>NZ_JBGDMD010000005.1:0-917551 GCF_041679295.1 Amycolatopsis kentuckyensis | reverse complement strand
TAATGCTCTCAAAGGAAACCCCGACGAGGGGGTTTCATATATAAGCTCTACTGGCTTAGTTCACTAGCACACTGTTGAGTTCTCAAGCAACACACCCCGAGTCGCACCGCCGTCAAGCGGCCTTACTCGAAGCGAGTTATTCCTAGCAGTTTGTGTGGGACACCCACTCAATCGCCTCAGGCGAGAGCTTGGTTCGTGTCCCGGCGGCCACCCGGTTTCCCTGGCGACTTGGAGAACTTTACACCCCGGGAAGAGGCCCGAAACAGGGGGGTACCTTAACCGCGTTCCCGCAGGTCAAGACCCTGTTTCGGGCCGCCGGGGCGAGTCAGCCGCCGAGCGCGACGCCGGCGACGTTCCGCTTGCCCTTGCGGACGACGAGCCACTTGCCGTGCAGGGCGTCGCCCGGCGCCGGCTTCCACTCCTCGTCCGCGATCTTCACGTTGTTGACGTACGCGCCGCCCTCCTTGAGCGTGCGGCGCGCGGCACCCTTGCTGTCCACCAGTCCCCCGGCGAGCAGCAGGTCGACGATCGTCGCGTCCCCGGACGGGTCGACCTTGCCGTTCGGCACCTCGGCCATCGCGGCGTCGAGGGTGCGTTCGTCGAGCTCGGCCAGCTCGCCGCGGCCGAACAGCGCCTGGCTGGCGTTGATCACCTGCCGGGTCTGCTCCTCGCCGTGGACGAGGATCGTGAACTCCTCCGCCAGCCGCTTCTGCGCGGCACGCAGGTGCGGACGCTCCGCGGTGTCCTCGGCCAGCGCCGCGATCTCCTCCTGGCTCAGGAACGTGAACATCCGCAGGTAGCGGATGACATCGGCGTCGCCGACGTTCACGAAGTACTGGTACCAGGCGTACGGCGAGGTCATTTCCGGGTCGAGCCAGAGGTTCCCGCCGCCGGTGGACTTGCCGAACTTGCGGCCCTCGGCGTCGGTGACCAGGGGCGCGGTCAGCGCGTGCACGCCCGCCCCGTCGGTCCGGCGGATGAGGTCGACCCCGCCGACGAGGTTGCCCCACTGGTCGGACCCGCCGACCTGGAGCTTGCAGCCGTACTTGCGGTGCAGCTGCAGGTAGTCCTGCGACTGCAGCAGCAGGTAGCTGAACTCGGTGTACGACATGCCGTCGCCTTCTAGGCGCCGCTTCACCGTCTCCCGGTTGAGCATGACGTTGATGGAGAAGTGCTTCCCGACGTCGCGCAGGAACTCCAGCGCGGTCTGCTGGCCGGTCCAATTCAGGTTGTTCTCGACGATCGCGCCGGTCGGCGAGTCGTCGAAGTCGACGAACCGTTCGAGCTGGCCGCGGATGCGCCCGGCCCACTCGGCGACGACGTCGAGCGTGTTCAGCGTGCGCTCACCGGTGTCCCGCGGGTCGCCGATCATCCCGGTCGCGCCGCCGGCCAGCACGATCGGCCGGTGCCCCGCGCGCTGGAAGCGCTTGAGCATGAGCAGCGGGACGAGGTTGCCGGCGTGCAGGCTGGGCGCGGTCGGGTCGAAGCCGCAATAGAGCGTCACGGGACCCTGGTCGAGCTCGCGCCGGAGGGCGTCGATGTCGGTGGACTGCGCGATGAGGCCGCGCCAGGTCAGCTCGTCGAGGATGTGTTCGCTCACGCCTGTAGATCCTCCCGCACCAGGTCAACCGACTAACTGGCGGGTCGGACCCGGCGCTTCCCGCCGCGGCGGTAGGTGGACACGGCGGGCGACGCGCCGTCCCAGAAGCGCCACGGCGTGTCCATGGCCATCGCGACGCCGACCCGGGGCCCGGTGCGGATCCGCTCGGGAGGTACGCGCTCGCCGACGTGCAGCCGGACCGGGGACGCCGGGTCGGTCAGGTCGACGCCGTTCTGGGCGCGGTCGATGCGCAGCACCGACGTCAGGATGGCCGGGCCCTTCGCCAGCTCGCCGGTCCCCCGCGCGGAGGGCCGCCGCTTGCGGACGACGTCGAGGCCGGTGACGACTTCGCCGGCGCGCAGCAGCACCGCGCCGGGCATGTCTTCGTGCGTGCCGACGACGTTCGCGCAGAAGTGCATCCCGTAGACGAAGTACACGTACAGGTGGCCCGCGGGCCCCCACATGACGGCGTTGCGCGGGGTGCGGCCGCGGTAGCAGTGCGACGCCGGGTCGTCCTCGCCGCGGTAGGCCTCCACCTCCACGAGCCGGACGCCGACGGTGCCGTCGGGGCCGGTGGCCTCCAGGACCGAGCCGAGCAGCAGCTGGGCCAGGTCGACCGGGTCGAGGGCCAGCTCGTCACGGGTGAACAGCCGGCCTGCGTCGCCGCTCAAACGGAGTCCTCTCTTCGGCTACCTGGCGGGAGCCACCCTAACCCTTGAGCGATCGCTCAAACTTCTCTACAGTCGTTTTGAGCAGTCGCTCAAACTCTGAGGGGAGCCGAGAGATGCGACCGAAGGCGCTCTACGTCGAGACCCTGATCCGCACGGACCTGGACACGCTGTGGCGGCACACGCAGGACCCGGCCCTGCACCGGCGCTGGGACCTGCGCTTCGCCGACATCAGCCTGATCCCCGGCCACGACGGCCACTTCCGGTACGCCTCGCGGTTCCTCGGGGTGACGGTCGCCGGCGTCGGGGTGAGCGCGGCGTCGCGCACGTGGCCGGACGGTTCGCGCACGTCGGTGCTGCGGTTCGCCTCCGCCGACCCGCTGTCGCTGATCAGCGCGGGCGCCGGGTTCTGGCGCTACACGCCGGCCGGCGACGGCGTCCGGTTCGTCACCGGCTTCGACTACGGGACCCGCTGGGGCCGCTTCGGGCAGCTGGCCGACCGCGCGTTCCGTCCGCTGTTCGGGTGGATGACGGCCTGGTCGTTCGACCGGTTGCGGCTCTGGCTCGAGACCGGGACACCACCGGAGGAGCAGCTCCTGACCGCGCCCTCGGCCGCCCGCTGCGGCCGGACCCGCCCTCGTGACGAGGTGGCGGCGCGATGACCGGCGTCTTCGAGCGCGCGCTCGGCGCGGACTTCGCGTTCCTGCACCCGCGTATGCGGGAGCGCCTCGCCCTCTCGGCGGGCCGCGGCATGATCGGCCACGGCGTCATGGACCGGATCTGGCGCGGTCCCGGCTTCACGCTGCCGTTCCTGTGGCTCGGGTCGACGCGGCACATCCTGTTCCCCGACTGCGGCCGGAACGTGCCGTTCACGATCGAGAACTACCCGTACGTGGACCGGCACGGCCGCGAGACCGTGTCGTTCGTGCGCACCTTCGAATTCCCGAGACGGCGCAGGCGCTTCGACGCGCAGATGGTGTTCAGCCCCGGGCGCGGGCTCGTCGACTACCTGGGGACGCACCAGCACCTGCCGGTCGACCTCGCGGTGTCGGCCCGGCCGGACGGCGGGTTCCGGATCCGCACCGGCGAGTTCCGGCTCCAGGAGGGGCCGGTCCGCGCCGGCCTGCCCCGGGCCATCACGGGTTCGGCGCGGGTCGAAGAGTGGTTCGACGAGGAGAGCGGGCAGTTCCGGATCGAAGTCGCGGTGGTCAACCCGCGCTTCGGGCCGGTGTTCGGCTACGAAGGCGCCTTCGCCGCGCGGTTCGTCGACGTCGGCGGCGGGGTGAGCGGGGCGGTCAAGCCACTCCGTGAGAAGGTCATGGACTGATGGGCACCGGCCGGAACTCCAGCTCGCGGGACACGAAGCAGAAGCTCGTGGACGGCGTGCTCGAGATCGTCCGGCACCAGGGCATCACCGCGGTCTCCGCGCGGTCGGTCGCCACCGCGGCCGGCGCGAACCAGGCTCTGATCTTCTACCACTTCGGCAGCGTCGAAGAGCTCATCGCGCAAGCGTGCATCCTCGCGACCGAAGCCCGCGTCTCGCTCTACCGGGAGCGCTTCGCCGCCGTGAACTCGGTCGGTGACCTGCTGGAGCTGGGCCGCGAGATCCGGGTCGCCGAACGGGCGGAGGGCAACCTCGCCGTGCTGGCGCAGACGCTGGCCGGGGCGCAGGGCAGCGAGCGGCTTTCCCAGGCCACCCGCGAGGGCTTGGAGAAGTGGATCACCGAGGTCCGGACGGCGCTGGAGCGCGTGCTCGCCGGCTCGCCGCTGGCCGAGCTGGCGGACCCCGCCGGGCTGGCCCACGCCGTGTCGTCGGGCTTCCTCGGGCTGTCGCTGTTCGAGACGGTCGACCCCGACGGCGCCGAGCAGGCCATCACCGCGCTGGAGCAGCTGGCCGTGCTCGTCGACGTCCTGGACGGGCTCGGCCCGGTGGCCACGCGGGCCGTCCGGGCCAAGCTCCGCAAATCCCTCAGTTGAGCCACTGACGGGCTGCCGTGACCCGCTCCTCGAGCCGCGCGCGCTGTTCGGCCACGCGTTCGGGTGCGGTGCCGCCGCGGGCGTTGCGCGACTTCACCGAGCCCTCGACGGTCAGCACGGCCCGCACCTCGGGAGTGAGTGCCGGGTTGATCTTCTCGAACTCCTCGTCGGTCAGCTCGTCCAGGCCGGCGCCGCGGGCCTCGGCGACGCGGACGCTTTCGCCCGCCGCCTCGTGCGCGACGCGGAACGGGACGCCTTGGCGCACCAGCCATTCCGCGATGTCGGTGGCGAGGGTGAACCCGGCCGGGGCCAGCTCGGCGAGCCGGTCGGTGTGGAACGTGAGCGTGCTGACCATGCCGGCGATCGCCGGGAACAGGAGCTCGAGCTGCTCGACCGAGTCGAACACCGGCTCCTTGTCCTCCTGCAGGTCGCGGTTGTAGGCCAGCGGCTGCGCCTTGAGGGTGGCCAGCAGGCCGGTGAGGTTGCCGATCAGCCGGCCCGCCTTGCCGCGGGTCAGCTCCGCGACGTCCGGGTTCTTCTTCTGCGGCATGATCGAGCTGCCGGTCGCCCAGGCGTCGTCCAGCGTGACGTACCCGAACTCGGCGGTGTTCCAGATGATCACCTCTTCGGCGATCCGGGACAGGTTCACCGAGAGCATCGCGACGGCGAAGGCGAACTCGGCGACGAAGTCCCGCGAAGCGGTGCCGTCGATGGAGTTCTCGACGCTGGTCGCGAAGCCCAGCTCCTCGGCGACGGCCTCGGGGTCGAGCCCCAGCGACGAGCCGGCGAGCGCACCCGAGCCGTACGGCGACTCGGCCGTGCGCGCGTCCCAGTCCTGCAACCGCGAGACGTCGCGCAGCAGCGCCTGGCCGTGGGCCATCAGGTGGTGCGCGAGCAGCACCGGCTGGGCGTGCTGCAGGTGGGTGCGGCCGGGCAGGATCGCGTCCGGGTGCCGCTTCGCCTGCGACACCAGCGCGTCGACGACGTCGAGCGTGCCGGCGACGACCCGGCGGGCCGCGTCTCGCAGCCACATCCGGAAGAGCGTGGCCACCTGGTCGTTGCGCGACCGGCCGGCGCGCAGCTTGCCGCCGAGCTCGGTGCCGGCCCGCTCGAGCAGGCCGCGTTCGAGCGCGGTGTGCACGTCCTCGTCGGCGATCGTCGGGGTGAACGCCCCCGAGGCGACGTCCTGTGCGAGCGTGTCCAGCGCGGCCAGCATGCCGGCGAGCTCGTCCTCGGTGAGCAGGCCCGCCTTGCTCAGCACGCGGGCGTGCGCGCGGGACCCGGCGATGTCGTAGGGCGCCAGGCGCCAGTCGAAGTGCGTCGACGCGCTCAGCGCGGCCATGGCCTCCGCCGGACCGCTGGCGAACCGGCCGCCCCACAGCTGCACCGGCTGCTCGTTCCCGCTCACTGTTCTCGCTTCTCCTCGGTGTTCGTGGGTTCAGGCGACCGTGATCCGGCCGTCGTACAGGACCAGGCGGACACTGGCACATCCGCGGCCGGTCCGCCGTTCGAGTGCGGCGCACGCTTCGCCGCGCCCGATTCTCTGCGCTTCGCCACGCGCGCTCAGCATGCGGCGCGCTTCGGCGACGGACACGGTCTCGCCGTCGATCGCCACCGGGATCCCGTGGTCGAACGTGATCACGACCTCGTCCGGCGCGAGGAACTCGCCCTCGGCCGGGAAGATGTCGGCGATCGCGATCATGGTGGTCCTTCGTCTCCTGCTTCGTGCGCCGAGCGCTGCGCGAGGGCGGCGAAGCGCTCCGCGAGTTCCTTGCCCGTCAACGGTTCGCGGGCGATCACGGCGACGGTGTCGTCCCCCGCGATCGAGCCGACGACCTCTTCGAGCGCGGCCCGGTCGATCGCACTGGCCAGGAACTGCGCCGCGCCCGGCGGTGTCCGCAGCACCATCAGGTTGCCCGAGGAGTCGGCCGAGACCATCAGTTCCGCGAGCAGCCGGGAGAGCCGCGACGTGCCGCCCTGCACCCCTCGGACGGGACTGCCGTCCTCCGGGATGACGTAGACCGGCGCGCCCGAGTCCGGACCCCGCAGCTTGACCGCGCCGAGCTCGTCGAGGTCGCGTGACAGCGTCGCTTGCGTGACCTCGATGCCTTCGGCGGCCAGCAGCTTGGCCAGCTCGGTCTGGCTGCGGATCGTCATGGTCGACACCAGCTCGGTGATCCGCGCCTGCCTGCCCACCCGGCTGCCGGTCATCGCCGGCTCTCTTCGAAGAGCCAGACCAGCAGGGCCTTCTGGGCGTGCAGCCGGTTTTCCGCCTCGTCCCACACCGCGCTGGCCGGGCCGTCGATCACCTCGTCGGTGATCTCCCAGCCGCGGTGCGCGGGCAGGCAGTGCAGGACGATCGCGTCGTCCGCGGCCTTCTTCAGCAGCTCGGTGTTGACCTGCAGGGCGCGGAACGGGCCGACCCGGTCGAGCCCGTCGTTCTCCTGCCCCATCGACGTCCACGTGTCGGTGACGAGCACGTCCGCGCCGGCGACGGCCTCGTACGGGTCGGTGAAGACGGTGGCGGTGCCGCCGGTCTCCTCGCCGCGCTTCTTGGCGTCCAGCATGACCTGCTGGTCGGGCTGGAAGCCGAGCGGCGAGACCACGCGGACGTGCATACCGGCGGTGACCCCGGCGAGCAGCAGCGAGTGCGCCATGTTGTTGGCGCCGTCGCCGAGGTAGACGAGGGTGAGGCCCTCGAGCTTGCCCTTCCGCTCGCGGATCGTCATCAGGTCGGTGAGCGCCTGGCACGGGTGGAACTCGTCGGTCAGGGCGTTGACCACCGGGATCGACGCCGCCGACGCCATCGCCTCGATCCGCTTCTGCGCGAAGGTGCGCCACACGATCCCGTCGACGTACCGGGAAAGCACCCGCGAGGTGTCCTCGATGGTCTCTTCGCGGCCGAGCTGCATCGACCGGCCGTCGACGATCACCGGGTGCCCGCCGAGCTGGCTGATGCCGACCTCGAACGAGAAGCGCGTGCGGGTCGAGTTCTTCTCGAAGATCGCCGTGATCGACTTGCCGGCCAGGGTCTTGTTGCCCAGCGGGTCGGCCTTCAGCGCGTCGGCGAGGTCGAGGATGGCCTTCTGCTCGGCGGGACTGACGTCGTCGTCGCGGAGGAAGTGGCGGAGCATCAGTCGGAGTCCTTCGTGGTGGAGTCGAGCGCGTTCGGGAGGGCGGCGAGGAAGCCGTCGGCCTGCTCGGCGTCGAGCACGAGCGGGGGCGCGAGCCGGATGGTGTCGGGCGCGACCGGGTTGACGAGGTAGCCGGCGTCCTGGACCGCCTTGGCGACCGCGGCCGAGACCGGCTTGCGCAGGGCGATGCCGAGCAGCAGGCCGGCCCCGCGCACGCCGGCGACGAGCGGGTGGCCGAGCGCCTCGACGCCCGCCGCGATGTCCTTGCCCAGCGTCGAGACGTGGTCGAGCAGGCCGTCCGCGGCGATGGTCTTCAGCACGGCCAGGCCGGCCGCGCAGCACACCGGGTTGCCGCCGAAGGTCGTCCCGTGCTGCCCCGGCTTGAGCAGGTCGCCCGCCGCGCCGACGCCGATGACGGCACCCAGCGGCAGGCCGCCGCCGAGGCCCTTGGCCAGGGTGATCACGTCCGGCACGATGCCGGCCTGCTGGTAGCCGAACCACGTGCCGAGCCGGCCGAGGCCGGTCTGCACCTCGTCGAGCACCAGCAGCGTGCCGGTGGCCTTGGTGATCTCGCGCGCGGCCTGCAGGTAGCCGTCCGGCGCGGGGATCACGCCGGCTTCGCCGAGCACCGGCTCCAGGAAGACGGCCGCGGTCTCGGTGTCGACGGCCGCCTTCAGCGCCGCGACGTCCCCGAACGGCACGTGCTCCACCCCGGGCACCAGCGGCTTGAACGGGTCGCGCTTGCCGGGCTGGCCGGTCAGCGTCAGCGACCCCATGGTCCGGCCGTGGAACGCGCCCTCGGCCGCGATCACCTTGGTGCGCCCGGTCAGCCGGCTGATCTTCAGCGCGGCTTCGTTGGCCTCGGCACCGGAGTTGACGAACAGGACCTTGCCGTTGCCGGTCAGGCCGGCGACGTCCAGCAGCGCGTCGGCGAGCTCGACCGCGACCGGGTTGACGTAGAGGTTCGAGGTGTGGCCGAGCTGCTTGATCTGCGCGGTGACGGCCTCGACGATCGCCGGGTGGGCATGGCCGAGCGCGTTGACGGCGATGCCGCCGACCAGGTCGACGTACTCCTCGCCGTCGGCGTCCCACACCTTCGCGCCCTCGCCGCGCACGAGCGTCAGCGCGGGCGTGCCGTAGTTGTCCATGAGGGCGGACTGCCAGTGCGTCTGGCCGTCCACATTGGACTTGAGGTCGGTCACGGGAGCTCCGTTTCGGGGAAGACCATGGTGCCGATGCCGCGCGAGGTGAAGACCTCCAGCAGCACCGAATGGGCGAGGCGGCCGTCGATCACGTGCGCCCGGCGCACGCCGCCGCGGATGGCGCGCACGCACGCCTCCATCTTCGGGATCATGCCGCTGGCCAGGCCGGGCAGCATGGTTTCCAGGCGGTCGACGCGGACGCGGTCGATCAGCGACGACCGGTCGGGCCAGTTCGCGTACAGGCCTTCGACGTCGGTGAGCACGACGAGCTTCTCGGCGCCCAGCGCGGCCGCCAGCGCGCCCGCGGCGGTGTCGGCGTTGACGTTGTGCACCACGCCGTCGACGTCCGGGGCGACGGTGGACACCACCGGGATGCGCCCGGCGTTGACGATGTCGAGCACCGCGTCCGGGTTGACCTCGGCAACCTCGCCGACGAGCCCGATGTCGACCTGCTCACCGTCCACAGTGGCCTGTTTGCGCTCGGCGGTGAACAGCCGGGCGTCCTCGCCGGAGATGCCGACCGCGTACGGGCCGTGGGCGTTGATCAGCCCGACGAGCTCGCGGCTGACCTGGCCGGTGAGGACCATCCGGACGATGTCCATCGTCTCCGGCGTGGTGACCCGCAGGCCGCCCTTGAACTCGCCTTCGACGCCGAGGCGCTTGAGCATGGCGGTGATCTGCGGGCCGCCGCCGTGCACGACGACCGGGCGCAGGCCGGCCAGCCGGAGGAACACCATGTCCTCGGCGAAGGCCGCCTTCAGCTCGTCGTCGATCATGGCGTTGCCGCCGTACTTGACCACCACCGTGGCGCCGTGGAACCGCTGCAGCCACGGCAGCGCCTCGATGAGCACCCCGGCCTTCTCGGCCGCCGTCGCGAGTCGTTCGTCCGCGGAAATCAGTGCCTCCTTGGTCATGAGGAGTACGCGCTGTTCTCTTCGACGTAACCGTGCGAAAGGTCCGTGGTGTAGATGGTGGCCGCGTTGGTGCCGACGCCGAGGTCGACGACGATCTCGATGGCGCGCGCGGTGAGGTCCGCCTCCGAGCGGTCGGCGGCGGGCATCCCCTGGGCGAACAGGGTGACGCCGTTGATCGCGATCGACACGGTCTCGGGGTCGATGCGGGCCGGCACCCGACCCAGCGCCATCGCGATCCGGCCCCAGTTCGGGTCGGAGCCGAACAGCGCCGTCTTGACCAGGTTGTCTTCGGCGATCGTGCGGGCGACGGCGATCGCGTCCGCTTCGGACTCCGCGCCCCGGACGGTGATGTCGACGTCCTTGGTCGCGCCTTCGGAGTCCGCGCGCAGCTGCAGGACCAGGTCGAGGCCGACCTGGGTGAGGAGCTCGGTGAGCTCCGCTTCGGTCGGCTCGACCCCGCTCGCGCCGGAGGCCAGGACCAGGACGGTGTCGTTGGTGGACGTGCCGCCGTCGACGTCGAGCCGGTCGAAGGTGACGTGGGTGGCCGCGCGCAGGGCGCGGTCGAGGGTTTCCTTGTCCACCACCGCGTCGGTGGTGAGCACCGAGAGCATGGTGGCCAGGTTCGGCGCGAGCATGCCCGCGCCCTTGGCGAACCCGCCGACGCTCCAGCCGTTTTCGTGCTTCGCGAAGGCCTGCTTCGGCTTGGTGTCGGTGGTCATCACGCCCTTGGCGGCGTTGAGGCTCGCTTCCGCGCTGGCGTCGAGGGCCTTGAAGGCGGTGTCAACTCCGGACAGGACCGCGTCCATCGGCAGCCGCTCGCCGATCAGGCCGGTGGAGCAGACGGCGACCTCGATCGCGCCCGCCTGCAGGACTTCGGCGACCTTTTCGGCGGTGGCGTGGGTGTCCTGGAAGCCGCCGGGGCCGGTGGCCGCGTTCGCGCCGCCCGAGTTGAGGACGACGGCCTTCAGCCGCTGCTGCTTGAGCACCTCCTGCGACCACAGCACCGGGGCGGCCTTGATGACGTTGCGCGTGAACACGCCCGCCGCGACTTCCAGGGGGCCGTCGTTGACGACCAGCGTCAGGTCGAGCGCGCCGGAGGCCTTGATCCCGGCGGCGACGCCGGCGGCGCGGAAGCCCTGGGGGCCGGTGACGGTCACGGTGCCACTCCTACGGTGGAAAGGCCGGTGGTCTCGGGGAGGCCGAGGGCCAGGTTCATCGACTGGACGGCACCGCCGGCGGTGCCCTTGGTGAGGTTGTCGATCGCGGCGACGACGACCAGGCGCTTCGCGTCGGCGTCGACCGTGACCTGCAGCTGGACGTTGTTCGAGCCGAGCGTCGCCGACGTCGTCGGCCAGGCGCCCGCGGGCAGCAGCTGGACGAACGGCTCGGCGTCGTAGGCCTTCTCGTACGCCGCGCGGGCGGCGGCCTCGTCGACGTCGCCCTTCAGCGGGGCGCTCGCGGTGGTGAGGATGCCGCGGGGCATCGGCGCGAGGACCGGCGTGAAGGACACGGTGACCCGCTCCCCCGCGACGGCCGAGAGGTTCTGCGCGAACTCGGGGGTGTGGCGGTGGGCGCCGCCGACGCCGTACGCGCTGGCCGAGCCCATCACCTCGGAACCGAGCAGGTTCGGCTTGAGGCTCTTGCCCGCGCCGGAGGTGCCGGTGACCGCGACGACCGTGACGTCCGGCTCGATCAGGCCGGCGGCGAACGCGGGCGCGAGGGCCAGCGAGCCGCCGGTCGGGAAGCAGCCGGGCACGGCGACGCGCTTGGTGCCGACGAGCTTCTCGCGGGCGCCGGGCAGCTCGGGCAGGCCGTAGGGCCACTGGCCGGCGTGGTCGCCGCCGTACCAGCGCTGCCAGTCGGCCGGGTCGGCCAGCCGGTGGTCGGCGCCGAGGTCGACGACCAGGACGTCCGGGCCGAGCTGCGCCGCGAGCTCCGCCGAGTGCCCGTGGGGCAGCGCGAGGAACACGACGTCGTGGCCGGCGAGGGTCTCCGGCGTCGTCTCGGCGAGGACGCGGTCGGCGAGGGGGACGAGGTGGGGCTGGTGGACGCCGAGCTTCGTGCCCGCGCTGCTGGCGGCCGTGAGCGTGCCGATCTCGACCTCGGGATGGGTCAGGAGCAGGCGCAGCAGTTCGCCGCCCGCGTACCCGCTGGCTCCGGCCACCGCGATGTTCACCGTCATACGCATGATTATGCACACCCTTGCAAGTCTAAACAAACCCGGAGTGGTGCCCGCCACCTTGGGATGCTGGGCCCATGACGGACACCCCGGCCCGGCTGCTCGGCCTGCTTTCGCTGCTCCAGACCCCGCGCGAGTGGCCGGGCAGCGAGCTGGCCGAGCGGCTCGGCGTCAGCCCGCGCACGATCCGCCGGGACGTCGACCGGCTGCGCGAGCTCGGCTACCCGGTGGAGGCCAGCCGCGGCGTCGCGGGCGGCTACCGGCTGGTGGCGGGCACCGCGATGCCACCCCTGGTGCTCGACGACGACGAGGCCGTCGCGATCGCGGTGGGCCTGCGGACGGCCGCGGGGCAGACCGTCGCCGGGATCGAGGAGGCGTCCGTGCGGGCGCTGGCCAAGCTGGAGCAGGTCCTGCCGGCCCGGCTGCGCCGCCGGGTGGGCACGATCGGCACGGCGACCGTCGCCGTCCCGGCCGCGGGGCCGGCCGTCGACCCGGCGCAGCTGACGGTGTTCGCCGGCGCGATCACCAACCACGAGACGGTCCGCTTCCGCTACCGCGCGAACGACGGCGCCGAGACGCGGCGCCGGGCCGAGCCGCTCCGGCTGGTCGCCACCGGCCGCCGCTGGTACCTGGTGGCGTACGACCTGGACCGGGCGGACTGGCGCATCTTCCGCGCCGACCGCATCCGCGACGCCGAGGCGACCGGCGGCCGGGTGGCACCGCGGCGGCCACCCGCCACGGACCTGGCGGCTTACGTGATCGAGCGGCTGCACGACCTCGCGCCGACGTACCGGGCGGTGGCGGTGCTGGCGGAACCGTCGTCCCAGGTGGCACCCAGGCTGGGCGCGGCGGCGAGCGAGCTGACCGACCTCGAGGAGGGCGGCTGCCGGTGGCGCAGCCACCCGGACACGCTGGACTGGCTCGCGTTCCGGTTGCTGGGGCTGGGGTGCGCGTTCACCGTCGAGGAGCCACCGGAACTGGTGGCGCACCTGAAGGTGCTCGCGAACCGCGCCGCCACGGCGGCGGGGCTGCCGAGCTAGCTGGTCGCCTCGGATGCGCGACGCAGCCTTTCCTCCGCTGCGGCGGAGAGGGAGCGAAACCAGCTGGTCGCCTTGGAAGCGCGGCGCAGTCTTTCCTCCGATGCGGCAGCGAGGGAGCGAAACCAGCTGGTTGCCTCGGATGCGCGACGCAGCCTTTCCTCCGCTGCGGCGGAGAGGGAGCGAAACCAGCTGGTCGCCTCGGAAGCGCGACGCGACCTTTCCTCCGCTGCAGCGGGCGGCCGAGCCGGCCGGTCGCCTTGACCGCGCCGCCATCCATTCCCTGGCGCTTGCCCGCCCGCCGCCACGGCGGCGGGCGGACGGAACCAGTCGCCGCCCGTCGCAGCGGGCCGTGCGGACCAGCCGGCCACCTCGACCGTGCAGCACTGCCATCCCTCTCCCCCTGTCGCCCTGCGCACCGGCCACCGTGGTGGGCCGGCCCGCTGCGGACCGGCCCACCATGGCCGTCAGCTCGGCTCACCCCCGTCCAGGTCCGTCCGCCTGCTCGGCGGCACGGGGAGGTAGCAGCCCGGGTTCTCCGGGTCGCAGCCCACGCGGGGCAGCCGGGCGCGGATGCCGCCGGGGGTGCGCTCGAAGTACGCCGCGATCTCCGCGACGCTCTCGCCCGCCAGCCACCGGGACTCCAGTTCCGCGTCCATCTCCCCGTTCCACGGCCGCCCCTGCTGGGCGGGGCGGCCCGCGGATCTTCGCCGCGGCCCGCGGCCTTCACCGGTCGCGGACAGCAGCCCGTCCGCGACGAGGTCGGCCACCTTGGCCGCCACCGCCACGTCCAGGTCGAGGCTGCCCTCGGCGACGGGTTCGCCGCCGGGGCCGCCGGCTTCCAGGGTGATCATCACCCGGGGAGTCGGTTCGGCGCGGTCGTCGTCCGTCCTGGTGGCGACCGCGAGGTGGTAGGTGATGTCCTCTGCCCGGATCTCGGTCCGGCGCTCTTCGATGATCGACATGCCGCGAAGCTAGCGCGCACCCCCGACAATTTCCGGCCACGCGCTGCTCACGGGCGACAACGCTGCGAAATTGTCGGACCCCTCCCCTAACGTCTCCGGCGACCACACCCCGTCATCAGGAGGCGACGATGAGACACCGGCGGACAAGACGGTGCCCCGGTCCGGGCGAGCCGGACCGGGGCACCGTTCGGGGCTTCCGATCAGAAGTGCAGCAGCTGTGCCAGTTGCTTCTCCGGCACGGCCTTCGCGGAGCTGTCCGACTTCTGCGCCGCGGCGCCGTCGGGCACCGGCGCCGGCACCGGGTCGCACTGGACGTCCGAATGGTTGCCGGGCTGCCGCTTCGGCAGCGTGCCGGTGGCCAGGTAGTCGGCGATCTTGTCGTCCACACAGGACACCCCGGACAGCGAGCCGGCGTGCGTCGTGCCGCCCGGCGCGCTGATCAAGCTCGAGTTCGGGTACCGCTTCCGAACCTCGAGGCTGCCGGCGTACGGCGTGGCGGCGTCGAGCTCCTCGCTGATCAGGAGCGCCCCGGCGACCTTGCGGCCGTCGATGTCCACCGGCTTGCCCGCCTTGGCCGGCCAGTACACGCACGGCGCGTTGAACCAGGCGTTGCCCCAGGTCTCGAACGGGGCCTTGAAGTAGGTCAGCCAGTTGTCGGCGCGCCACTTGTTCCAGTTGGTCGACCACTGGACGTCGGTGCACTGCACGCCCAGGTACACGGCGAAGCCGTTGTCGGCGCCGGGCGGGTTCGAGCTGTCGTAGAGGTCCTTCAGCGTCTGCCAGTCACCCTTGTGGACGTAGCCGTCGAAGGCCTTCGCCATGTCGACCCAGCCGAAGACGTAGTAACCGGCCTGCAGGAAGATGTCGGTCCACTCGTCGCCGCCGATCACCCCGCCGGCCGGGTTCTTGGCGAGCTTGCGCTGCGTGTCGTACCACAGCTTCTCGACCGCGGCGCCGGTCTTGCCGAGGTGGTAGACGTTGTCGTAGGACGCCAGCCAGTCGAAGTAGATCTTGATGTTCTTGTCGAACGCGACGTCCTGGTCGAGGTTGGCCTGGTACCAGACCTTGCGCGGGTCGACGTTGCCGTCCAGCACCATCCGGCGGACGTTCTTCGGGTACAGCGTGCTGTACACCTGGCCGAGGTAGGTGCCGTAGGAGAAGCCGTAGTAGTTGATCTGCTTCTCGCCCAGCGCCTTGCGCAGGCTGTCCATGTCCTGCGCGACGTCGGTCGTCTTCAGGTGGTCGAGGATCTCGCCGTTCTTCTTGCACGCGTCGGCGTAGCCCTTCGAGCGGGTGAGCCACGTCTGCTCGAGCCCCGGCGTGGTCGGCACGTAGGCCGGCCGGTTGTAGCTGAAGTAGTTCCCGTCGCAGCTGATCGCCGGCTTGCTGGACCCGACGCCCCGCGGGTCGAAGCCGATCCAGTCGTAGTTGTCGCCCGCGTGGTCCGGCACGTACTTGCCGAGCACCGAGAGCCCGAGGCCGGACCCGCCGGGGCCGCCCGGGTTCACCAGCATGATGCCCTGGGACTGCGCGGTCTTGTGCTTGATCCGCGACACCGCGACGGAGACCTTGGTCCCGCCCGGCTTCGCGTAGTCCATCGGCACTTCGAGGAAGCCGCACTCGGCGCCGTTGGCCTTCAGGCTCGCCGACGCGCAGGGCCCCCAGGCGATCGGCGCGGGCGTGAACCGCACCCCGGGATCCGCCGAAGCGGCGGGCGCGGCGGCCATCAGCCCGGCCGCGAGACCCGCGGCGGCGACGGCGGCAACGATTCTCTTCACAGTCGTCCTTTTCATCCGCATTGGACAGAGTTCGCCGTATTCCGGCGAAACTACCGGCAACCTTCGCCAATCTCGTCGACCGGCGCGACTTCCGCCATCCGTCTTTCGTCGGGACCTGCGCCGGCCGCCGAGGCCCGGAACTGTCGGTGCCCGGCAGTACGCTGCGGACCGCCGGAGGGCGACGGGAGGACGCATGAGCGCGGACGAACAGCTGGTCAAAGCGATCCGCAGGGGGCTGGCCGAGCTGGCGGACCCGGTGAAGGCGCCGGCGATGCAGGCGTACATGAAGTCGGCGATGCCGTTCCGCGGGGTGGCTTCACCCGAGCGGAGCGTGCTCCTCAAGGGGATTCTGGCCGACCACATACTGCCCGATCGGGTGACATATGCGGCGACGGTGCTGGAGTTGTGGCGGACGGCCGAATTCCGCGAAGAGCGCTACGCGGCCATCGCGCTCTCCGGGCACCGGGCGTACCGGCAGTGGCAGGACCGCGAGCTGGTGCCGCTGTACGAGGAGCTGATCGTCGGCGGCGCGTGGTGGGACTACGTGGACGAGCTCGCGATCCGCCGGATCGGGCCGATTCTGCGAGCCGACCGGAGCCGGGTCACGCCGATCATGCTGAGCTGGTCGGCCGACGACGATCTTTGGCGCCGCCGCACGGCGATCATCTGCCAGATCGGCGCGAAGGAGGACACGGACACCGGCCTGCTCACGCGAGCGATCGAGCCGGCGATCGCGGAGCCGGAGTTCTTCCTGCGCAAGGGAATCGGCTGGGCATTGCGCGAGTACGCGAAGACGGCTCCGGACTGGGTGCGGTCCTTTGTGGATGACCACCCGGGATTGTCCGGGTTGTCCCGACGGGAGGCGCTGAAGCACATCGGGTGAGGCGAGAGGCGCGGGCGGCCGCCTGAAATGCCGGGAGGGGCCGGTTTCCCAGCCCCTCCCGAACTACCTCGCGCACCGGCCGGAGCCGGCGTCGATACTGCCTACGCGCGCAGCGTTGCCTCGAAGCGCTCGCCCGCTGCGGCCACCGCGGCGTCCCGGGCCTTCGTCGCCTCGTCGACCGTCAGCGTGCGGTCCGCCGCGCGGAACCTCAGCTTGTACGCCAGCGACCTCTTGCCCTCGCCGATCTGCTCGCCCGCGTACACGTCGAACAGCGTGATGTCCTCGAGCAGCTCGCCCGCTCCCTCGCGCAGGACCGCGGCCAGGTCCGCCGACGGCACGTCCGCCGCCGCGACCAACGCCACGTCCAGGAGCACCGGCGGGTAGCCCGACACGCTCGGCGCCGGACGCGAGTCCGGGAGCGGGATCGCGTCCAGGTCCAGCTCCATCGCCACCGTCCGCGGCGGCAGGCCCAGCGCTTCGACCACCTTCGGGTGCAGCTCGCCCGCGTGGCCGACCGGCCAGTCGCCGACCTGCAGGCGGGCGCAGCGGCCCGGGTGCCACGGCGGGAGGTCCGCCGCCTGGACCGTCAGCTCGATGCCCGACGCCTCGGCGATCGTGCGGGCCGCCTCGACCGCGTCGGCCCAGTTCGCCTGCTCGCCCGCACCCCACCAGCCCGCTCGGGTGCGCTGGCCCGCCAGGACCACCGCGACGTGCAGCGGCTGCTGCGGTACCGCCGCCTCCAGCAGGGCCAGTTCCTCGTCCGTCGGCCGGCGGTCGACGCCGAGGTCCGGGATCTTCAGCGGGTTCGGTGCCGGCAGGACCACCTGGCCGACGTGGAACAGCGCCACGTCCTTCATCCCGCGGGACACGTTGCGCTGCAGCGTGTCCAGCAAGCCCGGCAGCAGCGTCGTGGCCAGCCGGTTGCGGTCGGCTTCCAGCGGGTTGCGGACCACGACCGTGTTGCGGCGGACGTCGTCCGCCGGGAGGCCGAAGGCGTCCCACACCGAGTCGGAGATGAACGGGAACGGGCGCACCTCGACGTACCCCGCCTCGGCCAGCGCCCGGGACACGCTGCGGACGCGCCGCTGGGTGTCGGTCAGGCCGCGGCCCGCCGGGGCGGCCGGGAGCGTCGACGGGATGCTGTCGTAGCCCTCCAGCCGCAGCACCTCTTCGACGAGGTCGGCGGGCTGGCGCAGGTCGCCGCGCCAGCTCGGCGGGATCGCCGTCACCAGGCCGGTGCCGTCGTCGCCCGTGCCGACCGAGACCTTGCAGCCGATCTGGGACAGCCGGCGGACCGTGACGCCGCGCTGGTAGTTCACGCCCGCGACCTTGTCGGGCAGGTTGATCGGCATCACGACGGGCGGGTTCGGTTCGACCGATCCCTCGTCGGTGCGGCCGGGCTGGATGGCGGCGTCGCCGTACTGGCGCAGCAGCCGCGCGGCCAGCTCGACCGCCGCCGCGCACAGCTGCGGGTCGGTGAACCGCTCGAACCGCTTCGCGGCCTCGGAGAACAGCTTGTGCCGGCGCGCGGTGCGGCTGATCGCCGCCGGGTTCCAGTGCGCCGCCTCGAGCAGGACGTCCGTGCTCTCCGGGGTGATCTCGGTGCTCGCGCCGCCCATCGTGCCGGCGAGCGAGATGACGCCGCTGTCGTCGGCGATGACCACGTCGTCCGGGTCGAGCGCGCGCTCGACGTCGTCCAGCGTCGTCAGCTTCTCGCCCGGCTTCGCCCGGCGGACCACCAGATCGCCCTGGATGGCCTTCGTGGCGAACGCGTGCAGCGGGTGTCCCAGCTCGAGCATCACGTAGTTGGTGACGTCGACGGCCAGGGAAATCGAGCGGATCCCGGCCAGCATCAGCCGGCGGCGCATCCACCACGGCGTCGGCGCGGTCGCGTCCAGGCCGGTGACCCGGCGCAGCACGAACCGCGGGCAGCCTTCCGGGTCCTCGACGTGGACCGGCCAGGCGTCGCCCTCGGCCGCCGGGACCTCCAGCAGCGCCGGGTCGCCGAAGGGCACGTCGAGCGCGTTCGACAGCTCGCGCGCGAGGCCGCGGACGGACAGCGCGTAGCCGCGGTCCGGGGTCGGGGCCAGCTCGAGCACGGTGTCGTCGAGGCCGAGCAGCTCGCGGGCGTCGTCGCCGGGGCTCGCGGTGCCCGAGGGCAGCACGAGGATGCCGGCGTGGTCGTCGCCGAGGCCCAGCTCACGCGCCGAGCAGATCATGCCGTCGCTGACGCGGCCGTAGGTCTTTCGGGACGCGATGGTGAAGTCGCCGGGCAGGACCGCGCCGGGCAGCGCGACGACGACCAGGTCGCCCTCGGCGAAGTTGCGCGCGCCGCAGACGATGCCGCGGGTCCGGATGCCGTGCGGACCTTCGTCCTCGAACTCGCCGTCCTCGTCTTCGTCTTCGTCGTCCTCGTCGAGAGCGGGCTCCTCGGCCTCTTCACCGACGTCGACGCGGCAGAACCGGATCGGCTTCTTGAACTCGGTCAGCTCTTCGATGTCGGCGACCCGGCCGACGACCAGCGGGCCGGTCACCGGCCCGAGCTGCTTGACGTCGTCGACCTCGATCCCGATCCGCACGAACGCGTCGGCCAGGTCCTGCGGCATGACCTCCTCGCCGATGTCGAGGTGCTCGGTCAGCCAGCTGACGGGGACTCGCACTACGCCTCCGTTCCGAAGGGAAGGGTGAAGCGGACGTCGCCCTCCACCATGTCGCGCATGTCCGGGATCCCGTTGCGGAACTGCAGGGTGCGCTCGATGCCCATGCCGAAGGCGAAGCCCGAGTACACCTCGGGGTCGACGCCGCAGGCGCGCAGCACGTTCGGGTTGACCATGCCGCAGCCGCCCCACTCGACCCAGCCGGGGCCGCCCTTCTTCTCCTCGAACCAGACGTCCACCTCGGCGGACGGCTCGGTGAACGGGAAGAAGTGCGGACGCAGGCGTGTCTTGGAGCTCTCGCCGAACATCGCGCGGGCGAAGGCGTCCAGGGTGCCCTTCAGGTGCGCCATGGTGATGCCCTTGTCCACCGCGAGGCCCTCGACCTGGGTGAACACCGGGGTGTGCGTCGAGTCCAGCTCGTCGGTGCGGTACGTGCGGCCCGGGCAGACGACGTACACCGGCAGGTCGCGGTGCAGCAGCGTGCGGGCCTGCACCGGCGAGGTGTGCGTCCGCAGCACCAGGCCGGAGTCCTCCTCGCCGACGTAGAACGTGTCCTGCAGCTGGCGGGCGGGGTGGTCCTTGCCGAAGTTCAGCGCGTCGAAGTTGAACCACTCGGCTTCGAGCTCGGGCCCTTCGGCGACCTCGTAGCCCATCGCGACGAACGCGTCGGCGACGCGCTCGGAAATGGTGCTGATCGGGTGCCGGGCGCCGCGCGGGACGCGGTCCCACGGCAGCGTGACGTCGACGGCCTCCTCGCGCAGCACGCGCTCGTCGCGCTCCACTTGCAGCTCGGCGCGGCGCTTGTCGAACGCCGCCTGGACGGCCTGGCGAGCCTCGTTGACGCGCTTGCCGGCCTCGGCCTTCTCCTGCTTGGGCAGGGCGCCGATCTCGCGGCGGGCCAGGCCCACCGGGGACTGGTCGCCGAGATGAGCCGGCTTGACCTCGGCCAGCGCTTCGAGCCCGGTCGCGGCGGCGAACGCGGCTTCGGCGGCCTTGACCGCTTCCTGCAGCGTCTCGGGGGCGAGCACCGCGCCCTGGGCTTCCTTCTCCTTGGCTCCGGACATAACTCCTCGGCGTCCGCTGGGACTGGTCGTGCGCGCACCGCCGGACACGCGGCGCGCGAGAGGTCAAAGGTGGGAAAAGTCTATGGGATCGGGTCCGCGCGCCCCCGGTCGCCCCGGGCCCCGCGGACGCGCGGTCAGCGCCTGCGGAACGCGTCGGCGAAGTCGACCGACGCGAATTCGCCGGGAACGGCGCCGTCGGCGGCGTAGCGGTACAGCGCCACCTGGTAGATGCCGGACAAAGTCGTGGTGAAGACCGCCACCAGCAGGGTCCAGACGATCGCCAGCCCGACCGCGACGAACACGGTGGCCGTGCCGCCGAGCAGGAAGCCGGCCCCGAGGAACACGACGTACCCGGCCAGGGTGAGCAGGAAGCCGATCAGGCCGAGACCCGCGGTGCCGGCGACGTTCTCGCCCCAGGTGCGGCGGAACAGCTCGACCGAGCGCTTGACGCCGTCGCGGACCCCGGTGCCTTCGAGCAGGACGACCGGCAGCACGAGGAACGTGGTGAGCCGCCAGGCCAGGCCGACCAGGCTGCTGACGACGCTGCCGAGGAAGCCGAGCCGCTCCTCGATCGTGCGCAGCACCAGGCTGACCGTCGCGGTGAGGCCGGCCCAGCCGAGCAGCGCCGGCCAGCGGCGGCCCGCCGCGGCCAGGCCCGCGCCGACGCCCGGCACGCCGCCGTCGCCGCGCAGCGCGAGGTCCGCCTGGGAGATCAAGGCGGCGTTGAAGAAGATCGTGACGAACGCCGAGACGAGGTAGAACGCCCCGAGCAGCACGTACGTCCCGGCGCTGGGCCGGAAGTGCTCACCCGCGAGGTCGACGGTGAAGAACGCCGGCGTCAGGAAGGCCCCGGCGACCAGCAGCCCGGCGATCCCGGCGAGCACCGGGAACCACGCCAGGCCCTTGTGGGCGCGCAGCACCCGGACCGAAGCGACGAACAACGCGTACGAACGGGCGAGCCTGCCCATGATTCCCCCAGGTGGCCACAATGGATACCGGGGCAGCCTAGCGGCTGGTCAGCGGCGCGCCGCCATCGCGCTCGTGTACACGCAGACGGCCGCCGCGGTGGCGAGGTTGAGGCTTTCCGCCTTGCCGTACAGCGGGATCCGGACGGCGAGGTCGGTCCGGTCGATCACGTCGGCAGGCAGGCCGTGGGCCTCGTTGCCGAAGACCCACGCCGTCGGCTCGGTGAGATCCACCCGATCGAGTTCGGCGTCGGCGTAGCCGTGCGCGGCGAACGTGCGCAGGCCCGCCGCCGAGCAGGCGGACAGGGCGGCCGGGACATCGCGGACGCGGGCGATCGGCAGGTGGAACAGGCTGCCGGCGGCGGCGCGGACGCACTTGCCGTTGTGCGGGTCGACGGTGTCGCCGGCCAGGACCACGGCGTCGGCGCCCGCCGCGTCGGCCACGCGGATCACCGTGCCCGCGTTGCCGGGGTCGGCGACGTCGACCAGGACCACGACGAGCCGGGCGCCCGGCGTGACGGCCTCGTCGAGCGGCCGGTCGAGCAGGGCGCAGACGGCCACGATGCCTTGCGGCGTCACGGTTTCCGACAGCCCGTCGGCGGCGCGGTCGGTGATCGGCGAGACCCCGACGCCGGCCGCGCGGGCCGCGTCGACCAGGTCCGCGTGCTGCTCCGCCGCGCGTTCGGTGACGAACAGCTCGTGCACGGTGCCGTGCTCGAGCGCCGCCTCGACGGCGTTGGCGCCTTCGGCCAGGAACCGGCCGGTCTTGTCGCGTTCCGCGCGCCGCGTCAGCTTGCGCGCAGCAACGACCCGGGGGGTCCGTTCGGTGAACGGATCCACCCCGGGCCGGGGAAAGCTGCCGGTCAGGCCGACTTCGCTTCGGTGTTCACGTTGGCCTTGGCGAGCTCGGCCAGCGCGGTGAAGGCGGCGGCGTCGTTGACGGCGAGGTCCGCGAGGATCTTGCGGTCGACCTCGACACCCGCGGCCTTGATGCCCTGGATGAACCGGTTGTAGGTCACGCCGTTGGCGCGGGCGGCCGCGTTGATGCGGGTGATCCACAGCTGGCGGAAGTCACCCTTGCGGGCACGGCGGTCCCGGTAGGCGTAGTTGAGCGAGTGAAGCGTCTGCTCCTTGGCCTTGCGGTACAGCCGCGAACGCTGGCCGCGGTAGCCGCTGGCCAGTTCGAGAGTTGCGCGACGCTTCTTCTGGGCGTTGACCGCCCGCTTGACGCGTGCCACGGGTCCATCCTGTCGATATCAGGGGGCGAAGGGGGACGCCCCGGGTGGTTACAGCAAGTTCTGCGGGATCAGATGCCGAGCAGGCGCTTGACGCGGCCGGCCTCGGTCTTCGCGAGCTCGGTGGTGCCCTCGAGCCGGCGGGTGAGGCGGTTCGACTTCTTCTCCATCAGGTGGCGGCGACCGGCCTTCTGGCGGCGCAGCTTGCCCGTGCCCGTGACGCGGATCCGCTTGGACGTCCCGCTGTGGGTCTTCATCTTCGGCATTTCAGTCCTCTTTCGTGCGGCGGCTCACCGGAGATCCGGTGAGCCGCTGGCATGTGCTGGTCGGCGCTCAGGCCTCGGGGGCCGCCTCGGCCTTCGCCTTCGGCTTCACGTTCTTGTGCGGGGCCAGCACCATGATCATGTTCCGACCGTCCTGCTTGGGCGACGACTCCACGAAGCCCAGCTCGGTCACGTCGTCGGCGAGCTTCTGCAGCAGCCGGAAACCGAGCTCCGGCCGGGACTGCTCGCGACCACGGAACATGATCGTGACCTTGACCTTGTTGCCCGCCGCCAGGAAGCGCGACACGTGACCCTTCTTGGTCTCGTAGTCGTGCTGGTCGATCTTGGGGCGCAGCTTCTGTTCCTTGATGACGGTCAGCTGCTGGTTGCGCCGCGACTCACGGGCCTTCTGCGCGCTCTCGTACTTGAACTTGCCGAAGTCCATGAGCTTGCACACCGGCGGACGGGCCTGCGGCGCGACCTCGACGAGGTCGAGATCGTTCTCCTGCGCCAGGCGCAGCGCATCCTCGATCCGGACGATGCCGACCTGTTCACCGGCGGGCCCGACGAGTCGGACCTCCGGCACCCGGATTCGGTCGTTGATGCGTGTCTCGGAGCTGATGGGGCCTCCTTGGTCCGAGGAATGTTTCCTGTTCTCGTTTCGACCTGGTGCCCACATAGCGAAGGCCCCGACACCGTTCGGTGCGCGGGGCCCACTCTGTTTCCGATCGTGTCCCGGAGGACACTTCTTCACCCTGGACTGTGTCCGGGCGAGACCGGACCCGGCCACCTGTACGGTGACGCGGGTGGGAGCGGGGCTCCACTTGCCGCCCCCGATCGCTCGGGGGCTGGTCGCTCGTGGAAGGGTACCAGACGTGTCAGATCAACCCTCCGAACAGGCCCCCTATTCCCCGGACGACCGCCACCTGGCCGAGATCCCCAGCGTGGAGGTGATCAGCCGCGCGGCGGTGATGCTGCTGTCGGCCGGCGCCGAACGGCTCGGCCTCGCCGACGCCGACCCGGCGAAGTCCCCGCACCGCGACCTCGACGAAGCCCGCCGGCTCATCACCGCGCTGGCCGGGCTCGTGACGGCGTCGGCGGAGTACCTGGGCCTGCACGCCGGGCCGTTGCGGGACGGTCTGCAGTCGCTCCAGAAGGCGTTCCGGGAGGCTTCGGCCGTGCCCGACGAGCCCGGCCAGGGCCCCGGCGAAAAGTACACCGGCCCCGTCTACTGACCTTTCACTCGTCCGGTTGTTGCCGGGCGAGTCTTCACGCAACTAACATGTTAGATGTGAGTCTCTCAAAGGTCACCCGTCCCTTGCTGCGGGATGAGGCATACGACCGAATCCGACGCGCCATCGTCGACGGGTCCTTGCCACCGGGCACGCCCCTGCGCGACGGCGATCTCGCCGACCAGCTCGGCCTCTCCAAGGCTCCCGTCCGCGAAGCGCTCCGGCGACTGGCCGACGACGGACTCGTCGAATCGAAGCCGCAGAGCTACACACGGGTCTCCGAAGTCATGTCGCGCGACGTCATCGACGCCCGGCAGATCGTGCGCGTGCTGCACGAGTTCGCGGTGAAAGAAGCGGCCGCGAGATGCCGCCCGGCGGACATCGCCGCCATGCGCGCCGCCAACGACCGGTTCGCGAAGGCGATCGAGGCCGGTGACGTGGAGGCCGCGGTCAAAGCGGACGACGAGCTGCACGACATCCCCGTCCGACTGGCGGGCAACGCCGCCGTCGCCGCGACGCTCGACCGCTACACGCCCTTGCTGCGCCGGCTGGAGCACGCGCGCTTCAGCTCGGCTCTCGCCTGGAACTCCGTCGAACGCCACACGCGGCTCATCGACGCCCTCGAAGCCCGCGACACCGGCACGGCGGTCTCCGTGATCTCGACCATCTGGACCGACCTGCTGGAGGACCGATGACCCTCGCCGACTTCCCCCGCTACCCCCTGCTGTTCGGCCCGTCACCGGTGCACCCCCTGGATCGGCTCACGAAACACCTCGGTGGCGCGAACGTCTGGGCCAAGCGCGAGGACGTCAACTCCGGTCTCGCCTACGGCGGCAACAAGACCCGCAAGCTCGAATACCTCGTCGCGGACGCGCTCGCGCAAGGCGCCGACACCCTCGTCTCCATCGGCGGCGTCCAGTCCAACCACACCCGCCAGGTCGCCGCCGCCGCGGCGCGGGCCGGGCTGAAAGCCGTGCTGGTGCAGGAAAGCTGGGTCGACTGGCACGACCCGCTCTACGACAAGGTCGGCAACATCCAGCTCTCGCGCATCCTCGGCGCGGACGTCCGGCTCGTCGACGCCGGCTTCGGCATCGGCTTCAAGCAGGCGTGGGAGGACGCGGTCGCCGAAATCGAAGCGAACGGCGGCAAGCCCTACGCCATCCCGGCCGGCGCGTCGGACCACCGGCTCGGCGGCCTCGGGTTCGCGAACTGGATCGTCGAACTGGAACAGCAGGAAAAGGAGCTCGGCGTCTTCTTCGACACCGTGATCGTCTGCTCGGTCACCGGCAGCACCCAGGGCGGCATGGTGGCGGGCACGGCACTCGGCCGCCCGAGGAGGATCCTCGGCATCGACGCCTCCGCGAAGCCCGACGAGACCCGCGAGCAGATCACGCGCATCGCGCGCAACACCGCCGAGCTGATCGGCGCCGGCGAGATCCCGGAAGTCGAGCTGGACGACCGCTACCACGCCGGGATCTACGGCATTCCCGACAAGGCATGCGTGGACGCGATCGAGACCTGCGCCCGGCTGGAGGGCATGATCACCGACCCGGTGTACGAGGGCAAGTCGATGGCCGCGCTGATCGACCTCGTCGGGAGCGGCGAAATCGAGCGGGGCTCGAACGTCCTCTACGCCCACCTCGGCGGGCAGCCCGCGCTCAACGGCTACACGAGCGTCCTCGGCTGAGCACCCCGGGGCCGGGAAGCCGGCCCCGGGAAAGCCTCAGTCCAGCACGCAGAGCACGTCGATCTCGACGAGGAGCTCGCCCGGCAGGCCGACGTACACCGTCGTGCGGGCGGCGTGCGGCGCGTCGCCGATCAGCTCGTTGTAGACCTCGTTGAACGGCGCGAAGTGCGCGGTGTCGGTCAGGTAGACGCGGACCATGATCGCGTCGGCGAGGCTCGAGCCCGCCTCGGCCAGCACGGCCTCGATGTTCTTGAACGTCTGCCGCGTCTGGCCGACGACGTCGCCGCCGACGATCTCGTTCGTGGCCGGGTCGAAGGCGACCTGGCCGGCGACCTGCAGCAGGTTCCCCTTGCGGACGGCCTGCGAGAACTTCGCCGGCGGCTTCGGCGCGTTCTCGGTGGAAACTGCCGTCTTGCTCATCAGTGCCCCTTTCCGTTCTCCGTCCATCCACTGTGGACGGAAGCTTCCGTGGTCGCGGCGCGCAGGTCCGGGACCAGCGCGAGCAGGCCTTCGTAGTCGAGCAGCACCTTCGGCACCGACATCGACGCGGCGGCCAGCACTTCGCCGTCCGCCCCGCGCACCGGTGCGGCGATGCAGTGAATGAAGTCCTCGTGCTCGGCGTTGTCGACGGCGTACCCGAGGCGGGCGACCCGCTCCAGCTCCGTCAAGAAGTCCGACGCCGAGGTGATCGTGTTCGGCGTCAGGACCGGGTACTCGATCGACCGCGCGATCTCCTCGCGGCGGGCCTGTGGCATCGCCGCGACCAGTACTTTGCCGACCGCCGTGCAGTGCAGCGGTGCCCGCTTCCCGACGCGCGAGTACATCCGGACCGAGTGCCGGCCCTCGTACTTGTCGATGTAGACGACCTCGCCGTCGTCGTAGCTGGCCAGGTGCACCGTGTGGCCGGTGCGCGCGTTGAGCGCGGCCAGCGCGGGCTGGGCGCTGCGCCGGACGTCGATCGAGTCGAGCGCCTGGTTGGCCAGGTCGAACATCGCGCTGCCCAGCCGGTAGTAGCGGGCGCCTTCGCGGCGGACGAAGTGGTGCTGCTCGAGGGTGCGCAGCAGCCGCAGCACGGTCGACTTGTGCACGCCGATCTCCTCGGCGAGGTCGTCGAGGGTGCGTGCGTCCTTGGCGATCGAGTTCAGCAGCGTCAACGCGCGGTCCAGACTCTGGCTCACGTCCGCACCAGCCCCTCTCCGGTCAGCCGGGCCGAACTCCACTCGTCCGGACCCGCCTGCAGCAGGCTATCCACCACCGGACGCGGCAGCGGCACCCCGACGTCGTCGTGGGTGAGCAGGGTGACGGCGGCCTGCAGGTGACCCTGGCGCAGCCGGGCCAGGGGCTCGGCGCCGCGCAGGGTGGCGGCGAGGAAGCCCGCGGCGAACGCGTCGCCGGCGCCGACCGGCTCGACGACGTCGACCTTCAGCGCGGGCGCGAACAGCGGCTCGCCCTCGACGAGCGTCGCGCCGCGTTCGCCGTGCTTGACGACCAGCGTGCGCGGCCCCGGCAGCAGTGCCCGCAGCTCGGCGGGGTCGCCGGTCCCCCAGACGTGCTGGGCCTCGTCGTCGCCGGTCAGGACGATGTCGGCCTGCCCGGCCAGTTCGGCGAGCAGGCGCGGGTCGCGGCCCGTCCAGAGCGCGGGGCGCAGGTTGACGTCGAACGAGATCAGCCGGTCACCGCGAGGCATTTCCAGCAAGGCCCGGACGAGCGCGAGGCAGCTCTCGGACAGCGCCGGGGTGATGCCGGACAGGTGCAGCACGCGGACGCCGTCGAGGTCGAGCCGGTCCAGCAGCGACGGGTCCATCGCCGACGCCGCCGAGCCCGCCCGGTAGTAGCGCACCGGACTGCCGCCCGCGCCGCTTTCCTTGACGTAGAGCCCGGTCGGGCGGGTCGGGTCGACGAAGCACGCGCTGACGTCGACGCCGTGGGAAGCGACCTCCCGCAGCATCGCCCGGCCGAACGGGTCGTCCCCGACCGCGCTCACCCAGCCGCTGCGCACCCCCAGCGTCGGCAGGTTGCAGGCCACGTTCGACTCGGCGCCGCCGATCGTGCGCAACCACCGCTTCACCTCGTCCGGCGGGCCGGGTTCGGCGGGCACGAACAGCGCCATCGTTTCGCCGATACACAGCACCTCGGGCCCGCTCGTCACTTTCCGTCTCCCCTGTCCGTCACCCCGTTGACCTGTGGCGACCCGGATGCTACACCTATGGCACTCAAAATGCGCAACAGTCGTTGCAACATACGCAACCGAGGTCGCCGCCGATGAACGCCTGCACCATGAACACCGCCGCGCTCGACGCCCTCCGCCAGGAGCGGGTCGACTGGCGCTTCCGCTCGGCCGCCCCCGCCCTGACCGGGCTCACCCTGGCCGAAGCCGCGGACCGCCGGCTCAACCTCTTCACCGACGGGTTCTTCGCGCCCTTCGTCGTCCTCGACGAAGAAGCGCTCGAACACAACCTGCGGACGATGGCCGCCTGGTGCGCCGCCCGCGGCGTCGTGCTCGCCCCGCACGGCAAGACCACCATGGCCCCGCAGCTGTTCGCCCGCCAGATCGAGCACGGCGCGTGGGGCATGACCTGCGCGAACGCCGGCCACCTCCGGATCTACCGCGCCTTCGGCGTCTCGCGGATCCTGCTCGCCAACCAGTTCCTCGACCCCGCCGGCCTGCGCTGGCTGGCCGACGAGCTGGCGGCCGACCCGGACTTCGAGTTCGTCTGCTGGGTCGACTCGGTCCGCGGCGTGGAGCTGATGACCGAAGCCCTCGAAGGCAGCGAACGCCCGGTGGACGTCCTGCTCGAACTCGGCGCCGACGGCGGCCGCACGGGCGTCCGCGACACCGCGACCGCCTGGGCCGTCGCCGAAGCCGTGGACGCCAGCCCGGTCCTGCGGCTGCGGGGCACCGGTGGCTACGAGGGCGCGCTCTCCCACCACACCGACGAAGCCGCGCTCGCCAAGATCAGCTCCTATGTGGACGGTCTGCGGGACCTCGCGATCGCGTTCGCGGACAAGGGACTGCTCGACGGGCAGGTCATCGTCACCGCCGGCGGCAGCGCGTACTTCGACCAGGTCGCGAACGAGCTGACCAAGCCGTGGCCAGCCGGGCTCGACGTGCTGCCGGTGCTGCGCAGCGGTGCGTACGTCACCCACGACGACGGCTTCTACCGCGAGATCTCCCCGCTCGGCGACCACCCGCGCATCGACGGCGTCGAGTCGTTCCGGCCCGCCCTGCGCGCCTGGGCGCAGGTGACGTCGAAGCCGTCGGACACCCTCGCGCTGCTGACGATCGGCAAGCGCGACGCGTCCTTCGACGAAGGCATGCCCGAGCCGCAGCTGCGCCGGACGCCGAACGGTCCCGCCGAGCCCCTCGACGGGCACGTCGTCGCGAAGATGAACGACCAGCACGCCTTCCTGACGCTGTCGGCCGGCTCGCCGATCGAGGTGGGCGACTGGGTCGGGCTCGGCCTGTCGCACCCGTGCACGGTGTTCGACAAGTGGCCGCTGCTGCCGGTGACCGCCGCGGACGGCGAAACCGTCGTCGACCTGGTGCGGACGTGGTTCTGATGGACGTCGTCGTCAAGAACGCGCTGGTCGCCGACGGCACCGGCGAGCCCCTCGCCCGCCACGACGTCGGCATCTCCGGCGGGAAGATCGCGGAAGTCGCCGACGCGGGCTCGCTGACCGGCGGCCGGACGATCGACGCCGACGGCCTGGTGCTCGCGCCCGGGTTCATCGACATGCACTCGCACTCCGACCTGCAGCTGCTGGCCAACCCGGACCACCCGGCCAAGATCACCCAGGGCGTCACGACCGAGGTGCTCGGGCAGGACGGGCTGTCGTACGCGCCGGTCGACGATGTCGTCCTGGACGCGCTGCGGCAGCAGCTGGCCGGCTGGAACGACGACCCGCCGGGGTTCGACTGGAACTGGCGCTCGGTCGGCGAGTACCTCGACCGCCTCGACCGGGGTGTCGCGGTGAACGCGGCCTACCTGGTGCCGCAGGGCACGGTCCGAATGCTCGCCGTCGGCTGGGACGACCGCCCGGCCACCGACGCCGAGCTGACGCGGATGAAGGAACTCGTCGCCACCGGGTTGGCCGAAGGCGCGATGGGGATGTCGTCCGGCCTGACCTACACGCCGGGGATGTACGCCGAAACGAGCGAGCTGGTCGAGCTGTGCCGCGTGGTCGGCGAAGGCGGCGGGTTCTACAGCCCGCACCACCGCAGCTACGGCAAGGGCGCGCTGGAAGCGTTCGCCGAGATGATCGACGTCAGCCGCCAGTCCGGCTGCCCGCTGCACCTGGCGCACGCGACGATGAACTTCTCGGTCAACAAGGGCAAGGCACCCGACCTGCTGAAGCTCCTCGACGACGCGCTCGACGACGGCTGCGACGTCAGCCTCGACACCTACCCGTACCTGCCCGGCGCGACCTACCTTTCCGCGCTGCTGCCGAGCTGGGCTGCCGAGGGCGGGCTCGACGCCACCCTGGCCCGGCTGTCCGATGTGGACACCCGCGAGCGGATCCGGGTGGCCATCGAGGAGTCCGGTTCGGACGGTGCGCACGGCGTCCCGATCGACTGGGACGCCATCGAAATCAACGGCGTCCGCAACGAGCGCAACGCCCACCTCGTCGGGCACAGCGTCGCCGCATCCGCGCGCACACAGGGCACCGAGCCGGCGAAACTGTACTGCGACACGCTGCTCGACGAGAAGCTCGGCACGTCGTGCCTGATGCACGTCGGGCACGAGGAGAACGTGCAGGCCATCATGCGGCACCGCACGCACACCGGCGGCAGCGACGGCCTCCTGGTCGGCGCCCGGCCGCACCCGCGCGCGTGGGGCACGTTCCCCCGCTACCTGGCCCGGTACGTCCGCGAACTGGGTGTGCTGGACCTCGCCGAGTGCGTCGCCCACCTGACCGGGCGGGCCGCGCGGCGATTGCGGCTGACCGACCGCGGGCTGGTCCGCGCCGGGTGCGCCGCCGACCTGGTGCTGTTCGACCCGGACGCGGTCGCCGACACCGCCACCTTCGACGACCCGCGGCAGCCCGCCGCGGGCATCACCCACGTCTTCGTCAACGGCGTCGCCGCCCTCGACGACGGAACCCCCACCGGCGCCCTCGCCGGCCACTCCCTGCGCAACCCCCGGAGAGCTCGATGATCCACTGGCTGCAACACACCACGGGCGGGCTGCTGACGCTCGCCGCCGTCTCGATCGCCGTCCTGCTGGTGCTGATCATCAAGCTGAAGCTGGAGCCGTTCATCGCGCTGATCGTGGTCGGCCTGCTGACGGCGCTGGCCGCGGGCCTGCCCGTCGGGACGATCGTCGGCTCCGCCCAGAAGGCGTCGGATTCCTTGCTGGAGAAGGGGTTCGGCAGCATCCTCGGGCACATCACGGCGATCATCGGCCTGGGCACGATCCTCGGGTCGATCCTGGAACGCTCGGGTGGCGCGAAAGTGCTCACCGGCGCGTTGCTGCGGTCGTTCGGCGAGAAGCGGGCGCCGCTGGCGATGGGCGTCGCCGGGTTCGTCTTCGGCATCCCGGTGTTCTTCGACATCGGCATCTTCGTGCTGGCGCCGCTCGTCTACGTCGCCGCGAAGCAGGGCGGCAAGTCGCTGGTGCTGTACGCGATGCCGCTGCTGGCCGGCCTGTCGATCACGCACGCCTTCCTGCCGCCGCACCCCGGCCCGGTGGCCGCGGCCGGCCTGCTGCACGTCGAGCTCGGCTGGATCATCCTCATGGGCCTGGCCTGCGGCATCCCCGCGTTCCTCATCGGCGGCGTGCTCTACTCGACGTGGATCGGCAAGCGAATCGTCGTCGACGTCCCCGAGGACATGGTCTTCGCCGAGGAAGAAGGCGAGAAGGAGGAGAACCCGCCGTCGCTCGGCCTGGTCGCCGCGATCATCGCGGTGCCGCTGGTGCTGATCCTGGCCGGCACGTTCGGCAGCATCTGGCTGCCCAAGAACTCGGCGCTCGCCGGGGTCGCCGCGTTCATCGGCACGCCCGCCGTCGCCTTGACCGTCGCCGTGCTGCTCGCGTCCTGGCTGCTCGGGCTGCGGCGCGGGTTCACCGGCAAGGACCTCAACGAGCTGGCCGCGAAGTCGCTGCGGCCGGTCGCGATGATCCTGCTGGTCGTCGGCGCGGGCGCGTTCTTCGGCGCGGTGCTCTCGGCGACCGGCATCGGCAAGGCCGTGGCCGACTCGCTGCACGACGCCGGGCTGCCGGTGCTGCTCGCGGCGTACGTGATCAGCTGCGGCATGCGGATCGCGCAGGGTTCGGCGACGGTCGCCATCGTGACCACGAGCGGGATCATCGCGCCGACCGTGGCGCAGCTCGGGTATTCGCAGATCCAGCTGGCGCTGCTCGTCATGGCGATCTCGGCCGGGTCGATCATCGCCTCGCACGTCAACGACGGCGGGTTCTGGATCGTTTCGCGGTACTTCAACCTGACGGTGCCGCAGACGCTGAAGTCCTGGACGGCGCTGGAAACCGTGCTTTCCCTTTCCGGATTCGGCGCTTCGGCATTGCTCATGGCCGTGGTCTAGACCATACTGGGGTGAGCCGCCGACCCGAACCCGTTGGGAGACAATGACGATGACCGGACTTTCCCGTCGCACGTTCCTCGGCGCCGCCGCGGGCGCGAGTGCCGCCACCGTACTCGGCGCGCCGCTCGCGTCCGCGGTCACCACCTCGAAGGGCTGCATCGCCGGAGGGACCGGGTACATCGGCAGCTACACCAGCGGGGCGACCGGCCACGGCCTCGACGTCACGACCCGGTCGGGCGCGACGCTCAACCCCGTGCGCACGGTGCCCGGCATCACCGACACGTCGTGGTTCGACCGCGGGGCCGACGGCAAGACCCTGTACGTCACCAACGAAGGCGACCCGAACGGGTACGTGTCGGCGCTGAACATCGCCGACGCGACGAACCCGAAGCTGCTCAACAAGGTTTCCTCGAAGGGCGGCGCGCCGACGCACCTGAGCGTGCACTCGAGCCAGAAGTACGTGCTGGCGGCGAACTACAGCTCGGGCAGCGTCGTCGTGCTGCCGATCCTGGCCGGGGGCAAGCTCGGCGCGGCCACGGACCTCGTGACGCACCAGGCCGATTCCGGGCAGGCCCACGCCCACCAGGTCGTCAACGACCCGACCGGCCGCTGGGTGCTGTCGGTCGACCTCGGCGCCGACTCGGTGTACGTGTACTCGCTCGACGTCGCCACCGGGAAGCTTTCGCTGCACCAGCAGCTGAAGCTGCCCGCCGGCGCCGGGCCGCGGCACCTCGCGTTCGACCGGACCGGGACGTTCGCCTACATCCTGCAGGAGCTGCGGCCGGAGGTGACGGTCGCGAGCTGGGACGCGGTCACCGGCACGCTGAAGGCGCTTTCCGTCGTCCCGGCCGTGCCGCCGGGCAGCACCGGCGACCTGTACCCCGGCGAGATCACGCTGTCGAAGGACGGGAAGTTCGCCTACGCCACCGTCCGCGGGCCCAACACCCTGGCGACGTTCTCCGTCGCCGGTGCCTCGCTGAAGCTGGTGTCCACTGTGTCCAGTGGCGGCAACTGGCCGCGGCACGTGGCCCTCGACCCCGGCGAGAACTGGTTCTACGTCTCGAACCAGCGGTCCGGCACCGTCACCTGGCTGCCGCGCGACCCGGCCACCGGCCTTCCCGGCGCGGTCGCCGGCTCGCTCGCCGTCGGCAGCGTCAACTCGGTCTACTTCGCCTGACGCCGTTCAGGTACCCACTGGAGGATCCGTCATGAGACTGCGCCGCACCCTGCCCTTGGTCGCCGGGCTGGCCCTGCTCGCCGGCTGCGCGCCCACCCAGTCCGCGCCCGCCGGCTCCGGCGGGGACGACAAGACCGGCACCGTCCGCGTCTGGCTGTTCGACGAGGCCAACCGCGCGCCGAAGGAGGCCGCGGTCAAGGACGCCATCACCGAGTTCAAGGCCGCGCACCAGGGCGTCGAGGTCGACGTCCAGTGGGTACCGGTCGAGGGCCGCGCCGACAAGTTCTCCGGCGCCTTCAACGACCCGGCCAACGCGCCGGACGTCGCCGAGTTCGGCAACACCGACGTCTCCAGCTACGCCGCCACCGGCGCGCTGGCCGACCTGACCGGCGACCTCGGGTCGTGGAGCGAAGGCAAGGACCTCATCCCGACGGTGCTGGACACGGCGAAGTCCGGTGGCAAGACCTACGGCCTGCCCTGGTACACCGGCATCCGGGCGCTCTACTACCGCACCGACGTCTTCACCGAACTCGGCCTCAAGCCGCCGACGACACTCACCGAACTGACCGACACCGCCCGTCGCATCCGCGCCGCCAAGCCGGACCTCTACGGCATCTCCGTCGGCGGCAAGTACACCTACGCGATGCTGCCCTTCCTCTGGGCCAACGGCGGTGAGCTGGCGACGGACAACGGCGGCAAGTGGAAGTCGGCGGTGACCGAGGACAAGGCCAAGGCCGGCGTGACGCAGTACGCGAGCCTGCTCAAGGACGACATCTGCCCGCCCGCGCAGTGCGCGAACCTGACCGGCACGCAGAGCGTCACGGCGTTCGCCGGCGGCAAGGCCGGGATGACCATCGGCGGCGACTTCAACCGCAAGGCCGTCGAACAGGGCGCGGTCAAGGGCAAGTACGCCGTCGTCCCGATCCCGGGCACGACCGCGGGCAGCACCGCCCCTGCGTTCGCCGGCGGCAACCTCCTGGGCGTGTTCAACGCTTCCAAGCACCGCAGCCTCGCGCTGGAATTCGTCGAACTGCTCGGCGGCGCGAAGTACCAGGAAAAGATGTACACGGCGATGGGGAACCTGCCGACGCTGAGCAGCGTGCAGCAGAAGCTCGCGGCGAACGACCCGTTCCTCAAGCCGTTCGTCGACACGCTCAAGGCGGGCACGAAGTTCGTCCCGGCGACACCGGCGTGGTCGAAGATCGACAGCCAGAACGTGCTGCCGACCGCCGTCCAGCAGATCGCGACCGGCGGCAAGGACCCGGCGGCGGCCCTGACCGACGCGGCCGCGGCGATGGACAAGGCCTTCGGGTAGTGGTGACCGTCCAGGAAGCCCCTTCCGTCACGGCGCCCGCGCGGCGGCCGAGGCGGAAGGGGGACGGCCGGGCGGCCGCCCTCTACCTCGCCCCGGCGGGCATCCTGCTCGCGGCGATGCTGGCCTACCCGATCTACCAGCTGGTCCTGATCTCGTTCTACGACTACGGCCAGCCGCAGGCCGCGGGCAACGCGCCGCTGGTGTTCCTCGGCTTCGCGAACTACACCGACCTGCTGTCCCAGGTGCAGTTCTGGACCGTGCTCGGCAAGACGGTCGGGTTCGCCGCGGCGTGCGTCGTCGGCTCGCTCGTCGTCGGCACCGGGCTCGCGGTGGTGGCTTCGCGGGTGCGTTCGCTCCCCCGGACACTGCTGTTCCTGGCCGCGCTGGGCGCGTGGTCGACGCCGGCGATCGCGGGCTCCTACGTCTGGCTGTTCCTCTTCGACACCGACTTCGGCCTGGTCAACGAGGTGCTGTCGGGGATCGGGCTGCCGTTCGAGCACCACTCGTGGACCTTCGGCACGCTCGGCGCGTTCGGGCTGGTCGCCGCCGAGGTGATCTGGTGCTCGTTCCCGTTCGTGCTGGTCACGATGTACGCGGGCATCAAGGGCGTCCCGGACGAGGTCCTGGAAGCCGCGTCGCTCGACGGCGCGTCAGTGTGGCGGACGACGTGGTCGATCGTGCTGCCGATGGTGCGGCCGCTGCTGATGATCGCGACCGTCCAGTCGATCATCTGGGACTTCAAGGTGTTCACCCAGATCTACGTGATGACCAACGGCGGCGGCGTCGCCGGACGCAACCTGGTCCTCAACGTCTATGCGTACCAACAGGCTTTCGCCGGGCAGGAGTACGGCCTCGGCTCGGCGATCGGAGTCGTCATGACGCTCTTGCTGCTCTCGGTCACCGGGCTGTACGTCCGGTCGCAGCGCCGGAGCGCGGCATGGCTGTGAAACGCCCCGGGCGGCTGATCGCCGAAGTCGTCACGGTCGTGATCGCCGGGATCGTCGCGTTCCCCCTGTACTGGATGCTGCTCTCGGCGTTCAAGCCGGCGGGCGAAATCCAGTCGGCGAACCCGAAGCCGTGGACGTTCAGCCCGTCGTTCGACAGTTTTTCGCGCGTGCTCACGGTTTCCGGCTTCGGGCGGTTCTTCGTGAACAGCCTGGTGGTGGCGCTGGTCGTCGTCGTGCTTTCGCTGTTGCTGTCGTTCTTGTCGGCGGTCGCGCTGACGCGGTTTTCGTTCAAGGGCCGGACCGTGCTGCTGGTGATGATCCTGGTGGCGCAGATGGTTCCGGTGGAGGCGCTGACGATCCCGTTGTTCTTCCTGATGCGGTCCCTCGGCGCGGCGGTGCCGGCTTTCGGTTTGAACGAGCTGGGTTCGCTGGTGCTGGTGCACCTGGCGTTCAGCCTGCCGTTCGCGATCTGGATGCTGCGCGGGTTCGTCGCCGCGGTGCCGGTGGAACTCGAAGAGGCGGCGAAGCTCGACGGCGCGTCACGGATGCGGTTCACCTGGCAGATCCTCTTCCCGCTGGTGGCGCCGGGGCTCGTGGCGGTGAGCGTGCTCGCGTTCATCCACGCCTGGAACGACTTCCTCTTCGCCAAGACGTTCATCATCTCCAAGACCGAGAACCAGACGCTGCCGCAGGCGATCCTGGTGTTCTTCAAGCCGGAGGACACCGACTGGGGCGCGGTGATGGCGTCCTCGACGCTGATGACGATCCCGGTGCTCGTGTTCTTCGTCCTCGTCCAACGACGGCTGGTGTCCGGGATGGCCGGCGCCGTGAAGGGCTGACATGGCTTTCGAAACCCTCCTCCCCCGACCGGTTTCCGTTGCGCCCGCCGCGGGTTCGTGCCCGTGGCCGCCCCCCGTGGACGTTCGGGCCGCTGCGCTTCCGGCCGAGGGGTACCGGTTGGAGATCACTCCTTCGGGCGTGGTCCTGTTTTGCGGCGACCCGGCCGGCGAGTTCTACGGGCGGCAGACACTGCGTCAGCTGGCGGGACCGCCGGCCTTCCGCGCAGCTTCCATCGGTGGTGAGCTGTCCGTGCCGTGCGGCGTGGTCGAGGACCACCCGCGGTTCGGCTGGCGCGGGTGCCTGCTCGACGTCGCCCGGCACTACCGGACCAAGGCCGAAGTGTTGCGGTTCATCGATCTGCTGGCGGCGCACAAGCTGAACGTGCTGAACCTGCACCTGACCGATGACCAGGGGTGGCGGTTCGAGGTTCCTGCGTATCCCCGGTTGACGTCCGTGGGCGGGTGGCGGCCGTCGTCGATGGTGGGCAGCGGTGGTGCGCAGGACGGTCGTCCGCACGGCGGGTTCTACACCGGGGACGACTTGCGGGAGATCGTGGCTTACGCGGCTTCCCGGGCGGTCACGGTGGTTCCGGAGATCGACATCCCCGGGCACGCTCGCGCCGCCTTGGCCGCCTATCCCGCTTTGGGGACTTCGTCTTCGTACGAGATCTGGACTTCCTGGGGTATCAGCACCTCGCTGCTTTCGCCTGTTGAATCCACTTTGGACTTCTTCCGGACGGTGTTCGACCACCTGCTGGAGATCTTCCCGTCCCCGGTGATCGCGCTGGGCGGCGACGAGACCCCGGGCGCGACCGACGAGCACCGCGCGTTCGTCCGGCGGCTGGCGGAGCACCTGGTGGCGCGCGGCCGGACGCCGATGGGCTGGGACGAGGTCCTCGACATCCCCGACCTCCCCCCGATGGTGATCGGCTCGTGGCAGAACGAAGAGGCGGGCGTGCGAGCGGCTTCGGCCGGACACGACGTGGTGATGTGCCCGGAGCAGCACGTGTACCTCGACCACCGCCAGTCCCCGGATCCGGACGAGCCGATCCCGGTCGGCTGGGTCCACACGCTGGAGGACGTGTACGGGTACGAGCCGGCGTTGACGGGGGCGCGGTTGCGTGGCGTGCAGGCGCAGGTGTGGAGCGAGCACCTGGACGATGTGCGGCGTGTGGATTACCTGGCTTTCCCGCGGTTGTCGGCGTTTGCCGAGGTGGCTTGGAGTAGCGGGGCGCGGGATTATGCCGAGTTTTTGCCGCGGTTGCGCGACCACCATTTGCCGCGGCTGGATGCGCTGGGGGTGGAGTACCGGCCGCTCGAGGGGCCGCATCCGTGGCAGACGCGGCCGGGTGTGCCGGGCCGGCCGCGCTGATCAGGGCCGGCAGGGCAACGCGGAACTCCTGGCCTGACCGCGCAACCACCTGCCTCGGCCGGCCCCGCCGATGTCGAGTACCAGCCGCTTGAGGGGCGACATTCCTGGCAGACCCGGCCTGGTTGTGCTGGGCCGACCGCGCTGACCAGAGCCTCTGGGGCCTACGTGGAACTCCTGACCGAGCTGCGCGATCACCACCCATCCACAGCTGGACGCACCGGATGCCGAGTACCGGCCGCTCAGTGAGCCCCACGCTGGCCGCCCCGGGCAATGTGGGCGCGGCGGTGTGCGGGGCCGGCGACGTCGACCAGCCCCCACCCTCCCGGGCAGGGGCGCGGGCAAAGTCGGTGTTCTGGGTCGCCGAAGGGTAGCCCGACGTTGGCGGAGCCGCCGCTGACCACACCGCCGCGACTTGCCGGCCCCCTCCCCGGGGGCCTAGTCCAGGCTATCGACGGTGGCCGACAAGCCCGGCCGGAAGCCGGTCAGCGCGCCGGGTTGTCCACATTCGTCGCGAGATGTGCACGCTTCACGGCAGCAGCGTCACCGCGAACGACCGCGTCGGGCCCACGTTGCCCGCCGCGTCGATCGAGCGGTACTCGATCCGGTGGCGCCCGTACCCCGGCTTCCGTTCGGCGAACGGCGACACCGTCAACCCGCCGGACCCGAGGTTTCCGTACGCCAAGCCGTCGATCTCGGTCCCGCGGGGCGTGAACAGGTACGGCGCGTTCGGGTCCGTCGGCCAGCCGTAGTACTTGTGCCAGCCGTCGCCATCCACGCGGAACTCCGGCATTCCGTCCGACGCCGTCAGCTTCATCGTGAACGACCCGTGGAACACCGTGCCCGGTGGTAGCGCGACCGTCGTCGTGGGGCCGTCCGCGTCCACCGTCCAGGTCAACGTGCTCCCGCCGGTCGTCGCCGTCAGCGTGTGCTCGCCGCGTGACTCCTTCAGGGCGAAGTCGGCGCCGCTTCCGGCCGGCCTGCCGTCGAGGGTCCAGCGGATCGGCGGGATGGCACCGGTCGGCTCCCCCGTCTCGACGTAGACCACGTCGTGGCCGCCGACCGGCGCGGCGGTCGGCGTCGACGCCACGACCGCCGGACCACCCGCGGGTGGCGTGACCACCGACGTGTCCACGATCCACGTGCGGGTCGCCGTCGGCCGGACGGCCGGGTCGCGGACGAACGGCGTCGGGTCGGTCACCGTCGCCGTCAACGTGTGCTTCCCCGGCTTCACCTGGGCCTGTCGCAGGTCGACGGCCTCCGAACCGCGCAGCGGACGGCCGTCGAGGGTCCAGCCGACGTCGAGCCGGTGGCTCACCGGGTGCATTGGACGGACCCACACGACGCGGTCGGCGCCGATCGTCCCGGCCGGGGTGCCGCCGCTGATCAGCGGTACCTTCGCCGAAATCCGCTGCGTCATCCGCTCGCGGCCGACCTGGTCGAACGCGTAGCCGAGCGTCTTCATCATCGAATGCGCGCTGGGCCGCCAGACGCCGGTCTGGGTGTAGAGGCCGCCTTCGAACCGGCCGATCGTGCCGCCGGACTCGCTCGGCTCGCCCAGCCAGCGCCACCACTTCGCGTGCTGGTCGCGCAGCTGCTGTTCGGTGAGGAGCGTGTGGTGGATCGAGGCCGGCTCGCCGCCCTCGTACGCGCCGCCCGGGACGTTGCGGGCGTAGTAGTCGTACTCGTCGTCGAGGCCGCCGAGCGAGTGGCCCAGCTCGTGCGGGGAAATCAGCGCGGAAAGCGCGTTCCCGCCGGACGCCGTCGCGTACGACCCGCCCGCGCCGCCGTAGGTGGAGCTGTTCCCCAACGCCAGGATCTGCCGGTTCGCGCTGGTCGTGCCGGGCACGAGGTCGGCGTACCGCTGCGCGGCCGCGTCGTCGACGGTCAGCAGGCGCTGGACGCTCTGCGGGTTGCAGCCGCCCCAGAAACCCATGTCCAGCGGGGTGTCGCGCCGCGGTGCGTCCAGCGCGGGGTCACAGTCCACACCGGACTCGGGCGAGGCGATCGACACGGCGTAGACGTTGAAGTAGCTGCGGTAGGACTTGAACGGCTCGAGCGACCAGAGGGTGCTGACGTGCCGCTGGACGTCGGCGAAGAACTTGGGCTGTTCGGCTGCGGTGTAGCCGTCCCCGAGGACGACGAGGTTGAACCGCTGCGCGGCCGGCCCGGTCACCTGGACGCCGGTGACACTCGCGGCGGCCGGTTCGGCGGCTGGTGCGGGGGTGGCGAGTCCGAGAGTCAGGACGACGGCGGCGAAGAATCCGGCCCACTTCGACATGGTCCCGGTCTACCGCACCGGAAAAGCCGCCGGAACCGCCGGAAGTCGGGCTATCCTCGCGAAATGGGGAATCGAGGGGGAATCCTGGTCGCGGCCGGCGCGCTGGCGCTGCTGACCGCGTGTTCGACGCCGGCGCCCGCGCCGGCCGCGCAGACGACGGCGACGTCGACGCGTCCGGCGACGGACCGGCCGTCTTCGGAAGCGCCCGCACTGGGTCCGGGCCCGGGCTCGCAGCCGCCGACGACACCGCAACCACCGCCGCCGCACTCGCCGGACAAGGTCACGTCGGCGTGCCCGTTCCTGGGCGTGACCGAGACGAGTGCCGCGATGGGCGTCGTGCTGGACACGTACGCGGTCGAGGAGGCGCCGAGCTCGCAGCAGGGCGCGACGACCTACCACTGCAACTACGCCAGCCGAACCGGCGGCCGGCAGCTGTTCGACCTGTACATCACAGTCGTCCCGGGCACCGGTCAGGTCGCGGCGCTGGTCAAGGAGTGGACCAAGCCGTGCGTGGAGCCGGCGACACCGATCGCGGGCGTGGACGGCACCACGCGCACCTGCAAGCTGAACGACAACGTGATCGGCAACGGCCGCGGATACGGTGACGTCATGCTGCTGGTGGCGAAGAAGTCGCACGGCCAGACGCGGCTGGCCGAGCTCGACTTGCGCCCGTTCGCGCCCGAGGTCTACGCGAAGATCGCCCGGCTCCTGAGCGACCGGCTGTAAGGCGTTATACGCGAGTCAACCGGTACCAGACTTCAGGCCGGCCCACCTGGCCGTAGTGCGGCTCCCGCTGCGCCATCCCGTTGTCCGCCAAGTACTCCAGATACCGCCGAGCCGTCACCCGTGACGCACCGATCGCCGAAGCCGCCGCGCCCGCGGACAATCCTTCCGCCGCTCCCGACAACGCGTCGGTGATCGCCTCCAGGGTCTGGACGCTCATCCCCTTCGGCAGCGGTGGCTGCTCCGTCGTCCGCAACGCGCCCAGTGCCCGGTCGATCTCCGCCTGGCCCGTCACCTCACCCGACGCGTCGCGGAATTCCGCGTAGCGCTCCAGCTTTTCCCGCAAGCTCGCGAACGTGAACGGCTTCAGCAGGTACTGCACCACCCCCACCGACACCGCGGCCTTCACCAGACCCAAGTCTCGCGCGGAGGTCACCGCGATGACGTCGATCGGCAGCCCCGCCGCGCGCAACGACCGGCACACCGCCAAGCCGTGCGTGTCCGGCAAGTAGAAGTCCAGCAGTACCAAGTCGACCGGCTCGCGCTCGCAGAACCGCAGCGCCTCGCCGCCGGAATGGACGACGCCCGCCACCGAAAAGCCCGGCAGCCTCTCCACGTACACGCGATGTGCCTCGGCGGCCACCGGCTCGTCCTCCACCACCAGCACCCGGATCACCGGTCCGCCTCCTGTCTGGGCAGCCGCACGGTGAACACCGCGCCGCCGTCGTGGCCGACGTCCACCGTGCCGCCGTAGCGGCGCACCGCCTGACCGACCAGCGCCAGGCCGAGCCCGTGGCCGTCCTCCGCCTTCGTCGACCAGCCGCGGCGGAAGACGTCCGCGTCCTCGGGCACGCCCGGCCCGGTGTCGGCCACGCGCAGCAGCAGCCCGTCGTCCTCCGAGCGAGCCGTGACGACGACCTTCGGGTGCCCGCTGCCGCGCACGGCCGCGTCGAGGCCGTTGTCGATCAGGTTGCCGAGGATCGTCACCAGGTCGCGGGCCTCGATGCCGAGCGAGACGTCGTCGATCACCGTGTCCGGCGTGACCGTCAGCTCGACCCCGCGTTCACTCGCCTCCGCCGCCTTGCCGAGCAGCAGCGCCGCGAGCACCGGCTCGGCGACCGCGCCGACGACGCGGTCGGTCAGCTCCTGGGCGAGCGCGAGCTCGGCGGTCGCGAACTCGACGGCCTGCTCGGGTTTGCCGATCTCCACCAGGGAAACGACCGTGTGCAACCGGTTCGCGGCCTCGTGCGCCTGCGACCGCAGCGCCTCCGCGAGACCGCGGGCGGTGGTCAGCTCCCCGGTCAGCGTCTGCAGTTCCGTGTGGTCGCGCAGGACGACGACGGTGCCCTGCGCCCGGCCGCCCGAGCGGACCGCGGTCGTGCTGACCAGCAGCACCCGGGCGTCGGTCAGGTGCAGTTCCTCGGCACGGTTTTCCGCGGACCCGAAGGCCGAGACCAGCTCCTCCGGCAGACCCAGCGAAGTCAGCTCGCGCCCGACCGGGTCGGCGTCCAGGCCGAGGAGGGCGCGCGCGCCGTCGTTGCACAGGCCGATCCGCCCGTCCCGGCCGACGAGCAGCACCCCTTCGCGGACCGAGTGCAGCACGGCTTCGTGGTACTCGAAGAGGTTGCTCAGCTCGTCCGGCGCGAACCCGCGGGTCTGGCGCCGCAGCCGGGCGCTGATCAGCCAGCCGCCCAGCGCCCCGACCACCAGGACCGCCCCGGCGACGCCGAACAGCGGCCACAGCCGTTCGCGCAGTTCGGCCGAGATCGCCGCGACGGTGATCCCGACGGCGACCAGCGCGACGACGCGGCGGTCCGGGCCGAGCACCGGGACGACCGTGCGCACCGATGGGCCGAGCGAGCCCGTGTAGGTCTCGGTGTAGGGCAGCCCCTGCTGCGCCTGCGCGATGTTGCCGATGTAGTGCTGGCCGATCAACGCCGGGTTCGGGTGCGTGTAGCGGATCCCGGCCGGGCTCATGATCGTGATGAAGTCGACGCCGGTGTCGGCCTGCACGCGCACCGCGTACGGCTGCAGCGTGGCGCTCGGGTTCGGCGCCGCCGCCGCGCTGACGACGGTCGGGGCGTCCGCCACCGCCGAGGCGACCGCGCGGACCTGGTCGCGCGCGTTCTCGTTCACCGCACGGGACGCGTCGAGGTAGGCGAACGTGATGCCGGCGCCGGCGAGCACGCACAGCACCGCCAGCTGCAGCACGAGCAGCTGACGGGCGAGGCTCCAGCGGGACCGCATCGTCGGGGGCACCTCCTCATACCAGCACACGCGCTCCAGGTGTCCGAAGGGGACGGTCCGCGAACTCAATGAACACAAGTGAGCCGGATCACCCGTGGGCGCCTACAGTGTGCCGCAACCTGGAACACCCCTGAGCTGGAGGCAACGGTGCCGACCCCACCGACGACCGAGGAGACCCCGCGCAAGCGGGACAAGACCCACTACCTGTACCTGGCCGTGATCGTCGCGGTCCTGCTCGGGATCCTGGTGGGCTTCCTCTTCCCCGGCTTCGCCAAGGGCCTCAAGCCCTTGGGCGACGGCTTCGTCAACCTGATCAAGATGATGATCTCCCCCATCATCTTCTGCACCATCGTCATCGGCGTCGGCTCGGTCGCGAAAGCGGCCAAGGTCGGCAAGGTCGGGGTGATGGCGCTGGTGTACTTCATCGTCATGTCGACGTTCGCGCTCGCGATCGGCCTCGTCGTCGGCAACATCCTGCACCCGGGCACCGGGCTGCACCTGAACCCGGCCGACGTGAAGAGCGTCCAGAAGTCCGCCACCGGCTCCGAAGGACCGGTCGACTTCCTGCTCCACATCATCCCGAAGACGTTCGTGTCCGCCTTCACCGAAGGCCAGGTCCTGCAGACGCTGCTGGTCGCCCTGCTCGTCGGGTTCGCGCTGCAGAAGCTGGGCCCGAAGGGCGCGCCGATCCTGCGCGGCGTCGAGCACATCCAGCGGCTGGTCTTCCGCGTCCTGGCGATGATCATGTGGGCCGCCCCGATCGGCGCGTTCGGCGCCATCGCCGCGGTGGTCGGCGCGACCGGCTGGGCGGCGCTGAAGAGCCTCGCGGTCATCATGATCGGGTTCTACGTGACCTGTCTGGTGTTCGTGTTCGTCATCCTCGGACTGGTGCTGTGGCTCGGCGCCCGCGTGAACATCTGGCACCTGCTGCGCTACCTCGGCCGCGAGTTCCTGCTGATCCTCTCGACGTCGTCGTCGGAGTCGGCGCTGCCGCGGCTGATCGCGAAGATGGAGCACCTGGGCGTCGACAAGTCGGTCGTCGGCATCACGGTGCCCACCGGCTACTCGTTCAACCTGGACGGCACGGCGATCTACCTGACGATGGCGACGCTGTTCATCGCCGCCGCGCAGGACGAGCCGCTGTCGATCGGCGCGCAGATCGGCCTGCTGGTCTTCATGATCATCGCGTCGAAGGGCGCCGCGGGCGTCAGCGGCTCGGGCATCGCGACCCTGGCCAGCGGCCTGCAGTCGCACCGCCCCGAACTGGTCAACGGCGTCGGCTTCATCCTCGGCATCGACCGGTTCATGTCGGAGGCTCGCGCGCTGACGAACTTCGCCGGCAACGCCGTCGCGACCGTCCTCATCGGAAACTGGACGAAGGAGTTCGACCGCGAACAGGCGCAACGCGTGTTCGCCGGGCAGGCGCCCTTCGACGAAGCCACGATGGTCGACGAGGACCGGCAACCGGACCCCGGAGACGGCGACGCGGCGAAGTAGCACCCAAGACGTTCGTGCTCACTGCCCCCGCTGAGCACGAGCCACGACGGGCCGCTGTGCGAGTTCCCCGACTTCGCGCAGCGGCCCGTTTCCACGTTCTCAGGCGGTGTCGTAAGCGACGCGCGCGGCGGCGATGTCCTCGCGGTGCTGCTCCGCCCAGCCGAGCAGGCCGTTCAGCGACTGGTACAGCTCCTTGGCCATCGCCGTGGCCTCGTACTCCACCCGCGGCGGGACCGTGGGGTAGATCGTGCGCTTCAGCAGGCCGTCCCGCTCGAGGTTGCGCAGCGTCAGGGTCAGCATCCGGCGGCTGATCCCGTTGACCGCGCGTTCCAGCTCGGTGAACCGCACCGGGCCGCGGATGGCCTCCAGCAGGATCCCGATCGCCCACTTGCCGCTGATCCGGTTGATGACCTCGAGCACCGTGCAGACGTCGAGTTTTGCCGGGTCGATCTCCGTGACCTGGACGGGTACACCGATGTTCCCCTGGGACATGGAAGTGCCTCCTTACGCGCGCCCCCATGGTCACACATGATGAGCACTGTTACAAGAAGTGCCCTGGCACCGACCAGGGGGAACGCTCATCCGGAGGGCCTGCTGTGCTATCTGACAACGACGTGGCCGAGAACCACCCCACCCGCTCCCGCGGCCTCGCGCTGGCGGTGCTGTGCGCCGCGTCGCTGATGGTCGTGCTCGACAGCAGCATCGTCGCGGTGGCGCTGCCCGCGATCCAGGCCGACCTCGGGTTCACGCCCGCCGGCCTCGCCTGGGTCGTCACGGCGTACCTGGTCGCCTTCGGCGGCCTGCTGCTGATCTCCGGCAGGCTGGGCGACCTGCTCGGGCGCCGCCGCGTCTTCCTCGGCGGGCTCGGCCTGTTCACCTTCGCCTCGCTGGTCGCCGGGCTCTCGGAGGACGCCGGCGTGCTGGTCGTGTCCCGGTTCGTCCAAGGCGTCGGCGGCGCGCTCGCGTCGGCCGTCGTGCTCGGCATGATCGTGACGATGTACCCCGAGCCGCGCGGCCGGGCCCGTGCGATCGGCGTCTACAGCTTCACGCAGGCCGCGGGCGCGTCGATCGGCCTCATCGCGGGCGGTGCGCTGACGCAGGCGCTGAACTGGCACTGGACGTTCTACGTCAACCTGCCGATCGGCGTGGTGGCGCTGGTGCTGGCGGTCCGGGTCGTTTCCCCGGACCGCGGGACCGGTCTCCGGGCCGGGTTGGACGTCCTCGGCGCGGTGCTGGTCACCGCGGCCGTGATGCTGGGCGTGTACGCGGTTTCGTCGGCGGTGTGGGCGGCGCTGGCCGCGGCGATCGGGTTGCTGGCGGCGTTCGTCGTGCGGCAGGCGAAGGCGCGCACGCCGCTGCTGCCGCTGCGGCTGTTCCGGATCCGCGCGGTCACCGGCGCGAACCTGGTGATGGTGCTGATGGTCGCCGGGATGCTCGGCTTCCAGTTCGTGACGGCGCTCTACCTGCAGCAGGTGCTGGGCCTCGACGCGCTGCGCACGGGTGTCGCGTTCCTGCCGGTGCCGGTGGTGATCGCGGTGGCGTCGCTGGGCTTCGCGGACAAGCTGTCGGCGCGGTTCGGGCCGCGGGCGGTGCTGCTCTCGGGCCTCGGCCTGGTGATCGTGGGCCTGCTGCTCCTGACGCGGGTCGGCGATGACTACTTCACCGGCGTGCTGCCGCCGCTGCTGGTGATGGGCCTCGGCGCGGGCGCGGCGATCCCGGCGCTGATGGGGCTCGCGATGTCGGACGTCCCCGCGGAGGACGCGGGCGTGGCTTCCGGGTTGATCAACACGACCCAGCAGGTGGGGGCGGCGATCGGCACGGCGGTGCTCGCTTCGGTGGCCGCGTCCCGCACGGCGAGCCTGTCCGGGGTGGACCACCGCGAGGCGTTGGCGGCCGGGTTCCGGCTGGCGTACGGCGTGAGCGCGGGCTTCCTGGTGACGGCGGTGGCGCTGGGCGGGCTGGTGCTGGCCCGTCGCAAGCGCCCGGCCGTGGTGGCCGAACCCGAGGTCTGCGTAGCCGGTCAGGCCAGGTAGGCCGACAGTCCACGGTGGCCCCGCCGCATCATCAGCGCGTGGTTCGCGCGGAAGAGCGGCCGGGCCACCGCGTCGAGCCGCCGCAGCAGCTCCTTGCGAGCCTGGACGTCCTGGGTGATCTGCAGGAGCGTGCCCGCGCCCGCCGCGCGGACCGCTCCCGCCAGCACCCCGTCCAGGTCGCCGCTCAACCGGACCCGCAGCACTCCCGCTCGCTCGTCCTGGTGGTCCCGGTGCATCCGGACGACCAGGCGGAACGGGAGCCGCGACCGGCAGATCAGCTCGGCGGTGTCGTCGTCCACCCGGCGCACCGCGCGGACGTCCGACCACCACCGCGGGTAGCCGGCGAGGTCGGTGACCGCGCCGAAGACCCGCTCGGGCGCGGTACCGGGCAGCAGCCACGTGCTGCTGAACCGGTAGCGCGCGCCCGTCACGTCACACCTGGGCCGAGACCAGCTTCCGGCCGTCCACCGTGACGATGTCGACCGACTTGACGTCGTCGGGCGCGACCAGCGCGGACCCGTCGAGCGAGAAGCCCTGGCTCTCCCACTTCTCGGACACCTGCCAGCTGCCGGCGGTCACGGCCTGACCTTCCTTGGTCGTGACCTGCAGCAGGCACTTCTCCCCGGCCTTGACGCCCCGCACGGCGACGTTGACCTTCACCCAGCCCTGGAACGGGGCCACCGACGCGGCCAGCTGCACGCCGGTCGTCGGATCCCGCCCTTCCACGCTCTTCGTGCCGGGCACGTCCGGTGCCGGCACCGCGAGGTTCGGGGTGTCGGTGGACGAAGTCTGCCGCCCGACCAGGATCCCGCCGCCGAGCGCGGCCACCACGAGCACTGCCGCGGCGACGAGCGCGAGGCCTCGGCGTCCGGCCGAACGGGCCGGCGCCGCCTGTTCTTCGTCGCGCACCCGCCGCAGGGTCTTCTGCAGCAGCAGGTCCCCGCCTTCGGGCGGCCCGTCGAGGAACGCCTCGGGCGGTACCTCGTCGAGCGACTCGCGCAACGCCACGAGCTCGTTCAGGTCGAACCGGCACTGCGCGCAGGTCTGCAGGTGCCGCCGCTCGAAGTCGGCCGCCTCCCCGGGGTCGAGCGCGCCGAGGGCGTACGCGCCGAGCTGCGTGTGACTCTCGTCGACCGAGTTCATCGCGCCACCTCCGTTCCGCTCGATATCATCGCTGCTCTCAGTGCTCTCAGTGCGTAGTAAGACCTTGATTTCACGGTACCCGGCGCGACGCCCAGTGTTCTCGCCGCTTCGGCCACCGTCCGTCCCCGGTAGTAGATCTCCACCAGGACCTCTCGGTGCTCGTTCGACAGTCCGTCCATCGCGCCGAGCACCGTCATCGAGTCGACCACGCCCTGGGCGTGATCGCGTTCGACGGCCGGTGTCGGCACGCCTTCGGCCGGTTCGGCCACCTCCTGTGGCCGCGCCGCCCGGGCGCGGGCCCGGTCGGTGACCAGGTTGCGCGCGACGGTCAGCAACCAGCCGCGCACCGAGCCCTTCCCGTCGTTCTGCAAGTCGTCCGCGTGCTTCCACGCTCGGACCAGCGTCTCCTGGACCACGTCCTCGGCCGCCGCCCGATCACCGGTCAGCCTCGTCGCGTAGGCCAGCAGGCTCCGCCCGTGTTCGGCGTACAGCTGCCGAATCAAGTCCTCGCCCTTGGCCTTCTTAGGCCGCCTGCCTCCTATGGCCACCCTCGTCCTCCCGACGGTGTTCTGAGTCGGCGAGGACAGTACTGCAACCCGCAGGGCCACCGGCGGTGCGTGCGCCGAGCGCAGCGCGACCATGGTGTTCATCGGCTGCCCGTCCTTCCTCGTTCTGCCCGGAATCCGTCGTCGGTCAGGAGCCGGCGGCCCTGGCCGTGGTGATCTTGCTGCCGTCGGGGGCGACCGCGAACCAGGTGCCGTTGACTCCCTGGCCGTTCGCCTCGCCCAGCGCCTTGTCGCCCGAGAACTGGTACAGCGGCCAGCCGTTGAGCGTGAGCTGCCGGCTGCCGTCCTTGCGGGTCACCGTGCCGACCTGGGTCTCCTGGATGCCCTTGAGCATCGGGGTCGCCACCCCGGCGAGCGCCGGCGGCCAGGCCGTCGCGCACTCGCCGTCGCAGTTGGACGTCGGCGGTTGCGAGAGGTCCTTGTCGAACCGGTAGAGCGTCTTGCCGTCGGCGTCGGTGACCACCGCGCCGAGCCCGGTGACGGAGCCGGCCGACAGCATCTTGTGGCCCGGCTGCCCGTGTTCCGGCCCCTGCGCCCCGGAGGCCATCTCGCTGCAGGCCGACAACGTGGCGACGGCGGCGAGCGCGAGGGCGCTGACGACGACCGGCCGGATACGGTTCATGACGTTTCTCTCCTCGGTGAGGGCGGCACCGCCGTCCGGCGGACCTCGACACCTGGGAACACGGACGGTTGCGGAAAACGGTTCAGCGGGGTTTCCCGCGCCTTCGATGCCGGTTCGCCGCCGGATTGGTGGGTACCGGTGATCGGCACGATCTTGTCGCCGTGCGGGCGGGTTCCTAAGCTGATCACGTTCGCCCCGCCGCCCCGCTCGTCCCGGGAGCCGCCGTGTCCGCGAAACCCCTCGTCCTGGTGGCCCTGCTGGCCGCGGGCTGCTCGGCGGCCACGCCGCCGCCCTCGTTCACCGCTTCGCTGACGTCACCGACCGATGTGGTGCTGACGTGGCCGGACGACGGCGAAGGCCACCGCGTCGAGTACGCGAACGACCCGGCGGGGCCGTGGACGACGCTGCGGTTCCTGCCCGCCCACACGACGAGCTACCACCACCCGGACCTGATCCCGGAGACGCCGTTCTACTACCGGCAGCAGCCGTTCACCGGCCCCGTCTCGACGGACTTGCACGCGGCGACAGCCGGCGACACGGTGACGTTCACGTGGGCCGACCGCACGAGCGACGAAGCCGGCTTCCTGCTGGAGATCCGGCGCCCGGGCGCGCCGGACTTCGACCCGGTGGAGGTGACCGACCCGGACGCGACGACGTGCGCGCTCTCGCTCCTGCCCGGCGAGGAGCACTCCGAGTTCCGCCTGCGGGCGCTGCACTACGGCCCGCTCTCCCCGGTGGTCCACCAGACCACCGGGAAGGAGCGGTAGCCGTCAGTCGGCCGTGAGCACCGTCCGCAGGAATTCGCCGGTGTAGCTGCCCTCGACCCCGGCGACGTGCTCCGGCGTGCCCTCGGCGATCACCGTGCCGCCGCCCGAGCCGCCTTCGGGCCCCATGTCGATGATCCAGTCGGAGGTCTTGATCACGTCGAGGTTGTGCTCGATCACGATCACCGAGTTGCCCTTGTCGACCAGGCCGTTGATCACGCCGATCAGCTTGTTGATGTCCTCGAAGTGCAGGCCGGTGGTCGGCTCGTCGAGGATGTACACCGTCTTGCCGGTCGAGCGCTTCTGCAGCTCGCTGGCCAGCTTGACGCGCTGGGCCTCACCGCCGGACAGCGTCGGCGCGGGCTGGCCGAGCCGGACGTAGCCGAGGCCGACGTCCACCAGCGTCTGCAGGTGGCGGTGGATGGCCTTGATCGGCTCGAAGAACTCCGCGGCCTCCTCGATGGGCATGTCGAGCACGTCCGAGACGGTCTTGCCCTTGTAATGCACCTCGAGGGTTTCCCGGTTGTAGCGCGCGCCCTTGCAGACCTCGCAGGGGACGTAGACGTCCGGGAGGAAGTTCATCTCGATCTTGATCGTGCCGTCGCCGGCGCACGCCTCGCAGCGGCCGCCCTTGACGTTGAACGAGAACCGGCCCTGCTGGTAGCCGCGCACCTTCGCCTCGGTGGTCGCGGCGAACAGCTTGCGGACGTGGTCCCAGACGCCGGTGTAGGTGGCCGGGTTGGACCGCGGGGTCCGCCCGATCGGCGACTGGTCGACGCGCACCAGCTTGTCGACGTTGTTCAGGCCGTTCACGCGGGTGTGGCGGCCCGGCACCTGGCGGGCGCCGTTGAGCTTGTTGGCCAGGACCGTCGCGAGGATGTCGTTGACCAGCGTCGACTTGCCCGAGCCGGAGACGCCGGTCACCGAGACCAGGCAGCCGAGCGGGAACGAGACGTCCAGCCCGCGCAGGTTGTGCTCGCGCGCGCCGACGACGGTCAGCTGCCGCTTCTTGTCGACCGGCCGCCGGATCGCCGGGATGTCGATCTTCCGCCGGCCGGACAGGTACTGCCCGGTCAGCGACTCCTTGCTCTTCAGCAGCTTCTTGTACGGTCCACTGTGGACGATGTGGCCGCCGTGCTCGCCCGCGCCCGGGCCGATGTCGACCACCCAGTCGCTCGAGCGGATGGTGTCCTCGTCGTGCTCGACGACGATCAGCGTGTTGCCCAGGTTCCGGAGCCGGGTCAGCGTCTCGATCAGGCGGTGGTTGTCGCGCTGGTGCAGGCCGATCGACGGCTCGTCGAGCACGTACAGCACGCCGACCAGGCCCGAGCCGATCTGCGTCGCGAGCCGGATGCGCTGCGCTTCACCACCCGAAAGAGTGGCGGACGCGCGGTCGAGCGAGAGGTACGTCAGGCCGACGTCGAGCAGGAAGCGCAGGCGGGCCTGGATCTCCTTGAGCACCGCGCCGGCGATCATCGCCTCGCGCTGCCCCAGCTCCAGCTCGTCGAGGAACTGCGACGCCTCCGCGATGGACAGCGCGCAGACCTCGGCGATGGACATGTCGCCGCGGGTCTTGTGCTGCAACGTCACCGCGAGGATCTCCGGCTTGAGCCGGGTGCCCTGGCAGGCCGGGCACGGCACCTCGCGCATGTAGCCCTCGTACCGCTCGCGCATGTACTCGGACTCGGTCTGCTCCTGGCGCCGCTCGAGGAACGGGATGACGCCCTCGAAGGCCGCGTAGTACGAGCGCTGGCGGCCGTAGCGGTTCTTGTAGCGGACGTGGACCTGCTCGTCGACGCCGTGCAGCACCGCCTTCTGGGCGCGCGCGGGCAGCCGCCGCCACGGCGTGTCCATCCGGAAGCCGATGGTCTCCGACAGCGACTCGAGCAGGCGGATGAAGTAGTCCGCGCTCTGGCCGCCCGACCACGGCGCGATCGCGCCCTCGGCCAGGGACAGCTCGTCGTCCGGCACCACCAGCTCCGGGTCGACCTCCTTGCGGATGCCGATGCCGGTGCACTCGGGGCAGGCGCCGTAGGGCGAGTTGAAGGAGAACGAGCGGGGCTCGAGGTCCTCGATGGCCAGCGGGTGGCCGTTCGGGCAGGCCAGGTTCTCGGAGAAGCCGCGGATGCGGTGCGCGTCGCCCTCGGGGAGGTCGACGAACTCCAGCTCGATCAGCCCGTCGGCCAGGCGCAGCGCCGTCTCGACCGAGTCGGTGAGCCTCTGGCGCGACGCCGCCTTGACGGTCAGCCGGTCGATGACCACGCCGATCTGGTGCTTCTCCTGCTTCTTCAGCTTCGGCGGGTCGGTGAGCGAGTGCACCGTGCCGTCGACGACCACGCGCGCGTAGCCCTGCTGCTGCAGGTTCTCGAACAGGTCGACGTACTCGCCCTTGCGCCCGCGCACCACCGGCGCGAGCACCTGGAACCGGGTGCCCTCCTCCATGGCGAGCACCTGGTCGACGATCTGCTGCGGGGTCTGCTTGCTGATCGGCTCGCCGCACTTGGGGCAGTGCGCCTTGCCGGCGCGGGCGTAGAGCAGGCGCAGGTAGTCGTAGACCTCGGTGATCGTGCCCACGGTGGAGCGCGGGTTGCGCGAGGTCGACTTCTGGTCGATCGACACCGCGGGCGAGAGGCCCTCGATGAAGTCGACGTCCGGCTTGTCCATCTGCCCCAGGAACTGGCGGGCATACGCCGAAAGCGACTCGACGTAACGCCGCTGCCCCTCGGCGAAGATGGTGTCGAAGGCGAGGCTCGACTTCCCGGACCCGGACAGGCCGGTGAACACGATCAGGCTGTCGCGGGGCAGGTCGAGATCCACGCCGCGGAGGTTGTGCTCGCGGGCACCGCGAACAACGAGGCGATCAGCCACGCCAGGGTCCTCTCAATGTCTTCTTCAGCTGCGGTCGCCAACCCGGTTTCGAGTCGCACGGGTGGCCGCGATCCATGCTACGAGCCACCACCGACAAAAACGGGTTCCGCGTCCTTGACCTGCGGTTCTTCGGGCTTTCGACGTCTGGTGAGCCACCGGTGGGCCGGGCGTTCGACCCCCGCGGTGACCGCCCAGCCGGCCAGCACGGCGGCGCCGACGACCACAGGGAGCCGCAGCCAGCCGGGGAGACCGAGGTCGAGCAGAGCGCGGGCCAGGATGTAACCCAGTTCCTGGTGCACCAGATAAAGACCATACGAGATGCCCGCGAGCCAGGTGACGGCCGGGGCGATCCGCGCCAGTCCGGGGAACCGCCAGTCCGGGCCGCGGGCGGCCAGGCAGACCAGCAGCAGGAGCACGGCGAACCCGATCGTGGAGGGCCAGCGCTGCGCGTCCTGCGGCAGCGCGACGTGGAACGGGAAGACCTGCAGGTCCTGCGCGGTCACGGCGGCGGTCACGAAGAGTGCGATGTGCCACGTCTTGAGCCGGCGCTGCGCCCACAGCCAGATCGCGACGCCGATGGCGAAGACGTGCAGCCGGTGCAGGCCCAGCCCGTAGTAGAACGTCTCGACGACCGGGCTGGCCGTCCCGGGCGGGAAGACGAGGAAGCGCAGCGCGAGCGGGACGAGGATCAGCGCCCAGAGCAGGGCGACGGTCAGCCGGTGGGTGCGCCACGACCGCGGCCACAGCAGGGCGGCGCCGGTGAAGGCCAGCAGCTGCACCGGCAGCGTCCAGTAGGAGCCGTCGAGGTAGTAGAACGTCTCCGACCGGATGCCCCACTCCTGCACCATGCCGAGGTTGGCGACGAGGTCCAGCCAGGTCGGGATGTACCACGGCGACGGGTTCGACGGCAGCCCCTGCGGCACGCCGAAGAGGAACCCGGTGACGCCGGGCGGGTAGGGCAGGCCGCTGAAGGAGATGGCGGCCCACCGCGTCACGACGTAGGTCAGCAGGACGGCGACGAGGTAGGCCGGCACGAGGCGCGCGACGCGGTTCCACAGCCACCGGCGCGGGTTGCCCTTGCGGAGGCTGGCGCAAACGAAGAAGGCGGAGATCACCAGCAGGATCGCGGCGCCGAACTGCGCGGTCACCCGCACGGGGTACCCCGTCAACTCGGGGTGCAGCAGGGCGCCCTGGTGGGTGACGTGCCCGAGGATGACGGCGAGAACGGCGACGACGCGGAGGAGGTCCCAGCTGATCCGGCGCGGCGTCGGGGAGGTGGGCACGGTCGTCCTGAGGTCGGCTGGGCTGGGGGTCGCCGTGAGCCTACGTGCCTTCTCGCCGTGGCGCTTGTGCGGGTGGAACCGGTTGGAGCGAAACGACTACCGTGTGCCAGGTGAACATCGTGGAGACCTACACGGGGCACGTCGACCCGGGCGGCGACGCCACCCGCCGCACCCTGGACGCGCTGACCATCACCAAGCTGTCCGTCGGCCCGATGGACAACAACACGTACCTGCTGGTGTGCCGCGCGTCGAACGAGGCACTGCTGATCGACGCGGCGAACGACCCGGAGCGCATCTCGGACCTGATCGGCCACGGCCCGGACCGGCCGGCCTTGCGGACGGTCGTCACCACCCACCAGCACCAGGACCACTGGCAGGCGCTGGGCGCGGTGGCGGGGGCCAACGGGGCCAACACGGCGGCCCATCCGTTGGACGCTTCGCCGTTGCCGGTGCCGCCGGACTTTTTGGTTGAGCACGGGGACACGCTTTCGGTGGGGGAGGTCACTCTTTCGGTGATCCACTTGAGGGGGCACACGCCGGGGTCGATCGCGCTGCTCTACCGGGACCCCGCGGGGCATCCGCATCTGTTCACCGGGGACTCGCTGTTTCCGGGTGGGGTTGGGCGGACTACCTCGCCTGAGGACTTCTCGTCCTTGGTGGACGATGTTTCTTCGCGGATTTTCGATGAGCTGCCGGATGAGACTTGGTTCTACCCGGGGCATGGGGACGACTCGACGTTGGGAGCTGAGCGTCCGAAGCTCAAGGAGTGGCGCGAGCGCGGCTGGTGAGCTTCCTGCTCGGTGGACACCTTCCGGACGAAACGCTCCCCCGGCCGGAAGGTGCCTCCCGGCATCAGTTGATCGAAAAGCACGCAGACGGTTCCGGGGTGTTCCTCGATATCGGCTCAGGTAGTGTGCGCAGGACCTTGACCGCCGCACGGCTGGGTCTGCGAGCGTCAGGCACCTTCGGCAAACGGACCTTCCGGATCTAGGCCGACGGATCGTGGATCCAGGCTACTTCGCCGGTTTCGGGAAGCCGACCCAGCGCCGCGACCTCGGCCGCGATGCGGCGGAGGTGCTCATCTCGGGTGCCCGGCCAAGGGCGGAACCCCGGATCCTGCTCGACGAGGTCTCCGGGCACCGCCCCGCGGTCGCTGAGGTCGCCGATGACGGACAGCAGCGCCGACGTCAGCTGGTCGAGGGTCGCCCCCTTGCCCGCGACAGCGCCCGCCACCGCACCGACCGGCGACAGACCGACCCAGTCTTCCCGTGCGTAGTCCAGCAGGTAGTCCAGATCTTCCTGGTAGGAACTCATCAGTGGCTTCCGCCCGTCACGTGGAACCGCTTGACCTCGTCCAGGCCGTCCACCTTGTTGATGTCGATCGTGGGGCCTCCGGACTTGCTGAACGTGCGATAGGTCACCGTGGACGGTGGGTCCCCGCTGATCTGCCAGGTCTCGATTTTACCTTTGGGGGTTTCGATGACCTTGTCCGGAGCTCCCAGCTTCGAGCGCACATTGTCCAGGACGCCGTCGAGGTCCTGCTGGGACACCATTCGCACGCCCTTGCTGTCTTCGGCACCCGGAATCTTCCCGTCTTCGCCCAAAATCGCGTCTCGCACCGACTTCGCCCGATCGACGGGCGTCTTCGGGCGAGCTTCATCAGGCACGTGATCGCCTCCGGCGTGGTCACCCTTGCCGAGCAAACCCTTGGCTACCTTGCCCGCGCCGAAGAGCAGCAGCCCGCCCGTGACTTTGCCGAGCGCGCGATCCCCGTGTCCGTTGGCCCAATCGTCCCAGGCCACCATCTCCTTGAACGTCTCAACTGGATGCGTGACGTTGTGCGCCATCGCCGCCACGGTTTCGGCGGGATCGGTGATCGCGCTCCACAAAGCCTCCCCGGCACCGGATATCGTGTCCCAGATCCCGCCGAAGAAATTCGCGTCCGCCTGGGCACGAGAATCCTGGGGCGCCAGCGAGGCCTCGACCCGCAGCGCCTCGGCACAACGATCGCCTGCTCCCGCCAATTGCTGTCGCGCCCGGTTCAGGACGTCCCGCGCCTCTTGGCGCTGCGCTTCACCCGGATCGGTGAAGGGCGGAGGCTGCACGACCGTTGGGTCACCATGTTGTGCGTTCGCATGCGTTTGCGCCTGGGCGTCCGACACCGCACGTTCGTGCGCCGCCTCGGCTTGCCGGGTGGCCTCATCTCCCTGCTGCCACTTCGTGATCGCCTCGGACGCCTGCCCTTGCGCCCACGAGAGGGAAGCGGCGTAGCCATCGAGCACCTGGGCGGCGTTGTCGAGCGAGTCCGCGGCTTGCAGCCAGCGCGGCACTTCGGTCTGATGATCTTCGTGGAACTTGTCGGAAGCTTGTCCGGTCCAGCTTCCGGTGTCGATGCTTTTCAGCGCGGCACCGACCGCCGCGGTCGTGTTCGCCCGCCCGCTCAGCACGCGGGCGTTCTCGAAAACCGCGGCCGGATCTCCGGGCACCAACGCCCGGGGATCCGTTGTTTCACCGAGCTCGGCCATCAGACGCCACCCACCGACGGCGGATCCGGCGTGACGGCGTCCCAGCCGGGATCGGTCTTCAACGCCTCGACGGTGCTGTGCTCGACCGCCCGATAGGCCTCGGCAGCCTTTCCGAGCAGATCACCCAGGTCGCTCGCGCGATCGGACAGCGCGTCGATGCCGACGCTCCACCGGCCGCACAACTCCGCAAGGGCGTCGTGCACGCCGGCGTGACCGTACAGCCGAGGCTCTCCACACAGGCCTCGCAGCTCGAAGCTGTCCTGATCCCGCACGACGGCGCTCATGTTCTTCGACGCTCTTTCCAGCACATCCACGTCAACGTGAAAGCCCGGGCCTTCCACCTTTCGCCCCCTCGTTGTTCACGGCCGTCATCTCCCCACGGCTTTACCCGTTCTCACCGTCCCCGGGCCTCTGCCCAAACCCGCGCGACCACGTCCGGCGGTGCCACACGAGACAGGATCGGGAATCGATGCCCGTCATCGGGGTCGACCATCAGACCGACGCCAGGGGGAACCAGTTCCAAGAAGTCCGCACCCGTTGTGGTGAGGAAGTCGCAATCGCCCGCGTGTGACGCCAGCCGCTCGAGCGTCGAGAAGACGACTGTCCATCGACCTCTCGAGCCGAGCTCGGTCACCAGCAGCGCAGGCTGCTCGGGTCGCTGTGCGTACACCATCGCGCCGCCGAACGCCGCCATGAAGTCGCTCGGTCCGCGGCTTCCGTCCCACACCTGCCGGGCAGTGATCGCGAGTGCGGCTTCGGCCTCCCCGTCGTCACGATTCACACCTGGCACAGTACTCGCTGTAACCGAGTGGCGGAACCTCATCGACCTGAGCAGCTCAGTGCCACGTTCAGAGCAGCCGGATAACGATAAGGGACTCTCGCGCAACTCCCGGACGAACCGGACGTCCCCCGAGAACCCAGCGCTGGGACTTCCGCTGCTCCGCCAGGAGGTCCACCATGTCCAGACCCGTCAGACGCGCCCTTCTCGCCGTCACCCTGCTGGTCGCGGCGAGCGTCGCCGCGGCCGCGCCTGCTCAAGCCGTCAACAGCGTTCCCACGCTCACCGCCATCCGGACCGGGAACAACGCCACCTTCGACCGCGTCGTGCTCGACCTCGGTCCCGGGAGCGCACCCACGCCCAGCTACCAGCTCGTCGATGAACTCATCGCCGATCCGAGCAGCGAAATCGTGTGGCTCACCGGCGAATACTTCATCAACGTCACCGTGCCGTACGCCGCCGCGCACGATGACAACGGGAATCCCACCTACCTCGGGCCGAAGAAGTTCCGGACGCGGAACTTGAGCAACGTCATGGCCGTCGCCGTCATCGGGGACTGGGAGGCGCATCTGCTGATCGGGCTCGGGGTGCGGTCACGGACCGCGGTGAACGTCTTCACGCTCACCGCGCCCAACCGCGTCGTCATCGACGTCGCCCACTGAACCCACTGACGGGAAGCGGGGGAGCTACCCGCGCTCGTACGGGATCTTCTCCCCCGCCTCCACCGCGAACGGCAGGTCGTTGCCCGCCGGCGGGAGCGGGCACGTCGCGAAGTCCGTGAACGCGCACGGGAGGTTCACCGCGCGGTTGAAGTCCAGCGTCACCGAACCGTCCGGCGACGGCGCGGCCACCGGCAGCGACCGGTTCGCCGCGTACGTCGTCACGCCGCTCGTCCCGTCGGTGAACAGGATGCTCAAGCCGCCTTCCTTGCCGTTGAACGCCGTCAACGTGTGCGGCTGGCCCCCAAAAGAAAAGTGCACCACTCCGGGCGCCGTGTAGACGTGGCTCAGGCCCTCCACCACGGCCCCGACCGTGGTCGGCCGCGGCGAGTCGAACGGCTCGAAGCGCCCCTCGAGCACCCAGGACGGAGACGGATCGTACGCCGGGACGCCGTGGAACGCCCTCAAAACCTCGGCCTTCGGGTCGTGCACCCGGATCAGGTACCCCGACCGGCGGGCGACCTCGATCTCGACGTCGCCGGCCAGCACCCGCGTGCCCGCGCCGCTGTTGACCAGCTCGAACCGCTGGACACCGGTGACCGGGGCACCGTCGAAGACGAGTGACGCGCCCGCGGGGTCGACGTACGCCGCGTCCGCGTCCTGCCACCAGCGGCCGGGGATGCCGGGGTACTCGCGCGGGGCGTCGGTCAGCCAGTCGAGCGACACCAGCGCCAGCCAGCCGTGCGGTGCCGCGAGGTCATCCTCGCGCCGGGTCTTCCAGTCCTGCCACTCGCTCGTGAACGTGCTCATCGCGGGCCCCTTTTCCATCGGCTACGACGATGCCAACCCACCGCCCGGGCCGGTATTCCGCGTCCCAGTATCCGGACCCGTCCGCAGCCACGCGATTTCGCGCTCGCCGCCGGCGGGGACGACGACGCGCCGGAAGCCCGGCCCGGCCGGCAGCGCCGCGTGGAACCGGTCGGAGACGATCAGCAGCTGGTCCAGCTCGGGCGCCGCCGCCAGCGCCGCGTTCAGCACCTCCGCTTCGCACAGCCAGACCGCCAGCGCGACCGCCGCGCCGCCGAAGTTCGGCGGGCGCAGCACGACGTCGCCGTGGTCGGCCGCGAGCCGCAGCCGGAGCTTGCCGAACTCGTTGAGGTGGCGGTTGCGGCGCCGCAGCGCGCCGGCCAGCTCGCCGGCGAACTCCGCGGCCACCCACGACAGCGGCACGGTCGGCGGGATGACCAGCGTCGTGCTGTCCCCCTCCGGACGGCGGTACCACGTCGGCGTGCGGTACGGCACCGGAACGCCGTCGAACACCTCGTCCAGCACCCCGTCGAGGGTGGCGCCGAGGTGCACCGCGCGGGCGGTGCCGCCGCGGCTCGGGGCGACGATCCCGATCCGGACGACGGTCGCGGCCACCGGGACCGTGCGCATGACCTGCTCAGTCCCCCCGCGGGTCGAAGGACCACTGCAGGCCGTAGCTCAGCCCCTGGTGCAGCTCGTGGAACTCGAGCCCCACCTCGCCGACCCGGTTGACCGTCAGCGCGTCGCCGGAGTCGACGCCGTCGTCGACGACCCGGCCCGGCACGCCGTTGAGCCGCCACACGTGCGACGGCGGGGCCGCGCGGTCGAACCGCACCCGGACCGAGAACTCCTCACAGCGGCGAAGGGGCGTCATGACGTAGTAGGGCCGCAGCGACGTGCGCCGCGGCGCGAAGCGGATCCCGTACTCGTGGCGCTGGCCCAGCCGCAACGGGCTGGGCAGCCGCATGATGAACTGCGCGTGGCTGGCCGAAACCTGGCGCTCTTCGACGATCTCGCCGCCGAACAGCGCCTCGGCGGTGATGTCCGGGACCGGGTCGCTGCCCGGCTCGGCCGGGACGCTGAACGGGAGCACGAGCTCGTCGAGCTCGTCGACCTCCGCGACGATCCGGCGCTCCTCCTCCAGGTAGGGCGGGTCGAGGTCGAGCCGCAGCATCGCCTTCATGGACTCGACGTACCAGCCGGCCAGCGGGTGCAGGTCACGCCCGGCCGTGGGCGCGCCGAGCAGCTCGTCGAGCCGGCGGAACGCGAGGTCGATCCGGCGGCGCGCGGTGCGCGGGTCGCGGTCCAGCACGCCCGCGAGCCACGAGATCCGCCGGTCGAGGAACTCCCCCGCGGCCTCTTCGTGCAGGCCGAACGCCGCGAGCGCGGCCACCCGCAGGTCCGCGGGCAGCCGGCCGCACAGCTCGGTGAGCCGCAGCACGAGCTTCTCCCGGGCGGCGGACGGCTGGTCGTCATCGGTGATCGCGCACGCTTCGCGCAGGCACGGGCCGATCCGCTGGTGCAGGTCGGCCGCGTCGAGCCCGCGGCCGCGGCGCAGTTCGTTCAGCTCGCGCACGAACGGGAAGGAGTTCTCCGGCCGCACCCCACCCCTTCCCATGCCCCGGTGGAATCGATGGACCAGATTACCAAGCGCGATTCCGCGCGGATGTGACAAATCGTGGACACCGCATTCGCGGAATACCCGGCCGGCCGACCCCCCACGAGCCTGCCGGCCGGGCCGCCGCGGGTCAGTTCGCGCCGAAGATCAGCGCCCAGATCGAGTGGCTCTCCATCACACACACCTCCTCATCGCTGCACCCAGGCCGGGACGGAGACCGGAACGGAAGTCGTGCGACGCGTGCGGAACACGCCCCGATCTCGTTCGAATGGGAATTCCGACTGGTCGGCATCTGTTTTTCCGGCCGGTCGGCATCTGTTTCTTTTCCGGCCGGAACCCAGGATCCCGCCGGGAGGGGGTGCGCTCAGATGCCCGATGTCACGGGTGTTGTGTGCCGTTTGGCTCAGAACGGGCGAAGGCCCGCAGGACGCGCGGCTCGCGGATGAGGATCCGGCGGCGGCCGGTCTCCACGATCCCCCGTTCCCGCAGCACGCGCAACGCTCGTGCGACGGTACGCCGCGCGGCGCCGATCTGCGAGGCGATGTCCTCCTGGGAGAAGGCGGCCTCGATGAGCACGCCCTCCGGGACGCGCTTGCCGTGTTCCTCGGCCAGCCTGACCAGCACGACCGCGACGCGGCGGCTGACGTCGAAGGCGGCGGAGTCGACCCGGGCCGACTCGGCGTTGCGCAACCGGGCCGCGACGGTCTTGATCGTCGCGATGGCGATTTCCGGGCGGTTGTGCAGGACGTCGACGAACTCCGCGCCGGTCAGCTGGAAGACCGTGCAGGGTTCGATCGCACGCACCGACGCCGACCGCGGGCGCCCGGTCACGGCGGCGAGGTCGCCGAGCACCTCGCCGGGACCGCGCAGGCCGAAGAGCACCTCGCGGCCGTCCTCGACGATCGTCGAGACGCGCACCCAGCCGGCGACCAGCACGTGGACATGGTCGGAGGGGTCGCCCTCCATGAGGACGACCTCGTTCGCCCGGAACCGGCGGCGGGTGCCCCGGGCCAGCAGGTACTCGCGATCGGCATCGGCGAGGTAAGCGAGGAGCGCGCCCTCGCCCGCGTCGTCGTGCCCGCTCATGGTTCCCCTCCGGAGGTTCACCGTAACCCGGCGTGGCGGCTCTCGGCGAGGGTTGCGGCCGGCAGGGCCGCCGCGTGCTGGAGAGCCCTGCCCCGGCCGGCGCGGGTCGGTCAACGCGAGTCAGTCCTCAATAGACGGTCGTGGCCGCCGTGGGAGGATTCGGGGATGACTTCGTGCCCGTGCGGCCTCGCCGAGTCCTACGCCGCGTGTTGCGGCCGGTTCCACGACGGCGGCCTCGCGGCGCCGACGGCCGAGCTGCTGATGCGGTCGCGGTTCAGCGCGTTCGCCGTCGGGGACACCGCGTACCTGCTGCGCACGTGGCACCCGGACACCCGCCCGCGGCGGCTGCAGCTGGACCCGGCGCAGGAGTGGACGCGGCTGCAGATCCTCGGCCGCACCGGCGGTGGCCTGCTGCACACCGAGGGGACGGTGGAGTTCCGGGCGCACTACCGGCACCACGGCCGCGACGGGTTCATGGAGGAGAACAGCCGCTTCCGCCGGGCCGAGGGCCAGTGGGTCTACCTCGACGCGGAAGCCTGAGCGCGGAACCGGCGAAAAGCGGCCCACGCCACACCTGCGCCGTGCTAAACAAAGCGGCGATGGGAAAACTGACGCGCCGCACCCGGGCGAAGGCGGACTACCTCGGCTTCATCGGCGCCCGGGAGTGGCCGCTCGCCGCCTCCGGGCTCGGTGTTGTTCTCGGGGTCGTGACCATCCTGCCCAGCGCCGTCGGGGTTGTCCTCTCCGTCGTCGCGCTCGCGCTCGGCGTCGCCACCTTCACCCGGGATGTGCGGCTGCTGCGCCGGCGGTGGGCCGGGTTCGCCTTCACCACCATCGCCGCCCCCTTCCCCACCGCGGAACTGCCGCCGCCGTCGGCCTATCCGCCCTCCGAGTACCTCGCCGTGCCCGCGCGCGGGACCGCGCTGGTCAGCGACGCCATCGATCGGGAACTGTGGACCGAGCGGCACACCATCGACGTCGCCGAGGAGCCCTACCGGCTGCCGCCCGCGCTCAAAGCCACCGCGCCGCACGTCCTTCCGCTGCGGACGCGTGGCCGGCTGCTCTTCAACGGCCCGATCGTCGGCATGCGCGGCGACCCGCTGCCGGCCGCCGGGGCGCGGCCCGCGCCCATCCGGCTGCACCGGGCGCGCTTCTTCGACGCCGTCTGCTCGAACGAGCTCGGCACGCTCCGGATCACCCGCGCCGACACCGGCGAGGAGTACGACCTGCGCAAGGCCGAGCTGACCGACACCGACGGCGCCCTGCGCGAGCTCGGCAGCAGCACGCTGGCCGACCTCATCGGCGTCTCGACGGTCGCCTTCACCACCGACGGCAAGCTCGTCACCGTGCGGCAGTCGTCGCTCAACGCCGTGAGCGGGCTGCTGCTCGCGCCCTCGGGCAGCGGCTCGCTCGAGCCGCGAGACCTGCACACTCCCGACAGGAACCCGCGCCGGTCGCTGCACACCGCGATGCGCGCCGGGATGGAACGCGAACTGTGCGAGGAAAGCGGGCTCACGCCCCGGGACGTCCGCGAGACGAAGGTCGTCGGGTTCGCGCGCTGGATGGAACGCGGGGCCAAGCCGGAGTTCTTCGGCGTGACCGAGCTGGCGGTCGACAGCACCGAGGTCGCCGCGCGCCGCCCGGTCAGCGGCGAACGCCTCTACAGCGCCGGGCTGACGCTCTTCGACGTCGACCTCCCGGCGATCGGCGCCGCGCTGGCCGGCGGTGTCCCGCTCAGCGAGGCACTGCCGCAACGGATCTGGGAAGACGGCTCACTGCCCCTCCTGCTGGCGTTGCGCGCCGCGGCGGCGTGGCAGGCGGCGCGGGTCTGACCGATTCGCCCCTGTTCCCGGCGTGACCGGACCGCTACGATCGTCCGCAATTGTTAGGAAAGTTCCCTAACGATGGTCCCGCTGTCCCCACGCCGCCGTGGTGCCTAGGAGGCGCGCTAGTGAGCTATCGGCAGAGAAGAACCCGGACCCTCGTGGCGGCGGCGGTGCTCGCCGTCGCCGTGAGCGGCGCGACCGTCCCGGCGGCCACCGGGCAGGAGCAGGCGAGAGCGACGGTCGCGGCCGCGGGCCCGGCCACCGCCGTCCCCGGCTTCCTGATCCAGACGTCGGCGCAGGTCGGCGACGACTCGGCCGTCTCGAAGCCGGGGTACAACACGTCCGGCTGGTACCCGGTCGGCCCGCGCTCGACCGTCTACGCCGGCCTGCTGGCCAACGGCAAGTACGCCGACCCGTTCTACTCGACGAACATGAAGAACGTGCCGGCCGCGGACTTCCAGGTCCCCTGGTGGTACCGCACCGACCTCACGGTCGCCGACACCACCCAGCGCACCTACCTCGACTTCAGCGGCGTGCTGTCCAAGGCCGACGTCTGGGTCAACGGGACGCGCGTCGCCGACAAGACGCAGGTCACCGGCGCCTACACCCGCCACGACCTCGACATCACCTCACTGGTGAAGGCCGGTACGAACAGCGTCGCGTTCAAGGTCTACCCGAACGACCCGAACAAGGACCTGTCGATGGGCTGGATCGACTGGGCGCAGACCCCGCCGGACCAGAACATGGGCATCGTGCGGGACGTCCTCGTCCGGCGCAGCGGCCCGGTGGCGCTGCGCGGCGGCCACGTCGTCACGAAGCTGACCGGCCTGAGCCACGCGGACCTCACGGTGAAGGCCGACGTCCGCAACGACTCCGCGTCCGCCATCTCCACGACGGTGTCCGGCACGGTCGCCGGCAAGCCGATCAGCCAGACGGTGAGCCTGGCGGCGAAGGAGAAGAAGACCGTCACCTTCGGCGTCGTCGGGATCGACAACCCGCAGGTCTGGTGGCCGGCCGGGATGGGCGGGCAGCCGCTCTACGACCTCGACCTGGCGGCGAACGTCGGCGGCACAGCGTCGGACACCTCGCACTCGAGCTTCGGCGTGCGCACGGTGACGGCGAACAAGAACTCGAGCGGCGGCCGCGCGTACACGATCAACGGGCGCCCGCTGCTGATCAAGGGCGGCGGCTACTCGCCGGACCTGTTCCTGCGCTGGAACGAGCAGTACGCGGCGGACAAGCTCGCCTACGTCAAGGACCTCGGGCTCAACACCGTGCGCCTGGAGGGGCACATCGAGCCGGACGAGTTCTTCGACCTCGCCGACCGCATGGGCGTGCTGACGCTGCCCGGCTGGGAGTGCTGCGACAAGTGGGAAGGCCAGGTCAACGGCGACGAGAAGGGCGACCCCTGGACCGCCGCCGACTACCCGGTCGCGAAGGCGTCGATGACCGCGGAGGCCGAACGGCTGCGCGACCACCCGAGCGTCATCTCCTTCCTCATCGGCAGCGACTTCGCCCCCGACGCGACGATCGAGAAGAACTACCTCGACGCGCTGTCCGCCGCGGACTGGCCCACCCCGGTGGTCCCGGCCGCGTCGGCGAAGTCGTCGCCGCAGCTCGGGTCGTCCGGCATGAAGATGAACGGGCCGTACGACTACGTCCCGCCGAACTACTGGTACGACAAGGCGCACAGCGACCTCGGCGGCGCGTGGAGCTTCAACTCCGAGACCAGCGCCGGGCCGGACATCCCGACGATGGACACGCTCAAGCGGATGATGTCCTCGAGCGAACTCGACACGATGTGGAAGAACCCGTCGGCCGCGCAGTACCACCGGTCGTCATCCTCGACCTTCGCCAACCTGAAGCTCTTCGGCAACGCGCTGACCAGCCGCTACGGCAAGTCGGCGAGCCTCGACGACTTCGTCCGCAAGGCACAGCTGGCGCAGTACGAGAACGTCCGCGCCGAATTCGAGTCGCACTCGCGCAACTTCAGCGACAGCTCGAACCCGGCCACCGGGATCATCTACTGGATGCTCAACAGCGGCTGGACGTCGTTGCACTGGCAGCTGTTCGACGCCTACCTCGACCAGAACGGCTCGTACTTCGGGGCCAAGAAGGCGAACGAGCCGCTGCACATCCAGTACTCGTACGACACCAAGTCCGTCGTGGTCGTCAACCACAACCACGACGCGGCTTCGGGCCTCACGGCGTCCGTGAAGCTGTACAACCTCGACGGGACGGAGAAGTTCACCCAGTCCAAGGCCGTTTCGGTCGGCGGTGACGGTGCCAAGACGACCGCGCTGACCATCGGTTCGGTGAGCGGGCTGTCGACGACGTACCTGGCGAAGCTGGCCCTGAGCGACTCCTCGGGCAAGGAGGTCAGCCGGAACGTCTACTGGCTGTCCACCAAGGCCGACACGCTCAACTGGGACTCGAGCGACTGGTACTACACGCCGCAGTCGGCCTACGCGGACCTGTCCGGGCTGAACGGCCTGGCCCAGGTCGGCCTGGGGTCGACCGCGACCTCGACCACCAACGGCGACGGCACCACGACGACCAAGGTGACGCTGATGAACCCCGCGTCCGGCAAGGTGCCGGCGTTCTTCGTCGACGCGCACGTCCTCGGCGCGGCGGGCGCACCGGTGCTGCCGGTGCGGTGGACCGACAACCAGGTCACCCTCTGGCCGGGCGAGTCGACGACGCTGACGGCGACGTACCGGACCGCGGACCTCAAGGGCGCCAAGCCGTCCGTGCGGGTCGCGGGCTGGAACACCGGGACGAAGACGATCCCGGCGGACGGCACGGTCGACCCGGGCCCGGGAAACCCCGTGGACTACCAGGCCGAGGACGCCACGATCACGAACGGCGTCGCGGAGTCCAACCACGCGGGCTTCACCGGCACCGGGTTCGTCAACTACGACAACGCGACCGGCAGCGCGGTGGAGTTCACCGTGACCGCGGCCGCGGCGGGTAGCGCGAACGTCGTCCTGCGGTTCGCCAACGGCACCACGGCGAACCGGCCGATGGACATCTCGGTCAACGGTACGAAGGTGGCGTCCGGGGTGGCCTTCGGCGGCACCGGGAACTGGGACACGTGGCAGACCGTCACGATCCCGGTGACGCTGACCGCCGGGACGAACAAGGTCAAGGCGATCGCGACGACCGCCAACGGCGGCCCGAACGTCGACAAGATCACCGTCTAGGTCCGGGCCGGGGCGGTCTCACGGCCGCCCCGGCTCAGTCCCAGAGGAGGCGCTGCTCGCGGTCCGGGTCGCCGACGGTCGTGGAGACGTCGTCGAAGATCCGCGTGACGCGGTCCTGAGGGCGGTAGCGGGGCCAGCCCGGGTCGCCCGTGGCGATGAACCGGACCCACGCGTCGAACATCTCCGTCGCCACCGCCTGCATTCGCTCGGCCGGGAACGTCCGGCCCGCGAACAGGAAGCGCCAGTTCCTGTTGCGGATGTCGTCGAACACCAACGGCAGATCGAGGCCGTGCACGGCGCCGAGACCCTTGCCGCGCGGGGCGATCCGCCAGTCCAGCCGGTACATCCAGGCGTCCGGCTGCGCTTCGGCGAAGCGGATCGCCGGGATCCACCAGTCCCCCGCCGTCAGCGCGCGGTTGCGGATCTGATCCCCGGGCCAATCGAGCAGGGCGTCATACGCCGCGACGGCCTTTTCGATCTCTTCGGCGGTCAGCATCGTCGAGCCGACGCCGAGCAGCTTCGCGCCACCCGACTGCAGCCAGCTGAACAGGTCTTCCTCGTCGGCCGTGGTCCCGATGAGCAGCGGGACGGCGCGCACGCCGTCGAGCGGGCGTTCCGGCAGCAGCTCGTCGCCGACGACCACGCGGTAGGTCACCTTGGTGCCCGAGACCGCCGAAACCCGTTGCTGCGCTTCGAGAATCCGCGTCACGGGCAGCGTCGCCAGCTCCTCCGGCGAGACGGCCAGCTCGGAAAGGACCGCCGAAGCGACCGCCGCGCCTTCGGCCGGGGTGTGGACGACCGAGCCGACGCCGGTGCCGCTCTGCACGATCGCCTGGTGGACCAGCCCGCGCGTGGCGGGCACGGCGAGCAGCGTCCCGACCGTGCGGCCGCCGTTGGACTGCCCGGCGAGCGTCACGCGGCCCGCGTCGCCGCCGAACGCGCCGATTTCGTCCCGCACCCATTCGAGGGCGGCGACCTGGTCGCGCAGCGAGAGGTTCGAGTCGGCGACGCCGGGCAGGTGCAGCATGCCGAGCACGCCGAGCCGGTAGGCGACGGTCACCACGACCACGCCGGCGCGGGCGTACGCGGAGGCGTCGAACTGGTGCGGCGCACCCATCACGCCACCGCCGCCGTGGATCCACACCAGGACCGGGTACGAGCCGGGTGCCGCGGGCGCGTAGACGTTGAGGTAGAGGCAGTCCTCGTCGCCGGTGAAGCCCCGTCCGGTCAGTTCCGGCTGCGGTGCCCGCGCGGCCCACTTCGTCGCGTCGCGTTCCCCGGCCCAGGACCGCACCGGCCGGGGCGCGCGGAACCGCAGCTCCCCCACCGGCGGCTCGGCGTAGGGCACGCCGAGGAATGTCCGGACCCCGTCCTGCTCGGACCCGCGCAGCGCACCGGCCGCGATCTCCACCGTCGTCACCCGGCCCAGCCTACGAACTTGCCCTGGAGCGCGCTCCAGCGTGTTGACTACCAGCCATGAGCGCAGCCGAAAACAAGCAACTGCTGAGAACCGCGTTCGACGCCTGGGCCACCGGCGACATCCGGCCCCTGCTCGCCGCGATGGCCGACGACGTCACCTGGACGGTCAGCGGGCACAACAGCTGGTCCGGCAGCTTCGCCGGCAAGGACTCGGTCCGCCGCGACCTGCTGGGCCCGCTCGGCGAGCAGTTCGAGGGCACCTACACCAGCACGGCGAGCCGGTTCGTGGCCGAAGACGACGTCGTCGTGGTCGAGACGCAGGGCAGCGTCGCCACCAAGACCGGCGCGCGGTACGACAACCGGTACTGCTTCGTCTTCCGCCTCGAAGACGGCCGGATCCGCGAGATCACCGAGTACATGGACACCCAGCTGGTCGCCGAAGTGCTCACCGAGCTGGCCCGGTGACACCCGCCGCGATCCTCGGGTGATGATTACCCCGTGCACATCGCGGCAGAGATAGTGGCGCTGGTCGTGACGGTCCTCGTCGTCAGCGCCGGAGCGCGGCGGCTGGACTGGTCCGCCCCGCTGTGCCTGATCGTCGTCGGCGTCGCCGCCTCCTACGTCCCCGGCGTGCCCGAAGTCCACCTCGACCCCGAGGTCGTGCTGCTCGGCCTGCTGCCGCCGCTGCTGTACTCGGCGGCCATCCAGACGTCGCTGGTCGACTTCCGGAAGAACCGGAGCGCGATCGGGCTGATGTCGGTCGGGCTCGTCGTGTTCACCACGCTCGGCGTCGGCGTGGTCGCCTGGGCCGTGATCCCCGGTCTCCCGCTGGCCGGCGGCATCGCGCTCGGCGCCGTCGTCGCGCCGCCGGACGCGGTCGCCGCCAGCGTCGTCGCCCGCCGGGTCGGGATGCCGCGCAAGCTGATCCGGCTGCTCGAAGGCGAGAGCCTGTTCAACGACGCCGCCGCGCTGGTCGCCCTCCGCACGGCCATCGCCGCGCTGGCCGGGTCGGTCAGCCTGTGGCAGGTCGGCGCCGACTTCTTCCGCGCGGCCATCGGCGGCGCTGTGGTCGGGCTCGTCGTCGGGTTCGCGGCCGCGTTCGTCCGCGCCCGGCTGAACGAGCCGGTGCTCGACACCGCGCTGTCGTTCGCCGTCCCCTTCATCGCCTACATCCCGGCCGAGGCGATCCACGGCTCCGGCGTGCTCGCGGTCGTCATCGCCGGGCTCATCCTCGGGCACAAGGCACCGCAGATCCTCTCCGGCTCGACCCGGCTGGCGTCCCGGCTGAACTGGCAGACCATCGCGTTCCTGCTGGAGAACATGGTCTTCCTGCTCATCGGCCTGCAGCTGCGGCGGATCCTCGCCGAGGTCGGCGAGAGCGGGCTGTCGCTGACGATGCTGACCTGGATCTGCGTCGCCGTGCTCGGCGCGACCATCCTCACCCGCGTGCTGTGGATGGCCGGGATCGGCACCGTGAAGCGGCTGGAGCGGCGCCTGCTGCCGGCGAAACCGCGGGCGAAGATCTGGCCGTGGCGCTACTCGGCCGTGATCGCCTGGGCGGGCATGCGCGGCGTGGTCACGCTCGCCGCGGCGTTCGTGCTGCCCGCGGACACCCCGCAACGGGCCGTGCTGGTGCTGGCGGCGTTCGTCGTCGTGGCCGGCACCCTGGCCGTGCAGGGCATGACGCTGCCGCCGCTGATCCGGAAGCTGCGCCTGCCGCGGCCGGACCCGGCGGAGGACGCGCTGCAGGAGGCGGCCGTCCTGCACGACATGACCCGCGCCGCGCTGGCCAGGCTCGAAGAGATCCGGACGGACGACGACCCGCCGGAGATCATCCAGCGCCTGCGCGACCGGCTGCAGCACCGCGCCGACTCCGCGTGGGAGCAGCTCGGCCGGCAGAGCGCGCTGGCCGAGACGCCGAGCGACGCCTACCGCCGCCTGCGCCTCGAACTGCTCGACGTCGAGCGCCGCCAGTTCCTCAAGGCCCGCGACAGCGGCAGCGCCGACGACGACGTCCTGCGCAAGGTCCTGGAACGGCTCGACATCGAAGAGTCCATGCTGGACCGCGACGAGGAAGAACCCGAGGTCGAAGGCCGCGAGCTGCGCACCCCGGCCGCGACCGCCGGGTCGTGCAAGCACCTCGCGCACGAGTGGGTCGAGCGCGATCCCAGCTCGCCGGACACGTGCGCCGCCTGCATCGAAGAGGGCACGACCTGGGTGCACCTGCGCATGTGCCTGAAGTGCGGCAACGTCGCCTGCTGCGACTCCTCGCCGCGGCGCCACGCCACGCAGCACTTCCACGAATCCCGGCATCCGGTCATGCGCAGCTTCGAGCCGGGCGAGACGTGGCGATGGTGTTTCGTGGACAAGCAACTCGGCTAGGGTCGGGGCCATGAGCACGCCGGAGCAGGAGATCGAGTACCGCCAGCACCGCTTCAGCCCGCCCCCGGGCGCCACGGAGATCTTCCTGGTGCGGCACGGCGAGTCGGCTCCCGCGCGGGGCGAAAACCCCTTCACCCTGGTCGAGGGCCAGGCCGACCCGGAACTCGCGCCCGACGGCCGCGACCACGCCCGGCGCGTCGGCGACCGGCTGGCCGGCGAGCGGATCGACGCGATCTACGTGACGACGCTGCGCCGCACGGCCGAGACCGCCGCGCCGCTGGCGGAGAAGCTCGGGCTGACTCCGGCCGTCGAGCGGGACCTGCGCGAGATCCACCTGGGCGACTGGGAGAACGGCCTCTTCCGCAAGTACAGCGCCGACGGCCACCCGATCATCGAGCGGCTGTGGACCGAGCAGCGCTGGGACGTCATCCCGGGCGCGGAGTCCGACGAGGCCTTCGGCGCCCGGCTGCGCGGCGCGTTGACGCGGATCGCCGCGGCCCACCCCGGCCAGCGCGTCGCCGTGTTCACCCACGGCGGCGTGATCGGCGAGGTGTTCGCCCAGGCCAGCCGCTCGGTCGAGCGGTTCGCGTTCCTCGGCGCGGACAACGGCTCGATCTCGCACCTGGTGGTCCACGGCGACAACTGGATCATCCGGCGGTTCAACGACACCGCCCACCTGGCTACGCCGCTCGGCTGAGCTTCCCCGCCGCGACGAACTGCACGGTCACCAGGATCGAGACGGCTTCCGCGGCCAGCAGCCCGATCAGCACGAGCACCTGCGTCAGCCCCGCTTCGACCGGCCCCGCACCGCCGAGCAGCACGCCGACGTAGGCGCCCGGCAGCGTCACCAAGCCGACCGTGCGGGTCTGGTCCAGCGCCGGGATCAGCGCGTGGCCGGCGCTCGGCCGGCAGATCTCCAGCGCGGCCGGGCGCGGCATGAATCCCAGTGCGAGCGCGGCTTCGTACTCGCCGTGGCGGGCCTTGAGCTCGTCGAGCGCGCGGCGGGCGGCCTGCGACGTCGCGGTCATCGCGCCGCCGATGACGATGCCGGCGATCGGCACGACGGCGATCGGCTTCGGCGGGACCACCCCGGCGCCGAGGACCAGCGCGAGCACCGGCGCGACGCCGGCCGCGATCGCCAGCGCCGTCCAGGGCAGGTTCGCCCAGCGGCCGGCCCGGCGTGCCGACGTCACCGCGGCGATGCCGAACATCAGCAGCACGAACAGGCCGGTCAGCGGCACCGAGCGCAGCACGGCGGTGATCACGAACGACACGAGGGCCAGCTGCGCGACCGCGCGGACGGCGGCGACCAGCACGTCCCGCCCCCGCCCGAGGCCGCCGGCCCGGACGACCGCGGTGGCGGCGAGGGCGAGCAGGACCAGCACCGCCACGAGGGCGGGCCCGAAGGTGATCGCGGCGTCGTTCACGCCGCTCATGGTGGACGTCAGACGGCGCAGGTGAACGGGCGGCCCGGCTCGGCGACGGTCTTCTCGGCGACGACGACCCCGTCGACGACGATCCGGCAGCGCAGCCCACCGGGACCGGGGTTCCGGGCGGCGACGCTGTAGAACTCGGTGCGGCCGGCCGGGCCGACCCGGGTGAACGCGGCCGACCACGGCGTGGCGACCTCGGCGTGCTGGGTCAGCACCGAGCCGGCGCCGGCGTAGGTGACGTCCCGGGCGCCGTGCGCGCCGAGCAGTTCGTAGACGACGGAGTGGCTCACGGTGGCGACGGCGGCCGGCACCACCGGCGCGGCGACCGGCTCCACCTTGGCCGGCCCGCGAGCCGACCGGGGCATGACGAACGACGTCACCGCGAAGGCCGCGGCGAGCACACCCAGGACGACCACGACGCTGCCGGCCGACCTGGCGCGGCTCTGGTCGCGGTTCGCGGTGTGAGCACCCATGAAGAGGTCTTCTCTCGTCGCGCGCACCCTCGCCGGGTGCGTCGACCTCTATCTCGCCGTGACCTCACCGCGCGTTAGCCGTTACCCGCTGGGTTTCACCCGAACGGGTGCCGCCCGGTTTTTGTCGGTGCCCGGGTGCATGATCGGGGTGTGTACGAGGAGGTGGCGCCACCCCGGCGGCTGGCCGATGTGGCGCGCTGCGTGTGGCGATCGGCGTCGGCGGGCCCGAAGCGGATCGTCCCCGACGGCTGCCTGGACCTGGTGGTCGGCGACGGCGGGGTGTTCGTCGCGGGCCCGGACACGGCGGCGTGGTCGTCGGTGACCCGGCCGGGCGCGGTGCTGCGGGGCGTCCGGTTCCGGCCGGGGCACGCTCCGGCGGTGCTCGGCGTGGCGGCGGACGAGCTGCGGGACCGCCGGGTGCCGCTGGGCGAGCTGTGGGGGCGGGAGGGGGAGGTGCTGGCGGAGCGGTTGCTGTCGGGTGAGCTGTCGCTGGCGGGGGCGGTGGAGTCGCGGCTTTCGGAGGCCGGCACGGCCGACTGGGCGGTGGCGGAGCTGATCGAGCGGCTGGACGCGGGGGCGGCGCGGGTCGCGGAGGCGGCGGCGTTTCTGGCTCCGCGCGTGGGCGACCCGGACCGGACCGCCGCGAAGCCCGGCCGCCGCGACCTCGCCGAGGCGGCTGCGCTGCTGGCCCAGGGCGAGGCTGACCGGGTCGCCGCAACGCTGGGCCGCCCCGACATCGCCGAAGCCGCGGCGCTGCTGGCCCGCGGCGAAACCGACCCGGCCCGGATCGCCCGCGCCACCTCGCCCGATCTCGCGGCCGCCCGGCTCGAAGAACCCTCCGCGGTGAGCGAGCGGCGGTTGCGCCGGCGGTTCGTCCAAGCCGTCGGGTACGGGCCGGCCACCTATCTGCGCGTCGCCCGGTTTCAGCGGGCCGTCGCGCTCGCTCCGCGCGTCTCCGGGCTGGCCGCGCTCGCCGTCGCCGCGGGGTACTCCGACCAGGCGCACCTCAGCCGGGACTGCCGGGCCCTCACCGGGCTGACCCCGCGCGCCTACTTCCCCGCACCCTCCACTGTGGACGCGGCGGAGCGGGACCGGCTCCGTTCGGCGTAATCCCCGCGGTCAACCGGAAGTGGGCCGGCACCCGGCAAGGTAAGCGGACGGTAAACACCCACCAAGAGCGCTATCCTCCCCCTCGACCGGTGATCAGGGAGGGCGTGTGGCCACCATCAGCGACGTCGCGGCGAGGGCCGGCGTCTCCACGGCGACCGTGTCGCGCGCGCTCAACGGCAAGTCCACTGTGGACCCGACCCTCGCCGCGCGCGTGCAGGAAGCGGCCGCCGAGCTCGGGTATCACCCGAACGGGCTGGCCCGGAACCTGCGCCGCCAGGAGACCGCGGTCCTCGCGCTCATCATCTCCGACGTCGAAAACCCGTTCTTCACGGCCATCGCGCGCGGCGTCGAGGACCTCGCGCAGCGGTCGGGCTACTCGGTGGTGCTCTGCAACTCCGACGAGAACGAGGACAAGGAGCGCCGGTACATCGAGGTCGCGCTGCAGGAGCGGGTCGCCGGGGTGGTGCTGTCGCCGACCGGCCGGTCGACGAACGTCGAGGGCCTGCGCCGCCAGGGCACGCCGCTGGTCGCGGTCGACCGCCCGCTGCCGGCCGAGACGGGCGACCAGGTCCTGGTCGACACGCGCCACGCCGCCGCCGAAGCGACGCGGCACCTGCTGGCGGGCGGCTACCGCCGCGTCGGCTGCCTGACCGGACCGGCCGGCGTCCGCACGGCCGACGACCGCCTGGCCGGGTACGCCGACGTCGTCGGTGAAGCGAACGTCGTGGCCCGGCGGGCGGAATACCGCGCCGAGGGCGCCCGGCTGGCGGCGCTGGAGCTGCTCGACGAGCCGTCCCCGCCGGACGCGCTGCTGGTCGCGAACAGCACGATGGCGATCGGCGTGCTGGAGGCCCTTTCGTCGCGCGGGCTGCGTTCCGGGCGTGACGTCGGGATCGTCTCGTTCGACGACGCCCCGTGGACGACGCTCATCGATCCGCCGCTGACGGTGGTCGCCCAGCCCGCGTACGAGGTCGGCCGCGTGGCGGCGCAGCTCCTGCTGGCGCGGATTTCGGACAGCAGCCGCGAAGCCACGACGACGACGCTCGAAGCGTCGCTGATCGAACGGAAGAGTTCACGCCGCTGAAGATTCCGGCTGCCGTGCGCGAAGAGTGGAGCGACGTGCCCGGGGGGCCGGCTCGTGCCGGGCCCCCCAGGCACGCCCCACCCCCTGTGTCCCCCATGACCGGCGCGAACGCGCCGGATCCAGTGAGCACGGAGCGGAAATCGTTTACTCACACGGAACGTAAGGCCACGCAAGCACACTGTCAAGCCTGGACATCGTCGCCCGATGCCGTCAAACTGACCGGAAGTTGCCTACTCAACGTGTTGAGTGATGTGCGTTAAGTGTCGATCTCTGGTGAATTCACGCACAGACAGGGCAAGAAACCGCACGAACCCGCACACTCGCGCTGTTTCGGGTTAGTCTGGATCCCATGTCTGTAGCGCTGGAGAACATCCTCGCCAAGGCGGGCCTGAAGGTCGACGCGAACGAGTTCCTGACGCTCGTCGAAGACGCGGCGCGCAGACTGTCCCCGCCGAACCCCGATCCGTCGCACTACTTCTCCGCCGACCAGCGCGCCGCGCTCACCGACGTCGGCCTGGACCTCTCGCCGCGCCGGGAAGGCGAACCGGACTTCCGCGCGCGCACCGTGGCCGCGCACGCCGTCCTCGCCGAAGGCGCGCTCAGCGTCAACGAGGCGGCCAAGGTCCTCGGCGTCGACGACAGCCGCATCCGGCACCGCCTCAAGGAAGGCAGGCTGACCGGCTGGAAGGACGGCGGCTGGCGGCTCCCCGCGTGGCAGTTCGCCGGCTCGGGCGTGCTCCCCGGCCTCGAAGTCGTGCTCAAGGCCCTCCCCGACGACCAGCCCGCGCTGGTCGTCGCCGCGTTCATGAGCACGCCGCAGCCGGACCTCGTCATCAACGAGCACCCCGCGACCCCGCGGCAGTGGCTCCTCTCCGGGGGTGACCCGGACCACATCGCCCGCCTCATCGCCACGCTCGGCTCGCCGTTCTAGGCTGGAGCGTCCCCGAGCAAGATCACCGACAAGGACGGACCACCCCCGACCCATGGCCCGGCTACCGCTGCCGCCCGCCCGATCCGTCCTGGTCCGGCAGCTGAACCGTGCGAGTGACGTGGTCACGGTCCAGCCCGCGACCAGGCTGGTCCGCATCTTCACGGCGCACGGCAACCACCCCCAGCAGTGGAATTCGTTCCGCTACACCGGCCCGCTCCCGCACGGCCGGTTCGACCAGCAGTCGCCCGGCCGCGGCGGCGCGCCGGTCACCGACCCCGCGAACGGGGTCCTCTACTTCGGCCTCACGGTCCGCACGTCGGTCGCCGAGGTCTTCCAGACCAGCTCGACGGTCGACCGCCGCACGCGCGGGCCCCGCCTGGTCGTCGTCCGCCCGACGCGCACGCTGCGCCTGCTCGACCTGACCGGCCTGTGGCCGACGCGCGTGGGCGCGTCGCAGGAGATCTCGAGCGGGCCGAAGAAGCTGACGCAGGCCTGGGCGCGCGCGATCCGCGGCGCGTTCAGCGACCTGGACGGCCTTTGGTACCGCTCGTCGATGGACTCGGGCGACCCGGCGATCTGCCTGTGGGACCCGCCGGCGGGCGCCGCGCTGCCGATCGCGCCGGACGTGCTGCTGCCGCTGGACCACCCCGGTCTGGACGTCCCGCTCGGCCGGGTCTGCGAAGAGCTGAACTACACGTTGCTGAACTGAGCCTCCCGCGGCGGGGCGGTCGGTAGTCTCGGGCCGCATGGAGGTCGAGATCTACACCGACGGCGCGTGCAGCCCCAATCCGGGACCAGGTGGCTGGGGCGCCGTGCTGCGCTACGGCGAGCACGAGAAGGACCTGTACGGCGGGGACATCGGCCCGACGACGAACAACCGCATGGAGCTGATGGCGCCCATCGTGGCCCTGGAAAGCCTCACACGCCCGTCCGTCGTGAAGCTCTACACGGACAGCACCTACGTCCGCAACGGCATCACCTCGTGGGTGCACGGCTGGAAGGCGAACGGCTGGCTGACGAAGGCCCGCGAGCCCGTCAAGAACTCCGACCTCTGGCGCCGCCTGGAAGCGGCCGCCGACCGGCACGAGGTGGAGTGGCACTGGGTCAAGGGCCACGCGGGCCACCCGGAGAACGAGCGCGCCGACCGCCTGGCCGTCCGCGGCGTCGAAGAGGTGACGGGCCGCGAAGTGCAGCAGCCCCAGGCGAAGCCGAAGAAGGCCGCGAAACCACCGCGTGCGCTTAGCGGCGAACCGTGCGGCGCGCCCACGAAGAAGGGCACGCCCTGCCCGATCACGGCCGGCGCGAACGGGCTGTGCCACGTGCACGACCCGGCGTTGCAGTGCGGCGCGCGCACCAAGAAAGGCGCGCTCTGCACCATCGCGACCGGCGGTGGCCACTGCGAATACCACCAGGACTCCCTGGAACTGTTCTCGTAGCGACGGCTCAGCCCAGCGTGCCTCGCGGGCAGACGAACCCGACGATCTCCGACGCGATCAACCCCGCCTGCTCGGCCGGATCGGCGTCCAGGATCGCCCGCGTCTCCGCCTCCGACGTCCGGAAGAACGCCACCCCCGTCACCGGCAGCGCCGACGACGGCTCCGGGACCGCGCCGGCGAACAGCAGCGTTCCCGCCGCCTGCTGCTGCCGCGCGGACGACAGGTGCCGGGCCCGCAGCTCCCGCGCCATCTCCTCGGAGATCTCGCCGGCGCGCGGGCCCGCCCGGAACAGCACCATCCGCCACGTCTCGAGCTCGAAGTCCACCTCGGGCACCGTCATGGCCTGAAGTTACAGGTGCCGGCCCCACCATTCGAGGATCGCTTCGAAGCCCTGACTTGCTCGATGTCCCGCGACCCGCGACGCGAGGAGTGCACGATCTGCACCGCATCTCAACAGCCAGCACCCTACCCAAGATCAGCGATCTTGAGCCAAAGTCAGGTAGGGTGACCGAATGGTCATGCGGGTGGCGATTCCCGTGCTGCCGTGCCGAGATGTGCAGGCAGCGCGGTCGTACTTCACGGACGCGCTCGGATTCGACACCATATTCACCTGGGAGACCCCACCTAGCTACGCGGCCGTTATCCGCGACACCGCCGAGTTCCACCTGTACGCCGAAAGCAGCGTCGGCCCGGCCAGGGTGACGGTTGTCGTCGACGACGTCGATTCCTGCCACGACGAGCTGCGCGCCCGCGGCGCCGACATCGTCGAGCCACTGGCTGACCGGCCCTACGGGATGCGCGACTTCAACGTACGGACACCCGATGGGCACTTGTTGATCTTCAGCCAGCCGCTTACCGAGAACGGGTGACCATCAGCGGACCAGCCGGAAGAATGACCGGACCTCGTCGACGAACAACGCAGGCTGCTCGAACGCCGCGAAGTGGCCGCCCTTGCCGGGCTCGTTCCAGTACCGGATGTTCGGGAACCGGCGCGCCGGCCGACCCGGAGATCCATTCGTTGACCTGCCGAAGGCTTTCCCAGTACAGCCGGGCGGATGAGGCCGAGCATCCGGAGCCCCATTCGTCCGCCTCCCGCAGTGTCGCGAGCGCCGCCCGCTCGGCATCGGTGAGGTCGTCCAACGTGGCCGGATCGGGCGATGCTGGGCAGACCCCTGGAACCGGCCGCTCAGTGCGCAGATTTTCGCCGTTCACACGACGAAACCGCAGCTCGACAGCCAGCACCCTACCCAAGATCAGCGATCTTGAGCCAAGTCAGGTTACAGGTGCCGGCCCCACCACTCGAGGATCGCTTCGAAGCGCTGGACGCGGTGCCGGGGGCGGCCGGAGCGGGACAGCTCGTGGCCCTCGCCCGGGAACAGCAGCAGCTCCGCCGGCGCGCCCGCCCGCCGCAGCGCGACGAACATCCGCTGCGCCTGCTCCAGCGGGCAGCGCCAGTCCTGCTCCGAATGCACGACCGCGAACGGGATCTTGATCTGGTCCGCGTACGAAAGCGGCGACTTCTCGCGCTGCACTTCCGGCGACGTACCGATGTAGGCGTCGACGAAGAAGTAGCCGATGTCGGAGCTGCCGACCATCGAGTCCCACGCGTTGACCGCGCGCTCGCTCCACGCCGCCTTGAAGCGCTCGCCGTGGTGGGCCGCCAGCCAGCTCGTCATGAACCCGCCGTACGAACCGCCCATGATGCCGACGCGGGAGGCGTCCAGGTCCGGCCGTTCGAGGGCCTTGTCCAGCAGCGCCAGGACATCGTCGACGTCGACCGTGCCAAAGGCCTCCGTGATCGAGTGGCCGTGGGTCTGGCCGTAGCCCGCCGATCCGCGCGGGTTGCCGAGCACCACCGCGTAGCCCGCCGCCGCGTACACCTGGGCCTCGTCGAACACCGCCCAGTCCTGCTGGGTGAACGGGCCGCCGTGCACCACGCGCAGTACCGGGTGCGGGCCGTCGCCCTCCGGCAGCACCAGCCAGCCGTGCACCGGGTAGCCGTCCGGCGCCGTGGTCTCCAGCTCGATCATCGGCCGGATACCCTTGTCGCGCAACGGCTTCGAGTAGTCGGTGAGCACCCGCGGCTCGCCGTCGCCGAGCAGCACGACCTCACCCGACGTCGACGGCGTCGCGATCACCGCCGCCAGCACCGCGCCGTCGAGCGTGAACGACCGCAGGGCCGTGCGGTCCGCGTAGACCACCGGCAGGTCGGCCAGCGGGGCGTCCGCGGCGGCGAAGGGCACCGCGCGCAGCTCCACCGCGCCGCGGTTGCGGACGGCCACCAGCACGTCGCTCTCGCGCGGGGCCGGCGGTCCCGCCGACGCCTCGCAGTCGACCGTCTCGATGTCGGTGAGCCGGCGCGCCTTCACCGGACCCGCGCCGAACTCCGGCGTCGCCGCGTACAACCCGGTCATCGCGGCTTCGCGGTGCTCGTCGAAGGACTGTCCGAAGTAGAACAGCGTGCCGTCGGCGCCGAAGGCCGGACGCTCGGAGAAACCCGTGCCCCGCACGACGACCTCGGGCTCGCCGCCCGCCGCCGGGATCGCGCAGACGTCACGGTGGTCGCTCTCGGCCGCGCCCCAGTCCGGCGGCGCGGTGAAGACCACGCGGGTGCCGTCCGGCGTCCAGACCGGGCCGGTCACGTCGAAGCCGTCACCGGTCAGTGGCTCCGGGTCCGGGGCATCCTCGTCGAGCGCGTCGACGACGAACAGCCGCTGCATGCGGTCGCGCAGGAAGCCGATGTCGTCGATGCGGTAGTCCATGCGCGTGATCCGGCGCGGGGCCTCGGCGGCCGGCTCCGGGGTCTCGCCGTCGGCGTCCTCGGTCCCGTAGCGACCGGGTTCGGGCACGCGCGCGGTGAACGCGATCCGCCGCGAGTCCGGCGCCCACACCAGCTCGCCGGCGCCGAGGTGCAGCGACGTCACGCGGCGCGCGTCACCGCCGTCGGCCGGCATGACGTGCAGCTGCGGGCTGCCCTCGGCCCCCTTGCCCTCTCCCGCGCGGAGGAACGCCACCCAGCGCCCGTCCGGGGAGATGGCGGGCGCCGAGTCGCGCGGACCGTGCGTCCACGCGGACTCCCCGCCGTCGAGCGAGACGCGCCGCAGCGAGCCGTGCGCGGCGTTCGTCTCGAGGTCGGGCTTCTTCAGCGCGGTGAGCAGCAGGTTCCCGCGCAGCGCGGGACGGCCGGGAGCGATGAGGGCTTCGATGTCGGCAGGACGCACGTCCCCGACCGTACCGGAAATCCTTAGCGCTGCGAACGACCTTAAGTCGGGAGTTACGCGGCGACCTGCTTGCGCTCGTCGCGCCGGGCCTTCGCCAGGCTGGCCACCGTGGTCACGGTCAGCACGACGACGATCACGCCGAGGGAGATCCAGTTGTTGATGTCCAGCCAGTCCGGCACGACGTGGTACTCGTGCAGGGCGTGCAGGAACAGCTTCGCGCCGATGAACGCGAGGATCACCGCGAGGCCGTAGGTGAGGTAGACCAGCTTCGTCACCAGGCCGCCGAGCAGGAAGTACAGCTGCCGCAGGCCCATCAGCGCGAACGCGTTGGCGGTGAAGACGAGGAACGCCTCCTGCGTGATGCCGAAGATCGCCGGGATCGAGTCGACCGCGAAGAGCAGGTCGGCCGAGCCGATCGCCACGATCACCAGCAGCATCGGCGTGATCATCCGCTTGCCGTTGATCTTCACCGTGTAGTGGTGGCCGTGGTAGTCGTCGGTCACCGGCGCGATCTTGCGGACCTGCCGGGTGACGGCGTTCTCGTGGTACTCCTCTTCTTCGCCCTTGCCGCGCAGCATGCTGACCGCCGTCCAGACGAGCACCGCGCCGAAGAGGAAGAACACCCAGACGAACTGCTCGATGAGCGCGGCGCCGATGGCGATGAAGACGCTGCGGAAGCCCAGCGCGAGCAGGATGCCGACCAGCAGCACGCGGTGCTGGTGGATGGCGGGCACCTTGAACGACGCCATGATGATCATGAAGATGAACAGGTTGTCGACGCTCAGCGAGTACTCGGTGATGTACCCGGTGAAGAACTCGACGCCCGGGTCGTGCCCGGCGAAGATCCACACGCCGGCGCCGAAGAGGACCGCGCAGGAGATGTAGAAGATCACCCAGCGAGCGGCTTCCCCCGTGGTCACTTCGTGCGGCTTGCGATCGACGATGACCAGGTCCAGCGCGATCAGCGCGAGCAGGCCACCGATCGTGGCGATCCACAGCCACAGGGGGACAGTCATGGAACCAGAACCTCCGGATAGTGCGCAGCAGCAACTAACCGGAGGTCTCTCCCGCCGGTGAAAACACCGGCCGACGGTGCCGGGGGCGCAGGGCCACCGTGCTGACGACACCGCCGCGAAGGAATACTCCCCTCACAGCGCGTCCAGTTTGCCGGTTCCCCCCGCCCGAGCGCCAGCCGGGATCGCGCACGTCACCAGGTTGGTCCTGTAATTTCGGTCACCTCGGTCCACCAGGCGGTCCCGGACGTGTGATCGACGTGAGGTCCGGGCGACACTCTCAGCAAAGCTCAAATAGGTTTCTCCCGTGCCCCGACTCCCGCTCCCGCGCACCCGCGGAGCCCGCCTCACCGCGCTCGCCGCGGTCGTCGTGGTCCTGGCCGCCGGCGCGGTCTTCTGGATCACGCGGCCCGCCGCGCCGGCCGCGGTGCCCACGCAGGACGCGCTGATCGACCTGCCCGCCTCGCCCGGCTCGGCGGAGCAGGTCAAGATCGACACGACCACCTACCTGCCCGCCACCGTGCCCGCGCCCGCGGTGCTGCTCGCGCACGGCTTCGGCGGGGACAAGACCAGCGTCGCCGACGACGCCCGCGAACTCGCGCGGAAGGGCTTCGTCGTCATGACGTGGTCCGCGCGCGGGTTCGGCAAGAGCACCGGCAAGATCGGGCTCAACGACCCGGACGGCGAGGTCGCCGACGCGAGCCGCCTGATCGACCGGCTCGTCGCGCAGCGCCAGGTCACGCTCGACGCGAACGGCGACCCGAAGGTGGCGGTCACCGGCGCGTCCTACGGCGGCGCGCTGTCGCTCCTGCTGGCCGGCACGGACAAGCGCGTCGACGCGGTCGCCCCGGTGATCACCTACAACGACCTCGCCCAGGGCCTGGTCCCGAACGCTGCCACGCCCGCCCTGACGGCGTCGGGCACCCCGGCGGCCGGCGCGTTCGCCACCGACGGCGTGTTCAAGAAGAGCTGGGCCGGCATCTTCTTCTCGGCGGGCTCGGGTGCGGCGGCGAGCGGTTCGCCGTCGGCCGAAGCCCCCGAAGCCGGGCAGGAGACCGATACCGGGTCCACCGGCTCCGCCGGGACCGCCGCCGCGGCCGCCGTCCCCGCCGTGCCCCCGGGTGCCGGCGGCGGGCGCCAAAGCGGACCGGCCGACCCGTGCGGCCGGTTCACCGCCGCCGTCTGCCGCGCCTACACCGAGCTCGGCACCACCGGGCAGGCGAGCCAGGCGAGCGTCGACCTGCTGCGCCGGGTCTCCCCCGCGTCCGTGACGAGCAAGATCACCGTGCCGACGCTGCTGGTGCAGGGCGAGAGCGACACGTTGTTCGGCCTCGACCAGTCCGACGCCACCGCGCGGCAGATCACCGCGGCGGGCGGCAAGGTCAAGACGATCTGGTACACCGGCGGCCACGACGGCGGCAAGCCCGGACCGCAGCTGCGCGCCAAGATCGGCGACTTCCTGTGGAGCGCGGTCAACGGCGGCGATCCCGGCACCGGGTTCAGCTACGACGTCCAGGGCACGTTGCGCGCCAACGGGACGCCGTCGGTCCGCACGGTCAACGCGGCCGCCTACCCCGGGCTCACCGGCCCGGCCACCGAGCGGCGGCTGCTGGCCATGTCCGGGCCCGCGCAGCCGATCGTGCGCCCGGCCGGGGCGAACCCCTCGGCGGTGAGCGGGATCCCCGGCCTCAACGGCGTCGCGAGCAGCACGTCGAGGCTGGGCGCGCTGTTCAGCAACGACCCGCCGGGCCAGGCCGCGCAGTTCACCACGGCGCCGGTCGACGGGCAGGTCGTCGTCAGCGGCTCGTCGACCGTGCGGCTGCAGGTCGCCGCGGACCCGGCGCACCCGCAGCCGGACGCGGTGCTGTTCGCGAAGCTCTACGACGTCGGCCAGGACGGCTCCCGCGTGCTGCCGGCCAACGCGATCGCGCCGTTCCGGGTGAGCGGGCTGCCCGCCGACGGCACGCCGGTCGAGGTCACCGTGACGCTGCCGGGCATCGTCCGGCCGATCGAGGGCGGGCACTCGCTGCGGCTGGTCGTCGGCACGACCGACCAGGCCTTCGCCGCCCCGGCCGCGCCCGCGGTGTTCCGGGTCGCGCTGGCCGGCGGCACCGCGTTGGCCGTGCCGGTCGTCCCCGGGACGTCCGTCGGCTCACCGGCGCCGGTCGGGCAGCTGGTCGGCATCGCCGTGACGCTGGCGATCGGTTTGGCCGCGGTGCTCTTCGCCGCGCTTCGCCGCCGCCGGGCCACCGACGTCGACCCGGAGCTGGCGACGACGCCGTTGGTCATCGAGGGGTTGCGCAAGCAGTACGCGGGCGGGTTCGTCGCGGTGAAGGACCTCTCCTTCCGCGTCGAGCCGGGCCAGGTGCTGGGCCTGCTCGGGCCGAACGGCGCGGGCAAGACGACCACCCTGCGGATGCTGATGGGCCTGATCACGCCGACCGAGGGCAGCATCCGCGTGTTCGGGCACAAGATCACCGCCGGTGCGCCGGTGCTGTCGCGGATCGGCTCGTTCGTCGAGGGGTCCGGGTTCCTGCCGCACCTGTCCGGCCGGGCGAACCTCGAGCTGTACTGGGCGGCGACCGGGCGGCCGGCCGAGAAGGCGCACTTCGCGGAGGCGCTGGAGATCGCCGGGCTCGGCACGGCCGTCGACCGGCGCGTGCGGACGTACAGCCAGGGCATGCGGCAGCGGCTGGCGATCGCGCAGGCGATGCTCGGGCTGCCGGAGCTGATGGTGCTCGACGAACCGACCAACGGGCTCGACCCGCCCCAGATCCACCAGATGCGCGAGGTGCTGAAGCGGTACGCCGCGACCGGCCGCACGGTGGTGGTGTCCAGCCACCTGCTGGCCGAGGTCGAGCAGACCTGCACGCACGTCGTGGTGATGCACCGCGGCTCGCTGGTGGCCTCGGGCGAGGTCGGCGAGCTGGCCGCGGCGGGCGGCGAGGCGACGTTCCGGGTCGACGACCCGGCCGCGGCCGCCGCGGCGCTCAAGGCCCTCAGCGGCGTCACCGACGTCGACGTCGAGGGCGAGCTGGTGCACGCGAACCTCGGCGAGCTGCCGCGGGCCGAGGGTGTCGCCGCGCTGGTGCGCGCCGGCGTGGCGGTGGAGCAGGCCGGGCCGCGGCGCCGGCTGGAAGACGCGTTCCTGCAACTGGTCGGAGAAGAGTCATGAGCGAGGGTGTGCACACCGATCCGCACGCGCTCGACGAGCTGAGCGACGTCGCTTCGGCCGAACACGCCGGCGTCGGAGCCGACGGCGCCGTCGAGGGCTACTCGGCCCGGCGGACGCTGCGGCTCGGCGTCGAGCTGCGGCGCCAGCTCAAGCGGCGGCGCACGCAGTTCCTGCTCGGGTTCGTCGCGATCCTGCCGTTCATCCTGGTGATCGCGTTCGAGCTGGGGCAGTCGAACCCGAACCGGCGCAGCGGCGGGTTCGTCGACCTGGCCACGGCGTCGGCGCCGAACTTCGTCGTGCTGGCGCTGTTCGTGTCCGGGACGTTCCTGCTGCCGATGATCGTGGCGCTGTTCTTCGGCGACACGATCGCGAGCGAGGCGTCGTGGTCGAGCCTGAAGTACCTGCTGGCCGTGCCGGTGCCGAGGCAGCGGGTGCTGCGGCAGAAGGCGATCGTGTCGGGGCTGCTGTCGGCGTTCGCGCTCGTGCTGCTGCCGTTGGTTTCGCTCGGCGTCGGCGTGCTCTGGTACGGCGCGGGCGACGCGATCAGCCCGACGGGTGACGCGGTGTCCTTCGGCGACAGCCTGCTGGCCATCGCACTGTCCACTGTGTACATCATCCTGCAGCTGGCGTGGGTGGCCGGGCTGGCGCTGGCGCTGAGCGTGTCGACCGACGCCCCGCTCGGCGCGGTCGGCGGCGCGGTGCTGGTGGCGATCCTGTCGCAGATCCTCGACCAGATCACGGCGCTGGAGGGACTCCGCAACTACCTGCCGACGCACTACGCGTTCTCGTGGATGGATCTGATCTCCACCGACGTCGACTGGACCAACCTGGCCAGCGGCATGCTCTCGGCGGTGATCTACGGGACGGTGTTCTTCCTCTACGCCGGGCGGCGGTTCGCCCGCAAGGACATCACCAGCTGAACCCGGTACGGTCGGGCTCGTGCCGATAACGCTGGAGAACCACCAGGACGTCGCCGTGGTGCGGATCGACCACGGCGGCGGCAACACCCTCGACACGGACTCCTGCCGCGAACTCGTGCTCCGGCTGGAGGAGGTCGCCGACGCCCGCGCGGTGGTGCTCACCGGCACCGGCCGGATCTTCTCCGCGGGCGTCGACCTCAGGCGGATCCACGACGGCGGCGCGACCTACGTGTCGGAGTTCCTGCCGCTGCTGTCCGACGCGCTGCTGGCCGTGTTCGGCTGCCCGCGGCCGGTGGTCGCCGCGCTGAACGGGCCCGCCGTCGCCGGCGGCGCGGTGCTCGCCGCGGCGTGCGACCACCGCGTGCTCGGCGCGGGCACCATCGGCGTGACCGAGCTGCTCGTCGGGGTGCCGTTCCCGTTGGCCGCACTGGAGATCCTGCGCTGCGCGTACGGCACCGCGCCGCTGCCGTCGCTCACCTACTCGGGTTCGACGTACGGCGGCGAGGACGCGCTCGCCCGCGGTCTGGTCGACGAGCTGGCGGACGACGTCCTCGAGCGGGCGCTGGCCGTCGCGACCCGGCTGGGCGAGCTGCCCGCCGAGGCGTTCGCGCACACCAAGGCCCAGATCCGCCAGCCCTTCCACGAGCGGATCGCCGAGTACCGCCACAGCGACGACCCGGAGGTGGAACGGCTGTGGCGGGCCCCCGCGGCGCTCGCCGCCGTCAAGTCCTATGTGGACCGAGTGCTCGGCTAGGCGGCGCGGACGCCGCTCTCCGCGAGGGACTTGATGCCCTCCACCGTCTTCTGCATGTTGCCCTGCAGCTCGCCGAGGCGCATCGCGACGATCTCCTCTTCGTGCTCGGGCATCGAGCCGATGATCGTCGTCAGGTTGGACGGGCCGGGGCCGATCTGGGCCCACTGGCGCAGGATCGTACCGTCGCCGTCGGGGACGAGCTCGAACTTCCACGACGCGGCCGGGTTCGTCACGTCCATCACCGCCCACGCGAACAGCCGCCCGGGCTCGTAGCCGGTGACGGTCGAGACCGTCTCCCACTCCCCGGCGACCGGGTGGGAGTTGCGGCCGCGGAACTGCGCGCCCAGGCCGGGTTCGGAGCCCTCGACCCAGCCGCCGCCCTGGAACTCGCTCGAGAACCGGGCCGGCAGGTCGACGTCCAGGAGCCAGGACCAGACCTCGGCCGGCCGCGCGGCGATGCGGACTTCGACCTGCGTCGTAGGGCAGTCGGAAACCTTCATGGCGGACCCCTCGCTCGATGCCGGTGCCTACGGCTTCGGACCGTAACGTGGCCCTGATCACCCGGACAACTCGCACGGTGCCCGCGGCTGCGCACGGATGAGGACGCGCGCGCCACCCGACGAAAGTCGGAACCTGACCGATTCTGCGCCCGGACAGCCGATTGCCGACCGCGCCCGGTTCTGTGAGGGTCCCACGTGGGATCGAGCCGGGGAGGGTGCTCCATGCGCAGACTTTTCACCGCCGTGGCGGCCGTGCTGATGGCGGTGGGCCTGGCGCCCGCCGCGAGCGCGGCCACCGACATCGAGACCGCGCTGGCGCGGATCCCGGGGCTGACGGTCGTCAAGGAGGACCCGGCCCCGGCCGGGTACCGGTTCTTCGAGCTGACGTTCACCCAGCCCGCCGACCACCGCCACCCCGGCGCGGGCACGTTCGAGCAGCGGTTCACCCTGCTGCACCGCGACTTCGCCGCCCCGACGGTCGCCTTCACCAGCGGCTACAACGTCAGCACCGCGCCGAACCGGTCGGAGCCGACGCAGATCGTCGACGGCAACCAGCTTTCGATGGAGTACCGGTACTTCACGCCGTCGCGGCCCCAGCCGGAGAACTGGGCGAAGCAGCTGACGATCTGGCAGGCCGCCGCGGACGAGCACCGCGCGGTGCAGGCGTTCAAGGCGATCTACCCGGGCAAGTGGCTGGCCACCGGCGGCAGCAAGGGCGGTATGACGGCGACGTACTTCCGGCGCTTCTTCCCCGACGACGTCGACGCGACGATCCCGTACGTCGCGCCGAACGACGTCATCGACCCGGTCGACGTCTACAACCGGTTCCTCTCCCGCGTCGGCAACGACCCCGCGTGCCGAGACGCCCTGAAAGCGATCCAGCGGGACGCGCTGAAGCGGCGTGACGAGCTGGGCGTGATCGCCGCGGCGGACGCGGCTCGCCGGGGGTTGACGTTCTCGATCGTCGGCTCGGCCGACAAGTCCCTCGAGATCTCGGTGATCGACTCGTACTTCGCGTTCTGGCAGTACCAGAAGCAGGCGGACTGCGCGACGGTGCCGGCGCCGGGCGCGCCCGCGGCCGACGTCTACGCCTGGTACGAGAAGGTCGAGAGCCTCAACACGTACTCCGACCAGGACCTGGCGCCGTACATCCCGTACTACTACCAGGCGGCGGTCCAGCTGGGGTCGCCCGAGGCGTACGACGGTTACCTGCGCGACCTGCTGCGCTACCCGGGCGCGGACCAGCCGAAGACGTTCGTGCCGGCGTCGATCCGGCTGCCGCGGTTCGACTACCTGGCGATGCCGGACGTCGACTTCTGGGTGAAGTCCCGCGGCACGCGGCTGCTGTTCGTGTACGGCTCGAACGACCCGTGGGGCGCGGAGCCGTTCGAGCTGGGCTTCGGCAGCCGGGATTCGTACCGCTACTACGTGCCGGGCGGCAACCACGGGTCGAAGATCGCCCAGCTGCCCCCGGCGGACGCGGCGGCGGCGACCGCGACGGTCCGGCGCTGGGCCGGCCTGCCTGCTGCGGCGCCGTTGACGGCCCGCAGCGCCCCGGCCGGGTTCCCCGACTTCGACGCGGACCTCACCCTGTCGGCGCGGCCACCACTGTGAGTTTCCCCGGGCCGGGCGTAGTCTCACGGCACCGTTGCCGGCCCGGCCCGAGGAGGCGCACATGCCTCGTCCCGTCCACTTCGAGATCCACGCGGGCGAACCCGAACGCGCGGTGGAGTTCTATTCGGCGGTGTTCGGCTGGAAGTTCGAACGCTGGGGCGAGGCGCCCTACTGGGTGATTTCCACCGGAGAAGGCAACGGCATCGACGGCGGCCTGGTCCCGCGCGTCGGCCCACCGCCGGCGGAGTCGGCCCCGGTGCACGGGTACGTGAACACGATCGCGGTAACCGACCTCGACGCGGCGCTGGCGTCGGTGAACGACGCGGGCGGATCGCTGGCGCTGCCGAAGAACCCGGTCCCGGGCGTGGGGTGGCTGGCGTACTGCAAGGACACCGAAGGCAACATCTTCGGGATGCTGCAACCGGATTCCGACGCACCGGCGCCTTAGGGACGTTTGGCTTTCGGCAGCCGCCGCACGACGTCGTCGTAGGAGGCGTCGATGAGTTCTTCGAGCTCGGCGTCCGGAACGCCGGCGCGGAGTGCGACACGGTTCCAGCCGTAGCGGCCGAGGTAGTCCATGACGGTGACGGCATCCGGGTACCGTTCCCGGACCTCGGCGGCTTCTTCGCGGGTGGCCCCGCATTTGACGGCGACGCTGCCGGGTTCGTCCTGCCCGATGAAGGCGAAGCCCTTGCCGCCGACTTTGGCGACGAGGACGTGATCGCCGAAGGGATAGGTCTCCTCGGCCCCAGGCTTGCCGAGACAGTAGGCGACGACGGCTTCGATGTTCACCGCTCCCCTTCCCCACTCCGGCACGGCCCTCTGCCACCCACCCGGGCGGGCAGAGGCCTCCGCCACCCGCTCCGGCCCTCGACTCCCTCGCCGTGGTCCGGCCAACGGACCGCCCGCGGCCGGGTTCCCGACCTCGCATGCTGCCGGGTTCCCGACCTCGGCTCCCATCCCATCCCGGCCCTGGCCTGGCCTGGCCTGGCCTGGCCTGGCCTGGCCTGGCCTGGCGGAGCCAACCCTCCTCCAGCTCGACCCGCCGTTACTTGATGCCGGCCGCGTCCATGCCCCTCAGCTCCTTCTTCAGGTCCGAGATCTCGTCGCGCAGTCGCGCGGCCAGTTCGAACTGGAGGTCGCGGGCCGCCTGCATCATCTGGTCGGTCATCTGCTGGATCAGGTCCGCCAGCTGGGCTCGCGGCATCGCCGAGACGTCCTTGTCCACCAGCATCCCCGAGCTGCGCACCCGGTCGCCCTGCTCGGGCTTCTTGCCGCGGGAGGAGTTGCGGCCCGAGCCGCCCACCGAGACCTGCTCCGTGTCCTCCGCCTCGCTGTACACCCGGTCGAGGATGTCGGCGATCTTCTTCCGCAGCGGCTGCGGGTCGACCCCCCGCTCCACGTTGTAGGCGACCTGCTTCTCGCGGCGGCGGTCCGTCTCGTCGATCGCGTGCTGCATCGAGTCGGTGATCTTGTCCGCGTACATGTGGACCTCGCCCGACACGTTTCGCGCCGCGCGGCCGATCGTCTGGATCAGCGACGTCCCGCTGCGGAGGAAGCCCTCCTTGTCCGCGTCGAGGATCGCCACCAGCGACACCTCCGGCAGGTCGAGGCCCTCGCGCAGCAGGTTGATGCCGACCAGGACGTCGAAGTCGCCCGCCCGCAGCTGCCGCAGCAGCTCCACCCGCCGCAGCGTGTCGACCTCCGAGTGCAGGTAGCGCACCCGGATGCCCAGCTCCAGCAGGTAGTCGGTCAGGTCCTCGGCCATCTTCTTCGTCAGCGTGGTGACCAGGACACGCTCGTCCTTTTCGGCGCGCTCGCGGATCTCGTGGACCAGGTCGTCGATCTGGCCCTCGGTCGGCTTGACGACCACCTTCGGGTCGACCAGGCCGGTCGGCCGGATGACCTGCTCGACGAACTCGCCGCCCGCCTGGCCCATCTCGTACGGCCCCGGCGTCGCCGACAGGTACACCGTCTGCCCGATCCGGTCGGAGAACTCCTCCCAGGTCAGCGGCCGGTTGTCGACCGCGCTCGGCAGCCGGAAGCCGTACTCCACCAGGTTCCGCTTCCGGGACATGTCACCCTCGTACATGCCGCCGATCTGCGGGACCGTCTGGTGCGACTCGTCGATCACCAGCAGGAAGTCTTCGGGGAAGTAGTCGATCAGCGTCGCCGGCGCGGAACCCGCCCCGCGGCCGTCGATGTGCCGCGAGTAGTTCTCGATGCCGGAGCAGAACCCGACCTGGCGCATCATCTCGATGTCGTAGGCCGTGCGCATCCGCAGCCGCTGCGCCTCCAGCAGCTTGCCCTGCTTCTCCAGCTCCGCCAGGCGTTCCTCGAGCTCCTTTTCGATGCCCTGGATCGCCTTTTCCATCCGCTCCGGACCGGCGACGTAGTGCGTCGCCGGGAAGATCCGGACCTCGTCGACCTCCTTGACGATGTCCCCGGTCAGCGGGTGCAGGTAGTAGAGCTTCTCGACCTCGTCGCCGAAGAACTCGACGCGGATCGCCAGCTCCTCGTACGCCGGGATGATCTCCACCGTGTCGCCGCGCGCGCGGAACGTGCCGCGCGCGAACGCGATGTCGTTGCGCGTGTACTGCACGTCCACCAGCGCCCGCAGGAAGACGTCCCGATCGAGCTGCATGCCGACCGCGAGCTTGGACGAGCGGTCGAGGTACGACTGCGGCGTGCCCAGGCCGTAGATGCACGAGACACTGGCGACCACGATGACGTCCCGCCGCGACAGCAGGTTCATCGTCGCCGAGTGCCGCAGCCGCTCGACGTCGTCGTTGATCGACGAGTCCTTCTCGATGTAGGTGTCCGTCTGCGCGATGTACGCCTCGGGCTGGTAGTAGTCGTAGTAGCTGACGAAGTACTCGACCGCGTTGTTCGGGAACAGCTCGCGCAGCTCGTTGGCCAGCTGCGCGGCCAGGGTCTTGTTCGGCGCCATCACCAGCGTCGGCCGCTGGACGCGCTCGATCAGCCACGCCGTGGTCGCCGACTTGCCGGTACCGGTGGCGCCCAGCAGCACGATGTCCTTTTCGCCCGCCTTGACCCGGCGTTCGAGCTCGTCGATGGCCGCCGGCTGGTCACCGGCGGGCTGGTAGTCACTGACCACCTCGAAGCGGCCGCCGGTCCGCGGGATCTCCGAGACGGGCCGGAAGTCGGACTGGGCGAGCACGGGGTGTTCGGTTGCGAAAGCCACGTCGACCAGAGTACGACCCACCACCGACAATTTCCGTCGGCCCTGGTCAGGAGGGTCGGAACACCGTCACGGACGTGACTTCGCCGCCGGTCACGGCGCAGTGCAGGACGGCGCCGGGCCCGGCGTCGTCCCCGAAGCACGAGACCAGCACCCGGTCCGGCCCGGTCGCCTGGACCTCGGTGCGCGGGAACTCCGCCAGCACCTCGGCCACCTCCGCTGCGGGCTCGCTGAGGTAGGCCAGCACCAGTTCGCGCGGCGCGGGCGGCGGCGGGATCGGCAGACCGTGGCCTTCGAAGAGGCGGTTCAGCTGGTCAGCGGCCGAAACGGCACGCGGGAAGCCGGCGAACGCGGCCGTCTGGACGACGACTTCGCAGACCTCGGCCGGCGACAGCCCCGAGGCGAGGCCGGTGCGCAGGTGGACGCTCAGCGGCGGCCCCACCATCCCCGCCGCGACGATCGCGGCCAGCGTGGCGGCTTCGCGGGTCCGGCTGTCGAGCGCGGGACGTTCGTGCAGGTGGCCGTAGACGGTCCCGACGGCCAGCTCACCCAGCGCGGGGACGGTGGCGAACAGCGCGTCGAGCCGTTTCGCGCCGTCTTCGACCAGCTCGGCGAAGTTCTGGCGGCCCCGGTCGTGCAGGTCGTCCATCGTCATCCCGCTCCCCCTTCAGCAGCTGCAGTCGCAACAGGAGCAGCAGTCGCAACACCCGTCACAGCCGGCGCAGCCGCAGTCCCAGCCGCCGGTCGTGTGCGGTTTCCCGCTCCACGGCCCAGGATAGGGATCGCGGCAGCAGAACTGGCACGTGCAGCACATGTACGGCGTGAGGGCGCAGCCGACGAAGAAGTTGCGCTTCTTCGGCGGGACGGCGAACTTCGGGTACCAGAGGCCGCCGCCCTTGCCGTCGAGGGACTCGGGGCCGGAGGAATCGCCGGGGCCTCCCGGACCGCCGGGTCCGCCAGGCCCTCCCGGCCCACCTGGGCCACGGCCACCCGGGCCGCCCGGACCAGGAGCGCCCGGCAGCGGAACCGGCCCCGGCGGCGGAAACCCTTGTGGCCGCTGAGCACCCCATCCCGGCGGGACCTGCTGCGGAGCCGGGCCCGGCCCGATCCACCCCGGCGGCGGCTGCTGGTGCGGATGCTGCTGCGGGGTCGGCCCAGGCCCGATCCACCCGGGCGGCGGCTGCTGCCCGGCGAGGCCGCCCCGCAGCCGGTCTGCCTCAAAGACCGGATCGCTCGCGGTCGCCGGATCGGCGCCGGGGATCGTTCGGTGGCCGGAGCCCAAGCCATGCCCATGCGCCGCCCCGTGGCCGAAAGCCCGCCGCACCGCCTGGCGCAGCTCGTGCACCAGCAGCGCGTGCACCAACCCCGGCTCCGCGAACTCGGCCTCCCGCAGCGCGAGCTCCACCCCCAGCACCGCGTCATCACACAACCGCCGCGCCTCAGCCCATGAAGTTCCCGTCACCCGCAACGGGTTCCACGCCCCAGCAGACGCGTCCACGGCATAGTCCTCGACCGCGTCCAGCAGGTGGGCCACCCGCCCGAACAACCGCCCGGCCTCCGCCAGCGGCGCCACGTTCCCCGGGCGCCCAGCGAGCTCCGCCGTCCGCGCGAACGCCGCCGACGTCGCCAGCTCCGCGGGCTCGGTCGCCAGCAACGCCGAGTCCCCCAACCCGACGGACCGCTCCAACGACCCCTGCCGCGAAACGGCCTCGGTGAGCACGGAGGTGTCGAACCCCACCCGGCCACCGGTACTGCTCCCCTGCGATGCCCACCGAGCCGCGACCCGGCGCGCGGCGAGCGCCACCGGACGCCGGCCGTACGCGCCGTCGCCGTCCTCGACGTGGTCGCCCACCTTCGCCGCCGCCAGCACCAACGACACCGCCGCCGCGAGCTGGGCTCCCTCGCCCTTCGCCACCGACGCCGGCCGCATGCCGCGCAGCGGGCACGGGCCTGCGTCGCGGCGCAGGTCGCCGCGCGGGGTCTGTGCCTCGACCAGCACCGAGATGATCAGCCCGTCGTAGTTCGTGACGACGCGGGCGAACTGCCCGTGCTCGTCACGCAGCGTCAGGCACAGCCCGCACAGGTGCGCCAGCCAATCCGCGTGCAGTCCCTCGGACAGCCGGTGCCGGCACGGCCTGATGATCCCGAACATCCCCGGTTCCCCTCACTCACAGTCGGCGCACCTTAGCCCGAACGTGTGGCCCGCGTGGCGGGTGTACGCGATTCGTGACCCGCCCGGCAGGATGAGCGCCATGGCCGCACTGCACCCCCCGAAGGTCGAGGTCTTCGACCCCGCCGCGCGCGCGAACATCGACCCGAAGGGCATCCTGCGGGAGGTCGAGGAGTACCGCGAAGAACCGTTCGGCCTGTACCTGGCCCGCCCGACGCCGGGCCGCGCCCAGTTCCACTACCTCGAGTCGTGGCTGGTGCCCCGGCTCGGCCTGCGGCTGACCGACTTCTGGTTCTCCCCCGGCCACGAACGCGACCAGGACTTCTACCTCGACGTCGTCCGCGTCCGCCGCGACGGCCCGCGCTGGGTCGCCACCGACCTCTACGTCGACATCGTGCTCAAGGACAAGCTGTCCCTGCGGGTGATCGACACCGACGAGCTCCTCGAGGCCCACGCCGCCGGCCTGGTCACCGCCGAAGACGCGCAGTACGCCTTGGAAACCACCTACGCGGCGGTCGAAGGGCTGGCCGCGCACGGGTACGACCTCGCCGCCTGGCTGTCCACGAAGGACATCGCGCTCACCTGGCGCCGCCACCCCTAGGGGCCGCCGCATCCTCCGAACGATGGATGCGGGGTGGATCGTTCTGATGACGCGCCGCACCCGTCCGCCGCGGGATTCTCGATCTGTCGGAAACGGATCGAGAAGGGGGACGGCGGCATGCCGGTCATCGAAGTCGAGCACCTCCACAAGCGGTACGGGGACAAAGTCGCGGTCGACGACGTCTCGTTCACCGTCGAACGCGGCGAGATCTTCGGGATCCTGGGCCCGAACGGCGCGGGCAAGACCACGACCGTCGAGTGCCTGGAGGGCCTGCGCAAGCCTGACGGCGGCGAGCTTTCGGTGCTGGGCCTCGACCCGCGCCGCGACCGCGCCGAGCTGCGCCAGCGCGTCGGCGTCCAGCTCCAGGAGGGCCGGCTGCAGGACAAGCTGCGGGTCGGCGAGCTGCTCGACCTCTACGCCGCCTTCTACCGGACTCCCGCCGACCCGGACGAGTTGCTGGCCACGCTCGGTCTGACCGAGCACCGGAACACCGCGTACAAGAAGCTCTCCGGCGGCCAGCAGCAACGGCTGTCCATCGCGCTCGCGCTGATCGGGACGCCGGAGCTGGCGGTGCTCGACGAGCTCACCACCGGCCTCGACCCGCAGGCCCGCCGCGACACGTGGGACCTCATCGAGACCGTCCGCGCCCAGGGCGTGACGATCCTGCTGGTCACGCACTTCATGGAAGAAGCCGAACGGCTCTGCGACCGGATCGCGGTGATCGACGCCGGCCGCGTCGTCGCCGTCGACTCGCCCGCCGGCCTGGTCGCCCGGGTCACCGACGAGCAGGTCGTGCGGTTCCGGCCGTCGGCGCCGCTGGACCCCGGCGCGCTCGAGGCACTGCCCGAGGTCCGCGCGGTCGAGCGGCGCGGCGAGCGCCTCGTCGTCCGCGGCGACGGGAACGTGCTCCACGCGGTGACGTCGCTGCTCGCCCGGCTCGGCGTGCTCGCCGGCGACCTGCGCGTCGAGCAGGCCGGCCTCGACGACGCCTTCGTCGCGCTCACCGGCCACCGGCCGGACTGAAGGGGGAAACCATGACCGTCCTGACCAAGCTGACCGCCGCCGAAGCCAAGGTGTTCCTGCGCGACCCGGGCGCCCCGGCCGTCGTCGTCGGCATCCCGCTCGCGCTGCTGCTGGTGTTCGGGCTGATGCCCGGTGCGAACGAGCCGGACCCCAAGTACGGCGGGCACAGCGCGCTGGCCACGGTGATCGCGCCGATGGCCGTCACGATCCTGCTGGCCATGCTGGCCCTCACGCTGTTCCCGAACGCGATGGCCACCTACCGCGAAAAGGGTCTCCTGAAACGGCTTTCCGCGAGCCCGGTGCCGCCGAGCCGGCTGCTCGCCGCGCAGCTGCTGGTGAACCTGGCGGCCGCGGTCGTCGTGGTCCTGCTCATCGCGGGCGTCGGCGGGCTCGTGCTCGGCATCCCCTTGCCGGGCAACCCGGCCGGCTTCCTGGTGTCGATCGTCCTCGGGGCGCTCTCGCTGTTCTCCGTCGGCCTCCTGGTGGCCGCCCTGGCACCGACCGGACGGGCGGCGAGCGGCATCGGCAGCGCGCTGTTCTTCCCGATGCTGGCGCTGGGCGGGGTCTGGGTGCCGAAGGAGCAGCTGCCGGTCTTCCTGCAGCACGTCGCCGACGTCCTGCCGCTGGGAGCCACGCTCAACGCGCTGCGCGCCACCTGGGCCGGCGACGCCCCCGAGCTGCTGCAGCTCGGCGCGATGGCGGTCTTCGCCGTCGGCGGCACGACGATCGCGGCGCGGGTGTTCCGATGGGAGTGACGACCGCGCCCGCCCCGGCCGTCGTCCGGCCGCTCGCCGTGAAGCCGGTGGCGATCGTGACGGCGCTGATGGCGATCCCGTCGCTGCTGACGGCGAACCGCTACGGCTACTTCGGCGACGAGCTGTACTTCCTGGCCGCCGGGCGCCACCTCGCGTGGGGATATGTCGACCAGCCCCCGCTGCTTCCGTTGCTGGCCAAGGCGATGGACGCGCTCGGGCAGTCGCCGTTCGTGCTGCGGATCCCGGCGATGCTGGCCGTGCTCGCCGGGGTCGCGCTCACCGCCCTGATCGCCCGCGAGCTGGGCGGCGGCGCGAAGGCCCAGACGCTCGCCGCCGCCACTTTCGCCGTCTCGACGGAGTTCCTGGCGGGCGGGCACTACCTGGCGACGTCCACAGTGGACCCGGTCCTCTGGGTGCTGGTGCTGTGGCTGCTGGTCCGCTGGCTGCGCACCCGCGCCGACGGCCTGCTCGTCTGGGCCGGCGTGGTGACGGCGGTCGCGCTGTACACGAAGTTCCTCATCGGCGGCTTCTGGCTCGCCGCGGGGGTCGCGGTCCTCGTCTGCGGGCCACGGGACCTGCTGCGGCGTCCCGCGTTGTGGCTCGGCGCGGCGATCGCCGGGGTGGCGCTGGTGCCGACGCTGCTCTGGCAGGCCACGCACGGCTGGCCGCAGCTGGGCATGGGCGCGGCGATCTCGGCGGAAGTCGGCGGCACCTGGGGTGGCCGGCTGACGTTCCTGCCGACCGCGGTGCTCGTGGCCGGGCTCCCGGTCGGCGCGGTCCTGCTGGGCTACGGCCTGTGGCGGCTCCTGCGCAGCCGCGAACTCCGCTTCCTCGGCTGGACGACCGTGCTGCTGACCGTCGTGTTCCTGGCGGTGAACGGCCGGTTCTACTACGTCGCCGGGATGTACCCGGTGTGCTGGGCGATGGCCGCCGTCGCGCTCGAACGCCGTGAGCCGGCGCGCTGGTGGCGGTGGGTCGCGACCTGGCCGTGCTACGCGCTGGCCGCGCTGGTCGTCGTGCCCGTCGCGCTGCCGGTCTGGCCCCGGGCATGGCTGACCGAACACCCGTCGCTGCCGACGCCGCTGTTCGCCTTCGCCGAGATCGGCTGGCCGGAGGGCGCCCGCTCGGTGGCCGGCGCGTTCGCCCACCTGCCCGCCCGGGACCGGACCGCGGTGGTCACCGAGACGTACTGGGAAGCGAGCGCGCTCGACCGCTACGGCCGCGACCTCGGCCTCCCCGAGCCGGCCAGCGGAAACCGCGGCTACGCGACCCTGGTCGTCCCGCCGGAAAGCACGACCGACGTGCTGTTCGTCGGCGCCGATCCGCGGCCGCTGCTCGGGCACTTCGCCGACCTGCGGCCGATCGGGAAGGTGGACACCGGTGCGGCGAAGCCGAGCTACTTCGACGGCGTGCCGCTCTGGCTGGCGACCGGCCGGGTCGAACCGTGGTCCGGACTGTGGCCGAAGCTGGTGAACACGCACACGTGAGCCCGGCGTCACCATCCGCACGGTGGCTTCAAGGGCCTCCACGTAGGGTGCGGGAAGGACCGGCGCCGACCACGGACAAGGAGCACGATGGACGCCGTAGCCACGGCACCCGACCAGGCGAAAGCCGATCTCGCCCCCTTCGCCCGGCTGCCGGTCGCGCTGCTCGCGCTGGGCACGGCCACCGCGTTGCTGCTGACGGCGGGCCGCTACGGCTACTTCGGCGACGAGCTGTACTTCCTCGCCGCCGGGAAGCACCTGGCCTGGGGCTATGCCGACCAGCCGCCGCTCGTTCCGTTCCTCGCGTGGGCGATGGACAGCCTGGCGCCCGGCTCGCTGGTCGTCTTCCGGCTGCCGGCGATCGCGGCGACGGCGGCCGGGGTCGTCGTCACCGCGCTGATCGCCCGCGAGCTGGGCGGGCGGCGCAAGGCGCAGGCGCGGGCCGCGGCGGCGTACGCGATCTGCGGGCAGTTCGTCGGCAGCGGCCACTACCTGGCGACGTCGACGATCGACCCGCTGCTGTGGACACTCGTGCTGTGGCTGCTGGTGCGCTGGGTCCGCACCCGCGACGACACCTTGCTGGTGTGGCTCGGCGTCGTGACGGCGGTGGCGCTCAACGACAAACTGCTCATCGGCGCGTTCTGGGTGGTGGCCGGGCTCGCGGTGCTCGCGTTCGGTCCGCGGGAGCTGCTGCGGCGGCCGAAACTCTGGCTGGGCGCGCTGATCGCCGCCGCCTCGCTGGTGCCGACATTGCTGTGGCAACGCGCGAACGGCTGGCCGCAGCTCGGGATGGGCGACGCGGTCGGCGCCGAGGTCGACGCGGCGGGCGGGCGCGGGAGCTTCGTCCCGCAGCTGCTCGCCGGGGCCGGCTGGGTGATCGGCGCGCTCGGTGTCCTCTACGGCGTCGCGGTGCTGATCGGGAGCAGGCAGCTGCGGCCGTACCGGTTCCTCGGCTGGACGGCGCTGGGCGTCGTCGCGGTCTTCCTGGTCGCCAACGGGCGGTACTACTACGCGGCCGGGATGTTCGGCGTGCTGTGGGCCGCGGCCGCCGTGCACTTCGAAGCTCTCGAACCCGCCCGCTGGTGGCGGTGGGTGCCGACCTGGCCGGTGTTCGTGCTGTCGGCTCTGTTCAGCCTGCCGTTCACGCTGCCGGTCTGGCCGGCGCACTGGCTGGTCGAGCACCCGGCCGCGCCGCGGCCCGCGTACGCGGCCGAAGAGATCGGCTGGCCGGACCTCGCCGACGACGTCGCGAAGTTGTACCGGATCGCGCCGCCGGACACGGCGATCGTCACCGGTGGCTACTGGCAGGCGGGCGCGCTCGGCCGGTACGGGCCCGAGCGCGGCCTGCCCGAGGCGTACAGCCCGAGCCGCGGCTTCTGGTACTTCGGCCGTCCGGCCGACAACGCCGGTACCGTGCTCTTCGTCGGCTACGACCCGTCGAAGCTCGCGAAGTACTTCGGGGACGCGCGCATCGTCGGCCAGGTCGGCAACCGGCTCGGCGTCCGCAACGCGAGTGCGCACATGCCCGTCTGGCAGCTCACCGGCCGGACCGCGGAGTGGGCCGAGATCTGGCCGGCGCTCAAGGACATGAGAGCGTGAGCCTCGGGGTCGAGTGGGATCGGCCGATGTGGCCGCCGGAGTCGGCGCGCACTGCGGCCGGCTGGCAGCCGTGGCTGTACCGCGTCGAACGCTTCCTGCCCGGTGTGCTGCTGGCCGTCGCGTCCGGCGTCAGCGTCGGCGTCGGCGGGCACGACGGCCGGTGGTGGACGGTCACCGGTGCCCTGATCGCCGGGACCGCCCTCTGGGTGCTCGGCACGGTGGTGTTCCCGCCGGCGCGGTGGCGCGAACGGCCCGCCTTCGCCCTGCTCACCTTCCTCGGCATCCTCGGGCTGGGCAGCGCCCTCGAAGTCCGCGACATCTCCTTCGTCATCTTCATGATCTACGCGTTCCTGGCCGCGATGCGGCTGCGGCCGACGTGGCTCGCCTTCACCGCGCTGGCGGCGACGTCGCTGCTGATCAACACCCTCGGCAACGGCGGTCCCGTGCACGCCCTGCGGGAACGGCCGGGCATCTGGATCACGATCATCGTCGTGCAGACCGCGGCCATCGGGGGCGGCGGGCTGCTGTCGGCGGCGGTCGCCCGCCAGAACGAGGAACGCCGGCGCATGCTCGACGACCTTGCGGCGGCGCACGCGGAAAACGAAGGCCTGCAACGGCAGCTGCTCAGCCAGGCCCGCGAAGCCGGCGTGCTCGACGAGCGGCAGCGGCTGGCGCAGGAGATCCACGACACCCTGGCCCAGGGCTTCACCGGCATCATCACGCAGCTCGAAGCCGCCGCGCTGGCCAAGGACGAGCCGGCCGAGTGGCAGCGGCACCTGGACTCCGCGACCGCGCTGGCGCGGGAAAACCTCACCGCCGCACGGCGTTCGGTACACGCGCTGCACCCCGAGCACCTCGACACCGCGACGCTGCCCGAGGCGCTCGCCGGGGTCGCGGCGCGGTGGAGCGCGCGGACCGGCGTGCCCGCCGCGGTCACCACCACCGGCGTCCCGCGGCCGCTGCACCCGGAGATCGAGTCGACCGTCCTGCGCGTCACCCAGGAAGCCTTGTCCAATGTGGACAAACACGCGGCGGCGGGCCGGGCCGGCCTCACGCTGTCCTACATGGACGACGAGGTGACCCTGGACGTCCGCGACGACGGCGCCGGGTTCGTCCCCGGGCCCGGCCCCGGGTTCGGGCTGCCCGGGATGCGCCGCCGCGTCCAGCGGCTCGCCGGTACGCTGCACGTCGAGTCCGAACCCGGCGGCGGCACCGCGATCTCGGCCGTCCTGCCCGCCGTTCCCGCCCCGCCGGAGGCTTCCGCATGACGATCACCGTGCTCATCGCCGACGACCACCCGGTCGTCCGCGACGGCCTGCGCGGCATCTTCACCGGCCGCGGCTTCGAGGTCGTCGGGGAGGCCGCGAACGGCGCCGAAGCCGTCGTGCTGGCCGAACGGCTGCGCCCCGACGTCGTGCTGATGGACCTGCGGATGCCGGGCACCGACGGCGTCGCGGCGATCACCGAGCTGGCCCGGCTGGGCAACCCGGCGCGGGTCCTGGTGCTGACGACGTACGACACGGACTCCGACGTCCTGCCCGCGGTCGAGGCCGGCGCTACGGGCTACCTGCTCAAGGACGCCCCGCGCGAAGACCTGTTCCGCGCGGTCGAGGCCGCCGCCCGCGGCGAGGCGGTGCTCTCCCCCGCCGTCGCGAGCCGGCTGCTGGGCCGGATGCGCGAGCCGGCGCGGGAACCGCTGTCCCAGCGCGAGCTCGAAGTGCTCACCCTGGTGGCCCGCGGGTCGACGAACAAGGAAGCGGCGAAGAAGCTGTTCATCAGCGAGGCGACGGTCAAGACGCACCTGATCCACGTCTACGCGAAGCTCGGCGTCAACGACCGCGCGGCCGCGGTGGCGGTCGCCTTCGAACGCGGCCTGCTGGGTTCCTAGGGCGTCCAGCCGGTGGTCGCGGCCCACTTCTCCGCTCGGGCGAACACGCCGTTGACGAACTCCTGCTTCTCGTCGGCGTAGGCGGCGACGTTGCCGTCCTCGGCGTGCGCGTCGGCCAGCCGCAGCTTGACGTCGCGGTAGTCGTCGCGCTCGTCCGGGGTCGCGCGCAGGTAGTCGCGGAAGAGCAGCGCGAGCCGCCACGCGGGCGTCTCCTCGGCCCGGACGTGCAGGTTCACCGCGCGCTTCGGGTCGGCGCCGACGTGCAGCCGCTTCGGCCAGGTCCCGGTGCCGTCCTGGGCGTCGTCGCACCAGTCGCCGTCCAGCCGCGGGAACCCCGCGTCGGACAGCAGTTCCGCCAGCGTGTCGGCGTCGTCCAAAGTGGACACGGTGAGCTGCAGGTCGAGGACGTCCTTGGCGGGCAGGCCGGGCACGGCGGTCGAGCCGATGTGGTCGGCGCGGCGGGCGAGCTCCCCGGCGACGGCGCGGACCCGGGCGAGCACCCGCTCGGCCTGCGCGGGCCAGGTCAGGTCGTATTCGGCGATCTTCGGGGAGACCGGTGGACGCGGCTTGCGCAGCCGGACGTTCGCCTCGAACGGCACGAGCCGGTCGGCCCACAGCGCGTCGACGTCGAGGAGCACGGCGTCCTCGGGACCGCCGTTGTCCAGCCAAACGTCGGCGACGGCGCGGCGCTGCTCGTCGCTCGCCTGCGCCCGGATCCGGGCCCGCGCGTCGTCCTCGGCCATGCCGCGCGCCGTCACCAGCCGGCGGACCCGCACCTCGACCGGCGCGTCGACGACCACGACCAGGTGGTACGCGGTCGCGAGGCCGTTTTCGACGAGCAGCGGGATGTCGTGGACGATGACGGCGTCCGGCGCCGCGGCGGCCATCAGCTCGCCGGTGCGGGCGCCGACCAGCGGGTGCACGATCGCGTTCAGCCGGCGGCGCGACTCGTCGTCGGCGAACGCCTTGGCGGCGAGGGCGGGCCGGTCGAGCGAGCCGTCGGCGGCCAGGATCTCCTCGCCGAACTCCTCGACGAGCCGGGCGAGCCCCTCGGTGCCGGCCGCGACCACCTCGCGGGCGATCCGGTCGGAGTCGATCAGCACGGCGCCGTGCTCGGCGAGCCGGTTCGCCACGGTCGACTTGCCTGCCCCGATCCCACCCGTCAACCCCACACGCAACATGCCGATCACCCTAGTCAGCCCCGTCGGACGGGCTGTTCGTGCGCCCATTCGTGTGACAGCGCGAACGGACCCGTAACGCGAGTAATCGATTTCCGATGCCGGTGTCAGCGGGTTCGCCTGGCCCGCACATGGAGGGGGAGCCATGAGGATGACGAGGTTCGGCAGGTCGGCGGCCGCCGTGCTGTGCGCGGCCGGGTTGGCGGTGGCGGTGCCCGGCGTGGTGACGGCTTCGCCCGCGCCGCCGGCCGCGTGCGTGTCCGGGGTGTACCGGGTGCAGGCGTGGTTCCGGTACACGCCCTCCGCGAAGCTGTACGCGGTGGAGCGGAGGTGGATCCCGTTCGGCACCGTGACCTGCGGCGGCGTAGCCGGCCCAGCGTGAGGCACACGGACGGGTGAGCCGCAAGGCGAACGTGACGCGTGACTCAACCGATATCCGGACACGCCGCGTTGCTTACCCACGTCCTCCGGCGCGATTGCGTACCGTCCGCGCGACAGGGTCGCCCACACGGAGGAACGATGGCGGACAGCAAGCACGTCGGGAAGCACCGGCTCGGCACGCCGGGGCTGGTGCACTGCGTTCTTCATCGCCCTGTGGCCGAGGCGCTGGCGGACTACCGCCGGACGTGGCTGAGCACCCTGCTGGTCCCGGCGAAGCACAGCTTCGCGGGGTTGCGCCGCAAGGCCCGCGCAGCGGCCCTCGAGCGCATCTGGGTCCCGGCCGTCGTCACCCGGGCCCCCGCCGCGGTCACCGTCCGCGCCGCGTAGCCGGACGCGGCGGCCCCGTCGGCGTCACCGCGCCGGCCTCCGCTCAGCTCCCGGCCTCGTGGGTCTCGATCGCGATCTCCGCGGACAACGTCCGGTGCACCGGGCACTTGTCCGCGATCGCCATCAGCTTCGCGCGCTGCTCGTCGTCCAGGTCGCCCTCGAGCGTGATCTCGCGCGTGATCCGGCTCAGCATGCCGCGCTCGGTCTCGCACTTCGCGCAGTCCTCCGCGTGGATGCGGTCGTGGCGGAGGCGGATCGTCGCGCGGGTCAGTGGGATGCCCTTGCGGTTCGCGTACATCCGCAACGTGATCGCCGTGCACGAACCCAGCGAGGCCAGCAGCAGCTCGTACGGGTTCGGCCCGGCGTCCGCGCCCCCGACCGAGACCGGCTCGTCGACGAGCAGCTCGTGCGTCGCCGTCGTCACCTGCTGCGTGTAGGTGCCGTCGCCGCTCGCGGTGACGACCACCGTGCCGGGCTCGGGGTGCTCCATGCGGTCACTCCTCCCAGGGTGATTCCTCGATCGTGGTCACGAAGTCCGTGCGCGTGAAGCCTGGCACGAACCGGGCCAGGACGTCGGCTTTGACGTTCCCGAACGTCGTGTCGGGCCGGTCACGGATGCCGTCGGTGAACGCCGCGAGGATGCGCCGCTTGAAGTCCGGCCGCGGGTGCGCGGCCACGACCGCCGCCCGGTCACGCGCGGGCAGGTCGTCGTAGCCGATGCCCAGGACGTCGTACTCGACGCCCGCCGTCACCAGCGCGACCTCGGGTTCCATGTGCGCGGGGATGCCCGGGGTGGTGTGCAGCGCGATGGCCGTCCACGCGATCCGGGCGCGTTCGGCGTCGACGTCGTGGTCCAGCAGGAACTTCCGGGCCTCGTCCGCGCCGTCGAGCTCGAAGCGCCGGTCGGTGCGGTGGCCTTCGACGAGCCCGAGATCGTGGAACAGCGCCGCGACGTAGAGCAGTTCGGCGTCGAAGGCGAGGCCTCGGCGCCGGCCTTGGAGGGCGCCGAAGAGGTAGACGCGGGACGAGTGGTCGTACAGGAGCGGGCCGGCGGTGTCGCGGACGTACTCGGCGGCTTCGCGGGCCAGTTCGGTGTCGGGAACTTCGATGGTCATGACGCCGACGATGCCCGCATGGCCGATGCTCGGACATGCGTCCGCAGGACGGGAACCCCGCACATCCGGACATGGAGCTTGTTCCCAAGACGCGCCGGATATCGTATCTTCTGCTGCGGGTGGGTCACCCGGACGTCGTTGTGCGCGAAGGGGGTGCGCCGTGGCCACCAGGCACCTGTCGATGCGCCCCGCCGAGCAGGGCAGCCGCGAACGCTTCCTCGACGCGGCGCTGTCGGTGCTGTTCGACCGCGGCGTCTCGGGGCTGTCGGTGCGCGGGGTGGCCGAAGCGGCCGGCGCGTCGACGCTCTCGGTGTACGCCCGTTTCGGCGGCCGCGCGGGTCTGCTCGACGCGCTGTACGAGCGCACGTTCGACTCGCTGCGGGAGTTGCTGGAGGGGCTGCCGCCGTCGAGCCCGGACGGCGTCGCGGACCTGCTGCACCTGGCGCTCGAGTACCGGCGGTTCGCGCTGGAGAGCCCCGTCCGCTACGCGCTGATGTTCGAGCGCCCGGTGCCGGGGTTCGACCCGGACCCGGCGCTGCGGTCGGCGGTCCTGCGGACGACGTTCACGTTGTTCATCGCCCGGGTCGAGCGGGTGTGCCCACCGGGAGCGGACCCCCGCGCGGCGGCGTACCAGCTGTGGACGGCGATGCACGGCCTGGTCGGGGCGGAGCTGATGCTGGCGTCGCGGACCCCGCTGCCGGACTGGTTCATCCCGCCGACGGACGAGGCGAACGAGGAGATGTACCGCCGCGGCGTGACCGCGATGCTGACCGGCTTGGACCTGCGCAACCGCTGACCTCGCCCGGCTCCCCCGCCCCAAGGCGCTCGTGGCCGGCCGCTGATCCCCCGAAACACGGAAGAACCCCCGGTCCGAAGTGGACCGGGGGTTCGCCGTCAGATCAGAGCGCTACTGCTCACGCACCGCCGGAGAGCTTCTCGCGGAGCGCCGCGAGCTGCTCGTCGGAGGCGAGGGTGCCGCCGCTGCTCTTCGTGTCGGTCGAGGTCGAACCCGAGGTGTAGCTCTCCGAGCCACCCTCGACGCCCGTCGCCGCGTCGGCCGCGGCCTCCGCGTCGGCCTCGACGGCCTTCTGGACCTGCTTCATGTGGGCCTCGTAACGAGTGTGCGCCTCGGCGTACTGGCGCTCCCACTCCTCACGCTGCTTGTCGAAGCCTTCCTGCCACTCCTGGGTGTCCGGGTCGAAGCCTTCGGGGTAGATGTAGTTGCCCTCGGCGTCGTACTCGGCGGCCATGCCGTACTGGGTCGGGTCGAACTCGGTGTCCGGCGTGACGCCCTCGTTCGCCTGCTTCAGCGACAGCGAGATGCGACGGCGCTCGAGGTCGATGTCGATGACCTTGACCATGACGTCGCCGTTGACCTGGACGACCTGCTCCGGGATCTCCACGTGGCGCTCGGCCAGCTCGGAGATGTGGACCAGGCCCTCGATGCCCTCTTCGACGCGCACGAACGCACCGAACGGAACCAGCTTGGTGACCTTGCCCGGCACGATCTGGCCGATCGCGTGGGTGCGGGCGAACTGGCGCCACGGGTCTTCCTGGGTCGCCTTCAGCGACAGCGAGACGCGCTCGCGGTCCATGTCGACGTCCAGGACCTCGACCGTGACCTCCTGGCCGACCTCGACGACCTCGGACGGGTGGTCGATGTGCTTCCAGGACAGCTCGGAGACGTGCACCAGGCCGTCGACGCCACCCAGGTCCACGAAGGCACCGAAGTTGACGATGGACGACACGACGCCCTTGCGGACCTGGCCCTTGGCGAGCGCGTTGAGGAACTCGCTGCGCACCTCGGACTGGGTCTGCTCCAGGTAGGCGCGGCGGGACAGGACCACGTTGTTGCGGTTCTTGTCCAGCTCGATGATCTTCGCCTCGAGCTCGCGGCCGACGTACGGCTGCAGGTCGCGCACGCGGCGCATCTCGACCAGGGACGCGGGGAGGAAGCCGCGCAGGCCGATGTCCAGGATGAGGCCGCCCTTGACGACCTCGATGACGGTGCCCTTGACGGGCTCGTCCTTCTCCTTGAGCTCCTCGATCGTGCCCCAGGCGCGCTCGTACTGCGCGCGCTTCTTGGACAGGATCAGACGGCCTTCCTTGTCCTCCTTCTGGAGAACGAGGGCTTCGACCTCATCGCCGACGGTGACAACCTCAGCCGGGTCGACATCGTGCTTGATGGAGAGCTCACGCGAGGGGATGACACCCTCGGTCTTGTAGCCGATGTCGAGCAGGACCTCGTCGCGGTCGACCTTGACGATCGTGCCTTCGACGATGTCGCCATCGTTGAAGTACTTGATCGTCTTGTCGATCGCCGCGAGGAAGTCTTCCTCCGACCCGATGTCGTTGATGGCGACCTGCTGGGGCCCGGTGGGGGCGGTCGGGGCGGTGGCGGTGTCGGTGGTCATTAGGCGGGTTGCTCCGGTGGATGGGATCGAGGGTTGGCAGTTGTCGGCGCGATGGGCTGTGACGACATGCGATGACCCTGCGAGCAAACGTCCACCAGTGAACGACCGCGGCATGACCCGCATAACGGTGCGCGACCCGAGCCCGACCAAGAAGCTGAGCGGAAGGCAGCGCGAACCCACTGCGCTAACACTTATCGTACGCGGCGGCCGCTAGGGGGCACAATCAGGGTCCCCCTCGATCGCTAAGGTCCTCGCGGAAGCAAACACGCAGCGGACCGGAGACCACCATCATGCCACCGGAGGAGCCGCCCGCGCCGGGGCGCCACGACGCGGCCGAGCACCGGCTGGGCACCGCGGCCGTCGCCTACCGCGAGGTCGGGGGCGCCGAAGCCGCCGCCGCGAACCTCGCCTGGTGGGACGCCGACGCCGACGACTACCAGGCCGAACACGGCGGGTTCCTCGGCGACGCCGACTTCGTCTGGTGCCCGGAGGGCGTGCGGGAGGCGGACGCGCGGCTGCTCGGCGACGTCCGCGGCAAGCGCGTGCTGGAGGTCGGGTGCGGGCAGGCCGCATGCGCACGCTGGCTGACGGCGGAAGGCGCGCTGGCCGTGGCGACCGACCTGTCCGCCGGCATGCTGCGCCACGCCCGCGACGGCAACGCCCGCACCGGGCTCGACGTCCCGCTGGTGCAGGCCAACGCCGAGTACCTGCCGCTGGCGTCCGGCAGCTTCGACGCCGCCTGCTCGGCGTTCGGCGCGATCCCCTTCGTGGCCTCGGTGGACGCCGTCTTCGCCGAGGTGCACCGCGTGCTGCGGCCGGGCGCGCCGTGGGTGTTCTCGGTGACTCACCCGATGCGGTGGATCTTCCCGGACGACCCGGGCCCGCAGGGACTCACCGTCACCCAGCCGTACTTCGACCGCACGCCGTACGTCGAGGTCGACGACGGAGGCACCGCCACCTACGTCGAGTACCACCACACCCTCGGCGACTACGTGCGCGCGCTGGCCGCCGCCGGGTTCACCCTGACCGACCTGGTCGAACCCGAGTGGCCGGCCGGGCACACGCGGGTCTGGGGCCAGTGGAGCCCGCTGCGCGGCCGGCTCTTCCCGGGCACCGCGATCTTCCGCACGCGCCGCTCGTGAACCCCCTCGAAGCCCAGCAGAACGCGCGGTTCGCCGCCCTCGACCCGCTCCTGCCGCCGATCGCGCCGCCGCCCGCGGCGAACGAGCCGCTGGTGGTGGCGACCGGCGGGCTCCGCGCGGGCGCGCTGCTGACGCACGTCGTGCACGCGCCCGGGTCATGGCCCGCGTTGTGGGGTCCCCTGGAGGTCTGGGACCTGACGGCGGTGCCGGGCGACAGCGGCGCCGCGGGCCTGGCCGCGCTGCTCGGCGCCTGGCGTGAGCGGCTGCGCGGGACGCGCCCGGAGCCGGATTCGGGCTGCTCGGTGGCCTGGCCGAGCCGCGACGCCGAGGCGTCCGCGGTCCTGCTGGCCCACGGTTTCGCGCCGATGACGCAGCTGGCGGTGCGGAAGCCCGGCCCGCCCGAGGAGGCAGGACCCGCGCGGGTGACCGTCCGCCGCGCGGGCGACGGCGACGTCGAGGCCCTGACCGACCTGCGCCTGGCGGAGTGGCGCTACACGTCGCTGGTCGGCACCGCCCGGGAGCGGCCGGACGCGCGGGCGCTGCTGCGGGCCGAGGTCGTCCGCTCGCTGCGCTTCAGCGGGCTGGTCTGGCTCGCCGAGGACGACGGCGTACCGGTCGGCATGGCCGCGTGCGCGCTGGCCTCGCCCACGCCGGGCGACAGCATTCACGGGCGGCTGCAACCCGGGCGCTGGGGGTACGTCGACACGCTGTCGGTCGCGCCCGCGGCGCGCGGCGGCGGCGTGGGGCGGGCGCTGATGGCGGTGGCCCACCGCGAGCTGCTGCGGCCGGACGTGCGCGGTACTTTCCTCTTCTACCACCCGGCAAACCCGCTCTCACCGGTGTTCTGGCACCGGCAGGGCTATCGTCCACTGTGGACGATGTGGATCCGGCGACCCGCCTGGTCCTGACCGACGCACCAGGGGGCCCCATGGACATCGCCGAGCCGCTGCTCGCCGCCCACCGCGCGCGCTTCGCGGCCGTCGACGCGCTGCTGCCGCCCGCCGCGCCGCCCGCCCAGGGCGAACGGCTGGACGCTGCCACCGCGGCGGGCACACAGGTCACCGGAGTCCTGCAGCGGCACCGGTTCGGCCCCGGCGACGTCCCGATGCTGTGGTCGGCCGCCGACACCTGGCAGCTGTTCCCGTACTTCGGCGACACCGGCACCGAAGGCGCCGACCTCCTGCTGCGCGCGCTCAAGGGCCGGCTGGAAGCGGAGCCGGCCGGCGACGACTCGGCGTGCGTCGTGCTCTGGCCCAGCCGGGACGCCGAGGCGATCCGCGCCTTCCTCGACCACGGCCTGGTCCCCCTGTCGGCGGTCGGCGTGCGGACCGCTCCCCCACCCGAGGCGGACCCGGCGGTCACCGTCCGCCGCGCCGGGCCGTCCGACTACGCCGCCGCGGTGGCGCTCGCCGAAGCGACCTTCGACTACACCGGCCTCGTCGCCTCGCCCCGCCGTCCCAACACCGCCGAGCTGCTCGGCCCCGGCCTGCGCGCGGCCCTCGCCGAGGCCGAACCGCCCGTCTGGCTGGCCGAACAGGACGGCGAAGCCCGCGCGCTCGCGCACTGCGCGTGGGTGGATTCGACCCAGGGGAGCGAAGCGGCCGAGTTGCTCCCGCCGGGCCGCTGGGGTTACGTGAACAACGTCGTGACCGCGCCCGGCGAACGCGGCGGCGGGTTCGGGCGGGCGCTGATGGCCCACGTGCACCGCGAACTGCACCGGGGCGGCGCGACCCGGACGTACCTCTACTACAACCCGACCAACCCGCTGTCCTCGGTGTTCTGGCACCGGCAGGGCTATCGTCCACTGTGGACGAGCTGGGAGATCCGCCCGGCGTCGGCGCTCCGGTGAGCGGTGACCGGGCGGGGTAGGTCGAGCCCAGCCAGGCGGGCCGCACCACCGCCCGCCGGGCCACCTCAGCACCCCTGCCAGCCCATCCCGCCCAACCGGCTCCTTCACCCACCCGAGCCCGCCGCGCGGCGCCGCCGCCCACCACGTGCGAGCCTCCGTGAGTCACCCACGGGTGTGACGTGCGTCCGGTGATCTTGCCGCCCACCCCGGCGAGGACTAGTTTTTGAACTGACCGGTCAGTTCAAAAACGCTGGAGTCCCCCGTGCAGGTCCGAGCCGATCGCGTGTCCCTCGAAGGGCACCACGGCACCTTGTTACCGCCCACCTCGCTGACCGTCGGCGAGGGCGACCTGGCGATCGTGCACGGCGAGCCCGGCGTCGGCGTCACCGCGTTCGGCCTCGCGCTGGCCGGGCGGCTGAAGCCGAGCACCGGCACCGTGCACGCCGAAGGCGCCGACGCCGGCCTGACCGAGCTCGTCGCGGTCGTCGACGCCCCCGGCGTCAGCGAGCCCGACGACGCGCTGGCCCTGCGCGTGGTCGTCGGCGAGGAGCTCGCGCTGGCCCACCGCCCGGCCGGCAAGGAGGACGTCGCCGCCTGGCTCGCCGCGCACGATGCCGCGCCCTTCGCCGGCACGCGGTTCGAGAACCTCGCCCCGGCCCTGCGCACCCGGCTGCTCACCGAGCTGGCCGCCGAGCGCAAGGGCGTCCGGCTGCTCGTCCTCGACACGCCCGACCGGCACACCAGCGACGTCGGCAGCTGGGCCGGCCTCGCCCGCGAGCAGGCCGGACGCGGGCTCGCCGTCGTCGTCCTGACCGCGACCACGCCGCTGTCCGCGCTGCCGTTCCCGCCCGCGCTCCTGGGCGCCGTCGAGCAGCCCGAGCCGCAGCACCACGCCCCCGAACCCACCCCCACCGAAGAGCTCCCCGAGAGCGTCGACGAGGTCACCGAATGAACGCCTTCCGGATCGCGCGCAACGAGCTGCGCCGCCTCTCCACCGGCACGATGCCGAAGCTCGCGCTGGTCGCGCTCGTGCTGGTGCCGCTGCTCTACGCGTCCTTCTACCTCTACGCGAACTACGACCCCTACGGCCGTCTCGACAAGCTGCCCGCCGCCGTCTTCACCAGCGACACCGGCGCGAAGGACTCGAGCGGCCAGCAGCGCAACGTCGGCCGCGAGGTGACCGACGAGCTGGTCAAGTCCGGCACCTTCCAGTGGCACGAGGTGTCCGAGCAGGAGGCGCGCGACGGCGTCCGCGACGACAAGTACTCGTTCGCCATCGGCATCCCGAGCGGCTTCTCCGCGGCGCTGCTGTCGGTCGGCAACTTCCAGCCGCAGCAGGCGACGATCACGCTGACCACCAACGACGCCAACAACTACCTGTCGGGCACGATCGCCAAGCAGGTCGCCGAGCAGGTGCGCAAGACGATCGCGGAGAAGGTCGGCAGCGAGGCCGCGGACCGGTTCCTGGTCGGGTTCTCCACGATCTACGCCAAGATCCAGGAGGCGTCGACCGGCGCGGCGCAGCTCGCCGACGGCGCGAACCAGCTCAAGTCCGGGCAGCAGCAGCTGGCCGACGGTGCCGCGAAGCTGGCGGACGGGTCGTCGACGCTGGCGACCGGCTTGGGCACGTTGAAGAGCAGCACCGCTTCCCTGCCGTCCCAGACGCAGCAGCTGGCCGACGGCGCGTCGCAGGTGGCCGCCGGGGACCAGAAGGTCGCCGACGCGGCGTCGCTGGCCGCCACGGCGTCGTCGGACATCCAGGGCAAGCTCGACTCCTACCGCACCCAGCTCGTGACGGACCTGCGCGACGCCGGCGTGCCGGAGACGCAGGTCCAGGCGATCGTCGCGCGGGCGGACCAGCTGCGCTCCCCCGTCGACCAGGCGAACGGCAAGATCCAGCAGGCCAACGGCGACCTCGCGAAGCTGGCCGACGGCGCCCGGCAGGTGTCCGACGGCGCGGCCAAGCTCGCCGCCGCGTCGCCGCAGCTGACCAGCGGCATCGCGCAGGCGTCCGACGGCGCGAACCAGCTGCGGGACGGCGCTTCGAAGCTCAGCGACGGTGAGAAGACCGCGGTGAACGGGACGAACCAGCTCGCGGACGGCTCGGTCAAGCTGCGCGACGGGCTCGCGGCCGGCCTCCAGCAGATCCCGAACCCGGACGACCCGACCCGCAACGCGACGGCCAACACGATCGCCGACCCGGTGGCGGTGAACGCCAACGGCGAGGCGTCGGCGGGCACGTACGGCGCCGGTCTCGCGCCGTTCTTCATCTCGCTGGCCACGTGGATCGGCGCGTTCGTGCTGTTCCTGATCCTGCGGCCGCTCTCGACGCGGGCGCTGACCGCGGGCGCGGCGCCGTTCCGGGTCGCCGTCGGCGGCTGGCTGTCCTCGGCGCTGCTGGGCATCGCGCAGGTGGTCGTCCTGTTCGGCGCGGTGACGTGGCTGGTCGGCATCCACATCGCACACCCGCTGGGCGCGATCGGGTTCGCGGTGCTGGTGTCGCTGACGTTCACGTCGGTGGTGCACGCGCTCAACGCGTTCTTCGGCGCGGTCGGCAAGTTCCTCGGCCTGGTGCTGCTGGTGCTGCAGCTGGTCAGCGCGGGCGGCACGTTCCCGTGGCAGACGATCCCGGACGCGTTGTACCCGCTGCACGTGGTGCTGCCGATGGGCTACGCGATCGACGGCTTCCGCCACCTCTTCTACAGCGGCGCGACGGTGCAGATCCTGGGTGACATCGGGGTGCTGCTCGCGTACCTGGTGGGCGGGATCCTGGTGTCGACGCTGGCCGCGCGCAAACGTCGCGTTTGGACGGTGTCCGCGCTCAAGCCCGAGCTGAGCCTGTGAGCGGCGGGACGAAGCAGAAGCTCTTCGAGGCCACGTTGCGGCTCTCGAAGAGCCGGGGCCTGGTGGGGCTGACGGTCGACGACATCGCCGCCGAGGCGGGCGTCGCGAAGGGCACGGTCTACTACAACTTCGGCTCGAAGGACGGCCTGGTCGACGGCCTCCTGCGGTACGGGGTGGACATGCTCGCCGGGCGGCTGCGCTCCGCGGTGTCCGAGGCGGACCCCCTGGACGTGATCGAGGCGCAGGTCGACACGACGCTGGAGTTCATCGCGGCGTACCCGGGGTTTTCGCAGATCCTGGTGAGCGAGCTGTGGCGGACGCCGGGCCAGTGGCACGGGACGCTTTCCCTGCTGCGCGAGGAGATCATCTCGATCGTGAAGGAGCAGTTGTCCCGATTGGACGCGGCGGGCCGCCTGCCGGAGGGGGTCGAGATCCCGACGGCGGCGGCGGGGCTGTTCGGGACGATGCTGGTGGTGGCGCTGGACTGGCAGGTGTTCGGGCCGCAGCGGACACGGGCCGAGGTGCGGGAAGCGGTGATGGTGCTGATCCGCGGCTTGGGCCGCAAGTAGCCGAAGCTTGGAGCGGCACCCCGGCACCCCGCCCAGACCCCTCCCCGCAACCCCGATCCGAAGCCAGAACACGGCCGGCGGTGCCGGGTCAAGGCACGCTTTCCCGCCTTGACGCGGTACCGCCGGCCGTAGTCACAATCGGGCGTCGGGGTGGTGGGTACTTCACAGCCGGCAGACCGCCGGGCAAGTCAAGCGCGGCGCCCGCCGGGGGCGCCCCCCGTTTTCCACTTTACCGGTCGGCACCGACAGTTTCGGCGCCGAACGCGGTGGCCGGGGCTCTCGGCCGAGGCGGGGCCGCGTGGATCGGGGGCCAGCCCGCCGGGGCGCCCCCCGTTCTCTACTCTACCGGCCGGCACCGACAGTTTCGGCGCCCGAAGCTTGCTCAGGCGCGGTCTTCCAGCCGCGCCCGGACCGCCGCCGCGTACGTGTCGACCGCCGTGGCCGCCGCCGTCAACTCACACGGGCCGTCGATCAGCAACCTCTTCGCCGGGACGTACGCCTGCTCCAGCTCCGGGTCGCCGTGCAACCCGCGGTCGCGCGCCAGCTCGTTGTCCGCGGCCAGCCGGGCCCGCAGCTCCTCGCGGCGGGCCACCAGGCCGTCGAGCACCGCTCGCTGGCGGCGGCCGTCCTCGACCGCCGGGGCCACCGCGTGCTCGTGGCCGTCGATGTGCTTCTCGACCCACTCCGCGTCGCCGTCGACTTCGGCCGAACGCAGCTGCTTCAACGTTGCGCGTAGCCGCTGGGCTCGGGCCGGGAGCATCGCGACGCCGGTGAACCGCGTCGCCACCCTCAGCTGGTAGGCCTCGATCTCGGCGAGCTCCTCCACCGCCTGCGTCAGCACGTCGAGCCGGCCCGCGAGGTCGTCCGGCTCCGGGCGGGCGCCGAGCGTGCCCGCGCGGATCGCCGCCACCCCGGGCGAAGACTCCTCCCGGAAGCCGAGCAGCAGGCGGATGCCGAGCTCGGCCGCGCGACCGGCGAGCGGCGCCAGCACCTCGCCGACGAGCCGGTCGGGTTCGGCGGAGTCGTCGATCGCGTCGACGACCAGGGTGCGGCCCGCGACCCCGGTCGTCAGCCGGTCGGCGATGCGGTGGCGGACGGCGTCGGCGGTGCGGCCGGTCGCGTCCACGGCGAGGTCGACGCTGCCCGCCGGCGGCATCTGCCCGAGCGCCGGCGGCAGGCCGGGCACGCCGAGGGAGCGTTCGCGGTCGGCGAGGACGATCCCGAACCGCAGCGCGGCGGCGACCGGCGACCCGGCCTCGCCGGTGTCGACCACCCAGACCGTGCCGGGCTCGGCCTTGGCGAACCAGTCCGCGACGCTCTGCACGAAGGAGACGTCGACGGCTTCGCCCACTGGCCGCGAAAAGCTCGCGTCGACGGCGGGGCTGCCCGACGTCCAGATGCTCAGCTGCGGGAGGTGCCCGAGCATGGTCTCGACCGGGATCATCCACGTGCCGGTGTCCTTGCCGACGACGACGCCGACTACGTGCCCGGTCGCTTCGTCGATCACCGCCGTGCCGCCGAAGCCGGGGCCGAGCGGCTCGGCTTCGGCCGTGCGGAACAGCCGGACCCACTCGCCGCCGGGACCGCCCGGGTGCTCGGGACCGCCGAGGCGGGCGTGGGTCCAGCGGCCGACGGAACCCGGCGGGAACCCGAAGGCGCGGACGAGCTGGTGCTCGCCGAGCGGCATGCGGTGCAGCGGCGCGCGGAAGACGCGGGATTCGGGGCGGTCGAGGCGCAGCACGGCGAGATCGCCGCGGCCGCCGCCGTCGGAGGGCACCCAGCAGCCTTCGACGACGGTCGCCGAGCCGGGCAGCGCCTCGGCCAGGCCGACGAAGTCGACGCTCAACGCGGACCGCGGTCCCCCGGCGGTTTCGACGACGTGCGCGCTCGTGAGGACGTGGTACTCGTCCAGCACCGTGCCCGCACCGCACACCCGGCCGAGTTCGTCGTGCAGCCGGACCCGCCAGCGTCGTCGCTCACGCTCGAACCCCATTCGGCGGACCCTACGCCGTGATCGCTCCCGGGTGGGCGCCGACCTCCCTACCCAGCGGTAATGGCTCACCCGAACGGAGTCCTCCGTTGGTAGGAACGCCGAACGGTGTTGTGTGCCGGTGAGTATTTCCGTCAGAGACGTCGGAAAAACCGCTCGCGTTCAGACGCGGCCGAAGACCCAGCTCCCGGCCGCCGCGGGGTCGTCGCCGGCCCAGAACTCGTACCAGTGGCCGGTGAACTCGTCGTGGGACAGCCGGCCGTCGCCGTCGGTGTCCAGCAGCGCGAACACCTCGTCCGTCGGGACGCCGACGCCGCTCCACGCCTCGATCATGCGCCGGTACTCGGCCGCGGAGATGGTGCCGTCGCCGTTTTCGTCGACCGCTTCGAACATCGCCGCCGCCGTGCCGGTGACCGCGCCCGGCATCTTCGGGAGCTCGTCGACGACCGAGAGCACCTCGTCGAGGGTGACCTTGCCGTCGCGGTCGCGGTCGGACGCGTCGAGCAGCGTCGCCCACCAGCCCATCATGATCGTGGCGAGCTTTTCGCCCTCGGGCGTGCCGGCGTCGGTGCCGCGCACGTCGAGCCATCTCGCCGTGAGCGCGCGGAAGTCGGACTCGGTCAGGTAGCCGTCGGCGTCGGCGTCCATCGCGCCGAACACCCCGGAGATCTTGCGTCGCTGGAAGTCACTGGCCATGCACGCCAGCTTCGTCGCGGCGACCGGCACCCGACGACGGCCGCCCGAGTACACCCGCGCCACGACCCGGTGATCCGGATCGTGGCGCAGCGTGACCTCAGTGCGCGGCTTCGTTCCAGGACCGCCCGTAGCCGATCGAGACCTCCAGCGGCACGGCGAGGTCGTAGGCCGACCCCATTCCCTCGCGCACCAGCTTCTCCAGCTGTTCCCGCTCGCCCTCGGCGACCTCGAGCACGAGTTCGTCGTGCACCTGCAGCAGGATCCGGCTCTTCAGCTTCGCCTCGACGAGCGCGCGGTGGACGTTCAGCATCGCGACCTTGATGATGTCGGCCGCGCTGCCCTGGATCGGGGCGTTCAGCGCCATCCGCTCGGCCATCTCGCGGCGCTGGCGGTTGTCGCTGTTGAGGTCCGGCAGGTAGCGGCGGCGGCCGAAGATCGTCTCCGTGTAGCCGGACTTCGCCGCTTCGCCGACCACCGAGTGCAGGTAGTCGCTGATGCCGCCGAAGCGCGCGAAGTACGCCTCCATCTGGGCCTTGGCGTCCTCGGTGGAAATCCGCAGCTGCTGCGAAAGCCCATACGCCGACAGGCCGTACGCCAGCCCGTACGACATCGCCTTGACGCGGTAGCGCAGCTCCGGCGTGATCTCCTCCGGCGGCAGCGAGAACGCCCGCGACGCGACGAACGTGTGCAGGTCCTCGCCGGAGTGGAACGCCTCGATGAGGCCCTCGTCCTTCGACAGGTGCGCCATGATCCGCATTTCGATCTGGCTGTAGTCCGCGGTCATCAGCTCGGTGAAGCCCTCGCCGACGACGAACGCGTCGCGGATGCGGCGGCCTTCTTCGGTGCGGACCGGGATGTTCTGCAGGTTCGGCTCGGTCGACGAGAGCCGCCCGGTGGCCGCGATCGTCTGCAGCAGCGTGGTGTGGATCCGCCCGTCGTCGGCGACGGACTTGATCAGGCCCTCGACCGTGGTGCGCAGCTTCGTCGCGTCCCGGTGCTCCAGCATGTGCTGCAGGAACGGGTGCTCGGTCTTCTCGAACAGGCCCTGCAGCGCCTCGGCGTCGGTGGTGTAGCCGGTCTTCGTGCGCTTGGTCTTCGGCATGCCGAGCTCGTCGAACAGCACGACCTGCAGCTGCTTCGGCGAACCGAGGTTGATCTGCTTGCCGATCACCTCGTACGCCGCTTCGGCGGCCTGCGTGACGCGCGAGAGGTAGTGCGCTTCGAGCGACGTCAGCTGCTCGAGGTCGACGGCGACGCCGGCGATCTCCAGCTCGGTGATGACCTCCAGCAGCGGCAGCTCCAGCTCGGCGAGCAGCCGCGCGCCGCCGATCTGCTCGAGCTCCTTGTCGAGCGCGCCGGCCAGCTCGAAGATCGCGCGGGCCTTGACCAGCTCCTCGTCGATCTCCTTCTGCTCCAGGCCTTCCGCACCGCCGTCGAGCAGGGACAGCTGCCCGTCGCCGCCGTCGGTCTCCGAGCGCAGCTCGCGGTGCAGGTAGCGCAGCGCCAGGTCGTCGAGCTCGAACGTGCGCTGCCCGGGCCGTACGAGGTACGCGGCCAGCGCGGTGTCCATGGCGAGCCCGGCGAGCGCCCAGCCGCGGGCGCGGATCGCGTGCAGCGGGACCTTGAGGTCGTGGCCGGTCTTGCGGATCTTGGGGTCGGCGAACCACGCGGCGAGCGCGGCGTCGTCGGCCTGGTCCATCGCCGTCACGTCGACGTACGCGCCTTCGCCGTCGGCCGAGGCGAACGCGACCGCGCGCAGGTCGGACCGGACCGACGTGCCCACCGTGCGGAACGCCAGCGCGACCGGCTCGCCCGCCTTCGCGTGCGCCGCGAGCCACGCGCCGAGCGCGCCGGGCGCGAGCGCGGATCCCGAGACCTCGAAGCCTTCGTCGGCCTCCGGTTCGGCGCTCTGCAGCGTCGCGAACAACCGGTCCCGCAGCACGCGGAACTCCAGCTCGTCGAACAGCGCGTGCACCGCCTCGCGGTCCCACGGGCGCAGCTCCAGCCCCGAGGGCCCGATCTCCAGCTCGACGTCGCGGATCAGCTCGGTCAGCTGGCGGTTGAGCTGGACCGACGACAGGTGCGCCCGCAGCGCGTCGCCGACCTTGCCCTTGACCTCGTCGACCCGGTCGATGAGGTCGTCGAGCGAGCCGAACTGCTTGATCCACTTGGCCGCGGTCTTCTCGCCGACGCCGGGGATGCTCGGCAGGTTGTCCGAGGGGTCGCCGCGCAGCGCGGCGAAGTCCGGGTACTGCCGCGGGGTGAGCCCGTACTTCTCCTCGACGGCGTCCGGGGTGAACCGGGTCATCTCGGAGACGCCGCGCTTCGGGTACAGCACGGTGACGTGCTCGGTGACCAGCTGCAGCGCGTCGCGGTCGCCGGTACAGATGAGGACGTCGAAGCCGTCGGCCGTCGCCTGCGTCGTGAGCGTGGCGATGATGTCGTCGGCCTCGAAGTTCTCCTTGACCAGCGACGGGATCCCGAGCACGTCGAGGACCTCCTTGACCAGGTCCACCTGACCGCGGAACTCGTCCGGCGTCGTGCTGCGGTTCGCCTTGTAGTCGGCGTAGGTCTCCGAGCGGAACGTCTTGCGCGAGAGGTCGAACGCCACCGCGAGGTGGCTCGGCGCTTCGTCGCGCAACAGGTTGATGAGCATCGACGTGAACCCGAAGACCGCGTTCGTGACCTGCCCGGTCTTCGTCTTGAAGTTCTCCGCGGGCAGCGCGAAGAACGCGCGGTAGGCCATCGAATGGCCGTCGATCAGCAGCAGCTTCGGCCGCTCGGCGACAGCGGTGGTTCCTGTGGCGTTGGCAACGGTCGTCTTCTCACTCGGGCTCACGGGGCCGAGTCTAGGCTGAGGGTCCGACACTCTTACGTGTCGCATAGGAAGAGGAGCACTGCGTGACCGAACGCGCCGCAGACGTCGCGGTCGAGAACTACGCCGGGATCGATCCGGCCGCCGCGGACCAGCAGCTGAACGACAAGGTCGGCATGAAGCTCCTGGAGGCCACCGCCGAACGCGTGGTCGGCACCATCCCGGTCGAGGGCAACCTCCAGCCGTACGGCCTGCTGCACGGCGGCGCCAACGCCGTGCTCGCCGAAGCGCTGGGTTCGACGGTCGCCGCGCTGAACGCGGGCCCGGACCGCGCCGCGATGGGGCTGGAGCTGTCCTGCACGCACCACCGGGCCGTCCGCTCGGGCACCGTCACCGGCGTCGCGACGCCGCTGCACGTCGGCCGGGGCACCATCACCGCGGAGATCGTGCTGACCGACGACGAGGGCCGGCGAACCTGCACCGCGCGGCTCACCTGCGTCGTCCGGGACCGCCCGCCGGGCGCCTGAGCGCGTGGACCTCGACCTCGCCCAGGTGCGGGCGTTCGTCGTGACCGCGGAGCAGCGCCACTTCGGGCGGGCCGCCCAGGCGCTGTTCCTCACCCAGCAAGCGCTGTCGAAGCGGATCCGGAAGCTCGAAGACTCGCTCGGCACGCCGTTGTTCCTGCGCACCAACCGCTCGGTCGAGCTCACCGCCGAGGGCGAGCGGTTCCTCCCGCACGCGCGTGAGCTGGTGCGGGTGGCCGACGCCGCGGTGGCCGCGATGGGCGCCGACGACCGGCCGCTGCGCCTCGACGTCGTCGACTACCGGCTCTCCCCCATCTTCCTGCTCCGCCGGCTCGCCGCGCGGGACCCGGGCCTGCGGATCGACCGGGTCGCCGGCGGCGGGTTCGCGGGCGCCGTCGAGCCGCTGCTGTCCGGCGAGCTCGACGTCGCCGTCGGCCGGGTCAGCGGCTCCGGCCGGCCGCTGCCCGACGGCCTGGAGCACCGGGTCGTCCGGCTCGAACCGCTGGTCGCGCTGCTCGCGCCGGAGCACCCGCTGGCCGTGCAGGACGTGCTGCGGCTCGACGACCTGCGCGCCGACGGGATCTGGCTGCCGGGTCTGCGCGGCCCCGCCGAATGGCTGTCCTACCTGCGGGAGCTGTGCGACCGGTTCGGCGTGCCGATCGACGACTCCGGCGTCAGCTTCGACCTGCGGCACACCCTGGAGCAGACGCGCTACGGAAAGCGGCGCGTCACCCTCGCCGGGGCGGACATGGAGCTCGCGGCCGACCTCAACCTCAAGGTGCTGCCGTTCGAGCCGTCTCCGCTGTTCCCGTGGTCGCTGGTCTGGCGGCGCGGGAAGGCGAGCCCGGCGCTGCGGCGGCTGCTGGCGCTGGCCGGGCGCACCAGCCGTGAAGAGGGCTGGTGTGCCTACGACCCCGAGCACGCCTGGCTGCCGGAGGACGACGTCAAGCTCGCAGCCGCCGCGCGAACCACCCGGTGAAGGCCTCGTCGACGGCCTTGGCTGCCGGGGTTCCCGGCGGGAACTCGTGCGCCATCCCGTCGACCGTCACCAGCTCGGTCCCCAGCTTTTCGCGCAGCGCTTCGGCCGGCTCGCGCACGGCGACGTCGTCGTCCGCGCCGGCGACCAGCAGCAGCGGCACGGTCAGCTCCCCGGCCCGGCGCACGTAGTCGTAGCGGTCGGCGGCGGCGCGCGACCGCGGCGTCCAGGAGTAGGTGACGTCGAAGAGCCGCTCGTTGCGGCCGATCACCGGTGCCAGCCGGGCGACCGGGCTGACCACCGCGGCGACCTCGACCGCCACATCGCCGCGCGCCAGCACCTCCAGCGCGACCAGCGAGCCCGCCGAGCCGCCGAAGACGCCGAGCGGGCCGCCCGCGCCCGGCAGCCGGTCCCGCAGCTCGGCCAGCGCCGCGGGGAACTCCGCGACCGCCTGCTCGGTGACCGGCTCGAAGACGTTGAGCACCGCGTCCTCGCTCGCCAGCCGGAACAGCTCCGCCGGACCGCCTCCGGGCAGCCGCGCCCCGGTCATCGGCAGGCCGAAGTACACCCGCCACGCCTGCAACCCGCTCATCGGCACCGCTTCGGCGAAGGCCCGCTCGTCCGAGGGCTCTTCCATCAGGTGCCAGCCCGCCAGCAGCGCCGCCGGCGCGGCCGGGTCCGCCGGTCCCAGCGCCACGAACGGCACGCCCGCCGCCACACCCTCGACTGCTTCCCGCATCTTGTCTCTCCCTGTTCTCTCGGCTGCTGCCAGCGAACAGCCGGGGCGGGGTGCGGGTCCAACAGCCGTTCCGGTGCCCACGACAACCGATGGTTGTGACCGTTCGGGCAGACTTCACCGGGGGCTGGTCCGATCGGCCGCCCGAACCGGACGTAAGGTGCATCCCTACGGCGGTGCCCGCCCTCGGCGACCCCCGCCAGGGTGAACAGCGGATCGGCGGGAAACCGGCCACGCACCACCCGCCGAAATGGCCGATGACATACCACGGAAACACGGCTGTCACCCATTCGCATAACACGCGCCGATACTTAGCAGCGCTGCGTGACCAGCGGCGGGCCGTGGCGAAACATCGTTCGCCTTTTCGTGCAATTCGTGTCGGTTGCGATCGTCACGATGTGGACACAGAGTAGTGAGGCCGCCTGTGCACATGACGGGCGAGAGGGATATCTTCCTGCCCTAACCTAGCCCCTGTGTCGGGGGCAACGCCTACCGGCGGCTGGTTGGTCATGGGAGGTAGTCGGTGTCAGGAGTGCGTTTTGGACGGGTTCTCGCCCTCGCAGCGGCGACGTCGCTCGCGCTGGCGGGCTGCGCCGGTGGCGGCGGCTCGTCGAGCAACAGTGGTGACAGCAGCACGCTGAAGATCGGGTTCATGGGCGACCTGACCGGGGAGAACTCCGGGATCGTGATCCCGCCCAACAACGGCGCCAAGCTCGCCATCGACGAGTACAACGCCACGAACCCCAAGGTGAAGCTCGAGCTGAAGAACTACGACAGCCAGGGCAAGCCGGAGCAGGCCACCTCGCTGGTCCAGACCGCGATCGGGACGGACAAGATCACGGCCCTGATCGGCCCCGCGTTCTCGGGTGAGTCCAAGGCCGTCGGCGGTGTCCTCGAGCAGGGCAAGATCCCGAGCGTGTCGCCGTCGGCGACCAACCCGGGTCTCGCCTCGAACGGCTGGAAGTACTGGCACCGCGTCGTCGCGAACGACAACGACCAGGGCCCGGCCATCGCGAACTTCCTCATCACGGCGAAGTCGCCGAAGAACGCGTACGTCATCTCGGACGACCAGGAGTACAGCGTCGGCCTGGCGGACGCCTTCGAGAAGACCTTCAAGGACAAGGGCATCACGACCGAGCGCGACAAGTTCGCCAAGGACGCGTCGGACTACTCCTCGACGGTCCAGAAGGTCAAGGCCGCCAACCCGGACGTCATCACCTTCGGTGGCTACTACGCCCAGGGCGGCCGGCTGCTCAAGCAGCTCCGCGACGGTGGCGTGACGGCCGTCTTCGCCACCGGTGACGGCTCGCTCGACCCGCAGCTGGTCTCGGGTGCGGGTGCCGCGGCTGCCGAGAAGGCGGTCATCGGCTGCCCGTGCAACATCCCGGACGCCGGTGCCAGCAACGAGTTCGCCACCAAGTACAAGGCGAAGTTCAACGTCGACCCGGCGATCTACGCCACCGAGGGCTACGACGCCGCGACCGCCATCATCAACGCGGTCAAGGCCGGCAACACCACCGGTGAGAAGATCAACGACTTCCTGAAGACGGAAGACTTCAAGGGCGCGTCGAAGCAGATCAAGTTCAAGGAGAACGGCGAGCCGCAGACGAACGCGATCTACGTCTACCAGGTCGTCGGCGGGGTCATCAAGAACCTCGGCGCCTCGACCGAAGCCAAGATCAACGGCTGACGGAGCTAGTTAACACCTAACGGGAGCGGGGGCGCTGTGGACGACCACAGCACCCCCGCTCCCCGCCAATGTGGCGACCATCCTCGCCCCGTCAGGTAAGGCAACTACGTCATGTTCCAAGATCTGCAGAGCCAGTTTCTGGGCAGCACCATCGGCGGCCTGGTAGCCGGCTCCATCTACGCCCTCATCGCCCTCGGCTACACGATGGTCTACGGCGTGCTGAGGCTCATCAACTTCGCGCACTCCGAAATCTTCATGATCGGGACGATGACGTCCCTGTTCATCCTCGTCACCATCGCCCCCACGGCGCCGTTCACCATCTTCTCGATGATCGGCATCCTGCTCCTGCTGATCGTCGCCTCGGCGCTGGTCTCCGGTGGCTCGGCGATCGTGCTCGAACAGCTCGCCTACCGCCCGCTGCGGAAGAAGGGCGCGACCCGGCTCGCCGCCCTGATCTCGGCGATCGGCGCGTCGCTGTTCCTGCAGGAGGCCTTCGGCCTCAAGATCATCCCCTGGCTCTTCGACAAGCCGGGCCGCGTGCAGCAGCCCGCGCCGCGGTTCGTCCCGCACGAGGAGCTCTTCCGCATCGGCAACGGCGTCGTGCGCACCGACCACGTCTTCGTGATCATCGGCGCGGTCGTCGTCATGGTGGTCCTGGACCAGCTCGTCAGCCGCACCCGGATCGGCCGCGGCATCCGCGCCACGGCGCAGGACCCCGAGGCCGCCGTCCTGATGGGTGTGAGCATCGACCGCATCGTGCGGATCACGTTCCTGCTGGGCGGGGCGATGGCCGGCGTCGCCGCCGCCCTGTTCGTCATGGAGTACGAAAACACCGACTACCGCATCGGCTTCCTGCTCGGCATCAAGGCGTTCACCGCCGCGGTGCTCGGCGGTATCGGCAACCTGCGCGGTGCCCTGCTCGGCGGGATCGTGCTGGGCCTCGTCGAGAACTGGAGCTCCATCTTCCTCGGCTCGGCCTGGAAGGACGTCACCGCGTTCGTCGTCCTGGTGCTGGTCCTGATGTTCCGGCCCACCGGCATCCTCGGTGAATCGCTGCAGCGGGCGCGCGCATGAAGGGCGAAGAAGTGGCTACCAGCAACGGAAAGCCCGCACGCGGCGGGTTCCACCCCATCGACGGGATGCGGGACTGGTGGGCGGACGCTCCGCATTGGCAGCGTTATGCCCTCTACATCGCCCTGATCGTGTTCGCGCTGATCCTGCCCGCACCGTGGGTCGGGTCGTTCATGTCGCCGGACTCGGACTGGACGACGGTGCTGATCTTCCCGGTCGGCACGTACATCCTGCTCGCCGTCGGCCTCAACATCGTCGTCGGCCACGCCGGCCTGCTGGACCTGGGCTTCGTCGCGTTCTTCGCGATCGGCGCCTACACCTGGGCGTCGATCGGCACGTCGTACGGGTGGTCGTACTGGCCGACGGTGGTGCTCGGCATCTTCCTGGCGTCGATATCCGGCGTCATCCTCGGCGCCCCGACGCTGCGGCTACGGGGTGACTACCTCGCGATCGTGACCCTGGGCTTCGGGGAGATCGTCCGGATCACCGCGAACAACACCGACGCCATCGGCGGCGCGCGCGGCATCACGAACGTCCCGCACCCGGAGCCGATCTTCGGGGTCGAGTTCTTCCTCGACCCGGCGCCGTACTACTACCTGATGCTGTTCGCGATCGTGCTCGTCATCGTCTTCTCGGTGCGGCTGAACAAGAGCCGCGTCGGACGGGCGTGGGCGGCGATCCGCGAGGACGAGGACGCGGCCGAGCTGATGGGCGTGCCGACGTTCAAGTTCAAGCTGCTCGCCTTCGCGATCGGCGCGATGATCGGTGGCTTCGCCGGCACGATCTACGCCAGCAAGGCCGTGTTCATCGAGCCGAACAACTTCCCGTTCATCCTGTCCGCGACCATCCTGGCCGCGGTCGTGCTGGGTGGCTCCGGCAACCTGCCCGGTGTCATCATCGGCGCGTTCGTCATCGCGTGGCTGCCCGAGCGGTTCCGGTTCCTGTCCGAGTACCGCATCCTCATCTTCGGTTTCGTGCTGGTGCTGATGATGGCGCTGCGGCCGGAAGGCATCCTGCCGTCCCGGCAGCGCAAGGCCGAACTGAGAGAAGGAACCGGCGGCATGGGCGCGATGGGCGCGGAAGTCGCCGGCCCGGACTCCGAGGCTTCGGCGGAGGTGGCGAAGTGAGCGCACTGCTCGAATTCGACAACGTGACCATGCGCTTCGGCGGCGTCACAGCGTTGCGCGAGGTCAACCTCAGCATCAACGAAGGCGAGATCTTCGCCCTCATCGGCCCGAACGGCGCCGGCAAGACCACGGTGTTCAACGTGGTCACCGGCGTCTACCGGCCGACCGAAGGCGCGGTCAGCTTCGACGGCGACCGGATCGACGGCATGAAGCGGTTCCGCGTCACCAAGCGCGGCATCGCCCGGACGTTCCAGAACATCCGGCTGTTCCACAACATGACGGCGCTGGAGAACGTCATGGTGGGCGCGGACGCGCACCACAAGACCGGTGCGATCAGCGCGGTGCTCGGCCTGCCCGGGCACCGCCGGGAAGAGAAGCAGGGCCGGGAGCGGGCGCGTGAGCTGCTCGACTTCGTCGGCATCGGCCGGGTCGAGCACAACGTCGCGAAGAACCTCTCCTACGGCGACCAGCGCCGGCTGGAGATCGCGCGGGCGCTGGCCACGGATCCGAAGCTGCTGCTGCTCGACGAGCCGGCCGCGGGCATGAACCCGGCGGAGAAGAACGCCCTGCAGGCGCTGATCCGCAAGATCCGGGACGACGGCCGCACGGTGCTGCTGATCGAGCACGACATGGGCCTGGTCATGCACATCAGCGACCGGCTGGCGGTGCTCGACTTCGGCCAGAAGATCGCAGAAGGGCTGCCGCACGAGGTGCAGAACAACCAGAAGGTGATCGAGGCGTACCTGGGGGTGTCCGAAGATGCTTCTTGAGGTCGAGGACATCAACGTCCACTACGGCAAGATCGCGGCCCTCAAGGGCATGAGCATCCAGGTCGACGAGGGTGAGATCGTCTCCCTCATCGGCGCCAACGGCGCCGGCAAGACCACGACGCTCAAGACGATCTCGGGGCTGCGGCCGCTCACCAGCGGCCGGATCCTGTTCAACGGCCAGGACATCTCGAAGACCCCGGGGCACAAGCGCGTGCTGCTGGGGATCGGCCAGTCACCGGAAGGCCGGGGCGTGTTCCCCGGCATGACGGTGCAGGAGAACCTCCTGATGGGTGCCTACACCCGCAAGGACGACCTCCAGGCCGACCTCGCCGAGGTCTACGAGCTGTTCCCCCGGCTCGCCGAGCGCAAGACGCAGTTCGGCGGCACGATGTCGGGCGGCGAGCAGCAGATGATCGCCATCGGCCGCGCACTGATGACGAAGCCGAAGGTGCTGCTGCTCGACGAGCCGTCGATGGGCCTGGCGCCGATGCTGATCGCGCAGATCTTCGACATCATCCGCGAGATCAACAAGCGCGGCACGACGGTGCTGCTGGTGGAGCAGAACGCCCAGCAGGCGTTGAAGCTGTCGGACCGGGCGTACGTGCTCGAGACGGGCCGCGTGGTCCAGAGCGCCCGCGGGGCCGACCTGCTCAACGACCCGAAGGTGCGAGCCGCCTACCTGGGTGGCGACCTCGGGGTCTGAGTTGTGTGGTGGGAGGGGCCCGGCTGTTCGGCCGGGCCCTTTCTCATGCGGATCGAGCCGAAGCTCGACCGGCTCGGCGACGCGCAGCAAGACGGAACGAAGGGCCGGATTCGGCTGGTCAAATGGGGTGCCCCCGGTGAGATTCGAACTCACACTGGACGGGTTTTGAATCCGTTGCCTCTGCCAGTTGGGCTACGGGGGCGTGCCGTCGTAACCCTACGGGATCACCGAACCCGGCCAGTGACCGGCCCCGGGGTGTCGCGCCCGCCACTTCGTGGTGAACGCCATCTCTTCTTCTGGATCGTTCCCGGTAGGCTTCAGGTTCGCGGGAAGCCGCGAGACCCCCCGTCCCGCCGAGTCTTCAGGAGGACCCCGGTGACCGATCAGGCTACCGAGGCCATCGTGCCGCAGCGTCGGGTGCTCGTCGCGGAGGACGAGGCACTCATCCGGCTGGACCTCGTCGAAATGCTGCGTGAAGAGGGCTATGAAGTGGTCGGGGAGGCCGGGGATGGCGAGCAGGCCATCTCGCTGGCCACCGACCTGAAGCCCGACCTCGTGATCCTCGACGTCAAGATGCCCAAGCTCGACGGCATCGAGGCCGCCGCCAAGATCACCGGGGACCGGATCGCCCCCGTGGTCATCCTCACGGCCTTCAGCCAGCGTGACCTCGTCGAACGCGCCCGGGATGCCGGGACGATGGCCTACCTCGTCAAGCCCTTCGCCAAGCGGGACCTCGTGCCGGCGATCGAGCTCGCCGTCAGCCGGTTCTCCGAGCTGCAGGCCCTCGAGGCCGAGGTCGCCGGGCTCACCGACCGGCTCGAGACGCGGAAGGTCATCGACCGCGCCAAGGGCCTGCTCATGAGCCGGCAGGGCCTCACCGAGCCCGACGCCTTCCGCTGGATCCAGCGCACCGCCATGGACCGCCGGACCACCATGAAGGCCGTCGCCGAGGCCGTCGTCGAGAGCATCGGAAGCTAGCCCTGACCGACGGCCGGCGGGCAGAATCACGAACGTGAAACTGCTGCCGGCCGTCGTCGCCCTCATGCTGCTGTCCGGATGCGAAGCCGCCCCGAGCACGCCCGCGCCGACCACCTACGAGCTGCCGCCGCGGCAGGTCCGGCCCGACGAGACCGCCCTCAAGCAGGCGCCCGCCAAGAACGGCGACACCGAGTTCGACCTCATCGGCCTCGCCGCCGGGCTGCCCAGCATCACCGGGAGCCACACCGAGTTCCCCGCCAAGGGGCAGTTCGTACGGCTGCGGCTGGTCGTCACCAACACCGGTACCTCGAGCGTCCTGTTCGACACGAAACGGCAGCTGCTCGTCGACGACCAGGGCACCACCCACCCGCCGGAAGAGCAGGCGATGCTGATCAAGCGCCAGCCCGGCCAGTTCGACCTCGGGCACGGCGTGCGCGTCGAGTTCGACCTCTACTGGGACATCCCCAAGGACCGGAAGCCGGTCGCGATCCGAGCCTTCGGCGGGCCCACGATCACCGACATGAAGAACCTCACCGGCACCGACATCAAGCTGTGAACGCCGGCCACCCGGCAAACGAGGGGGACCCATGGGGACGAGACCCGGCAAGCTTCCCGAATTCCCGCTGCTGAAGGAAATCTGGAGTTCGACGCCGAAGCCGCTGCGTCGAGCAGCGGCGACGATGGCTGCCGTCGGCGCGATCTTCCTGACCCTGGGGGTCATCGGAGACGCGCAGGGGTGGTTTTCACCCACTCCGTTCTCGGCAGGCATCCTGTCCAGTGCGACGATCGCACTGTTCGGGTTTCCGCTGGTCCTGGTTTTCCTGCAGTGGCTCACCAGCCTGCAGAGCAGGGCGCTACGAGAGCGTTCGATCGTTCGCCTGAGGGCCGGCTTCGCGGCGAAGTTCCAGGCAACGGTCCTGTCGCCGGTGAAGACCGGAATGGTCGACGACCTCGAAGTGCTGAAGGAGCCGTGCAAAGAAGTCACGGACTCCTGGGCGGCACTGGACGGTGTCCTCGGTGAGCTGTACAAGGTGAACATGGACGCGTCGAACGGCAGGATGGCTTCGAACCAGCCCTATGACGACAGCGATCTCGCACGGTCCGCCAAAGAGCTGATGAAGCAGTACGCGGCGGCGTTGCAAACCGCGTCCAACGCTGCCGGGAAAGTCCTGGAACCACCCATCGAGAACTGGCGGACGCGCCTGGAAACCCAATGGGAAACGATGGCGTCCGGCCTGCGGAGCGAGTCGTTGATGATCGGCGCCGAGTGGATCCCGGCGGAACTCGAATCCGGCTTGGAAAGCCTGCTGAACACCGTCCGGCTCGACCGGATCTACCAGCCGTACGACGTGAGCCAGACCGTCGACACCATCCGAGAGCTGATGGACAAGCCGCTCACCAGAGAAACCTCCTCGAAGCTGGAAAGCCGGATATATCCACTTCCCGACATGGAAACCCACATCGAGAACTTCAAATCGCTGGCGCGCCGAACCGCCACGATTGTCGAACTGCTCTCGAAGGCCTAGATCGCGCCGCTTTCCGCGCGTGAGAACGGCCCCTGACCAAGGCTGTCAGGGGCCGTTCTCGTCCGGCGGCTACGCGGCCGGTTCCAACCGGATCCGGACGTCGAGGTTCCGCTCGACCTCGCTGCGGCTGTACAGCAACGGGAACGAGCCACCCGAAGCCCAGAGACCGTTCAAATCGCTGTAGTGCGGACTCCGCGGATCACCCGACTGCCCCGGGGCGTTGATCGCCGCCGAGCCGTTCCAGTTGCCCACGTCCAGCGCCATCTTGAACGTCGCGCCGATGATCTGCTGGTACGTCAGCGGGTGGAAGAACGACGGGTGGATCGTGTGGTACGAACCGCCGACCGGAGTGGGGCCCACGTTCGGGCCGCCCGCGGGGTGGACGAACTCCTGGTAGTGCAGCGAACCCCAGTGCCACGTCGACGTGTCCGTACCGAGCTTGGCCGCCACGTCGCGGAACGCCAGGGGCAGCGTGTCCAGGATCAGCTTGTCGCGGACCGCCGCGCCGTCCGGACCGAGCCAGCCGGCCGGGTCCTTGAACGAGGCGATCACCAGGCTGAAGTCGGGGTTGATGGTTTGCACCAGCGCGTCCGCCGCGGCCTTCGGGAGCACCGCGTGCGCCCACGCCCAGTGCAGGTACTTCATGATCCACGTCTCGAACAGCGCCGCCCCCGGGGAATCCACCGACGCCACGCCGTCGTAACCCCGGAGCAGCGAAAGCGCTTGCGCCGTGTCCGGGTCCGATGAGGACAGACCGCGCACGAAGTCGAGGATCTGGGTGGCCACCAGCGACTTCTCGTCCTTCTGCAGCGCGAGCGAGTCGGCGACCGTCGCGCGCGGGGTGGACTTGATCAGCTCGTCGATGCGCTGCTTGCGGTACGGCAGCTGCCATTCGTAGTTGGACACCACCGGCCAGCCCGGCGGGATGTTGAAGTCGTTGGCCGAGGCGAAGAACCCGGACGCCGGGTTGTACTGCCCCGGCAGCTCGCTGTTGGCGTAGAAGCCGTTCCAGTCGTAGCGCCCGTCGCCGGGAACGGGCAGCAGGCCGTCGTAGCCGTCTCCCGTGCGGCGCGGCGTCAGGCCCGCCGGGACGTAGCCGATGTTGCCGCGCACGTCGGCGTAGGCCAGGTTCGAGCCCGGCGTGCCCCAGTTCCGCATGCCCGCGGTGAACTCGCCGAAGTTCGTCGCGCGCTGGTAGTTCAGGCTGCCCAGGTACGCCGAGCTGCCCGGCTGCGTCCACGCCGTGCGGACCGCGAACGCCCGGTGCGCCGCCGCGTCGACCTTGACGACCGGGCCGTGCCGGGTGAAGGACAGCGCCCCGGCGACCGGCGTGCCGCCGCGGACCGGGATGGGTTCCGTCACCGTGGTCATCTTTTCCCAGCCGGTGCCGTAGCGGTAGCGGGTGGGGTCGTTCGGGTCGAGTTCGTAGACGTAGAGGTCGGTCTGGTCGATCGGCAGGTTGGTCAGGCCGAACGCGATGTTTTCGTTGTGCCCGATGGCGATCCCCGGGTTCCACGGCTCGCCCGCGCCGGCGAGGTTCAGCCCCGGCGCCGACAGCTGCGCGACGTACCGGCCCGAGGGCAGCGCGTCTGCGCCGCGGTGCGGGTCGTTGGCCAGGATCGGCCGGCCCGACGCGGTCCGGCCCGGCCCGATCGTCCAGGCGTTGCTGCCGGACGTCGCGTCGGCGATGTCCTTGGTCTGGAAGCCGCTGCCGGTGAAGTTCACCGCGGCGGTCGCGAGGTTGTACACCTTGAGCACGTCGTCCGGCACCGAGCACGGGTCGAGCCCCTCCGGCACCGCCGCCTCGTGCGCCGGGTAGAGGGCGCGGAAGTAGCGGCTCGCGCCGGGACCGGCCGAGCAGACCAGCTTCGCGCGGGCGACCTCCCACATCAGGTTCTCCCCGATGGCGTGCGTGCGGATCCGCACGACGTCCTGCGGGCGCCACCGAGCGGGCTGGTAGCCGAGCCTGGCGAACTCCGGCGGGACCGCGGACGGGTTGCGGCCCAACCAGTCGACGTAGGAGTTGATGCCCTCGGCGAACCGGGTGGCGGCCAGCTTGCCCTCCGGACCGTAGGACGCCCACTCGGCGTCCATGTCGCCGCGGTAGAGGAACAGCCGGGCGGCCCGATCCTGCTCCACATAGGACGGACCGAGCACCTCGCTGAGCGTGCCGAGACCGCGGCGGCGCCAGGTGTCGATCTGGAACAGGCGGTCGCGGGCGATGTTGAAGCCCTGGGCGAAGAAGAGGTCACTGGCGTCGGCCGCGTAGATGTGCGGCACGCCCCACTTGTCGACGAGCAGCTCGGCCGGCCGGTGCAGGCCGGCGACCGCGTACTTCGGGCCGGTCACCGCCGCCACGGCCGGGACGGGCGCCAGGCAGAGCACGACCAGGGCGAGGATCAGGCCGCGCAGGGCCGGCCGGCGTGTGGCCATGGTGATCTCCTCGTTCGGGGCTGGGGATCGGGGTGGCCGTTCGAGTTCTACCCGCCGCCGGCGCGGGTCCACGAGCCCCTTAGGGGTGCGCTCAGGCGCCGTTCGTCAGCGACAGGTTGAACGAGTAGCGCGACGCCCGGTAGACGTGCCAGCCGTACTCGACCACGCGGCCCGAATCGTCGTACGTCGTGCGCTGCATCGTCAGCAGGGCCGCGCCCGGCTCCTCGCCCAGCAGCTCCGCGTCCTCCTCGGACGCCAGCCGGGCGCCGATGTTCTGCTCCGCCGCGTGCAGGCGCACTCCCGCCGAGCGCAACAGCTGGTAGAGACCTCGTTCGCGCAGTTCGTCGTCCGTCGGGTCGATGACGCCGTCGGGCAGGTAGTTGTTCATCAGCGCCAGCGGCTCGCCGTCGGTGGAGCGGATGCGGGTCAGCCGCCGCACGCGGGTCAGGCCCGGCGCCTCGAGCAGCTCGGCCACCTCGGCGTCGGCCTCCTTGACGCCGTTGGCCAGCACCACCGACTCCGGCCTGCCGCCGAGCCCGGCGAGGTCGTCGAACAGGCTGCTCAGCCGCAGCGGCCGCGCCACCTTCGTCCGGACGACCTGCGTGCCGACGCCGCGGCGCCGCACGAGCAGGCCCTGGTTGACCAGCGTCTGGATCGCCTGGCGGAGGGTCGGCCGGGACAGCCGCAGGCTCGCCGCCAGGTCCACCTCGTTGCCCAGCCGGGCCCCCGCCGGGAGCCGGCCGTCCTCGATCGCGTGCTGCAGCTGCCGGGAGACCTGGAAGTACAGCGGCTCGGGGCTGCCCGGGTCCAGCACGATCTCCCGGCCGGGGTCCCAGGCCGGGGGGAACGTCACGTCCACGCGGGACGACGGCGGCGGGGTGCTCATCGCCGGCAGCCTACCGCCATCGAGTCATCAGTAGGGATGACCTGATGTCCATATGTCTTGACAAAGTCGCATCGGCGCTGGCAGTGTCGATCACGCACCGGCCGAAGAGGAGGGCAACTGTGACCGACGTGGTGCGGCGTCTCGTCGCCAAACGGGTGCGCGACCCGGAAGCGATCGCCGACGCGGCCGCGAACCGGGTTCAGGCCGAATCGCCCTTCAACGACAAGGGCCGGACGATGATCATCGCCGCGGACCATCCCGCCCGCGGCGCCAACGCCGTGGGCGGCAACCCGTCGGCCATGGCCGACCGGGGTGAGCTGCTGGAACGGCTGTGCCTCGCCCTGGAACGCCCCGGCGTGACCGGCGTGCTGGCCACCGCGGACGTCATCGACGACCTGCTGCTGCTCGGCGTCCTGGACGGCAAGACCGTCATCGGGTCGATGAACCGCACCGGGCTGGCCGGGTCGAGCTTCGAGATCGACGACCGGTTCGCCTGCTACGACGCCGAAGCGATCGAACGGATGCGGTTCGACGGCGGCAAGACGCTCACCCGGATCTGCCTGGACGACCCGGCCACGCCGAGCGTCCTGGAAAACACCGCGAAAGCGATCAACGACCTCGCCGACCGCAAGCTGATCGCGATGGTCGAACCGTTCCTCTCGGTCTGGACCGACGGGCGGCTCAAGAACGACCTCTCCCCCGACGCCGTCAGCACGTCGATCACCATCGCCGCCGCGCTCGGCCGGTCGTCGGCCTACACCTGGCTCAAGCTGCCCGTGGTCGACGACATGGAACGCGTGCTCGCGTCCTCGACGCTGCCGGCCGTGCTGCTCGGCGGCGAAGTCAAGGATCCGGACGCGGCGTTCGCCGCCTGGCAGCGCGCCCTGACCCAGCCGACCGTCCAGGGTCTCGTGGTCGGGCGGTCCCTGCTCTACCCGCACGACGGCGACGTCGCCAAGGCCGTCGACACCGCGGTGGGGCTGCTGTGAACCCCGCACCCCAGCTCAGCGCCACTACCCGGAGGAGCACCGTGCACACCATCGACCACTGGATCAACGGCACCGCCACGTCCGCGGGCTCCACCCGCACGGCGCCGGTCTTCGACCCGGCGACCGGGCAGCGGCAGGCCGAGGTCCTCCTCGCCGAAGCGTCCGATGTGGACACCGCGGTCGCGGCCGCGGGCAAGGCCTTCGAGTCGTGGGGCAACTCCTCGCTGTCCCAGCGCACCAAGGTGATGTTCGCCTTCCGCGAGCTGCTGGTGAAGCACGAGGACGAGCTCGCGCGGATCATCTCCGGCGAGCACGGCAAGGTCGTCGACGACGCCCGCGGCGAGATCGTGCGCGGCCGCGAAGTCGTCGAGTACGCCTGCGGCATCGCCGACGCGCTCAAAGGCAGCTTCTCCGACCAGGTCTCGCACGACGTCGACGTGCACGACTTCCGGCAGCCCCTCGGCGTGGTCGCCGGGATCACGCCGTTCAACTTCCCGATCATGGTGCCGCTGTGGATGCACCCGATCGCCATCGCCACCGGCAACACGTTCGTCCTCAAGCCCAGCGAACGCGACCCGTCCGCGTCGAACTTCGTCGCGCGGCTGTACGCCGAGGCCGGCCTGCCCGACGGCGTGTTCAACGTCGTGCACGGCGACAAGACCGCGGTCGACGCACTCCTCGACCACCCGGACGTCGCGGCGGTGTCGTTCGTCGGCTCGACCCCCATCGCCCGGTACGTCCACGAGCGCGGAACGGCGTCCGGCAAACGCGTCCAGGCCCTCGGCGGGGCGAAGAACCACGCGGTCGTCCTGCCCGACGCCGACCTGGAGTACGCGGCCGACCACCTGACGGCGGCCGCGTTCGGCTCGGCCGGGCAGCGGTGCATGGCGATCTCGGTCGGCGTGGCCGTCGGCGCGGCCGGCGACCGGCTCGTCGAGATCCTCGAGCGCAAGGCCCGCGAGGTGAAGGTCGGCCCCGGCTCGGACCCGGCCAGCGACATGGGCCCGGTCGTCACCGAGGCCGCCCGCGAGCGCGTGGTGAACGCCGTCGCGCGCGGCAGCGAGCAAGGTGCTTCGGTCGTGGTCGACGGCCGCGGCCTGAAGGTCGAGGGGCGCGAGGAGGGCTTCTTCGTCGGACCGTCCCTGCTGGACCACGTCACGACCGACATGGACGCCTACCGGGAGGAGATCTTCGGCCCGGTACTGGCCGTCGTGCGCGCGGAGACCGTGGACGAAGCCATCGCGATCATCAACGCCAACCCGTACGGCAACGGCACCGCGATCTTCACCGGGAGCGGCGAGGCGGCGCGGAAGTTCCAACGCGAGGTCAAGGTCGGCATGATCGGCGTCAACGTGCCGATCCCGGTCCCGATGTCGTACTACTCCTTCGGCGGCTGGAAGGACTCCCTCATCGGCGACAGCCCCATCCACGGCCCCGAGGGCGTCCGCTTCTACACCCGCGCCAAGGTGGTCACGACGCGGTGGCCGCACACGAGCGCGTCCGCGGCGGCCTTCACCTTCCCCACCTCGAGCTAACCGGAACACCTGCCTCCGGTTTTTGGTATCGTGGCCGCCATGGGTTACCGAGGTCCCCTTCCGAAGAACACCGTCGACCGCGTCAACAACTGCGTCGGCTCGCTCCGGACGTCGCCGCGGTGGGGGCGGCTCGTCCGGCGGCACCTCACCCAGGTCACCTACACGGGCCGGCGGTCGGGGCGCACCTTCAGCACCCCCGTCGGCTACCGGCGGGCGGGCGAGGTCGTCACCATCGGCGTCCGGCTGCCCGACGCGAAGTCGTGGTGGCGCAACTTCACCGGTGACGGCGGTCCGCTGACCCTCGAGCTCGACGACACCGAGCGCACCGGCCACGCCGTGGCCCGGCGCGACGACAAGGGCCGGGTCACGGTGACCGTCCGGCTGGACCAAGCCGGCTAGCGGGCCATCCCGTGCCAGAGCAGGTCGGCCAGGCCCGCGGCTTCGCCGCGCCAGTCGCCGGCCGGGTCGAGCAGCAGCAGGCCCGCCAGGCCGCGCAGCACCACGACCGGTTCGAGGTCCGGCCGGACCGTGCCGGCCGCCGCGTTCGCTTCGAGCAGCTCCGCCATCGCGCCGATCATCGCTTCGTAGGCGCTCGCCGGCAGCTCACCGCGGGACGCCGTCGCGCGGCGCAACGCATCGGCGAGTCCCTTCTTCGTCATCATGTAGTGCGCCAGGTGGTCGGTGACCCACACCCGGAACGCCTCGGCCGGGCCGTGCTTCTCCAGCAGCACCGGCACGATGTCGACGATGTGCCGCACCTCGCGCTGGTAGACCGCGAGGATCAGCGACTCCGGCGTCGGGAAGTGGCGGTACACCGTGCCGACGCCGACCTCGGCCTGCTTCGCGATGGCGTTGAACGAGACCTCGCCCGTCCGGGCCAGCGACTCCCCGGCCACGACGAGGATTCGCTCGTGGTTGCGCCGGGTGTCCGCGCGCCGGGGGCTGACCGATCCCGTCGTCATCGTCCCTCCCGTCCCGTTCCAGTGCGAAGCGCCGTCCGCCGAATCTAACCCAGACCTGGAGCAACTCCAGCGTGACCACTTCGTTGCGAAGCGGATTGTAATCCGCTAGCCTCGCGACCGGGTGAAGCGGATGACTATCCGCTCCCCTTGTTCGCCGCCACCACCACCGTCGGGTACCGATCCGGACGAGCTGCGGAAAGAGACCAGTGGACATCTCACTCGAAGTGAACGGCAGTACCGAACACCTGGACGTCGATCCCGGCGTCACACTCCTCGACGCACTGCGCGAACGCCTGGACGTCACCGGCCCGAAGAAGGGCTGCGACCGCGGCCAGTGCGGTGCCTGCACCGTGCACGTGGGCGGCCGGCCCGTGCTCTCGTGCCTGACGCTCGCCGCCACCGTGCGGGAGCCGGTGACCACCGTCGAAGGACTGTCCACAGAGGACAAGCTGCACCCCGTGCAGCAGGCCTTCGTGGACCAGGACGCCCTGCAGTGCGGGTTCTGCACCGCCGGGCAGATCATGTCGGCGGTCGCCGCCGTCGAGCAGGACGTCGAAGACGTGCGGGAGTTCATGTCCGGCAACCTCTGCCGGTGCGCGGCCTACCCGAACATCGTCAAGGCGGTCGACCAGGCGAGGCGGGCCGATGCGTCCCTTTGAGCTGACCGCCCCCACCACCGTCGAAGACGCGCTCGCGACGTCCGGCACCTTCCTGGCCGGCGGCACGACGCTGATCGACCTCATGAAGCTCGACGTCCTCACGCCGCAGCACGTCCTGGACATCAACCAGGTCCCGCTCCGCGGCATCGACACGAGCGACGGCCTGCGCTTCGGCGCGCTGGAGCGGATGAGCGCCATCGCCGCGCACCCGCAGGTGTACCCGGCGATCTCGCGCGCGCTGCTGCTGAGCGCGTCGCAGCAGATCCGGAACATGGCCAGCATCGGCGGGAACCTGCTGCAGCGTACCCGCTGCTCGTACTTCCGCGACGTCGCGATGCCGTGCAACAAGCGCGAGCCCGGCAGCGGCTGCTCCGCGATCGAGGGTGCCAACCGGATGCACGCCATCCTCGGCACCAGCGACTCCTGCGTCGCGACGCACGCCAGTGACGTCGCCGTCGCCCTCGTCGCGCTCGACGCCCGCGTGAAGCTGGCCGACGCCGAAGGCACCCGCGAAGTGGCGCTGCGCGACTTCTACCAGACGCCCGGCGAAACCCCGGCGCTGGAGAACGACCTGCGGCCCGGCGAGCTGATCACCGAGGTGGTCGTGCCGCGGCTGGACTGGGCGGCGAACTCCACCTACGTCAAGGTGCGCGACCGGCAGTCCTACGAGTTCGCGCTGTGCTCGGCCGCGGTCGCGCTGGACGTCCGCGACGGCGTCATCGCCGACGCGCGGGTCGCGGCCGGCGGCGTCGGCACCGTGCCGTGGCACCTGCCCGCCGTCGAGGACGCCCTGCGCGGCGCCCCGGCGACGCAGGCGTCGTTCGAAGCCGCCGCGGCCGTCGCCGCCGACGGTGCCCGGCCCTTGCGGGACAACGCCTTCAAGGTGCCGCTGCTCAAGCGGACCATCGTCCGCGCGCTGCTCGAACTGACCGAGGGGAGCTCCCGATGATCACCCGGCTGGACGCGCCGCTGAAGGTCACCGGCGAGGCCAAGTACGGCGCCGACCACGCCTTTTCCGGCATGGTCTACGGCTACGTCCTGCTCAGCACGATCGCGCACGGCGAGATCGAGGCCGTGGACGCCACCGCGGCGAAGAGCGCACCCGGCGTGCTCGAGGTCTACACGCCGTTCGACCCGCTGACCCTGCAGACCCCGAGCATGCCGCCCTTCGGCGAGACGTGGGTTCCGCTGCAGAACAAGGAAGTCACCTACTACGGCCAGCCGATCGGCTTCGTCGTCGCGGAGACGTTCGAGCAGGCCCGGGACGCCGCGAGCCTCGTCGCGGTCACCTACCGCGAGCGGCCCGCCCGGACCTCGCTCGCCGAACACCTCGACTCGGCCGAACCCGCGCCCCCGGCCATGGACGGCGCACCGCCGGAGATCGAGGTGCTCGAAGACGGCGTCGAATCCTTCGATGCCGCCCTGGCCGCGAGCCCGGTGGTCGTCGAGGCGACCTACACGACCGCGACGCAGAACCACGCCGCGATGGAGCCGCACTCCGCGGTCGCGGTGTGGGACGACGGCGAACTGACCGTCTACAGCGGGAACCAGGCGTCGAACATGCAGGCGGCGGAAGTCTCCATGGCCCTCGAGCTGGCGCCGGAGGCCGTCCACGCGATCAACCCGTTCGTCGGCGGCGCGTTCGGCGGCAAGGGCCGGACGTCCACACCGGCGTTCCTGGCCGCGGCGGCGGCCCGCGCCCTCGGCCGGCCGGTGAAGGCCGCGCTCACCCGCGAACAGGTCTTCACCGCCACCGCCGGCCGGGCCGCGACAGTGCAGAAGCTCACGCTCGGCGCCGAGCCGGACGGCACCCTGGTGGCCCTGCGCCACGACTCGTGGTGCCACACCGACACCGCCCGGTCGTTCGTCGAACCGACGTCGCACGGCACCTCGCGCGAGTGGTACGCCACGAAGAACCTGTCCATCTCCCAGAAGATCGTGCCGCTGAACGTCCCGCCGACGACGTTCATGCGGGCTCCCGGCGAGGCACCCGGGTCGTTCGCGCTGGAGAGCGCGGTCGACGAGCTCGCCGTGAAGCTGGGCATGGACCCGATCGAGCTGCGTGTCCGCAACAACTCGACCGCCCCGCCCGGCCACGACCTGCAGTGGTCGAGCAAGCACCTCGACGAGTGCTTCCGCGTCGGCGCGGACCGCTTCGGCTGGGCGCACCGCCCGGCGGGCTCGCGCACCGACGGCGACTGGCTCGTCGGCATGGGCGTGGCCACCGCGGTGTTCCCCGCCCTGCGGTTCCCGGCCACCGTCGGCATCACGCTGCGGGCGGACGACACCGCCGTCGTCGCGACGAGCGGCGCGGACCCCGGCACCGGCCTGCTCACCGTGCTCTCCCTGGTGGGCGCCGAATCGCTGGACATCCCGGCGGACCGGATCACCCCGCGCCTCGGCGACTCGGCCCTCCCGCCGGGCGGCATGTCCGGCGGCTCGACGGCGACGGCGAGCGCCGGCACGGCGATCATGCTCGCCGCCACCAAGGCGATCGACGAACTGACCGCGCTCGCCGCCGACCCCGGCGCGCCGTTCGCCGGGCGGGAGGTCACCTACGCCGACGGCCGCGTCTTCGCCGACGGCGAGTCGATGTCCTTCGGCGAGCTGCTGCGGACCGTGGGACGCGAATCGCTCGAGGTGACCGGCACGTCGGCACCCGGGGAGGAGCTGACCAAACACTCCTTCGCCTCGTGGGGCGCCCAGTTCGTCGAGGTCCGGGTGCACAAGTGGACGCGCGAGGCCCGCGTGTCGCGGATGCTCGGCGTCTTCGACGCGGGCCGGATCATCAACGACAAGGCGGCCCGCAGCCAGATCATGGGCGGCATGATCTGGGGTGTCTCGGCGGCGCTGCACGAGGGCCTGGAGATCGAGGCGAACGGCCGGCTCGCCAACGGCGACTTCGCGAGCTACCTGCTCCCGGTCAACGCCGACATCCCGGAGGTCGACGTCCAGTTCGTCGAGTACCCGGACACGCTGCACAACGCGGTCGGCGCGCGCGGGCTCGGCGAGATCGGCACGGTCGGCATGGCCGCGGCGGTCGCCAACGCCGTGTACAACGCCACCGGCATCCGGGTCCGGCACATCCCGATCACCATCGAAGATCTGCTCGAAGACTGACCGGCCGCGCCGGTGCGTTCGGCCAGGTGGCCGAACGCACCGGCGCCGTTATCCATCCGCGACAACTCCCGCGACGGTTCGCCCATGACGGCGGCCCGTCCCCGGTCCTAGGCTGTCGGGCACTCTCCCCGATCTTCCCCGAAGGGACCACCCGGCATGACCGACCCCGTCGTCCCCACCACGTCCGGCGCGGTCCGCGGTCAAGTCACCGCCGCCGGCTTCGCGCTGTTCCGCGGCATCCCGTACGCCGCCGCGCCGGAGGGCGACCTGCGCTTCGCCGAACCCGTCCCGGCCCCGCCGTGGGAGGACGTGCGCGACGCGCTGAGACCGGGGCCGACCGCGCCGCAGCGCCGGCACGACGTCCCCGGCCTCGACCTGACGCCCCTCACCGGCACCGGCTGGCGGCCGGGCCCCGAATACCTGACGGTCGACGTCTGGACGCCGCGGCTCGGCCCGGCCGGCCTGCCCGTGCTGGTGTTCGTGCACGGCGGCGCGTTCCTCGGCGGCACCGGCTCGGCGCCGGTCTACGACGGCACGTCGTTCAACCACGCCGGCGCGGTGCTCGTGACCGTCCAGTACCGGCTCGGCGTCGACGGCTTCCTGCCGCTGGACGGCGGGACGACGAACCTCGGGCTGCGCGACCAGCTCGCGGCCCTGCGGTGGGTCCGGGAGAACATCGAGGGCTTCGGCGGCGACCCCGGTAACGTCACCTTCTTCGGCGCCGCTTCGGGCGCGGTGAGCGTGGCCTGCCTGCTCGCTTCCCCGCTCTCGCAAGGGCTCTTCCACCGCGCGATCGTCCAGAGTGGACACCCGGACATGGTGCGCGACGGCGTCCAGGCGCGCCGGCTCGCCCGGGTGATCGCCGACGAGCTGAAGGTCGAACCGACCGCCGAGGCGTTCCGGAAGGTGTCGACCGAGCAGCTGCTCGACGCCCAGGACGCCGTCCTGCGCCCGGGTGGCGCGCCCGACCTGCGCGACGCGCTCGGTTACGACCGCGGGTACGGGCTCAGCCCGTTCCTCCCGGTGGTCGGCGACGACGTCCTGCCGCAGCACCCGGCCAAGGCGATCAAGGCGGGCGCCGGCCGGGACGTCGACCTGGTCGTCGGCAGCTGCAGCGAGGAGATGCGGCTCTACCTGGTGCCCACCGGCGCGCTCGACGCGGTCACCGACGACCAGGCCGTGGCGTCGCTGGCCGTGTCGCACCCCGACCCGGCCGGCGTGCTCGAGCGGTACGGCCTCGGCTCGGACGGGCCGGCGGGCGAGGTCCTCGTGGCGGCGCTGACCGATCTGGTCTTCCGCGACGGCGTGCGCGACCTCGCGGAAAACCACGGCGGCCGGACCTTCCGGTACGAGTTCGAGTGGGGTTCGCCGTTGCACGAGGGCGCGCTGGGCGCGTGCCACGGGCTCGAACTGCCCTTCGTCTTCGACGCGCTCGGGCCGCTGTCCGGACCGCGGGGCCTGCTCGGCGAGCACGCGCCCCGGGAACTGGCCCACGACCTCAACGGCGCGTGGTACCGCTTCGCCGCCACCGGGTCGCCCGGCTGGCCGGAGTACACGGGCGAAGACACGCTGTTCCACACGTACTGACCCCACCCCACAAGCGGTTGACGACGCCCCCGCCGCGCTGCCAGGCTCAGACCGCCCGGACGGCCGGACGAAATGGGGACCACCGATGCCCGAGGCGGGCTCCGCCGCACCGCCGCGCGCGCTCGTTCGCACGCTGCTGCGCAGCGGCACACCCCCGGAACCCGCGGAGCCCCCGGACGAGAACAGCGACCTCGCCGCCGTCGGCGACGCGACGCTCGCCCGCGCCGCGCGCTACTGGGTCGTCGTGCCGCTGACCTACCGGATCGCGGCGTTCGTCAAGGTGTTCATCGGGTTCGCCGCGGCCAACGGCAAGCTCGGGCTCGGGCCGGTGCTGGCCGCCACCGTGTTCGCCGTCGCGGCCAACACCGCCGCGGTGGCTTGGGTGCTGCGCGTGGGCGGCCTGCGGCACCGCATCACCGGGCGCGCCCTGGCCCTGGACCTCGCCGTCGGCGTGGCGCTCAACTTCGCCGTCGCCGCGACGGCCCCGGCGTCGGTGCAGCCGTTCGCGGTCGACGTGTCGTGGACGTGGCTGGTCGGTGCCGTGGCCATGTGGGCGGGCACGTCCGGGCTGCCCTCGGCGCTGTGGCTGCTGGTGGCGGCCGCGCCGCTGCGGGCGCTCCTCACGCTGGCCGGCGGCTTGCCGCTGACCGACCAGCTCTCCGTGACCCGCTCGATCGGCTGCATGGTCGCGCTGGCGGTGGCGATCGTCATCGCCGCGGGCATCCTCATCCTGCTCGGCGCCGGTACCCGGTTCGCGGTCGACATCGGGATCCGGCGCGGGCGCGAGGCCGAGCGCCGCCGGACCCGGCGGCTCATGCACGACCACGTGCTGCAAACGCTGGAAGCGCTCGCCATCTCGGCGCCAGGCGACGACACGCACGCCGTCAGCCGGCTGTCGGAGGTGCGGTCGGTGGCCAAGGCCGAGGCCGCCGAGATCCGCCGCCGGATCACCGAGCCGGTGCCGACCGGCCTGACGCGCGGGCTCGCGGTCGAGCTCGCCGACGTCGCGACCGAAATGGCGCGCGACGGCCTGCGCACCCAGCTCGTCGCCGCGGACTTCGCCGACGACCACAAGCTGTCCCAGGACCGCCGCACCGCGATGTGCGAGGCGGTGCGGGAAGCGTTGCGCAACACCGTCAAGCACTCCGGGACGAAACAGGTCGTGCTGCGCGTGGAAGAGCGCGACGGCGGGATCGCGGTCGTCGCCCGCGACCAGGGCGAGGGTTTCGACGTCCGCGAGCGGCCGCCGGGCTTCGGCATCACCCAGTCGATCGTGGCCCGGCTGGCCGAGGTCGGCGGGCACGGCACGGTGGACTCCCAGCCGGGCCGCGGCACCCGCGTGACGATGTGGGTGCCGGGCTAGGCAACGGCCGTGCGCCCGAGTCCAAGACCGCGGCCTCTCCGGCGGCGCACCATGCCCGGACAAGCCACGCGGGAGGAGCATCCCATGTCCGACGCACTGCGCCGCGACGCGCTGGGCACGCCGGGGGTCGTCTTCCTCGTGCTGGCCGCCGTCGCGCCCCTGACCGGCATCGTCGTCATCGCCGCGCTGGGCATCGCGCTCGGCAACGGCGGGGGCATGCCCGGCGCGTTCCTGCTCGCCGCCGTGATCCTGGTGCTCTTCGGCGTCGGCTACGCGCAGATGAGCAAGGTCGTCACCGGCGCGGGCGGCTTCTACGTCTACGTCACCAAGGGGCTGGGCCGCCCGATGGGCCTGGTCGCCGCGCTGATCGCGCTGCTCGGCTACAACTGCTTCGTCGCCGGCGCGGTCGGGACGAGCGGGTTCTTCACGGCGAACGTCGTCGAGCAGGTCTTCGGCTGGCACACGCCCTGGCAGCTGTGGAGCCTCGCCTCCGCCGCCGCGGTGTTCGCGCTCGGGCGGCGCGGGGTCGACGTCAGCGCGAAGGTGCTCGGCGTTTCGCTGGTCCTCGAGGTGTCGATCCTGCTCGTCCTCGACGTCGCGGTCGCCGTCCGGACCGGGCTGGACGTCCACGCGTTCGCGCCCGGCGTCGTCTTCTCCGGCTCGGTCGGGATCGCGTTCCTGTTCGCCTTCAACGCTTTCGTCGGCTTCGAAGCCACCGGGTTGTTCAGCGAGGAGGCCCGGGACCCGCACCGGACGATCTCCCGCGCGACCTACACCGCGATCGTCCTCATCGGCGTCTTCGCCGCGTTCACGACGTGGGCGATCGTCAGCGCGACGAGCGTCGCCGAGGCCGGGAAGACCGCGCAGGACCACCTCGCCACCGGCGACCTCGTGTTCTCGATCAGCCGCACCTACCTGGGCTCGTTCCTCACCGACGTGATGATGCTGCTGCTGGTCGTCAGCCTCTTCGCGGCCTTGCTGGCGCTGCACAACTCCGCGACGCGCTACCTGTTCGCGCTCGGCCGGGCCCGGGTGCTGCCCGCGGTCCTCGGCCGGACCAACGCGGGCAACGGCGCGCCGTACGTCGCCAGCGGGACCCAGATCGGCGTGGCGACGCTGATCGCGGCGGGCTACGCGCTGGCCGGGCTGGACCCGCTCGCCGACCTCACGGCCAGCATGACCGGTATCGGCACGCTCGGTGTGATCGCCCTGCAGGCGCTGGCCGGGGTCGCCGTCGTCGCCTTCTTCCGCAAGCGCCGCGACCCCCGGGTCTGGCGCACCGTGGTCGCCCCCGGCCTCGGCGGGCTCGGCCTGATCGCCGTGACGACGCTGGCGTTCCTCAACTTCCCCACCCTCGCCGGGTCCGACGCGCCGGCGATCGCGCTGCTGCCGTGGCTGCTGGCCGTCGCGGTCGCGGGCGGGCTCACGCTGGCGGCCTGGCTGCGAAACCGCCGTCCGGACGTCTACGCGGGACTGGACGACCTCGGGCTCGAAACCGTGACTTCCTAAGCCGCGCGCCGGGCGTCGCGCTCGGCGGCCAGGCTCGCCCGGCAGGCCGCGGTCAGCCGGGTGGTGGCGGCGCTGCCGCCGTGGCCGCAGCGCGGGCAGGTCATCGCGACCCGCTGCGTCAGCTCGTCGACGGCGACGCACAGCTCGGTGCGGCAGCCGCGGCACCAGCGGTGCCGGGTGACCGGGCTGACGTGCGCGGGCGAGGCAACGCACTGGTGGATCCACCGGCCGTGCACGTGGCAGGTCAGGCGGTCGTCCGGCGCCAGCAGGCCCATGTCCTCGGCGTCGTCTTCGGTGGCGAGCAGGACCGGCAGGCTGCGGACCCGGCTGCGAGTCGTGGTGGTCATCGCGTTCCCCTTTCCCTACCCGTTCGTCGAAGGGAGGCACGCGGATTCGACATCCGGACACAGTTGGCCGGAACCCGGCGGTTTGTGGCATTCCAGCCACTCCTCGGCTCACCCGGGGACCACTAGTTTCGGCGCGTGTCGAAAATCCTGCTCTCGGTCCACGTCCTGGCGGCGATCCTCGCCGTCGGCCCGGTCGCCGTCGCGGCCAGCATGTTCCCCGCCGCCGTCCGGAAAGGCGACGTCAAGGTCGCGACGATGCTGCACCGGATCTGCCGCGTGTACGCCTACGCCGCCATCGCGGTGCCCGTGTTCGGCTTCGGCGTCGCCGGCACGATGCACGTGATGGGCGACCCGTGGCTGCTGACGTCGATCGGGCTGACCGCCGTCGCCGCCGCGGTGCTCGCGCTCCTGGTGCTGCCGCGGCAGCAGCGGTTCCTGGCCGAAGAGTCCACTTCGGACAAACTCGGGCGGCTCGCGATGGTCACCGGCGTGTTCAACCTGCTGTGGGCGGCGGTGACGGTGCTGATGATCGTGCGGCCCGGCTCCTCGACCGGCGCCTAGCCCGGGACGCGCACCGCGACGAAGTCCGGCCGGTGCCGCAGGGCGAACCCGAGCGAGAGGTAGAGCCGGATCGCCGAGGTGTTGCTCGCGGCGGCGTGCATCATCGGCGTCTCACCGCGCTCGCGGATGCCCGCCGCCACGGCGAGCACGAGCCGCGTCGCGAGGCCCTGGCCGCGATAGGCCGGGTCGGTGCAGACCGCGCTGATCTCGGTGTAGCCGGGCGGGTGCAGCCGCTCCCCCGCCATCGCGACCAGCGCGCCCTCGCGCCGGATCCCCAGGTACGTGCCGAGTTCGACGGTCCGCTTGCGGAACGGCCCGGGCTTCGTCCGCTCGACGAGGTCGAGCATCTCGGGCACGTCCGAGAGCCCCAGCCGCACGGCCTCCGGCTCCGGTGCCGCGGCGACGCCCTCGTCGACCAGCTGGACCCCGGGGAGCGCGTCGAGCACCTCCCAGCCTTCCGGCGGCCGAGCGGCGGTGGCGGCGAGCACGACGACCGCGCCCGGCCCGCCGAGCGCGGCGACGTCCCGCCAGTCCTGCTCGCCCGGGTCGTCGGGCAGGCCGAGGAAGGGTGCGACATCCTCGGGGTAGCGCAGCACGCGCCCACGCCGTTCGGCGAAGCGGGCGTGCGGGCCGTTCAGCGACGTCCACGTCGGGTTGTCCAGCGGAGAAGCCATGCGTCCAGGATGCTGAAAACGACCGACCGTCCGGCAGTGCTCCCACATCCTGAGCGAGCGCTCAGCCGATCGTCGTCAGCTCCTCGTCCGAGAGCACGCCGGACCCGGCCGAGACGACCAGCCTGCCGCCGCCGACCTGGTAGGTGTAGTCCCCGTTCTTCGCGACGTAACCGTCGCCCGAAGCCTGCGCCGGCAGCATGATGTGCGTGTCGTCCGAAGCCGCCTGCCCGCGGGCCTGGCCGTCGTAGAAGATCCGGCCGTCGGGCACCCGGCAGATCGTGATCAGCGACTTCGCCGTCTGCGCGACCAGCAGCGCGGTGCCCTGGCCACCCGGGAGGTAGCGGGCCGCGTCGCCCGGGCACGGCTTCCCGTCCGGTGCCGCGGAGGTCGTCGTCGACGGCGGTGGGGTCAGGGCGTTCGCGGTCGTGACCACGGTCTTGGTGGTGGGCACGGCGGGGGTGGTGTACGACGGGAACGGCCCGGCCGCGTCCGGCGACGGCTTCGAGCGGCCGGTGAACAGCAGGACTCCGCCCACCGCGACGCCGGCGACGAGCATGAGGGTCAGCAGCACCCACAGCGCCCGCGCGCGAGCCCGGCCCGGTGCCAGGCTCGCACAGGTGCCGCACCGGCCGGCGGCGGGGTCGTTGACCGCGCCGCACTGCGCGCACGTCCAGGGGGAACCCGCCATCGGGCCTCCTTCGCCCCGGCGCGGGAGCACGCCGGCACCTCATCGTCACCGACGGGGGCGCGGGCTGCAACGCCCGGTTACCCCTGGTGGACGACGTTCACCATCCACGGGATGCCGAACTTGTCGACGCAGGCCCCGAATTCGTCGCCCCACATCTGCTTTTCGAACGGAACCGTCACGGTGCCGCCTTCGCTCAGCTTGTCCCAGTAGCCGCTCAGCGTGTCGGCGTCGTCGCCGCTGAGGCTGACCGTGATGTTGGTTCCGGGGTTGTACTCCATGCCGGCCGGGGTGTCGGACGCCATGAGCGTGTAGCCCTGGTCGGTCTCCAGCTGGGCGTGCATGATCTTGTCCGCGTCCGCCCCTTCGGGTGACCCGAATTCCCCGAACGTGTTCACCTTCAGGGTGCCGCCGAAGACGCTCTTGTAGAACTCCATGGCTTGCCGCGCCTCGGCGCGGAAGCTCAGATACGGGTTGAGCACGGAAGCCACTGCGATCTCCTTCTCCTCGAACGAGAGCAGCATCCTCGCAGAAGCCCGTGACCTCGACAAACGCGAGAATTTCAGACGACGAACCGGCGGTGCGCGTGCGGTTCCAACGGCAGCGCGCCGTGCAGCGCGGCGCGGGCGCGCAGCTCCAGCGCGCGGTCGAGCGGCGCGGCCCCGGACGCCGCCGCGGTGTGGAACGTGCCGCGGCCGAACAGGTACACCAGCGCGAGCTTGCGGTCACGGCGCCCGGTCTGCTCGGCGAACTCGACCGTCGCCGACCGCAGGCAGCCGCCGTAGCCCGCCCGGGCCAGCCGGTCGGCGACGTCGACCAGGTCGCCGGTCAGCACGCGCAGGTCGTGGTCGCGGCGCCAGCACCGGACCGTCGAGCGGCCGTGCAGGTCCTGCGTCACCAGCGGGTGCACCGGCAGCCGGGCCGAGGTCGCGGCGATCAGCTCCGCCTCGGTGCGGGCCAGTGCATCCCCGTCCACCTTGAAGCCGACCGTGCCGCCGCCGGTGGGTGCGAGGCCGAGCGCGGCGCGCATCCGCGGGGCGGCCGCGGCGAGGGCGTAGAGGGACTGCAGGTGCGGGCGGGACGTCCAGCACCGGACGAGCTTGCTGTCCAGCAGGGTCACGGGCGTTGTGTCCTATCTCGGGTAGAGAAAGACCGCCGGGCCGGGCGCACTGGCAATGTCCACAGTGGACGTCAGGCGCGGGGACGCGGGGTCGGAAAGGACAGCATGCGCCTGCGCACCCCGGTTCCCGGGGAGAACCACGCGATCACGCGGCGAACGGCAGCACTTCGCCGCCGAACGGTCACTCCGAGTCAGGTTCAGCCGATCAGCGGTATCCCTCTCGCCTCACGCGGTGGTGATCACGACCTTGCCGAAGTTCTCGCGGCTCCGGAACCGCTCGAGCGCCGCCGGGGCGTCGTCGAACGCGAACACGCTGTCGACCACCGGCTCGATCGGGCGCACCGCGAGCTGCCGCACGAGGTCCTCGGTGTCCTCCCGGCTGCCGACCCAGATCTTCCGCACGGTCGCGCCGCTGCGGAACAGGTCCATGAACTCCACCGGCGGGCCGTCGGCGCCGACGAACCCGACGAGCGCGATGTCGGCGTGGTGCGTCCCGGCCGCGACGAGCGACTGCGCGAACGTGCCGGGCCCGCCGACCTCGACGATCCGGTCCGCGCCCCGGCCGCCGGTGGCGTCGAGGACCGCCTTGCCCCACTCGGGCGTCGCCCGGTAGTCGATGACCGTGTCCGCGCCGAGCGCCGTCAGCTTCGCCGCCTTCTCCGGGCTGGACGTCGTCGCGACCACGCGCGCGCCGAGCGCCTTCGCCTGCTGCAGGGCGAACAGCGACACCCCGCCGGTGCCGAGGGTGAGCACGACGTCGCCCGGCCGTACCCCGGCGAGCGACGTCCAAGCGGTGACGGCGGCGCACGGCAGCGTCGCGCCTTGCTCGTAGGTGAGCGAATCCGGCAGCGCGACGAGCGCTTGCTCGGAGACGGCGCGGTATTCGGTGAGCCAGCCGTCCTGGCCGTTCCCGTAGCCGACCAGCGAGTCCGGCAGCCGGCCGGCGATCCAGTTCGAGTGGAAGGCGTTGAGCACCCGGTCGCCGGCCGCGAAGCGGGTGACGCCCTCGCCGACCGCGGCGACCTCGCCGGCGGCGTCGGAGAGCGGGACGAGGGCGCTGGACGCGTTGGTGAAGTGGACGCCGTCGAGGATGAGCAGGTCCCGGTAGTTCAGCGACGTCGCCCGGACCCGGACGAGCACCTCCCCGCGCTGCGGCTCGGGCACGGGCTCTTCCCGCGCGACCAGGCGGCCGGACTCGGGACGGTAAGCGCGCACCAGGACCTCCTCATGTTAACCAAATGACTAACATCGACCATGGCACAGCCGCGCGCGCTCCGGCAACCGAGGGATACTCGGACCATGGCCAGCCGCACCGCGACCCCCCTGGAGCACCCGGCCCTCGAGGACGTCACGTTCGCCGAGGCCCTGGAAGCTCTGCGCGACCCGCACCGGCTCGCCATGGTCGCCACCCTCGCCCGCGAACCCGGGCAGTCGTGCGGCGCGATCATGCCGCCGGTCAGCAAGCCCGCGGCGTCCCGGCACTTCAAGATCCTGCGCGCGGCCGGCCTGCTGAAGCAGTGGGACAGCGGCACGCAGCGGCTCAACGCGTTGCGCCGCGAGGAGTTCGACGCCCGCTTCCCCGGCCTGCTCGACCTCGCTCTCGCCGAAGCCGCCCGCTGATCCGGGATCTTCCGCGCCAACCAGACATTTAGCGTTGCTAATAGATCTGAGTCAGAGCTACCTTGGCGACATGACCGAACTCGCCGACCGGCTCCTGGGTGCCGTCCAGGGGATCCGCCGCGTGGTGCGCCGCCGGGTGCGCGCCGACGTACCGGGCTCTCCGCTGCCCGGCGCGCAGGTCGAGGTCCTGCGGGTGGTCGCCGACCGGCCGGGCATCGGCGTCGCGGCGGCCGCACGGGAGCTGCACCTGGCCGCCAACTCCGTCAGCACGCTGGTCAACCAGCTCGTCGACGCCGGTCTGCTGCGCCGCGAGCCCGACCCGGCCGACCGGCGCGCCACCCGGCTGGAGATCACCGGCGCGGCGCGCGAGCGGATGGCCACCTGGCGGCGCGCCCGCACCGGGCTCGTCGCCGACGCGCTCGCCGGACTGTCCGAAGAGGACACCGCGGCGATCGAACAGGCGTTGCCGGCGCTCGAAAAACTCATGGGCATCCTGAAGGAGCAGCCATGACCGAACCCGCGGTGCGGTGCACCGGGCTCAGCCACTCGTTCGGCACGACCCGCGCGGTCGACGGCGTCGACCTGGAGATCGCGCCCGGCGAGGTGTTCGGCCTGCTCGGCCCGAACGGCGCCGGCAAGACCACGACGCTCCGGATGATCACCACGCTGCTGCCGACCGCGCCGGAGCACATCACCGTCTTCGGCGTCGACGTCGCGCGCCGCCGGATGGCCGTGCGGCGGCTGATCGGCTACGTGCCGCAGCAGCTGTCCGCCGACGGCGCGCTTACCGGCCGCGAGAACGTCGCGTTGTTCGCGCGGCTCTTCGACGTCCCCCGGGCGCGGCGCGACGGCGAAGTGCGCCGCGCCCTGGACCTCGTCGGGCTGGCCGACGAAGCCGACCGCGTCGCGAAGGGTTATTCGGGCGGCATGATCCGCCGGCTCGAGCTCGCCCAGGCCCTGGTCAGCTCGCCGCGGCTGCTGATCCTCGACGAGCCGACGATCGGGCTCGACCCCGTCGCCCGCTCCGCGGTGTGGGAGCGGATCACGCAGATCCGCACCGACACCGGCATGACCGTGCTCGTCACCACGCACTACATGGACGAGGCCGAGCAGTACTGCGACCGCGTCGCGCTCATGCACACCGGCCGCATCCGGGCGCTGGGCACCCCCGCCGAGCTGGAGACCGACCTCGGTCCGAGGTCCACATTGGACGACGTGTTCCGCGCGGTCACCGGCGACCGCCTGGAAACCGACGAAGGAGGGATCCGCAGTGTCCGTGCCGCTCGCCGCACCGCCCGCCGTCTCGGCTGACCCCGGCCCGCTGCGCCAGGCGCGCATCCTCGCCGCCCGCGTCGGCGCGATGTGCCTGGTGGAGCTGCAAAAGCTGCGCCGGGACCAGACCGAGCTGCTCACCCGGGCGATCCAGCCCGCGCTGTGGCTGCTGATCTTCGGGGAGACGTTCACCCGGCTGAAGGCGATCCCGACCGGCTCGACCCCCTACCTCGACTACCTCGCGCCCGGCATCCTCGCGCAGTCCGCGCTGTTCATCTCGATCTTCTACGGCATCCAGATCATCTGGGAACGCGACGCGGGCGTGCTCGCCAAGCTGCTGGTGACGCCGACGCCGCGGGCCGCGCTCGTCGCCGGGAAGGCGTTCGCCGCCGGGGTGCGCGCGCTCGTCCAAGCGCTGATGGTGCTGATCCTGGCCGCGATCCTCGGCGTCGGGCTGACCGTGAACCCGCTGAAGCTGCTGGCCATGGCGGTCGTGCTCGTGCTCGGGTCGGCGTTCTTCTGCTGCCTGTCCATCGTGATCGCCGGGATCGTGCTGTCCCGCGAACGGCTGATGGGCATCGGCCAGGCGATCACGATGCCGCTGTTCTTCGGCTCCAACGCGCTGTACCCGGTGGACCTGATGCCGTCGTGGCTGAAGGTGCTCAGCCACGTCAACCCGCTGAGCTACCAGGTCGACGCGCTGCGCGGACTGCTGATCGGCACGCCCGCCCACCTCGGGCTCGACTTCGGCGTGCTGGCCGTCGCGACCGTCGCCGCGATCGCCGTCGCTTCCGCACTGCTGGGCAGGTTGGCCCGTTGAGGCACATGTCTCACCGAACGGAAGCTTCATTCCCCGATGGCTAATCTCGGTTCCGTGAATGGTCGTCCTGGCGTGTTCTCTTTGGTCGGATTGTGCGTTCTCGCCGGAATTCTCGTGGCGGGCACGATGGCGCCCGTCGCGCTCGGCGCCGGCCTGCTGTCAAATCAGGTGAGCGATTCCGTGAACGCCATTTCCGCGCAGCTCGCCGCGGCGGACCCGCCGCTGACCACGACGGTGACCGATCGCACCGGCGCCCCGATCGCGACGCTCTACGCGCAGTACCGGCTCCCAGTCACCGCGGCCGGGATCGCGACGACGATGAAGGCCGCGATCATCGCGGTCGAGGACCGCCGGTTCTACACCGAAGGCGGCGTCGACCTGCAGGGGATGCTCCGCGCGGCGGTCAACGACAGCACCGGCGGCGCGCTGCAGGGCGCGTCGACGATCACGCAGCAGTACGTCAAGAACTACCTCGTGAACGTCGTCGACCGCACCGACCCGGTGGCCCAGGCGGCCGACCGCGAGGACTCCGTCGCGCGCAAGCTGCGGGAGGCCAAAATGGCCGTCCAGCTCAACGACACCACGAGCAAGGACGACATTCTCGCCGATTACCTGAACGTCGTGGAATTCAGCGGCACGGTGTACGGCGTCGGCGCGGCCGCGAAAGCCTATTTCGGGACGACAGCGGACAAACTGACCGTTCCGCAGGCGGCACTGCTCGCCGGAATGGTGAACAACCCGAGCGTCTACAACCCGTACACGCACGCGGACAAAGCGCTCCAGCGCCGCAATCTGGTCATCGACGACATGGTCACCAACGGGTCGCTGCCCGCGTCCTACGCCCCGACGGCGAAGGCGGCGCCGCTCGGCGTGCTGCCGAACGGGCCGGTCGCGCCGTCCTCGACCTGCCTGGGCGCGGCCCCGGACGCCGGGTTCTTCTGCGCCTACGCGGAAAGCTACCTCGTGCACGCCGGGTTCACCGCGGACCAGCTGGCCACCGGCGGGTACACGATCAAGACGACGCTCGACCCGCGCGTCTCGCAGGTGGCCAAGGACGCCGTCGACGCGAACGTGCCGACCACGCAGGACGGCGTGGCGAACACTTTCGCCGTCGTGCAGCCGGGTTCGGCCGGCCACCAGGTGCTCGCCATGGTCGCCAACCGGAACTACGGCACCGATCCCGCGCGGGGCGAGACGTCCACGGACATCGTCGCGGACGCGAGCAACGAGTTCGGTGCCGGCTCGTCGTTCAAGATCTTCACCTCGGCAGCGGCGCTCGTCACCGGCAAAGCGGGCTTGGAGACGCCGCTGCCCAACCCGGACAGCCAGTGCTTCCCCGTGCCCGACTCGCATTCGGCGTGCTACACCGTCCACAACGACGGCCACTACGCGGATCCGATCAGCCTGGCTGACGGGCTGGCGACGTCGCCGAACGTCGCGTTCGTCGGGCTGGAGAGCCAGGTCGGGATGCCCGCCGTGCTCGACATGGCGTACAAGCTGGGCCTGCGCAACACCCTCGCCACCAACGACGCCGGGGCCGCGCCGAACCCGGCTTCGAGCAACCCGCAGTACAGCGAACCGCAGTCGAAGTACTTCCAGAACCTGCTCTCGTTCACCCTCGGCAACAGCCCGGTGAGCCCGCTGGAGATGGCGAACGTGTCGGCGACGCTGATGAGCGGCGGCGTCTGGTGCCCGCCGAACCCGATCCTTTCGGTGACCGACCGGAACGGCAACGCCGTCGCGGTCCAGCAGCAGGCGTGCGAGCAGGTCATCCCGACCGGCGTCGCGAACACCCTCGAAGCGGGCCTGAGCAAGGACACGACGAGCGGCACGTCGGCCGAAGCGGCGCGCGCGGCCGGCTGGACCCGGCCCGACATCGGCAAGACGGGCACGACGCAGCAGAGCGAATCCGTCGCGTTCGTCGGCGGGGTCGACGGCTACGCGGTGTCGTCCATGGTCTTCGCCGACGGACCGCGCCCGCGCGAGATCTGCCCGGGCACCCCGGTGCACCTGGGCAACTGCGGCCACGGCGCGTTCGGCGGCACGGTTGCCGCGCCGCCGTACTTCCACGCGATGAGCCAGTTGCTGGCGGGCGTGCCGGACCAGCCGATCCCCGGACCGGACCCGGCGTACCTGACCGCGCGGAACTAGCGCGGTTCGAGGAAGACGAGCGGGATCTCGCGCTCGGTCTTGGTCTGGTACTGCGCGTAGTTCTTGAACTGGCCGGAGATCTTCGGCCACAGCTTCGCGCGCTCGTCGGCGTCGGCGACGCGGGCGCGCATCGGCCGCTTCGGCGCGCCCTTGAGCGACACCTCGACGTCCGGGTTGTCGCGCAGGTTGAGGAACCACGCGGGGTGCGTGTCGTCCCCGCCGCGCGAGGCCACGACGACCAGCTTTTCGCCGTCCTGGTGCGGGGAGGTCAGCAGCACGGTCCGCGGCTGCCCGCTCTTGCGGCCGATCGTGGTGAGCTCGAGGACGGGCATGCCGGCTTGCCAGCCCACCCGCCCGCCGGAGAGCTTGATCAGGCCGCGGTGCACGGCGTTCATGGTCTTGAGGGCGAAGTCGCTCGGCATGATCACAATCTAGACCCCGAGTTCGGCGAAACCGCCACGCGGCGGCGTGCCGGTGTGCGAGGCTGCCCGGCGAACAGAAGACTTGGGAGAAAGAAGTACCGATGCTGATCTGGGGCTGGCGGACGCGGATCTACGTGCTGGCGATGACGACCTTCCTGTGCGGCCGGTGCGGCAACCCCGCCTCGCACGCGGTGCGGAAGGCGGTCACGAAGTTCACCCTGTTCTTCATCCCGCTCTTCCCGATCAGCGTGAAGTACTCGGCGCAGTGCACGTTCTGCGGGATCGAGAACCGGATCCCGAAGGAGGACGCCGTCCGCCTGCAGGCGCAGGAGGAACAGGGTCAGCAGCAGGGCGCCCAGGCGGGCTACCCGCAGCAGCCGCCGTCGGGCGGGTTCCCGCAACAGGGCTTGCAGCAGCCGCACCCTTCGCAGCCGCAGGGGTTCCCGCAGCCGCAGCACCCGTCGCAGCAGCAGTACCCGGGCCAGTTCCCCCAGCAGGGACAGTGACCCGAGCGTCCATTTCGGACATTCAGGTGGCGACCGGGACGAACTTCGCCATCCGGCGCGCGATCGACGCCGCGGTCCCGGCGAAGCGCCCGTAGGCCGCGGCGAGCAGGACGACGTCGGCCGTCCCGCGCGCCTGTTCCCGTAGTTCCCGCTCCGCGGTGCCGGCCAGCGCGACCGCGTCAGTCACCCCGGAGCCGTCCTCGCCGGCGAGCTGTCCTCGAAGCGCCCGGGCGGCGGCCACGGCGTGCTCGCCGAGCCGCCCGAGCGCGGGCCGAGCCTCCACCGGCACCCGCCACCGCGGCTCCGCGACCTCCAGCGCAAGACCACCCATCCGAGTGAGATCCGCGGCGGCGTGCACGGCGGCGACGACCGCCTTGACGCCCTCTTCCCGCGGCGTGTGCAGGGCCAGCAGCGCACACGCCTGGTCCTCGCACGCGACCCCGAGCGCGGCGATCGCGGCGGCGTCTTCCCGCACCCGTCCGCCCAGCGTGCGGTCACTTTCCAGGACGCACCGCGTGGCTTCACCGACCGCGATCGCGACCAGCGCGCAGAGGTCCGCGAGCCGCTGGGCGAGCGTGCTCAGCTCCTTCTGGAACGCCGTCGGCATGGCGGCAGGAAACCAGCCCGGACGGGTACCGGCATCTCGTCGCCCGGCCCGGAACTGTCGGACCCCCGTGCTCTCCTCATCGGCAAGAGCGGTGCACCCCGCACCCGGAGGAGAAGGAGGAGCCCGATGGCAGGCGAAACGCTGGTGACCGTGGTCGGCAACCTGACGAGCGACCCCGAGCTGCGGTTCACGCCGTCCGGCGCCGCGGTCGCGAACTTCACGGTCGCGTCGACCCCGAGGACGTTCGACCGCGAATCCGGCGCCTGGCGCGACGGCGACGCGCTGTTCCTGCGCTGCAACGTGTGGCGGCAGTCCGCGGAGAACGTCGCGGAGTCGCTGCGGCGCGGAGCCCGCGTGATCGTGCAGGGCCGGCTGAGACAGCGGTCGTTCGACACGAAGGAGGGCGAGAAGCGCACGGTGACGGAGCTGGACGTCGACGAGGTCGGCCCGGCCTTGCGCTACGCAACGGCGACGGTGACCAGGCTGAGCCGGGCCGCGAGCGGCGAGGCGACCAGTTCGTGGACGCCGGAGCCGGTCCCGGTGGCCGCCGGGGTGGATCCTCCGTTCTGACCCGACCCGGGCTCGACCGCCGGCGGTGACCATGGCTGGAAACTTCTGTCGAAATCCCGGCAGCTGGTTCGACGCACAGGCAGGACGAGGTCGAACCACGAGCGGGAGGGACCGAGATGAACGAGCAAACCGGAACACCGGCCGTGCGCCCCCTGGTGAACCACCGCATGCTGGCGATGCTGCGAGCGGTCGGAGCCGGCCGAGGCCGGGTGTCGTGCAGCAGCGAGCCGGACTTGTTCATCGACGGCCTCTCGTGCGGCGACCAGTTCGCGGCCCACGCACTGGCCCACCAGGGCCTGGTCCGCGCGGCCCGGCCGGGCTCGCCGGGCGAGCTGGTCCCGGCGATCTTGACGGCGGAGGGCCAGGCGATTGTGGCGGCCCGCCAGCAGCACCACGCCGCCTGAAGGGGCGACGCGAAGCTTGACAACTCCACAAACGAAGGCGGCCACCGCGGCGGGCCGCGGTCGGCGGCGCCGGTGGGCGCCATCCGGCCTCCCGCTGACCGGCCCCGGCCGGGCCGGGCCGGGCCGGGCGGCTGCCCCGAATGCACCGGCGCGGCCGATTCCCCTCCGATCCGCGACTTGGCACGGGCGGCCCACGCGGCCGACCATGCCCCGCCCACACCGCCCACCACGGCCATGCGAACGCCACCGGTCTGCCGCCGCGCCCACCCCAACCCGCAACCTCCCGGCCCGGCGGGCGTCCGGAGCACCGGCGTCCGCCACCGGGTCCGCGCGGCCCGCGGCTGTCCGGCCGGGCCGGGCGGGCGGGGAGGCCGCCCCGAGTGCACCGGTGCGGCCGATGCCATCCCGATCCGCAACCTCCTGGCCCGCCCCGGCCGCGGCTGTCCGGCCGGGGCGCCCACCGAGCCCAACCCGCGCCTGCCCGCCCACCGCCGGCCCCGTCCACCTCGCACCCGAGCCCCGGCGAGCGACGCGACTACCGTGGCGGGCATGAGCAACACCGAGGCCGCCCCCGCCGAGCTCGAATGTGGTGACCGGCCCACGACCGCCGATCCCGAGCACCCCGCCGTCGAAATCCTCACCCCGCGCGAGGTCCCCCTCGGCGGCCCGCGCGCGATGCGGGTCCGGCGGACGCTCCCCCAGCGGTCCCGGTCGCTGATCGGCGCCTGGTGCTTCGCCGACCACTACGGCCCGACCGAGGTCACCGGCGCGATGGACGTCGCCCCGCACCCGCACACCGGCCTGCAGACCGTGAGCTGGCTGTTCGCCGGCGAGATCGAGCACCGCGACAGCCTCGGCACCCACGAGCTCGTCCGCCCCGGCGAGCTCAACCTGATGACCGGCGGCCACGGCATCTGCCACTCCGAGGTCTCGACCCCGGCGGCGAAGACGCTGCACGGCGTCCAGCTCTGGGTCGCGCTGCCCGAACGCCACCGGCACACGGCCCGCGCGTTCGACCACTACGTGCCCTCGGTGAACCGGATCGAGGGCGCGGAAATCCGGGTGTTCCTCGGGTCCCTGGCCGGGCGCACCTCCCCGATCCCGACCTACACCCCGCTGCTCGGCGCGGAGATCGTGCTGGGCCCGGACGCCCACATGTCCCTCGGCGTCGACCCCCGCTTCGAGCACGGCGTCCTGGTCGACACGGGTGACGTCGTCGTCGCGGGCACCCGCGTCCGCGCGGCGGAGCTGGGCTACGTCGGCACCGGCGTGCGCTCGCTTACGTTGAGCAACCGCGGCACGGCCCCGGCCCGGTTCCTGCTGCTCGGCGGCACCCCGTTCGACGAAGAGATCCTGATGTGGTGGAACTTCGTCGGCCGGACCCACGAGGAGATCGCGGCCTTCCGCGAGGCGTGGGAGGCGGAGTCCGACCAGTTCGGCAGCGTCACCGGCTACACGGGCACGCCGCAGCGGCTGCCGGCGCCCCAGCTGCCGGCGGTCCGCATCAAGCCGCGCCGGAACCCCGTGTCACACCAGGAAACCCGAGACAGCTGACCCGAAGCCGGCGGCGTCGTCCAGCCAGGGGTAGTGCGCGGCGCCGGGCAGGACGACGACCCGGCCGTCCGGGAACAGCCCGGCGAACTCACCGGCGACGGCCGGGCTGGCGATCCAGTCCAGTTCGCCGGCGAGCACCAGAACCGGAGCCTCGACGGCCCCGAGCGCAGCCCGCGTGACCTCGGGCTCGAAAGCGCCCTCGGAGTTGTAGACGCGCGCGGCAGCACCGTTGCGCTGGCCGGCCTCGGTGGCCTGGTGCCGCCGGGCGGCGTCGTCCCAGCGGCCGTAGTACATCGGCGCGACGGCGGCCCAGTCCGCGCTGGTCGCCGTCCGCGCGGCGATCGCGTCGTAGGCCGCGGCGGCGGCGTCGAACCAGGGCGCACCGGCCCGCCGGGCCATGATCCGCCGCCGGTCGTCGACGGACAGCTGCAACCCGACGGCCCGCGGGCTCGGTGCGGCGAGCACCAGCCGCCGCAGCCGGCCGGGGTACCGGGCGGCGTAGAGGACGGCGAGGCTGGCCCCGGCCGAATGCCCGAGCAGGTCGAGCCGGTCGAGGCCGAGGTGCTTGCGCAGTGCCTCGACGTCCTCGACCTGCCGATCGCACCGGTAGGTACCGGGATCGGCGGGTACGTCCGAATCCCCGGTCCCCCGCAGGTCGAGAACGGCCAAGCGCTCGAGCCCGCCGAGGTCCGCGAGATACGCCCCGGCGCGCATCGGTCCACCAGGGAGGCAAACCACGGGCGCACCACCGGAACCGAGAAGACGGAAGGAGAGCGCGGTCCCGTCCGGCGCGGAGAAGATCGGCATCCCCGACCCTGACACTCCGAAGGCGGCTCAAGCAACCCTCACGAACGCGACGCAACCCGCACGAGCCCGGCCCGCTCAAGCCCGTGCCATTCCCTCGCGCGGCCGCCGTCACCGCTCCCGCGCTAGGTACGCCTCCAAGGTCGCCAGCCGGTGCTCCCGCGCGCACTGCTCGACCTCGGCAGGCCCACCGCCACCCTCGATCAGCGCCAGCAGCCGCTCGTGCTCCTCCACGGACGCCGGTGCCCGCCCCGGGACCGACGCGAACGTGCTGTCCCGCACCGCCGCGAGCCGCGTCCAGCACCGCTGCACCAGTTCCACCAGGTTCGGGTTCGGGCAAGCGCTGAACAGCACCTCGTGGAACTCCGCGTTCAGCGCGGTGAACGCCAGCGGGTCGAACTCGGCCAGGCTCCGGCGCATCCGCTCGTTCAGCGCCCGGGCGCGCGCCAGGTCCGCCGGCGTGAGCAGCGGTGCGGCCAGGCCGGTCGCCGCGCCCTCGACGATCGCCACGGTCTGCATCGCGTGCCGGTACTCCGTGGGGTCGATGGCCACCACCCGGGCCCCGACGTTCCGCTCGAACTCGATCAGCTCCTCGGCCTCCAGCCGGCGCAGAGCCTCGCGGACCGGCACCGCGCTGACCGCGAGCTCGCGGCCGATCTGGTCGAGCACCAGCCGGTAGCCGGGCCCATAGCGACCGTCCAGGATCCTGGCCTTGATCGTCTCGTAGGCCAGCTGGGACTTCGTGACCGGTCTTCCCGAGGACGCGCTGATCATGTAGGAAACCATATATGGTCCCGTCGACGGATGACGCCCAGGAGGCCGCGCCGATGCCGAGTTCCCCGCCCGCCCCCACCGCGGCCGACCTGATCGTCGACGGCCTGCGGGCCCACGGCGTCGACACCGTCTTCGGACTGCCCGGCGTGCAGACCTACGACCTGTTCGACAGCCTGGCCCGCGCCGGCGAGGACATCCGGGTGATCGGCGCCCGGCACGAGCAGACCGTGGCCTACATGGCGTTCGGCTACGCGCAGGCGACCGGGCGCACCGGCGTCTACACCGTCGTGCCCGGCCCCGGCGTCCTCAACTCCTCGGCGGCGCTGCTCTCGGCGCACGGCGCGAGCGCCCCGGTCGTGTGCCTGACCAGCGAAATCCCCCGCGAGTACCTCGGCCGCGGGCTCGGGCACCTGCACGAAATGCCCGACCAGCTCGCCACCCTGCGGACGATGACCAAGTGGTCGGCGCTGGTCGAGCACCCGGCCGAGATCCCGGACGCGGTGGCGACGGCCTTCCGCGAGGCCGCGGGCGGGCGGCCGAGGCCGGTCTCGCTGGCGGTGCCGTGGGACGTGCTGGGCCTGCGTGGCCCGGCCGAACCCGCCGGCCCGCGGCCGCTCCCGCGCCCGGTCGTCGACCCGGTCGCCGTGGAGCGAGCCGCGGACCTGCTGAGCGGCGCGAAGCACCCGATGATCATGGTGGGCGGCGGCGCCCGGCACGCGGCCGCCGAGGTCCGGGCGCTGGCCGAACGGCTGCAGGCGCCGGTGGTGCCGTTCCGCGGCGGGCGGGGCATCGTCGGCGACGACCACCCGCTCGGCTTCACCTGCGTCTCCGGCTTCGAGCGGTGGGCGGAGACCGACGTCGTGATCGGTATCGGCTCGCGGATGGAGCTGTCCTGGTTCCGCTGGCCCGACAAGCCCGCCGGCCTCAGGACGGTCCTGCTCGACATCGACCCGAGGCAGGCGACCCGGCTCGAGGCGGACGTCGCGATCGTGGCCGACGCCGCCGACGCCACGGCCGCGCTCACCGAGGCCGTCGGTCCACAGAGGACGGACCGGACCGCGGAGTTCGCCGCGCTGAAGGCAGCCGTGGCCGAGCGGTTCGCCGACGTCGGACCGGAACTGGAGTACCTGCGGGCGATCCGGGACGTGCTGCCGCGCGACGGCTTCTTCGTCGAGGAGATCTGCCAGGTCGGCTTCGCGTCCTACTTCGGGTTCGAGGTCTACTCGCCGCGCACCTTCGTCACGTGCGGCCACCAGGGCACGCTCGGCTTCGGCTACCCGACGGCGCTCGGCGTGCAGGCGGCCTTCCCCGGCCGGCCGGTGGTGTCGGTGGCCGGGGACGGCGGGTTCATGTTCGCCGCGCAGGAGCTGGCCACGGCCGTCCAATATGGACTGAACGTCGTGGCGGTCGTGTTCGACAACGGCTACTACGGCAACGTCCACCTCGACCAGGAGCGGCTGTTCGAGGGCCGGGCGCTGGGCGGCCGGCTGGGCAACCCGGACTTCGCCCGGCTCGCCGAGACGTTCGGCGCGCTCGGCCTGACCGCGCGCACACCGGACGACCTGCGCGGCGCGCTGGACAAGGCGTTCGCCGCGGGCCGGCCGGCGCTGGTGCACGTGCCGTGCGAGCTGGGCGCCGGTGCCTCGCCGTGGAAGTACCTGATGCCGAAGTCGGACCGCAGCTAGCCGGCGATCACGCGCTCGAGCGCGGCGAACACGCGGCCGACGTCGGCCGCGGTCGTCCGCCAGTTGCTGAAGGCGGCGCGCAGGGCCGGGCGGCCGTCGTACACCGTCGGGGTCAGGAACGTGGTGCCGTCCTCGGCGATGGCAAGGACGAGGGCATCGACGTCCCGTTCGACGGCCGGGGCGAAACAGACGACGTTGAGCCGCACGGGCGCGAGCAGCCGCCAGTGCGGCGAGCCGTCGAGCCGCGCGCCGAGGTCCCGGGCGAGCGAGACGCAGCGCTCGACGATCTCGCGGTGGCCGTCCCGGCCGTAGGCCACGAGCGAGAACCAGGCCGGGAGGGCGCGCAGCCGGCGGGAGTTCTCCGGGGTGAGGTGCAGGAAGTCGGGCGTCTCGCCGATTTCGCCGAGGTAGGCGGCGTTGTTGCTGAACACGCGCAGCTGCAGGTCGCGGCGGCGGGTGAACTGGACCGCGGAGTCGTAGGGCACGTTGAGCCACTTGTGCAGGTCGACGACCACCGAGTCGGCCTGGTCGAGGCCCGCGGTCAGCGCCGCGTGTTCCGGCGACAGGGCGGCGAACCCGCCGAACGCGGCGTCGACGTGCAACCAGAAGCCGTACCGCTGCTTGAGCGCGGCGATCGCGCGCAGGTCGTCGAAGTCGACGGTGTTCACCGTGCCCGCGTTCGCGACGACGACGACCGGCCCGTCGAGCGTTTCGAGCACCTCGGCCAGCTTGCCGACGTCGACGGCTTCGCGGCCCGGCAGCACCGGCACCTTCCGCAGCGCCGACCGGCCCATCCCGAGGAACGACAACGCCTTTAGGACGCTCGAGTGCGCCGAGCCGGACAGCACGGTGACCGGGCCGAGCGCGGCGGCGCCGTCTTCGGACACCGAAATCCCGGCGCGTTCACCGAGCCACTCGCGGGCGATGGCAAGGCCGGTGACGGTGGACATGGTGGCCCCGGTGACGAAGGCGCCGGAGAAGTCCGCGCCGAGCCCGAACAGCTCGGCCAGCCAGCCGACGGTCTCGCGCTCGAGGTCCGCCGCCGTGGAATCCAAGCTGCTCGCGGGGTTCTGGTCGTAGGTGGCGGTGAGCCAGTCCCCGGCGAGTGCCGCCGGGGTGGCGCCACCGGTGACGAACCCGAGGTAGCGAGGCCCGGCGCTACCGGCGAAGCCGCCTTCCCAGCGCCGCGAGAACTCAGTCAGCGCACCCCGGGCTCCAGCACCTTCGAGCGGCAGGGGCGCCCGATCGACGTCCCCGGACGGAACGGCGGCGGGCCGCTCGGCCAGACCGGCGAGCGCCGCACCGGCGGCTTTCCGCGTGGCGTCGAGCAGGTCGGGCAGGGAGTCCAGGTCTTCGGCGAGCCTCGGATGCACGTCCCCGACGCTAAGCACCGCGAACGGCGTTGTCGCGGTCCAATCCGCCGAAACTGGCCTGCCGGCCGCCCGGCCGGCTGTAACGGTGGCGATCTTCCAGCCGACTCCCCCAGGGCGCTCCAGGTGATCGGGAGAGGGGGCCGGATGCTGCTGGTGGTCCAGCACCCAGTCGTCGACGTCCGGGAGCTGCTGACCACCTCGGACCACCGGATCGACTCGCCGAAGTGGCCGCAGCCGCTCCGCGTGCACCCCCGCGGCTCACAGGACGACTGCCGAACCGACTTCATCCGCGGTCTCGGCCCGGTTCGGCGGCGGATGCGGGGAAACCCGTCCCCGTGGCTCAATGAGTCCTACTACGTCGACGCGCGAAACCGGATCGTGCTGTCGAAGTTGATCAGGTCGGAACCGCAGCTTCCGTTCAAGGTGAGGCTCAAACCCCTGTTCCGGAGGTTCTACAGCGACGGTGTCGTCGGCAGGTTCGAGATCGGGTTCTTCTGCGACCTCGACTTCCGCGGCCTCAACCTGCCGACGGTCAGCACGGCCGTCCGCGCGACACTCGGCGTGTCCGCGCGCATTCGGGGCGGCGCCGAGGCGGCGCAACCTCTGGCGCACTTCGGTCCGTCTCTGGCCAGCCACCTGCTGAGTGCCACGACCCGTCGGACGGCCGAAGGGTTCAAACCACCGCGCTGGTGGGTCTCGGCCAGCACGCCCGCCGTGTTCCTCGAGTTGCAGCAGCGCTCGAAAGACGAGCGGCCGCCGGCTCGGCTTTGGCACACGTCGCCCATCGTGGCCAACACACCGGTGTCGTGCTGGACCATCGCCGAAACGGCGGACCCCGATCGTGAGCTCCTCCGCCGCCTGCGCGTTCAGGTGTCCCACCTGCACGCGGAACTCGCGGCTTTGGAGACGGTACTGGGATTCTGCCGGTCCGGGCGGTTGACGACCGGCCACGGGATCGAGGATTTTCTCGATTCCCTGTGCGGCAAGCTGCTGCGGAAGGAACGGAATGGACTGAGACAGCAAGAATATCTGACCGAAGTCATCGATGCCGCGCACGGCTATTACGCCGACCGGATCTGGATGCTGCAAGTGCTGAGCAAGCAGGTCTCGAGCCGGGGCCTGGCCCGCAAGCTGACCGACACCGCGACCGTGCTGTCCCAGGCGCTGACTCGCCCCCCGGCGAACTTCTACCAGATAGTCGAAGGAGATCTCGTGCGAGAAAAGAACGAAATCGTGGTCAACGGCCCGGCGGGAGTCGTCGGGTCCAAGTCCACGATCACCGTGCACGACGTGAACATGGGAACCCAGGGTGCCGACATCGCGGACCTGGTGAAGAAGCTCATGGCGGAGGTGAACGGACTGCGCGGTACGGTCGCCGACGAGGTCGCGGACCAGGCCGCGGACACCGCCGCGAGCGTGAGCACCGAGCTGGCGGCCAAGGAACCGGACAAGCCCGGGGTGCTGCGCCGGCTCAACACCTTGATCACCCTCGCTTCGAGCGCGGGTGGAGCTGGGAGCGCGGTGGCCGCCGCGGTGACGGCCTTGCGGACGGCACTCGGGTTGTAGCCGCCGGGGGTAGCCCCCAGCCGATGACGGACGACCGGGGAAGCACCAGACCCGCAACCAGCGGTTTCTCCCCGCGGTCCGGAACTCGGACTTTGAACGGGGATTGGCACCGCTTACCTTATTACTTGTCGGCTACTTTCGTTGATGATCACTAGGATCGGCCCGGGTACGAATCGCTCGAACCCGAGCAGGTGCAACGATGCTCGTGCCGTTGTCCCGCAATCGGGCACCCGATGTGCTGACGATCCCGGAAGGCGAGGTCGAGGGTAGCACGGTGACGCGCCGAACCGGTCCGGGTCAGCGGCGCAGGAGCCGCCGGACCCGGGCCTCGGCCGGGTCGAACGCCACCCGGCGCAGCGGCCCCACCAGCAGCACCACCACCGCCATCGCCGACAGCGCGGCGAGCACCATCGCGGCGACGAACTGGGCGGCGCCGGACGTCGCCGTCCCGAGCACCAGGTACCCCACCAGCACCAGGGCGACCGGTGCGAGCAGCCCGCACAGCACCGGCAGGGGCGGCACCCGGTCACCGTCGGGGCGGCGGGCGGACACCACCGCCGCCCCGGCGCAGGTGACCGCGGCGACCAGGAGGCAGCCGCCGACGGTGTCGCTCAACCGGTGCCAGCCCAGCGCCACCGTCGCGGCCGAGACCCAGGCGACGCCGACGCCGCCGAGCACCAGGGCCTGCGGGCGGTAGCGGCGCGGCAGGACGATCGCGAGCGCCACCAGCACGGCCATCGCCGCGCTGACGTGCCCGCTCGGGAAGCTGTTGTGGGCGGCGACGCCGAAGCGGTCGCCCGTGCTCGGCCGGTCGAGGACGTACAGCTTGAGCAGCTGCGCCACCACCAGCGGCGCGGTGAGCAGGAGCAGCGCCGTCACCCCGAGGGCGAACCGGCGTCGCACCAGGGCGATCACCACCACCAGCACCGCCACGCCGCCGAGCAGGACTACCTGGTCGGCCTGCCGCAGCGGGCCCGCCCAGTCCACTGTGGTCCCCGCGGACTGGGCGCTGCGGACGACGCCGTTCTCGACGCTGCGGCCGGCCTCGGTGCGGACGAAGAGCACGTAGGCCGCGACGAAGGCGAAGGCGAACCCGGCCGCGCTCGCCGCGAGCACGGCGGTGCGGGACACCGCGCTGGTCACGAGCGTGTGGCGGGCGGGAGCGGGTCGCGTCTCGGAGATAGTCACTGCCATGTCCCCGAGTCTGGTGACGGCATTTCGAGATCCCGTCAGCGCGATGTCATGGTTTTGCTACAAGATCCGCCCGGGTCGCCATGACGTGCGCTTTTCCGAATAATGGCGCCGTGGCCGAGGTACTGGTGGTAGAGGACGACGCGGCGGTGCGGGAAGGACTGCAGCTGGCCCTGCGCCGGCAGGGACACGTGGTGCACACGGCCGAATCGGGTGAGCTCGGGATCGAGGTGCTCGTGCGGCACCGGCCCGACATCGTCGTGCTCGACCTGATGCTGCCCGGCATGGACGGGTTCGAGACCTGCCGCCGGATGCGGGCGTCCGGGCCGATCCCGATCATCATGCTCACCGCGCGCAACGACGACTTCGACGTCGTGGCCGGGCTCGAAGCGGGCGCGGACGACTACGTCGCCAAGCCGGTCGAACCCCGGGTGCTGGACGCGCGGATCCGGGCCGTGCTGCGGCGGGCCGTCGCCGAGCGGCCGGGCGAACCGCCGGAACCCCAGGAACGCCACGGCGACCTGGTGATCGACCGGGCCGGGCTCGAGGTGACCAAGCGCGGTGCCGCCGTGTCGCTGACCCCGACCGAGCTGAAGCTGCTGCTGGAGCTCTCGCGCACGCCCGGGCAGGTGTACAGCCGCCAGCAGATCCTCTCCGCCGTCTGGGACCACGACTACCTCGGTGACTCGCGGCTGGTCGACGCGTGCGTGCAGCGGCTGCGCGCGAAGATCGAAGACTTGCCGGCGAAGCCGGAGTACGTGCAGACGGTCCGGGGGTTCGGCTACCGGTTCGGCCGGTCGTGATCGGGCGCGTCCGCTCGTGGCTCACGGGGCTGCGGCCGCGGCTGGTCGCCGCCTTCGCGGTCATCATGATCCTCGGCGCCACCGCCGCGGCCGGAGCGAGCTACGTCTCCGCGCGCACCGCGATCCTCGAGGGCATCCAGGACCAGACGATGCTGAAGCTGCGCGACCAGATCGTCGCGTACCTGCCGACCGTCTCGCTGCCGCCGACCCAGGCCACGCTCGACGCGTTCGCGGCCGCGCTCAAGCCCAGTGGGGCACTGGTCGTCTACCACGACCTGCACTCGACGTCGGGCATGACGCCACAGGACGTGCCCGGGACGCTGCGCGAGGCCGTGGCGAACAGCACGAACATCCAGTTCCAGCGGGTCGACACGCAGGGGTATCCGATGTTCTTCGTCGGGATCCCGGTGCAGACCGGATCGGGCCGGACGAGCGGGCTCGAGGTCTACTCCGGGGTGTCGCTGGGACAGCAGCAGGCCGCGATCGACGAACTGTCCCGGACGGCGTGGCAGACGGCCGCGCTCGCGCTCCCGTTCGCCGTGGCGGTCGCGCTGCTGGCCGCGCGGCAGGTGCTGCGACCGGTGCGCGCGCTGAACACCGCGGCGGACCAGCTCGGCCGCGGCCGGCTCGACGTGCGGCTGCACGTCAAGGGCTCCGACGAGCTCGCGCAGCTGGTCACGACGTTCAACCACACCGCCGCGGAGCTGGAGCGCACGGTCGGCACGCTGCGCGCGATGGAGGCCGACGCGCGGCGGTTCGTCGCGGACGTCTCGCACGAGCTGCGGACCCCGCTGGCGGCGATGAACGCGGTCACCGACGTCCTCGACGAGGACGCGGACACGCTGCCGGCGGACACCGCGGTGGCCGCGCGGCTGGTCTCGGCGGAGACGAAACGGCTGACGCGGCTCGTGCAGGACCTGATCGAGATCTCCCGGTTCGACGCCGGCCGGGCCGAGCTGCGCCGGGAGGAGCTGGACGTCGCCGCCGCGGTCACCGACAGCCTCACCGCGCGCGGCTGGGGACCCGGAGCCGAAAACTCCGGCGTCGTCGCCGACCTGCCGGCGGGGATCACGGCCGCGCTCGACCGGCGGCGGCTGGACATCGTCGTGGCGAACCTCGTCGGCAACGCGGTGCGGCACGGCGCGCCGCCGGTCGAGGTGGTGCTGCGGGCCGACCCCGGTGGCATCGTGCTGACCGTCACCGACCACGGCCCGGGCATCCCCGGCGAGGTGCTCCCCCGGATCTTCGACCGCTTCGCCAAGGCGGACACGTCCCGGGCGCGGTCCGAGGGCAGCGGGCTCGGGTTGTCCATCGCCCGCGAGAACGCGCGGCTGCACGGCGGCGACATCGTCGCGGCCGACACCGGCAACGGCGCCCGGTTCGAGCTGCGCCTGCCCCGCGAAGCCCGGTCCGGGGAGGTGCGGTGAAGAAGCTCCTCGTCCTGGCCGTGGTCCTGTTGGTGGGCGCGTGCGGCGTCAAGCCGACCGGGGTCGTCTCGGCCGGGCCGGCGCCGACGCTGCGCAACCCCGGCAACCCGGGGCGCGACGCCGAGATGGTGCTCTACTTCGTCCTCGACGGACGGGCCGCCCCGGTGACGCGCCCGATCGTCAGCGGGAGGGGTGCCGAAGCGGCCTTGTCGACGCTGCTGGACGGACCGACCGAAGCCGAGCGGTCCGACGGGTACGTGACGGACCTGCCGCGCCGGGCCGGCTCGATCGCGCTGGTCCCCGGCTCGCCCGCGACGATCACCGTCTCGTTCCCGCTGAAGCCCGTCGGCGCGGTCGGGGTCAACCAGCTGGTCTGCACGGCGTTCGCGGCGCTGGCGGCGGAAGGCCAGTACCCGGTCGACGGCACGCTCGGCGTCTCCGGGCCGGACGTCCTGCTGCCGTACCAGGCGTGCCAGGCGTCCTGACCACCGTCTACTGTGGACGCACGGTCGCCGAAGCGACGAAGATCGGGACGGCCGGCCGGGTCGGCGAGTTCGTGCAGCACCTTGTCGGCGCGGTAGCCGCGGAACTCGCCGCCGGCGAACGGCAGCCGGAGCACATCGGCCTCGACGAACTCGGCCGGCGGAGACGACCCGCGCGCCCGGGCCGCGGAAGCAGGTGCCGGCAAGCCCGGCAGCTCACCCGCACTTCGCGCCTGAGCCGCGGAGGCAGGTGCCGACAAACCCGGCGAAGCAACCGACGCTCCACCCGCACTTCGCGCACGGGCCGCGAGAACGGAGGCCGGAAGACCCGGCGCCGGGCCATCAGCCGCCACCGGACCACCGCCACTTCGCGCCCGGGCCGCGGCCAGCATCCGCGGGTCGCTGTCCACCCCCACCGCGCGCAGCCCGCGGGCGCGCAGCTCCGCGACCGCTCGTCCCCCGCCGCAGCCGACGTCCAGTACCCGGTCGGCCGGACCGCAGCGCAACAGCTCATACGTCGCTTCGCGCAGGTCGGCCGCTCCCGGCAGCGAGTCCGCCAGGTCGAGGCGAGCCAGTAGCTCCGACGTCATGCCCGCCATCGTCGGCCTTCAAGGGCACGTGAAGTCAAGCTCCGGGGTACGGGCGGACCGCCCTGGCCTCCGTCAGCGACCGCGCCCACCAGCCGAGCTGGTCGAGCATCGTCTTCGCTGCGATCGGTGCGGCGTCGTCCGTCGGGGTGCCGTCCGGGCCGAAGCGCGTGTGGGCGCCGTGGAAGCTGACCGTTTCGCGGATCGTGACCGCGTGGAGCTCGGCGAAGACCGCCCGCAGGTGCTCGACCGCGCGCAGGCCGCCCGACATCCCGCCGTACGACACGAACGCGACCGGCTTCGCCGCCCATTCGCCCCGGTGCCAGTCGATCGCGTTCTTCAGCGAGGCCGGGTAGCTGTGGTTGTACTCCGGGGTGACCACGACGAACGCGTCGGCCGCCTCGAGCCGCGGCGTCACCTTCGCCACCTCGGCGACCACCGCCGGCGGGGGTGCCGCGCCGAACGCGGGCAGCACCATCGGCAGGTCGGACTCGGCCAGGTCGACCACGTCGACCGCGAACCCGCCGTGCTCGCCGGCGACACCGGCCAGCCAGTCCGCGACCACCGGGCCGAACCGTCCTTCCCGGACACTTCCCACGATCACCGCGACCCGCACGGGAGCTTCGGACACACTTCCTCCTTGGCACAGCGGCGTTGTTGCCGTCCAGGCCAGGATCAGACTTCAAGCTCGCTTGAAGTCAAGCGCGCGCCTGTGGTTGGCTGGGAAGCATGGTGAACGCCACAGCCCGGCCGTTGCCCGACCTGAGCGTCGGCGAACTCTCGCGGCGCAGCGGGGTGCCCGCGTCGGCCTTGCGGTTCTACGAGGACGAAGGTCTCATCCGCAGCCGCCGCACCGCGGGCAACCAGCGCCGCTACTGTCGCGACGCGCTGCGGCGGGTGACCTTCATCCGGATGTCGCAGCGGGTCGGCATGCCGCTGTCGGCGATCCGGGAGGTGCTCGCGCTCCTGCCCGACGACCGCACGCCCACCCGGGCCGACTGGGCGCGGATCTCGAAGTGCTGGCAGGAGGACCTCACCGCGCGGATCCGCCAGATGGAACAGCTGCGCGACCAGCTCACCGACTGCATCGGCTGCGGGTGCATGTCGCTGGCCAAGTGCCGGCTCGCCAACCCGGGCGACCGCCTCGGCGCCGAGGGGCCGGGCCCGCAGCGCCTGGACGGCCACCGCGGGGACGGCTACGAAAGCTAGCGGCGTTCCACCACGCCGCGGACGAACATCGCCTGCCCGGCGTGCTGGATGTCGTCGTCGAGGACGCTGACCAGCCGTACGCCCAGGGTCACCGGCGGGTCCCAGGCCTCGTCGACGATCCGGTCGAGCGCCTTGTCGTCGAGGTTCTCCAAGAACCGGACGGTCTGCTCGTGCACCGCGTCGTAGTAGCCGGTGAGCAGGGCGGGATCGTCGACCCGGACCGCCTCGACGTCGGCCGGGCGGTGCCCGTAGCCGGTGTCGCCCGCCGGGAACGGGAGACCGAAGCGCGAAAGCCAGTCCTGGCCGGTCCACACCTGCTCGGTCCCGGCCACGTCCGAGACGTGGTCGTCCTGGACCCGGGTCAGGTGCCAGACCAGCCAGGCGATCGAGTTGGCCTCGTCGTCGAGCCGGGTCCGGAGCTGCTCGGCGGTGAGCCCTGCCACCGCCGCGTGCACGTTCTCCCGGACCCGGCCGAAGCCGTCGACGAGCAGATCGGCCACGTTCATTCGGCTGCCTCCCGTTGCGGAACCCGTTCACCGGCGTGCTACCCGATCATGCCCGCCGGCAAACGGACCCGGCCACCGCGGGAGCGTCTAGCGCGGGAGCAGCTGGTCGAAGAACGAGCGGTAGCGCCGCAGCGCGATCCGCAGCTCCTCGGTGGCCGGTTCGCCCTGCTGCCACTGGGCTTCCAGCTCGCCCTTGTGCTCGGCGAACGTCGTGGCCAGCGCGCTGATCACGGCGGCGACGAGCTCGTCGGCCTGCTGCACGGCCTGCTTCGGGTCGTCGACGAAGCCGGTCTGCACGTTCTGCCAGCGGTCGCGGAACCCGGTGACCTTGTCCTCGTCGATCAGCGGCGGCGTCTCCACGTCACCGCCCGAATCCGCGGGACGGGTGTCCGTGTCCGGCGCGGAGCCGGCGGTGTCCGGACCCGCCGAGGCCGAAGCCAGGTCGGCGGTGCTCAGGTTCTGGTCGTGGCCGGTGCCGCGGTCCACGTCGTCGTCGCGGTCCGCGTCGGTGCCCGGCTCGCGGAAGCCGGTCCGCTCCTGGTCGGGGACTTCCGCGGCGTCGTCGCGGGGCACGTCGTCACGGGCGAAGTCGTCGTCGTGGTCAGTGCTGTGCCGCGTCAGGTGCTCGGTCATGGTCAGCGTCCTCCGTTCCACTCGGTCCGCGGCTGCGCGGACGCCTGGTGTTCTTCCTTGGCGGTGTCGCGACGGTCGGCGCCGTCGTGGTCGTGACCGTTCCGGCGGTCGTGGTGGTCGTGCTCGCGGTCGTGGTCACGATCGCGGTCGCGGTCGTGGTGCTCGTCGTCGGCACCGTCGGTCAGCAGGTCCTCGAAGACCGTCCGGTAGCGGACCATCGCGTCGCGCAGGTCCTCAGTGGACGCTCCGTCCCGCTTCTGCTGCGTGGTGTGGGCGGCGCGGTAGTGCTCCAGCGTCTTGGCGTGCCGCACGGAAAGGTCGGTCACCTGCTGCTCGTAGCCCTCGGTCGGGTACCCGCGCTCGCCCATCAGCGCCACGAGGAGCCGGTCGGCTTCGCTGACCGCTTCGGCCGGCTGGTCGACGAACTTCTCCTGCACCTGCGCCCATTCCCGGGCGTAGCGCTCGCGCGCCGAGGCCGACAGCGGCCGGATGTCGAGCTCCTTGTGCCGGCGTTCGCGCTCGGCGAGTTCCCGTTGCGCCGCACGGGGATTGTCGCTCTCCTTGACGACCCGTTCGTACTCCGGGCCGAACCGCTGCTGCAGGCGTTTCCGCTGCATCTCCTGCGTCACAAGCCAAATCACGGCGCCGAGCACCGCGACGGCCACGACGACGATCACGATGATCAGCCATGTGGGCATTGCGCAAACTCCTTCACGGATGTCGCCCCCGATGCGACCGGTGTGCCCGTATCCGGAGCGCCGAAAACCGCGTTTATCCGCGATTCGGCCGACCGGCGGCGCGGATACCGCCGGATGCCGAGCCGCCCACAGCGGTGTAACGACGATAACAACCGAAGACTAGCGATGTTACCATCGAAGTGCTATCGTCGATAACAGCAAGACGGAAGCAGTGTTACCAAGCAGGAAGAAGGCAGCGATGAGCACCACCGAAACCCGGGTCGCGATCGTCACCGGCGGCTCCCGCGGCATCGGCCGCCAGGTCGCCGAGCGCCTGGCCGCCGACGGCATGGCCGTCGTCGTCAACTACGCCGGCAACGAGAAGGAGGCGCAGGCCGCGGTCGACACCATCACCGAACGGGGTGGCCGGGCGATCGCCGTGCGCGCCGACGTGGCCGACCCGGCCGCGGTCGCGGAGCTGTTCGACACCGCGGAGACCACGTTCGGCGGCGTGGACGTCGTCGCCCACCTGGCCGGCGTGATGAACGCGCCGACCCCGATCGCCGACACCGACTTCGAGGTCCTCGACCGGGTGCACCGCACCAACATCCGCGGCACGTTCGCGGTGGCCCAGCAGGCCGCGCGGCGGGTGCGCGAGGGCGGCGCGGTCATCACGACGTCGACCTCGGTGCTCGGCCTGAACCTGCCCGGCTACGGCATCTACAACGCGACCAAGGGCGCGGTCGAGGCGATCACCATGATCCTGGCGCGCGAGCTGCGCGGCCGCGACATCACCGTCAACACGGTCGCGCCCGGCCCGACGGCGACCGCGCTGTTCCTCGACGGCAAGGACGAGGAGACCATCGACCGGATGGCCAAGCAGCCGCCGCTCGAACGGCTCGGCAAGCCCGAGGACATCGCCGAGGTCGTCGCGTTCCTCGCCGGTCCGGCCCGCTGGGTCAACGGCCAGGTGCTGCGCGCCAACGGCGGAATCGTCTGAGAGGGGACAGCCGTGATCATCGTCGTCACCGGCGCCTCCAGCGGGATCGGCGCCCTCTCCGCCCGGGCGCTGGCCCGCGCCGGGCACACCGTCTACGCGGGCATGCGCGCCACCACCGGCCGCAACGCGCCCCAGGTCGAAGCCGCCGCCGCGTACGCCCGTGAACACGGCGTCGACCTGCGGAGCGTCGAACTCGACGTGGCCGGCCAGGACTCCGCGGACGCGGCCATCGAGCGGATCGTGGCCGAGCAGGGCCGGCTGGACGTCGTCGTGCACAACGCCGGGCACATGGTGCTCGGCCCGGCCGAGGCGTTCACGCCGGAGCAGCTCGCGCAGCTCTACGACACCAACGCGATCGGCACCCAGCGCGTCAACCGCGCGGCCCTCCCCCACCTGCGCGCGCAGGGCGACGGGCTGCTGGTGTGGGTGTCGAGCAGCAGCGTCCGCGGCGGCACCCCGCCGTACCTGGCGCCGTACTTCGCGGCGAAGGCCGCGATGGACAGCCTCGCGGTTTCCTACGCCGCCGAGGTGGCGCGCTTCGGCATCGACACCACGATCGTCGTGCCGGGCGCGTTCACCGCGGGCACCAACCACTTCCCGAACTCCGGGCACCCGGCCGACACGGCTGTCGCGGCCGCCTACGAAGAGCGGTACGCGGGCCTGACCGACCACGTCGCGGCGAAGCTGGCCGAGATCACCCCGGCGGACGCGGACGTCGCCGTCGTCGCCGAAGAGCTGGCGCGCGTGGTCGACCTGCCCAAGGGGAAACGGCCGTTCCGGGTGCACATCGACCCGGCCGACGACGGCGGCCGGCTGGTCGCCGAGGTGGGCGACCGCATCCGGAGCGAGTTCCTGCGCCGGATCGACCTGGCCGACCTGCTCAGCCCGGCGGCCGGCTGAACCGGGTGACGATCACGTGGTCCTTCGCCGGGCCGCGGACCGCCCACTCCTGCCGCCAGCGGCGCGCGTCGAGCACGCGGTAGCTCCCGCGGTAGAAGTCGTCGCGGCAGGGGTGGTCCGCGTCCCAGTGCCCGGCGCGCAGGTCGACGGCGTGGAAGAACCCGCCGTGGTCGAAGTGCACGTCGGCGCGGCCGGGCGCGGTGGGCCGGTAGTGCAGCTCGCGCGTCACGGGTCCGGTGTACCCGCCGAGCCGCAGTTCGCCGGCTTCGCGGTAGACGAGGACGCCGCTCTCTTCGGTGAAGGTGGCGGTGCCGGTGACATCGCCCGCCGGATCGCCGTCGGCGGTGCGGATTTCCCGGTCGAACTGCCAGGCACCGGCGAAATGCGCGGCGAGATCGGGAACGGGCCAGTACTCCACGCGTCCAGTCTGCCACTGCGCGGCGGGCCGGGCCGGAACTGTCGGACCCCGGCTCTAGACTCGGCCGCGTGGCAGCACCCGAGATCGAAACCGTGTCCGACGCGCTGGAGACCCTCCGGCGCGTGTTCGGCTACGACAGCTTCCGCGGCGACCAGGCGGCGATCGTCGAGCACGTGATCGCCGGTGGCGACGCGCTCGTGCTGATGCCCACCGGCGGCGGGAAGTCGTTGTGCTACCAGATTCCCGCGCTGGTGCGCCCGGGGGTCGGCGTGGTGGTCTCGCCGCTGATCGCGTTGATGCAGGACCAGGTGGACGCGTTGCGCAACGCGGGCGTGCGCGCCGGCTTCCTCAACTCCACCCAGGACTACGCGGCGCGGCAGGAGGTCGAATCGGCGTTCCTCTCCGGCGAGCTCGACCTGCTTTACCTGGCCCCGGAACGGCTGTCGATGGAGTCCACCGCGCGGCTGTTCGACCGCGGGAAGATCTCGGTGTTCGCGATCGACGAAGCGCACTGCGTCTCCCAGTGGGGCCACGACTTCCGGCCGGAGTACCTGGCGCTGTCGTCGCTGCACGAGCGCTGGCCGGAGGTGCCGCGCATCGCGCTGACCGCGACGGCGACCGAGGCGACGCACCAGGAGATCTCGGCCCGGCTGAAGCTCGACGAGGCCCGCCACTTCGTCGCGAGCTTCGACCGGCCGAACATCCAGTACCGGATCGTCGGCAAGAACTCCCCGCAGCGGCAGCTGCTGGAGCTGCTGCGCACCGAGCACCAGGGCGACGCCGGGATCGTCTACTGCCTGTCGAAGAAGTCGGTGGACGCGACGGCCGCCTTCCTGGTGGAGAACGGGATTCCGGCGGTGCCGTACCACGCGGGGCTCGACAAGCGCGTCCGCGCCGAGCACCAAGCCCGCTTCCTGCGTGAAGACGGGCTGATCGTGGTCGCGACGATCGCGTTCGGCATGGGCATCGACAAACCGGACGTCCGGTTCGTCGCGCACCTGGACCTGCCCAAGTCGGTCGAGGGCTACTACCAGGAAACCGGGCGCGCGGGCCGGGACGGGCTGCCGTCGACCGCGTGGCTCGCGTACGGGCTGCAGGACGTCGTGCAGCAGCGCAAGATGATCGACAATTCCGACGGTGACGACGCGCACCGCCGCCGGCTCGGGGCGCACCTGAACGCGATGCTCGCGCTGTGCGAGACGGTCGAATGCCGGCGCGTGCAGATCCTCAACTACTTCGGGCAGCAGGCCGAGCCCTGCGGCAACTGCGACACGTGCCTGAACCCGCCGGAGAAGTGGGACGGCACGATCCCGGCGCAGAAGCTGCTGTCGACGATCGTGCGGCTGCGCAACGAACGGCGGCAGAAGTTCGGCGCCGGGCAGGCGATCGACATCCTGCTCGGCAAGGAGACGCCGAAGGTCAAGCAGTTCCAGCACGACACGCTCAAGACGTTCGGCATCGGCACCGAGCTGCGCGAGCCGGAGTGGCGCGCGGTGGTCCGGCAGCTGCTGGCCCAGGGCCTGCTGGCCGTCGAAGGCGACTACGGCTCGCTGGTGCTCACCGAAGCCAGTGCCGAGGTGCTGGGCGGTGGCCGCGAAGTGCTGCTGCGCCGCGAGCCCGAGCGAGCCGCGGCCGCCCGGGTCCGCAGCGCGCGGAAAACCGCCCCCGCGGCGGACATGCCGGCGGAGGCGGCCCCGCTGTTCGAACGCCTGCGCGCCTGGCGGGCCGGCGTGGCGAAGGAGCAGGGCGTGCCCGCGTACGTCGTCTTCCACGACGCGACCCTGCGTCAGATCGCCACGCAACGGCCGACGTCCCTGGCCGCGCTGGGCACGGTCAGCGGCGTCGGCGAGAACAAGCTCGCCAAGTACGGCGAAGGCGTCCTCGAGGTCCTGACGGCGGAATGACCTACCGGGCGGCCGGTCCCGGGCGGCCGTCCGGCCCCGTCACCGAGCTGACCTTGCGGACCGCGCCGGCGATCTGCTGGTGGTACTTGCCCTTGGTCTTGTCATCGACGAACTTCGCGGCCTTGCCGACGACCTGGTTCACCTTTTCGGGGTTCTTCTTGGCGTACGCCCGGGCCGCGCCGGCAGCGCCGGCCAGCATGGTCAGCTTCTTCATCAGAGGCACGGTGGCCCTCCCTCATCGGTTCCGGTCATCCTGACAACGCGGACGAACCACCCGGAGGTTCCCCGTGTGACGGCGGCCAAACCCCGGGCGCGGAGAGTGACCGGCCCGTGACCGGCTCCGGAAAATGCCGCGCGGGCCGCCACCACGCGCCTCTAGGCTCGCGATCATGCGCGACCTGGCGGCCCTGCCGAAGGCCCACCTGCACGTCCACCTGGAGAGCACGATCCGGCCGGACACCCTGCGCGAGCTGGGCGAAGCCAACGGCGTCGGCGTCCCCGCCGAGGCGCCGGTGTTCGACGGCTTCCGCGCCTTCGCCGACTACAACGCGCTCATCCGTTCGTGTCTCCGGCGGCCCGAAGACTTCGAACGGATCGCTCGCGAATACTGCGAAGACGAAGTCGCCCAGGGCACGCGCTACGCCGAGATCACGTTCACCGCGGCCTCGCACGGCGAACGCCTCGGCGATCTCGCGATGCCGCTCGAATCCGTCCTCAAAGGACTGAACGAGAGCACGGCCGGCCTCGGCTGGCGGCTGCTGCTGGACCATTCGCGACGCCGTCCGGTCGACCGCGCCGAGCGCACCCTCGACCTGGCGCTGAAGTACGGCGAAGTGTTCGCGATCGGCATGGCGGGCGAGGAAAACCACTCCCTCCGTCCCTTCGCGACGGTCTTCGAAAAGGCCCGCGCGGCCGGCCTCCGCCTGTTGCACCACACCGGCGAGGACGCCGGCCCGGACAGCATCCGCGAAGCCCTCGACGTCGGCCGCACCGAGCGGCTCGGCCACGGCATCCGCGTCCTCGACGACCCGTCGCTCGTCGCGGAAGTCCGTGAACGAGGCCTGGCCTTGGAGGTCTGCCCGTCGTCGAACGTGACGCTCGGGCTGGTCCCGTCGCTGCGCGAGCACCCGCTCCCCCGGCTCGTCGAGGCCGGGCTGACGGTCACGCTCAACACCGACGTCCCGTCGGTCACCGGCGCGAACCTCGCCGCGGAGTACGCGCGCGTCCGCGACGCCTTCGGTTACGACGACACCGCGATGGCCGGCTTCGCGCGGGCGAGCGTCACGGCGTCCTTCGCACCCGAAGCGACGAAGCGAAAGGCCCTCGAAGACATCGACGCCTGGCTCACACCGGCAGCAGGCGGGTGACCAGCGTGCTGAGCTGGTGCACCGTGCGGCACTCGTGCATCTCGACGACCTCGGCGTACTCCAGCGCCGCCGAGTCGCCGGTCGACCACAGGGACCGCCGCTCGGGGTTCAGCCAGTAGACGTGCCGGGCGCGGGCCTTGATCTCGCGGACGGCGTCGAGGTTGGGATCGCCGCCGTTGGTGCGGGCGTCGCCGAGGATCAGCACCGACGTGCGCGGGCCGACCGCGTCCAGCCAGTTCGCGGTGAACTGGCGCAGGGAGCCGCCGTAGTCGCTGTGGCCGTCCCAGCGCACCAGCGCCGCTTCGGACAGCATGCGCGCGCCCAGGTGCTCGGGGTCGGCGACGCCGGTGGTGACCAGGTGGGTGACCTCGTCCGCGCTGTCGACGAACGCGAACACGCGGATCTTGCTGAACTGGTCGCGCAGCGCCTGCACCAGCAGCATCGTGAAGTTCGCGAAGCCGGCCACCGAGCCCGAGAGGTCGCACAGCAGCACGATCTCCGGCCGGCCGGGCCGCCGGTGGCGGTAGGCCGGGCGCAGCGGGACCCCGCCGGTCGAGAGCGACCTGCGCAGCGTGCGACGCAGGTCGATCTGCCCGCGCGTGGTCCGCTTGCGGCGGGCGGCGAGGCGCGTCGCGAGCTTGCGGGACAGCGGCTGGATCGTGCGCCGCAGCTCGGCGAGCTGGTTGCGGCTGGCGATCAGGAAGTCGACACGGTCGGGCGCGGGTGCGATGGCGTGCTTGGCGACGCGCTCGCGGCCGCGGACCTCGGCGGCGCGCCGGCGCGCCTCGGTGCGGACCTGGCCGCGGAAGCCTTCGACGCGGCGGCGGATCTCGTCGCGGTCGAGCCGGTCGGTGAACTCCCCCCGCGCGCCGCCGCCGCGCACCGCGGCCAGCACCCGCGCGATGAGCGTCTGCGGCTGGAGCCGCTCCAGCGTCTGGTGGGCCGAAAAGCCACCGCCGGGTCCGGACGCCGAGCCGTACTGGCCCAGCATGTCCACCGCGAGCCCGGCGAGCTGGGCCAGCGCCTGCTGGTCACCGTCGGCCAGCGCCGTCGCGAGTTCCGCGCGCAGCTCCTCCAGCGTCGAGGGCTGGTCCTCGCGGGCCCGCTCGGGCGTGCCGATGCCGGCCGGGAAGTACAGGTCGAAGGCGGCGTCGAAGACCGCGCGCTGCCCGCCGCGGCGGACCAGTGCCGCGGCCAGCCCCTCCCGGACGAGCGAGCGGTCGTCCATGCCGAGGACTTCCAGCGCGGCGGCGGCGTCGACGGTCTCGGCGGGGCCGGCCGGGATGCCCTGCGCCCGCAGGGCCCGCACGAACGACGCGAGCCGCTCCGGCACGCCGCCGGTCACGACGCGTCCAGGACCTGTTCGAGCTTCAGGCCGGCGCCGGCCTTGGCGATGTCGTCCTGGTGCTTGAGGACGACGCCGAGGCTCTCCCGCACGACCTGGTCGTCCAGGGTCGAGGCGCCGAGCGCGAGGAGCGTGCGCGCCCAGTCGATGGTCTCGGCGACCGAAGGCAGCTTGCGGAGGTCCATCGCGCGCAGGGCGGCGATCACCCGGACGACGGAATCGGCGAGCGCGGCGTCGATGCCCGGGACCTTGAGCCGGACGATGTCGCGCTCGAGGTCCTCGTCCGGGAAGTCGATGTGCAGGAACAGGCACCGGCGGCGCAGCGCCTCGGACAGCTCGCGCGTCGCGTTGGAGGTCAGCACGGCGAACGGCGCGCGAGTCGCGGTGATCGTGCCCAGCTCCGGCACGGTCACCTGGAAGTCGCCGAGCACCTCCAGCAGCAGGCCCTCGACCTCCATGTCGGCCTTGTCGGTCTCATCGATCAGCAGCACGGTCGGCTCGTCCGACGAGATCGCCGTCAGCAGCGGGCGGCGCAGCAGGAACTCCTCGCCGAAGATGTCGGTGCGGGCCTGCTCCCACGTCTCGTCGCGGCCGGCGGTGATCCGCAGCAGCTGCTTCGCGTGGTTCCACTCGTACAGCGCGCGGGCCTCGTCGATGCCCTCGTAGCACTGCAGGCGCACCAGCCGTGAGCCGCTGACCTGGGCGACGGCCTTGGCGAGCTCGGTCTTGCCGACGCCGGCGGGCCCCTCGACCAGCAGCGGCTTGCCGAGCCGGTCGGCGAGGAACACGGTGGTCGCCACGGCCGTCGACGCCAGGTAGCCGGCTTCGGCCAGCTTGGCCGACACGTCGTCGACGGAGGTGAAGAATCCGGTGCCCACCACGTGCCTCCTAAGCGGTCGCTCACCAGGAGCGTACCCGACCTTCGGGCTAGCATCGGCCGCGTGACCTACGTTGCCGCTTCCGGCCGATACGAAACGATCCCCTACCGCCGCTGCGGGCGTTCCGGGCTCAAGCTGCCCGCGATCTCGCTCGGGCTGTGGCACAACTTCGGCCACGACCGGCCGCTGCAGACCCAGCGCGACATCACGCGCCGCGCGTTCGACCTCGGAATCACGCACTTCGACCTGGCCAACAACTACGGCCCGCCCTACGGCTCGGCGGAGGAGAACTTCGGGCGGCTGCTGGCCACCGACTTCAAGCCCTACCGCGACGAGCTGGTGATCTCGACAAAGGCCGGCTACGACATGTGGCCCGGCCCGTACGGCGAGTGGGGCTCCCGCAAGTACCTGCTGTCCTCACTGGACCAGTCGCTCGGCCGGCTGGGCCTGGACTACGTCGACATCTTCTACTCCCACCGCTTCGACCCCGAGACGCCGCTGGAGGAGACGGTCGGGGCGCTCGACGCCGCCGTCCGTGCCGGGAAAGCGCTTTACGTCGGGATTTCGTCCTACAGCTCGGAACGGACCGCCGAGGCCGCACGGCTCCTGCGCGAGCTCGGCACGCCGCTGCTGATCCACCAGCCGTCGTACTCGCTGCTGAACCGCTGGATCGAAGAGGACGGCCTCCTGGACACCCTCGAAGAGGTGGGCGCCGGCTGCATCGCGTTCTCGCCGCTCGCCCAGGGACTGCTGACCGACAAGTACCTCAAGGGCGTCCCCGCGGATTCGCGCGCGGCGCAGGGGAAGTCGCTCGACCCGGACACGCTCGACGAGAACCGCCTGAACCGCGTCCGCGCGCTCAACGACATCGCTTCCCGGCGCGACCAGTCGCTGGCGCAGCTGGCGCTCGCGTGGGCGTTGCGCGACAGCCGCGTGACGTCGGTGCTGATCGGCGCCAGCAGCGTGAAGCAGCTGGAGGACAACGTCGGCGCGCTCGGGAACCTCGACTTCTCCTCCGAGGAGCTGACCGAGATCGACGGGCACGCGACCGACGCGGACATCAACCTCTGGAAGCGGTCCTCGGACTCCTGAGGCCCGGCGGCGGGGCGCTGCGCGCGTCCCGCCCTTTCCGGCCCGACGTTTGACCAAATTTCGAACTTGGTCATATGATGACCGCATGCCTCCTGCCGAAGACCGCGCCGAACGGGCCGAGCGGATCCTCGACGCGGCCGCCGGACTGCTGCTGCGGGCCGGCTACCGGCGGACGACGATCGAGGACGTCGCCGAGCGCGCGGGTGTCGGCAAGGGGACCGTCTACCTGCACTGGAAGAACCGCGAAGAGCTGTTCCTCGCCGTCCTGCTGCGGGAGTCCGTGCGCAGCATCGAAGACCTCGTCCGGGCGGTCGACGCCGACCCGCTCGCCGCGCGGCTGTCGCGGCTGACCGAGGTCCAGTACGCGAACGTGCTGGGGCGGCCGCTGCTGCGCGCGGGGTACGCCGATGACGCCGACACGCTCGGGAAGCTCCTGCCGAAGCTGCACGCCAAGCTCGACCCGCGCCACGACGAGGCGTTCGTCGAGTACCTCGAACTGCTGGCGGAGAACGACCTGCTGCGCACCGACCGGCCGGCCCGGGAGCTCGCCGTCGCCTACCGGGCGGTGCTGCACGGGTTCCTCGTCGGTGCTCCCCCGCCGACCCCCGCCCTGATCGCCGACACCATCGCGCACGCCTTCGAGCCGGTCGCGGTCTCGACGATGCGGCTGCGGGCTGTCGCACCGCGGGTGGTCGCGCTGTTCACCGAATCCGCCGCGCTCGACCGGAAGCAGCTCGAGCGCGCGTACTGAAAAACTGGGAGGACACCATGCGCACCGGCATCCTGATCGACGAACTGGGCGTCGGCTTCGACGGCATGCGCGCGCAGGCGCGCGAAGCCGCGAAGCTCGGCTACCGCACGCTCTGGCTGGCACAGCGCGGCGGCTGGGACGCGCTCACGGCGTTGCCCGCGCTCGGCGTGACCGGCGTGGAACTGGGGACGTGCGTCGTGCCGACGTACCCGCGCCACCCGATCACGATGGCCGCGCAGGCGCTGACCGTCCAGGCCGCGACCGGCGTGCCCGTCCACCTCGGCGTCGGGCTGAGTCATCGGCACATCGTCGAGCAGGAGTTCGGGTACTCCTACGACCGCCCGCTGCGGCACCTGCGCGAGTACCTCGAAGCGCTGAACCCGTTGCTGCGCGGGGAAAAGGCGGACGTCCACGGCGAAGCGCTGACGGCGTCCGGCGGGCTGACCACGCCCGGCGCGGCCCGGCCGGCGGTCCTGGTCGGCTCGGTGAGCCCGGGCTCGACGCGGCTGGCGGGCGAGCTGGCGGACGGCGTGATCACGACGTGGGCCGGCCCGCGGGCGATCGGCGAGTTCGTGGTGCCGGCCCTGGGCGACGGCCGCGTGGTCGCCGGCCAGCTGATCTGCGTGACGTCCGAAGTGGACGAACGCCGGTCGTGGGTCGAGGAGACCTACGGTGCGGCGGCACAGGTGCCCGCCTATCGGTCCATTTTGGACCGCGATGGATACGCACGCGTGTCGGACAGCGTCCTCGTCGGCGACGAGGAAACCGTGCGCCGGCAAGTGAAGTCGCTCGAAGACGCCGGCGCGACCGAGCTGCTGGTGATGCCGTTCGGGTCACCCGCGGAGCAGGCCCGCACCCGCGAACTGCTCGCCGCATGACCGGTCTCTGGGTGGACGACCTGCGGCCGGCCCCGCCGGGCTGGACGTGGGCGAAGACGAGCGCCGCGGCGATCGAGCTGCTCGCCGCCGGCGAGTTCACGGCGATCTCCCTCGACCATGACCTGGGCGGCGACGACACGACCCGCCCGGTGGTGCTGTGGCTGTGCGAAAACGACCGTTGGCCACCGGAAGTGCGCGTCCACACGGCCAACCCGGTGGGCCGGGAGTGGCTCGTCGGGATGGCGCGGCGCTACGGTCCGGGCGTCCGCTAGCCCGTACCCCGGGCCCGCCGGGCCTGGATGAGGTCGTCGCGGGCGCGGGCGACCCGGGAGCGGACGGTGCCGACCGGGCAGCCGCAGACGTCGGCGGCCTCGGCGTAGGACAGGCCGAGGACCTGGGTCAGCACGAGGACTTCGCGCCGCTCGGGCTCCAGGCCGTCGAGCAGCAGGCCCAGCTCGACGAGCTCCTCGAAGCCGGCCGCGGGATCGCGGGTGCGCTCGGCGGCGGCTTCCCAGTCGGTGTCGGCGATCTTCGGGCGGGCGCCGGCGGCCCGGATCTGGTCGACGACGACCCGGCGCGCGATGGAGAGCAGCCACGTCCGGGACGACGAGCGTCCGGCGAAGCGGCGAAGGCTGCCGAAGGCGCGAAGGTAGGTCTCCTGCGTCAGGTCGTCGGCCGCGGCAGCATCGGTCAGGTGGGCGAGGAAGCGCCAGACGTCGGCCTGCGTCTCGCGGACCCACTCTTCGAGGGCACGCCGGTCGCCCCGGCCGGCGGCCATCGCCAAGCCCGTGACGCGTTCGTCGTCTTCACCGCGGGTCATGGTCCGGAACCTAGCAGTAACCGGGAACCGGCGGGACCCGCCGTCCGACTACTGGGAGGTGAAGTGCGAGGAGTGCCGCGAAGGGCTTTCGGCGCGGCTGGACGGCGAGGACGAGCCGGTGGGCGTCGACCGGCACCTGGAGGCCTGCGCGGCGTGCCGGGAGTGGTTCGCGGCCGCGTCCGGCCTGCGCCGGGCGATGGTGCTGCGCGCGGCCCCGCCGGTCCCCGACCTCACGGCGGCGATCCTCGAGGGCACGCCGGCACCGTCCGGCGAGGGCTGGGGGCCGCGGATCGCGCTGGCCCTGGTGGCGATCGGGCAGCTCGGCCTGGCGTTCGCGCAGCTGCTGGGCACGGACGGCGGGCACGGCGCCGCCCACCTCGGCCACGAGAGCGGCGCGTGGAACCTGGCGATCGGCATCGGCCTGCTGACGGCGGTCCTGCGCCCGAAGACGGCGGGCGGGCAGCTGCCGGTGCTGGCCGGGTTCGTCGGGGTCCTGCTCGTGCTGTCGGCGGGTGACCTGGCGGCGGGCCAGGTGACGCTGGCCCGGCTCGCGACGCACGTCCTCGTGGTGGCGGGCCTGGTGCTGCTGTGGGCGGTCCACCGAGGTCACCGCGACCACGGCGGCGCACCGCTCCCGGCGGCGACGGCCGACGACGGCGGCGGCCCGACCGTGTCGGGGTCCACTGTGGACGCCCCGGCGGCCCGGCCGCGGCCGCGCGTCTTCCGGCGCCAGGCCCACGGCCGGCACGCGGCCTGACGTATAGGCCGTTATACGAGGTGGGGGCTCAGGCGAACTTCGTCTTCGGCCGGTCCTGCCGCACACCGTCGACGAACACGTCGACCTTCTCGTCGAGGAACGCCACCAGGCCGGCGACGCGGGTGCTCTCCGGCAGCGGCGTCGGGTAGCTCCACGCGAGGTCCTCGTGCCCGCTCACGTCGAAGTGCTCCGCGGCGCCCTTGTACGGGCAGTGCGTCACGGTGTCGATCTTGTCCAGCAGGTCCATCCGGACGTCCACGCGGGGCAGGTAGTAGCGGGTCGGCAGGCCGGTCTCGAACAGCAGGTGCGGCCGCACCGTGTCGGCGACCGTGACGCCGTCGACCTCGATCCGCACGTGACGCGAGCTCGGGAGGATGTCGACGCGCACGCCGGGGTCGCGCGGGTGCGTGAAGATCTGTTCGTCCTCTTCGAACCAGTCGAAGGCGCCGAACTCGAAGCGGACGTGGTCCCGCAGCTGGTCGATCGGCGAATCCGGGTATTCCAGCGCGCCGTCCACCGCCTCGGCTCGGCCAACCTTTATCGTCGACAGAACACCTTCTCCGCGGCTGGGCGAGTGCGACGTCCGGCCGGAGGGGGCGAGAACGCCGCTCACGACGTCCGCGCGCGGGAAGTAGTACGTGGGGTAGTACGGGACTTCCCACACCAGAAGGGGGTGCACGGTGTCCGCGACGACCTGCCCGCCGAGGAACACCCGTACCCGCTTCGCGCCTTGTGCCACGCGGACCCGGCCGCGTACCGGAGTGCTCATGCCCCGGTCAACGGGTCCCGAAGCGGGCGTATTCCGGCGAAACCGGGGCGCGGACGGCTAGCGTGGCAGGAAGCACGAGGACGAGTGGAGGCGGGCACGGGTGGCCGGCGTAGATGCTCCAACGGTCGGGACCCCCGCCGGGATGCGCAAGATCAACCAGCGGGCGGTGCTCGACCTGCTGCGCCGCAGCGGGGCCGCGACCCGGCCCCAGGTGGCGAAGGAAACCGGGCTGTCGAAGCCGACGGTGAGCCAGGCCCTGCTGGCACTCGAAGCCGCCGGGCTGGCGCGCCCGACCGGGCAGACGTCGACCGGCACCGGCCGCTCGGCCGTGCTGTACGAGGCCGACCCGACCGCGGGGTACGTGCTGGGCGTCGACATCGGGCGCGAGCACATCCGCGTCGCGGTGTCGGACCTCGGCCGCGGGATCGTGGCCCGCCGCGACGAACGCAACACCGCCCGCTCCGGCGCCGCGCTGGTGACGGCGGTCGGCAAGATCGCGGCTTCGGCCGTCGCGGAGGCACGGCTGTCGGCCGCCGACATCGTTGTCCGCGTGGTCGGCTCCCCCGGCGTCGCCGATCCGGAGAAGCGCTGCTTCCGGCACGCGCCGAACCTGCCGGGCTGGGGCCGGGCGGGCCTGATCGACGACCTCGAGGCCGCGCTGGGCCCGGACCTGATGGTGGAGAACGACGCGAACCTGACGGCGGTCGGCGAGGGCGAGAGCGGCGCCGCGCGCGGGGCGTCGGTGTTCGGCTGCATCACGATCGGCACCGGCGTCGGCATGGGCATGATGGTCGACGGCCGGGTGTTCCGCGGCGCGACGGGCGCGGCCGGCGAGATCGGCTACCTGCCCTACGGCCGCACGCGGTCGTCGTCGGAGGACGGCACGCCGCCGGCCCGCGGCCACCTGGAGGAGGCGACGGCGGCCCAGTCGGTGGTCCGCGGCGCCCGCGAACTCGGCCTGGGCACGGCGAAATCGGCCCGCGAGGTGTTCCGCCTGGCCCGCGAGGGCGACGAACTGGCGAAGCAGGCGCTGGAGGCGGAGGCGGACCGGCTGGCGTACACGGTGGCCTCGGTCGCGGCGGTGATCGACCCGGAGCTGATCGTCCTGGGCGGCGGGATGGGAACCGCGGCGGACCTGCTGCTGGAGCCGCTGGACCGGGCGCTGCGGGCGTTCACGCCGTTGGTGCCGAAGGTGGTCCAGGGCGAGCTGGGCGAGGACGCGGTGCTGACCGGCGCGATCAGTGTGGGGCTGCGGGCGGCCGAAGGGCTGGTCTTCGACCGCCGCGTGGGTGCCGTTTAGGCTCCCCAGCTGATTACCCCTGACGTAATCGACCGCGGAGCCCCGGCAGCCGACCATGGGCGCATGAACGAAAACCGCAAAATCGTCCTAGGCTGCCTCGAGAACCTGTTCGTACACAAGGACTTCGACGCAGCCAAAGCCGCGCTCCACCCCGATTTCGTCACCCACAGCCCCGGCCTGCCCAACGGCCGCGACGCCTTCGCCGACGCCGTCAAGAACTCACCACTGGCCGGCGCGACCGCGGAAATCGAGCACGTCGTCGCGGAGAACGACCTCGTCGTGGTGCACCTGCACGTGGCCGGCACGGCCGTCGTCGACATCGTGCGCGTCGAGGACGGGCTGCTCGTCGAGCACTGGGACGTCAAGCAGAGCGGGTGATCACGCACGTCCCCGACGCCGTGGCCAGCAGCTTGCCCTCGGCGTCGCGGATCTCCCCTTCGGCGAACGCGATCCGCGAGCCCTCCTTGACGACGCGGCCGGTCGCGCGGATTTCGCCGCGGCCCGCGTGGATCGCGCGCAGGTAGCTCACCTTCAGCTCCACCGACGAGTAGCCGACGCCGGCCGGCAGCGTCGTGTGCACCGCGCAGCCGACCACCGAGTCCAGCATCGTGGCCGCGACCCCGCCGTGGACCATCCCGATCGGGTTGTACAGCGACTCGTCCGGCTCGGCGACCGCGACGACCTCGCCGTGGCCGATGTGCTCCCAGCGCAGCCCGAAGTGCGCGGCGATCGGCGGGCCGGGGACGCGGCCCTCGGCGACGGCGGTCAGGTAGTCGAACCCCGACATGGTGGCGCCGAGCCGGGCCGTCGCCAGGGGGTCCTGCCACGTGATGGTCTTCGAACGGACCTGCGCTTCGACGTCGGTCATCCCGGCTCCTCGACTATGACAACTGTCTTAATCGCAGCTTCGCCCGCGCGGCCGCCGCCGTCAAGCGCGGCGTGACCCAGGCCACCGGTGGTCCGCCCGCGGGCCGGGTGGAATCATCCGGGGGTGAGCACCGACCGCAAGCTGATCGACCCGGAACGCGTCGCGGCGGCGGTCGACGGGCTGGGCGACCGCGCCGTCATCGACGAGTGGGCCCAGCGCTTCTCCGTCGTGGCCGACCCGTCCCGGCTGGCGCTGCTGGTCTCGATCCACTACGCCCGCGAAATCAGCGTCACCGACCTCGCCGCGGTCACCGGCATGACCGACACCGCGGTGTCGCAGGCCCTGCGGCTGCTGCGGGCGCACGGGCTGGTCACCGCGCAGCGCACCGGACGCGTCGTGCGCTACCGGCTCGCGGACGCGACCGTGCACGAACTCATCCACCGGGTGCGCCCGCACCCCCAGGAGCCCACCCCCGATCGGGGTGACCGGTAGCGTGCTCGCATGACGGGATTGCCCGAGACCATCACCGCGTGCCTGTTCGATCTCGACGGAGTGCTCACCGGTACGGCCGTACTCCACAGCGAAGCCTGGAAACGGACTTTCGACGAATTCCTGCGCGCCCGCGACGGTGCTGACTTCCGTGAGTTCACCGCCCAGGACTACGCGACCTTTGTGGACGGCCGCCCGCGTGCCGACGGAGTCCGCGAATTCCTGCGCTCGCGCGGCATCGAGCTGCCTGAAGGCACCCCCGACGATCCGCCGGACGCCCCGACCGTCAACGGCGTCGGCAACCGCAAGAACGAACTGGTCCTGAAGATCATCGACGAACGGGGCGTCAACCCCTACCCCGGCTCGATCCGCTACCTCGAGGCGGTCAAGGCCGCCGGCCTGCGGATCGCCGTGGTGACGTCGTCCGCGAACGGCGCCAAGGTGCTCGACGCGGCGGACCTGAGCAAGTACGTCGAAGCCCGCGTCGACGGGCTCGTCATCCGCGAACGCGGACTCAAGGGCAAGCCCGCGCCGGACTCGTTCCTGGCCGGCGCCGCGGCGCTCGGCGTCGAACCCGCGCACGCGGCGGTGTTCGAGGACGCCCAGTCCGGGGTCCAGGCCGGGAAGGCCGGCGGCTTCGGCTACGTCGTGGGTGTGAACCGGGCCGACCAGGCCGCCGAGCTGAAGGCGCACGGGGCCGACATCGTCGTCGACGACCTCGCCGACCTGCTGGAGGATTGATGACCGAAGAAGAACCCCGCGGCTACGAGTGCTCGCCGTGGGAGCTGCGCTGGCGCGGCATGGACGTCGACGCGCTGCAGCGCACCGAGTCCGCGTTCGCGGTGTCGAACGGGCACATCGGGCTGCGCGGCACGCTCGAGGAAGCCGAGCCGCGCGGGCTGCCCGGCACCTACCTCAACGGCTTCTACGAGCAGCACGAACTCCCCTACGCCGAAGCGGGCTACGGCTACCCCGAAGAGGGCCAGACCGTCGTCAACGTGACCGACGGGAAGATCATCCGGCTGCTCGTCGAGGACGAACCGCTGGACATGCGCTACGGCGCGGCCACCGCGCACGACCGCGTGCTCGACTTCCGCAAGGGCACGCTGAGCCGGACCACCGAGTGGTCGTCGCCGACCGGGCGGCGCGTGCGAGTGCGCACCGAGCGGCTGGTGTCGTTCACCCAGCGCGCGATCGCCGCGATCCGGTACGAGGTCGAGCCGCTCGACGAGGACCTGCAGCTGGTCGTCCAGTCCGACCTGCTGGCCAACGAGCCGATCGAGTCCGACACCAGCGACCCGCGGGTGGCCGCCGCGCTGAACTCGCCGCTGGTCGGCGAGTTCCACCGCGCGTCGGACTACAACGCCGTGCTGGTGCACCAGACCCGCCGCTCGGGGCTGCGGATGGCCGCGGCGATGGACCACAAGATCGAGGTGGACGACGGGATCCGCGCCCGCATCCACTCCGAGGAGGACCTCGCTCGGCTCACCGTCGCGGTCGACGTGCCGAAGGGCGGGCGGCTGCGCATCACGAAGTTCCTCGCCTACGGCTGGTCCGCGCAGCGCTCGGTGCCCGCCCTGCGGTCGCAGGTCGAGGCCGCGCTCGCGGGCGCGCGCCAGACCGGCTGGAAGGGCCTGGTCACCGAGCAGCGGCAGTTCCTCGACGACTTCTGGGCCACCTCGGACATCGAGGTCGAGGGCGATCCCGAGCTGCAGCAAGCGGTGCGCTTCGCGCTGTTCCACCTCCTGCAGGCCGGGGCCCGCGGCGAAAGCCGCGCGATCGCCGGCAAGGGCCTGACCGGGCCGGGCTACGACGGGCACGCCTTCTGGGACACCGAGTCGTTCGTCCTGCCGGTGCTGACCTACACGATGCCGGACGCGGCGCGCGACGCCCTGCGCTGGCGGCATTCCACAATGGACAAAGCGCGGGAACGCGCGCACCAGCTGGGGTTGCGCGGCGCGGCGTTCCCGTGGCGGTCGATCAACGGCGCCGAGTGCTCGGCGTACTGGCCGGCGGGCACGGCGGCGTTCCACGTCAGCGCGGACATCGCCGACGCCGTCCTGCGGTACCTCAACGCGACCGGCGACGAGGAGTTCGAACGCGACTACGGCACCGAGCTGCTGCTGGAAACCGCGCGGCTGTGGGCGTCGCTCGGGCACCACGACCGGCACGGCGACTTCCGCATCGACGGCGTCACCGGGCCCGACGAGTACTCGGCCGTGGCGGACAACAACGTCTACACGAACCTGATGGCGCGCCGGAACCTGCTGGCCGCCGCGGAGTCGTGCGAGCGGCACCCGGACGTGGCGGCGCACTTCGGCGTCGACACCGTCGAGCTGGACACCTGGCGCGCGGCCGCCGCGGCGATGTACCTGCCGTACGACCAGGAGCTCGGCGTGCACCCGCAGTCGGAGGGGTTCCTCGACCACGACGAGTGGGACTACGAGAACACCGACCTCGCGCACTACCCGCTGCTGCTGCACTACCCGTACTTCGACCTCTACCGCAAGCAGGTCGTGAAGCAGGCGGACCTGGTGCTGGCGCTGCACCTGTGCGGCGACTCGTTCAGCCCGGAGGAGAAGGCCCGCGACTTCGCCTACTACGAAGCCCGGACCGTGCGTGACTCGTCGCTGTCGGCGGGGACGCAGGCGGTGGTCGCGGCCGAGGTCGGGCACCTTGACCTGGCCTACGACTACCTCGCCGAAGCGGCGCTGACCGACCTGCACGACGTGCACAACAACGTGCGCAACGGCCTGCACATGGCGTCGCTGGCCGGGGCGTGGCAGGGCGCGGTGGCCGGCTTCGGCGGCCTGCGCGACCACGGCGGGACGCTGGCGTTCGCGCCGCGGCTGCCGGCGCAGCTGGACCGGATCACCTTCCGCCTGATGTTCCGCGGCACGCGGTTCCAGGTCGAGATCGACCGCGACCAGGCGACCTACCACGTGCTGGACGGCGACCCGCTGGAAGTGCTGCACCACGGCGAGCGCATCACGCTCACCGCGGAGCCGGGCCGGTTCGCGATCCCGAAGATCGACGCCGGCGAGCCGCCGGTGCAGCCGCCGGGCCGCGCCCCGATGCGGCGTGACTCGGAGAAGGTGCGCCAGTACGCGGAACCGGCGAACCCGATCAGCGAGGTCTACTACGGCTGAGCCGTCACTGCGGGAGGTCGCTCGCGGCCTCCCGCCCGGGTGGGGCCGGGATCTCCTCGGTCCCGCCCGGGCTGACGTCCGGGTCGGGCGCGGTCGGCACGTCGTGCGTCAGCTGACCGGGTTTCGGCAGCTTCGGGAGTTCTTCGTCTTCGTCGTCCAGGGCGTGGATGCGCTGCTGCTCGCTCATGCTCTCCGGAATACCCGGTTTTCCCCGCCACGGCCAGAGGTCAGGCGGCGACGCCGTTGGCCGCCTTCTCCCGCGCGCGGTCCTGCAGGGTGAGCAGCAGGCCGTCACGGGTCGACCAGGGGCAGATCGCGACCTTGCCGCCGGCGACCGTCAGCAGCGCCTCCGCGACGATCGCGCCCGCGAGCGCCTGGTGCGCGCGGCTGCGCGAGATGCCGGGCAGCTTCGCGCGCTTCGACGGCGGCAGCCCGGCGAGCCGCGGGATCCAGGCGCGCAGGTCTTCGAGCCGCAGCTCCTTGCACTTGTTCGGCCGCGCCCCGGCCAGCCGCGCGAGCTGCTGCAGCACCTTCGAGCAGCCGACGACCGTCGGGTCGTCGACGTCCGCGGCGCCGAGCGTGGTGGTCACGACGTCGAGCGCGTGCGCGCGCAGCGCCTTGACCTGCTTGGTCGAGACGCGCTCGCCCGGCAGCCAGTCACGGGTCATCGACCGCGCGCCCAGCGGCAGCGACCGCGCGAAGGTGGCCTGGTCGCCGCGGCCGGCCGCGAGTTCGACCGTGCCGCCGCCGATGTCGAGCACCAGCAGCGGGCCGGCCTCCGCGCCGTACCAGCGGCGGGTGGCCAGGTAGGTCAGCTCGGCTTCGCAGCGGCCGGAGAGGAACCGCAGCTCGACGCCGGTTTCACCGGCGACGTGCCGGACGACGTCGGCCGCGTTGGCGGCGTCGCGGATCGAAGACGTCGCGAACGGGTAGACGTCGCTCACGCCGTGGCGGTAGGCGGCCGTCATGCCCGCGGCGACGGCGGCCGTGACGTCGGCGATGCCGCGGTCGGTGAGCCGGCCGCGGTCGTCGAGCGCGCGGTCGAGGCGCAGCCGCGTCTGGTGGTTCAGCAGCGGCTCGCGCGGCGAGCCGTCCACCGGGACCACGACCAGGCGGGCGCTGAACGATCCGACGTCCAGTACGCCCACCGCGGGTTCTTCGATTTTTCGCACGACTCGGCGCACCTCGCTTCCGCCCCGGTGGATAACCCCAGTTCGACAGGTCGAAACCGGTAATTCTGCCGGAGTTCGTCTCGGTTCGCCGGGAAATGTCGGATTTACCTCGTCCGGAAGTGCCTTGTTGACATGAAGGTCACAGTGGGGGGCCCGATCGAGTGAACCGGACCACTTCCGGACACGATTCGGTAACGCCCGCTCCCGCGGTCCCGACTTACCGGCGTGCGGCAGGGGAAGCTCGTCGGTCCGGCCGCCGCCGTGCTCGCGGTGGTGGCCGGGCTCGGTTGCGTCCTGCTCGGGGTGACGACGGTGCTCGCGCCGGCCGCCTCGACGGCCCCCGGCGCGGCGGCCGCGGACCGGCCCGCGACGGGCGTCCTGCCGACCGCGCTGGTGATCCCCGACCTGGGGCTCGCCGTGAACCACCTCGTCGACCTCGGCCACGTCGCCGGCCGTCGCGAGCAGCCCGGCACGGCGCTCGGCGTCGGCTGGTTCGCCGACGGACCGGCCCCGGGCGCCCCGGGCGTGGCGGTGCTGTCCGGGCACGCCGGGTTCGGGTTCTCGCGCGGCGCGTTCGCCCGCCTCGGCACCCTGCGGCCCGGCGCGGCGGTCCTGGTCCGCGACGACGAAGGCCGCGAAGCTCGGTTCACGGTCCGCCGGACGGAGACGTTCGCGCCGGACGAACCGGACAGCTCGCTGGTCGCCCCGGAGGGAACGGGCCCGGAGCTGCGGCTCATCACCAGCGACGGCAGCCACGACTTCGCCGGGATGGATTCGCCCCGGGTGGCGGTCTACGCAACGCCAGTCTGACCCGGTGCCGGTTCCGGGAACGTCTTGAATGAGTCATTCAGGACCTCCGAAGACCTGAATGACTCATTCAAGACCTTTGGCGAGCCGGTGCGGCGCGGGTCGGCCGCGGTGGTCCGCCCTCGTTCAGGCGAGCAGGTCGCGGAGCTGGGCCACCGCCGACACCCGCGCCTCGCGGCCGGGCAGCATCGGGTTGACCACGAGCGTCGTCGCGCCGGCTTCCTCGAACGCCGCCAGCCGCTCCTTCACGTACCCCGCCGGGCCGACCAGCGAGATCGAGCGCAGCAGCTCGACCGGCACTGCCGCGGCGGCCTCCTCCTTCTTGCCGTCGAGGTACAGGTCCTGGATCAGCTTCGCCTCGGCCTCGTAGCCGTAGCGGCAGGCGAGGTCGTTGTAGAAGTTCTTGCCGCGCGCACCCATGCCGCCGACGTACAGCGCCACGATCGGGCGCAGGTGGTCGAGCAGCGGCTCGACGTCGTCGCCGATCGCCAGCGCCACGCTGACGAACGTGTCCAGCTCGCCCAGCGCCGGATCGCGCTTCGCCTTGCCGGCCGCGAGGGACTCGCCCCAGACGTCGGCCGCCTTCTCCGGGTGGAAGAAGATCGGCTGCCAGCCCTCGGCGATTTCCGCGGTGAGCGCGACGTTCTTCGGGCCGAGCGAGGCCAGCAGCACCGGGATGCGCTCGCGCACCGGGTGGTTGATCAGCTTGAGCGGCTTGCCGAGGCCGGTGCCCTGCTCCGGCGGCAGCGGGATCGTGTAGTGCTTGCCGTCGTGGACCACGCGTTCGCGGCGCCACACCTGCCGGCAGATCTCGACGATCTCGCGGGTGCGAGCCAGCGGCGCGTCGTACTTCACGCCGTGGAAGCCCTCGATGACCTGCGGCCCGGAGGCGCCGAGCCCGAGGATGAACCGCCCGTCGGAGACGAAGTCGAGCCCGGCCGCGGTCATCGCGGTCAGCGTCGGCGTGCGGGTGTAGATCTGGAAGATGCCCGACGCGAGCTGGACGCGTTCGGTCTTCGCCGCGAGGTAGCCGAGCTGGCTGACGGCGTCGAAGGAGTAGGCCTCGGGAACGAACGCGACGTCGAGTCCCACCTTCTCCAGCTCGACGATGTCCGCCACGCTGTCGGCGAAGCCTCCGGCGTAGTTGATCGCGGTCCCGATCCGCATGGCCACCTCCGTTGCTGAGCAAGCGCTTAGCCGGAGAGCCTACTGGGGCCCGGCGCCTCACGCGGGGACGATGTGCGCGCCGCCACTCAGCGGCCGGTCAGGGTGCGGACCACCAGTTCCGCCGATGCCCCCGCTCCGAGCGTCGTCCCGGCGTAGCGGACGTCGGCAGCGAGCGTGGCCGCCGGTGGGTCGTCGCGGACCGTCAGCCAGACCGTCACCATCAGCAGCCAGCGGACCACCAGGTAGACGAACAGCAGCACGCCGACCAGCGTGCCGAACGCCGCGACCGCGGGCGAGCGGCCGAGCAGGTGCAGGTACAGCCCGCCGGCCTGCTGGAGCGCGGCCAGCCCGACCGCGGCGGCCCCGGCCGGGCGCAACGTCGACCGCAACGGCAGCGGACGGCGCGGCAGGCGGGCCAGGCACCACGCGATGACCAGCCAGTTCGCCGCGAGGCCGAGCAGCAGCGAACCGGCGACGAGGACGAACTGCGCGAACCCGCCGGTCAGCCCGGTCAGGCCGAGCAGCCACGACCCGGCCGCGCCGGTGAGCGCCGCCAGCCCGAACGACACCGCCATCGCGAGCCCGACGCCGATCAGCGCGAGGACGTCCGCGGCGATCCCGCGCAGCAGCGGCCGGGTGGTGCGCTCCTGCCCGAGCATCGCGGTGACGGCGTCGCGGACGTTGCTGATCCAGCTCCACCCCGAGTACGCGGCGACGGTCAGCGCGAGCAGCCCGATCCGCCCGCGTTCGCCCACGACGGTGTGCACGACGTCGTTGACCCGCCCGGCGATCTCCGGCGGCAGCGCGCCGTCGATGACCCGGTCGAGCTCGGCGGCGAGCAGCTGGTCGCCGGCCAGCACGAACCCGGCCACCGACACGGCGACCATGACCAGCGGCACCAGCGCGAGCAGGCTGAAGAACGTGACGGCGGCGGCGTAGTGGTCGCCGTCGCGTTCGCGGTACCGGGCGAGCGTGGCACCGGCACGCCTCAGCGGTTTCTTCACGACGGCTTTCCCCACCGGCCGACCCTCTCATCCGCACGTGTCCCCCGCAGTCCGGACCCGGCGGCGGGCGGATCGGCACGCGTCAGCCGGGGACGACCGTGCCGCGCACCTCCCCGAAGCCGATCCGCGCGCCGCCCGGCCCGGGGGCCGTCGCGGTGATCGTGACCTCGTCGCCGTCCTCCAGGAACGTGCGGGTCCGACCGTCCGGGAGTTCCAGGGGTTCCCGGCCGCCCCAGGACAGTTCCAGGAACGAGCCGCGCTGGTCGCGGTCCGGGCCGGTGACGGTGCCCGAGGCGAACAGGTCGCCGGTGCGCAGGCTCGCGCCGTTGACCGTCATGTGCGCCAGCTGCTGGGGCGCCGTCCAGTACTGCGTCGCGAAGGGCGGGCTGGACACGAGGTGGCCGTTGAGCCGGATCTCGATCGCCAGGTCGAGGCCCTGCTTTTCGGGGGTGCGGAGGTAGTCGAGCGGCTCCGGGTCCTGCGGCGGGCCGTCGACGCGCGCGTGGTCGAGCGCGGCGAGGGGGACGATCCACGGCGACACCGACGTCGCGAACGACTTGCCGAGGAACGGGCCCAGCGGCTGGGACTCCCACGCCTGGATGTCGCGGGCCGACCAGTCGTTGACCAGGCAGACGCCGAAGACGTGGGCGGCGAAGTCCTCAGTGGACACCCGCGCGCCCGGAACGCCCACCACGAACCCGACTTCGGCTTCGATGTCCAGCCGCTTCGAGGGTCCGAAAGAGGGGGCGTCGGCGGTGCGCGGCTTGCGTTGCCCGTGCGGGCGGACGACGGGGGTGCCGGACGCGACGACCGTGCCCGCCCGGCCGTGGTAGGCGATGGGCACGTGCTTCCAGTTCGGCGGGAGCTCGGCAGCGTCGGGCCGGAAGATCCGGCCGGCGTTGAGGGCGTGCTGCTCGCTGGAGTAGAAGTCGACGTAGTCGGCGACATCGAAGGCGAGGTGCGTGGTGACCTCGGTCAGCGGGTGCAGGTGCGGGCGGAGCTGGTCGGCGTACCGGGGTTCGGTGAGCCACTCCCGGAGGGTTTCGCGCACTTCCCGCCAGGTGTCGGGCCCGGCGGCGAGAAAGGGGTTGAGGACACCTTCGCCGAGCAGTGGTGCGAAAGCGGCGGCGGTCTCTTCGGCCGCGGCGGCGAGGTCGAGGACGTGCTCACCGACGGGCACGCCCACGCGCCGCTCGGGCGCGCCGCCGACCGAGAAGACGCCGTAGGGCAGGTTGTCCAGGCCGAACGCGGTGTCGTCGGCGAGGTCGAGCCAGGTCACGTGTGCTCCTCGTCTTGGTAGTCCCGGGCCTGGCGACGAGTCACCGCCGCCGGGCCCGGGCGCCCTTCACTTCGCGCGGGCCGCCACCCACTCCGCCACCACGTCCGCCAGTACCGGGAGCGGAACCGTTCCGCTGCCCAGCACCGTGTCGTGGAACTCGCGGATGTCGAACTCCTCGCCCAGTGCCTGCTCCGCCTCCGCCCGCAGCCGCTCGATCTCCAGGCGGCCCACCATGTAGCCCAGCGCCTGGCCCGGGTGGCCCGCGTACCGGTCGATCTCCGCCTCGATCTCGATGCGGGCCATCGGCGTGTTCTCGACCAGGTAGTCCACCGCCCGCTGCCGGCTCCAGCCCAGCGCGTGCAGGCCCGAGTCGACCACCAGCCGGGCCGCGCGCATCGAATCCTGCGTCAGCAGGCCGAGCCGGGCCACGTCGTCGGAGTACAGCCCCATCTCGTCGGCGAGCCGCTCCGCGTACAACCCCCAGCCCTCGGCGTAGGCGTTGAACATGCCGATCCGGCGCAGCAGCGGGACTCCCGTCAGCTGCTGCGCGAGCGTCAGCTGGAAGTGGTGCCCCGGCACGGCTTCGTGGAACGCCACCGCCTCCCCCAGCGACCGCTGCCGCTGGTCGGCCTCGTGCGTGTTGGCGTAGTACGTGCCCGGCCGCGAACCGTCCAGCGACGCGTCGATGTAGTACGCGATCGAGCCGCTTTCCGCCTCGGCGGGCGGCACCGGCGCGACCTCGCACTTCTGCTCGGGCACCCGCAGGAACCACTGCGGCGCCACGGCTTCCGCCCGCGCGATCGTCTCCCGCGCCGCGTTCAGCAGCTCGTCGCCGTCACGCCAGCGCAGCGCCGGGTCCGTGCGGATCCGCTCGAAGATCTCCGCGAGGTCCGTGGTGCCGAACACCTTCGCGCCCAGCTCGCGGTACTCCCCCGCCAGCCGCTCGATGATCGCCAGCCCGGTGTCGTGCAGGTCCTGGGCCGTGCGCTCGGTCGTCGTCTCCGCGCGGATCAGCTTCGCGTACCGCTCCGCGCCGCCCGGCAGGTCGCCGATGCCCGGGGACGTCTCCGGCCGCGCGACGGGGACCACCTCGTCGGCCAGGAAGTCCCGGTAGCGCGCGTAGGCGGGTCGCACGACCTCGGCCAGCAGCCGGTCGCGCTCGGCCTCGAGCCCGTGGACCGGCACCTTCAGCGGGTCGCCCTCCGGCGCGGCGAGGTACCGCTCGACGTAGCCGACGCCGATGCGCGCCAGGAACTCCGGCGGTGTCAGACCTTCGGCGAGCGCGGCCCGCTGCCGCTCGATCAGCTGGTCCAGGTACGTGCCGATCGCGCCGAGCCGGCTCAGGTAGCCGCGGGCCTTGGCCTCGTCGTCGAGCACCGTCTGCGGCAGCATCATCAGCAGTTCCAGCGCCGGCGCGGCCAGCCCGTCACTCACCGCGATGTCCGCGCGGCCCGAGTCCAGCGTGTCGATCAGCGTGCGGGCCTGCCAGATCACGACGTCCCGCGTGACGCGCTCGGCGGGCGACGGCGCCTCGAGCGCCTCGGCCCGCGCGATGAGCGCGGCGAACCCGGCGCGCTGCCGGGCGATCGCTTCGGCGGACTGGTCGGCGAGCTTGTCGTGCGCGCCGGGCAGGCCGTAGAGCGACGGCAGCAGCGGCTGCGCCTCGAACATCAGCTCCAGGCACTCGTCGGCCAGCCGGTCGGCGGTGTCGCCCCGGGCCGCGACCCAGTCCGTGACGACCTTGGCCAGCGCCGAAAGCGGCAGCATGCCGTGACCCAGCACGACTTCGTGGAAGGCGCGGATGTCGAAGCGGTCACCGAGCGCCTCCTCGGCCTCGGCCCGCAGCCGCTGGATCTCCAGCCGCCCCACCATGTACCCGAGGGCCTGGGCCGGCCAGCCGGCGTACCGGTCGATCTCCGCCTCGATCTCCATCCGCGCCATCGGCGTGTGGTCGACGAGGTAGTCGATCGCCTGCTGCCGGCTCCAGCCCAGCGCGTGCATCCCGGTGTCGACGACGAGCCGGCCGGCCCGCATCGAGTCCTGCGTCAGCATGCCCAGGCGCGCCACGTCGTCGGAGTACAGGCCCATCTCGTCGGCGAGCCGCTCCGCGTAGAGCCCCCAGCCTTCGGCGTAGGCGTTGAACATGCCGATCCGCCGCAGCAGCGGCAGGTCCGTCAGCTCCTGGGCCAGGCTGAGCTGGAAGTGGTGCCCCGGCACGGCTTCGTGGAACGCGATCGCCTCGCTGGTGAAGCGCGGGCGCTTGTCGGCTTCGTAGGTGTTGGCGTAGTAGGTCCCCGGCCGCGTCCCGTCGAGCGACGGCTGGAGGTAGTACGCGATCGTGCCGCTCGCCGCGTCGGCCTCGGGCACCGGCGCGACTTCGCACTTCTCCGCCGGGATGCTCGAGAACCACCGCGGTGCCACGGCTTCGGCGCGGGCGATGGCGTCGCGGGCCGCCGACAGCAGCTCCTCGCCGTCGCGCCAGCGCAACGCCGGATCGGTGCGCAGCCGCTCGAAGATCTCGGCGAGATCGGTGGTGCCGAACACCTTCCGCCCCAGCTCGCGGTACTCGTCCGCGAGCTTTTCGATGATCGCCAGCCCGGTGTCGTGGAGGTCCTGGGCGGTGCGCTCGGTCGTCGTCTCCGCGCGGATCAGCGCCGCGTACCGCTCGGCGCCGCCCGGCACGTGCCCGATGCCGGGCGCGGTGTCGGGCCGGCCGACCGGCTCGACCTCGGTGCGCAGGAAGTCCCGGTAACGGGCGTACGCGGGGTGGACGACCTCGGCGAGCAGCCGGTCGCGCTCGGCCTCGAAGCCTTCGACGTCCGCGGTCGTGCCCACCTTCAGCGGGTCGGACTCCGGCGCCGCGAGGTAGCGGTCGATGTACTCGACACCGACGCGGGCGAGGTAGGCCGCCGGCACGAGCCCGTCGGCCAGGCTTTCGCGCTGCCGCTCGGTCAGCTGCTCGAGGAAGGTCGCGCTCGCCGCGAGCCGGGCCAGGTAGCCGCGTGCCTTCTTCTCGTCGTCCAGCTTGTAGTACGGCAGGTACAGCAGCAGCCCCAGCGCGGGCGCGGTCAGCCCGTCGCTGACCGCGATGTCGGCGCTGCGGGCGCCGAGCCGGTCGGCCTCCACCTCGGCGGCGGCGACCACGACTTCGCGCGTCACGGCCTCTTCCGCCGTCAGCCCGTCCGCGGGCAGCGCCCGGGCCCGGGCGGCGAGCTCGCGATAGGCGACGCGGTACCGCTCCTGCGCCGCCCGGGACTGGTCGGCCAGCCGGTCGTGGTCGCCGGGCAGCCCGAAGACCGACGGGTACAGCGGCTCGTGCTCGAAGGTCAGCTCGACCAGCTCGGCGGCCAGGCCGTTGGCGGTGTCGCCGTGGCCGGCCACCCAGTCGTCGACGGTGGCGGCGAGCGCCGACAGCGGCAGGGCACCCCCGGCGAGCACCAGGTCGTGGAACGCGCGGATGTCGAAGCGGGAGCCGAGCCGCTCCTCGGCGCCGGCGCGGATCCGCTGGATCTCCAGCCGCCCCACCATGTACGCCAGCGCCTGGCCGGGCCACGCGATGTAGCGGTCGACCTCGGCCTCGATTTCGACGCGGGCCATCGGCGTGTTCTCGGCCAGGTAGTCGACGGCCTGCTGCCGGCTCCAGCCGAGGGCGTGCAGGCCGGTGTCGACGACCAGCCGGCCCGCTCGCATCGAGTCGGCGGTCAGCATGCCCAGCCGCGCGACGTCGTCGGAGTACAGGCCCATCTCCTCGGCGAGGCGCTCGCTGTAGAGGCCCCAGCCCTCGGTGTAGGCGGTGAAGGTGCCGATGCGGCGCAGCAGCGGCAGGTCCGTCAGGCCGGTCGCGACGCTCAGCTGGAAGTGGTGGCCCGGCACGGCTTCGTGGAACGCGACCGACTCGGCGGAGTGCCGGAACCGTTCGGTGGCCTCGTAGGTGTTCGCGAAGTAGATGCCCGGGCGTGAGCCGTCGGCGGCCGGCCGCAGGTAGTACGCCGGGGGCGCGCCGGGCGCGGCCTCCTCCGGCACCGCCTCGACCAGGCACGGCTGCGACGGCACGGAGCCGAACCACTTCGGGGCTTCGGCCGTCGCGCGGGCGACCGCCGTGCGCGCGGTCTCCAGCAGTTCTTCGGCGTCGGTCCAGCGCAGGGCCGGGTCGGTGCGCAGCCGCTCGAAGATCTCGGCCAGGTCGTCGGTGCCGAACACCTTCTGCCCCAGCTCGCGGTACTCGGCGGAGAGGGAGTCGATGACGTCGAGGCCGGTCCGGTGCAGCTCTTCGGGCGTGCGGTCGGTGGTGGTGTGCACCTTCGCCAGCCGCGCGTACGCCTCTTCGCCGCCGGGCAGCCACTTCACGCCGGGCCGGTCGGCGGGCCGCCCGTGCGGCCGCACCTCGGTGTCGAGGAACGCGCGGTACTCGGCGAAGGCCGGGCGGACGACGTCGGCCAGCAGCTCGTCGCGCCGCCGGCCGAACTCCTCGTCCGGCGCGGGCTGGCGGCGCAGCGGGTCCGCCTCCGGGGCGGCGAGGTAGCGGTCGAGGTGCGCGATCGCGGCCTCGACCAGGTGCGCCACCGGGGTGCGGCCGGCGGCGATGCCCTCGGTGTGGCGCCGGGCGGCCTGGCGCAGGTACCCCGGGACGGCGGCCAGTCGCCCGAGCTGCGCCTCCGCGGCTTCGCCCGCGGTCACCGTCGTCATCGGCAGCACCATCAGCAGCGACGCCGCCGGCGCGACCATGATGTCGGTGACGGTGAACTCGGCCATCCGGCTGTCGATCGCCGCCACGCGGTCTTCCGCCGTGGCGATCAGGACGTCGCGGGTGACGCGGTCCTCGGCCGACAGCTCCCCGGCGTCCAGCGCGCGGGCCCGGTCGGCGAACCCCGCGAGCGTCGCCCGGTGCGCCTGCTCGGCCTCGGCGGACAAGTCCGGCAGGCCGGGCTCGGCCGGCCGGATGCCCAGGATGGCGGGCGTCAGCGGATCGGCGGCGAACAGGGCTTCGACGAACTCCTCGGCGAGTTCGGTGACCGCGGTCATGGGCAGGACCCCCAGCTTCGATGTTGTGCTCGTACCGACCCTAACGGAGATCACCGACAAGAACGGTGAGCCGCCGGACGGGCCTGGTACGGGAGGATCGGCGAGGCGGTAGCGTTCTGCGGGTGGCCGTGACCGATCCCGTGGACATCCGCCTGCTCGCCGCGCTCGCCGATCTCGGCAAGACCGCGGTGCACGAGCTCGCGGCCAAGGTCGGCATGGATCCCCGCGAGGTCGCCTACCGGCTGGTCGCGCTGTCCGGCAGCGGGCTGCCGCTGCTCGTCGGCGTCGAGAGCGACCCGCAGGGGTTGCGCGCGGCGATCGCGGGCGCGCCTCCGTCGTGGGCGAACCGGCCGCGGCCGCAGGGCCCGGCCCCGCAGCAGTTCGCGCCGCCGTCGCACCCGGTGCCCCAGCAGCCCGCGCCGCCGATGCCGCCGCCCGGCCCGGGCCCGCAGGGGGTGCCCTCGGGGCCGTACAACGTGCAAGGCGCGCCGTCGGGTCCGTACACCGTCCAGGGCGCGCCTTCGGGCCCTTACAACGTCCAGGGCACGCCATCCGGGCGCTATCCCGGCCCGCCGCCGCGGCCCCAGTTCGCCCCGCCGCCGGTTCCGGTCGATCCCGTGGTGAGCACGTGGGGCCTGCCGCAGACGGCGTCGTGGGCCCGCGGCGACGAGCCCGCCCGGCCGGCCGGCACCGGCAAGAAGGGCAAGCTCGGCGAGGTCATGGAGACCCAGGGCCTGGAGGGCGAACAGCTGACGGTGCAGCTGCTGGAGGTCCAGGACCCGGCCGACTACCTGTTCAGCGCGGCGGGGTACCGCCTCGAGGCGGGCGAACGCGCGGTGGTCGTGCACACCGAGATCACCAACCGCGGGTCGATCCCGTTCGCGTCGCTGCCGGACAACTACCTCGAGCTGCTCGCCGCCGACGGCTCCGCGATCGGCAAGGCGCCGGTGTCGCTGACGTCCCGGCCGCCGCACAAGATCGGCGTCCAGCCGGGCGAAACCCTGGGCGGCCACACGGTGTACGTCCTGCCGGACGCGACGCGGGTGGTGTCGGTGCGCTGGAGCCCGCGGCCGGAGCCGGACGAGCGCACGCTGACCTGGTCGATCGAGGACTAATAGCTCTCGTCCCGCAGGATCTGGAGGGCCTTCGCCAGGTCGTCCGGGTACTCGGACTCGAACTCGACCCAGCGGCCGTCCGCCGGGTGCGCGAACGCCAGTGTCTTCGCGTGCAGCCATTGGCGGCTCAGGCCGAGGTGGCGGGCCAGGACCGGGTCCGCGCCGTACGTCAGGTCGCCGACGCAGGGGTGGCGCAGCGCCGAGAAGTGGACGCGGATCTGGTGCGTCCGCCCGGTTTCCAGCTTGATGTGCGCCAGCGACGCCGCCCGGAACGCCTCGACGACCTCGTAGTGCGTGACGCTCTCGCGGCCGCCCTGGACGACCGCGAACTTGTAGTCGTGGCGCGGGTGGCGGTCGATCGGGGCGTCGATCGTGCCGCGCGTCGGGTCGGGGTGGCCCTGGACGATCGCGTGGTAGCCCTTGTCGACCGTGCGTTCCTTGAACGCGCGCTTCAGCACGGTGTACGCGTGCTCGCTCTTGGCCACCACCATCACACCGGTGGTGCCCGCGTCGAGCCGGTGGACCACGCCCTGGCGCTCGGCCGCGCCCGAGGTCGCGATGCGCAGGCCGGCCGCGGCGAGGCCGCCGACGACCGTCGGGCCGGTCCAGCCCGGGCTCGGGTGCACGGCGACGCCGACCGGCTTCGAGATCACCACGATGTCGTCGTCGTCGTGGAGGATCTGCATGCCTTCGACCGGCTCGGCGACGACCTCGACGGGGTTCGCCGGCTCCGGCAGCGTGATCTCCAGCAGGCCGCCCCCGGAGAGCCGGTCGGACTTGCCCGCCGGACGGCCGTCGAGCAGCACGTCCCCGGCTTCGGCCAGCTCCGCGACGACGGTCCGCGACAGGCCGAGCAGCTTGGCGAGACCGGCGTCGACCCGCATCCCGTCGAGCCCGTCGGGCACCGGGAGCATCCGCGCGCTCACGCCTGCTCCTCCTGAGCCTTCTCGACCTTCTTCTTGTCCTTCGTCGACGTGCCGTCGTAGTCCTTGCCCAGCAGCGAAAGCAGCACGATCAGCGCGCCGCCGACGCAGATGGCCGAGTCGGCGATGTTGAAGATCGCGAAGCCCTTGCCGTTCGGGGCGAACGCCGAGATGAAGTCGACGACGTGGCCCTGCAGCCCGCCGGGCGCGCGGAAGATGCGGTCGGTGAGGTTGCCGGTGGCGCCGGCGAGCACGAGGCCGAGACCGATGGCCCAGCCGATCGAGCGCAGCCGCCGGGACAGCCAGATGATCGCGATGACGACGGCGAGCGCGACCAGCGCGAGCACCCACGTCATGCCGGTGGCCATCGAGAACGCGGCACCGGGGTTGCGGATCACCTGCAGGTAGACGAGCCCGCCGAGGACCTTGACCGGCTCCTTGCCCTCCAGGTTGGCCACGACCAGGTTCTTCGTCACCAGGTCGATCGCCCAGAACACGACGGCGACGGCGAACACCCAGCCCACGCGGCGCTTCGGCAGCGGCTTCGCCGGCTCTTCCGGCGTCTCCTGCACGGTCTCGGGCAGCGCCTCGGCGGCGACCGCGTCGGATTCGGTGTCGGGTTCGGAGTGGCTGGGCTCGGTGCTCACCGCTCCATTCTCCACGGTGCTGGTCAGGCCGTGTCGGCGGCGGTGACCGGGCCGCGCAGGAGCACGGCGAACGCGGCGGCGAACAGCAGGCCCGCCGAGACCAGCGCACCGGCCGACGCGGTCGGGAAGACCGTCGCGACCAGGAGGAACACCGCGTCGACGGCGGCGAGGAACCAGCTGCGCTCGTACGCGGCCAGCACCAGGAGGCCGAGCGCGGCCAGGAGCGCGCCGCGGACGTCCCCGGGCAGCCGCAGCTCCAGCGCGCCGACGAGGTCGAGCAGCGGGACGGCCGCCAGCGCGCCGAGGGTGCCGAGCACGAACCGGACGGGCCGCGGCGGCGTCCCGGCCCGGCGCAGGGACAGCCAGTACCAGCCGGCCACGGCGAGCACCACGCAGGCGAGGCAGGCGAGCCAGCCGAGCTTCGCCGACGGGACCACGTCGGTGGCGGTGGCGGTGGCGAAGGCGATGCCCGAGAGCTGGTTGTCGGCGAGTCCGGTGCCGCTGATCCCGCCCGTGCCGAGGCCCTGGGTCAGCTGGTGGCCCCGGGCGGTGTCCTCCGGCAGCAGCTCGACCGCCACCATCACCAGCAGGGCGAACCCCAGCGCCGCCAACGGGAACCAGGACCGTCGCGCTTTCCCCATCACCGCAGGGTATCGGGTGCCGGCGAGCAGCTCGCCGGCCCGGGCCGGCCGCTCAGCAGAAGGGCGGCAGCTCCCGCGGGTCGCCGACCGGGGCCCAGCGGCCGTCCACCTTCGCGTACTCCCAGCGGGCCCCGCGCGCGACGATCTGGCGCAGCGCCCGGGTCACCCGGTCGACGTGCTCCTCCGTGCTGCCCAGGCCGAGGCTGACGCGGATCGCCTGCTGCCCGCTGCCGCCGGTGGTGCCGATCAGGCGCTTGGCCGCGATGTGGGCGCAGAAGGCGCCGTCGCGGACGCCGATGCCGTACTCGGCCGACAGCACCGCGGCGACCCAGCCCGGGTCGAAGCCGTCGACGACGAAGCTGACCGTGCCGACCCGGTCGACCGGCGCGTCGAACAGCCGGAGCTCGGCGCAGCCGGGGATGCCCTCGAGCCCTTTGCGCAGCCGGGTCAGCAGGGCCTGCTCGTGGTGTTCGATCGCGGCCCAGTTTTCGGCCAGGGTCTCGCAGGCGACGCCGAGCGCGTACACGCCGACGGTGTTGGGCGAGCCGGCTTCGTGGCGCTCGGGCCCGGTGTTCCAGACGACGGCGTCCTCGGTGACGAGCTTGGTCGCGCCGCCGCCGGCGAGGTACGGCCGGGCGGCACGCAGCCAGTCGGCGCGGCCGATCAGTGCGCCCGCACCGAAGGGCGCGTAGAGCTTGTGGCCGGACAGCGCGACGTAGTCGACGTCCAGATCCTTGATCGAGATCCGGCGGTGCGGCGCGAGCTGGGCGGCGTCGAGCGCGATGCGCGCGCCGTGCTTCCGCGCGACGGCGGCGATTTCGGCGACCGGGAGCAGCTCACCGGTCACATTGGACGCTCCGGTGACGACGACCAACCGCGGTCCCTGCGGGGCGTCCGCGAGCGCTTCGTCCACAGCGGACACTGCCGCGAGGCGGGTGCGCGGGGTCGGGATCCGCCGGACGTTCGGGCCCTGCCACGGCAGCAGCGCGGCGTGGTGCTCGGTGTCGAAGACGACCACCGTCGTGTGCCGGGGCAGGCTGCGGGCGAGCAGGTTGAAGGAGTCGGTGGTGTTGCGGGTGAACACGACGGTGTCGGTCCGGCGCGCGTCGACGAAGCGGCGCAGGACGTCGCGGGTGCGCTCGTAAAGCTTCGTCGAGACCTGGGAAGCGAAGCCGGCGCCGCGGTGGACGCTGGCGTACCAGGGCAGGAATTCGTCGACCTTCGCGCGGACGGCGTCGAGACAGGGAGCGCTCGCGGCGTGGTCGAGGTTGGCGTAGCCGATGGTCTCGCCGGTGACGAGCGGGACGCGCAGGGCGGCCCCGGCGACGGCCGGGATGTCCGGCGTGGCAACGGGTTCCGGCTGGAGGGCGACGGGCGCGGCTTCGGTGAGCGTGCCGGGTCCGGCCAGTGCGGTGGTGGTGCTGGTGCGGTCGATGGCGAGGGTCATCGGTGCCTCCTCGGCGGTCCGGGGGACCCCGGCGAGGGGCCCGCGCTTGCCCGTCGCACGGCGCGACCGGCCCGGTCTTCACCCGGGGCACCCCACCGCGGTAGGAGGGTTGCCGGCCAGCAAGCCGGGGCTTATCGCTGGCACTCATGACCTGAGCCCGAAGGTAACCGAGAACGCGGCCGGCGGCCAACCCCCGACTCACATTCTGAGACGCCGCTCACAGCCCGTGAGCGTCAGAGCTTGGCGCGGAAGTGGCCCGGGAGCTGCGTCACGGCGTTGTCCGCGAGGTGCGTCGCGGTGCCGGTGTACTGCTCGGCTCCCGCGGTGAAGCGCCAGCCGCCGATGCTCTTGCCGTCGACGGGTTCGGCGACCGCCTGGCCGTCCCCGCTCACGGTCCAGAGCGTGAAGTGGACGTGGGCACCGGAGCTGGTGCCGCCGCACGGGAGCGCGTTGCCGGTCGACCCGAGGACGGTCCCCGCCTCGACGTGCTCACCGTCGGTGACGGCGATGCCTTCCAGGTGGTAGTAGCCGGTCCGCCAGCCGCCGGTGTGGTCGACGGTGACCCAGTCCCCGCCGGCGCAGTGCCGCAGGTGCACGGTCCCGGCCAGCGGCGCGCGCACGGTCCTGTCGGCCGGGCTGAAGTCGATGGCGTTCTCGACGCCGGTGCCGCCGTCGTCGGAGTGGATGCCGGCAGAGTAGACCTGCTGGCCGGCTTTGAACGGAAGGGCGAGCGCCGGGAAGGGAGCCGCTTCGGCGGTGGCGGTGGGGGTGGCGAGCAGGCCGAGGACGGCGGTCATCGCGACGGCCAGGGCGGTCCTGCGGACGTGCAGTTTTGTCACCGTGCGTACTCCCTTTGGCTTAACGCTCACCCATTCGAACTAACTCGATCGGGCGGAGAGTAGGCCAAAGGTTGGATCATGGGGAAGATCTTGGACGGGGAAGATCACCCTGGCGGGAAAAGATCACCAGGTCGGCGCGGAGAGTGGACAGGGACCGGACAACGCGCGGGTCGAGGCAGCAAGCAGAGGTTCGGTCGCGCGCTTGGCGGATCGGCGCACCGGCTTGGGGCGGCTCGTGCGCCCGGGTGAGCGGGCGCGCTGGGAAGGTGGCCCCTCGCAGTAGCAGGTTTGGTCGGGCGCGCGCTTGGCGAGCCGGCGCGGACTCGTCCCATCGGGCCACAGCCCGGCCACGCCACGAACGGGCTAGCGCCCCGACTCGCCGCGCCACCGGGCCAGCCGGCCGGCCCGGTCCACCGCTCGCAACCGGCGCTCGACCGCGTCGCGGACCGCCGCCGTCGTCACCACCAGCAGCTGGTCGTTCTCCTGCAGCCGGCTCGTCTTCTGCGGCGTGAACCCCGCGCCCTCGCGGACGACCAAGCTCACCGTCGCCCCCGTCGGCAGCCTCAGCTCGGACAGGTACACGCCGTGCAGCTTGGAGCCCGGCTGGATGCGGACCTGGAGCAGCTCCGCGCCCAGCTCGTCCAGCGGTGCGCTGTCGACCTCGACCTCGTGCGGCTCGGACTTCTTCGCCAGCCCGAGCTTGCGGCCGAGGGGGCCGAGCGTCGCGCCCTGGACCAGCGTCAGCACGATCACCAGCACGAACACCGCGTCGACCAGCCGTTGCGCGCCCGGCAACCCCTGGGACAGCGGAATCATCGCCAGCACGATCGGTACCGCGCCACGCAGGCCGGCCCACGACAGGAACGCCTGCTCCCGCCACGGCAGCCGGAATGGCAGCACCGAAAGCACCACCGAGATCGGCCGGGCCAGCAGCAGCACGACCGCGCCCGCGACCAGGCCCGGGATCAGCGTCTCGAACAGCCGGCTCGGCGACGCGAACAGCCCGAGCAGCACGAACAGCCCGATCTGCGCCAGCCAGCCGAGCCCCTCGGCGAACGACAGCGTGTCCGACCGGTGCGGCAGCCGCGAATTGCCCAGCACCAGCGCGGCGACGTACGTCGCGAGCAGGCCGGACGCGTGCGCCAGCTGCCCGGACGAGTACGCCACCACGCAGACCGCGACCGTCGCGAGCGGGTAGAGCCCGGTCGCCGGCAGCGCGGCCCGGCGCAGGGCGATCCCGCCGAGCCAGCCGAAGGCGAGCCCGATCGCCAGGCCCGCGCCGAGTTCGTAGACCACCAGCAGCGGCAACGTCCAGTCCACAGTGGTGCCTTCGGCCAGCACGACGACGGCGATGTACGCCGGCGCGTCGTTGATGCCGGACTCCAGCTCCAGCGCCCCGACCAGGCGCTTGCCGATCCCCGCCGTGCGCAGCACCGAGAACACCGCCGCCGCGTCGGTCGACGCGAGCACCGCGCCCCACAGCAGAGCGAACCGCCAGTCGAGGCCGAGCAGGAAGTGCAATGCCGCGCCGGTGACCGCGACACTCACCACAACGGCCACTGTGGACAGTGCGATTCCCAGGCCCAGCGCGGGTTTCACGGCCGACCAGCGGGTCGTCAACCCGCCTTCGGCGAGGATCATGACGAGCGCGGCGAGGCCGAGCGACTGGGTCAGCTCGGGGTTGTCGAACCGGATGCCGAAGCCGGCTTCGCCGAGCAGCACGCCGATCCCGAGGTACAGCAGCAGCGACGGCAGGCCCAGCCGGATGGAGACGCGCACGGCGAGCACGGACGCGAGCAGCACGACGCCGCCGACGCCGAGCAACACGGGGAGCTGGTCCATGCCGCCTCCCTCCGAGTGCCGTGGGCACTCAGAATAGTGAAGCGGGTGGGTTAACTCGTTCGTGTACCGCCGGCCCGAGTCGGACACTTGGTGTGTTAAGGACCACCGAGCGCAGCGAGATCGACACCGAGCGCCGCGAACGGCTTGACGGCACTCGGATGCACCTTCACCGCGCGGTGGCCGTCCCGGCCGACCCAACCTGCTTCGACCGCCCGGTCGAGCAACGCCGCGGGCAGGGCGCCGGCGAGGTGGTCGCGGCGTTCCGTCCAATCCAGACAGTCGCGCAGCAGCGGCCGGCGGCCGGCCGCGACCGGCACGCCGAGCCCGGCCAGCACCTCGCGGCCGCGGCCGGTCAGCGTCAGCCCGTCGGCCGTGTCGACGAGACCGGTGGCCAGCATGCCGTCGCGGACGGCGACGCCGAGCACGCCGGCGAGGTGGTCGTAGCAGGTGCGCGCGAAGCCGAGCCGCTTCACCCGCAGCGACGACCTCAGCCCGGTCACCGGTCGGTGCTCGGCGTGCTGGGCCAGGTGCTCGATCAGCTCGGCGACGCGCGGGTCGGCGATCCGGACGTAGCTCGCGCGGCCCTGCTTGACCCGGACGACGAACCCGGCGTCGACCAGCCGGGTGACGTGCTCGCTGGCCGTGGAGAGCGCGATCCCGGCCGCCTTGGCCAGCTCGCCGACGGTCCAGGCCCGGCCGTCGAGCAGCGCGAGGCACATGGTGGCCCGGCTCGGGTCGGCGAGCACCGCGGCGACCTCGGCGAGGGCGATCGTCTCCATGCCCCCACGCTACGACCCGCGCTCTTCAGCCGCGGCCGAAGCGTCAGATCCCCTTCAGGAACTTCGCCGCCACGGTGACCGCCGGGCCCGAGTCGTTGGACTCCTCCAGGAGCACCGCGAACGCCACGTTTCCGCGGTACCCGACGAACCAGCCCGTGGCGTCCGAACCGTCGCCGAACTGGGCGGTGCCGGTCTTGCCGTAGACCTCGCCCGCGACCCCGGCGCCGCGGCCGGTCCCGCTGGTCACGACGGCCCGCATCATCTTCCGCACCTGGGCGAGCACCGCCGCGGGCGGCGGCGAATAGCCCTTGACGACGTTCGTGTCCAGGTCGTGCCACAGCCGCGGCGTGATGGCCTTGCCGGACGCGACCGTGGCCGCCATCAGCGCTCCCCCGAGGCAGCTCGCCTGGATCCGGCCCTGGCCGAACCCGTCCTCGACCTGCTCGTCCTTGCTCGCCGCCGGCTCGACCTTGCCCAGCTCGGTGTCGATCCCCGGGATCTCGTAGTCGGCGTTGAGGCCCAGCTCGTTCGCGGCCTTCACCAGCCCGTCGGCCGGGAGGTCCAGCGCCAGCTGCCCGAACGTCGTGTTGCACGACCGCGCGAACGCCGTCTGCAGGTTCGTCGCGCCCAGCTCGAAGCCCTCGTTCTTGACCGTCCGCGTCCCGATCGTCGCGACGCCGGGGCAGTCGACCGGCGACTGCGCGTTCAGGCCGCTCTGCTGGACCGCCGCAACCGAGGTCGCGATCTTGAACGACGAACCGGGTTCGTACAGGCCGTGCAGCGCCTTCGGGTCCTTCCCGGCGGCCGAGTTCTGCGCGACGGCCAGGATGTCGCCCGAGCCGGTGTCGAGCGCGACCATCATGGCCGAGCCCTTGAAGCTGTCGACCGCGGCCTGCGCGGAGTTCTGCGCGGTCAGGCTCAGGCTCGACGTCAGCGCCTTCGCCTCGCCGTCGGCCTTCCCGAACAGCGTCTCCACGCTCTTCCCGCTCGTGTCGACGCGCTGGACGGCGAAGCCGCTCCCGCTCGCCGCCGTGACCTGCCCGCCGAGCGCCGACCGCAGCAGCGGCGCCGGGTCGCCGTCGACGACGCGCAGGCCGCCGGCCCCGTTGATCAGCAGCGGCTTGCCGTCCCGGTCGGCGACCGCCGTCGTGTCCTGCACCGCCGTGCTGACCACCAGCCGCTGTCCCGCTTCGAGCTTGGGGTGCAGCAGCGACGGCGCCCAGTGCACGAGCCACTTCCCGTCGGCCTGGGTCAGCTCGAACGGCACGTCGTAGGTCCAGTTCCCCGGCTTCAGCGCCCAGGACATGCTGAACGTCCCGCTGGTCCGCTTGGCCCCGGCCGGGGTCGGCTGCAGGACGGTCAGCTTGGCCACGACCGACCTCGGGTTCAGCGTGTTGCGCGCGTCCCGCAGCGCCACCCCGGCCGCGGGTGCGGCATCGGTCAGCTTGGCCGCCGCGTCCGGGTTGTTCTCGGCCACGTCCTGCAGGTACTCGGTGATCGCCGTGCGCGGGTCGGCCGCGCCCGGGCTCTCGACGCTCGTCGCCCCGGCCTCCGCCTCGGGCGTCGAACCGCCGTTCAGCAGGAAGAACGCCGCCACCACCGCCACGACGACGAGCAGGGCGCCGCCGATCAGGATGCCGCGTCTTCTGGCAGGACTCATTTCGCGATCCCCTCCCCCAAGGAAGCCGCCCACGAAGCGTCGGGGTGGCCGGTCAAGCGATCACCTTACCGGCCACCTCCGACAGTTCAGGCCTTTTCGACCGCGACCGTGACCTTCGTGCCGTCGCCGACCGTGCCGGCGGAACCGTCGGACACCGCGCCGTAGGTCACCGACGTGGCGAGGGTCTCCGACGCCAGGAACTCCTCGTGCGTCCGGGCCGCCTCCACGACGCCGGCCGGCGCGTCCACGGTGAGCGCGATCCGGTCGGCGACGTCCAGCCCGGCGTCGCGGCGCGCCTGCTGCACGACCCGGATCAGGTCGCGGACCAGGCCTTCGGCCGCCAGTTCCGGCGTCACCTCGGTGTCGATGAGGACCAGGCCGGACCCGCCGGGCAGCTCGGCCGCCGCGCCGCCGCCCTTGGCGACCAGCCGCCGGTCGAACTCGCCTTCGCGCAGCGTGAAGCCGGCCGCGACGACGGCGCCGCCCTGGAACGACCAGTCGCCCGCCTTGACGGCCTTGATCACGGTCTGGACGTCCTTGCCCAGCCGCGGGCCGGCGGCGCGGGCGTTGACCGCGACCTCGAACCCGCCGTGCGCGGCGACGTCGGTGGTCAGCTCGACCGCCTTGACGTTCACCTCGTCGCGCAGGATGTCGGCGAAGGCACCCATCGTCTCGGCGTCGTCGGCCGCGACCACCAGCGAGGACAGCGGCAGCCGCACGCGCAGCTTGTTCGCCTTCCGCAGCGACAGCGCCGACGACGCCACCTGCCGCACCCGGTCCATCGCGGTGACCAGCGCCGCGTCCGCGGGCAGGTCGTTCGCGTTCGGCCAGTCGCTGAGGTGCACCGAGCGGCCGCCGGTGAGGCCGCGCCAGACGACCTCGGTGGTGAGCGGCAGCAGCGGCGCCGTCACCCGCGAAGTCACCTCCAGCACGGTGTGCAGCGTGTCGATGGCGTCCTGGTCGCCGGCCCAGAAGCGGTCCCGCGAGCGGCGGACGTACCAGTTCGTGAGGACCTCGAGGAAGTCCCGCACGGTCTGGCACGCGCCGGCGACGTCGTAGTGGTCCATCGCGTACTCGACGTCGGTGACGAGCTCGTGCGTCTTCGCCAGGACGTACCGGTCGAGCACGTTCGGCGAATCCGTGCGCCACTTGCCTTCCACGCCTTCGGCGTTGGCGTACAGCGCGAGGAAGTAGTACGAGTTCCACAGCGGCAGCACGGCCTGGCGGACGGCGTCGCGGATGCCCTTGTCGGTGACGACGAGGTTGCCGCCGCGCAGGATCGGGCTCGCCATCAGGTACCAGCGCATGGCGTCGGAGCCGTCGCGCTCGAAGACCTCGTTGACGTCCGGGTAGTTGCGCAGCGACTTCGACATCTTCGCGCCGTCGGAGCCCAGCACGATGCCGTGCGAGACGCAGGTGCGGAACGCGGGCCGGTCGAACAGCGCCGTCGCGAGCACGTGCAGCAGGTAGAACCAGCCGCGGGTCTGCCCGATGTACTCGACGATGAAGTCGCTCGGGTAGTGGTGCTCGAACCAGTCGGCGTTCTCGAACGGGTAGTGCACCTGGGCGTAGGGCATCGAGCCGGAGTCGAACCAGACGTCGAGGACGTCCGGCACGCGGCGCATGGTCGACTGACCCGTCGGGTCGTCCGGGTTCGGCCGGGTCAGCTCGTCGATGTAGGGCCGGTGCAGGTTGTCCAGCCGCACGCCGAAGTCCGCCTCCAGCTCGTCGAGCGAGCCGTAGACGTCGGTGCGCGGGTACTCGGGGTCGTCGGACTGCCACACCGGGATCGGCGTGCCGAAGTACCGGTTGCGGGAGATCGACCAGTCGATGGCGTTCTCCAGCCACTTGCCGAACTGGCCGTCCTTGACGTTCTCCGGGTACCAGGTGATCTGCTGGTTGAGCTCGACCATCCGGTCCTTGAACTGCGTCACCGCGACGAACCACGACGAGACCGCGCGGTAGATCAGCGGGTTCCGGCAGCGCCAGCAGTGCGGGTAGGAGTGGTCGTAGGTCTCGTGGCGCAGCAGCAAAGCGCCCTGCCGGCCCGCCGATCCCGTGCCGTTCTTGAGGTCCCGCACGATGTTCGGGTTGGCGTCGAAGACCTGCTGGCCCTCGTAGTCCGGCACGGTCGCGTCGAACTTGCCGTGCGCGTCGACCGGCGTGACCGGCGGGATGCCGGCGGCGTCGGTGACGACCTTGTCGTCGGCACCGTAGGCGGGTGCGATGTGGACGATCCCGGTGCCGTCGTCGGTCGTGACGTAGTCCGCCGCCAGCACCTGGTGGGCGTTCTCGGTGCCGGTGAAGTACGGGAACGGCGGGGCGTACCGGGTGCCGAGCAGCTGCGAACCGGTGTAGCGCGCGACGACCGCCGGCTCTTCGCCGAGTTCACGCGCGTACGCGGCAACGCGCGCTTCGGCGAGCAGGAACCGCTTGCCGGGCAAGCTTTCGCTCTCGACTACGACGTAGTCCACCTCGGGGTGCACGGCGGTCGCGAGGTTCGACGGCAGCGTCCACGGGGTCGTCGTCCAGATCAGGAGGTACGTTCCGTCAAGTTCGACACCGTCGTTGTCGTTGCCCTCCAACCGGAAACCGACCGTGACGGCCGGGTCCTGGCGGTTGCGGTAGACGTCGGCGTCCATGCCCAGCTCGTGGTTGGACAGCGGCGTCGCGTCGCGCCAGCAGTACGGCAGGACGCGGTAGCCCTCGTAGACGAGTCCCTTGTCCCACAGGCGTTTGAACGCCCACAGCACCGACTCCATGTAGGTGACGTCGAGGGTCTTGTAGTCGTTGTCGAAGTCGACCCAGCGCGCCTGGCGCGTGACGTAGTCGCGCCACTCGTCGGTGTAGCGGAGGACGGACTCCTGCGAAGCCGCGTTGAACTTCGCGATGCCCATCTCTTCGATCTCGGACGTCTCGGTGATGCCGAGCTGGCGCATCGCTTCGAGCTCGGCGGGCAGGCCGTGGGTGTCCCAGCCGAAGCGGCGTTCGACCTTGCGGCCCTTCATGGTCTGGTAGCGCGGCACCAGGTCCTTGACGTACCCGGTGAGCAGGTGGCCGTAGTGCGGGAGGCCGTTGGCGAAGGGCGGGCCGTCGTAGAAGACGTACTCGTTGTCGCCGTGTTCGCCGGCCGGGCGGGCGTCGATGGTCGCCTGGAACGTCCGGTCCGTCTCCCAGTAGGCGAGGACCTGCTTCTCCAGCGCGGGGAAGGACGGCTGCGACGGAACGCCTGTCGCGCCGTCGTCCAGTTGGGCCTGGGGGTACATCCCGGTGCTCCTCGGTTCGTCGCTCTCGTACGGACGACCGGTTCCCGGTCACCCACACGGGGACGAAACGCCTGGCGGCGCACCGCGGTACCACCCCGCTTGCCTGCTCTCACAGGCCGCTTCGTTGACGGCTGTCACGGGCCGCACCCGTCCGGTTCTACTGAGAGCGTGGCGCTCGGTTCTTCCGGAGGCTCCCCGGTGATGGCCGGATCGACGCCTTGCTGGTACCAGGTTAACCGGCCCGCGCAACCGGGTTGTCACGAGGGGCACGTACCCAGGCCAGCGTCACGCCGATCGCGGCCAGCCACAGCACCGCGGCGATCAGGCCGGCCCGGTGCGGCCCACCCGCGCCCAGCACGGCCACCCCGAACGCACCACCGGCTTGGCGGGCCGTGTTGTTGATGCCACTGGCGACGCCCGCACGCCCGGCCGGGATCCCGGTGAGCGCGGCGGTCACGACCGCCGTCGTCAGCAGGCCCATCCCGACGCCGAGGTCGAGCAGGGTCGGCAGCAGGGCCGGGTACCCGCTGTTTTCGTTGAGCCGCAGGAGGTTCAGCATTCCGAGCGCGCCCAGGGCCAAGCCGGTCACCATGAGCGGGCGGGGTCCGAAACGGCCGGTGAGCCGGCCCGCGACGGGGGCCAGGAGCGCGAGCGGGCCGAACAGCGGCAGGACTTCGAGGCCGGCTTGCAGCGGGCTCGCGTGCCGCACACCCTGCAGGTACAGCGTGAGCACGAGGATCGTGCCGATGCCGACGAAGTTCATCGCCGCCGCGACGAAGTTCGCCGCCGCCGTTCGCCGGGCGACGTCCAGTGGCAGCATCGGGTGCGCCGACTGGTGTTCGACGACCAGGAACGCCGCCAGCAGGACGACCGCGAACACCCCGGCGAGCACACTTTCGTCGATGACCGCGTAGACCCCGGCGCCGAGCGCGGGCGCGGCCGTCGCGATGCCGGCGAAGTCGATCCGGCCCGGCCCGCGGTCGCCGCGCGGCAGGAGCCGGCGGGTCGCGACGGCGGCCGCCAGCACGATCGGGACGTTGAGCCAGAACACCGGCCGCCAGCCCGCCGCGGCGACGATCGCCCCGCCGAGGACCGGGCCCGCCGCCAGGGCCAGCGCCGACACCCCGGCCCAGATGCCGAGGGCTCGCGCGCGCTCGGCGCGTCCGGGGTGGGCGTTCGTGATCACGGCCAGCGTGCCCGGCAGCAGCAGCGCGGCACCCAGGCCCTGACCGGCTCGCGCGGCGACGAGCCACGGTGCCGACCCGGCGAGCCCGCACGCGGCCGATGCCGCGCCGAACAGCGCGAAGCCCGCGACGACCACCCGGCGGTGCCCGAAGACGTCACCGAGGGCGCCGCCGGTGAGCAGCAGGGCGGCCAGGACGACCGCGTAGCCGTCGACCACCCACTGCAGCGCGGCGAGGCCGCCGTCCAGGTCCGCGCCGATACTGGGCAGGGCGACGTTGACGACCGTGACGTCCAGCTGCACCAGGAACATCCCGGCGCACATGGTGAACAGGAGCATGTCCCCAGTGGACCGCGCGGACGCTTCCGTCGCGGTGGAAGTGTGCCGGGGGCATCCTGGAGTCATGGAAGGCGACGCCGACATCGCCCGCACCGCGGCGCTGTTCGCGGACCCGGCGCGGGTCCGCGTGCTGCTCGCGCTGGCCGACGGCCGGGCGCTGGCGGCGTCCGTGCTGGCGGCCGAGGCGCGGCTGTCCGCGCAAGGCGTCAGCGCGCACCTGGCCAAGCTGCGGGACGCGGGACTGGTCGTCGCGGAGAAGTCGGGGCGGCACCGGTTCTACCGGCTGGCCGGGCCGGGCACCGCGGAGCTGCTGGAGACGCTGGCCCGGTTCTCGCCGGCGCAACCGGTGTCTTCGCTGCGCGAAGGGACGCGAGCGGAGGCGTTGCGGACGGCCCGGACGTGCTATGACCACCTGGCGGGCCGGCTCGGGGTGGCGGTGACGTCGGCGTTGCTCGAGCGGGGCGCGCTGTCCGGCGCTCCGGACACGCGACGGCGGCCGGGTGACCGGATTTCGGCTCCGCTGCGCGAACACCCGTACACGCTGGGTCCGGCCGCGCGGGCGGTGTTCGGCGAACTGGGCGTCGACCTGGACGCGGTCGCGGCGGGACGGCGTCCGCTGCTGAAGTTCTGCCTGGACTGGAGCGAGCAGCGCCACCACCTGGCGGGCGCGCTGGGCGCGGCGGTCGCGACGCGGTTCGTGGCCGCGGGCTGGGTGCGCCGGCGCGGGCAGGCCCACCGCGCGTTGCGGCTGACGCCGGAAGGGGTGCGGGCCCTGGAGACCCACCTCGGCCTGGCCGGTCTCGCCGCCTAGCGGTGCGCGGCCACCAACGTCGCGTCGGGGCTGCAGCGGTCGCACGGGGTGAAGCCGAGCTGGCGGGCTTCGCCGACGCCGATCGGGATCGTGTCGCGGCTGCCCAGCCAGATGCAGGTTCTCAGGTGGTAGCGCGGGTGTTCGTCGACCACGACGACCTCGTCCTCGAGGTCGGCCAGCACGGCGAGGTCGGCCGCCGGTGTCTCTTCTTCGCCCGGCTCGCCTTCGGCGCCGGTCTCGCCATCGGCTTCGGCCGGCTTCTCGACGGCCGCGGCCGGTTCCGGCTCGGGCGTGTCGGCGGGGCCGCCCAGGTCACCGGCCGCCGGGATGAGGACGGTCTGCTCTTCCTCGGCCGGCTTCTCGACGGCCGGGGCCGGTTCGGGTTCGTCGGCGGGCGCCTGCTCGGCCTCTACCTCGGGCTCGGCAGCAGCCTGAGCCGGAGCCGCGGACCGGCGACGGCGGCGCAGCCAGTCGGCGACGAGGATCAGCCCCGCCAGCACCGAGAGGCCGATGGAAACCCACGCCCACAGCGAAGACGCGGTGATGAGCGCGGTGACGAGCAACCCCAGAGCCGCCAGTACCAGTACCAGCACGATGTAAAGCACGCTGAATTACAGCACGAACAGGGCAAGATCGTCCGCCGACCCGCCCACGTGCGGTACCGGATCGACTCCGAACCGTGGCCCGCCCCGCCGACCGGGTCGGCGGGGCGGGCACGGGACGAAACTCAGCCGGCTTCGGCCCGCGGGCCGAACGAGTAGCCCTGGCCGCCGCTGGACGAACCGGACGACTGGCCGGAGCCCGAGGAGGCCGACGCCGGGGCCGCGGAGCCGCGGTCGTCGAGCTCGCGCAGCTGGGACTCGAGGAACCCGCGCAACCGCGTGCGGTACTCCCGCTCGATCGTGCGCAGCTCTTCGATCTTCTTGCCCAGCCCGCCCTTCTCGGCGTTGAGGCTGTTCATCGTCTCGGTGTACTTCCGCTGCGACTCGCGCTCCAGCGTCGTCGCCTTGTCGCGCGCCTGGCGCTCCAGCGTCTCGGCCCGGGTCCGCGCGTCGTTCAGCATCGTGTCGACGCGCGTGCGCGCCTCGTTCACCATCGAGTCGGACTTCGCCCGGGCGTCCGAGAGCAGCTGCTCGGACTTGGTGCGGGCCTCGGCCAGCATCCCGTCGGACTCGGTCTTCGCCTCGGCGGTCAGCCGGTCGGCCATCTCCTGGGCCAGGCCAAGGACCTTGGCGGCCTGCACGTTCGGCTCGGCGCTGTCGCCGACCATCGAGTGCGCCTGGGTCTGCTCCATGGCGGACTGCGGCGGCGGCACCGGCGCGAGGCGCCGGGACGGCTCTTCGCGCATCGGGGGCGCGCCGACGTTCGCCTTGGCGTTCTCGAGCTCGGAACGAGTCGATTCGAGCTCGGCGTCGAGCTGCTCCATCTGCTGGCGCAGCTCGTTGTTGTCCTCGATCAAGCGGGCCAGCTCGGTCTCCACCAGGTCGAGGAACGCGTCCACCTCGTCCTCGTTGTAGCCCCTCTTGCCGATGGGCGGCTTGCTGAACGCGACGTTATGCACGTCAGCGGGGGTCAACGACATCAGATCACCTCACGCACTCCATGGCCTGCAGGGTCCACCCAAGTCTCCCCGATCAACTTGGAGTCGCCAGTTGCATCGCGAAGAACACAACCAACAGCAGCACCATAATCGACAAGTCCAGTCCGACGCCGCCGATTCGAACCATCGGAATGATTCGTCTGAACAGACGAACCGGCGGGTCCGTCACTGTGTAGATGGTCTCGAGCGTCACCGCAACCCCCCCGGCCGGATGCCACTCACGCGCGAAGGTCCGGACGAGTTCGATCACGATCCGCGCCGTCAGCAGCAGCCAGAAGGCGAACAGCACGTACCAGACGACCAGCCACACAGCTTCCACGTACCTACTCTAACCGGGCGTCCTCGCAGAAGACGCAGTTGAGGGGGTCGACGCGGCATCGGGTCGACAAAATCACGTCTGCTTGCGCTCAGCGGTAAGCGCGACTTCAGCCGCGCAAGAATAATCCGCCCTCGGCAATCCGCCGACGGTCCTCCGCCGTCACGTCCACATCGGGCGGTGAGAGAAGGAACACCTTGTTGGTGACCTTGTCCATCGACCCGCGGAGCGCGAACGCCAGCCCGGCGGCGAAGTCGACGAGCCGCTTGGCGTCCGCGTTCTCCATCTCGGTGAGGTTGATGATCACCGGGATGCCCTCGCGGTAGTGCTCGCCGATCGCCCGCGCCTCGACGTAGCTCGTCGGGTGCAGCGTCGTGATCCGGCTGAGCGGATCACGCAGCGGCGGCCGGACGGGCTCGGTGACCGGGCGCAGGCGCGCCACGGGTTCCGGCTGCCGGTCGACCGCGAGCGCGCCGTGGACGGTGGGCTCGGCAGTGGCAACGGAGCGTGACCGGCTGCGGCTGACGGGCTCGTCGTACGTGTCGTCGACGTCGCGGTACCGTGAGCGGGACGTCCGCGGCGCCGGCTCCTCGTAGGAGTCGTAGTCGTCGTCGTAACCGCGCCGGTAGTCGTCCCCGTCGTCGTAGCCGTCGTCGTCCGCGGGCACCATCCCGAAGTAGGCCTTCAGCTTCTGCAGCGCGCTCATGCCTCTCCCTAGCCCTAGCCGCTCCCGCACTGACTGTTTCCACGCCGTCAGTGCCCCGCACGGGCGACCACTAAACGTGACGACCGCGCGAGCTCCCTACGGCGAGGCTAAACCGCGTCCACCGAGCAACGCGGTTCCGACACGCACACAGGTCGAGCCGTGCGTGATCGCCTGCTCGAGATCATGGCTCATCCCGGCGGACACGTCTGCGGCATTCGGGTGATCTTTGCGGAGGCCCTCACCCGCGCGAGCGAGCCGTTCGAAGGCGGCCGCGGGGTCGGCGCCGAGGGGGGCGACGGCCATCAGGCCGCGAAGCCGCAGTTCACCCGTGTGAGTGACGCGCTCGGCGAGCGCGCCGAGCTCGTCCAGCGGGCAGCCGCCGCGTTCCGGGTCGTCGTCGAGGCTCGCCTGGATCAGCACGTCGAGGGGTTCGTCACGTATCTGGGCGTCCCGAGCCGCACGTACGGCCTTCGCGAGCGCGTCGGCGAGCCGGGCCGAATCGAGGGACTGCACTTCGTGTGCCCACCCGACCACGGACCGTGCCTTGTTGCGCTGCAGACGCCCGACCATGTGCCACCGCGGCGCAGCGTCCGGCCGCAGCTCGGCGACTTCGGCCGCCTTCGGGCCGGCCTCCTGGTCGCGGTTCTCGCCGAGGTCGGCCACCCCGAGGTCGGTCAGGAGCGCGGCGTCGGACGCGGGGAACGTCTTGGTGATCGCGATCAGCTTGACCTCGTCGCGAGCGCGGCCGGCGGCCCGGCAGGCGGCGGCGATCCGCTCCTCGACCTCGGCCAGGTTCGCGGCCAGCTCGGCCTTCCGGTCGGTGCTCATGCCTCGATCCAGGTGATGCCGGCGATCCGGCCGGTGGTGCCGTCGCGGCGGTAGCTGAAGAGCGTCTTGTCCTCGTTCGTGCACCGCGGGTCGACGCCGATCTTGCCGACGCCGAGGTCGGCCAGCTGCCGCCAGAGCCCGGCGCGCAGGTCGAGGCCGGGCGTGCCCTTGCGGGTCTTGCAGGCGCTGCCCGGGACGTGCTTCTCGACGTCGGCGGCCATGTCGGCCGGGACTTCGTAGCAGTCGCCGCAGATGGCCGGCCCCAGCAACGCCTCGATGCGGCCCACCTCGGCACCGGCCTCCTGCATGGCCTTGACCGCCGCCGGGATGACTCCGACACGCGCGCCGACGCGGCCGGCGTGCACCGCCGAGACCACCCCGGCCTCGGCGTCGGCCAGGAGGATCGGGACGCAGTCGGCGACCAGCACCACGAGCGCCACGCCCGGGGTCGCCGTCACCAGGGCGTCGGTCGCCTCGGCGGCCCGGGTCTCCGAGCCGTCCACAATGGTCGCCGTGCGGCCGTGGACCTGTTCCATCCAGGCGAGCTTGTCCTCGGCCAGGCCCAGCTCGGCCGCGAGCCGCTTGCGGTTGGCGTAGACGTTCCCCTCGTCGTCGCCGACGTGGTCCCCCAGGTTGAACGTGTCGTACGGCGGCCGTGACGCGCCGCCCGCCCTGGTCGTGACCACTCGCCGAACCCGCACGAATCCTCCCGAACGTGGATGAAGGCCACCGCCCACCGACTCTAGTCAGCGGGCGATGGCCTTCAGCGTGGTGGCTAGCGCCGCATGAACGGCGGGACGTCGACCTCGTCGTCGGACGGGTCGTCGTGCACCGGCATCGCGCGGCCCGGCAGGCTGCCCTGCGTGGCGTTGGAGCCGAGCGGCGAGTAGCCCCGCGAGCCGCCGCCCGGCTGCGGGAGCCCGCCCGACGGCGGGTTCCCGGTGGCCGAGGGCAGCGGCGAGTGCGACCGCGGCGGCGCGACCGGGTAGCCGGAGCTGCCGGCCGACGGCACCGGGGTGGCGCCCGACGGCGGGGTCGGCGGGTTCGAGACCTGCCCGGCCGAGGCGGACGCGGTGTTCGACGACGACCGCGAGCCGAAGGCCGGCGGGTCGAGCTTCTTGTGGGTCGGCGCGCCCGCGTCGAACCCGGCCGCGATCACCGTGACGCGGACCTCGTCGCCGAGGGAGTCGTCGATGATCGTGCCGAAGATGATGTTGGCGTCCGGGTGCGCGGACTCCTGCACCAGCGACGCGGCCTCGTTGATCTCGAACAGGCCCAGGTCGGAGCCGCCGGCGATGGACAGCAGCGCGCCGTGGGCGCCGTCCATCGACGCCTCCAGCAGCGGCGAGTTGATCGCCTTCTCCGCCGCCTGGATGGCCCGGCCCTCGCCGCGCGCCGAGCCGATGCCCATCAGCGCGGAGCCCGCGCCGGACATGACGCTCTTGACGTCGGCGAAGTCGAGGTTGATCAGGCCCGGGGTGGTGATCAGGTCGGTGATGCCCTGGACACCGGACAGCAGCACCTCGTCCGCGGAGCGGAACGCGTCCATCAGCGACACGCCGATGTCGCCGAGCTGCAGCAGCCGGTCGTTCGGGATCACGATCAGCGTGTCGCACTCGTTGCGCAGCTGCTGGATGCCGTCCTCGGCCTGCTTGCCGCGGCGCTTGCCCTCGAAGGTGAACGGGCGCGTCACGACGCCGATGGTCAGCGCGCCCAGCTTGCGGGCGATCTGCGCCACGACCGGGGCGCCACCGGTACCCGTGCCGCCGCCTTCACCGGCGGTCACGAACACCATGTCGGCGCCCTTGATGACCTCTTCGATCTCTTCGCGGTGGTCTTCGGCGGCCTTCTGGCCGACCTCGGGGGCGGCGCCCGCGCCGAGGCCGCGGGTCAGTTCACGGCCGATGTCGAGCTTGACGTCGGCGTCGGACATGAGCAGTGCCTGTGCGTCGGTGTTCACCGCGATGAACTCGACACCCTTGAGGCCGACCTCGATCATGCGGTTCACGGCGTTCACGCCGCCACCGCCGATGCCGACCACCTTGATCACCGCAAGGTAGTTGTGCGGGGGCGTCATCGAAGTCCGCCTTCCTGATCGTTGTGCCCGTACAGCCCGCCGGCCGAAGATCCGAACTCTCGACCTCAACCCCAGATCGAGAGTTATGTCAACCGCCGACGTTAGGCAGGACGGTAGGCACCAGGCAGGCTCTAATCCAGTAGGCACGCCGTGTGTCGCAAAGGTGTTTTGCCACAACACGTTCGAGCGCGCAAGAGCGAGGAGTCGCGAACACGGCCCCGGCCCGATCTGCTATGGCGGTCCGGTCAGGCCGGCGCGGGCATGCTCATGAGCACGTCGGTGGGCGCCCCGCTGGGTGATCCGCCGGCCTGTTCGACGCTCACCGCGAGGTGGTCGGCGTTGCCGATCCCCTGGGCCACGACCAGGCCGCCGTCGGCGGAAGGGGCGATCACCCCGGCCGAGCGCGGCGCGGAGGTCCCGGTGATCAGCCAGGCCTCGTAGACCTTCCCGCCCGGCTGCGCCGGCAGCCCGGCGTCCATCACCATCACGCGGTCCAGCGACTTCGACAGGATGACCGTCACCCCGCCGCCGCCGGGTGCCTCGCCGTGCGCGGTCTTCGCGTCCGGCGCGGCGAGCAGCGCCGCCACCGGCTCGTAGCGGTCGCGGGCCTGGTCGAGCCGGGTCTGCGCGGACTGCAGCTCCTGCTGCTGGGTCAGCGCGATGCCGCCGAAGACGCCGCCCGCGGCGAGCCCGACGACGGCGGCCGCGGCCGCCACGACGACCGCCCAGCGCGGCGCCCGCGCCGAGCGGCGGGACCGCTCGTGCGCGCCGGGCCGCGTCCGCGGCGGCAGCTGGCGGGTGGCGTGCATGGCCGCCAGGACGCGCTCCTTGAACTCCGGCGGCGGGTCCTCGGCCATCGCCGCGCCGAGCCGGGCCGCGGTCGCGCGCAGCTCGGCGACCTCCTGCGCGCAGGAGTCGCACTGCTCGAGGTGGCGGGCGAATTCCGCGCGCTCGACGTCGTTGACCGCGTCGAGGGCGAAGGCGCCGGCCAGGGTGTGCATTTCGGGCGTGCTCAAGCGGTCACCCCCAGGCAGTCCCGCAGGCGGATCAGCCCGTCCCGCAGCCGCGTCTTGATGGTTCCCTGCGGCGTCGACAGCACTTCGGCCACCTCGCGATACGTATAGCCCTGGTAGTAGGCGAGCAGCACGGACTCGCGCTGCAGATCGGTCAGGAAGGACAGGCACCGGCGCACCTGGGAGCGTTCGAGCCGCGCGGTGACGGACTCGGCGACCTCGTCGAACGGGCGGCCGCGGGCGGCTTCGAAGGTCGCCTTCTGCTCGCGCTCGGTGCTGGCGCGCGCCGAGCGGACGCGGTCGACCGCGCGGCGGTGTGCCAGGGTCATCGCCCAGTTCAGCGCCGAGCCCTTGTCGGGGGCGTACCGCGTCGCGGTGCGCCACAGCTCGACGAGGACCTCTTGCGCGACCTCTTCGGACTGCGCCGCGTCGCGCACGATCCGCCGGACGAGCCCGAAGATCGGCCCGGCGAGCTGGTCGTAGAGCAGCTCGAAGGCGCGCTCGTCGCCCTTCGCGACGCGCACCATCAGCTCCTCCGCGGTCGGACCGGCCGGGGCCGCTTCGGGCACGGGCGCCAGGGAACGCTGGCGGGCCTGCTCATCCATGGAGCTGTCCTCCGGCGGTCTGCGGGGTGCGCGGCACGACCGCGGCCTTGCGCAGCCACAACGCGACGCCGTGGCGGCGGATCAGCGCGGACACCCGCTGCGGGAGCAGCGGCCGGGCCAGGACGAGCCGGGCCAGCCACCGCGGGTTCACCGGGCGGCGAACTCCCCGCAGCGTAGCGACCAACGGCGTCGAGGTCCCGCGGCGCAACGCGACGGTGAGGTCGAGCAACGCTTCCGGGCAGGGCAGGCGCATCCGGTACTCGCCGTCCATCTCCTGGAACGGCGAGACGTAGAACTCCTTGGCCGCGCGGGCGAGCCCGGCTTCGTCGGGGCGCAGCAGGTAGGCGTGCCGGCCGCCGTAGGTGTTGTGCACCTCGGCGACGACGCACTCGAGGCGGCCTTGCGCGTCGTGGCACCAGTAGACGCTGATCGGGTTGAACACGTACCCGAGCACGCGCGCGGCGGCGAGCATGACGACCTTGCCGCCGCGCAGGTCGACCCCGCGTTCGGCCAGCCACGAGTCCAGCTTTTCCCGGATCCCGCGCGGGTCGCCGGCCATGAAGTGGTCCCGGCGGTCGAACCGGGCGAACGGCCGCGACCACCAGGGCAGCCGCGGCGGCGCGTCGAGGTCGACCAGCCACAGGTACACGCGGTGCGCGAAGGCGTGCGGCGGGTCGATCCGCCGCACGTGCGCGACCGTGGCGTCGTAGAGCGCGTTCGTCACCACACGGCTCCCAGGCTTTCGGCGGCGCGGGCCCCCGAAGAGCAGCCGTCTTCGTGGAAGCCCCAGCCGTGGTAGGCACCGGCGTAGGCGAGCACGCCGTCGTTGAGCTCGGGCAGCCGTCGTTGCGCCGCAACGGATTCCGGCGTGTAGACGGGGTGTTCGTACTCCATCCGCGCGACGAGGTGCTCCTTTTCGGGACCGTCGCCGGGGTTGAGCGTGACGACGTACCCGGTCGGCTCGTCGAGGCGCATCAGGCGGTTCATGTCGTAGCTGACCTGGACCGCCCCGGTCGGCGCGCCGCAGACGGGCGCGCGGTAGTTCCAGCCCGCGCGCGCGTCGGCCAGCGAAGGCAGGACGCTCGTGTCGGTGTGCAGCCAGGCTTCGTTGGCCGAGTAGCGGAACGCGCCGAGCACCTCGCGCTCGGCGTCGGTCGGGTTGCCCAGCAGGGACAGGGCCTGGTCGGCGTGCGTGGCGACGACGACCCTGTCGACCCGGTGCGGCGTGTCGGCGTCGTCGCGGATCTCGACGCCGCCCGCGGTCCGCAGCACCGAGCGCACCGGCGTCGACAGGTGGACGGCGGTGAGCTGCTTGGCCGCGCGTTCGACGTATTCGCGGGACCCGCCGACGACGGTCCGCCAGGCCGGCGAGTTCTTGACGCTCAGCATGCCGTGGTTGCGCAGGAACTCGAACAGGTACCGCGCCGGGTAGCGGAGGGTGTCGCTGCGGTCGGCCGACCAGACCGTCGACACCAGCGGCAGCATGAAGTGGTCGACGAAGTAGCGGGTGTAGCCGCCGATGGCGAGGAACGCGCCGAGCGTGACGTCGCCGGCGTCCTTCTCCGCCAGCAGCCGCTTCGCGTGCCGGTGGAACCGCTTCACCTCGGTGAGCATCCGCAGGTAGCGGGGCCGGGCGAGGTTGCCGCGCTGGGCGAACAGGCCGGCCAGCCCCTTCGCGCCGGCGTACTGCAGGCCGCAGCCGTCGCACCGGATGCTCATCGACATCTCGGTGTCGCGCGTGCGCACCCCGAGCTCGCCGAACAGCCGCAGCAGCGTCGGGTAGGTGCGCTCGTTGTGGACGATGAAGCCGGAGTCCACGCCGATCGTGCCGCCGTGCGAGCTCGGCACGTCGTGCGTGTGCGCGTGCCCGCCGAGGCGGTCGTCCGCCTCGAAGAGCAGCACCTCGTACTTGCGTTGCAGCAGGTATGCCGCCGTCAGCCCGGCCACCCCGCTGCCGATGACGGCGATGCGTTCTCCCGTGATCTCCACACCGGTCCTTCGGGACCGCGGGCCGCCCGGATTGGCGCGCGCGGCGACCAATCCACGCCGCCGCGGAGAGCGAATCCCGGACATGCCGAACAGCACCGCGCACCGCCTCGCCTCGTTCGCCGAAAAGCTCCTCGGCGGGCAGCTCCCCGTCGGCCTGCGGACCTGGGACGGAACCCGCGCCGGCCCAGTGGACGCGCCCACGGTGGTGCTGCGCAACCGCCGTGCCCTCCGCCGTCTCCTCTACGCGCCCGGCGAGCTGGGGCTCGCCCGCGCCTACGTCACCGGCGACCTCGATGTCGAGGGGGACCTGACGGACGGCTTCCGCCGCATCTGGTCCCTCACCCGCACGGGGGAGCTGAAGCGGGCGAAACTCGGCCCGCGCGAATGGGCCGGAGCCGTCCGGCTCGCCGCCGCGCTCGGTGTCGTCGGGCCGCCGCCGAAGCCGCCCGCCGAGGAGGCCCGGCTGTCGGGCAAGCTGCACAGCCTGCGGCGGGACAAGTCCGCGATCGCGCACCACTACGACCTGGGCAACGCCTTCTACCAGCTGCTCATGGACGAGTCGATGGCCTACTCGAGTGCGTACTTCACCTCGGAGTCCCAGAGCCTCGAACAGGCCCAGCACGACAAGCTGGAGATGATCTGCCGCAAGCTGGGCCTGCGGCCGGGCATGCGGCTGCTGGACATCGGCTGCGGCTGGGGTTCGCTCCTGGTCCACGCGGCCAAGCACCACGGCGTGCACGCCGTCGGCATCACGCTGTCGGCCGAGCAGCTGCAGCACATCCGCGCCCGGCTCGCCCAGCACGACCTCGAGGACCGCGTCGAGGTGCGCCGCCAGGACTACCGCGAGCTGCCGGACGCGCCGTTCGACGCGGTCGCGTCCATCGAGATGGGCGAGCACGTCGGCGAGATCAACTACCCGACGTACGCCGCGACGCTGCACCGCATGGTGAAACCCGGCGGGCGCGTGCTGATCCAGCAGATGTCCCGCGGGAACGTCGCCCCCGGCGGCGGCGCGTTCATCGAGCGGTACATCGCCCCCGACATGACGATGCGGCCGGTGGGCCGCACCGTCGACCACCTGGAAGCAGCCGGCTTGGAGGTGCGGGACGTGCACGCGATGCGCGAGCACTACGTCTGGACGGTCCGCGCCTGGGCCGACACCCTGGAGGAGAACTGGGCCGACGTCGTCGCGCTGATCGGCGAGACCGGCGCGCGGGTCTGGCGGCTGTACCTGGTGGGCGGGGCACTGGCGTTCGAGGAGAACCGGATGGGCGTGGACCAGATCCTTTCCGTGCGGCCCGACGAGCACGGCCGGTCCGGGATGCCCGCGACGCGGGAGTGGTGCTGATGCCGCAGCTGCTCGTCACGGCCGCCGTCACGCTCGTGGCGGTGGTCGTGACCTTCGGGATCGCGCGGGCGCGCAAGCGCTACGACACGATCGACACGTTCTGGGGGCTCGGGTTCGCGATCGTCGCGGTGGCGGCGTTCCCGTTCGGCGACGGGCCGCTGTACCTGCGGCTCGTGGTGGTGCTCCTGACGGTCGTCTGGGGCGTGCGGCTGTCGGTGCACCTGCACCTGCGCAACCACAAGCTGCCGGAGGACCCGCGGTACGCGCGGATGGGCTACGGGCCGCTCAAGATGTTCGTGCGGATCTACCTGTTCCAGGCGGTGGTGCTGTACTTCGTTTCCCTTCCGGTGCAGTTCGCGGTCGACGGCACGGGGATCGGCGTCCTGGGCTGGATCGGGGTGGCGGTGTGGGCGGTCGGCTTCGCCTTCGAGACGGTCGGCGACGACCAGCTGCGCCGGTTCAAGGCCGACCCGGCTTCGAAGGGCAAGGTGCTCGACACGGGGCTGTGGCGCTACACGCGCCACCCGAACTACTTCGGCGACGCGTGCGTGTGGTGGGGCCTCTACCTGCTGGCGTGCTCGACGTGGCCGGGCGCGCTCACGATCCTCTCCCCCGTGGCAATGACGTTCACCCTGGCCCGCGGGACCGGAAAACCCATGCTGGAGAAGGGAATGGCGCGCACGCGCCCGGCGTACGCGCACTACGTCGAGCGCACGAGCGGGTTCTTCCCGTTGCCGCCGAAGAAGGTCACTCCCCGGTGAGGCCGTCGGTGAGCTCGCGCAGCACGTCGAGGTGACCGACGTGCCGCGCGGTCTCCTCGATCATGTGCGTGAGCACCCAGCGGACGTTGAAGGTCTCGTCCTTGTGGGTCACTTCGTCGGCGAAGTCGTGCTTCGCAACGATCTCGCGGCTGCGGGCGCATTGCCTCTCGTAGTCGGCGAGGAGGGTTTCGAGCTCGGTGTCCGGCGGGACCCGGAACTCCGCGTCCGGGTCCTGCTCGAGCTTCTCCTCCCAGGTGTCCTCCTCGCCGTCGACGACGACGCCGAACCAGAACCACTCGTCGAGCGTGAGGTGCGCGACCAGGCCGGCGACGGTCATCAGTTCGCTCGGCAGGTGCGCGGCGCGGGCTTGGTCTTCGGTGAGGCCGCCGGCTTTCCACGCGACGGTGGCGCGGTGGTAGTCGAGCAGGGCGGTCAGGACTTCGCGCTCGCCGCCGGTGAGCGGGACCTGCGGGCGGTCGGGTCTGGTCATGCCGGGGACTTTGCCAGAGGGGTCCGACAGTTCCGGATACCTTGCACACGATGTAATCGTGGGCTAGGTTTACGGACGTGCCGGATGAGTTCCTCTTGGACGAGCAAGCCTGCTTCGCGCTGTACGCGGCGTCGCGCGCGGTGACGGACACCTACCGTCCCCTGCTCGGCGAACTGGGGCTCACCTACCCGCAGTACCTCGTGCTGCTGGTGCTGTGGGAGTCCGACGCCCGGCCGGTCAAGGAGATCGGCGAGGCGCTGCACCTGGACTACGGCACGCTTTCCCCGCTGCTCAAGCGGCTCGAGGTCAACGGGCTCGTCACCCGGGCGCGGTTGCCCGAGGACGAACGCACGGTGGTGGTCAGCCTGACCGAGGAGGGCCGTTCGACGCGCACGCGCGCCGCGGGCGTCCCCTCGGCCATCGGCTGCGCGCTGGGCCTCGACGACGTCGTGCGGCGGGAACTGATAGCGACCCTGCGGCGGCTGACGGCGTCGGCCACCGCCTACACACATGGAGGCCCTGATGCCCAGCCGTGACGCGACCACCCACTGGGTCGGCGGACTGCAGAACGGGAAGGGCGAGGTCACGCTGGACTCGTCCAACGCCGGCACGTTCAGCGTGTCGTTCCCGACCCGCGCGGGCAACCCGGACGGCCAGACGAGCCCCGAGGAACTCATCGCGGCAGCGCACTCGTCGTGCCTGGCGATGAACCTGTCGGGCGTGCTGGAGGCCCAGAAGCTCACCGCGGACTCGATCGACGTGAGCGCGGAGGTGACCCTGGGCCCGGCCGCCGGGGGCGGCTTCGAGATCAGCGGCATCGCGATCACACTGCGGGCGTCCATCGAGGGCGTGACGGCGGAGCAGTTCGCGGAGTACGCGGAGACGGCGGAGAAGACGTGCCCGGTGTCGAAGGCACTGGCCGGCACGACGATCACACTGGACGCGGCGCTCAACTGAGGCTCGGCTTCGAACGCGGCCCCCTCGGATTCACCGAGGGGGCCGTTCCACGTCAGTGCACCCTGGCTCGATAAGTCGACTTCTTGGCCTGGTTGCCGCAGATCTCCATCGAACACCACCGCCGCGTCCCCGGTCTCGACGTGTCCAGGAACAACGCCCCGCACTGCGGACCCGCGCACCGGCGCACTCGCGCGAACTCCGGCGACGTCACCAACTCCAACGCGTCTCGAGCCAAGAGCGCCAGCATCGCCTCCGCGGGATCCGCCGCCTGCCAACGGACTTGACCCGCAGTCGTCAGTGAAGGCGCAGGCACCGGCAGCGCCGCGAAGCGGTTCACCCGGCGGCGCACCGCCTCTCGCACCTCGCCGGTCAGCAGCTCGTGAATCGCCTCTCGCAGCGCCTGCGCGTCACCGACCAAAGCCGGGCGGACCGGGGTCGTGAACGGGCCCAGCTGGTCGATCCACGCTCCCCACGCCTCGGTGTCCGGCAGCTCCTCCGACTCCGAAGGCGTGCCTCGATAGCGCAACGTCCGGACGAAGTCGAGGCACAGCCTGCCCGCGCCACTGCGGAATCGGTCCGTCATACGGGTCACAGTACGCCGGAACCGGTTTGACTGGTACCGTCGGGAACCGATCAAACCGGTTCCAGGGGGTAACGATGACCGAGACCGAGCAAAAGGCCCCGCCCGGGTGGCTCGTGCTGCTGCTGGCCGTCTCCTGTGGACTGACCGTCGCGAACCTCTACTACGCCCAGCCGCTGCTCGCGGAGCTTCGGCACACCTTCGGCGTCGGCGAGGCCGCCGCCGGTGGGGTCGTCACCGCCACCCAGCTCGGCTACGCCGCCGGGATGCTGCTGCTCGTCCCGCTCGGCGACCGCCTCGAAAACCGCGGGCTCGTCGCGACGCTGCTCGCGGTCGCGTGCGCCGGGCTCGTCGTCACCGGGGTCGCGCCCGGGTTCGCCGTGCTGCTGATCGCTTCGCTGGTCGTCGGGGCGGCGTCGGTCGTCGTGCAGATCCTCATCCCGTTCGCCGCCGACATCTCCCCCGACGCCATCCGCGGCCGGATCGTCGGGCGCGTCGTCAGCGGGCTGCTCTTCGGGATCCTGCTCTCGCGCGTCGTCGCCAGCCTGCTGGCCGAGGTGACCAGCTGGCGCGTCGTCTTCCTCATCTCGGCGGCCGCGATGGCCGCGCTCGCCGTCGTCCTGCGGTTCATCCTGCCGACGCGGGCGCCCAAAACGGACGTCCACTACGGACAGCTGTTGCGCTCGACCCTGGCCATGGCGAAGAAGCACCCCGCGCTGCGCCACCGCGCGCTGTACCAGTCGGCGATGTTCGGGGCGTTCAGCGCCTTCTGGACGACGATCGCGTTCGTGCTGACGGCGCCGCCGTTCAACTACACCCAGCTCGGCGTCGGGCTCTTCGCGCTGGCGGGCGCGGCCGGTGCCCTGGTGGCCCCGCTGGCCGGGCGCTGGTCCGACCACGGCCACGGCCGGCGGCTCACCGCGGGCGCGTTCGTGCTGTGCGCGGCGGCCTTCGCGCTCGCCGGCTTCGGCGCGCACAGCGTCGTCCTGCTGGCGATCGCGGCGATCGCGGTGGACATGGCGGTCCAGGCGACGCTGGTGACCGGCCAGCACGTGATCTACCAGCTGGACCCGTCGGCCCGCGCCCGCGTCAACAGCGTCTACCTGGGCACGTTCTTCATCGGCGGCGCGATCGGTTCCCAGGCGGGCTCGATCGCCTACCACCTCGGCGGCTGGACGGCGGTGGTCGTCTTCGCGGGCGCGCTCCCGCTGCTCGGGCTGGCCGGGATGACCCGCACTGAGGTCTAAGCGAACACCTCACGGTTCGCCTCGACCCACCGGGCGTACGTCGTCCCGGGGCGGCCCAGCAGCTCCTCGACCACACCGGTCGGCACCTGCGGATGGCGCAAAGTTTCTTCGAAGCCGTCGAGGAGCCAGTCGACGGCCTGCTCGGGGACGCCGTACCCGATCCACCGCGCGCGCTGTTCGTCGCGGGTCAGCTCGTGGAAGCGGATTTCCCTGCCCAGCACCGATTCCAAGGTGGCGACCTGCCCGCGCAGGCTGATCGCCTCCGGTCCACTGAGGACATACGTGGCCCCGACGTGCCCTTCCGAAAGCAGCACCCGGGCCGCGACCGCCGCGATGTCGCCGAGGTCGATCGGGGTCTGCGTCGCGTCTCCGTAGGCCATCGCCACCTCGCCCGCGCGGACCATGTCCGCCCAGTCGAGGGTGTTGTTCATGAAGACGCCGGGGCGCAGGAAGGTCCAGGCGAACCCCGCCTCGCGGACGGCCGCCTCGACCGCGCCGTACTCGTTGCCACTGGAGCCTTCGTGCCCGTCGCCGACGCTGCTCCCCGACAGCGCCACGACCCGTTTGATGCCCGCGTCGGTCGCCAGTTCGCAGAACCGTCCGACGGTCCGCGCCATCGGCGCCAGGTAGACGGCGGAGACGCCATCGAGAGGCAGCGTCGAGGGCCGCGCCAGCGACCCGACGACCACTTCGGCCTCCGGAGGCAGCTGAGCGCGCGAGGGGTCCACGGTCAGGGCTCGCACCGAGGCTCCCGCGGTGAGCAGCTCGTCGACCACCAGCCGCCCGACGCTGCCCGTCGCCCCCGTAACCAGAACTGTCATCGAGCACCCTCCTCATTCCCGTATGTCGTACGAGATCGTACGGCATACGGGAACCCGGGTGCACCCCAAAAGCACAACTTCAGGAAGTGATGGTCGGCAGCTCGGGCGCCGCGACGTCGTAGACCTTGCCCTCCTGGGTCAGCAGCGCCGCCAGGACCTTGGCCTTCCGGTCCGTCTGCTCCGCCGTCCCCCAGCGGACGATCTTCCCGCTCGACAACGTGAACTCCACGCTCGCCGGCGTCTTCGCCGTCGCCGTCGTCACCTGCTTCAGCAGCTGTTCCGGGATCACCCCGAGCACCGCCGTCACCGCGCGGGTCACCGGGTCGTCCGCCGACACCTTCGGCAGCTTCAGCTCCGGCAACCCCGACGGCCGCGCGGGCACCGTCTTGAACACCACGCCGCCGCCGTCGACCAGGTGGACTCCGTCGCCTCCGGGGCCGCTGTCGAAGAACGCGATCGCCGTTCGCTCGGTCACCGTGATCTCGACCGTGTTCGGCCAGGACCGCGACACCTCGACCGTCGCGATCCCCGGCATCGCCGCCACGCGGTCGCGGATCTCGTCCGTGCTCAGCCGCAGCATCGGCTTGTCCAGCGGGACCGCCGCCACCCCGCGGATCGCGTCGGCGGAAACAGTCCGGGAGCCGCTGACCGAGACCTCCTGCGCCCCCAGCATCGAGCTGAAGAACAGCAAGTACACCAAGGCGATCACGGTCAGCACCGACAGCAGCGCCACCCACCGGCGGCGGATCTCGACCCGCCGGTTGGGCCGGTTGCGCGGGGCCGAGCGCGCGACCCGGGTGCGGCGGCGCTCCTCCTCGGAGCGCCGCCCTCTCCGTTGGCGGGCCAGGGTGGCGCGATCCGGTGTCTCCTCCTCGTCGGAGGACGGACGGCGGCGTTCCCTGGTCGGACTCATCGGCTCAGCGCTTGTCCAGCTCGGCGAGGATCTCCGGCCCCAGCTGCGTCACGTCCCCCGCGCCCATGGTGACGACGAGGTCGCCCGCGTGAGCGAGGCTCGCCACCAGCGGCGCGGCCACGTCGAACGCCGGCTCGTAGTGCACCGGCGCCGTCACCTGGTCCGCGATCAGCGCGCCCGTGACGCCCGGCTCGGGCTCTTCCCGCGCGCCGTAGACGTCCAGCACGACGACCTCGTCCGCCAACGACAACGCCGTGGCGAACTCCGCCGAGAACATCTTCGTGCGCGAGTACAGGTGCGGCTGGAACACGACGACGACCCGGCCGGACCCGGCCGCGGTCCGCACCGCGCGCAGCTGCGCGGCCACCTCGGTCGGGTGGTGGGCGTAGTCGTCGTAGACGCGGACGTCACCCGCCCGCCCCTTGAACTCGAAGCGACGACGGACGCCGCCGAACGCCGCGAGCCCGTCCGCCAGCTCGGCAGCGGGCGCACCCAGCTCCAGCCCGGCGAGCAGCGCCGCGACGGCGTTCAACGCCATGTGCTCGCCCGGCACCGCGACCCGCACCGACAGCTCCGAGCCGTCCAGCAGCAGCCGCACGACGCCGCCGTCGGGCGCCGGGGTGTAATCGAGGACCCGGGCGTCCGTCGCCGTGCGGCCGTACCGGCGCACGCGCACGCCCTGCTCCTCGGCCTGCGACCCCAGCTCGTCCGCAGCGGGATCGTCAGCGCAGACGATCAGCAGCCCGCCCGGCACGATCCGGCCGACGAACTCGGTGAACACCTTCGTGTAAGCCTCGGCGGTGCCGTGGTGGTCCAGGTGGTCCGGCTCGACGTTCGTCACGACCGCGACCGACGGCGAATACGTCAGGAACGAGCCGTCGCTCTCGTCGGCCTCGGCGACGAAGATGCCGCCCTCGCCGTGGTGGGCGTTGGCGCCGGACTCGTTGAGGTCGCCGCCGATGGCGAACGACGGGTCGAGCCGGCAGTGCTGCAGCGCCACGGTCAGCATCGACGTCGTCGACGTCTTGCCGTGCGTGCCCGCGATGCAGGCGACGCGGTGGCCCGCCATCAGCCCGGCCAGCGCCTGCGCCCGGTGCAGCACCGGGATCCCCGCTTCCCGCGCCGCGACCAGCTCCGGGTTGGTCTCCTTGATCGCCGTCGAAACGACCACCGCGGACGGCGGCTCGGCCAGCGACGAGATGTTCGAGGCCTGCTGGCCGACGAACAGCTCGGCGCCCTGGGCCCGCAGCGACAGCAGCGCGCGCGACTCCTTGGCGTCCGAGCCCGACACGAAAGCCCCGCGCGCCAGCAGGATCCGCGCGATGCCGGACATGCCGGCGCCGCCGATCCCGATCAGGTGCGCCCGGCGCAGCTCTTCAGGCAGTTCAAGCACCGGCGGCCTCCAAAACGATGCGGGCGAGGGTCTCGTCGGCTTCGCGGTGACCCATGCCGACCGCCGCCGCGCCCATCTTCGCGACGCGGTCGGCGTCGGTGACCAGCGGGACGACCAGCTCGGCGACCTTGGCCGGGCTCAGGTCGGGGTCGGCGACCATCAGCGCCGCCCCGGCGTCGACCGCGGGCCGCGCGTTGGTGGCCTGCTCGCCGTTGCCGATCGGCAGCGGGACGAACACCGCGGGCAGCCCGACCGAGGTCACCTCGGCGACCGTCATCGCGCCCGAGCGGCAGATCGCGACGTCGGCCGCCGCGTAGGCCAGGTCCATCCGCTCCAGGTACGGCACCGGCACGTACGCCGGCCGCCCCGGGAACTCCTGCACGACCAGCGTGTTCTTCGGGCCGTGCGCGTGCAGCACGCCGACGCCGGCGTCGGCCAGGTCCTTGGCCGCGCCGGACACCGCGGCGTTGATCGACTGGGCGCCCTGCGAGCCGCCGAACACCAGCAGCGTCGGCGCGTCCGCGTCCAGCCCGAAGTGCTCGCGGGCCTCGGCACGCAACGCGGCGCGGTCGAGCGACGTGATCGAGCGCCGCAACGGGATCCCGACGACCTCGGCCTTCGGCAGCGGCGTCCCCGGGACGGCCACCGCGACGCGGCGCGCGAACCGCGCGCCCACCTTGTTCGCCAGCCCCGGCGACTGGTTGGCCTCGTGCACGACGATCGGGACGCGTCCGCGCGCGGCCAGGTAGGCGGGCAGGGCGACGTAGCCGCCGAAGCCGACGACGACGTCCGCGCCGACCCGCTCCAGCACCTCACGAGTGCGACGGACCGAGTCGCGGACCTTCAGGGGCAGCCGCAGCAGTTCCGGCGTCGGCTTGCGCGGCAGCGGCACCGGCGGGATCAGCTCCAGCTCGTAGCCGCGGGCCGGGACGAGCTTGTTCTCCAGACCGCGCTCGGTGCCCAGCGCCACGACCGTCGCGTCCGGGCGCAGCCGCTTGACGGCGTCGGCCAGGGCGAGGGCGGGTTCGATGTGTCCTGCGGTGCCACCTCCGGCGACCACCACCACGGGCCCTCTGCCCTCGGCGGATCGCTCGGTTCCCTTGACGGGCTTACTCACCAATGACCTCTCCGGTTCGCGGTACTCCGGGTACCACGGCTCGCTGTTGTCCGCGCGGCCCCGCCGCGAGACGTGGCCGTGCTCGTCCGTGCCGCGCTGCGGCGCACCGGTTCGCGGACCGACCTGCGTCGTTCCTGCGCCGGGGCGGGCCGCGCCGCACGGGGCGCGGGCCTGGCCGCCTTCGCCCCGCTGCGCCCCGCCCCCTTGCGCGTGGCGGGCGGGCGGTACGGGTCGGGCGCGGGCAGCCGCAGCAGGCGTCCGAATTTACCCGGCCCCTGTGTGCGCAGTGCGGCCACCGCCTCCGGTTCGTGCCGGGCGGCGTTCGCGAGCACCCCCATGATGAGCATGGTGATCACCAGCGACGTCCCGCCGTAGGAGATCAGCGGCAGCGTGACGCCGGTGACCGGCAGCAGGCCGACGACGTAGCCGATGTTGATGCCGGCCTGGGCCACCAGGAACACCGTCAGCGTGCCGGAGACGATCCGGATCCACGGGTCGATGTTGCGGGTGGCGATCCGCAGGCCCACGATCGCGACCCCGGCGAAGAGGGCGAGCACGACGACGCAGCCGATCAGCCCGAGCTCCTCGCCGATCAGGGCGAAGATGAAGTCGTTCTGCACGTTCGGCAGGTAGCCCCAGTTGGACGCGCCCTGCCCGAGGCCCTTGCCGAAGAAGCCGCCGTCGGCCAGCGCCAGCTTGGCCTGGTTGGCCTGGAAACCCTCGGCGGTCGTGTCGGCGTCCGGCGAGAGGAACGACATGACCCGGGCGAGCCGGTAGGGCGCGATGAGGGCGAGCACGAGCACCCCGGCCAGGCCGCCCGCGAGGATCACGCCGAACAGCCGTTTCGGGGCGCCGGCGAACCACAGCAGGGCGAGCAGGACGACGGCGAGGGTGACCGTGCCGCCGAGGTCGGGCTGCAGCATGACCAGGGCGAACATCAGCAGCGCGATCGGCACGACCGGCACCAGCAGGTGCCGCCACTGGTGGATCACGTTGTACTTGATCACCAGGATGTGCGCGCCCCAGAAGGCCAGCGCGACCTTCGCGGCCTCGACCGGCTGGAAGGTGAAGTCACCGAGCTTGAACCAGCCCTGCGAGCCGTTGACCGTCGAGCCCAGCGGCGTCAGCACCAGGACCAGCAGGCCGAGGCAGATCACCGTCGCGGTGGCCGACATCGCGCGGATCCGCTCCAGCTTGACCCGCAGGCCCAGCCAGAACACGACCGAGCCGATGGCGACGAACACCAGGTGCTTGACGAACAGCGAGTACACCCCGCTGCCGGTCTTCGGGTTGTAGGACGCGACCGACGACGCCGAGAGCACCATGACGGCGCCGATGACGGTGAGCACGCCGGTGAGGGCGAGCACGAGGTGGAACGACGCCAGCGGGCGCGAGAGCCACGCGGTCAGCGCGGTCCGGAACGCGACGAAGCCGCTTTCCTTGCGCTCGCGGCGCGGCCGCTTCGGCGGTGTCTTGGGCTTGGGCTCAGTGACCGTCACTCGGCTCCCCCGCTGCGTCGTCGCGGAGGACGTGCACCGCCGCGGCGAACGCGTCGCCGCGCTCGCCGTAGTTGCGGAACATGTCCAACGACGCCGCGGCGGGTGCCAGCAGCACCACGTCACCTGGCCGGGCCATCGCGCTGGCCGCACTCACCGCCGCAGTCATGGGTTCATGGTCACCCGGACGGAGGCTGTTCACCGGGACATCCGGCGCGTGTCGCGCGACCGCGGCGGCGATCACGGGTGAATCGACGCCGAGTAGCACAACCCCGCGCAGACGGCCTGCGATGCTGCTCACGAGTTCGTCGACCGACGCGCCCTTGAGCTGGCCCCCGGCGATCCACACGATCGACTCGTGGGCCCGCAGCGACCCGGCGGCCGCGTGCGGGTTGGTCGCCTTCGAGTCGTTGACGTACCGGACGCCGCCGACCTCGGCCACCTCGACGGCCCGGTGCGGCGCGGGCTGGTACTCGCGCAGGCCCTTCAGCACGGCCTCCGGCGAGACGCCGTGGGCGCGGGCCAGCGCGGCCGCGGCCAACGCGTTCGAGACGTTGTGCGGGCCGGCCGGGCGGACGTCCGACAGCGTGGCCAGCTCCTCGGCGCTGGTCGCCGGGTCGGCGACGAAAGCGCGGTCGACCAGCAGGTCCTCGACGATCCCCAGCTCACCGGCCCGCGGGGTGTCCAGCCGGAAACCGATGCGGCGGGCGCTCTCCGGCGCGTGCGCCTCGGCGATCCGGGTCGACCACTCGTCGTCGGCGTTGTGCACCGCGACCTTGGCGCGGGTGTAGACGCGCCCCTTCGCGGCGGCGTAGGAGTCCATCGAGCCGTGCCAGTCGATGTGGTCCTCGGCCAGGTTGAGCACCACGGCCGCGTCCGGGGCGAGGGTCGAGGACCAGTGCAGCTGGAAGCTCGACAGCTCGACGGCCAGCACGTCGTAGCCCGCCCGGACCGCGTCGAGCGCCGCGTAGCCGATGTTCCCGCAGGCCACGGCGTTGCTGCCGGCCGCCTTGAGGATCGACTCCAGCATGCCGGCGGTGGTCGTCTTGCCGTTCGTGCCGGTGACCACCAGCCACGCCGGCGGGTGCTCGCGCAGCTGCCCGACCCGCCAGGCCAGCTCGACGTCGCCGATCACCTCGACGCCGGCCTCGGCTGCGGCCACCAGCAGCGGCGACGTCGGCCGCCAGCCGGGGCTGGTGACGACGAGGACGACGTCGGACGGCGGCTCGGTCAGGCCCGGCACCAGCTCGGCGCCCAGGCCCTCCAGCTCGGCCAGGCGTTCGGCGTTGCCGTCGGTGACCGTGACGCGCGCGCCGAGGTCGACCAGCACGGGCACGATCGACTTGCCGGTGACCCCCGCACCGGCGACGAGCACGTGACGACCGGAGATCTCCACGTCAGCCGCCGAAGCCGAGCTGCTCGCTGTAGAACAGGCCCAGGCCGAACATGCAGCAGATCGCCGAGAGCAGCCAGAACCGGATGATGACCGTGGTTTCCGCCCACCCGGCGAGCTCGAAGTGGTGGTGGAACGGGGCCATCCGGAAGAGCCTTCGCCGGGTCGTCCGGAAGACCGCGATCTGCGCGACCACCGAGATCATCTCGACCATGAACAGGCCGCCGATGACGATGGCGAGCAGCTCGGTGCGGGTGGTCATGGACAGGCCGGCGACCAGGCCGCCGAGGGCCAGCGAGCCGGTGTCGCCCATGAAGATCTTCGCCGGGGCCGCGTTCCACCAGAGGAACCCGACGCAGGCGCCGGTGGCCGCCGCGGCGACCACGGCCAGGTCGAGCGGGTCGCGGACGTCGTAGCAGGCGGGCGCCGGGCCGTTGGCGCAGTTGAGGCGCTCCTGCCAGAACGCGATGACGACGTAGGTCGCCAGCACCATCGCCGCCGAGCCGCCGGCCAGGCCGTCGAGGCCGTCGGTGAAGTTCACCGCGTTCGACCAGCCGGAGATCACGATGTAGCAGAAGATCACGAAGAACACCGCGGGGAACGTGATCAGCGCCAGGTCGCGGACGTAGGAGAGGCTCTCCGACGCCGGCGTGATGCCGCGCGAGTCCGCGAAGTTCAGCGCCAGCACCGCGAACGCGACCGTGACGACCAGCTGGCCGACCAGCTTCGCGGTCTTGTTCAGCCCCAGGTTGCGCTGCTTGCGGATCTTGATGAAGTCGTCGAGGAACCCGACGATCCCCAGGCCCACCGCGAGCATCAGGACCAGCAGCCCGGAGGCCGTCGGCGCGCCGCTGCGGGAGTTGAACATCCAGTTGATCAAGTGCGCGGCGAAGTACCCGACGACCATCGCGACGATGATCGCGACCCCGCCCATGGTCGGGGTACCGCGCTTGGACTTGTGTCCCTGCGGGCCTTCCTCGCGGATCTCCTGGCCGAAGCCCTGCCGGGAGAACACCCGGATCAGGTAGGGCGTGAGCAGGATGGAGATCAGCAGGCCCGCCGCGGCCGCGATCAGGATGCTGATCACGCGTCACCACCGTTCGAGCGATTCTCGGAGTTGTCGGTTTCCCGGGGTTCGAGGAGGGCCTCGGCGACCCGCCAGAGGCCGGCGGCCTTGGAGGCCTTCACCAGCACCACGTCCCCCGGGCGGAGCTGATCATGCAGCAGGGCGATCGCGGCCTCGACGTCGGGTACCAGTGCCGACTCCTCGCCCCAGGAACCCTCCTGGTGCGCGCCCTGGTGCATGGCCGCCGCCTCGGGGCCGATCACGACGAGCTTGGCGATGTTGAGCCGGACGACCAGGCGCCCGATCTCGTCGTGCGCGGTCACCGCGTCCGCGCCGAGCTCGCCCATCACGCCGAGCACGGCCCAGGACCGGCGGCCGGAGTCCCGCGTCATCGCCGCGAGGGCCTTCAGGCCGGCCCGCATCGACTCGGGGTTGGCGTTGAAGGAGTCGTTGAGGATCGTGACGCCGTCTTCGCGGGTGACGACCTCCATCCGCCGCGCCGAGCGCCGCTGCACGGCCGACAGCCGCGCGGCGACCTCGTCCGGCGAGGACCCCAGCTCCAGGGCGATCGCGGCGGCCGCGAGGGCGTTGCTCACGTGGTGCTCGCCGTGCAGCGGCAGCGCCACGTCCGCCGCCCCGGCCGGGGTGACCAGCCGGAAGGACGCGCGGGCCTGGTCGTCGAGCGTGATGTTCTCGGCGCGGACCTGCGCGGACGCGCTCTCGCCGAAGAACACCACGCGGGCCTTCGTGCGGCTCGCCATGGCCGCGACCAGCGGGTCGTCGAGGTTGAGCACCGCGACGCCGTCCTCGGGCAGGGCCTCGACCAGCTCGCCCTTGGTCTTCGCGATGCCCTCGCGGGAGCCGAACTCGCCGACGTGCGCGCTGCCGACGTTGAGCACCGCGCCGATCCGCGGCGGGGCGATCTCGGCGAGGTGGGCGATGTGGCCGGGCCCGCGCGCGGACAGCTCCAGCACCAGGTGGCGGGTCTCGGCGTCGGCGCGTAACGCCGTCCACGGGTGGCCCAGCTCGTTGTTGAACGACCCGGGCGGCGCGACCGTCGGCCCCAGCGGCTCCAGCAGCTGCGCGATCAGGTCCTTCGTCGAGGTCTTGCCGGACGAGCCGGTGACGCCCACGACCGTCAGGGTGCCCTCGGCGAGGCGCTGGACGACGAACCGGGCGAGCTTGGCCAGCGCGGCCAGCACGGCGGCGCCGGAGCCGTCCTTGTCGCCGGTCAGCGCGACCGACCGCTCGTGGGCCTCGCCCGCGCCGATCGGCGGGACGACGATCGCGGGGGCGTCGACCTCGCGGGCGGCCAGCACGGCCACCGCGCCGGCCTCGACCGCCTGCGCGGCGAAGTCGTGGCCGTCGACCTTCTCCCCCGGCAGGGCGACGAACAGGCCGCCGGGCGTGAGCTTCCGGGTGTCGAACTCCACGGTGCCGGTCACCTGCGCGCCCGGGTCGGCGCGGTGCAGCCGGCCGCCGACGACGTCGGCGATCTCGGCCAGGCTGAGCACGATCACACACTCACCTCGAGTTTGTTGCGGATGGCCGCGGCCAGCTCGTCGCGGTCGGAGAACGGGTGCACGACACCGCCGGCCTCCTGGCCGGACTCGTGCCCCTTGCCGGCGAGGAAGACGATGTCGCCCGGCCCGGCCAGCGCGACGGCGTGCTCGATGGCTTCGCGGCGGTCGCCGATTTCGATGACTTCGCCGCCTTCGGCGGGCCCGACGGCGCGGGCGCCGGCGAGCATCGCGGCGCGGATCGCCGCGGGGTCTTCGGAGCGCGGGTTGTCGTCGGTGACGATCAGGACCTCGCTGCGCCGGGCCGCCGCCTCGCCCATCATCGGGCGCTTGGCGGTGTCGCGGTCCCCGCCGCAGCCCAGGACGGTGATGATCCGGCCCTCGGCGCGGGCCCGCAGCGCGTCCAGGCCCTGAGCGACCGCGGCCGGCTTGTGGGCGTAGTCGACGACGGCGGTGAACTCCTGGCCGACGTAGACCCGCTCCATCCGGCCCGGGACCTGCACCTCGGCGAGCCCGGTGACGATGTGCTCCAGCGCGATGCCCGCGCTGCCGAGGATGGCGGCGGCGAGCACGGCGTTGGCGACGTTGAACTCGCCGGGCAGCGGGATCCGGGCGGGCGCGCTGACGCCGTCGGGGCCGTGCAGCGTGAACGTCTGCTCGCCGTGCGGGGTGGCCTCGATGTCGGTGGCCTTCCACGCGGCGTCGGTGCCCGGGTCCGTGCTGACGGTGATCGTCCGCGGCGTGAGCAGGGCCTGGCCCCAGGCGCTGTCGACCACGACGACCTCGGTGGTCGAGCGGCCGTCGAACAGCAGCGACTTCGCGGCGAAGTACTCCTGCATGTCCTTGTGGAAGTCCAGGTGGTCCTGGGAGAGGTTGGTGAACGCGCCGACCGCGAACCGGGTGCCGTTGACCCGGCCGAGCGCGAGCGCGTGGCTGGAGACCTCCATCGGCACGTGCGTGACGCCGCGTTCGAGCATCACCGCGAGCAGCGCCTGCAGGTCCGGCGCTTCGGGGGTGGTGAAGCCGCTGACCAGCCGTTCGCCGGCGATCCGGGTCTCGACCGTGCCGATCAGGCCGGTGGTCAGGCCCGCGGCCTGCAGGCCGGCGTCGACCAGGTACGACGTCGTGGTCTTGCCGGACGTGCCGGTGACGCCGAGGACGGCCAGCCGCAGGGAGGGCTCGCCGTAGATCCAGGCGGCGATCTCGCCGAGGGCGGCGCGCGGGTCGGCGTGCACGAGGATCGGGACGCCGGCGTCGCGCAGCGCGGGGCGCTCGGCGCCTTCGGCGTCGGTGAGCACCGCGACGGCCCCGGCCGCGACCGCCTGGTCGCTGAAGTCGGCGCCGTGCGCGCGGGCGCCGGGCAGGGCGGCGAAGAGGTCGCCGGGCAGCACGTGCTGGGCCCGCAGGGTGGTGCCGGTGACGGTGAGGTCGGCGGCGTCGGGCGAGCCGGCGATCAGCCGCGCGTCCGCCCTGGCGAGCAGCGTCGCCAGCGGGACCGGGTCGATGCGCGCCGGGCGGGGCGGTGCGGGGACCGCTTTCACCGGGCTTTCCGGCACCTGGGAACTGGACGAGGACACGGACACGGCCAAGAGGCTACCGGCGGCCGGTTGGGGCACCCGCACGCGGTACGGCGATTGCGCGTGGCTGAGGCACATGTGCTAGGTGACGTCACGCACTCCGTTGCAGCGCAACGCTTTCCGCGTCCGCTGTGCACAGTGGACGCCGAAAAGCCCCCTCACGCAGGTGAGGGGGCCTTCACGGACCGTGCCTACGGGATGATGAGCGGGACTTCCGGCGACGGGCCGTCCGACAGCGGGATCTGGTACCGCTGCGTCAGGTACGACGCGATGGTGTGGAACAGCGGCGCGGCGGAGTGCCCGACCGGCAGCGTCGTGTCCGGCGCGTCCAGCCGGATTCCGACCACGAACCGCGGGTGGTCGGCGGGCAGGATGCCGGCGAAGGTGATGTTGTAGAGGTGGTCGCTGTAGGCCTTCGTCCGCGGGTCGACCTGCTGGCCGGTGCCCGTCTTGCCGGAGATCTGGTAGCCCTCGACCGCGGCCGACGGCGCGGTGCCCTTCTGCAGGCCCTTGCCGTTCTGCGCGACCGCGCGCATCATGTCGCGCACCGTCTTCGCCGTCTGCGGGCTGACCACCTGGACCTGCTTCGGCGCGGGCTCCGGCACGGTCGTCCCGTCCGGGTTCACCTTCGCCTTCACGATCCGGGGTTCGACGCGCAGGCCGTCGTTCGCGATCGCCTGGTACATCCCGGCCATCTGCAGCACGGTCATCGACAGGCCCTGCCCGATCGGCAGGTTGCCGAACGTCGTCGCCGACCACTGGCTGCGCGCCGGCACGACCCCCGCGCTCTCGCCGGGCAGGCCGACGCCGGTGCGCTGGCCCAGACCGAACTTCTTGAGCAGGTCGGCGTAGCGCTCCTCGCCGATCTTCTGCGCCAGCAGCAGCGTCCCGATGTTGGACGACTTGGCGAAGATCCCGGCGGTGGTGAACGTCTGCGTGCCGTGGGTCCAGGCGTCGTGCACGGTCTTGTCGGCCACCTGCAGCGCGCCGGGCACCTGGATCGTCGACTCCGGCGTCGCGATGCCGTAGTCGATCGCCCCGGTGGCGGTGACGACCTTGTTGACCGACCCCGGTTCGAACGGCGTGGTGACCGCCGGGTTGTTGAGGTCGTCGGGGGTCCACGTGCTCTGGTCGTTGGGGTCGAACGTCGTGTCGTTGGCCAGCGCGTAGACCTCGCCGGTCTTGGCGTCGAGGACGACCGCCTGCCCGCCCTTGGCGTGCGACTGCTGGACGTAGTCCGACAGCTGCCGCTGCACCTCGTACTGCAGGTCGGAGTCGATGGTCAGCTCGAGGTCCGACCCCGGCACGGCGGCCTGCAGGTCGCGCTCGGTGCCCGGGATGACGACGTTGTCGCTGCCGTTCTTCGTGTTGACCAGCATCCGGCCCGGCGTGCCCGCGAGGTCGTTGTCGCGCACGAGTTCCAGCCCGACCAGGCCGTGCAGGTTGTGCTTGGACACGTCGGGGTCGTCGGAGCGCCAGTTCGCGGCGCCGACGATGTTGGACGCCAGGCTGCCGCCCGGGTATTCGCGCAGCGCGCGCTTCTCCACCCCGATCCACGGGTAGTTCTTGACGATGCCGGCGGCGACCGACGGCTCGACGTTGTGTTCCAGGTAGGTGAACGACGCCGGCTTGTGGAACAGGTCGAGCAGCTGCTGCTCGGTGAGCTGGTTCGGCACCTTGGCCGCGATGTACTTCGCGGCCGCCGCGGTCTCGCTGTCGAACGTCTTCTTCGTGCCGGGGTTCTTCGCGGCGAAGTCGTCCATGCTCTTGTGGAACGCCTTGAGGTTCACCGAAAGCGAGCGCACCTCGACGCTGAACGCCAGCTTGGCGCCGCTGCGGTCCACAATGGACCCGCGCTGGGCCGGGATGTCGATGGTCTGGGTGCGCTGCCGCTCGGCCGCGGCCGACAGCGCCGCGGCGTCGAACCACTGCACCTGCACCAGTTTCACGCCCGCGACGAGCAGGATCGCGACCAGGATCAGGCGCACGGCGGAGAACCGGCCGCGGTGGCCGCCGTTGCCCCGCCGGGCGGCCGCGCTGCGCGTCCCGGCGGCGTAGGTCCGCCGGGCGCTGCCCCTGGTGCGGGCGCGGGCCTGTCCCCGGCCGGAAGCCATCACTGGCCGGCTCCCGGCTGCGCCGGCGGCTGCGCGTCGGCGGGCACGGCGGGCTGGTCGCCCTCGATCGGCGCGCCCTGCTGCGACTGCGTGCCCGCCGCGGGCGCGGCGGGCGGCGCGACCGGTGCCGCCGGCGTGTCCGCCTTGGCCTTCTTGGGCTCGCCGACGAGCGACGTCTTCCCGTCCGGGCCGACGACGATGCGCGCCGGGTCGCCGCCCGGCACCATGCCCAGCTGCTGGGCCGCGGGGGCCAGCGACGCGGGCGACTCGGCCTTCGCGACGTCGCGCTGCAGCTGTTCCTTCGTCTCGGCCAGGTTCGCGTTCGTGGTGCGCAGCTGCTCGAGCCGGTACGAGTCGGCGATCGCCTGCGTGGTCAGCCACAGCGTGGTCGCCACGCCGGCGGCCAGCAGCGCCATCATCATCAGCACGAACGAGGCGCGCGACTTCGGCAGCCGCAGCTTGAAGCGGGGCTTCGGCTCCGCCGGCTCGGCCTTCGGCCGCGGCCGCGGCTCGCGCTCCTTGAGCAGGTCGGCCCGCTGGGCGCGGCGCGCGTAGGCGCGCTCGGCCGCGGACGTGCGGCCCCGCGACGCGCGGCGCGGCGCGGCCTTGCCCGGCTGGGTGGTCTGCGGGTCCGGCTCGACGGTGGTCGAGGTGCGGGCGGCCTCGCTGCGGCCCCGCGTCGCCGGCGCGGCCGGGCGGCGGGACTTCGCGGGAGCGGTCATCGCGGCTCTCCGATCCTCTCTGCGGCCCGCAGCCGCACCGAGGCGGCGCGCGGGTTCCGTTCGATCTCCTCTTCGCCGGCCTTCTCGGCGCCCCGGGTCAGGAGCTTCAGCTCCGGTCCGTGTCCCGGCAGCTCGACCGGGAGTCCCTCCGGGGTGCGGGACTTCGCGAGCTCGGCCAGCGCCTGCTTGACCAGCCGGTCTTCCAGGGACTGGTAGGACTCGACGACGATCCGCCCGCCCGTTTTCAGGGCCCCCAGCGCGGCCGGCATGGCGCGGCGAAGCACCTCCAGCTCGCCGTTGACCTCGATCCGCAGCGCCTGGAAGGTGCGCTTGGCCGGGTGCCCGCCGGTGCGGCGGGTGGCGGCCGGGACGGCGTCGTAGAGCAGCTCGACCAGGCGCCCGCTGGTCGTGAACGGTTCCTGTTCGCGGGCTTTGACGACGCTCTTGACGATCCGCTGCGCGAAGCGTTCCTCGCCGTAGTCGCGCAGGATCCGGATCAGCTCGCCGGGCGCGTAGGTGTTGAGCACGTCGGCGGCGGTGAACCCGGTGGTCGGGTCCATCCGCATGTCCAGCGGCGAGTCCTTCGAGTAGGCGAAACCGCGCTCGGCGCGGTCCAGCTGCATCGACGAGACGCCGAGGTCGAACAGGATGCCGTCGGCCTTGGCGATGCCCAGCCCGTCGAGGGCTTCCGGGAGTCCGTCGTAGACGGTGTGCACGAAGTCGACGCGGTCGCCGTGCCGGGCGAGGCGCTCTTGTGACTTTTCGAGAGCGGCGGGATCGCGGTCGAGGGCGACGAGGTGCAGCCGCGGGAAGGCGTCGAGGAGGGCGTCGGAATGGCCGCCGAGGCCGACGGTCGCGTCCACGAGGACGCCGTCGCGCTCGGCGAACACGGGAGTGAACAGCTCGACGATACGGTCGAGCAGCACCGGGACGTGCTCGGGTGCCGTCATGTTCCCTCCCCCTTTCTCGCCTGGCCCGGGGGAAATATGGCGGATGCCGTCAGGTCCCTGTCCGCCCGCTGCCGACCTGGTACCGGGGAAGGTGCACCAGGGCTGTTGAGCGGACAGAGGCCTCACGGCATCCGGGTGGGCTTCCCCCGTGGCGCGGGCGGCGAACCCCTCGTCCCCCGACGACGACGGTGCACCGCGACCGCACGTCTAGAAGACGCCCGGCAGTACTTCCTCTCGAGCCTTCGCGTAGCTGTCTTCGTGTTCCTCCAGGTAGCCCTGCCACGCTTGGGCGTCCCAGATCTCCAGCCTGGTGATCGCCCCGATCACCACGCACTCCTTGCTGAGCCCCGCGTAGCGGCGGAGCTCGGGCGCGATGCTGATGCGCCCCTGGCCGTCCGGCCGTTGCTCGTCCGTGCCCGCGAACAGGTAGCGCTGGTAGGCCCGAACCGCCTCGTTGGTGAACGGGGCCTCGGCGACCTTGCGCGCCATCTGCTCGAACTCGGCGCGGGGGAAGACGAAGAGGCAGTGGTCCTGCCCCTTGGTAAGCATCAGCCCACCCGCCAAGGCGTCACGGAACTTCGCGGGCAGCGCGAGCCGCCCTTTGTCGTCCAGCTTCGGGGTGTGGGTGCCGAGAAACACGGCCTCCACCTCCCTACCGCACCCGGTGGCGAACCTCCGTCTGCGGCTCCGGGGCTTCCCTTCCGCCCCACTGGCCACCACCGTACCCCACTTTTCACCACAGTCAACGCGTGAAACCGGCGGCTCACTCCGTCGTGTGTTCTGTTTGCGCAGGTCAGCAGGGTGGGGGCAGGTGGGGGGTGCTGTGGGGGACGGTGGCCAAGATCCCCCTTGCCGGGGGCCGGAGCAACCTCAGCTGTATGCCGTGCGTCCGCATAACGGCCGCGAAAGAACCCTGGGGGCTCCGGTGGGGACCGGTGGGGGCCCCGGGGTGGGGGCCAGTGGGGACACGGGTGGGGCTCGGTGGGGACCGTCGGCCGCCCCCAAGTGTCTTGAATGAGTCATTCAGGTCTTCAGAGGTCCTGAATGACTCATTCAAGGCATGGGACATGGTCCGCGAGTTGTCCACAGTCACCCGATATAACCGTCAGTAGTCCACAGATCACGGAGGGGCCTTCCGTTCGGCAGTTCCCGCCGCGACGATCGAGGCGTGGTCAGACGGACGTGGGCGCGTGACGCCGAGGCTCTTTTCGCCGCCAGCAGGCTGGGTGTCATCACCGTGGCGCACCTGGAGTCGCTCGGCGTACCGCAGCGCACCAGCTACCGACGCTGCCTACCCGGCCGGCCGTGGCAACGGCTCCTGCCCGGCGTGGTCCTGCTGCGCAGCGGCGAGCCGACTCGCCGGCAACTGCTCGAAGGAGCTCTCCTCTACGGCGGGGAGGAGGCCGTGATCACGGGTTTGGAGTCGTGCCGGCACCAAGGGCTCCGTCGTCCCGCGAAACCCGGTGACCCGATCCATCTTCTGCTGCCCGCCCACCTCAAGGTCATGAGCAGTGGATACGTTCTCGTCGAACGGACGACCCGGATGCCCGTCGCGGTTCCCGTGGACGGCTTGCCCTGCGCCCCGGCGGTCCGGTCGGTACTCGACGCATGCCGGCGGTTGACCGTGCCGGGCGATGTCCGGGCCCTGCTCGCCGAAGCGGTCCAGCAGCTGAAGGTCGCCCCGGTGGACCTGTCGACCGAGCTGGAGAACGGGAGTTCCCGCGGCAGTGCCCTGTCTCGTGCGGCGCTGCGGGAGATCGCCGCGGGCGCCCGGTCGGCCGCCGAGGCTGATGCCATGGCTTTGGTCCGCCGCTCGGGGCTCCCGCAGCCGGTCTGGAATCTCGAGCTGCGCGACGAACGGGGCCGGTACGTCGCCACTCCGGACGCGTGGTGGGACGAAGTCGCCCTCGCCTGGGAGATCGACTCCTACGAGTTCCACTTCGGACAACCCGGTTACGCCGCGACACTGGCGCGCAACAACCGCTACGCCGCGGCCGGCGTCGCGGTGGTGCAGACGGTGCCCAGCCGGCTCCGCGCTGAGCCGGCCGCGGTCGTCGCCGAACTGGTCGATGCATACCGCGCCTCGTCGATCCGCCCCCGTCCCTCGGTCCGGTTGGCGTCTTGAATGACTCATTCAGGTCTCCGGTGGTCCTGAATGAGTCATTCAAGACCACCTGCGGCAGCGGGCGGGTCAGTCGTCGGGCGCCACCACCGCGGCGATGCGCGCGGCCAACCGGGCGCTGTCGACCGGGCTCACGGTGACCCACTCCTGCCCACCCCGCCCCGCGGTCTTCGTCGCGCAGTAAGCACCCACGTCGGTGTCGAACCAAGTCAACCCGCCCACCCGCTCGACCCGCCCCGACGCCGCCCGCCGGCTCACGCTGAACTGCCCCGCCGCGTAAACCGGCCGCGCCTGGATCGCCAGCACCTCCTGCAACTGCGCCGCAGCCGCCCCCGAAGCCGCGCCGGGGTCCGTCAACGCCGAAGCCGACAGGTTGATCCCGTATCCCGGCCCGGCCGTCAACTCCGGCAACACGTCCACGATCGCCGAACACAACTCGCCCGCGCCGATCGAATCCAGCGCGATCGTCTGCTCCGGCTGGGTCGCCAGCACCCCGCGTCGGCCACAAACCGCCGTCACCGCGCGGAACGGCAAGTCCGACGTCATGTCCGCCAGTGCTTCGCACGCCACGTACACCTCGCCGCCCGCGAGGACCTCCAACCGCGCCGCCAGCGCCGGCTCGAGGCGGGATCCGTCGTACAACCCGCGGCCGGCCAGGTTCTCGTACACCGCCTTCCGCACCTCGGCGCGCTCCTCCTCCGTGCCGCCGACGCTGCGCACCGTCAGCGGCTCCGGCGGGCGGTCGTGGCCGAGGTCCGTCCAGAGGATGTCGAACGCCGACGCCGAGACGCGGATCAAGCCGGCCCCAGCGTCGGTGGATCCTCGAAGTCCGCGGCCGGCACGTGGCCGCGCAACGCCGCGTCGCGCGTTCGCAGGACGTCGATCGCCTTCTGGCGCGCCGCTTCCGCCTCCGCTCGGCGGGCCGCCATCTCGTCGGCCAGCCCGGCCAGGACCAGCACGTTCCCGGACGACGCCGCGTCCCGGATCATCGACGCCGGGTCGTAGACCACCGGCGGCGGCATGTCGGCGCGGGCGCGCGCGGCCGCGTCCGCCTGGGCGCCGACCGCGCTGCCGACCGACGCCGAGACCGCGGCCGAATGCGACAGCCACCGCGCGGCCCGGCCCAGCGCCGCCCGCGCCGCGTCGCCCGCCTGGCCACGCCAGTTCTCCTCCGAAGACGCGACCAGCGCGGCGAGGTCGGCGGTCGACTCGTGCAGCCGCTTCGCCAGCCCGTCCCAGCGCGCGCCCGCCTCGCCCGCGGCGACCGGGTCGTTGTCCCGCTCGACCTCGGCGGCCATGGCCTCGTGGCTGTAGGACTCGTACCGCGCGGTCGGAACGGGGGGTTCGGGCACGGCGCACCTTCCTCAGGGCAGCTTCGGTTCGACCAGCCCGGCCACCGTGCCCGCGCGGCGGCACGCGAGCGGGGTGTCCGAGAAGCCGGTGTTGCTGACGTCGATCTGGACGCTGGCCGCGTCCCCCACCCCGAGCAGCACGGCGCAGGTGCCGTCGGCGGCCTTCTTGTCCGCCACCTGCAGCGCCGGGTGGACGCCGACCTTGGTCTTCGTGGCCGTCTTCTTCGCGACCTCGAGGTCGGCCAGGCCGTCGGTGTCGCTGAGGGTCACGGTGACGCCGAACGTGCCGGGCACGCTCCAGTCGCACGCGCGGGCGCCGGCGATCTCCTTCGGCTTGCCGATGACGCCGATCCCCGCGGCCGAACGGTCCTGCGGGGAGAGCAACGCGCAGGGATCCATCGCGGCGAGACCGGTCCAGGCCACGGGCGGGGGTTCGGCGGCGGCGGAAGCGGAAGCCGACGTGTGCCCGGCGGTGGCAGGCTGGGCGGGCTGCTGCCCGCACGCGGCGAGCGGGAGCAGCAGAGCGAGCGCCCACCACCGGCGCGGCCCGGCCTTCTTCTCGTGCACCCGGTCAGCCACCCGTGCAGTCCACCCCGTCCGCCGCCTGCTCGTCGGCGTGCTGGTACTTCGCGAGCGCCTCGCCGATCCGGTGCTTCAGCGTGTCGAGCTCCTTGCCGAACGCCGTCAGCTGCTGGACGGCCGAACCCCGCCCGCCGATGCCGTACTCGGCCATGAACTTGCCGATCTCCCCCGCGTACCCGCCGCCGAGCGGCACCGTCCGGCCGAGCACCTTGGCCTCCCGGACCATCTCGCCGACGACGTCCTGCAGCTGGCCGAGCTTCGTGTAGGCGTCCGTGGCCAGCTCGGGCGCGACCGCGAAGCCGCGCAGGTCGAACGGCGGCTGCGTCCGGACCTCGCTCATGAGCGATCACGCCTCTCCGTAGCCGGGCGAACTCGTATCGGAGCATAGAACAGCGCGGGGTGTCAGCGGGAGCGCCCAGAATCGGGTGACAACACACCCGTTCGGGGTATCGTCCCTGCTTGCGCAGTGTCATCGACCGTCGTGCCGGGCGTGATCGCCGGGGCTTCGCGGGGTTCCGCCCCCAGGTTCGCCCGGGTTTGACACACTGGATGGAAGGCTGGTCGCTGCGCGCGGACAGCAGCGATGGGGGCCGTTCGGCCCGGCGGTGCGCACAGTGCGCGCGGCCATGCGCCACCAGGAGGTCGAGTGACGTCGAGAATCCAGTCTGCGGCGCCCGGATCGGGCGAGCAGGCATCCGGGCGGCCGCCTTATCCGGCGGAGTCCACGGGCAACGGCCGGGCCCCCGGCCGCCCCGCCAGAGTGTCGCTGGACGAACTGCACGAGACCGCGCGGCGGATCGCCGCCAACGTCGAGCGGGTCCTGGTCGGCAAGCCCGACGTCATCCGGATCGCGCTGGTCACGCTGCTCGCCGAAGGCCACCTCCTGGTCGAGGACGTGCCCGGCGTCGGCAAGACGTCGCTGGCGAAGGCCCTCGCCCGGTCGATCGACTGCACGGTCAGCCGCATCCAGTTCACCCCGGACCTGCTGCCCAGCGACGTCACCGGCGTCTCCATCTACAACCGGCAGAGCGGCGAGTTCGAGTTCCGGCCCGGCCCGGTGTTCGCGAACATCGTGGTGGGCGACGAAATCAACCGCGCCTCGCCGAAGACGCAGTCGGCGCTGCTCGAGTGCATGGAAGAGCACCAGGTCACCGTCGACACCGCGACCTACCACCTCGAAGAGCCGTTCATGGTGATCGCCACCCAGAACCCGATCGAGATGGAAGGCACCTACGCCCTGCCCGAGGCCCAGCGCGACCGGTTCACCGCGCGGGTCTCCATCGGCTACCCCGACCAGCAGGCCGAACTGGCCATGGTCGACGAGCACGCCGGCCACAACCCGATGGACGACCTGCAGCCGGTTTCCGACGGCGCGACCGTGCACCGGCTGATCGAGACCGTCCGCGGCGTGCACATCGCGCCGGAGGTCCGCCGCTACGCCGTCGACGTCGTCGCGGCCACCCGCCAGGTCCCGGAGATCCGGCTCGGCGCGTCCCCGCGCGCGACGCTGCACTTCGTCCGCGCGGCGCGGGCGCAGGCGGCGCTGTCCGGGCGCGACTACGTCGTGCCGGACGACCTGCACACGGTCGCGGTGCCGGTGCTCGCGCACCGCCTGGTGCTGACCACCGAGGCCCACGCGGCGCGCCGGTCGGCGACCGACGTCGTGCGGGCGGTGCTGCACCGCGTGCCGGTGCCGCAGGGCTCCCGGTCCCAGTAGACGCACCGGCGAAGGGGAGAACAACGACGTGCTGCGTGCCCTGTCCGGCCTGACCACCCGCGGCCGCTGCCTGCTGGCCGCGGGGCTGGCGGCCGCGGTGTGCTCGTTCGTGCTCAACGAACGCGACCTGCTGCGGGTCGCCGTCTTCGTGGTGGCGCTGCCGCTGCTGGTCGCCGTGTTCATCTCGGCGACGCGGCTGCGCATCGGCGCCACCCGCGCGCTGCACCCCCAGCGGGTCGCGGTCGGCGGCAACGGCGAAGTGCAGCTGGAACTGTGGCGCAGCGGGCGGCTGCCGGCCGGCGAGATCCTGCTGGAAGACGGCGTGCCGTACGCGCTGGGCTCGCGGCCGCGGTTCGTCGTCGAACGCCTCCCCCACGACCGGAAGGTCGCGCTGCGCTACCCGCTGCAGCCGGTGCTGCGCGGGATCCAGCAGGTCGGGCCGCTGCGCGCGACCATCACCGACCCGTTCGGGCTGTGCGAGTTCGAGCGCGAGCTGATCGGGCACTCACGGCTGGTCGTCGTGCCCCGGGTGGTCCCGCTGTGGGGCCTGCCGAGCGGCGCGGGCATCGGCGTCGGCGACGACGGCACGGTCCGGCTGCACGCCGGGCAGGGCGAGGCCGACGTGATCGTCCGCCAGTACCGCCAGGGCGACGACCTGCGCAAGGTGCACTGGCGCTCGACGGCCCGCCGCGACGAGATCATGGTCCGCGTCGAGGAACGGCCGTGGCGCGGCGGCACGACGGTGCTGCTCGACCACCGCGCGGCCGCGCACCACGGCAGCGGTCCCGCGGCGAGCTTGGAGTGGGCGGTGTCGTTCGCGGCGTCGGCCGCGGTGCACCTGCGCCGGTCCGGGCACCGCGTCCGGCTGGTCAGCGAGCACGGCGTGACGCTGGCGGACACCCCGGGCGAGGGCGGCGACCACTACGACAACGTGGTGCTCGACGCGCTGGCGGCGCTGCAGCCGGCGCACCAGCGCGACATCACGCTGGCCGGCGACCCGGGCGAAGGGCAGGAGCTGATCGCCGTGCTCGGCACGGTCAGCACGGAAGCGGTGCACGAGCTGGCCCAGTACCGCCCACGGGGGATCCGGAGTCTCGCGGTCCTGCTGGACACGCCGACGTGGTCGGCGGGGGTGAGCGCCCCGGAGCAGCGCGCGGCGGCGACCGAGGACTCGGCGGCGCTGCTGCGCGCGGCCGGCTGGGGCGTGGTGATCGCGGGACCGGGCTCGCCGATGCCCCAGGTGTGGGCGGAGCTGTGCCGCAGCGGCGCCCGCCGCGGCACGCTGATCGGCGGTCCGCGATGAGCACCGTCGTAGAGCCGAGCACGCCTCGCCACCACAGCCCGCTCACCGAGCCGCGGTCCGCGATGAGCACCGTCGAGCCGGCCGCCAGGCGCCATCCAGCCAATCCCTTCTCGCCGATCGGCGGTTCGCGATGAGCACCACCGCCCCGCCGCGGCCGTCCGGTTCCGCCGCGACCCCGCCTCGGCGTCCCGCTTCGCAGCACCCCCTCTCCGCCTGGCGCGGCAGCCTGCTCGCGCCCGCCGCCGCCGGGATCGCCACCCTCTGCGCCGCCACCTCTGTCACCAGCGTCGTCTCCGGGCTCGCCTGGTTCGGCTACCTGTTCGTCGCCGTGCTGCTGATCGCCGCCACCGGGCTCGCGCTGCGCTCGCTGCAGGTGCCGACCGTGCTCGTCGGCCTCGGGCAGCTCGTCGTCCTGCTCTTCCTCATCACCGGTGCCTTCACCACGCACGGCATCCTGCAGGTCATCCCCGGTCCGGAAGCGTTCGGCGAGATCGGCAACACGCTGTCGGCCGCCGCCGAGCAGATCCGCGTCGGGCTGCCGCCCGTCGAAGGCAGCCAGCCGATCCTGTGCCTCGTGACGATCCTGATCGGCCTGGTCGCCGTCCTGGTCGACACGCTGACCGTCGCCGCCGCGGCGCCCGCCGCCACCGGGCTCGTCCTGCTCTGCGTCTACGCCGTACCGGCCGCCCTCTCCGAAGAAATGCTGCCGTGGTGGACGTTCCTGCTCGGCGGCGCCGCGTTCGCCGGCCTGCTCGCCGTCGACGGCAACCACCGGCACCGCCGCTGGCGGACCCGGGAAGCACCCGGGCGCAGCGGCAAGCCGGGCGTGCTGTCCGCGCCCGTCGCGGTCGTGGCCGCGGCGATCGTGCTCGGCCTGTTCGGCGGGGCGATCACGTGGGTCGGCACGGTCGGGCGGATCCCGTTCGGCAACGGCGGCGACGGCCCCGGCGCCGGCGCCGGCGGCTTCGGCATCCAGCCGTTCACCGAGCTGCGCGGCATGCTCGACCAGGGCGCCAACCGCGAGCTGTTCAAGGTCCGCGGCCTCGGCACCGACCGGCGGCTGCTGCGCGCGATGACGCTGGACACCTACTACCCCAACAAGGGCTGGGGCCTGCACGACGAAGGCCGTTCGCAGCAGGGCGTCCCGGTCGGGCCGCAGCTGCCGCCCGCGCCGGGCGACGACGGCAGCGGCGCCGCGCGGCGGATCGACGTCGAACCGGCGAGCTGGCGCGACAACTGGCTGCCGGTCTACGGCGCGCCGCGGGTGATCGACGGCGCCGCCAACGGCTACCTCTACGACCAGGTCAGCGGCACGGTCTTCACCACGCGCAGCGAGGTCCCGCCCGCCTACACCGAATACGCGTCGCTGAAGGAGCCCACGGCCCAGGAGCTGCGCGTGACCCCGCGCGTCGACGACCTGCCGCCGCGCTACACGCAGCTCGACCGCGTCGACGACCGCGTCCGCGCGAAGACCCAGCAGCTGATCGCGAACGAGTCCAACGACTTCGACCGCGCGTCGGCGATCTGGCGCTACTTCACGGCGCAGAACGGGTTCGTCTACGACACGAAAACCGCGCCGGCGAACGACTCCGACGCGCTCGCCGACTTCATCCTCAACGGCAAACGCGGCTTCTGCGAGCAGTTCGCGTCGGCGATGGCCGTGATGCTGCGGGTGGCGGGCATCCCGTCGCGGGTGGCGATCGGGTTCACGCCGGGCGTGCAGGTCAACGACTACCTGTCGATCACCACGCAGGACGCGCACGCGTGGGTCGAGGCGTACTTCGGCGACAAGGGCTGGGTGACGTTCGACCCGACGCCGCTGTCCGACGGCCGCGGCATCACCCCGTCGTACCTGCAGGCCGGCACCCAGGACGGCAACCAGCCCGACGACACGCAGGTGGCGCCGAGCACGGTCCAGTCGAGCGCGGCGCCGACCGGCGCGCCCCGCGACACCGAGCAGAACCAGCAGGCGCAGGGCCCGCAGGACACCGACGAGGGCACGCCGGCCGCGGTGTGGGTGCTCGTGGGCGTGCTGGTCGCGCTCGCGCTGGTGGCGACGGTCCTGGTGGTCGTCGGCGGGCGTCGCCGACGGCCGGACCGCGAGCCCGCGGCGTCCGGGTTGGGTGCGGTGCTCAAGAACTGGCTGCCGCTGATCGCGGCCGCGTTGTGGGTGGCGGTGCTGGGCGTGCTGACCTGGCTGGTGGCCTGGTGGTTCAGCCTCATCGTGGTGCTGCTGCTGGCGGGTCTGCTGGGCCCGTCGGCCGCGCGCGACGTCGGACGGCGCCGCCGGCTGCAGGAGATCGTCTCGCAGCGCCCGGGTGCGGCCGACGCGGCGTGGTCCGAGCTGCGGGCCGAGTGCGCCGACCGCGGGTTGCCGATCCCGCCGAGCGACACGGTCCGCGTGGCGGGCCAGAAGCTGGCGGCGAAGCACCACCTGGACGACGAAGGCCGCGACGGTCTCCGCACGGTGATCGGCGTGGTCGAGAAGTCCTGGTACGGCGAGGACGGCCAGGGAGACCCGACGCTGCCGTCGGCGTTCGACCACCTGCGGCGAAGCCTGCACCGGAACGCGCCGCTGTCGTGGAAGGGCCGGCTGTTCCCGAAGTCCCTGTTCCGCGGCCGCGACTGACATCGGCCGATCGTTGTAGTGAATGACTCATTCCTGTCGCCTGACGACAGGAATGAGTCATTCACGTCGTCGGCGCCGCGACTGGGTCACCCGGCCGGGGGTCACCCGTTGTCACCGCGGGCGTGGCTGTCGACTTGAGCACACAAGAAGATCCGCGTCCCGGCCGGGACGCGGATCTCTTTGGTCTTGCGGCGCTACTGCTCCTCGAAGCGCTGGCGGAAGCGCTCTTCCATCCGCTGGGTGAACGAGCTCCGGCGGCCCGACTGCTTGGCCCCGCGAGATCCCGATCCACCGCCCTTGCCGTCCCCGTCGGCGCCGTGCCGAATCGATGTGACGGCCAACATGACCCCGAAGAACATCACGAGGAACCCGAGCACGCTGATCAGCGGGATGTCGGCCACCCGGAACTGCGGCACCACCACGCCCAGCACCAGCAGGGCCACGCCCACTACGAACAGGGCGATGCCCTGGATACGCCGTCGGCGAGCGGGGCGACGCAACCGGGTGCCACGCACCGTGGATGCGAACTTGGGGTCCTCGGCATAGAGCTCGCGCTCGATTTGATCGAGCAGCCGCTGCTCATGCTCGGAGAGTGGCATCTTTCCTCCTCCGGCACAGCTGTCGCGGGCGCCGGGCCGCGCAACGTCCTGGACCCAACAGCCAACCCCAGGCGGGGTGGCACTGTCCAGGATACGAGGCCCGCGCCCGGACGACTACCCGATCCCGCATCCAGAAGGGATCGAATTGGGCTAAATCCTTCCGGATCGGGGTTGCGGACGGTCACCGTCGCGGGTTGTGACCGATTTACGGGGTGAGCGGCGATGTGGGGGACGGCTGCCGAGGGTGAAGATCACTGCCTGTGCACGGCGCGGCGCGGGCGCGGTGGCGGCGGTTGCCGCGGGAACGGAGGGGCGCTCCGGCGGGCTCGGCGCAGCGAGGTCGGCAGCGGCGAGTTGCGGGGAATGTGGGTGAATCGGTGCGGGATAGGGAGGGGCGGGGGTCGGGCACGCCAGGCCGGCGCGAGGCACCGGATCCAGGCTCGCCAAGCCAACCCCAGGCACCGGATCCAGGCACGCCAAGCCAACCCCAGGCACCGGATCCAGGCACGCCAAGCCAACCCCAGGCACCGGATCCAGGCACGCCAAGCCAACCCCAGGCACCGGATCCAGCCTCGCCAAACCGACCCGAGGCGCGGGCTGGGCGCCGCGCTCGCCGCCGAGGCGGCTGCCGTGCGAGCCGCCAGCCGCCGCCCGCCCGCCTGGGCCGCGAAAGATCTGCCGGACCCTCCGCCTGGAGCGCGAAGGCAGCCCCACCCATACCGCCAGCCTGGCCGGGCCCGGAAGAGCCTCACCCCTCCCGCGGCCCGAGCAGCGAAGCCGGCCGAACAGCCGCCGACCCGTACTTCGACCTCGCCACGTCCGCCGCCACCTCCGCGTCCCTCCACCTGGGTGCCGGGGAGTCGAACACCAGCTGCTCCCCCGCCTCCCCCGTGTCGAGCCCCTCGACACGTACCCCGATCAACCGGACCGCCCCCGTCGGGGCGTGCTCCGTGAGCAACGACACCGCCACCGCGTGGATCTCCCTCGCCACGTCCGTGGCCGACACCAGCGTCCGGGCCCGCGTGATCGTGTGGAAGTCCGCGAACCGCACCTTGATCGAGACCGTCCGCCCGCGCACCCCGCGCTCCCGCAGCGTCGCCCCCACTCGCTCGGACAGCCGTAGCAGCTCCAGCCCCAGCGCTCCGCGGTCGTGGCGGTCCACGTCGAACGTGTGCTCCGCGCCGATCGACTTCTCCGGGGAATCCACCACCACCGCGCGCTCGTCGATGCCGTGGGCCAGCCGGTACAGGTGCTCGCCCACCGCCGCCCCCAGCGACTTCCGCAGGCGGTCCGGGGGGAACGCCGCCACGTCCGCGATCGTGTCCAGCCCCAGCCGGCGCAGGCTCTCCTCCGTGCGCGCGCCCACTCCCCACAGCGCCGACACCGGCAGCGGGTGCAGGAACGCCAGCGTCTCCGCCGCCGGCACCACCACCATGCCGTCCGGCTTCGCCATCCCCGACGCCAGCTTCGCGACGAACTTGACCTTCGCCACCCCGACCGAGCACGTGATCCCGTGCTCCGCCGCCACCCGGGAACGGATCTCCGCGCCCAGCGCCGCCGGCGTCGCCCCCAAGCGCCGCAACGCTCCGCTGACGTCCAGGAACGCCTCGTCCAGGCTCAACGGCTCGACCAGCGGCGTCAGCTCGCGGAAGATCCCCATCACCCCGCGGGAGACCTCGCTGTAGAGCCCGCCGGTCGGCGGGATGTTGATCAGGTGCGGGCACAGCCGCTTCGCCGTCGAGAACGGCATCGCCGAGCGCACGCCGAACTTCCGCGCCGGGTAGTTGGCCGCCGCCACGACCGCGCGTGGCCCTCCGCCGGACACCACGACCGGCTTGTCCGCCAGCTCGGGCCGGGTGCGCAGCTCGACCGACACGAAGAACGCGTCCATGTCGACGTGCAGCATCCCGCACCCGGTGTCGTCCGGCGGCGGTTCCCCCGGCCGGATCCGGAACCGGGCCATCCCGCCCGGCAACTCAGCATTTCGCCCCACGTCGAGGACGCTACCCGGCACCACCGACAGTTTCGGATCAAGCGCGGGAACCCGCCGCAGGAGTGGTCAGGCGAGCCGCGCGACGGCGTGCAGCCGGCCCGCGATGTCCCGCAGCGCCGGCGACCCCGCCGCCGCCCGTTCGAACTCCGCCAGCTCGTCCTCGCGGACGTCGCCGGGCACCAGGTCGGAGATCACCCGGTCGCCCTGCAGCAGCGTGACGTCCAGGCCGGCCGCCTCCAGGTCGGCCCGCAGGCCGGCCGCGGAGAAGCGGCGCAGGACCGTGTCGCCCGCGACGACGCCGTCGACGCTCTCGAGCAGCTGCTTCGCCTCGCCGACCCGGCCCGCCAGCGCGCGGTGCAGGACCGCCGCGTGCCGGTTCGCGACCAGCACCGACACCGCGCCGCCCGGGGCGACCGCCGTGGCCAGCGCGGTGAGCACCGCGGCCGGGTCGTCGACGATCTCCAGCAGCCCGTGGGCCAGCACCAGGTCGGCCGAGCCCGCCTCGACGTACCGGCCCAGCGCGTCGGAGTCGTCCGCGACGACCGTGATCAGCTCGGAGACGCCCTCTTCCTCGGCCCGCCGCTGCAGCGTCGCGAGGGCGTTCGGGCTCGGCTCGACGACGGTCACCCGGCAGCCCGCCGCCGCGAACGGCACCGCCCAGCCGCCGCTGCCGCCGCCCACGTCGACGACGCGGGGGTGCTCGGCGCCCCGGGCGCGGGCGGCCTCGATCTCGGCCTCGAGCACCCGGCGGACGGCGCCCGAACCCCGGGCGGCCACGGTCTCCGTCTTCATGCCGCACAGGGTAGTGCCCGCGCGCGGCCGCCTCCCGGCCTCCTCCCTTCGAGTGAACGGCCCTTGCCCGGCGGCACCTCTCGCGCACACCCGTAGGCTGGTGAACGTGCACACGGTCGCCGTACTCAGCCTCAAGGGAGGCGTCGGCAAGACGACGGTCGCTCTCGGTATCGCGTCCGCCGCCCTGCGTAGGGGCACCCGGACGCTGGTCGTGGACCTCGACCCGCAGGGCAACGCCACGACCTCGCTGGACCCGCCGTACACCGACGCGACCCTCGCCGACGTACTGGAAACCCCCACCCGGGAGATGCTCGAACGCGCGATCGCACCGAGCGTCTGGAGCGAGGACGTCGACGTGCTCGTCGGCGCCGAAGAGCTGGAAATGCTCAACGACCCCGACGCCGACCCCGAGCGCCTCGCGAACTTCTCCCGCGCGCTCGACGAGCTGCACCGCGAGCCGCTGCGCGAAACGCCGTACGAGCTGGTGATCCTCGACTGCCCGCCGTCGCTGGGCCGGCTGACGAAGTCCGCGCTCGTCGGCGCGGACAGCGCGCTGATCGTCACCGAGCCGACGATGTACGCCGTCGCCGGCGCGCACCGGGCCCTCGAAGCGATCGAGAAGATCCGCAAGGAGCTCAACCCGGACCTGCGCCCGATCGGCGTCCTGGTCAACAAGCTGCGCGTGCGGTCCTACGAGCACCAGTTCCGGATCGCCGAGCTGCGCGAGAACTTCGGCTCCCTGGTGATGCCGACCGCGATCACCGACCGGCTGGCCGTCCAGCAGGCCCAGGGCGCGTGCAGCCCGATCCACGAGTGGCACTCGCCGGGCGCCCAGGAGATCGCGCTGACGTTCAACATGGTGCTGGCGAAGATCCTGCGCTCCAACCGGGCGGGCCGCCACCGCATCGCCGGCGAGGAACCCGAAGGCCCCGACTGGCCCGAAGGCCCGGCGCCGGAGACCCCGGAGGCCCCCGCCGAGGTGTCCGAATCCGCGGGGTGAGCCGTGCCCGAAGGTGACACCGTCTACCTCGTCGGAAAGCGCTTTGACCGGGCGCTGGCGGGGAAGACGCTGCTGCGCGGCGAGTTCCGCGTGCCGCAACTGGCCACTGTGGACCTCGCCGGGCGCGAGGTGCTCGGCGTCGGGACGGTCGGCAAGCACCTGTTCACCCGCTTCTCCGGCGACCTGACGCTGCACTCGCACCTGATGATGGACGGCATGTGGGACGTCTACCCGGCCGGCGCGAAGTGGCGCCGGCCCGGGCACCACGCCCGCGTGATCTTCACCGCGGCGGACACCCAGGTGATCGGCTTCCGCGTGCACGACCTCAAACTCGTGGCCACACCGAAGGAAACCGACCTGGTCGCCCACCTCGGCCCGGACCTGCTCGATCCACAGTGGACGCAAGAGCACGCGGACCGCGCCATCGCGAACTTCACCGCCGAGCCGGAGCGCGAACTCGGGCTGGCCCTGCTCGACCAGCGCGTCATGGCCGGGGTCGGGAACCTCTACAAGTGCGAAATCGCTTTCCTGCTCGGCGTCACCCCGTGGACACCGGTGTCCGAAGTGGACGCCGGCGACACGGTCACGCTCGCCCGGAAGCTGCTGCTGGCCAACGCCCGCTCCGGGCGCTTCGACCAGAGCACCACCGGCCACCTCGACCGCAACCGCAAGAACTGGGTCTACGAGCGGACCCGCCAGGGCTGCTTCCGCTGCGGCGGCAAGCTCCTGGTGCGCACGCAGGGCCACGACGTCCAGCGGCGGCCGACGTGGTTCTGCCCGAAGGACCAGCACGGGCCGTACCCGCCGCAGTAAGCTGGCCCGGTGACGACGTTCAAGCTCCCGCTCTACGGGGCCGACACCGAACGCGGCGACCTCGCTCCCTGAGCCGCGCGCGCTTCCCGTCACCCACTTCCGAAACCCCCAGGGAGCTCAGTCATGCCCGGAATCCCGGCCGGGCAGGCCCTGCGCGCCTTCGCGCACGCCCTGCCCAAGGTCGAACTGCACGTCCACCTCGTCGGCTCGGCGAGCCTGCCGACCGTGCTCGAACTGGCCCGGCGCCGCCCCGCCGCCGGCGTCCCCACCGACGAGCACGAGCTCGCGGAGTTCTTCACCTTCCGCGACTTCGACCACTTCCTCACCGTCTACCTCGCGGTCACCTCGCTCGTACGCGACCGCCACGACATCCACACGCTGGTCGCCGGCCTGGCCGCGGACCTGGCGGCGCAGAACTGTCGCTACGCCGAAGTCACCGTGACGCCGTACAACCACCTGCTCGACGGCATGCCCGGCGACGACCTCCTGGCCGGCCTCGAATCCGGCCGCGCCCGCGCCGCGGAACTGGGCGTCGAACTGGCCTGGTGTTTCGACATTCCCGGCGAAAAGGGCACGAAGGCCGGACGGGAAACGCTCGTGTTCGCGCTGCGCGAACGCCCCGACGGCCTGGTGTCGTTCGGCTTGGGCGGCCCCGAACTCGGCGTCGGCCGGGCGCGGTTCGAGCCGTTCTTCACGCGAGCCAGGGAAGCCGGGCTGCACAGCGTCCCGCACGCCGGCGAGACCACCGGCCCGGCCACGATCTGGTCCGCGCTGCACGACCTCGGCGCCGAGCGGATCGGCCACGGCACCAGCTGCGCCGCCGACCCCGCACTGCTGGAACACCTTGCGGCACACCGGATCCCCCTGGAGGTGTGCCCGACGTCGAATGTGCGCACCGGGCAGGTGCCGAGCGTCGCCGCGCACCCCGTGCGGCGGATGCTCGACCACGGCGTCGTCGTCACGCTCAACACCGACGACCCGCCGATGTTCGGCGCGACGCTCACCGGCGAGTACGTCGCCGTCGCCGAGGCACTGGGGCTGACCGCGGCCGAACTGGGGCGGCTGGCGGAGAACGCCGTCGACGCGTCCTTCCTCGACGAGCGGCGGAAAGCGGTCCTGCGGACCGAGATCACAGAAATGACGTTGCCGGGCACCGGGATCTTCGCCTAGCGTGGCAGTACACGAGAAAGGAGGTGGTCCTAAGTTGTATTCCAACAGGACTCGTGAGGTGGCTGTCCGCTAGCGGATGGCACGTGAAGGACTTTGAGCAGCGCTACAACTGAGCCACCTTCTGGCTCATCGCCTGCTTCACGTGATGCCTGATAGCGAATACCAGGCAGTCACCGTGCCCCCGGGGTTCCCGAGCACCAGTCCGGCTCGGGCTCGGCCGTTTGACGGCGTCCGAGAGGCCCCCCGGGGGTTCCTTCATGCGCTCATTTGTGCAGGTCAGGCCGCCGATCGCCGTCGAACGACCGTCCGGCGATCCGACCGCGGGATTCGACGATCGCGGTGCGCTGTTCCGTCCCGCCGACGACTGTCACTCGCTAGCCTGGAGCCATGCTCAGGCCCGACTACCCGATCACCACGGATCGGCTGCTCCTGCGCCCGTTCACGCCCGACGACCTCGACGCGCTGAACTCCTTCCAGTCCCGCGCCGACGTCGCCCGCTACCTGTACTGGGGCCCGCGAAGCCGCGCCGAATCGGCCGCCGCGCTCGCGAAACGGGTGCACAGCTCGACGTTGACGAAGGAAGGGCAGTTCCTGGCCGTCGCGGTCGAGCTGGCGTCGACCGGGCAGCTGATCGGCGACCTGAACCTCGAGTGGCTCAGCAGCGAGCACCGCCAGGGCGAGATCGGGTTCGTCTTCCACCCGGACCACCACGGCAAGGGCCTGGCCGCCGAGGCGACGACCGAGCTGCTGCGGCTCGGCTTCGAGGACCTGGGGCTGCACCGCATCATCGGCCGGTGCGACGGCCGCAACGAAGCCTCCGCCGCGCTGATGGAACGCCTCGGGATGCGCCGCGAAGCGCACCTGAGGGAGAACGAGATCGTCAAGGGCGAGTGGACCGACGAGCTCGTCTACGCGATGCTCGAGGACGAGTGGAAGGACCGCGGCTAGTGGTCGCGTTCACGCCGAAGTGACGCTCGGGTAGCGGTCTCCGGGCGGTTTGGCAGCATGGGGGCGTGTTCTTCGACAAGATCGTCCGCCCGGCGCTGTACCGGCTGTCCTACCACGACCCCGAGCTCGTGCACGAGCGCACGGTCGGCGTCCTGGCCCGGCTCGGGAAGGTCGCGCCCGCCCTCGGCGGCGCCTTGCGCGTCGACGATCCGGTGACCGTGCTGGGCCTGCGGTTCCCCAACCGCGTCGGCCTGGCCGCCGGTATGGACAAGAACGGGCGCGCGCTGCCCGCGTGGGCCGCGCTCGGCTTCGGGTTCGTCGAAGTCGGCACCGTGACGCGGCTGGCGCAGCCCGGCAACCCGAAGCCGCGGCTGTTCACCCTTCCCGCCAGCGACGCGATCATCAACCGCATGGGCTTCAACAACGACGGCGCCGAAGCCCTCGCCGCCAAGCTCGCGCGCGACGGGAAACCCGGCGTGCCGCTCGGGGTCAGCATCGGGAAGTCGAAGGTGACGCCGCTCGACGAGGCCGTCGAGGACTACCGCTTCTCCCTGCGTGCGCTGTACCCGTACGCGGACTACTTCGCGATCAACGTCAGCTCGCCCAACACGCCGGGGCTGCGGCAGCTGCAGGACCGCGCCGCGCTCGCCGAGCTGCTCGGCGAGCTGCGCACGACGTCCGCGGACCTCGCCGGAGCGGGCACCCCGACGCCGGTGCTGGTCAAGGTCGCGCCGGACCTGACCGACGACGCCCTCGCCGAGCTCCTGGAGGTCGCGCTCGAGCACGGCGTCGCCGGGATCATCGCCACCAACACCACGCTGTCCCGCGCCGGCATCGCGCCGTCGGAGAGCGGCCTGACCGGACAGGCGGGAGGACTGTCCGGCCGGCCGCTGACCGCCCGCGCGGCGGAGGTCGTGCGGTTCGTGCACGACCACACCGGCGGGAGCCTGCCGATCATCGGCGTCGGCGGGATCACCGGGCCCGACGACGCCGTCCGGCTGGTGGACGCCGGGGCGTCGCTCGTGCAGCTCTACACCGGGTTCGCGCTGCACGGCCCGGGCCTGGTGCGCCGGGTCAGCCGGGGACTCGCAGCCCGGCCGTCGAAGTGAACCGGACGTACCCGCGCCAGGACTCGTAGCGGTCCAGACCGGGTCCCTCGGCCGCCAGGCACCGGACGGCCAGGGGCGCGGTGCCGTCGTCCAGCACGACGCGGTCGAGCACGAAGGGCTCCTTGAGCGTGGCGGCGAACCGCTCGAACGCGGCCGGGGACAGGCGCCAGCGTTCGCCGTCGAGGGTGGTGCCGCCTTCGAGGACGCCGGGCTGCGGGGGTTCGGTGTCCAGCAGGACCATCCGGTAGCCCTCGGTGGTCCGGACCGGTCCGGTGAACCGGGCGCCCAGCGCGGTGAGGTCGGCGTTGAGCGGCTGCCCGCGCAGGTGCGCGCCGAACACGACGACGTCCTCGCCTGGTTCCGGGTAGGGCGTCATGGGCTCGTCGGTGCAGACGGTCGCGAGGTCCAGACCGATCTGGTCCTCGAACGCCCGCGTCAGGAACGTGACGCCGAAGGGGCGCTTGTCCCCCGGCAGCACCGGGACGGTGACCGCGGCCAGGTCGAGCAGGTTCGCGAACGCCGTGCACGCGGCCAGGCGGTGCTGGACCGCGGCCGGGTCGGCCAGCGCCTCGACCAGGTCCGGGTGGTCGGGCACGGTGGGCAGCAGGAGCGCGTCCTCGAAGTCCCGCTCGCCGAGGACGACCGGCTCCAGGACCGCGCCGGCCGCCGTCAGCCGCTTCACGACGTTGTCGAACGCCATCGCCGCGGCCGCGCTCAGGGGCAGGTTCTTCGGGTAGGCGATGCGCGGGTGCTCCCCGGCGCCGAGGCGGACGTCGGCGGGCCAGGTGCGCGCCGGCGAGACGCCGTCCGGTCCCGTCATCAGGGCGAGCGCGCGGCGGGCGGCGACCAGCCCGGTCGCGTACACGGCGACGGCGTCGGCGGAGCGGACGCCGGTCATCGGCAGCAGGCCACGGGTCGGCTTCACCGCGACGACGGCGTTCAGCGCGGCCGGGACCGCGCCCGCCGTGCTCAGGGCGAGGTCGACGATCCCGAGCGCGACGGCGACCGCCGCGCCGCGGCCGCCGACCTTGGTGCGGTCCCAGGCCGAGGCCACGGTGCCCGCGCCGGTCTTGCCGAGCACGACGGCGCCGGCCGCGGTGAGCCGCGAGACGATCGTGGCGCTCGATTCGGGGACCGAGCGGCCGGACGGCTGCCCGGCGACGTCGATCAGCTCCGGCACGGCGAAGACCGTGCCCGCGAGCGGCAGGTCCTCCCCCGCCTTGACGCGCTCGTCGACGGCCTTCGCGTCGACGAGGACGTCCTCGACGGCGCGGAGGGTGGACCAGAGGTCCGGGCGGTCGGCTTCGGTGATGCGCTCGAAGGCCTCGATGACACGGCGGGAGGCGGTGGGCGGGGTGGCGGGGACGGGGTCCGGATCCGGCGGGAGCGTGTTCACGGGGCGTCCTTTCCTCGGCGGTCGAGAAAGTCCACTGTGTACGGTCGGCGCCGCCGAACCTCAGTCCACGGCGGGCCTCCCGACGAGTGACACCTCTACCTGCATGACGGAAACGTTAGCTGGCTTACGTTTCCGTCGCGATCAGTTTCCGATTACGTGCGGGTTTCGGAGCCGGGAGGTGAACAGGGCGCGTCGCCGCGGTGAAACGCACGATCACGCACGCCGGGTGACGAAGATCCGATTCGCCCGGTCGGCGGCACCCGAACGGCCGAGTTTGAAACCTCGGGCGGCGCAACGAGGGCCCGATTCGCGTGATCGGCGCCGGTTCGGACTAGGAAAGCTCGCGCAACGCCATCGCGAGGCCGGCCAAGCGGTCGGTGGCGTCGGTGAGGGCCTGTTTGGACGTGACGAGGCCGTCGCTCGAGGCGGCGACCGTGTGGCCGGCCGCGGCGACCAGGCCGCGGTAGCCCTCGAGGCCGTCGTCGAGCTGTTCGCGGAGCTTGCCGACCGCCGCGTCCAAAGCCGCCTGCTCGCGGGCCGGCGCGGAGTTGCGGCCGCGTTCGATCGCCTGGACGCGTCCGGCGAGACCGCGCAGGGCGGCGGCGGCTTCGGTCGCGGTCTGCCGGGCATCCGCGACGGACACTTCGGACACCGGCGCCGTGCCCACCGAGGACGGTACCGAGAGCTGGCGCAGCAGTTCGGCCAGCGACGCTTCGCACTCCGCCAGCCGTTCCATCGGCTCGCGGGCGGCGGACCCGGCGGGCGGCAGCGGCGGCGGGCCGGCCGGCGCGGACGGGAGCGGGGTGTTCTTGAGTTCGCGGAGCTTGAGTCCGCTTCGGACGCCGAACGTCCCGAAGACGACGGCGCCGGCGAACGCCATGATCGCCTGCGGCATCATCGCGGCGCCGGTGGCGCTCATCCAGCCCATCCCGGCCGCCACGGTGAGGACGCCGCACAGGATCGTCAGCATGATCCACAGCGTCATCGCACGCGACGTCCGGCGCTTGCGGCGTTCCAGCTTCGCGGCCGGGTGGTTCCAGCGGTCCCACTTGGCGCGGGCCTCGGCGAACGCGGGCACCTGGTTCGCCATCGTCGAGAACGTCGCCGACACGTCGGGCCGGCGGACCGGCGGCCGCTGCAACGGGTTCGGCCGAGGGCGCTGCGGTGCGGGCTTCCCGCCGGCCTGGTCGGCCGGCGGGAAGTACTTCTGCACCTTCTGGAGCTTCTCCTGGGCGCGCACGGCGTAGTCGGGCAGCTTCTCGATGTGCTTCTCCAGCTTCGCGCCGAACTCGCTGAAGTCGCGTCGTCTGCCCTGCTGCCCCATGCTCGCCCCCTTCGGACTGCCGGCGTCAGGCCGGGTTCTTGCCCTGCTCGGCCTGCACGCGCGCCTGGATCTCGCGCTGGATGTCGGCCGAGCTGCTGGCCGGCGCCTGGGCCGCCTTGCCGCCGTCGGTCACCTGGGCGACCGAGTCACCGTGCATCGACGCGCGGATCTGCTGCAGCCGCGACTGGCCGGCCAGCTGCGTGGTGGAGGCCTGGACCTCCATCATCCGCCCCTGGACCGAGTTCTGCGCCAGCTCCGCCGAGCCCAGCGCCGTGGTGTAGCGCTTCTCGATCTTGTCGCGGACCTCTTCCAGCGACGGCGTGTTGCCCGGCGCGGCCAGCTGGCTCATCTGGTTCAGCGAAGCGGAGACCTGCTCCTGCATCTTCGCCTGCTCCAGCTGCGAGAGCAGCTTCGTGCGCTCGGCCAGCTTCTGCTGCAGCATCTGCGAGTTGCGCTCCACGGCCTTCTTGGCCTGGGCCGCCGCCTGCAGCGACTGGTCGTGCAGCGTCTTCAGGTCCTCGATGTTCTGCTCGGCCGTGACGAGCTGCGTGGCGAAGCTCTCCGCGGCGTTCTCGAACTCGACGGCCTTCTGCTCGTCACCCTTGGAGCGGGCTTCGTCCGCGAGGACGAGCGCCTGCCGGGTCGAGGCCTGCAGCTTCTCGACGTCGCCGAGCTGCCGGTTGAGCTTCATCTCCAGCTGACGCTGGTTGCCGATCACGGAGGCGGCCTGCTGCGTCAGCGCCTGGTGGTTGCGCTGCGCCTCCTCGATGGCCTGCTGGATCTGTACCTTCGGGTCGGCGTGCTCGTCGATCTTCGACGAGAACGCCGCCATCATGTACTTCCAGAACTTCACGAACGGGTTGGCCATCTCCTCCGCCTGCCTTCTTGCGTCCCACGGGCCTAGGTCCTCGAGGTGGGGCGTCGCTCCCCTGCATGTGCAACGCACCGACCCCGGCGTTGGGTTCCATCGTGTCAGGTCGGCCACGTCCGTTCCAGGCGACCCGGCGGAATTCAGGGATCGCCCCGATCACCACCCGTAGACAACGCGGCCGGCCCCGGGCGGGTTGCCCGGGCCGGAGGGCGAAATCGGGGCCCGCCGGAAACGTCCTGAATGACTCATTCAGGACGTCGGAGGTCCTGAATGAGTCATTCAAGACCTCGCCAAGCCGGCGGCCGGGAGCAGAGTCGGACGCGAACGGCCCCGGGCGGGTCGCCCGGGGCCGTCGTCGTGTCCGACCTGTGGTTATGCAGCGATCGTCGAAGCCAGCTTGGGCTGCCCGATCGTCGTCCGCAACGTCGTGTTCATCCTCGGCGCCGGGGAAACCCGCAGGTCGGCGAGGTCGTTCCCGATCAGCCCGGACATCAGGCGACCGCCTTCGATGCCGGCCGCCGAGGCCTCGGCGCCCCTCTTCTCCCGGGGCGCGCCCTCCACGATCCGCTCGTCGACCGGTGCGACCTCGACGTTGTCGAGGGCCGAAACGTCCGCCGCCACGTTGTGCAGCAGCTCGCCGAGCGGAAGGTCCAGGGCCTGGCAGATGGACGCGAGCAGCTCGCTCGACGCCTCCTTCTGGCCCCGTTCCACCTCCGAGAGGTAGCCGAGGCTGACCCTGGCGGCGCGGGAGATGTCGCGCAGCGTACGACGCTGGTTGGTGCGGGCATGACGGAGCCGATCACCGATCGCCTCACGCAACAGCACGGTCATCACGCGCCTCCCTTCCGTACAAGTACTCCCTACGTTACCCAGAGCGGTGCCCCGAGCGCAGGAGTTGGTGTGCCCGTACGCCAAGGGCGAACGCCCGTTTCACCTCAAATGTTCCCCGAGCAGGGCAAACGCGGACCGGACCGCTTGAGTCCTGATCAAGTCCCGGTCGCCGGACAAGGCCAGGGTACGGACTGTCCGTGTTCCCGGCCCGGCGAGCCCGACGTGCACGGTGCCCGGCTCGACGCCGTCCTGGGACGACGGCCCGGCCACGCCGGTCAGCCCGAGGCCCCACGTCGCCCCGCACCGGTCGCGCGCACCCTCGGCCAGCTGGGCGGCCACCTCCGGGTGGACGGCGCCGTGCTCGGCCAGCAGGGCCGCGTCGACGCCGGCCAGCGCGGTCTTCAGCTCGGTGGCGTAGACCACCAGGCCGCCGCGCAGGACCGCGCTCGCGCCGGGAACGCGGGCGAGGGTGGCGCAGACGAGCCCCGCGGTCAGCGACTCGGCCGCCGCGACCGTCTCGCCCCGCGCGGTCAGGGCCGCGACCAGGGCCTTTTCGTCCACTCTCAGCTCCCGGTGGCCCGGCGCCCGGCCGCGCGCAGCCGCACGGCCCGGACCAGGTAGTCCACGCCGGTCACGACGGTCAGCACCAGGGCGAGGCCCATCAGCGCCCACCGGACCGGGTCCGCTCCCGCGGGCAGCGGCAGCAGGTACGCCACGATCGCGGCGATCTGCGCCATCGTCTTGGCCTTGCCGCCCCGGCTGGCCGGGATCACGCCGTGCCGGATCACCCAGAAGCGCAGCAGCGTGACACCGATCTCGCGGACGGCGATGACGATCGTGACCCACCAGCCCAGCTCACCGAGGACGCTCAACCCCACCAGCGCGGCGCCGGTCAGCGCCTTGTCGGCGATCGGGTCGGCGATCTTGCCGAAGTCGGTGATCAGGCCGTACTTGCGGGCCACCCAGCCGTCGAGCTGGTCGGTGAAGGAGGCGACGGCGAACAGGCCGGTGGCGATCGCGCGCCAGGTGGTGTCGTGGCCGTCGCCGGTGAACAGCGCGACGACGAACAGCGGGACCAGGACCAGCCGGGACAGCGTCAGCAGGTTGGCGACGTTGAGCGTCGGGACCGGGGTCGCCACCGGGACCTGAGCGGGGCCGTCGTGGGCCGTGCCCTCGTCGGCGGCGTCGCTGGGGAGCGCACTCACCGGTCGGCGTCCGGTGACGCGCGGACGATCAGGTCCACGCCCGCGGAGTCGACGACCTCGCAGCGGAGGAAGTCGCCCACCTCGGTCTTCTCCGGCGCGTCGAGGATCACGCACTCGCCGTCGACCTCGGGGGCCTGGTGCGCGGCGCGGCCGGTGAGCTCGCCGTCGTCGTCCAGCTCGACGAGGACGTCGACGAACGTGCCGATCCGGTCCTCGGCGCGCTGCGCGGTCAGCTCCTCGACCAGCGCGGAGATCCGCGTGACGCGCTTCGCGACCTCTTCGGCGTCGAGCTTGCCGTCGAAGGTCTCGGCCTCGGTGCCGTCCTCGTCGGAGTAGCCGAAGACGCCGACCGCGTCGAGGCGCGCGCCGGTCAGGAACCGTTCGAGCTCGCTCAGGTCGTGCTCGGTCTCGCCGGGGAAGCCGACGATGACGTTGGTGCGGATGCCCGCCTCGGGCGCGTACTCGCGGATCTGCTCGCACAGCGCGAGGAACGAGTCGGTCGACCCGAACCGGCGCATCCGGCGCAGCACCTGCTCGCTGGAGTGCTGGAAGGACAGGTCGAAGTACTCGGCGACGCCCGGCGTGGTCGCGATGGCCTTGACCAGCTGCGGGCGCGTCTCGGCCGGCTGCAGGTAGGAGACGCGGACACGCTCGACGCCGTCGATCTCCGCCAGCCGCGGCAACAGCCGCTCCAGCGCGGTGGCGCCGTCGCGGCCGAAGTCCTTGCCGTAGGACGTCGAGTTCTCGCTGACCAGGAACAGCTCCTTGACCCCGTGTTCGGCCAGCCACATCGCCTCGGCGACGACCTCGTCGGGCTGCCGCGAGACGAACGAGCCGCGGAACGACGGGATCGCGCAGAACGAGCAGCGCCGGTCGCAGCCGGAGGCGATCTTCAGCGCGGCGACCGGCGAGTCGTCGAGGCGCGTGCGCAGCACCCGGGGGCCCCAGCCGTGCTGCGCGTGGCCCGGGACCTCGACGTTCTCCGCGGCGGCGGGCCGCTGGACCGGGCTGATCGGCAGCAGCTTGCGCCGGTCGCCGGGGGTGTGCGAGGCGACCTTGCGGCCCGCGACGACGTCGTCGAGCCGGTCGGAGAGCTCGGCGTAGTGGTCGAAGCCCAGCACGGCGTCGGCCTCGGGGAGGCTGTCGGCGAGCTCGTGGCCGTAGCGCTCGGCCATGCAGCCGACCGCGACGACCTTCTTGCCCGTGTCGGAGGCCGCCAGCAGCGTGTCGACGGAGTCCTTCTTGGCCGACTCGACGAAGCCGCAGGTGTTGACCACCACGACGTCGGAGTCCTCCGGATCGGCCGCCAGCTCCCAGCCGCCGGCCGCGAGCCGGCCCGCCAGCTCCTCCGAGTCGACCTCGTTGCGGGCGCAGCCCAGGGTCAGCAGGGAGACGCGTCGGGTGGCGGCAGGGTCAACGGCAGGAGAAGGCACGACGTTCAGGGTAGCCGCCGGTCCCGCGCGGCCCGACGACGGCGTAGCCCGGTCGTGCCGGAGAAGCCGGCTCCCGTCGATGTGGCAGTGTTGACGATCGTGCCGTCCGCCTCCCCCGCCGTCCGCCGCGCGCGGATCGCCGACGTTCGCAAGATCAAAGCCCTCGTCGACTCCGACGCCGGCCGCGTCCTCCTGGAGAAGGACCTGGTCACGCTGTACGAAGCGGTCCAGGAGTTCTGGGTCGCCGACGTCGGCGGCGAGGTCGTCGGCGCGGCCGCGCTGCACGTGCTGTGGGAGGACATCGCCGAGCTCCGGACCGTGGTGGTCGACAAGGCCGTCCGCGGCCAGGGTGTCGGCCGGGTGCTGGTCGCGCGGCTGGTCGAGGAGGCCCGTGAGCTGGGTCTCAAGCGGCTGTTCGTGCTGACCTTCGAGACGAGCTTCTTCCAGGGCCACGGCTTCGTGGAGATCCAGGGCACCCCGGTGTCGCACGAGGTGTACGAGGAGATGCGGCGTTCGCACGACACCGGTGTCGCCGAGTTCCTCGACCTCCCCTACGTCAAGCCGAACACCCTGGGCAACTCCCGGATGCTGCTCGAGCTCTGAAGACCCCTATTCACCGCCCGGATTCTGAAGGTTTCCCCTTAACATCCTTCCGGGCGGTGACGCGCGCCACCTCGGTGTCCCAGGATGATCCGGTCAATTCCTCACCTGATCAGCAAGGAACGCACAAGATGCGCACGACTCTGCGGAACCTGGGGGCCACCATCGCGGTGGCCGCGACTGTCGGCGGGGGCGCCCTGCTGGGCGCCGGCACGGCGGCGGCGGTCGACATCCCGACCGTGACCGACCAGTACCTCTTCAGCACCTCGCTCTCGAGCTTCGAGACGATCCGCGGCCAGGCGCCGTACAACGGCCAGCTCGACTGGTCGTCCGACGGCTGCTCGTGGGCCCCGGACAACCCGTTCGGCTGGAAGTTCCTCCCCGGCTGCCACCGGCACGACTTCGGGTACCGCAACTACAAGAAGCAGGGCCGGTTCACCGAGGCGAACCGGCTGAAGATCGACGACAACCTGTACTCGGACCTGAAGAGCGTGTGCGGGTCGAACATCGCCTGCAAGGGCGCGGCCTGGACGTACTACCAGGCGGTGCGCAAGTTCGGCGGCTGAGCCCGCTCCCCTGGCCCGGGTCGTGCCGGACCCGGGCCAGGATGGGGTCATGGAGATCGATCACCTGCTGTCCACGACCCGCGCCGTCCGGCGCAAGCTCGACCTCGACCGGACGGTGGAGCCCGCGGTCCTCGAGGAGTGCCTGAACCTGGCGTTGCAGGCCCCGACCCCCGGCAACGCCCAGGCGTGGCGCTGGCTGGTCGTGCGCGACCAGGGCGTCAAGGAGCGGCTCGGCGCGCTCTTCCGCGAGGTGGGCGAGGCCTACCTCGCCGGGCGGGCGGCCGAGGGCCCGTCGCGGGCGCTGGCGTCGGGGCGGCACCTGATCGACGTGATCGAGCGGGTGCCCGTGTTCGTGATCCCCTGCCTGCGCGGCCGTCCCACCGGCGACAACGCGACCGACGCGGCCTTCTACGGCGGCATCTTCCCGGCGGTCTGGAACTTCCAGCTGGCGCTGCGCTCCCGCGGTCTGGGCTCGACGCTCACGACGTACCACCTCTCGCGTGAGGCCGAGGCCGCGGAGATCCTCGGCGTGCCCGACGGCTACACGCAGGCCGGGTTGCTGCCGGTCGCCTACACGACGACCCCCGACTTCAAGCCGGCCGAGCGGATCCCGCTGGCCGAAGTGGCCTACCTCGACCACTGGGGCACGCCCCTCAGCTGACCCGGATCGTGGCCTCCAGGCTGTCCTCGCTCACCGACACCAGCTCGATCCGGCTGGCCGCGTACGTCGTCGCCTGGGGGCCCGTCCGGGGGCCGCTGTGCAGCTCGGCCGTCGTGCTCTCGCCGCGGCCGGGCTCGCTCAGCAGGAACGCCAGCGTCGCCTCGCCCTGCCAGACGCACGTCATGTCCGGCCGGCACCGCGAGTCGCTCACCAGGCGCGTGTACCGCACCGCCAGGTCCTTCCCCTGGATCGCGGCCTCCTGCCCGACGTGCAGGGTGACGTCGCCCCGCGGGGCGGTGCTGACGGTCGACGGCGACGACGGCCGCGGAGGAGCGGCCTGCTGGGCGGCCGCCGTGCTCCCGGCACCCACCGCGACGACGGCAATGGCGAACAGTCCGGCTGCGATGCGCTGCGGGTCCATGCGCTCAGGACGGAACGGGCCCGCCGGCGGGTTGCACTACTCGTCGTCGGAGTCCGACGGCGACGGGTCGCCGCCGCGGATCAGGTACAGGACCGAGTCCAGCTCCTCCGGCTTGATCAGCACGTCGCGGGCCTTCGAACCCTCCGACGGCCCGACGATCCCGCGGCTCTCCAGCAGGTCCATCAGGCGCCCCGCCTTGGCGAACCCGACCCGCAGCTTGCGCTGCAGCATCGACGTCGAGCCGAACTGGGACGTCACGATCAGCTCGGCCGCCTGCAGCAGGACGTCGAGGTCGTCGCCGATGTCCGGGTCGATCTCCTTCTTCTCGCCGGCCTTCTGCGCGGTGACGCCGTCCTGGTAGTCCGGCTGCGCCTGCTCCTTGGCGTAGTTGACGACGGCCGCGATCTCTTCGTCGCCGACGAACGCGCCCTGGATGCGGACCGGCTTCCCGGCGCCCATCGGCAGGTAGAGCGCGTCGCCCATGCCGATCAGCTTCTCCGCGCCCGGCTGGTCGAGGATGACCCGCGAGTCGGTCAGCGACGACGTCGCGAACGCCAGCCGCGAGGGCACGTTCGTCTTGATCAGGCCGGTCACGACGTCGACCGACGGCCGCTGCGTCGCCAGGACCAGGTGGATGCCCGCGGCACGGGCCTTCTGGGTGATCCGGACGATCGCGTCCTCGACGTCGCGCGGGGCGGTCATCATCAGGTCGGCGAGCTCGTCGACGATCGCCATGATGTACGGGTACGGCCGGTACTCGCGCTCGGACCCCGGCGGCGCGGTGATTTCGCCGGACTTGACCTTTTTGTTGTAGTCGTCGATGTGCCGGACCTTGTTGACCTGCATGTCCTGGTAGCGCTGCTCCATCTCCTCCACCAGCCAGGCCAGCGCCGCGGCGGCCTTCTTCGGCTGGGTGATGATGGGCGTGATCAGGTGCGGGATGCCCTCGTACGGCGTCAGCTCGACCATCTTCGGGTCGATCAGGATCATCCGGCACTCGTCCGGCGTCGAGCGCGCGAGCAGCGACACCAGCATCGAGTTGACGAAGCTCGACTTACCGGAACCGGTGGAACCGGCGACCAGCAGGTGCGGCATCTTCGTCAGGTTCGCGGTGACGAAGTGGCCCTCGATGTCCTTGCCGAGGCCGATCACCATCGGGTGGTTGTCCTTGACCGTGGACGGCGCCCGCAGGACGTCACCCAGCCGGACCATCTCGCGGTCGGAGTTCGGCACCTCGATGCCGACCGCGGACTTGCCGGGGATCGGCGCCAGCAGCCGGACGTTGTCGGTCGCGACGGCGTAGGCGATGTTCTTGGTGAGCGCGGTGATCTTCTCGACCTTCACGCCCGGGCCGAGCTCGACCTCGTAGCGCGTGACCGTCGGGCCGCGGGTGAAGCCGGTGACCTGCGCGTCGACGTTGAACTGCTCCAGCACGCCGGTGATCGCCTCGATCATGGCGTCGTTGGCCTTGCTCCGGGACTTCGGCGCGTCGCCGAGCTTCAGCAGGTCGGGCGGCGGGAGCTGGTAGTCGCCCTCGACGGTCCGGGTGACGGCCAGCGGCGGTTCCGGCGCCTTCTTCGGCTTCTTCTCGGGAACCTCGGCGACCGGCTTCGGCTTGGGCGGCTTGATCGGCGTCGGCACCTCGGCGAGGGCGGCGTCGATGTCGAGCTGCTCGGGGTTGGCGTCGCTGGCTTGACGGCGGCGCGACGGCTTGCGCAGGCGCGCGGCCTTCGGGTCGGCTTCGGTGACCGTGTCCTCGTCGGTGGCGAAGCCGGACTTCTGCTGCTCGGCTTCGGCGAGTTCGTCTTCGTCGAGGCCCCAGTTGCGCAGGCGGTGCGGGATCTCGCGGACGGGGGTGCCGGTGAAGACGAGCACGCCGAAGACGAGCGCGAGGATGAGGAGCGGGACGGCGACCCAGGTCGTGACGCCCATGGTGAGCAGGCCGCCGGAGAAGGCGCCGATGATGCCGCCGGCGTACATGCGGCCGTCGTTCGTGGCCGGGAGCGCGGTGAAGATGTGCAGCATCCCCAGCACGGACAGGACGACCATGATCGTCCCGATCACCATCCGCGGGCGGGTTTCCGGGTGCGGCTCGGACCGCATCAGCGCGACGGCGACGACCACGAGGACCAGGGGCAGCGTGACGGCCCCGGCGCCGAGGACGGTCCGGGTGGCGATCTCGACCCCGGCCCCGATCGGGCCGGCGGCGCGCCACCAGACCCCGACGGCCGCGACGATGGCCAGGGCGATCAGGCCCAGGGCGACGCCGTCGCGGCGGTGTTCGGGTTCGAGTTCGCGGGTGCGGCCGACCGTGCGGGCCAGCGTGCCGATGCCCTTGGCCAGCAGGTTCCAGGTGCCGCGGACGCCTTTGCCGAAGATCCCGGGCGTTTTGCGGCGCGAGCGGGGGGCCGGCTTGCGTGCTGCTGGACGGGACTTCGCGGGTGTACGCGGCTTACGCGCCGCTGCCCCCTTCGCGCCGCTACTCGTGCTTCGCTTCCTCGTCGCCGACCCAGCCATGCCTTTTACGGTAACCGGCCGTCGGCGTTCGTCCCATGCGCCACTCTCGGCCCAGGGTGAACTTCTGCCTCACACGGGGGCTTGAGCGGCCATCCGGGTGAATCGGTCCGCCCGGTGCGCATCCGGGTGAAAAACGGCGTCTGCCATGCTCTGCCCCATGGTCGCGCTGCACTCCGACAACACCTCCCGCCGGGCCCCCGCCATCTGGCGGACCATGCTGAACATCGACCGCGGGCTGGTGAACCTGGTCGGCAGGCTGACCGTCACCGGGCGGATCCCCGCCCAGCTGCGCGGCAAGCCGCTGCTGATGACGGCCAACCACATCGGCGTGTTCGACGCGTTCGTGCTGATGGCGGCGTGCAAGCGGATCGGCATCAACCCGCGGTTCATGCTGGCCGGCGGCATCCTGGACGCCCCGGTCATCGGGCCGGCGCTGCGGGTCAGCGGCCACCTGCGCGTCGACCGTAAGCACGCCGGTACCGCGGTCGGGCAGTTCGCCGAGGCCGTCGAAGCGCTCAAGACCACGCGCGAGCCGATCATCGTCTACCCGGAGGGCCGGATCAGCCACGACCCCGGCCTGTGGCCCGAGCGCGGTAAGACCGGCGCGGCCCGGCTCGCCCTCGCCTCGGGCGTGCCGGTGATCCCGATCAGCCAGTGGGGCGCACACGAAGCGGTCTACTGGGGCACCGAGACCGTCAACGGCCCGGCCGACCTCGTCCCGCTCGCCCGGTCCGGGCTCAGCGCTCCCCTGCGCCGCCCGAAGTTCCGGGTCCACTTCGGCGACCCGGTCGACCTGTCGGACGTCGAGCCGGAACGCCCCGGCGCCGGAGTCCGCGCGCACGCGAAGATCATGCAGGCGATCACCGACGGCCTCGTCCCGCTGCGCGCGGGCGAGCTGGACCGGCCGCGCTTCCACGACCCGACGCGCCCCACCGACACGGTCAGCCCCTGGAAGCCGAAGTCCGGGTCCTGACGTCTGGTTCCGCGCACGGGCTAAACCCTTTGCCCGCCGCGGACGTGGGTGCTGCGTTCTCGTCGGTGACGTGGAGGGGCAGGTACCCATGCGAAGGATCGCGAAGACCGTGGGCTCGATCTTGGCCGCGTTCGGCATCGCGGTGACCACCGCAGCCGTCACCGCGGCACCGGCGAACGCCGCGGTGTCGTGCTCGGGGACGAAGACCTACGACAACAGCAGCGGCGCCCTCGGCCTGGGCGAGCTGACGATCTACTACAACAGCGCCGACGGCGGGACCAACAGCGCCTGCTTCTACCACCGCGGCTCCCTCTACGGGGTGGCCGCGGAGACCTACGTGCGGATCGAGCGCTGCGTCGAAACCAGCGGCGAGGGCCAGTACTGCACTCCCGACCGTTCGTCGAGCCCGGACACCGGCACCTACAAGTACTACGCGGGCCCCCGAGGGGTCACCGGCACGGCAAACCGCTGCGTGGCCGCCGTCGGCTGGGTCTATTGGGGCGGCGAGTACTACGGGATCAGCAGCGGCCGCCAGGGCTGCTGATCCCGTCGCCCCCGTCCGGATCCTGGGACTCGCGCGCGGCTCCCCTAGAGTCGGTGGGCGTGAGCACACGGATACTCGTCGTCTACTACAGCTCGACCGGCAACACCGCCGCCCTCGCCGAGGCGCTCGCCGCCGGAGCGCGGGAAACCGGGGCCGAGGTGCGGGTGCGGACCGTGCCGGAGACCGTGCCCGCCGAGGCGATCGCGAAGAACCCGCGGTGGCAGGCCTGGATCGACTCGGGGCCGCACCACGAGCTCGCCACCCTCGAGGACCTCGAGTGGGCGGACGGGTTCGCCGTCGGCAGCCCGACCCGGTTCGGCGGCCCGGCGGCGCAGCTGAAGTCCTATTTGGACAGCACGGGTGGCTTGTGGGCACAGGGAAAGCTGGCCGACAAGGTCGCGACGTCGTTCACGACGGCGTCCACCCGGCACGGCGGCCTGGAGTCGACGCTGCTGGCGATCAACAACGTCTTCTACCACTGGGGCGCGATCGTCGTCCCGCTCGGCTACACCGACCCGCACCTGATGGAGTCCGGCAACCCCTACGGCGGCTCCTTCGTCTCCCGCAAGTCGGCGGCGCCGGACGACCTCGCGCTCGGTGCGCTGCGCGTCCAGGGACGCCGGCTCGCGACGATCACCACCCACGTCGCCACCGGGCTCAAGCAGTCCGAATAACCGGAAAAAGCGCTTTGGCAGTGACGCGGCGGGCCCTACAGTCGCGGTGGTGACCACCGAGCTGCCCGTCCTCGCCCCACCCCGGGTGGCCCACCGCGGCCGCGGGACCACCCTCGTCCTGCTCGCCGCGCTGTTCTTCAGCACGTCGGGCACGCTGGGCAAGTCCGCGATGTCCGCCGGCTTCAGCCCGGAGCAGGTGGCCTCGATGCGGATCGGCGTCGCCGGGCTCGTGCTGCTCGCCGGCGTGGCCCTGGTCGCGCCGCGGAAGCTGCGGGTGCGCCGGGCCGAGCTCCCGGTGCTGGCCGGCTACGGCCTGCTCGGCGTGGCCGGGGTGCAGCTGCTCTACTTCGTCGCGGCGGGCCGGATCCCGGTCGGCATCGCGATCCTGCTGGAGTTCGTCTCGCCGGTGCTCATCGCGCTGTGGGTGCGGTTCGTGCGGCGCCACCGGCTGCCGCGGTCGGTGTGGGGCGGCATCGCGCTGGCCATGCTCGGGCTGTCGCTGGTGGCGCAGGTCTGGCAGGGCGTCACGCTGAACGGCCTCGGGCTGCTCGCCGGCTTCGGCGCGGCGCTCTGTTCGGCCGGGTACTTCCTGCTCGGCGAGCGCGCGGTGGCCGACATCGACCCGCTGGGCCTGGTCACCTGGGGCATGGTGATCGGCGCGGTGCTGGTGGGCATCGTCGCACCGCCGTGGACGTGGCCGGTCGAGCTGCTCGGCACGGACGTCGCGTTCGGTCCGTGGCAGCCACCGGTGTGGCTGCTGCTCGTCCTTCTGGTGCTGGTGGCGACCGTGTTCGCCTACGTCTTCGGGATTTCGTCGCTGCGGCACCTGCCGGCGTCGGTCGCGAGCGTGGTCGGCCTGGTCGAGCCGGTGATCGTCACCGTGACGGCGTGGGCGCTGCTCGGCGAGGAGCTCACGTGGCTGCAGCTGCTCGGTTCGGCGATCCTGCTGGGCGGCGCGTACCTGGTGCAGCGGAAGTCGGAGATCCTGACGAGCTGAGTTCTTCACGAACTGGCGTCGGAATGCGAGAATCCCCCCACCATTACGACGTCGGGGCTGCGGCCCGAACTCCGGCAGCGGCGCGGTGATCCACACGGTGGGTCCGGCGGCCGTGCTGTCCTACGCGCTGGGCGGGTTTCACGATCGGCTGGCTGTACTGGTACTTCTGGGTCGGCGTGGTCGCGTTCGAGGCGGTCGCCGGCGCGAAGATCCTGCAGGGCTGGCTTCCCGGCGTGCCGCAGTGGGTGTTTTCGCTGGCGCTGATGCTGTTGCTGACGGCGACGAACCTGGCGTCGATCAAGGTCGCGACGATCGTGGTGTTCCTGGTGCTGGGCCTGCTGTTCGTGCTCGGGCTCTGGCCGGACGCGCACTTATTCGTGCCGAACGGAGGGTTCTCGGTCGTCCACGGCGTGGTGATCGTGATTTTCTCTTATTTCGGCGCGGAAATCGTGACGATCGCAGCGGCGGAGTCCGACCAGCCGGAGACGGCGATCCGCAAGGCGACGTCGACGATCGTGTGGCGCGTGATCGTGTTCTACGTGGGTTCGGTGGCACTGCTGGTGATGATCACGCCGTGGCGCGAAATCCCGAGCGAGACAAGCCCGTTCGCGTCGGCGTTCGGCCGTTTCGGCGTCCCGGCGGCGTCCACTTTGGTCAGCGCGGTGGTGTTGACGGCGGCGCTGTCGATGCTGAATTCGGGGCTGTACACGGCATCCCGCATGCTGTTCGCCCTGCGGCGGCACGGGTGGGCGCCCTCGTGGATTGCGGACACGAACGCGCGTGGGTGCCGTGGAAGGCGATTCCCACGGCTCGATGTTCGGGGCCTGGTTCAGCTAACCGCCGGCGATCCGGCTCAGCGCTCCGAAAAACACGTCCGTGATCTTCGCCGGGTCCGGGGCCACGAACGCCTGACCACCCGTCGCCGCGGTCAGCTGGTCCAGTTCCGCCTTGTCCGCGTCCGGGCCGATGCCCACTCCGATCAACGGGATCGGGCGGTGGGGGTCCTGCAGCTTCGTCAGCTCTGCCAGCACCTCCTCGCGGGAAATGCTGTGCGCGTCCTCGTTGCGGCCGTCCGTCAGGACGATCACCAGGTTCAGCCGGCCCGGCTCCCACTCCCGGCGAGCCGTCCGGTACGTGTCCAGGACGCTGTCGTACAACCCCGTTCCGCCGTCCGGTGTGGCCTTCACCTGGGCCAGCCGCTGCAACGCGCCGCTCGACAAGTGCTGGGCCACCGACGCCATCGGCAACAGCTCTCGGTAGTCCTTGTCGCCGTCCAGGCGGGTCGAGAACGCCAGCATGCGCAGCTGGGTCGTCGGCTTGAACAGGTGCAGGGCCTTCTCCGTCGCCTGCATCGACACCTGCATGCGGTTCAGTCCCGTCCCCGGCACCTGGGCGTTCATCGACCCCGACACGTCGACGAGCACCTGCACCCGCGCGCTCAGGTTGACCCCGGCCCACTGGTTGAGCAGCTCGTCGACGGACCCCGCCGGCGGGAGGTTCGCCGTCCGGATGCCCGGTGGTGACACGCGCGGGTCGTCCGTGTGGTCGCGCAGCGCCTGGCCGCCCGCCGCGCGCAAGCCCGTCTTCGCGATCGCGTCCGCGCCCGCGTCGCCGAGGACCGCGGTGCGCAGCGCGTCGACTATCGGGCGCTGCTGCGGGGTGATCCCGCCCAGCTCCGCGAACGGGTAGTCCAAAGTGGGCACTGCCGTCGCGTAGACGGCGACCAGCGGTGACGTCCGGTCCTCGATGTTGTGGCGCAGCACCGAATTCTCCGACGCGGGGAACGCCGTCACCGAGGCCGTGCCCCCACTGCCGCTCGAGCCCGGCAGCCGCGCGATCAGGTCCGTCTCCGCGCCGAGCGTGTTGGCCGACACCCGCCGCAGCAACGCGACGTACGCGCCCGCGGGCTCGGGGGCCGACCGGACGCTCTCCTTCAGCCCCAGCAACGCCAGCGCGCCGACCGCGTCGCGGGCCGGGTCGGACATCCCCGGGACCGCCCCCTGCGCGCCCAGCACGTCGGCCCACGTCGGAGTGCGCTCGGGCCAGCCGATGCCCTTGACGACGTCCTCCGCGGTGGCCAGCACGACCGGCGAGCTGGCCACCGACGCCCCGCTCTCGGGGACGTCGCCGGCGCCGAGCCGGTGGGCGCGCCGCAGGGCGAGGGTCGAGTCCGGCACCCACACCTGCGGCCGCGGGCTGCCGTCCGACATCGCGAGCCGCTCGGCGGCCGACGCCGCTTCCCTGGTCTGGACCTCGACGGAACCGCACTGGAGGTCCAGACCCCGGGCGACGAGCGAAAGCGCCGGGGCGACGTCGGCGGACGCGGTGACCAGGACCTTCGCCGGCTGTACGCAGGTGGGCCGGGACCGCACCGCCGAGACGGTCACCCAGGCCGCGACCCCCAGGACGACGACGAGCCCGGTCGCGACGACGGGCACCAGCAACCGGCGCTTCCCGTCGGAGTGACGTCCCATCGGCGGCCTCTCTTCCCGAGGCGGGCTGGGACCAAGGTTAGCGCCGGGCAAAGCACCGGTTCGTGGTCCGGACGGCCTAACAACGGCTCATACCGGGGAGGGAGGCGCCTGTCGTCCCGGAGCGGGATGTGCCGGCCCCGCGGGCGCGGAACACTGGATGCCTACCGCTTGGGGGCACGCATGAAACCGACACGAACCGACCAGCGCCGGGCACGCCGCGCGCTGTTCCGCCAAATCGCCGCGGTCGCTTTCGCCTTGGGCTTGGCTACCGTGACGCGCTGAGGAAAGCGCCCCAATGTGGCCTTCGGTGCGTCTGACGCACCGAAGGCCGCCTTGGGGCGCTAGACCGGGATGACCGTCGGGACGATCATCGGGCGGCGGCGGTAGGTGTCGGCCACCCAGCGGCCGACCACCCGGCGGACCGCCTGGGCGATCCGATGCGTGTCGGTGATGCCCTCGGACTCCGTGCGCGCCAGCTCCATCTCCACCAGCGGCACGACGGCGGCGAGCGCCTTCGGGTCGTCGGAGAAGCCGCGGCCGGACACCGTCGGGCTGCTGACCGCGCGGCCCGTGCTGGAGTCCACCGCGACGCTGATCGAGATGAACCCGCCCTCGCCGAGGACCAGCCGGTCCGACAGCGTCGACTCGCCGACGTCACCGACCGACAGGCCGTCCACGTACACGTGGCCGACCTCGACGCGGCCGGTGCGGGCCGCCTTGCCGTCCACGAGGTCCACGACCACGCCGTCCTCGGCGATGACCACGTTCTCCGGGGCGACGCCGGTGCGGATCGCCAGCTCGCCGTTCGCGCGCAGGTGCTTCCACTCGCCGTGGACCGGCATCACGTTGCTCGGGCGCACCGCGTTGTACAGGTACAGCAGCTCCCCCGCCGACGCGTGGCCGGACACGTGCACCTTCGCGTTGCCCTGGTGGACGACGTTGGCGCCGAGCCGGGTCAGGCCGTTGACCACGCCGAACACCGCGGTCTCGTTGCCCGGGATCATCGAGCTGGCCAGCACGACCGTGTCGCCCGCGCGGATCGAGATCTGCCGGTGCTCGCCGCGCGCCATCCGTGACAGCGCCGAGAGCGGCTCGCCCTGCGAACCCGTCGAGACGAACAGGACCTTGCTCTCCGGCAGCGTGCTCGCCTGGTCGAGATCGACGAGCAGGCCGTCCGGCACGTTCAGCAGGCCCAGCTCGGCCGCGATCCCCATGTTCCGGACCATCGACCGGCCGACGAACGCGATCCGGCGGCCGTGCCGCTCGGCGGCGTCGAGGACCTGCTGGACGCGGTGGACGTGGCTGGCGAAGCAGGCCACGATCACGCGCTGGTCGACGCGGCGGATGACGTCGTCGAGCACCGGGCCGATGTCGCGCTCGGGCATGACGAACCCGGGGACCTCGGCGTTGGTCGAGTCGACGCAGAACAGGTCGACGCCCTCGTCGCCGAGCCGGGAGAAGCCGGCCAGGTCGGTGAGGCGCCCGTCGAGCGGGAGCTGGTCGAGCTTGATGTCGCCGGTGTGCAGGACCACGCCCGCCGGGGTGCGGATCGCCACCGCGAGCGCGTCCGGGATGGAGTGGTTGACCGCGAAGAACTCCAGGTTGAACGCGCCGACGTCGCGGCGCTCGCCCTCGCGGACCTGGATGAGGTTCGGCCGCTGCCGGTGCTCCTTGGCCTTCGCCGCGAGCAGGGCGTTCGTGAACTTCGAGCCGTAGATCGGCAGGTCCGGCCGCAGGCGCAGGAGGAACGGGACGGCACCGATGTGGTCCTCGTGCCCGTGGGTGAGCACCAGTCCGTCGATGTCGTCGAGGCGGTCCTCGATCGCGCGGAAGTCGGGCAGGATCAAGTCGACGCCGGGCTGGTCGTCCTCGGGGAAGAGCACCCCGCAGTCGACGATGAGCAGCCGGCCGCCGAACTCGAAGACGGTCATGTTGCGCCCGACTTCTCCGATGCCGCCCAGCGCGACGACGCGCAGGGCTCCCTCGGGGAGTGCGGGCGGGGCGTTGGTGGGGCCTGGACCTGGGGGAAGTGAGCTCACCGAGGCAGGGTCCCAACGCTGGTGTGCGAGGTCGGCGCCACGTAGGCGGCCCTCGAGTCTGCTTGTGCCACCCGCTCACCATGCCAGTCCTGGGCCGCCGTGTCGCCCAGCGGCACGCCGCCCTGGCCGAGATCGGCGGCGATCAGGGTGGTCTGCTCGGCGGTCGGGGCGACGATCGGGAGCCGCGGGTCGCCGACGTCGAAGCCGCGCAGCCGCAGCGCCGTCTTGCTGAACGCGACCCCGCCGACCCGCGACATCGCGCGCAGCACCGGCAGCATGCCGCGGTGGTTGGTGCGCGCGGTGGACGTGTCGCCGTTTTCGTAGGCGTCGATCATCGCGCGGATCCGGCCCGCGACGACGTGACCGATCACACTCACCACGCCGGTCCCGCCGACGGAGATCCACGGCAGGTTCAGGCCGTCGTCGCCGGAGTAGTACGCGAGGTGGGTGTTGGCGATGACCTCGGAGCCGGCGATCAGGTCGCCCTTGGCGTCCTTGACCGCGACGATCCGCGGGTGCTCGGCCAGCCGCAGCAGCGTGTCGACCTCGATCGGCACGACCGAGCGCGGCGGGATGTCGTAGAGCATCACCGGCAGCCCGGTGCTGTCGGCGACGGTCGTGAAGTGCGCGTGCAGGCCGGCCTGGCTGGGCCGCGAGTAGTACGGGGTGACGACCAGCAGGCCGTGCGCGCCGGCCGCTTCGGCCTGCTTCGCCTGCTCGATGCTGTGCGCCGTGTTGTTGGTGCCCGCGCCGGCCACGACCGTCGCGCGGTCGCCGACGGCCTCGACCACGGCGCGGATCAGCTCCTGCTTCTCCGCGTCGGTGGTGGTCGGGCTCTCGCCGGTGGTGCCGTTGACCACGAGACCGTCGTTGCCCAGCTCCACGAGGTGCTCGGCCAGCTCCTGCGCCCGCTTCAGGTCCAGCGCGCCCTCGGCGTCGAAGGGGGTGACCATCGCGGTGAGCACGCGCCCGAACGGCCGTCCGGGCGCTGCGGTAGGTGGGTTGGACATGCTGAGACGGTACCCCGTCGCACCGACAAAACCGCGCCGACCTGGTCGTGGGCGGCGAAGTGCGTAGGATTTCCGGAGCCCGGCCGCTCGTCGCGGAACTTCTACTTGACCTTGGTCACGATGGGCGAGGAGATCGGCCCGCCATCGGACTTGGCCAGCACGCAGTAGAACTCGCGCGTCGGGTATTCGCCGCTCTCGGTCGGGACGCTCTGCCACTGCGCCTGGGTCGGCACGAGCGCCCGGTACTTCAGGCCGTCGCGCTTGGTCTCGGGGACGATCGACGAGCGGAACGAGGCCGCGCAGCGCGCTTCGGCGGCCGCGGTGACGGCGCCCAGGCCCGGGTAGCCGGCGATGGTCGCGTCGCTGTCGGACCAGCTCGCGGTGCCGATGACGTCCCCGCCGTCGTAGATCTCGAGGGTGTGGCTCTCCTTGCAGTCGCCGTCGTTGGCGTCGCTGATGACGCCGCCGTCCTGGACCGCGGCGTTGTAGCAGGGGTAGCTGGAACTGGCGTCCACGCGCATCTGCCCGCCGAGGCCGAACGTCACGGTCGGCAGCTTCTGCTCGTCGACGGCCGGCGCCTCGAACGCCTTGCCCGCGAAGAACCCGCCGACCAGGGCGCCGACGACCGCCACCGCGGCCAGGGACAGCCACAGCGCGCGCAGGTTCTTCTTCGGCGGCTGGGGCGCGAGCCGCGTCATGGGCTGGACCATCGCCGTCCCGCCGGGCGGGGTCGGGCGCATGCCCTGCGCCGTGGTCAGCAGGTTCTGCGCCTGCGCCGCGGTGAGGCGCGCGTCGGGGTTGGCGACGAGCAGGCCGAGGATGGCCGCGGCGAGCGGGCCGTGGCCGCGGGTCAGGTACGGGATCTCGGTCATGATCGCGTGCAGCGTCGCCGCCGTGGTCGCGCGCTCGAACGGGAGCGTGCCTTCGACGGCGAAGAACAGCGTCGCGCCCAAGGACCACAGGTCGGACGCGGGCATCGCTTCGCGGCCTTCGACGCGCTCGGGCGCCATGAACGCGGGCGAGCCGACGATCATGCCGCTGGTGGTCAGGCGCGGGTCGTCGACGGCGTGGGCGATGCCGAAGTCGGTGAGCTTCACGCGGCCGTCCGGCGCGACCAGGATGTTCGCCGGCTTGACGTCGCGGTGCACGATCCCGGCGGCATGCGCCGCCTGCAGCGCGGCCAGCACCCGCTCCCCCATCAGCGCGGCCTGCGCGGCGGGCATGGGGCCGCGCTGGCGCACGAGATCGGCCAGCGAGGGCGCTTCGACGAGCTCCATGACGATGAACGTGGTGCCGCCGTCGGTGACGACGTCGTACACCGTGACGACGGCGGGGTCGTTGAGCCGCCCGCCGGTGCGCACTTCGCGCAGCGCGCGCTCGGAAAAGACGGCGGCCGACTCGGCGTCGGGCAGCCGCAGCTCCTTGACGGCGACCTGGCGGCCGATGACCTGGTCCTGCGCCCGCCACACGACTCCCATGCCGCCGCGGCCGAGTTCGCCGAGGAGCGCGTAACGGCCCGCGACCACCCGCTGACCAGGCGTGGCGGGCGCCTGGGGTGGATACGGCCGGGTCTGTTCGTCGGTCACGGTGCTCCTTTTGGCGGCGGTCGCGCAGATGCTAGTCGGACCGCCGCGGAGCGTTCGGGGTTCCGCGCAATCGTGACTCAGCGGTGTGTTTCGCCCCGGTACGGGATCCAGCGGTAGCCCGGTGCGAAGTCGCTGAACTCGGCGCGTCCGCCGGTGGCCGCCCAGATGTCCTCGCTGACCACGAGCCCCGGGAAGATCGTCAGGTCCTTCTCGGCCATCAGCTCGGCGTACGTGCGGAATTCGTCGGTCTCGACGCCGGCGAGGGCGTAGCGGTAGACCGGCGGGGCGGTCCGCAGCAGCCAGTAGAGCTGCCGCCCGGCCGCGGTCATGGCGGCCGCCTCCTCGGCGGTGTGCGCGCCGGTGCGGCTCAGGCCCTCGGGCGCCACTCCGCACCACCAGCCGGCGCCGTCCGAGAAAACCCGGGCAGGCCGGCTTTCGAAGTGGCGGGCGAGGTCGCGGGCGTGGGTTTCCCGTCCGCCGCATTCCGCGTTGAGGGCGTAGATCCGGGCCATCCGATCAGCCGGTGAAGGTGAGGTAAATCAGGACCAGGTTCAACGCGATGATAACGCCCGCGACCACCGACGCCGCGACCGTCGTGAGCCGGCGGTTGACGTCCGCGCCCATCAGCCGCCGGTCCGCCGTCAGCCGGATCAGCGGCACCAGCGCGAACGGGATCCCGAACGACAGCACCACCTGCGAGACGACCAGCGCCGCGCTCGGATCCGCGCCGAGGGCGAGGACCACGATCGCCGGGGTGAGGGTGACGAGCCGGCGCAGGACGAGCGGGATCCGCTTGTGCAGCAGCCCCTGCATGATCATCGCGCCCGCGTACGCGCCGACCGACGTCGACGCGAGACCCGAGGCCAGCAGGCCGATCGCGAACATCAGCGCGATCCCCGGGCCGAGCGCCAGCGAGACCGCGTGGTGTGCGCCCTCGATGCTGTCGACGCCGTCCTGGCCCTGGAGGTTCGTCGCGGCGAGCAGCAGCATGCCGAGGTTCACCGCGCCCGCGAGCAGCATCGCCAGGCCGACGTCGGCGCGGGTGGCGCGCAGGAGACGGCGGCGGGTGGTGACGTCGGGCAGCCCGTGGCGGTCGCGGACCAGGCCGGAGTGCAGGTAGACGGCGTGCGGCATGACGGTCGCGCCCAGCATCGCGGCGGCGATGAGGATGCTGCCCGCGCCGTCGAACTTCGGCACCAGCCCGCCGAGCGTGTCCGCGGCGGACGGCGGCTCGACGAACAGGCTGGCCAGGAAGCCGACCGCGATGACCAGCAGCAGGCCGGTGACGACGCGTTCGAACGTCCGCTGGCCGCCGCGGTCCTGGACCGCGAGCAGCGTCAGCGAGACCGCGCCGGTGATCAGGCCGCCGGCGACCAGCGGCAGGTCGAACAGCAGGTAGAGCGCGATCGCGCCGCCGACGACCTCGGCGAGGTCGGTCGCGATGGCCACGACCTCGGCCTGCAGCCAGTAGGCCAGCCGCGCGGGCCGGGACAGCCGGGCGCGCAGGGCTTCCGGCAGCGACATCCCGCTGACCAGGCCGAGCTTCGCCGACAGGTACTGGACGAGCACGGCCATCAGGTTCGCCGCGACGATCACCCAGACCAGCAGGTAGCCGTAGCGGGCGCCGGCGCTGATGTTGGAGGCGACGTTCCCCGGGTCGACGTAGGCGATCGCGGCGACGAACGCCGGGCCGAGCAGGGCCGACCCGGTGCGCAGGCGCGACGCGAGTCTCGGCCGGACAGCCTCGGTGACCGCCATGGCGCCTGCCTCTCAACGGGGTGTCGGGGATCCCAAATCGAAGTTTAGGCGTGCCGAACTTTCGATTTCAAGGGTGACGGCTCCCACCCTCGCGCCGGGAGTACCCGTGAATCGCCCGCCGAAAAGCGTCAGGAGTGCGCGACTTCGTGACCGGACTCCCGCAGCGCCTTCACCGCGTGGTCGAGGTCGGTGCCGCGGACCAGGATGTGGTCGGTGTCGAACGTGGACATCGAGAACAGCGCGACGCCGGCCGCGGCCAGCTCCGAGGCCAGCGCGGCGATGATGCCGGTGAGCGTGAACTCCAGCGGCCCGCGGACCGAGAGCAGCCGCCAGCCGTCCTCGGCCGTGCCGCCGGCCGGTTCCCGCCCGGCCGGGCAGATGATGGACAGCTCCTCGGGCGTGCGGGTCACCGAGACGAACGCGGGTTCGCCGGGCGCGAGCAGCTCGGCGGGCACGGGGGCGTCCGCGGGCAGCCGGACCACGGCGTAGTCGCCGGGCCGGACGTCGATCGCCAGTCGTTTCATCAGCCTTCGAACACCTTCGGGCTCGTTGCGATCTCGGTGCCGTCCGGCAGCGTCGAGATGGTGAAGTCGGCGAACACGTTCGCCGCGGCCTTCTGCAGGTGCCGCAGGCACTCCACGGCCAGCTGCCGGATTTCGACGTCGGCGTGCTCGGTGGCCCGCATCGCGATGAAGTGCCGCCAGGCCCGGTAGTTCCCGGTTACGACGATGCGGGTCTCGGTCGCGTTCGGCAGCACCGCGCGGGCGGCCTGGCGGGCCTGCTTGCGGCGCAGGGTCGCGCTCGGGACGTCGGCGAACTTCTCTTCGAGGCCGGCGAGGAGCTCGGTGTAGGCGTCGACGCTCGCCTGGGTCGCGGCGACGAACTTCTCGTGCAGCACGGGGTCGTTCGCGATGACTTCCGGCTCGACGAAGGCGGCGTCGCGCTCCGGCGCGTACCGGCGCGAAAGCTGCGAGTAGGAGAAGTGGCGGTGCCGGACCAGCTCGTGGGTCAGCGAGCGCGAGATCCCGGTGATGTAGAAGGTCACCGAACCGTGCTCGAGCACCGCGAGGTGACCGACGTCGATGACGTGTTCGACGTAGCCGGCGTTGGTGGCGGTGGCCGGGTTCGGCTTGTCCCACGCCTGGTAGCAGGCGCGGCCGGCGAACTCGGCGAGCGCTTCGCCACCTTCGGCGTCGGTCGACCAGGGCACGTCTTCCGGCGGGAAGAACTCCGTCTTCGCGATCAGCTGCACCCGTGGGGACACGGCCACGTTCACGCTCCTTCCACAAGCTCTCCCGTGAGCCTAACCGCTTCCTTGACTGACACCACGAGTGACGTCATAGTGGTGTCATGGACCTGACGCCGTACATCGCCAACCTTCGCGAGGACCTCGCGAACACGGCTGCCGCCGGGGACGAGCACACCCGGCGGGCGGCCGCGCTGCTGTCTTCCGCGCTCGAACCCGCCGTCCGCCTGACGCTCATGAACGCCCTCGCCGACCTCGCCGCCGAGGTCACGGCCGCTTTGCCGGGCCAGGTGGTCGACGTGCGGCTGGACGGCCGGGACGTCCGCGTGGTCGTCACCGGTTCTGCCGAGGAGCCGACGTCACGCGCGACACCACGTGACACCACGCCGCCACCACCGCCGATCGACGGCGGCGACATCTCGCGCATCACGCTGCGCCTGGTCGAGCAGATCAAGGGCCAGGCCGAGCGCGCGGCGGCGGCGCAGGGCGTCTCGCTGAACACGTTCGTCTCCCAGGCGGTGCAGGGGGCGCTGGGGCACGGCTCGCTGGGCGGCGGCCCCAAGCACCACGGCAAGGGCGACCGGCCCGGGTCGCACCTGCACGGCTGGGTCGAGAGCTGAGGGGATTCGAAATGAGTGACGAAGAGACTGCTTCGAACGACGAACTGGTCCGCATCGACGAGTTCGAGGCGGAAGGCCCGCTGGACCTGGACGTCGGCGTGACGATCGGCCGTGTGGAGGTCGTCCTGGAGGGCGACTCCGGCGCCCGCGTCGAGCTGCGCCACGACCAGGGCGAGCAGCAGCCGTGGGTGGCGGGGGTCAACAGCCTGCTGTCCTGGGTCGGTGAGCGGTTCGGCGACCAGCTGGGTGTCGACCCGTCGGGGGCCAACCCGGCCGAGGCGGTGCGGCAGAGCCGGATCGAGAAGCTGGGCAACCGCCTGGTCGTCCAGGCGCCGAAGGCGTGGCAGCTGCGGAACGTGGCGCTGTCGGTGATCGTCCGCGCACCGGCGGGTTCGCACGTCGACGTCCGGGCGGGCGCGGCGGACGTGACGGTGACCGGTTCGGCCGGGCGCGTCGACCTGCTGACGGGTTCGGGCGAGGTCAAGCTCGACCGCGCGGACGGCTCGGCCACGGTCCGCACGGGTAGCGGCGCGATCAAGCTCGGCCCGACGCTGGGCGGGTTGCAGCTGCGCAGCGGCAGCGGCCACGTCGAGGCGTCGTCGATCGCCGGGTCGGCGACGTTGGCGACGGGCACGGGCGACGTGTGGCTCGGGGCGGTGTCGGGCGAGGTGATGGCCCGCACGGGCAGCGGCGACCTTTCGGTGGCCGACGCGGCTTCGGGGTCGCTGGACTTGATCACGGGGTCCGGCGAGGTGCGGGTCGGCATCCGCGGTGGCACCGCGGCCGAGGTCGAGCTGACGTCGAGCGGCGGGCGGGTGTCCAGCGAGCTGGACGTCGCGGACAGCGCGCCCGAGGGCGGGGTGCAGCTGAAGGTGCGGGCCCGGACGGGCTCCGGCAACGCGGTCGTGACGCGCGCGGCCGGCTGAGGGTCGTTCCCGGCGGGGGCCGGGAGCGACTCGCACGACCGGGCGGGCTTCCCGCGGCCGTCCGGTCGAAGGGGGTGGCGGGCCGTTCCCGGCGGGGATCTCCGGGAACGGCCCGTTTCTTCGTGTTTCGGCTTCAGCGCACCAGTTTCTTCAACGCCGGAGCCAAATCCCCGCGCGTGCCCACGGCCACGCCGGACAAGCCCAGCCACTCCGCCATGTGCTTCAGTTCCGCCGCCAGCTCCGGCAGCACCCGGGCCACGTCGGCGCCTTCCTCCGCGAACGCTCCCTGCACCCGCAGGACCCCCGCCGTCCGGTCGGACTTCAGGTCCACCCGGGCCACCAGCTCGCCGTCCAGGAGGAACGGGAACACGTAGTACCCGTACACCCTCTTCGGCTCCGGGACGTAGATCTCGATGCGGTAGTGGAACCCGAACAGCCGCTCCGTGCGGGCGCGCTCCCAGATCAGCGGGTCGAACGGGCACAGCAGCGCCCGGCCCGTCACCGTGCGGGGCATGCGGGCTTCCGCATGGCGGTACGCCGGCGCCTTCCAGCCGCGGACCTGCACCGGCTCCAGGATGCCCGACTCCACCAGCTCCGCCACCGCTTGGCGCGCCGGCGCCGGGCCCAAGCGGTAGTAGTCGCGCAGATCCGTCTCCGTCGCCACCCCCAGCGCCCGGGCCGAACGCTCGATCAAGCCCCGCGCGCCCTCCTCCGGCGACACCGAAACCGACAGGATCTCCGGAGGCACCACCCGCTCCGTCAAGTCGTAGAGCCGCTCGAACGACCGGCGCGTGCCCGTCGTCAGCTGGCCGATGCCGAACAAGTACTCACAGACGCGCTTGACCTCCGACCGCTCCCACCACGAGCCCGGGCCGCGGCGCTGGGCGTCCGCCGCCACCTCGCGCTCGATGCCGCCCGCGCCGATCGGGCCCAGTTCCTTCACCACCGACAGGATCTCGTCGACCAGGCCCGGGGACTTCTCGATCAGCGGGCCGTAGTGCTTCCACCAGCCGTCGCGCTTCGCGCCCGAACGGATCAGCGGCCAGTCCTCGATCGGGAGCAGGCTCGCCTCGTGCGCCCACGTCTCCACCAGCAACCTCGGCTGACGTGCCGAGTGCGACCACGCCGCGCCGTCCAGCACCGACGGCTCGTACGCTCCCAGGCGGGAGAACACCGGCATGTAGTGCGCCCGGACCGCCACGTTCACCGAGTCCAGCTGCAGTAATTGGACCCGCGACAGCACGCGTTTCAGATGCCGCCGCGAAGGCGCCACGGACGGACGGGGGTCGGCGAAGCCCTGTGCGGCCAGGAAGGTCTTCCGGGCCGTCGAGACGCTGATCGTTTGCATGGTGCCGTCATGGTGCCACCCACCACCGACAAAAACCGGCACCGCTATCTTCACGGGCATGAGCGACGCCGCCGTCCGTCCCGCCGACCTGTCCGACGCCGCGGAGATCGCCCGCCTCCAGCGCGACACCTGGCACGCCGCCTACGAGGACCTGCTGGGCAAGAACGCCCTGGCCGAGCTGGACGCCGCCGACCTCGACGGCACCTGGGCCGAGACCATCGAGTACCCCGGCAGCCAGGTCTACGTCGCCACCGAGGGTGACTTCACCGTCGGCTTCTGCGTCGCCGGCCGGGCGCCCGAGGGCGAGGTCGCCGCCGCCGACGGCAGCCTGCCCGAAGACGCGGAGACCACCGGCCTGATCGCCACCCTGCTCGTCGAGCCGCGGTGGGGCCGGCGCGGGCACGCCGGACGGCTACTCGCGACGGCCGCCGCAGGCCTCCGGGCCGACGGCGCCACGCGCGGCATCGCGTGGGTCGCCCAGGGCGACCACGCCTCCCTCGGCTTCTACCGCCGCGCCGGCTGGAACCCCGACGGCACGGTCCGCACCCTCGACACCGGCGACCGCATGGTCCGCGAGGTCCGGCTCACCGGCACCCTCGACCTCGCTCTCACCTGAGCCGGCGTCCCGGAAGATCACCCACCGCATCACGGCGTACATGAACACGCCCTCGCACGCGCCCGCGAGCAGCCGCGACACGTGGTATTCGACGCCCAGCGCCGTCAGCCCCGCGCCCACACCCAGCAAAAACGCCGCGTAATTGACAGCAATCGCACCGATGTAAAGCACGAGCTGCATTCCGACGGCCGCGTGGGAATGGAAGTTGAACGTCCGGTTCAGCACGAAGCTCAGCCCGAACGCGCAGACGTACGCCAGCGTGATCGCGAGCCACACCGGCCAGCCGAGCAAGCCGTGGAAGATCGTCAGCAACCCGAGGTCGACGCCGAACGTCAGACCGTTGATGACGCAGAAACCCAGGAACGTCGGCGCCACGATCCGCGACAGGCCGAAGGGAAGGACGCGCACGATCGCCTGGCAGAGGGCGCCGAATCGGTCGGCGGGCGTTCGGGATTGCTCGGCGGCCACCCGGTCAGGGTTCCAGCGGGAGGTGGCCGGAAGACGTCGCGCAGGTGATCTTCTGGTGCGGACCACCCGCCGAAGAGGGGGGTTAACCCCAGTGCGCGGAGATTTCGAACTGATAACTTGGAGTACACGAGCGAATTTGCGGAGGTGACACGATGAGCTGGATCCTGCTGACGCTGGGCGTCGCGTTCGGTTCGGCCATCGTGCCGCTGATCAACGCCGAGGTGTTCCTGCTCGGGCTGTGCGCGAGCCAGCCCGGACTGCACTGGCTGTGGCTCGGGGCGGCGGTGGCCGTCGGGCAGATCGCCGGGAAGACGCTGTATTTTTTGGCCGCGCGCGGGACGATCAAGCTGCCGAAGGCCCTGCACGACCGCCTGCACCGCGAGCGGCCGCTGACCGAGCGACGCGTCCGCTGGCAGCTGCGCACCAAGCGGATGCGCGGCTGGGTCGAGGCGCTGCGCGAGCGCTGCCACCGGCACCCGCACTGGATGGCGGGCACCTACGGGGTCAGTTCCCTGGTGGGCCTGCCCCCGTTCATGGCGACGAGCGTGCTGGCCGGCGTGGTGCGCATGCGGCTCGCGACCTTCCTGACCACGGGTTTGGCCGGAAGGTGGATCCGCTTCAGTTTGATAGCGGCTTCACCTGCGGTGTTCGCGGGGTGGCTGCACCACTGAGGTCAGGGCGGTCCAGGCGGCGCGGGAGACGGTGAGCTGGCCGAGGTGGCGAGCTTTGGTGTCCCGGACGCCGACGGTTTCGGCGAGGAGCACCTCGACGCACTCGTCCTTCGCGGTGTAGCTCGACTTCCGCCAGGCGAAGCCCACCTCGACGCACTCGGCTTCATTCGCGCTGTGGCTCGACTTGCGCCAGGTGAACACCCTGCCCCCTATCTCGCAGCCTCCCGAAGCAGGGCTTGCGAAGCTTCCTCGGTCAATGCCTTGCCCTGTAACAGCTTTACCAGCTTCTGGTACGGGGCGGTACCCTCCGAATCGTGGACAAAGCCGCTTGCGTGGTAGTGCTCGAGCAGCACGATCGGCGGCGCATCGGAGAAGTCGTAAAGGGTGAACATGCCGATCTTGCCCGGGTAGTAGCCCATATCCGCTGGCACGATCCGCACTGAGATGTTCGGGGCAGCGCTCAAGGCGAGCAGGTGGTCGATCTGGTCGGACATGACGGCTGCATCGCCGACCGCCTCACGGATCGCCAACTCGGAGATGATCGCCTTGAGCCGCACCGGGGCGCGCTTGAAAAGTACCTTCTGCCGATTCAGCCGCACCACGAGCCGTGCATCGGCATCTTGCACCCGGATGTCGGAGGCATTCAGGAGTTCGCGGGCGTAGTCGGGAGTCTGCAGCAGGCCCGGGACGATGAGCGGGGACCAGTTGGTGATCAGGCTTGCCGTGCGCTCGCACTGCATGACCGCCGTGAGGGCCGCGGGCAGATCCGACGGGTTGGAGTCGAGCCAGTTGGGGTCCTTGGCGTGCTTGGCCAGGAACAGGATGCGCTCGGCGACTTCCTTCGTGGTGCGGAGGTAGCCGAGGATGCGGGCCACCTCCTCCACCGGCGGCACCCGCAACCCCAGCTCCCACTGGGACAACAACCTCGGGTCGATCTCCAGCGCTCGCGCCAGCTCTCGTAACCCGAACTTCCTTGCTTCGCGCACTTCGCGCAGCGAAGCGGACAACGCACGCAACCCCGGTGACGATGAAGTCGGTTTCATGCCGCGGATACTACGAACACCGCGCATTTCCCGAATGAACGACAACTGTCAGCGAAATGCCACACCACAGTTTCAAGAAGATTCAGCGGTCGGAAGCTTCCAGCTCCACAGCCTTCTTCATCGTCTCTCGCGCGCGCCGACGATCGCCCGCGATGTCGTACGCGTACGCCAGCTTGTACCAGGTCCGCCAGTTCTCCTGGTCCGCCTCGACCTCCGCGCGGCGCTCGGCGAACCACGCGTCGGCCGCGTCGCGGTCCACGCGGCCAGAGGGCCGGCGCGGGAGGTCCGAGACGTCCGGGAGCGCGCCCTCCGAATCGAGCCGACGGGACAGCCGCTGGATCTGCAGGCCGTTGCGCCAGGTCACCACCACGATCCAGATCCCCAGGATCGGCAGCAGTAGCACGCCGACGCCCAGGGCGATGCCCGCACCGGTGCCGGAAGCGAACAGGGCGAACGCCCGGTCCGCGAGCAGGAACAGGTAGACGACCAGCGCCGCCGTCAGCAGCAGCGCGACATTGCGGGCCTTCACAGGTCGAGCACGTTCTCCAGGCCGACCGTCAGGCCGGGACGCTTCAGCACCTCGCGCACGCCGAGCAGCACGCCCGGCATGAACGACGTCCGGTCGAGGGAGTCGTGGCGGATGGTCAGGGTCTCCCCCTCGCCGCCGAACAGGATCTCCTCGTGCGCGACCAGGCCCGGCAGGCGGACCGAATGCACGCGGACCTCCTCGACCGTCGCGCCGCGGGCGCCGTCGAGCTCGGCCGTCGTCGCGTCCGGGCCCGGCGTCACGCCCGCCTCCGCGCGTGCCGCGGCGATCATCCGGGCGGTGTGCGCGGCGGTGCCCGAAGGCGCGTCGGCCTTGCGGTTGTGGTGCAGCTCGATGATCTCCGCCGAGGCGTAGAACTTCGCCGCCTGGGCCGCGAACCGCATCGCCAGAACCGCGCCAAGGGCGAAGTTCGGCGCGATCAGCACACCGAGTGAAGGCTTCGGCTCCAAAAGCGTCCGCAGCGAGGCCAGCCGGTCTTCGCTGAAGCCCGTCGTGCCGACGACCGCGTGGATGTCGTGCTCGACCAGGTACTCGAGGTTGCCCATGACGGCGTCGGGGTGGGTGAAGTCGACGACCACCTGGGCGTCCGCCAGCGCCGCGAAGTCGTCGCCCGCGTCGAGCGCGGCCACCAGCTTCAGGTCCGCCGCGTTCTCGACGGCGTTCACCACCGTCGCGCCCATCCGGCCGCGCGCACCGAGCACACCGACGTTGACGGTCATGAAGCGATCACCTCGTGCAGGTCGTCAGGAAGGTCGTCGGCGTGAGCGTACGGCCCGACGACCGCCGCCGCCGAGACCCCGCCCGGCCGCGCGAACAAAGTGCGAGCGAGCGCACACACGTCTTCGGTGGTGACGGCGTCGATGCGGGCGATCGTGTCGTCGACGCCCAGGTACCGGCCGTAGTTGAGCTCGTTCTTGCCGATCCGCGACATCCGCGACGACGTGTCCTCCAGGCCCAGCACGATCCCGCCGCGCAGCTGGCCCTTGGCGCGGGCCACCTCGGCGTCGGTCAGGCCGTCGACGCCGACCTTGTCGAGGACCTCGCGGATGACGCCGGCGACGTCGCCGAGCTTCTCCGGCTGGCAGCCCGCGTACACGGCCAGGTGGCCGGTGTCGGCGTAGCTCGCGACCGACGAGTACACCTGGTAGGCCAGCCCGCGCTGCTCGCGGATCTCCTGGAACAGCCGCGACGACATGCCGCCGCCGAGGGCCGCGTTGAGGACCGACAGCGCGAAGCGGCGGTCGTCGTGGCGCGAGATCGACCGCAGGCCGAGCATGACGTGCGCCTGCTCGGTGTCGTCGGTGTGCAGGGCCAGCTTCGGGAGGGTCTTGATCCGGGCGCGGCCTTCGCGCGGCGCGATCGGCGTCGCGGACCCGGTCAGCTTCTCGCGGAGAGCCTTGCGGACCAGCCGGAGCACCTGGTTGTGGTCGATGTTCCCGGCGACCGACAGCACCATCCGCGGCAGCGTGTAGCGGCGCTTGTAGAAGTTCCGCAGCGCCGACGGCGACATCCCGATGATGGACTTCTCGGTGCCCAGCACCGGGCGGCCGAGCGGGTGGTCGCCGAGGACCGCCGTCACGAACGTCTCGTGGAGGAGGTCCTCGGGGTCGTCGTCGCGCATCGAGATCTCTTCGAGGACGACGCTGCGTTCCATGTCCATGTCGCGGTCGGTGCAGAGCGCCTCGAACACGACGTCGGTGACCAGGTCGACGGCGAGCGGGAGGTCGGCGTCGAGCACCTGCGCGTAGTAGCAGGTGTGCTCCTTCGCCGTGAAGGCGTTGAACTCGCCGCCGACGGCGTCGATCTCCTCGGCGATCTGCGTGGCGTCGCGGTGCTTCGTGCCCTTGAACAGCAGGTGCTCGAGGTAGTGCGCGGCGCCGGCGACGGCGGCCGGCTCGTCGCGGGAGCCGATGCCGACCCACAGCCCGACCGTGGCCGAGCGGGACGCCGGGACGTGCTCGGTGATCACGCGCAGGCCGCCGGGGAGGACGCTGCGCTTGACGACCGCGCCGTCCGGGGTGGACTCGAGCGTGCGGGTGGTGCCGACGGGCTGCTCGTGCCCGGAAACCTGCCGTGCCATGGGTTCCTTACTCAACTTGCCGTGAAGGCCACCTCAGGGATACCCCCGAGATGGCCTTCACGGATCGAACAAGCGGTGCTTACTTGGCGTCGGCCTTCTTGGCGTCGGCGGCGGGCGCGTCGGCCGGGGCCGCCGCGTCCTCGTCCTTGACCACGATCAGGCTGATCTTGCCGCGGTTGTCGATGTCGGCGATCTCGACGCGGAGCTTGTCGCCCACGTTGACGACGTCCTCGACCTTGGCGATCCGCTTGCCGTTGCCCAGCTTGGAGATGTGCACCAGGCCGTCCTTGCCCGGCAGCAGCGAGACGAACGCGCCGAACGCGGCCGTCTTCACCACGGTGCCGAGGAAGCGCTCGCCGACCTTGGGCAGCTGCGGGTTGGCGATGGCGTTGATCAGGTCGATCGCCGCCTCCGCCGACGGGCCGTCCGAAGCGCCCACGTAGATCGTGCCGTCGTCCTCGATGGAGATGTCGGCGCCGGTCTGCTCGGTGATCGAGTTGATCATCTTGCCCTTCGGGCCGATGACCTCGCCGATCTTGTCGACCGGGATCTTCACGCTGGTGACGCGCGGCGAGTACGGGCTCATCTCGTCCGGGCTGTCGATCGCCTCGGCGATGACCTCCAGGATGGTGATGCGCGCGTCCTTCGCCTGCTTCAGCGCGGCCGCGAGGACCTCCGACGGGATGCCGTCGAGCTTCGTGTCGAGCTGCAGCGCGGTGATGATGTCCTTGGTGCCGGCGACCTTGAAGTCCATGTCGCCCAGGGCGTCCTCGGCACCGAGGATGTCGGTGAGCGCGACATAACGCGTCTCCCCGTCCACCTCATCGGAGACCAGGCCCATCGCGATGCCCGCGACCGGCGCCTTCAGCGGCACGCCGGCGTTGTACAGGCTCATCGTGGACGCGCAGACCGAGCCCATCGAGGTCGAGCCGTTGGAGCCCAGCGCCTCGGAGACCTGGCGGATCGCGTACGGGAACTCGTCGCGCTTCGGCAGCACCGGCACCAGGGCGCGCTCGGCGAGCATGCCGTGGCCGATTTCGCGGCGCTTCGGCGAACCGACGCGGCCGGTCTCACCGGTGGAGAAGGGCGGGAAGTTGTAGTGGTGCATGTAGCGCTTGTGCGTCTCCGGGGACAGCGAGTCGATCTGCTGCTCCAGGCGAAGCATGTTCAGCGTGGTGACGCCCAGGATCTGGGTTTCGCCGCGCTCGAACAGCGCCGAACCGTGCGCCCGCGGGATCACGGCGACCTCGGCGGCAAGGGACCGGATGTCGGTGAGGCCACGGCCGTCCATGCGGATCTTCTCCGTGAGGACGCGCTGGCGCATGATCTTCTTCGTCAGGGCCTTGAACGCCCCGCCGATCTCCTTGTCGCGGCCCTCGAAGGCTTCGCCCTCGCCGAGGCCGACCTTCTCCAGGACGGCGGCCTTGACCTCGTCGGTCGCGGCGTCGCGGTCCTGCTTGCCGGCGATCTGCAGCGCGCGGGCCAGGTCGTCGGTCGCGATGGCGGCGACGGCCTCGTAGACGTCCTGCTGGTAGGCCGGGTAGACCGGGAACTCGCCGGTCGGCTTCGCGGCGGCCTCGGCCAGGCGCTGCTGCGCCTCGCACAGGACCTTGATGAACGGCTTCGCGGCCTCGAGGCCCTCGGCGACGGCGACCTCGTCCGGCGCCTTGCCGCCTTCGGCGATCAGGTCGAGCGTGTTCTCGGTGCCTTCGGCCTCGACCATCATGATCGCGACGTCGTCACCGACGATGCGGCCGGCCACGACCATGTTGAAGGTCGCCTTCTCCAGCTGCGACCAGGTCGGGAACGCGACCCACTGGCCCTCGATCAGCGCGACGCGGACGCCGCCGACCGGGCCGGAGAACGGCAGGCCGGCGATCTGGGTCGACGCCGAGGCGGCGTTGATGGCCAGCACGTCGTACGGGTCGTCCGGGTTGAGGCTCTGGACGGTGATGACGACCTGGATCTCGTTGCGGAGACCGTCGGCGAACGACGGGCGCAGCGGCCGGTCGATCAGGCGGCAGGTCAGGATCGCGTCGGTCGACGGGCGGCCCTCGCGGCGGAAGAACGCGCCGGGGATGCGGCCCGCGGCGTACATGCGCTCTTCGACGTCCACGGTCAGCGGGAAGAAGTCGAAGTGCTCCTTCGGGTGCTTCGACGCGGTCGTCGCCGAGAGCAGCATGGTCTCTTCGTCGAGGTACGCGACGACGGCGCCGGCGGCCTGCTTGGCCAGGCGGCCCGTCTCGAAACGAACGGTGCGAGTGCCGAACTTGCCGTTGTCGATGACGGCTTCGGTCTCGTGCACGGTGACTCCGGTGGAGTCGGTCATAGATTGTTCTCCTCTTTGGTTCCTCTGTACGGCGCGAGTCTCCCACCCTGGGACCCGTTTCGCCTGAGGACGCTCGAGGAATGAGGCCGGTCTTCGATCGAAGCCCCCGGGACTCTTCCCGGGAACCACTACCGAGGACCGGCGGACGGACCCTCGTGCGCGCTCGCGCCGTTTGTGTGGCGAGGGGGAGCGACCGCGTGGTCACTCCCCCTCGGGTAAAGCTATCGGCGCAGGCCGAGGCGCTGGATCAGCGCACGGTAACGCTCGATGTCCACCTTCATCACGTAGTTCAGCAGCCGGCGGCGACGGCCGACCAGCAGCAGGAGCCCGCGACGCGAGTGGTGGTCGTGCTTGTGAGCCTTGAGGTGCTCGGTGAGGCCGACGATCCGCTTGGTCAGCAGCGCGACCTGGGCCTCGGGGGATCCCGTGTCCGAGTCGTGCACGCCGTACTCGGCCAGGATCGACTTCTTCTCTTCGGTGGACAGCGCCACTTGTGTTGCTCCTCGAAATAATCAGTGCCGTGCGGCCCCGGACGCCGGATGCACGCCGGGAAGACGGTCACGGCCGCCACGGACTGCAGCCGGACCCGAACGTTGAGGTTACCAGCCCGCTGAACAGCGTCTTCAGGCGCGGTCTTCAGGCACGGTCCAGCTCGAAGACGCTTACCACCCGGTAGCGGGGGCCACCCGGTTCGCGCTCGCTGGTCACCAGCGCCACCTCGCCCGCCGTCCAGCGGCGGCTGGTGAAGCGGGCCAGCCTTTCGGTCCAACGCGTGGCGGGCCCCGGATCTTCCCGGGGGAACCGCGCGAGCGTCAGGTGGGCCGTGTAGGGCCTCGCCTCGGCGTCGGCCCCCGCGGCGTGCGCGAGGGGTGTCAGCTCCGATCCGGCGACAGTCAACCACAGCACCCCGGGGAACGTCGCGGCCTTTTCCAGCCGGACGTCGACGGCGCGCCGCCCGGCCAGCCGGTCGGCCAGCCAGGCCGCGCGGGTGCCCGGGTCGTCGTGGCCGTAGTAGGCGAGGGTGACGTGCCAGCGCTCCGGCGGCTCCCAGCGCAGGCCGTCGCCGGGATCGCCGAGGGCCGCGGCGACCTGCTCGACGACGTCGTCCGGCGGGAGCAGCGCGCTGAACAGGACCGGCATCAGGAGCCGTTGCCCGCCCGGCGCAGCAGGTCGGCGATGGCCGGGAAGTCGTCGTCGAGGCGCTTGGCGGCCTCGCCGAGGTCCTCGTCCTCGGCGACGTCACGCAGGTAGGCGAGCACGCGCCGGTCTTCGTTGATCACCGGGATGTTGTCGCGGCCGACGGTGGGCCGGGAGTCGCGGACGTCCTCCATCGCGGCCAGCATCGCGTCGCGGTTGCCGGCGGCGACCTCGGGCACCAGGATCTTGCGCTCGAGCATGATCATCCTGGCCAGCACGACGGGGTTGCCGATCTTCGCCCGCCGCCCGCTCATCACCTGGCTGAGCATGGGGGCGCTGATCCCGAGGACCTCGGCCAGGAACGCCTGCGAAACGTCGAACGCGACCACGAGCCGGCGCACGCGGTCGCCGAGCGGCTCCCCGTACCACTCGCGCTGCAACGCGATGTTCCGCTGGACGATCTTGTGGTCCTCCACCAGTTCCGCTCCCCTTGTCCCCGCTCGCGCACACCGTCCGTGAGCATTTTGCCATCGCTGTCACGTGCGTGAACGCGAAATCCCCTATTCGCCCCCGGTAGGGGTGTCCGAGGGCAGTTCCAGTGCCTTTCTCGTCTCGATGACGTCGTCGTCGATCTGCGTCACCAGCCCGGCCGAGTCGGCGAACCGGACCTGGTCGCGCAGCCGCGTCACGAAGTCGATCGCCACGTGCTGGCCGTAGAAGTCCTCGTCGACATCGAGGACGAACGCCTCGACGGTCCGCTCGCGCCCGGAGAACGTCGGGTTCGTGCCGACCGAGACCGCGGCGCGCAGCCGGCGCGACGGGTCGGCCGAGCGGGTGAACCAGGCGCTGTAGACGCCGTCGGCCGGGACGGCGGCGAAGCGCGGCGTCGACAGGTTCGCCGTCGGGTAGCCGAGCTCGTGGCCGCGGCCGTCGCCGCGCACGACGATGCCCTCGAGCCGGTGCGGGCGGCCGAGCGCCTCGGCCGCCGCGACGACGTCACCGGCGTCGATGCACGACCGGACGTAGGTGCTGGAGAACGTGATCGCCGACTGGTCCTCTTCGGACAGTTCCTTGCCCTGCAGTTCGGCGCCGTAGGCGGCGAAGCCGAACCGGCGGCCGAGGGTGCGCAGCAGCGCGACGTCGCCGGCGGCCTTGGCACCGAAGGTGAAGTTGTCGCCGACGATCACCGCGGCCGCGTGCAGCCGGTCGACGAGCACCTCGTGCACGAACTCCTCCGGCAGCAGCCGGGACAGCTCCAGGGTGAAGGGCAGCACGCAGAAGACGTCGATGCCGAGGCTTTCGACGATCTCCGCCTTGCGCCGCAACGTGGTCAGCTGCGCCGGGTGGCTGCCGGGGCGCAGGACTTCCGACGGGTGCGGGTCGAACGTCAGCATGACGCTCGGCAGCCCGCGCTCGGCCGCCGCGGCGACGGTCCGGCTGACCAGCTCCTGGTGCCCGCGGTGCACACCGTCGAACACGCCGATGGTGACCACGCACCGGCCCCAGCCGCCGGGGAGGTCCCCCAGCCCACGCCACCGCAGCACGTCAGACTCCCGTCTCTCAAGAGCCACCCTAGGCGGGCAGCAGAACGACCACTGCGCGGGACACGCCTTCTTCGTCGGCGGCCAGCGCGAGCACGCGGCCGTCGGGACCGAAGAGCCCGTAGGTGCCTTCGACGCCGGCGGCCGGGATGCGCTGGCCGTGCCGGACCGCCTTCGCCGTGGCGGCGTCGAGGTCGCGGCGCGGGAAGGCCGCGGCGACGGCGGCGTCGAGGTCCAGGCTCAGTTCGGGCTTCTCCTCGAGCTGGTCGAGGGTCCGGGCCTTGGCGAGGGTGAACGGGCCGACCGTGGTGCGCCGCAGCGCCTTCAGGTGCCCGCCGACACCGAGGTCGGCGCCGAGGTCGCGGGCCAGCGCGCGGACGTAGGTGCCGGACGAGCACTCGACGACGGCGTCGACCTCGACGTGGTCGTCCTCGTGGCGGATGCCCAGGACGTCGAAGCGGTAGACGGTCACCGGGCGGGCCGGGATCACGACGTCCTCGCCGGCGCGGACGCGGGCGTAGGCGCGCTTGCCGTCGATCTTGACCGCGCTGACCGCGCTCGGCACCTGCTGGATGTCGCCGGTCAGCTTCGCGACGCCTTCGGCGATCTCGTCGTCGGTGGTCTTTTCGGTGTCCCCGGTCGTGAGGACCTCGCCCTCGGCGTCGTCGGTCGTGGTGCTGCTGCCGAGGCTGAGGGTGGCCAGGTAGGTCTTGCGGTCCAGCGCCAGGTGGCCGAGCAGCTTGGTCGCGCGCTCGATGCCGAGCACCAGCACGCCGGTCGCCATCGGGTCGAGCGTGCCGGCGTGCCCGACCTTGCGGGTGCCCATGATCCGGCGGGCGCGGGCGACGACGTCGTGCGACGTCATGCCGGCGGGCTTGTCGACGATCAGGAGACCGGGCGGCGGGGCGGGACGGCGGGGCGGTTTGGGGCTCGACACGCGGCAAACCCTAGCGGCCACCGATCGTGGGTCGATCAGGCCGCCGCGACCCGCCAGGATGGGGACGTGACGGAGATCGAAGCCCGGGCCGCCCGGCCCGCCGAACTGGCCGCCGTCGCCGAACTCCGGTGGCGCTGGGTGGCCGAGCAGGACGGCCTCCCGTGCGACGGCCGCGCGGAGTTCGTGCGCGAGTTCGCCGTGTGGGCGCGGGAGAACGCGGCCACCCACCACTGCCTCGTCGTGGTGCGCGACGGACGGGTGCTCGGGATGGCGTTCCTGGCGGTCACCCCGCGCGTGCCGACCCCGACGGCGTTCGCGCGGGCCGCCGGTGACGTGCAGAGCGTCTACGTCGTGCCGGAAGCCCGTCGCGGCGGGCTCGGCGGGCTGTTGATCGAAGCCGTCCTGCGCTTGGCCGAGGAGCTGGGGCTGGAGCGCGTCACCGTGCACTCTTCGGGGTCGGCCGTGCCCGCCTACGAGCGGCGCGGGTTCGCGGTCGCGCCGCAGCTGCTGCAGGCGTCGGTCACGCGGCCACGATCGGTGTCTCCGGCAGGGCGGCGTCCCAGCGGCGGCGGGTGATCCGGACCGGCAGCTCCTCGCCGCGGGCCTCGGCCAGGAAGAGGTGGGCGCGGGTGCGGCGCCACCACACGAGCATCCGGAACGTGCCCAGGGCGAGGATCGCGACGATGGCCAGGAGCGAGAGCCGGAAGCTGCCGCCCGTCCACTGCAGCAGCACGCCGACGAGCAGGGCGGCGATGGTCGTCGCCACGAAACCGCCGACGTTCACCACGCCGGTCGCCGTGCCGACGCGGCTGAGCGGGTTGTAGTCGCGGGCGAGCGCGAAGCCGATCATCGACGCCGGGCCGCCCAGGGCGAGGAACGCGAAGGCGGGCACCAGGACCGGCACGGGCACCGTGCCCGGCCAGCTCAGCAGCACCGCCCAGATCAGCGCGGCGCCGCCGATGTAGCCGCCGACCAGCGGCATCCGCAGCGACGGGTGCCTGCCGATGACGCCGCCGAGCAGCGGGCCGCCGGCCATCGAGCCGAAGACGAACACGGTGAGCAGCGCGCTGGCCGTCGCCTTCGACTGGCCCTGGCCCTGCACCAGCCACGGGACGCCCCACAGCAGCGTCAGGGCGTTGGGGGCGAACATCGTGCTGAAGTGGACCCAGAAACCCAGGCGCGTGCCCGGCGTCCGCCAGGCCTCGGCGACCTGGTGGGCGAGCTGGCGCGGGCGGACTTCCTCCCGGACGGGTGGCTGTTCGCCGGCCGGGACGTCGCGGACCCGGAGCGTCACGACCAGGGTGTAGAGGACGGTGATCGCGCCGACGGCCAGGAACGTGGGGGTCCAGCCGGCGCTGTCGAGCACCAGCGAGAGCGGGACGGTGGCGGCGAGGTTGCCGATGTAGCCGACGGCCGCGGTGAACGACGTCAGCAGTGCGTACTGGCGGCCCGGGAAGTGGGCGGCGACCAGGCGCAGCACGCTGACGAACGTGAGCGCGTCGCCGAGGCCGAGGACGCCGCGGGCGAGCAGGCCGAGGCCGTAGGAGTGGGCGACGCCGAGGAGCAGCTGGCCGGCGCCGAGGATCAGGACGGCGGCGGTGAGGACGCGGCGGGGGCCGTAGCGGTCGACGAGGACGCCGGTCGGGATCTGCATCGCGGCGTAGACGCCGACCTGCAGGACGGTGAACGTCCCGAGCGCGGCCGCGCCCACGCCGAAGCGCTCGGCCGCCTGCAGCCCGGCGACGCCGAAGGAGGTGCGGTGGAAGACCGCGAGGAGGTAGACGGTGACGGCGGCGAGCCAGATGAGCCAGGACCGGGCGGTGGCGCGGCCGGTGGCGGGCGGCACAAGTTCCTCCAGGGTTTCGGCGTTTCGTGGCGGACGCCTGCGCTGCCGTCCCTACTACTTGTAGCGCCTAAGCAACGGCGAAACATAGCTGTTATCCCGGTGGCGTTCACCACATGGTTTTATGTGAATCTCCTTCACGTTCGGGGGTGGTGTGGTGACCGGGCTCCACGGGGCGCACGCGGTGATCACGGGCGGGTCCAGCGGGATCGGGTTGGCGACGGCGGCCGCGCTGGGAGCGCGTGGCGCGTCGGTGTCCTTGGTGGCGCGGGACGAGTCCCGGCTGCGGAAGGCGTCCGTGTCGTTGAAGTCACGCGGCTATGCGGTGCGGACGGCGGTGGCCGACGTCTCTTCGCAGGGGGAAGTGGCAGCGGCTTTCGCTTCGCTGGTGGCCGCGGCCGGGCCGTGCGACGTGCTGGTGACGTGCGCCGGGCAGGCGCGTCCGGGCGAGTTCCTTTCGCTGGACGACGAGGTGTTCCGGCGGATGGTGGAGGTGGACTACTTCGGGACGTTGCACGCGGTCCGCGAGGTGGCACCGTCGATGGTCCGGCGGCGGTCGGGGTCGATCGTGGCGATCTCGTCGGCGGCGGCGGTGCTGGGGATCTACGGGTATACGGCGTACGCGCCGGCGAAGTTCGCGGTGCGCGGGTTGATGGAGGCGTTGCGGGACGAGCTGAACCCGGCCGGGGTGCATGTGGCTTGCGTGTATCCGCCGGACGTGGACACGCCGCAGCTGGCCGAGGAGAACCGCTGGAAGCCGGCGGAGACGGCGGCGATCAGCGGGACGATCCGGCCGATGGCGGCGGAGGCTGTCGCGTCGGCGATCGTGCGGGCGGTGGAGCGGGAGCGGTATGCCGTTTATCCGGACCGGTCGGTGGCTTTGCTGGCGGCTTTGGGTCCGCTGGCGGCGCCGTTTTTGAGGCGGTTGGTGGACCGGCGGATCCGGCTGGCCCGCCGGGCTCGGGCTTGAGAGCGTGTTGTGGCGCGCGGGGTGACTCGGGCTCAACGGCGGTTACCGGCGCGCGACCAGCGGGCAGGTCGCGCGGCCATGGCGTACCGCCCAATTCGCCCCGCGCCCGCCCCGGCCGCACCCTCACGCCGGCCGGATCGCGCCGGTCACCGCCCAGTTGCCCGAGCGCCACCTGACCAGCACGAACACCAACCTCAACACCATGAACAGCGACAGCCCGACCCAGATCCCCGTCAGTCCCCACCCGAAGCCCAGCGAGGCCCAGATCAGCGGCAGGAAGCCGAGCGCCGCGCTGCCGAGGGTTGCGTTGCGCAGGAATGCCGCGTCACCCGCTCCCAGCAGCACGCCGTCCAGTGCGAACACCACTCCCGCGATCGGCTGCAGGGCCACGAAGAACCACCACGCGTGCGGGATCTCGGCCAGCACCCCCGGGTCGGACGTGAACGCGTGCGGCAGCACCCACGACAACGCCGCGAACAGCACGCACAAGAAGCACCCCAGCAGCAGCCCGTACCCCGTGATCTGCGCCGCCACCCCGCGGGCCTGGCGGGCCGCGTTCGCGCCCAATGCCGCGCCCACCAGGGACTGGGCCGCGATCGCCACCGAGTCCAGGACCAGCGCCAAGAACGTCCACAACTGCAGGACCACCTGGTGCGCGCCCACGGCTTCGGTCGAGGTGCGGGCCGCCACCGCCGCCGCCGAGATGAAGCACGCCTGGAACGCCAAGCTGCGCAGCACCAGGTCGCGGCCCAGGCCCAGCTGGGCGCGCATCACCTTGAAGTCCGGGCGCAGCCCCACCTTCTCGCGCACCAGCGCCACGATGAACAGCGACGCCGAGATCACCTGCGCCACGACGTTCGCGATCGCCGAGCCCTCCAGCCCGAGGTCCGCCCCGTAGACGAGCACCGGGCACAGCACCGCCGAAATCCCGTTGCCCGCCAGCACGTACCGCAACGGCTTCGCGGCGTCCTGCACCCCGCGCATCCAGCCGTTGCCCGCCATCGTGACCAGGATCAGCGGCGCCCCGAACAGCGCGATCCGGACCCACGACACGGCCGCACCGGCGACCTCGTCGCTGCCCGACAGCGCCCGCGCGATCGGCCACGCCAGCAGCTGCCCGGCCACCAGCACGAAGAGCCCGACCAGCACCGCCAGCCACGTCGCCTGGACGCCCTCGCGCACCGCGTCGGCGCGGCGGCCCGCGCCGTGCAGCCGGGCCGTGCGGGACGTCGTGCCGTACGACAGGAACGTCAGCTGGCTCGACACCTGGGCCAGCACCACGCCGCCGAGCGCGAGCCCGGCCAGCGGCAGCGCGCCCAGGTGGCCGACCACGGCGGTGTCGACCAGCACGTACAACGGCTCGGCGGCCAGCACCCCCAGCGCGGGCACGGCCAGGCCGAGCACGCGCTTCGCCGGGATCCGCTCCGTCTCCTCCACGTTCACCACGAACCGGACTCTAACCGCCCCCACCGACAGTTCTGACCGGCGGGAACGCGGGAACTTTCCCGGCCCGCCGTCCGACGCCGGCGGCCGAACGTCACCTCGTCAGGCGAGTGCCTACAGCAGCGGCGCCCGCTCCAGCGCCTCCCGCAACCCGGCGAGGACCTCCGGCGCGGTCCCGGCGATCGTGCAGCCCGCGGCCTGCCGGTGCCCGCCGCCGCCGAACTCCGATGCCACCGCCGAGACGTCGACCCCGATCGAACGCAGGGAAATCTGCCACTGGGCCGGGTTCGTCACGTCCTGCTTGAGCACCGCCGCGACCGCCGCCTCGCGCACTGAGCGGACGACGTCGATCACCGACTCGACCTCTTCGCCACGCACCGCCCGCGCGTCGTCGATGCGGACCACCGCGTGCACGAAACCCCGCCCCTGCGCCGCTTCCGGCTCCAGCGAAGCGTCGCGCAGCACCGACGACAGCATCGGCAGCCAGCCGAACGGCCGCTCGTCGACGATCCGCCGCACCACCTTCTCCGGGTCGACGCCGGCCTCCAGCAGCCGCGCGGCCATCCGGTGCGTCTCCGGGCTCGCCCGGCGGAACCCGCTCGTGTCGGTGACGATCCCCGCGTAGATCCCGCGCGCGATCGGCTCGTCGAGCTCGACGCCCATCGCGTCCAGGATCCGGAACACGAGGATCGCGCTGGCCTCGGCGGTCTCGTCGACGACGTTGCAGCCGCCGTAGAACGTGTTGGTCGCGTGGTGGTCGATCACCAGCACCGAGCCGGCCAGCGCGACGCGCCCGGCGAGCCGGCCCAGCCGCTGCGGCACCGGCGTGTCGACGCAGACCAGCAGCGCTTCGCCGGCCGGCAGGTCGTCGGGGTGGGTGAGCAGGCCGTCCTCGTCCAGCCACCGCAGCGTCTCCGGCGCCTCGTCGGGCTCGCCGAACGACACGCGGACGCGAGCGCCGCGCTGGACCAGCGCCCGGCCGAGGGCGAGCGCGCTGCCGAGGGCGTCCGCGTCCGGGCGGACGTGGCCGAGCACCGTCACGTCGGTCGCCGACGCGAGCAGCGCGGCCGCGTCCCGGATGTCCTGCGCCAAAGTAGGGGTCACGGTGCGTCACGCTACGCTCTGCGGGATGCCTGAGTACGTGATCCTGGTCCACCCGTCAGCCAACCGGGTCTACGCCGCCTCCTCCCCCGCGCTGCTGCGCGCCGAGCTGGCGGTGTTCGGCGCGGCACTGCCGGCCGAACTGTCCGGGATCGAGGAGGTCGAGCTCGGCGGCGTCGGGTACGTGCGCTTCACCAGCTCGGTGCCCCTCGGCGAGCGCGACCTCGCGCTGCTGTCGAACCTTTCGTCGCTGTACGCGCTGTTCGAGCTCGGCGACGGCGTCCTGCGCCCGGTCACCGTGACGCCGCTGGCGAAGGCGGACTCGGACCTGCTGACCATCCAGAAGTACCCCGGCAAGACCAACGAGTCGTTCACGAAGCTGCTGCTGAACGTGACGCTGCTGGCGACCGCGGACCCGTTCTCCGACCGGCCGAAGTACCTGCTCGACCCGCTGTGCGGCCGCGGCACCACGCTGAACCAGGCGATGATGTACGGCCTGCACGCCACCGGCCTGGACGTCGACGCCAAGGACTTCGAGGCCTACGAGGCGTTCATCAAGACGTGGCTGCGGACCAAGCGCGTCAAGCACACCGCGGACTCGGGTCAGTTGCGGCGCAACAAGGTCCGGCTCGGCCGGCGACTCGACATCGAGTACGCGCTGGACAAGGAAGCGTACAAAGCGGGCGACACGCGCAAGCTCACCTACTTCCAGGCCGACACGCTGACCACCGACGAGGTGCTGCGGGCGAACTCGTGCGACGTGATCGTCACCGACGCGCCGTACGGCGTCCAGCACGGCAGCCACCGCGAAGCGGGCCTGCAGCGCAGCCCGCGCGACCTGCTCGCCGCGGCCGTTCCGGTGTGGACGCGCGTGCTGCGGCCCGGCGGGGCGCTCGGCATCTCGTGGAACACCACCGTGCTGCCGCGCGAAGAACTCGTCGAGGTGCTGCGCAAGGCCGGGCTGGACGTCCGCGAGGGCGGGCCGTGGGACGACTTCACCCACCGGGTCGACCAGGCCATCCTGCGTGACCTGGTCGTCGCGGTGAAGCCCGCTTCCTAGGACTGCGTCAGCTCGGGCTTGGTCACCTGCCCGTTCTCCTCGGGGGCCACGGCGGGGGCCGGCGACGTGCTCAGCCCGCGCTTCACCGAGTCCAAGATGGACAGTCCCTGGCCGACGAGCCCGGCGGCCATCTCGCCCAGGCCGTCGGCGCCGTTGAGGATGTTCACGTTCGCCCCGGACAGCCCGCGCCCGGCCTCCTTGACGATCTGCGGCAGCTGGTCGATGAGCATCCGGTCGAGCGCGACCCGGTTGTTCGACGCGGCCGCCTCGGCCTGCACGCGCATCCGCTCCGCCTCGGCCAGCGCGAGGATGCGGATCCGCTCGGCCTCCGCGTCGGCGGGCTTGATCACCTCGGCGACGAGCTGCTGCTGACGCAGTTCGGCTTCGCGCTGGGCCAGCTCGGTGCGCGCGTCGATGACCTCCTGCTGCGCCTTGGCCTGCGCGAGCGGCCCGGCCTGGGCGGCTTCGGCCTGCGCCGCCTCGACCTCGGCGCGGTACTGCGCCTGGACGATCGACGTCTGCCGGGCGTACTCCGCCTGCGTGCGCTGGGACTTCTGCTCGGCTTCCGCCGCGGTCTGGTTCGCCACCGCCTGCGCGATCTGGGCGTCCCGCTGGATGGCGGCGTTGTGCGGCGCGGCCATCGCGGCGATGTAGCCGAGCTTCATGTCGTCGATCGACTGGATCTGGAGCGCGTCGACGGTGAGCCCGATCTTCGCCATTTCCACCGCCGAGCCGTCCAGCACCTCGGTGGCGAGCTTCTGCCGCTCGGTGATGATCTCCTCGACCGTCATCGACCCGATGATCGAACGCAGGTGGCCGGCGAAGATCCGGCCGGTCAGCACGGACATCTGGTCCTGGTCGGAGAGGAACCGCTGGCCGGCGTTGACGATGCTCTCGGTGTCGTTGCCGACCTTGAACGCGATCACCGCCCGCACGGTCAGGGCGATGGCCTGTTTCGTGACGCACACTTCGGTCACTTCGGCCTCGCACATGGAAAGCGTGAGGAACCGGACCTTCCGGAAGACCGGCATGACGAACGCGCCGTGACCGGTCACGACCCGGAACGGCGAGTCGCCGTGGCTGCGCTTGCCCCCGGAGATCAGCATCGCCTCGTTGGGCGCGGGAACGCGGTACCCGAACATGGCTGTCCTTCTTCGCACACTAGGAAGTGGGTTCCGAGGCGTCCCACGCCACGACGTCGACCGTGCGCCGGCCCCGGGTTTCCACGACCAGGACGGTCGTGCCCTTCGGCAGCTCCGTGTCGGACCAGGCCAGGAAGGTTTCCACGCCGCCCCTGATCCTGATCAGCACCTCCCCGGGGCCCCGCTGCCCGCGGGTGCCGACCAGGAGGACTCCGGTGCGCCCGGCCGGGGAGAGATCGGAGTGCACGGGTGCCGACCTCCCTCGGTGGCCGCCTCGACGCGGGGATCGCCCCCGCTGTCCCCCATTGTGCTCCCGGCGGGCGCGGGCCGTGGGCACTGTGAGGTTCCGATCAGAAGGCAACCTCCGCGGCTATACTCTCCGACCGTGACCGTCGAGCAACGCCCCCTGCGCGCGGACGCCCGGCGCAACCGGGAAGCGCTGGTGGCGGCCGCCCGGGAGGTGTTCGGCACCAAGGGCGTCGACGCGCCGCTGGACGAGGTCGCGCGCCGCGCCGAGGTCGCGATCGGGACGCTCTACAACCGGTTCCCGACCCGGGCCGACCTGGTCGAGGCGGCGTTCCTGCCGACGCTGGAAGAAGCCCAGGCCGTGGTGGCGGAGGCACTCGCGTGCGAGGACCCCTGGGCGGGTTTCGTCCTGTTTCTCGAACGTTCGGTGCTGATGCAGGTCTCCGACCGCGGCTTCACCGAGGTGTGCTCGCGGACGTTCGACCCGGCGTCGGCGCTGGAGAAAGCCAAGCAGGCCAACGGCTCCGGGATGAACCGGATCATTTCGCGCGCCCAGGAGGCCGGCGCGCTGCGGAAGGACTTCCGCGCGGAGGACCTGGCGATGGTGTTCGCCGCGGCGACGGCGACCCCGGACTGGCGGCGCGCGCTCGGCATGGTCCTCGACGGGCTGCGGGCGCGATGACCTGGCTCGCGGACACCCGCACGTCGTACGACACGGTGGCGTCGAGCTACGCCGAATTCGTTTCCGACGCCCTGGAGAAGCAGCCGTACATGCGGGCGGCGCTGGCGCTGTTCGCGGCCGAGGTCGACGGGCCGGCCGTGGACGTCGGCTGCGGCCCGGGCCACTTCACGGCCCACCTGGCGTCGCTGGGCGTCGAGGCGTCCGGCATCGACCTTTCGCCGGGGATGATCGACCTGGCCCGCCAGGCGCACCCGGAACTGCGGTTCGACGTCGGCTCGATGACGGACCTGGCGCTGCCCGACGCGTCGATGGCGGGGGTGCTGGCGTTCTGGTCGCTGATCCACGTCCCGGACGACGCGGTCCCGGTCGCCTTGGGGCACTTCCGGCGCGTGCTGCGGCCCGGCGGGCTGCTGGTCATCGGGCACCACGTGGGTGTCGGGACGCGGTTGAAGACCCAGGGCTACGGCGGGCACCCGATGCGGGTCCACGTCCACCTGCGGCAACCGTGGTGGCTGGCGCGGCGGGTCCGGGAGGCCGGGTTCACGATCGAAGCCGATTGGGCGCTCAACCCGGGAAACGAAGTGTCACAAGCGATTCTCTTCGCGCGCGCGTCAGCTTAGCCGCTGCCCCACGAACTTCAGGACGTCCGGCAGGATCCCACGCCAGTACTCGTCTTTGTGCCCGCCCGGGGAAAACCTCGACACGGCAGGCGGAACCGCCTTCACCAGCTTGCGATCCGCGCCCAGGAACGGGTCCGACTCGCCGCACCAGACGCCCAACGCCGCCGGGCGCAGTTCTCCCGTGTGCAGCAACGGTTCCTCGGCACGCCAGCCGGCCTCGTCCGCGAACACCTTGCGGCCGCGGGCATCCGGCCAGCTGACGAACAGGGCCGCGCTCGCCGTCGCGACCGCCTTCAGGTCCGGGTGTGCCCGGGCGAAGCGCAACGCGCCGAAGCCGCCCATCGAGATCCCGAACACCGCCGACGCCGGGCGCAGGTCGCGGGCCGTCAGCCAGCCCGGGACTTCGTCGGTGAGCATGCGCTGCGGGTCGTCGTCCCCGCCGACGTCGACCCAGTAGTGGTCGCCGTCGAGGGCGGCCACCGCGAACGGCGGGACGCCCTCGCGCACGGCCTGCGTCAACGCCGCGGGAACTCCGAGGTCGAGGAACGTCCGCGCGCGGGCGCCGCGGCCGTGCAGGGCCAGGCACACCGGCAGGCCCGCTGCCGGGACGCCTTCGGGCGTGATCAGGACCAGGTCGACGTCCGTGCCGCGGGCGGCCGAGTGCACACGCTCGACCGTCACCGGGTCGGGCGGCGGCGAAGGGCGGGTCGGCTGCGGGACCGTGGGCGGACCAGGCGCCGGTTCCGGCGACGAGCAGCCCGCCAGCAGCGCCAGTGCGCTGCCGGCGAGCAGACCGCGGCGGGAGAGCACGGGGTCAGCCCCGGCTCTCCTCCTCGGCGAAGTCGTCGTCTTCGGTGTCTTCGCGCGGTGCCTTGTACGGGTCGACGTCGCCCGCGTGCTGGGCTCCGGTCGCGCGGCGCGCGACCTCCGCGTCGGCCTCGCGGGCCTTCGCGAGGAGGTCCTCGATCCGCTTCGACTCCTCGGGGATGGTGTCCGCGACGAACGTCAGCGTCGGCGTGTAGCGGACCCCCGTGCCCTGGCCGACCTTCGTGCGGAGCACACCGCGCGCCGATTCGAGCGCGGCCGCCGCACCGGCGAAGTCCGGGACGGAGTCCAGCTTCTCGCCGAGCACCGTGTAGTACACCGTGGCGTCGTGCAGGTCGCCGGTGACCTTCGTGTCCGTGATGGTCACGTGGTCCAGCCGGGGGTCCTTGACCTCGTGCTCGATCGCGGACGCCACGATCTGCGAGATCCGCTTGGCGAGCTTGCGAGCCCGAGCCGGATCAGCCATGTCGTTCTCCTAGAAAAGATCTGGTGAGGCTTATTCAGCCGTCGGCCGCCACACAACTTTCGCCCTGAACAACAGTGTGTGGGCGGGGCGTGGCGGCCTAACCAGAATAAGCCTCAATCGTCTGGACCGAGCAGCCGGCGGCGGACGGAGAGCAGTTCGAACTCCGGCCTGCCCGCCACGTACCGCTCACACGAGTCGAGCACGTCCCGGACGTGCTCGCCACCTTCGGCGACCACGGCGACCCCGATGAGGGTCCGGCGGTGCAGATCGGTGTGCCCGGCTTCGGCCACCGACACGGCGAAGCGCTTGCGCACCTCGGCCAGCACCGGACGGACCACGGATCGCTTCTGCTTCAGCGAATGGACGTCGCCGAGCAGGATGTCGAGCTCGAGAGCTCCGACGAACATAGGCAGTTTTGGTGGTGTAGTAGGGAAGCGCCGGGTGCGTGCGGGACTTCCCGCACGCACCCGGCCCCGAACATCAGGAACGCGGCTTCTCGCGCTGCTCGTACGTCTCGATCACGTCGTCGACCTTGATGTCGCCGTACGAACCGAGCGTCAGACCGCACTCGTAGCCCTCGCGGACCTCGACCACGTCGTCCTTGAACCGCCGCAGCGAGCTGATCGGCAGGTTCTCCGCGACGACGGTGCCGTCGCGCAGGAGACGGGCCCGGGCGTTGCGCCGGATCTCGCCGGACATGACCAGGCAACCCGCGATCGTGCCGATCTTGGAGGACTTGAAGACCTCGCGGACCTCCGCGCGGCCCAGCTCGACCTCTTCGTACTCCGGCTTGAGCATGCCCTTGAGGGCCTGCTCGATCTCGTCGATCGCCTGGTAGATGACCGTGTAGTACCGGACGTCGACGCCCTCGCGGGTGGCCCGCTCGGTCGCCTTGCCCTGGGCGCGGACGTTGAACCCGAGGACGATCGCGTCGGACGCGGTCGCCAGGTCGATGTCCGACTCGGTCACGCCACCGACACCGCGGTGGACCACGTTCAGCTCGACCTCGTCGCCGACGTCCAGCTGGAGCAGCGAGGCTTCGAGGGCCTCGACCGTACCCGAGTTGTCACCCTTGATGATCAGGTTGAGGCTGTTCGTCTCCTTCAAGGCGGAGTCGAGGTCCTCGAGGCTGACCCGCTTGCGGCGCGACGCGTTGAGCGCGTTGCGCGTACGAGCGGCACGGCGCTCGGCGATCTGCCGGGCGACGCGGTCCTCGTCGACCACCAGGAAGGTGTCGCCCGCACCCGGCACCGAGGTGAACCCGATGACCTGGACGGGACGCGACGGCAGCGCCTCGGTCACGTCGACGTTGTGCTCGTCGACCATCCGGCGGACGCGGCCGTAGGCGTCACCCGCCACGACCGAGTCGCCGACGCGCAGCGTGCCGCGCTGGACCAGGACGGTCGCCACCGGGCCGCGGCCGCGGTCGAGGTGCGCCTCGATCGCGACACCCTGGGCCTCCATGTCCGGGTTGGCCCGGAGGTCCAGAGCGGCGTCCGCGGTCAGCAGGATCGCCTCGAGCAGGCCGTCGATGTTGATGTTCTGCCGCGCGGAGATCTCGACGAACATCGTGTCGCCGCCGTACTCCTCGGCGACCAGGCCGTACTCGGTCAGCTGCTGCCGGATCTTGTCCGGGTTCGCGCCTTCCTTGTCGATCTTGTTGATCGCGACCACGATCGGGGCCTTGGCGGCCTGCGCGTGGTTGATCGCCTCGACCGTCTGCGGCATCACACCGTCGTCGGCCGCCACCACGATCACCGCGATGTCGGTCGAGTTCGCACCACGGGCACGCATGGCGGTGAACGCCTCGTGACCCGGGGTGTCGATGAAGGTGATCAGCCGCGGGTTGCCCTCGAGCTCGGTCTCGATCTGGTACGCACCGATGTGCTGCGTGATGCCGCCGGCCTCGCTCTCGCGGACCTTCGTCTTCCGGATCGTGTCGAGCAGGCGGGTCTTACCGTGGTCGACGTGACCCATGATGGTCACGACCGGCGGCCTGACCTGCAGGTCCTCTTCGCCACCGGCGTCGTCGCCGTAGGTGATGTCGAAGGTCTCCAGCAGCTCGCGGTCTTCTTCCTCGGGGCTGACGACCTGAACCGTGTAGTTCATTTCGCCGCCGAGCAGCTCGAGGATGTCGTCCGACACGGACTGCGTCGCGGTGACCATCTCGCCGAGGTGGAAGAGCACCTGCACCAGCGAAGCCGGGTTGGCGTCGATCTTCTCGGCGAAGTCGGTCAGCGAAGCACCCCGCGGCAGCCGGATCGTCTCGCCCTGCCCCTTGGGCAGGCGGACGCCGCCGACGCTGGGCGCCTGCATGTTGTCCATGTACTCCTGGCGCTTCTGCCGCTTCGACTTGCGGCCCTTGCGCGAGGGACCACCGGGACGCCCGAAGGCACCCGCGGTACCGCCACGGCCACCGGGGCCACCACGGCCACCGCCACCGCCGCGGAAACCGCCGCCGCCGGCCGGGGCACCCGTGCCACCGCCGGGACGGAAACCGCCGCCGCCGCCACCGCCACCGGGACCGCCGCGGAAGCCACCGCCGCCGCCACCGCCACCGGGACCGCCGCGGAAACCGCCGCCGCCGCCACCGGGACCGCCACGAGCACCGCCACCGGGGCCGCCACGAGCACCGCCGCCGGGACCACCGCGGGCGCCGCCACCGGGACCGGCGGGACGCTGCGTGCGACCCGGCATCATGCCGGGGTTCGGCCGCGGGGGCATGTTGCCCGGGCTCGGCCGGTTGCCACCGGCGCCGCCGCCGGGCCGCGGGGCCGGACGGTCACCGCCGCCTTGACCGCCACCGGGACGCGGCGGGCGGTTGTCGCCGCCCTGACCGCCACCGGGGCGCGGGGCCTGCGGACGCGGCGGGGCGCCGGAACCGACGCCGAACGGGTTGTTGCCGACCCGCGGGGTGCGCGGACCGGGCTTGGGACCGCCGGGCTTGGGGCCCTGCGGCTTCGGCGGGACGACCGAGCCGGTGCCCTGCGCGGGCGCGGCCGGGGTGTCCTGCTTGGGTGCGGCAGGCGCCTCGGCCTTCGCGGCCGGGACCTGCTCCTGGGGTGCGGGCGCGGCGGGCTGCTGACGCGGGCCGGGCCGGGGGCCGGGGCGCTGCCCCGGGGTGGCCGGCTTCGCCGCCGCGGGCGCCTGCTGCTGGGGTGCGGCCGGAGCCGGAGCGGGCGCCGCCTGGGCCGCCGGAGCCTGCTGCTGGGCAGGTGCGGGGGGCTTCGGGGCGGCGGGCTTGGCGGCCGGCGGGCCGGGGCGCGCCGACGGGCCGGGGGTGGGCTTCTTCGCGCCCTTCGGCGCATACGCGTCGCGGAGACGGCGGGCGACGGGCGCCTCGACCGTGGACGACGCGGACTTGACGAACTCGCCCTGTTCCTTCAACTTCGCGAGAACGTCCTTGCTGGTGATGCCGAGCTCCTTCGCGAGCTCGTGTACGCGGGCCTTGCCTGGCACAACTCTCCTCATCTAGGGGAGGCCAGGCGGAAATCCCGCTGACCTCGTCCTTATTGTCTGACGCTCATGGCTTCAGCTTCACGGCTGACTCATGACGGGTCGACCTGCTTCCTTGATTCCTCGCGACCCCGGGGACGTCCCGGGTTCGTGGTGCGGGGTGGTGCGCCCGACGTGCTCGCGGACCTCGCGGGCGTCGAGCGCCCCGGGAGCCCGCAAGGCTCTCGGGAAGGCTCGCCGCCGTTCGGCCTTGGCCAGGCAGTCCGGGTCGGGGTGCAGCCAAGCCCCCCGGCCCGGCAGCCGCCGACGTTCGTCGACGACCACCCGCCCGGCCACCGCGACCACGCGCAGCAGCTCACCGATCAATGCCCGCCGCTTGCAGCCGACACAAGTCCGCACCGGGGAATTCCGGTGGGGCTGGTGCTCGGCTACCCGCCGCGGGCTTCGAACCACTCCTGAGTCTAGCGCTTCGACCTTCACTCAGCCGAACCGGTTGTCGCGGCGGGCCGCGGCGGACGGGCGTGGTCTTGATCACCCTCGTCGTCCGCCGGTGCGGCGTCGCTGCGGATGTCGATCCGCCAGCCGGTCAGGCGGGCGGCGAGGCGGGCGTTCTGGCCCTCCTTGCCGATCGCCAGCGACAGCTGGAAGTCCGGCACCACGACCCGGGCGGTCTTCGCCCGCTCGTCCACGACTCGTACCGAAACAACCTTCGCCGGCGACAGGGCATTCCCCACGAACCGGGCCGGGTCCTCGGAGTAGTCGATGATGTCGATCTTCTCGCCGGCGAGCTCGCTCATCACGTTGCGCACGCGCGCGCCGACCGGGCCGATGCAGGCGCCCTTGGCGTTGACGCCCGGCACGGTGGACTTGACCGCGATCTTCGTGCGGTGCCCGGGCTCGCGCGCGACGGCGGCGATCTCGACGGTCCCGTCGGCGATCTCCGGGACCTCGAGCGCGAACAGCTTGCGCACCAGGTTGGGGTGCGAGCGCGAGAGCGTGATCTGCGGGCCGCGGTTGCCGCGCGAGACGGTGACCACGTACGCCTTGATCCGGCTGCCGTGCTCGTAGGACTCCCCCGCCACCTGTTCGGCGGACGGGAGCACCCCCTCGGTGTCACCCACCTGGACCACGACCATGCCGCGGGCGTTGGCGCGGGCGTCGCGCTGGATCACCCCGGCGACGATCTCGCCCTCCTTGGTGGAGAACTCGCCGAAGGTCTTCTCGTGCTCGGCGTCGCGCAGCCGCTGCAGGATGACCTGGCGCGCGGTGGTGGCGGCGATCCGGCCGAAGCCCTCGGGGGTGTCGTCCCACTCCTCGTCGACCTGGCCGTCGTGGGTCAGCGTGTGCGCGAGCACGCGCACCAGGCCCGTCTTGCGGTCGATGTCGATGCGGGCGTGCGGCTGGTGGCCCTCGGTGTGCTTGTACGCGGTGAGCAAGGCCGTCTCGATGGCCTCGATCACCGTTTCGAAGGGGATGTCCTTGTCCCGTTCGATCGCCCGCAGCGCGGCGATGTCGACGTTCACTTCGACCCCTTCTCCGTCTCGGCGGCGATCATGCCGGACGCGTCGTCTTCGAGCAGTTTCAGGTCCTCGGCGGGCGGCTGCTTGAACTCGATCTCCACGACCGCCTTCGCCACGTCGGCGTAGCGGACGTCGCGGATCTTGCCGCCGTCGAGGACGCGGGCGGCGTGTTCGCCCGCGTGGCCGACCCGCCCGATGAAGGCCGTTCCCTCGACCGGGGTGATCTTCACCAGGCGGAACCGCGCGCGCCGCCAGTGCCGCGGCTGGGTGAGCGGGCGGTCGAGGCCCGGCGAGGTGACCTCCAGCGTGTAGGCGCTCGCGAGCACGTGCTCGTTTTCGTCGAGCGCCGCCGAGACCTTGCGGCTGACCTCGGCGACCTCGTCCAGCCCGACACCGTCGTCGGCGTCGACGACGACCTTGACCAGCTGCCGCCGGCCGGCCTGCTGCACCTCGAACGAGTCGAGGTCGAAACCCGCGGCGGTGACGGCTTCGGCCACTATCGGCTGAAGCCGGCTGGCGAGTTCTCCTGGCACGTGGGGCTCTCCTTGTTTCGGGCTGGAGTTGCGCGGGTCGGTGGTGGACCAGCTTATCCGGTCCCCCGTTCCCTCCGCGCGAGCGGCGGGGCCGCCCCGGGGCCTGGCAGGATGGGCCGACGTGACCGGAAGACCGACCGACCTGACCCGTCGTGCCGCCCTCCGCGCGGGGGCGCTGGCCGCGCTGGCCGTCCCGCTGGCCGCGTGCGGGCCCGGCTACGACGAGAGCCCCGACCCCCTGCAGCCGCTGCTGGCCGCCGCCGAGGCGGACGCCGCCGCCGCGCGGGCGCTGGCCAAGGGCGAGAACGCCGACGCCGCCGGCCAGCTCGCCGACGCGCGCGCGGCCCACGCGGCCGCGCTGAAGTCCGAAGTGGACCGGCTGAACCGGCCGAAGCCGTCGACGTCCGCGCCGCCGCCGGCGCCGGCCGCGCTGAGCGATCTGAAGGAGCGGCTGGCGACCGCGCGCAAGCAGGCCGAGGACCTCGTCGGCGGGCTGCCGCGCTACCGGGCCGGCCTGGTCGCGGCGGTGGCGGCGGGCTGCGCGGCGCTCCAGCGCACGGCGCCTGCGCTGGGCCCCGGCGAGGACGCGCCGGCGCCGGTGGCGTCCGCCGGTGCGGCGCCCGCGGAGGCGGTGGACCCGCTGCAGACCGCGCTCGCCGCCGAGCACGCCGCCGTCTGGGTGTACGGCCTGGTCAGCGCATTCCTGCCGGGCGACTTCGGCGACGCCGAGAAGGCCGGCGCGGCGGAGCACGCGGTGCGTCGCGACCTGCTGCAGACGATGCTGTCGGCGGCCGGAGCGACCCCGGTGGCGCCCGAAGCGGCGTACGTCCCGAAGAAGCCGGTGACGGACGCGAAGTCGGCGTCGCTGGTCGTCGCGACGGCCGAGGCCGACTGCGCGAACGCGTGGCTGGCGGTGATCAACCACACCGACGACGCGGGTCTGCGGACGACGGCGTTGCACGCGCTGGTGGCGGCTTCGCGGCGCGGGACGCCGTGGCGCGCGGAGGCGGGCGAGAAGCCGGCGGCGATTGCCATGCCCGGCCAGGCGAGCTGAGCCGGCACCGATGTAGTGAATGACTCATTCATGTCGTCAGGCGACATGAATGAGTCATTCATGTCATGGGGATCGGGCCCGGTCAGCCCTTGAGGTCGGCCGACAGGCGGAGGGCGTCGTCGGCGATCTTCTCGATCAGGGCCTTGTCCGTGTGCTTGTCGTAGAAGTCGGCCAGCACGATCGTCGTGTTCGTGCCCTCGACCTTGGACGAGTAGGCCGAGTTCTTGCCGCTCAGGTTCGGGACGCCGGAGCCGGCGAACGTCTTGTCCCGGACCAGGTCGGTCACGTTGCCGGTGCCGTCCTTCTCGGTGAGGCTCTTGAGCGCCTTCGCCTTCGTCGAGTCCGGCATGCCCACCACGACCACCGACACCAGCGCCTTCGCGCCACCCGTCTCCGTCGTGTACAGCGCGCGGGCCAGCGACTGGCACGGCGAGTCTTCGAAGAACTTCTGGGTGTCGCCGTAGGACTTGGCCGAGCAGTCGTTGACGCGGTCCGGCCCGGCGACCTTGGTGAACTGGTACTGCCCGGTGTTCTGGGCCGGCGGCTGCGCGACGGGCTCGTCCGGCGTCGAGTCGTGCCGGATCAGGTACCACAGCAGCCCGGCGACGACGGCGATGGCGACCAGCCCGGCGCCGCGCAGCGCGAGGGCCTTGGTGTCCCTCGGCGGCGGCCCGGGAGCGGGCGGCCGCGGCTGCGGGGGCACCGCGCCCAGCGGGGCCGTGTCGGACGGGCCTGGGGTGAAATGCGCACCAACCACGGGGCCATACGGTAGTTCACCGCCCCGGCGGCGTTCACTCCAATGCGCGTAAGACGCGTTCGACGTCGTCAGCGGTGTTGTAGAGGTGGAAGCCGACGCGCACCCGGCCGCCGCGGACGCTCGAGACGATGCCCGCCGCCGCGACCCGCTCCGGATCGGCGTCGAGCGAGACGATCGCGGTGCTGCGCGGCGGCAGCCCGAGCTTCTCGAGCAGCAGGTCGGCGAGGCCGGTGTTGTGCGCCGCGACCTGCGCGAGGTCGAGCCCGCCGAGGTACTCCAGCGCGGCGGCGGCGCCGACTTGGGCGAGCCAGACGGGCGAGAGGTCGAACGCGCGGGCGTCGCCGGCCAGGCGCAGCGGGAGGCCGTAGACCGTGGTCCACGGGTCCTCCCCCGCGTACCAGTTCGCCGCGACCGCCCGGGTGCGCTCGTGCGCGTCCGGCCGCACGTACAGCCACGAGCAGCCGCGCGGGGACAGCAGCCACTTGTAGCCCGCGGCGACCACCCAGTCCGCCCAGGCGACGTCCAGGGGCAGCCAGCCGACGGTCTGGGTCGCGTCGAGCAGCACCGCCGCCCCCGCGGCCTCGGCGGCGGCCCGCAGGGCGGGGAGGTCGACGAGCCGGCCGTCGGCGGACTGGACGACGCTCACCGCGACGACGTCGTGGCCCTCGACCCGCTCCGGCAGTGCCTCGAGCGGCACCTCGGTCATGGCGAGGCCCTGCGCCGCGAAGGGGAACGTCACGCTGGTGAAATCCCCTTCGGCGGCGAGCACGCGGGTGCCGGCGGGCAGCGCGGCGGCGACGTTGGCGACCAGCTGCGAGGCCGACGCGCCGATCGCGACCCGCCCGGGCTCGACGCCGAGCAGGCGCGCGAACCCGGCCCGCGACCGGTCGACGTACTGGTCGAACTCCCCCGGCCGCGTCGCACCGGTGCGCCACCGTTCGACGGACTCGGCGACCGCCGCCGCCACCGGGGCCGGCGGGATGCCGACGCTGGGCGTGTTCAGGTATCCGGGCGGGACGGCGAAGTCGGTCATGGGCTTCAGGCTGGCAGACCGGGCAAGCCGATTACGGCAGCAGCGCGACGACGTCGGCGTAGGTCGGCGGGCTCGGCGGCAGGTCCCGGCCGTCGCGGATCGCCACCGCCGTCCCGGCCGCGGCTCGGAGGGCCATGCGGTACGGGAGCGAGCCGAGGCTGACCCGCGCGACGCCCAGCTCCGCCAAACCGGCGAAGGTGACTTTGCCGGGGAGGAACAACAGGTTGACGGGAAGGCCCAGGTCGACGATCTTCTCGATGTCCGCCGGTGCGGCCAGGCCGGGGACGAAGATGCCGTCCGCGCCGGCGTCCGCGTAGGCCTTCGCCCGTTGTTCGGCTTCTTCGACGGAGTGGTCGCCCGCCCAGTGGGTGTCGGTGCGGGCGTTGAGGAAGAGGGCCGGCACACGGTCTTTGACGGCCTTGATCAGGGCGACGTGGTGGTCGGCCGGGCCGAGCCCGTCTTCGAGGTTGACCCCGACGGCGCCGGCCTCGGCGAGTTCCGCGGCAAGATCGGCGACGGCGGCGGGATCGGCGCCGAAGCCGTCGGCGATGTCGACGCTGACGAGGACGTCCAGCCGGGTCAGGCGCTTCGCGAGGGCAACGGTGGCGTCCCGCGTCGAGGGGGCGCCGTCGGGTTCGCCGGCGGCCGCGGAGACGCCGAGGCTCGTGGTCCCGAGGGCGCGGAAGCCCTGGGCGGCAAGGAATGCGCCGACGCCGAACTCCCACGCGTTCGGCAGCAGGAGCGGGGAACCGGGGATGTGGAGGGCGCGGAATTCGTCCATGCCCCCGAACCTAGGAGCGGGACGCTTCGGTGGACGCCGAACTCAGGCCGACGCGGGGGTGTGCTCCGCGTCGTAGGCTTCGCGGGCCTCCTGGACCGCCGTCATGTGCCGGCGGGCCCAGCGGTCCAGCATGTCCAGCGGCTCCGACAAGTTGCGTCCCAGGGCCGTCAGCTCGTACTCCACCTTCGGCGGGATCACCGCGTACGCCGTGCGCGTCAGGATCCCGTCGCGGACCAAGCTCCGCAGCGTCTGCGTCAGGACCTTCTGGGAGATCCCGTCCACCCGGTGGGCGATCTCGGTGAAGCGCAGCGGGCCGTCCCTCAGCGCGCCGACGATCAGCACCGTCCACTGGTCGCCGATGCGGTCGAGCAGCTGGCGGGTCGGGCAGTTGCGGTCGAACGGGTTCGGCAGCACGGCGTGTCTCCTTACTTTCCGCGGGAGAGTAACACGCCGTTCAGACAGTGGCCATCAACGTCGTGAACAGCAGCCTGAGGTGGCGGCGGCCGCGCTCCCAACGGGCCTCCAGCTCGTCCTGGTCCCGTGTCGCCCAGCTCGCGATCAGGATGCCGCGCACCACGTCCATCGCCGTGTACACCGCATGCAGGAACTCGTGGTGCTCCGCGTGCTCCGGCAGCAGCGCCTTGCCGAACTCGACCAGGCTCGACGTCGCGATCGGCTCGACCGCCGCCATCTGGCCGCGCAGGTCCGGGTCGGTCCGGGCGGCGACCCACAGTTCGACCGTCGCCGAGAACACCGGCCCCTGGTGCATCTCCCACATCAGCTGCAACGCGTCGCCGACCGGGTCGCTGGACGCGCGGAGCCGGTCGAGCTCGGCCATCGCGACCTCGGTGCGCTTGCGCGCGAGGTGCCGGACCGCCGACGTCACGAGGTCGGCCTTCGTCGGGAAGTGGTGCACCTGCGCACCGCGCGTGACGCCGGCGCGGTCGGCCACCCGGGTCGTCGTCGTGCCCGCGTAGCCGTACTCGACGAGGCAGTCGATCGTCGCGTCGAGCAGCCGGACGCGCATCGCCGCGCTGCGTTCCTCCTGGGTGCGGCCGGTCGATCCCCGTCGTGGCGCTGACATGCGCCTACTTTATGGGGCCACCGGCGCCGCCTCGACCAGCCCCGCCACGACCCGCCCGATGAAGCGGGCGAGGAACCGGCGGTAGAACCAGCCGGTGCCGGGGACCTTCGCCGTGAACGACGAGTGCCAGTGGATCTCGGTGCCGCCATCGACCGGCGCGAGGTCGACGTAGGCGACGTAGTCCCGCAGCGGCAACCCGTGGTCGAGCGCGTAGCCGAACCGGCGACCGGGCTCGAGCGCGACGATCTCCTCGTACGAGCGGACGCCGCCGGTCCGGAACAGCCGGATCGCGCCGAGCCCCTCCGGTTCGTCCCTACCCTCGCGAACCAGCTCGAACGACCCCAGCGGCGACCAGCGCGGCCAGCTCGCGCCGTCCCGCAGCAGCGCGTACACGGTGTCGGGGTCCGCAGCGGTCACCCCGCGCACCGAGATTTTCTGTACCATTTGGTACGTGTACCATTCGGTACATGATCGACGCAAGCCCGCGCGCGAAGCTCCTCGACGCGGCGATCGACCGCATCGCCCACCACGGCGGCGCCGGGCAGAGCCTCCGGGCGCTGGCCGCGGACCTAGGCACCAGCCACCGCATGCTGATCTACCACTTCGGCTCGAAGGAAGGCCTGCTCACAGCGGTGGCGCGCGAGGTCGAGGCCCGCCAGCGAGCAGCGCTGGCCGACCTGGACCCGGCAGACTTCTGGCACCGGCTCACCGCCGACGACCTGCGCGCGAACGAAAAGCTGTTCTTCCAGCTCTACGGCCAGGCCCTGGGCGGCACGCCGGGCACGGGAGAGTTCCTGAACGGCATCATCGAAGACTGGCTGGCCCCGATCGAGGCGCTGCTGGCCGAGCGCGGCGTGCCCGAAGCCGACCGCCCCGCCCACGCCCGCCTAGGCCTGGCCGTAACGCGAGGTCTGCTACTGGACCTCGTCACGACGGGCGACCGCAAAGCGGTGAACGCGGCAATGGCGCAGTTCCTGTCAATGTACGAGCGGACCACGTGACGCGAGAGCTTCGGGGTGCCGGGCAAAAACGCCCTTACAAACCCCGAACACTGAACGGACGCCCCCCGAACACCACCCCGCAAAAGTTCTCCCCGCACCCGACGAACCCAAGGGAGAAACGATGCGACGAACCACCTGGACGAGGCTGGCACTGGCGGGCTGCGGAACCGCGGCCTGCCTCCTGGTGGCGGCCCCACTGGCCTCGGCCCAAACAACGGCGCCGGTAGCGCCGATCACGCTCAGCCCCGAGGAGTCGCAGCAGGTCTGCTCGGACTGGGTGCCGAAGCTGCAGAAGAAGGCCGACAACCTGAAGACGCGGATCAACGGCGGCCCGGAGGTGCCCGGCTCGGTCGCGAACCTCAAGGCGCGGGCCCAGGACCAGCGCGCCAAGGGCCACGAAGACCGCGCCAAGAAACTCGACGACCGCGCCACCAAGCGCCAGGGCCGGATCGGGGAGATCGACGCGGCCAAGCAGAAGCTCGACGCCTTCGCGTCCGCGCACTGCAAGCCGGCCAAGTGAGGGGCGCGAGGGTCGCGGCGGCGGTCGGGGCCGCCGCGCTCATCGCGCTCGGCTGCTCGGCCTGCCGGGACAACCTGGTCGGCTCGCCGTCCGGCAACCCGCCCGCGTCCTCGGAACTGAGCGGCATCGAGTCGACGCTCAACGGCATCGAATCCGACATGAACAGCGATGGCTCCCCCTGACCCGCTAGCGTCTCCCCGTTGGTGACGGCGGCGACGGGAGCGGGCATGGGGTCACCGGGACGCGGCCTCGTCCTCGTGGTCGAGGACGAGGCCGCGATCGCCGAGCTGGCCGCGCTGTACCTCAAGCGCGACGGCTTCGGCGTACACGTCGAGGCCGACGGCGGCCGCGCGCTGGACGCCGTCCGGCGGCTCAAGCCGGTGGCGGTCGTGCTCGACATCGGACTGTCCGGAATGGACGGGATCGAGATCTGCAAGGCGCTGCGCGCGGCCGGGGACTGGACGCCGGTGCTGTTCGTCACCGCCCGCGACGACGAGCTGGACCGCCTGCTGGGCCTGGAGATCGGCGCCGACGACTACCTGACCAAGCCGTTCAGCCCGCGCGAGCTGGCGGCCCGCGTCCGGACCGTGCTGCGGCGCGCTTCCGGGGCGACGCCGGCGGCGGAGACGTTCGCCGTGGGCGGCGCGCGCGTCGACGTCACCAGCCGCCGCGCCTGGGCCGGCGACACCGAGATTTCCCTGACGTCGACGGAGTTCGACCTCCTCACGCACCTGCTCCGGCACCCGGGGCAGGTGCTTTCGCGCGACCAGCTGCTGAGCGCCGTCTGGGGGTACGCCGCCGCGGCGGGCACGCGCACGGTCGACGTCCACGTGGCGCAGCTGCGCGCGAAACTCGGGCCGGCCAGTCCGATCAGGACGGTCCGGGGCATCGGCTACGCGGCGGACCCGGCGTGAAGGGCACCCTGGCCGGGCGGATCACGCTCGTGTGCCTGGCGGTGGCGGGCGTGGCGGTGATCGTCGCCGGCCTCGTCGCGGCCCGGCTGATCCGGACGACGGCGGACAACGTGCTGCAGTCGTCCCTGTCCGCGCAGGCCGACGTGGTCGCGACGCAGCTCGACGACACCGGGATCGGCAACCGGCTGGGCGTCGGCAAGGTGGCCGACGTCGTGCGCGGGCAGGGCATCTCGGTGGTGGTCCGGCGCGCGGGCGGCGCGCAGGTGCTCGGCGAAGCGGTCGCGGTGCAGGCCGCGGGCAAGCTCGGGCTCGGCGCGGACCACTCCGGACGTGTCACGGTCGGCGGCTCGCAGTACCTCGTCGAGACGCGGGTGGTCGGCACGCGCGGCGCGGCGTTCGCGCTGGTCCTGCCGGCGCGCAACGCCGAAGCGACGCAAAAGGCGCTGGTGCGCAACATCGCGCTGGCGCTGGGGATCGGGCTGCTGGTGGCCGCGCTCGCGGGCTTCGTGTCGGGCCGGTTGCTGGGCCGTCCGCTGCGCCGGGCGGCCGCGGCGGCGGGGTCGTTGCGGGCCGGCCGGCGGGACGTGCGGGTGCCGGTCCAGGGGCCGCGCGAGGTGGCGGAGGTCGCGGGGTCGTTGAACTCGCTGGCCGACGCGCTGGCGGTGAGCGAGGCCCGGCAGCGGGACTTCCTGCTGTCGGTGTCGCACGAGCTGCGGACGCCGTTGACCGCGGTGACGGGCTTCGCCGAGGCGATCGCGGACGGCGTCGCTTCCGGTGACGACGCGGTGCGCGCGGGTCAGACGATCCAGCGCGAGGCAGTGCGGCTGGAGCGGTTGGTGACGGACCTGCTGGAGCTGGCCCGGCTGGGCGCGGACGAGTTCCGCCTCGACGTGACGTCGCTGGATCTGGGTGCGCTGGTCCGCGACTGCGCGGAGGTGTGGCAGCTGCGGTGCGCGCGGGAGGACGTCGAGCTGCGGATCTCGGCGCCTCCTTCGCCGGTAGTGGTGGTGGCGGACGCGCGGCGGCTGCGCCAGGTGGTCGACGGGCTGGCGGAGAACGCGCTGCGGGTGACGCCGTCGGGCGCGCCCATGGTGTTCGCGCTTTCCACCGACGGGTCCGCGGCGCACCTGTCGGTCCGCGACGGCGGGCCGGGGCTGGCGCCGGAGGACTACCCGGTGGCGTTCGAGCGGGGAGTGCTGAACGCGCGCTACCGCGACCGGCGGCCGGTGGGGTCCGGGATCGGGCTGGCCCTGGTGCACGGGCTGGTGACGCGGATGGGCGGGGCGTTGACGGCGGGCCCGGCCCCGGAAGGCGGCGCAGCGTTCACGATGGCGTTCCCCCTGGCGCCAGCTGGGCCGCGCGGTCGGTGACGTCCATCAGCGCCCAGTGCTCGACCACCCGGCCGTCGCGGACGCGGATCATGTCCATGCTGGTCACGGCGTAGCTGCGCCCGGTCGCGATCTCCGTTCCGGTGCTCGTGTAGCGGTTCACCGAGAACTCGCCGGCGGCGACGTTCTGCTCGACCCGCACGCCGATGTCGCGGAAGCCGGCGAAGATCCCGCCGTCCAGCATGGCCTCCCACTTCGCCCGCCAGGCGTCGATGCCGTGGTGGTCGCCCCCGGCGCCGCCGCGGTGGTCGACGACGTCCGGGTCGATGTAGCGCAGGCCTTCCGCGACGCTCTCGGCCGTGAACGGCGTCAGTGCGATCAACCGGCGGTGCACTTCGGCGGCGTCCATGCTCGCTCCTTAAGTGGGGAGTTCCCCGGATAGGGTGCGGCTACGCTAACCGGGGAAGTCCCCGTTTGGCAAGGAGCGCGATGCCCGCACGAGCCCGCCGGTCCGACGCCCGCGACAACCACGCGCTCCTCCTCGCCGCGGCGAAGGAGGTGTTCGCCGAGGACGGCCCGGACGCCCCACTCGACCGCGTCGCCCGCCGCGCCGGCATCGGCAACGCGACGATGTACCGGCACTTCCCCAGCCGCCGCGAACTGGTCATCGCCGTGTACGCGAGCGAAGTCGCTTCACTGACGGCCAACGCGCGTCTCGACTCGGCCGACCCGGGCGCGGAGCTGTTCGCCTGGCTCGCGGCGTTCGTCGAGCACGTCCGGGACAAGCGGGACCTCGCCATGTCGCTGACCACGCCGGCCGGCGACCACGAAACGCTGTTCGCCCAGTGGCACGCGGCGGTGAACGAGACGGCCGCGGCCCTGGTGGACCGCGCGAAGGCGGCCGGCGCCATCGCCGCCGACACCGAGGCCCTCGACCTCCTCCTGCTCGCCACCGGCGTCGCGCTCTCGGGCGCGGCGGACCGCAGCGGCCGCCTCCTGGACCTGGTCCGCCGGGGCGTGTCGATCCCGGGCGGGCCGTAGGGTTCGGGGCATGGAGATGCTGCACCTGCGCTACTTCGTCGCGGTCGCCGAGGAACTGAACTTCTCCGCGGCCGCGCGGAAGCTGCACATGGCCGCGTCTCCCCTCTCGCAGCGGATCAAAGACCTCGAACACGAGCTCGGCCAGCAGCTGTTCGACCGCAGCACCCACCACGTCACCCTCACCGCCGCCGGGACCGCGCTGCTGCCGCTCGCGCGGGACGTCCTCGAACGGGTCAGCGCGATTCCCTGGAAGATGCGGGAAGCGACCCGGCCGCGGCGCAGCACCGTCTTCCTCGGCATGCCTGCCGGCGTGCACCCCGACCTGCGGGACCGCGTCAACGCCCTCGCCGGGCGCGTTCACGAAAGCTACGAGCTGAAACGGTGGCCCGGCACCACCGCCGATCTCGTGCAGGGCGTGCACGAGGGCAAGCTCGCCCTCACCCTGGCCCGGCTGCCCGTCACCGATCCGGCACTGGAGCAGGTGCCCGTCATGTCGGAACGGCTCGGCGCAGTCGTCCCGGCCGACCTCTTCGCCGGGCGGGACTCGGTGAGCCTCGCCGAGCTGACCGAATTCCCGTACGTGGCCTCACCAGGGGAAATCACCCCCGCGTATTTCGACCAGCTCGACCACCAATTGACCGAACTGGGTGTCAAGAAACGCATCCGGCTGACCAACACCGGCTACGGCGGGACGTCGGAAATCATTTCCAGCGGTGAAGCCTTTTCCATTTCGATGCTCGACGAGAAGAGCCCGATGCACGGCTACCGGCTCGACAACGTCATCGTCCTGCCCTTCACCGATTTCCGCCCGCAGCTGGACACCGGCCTGCTCTGGCGCCGCGATCGCGCCGACGGCGACCTGCGTGAGCTCGTCGAGGCCGCGAAAGAGATCTTCGCGGAGCCGCTGACCACCTAGAATGGTATGACCACTGCGGTCACACCATTGTTCGTATCATGATCATTCCCTTTCGTGCCGACCGCGCCTACGTTCGTAAGTAGAGCGAAAGAGCAAGGCGCGAAAGGACGGAAAGATGACGACCGGACCGCTGGACGGCGTGCGCGTGATCGACCTCTCGACCGTGGTGATGGGCCCGTACGCGGCTCAGATCCTGGGCGACCTGGGCGCCGACGTGATCAAGATCGAGTCCCCCGCGGACACCGTGCGGGTGGGCCAGTACCGCACCACGCCGGGCATGACCGCGCTCAACCTCAACGTCAACCGCAACAAGCGCAGCGTGGCCCTCAACCTCAAGGACGACACCGAGCGCGAGCAAGCGTGCAAGCTGATCGACACCGCCGACATCCTGATCACCAACATGCGCCCCGGCGCGCTGAGCCGGCTCGGCCTGAACTACGCCGACGTCGCCGAACGCAACCCGCGCCTGGTCTACGCCCACGCGCAGGGCTTCCGCGGCGACTCGCCCCAGGCCGGCAACGCCGCCTACGACGAGACCGTGCAGGCCTCCTCCGGCCTGGTCGACGTCGCCAACCGCGCGCTCGGCGAGCCGGTCTACCTGCCGACGATCATCGGCGACAAGGTGTCGTCGCTGACCATCGCCTACAGCGTGCTCGCCGCGCTGGTCCACCGCGACCGGACCGGGCAGGGTCAGCAGATCGAAATCCCGATGACCGACACGCTGCTCGCGTTCAACCTGGTCGAGCACCTCGCGGGCCACACCTACGAGCCGGCCGAGGGGCCCACCGGGTTCGCGCTGTCGATGACGAAGGGCCACGCGGCGGTCCGCACCAAGGACGGTCTCGCCTGCGTCATCCCCTACAACCCGAAGAACTTCCGCGACTTCTTCGCCGCCGCCGAGCGCCCGGACCTCGCCGAGGACCCGCGTGTCAACGGCGAGGCCATCGACCGCGCCGACAACGAGTGGCTGACCGAGCAGATCGCCGCCTGCGCGCCGGCGTTGACCACCGAGGAGTGGGCGGAGGTCTGCGCGAAGCACAGCATCCCGATGGCACCGGTGCTGGAGCTGGACAAGGCCCACGAGAACCCCTACGTCCGCGACGGCCACCTGCTCGACACCGTCGAGCACCCGAGCGAGGGCACCATCCGCACGGTCGGCATCCCGGTGAAGTTCTCCGCGACGCCCGGCTCGATCCGCCGCCTGGCCCCGCTGGCCGGCGAGGACACCGCCGAAGTCCTCGCGGAACTCTGAGAAAGAAGCACGACCATGACCGAAGTACGCACCGAGCGGATCGGCAGCACCCTGCTGATCACGATCGACCGGCCCCAGGCCCGCAACGCGGTCAACGCCGCCGTCGCCGCCCAGCTGGCCGCCGCCCTGGACGAACTGGAAGCCGACCCCGCGCTCCGGGCGGGCGTCCTGACCGGTGCCGACAACACCTTCAGCGCCGGCATGGACCTCAAGGCCGCGCTGAAGGGCGAGTCCCCGGACATCCCGGGACGCGGGTTCGGCGGCCTCACCGAAGCCGAACTGGCCAAGCCGCTGATCGCCGCGGTGGAAGGCTTCGCGATGGGCGGCGGGTTCGAACTCGCCCTCGGGTGCGACCTGATCGTCGCCGCCGAAGACGCGAAGTTCGGCCTCCCCGAAGTGAAGCGCGGCCTGATCGCCGCGGGCGGCGGCGTGCTCCGGCTGCCCCAGCGGATCCCGCACCACCTGGCGATGGAGTTCCTGCTGACCGGCGAGCCCGTCACCGGCCGCCGCGCGGGCGAGCTGGGCCTGGTCAACCGCGTGACGCCGGCCGGCGACGCCGCCGCCGTCGCGCTGCAGCTGGCCGAGAAGCTGGCGGAGAACGCACCGCTCGCGCTCGCCGCCGTCAAGAAGATCGTGCGTGCCGCGGATCCCGCGGCGGTGCAGCGCGAAGAAATCAAGAAGCTGATGCAGTCCGCCGACGTCCGCGAAGGCATGACCGCCTTCGCCGAGCGCCGCGCTCCGAAGTGGACAGGCGAATGAAGATCGAAGAAGTCCGGCAGCACGTGACCACTCCCCTGACCGCCCCGGCGTTCGCGCCGGTGGTCCCGAGGTTCACGAACCGCGAGTACCTGAACATCGTCTACCGCACCGACGCCGACGCCCTGCGCGCGGTCGTCCCGGAACCGCTGCGGGTCGAAGAACCGTTGGTGCGCTTCGAAGTCATGAAGATGGGCGACGTCTCCGGCTACGGCCCGTACACCGAGTCCGGCCAGGCGATCGAGGTCAGCTTCGACGGCGAACGCGGCGAGTACCTGCACGCGATGTACCTCGACAACTTCCCGGCGACCGCGTCCGGGCGCGAGGTGAGCGCGTACCCGAAGACCGTCGGCAGCCCGAACCTCTATGTCGACAACGGTGTCCTGGTGGGCACGTTGGACTACGGGACGCTGCGGGTCGCGACCGCGACGATGGGCTACAAGCACCACGAGCTGGACGCCCGCGAGGCGGAACGCCAGATCACCGTCCCGACTTTCATGCTCAAGACGATCCCCGGCTACGACGGCGCGCCGCGCGTCCAGGAACTGGTCCGCACCGAGATCACCGACGTCGTGGTCAAGGAGGCCTACACCGGCCCCGCGCGGCTGCAGCTGTTCCAGCACGTCCTCGCACCGCTGGCGGACTTGCCCGTCCTGGAGGTGGTCTCCGCCAGTCACATCCGCACCGACCTGACGCTCGCCCCGGTCAAGCCGGTCTTCGACTACCTGAAGGGAGCCCGGTCATGAAGAACGCCGCTGTGATCGGCGCGGGCACCATCGGCCTGTCCTGGACGGCACTGTTCGCCCACCACGGCCTGATCGTCCGGGTCACCGATCCCCGGCCCGACCTCGCCGAGGCCGTCGCCGACGCGCTGAAGACGTTCGCGCCACACCTGGGCACGACCGCCGCCGATCTGGCGAGCCGGGTGAGCATCGCCGCCGACGTGACCGAAGCCGTGCGAGACGCGGATGTCGTGCAGGAGAACGGTCCCGAGAACGTCGAGTTCAAAAAGGACTTGTTCAAGCAGCTCGTCGCGGAAGCCCCGGACCACGCGTTGTTGCTCAGCTCGTCGAGCGCCATCCCGTCGACGGCGTTCACCGAAGAGATCGACGGGACGCGTGTCCTCATCGGACACCCGTTCAACCCGCCGCACCTGATCCCGCTGGTCGAGGTCGTCCCCGGCGAGCAGACCAGCGACGATTCAGTGCAAGGCGCCGTCGAGTTCTACACTTCCCTCGGCCGGACGCCGGTCGTGGAGCGCAAGGAGATCCCCGGGTTCGTCGGCAACCGGCTGCAGAACGCGCTGAGCCGCGAGGCGATCTACCTCGTCGAGCAGGGAGTGGTGACTCCAGCCGAACTGGACATCATTTTGACCAGGTCGCTCGGTATCCGCTGGGCGACCGTCGGGCCGTTCCTCGGCTCGCACCTCGGTGGCGGTCCCGGCGGCTACCGGCACATGGCCGAGCACATCGGCAAGTCCATGAAGAAGATGTGGGCCGGCCTGGGCAACCCCAGCCAGAGCCCCGAAGAGCAGGAACGGCTCATCGAAGCCGTCGAACAGGCTTACGGCTCCGCCACGTACTCGGACCTGGCCGAGACGCGCGACCGCAAGCAGCTCGCCGTTCTGCACGCAGTGGAGGAGAACTGACATGGAACCGCTCAAGGACAAGCTGACCGCCGACTTCTACGACTTCGAGGCGCTGCTCCCCGACGACGAGCGCAAGCTGCTCGTCAAGGCGCGCGAGTTCATGACCGATGACGTCAAGCCGCTGGTGAACGAGAACTGGGAAGCCGGCACCTTCCCGAAGGAACTCATCGGGATGTTCCGCGAAAGCGGCCTCGCCGGCCTGCCGTACGAGGGCTACGGCGAGCACAAGCCCGCGGTCAGCCACCTGCTCACCGGCATGATGGCGATGGAGATGAGCCGCACGGACGCGTCCGTCGCGACGTTCTTCGGTGTCCACAACGGACTCGCGATGTACTCCATCCACAGTGGAGGGAGCCAGGAGCAGCGTGACCGCTGGCTGCCCGAGATGGCCGCCATGGACAAGATCGGCGCGTTCGCGATGACCGAGCCCCTGGGTGGATCGGACGTCGCAGGCGGCATGAGGACTACAGCCAAGCGGGACGGCGACACCTGGGTCCTCGACGGCGCCAAGAAGTGGATCGGCAACGCCACCTTCGCCGACTACGTCGTCGTCTGGGCGCGGGACGTCGACGACAACCACGTCAAGGGGTTCGTCGTCGAGAAGGGCACGCCGGGCTTCGTGCCGGAGAAGATCCAGGGCAAGACCGCGTTCCGGATCGTCGAGAACGCCGAGATCACCCTCACCGGCGTGCGCGTCCCGGAAGCCAACCGGCTGCAGGGCATCAACGGCTTCCGCGACGTCGCCGAGATCCTGCGAGCCACCCGCGGCGGCGTCGCGTGGCAGGCGCTGGGCGTGATGATCGGCGCGTACGAAGCCGCATTGGCCTACGCGCAGGAGCGCACGCAGTTCGGCCGGCCGATCGCGCGGTTCCAGCTGGTGCAGGACCTGCTCGTGAAGAGCCTCGGCAACATCACCGCGTCGTGGGGCATGCTCGTGCAGCTCGCCCGGCTGCAGGACGCGGGGATCTTCAAGGACGAGCACTCGTCGCTGGCCAAGGCGTTCGTCACCTCGCGGATGCGGGAGGTCGTCGCCTGGAGCCGGGAGATCTTCGGCGGCAACGGGATCGTGCTCGGCTACGACGTCGCGCGGTTCTTCGCCGACGCCGAGGCGATCTACTCGTTCGAAGGCACGCGCGAGATGAACACCCTGATCGTCGGCAAGGCGATCACGGGACAGTCCGCGTTCGTCTGATCACTCAGTTGACGCAGCCGGCGGCCGCCGTGGTCGCCGGCTGCTTGCTGTCCGCGGTCCTGGTGGTGGTCGCCGCCACCGGCTTGACGCCACCGGCGGTGTCGTCACCCGAGGCCTGGACCGCCGGCGTGCTGATCGCCGTCCGGACGAACTGCTGGACCTGCGCCGGGTCGACCTTCACCGCGTCGCCGTCCGACGGCGTCGCCAGCGAGAGGCTCTGCACCGGGATGGTGGCGAACGCGATCGCGCCGGAGCTCATGCCCCGCAGCTGCTGCGCGAAGCTCAGCACGTCCCAGCCCTTGTCGAGGACCACGGCGCCCTGCACGGCGTTGACCAGCGCGTTCAGCTTCGACACGTCGGTGAACGTGCCCGCGCTCAGGACCTTCTTGGCCATCCCGGACAGGAACGCCTGCTGCCGCGCGATGCGGTCGAGGTCGCCGTTGGCCAGGCCGTGGCGCTGCCGCACGAACGCGAGCGCCTGCGCGCCGGAAAGCGTTTGCGGGCCGGCCGGGAAGTCCGCGCCGGAGTAGCTGTCGTGCACCGGCTCCTTGAGGCAGACCTCGACGCCGCCGACGGCCTGCGACAGCGCGTCGAAGCCGGCGAGGTTGATGGCCGCGTAGTGGTTGATGGTCAGCCCGGTGAACTTCTGCACGGTCTGGATCGCGGTCTTCGCGCCCGCCTCGTTCGCCGCCACCTCCAGCTGCGCGCCGGAGAGACCCTGGGCGCGCAATCCGGACATCGCGGCGTTCTTGCCGCGGCTGTAGGCGGAGTTGATCTTGTGCTTGCCGTAGCCGCCCGCGATGTCCACATAGGAGTCGCGCGGGATCGAGATCGCGGTGGCGGCGGCACCGCCCGCCGGGATGTGGACGACGATCATCGTGTCGGTGGTGTCGCCGCCGTCGTCGCCACTGCCGGCGTGGAGGGCGTCGAGCACGTTCTGTGGCAACGGGTTGCCGTACGCGTCGGTACGCGCGTCGATCCCGACGAGCAGGATGTTCTGGGCGACCTTGAGCGGTTCGCCGGGGATGGTGTCCTCTTCGTCCACTTGCGCCGACGGCGGGATGACGTCGGCGGTGACGAGGCCGTCGTCCAGCTTGCTCAGCTGCGACCAGGCGTACCCGGTGGCGCCGAGCACGAGCGCCGACACGACGCCGAGCGCGACCCGCCCGCCGATGCGACGCCCCCGGGACGACAGCAGCACGACACTTCCCCTTGCTTCCCTCTGGTGGATCCCCTCCTTCGAGGATCACCGCGTTAGCTGGGAATCAGCTGAGAAAGTTGTCGAAAAACTGTGACGCTAGCCGAACGGCCGAGCGTTCCGGGGAGTTTCGCGACGCACTGTGCCGGAACGCGTACGCGCGAGTGCTGTGGTTGCGGCCACAGTGGGTCAGCGCGGCATCCTGCGCCACACCGCGCGCGGCAGCAGGCGCATCGCGAAGAAGACCGGACGGAGCACACCGGGCACCCAGACGACCCCGCGCCGCTTCCGCAGCGCGGCGACGGTCGCGTCGGCGACCTGGTCCGGCGTGCTCGAGAACGGCGCCGGGCTCATGCCTTCGGTCATCCGCCCGATGACGAAGCCGGGCCGGACGAGCAGCAGGTGGACGCCGGAGCCGTGGAGGGCATCGGCGAGGCCGCTCGCGAAGCCGTCGAGGCCGGCCTTCGCGGAGCCGTAGACGTAGTTGGCGCGGCGCACGCGAACCCCGGCGACGGAGGAGAACACGACGAGGCTGCCGCGACCCTGGGCGCGCAGCAGGTTCGCGGCGTGGGTGAGGACGCCGACCTGGGCGACGTAGTCGGTGTGCACGATGGCGGCGGCGTGGGCGGCGTCTTCTTCGGCGCGGGCCTGGTCGCCGAGGATGCCGAAGGCGAGCACGACAACGTCGAGCGGCCCGTGTTCGGCGGCGACCTTCTCGAGGAAGGGGCCGTGGCCGGCGAGGTCGTCGGCGTCGAAGTCGACGGTTTCGGCCTTCCCGAGGCTCGCGACGGCGGCGGTGAGGTCCGTGCCGGGGCGCGCGGCGAGGACGACCTTGTCGTGGTCGTTCGCCAGGCGTCGCGCCACGGCCAGGCCGATTTCGCTGCGGCCGCCGAGGACCAGGACTGTTCCGCTCACGGGGGCAGTCTTCCAGCTGTGGGTGGCCGGGCGCGGGCCGCCTGTCTTGAATGAGTCATTCAGGGCGTTGGAGGTCCTGAGTGACTCATTCAAGACCGTTGGCCGGGGATCCGCGGGGGCGAGCGCGAGCCGAGGCACGCGGTGGCGCAAGGCAGGCCAAGCACCGGACCCGCGGGGGCGCGCCTACCGCGCGACCCGATGTCTTGAATGAGTCATTCAAGACCGTTGGGGCGGGGGTGGGGGCGGCGGGCAGGCGCGAACCCGAGCGCTCACCCCGCGGCCCCGACGCCCGCCACCAGCCGCGAAGCCCTCAATCCCACCCCCGCATGCGCTACCTTGCCCCGGTGGGGCGTGCGCTGGATTTCGAGACTCTCGTCGAACGGCATCGGCGGGAGATCCAGGTGCACTGCTACCGGATGCTCGGCTCGCTCGGGGATGCCGAAGACCTCGCCCAGGAAACCTTCCTGCGCGCCTGGAAGGCCCGCGATCGCTTCGAAGGCCGGGCCAGTGTGCGGACCTGGCTCTACCGGATCGCCACCAACGCCTGCCTCGACGTCCTCGCGCGGCGGCCGCGGCGGGTGCTGCCCGATCAGCTCGGTCCCGCCGGGCAGCCCGACGGCCCGATCGCGGCCGCCGATCTGCCGTGGCTCGAGCCGTTCCCCGACCGCCTGCTCGACGAGGCCGGGCCGGACGCCGCCGTCGTCGAACGGGAGACCATCGAACTCGCCTACCTCGCCGCCGTGCAGTACCTGCCGCCGCGGCAGCGGGCCGCGCTCGTCCTGCGGGACGTTCTCGGGTGGTCGGCCAAGGAGACCGCCGAACTGCTCGAGACGAGCGTCGCGTCGGCGAACAGCGCCCTCCAGCGGGCCCGCGCGACCCTGCGTGAACGACTGCCCGCCCACCGTACCGAGTGGACGGCCGGCGATCCGACAGCCGAGGAAACCGCGCTGCTCAAGCGGTTCATCGCCGCCTACGAACAGGGTGACCCGCAAGCCGTCGCCCGGCTGCTGCACGAAGACGCCCGCGCGGTCATGCCGCCGTACGAGCTCTGGTTCGGCAGCGCCGCGGCGATCGTGCGCGCGCTGTCGCTGTCGATGGACCCGGCGTCGCCGCACTGCGTCGGCCGCTTCCGGATGCGCCCCACGCGCGCCAACCGCCAGCCCGCCGTGGCGACCTGGCTCCGACGGCCGGGCGAGGCCGAGTACCGCTGGTTCGGCGTCTCCCTGCTCACGATCGAACACGGGCTGATCACGGAGCTGGCCGCCTTCGAGTCCGTCCCGGCGGCGGCGTGGGGACTGCCGGAAATCCTGCGTGAATGAGCACGATGACCACGGGCGGGCGTGAAAAAACCCGGGCGGGCGATTCACGGGGAATCACCCGCCCGGGCGCACACCCATCCGGAAAGTAATTCTTCCGATTCGGGTTCGTCCTCGAGGCCGCCGGGAAGAGGTCACCGGGCGGCGATCAAGCAGCTCGGTGCCGCTGCGGCGCGGTACGCGCCAGCCGGCGTCGGTCCTCGGCGGTGGTTCCGCCGAAAACACCGTGGTCCAGGCCGTTGTCCAGCGCGTAGCCGAGGCATTCGGCGCGCACCGGGCAGCGCGCGCACACGGCCTTGGCCTGCGCCGTCTGCCGGGCGCCGGGGCCCACCGCGGAGATGGGGAAGAACAGTTCCGGGTCCTCGTCCTTGCAGGCCGCGAGTTCCGCCCAGCCCGTCATCGTGGCTTCCATTTCCTTCGTTCACCTCCCTCTACTTCTTCTGTTTCCCATTGTCGTGGCGCGTCAACCGACTTGACGCTCGCGGGCGCGCGAGCGCATCCGCGTGGGTCAAGGGGGTTTTGGCTTCGGTCCCCGGCTCACCCTCCGGGCAACCAAGACTGCAACACATGAGAGTACGCCCTTCTTCCCGGGATCTCGATGTCGATCACGTCACCCGATCGGCGAGACCGCGCTCCAGCGCGACCCGCACGAGAGCCGCCGCGAAGTGCGCCAGCTCGCCGGGACCGACCAGCCTCGCGAGCCGACCGGGCTGCGTCGGGAGGCCGAGCTTTCCGGCCCCCTGCAACGCTTTCCCGTCCAGGTGCGGACGAAACTCCGGCCACACCAGCTGCACCTCCCTGGCGAAGATGTCCGCACCCACCGGGCCGAGCCGCGGCACCTTCCCGAGGAGCCCGGCCAGTGTCCGGAATTCGCCGTTCGCGGCCTCGCGCACCCGCCTCAGGTCCCCGCGGTACTCGTCGAGCAGGTACCGCGCGCCCTCGCCGAGCGCCGTCGCGGTCTGTTCGTCGTAGCGCTTGTAGTGCGCGCGGCCGAGGGCGGCCACCCGCTGCCGCCACGTCGAGTCCGCCATGGCCCTCGCCGTGCCCATCCCCGCGGCCCGCAGCTCCCGGGCCGCGTCGACCGCGATGCCCGCCTTGATCCGGGTCGAGAGCAGCACCGACAGCACCAGCAGCCGGTAGAGCGGCGCCGGCTGGTCGGCGAGCTTGATGCCCGCCTGGGCGGCGTAGGTCGGACCTGCCTCCGCCAGCAGGCGCCGGACCGTGTCTCGCTGGGTCATCGGGTCCGGGTACCCGAGATGCCCTCGCCCATTCGTCACCGCTCGTCACCGATCCGGAGCAGGCCATTACTCCGACCGAGCAGTCTTGATCGAATCGTTACACGTGGGAGTCATCTCGGCGCACTTGTTCCAGTGGAGGCGAGGGGTGGTGAGGGGTCCGTGTGCGCTGACGACGATTTCGACGCGTTCTTCCGCGCCGACTTCCCCCCGCTCGTGGCGTTCCTGTGCAAGGCCGGGTTCGAGGTCGAAATCGCCCGTGACGTCGCCGTCGAAGCGATGCTCCACGCGCTGGAGGCGTGGCCGGTCGCCGAGGACCCGCGGGCCTGGGTGCGCCGCGTCGCCGGCCGGCTGCTCGACGCGGTGGACGACGCGCGCGCGGACTGGACGCCGGACGACCCGCAGGACGACGAGAAGCTGGCCGTGCTCGTCGACCAGCACGCGGCGTTCATCGACCTGCTCGCCTCCCTGCCCGGTCAGCAGCGGATGGTGCTCGCGTGGTCGCTCGACGGCTTCACGCCGACCCAGATCGCGAACGCGCTGAGCATCGCCCCCGCGACCGTCCGTTCCAACCTCCGCCACGTGCGGGAACGCCTCAGGCGCCACCGGGCCGCACCGCCCGGCGACCAGCGGGACAGGGAAGGGTGAGCACCATGCCGGCAACCGAGTACGGGGACCGGGCGATCACCGAGCTGCTGCGGGAGTCCAACACCGCGCTGCACGACTCGCTGCGGGTCGGCCTCGACGTGGAGGGCACGCTGCTGCGGGTGCGCAGCCGCGCCCTCGTCCGCGAGATCGCCGCGACGCAGCCCGCGCAGGCGTTCCCGGCGCACTGGCGGCGCCACGACGAGCCGGTCGCCGACGCGATCGCCGGCGACGACGCCGCGACCGCCCGCCTGCTCGCCACCATCCGGCCGCTGGTGGTGCGCTACTGCCGCGCCCGCGTCGGGCGGCACGAGCGGTCGTTCGCCTCGGCCGACGACGTCGCCCAGGAGGTGTGCGTCGCCGTGCTCACCGCGCTGCCGTCCTACCGCGACCAAGGCCGGCCGTTCCTCGCGTTCGTCTACGGCATCGCGCAGCACAAGGTCGCCGACGCCCACCGCGCCGCGGCCCGCAACCGCTCCGACCCGGTCCCGGAGATCCCCGACGGCGTGTCCGACGCGGACGGCCCGGAGCAGCACGCCCTGCGGTTCGAGCTCAACGAGCGGCTGGCGCGGCTGCTGGACGTCCTGCCGGCCAAGCAGCGCGAGATCGTCGTGCTGCGGGTGGTCGTCGGGCTGTCGGCGGAGGAGACGGCGGACGCGGTGGGCTCGACGCCGGGCGCGGTCCGCGTCGCCCAGCACCGCGCGCTCGGGCGGCTGCGCAGGCTCTTGACGGGCGAAGAGGACTAGCGCCGGACGTAGTCGAGGACGAACTCCTCCAGCGCCGCGGCCGGTCCCTCCTTCGACTCGCGGGCCAGCAGCATGAACTCGATGTCGCCGGGTTCGGGCAGGCCGGCCAGCTCGACGAGGTCGGCGGGCACCAGGCTGCGCGCGTGCAGGGTGACGCCGAGCCCGGCGGCGGCCGCGGCCCGCAGGCCGGTGAGGCTCGACGTCTGGCACGCGGCGCGCCACTCGAGGCCCGCGCGTTCGAGGCACTCGACGGCGAGCTGCCGCGTGATCGACGGCATCGGGTACTGCACCAGCGGCACCGGCAGGCCGGGCTCCAGCACCGTCGCCGCCGAGCCGATCCAGACCAGCGGCTCCCGCCAGAGCAGCCGCCCGTGGTGCGCCCCCGGGCGGCGCTTGCCCAGCACCAGGTCCAGCTGACCGGCGCGCAGCCGCTGCGCGAGGACGTCCGACAGCTCGACGGTCAGTTCGACGTCGACGAGCGGGTGGCTGCGGCGCAGCCGGTTCAGGATCTCCGGCAGCTCGCCGAGCGCGAAGTCCTCCGAGACGCCGAAGCGCACGCGGCCGCGCAGCTCGGCGCCGCGGAAGTGCCGCTCCGCGCGTTCCTCGGTGTCGACGATCGTCTGCGCGAAGCCCAGCATCGCCTGGCCGCGCGCGGTGAGCTCGACGGTGTGCGTGTCGCGCGCGAAGAGCAGCCCGCCGGAGTCGCGCTCCAGGCGCCGGACGTGCTGGCTGACGGTCGGCTGGCCGACGCCCAGGCGCCGCGCGGCCGCGGTGAAGCTGCGCGTCTCGGCGACGGCGAGGAACGAACGGCACAGGCGCGGGTCGAGCACGCGGCCACTTTATCGTGATTCGCGATGACAGTCAGTCCGGTCATCGGGGTTCACAATGAGCGTGGCGGAGCCGAGAATTGCTCTGGAAGGAGATCCATGTCCCGGTTACGTCTCGACCCCTTCGTCCTCGCCATCCTCGCCACGGTCGGGGTCGCCACCCTCCTGCCCGCTTCGGGCGTCGTGGCGGACGGCTTCAGCACCGCCACGACCATCGCCGTCGGGTTGCTGTTCTTCCTGTACGGCGCCCGGTTGTCGACGCAGGAGGCCCTCGACGGGCTACGTCACTGGCGGCTGCACGCGGTGGTGCTGGCGGCCACGTTCGTCCTGTTCCCGCTACTCGGCCTGGCGCTCACGCTGCTGCCGTCGTCGGTGCTGCCCGCCGAGCTCGCGGCCGGGGTGCTGTTCCTCGCCGTGCTGCCCTCGACGGTCCAGTCGTCGATCGCGTTCACCTCGATCGCCCGCGGCAACGTCGCGGCGGCGATCTGCAGCGCGTCGCTGTCCAACCTGGCCGGGATCGTGCTGACCCCGCTGCTGGTGGCGCTGCTGCTGGCCGGCGACGGCGCCGGCGTCGACGGTTCGGCCGTGCTCGGGATCGTGCTGCAGCTGCTGGCGCCGTTCGTCGCGGGCCAGCTGGCGCGGCGCTGGATCGGCGACTGGATCACCCGCAATTCCGCGCCGCTCAAGCTGTTCGACCGCGGTTCGATCCTGCTGGTGGTGTACACCGCGTTCAGCGCGGGCATGACCGAAGGCATCTGGCACCGGCTCGACGTCGTCCCGCTGCTGGTCCTCGTCGGCCTCTGCGGCGTGCTGCTCGCGGCGGTGCTGACGGCGACCGGCTGGGGCGCCCGCCTGCTCGGGTTCGCGCGGGCGGACCGGATCACGATCGTGTTCTGCGGGTCGAAGAAGAGCCTGGCGAGCGGGCTGCCGATGGCGACGGTGCTGTTCGGGCACGCGCAGGTGGGGCTGATCGTGCTGCCGCTGATGCTGTTCCACCAGATCCAGCTGATCGTCTGCGCGTCGCTGGCGCGGCGGTACGCCGCCACCCCGGAACTCGTCCCGGCCTGATCTTCCGACCGATGAGTTTTCCGGCGGCCTTCGTCGGTACGGGGTGACACCTCTACGGAAGGCGGCACCATGGCGAAGGTCCTCTACCACATCACGATGTCCCTCGACGGCTTCGTCGCGGCACCCGGCGACGACATGACGTGGCTGTCCGGCCTGCACGCGGGGCCGAACCCGGTCGTCGAGCGGGTGATCGGCGGGATCGGGGCGATCGTGATGGGGCACCGGACGTACGCACCCGCGACGACGGCGGAGGGCAAGGTCTACGGCGGCCGCTGGGACGGCCCGATCTTCGTGGTGACCCGCTCGGCGGCGCCGTCACCCGGGTTCACGCTGGTCCCGGACCTCGCGGAGGCCGTGTCGGCGGCTTCCGAGGCGGCGCGTGACGGGTACGTGGCGGTGCTGGGCGCGACAACGGCCCGGCGGTGCTGGGAAGCCGGGCTGCTGGACGAGGTGCTGGTGCACATCGCCCCGGTCCTGCTCGGCGACGGCGTGCGGCTGTTCGAGCGGCCGGGCGGTGCACCGGTGCGGCTCGAGGTCCTGGAACTGAGCCACGCCGGGCCGGTTGCGAACGCCTGGTACCGCGTCCGGTGATCACCCCACGAGGACGTTCTTGTAGAAGATGTTGGCGTAGCGGTTGACGTTGTCCAGGCTGCTGCGCGAGCCGAAGCCGAGGAAGAGCCGGGTTTCCCCGTCGGCCGTGCGGTAGATCGCCATGCCCTCCGGTTCGCGGTAGACGAGCGACTGCCCGGCTTTGGTCAGCGCGCGGCTCTTGACCGCGCCGGTGTTCATGTCGATGCGCGTCACGTAGGAGTCGATGTCCGCGGCGTCGGCGTGACCCTCTCCGTCCAATGTGTACAGGTGGTCGCCGAAGATGGTGTAGCCCTGGAAGACAACGCTTTCCGTGCTGAGCGCGGGCTGCGGGAAGTGCGCGAGCGGCGCGGAGAAGTCCCCGGCGGCCGCGCTCGCGAGGGGGAAGACGCTGTACCACATCTTGCCGCCTTCGCTGCGGCGCACGGCGATCCGGTGGTAGACGGGGTCGGTGGCGCAGGTGATGGTTTTGCTGCCGGTGAGGAACTTCTTCACCGACGGCGTCCCACCGTCGACGAACTTGAAGCGCGCCAGCGCGGTGCCGCGGGCGTCGGTGGTGGTGCCGTCGGCGTCGCACTCCATCCAGAGGTAGGAGGCGGTGCCGACGGGCTCCACCCCGATCGACACCCCGTGCCCGGCGTGGGCGAGGTGCATCGAGCCGAGCAGCTCGCCGCTGAAGCTGAGCTGGTTGACACAGAGGTCGTCCCCGGAGGTGCCGTTCTGGGCCTGGACGACGAAGAGCCGGCGGTTGACGTTGTCGAAGGCGAAGCCCTGCATGACGTGGTGGGACTCGTGGAGCATCTTGCTCCGGAAGAGGTCGTAGGAGGGCTGGGTGATGTCGAAGTAGGGCGAGGCGGGGACGTCGGCGCGCGCGGTCCCGGCTCCGAGGGCGGCGCCGGCCCCGAGCGTGGCGGCGGTGGCGGCGGTCGCGCGGAGGAGCGTCCGCCGGGACAACGTCCGGCCGGCGGTGGTCGGGAAGAGGTTCATGGGACGGAGGTTGCAACGGCGGCGTACACACGCCGTACAAACCGGGTGTACATCCGAGGATTCGCGCGTGGCAACGAAGGGCCGCCGGACGACGCCCCGGCTTACCGGCGCGCGGGCACCGGCAGACGACAGCACCTGAACGGAATCCGCACCCTCACCGCGGCCGCGGCGACGGCTTCCGCAGTTCCTCCGCGAAAATCCCCTCCATACGCCGATTCGCGCGGCGCAACGACCGCACCGACACCCGGACCACGTACCCCAACGCGAAAACCAGCAACAAGCCCAGGCCGATGGCCGCGAGGTTCGCCACGAGCGCCTCCCGGTACTGGTGCGCCAGGTACCCCAGACCCGACCCGACGGTGAGTGCGTCCAGCAGCGCCAACCGGACAGCGCGCGGTTCGTACGGAGTGGCTCGCGGTCCCGCGACCATCGCTCACCCTCCCGCCGTTCCGTTCAGCGGCGACGCCCTTGCAACCTAGACGAGCCTGCGCCGCTTGGTGGCCACTTCAACCTGTTTGGCCTACCGGATCTGCCCGGATGGCCGCTGTGATAACTTGAAGCGAACTGGGTCTTCTGTGCAAACGCACATCCCCGAGCCGCCAGCGCGCCGGGGCCAGGGGGCGGTAGCTCAGTTGGTTAGAGCAGGGGACTCATAATCCCTTGGCCGCGGGTTCGAGCCCCGCCCGCCCTACCCTTCACGGTGCTCGCTTCGCTCGCACCCCTCGGTTCGCTTCCTCCCTGTGGGGGTGCGACCCCCACACCCCGCCCGGGGGCGCGCCCCCGGACCCCCGTCCTTGTGGTCGGGTTGGTCTGCCGGGTTCGTCTAAAGAGGACCTCAGGCTTGTTTGTCGTATACCAAGGCCAGTTCTCCCAGGTCGCCTGTTTCGTGGTGGGTCAACCTCCACGTCGAGGGTGGTAGGCCCTTCTCGAACAGGCGCTCTTCTCCGCCCGCTATTTCCGGGCAGATCATCAAGTACAGCCTGTCCAGTAGGTTTGCTGCCAAAGTGGCTTGATTATGCTTGCGCTGCTGTTTATCGGGATTTCTCGCGTTCGCTGCCAGGGGGCCTCCGTCAGCGTTCTTGAGAAGACCACCTTTTCCGCCTCTGCCAGCCACTTTGCGTACCCGTGCTCTCGTCTGCCGCTACCGTTGGCCAGAATCCCAGGAATCCTTCTGCGTTCAGGCGGCCCAGTAGCGCTGTTGTCCCGTTCTCCCAGATTCGCGTCAAGTGGCGTCGGGCCACCTCTGTCGTTGCGTACGAGACTATTGCCTTCATGTCCGCCGGCCCGCCTGGTTTGCCGTTACTCTGCGAGGCACTTGTCAGTCCTTTCGCTGTGTCAGCACTTCCGTCAGGCGGTCCAGCACCTGGCTCCAGCCCGTTTCGATTCCGGCTATCGCCGGTGCCGCCTCGACCGTTGTCGCCGTTATCCGCAGGCCCAGTCGTAGGCGGGTACCGCCTGGCAGTGGGGTCAGCTCCAGGTCGTAGTGGCCGGTGAACGACGCCCGGCCGGTTACCGCCAGGTCGAATGCCAGGCGCCCTGGCACGTCCGCGACTCGGACCCAGCCTTCGGCGAGGTACTCGCCGTCCGCGTCTCGGTAGGCCAGTGCTGCCTTGCCACCTGGGCGTGGCTCCAGGAGGCACCTGGTGATCGTCATCGATGGTGGGACCCACCACGAGGCCAGCAGCGCCGGGTCCGTCCAGTACCGCCAGACCACGTCACGCGCTGCCGGTAGCGCTCGTTCGAAGCCGAATGCGCGGCCGTCCGCCCATTGGTCTCGGTCCGCGGCCGACGTCTCCGCCTCCACCGCTTCGCGGTATCGCGCTACGACGTCTCGCTCCCCTTTGTGCGCCTCGGTCTCCTTCGCCAGGTCCGTCAGGCGGCCCGCGAATGCCGCCAGCGGCTCGGCTTCCAGCGCGTACACCCGGCGCTGACCCAGCGGGAACACCGTGACCAGGCCGGCGCGCGCCAACGTCTGCAGGTGCTTCGTCGTCTGCGGCTGGCGTAGGCCGGTCAGCTCGGCCAGCTCGCCGACCGATCGGGGACGCTCGGCCAAGAGCTCGACCAGACGCCAGCGCGACGCGTCCCCGAGTGCTGCCGCGATTCCGTCCATGCGGACAGTATTCACACAGTGGAATATTCAGGTCAAGGAATACTTCAGGTGAGCCAGCGGAGGCCGTACGCGTAGCCCAGCTGCGGGGCCGTGAACTCCTGCGCCACCTCGCACGCGCCGTCCAGCGGGAGCGGCGCGCCCGGCTGTGGTGGGTCGGCCAGCACCGACGGCGGCACCCGGTCGACCCGCCACACCCGCCACGGCAGGCTGCGGGGGTCGAAGCGGACTCGCACCGTGAACGACTCGCACGCCACCAGGGGCACGAACGTGTACGACGGGCGGATCGGCAGGCCGTCGCGGATCCGGATCACCAGCGCGTACGTGTGGGTGTCGCCGCGTGACAGCGGCCGCGGGAGGTCCAGGAGCCAGCGGAAGTGGCGCTGCCCCACCCGTTTCGCGTCGGTGATCCGGACGCCGTGCTGGGCATCGGCCGCCACGTCGCGCTCGCCGTCGTGGCCGTCTTCGAGGCGGGGCACGGTGAACTGGGCCGCGATCCGGCTCAGCCCGTCGCGGGTCGCGACGATCAGCCGCTCCTCGATCAGCTCCGGCTCGGGCGTGTCGAGCCGGACGATGGCCCGCAGCCGCTTGACGAACCAGCCCTGGTCGGGGTCCGGGACGTCTTCGCCGGGCCGCGCGGCGGCTTCGATCTCGGCGGCCAGCCGGGCGAACGACCGGTCGATGCGGCGCCGCGCCGTGCGTTCGGAGACGCGCAGCTGGTCGGCGAGGACGCCGACCCGGTCGCTGAGCAGGGCGTGCTGCGAGCCGGGGGCGATGCCCAGCGCGACGTTGACCGCGAGCCGATCGTCGGCCGGGAACTCCGCGATCGCGGCGGAAATCGCGTCACGCAGCACCCGCCGCGCTTCGCGGTCGTTCGCCGTGCGGTGGATTTCGCACCAGCCGGCGACGATCGGGCCGAGCCGGTCGCGCAGCCGGTCGGCTTCCAGACCCCAGCCGCGGCGCAACGTCGTGAGCTCGCGGAGCAACCCGTCCTCGTGTGCCATGGGGTTTCGATTGTGGCACGCGGACTTCCGCGCGATCGGCGGCAGCGCCTGCGCCGATCAGGTGATTCCCGCCGGTGGCCAGCGCGTGGCCAGTTCCGCGGTGATTCGGCCCGCCGACGGCCTTTGCCCGTTCCCCGGCTGACCGACCATGTCCCGGTCGACGGCATCGGGGAGGACGGGTTGCTCGACACCACTTTTCCGTGCGCGGGACCGGCGGACGTCGACGGCGTCCGGCGGCTGGCCCGCGACGGCAGGCTCGCCGGCTCCGCGTCGGCCGCCCCACCCGGCGACCTCGCCCGGTTGCGCGGGGCGGTCTACACGGTCGCCTGGCCACTGGTCTTCGCGCGGATCACCAAACCACTGGAACGGCAGCGGCGGCACCCGGACTGCGCCCGCGGGCTGGAATGGCTGCGGCCCGACTGCCTCGACCGCTTCCACGACGACGTCGAAGCCGTCGTGGAGCACGCGCTGCGGCGCGCGACGGACCCGATCGAGAACTTCGACGGCTGGCTGGCGACCCGGCTGAGCCCGGCCACGGTCGACGCGCACCGGCGGCGCCGCGGCGAAATCGGGGCCCTGCAACGGCCCCGGCTGCCGGCCTGGCTGGGCGACGCCCTCGGCCGCGACCCGTGGCTGTGCGACCTCGCCGTGCAGATCCTGGTGTGGGCCGGCGTGCCAGCGACGGCGGGCGCGGAGCTGTGGCCCCTGGACGGCTGGGCGGCGCGCCGGGCCGAGGTCACGGGCGCCCCGCCGCCGGGCCGCGACACGCTCGACCTCGAGGTGCGGCAGGTGCTGGCGGCGATGGGCAGGCGGCCGAAGTGGTACGCCGAGCACGTCGAGCGACCTCTCGGGCACAAGCGGGCCCCGGTGGCACCGATGCCGGCGGACGGCGCGGCCGAGCCGGTCCCGCTGCAGCTGGTGGACGCGGCCGAAGCGGACGACGCCCGGCTGGCGGCGCTGGCCGAGCAGGCGCTGCGCGCGATCGAGGCGAGGCTGGACGGCGGCGAAGACCCGCCGGCGGCGGTGGGCGCGGTCGTCCGGCGGGTGTTCGGAGCCGGCGGGAGCGCGTTGGACCGGTTGCCGCACCACGGATCCACACTCGACGACTGGTTGGCCACCGCCCTCGCCGACGAGGTCCGGCTCGAGCGGATCGTCGCGACGGTGCTGGCGATCCTCGGCCGCGCGCGAACGTCTTGAATGACTCATTCAAGTCCTCGGTTGAGGTGAATGAGTCATTCAGGACACCGGGCCGGCCGGTCGCGGTCCACCATCGAGGGCCGGCCGCCGGGAGCGGGATTCGGCTGCTCGCAAGCGTTCCCGGCCGCCGGACGCGTTTTCGGTCCCCCGGTCACCGAGTCCAACCGCGCGGCCAGTACCTCGAACAGCGTCTCCCGTGACCACCCCGCGGCCTGCGCCCGGGTGTCCGCCGCGGTCAGCTCGGCCAGCAGGACCGCGCGCACCGCGGCGCGGGTTGTCTCCGCGAGTCTCGTGGGCGGGACAGCTGATCCGGCCACCCCTGCCTCCTTTCGCCCGGCACCGGGCGAAGCCGGCCCAGCCTTCCCCTGACGGACGGCCGTCACCGCCACCACGACGGCGGGGGCACCGGCAGCCGCAGCGGGCAGCCCGTGTGGCGGCCCGTCCAGCAGTCGGCCAGCCAGCGGGTCAGCGCGACCGGCCCGAGCAGGCTGTCCTCCCACACCGGCGTCAGCTCGCCGGCCCGGCGGAGCATCGTTTCGGCCGTGGCGCAGAAGGAGATGATCGCGGCGACGGCGGCGTCGGCCCGCGCGACCGGCCAGGCGACCGCGGCTCCGGGCAGCCCGGCCGGGATGGCCAGGCCGGGGCCGATGGCGCAGTTGCGGGCCAGCTGGAGGGCGAGATCGAACTCGACCGCTTCGGCGTGGAGCTGCCGCGCCCGCCATCGGGGCGAAGCCGCGGCAGCGTGCAACCCGGCGAGCCGGGCGGCGACCAACCCGTCCCACACCGTCAAGAGCACCCCTCGCGTGTCGGCGGGATGAGCGCCGGCGAGCTCGAGGGTGACGGCGCTGAGCCAGGCACACGGGTCCTTGACTTGACGATCAGCGGCGACGGTCACGGCAGCCAGTCTCGCACCGGAAAGCACGTCCGGCAGCAAGATGATCATGGTTCACCGCAGGACCACCCGGTCGGTGGCGAACCGTTGAGCGGCTGGGTACCACCTTCGGGCACTGCGGGTGACCGAACCGTTACGGTTGTGTCATCATGTCGGCGCTCAGTGCCGAGCACGCCCTCCTTCCCACCCTCTTCGAAAGGCCGCCGCACGTGATCAAGACCAGCAAGAGCCGGGCCGGCACCCAGCGCGTCACGTTCAGCCTCCCGGTCGGGGCACCGCCCGGACGGGTGAGCGTCGTGGGTTCGTTCAACGACTGGACGCCCGGCCGCCACCACCTGACCCCGCGCTCCAACGGCCGCCGCTCGACTTCGGTGGACGTCGCGCCGGGCACGGTGCTGCAGTTCCGCTACCTCGGCGAGGACGGCCACTGGTTCGACGACCCCGACCTGCCGGACCGCGCGGACGGCAACTGCGTGTACGCGACGAACTGAGTCAGGACTTCCGGCGCGGCTTGCCCCGCTTCGGGGCACCGCCGCCCCGGCGGGCAGCCGGCTTCTTCGCGGTCGCGGGCTTGCGTTCGGGCCGCTTCTTCTCCGGCGCAGGCTGCTGCTGGCGTCCGCGCGTGCTGTTGACCGTGCGGCCGCGGACGATGCCGATGAACGTCTCCATCAGCTCCGTCGTCTCGTCCTCCGGCCACGACAACGCCACGCTCGACTGCGGCGCGTCCGCGACCGTCCGGTACGTCAGGTCGCGGCGGTGGTGCAGGCGGGCCAGGGACTGCGGGACGACCAGCACGCCGACGCCCGCCGCCACCAGCTCGATCGCGTCCGCCGTCGACTCCGGCCGCGAGACCGCCGGACGGCCCGGGAACGCGGGCCACTCGATCGTGTCGTCCAGCGGGTGCAGCACGACGTCGTCCGCCAAGTCCGCTGTGGACACTTCGTCGGCCGCCGCGATCAGGTGGTCCTTCGGGACGACCACCACCGTCGTCTCGGTGTAGAGCGGGATCGCGTGGAGGCCGTCACGGTCGATCGGGGAGCGCAGCAGCGCCGCGTCCGCCCCGCGCGAGCGGATCAGCTCCGTCGCGTCGGCCGCGGCCACCGGCACCAGCTCCAGCGGCACGTCCGGCTGCCGCTCGCCCCAGGTCCGCACCCACTTGGCAGGCGTCGCGCCCGGGACGTACGCGAGACGGAACGAGGTCACCGGGTCAGGCTACCGGGCGGGGCGCTGGCTACCCTGGACGGCATGACGTCGCACAAGACCACCCAGACGATGAAGCCCGCGACCGCGGCGAAGAAGCTGGGTGTGTACCTCGAAGCCACGCCCCCGGAGTTCCAGGAGGGCGTCGTCTCGCGCGACGAGCTGAACGCGCTGCAGGCCGACCCGCCGGAGTGGCTGCGCGAGCTGCGCCGCACCGGCCCGCACCCGCGGCCGGTCGTCGCGGCGAAGCTGGGCGTCTCCATCGGCGGCCTCACCCGCGGCGGGATCACCGAGGCGCTCACCACCGAGGAGATCGACGCGCTCAAGAAGGAAAACCCCGACTGGCTGGTACGCGAACGCGCCACCCAGGCCGAGGTGCGCAAGGAAACCGAGCGCGTCAAGGAGAAGAACCGCTGACCACGCTCGAAGAAGCCGCGCGCCTCGACGCCGGGGACGAGCTGGCCGCGTTCCGGGACCGGTTCGTCCCGATCACCGACGAGAGCGTCGTCGCCTACCTCGACGGGAACTCCCTCGGCCGCCCGCTGCGCGCCACCGCCGAACGCCTTCAGGAAGTCGTCGCCGAGCAGTGGGGTGCCCGGCTCATCCGGTCGTGGGACGAACGCTGGCTCGAGCTGCCCGAGCGGATCGGGGACGAGCTGGGCCGCGTCGCCCTCGGGGCCGCGCCCGGGCAGACGATCGTCGCCGACTCGACGTCCGTGTGCCTGTACAAGGTGCTCCGGGCGGCCGTCGCGCTGCGGCCGGGACGCGACGAGATCGTCACCGACACCGCGAACTTCCCCACCGACCGGTTCCTCGTCGACAGCGTCGCCGCCGAACTCGGCCTGACCGTCCGGTGGATCGAGAGCGCCGAGGACGTCGCCGAGGTCACCGGCCCGCGCACGGCGGCGGTCGTGCTGTCCCATGTGGACTACCGCTCGGCCGCGATCACCGACCTGGCCGGGATCACGCGGCTGGTGCACGAGCGCGGCGGGCTGACGGTCTGGGACCTCTGCCACAGCGTCGGCTCGATCCCGGTCGCGCTGGACGCCGACGCCGCCGACTTCGCGGTCGGCTGCACGTACAAGTTCCTCAACGCCGGCCCCGGCGCGCCCGCGTTCCTCTACGTCAACGCACGTCACCACGAGGCGTTCGGGCAGCCGATCACCGGCTGGATGGGCGCGGCCGACACGTTCGGGATGGCCGAGCGGTACGTGCCCGCGCCGGGCATCCGCCGCGCGTTGTCCGGGACGCCGCCGGTGCTCGGCATGGTGGGCGTCCAGGAAGGCGTGGCGCTGCTGGCCGAAGCGGGGATCGACCGGGTGCGGGCGAAGGCGGTCGCGCTGGGGCGGTGGGTCATCGCCCTCGCTGACGAATGGCTCGTCCCGCTCGGGTTCACGGTGGCCTCGCCGCGGGAGGACGAGCGTCGCGGCGGGCACGTCACCCTGCGGCACCCTGACGCCGAGCGGCTTTCCCGCGTGCTGATCGACAACGGCGTGCTCATCGACTTCCGCCGGCCGGACGGTATTCGCATCGGGTTGAGCCCGCTCACGACGGGGTTCACCGAGGTCCGCGCGGCCATGGACCGGATCCGCGAGCTCGCCGGCTGACGTGAATGACTCATTCATGTCGTCAGGTGACATGAATGAGTCATTCACGTCGGTTCGATAGTAGCCATGTAAACAGTAGCCATGTACTATATCCGGCATGAGCACACCCGGGCACCTCATCTGGCGGCTGTCGATGAAGTGGCGCGTAGCGGTCGACCGCGCGTTGGCCCCCGCGGGCCTGACGCACGCCCAGTACGTCTTCCTGTCCTCGCTCTTCGGCCTGGAACGCGCCGGAACCACCCCGAGCCAGCGGGAACTCGCTGACGAGACCGGGCTGGAAACCCTCTACACCTCCAAACTCGCGCGCTCCCTCGACGCCGACGGCCTGATCGAGCGCACCCGCGACCCCGCCGACACCCGCACCATCCGGCTGCGCCTGACCGCCCGCGGCCGCGAGGTCGTCGAGCCGGCGATCGCCACCGTCGCCGAACTGCTCGACCGCCTGCTCGAACCCCTCGGCGGCCGCGAAAGCGACCGCACCGCGGCCCTGAGCCGCGAACTCACGCTCCTCCTCGACACTCCGCTGAAGGACGAGAAATGACGCTGTACCACGAAGAAACCGGCACCGGCACCCCAATCGTCTTCCTGCACGGCAACCCCGGCTCGTCGCACGGCTGGCGCAACGTCCTGCCGCACGTCGGCGGCGGGCGCCTGCTGGCCCCCGACCTCATCGGCATGGGCCGGTCCCCCAAACCCGACATCGCGTACTCCTTCGCCGACCACGCCCGCCACCTCGACACCTGGTTCGACGCGCTCGGCCTCGACGACGTCGTCCCCGTCGGGCACGACTGGGGTGGCGCGCTCGCCTTCGACTTCGCCGCCCGGCACCCGGGCCGCGTCCGGGGCGTGGCGTTCTTCGAGACGATCGTCAAGCCGATGGCCTGGGACGACGTGTCGCCGCAGGCGGCGGACCGCACGCGCAAGATCCGCACCCCCGGCGTCGGCGAGAAGATGGTGCTCGAGGAGAACCTGTTCGTCCGGCAGGCGTTCACCGGCGGCGTGCGCACGCCGGTCGCGGACCTCGAGCCGTACCTCGCGCCGTTCCCCACCCCGGAAAGCCGCCGCCCGGTGCTCGCGTGGGCGCGGCAGCTGCCCCTCGGCGGCGAGCCGGCCGAGGTCGTCGCACGCGTCGAGGCCTACGACGAGTGGCTGGCCACCAGCACCGGGACGCCGAAGCTGCTCATGACGTTCGACGGCTCCCCCACACTGCTCATCGGCGAGAAGGTCGCGCGGTGGTGCCGGAAGAACGTCGCCGCGCTCGACGTCGTCGCGTGCGGGGAAGCCGGGCACCACGCCCAGGAGGATCGGCCGAAGGAGATCGCCGCCGAGGTCGCGGCGTGGCTGGACCGGCACGGCCTCCGCTGAATCAGCGGTGCCGCAGCGGCGGAGTCGCGTCCACGCCGAGGACGCGGGCCGCGAGCCACGCCAGCGCGTCCGCGGTGCGGGCCGGGGTGTCCGACGGCTGCATCACGTGGCTCAGCACCGTGCGGACGACGACGTCGATGACCACGGCGAGCTGCTCGTCGGTGAACGGCGGGTCGTAGGCCGCCACGCGGGCGGTGAGCATCGCCTTCGCCTGCGTCAGCAGCGACCCCGCCTCGGTGGTCAGCAGCGGCAGCAGCTCCGAGGCGGTGCCGTGCGTCGCGGACGCGATCGCGCGCAGCAGCGTGTTGTCGTCGGCCAGCTCGAGGACCGCGCGGACGGCGTCGTAGATCGCCTCGACCAGGTCGTCCTCGTGGCGGGCGAACGCGGCGTCGACGACCGAGAGGAACCGGCCCAGCTCGTGCGTGACCATCGCTTCGGCCAGCGCGGCCTTGGAGCCGATCTCGTTGTAGACGGTCTGGCGGCTGACGCCGACGACCTCGGCCAGCCGGGCCATCGTGACGGCCTGCCAGCCCGACCGCGCGGTCAGCTCGATCGCCGCGGTGATGATCGGCTGCCGGTGCTGACCACCCTCGGGCGCCGCCGGAAGTGCCGCACTCATGATCGCCATTCTAGGCGGCGCCCGCGAAGGCCAGCGCCTCTCCCCACGGAGCCCGTGAGGCGATGCGGCGGCGGTACTTCATGATCTCGCGCGGCCGGTCGACGGTGAGCGCGCCGGCGATCCGGTCGCCGCGGCGGTAGAGCGTCACCCCGCCCGCGGACACGACCTCGTCGGCGTGCGGGGTGCCGACGAACTGGATGCGCCGGCCGTACCAGTCGGACCAGAAGTACGGCACGGCTTCCAGCGGGCGGGCCGACGCCGGGTCGAGCGCGTGCCGCGCGGCGGCCGAACCCTGCTCGGCCGCGTTCGTCCAGTGCTCGAGCCGCATGCCGAGGCCGTCGAAGAGCGGGTTCGGCACGTGCGCGACGTCTCCCGCCGCGTAGACGCCCGGTGGGCCCGCGGCCAGCGTCGCGTCGCACACCACGCCGCGGTCGCGCTCGTGCAGCGTCAGCCCGCCGCCTTCGAGCCAGCCGGTGGCCGGGACGGCGCCGATGCCGGCGACCACGAGGTCCGCGGGCAGGACTTCGCCGCCCGCCAGGTGCACGCCATCGTCGGTCACGCCGGTGACCTCGGTGGCGAGCCGCAGTTCGGTGCCGGCTTCCCGGTGCAACGCGGTCAGCCGCGCCCCGGCGGTCTCCCCCACCGCGCGGGCGAGCGGGACGGCCGACGCCTCCACGATCGTCACCGGCAACCCGCGTTTGCGGGCCGCCGACGCCACTTCCGAGCCGATGAACCCGGCGCCGATCACGACCGTGCGGGCACCGGCGTCCAGCGCGGCGCGCACCGCGACGGCGTCCTCGGCCGTCCGGAGCGTGCGTGCGCCGGGCAGGCTGCGTGCGGTCGAGCCGGTGGCGACGACCAGGGCGTCGTAGCGCACGGCCGTCCCGGCGACCGCGACTTCGCGCGCGTCGGTGTCGAGGCTTTCCGCCGGAGCGCCCAGCATCAGCTCGACGCCGAGTTCGTCCCGCAGCACGGTTTCGGCGTGGAACGGCTCGACGCTTGCCGGGCCGTCGGCGTCGAGGAACGCCTTGGACAGCGGAGGCCGGTCGTAGGGCAGGTGCTCCTCGGCACCGACGAGGACGATCCGGCCGCGGTACCCGGTGCGGCGCGCGGACTCCACCGCGCGCAGCCCGGCCAGCGAGGCACCCACGACGACGAGCGTCATGCCAGCTTCAACGCCAGTACCGGGCAGGCGTCCACCGCCGCGGCGACGTCCTGGCGGTGCTCTTCGCCGGGTTGCTCGTCGAGCACGACGACCGTGCCGTCCTCGCCGACTTCGAAGAAGTCCGGCGCCATCGCCTCGCACATGCCGAGGCCGTCGCACTTCGCGCGGTCCGCGTCGATCCGCATCACGCACCCACCCGGCCCGGCGCGACGAAGTCGACCTTCTCGCGGACCCCGCAGTCGGGGCAGCACCAGGAGTCCGGGATCGCCGACCACGGCGTGCCGGCCGGGAAGCCCTCCCGCGGGTCGCCGAGCTTCTCGTCGTAGACGTACCCGCAGCCGGGGCACATGCCGCCTTCGGTGGCGTCGCCGTGGGTGTCGGCGTGCTCGGGGACGACGGCGGTGACGCGGGTTCCGTACCGCGCAAGGATTTTCTCGCGCTTAGAAGGCTGGATGTTCGCGCGGGAGATGTCGCCGTCGAAGTGGGCGAGCACGCGCGGGTCCATCACCCGGCGCCACAGCGGCGGGACGAGCGCGAGCACGATCATCCCGGCGTACCCGGTGGGCAGCACCGGCGACTCGGCGAAGTCGCGCAGGGTCTGGTAGCGGCGGGTCGGGTTGGCGTGGTGGTCGCTGTGCCGCTGCAGGTGGTAGAGCAGGACGTTGGTGGCGATGTTGTTGGAGTTCCAGCTGTGGCTGGGATCCACGCGCTCGTAGCGTCGCTTCCCCGCCGTGCCGACGCGTTGCCGCAGCATGCCGTAGTGCTCCATGTAGTTGACGACCTCCAGCAGCGAGAATCCGACGACGGCCTGGATCACCAGGTAGGGCAGGATGCCGACACCGAGCCACGCGACCATCGCGCCCCAGAGGACCAAGGACATCAGCCAGGCGTTGAGGACGTCGTTGCCGAGGCGGTACGGGTGCTTGTCGCGGCGGGCGTAGCGCTTGCGCTCCAAGCGCCACGCGGACTTCAGCGAACCGAAGACCGTGCGCGGCCAGAAGCGGTAGAAGCTTTCACCGACGCGGCTGCTCGCCGGGTCCTCCGGCGTCGCGACGCGGACGTGGTGGCCGCGGTTGTGCTCGATGTAGAAGTGGCCGTAGAAGCTCTGCGCCAGCGCGATCTTCGACAGCCAGCGCTCGTGGCTCTCCTTCTTGTGGCCGAGTTCGTGCGCGGTGTTGATGCCGATCCCGCCGATGCAGCCGATGGAGATCGCGAGCCCGATCTTGTCGGCGACGGTCAGGTCGCCCCGGGCGATCAGCCAGAAGGCAGCGGCGAAGCCCACGTACTGGATCGGCAGGAACGCGAAGGTGATCCAGCGGTAGTAGCGGTCCTTCTCGAGCCGTTCGATGACGTCGTCCGGCGGGTTGCTGCGGTCCAGCCCGGCGCCGAGGTCGATCAGCGGCACGATCACGAGGATGACGACCGGCCCGATCCAGAACCACGCGCCCCAGCCGGTGGCGGCGTGCAGGCCGATGGCGAGGAACGCCAGTGAGGGGACGACCAGGCCGATCAGCCACAGGTAGCGCTTGCGGTCGCGCCACAGCTCGGTCGACCCGGCGGGCACGGTTGCGGTCATGACACCCTCCTCCGTTGGCTGGTTTACAGGACTGTAGGTGATGTCCATCGCGCTTGACAATAGTTCTTCCGATGTAAATCTTGCGCGGCTCGCTACGCTGGAGAGCGGGTGAGGAGCAGTGGACGAGCTGGTCGTGGTGCCGGACTTCCGGGGACGGCAAGCGCTCGACGCGTGGCTGTCCGGCCATGACACGGGATTGCTGTTGCAGGGCCCCGATCCCGACAGCCCGCACCCGTTGATGAACGGCGTGGTGGTGGCACAGTTACCTGCCGCGGGCGTGCGCGTGGCCCGCTGGGCGACGGTGACGGTGTGGGTGAGCGGCGGCGGAGACCCGAGCGGAGTCCGCGAGCCGCGGCGGCCGTTGCCGGAGACGCGGGAGGACGTGGGGTTCGGCGAGCCGGACGCCGGCTGAGCCCATACCCGCGGCGCAGCACCCGGGCCCACGCTATTTCCACGACAGCAGAGATTTCGCCGCCCGCGGCGGCTTCCGTGACGAAGATCATCTTCTCCCGCCCGTGACCGAGCGTCGCCCGCTGCGGAGCACCTCCAGGCAACCGTCGTGCCCGTTTTTTCCCGCCCTGCGAACGCCTCGGCGCGGCGGACCGGACGAATTCACTTTCACCCGTTCGGCCCAGCGTGCAACACCGCGAAAACCGTCTCGGGGCCGTTACCAGAGGAAATGCGGGTAATCAACCGGACGCGGTCGGTAAACACCGTTCGCCGTCCGGCGGACACCCGTCCGGACGCCGGGTCAGCACCACCGCCGTTCAGTGGTTCGTGGTAAAAAACGGACCCTGATCGATTCCGCGGCAACACGGAGGGTGAGGCGAAGACGGGTGACGGCGGCCGCTGTGTCCCATCGTCGTGTCCGCTTCCTCGTCCGGGTCCGGAGTTTTCGCCGACCGTCACTCAGGAGTTCGTGAACCGCCGTGCAGAACAAAGACGCCCAGGACGAGTCGGACAAGCCGTACGACAAGTCGATCCGCAAAAGGCTGACCAGGACCGTTCTCATTCCCAGCGTGACGCTGCTCGTGCTGTGGATCGCGGTCTCCTCCTACTTCCTCTTCAACGGCGTTTACGTCCGGCTGGTCGCGGCGTCGGTGCGTGAGGTCTCCATCCCCGCCGCCACCGCGCTGGCCGAGTTCCAGAAGGAACGCCAGACCGCGCTGCAGTACCTGGACGACCCCGCGCTCGGCCCGGGCCGGCTCCAGCAGCAGCAGAAGGCCACCGACGAAAAGCTCGGCGCCCTGAAGGACGCGTTCGCCGCGACCATCTCCAACGCGCCGGACGAGATCGCGGCCAAGGTCAACGCGCTGAAGTCCCAGTTCGACCAGCTGCCCGTGCTGCGCTCGCAGATCTCCTTCCGCAGCATCGACCGCGCGCAGGTCAACGGCTACTACAACGGCGTGATGGACACCGCGTCCAACCTCTTCGACACCCAGGCCCGCGTCGTGCCCGACGCCGACGCCGCGACCGGCGGCATCACGGCGACCTCGGTGTTCCGCGCCGGTGACGCCATGTCGCGCGAGACGTCGCTCGTCTCGACCGCCTTCTCGGCCGGCACCTTCGCCCCCGACGACTTCGCGCAGTTCGCCCAGCTGTCCGGGACCTACCGGACGCAGCTGACGCAGATCGAGCCGTTCCTCGACGCGAGCGTCCGCGACAAGTACCAGGCGCTGACCAAGAGCGCTGCGTGGCAGCAGCTGGCCACCGCCGAGCAGGCGATCGTCAAGCACGGCCCGTGGTCGCCGAGCGAGCAGAACTCCGTGCCGGTGTCCGAGACGGACTGGCTGAACACGACCACCCAGGTCGCCCAGGGCCTCAACGACCTCGCGATCACCCAGGCGGACAAGGTCTCCGCGGCCGCGATCGACTCCGGTGACGCCCAGCTGCGCAACGTCATCATCGGCAGCATCCTGGCGCTGCTCGCGTCACTGGCCGCGATCATCGTCGCCGTGCGGGTGTCCCGCTCGCTCGTCGACCGCGCGCTGATGACCCGCCTCGCCCGGCTGCGCAACGACTCGCTCGACCTCGCCCGCAACCGGCTGCCGAACATCGTGGAGCGGCTGAAGAACGGCGAACCCGTCGACCTCAAGGAAGAGCTCCCGCAGCTCGACCACGGCCGCGACGAGATCGGGCAGGTGGCCGAGGCGTTCAACACCGCCCAGCTGACCGCGGTCAACGCCGCGGCGAGCGAGGCGAAGGCCCGCAGCGGCGTGCACAACGTGTTCCTCGGCATCGCCCACCGCAACCAGGTCCTGGTCCACCAGCAGCTGCAGATCCTCGACGAGATGGAAGCCCGCGAGGACAACTCGACGCAGCTGGCCTCGCTGTTCCAGCTCGACCACCTCGCCGCCCGCGCCCGCCGCACCACCGAGAACCTGATCATCCTCGGCGGCAAGCAGCCGGGCCGCCGCTGGCGCAAGCCGGTGGCGCTGATGGAGGTCCTGCGCGCGGCCGTGTCGGAAACCGAGCAGTACGCCCGGGTCCAGGTCGAGCAGGTGCCCGACGTCGCGATCGTCGGCACCGCGGTGGCCGACACGATCCACCTCGTCGCCGAGCTGGTCGACAACGCGACGTCGTTCTCGCCGCCCGGGTCGCCGGTCGAGGTGACCAGCCGCGCGGTCGCGCGCGGGGTCGTCGTCGACGTGTCGGACCAGGGGCTCGGCATGAAGGACGGCGTCCGCGAGTGGGCCAACGCGATGATGGCCGAGGCGCCCGAGTTCGACGCGATGGCGCTGCGGGCCGACTCCAGCCTCGGCCTCTTCGTGGTCGCGCGCCTGGCGTCGAAGCTCGGCATGACCGTCACGTTCGACCCGTCCCGCTACGGCGGCCTGCGTGCCACCGTGCTCATCCCGTCCCAGCACCTGGCCGGCCGGCAGGGGGACCACTCCGACGAGCCGGGGTCCTCCCCCGCGGAAACCACCGCGGTGCTGGCTCCGGTGGGCGCGCCCGCGCCGCAGGCAGCAGAAAGCGCACCAGGTTCCATGGACACGCCCAGCTCGTTCAGCGGCCAGATCCCGATGAAGCGAGAGGCCAAGCCGAGGCCGTACCCGGCTCGCGCGCTCACCCCGCCCGACCCGCTGCCCGCGGTGCCCGCCGCGGCGCCGCCGGTCGCGGAGCCGCCGGCCGCCGAGACCTCCGCGACGCCGCCCCCGACGGCCGACGACCGGCCCCGGCTGCCCCGGCGCGAGCCCCAGCAGAACCTCGTCGCCCAGCTCGAAAACGAACCCGACGAAGGCGACGAGGACGTCGCCGCGCCCGGCGAGGGGACCGCGCGGACCCTCGCCGCGTTCCACAAGGGCACTCGCCGGGGCCGGGTCGGGTCGGACGATGCGTAAGTCCGCGACAGCACATCGAATGTCCACAGAGGAAAGTCAAGGTCTCTGACGCATGAACGAGTACGGGAACCCCAAACCCGATCTCAACTGGCTGCTCGACGACGTGGTGAACCGCGTGGTCGGCGCGCAGAACGCCATCGTGCTGTCCGCCGACGGGCTGCTGATCGGCAAGTCGGCCGGCATGGGCAAGGACGACTCCGACCAGCTGTCGGCCATCGCCTCCAGCCTGCAGAGCCTGGCCAAGGGGGTGAGCAAGCAGTTCAACCGCGGCCCCGTGCTGCAGAACATGATCGAGATGGAGCGCGGCTACCTGTTCGTCTCGGCCGCCGGGCAGGGCGCCTGCCTCGCCGTGCTGGCCGCGGACGACGTCGATGTCGAGATGATCGCCTACGAGATGAGCCGCCTGGTCAAACGGGTCGGCGACTACATGGTGTCGGCGCCGCGCGAGGCGGCGCAGATCCTGCGGGAGGCCACGTGAGCGGGGACGAGAGCTGGTACGACGAGGCCGCCGGGCCGCTCGTCCGGCCCTACACGATCACCAGCGGCCGGACGCCCGCGGACAACGCGCGGCTGGACCTCTCCACGCAGGTGATGACCCTGCGGTCGGAACAGGAGCCGGCCGGGCTGGGCCCGGAGCACCAGGCGATCGTGCAGCTGTGCCGGCACCCGGTGTCCGTGGCCGAGATCGCGGTCTACGTGAAGATCCCGCTGGGGGTCGTGCGCGTGCTCGTCGGCGACCTCATCGAACGCGGCCTCGTGATCACGCGCTCCCCTGCCCACCACCCGGCGCAGTCGCCGGACCTCGAAACACTCCAGGCGGTTCTCGATGGCCTCATCAAGTACTGACGAACTGGTCCCCACGCCGGTCAAGATCATCATCGCCGGCGGTTTCGGCGCCGGGAAGACCACCATGGTCGGTTCGGTCAGCGAGATCCCGCCGCTGACCACCGAGGAGGTGCTCACCGAGGCGAGCGCCGGGGTGGACGACCTGTCGGGCGTGGAACGCAAGACCACGACGACGGTCGCGCTCGACTTCGGCCGGATCACGATCTCGCCGCGGCACGTGCTGTACCTGTTCGGGACGCCGGGCCAGGCGCGCTTCTGGTTCATGTGGGACGACCTCGCGCGCGGCGCGATCGGGACGATCGTGCTCGTCGACACCCGGCGCCTGGAGACCAGCTTCGCCGCGATCGACTTCTTCGAGCGCCGGAAGATCCCGTTCGTCGTGGCGGTGAACTGCTTCGACAACGCGCCGCGCTACACCGCGGACGAGATCCGCGAGGCCCTCGTCGTCCCGGACCGGGTGCCGATCGTCATGTGTGACGCGCGTGACAGGGACTCGAGCAAGCTCGCGCTCATCCGGTTGGTCAAGCACGCCATGACGATCGTGCCCGCGCCGGTCTGAGACCTGCGGTTTGTCCTGTCCCTGTCCACCTCGGACGGCGCCGGTGTCCGATGTGTCCGAGCGTGTCCACGTCGGACACCGGCAAACCCACATGGCCCAATTGGTTCGACCACCCGGGTGCAGCTTTTTAGTTGAGCAAGCATCAAACTGATAGCATCCGGACGTGACGAGTCGTGAGCCGGAGTTTCCTGAATATATAAGGGAAAACTACCCGGCTCGGGGTCGTCTCTTCGGTGACTTTCTGTGCGGGCTTTGGGCTACGGCCTGTGAAGCGCTCGAAGTTCCGGTCGAGCAGTCCGTCCGGACCACGCGGATGCTGCGCGCGCTGCTGCCGCCGTGGGCGCACGAACGGATCGGCGCCACCCCGGCCCAGCCGTCCTATGTGGCGGACGACGGGTTCCCCGCCGAGATGTCGGTGAACTGGTCCGGGCCGCACCCCGAGCTGCGGGTGCTGTTCGACGGGCTCGGCCACGACGTGGCGCCGCCGCCGGAGAGCGGTTTCCGCAGGCTGCACCGGGTGCACGAGACGTTCACCGTGCGCGGCGGCCGGCCCTCGCCCGCTCCCCTGTGGCACTCGATCGCCTGGCGCCCGCCGTCGCGGATCGTGCACAAGACCTACTTCGGGCTCTACCCGTGGCCGCACGCGCACCGCGAGATCGCGGTGGCCGAAGCGATGGACCGGCTCGGCATGGCCCGCGCGTGGGACGACGCCCGCCGCCGGATCGAAGCCGTCGAAGGCAGCCGGGAAATCGAGTTCTTCGCAGTGGACCTGGCCGACGAGGCCGAGGCACGGGTCAAGGTCTACTACCGCAACCACGGCGCCGGCCTCGCCGAAGTGAACCGCGTCGCCGCGGTGGCGCTGAGCCACGACGCCGAAGACGCGCGCGGCGCGTACCAAACCCTGGCCGGGGACCGGGAAGATGCTGGTGAAGCGGCGTTGAGCTGCCTGGCGTTCCGGTCCGGGCTGGACCGCGCGGCCGAGTCCACGACCTACCTGCGCCTGCCCGATCTCGCTGCCAGTGACGAAGAAGCCGTCGAACGGACGGCCGCGCTGCTGCACCGCGAAGGCGTCGACCCCGGGCGGTTCCGCCTCCTCACCGCCGCGCTGGCACCGGGACCGCTGACGCGGACGCGGATCCTCGAGCTGGTGAGCTACCGCACAGCGGGCCGCCGCGGCGACGTCACCACGTACTTCCGGTTCCCCGTGTACGACCGGTCGCCGACGCCTGTTGATCTTGCTTAGCGTGCCAGGAAAGATGATCTCCCGAAGCACCACGGTAAGGAGCCGATCGTGACCCAGCAGGACGTCGAGCGCGTGGCCCGGCACAACGAGCAGCGGCAACGGGAGTACGAAGCGTCGGACCTGATCCGGCTGCTGACCGACGCGAGCACGACCGACGACACCAAGAAGGCCGTGCTCACCTACCTGCAGCCGTGGTCGAACGCCTTCCAGCGGATGATCAGCGCCCGCGTCACGTTCGAGAGCGACCCGGAGCTGCGCGCCCTGGCCCTGGAGCACCAGGAAGAGGAGATCGGGCACGACAAGATCCTCGCCCGCAGCCGCGCGGACGACCGGCAGCTGGTCTGGGACCCGGTGATCGAAGCGGGCGCGTCGTGGTTCGTCGACCAGTTCGGGATCCTGCCGGGCGTGCAGCGCGCGGTGCTGGCGCACCTGGCCCTGGAAGCGGGCAGCCTGGTGTTCAGCCAGGCGGGCACGCGGGCGTTCCCCGAGGACGAATACTTCGACCTGCACGACGAAGCCGACGTCGAGCACCTCGAGATGGGCTACGAACTGCTGCGCCGGCGCAACGACTGGACGGTGGACGACGTCGTCACGGTGCTCGACCGGGCGTGGCAGGTGATCGGCGTCGTCTCGGACCGCATCGCCGAGTGCGCCCGCCGCGATACGGTGGCCGCATGACGAACCCCGAAGCGGCCGCTCGCGAAGTCGCCGCCGAAGCGGCCCGTGCGTACCAGGAAGCGTTGGGAGAGCGCCTGATCGGCGCGTACCTGCTGGGCAGCCTGTCCTACGGCGGCTACTCCCCGGCGGCGAGCGACATCGACCTGGCCCTGGTGCTGGCCGACGCCGACGGCGCGTCGATCGCGGACACGACGACGGCGTTGCAGGAGCGAAGCCCGTTGCACCGCAAGCTTTCGGTGTTCTGGGCGTCCCTGCCTGCGTTGCGCGAAGGCAGGGACGACGGGCGTTTCCCGGCGATGGACCGACTGCAGCTGGCCGACCACGGCGTGGTCCTGCTGGGCTCGGACGTCTTGGCCGAGATCGCCCGCCCATCGGCGTCGGAGCTGTTGCTGGAGAGCGCTTCCTTCGCCATCGCGGTGCTGGCGACGCCGGAGGTGACGGCGGAGTTCCGCTCGCCGCAGCGGCTCCTGGTGGACACGGTGTGGTTCACGAAGGCGGTGCTGTTCCCGGTCCGGTTCCTGTACTCGGGAACGTTGGAGACGGGCCGCGCGGCGAACAACGACGAGGCGATCGAGTGGTACCTGGCCCAGCCGGACGCCCCGGCGAAGTCGCTGGTGCGGCTGGCGTTGCGCGTCCGGGAGGGGCACCCGCTGGACGCGGAGGAGCTGGGACCGGAGCTGGCGGCGGGGCTGGTTCCGCTGTACCGGTACTACATCGAGGACCAGCTGCGGCGGTTGAAGGACATCGGGGCGCCGGAGGACCTGGTGGCGTCGTTCGCCGATTGGGACAGCCGGCTCGCGTAAGCCCCCGTGAGTGGTAATCCGGGTCGGAACCCGAATTACCACTCACGACACTGGCACGGCGGTCTCAGTGGACCTGGACGTTGCCGCCGTTCAGCGTCTGGCCGAACCCGGCGGAGTACCCGTTCGCCACCTGGAGTTCGAAGCGGTCGCCGGTGCCGGGTTCACCCGCGTCGACGAGGTGGAGCCGGAAACCGTACGTCATGCCGCCCACCACGGCGTGCCCGAACACGTAGGCATCCCCGCCCGAAGCCGAGATCCCGGTGATGTCCGAGGTGTGGATGTCGATGCCGTTGCCGTGGTCGTTGTACTCGAGCGTGCCGCGCGGGCCGTCGCCACGCTGCATGAACTCGAACCCGGCGGTGGCGGTCCCGCCCGGCACCAGGATCCGGACGCCGCCGGTGATCTTGCCCGGCTGCGACGTCACGAACGGGGGCGCGACCGGACTCGTGCCGCACTCGGCGACCGTGATCGTCTTGACTATCGCGAACTTCCCGTCGAGCGACGTGAGGTCCGCGTCGGTGGTGAAGACGCCGTCGGGCAGGGTCAGGGTCACCCGGTAGGTGCCGGGCAGCAGACCGGAAACCGTGGCGGTGCCCGACGCGGTGCGCGGGGCCGGCGGATCGTTCGCGAGGATGCCGGGGACACCGGCCTCGTCGACGCGGACCGCCACACCGGCCGGTGCGGTCACCGCGATCGCGCCGAGGCAGACGTTGCCGAAGTCGACGCCCCCGGCGACCTGGCCGCTGGTGACCGTCACGGTCGTGGCCCCGGAGGCCGGCGTCGTCCGCCGCCACCCCGGCTGCTGCCGTTCCCGTACCGTGTAGGTGCCCGGCCGCAGGCCCGCGAACGCGAACTCGCCCGTGCTCCCGGTCACCGCGGTCGCGCCGTTGTCCAGGTCGAACGTCCAGTTCGCCAGCCCGGGATCGCCAGTGCCGCTGCCGTCGGCCCCGTGGTCGTCGAACTTCCGGCCGCCGATCGTCGCCGGCCGGTAGTTCCCGAAGTCGTTGCCGCCGAAGTTCGCCGCGCCGGCGCCGTAGCCGACGGTGACGGGCGCCGGCGCGTGGGACTGGACCCACCCCGGCTGCGGACGTTCCGACAGGGTGTACGTGCCCGCGGCGACCGGGAACCGTTCGGCGTCCAAGGAGAACGAGTAACCACCTGCGGCGTCCGTCGTGGCCGTTTCCACCACCGTGCCGTGGTAGGACAGGTCGATCGTCCAGCCGGCGAGGCCCGGTTCGCCGGCCTGCCGGACGCCGTCACCGTTGACGTCCTCGTACTTCGCGCCGCTGATCACCGGAACCGGACCGGTGCCGCCGTGGTTCCAGTTGCCGCAGGCCACTCCGATGAAGGCGCCGTTCCAGTACTTGACGTGGATCTGGCCGGTCGCGATCTCGGCGTCGATCAGCTGGTTCCCGTCACGCACGTCCTGGCAGAGGCCACCGGTGTTGCCGGTGCACGCCTTCCAGCCTTCGTGGGGCCGGTCGATCGCCACGATCGGCGCCCAGTACATGAAGTTCCGGTCGAAGCCGCCTTGCGCGCGGTAGAACGCGGTGACCGCCGGCTGCGCGAACTGCTCGGCGGAGATGGCGTTCCCGACGCCGACGTCGTAGACGTAGGTGGATCGGTAGGTGCTCGTGGTGATCATCGCCTGCTCGTCGGGCCACAGGACCGCCGCTGACGCCGTCGGCGCGAGGCCGAATACGGTGAGCAGGACGACGGAAAACACCACCAGCAGGCCACGTGGAACCGCGTGGATTCTTCGCATCATTGTGAGCCCTTCCCCTGGCGCACCAGGATTCCCGGGTTCGGCGCGGCCGGGGACGGGCCATGAGGTGCCGAGCTTCGCGTTGTGCGATGCGCAGCCAAGGTCGCGGCTGATCGGCTCCTTGTTACGGATGCCGGCCCTGTTCAGCCGGCTCGGCTAAAGCCGCGAGACCTGCGCCGCCCAGGCGGCGATCTGGCTGCGTGAATCGAATCCCAGCTTCCGCAGGATCCGGTTCACGTGGCCCTCCGCCGTCCGCCGGGAAATGACCAGCTTGTCCGCGATCTCCTGGTTCGACCGCCCGTCCGCGATCAGCACCGCCACCTCGCGCTCGCGGTCCGTCAACGGCGTCACCCTCGACGGACCGGGCACCGGCGACGGCGTCGCGTCACCCAATGCGTACGTGATCGCTTCCTCCAAGCCGAACTCGCCGCCGCGGCGGAAGGCCGCCGTGAACGGGCCGTCGCCCAATGCCCGGCGAGCCGACCTCTCGCACTGCCTGTGCGGGGCCCCGAAATACCGCGAGCCGAACATCGGGAAGCCGACCGCCTGCCAGATCGGCTGGGCCGATCCCAGCATCGTCGCCGCCGGTTCCCAGTGGCCTCGGGCCGCTTCGTTCCACGCCAGGACCTCGATCGCCAGCACGATTCCCAGCAGGTCGTGGAACTTCCGCTTGACGCGCAGGCACTGCCGGCCGCGCTCGGCGGCGCGGGTGAAGTCGCCGCGGCCCAGTGCCACCAGCGCCTGGACGAACGTCGCGTACGCCTGGGCCCACTGCTCGCCGTGGGCGTCGCCCGTCGCGCACGCCTCTTCGCACAGCTCGCCCGCGCGGTCGAGGTCGCCCAGGAAGACCGACGCCACCGCCAGCTCGATGCCCGCCAGCATCACGTTGCTGTTCAGCTCGCCGAGCTGCCGGTACCGCGCCTGCGCCTCCTCGAACAGCGCCTTCGCGTCGCCGATGTCGTCGCCCACCAGCAGGTTGCAGCCGAGCCGGTGGGTCGCGTACGCGAGCGCTACCTCGTCGCCGGCCCGGCGCGCGTACGCGCGGCACTCCTCCAGCATCGCGATCGCGCCTGCGTTGTCGCCCTGCAGCGTCGCCACGTAACCGTTGACCCACAACGCTTTCGCCCGCGACGCACCCGGTTCGGGCGACAGCGCGAGCGCGCGGTCGAGCCAGTGGCGGCCTTCGCCGAACACCCCGCAGCCGGCCCAGTAGTACCAGAGCGTCGAGGCGAGCCGGAGGCCGGTTTCGAGCTCGCCCGGCACCGTCAGGCTGTAGTCCAGCGCCGCGCGCAGGTTCGCGTGCTCCACCCGCGTCCGGCGGAAGACCTCCGCCTGCTCCGGCCCGAACCACCCCCGTTCGCCGCAGACGGCCAGTTCGAGGTAGTGGTCCCGCATCGTCCGCAGGGCCTCCGCCGCTTCCCCGGACTCGGTCAGCTGGGCCCGGCCGAACTGCCGCAAGGGCTCCAGCAGCCGGAACCGCCCGGCTTCGCGGATCAGCACCGACTTCTCCACCAGCCCGGCGAGCCCGGCGCGGACGTCCTCGCCCGCGCAGACGCGCTCGGCCGCCGGCAGGTCGAAGCCGCCGGCGAACACCGACGTCCGGGCCCACAGCCGCCGCTCGGCCGGGCTGCACAACGCGAAGCTCCAGTCGACGGCCGCCAGCAGCGTCTGGTGCCGGGGCTCGCCGCCGCGCTTCACCGTCCCGGGCAGCCGGAAGCAGTCGTCCAGCCCGGACTCCAGTTCCGCCAGCGTCAGCACCCGCAGCCGGACGGCCGCCAGCTCGATCGCCAGCGGGATGCCGGCCAGCAGCCGGCACACCTGCGCGACGCGCTCCTGGTTCTCCGCGGTGACGGCGAACCCGGGGTCGACGGCGGCCGCGCGTTCGGCGAACAGCGTCAGCGCCGGGTAGTGCAGCCAGGCCCCGCCGGGCAGCGGGCGGCCGGCCTCGGGCAGCGGCAGCGGAGACACCGGCCAGAGGTGCTCGCCGGCCAGCGCGAGCCGCTCACGGCTGGTCGCGAGCAGTCGCAGGCCCGGCGCGGCCCGCAGCAGGTCGTGCGCCAGCGTCGCGCACGCGTCGAGGACGTGCTCGCAGTTGTCCAGGATGACCAGCAGCCGCCGGTCGCGCAGGTGCTCGGCCAGCACCGCCGCCGGCTTCCGGCCGGTTTCGTCGTGGACGCCCAGCGCCTCGAGCACGGTGTGCGCGACCAGCGCCGGGTCCTGCAGCCCGGCGAGCTCGACCAGCCAGACGCCGTCGGGAAACGCGCGCGAGAGCTCGGCAGCGGTCTGGACGGCCAGCCGCGTCTTGCCGACGCCGCCGACCCCGGTCAGCGTGACCAGCCGCGCCCGCGTCAGCAGCTGCTTGACCTCGGAAACGTCCGACTTGCGCCCTACGAAGCTCGTGGTGTCGGCGGGCAGGTTGCCCTTCCCCCGCGTCGTGCCGGCCTTGCCCACCCGAGCACCGTAAGGACGTCCGCGCGGGCCGGTCAATGCGAGCCCCTCGGAGGAAGCAACCTCGCGGGTGTCAGGCGTCCGGGATGCGGTAGAGGGTCGGCGTGTGGCCGCCGTGCATCGCGGCGAGGCTCGTGCGGCAGGCCTGACGGACTTCGCGGTTGGCCGCCGAACCCGCCTGGCCGCAGCGCGGGCAGAACAGGTGGACCGCGCCGGGCGGGGTCTCGTCGACGGCGACGTCGACCGGGCACTCGCAGCGGCGGCACCACCGGTGCCCGGTGACGACGAGGACGTGCAGCGGGTCGCCGACGCACTGGTGCGCCCAGCACCGGTGGACGTAGCAGGTGCTGCGGGTGTGCGGGTTGAGGCCGTGCTCCTCCGCCGTGTCCTCCGCGGCCAGGATCGCGGCCAGCCGCCGGTCGTCGAGGTCGGCGTAGCGGTCGCGCGAGCCCGAGGCGGCCGGTCGCGGCTCCGGGGAGCTCGCGGGGGAAACGACCCGGAGGAGGGGACGCGACCGGCCGTGCACCATGGGTTTTCCGACCTCCTGCGGTCATCGGGGGCCGGTCAAGCTTGCGCCGCGGCGCGCGGGGCCGCACCCGTACAAGTACCTGAACCCATACCTGTCCCGGCGGTCACGTGCCGCGCCCGCGGCGCTACCCTCCGGCGCCGCGGCGGTGCGCGCGGCCGGCCAGCTGGGAGACGGCCCCGGACGAAGTGCGGAGGCGGCTGTTCTCCACGGTCACCGCCCCGCACGACCTGGCGGCGTGGCCGAGCTTCGACGGCGGACACGCCGGCGCCTTGACCTGGCGCTCGCGTCGGCCGTGCGCGGCGGTAACGACGAGCTCGGCCAACCTCGGCCACTGGCGCGGGAAGCACCTCGATCACCGCGCGGTCCGCGTCCTGGCCGAGCGCTCACCGCAGGGTCAGCGGGGTCTCCGACTCGACGCGCGTCAGCTTCTCCGGGTTGCGCACGTAGTACAGCCCCGTGATGCGGCCGGCGTCGAGGCGGACCGCCATGATGCCGTCGAGCTCGCCGTTCAGGTGCAGCGCCAGGCCCGGGTTGCCGTTGACCACCGTCAGGCCGCTGGTGAGCACCGCGTCCGTGCGGCCGATGCCGCCGGACATGAAGCGGACCACCTTGTCCGCGCCCGCGACCGGCCGCAGCGCCGCCTGCTTGACGCCGCCGCCGTCGCTGAGCAGGACGACGTCGGGGGCGAGCACGTCCAGCAGGCCCTGGAAGTCGCGGGTGGCCAGCGCGCGCTGGAACGACTCCAACACCGCGCGGGTTTCGCGGGCCGAGACCGGCTCGCGCGGGCGGCGGGCGTCGACGTGCTTGCGGGCGCGGTGCGCGATCTGGCGGACCGCGGCCGGGGTCTTGCCGACGGCGGCGGCGATCTCGTCGTAGCCGAACTCGAAGACCTCCCGCAGCACGAAGACCGCGCGTTCGGTCGGCGCCAGCGTCTCGAGGACCAGCATCAGCGCCATCGACACGCTCTCGGCGAGTTCGACGTCCTCGGCGACGTCCGGCGCGGTGAGCAGCGGCTCGGGCAGCCAGGGGCCGACGTAGGCCTCCTTGCGCCGCTTCATCGTGCGCAGCCGGTTGAGCGCCAGCCGCGTCGTGATGCGGACCAGGTAGGCGCGCTCGTCGCGGACCTCCGCGAGGTCGACGTCGGCCCAGCGCAGCCAGGTTTCCTGCAGGACGTCCTCCGCGTCGGCCGCCGAGCCGAGCATCTCGTAGGCGACGGTGAACAGCAGGTTCCGGTGCGCGACGAAGGTTTCGGTGGCGGTCACGCGCGCCCCCAGGCAACGAAGACCGCGATGGCGAGGTAAGTCAGGTTCAGCGCGACGAACTTCGCTTCGCCGTGGCGCAGGTGGGTGAGCATGGCCCCGATCATGAGCAGGACCCAGCAGACGGCCGTCACCGGGACCAGCACGGGGGCGATCCCGAGCGCGGCGGGCAGGACCAGCCCGGCGGCGGCCAGCAGTTCGAGGACGCCGAGCGTCTTGACGAACCCGGCGCTGCGTTCGCCGGTCCACGCGCCGCCCGGGTGGGCGGCGAGCTTGGCCCGGGGCACGAAGGTCTTGCTGACGCCCCCGGTCAGAGCGACGACGGCGAGCAACGCGGCGGCGATCCAGAGTGCGGTGTTCATGAGGTCTCCTTCGGTCGGCCTCAAGACACCGGGTGCCCGGTCGCTGTGACAGGGCATGACGCGCGTCACACGACCGGCTCGAGCAACCGCCGCGGCGTGCTCATCGCGGCCGACACCGGGTCGGGGTCCGCGGCCGGCCGGTAGCCCGGGCCGGGCTCGATGCGGATCTCCGGCACCGGCACGACGACGCCGCATTGTTCACACCGGCCGTCCGCGTCGAGGCGGCCGCCGTCCGCGTCGTGGCGGGTGGTGCGCTTTTCGCCGTCCGGGGAGTAGAACGCGTCGCCCCAGCCCATCAGCGCGCGCACGACCGGCCAGAGCGCGAGGCCCTTGTCGGTGAGCCGGTATTCGGCGTTCTCGCGGACGAGGACGCCTTCCTGCACGAGGGCCTTCAACCGGCTGGTCAGGACGGCGCGCGGGATCCCGAGCTGGGCCGCGAAGTCCCCGAACCGCCGGACGCCGAAGAAGGCGTCGCGGACGATCAGCAGCGTCCACCGCTCCCCGACGACCTCCAGGGAGCGCGCCAGCGAGCAGTTGCGATCCGCGTAGGTGCTGGGGAGGGCCATGGGACCAGTGTACACGCGGCAGTTCGTTCATTGAACTGGTTCGTGCTACGGTGTGGTAGTTCGGTGAATGAACTGACACCAGGAGGGTGCATCGTGTTCCAGTTCCTCGTCTCCTTCACGGTCCCGCCGGACCACCACGACGACTTCGTCCGCCTGGCCGCGAAGACCGCGCGCGACTCCCTCGCGAACGAGCCCGGCTCCCGCCGGTTCGAGGTCATCGCGGACGAAGGGAACTCCGACGTCTTCTACCTCAACGAGGTCTACGCGGACGCCGACGCGTTCACCGCCCACGCCGCCGGTCCCCACTTCGGCGCGTTCTTCGCCGAGGCCGCGACCTACGCCGAGGGCCCGACGTGGCTCATGCGCGGCACCGTCGTCGGCGATCCGGCCTGACCCGCAAAGGAGTTCCGATGTCCCTCTTCCTCGTGACCGCCGCGGCCGGCAAGACCGGCGGCGCCACCGTCGGGCACCTGCTCGCCCGCGGCCACCGCGTCCGCGCCATGGTCCGCCGCGACGACGACCGCTCGCGCGCGCTCGCCGCGGCCGGCGCCGAAGTCGTGCGGGCCGATCTCCTCGACCTCGACGCCGTCACCGCGGCGCTCGACGGCGTCACCGGTGCCTACTTCTGCTACCCGATCCGCGAAGGCCTGCTCGACGCGACCGTCAATTTCGCCCAGGCGGCAACGGAAACCGGCGTCCGCTCGATCGTGGACATGTCCCAGATCTCCGCCCGCCGCGAGGCTCGCAGCAACGCGGCGCGGCAGCACTGGCTCGCCGAGCGCGTGCTGGACCGGACCGGCCTGCTCACCACCCACCTGCGGCCGACGTTCTTCGCCGAGTGGCTCACCTCGTGGTGGGAACTGCGCGACGGCGAAGGCCTCCTGCGTCTCCCCTTCGGCGAAGGCCGGCACGCGCCGATCGCCGCGGCCGACCAGGGACGCGTCATCGCCGCGGTCCTCGCCGATCCCGAGCCGCACGCCGGCGCCGCCTACTCGCTCCACGGCCCGGTCGAGCTGAACCACCGCGAGATCGCGGAGATCATGGCCGGCGCGCTCGGCATCCCGGTGCGCTACGAGCCGATCAGCGTCGAAGAGTTCTCCGCGTCGATGGCCGCGCGCGGGCTGCCGGCACACCTGATCCAGCACCTCGGCAACGTCGCCGTCGATTACCGGAACGGCGTTTTCGCGGGCACCAACGACGTCGTCGAGCAGGTCGGCGGCCAGGCCCCGCTTTCGGTCGAGCAGTTCGTGCTCGCGAACAAGGAATCCTTCGCCGGCAACGGCCCCTACTTCGTGGCTTGAGGAGAAACCCATGGCATCCGTCCTCATCACCGGCGCGGGCAAGGGCATCGGCCGCGCGATCGCGCTCGAACTGTCCCGCCGCGGGCACCGGGTCGTCGCCACCGCACGCGATCCGCGGACGCTCGACGACCTGCCCGTCGACCGGCGGCTGCGGCTGGACGTCACCGATCAGGAAAGCGTCGACCAGGCGGTGAAAGACGCCGGCGAAGTCGACGTCCTGATCAGCAACGCCGGCCAGACCGTGCGCGCGCCACTGGAAACCGTGCCCCTCGACGAGGTCGACCGGCTCTTCCGGCTCAACACGCTGGGCGCGCTGCGGATCGCCCAGGCCGTCCTGCCTGCGATGCGCGTCCGCGGCTCGGGCCACCTCGTCTTCGTTTCCAGCATCCAGGGCCGGCTCGTGCTGCCGATCATCGGCCCGTACGCGGCCAGCAAGTGGGCTCTCGAAGCGATCGCCGAGACACTCGCCGTCGAAACGCGCCACTTCGGCGTCAAGGTGAGCATCGTCCAGCCCGGCGCGGTGTCCTCGGGCGGCGCCGAGCGCGCCAAGGTCTTCTTCGCCGACGAAGACCCGTACCTCCCGCTGTACGACCAGCTCGCCGCCCTGCGCGGCGAAGTCGTGACACCCGAAGAGGTTGCTGTCACGGTCGCCGAGACGATCGAGCACGCCGAACCGCCGTTGCGCGTGCCGGCCGGGGCGCCCGCAGAAAAAGCGTTGCGGGCCCGGAAGGAAGCGCCGGAGAACGAACCGTTCCTGTTCGCGAAGATCGACTGGTAGTGCTTGAACGAGCAACTAAACGGGAGTACTACTGGGCAGAGGATCACCAAGGATCCGTTCGCTCTCCAGGGGAGAATTCATGCACTTGGGTTTCAGCCTTCCGGTCTTCGGCAAGGCGGCGGCCACACCGGGCGGGATCGCGCGGTACGCCCGCGCAGCCGAACAGGCCGGGGCGGCCAGTCTGTGGGTCGGTGACCGGCTGCTTTCGCCGGTCGCCCCCGTCGTGCCCTACCCGGGCTACGACACCATGCCCGAGGAGTTCCACACCGCCCAGGACCCGTTCACCGCGCTGGCCGTCGCTGCCGCCGTGACCGAGACGGCGATCCTCGGCTCCAGCACCATCAACGCCACCCAGTACCAGCCCGCGAACTTCGCGCGGCTGCTCACCAGCCTCGACGTCGCCTCCAACGGACGGCTGCTGCCCGGCCTCGGGATCGGCTGGTCGCCCGACGAGTACGCGGCCGTCGGCATCCCGATGAGCGAGCGCGGCAAGCGGCTGGACGACCTGCTCGACCTGCTCGAGAAGTGGTGGACCGAGGAGACCGTGTCGCACGAAGGCGTCGGCTACGCCATCGCCGAGTCCCACGTCAACCTCAAGCCGGTGCGCAAGCCGCCGGTGCACCTCGCCGGCTTCGGCGAGAAGTCGCTGCGCCGGGTCGCCGAGCGGGCCGACGGCTGGCTGCCGGTCTGGTCGGTGCCCGAGCAGTTCCCCGCGGACGTGCTCACCTCCACCCTCGCGAAGATCCGGGCCGACGCCGAGCAGGCCGGGCGCGACCCGCAGGCGCTCGGCGTGGCGCTGCGCGTGAACGCCGCGCCCGGCACGGAAGCCGAGCAGATCGCGGAGTCGGTGACGAAGATCGCCGGGATCCTCGAGCCGGACCAGACTTTCGTCGACCTGACCTACCTGACGAGCGGCGTGGACGAGCACCTCGACCTCACCGGCCGTCTGCTGGACCTGGTCGCCAAGGGCTGACGCACGGCGCGGAACCCGCCCCGGCGGGTTCCGCGTTCGGAGGCGGTGCGGGCCCGGTCAATGCGATACTGCGGGGTGTGCGCACCCAAGGGAAAGACGACAGCGTGATCCGCCTGGTGATCGTCGACGACGAGCCGATGGTGCTCGCGCACCTGCGTACGGTGCTGACCTCCGCCGAGGACATCGACATCGTCGGGCAGGCGCAGGACGGCGCCGAAGCCGTCGAAGCCGCCGGGCGCTTCCGGCCCGACGTCATGCTGATGGACCTGCGGATGCCCGGCGTGGACGGGCTGACCGCGATCGAGCGGATCGTCAAGCTCCCCGACCCGCCCGCCCTCGTCGCGCTCACGACGTTCGACACCGACAGCTACGTCCTCAAGGCGTTGCGGGCCGGCGCGTCGGGCTTCCTGCTCAAGTCGACGCCCCCGGAGGACCTGATCGGCCTCGTGCGCGTCGCGGCCGACGGGCACACGGTGCTGTCCAAGGAAGCCGCGCGCCGGATGGTCTCGGCGTCGGCCGGCGAACACGAACGCTCGCAGGAAGCTCGCGAACGCACGGCGGATCTCACGGACCGCGAGCTGGACATGCTCGTCTGCCTCGGTGAAGGCATGTCCAACGCCGCCATCGCGGCCAAGCTGCACCTGTCCGAAGCGACGGTGAAGAGCTACGTCTCGCGGATGCTGACGAAGCTGGGGTGCGCCAACCGGACCCAGGCCGGTCTTCTGGCGCACGAAGCGGGTCTCGCGGGCTGAGTCACGCGCTGCTGCGGGCCCCGAAACCCCACGCGCCGAACACTTCGGCGAGTTCCGTGCGGCCCGAGATCCCCAGTTTCCGGTAGCAGTTCGTCAAATGCTTCTCGACGGCCCGCCGGCTCACGTTGATCTCGGCCGCGATCTCGCCGTTCGTCAGCCCGTCCAAGGCGAACGCGACCACCCGGCCCTCCGCCTCGCTGAGCGCGACCGACAGGCCCGCCGCGGTCTTCTCCTCGGCCGACCGGCCGGTGAGCCACGGCGCGCCACAGCCTTCGGCGAGCCGGTACGCCTCGCGGAACCGGTCGCCCGCCGCGGCGCCGTCGGGCAGCGACGCGCCCTCCGCCAGCAAGGCACGCGCCAGCTCCAGCCGGTCCCCCGACGCCCGGGAGATCTCGATCGACTCCGCGAGCACGTCGTCGGCTTCGGCACCCGAGGTCAGCGACGCCTTGATCCGCAACGCGCGGCCGAGCGCCACCGGCGCGCCCCAGCGGCGGGCCCAGCGGACTTCGTCCTCGATCAGCTCGCCGGCCGAGACGCGGTCGCCGAGCCGGCGCTGGAGCCAGGCGCTCCACGTCCGCCACGGGAACAACGCCGGGTTGCGCCAGCCCGCGCGGTGCAGGGCCGCGCCGCAGTCGAGGAACCGTGCCAGCGCGCCGCGGGGGTCCTCGACCGCCGCCACCGCCCCGCGCAGCATCAGCAGCGCGGCCCGGACGTGCAGGCCGGCCCGCGTCGACGTGGGCTCGTCGAAGTGCTCGACGAGCGTGGCCGCGAGCCGCTCGTCCCGGGCGATGATCGCGACCGAAACGAGTGCCATCACCAGTGATTCGGCCGCTTCGGCCAGGTCGCCGCCGATCAGCTCGTACGCCTCCCAGGCCGTGGACCGGGCCCGGGTCAGCTGCCCGCTCTGGGCCAGCTCGGCCGCGCGCGCCGCGACCAGCGACGCCGACCGCCCCTCGGCCGGCTCCCCGACCGCGCTCTCCAGCCAGGACGACGGCTGCCCGGTCGACCCCGCGGCGAACGCGCAGATGATCAGCAGCGGCGCGGTGCCCGCGAACTCCGTGGACGACGCGGGGGCGCAGCGCAGCAACCGTTCGGTCAGCTCGGCCACGGTCCGCGCGGGCATCCCGGCGCTCAGCGCGGCCGCGTGCAGCAGCACCGCCAGCAGCTCGCGCTCGGCGAGCGTGCCGACCGGCGGCTCCGGGCCCAGCTCGCGCAGGCGGTCGACGGCGCCGGCCAGCAGCACCGGGTCTTCGCAGCGGGTGAGCCGGGTCCGCGCCTCCAGCCGGAGCCCGGCCTGCGCGCCCGCGTCCTCCGGCCGGACGCGCCCGACGAGGACGGCGGCTTCCGGCCGCAGGAACGCCGACAGCGGCAGCAGGGTGACCGCCTCGGCCCGTTCGCGCGGGGTGGGCAGCAGCCCGACCGCCTGCGTGAGGTGCCGGATCGCGGCGGGGACGTCGAACGCGGCTTCGGTGAGCGCGAGGTCCACCAGCCGCCAGCCGCGCTCCGGGCCGTCGGGCGGCAGGTCGAGCAGCGCGCGGCGCAGGTAGCGCGCCGCCGTCTCATGCTGCCCGCGCCGGGTCGCCGCGTCGGCCGCCGTGCGCAGCTCCTCCGGCATCCAGGGCGCCGGTGAGGGCGCGGGCACTTCGAGCAGCTGGGCCGCGACCGTCTCCGCGGCGAACCCGGCCTCGTGGAAGACCGTCGCCGCGCGCACCCGCAGCCGCAGGTCCTCCGGCGCCGTCGTCGACGCTTCGACCGCGGCCCGCACGACGGGCGCGGCGAACCGCGGTGGGGACGCCGAGCCGAGGACGCCCAGCCGGCCCAGTACCCGCACGGCCTCCGCGACGGCCACCGAGTCACCGCCGGTGAGGCGCTCGACCAGCCACGGCTCGGCGTGGCCGCCGAGCACCGCGATCGCCTTGGCGCACTCGCCGACGGCCGGCGGCAGCACGGCGAGCTGGGCGGCGAGCCGTTCTTTCAGCAGCGACGGTCCGGTGCGGTGGTCCCCGCGCACGGCTTCGGTGAGGTACAACGGGTTTCCGGCGCTCGCCGCGTGGCAGGCGGCGACGAACCGCGCGTCGCCGGCCCGGTCGTCGGACATCGCGCGCAACGCCGCCGCGACGCCGGCCTCCGACAGGTTCGGCGGCCGGATCCGCGTCTTCGCCAGCTCCCACAGCTCGCGCAGCGCCGGCCGGTCGGCTCCCGGGTCGCCTTCGCGGACCGCGACGACGATCGCGCACGGCAGGTCGCGGATCCGCCGTGCGCACTGCCGCAGCCAGGTCAGCGACTGCCGGTCGCCGAGGTGCAGGTCGTCGACCAGCACGGCGAGCGGCCGGTCGGCGGCGACCGCGGCGAGCAGGGCGACCAGGCCGTGCGTGGTCAGCACGTCGTTGTGGCCGTCCGGTTCCCACCCCGGCCAGCCCGGGGCGCCGGGGAACAGCCACCGCGCCGCCGAAGCGGTACCGGCGAACCAGCGTTCCGCGTCGCGCTCGGCGGCCCCGGCGACCACCGGCTCGAGCACCTGGCAGGCCACTCCGAAGTCGAAGTCCTGTTCGGTCCGGCTCGCCGACGCGGTGAGCACCCGCAGCGCGCCGGGGCGCGCCTCCGCGATCCGCAGGACTTCCTTGAGCAGCGCGGTTTTGCCCACGCCGAGCGGCCCGGTGAGCACCGTGACCGAGCCCTCCCCCGCCCCGGCCGCGGTGATCGCGCCGCACAGCAGGCGCAGCTCGGTCTCGCGTTCCGGCAGCGTCACCCCTACCCCTCCCCACCGCCCGGCCGCCCCGCGGCGGTCAGCGCTTCGGCGAGCTGGCGCCGGCCCCCGATCCCCAGCTTGCGGTAGACGTTGGTCAGGTGCAGCTCGACCGTCCGCCGGGTCACGTCGAGCCGGTCGGCGATCTCGGCGTTGGAGGTGCCCGCGGCGGCCAGCTCCGCGACCCGGCGCTGGGCTTCGGAAAGCACGGGCAGCCGGTCGGCCCCGGTCAGTTCCCGCAGCCGGGCGAGAACGGCCGGCCAGCGGTACCGCGCCGCCAGCGCGCCCGCCCGCGCGAGGAGGTCCTCGGCGGGCTCCACGACCGGCGCGGCCACGTCCTCAACCTGGCCATCGGCCACCGCGGCCACTCCCGCCGCCTGCCACAGACGACCGCCACCGACCACCGGCCCGGCCACATCCTCAACCTGGCCATCGGCCACCGCGGCCAGCTCCACCAGCGCCGTCGCGTGGCGTAGGTGGCTGCCGGTGCCGGCCAGCAGCCCGGCCGCCCGGGCCAGGTGCCCGGCGCTGCCCGGGTCTTCGGGGCCGAGGGTGAGCGCGGCGGCCAGGTGCGCCCCGCCGACGGCGGCCCGGGTGCCCCACGCGTTCGCGGCGGCGAGCTCCTCGCCGAGCAGCAGCCGGGCGGCCGCCCGCTCGCCGCCCGCCACCAGGCAGCGCGCCACGGCGGAGCGCCAGGGCAGCAGCTCCGGGTTTTCCCAGCCACGCGCGGAAAGCCGGCGGCCGCACTCGCGCAGCGGGGCGAGCGCCTGGTCGGGCCGTTCCTCGGCGAGCAGCGTCGTTCCCTTGGCGTACAACAGGAACGCGCTGCCGAGCCCGGGTCCCGGCTCGACGTGGTCGCGCTCGAGCGTCCGCCGGGCGAGGTCGGGGCGGCCGGCTTCGAGGTGCACCCGCGCCTCGACCGCGACGACCCGGGCGCGCAGCACCGAGTGCCAGTGCCGGGGCGGCACCAGCTCGTGCGCCTCGGCCAGATCGGCCTCCGCGTCGTCGAGGAGTCCCGCCGCGAGGTGCCGTTCGGCCCGGTCGACGAGGGCGCGGGCGATCAGCGTGCGGGCGCCTTGGCGGCGCACCGCCGCGAGCAGTTCTCGGCCGTGGCCGTCGGCTTCGCCGAAGTCCCCGGTGAGGCTCAGCGCGCGGACCGCCGCGGCGCGCACGGTCAGCGAGCAGGCGTCCGCGATCGGCTGCGCCAGCGCGGCCCGCGCGAGCCCGCGCACCCGCGCCGGGCGCACGCCGCGCCGGGCGCGCAGCAGCGCGGCCACGGCGGCCCGCGCCGGGTCGGCCGGCCGTTCGGGCAGCGGCGGCATGCCGTAGCCGCCGACCGCGGACCGGTCCTGCGGTTCGCCGTCGGCCAGCCAGTACAGGGCGGCCAGGGCGTCGCGCTCGGCCGCCGAGACGTCGGGGCGGCGGAACGCGGCGATGAGCGTGCGCGCGCTCAGGCCGCCGCGCGCGTTGAGCAGGTCCGCCGCCAGCAGCCGGTACCGGCCGAGCCCCGGACCGTCCACTTCGGACAGGACCTGGGCGAGGTGGCGGTCGCCCGCCTCCTGGTCCAGCAGCAGTTGCCCGGCGCCGAGGTCGATCAGCACGGCCGCGCGCTGCGCCGGTTCGAGCGGTTCCCGCAACGCCCGGCGAAGCGACGCCGTCGCTTGCCCGTCCCGGCCGCCGCCCGGACCCAGCCGGGCGGCCGCGCGCAGGACGTCCACCACCCACGGCTCGCCGAGCACGCGGGTCCGGCGCAGAATCGCCGCGATGGCCGCGTTCGCAACGCCGTGTTCGTGCCCCAGCTTCGCCGCGCGGGCGAAGAACGCGTCGCGGTCGTCTTCGGTCATCCCGCCGAGCGCGCGCTGGCCGACGTCCGGTCCGGCGAGCTTGCCGTCCGCGGTGAGCAGGCCGAGCGCCCGCAGCCGGGCGAGGTCCGCGGCGAACTCCTCCGGCGCGCAGCCGGCGAGCTCGGCCAGCAGCGCGGGCCCGAATCCTTCCGGGCACACCGCGACCGCGCGCAACACGGCGAGGAGCCCGGCGGGCAGGCCGTCGACCAGGCGCAGCAGCCGTTCGGCGGCGACGCGCGTGAACAGCCCGGCCGGTTCCGGCGTGCCGGCGGGATCCATGTCCAGCCGGGCGAGCGCCTCGCTCAGCACCGCCGGGTTCCCGCCGCTGCCGCGCACGGCGTGCTCGACGACCCGCTCGTCGGCGCCGTCGAGCCGCACGCGGACCAGCGCGGCCACGGAGGCGTCGCCGAGCGGCCGCAGCCGCAGGCCGTGGGCGTCCGTCGCGGGCTCCCAGGTGTCCAGCCCGCTGGTCTCGCTGACCACCAGCAGCACCGGAACGTCCGCGCGGTGGCCGGAGAGCACGCGCAGCCACGCGCGGGTGGGGTCGTCGGCCCAGTGCAGGTCGTCGACGACGAGCACGAGCGGCCGCCCGCCGAGCCCGGCGTAGAGGACCCGGCACAGCTCGCGCTCGTCCGGCGGGTCCGCGAGCGCCGGGAGGGCGACGCCGAGCCCGGCGAACACCTCGTGCAGCACGGTGAACGGCTCGGTCCGGTCCGACGGGCAGCACGGCACGTGGGCCACCGGCAGCCCGGCGTCCCGGGCCGTCGCCACCAGGGACGCCAGCAGCGCGCTGCGGCCGGAACCCGGCGCGCCGGTGACCGTCACGACCGCCGACCGTCCCTCGCGCAGGTCGCCGACCAGCCCGGTCAGCAGCGCGGCTTCCTCGTCGCGCTCGGCCAGCCGCGTCCCCCAGACGCCGCGCTGGTACGGCACCCCGGAGACCACGGCCTCCTCGTCCTCACCCGGCGAGCCCATGCGTCCTCTTCGCGGCTTCCGGGACGGCCGGTCCCGCGCTCGCCCGCAGCGCCGCGGCCAGTTCGGCGCGGCTGTCCACGGCCAGCTTCCGGTAGACGTTGGTCAAGTGCAGCTCGACGGTCCGCGGCGAGACGAACAGGGCGCTCGCGACGTCGCGGTTGCTCGCGCCGCCCGCGACCAGGTCGGCCACCTCGCGTTCGCGCAGCGTCAGCACGTCGGCGCGCGGCTTCCGCAGCCGGCCGCCGGACTCCTCGAGCAGCTCCCTGGCCAGCACGCCGATCGAACGCCACCCCGAGCCGGCGGCCAGCAGCGCGGCCTGGCGCAGGTGCTGGCGCGCGGTCTTGCGGTCGCCGACGAGCGTCAACGCCTTACCCAGCAGGTATTCCGACCGCGCGTACTCGACGCGGCAGGGCGAGGTCGCCAGCACCCGGCTCGCCTCGGCCAGCAGTTCCACCGCCCGCGTCCCCGACGCCCCGGCGCCTTGGCCGAGCAGCACCAGGCCCCGGGCCGTCGCGGTCGGCCAGCTCGCGGCGAGCTCCTGCCCGCGTTCGGCGTAGCCGGCCGCTTCGCGGTGCCGGCCCGCGCCGGCGAGCAGCAGGGTGGCGGTGAACCACCAGGGCGCGAACACCGGGTTGCCGATGCCGGCTTCGGCCTGTCCCCGGCCGGACTCGAGCAGCAGGTCCAGTGCGCCGTCGACGTCGGCGCACAGCGCGCGGCCCCGCGCCCGGCCGAGCAGCCAGAGGTGGCGGTCCGCCGGTGCGGCCTCCAGTTCCTGCGGGCGCACGGCGTGCAGCAGCCGTTCGGCGGCGGCCAGTTCGCCGTCGTCGCGCAGGGCGGTCGCCAGCGTCGTCCGGACCAGCAGGCCCGGGCGTTGCCCGGCGCTCGCCAGCACGGCGACGCGGACGTCGGCGAGCGCGCCGTCGCGGTCGCCGCTTTCGCGCAGTATCCGGGACCGGGCGGCGAGTGCCCGGCCGAGCGCCGGCCCGTCGCCGCGCACCGCGGCCTCGGCCACCGCGCGGTCGAGCGCCCGCACGGTGTTCGGCGCGTCGTCGACCAGCCGCAGGGTCCGGGCGGCGGCGAGCAGGTCGTCGCTCGAGGCGGCCGCCGCGGGCATCCGGACGACGGCGCGCGCGCAGGCCGCGGCGACCTCGGTGCCGCGGCCGGTCAGCGCGAGCGCGGCGGCCCGGTCGGCGAGGTCCCGGGCGCCGGGGTGGCGGGCCGCGGCCGCGCGGGGGGCGGTCGCGGCCCGGTCCCGCAGCAGGCCGCGGGCGGCCTCCCGGGTCGTGGCCGCGGCGGCGAGGGCCGCCACGGGCACCGCGGGCGACGCCACGGCGAACCGCTGGGCCAGCCGGTCGACGAGGCCGCCGACGGGGGCCCGGTGGCCGGTGGCGTCCGGTGCGGTCGCCGCGAGCGCGTAGAGCACGGCGATGGCGCAGTGGTCACGCGGGTCGCGGGCGTGGCCGGCGGCCGTGCGCAGCTCCGTCATCGCCGCGTCCGGGTCGAGGCCGAGCCGGGCGGCGGCGAGCGCCAGCCGGACGTCGAGCCGCGCCGGTTCGGCGGCGGCCGCGCGGGACAGGTGGGCGACGGCGGTCGCCGGGTCCTTCGCGACGGCCGCGGCTTCCAGCGCCAGGTCGACCATCCAGCGCTCGTCGAGCCGCGGCAGCGCTCCGAGGTGCGGGGCGACTTCGGCGGCGGGGCGCGCGTCGTCGTTGAGCATCCGGGCCGCATGCAAATGCATACGGGCGAGTTCGCCGGCGGGCGTTTCGGCGAGCAGGCGGGATCGGACCGAGCGGTCGAGCACGCAACCGGTGAAGAGATTCGCGTGTCGAATTGCGTCGATCGCGATCCGCACCGAGCGCGCGGGCAGCCCGCACAAAGCGGCCACCCTCGTCACGTTCTGTTCGTCGAGCACCGCGAGGGCGGTGGCCACGGTCCGGGCCTGCGCGGGCAGGCCGGCGAGCGCGTCGACCGGACTCGGCGCGGCGACTTCCCAGCGGTGGCACCGGTCCTGCGCCCCGAGCTGCCCGAGGGCCCACACCCCGGGGCCGGGCTCGTCGGGACGGCGGCAGAGGACGATGAGAAACCGCTCTCCGCGGCCGCACCGCAGCAGGAAGTCGAGGAATCGCAGCGACGATTCGTCGCACCACTGCGCTTCTTCGACGACGATGGCCGGATTCTTTTTCCGCAATGGCCCGGCCAAGAGCAGCGACCGCAGAGTACGGAATTTCCGGTGCAATCCGGAACCGTCTTCCGCGGGCAGTTCCAGGGTCCGCCGAATGGCGCCGCCGGGATCGTGGTTCTTCGTGAACAGTTCGGTGAGCGCGTGGAACTCGGCCGGTTCACCCGCCGATTCGGCGCAAAAGCGAAAAATATTCGCAGACTGGCCCGGTTTTTCCGATTCCAGGCCCGCGAGCAGAGCCCGGACGCCCCCGCCGGGCACCCCGTCCACCAGCACGGCCTGCGCGGACTCCGTCCACGCCAGTACCGCACACCGGGACAGCGCGCCCGGATCCCGGGCGAAGACCGGATTCGGAGTGGGATCCGACATGCCGCCATCGACCTTTCCTGCAAGCTCGGCAAAACCGAGCCTTTTCCCGCAGCCCCCAGAGCCGCCGAAGGATCTGACCGTCCGAACACTTATCGACACCGCCGCCGGAGAGAAACCACCGTCGGTGCCCGATGCGCGCCACTTCCTCCACTGTGGAGTGACCGTACCAGGAGTGACCGTTGCTGTCAGCGAAGGCCACCACCCGTACGGGTGACATACTTGTAGCATTAGTCAGACCCCGAAACTGGACATTTAACCAAGACTTGAGGTGCCCTTCGGGCGTCCGTGGGCCGACGGGGTGACGGGCTACCAACGAAAGTTGTCACCTCCCCGTCCTGCGGGCAACTTTCGTCGCTAGTCCGGCGGTCGACCGTCGGAACAGGGGTCCGGAAGCTACCGTGGAGCCCGTGTCGGACGTCACCACTCCCGGTTCAACCACGCTGCGTGAGCACTTCGGCACGCGGGTGGGTCCCAAGCGCGAACTGGCGACCCTGCTCAGCCTGGCGGTGATCTTCGGCGCGCTCGACGTGGCGATCTGCCTCAACAGCCACCCCACCACCGGCCGGGCCGGCCCCCGCGCGGACCTCGTCCTGCAGCTGCTGGTCGACGTGTCGGTGCTCGGGCTGCGGCGGTTCCCCAAGACGGTCGCGAGCATCGCGCTGGCCGTGACGTTCGCGACGGTGCTGGCCGACTCGCTCGCCCCCGGCCTGCTCTCCCCGGAGGACCCGGCCAGCCCGCTGATCCTGCCCCGCATCACACCGGTGATCGTGATCTTCCTGGTCCGGCGGACACCCCCGCGGGTGGCGTTCGGCTTCGTCGGCGCGCTGGCCGTGATCGGCAGCGAGCCGTGGGCACCCAGCTGGACGCTCACCCCGGTCGGCCTGCTCAGCACGATCGGCCCCGCGGCGGTGATGCTCTACCTGGACGCGCGCCGGCAGCTGCTGCAGGAACTGCGCGACCGCGCCGAGCGGGCCGAGCGCGAGACGCACCTGCTGGCCGAAAAGGCCCGGTTCGAGGAGCGCCGCCGGCTGGCGGCGGAGATGCACGACGTGCTGACCCACGGCCTCAGCTTGATGGTCCTGCACGCGGGAGCGCTCGGGATCAGTTCGAAGGAACCCGAGGTCCGCAAGGCGGCGGAGGAGATCCGCGCCCGCGGCGCGATGGCGCTGGACGAGCTGCGCGACCTGGTCGGGGTGCTGAACACGACATCGGCCGACCTGTCCGAGCGGATGGCGAGCCCGAGCCCCGGCGTTCCCTCGCAGCCGACCCCGGATCCCGCGACGCTCGTGGCGGAGTCCGTGTCGGCGGGGATCCCGGTGGAGCTGGACATCGAGGGCGAGCGTTCACAGATGTCCCCGACGATCGCGCGCACGGTCCACCGGATAGTCCAGGAGGCACTGACGAACGCCCGCAAGCACGCGGCAGGCGCGGAGATCCGGGTGAAGCTGCGGTACCGGCCGGACGGGGTCGGGATCCGGGTGATCAACACCCGGCCGCGGCGCCGGCCGGATGAGGTATTGGCGGGTAGTGGGTCCGGGTTGGGGTTGTCGAGCTTGCGCCACCGGGTAGAACTGGTGGGCGGGACCCTGCAGGCCGGGTCCACGCCGGACGGCGGGTTCCGGATCGCGGCGGACCTGCCGGCGTACGTACCCACGACGGAGACGCGGCAGAAGTCCGCGCACCGCTGACCCCGCGCCGCTGACCCACCCCGCCGCACGCCGCCGCTCCCACCCCGCGGCGACGTAGTGAATGACTCATTCATGTCGCCCAGTGACATGAATGAGTCATTCACTACGTCCGCCGACCGCCCGCGCCCCGGGAAACCCCGCGTCAGGACTGGGCGTTCTCCTACTCCTCCCCCGCTTAGGGTCGGGGCCGGACGCGAACCTCCCGACCCAGAACGTGGAGCCCCCATGAAAGGCATCATCCTGGCCGGCGGCAGCGGCTCCCGGCTGCACCCGGTCACGCTGGGCGTCTCGAAGCAGCTCGTCCCGGTCTACAACAAGCCGATGATCTACTACCCGCTCTCGGTCCTGATGCTCGCCGGCATCACCGAGATCCTGCTCATCTCGACCCCGCACGACCTGCCCGCGTTCAAGCGCCTGCTCGGCGACGGCGCGGAGCTCGGGCTCCAGCTCGGCTACGCCGAACAACCCCACCCGAACGGGCTCGCCGAGGCCTTCATCATCGGCGAGGAGCACGTCGGCGACGACACCTCCGCCCTCATCCTCGGCGACAACATCTTCCACGGCCAGGGTTTCTCCGACGTCCTGCGTGCCGCCACCCAGGACCTCAAGGGCTGCGTCCTCTTCGGCTACGAGGTCTCCGACCCGCACCGGCACGGCATCGGCGAGTGCGACGCCGACGGGAACCTCGTCTCCATCGAGGAAAAACCCGCCCACCCCAAGTCGAACCGGGCGCTCACCGGCCTGTACTTCTACGACAACGACGTCGTCGAGATCGCCAAGAACCTCACGCCGTCCGCGCGCGGCGAGCTGGAGATCACCGACGTCAACAACGTCTACCTCGACCGGGGCCGCGCCGCCTGCGTCGACCTCGGCCGCGGCTTCGCCTGGCTCGACACCGGCACGCACAAGTCGCTGCTGGACGCCGGGCAGTACGTGCAGACGATGGAAGCCCGCCAGGGCGTGCAGATCGCCTGCCTCGAAGAGATCGCGCTGCGCATGGGCTTCATCGACGCCGACCAGTGCTACGCGCTGGGCGAGCGGATCGGCAGCTCGGGCTACGGCGAGTACGTCATGGACTTCGCGCGCCGCGCGCGGCCGCTCACCGCGGTCTGAACCCCGGAGGATCCTTCCCATGCGCATGGTGGTCACCGGCGGTGCCGGGTTCATCGGCTCGGCCTACGTCCGCAACGTCCTTTCCGGACAGTACGCCGGCTTCGAGCCCGACGAGCTGGTCGTGCTCGACAAGTTCACCTACGCGGGCAACCGCGCGAACCTCGCGCCGGTCGCCGGCGACGAGCGCCTCAAGATCGTCGTCGGCGACATCTGCGACGCCGAAGTGGTCGAGCGGGAACTGACCGGCACCGACCTCGTGGTGCACTTCGCCGCCGAGTCCCATGTGGACCGCTCGATCGCCGGGTCGGCGGAGTTCGTGCGCACCAACGTCCTCGGCACGCAGACGCTGCTGCAGGCCGCGCTCGAGCGCGAGGTCGGCAAGTTCGTGCACGTCTCCACCGACGAGGTCTACGGCTCCATCGACGAAGGCTCCTGGCCCGAGACACACCCGATCGCCCCCAACTCGCCGTACTCGGCGTCGAAGGCGTCCTCCGATCTCCTGGTCCGCGCCTTCCACACGACCCACGGGCTCGACGCCTCGATCACGCGCTGCTCCAACAACTACGGGCCGTACCAGTACCCCGAGAAGGTCATCCCGCTGTTCGTCACCAACCTCGTCGACGGCCTCCAGGTTCCCCTGTACGGCGACGGTCTCAACGTCCGCGACTGGCTGCACGTCGACGACCACTGCCGCGGCATCCAGCTGGTCGCGGAAAAGGGCCGCGCGGGCGAGGTCTACAACATCGGTGGCGGCACCGAGCTGACCAACCGGGAGCTCACCGAACGGCTCCTCGCGATCACCGGCCGGGACCACACCGCGATCCGGCCCGTCGAGGACCGCAAGGGCCACGACCGCCGCTACTCGGTGGACATCACCAAGATCTCCACCGAACTCGGCTACACCCCGCTGGTCGGCATCGATACCGGCCTGCGCGACACCGTCGACTGGTACAAGAACAACCGCGGCTGGTGGGAACCGCTCAAGGGCTGAGTCACTGCGTGCGCAGCCGCGGCCAGAGGACGTCCCACGCGATGTTCCGTCCACTGAGGACGGTCATCAGCTGCGGCACGACGTCCTGGCGGTGAGCGAACGCCCCGGCCGCCGCCGGGCCCGCGTCGCCGACGAACAGGACGCTGTCGACGTTCTCGTCCGGGTGACCGAAGTAGTAGTACCCGCGGTGTGCACTGTAGACGGACGGCAGACCGCGCTCGGCGCCGAAGAGCTCGAGGTCGGCGGCGAACGCGTAGCTGTCGGTCATGATCGCCGTCCGGGCGCGCTGCGCGGGCGGCAGCGACCGGTACACCTGGACGACCGCATCGGACAGCTGACCGAGCTGGCCGTCGGACTGCACGAACACCTTGGCGGTCAACGGCACCAGCGGCACGTCGGGGATGCGCTCGGCCCACGACTTCGGGTAGATCGGCAGCGCGACGAGCGCCTGGACGACCGACGCCGCGGCGAGCAGCCAGCCGGCGGCCTTCGCCGCCGTGGGCCACTTGACGTCCTGCAGGCCGACGGCACCGGCGGCGAACAGCGGCGCGTACAGGCTGTAGACGTAGTAGGACCGGCCGGACGTCAGCAGGTAGGCCACGACGAGCAGCAGGAACGCGACGCCGAGGAACCGGTGCTCCCGTCCGATGAGCAGCCGCGCGAAGCCGAACAGCGCGAGCGGCACGCCGATCACCAGGCCCGGCCCGGACAGCAGTTCGAGCAGGAACGCGCCGGTGCCGGGGAACTCGGCCGACACGACCTCGGACATCCGGGTGTAGGGCCAGCCGTTCGCGGCCTGCCAGAGCAGCGTCGGCACGGTGGTCAGCGTCGCGACCAGCGCGCCCGCCCACAGCGGCGGCCGGCGGACGAGGTCGCGCGGCCCGAAGACCAGCGACGCGGCGGCGAGCGCCACCCACAGCGCCGGGACCAGGAACTTCGTCTGCAGCGAAACGGCCGTCACGAGCCCGGCGGCGAACAGCAGCCGGTCGTCGCGCACCCGGGTCCAGCGCACGACCAGGAACAGGATGAGCGACCAGAAGAACGGGTCGATCGAGTAGGTCGCGAGGTAGTGGCAGATGAGCGTCGCGCCGGACATCGCGTACGCCGCGGCGGCGACGGTCTGCGCGACCCGGCGGCCGCCCAGCTCGCGGGCGGTCAGCGCGCTCAGCACGATCCCGCCCACCGCGGCCAGCGTCGCGGGCAGCCGCAGGGCGAGCAGCGAACCGGGGAACAGGTGGTCCAGCCCGGCGGCGAGGAACGGCAGCAGCGGCGGCTGGTCGAAGTAGCCCCACGCGGGGTGGTCGCGGCCGGCCACCACGAAGTAGGCCTCGTCGAACGAGAACCCGTAGTTGCGGCTGGCGACGAGGAGCAGGGCGCCGGCGACTCCCGCGATCAGGAGAACCGGGGTCCGCGCGAACGCCGTGCGGGTGTCGGTGGTCTCTCCGGTAAGGGTCATACATCGAGTAGACCCGCCCCGACCTGGCGATCTCTGCGGCCGAGAGTGCTCATTCCGCACAACGAAAGTCGATCACGCCGCGCGCATCCGCAACCTTCGTAGTCACTCGGAAGTGAGGTTTGAGCACGGAAAGCGAGGGTAGCGATTTCCCTAGACTTCGCCAGCGAACCGGCGCTGATCAGGGCTTTCCCGTGATACTGCGACCATGACCCAGGGTCGGCACATCGCCTTCTTCAGCTTTCCCGGCGTCGGGCACATCAACCCGGTGCTGGGCCCGGTCGAAGCGCTCGCCGAGCGGGGCCACCGGGTCACGTTCGCCGTCGCCGAGCCGTTCGCGCACCTGCTGCGCGACAGCTCCGCCGAGGTCCTGCCCTACCGCTCGGAATTCCCCGCGGCGGTGACCAAAGTGGACAGCGCCGAAGACGCGGTCACGATGATCATCGACCTCATGCGCGAAGGCTTCGCGCCGCTCGAGGCCGCGCTGGAGCGGTTCGCCGGTGACCGGCCCGACCTGATCGTCCACGACACCATCAGCGGGAACGCCGCCCGGGTGCTGGCCCGGGCGTGGGACGTCCCGCTGGCCGAAAGCTGCCCTGTCTTCATCGAAAACGACGCCGACGAGATCCCCGGCGCGCCCCAGCCACCCGAGGACCACCCCGCCGCCACCGACTTCGACCACCGGGACCCGCGGCTGGCGCGGTTCGGCGAGGAGTTCGGCGCGGGCGTCTCGGCGCTGCTGACGCGGTACGGCCTGCACCCGCGGCTGGCGACGGACAGCCTCTCCGCCGCCGGCGACGAACTCCGCCTGGTCTACATCCCCCAGGCGTTCCACTACGGGAGCGGGACGTACGGCCCGCGGTACCGCTTCGTCGGCCCGACCGCGGACTGCCGCGCGCTGGAGGGCCACTGGACCCCGCCGGGCGACGGCCGGCCGGTGGTGCTGATCTCGCTGGGCACGTCGATGAGCAAGGACCTCGGCTTCTTCACCGGCTGCATCGAGGCGTTCCGCGGCCGGCCGTGGCACGTGGTGCTGACGCTGGGCCGCGGCGCCGACCTGGCCGCGCTCGGCGAGCTGCCGCCGAACGTCGAGGCGCACGAGTGGATGCCGCACCCGTCGGTGCTGCGGTACGCGTCCACGCTGGTCTGCCAGGCCGGGATGGGCAGCGTCCTGGAGGCACTGCGCTACGAGGTCCCGGTCGTGGCGGTCTCCCACAGCGGCGAGACGCTGGCCAACGCCCACCGCGTCGCGGAACTGGGCTTGGGTACGCACATCCCGGTCACGTCCGCGACGGGCGCGGCGATCCACGCGGCGGTCGAGGCACTGGCGGCCGATGAGTCGCTGTCCGCCCGGCTCGCGCTGATGGCCAAGGAGATCGAGCAGGCCGGCGGCGCCGCCGCGGCCGCCGATGCCCTCGAAGCCCTGCTCAAGTAAGCAGTCCGCCGCCTAAAAGACGTGAATGACTCATTCATGTCGCCTGGCGACATGAATGAGTCATTCACTACGTCCGGGGCCGGGGGGGTCAGGCGGAGCGGCGGAAGCCCCGCGTCGCGACGATCGCGCCCGTCAAGCCGATCAAACCGGCCGCGCCGAGGGCCGCCAGGCCGCCCACGCCGACCGGGTTGCCCAGCGCCAGGTTGCGGGACGCGTCCACCGAGTAAGTCAGCGGGTTCACCGTCGCCACCGCGCGCAGCCACGCCGGCAACGACGAAAGCGGCACGTACGCCGACGACGCGAACATCAGCGGGAACATCACCATCGACGTCACGCCCTGCATCACCTCGACATTGGTGATCCACACGCCGATCGCCATGAACATCCAGGACAGCGACCAGCCCACCGCGATGCACATCAGCCACGCCAGCAGCACGCCGGTGAAGCCGCCGCCGGGCGAGAACCCGAACAGCGTCGCCGCCAGCACCAGCATGATCGCCAGCTGCAGCGCGTGCCGCACGACGTCGGCGAGGCTGCGGGCCACCAGCACCGACGCCGACGCGATCGGCAGCGTGCGGAAGCGGGCCACGACGCCGTTGCGCATGTCGTCGAGCAGGCCGACGCCCGACTGCAGCGCCACCGACAGCGAGCCCATCACCAGCACCGCGGGCATCAGGTAGTCGATGTAGGACACCCCGGCCGGGAACGAGCTGGTGCCGGCCAGGCTCGCGAACACCTGGCTGAACAGGATCAGCACGATGAGCGGCTGCAGCAGGCCCAGCAGCACGAGCGCCCGCGACGCCACGACCGCGCGCAGCGAGCGGCCGGTCAGGATGGCGATCTGCATCGGCACGGAGGTACCGCGCCACGGCGCCGGTCCGGCCACCGTGGGCTCCGAGTCCGAAGTGGACAGTGTCGGTGCGCTCATCGGGTCAGAGCCTCTCGGTTTCGGTGCGGGGATCCCGCGGCCCGCCGGACAGGGCGAGGTACACGTCGTCGAGCCGCGGGTCGACCAGGGCCAGCTCGACCGGCTCGACCGCGACGTCGTCGAGCGCGCGGACCACGCGCACGAGGTCGGTGGACTTCTCCACCGGTACGGTCAGCGCGAGCCCGGCCAGTTCGTCCACTCCGGACACCCGCGGGTCCAGCCCGGCGGTCCGCACGGCGTCCGCGGCGCGTTCGGCGTCGGGGAGGTCGGCCAGGGTCAGGGTCACCGTGCGCTTGCCGACCTGCGCCTTGAGCGACGCCGCGGTGCCCGCGGCGATCACCTTTCCCTGCGCCAGCACGACGATCTTGTCGGCGAGCCGGTCGGCCTCGTCGAGCATCTGGGTCGTCAGCAGCACGGTCGAGCCGTCGCGCACGAGCTGCTCCACGATCTCCCACATGGCGATCCGGGCCGCCGGGTCGAGGCCGGTCGTCGGCTCGTCGAGGAAGATCACGTCGGGGTGGCCGACCAGGCTGGCGGCGAGGTCGAGCCGCCGCCGCATGCCGCCGGAGTACGTCTTGGCCGGGCGGCCGGCCGCATCGCGCAGGCCGAACGCGGTCAGCAGCTCGTCGGCCCGTTCCTTGGCCGCCTTGGTGGAGGCGCCGAGCAGGCGGGCGATGAGGATCAGGTTGCGGAAGCCGGACAGCTGCTCGTCCACCGACGCGAACTGGCCGGTGAGCCCGATGCGGCTGCGCAGGGCGACGGCGTCGCGCTGGACGTCCAGCCCCGCGACGCTGGCCCGGCCGGACGTCGGCGTCACCAGCGTGGTGAGCACGTTGACCAAGGTGGTCTTGCCGGCGCCGTTGTGGCCCAGCAGGCCGCAGACCGTGCCGCGCGGCACCTGCAGGCTGACGTCGTCCAGCGCGCGGACCTTGCCGAAGGTCTTGGTGATCCCCTCGGCCTCGACGAACAGGGTCACGGCCGTTTCCTTCCGCTGCGCCGGATCGGACACCGCTACAGTTAGCACACCGGGAAACCCCTTTCCCCGCACGGAAGCGCGACCCGAGGGGTTCGCCTAGACATGGTTGACGCCGGTCCCGGGCGGGGCCGAACCTCGAACCATGACTCCCCCGCCGGGAAGCCACGTCGCCTTCCTCAGCTATCCCGCCCACGGGCACGTCAACCCGACGCTGCCCGTGGCGGCCGAGCTCGTCCGGCGCGGCCACCGGGTGAGCTACGTCGTCGCCGGGCAGTACGCCGACGCCGTGCGCGCCACCGGGGCCACCGTGCTGCCGTACGAGTCGCACGTGCCGAAGTCCTGGGACACCGTGGCGATCCCGGAGGAGATCACCGGCGACGTCGTGGCGGAAGCCGGGCTCGCCCAGGCGCTGGAAGGCTTCGCGCCGCTGCGGACCGCGCTCGGCGCCTTCGAACGCGACCGGCCGGACGTCTTCCTGTACGACGCCTTCGGCTACCCCACCGGGCGGCTGCTGGCTCGCAAGTGGACGATCCCGGCCGTCCTGCTGTGCTCGACGTTCGTCGCGAACGAACGGTTCTCGCCGTACGCGTCGATGGCGGGCAACGTCCCCGCACCCGATCCGGCGCACCCCGCGCTCGCCAAAGCCGCGGCCGTGGTCGAGGACGCGCTCGCCGAGCACCTGCCGGGCACGTCCGCGGCCGAGTTCGCCCAAGGCGGCGAAGACACCAAGCTCGTGTTCCTGCCGCGGGAGTTCCAGCCCGGCGGCGACACCTTCGACGACGGGTTCGCCTTCGTCGGGCCGTGCCTCGGCGACCGCGCGGGCGGCTGGACCCCGCCGGACCACCGGCCGGTGCTGCTGATCGCCATGGGCAGCTTCGGCTACCACCGCCAGCGCGAGTTCTTCGCCTCGTGCCTGGAAGCGTTCGCCGGGACGCCGTGGCACGTCGTGCTGACGATCGGCCGCCTGGTCTCGCCGGCCGACCTGGGCCCGGTGCCGCCGAACTTCGAGCTGCACCCGTGGGTGCCGCAGCCGGCCGTCCTGAGCCGGGCGAGCGGCTTCGTCTCGCACGCCGGGATGGGCAGCACCATGGAATCCCTCGCGCTGGGCGTCCCGCCGGTTGTCGTGCCGCGCACGCTGGAGCAGGAGATCGTCGCCGACCGGATCGCCGAGCTCGGCCTCGGGGTCCGGGTCGACCCGGCCGGCGTCGACGCGGAGACGCTGCGGGCGGCCGTCACCGGCCTCGCCGAGGACGCCGCCGCGCACGAGCGCGTGGCCCGGATGCGCGAGCACATCACCGACGCCGGGGGCGCCGCGACGGCCGCGGACCGCGTCGAGGCCCGACTGACCGCCCGACCCCAGGAGTGAATCCGAAGTGGACACCACCGAGCCGACCGCCGCCCCGGAGATCGCCCCGGACGGCGGGGCCGCCCTGCTGACCTGGCTCGAAAAGATGCGGGCGGACACCCCCGTCTGGCGCGACGATGCCGGGGCGTGGCACGTGTTCCGGTCCGCCGACGTCCGCCGCGTCAGCACCGACGCGCAGCTGTTCTCTTCGGACACGACCCGTCTGACCTCGCCCGGTGACCAGGCGCCGCCGGGCACCCTGCTGGTCATCGACCCGCCCGAACACCGCAAGCTGCGCCGCCTGGTCAGCCAGGCGTTCACCCCGAAGGTCGTCGCCGACCTCGAACCGCGGATCACCGAGGTCACCCGGGAGCTCCTGGCCGCGGTCGAGCCGGACGCGACGGCGTTCGACCTGGTCAACGTGCTGGCCTACCCGCTGCCGGTGATCGTCATCGCCGAGCTGCTCGGCGTGCCCGCCGGCGACCGCGCGCTGTTCCGGGGCTGGGCCGAGGCGCTGATGGCCCTGCAGGTCGACGACCCGAGCACAGGCGAGAAGCTGGCGGTCGCCATCGAGGAGATGGAGGCGTACCTGGGCGCCCAGATCGCCGACCGGCGCGCGCGGCCCCGCGACGACCTGCTGACCCGCCTGGTGGAGTCCTCGATCGACGGCGAGCGGCTGACCGACGAGGAGGTCGGCAACTTCACCGCGCTCCTGCTGCTCGCCGGCCACGTCACCACCACCATGCTGCTCGGCAACGTCCTGCTCTGCCTGGAGGACGCGCCCGGTGTTTACGAGCGGGTCCGGGCGGACCCGGCGCTGGTGGAGCCGCTGGTGGAGGAGGTGCTGCGGCTGCGGCCGCCGTTCCCCCGGGTGGTCCGGGTGACCACAGCCGACGTCGAGGTGGCCGGCACGGTCATCCCCGCCGACTCGATCGTCTGGGCGTGGGTGGTGTCGGCCAACTACGACGAGCGCGAGTTCGCCGACCCCGCGCGGTTCGACCTGCACCGCAAGCCGAACTCGCACGCGGCGTTCGGGCACGGCATCCACTTCTGCCTGGGCGCGCCGCTCGCGCGGCTGGAGGGGCGCGTCGCGCTGGAGCTGCTGTTCGAGCGGTTCGAGCACCTGCGGGTGGCCCCGGGTGCGGAGGTCCCGTTCCACGCCGGAGGCGTCTTCGGTGTGCAGCAACTGCCGGTCACGACCACTTTCGGCAGCGGTCGCTGACCCTGCGGAACCGCACCGACCGAAGGCCGGGCCGGGGGTGCCGTACCTGCGCTCGGGCGGACCACAGTGTTAGCGCCGAACCGCCGGGCCGGCATTGACGGGCCATACCCCGTTGGCTAGCGTACGAGACGTCGTTTGGTTTGTTTCCAACGAAACGGACCGAAGCGGCTGGGTGTCCGGGTGGGCTCGAGGATCGTTCTGGGGAAGGAACTCGAGGTTTCCGCTGGGGTGGTGAGAAGAACCGCCCGGACCGCCGCCGTGGACCCTCTTGAGGGGAGCTCGAGGGTCGTCGACGTCTTTTGTCCGTGGGCACTGCCTCGAACGTAGAACCGAATCTGGGGGTTCGAACTCGATGAACACGCGTCTCGATTCCGTGGTCGACCGGCCGGTCGGCGCACCGCACGGCCTCCCCGCCGTCGCCGAAAGACAGAACCAGAACGTCCCCTCCTTCGACATGTCGGACGTCTGCATCGCGAATCTGGGTCCCGATCTCCGGGTCATCGAAGCCAACGGCGATTTCCTCCGGCAGCTGGGGCGCACCGCGTCCGACGTTTTCGGACAGAGCTTTGTGGACTTCGTGCACCCGAGCGCCAAGCAGTTCACGCTGCAGCAGCTGGCGCGGCTGAACGAAGGCCGCCGGGACCGCTTCAGCGCGCGCCTGGTCGGCGTGCGGCCCGCGCAGCCGGTGCTCTCCGGCGGCCTGACGGGCATCGCGGTGCGCAGCCGCACCGGCCAGGTCACCACGATCGTCGTGCTGATCAAACCGGACCGCACCGCGGAGACCCCGAGGCCGGCCGTCGAAAAGACCAAGCTGCTCAGCGAGCTCGACGCGAAGGTCCTCGAAGGCGTCGCCGCCGGGATCTCGACCGTCCAGCTGGCGTCGAAGCTCTACCTGAGCAGGCAGGGCATCGAGTACCACGTCGGTGCGATGCTGCGGCAGTTCAAGTCGCCGAACCGCTCGGCGCTGGTCTCCAAGGCGTACTCGCAGGGCATCCTCTGCATCGGCCAGTGGCCGCCGAAGGTGACCCCGCAGTACATCCGCTGAGCCGCTTTCAGCGGTGTGCGGGCGAAGATCCCCTGCGCTATCCTGCGAGGGCACGGTTCGATTTCCAAATTGCCGGAAAGGGATGAACTGGTGGGAATTTTCGGGAAAAAGGAAGACGATTCCAAGAAGAAGCCGGCGGACACCAAGGCGGACAACGCCAAGGCTGACGACGAAAAGAACCGCAAGCGCCGCAGCCGCCTTTTGGGCGGCGCGTACGGCGGCGGCTCCGGCGGCTGAGCCGGCGGACTGACGAGGCGAACGGATCGGGCGGGCCGAGGGAGACCTCGACCCGCCCGATCCGCGTTTTTCGGGGTGTTTGACCGAATCGCACGGCCGACCCACCGACTGTTGGTCAGTTTCCACCACCGTTGCGTGACGGCTACCCTATGGCAACGGCGGTCGCACCGACGGTGACGACCGCAGCCTGCGTCAGCGGGCCCGGGGTACCACCGGCTCGGCCCACTCCGGCACGTTCAGGATCTCCACGACCGCACCGGCCACGCTGACCCCCGGCGCGATCCCGACCAGCAGCACGTGGTCGCCCGGCGCCAGCTGCCCGGTCCCCAGCATGTTCGCCAGCGACGCCACCTGGTCGCTCGCCCCGAGGTGGCCGAGACCGCGGCCGAAGTCCCAGTTCGACTTCTCGAGGGGGATCCCCAGCATCGTCAGCAGGCCGTCCTCGACGTACTTGCGCGAGCCGTGGTTGTAGGCGATGCGGCTGACCGCGTCGAGCCCGATGCCCGCCTCGGCCAGCACGCGGTCGATCAGCTCCGACCGCGTCTTCAGCAGGTTGAGCCCACTGTGCAGCATCGTGTCGCGGTGTTCGAAGCCGAAGAAGTCGATGCGTTCGGCGAAGTCCATGAACCGGCCGATGGTCGCGCCCGGCGGGAACATCGGCTCGTCGCCGCGGTGCATGCCCTCCAGCTCCGGCACCGTGATCGAGCTGGCCGACTTGAGCCGCGCGAAGCCGGACGTCGTGTTCAGCACGACCGCCGTCGCGCCGTCGCCGATGATGAAGTCCGGGCGCAGGCAGCGCCAGCGGTTGACCAGCGGGGACGTCGAGTTGTCCGACGCGACCGTCATCGCCGTCCCGCCGCCGCGCGCGATCAGGTACGTCGCCGCCAGCTCCAGCGCCCCGAACATGCCGTTGCAGCCCTGGCGCAGCTGGGCGGCGAGCAGGTCGCCGCCCACCAGGTGCCGCTGCAGCCAGAACTGCGGGAACCAGCCGTCCGGGCCCGAGTGGTAGTTGTCGGCGTAGAGCAGCACGTCCAGCGCTTCCGGGTCGACGTCCGCGCGGGCGACGGCCTGCTGCCCGGCCCAGAGCGCCATGTCCGGGGCCGGGGTCTCGCCGGCGCAGGCCGCGCCGGTCAGCCCGGAGGCCTCCGCGTCTTCGGCGGTGATCCACCCCTGCTCGATCGCGTGCCCGACACCGGTGGTCTCGGGCACGTAGGTGCCGATCCCGGCGAGGTAGACGTCCGCCAGCTTCACTTCGCCTCCACTTTCGCCCGCAGCCACGACTCGACGGCGTCGGCCGCGCGGATCTCCCCGCCGGCCAGCGCGACCTGCTCACTCATCCACCGGACCCGCTGGGCGACCACCGGATCGGACGCGGTCCTGGTGACGGCGTCGAGCAGTTCCGCTTCGGTGACTTCGGTCCGCGACACCACGTGGCCCAGCCCGAGGTCGGCGACCCGGGCCGCGGTCACCACCTGGTCGCTCTGGGACGGGGTCAGCACCATCGGCACGCCGTAGTGCAGCGCCTCCATGGTGCTGCCGAGCCCGCCGTGGGTGACGAAGACGCGGGTGTGCGGCAGCAGCGCCGCGTGCGCGACGAACGGGTGCGCCTCGATGTTTTCCGGCAGCGGCCCGAGCTCGGCGGGGTCGACCCACCGCCCGAGCGTCAGCACGACGTGCCACGGCTGCCCGGTGAAGGCGCGCACGCACTTGCGGAAGAAGCCGACCTGTTCGCGGCTGCGCGAGGTACCGAGTGAGATCAGGACGACCGGCAGCCCGTCCGCCGGCGGCGTCCACTCCCCCGGCGCGACCGTCCGGTCGAAGCACGGGCCGACGAACGCGAAGCGGTCGTCGAAGGTCTCGCCGTGGATCTGGAACGCCTTGGGCAGGTAGACGAGGTGGTAGGGCGGCTCGCCGCCGCTCGCGTCCACATCGGACAGTCCGTGCGCGGCCAGCAGCCGCTGGGCGTGCTCGACGAACGCGGCGAGTTCGGGATCGGCCAGGTCGGGCGGCTGCGCGGCGTCGGACTCGGCTTGTGCTTCGTTCAGCCGGAAATGGGCGTTGGAGGCGAACTCCGGGCACGACTGCACGGTCGGCGCCGACCACTTCCGCGCGACCAGCCGCGCCGTCTCGGACGCCGCCAGGTCGTGCAGGACGAGGTCCGGCGGGTCGTCGGCGAACCGTGCCATGGCGGCCGAAAGCGGCGCCAGGCCCTCGCCCATGAACGCCAGCATGGCCCGCAGCGCGTAGCCGTCGGACGCGGTGTCGCCCAGCCCGGTCGCCCACGGGAACGTCGAGGTGTAGGGCAGCACTTCGGCCCCGGTCGCCGCCACCTTCGCGGCGAACTCGCCGACCACGGCGAAGGTGACGCGGTGGCCGCGGCGCACCAGCTCGGCGACGACCGGGAGGACCGGCGCGACGTGGGCGTACGCGGGGAAGCTGAAGACAGCGATGTGCCTGCTCACCACCGCATCGTCGGGGATCCGGCCCGCGGGTCGCACCGGCTACCACGCGAGGTCTGGCGGTTTCCCCCGAGTCCACTTCGTACGGTGCCGCGCCGGGACGACTAGGGGCTTCCACAGACTTCCGCGGCGAAATCCGTTGCCGGCGCGGGCCGTCCCTATCCTGCGAACGATGCGTCGAGGGGGAACTCAACAGCCGTTCAAAAGCAACGAACTGCACGTCATCGCGGGTAAGGGCAGTCCGCGAACCCCTGGGGAAGGACCTTCATGAAGACGAGCGTTGACGACCTGGCCCTGTTCGGCGGCCCGATGGCCTTCGAGAAGACCTTGGTGGTGGGGAAGCCGAGCACCGGAGACCGGGCGAAGTTCTACGAGCGGCTCGAAGTGGCGCTGGACAGCGGCCGCTTGACCAGCGGCGGCCCGCTGGTCAAGGAGTTCGAAGCGCGGATCGCCGACCACACCGGCGCGAAGCACTGCGTCGCCACCTGCAACGGCACGATCGCCCTCGAGGTGATGGCGCGGGCGGCCGGGCTGACCGGCGAGGTCATCATGCCGTCGATGACCTACGTCGCGACCGCGCACGCGATGCGCTACCTCGGTTTGACGCCGGTCTTCTGCGACCTCGACCCGGCCACCGGGTGCATCGACCCCGAGCAGGTCGAGAGCCTGATCACCGACCGCACGACCGGCCTGGTCGGGGTGCACCTGTGGGGCCAGCCGGCGGCCATCCAGGAACTCGAGAAGATCGCCGAAGCGCACGACCTGACCCTGTTCTTCGACGCCGCGCACGGCATCGGCTGCACCTTCGGCTCCCAGCCGCTCGGCGGCTTCGGCAAGGCGGAGATGTTCAGCTTCCACGCGGCGAAGGTCGTCACCACCTTCGAAGGCGGCGCGATCGTCACCAACGACGACGACTTCGCCCAGCTCGCCCGCTACACCCACAACTTCGGCTGGGGCGAAGAGCACGTCACCGAGTTCGCCGGCACCAACGCCAAGATGAGCGAGGCGTCGGCGGCGATGGGCCTGACCTCCCTCGACGCGCTGCCCGCGACCATCGCCGCCAACCAGGCGCACTACGAGGAGTACGCCGCCGAGCTGGACGGCCTGCCCGGCCTGGAGATGCACCGCTACGACGAGGACAACCGCAACAGCTACCAGTACAACGTCGTCAAGGTGGACGAGCAGGAGTGCGGCCTGTCCCGCGACACGATCCTCGAGCTGCTGCGCGCGGACAACGTGCTGGCGCAGCGGTACTTCTCGCCGTGCGTGCACGAGTGCGAGCCGTACCGGACCGAGCGGCCGGTCTCGCTGCCGGCCACCGACGCGTTCTCGCGCCGGGTGCTGACGCTGCCGACGGGTCCCTCGGTCACCAGTGCGCAGGTCCGCGAAGTCTCGGCGCTCATCGCCTTCGCGATCGAGCACGCGCCGGAGATCCGCCGTCGCCTCGCCGCCCGCGCCTGACCCCAACGACGTGAATGACTCATTCATGTCGTCTGGCGACATGAATGAGTCATTCACTTCATTTCGGCCACCAGCTTTCCCAGATCAGCCACGAGTTCGTGCGGGGTCGGCTGCCCCAAAGCCAGGTCGCGCAATCGCTGGGCGTGAGCCCGAAACCCCGGCTCCCCCACCAGTCTCGCCACCGAAGTCCGCAGGTCATCGGCCGTAAAACCGTTGTGCGTGAACAACAACCCGGCCCCCTCGTCGACCAGCCGCTGAGCCCGCAGCAGGTGGTCGGCGATCGGCGTGGTCACCGTCAGCTGAGGCACACCCGCCACCAGCGCCGCCCCGTAGCTGCCGAACCCCCCGTGGTGCACGATCGCCGCGCAGCTCGGGAGCACCGTGTGCAATGCGACCGACTCCACGACCCGCACATTGGCCGGAACCTCGTCCAGCAACTTCCGCTGCGCGGGCACCAACGCGGCGATCACCTCGATGTCCAAAGTAGATAAAGCGGTCAGCATGTCCGGAATGGACACGTAGTCGCCGCCGAAGGCGTCCGTGTTGGACGAACCCAGTGTCAAGCACACCCGCGGCCGTGTCGGTCGTTCGCGCAGCCAATCCCAGACGACCGCGCGGCCGTTGTACGGCACGTGCCGCACCGGCAGCCGCCGGACGCCGGAACGCGCGCCCAACGACTCCGGCAGCGGGTCGATCGTCGCCTGGCCGGTGACGAGCTCCTCGTCGAAGTCCACACCGTACGGCCGGGCGGTCAGCTCCAGCCAGTCGTACAACGGGTCCTCCCGCTCCGAAGGCGGCTGCTCGGCCATCACCTGCAGGAACGTCCGGCGCATGGCGCACCACACGTCGGCCCAGCACAGCTGCCGGACGTGCGCGGCACCGCAGGCCTTCGCCGCGATCGCGCCGGCGTAGGTCAGCGCGTCCCAGACGACCAGGTCCGGCCGCCAGTCCCGCGCGTGGGCGACCAGGTCGGCGACCATCTCGTCGTTGTAGATCGCGAACCCCGCCCACACGGTGAACGTGTAGCGCTGGTGCAGCGCCTCCCAGGTGTGTGACGCCGGATCGGTGTCGTTCCAGTTCGCGATGTCGGCTTCCTGCGCGTCGCGGTTCTGCTTCATGCCCTCGTGCATCGTGTTGTCCGCGCCGACCGGCACCGCGGTCAGCCCGGTGCCGGTGACGACGTCGGCGAACCCCGGCGACGCCGCGACCCGCACCTCGTGCCCGGCCGCGACGAGCGCCCAGGCCGTCGGGACCATGCAGTACAGGTGGGACTTCTCGTCCAGCGTCACGAACAGCACGCGCACGGGTTCGCCTTTCAGTGGTGGCCGGACAGCGTGCCCGCCAGCCGCGCGGAGATCAGCCGCAGCACCTCGGGCTGGTGGTCGGCGAGGAAGAAGTGCCCGCCGCGGAACACCTTCAGCTCGAACTCGCCGTCGGTGTGGTCCGCCCAGGCGCGCGCCTCGGCGAGGGTGGTCTTCGGGTCGGCGTCGCCGGTCAGCACGGTGATCGGCGTGGCCAGCTTCGGTCCCGGCCGCTGGACGTAGGTCTCCGCGGCCCGGTAGTCGTTGCGGATCGCGGGCAGCGCCATCCGCAGGATCTCCTCGTCGCCCAGCACGGCCGCGTTGGTGCCGCCGAGCTTGCGCACCTCGGCGATGACGCCGTCGTCGTCGAGCAGGTGCACGGACTCGTCGCGGCGGCAGGAAGGCGCCCGCCGCCCGGAGGCGAACAGGTGCAGCGGCGTCACCCCGGTCCGTTCCAGCCGGGTGGCGACCTCGAACGCCAGCGTCGCGCCCATGCTGTGCCCGAACAGCGCGAACGGCGCCCGCGTCGCCTCCGCGAGCACGTCGGCGAGCCGGTCGGCCAGTTCGGGGAGGTTGTCGATCCCGGGCTCCAGCCGCCGGTCCTGCCGGCCCGGGTACTGGACGGACAGCACCTCGACCGCGCGGCCGAGCCCGGCGGACATCGGGAAGTAGAAGCTGGCCGAGCCGCCCGCGTGCGGCAGGCAGAACAGCCGGACGGCGCCCTCGTCCGCGTCGTGGTAGCGGCGGAGCCAGAGCTCCGGGTCGTCGGTCATGCGTGCACTCCGTCCTGGAGGGTGGTGCCGAGCCAGCCGCGCACGGTCTCGGCGGTGGTCGCGGCGTGGTCCTCGACCATCGTGAAGTGGTTGCCCGGCACGTCGACGACGGTGTCGGCGGTGTCCCAGTGCGTCTGCCACTCCTCGGGGGCCAGCCGCGCGTCGGCCACCGGGGGCTCGGACGAGCGGACCAGCAGCAGCGGCACCGGCAGCTTCGCGGGTTCCCAGCCGGCCATCAGCCGGAAGTACCAGCTCATCGCCGACAGCCGCGCGGCGTCCATCGGCGCGAACACCTCTTCGCGGTCGAACATGCCGCCGAACAGCTCGTCGCGGAACCGGTCGAGCGGTGAGTCCGCGCGCGGCAGGTAGCTGTCGAGCAGCACGACGGCCAGCGGCGGCGTGCCCCGCTCGTCGAGGACTTCGGCGGCGGCGTGCGCGAGCATCCCGCCCGAGGACGAGCCGAGCAGGACGAACGGCTCGCCGGCCGCGGCGCGCAGTACCGCGTCGGCTTGCGCCTCGGCGACCGCGCGGACGCTGGCGGGCAGCGCCTCGCCCTTGACGAACCCCGGTGCCGGCAACGCGTGGACGTCCCGGTCACCTCGGAACGGCGAAGCGAACCGGGCGTACTGGTGCACGCCCGCCAGCGCCACGTACGAGCTGAAGCAGATGAGCTTCGGCCTCCGCTCGCCGGCCGCCAGCTTCACCGAGCCGAGCGGCGTCGTCAGGTCCGCGGCCGAGTCGAAGGTGGGGCGGAGCAGCGCCGCGTTCTGCAGCAGCTCGAAGCCTTCCTTCATCTTGCCGAGTTCACAAGCCGTGCGGAACAACGCGCCGAGCGTGTCCCCGGCGTCCACAGTGGACGTCTTCGGTTCCTCGGTGACGGTCAGCTCAGTTCGCAGGTGAGCCGCGAGGTCTTCGGGGGTCGGGAAGTCGAACACCAGCGTCGGCGGCAGCCGGAGGCCGGTGGCCGCGCCGAGGGTGTTGCGCAGCTCGACGGCGGTGAGCGAGTCGAACCCGGCGACGAGGAACCCGATGTCCGGACGCACCGCTTCGGGACCACCGTGCCCCAGCACCGTGGCCGCGGCGCCGCGGACCAGGTCCAGCAGCACCGCTTCCCGGTCCTGTTCGGACTTCCCGGCGAGTGCGCGGCTCAGGGTGTCCCCACCGGAGACTTGCGCGGCCCGCCTCACCGGGCGCGTCAGTCCCTCGAGGACGGTGGCGACCGGACCGCCGGACAGGTCCAGCTTCGCCGGGACCAACGCCGGTTCGGCGAGGCCGGTCGCGGCGTCGAACAACGCCAGCCCTTGCTCGACCGGCAGCGCGCGGACGCCGCCGCGCGACATCCGCTGCCGGTCCGCGGAGTCCAGCGTGGAGCTCATCCCGGTCTCCCACAGTCCCCAGGCCAGCGCCTGGGCGGGCAGCCCGCGGGCGGCCCGGTGGGCGGCGAGCGCGTCGAGGAAGGCGTTCGCCGCGGCGTAGTTGCCCTGCCCGGGCGCGCCGAACGTGGCCGACACCGAGGAGAAGAGCACGAACGCCGAGAGGTGCCGGTCCGCGGTCAGTTCGTGCAGGTGCCAGGCGGCGTCGACCTTGGGCCGCAACACGGTGTCCAGCCGTTCGGGGGTGAGGCTGTCGATGACGCCGTCGTCGAGCACCCCGGCGGCGTGCACGACCGCGGCGAGGTCGGGGATCTCCGCGAGCAGCGCGGCGAGCGCATCCCGGTCCGCGGTGTCGCGCGCGGCGAGCCGCACGTCGGCGCCCAGTGCGGTCAGCTCGTCTCGGAGATCGGCGGCGTCGGCCGCGCCCCGGCTGGCCAGCACGAGCCGCCGGACGTCGTGCGCGGTGACGAGGTGCCGCGCCAGCACGCGGCCCAGGCTGCCGGTGGCGCCGGTGAGCAGCACCGTGCCGTCCGGGCCGAACGGCGGTTTCCCGGTGGCGGATTCGGTGCTGGCGCGGGTCAACCGGGCGGCAAGCAGGGTGCCTTCGCGCACGGCCAGCTGCGGCTCGTCACTGAGGACCGCGGCCGGCAGCGCGTCCGCCGAGGCGTCGAGGTCGACGAGCCGGATCCGGCCCGGGTGCTCCGACTGCGCCGAGCGGACCAAGCCCCAGATCGGCGCCGCCGCCAGGTCGGGGACCGCGTCGCCGGCCGCGGCGGCCACCGCGCCGCGGGTCACCACGACCAGCCGGGAGGCGGCGAAGCGCTCGTCGGCCAGCCACTTCCGCAGCAGGGCCAGCACCTCGTGGGCGGCCGACCGGGCGGCGTCCGGCAGCACGCCCGCGGCCGAGGTCCGGACGGCCAGCACCGCTTCGGGCACGGCCATGCCCAGCCCGACCGCGGTCCCGAGCGCGTCGAGATCCACATAGGACTCGCACGTCACGCCGCTCGCGCCGAGCTCGAGGTCGTCGTCACCGAGGACCGCCCACCGCCGGACACCTTCGACCGGCACCGCCGGGACCGGCCGCCAGTCCAGCCGGAACAGCGAATCGGGCGCCTTCCGGGCCGGCCGGGGGCCGTCGGTCAGCGGCCGCAGCACCAGCGCGTCGACCGACGCCACCGGGCGGCCGGCCGGGTCGGCGAGGCTCAGCTTGACCGTGTCGTGGCCGTTCGGCGTGACCGTGACCCGGACCGCGGTCGCGCCGCTCGCGTGCAGCGTCACCCCGCTCCAGGAGAACGGCAGGTAGCTCCGGCCCGCCCACTCGGCGACCGTGCCCAGGACGTGCAGTGACGCGTCGAGCAGCGCCGGGTGCAGACCGGACCGGGCCGCGTCCGCGTGCTCCTCGGGCCGCAGGGCCACTTCGGCGTGCACCTCGTCGCCGAGCCGCCACGCCGCGCGCAGGCCCTGGAAAGCCGGACCGTAGCCGAACTCGCTGTCCGCGCTGTAGAGGCCGCCGAGGTCCAGGGGTTCGGCGCCGGCCGGGGGCCACACCGCGAGGTCTTCGGGGACGGGAGCGGGTTCGGCGGCGAGCCGGCCACTGGCGTGGCGGGTCCACGGCTCGTCGTCGAGTCGCGAGTGGACGGTGACGGCCCGCGTGCCCGACTCGTCCGGCGCGTCGAGGACTACCTGCAGCTGCACACCCGCACCGGGTAGGTCCAAGGGCGACTCGATGACCAGTTCGTCGATGCCACCCGCGCCGGCCTGCTCGGCCGCGCGCAGGACCAGTTCGACGAAGCCAGTTCCCGGGAACAACGTCCGGCCCGCGACGACGTGGTCGGCGAGCCAGGGGTGGGTGCGCGGCGAGACCCGGCCCGTGCACACCACGGTGCCGTTTTCGGCGTTCGTGACCGACGCGCCCAGCAGCGGGTGGTCCGGGCGGTCGAGGCCGGCCAGCGTGACGTCCCCGGCGGGGGCCAGGGAGAACTCGGGCCAGAACCGTTCGTGCTGGAAGGCGTACGTCGGCAGGGACGCCGGGTCGCCGGGTCCACCGAGGACGGCGGCCCAGTCCACTGTGGAGCCGCTGACGTGCAGTTTCGCCAAGCCGGTCACCAGATCGCGCGGTTCGTCCTTGCGCACCAGCGCGACAGCCAGTGCGCGGTCGTCCAGGCAGGCGGCGGCCATCGCGGTGAGCACGCCGTCCGGGCCCAGCTCGGCGAACCGGGTCACGCCCAGCCCGGCGAGGGTGGCGACGGCGTCGGCGAACCGGACGGTCCCGCGGGTCTGACGCAGCCAGTACTCCGGCGACGTCAGCTCGGTCGCGGGCGTCCCGGTCAGCGTCGAGACGACCGGGATGGCCGGCGCGGCGAAGGTGACGCTGTTCAGGACGCGGCCGAAGTCCGCGAGCATCGCGTCCATGTCCGCCGAGTGGAAGGCGTGCGAGACGCGCAGCCGGCGCGTCTTGCGGCCGGCCCAGTGCTGTTCGACGGCCGAGACGCCGTCTTCGGCACCGGAGACGACCACGGACGTGGGTCCGTTGACGGCGGCGAGATCGACACCGGGTGGCAGCGTCGGGACGACTTCGGCCTCGGTCGCCTCGATCGCGAGCATCGCACCGCCGGCGGGGAGGGCCTGCATGAGGCGGCCGCGCGCGGCGACGACGGTGCAGGCGTCGGCCAACGACCAGACGCCCGCGACGTGCGCGGCGGCCAGTTCGCCGATCGAATGCCCGGCCAGCTGGTCCGGGTGGACGCCCCAGGATTCCAGCAGGCGGAAGAGCGCCACTTCGACCGCGAACAGCGCGGGCTGGGTGTACTCGGTGCGGTCCAGCAGCTCGGATTCGGTGTCGAGCACTTCGCGCAGGGGCCGGTCGAGGTGGGTGTCGAACTCGGCACAGACCTCGGCCAAGGCGTCGGCGAACACCGGGAACTCGCGACGCAGCCCGGCGCCCATGCCGAGCCGCTGCGCGCCCTGGCCGGTGAAGAGGAACGCGGTCCCGCCCTCGGCTCGCACGCCCGTCGAAACGCCGGCCGCGGGCCGGTCGGCGGCCACGGCGGCCAAGCCCTTGATCAGCTCGTCCCGGTCGGCACCCACGACGACCGCGCGGTGCCCGAAGACGGTCCGGCCCGCCAGTGCCGTCCCGATCTGGGCGGGCTCGGCGGAACGCGCGTCGACGTGGCCGAGCAGCCGCTCGGCCTGACCTCGCAGCGCCTCCGGGCTGTGACCGGACAGGCTCCACGCCGTCAGCGATCCGGAGGCGGCACTTTCCCGTGAAGGTGCTGTTTCGGGGGCGGCTTCGATGATGACGTGGGCGTTGGTGCCGCTCACGCCGAACGACGACACCCCGGCGCGGCGCACGCGATCGGCGTCCGGCCACGGGACGGGCTCCGACAGCAGCCGCACGTCCCCAGCGGACCAGTCCACATGGGACGAAGGCACATCGGCGTGCAAGGTCCGCGGCAGCAGTCCGTTGCGGAGCGCCAGCACCATCTTCATGACGCCGGCGACGCCCGCCGCCGCCTGGGTGTGGCCCACGTTGGACTTGATGGACCCGAGCCACAGCGGCCGGTCGCGCTCCCGGCCGTAGGTCGCGATCAGCGCCTGCGCCTCGATCGGGTCACCCAGCGACGTCCCGGTGCCGTGCGCTTCGACGGCGTCCACATCGGACGGCTCGAGTCCCGCGTTCGCCAGCGCCGCCCGGATCACCCGTTGCTGCGACGGCCCGTTGGGTGCGGTGAGCCCGTTCGACGCGCCGTCCTGGTTGACCGCGCTGCCGCGCACGACCGCGAGCACGGGGTGCCCGTTGCGGCGTGCGTCGGAAAGCCGTTCCAGCACCAGCATTCCCGAGCCTTCGCCCCAGCCGGTGCCGTCGGCGTCGTCGGAGAAGGCCTTGCACCGCCCGTCCGGGGCCAGGCCGCGCTGGCGGCTGAACTCGACGAACGAGCCGGGGGTCGACAGCACCGTGACACCGCCGGCGAGAACGAGCGAACACTCCCCCGTGCGCAGGGCCTGGATCGCCCAGTGCAGTGCGACCAGGGACGACGAGCACGCGGTGTCGACGGTGACGGCCGGGCCCTCGAGCCCCAGCGCGTACGAGATCCGGCCGGACAGCACGGAAGCGGCATTGCCGGTGCCCAGGTAGCCTTCGGCGCTCTTCGGCGACAACGCGAGCAGCGCCGGGTAGTCCTGGCCGTTGGTCCCGGCGAACACGCCCACCGGCGCACCGCGCAGCGACTCCGGGTCGATCCCCGCGCGTTCCAGGGCTTCCCACGACGTCTCGAGCAGCAGCCGCTGCTGCGGGTCCATCGCGAGGGCTTCCCGCGGCGAGATCCCGAAGAAGGCAGGGTCGAACAACGCGGCGTCGTCGAGGAAACCACCTTCGCGGGCGTACGACGTGCCCTCGCTGTCGGGGTCCGGGTCGTAGAGCGCGTCGAGGTCCCAGCCGCGGTCGGCCGGGAAGCCGCCGATCGCGTCCCGGCCGCCGGCGAGCAACGCCCACAGGTCGTCCGGGGTGCGGACGCCGCCGGGGAACCGGCAGGCCATCGACACGATCGCGATCGGCTCGTCGCCGGTCCGGGCCACCGGGATCGGGGCCGCCGGGCCCGCGTCGCCTGCCAGGTGCGCGGCCAGGGCGTTCGGGGTGGCGTAGTCGTAGATCAGCGTGGCGGGCAGGCGCTGGCCGGTGGCCGCGGCCAGCCGGTTGCGCAGTTCCACGGCGGTCAGCGAGTCGAAGCCGAGGTCCTTGAACGCACGGTCCGGCTCGACGGCCGCCGCGCCGGCGTAGCCGAGCACCAGCGCCACAGCGCCGCGGACGACGTCGAGCACGTCGGCCGGCCGGTCGGCGGCGGGCTCGGCGGCCGGCCGCGGCGGGACGAGCCCGGCGAAGATCGGGGGTAGCGCGGGGGCGGCGCGCAGCACGTCGAAGTCGAACCGGATCGGCAGCACCGCGGGTTCGCCGCCGTGGCAGGCCGCGTCGAACAGCCGGAGACCTTCCACAGTGGACAGCGGAATCATGCCGGTGGCGCCCAGGCGACGGCGGTCGCGGTCGGCGAGGCCGCCGGTCATGCCGCCGTCCTGCGCCCACAGGCCCCAGCCGAGCGCGAGCCCGGGCAGGCCCTGGTCGCGGCGGTGGCGGGCGAGCGCGTCGAGCCAGACGTTGGCCGCCGCGTAGTTCGCCTGCCCGGCCGGGCCGAGGGTGCCGGAGATCGAGGAGAACACGACGAACGCCGTCAGCTCGGAGCCGGCGGTCAGCTCGTGGAGGTTCGTGACGGCGTCGATCTTGGGCCGCAGGACGGTGTCGAGGCGCTCGGGGGTCAGTGCGGACACGACGCCGTCGTCGAGCACCCCGGCCGTGTGGACGACGCCGGTCAGTGGCCGGTCTTCCGGGATGGCCGCCAGGAGCGAGGCCAGTGCGTCGCGGTCGGCGGCGTCGCAGGCCGCGATGACCGGTTCCGCGCCCAGCTCGGTGAGGTCGGCGGCCAGCTCGGCGGCGCCGTCGGCGGCCGGGCCGCGGCGGCTCACGAGGAGCAGGTGCCGAACACCGTGCCGGCCGGCCAGGTGCCGCGCGAGCTGCGCGCCCAACGCCCCGGTCCCGCCGGTGATCAGCACCGTCCCTTCCGGACCGAAGGACGCGGACGTGCCCGGCTCGGACGCCCTGGCCAGGCGGGACACGCGGATCTCGCCGTCGCGGAGCAGGAGCTCGGGTTCGCCGGTGGCGAGCGCGGCGGGCAGCAACCGCGCCGCCGCCGGGTCGTCGACGTCGGCGAGCACGAACCGGCCGGGGTTCTCCTCCGCCGCCGAGCGCACCAGGCCCCACACCGGGGCCTGCGCGAGATCCACAACGCCCTCGGCGACGGCGGCACCGCGGGTCAGCACGACCAGGGTGCGGCCGTCGAACCGGGCGTCGGCCAGCCAGGAGCGCACGAGATGCAGCGCGCGGCGCGCCGCCTCGCCGGGAGTGTCCACTTCGGACCGGGAGACGAACGGAGCGACGAGGACGTCGGGCAGCGAGCCCGCCTCGGCGACGCCGTCGAGGTCGGGGTGGCAAGCCAATGCCCCCAGCTCGGCGAACAGGGCGGCGGCGAGTTCCCGATGCCCCGAGCCGAGCACGGCCCACGTCGCCGGGACGGGCACACCCTGCTCACGCTCGACCGGCACCCAGTCGAGCTTGAGCAGGGCGTCGCGGGTGGTGCCGCCCACCGGGCGCGGCAGCTCCGGCCAGTAGGCCTCGCGCTGGAACGCGTAGGTCGGCAAGGCGCACGCCCGCGCGCCGGGGAACAGCGCGCCCCAGCCGGCCCGCGCGCCCCGGACGTACATGGTCGCCACGGCGGTCAGCGCGGTCCGGACCTCGTCGCGGTCCTTGCGCAGCAGCGCGGCGGTCGTCGCGCCGGGCAGGCACTCCTCGGTCATGGCGGCGAGCACGCCGTGCGGCCCGACCTCCAGGAACCGGGTGGTCCCGAGGCCGGCGAGCGCCGCCACGGCGGCGGCGAACCGGACGGGCTGCCGGACCTGCCGGACCCAGTGGTCCGAAGTGGTCAGTTCGTCGGTGAGCGGCGTCCCGGTCACCGTCGACACGATCGGGAGCCGCGGCCGGGAGTAGGTGACGCGCTCGGCGACCCGGCGGAACTCCGCGAGCATCGGGTCCATCAGCGGCGAGTGGAAGGCGTGGGAGACGGTGAGCCGCCGGGTCCGCCGGCCGAGGTCGGCGAAGTGCCGCTCGATCTTCTCGGTGCCGTCGCCGGACACCACGACGGATTCCGGGCCGTTGACGGCGGCGAGCGAGACGCTCTCGGTGAGCAGCGGTGTCACTTCGGCTTCGGTCGCTTGAACGGCGACCATGGCGCCTCCGCGCGGCAGCGCCTGCATGAGCCGGCCACGCGCGGCGACCAGCTCGGCCGCGTCGGCGAGGGAGAAGACGCCGGCGACGTGCGCGGCCGCCAGTTCGCCGATGGAGTGCCCGGCGAGGTGGTCGGGTGTGACACCCCAGGATTCGACCAGCCGGAACAGCGCGACCTCGACCGCGAACAGCGCGGGCTGGGTGTACGCCGTCTCGTCGAGATCCACTCCGGACTCGATGACCCTCTTGAGTGGACGGTCGAGGTGGCGGTCGAACTCCGCGCAGATCTCGTCGAGAGCGTTCGCGTAGGCCGGGAAGCGGTCGTGCAGTTCGCGGCCCATGCCGGCGCGCTGTGCACCCTGGCCGGTGAACAGGAACGCGGTCAGTCCTTCGGTCACCGTGCCGCGGACGGGTACCTCGTCGCCCTTGGCGAGCGCACGCACTCCTTCGGCCAGTTCTGCCGCGTCACCGATCAGGACGGCCCGGTGCTCGAAGGCCGAGCGGGTCGTGGCGAGCGCCAGCCCGATCCCGGCGGGGTCGCCTTCGACACCGGCCAGCCGTGCGGCTTGAGCGCGGAGGGCAGCTTCCGACCGTCCGGAAAGGATCCACGGCACGACGGACGGGCTTTCCTGCGGCTTTGGGTCTTCTTCGGCCGGTGGCGCGGCGAGGAGCACGTGCGCGTTGGTCCCGCTCACGCCGAACGCCGAGACGCCCGCGTGGCGCACCCGCCCCTCGTCCGGCCACAGGACCGGCTCGGTCAGCAGGCGGACGTCACCGGCCGACCAGTCCACCCGGGACGACGGCCGATCGACGTGCAGGGTCTTCGGCAGGACGCCGTTGCGCAGCGCGAGGGTCATCTTGATCACCCCGGCGACCCCGGCGGCGGCCTGGGTGTGGCCGAGGTTCGACTTGATCGAGCCGAGCCACAGCGGCGTCCGGCGGTCGCGGCCGTAGGTGGCCAGCAGGGCCTGGGCTTCGATCGGATCGCCCAAGCTGGTCCCCGTGCCGTGCGCCTCGACGGCGTCCACATCGGACGGTGACAGCCCGGCGTCGGCGAGCGCGGCGCGGATGACCCGTTGCTGCGACGGGCCGTTCGGGGCGGTGAGCCCGTTCGACGCGCCGTCGGAGTTGATCGCCGAGCCCGCGACGAGCGCGAGCACGGGGTGGCCGTTGCGCCGGGCGTCGGACAGCCGTTCCAGCAGGACGACGCCGGCGCCTTCGCCCCAGCCGGTGCCGTCGGCGGTGTCGGCGAAGGCCTTGCACCGGCCGTCCGCGGCCAGCCCCTGCTGCCTGCTGAACCCGATGAACGCGCCGGGCGTCGTCATGACCGTGACGCCACCGGCGAGCGCGAGGTCGCACTCCCCTTCGCGCAGCGCGTGCGCCGCCCAGTGCAGTGCGACCAGCGACGACGAGCACGCCGTGTCGACCGTGACGGCCGGGCCCTCCAGGCCGAGCGCGTAGGCGATCCGTCCGGAAAGGACACTGGCCGCGTTGCCGGTGCTCTCGTAGCCGTCGCCGACGCCGGGAGCGAGGCTGAGCAGGCCCGGGTAGTCCTGGCCGTTGGTGCCGGCGAACACGCCGACCGGCGCGCCCCGCAGGGAGTGCGGGTCGATCCCGGCGCGTTCCAAGGCCTCCCAGGAGGTTTCGAGCAGCAGCCGCTGCTGCGGGTCCATGGCGAGGGCCTCGCGGGGCGAGATCCCGAAGAAGGCGGCGTCGAACGCGCCCGCGTCGCGGACGAACCCGCCCTGGCGCACGTAGCTGGTGCCCGGGTGAGCCGGGTCGGGGTGGTAGACCGCGTCGAGGTCCCAGCCGCGGTCGTCGGGGAAGTCCGTCAGCGTGTCGGTGCCGGTTTCCAGGACCCGCCAGAGGTCCTCGGGCGTCTCGACGCCGCCGGGGAACCTACAGGCCAGGGCCACGATGGCGATCGGCTCCGGCGCGCACGCTTCGGCCGCCCGCAGCCGCTCCCGCGTCTCGTGCAGGTCGGCGGTGACCTTGCGCAGGTAACCGAGCAGCTTCTCCTCGTTCACGTCGCCCCCGTCACGCGAGCCCCAGCTCGTTGTCGATGAAGTCGAAGATCTCGGTTTCGCTGGCCGTTTCGAGCTTCTGCCGCGCGCTTTCAACCGGTTCCGCGTTCAGGCGGCTCAGCAGGGCCTGCAGCCGCGCGGTGACGCGGGTGCCCTGCTCGGCGGTCAGGCCGGCGAGGGCCGCTTCGATGCGTTCGACCGCGACTTCGGCCGGGTCGGCCGGCCCGAGTTCGCGGCCGAGGTACGCGGCGAGCGCGGCCGGGTTCGCGTAGTCGAAACCGAGCGTCGCGGGCAGGGCCAGGCCGGTGACGGCGGCGAGCTCGTTGCGCAGCTCGACGGCGGTGAGCGAGTCGAGACCCAGTTCTTTGAACGCGAGCCCGGGGTCCACAGTGGACGGACTGGCGTAGCCGAGCACGGCGGCGACCTCGGCGCGCACCAGCTCGAGCAGCGCGCGGTCCCGCTCGGGCCCGGTCAGGGTGTCGAGCTTCGCGCGGAAGTCCTGCTCCGGCTCCTTGCGGCGGGCTTCGGGCAGCTCGTCGAGGAGCCGGCTGGCGCGGAACTGCGTCCAGTCGACATCGGCGACGGCGAGGACCGGCTCGCTGTCCGTGAGCGCGCGGTGCAACGCGGCGGTGGCCAGGGCGGGGGCCATCGGCCGGATCCCCCCGCGTTCGGCGCGGGAGCTGCTCCCGGCGGCCATGCCGGCGCCGGCCCACGGTCCCCAGGCGATGGAGGTGGCGGGCAGGCCGAGCCCGGCCCGGCGTTCGGCGAGGGCGTCGAGGACAGCGTTGGCGGCGACGTAGTTGCCCTGCCCGGCCGCGCCGAGGGTGGCGGCGAGGGAGGAGAACAGGACGAAGGCGGAGAGGTCCCGGTTGCGGGTCAGCTCGTCGAGGTTGCGGGCGGAGTCCACTTTGGCTCGCATCACGGTCGCGATCCGGTGCGGCGTAAGGGAGTCGAGGACGCCGTCGTCGAGAACCCCGGCGGCGTGGACGACGGCGTCGAGGTCGGGCAGCTCGTCGAGCAGCTCGGCGACGGCCTTCCGATCGGCGAGGTCGACGGCGGCGATGGTGACCTTGGTGCCGAGCGAGCTGAGTTCGGCCTCGAGGTCGGCGGCCCCGGGAGCGGCGGGGCCACGCCGCCCGACGAGCACAACGTGTGGCGCGCCGGTGCGGGCCAGCCACCGCGCGACTTCGGCTCCGAGGGCGCCGGTGCCACCGGTGACGAGCACGGTGCCGCGCGGGGTCCACGGTTCGGTCGGGGTGACCGGGGCCCGCACGAGCCGGCGGGCGAAGGTGCCGTGCGGGCGGATGGCGAGCTGGTCTTCCCCGTCGGTCGCGGCGAGGGCGGTGAGGAGGCTGGTCAGCTCGGGTCCGCCGGGGTCTGCGGGCAGGTCGGCGAGGCCGCCCCACCGGTCGGGGTGTTCGAGGGCGGCGGTCCGCCCCAGGCCCCAGATCCCGGCGGACAACGGCTCGGCGAGGGTTTCGGCTTCGACGGCCACGGCCCCGGAGGTGACGTGCCACAGCGGCGCGGTGATGCCGGCGTCGCCGAGGGACTGGAGGAGGGTGGTGCTCAGCGCCAGCCCGAGGGGGACGGACGGGTGGTCCGGGGTGGCTTGGACGGCCAGGCCCAGGAGCGAGAGCACGCCGGCGACCTCGCCGAGTGCGCGGGCCGTGGGCTCAGCACCGGCAGCCGGACCGAGGCCGATCCCGCCGAGCGAGCCGGGCGCCGGCCCTGAACCAGCGCCCCAGTCGCGATCGGTCCCGCCGAGCATCGGCTCGGCACCGGCGGCCGGGCCGCCACCGGTACCACCGAGCGCGGCGGGCGTCGGCTCGGTGCCGATCCCCAGCAGCCGGCCGGCCAGCGCGTCCCGGTCGAGATCACCCTCCCCGGCCGTCATCGCCACCGGCTCGGCCCCGGCCTCGGCCAACGCCGCCAACACGCCCTTGACCAGCGGGTCTCCGTCGAACCCGGCGGGAACCGCCACCAGCCACCGGCCGGTCAACCCACCCTGCGGCCCATCCGCCACCGGCCGCCAAGACACCCGGTAACGCCACGCGTCCGAAGGCGACCCACTCGGAACCGCGGGCTCCGGCCAGAACACCTGTCGCTCGAACGGGTACGTCGGCAACGCCACGTACCGCGCCCCCGGGGACAGCGGCGTCCAATCCACCGTCTGCCCGCTCACGTGCAAAGACCCCAACGCCAGCAGCGCCGTCGACACCTCCGGCCGGTCCTTGCGCAGCATCGGGACACAAGCGGGCGCCAACGCCGACAACGTCCCGTCCGGCCCCAGCTCCACCAACCGCGTCGCGCCGGCCGACCGCACCGTCTCGACCGCCGACGCGAACCGCACCGGCTCGCGCACCTGGCGGACCCAGTACCCCGGGTCCGTCAGCTCCTCCGCGACCCGCCCGGTCACCGTGGACACGACGGGCACGCGCGGCCCGGCGTAGCCGATCCCGCGCGCCACCTCGGCGTAGTCCTCCAGCATCGCGTCCATACGAGCCGAGTGAAACGCATGCGAGACCCGCAAATCCCTAGACTTCAGCCCGCGCGCGGTCAGCTCGGCGGCGATCTCCGCCAGCGCCTCCGTCTCGCCGGACAGGACCACCGACCGCGGCCCGTTCACCGCCGCCAGGTCCGCGCGGCCCGCCGCCACCGAGAGAACCTCCTGCTCAGCGGCCTGCACCGCCAGCATCGCGCCCCCGGCCGGCAGCGCCTGCATCAGACCAGCGCGAGCCGCGACCAGCTTGCCCGCGTCCGGCAGCGAGAACACCCCGGCGACGTGCGCCGCCGCCAGTTCGCCGATCGAGTGGCCCACCAGGTAGTCCGGCCGGACGCCCCACGACTCCAGCAGCCGGAACAACGCGACCTCGAAAGCGAACAGCGCCGGCTGCGTGTACCCCGTCTGGTCGAGTGCCTCGGCGTCGCCGAACACGACTTCCCGCAACGGCCGCTCCAGCGACGGGTCCAGCACCGCGCACGCCGCGTCGAACGCGTCCGCGAACGCCGGGAACCGCGCGTACAGCTCCGCCCCCATCCCCACGCGCTGCGAACCCTGCCCGGCGAACAACAGGCCTGTCGCGCCCGGGACGGCCACTCCGGTGACCACGCCCGGGCTCTTCCCGCCCGCCGCCACCGCGGCCAGCCCGGCCAGCAGGTCCGCCCTCGACGCGCCCGTCACCACCGCCCGGTGGTCGAACGCCGCCCGGCCGGCCAGGGTCAGGCTGACGTCGGCCGGAGCGGCGTCCGAGTCGAAGGCCGCGAGCCGGCGGGCCTGCTCGCGCAACGCCGGCTCCGACCGCGCCGACAACGGCCACGCCACGCAGTCCGCCACGGCCGGTCGTGAGTGAGAAACAGGGTTAGAGCACTGTTTCTCACTCACGAGGGCTTCGGCGGGCGGCTCCTCGATGATGACGTGCGCGTTCGTGCCGCTGAAGCCGAACGACGACACCCCGGCCCGCCGCGGCCGCTCCCCGGCCGGCCAGGGCTGCGACGAGGTCAGCAACGCCACCGCGCCGCCGGTCCAGTCGACATGCCGGGACGGCCGGTCCGCGTGCAGCGTCTTCGGCAGCACACCGTGGCCCAACGCGAGCACCATCTTGATGACGCCGGCGATTCCCGCCGCCGCCTGCGTGTGCCCGATGTTGGACTTCAGCGACCCCAGCCACAACGGTGTGGCGCGCTCCCGGCCGTACGTCGCCAGCAGCGCCTGCGCCTCGATCGGGTCGCCGAGCGCGGTGCCGGTGCCGTGCGCCTCGACGGCGTCCACATCGGACGGTGCCAGCCCGGCGGCGGCCAACGCGGAGAGGATGACCCGTTGCTGCGACGGCCCGTTCGGCGCGGTGAGCCCGTTCGACGCGCCGTCTTGGTTCATCGCCGAGCCGCGCAGCACCGCGAGCACCGGGTGCCCGAGCCGGCGCGCGTCCGACAGCCGTTCGACCAGCACGACACCGGCGCCTTCGCCCCAGCCCGTGCCGTCCGCGTCGTCGGCGAAAGCCTTGCACCGGCCGTCCGCCGCGAGCCCGCCCTGCCGGGAGAACTCGACGAACGCGCCGGGCGTCGCCATCACCGTCACGCCGCCGGCCAGCGCCAACGCGCACTCCCCCGCGCGCACCGACTGCGCCGCCAGGTGCAGCGCGACCAGCGACGCCGAGCACGCCGTGTCCACCGTGACCGCCGGGCCGCTCAGGCCCAGCACGTACGACACCCGGCCCGAGACGACCGAAGCCGCGTTCCCGGTGCCGACGAACCCGCCGAAGTCCTCGCCCGAGCCCGCGAGCACCGCCGGGTAGTCCTGCCCGTTGGTCCCCAGGAACACGCCCACGTCCGGGTTGCCGGCCGGATCGACGCCGGCGCGTTCCAGGGTCTCCCAGGCCGTCTCCAGCACGAGCCGCTGCTGTGGGTCCATCGCCAGCGCTTCCCGCGGCGAGATGCCGAAGAAGGCCGGGTCGAATTCCGTGACGCCGTCGACGAACGCGCCGCCACCCGTGACGACCCCGGCCGCCGCGAGCCCCGCGAGGTCCCAGTGCCGGTCGGCGGGGAAGCCCGAGACCGCGTCGCGTCCGGAAGCCAGCAGCTCCCACAGGTCTTCCGGCGTCCGCACGCCGCCGGGGAACCGGCAGCCCATCGCGACGACGACGATCGGGTCCTCTGTGGACAGAGTAGGCGGCGAGATCACCGTTGCTTCGCTCGACGTTCCCGCCAAGTGCGCCGCCAGTTCGGCGGCCGTCGGGTAGTCGTAGATCAGCGTCGCGGGCAGGTCCGTGCCGGTGGCCGCGCCGAGGCGGTTGCGCAGCTCGACGGCGGTCAGCGAGTCGAACCCGAGGTCCTTGAACGACTTGTCCGCGGCGACCTCTTCGGTGTACCCGAGCACCGCCGCGACCTGACGGCGCACCAGGGTCAGCATGTCCACATCGGACAGCTCGACGACCGGAGCACCGGCTGCCTCGGGGAGTTCGGTCAGCAGCCCGCTTGGCCGCACAGCGGTGAGCGCGGGGCCGTAGACGGGCCAGTCGACGTCGGCGAGCGCGACCGCGACGTCGCCGGCCGCCAGCGCCCGGTCGAGCGCGGCGACCGCGCGTTCCGGGTCGAGGGGCGTGAGGCCGCCGCGCCGCAGCCGGTCGCGGACGGCGGTGTCGACCGCCATCCCGGCGTCGGCCCACGGTCCCCAGGCGAGCGACGTCGCCGGGAGCCCCCGGGCTCGCCGGTACGCGGCCAGCGCGTCGAGGTACGCGTTCGCCGCCGCGTAGTTGCCCTGTCCGGCCGAACCGACCGTCCCCGCCAGCGACGAAAACAGCGCGAACGCCGACAGCTCGCGATCCGCGGTGGCCTCGTGCAGCACCCGGGCGGAGGTCGCCTTGGCCCGCAGCACGCGGTCGAGCTTTTCGGGCGTGAGCCCGTCGAGCACGCCGTCGTCGAGCACGCCCGCCGCGTGGACCACGGCGGTCAGGTCCGGCAGGGAGTCCACGAGCGCAGTGACCGCGTCCCGGTCGGCGCAGTCGCAGGCCACGACGGTGATCTCGGGCTCGGCAGGGTCGATCGCGCCGCGCCGGCTCGCCAACACGACGTGCGACGCGCCGCGATCGAGCGCCCAGCGCGCCAGGTGGCCACCGAGCGCACCGGTGCCCCCGGTGATCAGCACCGTGCCGGTGACCGTCCATTCGGGACAGTCACCGGGCAGCGGTGCACGTACGAGCCGCCGGGCGAACACCCCGGAGGGCCGGATGGCGACCTCGTCCTCGGTGCCGTCGGCGAGCACGCCGCACAGCCGGTCGAGGCCGCGGTCGTCGAGCTGCCCCGGCAGGTCGATCAGGCCGCCCCACCGGCGCGGGTGTTCGACCGCGGCGGACCGGCCGAGGCCCCACACCCGGGCCTGCTCCGGGTGGTCGAGGGGGTCGGAGCGGCCGGTCGAGACCGCGCCCCGGGTCAAGCACCACAGCGGCGCGGACCAGCCGAGCGTGCCCAGGCGCTGGATCAGCGCGAGCGTCTCCTCGACGGCCAGCGTCGAAAGGACTCCGGCGGGCTCGTCCGCCAGCTGAGCGACGTCGGACAGCTCGACGACCTCCGCGCCCCGGGCCCGCAGACCCGCGGCCAGCTCGCCGAAGCCCTCCTGGGCGAGCAGAAGCCAGCGGCCGGACAGCCGGGCCGTGGTCGTCCCGGTGACCGGGCGCCAGGCGATCCGGTAGCGCCACCCGTCCACAAGGGACTCTTCGTGCTGACGACGGCGCCAAGCGGCCAGTGCCGGGACGACCTCGCTGAGCGGCGTCTCCGCGGGCACGGCCAACGTCGTGGTCAACGCGGCGAGGTCCTCGTGCTCGACCGCAGACCAGAAGTCGTCCGCGTCGGTGTCGACGGCCGCGGTGGACTCCGGCGAGGTGAGCCAGAAACGTTCGTGCTGGAAGGCGTACGTCGGCAGCTCGACCCGCCGGGCGCCGTCGAGCAGGGCCGTCCAGTCGGGCGCACCGCCCCGGACGTGCAGCTCGGCCAGTGCCGACAACGCCGACTCACGTTCATCACGAGAAGCACGCAGCATCGCCACGACGGGCACGCTCGCCGTCCCGGCGAGGGTCCCGTCCGGGCCGACCTCGACGAACCGCGTGACACCACGGGCTGCCAAGGCGGTCATCCGGTCGGCGAACCGGACCGGCTCGCGCACGTGCCGCACCCAGTACTCCGGGTCGGTGAGGTCGGCGGCATCGCCCGTGACGAGCGGCAGCCGAGGCGCCGAGAAGGTCAGCCCGGCCACGACCTGCCGGAACTCCGCCAGCATCGGCTCCATCAGCACCGAGTGGAACGCGTGCGACACGGAGAGCCGCTTCGTCTTGCGACCGCGGGAAGCCAGTTCGGCCGCGGCCGCGAGCACCGCGTCTTCGTAGCCGGACAGCACGACCGAGCCGGGCGCGTTGACCGCGGCCAGGTTCACGCGCTCGCCCAGCAGCGGCGTGACCTCGGCTTCGGTCGCCTGCACGGCGACCATCGCCCCGCCGGCCGGGAGGGCCTGCATCAGCCGGGCGCGCGCGGCGACCAGCTCGCAGGCGTCGGCCAGCGAGAGGATTCCGGCGACGTGCGCCGCGGCCAGTTCGCCGATGGAGTGCCCGGCCAGGAAGTCCGGTTCCACGCCCCAGGATTCCAGCAACCGGAACAAAGCCACCTCGACGGCGAACAGCGCGGGCTGGGTGTGGCCGGTGTCGTTCAAGGACCCGCCCGAGATCACTTCGGCCAGCGGAACGCCGAAACCCGCGCACACCTCGTCGAAGGCCGTCGCGAACACCGGGAAAGCCGAACGCAGCCCGGCACCCATCCCGATCCGCTGGGAACCCTGACCGGAGAACAGGAACGCCGTCTTGCCGGCCTTGCCGACGACACCGTCCACAACGGACGCCGACGGCTCACCGGCCGCGAGCGCGTCCAATCCGGTCACCGCCGACGCGGTGTCGCCGGCCAGCACGACGGCCCGGTGCTCGAACGCCGACCGGCCGGTGACCAGCGAAAACGCGGTGTCCGCCAGCGACGGGCCCGTCGTCAGGTGCGCACGCAACCGGACGGCTTGCTCCCGCAAGGCTTCGGCGGACCGGGCGGACAGCACGAGCGGAACCACGCCGTCCACAGCGGTCTCCGTGGCGGGCGCGGAGTCGTCGTGGCTCTCCAGGATCACGTGCGCGTTGGTGCCGCTGATGCCGAACGACGACACGCCGGCCCGGCGCGGGGTCTCCCCGGCCGGCCACGGGACGTTCTCAGTGAGCAGCTCGACGCGCCCGGCCGTCCAGTCGATGTGCGGCGACGGCTCGTCGACGTGGACCGTGCGCGGCAGCAGGCCGTGCTGCATCGAAAGGATCACCTTGAGCACCCCGGCGACGCCGGCGGCGGCCTGGGTGTGGCCGATGTTCGACTTCACCGAGCCGAGCCACAGCGGCCGGTCGCGGTCCTGGCCGTAGGTGGCCAGCAGCGCGTGCGCCTCGATCGGGTCGCCCAGGGTGGTACCCGTGCCGTGCGCCTCGACGACGTCCACCTCGGACGGTGCGAGCCCGGCGCTCGCCAGCGCGGCCCGGATGGCCTGCTGCTGGGCCGGGCCGTTGGGCGCGGTGAGCCCGTTGGACGCGCCGTCGGAGTTGACCGCCGAGCCGCGGACCACCGCCAGTACCGGGTGCCCGTTGGCGAGCGCGTCCGACAGCTTCTCGACCAGGACAAGGCCGACGCCCTCGGACCAGCCGGTGCCGTCGGCCGCGGCCGCGAACGGCTTGCACCGCCCGTCGGGCGCCAGCCCGCGCTGGCGGCTGAACTCGAGGAACATGCCCGGCGTCGACATCACCGTCACGCCGCCGACGAGCGCGAGCGAGCACTCGCCGCGTCGCAGGGATTGGGCCGCCCAATGCAGCGCGACCAGCGACGACGAGCACGCGGTGTCCACCGTGACCGCCGGGCCCTTGAGCCCGAGCTGGTAGGCGACCCGGCCGGAGATCACCGCGGTCGAGTTGCCGGTGAGCAGGTGCCCTTCGACGCCGTCGGGCAGCGCGGTCAGGCCGGAGCCGTAGCCGGTGGACGTGCCGCCGACGAACACCCCGGCCCGGGTGCCACGCAGCGAAAGCGGGTCGATCCCGGCGCGTTCGACGGTCTCCCACGCCGTTTCGAGCAGCAGCCGCTGCTGCGGGTCGGTGGCCAGTGCCTCGCGCGGGCTCATCCCGAAGAAGCCGGGGTCGAACTCGGCCGCGTCGTAGACGAACCCGCCCTCGCGGACGTAGCTGGTGCCCGCCTGCTCGGCGTCGCCGGAGTAGAGCGCCGCGGGCCAGCCGCGGTCGGCGGGGAAGCCCGCCATGCCGTCGCCACCGTCGGCGAGCAGCTGCCACAGCTGTTCGGGGGTGCGGACGCCGCCGGGGAACCGGCAGCTCATCCCGATCACCGCGACCGGTTCGGCGTCGCGCTCCTCCACCTCGCGCAGCCGCTGGTTCGCCGCGCGGAGGTCGGTGGTGACCTTCTTGAGGTAGTCGAGCAGCTTCTTCTCGTTGTCGGAGGTCACGCCCCGAACTCCTTGTCGATCAGGTCGAACAGCTCGTCGGCGGAGGCCGCCGCCACTTCGTCGTCCAGCCGCGGTTCGCCGGTCCACCAGTCGAGGAGGGACCGCAGCCGCTCGGTGATCTCGTCTCGGCCTTCGTAGCCCGCAGGCAGCGCGGCGAGGGAACTGCGGAGCTCGTCGACAGCGTCGGTCGCGGACGGCGCGATCTCGCCGAGCAGGTAACCGGCCAGCTCCCGGACGGTCGGGTAGTCGAACACCAGCGTCGCGGGCAGCCGCGTCCCGGCGACCGCGCCGAGCCGGTTGCGCAGCTCGACCGCGGTGAGCGAGTCGAAGCCCAGCTCGGAGAACGCCTTCCCCGGGTCGGTGTCCACTGTGGACGCGTGGCCCAGCACCGCGGCGACCTGACCGGAAACCAGGTCCACCACGAGGTCCTCGCGGTCCGCGACCGGTGTCGCGGCCAGCCGCTCGGCCAGTCCGGCGGGTTGGGCCTCGGCGACCGCTGCGACCGTCCGCCGCGCCGGAGCGGTGGCGAACTCCCGGAACAGCGGCGCGCCCGAGGACGCCAGCGCGGCCGGGTCGACCCGCATCGGCACCACGGCCGCCTCGCCGGAAGCGACGCCCGCGTCGAGGAGGGCGAGCCCGAGTTCGGCGGACAGCGGGAGGAGCCCCGCGCGGGCCATCCGGCTCAGGTCCGTCTCGGTCAAGCCGCTGGTCATGCCCGCCTCGGCCGACCACGGCCCCCACGCGAGCGCCACCGCGGGCAGCCCGAGGGCGTGCCGGTGCGTGGCGAAGGCGTCGACGAACGCGTTCGCGGCCGCGTAGTTCGCCTGCCCGGCGCCGCCGAACAGCCCGGCGGCCCCGGAGAACAGCACGAACGCGGTGAGGTCGGCGTGCCGGGTCAGCTCGTCGAGGTGGACGGCGGCGTCGACCTTGGGGCGCAGCACCTTGTCCAGGCGGGCCGCGTCCAGGGAGCCGATGACGCCGTCGTCGAGCACGCCGGCGGTGTGCATGACGGCGCGCAGCGGGTGCTCGGCGGGGATCCCGGCGAGCAACTCGGCCAGAGCGTCGCGATCGGCCGCGTCGCACGCCGCCACGGTGACGGTCGCGCCGAGCGCCGTCAGCTCGTCCCGCAGCTCGGCCGCCCCTTCGGCCGCGAGACCGCGGCGGCTGGTGAGCAGCAGGTGCCGCGCGCCGTGTTCGGTGACCAGGTGCCGGGCCAGCAGCCCGCCGAGGCCGCCGGTGCCACCGGTGATGAGGACCGTGCCTTGCGCGTCGAGCGGCACGGGCACGGTCAGCACGACCTTGCCGACGTGCTTGGCCTGCTGGAGGTGCTTGAACGCGGCCGGGGCGCGGTGGACGTCCCACGCGGTGACCGGCACCGGCCGCAGGGCGCCCTTTCCGAGCAGGTCGAGGACGTCCCGCAGCATTTCGGCGATCCGGTCCGGGCCGGCCTCGATGAGGTCGAACGCCCGGTAGGCGACGCCCGGGTGTTCCCCGGCGACGGCGCCGGTGTCCCGGACGTCGGTCTTGCCCATCTCCAGGAACCGGCCGCCGCGCGGCAGCAGCCGCAGGGACGCGTCGACGAACTCCCCGGCCAGCGAGTCGAGGACGACGTCGACACCCCGGCCGTCGGTGGCCGCGAGGAAGCGTTCCTCGAAGTCCAGGGTGCGCGAGGACGCGATCCGGTCGTCGGTGAGGCCGTGGTCGCGCAGGGCGTCCCACTTGCCGGCGCCCGCCGTGCCGAACACGTCGGCGCCGAGGTGCTTGGCGAGCTGGACCGCGGCCATGCCGACGCCACCGGCGGCCGCGTGGACCAGCACGGTCTCCCCCGGCTGGACGCGGCCGAGGTCGACCAGCGCGTAGTAGGCGGTGAGGAACACGATCGGCACGGACGCCGCCTCGGCGAACGACCAGCCGTCCGGGACACGCGCGACGAGCCGCTGGTCGGCGACGGCCAGCGGGCCGAACGCGCCGGGGAACATGCCGAGCACGCGGTCGCCCACCGCGAGCCCGGTGACGCCCGGGCCGACCTCGGTGACGACGCCTGCGCCTTCCAGTCCCATCTGCCCGGCCTCGCCGGGGTACATGCCGAGCGCGTTGAGGACGTCGCGGAAATTGACGCCCGCCGCGCGGACGGCGATCCGCACGTGTCCGTCCGGCAGCGGCCCCTCGACCTCGGGGCAGGGCAGCAGGGTGAGGTTCTCGAGGGTGCCCTTGTCGACGACGTCGAGCCGCCACGGTCCGTCGGCCGGCGCGGCGAGCACGCCGCCCGCGGTTTCCGCGCGCACCAAGCGGGCCGCGTGCGGTTCACCGTCGCGAAGGGACAGTTGCGGCTCGCCGGTGGTGAGGGCGGCGGGGATCGCGCCGTAGGACGCTTCCCTGCCGTCGACGTCCACCAGCAGGAACCGGCCGGGGTTCTCGGCCTGGGCCGAGCGGACCAGACCCCAGACCGCGGCGTTGGCGAGGTCGGTCACCTCGCCGCGGTGGGCCACCGCACCGGAGGTGACGAACACCAGCTTCGCCGCTTCGAGGGTGTCCTCGGACAGCCACCGCTGCACGGTGTCCAAGACGAGCCCGGTGGCCGCGCGGACCGCGTCCGGCAGGTCCGCCGCGCGGTCCGGCACGAGCGGTGCGAAGACCACCTCGGGTGGCGTGCCGCCTTCGGCGATCAAGGCATCGATGTCCACATAGGACGTCAGTGGACCGGACGTGCCGAGCTGGACGCCGAGCTTGTGCGGGTCCGGGCCGAGGACGGCCCAGGTCGCGGTGTCCGGTTCGGACCCGCCGGTCAGCGGGACCCAGTCCACTTGGAACAGCGAGTCGTGCAGCCGCTTGGGCTCGGTGAGCAGTTCGGCCGAGACTTGGCGCATGGCCAGCGATCCCACGGTGGCGACCGGGTTGCCCGCGGTGTCGGCGATGGTCAAGGCCAGCGCGTCCGGGCCGGCCAAGCTCAGGCGGACCCGCAGCGCGGCGGCGCCGGACGCGTGCAGGGTGACGTCCGACCAGGAGAACGGGAGCCGGCTCTGCCCGGACCCGGCCAGGGGCAGGTAGAGCAGGGCCTGCAGGGCGGCGTCGAGCAACGCCGGGTGCAGCCCGAAGCGCCGTGCGTCTTCGCGCGCCGGTTCGGGAAGTGCGATCTCGGCGTAGACGTCGTCGCCGTGGCGCCAGGCGGCGGTCAGGCCGCGGAAGGCGTCCCCGTAGGCGAAGCCGCCGGCCGCGTACGTGTCGTAGAAGTCCGCCACGGCCAGGGGTTCCGCCTTCGCGGGCGGCCACTCGGTCAGTGGTTCACCGGGTTCACCGGCTTCGACGGCGAGCAGCCCGGTGGCGTGCAGGACCCAGTCGTCAGCGCCCTCGGTCCGGGAGTACGCGGTGAACGACCGTGTCCCGTCCTCGCCGGGCGCGCCCACCGAACACTGCAGCTGGACGCCGCCGCGCTCGGGCAGCACCAGCGGCGCGGCCAGCGTCAGCTCCTCGACCCGGGCGCAGCCGGCCTGGTCGCCGGCCCGGACGGCCAGCTCGAGGAACGCGGTCCCCGGCAGCAGGATCTGACCCATGACCTCGTGCCCGGCCAGCCACGGGTGCGTGGACAGCGCGAGCCGGCTGGTGAACAGCACCTCCTCGGAACCGGCCACGGAGACCGCCGCGCCGAGGAGCGGGTGGTCGACCGCGGTGAGGCCGGCGGCGGTGACGTCACCGACCGGCAGCCCGGTCAGGTGCGGCCAGAACCGCTGGTACTGGAACGCGTACGTCGGCAGGTCGACCCGGCGCGCGCCGGTGCCGGCGAACACCGTCGGCCAATCGGGACTCTGCCCGTGGACGTGCAGCTCGCCGACCGCGGCCAGCAGGGTGACCCGCTCGTCGCGCCCCGCGCGCAGGGTCGGTACCGCCACGGCCGCCTCGACCATCGGTGTGAGGACGGCGTCCGGCCCGATTTCGACGAACCGGTCGACGCCCAGGCCGTGCAGGGTCTTGACGGCGTCGGCGAACCGCACGGCCGCGCGCACCTGACCGACCCAGTACTCCGGCGCGACCACGGACGCGACCGCACCGGTCACGGTGGACACGATCGGCAGGTTCGGTTCGGTGTAGGTGATCCGCTCGGCCACCTTCGCGAACTCGGCCAGCATCGGATCCATCAGCGGCGAGTGGAACGCGTGGGAGACCGTGAGCCGCTTGGTCTTGCGGCCCAGGGCGGTGAAGTGCCGCTCGATCCCGTCGAGATCGTCGCCGGAAACCACGATCGACGTCGGCCCGTTGATCGCGGCGATGCTCACCGTGTCCGTGAGCAGCGGTGTGACCTCGTCCTCGGTGGCCGACACGGCCAGCATCCCGCCTCCGCGCGGCAACGCCTGCATCAGCCGGCCGCGCGCCGCGACCAGACGGCACGCGTCGACGAGGGAGAACACGCCGGCGACGTGCGCGGCGGCCAGCTCGCCGATCGAATGCCCGGCCAGGTACTCGGGCCGCACGCCCCAGGACTCCAGCAGGCGGAACAGCGCCACCTCGACCGCGAACAACGCGGGCTGGGTGTAGCCGGTCTCGTTCAGCACGTCCTCGTCGCCGAAGACGACGTCGGCCAGCGGCCGGTCCAGCTCGGTGTCGAAGTGCGCGCAGACCGCGTCGAACGCCTCCGCGTAGACGGGGTACGCGTCGTACAGCTCGCGACCCATGCCGAGCCGCTGCGCGCCCTGCCCGGTGAAGAGGAACCCGATCCGGCCTTCACTCGCCAGGCCGGGGAGAGGGCCGTCGACGAGGTCACGCAGACCCCGCAGCAGCTCGTCGGTCTCGGTGCCGAGCACCACCGCGCGGTGCTCGAACGCCGACCGGCCCGTCGCCAGGGACCAGCCGACGTCGGCCGGCCGCACTCTCTCTTCGAGCCGTTCGGCGAGCTGTGCGGCCTGCGCCCGCAGCGCGGCTTCGGACCGGCCTGACAGCACCCACGGCACCGGACCGGACCACGCCGAATCCGTGACAGCGGGCTCTTCCGGAGCCTGCTCGACGATCACGTGCGCGTTGGTGCCGCTCACGCCGAACGACGAGATCCCGGCCCGGCGCGGGTGCCCGTTCGGCGACCACTCGACGGGGTCGGACAGCAGCCGCACGTCCCCGGCCGTCCAGTCCACATGGGACGACGGGACGTCGGCGTGCAGGGTCTTCGGCAGCAGGTCGTGGCCCAGCGCCAGGACCATCTTCATGATCCCGGCCGCGCCCGCGGCGGCCTGGGTGTGGCCGATGTTGGACTTGACCGAGCCCAGCCACAGCGGCCGGTCGCGGTCCTGCCCGTACGTGGCCAGGACGGCCTGCGCCTCGATCGGGTCGCCCAGCACCGTGCCGGTGCCGTGCGCCTCCACGGCGTCCACTTCGGACGGTGCCAGGCCGGCGTCGGCCAGCGCGGCGCGGATCACCCGCTGCTGCGACGGCCCGTTGGGGGCGGTCAGGCCGTTCGACGCGCCGTCCTGGTTGACCGCGCTGCCGCGGACGAGGGCGAGCACCGGGTGGCCGTTGCGGCGCGCGTCGGACAGCCGTTCGAGGAGCACCATCCCGGCGCCTTCGCCCCAGCCGGTGCCGTCGGCGTCGTCGGAGAACGCCTTGCAGCGGCCGTCGAGCGCGAGCCCGCGCTGGCGGCTGAACTGGATGAACCCGGACGGCGTCGACATGATCGTGACGCCCCCGGCCAGCGCCAGTGAACACTCCCCCGCCCGCAGCGCCCGCGCGGCGAGGTGCACCGCGACCAGCGACGACGAGCACGCCGTGTCGACCGTGACGGCCGGGCCTTCCAGGCCGAGCGCGTAGGAGATCCGGCCGGACACCACGGATCCCGCGTTGCCGGTCATGGTGTAGCCCTCGACGCCCTCGTCGTCACCGAGCGCGAGCAGCGGGGTGTAGTCCTGCCCGTTCGAGCCGGCGAACACGCCGACCGGGCCGCCGCGCAGCGACGCCGCGTCGATCCCGGCGCGCTCGACGGCTTCCCACGCCGTCTCCAGCAGCAGCCGCTGCTGCGGGTCCATGGCCAGGGCCTCACGCGGGTTGATGCCGAAGAACGCGGCGTCGAACCGGCCGGCGCCGTCGAGGAAGCCGCCGCGGCGGGTGTAGGACGTGCCCTGGTGGTCGGGATCCGGGTCGTAGAGCGCATCCAGGTCCCAGCCGCGGTCGTCCGGGAAGTCGGTGATCGCGTCTTCGCCTTCGGACAGCAGTGCCCACAGGTCTTCCGGCGACCGCACACCGCCGGGGAACCGGCAGGCCATCGAGACGATGGCGATCGGGTCGTCCGCGACGGCCTTCGGCGTGACGTCCACTGTGGACGTCGTCTCGGCCGGCTCGCCGAGCTCGGTCTTGAGGTGGGCGACCAGCGCGGTCGTCGTCGGGTAGTCGAAGATCAGCGTCGCGGGCAGCTTCAGCCCGGTGGCCGCGGACAGGCGATTGCGCAGGTCGACCGCGGTCAGCGAGTCGAAGCCGAGGTCGGTGAACGCGCGGTTCGGCTCGACGTCCCCCGGCCCGCCGTAGCCCAGCACGCCGGCGACCTGGGTCCGGACGAACTCCAGCACGTCGCGCTCGCTCACGCCCTGCGTGTGCTCCGCCGCGGTCTCCATCGCCGCGCGGGCCTCGGGGATGCCGCGCAGCAGCGGGCTCGGCCGGACGGCGGTGAACGACGGCACGTACCGCGCCCAGTCGACGCCGGCCACGGTCAGCGTGGTCTCGCCGTGGTCGAGCGCCTGCTGCAGCGCCGCGATCGCCAATTCCGGATCGAGCGCCTGGATGCCGCCGAGGCGCTGGCGTTCGGCGACGGCGGCCGCGTCGGCCATCCCGGTGTCGGCCCACGGGCCCCACGAGATCGACGTCGCGGCCAGCCCGAGCGAGCGCCGGTGCTCGGCGAGCGCGTCGAGGTAGGCGTTGGCGGCGGCGTAGTTGCCCTGGCCCGGGCCGCCCCAGACCCCGGCCGTCGAGGCGAAGGAGACGAACGCCGTCAGGTTCAGGTCCTTGGTCAGCTCGTGCAGGTGGAACGCGGCCAGTGACTTCGGCTTGAGCACCGCGGTGAGGCGGTCCGGGGTGAGCGCGTCCAGGACGCCGTCGTCGAGGACCCCGGCCGCGTGGACCACGGCGGTCGGCGGGTGCTCGGCCAGCACCGCGGCGAGGGCGTCGCGGTCGGCGACGTCGCAGGCCACGACGGTCGCGCGGGCACCGAGCGCGACGAGTTCGTCGCACAGTGCGGCCGCGCCGGGGGCGTCCGGCCCGCGGCGGCTCGTGAGCACCAGGTGTTCGGCGCCGCGGCCGGCCAGCCAGCGGGCGACCTTGGCGCCCAGCCCGCCGGTACCGCCGGTGATCAGGACCGTGCCTTCCGGCGTCCACTCGCGGGCCGGCGGGGTCTCGCTCGACGGCGACCGCAGGAGGCGGCGGGCGAAGACACCGGACGCGCGGACGGCGACCTGGTCCTCGTCGCCGGTGAGCGCGGCGACCACCCGGGCGACGGCGCGGTCGTCGAGGTCGGCGGGCAGGTCGAGCAGGCCACCCCAGCGGCCGGGGTGTTCGAGCGCGGCGACGCGGCCGAGGCCCCACACCGGCGCCTGGGCCGGGTTGCGGAGGGCGTCGGCCTTGCCGGTCGACACCGCGCCGCGAGTGAACGTCCACAAGGGAGCGTCGCCGGCGGCCTGGATCAGGGTCAGCGTGTCGATGAGCCCGCGGTAGGACACGTCGGTCCCCAGCAGGTTCACGATCCCCGCCGCTTCGGCGTCCCCGATCCGCTCGGCCAGGGCGGCCCGGTCGATCCCGGGCTCGACCTCGACCGTGACGATCTCCGCACCGAAGTGCTCCAGCGGCAGCGAGGTCTCGTCGCCCGGACGGCGCACGACGAGCCAGGTGCCGCCGAGACGTGGTGAGCCGTCGACCGTGACCGGCTGCCACCCGACGCGGTAGCGCCAATTGTCCACTGTGGATTCTTCACGGCGTTGCCTGCGGTACGCGGCCAGCGCGGGCAGTAGACCTTCGACGGCGGTCGGTTCGAGGCCGAGTGTCTTCGCCAGCTCGCCGGCGTCGTCGCGTTCGACGGCCGACCAGAACCCGGCGTCGGCGGCGTCCGAGGCCGCGGCGACGTCGCCCGGGCCGGGCAGCGTCGGCCAGTAGTGCTGCCGCTGGAACGGATACGTCGGCAGCTCCACAATGGACCCGCCCAGGGGGAAGACCACGTCGACGCCGCGCACCCACAGCTCGCCGGCCGAGGTCAGGAAGCGGGCGAGCCCGCCTTCGTCGCGGCGCAGCGAGCCGGTGACCACGGCGTCTTCCAAGGTCCCGGCGATGGCGGTGCCCAGCACGGGGTGTGCGCTGGACTCGACGAAAACGTCGAAGCCCTGCTCGCCGAGCGCCACGGTGGCGGGTGCGAAGAGCACGCGCTGCCGCAGGTTCCGGTACCAGTACGCGGCCGTCAGCTCGGTCGTGTCGAGCCAGTCGCCGGTGACCGTCGAGTAGAACGGGATCCGCGCCTCCCGCGGGGCCACCGGGGCCAGCACGTCGAGGAGTTCGGCCTCGATCGCCTCGACGTGCGTGGAGTGTGACGCGTAGTCGACCTGCACCTTGCGGGCGCGGACGCCGTCGGCCGCGCAGCGGACCAGGAGTGCGTCGACCTGCTCCGGGTCGCCGGAGACGGTGACCGCGGCGGCGCCGTTCAGCGCGGCGATGGACAGGCCCGGCGGCAGCTCGACGTCCTCGGCCGGCCGGGCCACGGACGCCATCGCGCCCCGGCCCGCCAGCGACGTCCGGATGACCTGGCTGCGCAGGGCCACGACACGCGCGCCGTCTTCCAGGGAGAGCCCGCCGGAGACGCAGGCGGCGGCGATCTCGCCCTGGGAGTGGCCGATGACGGCGTCGGGGCGGACACCGTAGGACTCCCACAGCGCGGCGAGCGACACCATGACCGCCCAGCAGGCGGGCTGCACGACGTCGACCCTGGTCAGGGCTTCGGCGTCGCCCAGGACGTCGGTCAGCCGCCAGTCGACGAACGGTTCGAGCGCGGTCGCGCACTCGGCGAGCCGCTCGGCGAACACCGGCGCGGTTTCGGCGAGTTCGAGGGCCATGCCGACCCACTGCGAGCCTTGGCCGGGGAAGACGAAGACGGTCTTGCCGGGCGTCCCGGCGACCCCGCGCACGGCGGGGTCGGTCAGCCCGCTGAGCAGCTGGTCACGGTCGGCGCCGACCACGACGGCCCGGTGTTCGAAGGCGGACCGCGTGGTGGCCAGGGAGACCGCGACATCCGCGATGTCCGACTCCACTGTGGACAGCAGGTCGGCTTGGCGACGCAGCGCATCAGCGGTTCGACCGGACAGCAGCCACGGCACCGCGACCGGAGTCTCGTGCTCCTCCGCGGTGGCTTCCTCGGCTTGCTCCAGGACCAGGTGCGCGTTCGTCCCGCTCATGCCGAACGACGAGACGCCCGCCCGGCGCGGGCCGTCGGAAAGCCACGGCCGGGTCTCGGTGAGCAGGCTGACCTCGCCCGCGTCCCAGTCGACGTGCGGGGACGGGACTTCCGCGTGCAGGGTCTTCGGCAGCACGCCGTGCCGGATGGCCTGGACCATCTTGATCACGCCGCCGACGCCCGAGGCCGCCTGCGCGTGCCCGACGTTGGACTTGAACGACCCCAGGTACACCGGCCGGTCGCGGTCCTGGCCGTAGGTGGCGATGATGGCCTGCGCCTCGATCGGGTCGCCGAGCTTGGTCCCCGTGCCGTGCGCTTCGACGACGTCCACTTCGGACGGTGCGAGCCGCGCGTTGGCGAGCGCCCGCCGGATCACCCGTTGCTGCGACGGTCCGTTCGGGGCGGTGAGGCCGTTCGACGCGCCGTCGGAGTTGATCGCGGAGCCCTTGATCACCGCGAGGACGCGGTGGCCGTTGCGCTCGGCGTCGGAAAGCCGCTCCAGCATCAGCATTCCGGCGCCTTCGGCCCAGCTGGCGCCGTCGGCGTCGGCCGAGAACGGCTTGCTGCGGCCGTCCGCGGCCAGGGCGCGCTGGCGGCTGAACTCGACCAGGGAGACCGGGGTCGACATGACCGTGACGCCGCCGGCGAGGGCCAGCGTGCAGTCGCCGTCGCGCAGCGACTGGCACGCCCAGTGGATCGCGACCAGCGAGGACGAGCACGCCGTGTCGATCGAGACCGCGGGTCCTTCCAGGCCGAAGGTGTAGGCGACGCGACCGGACAGCACGCTCGGCGAGTTGCCGGTGCCGAGGAAGCCTTCGAAGCTGTCGGTCGCGGCGCCGAGCAGGCCGCCGTAGTCCTGGTAGGTGATACCGGCGAAGACGCCGGTGCGGCTGCCGCGCAGGGTGGCCGGGTCGATCCCGGCGCGTTCCATCGACTCCCAGGACACTTCGAGCAGCAGGCGGTGCTGCGGGTCCATCGCGACCGCTTCGCGCGGGCTGATCCCGAAGAAGCCGGGGTCGAACGCGCCGGCGTCGTGCAGGAAGCCGCCCTCGCGGGCGTAGCAAGTGCCCGGTGCATCGGGATCGGTGTCGTAGAGCGCCTCGAGGTCCCAGCCGCGGTCGGTGGGGAACGGCGAGATCGCGTCGCCGCCCTCGGCGACCAGTCGCCAGAGGTCGTCGGGGTCGGCGATGCCGCCGGGGTAGCGGCAGGCCATGCCGACGATGGCGATCGGCTCGTCGACGCGGGTGACGGCCTCGATGTGCTGTTCTTCCGCGCCGAACAGCTCGGCGTGCAGCGCCTTCGCCAGCGCGGTCGGAGTCGGGTGGTCGAAGACCGACGTCGCGGGTAGACGCAGGCCGGTGGCCGTGTTCAGCGCGGTACGCAGCTGGACGGCGGTCAGCGAGTCGACGCCGAGTTCCTTGAACGCGCGGTCCGCGCCGACCGCCTCGGGACCGGCGTGGCCGAGCACGAGCGCGGCCTCGGTCCGGACGATGTCGAGCAGTACCCGGTGCCGGTCGGTCTCGGGCAGCCGGACGAGCTTCTGGTGCAGCGCGTTGCCCGCGTCGGCCACCTGGGCGACCACCCGGCGGGTCTTGACCTTCGCCGGGGCGTTTTCGACGACGCGGAGCGCGCCCCTCGTGCCCAGCAGGGCGAATGTCTCACCGGGACGGTACGCGAGCGCGCTGTGCGCGACGGCTTCGAGCACCGCGGTCTGGGCCGCGACCAGGCCCTCGCCGCCCGCGGCGGTCAGGACCACGAGGTCGACGTCCAGTTCGGCGAGGTTGAAGGCGATGTCGGCACGGTCGCGCAGGTCGGCCACGCCGTCGGCGAGTCCGATGTGGACGGCCGCCGTGATGTCCGGGATGTCCCGGAGCGCCCGCGCCAGTTCGTGACGATCGGCGGGGTCGCAAACCACGGCGTCCGGCAGGTCCACGTCACCGAGCACGACGAGCCGCTCGACACCTCGGTCCTCGACCAGGTGCCGCGCGACGGCGGCGCCCAGTTCACCGGAGGCCCCGGTGAGCAGCACGGTCCCCTCGGGCTTCCAGGCGTCCGGCGTGACGACGGTGGTCCGTGGTTCGTAGACGGCTCCGTCGCGGATCGCGAGCCGGTCCGCGGCCGGCTCGACGGGCACGCCGTCGACGAGGGCGAAGCGGCCGGGGTGCTCCGCCAGCACCGGCTCGACGGCACCCCAGACGGCGGCTTCCACCACGTCCGGTACCTCGTCGGCGGTCACGGCTACCGCGCCGCGGGTGACGAACACCAGCCGCGACCCGGCGAACCGCGGGTCGGCCAGCCAGGCCGTGACCAGCGCCAATGCCCGCTGCGCCGAAGCCCAGACGGCCCAGGTGAGGTCGTCGGTGTCGTCGGGACGGCAGGACGCGAACACGACCTCGGGGACCTCACCGGCGGCGGCCAGCTCGGCGAACTCCTGGTAGGTAGGCAGCTCCCCCAGCCCAAGGTCACCGATCGCCGCGGCCGGTCGTGAGTGTGAAACCGGGTTGGAACCCTGTTTCTCACTCACGACCCACTCGACGCGGTGGTGCGTGGCGGCCGGCGTCGGCTTGGTCGCCGGCCGCAGGGCCACCGACTCGGCCACGGCCACCAGCCCGCCGGTCGAGTCGGCCACCGTCAGCTGGACCGCGCTTCCCGTCCGGCGCAGGCGGACCCGCAGCTCGGTCGCGCCGGTCGCGTGCAGGCTGATGCCCGACCACGAGAACGGCAGCTCGTCCGAGAAGCCGGCGAACGCCAGCGCGTGCAGCGCCGCGTCCAGCAGCGCCGGGTGCACACCCCACTCTTCGGTGGCGGTTCCGGCGGGCAAGGCGACCTCGGCGAACACGTCGTCGCCGTCGCGGTACGCGGCTCGCAGCCCCTGGAACGTGGGCCCGTAAGCGAACCCGGCCTCGGCCCGTCGCGAGTAGAAGTCCTCGACCGGCAACGCACCCGCAGGCGGCCACTGGGTCAATGCGTCCGAAGTAGACAGTCCACTGGTGAGCGTTCCCGAGGCGTGCCGGACCCAGCCGTCGCCACGGGTGTAGATGCCGAACACCCGTCGTGGTCCGTCCGCGGCTTCGACGCGGACCTGGACCGGTACCCCACCGTGCTCCGGCAGGACCAGCGGGGCCTCCAGGACCAGCTCCTCGACCTGGTCGCAGCCCACCTCGTCGGCCGCACGCAGGGCCAGCTCCACGAACCCGGCACCCGGGAACAGGATCTCGCCGTGCACCCGGTGCTCGCCCAGCCACGGCACGGTATCGACCGACAGCAACCCGGTGAGCACGACGCCGTCCGCACCGGCCAGCTCCACGGCCGCCCCCAGCAAGCCGTGCGACGCCCCGGACTGGCCGAGCGACGCCGGGTCGCCGTCGACGTCCGGCACCTCCAGCCAGTACCGCTCGCGCTGGAACGGGTACGTCGGCAGCTCGACGCGCTGGCCGTCGCCGACGACCCGGGTCCAGTCCACGCTGCCGCCGTCGACCTGCAGTTCGGCCAGCGCCGAGAGCAGCGTGCGGGCCTCGGGCCGGTCGGCCCGCAACGCCGGCACGGCGACCCGCGCGGCGTCCGAGGTCTCCGCGACCATCGCGGAGAGGACCCCCGCCGGGCCCAGCTCCAGGAACCGCGTCACGCCACGGCCGGCCAGCGCGCGGACGCCGTCGGCGAACCGGACCGTGGCGCGGACCTGCCGCACCCAGTAGTCCGGGTCGGTCAGCCCGTCGGCCACCGCGCCGGTGACGTTCGACAGCACCGGGATCGCCGGCTCGTGGTAGGTCAGCCCGGCCGCCACCGCACGGAAGTCCGCGAGCATGCCGTCCATCCGGGCCGAGTGGAACGCGTGGCTCACCCGCAGGCGCCGGGTCTTCTCGAACTTCGCGGCGACCGCCAGGACGGCGTCTTCGTCGCCGGAAAGCACGACCGAGGACGGCCCGTTGACCGCGGCCAGCGACACGCGGTCGGTCAGCAGCGGCGTGACCTCGTCCTCGGTGGCCGCGACGGCCACCATCGCGCCACCCTCGGGTAGCGCCTGCATCAACCGCGCACGAGCGGCGACGAGCGTGCACGCGTCCTCGAGGGAGAACACGCCGGCGACGTGCGCTGCCGCGAGTTCACCGATCGAGTGGCCGCCCACGAAGTCCGGCCGGACGCCCCAGTTTTCGAGGAGCCGGAACAGCGCGACCTCGATCGCGAACAGCGCGGGCTGGGTGTAAGCCGTCTCGTCGAGCCGCTCCCCCGAGGCGATCGCCGTCCGCAGCGAACCGTCGAACTGCGCGCACACCGCGTCGAAGGCTTCGGCGAACACCGGGAACTCGCGGTACAGCTCGCCGCCCATGCCGGCCCGCTGCGCGCCCTGACCGGTGAACAGGAATGCCGTCCGGCCCTTCGCGGCCGACCCGCGCACCACCCCGGCGGACTTGGTGCCCTCCGCCAGCGCCACGAGCCCGGCGCGAAGTCCGGCCGCGTCTTCCGCCAGCACGACGGCGCGGTGCTCGAACGCCGACCGGGTCGCCGCCAGCGACCAGGCCAGGTCCCCGACGTCACCGGCGGGCCGGCCGAGCAACTGGGCGGCCTGCGCCCGCAACGCCGACTCCGACCGGCCGGACAGCGCCACCGGCACGAGCCCGGTACGCCTTGGCCGCGGCAGCTCGGGTTCGGTCGCGGGCGCCTCTTCGAGGATGATGTGGGCGTTGGTGCCGCTGACGCCGAACGCGGAGACGCCGGCGCGGCGCGGATGTCCGTTGGCCTGCCACGGCATCGCCTCGGTGAGCAGGGAGACACGGCCCGCCGTCCAGTCCACTTCGGACGACGGCTGGCCGGCGTGCAGGGTCTTCGGGAGCAGCTCGCGTTGGAGGGCGAGCACCATCTTGATCACCCCGGCGACGCCGGCCGCGGCCTGCGTGTGCCCGAGGTTGGACTTCAGCGAGCCGAGCCACAGTGGACGGTCACGGTCGCGGCCGTAGGTGGCCAGCAAGGCGTGCGCCTCGATCGGGTCGCCGAGCCGGGTTCCGGTGCCGTGGCCCTCGACGGCGTCCACATCGGACGGCGCGAGACCGGCGTCGGCGAGCGCGGCCCGGATCACCCGCTGCTGCGACGGGCCGTTCGGAGCGGTCAGGCCGTTGGACGCGCCGTCGGAGTTCACGGCGGAGCCGCGCACCACGGCCAGTACCGGGTGCCCTAGCCGCTGGGCGTCGGAAAGCCGTTCCAGCACGAGCATCCCGGCACCTTCGGACCAGCCGGTGCCGTCGGCGGCGTCGGAGTACGCCTTGCAGCGGCCGTCGGGCGCGAGACCGCGTTGCCGGCTGAACTCGACGAACGCGGCGGGGTTGGCCATCACCGCGACCCCGCCGGCCAGCGCCAGGGAGCACTCGCCCGAACGCAGGGAGCGGGCGGCCAGGTGCAGGGCGACCAGCGAAGACGAGCACGCGGTGTCCAGCGTGACGGCCGGGCCCTCGACGCCGAGGTGGTAGGCGATCCGTCCGGAAAGGACACTGCCCGCGTTGCCGGTGAGCAGGTGCCCACCAAGCCCTTCGGGGGCTTCGCGCAGGCCGGCGGCGTAGCCGGAGACGCCCGCGCCGACGAACACGCCGGAGCTGGTCCCGGCGAGGGACCGTGGGTCGATGCCCGCCCGTTCCAACGCCTCCCAGGAGCTTTCGAGCAGCAGCCGCTGCTGCGGATCGGTGGCCAAGGCCTCGCGCGGGCTCATCTCGAAGAAGGCGGCGTCGAACTCGCCGGCGCCGGCGAGGAAGCCGCCGTCACGGGAGTAGCTCTTGCCTTCGGCGTCGGGGTCGGGGTCGTAGAGGCCCTCGACGTCCCAGCCGCGGTCGGTGGGCCAGGCCGAGATGGCGTCGCCGCCGTCGGCCAGCAGCCGCCACAGCTGCTCCGGCGACTCGATGCCGCCGGGCAGGCGGCAGCTCATGCCGACGATCGCGATCGGCTCGTCGACCTCCTGGACGCGTTGCGCCGGGACTTCCTGGTCGCCGCCGAACAGCTCGGCGCCGAGGAAGTCCGCGAGGACGGTGGCCGACGGGTGGTCGAAGACGAGCGTCGACGGCAGTTTCAGGCCGGTGACCGTGCTCAGGCGGTTGCGCAGCTCGACGGCGGTCAGGGAGTCGAAGCCGAGGTCGCGGAAGGGCCGGTCCACGGCGACGGACGCCGGGTCGGCGTGCCCGAGAGCGGCCGCGGCTTCGCGCTGGACGAGGTCCAGCAGCTCGTCGGCGGACAGGTCGCGGCGCCCGGTCTCCTCGACCGGGACGTCGAGCGCGGCGCGGACCTCGGGCAGGTCGCCGAGCAGGGCGCTGGCGCGGACCGCGGTGAAGCCGGGGGCGAACCGCGCCCAGTCGACGTCGGCGACGGTCACGGCGGTGTCGCCGGCGTCGAGAGCTTGCCGCAGCGCGGTGATCGCCAAGTCCGTTGCGAGGGGCCGGAGGCCGCGGCGGCGCAGGTGGTCTTCCGCGCCTTCGTCGGCGAGCATGCCGCTGCCGGCCCACGGGCCCCAGGCCACGGACGTGGCGGCGAGGCCGGCCGCGCGGCGCCGGTGGGCGAGGCCGTCGAGGTAGGCGTTCGCGGCGGCGTAGGCGCTTTGGCCGCCGCTGCCCCAGACGCCCGCGATGGAGGAGAACAGGACGAAGGCGTCGAGGTCGCGGTCGCCGAGAACGGCGTCGAGGTTCGCGGCGCCGGCGAGCTTGGCGGCGGTGAACTGGGCGAATTCGGCGGGGTCGAGATCGGCGAGGGGCGTGGACTGGGCGACGCCGGCGGCGTGGACGACGGCCCGCAGCCCGTCGAGGCCGGCGATGAGGGCGGCGAGGGCTTCGCGATCGGTGACGTCGCAGGCTGCGACAGTCACGGTGACGCCCAGGGCGGTCAGTTCGTCACGGAGTTCGGGGGCGCCGGCGGCGTCGAGGCCGCGGCGGGAGGTCAGGACGAGGTGATCGGCGCCGGCGCGGGCCAGCCAGCGAGCGACTTCGGCGCCGAGCGCGCCGGTCCCGCCGGTGATCAGCACGGTGCCGTTGGGGCGCCACGCGGGTGCTCGGTCCAGGTGTGCGGCACCCTGATCATCGATGTCTCCGGGCGGCCGCGACTCGGCGGCGACGGCGCCCTGATCACCGACATCGCCGCGGCCCCGCGACTCGGCGGCCTGCTCCAGGCGTGCGGTGCCGCCCTCGGGCCGCCGCGGCTTGGCGACCCTCGCCGGTGCCCGGTCCAGGCGCGCGGCGAACACAGCAGAGTCGCGAACCGCAACCTGGTCCTCGGTGCCGCCGAGCAGTCCTGCGAGCCGGGAAACCGTGCGGTCGTCGAGGGCGGCCGGCAGATCAACCAGGCCGCCCCAGCGGTCGGCGTGCTCGAGCGCTGCCGTGCGGCCGAAGCCCCACAGCGCCGCCTGGGTCGCGCTGCGGACCGGTTCGCCGCCGGCCGAGACCGCGCCCGAGGTTGCGCACCACAGCGGCGCCGTGCCATCCAGTGCCTGGACCAGCTCCAGGGTCGCGGCGAGCCCCACCGAGATCGCGGGCGCGTCCGGCGCCGGACGATCGTCGAAGGCGAGCAGGGACAGCACACCCGCGAAGTCGCCGTCGGGCAGTTCAGCCAAGCGCGCGGGAACGCAGTCGAGGCCCGTCGTCAGCGCATCGACGAACTCCGGCTCGACGCCGTGCTCCGGGAGGACCAGCAGCCAGGTGCCCGGCACGATTCCGGCCGGCCCGGAAAGCGGGCGCCAGTTCACGGCGTACCGCCACTTGTCCACAGTGGACATTTCACGGTGCCGCCGGGCGAGCAGAGGCAAGGCCTTTTCCAAGGTGGCCAGTTCCGCGGGGTCCAGAGTGGACGACAGCGCGGGCAGGTCGACCGCCGTCCAGAACCCGGCGTCCGGTGCGGTCTCAGTGATGCGCGGCCAGTAACGCTCGCGCTGGAACGGATAAGCAGGCAGCACGACGAACCGAGCCGGTGGTACCACTGCGGTCCAGTCCGGCCCGCGGCCGACGACGTGGAGGTGGGCCAGCGCGGTGAGCAGCGTCCGCTCCTCGGGCCGGTCCTTGCGCAGCGTCGCCGTCGCCGGCAAGGTCTCCTGCGCCAGGGCGGCGAGCACGCCGTCCGGACCCAGCTCGACACATCCGGTCACGCCGAGCCCGGCCAGCGCGTCGACGGCGTCGGCGAACCGCACCGGCTCGCGGACCTGACGTACCCAGTACACCGGCGTCAGGATCTCGTCGCCGGCCAGGCGACCGGACACAGTGGACACCAGCGGGATCTTCGGCGGGTGGAAGGTGAGACCGTCGGCGACCGTCGCGAACGCGTCCAGCATCGGGTCCATCAGCGCCGAGTGGAACGCGTGCGACACCGACAGCCGCCGGACCTTGCGCCCCAGCTCGGCGAAGTGCCGCTCGATCGACTCGACGGCTTCGACCTCGCCCGACACGACTATCGCGCGTGGACCGTTGATGGCCGCGAAGCTCGCCCCGTCGCTCAGGACCGCGGCGACCTCGTCCTCGGTGGCCTGCACGGCCAGCATCGCGCCTCCGCCCTTGCCCCCGCCGCCACCCTCAATGGAGTCGCTTCGCGACGCTGTGTTGTTCCCGGGCAGCTCTTGCATCAGGCTCGCTCGGGCCGCCACCAATCGGCAAGCGTCCTCGAGGGACAGCACTCCGGCGACGTGCGCGGCCGCCAGCTCGCCGATCGAATGCCCGGCGACGTAGTCCGGCCGGACACCCCACGACTCCAGCAGCCGGAACAACGCCACCTCGACCGCGAACAACGCGGGTTGGGTGTATCCGGTCTCGTCCAAGAGCGAAACGTCACCGAAGACGACCTCCCGCAGCGGACGGTCGAGCGCGGAGTCCACCAGCGCGCAGACCGCGTCGAAGGCATCGGCGAACACCGGGAAGCGCGCATACAGCTCCGCCCCCATGCCGGCTCGCTGCGAGCCCTGGCCCGAGAACAGGAACGCCGACTTGCCGGCGGCCTGAACCCCCTGGATCAGGTTGGCTGCCGTCCCGCCCGCCGCGAGGGTTTCCAGACCAGCAGCCAGTTCGGCGAAGTCGGCGCCGACCACGACGGCCCGGTGCTCGAACGCGGCGCGCCCGGCCAGACCGGCAGCCACGTCCGCGATGTCGGTGTTCGACAGCCGCGACAGGTCACGGGCGGCATCCCGCAGTGCGGCTTCGGACCGGCCGGACAGAACCCACGGCACGAGACCCGCCGCCGCGGCCGGGGACTCGACCGCGGGGACCCCTTCCAGGATGACGTGGGCGTTCGTGCCGCTGACGCCGAACGACGACACGCCCGCGCGCCGCGGACCGGCGTCCTCCGGCCAGTCCTGCGCCTCCGTCAGCAGCGCCACCGCGCCGCTGTCCCAGTCGATGTGCCGCGACGGCCGGTCGACGTGCAGGGTCTTCGGCAGCAGGCCGTGCCCCAGCGCGAGGACCATCTTGATGATCCCCGCGACACCCGCCGCCGCCTGCGTGTGGCCGATGTTGGACTTCAGCGAGCCCAGCCAGAGCGGCCGCGTGCGGTCCTGGCCGTACGCGGCGATGAGCGCCTGCGCCTCGATCGGATCACCTAGGGTCGTCCCGGTTCCGTGCGCCTCGACCGCGTCCACATCGGACGGTTCCAGGCCCGCGTTCGCCAGCGCCGCCCGGATCACCCGCTGCTGCGACGGCCCGTTCGGCGCCGTGAGGCCATTCGACGCGCCGTCCTGGTTCACTGCCGAGCCGCGGACCAGCGCGAGCACCGGGTGGCCGTTGCGGCGCGCGTCGGACAGCCGCTCCACCAGCAGCAGGCCGACGCCCTCGCCCCAGCCCGTGCCGTCCGCGCCGTCGGCGAACGCCTTGCACCGGCCGTCGCCGGCCAGGCCGCCCTGCTTGCTGAACTCCAGGAACGCGCCCGGCGTCGTCATCACCGTGACGCCGCCGACGAGCGCCATCGAGGACTCGCCCGAACGCAGTGACTGCGCCGCCCAATGCAGCGCGACCAGCGACGACGAGCACGCCGTGTCGACGGTGACGGCGGGACCTTCCAGACCCAGGACGTAGGAGATCCGGCCGGAGACGACCGAGCCGGCGTTGCCCGTCCCGGCGTGCCCGTCCGAGCTGCCTTCGCCGGCCTCGCGCAGCAAAGCCGCGTAGTCCTGGCCGTTGGTTCCGATGTAGACACCCACCTGGGAACCCCGCAGCGACAACGGGTCGATGCCCGCGCGCTCGAACGTCTCCCACGACGTCTCCAGCAACAGCCGCTGCTGCGGGTCCATCGCCAGGGCTTCGCGCGGCGAGATCCCGAAGAAGCCGGGGTCGAAGTCGGCCACGCCGTCGAGGAAGCCGCCGTGACGCGTGTAGCTGGTGCCCTCGTGGCCGCGGTCCGGGTGGTACAGGTCGGCCAGAGGCCAGCCGCGGTCGTCGGGGAACGTCGTGACGGCGTCGCGGCCGCCGGCCAGGAGGTCCCACAGGTCCTCGGGCGACCGCACGCCACCCGGCAGACGGCAGGCCATCGACACGATGGCGAGCGGCTCGTCCTCGACGACGGCCGACCGCGTGACGACTGGAGCCGTGGCCGTTCCGGCCAGCTCTTCGCGCAGGTAGGTGGCGACGGCGGCCGGGGTCGGGTAGTCGAACACCAGCGTCGCGGGCAGCGGGCGCCCGGTCGCGGCGCCGAGGCCGTTGCGCAGCTCGACGGCGGTCAGCGAGTCGACGCCGAGGTCCTTGAACGCCCGGCCGGCCTCGACCGCCTCCGGCCCGGGATAGCCGAGCACGGCAGCGGCCTGGGCGCGGACGACATCCAGCAGGAGCACCTGCTGGTCCTCTGTGGACAGAGTCGCCAGCCGCGCGACCAGGGGCTGCTCGTCGGGGGTGCGCATCGCGTCCCGCGCCTCGGGCAGGTCGCCGAGCAGCGGGCTGGGGCGGGTGGTCGTGAAGCCGGGGACGAACTTCGCCCAGTCGACGTCGGCGACGATCGGGTTCGGCTCTCCGCCGGCGATCGCGCGGCGCAACGCGGCGACGGCCAGGCGCGGCGCCATCGGCGGCACGCCGCCCCGGCGCATCCGGTCGGCGACCAGGTCGTCGGCCGCCATGCCGCTGCCGCCCCACGGGCCCCAGGCCACGGCGGTGGCGGGGAGCCCGGCGGCGCGGCGCTGCTCGGCCAGCGCGTCGAGGCCGGCGTTCGCCGCGGCGTAGGCGGCCTGCCCCACCGCACCGAGGCTTCCCGCGAACGACGAGAACAGGACGAACGCGGACAGGGCGCGGTCGCGGGTCAGCTCGTCGAGGTGCCGGGCGGCGTCGAGCTTGGGCCGGAACACGGTCTCGAGCTGCTCGGCGGTGACGCCGTCGAGCACGGCGTCGTCGAGGACGCCGGCGGTGTGGATGACGCCGTCGAGATCGGGCAGCGAGTCGAGGAGCCCGGCGACGGCGTCGCGGTCACCGACGTCGCAGGCGGCGACGGTGACCCGGGTGCCGAGGGCGGTCAGCTCGTCCCGCAGCGCCGTCGCGCCCGGGGCGTCGAGGCCGCGGCGGCCCGCCAACACCAGGTGCTCGGCGCCGCTCTCGGCGAGCGTGCGCGCGACGACCGCGCCCAGCGCGCCGGTGCCGCCGGTGATCAGCACGGTTCCGGCCGGCGACCACGGCTCGGCCGCCGGGCCGGTGGTCCGCCGCAGCCGACGACCGAAGATGCCCGAAGCACGCAGCGCGACCTGGTCCTCGCCCGAGGTCAGGACGGCCGTCAGCCGGTCGAGGGCGCGGTCGTCCAGCTCGGCGGGCAGGTCGACCAGACCGCCCCAGAGCTGCGGATACTCCAGCGCGGCGACCCGGCCGAGACCCCACAGCGGGGCCTGCTCGGGGGCGCGCAGCGGGTCGGACTGCCCGGTGGAGACCGCACCCTGCGTGGCGACCCAGACGGGCGCGGTCGCGCCGCGGACCAGCTCGATGGTGCGCTGCAGGGCCGTGGCGGCCTCACCGTCCAGAGCCAGCAGCGAAAGGACACCGTCGGCGTGCTCGGGTAGCCGATCGGGCGTGACGGGTACGAACCCGCGGCTCACGAGGGCGTCGAGCACCGGTGATGCGAAGCCCTCCGGCACGACAGCCAGCCACGTCCCGGTGAGCGGAGCCGGCGCGGGCGACACCGGCGTCCAGCCGATCCCGTAGCGCCACGCGTCCACTGTGGACTTCTCTTGCCGTTGGGCGCGGTAGGCCGACAGCGCGGGCAGCAGTTCGCCGACCGCGTCCGCCGGCAGGTTCAGCACGTCGGCGAGGGTGCCGGTGTCCACTGCGGACCAGAACGCGTCGTCGCCGGCTCCGGTGGCGGGCGCCGGCTCCAGCCAGTAGCGCTGACGCTGGAAGCGGTACGTCGGCAGGTCGATCCGGCGGCCGCCGGGCAGGACGGCCGACCAGCCGGGTCCGTGGCCGGCGACGTGCAGCCGGGCCAGGCTGGTCAACGCGGCCGCCGGCTCCGGCCGGTCGCGGCGCAACAGCGCGGCGACCGCGGCACTCTCGGGCAGGCACTCCTGGGCGAGCGCGGCCAGCGCGCCGTCGGGACCCACCTCCAGGAACCCGGTCACGCCTGCCTCGTGCAGCCAGCCGATGCCGTCGGCGAACCGCACGGCCTCCCGGACGTGCGAGACCCAGTAATCGGGCGAAGTCAGCCGGTCGGCCAGGGTCCCGGTGACGTTCGAGACCACCGCGATCGCCGGCGGGTGGAAGGTGAGACCGTCGAGGACCTGGCGGAACCCGGCGAGCATGCCGTCCATGCGGGCGGAGTGGAACGCGTGCGAGACGTCGAGGCGCTTGGTCTTGCGGCCGAGCCCGGCGAAGTGCTCGGCCGCGGCCAGCACGACGTCCTCGTCGCCCGACAGGACCAGCGAACCCGGAGCGTTGACGGCGGCGATCGAAAGCCCGTCGACCAGGTCGATCTCGTCTTCGGTCGCCTGGACCGCGACCATGGCGCCACCGGCGGGCAGAGCTTGCATCAGCCGGCCGCGGGCGGCGACCAGCGTGCACGCGTCGGCCAGCGACAGGACCCCGGCGACGTGCGCGGCGACCAGTTCGCCGATCGAGTGGCCGAGCAGGTAGTCCGGGACGTACCCCCACGACTCGGCCAGCCGGTACAGCGCCACCTCGACCGCGAACAGCGCGGGCTGGGTGTACGCCGTCTCGTCGAGGTGCTCCCCCGACTCGATCACCGTCCGCAGCGGACGGTCGAGGTGCCGGTCGAACTCCGCGCACACCTCGTCGAAGGCGGCGGCGAAAACCGGGAACCGGGCGTGCAGCTCGCTACCCATGCCGGCTCGCTGGGAACCCTGGCCGGTGAAGAGGAAAGCCAGCTTCCCGGGCCGGACCGTACCGCGCACCAAGCCGGGGGCGACACCGTCCGCGGCGAGGGTGTCGAGGCCGCGCAGCAGCTCGTCACGGCCGTCGGCGAGGACGACCGCGCGGTCGTCCAGCGCTGCCCGGCCGGTGGCCAGCGACCACGAGAGGTCGCGCAAGTCCGCTTTGTCCACAACGGACTTGATGCTCGCGGCTTGCTCCCGCAGCGCGGCCTTACCGCGCGCCGAAACCAGGAACGGCAGAGGGCCCTCGGCGACCGGCGGCTCTTCGGTCTCGCCGGCCGCGGGCGCTTCCGACAGCAGGACGTGGGCGTTCGTACCGCTGACGCCGAACGCGGACACCCCGGCGCGGCGGGGTGCGTCGCGCTCCGGCCACGGCATCGGCTCGCCCAGCAGCTCGACGGCGCCGGCCGACCAGTCCACATGGGACGTCGGCTCGTCCAGGTGCAGGGTGCGCGGGAGGTGCCCGTGCCGCAGGGCGAGGACCATCTTGATGACGCCGGCCGCGCCGGACGCGGCTTGCGTGTGTCCGATGTTGGACTTCACCGCGCCGACGCGCAGCGGCCGGTCCGCCGGGCGGTGCTGCCCGTAGGTGGCCAGCAGCGCCTGGGCTTCGATCGGGTCGCCCAGCGTGGTGCCGGTGCCGTGCGCCTCGACGACGTCCACATCGGACGGTGACAGCCCGGCGGCGGCCAGTGCCGCGCGGATCACCCGCTGCTGCGACGGGCCGTTCGGCGCGGTGAGGCCGTTGGACGCGCCGTCGGAGTTGACGGCCGAACCCTCGACCACGGCGAGCACCGGGTGGTTGCGGCGCCGCGCGTCCGACAGGCGCTCGAGCAGCAGCAGGCCGACGCCCTCACCCCAGCCGGTGCCGTCGGCCGCTTCGGCGAACGGCTTGCAGCGGCCGTCGCCGGCGAGGCCGCCCTGGCGGGCGAACTCGAGGAAGACCGCCGGGGTCGACATGATCGTGGCGCCACCGGCCAGGGCAAGCGAGCACTCCCGCTTGCGCAGCGCCTGGCAGGCGAGGTGCAGGGCGACCAGCGCGGACGAGCAAGCTGTGTCGACGGTGACCGCGGGCCCCTCCAGGCCGTAGCTGTAGGCGAGCCGGCCGGACAGGACACTGCCCGCGTTGCCGGTGAGCAGATGGCCGGCGACCTCGCCGGTCTCGCTGCCCACGCCGTACCCGGACGGCGTCGAGCCGACGAAGACCCCGGCCGAAGTCCCGGCCAGCGAGGCGGGGTCGATGCCCGCGCGTTCGAAGACCTCCCAGGACACTTCGAGCAGCAGCCGCTGCTGCGGGTCGGTGGCGAGGGCCTCGCGCGGGCTGATTCCGAAGAACGCCGGATCGAAGGTCGTGGCGGTGTCGACGAACCCGCCCGTGCGCGCGTAGTCGCCGCCGGTGGTGTCCCAGCCGCGGTCGGCCGGGAACGGCGTCATCGCGTCGGCGCCGCTCTCGACGAGGTCCCAGAGCTCCTCCGGGGAGGTCACGCCGCCCGGGAACCGGCAGCCCATCGCCACGATCGCGATGGGCTCCCGCTCCCCCGCCTCGAGGTCCTGGAGGCGTTGCCGGGTCTCGGCGAGGTCGGTCGTGACCCACTTCAGGTAGTCCCGGAGCTTGTCTTCGTTCACCAGCGCCCTCGCCTGTGGTTCTCGTGCGGTTTACCGGCGCCGCGTCGTCACGACCTGCCGAGCTCCCGGTGGATGAAGTCGAAAATTTCGTCGTCCGTCGCGGCTTCGAGCTGATGGGCGACCCGCGGCCGGCCGTCGGGCGCCCGCGCTTCCCCCAGCTTGTCCAGCATGGTCCGAAGGCGGCTGGTGATTTGACCAAAGGCGGCATCCTCTGGGGAAACCCCTGAAACCAGCGTTTCGATCCGGTCGAGCTCGGTCAGCAGCGAGACTTCTTCGCCGACCAGCGCCGCGAGCAAGAAGCCGGCCAGCGCCGACGGCGTCGGGTGGTCGAAGACGAGGGTGGCGGGCAGCTTCAGCCCGGTCGCCGCGCGCAGCCGGTTGCGCAGCTCCACCCCGGTCAGGGAGTCGAAGCCGAGCTCCTTGAACGGCCGCTGCGCGTCGATCTCGCCGGCGCCCGCGTGCCCGAGCACCCGGGCGATGGCGTCGCGGACGTGGTCGAGGACCACGCGCTCCTGCTCGACCGGCGGCAGGCCGGTCAGCCGTCCCGGGAACGACTCCGGTGTCGCCTCCGGTTCGGCCCGCTGGGCTTCGAGGGCCCGGCGGACCGCGGGCAGGTCGTCGAGCAGCGGCCGCGGCCGCGCGGCGGTGAACCCGCGCACGAACCGGTCCCAGTCGACGTCGGCGACGGTGAGCACGGTTTCGTCGTTGTCGAGCACCTGTCCCAGCGCGAGCAGCGCCCGCTCCGGCGGCATCGCGCCGACGCCCCGGCGGCGCAGGTGTTCCTCGGCGTCGTGGTCGCCCGCCATCCCCGCGCCCCGCCAGGCGCCCCACGCGACCGAGGTCGCGGTGAGCCCGCGGTCCCGGCGGCGCTGGGCAAGCGCGTCGAGGAACGCGTTGCCCGCCGCGTAGGCGCCCTGGCCGCCACTGCCCCAGACGCCGGCGTTGGAGGAGAACAGGACGAACGCGTCGACGTCGTCCAGGAGCTCGTCGAGGTGGGTGGCGCCGTCGACCTTGGCCGCCACCACCTCGGCGAGCTCGGCGACTTCGGTGTCGTCGAGCGCGGTGCCCTGGACGATCCCGGCCGCGTGGAACACGGCCCGGACCGGCGTGCCCGCGTCGGCCAGGCCGTCGAGCAGCGTCTTTACGGCCGCGCGGTCGGCGACGTCGCAGGCGGCGATCGTCGTCTCGGTGCCGAGTGCGGCCAGTTCGTCGCGGAGTTCGGCCGCACCGGGCGCCGCTTCGCCGCGCCGGCTGGTGAGCACCAGCCGGTCCGCGCCCCGGCCGGCGAGCCAGCGGGCGACGTGTGCGCCGACCCCGCCGGTGCCGCCGGTGATGAGCACGGTCCCGGACGGTCGCCAGTCGCGGACCGCCGCGGCGTCGCCGAGCGGGGCCGGTACCAGGCGGCGGGTGAGCACCCCGGACGACCGGACGGCGACCTGGTCCTCGTCGCCGGCCGCGGCCAGGATCCCGGCCAGCCGGCGCCGGTCGCGCTCGTCCGCGGTCTCGGGCAGGTCGACCAGGCCGCCCCAGCGGTCGGCGTGTTCCAGGCCGACGACCCGGCCGAGGCCCCAGATCTGGGCCTGGCCGGCGTCGGTGATCACCTCGCCGCGGCCGGTGGCGACCGCGCCCGCCGTGGCGAGCCACAGCGGCGCGGTGATCCCGGCGTCGCCGAGGGCCTGGGTCAGGAGCAGGGTGTTCGCGACGCCGCGCTGCCCGGCCGGGTCGAGTGCCAGCAGGGAGAGCACGCCGTCGACCGGACCGAGGTCGACCAGGCGCTTGCCGAGCGTGGCGCGGTCGGTGTCGCCGACGGTCACCGGGACCACGGACTCGAAGAGCTGCGGCGCCGCGTCGAGCCAGGGGTGCTCGCCGCCTTCCGGCGTGACGACCAGCCAGGTACCGGTGAGCGACCGTTCGGGTGTTTCGAGGGGTTTCCAGACGATCCGGTAGCGCCAGCCATCCACAGTGGACTGTTCGACGCGGGTGCGTCGCCAGGACGCGAGCGCGGGCAGGACGTCACCGAGCGGTTCCGGCGCGATCGCGAGGGTGCCGGCGAGCGACGTCACGTCCTCGCGGTCCACCGCCGCCCAGAACTGCTCGTCGAGCGGGCTCCCGGCCGGCGCCGTGGGCTGCGCGGGCTTCGGCCAGTAGCGCCGGTGCTGGAACGGGTAGGTGGGCAGGCTGATCGTCGGCGCCTGCGGGACGAACGCCGACCAGTCGACGGCATGCCCTTGCGTCCACAGCTCGGCGACCGAGGCCAGGAAGCGGCGCGGGTCGCCTTCGCCGCGGCGCAGCGTCCCGACGACCACGCCGGGCGTGTCGTCGAGGGTTTCCTGGATCGCGCTGAGCAGCACCGGGTGGGCGCTGACCTCGACGAAGAACCGGTGTCCGCGCTCGATGAGCGTGCGGGTGGTGTCGAGGAAGCGGACCGGCTCGCGCAGGTTCCGGTACCAGTAGTCCCCGTCGAGGGTGGCGGTGTCGACCGGTTCGGCGGTCACCGCGGAGTGGAACGGGATGTCGCCGGTGCGCGGCCGCAGGTCCGCGAGGGCGGTTCGGAGTTCGTCTCGGATGCCCTCGACGTGGACCGAGTGGGAGGCGTAGTCGACCGGGATGCGCCGGGCTCGGATGTCGTTGTCCGTGCAGTGGGCGATCAGCTCGTCCAGGGCGGCCGGGTCGCCGCACACCACCGTCGATGTCGGGCTGTTGTAGGCCGCGATCGCGACCCCGTCGGGCAACAGGTCCGCGACGTGGCCGGCGCCGAGCGCGACCGAGGCCATGCCGCCGTGGCCCGCGAGCCCGGCGGCGATCGCCTTGCTGCGCAGTGCGACGACCTTGGCACCGTCCTCGAGGGACAGTCCACCCGCGACGACCGCGGCCGCGATCTCGCCCTGGGAGTGCCCGGCGACGGCGTGGAGTTCGACGCCGGCCGAGCGCCACAGCGCGGCCAGTGACACCATCACGGCCCAGGACGCGGGCTGGACGACGTCGACCCGTTCGAGGGCCGCCGCGTCGCTCAGGACGTCGGTCAGGGACCAGTCCACGTACGGTTCCAGTGCGGCGGCGCACTCGGCGAGCCGGTCGGCGAAGACGGGCTCGTCGAGCAGGCCGATGGCCATGCCCGCCCACTGCGCACCCTGGCCGGGGAAGACGAACACCGTCTCGCCCGCGGCCCCGGCGGTCCCGGTGACCACGGACGACCCGGGCGCGTCGGCGGCCAGCTCGCGCAGGCCATCGCGGTGGTCGGCGAGGACGACCGCCCGGTGCTCGAAGGCCGAACGGGTGCTCACCAGCGACCACGCGACCTCGGCGTCGTCCCCGGACACCTCGACCAGCGCGGCCGCCCGGTCCCGAACCGCGGCTGCCGACCGACCCGACAGCACCCACGGCACCGGCCCAGAGCGCCCCAATGTGGCCTTCGGTGCGTCAGACGCACCGAAGGCCGCCTTGGGTGCGTCAGACGCAACCAAGGCCACATTGGGGTGCTCTGGCGACTGCTCGACGATGATGTGCGCGTTCGTTCCGCTGACGCCGAACGACGAGATCCCGGCGCGTCGCGGACCTTCGCGCTCAGGCCACGGCCGTGCCTCGGTCAGCAGGGAGACCGCGCCGCTGTCCCAGTCGACGTGCCGGGACGGCTCGCCGACGTGCAGCGTGGCCGGCAGCACGCCGTGGCGGATGGCCAGCACCATCTTGATCACGCCGGCGACCCCGGCCGCGGCCTGCGTGTGCCCGACGTTGGACTTGATCGAGCCCAGCCACAACGGCTCTTCGCGGTCCCGGCCATACGTCGCCAGCAGCGCCTGAGCCTCGATCGGGTCACCCAGGGTCGTCCCGGTTCCGTGTGCCTCGACGGCGTCCACATCGGACGGTTCCAGGCCCGCGTTCGCCAGCGCCGCCCGGATGACCCGCTGCTGCGACGGTCCGTTCGGCGCGGTGAGGCCGTTGGACGCGCCGTCCTGGTTGACCGCGGATCCTCGTACCACCGCCAGCACCGGGTGGCCGAGGCGGCGCGCGTCGGAAAGCCGTTCGACGAGCACGACGCCGACGCCTTCGCCCCAGCCGGTGCCGTCGGCCTCGTCGGCGAAAGCCTTGCACCGGCCGTCCGGTGCCAGCCCGCGCTGGCGGCTGAACTCGACGAACAAGCCGGGCGTGGACATGATCGTCACGCCGCCGGCCAACGCCAGGGAGCATTCGCCCGACCGCAGCGACTGGGCGGCCAGGTGCAGCGCGACCAGCGACGACGAGCACGCCGTGTCGACCGTCATCGCCGGGCCTTCCAGGCCGAGCTCGTAGGCGATCCGTCCGGAAAGGACACTGCCCGCGCTGCCGGTGGCGAGGTAGCCGTCGACGCTCTCCTCGCCGAAGTGCAGGGCCGCGGTGTAGTCCTGCCCGTTGGTCCCGGCGAACACGCCGACGGGCGCGCCGCGCACCGACAGCGGGTCGATGCCCGCCTGCTCCAAGGCTTCCCAGGACGCTTCCAGCAGGAGCCGTTGCTGCGGGTCCATGGCCAGCGCCTCGCGGGGCGAGATCCCGAAGAACTCGGCGTCGAACTGATCGGCGCCGGTCAGGAACCCGCCTTCGCGGACATACGTCGTCCCGGCGTGGTCGGGATCGGGGTCGTAGAGCGCGGCGGTGTCCCAGCCACGGTCGGCCGGGAACTCCGTGACGGCGTCGCGGCCCTCGGCGAGCAGGGCCCAGAGTTCGTCCGGGTTGCGCACCTCGCCGGGGAAGCGGCAGCTCATCCCGACGATGGCGATCGGCTCGTCGGTGTTCCGGGCCACCGCTGCCGGCGCTTCGTCGACCGCGCCCAGCAGCTCCGCGCGGAGGTACGCCGCCAGCGCGGTCGCGGTCGGGTAGTCGAACGCGAGCGTCGCCGGGAGCCGCAGCCCGGTGGCCGTGTCGAGGCGGTTGCGCAGCTCGACCGCGGTCAGCGAGTCGAACCCCAGCTCCTTGAAGGTCCGGCCGGCCGGGACGTCGTCGGCCGAGCGGTGGCCGAGCGCGGACGCCACCTGCTCGCGCACCACCTTCAACAGCAGCTTCTCCGCGTCCGCCGTGGTGGCGAGCTTGTCCTTCAGGGAATCCGTGGCCGCCGCGGGCCGGACTTCGGGGAGGCCGGCGAGCAGCGGACGCGGGCGGTGCGCGGTGAGCGCGGCCGCGAACCGGTCCCAGTCGACGTCCGCCACGGTGACGGCCGCGCCGCCGCTCTCGACCGCGGCCCGCAGCGCGGCGATCGCCCGGTCGGGCCGTAGCGGGACGAGCCCGGTGCGGCCGAGGTGCTCCTCGGCGGCCGCCGCCGTGGCCATCCCGCCGTCGGCCCACGGTCCCCACGCGATCGACGTCGCCACCAGCCCCTGGGCTCGGCGTTGCTCGGCGAGCGCGTCGAGGAAGGCGTTCGCGGCCGCGTAGTTGGCCTGCCCCGCCGCACCGAAGGTGCCCGCGCAGGAGGAGAACAGGACGAACGCGGCCAGAGGGTGCCCGGCGGTCAGTTCGTGCAGGTTCCGGGCCGCGCCGGCCTTCGCGTCGACGACCTCGGCGAGCCGTTCCGGGGTGAGGGCTTCGAGCACGCCGTCGGCCAGCACCCCGGCGATGTGCACGACGGCGGTCAGCTCACCGACGGCGTCCAGGGTGGCAGCGAGCGCCGCGCGGTCGGTGACGTCGCAGGCCAGGACGTCGACCCGGGCGCCGAGCGCGGTCAGCTCTTCGCGCAGGTCGGCCGCACCGGGAGCGTCGGGGCCGCGGCGGCTGGTCAGGACGAGGTGCTCCGCCCCGGCGCCGGCCAGCCAGCGGGCGACGTGCCGGCCGAGCGCGCCGGTACCGCCGGTGACCAGGACGGTGCCACTCGGCTGCCACGACGTCACCGGCCGGGCCACGCGGCGGGTCAACCGGCGGGCCAGCACCGTGGATCCGCGGAGGGCGACTTCGTCTTCGCCGGTCGCGCCGCTGAGGACCGTGCGGAGGCGGACCAGCACGGCTTCGTCGACGTCGGCGGGTAGGTCGACGAGGCCGCCCCAGCGGTGCGGGTGTTCCAGGGCGACGGTGCGTCCGAGCCCCCAGACCATCGCCTGCGCCGGATCCGGCGCGTCGCCATCGGCCGCCGCGACCGCGCCGCGGGTGACGCACCACAGCGGTGCGTCGATCCCCGCGGCCCCGAGGGCTTGGGCCAGCGCGAGCTGACCTTCGACGTCCAAAGCAGACACGACTCCGGCAAGATCCCGGCCGCGCAGCAGCCCGGCGAGATCGTCGTCGGGGGTGACTTCGAGGACGTCGTCGAGGAGATGCAGGCCGGCGCCCGCGGGTACTACCGCGAGCCAGTTTCCGGGCAGCGTGACCTCGCCCGGGTCGGCGACGGCCTGCCAGGTGATTTCGTACTCCCCGACCGGGGCCTGACGGCGCGTCGACCCGGCCTCCAGCCAGAAGCGGGTGCGCTGGAACGGGTAGGTCGGCAAGGCGACCGCGCGAGGAACGTACCCCGGGTGCGCCGCGCGCAGGACCGCGGTCCAGTCGACGGTGTGCCCGCGGGTGTGCGCGTCGGCCAGTGCGGTGAGCAGGCTGCGGTACTCGTCGCGGTCCTTGCGCAGCACGGGCGCCGACGGGAAGCCGGCGAGCGCCGAGAGCACGCCGTCCGGGCCGAGTTCGAGTGCCCGCGTGACGCCGAGTCCGGCGAGGGTCTCGGTGGCGTCGGCGAACCGGACGGTCTCGCGGACCTGGCGGACCCAGTAGTCCGGGCTCAGCAGCTCGTCCCCGGCGACGCGACCGGACACAGTGGACACGATCGGGAGGTTCGGCGCGGTGTAGGTAAGTCCACCGGCCACGCGCGCGAACTCCGCCAGCATCGGGTCCATCGCCGCCGAGTGGAACGCGTGCGAGACGGCCAGCCGGCGGACCTTGCGGCCCAGTCCCGCGAAGTGCCGCTCGACCGCGTCGACGTCACCCGAAACCACCACGGCTTCGGGTCCGTTCACCGCGGCCAGGCTCACGCCGTCGCCCAGCAGGGCGGTGACCTCGGCCTCGGTGGCCTGCACGGCCAGCATCGCGCCCCCGGCGGCAAGCGCCTGCATCAGGCCCGCGCGCGCGGCCACCAGCCGGCACGCGTCCGCGAGGGACAGCACGCCGGCGACGTGCGCCGCGGCCAGCTCGCCGATCGAGTGCCCGGCCACGTAATCCGGGAGCACGCCCCAGGACTCCAGCAGCCGGAACAACGCCACCTCGACGGCGAACAACGCGGGCTGGGTGTAGCCCGTCCGGTCGAGGAGTTCGGCATCGCCGACGACGACCTCGCGCAGCGGACGGTCCAACTCTGCGTCAAGGTGCACGCACACCGCGTCGAAAGCCTCGGCGAACACAGGGAACCGCTCGTACAGCTCCGCGCCCATCCCGATCCGCTGCGAACCCTGGCCGGAGAACAGGAAGGCCGTCTTCCCGGGCTCGGCCGGGACGAGCGGAGTCGAGTCGAGGTCGTCGCCCAGCAGCACAGTCCGATACTCGAACGTCGAACGCGCGGCCAGTGCGAACGCGATGTCCAGGCGGTCGCCGTCGACGGTCGTGAGTCCACGCGCCGCGTCGCGGACGGCCTGCTCGGTCCGTCCCGACAGGACCCACGGCACCACGCCTGATTCGGGGGCACTGTGGACAGTGGGAACCGCCGGCGGTTCCTCGATGATGACGTGCGCGTTGGTGCCGCTGACCCCGAACGAGGACACTCCGGCGCGGCGCGGCCGGTCGCCGGACGGCCACGGCTGGGCCTCGGTCAGCAGCCGGACCTCGCCCGTCGTCCAGTCCACCCGGGTCGACGGCTGGTCGACGTGGAGGGTTTTCGGCAGCGTCCTCTCGCGCATCGAGAGGACCATCTTGAGCACGCCCACGACACCGGACGCCGCCTGCGTGTGCCCCACGTTCGACTTCACCGAGCCGAGCCACAGCGGCTGCTCGCGGTCCCGGCCGTAGGTTTCCAGCAGCGCCTGGGCCTCGATCGGGTCGCCCAGGCTCGTGCCCGTCCCGTGCGCCTCGACGGCGTCCACATCGGACGGTGTGAGGCCCGCGTTCGCCAGTGCCGCGCGGATCACGCGCTGCTGGGACGGGCCGTTCGGGGCGCTCAGGCCGTTGGACGCGCCGTCCTGGTTCATCGCCGAACCGCGCAGCAGCGCCAGCACCGGGTGGCCGAGCCGCCGCGCGTCCGACAAGCGCTCGACCAGGACCAGGGCGGCGCCCTCGCCCCAGCCCGTGCCGTCGGCCGCGTCGGCGAAGGCCTTGCAGCGGCCGTCGCCGGCCAGGCCGCCCTGCCTGCCGAACTCCTGGAACGCGCCCGGCGTCGCCATCACCGTGACGCCGCCCGCGATCGCCATCGACGACTCGCCGGAGCGGACCGACTGCGCGGCCAGGTGCAGCGCGACCAGCGACGACGAGCACGCCGTGTCGACGGTGACCGCCGGGCCTTCGAGGCCGAGCACATAGGACACCCGGCCGGACACGACGGCACCGGCGTTCCCGGTGAGCAGGTGCCCTTCGACCTCCTCGGGCGCTTCGGTGTGGCCGGTCGCGTAGCCCTGGGTGCCGCAGCCGACGAACACTCCGGCGGCGCTGCCGCGCAACGAGCGCGGGTCGATGCCGGCGCGTTCGAAGACCTCCCAGGCGCTTTCCAGCAGCAGCCGCTGCTGCGGGTCCATGGCCAGGGCTTCCCGGGGTGAGATGCCGAAGAAGGCCGCGTCGAACTCGTCGGCGTCGTGGACGAACCCGCCGACGCCCCTCACCTCGTCGAGTTCCCAGCCGCGGTTGACCGGGAACGGCGTCAGGCCTTCGGCGCCGGCCGCGACGAGGTTCCACAGGTCGTCCGGCGACCGCACGTCCCCGGGCAGGCGGCAGGCCATCGACACGATGGCGATCGGGTCGTCGGTGTCCACCCGGGACACGAGCTGCTCGGCCGCCACGGGGCCGGCGTCGATCAGCTCGTGCCCCAGCCGCGCGGCGAGCCGCCGCGGGTCCGGGTGGTCGAACAGCACGACGGCGGGCAGCTTGAGCCCGGTCGCCGCGACGAGCCGGTTGCGCACCTCGAGGGCGATCAGCGAGTCGACGCCCAGATCGCGGAAGGCCCGGTCGGGCTCGACCGAGCCGGGACCAGGATAGCCCAGCACCGCGGCCGTCTCGGCGCGGACGAGGTCGAGCAGCGCCTCGGCCCGCGCGGCCTCGCTCAGCCCGGAAAGGTAGTGCTGAGCCGGGGAATCCGGGGTCGTGGTTTCGTCGAGGACCCGGCGGACCTCGGGCAGCTCGTCGAGCAGCGGCCGGGGGCGGGCGGCGGTGAAGGCGGGGGCGAACCGCGCCCAGTCCATGTCCGCGACGGACAGGAAGGTCTCGTCGGCTTCGAGGGCCTGCCGCAGCACCGTGAGGGCGAGCGCGGGGTCCATGGCGCGGACACCGCGGCGGCGCAGCTGCTCGCCCGAGGCGTCGCCGGTCATGCCCGGTCCGGCCCACGCACCCCACGCCACGGACGTCGCGGGCAGGCCGCGGTCGCGGCGGTGCTGCGCGAGGGCGTCGAGGTGGGCGTTGGCCGCGGCGTAGGCGGCTTGGCCGCCGCCGCCCCAGACGCCGGCGTTCGAGGAGAACAGGACGAACGCGTCGACGTCGTCGAGGAGTTCGTCGAGGTTCCGCGCGCCGTCGACCTTCGCGCGCAGCGTCTCGGCGACCTCGGCGCGGTCGAGGTCGGCCAGCGCGGCCGAGCGGCCCACCCCGGCGGCATGCACGACGACGCGGGGTTCGATGTCGGCCAGCAGGGCGGCCAAGGCGTCCCGATCGGCGACGTCGCAGGCAGCGACGGTCACCTCGACGCCGAGCGCGGTCAGCTCGTCGCGCAGCTCGGCGGCGCCGACCGCGGCGAGTCCTCGGCGGCTGGTCAGGACGACCTGTTCGGCGCCGGCCGCGGCGAGCCAGCGGGCGACGTGGGCGCCGAGCGCGCCGGTGCCGCCGGTGACCAGCGCGGTCCCGCTGGTCCGCCACTCCCCTCGCGGCGCACCGGCCGGAGCGGGGACCAGGCGGCGGACCAGCACCCCGGCCGCGCGGATCGCGACCTGGTCTTCTTTCGCGTCGGCGAGTACCCGGGCCAGGCGGGCGAGCGCGCGGTCGTCGAGCGTTTCGGGCAGGTCGACGAGCCCGCCCCAGCGGTCCGGGTGCTCCAGCGCCACGACCCGGCCCAGGCCCCAGACCTGCGCCTGGTCCGGGCTGGTCAGTCGGTCGGAGCGGCCGGTGGAGACGGCGCCGCGGGTCAGCAGCCAGAGCGGCGCGGTCTCGATGGCTCGAGCCAGCTCGATGGTGGCGCAGAGGCCGTCATCGGCGAAGGCCAGCAGGGACAGGACGCCGGTGATGCCGTCGGTGGGTAGGTCCGGGAGCGGGGCGCCCGGTTCGACCGTCAGCAGGACTGGCTCGGCGCCGTGCGCGGCCAGGCCCTCGACGAGATCATCAGCCGGGTGACCGGCGGGGGCGACGACCAGCCAGCGGCCGGTGAGGTCCGCTTGCGGCTTCGTGGGCCGCCAGGTGATCCGGTACCGCCAATTGTCCACAACGGACTGTTCGTGACGGCGCTTGCGGTACTGGGTAAGGGCCGGCAGGACATCGGTGAGCGTTGTCGCGTCGACGTCGAGGGAACCGGCGAGCGTTTCGGCGTCGCCACTGTCCACAGCGGACCAGAAGTCGTCGTCGGCCGCGGCCGCCTTTTGGGCCGGAGTCAGCCAGTAGCGTTCGCGCTGGAACGGGTAAGTGGGCAAGTCGACTGGACGGGCGCCCGGGAAGAGGGCGGCCCAGTCGACGACGGCGCCGCGCGTCCACAGTTCGGCCAGGGACGCCAGGAAGCGCGACAGGCCGCCGTCGCCTCGGCGCAGCGATCCGACGACGACCGGCTCATCCAGGGTCTCCTGGACCGCTGCAGCGAGGACGGGGTGGGCGCTGACCTCGACGAACGTCGTGTACCCCGCCTCGGCCAGGCCGCGCACGGCCGTGTCGAACAAGACGGTTCGGCGCAGGTTCCGGTACCAGTAGCCGGCGTCCATGGGGCCGGCCCAGTCGCCGAGCACCGAGGAGTAGACCGGGATTGTGGCTTCGCGCGGGGTGATCGGGGTGAGTGCGGCCAGGAGGTCGTCCTCGATGGCCTCGACGTGCGCCGAGTGTGACGCGTAGTCAACCGGGATGCGGCGGGCACGGATGCCTTCGGCTGCGCAGATTTCGATGAGTTCGTCGAGCGCCTCCGGCTCGCCGGACAGCACGACCGAGCCGGGGCTGTTGACCGCCGCTATGCCGATCCGGCCGTCCAACCGCGTGGCGATCTCGGCCTCCGGCAACGCCACCGATGCCATTCCGCCCTTGCCCGCCAGTTTTTCGGCGATGAGCTTGCTTCTGAGCGTTACCACGCGGGCACCGTCCTCAAGAGACAGTGCGCCCGCGACGACGGCAGCGGCGATCTCGCCCTGTGAGTGCCCGACGACCGCGCCGGGGCGAACGCCCGCCGACTGCCAGAGCGCGGCCAGGGAAACCATCACGGCCCAGGAGGCCGGCTGCACGACGTCGACCCGCTCCAAGGCCTCGGCGTCGCCCAGGATGTCGGTCAGGTTCCAGTCCACATGGGACTTCAGTGCCGTCTCGCACTCGACCAGGCGGGCGGCGAAGACCGGGGACTGCTCGAAGAGGCCGACGGCCATGCCGACCCATTGGGCGCCCTGGCCCGGGAAGACGAAGGCGGTCTTGCCCGGCGGTGCGGCGACGCCCCGGACCACCTCGGCCGAGGGTGTCGCCTCCGCGAGCGCGTCCAGGCCGTGGATCAGATCCTCGAGGGTATCCCCGACCACGGCCGCGCGGTGTTCCCAGGCGGTGCGGGTAGCCAGGGTCAGGCCGACGTCTTGTGGCTCGTCTTTCACGGTCTTGCGCAGCAGGTCGGCCTGGGCCTGGAGGGCGTCGGCGGTGCGGGCGGACAGCAACCACGTTGTCGGGCCTTGCGGTGCTTCGGATTGCTCCGGCGCGGGCTCGGCTGCTTCCAGGACGACGTGGGCGTTGGTGCCGCCGACGCCGAACGACGAGACGCCGGCGCGTCGGGGCCCGCCGGTCTCGGGCCAGAGGGTGTGCTGGGTCAGGAGTTCGATCGAACCGCGTGTCCAATCGACCTGCGTGGACGGCTCGGCGACGTGCAGGGTGCGCGGCAGTTCGCCGTGCTGCAGGGCCAGGACCATCTTCATGACCCCGGCCACGCCGGCGGCGGCCTGGGTGTGCCCGATGTTGGACTTGATGGAACCCAGGCGGAGGGGGTGCTCGCGGTCGCGGCCGTAGGTGGCCAGGAGGGCTTGCGCCTCGATCGGGTCACCGAGGGTGGTGCCGGTTCCGTGCGCTTCGACGGCGTCCACTTCGGACGGTTTGAGACCTGCGTTGGCCAGCGCGGCGCGGATGACTCGTTGCTGGGACAGGCCGTTGGGGGCGGTGAGGCCGTTGGAGGCGCCGTCGGAGTTGACGGCGGACCCGCGCAGGACGGCGAGCACCGGGTGGCCGTTCTGGCGTGCGTCGGAAAGCCGTTCGACGAGCAGCAGGCCGGCGCCTTCGCCCCAGCCGGTGCCGTCGGCGGTGTCGGCGAACGACCGGCACCGCCCGGACGCGGAAACCCCGCCCTGGCTGGTGAATTCGACGAAGACGGCGGGCGTCGCCATGACGGTGACGCCGCCGGCGAGCGCCATCGAGCACTCGCCCGCGCGCAGGGCCTGCACGGCGAGGTGCAGCGCGACGAGCGACGACGAGCAGGCGGTGTCGACGGTGACGGTGGGGCCTTCGAGGCCGAAGGTGTAGGCGAGCCGGCCGGAGGCGACCGAGACGGCGCTGCCGGTGAGGAGGTGGCCGCGGACCTCGTCGGGGAGGGCGTCGAGGTCGGTGGAGCCGTAGGCCTGGTTGCTGCAGCCGATGAAGACGCCGGTGTCGCTGGCTTTCAGTTCGTCCCGGTTCAGGCCGGCGCGTTCGAAGGTTTCCCAGGCGACTTCGAGCAGGAGGCGTTGCTGCGGGTCCATCGCGAGTGCTTCGCGGGGTGAGATGCCGAAGAAGCCGGGGTCGAAGTCGGCGGCGTGGTCGAGGAAGCCACCCTCGGCGGTGTTGCTGCCGGCGAGTTCGTCGGCGGTCCAGTCGCGGTCGGCGGGGAAGCTGCCGATGGCATCGCTGCCGTTCTTCAGGAGGTCCCAGAGCTGGTCGGGGCCGGCGACCCCGCCCGGGAAGCGGCAGCCCATGGCGACGACGGCGATGGGTTCGGTGGCGGCTTTGGTGAGCCGGTCGTTTTGTTCGCGCAGCCGCTTGTTGTCCCGCAAGGACGCCCGGAGCGCTTCGACGACCTTGTCCTTGTCGTTGCCCTTGTCCGCAGACAGTGCCACCAGGTACCTCCGGGTTCACGGCGTGGTCGCTTCGAGTGAACCTCATGCGGGACCCGCAAAACCCTAGAGTCGGGGGTTGGGAGGTAGGTTGCCCACAGGGCGGGGTGGTTGTGGACAACTGGGCTCGTGGGTCGCTTTTTCCGGCTGGTTCGTCGGGGGTGGGCGGTACGCTGGAGCGGGGTCAGCCCCCAGGGACGGGTGGGGTTTGGTCTGTGGGGCGGGGGGGCGGCCCGCAGGGCGGGGTTCCGGCAAAGTCGGGTGGGGCGATGCTCCACCCGGCACCACCGCCCGCGGAACGCCGGGCCGAAGAGGCACTTCGGCGGGATGCCGAGCTTCGGCGGTCGTGAATGACTCGTTCATCGCATCCGGCGAGGTGAACGACTCGTTCATGACGTCGCCGGCCCCCGGACCGGCCGCGCCGATCCGACTATGCCGGGACCCTGACGTCGGACGCGATGAACGACTCGTTCATGCCATCCGCCAACCGCCGCCTGAACGACTGCCACCGTCTCGCCACGCCACATAGGCCGACGCCAAAGGCGAGAGGCCCCCGAGAACAGGCACCGACGAGGACCCAGACTCCCCCGCACCCCGATCCGAAGCCAGAACACGGCCGGCAGCGCCGGGTCAAGGCATCTTTCCCGCCTTGACGCGGTGTTGCCGGCCGTAGTCACCATGACAGCTTCGGGGTGCCGGAAGGCGCTTTGACAGGACAGCTGCCCCCGCCCCACCTCACGCGACCCGAATGCACATCCCCAAGCCCCGCCCCACACGCCATGACCCATTCAAGTCACCTGACGCCAAGGCCCCAGCAAAGTCGGCCGAGGCGATACTCCGCCCAGCACCACCGCCCACGGAACGCCTGACCGAAGAGACGCTTCGACAGAATGCCGAGCTTCGACGGTCATCAACGACTCGTTCATCACATCCGCCGAGGTAAACGACCCTTTCATGACGTCACCGGCCGCCAGACCGACCACACCGATCCGACTCTGCCGGGACCCTGCCAGGGATGGGTGGGGTCTGGTCTGTGGGGCGCGGGGCGGCCCGCCGGGCGGGGTCCCGGCAAGGACGGGCCTGGGAAATTCCGCTGGGCGCGGGTCGGCGGCCTCGCCGCCGGTTGTCTTGAATGAGTCATTCAGGGCGTGCGAGGTCCTGAATGACTCATTCAAGACGTTTGGCCGGGGCACCAACACCCGTCGTCCGGCGCCGGGGCGGTCGAGGCGGGCGACTTTGCCGGAGCCCTGCGCGGGAGGGCGGGGCCCCGGCCGGTCGGCCGGGCGGACTCGGGCAGCGGAGCCGGCACCAGCCAGCCGGCAGAGCGCCGCCCCGGACGGCACGAGTTCCGGCTGGGGGGTCCGGTCGTGCCGTCCGGTTGGGGAGCGTCACCTCAGTCGAGGTCCAGTTCGTCGATCAGCGCGAACATCTCGTCGTCCGTTGCCGACTCCAGTTTCTCCGCCACCGCCGTCACCCCCGCCGACGCGCCGTTCACCCGGGACAGCAGCTCTTGCAACCTCGACCCCAACGTCGCCCGGGCCTGGGAATCCGCCAGCAGCTCCGGCAAGGCGAACTCCACCCGGTCCAGCTCCGCCAACGCCGGCAGGATCGCCGCCGGGACGTCCGGGATCAGCTCCGCTCGCAAGTACTCCACCAGCACCGTTGTCGACGGGTAGTCGAACAGCAACGTCGCCGGGAGCTTCAACCCCGTTGCCGCTCCCAGGAGATTCCGCAACTCCACCGCGCTCAACGAGTCGAAGCCCAGCTCGAGGAACCCTCGGTCCGGCTCGATCGCGTCCGGGCCCGCGTAGCCCAGGACCGTTGCCGCCTGCGTGCGGACCAGGTCCAGCAGTGCTCCGTCTCGCTCGGCCTCGGACATCCCCGCCAACCGGTGGGTCAAGCTGTCCACCGGGTCGGCCACCGCCGCGCGGACCGCCCGGCGGACCGGCGTGCGGATCAAGCTGCGCAGGATCACCGGGATCGCGTCCTCGCCCACCCGGTCGCGCATCGCCTCCACCACCAGGCGGACCGGCAGCAACACCGCTTCGTCCAGCGCGCACGCCACGTCGAACAAGTCCAGGCCCTCGTCCGACGGCATCGGCTCGACGCCGCCTCGGGCCAGGCGGGACAGGTCCGCCTCCCCCAGCTTGCCCGTCATCCCGCTGCGCTCGGCCCACAGCCCCCACGCCAGGGACAACGCGGGCAAGCCCTGCGCCCGGCGGACGTGCGCCAGCGCGTCCAGGAACGCGTTCGCCGCCGCGTAGTTCGCCTGGCCCGTGCCGCCGAACGTGCCCGCCAGGGACGAGAACACCACGAACCCGGCCAGGTTCATCCCCGCCGTCAGCTCGTGCAGGTGCCACGCCGCGTCGACCTTGGGGCGCAGCGCCGTGTCCAGCTGCCTGGTCGTCAACGCCGACACCACGCCGTCGTCGAGCACGCCTGCCGTGTGCACCACCGCCGTCAGCGGGTGCTCGGCCGGGATCGCCGCCAGCAACGCCGCCAGGGAATCGCGATCGGCGACGTCGCACGCGGCCATCGTGACGTCCGCGCCCCACGCCGTCAGCTCCGCGACCAGCTCGGCAGCGCCTTCCGCGGCCGGGCCGCGGCGGCTCGTCAGCACCAGCCGCCGGGCGCCGCGGGCGGTTACCAAGTGCCGGGCGACCAACGTGCCGAGCGTCCCCGTCGCGCCGGTGATCAGCACCGTGCCTTCCGGGTCCCACGCCGCGACCGGCGCCGGGCTCGTCGCCGGGACGCGGGCGAGGCGCGGCACCTGGATCGCGCCGATCCGGACCGCCACGTGCGGCTCGCCGCAGGCCACGGCCGACGGCAACGCCGCGTACGACACTTCGCGGTCGTCGAGGTCGACCAGCACGAACCGGCCCGGGTTCTCCGACTGGGCCGAGCGGACCAGGCCGACGACGGCGGCCGTCGCGAGGTCCGTGATGCCTTCGCCGACCCGGGTCGCGATCGCGCCCTTCGTCACGAACACCAGCCGCGAGCCGGCGAACAAGGCGCTCGCCAGCCACTCCTGCACCTGGTCCAGCGCGCCGTGGGTGGCGGTCCGGACCGCGCGCGTGACGTCCTCGTCGTCGTGCGGCCCGCTGGTCACCACGACCACCTCGGGCACCGGGGCACCCGCCACCACGGCCGCTTCGAGCGCGTCGAAGTCCGGGTAGGACTCGACCGGGACGCCCGCGGTCCCCAAAGCCTTGGTGACGCGGACCCCGACGTCCAACCCGACGACGGCCCAGCGTTCGGCCGCCGAGTGGCTGACCGGCGTGATCGGGGCCATCACCCAGCCCACCCGGAACAGCGACTCGTGGTACGCCGACCGCGCGACGTCGAGCTGCTCGGCCGAAACCGGCCGCAGCGTCAGCGAGCCGACGGTGGCCACCGGCAGCCCGTCCTGGTCGGCCACCGCCAGCGCGACCGTGTCGTCGCCCTGCCCGGTGACGCGCACCCGCAACGCCGACGCGCCGCCGGCGTGCAGGGTCACCCCCGCCCACGCGAACGGCAGGACCGCGCGGCTTTCGTCGCGCAGCGCGACCGTGTGCAGGGCGGCGTCCAGCAGCGCCGGGTGCAGGCCGAAGCGGCCGGCTTCGGAAACCTCCGGCTCGGGCAGGCCCACCTCGGCGAAGATCTCCTCGCCGACGCGCCACGCCCGGCGCAGTCCCCGGAACGCGGGCCCGTAGTCGAACCCGTTCTCGGCGATACGGTCGTAGAGCCCGTCGAGGTCGATCGGCTCGGCGCCGGCCGGCGGCCACGCCCCGGTGAGGTCACCGGCGGCGGGCACGGGTGCCGCGGCGAGGGTGCCGCTCGCGTGCGTGGTCCACGGCTCGTCCTCCATGGCGCCGTCGGCGCGGGAGTAGATGTCGATCGAGCGGCCGCCGAACCGGTCCGGCCCGCCGACCGCGACCTGCAGCCGGACGCCGCCGGTCTCCGGCAGCACGAGCGGCGCCGCGAGGGTCAGCTCTTCGACGCGTTCGCAGCCGACCTTGTCCGCCGCGTGCACGGCCAGTTCCATGAACGCCGTCCCCGGCAACAGCACACTGCCGAGCACGACGTGCTGCGCCAGCAACGGGTGGCCGGTCGCCGAGAGCAGGCTGGTGAACAGCGCGCCGTCGGAGCCGGCCAGCGCGACCGACGCGCCCAGCAGCGGGTGGCCCGGTTCGCTGAGGCCGGCACCGGTGACGTCGCCGGGCGCGGCCGGGGCGTCCAGCCAGTACCGCTCGCGCTGGAACGCGTAAGTCGGCAGTTCGACGTGCCGGCCACGGCCGTGCACGGCGGCCCAGTCGACGTCGCCGCCCGCGGTGTGCAGCCCGGCGAGCGCGGTCAGCACCGACCGCTCCTCGTCGTGTCCCTTGCGCAGCAACGATCCCACGCTCGGTTCCGCCGAGCCGGCACAGTCCGGGACGAGCGCGGCGAGCACCGCGTCCGGCCCCAGTTCGACGAACCGGGTGACGCCGCCGGCGACCAGCTCGCGGACGCCGTCGGCGAACCGGACGGTCTCCCGCACGTGCCGCACCCAGTACTCCGGCGTCGCGACGTCGCCGGACGCCACGACCGGGATCCGCGGCTGCCGGTAGGTCAGCCCGTCGGCGACCGCGGCGAACTCGACGAGCATCGGCTCCATGAGCGGCGAGTGGAACGCGTGCGAGACGTCGAGGCGCTTGGTCTTGCGGCCCAGCGCGGCGAAGTGCTCGCGCACGGCCAGCACGGCGTCGGTTTCGCCCGAGACCACGAGCGCCTCCGGCCCGTTCACCGCGGCCAGCGACCCACGCTCGTCGAGCAGCGGGAGAACCTCGTCCTCGGTGGCGGCGATCGCCACCATGGCCCCGTCCGAAGGCAGCGCTTCCATCAGCCGGCCGCGCGCGGCGACCAGTTTCGCCGCGTCGGCCAGGGAAAACACCCCGGCGACGTGAGCGGCGGCCAGCTCGCCGACCGAGTGGCCGGCGAGGAAGTCCGCGTGGACGTTCCACGATTCCAGGAGCCGGAACAACGCCACTTCGAGGGCGAACAGCGCGGGCTGGGTGAAGCCCGTGCGGTCGAGCCGGGCCGCGTCGTCACCGAACACGACGTCGCGCAGCGGGACGTCGAAGTGCGCGCACACCGCGTCGAAGGCGTCGGCGAAGACCGGGAACCGCTCGTACAGCTCGCGGCCCATCCCGAGCCGCTGCGAGCCCTGGCCGGTGAACAGGAACGCCGTCCGGCCGGTGCGCGCGGTGCGCACACTGAGCCGGTCCGCGGCCAATCCGTCACGCAGTTCGCCGAGGGTTTCGCCGACGATCACCGCGCGGTGCGCGAACTTCGTGCGGGCGGCCAGGGAGCGGGCGACGGCGGCAGCGTCCACTTCGGACTCGGTGAACGCCAGCAATCGCCGCGCTTGGCCGCGCAACGCGGCTTCGGACCGGGCCGACACTGGCCAGGCCGTGAACCGTTGCGACGTGGCGGCTTCCACCGGCTCAGCCGAGGGCGGGGCCTCTTCGAGGATCGTGTGCACGTTTGTGCCGCTGACCCCGAACGACGACACCGCCGCCCGGCGCGGGTGGCCGTTCGCCGCCCACTCGACCGGCTCGGACAGCAGCCGCACCCGCCCTGAGGACCAGTCGATGTGCGGTGACGGCGTCTCGGCGTGGAGCGTGCGCGGCAGGACGCCGTGCCGCAGCGCCTGCACCATCTTGATGACGCCGGCGATGCCGGACGCGGCCTGGGTGTGCCCGATGTTGGACTTCACCGAGCCGAGCCACAGTGGACGGTCGCGGTCCTGGCCGTAGGTCGCGATGAGCGCCTGGGCCTCGATCGGGTCACCCAGGGTGGTGCCCGTGCCGTGCGCCTCGACGGCGTCCACTTCGGACGGTGTCAGTGCGGCGTCGGCCAGCGCGGCGCGGATGACGCGCTGCTGCGCGGGTCCGCTCGGCGCGGTCATGCCGTTGGATGCGCCGTCCTGGTTGACCGCGGAGCCCCGTACCACGGCGAGCACCGGGTGCCCGCGCCGCTGGGCGTCGGACAGCCGTTCCACGAGCACCATGCCGACGCCCTCGGCCCAGCCCGCGCCGTCGGCGTCCGCCGAGAACGCCCGGCACCGGCCGTCCGGCGACAGCGCGCGCTGCCTGCTGAACTCGACGAACGTGTCGACCGACGAGATCACCGTGACACCGCCGGCCAGCGCGAGGTCGCACTCGCCGGACCGCAGGGCCTTGACCGCCCAGTGCAGTGCCACCAGCGACGACGAGCACGCCGTGTCGACCGTGACGGCCGGGCCTTCCAGGCCGAAGGTGTAGGCGATCCGGCCGGACGCGACGCTGCCCGCGCTGCCGGTCGCCAGGTGCCCCTCGAACTCGCCGGGCGCGTGCCGCAGCCGGCCGCCGTAGTCGTGGTAGTTGGAGCCGACGAACACGCCGGTCCGGCTGCCGCGCAACACCGAAGGGTCGATGCCGGCGCGCTCGACGGCCTCCCACGACGTCTCCAGCAGCAGCCGCTGCTGCGGGTCGATCGCGGGGGCCTCGCGCGGCGCGATGCCGAAGAACGCCGGGTCGAAGTCCGCCGCGTCGTGCAGGAATCCGCCGCCGCGGGTGTAGAACGTGCCCGGCTTGTCCGGGTCCGGATCGTAGCGCCGGTCGAGGTCCCAGCCGCGGTCGGCCGGGAACTCGCCGACCGCGTCGACGCCCTCGGCGACGAGCCGCCAGAGGTCGTCGGGATCGGCGACGCCGCCCGGGTAGCGGCACGACATCGCAACGATCGCGATCGGCTCGTCGGTGTGCACGACCGCCGGAGCCACGGTTTCGGTCGCGGTGTCCCCCGCCAGTTCGCGCCGGACGTGCTCGGCGAGCGCGCCGGCGGTCGGGTGGTCGAACACCAGCGTGACGGGCAGCCGCAGGCCGGTGGCCTCGCCCAGCCGGTTGCGCAGGTCGACGGCGGTGAGCGAGTCGAAGCCGAGGTCGCGGAAGGCGCGATCCGGCTCGATCGACTCGGGTGTCGGGTAGCCGAGCGCCACCGCGGCCTGGGCCTGGATCAGCTCCAGGACGAGGCGGTGCTGCCCGGCGACGTCGAGCCCGGTCAGGCGCCGGGCCCAGCCGGTTTCGACGGCTTCCGGCGCCTCTCCTTCGGAGATGCCCAGCAGCGCGGCGCTCGGCCGGCCCTGGGTGAGAGTCTTGCGGTAGCGGTCCCAGCGGATGTCGGCGACGGCCAGCACGGTCTCGTCCCCGGTCAACGCCTGCTGCAGCGCGAGGAGCGCCTGCTCCGGGTCCATCGCCGGCAGGCCCTGCTCGGCCAGGCCCTCCCCGCGGCCACCCCGCCACGCGCCCCACGCGACCGACGTCGCCGGCAAGCCCGCCGCACGACGCTCGCGGGCGAGCGCGTCGAGGTAGGTGTTGGCCGCCGCGTAGCTCGCCTGGCCCGGGCCGCCGAGCGTGCCCGCCAGCGAGGAGAACAGGACGAACGCCGTCAGCTCGCGGTCCACGGTCAGCTCGTGCAGGTGCCGCGCGGCTTCGGCCTTGGGCCGCAGCACGCGCGCGATCCGTTCCGGGGTGAGGCTGTCGATGACGCCGTCGTCGAGCACGGCGGCGGCGTGCACCACCGCGGTCAGGTCCGGCAGCCCGTCGAGGAGTTCGGCCAGCTGAGCGCGGTCGGCGACGTCGCAGGTCGCGACGGTCAGCTCGGTGCCGAGGTCGGCGAGTTCCGCGGTCAGCTCGGGGACGTCCTGGCCGCGCCGGCTGGTCAGCACCAGCCGCTCGGCGCCCGCCCGGGCCAGCCACCGGGCCAGGTGCGCGCCGATGCCGCCGGTGCCGCCGGTGAGCAGCACGGTTCCGGAGACGTGCCACGGCTGTTCGCTGCCGGCCGGCTCCGCGCGGACGAACCGGCGGCCGAAGACCCCGGAAGCGCGGACGGCGACCTGATCCTCCTCGGGAGAACCGAGTACGGCCGCGAGACGGGCGACGGCGCGGGCGTCGAGGTCGGCCGGGAGGTCGACGAGGCCGCCGAAGCGCTGCGGGTACTCCATGGCCGCGATCCGGCCGAAGCCCCAGGTCAGCGCCTGATCGGTAGCGCGGATCGGGTCGGCCGCGCCGGTGCTGACCGCGCCGCTCGTGGCGCACCAGAGCGGTGCGTCGATCCCGGCGTCGCCGAGGGCGTGCAGCAGCGTCAGGTTCGGTTCGAGACCGGCCAGGAGTGACAGCACGCCTTCGCACGGACCCGCTTCGCGAAGCAGCTCGGCACACCGCGCGCGGTCCACATCGGACGGCAGCGCCAGCAGGCGCCCGCCGAGCCCGTCGGCGAGGTCCTGTGCGTCAGATCCGGCCGGGGCCACGACCAGCCAGTTGGCGACGACCGTCCCGGACGCGACGGAAAGGGGGATCCACTCGACCCGGTACCGCCAGTCGTCCACTGTGGACGACGCCGGCCGGTGACCGCGAGCGTCCAGCCAGTACCGCTGGTGCTGGAAGGCGTAGGTCGGCAGCGGGATCGGGCGGGCGCCCGGGAACACCGGCGCCCAGTCGACGTCGACGCCGCGGACGTGCAGTTCGGCCAGGGACGTGCGGAACCGCGCCAAACCGCCATCGCCCCGGCGGAGCGTGCCGACGGCGGTCGCGCCGGGGACGACTTCGGCGATCGCGGCCGAGACGACCGGGTGCGGGCTGACCTCCACGAACACCGCGTGCCCAAGGGCCTCGATGGTCTGCGCGAACAACACCGGCTGACGCAGGTTGCGGTACCAGTAGCCGGCGTCCAGGGTCGCGGTGTCGATCGGCTCGGCCGACACCGTCGAGTAGAACGGAATTTCGCCCGTGCGTGGTTCGACCGCGGCGAGCACGTCCCGCAGTTCGCCCTCGATCGCCTCCACGCGCGCAGAGTGCGAGGCGTAGTCCACCGGGATCAACCGGGACCGGACACCGTCGGCCTGGCACTGGGCGAGCAGCTCGTCCAGCGCGCCGGGTTCCCCGCACACGACGGTGGACGACGGGCTGTTGAACGCCGCGACCGAGATCTGACCGGCCCATTCCGCGACCAGCTTCTCGACGTGCTCGGCGTCGAGCGCGATCGAAGCCATCCCGCCCTGGCCGGCCAGGCCGGCGGCGATCGCCTTGCTGCGCAACGCGACCACCCGGGCACCGTCGGCAAGAGACAGTCCGCCCGCGACGACGGCGGCGGCGATCTCGCCCTGGGAGTGACCCACCACGGCATCGGGCGTGACCCCGTGCGCCTGCCACAACGCGGCCAGCGAAACCATCACCGCCCACGACAGGGGCTGCACGACGTCGACGCGGTCCAGCGCCGACTCGCGCAGGGCGTCGAAAGGCGACCAGTCGACAACGGACTCCAGCGCCGCCGCGCACTCCGCGAACCGCTCGGCGAACACCGGCGACGAGTCCAGCAGCTCCACGGCCATCGCGGCCCACTGCGCCCCCTGGCCGGGGAACACGAACACCGTCCGCTCAGCGGGACCCGCGACGCCCGTGACCACCGACGCGCTCGGCGTTCCGGCGGTGAGGGCACGCAGGCCGGTCAGCAGTTCCGCACGATCCTCGCCGAGCACGACGGCCCGGTGTTCGAACGCGGTCCGCGTCGAAGCGAGGGACCAGCCGACGTCGGCGATGTCCGCTTCCGCCGCGAACGCCGCCAGCTTCCCCGCCTGGGCGGGCACACCGGCTGCCGAACGGGCCGAGAGCAGCCACGGCACCGGGCCCGCGACCGGCGCACGATCGAGGACGGGTTCGGGAGCGGGGTCGTGTTCGAGGACGACGTGCGCGTTGGTGCCACCGACGCCGAACGAGGAGACGCCCACGCGGCGCGGTCCCGGCTTGTCCGGCCACGGCGTCGCCGAGGTGAGCAGTTCAAGGGCCCCGGCGGACCAGTCGACGTGCGGCGACGGACGTTCCGAGTGCAGTGACCGCGGCAAGAGGCCATGGCGCATGGCGAGGACCATCTTGATGACCCCGGCCGCACCCGCGGCGGCCTGGCTGTGCCCGATGTTCGACTTGACCGAGCCGAGCCACAGCGGCCGGGAACGGTCGCGGCCGTAGGTCGCCTGCAGCGCCTGCGCCTCGATCGGGTCGCCGAGGGTGGTGCCCGTGCCGTGCGCCTCGACGGCGTCCACATCGGACGGTTCGAGCCCGGCCGCGGCCAGCGCCGAAAGGATCACGCGTTGCTGCGACGGGCCGTTCGGGGCGGTGAGGCCGTTGGACGCGCCGTCCTGGTTGGTGGCGGTGCCGCGGACGACGGCCAGCACGCGGTGTCCCTTGCGCCGGGCGTCGGACAGCCGCTCGACGAGCAGCATGCCGACGCCCTCGGCCAGGCCCATGCCGTCGGCGTCGGCGGAGAACGGCTTGCTGCGGCCGTCCGCGGCCAGCGCGCGCTGGCGGCTGAACGCGACGAACGGCGCCGGGGTCGACATCACCGCGACCCCGCCGGCCAGCGCGAGGTCGCACTCCCCCGACCGCAGCGCCTGGCCGGCCAGGTGCAGGGCGACCAGCGACGACGAGCAGCCGGTGTCGATCGTGACCGCCGGGCCTTCGAGCCCGAAGGTGTAGGCGACGCGGCCGGAGGTGACACTGCCGGTGCCGCCGGTGACCAGGTGCCCTTCGACGCCTTCGGGGACTTTCTGCAGCCGGGAGCCGTAGTCGTGGCCGCTGGCGCCGACGAACACGCCGGTGCGGCTGCCGCGGACGGCGGCCTGGCCGAGCCCGGCGTCTTCGAAGGCCTCCCACGCGGCTTCCATGACGACGCGCTGCTGCGGGTCCATCGCGAGGGCTTCGCGCGGGCTGATGCCGAAGAAGCCCGGGTCGAACTCGGCCGCGTCGTAGAGGAAGCCGCCCGCGCGGGTGTAGCTGTGGCCGGCGCGGTCGGGATCCGGGTCGTAGAGCGAGCCGGGGTGCCAGCCGCGATCGCCGGGGAACTCGCCGATCGCGTCGGCTTCGGCCAGCATCAGCTCCCACAGCTGCTGCGGACTGCCGACGCCGCCGGCGAACCGGCAGCTCATGCCGACGATGGCCAAGGGCTCGTCGGTCGCGACCGCCGACGCGACCACTTCGGGGGCGGAGGCGCCGAGGACTTCGGTGCGGACGTGCCGGGCGAGGGTCGTCGCGTTCGGGTAGTCGAAGACCAGCGTCGCGGACAGCTTGAGGCCGGTGGCGGCGGTAAGCCGGTTACGCAGCTCGATGGCGGTCAGCGAGTCGAAGCCCAGCTCGCGGAACGCCCGGGACGCGTCGACGTCCTCCGGTCCACTGTACCCGAGGACGGTGGCCGCGTGCTTGCGGACCAGCCCCAGCAGTTCGCGCTCTTGGTCCGGTTCGGACAGTGCGGAAAGCTTGGCGCGCAACGCACCCGCCGCGCCCGTCTCCTCCTCGGTGACTTCGGAGGCGGCGGCCAGCACGGCCGCGACCTCGGGCACTTCGGACAGCAGCGGCCGCGGGCGGGCGGCCGTGAAGACCGGGACGAACCGTTCCCAGTCGATGTCGGCGACGGCGAGGAACGGCTCGTCGTGGTCGAGGACCTGGCCGAGGCCGAGCAGCGCGGGTTCCGGGGCCATGAACGGGATCCCGCGCCACTTGAGCTGGTCGGCGACGACGTCGGAGACCATGCCGTCGCCGGCCCAGATGCCCCAGGCGACCGAGGTTCCGGCGAGCCCGCGGGCGCGGCGGCTCTCGGCGAGGGCGTCGACGAAGGCGTTCGCGGCGGCGTACGCGCCGTGGTCGCCACTGCCCCACACGCCGGCGACCGAGGAGTAGAGCACGAACGCGTCGAGGTCGGCCTCGCCGAAGAGGGTGTCGAGATTGCGGGCGCCGGCGAGCTTGGCGCGGGCGCCCTCCTCGAACTCGGGCAACGTCGTGTCGGCCAGCGGCGCCAGGAGGCCGACGCCGGCGGTGTGGATCACCGCACGGATCTCCGGCAAGTCACTGACCAGCGAAGACAGCGCCGTCCGGTCGGCGACGTCGCAGGCGGCGATAGTCACCTCGACGCCCAGCGCCTCGAGTTCTTCTCGCAGCTCGGTGGCGCCCGGAGCGTCCGGTCCGCGGCGGCTGGTGAGCACCAGGTGTTCGGCCCCGCGGCCGGCGAGCCAGCGGGCGACGTGCGCGCCGAGCCCGCCGGTGCCGCCCGTGATCAGCGCGGTCCCGCTCGTCCGCCACTCGGGGGCGGTGCCTTCGACCGGCGCGCGACGCAGGCGACGCTGGTAGACCCCGGACTTGCGGACGGCCAGCTGGTCTTCGTCGCCGATTCCGGTGAGGACGGCGCAGAGCCGGGTCGCGGCCTGCTCGTCGAGGGTCTCCGGCAGGTCGACCAGCCCGCCCCAGCGGTCGGGGTGCTCGAGGGCGAGCACCCGGCCGAGGCCCCAGGTCGTGGCCTGGCCCGGGTGCGGCAGTTCGTCGCCGGGCACGACGGCGGCCGTCCCCTGCGTCGCCAGCCAGAGCGGTGCGGAGATCCCGGCGTCGCCGAGGGCTTGGGAGAGCAGGAGGTTCGCGGCCAGTCCCTCGGACAGCACCGGGTGCGTCGCGTGCTCACGCTCGTCCAGTGCGAGCAGCGAGAGCACGCCCGCGACATCGGGCTCGTCCCGCAGCCGCTCGGCCAGCGACGCACGGTCGTCGGACTCGTCGACGCGCAGGGTGCGGACGACCGCGCCGGCCTTCTCCAGGGCGTCGAGGCAGACGTCGGGCGCATGCACGACCAGCCAGGTGCCGGTCAACGCGGGCGCCGGTTCGGCGACCGGGTGCCAGGTGATCCGGTACCGCCATTGGTCCACAGTGGACAGCTCGGTGCGGCGGTGACGCCAGTCCGTCAGCGCGGGCAGCACCTCCTGCCAGGGCGTTTCCGCGGTGACGCCCAGCTCGTCGGTGAGGGCACCGTCCTCGACGGCGGTCCAGAACCCGTCGTCTGCCGCGGCGGCTTCGACCGGCATCTCGAGCCAGTAGCGCTGCCGCTGGAAGGGATATGTCGGCAAAGCGACCGGATGGCCCTGTGGGTGGACGGCCGACCAGTCGACGTCGTGGCCCTGCGTCCAGAGCTGCGCCACCGACGTCAGGAACCGCGTCAGGCCGCCTTCACCGCGACGCAGGGTGCCGACGACGGCCGCCGCGCCGGGGTCGAGCACGTCGTCGAGGGTCTCCTGGATGCCGCCGCCCAGCACCGGGTGCGGGCTGGACTCGACGAAGAACCGGTGCCCTTCGGCGATGAGGGTCTTGGTGGCGTCCTGGAAGCGGACGCGGTGCCGCAGGTTCCGGTACCAGTAAGCGGCGTCGAGGCTCGACGCGGTCTCACCGGTGACGCTGGAGACGAACGTGACCTGCGGCGGAAGGGGCTCGACGTCCGCCAGGGCTTCGAGCAGTTCGGCTTCGAGGACCTCGACCACGGCGGAGTGCGACGCGTAGTCGACCGGGATCCGGCGTACGCGCAGGCCTTCGGCTTCGGCGCGGGCCAGGACTTCTTCGACGGCGGCGACCTCGCCGGAGATCACCACGGACGCGGGCCCGTTGACGGCCGCGATGGACACCCCGTCGGCGAGCAGCGCGTCGACCCGCGTTTCCGGTGCCGCGATCGACGCCATCGCACCCAGGCCCGCGAGCCGGCCGGCGATCAGCTTGCTGCGCAGCGCGACGACCTTGGCGCCGTCGGCCAGCGACAGCGCGCCGGCCACGACGGCGGCCGCGATCTCGCCTTGGGAGTGCCCGACGACGGCGTCCGGCGTGACGCCGTGCGCCGCCCACAGCGCGGCGAGCGACACCATGACCGCCCACGAAACCGGCTGGACGACGTCGACCCGCTCCAGGGCCGCCGCGTCGCCGAGGACGTCGGTCAGCTTCCAGTCCACAAAGGATCCGAGAGCGGCCTCGCATTCGGCCATCCGGGCGGCGAACACCGGCGATTCGCCGAGCAGGTCCACGGCCATGCCGGCCCACTGGGCACCTTGGCCGGGAAAGACCAGGACCGTGCCGCCGACGGCTTGGGCCTCGCCGCCGATGCCCGCGGCCGTACCGGATTCGGCGATCTCGCGGACGCCCGCGAGCAGCGCGGGCAGGTCCCGGCCGACCACGGCGGCACGGTGTTCGAACGCCGAGCGCGTGTGGGCCAGGGACCAGCCGACGTCGGCGATGTTCGCGTCCGGCAGCGACGCCAGTTCCGCGGCACGGGCCTTCAGCGCGGCTTCGGAACGTCCGGACAGTACCCACACCGCGGTGTCCACTGTGGATTCTTCGACGTCGGCGGGTTCCTCGGTGACGCCCTCCAGCACGACGTGCGCGTTGGTGCCACTACCGCCGAACGAGGATACGCCCGCTCGGCGCGGCGCACCCGTCTCGGGCCACTCCTGCTGTTCGGTCAACAGGGAGACCGCGCCCGCGGTCCAGTCGACGTGCGGGGTCGGCTCGCCGACGAACAACGTCTTCGGCAGGACGCCTTCGCGCAGGGCGAGGATCATCTTGATCACCCCGGCGAGCCCGGAGGCCGCCTGGGTGTGGCCGATGTTCGACTTCACCGTCCCGAGCAGCAGCGGCCGCGAGCGGTCGCGGCCGTAGGTCGCCTGCAGGGCCTGCGCTTCGATCGGGTCGCCCAGCTTGGTGCCGGTGCCGTGCGCCTCGACGACGTCGACCTGCTCGGGGGCCAGCCGCGCGTTGGCCAGCGCCGCCTCGATCACGCGCTGCTGGGAGAGGCCGTTGGGGGCGGTCAGGCCGTTCGACGCGCCGTCCTGGTTGATCGCCGTGCCGCGGATGACCGCGAGCACCGGGTGGCCGTGCTTGCGCGCGTCGGACAGCCGTTCCAGCAGCACGACGCCGACGCCTTCGCCCCAGCCCGTGCCGTCGGCGTCGGCCGAGAAGGCCCGGCACCGGCCGTCGGCGGACAGGCCGCGCTGGCGGCTGAACTCGATGAAGTTGCGCGGGTTGGCCATCACGGTCGCGCCGCAGGCCAGCGCCATCGAGCACTCGTCGCCCCGCAGCGCGGTGACCGCCAGGTGCAGGGCGACCAGCGACGACGAGCACATCGTGTCGACGGTGACGGCCGGGCCTTCCAGCCCGAAGGTGTAGGCGAGCCGGCCGGACAACACGGCGGCCGAGCCGCCGGTGAGCAGCAACCCCTCCAGCCCCTCGGGCGCGGTGACCATGCCGCCGGCGTAGCCCTGGTTGCTGGCGCCGACGAACACGCCGGTCTTGCTGCCGCGCAGGGCCGCCGCGTCGAGGTTGGCCCGTTCGAAGGCCTCCCAGGTGGTCTCCAGCAGGAGCCGCTGCTGCGGGTCCATCGCGGTGGCTTCGCGCGGCGAGATGCCGAAGAAGGCGGGATCGAACTGGGCGGCGTCGGTCAGGAAGCAGCCGTCGCGGACGTAGCTGCGGCCGACGCGCTCGGGGTCGGGGTCGTAGAGGTCCGGGTCCCAGCCCCGGTCGGCGGGCCACGGCGAAACGGCGTCCCGGCCGTCGGCCAGGAGGTCCCAGAGCTGTTCGGGGGTGGCGACCCCGCCCGGGAAGCGGCAGCTCATCGACACCACGGCGATCGGCTCGGCGCGGCGCTCGGTGACGTCGTGCAGGCGCCGGTTGGCCAGCTTCAGATCGGCCGTGACCCGCTTGAGGTAGTCACGGAGCTTGTCCTCGTTGCGCATCTGCGTCGGCTCCTGTTGTCCGGTCACGTCAAGAGATTCCGAGTTCTCGGTCGATCGCCGCGAACATCTCGTCGTCGGTCGCCGTGTCGAGCTCGAGGTCGTCGGGCTCGCCGCCGGTGTCGTCGTGCTTCCACAGCAGCTTCCGCAGCCGGGCGATGACGAGCTCGGCGGGAAGAGCGGCGAGCTCGGCCTCGATCCGGTCCAGCTCGTCGGCCGCGGAGTCCGCGGCGAACAGCCCTTCGAGCACGTGCTTCGCGACGGCGTCGGGCGTCGGGTGGTCGAACACGAGCGTGGCGGGCAGCTTCAGCCCGGTCGCCGCGCCGAGCCGGTTGCGCAGGTCGAGCGCGGTCAGGGAGTCGAACCCGAGCTCCTTCAGCGTCTGCGTGGGCCGCACGGCATCCCGGCTCGCGAACCCGAGCACCGTCGCGACCTCGCCGCGGACCAGGTCGAGCACGACCCGCTCGCGTTCGTTCGCCGACGCCGTCTGCAGGCGCTTCGCCAGCTCGCTGCCGCTGTCCACAGGGGATTCTTGCCGCGCTTCGGGTAGCTCGCGCAGCAGCGGACGCGGCCGCGCCGCGGTGTAGAGCGGGGCGAACTTCGCCCAGTCGATGTCGGCGACGACGCTCGTCGGACCGCCGGTGTCGACCGCCGGCCGGATCGCGGTGACGGCCAGCTCGGGGCGCATCATCGGAACGCCCCGCCGTTCGAGCTGAGCGCCGACGTTCTCGTCCACCATGCCGCCGCCCGCCCAGGCGCCCCAGGCGATCGACGTCGCCGGTGCCCCGCGATCGCGCCGCTGGTGGGCCAGCGCGTCGAGGTACGCGTTCGCGGCGGCGTAGCCCGCCTGGCCCGCGTTGCCCCAGACACCGGCGCCGGAGGAGAACAGGACGAACGCGTCCAGGTCGCCGCACAGTTCGTCGAGGTGCTGGGCACCGCGCACCTTGGCTTCGGCCAGCTCGGCGAAGTCGGCCAGGGTCACGGCGGTGATCGGGCGTTCGACGTCCACCGCGCCCGCCGTGTGCACCACGGCGTTCACCGGCGGCAGCTCCGCGAGCAGCTCGCGCAGGGCGTCGCGGTCGGAGACATCGCAGGCCGCGACGGTCACCTTGGCTCCGAGCCCGGACAGCTCGCCGGTGAGGTCCGCGGCTCCCGGGGCGGCGTCGCCCTTGCGGCTCACGAGCACCAGGTGCTCGGCACCGTTCGCGGCGAGCCAGCGGGCCACGTGGCCGCCGAGCGCGCCGGTACCGCCGGTGACCAGTGCGGTGCCGCGGGGCCGCCAGCGGGCGGGCGGGGACGCCGCCGCGCGGACCAGCCGGCGGGCGAACACCCCCGAAGGCCGCAGGGCGACCTGGTCCTCGCCGTCGTGGCCGGTCAGCACGGCCGCGAGCCGGCCCGCGGTCGTGGCGTCGGTCGTCGGGGGCAGGTCGACGAGGCCGCCCCAGCGGTCCGGCTGGTCGAGCCCGAGGATGCCGCCGAGGCCCCACGCCATCGCCTGAGCCGGCCTGGTCAGCGGGTCGGTAGCGTCGATCGAGACGGCGCCGCGGGTGGCGAACCACAGCGGGGCGGCGATCCCGGCGTCGGCCAAGGCCTGCGTGAGCAGGACGTTGGCAGCGAGCCCGACCGTCAGCACGGGGTGTTCGGGATGTGGGTCGTCGTTCAGCGCCAGCAGGGAAACCACGCCGGTGGGCGGTGCTTCGGCGGCCAGCATGAGCGCCAGCTCGGCGCGGTCCTCGGTGGACACTTCGAGCACGCGGACGTCCGGCCCGAGCAGATCCTGGACTGCCAGGTCGGCAGGCACCACGGCCAGCCAGCCCGCGTCGAGGGTGGTGGCGCGCGGGGTGACCAAAGGGCTCCACCGGACGTCGTAGCGCAGGTCGTCCACAGCGGACCGGACGACCGCCGTCGCGGACCGCGGTTCGAGCCAGAACCGCTGCCGCTGGAACGGATACGTCGGCAACGGGACCGTGCGCTTCACCGGGTAGAGGACCGACCAGTCGACGTCGTGACCGTGCGTCCACAGCTGGCCCAGGGAGGTCAGGAACCGCCGGAGGTCGCCCGCGTTGCGGCGCAGGGTGCCGACGACGGCGGCGGAACCCGTCGTTTCGTCGAGGGTTTCCTCGATGCCGGCGCCGAGCACCGGGTGCGGGCTGACCTCGACGAAGAACCGGTGGCCGGCTTCTACGAGCGTCTTCGTGGCGTCGTGGAACCGGACGGGCTGACGCAGGTTGCGGTACCAGTACCCGGCGTCCAGTGCGCTCGTGTCGATCGGCGTGCCGGTGACGCCGGAGAGGTACGTGATCGCCGACGGCCGGGGGCGGACCGGGGCGAGGGCTTCGCGCAGCTCGGCCTCGATCGCCTCGACCGCGGCCGAATGGGAGGCGTAGTCCACCGGAATCCGGCGGACCCGCAGGTCACCCGCTTCGGCGAGCAGCGCTTCGATGGCGTCGGCTTCACCGGAGACGACGACCGAGCCCGGCCCGTTCACGGCGGCGAGGGAGATCCGGCCGTCGTACGGTGCCAGCAACGGCGTGATCTCGGCTTCCGGGGCGGCGATCCACGCCATCCCACCACGTCCGGCCAGGCCGGCCGCGATCGCCTTGCTGCGCAGGGCGACCACCCGGGCACCGTCCTCGAGCGACAGTCCACCTGCGACCACGGCGGCGGCGATCTCGCCCTGGGAATGGCCGACGACCGCGTCCGGGGTGACGCCGTGGGACTGCCAGAGCGCGGCGAGGGACACCATCACCGCCCACGACGCCGGCTGCACGACGTCGACCCGGTCCAAGGCTTCCGCGTCACCCAGGACGTCCGTCAGCGACCAGTCCACGTAGGGGGCCAACGCCGCCGCGCACTCCGCGATCCGCTCGGCGAAGACCGGCGACTCGTCGAGCAGGCCGGTCGCCATGCCCACCCACTGCGCACCCTGACCGGGGAAGACGAACACGGTCTCCCCGTCGATCGCGGTGGTCACCGGAGCCCCGGCGGCCAGCTCGCGCAGCCCGGCCAGGAGCTCGTCCCGGTCGCCGACGACCGCGGCCCGGTACTCGAACGCCGACCGGGTGCTCACAAGGGACCAGCCGACCTCGGCGACGCCGTGCCCGGTCTCCGCCAGCGCCGCCGCCTGCTCGCGGACGGCGGCTTCCGAACGGGCCGACAGAACCCACGTACCCAGCGTGTCCGGCAACACGTCCACAAGGGACTCTTCGGGTGCCTGCTCCAGGATCACGTGTGCGTTGGTGCCGCTGATGCCGAACGCCGACACGCCTGCGCGGCGCGGGGCGCCGGTCGCCGGCCACACCCGGTCCTCGGCCGTCAGCTCGACCACCCCGGCCGACCAGTCGACCTCCGCGGTGGGCTCGTCGAGGTGCAGCGTCCGCGGCAGCACGCCGTGGCGCATCGCCTCGACCACCTTGATCACGCCGGCGACCCCGGACGCGGTCTGCGTGTGCCCGAGGTTCGACTTCAGCGACCCCACCAGCAACGGCCGTTCGCGGTCCGGGCCGTACGCGGCGATCAGCGCCTGCGCCTCGATCGGGTCGCCCAGCGGGGTGCCGGTCCCGTGCGCCTCCACGACGTCCACTTCGGACGGTCGCAGACCGGCACTGGCCAATGCGGCCCGGATCACCCGCTGCTGGGACCCGCCGTTCGGCGCGGTCAGGCCGTTCGACGCGCCGTCGGAGTTGATCGCCGACCCGCGCAGCACCGCCAGCACCGGGTGCCCGTGGCGGCGCGCGTCGGACAGCCGCTCCACCAGCAGGACGCCGACGCCCTCGGCGAGGGCGAACCCGTCGGCGGCGGCGGCGAACGGCTTGCAGCGGCCGTCGGGCGCGAGCCCGCGCTGACGGCTGAAGCCGAGGAACTGGCTCGGCGTCGACATCACCATCGACGCGCCGGCCAGCGCCATCGAGCACTCGCCCGCGCGCAGCGACTGGGCCGCGAGGTGCAGGGCGACCAGCGACGACGAGCACGCCGTGTCGACCGTGACGGCCGGGCCTTCGAGGCCGAGGACGTAGGCGATCCGGCCGGAGGCGACGCTGGACACCGCGCCGGTGACCAGGTAGTCCTCGCCCTCGGTGCCGCCGGAGCCGTAGGCCTGGTCGGTCAGGCCGACGAACACGCCGGCCGGGGTGCCGGACAGCGTCGCCGGGTCGATGCCGGCGCGTTCGAACACCTCCCAGCAGACCTCCAGGAGCAGCCGCTGCTGCGGGTCCATGGCCAGGGCTTCCCGCGGGGAGATCCCGAAGAACGCCGGGTCGAACCCGGTGGCGCCGTCGAGGAACCCGCCGTGCCGGGCGTAGGTGGTGCCCGGCCGGCTCGCGTCGGCGTCGTAGAGCGCGCCGAGGTCCCAGCCGCGGTCGGCGGGCAGGCCGGAGATCGCGTCGACGCCGCCGGCCAGCAACGTCCACAGCTCTTCGGGCGAGGTGACGCCGCCGGGGAAACGGCAGCCCATCGCGACGATGGCGATCGGGTCGTCCGCGACGACCCGCACCTCGTCCACTGTGGACTCCGGGGTGACTTCGGCCAGGAGGTACTCGGTCAGCTTCGCGACCGTGGGGTGGTCGAACACCAACGTGCTCGGCAGTTTCAGGCCGGTCGCCGCGGTCAGCCGGTTGCGCAGCTCGACCGCGGTGAGCGAGTCGAAACCGAGGTCCTTGAACGCGCGCCGGACGTCGACGGCCTCCGGGCTCGCGTGCCCGAGCGCGGCCGCGACCTGCTGCCGGACCACAGTGGACACCAGCTTCTCGCGCTCCGGACCGGAGTGACCCGCGAGCCAGCGGGACGCGGCCGCGGGCTCTTCGCCGGCGTGCGCTTCGGGCCGCTCGGCGAGCAGCGGGCTCGGCCGGACGGCGGTGAAGACCTCCGCGAACACCGGCCAGTCGATCTCGGCCAGCGCGACGAACGTCTCGTCGTGGTCCAGCGCCTGGCCGAGGCCCGCGAGCGCGGGTTCGGGCTGGATGACGGGCACACCGCGGCGGGCGAGGACGTCGTGCAGGCTTTCGGCGATCATGCCGCCGCCGGCCCACGGGCCCCAGGCCACCGACAGCGCGGTCCGGCCGAGCGCGCGGCGGCGTTCGGCGAGGGCGTCGAGGTAGGCGTTGGACGCGGCGTAGGCGGCGTGGTCGGCGACGCCCCAGACCCCGGAGATCGAGGAGAACAGCACGAAGGCGTCCAGCTCGCGGTCGCCGAGCAGGTCGTCGAGGTGCCGCGCGCCGAGCACCTTGGCCCGCAGGACGTCGGCGATCGCGTCGGGGTCGGTGTCCGCGATCGCGGCGAGCGTCCCGACGCCCGCCGCGTGGACGACCGTGCGGAGATCGTCAATGCCGTCGAGGAGTTCACGGACGGCGGCCACGTCGGCGACGTCGCAGGCCACGACGCTGATCCGCGTGCCCAGCTCCGCTTGCAGTTCGGCCACGCCGGGCGCGTCGGCGCCGCGGCGGCCGGTGAGGACGACGTGCTCGGCCCCGCGGGCGACGAGCCACCGGGCGAGGTGCCGGCCCAGCGCGCCGGTGCCGCCGGTGACCAACGCCGTGCCGCGCGTTTCCCAGGTCCGTTCCGGCGCCTTGCGCAGGGCGGCCGGAACCAGGCGGCGGACGAACACGCCGGACGGCCGGATCGCGACCTGGTCCTCCGCGCCCGCCAGCACCGCGGACAGACGTTCGAGGATTTCCCCGTCCCACGTCTCGGGCAGGTCCACGAGCCCGCCCCAGCGGCTTGAGTGCTCCAGCGCCGCGACCCGGCCGAAGCCCCAGACCGCGGCCTGCGCCGGGTTCGGCGCCGGGCCGTTGTCGAGCGGGGCGACCGCGCCGCTGGTCAGGCACCACAGGGGTGCGTCGATGCCGGCGTCCCCGAGGGCCTGGACCAGGACGGCCGCGCGGGTGACCGCGCCGATCGGGTCGTCGTCGAGGGCGGGCACGGCGAGCACGCCGTCGGGAGCCAGTCCGGTCAGCTTCTCGGCGAGGGTCGCGCGGTCGCCGGTGTCGAGCACCTCGACCAGGTCGGCGCCGAGTCCGTCGAGGGCGCCGGGAGTGGGCGTGACGACGAGCCAGGTGCCGGTCAGCGGTGCGGCGGCAGGCTCGGGCAAGGCGCGCCAGGCGATGCGGTGGCGCCAGCCCTTCGGGTCCCCGTTGTCGTCGGTGGGCTTGGTCGCCGGTTCGAGCCAGAAATGCTGCCGCTGGAACGGATAAGTCGGCAGGCTCACCGTGCGCCGGTGCGGGTGGAGGGGCGACCAGTCGACGTCGTGGCCGTGCGCCCACAGCTGGGCGGCCGACAGCAGGAACCGGCGGAGACCGCCCTCGTTCCGGCGCAGCGTCCCGACGACGGCCGCGTCCAGGGTGTCCTGGAGCGCGCCGCCGAGCACCGGGTGCGGGCTGACCTCGACGAAGAACCGGTGCCCGCGGCCGGCGAGCACGTCGGCGGTCTCGTGGAACAGCACCGGCTGCCGCAGGTTGCGGTACCAGTACCCGGCGTCGAGGGTCGCGGTGTCGACGGGCTCGGCGGTGACGGTCGAGTAGAACGGGATTTCGCCGGTCCGCGGCCGGATCGGGGCGAGGACCTCGCGCAGCTCGGCTTCGATCGCTTCCACGTGCGCCGAGTGGGACGCGTAGTCCACGGGGATCAGCCGGGCGCGGAGGCCTTCGCTTTCGCAGCGCGCAACCAGATCCTGCAACGCGGCGGGGTCACCGGCGACGACGGTCGACGACGGGCTGTTGAACGCCGCGATGGAGATCCGGTCGTCGAGCAGGGCTTCCACGCGCTCGGCGTCGGCCGCGATCGAAGCCATGCCGCCCTTACCGGCCAGTCCGGCCGCGATCGCCTTGCTGCGCAGGGCGACCACGCGAGCACCATCCTCAAGCGACAGTCCACCCGCGACCACGGCGGCGGCGATCTCACCCTGGGAGTGGCCGACGACCGCGTCCGGCGTGACGCCGTAGGACTGCCAGAGCGCCGCCAGCGACACCATCACCGCCCACGACAGCGGCTGCACCACGTCGACCCGGTCCAGGTCCCCGTCGCGCAGCGAGAAGTCCACAAAGGACGCCAAGGCGGCCTCGCACTCGGCGAACCGCGCGGCGAAGACCGGCGACTCGTCGAGCAAGCTCGCGGCCATCCCGGCCCACTGCGCCCCCTGGCCCGGGAACACGAAGACGGTGCGTCCGGCGGGACCGGTGACGCCGGTGACCACGGACGCGCCCGGCGTCCCGGCGGCGATCTCGCGCAGGCCGGTCCGCAGTTCGGCGCGTTCGCCGACCACCGCGGCCCGGTGCTCGAAGGCGGTCCGCGTCGTCGCGAGGGACCAGCCGACCTCGGCAACGCCGTGCTCGGTGCCGGTCAACGCCGACGCCTGGTCCGCCAGTGCACTCTCGGAGCGTCCGGACAGGACCCACACGCCCAGGGAATCCTCAGTAGCGGGGGCCGGGGCGGCTTCGGGGACCTGCTCGACGATGACGTGCGCGTTGGTGCCGCTGATGCCGAACGAGGAAATCCCGGCCCGGCGGGGTGCGCCGGTCTCCGGCCACGGCTGCTCCGTCGCGGCCAGGGTCACGGAGCCGGCGGACCAGTCGATCCGCGGGCTGGGTTCGGCGGCGTGCAGGGTCCGCGGGACGACGCCGTGGCGCAGGGCCTGGACCATCTTGATCACACCGCCGATGCCCGCGGCGGCCTGCGTGTGCCCGAGGTTCGACTTCAGCGAGCCGAGCAGCAGCGGCCGTTCGCGGTCCTGGCCGTAGGTGGCGATGAGCGCCTGGGCTTCGATCGGGTCGCCCAGCGGGGTGCCGGTACCGTGCGCCTCGACGACGTCCACATCGGACGGTGCCATTCCGGCGTCGGCGAGCGCGGCGCGGATCACGCGTTGCTGGGACGGGCCGTTGGGGGCGGTCAGGCCGTTGGACGCGCCGTCGGAGTTGACCGCCGTGCCGCGGACGACGGCGAGCACCGGGTGGCCGTGGCGGCGCGCGTCGGACAGCCGTTCCACGACCACGACACCGGCGCCTTCGGCCCAGCCCGTGCCGTCGGCGTCGGCCGAGAACGCCCGGCAGCGGCCGTCCCGGGAGAGGCCGCGCTGGCGGCTGAACTCGACGAGCATCCCGGGACTGGCCATCACGGCCGCGCCACCGGCCAGTGCGAGGGTGCACTCCCCCGCCAGCAGCGCGCGCACGGCGAGGTGCAGGGCGACCAGCGAAGACGAGCAGGCGGTGTCGACGGTCAGTGCCGGACCTTCCAGCCCGAGGACGTAAGCGAGCCGGCCCGACGCGACGCTGCCGGTGGTGCCGGTGAGCAAGTGCCCGCCTTCGCCGCCTTCGGACAGGCGCGGGCCGTACTCGGAGTTGGTGGCGCCGATGTAGACGCCGGTGCGGCTGCCCTTGAGGGACGCCGGGTCGATGCCCGCGTGCTCGAACGCCTCCCAGGCGGTTTCGAGGAGTAGCCGTTGCTGCGGGTCCATGGCCAGGGCTTCGCGGGGTGAGATGCCGAAGAAGTCCGCGTCGAAATCGGCGACTTCGGCGAGGAAGCCGCCGTGGCGCGCGTAGGACGTGCCCGCCTTGGCCGGGTCGGGGTCGTAGAGCGCGTCGAGGTCCCAGCCGCGGTCGGTGGGGAGGCCCCCGATGACGTCCCGGCCTTCGGCGACGAGGTCCCACAGGTCGTCGGCCGAGCGCACGCCACCCGGGTAGCGGCAGCTCATGGCGACGATGGCGATCGGCTCGTCGGCGCGGGTGGTGCCTTCGGAGCGGGTTTCGGCAGCGCCCGCCAGCATCGCGGCGAGCCGGGCGGGCGTCGGGTGGTCGAACACCGCCGTGGCCGGGATCTTGCGGCCGGTCGCGGTGGACAGGCGCTCGCACAGCTCGACGCCGATGATCGAGTCGAAGCCGACGTCCTTGAACGACGCCGTGGGGTCGATCGCGGCCGGGCCGGGGTGACCGAGGACCAGCGCGGTGTGGACGCGGACGGTTTCGAGGAGGTCCTGGGGCGGCTGGGTGCCTGCGTCCGGGCGGGCCTCCGCCCCCCGGTCTCCAGTGTATCGGGGGGTACCGACAGTTCCGGCGGCTCCGGTGGCCTCGGCCGGGGCCGCGTCGAGCCAGAAGCGCTCGCGCTGGAAGGCGTACGTCGGCAGGTCGACTCGCTGTCCGCCGGGGAAAGTCCAGTCGACGCCGCCGCCGCGGGTCCACAGCTCGGCGACCGACTTCGTGAACCGGGCCGGGCCGCCTTCGCCGCGGCGGAGCGTGCCGACCGCGGCGGCCGGGCGGTCGTGGTCGGCCGCCGTCGCCAGGATGCCGCCGGCCAGGACCGGGTGGGGGCTGACCTCGGCGAACACGCCGATGCCCGCGTCCAGCGCCGCGCGCACCGCCGGGTCGAACAGCACCGGCCGCCGCAGGTTCGCGAACCAGTGGTCCGCGTCGAGGCGTTCGGTGTCGAGCCGGCCGCCCGCGGTCGACGAGTAGAACGGGATCGCCGAGGCCCGCGGCCGGATTCCGGCGATCAGCCGCAGCAGCTCGTCCTTCAACGGCTCGGCCTGTGCGGAGTGGGACGCGTAGGCGATCGCGATCCGGCGGGTGCGCACCTCGCGGGCGGTCAGCTCGGCCTGCAGCTCGTCGAGGGCGTCGAGGTCGCCGGACACCGCCGTGGTCGCGGGGCCGTTGACCGCGCCGACCGACAGCCGGCCGGAGTACGCCATGAGCAGCTCGGTCACCTCCGCGACCGGCAGGTCGACCGACAGCATGCCGCCGTGGCCGGCCATCCGGTCGGCCAGCAGCTTCGCCCGGAGCGCGACGATCCGCGCCGCGTCTTCCAGCGACAGCGCGTCGGCGACGACCGCGGCCGCCAGCTCGCCTTGGCTGTGCCCGAGTACGGCCGCGGGCTCGACCCCGCGCGCTCGCCACTCCGCGGCCAGGGACACCGCGACCGACCAGAACACCGGCTGCAGCACGTCGGTGCGCTCGAGGGAGGGCGTCCCGTGGCGGAGGACGTCGACGACGTCCCAGTCGAGGTGCGGTGCGAGTGCCGCCGCGCACTCGGCCAGCCGCGCGGCGAACACCGGCGACGCGTCGAGCAGTTCGGCGGCCATCCCGGCCCACTGCCCGCCCTGGCCGGGGAACACGAAGACCACGCGGTCGTCGCTCGTGGCCGCGACGCCTTGGGTGACGCCCAGTCCGTCCGCTACCGCGCGCAACCCGTCCCGGCTGTCGACGACCGCTCGGTGCTCGAACGCCGTGCGGTGGGCCGCCAGCGTCCAGCCGATGTCCACAGGGGACAGTATCGGATGTTCGTCCACATGCGACAGCAGCCGCGCCGCCTGTGCTTGCAGCGCCGGGGCGGTGCGGGCCGAGAGCAGCCAGGGCGCCGCCGCGTCCGGCACCGCACGGGGAGCGACGGGCTCGGCCGCTTCGAGGACGACGTGGGCGTTCGTCCCACCCATGCCGAACGAGCTGACTCCGGCGATCCGGCGCCCGTCCCAGCCCGTCGGCTCGGCCACCACCCGCAACTTCAGTTCGTCCAGGGGGATCGCCGGGTTCGGCGTCGAGAAGTTGAGGCTCGCGGGCAACGTGGCGTGCCGGACCGCGAGAACCGCCTTGAGCAGCCCGGCGATCCCCGCCGCGCCCTCCAGGTGACCGATGTTCGTCTTGACCGAGCCGACCGGCAGCGGCTCGGTGCGCCCGGCGGCGAAGACCCGGCCCAGCGCGGCCGCTTCGACCGGGTCGCCGACCTTCGTGCCGGTGCCGTGCAGCTCGACGTACCCCACCGCGGACGGCTCGATTCCGGCGTCGGCGTGGGCGCCTCGGACCGCGGCCGCTTGGGCGTCGGCGTCCGGGACCGTCAGGCCGTCGCCGGCGCCGTCGTTGTTCACCGCGGTCCCGCGGATGACGCAGAGGATCTCGTCGCCATCGGCCTGGGCTCGCGACAGCGTCTTGAGGACGACGAGCCCACCGCCCTCGCCGCGCACGAACCCGTTGGCGCGGGCGTCGAAGGTGAAACACTGCCCGTCCGGGGAAAGGCCGCCGAAGCGAGCCGTCGTGACGGCGTTGTCCGGCGCGAAGATCAGGTTGACCCCGCCGGCGAGCGCGACCGGGCATTCGCCGCGGCGCAGGCTCTGCACCGCCAGGTGGACGGCGACGAGTGATGACGACTGTCCGGAGTCGACGGTGAAGCTCGGGCCGTGCGCGCCGAGGAAGTGGGAGACGCGGTTGCCGAGCAGGCTGCGGTGCACGCCGGTGATGGTGTGGTGGCCGATGGCCTGCGCGTCGCTCGCGTGCACGAGCGCGGCGTAGTCGTCCCACATCGCGCCGACGAACACGCCCGCGGCGCTCCCGCCGAGGCTCGCGGGCACGATTCCCGCGTGCTCCAACGCTTCCCACGCCAGTTCCAGAACCAGCCGCTGCTGCGGGTCCATCGCGGCGGCCTCGCGCGGCGAGATGCCGAAGAAGGCGGCGTCGAAGCGGTCGACCGCGTCGAGGAACCCACCGTGGCGGACCCCGGTTTCCCCGGCGTCCCAGCGGCCGGCGGGAACCTCGGTGATCGCGCTGCGGCCGTCGCTCAGCAGCCGCCAGAACGCGTCGGGACCGTCCGCGCCGGGGAGGCGGCAGGACAGCCCGACCACGGCGACCGGCTCGCCCGGAGTGCTCGCAAAACCCGTCATCTCACGCTCCATCGGCGGGCGGCTTCCTTCCTGTGACGGCTGCTCGGGCGTCCACGGCAACACAGGCGCGGCAACGCTGTCCACGACGGACAGGTGAGGTCTAGTGCGGTGCCTAAAGGACTCGGCGCGCCCAGGTGACGGGAAGGGCGTGGACTCCGTAGTGGAGCATGTCGTCGCGCAGCGGGACCTGGTCCGCCGGCACCGCGAGCCGAAGGCTCGGGAAGCGCTCGAACAGCGCCCGGAAGCCCACCTGCATCGTGAACCGGGCCAGGTGCTGGCCGATGCACTGGTGCACGCCGTGGCCGAACGCGACGTGGCCCTGGGTCACGCGGCCGACGTCGAGCCGGTCGGGGTCCGGGAAGCGCTCGGGGTCGCGGTTGGCCGCCGGCAGCGCGACGACCACCGTCTCGCCTTCGCGGATCACGTGCTCCCCCAGTTCGACGTCCGCCAGCGCCGCTCGGCTCGCGCCGAGGTGCGAGACCGTCAGGTAGCGCAGCAGCTCCTCGACGGCGTTGGGCCACAGACCCGGCTCGGCCTGCAGCCGCTCCAGCTGCGAGCGGTGCTCGAACAGCGCGAAGGTGCCCAGCGCCAGCATGTTCGTCGTGGTGTCGAAGCCGCCGCCGACGAGCGCCCACGCGAGGTTGACCAGCTCCGGCCGGTCGAGTTCGCCGGTGCTCGCCAGCTCGCCGAGCAGGTCGTCGCCGGGGTCGTCGAAGGCCGCGTCGACGAGCCGCTCCAGGGTGCCGCCGACGACGGTGACCGCGGCGATCAGCTCCTCCAGGGTGTACCGCATGCGGGCCACGACGTTCAGGTGCTGCAGCAGCTCTTCGCGGTCCGCCTCCGGGACACCGACCAGCTCGCACATCAGCCGGGTGGCCAGCGGCTCGGCGTACGCGGTGACCAGCTCGGCTTCCGTGCCGCGCGCGGCCATCACGTCGAGCAGCCCGCCGGCGATGCGCTCGGCGGCCGGGACCAGTTCCCGGGTGCGCCGCACGGTGAAGTACTTCGCGATCAGCTTCCGGTAGCGCGCGTGATCGGCGCCGTCCATCTTCGGGAACGCGCCGGGCGCGGCCGGTTCCGGCTCGTAGGTGTCCATCGGGAACGGCGGCGGCACGGCGAGCGCGACGAGGTCGTTGCGGTGGCTGAACCGGGCGTCCGACAGCACCGCGCGGACGTCCGACAGCTTGGTCACCAGCCAGCCCGTGGCCGGCCCGGGACTGGCCTCGAACGCGAGCGGGCTGACTCCCGGCAGCGTCCGGTACTCGTCGGGCGGGTCGAACGGGCAGCTGCGCTTGACGGGCAGCGAAAACGGCTCGGTCACTTCCGGCTCCCTCCGGGCGGGGACGCGACCCGCGCCTCGATTTCGGCGGCGGCGCGGACCGCCCCGCCGGCGGCGTGCACCTCACGCCGCATCAGGTCGACGCGCCGGCGCACGGCGTCGTCGCGGTCGACGGCGAGCACCGCGTCGCGGATGCTCCCGGCGGTCACCGTGTCCTTGTCCAAGGAGACGCCGAGGCCGAGCCGCCGGATCTGCCGGGCGTTGATGTGCTGCTCCGGGTGGTGCGGCACGGCGATCACGGGGACACCGAAGTACAGCGCTTCCATCAGGCTGCCCATCCCGCCCTGGCAGAGGAACACCGAGCAGTGCGGCAGGACGTCGGGGTGCGCGACCCAGCGGTGGGCCTCCACATTGGACGGCAGCGGGCCCAGCGTGGCCGGGTCCACCCGCTTCCCGAGCGTGAGCACCACCTGCCACGGCAGGTCCGCGAACGCCTCGGCGCAGGTGCGGAAGAACTCCGGGCGGTCGTTGACAGTCGTGCCCAGGGTGATCAGCACGACCGGCCGGCCGTCGGCGGGCGGCGTCCACGAACCGGCGGGCTCGCCGACCGAGGGGCCGACGAAGGCGAACCGCTCGTCGAACGTCTGCCCGGCCGGTTGGAACGCGCGGGGCAGGAACACGAGCGTGAACTCGTCGCCGCCGGTGAAGAACTCCTCCAGGGTCAGCGCCCCGAGGCCGTGCCCGGCCAGGTGCTCGCCGAGCCGCGTGACGAACCGCGTGATCGCCGGGTGCGCCGGGTCGACCGCCTCGCCGAAGGTCTGGTTCTCCTTCGTCAGCGAGAAGTGCTCGTTCGACGCGGCCGTGGCCGACAGCTGGACGGTGGGCAGGTTCGCCTTCCGGGCCAGCAGCCGCCCGGGCGCCCACAACGTCGTGTCGTAGACGAGCAAGTCCGGTGTGGACAGCCGCTCCACGGCCGGCAGCACGGCCATGCTCTGTTCGAGCAGGTCGAGCGGCGCCCGCGCGGCCTCATCGGCGTTGGTGATGTCCGGTTGCGCGGTGGACAGGTCGCAGCCGTAGTCCGCGGCGCGGGCGCCGGTCGCGGCGACCCGGTCCGCGAACTCCGCGGAGGTGAAGCAGGTGACCCGGTGGCCGCGGCGGACGAGCTCGGCGACCACCGGCAGCGCCGGCGTCATGTGCCCGTAGGCCGGGTAGGGCAGGAACGTGATGTCGGGCATGACCGCTCCTACGCGGCGGGAGCGGGTTCCGCGCGCCGGCGCTTGTAGCGCTCGATGAACGACAGGGCGGGCGAGGTGGCCACGGTGGTCACCAGCGTCATGATCACGAGCATCGCGAACATCGTCGGGCTGATCACCTTGAGGTCGAGCCCGATGTTCAGCACCGCCAGCTCGGTGAGGCCGCGGCAGTTCATCAACGCGCCCAGCGACCACGCGTCCCGCCTGCCGATGCCGGACAACCGCGCGGCGATCAGGCTCCCGCCCCACTTGCCCAGCATCGCCACCACGACGATCAGCGCCGTCCAGAGCCACAGCGAAGGGTCGGAGCCGATCAGGTCGAACTTCGTGCGGAGTCCGGTGTAGACGAAGAACAGCGGCAGCAGCAGCGTGACGGTCAGCGCGTGCATCTGGTCGGTCGCCTGGCGGATCGGCAGCGAACCGCGCGGCGTCACGGCGCCGAAGAGGAACGCGCCGAAGATCGGGTGGATGCCGATGGCGTTGGTGGCCAGTGCGGAGAGCAGCAACCCGGCCAGCAGCACGGACACCACCGCCGTCGTGGGCAACGCCTTCTGGCCCCGTTCGGTCGGCGCGAACAGCCGGCGCAGCAGCGGGCGCACGACGAACAGCATCAGCGCGAAGAACGCGATCGTGAGCCCCACGGTCAGCGCGGTCGCGGCCATCGAGGTCGCGCCGGCGATCGCGACGACGAGCGCCAGCAGGCACCACGCCGTGATGTCGTCGACGGCGGCGCAGCTCAGCGCCAGCGCGGCGATCGGCAGCTTCGTCATCTTGCGGTCGGTGATGATCCGGGCCAGCACGGGGAACGCCGTGATGCTCATCGAGATCGCCAGGAACAAGGCGAACGGCAGCCGCGAGACCCCGGCGCCGAGGCTCGGGTGGAGGACGAACGCGAGCAGCACCCCGGACAGGAACGGGATCGCCACGCTGACGTGGCTCACCAGCACCGCGGCCTTGCTGCGGCGGCGGACCAGCTCGACGTCGAGCTCGTAGCCGACCAGGAACATGAAGATGACCAGGCCGATCTGGGCGAACGTGTTGATCGTCGAGGCCAGGAAGTCGGGGAAGATCCAGTGGTAGGCCGCGGGCCACACCCAGCCGAGGAACGACGGCCCGAGCAGGATGCCGGCGAAGATCTCACCGATCACCGTCGGCTGCGCGAACCGCTTCGCGACCGCCGAAAGCAGCCGGCAGGCCAGGAAGATGACCGGCAGGGCGAACAGCAGCTTGGCCACCGGGTCGGCCGCGCCGCCGGTGTGCCCGGTCGGCGCGTGGCCGGCACCGCCGCCGGTGCGCAGCAGGAAGAAGGCGGCCACGACCGGCAGGACGACCATGGCCAGGTAGGAGATCCACGCGCGGCCCCGCGGCCCGGCGGGCGCGTCGGGCTCGGTGGTGGTGCGCTCGTCGAGCGATGACATGACTGACCTCTCCGATCACGCTGCCGGAAAAAAGGTCGTGAGTGAGAAACAGTGTCAGAACACTGTTTCTCACTCACGACCCGGGGATGGCTAGAACAGCGCCAGTGCCGAAGAAGAGGCCTTCAGGCTGCCGAGGTGCCCGTGCCACAGGTGCGTCGGGTCGGCCTCGACGGCGGCGACGTACTCCTTCATCGCCGTCAGCGCCGCCGGCTCCTCGGCGTCGTAGACGTCGCCCTGGAGCATCTGGATGACGTCCTTGCGGTAGCGGTCGTCGTCGATGAACGCGGTGAACAGCACGTTCAGCCGGTAGTACATCGAGATGAAGTCGTACCAGATGTTGACGCCCTTGCGGAGCGTGTTCACGTAGTTGTCGAACCGCTCGCGGCGGAAGTCGCCGGCCTGGTGCGCGGCGATGACGTCCTTGGCCGCCAGGCGCGCACTGTTCATCGCGACGCTCACGCCGCTGGAGAAGATCGGGTCGACGAAGCGGGCGGCATCGCCGATGAGCACCAGCGAGTCACCGGCGATCTGCTTCATGCCGTAGCTGTAGTCGCCCTCGGTCTTGAACTTCCGCACGCGCTTGGCGTTCTTCAGCGCGTCCAGCATCTCCGGCCGGGTGCCGACGGAGTTCCAGAAGAAGCCTTCGAGGTCGTCCTTGTGCTCCTTGAACTTCTCCTTCTGGGTGACGACGCCGATCGAGGTGATGGTCTCGGTGATCGGGATCTGCCAGACCCAGGTGTTCTCCTGCGGCAGGAAGTGCACGTGGATGTAGTCGGCGTCCTCGGGCCGGCGCGCCAGCGACGCGCGGTCCAGGCCCTCGAACCACGTGTGCACCGCGTACTGGTTGAAGACCTTGTCCGGCACCTTGACCTTCAGCTGCTGGCCCAGCAGCGTCTGCCGGCCGGACGCGTCGAGCACGACGCGGACGGCGACCTCGAGCTGCTGCTCGCCGATCTTGGCCTGCAGCACCGGCCGGTCGCGGTCGGTGAAGTCGACCCGGTTGACCCGGACGCCCTGGTAGACCTTGGCGCCGAGCTCCTCGGCGTGCTTGAGCAGCAGCGAGTCGAACTGGCCGCGGTCGACGTGCCAGGCGTAGACGCGGTCGACGCCGTCCTGGTCGCGCTCCTCGTAGGCGATCTCCGCCACGCCGAGGCCGTGCGAACCGGCGTCGAAGTCCAGCGTGCTGGTCGGGCGGGTGTCGGAGGAGGTCCACGCGGCCCCGTACTTGCGGGGGAACCCGGCGGCCTCGACCTTCCCGATGACGCCGATGTCGTGCATCACCGGGATGACCGCGGGGACGAGGGACTCGCCGACGTGCTCGCGGGGGAACGTCTCCCCCTCGAAGACGGCCACCGAAAGGCCGGCCTTGGCCAGGTAGGAAGCCGCCGTGGAGCCGGCCGGGCCGCCGCCGATGATGCCGACGTCGTAGTCGTAGGACACGGGTTCTCCGTTTCTGGGTCGGGAAGGGGGTCAGGCGACCGGCGCGCGCAGCGACGTCACCAGGTCGGCGATGCTTTCGATGTCCTTGAAGTGGCGGGCCACCATCTCCGTCGGCGGGACGCGCACGGAGAACTCCTCGCGGATGTAGGCGACCAGCCGGGTGGTTTCGATCGAGTTCAGCAGACCCCAGTCCAGCAACGGCGTGGTCGTGGTCAGCTCGCCCACGTCCTTCCCGTCCAGCAGGTGCTTCTCGACGAACTCAACGAGCTTTCGCGTGACGTCCACGCGCTCGTCGTCTGCCATGGTTCTTCCTCCAGTGACGGCACAGGTCCAGGTTCGCGGGCGGATCAGTCGGTGCCCGCGTCGTGCGTGGCCTTGTTGCGCGACCCGCGGCGCGGGCGCTCGAGCAGTACGGTCTCGGCGTTGATGTGCTTGCGCGGGGCGAAGGCGACGTAACGGCCGCCGGACATCTTGGCCTTGAAGTTCTTCATCCAGCCGTGGTGCCCGAAGTTGCCGAACTTGTCGAAGCCGACCAGCGAGATCCCGCTGCGGTCGTAGTGCCCGCCGACGAGCAGGCACCACTGGCGGTAGTCCGGGTATTCGTTGGTCAGGTGGCGGTAGGTGAGCACGAAGGCGAGGTAGCGGCGGAAGTCCATCCCGTCGAGACCCTCTTCGTCGTAGACGCGGGAAATCGCCTGGGTGCTCTGGCCGAGCATTTCCGGGATCGGCGAGGCCGAGCAGACGAGCCAGTGCGACTCGTCGGTCATCGGGCTCTTGATCATGTTCTGCTCGACTTCCCAGCGGAAGTTGGTGTTGAGCTTCCCGGTCTCGATCATCTGCGCCTCGGAGATCTCCTGGGGCACGTAGATGAGCATTTCGTTGGTGGTCTCTAGCTCGTCGATCTCGGCCTGCGTGAACGGGCAGGGCTTCACGGCGATTTCAGTGGTCCCATAGACTCCGTAAACCATGTCTTCGAGGTTCTCGGGCATGCGCATGAGCGACCGTCCTGAATTCCATTTATCGCGTGGCTGGATGTGGCGTCGATTGGTTTTAGCACGGAGCCGACTGGGGAAATGCTCAGTAGAACTGCGACTTCTCGGTGGAGTCCATCAGCGCGACGGTGTTGCTCGACGGGTTCACGACCGTGCTCACCAGGTCGAAGTAGCCGGTACCCACCTCACGCTGGTGGCGCGTCGCCGTGTAGCCGGCCGCCTCGGCGGCGAATTCGCGCTCCTGCAGCTCGACGTAAGCCGTCATGCCTTCTTCGGCGTAGTCGCGGGCCAGCGCGAACATCGAATGGTTCAGCGCGTGGAAGCCGGCGAGCGTGATGAACTGGAACTTGTAGCCCATGTGCCCCAGTTCGCGCTGGAACTTCGCGATCGTCGCGTCGTCGAGGTGCTGCTTCCAGTTGAACGACGGCGAGCAGTTGTAGGCCAGCAGCTGATCGGGGTACTCGGCCTTGATCGCCTCGGCGAACCGGCGGGCGACCTCCAGGTCCGGTTTGGACGTTTCCATCCACAGTAGATCCGCGTACGGCGCGTAAGCCAGGCCGCGGGCGACGCACGGCTCGATGCCGCCGCGGACGCGGTGGTAGCCCTCGGGCGTGCGCTCGCCGGTCAGGAACGGCTTGTCCCGGTCGTCGACGTCGCTGGTGATGAGGTTCGCGGCCTGCGCGTCGGTGCGGGCGATGACGAGGCTCGGGACGTCGCAGACGTCGGCGGCCAGCCGCGCGGCCTGCAGCGTGCGGACGTGCTGGCTGGTCGGAATGAGCACCTTGCCGCCGAGGTGACCGCACTTCTTCTCCGCGGCCAGCTGGTCTTCCCAGTGCACGCCGGCGGCGCCGCCGGTGATCATGCCCTTCATCAGCTCGAACGCGTTGAGCACGCCGCCGAAGCCCGCCTCGGCGTCCGCGACGATCGGTGCCAGCCAGTGCGGCGCGTCCTCTTCGTCCTCGGCCCAGCTGATCTGGTCGGCGCGCAGCAGCGCGTTGTTGATCCGGCGCACGACCTGCGGCACCGAGTTGGCCGGGTACAGGCTCTGGTCCGGGTAGGTGTGGCCGGACAGGTTCGCGTCGGCGGCGACCTGCCAGCCGGAGAGGTAGATGGCCTTGAGGCCGGCGCGCACCTGCTGCACGGCCTGGTTGCCGGTCAGCGCGCCCAGCGCGTGGACGTAGTCCTCGCTCTGCAGGAGGCTCCACAGCCGCTCCGCTCCCAGCCGGGCCAGCGTGTGCTCTTCGGTCACGCTGCCGCGCAGCCGCAGGACGTCCTCGGCGGAGTAGTCCCGGCGGACTCCGCGCCACCGTGGGTCCTCGGCCCAGGACCGGGCCAGGTCGGCCGCCGCGGCTTCGCGGGGCGGCGCTGCGGTTACGGTCATGTCGTTCTCCTGACGTACGACGACGCGCGGCTTCGTGGACGAACCCATTTAGCACCGCGCGACCCCCGCCGAGCGCCACCCCGGAGCCAGGACGAAGCATTCCCCTAGTTCTTGCCGTGCGCGCCCGCTCGCCGCCGTGACCGGGGCGGATACTCGGTTCACGAGCCACCTCGCGAACGGAAGGCGTTTGATGGCAAAGGATCTGCGGACGTTCCTGGCCGAACTGGACCCGGACCAGGTGAAGGTCGTGCGCAAGCACGTCGACCCCGAGTTCGAGGTCACCGCCGTCGTCGACCGCATGGAGGACGACCCGGCCTACCCGGGGTTCCCGGCCGTGCTGTTCGAGAACGTGGGCGGCTCCGAGATCCCGTTGCTCATCAACCTGCACGGCACCTACGAGCGGCTCGCGCGCAGCATCGGCGCGGACGTCCACTCCATGGTGCCGGAGTACGCCCGGCGCGAGGGCGCGGGGATCAAACCGGTCACCGTGGACGCCGCGCCGGTGCAGGAGGTCGTGCTCACCGGCGACGACATCGACGTCGGCCTGCTGCCGCTGCTCAAGCACCAGGAGCTGGACGCGGGCAAGTACATCACCTCGGCGGTGACGATCTGCCGCGACCCGGACAGCGGCAAGATCAACGCGGGTATCTTCCGCCACCAGGCGCAGGGTCGCGACCAGGTCGGCATCCAGGTGAACCCGGCGCACCACACGGCTTACGTGCTGCGGAAGCTTCGGGAGCAGAAGAAGCCGATGGAGGTGGCGCTCGTCATCGGCCACCACCCGGCACTGCTGATGGGCGCGGTGTCCAAACTGGAGGGTATCGGCGGCGAGCTCGACGTCGTCGGCGGCCTGCTCGGCGAACCCCTGGAAATGGTGCCCTGCAAGACGGTCGACCTCGAGGTGCCGGCCCGCGCGGAGATCGTCATCGAGGGCGTGATCGACACCGACCCCGACGCGACCGCTGTCGAGGGTCCGTTCGGGGAGTACCCGCGGTTCTACACCCGCACCGGCCCGCAGCCGTACGTGAAGATCACCGCGATCACCATGCGCCGCAAGCCCATCTTCGTCGACGTCTTCAACGCCCACACCGAGCACAGCATGCTCGGCGGGTTGCCCCGGATGGGCAGCATCCACCGCCGGGTCAAGGAGGCGGTGCCGACGGTGACCGGCGTGCACCTGCCGCTGTCGGGCATGGCGCGGTCGCACCTGTACCTGTCGATGAGCAAGCGCGTCGAGGGCGAACCGAAGCTGGCGGCGTGCGCGGCCCTGGCGGTCGACCCGTTGCTGAAGCACGTGTTCGTGGTGGACGACGATGTGGACGTGTTCAACGAGGTCGAAACGCTGTGGTGCCTGGCGACGCGTTTTCAGGCCGACCGCGACCTGACGATCATGCCGGGCTTCCTCGGTGGCCAGCTCAACCCGGTGACCTACGGGCACAACCGGGAGGAGAAGGGTCCGATGGAGACGAAGCTGATCTTCGACTGCACGAAGCCCGTGCCGCCGGCGGTGTTCCCGCCTTCGTGCCGGGTACCGCCGGAGGTGGTGGCGCGAGTGGACCACCGCGCGCTGCTGGAGGACGTTCCGGCGTCCTATCTGGACTGAAGGTCGCCCGCACCGTCAACGGTGCCGGTGCGGGCGATCTTCCACCAAGACGAAAGGCCCCTTCCGCGGAAGGGGCCTTTTCACTGGGGTGTGGGACCGTGCCAGCGTTCGACCAGCTCGTCCGGCGGCTTGATGCCCAGCAGGTCGCACAACCGGCCGACCTGGTGGTCCACCAGGTCCCCCAACGACTTCGGACGGCCGTAGAACGCCGGCATCAGCGGCGCCAGGATCCCGCCCATCTCGGTCACCTGCGTCATCGCGCGGAGGTGCCCCAGGTGCAACGGCGTCTCGCGCAAAGCGACGACGAGCTTCCGCCGCTCTTTGAGCGTCACATCGGCGGCACGCACCAAAAGACTGTCGTTCTGCGACCAGGCAATGGCCCCGAGCGAACGCACCGAGCACGGCAGCACGATCATCGCGTCGATCGGGAACGACCCGCTCGAAATCGGCGCCGCGATGTCCCCAGGCCGGTACGTGAAGTCGGCGAGGGAAGCGACCGACGCAGGCGTCCAGTCTGTCTCGAAAGAGATCGTCTGACGGGCCGCCGGCGTCACCACCAGGTGCGTCTCGACCTCCGGCATGCCCTTCAGGATCTCCAGCAGCCGGATGCCGTAGATCGCGCCGCTGGAGCCGGACATGCCGACCACCAGCCGGAACGGCTCAGTCATGCTTCGCCCGCCTCCGCTCCGCCTGCTGCTCCTTGACGACCTCGGCGGGGCTCCGCCGCGCCTCCTCCTCGACCATCCGCCGCCACTCGGTCAGCGAGACGTCGGGGCGGTACAGCCGCTCCGGCGGGGCGTCGGTGACCTCCACCATCAGCCGGTCCTCGTCGTTGAACATGCCGTGGAACACCCAGCGCGCCCACGTCCAGTAGTAGAGCCAGAACTTCCGGTTGCGCCACTTGCCCTGGTTCATCACGGCGAGCTGGACGTACGTGTGGTCCTCCGCGGTCGCGGCGACCCACCACTCGAAGTGCGCCCACTCCGCGTACTTCACCCGCAGCGTGCCCGGCAGCCGCAGCGACACCTTCGTCTTGTTGCCCTCACGACGGCGGTACCACTTCTTCTTCGGGAAGTCGCCCAGGCCGGGGAACGAGGCGCTGTAGTGCATCTTGTCCTTGCGGCGGGTGATCCACGGCCCGTCGCGGATGACCTTCATCTCGCTCCACACCGGCATCTTCACGCGCTTGGTCCACAACGCGTTGCGGTGCAGCCATTTCGCGTGGCCGTCGTCGAAGCCGTTCTCCGCGCCGAAGCGCCAGTTGCCCTCGCGCACGGTGATCCGGCCGACCACCAGAGCGGCCGGATCCAGCAGCTCCTCCGGGACGTCGTCGGCGAGCGGACGAGCCGGACCGTCGCCCAGCCACAGCCAGACCAGGCCGCGGGCCTCCTCGACCGGGTACGTCCGGACGGTGACCTTGCCGCAGATCGGCGACTCCGGGCCGTCGGTGATCGCCGCGACCAGCACGCCGGTCTCCAGGTCGAACGTCCAGCCGTGGTAGCAGCAGCTCCACGTGCCGGGGAACTCCTGCGACGACATCTCGTGGCTCAGCGGGACCCCGCGGTGCGGGCAGCGGTCGTGCAACGCGCGGACCGCGCCGCCGTCGCGGATCAGCATGATCTTCTCGCCGAGCACCCGCACCGCACGCGGCTTGCGGCCGATCTTGCGCGACCACGCCACCGGGTACCAGTACTCGCGGAAGCCGAGCGCCGCCTTCTCGTAGCGCGGCCAGGTCGACCAGTCCCGGCGGCCGGGACCGCCGACGCTCGCCTGCCGCCGCGCCGTCTTCTCGTCGCCGACGGTGTCGGTCATCGGTCTTCTCCTCGACTGCTCGCAGGGAGTTCACGCAGTTCGGCCCGCTGCCGGGTGGTCACGTCCACCACGACACCGATGAGCAGGTCGACCAGCCGGCGCATGGCGGGCAGGTCCGCGACGCCCATGGAGAACCCTTCGAAAGGGCTCGGTGCCTCAGGCGGTGGCAAGCCGATCCGCGCGGTCGGGATGCCGTGGCGGCGCAGCACCCCGCCGTCGGACAGCCCGCTGCCCGGCTTGCCCGGCACGTGCGGCCGCCCTTCGACGTCCTCCCAGGCGCGGATCAGCCGGGTGACGACCGGGCTGTCCTCGGGCGTGGCCGACCCCGCCTGGCCCGCCACCAGCTCGACCTCGACGCCGACGGCGGGTTCGGCCGCGCGCAGCTCGGCGACGACCGCCTCGAACTGCCCGGCGACGTCGTTCACCGTGGTGCGCGGGTTGACCCGCAGGTCGACCCAGAACTCGCAGGTCGCCGGGTTGAACGCCGGCTTGGTGCCATCGCCGGCCCGGATCGCGGTGATCGCGCCCTGCGGCGCCACCTGCCCCGAGGAATTGCGCGCGGTGTAGTCGGCGAACCAGCTCTCCAGCCGTCCGATCATCCGGGCGGCGGCCAGGATCGCGTTGGTGTAGTGCCCTTTGTGCCGGCTGCCGGTGTAGCCGACCGACCCGCGCACGACGACGCGGAAGATCGCGAACCCGACCTCCTCGTGCACCACCGAGTAGCCCGGCTTGAGCACGATCGCGAGGTCGGCCGAGCACTGGCCGTGGTCCACCAGGAACTGGGTGCCGACGTTCATGCCCGAGTTGCGCCGCGACGACAGCTCGCTGCCCAGCACCGGCATGCTGCCGCCGACCAGCGCGACCACCAGCTGCCCGTCCAGCGGCACGCCGCAGCGGTGCACCGCGAGCGCGGCGGCCAGCGCGCAGCTGGCGAACGCCTTCGGGTTCTCCGCACCGAGCCCGACGACCTTGTCGCCGAACCGCTGCGCGGGCAGCGTGAAGTCGTCGCGGGGCCGCTCGCCGAGCCACGGCGCGTCCTCCCGCCCCGGCGCGAACGCGGTGTCGAGCGGCGCGAGCAGGAGCAGCTGCGCGCCCGCGCGGCCGGTGCCGACGCGGGTGACGAGGTTGGCCTGGCGCTCGTCGATGGACTGCAGCCGGCTGTCGAGCCCGGCCGAGGTCATCACGTCGCGGAAGTACTCGGCCAGCTCCCGCTCGCACCCGGTCGGGCTGGGGATGTCGGTGGCCGCCTGGCACAGCAGCGCCAGCTCGTCCTCGTCGACCTCGGCGCGGGCGGCCTTGACCCACTCCCGCTGCCACCCGGACAGCTTCGTGATGTCCGGGTCGATGGCGTCCGGGGTCATGACGTCTTGATCTCGGTGCCGGTCACGTGGTGGTGGCCCCACAGGCTGGTCGGCCCGGCCAGCTGCCGCGTCGACCACGTCTCGGTGTCCACGTCGAGACCGTCCCAGCCGTACTCGATCTCCCACCCCGACGGCGTCTCGAGGTAGAACGAGACGGCCCGGTCGTTGCTGTGCCGGCCCAGCGTCCGCGTGACGATCCGGCGGTCGTAGGCGACGTCGATGGTCGAGCCGACGTCGTCGAGCGTCGTGGTCTCCAGCATGATGTGGCGCAGGCCGGGCTCGTCGGTCTCGACCAGCGCGATGGAGTGGTGGCGCGGGTTGCAGTGCAGGAACGCGATGAAGCCCTTGAACGTGTCGCTGACGCCGAAGCCGAGCGTGTCGACCAGGAACGCCAGCGTTTCGGCGTAGTTCGTGACGCCGACGACGGCGTGCCCCATCCCGTGCTCACCGGTCCGGTAGCCGGCGAGCGCGCGCGTCAGGCGCAGCGGCCGGAAGTCGGCTTCCTGCCCGTAAAACAGCTCGTGCCGGAGCCCGGACGGGTCCTCGAGCCACAGCATGCCCGCGACGCGCCGGTCGGCGCACTCCGCCGCGGTCGCCCGGGTCACCGCGACGCCGGCCGCGGCCAGCTCGCGTTCGAGGGCGGCCAGGTCGGCGGCGCTCGCCACCTCCCAGCCCAGCCAGGAAAGACCTTCGGTGTCGCCGTGGCGGACGTCGAAGCGGTACACGCGCTCGTCCATGCGCAGCAGCAGGCGCTCGCCGTCGATCCACTGACCGGGCAGGCCGAGGACGTCCGCGGCGAACGTCCCCCAGGCAGGTAAGTCCGTTGTGGACAGTCCGGCGTAGGCGAGACTGCGGATGCGCATGGGGTCGGTCCTCCTGCTGGTCACTCCGCGCTGCCCAGGAACTCGAGCACCACGCGGTCGTGTTCGTCGGGCTGCTCCCACTGCGGCCAGTGCGCCGCGTCGGCGACGCAGTGGAAGGCGGCACCCGGGATGAGTTTCGCGATCCGGCGGCCCACGTCGGGCCCGCTGCCGGGGTTGTGGTCCGACCACAGCACGAGCGTCGGCACGCTCACCGTCGCGAGCCGGTCCTCGGAGATCCTGCGATTCGGCCCGGAGCCGAACCCGAAGGAGTTCTCGAACACCGTGCGCAGCGCGGCGTTGGTCGCGGGGTCGGCGTAGATCCGGCGGCGGACCTCGACCAGCTCGTCGGTGACGCGGCCGGGGGTGGCCATCAGCCACTCCAGCCGGGTGCGGATGGTCTCCGGCGTCGGGTTCCCGATCGCGGCCAGCGACCGGGCGCGCAGGGCCTCGCGCCCTTCGGCGGGCCGCTCGTCGACCGAGCCCGGGTTCCACTTGATGCCGGCCGTGGTGTTGAGCACCAGCTTCCCGACGCGGTCGGGGTGCTCCAGGGCCAGCGTCAGCGCGACCCAGCCGCCGAGCGACTCGCCTTCGAGGTGCGCACGTTCGATGCCCTGGGAGTCCAGCAGGTCGAGCACTTGGTCGACGTACGTGCCGACGGCGTCGTGGGTGAACTCCGGCTTGGCCGAGAAGCCGTGCCAGAGCAGGTCGATCGCCATCGCGCGGTGGTGCTCGCCGAGCCGCGTCACGTTTCGCGCGTAGGCCTCGGCGTGCCCGCCGACGCCGTGCAGGAGCACGAGCGGCTCGCCGTCACCGGCTTCGACGACGCGCGTCCGGTACTTTTCGCCGAGGAGGTGGGTCTGGCTGCCCAGCAGCTCGGTCCAGATGGTCACCTCGGTACTCCCAACGGTCGGCGGGCCCGGCCGGGACCGGTGGCGCAGGTGTTCGTGGCAGGGGCGGCAGGACTCGAACCTGCAACCGTCGGTGTTGGAAACCGCTGCTCTGGCCAGTTGAGAGCTACACCCCTTCGCGACCGGTTTCCCGGTGCGAGATCATTGTGCGACGGAACTTTTGGGGAAGTTCCTAGCTTGCCCCGAACCGGTCGGGACTGAAGACGTCGACCAGCGAGTCGGGCTCGCCGTCGACGATCCGGGCCGCGAGGGCCTTGCCGAACAGCGGCGCCAGCGTGACGCCCGCGCTCGCGACCGCCTCGTGGTACCCGGGCACGGCGGACAGCGGCCCGACGCTCGGCAGCTCGTCCCGCGCACACCGCGCGTCGACCACTTCGGCCGTGCGGACGGTCGCGGTCCCCAGCAGCGGCACCACCTTCGCCGCCCGGTCCAGGAGGTCCTTGACGAACTCCGGGTCGGGCGTCCCCGAACGCGGGGGCAACCCGCGGTCGACGCGGTCCGAGCGCAGGACCACGCGCCCGGGCCCGTCCGGGCGGATGCTGACCTCGGGGGCACGCAGGATGTACGGCAGCGGGTCGCCGTCCACCAGCAGGTGCGCGATCAGGCTGCGCCGCGGGGGGCCGAGGAACGGGCGCGCGCCGGCCAGCGCGCCGATCTCGTCCGCGGCCGAGCCGGTGGCGTTGACCACGACGTCGGCCTCGATCCGGCGGCCGTCCGCGAGCCCGACGCCGCCGGACACCGACATGACCTCGGCGTTCAGCTCCAGCGTGGCTCCGTGGGAAACGGCCTGGTCGAGGAGGTGGCGGGTGAAGGCGACCGCGTCGATCCAGCCCTCGGCCGGCAGGAAGGCGACCGGTCCGGACGCGGGGAAGACCACCGACGTGCCGTCCGCGGGGTACCGCTCGACCGGGCAGCCCCACTCCTCGAGCTGGGCGAGGTAGCCGGCGAACGACTCGTCGTCGGTCCACGCCACCGTGCCGGTGCGGTGCCACCAGGGCGCGAAGTCCCCGGCGAGTGCCGCGTGCTCGGCGATGCCGGCCTGGTTCAGCTCGAAGTACGACTTCGGGAAACGCCGGTAGGCCGTCGCGGTGGCGAAGCCGACTTCCGTGGTGCCCGACGCGGGGCGGTCCGCGCGGTCGACGCAGTGCACCCGCGCCCCGCGCTTCGCCAGGTGGTAGGTCACCGCGGCGCCGATGACGCCGGCGCCGATGACGACCACCTTCGGCGTCATCAGTAGAGCCCTTCCGGCGCGGCCTGGCTCACCTGCAGCGGGCGTACGTTGTAGACGCCGTCGACCGGCCATTCGCCCTTCGTGTCGTAGCGGGTCGCCTCGTCGCGCTCCAGCAGGTTGGGCAGGAAGAGGTCCTCGTGCAGCACGGTGAGCTTCAACTGTCCATTGTCGACGTTCTTCCGGAAGTCCGCCGGGTCCACAACGGACATCGTCACCTGCGGGTAGGTCGGGGCGTACGGCAGGATCGCGCCGCCGTCCTCGGGGTGCAGGCTCACGGCGTTGCCGAAGGTGTTGCCGTAGCCCGACCGCACGAGCCCGCCGTCGAGGGCCTTGACGAAGTCCTGGAACATCTGCGGGCTCATGTGCGTACCGCCGAGACGGACGCCGTCGAGCGCGGCGACCAGTTCCGGCTGCCGCGCGATGAGCTTCTGCAGCAGCGCGGGCGTGGTGTTGAGGTAGTGGACGTGCTGCGAGCGCAGGATGTCGACGATCTGGCCCAGGACGTGGTCGGTGTACTCCCCCAGCTCCTTCATCTTGCCGGCGCGGATGAGCTGCTTGATCCACCGCGGGTCCATGTCGATGCCGTAGACGAGCCCGGCCAGCTGCTCGGACAGCTCGATCGCGCCGTTGCCGATCTGGTGCGGCCCGCTCGGCGTCGCCTGCAGCCAGGTGCGGCCCGCTCGGTAGCCGTCGAAGAGGTACGACCAGCGCCGCCACTCGACGCGGTGGGTCATCATGTCCTCGGTGTAGAACACGCGCACCGGGTCGCCGGTGGTGCCGCCGGACTCCCACACGCGGCCGATCAGCGGGCGGGGCACGATGCGCGGGACGAGGTCGCCGGGGTCCAGGCCGCGCAGGTCGCCGGGCGGGAACGGGCCGAACTCGGCGAGCTGGTCGTAGCGCGTGATGTCCATGGGGTCGAACGACAGCTCGGTGGCGCGCTTGAGCCAGTACGGGCTGCCGAGCTCCGGGTTGAAGTGCCGCCGCACCACGTGCCGGGTCCACGCGTCGAGGTCGAGGGACAACCAGTGGTCGGTCAGGCTGGCACGTTCGTGCGTGCGGGTGCTCACGGTCTCTCCTTGCTTCAGGGGGCGACGAGGTCGACGGCGTAGTCGTAGATCGCCGTCATGGCCTCGGTGACGTGGTGCGGCTCGGTGATGCGCACGACGGGGAACGGGAAGTCGAGGACACCGGCGGGCAGCGTCGGGCCGAGGACGAAGGCGAGCCGGACGCCTTGGCCCTTCATTCCGGCGCAGACGTGCGGCAGGCTCATCGTCGTGGTCTTGTTGCGCTGGAACAGATCCCGGACCTCGTCGGCCGTCGTGAGCGCGCGTTCTTCGAGGAACGAGCACACCGGGATCCGCGGGTCCGCCACCGGGATCGCGGCCACGGTCGGCGCCATGAAGTCGGTCGCGTACTGCCGCAGCGGCGAGTGGACGGCGAACGGCTGGCCGTCGATGACGCTGACCATGCCGGGCGGGCTCTGCGCGACGAGCTTCCCGAGGGCCTCGGCCGTGCCGCTGAGCATGAGCAGCCGCGCGGTGCCGTCGGCGAGCACGCCGAAGTCGCCGCCGAGGTACACACCCGGACGTCGGTCGCCGTAGTAGAACGTGGGGTCTTCGGTGACCGGGAGGAAGGCGATGGCCGCGCCCTGGGCCGAGGGCGCCGGGTCCGGCAACGGCGTCTTCGCCTCGCGCAGCAGCAGGTCGAACAGGGTCCGCCGGTCCACCGCGCCCGCCACCGAACTCGCGATCAAGCCGCCGAGGCTGATCCCTCCCGCGACGCCGGGGTGGATGTCGGACTCGGCGAGGACGTCGTGGATGCCGAACGCCAGCGCGGCCAGCCGGATGCCGGCCAGGCTGAACCGGTCGTGGTCGCCCCGGGGCTCGAACTCGCCGCGCAGCAGCACGCGCGGTTCGATTCCGGTCCAGTCGCGGACCTCTTCGTACGTCCGGCGCATCGCCGGGTAGGCCTCGTAGAGGTGCGCGCCGTGCTCCGGGTCGGGATCGGAGATGTTCGCACCGAAGAGATACCCCAGAGTCACCGATTTCCCCTTACGCACGATCCGACGCGGCTGCCGCGACGCTACTGACCGGTGGTCGCGCGACGCCGGGCTAGCACCCGGGCTCTAGGCAAAACCCCAGCCCCGGGCGCCGGAGTTCTTAAGGGTTACCCCAGGGTTGGCTTGCTAGGGCGGGTATCGCGGGTGAGGCGGGTGGCTCGACGCTGGCGGCTCGACAGCCCATCCGTCGGAGGGATCAGAACGTGGAGTATGGCGTCTCGCTGTTGCCGGACTGCGATCCGCGGACCACGTCCGCCTCGCAGTACTTCCAGGACGTGCTGGAGGTCAGCGTCCTCGCCGACCGGCTCGGCCTCGACTACGTCAAGATGACCGAACACTACCTGCGCTCGTACGGCGGGTATTCGCCGAGCCCGCTGGCGTTCCTGTCGGCCGTGGCCGCGCGCACGCAGTCGATCCGCCTGATGACGGGCGGCATCCAGGCGTCCTTCCACCACCCGATCCAGATCGCCGCGCACGCGGCCCAGGTCGACGTGATGAGCGGCGGCCGCCTGGACGTCGGTTTCGCGCGGGCGTTCCTGCCGTACGAGTTCGAGGCGTTCGGCGTCGACATGGACACCAGCCGCGAGCGCTTCCTAGCGACGATCGAGGCCGTCGTCCGGCTGTGGTCCGAAAAGGACGTCACCGAGGACACGCCGTTCTTCTCCTACGAGAACGCGAATTCGCTCCCGGCGCCGGTGCAGCAGCCGGGCCCGCCGGTGTGGGTGGCCGCCCTGGCGACCCCGGCGAGCTTCGACTGGACCGGCCGCAAGGGGTTCAACCTGCTGATCAGCTCGACGCAGCTGAACGAAATGGCCCGCAAGCGCGAGTACGTCGAGCTGTACCGGAGTGCTTTCCTGGAGCACCACGGCGATTCCGGCCGCAAGCCGAAGTTCGCGGTGAGCATCCCGCTGCTGATCGCCGACAGCGACGAAGAGGCCCGCGACTTGGCGGTGCCGTACATGGTGAAGTCGTTCAACGCGTTCAAGGAAGCGATCCTGTCCTGGCACAACGTGGAATCGCCGGCGTACGAGGGCTACACGGCGATGGCGCGTCAGATGGCCAGCTTCGACCTGGAGACCGACGGGCTGGAGGCCAAGGCGGTCGTGGGTTCGCCGGACACCGTGCGCGGGCGGATCGAGGAGGTCCGGGACGTGCTCGGGCCGGACGTGATCCTGTGGAACCTGGACTTCGGCGGCCAGTCGGCGGAGACGATGACCCGCACGCTGAACCTGTTCGCGGACAAGGTGATGCCCGCGTTCGCGTGACTCCCCTGGAGAGCGCGGCAGGCCCGGTGACCGAGGTCACCGGGCCTTCCGTTGTACGGTAAGGGGGTCAGCCGCTGAAGCCGAGCTCGTTCGAACCTGTTGCCTGTGCCTGCAGAGCCGCGGACCTTCTGCTTCCGTACAGCGAGCCGCCGGCGACGACGAAGGACCCGGCAGCCCCACCGGCCACCGGGTCCTCGTCAAGGAATGTGTGCGTCAGCCGCTGAAGCCGAGGCCGCCCTGGGCGGCGATCATCGTCAACCGGATGCCGCGCAGCGCCTTCTCCAGGCCCGGCGCCACCTCGCCCACGCGGTCGGTCAGCTCCTCGATGCGGTCCTTGTACTCGCCCTTGCTCTCCTTGCGCGTCACCACGCTCGGCACCGTGCCCGCCGCCGCCAGCGCCACCAGCGCCGCGTCGTCCGCGCCGATCTCGGCCGCCGGGGTCGAGCCGTGCAGGACCTCGACCGCGTGCTCCTGCAGGGCCTTCGCCACCGCGGGGTCGGTCAGCGTCACGTGGGTCTTCGGGACCAGGCCGAGGACCTTCTTCTCTTCGACCGCGAGCAGCTTCTGCTCGGCCAGCTGCTCCTCGATCTCCTCGAGGGTCTCCTTGTAGTCGTGCCGGATCCACGACTTCCAGCTGCGCTTCTCGGTGCCGATCTGGGCCAGCAGCCGGTCGAGCACCGGGTCGCCGGTCGGGTCGGACTTCACCAGCACGGCGTCGCCGTCTTCGTCGGCGATGTTGCCGCGCAGCGCCAGCTCCGTGAGCACGCCGGCGCGGGTCAGGAACGCCGTGCGCGTGCGGTCGTAGAGGTCTTCCTTCTCGACGTCGTAGGCGAGCAGGTAGGCGCGGTAGTGAACGGAGGTCGGCGTGTCGGTCATGTCGGTCACCCGTTTCTGTGGCTTGCGTACCACTCGATCTTGACGGATCGGGACCGGTGCGGAAAACGGCCAAAGGTTGACAGCCGGTGACGGAAGGTTGTCGGTTCACAACCTTAGTTGTTCCGGCGTGCGGAGTAACCGGGCTTAGCAGTCTCCCCAGACGTCGGCCGATCGGGTGGACTCGCGCCCGAGCGGGCGGTTAAGAGAAAGGGACCACTCACCACTATCCGCAATGGACGGCTCATGACCGCTCGAAGTGCCAGGCGTGGGGCGCTGTTCCTCTCCCTCCTCGGCCTGCTCGCCCCCGTGGTGCCCGCCGGCGCCGCACCGCAGGCGGTTCCGGCCGTCTCCACCCTCCAGCAGATCGTGCCGGCGCCGGTGTCGGTGACGCCGGACCCGGCCGTCCGCTACCGGCTCGGGCCGGAGGCGGTGGTGTTCACCTCCGGTGGCGCCGAAGCCCGCCAGGTCGGCGACTACCTCGCCGGGCTGCTGCGGCCGGCGACCCGGTTCCGGCTCCCGGTGCTCACCACGCCCGCCCTGCCGAAGGCGTTGCCCGGGATTTCGCTGGTGCTCGGCGGTGCGGACCCCCGCGTCGGCGCCGAGGGCTACCAGCTCGACAGCACCGCGTCCGGCGTGACCATCCGGGCCGCGAAGCCCGCCGGCCTCTTCAACGGCGTCCAGACGCTGCGCCAGCTCCTGCCGGCTTCGCTCAGCGGGACGCTCACCGTGCCCGGCGGCCACATCCTCGACTACCCGCGCTACGCCTACCGCGGCGCCATGCTCGACGTCGCCCGGCACTTCCTGCCGGTGGCCGACGTCAAGAAGTACATCGACGACATCGCGCTGTACAAGGTCAACAACCTGCACCTCCACCTGACCGACGACCAGGGCTGGCGCCTGCAGATCACCGGCTGGCCGAACCTGACCGCCAAGGGCGCGAGCACCGGGTCCGGCGGCGGCGCGGGCGGTTTCTACACCCAGGCCCAGTACCGCGACATCGTCGCCTACGCGCAGAGCCGGCACGTCACGGTCGTGCCGGAGATCGAGATGCCGTCGCACTTCGGCGCGGCGCTGTCCTCCTACGCCGAGCTCAACTGCGACGGCGTCGCCGGGCCGGTCTACACCGGGCTCACCCCCGCGCCGCGGTCGGACCTGTGCGTCGGCAAGCCCGTCACGTACAAGTTCATCAACGACGTGCTCACCCAGGTCGCGGCGCTGACCCCGGGCGGCTACCTCGACGTCGGCGGCGACGAGATCCAGGACCTCACCGACGCCCAGTACACGGCGTTCATGGCGAAGGTCGCGCCGATGGTGGCCAAACTCGGCAAGAAGCTGCTGGGCTGGGCGGAGATGCTCACCGCGACCCCGCCGCAGGGCGCGACCGGCGAGTTCTGGATCTACGACGGCACCCAGAACGAGGTCGGCGAAGCCAGCCAGAAGGGCGCGAAGCTGATCATGGCTCCGTGCGTCTACACGTACCTGGACATGAAGTACGCACCCGGCGTCCCGGCCGGCGACCTCGGCCTCGAGTGGGCGGGCGACATCAACGTCCAGGCGGCGTACGGCTGGGACCCGACGGCGGTCGTGCCCGGCGCGCTGACCTCGAACATCGACGGCGTCGAAGCTCCGTTGTGGACGGACACCGTGCGCAGCCTCGACGACGCCCGCTACCTGGCCTTCCCGCGGCTGCCCGCGATCGCCGAGATCGGCTGGTCCCCGCAGGCGAGCCACGACTGGACGTCGTTCGCGTCCCGGCTGGCCGCCCAGGGCCCGCGCTGGACGGCGGCGGGCGTGAAGTTCTACCCGGCACCGGAAATCCCGTGGCAGAAGAACTGAGGTCCGCCATGACGAACAAGGACGGGCGGGTCTGGGAGGCCTACTGGACGGACCTCCCGGACCGCGCGGGCGCGGCGTTCTGGGACTGCGAGCCCGCCGACGGCGCGGCCGCGCACGCCGAGCTGTTCAAGGCCCACTTCGACCCGGCGCTGCCGCTGGTCGACCTCGGCTGCGGCAACGGGACCCAGACCCGGTACCTGGCCGGGCTGTACGACCGGGTCATCGGCGTCGACATCGCGGAAGCCGCGCTGAACCGGGCACGGGCGGAGAACGGCGCTTCGAACGTCTCGTACGAGTTGCTGGACGTGCTGGATGCCGCGGCGGTGGCGGCGTTCCGGTCGCGGTACGGCGACGTGAACATCTACCTGTCGGGCGTGATCCACCAGCTGCCGGTCGAGAAGCGGGTGACGTGCGCGCGCAACTTGGCGGTGCTGGCCGGGGCGCGCGGGTGCGTGTTCAACCAGGAGCTGACGCCGGCGAGCTACACGTACATGCAGCAGCTCATCGCCGACCCCGCCAACGACCTGCCGAAGCTGGAAAGGGTGTCGATCTACTTCGGCATCGGTCTGCAGCCGGCGGCGGGCGAGGCGGAGCTGGAGACGGTGTACGAGGTGGCCGGCTTCAGCGTCGTGGACGGCGGCGAGTTGCTGCTGCGCACGACGGAGACGCTGGCCGACGGTTCGGTGCTGCAGCTGCCGACCCACTACGTCCTGGCCCGCCCCGCTTGAGTGACGTGAATGACTCATTCATGTCGTCTAACGTCAGGGCTCCGGCAAGGTCGGGCGGGGCGATGCTCCGCCCGGCACCACCGCCCGCAGAACGCTGGACCGAAGAGGCGTTTCGGCGGGATGCCGAGCTTCGGTGGTCGTGAACGACTCGTTCATCGCATCCGGCGAGGTGAACGACTCGTTCATGCCATCCGCCAACCGCCGCCTGAACGGCTGACTGCCCACCGTCTCGCCCCAAAAGCCGACACCAAAGGCGAGAGGCCCCCGAGAACAGGCACCGACGAGAACCCAGACTCCCCCGCACCCCGATCCGAAGCCAGAACACGGCCGGCAGCGCCGGGTCAAGGCATCTTTCCCGCCTTGACGCGGTGTTGCCGGCCGTAGTCACAATGACAGCTTCGGGGTGCCGGAAGGGCTTTGGCAGAACAGCTGTTCCGCCCCACCCCAAACGCCATGAATGACCCATTCACGTCACCTGACGCCAGGGCTCCACCAGCCGGCCGGGGCGATACTCCGCCCAGCACCACCGCCCACGGAACGCCAGGCCGAAGAGACGCTTCGACAGAATGCCGAGCTTCGACGGTCATCAACGACTCGTTCATTACATCCGACGAGATGAACGACCCGTTCATGACGTCACCGGACCGACCGCACCGATCCGACTTCGCCGAGACCCTGACGCCCCACGACATGAATGAGTCATTCACGTCTTTCGACCCCGGGGGTCAGTGGGCGAGGGCGGCTCGGTCGGTCTTGCCGTTCGCCGTCCGGGGCAGTTCCTCCGCCGTGACGACCTCGTCCACGATCATGTACTTTGGCAGGTGCGCCGCGCAGTGGGCCTTCATCCCCAGCAGCGTCACCCGCGAGCCGGGCCGGGGGACGACCACCGCGCGCAACCGCGCGTCGATGCCCGCGCCCGCGACCACCACCGCCACCTCGGCGACCGCCGGGTGGCGGGCCAGCGCCGTCTCGATCTCGCCCAGCTCGACGCGGTGGCCGCGCAGCTTGACCATCGCGTCGCGGCGGCCCGCGTACTCCAGCTCGCCCGCCTCGTCGTACCGGCCGAGGTCGCCCGTGCGGTAGCCGCCCAGCTGCGGGGCCGCGCCCCAGTACCCCAGCATGACCGTCGGGCCCTCGACGACGATCTCTCCCTCGGAAGACAGCGTCAGCGTCGCACCCGAGCACGCCCGCCCGATCGGCAGGCTTCCCGTCCGCGAGAGGTCGGCGGACGTCACCTCGTAGCTCGTGACGACGTTCGTCTCGGTCGGGCCGTACCAGTTGAACAGCCGGACATCCGGCCACGCGCGGCGCAGCGTCTGCACCCCGGCGATCGGGAACGGCTCCCCGGCGAACACGCAGACCCGCAGCGACGCCGGCGCGGGCCGGTCGAGCAGGCCGCCGTGGCGCATCATCAGCACCAGCGCCGACGGCACCGAGTACCAGACGCTGATCCCGCGACCGTGCAGGAAGTCCGTCAGCTCCGCGGGCGAGTAGGACAGATCCGAGCCCGCCAGGTCCACCGACGCCCCGGCGAAGAACGCGCCGTAGAGGTCGAACACCGACAGGTCGAAGTTGAACGGCGCGTGGTTGGCCAGCCGGTCCCCCGCGTGCAGGCCCGTTTCCCGCGCGGCCCACCCGACGAACGCGAGCGCGTTGCGGTGGCTGATCAGGACGCCCTTCGGCGTGCCCGTCGAGCCCGACGTGTAGAGGATGTATGCGGGTTCGTCCGGGCCGACGTGCTCGACGGGCACCGGTTCGTCCACAAGAGACAGTGCGGCGAACGAGCTGAGCGGCGGCGGCTTCGGCCCCCAGTCGGCCGCGAGGCCGGCCGCGTCGGTGACGACCAGCGCGGGCGTGCAGCTCTCGGCGATGAGCCGCACCCGCGAGACCGGGTTCGACGGCGCGACCGGCACGTAGACCGCGCCGAGCCGCAGCGACGCCTGCATCAGCGCCACCACCTCGACGCTCTTCTCGGCCCAGATCAGCACGCGGTCGCCGTGGCGGACCCCGGCGGCGCGCAGGCCGGCGGCCTGCCGGTCGGCCAGCTCGTCGAGCTCGCGGTAGGTCACGGTCGTGGCGCCGCAGTGCACGGCCGGCGCGTCCGGCGTGCGTTCGGCAGCGGCGAGGACCAGCTCGTGCAGCATCACAACCCCAGTTCCATCGCGACCAGCTGCCGCTGGACGTCGGACGCGCCGGAGAAGATCGTCCCACCGATCGCGTCCCGCAACGCGGCTTCGATCCCCTGCTCGCGCAGGTAGCCGCGGCTGCCGAACAGCTGGACCGCATCGGTCGCGCTCGCCACCGTCCCCTCGGACACGGCGAGCTTGGACAGCGCCGCGAACAGCGTCGCGTCTTCGCCCTGGTCCAGCGCCCAGCACGCCCGGTACAGCAGCAGACGGGCGCTTTCGGCCCGCAGCTTCATCTCCACGACCCGGTTGGACACCGACTGGAACTCCGCGAGCCGCTTGCCGAACTGGCGGCGGCCGCGCACGTGCTCGAGGCAGCGGTCGATCAGCCGGTCCTGGACGCCCAGGTAGAGCGCGAACAGGCAGGCCCGCTCCCAGCCCATCGAGTGCTGGAAGATCGCCGAGCCCTGGCCGGGTTCGCCGAGGACGGCGCCGGCGGGCACGAAACAGTCGGTGAAGGTGATCTCGCAGGCCAGGCAGCCTTCCATGCCGAGCTTGCCGAACGGCTCACCGCGGCTGATCCCTTCCGAACGAGCGTCGAGCGCGAACGCCGTGATGCCCCAGTGGCCGGCGGCCGGGTCGGTGACCGCGTAGGTGACCAGGACGTCGGCGACGGGACCGTTGCTGACGAAGCTCTTGACGCCGTTGAGCAGGTAACCGCCGTCCACCGGCGTCGCCGTGGCTCGCAGCGCGCCGACGTCGGACCCCGCTTCGGGCTCGGTCATCGCGTTGCCCGCGATGAGATCGCCCGCCGCGAGGCCGGGCAACAGCCGCTCGCGCAAGGCTTCCGGTGCGAAGTCGACGATCGGCATGGTGCAGGCGAACAGGTGCGCGGCCGCGCCGAAGACGAGTCCGGTGTCGGGGCAGCCCCGCCCGGCGGCTTCGAACACGCGCGCCGTCTCGAGGGCGGTCAGGCCGCCACCGCCGTGGCCGGTGGGCACGCTGGCGCCGAGGACGCCGAACTTGCCCAGCAGCGCCCAGTTTTCGCGGCTGAACGCGTACTCGGGCGCGGCCGGGAAGGCCGCCCGGGTGTCGGCCACCGTCCGGTCGTAGCGCTGCCGCTGATCCGCGGTCCAGCCGAAGTCCATCCGCCACCTCCACGAGTGTCCGCGCCCGAGGCTAACGGCGGATTGTCTGGCGAAATCCCTGAATGCGCGGTGCGAGCATGGCCGGTGTGACCCGACACGTCGTGCTCTGCACCCTGCCCGGTTACGGGCACGTCACCCCCGTCTTGGACGTCCTCGGCGAGCTGGTCCGGCGCGGCCACCGGGTCACGGTGGCGACCGGCAGCGCGTTCGCCGGCCGGATCGCGACGACCGGCGCGCGTCCGCTCGGGTACGACGAGCCGGCCGGCGACCCGGGTTCCCACCGGCTGGCGGCGGCGCTGACCGGCGCTTCGAGCTGTCTCGCACCGCTGGCGCCGGTGCGGAAGCTCCTGGCCGACAACCCTCCCGACGTGCTCGCGTTCGACTCGACGATGTGGATCGCGGGCCGGGTGCTCGCCCACGACGTCCCGTGTCCGACGGTCCAGCTATCGGCGTGTTTCGCTTCCAACGAGCACTACTCGCTGCCAGCGCACGTCGCGCGTTACCCGGCTCCGGAGTCCACAGAGGACTCCTACGACTTCGTTGCCGACCTGCACGACCTGCTCGCGGCCGAAGCTCCCGGCCGGACGGCGGAAGAGTTCCTCGACGACGGCCGTGACCACAAGCTGGTCCTCATCCCGCGCGACTTCCAGTACGCGGGTGAGACGTTCGACGCGCGGCACACGTTCACCGGGCCGTGCTTCGGCCCGCAGCGGCCGCTGACCGGCTGGGAACCGCCGGCGAACGGCAATCCGGTGCTGCTGGTGTCGCTGGGCACGTCGGCGTTCAACGACCAGCCGGGCTTCTTCCGCCAGTGCGCAAGCGCTTTCGCTGCCCTGCCCTGGAACGTGGTCATGACCCTGGGCGGCGGGGTGGATCCGGCGTCGCTGGGCGAGCTGCCGCCGAACGTCGAGGCGCGGCAATGGGTTCCGCACCCGGCGGTGCTGCGGCACGCGTCGGCGTTCGTGACGTCGGCGGGCATGGGCAGCGTGATGGAGGCGTTCTACTGCGGGACCCCGCTCGTGCTGGTGCCGATGCACGGCGAGCAGGAGGTCAACACCGAGCGGGTAGTGGAGCTGGGCCTCGGCCGGCGGCTGCCCCGCGAGGAGGTGACGCCGGAGTCGATCCGCGACGCGGTCCTGGCGGTCGCGGCGGCCGAAGGCATCAGCGCGCGGATGCGCGCGATGTGCGACCACACGCGCGAGAGCGGCGGCACGGCCGCGGCAGCCGACCGCATCCTCGCCTGCGCCGAAACGACGTGAATGACTCATTCATGTCGCCTGGCGACATGAATGAGTCATTCACTACATCCGGCCGGCCGAAGAACCTCAGCCGGAGTCGCGCTTGCCCATCAGGGAGAACGCGACCACCAGCGCCACCGCGACCCACGTCAGCAGCGTCCCGCCGCCGGTCAGCGGACCCAGGTACGTCGCCGAGTCCGTCTTGAGCTGGGCCGTGCTCAGCTGCTCCGCGGCCGACGCCGGGAAGTACGCCAGGATGTCGCGCTGCACCCACGCCGGGAGCAGCGCGCCCAGGATCGCCGGGGCGAAGATGAAGCCGATCGCCGTCGCGATCGCGCCCGCCGCGCTGCGCATCATCACGCCGAACGACAGCGCCAGCAGCGCGAACGCGGCGAACTCCGCGCCCCAGCCGAGGAGGCTGCGCAGCACGCCGGGACCGCCGAGGCCGAGCGTCGGGATGTTGGGGTTGATGCCGAGGACCAGCTGCCCGATGAAGAACGCCGCCGCGGCGAACACCGTGCCGAGCACGAACGCCAGCAGCCCGACGACCACGGCCTTCGAGATCAGGACCCGGCCGCGGTGCGGCGTGATCGCCAGGGTCAGGCGCATCATCCCGGTCGAGTACTCGCCGGACACGGCCAGCACGCCGAGCACCGAGATCAGGATGAGCCCGAGGTTCATCCCGACCATGGCGGTGCCCGCCGAGTCGAAGTCCGTCGTCTGGCCGGCGGGCAGGTTCTGGTAGTCCTGCTCGGTCAGGAAGCTGAACAGCACGGAGAACCCGACGCTGACGACGGCCGCGAAGATGACGACGACCCAGGTCGACCGGACCGACTTGAGCTTGGTCCACTCGGCGGCGAGCGTGTTGGTGATGCCCGGCGAGGTCTTCGCGGCGGGCAACGCGGTTGCGGTCGTCATGTCAGTCCGTCCCTTCCGACGCGAGCGCCCGCACCGTCTCGAGCACCTTCTCCTCCGCCGGCGGCGCGCCGCTGTGCGACCGGTACTGCACGCTGTCCTTGGTGAGGTCCATGAACGCGGCCTCGAGGCTGGCGCGGACCGGCGTGAGCTCGTGCAGCCCGAGCCGGCGCTCGAGCGCGAGGTCGCCGATCTCCGGCGCGTCCAGGCCGACGACGTTGAGCGAGCCGTCGTCCAGCTTCGTCACCTTGGCGCCCGCCCGTTCGAGAGCTTCGGCGAGCTCGGTCGCCTTCGGCGAGACGACGTGGACGTGGCTGCGCGCGCTGCGCTGGGTGAAGTCGGTGATCGGCATGTCGGCGATCAGCTCGCCGCGGCCGATCACGATGACGTGTTCGGCGGTTTCTTCCATCTCGTTCATCAGGTGGCTGGACACGAAGACCGTCCGCCCCTCGGCGGCGAGGTCCTGCATCAGCGTCCGGATCCAGTAGATGCCCTCGGGGTCGAGGCCGTTGACCGGCTCGTCGAACAGCAGCGTCGGCGGGTCGCCGAGCAGCGCCGTCGCGATGCCGAGCCGCTGGTACATGCCGAGGGAGAAGTTAGCGACCTTCTTGCCGGCGACGTCGCTCAAGCCGACGGTGTCGAGCACCTCGTCGACGCGCGTGCGCGGGATGCCGCCGGCCTGCGCCACCCACTGCAGGTGCCGGTAGGCGGTGCGCGCGCCGTGGACGGCCTTGGCGTCGAGCAGCGCGCCGACCTCGCGCATCGGCGCGGGCAGGTCGCGGTAGGCCTTGCCGTTGACGGTGACCGAGCCGCCGCTGGGGGCGTCCAGGCCGAGGATCATCCGCATGGTGGTCGACTTGCCCGCGCCGTTGGGGCCCAGGAACCCGGTCACGACGCCGGGCTTGATGTCGAACGACAGCCCGTGGACGGCCGTGGTGTCCCCGTACCGCTTCGTCAGATCTCGTGCTGTGATCAAGCGCCCGCTCCGTACTTCGCTACATCGATCCGGTGTGCCTGGGTCAAGTGAACCCGCTGCCACGGCCGTCCTGCTACGGCACAAGGTGGCTTGTCGGCGCAACCAAAGTTGCAACCCCCGTTCCCGCGTGATCTTCCCAGCACCCGGTGCGACCGGCAACTCGGGGAACGTCAACTTTCGATGATCGGCTGACGACTTTCGAGGACTCACAACGCAGTTCTCGCTGTGCTTGAATCGATCAAAGGCAATTGACCGTCGAGTGTTATCGAGGAGTTTCCCATGGCCAAAGAACAAGGCGGCCGCCCGTTCGTTTCCCTCGTCATGGGGCTGATCCTGGTCGCGGGCGGGATCGTGATCATCCTCAACGCGGGCGAGCACACGATCGGCGTGATCGGCGGCGCGGTGACGATTCTGGCGGGGCTGGCGTTCTTCGTCCGCAGCGCGACATCCCGCAGGACGACGGCCGCGGGCCGGCGTCGGTTCTTCATTTCCTGAAAGCCCTTGCGGACGGTCCCGGCGGCCGTCCTGGTGTCCCGGTCGGGGGGTCACCAGGACGGCCGTTTGGCGTTTCAGCCTTCGTCGGTACCGAGGGCCAGCCGGACCAGGTCGTCGACGTCCAGGTCGCTCAGGTCGTCGTCCACTTCGGACTCCGTCGACGGGAACAATTCCTCGCCGAGGAAGCCGGCCAGCGCTGCCGGTGTCGGGTAGTCGAAGATCAGCGTCGCCGGCAACCGGACGCCCGTCGCGGCGGTGAGGCGGTTGCGCAGCTCCACCGCCGTCAGCGAGTCGAAGCCCAGTTCCTTGAACACCCGCGTCGGGTCGACGACGTCGCCATAGCCCAGCACCGCGCCGACCTGCGCGCACACCAGGTCCAGCAACGCCTGCCGCCGGTCCTCGGCGGACATCGCCGCCAGACCCTCCCGCCGGCCGGGCGCGTCCTCGGCCACCCGGCGCCGGACGGTGGTCCGGACCAGCCCGCGCAGCTGCTCGGGGACGTCGGAGCCGAGCGCGCGCGGGTCCACCAGCATCGGCACCAGCACCGCGTCGGGCGCGTCCACCGCCGCGTCGAACAGCGCCAGGCCCTGGTCCGCGGGCAGCGGCGGCAGGCCCGACCGCGCCATCCGGCGCACGTCGGCGTCGGACAGCCCGGCCGTCATGCCGCCGGTCGGCCGCCACGGACCCCAGGCCAGGGCCAGCGCGGGCAGTCCCGCCGACCGCCGTTGCCGGGCGAGTCCGTCCAAGAAAGCGTTTGCGGCGGCGTAGTTGGCCTGCCCGGGCGCGCCGAGCACGCCGGCCGCCGAGGAGAACAGGACGAACGCGGACAAATCGTGGTCCCGCGTCAGCTCGTCCAAATTGGTCGCGGCCAGCGCCTTCGGCCGCAGGACGGTGTCCAGGCGCTCCGGGGAAAGCGCTTCGACGAGCCCGTCGTCGAGCACGCCCGCCGCGTGCACCACCGCGGTCAGCCGCACGTCGGCCAGTACCTTCGCCAGCGCGTGCCGGTCCGCCGCGTCGCACGCGACGATCGTGGCCTCGGCCCCCAGCGCGGCCAGTTCGGCCCGCAGCTCGTCGACGCCGTCGGCCGCCGGGCCGCGCCGGCTCGCCAGCAGCAGGTGCCGGACGCCGGACTCGGCGAGGTGCCGGGCCAGCAGCCAGCCGAGGCCGCCGGTGCCGCCGGTGATCAGCACGGTGCCGTCCGGGTCGAGCGGGGCGGGCACGGTCAGCACGACCTTGCCGACGTGCTTGGCCTGGCTCACGTGCCGGAACGCCGCGGGCGCGCGCCGGACGTCCCACGCGGTGACCGGCACCGGCGCCAGCGCGCCGTCCTCGAACCAGCCCAGCAGCCGGTCGAACAGCTCGCGGATCCGGTCGTACCCGGCCTCGACCAGGTCGAACGCCTGGTACCGGACACCGGGGTGCGCGGCCGCGACTTCCGCCGGATCGCGGACGTCGGTCTTGCCCATCTCCAGGAACCGGCCCCCGCGCGGCAGCAGCCGCAGCGACGCGTCCACGAAGTCCCCGGCGAGCGAGTCGAGCACGACGTCGACGCCGCGCCCGCCCGTCGCCGCGCGGAACTCGGCCTCGAAGTCCAGGGTCCGCGACGACGCGATGTGGTCGTCCTCGAGGCCGGAGGCCCGCAGCGTGTCCTGCTTGCCGGCGCTCGCGGTGCCGTACACGTCCGCACCGAGCAGCCGTGCGAGCTGGACCGCGGCCATGCCGACGCCGCCCGCCGCCGCGTGCACCAGGACGCTCTCACCGGACCGCAGGTCGCCCAGGTCGGTCAGGGCGTAGAGCGCGGTCAGGAACACGACCGGCACCGACGCGCCCTGCGCGAACGACAGCCCGGCGGGCAGCCGGCAGACCATGCGCTCGTCGACCTCGGCCACCGGCCCGAACGCGCCGCCGAACAGGCCCATCACCCGGTCGCCGGGCGCGAACCGGGTGACGCCGGCGCCGACCGCCGTGACGACCCCGGCGCCCTCCAGCCCCGGCGAGGTGGCCGGGCCCGGGTACATGCCGAGGGTGTTCAGGACGTCCCGGAAGTTCACACCGGCGGCGCGCACGGCGATCCGCACCGCGCCCGGCGCGACCGGCTCGGCGAACTCGGGGCAGGGCACTACGGTCAGCCCGTCGAGGGTGCCGCGCTCGGCGATGTCGACCCGCCACGGTCCACTGGGGACGGTGAGCGCGTCCGTTTCCTTGGCCAGCCGCGCCACCCGGGCCACGCCGGAGCGGAGGGCGACCTGGTTCTCCCCCGTCGCCAGTGCGGCCGCGGGGTCGGCCGAGCCGTCGGAGTCGATCAGCACGAACCGGCCGGGGTGCTCCGACTGCGCCGAGCGCACCAGGCCCCAGACCGCGGCGACGGTCGGGTCGATCGGGCCGTCGCCGTCTTCGGCGACGACCGCGCCCGAGGTCAGCAGCGCCAGTTTCGCCTCGGCGAACCGGCCTTCGGCGAGCCAGGCTTGGACGAGGGACAGCGCGTCGTGCACCGGCCGCGACGCGAACGGCAGCACGACGACGTCCGGCACGTCGTTGACGTCGTCGAGCGAGCCGACGACTGTCCACGACGGATTCTCGTGGTCTCCGTCGTGGGCCGGCCAGGTGAGCCGGTACAGCGCGTCCGGCCGGGCCGCCGGCTGGTCCGGGTGGAACTCGCGCAGTGTCAACGAGTCCACAGTGGCCACTGCCCGGCCGGTGGGATCGGCGACGGCGATCGCGAGGGACTCGGCGCCGGTCTTGGTGAGCCGCACGCGCAGGCCGCGCGCGCCTTCGGCGTGCAACGAGACCCCGCGCCAGGAGAACGGCAGCCGGCCGTGCGGCGCGGGCGCGAACGGCAGGAAGGCCGCCGCGTGCAGGACCGCGTCGAGCAGGGCCGGGTGCAGCCCGAACGCCGATGCGTCCGCGTCTTCGGGCAGCTCGACCTCCGCGTAGACGTCCTCGCCGTGCTGCCACGCTCGTCGCAAACCCTGGAAGACGGGCCCGTACCCGAAGCCGCTGTCCGCGAGCCGGTCGTAGAGGCTGTCGGTGTCGAGGAGTTCAGCGCCCGGCGGCGGCCAGGCGGTGAGGTCGTCGCCGCGCGCCGGGTTCGCCGAGGTGAGGACGCCGGTCGCGTGCAGGGTCCACGGACTGTCGGGCGCCGCGTCCTCGGGGCTCGAGTGGATGGTCAGCGAGCACGCGCCGGAGTCGTCCGGGGCGCCGGTCAGGACCTGGAGCCGGACGCCGCCGGTCGCGGGCAGCACCAGCGGCGCTCCGAGGGTCAGCTCCTCGACCTGCGGGCGGCCGGCGCGGTCGCCCGCGTCGACGGCCAGGTCGACGAACGCCGTCCCGGGGAAGAGCACCGCGCCGCCGATGCCGTGGTCGGCGAGCCAGGGGTGGGTGCGCAGCGAGAGCCGGCCGGTGCCGAGTACTCCCGCGGACCCGGCCAGCTCGGCGGTCGCGCCGAGGAACGGGTGCGGGCTGGCGGCGAGCCCGGCGGTCGTGACGTCACCGGCCCGCCCGGCGCCCGGCCAGAAGCGGCGGCGCTGGAAGGGGTAGGTGGGCAGGTCGGCTCGGGCGCCGGCCGGGTGCAGCGCGGCCCAGTCCGGGGAGAAGCCGTGCACGTGCGCTTCGGCGACCGCGGTCAGCAGGGTCTCGACGTCCGGCCGCTTCCGCCGCTGGGTCGCGGTGACGAAGACCGGGTCTTCGACGCAGTCGCCGACCATGGCGGCGAGCACGGCGTCCGGCCCCACCTCGACGAACCTCGTGACTCCTCTCGCGGCCAGCGAGCTGACGCCGTCGGCGAACCGGACGGTGTCCCGCACGTGGCGGACCCAGTGCTCGGGATCGGTGGCGTCTGAGATCATCCCGATCTTCGGGTCCGAATAGGACAGTCCGAAGGCGACCTCGCGGAAGCGCGCGAGCATCGGCTCCATCAGCGGGGAGTGGAACGCATGGCTGGTGCGCAGCCGCTTCGTCTCCCGGCCCAGCCGCGTGAAGTGCGCGGCGATGCCGAGGACGTCCTCCTCCACACCGGACACGACGACCGACGCGGGACCGTTGACGGCGGCGATGTCCACCGACGCCGTGAGCAGCGGCCGGACCTCGTCCTCGGTGGCCCGTACGGAGACCATCGCGCCGGTCGCGGGCAGTTCCTGCATGAGCCGCCCGCGCGCGGCGACCAGCGTGCAGGCGTCGTCGAGGGTCAGTACGCCGGCCACGTGGGCGGCCGCGAGCTCGCCGATCGAGTGGCCCATGACGAAGTCCGGCGTCAGGCCCCACGACTCGAGCAGGCGGAACAGTGCCACCTCGACGGCGAAGAGTGCGGGCTGGGTGAACTGCGTCTGATCAAGCCGCTCGCCGCCTTCGGCGATCACCTCGTGCAGCGGGAGGTCGAACCGCGCGCAGGCCGCGTCGAAGGCTTCCGCGAACACGGGGAACTCCTCGCGCAGGGCGAGTCCCATGCCCACGCGCTGGGCGCCCTGGCCGGTGAACAGGAACGCCGAGCGGCCTTCGTCGGTGACGCGGCCGCGAACGACGCCTTCGCCACCCTCGGCCAGCAGCCGGAGGTTCCGCACGGCGGTGACCTGGTCGGGGGCCGCCACGACGGCCCGGTGGTCGAATGCCGTGCGGACGGCCAGCGCGGCGCCGATGCCGTCGATGCCTTGTTCAGCCAAGGGAAGCAGTGCGGCGGCCTGCGCGCTCAACGCAGCTTCGGTGTGGCCGGACAGCGGCCACAGTTCGACCGTCGATTTGTCTACAAGGGACTGTACGGCGGGCGGCGCTTCTTCCAGCACGGCGTGCGCGTTGGTACCGCTGAAGCCGAAGGCGGACACGGCGGCCCGGCGCGGACGCTCGGCGGCGGGCCAGACGACCGGTTCGGTCAGCAGCCGGACGTGCCCGGCGGTCCAGTCGACGCGTTCCGACGGGACCTCGGCGTGCAGCGTGCGCGGAAGCACCTCGTGGTTCAGCGCGAGGACCGTCTTGATGACGCCGGCCACCCCGGCGGCCGCTTGGGTGTGACCGAGGTTGGACTTGATGGCGCCGAGCCACAGTGGACGGTCGCGGTCCTGGCCGTAGGTGGCGAGCAGGGCTTGGGCTTCGATGGGGTCGCCGAGCCGGGTGCCGGTGCCGTGCGCTTCGACGGCGTCCACTTCGGACGGAGTGAGTCCGGCGTCGGCGAGCGCGGCGCGGATGACGCGTTGCTGCGACGGGCCGTTCGGGGCGGTGAGTCCGTTGCTGGCCCCGTCTTGGTTCACGGCCGAGCCGCGCAGCACGGCGAGCACCCTTCGCCCGTGGCGCTGCGCGTCGGAAAGCCTTTCCAGCAGCAGGATACCGGCACCTTCCGACCAGCCGGTGCCGTCGGCGTCGTCGGAGAAGGCCTTGCAGCGGCCGTCCTCGGCCAGCCCCCGCTGCCTGCTGAACTCGACGAATCCGGCAGGAGTGGCCATCACGGTGACGCCACCGGCCAGGGCGAGCGAGCATTCCCCGGCCCGCAGCGACTGCGCGGCGAGGTGCAGCGCGACGAGGGAGGACGAGCACGCGGTGTCGACGGTGACGGCCGGGCCTTCCAGGCCGAAGGTGTAGGAGACGCGTCCGGAGAGGACGCTGGCGGCATTGCCGGTCCCGAGGTGCCCGGCGACGTCGTCGGCGGAGTCGCGCAGGAGGGTCGAGTAGTCCTGGCCGTTGGTCCCGGCGAAGACCCCGGTGCGGCTGCCGCGCAGGGCCGCCGGGTCGATGCCGGCGCGTTCGAAGGCTTCCCAGGCGGTCTCCAGGAGCAGCCGTTGCTGCGGATCCATGGCGACGGCTTCGCGCGGGGACACTTCGAAGAATTCGGGATCGAAGCCGGCGGCGTCGTCGAGGAAGCCGCCCTCGCGGGTGTAGCAGGTGCCGGGGTGGTCGGGGTCGGGGTGGTAGAGGAGGTCGAGGTCCCAGCCGCGGTCATCGGGGAAGGGGGAGATGACGTCCCGGCCAGCTTGGAGGAGGTCCCAGAGCTGCTCCGGGGTGTTGACGCCACCGGGGAAACGGCAGCTCATGCCGACGATGGCGATCGGCTCGCGCGGGCCGGTGGGTTCGGTGGGCCGGGGGTTGGCGAGCGCCCGTGGCACGGCGGTCCCGGGATCGACCTCGCTAAGCAGGTGGTCGGCGAGTGCACGCGGTGTGGGGTGGTCGAAGACGAGGGTCGAGGGCAGGGTCAGGCCGGTTTCGCGACCGAGGGCATTGCGCAGCTCGACAGCGGTCAGCGAGTCGAACCCGAAGTCGGCGAAGGGCCGGTCCGCGCGCACGGTGGCGGCGGATGCGTGGCCGAGCACCCCGGCCACCTCGGCGCGGACCAGGTCCAGGGCGGCGGCCGGTCGATCGGCTTCCGGGAGGCCGGCGAGCAAGCCCGGGAAGCCGGCGGGCGCGGGAGCGTCGGCGAGCCGGGTCGGCCGTTCCTGGGCGAGCCGGGCGAGCAGTGGCCGGGTGGTGTCGAGTTCGTCGATGTCCAGGTCGATCGGCACCACCAGCGCATCGGGGGCGGCGAGGGCTCGGTCGAACAACCTCAGCGCAGCACGCGCCGGCAACGGCCGGACTCCGCCTTGGCGCATGCGGGCGATATCGGCGCCCGACAGCTCCCCCGTCATCCCGCCATCCGGCACCCATGGGCCCCACGCCAAAGAAACCGCCGGCAGGCCCAGCTCCCGCCGGTGCTCGGCGAGCGCGTCGAGGAACGTGTTCGCCGCCGCGTAGTTGCCCTGGCCCGCACCTCCGAGGACCCCTGCCGCCGAGGAGAACAGGACGAACGCCGACAAACCTTCCGTGAGTTCGTGCAGGTGCCAAGCCGCGTCGAGCTTGGGGCGCAGGACCGCCTCGAGGCGCTCGGGCGTCAACGACGAGACGACCCCGTCGTCCAGTACTCCGGCCGCGTGCACCACCGCGTCGAGCGGGCCGACCTCGCCGAGCAAGCCCGCCAGGGCCTCCCGGTCGGCGACATCGCAGGCCGCCAGAACGACCTCGGCACCCTCCGCAGCCAGCTCGGCCTGGAGGTCCCGCGCACCCGGCGAATCCTGCCCACGCCGGCTCACGAGGACGAGCCGTCGGACGTCGTGCGCGCGGACCAAGTGCCGGGCCAGCTCGGTTCCGAGTGAGCCGGCCCCGCCGGTGATGAGCACCGTCCCGTTGAGACGTACTACACCATCCGAAGTGGACGGGACCAACCGCGGCGCCGTGATCTCACCGCCGGTGTGGAAAACTTCCGGCTCCTCCACGACGAACGATCCGGGCACCGAGCCGGCGACGTCCGCCAGGACGAACCGGCCGGGGTGCTCGGCCTGCGCGGACCGGACCAGGCCGCGCACCGCCGCCCCGGCCAGGCCCCGCGTGACGAAAACCAACCGTGAATGAAGGTATCGATCGTCGGCCAGCCAGGTCCGCACCAGCTCCAACACTTCACGCGCCAGCCCGTGAGCAGCCGAAACGACGTCACCCTCGGCCTCGCACCGGAAGTAGACCACCGGCGGGACGTCGGAACCCAGCTCGCGCCAGTCCACCGCGTCGACGGCCTCGGCCGAGACCGCCACCTGCGAGACGCGGTACAGCGCACCAGCCGGCTTGACCGCCCGCTGGCCGTCCAGCCAATAGCGCTCCCGCTGGAAGGAGTACGTCGGCAGGTCCACGAACCGCGCGCCGCGACCGGCGAACACCGCCGCCCAGTCGGGACTGAACCCGGCCACGTGCAGCCTGCCGACGGCCGAGGTGAACGTGCGCACCTCGTCGCGGTCCCGGCGCAGGACCGGAACCACCAACGCGTCCGGCACGCAGTCGCCGGCCATCGCGGCGGTCGCGCCCCCGGGGCCGGGCGTCACGAAGCGCGTCACGCGGTTCGCCGCCAGCCAGCGCATCCCGTCGTGGAACCGGACCGTCGCGCGGATGTGCTCGGTCCAGTACTCCGCCGAGGCGACGCCAGCCGCCGAACCAGCCACATTGGACACCAGCGGGATCTTCGGCGCCGCATAGGAAACCGTCGACGCGACCGCCCGGAACTCGTCCAGGATCGCGTCCATGTGCGGCGAGTGGAACGCATGGCTGACCCGCAGCCGCTTCGACCCCGCGAACCGCGCGGCAAGCTCGGAGACAGCTTCGACGTCCCCGGAGACGACCACGGCTTCGGGCCCGTTGACCGCCGCGATCGCCACGCCGTCGCGCAGCAACGGCCGCACCTCGTCCTCGGTGGCGCGCACCGACGCCATCGCTCCGGCCGCGGACACCGACTGCATGAGCCGCGCCCGCGCGTCGACCAGCCGGCACGCGTCAGCCAGCGAGAACACCCCGGCGACGTGCGCGGCGGCCAGCTCGCCGATCGAGTGGCCCATGACGAAGTCCGGTGTCAGCCCCCACGACTCCAGGAGCCGGTACAGCGCAACCTCGACCGCGAACAGCGCAGGCTGCGTCACCTCGGTACGGTCCAGGTCATCGCCGCCGAAGATCAGCTCCCGCAGGCCGGGGAAACCCGCGCAGACCTCGTCGAAGGCCTGCGCGAACACGGGGAACTCGGCGTACAGCTCACGTCCCATGCCCGGCTGCTGCGCCCCTTGGCCCGGGAACACGTAGGCCGTCTTGCCCGAGGTGGTCTCGCCGATCACCGGCGACGCCAGGGCATTCCGCAGTTCCTCCGCTGTCGAAGCGACGACGGCCGCGCGGTACTCGAACGCGGCCCGCGTGGTGGCCAGCGAGTAGCCGACGTCGACCGGTCGCAGATCGTCCACCCGTGACAGCAGCCGAGCGGCCTGATCGCGCACCGCTTCGGGGCTCTTCCCCGAAAGGACGACCGGAACCAGTCCGGGAACGCCGGGTTCAGCAGGCTGAGACGCAGGCGCCTGCTCGATGATCGTGTGCGCGTTGGTCCCGCTCACCCCGAAAGACGAGACCCCGGCGCGCCGCGGACGCTCCCCCGCCGGCCACGCGACGGCCTCCTGCAGCAATCGCACCGAACCAGCATCCCAGTCCACTTTGGACGAAGGTACCTCGGCGTGCAACGTGCGCGGCAGAACCTCGTTGCGCAACGCCATGACCATCTTGATGACACCACCGACGCCGGCCGCGGCCTGCGTGTGGCCGAGGTTCGACTTGGCCGAACCGAGCCACAACGGCTCACCCACGCGATCACGGCCGTACGTCGCCAACAACGCCTGGACCTCGATCGGATCACCCAGCGTCGTCCCGGTTCCGTGGCCCTCGACGACGTCGACGTCCGAAGTGGACAAACCAGCGTCGGCGAGCGCGGCGCGGATCACCCGCTGCTGCGACGGCCCGTTCGGCGCGGTCAGCCCGCTGCTCGCGCCGTCGGAATTGACGGCCGAGCCGCGGACCACCGCGAGCACCGGATGGCCGTTGCGCTGCGCGTCGGAAAGCCGCTCCAGCAACAGGAATCCGGCGCCCTCACCCCAGCCCGTGCCGTCGGCGGCGTCGGCGTAGGAACGGCACCGGCCGTCCGGCGAAAGGCCGCGCTGGCGGCTGAACCCGATGAACGTCACCGGCGTCGACATCACCGCGACGCCGCCGGCCAGCGCCAGCGAGCAGTCGCCGCGCCGCAGCGCCTGCGCGGCCCAGTGCAACGCGACCAGCGACGACGAGCACGCCGTGTCGACGGTGACCGCCGGACCTTCCAAGCCGAACGTGTAGGCCACCCGGCCGGACGCGATGCTGGCCGCGCTTCCGTTGCCCACATAGCCTTCCAGGATTGCCGGCAGGTCCGTCAGCCGCGTCGCGTAGTCGTTGTACATCACCCCGGCGAACACGCCGGTGCTGCTGCCGCGCAGCGACGCCGGGTCGATCCCGCCGCGCTCGAACGCCTCCCACGCCGTTTCGAGCAGGAGCCGCTGCTGCGGGTCGATCGTCTGCGCCTCACGCGGGGAGATGCCGAAGAACTCCGGGTCGAACTGGTCCGCGTCGTGCAGGAACCCGCCGTGACGCGTGTAGCACGTCCCGGCGCGGTCGGGGTCCGGGTCGTAGAGCGCGTCGAGGTCCCAGCCGCGGTTGACGGGGAACCCCGAGATGGCGTCGCGGCCCGAAGCCACCAGGTCCCACAGGTCCTCCGGCGAGCGGACGCCGCCGGGGTAGCGGCAGCTCATCGCCACGATCGCGATCGGCTCGTGCTCGCGGTCTTCCGCGTCGCGCAGCCGCTCGCGCGTCCGGTACAGGTCCGCGGTGACCTTCTTGAGGTACCCGCGCAGCTTGTCGTCGTCGCTCATGCCTTTTTCCCATCGGTGGCCCGCACCGCGCGTTCGAGCACGTCCGCCGCCCGTTTCGCGCCGCCGGACGCCTGGATCGCTTCCCGCATCCGTGCGACCTCCTTGGCCATGGCCGCGTCGGCGGCGACGGCCAGCACGGCGTCGCGGACGTCCTCGCCGGTCACGTCGTCGAGCAGCGCGCGGCCCAGGCCCAGCCGCTCGACCTGCGCCGCCGTCACCCGCGCCTCCGGGCGCTGCGGCACGGCGACCACCGGGACGCCGTGGCCGAACGCGTCCATCAGGGAGCCCGTGCCCGCCTGGCAGACGACGACGTCGGTGTGCGGGAGGACCGCGCGGTGGTCGAGCCACGAGTGCAGCTCGACGTTGTCGGGCATGGCCGCCGCGACGTCGTCGCCGACGTGCCCGGCGGTGGTCATCACGACCCGCCAGCCGGTGCCCGCGAAGGCCTGGCCGCACGCGGTGAAGAACTCCGGGTTGCTGTTGGACGACGTGCCCAGCGACACCAGGACGACGGGAACGTCCCCACCCGGCGGACCCCAGCTCTCGGCGACCGCGCCGTCGTCGCCGGTCGGGCCGACGAACACGAACTCGTCGCCGAAGCACTCGGCACGCGGCTGGAACGCGCGGGGCACGAACACGAGGTTCGCCACGACTTCCCCGCCGCCGGGCGGGAAGGCCGGAGGGGTGTCGAGACCGAACTCCGCCAGCAGCGCGGTGATGCGCTCGCCGCACGCCGCCAGCGCGGGGTGCGCGGGGTCGAGCGGCGGCCCGGCCAGCTCGACCTCGCTGCCGTTGAGCGGGACCTCGTCGTTGCCGCCGAACCCGGCGAACAGCCGGACGACGCCGCAGCCGGCGCGTCGCGCGACGAGCCCGCCGACGTCGGTGCTCAGCACGTCCTCGACCACGAGGTCCACCGGGCGGTCCGCGAACGCGGGCCACGCGGTGGCGAGCGGGGCGTAGGCCTCGTCGAGGTAGTGCGCGAGGACCGTGGCGAGGTCGTCGGCGGTGTGCACGTCGGGCATCGACTTGGGGAACGCGGACGGGTAGGTCAGCACCGTCGCGCCGGTTTCGGCGACGACGCCGGCGAACCGCTCGGCGACCACATAAGACACTTCGTGCCCGCGCGCGAGCAGCTCGCGCACGACCGGCAGCGTCGGCCGGAGGTGACCGAAGCCCGGGAAACCGAAGAAGGCGACATGCCGGCCGGAGACGTCCACGGCGGTCACCCTAGGTCGGCGCGCGGCCGGTCCCCGGCGTCTGCACAGGCAATCCAATGAATCGCCTAGTGTCCCCGCGACGCCAGCCCGAAGACCAGCATTCCTCCTAGATTTCCCCGGCTACAACTAGGACATCCCGTCCGCCGGCCACGCGAGGTGAAATCCATGGAGCGCCCCACCGGAACCGGCCTGCTCCGCAAACCGGACGTGACGCTGCCCCACCGGCTGGCCAGGTCGGCGGCCGCCACCGACGGCGTCGCGACCCCGAACGCGCTCGTCGCCGGCTGGATCGCCGACCGCAACCGGGCCCACCGCCACGAAGTCCGGCGCATCGAGTTCGGCGAACTCCGCCAGTGGGGCTTCGAGGACGGCAGCGGCAACCTGCGGCACGAAAGCGGCCGATTCTTCGGCGTCGAGGGCCTGGAGGTCGACACCGACCACGGGCCCGTCACGCACTGGTCGCAGCCGATCATCAACCAGCCGGAGATCGGCATCCTCGGCATCCTCGTCAAGGAGATCGACGGCGTCCTGCACTGCCTGATGCAGGCGAAGTCGGAGCCGGGCAACGTCAACGGCGTCCAGATCTCGCCGACCGTCCAGGCGACCAAGAGCAACTACACCCGCGTGCACGGCGGCCGCCCGGTCCCCTACCTGGACCACTTCCGCGACCCCGACCCGGAAACCGTGCTCGCCGACGTCCTGCAGTCGGAGCAGGGTTCGTGGTTCTACCGCAAGCGCAACCGGAACATGATCGTCGAAGCCGCGGAGTTCGAAGAGGACGGCGAGCTGCCCGACGACTTCCGCTGGCTCACCCTCGGCCAGCTGCACGAGCTGCTCAAGCAGGACAACCTCGTCAACATGGACGCCCGCACGGTGCTGTCGTGCATGCCGGCCGGGCTCGAAGGCCGCGAGACCGACGCCACCAGCGACCTCGCCGCGGCGGTGGCGCGCTCGTCGGCCCAGCACACCGGCAGCCTGCACACGCGCACCGAGGTGCTCAGCTGGATCACCTCGCGCCAGGCCCAGCACGTCGTGCGCACGAGCTCGCTGCCCCTGGGCGAGGTCGCGAACTGGGTCCGGACGCCGGCCGAGATCTCCCACGAGCTCGGCCTGTTCTTCAGCATCATCGCCGTCGACATCACCACCAACGGCCGCGAGGTCGCGCGGTGGACGCAGCCGCTGGTCCGCCCGCACGGCGCGGGCGTGGTGGCGCTGCTGGTCAAGCGCGTCGACGGGGTGCTGCACGCGCTGCTCAACGCCCGCGTCGAGCCCGGCTACCTCGACGTCGTCGAGCTCGCGCCGACCGTGCAGTGCACGCCGGACAACTACGTGCTCACCCCGCCCGCGCACCGGCCGCCGTTCCTCGACACGGTGCTGGGCAGACGCGACGACCAAGTGCTCTTCGCCGCCCAGCTCTCCGAAGAGGGCGGCCGGTTCCACCACGCCTACAGCGACTACCAGATCATCGAGGTGCCCGCGGACTTCCCGGACGCCGGGCTCGCCGACTTCCGGTGGCTCACCCTCAACCAGCTCAACGAGCTGCTGCGGCACAGCCACTACGTCAACGTGCAGGCCCGCAGCCTGATCGCGTGCCTGCGGGGGCTGCGGTGAACCGGCCGCTGCGCCTGGGCGCGCTGGGCTGCTCGTCGATCGCCGCGCGGCGCACGCTGCCCGCGCTGGCCGGCGTCGCCGAACTGGAGCTGACCGAGGTCGCGGCCCGCTTGCCGCAGAAGGCCGTGGACTTCGCCCGTCGGTTCGGCGTCATCGCGTCGAGCTACGACGAGCTGCTGGACAGCCCCGACGTCGACGCCGTGTACATCTCCTTGCCGACCGCGCTGCACCACGAGTGGACGCGGAAAGCGTTGCTGGCCGGGAAACACGTGCTGTGCGAGAAGCCGCTCACGCTGACGCTCGACCAGGCCGAGGACCTCGCCGAGCTGGCGGCGAAGCAGGATCTGGTGCTGCGGGAGAACTTCACGTTCGTGCACCACCCGCAGCACGCGAAGGTGCGGGAACTGCTCGACGGCGGCCGGCTCGGCGAGCTCCGGACGTTCACCGCGTCGTTCGGCATCCCGCCGCTGCCCGCCCGCGACATCCGCTACCAGCCGTCCCTCGGCGGCGGGGCGCTGCTCGACGTCGGCGTGTACCCCCTGCGCGCCGCGCTTTTCCTGCTGGGCCCCGAACTCCGGGTCACCGGGGCCGCGCTGAAGTTCGACGGAACCGGCGTGGACGTCGCCGGGCACGCGCTGCTCACCTCGGCGAGCGGCGTCACCGCGTCCCTCGACTTCGGTTTCCAGCACAGCTACCGCTCGCGGTACGAGCTCTGGGGCAGCGCCGCCGCGCTGTCGCTCGACCGCGCCTTCACCCCGCCCCCGGGGCGGCAACCCGTGCTGCGCATCGAAGAACAGGACCACGTCGAAGAGCTCTGGCTGCCTCCGGCGCACCAGTTCGAGCTGTCGCTGCGCTCGTTCGCCGTCGCGGCGCTGGCCGGGCGCGACGACTCCGAAGCCGCGTGGCTGGCGTCGTCGGTGGCCACCGCGCGGCTCGCCGGCGAAGTCCTGACGCACGCCGCGGCGGTGATCGGCTGATGGAGATCATCGGGAACGGCTTCATCGCGCACCACACCCGGCGGTACTTCGGCGACCGGCACCCGGACGTCACCCTCATCGCGGCGGGCGTCTCGACGGTGCTCGTCAACGACGTGTCGGCGTTCCAGCGCGAGTCCACTTTGGTCTACGACGTCATCGACCGCTGCCGCGCCGCCGGCCGCACGGTGATCTTCCTGTCCACCGCGTCGACCGGGATGTACGGCGCCGACCAGTCGGTCGGCAGCGAGGGCGGCGCGGTCTTCCCGCTCACCCCGTACGGGCGGCACAAGCTGTGCCTCGAACACGTCTGCGCGCTCTCGGGCGCGCGGTGGCTCGTGCTGCGGCTGTCGCACATCGTCGGGCGCGGGCAGTCGCCGCACCAGCTGCTGCCGTCCCTGACCCGCCAGCTGCTCGCGGGCTCGGTCACGCTGCACTCCGGGGTCTCGCGCGACCTGCTCGACGTCGGCGACATGATGCGGATGACCGACTCGCTGCTCACCCAGGGGGTGCGCGACGAGGTCGTCAACGTGGCGTCCGGGCGCTCGGAGGCGATCGAGGACATCGTCGACGGGCTGGAGGAGCGCCTCGGCACCCGCGCCGAGCGCAAGCTGGTCGACATGCCGGCCAAGCGCGGCGAGGTGCGGATCGACAAGCTGCGCGGCCTGGTCACCGGCTTCGACGACTTCGGCATCGGCCCCGGCTACCTGAAGTCGCTGCTGGACCGCAACATCGACGAGCTGGCCGGCAACGCCCGCCGGCACCTGAAGGCCGCCGCCACCGTCGGCTGATCGTCCTTTGTGGATTCCCACGGCCCGGAAGCGGCACGACGTCCGGCGCGCCGTACTGGGGGCTGGGTGCGCCGGACGTCGTACCTCGCAGGCGGGAGGGGGGAGTGCTCCCGCCGGGTCTTCGGCCGCGCTCGCCTCGGCGCGGTGCTCCGGTAGCCAGCTTCCCGGGCCGGGACGTGCGGCGGCTAGCGGAAAAGGTCATCGGCGGCGACAACCTAAGTTGATCGACGAGGAGGCAGCCGGCCCTCGAATGGAGTAGCCGGGGGTGGGTGTACTAGCGGGCAGGCTCTCCGGCCGCCCGTACCCGACCGCGCCGAATGGTCTTGACCATTCCGCTCGGGCGTCCTTAGCGTTCGGCCGTCCCCACCGTCGCGGACGCGTGCCGCCGCCACGCACGTGCCGCTCTCCCCGAGGAGGCGCCATGCTGTCCAGGCGTACCTTCGTCACCGCCGGTCTGACCGCCGTGGCCGGCGCGTCGCTGTGGTCCACCGCCACCGCGCCGAAAGCGCGGGCCGCGGCGTCCCTGCCGGTGACCCTGAAGAACAATTCGGGCAACGGCACCGTCTACGCCTACATCAGCGGCGCCGACACGTCCGGCTGGCCCGGGTTCGTCACGGCGAGCGGCCAGTTCCAGCGGCTGCCCAACCCGTCCTCGCCGGTGACCCCGATCCCCGACTACGCCATTCCGCTCAACGGCTCGGGGTCCCAGGTCACGGTGACCCTGCGCGACTACATCATCGGCGGCCGCGTCTGGTTCTCGACGGACCAGAAGATCCAGTTCTTCGTCAACCCGGGCCCCGGGCTGGTGCAGCCCGGCTTCACCAGCTCGGACCCGAACTGGCGGACCAACTGGACGTTCGCCGAGTTCACCTACAACAGCGCGAACCTCTACGCGAACATCAGCTACGTCGACATGGTGGCGCTGCCGGTGTCCATGGCCACGACGGGCGCGGCGGGGTCGCAGTCGGTCAGCCCGCTGCCCGACGGCGCGCTCGGCGCCATCGCCGACGGGCTGCGCGCCCAGCACTCCGCCGACGGGGCGCCGTGGGACCAGCTGGTCGTCACCGACTCGTCCGGCAAGGTGGTGCGCGTGCTCGCGCCGGGCCACTCCCCGACCGACTTCGGCGGCTACTGGACCGGCTACCTCAACGCCGTCTGGGACCACTACCGTTCGACGCCGCTGACGATCAACGGGCAGGGCAGCATCGGGTCGTACACCGGCACGGTCAGCGGCGACACGATCGTGTTCGCCGGCCTCAACACCAACGGCGTGCCCTTCACCAAGCCGAGTGCGATCGACATCTTCGGCTGCGCGAGCGGGCCGCTGTACAACTCCGGCGGCGACGCCCGCGGCGCGATCGCGGCCCGGCTCGCGGCCGCGCTCAACCGCAGCAGCCTCCTGGTCTCGGGCGGCAACAACCAGCCCGACGGCGTCGCGCCTTCGCAGTACTACAAGGACGCCACGACCAACCACTACGCGCGCCTGGTCCACCAGCACGCGTCGATCGGCTACGCGTTCCCGTACGACGACGTCGGCCCGACGGGCAGCCGGCCGGTGGACGGCCACCTGCAGGACCCGGCCCCGACGTCCTGGACGGTGGCGCTGGGCGCGGGTGGCGGTACGACGACGCCCCCGACCGGTGGCGGCACGAGCGCGTACTCGACGATCCAGGCGGAGGCCTACAACGCCCAGAGCGGCACGCAGAACGAGGCGTGCAGCGACGCGGGCGGCGGCACGGACGTCGGCTGGATCGCCAACGGCGACTGGCTGAAGTACGCGAAGGTCGACTTCGGCTCGACCTCGCCCCGCCAGTTCGTCGCCCGGTTGGCCTCGGGCGCGGCGGCGGGGGTGAGCGGCGCGATCCGCGCGCGGATCGACAGTGTGTCGGGCCCGGTGCTCGCGGAGATCGACTTCGCCAACAACGGGGGCTGGCAGTCGTGGCAGACGGTCCCGGCGAACGTCGTCAGCTCGGCGACCGGGGTGCACGACGTCTACCTGACGTTCTCCGGTGGTTCGGCGGACTTCGTCAACATCAACTGGTTCACGTTCACGCGGTAACGCCCGGCGATCACGTTGACGCCGACGGCCCACCGCCGGCTGGAGTCGACGGGCGGCCTCGCCGAGGTGGCGGCGGGCAGTGAGTTGCCGGTGCGCAGCGTCTCGCGGGCGCCGGGGGAGCCGCGACCGCACCCGGACCCGGCGCTCGGTGGGAAAGCCCAGGCCGGTGGCCTGGGCTTTTTCCGTGCCCGGCATCCCCCGCGGGGGTGTTCCCGGGCCGCGAGGGCGTCACGTCGGCGAGGCGGCGGGGTTCCACGGGCGGGGACGGAGCGCCGGGCTCGCGTAGGGGGCGAGCCCGGCGCTACTCCCGTTCGAGCGCTGGGAACCTCCCTGGTTCGGCAACCACCCGCCGGGGCGGCGGCGCCGGGGCGCGTTCGTGCGCGGCTTCCGGGTGAGCCACCGTCGCCGGCCGCGGATCGGCCGCCACGGCGTTCGCCCAGCCGATCGCGGCCGCGCGGAGCATGGCGGGCTGCGCCGCGTCCGCGCAGCCGTCCAGCACCGTGTGCAGCGCGGCGACGTCGTACAACGTCTCGTCGAGCCCGGCGCCCGTCCGCGCGCGTGCCCGGCCGAGGACGGTCAGCGCCGCCGTCAGATCGCCGCGGAACAGCGCCGAGCTGCACACGGTGTCCACTTCGGGCACCGCCCAGTCGCTCGGGAAGCGCCACCCGCTGGTGGTGCTCGCCAGCCGCCACCGGCCGCGCAGCCTGCGCACGGCGCCGTCGGCGTGGTTTCGATCGCCCACTGGCCCGCCCTCCCGTCGGTCTCGGGAGTGCGAGGGCGCTCGACACCGCCCGTGACGCCACGACGGCACCGGACCCGCCGGCTGAGTTAACCCAGAAGAGTGAGTCATCCCCGAAAAGGTGACCGAACCGCTCACGGGCTGACGGGCGTCACCTGCGGCTCAGGAGAGGTCGGTTCGCCGTCGTCGGTGGCAGGACCCGGCCACTGGACGCCGGTCTCGGCCACCACCGCGTCGAAGATGGGCGTGGTGGTGGGGTTCATCGCCGGTTCCCGGAAACCGCTGCCGGCGACCGCTGGGCCTGCAGGTAGGCGTGCCGCAGCGCCTCGCGGGCGCGCGCGGCCAGCACCGCGACCCCAGTCGGCGAGACCCCCAGCACCGGGGCCAGCTCGGCCTCCGTGCGCCCTTCGGCGACGGTGCTCCACAGCACCGTCCGCCAGCGGGCCGGCAGGGTGTGGAAAGCGGTCCCGACCAGCTCGTCGGCTCCCGGCCGGGGCCCACCCCACCGGGCGGCCAGCTCGCGCATCGTCGTCACGAGGTACGGCCGGAGGTTCTCCCGCGGCCCGCCACCGGCGCGAAGCACGGCGAGGACGCAGGTGAACGTCTCCGCCACCAGGTCGTCCCAGTCCGCGGGTCGGCCGCCCCAGTCCGCGGCGAGCCGGCGCAGGGGTTCGGCGTGCCGGCGGAACAGCCGGCTGCCCGCTCCCGCGTCACCCCGGCGGAACTCGCTGATCAGCCGGGCGTCCGGCGGGCCGCCGTCGTCCACCGCTCCCCACATCGCGCACTCCGATCCGCCGCGCAACCACGCTCCGTGATAACTCGGGCCTCAAAGTAACAGATACAGAAGCGTAGCCCCTACCCAACTCCCCGGTAGGGTCACCGAAGTGACGTCCCCTCCAGCTCGCCCCGGCCCCGGCGACGGCCGGGCCGCCCGCTGGGCGGGGCAGCGGGAGCGCCGGCGGCACGAGTTCGTCGACGCGGCCCTGCGGGCGATCGCCGAGCACGGTCCCGACGTGTCGACCGAGCGCATCGCCGAGGTCGCCGGCGTGGCGCGGCCCCAGCTGTACAAGCACTTCGACGACGCCACCGACCTGAAGCGGGCGATCGCCGACCGGGCGACCGGGCTCATCACCACCGCGCTCCTGCCGGTGTGGGAGCCGCAGGGCAGCGCGCTGCAGATGATCACCGTCGCGGTCGACGCGCACACCGGCTGGCTCGCCGGCAACGGCAACCTCTACCGCTACCTGACCCGGCACGCCCAGATCGGCGGGCGGGACGCGATCTCCGACGTCAAGACGGTCATCGCGCGCCAGCTCACGCAGGTGTTCGAGTTCTACCTGGCGACGTTCGAGCTGGACGCGCGCATCGCCGAGCTCATTTCCTTCGGCGTCGTCGGACTCGTCGACTCCTGCACCGCGCAATGGCTCGAAAGCCCCCGCGGCGTCACGCGGACCCAGCTCACGGACCTGCTCACGCGCTGGATCTGGCGCATCATCGACGACTCGCTCCGCGCCGGCGGCATCGAGCTCGACCCGCACCTGCCGCTGCCGCCCCCGCCCCGGCCGCCGGGGATCAGACGGTGAGCACCACCTTGCCCCGCAGGTGACCCCGCTCGATCAGCCGGTGCGCGTCGGCGATGCGGTCGAACGAAAAGGTCTCCTGCACGTGGACCCGGAGCTCGCCGCGGTCGACGAGGCCGGCGAGACCGCGCAGGGCGACCGGATCGGGATCGACCGCGATGCCGCTGAAGCGCATGCCGGCCGCCTCGAACTTCGCGATGAGCTCCGCGTCCTCCTCGGCGACCGCCGTCACGAGGTGGCCTCCGGGACGGAGCACCTCGAGTGAGCGCTCCGCGGCTTCGCCGCCGAGCGTGTCGAGCACCACGTCGACGTCGCCGGTCACCTCGGTGAAGTCGACCGCCGTGTAGTCGATCACCTCGTCCACACCGAATCCCTCGACGAACTCCCGCTTGGCCGGACCCGCGGTGGTGATCACGTGCGCGCCCAGCGATTTCGCGAGCTGGATCGCGACGTGGCCGACCCCGCCGCCACCGCCGTGGACCAGCACGCGGTCGCCTTCGGACACTCCGGCGAGGTCGACGAGACCCTGCCAGGCGGTCAGTCCGACCACCGGCAACGCCGCCGCCTCGACGTGCGAGAGCGACGCCGGCTTGCGCGCCAGGTGCAGGGCCGGCGCCGCCACGAACTCGGCGTACCCGCCGGCCGCCCGCGGGAACAGCGGCATCCCGAACACTTCGTCGCCGGGCTTGAACCGCCACGTCCGCGGCGACTCTTCCACGACGCCGCTGATGTCCCAGCCGAGGACGAACGGCGGCGGGCCGAGCAACGGGAATTCGCCGGCGCGCAGGCGCGGTTCGAGGGGGTTCAGCCCGATCGCTTCGACGCGGACGAGGACTTCGGCCGGCCCGGGCCGGGGTGCGGGGGCGTCCTCGATGGTGAGGACCTCCGGGCCCCCGAACGCGTGCTGGGTGATGACTCGCATACCCCGACGATGGCCGTTCTCGCGCAGGCGGACCACCGGTGTCTCGCCAGGATTCTCCGACAACCCGCCAGGCTAGGCTGGAAGCCGATGATCGAACTCGTCCGCGCCGGCGATCCGGCGGTCTGCGAGCCGTTGGCGCACGGCGACGTCGTCCCGGCGCACTTCCACGACTTCGGCCAGCTCCGGTACGCCGCGTCCGGGGCACTGGTGACGTCGACCCGCGCCGGTACCTGGGTGGCGCCGGCGAACCGCATCACGTGGGTGCCGCCGTTCCACGTCCACAGCAGCCGGTCGCACGGCCGGACCGACATCCGGTTGCTGCAGGTCCCGGCGGACCTGGCCGGGCAGCTGCCGGCGGAACCGTCGGTGGTCGAGGCGAGTCCGCTGCTGCGCGAGGCGTACCTGGCGAAGCTCGGCGAGCCCGCCGACAGTCCCCGCTCCCGGCTGCTGCTGGACGTCGTCCTCTCGGAACTCGGGCGCGCCAAGCCGGAACCCCTGCGCCTCCCGGAGCCGCGCGACGCCCGCCTGAAGGCCGTCACCGACCTGCTGCACGCCGACCCGGCGAGCCCGGCGACGCTGGCGGAACTGGGCCACCGGACCGGTTCGAGCGAGCGAACCCTCAGCCGGCTGTTCGCCGGCGAGCTGTCGATGGGCTTCCTCCAGTGGCGCACGCTGCTGCGCGTCCAGCGGGCCCTGCTCGAACTCGGCGAAGGCACGTCGGTGACCGACACGGCGATCCGGCTGGGGTGGGCGAACCCGGGCAGCTTCATCGACGCCTTCACCGAACTCGTCGGCCGGACCCCGGGGCGTTACCGGGCCGCCATGCGGTAACACACCCGCCGATTTCTGAGAGCGCTCCCATCATTCATCCGAGTGGACCACGACTGGGCGAGCACGATCCCTTACCCTCCAATCTGGAAGCGCTCCCAGATGCCAGGAGGCGGCGTGCGCACTTCGATGACGAAGGCGATTTCCCGGGTGGTCGTCGCACTGCTCGTGCTCGGCGTGAGCCTCGCGATCCCCGGCGTGTCCGCGGATCCCGCAGCCGCGGCCGGGAAGTTCAACTACGGCGAGGCACTGCAGAAGGCCGTCTGGTTCTACGACGCCCAGCGCTCCGGCGCGCTGCCCAGCGGCAACCGGGTCTCCTGGCGCGGCCCGTCCGCCCTCGACGACGGCAAGGACGCCGGCCTGGACCTCACCGGCGGGTTCTACGACGCCGGCGACCACGTCAAGTTCGGGCTGCCGTTCGAGTCCAGCATGACCATGCTCGCCTGGGGCGGGCTGGAAAACCGCGCCGCCTACCGGGACTCCGGCCAGTGGCCGTACCTGCTCGCCAACCTGCGCTGGGGTGCCGACTGGCTGATCAAGGCGCACCCGCAGCCCGACGTGCTGTACGGCCAGGTCGGCAAGGGCGACGACGACCACAAGTGGTGGGGCCCCGCCGAGACGATGACCATGGCCCGGCCCGCCTACCGCGTCGACGACTCGTGCCCGGGCTCGGACCTCGCCGGCGAGGCCGCCGCGCAGCTGGCCTCCGGCTCACTGGTGTTCCAAGCCGACGACCCCGCCTACGCGGCCACCCTGCTCACGCACGCCAAGCAGCTGTACTCGTTCGCCGACAACCACCGGGGCGTCTACTCGAACTGCATCACCGACGCCCAGAACTTCTACAAGTCCTGGAGCGGCTACCAGGACGAGCTGGTGTGGGGCGCGATCTGGCTCTACAAGGCCACCGGTGACAGCGCCTACCTGACCAAGGCGCGCGCCGAGTACGAGAAGCTGTCCACCGAACCGCAGACCACCACCCGCTCCTACCGCTGGACGCTGGCCTGGGACGACAAGTCCTACGGCGCCTACGTCCTGCTCGCCCAGCTCACCGGCGACCCCGAGTACGTCGCCGACGCCAACCGCTGGCTGGACTGGTGGACCACCGGCGTCAACGGCCAGCGCGTGCCCTACTCCCCCGGCGGCCAGGCCGTGCTCGACCAGTGGGGCTCGCTGCGGTACGCGGCGAACACCGCGTTCGTGGCGCTGACGTACTCGGACTGGTTGCGCGCCACCGATCCCACGCGCGCGGCGACGTACCACGCCTTCGGCGTCCGGCAGATCGACTACGCGCTGGGCGACAACCCCCGCGGCGCGAGCTTCGAGGTCGGGTTCGGCGTCAACCCGCCGCGCAACCCGCACCACCGCACCGCGCACGGCTCCTGGGCCGACAGCATGACCGAGCCGACGCTGAGCCGGCACACCTTGTACGGCGCGCTCGTCGGCGGCCCCTCCTCGCCCAACGACGCCTACACCGACGACCGCGGCAACTACACGATGAACGAGGTCGCCCTCGACTACAACGCCGGCTTCACCAGCGCGCTGGCGCGCCTCTACGGCGAGTACGGCGGCGCGCCACTAGCGTCCTTCCCGACGACGGAAACCCCCGACGGCCCGGAAATCCTGGCGCAGGGCGCCCTCAACCAACCCGACGGCGGCACGTTCACCGAGGTCAAGGCGTACGTGCTCAACAAGTCGGCGTGGCCGGCGCGCACCTTCACCGGCTCGCTGCGCTACTACTTCACGCTCGACGGCGCCACCACGCCCGGCCAGATCTCGGTTTCCTCCGCGTACAACCAGTGCGACGCGCCGGCCGTGCGCCAGTTCTCCGGCTCGACCTACTACGTCGACGTGCAGTGCTCCGGCGGGGTCGCGCCCGGCGGACAGTCCCGCTACCGCAAGGAAGTGCAGTTCCGGATCAGCAGCGCCGGCACCTGGGACCCGGGCAACGACTGGTCGCACACCGGCCTCGCGCCCAGTGGTTCCGCGCCCGCGAACGCCTCGCGGCTGGTGCTCGCGCAGGGCTCCACCGTGCTGTGGGGCAGCCCGCCCGGACCGTCCACAGGGGACACCACCCCGCCGTCGGCACCGACCGGCGTCACCGCCGTCGCGAGCAGCACCAGCGTCAGTCTCAGGTGGACCGCGGCCACCGACGACGTCGGCGTCACCGGGTACGACGTGCTGAACTCGGCGGGCGCGGCGATCGGCAGCACCACGACCACCGGTTACCAGGTCACCGGCCTCACCCCCGGCACCGCGTACACGTTCTCGGTGCGCGCGCGGGACGCCGCCGGCAACGGCTCTCCGGCGAGCTCGGTCTCGGTCACGACCACGACGACCGGCGGCGGTACCGGCACGCTCGCCGTCCAGCAGCGCTCGAGCAGCGGCGTCACCGACAACCAGATCCGCACCGGTCTCCAGATCGTGAACCGGGGCAGCACGTCCGTCGCCCTGACCGGCGTCACCGCGCGGTACTGGTTCACCGGCGACGCCACCAACCCGGGCTACCAGATCTGGTGCGACTACGCGGTGGTCGGCTGCGCCAACGTCTCGCTGAGGGTGGTGAAGCTCGGCACGCCGCGACCGGGAGCCGACGCCTACGTCGAGGTCGGCTTCAGCGGCGGCACCCTCGCCGCCGGCGCGAACACCGGCGAGGTCCAGATCCGGGTCGCCAAGGCCGACTGGGCGGCGTTCAACCAGGCCGACGACCACAGCTACCGCGCGGCGGCGTCGTTCAGCGACCTCGCCACCACGACGGCCTACCAGGCCGGCGCCCTCGCCTGGGGCACCGAGCCCTGATCGGCTACTCCGGTTCGCCCGGCAGGTCGGCGGCGACGGCGAGCAGGTCCGCGGCGCTGCCGGCCAGCAGGGCCGGGAAGTCCTCCTGTTCGCCGAGCACCCAGCGCCGGGTGGCCGACGCCAGGATCGCCATGCCGAGCGCGGTGGCCAGCCGCGCGGTGTGCTCGTCGTGGCCGCGGCGGCACAGCGCCGCGGCGGTCACCTCGGCCAGCACCGCTTCCTTGATCAGGCTGCGTTCCCGCAGCGGCGGGTTGGCCGCGATGACGGCGCGCAGCTCGATCAGCATCTCGGGCGGGCGCAGCACGTCGGGCACGGCGGTGAACGCGGCCATCAGCGTCGCGAGCGCGCCGGTGCCGGCGGGCACCTTTTCGATGCCCGCCTCCAGGCAGGCCTGCAGCTCGTCGCCGGCGAACAGCACCTCCCGCTTGTCGGTGAACCAGCGGTAGAACGATCGCTCGGTCAAGCCGGCGTGCTTCGCGATCTGCGCGACGGTGGTGCGGTCGTAGCCCTGATCGCGGAACAGCTCCAACGCCGCGCGCTCGAGCCGCTCCCGGGTGTTGCCTTCCCAGCGAGCCATGCCCTTCAGCATAGCGACAGCAGATGCTGTCATCACTGTGCTACCGTCGAATGACGACAGCATCTGCTGTCACTCGGTCACGGTCAGGAGATCGTCATGCGCACCCTGCGTTTCCACCGGAACGGCGAGCCCCTCGACGTCCTGCGGCTCGAGGACGCCGAGCCACCCCAGCCGGCCCCGGGGCAGATCCGGGTCGCCGTCGAGGTCTGCACGGTCAACCCCGCCGACCTGGCGCTGTGCCGGGGCCTCTACCCCGGCGACCTGCCCCGCGGCGTCGGGCTCGAGGTCGCCGGCACGGTCGACGCCGTCGGCGAGGCCGTGCCGGGCGTCCGGCTCGGCGACGCGGTGTTCGGCCCCGCCCCGTTCACCGGCCCGACCGCGGGCGCGTCCGATCACGCGGTGCTCGACACCTGGTTCCCCCGGCCCCCCGCACTGACCCCCGCGGCCGCCGCCGCGCTGCCCATGGCCGTGGACACCGCCCAGCTCGGCCTGGACCTGCTCGGTATCACCGCCGACACCACGCTCCTCGTCAGCGGCGGCGGCACCACGACGGGTTTCGCCGCCGTGCAACTCGCCCGCTTGAGCGGCGCCCGCGTGCTCACGACGGCGGGTCCCACCCACACCGAGGCCCTGCGCGCGACCGGAGCCGAGATCACCACCTACGGCGAGGGGATGGCCGAGCGGGTACGCGAACTGGCGGGCGGCCCGGTCGACGTCGTCCTCGACGTGTCACCGCCCGACGACGCCACGATTCCCGAACTCCTCCGCACGGTCACCGACCCCCGGCACGTCCTGACCATCAGCAACCTCGCGGCCGCCCGCGAGCTCGGCGCCCGCGACGCGTTCACCGAAGGACCGCTCGGCCACCGCTACGACGTCGTCGAGAAGTGCGCCCAGCTCGCCGCGGAGGGCGGGTTCGGCATCCCGGTCGCCCGCGTCATCCCCCTCACCGGCTGGCGGGAGGCCATCGAGCTCAGCCAGTCACCGCGTCCCGGCGGCAAGGTCGTCCTCCAGGTCGGCTGATCGGGCCGGACCTGCTGGGCGGCCTCGAAACTCCCGTGCGGCTGCCCGCCGCTCCGTGCGCGTGTCCGGTTCTGGCCACCGACCGGGGAACCGAAAACGGCACCACGGCCTCTGACCTGCGGCAAACTGTTACATTGCCGCCAAGGCCTGTCACTCGGGCGGCGGAGAGGGAGTTCCGGTGGGTTTCGAGGTCGACGTCGCGGACATCAACGCCGCGGCGGCCAAGCTCAGTGCGGGCACGTCGCCGACGCTGTCCATCGGCGGATCGCCGAACGTCGGGAGCACCGCGCGCGCCGCCGGCTTCGCCGGGGACTACGACGTCTGGCTGGCGACGCGCAAGGACGACCTGGACGCCGCGCAGCAGCAGGTCGACAACCTGGTCGAAAGCATCCAGACGGCCGCGAAGAGCTATCACAGCACCGATTCCGGGGCCCGCGACGCCTTCCTGAAAGCGCTCGACAGCAGCCTCGGGAGAATCGACCGGTGACGGCGGTGTTCGACAAGATCTACGCTCTCGCCGACCAGGTGGAGAAGGGCAGCACCACCGAACTGGACGACCGCGCCCGGGCCTGCCGGGCCACCAAGGAAACCATCGCCGACACCAAAGCCCTGCTGGAGAGCGTGCGCGTCCAGCTGAGCGAGGCTTGGCACGGCGGGGCCGGCGAAGCGGCGCTCAGATCGCTGGAAGCGTTCAAGAAGAACCGCGACGACCAGGCCCAGGACCTCGAGGACTCGGCCAAGTCGTTCGAGACGATCCGTGACGCGCTGGCGAAGGCCCAGCAGGAAGCCCGGAACACGCGCGCGGACGCCCAGAGCCTCCAGAAGAAGCTCGACCACGGCTGGCACGGCTTCGGGATCCGCCAAGTCGACCTCGCCGTCGCCTGGGCGCAGGACAAGGCCGTCAAGGCCCGGGCCCTCGTCCTGCTGGCCGACCTGGAACGGGTGACCACCACCTACGACGCGATCCTGCTTATCGAGGGCCAGAAGCTGCGGTTCAAGACCGGTCAGGTGTGGGAGCTCGCGGGCTCCGAAAAGCGGAACCTCGCCGAGATCGGCGCGATCATGCTCCGCGAAATACCCGGGCTGCTCGCGCTGCTGAAGAAGCACCCGGAGCTACAGGCGGCGCTGCTCCACCAGGACTGGAACAAGATCATGCAGAACCCCGAGGTCGCGCAGAAGATCTACGACTACCTCGGCTTCCGGTACAACGCGGAAGGCGGCTTCTACACCACCGGCGAGCATTCGGTGCAGAGCTACCTGGGCTGGAAGGACTTCTACGACAAGCTCGGGAAGCTCGCCGGGATGGACCTCGACGAAACCGGTGAAGACGGCGACAACATGGAGTTCACCGACCCCGAGACCGGGAAGACGTACCGGCTGGAGTTGTGGAAGGGCAAGTACGCGAACCACGCGTTCGGCGGGGAAGTCGGCTTCTACACCAGCGAGTCGCCGAACAACAACGGGCACTTCAACGCCGCCCAGGGTGACGACCAGATCAAGGTGACCCAGACGATCTACGACAAGGACACCGGCCAAGTCTACTTCACCAACGACGGCCAGGGCGCCGACGGCACCGACAAGAAGCACTTCTGGAACCTGGCGATCCGCAACGACCCGGGCGTGAACGCCGGCGAGCTCCACCTGGCCCAGCGCGCCACGATCGAGGTGCGGGACGTCGGGATGCGCGACCGGATGTACGACGAGATGGTCCGGTACGCCGCCGCGCACCCCGACGACCACCTCACCGTCACGAAGGGGTCCGACCAGCCGCCCACGCTGAGCTACGACTGGCGGAAGTGACCCCTACCGCGAGCCCACCGGTTTGAACTCGTACGGCTCGTCGTCTTCCGGCTGCGGCCGTCCCCGGTGAGCCGGGTCGTTCAGGCCGGCGAACACCCCGTCCACGTCGACCAGCGCGGCGACCTCGTCAGCGACGTGCTGACCGTGCCGGTCTTCGATGTCTTCCAGGCCCGTGCGCAACGCCGTCGTGGCGGCGCTCCTGGCCCGGTCCCGCAACGCGTTTGCCAGCTCCTCCGGCGTTTCGCCGGAACCCCGCCTCGAGTCGGTCATGCCCTCAGCCTAGACGGACCGGCGCGGTTCGAGTTCCTACGACGCTGAGCTGGCCTCGGTACCGAACCGAGTGGTTTGGCCGGCACCCCTCGTGGAAACCGGCGGCTGCCGCCAAGCGAGGGGAAACCACATGAACGCGCCACGCCAGGTGGCCGTCGGGGTGCTGGCCGACGAAGGACTGCCGGAGCAGGTGATCACGACGATCGCCGACGATCTCCCCCGGATTTTCGCCGCCCGGGTGAACGGGGAGACGCGGTGGCGGGTCGAGCACGAAGTGGACCAGCTGCCGCTGGACGAAGACGGGGACATCCCGATGCGCACGCTGGCGCAGCGGCACCGGCAGGACCGCGGCTGGGACCTGCTGGTCCTGGTCACCGATCTGCCCCGGCGCGCGGGGACGAAGCCCGTCGTCGCCGGGATCGATGTCGAGCACGGGGTCGCGATGATCTCGCTGCCGGCGCTCGGTGCCGTCCTGCTGCGCCGCCGGGCCCGGGCGTTGCTGGTCCGCGTGGTGCGGCAGCTGGTGTCCCGGCGGCTCGGCATCGACGGAGACCATCGTGCCCGAGGAGCGGTGGCACGATTGCGTGAGGCGCTGGCCCCGACCCAGCGCATGTCCGGCGGACGTCAGTCGTCCGCGACGCACCTCGCTCTGGTCGGCCTGCGCGGCCGGCTGCGGCTGCTGGCCGGGATGGTGCGGGACAACCGTCCGTGGCGGCTGGTACCGCACCTCGCGGGCGCCACCGCGGCCGCGGCGGGGACGGCCGCCTACGGCATCATCACCAGTTCGTTCTGGAAGCTCGCGGACGCGCTGTCCCCGCTGCGGCTGGCGGCGATCACGGTGGTCACCGTCCTGGTCATGACGGTGTGGCTGACGGTGTACAACCACTTGTGGGACCGGCCTTCCGAAGCCGCCGAGCGCCGCAAAGCGCTGCTGTACAACGTCTCCACCGCAACCACACTGGCGATCGGGGTGACGTGCATGTACGCGATCCTGTACGTGCTCGCCCTGCTCGCGGCGGCCGTCCTCATCGACAGCGGCTACTTCGCCCAGACCCTGGGACACGCGGTGGGTGCGGGTTCGTACCTGAACCTCGTGTGGCTGTGCAGCTCGGTCGGCATCGTCGCCGGCGCGCTCGGATCAAGCCTGGAAGACGAAGAGACCGTCCGCAACGCGACCTACAGCCGCCGCGAGCGAGAACGCCAAGAACGCAACCGGCGCCGACGGGAGGATCGCCCTGCTCAGGGATAGCAAAAAGCCCAGGTCAGCGACCTGGGCTTTGCTCCCCCGCTTGGACTCGAACCAAGAACCCTCCGGATTATTGGTTCGAGTCTTTTTGAGTCGACGTCAGTCGATCTAGCTGGGATCGCCCCTAGTTCGACAGGCTGTCCGGTTGCGCAGCGACCTACACCGGTTCACGTACACGACGGAAACCGGCACAACCCAAGACTGGACCGCCGACCGCCCGGCCGGTTCTTCGTGCACGGCGACAGCCGCGTGGCGACGTTCGACGGCCGCGCCGGGTTCAGCGAGACGACCTTCACCGACGCCAGGTTTGACGGGGCAGCCTTCACCAGCGGAGTCTGGTTCGACAAGACGACCTTCAGCAGCAACGCAGAGTTCAGCCGGGCGGCCTTCACCAGTGTCGCTTGGTTCAACGAGGCGAGCTTCAACGGCGATGCCAGGTTCGGCGGGGCGACGTTCAGCAGCGGCGCCTGGTTTGGCGAAGCAACCCGACAGGGCCTCTACGACACCTGACACGCCGCCGCATGACGAGGCGCCTCCCGACCCTTTTACGTAGAACCGTCCCGGGATCTACACGAGCAGGGACGCGGGTACGAGATGCAGGCGCGGAACGCTTGCGCCACGGGCCGTGGTCAGCCCTCCCCGGGGTGTGGCCGGCTTCGCCGTCCGGGTGCCACCACCAGAAAGGCGCGGCACTCGGCAAGGGGCCTCGGGGCTATCCTCGGTCCCCCTTCACGTCAGCTTCGAGGCCAGCACATCGAGCTGCGCGATGTCAGGCGGCTTCGCGAACAGCTCGTCGGCCCTCGCCCCGAGCGCTTGGCCGACCTTGCCCTGCAGATGGGTCGTGCGGCCGGCGTCGTCGGGGAAGAAGTCCACGATCGCGTACGTCGTCGGTCCGAGCTTGACGGCGAACCAGGGGTAGGTGGCCGGCTCGTCCTCGACCAGTGAGCGGCCGGTGTTGAGGAATTCCTCGACGTCGGCTTCCTTGCCCGGCTGTGCCTCCAGCGTCACCAGCAGTCCCTTTGTGACGGACATGTCGACCTCCTGCGGTTCGTTCGATCTCCGGACCGATTTCAGCATCGGGTGGTGTGGGCGGGCGGCGCATCGGCCCGCCGGGCCCGATATCGAGCGTGGTTGTTGACCTGTCGGGCCGGGTCTGAGCTGAGGGCTTCCTACGCGTCGAAGCCCAGGAAGTAGGGGTCTGCACAATCACCTCGCTCATTCACACCTTTGGGGGTGCACTTGCATGGCCGCGAAGGTTCACGTCGCCGCGGAAGTCGACCGTGGCACTGTGGCCTGCCTGTTGTGGATCAGCGCGTTGTGGATCACGTACGCGTCCCCGGCTGGGGTAGTTCTTGAGTTGGGCCCGCCGTGCGCATCGGAGCACGCGAGGTTCGGCCCGGTGGGCGGAGGCGCTCGGGGGTGGACGACACCAAGCTGTGGGCTCGCCACCACGTACCCACAGCAGGAGGGACCTTGCTATGACCATCAAGACGGAGTCCGTGTCGCTGGAGGACGCCCGGCGAGTCATCGCCGCGGGCGAGGCCAAGGCCGACGAGATCGGCTCGCCCAGCAACATCGCCGTTGTCGACGCCGGCGGCAACCTCGTCGCGCACGTCCGGATGGACGAGGCTTGGATCGGGAGCGTCGACATCTCGATCAACAAGGCCTTCACGTCCCGGGCCTTCGACATCAGTACCGCCGACCTGGCCGCCAGCGCGGGTCCCGGTGAGCAGTTCTTCGGAATCAACGTATCCAACAACGGACGCGTCATGATCTTCGCGGGCGGTGTCCCGCTGCGGCACGGCGACCGGATCGTCGGCGCCGTGGGCGTCAGCGGCGGCAGCGGTGAGCAGGACCAGACCGTGGCCGAGGCGGCGGCGACGGCTTTCTGACGACTGTCCCCGCCGTACGGTGATCGGCGAAGCCTCAGCGCGGCTGACGCGGCGACCGAGCGAGCTGAGGTGCCGGAGTCGATGTCGCGATCCATCTAATGCGCCGAGTCCGGCGCGGTCGTAGAGCAGGACCAGCTGTCGTGCGAGTTCCGTCGGACGACCGGCACCGGCTTGCCAGGTCAGATCGGCGAACAGCTTGATGCAGCCAGGACCGGTGCGTGCAGACCAGTCGCCCCAGCTCGCGACACTAAATCGCCCCTACTCGTGGGTAGCAAAAAAGCCCAGGTCAGTGACCTGGGCTTTGCTCCCCCGCTTGGACTCGAACCAAGAACCCTCCGGTTAACAGCCGAATGCTCTGCCAGTTGAGCTACAGGGGAATGTTGCTCACTTCCGGTGCCGTCCGTCTCCGTCCGACGAGAAGAACTTTAGCCCATGCCCTCGCACCCTCAGCACCCACCCCCCACTTGGCGCAACCGCCCCCTCGCCGCCGTTTTCCTGGACAATGGACAGTCGGACGACCTACTGACGGAAGGCGTGGACGCGGATGAAGAAGTTCCTGCTGGGGGCAGGCCTGGGGTACGTGCTGGGCGCCAAGGCAGGCCGGGGGCGGTACGAGCAGCTCGTGCGCACCTACCGCCGCGTCGTCGACCACCCCATGGTCCAAGGCGCCGCCGGGGTTGCGCGGGCCAAGATCAGCGAGAAGGTCAAACGGTAGCCACGAAGAACACCCTGCGGAACTCGAACCACGTCGTCCCGTCGGCGCGGGTCGGGTACGCCTCGGCCAGCAGCGGGGCCAGCTCCGCGCGGAACTGGCCCCATTCGGCGTCCGGCAGGGCCGCCCGGATGGGACGCAGCGCCGTTCCCGCGATCCACTCCAGCACCGGCGACGGCCCGCGCAGCGGCTGCACGTACGTCGTCTCCCAGGCGTCGACGCCGCAGCCCGCGTCGGCCAGGAGGTTCGCGTACTCCAGGGGGCTCGACACCGCGTCGTCCTCGCGCAGGACGACCTCCGCCAGGCGGGACGACCAGGCCGGGGACGCCGCCAGCTGCCTCGTCAGCGCGTGTGACGGCGCGTTGAAGTTGCCCGGCACCTGCACCGCCAGGTAAGCGCCCGAGGGCAGTGCGGTGACCCACTGGCCGAGCAACGAAGAGTGGTCGGGCACCCACTGCAGGACGGCGTTCGACACGACGACGTCGGTGTCCGGCGCCGGCTGCCAGTCGCGGACGTCGAGCAGGGACGCGTCGAGTCCGCGGCCGCGGGCGGCCGCCACCATTTCGGGTGAACTGTCACTGCACTCCAGGGCCGCCGAAGGCCACCGTGAGCGCAACGAAACGGTCAGGTTGCCGGGGCCGCACCCCAGGTCGACGACGCGTCGCGGAGCAGTGGCGCCGATGCGGGAGATCAGGTCGTGGAACGGCCGGGCCCGCAGGTCGGCGTAGTCGAGGTACTTGTCCGGATCCCACACGGCCGCCTCCCAGCAAACAGTACGCCTGTACTGAGTACGAGCGTACTGCTACTCGGCGGGCTTGGCCAGCTTCGCGGCGACCTGCTCGGCGATGGCCGTCACCAGCTCGACGTCGGTGCCCGGGTCGGGCCGGACCTGCAGGACGCTGCCGTCGCGGCCGGGCACCTTGCGCTGCACGAACCACGCTCCCCCGGACCCGATCTCCTGCCGGTGCCGCGAGCGGATCGAACCCTCGACGCGCTGGTAGGCCTCGCGCGGCACCTTGCCCGGCTCGGGCAGCCGGAAGCGCACCGGCGGGAGGTCGGCCAGCACGACCGCCGAGCCCGCCGTGCCGACCTCCGACGACTCCGTCAGCGTGAAGACGCCGTCCGCCCAGGTCGCCTTCCCAATGAGGTGCCAGCCGACGCGCCGCGCCCCGCCTTCGGCCGGGATCCACAGCCCCAGCGCCGTCACGACCAGGTAGCCACCACCCTCGACGGCCGCGCTGTCGACGACGTCCTCGCCCGGGTCCAGCGCACCCGCGAAGTCCGGCGGCGTGCGGTCGCCCAGCAACCGGCGCAGGAAACTCATCTCAGCTCCACGTGCTGGCGGCCGCCTGCTCGCCCAGCGACTTCTTGTACTGCTCCAGCGCGACGAGGTCGCCGAACAGCGCGCGGTAGTCGTCCGGCGCTTCGACCGGCGAGAGCCGCTGCAGCTTTCCCTTGATCTCCGCGATCTGCCGGCCGACGAGCCCCTCCTGCAGCCGGGCGAGGATCGACGAGATGTACCGCGAGTCGACTTCGTCCTTGGCCTGCAACGGTTCCACGGCCAGCTCGGACAGCACGCGCCGGACCGTCCCTTCCGGACAGTGCAGGGCCGCCGCGTCCAGCAGCGCCGGGCCGGTCAGGCCCGAACCCGCGCCGCCGGCCTTCAGGACCGCCTCGTGAACCGCCACGTACACCGGGTGCGTGAACGCCTCCAGCGGCAGGGCGTCGTACTCCGGCCCGGCGATCGCGGGCTGCTGCAGCGCGGCCTTCAACGCCTCGCGCTGGACGGCGAACCGCGGGTCCTTCGGCGCCGGCCGGGCCACGTCCTGGGAGGGGCTCGCCGCCGGGGCGGCCTGCTGGCCGCGCGCGGGCTGGCGCAACGGCGCCCCGCCGCGCTTGTCGGTCGCGCCCGCGCTGCCGCGGACCCGGTTGACCACCTGGGCGACGTCCTGCCAGCCCACCCACCAGGCGAGTTTCGACGCGTAGCCGTCGCGGGCCGCGCGGTCCTTGATCGACGCCACCATCGGCACGGTCTTCTGCAGCGCCGCGACCTGGCCGTCGACCGAGTCGAGGTCGTAGTTCTTGAGCGTGCTGCGGATGACGAACTCGAACAGCGGGGTCCGCCGCGCGACCAGGTCCTTCACCGCGCTGTCGCCCTTGGCCAGCCGCAGCTCGCACGGGTCCATGCCGTCCGGCGCGACCGCGATGTACGTCTGGCCGGCGAACGTCTGGTCACCCTCGAAGGCCTTCAACGCGGCCTTCTGGCCCGCTTCGTCACCGTCGAAGGTGAAGATCACTTCGCCGCGGAAGGCATCGTCGTCCATCATCAGCCGGCGAAGCACCTTCATGTGGTCCTCGCCGAACGCCGTGCCCGACGACGCGACCGCCGTCGGCACACCCGCCGCGTGCATCGCCATCACGTCGGTGTAGCCCTCGACCACGACGACCTGGTGCCGCTTCGCGATCTCGCGCTTGGCCAGGTCGAGGCCGAACATGACCTGGGACTTCTTGTAGATCGGCGACTCGGCCGTGTTGAGGTACTTCGCCGAGATCCGGTCGTCGTCGAACAGCCGCCGCGCGCCGAAGCCGACGACCTCGTTGCCCACGTCGCGGATCGGCCAGACCAGGCGCCGGTGGAAGCGGTCCATCGGACCGCGCTGGCCCTCCTTGGACAGCCCCGCGGTGAGCAGCTCCTTGACCTCGAAGCCGCGGTTGAGCAGGAACTTCGTCAGCTTGTCCCAGCCGCCGGGCGCGTACCCGCAGCCGAACGTCTTCGCCGCGGCGGCGTCGAACCCCCGCTCGGACAGGAAGTCCCGCGCCGTACGCGCCTCGTCGGTGAGCAGCTGCTCGGCGTAGAACTCCTGGGCGGCGCGGTGCGCCTCGATCAGCCGGCTGCGGCTGCCGCGGTCGCGCTGGATCGTCGCGCCGCCGCCTTCGTAGGTGAGCCGGATGCCGACCCGGTCGGCCAGCCGCTCGACGGCCTCCACGAACGTGATCAGGTCGATCTTCTGGATGAACTTGATCACGTCGCCGCCCTCGCCACAGCCGAAGCAGTGGAAGGTGCCGTGCGTCGGGCGGACGTTGAACGACGGGGTCTTCTCGTTGTGGAACGGGCAGAGGCCCTTCAGGCTGCCCCCACCGGCGCGGCGCAGCGCCACGTACTCCCCGACGACCTCGTCGATCCGGTTCCGCTCGCGCACCTCCGCGATGTCGCTCTCCCGAATCCGTCCTGCCACGCCGTCCACTCTATCCTCGCCCGTTGCGGCACACTCGGGGCATGGCCTCCACGCCCACCGCCCAGGACACGCTCGCCACGGAGTTCGCCGCGCACCGCGGTCACCTGATCGGGGTCGCCTACCGGCTGACCGGGACCCGCGCCGACGCCGAAGACGCCGTCCAGGAGTCCTGGCTGCGGCTGGCCGGGCTCGACGACGCCGGCCGCGCGGCGATCCGGGACCTGCGGGGCTGGCTGACCACCGTCGTCGGCCGGATCTGCCTCGACCGGCTGAAGTCGGCCGCGGCCCAGCGCGAGAAGTACGTCGGCAACTGGCTGCCCGAGCCGGTCGTCACGCCGTTCGGCCGCCCGGTGAGCGAGGACCCCCTGGACGTCGCCGTGCGGGACGACGGCCTGCGGATGGCCGCGCTGGTCGTGCTCGACAAGCTGACCCCGGAGCAGCGCGTCGCGTTCGTGCTGCACGACGCCTTCTCGGTGCCGTTCGCGGAGATCGCCGACGCGCTCGGCGTCTCGGTCGACGCGGCGCGCCAGTACGCGTCCCGCGGCCGCAAGGCGCTCGCCGACGCCGACCCGGCGCCACGCGTGCCGCTGGACGACCAGGCGAAGATCCTCGAGAAGTTCGTCGTGGCGCTGCAGGCCGGGGACATCCGGGCGATGACCGAGCTGCTCGCCCCGGACGTCGTGCTCATCGGCGACTCGAACGGCAAGGGCCGGACCACGCGCCAGCTCATCGTCGGCGCGGACAAGATCGCCCGGTTCTTCGTGGGCCTCACGAGCAAGTACCCGCCTGGGGTGCTCACCCGCGGCGAGCCGGTGCTCGTCAACGGCGACCTGGGCGTGTACCTCGCTCCGCAGCCGGGCCGGGACGGCTTCTTCGCCCTCGACGAGCACGTGCAGGCGATGACCGTCCGCGACGGGAAGATCGTGGCGATCTACGACGTCGTCAACCCGGACAAGCTGGCCCGGATCACGCGTCCCGGCGACGAGCCCGCGTGATCCCGCCCGCCAGCAGCAGCGCGGCAAAGGCACCGAAGTAGGCCAGCGCCCAGCCCGGGGGCAGCGGCGAGTCGGACAGCACCGCGGCGTTGCCGCCGTCCCGGCCCGCGTTCGCTTCGCCGGTGCCGCTGAGGAACTTCGTGACGGCGTTCAGCGGCAGCCACCGGTGGATCGCCTGCCCGGCCCGCGGGATCAGCTGGACGACGTTCTCCGCCATCAGCGGGTAGGCGACGAGCACCGCCACCGCGCCGGCGGTGTGGCGCAGGAGCAGGCCGACGCCGACCCCGCAGACGGCGGCCAGCGCGAACACCGGGCCGGTGCCGGCGACGATCGTCCAGTCCGCGGCGCTGTCCAGCGCCAGGTCGGCGTCCGGGGCGAGCACCCGCGCGACCAGCCAGGCCGCGAACGCGGCCGTTTCGCCGATCCCGAACCCGTACCCGGCGACGAGTGCGGCCTTGGCCAGCAGCACCGGCGTCCGGCTCGGCACGGCCTGGAAGGTGCCGTGGATCGTGCCGGAGTGGTACTCGCTGGTCACCGCGAGCGCCCCCAGCAGCAGCACCGCGACCAGCGCGAGCTGGTAACCGAACTGGGTGCTCGCGACGGTGGGCGGCAGCCGCGACTCGGTGGCGGTGAGCGCCGTGAGCGCGGCCGGGAAGACCAGCGCGACGAGCGCGAAGACGCCGCACACCCAGGGCGTGGCGATGCTGAAGAGCTTGATCCGTTCACTGGCGACGAGGTGCATGCCCGGAACGGTCCCGCGGCGGACCCCGGCAGCGCGTCCCCCCGGGGTCCGATCCCCGGTGTCCTACGGGAGCGGGACGCGGCAGGCGTCGCCCGAGGTGAAGCCCTGGTCGACGATGCCGAGCGCGCTGTTCATCCGGGCGCGCGAGTTCTCCAGCGCGATCTGGTAGGTCAGCTCGACGACGCCGGCGCGGCCGAATTCGCGCTCGAGCTCGGCGACCTGCTCGTCGGTCACCGTGACCTGCTCGCCGGACATCGCGTCGGCGTAGGCGATCGCGAGCCGTTCCTGGTGGCTGAACGCGGGCGAGGTCGCGTAGTCGTCGATCTTCTTCAGCCGTTCGATGTCGAGGCCGTCGTGCTTCTGCAGCATGGTGCCGAAGTCGACGCACCACGAACAGCCGATCCGGGTGGCGACGCGGTAGACGGCGAGCTCGCGCACGTTCGCCGGCACCTTCTTCGACGCGCGCTCGGCCAGCGTTTCGTGCACCGCGTAGGTGCGGAGCAGGGCCGGGTGGTGGGCGGCGACGGCCATCGGCTCGGGCACGGCGCCGTAGCGGCGGCCCGCGAACCGGTACATCAGCTTGAGCACGAGGCCGGCTTCGGACGTCTTCTTCGCGGGGATGCGAGGCATCGGCGTTCTCCTTCGTTCGCGGTCATGAGGAGGACGAGACCGCTTCGGAAGACGTGACAGCGGGCGCGGTGACGCAGGCCACGAGCATGATCGCGGCGGCGGAGGCGAACACGACGGTGAGGCCGGCGGCGCCGAGCCCGCCGGTCGTGGCCAGCGCGAGCCAGCCGAACACCGCGGCCCCGGCCAGCCCGCCGGCCTGCCGGGCGAAGGTGAGCGAGCCGAGCGTGACGCCCAGCAGGTCGCGCCGGGCCCGCGTCTGGCCCAGGACGGTGTAGGCGGACGTGCAAACCGCGAAGGCCGCGCCGATCGCGAACAGGCCCGGCGCGAGGAGCCACGGGCTGCCACCCGTCGCAGCCGCGACGGCGATCGCGGCGAGCCCGGCCGTGCCGACGAGGCAGCCGAACCGGCCCCACGCCGCCATTTCCGGGTGCCGGCGGGCCAGCGTGGCGAAGGAGGCGGACAACGCGAGCTGCCCGGCGGTCATCGCGACCAGCAGCAACCCGGTCGCGGCGGCGTCGGCTCCCAAAGCCGCGACGAGCGCGACGTAGGTGAAGGTGCCGTAGAGCGCCGCGCCCGCCAGTCCGTTGACCAGCACCGCGCGCGCCAGGACGGCGTCCGCGAACACCTTCGGCGAGATCAGCGGGCTCTTCGCGCGACGCTGCCTGCGCACGAACAGGAAGCCCGTCGCCACGGCGGTTGCGGCCAGCAGCGGCGTCCACAGTGGACTATGGGCGAGGGCGTCGACGGTGCCGAGCGCGACGACGGCCGACCCGGCGGCCACGAGCAGGGCGCTGCTTCCGACGTCGAACTTTTCGCCTGCGCGACGGGGTTTCGCGGGCAACCCGCGCAAGCCGAGCACCAGCGCCGGCACGCACAACGGCAGGTTGACGAGGAAGATCCAGCGCCAGCCCGGCCCCGCGGCGAGCAGGCCGCCCAGCGGCGGGCCGCCGAGGGTGGCGGCCGCGAACACCGCCGTCTGCCAGCCCTGACGGCGAAGCAGCTCGTCGCGTTCGAACAGCTCGCCGAGCGCGCTCATCGCCGTGACGATCAGGCCGCTCCCGCCGAGCCCCTGCAGCGCGCGGGCGGCGATCAGCGAGCCGAGGTCGGGCGCGGCGGCGCACCACGCCGAGGCCGCGGCGAACACGAGGACCGAGCCCGCGAAGGAGACCCGGCGGCCGTAGAGGTCGCCGAGCCGTCCGTGCAGCGGCGTCGCGACGGTCAGGGTGAGCAGGCCGGCGGCGGTCACGGCGACGAGTCCGGTGCGGGCGTGCAGGTCGGCGCCGATCGACGGCAGGGCCGCGGTGACGATCAGGCCGTCGAGCTGGGCCATGGCCATGCCGAGCAGCAGGCCGGAGAAGGCGAGGTTCCGAGATGCGTGCATAAAGCACACGTTATAACGTGCCTTATGCACGCATCAAGCGCGGGTCCCGCACTCTTCCGCCTGGTCCGGCACTGGGCCCGCCAGTGGGCCCCGGACGTCGTCGAACGCTTCGACGCGGACGCCCCGCCGGCGTGGACGGTGCCGAACCTCTTCGTGATCCAGGCGATCGACAGCGCGGCGCGCGACGAGGTGACGGTCGCCGACGTGGCCCGCCAGCTGGGTATCGACCGCTCGGTGGCCAGCCGGATGGTCGCCGAAGCGGGCCGGGACGGTTTCGTGGTGCGCTCGACGTCCCCCCGCGACGCCCGCCGCGCGGTGCTGACGCTCACCGAAGCCGCGAAGGAGTTTCTCGCGGCTTCGCAGGCCCACCAGCGTCAGGCGTTCGAGGCGCTGGTGGGCCACTGGGACGCGGAAGATCGCGACCGTTTCGCGGGCTACCTGACGCGGCTCGCGGACGAAGTCCTCGGTTAGCCGAGAATCGCGTTCAGCGCTTCCCAGGCGTGCCAGGCCCGCGTGACGCCGAACTGGGCGTTGAACCGCAGCGCCGCGCGCACGTCTTCCGGCGACGCGCCGCCCCGGAGCGCGCGTCCGACGTGGATGCGGAACGTGTCTTGCAAGGTCTGGTAATGGACGTCGACGCTGAGGCTGACCAGGCCGCGCTCCCGTTCGCTCAGCGTGCCCGGCCCGTGGCCGCCGCGCATCCGCGACTGGAGTTCGAAGAACCCGGTGAAGTGCGGGTCCAGCTCGTTCAGCCGCGCCCGCACCTCCTCCGGCAGGGGGCTGGGGCCGTCCGGCACCGGTTCGGGCGCCGGCAGTTCCGGGTCGATGCCCAGCTCCGCTTCCAGCTCGGTGATCCGTTCGACGCCGGCCGTCGCGGCGTGGTAGCCGCAGTCGTACGAGACGAACCGTAGCAGCTCACGAACGTCCGAAGTGGACACTCCGGCGGCCAGCCCGGCTCGCACGTGGGCCGTGAACGCCAGGCCCAGGCTCGCCTGGCAGACGTCGGCCGTGACGCAGAGGAACGTCTTCTCCCGCTCGGTCAGCTCGGGAATCGCCCGGACGTAGCGCGCGGTGGCGCCGACCAGCCCGGCGAACGCCGGGTCGAGCGCGGCGAGCCGGTCGAGATTCGTTTCGGTGGTGGTCAAGATCGTGCTCCCTCAGTGTGCTGAACGTACGTAGCGCTACAGCTGTAGTGCAATTGACGCTACACCTGTAGCGCGATGGGTGTCCAGCTACACTGACCTCGATGGAAGAGACGACCCGCCGCCGTCCGAACGCGCGCGGCCAAGGCGAACTGCTGCGCGACGAGATCGTCACGGCCGCCGTGCGGATGCTCGAGGAGCTGGGCGACGACGAAGCGCTCTCCCTGCGAGCCGTCGCGCGCGAGGTGTCGATCGCGGCGACGTCGGTCTACCTGCACTTCCCGGACCGCGACGCGCTGGTCCTGGCCGCGATGCGGCGCTGCCACGAGGAACTCGTCGGCACCGGCGACGCCGCCGCGGCGGCAGCACCGGACCCGGCGGCCGCGCTCCGGGCCCGAATCCTGGCGCAGGCGGCGTGGGCGCGCGAGCACCCCGGGCTCTACAAGGTGCTGCACGAAAGCGCGGTCCACCGGCGCCACGGCATGCCGTTCAAGGAGGTCATGGTCGCCCGCACGACCGAGGCGGTCCAGGCGTGCATGGACGCGGGCCTCGCCCCGGCCGACGACGCCGCGACCGTCGCGATCGACCTGCGGACCGCCGTCAACGGCATGCTCGCCCAGCGGATCAACGAGCCGGACCTGCCGTGGCCGCCGGCCGTCGAGCAGGTCGACCGGTTCCTGGTGAAGCTGGTCGGCCTGCACTTGTGATCAGCGGGGGAACCGGCTTGGGTGGGCGGGTATGACCCTCCAGACGGTGGTCCCCCGGATGGTGGTGCGCGACCTCGTCGCCGCCGTCGCGTTCCTGCGGTCGGTGTTCGGCGCCACCGGCGAGGTCGAAAGCGGGCGGCCCGCCGAGATCCGCATCGGCGACTCGCTCGTCATGGTGTCGGCCGAAGGCGAGCGCGCGCTGTTCCCGGCGTTCCTGTACGTGTACGTCCCCGACGCGGACGCGACGTACCGCCGAGCCCTCGACTGCGGCGCGACGAGCCTCGAGCCACCCGCGAACACGCCGTACGGTGACCGCCGCGCGATGGTCCGCGACCCGTTCGGCAACGTCTTCCAGATCGCGCACCGCCGTGGGTGACCGCGTGCCGCGGCTGCGCCAGGTCGTCCTCGACGCGCCGGACGCCCGCGCGCTGGCCGAGTTCTATAGGCGGTTGCTGGGGTTCACGCTCCGCCCGGGCGACCCGGACGACTGGGCCGTCCTGCTCGACCCGTCGGGTACTGCGCGGCTGGCGTTCCAGCAGGTTCCGTCGCTGCCGGCGCCGACGTGGCCGGCCGGCCCGCGGCCACAGATGCTGCACCTCGACCTGACCGTGGAAACACGCGCCGAGCTGGACGACCAGCACGAACGAGCGCTCTCCCTGGGCGCGCGGCTGCTGGCCGACCACGCGGACGACCCGGAAGAACCGCTGCGCGTCTACGCCGATCCGGCGGGCCACCCGTTCTGCCTCTTCGTCGGCTGATTCCGCCAGGCCCGTGAGGAGCCCTGTGAGCTACTCCCCGGTGCTGCCGTCGATCGACTCGCGGATGAGGTCGGCGTGACCGTTGTGGCGGCTGTACTCCTCGATCAGGTGGACCAGGATCCAGCGCAGGCTCGGCGAGGTCCCGTCCCGCCGCGTGTGCTTCGAGGGCTGCGAAAGATCGCCGTTCGCCAGCGCCTCCGCGTACCGCTCGCGGGACCGTGCGACGGCCGCCGCCCAGAGCTCGCGGAGCTGCTGCGGCGAGTCCTGCGCCGCGGAATCCCAGTCCCAGTCCGGGTTTTCGCGCCAGTCGACGGTGTTCCACGGCGGCGCCGGCTCGCGGTCGAACAAGACGCAGGAGAACCAGTAGTCCTCGACGTACGCGAGGTGCTTGAGCAGCCCGCCCAGCGTCAGCGTGGCCGGTGGGTGCGTCGCGCGCAGGGCCGCTTCGCCCAGCCCGGCGCACTTCCACGCCAGCGTGTCGCGGTGGAAGTCGAGGAAGCCGAGCAGGATCGCGGCTTCGTCGCCGTCGACGGGCGGCTCGGTCCGCCCCTGGTCGTCCACTGAGGTCACGGGCGCCGACTCTACCGAAATTGTCGGACCCCTCCGCTAGGTTTCCCGGCATGGCTGAATTCGTTTTGGTGGCAGGCGCTTGGCTCGGTTCGTGGGCGTGGGACGACGTCGTCCCCGGGTTGCGCGAAGCGGGCCACGGTGCGCACGCGGTGACGTTGTCCGGCGTCGCCGAGAAACGCGGAGTGCCCGCGGGACAAGCGAGGCACGTGCAGGACATCGTCGACGTCGTCTCGCAAGGCGACCTGCGGGACGTCGTGGTGGTCGGGCACAGCTACTCCGGCATCCCCGCCGGGCAGGCGGCCGAGCGGATCGGCGACCGGCTGCGGCGCGTGGTGTTCGTCGACTCGAACGTGCCCGCGGACGGGGAGTCGTTCACGTCCGTCTGGTCCGAGGCGCAGGTCGCGGCGCTCACCGAGCGCGGCTTCTGGCCACCGCTGACCGCGGAAGACTGTGCGGGCCAAGGACTCTCGGACGCCGAGATCGCCCGGTTCGTCGAGGGTTCGACCCCGCACCCGGCTGCGGCGCTGACCGAGCCGGCCGAGCTCGCGCGGCCGCTGGGCGAGCTGCCGGCGACCTACGTCAAGTGCCTGCTCGACGGGGAAACGCCGAGCCCGGACGTCGTCGCGCTGCTGGAAAGCGACCGCTGGGAGCTGGTGGAGCTGAACACCGGGCACTGGCCGATGTTCTCGCAGCCGAAGGAGCTGACCACGATCCTGCTCGGCGCCGCGAAGGCGTGATCACGGCGTCAGCGGACGCACGTCCCAGATCCACACCCCGCCGACGAACTCCGCCGGCTTCCGAAGGAGGAGCTCCACAGTGGACTTCAACGCTTCCTGGTTCTGCCGCGGCCCGACCACGAGCACGTCGGCCTTCCAGTAGCGCAGGTCGGCCAGGGCCTGAGTGCGGTCGGCTTCGGTGACGTCCGCGGCCTGGCCCGTCTTCTCCACCTCGGCGAACAGGTCCGACGTCGGCAGCGGCACGGCGCCGTAGCGGCCGCGGCGGTCGGTCGGCGAGGTCGGGCCGACGAAGTACCCCTCCGGCATCGGGTACCCGAGGCCCGCGTCGACCTGCCAGTGCAACGGCTCGGCCTCGCCCGTGCTCGGCAGCGGGACCGGCACCAGCGAGCCGCCCGGGCCGACGTACTGACGCCAGATCCCGTCGGCGAAGAAGGGCGGCGACAGCGGGCGTTCGTGCGTCACCAGCTCCGTCGGCGCGATCGGCAGCAGCACCGCCACCACCGCGCCGATCCACACCATCTTCAGGGGGAACCGTTGCTTGCCTTCGAGGGGTTCCGGTTGTTCGGCCGCCGCCGTCCACACGCGGTGCGTCGCGATCGCCAGGAGCCCGCCGACCACCGGGATGCAGCCCATCGCGAGCCGGGACTCGAGCAGCGAGTCCAGCAGCGGCAGCTGCCCCAGCCACTTCCACGGGCCGGGGATGCCGGTGTCGTCGTGCGCCACCGTGATTTCGATGCCCAGCGAAAGGAGGGCCATCACGTACATCGTGATCGCCAGCGCGCGCGAAACGACGTCGCGCCACAGCCAGATCGTCAGCACCACCATGAGGACGATCAGCGGCCAGCCGAAGAACGCGTTCTCCTCGGTGCGGTTCATCGACACGTCCGCGGCCGCCTCCGGCGCGCCGGCGATCGACTGCGTCGCGAAGCGGGTGAACGCCGCCGTGTCGTTGCCCGCCGATCCGTGCAGCAGCGAGTGGAAGCTCTGCGGGCCGAAGAACTGCCAGTACAACGGGAACCCGGCGATCAGCAACGCGATGACCGCGCCGACACCGATCCCCTTGCCCAGCGGCGCCAGCATCCCGCGGATCTCCGCGCGGTGCGGGATCAGGTAGGCGACGGCGAAGACGATGAAGGTGAGCGCGAAGATGGCCAGCGGTTCTTCGCCGAGCAGGATCTGCCACGCGACGAGCAGCCCGAGAAAGACGCCGTTGCGGACCGGCCGTTCGCCGTGCGCGATCTGGATCGTCTTCAGCGCGATGAACGGCAGCACGAACAGCACGACGAAGTTCGGGTGCGCGTTGCCGTGCGAGATCATCGGCGGCGCGAAGCCGCAGAACGCGCCGCCGATCGCGGCCGCCGTCCGGTTCGGCACGAGGTGGCGCGAGAAGACCCAGTACCAGCCGGTCGCGGTGCCGGCGAGGCCCGCGGTGAGCACGATCGCCCACGTCAGCGTGGCGCCGAAGGTCAGCGTGATCGGGGCGAGCGGGATGTTGAGGCCGAACATCGCCGCGTTGGCCGCCATGTTGACGCCGAGCGGGTAGTTCTGCAGGTCCGTCGTGAACGGGTTCTGGAAGTGCAGGACGGACTTCGCGACGACCGTCGAGTACCACTCCCACTGGCTCTGGTCGGCGGCGCCGTTCCAGAGGTAGCCGCGCTTGAGGTCGAACCAGAGCCCGTTGTAGAGCAGGATCGTGAAGAGCAGGAAGCCGCCGGTGATGGCGGAGTCCTGCCACGCCCAGCGCTTCGGGCCTTCGGGTGGTTCGGGTGCGGGCGGAACGAGTTCGGGGACGGCTTCGGACTTCAAGCTCACGGTTCGACCACCCTGGCGAAGAAGTGGAGGGCCCCGGTGCCGGCGTGCCGGACCAGCAGCAGGAACGGCCGGTCCACCGTCACGGTGACCGGTTCGTCGATGATCATCGAGGTGAGGCGCATGGTGAGCGCGGTCGCCGCGGCCCCCTCGAAGCCTTGTTCGTCCACCCGCAGCACGGCCTGGTGCAGCACCTCGGACACGGTGAGCCGCGGATCCGGGGAGAGCCCGCTCAGGTCGGCCTCGTCGGTGAACATCGTGCGGACGCCGAGCCCGCGCAGCACGCCGGTGAGCGAGCTGGGGATGTCGAGCGTGATCTTCGGCAGCGCGAGTTCGACCGGCTTGACCTTGACCTGGTCGAGCAGGCTGGTCAGCGTGGCCTGGTCGAGGGCAGCTTCGGCGTCGGCGAGGTCGCCGTCGGGCAGCAACACGACGGCCTGCAGCCCGCCCGCGGCGACCAGCTGCACGGCCTGCCAGCCGGCGGCGTGCGCGTAGCCGACACGCTCGCCGAGCCACATCGTCGGCACGTCCCGCGTGCCGGACGGCGCGTGGAAAGGCGCGTCGGAGGTGTTCGCCTCGCGGAACGGCAGCTTCCACGCGGCTTTGAGGTAGAGCGCGTTGACGAGCACGGCGGCGACGTCCCGGTCGATCGAGCCGGGCGGCAGCAGCTGCGGGATGAGGCCACGCGTGGTGCGCTCGACATCGGCGTTGACCAGGGCACGCGCGCCTTCGGGGTCTTTCTCGAAGGGCGCGCTCGAGACGGCGGCACCGGGCCACTCGGACAGCGCCGCCTTGAAGGAGTCTTCGAGCGGGAGCCGGTCGTCGGCCCACAGGGTGTTGGCGACGGCGAGTTCGGCCTGTTCGCCGCGGCTCTCTTCGACGAGTTCGGCGGCTTCGCGCAGCAGGACGGTCTGTGCGTCGGGATCGCCGACCAGCGCGACGAGCTCCTCCCGGGTCTGTCCCTGGGCGGCGCGCGCGGCCAAGGTCAGCGCACTGGCCACCGAGTAGGGGGAGAAACAGGTGTTCCCGCCCTCGGCACCGAGGGCCCGGTGGACGGCGAGGGCGAACCGGAGGTGGCTGTCCGTGGCCATGCGGGCGAGAGTACCGGAACGCGTGACCCCGCCGGGCGACCACGCGGAACTCCGCCCAAGGGTGACAAATCCCCCACGGCTGATCGCACAGCCGGGTGCCAAGACCACCGCGCGGCCAGGTACGCAGGACGCCCGGACCAGGGCCCGCGCTGGTTTGCCACCCGGCGGCGCCGCTCTGGCTGCGGGCAACCGTCGCGACCGGGGCCGGCGGCCGATCACAACCCGGCACGGCAGCCCGGCACAGCAGCAGCCGACCGCCACAGCAGCCCCGCGCGACAGCGGCCCACCGCAACTCGGCGCGACAGCGGCCACCCGCAACCCCGCACCGCAGCCCGCCACAGCAGCGGCCGATCACAACCCGGCACGGCAGCCCGGAACGGCAGCAGCCGACCGCCGCAGCAGCCCCGCGCGACAGCGGCCCACCGCAACTCGGCGCGGCAGCGGCCACCCGCAACCCCGCACCGCAGCCCGCCACAGCAGCGGCCGATCACAATCCGGCACGGCAGGCCTCAATCCCCCACTGCGGCCGGCCGCGCCCGTCAGCGGTGGTGGCGGGTCACGTGCCACGAATGCCACGCGTGGGCCTGCGCGTCCGTCAAAGACGCAACCTGGTCGATCACCACCCGCAGCAACCCGGCGTCATCCCGCGCCGACTCCCAGGCCGGCACGAACAACGGGTCCAACGACTCCGGCGCCCGCCTCGCCAGCGCGTGAACCAGTTCCACCAGCAGCTCCCGCTGTCCCTCCTGCATCGCCAACCGGCGGCGGTCGCTCATCACGTACCGCAGCGCCAGCGCCTTCAGCAGCGCCACCTCGGCCGCCACCTGGTCCGGGACGCACAGCCGCGCCCGGTACCGCCCCAGCGGCCCCTCGCCGAACTCCGCGCGTGTGCTGCTGACCGCCGCCGTCGTGAAGCGGCCGACCAGTTCGCTCGTCAGTCTCTTCAACGCCACCTGCGCGCCCGGGGAGCCGTCCGGTTCCGCCGAAGCCAGTTCCGCCACCACCGGCAACGCCAGCAGCTCCGCCGCCGCATCCTCCAAAGTGGACACCGACAGCGACGAGAAGTGCTTGGCCGCCGCTTCGGCGACCGCCGCGCGCTCGTCCGGGTGGGCTAGCACGCGCAGCTTGATCCGGCCGGCCAGCACCCCGTCCTCGACGTCGTGCACCGAATACGCGACGTCGTCCGCCCAGTCCATGATCTGGGCTTCGAGGCAGGTCTGCTCCACCGGCGCCCCGGACCGGAACCACGTGAACACCGGGACGTCGTCGCCGTACACGCCGTACTTCGCCTGCCCCGGCTTGCGCGGCCACGGGTACTTCGTGGTCGCGTCCAGGCACGCGCGCGTCAGGTTGAGCCCCACCGGGTCACCTTCGGCCGACAGCAGCTTCGGCTCCAGCCGCGTGAGGATCCGCAGCGTCTGCGCGTTGCCTTCGAAGCCGCCGCACGCGGCCGCGACCTCGTCGAGTGCGCGTTCGCCGTTGTGCCCGAACGGCGGGTGCCCGATGTCGTGCGCCAGGCCCGCCGTGTCGGCCAGGTCCGGGTCCGCGCCCAGCTCGTCGGCGATGCCGCGGCCGATCTGCGCGACCTCCAGCGAGTGCGTCAGCCGCGTGCGCGGGACGCCGGTGACCTCGGCGCCCTCCCCCGGCCCGACCACCTGGGTCTTGCCGGCGAGCCGCCGCAGCGCCGCCGAGTGCAGCACGCGGGCCCGGTCACGGGAGAACGCGCTGCGCCCGTCTTCACGCGTGCCGGGCAGCGCCGCGCCCTTCGCCGGCTCCGGCAGCAGGCGGGCGGTGTCGTGCTCGGTGTAGTCCACCCGACCAGCCTAAACGGCGGTACCGACAAAAATCTCAGCCCAGGAACGTGGCGAAGAGATCGTCGGCCGGGGTCTTCGTCAGCCGGTAGTACAGCAGCGCGCCGGTCTCGCGGACGATGTAGCGGACCTGCGTGACGCGCTCCTGCACGATCGGCCCGCTGTGCGTCGGCGCGGTCCAGGCGTCCAGGCCCAGGTCGTCGGCCATCGTGCGGGCCCGGAACGAGTGCCACGGGTCGCTGACCAGCACCGCCGTGTGCCAGCCGCGCCCCTGGACCTGCTCCGCGACCGCGCGGAGGCTGCGCAGCGTGTCGCTGCCCTCGCCCACCGCCAGCGTCGCGGCGGACGGGACGCCGTGCCGGGTCAGCCAGAGCTGGCCGGCGCGGGCCTCGGTGAAGTTGTCCTCGGCCTTCTTGCCGCCGGCGGTGACGATCGTCTTCGCGACGCCCGCGTCGTAGAGCTGCTTCGCCTTGACCAGCCGCGCCGCGTAGATGTCCGACGGCTTCCCGTTGTACTGGGCCGCGCCCAGCACCACGATGACGTCGGCGGGCGTCCGGTCGTTCTCGCGCGCGACCTGCCAGACGCGGAACGCCGTGCCGCCGACCAGCGCGAGCAGTACGAGGACCGTGCCGAAGGCGATCCGGCGGACCCAGCTCGCGAGCGACGGTTCGGTGCGTTCAGCGGTACCCACCCGGCCCATTCTTTCAGAGGCGGCTCAGAGCCAGCCACGCTCCTCCGCGACACGCACGGCTTCGGCCCGCGTCCGGGCGCCGGTCTTGCCGATCGCGGCGGACAGGTGGTTGCGCACGGTCCCTTCGGACAGGTGCACCGCGCGCGCGACGTCGGCCACCGTGCTGCCGTCCTTGGCTTCCCGCAACACGTCCCGCTCGCGCGCGGTGAGCGGGCTGGCGCCGGTGGCCAGCGATTCGGCGGCCAGCGCCGGGTCCACCACCCGAAGTCCACTGTGGACTCGACGGACGGCTTCGACGAGCTGCTCGGGCGGGGCGTCCTTGACGACGAACCCGGCCGCGCCCGCCGCCATCGCGCGGGCCAGGTAGCCGGGCCGGCCGAACGTCGTGCAGATGATCACCCGGCACGACGGGAGCGCGGCTCGCAGGTCGGCCGCCGCTTCGAGCCCGTCCTTGCCCGGCATCTGCACGTCCAGCAGGGCGACGTCCGGCTTGGTCTCGCGCGCGGCGGCCACCACCTCGTCGCCCGAGCCGACCTGCCCGACCACCTCGATGTCGTTCTCGAGGCCGAGCACGGTGGCCAGCGCACCGCGCACCATGGCCTGGTCGTCGGCCAGCAACACCCGGATCAAGCGAGTCCTCCCGCGGGTTCGGCGCGCACGGCCGGGGCGGCCGCGCGGGGTTCCGGCTGCGGGATCTCGGCCCGCACCAGCAATCCTCCCCCGGGCCGCGCCGACGCCCGCAGGGTGCCCCCGACCGCGTCGAGCCGCTCGGTGAGCCCGCGCAGGCCGTTGCCCGGGACGACCTCGGTGGCCGTGCCGTCGTCCTCGACCTCCAGCCAGGTGCCGCCCAGCCGGACCTTCACCTGCTTGGCGCCGGAGTGCCGCAGCACGTTCGTGACGGCCTCGCGCAGCACGTACCCGAAGGTCGTCTGGAACTCCGGCCGGACGTTGTCGACGGCGTGCGGCAGGTCGGCGTCGATCTCCGCGGCCCGCAACGCGGCCCGGGCGCCGACGATCTCGGCCGACAGCGACACCTCCCGGTACTCCGAGACGGTGGCGCGGACGTCGGACAGCGCGCTGCGGGTGAGGCCCTCGACCTCGCGGATCTCCTCGACCGCCCGCGGGATGTCCCCCGAGCTCTCCAGCACCCGCCGGGCCAGCCCCGCCTTCACGGTGATCGTGGTGAGGCTGTGCCCGAGCAGGTCGTGCAGGTCGCGGGCGACGCGCTCGCGTTCGTTCGCCACGGCGAGCGTCGCGATCTCCTCGTTGGCCTGCTGCAGCCGTCGGACTGCCCGGACCAGGCTGGACATGAAGAACATCGCCATCGTCACCGAGCCGACGGTGACGAGGTCCCCCCAGTTGTCGGCGAACCGGCCGCCGATCAGCAGGATCACCGCCGCGACCAGCAACGCGGCGCCGTCGAGCAGCACCACCCAGGCCAGCGGCAGCAGGAACACCAGCGCGGCGGTGCCGTAGAGCAGGACGAACGGGCTGGCGTGCGTCGTGGCGACCACGGCGAGCCCCAGGACGAGCATCCACCCGCTGTAGGCGAACCGGAACGGGCGGCCGCGGTCGAACGCCACCGGGAAGAGCGCGTAGGAGATCGCGACACTGTAGACGAGCACCCACAGCACCACCACGCCGAAGGTCACCCGGTCGACGGCCAGCAGCTTCTTCGTCACGGGGATGAGGTAGGGCAAGGTGAACACAATCGATAGGAACGGCCACCGGAACTTGTCCGGCCCGCTCCGGCCCCGGTTGGGCGGCGGGTCCTCCCACCACGTGGCGTGGTTGCCCAGCCCGAACCGCTGGTTCACGTCGTCCTCGGCCATCTGTCCCCTCCGGCCCCTCAGACCCGGGCGCTGTCCTTACGGTAACGCCTGATCACCAGCGCTCCGAGCACGACCGCCCACGCCCCGAGCACACCGGCGGCCGTCGGGAGCGAGACCACCATGTCGCTGGTCACGGCGGGTCGCGCGACCTGCAGCACCCAGTACGTCGGCATGAGCTGCGCGACGTCGTGCATCCAGCCCGGCATCGACTCGATCGGGATCCACAGGCCGCCGAGGAAACCCATGCCGAGGGTGACGATCATGGTGACCGGCTGCATCGAATCGGGCGTGCCGAACTGGCCGAGCAGCAGCCCGAGCAGGACCAGCGGGATCGTGCCGAGCCAGACGCCGGCGAAGATCCGGACCCAGCCCGCGGCGTCGAGGTGCACGCCCTCGACGGTCACGGCCAGCAGCGGCACGAGGATCAGCGCGGGCAGCCCGACGAGCATGCCGGAAAGGCCCTTGCCCGCCAGGTAGCCGGTGCCGGTGAGCGGGGTCAGCCGCAGCTGCCGCTGCCACCCGAGCGCGCGTTCCAGGGCGAGCCTGCCGCCGCTGGTGTTGGCCGCGGCGAACGTCCCGAACGTCATCATGTTGATCATGATCACGGCGGCGATCTGCGCGTGATCCGGCGCGTCCGCCTTGGTGAAGACGTTGGCCTGCAACAGGAACATCAGCACCGGGAACGCGACGACGAAGATCAGGAACCGCGGCTGCCGGAAGTTGCGCCGGATTTCGGTGAGCAGGTAGGTAGTCATCGCACGGGCTCCGCGGTCTCGTCGGCGGTCAGGGAGAGGAAGGCGCCTTCGAGGCCGACGGCCCCGATCTCGACGTCGTGCACGGCCGGGACGGCGGCTTTGAGCGCCCAGAGCGTCGCGTCGGAGTCGCCGCTGGAGATCGCGACGCGGTCGCCGCGCAGCTCGAACTCCTTGACGCCGGGCAGCGCCGCGATGACGGCGTCGGTGGCGCCCGGAACCGCGGCCCGCAACGTCCGGCCGCCGGCGAGCGCGCGGACCTCGGCGACGCTCCCGTCGGCCACGACCCGGCCGCGCCGCATCAGCACCACCCGGTCGGCGAACTCCTCGGCCTCTTCCAGGTAGTGCGTGGCGAACAGGACCGTGCGGCCGGACTCGGTGAACGCGTACATCGACTGCCAGAACTCGCGGCGCGTGCCGACGTCCATCGCGGCGGTCGGCTCGTCGAGGATCAGCAGGTCGGGGTCGCTGACCAGGGCGACGGCGAAGCGCACGCGCTGCTTCTGCCCGCCGGAGAGCTTGTTCGCGCGGCGGCCGGCCAGCTCCTCGACACCGGCGGCGCGCAGGGCCTCGGCGACCGGCAGCGGCTTGCGGTGCAGGCCTGCGACCATGCCGACGGTCTCGGCGACGGTCAGGTCGTCCATCAGGGCGCCGCCCTGCAGCATCGCCCCGATCAGACCGGCGCGGACGGCGTCGATCGGCTTGCGCCCGAACACGCGGACGTCGCCGGCGCCGGGCGTGGTCAGGCCGAGGACCATGTCGACGGTGGTGGACTTGCCGGCGCCGTTCGGGCCGAGCAGGGCGACCACCTCGCCCGGGGCGATCGTGAGGTCGACGCCGTCGACCGCGGGCACGTCGCCGTAGTGCTTGCGCAGGCCGGTGAGGTGGACCGCGGCCCCCGCCGCCACCGCCTGGGAGTCTGTTTCTCGCATGCCCCCAGGCTGCCGCGCACGAAGCCCGGGTCCCCAGACCGTGCGTCACGAACTGACCGTGACAGGTGTCAGGGGTACCCGGGCTCCGGGTGGTTCAGCAGCCGATCAGGCGGCCCTCTACCCGAGCGCGAGCGGCTCGGCAGCAGAGGTCTTGAATGAGTCATTCAGGTCTTCGGACGTCCTGAATGACTCATTCAAGACACGAGCGCACCCTCCGGCGCCGCTGGAAATCGCCGCGCCCGGCTCTGACCACCTACTCCGGTGTCAGCAGCCGATCAGGCGGCCGGCGAGGTACGCCTCCAGCTTGTCGATCGCGACGCGCTCCTGCGCCATGGTGTCGCGGTCGCGGACCGTCACGGCGTTGTCCTCGAGGCTGTCGAAGTCGACCGTCACGCAGTACGGCGTGCCGATCTCCTCGTGCCGGCGGTAGCGCTTGCCGATCGAGCCGGCGTCGTCGAAGTCGACGTTCCAGTGCTTGCGCAGCAGCTCGGCGACGGCCTTCGCCTTCGGCGTGAGGTCGGCGTTGCGCGACAGCGGCAGCACCGCGGCCTTGAACGGCGCCAGCCGCGGGTCGAGCTTCAGCACCACGCGCTTGTCGGTGCCGCCCTTGGCGTTCGGCACCTCTTCCTCGTAGTACGCGTCGATCAGGAACGCCATCATCGACCGGCCGACACCGGCCGCCGGCTCGATGACGAACGGGCGGTACCGCTGCTTCGACGTCGGGTCGAAGTACGACAGGTCCTGACCCGAGTGGTTCGAGTGCGTGGTCAGGTCGAAGTCGGTGCGGTTGGCGATGCCTTCCAGCTCGCCCCACTCCTGGCCCGCGTTGAACGCGAAGCGGTACTCGATGTCGACGGTGCGCTTCGCGTAGTGCGAGAGCTTTTCCTTCGGGTGCTCGAAGTGGCGCAGGTTCTCGGCCTTGATGCCGAGCTCGGTGTACCACTTCGTGCGCTCGTCGATCCAGTACTGGTGCCAGCTCTCGTCCTCGCCCGGCTCGACGAAGAACTCCATCTCCATCTGCTCGAACTCGCGCGTCCGGAAGATGAAGTTGCCCGGCGTGATCTCGTTGCGGAACGACTTGCCGATCTGGCCGATGCCGAACGGCGGCTTCATCCGCGACGTCGTCTGGACGTTCGAGAAGTTGACGAAGATGCCCTGCGCGGTCTCCGGGCGGAGGTAGTGCAGGCCCTCTTCGGACTCCACCGGGCCGAGGTAGGTCTTCAGCATCATGTTGAAGTCCCGCGGCGCGGTGTACTCGCCGCGCGTGCCGCAGTTCGGGCACGGCACGTCGGACAGGTCGTCCTCGGACGTCTGCTTGCCGCTGCGCGCCTCGTACTCCTCGGCGAGCTGGTCGGCGCGGAACCGCTTGTGGCACGAAAGGCACTCGATCAGCGGGTCGGTGAACACGTTGACGTGCCCCGAAGCCACCCACACCTGGCGCGGCAGGATGACCGAGGAGTCGAGGCCGACGACGTCGTCGCGGCCCTGGACCACGGTCTTCCACCACTGGCGCTTGATGTTGTCCTTGAGTTCGACCCCGAGCGGTCCGTAGTCCCACGCCGAGCGGGTACCGCCGTAGATCTCCCCGCTGGGGAAGACGAAACCACGGCGCTTGCACAGGCTGACTACGGTATCGATGGTGTTCGTGGGCACTCCACGCTCCGGGAAGCTTGCGGGGACGGTTATCGACTGGAACGTCCAGGGTATCCGCCGGGGCCGAGCCCTTTTCGCGCAGGCTAGGGCCGGGTCACCAGCGACGCCGTCACGACCCGGTTGTCCTCGTAGCCCTCGCTGCCGCCGACGTACTCGCCACCGCAGGTGACGAGGAGCAGCTTGTGCGGGCCGTCGGGGTCGAACAGCTGCTCCGAGCGCCCGGCGAGCTCGGATTTGTGGACGGTCTCGGTGGCGTCGATCTGGTACACCCACACCCCGCCGGCGGCGTCGGTCAGCTTGACCTCCTGACCCTGCTTGACCTGCCAAAGCTCGGTGAACGGGCCCTTCTTGCCCTTCCAGTTGACGTGCCCGGAGAGCAGGGCGACACCGTGGTCGGCGCCGAGCTTCGCGCCCCACCAGGCGGCTTCGTCGAGCCCTTCGGGGATCTTGAGGGCGCCGCTGGAGTCGAGGTCTTCCTGGACGAGCTTCGCGGTGCCGCCGCCGGGGAGGGCGAGGTTCGCGGGTGCCTGGTCGGTGTCGGTTGTGGCGGGCTGCTCCGCGACCGCGGTGGGCGCGGCGGGCGTGGGCGTGCCGTTCGCGCCGGCGGGTTCATCCTTTCCGGTGAAGATGAGCAGGGTGGCGACGAGCGCCGCGACCACGAAGGCGCCGGCGACCCCGACGATCCACCAGCGGCCGGAGCCGTTCTTCTCCGCCGGGTTCCGCTCCTGCATGCTGCTCCTTCGCTGGTCGTGCCGTTGCGAAGGTTCACATGCGGTGGCGGGCGCGGGAGGTTGCAGCGGATCGGCGCGGCAGTGGGATCGCGGGGCGGGTAGCGCGGCGGCTTCGGCGCAGCCGGGGCGGTCCGGCGCTGCCGGGGCGCCGCAGTGACTGCGAGCCCCTCCGGTCCCGGCGACTCGGGTCAGCCCGTCGGGCGCGTCACCAACCTGGCCGTGACCAGGCGGTTCTCGTCGTAGCCCTCGGTGCCGCCCACGTAGTCGCCGCCGCAGGTGACCAGGACCAGGCGGTGCGGGCCGGTCTGGGCGAACCACTTCGCGGCCTGCTCCGGCAGCGTCTCCTTCGGCAGCGTCACCACGTCGTCCACCCGGTACACCCAGCGGCCGCCGCGGGCGTCGACCACGCTCACCTCGTCGCCGTCGCGCATGCGCCACAGCTCGTCGAACGGGCCTCGCTGCCCCTCCCAGTTCACGTGCCCGGACAGGAGCGCCGCCCCCTGCGCCGCGCCCAGCTTCGCGCCCCACCAGGCCGCGTCGCCCAGGCCGCGCGGGATCGGCAGCACGCCGCGGTCGGTGAGCTCCGTGCGGACCAGGCGGGCGGTCGCGCCGTCGGGCAGCCGGACCGTGCCCGGGCGCTGCTGCGCGGCGGACTCGCTGTCGGCGGGCAGGACGGCCGGGGCCGCGTTCTCCCCCGGCAGCGAGCCGGGCGGCGGCGCGGCGGCCTGCGTGGCCGTCGGCGGGAGCCAGGTCAGCACGATGACGCCGGCCGCGAACGCGGCCACGGCCAGCGCCGCCGAGACGGCGGCCAGCCCGGTGCGCAGCACCTAGTCCGTCCCGGTCTTGCGCCGCCTGCCGAGCAGCAGCGCGACCGCCGCGAAGAACACCCCGCCGAACAGCAGGCCGATGCCGAGCGGGAGGCGCGAGCCGTCCCCGCCGGTGTCCGGCGCGGCCGCGCCCAGGTACCCGGCCGGGACCTGCGTCGGCACCGGGGCCTGCGTCGCGCCCGTGCCGCCGCCGGTGCTGCCCGCGGCCTTCGCGACGAAGCCCTTCGGCACCGAGCAGCTGACCCCGCCGAGGACGATGTTCGTCTGCACGTCCTGCAGCGCGGCGCCCGCGGCGTCCTTGACGTGCGTGGTGATCTCGACGCGCCAGCCGGCGACGGCGGTGTAGTCGCCACCGCGCCAGCCGTCCTGGCGGATCAGCTGGTCGAACGCGGCGACGCGGGTCAGCCGCAGGTCGGAGACGGTGGTGTCCTTGCTGGCGTTCGTGATGTCCCCGGGCGGGCCGAGCCGCAGGTTCTTCAGCTCGAGGCCGGCGTTGCCGCCGGGCATCGGGACGATGCCGAGCCCGCCGCCCTGGCGCACCCACAGCCGGTTCACCGCCGACGTGCCGGTGAGCTTGCCCGGCGCGGTGCAGTCCACCGACGTCTTCGCGCCTTCCAGCACCAGCACGGTGTTGTCGGACGGCTTCGCGCCGCCTTGCCAGGTGTCGCGCAGCGCGTAGTTCGTCTCCGCGACGGCGGTCGGCACGGTGGTCGCCTGCAACGCGGCGACGACGTTGTGGTCCCGGCTCGCGACGCCCGCCGGGTACGGGTTGCCGCCGCTGTAGCGGCCGAGGTCGATCTGGTAGTGCCCGCCGAAGGTGGCGCGTTCGCCGTCGTCCTTGGGCACCGTGACCCGGTCGGTGCCGAGCTTGGACTGACCGGGCAGCAGCGGCGAGCGCTGGGTCTCGGTGATCAGGGCGCCGCCGCGCTGGCCCTCGCTGCCGATCCGGACCGAGGCGATGTTGGCGAAGGAGACGGGACCGGTCTTCTCGTCGACGGCCTGGCTCTGCGCCCCGGCGACCCCGGTGCCGGCCAGCGGGAAGAGGACGGCCGTCAGGACGGCTGCTTTCGTCACGAAACGGGTCATGTCTCCCCACTGCGTCTGCTCGGGCGGGTCGCCAGCGTACGAGAAGCGACGAAACGCTCCGCGACAACCTTGCACCGTCGGCCACTACATGCGAAGCCGAAGAGGCAATATCCCACGAACTCACCCGAATGGGGTAGTACGACCGGCCGTAGTCCGCAGGCGAGGTGACGGAAAGGGAGCGCGTCCGGGGGAACACTAGGATGGGCCGAGCCGTTATCGGCAATGACTACGGAATTCATGTCGCGGCAACGAGGGTGGAGGCGGGAATGGCCACGGTGACCGGGAGTGACGCCGAGCCGGGGCTCGCGGAGTGCGCCCCGGCGGCCGCGGCACCGGCGCACCCGCCGGCGTCGGTCCTGACGGACGCGGGCGACCTGCTCCGGGCGCTGGCGGCGCCGGTCCGGATCGCGATCGTGCTGCAGCTGCGCGCGGCCGACCGGTGCGTGCACGAGCTGGTGGACGCCCTCGACGTCGCGCAGCCGCTGATCAGCCAGCACCTGCGGGTGCTGAAGACGGCCGGGGTGGTCCAGGGCGAGCGCCGCGGCCGCGAGGTCGTCTACCGGCTCGCCGACGACCACCTGGCCCACATCGTCGTCGACGCCGTCGCGCACGTGCAGGAAGGAAAGTGATGAACGCCGCCGCGCCGCGCAGCCAGGCCCCGGTGCCCGGCCGCCGATCGACCCGCCAGCGGGCGGCGGTCGTCGAGCTGCTGAGCAGGATCGACGACTTCCGTTCGGCCCAGGAACTGCACGACGAGCTGCGCAAACGCGGCGACGGCATCGGCTTGACGACGGTGTACCGCACGCTGCAGTCGCTGTCGGAGGCCGGCGAGATCGACGTGCTGCGCACGGATTCGGGCGAGGCGATCTACCGCCGGTGTTCGGCGCACCACCACCATCACCTGGTGTGCCGCCTGTGCGGCCGCACGGTAGAGGTCGAGGGGCCGGCGGTGGAGCGCTGGGCGGAGAAGATCGCGGCGGAGCACGGCTTTTCGCAGATCTCGCACACGGTGGAGATCACCGGGACCTGCGCCGAGCACTAGCGCGGTTCAGCGCGTCGGCGAGGGCCAGGCCACGTCGTCGATGGCCAGCCAGGGGGCCGTGGCCAGCGTGGCCGGTGTCAGGCCGGTGATCGCCCGCGCCTCCCGGTGGAGGTGGGACTGGTCGGCGTAGCCGCTCAGGACTGCCACACTCGACGCCGGATTTCCGGCCGCCAGGAGGTGGGCTGCGTGATCGAAGCGGACCAGCCCGGCCGCTCGCTTGGGCGTCAACCCGAGCTGGGTGCGAAAGCGGGACCACAGGCGCTGGCGGCTCCAGCCGACCTCCTCGGCCAGGCCGTCGATCCGCACCCGGCCGCGTGCGGCCAGCGTCCGGTGCCACACCCGGGCGACCTCCGGCTCGACCCGGCGTGGAGCCTCCGCCAGACGGTGGGCGAGCAGGTCCGTCGCGATGGTGAAGCGTTCGTCCCACGTAGAGGCCGCGCGCAGCCGCTCCTCGATTCGTTCAGCGTCCCGGCCCCAGACCTCTTCCAGGGTGGCCACCGCGCCGGTGAGCTCGGCCGAGACACCCAGCACCGCCACCGCGACCGCCGGGGAAAGCCGGATCTGGAGGCAATCGCCGGCTCGTCCACCGGTCCGGAGGCCGCCCGGGAGGAGCCCGGTGACGAAGCTGCCCTGCCGGGTCGTCCCGCCGGTCTCACGGACGATGCCGCCGGCCTCGCTCAGGTCGAGGAACAGCGTCACCGACGGATGCGCGACCATCGCGATCCGCCCGTTCCCGCCGACCCGCTGCCGGAACCCGGCCATCGCGACCCCCGGGAGGCGGGCTTCCGGGCGCGGCACGGCGATGTCCACGTCCGCCCACTGCCAGCCGATCACCTTCGCAGTTTAGGCCGGCGCAGCGTCTTCGGCGGTCGCCGCGAAGCGCAACAGGAGGTCGCTCGTCGGCTCGGGGGCTTCGAGGAGGGGGATGTGCCCGACGCCGGGCAGTAGCTCGACACGCACGCCCGGCACCCGGTCGTATTCACGGGCCGACTTCGGGTTCCAGCGGGGATCCGCTGCTCCGAACACGACCAGCACGGGCCGGCCGAGCCCGGCGAGGCGATCGGGCACGCTTCGCTCGGCGATGTACGCGGAGTTGGCGCGCAGGATCTTCCGGAACGTGCGGTAGCCGATGTGCTTCAGCTCGGCGACCGCGTCGTCCGGGACGGCCACCGGGCGCGCGGTCGTCGCGCGGATTCCCTTGCGGATCAACGCATCCGAGCGCAGTGGCCAGAGGAGCGGGCCGAGCGGCGGGGCCGACAGGGCCCGGACGATCCACGGCTGCGGCAGGAGCGCGCCGAGGCTCGGGCCGGTGCTGACCAGCGCCAGCGACCGCACCAGATCGGGGCGCTGCTCCAGCAGCGACGTCGCGACGTAGCCGCCGCTGGAGTGCCCGGCGACCGCGACCTGCCGCAGCCCGAGGTCGTCGAGCAGCGCGGCTACGCGGCCGGCCTGCCCGGGCACTGCGTACGACGGCGCGGGCGGTGATTGGCCGCACCCCGGGAGGTCGACCCGGATGACGTGGTGGCGGGCGGCGAGGACGCCGGCCACCGGACCCCAGGACGCGCTCGAAGCACCCGACCCGTGGACGAGCACCAGGGGCGGCGCGTCCCGCGGACCGTCGTGGACGACGTGCATACCCGTGCTTTCGTGAAGACCCATGCGCCGGACGGTAAGGGTGCGGCCGGCCGCCCGTCTTGGACGAATGTCAGTATTCGTAGGGATCCTTCGGCGCGGGCACGGTCGAGATCGACGCCACCGTGAAGTCCGGGGTGTAGCTGTTGTTCTTCGTGGCCGTGCCGGGGACGACCTGGCCCGTCACCTGGATCCACGCGTCGCTGGGGAGGTGGTCGGCTTCGCCGCCTCGGAGGTGGACCGTCACCGGGAACGCGTCCGCCGCGCAGCAGCTGATCACCAAGCGTGCCAGCAGCGTGTTGCCGCCCGTGTGCACGACGAAGCCGGTCAGTGAGATCGTGCGGCCGTCGAGGGTGCCGGATGCGTCCCAGCCCGCGCGGCTGACGAACTCGTTGACCGTCAGCGGCACGACGTTCCCGGCCGGCAGGGGCGGGAACGCGGCGGCGTTGGCGGCCGCCGCGCTCGACGGGACCCGGGCCTCCGTGCGGATCACCGAGTCCGCGCCCAGCGCCGGCGGTGCGACGAGGAAGACCGCCAGTACCGGCACCAGCAGCAGCCAAGCGGACCGCGTCGCGTGGGAGTGGCCGGCGTGGTCGTGGCCGGCAGAGCCAGGCCCACCGTGGTCATGCCCGGAGTCGTGGTCGGAGGGCGCATCCGGCTCGGCGACGGCGGCCGCTTTCGCCCGCGCCGCAAGCAGATCGCGCACGATCGCCACCGCGCCCAGCACCACCATCACCGCTCCGCCCGCGATGATCCAGGGCTGCTGCGCCGGCTTCACGTACCGCAGGTAGTCGCCGTTGACCGCGATCTTCACCAGTGCGCCGCCCAGCAGCACCAGCAGGATGTTCTGCGTCTCGCGCTTCACGCCAGCCCCACCACCAGTCCGGCCGCCACGGCGCACGCCGCCGCCACCACGAACGTCACCGGCGCGAACCGGACCGCGAACGACTTCCCGAACGTCCCCGCCTGCAACGCGAACAGCTTCACGTCCACTGCCGGCCCCACCACCAGGAACACCAGCTTCGGCAGCAGCGGCAACGCCGTCAGCGAAGCCGCCACGAACGCGTCCGCCTCGCTGCACAACGCCAGGACCACCGCCAGCACCGCCAGCACCACGATGCCCAGCACCAGCTGGTCGCCCAGCACCCCGAACCAGCGCGCCGGCACCAGCACGTTCAGCGCCGACGAGATCAGCGCCCCCAGCACCAGGAAGCCGCCCGCCTCGACCAGGTCCGTGCGGGCCGTCTCCGCGAACACCCGCCACCGCTGCCCGCCCGCGACCTCCGGCAGCCGCCGCAACGCCCGGGAAGTGATCCACTCCAGCTTGCCCCAGCGGGCCCACAGCCAGCCCATCACCATCGCCGTCGCCAGCGAACCGGCGAAGCGCGCCAGCACCATCTCCGGGTTGCCCGGGAAGGCCACCGCCGTCGCCACCAGCACCACCGGGTTCACCGCCGGCGCCGCCAGCAGGAACGTCAACGCCGCCGCCGGGGCCACGCCCTGGCCCATCAACCGGCGCGCCACCGGCACCGAAGCGCATTCACACCCCGGCAGCGCGACGCCGGCCAGCCCCGCCACGCCGACCGCCGCCCCGGCCCGCTTGGGCAGCACCTTCTCCAGCACCCGGGCGGGCACGAACGCGGCGATGGCCCCGCTGATCAGCACGCCCAGCACCAGGAACGGCAGCGCCTGCACGCAGACGGCGACGAACACCGTCGAGCCCGTGCGCAGCGCGGGCACGTCGAAGGCCTGCTGCAGCCAGCCCTGGCCGAGGATCGCGACCAGCAGGATCGCGCACAGCACCTCGACCGAGCTGATCCGGAACCGGCGGGTGCGCCGGGGCGTGTCGGAAACGATGTTCACGACGGCGATGATGCCAGCCGGGTCCGACACCGAGAGCACCGCACAGCCGCGAACGGTCGAAAAGAGCCGTTTTCCGACCGGAATTTACCTTTCGCGGCGCCGAAAAGCCCCGTGTGGGTTATTCGCCGGGCACGATCCCCGGCAGATCGGTGCGCAGCTGCGACGCCGTCGACACCACGAGCATCAGCAACGTCCCGAGCGCCGCCGCGTCCAGGCCCGCGGCCGGGAACGCGTACCGCAGCGTCACGTCGAGCCCGCCGTCCGAATGCCCGACGCCGAGCGTGCCGAAGAGCCCTTGGCCCGCCCGCTCGGCGACCGCGACCGACAGGTCCGGGTGGTCCGGCAGGTCCCAGCCGACCACGCAGGTCAGCGACAGCACGGTGAGGCCCTCGCCGAGCCGGGTCGCCTGGATCACGCAGGGGACGTCGCCGTGGGCGAACGTCAGCGCGCCATCGTCGTCGACCCGCACCTCGAGGTACCGCTCGAGCGCGTCCTTCGCCTGCGTCAGCAGTTCCGCGGTCTCCGCCGCCTCGGTCGCGCTCACGACGAAGCCGCCTGGTCGACCGCGCCGCCGAAGCGGCGGTCCCGCTTCGCGAACTCCAGGCAGGCGCGCCACAGGTGCGTCCGGTCGAAGTCCGGGAACAGCGTGTCCTGGTAGACCATCTCGGCGTAGGCCGACTGCCACAGCAGGAAGTTCGACGTCCGCTGCTCGCCCGAGGGCCGCAGGAACAGGTCCACGTCGGGCATGTCCGGCTGGTACAGGTACTTGCCGATGGTCTTCTCGGTGACCTTGTCCGGGTTCAGCTTGCCGTCGGCGACGTCCCGCGCGATCCGCTGCATCGCGTCACCCAGTTCGGCGCGGCCGCCGTAGTTGACGCACATCGTCATGTTCAGCGCCGTGTTGTGCTTGGTCTTCTCTTCGGCCGCCTGCAGCTCCTTGATCACCGACGCCCACAGCTTCGGCCGCCGCCCGGCCCACCGGATGCGCACGCCGATCGAGCCGAGGTAGTCGACCTGGCGGCGGATGGTGTCGCGGTTGAAGCCCATCAGGAACCGCACCTCTTCGGGGCTGCGCTTCCAGTTCTCCGTCGAGAACGCGTACACCGAGAGCCACTTGACGCCGATCTCGACCGCGCCGGCGGCGACGTCGATCATCACCGCTTCGCCGCGCTTGTGTCCTTCGATCCGCGGCAGCCCGCGCTGGTTGGCCCAGCGGCCGTTGCCGTCCATGACCAGCGCGACGTGCTTCGGGACCAGCTCGCGCGGGATCTCCGGCGGCTTCGCGCCGGACGGGTGCGGATCCGGGGCCCGCAGCTCGTACCGCGACGCCTTGCTCTCGCGTCCCCTGCGCAGCACTGCGAGCCTCCCTGGATGGGTGAAACCGATCAGGCCCGACCCTACTGCCCGGGCACCACGCTCTCCCGGGCGCGTCGCTCGACCAGCGGAAGGGACCGGAGCTGACGCTCCAGATGCCACTGCAGGTGGGCCGCGACCAGGCCGCTCGCGTCGCGGCGGGTGCCGGGGAGGGTCGACTCGGCCATCGTCCACTCGCCGTGCAGCAGGGCCGTGAGCAGGTCCAGGACCTCGGGCGCGGGGTGCACGGACCCCGGGACGCGGCAGTCCTGGCACATCGAGCCGCCGGCGGGAACGCTGAACGCGACGTGCGGGCCGGGCAGGCCGCAGCGGGCGCACTCGGTGAGCGCGGGCGCCCAGCCTTCGTAGGACATCGCGCGGAGGAAGAAGGCGTCGAGCACGAGCGACGGGTCGCGCTCCCCGGCGGCGAGGGACCGCAGCGCGCCGCAGACGAGGAGGTAGAGCTTGAGCACCGGCTCGCCCTCTTCGGCCGAGAGCCGGTCCGCGGTTTCGGCGATCGCGCTGGCCGCGGTGTAGCGCTGGTAGTCGGCGACCAGCGGCAGCTGGAACGCGTCGACGGTCTCGACCTGGGTGATGACGTCGAGCGTGCGGCCGGTGTAGAACTGCACGTCGACGTGGCCGAACGGCTCCAGCCGGGCCCCGAACCGCGACGACGTCCGCCGCACGCCCTTCGCGACGGCGCGGACCTTGCCGTGCCGCCGGGTCAGCAGGGTGACGATCCGGTCGGCCTCACCCAGCTTGTGCGTGCGCAACACCACCCCGGTGTCGCGGTAGAGGTTCACCACCCCGACATCGTCCCACTTCGGGGTGATGCCGGGGTGGAGCGCCCCGCGGAAAAGCCGGTGTCAGCAGTAGTAGCCGTAGCAGGTGCTGACGGCCACCGCCGAGATGATGATCGCCACGATCGCGACGACGCAGCCGATGCTGCCCAGGATGGTGGAGATCAGGCAGAGCGTCTTGGTGGTGCGCGACGCCTGCTCCGCCATCATGTAGTTGCCCTGCATCTTGTACGTGCCGACCTCGTTCGACTTCATGATCGCGAAGATGCCGAGGATCAGGCCGCCCAGGAAGAGCGAGGCGATCGCCCAGCCCTTGTAGTCCTTGATGGCGTTGATGTCGCCGCCGCCGGGCATGCCGTAGCCGGGCGCGCCGAAGCCACCGGACGGCGGCTGGCCGTACGGCGCGGGCTGGCCGTAGGGCGCGGGCATCCCGCCCGACGGCGTGCCGTAACCGGGCTGCTGCTGCGGGAACCCGCCGGACTGGGGCTGCTGGCCGTAGGGCGGCTGCTGCTGGCCGTAGGGATTGGTCATGAACTGGTACCCCAACTATTCGTGAACGTCCGCCGGGTCACCCCGGCGGTGGTGTGAAAAAAGGCGTGCCTCAGTGGTGCGGCGGCTGGTCGTTCGGCGGCTGCCCGAACTGGCCCGGTTGGATCTTCTGGGTTTCCCCGGCGTCGCCCTGCCCTTCCGGGCGCAGCATCTGCGTCCGCTCGGCCTGCTCGTCGAACGCGGACCCGCCGCCCCCGGCGGAGTCCGGGCGGAGCATCTGCGTGCGCTCGACCTCGTCGAAGGCGGACCCCCCACCCGGCGGCGGGGCGAGCGGCTGGCCCGGCTGCTGGCCGAAGCCGCCCGGCTGGGGCTGCTGCGGGAACCCACCGGAAGCGGGTTGCTGCTGCGGGAAACCACCCGGCGCGGGCTGGCCGAAGCCACCGGACTGCGGCTGCTGCGGGAACCCACCGGACGACGGCTGGGCGGGCTGGCCGAACTGACCGGGCTGCTGGCCCGGCGGCGGGAAGCCGCCCGAAAAGGGCTGCGCGCCGGGCTGCTGCCCGAACGGGGTCTGGCCGGCCGCGGCGTCGGCCTGCACCACGACCGTCCCGACGATCTTGTCGGCGAAGGTCTGGCTCTTGTCGTCCCAGAGTGGCCACAGGAAGCCGATGTAGCAGGCCGCGCCGTCGGCGATGTGGCAGAGGTCGCGCAGGAACGCCGACCCGGCGCCGATCGGCTGCCCGGTCTGCTCGCTGATCAGCTTGATGCCGGCGATCCGCTTGCCCAGCGACTGACCGGTGTTGCCCTGCTGGATCCACCGGTTGTAGACGGACCAGCCGATGCCGGCGAGCGCGCCCAGGCCGTAGAGGGCCCCGCCGAGCCCGTATGCGCCGGCGAGGACGAGGATCAGCGCGAGGAGGTAGACGACGAGGACCGGCGCCTGGTCGATCAGCAGCGCAACGGCGCGCTGGCCCCAGTTCGCGTAGTTTTGCGGTGCACCGAACGGGGTACCCGGCTGGCCGAACGGCGCCGGCTGCCCGAAGGGCGCGGGTTGCCCGTACGGCGGCGGCGCCTGACCGGGCTGCGGTTGTCCGAACGGTTGCTGGCCGCCGGGCTGCTGCTGCCCGAAGGACGGCTGACCGTAGGGATCGGTCATTGGGTCTCCCCCTCGCTGGTCACTCCACCACGCACTCCGCGCGGGACCGCACCGGACATACGGCACTGGTCCGCGGGAGCGTACTCGGTTCACCTGCGGCCGCGCTGCCCAGGCATCCACTGTCCGGGTGAACCGGACGAGCCTCCGACGCGGAGCGTGGCGAAGCGGTTCCCGTCCGTCCGAATCAGACGTGCAGGCTGGTGAACGGGGCGAACGGCAGGTTGCGGATCACGAACCAGACGGCGAACACGACACCGGCGGTCAGCGGCGTCCAGCGCCAGTGCAGCCAGCTGTTCACCCAGCGGCCGCGCAGCCGCCCGACGGTCCAGGCGACCGTGCTCCAGACGAAGAGGAGGACGAAGACGAGCGACACGGCGTTGTAGTGCAGGGCCGCGGGGAGGTCGCCGTGCATCAGGCTGTAGGCCATCCGCATGCCGCCGCAGCCGGGGCAGTCGATGCCGAACAGCGCCTTGGTCGGGCAGATCGGGAGCCAGCCGCCCGGGGTCGTCGGGTCGCCGATCCAGACGGCCACGCAGCACGCGCCGAGCCCGCCGACGACGGCCATCGGGGCGCCGAGGGCGCGCAGCTTCGCTCGGGTTCCGCGGGCCGGGTATCCCGTGTAGACGGTCGTCATGGCACCAGCGTCCAGGCGGAGACGCCGACGAAGGCGACCAGGGCGAAGACGACCGCCAGGTAGAGCCCGATCAGCACGGCGAAGGAGATCGCCGACCACATCGCCCACTTGCGGGCTTCGTCGGCGGCCCGGTGCGCTTCGGCGTGGAAGCCCTGGAACCACAGGGAGTTGACCTGGCTCGCCTTCACGATGGAGACGATACCCAACGGCATGCAGCACATCACCGTCGACAGGATCGCCCAGACCATGTTGTTGTCCGGCGGCGGTCCGTAGTGGGGTCCCCAGCCGTAGGGCGGGTACTGCTGGTACACCGGGATCGCCTCCTGCTGCCGCCGAGCCTGCGTCAGTTCGACGCGGTGTCGTCGGTCAGCGTTCCGAAGAGCAGCACGACGGTCACGATCGCCGCGACCCACAGGACGGCGCCGGCGACGGCGGCGACGATCGCCCACCGCCGAGCGTCCCGGGCCGCTTCGTGCGCGGCTTCCGGGTTGCCCTGTGCCCAGAGCTTTTCGACCTTGGCGGCCTGGTAGATCGACAGGGCACCGAACGGGAGGCAGCACAGGATCGCGCTGACGATCCCCCACACCAGGTGGCTCGCGGGCGGGGGCCCGGGGTTGTAGTCGGCCGGCGGCCGCGGCTGCTCGGCCACGTCAGAACCCGAGCCGGCGCAGCTGCCGGGGGTCGCGCTGCCACTCCTTGGCCACCTTGATGTGCAGGTCGAGGTAGACCTTGGAGCCGAGGAGCGCCTCGATGTTCTTGCGCGCGGCGGCGCCGACCTCGCGCAGCCGCTCGCCCTTGTGCCCGAGGATGATGCCCTTCTGGCTGGGCCGTTCCACGAACAGGAACGCGTGCACGTCGATGAGGTCGTCGCGGCCTTCGCGGGGCAGCATCTCCTCGACGGTGACGGCGATCGAGTGCGGCAGCTCGTCGCGGACGCCTTCCAGCGCCGCCTCGCGGATCAGCTCGGCGACCAGCGTCTGCTCGGGTTCGTCGGTGAGCTCACCACCCGGGTAGAGCTGCGGGCCTTCGGGGAGCTTGCCGACGAGCAGGTCCGCGAGCGCGCCGACCTGGAAGCCGTCCACCGCGGACACCGGGATCAGCTCGGCGAACTCCATGACCTCCTGCAGCGCGAGCAGCTGCTCGGCGACCTGCTGGGGCTGGACGAGGTCGGTCTTGGTGACGACGCCGATGACCGGCGTCCGCTTGGCGATCTTCTGCAGCTCGGAGGCGATGAACTTGTCGCCGGGCCCGATCTTTTCGTTGGCGGGCACGCAGAACCCGACGACGTCCACTTCGGACCACGTCGTGTGCACGATGTCGTTGAGCCGCTCGCCGAGCAGGGTGCGGGGGCGGTGCAGGCCGGGGGTGTCGATGAGGACGAGCTGGGCGTCTTCGCGCGAGACGATCCCGCGGATCGCGTGGCGCGTGGTCTGCGGCTTGCTGGAGGTGATCGCGACCTTGGTGCCGACGAGGGCGTTGGTGAGCGTCGACTTGCCCGCGTTGGGGCGGCCGACGAAGCACGCGAAGCCGGAGCGGTGTTCCGTCATCGCTCGAGCACCTCGAGAACCGTGCCGTCCGGGGCGGCGAGGATGATCGGCGCGTACTTCGCGATGTCGCGCACCGCGTGCACGGAAGCGCCCTTGAGCAGGCCTTCTTCGCTGACGACGGCGGCGGCTTCGATGCCTTCGGCGCCGCTGGAGAGCGCGGCGGCGACCGCGGCCTGGAGCGCGGTGAGCTTGAACGACGGCTGGTCGACCGTGCCCGCGGCGTAGGTGCGGCCGTCGGTGTCGCGGACCGCGGCGCCTTCGGGGGCCTGGATGCGGGCGCGCGAGGACCGGGCGAGGACGACCAGCTTCTGGTCCTCCGCCTCGAGGTCAGGCATGTTCGACGCTCCTGTCGCGTTCGTCGGGGTGGGGCAGGCGCGTGCGGCGCCGGGTCGTGCGGTCGGCCGGGTCGGTCATCGCCTCGGCGTCGGCCGGGTGGACGACCACGGTGGTGATCCGCATGCGGCCGCGCCGGTCCTTGCCCCCTTCGGCGAACAGCCGAAGGCCGGCGACCTCGGCTTCGGCCCCCGGCAGCGGGACCCTACCCAGCCGTTCCGCGAGCAGCCCGCCCACGGTCTCCACGTCGTGGTCTTCGAGGTCGATGCCGAAGAGCTCGCCCAGGTCGTCGACGCTCATCCGGGACGACACGCGGACGGCGCCGTCGCTCAGCTCCTCGACCTCGGGGCGCTCGTCGGCGTCGGACTCGTCGGTGATCTCGCCGACGATCTCCTCGAGGACGTCCTCGATGGTGAGCAGGCCGGCGGTGCCGCCGTACTCGTCGACGGCGATCGCCATGTGGTTGTGCGAACGCTGCATCTCCTTGAGGAGCTCGTCCAGCCGCTTGGAGTCCGGGACGAAGGAGGCCTCGTTCATCAGCGTGCTGACGACGGTGCTCGCGCCGTCCGGGTCCATGTACCCGGCCATGAGGTCCTTGATGTTGACGACGCCGACGATGTCGTCGACGGACTCGTCGATCACCGGAAGCCGGGTGAAACCGGTGCGCAGCGCCAGCGCCAGGGCCTGGCGGACCGTCTTCGTGCGCTCGATCCAGACGATCTCGGTGCGCGGCACCATGACCTCGCGGGCCACCGTGTCGCCGAGCTCGAACACCGAGTGGATCATCTCGCGCTCGGAGTCCTCGACGACGCCGCGTTCCTGGGCGATGTCCACCAGCTCGCGCAGCTCGACTTCGGAGGTGAACGGGCCTTCGCGGAAGCCCTGGCCGGGGGTGATGGCGTTACCGATGAGAATGAGCAGCCGGGACAGCGGGCCGAGGACGGAACCGAGGACGCGGACGGGCCCGGCGACGTAGCGGCCGATGCGGTAGGGGTGCTGGCGGCCGAGGGTGCGGGGGCCGACGCCGATGAGGACGTAGCTGACGACGACCATCACGACGGCGGCGACGAGCACGGCCACGCCGAGCGGCGCCAGGCGGGTGCCCACGAACACCGTGACGAGGACGGTGGCGGTGAGCTCGCAGCCGAGGCGCAGCAGGAGCAGCAGGTTGATGTGGCGGCGGCGTTCGGCGACGACGGCGGAGAGCTGGCGGGCACCGGGCAGCCCGAGCCGGGCGAGGCCGTCGGCCCGGGCTTGCGAGACGGTGCTGATGGCGGCGTCGGCCGCGGCGAACACGCCCGCGAGGAGCACGAGCGCGATCGCGAAGAGGAGCTGGACCATGGCTGACGCCTAGGGCGTTTCCCCGGCGGGGGGTTCCGCGGACGCGTCGAGCCCGGCGAAGCCGAGGACGCGGTCGTCGGAGCTGCGCTGGGCGTCCTGCTTCTGGAGGGCGGCCACGGCGTCCTGGTACTCGCCGAGGATCCGCTTCTGGAGAGCGAACATCTCGCGTTCCTCGGCGGGTTCGGCGTGGTCGTAGCCGAGCAGGTGGAGGCAGCCGTGCACGGTGAGCAGGTGCAGCTCGTCGATCAGGGCGTGGCCCGCGGTCTTGGCCTGGTCCTTGGCGAACGCCGGGCAGAGCACGATGTCGCCGAGCAGCGCCGGGGACGCGTCGGGCGCGTCGGGCCGGCGGCTGGAGTCGAGCTCGTCCATGGGGAAGGCCATGACGTCGGTGGGGCCGGGGAGGTCCATCCAGCGTTCGTGGAGGTCTTCCATGACGTCGAGGGTGACCAGCAGGATGGACAGCTCGGCGAGCGGGCTGACCTCCATCTTGTCGAGGGCGTAGCGGGCGGCCGAGACGATGGACGTCTCGTCGACGTCGACGCCGGACTCGTTGGCGATCTCGATGCTCACCGCCGGGTGCCCTTCCAGCCGTTGCCCTGCTGTTCCTGCGCGTCCTGCACGGCCTGCCACTTCTCGTAGGCGTCGACGATGTTCGCGACGAGCCGGTGCCGGACGACGTCCTGGCTGGTCAGTTCGGCGAAGTGGAGGTCCTCGACGCCGTGGAGGATGTCGCGGACGACGCGGAGGCCGCTGCGCTGGCCGCTGGGCAGGTCGACCTGGGTGATGTCGCCGGTGACGACGATCTTGGAGCCGAAGCCGAGCCGGGTGAGGAACATCTTCATCTGCTCGGGCGTGGTGTTCTGGGCCTCGTCGAGGATGATGAAGGCGTCATTGAGCGTACGGCCACGCATGTACGCGAGCGGCGCGATCTCGATGGTGCCGGCCTGCATCAGCCGCGGGATCGACTCCGGCTCGACCATGTCGTGCAGCGCGTCGTACAGCGGCCGCAGGTACGGGTCGATCTTCTCGTTCAGGGTGCCGGGCAGGTAGCCGAGGCGCTCGCCGGCTTCGACGGCGGGGCGCGTCAGCACGATGCGGGTGACCTGCTTGGCCTGGAGGGCCTGGACGGCCTTGGCCATGGCGAGGTAGGTCTTGCCGGTGCCGGCGGGGCCGATGCCGAAGACGACGGTGTGCTTGTCGATGGCGTCGACGTAGCGCTTCTGGTTGAGCGTCTTGGGCCGGATGGTCTTGCCGCGGCGGGAGACGATGTTGAGGCTGAGGACCTCGGCGGGCGAGGCGTCCCCGGTGGAGAGCATGCCGATGGTGCGGCGGACGGTGTCGGGGCCGACCTGCTGGCCACCGCCCGCGAGCTGCACGAGCTCGGCGAAGACGCGTTCGGCGAAGGCGACGTCGGCGGGGGTGCCGGTCAGGGTGACCTCGTTGCCGCGGACGTGCACGTCGGCGGCGAGGAGTTCCTCGGCGACCCGGAGGTTCTCGTCGCGGGAGCCGAGCAGGCTGAGGGCGGCGGCATCTGGGATGGGGAACCGGGACTGCGCAGCCTGAACGGAGGCATCCTCGGTCTTGGCGACGTCCCCGGGGACATCGGGTCGGGCGGCACCACCCGGTACGGTTCCGGCCACGTGGCCTCAGGCCTGCTTTCTCGGTGAGGGAGAACGGACCCCACCGATGCTACTGGCACCCACCGACAAGACGCAGGCCGGTTTCCCTAGTCCTCCTGAGGAGCCCCGAAGAGGCCGAGGGGCTCACCGCCGAGAACGTGGGCGTGGACGTGGAAGACGGTCTGCCCGGCATCGGAGTCGGTGTTGAAGACGACCCGGTACCCGCTCTCGACGATCCCCTCGAGCTCGGCGACCTTCCGGCAGGTGGCCACGACCTGGCTCAGCAGCTGAGGATCGGCGGCAGCAAGCTCGGCGAGGTTCCGGTACCGGGTCCTGGGCACGACGAGGACGTGCACCTTCGCCTGAGGCCGGATATCCCGGAAGGCAAAGGTGGAGTCGTCCTGGTGGACGACATCAGCAGGGATCTCACCGGCAATGATCCGCTCGAAGAGAGTCTCGTCCTCACTCATGGGGAGGACCCTATCGACGAACGCAAGCCGCGACGCGGACAGGCACCGAGCGGGAGTGAGGAAGGGGGCCGCGGAGCGGTAGACCCTGGGGGTCGATCTACCGCATCCGCGGCGGCCGCCGGACCGAGGGGGGAGGTGCCCGGCGGAGTCTGTGCGTTCCCAGTGGCACGCCGGTCCGTAACGGTCCGAGGCGTGTTAGTAAACGAGAGTAACGGGTCGGAGTGTGATCGCGCCATAACTGGGCGCAAAATCGGGCTTCTTTTTTCCGGTGATCTTTTCACCGCCACCGGGTGGTCAGGGCGCCCAGCGCGCCGAGGGCGACGGCGGCCGCGGTGGACGTGCGCAGGACCGTCGTGCCCAGCCGGACCGGCCGGGCGCCGGCTTCGCGCAGGGTGTGGAGCTCGTCATCGGTGATGCCGCCTTCGGGGCCGACGACGAGGAGGACGTCGCCGGTGTCGGGGAGGTCGAGGTCGGTCAGGCGGTCGGGGACGTCGGATTCGAGCACGATCGCCAGGGACATCGTGGCCACGAGCCCGGCGAGCTCACGGGTGCTGACGGCCTCGGTGACGTCGGGGACGTGGGCGCGGCGGGCCTGCTTGGCCGCGGACCGGGCCGTGGCGCGCCAGCGGGCGAGAGCTTTCTCACCGCGGCCGCCGTCCTCCCACTTGGCGACGCTGCGGGCCGCGCGCCAGGGGACGATCGCGTCGACGCCGGCCTCGGTGGCCAGCTCGACCGCCAGCTCGCCGCGGTCGCCCTTCGCGAGGGCCTGGGCGCCGACGACGCGCAGGGCGGGCGGGTCCTCGGTCCAGCTTTCCTCGACCGACAGCGTGAGCGCGGCGTCCCGGCCGGGCTGGACGGCTTCGACGACGCAGCGGGCCATCGCGCCCGCGCCGTCGGACAGCACCAGCCGCTCCCCCGCGCGAAGCCGGCGGACGGTGGCCGCGTGCCGGGCTTCCTCGCCGTCGAGCACCGTGCGCCCGGAGGCGGGCACGGAGGCCGCGAGGAAGACCGGCAGGGTGGTGTCGGGCACGGTCAGCGGTGGTTCTTGGCGCGCAGCTTGGAGAAGAGGCCGCCGTGCTTGCCGTTCGACGACAGCGTCGGGGCTTCCTCGCCGCGCTGCTGGGCCAGCTCGACGAGCAGCTCGCGCTGGGCGTCGTCGAGCTTGGTCGGCACCTGGACGTCGATGTGGACGTGCAGGTCGCCGCGGCCGTCGACGCGCCCGGAGGACCGCAGCCGCGGCATGCCCTTGCCGGTGAGGACGAGCTCGGCGTTGGGCTGGGTGCCGGGTTCGATGTCGAGCTCGTAGTCGCCGTCGACCAGCGTCGCGATGGGCACCGTGGCGCCGAGGGCGGCGGTGGTCATCGGGATGCGGAAGTTGCAGTGCAGGTCGTGGCCCTGCCGGACGAAGACCTCGTGCGGCGTCTCGTCGATCTCGACGTAGAGGTCGCCGGCCGGGCCGCCGCCGGGGCCGACCTCGCCCTGGCCCGAAAGCCGGATGCGCATGCCGTCGCCGACGCCCGGCGGGATCTTCGCGGTGACGTTGCGGCGGGCGCGGATGCGGCCGTCGCCGCCGCACTGGCGGCAGGGGTCGGGGATGACCTCGCCGAAGCCGCGGCAGACCGGGCACGGGCGGGCGGTGACGACCTGGCCGAGGAACGACCGCTGGACGGACTGGACCTCGCCGGCGCCGCCGCACGTGTCACACGTCTTGACCGAAGTGCCCTCGCTGGTGCCGGCGCCGCGGCAGAGGTCGCAGACGATCGCCGTGTCCACGGCGATCTCCTTGTCGACGCCGGTGGCGCACTCCTCGAGGGACAGGCCGAGCCGGATCAGCGCGTCGGAGCCGGGCTGGACGCGGCTGCGGGGTCCGCGCCCGCGCCCGCCGCCCCCGCCGGCCGCGCCGAAGAAGGCGTCCATGATGTCGCCGAGGCCGCCGAAGCCGGCGAACGGGTCGCCGCCCCCGCCGCGCGCGCCGTTGTCCATCGGGTCGCCGCCGAGGTCGACGATCTTGCGCTTCTGCGGGTCCGACAGCACTTCGTAGGCCGTCGTGACCTCGCCGAACTTGTGCTGGGCGTCTTCCGACGGGTTGACGTCGGGGTGCAGCTCCCTGGCCAGCTTCCGGTACGCGCGCTTGATCTCCTGATCGCTCGCGTTCTTCGCCACCCCGAGGATGCCGTAGTAGTCCCTCGCCACCGTCTTCGCTTCTCCTTCTGCTCTGCCCGGCTCAGCGGCCGTGCAGGATCTGCCCCACGTAGTTGGCGACCGCGCGCACCGCGGCGATCGTGCCGGGGTAGTCCATCCGGGTCGGGCCGACCACCCCCATGCCGCCGAGCACCACGTCGTCGCGGCCGTAGCCGATCGAGACGACGGAGGTGCTGCGCATCTGCTCGTCTTCATTTTCCTCACCGATGCGCACCGTGATCGCACCGGGGTTGCGCGCGGCGGCCAGCAGCTTGAGCACGACCACCTGCTCCTCGAGGGCTTCGAGGACCTGGCGCAGCGAGCCCGGGAAGTCGGCGACGTTGCGCGTGAGGTTCGCGGTCCCGCCGAGGACCAGGCGTTCTTCCGGGTGCTCGGCCAGCGACTCGACCAGCACGGTCGTGACGCGGATGAGCGCGTCCCGCAGCTCGCCCGGCGCCTGGTCGGGCAGCTCGGCGACGCGCGCGGCAGCGTCGTTGAGCCGCCGTCCCGACATGGCCGTGTTGAGCACGGTCCGCAGCCGGGCGACGTCCTCTTCGGTCACGACGTCGCCGAGGTCGACCGTCCGCTGGTCGACGCGGCCGTTGTCGGTGATCAGCACCAGCATCAGCCGCGCCGGGGTGAGCGGCACCACTTCGAGGTGGCGCACCTTGGCGTTGGTCAGCATCGGGTACTGGACGACGGCGACCTGCCGGGTCAGCTGCGCGAGCAGCCGGACCGAGCGCTTGAGGACGTCGTCGAGGTCGGTGCCGCTGTCGAGGAAGGTGGTGATCGCCTTGCGTTCGGCGGTGCTCAAGGGCTTGATCTCCGAGAGCCGGTCGACGAACAGGCGGTAGCCCTTGTCGGTCGGCACGCGGCCGGCGCTGGTGTGCGGCTGGGTGATGTAGCCCTCTTCCTCGAGGGTGGCCATGTCGTTGCGCACGGTGGCGCTGGACACGCCGAGGTTGTGCCGTTCGACGATCGCCTTGGACCCGACGGGCTCCTGGTTGGACACGTAGTCGGCGACGATGGCGCGCAGCACTTCGAAGCGGCGCTCATCCGCGTTGGCCACCGGTTCCTCACCTACCTCGCTCGCTGCTCACCCCGAGTTTACGGAAGCCTGAGCCGGTCGTGCTCAACCCGGGGCCGTCCACGCCGGGTAAAGGGCGGACAAACGAATTCCCATGCCCTGTTCTCGAAATGAATTCCCCGCTTGAGCCGGGAACCGAAAAGCGGTTTGCTGCCTCTGATCCGCATGCCCTTCCCCGACTTCCGAGGTCGCCGTGAACCGAATTGAACCCGCTTCGGCCGGAATGCCCGAAATCGTCCGCCGCGCGGCCGAGGCCAAAGCGCGGCTCGAGCGCGTCTCGGCGTCCGCCACGAGTGCCGACGGAGCCGTCACGGTCACCGTCAACACCAGCGGTGCGCTGCAGGAACTCACCTTCGGCCCGCGCGCGGACGAACTGCCGCGCGCCCGGCTCGCCCAGGCCGTCCTGGCGACCGCCAAACGCGCCCAGCTCGACGCCGCCCGGCAGCTGACCGCCGTCATGGCACCGGTCATCGGCGCCGACAGCGACGCGATGGAATTCCTCCGGGAACAGATTCCGGAACCCGAACTCCCGGCCGAAGAACACCACCGGGAACCCCGCCGGAATCCGCCCGCCGACGACGACTTCGGCGGCCCGATCCTGCGCCGGGAGCGGTGATGGCGATGAAGGTCGACTTCGACGTCCTCGGCGGCCACGAGGACGAGATCCGGGAGATCGCCGGCAAGGTGCAGCAGGCCGTCGACGCCGCGGGCACCGCCGGCGCGCTCGACTTCGACGCCTTCGGGCTGGTCGGGCAGGTGTTCGCGGTGCCGATCCAGACCTGGGTGGACACCGCCGACAGCTTCCTGAGCGCGGCCGTCGAGGCCGGTCACGACGTCGCGGACCGCGTCAAGACCGCGCACACGGCGTTCCGAGAGCACGAACAGACGACGAAGTGCCTGATCGAAGGCATCGGCAAGGAGCTCCCCGCATGACCGAGAACTCCCTGGTCGCGACGGCCGAGTCACCGGGCGGCTTCTGGAGCGGCATGGGCGACGGCTCGAAGGGCGAACTGGACAACGTCAACGCCCAGACGGGCGGCGCGGGCATCTTCAGCGACGCCGCGTCGACGCTCACCGACGCTCGCAACGGCGACTGGGGCAACCTCGCCATGGACGTCGGCACGGACGCCCTCGACCTGCTCGGCGCGGCGATGGACCCGCTCGGCACCCTCGCCAGTGCCGGGGTCGGCTGGCTGATCGAGCACATCAGCTTCCTCAAGGACGGCCTCGACAAGCTCGCCGGCAAGCCCGAGGCGGTCACCGCGAAGGCCGTGACCTGGACGAACATCGCGAAGCAGCTCACCGAGACGGCCGAGAGCTACGAACAGCAGGCGAAGAAGGTCCAGCAGTCGTTCAGCGACTGCGGCTCGGCCGAGGCGTACCAGCGGACGGCGGAGAGCTACGTGAGCGTCCTGCGCGGCGCGGCGTCACACGCCGGGGACGCGTCGACCGCGATGAACGTGGGCGCGGCGCTGGTCGGCACCGAGCGCGGGCTGATCCGCGACATGATCTCGTCGTTCGTGGGCGAGCTGATCGTCAAGGCCGTGGCCGCGCTGGCGGCGTCCTGGTGCACGTTCGGCGGCACGGTGGCGGCGTTCATCGCGGACACGGTCATCGAGGGCGGGGTGCTCGCGGAGAAGATCAGCACGCGCATCGCGAAGGTGGTCGAGAAGCTGGAGAGCCTGGCGAAGGGCGCGGGCAAGTCGAAGGCGGCGCTGGAAAGTGCGGCGAACGCGCTGAAGAAGGTGGGCAAGGGCGTCGACAAGATCGTGGACAAGAGCGTCGACACGGCCGCGGGCATCGAGCGGAAGGCCAACGAGCTGAAGCAGGCGGGCCGGGAGGCGAAGTCGGCGGAGGAGACGGCGAAGGGCTGGAGCGACGCCGCCAAGGAGCACGTACCCGGCCGCGAGAAGCTGGAAGGGCCGGGCAAGTACTCCGAGGAGGGCCGCAGCGTCCTCAACCAGCACAAGGTCCTCGACCCGAACGAGAAGGTGCGCTGGAACACCGCCGACACCATCGGCGTGGCGACCGAGGGCCGCCGCCAGGAGAACGAGCAGTACGACAGATACCACGAGCAGACGGAGGCCTACGAGAAGGAACACCCCGAAGGCGAGGGCGAGTGAGCGACCGGCCCGAGGTGGAGCTGGCGAACCGCACCGGCCGGCTCCACCCGTCACAGCGCGGCAAGCTGCTTGACCTCACCTTCTGGTTCGCCGCGGTGGCCGGCCTCGCCGCGCTCGTGGCCACCGTGGGCATCGCTCTGGTAGCGGAGACCGCCGGCGAAGTGCTGGGCACGGTCGTCCCGCTCCTGGCGATCACCGGCTGGTTCGCGTTTGTCTGCTGGCGCCGGCTCGCCGACGCGTTCGGCGGGCAGCTCGCCGCGGTCACGGGCTGGACGCACGACTTCGACAGCGCTCGCCTCACCGACGAATATCCGATCGGCCTGCACCGCAGCCCGGAAGGGTTCAAGAGCCTCGAGTCGTTCAGCCTCCGCGCCGGCGGCCGGACCTACCCGCTGGAGCGGAAGCTCCGCGAGCGGATCCGGCCGGACCGGGTCAACACGGTGCTGATCGCGCCGCGGTCGAAGCTGCTGATCAACGTCCTGCCCGCTTAGACCGCCTCGCTCAGTGCGTCGAACTCGGCGTCGGTCAGCTCGATGTCCGCGGCGGCGACGTTGTCTTCGAGGTGCGCGACCGACGACGTCCCCGGGATCGGCAGGACGACCGGCGACCGCTTGAGTAGCCACGCCAGGGCGAGCTGCGACGGCGAGGCGTCGTGCTCCTTGGCGAGCGCGGTCAGCGGGCTGTCCGGGCCGGCGAGGGCCCCGGTCGCCAGCGGGAACCACGGGATGAACGCGATGCCGTGCTCGGTCGCGTGCTCCAGCAGCGGTTCGGCGTCGCGCTTGGCCAGGTTGAACAGGTTCTGCACGGACACGATCTCGGCGGTCTCCTGCGCTTCCCGCAGCTCGCCGACGCTGGCCTCGGACAGGCCGATGTGCCGGATCTTGCCTTCGTCCTGCAGCTTCTTCAGCTCGCCGACCTGCTCGGCGACGGGCACCTTCGGGTCGATGCGGTGCAGCTGCAGCAGATCGATCCGGTCGACGCCGAGGTGGCGCAGGCTCAGCTCGACCTGCTGGCGCAGGTACTCGGGCCGGCCGACCGGGATCCACTCGTTCGGCCCCTGCCGGGTAAAGCCGGCCTTGGTCGCGATACGCGGCCGCCGAAGTGACTGCCAAGTGCCTGTTCGGCGGGGCCGCCGCCGTCCGGCCAGGCCCCCACCCTCTCCGGGGGGCGTCCCTGGTCCAGTCTATCGGCGGCCACCGACAATCCCGGGCCGGCAGACCGGATCGGGCCGAGCTGTCCACATCCCCCGTCCCCTGTGGACAGGCACGAGGTGCCGGGGTGAGGCATCGCCGCAAACGGCGGCACGCTCCCGTGTTCCCGGGCCGCCTCTTCGCCGGCCGAGGGAGACCGCCGGACGCCCTCAGCCGGATCGCGAACCTCAGGAGTTGCGTGGGAAGCCCAGGTTCACGCCGGCGTGCGACCGGTCCGGCCACCGCGACGTCACGACCTTCGTCCGCGTGAAGAAGTGGAACCCCTCCGGCCCATAAGCGTGGCTGTCCCCGAACAGCGAGTCCTTCCAGCCCCCGAACGAGTAGTACCCCACCGGCACCGGGATCGGCACGTTCACCCCGACCATCCCGACCTCGACCTCGTTCTGGAACCGCCGCGCCGAAGACCCGTCGCCGGTGAAGATCGCCACCCCGTTGCCGTACGGGTTCGCGTTGATCAGCTCCAGCGCGTCGTCGTACGACGCCGTCCGCGCGACCGACAGCACCGGGCCGAAGATCTCGTCGGTGTAGATCGACATGTCCGTGCGGACGTGGTCGAACAGCGTCGGGCCGAGCCAGAAGCCGTCCGAGGAACCGGCGACCTCGATGCCTCGCCCGTCCACCACCAGAGAGGCGCCCTCCGAAACTCCGGCGTCCACATAGGACGCCACCCGCGCGTGGTGTGCCTTCGTGACCAGCGGCCCCATCTCCGACGAAGGATCGCGGCCGTCGCCGACGCGCAGCACGGACATCCGCTCGGTGATCTTGCGCACCAGTTCGTCGCCGATCGGGTCGACCGCGACGACCACCGAAACCGCCATGCAGCGCTCCCCCGCCGAGCCGAACCCGGCCGACACCGCGGCGTCTGCGGCCAGGTCGAGGTCCGCGTCCGGCAGGACGACCATGTGGTTCTTCGCGCCGCCGAGCGCCTGGACGCGCTTGCCGTGCCGGGTCCCGGTTTCGTAGACGTAGCGCGCGATCGGCGTCGACCCGACGAACGAGATCGCCTTGACGTCGGAGTGCGACAGCAGCCCGTCGACCGCCACCTTGTCGCCGTGCAGCACGTTGAGCGCGCCCGCGGGCAGCCCGGCCTCGGCGAACAGCTCGGCGATGAACACCGCCGCCGACGGGTCCTTCTCGCTCGGCTTGAGCACGACCGTGTTCCCGCAGGCCAGCGCGTTCGGGACGAACCACAGTGGCACCATGGCCGGGAAGTTGAACGGCGAGATCACGCCGACCACGCCGAGCGGCTGCGCGATCGAGTAGACGTCGACGCCGGTGGACGCGTTCTCGCTGAACCCGCCCTTGAGCAGCTGGGCCGCGCCGCACGCGTACTCGACGTTCTCGATCGCCCGCGCGACCTCGCCCGCGGCGTCGGACTCGACCTTGCCGTGCTCGCTCGTGACGATCTTCGCCAGCTCGTGCTTGCGCGCCGACAGCAGCTCGCGGAAGGCGAACAGCACCCGCGTCCGGCCGGCCAGCGACGTCCCGCGCCAGCCCGGCAGCGCCGCCTTGGCCGCGGCGACGGCGGCTTCGACCTCGGCGTCGCCCGCGAAGTCGACGTGCGCCCGGACCTGCCCGGTCGCGGGGTCGAACACCTCGCCCGAGCGCTCGGCGGTCCCGGTGAACGGCTTGCCGTCGATCCAGTGGCTGATGCGGTCGGTCACGGCGCGCGCTCCTTCGCTCGGGGACGTCTCCTGCGAGTCTCCGGGCGGGCGCCACGCCAACGCCATCGACAACGTGTACGGAGTCACCGTCCCGGCCGTACAGTCTGTCCCTGCCGATGAGACCGCGAGGAGCCATGTACCCGACCGTCGCCGAGGTGCTCGCGCTGCCGGTGCTGCGCCAGGGCCGTCCGCACGTCGTCGCCGGCACGGCCGGGCTCGACGCCCCGGTCCGCTGGGCGCACGTCGCCGAGGTCGCCGACATCGCGCACCTGCTGCGCGGCGGCGAGCTGGTCCTGACGACCGGCGTCGCGCTGCCCGACGACGGCCCGGCCCTCGCCCGCTACGTCGCCGACCTGGCCGGGGTCGGCGCCGCCGGCCTGGTGATCGAGCTGGTCCGGCACTGGAACGACAAGCTGCCCGCCGCATTGGTCGACGCGGCCGAGAAGCACGGCCTGCCGCTGGTGACGCTCTCGCGTGAGACGCGGTACGTGAGCGTCACCGAGGCGGTGAACGGCCAGATCGTCGACGCCCAGGTCGCCGAGCTGCGCGCCGCCGAGCGCGTGCACGAGACGTTCACCGCGCTGACGGTCGCGGGCGCCGAACCCGGCGTCGTCCTGGGCGAGGTCGCGCGGCTGACCGAGCAGCCGGTGGTGCTGGAGACGCTGTCGCACGAGGTCCTCGCCTACGACGCGGCGGGCACCGACCCGGCCGAGCTGCTCACCAGCTGGCCGTCGCGGTCGCGGGTGGTGCAGCTCGGCGAGCGGACCGGTTACCACGCGGGTTCGGGCTGGCTGGTGACCGTCGTGGGCGCGCGCGGGCACGACTGGGGACGGCTCGTCGTCGTCTGCGCCGACCAGCCGCCGCACCGCCACCGGGTGGTCGCCGAGCGGGCCGCGTCCGCGCTGGCCGTGCACCGGCTCGTCGCCAAGGACTCCGACGGCCTGGAGCGCCAGGCCCACCGCGCGGTGCTCAACGAGCTGCTCGCGTCGCCGGCGCCGTCGGCGGAGCTGCTGGCCCGGGCGTCCGCGCTGGCCGTGCCCCTGGCCGGGCGGCAGCTGGTCGGGCTGGCGGTCCGGCCCCGGCTGGCCGGCAACCGGCCCGCGTTGTCGACGCCGCCGGTGCTGCGCGAACTGGCCGAAGCGACGGTGCTGGCGGCGCGCCGCGCGAAGGTGTCGGCGCTGGTGGCGACCGACGAGCTGGGCGTACGGGCGTTGATCGCGTTGTCGCCGGAAGCCAACGCGGACACCGTGCTGCACCGGCTCGCGACCGACGTCCACGAGGCCCGCGGCAGCGCGCCCGGGGTGCTCGCGGTCGGCACGACGGTGCATTCGCCGGCCGAGGCGGGCCGGACGTTGCGGGAAGCCGGTCAGGTCGCGGCGGCCGCGTTGGGCGCCGGGACGGACCGGGTGCTGCACCGGCTGTCCGACGTGCGGTTGCGCGGCTTGCTGCACCTGCTGGCGGGCGACGAGCGCGTGACGGCGTTCGCCCACCGGGAGCTGGGCCCGCTGCTGCAGCGCGACGCGGCGACCGGCAGCCGGCTGGTCCAGGCGTTGCGGCACTACTGCGAGCAAGGCGGCAACAAGTCGGCGGCGGCCGCGGCGGCGCACACCTCCCGGACGGCGTACTACCAGCAGCTGGCCCGGATCGAGCAGGTCCTCGGCGTCCGGCTGGAGGATCCGGAGTCGATGCTCTCGCTGTACGTCGCGCTGTTGGCGGGGGACCTCACCCGGTCGAGCGAAGAAGACTCACCCGGACGTGGAGCACAGTGATCGACCCCGGCCTGCCGATGGAACCGATATGGCCCTACTCCCCTTCGCAGCCTGCTTGATGAGCTTGAGCTGCCTCGCGCCCGCGCAGCCGCCGGCGTCGACGCTGCAGCTCACCACCCACGACACGGCCGACCGGATCGGCTCGGTGGTCCTGACGTGCGAGCCGGCGGGCGGCACGCACCCCAAGCACGACAAGGCCTGCGCGGTGCTGCAGAGCGCCGGCGGCGACTTTTCCCGGATCCAGTCGCGCCACCAGATGTGCACGCTGATCTACGCCCCGGTGGACGTCACGGCGGTCGGCACGTGGCACGGCAAGCCGGTGTCGTTCCGGACGACGTACGCGAACCGGTGCGAGGCGGACCGAGATTCGGACGACGTCTTCGCGTTCTGACGCGCGTCCGCTACAGGAAACGGTTGGTCGCCCGACTGGGCACGGCCTGTCCGTGGGCAGGCTGTGCCCATGTCACCACCATTCGCCACGCCCCGGGCCCGGGCCCTGGGCTTCGGCATGAAGAAGGCTCGGAAGAGCCGGGACCTCGGGGTCCGCGAACTCGCCCGGCTCACCCACCTCTCACCACAGGAAATCTCGAACTGGGAGCGCGGCAAACGCGTGCCGAGGGTCGAGGAGGTCGCGACGATCCTCGGCGCGCTCCGCGTGGAGCCCGACGAGCGCGCGCGGCTGGTGGATCTGGCCCGCACCGCCAACGAACCCAACTGGCTCGAGCAGTACGCGCCGCCGAAGCTGGCGACCTTCGTGGAGTACGAGCAGACCGCCGAGACCATGTTCGAGTGGGTCCCGGCTCTGGTGCCAGGCCTGCTGCAGACCCCGGCCTACATTCGCGCGCTCTTCGCCGGCACCTCCCGACGCAAGCCCGACATCGAGAACCGGATCATGGTCCGGCTCTCCCGCCGCGAGGTGCTGACTGCGCAGAACCCGCTGCGATACCAGGCGCTGCTCGGCGAAGCCGCGCTGCGCCAAGGAATCGGCGATCGTGCGGTGATGGCCGGTCAGCTCCGCCACCTGATCGTGATGACCCAGGCTCGCAACGTGTCACTGCGAGTACTCCCGAGCGGCGGCGGGTACCACCCCGGGCTCTACGGGCCCTTTGTCATCTTCGGCTTCCACGACCTTCCGCCCATCGTGCATCTGGAGCACTACCGGGGCAGCGGCTACCTCTACGATGACCAGCATGTGGCCGATTACCGCGCGGCCACGGAGAGCCTGCTCGCCCTGGCGCTCGGCGAAGCCGACTCGGCGCGGTTAATCCAGGGGGTGCTCGCCGAAACGGAGGCCTGACGTGACCTGGCGGAAATCGTCCTACAGTGGCGAGGAAACGGCTTGCGTCGAGGTGCGGCTCGCCGGCCTGTCGCAGATCCGCGACAGCAAGGACCCGGCCGGCGGCACACTCTCCGTCACCACCCGATCGTGGGATGCCTTCGTGACCCGGCTTGGCGCGCGGAAGCCGCCGGGTCGCCCCCACGACGGCCCGGTGGCTTCCGCGCATTGCTTTTAACTACGCACCGCGCGCGCCGGTGGTTCAGCAGGTGCCGAGCGTCACCTCGCGGGCGCTCGCGCGGCTGAGGTTCCACGCCGGCCAGCCGTCCGGGGCATCGCCGGCCAGGACCTCGCGCAGCACGCACGTCCGCAGCGGCTCCGGCAGCCGGGCCGACACCACCGGGACCACGTCGGTCGAGAACCCCGCCAGGTACCGGTGGTCCAGGGGTTTGCCGGCGGCGGCGCGGTCGAGGTTGGCGTCGGCGATCAGCCGTTCGGGGTTCAGAACAGCGAGCACCAGCAGCGCGGCGGCCGCGGTACCGATCGCCGCGCGGGGCAGCCACGCCGAGCGCAGCTTGACCAGCGACGCGCACACCAGCACGAACACCGCGCCGAACCACAGTTCGCAGACCTCGACGAGCAGCCGCAGGACCGTGAAGCCGTACGCCTCCTGGTACGTCCACATGCGACTCAACGCCGACCCGACGAGCACCAGGCTGAGCGCGCTCAGCGCCCCGAGCAGGACACGCTGCCGGAGCCGGTCGGCCTTGGTGACGTTCGGCGCCCACCGCAGCGCCGTCGCGACGATCGCCAGTGTCAGCACGGTGACGGTGCACAGCTGCCAGAAGCCGCCGCGCGCGTACTCGGCGGACGTCAGGTTGCTCGTCCGCAGGACGTACTCGGTTCCCCCGAACAGCACGACCAGCCGGACGCCGACGAAAACGCTGAACAAGACCACGAGAACGACGAGCGGGACTGTCCACTCCAGACCGTATCTAGTCCGTTGTGGACGCTCCTCGGTCGCGCGATGCGGTGGAGCAGCCAGGAAGTAGCAAGCCCCGGCGACGAGCAACGCAACGACGGCGAAGACGCAACACCACCGCACGAGCACGTCGACGCTGAGATCCGGAACGACGGCGCTGACCACGGCGGCGAAGGCGGCATCGGCACTGGCGAGCAGCGGAACGAAGACGGCGACGAGCGCGGCCGCGGCGAGCACGGCGAGGGCGATCCGCCGGGCGACGCCGTCACGTCGGGCGGCGAAGCGTCCCACCCCGCGCCCGGCCCACGGAACGGCTTTCAGGGCTTCGAGCGGGACGGCGAGCATGTCGTAGAAGACGGAGTTGACGGTCCGCTTCCCCACGACGGCCAGCGACCCGGCAACGGCGGCGCCGAGCACGCAGAGGACGAACAGCCACCCGGCCGCCCGCACGGCCCCCATCCCGAGCAGCGCGAGGGCGAGGAAGGCCCACCCGGCGCTGCCCCAGGTGAAGGAGCCTGGCCCACCCCGCGACCGCCGATCGGCAACGAAGACGGCGGCGGTCACGGCCACCCCGGCGAGCAGCCAGCCGACCCCGGGCCGATCGACGGGCAGGACGAGAGCAGCCCCGATCCCGGCGAGCCCGGCAGCCGGAAGAACGGCGGGCGGCAGTGGGACAACGGCGGATTTCGGCGGCGGCAGCTGCCGCAGGAGGACGGGCGGAGCAGCCACGGCAACCCCGCCGGCGCGAGCCTCGCCGGCTGCCACGCCTGAACCCGCCGGCGAGCCATCGCCGCCACCCGCCGACGGCGCCCCGACCGCCGCCTGCCCAGATCGCGCCGCGTTTCCCGCATCCCTCCCCGCCGGCGAGCCATCGCCGCCACCCGCCCAAGGCACCCCGGCCGCCGCCTGCCCAGATCGCGCCGCGTTTCCCGCACCCCTCCCCGCCGGCGAGCCATCGCCGCCACCCGCCCAGGGCACCCCGCCCGCCGCTGCCTGCCCAGCTCCTCCGGCGCCCCGCTCCGACGCCAAAGTCCTGCTACCCCACGACTCCCGCCCGGCCGCGGCCCCCACAGCCCCGCCGGCCCCTCGCTCGTCCCCCGTCGGCCGCTTGCCCCGCGGCACGCGCTTCTCCCCGCCCGGCTCACCGATCTTGCTCTTCGGCATCGTCCTCAACTCTCGTTGGCATTCGCAAATATCCGGCTCCGGGAGGTCCTGAATGGCGCATTCGAAGCCGCGGATGACTCATTCGCGGCAACACCAGCCGGCGAAACCCCCGCGTCCGAACGTCTTGAATGACTCATTCAAGTCACCGGAGGTCCTGAATGACTCATTCAAGACACCCCCGGCACCCGAGCTACCCCGTCGGCAACGTCACCCGGATCCGGCTCCCGGCCCCCACGGCCTCGATCGTCCCCCCGTGCAGCTCGACCGCCCACCGGGCGATCGCCAACCCCAGCCCGGTCCCCCCGCCGGTCGACCGCTCGCCCCGCGTGAACCGCTCGAACACCCGCACCCGGTCGGCCGGCGCAATACCCGGCCCCTCGTCGCACACGTCGATGCGCACCTCGCCCGGCCGGACCTCGGCGAGCACCTCGACCGACCCACCCGCCGGACCGTGCCGGGCCGCGTTCTCCAGCAGGTTCGCCACCACCTGGAACAGCCGCCCGCGGTCCGCCACCACCACGGCGTCCGGCGGCGAAACCGACACCGAGAAAGTCACCCCGCGCACCAAAGCCGCCTCGGAGACCGCCGAGGAAAGCAACGACGACAGCGGGAACGACGTCTTGTGCAGCGGGATCGCCCCCGCGTCGAGCCGCGACAGGTCGAGCAGCTCGTCCACCAACGTCGCCAGGCGCTCGGTCTGCTGCAGCGCCGTCTTCAACGTGGCGGGGTCGGGATCTTCGACCCCGTCGACCAGGTTCTCCAGCACTCCGCTCAACGCCGTGATCGGCGTCCGCAGCTCGTGGGACACGTTCGCGATCAGCTCGCGCCGCTGCCGGTCCGCGTCCCCGAGGTCGCCCGCCATCTGGTTGAACGCGGACGCCAGCGACCCCACCTCGTCCCGCGTGGTCGCGCGGATCCGGCGCGTGTAGTCGCCCTTCGCCATCGCGCGCGCCGCCGCCGTCATCTCGCGCAGGGGCCGCGTCATCCCGTGGGCCAGCACCTGGGACAACACCAGCGCCAGGACCATCGCCGTGATCGTCGTCTTCGGCGGCAGCCAGCCGATCTGCCAGTTGAAGAACGCGAACGCGACGCCGCCGGACGCCACCATCAGGATCGCCAGCTTCAGCTTGATCGACCGGATCCGGTCGAGCGGCCGCGGAACGAAGTTCACGATCCCGCCTCCAGCGCGTACCCGACGCCGTGCACCGTCCGGATGAGGTCCGCGCCGAGCTTCCGCCGCAGCGCCTTGATGTGGCTGTCCACCGCCCGCGTGCCGGCGGACGTGCCGTGGACGTCCCAGTCCCACACCTCCGACAGCAGCCGTTCCCGTGGTTGCACCACCCGCGGCCGCCGCGCGAAGTGCACCAGCAGGTCGAACTCGATCGGCGTCAGCTGCGCCGCGACGCCCGCTCGCGCGACCCGCCGCTGGTCGACGTCGATCTCGAGGTCGCCCAGCACGATCCGCGTGCCCACCACCGACGACGACCGCTCGACCCGCCGCAGCAGCGCGTGCACCCGCGCGGTCAGCACCCGCATCGAGAACGGCTTGGTGAGGTAGTCGTCCGCGCCGACCCCGAGCCCGACCAGCATGTCCGTCTCGTCGGCCCGCGCGGTCAGCATGAGGACCGGCACCGGGCGGCGGCCCTGGATCCGGCGGCAGACCTCCAGGCCGTCGAACCCCGGCAGCATCACGTCGAGCACCACCAGGTCCGGCTCGGAAGCCGCGTCCGCCTCGACCGCCGCCGGCCCGTCGTGGGCGACGTCGACGGTGAAGCCCTCGGCCCGCAGCCGGGCCGCGATCGACGCGGCGATCGTGACGTCGTCCTCGACGACCAGCACCCGCCGCACTCCCGGTTCCATGGCCACGACCTTAAGCACCCCCGGTGGAGACGGTTCGCGTGAACTGTGTAGATCCTGTGGAGACGTTTCACCCGCTTTGCCGGTTCGTTGCGCCCAGATGTGTGACGCAGGTCATGCACTCCGACGCCCGTTCGCGCAATCGACAGACTGCACTCCTGATCAGCGAAGAGTGAACAGACTGCCGTTGCCCCGGCGCTGACCAGGCGCGCAGGATGCCGCAATGGCGCCGACACCCGCAGACCAGCGCGTGCACGACGACGGCCGGGTCGAGCTCGACCCCGCCGACGTCCCGTCTCTCGAAGGCAGCCGGTTCTTCAACGAGGAACTGGCCCCCGTCCCGGTCGAAAAACGGACCTGGACCACCTACAACTACTTCGCGCTCTGGATGGGGATGGCGCACAACATCCCCAGCTACGCCCTGGCCGCGTCGCTGATCGCGCTCGGCATGAACTGGGTGCAGGCGCTGCTCACCATCACCATCGGCAACCTGATCGTGCTGGCGCCGATGCTGCTCAACAGCCACGCCGGCACCAAGTACGGCATCCCGTTCCCGGTGTTCGCCCGCGCGTTCTACGGCCTGCGCGGCGCCAACCTGGCCGCGCTGCTGCGCGCGTTCATCGCGTGCGGCTGGTTCGGCATCCAGACCTGGGTCGGCGGCGAGGCCATCTACGTCATCCTCGGGCGCCTGCTCGGCTCGTGGTGGCGCGATTCCACCGTCGTCGCGGGCCAGCACTGGACGCTCTGGCTGTCCTTCGTGGTCTTCTGGATCGGCCAGATGCTCATCATCTGGCGCGGCATGGAAGCGGTCCGCCGGTTCGAGAACTGGACGGCGCCGCTGGTGTCCGTCGGCTTCCTGATCATGCTCGGGTACGTGCTGGTCAAGGCGGGCGGGCTCGGCCCGATCCTGTCCGACGGCGGCAAGCTCGGCTGGGGCCCGGACTTCTGGAAGGTGTTCGCGCCGGCCCTGATGGCGATGATCGCGTTCTGGTCGACGCTGTCGCTGAACATGCCGGACTTCACGCGCTTCGGCGGCAGCCAGCGCAAGCAGGTCCGCGGCCAGATCCTCGGCCTGCCGACGACCATGACGTTCATCGCGATCGTGGCCATCCTGACGACGTCGGGCGGGCACGTCCTCTACGGCGAGGACATCTGGGACCCGGCGCAGCTGGCCGACAAGTTCACCAGCCCGGTCGTGGTCGTCGTCGCGCTGGTCGCGCTGGTGCTGGCGACGATCTCGGCGAACCTGGCGGCCAACGTCGTCAGCCCGTCCTACGACTTCTCGAACGCGTTCCCGAAGCGGATCACGTTCGCGGTCGGCGGCGGGATCACCGGCGTCATCGGCATCCTGATCCAGCCGTGGCGGCTGTACTCCGACCCGAACATCTACATCTTCGCCTGGCTCGGCTTCTACGGCGGCCTGCTCGGCGCGGTCGCCGGGGTGCTCGTCGCCGGCTACTGGGTCATCAACCGCACGAAGCTGCGGCTGAAGGACCTCTACACACCCGATGGGGTGTATTGGTTCAGCGGTGGCTGGAACTGGCGCGCATTGGTCGCGACGCTGGTGGGAGCCCTGCTCGCGGTCGGCGGCGCGTACGGCGGGCCGTTCCCCGCGGACGGCCTGATCCCGTTCCTGAAGCCGCTTTACGACTACAACTGGGTGGTCGGCCTGGTCGGCGCGTTCGTCGTCTTCGTCGTCCTGTCCATGTCCGCAACGAAGGAGGAAATCAGTGAGCGTGGTTCGAGCCGGCCTGATCCAGCAGCGGTGGACGGGTGACAAGGAGTCCATGATCAAGGCGGCGGTCGACCACATCGCCACCGCCGCGTCACAGGGGGCCCAGGTCGTCTGCCTGCAGGAGCTGTTCTACGGGCCGTACTTCTGCCAGGTCCAGGACGCCGACTACTACTCCTACACCGAGGCCATCCCCGACGGTCCGACGACCCGGCTCATGCAGGAGGTGGCCCAGCGCCACGGCGTCGTGCTGATCGTGCCGATGTACGAGGTCGAGCAGCCCGGCGTCTACTACAACACCGCCGCGGTGATCGACGCCGACGGCACCTACCTCGGCAAGTACCGCAAGAACCACATCCCGCAGGTCCAGGGGTTCTGGGAGAAGTTCTACTTCCGCCCCGGCAACCTCGGCTACCCGGTGTTCGACACGGCCGTGGGCCGCATCGGCGTCTACATCTGCTACGAGCGGCACTTCCCCGAGGGATGGCGCGCGCTCGGCCTGGCCGGGGCGAAGATCGTGTTCAACCCGTCGGCGACCAGCCGCAGCCTGTCGCAGTACCTGTGGAAGCTGGAGCAGCCGGCGGCCGCGGTGGCGAACGAGTACTTCGTCGGCGCGATCAACCGGGTGGGCGTGGAACCGCTGGGCGACAACGACTTCTACGGCCAGACGTACTTCGTCGACCCGCGCGGGCAGCTCGTCGGCGACGCCGCGTCCGACACCGACGACGAGGTCGTGGTGCGCGACCTCGACCTCTCGCTGCTCGAGGAGGTCCGGAACACGTGGGCGTTCTACCGCGACCGTCGCCCGGACACCTACGGCCCGCTCGCGGAGGCCTGATGAGCACGCTGATCCAGGGCGGCCAGGTCGTTTCGCCGGCGGGCGCGCTGCTCGCGGACGTCCTCGTAGACGGCGAAACCATCGCCGCCGTCGGGGCGCCGGGGACGCTGACCGGCGACGAGACGATCGACGCCACCGGGAAATACGTGCTGCCCGGCGGCATCGACGCCCACACGCACATGGAGATGCCGTTCGGCGGCACCCACTCGGTCGACACGTTCTCGACCGGGACCACGGCGGCGGCGTGGGGCGGCACGACCACAATCATCGACTTCGCCGTACAGGCCAAGGGCACGTCACTCCTGTCCACTTTGGACAAGTGGCACGCCAAGGCCGATGGCAACTGCGCGATCGACTACGGCTTCCACATGATCGTCTCCGACGTCAACGACCAGTCGTTGAAGGAGATGGAAGCCTGCGTCGACGGCGGCGTCGGCAGCTTCAAGATGTTCATGGCGTACCCGGGGGTGTTCTACTCCACGGACGGGGAAATCCTGCTCGCGATGCAGAAAGCGCGCGAGATCGGCGCTACGATCATGATGCATGCGGAGAACGGCATCGCGATCGACCAGCTGGCGGCACAGGCCGTGGCGGCCGGGAACACCGACCCGGTGCAGCACGGGCTGACGCGGCCACCGGAACTGGAAGGAGAAGCGACGTCGCGGGCGATCCAGCTCGCGAAGGTGACGGGAGCACCGTTGTACATCGTGCACCTGTCGGCGTCGCAAGCGCTTGCGGCGGTGGCGGAGGCACGCAACGACGGCCAGAACGTGTTCGCCGAGACCTGTCCGCAGTACCTCTACCTGTCCATTGAGGACTTGGCGAAGCCGGACTTCGAAGGCGCGAAGTACGTCGCTTCACCGCCGCTGCGGGAGAAGTCGCACCAGGCCGACCTGTGGCGCGGGCTGCGGACGAACGACCTGTCCGTGGTGTCCACCGACCACTGCCCGTTCTGCTTCAAGGACCAGAAGGAGCTGGGGCGCGGCGACTTCCGGGCCATCCCGAACGGGATGCCGGGCGTCGAGCACCGGATGGACCTGCTGCACCAGGGCGTCGTCGCCGGCGAGCTGACGCTCGGCCGCTGGGTCGAGACGTGCTCGGCGACGCCGGCGCGGATGTTCGGGCTGTACCCGAAGAAGGGAGTCATCGCGGCGGGATCGGACGCGGACATCGTGATCTACGACCCCTCGGCGACGCAGACGCTGTCGGCCTCGACGCACCACATGAACGTGGACTACTCGGCGTACGAGGGGTTCGAGCTGACCGGCCGGGTGCACACGGTGCTGTCGCGTGGGCGTGTTGTCGTGTCGCCGGACGGGTTCACCGGGTCGACGTCGCACGGCAAGTTCCTGTCCCGCTCCCTCAACCAGTACCTGAATTGAGGTGGCCATGGACTTCGGGATCGTGCTGCAGACGGACCCGCCCGCGCGGGACGTCGTACGGCTGATGAAGGACGCCGAAGACGCCGGGTTCCGCTACGGCTGGACGTTCGACTCCTGTGTGCTGTGGCAGGAACCGTTCGTCATCTACTCGGCGATCCTGGCGGCGACGTCGTCGCTGGTCGTCGGGCCGATGGTGACCAGCCCCGGGACGCGCGACTGGTCGGTGATGGCGTCGACTTTCGCCACGCTCAACGACATGTACGGCAACCGGACCGTCTGCGGCATCGGCCGCGGCGACTCCGCGCACCGGGTGGTCGGCAAGCCACCGTCCACTTTGGCCACGGTCCGTGACTGCATGCGCGTGGTCAAGGACCTCGCCGAAGGCCGCGCGGTGGAGATGAACGAGAAGACCGTGCAGATCCCGTGGATCCGCAACGGGCGGCTCGAGATGTGGATGGCCGGGTACGGGCCGAAGGCGCTGCAGACGGTCGGCGAGCACGCCGACGGCTTCATCCTCCAGTGCGCCGACCCGGCGATCGCGCGCTGGACGATCGGCGCGGTCCGCGACGCGGCGCGAGCGGCCGGCCGCGACCCGGGCGGCATCACGATCTGCGTCGCGGCGCCGGCGTACGTCGGCGAAGACCTGCCGCACCAGCGCGAACAGCTGCGCTGGTTCGGCGGGATGGTCGGCAACCACGTCGCCGACCTGGTCGCGCGGTACGGCTCGTCGGGCGCGGTGCCGCGCGAGCTGACCGACTACATCCGCGAACGGGAGGGGTACGACTACAGCCACCACGGCAAGGCGGGCAACCCGTCGACGGAGTTCGTCCCGGACGAGATCGTCGACCGCTTCTGCCTGCTCGGCCCGGCATCCGCGCACGTGGAGCGGTTACAGGAGCTGGCAGAGCTGGGCGTGGACCAGTTCTCGCTGTACCTGATGCACGACGACCGCGACGCGACGCTCGCGTCCTACGGTTCGCAGATCATCCCGAAGCTCACCGCTTAGCCCGTCGTGAGTGGTGATTCGGGTCAGAACCCGAATCACCACTCACGAGCGCGGCTGTTACATCCGGCGCGGATCAGCCGACGGCGCGGTGCGCCTGAGTTCCGCGACCGTCGTCGGCCAGCTCAACGTCGAGCAAGCAACGGTTCGCAATAGCAGCGGCGCAGCCCTGCACGCGGACCACCTGAAAGCAGGAGGAGTCCTTCACTTGGCGGGCGCCACCATGGAGGGTGGCGCACGGGTCGTTCTGACGAAGGTACAACTGACCGGAAAGGCGCGGCACCTCCTCGTCCTCGAGAACGCCACGTTCAAACAGCCCCTGACCATGCCATCTTCGCTGATCTGCCGTCAGGCCGAGACCAATACCGGAAAGCGCCGGTGCGCGAGCAGCGACCGGAAGGTCTCGGTCCGCGGATTCCTGTTCACCGATCTCGAAAACATCACCTGGCGCCAGTGGCTCCACCTGCTCGTCCACCACACGAACAAGTACTTCCCCCAGCCCTACCAGCAGCTCGCCGCGACCGAGCGAGCCGCTGGTCACGACAACAACGCCCGTACGGTGCTGATCGTCCAGCAGGAGGACCTTCGCCGGCGCGCTCCCGAAGCCCTCGGTGGCCTGGCCGCGCTGTGGCGGCACCGGATCTGGGGCTGGCTCGGCCGGTTCGGCTACCGCGCCCACCGGCTCGTCGCGACGTTGCTCCTAGCCCTCGTTCTCGCCGGCGCCCTCGGCTATTTCGCCGGCCAGGTGACCACCCGCCCCACCCACCACGCCGCTGAGCGCGTTCTTCCGGCTACGGCACCGGTTGACGCTCCCGGCACGGCGTGCTCGACCGCCGAACTCATCGGACTCGGGATCGACCGCGGTCTCCCGATCGGCGCGACCGGCCTGCGCTCACGCTGCGACCTCGACACCGGCACGCGATGGGGACAGGCGTTCACCTACGCGATCTGGGTACTGCAAGCCTTGCTCTGGGCTTTGGCCACCTTGGCCGTCGCGGCCTACACGGGGCTCGTCCGCAAGCCGGCGTGACCCGCGTAGGGCCTGCCCCACCCCGGTTCCGGGGGCGCGCACCAGCGCATTCCCGGTCCCGGCGGCGGGACGATCGGCGCATGAATCCTCGGAAACTCCGTGCTGCGCTGGCTTTGGGGGCCGCCGCGAGCGTGGTCGCCTTGAGTGCGCCCGCGGCCGCGGCGAGCCCCGCCGGAATCGTCTGGGAAGACTCCTGCGCCGCCGGGTACCAGTGCGGCCGGCTCGACGTTCCACTGTCCTATCAGGCCCCTTCGACGGGCAGCGTGTCGATCGCCGTCAGCCGGTTGCCCGCCACCGACCAGGCCCACAAGCTGGGCACCATCTTCTACAACCCCGGCGGCCCCGGCTCGTCCGGGCGGTACGCGCCCGCGTTGACGCCGTTCCTGCACGAGCGGTTCGACATCGTCGGGTTCGACCCGCGCGGCGTCGGCGCCAGCTCGAAGATCCACTGCTTCACCGATCCTTCGCAGCTCGAGGTGCTGCAACGCGCGCTCGGCACGTTCCTGCTGACGCGCGAGGCCGAACAGCGGCAGATCGCGGACACCAAGACCGTCACCGACCTCTGCGAACAGAACGCCGGCCCGCTGGCGAACCACCTCTCGACCGGGACGATCGCGCGTGACCTCGACCGGCTGCGCGCGGCGTTCGGCGAGCCGAAACTGCGCTACTACGGGAAGTCGTACGGCAGCTACCTCGGCGAGACGTACGCCAACCTGTTCCCCGGCCGGGTGGGTTCGCTGGCGCTCGACGCCGTCGACGACCCGGTGCGCTGGTCGACCGGCTCCGGTCCGATGAGCTACCGCCTGCGCGGTTACGAAGACGGGCCGCGCGCGCTCCAGTCCTTTTTGGACGCCTGCGCGTCGCGCTGCACCTTCGACTACGACGCGATCCTGGACCGGCTCGAAGCCGGCCCGATCACGGTGACGGGCACTGCGGGCAGGCAGATCGCAGTGACCTACCAGAACGCGATCGCCCAAATCCACAACTACCTGACCGACGCGCAGGCCGCGCCGCAGCTGGCGGCGTTCCTGCAGGCACTGGCGGACCCGGCGTTCCGCGCACCGGCGCCGGCGGGCGGTCCGCCGGACGTCGATTCCCTGCTGGGCGGCGGCGCGACCCTGTGCTCCGACGCGGCCAACCCGCGCGACCCGGCGGTCTGGTGGGACTACGCGCGGCGCGCCGACCAGGTCGGGCGCGGCTTCGGCCCCTACGACGTCTACAAGACGCTCCCCTGCGCCACGTGGGACGTCTCCGACACCGGCCGGTACGCGGGGCCGTGGAACCGCCCGACAGCACCGGTCCTGCTGCTCGCCAACCGCCAGGGCGACCTGGAAACGCCGTACGCCGGAGCCCAGCGGACCGAGAAGCTGCTGGCCAACGCGCACCTGCTGAGCCTCGACACGTACGGCCACGGTTCACGCGGCAAGAGCGCGTGCGTGGACGCGTGGCTCGACCGCTACTACGTCACCGGCTCGGTACCCGCCCGCGGCGCGACCTGCGCTCCGGACGCCGGCCCCTTCGGCTGACCGCGGACCGCGGTGGCCGGGACGACCCGGCCACCGTCCGGTCAGTCGCCCGTGCCCTCTCCGGGCTTCTCGGGGGCCGGCAGGTGGTCGACTTCGATGGTCCATTCCTTGGCCAGCGCGGCGATCGCCCCGACCGCGGTGACGACCGGGGCGGCGATCACGGCCACGACACCGGCCGTGACCGGGATCTCCAGCACCGTGTGGCCCTCGTCGTTCTTGACGCGGATCCGCCGCACGTTGCCTTGGTGGATGAGTTCCTTGACCCGCGCGACCAGGGCCTGGCCGCGGAACCGTTCGGCCCGCTGCGTCGTCGGGTTGTCGGCCGTCATGTTCGTTCCTCCTCCGGATGGGGCTGCTCCCCGAGTCTGCCCGGAGCCGTCTCGCGCAGGTAGGCCATCGCCGCTTCGGGATCGCCCAGCCAGCCTTCGTAGTCGGCCGGGTTCTCGAAGAGGTGCGCGAACCGGTGCGCCACCTCGGGCACGCGCTGGGCGGCGGCCAACGTCGCGAGGACGTGGTCCGGCGGCGGGGCCAGGAGGTCGTTGTTGAAGCGCGTCGCGTGCCGGGCGTGGTGCCAGTAGCGGGCGAAGGCGTCGTGCATGAACTCCTCGTCGAACGGCCGGTCGCCGCGGTCGACGATGGCCTCCTGGTACGCCCGCGCCGCGCGGGCGGCCATGTTCGCGCCCTGGCCGCCGACCGGGTCGTTGGTCACCGCGGTGTCGCCCATCGCGAGGACCTTCGCCCCGGACGGCAGCGTGCCCACCGGGTGCCGCACGATCGGCGTGATCCGGCCGTGCAGCATCTCGGTGGGCGCCACCGGACGCGCGTTGTCGAGCAGCGTCGCCTGCCAGGGGTACTGCGTGCGCAGCAGCTTCCGGGCGGTTTCGTAGTGCTGGTCGACGTCGGCGATGTCGTCCCAAACGTCCATCGGGCCGCCGGGCAGGCCGAAGAAGCCGATGCCGTGCACCGGGCCGTGCACCGAAAGCACCGGGAGCAGGAAGAACTCGCCGACCGGGGCCATGCCGAAGGTGAGGCCGGGCACGGCGTCGAGCGCGCCGGCGACGTAGAGGATGCCGATCGCCCGCTGCGGTTCGCGGTAGGGCGAGCGGTCGTCGTCACGCGGGAAAAGCGCGTCGAACTGCGGCCCGCGCCCGGCGGCGACGACGAGCAACTCGAACTCGCGGGCGCATTCGTCGAGGTCGGCCGGGGTCACGCGGCGGATGCGCAGCTCGCCGCCGAGGCGCTCGAACTCGGTCATCCAGTCGGCGACCTTGACGCGCTGATCGACCGACTGGGCCGGCCGGTCGAGCCCGACGCGCCAGGAAATGGCGGGTTCGGTGCCCTCGCCGGCGGCGGCGAAGGCGACTTCGCGGATGGGCGGCGCTTCCCAGAAGTCGATGCCGAGCGCGCGTTCTCGCTGGAGAGCGGGGTCGAACAGGCACTGGTTGGAGACGAGCCGCCCTTCGCGCACGTCGGCGGCGGTGCGCTCGGCGAACACCGTGACGTCGTAGCCGCGTTGCCGCAGGCCGATGCCGAGGACGAGCCCCGCCTGCCCCGCTCCGACGATCCCGATCCGCCGCATGGCCGCCCCCTCGGAAACCCTTTGCTGCCAACGTACTCGATTTCCGCGAACCGGCCCTGCCCGATCGGGCGGCCGCTAGGGTGGGCCGGTGACGGAACCGCCGAAGGGATTCGACCGCACGCTCCTCCTCCGCGACGGCCGCCGGGTGCGCGTCCGCCCGCTGACCCCGCAGGACGCCCCAGAGCTGGGCGAAGCGATCCGGAACGCGGACCCGGAGACGCTCCGCCGCCGGTTTTGCGGTTCGGCCCCGCGCGTAACGCCCCGCCTGTTGGAGCGGCTGACGGTGCTGGACTACGAGCGCCGGTTCGCCCTGGTGGCCCGTTCGCTGGAGGGTCCGGGGGTGGCGGTCGCCCGCTACGAGGCAACGGGCCGGCGGATGGCGGAGGTGGCGATCGCGGTGGCCCCGGCGTGGCGCCGGGTGGGGTTGGCATCGGCGTTGCTCCACATGCTGGGGCTGGCGGCGCTGGAGCGCGGCTTCGAGAGGTTCACGGCCGTGTATTCGGCGGACAACCGTCCGGTGGCGGAGCTTTTGGACTACGCACGGGGGCGGCGAGTGATCGCTGAGGGGGTGGCCGAGGCGGAGGTCCAGCTTCGGGACCATCCGGAGGCTCCGCCGGTGACCGCTCCGATCCCGGTAGCGGGACCGGAGCGGCGATTCTCGTTCTTCAAGCCGAGCCAGTGAGGCGCGCTCAGTCCACCAGCGCCTGATAGACCAACTGCCTCAGCTGAGAACGCAACCGATAGGTACTCGACGGCAACAGCTGCGTGTAGAACCCCACGGTCAAATCCTCATCCGGATCCACCCAAAAAGCCGTGGAAGCCGCCCCGCCCCAAGCGAACTCGCCCGCCGACGACAACGTTCGCGCCTTCACCGGGTCCTCCAGCACCGAGAATCCCAGCCCGAACCCGTGCCCGTCGAACGGCATCTCCGCGAACAACGGCCGCCCGAACTCCTCCAAGTCCACGTGCCCCGGCAGGTGATTCGAAGCCATCAGCGACACCGTTCGCGGGGACAGCAAGCGGACGTCGTCCAACGCTCCGCCCCGCAGCAGCATCTCCGTGAAACGCCAGTAGTCCGCGGCCGACGACACCAACCCGCCACCGCCGGACAGGCAGTCCGGACGGGACGTCCCCAGCCGGCCGAACGCGTCGTTCCGGACCAGCCCGTCCGCCGACGGCACGTAAAGCGCAGCCAACCGAGCCGGCGAAGAAGCCACGAACCCCGTGTCCGTCATCCCCAGCGGTGTGAAGATCCGCGACGCGAAGAACTCGTCCAACGGCAGCCCCGAAACGACCTCGACCAGCCGACCGAGGACGTCCGTCGCCACCGAGTAGTTCCACTCCGCTCCCGGCTGGAACACCAGCGGCAACGAGGCCCACCGCTCGGAACACGCCGCCAGGTCCAGACCCGGCGGCGTCCCCCACTCGAACCCCGCCGAACGGTAGATCGCGTCCACCGGGTGGCCGTGGTGGAAGCCGTACGTCAGGCCCGCCGTGTGCGTCAGCAGGTGCCACACGCGGATCGGCTCGGTCGCCGGCTCGGTCAGGGGCGACAGCGCCGACCCCTTGACGTACACCCGCGGCGACGCGAACTCCGGCAGCCAGCGCGAGATCGGGTCGTCCAGCTCCAGCAGGCCCTCTTCGGCGAGCATCATCGCCGCGACCGACGTGATCGGCTTCGTCATCGAGAAGATCCGCCACAGCGTGTCGGTCTCCACCGGGGTGCCGGCTTCGACGTCGCTGTACCCGCCGCTGCCGAGGTGCACGATCCGGCCGTGCCTGCTCACCACCGCGAGCCAGCCCGGCAACCGTCCGTTCTCGACGTACCGGTCGAAGTGCGCGTCGATCCGGGACAGCCGGTCCGCGTCGAACCCGGCTTCGGCCGGGTCGACGTCCACCTTGAGGTTCGCCATGCGGCGAGATTACTTCTCGCGGGCCCGTTCGGCCGCCTTCTCCTCGCGCCAGGCTTCGTCGTTCTTGCCGAGGCGCCAGTACCCGGAGATGGAGAGCAGCTCACGCCGCACGCCGCGCTCGTCGAGCAGGTACTTCCGCAGTTCGCGGACGAATCCCGCCTCGCCGTGCACGAACGCCTGGACGACGCCGTCGCGCCACGGCAGCGCGCGCACCGCCGCGGCGACGTCGCCGCCGGCCGACCGGTGCAGCCACGTGATCTGCGCGTCGGCCTTCGTGACCAGCGACTGCTCCTCGTCGGCGTTCTCGACCAGGATCACGGCCTGCGCCGGGACGCCCGCCGGGAGCGCCTCCAGGGACGCCGCGATGGCCGGCAACGCGCTTTCGTCGCCGACCAGCAGGTGCCAGTCGGCCTCGTCGCCCGGCGCGTACGCCCCGCCAGGGCCGGACAGCAGTAGTTCGTCGCCCACCCGGGCGGCCGCCGCCCACGGGCCGGCGATGCCCTCGTCGCCGTGGTGGACGAAGTCGAAGGTCAGCTCGCCGGCCTGCGGGTCGAACGCCCGGACCGTGTAGGACCGCATCCGCGGCCAGTGCTCCCGCGGCAGCGTCGCCCGGCACTCCTGGACGTCGAACGGCTCGGGGTACTCGACGCCGGGCACCTTGAACAGCACCTTGACGTAGGCGTCGGTGAACGCGTTGGGCTGGAAATCGGCGATTCCTTCGCCGCCCGCGACGATCCGGATCATGTGCGGGGTCAGCCGCTCGGTGCGCAGCACGCGCAGTTTCACCGCGGGCCGTCCGGACCGCCGGGGTGCTTCGGCCATCGGCCATCTCCTCGCTCAGCTACTAAGGCTTACCTAAGCAACCGTACGCGCCGAATCCGGCCCGTGGCCATCGGGCCGCGCGAGTTCTTCGAGCATCCGGGCAAAACCGGCGGCCGTCTTCGCCCGGAACCCGACGAAGAACCGGTTCGCCAGCGGGACACCCCAGCGTCCCCAGGTGGCCGCGTTGACCACCCGGTGCTCGACGCGCGCACCGCCCGGATCCGGCGTGACGCGGTATTCGCCGCGGTACCACCAGCCGCCCTGGACCGCGAGGAACCCCCGCTCGCGGTCGACCTCCGTCCGCATCGGGTAGCCGCCCCCGGTCACGCGGCGCAGCACGTCCTCGAACACCTCGTCCGGCGGCCGCGCGACGACCCCCGACGCCTCCGCAAGCGTTTTCACCCGCGCGGATCCGAGACGCGCGTGTTCTGGAACGCCGTGATCAGCCACTCGCCGTCCTCCTCGACGAGCACGAAGCTCACGGTCGACTCGCGCCCCTCGTCGGTGGTGTCCGCGCCGGTCAGCGACGAGCCACCGCCGACGACGGCCACGGCGACGTCGGGCCGGACGAACCGCACCTTCGCGGTGGCGCCGAGCTGCCCCGTCAGCTTGGAGCCCTTCAGCGGCCCCTCGAAGAGGGCGCGGTGCGAGCTTTCGATCGCCTCGCGGCCGGGGAAGTTGAGGCCGAAGAACGTCACGTAGTCGGCGTCTTCGGTGAAGAGCCGGCCGTACGCGGTCGCGTCGCCGGCGTTCCAGGCTTCGGTGAGCTGCCCGAGCACGGCCCGGACTTCGGTTTCCGCAGTGGTCATGAGATCCCCTTTACGAACGCTGTTCGTTCTACGAACACCGTTCTACATACGAACGCTGTTCGCGTCAAGTACAGTGTTCGCGTGACCGTTCCCCCGCCCCCGTGGCGCAGCGCCCCGCGCCGGCGCGCCGCGAAACCCGCGCTCTCCCAGGAGCTCGTCGTGAAGACGGCGCTGGAAATCCTGGCGAAGGAGGGCCTCGACGCGGTCACCATGCGGCGGGTCGCCCAGGAGCTGGAGACGGGACCGGCGTCGCTCTACGCGCACGTCGCCAACAAGGACGAGCTGGCGGAGCTGATGCTCGACGCCGTGCTCGCCGAGGCGCCGATCCCCGCCCCGGACCCGGCGCGCTGGGACGACCAGGTCAAGGACCTCGTCCGCGGCCAGATCCGGGTGATGGTCGCGCACCCCGGGATCGCCCGGGTGGCGTGGGACATCGCCGTGCCGGTCACGCCGAGTTCCCTGCGGCAGGGCGAGGCGATGCTCGCTCTGCTTCGCGCGGGCGGCTTGACGCTCAAGCAGGCGACCTTCGCGGGTGACGCCCTGTCGCTCTACGCCAAGGCGTACGCGTACGAAGCGAGTGGCTGGACGTGGGGCGACATCGACGAAGCGGAGACCGCGAAGCGCGGCGAGCAGATGGTGGCGTACATGCGCTCACTGCCCGCCGACGCGTTCCCGAACATGCTGCGGATCGGCGAGTTCTTCTCCGCCGAGACGGCCACCGAACGCCTCGAGTTCGCCCTCGACGTCTACCTCGCCGGCTTGAAGGTCGTGGCGGCGAAGAACTAGGGCCGCAGGACGATCTTGCCGCGCGTGTGCCGCTGCTCCAGCTCGCGGTAGGCCGCACGAACCTCGTCCAACGGATAGACGCGCGCGATCGGGACCTCCAGCAATCCCTTGCCCACCAGCAAGCTCAACTCGCGCAGCACCTCGGACGACGCGCCGGCCATGTTCCCCTCGGTCTTCACGTTGTACTTCGCGGCCGCCTCGAAGTCGATGATCGTGTCGATCCGCCCCGGGTGGATCCCCAGGTGCAGCGCCAATTCCACATACCCCGAGCCGAACGTGTCGACGAACGCGTGCACACCGTCGGGCGCGGCTTCCCTGATCCGCTCCAGCACACCGTCGCCGTAGGCCACCGGAATGACACCCAGCTCGTGCAGCCACGCGTGGTTCGCGGGACCCGCCAGGCCGATCACCGTGGCGCCGGCGAGCAGCGCAAGCTGGGCCGCCAGCGATCCGACGCCGCCGGCCGCGCCCGAGATGACCACCGTGTCGCCCTCGCGCGGGCACACCGCGGCCGTCGCCGCGTAGGCCGTCGTACCCGCGACGAACAACGCGCCCGCGACTTCCCACGGCACGTCGTCCGGCTTCGGAGTGAGATCCGAAGCCTCCGCCACCACGTAGTCCGCGTGGCTCGACCGCGTGTGCACGAAGCCGATCACCTCGTCGCCGACGGCGATCTCCTCCACGCCCTCGCCGAGTTCCGCGACGACGCCCGCGAAGTCGCTGCCCTGACCGGACGGGAACGTCGCCGGGAAGCGCTCGTGCAGGAGCCCCCGCCGGATCGAAGCCTCGCCCGGGTTGATCCCGGCGGCGCGGACCTCGACGAGCACCTGCCCCCGTCCCGGTGCCGGCCGCGGCACGTCCTCGACCCGGAGGACCTCCACGTCGCCGTACTCGTCGAACCTGATCGCGCGCGCCATGGGGCCTCCTAAGTCGTTGCTCGATACAAGCAACGACCGGGCGGCCGGTTTTAATTCCCGCTAGCCCGCGAGGCGCCGGACGACGCCGTCGGCCAGCAGCCGGCCGCGGTCGGTCAGGACCGCGCGGCCGCGGGAGTCCAAAGCGGACGGATCGAGCAGGCCCTCGGCGGCGGCCGCCCGGGCTTCGGCGAGCCCGGGCTCGTCGAGCACGTCCAGCGGAAGCCCTTCCGCGACACGCAGTTCGAGCATGATCCGCTCGAGGTGCTGGTCGTCGTCGGTGAGCACCTCGCGCCCGCCCGCGGGCGAGTCGCCGGCGGCCAGCAGCGCCGCGTAGCGGGACGGGTGCTTGACGTTCCACCAGCGCACCCCGCCGACGTGGCTGTGCGCGCCCGGACCGGCGCCCCACCAGTCGTCGCCGCGCCAGTAGCCGAGGTTGTGGCGGCAGCGGGCGGCGTCGGACGACGCCCAGTTCGACACCTCGTACCAGCGCAACCCCGCTGCCGAGAGCGTCGCGTCGATCATCTCGTAGTCCGCGGCCAGCACGTCGTCGTCCGGTGCGGGCAGCTCACCGCGGCGGACGCGGCGGGCCAGCGCGGTGCCGTCCTCGACGATCAGCGCGTACGCCGAGACGTGGTCGACCCCGGCGGCCAGCACGGCGTCGAGCGTCGCGAGCAGGTCGTCGGGGCGCTCGCCCGGCGTGCCGTAGATCACGTCGAGGTTCACGTGCTCGAACCCGGCCGCGCGGGCCTCGGCGGCGGCCTGGCCCGGCCGGCCCGGGGTGTGCACGCGGTCGAGGATCTTCAGCACGTGCGGTGCCGCCGACTGCATGCCGAGCGAGACGCGCGTGTAGCCGGCTTCGCGGATGCCGGCGAAGAACTCCGGCGACGTCGATTCCGGGTTCGACTCCGTCGTCACCTCGGCGCCCGGGGCGAGCCCGAAGACGTCGCGGACGGCGTCGAGCACCGAGGCGAGGCCGTCGGCGCCGAGCAGCGACGGGGTGCCGCCGCCGACGAACACGGTGTCGGCCGCGGGTGGCACGACCAGCACGCGCGCGGCCAGCTCCAGCTCGCGCCGCAGCCCGTCGAGCCAGGACTGCGGCGACGAGCCGGAGTCGAGCTCGCCCGCGGTGTAGGTGTTGAAGTCGCAGTAGCCGCAGCGCGTCGCGCAGAACGGGACGTGCACGTAGACCCCGAACGGCCGGCTGCCGACGCCTTTCAGCGCGCTTTCGGGCAGCGTGAGGTCGGTCGGGGAATCGGGCATACCCCGATTGTCCCCTACGAAGCCGGGGTGTTCGCCGCCGCCCACTCCGGGTCGACGGGGATCATCTCGATGACGTCCAGCAGCACGCCGTTCGGATCGGCGACGTAGAAGTGCCGCTGCCCGTAGACCTCGTCGACGACCGGCGTGACCAGTTCCACACCCGCTTCTTCCAGCCGCTTCGCCTCCGCGGCGGCGTCTTCGACGACGAGCCCGAACATCAGCCCGGCCGTCTCCGCGGCGCGGTAGCCCACCGGCACCGACTCGTGGCCGCGCTGGACGAAGCTGATCTCGTAGCCGGGCGCGCCGGCGTTCACGCTGGCGAACCAGTCCAGCTCGACGGTCACGGCCAGGCCGATCACGTCCGCGTAGAAGCGGGTGGTCGCGGCGACGTCGTCGACCAGGTACCCCGCCCCGAACCCCTTGACCTGCATCCCCGGTTCCTCTCTCCAAACCACTGTGTTTGTAGTACTCTAAACGTAGTGGTTCGAATCGGGCAAGGAGAACTCCGGTGCGGCAGAACACCGAACGGCGGACGGCCCTGACCGACGCGGCGATCGAGGTGCTGGCTCGCGACGGCGCACGGGGGCTCACCTACCGGGCGGTGGACACCGAGGCGGGCGTGCCGCCGGGGACGACGTCGAACTACTTCCGCAGCCGTGACCAGCTGCTGGCCGAGGCCGGCGACCGCGTGCACGTCCGGCTGTCGGCGCCGGAGGAGGTCATGGCCGACCCGCGGGCGGAAGCGCCGTCGACCACCCGGGTCGCCGCGCTGCTCGGCGACCTGATGACCCGGCTGACCACCCGCCGCAGCTCCTACCTCGCCCTGCTCGAACTGCGGCTGGAGGCGAACCGGCGGCCGGAGCTGGCGGCGGCATTGACCGCGACGGTGAGGGAAAGCTTCGAGATCAGCCTGGGCTTCCACGAGGCCGCCGGGCTGCCGGGCGGACGCGACGAAGTCCTGCTGCTCTACTTGGCCCTGACCGGCCTGACCGTCGAGCGGTTGACATTGCCCGAAGCCTTCTCCGGGTACTCGGACGCGCAGGTCGTGCGCCTGCTGGTCGACCGCATTCTCCCAGGCGAGTGACCCTTCTCCCACCATGCGGGCAGGCCTGGACCACATTGTGGACGCGTGGCACGCTGACGCCGTGACTCATGCCGGTGTACTCCTCGTGGCGCGCCGCCACGTCGACCTCCTGCGGGTCGCCAGCGCCCTCTGCGCACCCGTTCGCTGACTCCCCGATCGCCACCACCTGCCACGAAATCTGGACAGCCGGCGCCGGAGGACACACCCGCGAGCCGGTGGTCCTCCGCCGCCACGAAAAGCCTCTCGGAGGACGCCGCCATGGCCACGCCCCAGACCCCCGCCCGCCCCGCGCGCGTCAAGCAGAAGCGCGGCGAAGGGCAGTGGGCGCTCGGTTACCGGGAGCCGCTGAACCCGAACGAGCGGTCGAAGAAGGACGACCACCCGCTCAACGTGCGGGCGCGGATCGAGAACATCTACGCCCACCGCGGGTTCGACGCGATCGACCCGGGTGACCTGCGCGGCCGGTTCCGCTGGTTCGGTCTCTACACCCAGCGCAAGCCGGGCATCGACGGCGGCCGCACCGCGACGCTGGAGCCCGAAGAGCTCGACGACCGCTACTTCATGCTGCGGGTTCGGCTCGACGGCGGCGCGCTGACCACCGAGCAGCTCACCGTGCTCGGCGAGATCTCGCAGGCGTACGCGCGCGACACCGCCGACATCACCGACCGGCAGAACATCCAGTACCACTGGATCCGGATCGAAGACGTCCCGACGATCTGGGCGAAGCTCGAGAACGCCGGCATGACCACGATGGAAGCCTGCGGCGACAGCCCGCGCGTGATCCTCGGCTCGCCGGTCGCCGGCATCGCGGCGGACGAGGTCATCGACGGGACCCCGGCGATCGACGAGGTCAAGCGCCGCTACATCGGCAAGCCGGAGTTCGCCAACCTGCCGCGCAAGTTCAAGACCGCCATCTCCGGCCAGCCGGACGTCGCCCACGAGATCCACGACGTCGCGTTCGTCGGCGTGAACCACCCCGAACACGGGCCCGGCTTCGACGTCTGGGTCGGCGGCGGCCTGTCGACCAACCCGATGCTCGGCCAGCGCCTCGGGGCCTGGGTGCCGCGCGACGAGGTGCCCGACGTCTGGGAAGGCGTCATCTCGATCTTCCGCGACTACGGCTACCGGCGGCTGCGGTCGCGGGCCCGGATCAAGTTCCTGGTCAAGGACTGGGGCGCGGAGAAGTTCCGGCAGGTGCTGCAGGACGAGTACCTCAAGCGCGAGCTGATCGACGGCCCGGCGCCGGAGCAGCCCGCCGTCCCGATCGACCACGTCGGGGTGCACCCGCAGGTCGACGGCAAGTTCTACCTCGGCGCGGCGCCGGTCGCCGGCCGCGTCTCCGGCGGCACGCTGGTCGCCGTCGCGAAGGCCGCCGAGCGCGCCGGGTCCGGGCGGGTCCGGCTGACCCCGCAGCAGAAGCTCGTGGTGCTCGACGTGCCGGAGCAGCAGGTCGGGACGCTCCAGGCGGAGCTCGCCGAGCTGGGCCTGGACACGAAGCCGTCGCCGTGGCGGCGCAGCGTGATGGCCTGCACCGGGCTGGAGTTCTGCAAGCTCGCCATCGTCGAGACGAAGGCCCGCGCGCAGCAGCTCGTCGCGGACCTGGAGAAGTCCCTCGCCGACATCCAGGACGGTCTCGACACGCCGGTCAGCGTGCACCTCAACGGGTGCCCCAACTCCTGCGCGCGGATCCAGACCGCCGACATCGGCCTCAAGGGCCAGATCGTCACCGACGCCGACGGCAACCAGGTCGAGGGCTTCCAGGTGCACCTCGGCGGCGGGCTCGGCCTCGACGCCGGGTTCGGCCGGAAGCTGCGCGGCCACAAGGTGACCTCGGGCGAGCTGACCGGGTACGTCGAGCGCGTCGTCCGCAACTACGTCGCCGGGCGCGAACCCGGCGAGCGGTTCCCGCAGTGGGCCGCGCGGGCCGAGGAAAGCGCCCTCCAGTGACCTCCACCGAACGCGCGGTGCCGTACTACTGCCCTTATTGCGGCGACGAGGACCTGCGACCGGAAGAGAACGGCGGCTGGCTGTGTTCCAGCTGTCGCCGGGTTTTCTCGGTCAAGTTCCTCGGACTTTCCCTTCCGGAGGTGTCCCGATGACCGCCACTGCCGACTACAGGACGCTCGCCGAGCGCGCGTCGAAAGAACTCGCCGACGCGACCGCCGACGAGGCGATCCGCTGGACCGTCGAAACTTTCGGCGACGACTTCATCGTCGCGTCCAACATGCAGGACGCCGTCCTGATCGACCTCGCCACGAAGGTGAAGTCCGATGTGGACATCCTCTTCCTGGAGACGGGCTACCACTTCCCGGAGACGATCGGCACGCGGGACGCCGTGCAGACGGTCTACCCGGACGTTCGCATCGTCAACGCGCAGGCCGAGCAGAGCGTCGCCGAGCAGGACGCGGAATACGGCGAGAAGCTGCACGACCGCGACCCGACGCTGTGCTGCAACCTGCGCAAGGTCGTACCGCTGCGCAAGACCCTGGCGAACTACTCGGCGTGGATCACCGGCGTGCGCCGCGTGGACGCGCCGACCCGTGCGAACACCCCGATCGTCACCTGGGACGACCGCAACGGCCTGGTGAAGGTCAACCCGATCGCGGCGTGGACCGACGACGAGTTCAACGGCTACATCCGCGAGCACGGGATCCTCGAGAACCCGCTGGTTTCGATCGGCTACCTGTCGATCGGCTGCGCGCCCTGCACGGCGCGCGTCGAGCCGGGTCAGGACCCGCGCAGCGGCCGGTGGGCGGGCCAGAGCAAGACCGAGTGCGGACTGCACGGCTGAGGAAGGGACGCATGACGACCTTGGAGCCCGCAACTGACGCGGCACAGGACAACCTCGCGGCTTTGGAGTCCGAAGCCATCCACATCTTCCGGGAGGTGGCAGGCGAGTTCGACCGCCCGGTGATCCTGTTCTCCGGCGGCAAGGACTCGACGCTGCTGCTGCACCTGGCGATCAAGGCGTTCTGGCCGGCGCCGGTGCCGTTCCCGCTGCTGCACGTCGACACCGGGCACAACTTCGCCGAGGTCATCGAGTTCCGCGACCGCGTCGTCGAGCGACACGGCCTGCGCCTGGTCGTCGCGAAGGTCCAGGACTGGATCGACGACGGGCGCCTGGAAGAGCGCGCCGACGGGATGCGGAACCCGTTGCAGACCACGCCGTTGCTCGACACGATCGCGGAGAACAAGTTCGACGCCGTGTTCGGCGGCGGCCGCCGCGACGAGGAGCGGGCCCGGGCCAAGGAGCGGATCTTCAGCCTCCGCAACGCTTTCGGCCAGTGGGAGCCGCGCCGGCAGCGGCCCGAGCTGTGGAACCTCTACAACGGACGGCACCGCCCGGGCGAGCAGGTCCGCGTCTTCCCGCTGTCCAACTGGACCGAGGCCGACGTCTGGAACTATATCGCCCGCGAGAAGGTCGAGCTGCCGTCGATCTACTACGCGCACCGGCGCGAGGTCTACCTGCGCGACGGGATGCTGCTGGCCGAAGGGCCGTGGGGCGGCCCGCGACCCGGCGAAGAGGTCCGCGAGCTGACGGTCCGCTACCGGACGGTCGGCGACGGGTCCTGCACCGGCGCGATCGAATCCACCGCCGTCACGGTCGAGGACGTGATCGCCGAGGTGTCGGCGTCACGGCTGACCGAGCGCGGCGCGACCCGCGCCGACGACCGGATGTCCGAAGCGGCCATGGAAGACCGCAAGCGTGAGGGGTACTTCTGATGAGCTCGCTGCTTCGCCTGGCCACGGCCGGGAGCGTCGACGACGGCAAGTCCACTTTGGTCGGCCGGCTGCTCTACGACACCAAGTCGGTGCTCGCCGACCAGCTCGACGCCGTCACGCGCGCGTCCGTCGACAAGGGACTGTCCACACCGGATCTTTCCTTGCTCGTGGACGGCCTGCGCTCGGAACGCGAGCAGGGCATCACGATCGACGTCGCGTACCGGTACTTCGCCACGCCGAAGCGGTCGTTCGTGCTGGCCGACACCCCGGGCCACGTGCAGTACACGCGCAACACGGTGACCGGCGCGTCCACCGCGCAGCTGGCCGTGCTGCTGGTCGACGCGCGCAAGGGCGTCATCGAGCAGACCCGGCGGCACGCGGCCGTGCTGGCGCTGCTGGGCGTGCCACAGCTGGTGCTGGCGGTGAACAAGATCGACCTGGTCGACTACGACGAGGCGACGTTCACCGTGATCGCCGAGGAGTTCGCCGCGCACGCGCTCTCGCTGGGGTACGCGCGCGGTTCGGTGCTCGCGATCCCGGTGTCCGCGTTGGAAGGCGACAACGTCGCGACGCGCTCGGAGCGGACGCCGTGGTACTCCGGCCCGAGCCTGCTGGAGCACCTGGAGGACGTGCCGGTCGCGCCCGACCCGCACGACTCGGCGCTGCGGTTCCCGGTGCAGTACGTCATCCGCCCGCGGACGGCGGAGTACCCCGACTACCGCGGCTACGCGGGCCAGATCGCCGCGGGCACCGTGCGGCCGGGCGACGAGATCGTCGTGCTGCCGCAAGGGATCCGCAGCCGCGTCGAGCGCATCGACACCGCCGACGGTCCCCTGGACGAGGCCGGCGCCGGGACGTCGGTGACGCTGCTGCTGGCCGACGACATCGACATCGCCCGCGGCGACCTGATCGCCGCGGCGGACGCACCGCCGCGGGTCACCGACGAGATCACCGGCACGCTGTGCTGGCTGTCGTCGAAGCCGCTGAAGGAAGGGGCGCGCGTGCTGGTCAAGCACGGCACCCGGACGGTCCAGGCCCTGGTCGGCGAGTTGCACGCGCGGTTCGACGAGCAGACCCTGTCCAGTGTGGACGACCCGGCTTCGCTGGAGCTCAACGACATCGGCCGCGTGACGCTGCGACTGGCCGAAGAGCTGGGCGTGGACGACTACGGCGTCAGCCCGCGCACCGGCGCGTTCCTGGTGATCGACCCGAAGGACGGCGACACGCTGGCCGCGGGCCTGGTGGGTGAGCGCTTCTCGTGACGCCGCCCCTGGTCGCCGTCGCGCACGGCAGTCGCGATCCCCGCTCGGCTTCGACCGTGCGGGCCCTCGTCGACGTCGTTCGCGCGCAGGCCCCGGGTTTGCCGGTCCACGAGTCCTTTTTGGACTTGTCGGCACCGCTCGTCACGGACGTGCTGCGGGAGCTGTACGCGGACGGCCACCGAACGGCGGTCGTGGTGCCGTTGCTGCTGGGCAGTGCGTTCCACGCGCGGGTCGACCTGCCGGCGTTGGTCGACGACGTCGTTTCTTCGTGCCCCGGTTTCCGGATCCAGGTGTCGGACGTGCTGGGCGCGGACCCGGCACTGGAGGAAGTCGCTCTGGAGCGGCTGGCCGCCGCGCCGCGCCGACGTGGGATGGGCGTGCTGCTGAGCGCGGTCGGCTCGTCCAACGCGTCGGCGAACGAGGTAGTCGCTTCCCTGGCGGCGCGCTGGGAAGAGCGGCTGGGCGTCCCGGTGAGCGAGGCGTTCGCGTCGGCCACCCAGCCGGACCTCCCCTCCGCGGCGGCTCGTCTACGCGCCCGAGGGGTGCGGCACCTGGTCGTGGCGTCGTGGTTCCTGGCGCCGGGGCTGCTGCCGGACCGGATCGCGCGGCTCGCCCGTGAGGCGGATCCGGGGGCGTTCATCGCGGAGCCCCTCGCCGACGACCCGCGCGTCGCCGACGTCGTCATCAGCCGGTACGCCACCGCGGTGAGCGGACTGCTGCGCCAGTACGCGTAGCCCGCGGTCCGTGCCATGCTGGACGGCATGGCACGGGGGCGGCTGATCGTCGGTGGAGCAGTGCTCATCATGGGTGCGGGCCGCCGCCGGATCCGAAGCCGCGCGGACGAACCGCACGCTCCACGACCGCTGGGCCACGACCCCGCTCGCACAGCTGCGGCAGGAGCTCCCCGCGGCGCAGTGGACCGAACCTCGCGTGCGAGAGGTGTGCGAAGCCGACTACGCCACCAACTTCGGCGAGCGCGACCCCGGCACGCTCACGTGCGTGACGGACTACGGCCGGCAAGCCGGATTCGACGGCGAGCTGCCGGACGTCCTGCGCGCTGTCGACGCCGCGACGCGGAAGCTGGGCTGGTCCGACCGTGACCAACGGCTGGTGACGGCCCTCGCCTACTACGAAACGACCCACCGCGGTGACGCCGCGACCGTACCCGCCGTCACCTACCTCGTTCCGGAGCCGGCGTCCGGCACCACGGACTGCGGCGGGCCGAGCTCCCTGAGCGTGTCGTCGGTCGAGCGGGCCGCCGGCCGCGACCACGGCGCCCGAGCTGCTGCGCGGCCACCGGTTCGTGCTGACCTTCGGCATGGGCAGCCGGTGCCGGCTCCCCGTCGGATGACCCACTGTCGGTAGCACAGGGCCACTCACCACCGCCAAAAGGCGAGTCTTATTCACATTTAGCATCACCCTGCGCGCATGGGAACGGTAAATCCTTGACGCGCTAGTTAACTTGCCGGTAACTATCTAAGCGCTGCGCAGCTTTCTCCCTCCCCTCTTGAAACCGCAGGTAGGTGGATACAGATGAAAGCTCTTCACCTTTCCAAGCTGGGCGTTCTGGCCGCGGCCGCCGCCCTTCCCCTCGCCCTCGCCGCTCCGGCGCAGGCGGCCACCACCGTCACCTTCGACTGTCAGGCCGACGCCCCGATCGTCGGCCCTCAGCAGGTGTCGCTGAACCAGGACACCGACGTCACGGCGCCCGCCACGGTCGCGCCCGGTGGCGCTTTCGACGTCGTCATCGATCCCGCGCCGAACACCGTGCCGAGCGAAGTCAGCGGGAACAAGGTCAAGAACATCAACACCTTCGCGCTGAAGTTCCCGATCCCGGCCAACTCCACCTACGTCGGCGCGGATCTGACCGGCGGCTCCGGCCTCGGCAGCACCGCTCCCACCATCGCGGTCGCGAACGGCGTCGCGACCCTGAGCTTCCCCGGCCCGATCGCCGGCGGCGCCACCTTCGAGCTGCCGACCGTCACCGCGCACCTGACCGCGGGCCAGTCGGGCACGATCGAGACGAAGCTGTCCGGGACGAGCTACAGCGACCCGGGTCTGACGTTCAAGGCGGTGGCGAGCACGATCATCGGCGACGTCACCGCGCCGACGGCCTGCTTCCCCGACCCCAGCCCGGTCTTCACCACGACGACCATCGGCTGACCGCCCGGGCCACCCCGCAGGTGCGAGCCCGCGGGGTGGCCCGCGTAACACCGGCCGCGCGCCACGGATGTGCAAGGGTGTCGGCATGGCTGACGAACTGGTGCACTACGACGTGGTGGGCGGCACCGCCACGATCACCCTGGACTCCCCGCACAACCGCAACGCGCTCTCGGCCCAGCTTCGCCGCGAGCTCTCGGAAGCGCTGGCCACCGCGGCCACCGACGACGCCGTGCGGGTCATCGTGCTCACCCACACGGGTCCGGTGTTCTGCGCGGGGATGGACCTCAAGGAGGCCCGCGGCGCCGGCGCGGGCGACCAGGGCGTGAACGAGTTCCCGAAGATCCTCGAGCAGCTGTGGACGAGCCCGAAGCCGGTCGTCGCGCGCCTGGCCGGCCCCGCGCGGGCCGGCGGCATCGGCATGGTGGCGGCGTGCGACATCGCGGTGGCGGTGCCGGAAGCGACGTTCGCCTTCTCCGAGGTCCGCATCGGTGTCGTCCCGGCGGTGATTTCCTTGACGGTCCTGCCGCGCCTGAACCCGCGTGCGGCGCACGAGCTGTTCCTGACCGGCGACACGTTCGACGCCCGCCGCGCGGTCGAGATCGGCCTGCTGAACTCGGCGACGTCCGATTTGGACGCCGAAGTCACGCGGTTCGTGAAGGCGCTGGCGGCGGGCGGCCCGAAGGCGCTGGCCGAGACGAAGGCGCTGCTGAGCCGTCCCCGCCCGGCCACCCCGTCGGACGGCTTCGAGGAGATGTTGGGGCTGTCGGCCAAGTTCTTCGCCGGCGAGGAGGGCCAGGAGGGCATCCTGGCCTTCGCCCAGAAGCGCAAGCCGAACTGGGTCCCGCAGGACTAACCGGTGGCGACGGCCTGCTTGCGCGGAACCAGCGCGAGCAGGCCCGTCACCCCGCCGGACGCCGCGGCGATCACGTACACCGGCGTCAAACCCCCGGCCTGGTAAGCGATTCCGAGCACCGCGACCCCCAGCGTCTGCCCGAGCTGGCGGGTCGTCGTGAGGATCCCCGCGGCCATCCCGGCCCGTCCCGGCGGCGCCGCGGCCGCGATCGCCGCGCCCGTCGACGGGCCCGCGATCCCCACGCCCACGCCGGTCACCGCCAGGCCGATCGGAATCCCGGCGACCAGCAGCACCACGCAGCCGAGCGCGCCCAGCAACACCCCGGTTCCCAGCAGGACCCGCGGCGGGAACCGGTGCAGCACCTTCCCCAGCACCGTCGAAGTCAGGAACGACGCCACGGCCAGCGGCGCCATCGCGAGCCCGGCCGCGACCGGCGACTGCGAAAGAGCCAGCCACAACGACACGTACACCAGCGCCGCGAAGGTCAACGTCGACGCCGCCGCGCACGCGACCAGCGCCGTGAACCCGCCGTCGCGGAACAACCCCAGCTCCAGCAACGGTTCCGCCCGCCGCCGTTCCACCACGACGAACGCGGCGAAGGCCACCACCGAAACCACCAGCACCGGCACTGAGCCGCCCAAGGTCAGCCCGTGCACCAGGCTCGCGGCGAACACCGCGAACCACACCGCCCCCACGACGTCGAACCGGCCTCGCCGAACCGGGGTGTCACTTCCGATCGCGAAAGCAGCGAACACCCCGGTGAGCAAAGCCAACGGCACGTTGACGAAGAAGATCGCCGCCCACCCGAAGTACTCGGTCAGCACGCCGCCCACCACCGGGCCCGCCGCCGCGCCGAGCCCGTTCACCGCGAAGAACACGCTGATCGCGGTGCCCCGCGCACGTCCTTCGTAACAGGCAGCCAGCAACGCGAACCCCGTCACCGCCAACGCCGCGCCGCCGACCGCCTGCACCCCGCGCGCCGCGATCAGCGTCCCGATGTCCCCGGCGAACCCGCAGGCCAGGGACGCCAGACCGAACACCGCCAAGCCGGCGAGGAACACCCGCCGCAACCCCCAGCGGTCCGCGAGTGAACCCACGGCGAGCATCAGCACCGCCAGGACGAGCGTGTAGACGTCCGGCACCCACTGCAGCTGCCCCACCGACGCCGACAGGTCGGCGCCGATCCGGGGCAGCGCCACCGTCACGACGGTCGTGTCCAGCAGGAACAGGAACGACCCCGCACAGACCGCGGCCAACGGCCACCACTTGCGCATCGAAACTCCCTTCGTGTGCCCCGAAGAGTGCGGTCGCGGTGCCGATCACCACCAGACAAGTCGACAAATCCGCTGGAAACCGTCATGAGTTACCGTCAAGGCATGGAAACCGTCACGCTCGACGACGTCGACCGGGGCCTGGTCCACGCCCTGCAGCTCGACGGCCGGGCGCCGATGCGAACCCTCGGCGAGGTGCTCGGCGTCTCGGAGAACACCGTCGCCCGGCGCTACCAGCGGCTGCGGACCGCCGGCGTCCTGCGCGTCACGGGCGCGGTCAACGGCGGCGAAGCCGGTTACACGAGCTGGACCCTGCGCCTGCGCACGACCCCGGACGCGGGGGCCGCCGTCGCGGACGCGCTGGCCGACCGCGCCGACGTCTCGTGGGTGCACCTGCTCTCCGGCGGCACCGAGATCTCCTGCACCGTGCACGCACCCGGCTCGGCCGGGCGGGACGACCTCCTGCTGCACAAGCTGCCGCGCGCGAGCCGCGTCACCGCTGTTTCGGCGCACGAACTGCTGCACACGTTCGCGCTCCCGGACGGGTGGAGCGGGCTGCATTGCCTATCGCCCGAACAGATCGACCGGCTGCGGCCGCCGAAGCCCGACGGCCCCGGCCTCCCGCCGGAACCGGCCGACCAGCCGCTCCTCGACGCGCTCGCCCTCGACGGCCGGGCGAGCTACACGGCGCTGGCGAGGGCGACCGGGTGGTCCGACTCCACCGTGCGACGCCGGATGGACGTGCTGCGCCGGCACGGCACGCTGACCTACCACCTCGACCTCCCGCCGGCCGGGCTCGGCTTCCACTCCGAGACGCGGCTGTGGCTGACGGTGTCACCCGCGCACCTGGCCGAGGCGGGTGCGGAGCTGGCGAGTCACCCGGAGACGTCGTTCGCCGTCGCGACGACCGGCAGCACGAACCTCACGGCGATGGTGAACTGCCGCGACGCCCGCGACTTCTACCGCTACCTCACCGACCGCGTCGCCGGGATCCGCGGGGTGCAGACGCTCGAAAGCGCACCCGTGATCCGGACCGTCAAGCGCCTCAGGCGTCCGGCAGCACGACCGTGAGCCGCCACGAACCGGCGCTGCGGCCGCTCGGCCCGAGCGCGCGCTGCGCGTCCGAAAGCACGCTGCGGATCGCCAGGTACGTCTTGGGTTCGGCCGTGCGCAACGCTTCCGAGCCCGGCCAGATCAGCACGTGCTCCCCCGGCGGCAGCCAGGACAGGTCGGTCAGGCAGTCGTACAGCGCGTCGAGGTTGTGCCCGAAGTAGTCCGGAAAGGACAGTGCCTCGGCGAACGCCGTCAGCGTGCTCGCCTTGTCGACGGTCGGCTGCGAGTTCACCAGGTGCGGGTACGCGCCCCTCGCGAAGGCTGCTTCCGCGGCGGCCTTCGCCTGCTCCGAGGCGCTCATCGGGCCGGGTCCACGACGACGAACGACGCGTAGTGGTCGCCGGTGTAGTACAGCTCGTGCGCCTGCCCGGTGATCAGCCGCCGCGCGCCACGGTCGGCGCTGCCCGGCGTCTTCACGGTGTACTCGTGGTAGTAGCCGGACTTCTTGCCGGGCAACCGCTTCTCGCGGTTTTCGAAGACGACGTCGTCGTTGCGCGGGTACGGGTACGGCCCGCCCTTTTCGATCAGCCGCCACGTGTCGGATGCCTGCGGCGGCAGGGTCGAGAGCGCCTTGACCGGCAGCCCGGAGTCCGCGCCCGGTACGGCCGCGCCGCCCTTGGCCGGCGTGCTCGCCGACGGGCTCGGCGAGGTGCTCGGGGACGCCGGGGAGCCGTCGCTGACGACGTCCTTGACCAGCCAGCCCCCCAGCACCAGCACGAGGAGCCCGATCAGCGCGGCGGTGATCCGCCTTCGGTTGAACATGGTGCGCCAGCCTAGGACGGGGTGTCGGAGCGGTCGTCGTCACGCCCGGGAGCGAGCCGGCGGGCGAAGAGCCCGACCAGCTTGTCGAGCACCCACGCGGCGGCCAGGCACAGCGGCACGACAACCACCATGACCAGCACGAACTGGACCGGGAACCAGGCCTGGGCGAGCCACAGCTCGACCCCGTCCCACCAGTCGGCAAGCCCGTTGAACACGGTGTGAGCCTACGCGCGCTCCACTGCCACCGCGCTTCCGGGGCGGTACGTTGCGAAGCATGTTCGCCGTGTACGCGCAGGAACCCAACGCCGAAAGCCCCCTGGACTCGCTCGTCGTCGGCGAGCGACCCGAACCCGACGTGCCGGACGGCTGGGTCCGCGTGCACGTCAAGGCGGCCAGCCTCAACATGCACGACCTCTGGACGCTGCGGGGGGTCGGCATCAAGCCCGACCAGTTCCCGATGATCCTCGGCTGCGACGGCGCCGGGACCCTCGACGACGGCTCCGAGGTCGTCATCCACTCCGTGATCAACGCGCCGGGCTGGCAGGGCGACGACACCCTCGACCCGAAGCGGACCCTGCTCACCGAGAAGCACCAGGGCACCTTCGCCGACCAGGTGATCGTCCCGGCCCGCAACGTCGTCCCGAAGCCCGCCGCGTTGAGCTTCGCCGAGGCCGCCACCATGGGCACGGCCTGGCTGACCGCGTACCGGATGCTCTTCGTGAAGTCCGGGTTGCGGCCCGGCCAGACGATGCTCGTGCAGGGTGCCTCCGGCGGCGTCTCGACGGCGCTGGTGCAGCTCGGCCGCGCGGCCGGGTTCCGGGTCTGGGTGACCGGCCGCACCGAGGAGAAGCGCGCGCTCGCGTCGAGCCTCGGCGCGCACCAGACGTTCGAGTCGGGCGCGCGGCTGCCCGAGCGCGTCGACGCCGTCTTCGAGACCGTCGGCAAGGCAACCTGGTCGCATTCGGTCAAATCCCTCAAGCCGGGCGGCATCATCGTGGTCTCCGGCTCGACCAGCGGCCCGGACGCGGGCGCGGAGCTGCAGCGCGTCTTCTTCCTCCAGCTGCGCGTCGCCGGCTCGACGATGGGCACCCGCGACGAGCTCGCGGACCTGCTCGCCTACCTCGACCTGACGGGGGTCCGGCCGCAGATCGGGGCCGAACTGCCCTTCGCCGAGGCCCCTAAGGGGTTCCGGGCCATGCTCGACGGCGACACCGCCGGCAAGATCGTCTTCACCCGCTAGACCCCCGCTGAGCTGGGCGGATCGGCTTGTTCCGCCCAGCTCGGCATCTGGTGAATCTTTGACGTACTCAGTTCGAGATCTGGTCGTTAGCACCTGAATTCGACCAAAACCCAATGGTCGCAAGGTAATCTTGAGGTATGACCGCAACGAAGCGGCCCGCCTCGGCTGGACCGGGCGGCCGGTCCAGCAGCGACCCGGACCCGATCCGGGTCTCCTTCCGGCGCTACGCCGGCGTCCGCACCCGCGTCCTGGAAGTCGGCGAAGCCGCTCCGGACCCGGAACTCCCCCGTCGTTCCCTGCGTCGCCGAGCCGCGACGCCGCACGTCAAGCCGTCGGCACCGCGGTTGGTGCTGCTGCACGGCTACTGCGACAGCGCCGACACGTGGCGCCCCGCCCTGGAGCAGCTCGCGGCCGCCGGGATCCCGGCGGTCGCGGTCGATCTGCCCGGGTTCGGTGACGCGCAGCCGCTACGGCCCGGCCCGATGCTGCCCCAGCTCGACGCGTTCACCACCGCCGTCGTGCGGGAACAAGCCGTGCTCGGCTCGGTCGTGCTGGCCGGGAACTCCCTCGGCGGCACGATGAGCCTGCGCGCGGCGCAGAACAGCCGGCTGCCGATCTCGGGCGTCGTCTCGATCGCCGCGCCCGGGTTCGTCGACTCGTGGCTGATCCGGACGGTCGCGCGCTACCCGCTGCCGCTGCGGCTGTACTCCGCATTGCCGGTCCCGGTCCCGGGTTTCCTGGTGCGCAAGGTCGCCGAGCAGGTCGTCCCGCGGCTGCTGTACGCCGACTCGAGCGTCGCCGACGCCGTGCAGGTGCAGCGCTTCACCGCGCTGTTCCCCGACTACCGCTCGACCAAGAGCCGTCTCGAGCAGGCCCGGCAGCTGGTCGCGGAACTCGCCGACGCCTACCGGCTCGAGTCGGTGAAGGTGCCGCTGCTGGTCGTCGCGTGCGGCAAGGACAAGCTCGTCACCGCGGCGTCCGGGCGGCAGCTGCACACGCTGGTGCCGCACAGCAGGCTGCTCGTCCGCGAGGACTGGGGACACTGCCCGCAGCTGGACGACCCGGTCGAGATCGCCGAGCTGCTCACCTACTTCGCGGCGAGCGCGGTCCGGACCACCCAGGCCAAGCGCGCCGCGGCGACGGCGACGGCGGCCGTGAGCGAGGACACCGCGGCGGGCTGAGCGGCTCACACTGTCTTCACGCGGAGTTGGCGGTAGGTTCCGGCGTTGGGTCCGTGATCCGGGCCGTCCACCGACGTTCGGGAGACGAAGATGTCCTCTCCAAGCCTGGGCTCCAGCTCCGGCATCTTCCGGCGCAAGCCGATCGACCAGATCCAGGACACCAGCGAAAGCGGTGGCCTGAACCGCACTTTGGGTTTGTGGCAGCTGACCGCCATCGGCATCGGCGGCATCATCGGCGCCGGGATCTTCGCCCTCGCCGGCAGCGTCGCGCACGGCGACGACTCGGCGGGCATCCCCGGCGTCGGCCCCGCCGTGCTGATCTCGTTCCTCATCGCCGGCGTCGCGAGCGCCGCGGCCGCGTTCTCCTACGCCGAGTTCGCGGGCCTGATCCCGAAGGCCGGTTCGGCCTACACCTACGGCTACGCGGTGCTCGGCGAGATCGTCGGCTGGTTCATCGGCTGGGACCTGCTGCTCGAGTACACCGCGATCGTGTCGGTGGTGGCGATCGGCATCTCCGGCTACTTCAGCTTCCTGCTCGGCCAGCTCGGCCTCGACCTGCCCGCGTGGATGCTCGGCGCGCCCGGCACCGGGCCGGGCCACAAGGTCGACTTGTTCGCCGCGCTGCTGTGCCTGCTGATCGCGTACCTGCTCAACCGCGGCATCCGCAGCGCCGCCCGGTTCGAGACGGCGATGGTCGGGATCAAGGTCCTGATCGTGCTGGTGGTCATCCTGGTCGGGTTCTTCTACGTCAAGACCGGCAACTACACGCCGTTCGCCCCGGCCGGCTTCGGCGGTGCGGTGACCGGCGCGGCCACGGTGTTCTTCGCGGTGTTCGGTTATGACGCCATGAGCACCGCCGCGGAGGAGTCGAAGGACGCGCAACGGCACATGCCGAAGGCGATCATCTACTCGCTCGCCATTTCGATGGTGCTGTACGTGCTGGCCTGCCTGGTGCTGACCGGCATGCAGAAGTACACCGAGATCGACCCGAAGAGCGGCTTCTCGACGGCGTTCAAGTCGGTCGGCCTGTCCGGGCTGGCCACGGTGATCGCGATCGGCGCGATCATCGGCATCCTCACCGTGCTGTTCACGTTCCTGATGGGCGCCACCCGCGTCGGCTACTCGATGAGCCGCGACGGCCTGCTGCCGCCGTGGTTCGGCAAGACGAACGAGAAGCGCCAGGTGCCCAGCCGGATGACGTGGATCCTCGGCGGCGCGTCCGCGATCATCGCCGGCGTGCTGCCGATCGGCGAGGCGGCCGAGCTGACGAACATAGGCATCCTGCTGGCGTTCGTCGTCGTCTGCGTCGCGGTGATCGTGCTGCGCTACAAGCAGCCGGACCTGAACCGGACGTTCAAGACGCCGGGCATGCCGGTGGTGCCCGCGATCGGCGTGGTGTTCTCGATCTGGCTGATCACGTTCCTGCAGCCGGCGACCTGGCTGCGGTTCGCCGTCTGGTTCGTCATCGGCCTGGCCGTCTACTTCCTCTACAGCAAGCGGCACTCGCTCCTGAACCGCTAGCGGATCCGGTCGAGGCGCGCGGCGGCGTCGCGTGCCTCGACCTTCAGCCGCTCGAGGATGACGGCGGCCGACGCGTCGTAGGCGAGCGGGTAGGTCTGGCCCGCCCACAGCGAGATCGCTTCCGGGTCACCGGCCTTCGCGGATGCTTTGCGCACCGGGCCCGCGAGGTGGTTGAGCTGCGGGTACGCCGCGGGCGCGCCCTCGGACAGCGCGTCCATGAACTTGTTGACCAGCCCGCGCGCGGGGCGTCCGCTGAAGGCGCGGGTGAACGCCGTCTCGCGCTCGGCGAGGGCCAACGCCTTGCGGTGGGCCTCCGAGGTCCCGGCTTCGTCCGCGCGCAGAAAGACGGTGCCCAGCTGGGCCGCGACGGCCCCGGCGGCGAGCACGGCGGCGACGTCCGCGCCGTGCACCAGGCCACCGGCGGCGATCAACGGCAGGTCGACGCGGGCGGCGACCAGGCGCAGCAGCGCGAGGACGCCGTATTCGGCGCCGCCGCCGGGCAGGCGGGGATCGTCGGTGAACAGGCTCCGGTGCCCGCCCGCTTCGAAGCCCTGCAGGACGAGCGCATCGGCACCGAGGTCCGCGGCCCGCTGCGCGGCTTCCGGCGTGGTCACGGTGACGACGACCGCGCTGCCGGCCTCCTTCAGGCGCACCACGTCCGACGGCGATGGCGGGCCGAAGGTGAACGACACCACGGGGACGCGCTTCTCGAGCACGACGTCGAGCTTCGCGGGGTAGTTGTCGTCGTCCCACTTCGGTTCGCCGAGCTCGACGTCGTACTCGCGGGCGAAGGCTTCGAGCCGTTCGCGGTGCGCGGAGACGTCGGCGCTGGTGTCCGGTTGCGGGACGAACAGGTTGACACCGAAGTCACCTTGGCTGAGTTCGCGCGTCCGGTCGATCTGAGTGGCGAGCGCCGCGGGCGTGAGCATGCCGGCGCTGAGGAAGCCGAAGCCGCCGGCCTCGGTCACCGCGGCGACCAGCTCCGGGGTGGTGGGACCGCCCGCCATCGGCGCGGCGATGACCGGGAACGTCAGCTCGTCGAACATGCCACCGAGCGTAGTACTCAGGCGGGCAGCAACATCGTGTAGAGCTTCGCGATGCGGCCGTCCTCGACGAGCGCCACATCGATCCCCCGGACGACCGGCGGCGCGCCTTCCGGGCCGAACGCCCAGGCGAGGTGACCCAGGTCGTGGTTGACCAGGACCGGGCCGTCCGGCGCGAACACGAACCCCGGGGACTGCTCCAGCAGGCTCTTCGCCTTGGCGTTCAGCTCGTCGTGCCCGGTCGCGACCCCCTCGGGATCGGCGAACTCGACGTCGGCCGCGTAGGTCGCCGCGATCGCTTTCGCGCGTCGCTCGTCGTCGCGCTCGTTGAAGACGTCCAGCAGGTTCGCCCGCATCAGTTCGGCCACCGTCGCCATGTCGCACCCTCCTTGATTTCGGCCCATATTACGTGACATGTCACGTAAGTGTCAGGGGTGGTCGTCCGGCCGCGGCAAGGTGCCGCGCTCGACGAGCGCGTCGTAGACCCGCTCCAGCAGAGACGTCAGCTGGGCCTTTTCGCCGGGTTCGAGCGCGTCCAGGAACGCCTCGCGCACGAAGCCGACGTGGTCCGGTGCGGCCCGGCGCAACGCCTCCCAGCCGTCGCCGGACAGCGCCACGTCCGTGGCGCGCCGGTCTTCGGGACTCACGCCGGTCGCGACCAGGCCGCGTTCGCGCATCCGCTTGAGGTGGTGCGAAAGCCGGCTGCGCTCCCAGCCGATGCGGATCGCCAGATCCGTGACCCGCATCCGGCCGCCGGACTCGCTCGTCAGGGCGACCAGCACGTGGTAATCGGCGAGCGAAAGGCCACTGTCGGCCCGAAGCTGCCGGTTCAGCTCGTACTCCAGGCGGAGGTGCACCTTCATGTAGGCGTACCAGGTGGCCGTCTCGGCGGGCGAAAGCAGCGCGAACGGCGAGCCCGGTGCGAACTCCTGCGGCATCGCGCGAGCTTAACCACCCAGTTTGGTCTAGACCATCTGCGCTGGAGGTGCGACGATCCGGGCAGGCGCGACGGCGATGTCGCGCCCTTCCCGCCAGGAGGTCCCCCGGTGAAGACACCCTTGGCGCGCCGGCTCGGCCGCGCGCTCGCCGTGCTGGCGCTGGTCGGCGCCAGTGCCACCGCCGCCCAGCTCACCCCGGCCGCGGCCGCCACGCCGGCGCTGCAGTCGATCGTGCCGGTCCCGGTCTCGGTGACCCCGGCGGCCGGGGTCGCCTTCCCGCTGGTCTCGACGACGAAGATCGTCACCGAAGCCGGGTCGGCGCCGGCCAGGCAGGTCGGCGACTACCTCGCCGGCGTGCTGCGGCCGTCGACCGGCTTCGCGCTGCCGGTGTCCGACGCCCCGGCGTCCGTACCGGCCGACAGCGTGGCGCTGCTGCTCAGCGGCGCGCCCGCGTCCGTCGGCGCGCAGGGCTACCAGCTGGTGTCGACGGCGTCTTCGGTGACCGTGCGGGCCACGACGGCCGACGGGCTGTTCGCCGGCGTCCAGACGCTGCGGCAGATGCTGCCGGGCCGCGTGGAGAGCTCGTCGGCCCAGCCCGGCCCGTGGAGCGTCCCCGGCGCGACGATCGTGGACTACCCGCGCTTCGGCTACCGCGGCGCGATGCTCGACGTCGCCCGGCACTTCCACCCGGTGTCGACGGTGAAGCGGTACATCGACGAGCTCGCCCAGTACAAGATCAACAACCTGCACCTGCACCTGGCCGACGACCAGGGCTGGCGCATCCAGATCGACAGCTGGCCCCGCCTGACGACGTACGGCGGCAGCACCCAGGTCGGCGGCGGCGCGGGCGGCTACTACACGAAGGCGCAGTACACGGACATCGTGACCTACGCGGCTTCGCGGCACATCACGGTGATCCCGGAGATCGACATGCCGGGCCACGTGAACGCGGCGCTGGCGTCGTACGCGGAGCTGAACTGCAACGGCGTAGCGCCTGCCCTGCGGACCGACACCGCGGTCGGCTACAGCTCGCTGTGCATCTCGAAGGACATCACGTACACGTTCATCGCGGACGTGCTGCGCGAGCTGGCGGCGTTGACCCCGGGCCCGTACCTGCACATCGGCGGCGACGAGGCATCGTCCACGTCGGCGGCCGACTACCTGACGTTCGTGAACAAGGTGCTGCCCCTGGTGGCGGCGACGGGCAAGTCGGTGGTGGGCTGGCACGACATCGCGAAGGCGACGTTGCCGGCTTCGGCGACCCCGCAGTTCTGGGGGACGACGACGTCGGATGCGGGCGTGTCGAACGCGGTTTCCCGCGGCAGCAAGGTGATCCTGTCGCCGGCGAACAAGGCGTACGTGGACCAGAAGTACAACAGCTCGACACCGATCGGCCTGTCGTGGGCGGGCTACATCGAGGTCCAGGACGCGTACGGCTGGAACCCGGGAGCGTACTTGTCGGGCGTCGGCGAGTCGGCGGTCCGCGGGGTGGAGTCCCCGCTGTGGACGGAAACGGTGGTCACGCCGGCGGACATCGAGTACCTGGCGTTCCCGCGGTTGGCAGCGCACGCGGAGCTGGGCTGGTCCCCGTGGTCGACGCACGACTGGACGGCATTCCGCACCCGCCTGGGCGCGCAGGCCCCGCGGTGGGTGGCCCAGGGGATCAACTTCTACCGGTCTTCGCAGGTGGCGTGGGACACGGGCGGGACGACGAACCCGGGCACCTGCGCGGACCCGGCTTGGAGTGCTTCGCAGGTGTACACGGGCGGCAACGTGGTGTCCCACAACGGCCACAAGTGGACGGCGAAGTGGTGGACGCAGGGCGAGGAACCGGGAACGACGGGCCAGTGGGGAGTGTGGACCGACAACGGCGCCTGCTGAGGTGACGGCCGGGCCTGCGGTCGCGGGCCCGGCCTTCCAACGGCGGCTTCCCGGGCGTCGCCGCTCCAGGCCAACCGCGACGGTCAGCTCACCGAACGCTTCACCCGGGCCGTCGACCAGCTCGGCAGCGACCACAGCGACGTGCGCGTGGACGGTCCCCGGGCAGGTCGTCTACTTGTCACGAGTGGATCTGCGCAGCGTCGCCCTCCGGAAGGCCCACTTCGCCGGTGCTCGATTCCGGTACGCGAACCTCGCCCGGGCCGTCCTGTGCGCGAACCTCCGCGACGCCGACCTGAGTCACGCCGACCTGCGTGGGGCGAACCTGGCCGGCGTCGTCGAGATCGAGCCGAGCACTCGTACGGACGGTGATCGGCGGGTTTCGGGCGGTGAATCCGGAACACCCGGTTCGTCCGGCGGGTTAAATTGCGGCATGAGCGTTGATCTGGAGCAGGTGCGCGCGCTGTCGCTGCGGGAGAACGGCCTGGCCACCGTCGCCACGACGCGGGGTGATGGCACCGTGCACTCCTCGGTGGTCAACGCCGGGGTGCTCGACGACCCGGTGACCGGCGCTCCGGGCGTCGCGTACGTCGCCGTTGGGCGGGCGCACAAGCTCGCGCTGCTGCGGCGGGCCGGGCATGCCACCGTCACCTTCCGGCGCGGGTGGAACTGGGTCTCCGTCACCGGCGCCACCCACCTCATCGGGCCGGACGACCCCGACCCCGCCTTCGACCCGGCGGGCCTGCCGAAGCTCCTGCGCGACGTCTTCACCGCCGCCACCGGCACGCACGACGACTGGGACGAGTACGACCGCGTGATGGCCGAGGAGCGGCGGGTCGCGGTCTTCGTGACGGCCGACCGGATAATCGGCAATCCCTGACCCACCCGGCCCGAGGAGTCGACCCGTTGCCCGAGTCCCCGCCCCGTGTGAGCACACCGGTCAAGATCCTGATCGGTGTGCTCCTCGTCGCCGACGCCGGTTTCGGGGCGGCGCTCGCCTTCGGCGTCCTGCGCGGGCTGTCGCCGTGGCTGATCGGCGGCGCTTACGCCGCGTCCGTGGTCCTCGCGATCGTCGGGTTCCGGGTCTCCCGGGCCCGCGAGCTGAAGCGCGGCTTCGCGAGCCTCCAGGACCTGACCATCGGCGACGAGGGTCTCCGCCTGCCGGCGGGCACGCTGAGCACCCGGGTGGTGCCGTGGTCCCAGATCGCCGACGTGACGGTCCGCCGCTCGGCCCGCTTCGGCGACGGCCACCTGCGTGACGCGCTCTGGCTCGACCTGGTCACCGGCGGTGGCATCGAGAGTTCGGTCCAGCGTTACGCGCCGCGCGGCAAGCTGCAGCCGGCCCCGCCGCAGCGGCGGCAGTTCGAGCAGACAGCGGTCCTGGACCCGGCCCTGTTCGACGCGGTCGTCGAGCGGCTCCGGAAGGAACTGCGGCACCGGCAGCTGCACGCCCAGCTCCGCGGGACGCCTCGGATTCGCTGACCGAGGGGTAGCCGAGCAGCCGGACCTCGATCCCGCGACCCACGCCGAACAGCGCTGCCGAGGCCGGCCGGGCCACTCGCCTCCGTCACGCGAGGCTGAACCAGGCCGACCTCAGCCGAGCCGGCCCAGCAGTTCCTTCGGCACGATCCGCACCGGGAACGGCCGCTCGACCTCGCAGACCTCGTCATCCGCGGCTTTGGCCACCTGCTGGTAGCAGCCCTCTTCGTCCAGCTCGAACACCGTGAGCGCGGGTTCCTCCGGGTCGATCACCCAGTAGCTTCCCGTCCCGAGCCGCTCGTAGACCGCCTTCTTCGTGTTGAGGTCATGGATCGCTGTGCTCGGCGACAGCACTTCGACCGCCAGCACCGGGGCCGCCGGGAGATCTTTCGCGGTGAAGTCCTCGGTGCGCCCGACCAGGACGTCGGGCTGCAGTTCGGTCCGGTCGCCGTGATGCACCGCGAAAGGCGCCCCGACGACATCGAGTCCGGGTGGGCAAGCCGCTTCCAGCACGCCGTAGAGGCGGTAGGCGATCTTCTGGTGGCCGAACCCGGGCGCCGGCGTCACGAGCAGCGCCCCGTCGATGAGTTCGTGTCTTCGGCCGTCATCCGGCATCCCCTCCAGGTCGCGCACCGTCATGGGGCCCGACCCGGCCGGATACTGGAAGTCCATCATGAGAGTCATGGTGCCCTCCTTTCGCTCTTCACACCAGAGCGAACCAGACAGCACCGACAAGAACGGCCTCGAACACCGGTTCGGCGCCCATATTCACACCTCCGCGTGAATATGGGCGCCGGTGTCACATCAATGGAACAGTTACTTCTTGTTCTTGCCCGAGTCCTCAGTGGACAGAGCGGCGACGAAGGCCTCCTGCGGAACCTCGACCCGGCCGACGGTCTTCATCCGCTTCTTGCCCTCCTTCTGCTTCTCCAGCAGCTTGCGCTTCCGCGAAATGTCACCGCCGTAGCACTTGGCCAAAACGTCCTTGCGGATCGCGCGGATCGTTTCGCGGGCGATGATCCGGGAACCGACCGCCGCCTGGATCGGGACCTCGAACTGCTGGCGCGGGATCAGCTCGCGCAGCCGGGTCGCCATCCGGTTGCCGTAGCCGTACGCCGCATCCTTGTGGACGATCGCCGAGAACGCGTCGACCGTTTCGCCCTGCAGCAGGATGTCCACCTTGACCAGATCCGCGATCTGCTCGCCGGCCTCTTCGTAATCGAGGGACGCGTAGCCGCGCGTACGCGACTTCAGCGTGTCGAAGAAGTCAAAGATGATTTCCGCGAGCGGGATGTTGTAGCGCAGCTCGACGCGGTCCTCGGACAGGTAGTCCATCCCCAGCAGGGTGCCGCGCTTCGTCTGGCACAGCTCCATGATCGTGCCGACGAACTCCGACGGCGCGAGGATGCTCACCTTCGACACCGGCTCGTGCACCTCGGCGATCTTCAACCCGGTCGGCCAGTCCGACGGGTTCGTCACGACCACCTCGCTGCGGTCTTCGAGCACCACGCGGTAGATGACGTTCGGCGCCGTCGAGATCAGGTCGAGGCCGAACTCGCGCTCCAGCCGGTCGCGCGTGATCTCCAGGTGCAGCAGGCCGAGGAAGCCGCAGCGGAAGCCGAAGCCCAGCGCCACCGACGTCTCCGGCTCGTAGTCGAGCGCGGCGTCGTTCAGCTGGAGCTTGTCCAGGGCCTCGCGCAGCTCGGGGTAGTCCGAGCCGTCCACCGGGTACAGCCCGGAGTAGACCATCGGCTTCGGCTCGCGGTAGCCCGCCAGCGCTTCCTTGGCGCCGTGGCGCTCGGACGTCACGGTGTCGCCGACCTTCGACTGCCGGACGTCCTTCACACCGGTGATCAGGTAGCCGACCTCGCCGACGCCGAGTCCCTTGCTGGGCTTGGGTTCCGGCGAGATGATGCCGACCTCGAGGAGCTCGTGCATCGCGCCGGTCGACATCATCTTGATCTTCTCGCGCGGCGTGATCTTGCCGTCGACGACGCGGATGTAGGTGACGACGCCGCGGTAGGTGTCGTACACCGAGTCGAAGATCATCGCGCGGGCCGGTGCGTCGGCGTCGCCCTGCGGTGCCGGGACCGTCTTGACGACCTCGTCGAGCAGCTCGCCGACCCCCATGCCGGTCTTGGCCGAGACCCGCAGCACGTCTTCCGGCTCGCAGCCGATGATGTGGGCCAGCTCACCCGCGTACTTGTCGGGGTCGGCCGAGGGCAGGTCGATCTTGTTGAGCACCGGAATGATCTGGAGGTTGTTCTCCAGCGCGAGGTAGAGGTTGGCCAGCGTCTGGGCCTCGATCCCCTGTGCGGCGTCGACCAGCAGGATCGCGCCTTCGCACGCCTCCAGCGCCCGGGAGACCTCGTAGGTGAAGTCGACGTGGCCCGGGGTGTCGATCATGTGCAGGACGTGGTCCTGCCCGTCGACCTGCCAGGGCAGCCGGACGTTCTGCGCCTTGATCGTGATGCCGCGCTCGCGTTCGATGTCCATCCGGTCGAGGTACTGAGCGCGCATGGCCCGCTCTTCCACGACGCCGGTGAGCTGCAGCATGCGGTCGGCCAGGGTGGACTTGCCGTGGTCGATGTGCGCGATGATGCAGAAGTTCCGGATGAGCTCCGGCGGCGTGAAGGTGGTGTCGGCGAACGTCGTCACTCGAATGAGTCCTCGGAAAGTCGGGGATGGCCACCTCTATGTTCCCATGGCCCTCCGGGTGCGGGTGGGGGTCATCCCCGATGCGGGGTTCCGCGATCCGTGGTGCCCTCGAAGTATGAGCACTTCGCACCAGCCGGCACCCCCTCCCCAGCCGGAGACCAGCGGCTTCGCCCGAGTTCTCGACCGTGCGTTCGGTCACCCCTCCGGCCCGCTCGGCCGCCTCGGCGGCTGGGTGATGGCGCGGGGCAACGCCGCCACCGAACACCGCGTCGTCGACCTGGCCCGGCTCGAACCGGACGACACCGTCCTCGTCGTCGGGCCCGGCCCCGGCGTCGGCCTGGACGCCGCCGCGCGGCTGGCCGGGCGCGCCATCGGCGTCGACCCCTCCCCCGAGATGCTGGCGCTCTGCCACGAGCGCTGCGGCGACCGTGCCGAGCTGCGCGAAGGGTCGGCGGCGCGCACCGGCGAGCCCGACGGCTCCGTCGACGTCGTGCTGAGCGTGAACAACGTCATGCTCTGGGACGACCGCGAGGCCGGGTTCGCCGAGCTGTTCCGGGTGCTGCGTCCCGGCGGGCGGCTGCTGCTGTCGGCACACGAGAAGTGGCTGCCCGTGAGCAGGCACGTCTTGGCCGACGAAGCCGCCGAAGCGGGTTTCGCCGACCTGCAGACCTGGACCTGGGACCCGCCCGGCTTCGCCGCGCTGGCCGCGCAGCTGCGTGCCGTCAAGCCCGCCTAGCGGGTGTCCGTGCGGATCGGGTGTCCCTCGGGCACCTCAACCAGCACGATGCGCGTGCCGTCCGGGTCGGCGATCCAGGCCTCGTCGAGGCCCCAGGGCTCGCGCTGGGCGTCCCGCACCGGCTCCAAGCCCCGCGCCTTGAGGTCGGCCAGCGTCCCGGCGAGGTCCCGGACCTGCAGCCAGAGCACCAGGTCGGGCGACGCACCCGCCTCGCCCCGGCCGGAGACCTCCAGGGAGCCGTGGCCGAGGAAGAACACGGTGCCGCCGGGGAACTCGCGCTCCACGGCCAGGCCGAGGGTGTCGCGGTAGAACGCCGTCGTCGCGGCGGCGTCGCGGGCGCGGACGATCAGCCTGCTCTTCAGGACTTCCATCCGACCATCCCTACCGGACGCGCTCAGGCGGCCGCAATCGCGGCGATGCCGGACAGCACGATCACCGACCCGGCGAGCCGCCGGACGGCGTTGCTTTCGCCCAGCACCAGCCACGCGGCGAGGCCGCCGAGCACGATGCTCAGCTCCCGCGCCGGCGCGACCAGGCTGACCGGCGCCATCGTGAGGGCGAACAGCACGAGGATGTAGGCGACCGGCGACAGCACGGCGACCAGCAGCACCTCCCGGCGCTGCTCGCGCCAGATGCGGCGGACTTCGGCGCGGCCGGCCAGCGCACCGGGCAGGAGCATCGCGCTCTGCAGGATCGAGCCGAGGCCGAAGTAGACGACCGGCGGCACGCCGAGGCCGGTCACGGAGTGCGCGTCCCAGAGGGTGTAGCCGGCGATGGTGGCGCCGGTCAGCAGGCCGTAGAGGATCCCCGCCTTGACCGCCTGAGGGTTGTCCGCCTGACGGCCGGTGCTGATCACCAGCACGCCGGCGATGACCAGGAACGCGCCGACCAGGCCGAGGACGCCGGGTCGCTCGCCGAGCACGAGGACGGCGGCCAGCACCGACAGCAGCGGCCCGGTGCCCCGCGCGACGGGGTAGACGACGGACAGGTCCCCGACCCGGTACCCGCGCTGCAGGACGACGCCGTAGGCGACGTGCAGCACCGACGTCACCACGGCGGCGAGCAGCCAGCTCCACTGTGGACGTTCGGGCTCGACGACCAGCAGTACGACGGTCACCGGCAGCAGGAGGACGGCGGAAACCGTGTAGTAGAGCCAGACGAACTGGGTGCCACCGGAGGAGATCCGCTTGGCGGCCAGGTTCCAGACGGCGTGCACGACGGCCGCGACGAGGACGAGGGACAGGGCGGTGGCGTTCATGGGACCCTTTCGGGTTTTCGCGCGCGCGAAAACCGGGTCCTCCAGGCTTTTGCCCCGTCAGATGAACGACCGGCCGTCCGGGCCCGCCGATGGTGCCGCTCGGACCAGGCCCGCCGGCCCTGGTTGTGTGTCGGCTGCGCGGGCCGGCGACGGAACCCTAGGCACTGCCGTCACCCACCGTACTCCCGGTGCCGGACGCCCGCGGCCCGGCTGTTAAAGTGGTCGCTCGCTGCCCGTGCGGCATTCCGTCATGGAGGAAACCCGCTTTCCGCGGGGCCACTTCAGCGCGGCGGCGATCTCACCGAGTGAAACAGGAGTTGCCCTATGGCCAACATCAAGTCGCAGATCAAGCGCATCACGACGAACGAGAAGGCGCGTCAGCGCAACCAGGCGATCCGGTCCTCGGTGAAGACCGCGATCCGCAAGGTCCGCGAAGCCGCCGAGGCCGGCGACAAGGCCAAGGCCGTCGAGCTGCAGCGCGACGCCGCCCAGAAGCTGGACAAGGCCGTCTCGAAGGGCGTCATCCACGCCAACCAGGCCGCCAACAAGAAGTCGGCGCTGGCGAAGCGCGTCAACGCGCTCTGAGGCTGATTTCCGAGAAAGCCCCGGCTCCGGCCGGGGCTTTCTTCATGTCCGGGGTCAGCCCTTGGCGGCCGCCACTTCGAGGACCGCGCGCTCGAGCGCATAGCCGGGGTCGGCCGCCACGCCCTTGACCTCGGCGTTCAGGCGCGCGACCACGCGCATCGCCGTGGCCAGGCCGTCCTGGTTCCAGCCTCGCGACTGCCCCTGGGCCTTGCGGATCTTCCACGGCGGCATGCCCAGCTCGCCGGCCATCTGGTTCGGGTTGCCGCGGCCCGCGCCCGAGACCCGGGCGATCGTGCGGACGGCGTCGGCCAGGGCGTCCGCCACCAGCACGTGCGGGACGCCCAGCTGCATCGCCCAGCGCAGCGACTCCAGCGCCGCCGACCGGTCGCCGCTGACCGCCTTCTCCGCGACGGCGAAGCCCGTCACGTCGGCGCGGCCGCGGTGGTACCGGCGGACGGCGTCGGCGTCGACCGTCCCGCCCGTGTCGGCCACCAGCTGGCTGGCCGCCGAGGAGAGTTCGCGCAGGTCGGAGCCCACCGCGTCGATCAGCGCGGCCACCCCCGCCGGGTCGATCTTGCCGCCCGCCCGGCGGATCTCGTGCCGCACGAACTGCTCGCGTTCGGCCGGCTTGGTCAGCTTCGGGCACTCCGTGACCTCGGCGCCGGCCTTCTTCAGCGCCACCGGGAGCGACTTGCCCGCCTTGCTCCGGCCACCGCCGGTGTGCACGACGACCAGCACGACGCCGTCCGCCGGGTCCTTCAGGTACGACGCCACGGCGTCGGCCAGCTCCTGCGAGATGTCCTGCGCCGACTCCAGGACGATCACGCGCCCCTCGCTGAACAGCGACGGGCTGACGAGTTCGGCCAGCTCAGGGGCTGTGAGATCGGACACCCGGACCCGGGTCAGCTCGGCCGTGGCGTCGATCGCGCGGGCGGCGGCGAGCGTCTCGCGAACGGCCCGTTCGATCAGCAGTTCTTCCTCGCCCAGCACCAGGTGCAGCGGGGCGGGGGCGGTGGCTTGCGCGGTCACCCGAGGATCCTCTCACTTGCGGTGCCGTGCGCCCGCTCCGGTGATGTCGGGCGGGCGGCATGGCACAGCGTGACCGCCATGTCGTACGGTGTCCTCGAGGCGGCGCGCTCGCTCGCGCGCACCGACAACCGAATACCGCTCATCCAGAGGGGCAGAGGGAACGGCCCGACGAAGCCCCGGCAACCGGCGTACAGCCCGTCATCCCGCGATCGCGGGATAGCTGACGACCACGGTGCCAATTCCGGCCCGCTTCGGCGGGGCAGATGAGGAAAGGAACCTCGCGATGACCGCAACCCTCGGCACGACCTCCACCACGAAGACCCCGGATCTCGGTCCCGCCGTCGAACTGGTGTCGAAGGAAGAGGGTCACCGGCAGCCGCTCGCCCCCGAGTTCGTCTCCGCCGAAGACTTCTCGCCGCTCGAGGTCGCCTACGACTTCGGCCGCGTCCGCCGCGAAGACATCGAGGCCGGCCCCAAGAACATCTGGCGCTACAAGAAGCTCCTCCCGGTTCCGTCCAACGTCGAAGAGATCCCGAACACCGAGCCCGGCGCGACCCGGCTGATCCGCGCCGACCGCCTCGCCAAGGAACTCGGCCTCAAGCGCGTGTGGGTCAAGGACGACACCGGCAACCCGACGCACTCGTTCAAGGACCGCGTCGTCGCGGTCGCGCTGGCCGCGGCCCGCGAGTTCGGCTTCGAGGTGCTCGCGTGTCCGTCGACCGGCAACCTGGCCAACGCGACGGCCGCCGCCGCGGCCCGCGCCGGCTGGCGGTCGGTCGTGCTGATCCCCAAGACCCTCGAGCGCGCCAAGATCCTCACCACCGCGGTGTACGACGGCGACCTGATCGCCGTCGACGGCAACTACGACGACGTCAACCGCCTCGCCACCGAGCTGGCCGGCGAGCACCCGAAGTGGGCGTTCGTGAACGTGAACGTCCGGCCGTACTACTCGGAGGGCTCGAAGACGCTGGCCTACGAGGTCGCCGAGCAGCTCGGCTGGCGCATCCCGCCGCAGATCGTCGTGCCGATCGCCTCCGGTTCGCAGTTGACGAAGGTGGACAAGGGTTTCCGCGAGCTGGGCCAGCTCGGTCTCGTGGACGCCAGCCCGTACAAGGTGTTCGGCGCGCAGGCGACCGGCTGCTCGCCGGTGTCGGCCGCGTTCCGCGCCGGCCAGGACGTGGTCCAGCCGGTGAAGCCGGACACGATCGCCAAGTCGCTGGCGATCGGCAACCCGGCCGACGGCCCGTACGTCCTCGACATCGTCAACCGCACCGGCGGCGCGATCGAGGACGTCACCGACGAAGAGGTCGTCGAAGGCATCCGGCTGCTGGCCCGCACCGAGGGCATCTTCACCGAGACGGCCGGCGGGGTCACCGTGGCCACGGCGAAGAAGCTGGTGGAGACGGGCAAGCTCGACCCCGACGCCGAGACGGTCCTCCTGATCACCGGCGACGGCCTCAAGACCCTCGACGCGGTCGAGAACCACCTCGGCCCGAAGGCGATCGTGCCGCCGTCCGCCGCCGCGGTGAACGAGGCGCTCGGGTACTGACGTCCCCGCCGGGGGCGGCCGCTCGGCTGCCCCCGGTGAGTACCTCCTTTCGCGTTTCCCCGGGCCGCTAAGGTCGACACCCGCCAGGTGTCGGCTCGGTCCGGGAGGTTCGGAATGCGGAATCTCCGCAAGCACTGGATGGTCACCGCGGACCGCGACGGCGAAGCCTTGCCGACGACGGTCGTCGCGAAGTGGCGCTGGTACAAGAAGGGCGCCCGGCGAGACCGGTTGCGGTACGGCGTCGTGGAAGTCGTCGCCCTCACCGGTTCCGCCGCGATCCCGGTCGCGGCCGCCGCTCACCTCGACTCGGTCGTCATCGCCGCGCTCGGGGCCGTCGTCCTGGTCGCGACCGGGATCCGGACCACCTTCGGCATGCACCAGAACTGGGTGGAGCACAGCCAGATCGGCTACGCGATCGAGCGGGAAGCCGCGTTGTTCCTCCATTCCGCACCGCCGTACGAGGGCGAGGACGCCGTCCGGGTGCTGGTCGCGCGAGTGGAAACCCTGGCCGAAGAGGGCGGGCAACAGTGGGCTCGCCGCCGGATCACCTTCGAACGCGACCAGACCGACGAACGCGCCCGGAACACCGCCGTGGAGTGACCCGCTCACCGCCGGGGCGGACCTCGTGGCTCGCCTCGGCGGACGATCGCCGTTCCGGTCACCACCGCCGTGTCGCCGTCCACGTCGGTTCGGGTGACCAGCGCACCCAGCGCACCCAATGTGTCCATTGTGGACTTGCTCGGGTGGCCGTACGTGTTGCCCGCGCCCACGCTGACCAACGCCACCCGCGGCGCCACCGCCGCGAGGAACGCCGGCGACGAGTAGCGCGAACCGTGGTGTGGCACCTTCAGCACCTCCGCTTTCAGATCACCGATGCCGGCCAGCAGGTCCGACTGGGCCGCCAGCTCGACGTCGCCGGTCAGGAGCACCCGGCCGGCCGGGGTTTGCGCTCGCAGGACCACCGAGCTGTTGTTGATCGTCGTGCCGTCCTGCGGGCCTGCCGCTCGGGCCGGTACGTAACGCGGGCCGAGCACATCGAGCGTCAGGCCGGGCCAGTCCATCCGCTCCCCCGGGTTCAGCTCCACCAACGGCACCTCCTGTTCCCTCGCCTCCGCCGCGACCTGGCGCCACGCCCACTCCGGCGCCCGCCCCGGGCCGACGGCGACCGCGCCGACCGACCGGCCGTCGAACACCGACGCGAGCCCGCCGATGTGGTCCGCGTGCAGGTGGCTCAGCACCAGCAACGGGATCCGCTCGACGGCCAGCCGGTGCAGGCACTCGTCCACCGGCCCCGGCTCGGGCCCGGTGTCGATGACGACGGCCCGTCCCGGCTCCGCCGTCGCCAGCACGACCGCGTCGCCTTGGCCGACGTCGCACTCGACCATCGCCCAGTCGCGCGGGGGCCACGCCGGCGCGACCACCCGGACCGGTACGAACACCAGCAGCGCACCGGCCACCAGCACCGCCAGCACCAGCCGCACGCGCCGGTGCCGGGCGGCCAGCACCAGCACTACGAGCACCCCGGCGGCCAGCAGCCCGCCCGCCCAGCCGCCGGGCCAGGCGACGACCGCGCCGGGCGCCCGCGCGCCGTGCCGCGCCACCGTGATCAGCCACCGGGCCTCCGGGTCGGCCAGGTGCACCAGGACCTTCCCGGCACCCGGCCACCAGGGGCCGACCACCGTCGCCAGCACGCCGAGCACCGTCGCCGGGGCCACCACGGGCGCGGCGAGGACGTTGGTGAGCACCGAAACCAGGCTCACCGTGCCCGCCATGCCCGCGAGGACCGGCGCCGTCACCAGGAACGCCGCCAACGGGATCGCCAGCCCTTCGGCGAACCCCGGCGGGACGCCGCGGCGCACCAGCGCGGCGGCCCAGCGGGGCGCGATCAGGACCAGCCCGGCGGTGGCGAACACCGACAGCGCGAACCCGAAGTCCGTGGCCATCGCCGGATCCGTCACCACCAGCACGCACACCGCGAACGCCAACGCCGGCAGCGCCGACCCTCGCCGGCCCAACGCCAACGCCAGCAACGCGACCGCCGCCATCACACCGGCCCGCAGCACGCTCGGCTCCGGGCCGACCAGGACGAGGAACCCCGCCAGGCACCCGCCCGCGGCCACCGCCGAAGTCCGCGGCCCGCACCGAAGCAGACGCAGCAAGAGCAGGACCGCGCCGCACGCCACGGCGAGGTTGCCGCCGCTGACCGCCGTCAGGTGGGCGAGGCCGGCGGTGACGAACTCCTGCTCGACCCGCGGCGACAGCCCGCTCGTGTCGCCCAGGACCAAGCCCGGCAGCAAGCCGGCGGGTTCCTCCGGCAGGACCTGGCACAGGTCGTGGAGCCCGGCACGCAGCCCGGCCGCGGTCCGCTGCCACCACGGCGCCGGGCCCGGATCGCCCGGCGGGCCGCGCACGGACAGCACCGCGACGCTCAGGTCCGCACCGCGCGGCGGCATCAGCAGGCCCGCCGCCGTCACGTCCTGCCCCGGCAGCAGCGCCGCCCACTGCGCGACCGGGGCCAGCAGCAGGACCCGCCCGGACGACGTGACCGGCCGGCCGTCGACCGACGCCGTGCGGACGTCGGCCGTCAGCACCACCGACCGGGCACCGGCCTGCTGGTCGGCGTAGCCCGCGCCGCGCACGGGCTTCGGGCGTTCGGCGACGACGACCCGCAGTGCCGCGGGCAGCCCGTCGGCCGCGGCGGCGCGGAGCTCGTCCCGCTGGGCGTCCCGGATCCGCCAGGCGACCGGCCCCGCGGCGACCAGTCCCAGCACCAGCAGGGCTGCGGCCGCGGCGAGCGCCCGCGGACGGTCGCGGGCCCGCCAGAGCACCAGCCCGGCGACCACCGCCGAAGCGAGGCCGACGGCGACCGCCGTCCACCAGCCCAGCAGGAGGCCGCCGAGTGCGGCGAGCCAGCACGCCAGCGCCGCCGGCACCAGCCGCATGTCCTGCCGGGTGTCGGCCGTGGGCAGGGCGCTCATCCGACCATCACCTGCTCACGCAGCTTCTCGAACTTGCTTTCGCCGATGCCCGACACGTCGCGCAGTTGCTCCACCTTCGTGAAGCCGCCGTGCTCGGTGCGCCACTGGACGATCCGCTGGGCTGTCACCGCGCCGACACCGGGCAACGTGTCCAGCTGATCGGCGCTCGCCGCGTTGAGGTCGACCTTGGCCCCCGCCGGGGAACCGGCGGTCGCCGCGGCGGGTGCCGGGATCCCGACCGCGAGCTGCTCCCCGTCGGTCACGCGGCGGGCGAGGTTCAGCGAGCTCAGGTCGGCGCCGGGGTCGGCGCCGCCGGCGGCCCGCAGCACGTCCGCGACGCGGGCGCCCTGGACCACGGTGACCAGGCCGGGCGACCGGACGCGGCCGATCACGCTGACGACGAGACCGGCCTGGGGTGCGGCCCGGGCCGAGGCCTCGCTCGCCGGTTTCGCGCTCGGCAACGCCGGTGGCGGCTCGGGCGCCGGACGCCCGCCGAGGAGCGCGACCGAGCCGAGGACGATCACCACGACCGCCGCGAGGACGCCGGCGAGCGCCCACCGGCGGCGGCCGGGACCGGCCGAACCGCCCGGTAGCCAGCGCCGGACCAGCCGGCCGCCGGGCCCGACCGTGCTCTCGTCGGGCGAGAGCTGGTCGGCCAGCCAGGCGAGCCGGTCGTTGACGGGAGGGCCCGGATCCCGGGCGGGCTGCTCGAACACACGATCGACGTTAGGGCCCGCGGGGAGGCGTCCGACAGGGGTGCCGCCGCGTCCTGTGGACAACCGGGGTGATGTGGACGGATCCACCCGGCCCGGCCCGGGAACAGCCGTTTCCGTCGTACCCGGGTGGCATGCTGGAGGGTTCGGCGGCTAGCGCCGGGACGGGACCGTCCGCTGGACGACCACCCCGAGCACGCCAGGCCCGGTGTGCGCCCCGATCACCGCGCCCAGCTCGGAGACCACGCACCCCGCCGAGCGCGGCACGGCCTCTTCCAGCCGGTTCGCCAGCTCGACCGCCCGCTCCGGCGACGCGAGGTGGTGGACGGCGAGCTCGACGTCGTCGTCCTCGGCGGCCTTGGCGGCCAGCTCGACCAGCCGCGCGAGCGCGCGGTTCATGGTGCGGACCTTCTCCAGCGGCAGGATCCGGCCGTCCGACATGTGCAGCACCGGCTTCACCGCGAGCGCCGTGCCGAGCAGCGCCGCCGCGGGGCCGATCCGGCCGCCGCGGCGCAGGTGGTCCAGGGTTTCCACGACGAACAGCGTCGACGAGCAGCCGGCGGCGGTCACCGCGGCGGCCTCGACGTCCGCCGCCGCAGCCCCTTCCGCGGCGGCCGAAGCGGCGTGCAGCGCGGCGAACCCCAGGCCCATCGCGGTGGTGCGCGAGTCGACCACGCGGACCCGGTCCGGGCCGACTTCCTGCGCGGCCAGCACCGCCGCTTCCCAGGTGCCCGACAGCTCGCGCGAGAGGTGCACGGAAACGATCGCGTCGGCACCGTCGGCCAGCGCCGCGCGGTACTCCTTCACGAACTCGGTGGGGGTCGGCCGCGACGTCGTGACGATCTTGCGCTGGCTCATCGCTTCGGCGACCGCCGCCGGGCCCGTCTCGATGCCGTCGAGGGAGACCACACCGTCGACCAGGACGTGCAGCGGCACCACCCGGACCGCGTGCCGTTCGGCGAAGCCCTCCGGCAGGTGGGCGGTGGAATCCGTGACTACGGCGACCGACACGCCGTCAGCCTACGTGGCCGGGGGCCGGCTCCGGCGCCAGCAACACGGACATCGCGTCGCCCACCGCGGCGTGCCCCTTCCAGCCCCAGTGCATGCCGTCCGGGTTGCCCTCGCCGCTCAGGACGTGCTCCCCGACGACGGCTTCCAGGTCCAGCAACGGAACACCCGCGCGTGCGCCCCAGGCCTTCATGGCGGCCTCCGCGGCCGGCCGCGCGGTGTGCACGCCGCCGTAGGCCGCGGCCCGGTGCACCGACGGCAGCCACCCGTAGATCGGCAGCTCGGGCCGCAGGACGCGCAGCGCGCCGACGGCCGTGTCGAGGTACTGCACGGTGAGCTTGGCCGGCAGCACCACGGGCCGGCCGCGGAAGGCGACGGACAGCCGGGGCTGCGCGGCGAGGTAGGCCTTGCGCACCACGCGGCGCACGGGGTCGGGCCTCAGGTACTTCAACCCGGTGCGCAGGTAGGTCGGCAACGGCGAGGGCAGCGTGTCCATGCTGCCGATCGCCAGCACGACCGCGTCGACGTGGTGCAGGTCGGCCCACACGCGCGGGTCGCCGGTCAGCGACCACCAGACGTCGCGCGCGGTCCAGCCGATCCCGGCGACCAGGTCGGCGGTGCCGCCCAGCGCGGCGGCGGCGACGTTGGGCCACAGCCGCGGTTCGTCGGCGGCGCAGGGTCCTTCGGGACCGTGAAAGCTCAGCGAATCGCCGAACACGAGCAGGCGCGGCCCCATCGGCTAGCCGTGCATCCCCGCGTTGTAGGCCAGCAGCCGCCACTTCCCGTCGCGTGCGCCCAGCTCGACCCAGTGGCAGTTCGAGATCCCGCCCAGCGACGGCCAGGTCTCCACCGGCAGGTTCAGCAGGTGCGCGGTGAGCGCGGTGATCAGCCCGCCGTGGGCGGCCAGCAGCACGGTCTCGCCCGCATCGGAGTTGGCTTGCTGCAGGTCGGTGACGACTTCGCTCGCGCGGTCGGCGACGTCGAGGCGGTTCTCGCCACCCGGCGGCGCCCAGGTGGCGTCGCGGCGCCAGCGGGCGCGCTCACCGGGGTAGGCCTCGTCGACCTCGGCGCCGGTCATGCCCTGCCACTCGCCGAGGTGCGTCTCGCGCAGCCGCTTGTCGATCCGCAGCGGGACGCCGATCGCGTCGGTGAGCACGGTGGCCGTGTCGGTGGCGCGGCGCAGGTCGGACGCGATGACGAGGTCCGGGGAGAACCGGGCCAGCGCGGGGACGGCGAACCGGGCCTGGTTCCAGCCCCGCGGGGTCAGCGCCGAGTCCAGGTGGCCTTGCATCCGCCCGGCGGCGTTGTAGTCCGTCTCGCCGTGGCGCCAGAGCACGAGCCGCCGCGGGCTCACGGGACGTCCGGGTCCTCGTCGGCGGGTGGCTCCTCGAGTCCGGCCACCTCGATGCGCGGGCAGTCCTTCCACAGCCGCTCGAGGCCGTAGAACGAGCGCTCTTCGACGTGCTGGACGTGCACGACGACGTCGACGTAGTCGAGCAGGACCCAGCGCCCTTCGCGGGCGCCTTCGCGGCGGACCGGCTTGTGCCCGCTCTCCCGCAGCTTCTCCTCGACGTTGTCGACGATGGCGCCGACCAGCCGCTCGTTGGACGCGGAGGCGATGACGAAGGCGTCGGTGATGACGAGCTGCTCGGACACGTCCAGCACGACGACGTCGCTGGCCTTCTTGTCCGCCGCCGCGTGTGCGGCCGCTACGGCCAGCTCTCGTGCCTCGGACGTGGCTGCCACAGTGCTCCTTCTCAGATCGGGTTCGCCCGAGAAGAGTACCCGCCGCGACCAGGGGCCCTTCAGTCGCTCTTCCGGTAGAGATCCTTCTTCGCGATGTAGCGGACGACGCCGTCGGGCACGAGGTACCAGACCGGCTCCCCGCGTTCGACGCGGTCGCGGCAGCCGGTCGAGGAGATCGCCATCGCGGTGACCTCGACGAGGCTCACCTTGCCGCTGGGCAGGTGGTGCGAATTGAGCCGGTAGCCGGGCCGCGTGACGCCGATGAAGTGCGCGAAGTCGAACAGCTCGTCGGCCTTGTGCCAGGTGAGGATCTGCTCGAGCGCGTCGGCGCCGGTGATGAAGAAGAGCTGGTCGTCGGGGTACTCGGCGTGGAGGTCGCGCAGCGTGTCGACGGTGTAGGTCTGGCCGCCGCGGTCGATGTCGACGCGGCTGACCGAGAACACCGGGTTGGACGCGGTCGCGATGACCGTCATCAGGTAGCGGTCCTCGGCCTTGGTCACCTGCCGGCTGGTCTTCTGCCAGGGCTGGCCGGTGGGGACGAAGATCACTTCGTCGAGCCCGAACCGGGACTGGACCTCGCTGGCCGCGACGAGGTGGCCGTGGTGCACGGGGTCGAACGTGCCGCCCATGACCCCGATCCGCCGTGGTGACATGACCGGAGAGCCTATACAGCCGCGGGCCGCGGGACCGGCCGCTGTGGGACACCTCGCCCGACCGGGCAAGAGTTGTGATTCAGGTCACATAACGGCCCGTATTCGTCGCGAACGGTCCGTTCGCGACGCCGCCGATTCCCGGTTCGTCGGTGCCATGGGGTAGACGTGGGGACGTGGACACGACCAGCACCACCCCAGCCCTCCGCGACCGCGCCGAGACCCTCCTCCGGGCACTGGCCGGCGACTCGGCGAAGCTGCGCGAAGACCAGTGGACGGCCATCGAGGCCCTCGTCGCGCAGCGGCGCCGCGCGCTGGTCGTGCAACGCACCGGCTGGGGCAAGTCGGCGGTGTACTTCCTGGCCACGGCGTTGCTGCGCGAACAGGGCAGCGGGCCGACGGTCATCGTCTCGCCCCTGCTCGCCCTGATGCGCAACCAGATCGCGGCGGCGGCGCGGGCCGGGATCCACGCGGCGACGATGAACTCCGCGAACCCGCAGGAGTGGGACCAGGTCCAGGCGGCGGTCGCGGCCGGCGAGATCGACGTCCTCCTGGTCAGCCCCGAACGGCTGAACAACCCGGACTTCCGCGACAACGTGCTGCCGAAGCTGACCGCGAGCACCGGGCTGCTGGTGGTCGACGAAGCGCACTGCATCTCCGACTGGGGGCACGACTTCCGGCCGGACTACCGGCGCCTGCGCACGCTGCTGGGCGACCTGCCCGAGGGCGTGCCGGTGCTGGCGACCACGGCGACCGCGAACGACCGCGTGGTCACCGACGTCGCCGAACAGCTGGGCCTCGGCACGGGCACCGACACGCTCGTGCTGCGCGGCACCCTCGACCGGGAGAGCCTGCGGCTGTCGGTGTGCCGGCTGCCGACGTCGCAGGCGCGGCTGGCGTGGCTCGCCGACCACCTGGCCGAGCTGCCGGGCTCGGGGATCATCTACTGCCTGACCGTGGCGGCGGCGCACGACGTCGCGTCGCTGCTGAAGGACCGCGGCTACCCGGTCGCGGCCTACACCGGCAAGACGGACCCGGCCGACCGGCAGGCGGCCGAGGACGACCTGCTCGGCAACCGCGTCAAGGCCCTGGTCGCGACGTCGGCGCTGGGCATGGGGTTCGACAAGCCGGACCTCGGGTTCGTCGTGCACCTCGGGGCGCCGTCGTCGCCGATCGCGTACTACCAGCAGGTCGGCCGTGCCGGCCGCGGTGTGGAACGCGCCGAGGTCGTGCTGCTGCCCGGCGAGGAGGACCGGGCGATCTGGGCGTACTTCGGCTCGCTCGCCTTCCCGGACGAGCTGCGGGTGACGCAGGTGCTGAACACGCTCGCCTACGCCGACCGTCCACTGTCGACCGCGGCGCTCGAGCCGTCGGTCGAGCTTTCCCGGTCCCGGCTGGAAATGGTGCTCAAGGTGCTGGACGTCGACGGCGCGGTGCGGCGCGTCAAGGGCGGCTGGACGAGCACGGGCGAGAACTGGGAGTACGACCGCGGGCGGTACCGGCGGGTCGCGGAAGCGCGCGAACGCGAGCAGGACGCGATGCTCGGCTACCTGGCGACGGACGGCTGCCGGATGGAATACCTGCGGCGCCAGCTCGACGACCCCGAGGCGGCGCCGTGCGGGCGGTGCGACAACTGCACCGGGCAGCACTGGGACACGTCGGTGTCCGACGACGTCGCCGAGGCGACCCGCGAACGGCTGCAGCGTCCCGGTGTCGAGGTCGCGCCCCGGAAGCAGTGGCCCACCGGGATGTCCTCTTTGGACGTTCCGGTCTCCGGCCGGATCGGGGCCGACGACCAGGCCGAGCCGGGCCAGGTGCTGGGGCGGCTCACCGACGTCGGCTGGGGCAACCGGCTGCGGGAACTGGTCGGCCCCCAGGCGAAGGACACGGAAGTGCCGGACTCCGTGTTCAAGGCGTGCGTGCAGGTGCTCGCCGGATGGCAGTGGGCCGAGCGGCCGGTGGCAGTGGTCGCCGTCCCGTCGGAGACGCGGCCGCAGCTCGTGTACAGCCTCGCGACGCGGCTGGCCGAGATCGGCAAGCTGGACTTCCTCGGCGCGCTCGACGCCGAGGGGCCACCACCGCGACAGGCGAACAGCGCGCAACGGCTGGCGGACCTGTGGCGGCGGCTGAGCATGCCGGCCGACCTCGCGGGGATCCTGCCGGCCGGGCCGGTGCTGCTCGTCGACGACGTCATCGACACGGGCTGGACGATGACGCTGGCCGCGCGCCTGCTGCGGCGGGCCGGGGCGCCCGCGGTCCTGCCGTTCGCGCTGGCCAGCACGGCTTAGGAGACGGGAGGGCGGTCAGAACCTTTCGAACTGCGAACGGATGTGGCAAAGTCCCGTTCCACCTTCGGGTGACGTGGAGGCCGCCATGACCGAGTCCGCCGTTCAGGCAACCCAGCGGCACCGGTTGCCGGTGCGCAAGCTGTTCGCGGCGAGCGCGGGCAACGCGCTGGAGTGGTTCGACTGGACGATCTACGCGACGTTCAGCATCTACTTCGCCGGCGCGTTCTTCCCCGCCGGGAACGACACCCTGGCCCTGATCAACACGTTCGCCACCTACGCGCTCGCGTTCTTCTTCCGCCCGCTGGGCGGGGTCCTGCTCGGGCGCTTCGCGGACACGCGCGGCCGGAAGCCGGCCATGATCCTCACCATCCTGCTCATGGCGGGCGGGTCGGTGGCGATCGGGCTGCTGCCGACGTTCTCGCAAGTCGGCTGGCTCGCACCGATCCTGCTGCTGCTCGCGCGCATCGCGCAGGGGCTGTCGCTCGGCGGCGAGGTGTCGAACGCGTCGGCCTACCTGGGCGAGATCGCGCCGCCGGAGCGTCGCGGCCGGTACTCGGCGTTCTTCTACATCTCGACCGGGTCGGCCGTGCTGGTCGCGACCGTGCTGGGGTTCGTCCTGGCCCGCGCGCTGGACAAGGCGCAGCTCGCGTCCTGGGGCTGGCGGCTACCGTTCCTGCTGGGCGGTGTCTTCGGCCTGGTCGGGTTGTGGCTGCGCCGGAGTCTCGCCGAGACCGAGCTGTTCGAGCAGACGAAGACCAAGGCGCGCAAGCTCGAGCGGCCGCTGCTGACGACACTGACGCACCACCCCAAGGCCGTCGGCAGGCTCGTCGGCTTCACGATGCTCTCGACGCTTTGCTACTACACGTTCTTCAGCGCGCTGACGTCGTTCGCGGTGAAGAACCGGCACGCGGACGCCGACGCGGTCTTCCTCGCGCTGTCGGTCGGCACGGCGTTGTTCATCGCGTTGCAGTACCCCATGGGGGCGCTCGCCGACCGGGTCGGGCGGAAGCCGCAGCTGCTGGTGTGGTCCGGGGTGACCGCGGTGGTCGTCGTGCCGCTGTCCACTTTGATCGGCCCGAACGTCGGCGGGCTGCTCGTGGTGTTCTGCGTCGGGCTCGGGCTGTACACGGCGATGACGTCGATCGCGCCGGCCATCATGAGCGAGCTGTTCCCGACCGAACTGCGCGGGCTGGGGATCGGTGCCTGGTACAACCTGACCGTCGCGATCTTCGGTGGTACCGCGCCGTTGCTCATCACGCTCTTCGGCACGGTCTCGCAGACGCTCTACTTCTGGTACGTCGCCGTGGGCGCGGCGATCGCGTTCGCCGTCATCCTCACGCTGCCCGAAACGAAGGGAAGCGAGCTGCGGTAAACCCTTCGTCACCGGCCGGTCACGCTCGCTACGCTGCGTGCTCCGAGACCGAGGCGAAGGAGGGACACCGTGCAGCAGACCGCCGACGTTACCGAGGAGCTGGCGCGCCGCGTGGTGACCGCCGCCGGCCGGGCACTGGACGTCGAACTGACGCCGGAGCAGGCGCTGGTCCAGGCGTCGCCGCGCGAGTGCGTCGACTACCAGGCCAACCTCGCGATGAGCCTGGGCAAACGGCTCGGCCGTCCGCCGCGTGAAGTCGCCGGGCTGATCGCCGGGGCGCTGGAGGTCGACGGCCTGGCCGAGCCGCCCGAGGTCGCCGGGCCCGGGTTCCTCAACTTCGTGCTGCGCAGAGAATGGCTCGAAGGCCGGACCGCCGCGCTGCTCGGCGACCCGCGCCTCGGGGTGCCGGAAACCCCGGCGCCGCGGCGGATCGCGCTGGACTACAGCAGCCCGAACGTCGCCAAGGAGATGCACGTCGGGCACGTGCGCACGACGGTCATCGGCGACGCGCTCGCACGCCTGCTGCGGTTCGCCGGGCACGAAGTGCTGCCGCACAACCACCTCGGTGACTGGGGCACGCCGTTCGGCATGCTCATCGAGCACCTGCTCGACGTCTCGGCCGGCCGAAGCGCCATCGCCGACCTCGACGCCTTCTACCGCGAAGCGCGCCGGAAGTTCGACACCGACGACGCGTTCGCCACTCGTGCGCGCGAGCGGGTGGTGCTGCTGCAAAGCGGCGACGAAGAGACGCTCGGCGTCTGGCGGGAGCTGATCGCCGAGTCGACGCGGCATTTCAACGAGGTCTACGCGCTGCTCGGGATTTCGCTGACGGACGAGGACATCTACGGCGAGAGCTTCTACAACCCGTACCTCGCCGCGGTGGTCGACGACCTCGAGAAAGCCGGGCTGACCGAGATCAGCGACGGCGCGGTCTGCGTGTTCCCCGACGGGTTCCGCAACCGCGAAGGCGACCGGCTGCCGCTGATCGTCCGGAAACGCGACGGCGGCTACGGCTACGCGGCGACCGACCTGGCCACCGCCCGGTACTGGACGGCCGAACGCGGTGCGACCGACCTGCTCTACGTCGTCGGGGCCCCGCAAGCACAGCACTTCGCGATGGTGTTCGCCGTCTGCCGCGCCGCCGGCTGGCTGACCGGGCACGCCGAGCACATCGGCTTCGGCACGGTCCTGGGCGCCGACGGCAAGACCATGCGGACCCGGTCCGGCGACACGGTCAAGCTGGCCGACCTGCTCACCGAGGCCGTCTCGCAGGCCGCGGCGGTCGTCGCCGAACGCAGCGAGCTCGACGCGGCCGGGCAGGCCGAAGTCGCGCGGGCGGTCGGCATCGGCGCCGTCAAGTATGCCGACCTGTCCGGTGACCGCGAGCGCGACTACGTCTTCGCGTGGGACCGGATGCTCGCCAAGGAGGGCAACACCTCGGTGTACCTGCAGTACGCGCACGCGCGGACGCGGTCGATCCTCCGCAAGGCGGGCGGCGTGCCCGACGGCGCGGAAATCCTGCTGGAAGCGCCGGCGGAACGGGCGTTGGCCTTGAAGCTGCTCAGGTTCGGCGACGCACTGAAGGCTGCTACGAGCGCGTACGCACCACACAAGCTGTGTACGTACCTGTACGAGACGGCGGTCGTGTTCTCCCGGTTCTTCGAGGAATGTCCGGTCTTGAAAGCGCCTTCGCCGTCACTGCGCGCGTCGCGGCTGAGGTTGACTACGCTGACGTCGCACACGCTCGCGCTCGGGCTTTCCCTGCTCGGCATCGAAGCGCCAGACCAGCTCTAGCGGGAGACCACTGTGGAACTGCCCGGCGACCTGCTCGCTCTCCTTCGCGAGCCCAGCCTCTGCTTCCTGTCGACGCTGATGCCGGACGGCTCGCCGCAGCTCACCCAGACCTGGGTCGACACCGACGGGACGCACATCCTCGTCAACACCGTGCTGGGACACCAGAAGCAGCGCAACATCGCGCGCGACCCGCGGGTGGCGCTCAACGTCGCCGACCGCGAACGGCCGTCGCGCTACTTCGCGATCCGCGGGCGCGTGCTCGACATGACCGAGGACGGCGCCGTCGAGCACATCGAAAAGCTGTCGCAGCGCTACCTCGGCGGCCCGTACCCTTGGTGGGGCGGGCGCGACCAGACGCGGCTGCTGCTCACGATCAAAGCGGATCGGATCGCGTCGTGATCATCGTCGCCGGGTGGCTCGCCGTCGCGCCCGAAGAGCGTGACGCCTACCTCGACGGGTGCGCCGAAGCCGTCCGGCTCGCGCGCGACGCACCCGGCTGCCTGGAGTACGCGCTGGGTGCAGACCTGCTCGACCCCGGCCGGATCAGCGTGTACGAGCGCTGGGAGTCCGATGAGGACCTCGAGCGGTTCCGCGGGTCCGGGCCGTCGGACGAGCAGTCCGCGCAAATTCTCGACGCTTCGGTGGCGCGCTACCGGATTTCGGCGGTCGAGGCGCCGTGATCCGCTAGCAGCGTCACCAGTTCACCGGCCAGGCCGCGGCCGATCGGCTCCCGCGTCGCGAGGAGCCGGTACCAGAGCGTGCCGAACACGACGTCGATGACCGTGCCGGGCGCGACGCCCGCAGGCAGTTCGCCGCGCTCGCGGGCCCGGTCGACGATCGTGCCCAGCGCCTCGCGGCGGCGGTACAGGAAGTCCTCGCGGAAGCGTTTGCCGAACTCCGGGTCGAGCTGCGCCTGCGCCATCAGCGCCCGGAGCGTGTCCGCGACCTGGTTCTTCTCCCCCAGTTCGAACGTGCTGCCCAGGAAGTGCTCGAGGTCGGCGCGGAACGACCCCTCGTCGGGGATCGGGATCTGCAGGTCGGCCTTCGTCGCGAGCGCGTCGAGGAGGACGTCGGCCTTCGACGGCCACCAGCGGTAGATCGTCTGCTTGCCGACGCCGGAGCGCGCGGCGATGCCTTCGACGGTCAGCGTGCCGTAGCCCGCCTCCGCGACGAGGTCGAGCGTCGCGGCGAGGATCGCCAGCCGGCTCTGCTCACTGCGCTTGCGGCCGGGGCGGGACTGGTCGGTCATGGGATCCGATGGTAGCGTCGATTTCGAAACGAGACGTACCGGTTCGAAATGGGGAACAAGCATGAGCATCGCACTCGTCGCCGGCGGCACTTCGGGCATCGGCCTGGCGACCGCGCGGCGGCTGCACGAGCGGGGGTACACCGTTCACGTCACCGGACGGGGCAAGGAGCGCTTGGACGACGTGGCCGCGAGCGACCCATCGCTGACCGGGCACCAAGCGGACGGCGGCGACGCGACGGCGATGGGCGCGCTGGCGTCGTCGTTGGGGACGGTCGACGTGCTGGTGGTGAGCCTGTCCGGCGCGGAAGGCATGGGGCCGATCGATTCGCTGGACCTGGCGATGCTGCGGCGCGCTTTCGACGCGAAGTTCTGGGCGCACCTGACCACGGTCCAGGCGGTGCTGCCGTACTTGGCCTCGGAGGGGTCGATCACGCTGCTGAGCGCGATCACGGCCCGGGCGGCGATGGCGGGCACGGCCGGGATCGGCGCCCTGAACGCGGCGATCGAGGCGCTGGTCAAGCCGCTGGCGGTGGAGCTGGCGCCGCGGCGGGTGAACGCGGTGTCGCCGGGGGTGGTGGACACGGCGTGGTGGAGCGGGTTCCCGGCGGAGGTGCGGGAGGGGTTCTTCGCCCAGACGGCGGCTTCGATCCCGTCGCGGCGCGTGGCAACGGCGGATGATGTCGCGGAGGTGGTGACGCTGGCGGCGACGAACCGGAATCTGACTGGGACGGTGCTGGAAGCCGACGGCGGTGCCCGGCTGGTTTCGCTGGGGTGAGGTCGGGCGGCACTTTCACGCGAAAGTGCCGGGTAGGGCGGCGGGGCGCGGGCCTGCCGGCGAGCACGGAGCCGATGGCGTGCCGGGCCATTGGCGGCAGGGATTCGGCTTTGCGCGAGGCTTCGGCGCGGAGTCGGCCATGCGAGGGATCCGAGCGGAGCGCAGTCAGCCCGCGCGACCTGCGGCGGGCGCCGCCGAAGCCGCGGAGCGGCGGGTCCACCGGCGGGCGCGCAGTCGGCTGCTGCCGCGCCGCGGCGGCGCGGCATCAGCCGAGCGAGGGGCAGCGGGGCGGAGTTGGCGTCGGCAGCGGCTTCTAGCGGCGTAGCGGGACCAGGTCGTCAGCGTGGACGACCTCTCGCCGCTGCTCCTCCGGGAGCTCGTGCGATGACCTGCCGATCAGCTCCGGGAGCTCCGTCGCGTCGAACGCCACCACTCCGCGGGCCACCGGGCGGTCCTTCGCGTCCACCAGGTCCACCACGTCCCCGGCCTGGAAGTCGCCTGAGACGCCCGTTATCCCCGCGGCCAGCAGGGACCTGCGGCGGCGGACCACCGCCGTCACCGCGCCGTCGTCCAGGCGGAGCGTTCCCGTTGTGTCCGCCGCGTAGCCCAGCCAGAACCTGCGGGCCGACAAGCGCGTGTCCGCCGGGGCGAACGCTGTTCCCGGGGATGCCGACGTCAACGCCGCCGAGGCCTCCGACGCTGCCGCCAGCAGCACCGGGATGCCTGCTCCCGCCGCCGTTCGGGCCGCTGCCAGCTTGGACACCATGCCGCCCGTGCCCAAGCCCGAGCTGGACATGCCGACCGAGATTCCGTCCACATCGGACTCCGACAGGACCTCCGTCAGCTTGCGGGTGGCGCCGTCGCGGGGGTCTCCGTCGTACAAACCGTCCACATCGGACAACAGCACCAGCGCGTCCGCGCCGATCAGGTGGGCCACCAGGGCCGCCAGGCGGTCGTTGTCGCCGAAGCGGATCTCTTCCGTTGCCACCGTGTCGTTCTCGTTGACCACCGGGACCGCGCCCAGCGCCAGCAGCCGCGAGAACGTGCGCTGCGCGTTGCGGTAGTGCGACCGGCGGACGACGTCGTCCGAAGTCAGCAGCACCTGGCCGACCGTCAGCGAATACCGGCCGAACGACTCCGCGTACGCGTGCGCCAGCGCCAGCTGCCCGACGCTCGCCGCCGCCTGCTGGGTCGCCAGGTCGCGGGGCCGCTTGCCCAGGGACAGCGGGGCGAGGCCGGCGCCGATCGCGCCCGAGGACACCAGGACGATCTGCGCGTCGCGGGACACGCGCTCGGCGATCGCGTCGACCAGCGCGTCCAGGCGGGCCACGTCGAGGCCGCTGCCCGCCGTCGTCAGGGCCGACGAACCGACCTTGACGACCAGGCGCCGGGCCGCGGCGATCGCTTCGCGCGTGCCGCTCACGCGTCGAGGTCCAGGTCGTCGTCCTCACCGGTGCCGTCACGGCGGATCCGGCGGGCCTCCTTGCGCTCGGCCGCGCCGACGCGGTCGGTGCGCTCCAGCCGGACGTCGGTGCCGCGCCCGGACAGGTGGACCGCCACCGACGGCGTCGACGGCTCCCACTCGAACTGGACGTCGCCGATCGTGACCGGGCTGCCCGGCTTCGCGCCGAGCTTCGCCAGCTCGTCCTCGACGCCGAGGCGGTTGAGGCGGTCGGCGAGGTAGCCGACGGCCTCGTCGTTGCCGAAGTTCGTCTGGCGGATCCACCGCTCCGGACGGGAGCCGCGCACGATGAACGCGCCCTCCTCTTCGGGGTCGACCTCGACGGTGAACCCGGAGTCGTCGACGGCGAGCGGCCGCAGGACGATCTTCTCCGGCTCCAGCACCGGCTGCGCCTCGCGGTACTCCTCGACGACCGCGGCCAACGCGAACGTCAGCTCGCGCAGCCCCTTGCGGGAAGCGGTCGAAACCTCGAAGACGCGGAGGCCGCGGGCCTCGAACTCCGGCCGGACGAACTCGGCGAGCTCGGCGGCTTCCGGGATGTCGATCTTGTTGAGCACGACCACTCGGGGACGTTCCTCGAGCTTGCCGCCGAGACCCGGGGTGTACTTGGCCAGCTCCTCCTCCAGAGCGTCCACATCGGACACCGGGTCGCGGCCCGGCTCGAGGGTGGCGCAGTCGACGACGTGCACCAGCACCGCGCAGCGCTCGATGTGGCGGAGGAAGTCGAGGCCCAGCCCCTTGCCCTCGGACGCGCCGGGGATCAGGCCGGGCACGTCGGCCATCGTGAACACCGTCTCGCCGCCGGTGATGACGCCGAGGTTCGGCACCAGCGTGGTGAACGGGTAGTCGGCGATCTTCGGCTTGGCCGCGGACAGCACCGAGATCAGCGACGACTTGCCGGCGGACGGGAACCCGAGCAGGCCGACGTCGGCGACCGAACGCAGCTCCAGCACCAGGTTGCGGGCCTCGCCCGGCTCGCCCAGCAGCGCGAACCCGGGGGCCTTGCGGGCCTTCGACGCGAGCGCCGCGTTGCCGAGGCCGCCGCGGCCGCCCTGCGCCGCGACGAACGTGGTGCCGGGGCCGATCAGGTCGGCGACCATCTCGCCGTCCTCGGTGAACACGACGGTGCCGGACGGCACCTTCATCACCAGCGTCTCCCCCGCCGCGCCGGCGCGGTTGCCGCCCTGACCCATCTTGCCGCTGCCCGCCTTGGCGTGCGGGCGGAAGTGGAAGTCCAGCAGCGTGTGCACGTTCGGGTCGACGACCAGCAGGACGTCGCCGCCGTTGCCGCCGTTGCCGCCGTCCGGGCCGCCGAGGGGCTTGAACTTCTCGCGGTGCACCGAGGCGCAGCCGTTGCCCCCGTCACCGGCGGTCAGGTGGATGACCGCGCGGTCCACGAACCGGGACGCCATGACATTGCCTCACTTCACTCACGACAAAGGGGATACACAAACAAACGAGGGGTGGCACCGGATATTCCGGCCCCACCCCTCGTCAGAGGTCTAACGACGACCGAAGGCTCAGGCCTCGGCCGGCACGATGTTGACCGTCTTGCGGCCACGCTTCTCGCCGAACTGGACCGCACCGGCGGCCAGCGCGAACAGCGTGTCGTCGCCGCCGCGGCCGACGTTGACGCCGGGGTGGAACTTGGTGCCGCGCTGGCGGATCAGGATCTCGCCGGCGTTGACTTCCTGGCCGCCGAAGCGCTTGACGCCGAGGCGCTGCGCGTTCGAGTCACGACCGTTGCGGGAGCTGGACGCACCCTTCTTGTGAGCCATAGCTCAGTCCTCTTTCTGAAACGAAGATCCGGAGAAGCCCTTACAGGGAGATGGCGGTGACCTCGACGCGGGTCAGCTTCTGCCGGTGACCCTGGCGCTTGTGGTAGCCCGTCTTGTTCTTGAACTTGTGGATCCGGATCTTCGGACCCTTGGTCTGCTCGACGACCTTGCCGGTGACCGAGACCTTCGCCAGCGCGTCGGCGTCCGTGGTGACCTCGCCACCGTCGACGTACAAAACGGCGGGGAGGATGTGCTCGGTGCCCGGCTCGCCCTCGAGCTTCTCGACCTCGACGACGTCGCCGACGGCCACCTTGTACTGCTTGCCGCCGGTCTTGACGATCGCGTACGCCGACACGGAAGTCTCCTGCATTACTCGACAATGGGTGGGGGCCCGCGCGACCGGCCCGCCTGGTGGAGACGGCGGTCCTGGACTCGCGCAGCGACCTGCTCTGGTGGCAGGCCGTACTACAGGTTACGTGGGGTGCCCCGGTGCGTTACCACCGGGGTCCCCCTAGTCGTTCACTTGCTCTGGTCGGAGGCGTGCACCGGCGGGCCCGCCGGGCGCGACGCGGCCCGGCGCGGACGGCGCCGGGTGGAGCGCGCGGCCGGTTCGGGCACGCTGACCTCGGGCTCGGCGACCGGCTCCACGGCCTCCGAAGACGCCGTGACCGGCTCTTCCGCGGGTTCCGGAGCCGGGGTCCGCTCGACCTCGGGCTCCTCGTCCTGCGGCACCGGTGCCTCGTCCGCTTCGGTGGTCACCGGGGTGCCGGCGACCTCCTGGGCGGGTTCGGCGGGCGGCTCGGCCACCACCGGCGCCTCGTCCGCCTCCGTGGTCGCCGGGACGTCCGCGAGCTCCCGGGCGGGCCCGGTGCCGTTCACGGCGCCCTGGTCGTGGTCCTTGGCGGCCTTGGCGGCGTTGGCCACCGCCGCCACCGCGGACGCGATCGACTCGCGCCGCTCCGGCGGCGGAACCGCGTGCACCTCGGCCTTGGCGGCTTCGGCCTGCTCCTTGGCGGCCTCCTCGCCCTTGCCGCGGCCCCGCGACCGGCGGGAGCTCTTCTCCCCGCCGCCGTTGTTACCGCCGCCGTTGCCGTTGCCGTTCCCGCCGTGGGAGTGCGAGCCACCGCCGGTGCGCTGCAGCTCGGTCGAGACGAGCACGCCCCGGCCCTTGCAGTGCTCGCACGGCGTCGAGAACGCCTCCAGCAGGCCGGTGCCGATCTTCTTGCGGGTCATCTGCACCAGGCCGAGCGAGGTGACCTCGGCGACCTGGTGGCGCGTGCGGTCGCGGCCGAGGCACTCGGTGAGGCGGCGCAGCACCAGCTCGCGGTTGGACTCGAGCACCATGTCGATGAAGTCGATCACGATGATGCCGCCGATGTCCCGCAGCCGGAGCTGGCGGACGATCTCCTCCGCCGACTCCAGGTTGTTGCGGGTCACCGTCTCCTCGAGGTTGCCACCCGATCCGGTGAACTTGCCGGTGTTGACGTCGATCACCGTCATCGCCTCGGTGCGGTCGATGACCAGGTAACCGCCGCTGGGCAGCCAGACCTTGCGGTCGAGGGCCTTGGTGATCTGCTCGTCGATCCGGTGGTCGGCGAACACGTCACCGGTGCCGGTGTAGCGCTTGACCCGCTCGGTCAGCTCCGGCGCGACGTGGCTGACGTAGCCGTTGATGGTCTCCCACGACCGGTTGCCCTGGATCTCCAGCTTGGCGAAGTCCTCGGTGAAGAGGTCACGCACGACCTTGACCAGCAGGTCCGGCTCTTCGTAGAGCATGGTCGGCGCGCCGCCCTTCTTGCCGGAACCGGCGGCGGCCTTCTCCTTGATGACGTCCCACTGCGCCTTCAGGCGGTCGACGTCGCGGCCCAGCTCCTCCTCGCCGATGCCCTCGGAGGCGGTGCGGATGATGACGCCCGCGTCCTCCGGGACGATCCGCTTGAGGATGTCCTTGAGCCGGCGGCGCTCGTTCTCCGGCAGCTTGCGGGAGATGCCGGTGGCGCCGCCCGCGGGCACGTAGACGAGGAAGCGGCCGGGCAGTGAGATCTGCGTGGTCAGCCGGGCGCCCTTGTGCCCGACCGGGTCCTTCGTGACCTGGACCAGCACGGAGTCGCCGGTCGAGAGCGCCTGCTCGATCTTGCGGGCCTTGCCCTCGAGACCGGCGGCGTCCCAGTCGACCTCGCCGGCGTACAGCACGGCGTTGCGGCCGCGGCCGATGTCGATGAACGCGGCTTCCATGCTCGGCAGCACGTTCTGGACGCGGCCGAGGTAGACGTTGCCGACGATCGAGCCGGAACCCGACTGCGTCACGAAGTGCTCGACGAGGACGCCGTCCTCGAGCACCGCGATCTGGGTGGAGTCGCCGTGCTCGGCGACGACCATCGTGCGCTCGACCGCTTCGCGGCGGGCCAGGAACTCGGCCTCGGACAGGATCGGGGCGCGGCGACGGCCCGCCTCGCGGCCGTCGCGGCGGCGCTGGCGCTTGGCCTCCAGGCGGGTCGACCCGCGGACGCTGCGCACCTCGTCGCGCGCCGGGCGCTCGGGCTGCTCGGCCTTCGCCTGGCGGACGTGCGTGACGGTGTTGGGCGGGTCGTCGGTGGTCTCGGCGTCGTCGCCGTCCGAGCCCTTGCGGCGACGGCGGCGGCGACGGCGCTTGCTGCCACCTTCACCCTCCTCGCCGTCGGAGTCCGCATCGTCAGCGGCGGCTTCCTCGGCCTCTTCGGCGTCCGCTTCGGGCTTTTCGTCCCCGTTGCGCGACTTCCGGCGCGGCTGCTCTTCGGCCTGGTCGTCGTTCTCGGCGGTCTCGTCGCCACCGTCGGCGCCCTTGCCGCGGCCACGGCCGCGACGGCCCCGGCGGCGACGGCGGCGGCTGCCGGCGTCGTCGTCTTCGTCGGTCTCGGTGGCCGGAGTGGTTTCTTCGGCCTCTTCGTCGGCGACCTCGGGCTCGGGGCGGGTGCGCTCCTGGCGGGGCTCCGGGCGGGCTTCCGGCTCGGCGAACGGGTCGGCGGGCTTGCGGGCCGGCTTGGCCGCGGGCTCGGCGGGCTCCGGCGGCAGGAAGACCGGCGACGGCGCGGCGAACACCGGCAGGTGCGCGCGGGTCTTCTGCCGCGGGCGCGGCTTCTCGGCCTCGGGGGCCGGCGCCTGGTCGGTGGCGGCCTGACCAGTGGCGCTGTCGGCGGGGGCCTGACCGGTGGACGGCTGCGTGAACGGCTGGCCGGCGCTGCCCCGGCCGGCGGGCTGGTCCTGGGTGGGCACCTGGCCGGGCTGCTGCGCGAACGGCTGCCCGGCGCCACTCCGGCCGGCGGGCTGGTCCTGGCCGGCGGTGGCCTGGTCCTGCTCACCCTCCGCGGGAGCGAGGGCCTCGGCCACCTTGAGCGCCATGTCCCTGGTCACGCTCGACTGCGCGCTGCGCACGCTTTCCCCCAGCTCGGCGAGCTGGGCGAGGATGTCCCGGCTGTGCTTCTGGAGCAGCTTCGCCAGCGCGTGCACCCGGATCCGGGGCGGCAGTTCGGCCAGCGGGCCGCTCGTGGGTGTGGCGGGATTCCCGCCGGTGTGCTCGGCGGGTGTTTCCGCGTTCGACATGTGTCTCCTCCGCCCCCGGGCGCGTCTGCCGGTTCGCACCGGCAGGGACGCGGCCGCGCAGGGGCCCCTTTCTGTTCGTTCCGCCGTGGTGGTCACCAGCGACGGGAATCCTTGCCCGACGACCGGGCGCCGCACACCACCGCATCCGGTGACGCGCGACCCGGTCAAAGGTCTGCTCGGCGCTGTGCGCGGCACTCGCGGCCCCCGGGCCGCCCGCCACGTCGTCCAGCCGCCCGGCTCGCGGGCGGCGACGCGCGTCGTGCTGATTCGTGCACATCACCGGGCCACAACGCCGCAGGCAGCACCTCTCACGTGCGCCCCGCGGCCCAGCGGCCACCCCGAGTATCCCACACCGGGTGACTGCTCCGGTGTACTCGGTACCTCCGCCCACGCCGCCGGGCGCGCCGCACGCCCACCGGCCGGGGGAACTTGGCCGGATCGCTTGTCCGGCGGGCACGGGGTGGCTACCGTGCGGCTCGGGGTGACCGGGATCTCGCGCGCCGGCACCCGCGGTTCCTGCATCCGGTGGGAGGTCCGGTGTCCCTGCTGGCGCGGCCGCTGCGAGCGGCCGTGTGCACCGTACTGGTGCTTTCGGGATGCGTCACCGCCGGTCCGGCGGCGGCCGACGCGCCCGCCTGCGGTCACGGCCGGGCCCTGCGCTACGTCGTCGCGTTCGACCGCGGCACCGCCGAGCCCGCCGCCCGCGCGCAGGTCACCGCGGGCTGTGGCGCCACCACCGTCTACTACCCGCAGATCGCCGTGGCCGTCGCCACCTCCGGCGACCCGTCGTTCGGCGCCCGGATCGGGCTCGACCGGGCGTTCAGCGCCCAGGCCGAGCGGCTGGCCGCGCAGCGCGCCACCGAAGTCCGGCCGCAGCCCGCGCGGGCCACGCTGCCCGTCACCGATCCGGCCCGCGTGCCCACCGCGGACCTGAGCGGGCAGCAGTGGGACATGCGGATGATCAACGCGGGCCGCGCGCCGGGCGCGTCGGACGGCAGCCGCGACGTCGTCGTCGGCGTCCTCGACTCGGGCATCGACCCGAACCACCCCGACCTGACCGGCGCCCTCGACCGCGACGACTCCGCGGGCTGCCTGACCGGGGAGCCCGACCGGTCGCCGGCCGCCTGGGCGCCGACGACGTCGGTGCACGGCACGCACGTGGCGGGGATCATCGCGGCGGCCGATGACGGGCGCGGCGTGACGGGTGTGGCGCCCGGGGTCCGCGTGGCGTCGGTGAAGGTGATCGACGACCGTGGCTACGCCGACCCGGAGGCCGCGGTGTGCGGCCTGATGTGGGCGGCCTCGCGGCACCTGCGGCTGACGAACAGCAGCTTCTTCGTGAACCCGTGGACGCTGTCGTGCATCCGGGGCGACGACCGCGGCGTGGTGCACGAGGTGCTGGCGCGGGCGGTGGAGTACAGCACGTCCGCCGGGACGCTGAACGTCGCGGCGGCGACGAACGAGGCCGTCGACCTCACGCCGTCGGCGCGCTCGGGCTCCGCCGGGGCCGGGTCCGGGTGCGAAGCACTGCCGGCCGGGCTGCGGGACGTCGTCGCGGTGTCCGCCGTCGGCTCGGACCGGGTGAAGGCGGGCTACAGCTCGTACGGGCTGGGCGTGATCGACGTCACCGCCCCCGGCGGGGAGACCGGCGAGTGCGTGCTTTCGACGGTTCCGGGCGGGTACGCGCCGCTGTGCGGGACGTCGATGGCCGCGCCGCACGTCACCGGCGTGCTGGCGCTGCTGGCGTCCGCCCTGCCGAACGCGGGGCCGCGGCAGCTGCGCCGGACGCTGGACGCCCAGGCGATGCCGATGCCCTGCCCGGCCGACTACGACCTCACCGGCGACGGCACCCAGGACGCCTACTGCGCGGGGTACGAGGGGTTCAACGGCTTCTACGGCCACGGGATGGTGGACGCGCTGGCCGCCGCCGTGCCGCGGGGCAAGCCCGACCCGGCCCGCTGAGGCTCACGTCAGCAGGAGCTTGGCGATCCTCCTCGTGGACGCCCACAGGCCCACCGCGCCCAGGACCAGCAGGTACGCCAGGTTGACCAGCATGCTGCCGGACAGCAGGCCCGTCGCCAGGCCGCGCATCAGCTCGATCGCGTGGTACAGCGGGAGGCAGCGGACCAGCCACTGCAGCGGCTCCGGGTACACCGACAGCGGGAAGAACGTCGTCGCGAACAGGAACATCGGCATCAGGCCCAGCGCGATGTAGTCGAACTGGGCCGTCGACTTCAGGTACGTCACCAGTGCCATGCCGATCGCCGAAAAGGCCAGGCCCACCAGCAGGGCCGCCGGGACCATCAGCAGCGCCCACCACGACGCCAGCAGCCCCATCCCCGCCGCGATCGCCAGGAACGCCACCGCGTAGACGCCACCGCGGGTCATCGCCCAGCCGATCTCGCCCAGCGCGATGTCCAGCGGGCCGATCGGGGTGGCCAGCATCGCGTCGTACAGCTTCGCGTACCGCAGCTTGAAGAACAGGTTGTACGTCGATTCGAAGACGGCGCCGTTCATCGCCGACGTCGCCAGCAGCGCCGGCGCCACGAACGCGACGTAGCCCATCGGGCGGCCGTCCGGGCCGGCCACCTCGGTGACGAGCTTGCCGAACCCGAGCTGGAACGCCAGCAGGTAGAGGAACGGCTCGGCCGCGCCGGAGAGGAACATCAGCCAGCTGTTCCAGCTCACCCGCACCGACCGCTCGACGAGCATGCGGGCCCGGCCCGCGTACAGCCCGGGCGGCAGGATCCGCAGCAGCAGCCCGGCCCGCGCCGGCGGGGCTTGGACGCTCACCATCAGACCACCAGCCTCCGGTAGAAGGCCCGGTGCGCGAACGCCCACCCGGCCGCGAACAACGCCGCGAGCACCGCGAGGTGGCCGAGCATCGCCCAGCCGCCGACCCCGCCGAGGCTCACGCCGCGCGCCAGCTGGGTGCCGTGCCACAGCGGCGACAGCCAGGCCAGCCAGCGGATCGCGCCCGGCAGCTGGGCGATCGGGAAGAACGTGCCGGAGAACAACGTCATCGGCATCACGACGAACCGGAAGATGATCCCGAACCGCTGGCCCTCGTCGTACGTCCGGGCCGCCAGCGCCGTGATCGGCGTGGCGCAGGCGAGGCCGGTGACCGTGCCGACGAGGATCACCAGCAGCACGCCGGGCCCGGCCCAGGCGCCGAAGAACAGCGCAACGAACGCGTAGATCGCGCCGGCGAGCGTCAGCCGCATGGCCGTCCAGATCAGGTGGCCGCCGAGCACCTGGCCCGGCGACACGGGGGTAGCCGTGACGGCGAGGTAGTCCTTCTGCCACTTGAACCCGGACAGCACGGGGTAGCTGGAGTCGCCGACGGCCAGCTGCGCGCCACCGGCGGCGAGCAGCGCGGGCGCGATGTACTGGAGGTAGGACAGGCCGCCGGTGACCGCGCCGGGACGGACCTGGGAGCCGAAGCCGAGGCCCATCGCGGCGAGGAAGAGGACGGGCTGGAGCCCGGTGGAGTACAAAGTGGACACCCAGTGCCGGCGGTACCAGGTCCAGTACCCCTCGACGCGCAGCCAGGCGCCGTGCCACGTGCCGACCACGCGGCCGGTGGATTCGACGGTGGTCACGGCCGCCTCCCCGAACCCGACCTGCCGAGCCGCGGCAGACCGGGGGTCCGGGGGCTTGCCCCCGGGCGGGCTGTGGGGGCTGCGCCCCCACCGAACACACTGACGAGGGTCATCGGCGAGCGCTCTCCGCGAGCATGGTTCTTCCCCATCCCGAGTCAGTCCACCAACGTCCGGCCGGTCAACCGCAGGAACACGTCCTCCAGCGAACTGCGCCGCACCAGGCTCGACAGCGGCCGCACGCCGCGGGCGTGCACGTGTTCGAGGGCGGCCTCGCCGTCGTCGCTGTACAACAGCACCCGGTCCGGGAGGATCTCCACGCGGTCGGCCAGCCCGTCGACCTGCTCGGCCGCCAAGGCCTGCTCCCCCGACGGGAACCGCAGCTCGACGACTTCGCGCGTCGAGTACCGCTTGATCAGGTCCGCCGGTGAGCCCTCCGCGGCGATGCGGCCGTGGTCCATCACGACCAGCCGGTCGCACAGCTGCTCCGCCTCATCCATGTAGTGGGTGGTCACGATCAGCGTCGTGCCCTGGGCCTTCAGCCGGAACAGGCGGTCCCACAGCAGGTGCCGGGCCTGCGGGTCGAGCCCGGTCGTCGGCTCGTCGAGCAGCAGCAGCTCCGGGTCGTTGACCAGCGAGCGGGCGATCGTCAGCCGGCGTTTCATGCCGCCCGACAGCGGGTCGACCTTGTCGGCCGCGCGGTCGCCCAGCTGCGCGAACTCCAGCAGCTCGTCGGCCTTGCGGCGGGCCGCCGCCCGCGACAGGCCGAAGTAGCGGCCGTAGATCAGCAGGTTCTCCCGGACCGTCAGCTCGACGTCCAGGTTGTCCTGCTGCGGCACGACACCCAGGCGCGCCCGGATCCGCGGCCCGGCCGCCTCCGGATCCAGCCCCAGCACGCGCAGGTCGCCGTCGGTGCGGGGTGACACGCACGCGATCATCCGCATCGTCGACGACTTGCCGGCGCCGTTCGGGCCGAGGAAGCCGAACGCCTCCCCGCGCCGCACCTCGACATCGATCCCGCGCACGGCCTCGAACTCGCCGAAGCGCTTCACCAGTGCTTTGGCCTGCACCAGCGCCGGTTCCCGGTCCTCCGATTCGTCCACCCCCCGACCATACGAGCGGGCACCGACAAAAACCGAACGGATTAGCCGCGGACGGTCACGACCAGCGTCCGCGTCACGCCGTTGACCGTCACCGAAAGCCGCGCGACCCCCGGCCGCAACGCCGTCAGGACACCGGAAGCGGGGTCGAACGACAGGACGCCCCAGCCGACCGTCCAATCCGCGCTCACCGGGTACGACACCGGCACGTCCCGGGTGCCCTGCCGCAGGGAAGCGCGCACGATCGCGCGCTCACCGCGGACCATCGAGGACGGCCCCGAAACGGTCAGCGAGTCGACGTTCGGCCGCGTCTCGAACCGCACCGGCTGGGCCCGGTCGGCCGGGTCGACGCGCAGCAGCGTCCAGCCGACGAACCCGCCGTCGCCGGGCGCGGCCGCGGGCGCCTTGCCCGAGTTGCCGTTGACCAGGTACGGCACGCCGTCGACGCGCGACAGCGAGAACACGCCCGCGTGCGAAGCCACCGAAGCGGCCGGTTTGCCGGACGCCTGCTCGAACCCGGTCAGCCACTGGGTCAGCAGCGTGGCTTCCTTCCGGTCGCCGAGCTGGGAGTTCCCGGTCGGGCTCGGGTCCTTCACCGGGTGGTGCATCGCGACGACGACCCCGCGGATCGACCGGTCGGCGGCCGCGGAGTCCAGCGCGGTGCGCAGCATCCGGACCTGGTCGAACCCGCCCGCCCGCAACGAGCCGCGCGAGGAATCGAGGAGCACCAGCCGGATGCCGTGCACGTCGACGACCTGGTGGGTCACGCCGAACGCGGCCTGGAAATTGGCCAGGCCGTTGCCGCCCTCGGCCTCGTGGTTGCCCGGCACGTAGTACCAGGGCACCTTGCCGTCCAGCTCTTCGGCGATGACCTGCTTCGCCAGCACGAAGTCGGGCGCGGTGCCGCGGTCGACGAAGTCGCCGTTGATCAGCACCAGGTCCGGTTTCGCCGCGACGGCTTCCCGCAGTGCCCGCCGCGCCTGCGCGACCAGCGGGCCGGCCGGGTCGTCCGCGGTGAACTGCGCGTCGCTGACGACCGCGACGCGCAGGCCGCCGGCCAACACACCGTCGGTGACCAGGGCCGGGTCGCGCGGGGCCGGGTCGGCGGGCACGGTCGTCGTCGGCGCCACCTCGAAGGTCAAATCGTCGAAGACCAGGTGTCCCTCGTACTGCTGGTCCGGGACGTTCTCGACGGCGTAGAACCGCGTCAGGCGCTGGCCGTCGGGCAGCCCGGCCGGGACCGCGGCGGTGACGTACCGCCAGCCCGTCCAGTCGACGCTCAGCGAAAGGTCCACAATGGACGCCACGTTGGCGGCGTCGCGCAGCTCGGCGCGCAGCCAGGCGCCCTTGCCGTCGCCGTTGACCCACAGCCCGATCTTCTGCGTGCCCGCCGGGACGGGCAGGGCCGCGGCCGGCGTCACGTACGCGGCGCGCGTCGCGGTCGTGCCGGTGAGCCGGTAGTCCAGCGCGAGCCCGGCGCCCCCGTCCCGCCCGGGCGCCGCGGACAGCGCCGCGCCGACGACCGCCGGGAACACCGTCGCCGTCCAGCCGGCCGGCCCGTCCAGCGGGGCCGCGACCTGCGGCACCGTGCCGACCGACGCGGCCAGGTGCGTGGTCAGGCCCGCGGCCGAGGCGGTGATCGCCGACGCGCCGGACGCGGTCAGCGCGGTCACCTCATAGCCGTCGCCCGAGGGCTCGACCTGCACGACCGAGTGGTCGTAGTCGAGCTTGACGTCGTCGGGTTCGAGCCACGTGCCGTAGCCGTCGGCGTCGTAGCCGTAGACCTTGAACGTGCTCTTCGCACCCGCCGCCGACAGCGCGACCTGCTCGGTGCTCGTGCCGAGCCGGACCGCCTTGCCCAGCACCGAAAGCGTCGTCTTGCCGAACGCGCGGCCGGACTTCGCGACGACGTCGACGCTGCCGGTGCCGTGGCCGGTGACGACCCCGTGGGTCGCGGTGGCCCGCCGCGGGTCGGACGTGGTCCAGCGCGGGTCGGCGGCGACGGCGGCGCCCGTTTCGTCGTGGCCGTCGGCGACCAGGTGCCGGGTCAGGCCGGTCAGCACGCGGTTCGCGTCGCCGGTCGCCACGGCCGGCGCCGGGGAGAACGCTGTGAGCTTGCCGCTGCCCGGCACGGTCGCGAAGCCGATCCCGTTGGGCACCAGGCGTTCCCCGCCGTCGGACGGCGCGTTGCGGACACTCGGCGCGGCCTCGCCCTCGTTGCGCGCCAGGAGCGTCGACGAGCCGCCGCCGTCGAGGTTGATCGCGTCGTCGGCGCCGAGGCTCTTCAGGTGCCGGGCCAGCTCCAGCTCGGTCATCCCGCGGCTGTCGGCCTGGCGTCCGTCCACAGTGGCCAGCCACATCTTCCGGCCGTCGGCGGAGAAGCCGACCGCGGTCCGCGGGTGCATGGCCACGTTGTCGACCGGCTGCACGACGCCGTCGCGGAGCAGGACCTCGTTGCCGCCCACGGCGACCGCGATCTTGCCGGCGTCCGAACGCGGCGCGTACGTGACGCCCACCCGGTCACCCGGCTTGAGCGCCGCCAGGGCGTCCGCGCCGGCTTCACGGGCCAGGAGCAGCGTCGTGCCCGCCGCGATCGGGCCGGCCGCGGGCTGCTCGCGCGTGGCGGTCACGACGCCGTCGCGCAGCTCGACCTCGCGCACCCGGGAGGCTCCGGCCACCGAAGTCGCGCGACCGGCGGCACCCCACAACGGCGTGTAGACGCCGATCGCATCGGTACCGAGGACCGGGCTGTTGAAGTTCGTGGCCTTCACCGTGCCGCCGGGCAGCGTCACGGCCGCTTCGAGGAAGACGGAAGCCAGCTGTGCCTTGCCTTCGTCGGTGATCGACGCGGTGAGGTTGTGGCCGGCGGCGGGCGCGGTCTGCAGCTCGCCGCGGTCGATGCCGACGCCGATCGGCGCGCCGGTGGCGTTGATGTCGAAGAAGTCGCCGTTCACGCCGGCGACCGCGCCGGTGCGCGCGACCTGCTGCGAAAGCGGCGTGCGCGCGGAAACCGTGCCGGGGCTCAGGTACGTCGGCTTCAGGGTCTTGCTGCCCAGGTCGACGGAAAGCGTGTCGCCGCGGATCCAGCCCGCCGGGTCGAACCGGTCGAACTGGGTGAGGTTCAGCCCGGGCGCGACTTCGGTGGTCGCGCTGCCGGTGACGAGCCCGTCGTCGGGGTCCGCGGCGGCGAAGGTGGTCACGCCTTCGCGGGCCGACGACGCGGCGGGCGCGGCTTCGACGGGCGGCGTGCCGAGCGGCGCTTTCAGCGGGTCGGCGTGGGCGGGGACGACGAACGCCGTCGCGAACAAGGCAGCGAGCGGCAACGCTGTGCGTGACTTCTTCACCAGGTACCCCAGTATCGAGTGAGAGTGAGCCGGACCAGCACAGCGCAGTGGCACGGCCGGGGGAAGGCTTCCCGGTGAACGCCGCCTGAATGGTCTAGAACAGCTCCCGGGTCAGGCGGTGAAAGGGGCCTTGAGGAGCTGATCGGCGATCGCGGTGTCACCGCTGACGCCCGGCGGGGTCGCCGTCCGCTTCCACAGGTGCAGCAGGAGGTCCCGGGCCGGCGCCTCGGCGGTCGCGGCGGGTTCGGTCGCCGGGCCGAGCGCGGGCGGTTCGCCCGGGTGCAGCGTCCAGACGTCGCCGGTGTCGGTGGCGCGCAACGCGAGGGGCGCGGTCAGCGACGGCGCGGCGTGCCAGCGCGTCACGCGCGGGAGCCAGGCGGTCAGGAGCTCGTCGACGCCGTCCGCGGCCACGGCGGGGTCGAGCACGTGGTCGCTACCCGAGTCGGCGAGGTGGACGGCGGTTTCGTGGACCTGGCGGCGGAACCAGAACGCCTTGGTCTTCTCGGTGCCGCCGAAGTGCCAGCACCGGTCTTCGGGGGTGACTTCGGAAAGCGCGTCGAGCAGGATGGCGGCGCTTTCGGCGTACCAGGTGGCCAGGTCGGTGCCCGGAGTCTGCTCGAAGTCCTGCGGCTGCACTTCGCCGGTGGTGACGACGGTGGCGGCCCAGCGGTGCACGTTCCCGAGGTGCGTGCCGAGGTCGGCGAGCGTCCAGCCGGCGCAGTCGGGCACCGCGGCGGCCGGGTCGGCGGTGTGCAGCCGCTCGGCGAACGCGCTGGTCAGCTCGCGCAGCACCGGCAGGTACTCGCGGGCCGGGAACGGCATCGTCGTCATCGGGTCTCCCCCAGGAAACCGGGGCCGCGCGGCGGGCGCGGCCCCGGTGCCGGTCACAGGTCGGGGAACCAGAGCTTCAGCTCGCGCTCGGCCGACTCCGGGGAGTCCGAGCCGTGCACCAGGTTGTACTGGGTCTCCAGCGCGAAGTCGCCGCGGATGGTGCCCGGGGTGGCCTTCTCGACCGGGTCGGTGCCGCCGGCCAGCTGCCGGAACGCGGCGATGGCGCGCGGCCCCTCCACGGCGAGCGCGACCAGCGGGCCCGACGTGATGAACTCGAGCAGGTCGCCGAAGAACGGACGCTCCTTGTGCTCGGCGTAGTGCTCCTCGGCCAGCGCCTGCGGAACGGTCCGCAGCTCTAGGGCGGCGAGCTTCAGGCCCTTGCGCTCGATCCGCGAGACGACCTCGCCGACGAGGCCGCGCGCGACGCCATCGGGCTTGACGAGGACCAGCGTGCGTTCAGTCACGACGGTGTTTCTCCTTGTTGCGGTTTGGGTCGGTGCGCGTGAGCGTAGCCGACCCGGTCAGCGGCCCTGCGGGTGCAGCTTCTTCGACCACAGCGACGTCCCGGTGGCGTCCCGCAGGTCCACCGTCAGGTCACCGCTGCCGCCGTCGATGTTCAGCTCGCCGAAGTGCTGGAAGCCGTCGATCGGGGCCGTGTTCGCGACCGGTGGGGCGTGGACGAACACCGCCTCCGGGCCGAACGTCGGGTCCAGCTGGTTGGGCCCGAACGCGCCCGCGTTCAGCGGTCCCGACACGAACTCCCAGAACGGGTCGAAGTCCTGGAACGCCGCCCGGTCGGGGGAATAGTGGTGCGCCGCCGTGTAGTGGACGTCCGCCGTCAGCCAGACCACGTTGCGGACGCGGCGGCGCTGGATCTCGCGCAGCACCCACGCCAGCTCCGTCTCGCGGCCGCCCGGCGCGCCCGGCAGGTTGTTCGCCACCGCTTCGATCGCGGCGCCGTCCGGGACGACCAGGCCCAGCGGCATGTCCGCCTGGACGATCTTCCACGTCGCCGTGCTGCGGCCGAGCGCGTCGGCCAGCCAGCGGGCCTGCGCGTCGCCGAGGATGTAGCCCGGCTTCGTCTGGTCCGCGGTGTTGGCGTTGCGGTAGGTCCGCATGTCCAGTACGAAGATCTCGGCGCGCGAGCCGTACTTGAAGCTGCGGTAGACGCGGCCGTCGACCGCGGCGCGCGAGTCGATCGGGTGCCACTCGTGGAACGCCTGGTACGCCCGCGGCGCGAGGACGTCGACGCGCTTCTCGGTGTACGCCGGGTTGTCGAGGATCTTGCCCGGGTACCAGTTGTTCAGGACCTCGTGGTCGTCCCACTGGACGTAGGAGGGCACCTGCGCGGCGAACCGGCGGAAGTTCTCGTCGAGCCGGTTGTACGCGTGCTGGCCGCGGAACTCGTCGAGGGTCTCGGCGACCTTGGACTTCTCCGCCGTGACGACGTTGCGCCACGTGCGGCCGCCGGGCAGGGCGACCGTTTCCGTCAGCGGGCCGTCGGAGTACACCGTGTCGCCGCTGTGCAGGAACAGGTCCGGGCGGCGGGCCGCCATCGCCGAGAAGATCGTCATGCCGCCCAGGCCCGGGTTGATGCCCCAGTTCTGGCCGACGACGTCGCCCGACCACACGATCCGGGTGTCGCGGCGGCCCACCGGCGCGGTGGCGAACCGGCCGGTCAGCGGCTCGCTCGTGGCGCGCCCGTCGAGGGACTCCGCCGTGACGCGGTAGTGGTACTCGGTGCCGGGCGCGAGGCCGGCGACGCGGACCTGCCCGGTCCCGCCGGTGGCCGGTCCGGCGAGCGGGCCCGGCACCCGGCGCGCGTGCCGGAACGACGGGTCGCGCGCGATTTCGACGCACAGCCGCGACGGCCGGTCGGCCCGCGACCAGACGATCGCCGAACCGGGCGTGACGTCGCCGGAGGAGACGCCGTGGGTGAGCACGGGCCGGTCGCCGCGCACGAGCGGCGTCGCGGCGAACGCCGTCGAGGGCAGCACCAGGCTGGCGGCGGCGCCGGTGAGACCGGCCTTGAGCAGGGAACGGCGAGAGTGGGTCATGCGCGGTTTCTATCCCGCCCCGGCCAACGCCGGTTTGCGCGCGGGTGAACGAATCCCCGGGTTTTCCCCCATGTCCGCGCGTCGTCGCCATCGGTAGCGTGGCGATCACGACAAGGGGGTCAGATGAGACCATTCAGGAAAACCCTGGCGGTTCTGACAGCGGCACTCACCATCACCACACTGGGGACCGGCATCGCGGAAGCCGGTGAAGAAGGCGGCGGGAAAGCCGTCCTCCGCTACACCGAACACGGCATCCCGCACATCGTCGCGAAGGACTTCGCCGGCCTCGGCTACGGGTACGGCTACGCGGCGGCGACCGACAACATCTGCGAGCTCGCGAACATCTACCTCACGGTGAGCGCGCAGCGGTCGGAGTACCTCGGCCCGGACGGCGGCGGCTACCCGTCGCTTTCGGATGCCGAGAGCAACCTGCACAGCGACCTGTTCTTCCAGCGGATCAACGACTCGGGCGTCGTCGACCGGCTGGCCGCGCAACCCGCGCCGCAGGGGCCGCGGCCCGAGGTCCGGCAGATCGTTTCGGGGTACGTCAAGGGGTTCAACGCCTACCTCGCCCGCACCGGCCGGTCCGGGATCTCCGACCCGGCCTGCCGCGGCGCCGGCTGGGTCCGGCCGATCACCGAACAGGACTTCTACCGGCACTTCTACGCCATCGCGATCACCGGCGGCCAGGGCGTGGTGACCGAAAGCCTGTTCGCCGCACCACCTTCCGGCGCGACACCGGCGCCGGGCACGGCCGCGCAGCTGTCCGACCAGGTCAAGAAGGCGCTGAGCGGCAGCGGGCTGGGCAGCAACGGCATCGCGATCGGCGCCGACTCCACCGCGGCGGGCCAGGGCAGCGTCCTGCTCGGCAACCCGCACTACCCGTGGCAGGCCGGGCGCCGGTTCTGGCAGAGCCAGCTGACCATCCCCGGCCGGTTCGACGTCGCCGGCGCGAGCCTGCTGGGCATGCCGTTCGTCCAGATCGGGCACACCGCCGACGCGGCCTGGACGCACACGGTGTCCACGCCGGTCACGTTCGGCCTCTTCGAGGTGCCGCTGCAGGCGGGCGACCCGACGACGTACGTGGTCGACGGCAAGCCGGAGAAGATGACGTCCCGCGCCGTCACGGTCCAGGTGCGTCAGGCCGACGGCTCGCTGAAGCCGGTCAGCCAGACGTTCTGGTCGACGCGGTACGGGCCGGTGATGGCCGACTTCCAGGGCATTCCGCTGCCGTGGACGGCGAAGTCGGCGTACGCGGTCCGCGACGCCAACGCGACGAACCTGCGCGGGCTCAACACGTGGTTCGAACTGGACCAGGCCCGCAGCACCGGTGACATCGTGCGGGCGCTGAGCCGCACACAGGGCGTCCCGTGGGTCAACACCATCGCCACCGACCGGGCGGGCAACGCGCTCTACGCCGACATCCAGGTCGTCCCGCACGTCACCGACGAGCTGGCGGACGCGTGCAGCACCGTCACGGGCCGGGAAACGTTCGAGCTGGTCGGACTGGCCATTTTGGACGGTTCGAAGTCCTCGTGCCAGTGGGGTTCCGACCCGGGTGCCGTCGAGCCGGGCATCTTCGCGCCGGCGCGGCTGCCGCAGCAGCAAAGCCGTGGCTACGAGCTGAACGCCAACGACAGCGCCTGGCTGGCGAACGCGAAAGCACCCATCACGGGGTACCCGCACATCGTCGGCGACATCGGCACCGAACGCTCGCCGCGCACGCGGGAAGCGTTGCTGACGGCCGAAAAGGGCGGCTTCACGACGGACTCGATGAAGAAGATGCTCTTCACCGACCACAGCCTGTTCGCCGACCTGACGGCGGCGGACCTGGCGAAGCTGTGCGCGTCCTTCCCGGGCGGGCAGGCACCGTCGTCGACCGGCCCGGTGCCGGTCGGGCCGGCCTGCGACGCGCTGGCGAAGTGGGACCACACGTACTCCCTCGACAGCCGGGGTTCGCTGCTGTTCCAGCGGTTCGCGGCGCGGCTCGGCACCGCGGACCGGTTCACCGTCCCGTTCGACCCGAAGGCGCCGCTGACCACGCCGAACACGCTCAACGCCGGCAACGCGGACGTGCAGAAGGCGTTCGGCGACGCCCTCGTGGAACTGCGCACAGCCGGGCTGGCCCCCGACGCGCGGCTGCGGGACGGGCAAGCGGTGACGCGCAACGGCGAACGCATCCCGATCCACGGCGCCCAGGGCTTCCTCGGCGTGCTCAACGTGATGACGCCGGAGTGGGACCCGGCGCGCGGGAACGTCGAGGTGGCGCACGGGTCGAGCTACCTCCAGGTGGTCGGGTTCCGCGGGAACGCGTGCCCGGACTCCTCGACGTTGCTGACGTACTCGCAGTCGGCGAACCCGAAGTCGCCGTACTTCAGCGACCAGACGAAGCTCTACAGCCGGGGTGAATGGGTGAAGGGACGCTTCTGCGAAGCGGACATCCTGCGCTCCCCGGCGTTGCGGGTGGTCGTCCTGCGCTGACGTCCCGGCGGAGGCGGGCGCTCAGCCGCCCGTCTCCGCCGCCAGCGTGCGCAACTCGGCGAAGGCCTCGTCGAGGTGCTCGTCGAAACCGCGGCCGGACTCCTCGATCCAGGTGCCGGCCGCGTGGTGGAAGGTCACCCAGCCGACGTGGGCGGCCAGCGCGGCGAGCCGGTCGGTGACGCCGCGGGCGCGCAGGGCCGCCGCCAGTGCGTCGGTCATCGTCGCGGCCTTGGCCAGGTCGCGTTCGCGCAGCGCCGGGGTCGCGGCGATGACCGCCAGCCGCGGTTCGGCGAACGACCGGTTGCCTTCGAGGATCCGCGCGGCCTTCCGGAACGCGCGGAGCAGGACTTCGAGCGGCGGCAGGCCATCGGGCGCGCCGGCCACCGACTCGGTCAGATCCGCGCGCAGGGTCGCTTCGCCGTCGAACAGCACTTCGCGCTTGTCCGGGAAGTGCCGGAAGAACGTGCGTTCGGTGACGCCGGCCCGGGCCGCGATCTCGGCGGTGGTGGTCCGGTCGAAGCCCCGCTCGACGTACAGCTCCAACGCCGCCTGCTGAAGGCGGCGACGCGCTTCTTCTCCGCTGCGTGGCACCCCGTCAGCTTACCTGTTGTGACAGTGACTGACACTACGAGGTACAGTTCGTAGCGTCAGTCACTGTCACTACGCGGGAGAGTCCCATGCACGTCTTCATCACCGGCGGGTCCGGCCAGACCGGACCCGCCGTCGTCACCGAGCTGATCGCGGCCGGGCACACCGTCACCGGCCTGGCCCGGTCGGACGCGGCCGCCGCCCGGCTCGAGGCGCTCGGCGCCACCCCGCACCCCGGCTCGCTCGACGACCTCGACAGCCTCCGCGCCGGCGCCGAAGCCGCCGACGGCGTCCTGCACATGGCCTTCGGCGGCGACTTCACCGACCTGGCCGACATGACGCGCCGCGACCGCACCGCGATCGAGACGCTCGGGCAGGTCCTCGCCGGTTCGGGCAAGCCGTTCGTGAGCACGTCCGGCACGCTGGTCATGCCCGCGGGCCGCGAAACCACCGAGCGGGACGAGCCCGACACCTCGGGGCTCGCCGCCTTCCGGATCGCCGGCGAACGGGCCTGCCTGGACTTCGCCGGGAAGGGCGTGCGCGCGAGCGTGGTCCGGCTCGCCCCGACCGTCCACGGCCCCGGTGACCACGGGTTCATCGCCTGGCTCGTGGACACCGCGCGCAAGACCGGGCAGTCGGCCTACGTCGGCGACGGCGCCAACCGCTGGCCCGCGGTGCACCGGCTCGACGCGGCGGTCGTGTTCCGCCTCGCCCTGGAAGAAGCCCCATCGGGCAGCATCCTGCACGCGACGGCCGAAAACGTGCCGTTCCGAAGCATCGCGGAGACGATCGGACGCGGTCTCGGCCTGCCCGTCGTCTCCCTGACGCCGGAGGAGGCCGCCGGGCACTTCGTCAGCCCGTTCATCGCCCGGGCCTACGGCATCGACGCGCCTGTCTCCAGCGCGGCCACGCGGGAGCTGCTCGGCTGGTCACCCCGCCACCCGGCACTGCTCGAGGACGTCGCGGACGGCGACTACCTGTAGGAGGTCAGGGCTGGGGCTGCTGCTGGCTCGCCAGGGTGCCGGCCGCCATCCGGCGGGCGACGTCCTTGCGCAGCCACAGCAGCCACAGCCAGACCGCCAGGAACAGCACGCCCAGCACGGCGACCGCAGGCAGCCAGAACACCAGCGCGATCAGCACGACCTGCAGGCCGAGGATGACCGGCACCGCCCACGGGCGCTTGACGAACCCGCAGGTCACGACCAGCAGGACCGCCACCGCGATGACCGTCCAGCCGGTGCCCGTGCTGATCCCGCCGCCGAGCTTGTTGACGACCGGCAGCGCGAGGGCGACCGTGATCGCCTCCATGATCAGCGTCCCCGACATCACACCGCGGAAGCCCTTCATCGGGTCCTTCGGCTTGGGGGCTTCGGTCGGCTCGCTCACGCCGGCTCCTTCCCGAACAGGGTGCGCGCCTCGCCGGCGGTGACGACCGAGCCGGTGACGAGGACGCCGCCGCCGGACAGCGGCTCTTCGGGGTCGTCGCTGGTCTCCACCAGCGCGATCGCCGTCTCGATCGCCGTCTCCAGGTCGGTTTCGGCGACCACGCGCTCCTCGCCGAAGATCGAGATCGCCAGCTGGTTCAGCTCGTCCAGCGGCATCGCGCGCGGTGACGAGTTGCGGGTCACGACGATGTCGGACACCACCGGCTCCAGGGCGTCGAGGATGCCGTGCGCGTCCTTCTCGGCCATCACGCCGACCACCGCGACCAGGCGGCGGAAGGCGAACTCCTCGGCCACGGTCGTGGCCAGCGCGCGGGCGCCGTGCGGGTTGTGCGCGGCGTCGATCATGACCGCCGGCGCGGCCCGGACCCGCTCGAGCCGCCCCGGCGTCTCGACTTCCGCGAACGCCTCGCGGACGGCCTCGACGACCAGCTGCTTGTCCTTGCCCGCGCCGAAGAACGCCTCGACCGCGGCCAGCGCCAGCGCGGCGTTCGCGGCCTGGTGGGCGCCGTGCAGCGGCAGGAAGATGTCGTCGTAGACCCCGCCGAGGCCCTGCAGCTTGAGCAGCTGCCCGCCGACGGCGATCTCCTTCTCGAGCACCCCGAACTCGCTGCCCGCGCGGGCGACCGCCGCGTCGACCTCGACGGCTCGGGCCAGCAGCACCTTCAGGACCTCGGGGTCCTGCTCGGCGATGACCGCGACCGAGCCGGGCTTGATGATGCCCGCCTTTTCGCGTGCCGCGCTGACCGCGTCGGGCCCCAGGTATTCGACGTGGTCGAGGCCGATCGGCGTGATGACCGCGACGTCGGCGTCCGCGACGTTCGTGGCGTCCCAGGCGCCGCCCAGGCCCGCTTCGAGCACGGCGGCCTCCACCGGCGCGTCGGCGAACGCGGCGAACGCCATCCCGGTGAGGATCTCGAACTTGCTCATCGCGACGCCGTCCGCGGCGGCACCGTCCACCATGGACACGTACGGCGCGATGTCGTGCCACAGCTCGGCGTAGCGCGCGGCGGAGATCGGCTGCCCGTCGAGCGCGATCCGCTCGGTGACCAGCTGCAGGTGCGGGCTCGTGTAGCGGCCGACGCGCAGGCCCATCCGGGTCAGCAGCGCGTCGATCATCCGGGCCGTGGAGCCCTTGCCGTTCGTGCCGGCGACGTGCAGCACCGGGTAGCCCTTGTTCGGCTCGCCCAGCAGCTGCGTCAGCGCGGAGATCCGGGTCAGCGACGGCTCGATCTTCGTCTCGGGCCAGCGCTGGTTCAGCTCGGCCTCGACGGCCAGCAGCTCGCGCCGCGCTTCGGGCCCGTCCGGGTCGCCGAAGACCGCGGCTTCGCCCTGGTCGTCGAGTTCGTGCAGCTCGGCGTCCTCGGGCACCGTCAGGTCGGGCACCGGGCCGGTGGCGAGGTTGTCGCCCAGCTGGCCGACGCCGCCGATGCCGCCGCGCGCGCCGCCGCCCGCTTCGAACGCGGTGTCGCGGACGTCCAGCTCCGGGTCGTGGTCGTCGGACTCCTCGTACCCCGACGTCCCCAGTTCGTCGACGCCCGCGAAGCTGTCGAGATCCGACAGGTCCGGCTTGCGACCTGTCTCATCCTGCGGCACTGAATCTCCTCCGGCCTGGGGTTTCGGCTTGCCTTGCGAGTCTACGTGCGGGCGCGGTGGCACTCTCGACGCATGCCGTTCAACCACAACGACCACTACCACCCGCTGCTGCTGGACCACCTGCCGCCGGGCCCGGGGATCGCGCTGGACGTCGGGTGCGGCACGGGCCGCTTCGCGCGGCGGCTGGCCGCGACCGGCATGGCGGTGGAGGCGGTCGACGTCTCCGCGGCGATGGTCGAGGCGGCGGCGGGCCTCGGGTCCCCCGGCCCGGGCGAGATCGTCTACCGGCAGGCCGACGTCACGACCGATCCCCTGCCCGAGGCTCACTACGACTTCATCTCGTGCCTGGCGTCGCTGCACCACATGCCGTTCGAGACGCTCGCCAAGCTGCGCCGCGCTTTGGTGCCGGGTGGGGTGCTGGTGGTGCTGGGCCTGGCCAGGCCCAGCACGCCGGTGGACTGGGCGCGGGCCGTGGCGGCGGTGCCGGTGAACGCGCTCGCACGGCTCGTCGTCTACGCCGGCGAGCGGCTGAACGGCGGCGCCGAGGACGGCCCGAAAGCCCCGGTCGTCGACGACTACCCGACGCTCGCCGAAGTGCGGCGCGAGTCGGCCCGGCTGCTGCCCGGGAGCACGGTCCGGCCGTTGCTGTTCTGGCGGACGTTGATCACTTACCGTGAGCACGGCGACGGTGACCCCACTGCGGGGTGAAGTTCATCCCCGTCGCCGCCCGCGGCTCGCTAGATGTGGAGGCAGCGTTTCCACCAGCGAGAACGGGGTCTTCTTCATGCGCATCACCCGGCTGCTCACCGCCGTCGTCTCGGCAGCCATCCTGCTGCCGGCGTCGGCCACCGCCGCCTCCGCGGCGAGCATCGGCAGCTACGTCGCCCTCGGCGACTCCTACACCTCCGGGCCCTTCATCCCGGTCCAGCGGGTCGACCCGCTGGGCTGCGGCCGCTCGACGGCGAACTACCCGTCGGTGGTGGCCGCGGCGCTGCACCCGAAGCAGTTCACCGACGTCAGCTGCGCCGGCGCGGACACGACGAACATGACCCGGCCGCAGGGCGTGCCGTTCAACGGCACCAACCCGCCCCAGCTGGGCGCGCTGCGGATCGACACCGACCTCGTCACCCTCGGCATCGGCGGCAACGACTACGGCATCTTCGGCAGCCTGACCTCGACGTGCCCGGGCCTGCGGGCGAGCGACCCGACGGGCAGCCCGTGCGAGGAGCACTTCGGCGACTCCGTCACGACGACGATCGACAACATCGGGCCGCGGGTCGAGGCGGTGCTCGCCACGATCCACGAGCGTTCGCCGAAGGCGCGGGTCCTGCTGGTCGGCTACCCGCGGATCGCGCCGGAGAAGGGGTACTGCCCGGACGTGCTGCCGTTCGCCGACGGCGACTACGCGTGGCTGAACAGCGTCGAGGAGAAGCTGAACCTGACGCTGTCGGACGCGGCGGACGCGGACGGCGAGACGGAGTTCGTCGACACGTTCGGCCCGTCCCGCGGCCACGACGCGTGCGCGCGCGGCGGCTCGGCGTGGATCAACGGGAAGGACCAGAACATCTTCGAGGCGGCCGCCTACCACCCGCTCAAGGCGGGCATGGCGGGCGTGGCAGCGGTGGTGCTCAAGGCGTTGCGCTGAGGAACTCCAGCACGAGCCGGGCGAACTCGTCCGGCAGCTCGGCCGGGGCACCGTGCCCCGCGTCGATCTCGGCGGCGCGTGCGTCCGGGATCGCGGCGACCAGCTCACGCTGCTGCTCCGCCGTGACCAGCCGGTCGTGCGCGCTGCCGAGGACCAGGACGCGCGCGGTGATTCCCGGCAGGACTCTTCGGATGTCGACCATGCGGTCGGCCTCGATCTGACGGGCGGTCCCGGGCTGGATCGCCGTCTCGAGCGTCTTGACGAGCTGTTCGTTGCTCTCGGCGGTCGCCTGGTCCCAGTAGCGCGGGCCGAACGCCATCAGCGGCAGCATGCGGGCGAAGGTCCCGGTTTCGAGCAGGTCCAGCCAGTAGCGGAACTCGGCGTCCTGCCGGGTGTCGGTCGCGGGCCAGGCGGCGTGCAGGACCGCTTTCCGGACCCGGTCCGGACGGGTTCCGGCGAGGTGGGCCGCCACGACCGCGCCGAGCGAGTGGCCGACGACCTGGGCCTCTCGTACTCCGGCGTGCTCGAGTACGGCTTCGGCCTGGGCGGCGAGGGCTTCGACGGTGATCGGCCCGCCGTCGTCGGTGGTGAGGCCGGAGCCGGGGAAGTCGGGGGCGAGGACGGTTCGGTCTCGTGCCTGTGCGGTGAGCGGTGCCCATTGCTCGCGGGAGGCGGCGGTGCCGTGCAGCAGGAGCAGCGCGGGGCCGTCGCCGGTCCGGTCGTAGTGGACGACGGCGTCGTCGAGCGTCACTTTCGGCATCGTTCAGGCGATCTCTCGGAGGGCGGCGGTGAACGCGCGCGGGTCTTCCTGGTGCGGGATGTGGCCGCAGTTCTCGAGGACGCGCACCTTCGCGCCGGGCGTCTCCGCCGCGCACTCGCGTGAGACTTCGAGGGGGATCTGGGTGTCCAGTTCGCCGTGCAGGTAGGTGATCGGCACCTTCAGGTCCTTCAGCCGGGGCCGCGGGTCGTAGGTGGTGATCTCGGTGAAGTGGGCGTCGATGTAGACGCCGGAGTCGAGCAGCTGGCGGACGGTCCAGTCGACGAGCGCGGGCGAGGCCTTCGGGCCGAACCAGCCGGGCACCCAGCCGGCGACGGTGCCGAAGCGGTCGTCGACGAGCTTCGCCAGGAGGTCCTGCACGGTTTCGCGCATGCCGGTGCTCGGCCAGTACCCGGGACTGTCCACGGCGACCGCGTGGCGCACGAGTTCGGGCCGGGCGAGGGCGAGTTCGGTGGCGAAGACACCGGCGATGCTGGAACCGACGACAGTCGGTTCTGCTTCCAGCGTTTCGATCACCGCGGCGAGGTCGCCGACGACTCCGGCGATGGAGTTGCCGTCGAGCGGCCGGTCCGAGCGGCCGCAACCGCGCCAATCGAGCGTGATGACGCGGTGGTCGCGCACGAGATCGGGCAGGCAGGCCTGCCAGACGCGGCCGCTGGCGCCCCAGCCGTGCAGGAGCAGCAGGGCCGGGCCGGTGCCGGCGTCTTCGTAGTAGAGGCGGGTGTCGTTGACGTTCAGGTAAGGCATGCCTCGAGCTTGGTGCTCTTTTCCGCGGTCATCGATGGCCAGTCCGCTCGTACACTCATCACGAAAGCTGATGAATGGGGTGGGAGCGGTGGAGCTGCGGCAGCTCAGGTACTTCGTGGCGGTGGCGGAGGAGCTGCACTTCGGCCGCGCGGCGGAGCGGCTGCACATCGTCCAGCCGGCGGTGAGCCAGCAGGTCCGGCGGCTGGAGCGTTCGCTGGGGGTGGCGCTGTTCCTGCGCACGACGCGGTCGGTGGTGTTGTCGGAGGCCGGGCAGCGGTTTCCGCCGCACGCGCGGGCGGTGCTGTCGGCGGCCGACCGGGCGGCGGATTCGGTGGTGGAGTTCCGAACGTCCGGTTCGTCGGTCCGGCTCGGGACCAGCGAGGGGCTGGGTGATCGGCTGGATCTCCTCTTGGGGGCGTTCGCGCGGCTGGCGCCTTCGGTTTCGTTGGAGTTGGTGCATGCGCCGACTTCCCAGCGGTTGGAGCGGGTTCGGGACGGTTCCCTGGACGCGACCATCGTGCGGGGGTCTTGGCCCTCTTCCGGTCTCGACTTCACTCCTTTGTGGATGGACGAGGTTTTGGTGGCGTTGCCTGCTTCGCATCCTTTGGCTTCTTCTGCCGAGGTCTCTTTTGCTTCGCTGGCTTCGCTTCCCGTTCGGTTGAGCCCGCCTTCGCGGAACCGGCCGTTGTTCGAGCTGGTGGTGTCGTGTTGCCGTTCGGCGGGGTTCGAGCCGGTACTGGGCCCCGACTTCACGACGGCGCAGGACACGTTGGGGACGCTGGGGTTCGGCCGTCCACACTGGACGGTCTTCTACCGGGCGCACGCCAATTTGCTGCCGGTGCCGGGGGTGGTGTTCCGGCCGCTTCGGGAGCCGACGCCGCGGATGCAGACGTATTTGGCGACGCCGGCGGAGCGCCGGGTGACCCCGGAGGTGGTGGCGTTGATCGAAGCGGCCCGAACCATCGACGCGGGCTGAGCAGCCCCCGTTTTCCACGCTACCGAAGAGGTACGACAAAGCCCGGCTCCTCCTGCAGGGGGAACCGGGCTTTGCCCTGGCGGCACCTTCACGGGAAAGCGCCGCCGTCGACTCAGGAAGCCGGCAGGGTGGCCAACCGGGCCGTGATGCGGTCGATGTCCGCCACCGCCGTCTCGCGACGGGTCTTGATCTTGTCCACCACGTGCTCCGGGGCCTTCGCGATGAACGCCTCGTTGCCCAGCTTGCCCTCCGTCTGGGTCAGCTCCTTCTGCGCCGCCGCCAGGTCCTTCTCCAGCCGCTTGCGCTCCGCCGCCACGTCGACCGTGCCCGACAGGTCCAGCTCCACCGTCACCACGCCGTCGGCCAGGGCCACCTCGAGCGATGCGCTCGCCGCGAACTCGGGAGAAGGCGCCGTCAGGCGGACCAGCGAGCGGACCGCCTCTTCGTGGCCGCCCTCGTAACCCGCGAGGCGCGCCGCCACCTTCTGGCCCGGCTTCAGGCCCTGGTCCGCGCGGAAGCGGCGGATCTCCGTCACCAGCTTCTGGACGTCCGCGATTCGGGCGTCCGCGAGCGGATCCGAGAAAGACACGTCAGCCGAGGGCCAAGCGGCGACGACCAACGACGCACCGCCCGTCAACGCCGTCCACAGCTTCTCCGTGATGAACGGGATGAACGGGTGCAGCAACCGCAGCACCGTGTCCAGCACGTGCCCGAGGACAGCGCGAGTCGAGGAAACCCGCGAGGAATCCCCCTGGTACAGCTGGACCTTCGCCAGCTCCAGGTACCAGTCGCACAGCTCGTTCCACGTGAACTGGTAAAGCGCGCCCGCCACCTTCGCGAACTGGAAGTCCTCGAACAGGCCGTCCACTTCGGACACCAGCGCGCCCAGGCGGCCGAGGATCCAGCGGTCCGCCTCCGTCAACGAAGCAGCATCAGGCAACGGCGAAGCGACCGAAGCCCCGTTCATCATCGCGAACTTCGTCGCGTTCCACAGCTTCGTGCAGAAGTTGCGCGACCCCGCCGCCCACTCGTCGGCCAACGCCATGTCCGCGCCCGGGTTCGCGCCGCGGGCCAGGGTGAACCTGGTCGCGTCCGCGCCGTACGCGTCCATCCACTCCAGCGGGTCGATCACGTTGCCGCGCGACTTCGACATCTTCTTGCCGTTCGCGTCGCGGATCAGGCCGTGCAGGTACACGTGGTCGAACGGCTGCTTCCCCTGCATCTGGTGGACGCCGAACATCATCATCCGGACGACCCAGAAGAACAGGATGTCGTAGCCCGTCGAGAGCACGCTGGTCGGGTAGAACTTGGCCAGGTCTTCGGAAGACGAAGGCCATCCCAGCGTCGACATCGGCCACAAGCCCGACGAGAACCACGTGTCCAGGACGTCCGGGTCCTGCGTCCAGCCCGCACCGGACGGCGGCTGCTCGTCCGGGCCGACGCACACCACTTCACCGTCCGGGCCGTACCAGACCGGGATGCGGTGGCCCCACCACAGCTGGCGCGAGATCGTCCAGTCGTGCATGTTGTCGACCCAGTCGAAGTACCGCTTGCCCAGCTCCGGCGGGTGGATCTTGGTGCGGCCGTCGCGGACCGCGTCGCCGGCCAGCTTGGCCAGCTCCTCGACCTTGACCCACCACTGCAGCGACAGCCGCGGCTCGACGACCGTGTCGCACCGGGAGCAGTGCCCGACCGCGTGCACGTACGGCCGCTTTTCCGCGACGATCCGGCCCATCTCGCGCAGCGCCGCGACCACCGCCGGCCGCGCCTCGAAGCGGTCGAGACCCTGGAACGGGCCCGGGACCGTGATCTCGGCGCGCTCGTTCATCACCGTGAGCATCGGCAGGTCGTGGCGGCGGCCGATCTCGAAGTCGTTCGGGTCGTGCGCCGGGGTGACCTTCACCGCACCCGTGCCGAACTCCGGGTCGACGTGCTTGTCGGCCACGATCGGGATGCGGCGGCCGGTCAGCGGCAGCTCGACCTCGGTGCCGACCAGGTGCGCGTACCGCTCGTCGTCCGGGTGGACGGCGACCGCGGTGTCGCCCAGCATCGTCTCCGCGCGGGTCGTCGCCACCACGATCGCGTCGGCGCCGTCGCCGTAGCGGATCGAGACGAGCTCGCCGTCGTCTTCGTTGTGGTCGACCTCGATGTCCGACAGCGCCGTCTGGCAGCGCGGGCACCAGTTGATGATCCGCTCGGCGCGGTAGATCAGGCCCTCGTCGAAGAAGTTCTTGAACACCGTCTGGACGGCCTTCGACAGGTTCTCGTCCATGGTGAAGCGCTCGCGCGACCAGTCGACGCCGTCGCCGAGGCGCTTCATCTGGCCGAGGATCTTGCCGCCGTACTCGGCCTTCCACTCCCAGACGCGCTCGACGAACTTCTCGCGGCCCAGGTCGTGGCGGGAAAGCCCCTCGCCGGCCAGCTGGCGCTCGACGACGTTCTGCGTCGCGATGCCCGCGTGGTCCATGCCCGGCAGCCACAGCACCTCGTAGCCCTGCATGCGACGGCGGCGGCTCATCGCGTCCATCAGGGTGTGGTTGAGGGCGTGGCCCATGTGCAGCGAACCGGTGACGTTCGGCGGCGGCAGTACGATCGAGAACGGCGGCTTCCCCGACGAGGCGTCGGCCGTGAAGTACCCGGCCGCTACCCAGCGGTCGTACATCGGTGCTTCCTCGGCGGCCGGGTCCCAGGCACCCGGAAGGTCGGTGGTCTGCTGCGGAGCGTTCTCGGTCACAATGGACAAGTCTACGAACCCGTCACGGCGGGTCACCCAGGGGGAAGGCACTCGGGATGGCACAGCCTCAGCAGCCGCAGGATCCGGACGACCGGCGCCTCGAGACGCACCCGGACCTGATGAACCCGGACTGGCAGAAGTACGCCGAGCGGGACGCCTGGCTGGGCGCGAAGAAGGAGCTCAAGAAGCGGCGGAAACACGAGCGCCGCACGGGCGGCTACCAGCAGCCCGGGCACAGCCGGTGGCCGGGCGTGCTCGCGCTGCTGCTGGTCGTGGTCCTGGTCGCAGCGGCCATCGTCGTGCACCAGATCCAGGGCGTCGGCGTCAACGAAGCCTCGTTCCTCTTCTTCGGGTCGTAACGCCCGGCCCCCGCCGTCGATGTTCAGGCATCGACCTTGGGGGAAAGATCACGTGGACGACGACAACCTGCTCGATTCCCACCCGGACCTGATGGACCCGGAGTGGCGCAAGCACGCGCAGACGGACGCCTGGCTGGGCGCCAAGAAGGACCGCAGGCAGTTCCGCAAGCAGCAGAAACGCGCCTCGCGGAAACCCCGGCGGCGCTGGTGGATCTTCGGTGTGTTCGTGCTGATCCTGGCTGTGACGACCGCCGCGATCGTGTACGTCGGCAGGCGATCGGGACCGGCCCGGGAGGCCGTCCCGGAGATCCCGAACCCGACGGGCGTGCCGCAGTACGCCCACGTCGACCTGGCCCGGCCGTACAACGACACCCCCGCGCAGAACTGGCCGAAGGGCCTCGACGGCATCACCGCGGCCCCGGCCGGCCCCACCGAAGCCGACGCTTACGCCAAGGTCAAGCAGGTCATCTCCGCGGCCCGGCTCGATCCCGCGGTGCTGACCGGGCACGACCCGAAGGCCTTCCTCGCCCTGGTCGCGCCGGACATGCGCGCGCACCTGGCCGAGGTGTTCGCCCGCAAGCCGGCGAAGGACGTCGCGAGCTTCGACTCCTACGTGACCGAAATCGCCGACGGCTACCACCTGCTCGACGCCGGGCCGCGCTCGTTCGGCACCCTCGCCGCGCACCCCGGCGCCAAGCCCGGGGAGCTGGCCGTCGACGCCAAGTACGTCATCGCCTACGCCTTCGACAACGTCCACCCCGAGGGGCTGACCAGCCCGCACGAGATCGTCAGCTTCCTGCGCGTGGACGAGACGTACGTGCTCCGCAGCGGCAAGAGCTTCGCCAAGAGCAGCAACGGGCTCTGGCTCGAGAACGTCCACAGCGCGTTCTCGTCGGTCGGCTGCGCCGCCGCCAGGGAGGGCTTCCTCGCCCCCGGCTACGCGAACCCGCCGGCCCCCGGTCCGGGCACCGGCGCGGACCAGGACGCGCCCGGCTACTACGACCCGAAGTACCCCGTGCCGACCCTCGACGGCTGCCACGACTAGAAGTCCGTCACATCCGGATGCACAGCCTGGACTGTACAGTTAACCTGTGTGCATGGGCGAAGTACCCGCACACGTGGCCGAAAGCGCCGGCTGGCTCCGCGGCGTCGTCGCGCAGCTGCACCGGCGGCTGCGCCACGTCGACAACGCCGGGATCCTGACGCCGTCGCAGTCCGCCGTGCTCAACCGGCTGCACCGCGAAGGCCCCGCCACGCAAGGTGAGCTGGCCGCCGCCGAGCACGTGCGGCAGCAGTCGATGGCCGCCACCCTCGGGGTCCTCGACGAGCTCGGCTACCTCGCCCGCACCCCCGACCCGGCCGACCGGCGCCGCGTCGTGATCAGCCTGTCCGAGGCCGGCCGCGACACCGTGCGCGGCATCCTCCAGCACCGCGAGGAGTGGCTCGCCCAGGCGCTGGCCGACGCCCTGTCCCCCGCCGAACTCGAGATCGTCACCCGAGCGCTGCCGCTCTTGCAACGCGTAGCTCAGCACTAGAAGGAGTCCTCACGACCACCCTCACCGCTCCCGCGAAGTTCGGCGCCCGCCTGGTCTCCCCGCTGGTGGCCGGCGCGGTGCTCAACCCGATCAACTCCACCCTCATCGCCGTCGCGCTCGTGCCGATCGGCCAGAGCTTCGGCGCCGGCCCCGGCCAGACCGCGTGGCTGATCTCGGCGCTCTACCTGGCCACCGCGGTCGGGCAGCCGGTGGTCGGCCTGCTCGTCGACCGCTACGGCGCCCGCCGCGTCCTCCTCGGCGGCGCCACGCTGGTGATCATCGCCGGGATCGCCGGCCTGATCCCGATTTCCGTCGGCTGGCTGACGGGTGTGCGGGTCGTGCTGGGCCTGGGCACGTGCGCCGGGTTCCCGGCCGCGATGGCCGTGCTGCGCCACCACGCGGAAGCCACCGGCCAGGGCGTGCCGGCCCGCGTGCTCGCGCTGCTGTCGATGTCCGCGCAGACGGTGATGGTGATCGGCCCGACGCTCGGCGGCGTGCTGATCGCCCTGTTCGGCTGGCCGGCGATCTTCGCCGTCAACATTCCGCTGGCCGGGCTGTCGCTGGTGCTGGCGCTGCTGTGGGTGCCGAAGAGCGACCGCGGCGAGCGCACGGCGAAGCGGATCGACGTCCTGGGCATCGCGCTGTTCTCGGCGACCCTGCTGGCGCTGCTGTTCTTCCTGATGGACCCCGGCACCGACAGCTGGGTGCTCGCCCTCGTCGCGGTCTTCGGCACCGCGTTCACGCTGGTCGAGCTGCGCCGCCACGACCCGTTCCTCGACCTGCGGATGCTCGCGGCCAACCGCGCGATCCTGCGCACCTACCTGCGCCAGGCCCTGAGCTTCATGGCCATCTACGCGATCATGTTCGGCTACGTCCAGTGGCTCGAGACGACGCGGCAGCTGTCCGAGGAGGCCGCCGGGCTGATGCTGCTGCCGATGTCGGGCACGGCGATGTGCGCGGCCGCGTTTTCGGGCCGCGCGTCCGGGATCCGCGCGCGGCTGATCACGGTCGCGGTGGCCCTGGTCGGCGGCTCGGCGCTGCTGCTGCTCGTCCACGACGGCACGTGGGTCGGCGCGCTGCTGGCGCTGGCGGCGTTGTTCGGGCTGGCACAGGGGCTGACCAGCGTCGCGAACCAGACAACGCTCTACCGCGAGGCACCGGCCGAGCAGATGGGCACGGCGAGCGGCCTGTTCCGCACGGCGCAGTACTTCGGCGCGATCGTGGCGTCGACGCTCATCGCGCTCTGCTATGGCCCGCACGCGGACTCGGCCGGGCTGCACCGGCTGGCTTTCGCGCTGGTCGTCGTCAGCGTCCTGCTGCTCGTCGTCACCGTCGCCGACCGGGGGCTGCGCGCCGCCGAAGCGTGACCCGTGTTCGCGTTCCGGATCATCGAGGCGCACGATGAACGCATGACCCGTGAAGCGCCGGTGCAGGACGTCGACGAGAACCGCCTCGAGGTGGGCAAGCCGAAGGGCTGGGCGGCCGGGATACCGGGCGTGGCCGTGTCGCTCGCGCGCAGCGTCGAGCAGATGGGCACCGGCCGGACGGTCAAGGCGCTGCGGCTGCTGAACCAGCGCGAAGGCTTCGACTGCCCGGGCTGCGCGTGGCCGGAACCGCGCGAGGTCGACGGCGAGAAGCGCAAGCTGGCCGAGTTCTGCGAGAACGGCGCCAAGGCCGTCGCCGAGGAAGCCACGAAACGGCGCGTGGACCGCGAGTTCTTCGCGAAGCACCCGGTCGAGGACCTCCGGTCGAAGACCGACTACTGGCTCGGCCAGCAGGGCCGGATCACCGAGCCGTTCGTGCTCCGCGAAGGCGCGACGCACTACGAACCGATCTCCTGGGCCGACGCGTTCGAGCTGGTCGCCGGCGAGCTGAAAGCGCTGACCGACCCGAACGAGGCGATCTTCTACACCTCGGGCCGCACCAGCAACGAAGCCGCGTTCCTCTACCAGCTCCTGGTGCGTTCCTTCGGCACCAACAACCTTCCCGACTGCTCCAACATGTGCCACGAGTCCTCGGGCGCGGCGCTGGCCGCGACGACCGGCGTCGGCAAGGGCTCGGTCAGCCTCGCCGACATCCACAAGGCCGACCTCATCGTCGTCGTCGGGCAGAACCCGGGCACCAACCACCCGCGGATGCTCTCGGCGCTCGAAGAGGCCAAGGGGAACGGCGCGAAGATCATCGCCGTCAACCCGCTGCCCGAAGCCGGGCTGATGCGCTTCAAGAACCCGCAGAACGTCCGCGGCGTCGTCGGCAAGGGCACGCCGCTGGCCGACGAGTTCGCGCAGATCCGCCTCGGCGGCGACCTCGCGCTGTTCCAGGCCGTCGGGCACCTGCTGCTGGCCTGGGACGAGGAGGCGCCCGGCGCGATCGTCGACCGCGACTTCGTCGAGCGCGTCACCGAGGGCTTCGACGACTACGCCAAGCACCTGCGCGAGATCGACTGGACCGAGGTCGAGCGCGCCACCGGGCTGCCGCGCGAGCAGATCGAGCGCGTCGCGCGGATGATCGCGTCGTCGGAGCGGACGATCTACTGCTGGGCGATGGGCCTGACGCAGCACAAGCACGCCGTCCCGACCATCTCCGAGATCGCGAACCTGGCGCTGATGCGCGGGATGATCGGCAAGCCGGGCGCGGGCCTGTGCCCGGTGCGCGGCCACTCGAACGTCCAGGGCGACCGGACCATGGGCATCTGGGAGAAGATGCCGCAGTCCTTCATGGACGCGCTGGCCGCCGAATTCGGCGTCGAGGTCCCGCGCGAACACGGCTTCGACACCGTCGACGCGATCCGGGCGATGCGCGACGGCCGCGGCAAGGTGTTCTTCGCCGTGGGCGGCAACTTCGCGTCCGCGACGCCGGACACGGAGGCGACCGAGAAGGCGCTCGAGTCGTGCTCGCTCACCGTGCACGTCTCGACGAAGCTGAACCGGTCGCACGTCGTGCACGGCCGCACCGCGCTGGTCCTGCCGACGCTCGGCCGCACCGAGCGGGACGTCCAGGCGAGCGGCGAGCAGTTCGTCACGGTCGAGGACTCGATGTCGCAGGTGCACACCTCGCGCGGCCGCTTGAAGCCGGCCAGCGAGCACCTGCTGTCGGAGGTCGCCATCGTCTGCCGGCTGGGCGAGACGCTGTTCGGGGCCGGGCACGCCGTGCCGTGGCGGACGTTCGAGACCGACTACGACCTGATCCGCGACCGCATCTCCCGGGTCGTGCCGGGCTGCCAGGACTACAACCGCCGCGTCCGCGAGCCGGACGGGTTCGTGCTGCCGCACGCGCCGCGCGATTCGCGGGAGTTCACCGGGACGGCCAACGGCAAGGGCAACTTCACGGTGTCCGAACTGGAGTACCCGGCCGTGCCCGAGGGCCGGCTGCTGCTGCAGACCATGCGCAGCCACGACCAGTACAACACCACGATCTACGGGCTGTCCGACCGCTACCGCGGCATCGAGAACGCCCGCCGGGTGGTGCTGGTGAACCCGGCCGACATCACGGCGCTCGGCCTGACCGACGGCGCGCTGGTCGACCTGGTCTCGGAGTGGCGCGACGGCGACCGCCGGGCACCGGCGTTCCGCGTGGTGTCCTACCCGACGGCCCCGGGCTGCGCGGCGGCGTACTTCCCGGAGGCCAACGCGCTGGTGCCGCTGGACTCGGTGGCCGAGAAGTCGAACACGCCGGTGTCGAAGGCGATCGTGGTGCGCCTCGAGCCTCAGGCCTGACGAGCCGGTTCCGTCGCGGCGGCGGGGAGGTCGCGTCCGGTCCGGATCGGACCGGCGGCGGCGATCCCCGTCGCCGCGACCAGCACGGCCATGACCGCCCACACCGCCGCGCGCGGTCCGGCCAGCGAGCCGAGGGCCCCGGCGAGCAGGGCGCCGGCGGCGCTCGAGCCGTTGGCCAGCAGGCTGCTCGTCGCGACGACCCGGCCGCGCACGCCCGGCGGCGGGTACGTCTGGCGGAAGCCCGCGGCGAGCACGTTCGCGGCCACCACCGCCGCGCCGACGGCGACCCCGCCGGCCCCCGGAGCCGCCACCAGGACGCCCACGGCGCCGGGCGGAACGCCCACCTCCTGCACGAAGAAGACGACCTGGATCGCCTGGTAACCGGTCAGCGCGACGTTGGCGACCGCGCTGAACACCGCCAGCGAGCGCAGGTTCCGGTCACGGGCCACCCACCGCAGGCCGTCGGCGATCTCCCGGCGCACTGCTGAACAGCACACGGCGCCCAGGACGCGGCCGCGATCAAGCCCACGGTGAACGGGCCGGCGTGCGTCACGAGCACAGCCACCAGCGGCAAGGCGACGGTCGTGACACCACGTCTTTCGGGGGCTCCGGGTGGCGGAGCCCCCGGCCCGGGGCGAAGCCCCGGATGTCACAGCTGCCGAGCTTGCCGGTCGGCCCGCCCGCCCACAGCAGGCGGAAGTCCCGGTGCCGCCACAGGCCACCACGTCGTCCGGTCACCCGGCCCCCTCCCGATCTTCCGGGAGGATGCCGCGCACCGCGCGCGGCTGTCAGCGGGTTTCGCGACCGGCGGAACCTCAGCCCTTGTAGTCGCGCTGCAGGGTGTTGGTCATGTCGGTGACCACCGCCTGGACGTTGTCGAGCGTCGCCGGGGGGATCAGCGCCGCTTCCGTGCCGCCGTCGGCGATCGCCATGCCCAGCACCACGTTGCCCGTGCGGACCGCGGCCCACTGCTCGGAGAACCCGGCCTCGTCGCCGACGTCGGTGGCCAGCCGGACGCCCGAGTGGTCGCCGAGCGCGTCGGTCAGCAGCTGGCTCGCCTTGGTCGCTCCGTCGTCCGCGTCGGAGTCGGTGAACCGGACCACGGCGATCGTCACCAGCCGGTAGTCCTGCAGGTTGGGCTTGCCGCCGCCGAGGTCGCGGGCGAACACGCGCTTGCAGCTGGTGAGGTCGTTGCCCTCGGTCGAGCGGTCCTGGGGGATGACCTTCGCGTCGGCGGTCTTCACCGAGGCGGCCGGGACTTCGACGGTGCCGGGGGCGAGCTGGTTGTGCGCGTTCGGCCCGGGCAGCTTGCAGGCGTCGATCGATTCGGGGTAGTGCGCCGCGGCGGACGCCGACTGGCACCCGGCGCACAGAACGGCGGAAGCGAGCACCGGAAGGAGCCACCCTCCGCGGGCAACGCTGATACGCATAGGTTCCGGACTTTCCGTATTTCTGGAAATTGACTTTCCGGGTCGTCACCGGTCCGGTGATCTTTTCCGGTCCGCCCGGCGGGCCTGCCGCCGACGGTCATCGCACCCTGCCTCACCAGGGAGGCAGCGTCAAGACCAGTCACCCGCGTGGTCCGCCGTGGTCCGGTCGGCGGAAAACGCTCTTGCGCGGATCCGCGCAAATTCTTCCCGGGGTTCAGCAGTTTCCCGCGGAAAAGCTCCGGTCAATTCACGCAGACGACGCCGTCGGACGTGATCGGCTCGTCACCGGCGGCCGGGGCGCCGCCCCCGCCGGTCGTGCCGGGTCCGGAGTAGACCGTGCCGAGCACGACCTCGATGTGGCCCGCCGGCACCGCCGCGGACTCCTGCGTCGCCAGCCCGCCCAGCAGCTTCGCGACCTCCGCGCCCTGCGTCGCGAGGTCCGCGCCGAAGCGGACCAGCGACGTCCGGCGCGCGCCGGCGTTCCCGGTCGCGCCCTTGGCGAAGCCGTGCTCGCCCAGGAACCCCGACACGCGGGCCGCGAGGCCGCCCTTGGGGCTCGCGTTGGTGACGTCGACGGTGACCGGGGCGGCCTGCGTCGACGACGACGGAGTCCCGATGAGGCTCGCCGCGAAGGCTTTCACGGCGGCCGGGTCGACCTGCACCGCCGTGGCGCTCGGCTTGTCCGGGTTGTACCGGTAGTCGCGGTTTACTACCGGGATCGTTTCGAACCGGATGCCCCCGCCGCTGACCCCACGCATCTGGGCGACGAAGTCGAGCAGGTTCCACGAGTCGTCGAGCACGACCGACCGCTTGACAGCGTCGATGAGGTCGGACAGCTTCCCGGGGCTGGTCAGCGTCCCCGCCGACAACACCTGCCGCGCCAGCCCGGCGAGGAACACCTGCTGGCGCCGGACGCGGGCGAAGTCGGTGCCCGGGAGCCCGTCGCGCTGCCGGACGAAGGCCAGCGCCTCGGCGCCCTGGACCTTCTGCGGCCCGGCGGGGAAGTCCGCGCCGGAGTTCTGGTCCTTCGTGGCTTCCTTGAGGCAGACGTCGACGCCGCCGACCGCCTTGCTGATCTCGTAGAAGCTGAGCAGGTTGACCTCGGCGTAGTGGTCGATCTTGACGCCGGTGAGGTCTTCGACCGCCTGCCGCGTCCCGCGCCGCCCGGCAGTGAGGGCGGCCTTGGTGATCTTGGTCTTGTCGGTCTCCCCCGCGTCACGCTGCCGTTTCGCTTCGGTGGCCTTCGCGCGGCCGAACGCGGCGTTGATCTTGCCCTTGCCGCCGGGCATCGACACATAGCTGTCGCGCGGGATGGAAAACGCTTTCACCTCGTGCGTCCCGTTCGGGATCCGCAGCACGATCAGCGTGTCGGTGAGGTCGTCGCCGTTCGCCCCGGCCCGCAGCTCGCGCAGGACGTCCGCGGGGAGCGGGTTCTCCTGCTGGTCGGTCCGGGAGTCCCGGCCGACGAGCAGGATGTCGAGCGACCCGTCGGCGGGCTGCTCGCCGGGCGCCGTGCCGTCTTCGCCGATCACGCTGTCGCGCGTGACGTCGTCGAGCGCGCGGAGGTTCGCGTAGCCGTACCCGGTCCCGCACAGGACCGTGAAGGCGAGCCCGGCGACGGCGATCTTCCCCAGTAGGTGCACGCCCTACCGACGCCGCCGGGCCGCCCTCCGCTGCACGGGTGAGGCAGGTCACACGGCTCAGCCGAAGAGCTGCACCAGCTTCAGGAACAGCTGGTACACGCCGTAGCCGAAGGGCAGGACCACCCACGCCCACGCCAGCACGATCAGCGGTACCCGGTTGGGTTTCGTCGCCGGCTCGGTCATCACGCCTCACTCCTCGCGGCCGCGCCCGCGGCGACGGGCTCGTGGTACTTCTCCTTGACCGGGCGGACCAGCTCGTTGGCCACGAAGCCGACCACGAGCAGGCCGATCATGATGTAGAACGACGTCGTGTACAGGTCCGGGCCGGACTTGCCCGCCGCCTTCTCGCTGTCGGCGATCCGGTTGACGATCAGCGGGCCGAGCACGCCGGCCACCGACCACGCGGTGAGCAGCCGGCCGTGGATCGCGCCGACCTGGTAGGTGCCGAAGAGGTCCTTCAGGTACGCCGGGACCGTCGCGAACCCGCCGCCGTAGAAGGACAGGATCACCATCGCGCACAGGATGAACACGAGCTTCGACGAGTTCTGCGTCAGCGCGATCACCAGGTACAGCACCGCGCCGACGCCGAGGTAGGTGCGGTAGATGTTCTTGCGCCCCACCAGGTCCGAAGTGGACGACCAGACGAACCGGCCGAGCATGTTGCACAGTGACAGCAGCGCGACGAACCCGGCCGCCGCGGCCGTGCCGACCGGCGTGGACGTGCTCTTGAAGAAGTCCACGATCATCGGCGACGCCTTCTCCAGGATGCCGATGCCCGCGGTGACGTTGAAGCAGAGCACGACCCACAGGCACCAGAACTGCGGCGTCTTGATGGCGTTGGCCGCTGAGACGTTCGCGGTGCTGATCATCGCCCGGCCGTGGTCGGTCTTGGGCTCCCAGCCCGCCGGCTTCCAGTCGTCGGCCGGCACCCGCACGAGCAGCCAGCCCATCGACATGAACACGGCGTAGACGATGCCGTGGACGAGGAACGCCGTCGCGATGGTGCCCGTGGTGGGCGCGGTGCCGAGCATCGACGACGACCACGGCGAGGCGATCAGCGCGCCGCCGCCGAAGCCCATGATCGCGATGCCGGTGGCCATGCCCGGCCGGTCCGGGAACCACTTGATGAGCGTGGACACCGGCGAGATGTAGCCGATGCCGAGCCCGATGCCGCCGATCCCGCCGTAGCCGACGACCACCAGCCAGAACTGGCCGGTCGCGACGCCGAGGGCGGAGATGAGGAATCCGCTGGCGAAGCAGCACATCGACACGAACATCGCCCAGCGCGGGCCGTTCTTCTCGACGAGGGTGCCGCCGAACGCGGCGGACAGCCCGAGCATGACGATGCCCAGCTGGAACGGCAGCGAGCTCTGCGTCCCGTTGAGGTGCAGCGTCTTCTCGAGCGGCGTCTTGAAGACGCTCCACGCGTAGGCCTGCCCGATCGACAGGTGTACCGAAAGGGCCGCCGGCGGCACCAGCCAGCGCGTCCAGCCCGGTGGTGCGACGATCCGGGAACGGTCCAGGAAACCGAGAGCCATCGGATCCCTCTCCTAGAGTGGGGATGATGGAGGGAATGTATTACTAAATACCCGGTGTTGCACCATGCGGGTGTCAAACTTTCCGGCGGAGAAGGGTGTGGGTCATGGGCAGGGTGACCGTGCGCAGGCCGGTGCGGCGGATCTCCGCGACCGGAGACCGGCGCCGCCCCGACGCGCTGGCCGCCGAAGAACCCCTGGAGCTGCGCGTCGGCGGCAAGGCGCTGGCCGTCACGATGCGCACGCCCGGGCACGACGTCGAGCTGGCCCACGGCTTCCTGCTGTCCGAAGGGGTGATCGGCGGCCGGGAGGACATCGCGGTCGCCCGCTACTGCGACGGCGTCGACGACCAGGGCCGCAACACCTACAACGTCCTGGACATCGCGCTCGCCGACGGCGTGCCGCCGCCGGACACCGGGGTCGAGCGCAACTTCTACACGACGTCGTCGTGCGGGGTCTGCGGCAAGGCGGCGCTCGACGCGGTCAAGCTCAAGACCCGCTTCTCCCCTGCTTCGGCCGCCTTCGCGGTGAAGAGCGAGACGCTGGCCGGCCTGCCGGACGCGTTGCGCGCCCGGCAGAAGGTGTTCGCCAGCACCGGCGGCCTGCACGCGGCGGGACTGTTCACCCCGGACGGTGAGCTCGCCGTGGTCCGCGAGGACGTCGGCCGGCACAACGCGGTGGACAAGGTGCTGGGCTGGGCGGTGCTGGAGAACCGGATCCCCGCACCCGGACACGGCTTGCTGGTGTCCGGGCGCGCGTCGTTCGAGCTGGTGCAGAAGGCCGCGATGGCGGGGATCGGGTTGCTGGCCGCGGTGTCGGCACCGTCGTCACTGGCGGTCGAGCTGGCGGAGGAGAACGGGATGACCCTGATCGGCTTCCTCCGCGGCGACTCGATGAACCTCTACACCGGCGACCACCGCGTCCTGACCTAGGCCGACTCGACCCAGTTGCCGTGGAAGCCGTTGGGCACGCGGTCCGGCAGGTGGATCGCCGCGACCGTCTCCAGCGTGCCCGCGTCCAGCAGCGTCAGGTCGCTGCGCTGGGTCGCCGGGTCGAAGACGAAGCCCATCAGCACGCCGTCGTCCTCCGCCGCGTCCTCATGGGACGGTGCGAAGACGAACTCGCCCGGCTGCCGTCCCGCTCCGAACGCGCGTTCCTGGCGGCCACCCGTCCGGAAGTCGTGCTTGAACAGTGACCCGCCCGGGTTCGCGCCGCCGTCGGCCGACATCGAGTAGCCGTAGCGGTGCTTGCGGCCGACCAGGCGCTCGTCCACGCGCGGGAACTCCTGGCCGCGGTCGTCGAGACGCTCCTCGATGACCTTGCCCGCGGTCAGGTCGACCGTCCAGCGGTCCAGCGTCGGGCCGCCCTCGTCCGGGCCGTGCAGCTCGCGGTCGAACATCCGCGGGTGGCGGACGACGTCCAGCACGATCGAGTCGCCGTCGTCGTAGGCGTTGAGCGGGTGGAAGACGTAGCACGGCTCGACGTCGAACCAGCGGACGTCGCCGTTGCCGCCCTCGCGGGGCATCACGCCGATCCGCGCCGGGTACTTCGGGTCCCAGCGGTAGGGCAGGCCGCCGTTCGCGCCGATCTTGCGCGTCATCATCGCCGTCACCGGGTCCGGCACGCGGACCTTGCCGACCATGGCCGACACGACCAGCTTCGCCGGCGTCCGCAGTGCGCTCGGCACGCTGGCGGCCACCGCCATCTCGGCGTTGAACGTCACCGGCAGGTCGTAGAACACGACGTGCTTCTCGGTCAGGGAGAAGTCGTGCATCATCGGCGACCCGGTGACCTCGACGTCGACCGTGCGGCGCGCGCGGCCTTCCGCGTCGATCACCGAGTACTGGACCTTGTTGCCCATGCCGAAGAAGTACGAGACGGCGTGCAGCTCGCCGGTGCGCGGGTCGCGCTTGGGGTGAGCGGTGTAGCCGCCGGGCAGCGTGCCCTCGAAGTCGCAGCGGCCGACCGTGTCGAGCTCGTCGGTCAGCTCGTAGATCGGCGCGCCCGCCTCGACCAGGGCGAGGGTCTTGCCGGCGTGGCCGATCACGTTGGTGTTGGCGCCCAGCGCGTCGAGCCCGCAGAAGCGGCTCGGGTCCTCGCCGTTCAGCGTCGCCGCGACGGCCGGGTTGCGGACCCAGCGGTTGCGGTACCACTCGGCCTTGCCGTCGCGCAGGCGCACGCCGTGGACCATGCCGTCGCCCATGAACCAGTGGTAGGCCGCCGGGTCCACTTCGGACAGCGGGTTGGGCCCGTTGCGCAGGTAGCGGCCGTCGAGGAAGTCCGGGATCGCCCCCGTGACGGCCAGCTCGGTGATCGTGTGCTCCCGGCTCACCGGGGCGAAGTTGCCTTCGAGGAACTTGTTGCCCATGCCGACCCTTCCAGAGTTGCCATAACTCGGTTATGACGCCATTTATAACAGGGTTATGAGATACTGGCAAGCATGAGCCCCAAACCGCGCGCGAACGACGTCAAGGAGCGGCTCGTCCGGGCCGCCATCCGGCTGCTCGACGAGGGCGGCCCCGAAGCCCTGCAGGCCCGCAAGCTGGCGGCGGAGGTCGGCGTCTCGACGATGGCCGTGTACACGCACTTCGGGGGCATGGCCGCGCTGGTCGACGAGGTCGCGCGCACGGGGTTCCTGCGGCTGAGCACGTGGCTGGCCGGGGTCGGCGAGACCGACGACCCGGTCGCCGACATCTTCAGCCTGGCCCGCACCTACCGGCAGGCGGTCGCCGAGCAGCCGCAGCTGTTCGCGGTGACGTTCGGGCAGTCCGCGCCCGGCGGCAAACGGGCGACGCTGTCCGACCTCACCACCGAGGAGGGCCGCGAAGCCGCTCAGGAGGGCCTGGAGGCGTTCGACCACATCGTCCGGGCGACCGAGCGGGCCATCGAGGCCGGCCGGTTCCGGCCCGTGGACAAGTACCAGGCCGCCGCCCAGCTGTGGAGCGCGCTGCACGGCTTCGTCACGCTCGAGGCTTCGGGCCACTTCGGGGCCGCCGAGCAGGGCATCGACCACATTTTGATACCCCTGGGGATCACCCTCGCGGTGGGTCTCGGGGACACTGTGGAGCAGGCGGAACGCTCGACCGAGGCAGCGAAGGCGGCTTGGCGCGCGAGAAACCGAAACGCCGGGCAGGGTGGGAACGACTAACCCGGCGAGCAGGGACGTGAGGGGAACGCGGAGCAGGTGCGCGGCGTCCTACGAACAGCAGGCGGGGGACGGAGACAGGTGAACGACGAAAACGGGGAGCGACCTCCGGGCGAGCCCTTGATCCCGGAGACGGTCGGGGCGGCCGCGGTCCGGGACGCCCGGCGGTGGCTGTCGCGCCGGTCCGTGCTCATCGCGGGCGCGTCCGGGCTGGCCGTGGGCGGCCTGGCTCTCGGCACCGCCACCGGCAAGCTGCCCTTCAGCCAGGCGCTGCAGCGCACGCTGGGCGTGACGTCGTCGAACCCGACGACCCAGCTGGGCAGCACCCGCGTCGAGCGCGTCTACTCCCAGGCCCGCGGCCGGATGGTCGACCTGGTGTTCATCCTGCCGTCGAAGACCCCGCCGAAGGGGCTGCCGATGTCGCTCATGCTGCACGGCCTGCACGGCAACGCCCGCAGCGCGGCCCCGACCGGCACGCTCAAGCAGCTGGCCAGCGACGTCGCCCGCAAGGCGGTCCCGGCGTTCGGCTTCGTGGCCGTCGACGGCGGCGACAACTACTGGCACGAGGTGCACCCCGGCGACGACCCGATGGCGATGATCCTCGAAGAGGTCCCGCAATGGCTGCGGGCCCGCGGCTTCGGCGGCGACACCGGGCAGCCGTTCGCCTGCACGGGCGTCTCGATGGGCGGGTTCGGCGCGCTGGTGTACACGCGCCGCCGGGTGGAGCGCCGCCAGCCGCCGGCCGCGGTCGCGACGCTGGCCCCGGCGCTGATCCTGTCCTGGCAGGAGATGGCCAAGCGGCACATCTTCACCGGCCTCAACGACTGGACGGCCCTGGACCCGCTGCGCCACATCGACGAGACGAAGAGCGTGGCCAACGGCATCTGGTGCGGCACGGAGGACCCGTTCATCACGGGAGTCCGCCGCTACATCGACGCGGCCCACCCGGCGGTGGCCCACACGGCCCACGGCAAGCACGGCGACTCGTTCAACCGGACGGTGGTGCCGAGCTTGATCAGCTTCCTCGGCAAGCACGTGCCCCGCAAGGACTGACCCCGCGTCTCAGCAGCTGAAGTGGACCCGGGTCGTCGTGCGGCCCGGGACCCAGTACGTGCGGACCAGGTCCGCCAGCCGGTTCACCAGCAGCAGCCCGCGACCGCCCGGGGTGGTCGCCGCCGGGGGGATGCGGCCGGCCAGGGGCTCGGTGATCGTGCCCGCGTCCGTCACCTCGCCCACCACCTGGCGCTCTTCCGCCCACAGGCGCAACACCCCCGTGCCGCCGCCGTACAGGACGCTGTTCGTCGTCAGCTCCGCGATCGCCAGCGCGAAGTCGTCGCGGCGGGGGCGGCGCAAGCCGTGGCGGGCGGCCCAGATCTCGGCGAACCCGCGCAGCGAGGCGAGCTGCCCGATGTCGAACTTCCGCTCGACCGCGGCCGGCGGCGGGACCAGCGGCCGCGTGAAGTCCGCGCGCACGCCGTCGGGGTCGAAGCGGGCGCTGGTGCACGGCCCTGCCGGCCCCCAGACCTCCGGGTGGGTGCGCTCGGCGTCGGCCAGGACCTCCGGCGGCAGCGCCGCGGTGTCGTACGGGCACAGCACCGCCAGGTCGCGGCCCGCCAGCGCGTTGTTGAGGAGCGCCTCGTGCAGCACGCACGCCGGGTACTCGGCGCCGGTCCGGTCACCCCACACCGGCTCCGCCACGATCCGCACCGGGCCCGCGTGGTCGCCGGCGAAGGCGAGCAGGACCGACGGCAGGATCGCCCCGGGGTTGCGGCCCACCCGGCACATGTCGGTCAGCCGGACTTCGTGGGCGCGGTCTTCCAGGGCTTTCTCGATGAGCAGCAGATTGCGCCCGGGCACGGCGGCGGCCACGGGTTCGCCTCGATCGAGGCCTTCGAGCAAGTACGCAACGACAGCGTCCAGGTACTCGGTGTCACCGCGGTAGAAGAGTGCGGGATGCCGGAACGGTCTGAGGGCATCTACCACGGGACTGTCTTACCCAGCGCCCGGAGAGTTCAAACGGCGGGTTACTCGACCCAGCGACCGACGACCGAGATCAGCCAGAAGCCGACCATGGCCGCGACGGCGAACAGCAGCACCCAGTTGCCCAGCGCGCGCCGGTCGGTCACGCCACGGGCCCGCCAGAGGCCGTAACCCGCGACGAGGAACAGCGGCACCGGGATCAGCGGCAACGGCGACAGCCGGGACACCACGGCCACGACGCACGAGCCCGCGCACACGGCCAGCACGCCCATCAGCACCCGGTTCAGCCACGGGTACCGCTCGACCGCGGACGCGATGACGCGTTCGCTCAGCTCACGGAACCCGAGGGCCGGCCCGGCGGCCACCGGCGCCGGTTCCGGAGGCGGCGGTGCCTGCACGCCACCGGCGGGGGCGGCGCCCCCACCGGTGACCGGCACAGAGTCTGCAGTCATTCAGCTTTCCTGTCGGGTCTCCGGGCCGGCCGGCCCGGAGACGCCCGGCCTCAGGCCGACTTCTCGCCGCGCTCGCTGCGCGTGCGCCGCGTCGGCTGCCGGGCGACGATCGTCGGGTTCACGTTCTCCCGGACGGTCTGCTCGGTGATGACGACCTTCGCCACGTCGTCGCGGCTCGGGATGTCGTACATCACCGGCTGGAGCACTTCTTCCATGATGGCGCGCAGCCCGCGGGCACCGGTCCCGCGCAGGACCGCCTGGTCGGCGATGGCCTCGAGCGCGGTCTTGGTGAACTCGAGCTCGACGTTGTCCATCTCGAAGAGCTTCTTGTACTGCTTCACCAGGGCGTTGCGCGGCTGGGTCAGGATGTTGACCAGCGAGTCCTTGTCCAGGTGGTTGACCGTCGCCACGACCGGGAGCCGGCCGATGAACTCCGGGATCAGCCCGAACTTGATCAGGTCCTCGGGCATGGTGTCGGAGAAGACGTCGCTCTCCTCGATCTCGGACTTGGTGCGGATCTCCGCGCCGAAGCCGAGGCCGCGCTTGCCGACCCGCTCGTTGATGATCTTCTCCAGCCCGGCGAACGCGCCGGCCACGATGAACAGCACGTTCGTCGTGTCGATCTGGATGAACTCCTGGTGCGGGTGCTTGCGGCCGCCCTGCGGCGGGACCGAGGCGGTGGTGCCCTCGAGGATCTTCAGCAGGGCCTGCTGCACGCCCTCGCCGGAGACGTCCCGCGTGATCGACGGGTTTTCGCTCTTCCGGGCGATCTTGTCGACCTCGTCGATGTAGATGATCCCGGTCTCGGCCCGCTTGACGTCGTAGTCCGCCGCCTGGATGAGCTTGAGCAGGATGTTCTCGACGTCCTCGCCGACGTACCCGGCCTCGGTCAGCGCCGTGGCGTCCGCGATCGCGAACGGCACGTTGAGCAGCTTCGCCAGCGTCTGCGCGAGGTAGGTCTTGCCGCACCCGGTGGGGCCGAGCATCAGAATGTTCGACTTGGCCAGCTCGACCGACTCCTCCTTGGAGTCCTTCGGCCCGGCCTTGTCGTCCGCCTGGATCCGCTTGTAGTGGTTGTAGACCGCTACCGCGAGCGTCCGCTTGGCGTCGTCCTGACCGATGATGTACTGCTCGAGGAACTCGTGGATGTCGGCGGGCTTGGGCAGCTCGTCGAGCTTGACGTCGCCGGCCTCGGCCAGCTCCTCCTCGATGATCTCATTGCAGAGGTCGATGCACTCATCGCAGATGTAGACCCCGGGGCCGGCAATGAGCTTCTTCACCTGCTTCTGGCTCTTCCCGCAGAAAGAACACTTCAGCAGGTCTCCGCCGTCACCGATCCGTGCCATGGCCGTTGACCTCGTCCCCTCCGGCGCGCGGTGGGCGCGCCTGACGTGTGTTGCGACGGTGCGACCCCCGGTCACGGACGACCGAGTGGAGCCTCACGCATTGCCACTGACGGTACCCGTCCGATGCCGTGGGCGGGAACACCCACAGGCGCCGGGAGCACGTCAGAGGACGACCCTAAACCAGAGTGCCGGTGTATGTCGTCTCCTCGACACACACCGGCCTGGCGGATCTACAGAGCCGACGCCTTCCGGTACGGCAGCACCTCGTCGATGATGCCGTACGCCTTGGCCTCCTCGGCCGTCAGGATCTTGTCGCGCTCGATGTCGGTCCGGATCTGGTCCGGGTCCTTGTTAGTGTGCTTCGCCAGGATGACCTCCATCTGGCGCCGCACCCGCTGGATCTCGTTCGCCTGGATCTCCAGGTCGGAGACCTGGCCGTAGGTGCCCTCGGTGGCCGGCTGGTGGATCAGCACGCGCGAGTTCGGCAGCGCGTAGCGCTTGCCCGGCGTGCCGGCCGACAGCAGCACCGCGGCGGCCGAGGCGGCCTGGCCGAGGCAGTACGTCTGGATGTCCGGGCGGACGAACTGCATGGTGTCGTAGATCGCCATCAGCGAGGTGAAGGAGCCACCCGGCGAGTTGATGTAGACCAGGATGTCGCGGTCCGGGTCCTCGTGCTCGAGGTGCAGCAGCTGGGCCATCACGTCGTTGGCCGACGCGTCGTCCACCTGCACGCCGAGGAAGATGACCCGCTCTTCGTAGAGCTTGTTGTACGGGTTCGACTCCTTGACGCCGTAGCTGGTCCGCTCCACGTACGACGGCAGGATGTACCGCGACTGGGGCGTGCTCGGGGCCTGGAAGTCACCCGGGAGCCGGAAGTTGCTCATGATCGAGTCTCCTGTGTGCTTCGCGCTCAGTTCGAGCCCGGACGGGCGATGTCGGCGGTGAGGACGTGGTCCACGAACCCGTAGTCCTTCGCCTCCTGCGCGGTGAACCAGCGGTCGCGGTCCCCGTCCTTGATGATCTGCTCGACCGTCTGGCCGGTCTGGTCCGCGGTGATCCGGGCCAGCTCCTGCTTCCACTTGTTGAACAGGTCGGCCTGGATCGCGATGTCCGACGCCGTGCCGCCGACACCCGCCGACGGCTGGTGCATCAGGATGCGCGCGTGCGGGAGCGCGTAGCGCTTGCCCGGCGTGCCCGAGGACAGCAGGAACTGCCCCATCGAGGCCGCCATGCCCATCGCGTAGGTCGCGACGTCCGGGCGGATGAGCTGCATGGTGTCGTAGATCGCGAAGCCGGCGGTGACCGAACCGCCCGGCGAGTTGATGTAGAAGCGGATGTCGGACTCGGCGTCGTCGGCGTCGAGCAGCAACAGCTGCGCGGTGATCCGGTTGGCGACCTCGTCGTTGACCTCGGAACCGAGGACGACGATGCGCTCCTGGAGCAACCGCTCGAACACCGAGTCGGTGAGGGTGAGTCCCGCGGTGCCGGACCGCGCCTCGGGCGTGTGCTGCGTCACGTCTGCCTGCCTTTTCGCCGGCGGCGGCCCGGTGCTGACGGCCGCCGCTGTCGTTTCAGATGCTTGAGATCTTGTATCCGACCCTAACGAACTCGGGCGGTGCAGAATGCCTGACACCGCCCAAGTTCGCTCACAGCTTCACTCCGCCGGAGTCTTCGCCGCCTCGTCGGTGACCTGCGTCTCCTGGGTTGCCTCGTCGCCGGCCGGCTCTTCGGAGCCGAACAGCTCGGTGAGGTCGACCTCGGCGCCGGAGCCGTCGGTCACGGTGGTCTTGCGGACCACCGAGGCGAGGGCCTTGCCGCGCCGGACGTCGGCGTAGATGGCGGTCAGCTGGCCGGACTGCTGGGCGCGCTGGACGTACTCGTCCGGGCTGATCCCGAAGCGCTGGGCCTGGTAGATGATCCGCTCGGTGAGCTCGCCGTCGTTGACCGACACCTCTTCCTTGTCGGCGATGGTGTCCAGCAGCAGCTGCGTGCGGACGGCCTTCTCCGACTCGGTGCGGGTCTCCGCGTCGAACTCCTCGAGCGTGCGGCCTTCGGCCTCGAGGGCCTGCGCGAACTGGGCCTCGTCGTGGTCGAACGGGTGGATCGCGTCGTGCTTGCGGTTCTCGATCTCGGCGTCGAGGACCTTCTCCGGGATCGGCACCTCGGTGCGCTCCAGGAGCTCGTCGAGCACCTTGTCGCGGGCCTGGACGCCCTGCTGCATCTTCTTGACGCGGCCCAGGCGCTCGCGCAGGTCGCCCTTGAGCTCTTCGATCGTGTCGAACTCGCTGGCCATCTGGGCGAACTCGTCGTCGGCCTCGGGCAGCTCGCGCTGCTTGACCGACTGGACGGTCACGGTCACCTCGGCGTCCTTGCCGGCGTGCTCCCCGGCGACGAGCTGGGTGGTGAACGTCTTGGTCTCGCCGGCGTTGGCGCCGACGATCGCCTCGTCGATGCCGTCGACGAGCTGGCCGGAGCCGATCTCGTAGGACAGCCCGGTGGTGCTCGCCTCCTCGACGGCCTCGCCGTCGACGGTGGCGGACAGGTCGATCGAGACGAAGTCGCCGGTCTCGGCCGGGCGCTCGACGCCGGTCAGCGTGCCGAAGCGGGCGCGCAGCTCGTCGAGCTGCTCGTCGACCTCGGCGTCGGTCAGCTCGACGTCGTCGACGGTGACCGCGAAGCCGTCCAGGTCGGGCAGCTCGATCTCCGGGCGCACGTCGACCTCGGCGGTGAACTCGAGGACGTCGCGGTCTTCGAGCTTGGTCACGTCGAACTCGGGGTTGCCGAGCGTGCGGACCTCGTTCTCGCGAACGGCCTCGATGTACTTGGCCGGGATGGCCTCGTTGACGACCTCGTCGAGCACCGGGCCGCGCCCGATCCGGCTTTCCAGGACGCGAGCGGGCGCCTTGCCGGGCCGGAAGCCCGGGATGCGCACCTGCTGGGCGATCTTGCGGTAGGCGCGGTCGAAGTTCGGCTTCAACTCGTCGAACGGCACCTCGACATTGATCTTGACTCGCGTCGGGCTCAGCTGCTCGACGGTGCTCTTCAAGGTCTTCTCCTCGAGCGGTAACGATTGTGTAGGACAATCCTGCGGAAATGGCCCCAGGTCACCTGCAGACCGGGACGTCCGAGTCTAGGCCAGTGGCCCGCGCCGCCGGGGCGGGGGCCACCTGCGGCGTCACGGCCGATGCACGGACCGGCGTCACCGGCGCACCCGACGGCGTCGCTACCCCAGCATCCGGCCGATCACCCAGCGCATCTGGCCCACCGCGTGCTCGGCCGACCCGCTGGGCTGAACCAGGTGCGACAGCAGCAACCGCATGAACGCCTCGACCGCCACCGCCCACTCCGACGCCGTCAGCCGGACCCTGGGGTAAGCACCGGCGAAGACCGCCGCGACCGCGTCGACCGCGCGGCCCAGCACCGCCTCGGGCTGGGACGTCAGCAGCGGGAGGAAGTCGTCGCGGCCGCCCTGCTGGACGCCCAGCGCAATCTCCAGCAGGGGGTTCGCCCGGGCCGCTTCGAGCGTGTGCCGGAACGCTGCCGTCACGCCCTCGACCGGATCGTCCGGGTGCGCCGCGACGTCGTCCGTCACGCGCTCGACGAAGCGGTCCGTCTCGCGCAGCATCAGCGCCTTGGCCAGCTCGGCCTTGGAGCCCAGTTCGTTGTAGACGGTCTGCCTGCTCACGCCGACCCGCGCGGCCAGCTTGCCCATGGTGACGGCGGCCCAGCCGTCGGCCTCGATGACGTCGGCCGCCACGGCCAGCAGCTTCTCCCGGGTCCGCGCCGGCGCCGGGTGGGTGACCGCCTTCACACGGCGAGCTTACCCGCCGGTTGCGTCCCGCTGGCCGACACCTTTTTTCGGGCTCTGCTGTAACGTTTACAAACCCCGATCAGTTGTCTACGGTGACTCCCGCCTGGCCAGGAGCTTCTCGACCGAGGAGACCGCTCGATGCCCGTCGCCCTCACCCAGCAGCACGGCCCTGCCGTCGTGCCGGCGATCGGTGAGACGACCGCCCGTGGCTTGCCCGCGCCGCGGATCAGCCTGCCCGCCGTCTCCCTGCCCGTCCTCCTGCTCTTCGCCGGCGGCCTGGCGCTGGGGATCACCTCGACCTGGCTGCTGCTGGCGGGGCTCGTGCCGCCGGTGGTCACCGTCGTGCTGAACACCTTCGTCACCTTCGCCATGTACACGGTCGTGCACGAGTCGGCCCACCACTCGGCGGGGAAACTGACCTGGGTCAACGAGGTGCTCGGCCGGCTGGCCGTCCCGTTCGTCGCGGCGTACGCGTCGTTCCCCTCGCTGCGGTTCGCCCACGGCGAGCACCACCGCCACACGAACGCGTCGGTGCCCGCCGACCCGGACGCCTGGACGTCGCGGGGCCCGCGCTGGCAGCTGCCGCTGCGCTGGCTGACCCTCGACTTCGCGTACGCGCGCTGCTACTTCTCCCGGCTGCGGTCGCGGCCCACGCACGAGCTGACCGAGACGCTGGTGGTGCTCACCGCGGCGCTGTCGGCGGCGGTCGCGCTCATCGCGGCCGGGCACGGCGTCGAGCTGCTGTTCGTCTACCTGCTGCCGCAGCGGCTCGGCATGGCCCTGCTCGCGTGGTCGTTCGCCTGGCTGCCGCACCACGGCCTGCCCGCCGCGGACCGGTTCGGCGCCACCCGCGTGCGCGTCGGCCTCGACTGGCTGCTCACGCCAGTGCTGCTGGCCCAGAACCTGCACCTGGTGCACCACCTGCACCCCGCCGTCCCGTTCCACCGGTACCGCCGGGTCTGGCTGGAGAACCGCGAGGCGTACCTGGCCCGCGACGTCCCGATCCGCACCGCCGGCGGCCGGGACCTGACTGCGGCGGAGTACCGGGCGGCGGCCGGCCTCGACTGCTCCCCGGAGGTGTCCGTGCCCGCACCGGCCTCGCCGCCGCTCGGGCCGAGCCGGTTCCACCGGCTGCGGGTCCGCGAGATCCGGCCGTTGACCGCGGACGCCGTCGCGATCACCTTCTACGTCCCGCCGCAGCTGGCGGAGGAGTTCCGGTTCACGCCGGGCCAGCACGTCGCGGTCCGCGCGGTGCTCGACGGGCAGCCGGTCCGCCGGACGTACTCGATCTGCGCGCCGGCGGACGCGGGCGAGCTGCGGATCGCGGTGAAACGCCGTCCGGGCGGCGCGTTCTCCGGCTTCGCGACGACGACGCTGTCCGTCGGCGACTTTCTGGACGTCCTGCCGCCGTCCGGAGGGTTCACGCTCACACCGGACCCGTCCCGGACCGCGCACTACGTCGCGCTGGCGGCGGGCAGCGGCATCACGCCGGTGCTGTCCATCGTGGTCAGCGCGCTGTCCGCGGAGCCACACAGCCGCGCGACGTTGTTGTACGTCAACACTTCCGGCGCGACGACGCTGTTCGCGAAGGAGCTGAGCGCGCTCGCCGAGGGGTTCGGGGGACGGCTGCACGTCGTCCACTACCGGACCGACGAGCGCGACCCGGACCTGCACGCGCACCGGCCCCGCCAGTTCGACACGCTCGGCGAGGCGCTGGCGATTTCCCACGAGCGCTACCAGCGCGGCCGCCTCGACGGGACGCGCCTGCGGGCGCTGCTGCAGAACCGCCTGCACCCGGCGAAGGTCGACGAGTGGTTCCTGTGCGGCCCGCGCGGCTTGATGGAGCTGGTCCGCGGCACGCTGGCCGACGCGGACGTCCCCGAGGAGAACGTCCACTTCGAACTGTTCCGCGGCGCGGCCCCCCTGCGCGACCCGGCGGGCACCCCGGCGAACGTGGCGGTGACGCTGGGCGGGACGACGACGTGCGTCCGCGCGGAAGCCGGCGAAACGGTGCTGGACGCGGCGATGCGGGCGGGCTTCGAGGTGCCGTACTCGTGCACGGGCGGCGCGTGCGGGACGTGCCGGGCGACGCTGCGGCACGGGCAGGTCGACATGGACGTCCGCTACGCGCTGACGGAGGACGACGTGGCGGCGAACCGGATCCTGACGTGCCGGGCGCGAGCGACGACCCCGGAGGTCGCGGTCGACTACGACCGCCGCTGACCCCGGGGCCGCCGCGCCGTCAGCCGGTCTGGGTCGGCGGGGTTCCCTGGCCGCCGCCCGGAGGCTGGCCCTGGCCGCCCGTGGCGCCGTCGCTCACCGACGTCGCCGTTGCCGTGTCGCCCGACTCCGTGGCCACCACCGTCACCGTGTCGCCCGTTGCCAAGCCCGTCGCCTGGTCCGAGGTGATCGTGTACGTCTTCGAGAACCCGTCCTCGCTCTTCGCCGTCAGCGAGGTCGCGCTCAGCGCCGTCACCTCGCCGGTCTGGGTGATCTTCGTGACGTAGCCGCCGTTTCCGTCCGACGCCACGTACTCCCCGTGCAACGCCGACCCCAAGCCACCCATGCCGCCCAGGCCGCCCTGCATCCCGCCCGGCATCCCGCCCGGGCCGGTCGCCGAGTCCGTCGCCGCGGATGACGACGAAGCGGCCCAGATCGCCGCTCCCCCGCCGGCCACGATGGCGACCGCGACGGCGCCCGCCGCGATCTTCTTGCCCGGGGACCAAGCCGGTCGCGGCGGGGTGCCCGGGGCGGGGGCCGCGCCCCACGTCTGATCCGGAGTGGACGGTGCCTGCGGTGTCGTCATCTGTTGCTCCTTAACGAGGTGTGCGATCCACGGTGGCGGGACCGGCTGTGTGCGGACTGTGCCTGCCGTCAGCCGTTCCTGTGACCGGAGGAACCGGACTTCCGCGACAGGCCGGTCACCGCACAGCCGCCTCACAGGCAGCACACAACCCGCACACACGGCGTCGACGGACGCTTTACCCATGGCCGCGCGATCCGTTGCACCGCACCCCCGCCGGGGGCGCTTTTCGCTGCGCGCGAAGCTGACCGGGTCGATGGTCGTGCTGCTCACCGTGGTGTGCCTGATCGTCGGGGTGGTCAGCGAGTTCGCGCTCGACGTGTTCCTCACCCGCCAGATCGACCAGCAGCTCTCCGCCGCGGCGACGCGCTCGCTGGTCTTCGCGAGCAACCCCGGCCGCCAGGACGGCGGGCCGCCGGACGACCAGGGCGGCGAGCACCCCCTCGGCCAGAACGTCGGCACGGTGAGCGCCACCTTCGACGGGCGGGTGAAGGTCCACGACGACAGCATCTCCGAGCACGGCGAGGGCATGAGCCTCAGCGCGGCGCAGCAGGCCGTGATGCTTTCGGTGCCCACCGACGGCAAGCCGCACACGGTGTCCTTCGACGACCTCGGCGAGTACCGGCTGATGGCCCTGCGGGTGCCCGGGACGTCCGAGGTCGTGGTCACCGGCCTGCCGATGAAACCGGTCACCGACACGCTGCTCACCGTCGCGCTCATCCTCTTCGGTGTCGCCGCCGCCGGCGTGCTCGGCGCGGCCTTCCTCGGCGCCTTCGCGGTCCGCCGGACGCTGCGGCCGCTCGAGCGAGTCGCGGCCACCGCCGGGCGCGTCACCGAGCTGCCGCTCGACCGCGGGCAGGTGGCGCTGTCGATCCGTGTGCCGGATTCCGACACCGACCCGCGCACCGAGGTCGGCCAGGTCGGCTCGGCGCTGAACCTGATGCTCAGCCACGTCTCCCAAGCCCTAGAAGCCCGGCACGACAGCGAGCTGCGCGTCCGCCAGTTCGTCGCCGACGCCAGCCACGAGCTGCGGACGCCGCTGGCCGCGATCCGCGGGTACGCCGAGCTGGCCGCCCGCGGCAGCGCGCTGGTGCCCCCCGACGTCGCGCACTCGATGGGCCGGATCCAGTCCGAGGCCGTCCGGATGAGCGCGCTCGTCGAAGACCTCCTGCTGCTCGCCCGGCTCGACGCGGGCCGCCCGCTCGACCTGCGCGACGTCGACCTCACCCGGCTGGTCGCCGACGCCGTCGGCGACGCCCAGGTCGCCGGGCGCGACCACCGGTGGCTGCTGGAACTGCCCCCGGACCCGGTGCTCGCGCTCGGCGACGTCCAGCGGCTGCACCAGGTCCTGGCGAACCTGCTGGCCAACGCGCGCACGCACACCCCGCCCGGCACGACGGTCGCGACGTCGCTCGCCCGCTCGGCCGACGGCAGCGCCGTGATCACCGTGACCGACAACGGTCCCGGCATCGCCCCGGACCTGCTACCGGACGTCTTCGAACGCTTCGCCCGCGGCGACTCCTCTCGCTCCCGCACGGCCGGCAGCACCGGGCTCGGGCTGGCGATCGCGTGCGCCGTCGTGGTCGCCCACCACGGCACGATCGAGGTGCACAGCCGCCCCGGCCGGACGGAGTTCGCGGTGCGCCTGCCCGTGGCCGTGCCCGCACAGCGAGTGCACAGCATCGGCACAACCCGGCCCCAGCTGGAAACCGGAAGCTGATCACATGACCGCTCTCGCATCACGCGAAACCGTTGTGACGCCCGCAGTACCCGCTCGCCGGACGTGGCACGGGCCGGCGCTGGCCGCGCTGCTGCTCGGCACCGCGGTGCTCTACCTGTGGGGCCTCGGCGCCTCGGGCTGGGCCAACGCCTTCTACTCCGCCGCCGCGCAAGCCGGTTCGCAGAGCTGGAAGGCGCTGTTCTTCGGGTCGAGCGACGCGGCGAACGCGATCACCGTGGACAAGACCCCGGCCGCGCTCTGGGTGATGGGCCTGTCGGCCCGGCTGTTCGGCGTCAACGCGTGGAGCGTCCTCGTGCCGCAGGCGCTGATGGGCGTCGGTTCGGTGTGGCTGCTGCACGCGACGGTCAAGCGGACCTCCGGCCCGGCCGCCGGGCTGGTGGCGGGCCTGGTGCTCGCGCTGACCCCGGCGGCGGCGCTGATGTTCCGGTTCAACAACCCGGACGCGCTGCTCGTGCTGCTCCTGGTCGCCGGCGCGTACTGCGTGGTCCGCGCGCTCGAGAAGGCGAGCCCGAAGTGGCTCGCCTTGGCCGGTGTCGCCGTCGGGTTCGGCTTTCTCGCGAAGATGCTGCAGGCGTTCCTCGTGCTGCCCGCGTTCGCGGTGGCGTACCTCGTCGCGGCGCCGGTGTCGCTCGGCAAGCGGCTGCTGCACCTGCTCGGCGCGTTCGCGGCGACCGTGGTCGCGGCGGGCTGGTACCTCGTCGTCGTCGCGCTGTGGCCGGCCGCGGACCGGCCGTACATCGGCGGTTCGCAGACGAACTCGTTGTGGGAACTGGTCTTCGGCTACAACGGCTTCGGCCGCATCACCGGCGACGAGGTCGGCAGCGTCGGCGGCGGAGGCGGCCGCGGCTGGGGTTCGACCGGCCTGACGCGGCTCTTCGGGAGCGAGATGGCGGGCGGCATCGCGTGGCTGATCCCCGCGGCCCTGCTCGCCCTGGGCGCCGGCCTGTGGTTCACGCGCCGGGCGCCGCGCACCGACCGGTCGCGGGCGGCCCTGCTGCTGTGGGGCGGCTGGCTCCTGGTGACGGCGCTGGTGTTCAGCTACATGGGCGGGATCATCCACCCGTACTACACGGTCGCGCTGGCCCCGGCGATCGCGGCGCTGGTGGGCACGGCGGCGGTCCAGCTGTGGCTGCTGCGCTCGCGCCCGGTGGCGTCCGGCCTGCTCAGCGGCGGGGTGGCGCTGACCGCGGTGACGACGTACCTGCTGCTGTCCGGGTCGTCGTGGCAGCCGTGGCTGGCGCCGACAGTGCTCGTCGGCGGGCTGCTGGCGGCGGTGGCGCTGTTCTTCGCGGCCCACCTGACGCGGTGGGCGGCCTCGCTGGTGGCCGTCTTCGCGCTGGTCGTGCTGCTGTCCGGCAGCGGCGCGTACACGCTGGCGACCGCGGCGACGACGCACAGCGGGGCGATCCCGTCGGCGGGCCCCTCGTCCGGCTTCGGCGGCGGCTTCCGGGGCGGTGGTTTCGGCGGTGGTCGCGGCGGCGGCCCCGGTTCGTTGCTGAGCACGACGCTGCCGGGCGCCGAGCTGACGGCGTTGCTCCGGCAGGACGCGGCGAAGTACACCTGGACGGCGGCGACGGTCCTCTCGAACGCGGCGGCCGGCTACCAGCTCGCCGGCGGCGCCCCGGTCATGGCGGTCGGCGGTTTCAACGGGACGGACCCGTACCCGACGCTGGAACAGTTCCAGCAGTACGTCGCGAGCGGACGGATCCACTACTTCCTCGGCGACGGCATGACGATGCAGGGCTCGACCGGTTCGGACGCGGCCCAGCGGATCGCCGAGTGGGTGGCTTCGACGTACCAGTCGTCCACCGTGGACGGCGTGACGGTGTACGACCTCACCGCCGCCGGCTGACCGGGAACCGACGAAAGCAGGGTCAGTACCGCACGACCTGGTCAACTCCGGGCCGCCTCCTGCACTATGGAAGTACCGGGAGGACGGAGGCTTCTGCAGATGACCGAGCCCAACGTAGGGCGGGCCCGCTCCGCAGACCTGTTTCCGTTCGCCGCGGCCCTCGGCGACGGCGGATTCCTCATCGATCGCTGGATCCGCCAGCGGAACGACCAGGGCGTGCTGTTCTTCGCGTGGCTGGGCGCCCGCCCGGCCGGCGCGGTCTACCTGTGGCTCGAAGAAGCCGAAGAGCCGCCGATCCGCCGGCACCTGCCGGGCGTCGCGCTGCTCACCCACCTGCAGGTTCACCCCGAACTGCGCAACCGGGGCGTCGGCGCGGCGCTGGTGGAAGCGGTGGAGCGGCACCTGACCGGCCTGGGCCACGAGCGGGTCGCGCTGGCGGTCCGCACGGACAACCCGGCGGCGGCCCGGCTGTACGACCGCCTCGGCTACGGGGACTGGGGCCACGGCAGGGTCACCTGCTACGCGCAGCTGACCCTGCCGAACGGCAACGTCCTGCAGGTCCCGGAACGCTGCTACGTGCTGGTCAAGGACCTCACGGTGGTCACGCCGGAACCGCGCGGGGAGCCGAAGATCGAGGTGTCGCGCCGGTGACGTCGACGCCCCACTGGGCGAGGTGCGCGATCCCCAGGGTGGCGAGCGCCTTTTCCACGCCCGGCCCACCACTGTGCCGGCGGCGCAATTCGTCGAGGTGGCCGCCCCAGCGGACGCAGTCCGCCTGCCACGCACGGATGTAGCGTACGCAGAATTCGGGACTGATCAGCTGGCTCCGCCGGAACCCCGCGTCCAAAGCGGCCACCATGCGCATCTGCCGAGCCGGGTCGATCGCGGATGCCCGGACCTGCTTGATCACGTCGCGGATGATCTGGCGGCGATTGTGGAGGAACTCCGCCCAGTACTGTTCGCCGGCGTCCGTCAGCCCACGTCCGCTGTCGAGCAACCCGAAGATCCCTTCGGCCAACGTATCGCCCAGCTCTTCACCCCGGGCACGCACCACGCTCTGGTACGGGTCGTAGTCCCGCTGGAACGCCCGACCCGTAACGGCGGCCGGGCGCAGCCGCACGCCGTCGAGGAGGAAGAACCAGTCTTCGTTGTAGATGTCCGGGAAGAACGATTCGAACGCGGCCGCACCCACCGCGAGGGCGCCACCTCCGATGAAGGTGTCCTGGGCCTCGCCCACCTCCCGGAGCGCGTGGCAGACGACCGAGTTGTCGGGCATCCCCGCATTCGCCAAGCCCACGATCGGCAAATGATCGTCGAGCAGGCCGGCTGCTTTCGTCAGATCTTCCGGCTCGGGTAGCTCGATGTCGTCGTCGAGGAAAAAAATCCGCTCCCACCCCGCGAGCACAGCGAGGAGCAAACCGAGGTTGCGTTTGAAGCCGGTATCGGTATTCCGGTTGTACCGGCTGGACTTGAGCAGCCGGTCGGTGGCGAGCTGGGGGACGAGATTGGGAGGGAGCGAGTCGGTATCGATGGCGACCACCTCCGCACCGGCTCGCCTGGCCTCGACGGCCGCGTTGGAGGCAGTCGCCAGCTTGCTGCACAGCACGACCAGCAGTGCTTCCTGCCGCTTCGCCGCGGTTATCGCCTGTTCGAGATATCGGGCCGGCCGGCCGTTGGGAACGATGATCGCGTCGATCGACGCGTCGGCACGGGGACCGTCGAGGGGGGTAAGCAGACCCCTGTGCGAGGTGTGCTGACGCGCGTTCATCCGGCCTCGGGCCATTCGTGCAGCCGGTTCGCGGCGATGGTCCAGTCAGGGGTCAAGCCCTGCCCCTGGACCACTGGCACCCGGCTGATAATGCTGAACGCCTCTGCATCGCCGAAGCGCTCTCGCAGGTAGGCCTCGTTGCGGTCACGGAAACGGATGTCCGTGAGTGCCCGAACCGCGCCCAGCGTGCCACGACCGTACATACCATTGCATACGGTCACGGTGCGCTTTCGGTTGAAGGGACTTTTGCCCCGGTAAAAATGTGCGACGTCTTCCATGAGGTGACCTTCGTCGTCAAGAAGTGGCGGGAAGAGCACGCTCCCGCCGTCACGCTGCACTCGGAAGCCGCCAGGTTCGCTGGTCGGGGCGTCCTCGGCACGAACGACCTGTTCCACCGGCAAGTCCACCCGCTCGATCACGGCAGCGGTGACGGTGTTCCAGTCGACGCCACCGAGGAGTACCAGGTGCGTCGTGTAATCGTCGGGCGTCAGCTCCTCGGTCGTGTGGAAGCTGACGCGGTTGTCGGGATTGCGCGCCCGGATGTGCCCGTACAGTTCGATCAGGGCATCCGGGTCCGCGTAAGTGTAGAGAGTGACGAAGTCGGCACTCTCCGGGTCCGCGTAACTCAGGTGACTGCGCAGTTCAGGCGGTAGTTCGGCGCAGACGATGACGACGTCCTGCCCCTCGGGGAACGTCCAGACGTCGGTCGGCAGCGACCTGACGGGCTCCTTGCCCTCGCGAAGCCGCAACAATTCTTCCAGGAGCTCCTTGCGCCGGACGTGCTCCTCGTCCGTCAGGTCGTCAAGCGGGAGTACTTGAACAACACCCTCGTCGAGCGAGCGTTCCGTCGAGAAGAGGGTCGCGTAGGCCTCGAGCCGCCTGACGGGCGGACGAACCGGCTTCTCGACGTTCTCCCACGACGAGATGAGCGAGATGCTCACACCGCCGAGAGCCTGGGCCAGCTGGGCCTGCGTCAAACCGGCGGCCGGCCACTGCTCCTCGCGCAACTCTTTGAGCCGGTGAGCGAGCGCGCGCGGCGCAGCTGGGGACACGGCCTCCGCCACCCTTCAGTAAATTTCAGCAGAGCGGAAAGTGGGCTGATCGTACTACCTCGACCTAAAGTCACACTGGGCAACCTGTCGAACCGAAGACTGAAACGTTACGCATACCCAAACTTCCTCGCAGCGAACAGGTAACGCCGCTTCAACCCCGTTGTTCCAGGGTACTCCACCCGTTACAGTGAACTTGACTGAACTTCAGTTCATACCTGAAGGCAGGAGCGGGCCAATGAGTACTCCAGCGGACATACCCCGGCACCGGGCCATCGTGGCGGTCGACATCGAGGGGTCGACCAAACACCCGAACTCGGTGCGAGCCCTGCTCCGGAACGTCCTCTACCAGCTGCTCGAAGAGGCATTCACGATCGCCGGGATCGGCCGCAAGCACCGGGACGCCTTCGTCGACCGCGGCGACGGCGCGCTGTGCCTCGTGCGGCCCTTCGACCAGGTGCCCAAGACGCTGCTGCTCGCCACCTTCGTCCCGGCACTCGCCGATCTGCTGGAGAAGCACGCCCAGGACCTTCCGGACCTCGCCTTCCGGCTCCGCGTCGCGATCCACGCCGGCGAGGTGCACCGGGACAGCCGCGGGCTGTACGGCGAAGACGTCGACATCACCTGCCGGCTGCTCGACGCCCCCGAGCTGAAGCGGCGGCTGAAGGAGACCTCCGGGCCGCTCGCGCTCGCCATTTCCCAGGAGATCCACCGCGCGGTCGTGCGGCACGGCTACGCCGGCATCGACCGCACGGCGTTCACCCAGGCCGTCCACATCAAGATCGGCGAAGAACGGCTCCGGGGCTGGCTCCACACGCCCGAAGCCGGCGCGCCGGAGGAGGGGCTGACCGCGTAGGGACCGGAAGCGAGGTGGGGATGTGGAACCGACGGGATTCTGGGCCGGGCTGGGGCCGGCCGATCGCCGGGTGCTGGCGGAGTCCGCGACGCGGCGGTCCTACCCGCGCGGCGGAACCCTCTGCCGGGAAGGCGACCGGTCCAGCGTCGTGGTGGTGCTGCTGGCCGGGCACGTGCGGATCGTGCACGGGACGCCGGACGGGCGCGAGGTCGTCGTGGGGGTGCGCGGCACCGGGGACGTCATCGGCGAGCTGGCCGCGATCGACGCGCAGCCGCGCTCGGCGACCGTCGAAGCGCTCGACGACGTCGAAGTCCTGGAAGTTCCCGGCGACCGGTTCGCCTCGCTGTGCCGGACGCGGTCGCGGATCTCCTGGGCGCTGCTGCAGGTGCTGTCGACGCGACTGCGGTCGGTCGGCCGGCAGTGGCTCGAACTCGGGGGCGGCGCCGCGGCCCGGCGGGTGGCCGCGCAGCTGATGCAGCTCGCCGTCCAGCACGGCGTGCCGCGCGGCCGGGACATCGAGATCGCCGTCCCGGCCACCCAGGCCGAACTGGCGATGACGGCGGCCATCTCCCGCGAGTCCTGGGCACGCGTGACGCGCGACCTGCGGCGTCAAGGCGTCATCAGCACCGGCAGAAGACAGGTGACGATCCACCGCATGGCCGAACTTCGGCGGCTGGCGAGCTGAATCCCGCCTTCTGTGTCAGCTGACACAGAAGCAGCGGCGAGCCGGAGGTTTCCTGGATCCACGGGCAGAGGAGGGCATTGTCATGGACCCCTACACCAACCCACCGGGCCGCAGCCGCTGGCGCCGGGGCGTCTACGCGGCCGGGCTCGTCATCCCGTTCACCGCGACCCAGCTGTGGGCGCTGCTGGTGCTGTTGCGGCTCGCGCCGCTCGACGGGCTCGTCGGCCAGGCGTTCGTGCTGATCCTGCTGGGTTCCGTCGTCGCGATCTGGGCGGCGTGGCGCTGGACCTGGCAGCTCGGCCGGGACCGCGACCGCCGGCCCGAGCCCGCCGCGAAGACCCGGATCCCGACATGACGTCCGGGACGGTGATCGTCGCGGCCCTCGTGCTCGGCGTCGCCGCCGGACGCCTCTCGCGCCACCTCGGCGGCCTCCTGCGCCGCCGGTTCACCGGAAGGAGCACGGAAATGACCAGCAGGCAAGCGTCGTTCCCCGCCCGGCTCTACCACTGGCGGTGGGAAATCCTGGCGGTGACGCTGCTGCCGTACGCCCTGGTGACGTTCGCGCTGTGGGCCGGCCCGCTGTGGGCGACGGCGGTCCTCGCCGGCGCGCTCGGCGTGGCCCTGCTGCGCCGCCGCCAGGTGCGGGCCCGGCTCGGCGCGATCCGCCTGCAGCACCGGCTGCGCGCGGCGTTCCCGCTGCTGCGCCTCCCCGGCGGGCGCCGGCCGGCGATCCTGTGGTCCCGCCCCCGCGGCGGCGACATCGTGGTGTCGCTGTTCGGCCACGAGGCGTTCGAGCACCTGCACCGCCACCGCGCGGTCCTCGCGGCGGCGTGCGCGGTCCCGCAGGTGTACGTCGACCGCCACCCGAAGTACGCGAGCCTGGTGACGCTGACGATCAGCCCGACCGAGGCCCCGCGCGAGCGGACGGTCCTGCCGAGCAACGTGGTTCCGTTGCGGGCACACAGCTAGCGGCCGAGCACCTCGGTGAGCAATGTGGACAGTTCACCACCGTGCCACGAATTCGTCGAGAACCGCTCCTGGGCGATCCCCCGCCAGGGAGCGGTTCCCCGCGTGATGGCGGGGTCCACGGTGAGCACCCCGAGTTCCTGAGCCGGGATGCCTTCTTCGGCCAACGCCTTCGTGGCCTGGCCGGCGTCCCGGACCGCGACCACCAGCCCCCAGTCGCCCCACGTCTGCGCGAGGTCGAACGGCCGGAGCCCACACTGGGCGGCGACCTCCGCCACCGGCTCGTCGAGCACGAAGTCGCCGGTGATCCTCGCACCGAGCCCGTTCGCCTCGCACAGGGTGCGGACGGTGGCGAACAGGCCATCGGAAACATCCATCGCGGCCCGCGCGTGCCCGGTGGCCGCCAGGAGCCGCCCCGCCGCCAGTTGCGCCACCGGGCGGGACGCCCGGCGCCACACCTCGGACCGCACCGGCTCGGGCAGAGTCGCCCGCCCGGTTTCCAGCAGGACCGCGGCCCAGAGGTAGCCCGGGGAACCGACCAGCAGCAAGCTGTCCCCGGCCTTGGCTCCGGACCGCCGGAGCCGGCGGCCCGGAGCGCACCGGCCGATCGCTGTCGCCGTCAACTGCTTCGCGGCACCGTCGCGGATATCGCCGCCGACGACTTTCGTGCGGTGCTCGGCGCAGCAGGCGTCCACACCGTCGAGCAGCCGCTCGAACTCGCGGACGGTGGTCGACTTGGGCAACGTGTAGTTGACGACGAGCCCCAGCGGCTCCGCCCCGGCGGCGGCCAGATCGGAGAGGTTGATCGTGGCCAGCAGCCAGCCCGCGTGGAAGAAGTCGGGTTCGGCGAGGAGGTCGACCACGGGACTCGGGCAGCTGTCGGTGGTCGCGACGAGTTCGCTCGGCGCTTCGATTCGCGCCAGGAAGGCGCTGTCGTCGCCGAAGCCTTCCGTGCCGCCGTACCTCGGCTGGAGGATTTTCCGCTGGATCAGCTGCTCACCGAGGTCGCCGAGAGTCTCAGGGGCGCCGGACATGATCCGCCAATCGGGACGCCACGACCGCGTGATCGCCGGAATAGTTGTGCGGCGTGGCGCCGTACAACCGCTCGCTTCCCGTCGAAGCGAACAGCATCAAGTTGCAAACCCGGGCGCTCGGATACAGCAGCACGGGGTGCCGCAGGTGGTTCACGATTTCCAGAGTCAGCACAGCCCCGGTGTCCCAGCCGAACCCGGGGCTCACTTGACCGCACAGCACGACACCGATGCCGAGCCGTGCGTAATCGCTGGTGCCGTCGACGAGACCGGCCAAATTCTTGGAGAGGCCGATCTTCTCCAGTGTCGGCGCGAGGACGACCTCGCCGGGCTCGACGGCCAGCCGGCCGTTCGCGTCCAGGGCCTTCGGCACCAGGCTGGGGTGCGTCGCTCGGTCCGCGACGTCGACCGGCCCCTCGGTCACGAGGGAGAACGCCTCGTGACCGAGCCGAAGGCTGAGCGCGGCCGGGCGGACCAGGGCCGGCTCGAACGGTTCGACGAAGAGTTCCCCCTCGGCATAAGCGCGCCGGATGGCGCGATCGGTCAGGACACCGCGGCGCCTAAAGCGCGAGAACCGGTTTATCGAGGAGAGGAACATCCGCAGACCTCAGTCACGACTTCGGCCACGATCTGCCGGAACTCCGCTTCCGACAACCGACGGTTGGGCTGCTCCCCGCTACGACCCCGGGCACGGAACACGACAGTCGTTGATTCGCGATGCGACCCCTGGATGACTAACGTCGCCGTCAAATCCGTTCCCAACGGCTCAAGAGTGTGGATCACATCGGTGCCACACGAGTAGACGTCGCCTCGAAACACGCGTGGCGACTTGACCTTGACCAGCCGGACGGACCCGTCGGCGACGAGTGCCTCCGGCGCATCCGGGTCCGTGCCGTAGCGATAGCGGCCGAACAGATCTCCTCCTTCCGACGCCTCGCGGTACTCAGGTACGACGACGCCTCGGCCGGCCAGCACAGTCGACGCGAACTCCCAACGGTGACTGTGCGGGTTCGGCTCTCCCCGCCTCGAAGCCCCTGACCTGGGCCAGACGTGCATGCGAATCTTGAACTCGGGCTCGACCGAAGTATGAAGCACAAGTTTCGCGAAGCCGTTGGAATGCCAGTACGAACGCGCGGCCATTGCCTTCAGTTCCCGCGAGTCTCGGGTTGCCTCCTTCAGCCAGCAGCCGAAGGCGTGCGGGTCGTCTCGCACCAACTCAGCAGCCGCAACTAGTTGCGGCACATCGGGAGCGGCCTCGGTCAACACGGAGACAAGACCGGACGCGAACCACGAACCGGCCACATCCGAGACTCGTTTCTGCGCCGCGGCAACCGGCTGACCGGCTCCCTGCGTGGACGCTACGTGTGGCTGCGACCCGGACACCGTCACCCGCACCATCTGTCACAGCAAGCGTCATACCTCTTCGCCATGATCACTCTCTCAGCGTGAATCGTTCCGGCTGCGCATCCATGATAGCTGCCCCAACATCGACCAGAACCGACGCTTCCCGCACGGACCACAGCTGCCCGCATTTCGTCAAGCGGCCATCAGTGTGGACATCGAGAAGCAACCAACTGACTGTCATCCCGACGACGAGAGGCGACCATGACGATGAGCCCCGACAACTCACGCTCCACGCCAACTCCTCCCAGCCGAAGAGCTCGACTGATGCGCGGAGCTCGACGAGAGCCGGAACAGCTCGTCGTTCTCTTCGCGGCCGCGACAGTGGCCGCACTCGGCGCGACCGACGTAGTGAACGACACGAAAACACTCCTCGCCGCAACTCTCGCAACTTTGGCCGTTCTCGGATTTTCGAATTTTAAACAAGCCTTGCGTCAAGAGATCAACGATCAGAGCATCGACAAAATTGCCCGATTGACAGAAGAAGTCAAAGACGGAGTCGAAGGAATCGAAAGCAATCTCACCCGAGAATCGGCCGGACTACTACTGGCTACGCCAGCCAACAAACAGAAGGCCTTCGAGAAATCAATGACCACTACGAACATGTGGCAGTTCGATGGTGGCACCGGTTCATTTACTCGGTCTTGGACACTGCCCAATCTGGCCGCACGGGCACGCGAAACGAGCACTGGCGCTCACTGGCGAGTTCAACTGCAGATACTGGATCCACAAAACATCGACTGCTGCCAAGAGTATGCCGACTACCGAGCCAAGCTCTCACGTCGCCGCGAAAGCCCGACCGACATAACCTGGACGACAGTACACGTTCAAATCGGCTGCCTTGCGACGATTTTCGCCGCCTACTGGCACCAGCAGCACGAATTCCTGGTCGTCGACATAAGACTGAAGTCCAGCTTCGACACGTTCCGCTATGACATCTCATCCGACTGGGTAATTCAGACGAACGAGGACCTGCGTTTTCCTGCCGAAATCTTCCCCAGACGCGAGGACAAACTGTCCTTCTACTACGCACGTCGCGCAAACTTCGACATCCGCTTCGAGTCCATCAAACCTACCCTGAAGGCAAAAACCGACATACGCCTGCCCGCAGAAAAAGAAAAGGTGACCGAAGACGACGTCTTCCGAGTACTCCGCAACGTTGGAATCACCGAGCAGACCCTGGAAGGAATTCCGCTCGGCGCGATTCGCGAACTCGCGTTCAGCTCAAAGAGCCCATACCACTGAAGCCGATCCAGCTGACTACTCAGCGGACGCAGGAGGAAGGAACTGCGGGGCGGGAAAGGCCAACGCGACGGCGCGCAGAGCCGTCACGGCGTCGAGCGTCATCCAGATCGGGAGATCGCCACTGCCCCAAGCCCACAGGCCGCGCGAAGGTTCGTAGCGTTCCCACAACGAGTTCAGCGCGCGGCTCAGCCTGGCCACCGGCACTTGTGGTGCCTCGGCCAGCGCCTGGAGGACCCAGGCGGAGGTGAAGTGCTTGATCGTGACCCGCACGTCCGGCCGCCCTCCCGGCTGCGCCAGAGCGAGGTCCTCCGACACTCCGTCGTCCGGGTGGACCCGCTCGATGAGCCACCGGGTGCCGACGTCGACGGCCTCGCGGGCTTCGTCGGTCCCCCGCCCGGCACGCAGCAGTTCGCGCAGGGCCACCACCGCCCTCGCCGTGTGCGCGGTGGAGGGCTCCGGGGAGAACAGGACTTCTTCCTTCTTCTCGCCCCAGAGGGGGACGCCGTCGAAGTCGAGCCGGGCCGCGAGGAGGTCGTCGGTCAGGCGCCGGGTGAGGGGGGCGTCCGGCCCGAGCCGGACCGAGGTGCGCAGTGCGGCAGCGAGCAGGAACGGTCGCGTCCGCGCGCGCTCGTCGAGTGAGCGTTCCAGATAGGTCAGCCCGTCCTCGGCGGTGAGGACGGTGCTGGCCTGGAACAGGGCGCCCACGACCGCGGCCGTGACCTCGGGCCGGCGGCCTTCCGACCGGCCACGCCAGCCGAAGTCGGAACGCTTCTCGTAGAGATCTTCGACGACCGCATGTAGGTCGATGTAGGGCTCGCCTACCACGACCATCGCCGAGATCCCGTAGGCGGTGGCGAGCGTCGTGTGCGCACCCCGCTTCTGGAGGTTGTGCCGCCAGCCGACGGGGCGGCCGTCCGGATCCCGGATCAGCTCCTCGGCGAGACTGGTCCCGGCCCGGCGGAAGACCTCGAGCAGGGAGCCGGCAGTGGTCAGGGTGCCGGCGGCCGCCGGGGCCGGTGAGCGGGCGGCTTCGGCCAGCTCCACCAGGGCGTTCGCCGCGCGGAAGTGATCGTCGAGCAACCGGGCGTTCTCCGCCGACGGCAGGTAGCGCCCGGTCTCCCACTGGGTCAGGTTCGCCCGGCTGACGCCGACTTTCCTGGCCACGTCCGCCTGCGTCTGCCCGGCTGCCTTGCGCAGCCGGCGCAGTTCGGCGCCCACGTCCTCGGCCGTTACCACATCAGTACCTGTCGGCCGCGGCGCGGTCGATGTGGAATGGAGATACGCACTCGGCATCGGCCGAACTACTCGGGTACGCGCTGAAGATCAGCGGAACGGTGGCCCACGCCGGCAGTTTATCCGCCGTCCGGCGCGGCGCACAGCAACCGCACAGGGCGATCACACGATCACCAAAGCGGGGCCCGCGACCGTAGTACGCATGACAGCCACCGCCTCCGCAGCACGGCCCGGGACCGTCCCGGTCGATCTGGCCGGCCCGCAGCCCGTCCTCGACGTCGTCATCCCGGTCTACAACGAAGAGACCGACCTCGAACCGTGCATCCGCCGGCTGCACGCGCACCTGGCCGAGCACGTCTCCTACCCGTACCGGATCACCGTCGCCGACAACGCGAGCACCGACTCCACGCTGCGGGTGGCGGAAAGACTCGCCCGCGAGTTCCCCGAGGTCGCCGTCCACCACCTCGACGAAAAAGGCCGCGGCCGCGCGCTCAACGCCGTCTGGCGGGCCTCCGACGCCGCCGTCCTCGCCTACATGGACGTCGACCTCTCCACCGATCTCGCCGCGCTCGGGCCGCTCGTCGCCCCGCTGCTCTCGGGGCACTCGGACCTCGCCATCGGCAGCAGGCTCGCCCGGGGGGCGCGAGTCGTGCGGGGGCCGAAGCGCGAGTTCATCTCGCGGGCCTACAACCTCATCCTCAAGTCCACCCTCGCCGCGAAGTTCAGCGACGCCCAGTGCGGCTTCAAGGCCATCCGCGCCGACGTCGCCCGCGAGCTGCTCCCCCACGTCGAGGACACCGGCTGGTTCTTCGACACCGAGCTGCTCGTCCTCGCGCAACGCGCCGGGCTGCGAATCCACGAGGTGCCCGTCGACTGGGTCGACGACCCCGACTCGTCGGTCAACATCGTCAAGACCGCCACCGCGGACCTCAAGGGCATCGCCCGCGTCACGAAGGCCACCTTCACCGGCGAGATCCCGATCAGCAGGCTGCGCGAGCAGCTCGGCCGCCAGCCGATCGGCGTCGAAGCGCCCGGGGTGCCGCCGCGGCTGGTGACGCAGCTCGTGCGGTTCGCCGCCATCGGCGTCAGCAGCACGCTCGCCTACCTGGTCCTCTTCCTGCTGCTGCGCACGGTCGTCGGCGCGCAGGCGGCGAACTTCACCTCGCTGCTGGTGACGGCGATCGGGAACACCGCGCTGAACCGGCGGCTCACCTTCGGCATCCGCGGGCGCTCCGGCGCCGGGCGCCACCAGTTCGAAGGGCTGATCGTCTTCGGCCTCGGCCTCGCCCTGACGAGTGGGGCGCTGGCCCTGCTCAACGGATCCACCACCCCCGGCCTGGTCCTGGAGATCACCGTGCTCGTGCTGGCGAACCTCGCCGCGACGGTGCTCCGGTTCCTGCTCCTGCGCGGCTGGGTCTTCAACCCGCGCCGCCAGGCCGCTACCCAGAAGGAGTTCTGATGACCGCCGTCCTGTCCGACCCCGTGACGCAGGAACCGCGGCACCGCAGGGAATCCGGCGCGCACGCACCGCCGCGCTGGGTCCGCCCGTCGGTGTTCGGGCTGCTGGCCGCGACCGCCGTGCTCTACTTCTGGAACCTCACCGCCTCCGGCTACGGCAACAGCTTCTACGCCGCCGCCGTGCAGTCCGGGACGCAGGACTGGAAGGCGTGGCTGTTCGGGTCGCTCGACTCGGGCAACGTGCTGACGGTCGACAAGCCGCCCGCGGCGCTGTGGGTCGCCACGGCCTTCGCGCGGATCTTCGGCTTCTCCAGCTTCACCGTGCTCGCCCCGCAGGCGCTGATGGGCGTCGCGTCCGTCGGAATCCTTTACCTGACGGTGAAACGGACCTCCGGCCCGATCGCCGGGCTGATGGCCGGCGCGATGCTGGCCGTGACACCGGTGGCGGCGCTGATGTTCCGGTTCAACAACCCGGACGCGCTGCTCGTGCTCCTCATGGTCGCCGGGGCCTACTTCGTCGTGCGCGCAACGGAAAAGGCCAGCCCCAAGTGGCTCGCGCTGGCGGGCGTCGCGATCGGGTTCGGCTTCCTGACGAAGATGATGCAGGCGTTCCTGGTGCTGCCGGCGTTCGGCCTGGTGTACCTGATCGCGGCGCCGACGTCGCTCGGCAAGCGCTTGCTGCACCTCGGCGGCGCGGTCGTGGCGCTGGTCGTCTCGGCGGGCTGGTACATCGCGCTGGTCGACCTCTGGCCGACGGCGTCGCGGCCCTACATCGGCGGGTCCGAAGGGGACAGCCTGCTCGAACTCGCGTTGGGCTACAACGGGTTGTCGCGCATCTTCGGCGGCGGCGACGGCGGTGGCCCGGGCGGTGGCGGCGGCATGGGCGGCGGCAACACCGGCTTCGGCGGCGCGTCCGGGCTCTTCCGGATGTTCGGGTCGAGCTTCGGCACGGAGATCTCGTGGCTGCTGCCCGCCGCGCTGATCGGCCTGGTCGCCGGGCTGTGGTTCACCCGCCGCGCGCCGCGCACCGACCGGACGCGCCTGGCGCTGGTGCTGTGGGGCGGCTGGCTGGTCGTCACTGCGCTGGTGTTCAGCTACATGAGCGGCATCGTGCACCCGTACTACTCGGTCGCGCTCGCCCCGGCGATCGCCGCGCTGGTCGCGATCTCGGGCCGCGCGCTGTGGCAGGGCCGGGCCAACCCGGGCCCGCGGGCGACGCTGGCCGGCATGGTCGTCGCGACGGCGGTGTGGTCGTTCATCCTGCTCGACCGCACGCCGGACTGGTTCCCGGCGCTGCGCTGGATCGTCGCGGTGCTCGGGGTCCTCGCCGGGACGGTGCTGGTGATGGGCGTGCCCACCGTCCGCAAGGCGGCCACGGTCGTGGCGGCGGCGGTGGTGCTTGCGATCGGGGTGTCGACGGCGGCCTACGGCGTCGAGACGGCGTCGATCGCGCACAGCGGCTCGATCCCGACCTCGGGACCGACGTCGAGCGCGATGGGCGGCGGCTTCGGCGGCGACCCCGAGTCGTCCTCGAACGCGGTCGGCGAACTGCTGGCGAAGACGACGACGAAGTGGGCCGCGGCGACGACGGGCTCGCAGAACGCGGCGTCGCTGGAGCTGGCCAGTGGCAAGGCCGTGATCGGCATCGGCGGCTGGAGCGGCTCCGACCCGGCGCCGACGCTCGACGAGTTCAAGGCGTACGTCGCGGCCGGCGAGATCGAGTACTACATCGACGGCGGCCGCGGTAGCGGCCCGGGAGGCGGCTCGTCGGAGATCACCGCGTGGGTGACGGCGAACTTCACCGCCACGACAGTCGACGGCCAGACGGTCTACGACCTGCAGAAGTGACCATCGCCCGGGCTTCCTCGCGGAGGCCCGGGCGGTTTCACGCGATCCCGCGCGCTTCGCGGACGAACGTGTCGCGGTGCGAACCGCGGAAGACGGTCGTCTCGACGAGCGCCTCGAAGTGCCGGTACCCGCCGAGGGCTTCGGCTTCGTCGAACGCCTCGGCCGCGGCGGCGGTCCCGTGGCCCCCGCACCCGGCGACGACCACGACCTCCGCGGTCTCCGGGGCGAAGGGGTTCGCCGCGCGGATGACCAGACCGTAGTCGACGCGTGGCTCACCGGCGTCGTCGAAGCGCGGCGAGGCCGCGAAGCCGGACTTGCGGTCGTAGACCGACGAGCCGTTCTCGGCGAACCCGAGCGAGAGCACGCCGTCCAGGCGGTCGAGAACCCTTTCGGTGAGTGAATTGCCACCGATCAGGATGAGGTCGTCGCACAGTTCGTTGTCGGTGACCGCCTCGGCTTCGACGAGCCGCACGGCCGACCCGAGCTGGGCCTGCAGCTCGACCACGGCGAGCAGGTCGCCTTCGTCCACTGTGGCGCCGGGGAAGCGCAGGCCGTAGACCATCAGCGGCCGTGAGTCGTGCGACGCTGCGCCCATGGCCGCTCCTTCGGTCGTTAAACCGAAATCGTCGCAGGTCAGCGGCTCGTTACGGCCGGGGCCGCAGGTGGTGGCCGACGTTCCCGACGAGATCCACCGCGGCGCGGCGCTCGGTGAATCGCCACCCGCCGGCGGTGCGCGTGAACCGGTCCGCGTACCGGCCGGCCGCGATGGTCTGCAGCGGCAACCCGGGCACCGCCTGCAGCACCGTGAAGTACGCCCGCCCGGACGCGGTGTCGCCGGCCACCTCGAGGGCGACGTTCGTCGTCACGTGCTTGGTGCGCGGGGTCCCGTCCTCGTACACGATCACCGTGTCGCGCAGCATCCGCGCGACCTCGGCGCCGCGGAAAACCCCGCCGCTGCCGACGAAGGCGCCGTCGGCGAACAGCTCGCCCACGCCGTCGAAGTCCCCCGCGTCGACCAGCGACGCGTAGGAGTAGACCAGGTTTTCGAGCGCGCGGTGATCGTTCACGGGGACGAGCGTACAGAGAAAGTATAGAAACCTTCCGTACCGTGGCGGGCGACGGCGGCAGGGGGCCGCCGACGGGGGTGAATCCATGACGCTCGATCGACGCAGCCTGCTCAGAATCGGGGCGGGGGCGGCCGTCGCGGTCGCGGGCACCGGGCTGCTCAGCGGGACCGCCGAGGCTTCGGCGTTGCCACCGGTGCCGGGCATGCTGGGCGACCGGAAGGCCAACGAACTCTGGTACCAGCTCGACGAAATCGCGCTGTACCACCCGTCCCAGGAAGTCCTCGACGCCTACGGCGTGCTCTTCCCGTTCATCCAGCAGAACGCTCCGGACGGCCTGCCCGCGAAATGGCGGGCCCTCAGCCTCGAACCGGATTACCCGCACAACTACGCCGAGTTCATGAAGCCCGTCGAACCTCAGCTGAAGACGCTTTCGGCCCTGCAGCTCGGTAACTTCGACCGCTTCTACCGCGGCGACGAAGCGGGCCTCACCAAAGCCTTCGCCGCCTTCGGGCAGGGCATCCTGTTCGACCCGCGACGGGCCGACGTCGAGTCCGAAGTGCACACGATGGACGGCGATCCGCCGTCGGGCTACCACTTCTGGCACTGCGTCCAGCGCGCGCAGATGCTGCTGGGCATCGACCGGCACCGGTGGGCGCGGATCGACCCGTTGCTCGGGTTCGCGTGGGCGTTGCAGTCGATCGCGCGGCCCGATCACCGGCACGTCAACCCGGGCCTGCCGCGCGAACAGGTGCGCGCGCTCGCGCGGTACTGGCTGCCGCGGTCGCCCGCCGAGCTCGACCACGACTTCCGCGCGACTCCCTACCCGGACAGCACCCGCTGATACGCGGCCCGCAGCACCGGGCCCGGCGCGATCCCCAGCCGCTCGGCGAGGATCCGCCGGCCCCGGTGGTACTCGGCGACGGCGTCCGCCGGCCGCCCGCCGGCGCAGAGCGCGGCCATGAGCAGCGCCCGCGCGCGTTCCCGCAGCGGGTGTCCGAGGACGAGGCCGGTCGCGTCGGGCACCGCGCGCACGTGGTCGCCCGCTGCCACGTCCGCCTCGATGCGGCCTTCCAGCACCGCCAGCCGCAGCTCCTCGAACCGCGCCGATTCCCCGGCGCGGAGCGGTTCGGCGACATCGGCGAGGACGGGGCCGCGCCACAGGTCCAGCGCGGCGCCGAACAAGCTCGCCGCCCGGGTGGCGCGGCCCGCGCGGAGTTCGTCGTGCCCCACGGAAGCCAGCCGCTCGAACTCCTCGGCGTCGACGGTCCCGCCGGGCGTCAGCAGGTACCCGCCACCGGAGCGGACGAGCTGCGCGGGGCCGCCGAGGCCTTTGCGCAGGCGGGAGACGTACGTGCACAGCTGCGCGTCGACCGTCGACGGCCGGTTGCCCTCCCACAGCAGCGAAATCAGCCGTTCGTCGGGCACGACCCGGCCGCGCGCCAGCAGCAGCGCGGCCAGCAGCGTCCGCGGTTTGCGGCCGCCGAGCGCGGCCGGCCGCCCGTCCGCGCGCGCGACCGCGAGCGGCCCGAGAATCCGGAACTCCATGTCCCCCACCCCGTTCCCAAGATACGCGGATCGACACCGGCGGCACAGGAAAGTCTCAGACGGCCCACAGGTTGGGCGCGGATCATGGAGGTCAGAGGGGACGAGGAGGCCGCGATGATCACGACACGTCCGGGTTACCCGCGCTGGCACACCGCGAGCGCCCAGGGGCCGCGCTCGCTCAACGCCGATGCCGTCGGCGCCTATGCCGCCGCAGGTGGGCCCGGCGTCGTGTTCGCGCTCGCCGATGGTGTCGGCGATGATCCCGCCGCGGCCCGGGCCGCCCGGATCGCCGCCGCGGCCGCCGCGCGCACTCCGGTCCACAAAGGACCTGCCGAGGCGGTGCTCGCGGCCCAGCAGGCGGTGCGCGAGCAGACGCTCGGGGACGCCGTGCTCGTCGTCGCCATGCCGGCCGAGCACGGCGGGTACCGCATCGCCTGGGTCGGCGACGCCCGCGCGTACGCCTGGGACGGCACCACCCTCGGCCGCCTGACCACCGACCACACGCTCGCCGAGTACTTCCGCGCCCGCCACCAGCCGGTGACGCCGCGGATGGAGCACGTCGTCACCACGAGCGTCCGCACGACGAAGCCGGAGGAGATCGGCACGGCGGAGACGACGAGCACGGGCCTGCTGCTGACCAGTGACGGCGTCCACAAGCCCCTGGCCGGCAGCGGCATCCGCGCGGTGCTGGCCCAGCCGGGCACCGGGGCGGCGGAGCTGGTCGAGGCAGCACTGGCCCGTGGGGGCTCGGACAACGCGACCGCCATCTACGTGGAACCCCTGGAGGCTGCCGTCACGACGGTGCGATTTCCCGTCGCCGCCTAGCGGTCCCGCTTGAGCTGCCGGTACTCGCGCAGCACCAGGACGATGATCACGACGTCGAGCGCGGCGAAGAACGGCAGCGCGATCGAGTGGGTGTGGACGGCCCGGAAGATCTCGTAGACGACGAACGCCGCGAGGATCAGCGCCGCGACCGGGTACGCGCGGACGATCTTGCGCGCCAGCGCCCAGACCAGGCCGAGCTTGATCAGGCCGTGGGCCAGCAGGTACGCCACGGCGAACGTCTTCGTGTCGCCGTGGAGGAAGTTCTCGGTCGCCGATTCGAGGTGGCGGGCGAGGGTGCCGGACGGGTCACCCAGCAGGTCGCGCGTGATGACCGCGTGGGTGAACCCGCTGACGGTCGAGGCGGGGATGAACGCGAGGATCAACGCCCCGACGACCTGCAGCGCGCCGTCGAGGCCCTTGATCGCGATCGCGACGCGGAAGAACTTCTCGGTCGCGGTCGTCTTCGTGTCGGACATGCCACCAGCTCAGCACGAACGGCAGGTCAGCGCACGTGGAGGCACCTTTCGCACCGTTCGTGCCGAGCTGTCCGGCCGGTCGGGTCGGTGCCGTAGAACGGGAAGCACGCCGCGCCGCAGACGGCCAGGAAGATCGGCCCGCACCGGAGGGGGTGCGGGCCGACCTGGTGGGCGACGGCCAGTGCGCGCCGCCGTGCGCCCGCTTCGGGGAGCCAGCCGTGGTCCGGGAGGGTGGCGCGGACCCGGGCGTCCAGCTCGTCGGCGCGGGCGACCAGGTCCGCGCCCAGGTCGGCGAGCCGTTCGCCGAGGTCGCGGAGGATGTCCGGGCGGGGTGCCTCGTCGTCGAGGGTGCGCGCGAGCCACGCGACGTCCAGCGCGAGCGACGTGTGCAGGTCCCGGACGCGGTCGAGCAGCCGCACGTCCCGGTCAGCCTCGGTCAGCACCGCGCCAGCCACGCCGCCCGGCAGCCGGCGCAGGTCGGGTCGAACCAGTGCCCGCCGAGCTGCGGAACATCGCGCACCGCGACGGTCACCTCCTCCCCGCACAGGGTCGTGAACTGTTCTTCGGGACGCGGCGGGAAAACCCCGTCGAGCGCGTGGCGCTTTCCCTCCGCTTGCTGCCACCTCAACATGGGACCATTCAATCTGTCCGATCCGGTAGACACCAACACGCTGATGGAGTGATGGACGGCGTTCGTATTATCGACGCCATGAAAGCGACTTCTTCCACGCCGCGCGCACGCGCGTTGGCCGCCGGGTTGCGCGAAGTGCGCGAAGCGCACGGAGTGGGGTTGCGCCAGCTGGCGCGCATACTCGGCTTCGCGCCGCAAGTGTTGTCACTGTGGGAGAAGGGGCTGAGGCTGCCGTCCGTGGCGGACGTGGCCCTCATCCTCGGTTTCTTCAAAGTGCGCGGCGAAAAACAGAAATACTTTCTGGAATTGGCGGGCTCCGCACGCGAGCCGGACTGGCTCACGACCGGTTCGCCCGAAATCCCCGAGCCCCTGAGCGGGCTGCTGGAATGCGAACGGTCGGCGACCACGGTCACCAACTGGGCGCTCGGGATCATTCCCGGATTGCTGCAGACCGCCGACTACGCCCGCGCTCTCCTGAGCAATTCGAACCTCACCCTCGAACAGGCCGATGCGCGGCTCAAGGTCCGGCTCGACCGGCAGAAGATCCTCACCCGCCGCGACCCGGCCCGGCTGAGCGCGGTCATCTACGAGACCGCGTTCCGCGAGCCGCTCGGGGACGAGGACATCATGTCCGACCAGTACGACCACCTGCTGGCGATGTCCCGGCTGCCGAACGTCTCGCTGCGGATCCTGCCCTCCGGGCAGGGGTATCACCCCGGCCTGCTGGGGAGCTTCCTCATCTACGACTACGAGGACCTTCCCCCGGTCATCTTCCTCGAACACCACGGCGGGAGCGCCTTTCTCTCCGACGATCGGCACATCACCGCCTACCGCCGCCTTGCTAAAATCGTGACCGGAAGCGCTCTGAGCGAAGAAGCCTCCCGCAGCCTGATCGCGGAGGTGACCAGATAGCGGAGGGCCTGGATGCACCGGAACTGGCGCAAGTCGTCCCACAGCGGCGATTCGGGCGACTGCGTCGAGGTGGCGATCGAGCGCACCGTCGGCGTGCGGGACAGCAAGGCTCCCGCCGCCGGTCAGCTCACCGTCTCGCGTCAGGCCTGGTCAGCGGCTCTTCGTCGGCTTCGCTGAGGTCTCCGACCGCACCACGTCCTCGGCGAACGCGACCGCCGTCCGCATGCCTTCCTCGCCGAAGATCGGGCCGTTCGTGTACAGGCCGTCGATGATGAACATGATGCGGTCGGCCAGGCGCTGCGCGTCCGGCGCCGCCGTCTCGGCCGCCAGTTCCCGCAGCTGCGTCCGCACCCGCACGAAGTGGTCCATCGACACGCGGTGCGCCGGGTGCTCACGCTCCGGGAACTCGGCGAAAGTGTTGCGCAGCGGACAGCCGCGCGTGCCCGGCACGTTCACCCGCAGGCCCACCTCGCGCACCAGCTCCACCAGCTGCCCCTCGGCGTCCCCCGCGGCCGCGCGCGCGTCGGCGACGATCGTGTCCCAGTCGCCGCTGCAGCGCCTCAGGTACGCCACGACCAGGTCGTCCTTGCCGGCGAACTGGGTGTAGAGCAGATTCTTGCCGCAGCCGCACTCGTCGATGATCTGCTGCATCCCGACGGCGTGCACCCCGTGGCGGTTGAACAGCCGGGTGGCGGTCTCGAGGATCCGCTCACGGGCGTCCGGCGTCGGCTTGCGCGGCATGAACCCATCGTACCGGACCAAACGGTCCACATCGTGAATCCCCGCTTGACAACGGCTTCCGACCCTCGTCATGATTCGGACCGTTCGGTCCCGGACCGATCGGTCCGACTCATCTGGGGGTTCCGATGACCATTTCCGCTCCCGCGGTCCACGACCGCCTCACGCCGCGCGCCCGGCTCTTGCTGCTCGTGCTGTGCGGCGCGATGTTCCTCGACGCGCTGGACGTCTCGATGAAGGGCGTCGCGCTGCCGTCGATCGGCGCCGAACTCGGCCTGGCCACCGGCTCCCTGCAGTGGGTGGTCAGCGGGTACGTCCTCGGGTTCGGCGGGTTCCTGCTGCTCGGCGGCCGCGCGGCCGACCTGCTCGGCCGGCGCCGGATGCTGGTCGGCGCGCTGGCGGTGTTCGCCGTCGCGACCGCGCTCGGCGGCTTCGCCACCAGCGGCCCGCTGCTGATCGCCGCGCGGTTCGTCACCGGGATCAGCGCCGCCTTCAGCGCGCCCGCCGGCTTCTCGATCATCACGACGAGCTTCACCGAAGGACCCGTCCGCAACAAGGCGCTGTCGATCTACACCGCGACCGGCGCCACCGGGTTCTCGCTCGGACTCGTCGCGGGCGGGCTGCTCACCGAGGTCAGCTGGCGGTGGGTGTTCCACGCGCCGGTGCTGGTCGCGCTGGCCACGCTGGCCGGCGCGCTCGCCGTCGTCCCGCGCTCGGCCCCGGCGCCGGGCCGGGGGTTCGACGTCGCGGGGTCGGCGACCGTCACGGCGGCGATGCTGCTCCTGGTGTTCACGCTGGTCCAGGCGCCGGACGCGGGCTGGGCGTCGGTGCGGACACTCGGCTCACTGGTGGGCGTCGCGGCGCTGCTGACGGCGTTCGCCGCGATCGAACGCCGGGTCGCGAACCCGTTGGTGCGGCTCGGGATCCTGCGGTCCGGCGCACTGGTGCGGGCGAACGTCGGGGCGATGTCACTGCTGGGTGGCTGGGTCGGCGCGCTGTTCCTCGTCACGCTGTACCTGCAGGACGTCCGCGGCTGGTCGGCGCTGGAAACCGGGCTGGCGGTGTGCCCGAGCGGGCTGGTCGTCGCGGTGCTGGCGCCGCGGATCGCCGCGCCGCTGGTCGGCCGGTTCGGCTCGGGACGCGTCGCGTTGGCCGGCCTGACTTCGTCGGTGGCGGCGTACGCGCTGCTGCTGTCCCTGGACGCCTCGACCGGCTACTGGACATTGATGCTGCCCGCGTTCCTGCTGGTGGGCCTGGCGTTCACGCTCACCTACGGCCCGCTGACGATGGCCGCGGCGGACAGCGTCCCGGCCGCCGACCAGGGCTTGGCGGGCGGCCTGGTCAACACGGCGTTCCAGGTCGGCCCGGCGCTCACCTTGGGGGTGGTCTCCGCGGTCACGGCCACCACCGGCCTCCAAGCCGCCCTGGTGGTCCCGCTGATCGTGGCCACGCTGGGGGTGGCCACGATGCTCCCGTCCCTGCGCCGGGCCTGAAAGCCATGAGGGGCACCTCCACGGCCGTGGAGGTGCCCCTCATGGCTCACATGGCGGGTGGGGCCGACTTAGTGCCCCACGCCGTCGGGGTGTCGCTCAGGGAGAAGCGGATCTTGCCCGCCCGGAGCAGGTCCGCATGCGAGATCCAGCTGCGGTCGTACGTCCGGTGTCCGATCCGGACGTCCTTTGTGTACTGCAGCTTCGACGCGCTCGCGCCCGGCGCCTCGATCTCGATCTTGCGGCCACCGGCCGGGCGGATCTCGACCTTCTCGAACATCGGCGTGCTGAGCAGGTACGTCCCGGAGCCGGGCTGGGCTTCGAAGACGCCCGTCATGCCGAAGACGAGCCACGACGAAATGGTGCCGAGGTCGTCGTTGCCGGGCATGCCATAAGGCGTGTCGGTGAAGAGCGTCCGCGCCGCGCGCAGCACGGCCGACGTCTTCCACGGCGCGCCCGTCCAGCTGTACATCCAGGGCGCGTGCAGGTCGGGTTCGTTGTTCGGGTTGAAGGCGAAGTTGTTGTGGTAGTCGTACGCGCCGTGGACCCAGGAGTCCTTGGCGGCCTTCGCCGGGTCGGTGAGCAGCAGCGGCAGGTCGAAGAAGGTGTCAAGCCGCTTTTCGGCCTGCGCCGAGCCGCCCATCAGGCCGAACAGCTTCGCCGGGTCCTGCTGGGCGAGCCACTGGTACTGCCACGGCGTGCCCTCGTGGAAGCCGGTCGATTGCGCGGGATCCGGGTCGCCGACGCCGGTACCGTCCGCCGCGCGGGTGCGCGGGAAGCCGGTGAAGCCGTGGGATTCGACGCTGGTGTCCCACAGCTTCGCGAAGTTGCCGCAGCGGGCGGAAAGCGTCGCGGCCTTGTCCCGGTAGCCCAGTCCGGAGGCCATAGTGGACAGTGCGCAGTCGGCGAGGGCGTACTCGAGGGTGGCCGAGCCGGCCTGGCGGGTGTCGCCGTAGGTGTAGCCCGGCAGGTCCTGGTAGCCGATCCAGCCGTTCTTCACGTACGTCGGGTTGCCGTCGCGGCCGCGGAAGATCGACTGGTCCGCCGGGACTTCGTTGGCGTTGCGCCACAACGCGTCGAAGAGCCGGCGCGCGGTCCGGTCGTCGAGCAGGCCGCGCCGGTAGTTGTCGACGACCCACGGCGTGACGGGGTCGCCGCTCATCACGTTCGTCTCGCCGCCGGCCAGCGCCCAGCGCGGGACCCAGCCGCCGTCCTGGTAGATCTTCAGGACCGACTTGGTCATGTCCGCGGCCTTGTCCGGGTGCAGGAGCGCGACCAGCTGGTTCTGCGACCGGTAGGTGTCCCACAGCGAGAACATCTGGTAGTACGTGTCGCGGCTGCGGTGGACGGCATCGTCGAAACCGCGGTAGGAACCGTCCACATCGGACCCGACGGACGGGTGCAGCAGCGACCGGTACAGCGCGCTGTAGTAGGTCCGCTGGTCGGCGGCCGTCCCGCCGGCGACGCGCAGGCGGTTCAGCTCGTCTTCCCACGTGTCGTGGGCGGCTTTCCGCGCCTTGTCGAACGACTGGGGCTGCTCGGCGCCGCGGTTCAGCCGGGCACCGTCGATCGAGGTGTAGGAGAGCCCGACGGACGCCCCCACCTGGCTCTTGTCGCTGCCGAAGGTGAGCCAGGCGCCGGTGCGCTGGGCGCCGAGCTTGGCGTCACGCTGGTTCGGCGTCAGCTTGTTGTCGGTCCAGGTGCCGAAGCTCGTGAACTTGCGGTCGAACTTGGCGCTGAAGAAGACCTTGTAGCGCTCCTTCTGCGTCTCCCAGCAGAAGTTCCCGCCCTGCAGCCAGCCTTCGACGGTGTCGTCGCCGACGACGTGGACGTCGCCGGCGTAGGTGTAGCCGTTGCTCTCGCCGACCTCGATGAGGACGTTCTCGCTCGCCTTGTCCGGAAAGGTGTAGCGGTGCTGGCCGGTGCGCTGGGTGGCGGTCAACTCGGCTTCGATGCCGTTGTCGAGCTTCACGCCGTAGTACCCGGGTTGCCGGGTCTCACTGGCGTGGCTGAACTTGGCGCCGTACTGGGCGGGATCGCTGCTCGTGACGGCGCCGGTGGTCGGCATGAACCGGAAGTTGCCCATCGTCTGGCAGCCGACGCCGGAGAGGTGGGTGTGGCTGAAGCCGAGGGTGGTGTCCTGCGCGTAGTCGTAGGACGCGTACTTCTTGAGCTGGGTGTCCGGGGACAGCTGCACCATCCCGAAGGGGGTGGTGGCGCCCGGGAAGGTGGTGCCGTCCCCGTTGTTGCCGATCGAGGTGTCGACGAGGGTCGTGGGATCGTCGGCGAACCTCGGCCCGGCGGCTTCGGCGGGGGTCGCGAGGACCACGGCGGTGGCCCCGGCGAGCAGGGTGGCAAGCACGCGCGTCCGCGCTCTCATCCGTGTCCTCCTGACAACGTTGTCACATGCACGGTGAGATCTTTTCCGTTGTCCGGTGGACAAATCAAGCCCCGGTCAGACCTGGTGGGTGACGTGGCCGTTCAGGATCGTCGCCGTCACCGGGAGGGCCCGGAGGTCCGCGGCCGACAGCACCGACGGGTCCGCCGCCGTCACCATCAAGTCCGCCACGTCCCCGACCGACACGCCCCGGCGGCCGCCCGAGGACGCGGCCAGCGCGTCGGGGAACGGGATGGACTGCTCCGGGTGCCACGCGGGCCGGTCGTCGTCCGTCCGGAACACCGCCGACGCGATGCCGTCCCAGGGGTCCAGCGGAGCCACCGGGGCGTCCGACCCGAATTCCAGGCGGGCGCCGGATTCCAGCAGTGCGCGGTAGGGGAACGCCCGTGAAGTCCGCCCGTGCCAATGGCGGTCGGCGACGTCGCGGTCGTCCGGCTGGTGCGCCGGCTGGACCGCCGCGATCACGCCCAGCTCGGCGAACCGCTTGACGTCGGAAGCCGAGAGCAGTTGCGCGTGCTCGATCCGGCCGGGACAGCCGACCTCCTCGAACGCGGCCAGCGCGATCGTGTTGGCCGCGTCGCCGATCGCGTGGACCGCGGGGATCAGCCCGTGGACGAAAGCCCGTTCCATCAAAGAAACGAGCGACGAAACCGGGAGTTCCAGGAGCCCGCGGAAATCCCCGCCGGGGTAGGGGTCGTGGCAATAAGCCGTACGCGTGTTGAGGGACCCGTCCACGAAGAGCTTGAACGGGCCCACCGTCAGCAGCCCGTCCGAATCCGGGAGGACGTCGCCCGTGCGGTGACCGCGCTCGATGGTCTGGTCCAGCAGGTACCGCGCGATCACGCACGAGATTCGGGCCGCGGGGGCACCTCGGCGCGTCCAGTCCGCGACCGTGTCCGCGTATTCGTAGTCGACGATCTGCGTCACCCCGCGCGCGGCCGCCGCGGACACCGCCTCCGCCACCCACTGGTCCTGGACGTCGATCGCGGCCGTCGGCAACTGGGCCGTCGCGCTCATGCAGTCGTTCTCCAGCAGCACACCCGTCGGGTGGTCGCGGCCGATCAGCTTCAGCGCCGCCGGGCTCAGCCACAGCGTGTGCAGATCCGCGCTGAACAACGCCACCGCCCGGCCGGGCAGCGCCCGCTGCAGCAGGTCCTTGTGCGGCTTGTCCGGCCAGAGCGCGTCGCGGAAGCCCGCCCCCACGACCAGTTCCGACTGCCGCGCCGGCGTCGCCAGCAAGTGGGCCAGCAGCAGCTCGATCGCCTCCCCGGCCGACCGCGCCGCGGCCAAGGGGATCCGGCGGCGGGAAGTCGCCCACTGCACCAGGTGGACGTGCGCGTCGACGAGCCCCGGCAGCAACGTCCCACCGTGCCCGTCGACGACCCGCGCGGCGAACCCGGCCGAACCCGGCTCGGTGATCGCCGTGACGCGGCCGTCGTTGACCCGGACGTCCGCGAGCTCCCCGCCGAGCCCCGGCCGCACCCGGCGCAGCAGTAGATCATCCATGCGGACCACCCTGCCAGGCGGACTCGTCCGGGTGAAGCACAGAGTGAGATGGGAATGAGATGGGTATTAGCTACCGTTGTAAGAGATGGCAGCCGTCGCCCGCCGAAGGGTCAGGGCCGGTCCATGGGCGCCGCCTTCACAAGCCGCGCAGGGTTCGACTCCCTCGGTTGCCGCCCGATGTTCGTGAAGGCCACCTCTCGAGGTGGCATTCACGGCTGTCAGCCCACCGGAATGTCACGCCTTCGCAACGCTGCCAGGCCTCCGATCCCGGCCACCAGCGCGATCGCGACCAGCCAAAGCACTGGCGCCACCGAGAACGTGCCGCCCGGTAGGCGTGGCAGATGGGCGAAGGGGGAGATTCCCAGCACCGCCTCGTTCCACTGCAAAGCCGATCCCACCAGGGACAGCAGCAGGAACGCGCCCAGCAGGCCCCAGGCCGCCGCGGCGAAGCGCGGGACGAAGCCGATCAGCAACGTCGCCAGCCCTGCCAGCACCCACACCGCCGGCAGCTGGGCCAGTGCCGCCGGGACCAGCGAAGCGCCGTACGCCAGCCCCGTTGCCAGACCGGTGACAGCCAACAGGAACGCCGAGCCCAGCAGAGCGATCGCCAGGTGCCCGAGTGCCCAGCCGATTCGGCCGGTCGCCGTTGCCAGCACCGGTTCTGCCCGGCCCGCCGCTTCCTCCGTGCGCAGCTTCAGCGTCGCCTGGACCGCGTAGCCCGCCGCCGCCAGGCCGAACAGCGTCATCGTCCCCGCCAGGTACGCGTCCATCACCCCGCCTCCGCCGCCCATCCGGGACAGCACGTCCGCGACGGCTTTGTTGTCGCGCATCATCTCCGCGACGTTCTGCGCGACCCCGCCCATCAGCAGCCCCACCAGCGCCAGGCAGACGGTCCAGACCAGCAGCGTCCCCCGCTGCAGCCGCCACGCCAGCGCCAACGGCGACCGCAGCGACGCCCGCGCGCCGGAACGCCCCAGCCGGGCCGGGAGCAGCGCCGCGCCGAGGTCGCGACGCGCCGACAACGCGACCGCCGCCACGGAAAGCAAGCCGGTCGCGAAAACCCCCAAGAGCAAGACCCACCACTGCTCCCCCGCGAACGGCCGCATCCGGTGCGCCCAGCCGATCGGCGACAGCCACGCGAGCCACCCCGCCGGGCCGCTGTCGCCCGCGGCCCGCAGCAGGAACGCCAGCACCAGCACGCCGATCCCGATGCCCCGCGCGCCGCTCGCGCCCCACGTCAGCTGGGCCGCGACCGCGCCGACCCCGGCGAACACCCAGCCCACCAGGGAAAACCCGAACCCCAAGGCGAACGCCCCGGCGAACGGGACGCCCTGCGCGCCGACGCCGAGCCCGACCAGGATCCCGAACACCAGGCACGCTCCGCAGGCCGCGATCACCGCGGCCGCCAAGCCCGCGTGCCGGCCGATGACCGTCGCCCCGGTCAGCTCCCGACGACCGGCCTCCTCCTCGGTCCGGGTGTGCCGGACCACCGTGAGCAGCGCGATCAGCCCGACGACGACCGGGACGAACCCGCACTGCCACGCCAGGAGGTTGCCGGGCGACGAGCCGTACAGCGGCCCGTTGCGGACCACGAACGTCGCGCTGGCCGCGTTGAGGTCGTAGAAGTGCTGCCGCGCCGCCGCGTCCGGGTAGGCCGCCTTGATCGACGACAGGTACCCCATCGGCGCGATCGCGAGGCCGGCGATCCACAGCGGCATCAGCAGCCGGTCGCGGCGCAGCACCAGCCGCAGCAACGACCACGTCCCGGTCATCGCGCCGCTCCGACCGGCTCGTCGTGCCGGTAGTGGCGCAGGAACAGCTCCTCGAGCGTCGGCGGCCGGGTCACCAGGTTCCGCAGCCCGGCGCCGGCCAGGTGCCGCATCACGTCGTCCAGCGCGGACTGGTCGACGGACAGGTGGACGTGCGAGCCGTACGAGCTCAGGTCGTGCACCCCCGGCAGCGAAGCCAGGTCCGCGGGGACCTGCGCGAGCGACGCGTCGATCGTGATCCGGCCCAGGTGGCGCAGCTCGTCCAGGGTCCCGGACTCGACGGTCTTCCCCGCCCGGATGATCGTGACGCGGTCGCAGAGCGCCTCGACCTCGGACAGGATGTGCGAGGACAGCAGCACCGTCCGGTCGCCGCGTTCCCGTTCCTCCTCGACGACCTGCCGGAACACCTCTTCCATCAGCGGGTCGAGCCCGGACGTCGGCTCGTCGAAGATCAGCAGCTCCACATCGGACGCGAGCGCCGCGACCAGCGCGACCTTCTGCCGGTTGCCCTTCGAGTACGTCCGGCCCTTCTTGCGCGGGTCGAGGTCGAAGCGCTCGACGAGTTCCGCGCGGCGCCTGACGTCGAGCCCGCCGCGCAGCCGGCCGAGCAGGTCGATGACCTCGCCGCCGGTGAGGTTGGGCCAGAGCGTGACGTCGCCGGGGACGTACGCGAGCCGGCGGTGCAGCGCGGTGGCGTCGGTCCAGGGGTCGCCGCCGAGCAGGGTGGCGCGGCCGCCGTCGGCCCGCATCAGCCCCAGCAGGACGCGGATCGTGGTGGTCTTGCCGGCGCCGTTGGGTCCGAGGAACCCGTGCACCTCGCCGGTGTGGACGGTCAGGTCGAGCCCGTCGAGGGCCTTCGCCGGACCGAACGCCTTGGTGAGGCCGTCGGCGGTGATCGCTTCGGCCATCGTCATTCCTTCCGTTGGTAGGCGGCCAGCGCTTCGCGGGCCTTTTCGAGGACTTCGGGGGTGGCGAGCGGGTTCATGAACAGGTGCCCGGCGGCCATGGACATGCGCAGCATCGCCTCGTTCGTGCCCGGCTCCTCGCCGAGCGCGCGGGCGACGTGGTCCTGCAGGATCATCAGCCCGCCGGTCATCGCCGCGAGCGCGGCGGCGACACCGCGCGGGTCGGGCATGTCCAGGCCCTGCTCGCGGAAGTAGCGCTCGGTGCCGTCGACGATCTCGACGAACTGCGCGGCGGCGGCCTCGGAGCCGTCGACCATCGCGCGGCCCATGTACCGGCGGTAGAGGAGCTGGCGGGCGTCGAACGCGGGCAGGAACCCCGGGTTCGCGGCGCCCTTCGCCAGCACGTCCTCCTTGAACTTCACCAGCTCGTCGAAGACGTACGCGTCGCAGGCCTCGCGCAGCCCGTCCTTGGAGCCGAAGTGGTGGCGGATGAGCCCGCCCGACACCCCGGCTTCCTCCGCGATGTCGAGGATCGACGTCTTCTCCATGCCGCGCTCGGTGAACAGGCGGATGGCGGCGTCCCGGATCCGGGCGCGCGCGGTGAAGTCTTCCGTGCTCATGATCGTCCTATACGTGCGTGTAGCTGACTACACGTGAATATAGCCCGCTGCACACACGTATAGCAAGGAGTCCCTTTCACCGGAAATCAGCGCTTCCGGTGGCCGCCTAACCGGCGATCACATTGCTCCGTTCGGCCCACAACCAATTGCGGTCGATGGGCTAACTGTCTGATTGCTGCCGAAGATCTCACGTTGTGTACTTCTCGGACGTCTTCTTGTCGGACGCATCTCTTCACGAAGGGTCGTTTCAGTGACACAGCTCAGATCGCGCTGGAGACGGCGGGCCGGGATCACCGTCCTCGCCACCGCACTCGGCGCCTCCGTCCTCGGCGTGGCCGTTCCGGTGGCCGCCGCCCAGACCGCCCCGCCGACTTCGGGCGCGGCCGACGGCAAGACCCTCGACGAGCACGACCGCGCGCTCGTCGCCGAAGCCGAGAAGGCCGGCAAGCCCGACGTCACGCTGCTGATCGCGGCGGAGAAGGGCCAGACCGGCGCGGCCGTCGACCAGCTCAAGGCGCTCGGTGGCGTCGTCCAGTCCACCGACACCAAGCTCGACTACGTCAAGGTCAGCATCGCGCCGGACAAGGCGGAGAAGGCCGCGAAGCTCAAGGCGGTCAACGCCGTCGACGTCGACGGCCTCGTCTACCGCGACGACCCGAAGCCCGACGGCGCGACCACCCCGCTGCCGCAGCCGGCCCCGGGCAAGAACACCCCGCGCGTCAACCCGTACCTGCCGACCGGGGACACCTACGCGGCGCAGTTCGGCCAGGTCCTGCCCAACTGGGACGGCAAGGACACCACGGTCGCGGTGCTCGACTCCGGCGTCGACCTCGACTCGCCCGCGCTGGCGACCACCAGCCACGGCGAGCGCAAGATCGTCGACTGGTACAACGCCAACGCCACCAACTCCGGTGACGGCACCTGGGTCAAGCAGTCCACCCAGACCTACACCGGCGCCTTCACCGCGAACGGCAAGAACTGGACGGCCCCGGCCACCGGCGGTCCGTACACCTTCGGCGTCTTCAGCGAGACCGCCGGCGACCTGGGCGGCGCGGACAGCGAGACCGGCGGTGACGTCAACCGCGACGGCGACCGCGCCGACTCGTGGGGCGTGCTGCTCGACAGCGCGACCAAGGAGGTCCGGGTCGACCTCAACGGCAACGGCGACTTCACCGACGAGAAGCCGATGACCGACTACGCCAAGAAGTACGACTACGGCTTCTTCGGCACGGACAACCCGGCGACCGACGTCGCCGAGCGGATGGCCTTCGTGGTCCAGACCGACAAGCCGGGCTACGTCGGCATCGGCATCGCCGGCGCCGAGCACGGCTCGCACGTCGCGGGCATCGCCGCCGGTAACGACCTCTTCGGCGGCAAGATGGACGGCGCGGCCCCGGGCGCGAAGCTCCTGGCCGTCAAGGTCTGCCTCACCGGCACCGCCTGCACGTCGTCGGGCCTGATCGACGGTGTCGTCTACGCGGCCAGCCACGGCGCCGACGTCATCAACATCTCGATCGGCGGCCTGCCGGCCCTCAACGACGGCAACAACGCCCGCGCGGAGCTCTACAACCGCACGATCGCCGAGTACAACGTCCAGATCTTCATCTCGGCCGGCAACAGCGGCGCCGGGGCGAACACCGTCGGCGACCCGTCGGTGGCCACGGACGCGATCTCGGTCGGCTCGTACATCACCAAGGAGACCTGGCTCTCGAACTACGGCTCGGTCACCCAGAACGCCGAGTCGCTGCACCCGTTCTCCTCGCGCGGCCCGCGGGAGGACGGCGGCTTCAAGCCGGACATCATCGCGCCCGGCGCGGCGATCGCGACCATTCCGCGCTGGGAAGCGGGAGGCCCGGTGGCCGGCACGTACGGCCTGCCCGCGGGCTACGCGATGCTGCAGGGCACGTCGATGGCGTCGCCGCAGGCGACCGGCGCGGCGGCACTGCTGGTGAGCGCGTACAAGGCGACGCACAAGGGCCAGCGGCCGCCGGTCGCGCAGCTGCGCTCGGCCATCAAGTCGACCGCGCGGTTCGTGCCGGGCATCGGCGCCTACGCCCAGGGCGCGGGCCTGTTCAACGTCCCGGCCGCGTTCGTCGCGCTGTCGCTCAACCCGAAGCCGGACACCGTTTCGACGTCGGTCGAGGTGCACACCGCGCTGTCGGGCCTGCTGGCCACCCCGAACACCGGCGTGGGCATCCACGACCGCGAGGGCGTGACCACGGGCAAGTCCTACACCCGCACGTACACGGTCACCCGCACCACGGGTTCGGCGCAGCCGGTCCCGTACTTCGCGCGCTGGACCGGCAACGACGGCACGTTCTCGTCGAAGTCCACAGTGGTCCTGCCGCTGAACACGCCGGTGAAGTTCGACGTCAAGGTCGACCCGAAGACGGCGGGCGCCCACTCGGCGGTGCTGAACCTGGACAACCCGTTGACCGTCGGCATCGACGTGCAGACCCTCAACACGGTCTTCGCGCCGCAGGAGTTCACCGCCGCCAAGGGCTTCCAGGTCGACGTGGCCGGCAAGATCGCCCGCAACCAGGCGACCAGCTACTTCGTGCGGGTGCCCGCGGGCGCCAGCGCGCTGAAGGTGGACCTGGACGCCGGCGCCGGTGCCCCGGGCAAGGGCCAGGTGCGGTTCCTGCGCTACGACCCGACCGGCGTGCCGGCCGAGGCGAGCACGTCGACGACGTACTGCTACCTCCCCGACGCGGGGGCCGGCTGCCCGGGCGGCACGCCCACCAGCCGGACGTTCGCGAACCCGCTGCCGGGTGTGTGGGAGATCGTCGTCGAAGCGCGCCGGACGTCCGATGTGGACAATGCGGCGTACAAGCTGAGCGCGTCGGTGCTGGGCACGGCGATCACGCCGAACCCGGACACGATCGCCTCGGCCACGCTGGGCCAGCCGGTCGCGCGGTCCTACACCGTGCAGAACACGCTCGGCGCGTTCACCGGCAAGCTGACCGGCGCCACGCTGGGCAGCGCGAAGGTCTCGCGGCCGTCGATCGCCGAGGGCGCGCAGCAGCAGTACCAGATCGCGGTGACGCCGGGCTCGACGTCGCTGACCGCCACGATCGGCAAGACGTCCGACGTCGGCGCCGACCTGGACCTGGTGCTGTACAACTGCACGACCGGTTCCTGCGTGCAGGCGGCGGTGAGCGCGGACGGTGACTCCGAGGAGTCGGTGACCGTAGCCAACCCGGCGGCGGGCACCTGGGTCGCGCTGGTCGACGGGTACGCCGTGCCCGCGGGCACGACCGAGTACGACTACCTCGACGTGTTCACCAACCCGGCGTTCGGTTCGGTCGCGGTGACCGACGCGAACGCGGCGCGGGCGTCGGGCACCTCGTGGACGGTGCCGGGGACGGTGACCGCATCGGCCGCTCCGGCGGCGGGCCGGATCCTGCGCGGTCAGCTGACCGTGCAGACCGACACGGGGGTCACGGTCGGCTCCTCGCTGGTGCTGGTCAATTCGGTGAGCTAGTCCCGCTGAACGGAAACCGCCCCGGGTGCGCCCGGGGCGGTTTTCGCTGTATTGGTGGGTTTCCGACGCAAGTTTGCGTATGTGCGGTGAACTCTTGCCCTCGTTCGGCGCGCGTCCGTATGGTCTGGATCACTCCGCATCCACCGAGGGGTCCCCCATGCGACGGATTTCGATGTTCTTCGCCGCGCTTCTCCTGCTGGCGGCCACTTTGCCGGGCGTCGCGCACGCGGCCGCGCTGTCGTCCCGGACCCAGTTGTTCTACTACCCGTGGTACGGCGGCAGTGCCACCGGCTACCGGCACTGGGTGCAGGGCGGCCACACCCCGCCGTCCGACGTCGGCGCGAACTTCTACCCGGTGCTGGGCCCGTACGACTCCGGCGACTTCGCCGGCGCGGTCGAGCAGCACATGCGGTGGATCGAGCAGTCCGGCGCCGGGGTGATCGTCTACAGCTGGTGGGGCCAGGGGTCCTATGAGGACGGTCTGGCGGCCGGCGTGCTGGAAGCGGCGGCGCGGCACGGGATCCGCGTCGCGTGGCACCTGGAGCCCTACAGTGGGCGGACGGCGGCTTCCACGGTCTCCGACGTCAACTACATCCTGGGGCGGTACGGGTCGAGTCCCGCGTTCTACCGCGAGGGCGGGCGCGGCGCGTTCTACGTCTTCGAAAGCCTGCGGATCACGGACTGGACCCCGTTGGACCAGGTGCGTTCGTCGGCGATCGTGCTGGCGCAGACGACGGACACGAGCAAGGTCGCGCACTTCGGCGGGATGTACACCTACGACGCGATCGCGGGGGCCACGGCGCCGGGCTGGCGTGAGGCGGGTGCTTACTGCGAGGCGAACGGTCTGGTGTGGGCGCCTTCGGTGGGTCCGGGGTACAACGACGACCGGGCCGTGCCGGGGAACACCACGCCGACGCTGGGCCGTGACAACGGGGCCACCTACGACCGGGAGTGGCAGAACGCGCTTTCCTCGGGCGCGGACTGGGTTTCGGTGACGTCGTTCAACGAGTGGCACGAGGGGTCGGTCATCGAACCGGCGCGGTCGTCGCCGCCATCGCCGGTGTACGAGACGTTCACCGGCGCGTATGGAACTTCGGGTGCTGCTTCGGAAACGGCTTATCTGGACCGGACGCGGTATTGGGCGTCCCAGCTCGGTGGACCGCCGCCCGCCTCGGTGAACCTGGCCCAGGGCAGGCCGGTGTCGGCGACCGGCTCCCAAGGCGGTTACCCGCCGGGCAACGCCGTCGACGGGAACGCCGCGAGCTACTGGGAAAGCACGAACAACGCGTTCCCGCAGACGGTCACGGTGGACCTCGGCGCGGCCGCCACCGCGGGCCGGCTGGTGCTGAAGCTGCCGCCGTCGTGGGGCGCCCGGACGCAGACCATTTCGGTGAACGGCGGCAGCCCGGCGGGTTACGTGTTCGACCCCGCGAACGGCAACGCCGTGACGATCCAACTCCCGGCCGCGGCGCGGCAGTACGTGCGCCTGACCTTCACCGGCAACACCGGCTGGCCCGCCGGTCAGCTGTCCGAAGTGGAGGCCTACGCCTCCTGAGCCCGGCTCACGAAGGGCGCCGGATCCGCGAGCACGCGGTGCACCACCCGCCCGGCCGCACCGAGCGTCGCGGCGTCGCCGCCCAGTCGTGACGCCGACAGCACCGGCGGCTCGCCGCGCAGGCCGCCGAGGCGGGTGGTCAGGACCTCCGACACCGGGCCGGACAGCCACGGGTACAGCTGCGTGAACACCCCGCCCAGCACGATCCGGTCCAGGTCCAAGAGGTTGACCGCCGACGTCAGGGCGATACCGAGGGCTTGTCCCGCCGCCGCGCACGCTTGCCGGGCCGTTGTGTCGCCGGCTTCGAGGGCAGCCAGGAAGGCGGGGAGCGTCGGCGCGTTTCCGGCCGCCAGCAACGCCTCCTGGCCCGCGAACGTCTCCAAGCACCCGCTGCCGCCGCACCGGCACAGCGGCCCCTGGGGCGCGACCACGACGTGGCCCAGCTCGCCGGCCAGCCCACGGGCGCCGGAGAACAGCGTCCCGTTCACGACCAGGCCCGCGCCGATGCCCACCTCCCCCGACACGTAGAGGAAGTCGCGCTCGCCGTCGCCGTACCAGAACTCGCCCAGCGCCGCGACGTTCGCCTCGTTGTCCAGCTCCACCGGGATCGGCAGGCGCAGCAGGTCGGCCGGGCGGACGTCCTGCCAGCCGAGGTTCGGCGCGCTGAACAGGACGCCGTCGCCGACCGGGCCGGACACCGCCAGCACCGCGCCCGCCACCTCCAGCCCGAACCGGTGTGCCTCGGTCAGGCCGTCGGTCGCCAGTGCCTGGAGCTCGGCGAGGACCTTCTTCGGCCGCGACCCGCGGTTGTCCCGCTCGCGGCGGGCCGCGAACCGGACGCCGCCGGTGAGGTCGAGCACGCGCACCGCGAGGTAGTCGACGTTGATCTCCAGCCCCAACGACGCCACGCGCGCCCCGCTCAGCACGACCTCGACACCCGGCCGGCCGCGTTCGCCCGCGCGGGCCGGCCCGGTTTCGGCCAGCAACCCCGCGTCCACCAGGTCACCGACGAGCTTGGACACCGTCGACTTCGTCAGGCCGGTCAGCTCGGCGAGCGCGGCGCGGGTCAGCGGGCCGCCGCGGCTGACGGCGCCCAGCACGACCTCGAGGTTGCGGGCGCGCATCGAGTCGTGCCGCACGGCCTGGGTCATCGCGTCCCTCCTGCGAGCACTTTAACCGGCCCCTTGACGCCCGGGACCCCCGCGGCGCATATTTAGTCTACAACGTGAACTAAATGAAGGGACAGTCATGAGCGACTACGCTCCCCAGCCGGCCGACAAGTTCACCTTCGGCCTCTGGACCGTGGGCTGGCCCGCGAACGACCCGTTCGGGATCGCGACGCGGCCGCCGCTGGACCCGGTGGAGAGCGTGCACCGGCTCGCGGAGCTGGGCGCCTACGGCGTGACGTTCCACGACGACGACCTGCTGGCCACCGAGCCCGACCGCGACAAGGCGATCGAGCGGTTCCGCAAGGCGCTGGCCGAGACCGGCCTGAAGGTCCCGATGGCGACGACCAACCTGTTCACCCACCCGGTGTTCAAGGACGGCGGCCTGACCAGCAACGACCGCGACGTCCGGCGGTACGCGCTGCGGAAGGTGCGCCGCAACCTCGACCTCGCCGCCGAGCTGGGCGCCGAGACGTACGTCGTGTGGGGCGGCCGCGAAGGCGCCGAGTCCGACGCCGCGAAGGACGTCCGCGCGGCGCTCGACCGCTACAAGGAGGGCCTCGACCTCCTCGCGGACTACGTCGTGGAGAAGGGCTACTCGCTGCGGTTCGCGCTCGAGCCGAAGCCGAACGAGCCGCGCGGCGACATCCTGCTGCCGACGATCGGGCACGCGCTGGGCTTCATCTCCCAGCTCGCGCGGCCGGAGATGTTCGGGCTGAACCCGGAGGTCGGGCACGAGCAGATGGCCGGCCTCAACTTCGTGCACGGCATCTCGCAGGCGCTGTGGCAGGGCAAGCTGTTCCACATCGACCTCAACGGCCAGCACGGCCCGAAGTACGACCAGGACCTGATCTTCGGCCACGGCGACACGAAGAGCGCGTTCTTCCTGGTCGACCTGCTGGAGAACGGCGGCTACGAGGGTCCGCGCCACTTCGACTACAAGCCGCTGCGCACGGAGGACCCGTCGGACGTGTGGGTCTCGGCGGCGGCGAACATGCGCACTTACCTGATCCTGAAGGAGAAGTCGGCGGCGTTCCGGGCCGACCCGGAGGTCGTCGAAGCCCTCGCCGCGTCCCGCGTCCCGGACCTCTCGACCCCGACGCTGGCCCCGGGCGAGTCGTTCGACGACGTCCTGAACGACGACTTCGACCCGGACGTGGCGGCCCAGCGCGGGTACCACTTCACCCGGCTGAACCAGCTGGCGCTGGAGCACCTGCTCGGCGTCCGCTGACGGCTAGCCTGGGGGGATGCTGAGCGACGCGAAGTTCGAAGCCCGCATCCCCACCCAGGACCTCGCCCGGGCGCGCCGGTGGTACTCGGAAAAGCTCGGCCTCGAAGCGGCCGAAGAGCGCGAAGGCGGCTTGCGTTACGAAGGCGCGTCCGGTGTCTTCTGCCTGTTCGCCTCGGCCGGCGCGTCCGATGGTTCGTTCACGCAGCTGGGCTTCTACGTCGACGACATCGAGGCGACGGTCGCCGGGCTGCGGGCGCGCGGAGTGGTGTTCGAGGAGTACGACGGCTGCGTGAACGGGATCATGGACATCCGCGGCAACTACCCGAGCAAGGGCCGCGGCGAACGCGCCGCGTGGTTCCGCGACAGCGAGGGCAACATGCTCGGGATCGCCGAAGTGGTCCGGTGACGGAGAAGGGCCGCCGTGTCCGCACGGCGGCCCTTCTCTGTCCTTACGACACCGTCAGGGTGTCGATGTCGAACAACGATCCCGCGCCGCCCCGGAACACCAGGTGGAGCGGACCCGAGCCGGGTGAAACGGTTGCCGTCACCGTCTGGAAGGTCTCCCAGCTCCCCGTGTTCGGCACCGTCACCGTGCCCAGCAACGCGCCGGTGGCGGAGCCGTCGCGGATCTCGATCGTGCCGCCCGCTCCGGCCGACGACACCACCGCGCTGAACCGCGAAATCCCCGCCGTGCTGACCGAGGCGTACCCGGCCCAGTCACCGTTCTCGATGTAACCGAGGGTGTTCCCGCCGCTTGCCGGGGCGTGCGGTGCAACCTGCACACCCGAACCCGACGTGAACGACTCACCCTCCACTGTGGACGAGGACGCTGTGCACGAAGCCGGGGCCACTCCCGCGGCGTACCGGACCGCGCCCAGGAGCGAAGTGCGGAACACCGCGTCCGAGTACGACTCGATCGTGTGGCCCAGACCGGTGTAGAACGCCCGGCCGCTGCCCTGCGGGTGGCACCACGCGATCGGGTGGTCGGCACCCATCTCCCCGCCCGTGTAGCTGGCCTCGTCCAGCGTCTGGAGCACGTGGACGCTGCCGCGCGGGTTCGTGCGGTAGTTGTACAGCTCGTCCGTGCGCGTCCACACCGCCGGCAGGTTCGCGGTCGCGGGATGGGTGGCGTCCTCCGTCACGAACCGGGCCTGCTGGATCGCCGGGTGGCTCTTGAAGTACGCCCCGACGAGCTGCCCGTACCACGGCCAGTCGTACTCCGTGTCGGCCGCCGCGTGGATGCCCAGGTAGCCTCCACCACCCTCCACATAGGACTCGAACGCCGCCTGCTGCGTCGCGTCCAGGACGTCACCCGTGGTCGACAGGAACACCACCGCTTCGTAGGAACCCAGCGACGCGGCGGTGAACACCGACGCGTCCTCGGTCGCCGTCACGGTGAAGCCGTTCGCCGCACCCAGCTCGCGAAGAGCCTGGATGCCCGCCGGGATCGAATCGTGGCGGAAGCCCGCCGTCTTGGAGAACACCAGCACGTCGTACGACGGGTCCACCTGGGTCGGCATACCGCTCAGCGTAAAGGAATCGACGTCGAACAGGGAACCGGAACCGCCGCGGAACACCAGGAACAGCGGGCCCGAACCACCCGACACCGACGTCGTCACGTTCTGGAACGTCTCCCAGTCCCCGGTCGACGGCACGGCCACCGACCCCAGGAGCGTCCCGGTCGCCGAACCGGACCGGACTTCGATCGTCCCGCCCGCGCCGGCCGACGAGATCCGCGCGGTGAAGGTCCGCGCGCCCACGGTGCTGACCGACGCGTAGCCGGCCCAGTCGCCGTTTTCGATGTACCCGAGGGTGTTGCCGCCGCTCGCCGCGGCGTGCGGCGCGACCTGCACGCCGGAGCCGGACGTGAACGACTCGCCCTCGATCGCCGCGGCCGCGGTCGTGAACGTGAACGCGTCCAGGTCGAACAGGTTCCCCTGCCCGGTGACGCCCGTGAACACCAGGTACAGCGCCGTCGTGCCGGCCGGCCGGTTCGCCAGGTTCGCCGTGACGGTCTGGAACGTGTCCCAGTCCCCGGTGTTCGCCACGGCCGCCGAACCGAGCAGCGTGCCGGTCGGCGAGCCCGCCCGCACCTCGAGGGTCCCGCCCGGGCCGCCCGAAGACACGCGCGCGCTGATCGACGTGGCGTTGCCCAGCGCGTACGGCGTGAACGAGATCCAGTCGCCGTTGTCGGTGTAGCCGACCGTCCGGCCGCCCTCCGCCGCGCCGTGGTCGGCGAGCTGGATGCCGGACTGTGCCGCGAAGTGCTCGGCCTGGCGGTGGCGCGGTTGCAGCTTGCGCACGCTGTGCGAGGTCAGCCCGCCCTTGTCCGTGTACTGCGCGTCGAAGACGCCGTAGATGTTGGCCGCGGCGTCGTGCTCACCGTCGACCGGGACCGCGATCGAGCCGCTGCACCCGGTCGCCTGCGTGATCTGGTGCTCGTGGCTGTCGTGGCCGAGGAGGTAGGTGACCTTGACCTTCGAGCAGTCCAGCGGTCCGTCCTCCGGATCGCTGCCGGTCACCTGGAAGGGCACGGTGTCACCGAAGGAGAACAGCTGCCCGTCGATCGGGGAGCCCAGCGTGACGGACGGGGCCGTGTTCCCGACCGTCACCACCAGGCTCGCGGTGCCGGTCAGCCCCTCCGGATCGGAAACCGTCAACGTCGGTGAGTACGTGCCGTTGGTCGTGTAGGTGTGCGCCGGGTTCGCCGACGTCGACGAGGAGCCGTCGCCGAAGTCCCAGCGGTAGCTCAGCGCCCCGCCTTCGGGATCGCTGCTCCCCGCGGAGGAGAAGTTCACCGTCAAGGGGTTCGGTCCGGACGTCTTGTCGGACGCGGCCTTCGCGACCGGGTTGCGGTTGGTGCCCGCCAGGTACTCGATCCGGTACAGCGCCTGGTTGTCGCTGCCGGTGCCGTAGTCGAGGACGTAGAGGGCGCCGTCCGGGCCGAACGCCATGTCCATCACCTGGGTGCCGGACCACGGGAAGTCCTCGATCGGGCCGCGGGTGCCGTCGCCGTTGACGGTCACCGCCTTGATCCACTTGCGCCCGTACTCCCCCGCGAAGTACTTGCCGTCCAACGACTGCGGGAACTTGACCGTCGACGTCGAAGCGGCGTCGTACCGGTAGACCGGCCCGCCCATCGGCGACTCCGAGCCGCTGCCGAACTCCGGCGGCGAGCCCTCGTCGCCCGCGTACTTGATCCACGCGGGCTTCGGCACCGGCAGCTTGGCGAGGCCGGTGTTGCGGAACGAGGAGTTCGTCGGCCCGCCGGCGCAGTCGTACTTCGCGCCCGAAGGTCCGCTCGGGAACGTGTAGTGGTTGTACGTCTCGGTCGTCGTGTTCGAGCCGGTGCAGTACGGCCAGCCGAAGTTGCCCGGCCCGGTGATCCGGTCGAACTCGACCTGCCCCTGCGGCCCGCGGTTCGGGTCGGTCGTGCCCGCGTCCGGGCCGTAGTCGCCGAGGTAGACGACACCGGTCGGCTTGTCGACACTCATCCGGAACGGGTTGCGGAAGCCCATCGCGTAGATCTCCGCCCGCGTGTTCGCGGTGCCCGGCGCGAAGAGGTTCCCCGAGGGGATCGTGTACGTCCCGTCGGCCTGCGGGTGGATCCGCAGCAGCTTGCCGCGCAGGTCGTTCGTGTTGCCGGACGAGCGTTGCGCGTCGAACTGCGGGTTGCGGTCGGTCCGTTCGTCGATCGGCGAGTAGCTGTCGGAGGAGAACGGGTTGGTGTCGTCGCCGGTGGTCAGGTACAGGTTGCCGGCGGCGTCGAAGTCGATGTCCCCGCCGACGTGGCAGCACTGGCCGCGGTCGTTGGCGACCTTCAGCACGACCTTCTCGCTGGCCAGGTCGAGGGTGTTGTCGGTCTTCAGCACGAACCGCGACAGGTGCAGCTCGCCTTTGAAGGGTGCGAAGTCCGCCTCGGTGCCCTCCGTCGGTGCGTCACCGTCCGGTGTGGACAGCCGCGGCGAGTAGTACAGCCAGACGAACCGGTTGGTCGCGAACCCGGGGTCGGCGGCGACGCCTTGGAGGCCTTCCTCGTCGTGGGTGTAGACGTTCAGCCTGCCCGCGATCGACGTCGCGCCGGCCGCGGTGGTGACGCGGACGGTGCCGTCGCGGGAGGTGTGCACGACCGAGCGGTCCGGCAGCACGGCGAGCGACATCGCCTCGCCGCCCACTTCGGCCGCGCCGGTGGCGAGGGCGACCTGCTGGTAGTCCGCGGGCGGGATGTCCGCGCGGGCCGGGGTGTCGACGGTGAGCAGGAGGCCGGCGCCCAGGAGCGCGGTGCCGAACAGCCTCGCCCACTTCGGTGGGGACGGAGACATGCGGGATCCTTCCTGATTTTGAGCGTGCTTCGCCCCGGTGTGGCGCGAAGCCGGTTTCGATCACCTTCCGACGGGGCTGGCGGTCACCCGTTGAACAGAAGCGTTACTTCGAGGAGAACGCGGCGTCGAAGGCCGCCGTGGGTGGGGTGAAGTTGAGCTTGCGGACGAACTCCAGCGCTTCCGGCGCACCGATGAGCCGGTCCATGCCCGCGTCCTCCCACTCGATGGAGATCGGGCCGTCGTAGCCGATGGCGTTGAGCATGCGGAAGACGTCCTCCCAGGGGACGTCGCCGTGGCCGGTCGAGACGAAGTCCCAGCCGCGGCGGGGATCCGCCCACGGCAGGTGCGAACCCATCCGCCCGTTGCGGCCGTTGAGCTGCTTGCGGGCCTCCTTGCAGTCGACGTGGTAGATGCGGTCCTTGAAGTCCCACAGGAACCCGGCCGGGTCGAGGTCCTGCCAGACGAAGTGCGACGGGTCGAAGTTGAGCCCGAACGCCTCGCGGTGGCCGATCGCCTCCAGCGTCCGGACGGTGCTCCAGTAGTCGTAAGCGATCTCGCTCGGGTGGACTTCGTGGGCGAACCGGACGCCGACTTCGTCGAAGACGTCCAGGATCGGGTTCCACCGCGTCGCGAAGTCGGCGTACCCGCGCTCGATCATCGACGGCGGCACCGGCGGGAACATCGCCACCGTGTGCCAGATCGACGAGCCGGTGAAACCGACCACTGTGGACACCCCGAGCTTCGCCGCGGCGCGGGCGGTGGCCTGCATCTCGGCCGCCGCCCGCTGCCGGACGCCTTCGGGTTCGCCGTCGCCCCAGATCCGCGCGGGCAGGATGGCTTCGTGCCGCTCGTCGATCGGGTGGTCGCAGACGGCCTGGCCCACCAGGTGGTTCGAGATGGCCCACACCTTGAGGTCGTACTTGGCCAGCGTCGCCAGCTTCGCCGGGACGTAGGAGTCTTCGGCCACCGCCCGGTCGACTTCGAAGTGGTCGCCCCAGCAAGCGATCTCGAGGCCTTCGTAGCCCCAGCCGCTCGCCAGCTCGCACACCTCCTCGAACGGCAGATCGGCCCACTGCCCGGTGAACAACGTCAACGGTCGTGCCATGTCTGACCTCCAGGGTGCGTCCTACTCGGTGCGGATAGCCGTGAGCAGCAGATCCTTGACTTCGGTGGCGTGGATCTTTTCGCGCGCGAGCGAGGGGTCCGAGCAGAGCAGCACGGGCCCGTCCTCGGGCGCGTCGGGCAGCCGCCCGTGGCTCCCGCGAACCGGCGCCGGGTCGAGCGGGACGACCTGCATCGAGTACCGCAGGCCGAGCTTCTTGCGCGCCAGCGCCGACGCCGCCTTCAGCTTCACCGCCGGGTCGTTCGGGTCGAAGAACAGCTCGGCCGGGTCGTAGCCGGGCTTGCGGTGGATCTCGACGGTCTTCGCGAAGTCCGGCGCGCGGTCGTCGCTCAGCCAGTAGTAGTAGGTGAACCAGGCGTCCGGCTCGGCGATCGCGACGAGCTCGCCGGCGCGCTCGTGGTCGATCCCGATCCCCGCCTGGCCCTCGCGATCCAGCACGACGTCCACTCCGGACAGCCCGGCGACGATGTCCCGCACGCGCGGGATGTCGGCCGGGTCGGCGACGTAGACGTGCGCGACCTGGTGGTCGGCCACCGCGAACGCCCGGGACGTCCACGGGTCGAGGTACTCCATGCCGGCCTGGACGTACACGTTGAGCAGGCCCTCGCGGCGCAGCGCCCGGTTGATGTCGACCGGGCGGCTCGCGTTCGTGATGCCGTACTCCGAGAGCGCGACGACGGTGTGCCCGCCCGCGGCCGCGAAGTCCAGCAACGGCTTCAACGCCGTGTCGATCTCGCGCGCGGCCGCCGCGGCCTGGGGCGCGTCCGGGCCGAAGCGCTGCAGGTCGTAGTCCAGGTGCGGGATGTAGACGAGCGTGGTGTCGGGCTTGTCCTCCGCCATGATCTTCTGCGCCGCGGCGATGATCCACTTCGACGACGTGATCGCGGCCGTCGGGCCCCAGTAGGTGAACAGCGGGAACTCGCCGAGCGCCCCGACCAGGCGGTCGTGCAGCTGCGGCGGGTGGGTGTAGGCGTCCGGGGACTTCTTGCCGTCGGCGTGGTAGATCGGCCGCGGGGTCACCGTCAGGTCGACGTCCATGCCCATCGCGTACCACCAGCAGACGTTGGCGACCTTGTGGCCGGCCTGCGCGCGGCGGGCGGCGTCCCAGAACTTGTCGCCCTGCACGAGCTTGTTGTGCTGGCGCCAGAGGAAGATCTCGCCGAGGTCTCGGAAGTACCAGCCGTTGCCGACGATCCCGTGTTCGGCCGGCTGCAGGCCGGTGAGGAACGTCGACTGCACCGAGCACGTGACGGCGGGGAACACGGTGTCGAGCTGCGCGGTGAAGCCGGGTTCGGCCATCTTGCGCAGGTTCGGCATGTGCGGCAGCAGCCGGGGTGTCAGCCCGACGACGTCGAGGACGAGCAAACTCATGCGGAAACCTCTTCCAAGCCTAGTACGATCAGGGAACGCCGGGTCCAGTCCAGCTCGGCCGCGATGCCCGCGACCAGCCCGGCGTCGTCGGCGGGTGTGTCCGGGAGCACCTGCCAGGTGTAGGTTTCGACCTCGACGTGGTCGGTGCGCGCGGCCGCCCCGCCGAACAGCTCGGCGAGGGTGCCGGCCAGCACCGGACGCGTCGACGTCAGCGGCGGCGCCGGGTCGGCGTGCAGCGGCACGTGGAAGTGCACGCGCCACGGCGCCTCGCCCGGCAGCCCGCCGGCCAGCGCTTCATCGAGGTCGTCGGCGCCCGGTGGCGCGCCTTCGTTGCTCTGGTGCAGGAACCGGGGTTCCACAAAGGACTCCAGCGCCCTCCGCGTCGCCGGGTCGTTCGGCGCGGCCGCTTCCAAGGCCGCGGACGCCTGCAGCTTGACGATGTCGAGCCCGGCCGCCTCGAGCCGGCCCAGCGCGGCCGCCGGGTCCTCGAACCCGACCGCGAGGTGGCACGTGTCGAGGCAGACGCCCAGCCACTCCTTGTCCACATCGGACAGCAGAGCCGCCGCCTGCGCGGTGGTCTCGATGACGCACCCGGGTTCCGGTTCGAACGCGACCCGCACCGGACGGCCGGCCTTCGCCAGCCCCTCGGCGAGCAGGCCGAGCTGGCCGCGGTCGTCCCGCCATTCGGTGCGCCAGCCGAGCGGCAACGTCGAGACGCTGCCGCGCACGGCGTCGTCCGGCAGCAGCTCGGCGAGCAGCCGGGCCAGGTCGAGGGTGTAGGCGGTCCGCTCCGGCGTCGACCAGTCCGGCCGGTACACCTTGTGCTTGACGACCGGGTCGTGGAACCCCTGGTACGGGAACCCGTTGAGCGTGACGACTTCGAGGCCGCGCGCGGCCAGCTCGGCACGCAGCTTGCCGACGGCCCCCGGGTCGGCGGTCAGCTCGGCGGCCACCGGCCGGGCCAGCCACAGGCCGAGCCCCAGCCGGTCGACGCCCAGGCGTTCCCGCACCGGCTCGCCGAAGCGGGCCAGCTGGGCGAGCACGCCGTCGAGGTCCTCGGCCTGGTGCACGTTGGTGCAGTAGGCGAGGTGGACGAGTGTGCCGTCGCGGTGCCGGAACCTCACTTGCGCGCACCCCGCAGGATCGAGTTGCCCGCGAACTCGGCTTCCGGGGCCGTCTCGTCCAGCGACAGCCGCCCGCTCTGGCCGTAGAACTCGACGGGGTTGCGCCACAGCACCCGGTCGACGTCGTCCTCGGTGAACCCGGCGGCCAGCATCGCGTCGCCGGTCTTGCGGGTCTTGAGCGGGTCGCTCTTGCCCCAGTCCGCGGCCGAGTTCACCAGCACCCGTTCCGTGCCGTGTTCACGAAGGATCGCCACCATCCGCTCTTCGTCCATTTTGGTGTCCGGGTAGATCGAAAACCCCATCCAGCAGCCGGACTCCTTGACCATGCCGACGGTCACCTCGTTGAGGTGGTCGAGCACCACGCGCCCGGGCGCGATGCCGGACTCGCGGACGACGGCGATGCTGCGCTCGGTGCCGGCGGCCTTGTCGCGGTGCGGGGTGTGCACCATCGCCGGCAGGTCGTGGTCGATCGCCAGCGCCAGCTGCGCCGCGAACGCCTTGTCCTCCTCGGCGGTCATCGAGTCGTAGCCGATCTCACCGACCGCGACCACGCCGTCCTTCTCCAGGTAGCGCGGCAGGAGGTCGAGCACCGGCGCGCAGCGCGGATCGTTGGCTTCCTTGGGGTTCAGCGCGATCGTGCAGTGGTGGGCGATGCCGTACTGGCTCGCGCGGAACGGCTCCCAGCCGACGAGCGCGTCGAAGTAGTCGGTGAAGCTGCCGACGTTCGTGCGGGGCTGGCCCAGCCAGAACGCGGGTTCGACGAGCGCGCGGACGCCGGCGGCGTGCATGGCCGCGTAGTCGTCGGTGGTCCGGGAGCTCATGTGGATGTGCGGGTCGAAGATGCGCATCAGGCGTCCTGTTCGTTCAGCAGCGGACGGAGGTCGGCGGGGACGTCGCGGCCCGCGGCGGTGCGCTCGGCGGCGAAGGACCGCATCATGCGCAGCAGTTCGTCGTCGGTCCGGCGGTCGAGCCCGGCGACTTCGGCGAGGGGGATGCCCATGAAGACGCACTTGAGGACGCCGTGGCGGTACGCGGCGTCGTCGAGGTGCTCGGCGGCGTACTCCCCCATCGCGGCGGTGACGAGCCGGGTGTCGTTGGTGCGGAGGGCGTCCGCGACCAGGTCCAGTCCGGCGTCCCCGATGTCCACAACGGACAGTCCACGCAGGACGGCCCGCTTCTCCGCGGCGTCGCCGTAGCGGTAGAGGTCGGGCATCTCCGCGGCGGCCCCGGGAGCCGCCTTGAGCAGCTCCACGCGGGCCACGTCGTCGACCGTCCACCCCGGGGTGTCCGACGGGCCCCGGCCGACCCGGCGGCCGACTCCCGGGAACACTGTGCGCAGCGCGGTCGCGTCGGTCGCGACCTTCGTCAGGGCTTCGTCGAGCCAGGCGTTCACGCCGTCACCGCCTTCCGCAGGAAGTCGAGGGACTCGCGGGCGATCCGCGGGGCGGCGTGGCTGTCCCGCGGCAGTTCCACCGCGACGAGCCCGGAGTACGGCGACAGCGCCGCCAGCACCGGCGGGAAGTCGATCTCACCCGTCCCGAATTCGAGGTGCTCGTGCGTGCCGCGGCGCATGTCGTCGATCTGGACGTTCACCAGCCGCGGCAGGGCGCGGCGGACGCAGTCGGGCACGGACGCGGACTCGTTGCACCGGCAGTGCCCGATGTCCAGCGTCAGCCCGAACCGCTCCGGATCACCGAGCCTGCGCAAGAGTTCGAAGTAGCCGTCCAGGTCCTCGACGAGCATCCCGGGCTCCGGCTCGAAGCCGAGCTTGACGTCGTGCTCGTCGGCGGCCTTGAGCACCTCGGCGCACCCGTCGACGAGGTGCGCCCAAGCGTCCTCGATAGACAGATCGGCGGGCTTGTTCCCGCTCCAGAACGACACCGCCTCCGCGCCCAGGTCCGCGGCGATCTCGACGGCCCGGGTCAGGAACTCGACGCGGCGCGCGCGGTCGGGGTCGAGGAACGTCGGCGAGTGCTTGCGCCACGGGTCCAGCAGGAACCGCGCGCCGGTCTCGATCACGACGGCCAGCCCGAGCCGGTCCAGCTCGGCGGCCAGGGACGCGACGCGGCTCGCGAGGTCCGGTCCGAACGGGTCGAGGTGCTGGTGGTCGAGCGTCAGCGCGACGCCGTCGTAGCCCAGGTCGGCCAGGACGTGCAGGGCGTCGCCGAGGCGGTGGTTGGCGAAGCCGTTGGTGCCGTACCCGAACCTCATGTCGGCGACACCTTCCGGCTCAGCGCCCGCGCGATCGGGAACGCGGCGGCGACGGCCAGCGCCGAGCGCCACGCCCCGGTCCGCGCGATCAGCCCGGCCTGCAGCGGGATCATGCCGTGGATCCCGGCGCCGACCGCGCGGCGGATCTTCGGCGCGGCCGGGTCGCGGACGGCGTCGTACTGCGCCCGTCCGGTCGTCACCGCGTAGGTCCCGAGCAGCGCCGAGGCCAGCGGGCCGACGCGGCCCGCGGCGACGCGCACGCCGGCCGTGGCGGCGAGGGTGGCCGCCGGCAGCGCGGGCTTCGCACCGTCCACTTCGGACCTCGACAACGTCGTCACGGCGTAGGTGTGCGCCCCGACGGTCAGCGCCGCGGGCAACGCCGCCCGGGCTCCACCGCCGCCGAGCAGGACGTCGAGCGTCCGGGTCGCGGCCATCGCGGCCGGCCCGAACACGGTCTCCTTGAGCACGAAGTCGTACGCCCAGACGGTCGCGGCCAGCGGCAGGGCGACGCGCAGGGCCCGCTTCCCGCCGGCGGCCGCGGCGATGCCGAGCCCGCCCGCGGTCAGCCCGGTCGCGACGCCGAGCGCGGTGCCCGGCGAAACGCGGCCCGACGGGATCGGCCGCTCGGGCCGTTCCATCGCGTCGAGGTGGCGGTCGGCGTAGTCGTTGAGCGCCATGCCCGCCCAGTAGAGGCAGACGGACGCGCCGGTCAGGGCCAGCGTGCGGCGACCGAACGGCCACCCCGAAGCGGCGGCTCCGGCGACGGCGTCCCCGGGCACGGTCAGCGCGGCAGGCGCGCGGACGAGTTCGACGAGCGCCTTCACCGGTTCGCCCACTCACGCAGCGCGGCGTACTGCGACGCGAGGTCGTGCGCGCCGTCGCCGACGGGGTCCTTGAAGAAGAACCCGAACTCGGCCACCGGCCCGGCGACGCCGTCGCGGCAGGCCTTGCCGGTCAGCCGGGCGAGGTCGAGCACCAGGGGCGCGGCGAGCGCGGAGTCGCAGCCCTGCCAGGTCAGCTGCAAGGTCATGCGCGTGCCGAGAAAACCTTCGAAGAGCACGTGGTCCCAGGCGGTCTTCCAGTCGCCGAGGGCCGGGACGTTGTCGATGTGGACCTCGCCGTCGACCGGGTGCCCGAGGTTCTTCTCCAGCACCTGCTGCTTCGACGCGTTCTTGCTGGCCGCCGCGCCGGGGTCGGCGAGCGTGGCGCCGTCGCCGCCGCCGAGCAGGTTGGTGCCCGACCAGGCCAGGACGTTCAGCGCGCGCTGGGCGAACATCGGTGCGAGGACCGCTCGCAGCAGCGTCTCGCCGGTCTTGCCGTCGCGGCCCGCGTACGGCAGCCCGGTCGCGCGGGCGAGTTCGTCGAGCGCGGGCAGCCGCGCGCCCGTGGAGGGGGTGAAGTCGACAAAGCCACAACCGGCGCGGAACGCGGCGTAGGCGTAGAGCGCGCTCGCGGGGAGCACGTCCTCCCCCGCGTCGAGCGCGGCTTCGAGAGCGGTCAGCGAGGCGTGGGCCGGGTGCGGCGCGCAGGGCGGCTCGGTGGAGGAGACGTTGACGACGACCACGTGGTCGAGGCCCTCGCGGAACGCCGTGAGGTCGGTGACGACCCGGTCGATCGCCGCGCGGCCTCCGCCGTCGGGTGCGGGGCGCAGCCGCGCCTCGGCGGCCTCCAGGTCGGCCGCGACCGGGCCCGGCAGCGTCGCCGGCAGCACGCCCGCCGCGACCAGCTGCTCGGCCCGCTTGACCAGCGGCGTGTCGACGACGTCGTGCCCCCCGAAGACCAGGTCCCCCAGCCCGGGCAGCTCGGCCCCCGCGAAGTCCGGCGACTCGGTCACGCACCCGGTGCGCGCGGCGAGTCCCGCCCGCATCGCGGCCGCCCCGGCGACGGCCGTCGTGGCCACCGATCCGCGGGCCCCGATCAGCCAGACACCGATCTTCCCCATGCTTCCTCCACCTGTTCGGTTCAGCCCGCGCCGAAAGCTCCGGTGCCGCGGGACGGGGCACCGCACGCGGCGTTCGTGTCGCCGCGCGCGCGGGTGCCCGCCAGAGCTACATCGCCGGAGTCGATCACGTGTTTCCACCCAGTCGTGAATGCGGCCCAGTCTGCCTGCTGGATCCGGCCCTGACACGTCCCATCTTGCGGACCGGTTGAGGGGTCTTCATCCGCTGTCCCTTTCCGCTCGCACCGGCACCAGCGCCGGGTCGTCGAACACCGCTTGGAGCGCGACGTGCGCCCCGCCGCGCGAAGCCGCGGAGAACCCGAGCCACGACAGCTCGACGCGGCAGCCCCCGATGCCGGGGGCGATCACCCGGGTCCGGAGCTCGGCCAGCATCGGGCCGAGCAGGTACGGCCCGAGCTGGGCGAAGTAGCCCCCGAGCAGCACCACCCGCGGGTTGAAGACGTTGACCAGCACGGCCGCGCCGACGCCGAGCCCGGTGCCCACCCGGGCGAGCGCGTCGAGCGTCCGCCGGTCCTTCCGCTCGGCGCGGCGGCGGATGATGTCGAGCCGCTGCTCGAGGTCGAGCGACGGGTCGTGCACCGGATCGGCGGGCGACGCGGCCAGGCGCAGCATCCCGGCCAGCCCGACGAGCGTCTCCCAGCAGCCGCGGCGGCCGCACCCGCAGAGGCGCCCGGCCGGGTCGACCTGGATGTGCCCGATCTCACCGGCGAACCCCTCGGCGCCGCCGAGCAGCCGGCCGCCGGAGATCACCCCGCCGCCGACGCCGATCTCGCCGGTCAGGTAGACGAGGTCGGCGGTGCCGGCGACGCTGCCCATGGCGTATTCGCCGAGGGCGCCGAGGTTGGCGTCGTTGGCCGTCCGGATCGGGAACGACGGCGGGCCGAGCCGCCGGGTCAGCCGGTCGGTGATGCCGCGGACCACCGGGACGTCGGTCCAGTGCAGGTTGGGTGCGAAGGCGACGGTGCCGCTCGCGACGTCGACCAGGGCCGGGATCCCGACGGTCACCCCGGCCGGCCTGACCTCGAGGCGCCGGCACTCCCGCAGCGCCCGCGCGGTCAGTTCCGCGCCGGCGTCGAGGACCTTCGCGACGGGCAGCGCTTGGACGTCGAGCGCGACGCGCTGCTCGAACAGGACGGTGCCGGTGAGGTCGAGGGCGAGCGCGGTCAGGTAGTCGACGTTGATCTCGACACCGATGCCACCGACACCGCGACCATCGAGCTCGACGATCGTCCCGGGCCGCCCGACGGCGCCGGCGCGTTCCCGTTCGCCTTCCCGCACGAGCCCCCGGCCGGCGAGTTCCGCGACGAGGCTCGACACGGTCCCCTTGTTGAGCCCGGTGTCCGCGGCGATGGCCGCACGCGACCGGGGGCCGGCGTCCCGCAGGTGCCGCAGCACCAACGCCAGGTTGCTCCGGCGGACGGCGGCCTGGTCGGCCGGGCGCACCGGCTTGAGGGAGAAGGAGGAGTCCACGCCGACACCGCCCCGGTTCGTCTGGTGGAACAACAAATTAGGACGGCCGAAACGATCCGGTCAACGCGGCGGCGTGCGGGACGAAAGCCGGACAAACGGTGCTGACCAGCGAAACTATCGCACGCGGGAAGCAAAAGTGTCCCACGGATGGAGCAGGAGTTCGGGAGCGCGCCCGCCGTAATCCCGCCCCCGATCGGGCGCGTACCGCTGAGCGAGAGTTTCGGCGGGTTTGCGCAAGTTTGCGTCAGGTCGACGGCACCGGCGGGAAGGAAAGCGTGCCGAGCGCCGCGACCAGCGGTGAAAGTTCCAGCCGGGCACTTGCGTCCGGCCCGGCGCAAGTCAAGCGCCCCAAGGCGGCCTTCGGTGCGTCTCGCGCACCGAAGGCCGCCTTGGGTGCGTCTGACGCAACCAAGGCCACATTGGGGCGCTTGTCGGAGAACCCGGCACGGCGAGTCAGGCCGATGGCACGGCGGGGAAGGAAAGTCTGTTCAGCGCCGCGACCAGCGGTGAAAGTTCCGGCAATCCCTCGGCGTCTGCAAGCGCCTCCGCCAGCGCCGCGTCGTGTGTGGGACGCGCCGCCGTCAACAGCGCCTGGCCCGCCGGCGTCACCTCCGTGTAGATCCCCCGGCGGTCGTCCGCGCACAGGTAGCGCGCCAGGAGCCCGCGCCCCTCCAGCCGCGTCACCAGCCTCGTCGTCGCCGACTGGCTCAGCACCACCGCGTTGGCCAGCTGGTTCATCCGGAGGTGGAAGCCGTCCTGGCGGGCGAGCGCGTCGAGGACGCTGTACTCGCTCACCGAAAGCTCGTGGTCGCGCTCCAGCGCGCGTTGCAGCCTGTCCTCGATTCGCGCGTGCAGCGCGGCCAGCGTGCGCCAGCCCTGCGCGCGCGCTTCGACGGCGTCGTCGTCCAGTGACACGGTTCACCTCTCCCCGGCTTGCGCGTGCTCCCTTGCACGCTGCACTATCAAGCCTGTGCAATATACGGCGTCTGCAACTATCTCGGACGCTCGTAGTTGCGAACGCTCTCAGTCTACCTCCGGAAGAAGGAAGTCCATGCCCGCCGCTCTGCTCGCACTGGCGATCAGCGCTTTCGGGATCGGCACCACCGAGTTCGTGATCATGGGCCTGCTGCCCGAGGTCGCGGCCGACTTCGGTGTCTCGATCCCGTCCGCAGGCCTGCTCATCTCGGGTTACGCGCTCGGCGTCGTCGTCGGTGCGCCCGTGCTCACCGCGCTCGCTTCGCGGGTGCCGCGCAAGACCGTGCTCGTCGCCCTGATGGGCCTGTTCATCGCGGGCAACGTGCTCTCGGCGCTCGCCCCGAGCTACGGCCTGCTGATGACTGGCCGGGTCGTCGCGGCGCTGTCGCACGGCGCGTTCTTCGGCGTCGGCTCGGTCGTCGCCGCGTCACTGGTCGCCCCGGCCAAGCAGGCCGGCGCGATCGCGCTGATGTTCACCGGCCTGACCGTGGCCAACGTCCTCGGCGTCCCGGCCGGCACCGCGCTCGGCCAGGCCTTCGGCTGGCGCTCGACGTTCTGGGTCGTCAGCGTCCTGGGGGTCGTCGGCGCCATCGGCATCCTCGCGCTGGTGCCGCACCAGCCGACGAGCGACAACGCCGGCCTGCGCGGCGAACTGGCCGTGTTCCGCCGCCCGCAGGTGTGGCTCGCGCTGGTGATGACGGCGCTCGGCTTCGCCGGGGTGTTCGCGTCCTTCACCTACATCGCGCCGATGATGACCGAGGTCGCCGGGTTCTCGAGCGGGGCCGTCACCTGGCTGCTCGTGCTGTTCGGCGCCGGCCTGTTCGCCGGCAACCTGCTCGGCGGGCGCGCCGCGGACCGCAAGCTCATGCCGAGCCTCTACGTCATCCTCGCCGCGCTGGCGATCGTGCTGGTCGCGTTCGTCTTCACGGCGCACGCGAAGGTGCCGGCCGCGATCACCATCGCGCTGTTCGGCGCGGCGGGCTTCGCGACCGTGCCGCCGCTGCAGGCCCGCGTGCTCGCCAAGGCCGAAGGCGCGCCCGCACTGGCCTCGGCGGCGAACATCGCCGCGTTCAACCTCGGCAACGCGGGCGGCGCGTGGCTCGGCGGCCAGGCCATCGAAGCCGGCCTCGGCTACACCGCCCCCAACTGGATCGGCGCCGCGCTCGCCGCGGCCGGCCTCGCCGTGGCGCTCGTCTCCGGCCTGCTCGACCGCAAGACCCCGGCTAGTTTCGAAGCCGCGGAGCGGGTACCCGCCCGATGAACCACCCACCGAAAGGAACCCTCGTGACCAGCGTGCCCGTGATCGAACTCAACAACGGCGTGCGGATGCCGCAACTCGGCTACGGCGTGTTCCAGGTCCCGGACGACGAGACCACCGCCGCCGTGAAGGCCGCCATCGAAGCGGGCTACCGCAGCATCGACACCGCCGCCGTCTACGGCAACGAGAAGGGCGTCGGCCAGGCCATCGCCGAAGCCGGCGTCGCCCGCGACGAACTGTTCATCACCACCAAGCTGTGGAACTCGGCCCAGGGCTACGACTCGACGCTCAAGGCGTTCGACGAGAGCATGAAGAAGCTGGGCCTGGAGCAGCTGGACCTGTACCTGATCCACTGGCCGACACCCGCGCGCGACAAGTACCTCGACACCTGGAAGGCGTTCGAGAAGCTCTATGCCGACGGCCGCGTCCGCGCGATCGGCGTGTCCAACTTCCAGCCCGCGCACCTCGAACGGCTGATGGACGCGTCCGACGTCGTCCCGGCGGTCAACCAGATCGAGCTGCACCCGTACCTGCAGCAGCCGGAGCTCCGCGAGTTCGACGCGAAGCACGGCATCGCGACGGAGGCGTGGAGCCCGCTGGCGAAGGGCGGCTCGCTGCTGGGCGACCCGGTGGTCGCGGACCTGGCGGTGAAGCACGGCCGGACGCCCGCGCAGATCGTGCTCCGCTGGCACCTGCAGCTGGGAAACGTGGTGATCCCGAAGTCCGTGACGCCGTCGCGGATCGCGGAGAACTTCGACCTGTTCGGCTTCACCCTGTCGGAGGATGAGCTGGAGTCGCTGTCGCCGCTGGACCGCGGTGAGCGCACCGGCCCGGACCCGGACACCTTCAACGCCGCCTGACCTCCCCGGCGAATGACGTGAATGACTCATTCATGTCCTCTGGCGACAGGGTCCCGGCAAAGTCGGATCAGCATGGCCGGTCCGGTGGGCTGCAACGTCATGAACGAGTCGTTCACCTCGCCAGACGCGCTGAACGAGTCGTTCATGACGGCCTCAACCCGGGATCCGGGCGAAACGCGCCGGGCCTCGGGCGGTAGCCCCTGACTTTGCCGGGACCCTGTCCTCTGGCGACATGAATGAGTCATTCACGTCATTGCTTGCGGGCCACTCCGCCCAGCGTGAGGAAGTTCAGCTCGCTCAACGGGTGCAGCCGGGGGCCGTCCGGCCACCACTCGTGCAAATAGACCAGCCCCGGCCTCAACAGCTCCGTGCCGTCGAAGAACGCCGTGATCTGCTCCCGCGTGCGGTGCACGCTGCCCAGCCCGGTGCCCTGGAAGCTCGTCTCCAGCAGCCGCGCCAGCTCCTGGCGCGGGGAGTCCTCTTCCGGGTCGAAGTGGTGCGTGAGCAGCAGGTACGAGCCGGGCGCGAGGGCCGCCACGTACTCCGCGACGATCGACTTCGCGCGCTCGTAGTCGTCGATGTGGTGGATGATCGACGTCAGGATCAGCGCCACCGGCCGCGTGAAGTCGAGGTACTCCTTGACGACCTCGTCGGTCAACGTCTCCGACGGCTTCGTGAGGTCGGCGCCCGTGACGTGGGTCAGGTAGTTCTCTTCCAGCAACGCGCGGCCGTGCACCTGCACGACCGGGTCGTTGTCGACGTACACCACCTGCGCGTCCGGGTTGTACCGCTGCGCCACCTCGTGGGTGTTTTCCGCCGTGGGCATGCCGGAACCGAGATCGAGGAACTGGTCGACACCGCGCTTCCCGGCGAGGAACCGGACCGCGCGCACCAGCCAGTCGCGGTGCTCCTTCGCCATCGTGCGCGCGCCCGGGGCGATCGCCAGCAGGCGCCGCATCGCTTCGCGGTCGACCTCGTAGTGGTCGTGCCCGCCCAGCAGCGCGTCGGACAACCGGGCCAGGCTCGCCTTGGAGAAATCGAGGGACGCGGAGCCCCCCTCGGTTCCGGACCGCAGGTCGCCAGGCGTCATCGGCTGTTCTCCCTCGTCGTGGGTGCCGGCCCCGGCCCGGGCCCGGCCACCTGTGTCCGGCAACGGACAGTGCTCAGACTACGACATGCCGTTCACCAAGTGAACCGGGCCGAAGGGCCTTGCCTGCCAGGCACAACTACCCGAACGACACCTCACGCCACTGGTGTCCTCCGTCCGTGGTGCGGTACAGCGCCGAGCCGCCGTCGGCGTCCGGCTGGCCGTCGACGACCACGCCGGTGCCGCCGCCCGGGAAGTCCAGATCGGTCAGGCTGAACCCGCGGTCCGGCAGCTCCGTCGTGGTCCAGGTGCGGCCGCCGTCGGTCGTGCTGTGCAGGAACCCGGTGCCGCCGCCCTCGGCCGCGACGGTCGCGGACGCCGGCGACGCGGCGGCGAAACCCTGGTTGATCCCGAGGTAGGGCACCGCGTCTTCGCCGCTGAACGGCTCGCCGAGCCGGTCGGCGTGCCGCAGCCGCCGCTCGGTCGAGCCGGGCTGCGGCGAACCGGGGCTGCTGCTGCACAACGCCACGACCTGCCGGTCGCGCACCCCGGCGAGCGACGCGACCGTCCCGGCCGGGCACGGCGGCGCAGCCGGGGTGAAGGCGACGCCGTCGCGCGAGGTCCAGTACTTCTCGGTGCCGTAGTCCGCGCCGAGGGCGACCTGCAGACCGCCGCCGACGGCCAGGTCGCCGTAGGTGAGCCCGCCGGTGACCGCGAACCCGGGCACCGGGACCAGCACCGGCGAGCCGGCGACGCCCGAGTACAGCCGCGTCGATCCGCGGCCGCCGTAGGTGGTGAGCATGGAGAACACGCGGCCGCCGCTTTCGGTGAGCTTCGAGAGGTAGTACGGCTGCCGCGCGCCGATCAGGCCGACCGGGTGCCAGCTCGCGCCGGCGTCGCGGGTCGTGAGGACGTGGACGCCGTCGCTGACGTAGGCGACGCGCTCGCCGGTGAACGTCAAGGCGACGTGGTTGTGGTTGTCGGGCAGCGCCATCGGCGGCGCGCCGAGGCGACGCCAGTGCGTCCCGCCGTCGGTGGTGCCGAGCAGCGCCGGGCACCAGGTCTTCCCGCACGGCGAGTAGCCGAGGACGTAGCCGGTGGCGGGGGTGGTCCAGCTCGTCGAAGCGGGCCGGAACCCTTGCGGGACCGCGGTTTCCGCCGTCGCGGGCGAGCCGGACACGGCCAGGAGGGTGAGGACGGACGCCAGCAGCGCCGGGATTCTCATGATCACCTGGACGTGTCGCGCGGGACGGGGTTGCGCCGCGTCGCGAGGTTCCACCGCGCGGCTCAGCGGGTGGCGGAACCCGCCAGGAAGGCCGCGGCGGCCTCCGCCCAGCCGGGCAGGAAGTGCCCCGCGTCCTCGGTCAGCCGGACGTCGGCGCCGGGCCGGGCTCCCCGGAGCTTCGCGGCGGCGTCGCGCTGGTCCAGCAGGACGTCACGCGCACCGAAATGGGCCTGCACGGGCATCGCGAGCGCGCGCAGCCGCTCGGCCGGGAAGACCGGGATCGCGTCCAGCCGCGGCTTGAAGTGCTCGAACGTCGCCAGGGTGAACTCGCCGATCGCACGCCGCCCCGGGTCGGCGGGGCTCCCCTTGGCGACCATGGCCAGTGACCGGCGCCGTCCCCAGTCGCCGAAGAGGCGGTAGGCGGCGAACCTGACCAGCGGCGCCACCCGGCGGCGGCCGATCCCGGCCGGGTTGACCAGCACCAGTGCCGGCACGCGGTCCGGCCGGGTCAGCGCGTAGTCGAGCGCCCACCAGCCGCCCAGCGACGTGCCGAGGAAGGCGGCTTCGGGGAGGCCGAGCGCGTCGAGGACGTCGTCGAGCCAGCCGGCGTACGCCCCGAGCGGCGGCCGCGCTTCGACGGTCCGCCCCGGCTCCCCGGGGGCGTCGACGGCGTGGACGCGGAGGTCCTTCGCGAGCGTCCCGATGTCGGGCAGCCAGTGCGCGGCCGTCCCGCCGGAGCCCTGCAGCGCGACGACCGGCGGCGCGTCCACCGGGCCGGAGACGACGGCGAAGGTCTCCCCGACGCGCGTGTCGAAGGTGCGCGTCTCGGACGGCACGGGCCACTGCCCGAGGAGGGCGTCGTATCGCTGCCGGACCAGCTCGGCGCCTTCACGCGAACGGTAGACGGTCACGCCAGGCCTTCGGTGAACGAGGCGACGAACCGCAGCAGGTCGGCGCCGGCGGCGAGGTCGCCGAGCACGATGATCTTCATGGTCGCGCGGTCCTGGTCGTAGATGGTCTCGACGCGCAGCGGCCGCTCACCGGCGTCGCGCGGGCCGTTCACCGAGGCGACGACGACGGTGGCGATCCGGTCCGCGGTCGCCCGGTCGACACCGGAGACCTCGGCGACGCTCGAAAGCTCGGCGACGGGCCGGTCCGGCCGCGGTTCCGTCACCGGCAACCCGGTGAAGGCCTCGAGATCGTCGGCGGCGATCCGGTACTGCTTGCCGATCCGGACGGCTTTGAGCCGCCCGTCCCGCACGTAGTTCCGGACCGTCCGGACGTGCAGCCCGAGCTTCGCGGCGACCTGTTCGACGGAGAAGACCTCCATGACCCTCCTCGTGTTCCGCAAACAACCCTATCACTGCGCTCGTGAGGGAAGTTTACGGAACCGGTGGTTCGCTCGCCCGAGTGAGGGGTATTCACCAGTGTTGCTTCCGCTCGCCCAGATACGTCCACATCGGACAGTCGAAAGGACGGCGCCGACGATGCCGTATCCCCCGCCCCAGGAGCCGTACGAACCGCGGTACGAAGAGGCTCAGGCCGAAGAAGTCGTGGAACGAACCCATCCGCGCATCCGGATCGTGCGCACGGTCAACGCGCTGATCCACCTCGTGTGCGCGGTGTTCGCGCTGGTGCTCGCCGTCCACATCGTGCTGGTGCTGGGCGAGGCGAACATGGCGAACGGTTTCGCACACCTGATCAACGAGTGGTCCGCGGGCGTGTCCCTGGGCCTGCGCAACCTGTTCACGCCGGATTCGGAAAAGCTGGCGACGTTCTTGAACGACGGCCTCGCGGCGGTGATCTGGCTGGTCATCGGTGCGATCCTGACGGACGTGATCACGCGGATCGGCGTGCCGGGCCCCCGGCGGGTCTGGTACCGCCGCGGTTACCGCTACCACTGACCGGCAACGAAGAAGGCCTCCCCGGGACGACCGGGGAGGCCTTCTTCACGCTCGAAAACTATCCTTGCGGCTGTTCGGCAACCGGCTGCTCGGGCTGCGACTCGGGCTCCGGCTGCGCCTCGACGGAGTCGGCGCCCCGGGGTGCCGGGACGCCCTGGGCGGCGGCGACCACGTCGAAGTGCTCCCGGCACCAGCGGCCGTAGCGGCGGGCCTGCACTGTCATCGCGTCCACCTCCTCTCCACGAGCGGAACGGGCGGTCCTGGGCACACCCTCAGCGTCCTCCGCCGGGGCACCGAAAGCCAACAGATTTAAGCGGGACTTAACACACGGCCGGGTGAATGTCTACAAAGGACTTCAGCCCGCGAACTCCCGCACGACCGTCCGGCAGAACGCCGGCAGGTCGTCCGGATTGCGGCTGGAGACCAAGCCGTTGTCGACCACTACCTCTTCGTCGACGACGGTCGCCCCGGCGTTACGCAGGTCGGTGCGGACGCTCGGGTACGACGTCAGCGTGCGGCCACGGACGACATCCGCTTCGACGAGCGTCCACGGACCGTGGCAGATCACCCCGACCGGCTTGCCCGCGCGCACGAAGTCGCCGACGAACTTGACCGCCGAGCCGTCCGTCCGCAGGTTGTCGGGGTTCATCGTGCCGCCCGGCAGCAGCAGCGCGTCGAAGTCGCCGACCTCGACGTCGGCCACCTTCCGGTCGACCGGGAACCGGTCGCCCTTGTCGATGTCGCCGTTCATCGCCTGGATCTCGCCGGTGTCCAGGGACACCAGCTCCACCGTCGCACCCTCGTCGAGGACGGCCTGGCGCGGCTTCTCCAGTTCGACCTGTTCGACGCCGTCCGCGGCCAGGATCGCGACGCGGCGTCCGTGCAGTGAGTTCGCCATGAGATTCCTGTCGTCGGGATCAATGCACGAACGAATTACCCGCTCGAAACCGGGTCAAACGCGGTCCACAAAGGACTCAGTCGGAGCACTCGACGGCGAGCACCGCGATGTCGTCGTGGGCCGAGCTCCCCAGCCAGTCGCGCACGGCCTGGCGCAGCCGCCGCACCACCTCGCGGGCCGGCTGCCCCGCCGCCGTCGCCAGCACCGCGCGCAGCCGGTCGTCGCCGAACAGCTCCGTCTGGTCGTGGCGGTTGCGGGCCTCGGTGATGCCGTCGGTGTACAGGAGGCAGACGTCGCCGCGCTCGAGCCGCACCTGCGCCTCGGCGAACCGGGCCTGCGGCGAGATGCCGACCAGCGTCCCCGGGACGGTGACCTCTTCGACGTGGCCGGCGCCGCGCACGATCAGCGGCGCCGGGTGCCCGCCGGAGGCCAGCGTCAGGTCGACGCCGCCGTCGGCCGGCCGGGCCGAGCCGAGCACCAGCGTCGCGAACCGGCTGCTGCCGCCGGCGATGAGCAGTTCGTTGAGCAGCCGCAGCAGCGTCCGGCCGTCGCGCTCGACCATGGCGAGCGCGGTCAGCGCGTGCCGGACCCGCCCGGTCAGCGCCGCGGCCTCGGCGCCCTTGCCGCAGATGTCGCCGAGCACGAGGAACGCGCTGCCGTCGTCGTGCGCGAGGACGTCGAAGAAGTCGCCGCCGACCGCGAGCACCCCGCCGGCCGGCTCGTACCAGGTCTCGAAGCGGGCGCCGTCCAGCTCGGGCGGGTCGACCGGGCGCAGCGTGGTCTCCAGGCCGCGCGTGGCCTCCTCCTGGCGGGCGTAGCGCTGCGCGTTGACCAGCGCCGTCCCGGCCGCCTTGGCGAACTCCACCACCGCGCGGCCCTGCTCGGCGCCGAACTCCGGGTCGGCGCGGCGGCCCAGCAGTAGCGCGCCGGTGACGCCGGCGCCCGCGCTCGGGCCCAGCGACACCACCGCGACCTCGGCGTGCCCGGCGAACCGGTCCGCGACGACCGGGGGCAGCGTCGCCAGCTCGGGCGCGGGAACCGGCGCCGGCGCCGGCTTGCCAGTGGCCGCGAATGTCGCCGCGAGCACCGGGGCGACCTGGGCCGGGACCCGGCGGATCCGGCCGTGGCCGTGGGCCGACGGGCGCTCGCAGCTCCACCACTCCCAGCGGCCGCGGGTGGTCGGCAGCAGCACGAAAACGGTCTCGGCCAGCGCGGACGCGGCCAGCTCGGCGATCACCCGCGCGGTGCCGTGGCGCCCGCGCGCGGCGGCGAGCCTGGGCCCGGCCTCGGCGAGGAAGTCGCCGACGTGCCGCTGCGGGACGTCCTCCGCGGGCACGGTCCAGGCGTGCCAGCCGCCGGGGAGCGCGCGGATCCGGGCCGGACGACGATTACCCGCGACTTCGACGTGGCCCGAGGTCTCCGCGATCGGGTGCAGCCGGGGCTCGGCGCCGCCGGTCAGCGTCCGCGCGGCCGGGTTCGCCCAGCGCAGCGCGCCGTCGGCGTCCTGGAGGAACACCGCGTCGCGCACGTCTTCGAGGACGGCCCGCCCGAAGGCGTCGAAGCCCGGCGGCGCGTCCTCACCGGTCATCGGTGGCAGGGCCGCCGACGCCGGGGCCGGACGTGACACCATGCACGGACCTCCTGCCTCCGGACTGCTATCGCACGGCTACCGCGTGAGCGGGCGGACTGGCTCGAAGTGTAGGGCGAATCATGACACGCTGGGTCGTGGACCATGGCTGGCGCATGCGTGGTGGAGAGGGTCGGCACACATGACAACGGAATCCCAGAGCGAGGCGGCGGCGCTGGAGCGGCTGCTCGTGGCGGTGCGGGATCTCGGGGACGGCAACTTCCGCCGGCGGCTCGTGCCGCACGGCGACGGCATCTCGGCGCAGCTCGCGGTCGCGTTCAACGACATCGCCGAACGCAACCAGCGGCTGGTCAGCGAGCTGCTGCGGGTGCGCGCGGCGGTCGGCCAGGACGGCCGGCTCAGCGAACGGCTGGAGACCGAGGTCGGTCCCGGCGGCTGGAACACGGCCGTCGACAGCGTGAACGGCCTGATCGAGGACCTCACCCGGCCCACGATCGAGCTCGACCGGGTGCTCGGCGCCGTCGCCGAGGGCGACCTCTCCCAGCCGATGACCCTGACCTTGGACGGCCGGCCGCTGCAGGGCGCGTACGCGACGCTGGCCAAGACGGTCAACGGCCTCATCGCGCAGCTGTCGCGCTTCGCCGCCGAAGTGACGAGGCTCTCCCGCGAGATCGCGGGTGAGGGACGTCTCGGCGGCCAGGCGGTCGTCCCGGGCGTGTCCGGCACCTGGCGCGACCTGACCGACTCGGTCAACTTCATGGCCGACAACCTGACCGAGCAGGTCCGGAACATCGCGCAGGTCACCACCGCCGTCGCGCGCGGCGACCTGACCCAGAAGATCAACGTCGACGCCCGCGGCGAGATCCTGGAGCTCAAGAACACCATCAACACCATGGTGGACCAGCTGTCCGCGTTCGCCGACGAGGTCACCCGCGTCTCCCGCGAGGTCGGCTCCGACGGCAAGCTCGGCGGCCAGGCCCAGGTCCCGGGCGTCGCCGGGACGTGGCGCGACCTCACCGACTCGGTCAACCTGATGGCCGACAACCTGACCGACCAGGTCCGCGGGATCTCCCAGGTGGCGACCGCGGTGGCCAACGGCGACCTGACGAAGAAGATCGACGTCGACGCCCGCGGCGAGATCCTGCAGCTGAAGAACACGCTGAACACGATGGTCGACCAGCTCTCGGCGTTCGCCGGTGAGGTCACCCGCGTGGCGCGCGAAGTCGGCAGCGAGGGCAAGCTCGGCGGGCAGGCCGAGGTGGCCGGCGCGGCCGGGACGTGGCGCAGCCTCACCGACTCGGTCAACCAGATGGCCGACAACCTGACCGACCAGGTCCGCAACATCTCGCACGTGACCACGGCCGTGGCGAAGGGCGACCTGACCCAGAAGATCACCGTCGACGCGCGCGGCGAGATCCTCGAACTCAAGACCACGATGAACACGATGGTGGATCAGCTGTCCGCGTTCGCGGACGAGGTCACCCGAGTGGCGCGCGAAGTCGGTACCGAGGGGCAGCTGGGCGGCCAGGCGCAGGTCCCGGGCGTCGCCGGCACGTGGCGCGACCTCACCGGGTCCGTGAACTTCATGGCGAACAACCTGACCACCCAGGTCCGCAACATCGCCCAGGTCGCGACGGCCGTCGCGCGGGGCGACCTGACCCAGAAGATCGCCGTGGACGCGCGCGGCGAGATCCTGGAGCTGAAGGACACCCTCAACACGATGGTGGATCAGCTGTCCGCGTTCGCGGACGAGGTCACCCGAGTGGCGCGCGAAGTCGGTACCGAAGGGAAGCTCGGCGGCCAGGCCGCCGTGCCCGGCGTCGCCGGGACCTGGAAGGACCTGACCGACAACGTCAACTCGATGGCGAACAACCTGACCGACCAGGTCCGGAACATCGCCCAGGTGACGGCGGCGGTGGCGCAGGGCGACCTGACCCAGAAGATCACGGTCGACGCGCGCGGGGAGATCCTCGAGCTCAAGACGACGCTGAACACGATGGTGGATCAGCTGTCCGCGTTCGCGGACGAGGTCACCCGAGTGGCGCGCGAGGTCGGCACCGAAGGCATCCTCGGCGGCCAGGCCCGCGTCCGCGGCGTCGCGGGCACGTGGAAGGACCTCACCGACAACGTCAACGTCATGGCCGACAACCTGACCGACCAGGTGCGCAACATCGCCACCGTGGCGAGCGCGGTGGCCAACGGCGACCTGTCGAAGAAGATCCGCATCGAGGCGCAGGGCGAGGTCGCGGCCCTGGCCGAGACGCTGAACGGCATGGTCGAGACGCTGCGCGCGTTCGCCGACGAGGTCACCCGCGTCGCCCGCGAAGTCGGCACCGAAGGCATCCTCGGCGGCCAGGCCCGCGTCCCCGGCGTCGCCGGGACCTGGAAGGACCTGACCGAGAACGTCAACTTCATGGCGCACAACCTGACCAGCCAGGTGCGCAACATCTCGCAGGTGACCACCGCGGTCGCGAAGGGCGACCTGACGAAGAAGATCGACGTCGACGCGCGCGGCGAGATCCTGGAGCTCAAGACCACGATGAACACGATGGTCGACCAGCTCTCGGCGTTCGCCTCGGAGGTCACGCGGGTGGCGCGCGAGGTCGGCACCGAAGGCAAGCTGGGCGGTCAGGCCGAGGTCGACGGCGTGTCGGGCACCTGGCAGCGGCTCACCGAGAGCGTGAACCAGCTGGCCGGGAACCTGACCACGCAGGTCCGCGCGATCGCGCAGGTCGCGACGGCGGTGACGGCGGGCGACCTGACCCGGCACATCACGGTCGACGCGTCCGGCGAGGTGGCCGACCTCAAGGACAACATCAACCAGATGATCGCGAACCTCAAGGAGACGACGAGGACCAACCGCGAGCAGGACTGGCTGAAGACGAACCTGGCGCAGCTGTCGGGCCGGATGCAGGGCCACCGCGACCTGGCGTCGGTCGCGGCGCTGATCCTGTCCGAGCTGGCGCCGCTGGTCCGGGCGCAGCAGGGCGCGTTCTTCCTGGCCCGCGACGACGACCGCGACGGCACGGTGCTGGAGTGCATCGCCGCGTACGGGCTCGCCCAGTCCCGCGCCGGCCTGCGGTTCGCGATCGGCGAGTCGCTGATCGGCCAGGCCGCGGTCGACCACCGCACGATCCTGGTCCACAACGCTCCCCCGGAGTACGCGCTGGTGTCGTCCGGGCTCGGCTCGGCCGCGCCGGTCAACCTGATCGTGCTGCCGGTGCTGTTCCAGGGCGAGGTGCTCGGCGTGCTGGAGCTGGCCTCGGTCAACGAGTTCAGCACGGTCCACCAGGACCTGCTGGAGCAGCTGCGGCACACCATCGGCGTCAACGTGAACACGATCCTGTCGAACTCGCGGACCGAAGCGCTGCTGACGGAGTCGCAGCGCCTGGCGCAGGAGCTGCGGGCGCGGTCGGAGCAGCTGCAGGCCCAGCAGGGCGAGCTGCGGCGGTCCAACACGGAGCTGGCCGAGAAGGCGGCGCTGCTGGCCCAGCAGAACCGCGACATCGAGGTCAAGAACAGCGAGATCGAGCAGGCGCGTCAGGAGCTGGAGGAGCGCGCCGGGCAGCTGACGGTGGCGTCGCAGTACAAGACCGAGTTCATGGCGAACATGTCGCACGAGCTGCGGACGCCGTTGAACAGCGCGTTGATCCTGGCGAAGCTGCTGTCGGAGAACCCGGAAGGGAACCTGACGGAGAAGCAGATCCAGTTCGCGAAGACGATCTACGCGGCCGGGTCGGACCTGCAGCAGCTGATCAACGACATCCTCGACCTGGCGAAGGTCGAAGCCGGCCGGCTCGACCTGCAGATGACCGACATCACGCTGCCGGAGCTGGTGGACTACGTCGAGTCGCTGTGCCGCCCGCTGACGGCGGACAAGGGCCTGGAGTTCGCCGTCCACATCGATCCGCCGGTGCCGGGCAGCGTCCACACCGACGAGCACCGGCTCCAGCAGATCCTCCGCAACCTGCTGTCGAACGCGGCGAAGTTCACCGACGAGGGCGGCGTCCGCCTGCACATCCGCGCGGCGGACCCGGCGGAGGTGGAGCAGGAGGCGCTGCGCAACGCGCCGGGCATCATCGCGTTCGCGGTCGAGGACACGGGCATCGGCATCCCCGAGGAGAAGCTGGCGGTCATCTTCGAGGCGTTCCGCCAGGCGGACGGCACGACGAGCCGCAAGTACGGCGGCACGGGCCTGGGGCTCAACATCAGCCAGCAGCTGACGGAGCTGCTCGGCGGCGAGCTCCGGGTGGTGAGCGAACCGGGCGTGGGCTCGACGTTCACGTTGTACCTCCCGGTGGCGGCGGCCAACCTGGTCGACCCGGTGACGGCGCTGTCATCGCCGCAGTTGCCTCCGGTGCCCAGCACGGTCTTGGTGGCGGCTCCCGACGTCACCCCGAAGCGCTTCCACGGAGAGAAGGTCCTGATCGTCGACGACGACCTGCGCAACGTGTTCGCGCTGGCAGCGGTCCTGGAGCAGGCAGGCTTGGAGGTGGTCTACGCGGAGACGGGCGTGGACGGAATCCGGGCGCTGGAGCGCCACGAAGACACGGCCCTGGTCCTGATGGACGTGATGATGCCGGAGCTGGACGGCAACGCGACGATCGCGGCGATCCGGGCGGAAGCGACGAACGCGGACCTGCCGGTGATCGCGGTCACGGCCAAGGCAACCCCGGAGGACCGGGCCAGGACCCTGGCCAGCGGCGCGGACGACTACATCACGAAGCCGGTCGACACGGACAAGCTGCTGGACGTGATCGCGGCGTCCTTGGAGGCGGACGCCGCGTCCTACGGTGGAGCGGGTGACGGGAATCGAACCCGCGTAGCTAGTTTGGAAGACTAGGGCTCTACCATTGAGCTACACCCGCGTGCCCCCGTCGGTACCCGGGTGCGAGGTCAGGATAGCGTGACCCGCTAGGCTGATCACACACCCCCCAGGGGGTGACACGGGATGTGGCGCAGCTTGGTAGCGCATCCGCTTTGGGAGCGGAGGGTCGCAGGTTCAAATCCTGTCATCCCGACCAGCATTACAGCTCTGACCAGCAAGAACGGCGGAACCACCTCTCGGACGTGGTTCCGCCGTCTCAGTTTCTGTCTCGGTACGAGCGTCATACAGCCCTGGACCACCAGACGACTCCTCGTCCGCGAGGTCGTCCGCTGACGTCTTCGCGGCGGTCAGCAGTCACTGCGGCTGATCGTCAGCGAAGCGGCGTCCGGCTGCGCGGCGCCCTGCAGGAAGTTCACGACCGGGTCGACAACCCGCGACAACTTCGGCAGGCGATCTACGCCCACGAAGAACACGACAAGCATTGCGATCGAGTAGACACCGGCCACGCCAATGCGCGAACCGATTCTCGAATACCGAATTTTAACTGGCTCACCTGATTGACGACAGCCGCACCACTAAACAGCTGCCCTCAGCCTTAAGACGCCGATTTTCGCCACAGTCGACAGAGCAGCCTGCAAACTGAACCACAGTCTACCCAATCGACAGGCAAGACAGTCCCAAATGCACACGATATAATACAAGTCGTCGACGCTGCCAGCACTAGCAATTACTCCCCCCGCCTCGCCTGAAGAAATAAGCGAAGACCGCACTGGCCAACGCGAAAACAGGACCAAGCAGCGCGAATAAATCGTCAACCTGCTCCACCGTCAGCGCACGGCAGACCGCCCCGAATATCAAAACTAAAATCAGGACACCAATGATCACAAGTAACCCAACTGCCAAATACCGACGAGTTCGATCATTAAAGCTTCTCGACTCAACAGACCGTTCATTCCTCACAACGACGAATTAAGCCACAACCGCAACGGTCACGCAAAGTAGCTATTGTAGCTACAATAGCTACCAACGAACAAATCCGCAGGACACCTGCCACCTTGCATCGAAATACAGTTCAGGCGCCGACCGGCTCAATCAAATACGCAAGAAAGTTCAAATGTGACGCATGTCACGTGCGTTGCCTAAGTCGGTTTCCGCGAACGTTTCCCAGGTGAACCTCTGTTCCCGAGCGAGCGTCGAATACCGTACGGACACGTTCTCGACACGTTCAGGTAGACGACGTTGCGAAGGCGACCAGCCGAGCGACTGCGCTAGCGACCGCGCAGGTGCTCCCAACCCTGCGCATCATCCGACGGGAGCACGCCGATGCCGAACGTGATCGAGAAGGTGTTCAGCAAGGAAAAGTCTGACAACGCAGCGGACCCGATTCCGGTTGGAGCGACCAACCTGACCCTCGGGACAGCCTTCGTAGGAGCCGTTGCGCTGATCGTCGACCAGTTCGCCGGATGGAGCACCAAGCTGCTGGGGCCCGACCCGAGCTCGGGTTCGCAAGCGGCACTGGCCATTGCAATCATCGGCGCCATGGCCGTCGTATTCGCCGCCGATCTGCTCGCCCGCGGTTACGCCTCGGCTCATGCCACGCCGCCGGCCAACTCGGCGACACCGGACGCCCCCGGGACGGCGAAATCTGCAGCCAGTTCCGACATTACGGTGTCGATTCCCGAACTCGACTCCGCCGACGAGCACGGCTGGCGGATCGTTCTGGCCGACGGCGACCGCCTGCTCGTCGTGAAGAGGGGGAAGCCGGCACAATGGTATGCAATCGGCAGTGTGCGTGGTGAGTAACGTCGGTTTCATCCTTTTACGCCGAAATGACCTAGACCGGTAACCGAGCCAGCCACGCCGTCAATGTCGAGGCGATCAACTCCGGCTGCTCCTCCGGTGTGTGGTGGCCCGCCGTCGCCTGGTGGTGGGCTACCTCCAGTGCTGCGAAGTTCGATCTCATCCAGGCGATCATCGGTGGGGTCAGCATCGTGCCCGGGGCCGGGTCGAACGTGATCAGGAGCTTCGGTACCTCCGTCGACGATGCCAGCCACCTGTCGAATGACTCGATCCAGGACACCACCGATGCCGGCTCGCCGCCCAGTGGCATCGAACTCGCCCAGCGCAGCAATGGGATCCGGGACTCCGGTGTCGGGTACATGCCTTCGTACTCCGGTGGGAGCGACTTCAGGAACATGTCGATCACCGGCTCGCCCGCCCCGGGGGTTTTGAGCGCGCGGAACACCTCCGCTCCCGCCGGTGGGAACTCCGCCCACGTCATCGGCTTCAGGACCGCCTCCGTGAACGCCAGCCCCCGGACGCGCCCCGGGTGCCGCGACGCCCAGTCCGCCGCCAGCGCTCCGCCCCAGTCGTGGCCCACCAGGACGACGTCGTCGAGGGACAGGGCGTCGAACCACTCGTCCAAGTAGCGCGCGTGGTCGTCGAACGAGTACTCGATCGGCGGCCGCGGTGAGGCGCCCATGCCGATCAGGTCCGGGGCCAGCCTGCGGCCCGGCACTGCGGGAATCACGTTGCGCCACAAGTGTGACGAGGTCGGGTTGCCGTGCAGGAACACCACCGGGGCGCCGGTCCCGATGTCTACATAGGACAGCTCGGTCACTTGAACGCCACCGCGTTGCGCGCGGCCCACTCCGTGAACGGACGCGGTGGGCGGCCCAGCACCCGTGACACGTCCGGGCTCACCCGCTGTTCCGCCGGCGTCGGCGTCCCCAGGATGTCCAGTGTTGCCTCCGCGACCTCGGCGGGCATGAAGGCCGTGAATGCAGAAAACGCTTCCGAACGCGTCTGTGAGATGAACTCCACCGGCTCGCCCAGCGCCTCGCCGATCGCCGCTGCCTGGTCGCGAGGTGTCAGCAGCGATGGTCCTGTCAGTTCGTACGTCCGACCGGCGTGGGACGCGTCCGTCAACGCCGCCGCGGCCACCGCGGCGATGTCCGACGGGTCGATCACCGGCAAGCCGACGTCCCCGAAGGGCGCCGAGATCGTCCGTGATGAACGCACGCTTTCCGCCCACTGGAACGCGTTCGACGCGAACCCGCCCGGGCGCAGGATCGTCCACTCCGGACCCGACGCCCGGACCGCGTCTTCGAAGAACGCCGGGTGGCGGCCCGTTCCGACGCCCTGCGACGACAACAGCACCACCCGTGCTCCGCCGGCCTCGGCCAGCACCGGCTCCAGCGGCCCCCGGAAACCCGGCGGCAGCAGGAGGAACACCGCCGAGGCCCCCGAGAACACCGGACGCAACGATGCCGCGTCCGACAAGTCGGCCGGGACCGGCCCCCGGCGGGACACCGCCCGCACCTCTTCACCCGCCGCCGTCAGCATCTCCACCAACGGCCGTCCGACGTTGCCCGTCGCTCCCATGACTGTGATCATGGGAGCGACGCTACATTCCGACGTATAGTAGGTACCTAGAGGAAAGTAATGGCTGGAGGCCACGAACGTGACCGGAACCACACCCGAGCTGGCCTGTCCGATCGCCCCCGTGGTCGACATCGTCTTCAGCCGCTGGACGACGCCGATCCTGTGGACGCTCAACGAGTACGGACGGCAGCGGTTCGTCGAACTCGAACGGCTCATCGCCACCATCACGCCGAAGGTGCTCACCCAGCGGCTGCGTCAGATGGAACGCGACGGCCTGATCACCCGGACCTACCACGCCGAAGTCCCGCCGCGCGTCGAGTACGAGATCAGCGACCTCGGCCGCAGCCTCGGCCCGCTCTTCGCCAGCCTCGCCGAGTGGTCACCGAACCTGGACAAGGTCGAGGCGGCCCGGGTCGCCTACGACGCCAAGTCCAGGTAGTCCAGGTTCGCCGGGCCGTCCGCTGTCGTCGCCGTGACCCTCACCGTGTGCGAGCCCGTGGTCAGTGCCGAAGACCGGGTCACCGTGCTCCACGTCGTCCACGCGCCCGTCGGCGGGAACGGCACCCCCGTGGCGACGACCGTGCCGTCCACCGAGATGTCCACCGGGCGCGCCGCCGTCGTTCCGTTCGCGTAGCCGAACGTCAGCGCCGAGGCCGGTCCGGTCACCTGCCACTCGACGTAACTCCCCACCGTGTTGGCGCCGTTCGCGAAGCCCGTTCCCGAGAAGCCCGCGTGGTTCGAGTCCACCGTGCCGCCCGCCGACAGCGAGGCCGACTCGGCCTCGTAACGCGTCGCAGCACCGGCGCGCGACACGCGGTACAGCACCGTCGCGTGCGAGGGCACCGAAGCGCTGATCGTCCCCGACGTCGTGCGGACCGCCTTGCTCCACAAGTCCTTCAGCGTGTACGACGACGCGCTGCCGATCCCGGTCGCCGACGCCGTGGTGCTGATCGTCGCCGTCGCCGCCGTCTCGTTGGACAGCGCCACCGCGCGGTCGCCGTTCGCCAGCACCTTGCTGTAGACGACCAGGCCGCCGTTCGCGCTGAGCACCGTCGCCTGCTTGCCCAGCGGGTCCTGGTCGAGCGCGATCACGTCCGTGTTCTTCAGGATCGAGAAGCTGTCGTCGGACACCTTGCGCAGGTTGCTGCCGATGAGCAGCGGCGCGGCCATCATCGCCCAGAGGCTGAAGTGCGTGCGGTACTCGGCCGCGGTCATGCCGCCGTTGCCGACCTCCAGCATGTCCGGGTCGTTCCAGTGTCCGGGGCCGGCGTACTGCGCGAGGCCGCGGTTCGCCTGGGCCTTGCCGATCATGCTCGACCACTTGTCGGAGATGTCCCCGGTGGTGCGCCACAGGTTGCCGACCGGCGCGGCCCAGGTCCACGGCTTGTTCTGGCCCCACTCGCAGATCGAGTACGCGATCGGGCGGCCGGACTTCGCGAGCGCGTCCCGCATCGCCTTGTACCGCTGCTGCGCGTCGACGCCCTGGTTGTTGCAGTTGTCGTACTTCAGGTAGTCGACACCCCAGGAGGCGAAGAGGTTCGCGTCCTGCTGCTCGTGGCCGAGACCGCCGGGGAAGCCGGCCTTGTTGCAGGTTTTCGTGCCGGCGCTCGTGTAGATGCCGAACTTCAGGCCCTTCGCGTGCACGTAGTCGGCCAGCGACTTGATGCCGTTGGGGAACCGCGCGGGATCCGGCACCAGGTTGCCCGCCGAGTTCCGGTCCGGCAGCGCCCAGCAGTCGTCGATGTTGACGTAGGTGTAGCCGGCGTCCTTGAGCCCCTTGCTCACGAAGATGTCCGCGATACCTCGGATCATCGTCTCGTTGAAGTCGGCCTTGCACTGCGTGGAGTTCCAGTTGTTGAACCCCATCGGCGGGGTGCGCAGGAGCCCGTTCTCCAGCGCGGAAGCCGGGTTCTGGCTCAGGACGGTGCCGCCGGCCGCGAGCGCGAACGCGGCCGCCGCGACCGCCGTGCGACGGAGGAAGGACATGCTTGCTCCCTGGTGAGACATCGGAGGTCTACACCAGTTAGTAAAGAGTCCTACCTAACCTGAGGTCAAGAGATCATGTATCAGATATGAAAATCGGTTTCCGCTGGCCGGGACGCTACTCCGTCACCTGCCGGGCCGTCGCCATCGCGCGCTCGGTCTCCCAGAACGCCCGCATCGAAGTGATCAAGCCGTTCTCGCCGACGCGGTAGACGAACACCCCGTCGGTGTCGACGCGGTAGCCGCCCGGCAGGTACGTCGTGATCGTGCCGACGTTGGCGCACTCGTCCCCCGCCGCGTGGGAGTCGCGGATCGTGAACTCGAAGCGCTCGACGTTGCCGATCGTCTTGTCCCAGAACGCGCTGATCCCGTCGCGGCCGTGGTGCCCCTTGCCCTCCTCGTCGAAGAACGACGGCCCGACGGGGTCCTCGACGACGCCGTCCGGCGCGAACAGCGCCAGCCAGGCCTCCTTGTCCCCCGCCGTCACCGCGGTCATCGACGCGAACGCCGCGCGCCGCGCCGGCGGCTGCTCCACCGCCGTGTCCCAGCTGACCTGCACGCCCATGCCCGTCACTCCTCGAACTTCGCGATGATTTCGGTGCCGAACCTGCGGATCGCCTCGAGCTTCGGCTCGATCGGCGCGTCGAAGCCGACGCCGTCGAACACCCACGGCATGGTGATGATGTCGGTGACGCCCACCTCGGCCTGCTCGCGATAGCCGTCGAGGCCGAACTTGTCGATGCAGACAGCCTGGTACTCGAACGGGTCGTCGGCGCGGCCGCGCTCGGCCAGCAGCTCCTTCAGCCGGGCGATGGTGTCGCGCAGCTCTTCCAGCTTCATCATCGCCGAGGACCAGCCGTCGGCGACGCGGGCCGCGCGCTTCAGCGCGACCTCGGTGTGGCCGCCGATGTAGAACGGCACCCGCGACGGCGGCGCCGGGCTCATCTGGATCTTGTCGAAGTCGTAGAACTCGCCGTGGTACTCGACCATCCCGCCGTCGAGGATCAGCCGCAGCACGTCGATGGCCTCGTCGACGCGCTTGCCGCGCCGCTCGAACGGGACGCCGCAGTACTCGAACTCCTGCGGCAGCCAGCCGACGCCGAGCCCGAGGCCGAACCGGCCGCCGGTGAGCACCGACGCCGAGCCGACCTGGCGCGCCAGCAGCACCGGGTTGCGCGAGCCGAGCTTGAGCACGGACGTGTAGAAGTGGATCCGGCTGGTGACCGCGCCCATCGCCGCGGTCGCGACGAGCGGGTCCACCCACGGTGTCTCCGCGGTCCAGAAGCGGCTGCCGTCCGGGGTGTACGGGTAGTCCGTGTCCACCGTTTCGGCGTAGAAGAGCGAGTCCGGCAGGGCGATGGAGGCGAAGCCGGCCTCTTCGGCGGCCCGGGCGAGCCCGCCCAGCTGATCGAGGGGGTTCATCGCGATCGACAGGGTGAACTTCATGGTGTCGAACTATAACGTGTTCTAGTTTCTTCGGCCAGCTCTGACGGTGTGCCGGATCACTCGCCGGGAACCCTCCGCGTAGCGTCCGCGTTGTCCGATTCAAAGGTGACTTCCGGTCACCGAGCCCCGAACTTCTGGGAGTGGTCCATGGGCACCGCGATCTTCCTGATCGTGCTCGTCGTCGTGATCGTCGGTGGCGGCCTCTATTTCTCGCGGCAGCGCGCCGCGGCCCGGCAGCGGGAGCTCGACGACGCCAAGGCCGACGCCCGGCGCCTGGTCGAGCGGCTGGGCGGCCAGGTCCTCAACCTCAACGGCAACGACACCGCGTCGATGCAGGCGATGGCGGACGCCGCCGAGCGCTACAACGCGGCCGGCTCGCAGATGGAGCAGGCACGCACGATCGAACAGGCCCGGCTGGTCAAGGACACCGCCGTCGAAGGCCTCTACTACGTCCGCGCGGCGCGGGTCGCGATGGGCATGGACCCCGGCCCGCAGCTGCCGGAGGAGGCCGAGCGCGAGCGCGCCGGCAAGGTCACCGAGCGCCGGGACGTCGACGTCGAGGGCCAGCACTACGCCGCCTCGCCCGAGGCCGGGCAGGACACGCCGTACTACTACCCGGGCGGCCGCGTGGCCGGGCGGCCGGTGCCGCAGGGCTGGTACAGCGAGCCGTGGTGGAAGCCCGCGCTCGTCGCCGGCGCCTGGGGTCTCGGGTCGATGTTCCTGTTCAGCGCGATGTTCTCCGGCATGAGCGGTATCGCCAGCGCGTCGGCCTGGGAGTCGGGCTACGACGCGGGTCAGCAGGACGCGCTCGAGTCCGGTGACGCGGGCGGCGACGGCGGTGGTGACGGCGGCGGCGACTTCGGTGGCGACGGCGGCGGCGACATGGGCGGCGGCGACTGGGGCGGCGGCGGTTTCGACGGCGGCGGCTTCGACGGTGGGGGCTTCGACGGCGGCGGTTTCGACTTCTGACGCCCGGCTTCGCACGTAGTGAATGACTCATTCATGTCGCCTGACGACATGAATGAGTCATTCACGTCAGTTCTGGCAGGTGGGGCACCAGTAGAGGTTGCGGCCCACCAGCTCCGAGTGCGCCACCGGTGTCCCGCACACCAGGCACGGCTCGCCCGCGCGCCGGTAGACGTAGACCTCGCCGCCGTGGCGGTCCACCCGGGCCGCGCGGCCCATCGCCTCCGGCAGGTGCTCGGGCCGGACCGTGTCGATGCGGCCGACGCGGACGCCGTCGCGCATCAGGACCACCAGGTCGGCCCACATGTCGTCCCACAACGCCCGGTCCAGCGCGCGGCCCGGCGTCAACGGCGCGACGCCGTGGCGGAACAGCACCTCGGCGCGGTACACGTTGCCGACGCCGGCCAGCACCGCCTGGTCCATCAGCAGCGCCGCGATCGACGTCTTCGAGCGCGAGACGCGCGCCCACGCCTGCTCCGGTTTCGCGTCGCGGCGTAGCGGGTCCGGCCCGAGGCGGGCCTTGATCTCGTCCGCCTGGTCCGGGGCGAGCAGCTCGCACCGCGTCGGGCCGCGCAGGTCCGTCCAGTGCGTCCGGCCGGCCAGCCGCAGCCGGACCTGGCCCACCGGCTCCGGCGCGGGCAGCGGGGACTCGCCGAACGTGCCGTAGAGGCCCAGGTGGATGTGCACGATCCCGGCCGGGCCGTAGTCGTGGAAGAGGTGCTTGCCGTACGCCTCGGCGCCGGCGAACACCCGACCGTCCAAACGGGACGCCTCGGCGGCGAACCGCCCCTGCGGGCTGCTCACCGCGACCGGGGCGCCGGCGTACCGGCGCTTGTGCAGCCGTGCGAGCCGGTGGAGCGTGTGCCCCTCGGGCATCAGGCCTCCGGCAGCGCCGGCGGCGTCCCGGTGCGCTCGTAGTCCAGCAGCTGCTGGACGCGGCGGGCGTGCCGCTCCTCCGGCGAGACCTCGGTCGCCAGGAAGGCTTCGACGATCTCGGTCGCCTGCTCGGCGGTGTGCATCCGGGCGCCGACGCCGATCAGCTGGGCGTGGTTGTGCTCGCGGCACAGCTGGGCGGTTTCGACGCTCCACGCGAGGCCGGCGCGGGCGCCGGGGACCTTGTTGGCGGCGATCTGCTCGCCGTTGCCCGAGCCGCCGACCACGATGCCGCGGCTGCCTTCGTCGGCCACGACGCGCAACGCCGTCTCGACGCAGAAGGCCGGGTAGTCGTCGGCCGCGTCGTAGACGTGCGGACCGATGTCGGTGACCTCGTGGCCCTGCTTCTCCAGGTGAGCCACCAGGTGGTTCTTCAGCTCGAAACCGGCATGGTCGGATCCCAAGTAGACACGCACGGCTGGAGTCTGCCATCAGGTCCGGTTTCGGGCATGCTCCGGGGGTGGGGATCTGGGAACAGACGGGGTACGACGTCCGGCTCGACTGGGGCGGCGAAGGCGTGGCCGCGCTCGGCCGGGAATGCGCGGTGCTGGTCGTCGTCGACGTGCTTTCCTTCGGCACCACCACGGATCTCGTGGTCGGCCGCGGCGGGCGCGTACTGCCGGTGCGGTGGCGCGACGAACGCGGGGTGGCCCAGGCGCGGGCGGCCGGCGCGGTGGTCGCGGGCGAAGGCGCGTTCACCCTCAGGCCGTCTTCTGTGACGGAAATCCCGCCCGGGACGCTGCTCGCGCTCCCCTCGCCCAACGGCGCCACGCTCTGCGACGCCGCCGCGGCGACCGGCGCGCACGTCCTCGCGGGCTGCTTGCGCAACGCGTCCGCCGTCGCCGCGAAGGCGCGAGAACTGGGCGGCCCGGTTGGGCTGATCGCCGCCGGGGAACGCTGGGGGGTGGACATCTTCGGCCACGGCGAGACGCTCGGGCCGCTGCGGCCCTGCGTCGAGGACCAGATGGGCGCCGGCGCGATCGCCGCCGCCCTGGCCGTGCTGGGCGCGAAGCTGTCCCCCGAAGCCGCGCTCGCCGCCCGGTCGGTCGACGTCGAAGCCCTCGCGGCCTGCGTCTCCGGCCGCGAGCTGACCGAGGCGGGCCACGGCGGCGACGTCGCGCTGGCCTCCCGGCTCGACGTGAGCGATGCTGCCCCGATGCTGCGTGAAGGAGTACTGGCATGACCGGCCGCTGGATCGAGGTCGCCGACGGCGTGCACGCGCGCCGCTACGAGGAGCTGGACCTGACCGTCGGGCTGGTGCTCGGCGCCGACCGCTGCCTGGTCGTCGACACCCGCGGCGACCTGGAACAGGGCGCCGAGCTGGCGGCGGCGGTCCGCGAGCTGACGCCGCTGCCGTGGTCGGTCGCCTACACGCACGCGCACTTCGACCACACCTGGGGCACCGAAGCGTTCGGCCCGTGCGCCGTCTGGGCCCACGAAGGCTGCCGCACCGAACTGGCCGAGTCCGCCGAAGCCGACCGGGCCAAGTGGATCGCCTACTACCGCGAACAGGGCAAGGCGGACACCGCCGACGCGATCGCGCGCACCACGTTCGTCGCACCGGACCACCTGTTCACCGACCGGACCGAGCTCGACCTGGGCGGCCGGACGGCCGTCCTGCTGCACCCCGGGCGCGCCCACACCGGCCACGACGTCGTCGTGCACGTGCCGGACGCGGGCGTGCTCTTCGCCGGCGACGTGGTCGAGAACGCCGAACACGGCTTCAGCGCGTTCTCCTTCAGCGCCGGCTCGGACCTGACGGCGTGGCCGGACACCTTCGACCGGCTCCTCGAGCTGCGGCCGCGGGTGATCGTGCCCGGCCACGGCGACCCGGTCGACGCCGACTTCGTCCGCTACCACCGCCACGGCCTGCACGAGCTGATCGCGCTCAAGGCGGCCATGGGCCGCGGCGAGACGACCGAGGTGGCCGCCGTGGCAGCCTCCCGCTACCCCAGCGACGTCACCTTGGCCGCCCTCGCGACGCCTTGAAGGCGGCTCAGTCGAAGTTGAGGTCGCCCGTCCGGGTGCGCTTCAGCTCGAAGAAGTCCGGGTAGCTCGCCAGCGCGACGGCGCCGTCGAACACCTTCAGCGCGTCTTCGCCGCGCGGGATCGAGCTGAGCACCGGGCCGAAGAACGCCACGCCGTCGATGTGGATCGTCGGGGTGCCGACGTCCTGGCCGACCGGGTCCATCCCCTCGTGGTGGCTCTTCTTCAGCGCCTCGTCGTACTCCGTGGAGTCCGCGGCGTCGAAGAGCTCGGCCGGCGCGCCGATGGCGGCCAGCGCCTCCTTGATGACCACGTCACGGTCCTTGTTGCCCTGGTTGTGGTAGCGGATGCCGAACTCGGTGTAGTAGTCGCGCAGCATCTCTTCGCCCTTGAGCTGCGACAGCGCCACGGCCACGCGCACCGGGCCCCAGCCCTTCGCCAGCAGCTCCTTGTACTGCTCGGGCAGCTCGTCCCGGCCCTCGTTGAGCACCGACAAGCTCATGATCCGGAAGCGCAGGTCGAGGTTGCGGTGCTTCTCCACCTCCAGGATCCAGCGGGAGGTGATCCACGCGAACGGGCAGATCGGGTCGAAGTAGAAATCGACCTTCGTGGGCTGCTCGGCAGCGGTCATCGGGGTACTCCTGAGTGACGTCTCGATGTGGGCGGACTCCCACATGACGGGCCAACACCACCGGGCCCGGGCTTGTTCCCTTATCGCCCGCCACCCCGTCCCCATGATTGGATGCGGGGAGTTGAAAACCGATACCAACGACCAGAGGTGCCTGTGCCCGCCCCCAACCTGACCCGCGACCAAGCCAAGCTGCGCGCGGACCTGCTCGACGTCACCGGATACGACATCGAGCTGGACCTCACCGACGGCCACGGCGGTCCCGGGGAGAAGACCTTCGCGTCGACGACGACCGTCCGGTTCTCGAGCGCCCGGGCCGGCGAAGACACGTGGGTCGACATCGTCGCCGACCGCGTGCACTCGGCCACCCTGAACGGCGCGGACGTCGACGTCAGCGCGTACGTCGAAGACAAGGGCATCGCGCTCGCCGGCCTCGCCGAGGCGAACGAGCTCACGGTCACCGCCGACTGCCGGTACATGAACACCGGCGAGGGCCTGCACCGGTTCGTCGACCCCGTCGACGACGGCGTCTACCTGTACACGCAGTTCGAGACGGCCGACGCCAAGCGCATGTTCGCCTGCTTCGACCAGCCCGACCTCAAGTCCGTCTACCGGCTCACCGTGATCGCGCCGAAGGACTGGAAGGTCATCTCGAACACCGCGGCCGAGTCCACCGAGGAGACGCCCGAGGGCGCCGTCCGGACGGTGTTCAAGGAGTCCGAGCGGCTCTCGACGTACCTGGTCGCGCTGATCGCCGGCCCGTACGCCGAGTGGCGCGACGAGTACACCGACGAGCACAAGACCATCCCGCTCGGCATCTACTGCCGCGCGTCGCTGGCCGAGCACATGGACGCGGACAAGCTGTTCACCGAGACCAAGCAGGGTTTCGCGTTCTACCACGAGAAGTTCGGCACGCCCTACCCGTTCTCCAAGTACGACCAGCTGTTCGTGCCGGAGTTCAACGCGGGCGCGATGGAGAACGCCGGCGCGGTGACGTTCCTGGAGGACTACGTCTTCCGCAGCCGCGTCACCCGCTACGCCTACGAGCGGCGCGCCGAGACGCTGCTGCACGAGATGGCGCACATGTGGTTCGGCGACCTGGTCACCATGCGCTGGTGGGACGACCTGTGGCTGAACGAGTCGTTCGCGACCTTCGCGAGCGTCCTGGCCCAGGCCGAGGCCACCGAGTACAAGAACGCGTGGACCAGCTTCGCGAACATCGAGAAGTCGTGGGCCTACCGGCAGGACCAGCTGCCCTCGACGCACCCGATCGCGGCCGACATCGTCGACCTGCACGCGGTCGAGGTGAACTTCGACGGCATCACCTACGCCAAGGGCGCGAGCGTGCTCAAGCAGCTCGTCGCCTACGTCGGGCTCGACCACTTCCTCGACGGCCTGCGGGTGTACTTCGGCAAGCACGCCTGGGGCAACGCGACCCTGGCCGACCTGCTGGGCGCGCTGGAGGAGGCGTCCGGGCGCGACCTGTCGTGGTGGAGCGCGCAGTGGCTGGAGACGACCGGGCTCAACTCGCTGAGCCCGCGCTACGAGGTCGGCGCGGACGGGACGTTCACCTCGTTCGCCGTCGTGCAGTCCGGCGCGAAGCCGGGCGCCGGTGAGCTGCGCACGCACCGCGTCGCCGTCGGGATCTACGACGAGGACGGCTCGGGCAAGATCGTCCGGACCCAGCGCGTCGAGCTCGACGTCGACGGCGAGCGCACCGAGGTGCCGGCCCTGGTCGGGCGGCCCGCGGGCAAGCTGGTGCTGGTCAACGACGACGACCTGACGTACTGCACGATGCGCCTCGACCCGGCGTCGCTGACGACGCTGATCGACCGCGTCGCCGACATCACCGAGCCGCTCCCGCGGACGCTGTGCTGGTCGGCGGCGTGGGAGATGACGCGCGAGGCCGAGCTGAAGGCCCGCGACTTCGTCACGCTGGTGCAGCGCGGCATCCACACGGAGACCGAGGTCGGCGTGGTCCAGCGGCTGCTGCTGCAGGCCCAGACGGCGTTGAACTCCTACGCGGAGCAGGAGTGGGCGGCCTCGACCGGCTGGCCGGCGTTCACCGCGCGGCTGCTGGAGCTGGTCCGCGGCGCCGAGCCGGGTTCGGACCACCAGCTGGCGTTCGTCAACTCCCTTTCCGGGTCGGTGCTGGACGCGTCCACATTGGACGTGCTGGCCGGCTGGCTGGACGAGTCGGCGCCGCTGCCGGGCCTCACGGTCGACACGGACCTGCGCTGGCGGCTGCTGCACGCGCTGGTGGCGCACGGCCGGGCGGACAGCCCGGAGATCGACGCGGAGCTGGCCCGCGACAACACGGCAACGGGCCGCCGCCAGGCCGAGCGCGCCCGGGCGCTGCGCCCGACGGCGGAGGCCAAGGCCGACGCGTGGCAGCGAGCGGTGTACGACGACGAGCTGCCGAACGCGGTCAGCGACTCGTTGATCTCGGGCTTCTCCCACCCGGGCCAGAAGGCGCTGCTGGGCTCGTACGTCCCGCAGTACTTCCAGGTGATCGACGAGGTGTGGCAGCGACGGTCGAGCGAGCGGGCACAGCCGATCGCGATCGGGCTGTACCCGTCGTGGGCGGTGGACCCGGAGACGGTGACGGCGTCGGACGAGTGGCTGGCGGGTGAGCACTCGCAGGCGCTGCGGCGGTTGGTTTCGGAGGGCCGGGCGGGGATCGTGCGGGCGTTGGCGGCGCGGGACTTCGACGCGCAGGCCTGATCGGACGGAAAAGGGGCCCCGCACCGGTTGGTGCGGGGCCCCTTTCGTCTGTGCGTCAGCGGGGCTTATCGGTGTCTCGAGGCGGGCCGGACGACATGAATGACTCATTCATGACATCCGCCAACCCCGCCTGAACGACTGACTGCCCACCGCCTCACCACGCCACAAAAGCCGACACCAAAGGCAAGAGGCCCCCGAGAACGTGCACCGACGAGAACCCAGACTCCCCCGCACCCCGATCCGAAGCCACAACACGGCCGGCAGCGCCGGGTCAAGGCATCTTTCCCGCCTTGACGCGGTGTTGCCGGCCGTAGTCACCATGACAGCTTCGGGGTGCCGGAAGAGCTTTGACAGGACAGCTGCCCCCGCCCCGCCCGCGGAATGCCGGGCCGAAGAGGCGCTTCGGCGGGACGCCGAGCTTCGATGGTCATCAACGACTCGTTCATCGCATCCGGCGAGGTGAACGACTCGTTCATGACGAGCCAGGCCTCGCCGCGGCGACAGCCGGCCCCCGGCGCCAGGACGTGAAAGAGCCCCGCACCAGCCGGTGCGGGGCTCTTCGTAAAGACACGTCAGCGGGGCGCGGGGCCCGCCTGGTCGGACAGCATGCGCAGCGCGTTCACCAAGCCGTTCACCAGCCCGCGAACCAAATCGCCCTCCTTGAAGGACGCCACCATGCTCGCCACCGCCAGCTTGCAGCCGCGGTCGGGCAGCCGGACGTACGCCGTCTTGCCCGTCACGATCTCGATCAGCTTCTCGCCCGGCGAGACCGCGATCAGGACCGAGTTCGCCGGGTCCGCCGTCGTCGCGTGGAGCTTCTCCGCCGCCGATCGGCTGTCCGTCCCCAACTCGCCGAGGTACAGGCTGAAGTCCAGCCCGGTCTCGCGGCTCGCGAACGTCAGCGCTTCGTCCAGGCGGCTCAGCTGACGGGTGTTGAACGGGCTCGTCGGCACCTCGGGCTCGTACATCTTCGCGGCCGACACGCGGCCGCTCGACGTCAAAGCCTCGCCGTAGCCCAGTTCGGACTCGTCGACGCGCTTCGTCAGCTCACCAGTTGCCACGAGCGCCTCCCGCCGCGGTCGGGGCGCCCTCGGGCGCGCTGTTCTCGGCGCCGGCGTGCCGGTGCCCGGCACCGACCCCTTCGGGGTTGGCGCTCCACCACATGGCCGGGTACTCCCAAGCCTGGCCGGACCGGTACCGCGGAGCCCCACCGGACCTGCGCCGGAGCGTCAGCAGCCCGGCGAGACCGTAGATGGCCAGCGGGATCACGGCGAAGACCACGATCGTCTCGACAACGTTCACGGCGCTGAGCGTATCGGATGACCTCCACGCCCACCGCGCGCGGCGCACTCGACCGTTCGTCGTAAGCCGGATGCCGTCCGCCGCTTGGCTCGCGGCCACTGGAACGTTGGGGCGAAGACCGTCGGGCCGAAAGGTTGCAACTCAACGTACAGGCGGCCGCACCCGCCGCTGTCGTCTTGTCGCAGCCTTGAAATCCTCGTAGCTTTTTCACCTGTACGGGCCTTGCGCCCCGCTCCCCAGCCCCAGCAGGTAACGCACCGGTCCCAGGAGGCCTTGCCATGAACAGCGCCCACACCCCCGCACAGGCGATCACCGAGACCTTCTCGTCACCCAGCGACACCGAATTCGTGCCCGGCACCCGTGTGACGGCGGGCACAAGGGTTACCCGGGGTACACGCGTCACTCGCGGTACACGCGTCACGGCGGGAACGCGCGTCACGGCGGGCACCCGGGTGACGGCCGGCACGCGCGTCACCCGCGGTACGCGGGTCACCAGGGGCACCCGGGTCACGATGGGCACGCGGGTCACGGCGGGCACGCGCGTCACCTGCGGCACCCGCGTCACGCGAGGCACCCGCGTGACCCGCGGCACGCGCGTCACCCTGGGGACCCGCGTCACCTGCCAGAGCGACTACGCGCTCGCTGCCTGAACCCGTACTCCAGGGCCGCACGCACTACCTGAACGCGCGCAAGCACCCGGCTCGCCCCGGCCGCCGCACAGGCAGCCGGGGCGCCGGCATGTCCGGGGCTCCGTCAGCCGGCCGACACTAGGCGGCGGAGCCCAGATACGGACGCCAGAGCGGATCGGCCTCCTTGGAATGCGCGAGCAGCCGCCAATGCGGGCCGTGGGGCGCCCGCGGGACCACGCGCAACCGCCAGCCGATCTCCGAGAGCAACCGGTCCGCCTTGCGGTGGTTGCACTTGGCGCAGCAGGCGACGCAGTTCGTCCAGGCGTGGGGTCCGCCACGGCTGCGCGGGATGACGTGGTCGATCGTCTCGGCCCGCCCCCCGCAGTAGGCGCAGCGGTACCGGTCGCGGTGCATCAGCCCGGCGCGGGTGAGCGGCACCTGCGCCCGGTAGGGCACGCGCACGTACGTGCTGAGCCGGATCACCGAGGGCACCGGCAGCGACACCTTGGCCGAATGCAGCTCGATGCCGCCGGGGTCGCCGTGCACCACTTCGGCCTTGCCGCACATCACCAGCACCACGGCCCGCCGCAGCGGTAGCGCGGTCAGCGGCTCGAAAGTGGCGTTGAGCAGGAGCACCCGGCGCCGGCCCCAGGCCGGGGCAGCCGGATCGCGGCCTCTACTACGCTGTCCGGGCGGGCGGGTAACTCCCCCTGGGCGGTTCCCCGGCCCGGCCGGGACGGCTCCGCCGGATGCGGAACCCCCCGGATAGGCGCGCAGGACCACCTCTGGCGTCTCGTCGGCCATGGCTTGGCCGGAGGCGCCGCGGGGGCTGGGTTGTCGGTCTGGCACTCGACCACCTCCAGGGGCGTAGGCATAGTCGACCACAGAACAGGCCCCCAGCGCACGTGTGTTACAAGACGTGTCACATCCGCGCGACCCAACATCCACTTATCGTTGGGCTCCCCGACCTGATCGGAAGGATGATCGAACTCCCGTGTCCCCCTTGCTCACCGCCGCCGGCCAGACGCCGTGCATCAACGACGCGTCCACTTTGTGCTATCAGGTGTTCAAGGCCACCGGCAACGAGTGGCTGGCCGGCTCGACGAACTGGCTGCTGACGAAGCCGCTCAAGATCCTGATGATCATCGTGATCGCGTTCGTCGTGCGGTTGCTGATCAGACGGCTGATCAACCGCGTCACCACCCTGCCGCGCGGCAGCGGGAAGCTCCCCGCCCTGCTGCGCCCCCTGCGCGAGCGCGCCCCCGAGGTGCTCGGCTCCGCGGTGATCGAACGCCGCCGCCAGCGCGCCCAGACCATCGGCTCGGTGCTCAAGTCGATGGCGACGTTCCTGGTCTACGGCCTCGCGTTCATCCTCGTGCTGGGCGAGCTCGGCCTGAACCTCGGCCCGATCATCGCGTCGGCCGGCATCATCGGCGTCGCGATCGGGTTCGGCGCGCAGAACCTCGTCAAGGACTTCCTGTCCGGCATCTTCATGATGGTCGAGGACCAGTACGGCGTCGGCGACATCGTCGACATCGGCGAGGCGACGGGCACGGTCGAGGCGGTCGGCCTGCGGATCACCACGCTGCGCGACCTCAAGGGTACGGTCTGGTACGTCCGCAACGGCGAGGTGCTGCGCGTCGGCAACTCGAGCCAGGGCTTCGCGGTCGCGGTCGTCGACGTCCCCCTCGGCTACACCGCCGACGTCGAGCGCGCGAGCACCGTGCTCGGCGAGACGGCCGCGGCGGCGGCGGAAAGCGACCTGCTCAAGGACAACGTCCTCGAGCCGCCGGAGATGCTGGGTGTGGAAAGCGTCACGCCGGAGGGCATCCAGCTGCGCCTGACCGTGAAGGTGCGGCCGGGCAAGCAGTGGGCGGTCCAGCGGGCCCTGCGCGCCCAGCTGCTCGCGGCGCTGGAAGAGGCGGGGTTCGAGCCCCCGCTCGGCCGGCTGTTCCCCGGCTCCGCGCCGGCCATCGAGAAGTGACGTCAGCCTGAGTGGTACTCGCGCATCGCGGCGAGCCGGGCGGCCCGGTCGTGGTCGAGGCCGGGGTCGTGCGCCAGGTGTTCACGCAGGTCGGCCGCCACTTCGTCCCGGTCGGGGTGGTCGCTGCGCTCGACGTGCTCGAGCGTCGCGGCCACCCCGGCGGGGAACAGCAGGAAGGCGTCGAGCCCGCACGAGGTGTCGAAGGTCGTGTACTTGGCCTCGCTGAGCTGCCAGACGTCCCCGGCTTCGCCGCATTCGTTCAGCAGCAGCGCCGCCAAGCCGAGGCTGTCCGCGTAACCCCAGTCGTCGTCGTGCAGCCGGATCTCCTGGTCCAGCAGGAACCGGAGGAACCCGGCATCGGAGTCCCGGCGGTCCCGCAGCAGCAGGCGCAGGACCGCCTCGCGGGCCGCGCGGTGGGCGTCGTCGGGCTCGCCGTCCGGGCCGCGGATCGCGGTGTGGGCGAGCTCGGCCCAGCGTTCCGGGTGGTCGCGCCAGTGGTCCAAGGTGGTCGTCACGGTCGGAAACCGTAGCGAGGCGCCGTTACGCTGGGAAACGGGTTTGCGACCTACCGGAAGGAACGGGACCGGGCGTCGGGAACCCGTACCCGAAGGGCAAAATGGAAGGCGTGTCTGCAGTGAGCGAACCGGCGAACCTCTACGAAGCGGTGGGCGGCGAACCCACGTTCCGCCGGATCGTCGCGCGGTTCTACGAGGAAGTCGCGCGTGACGAGGTCCTGCGCCCGCTCTACCCCGAGGAGGACCTCGGCCCGGCCGAGGAGCGCTTCCGGCTCTTCCTCATGCAGTACTGGGGCGGCCCGCACACCTACTCCGACCGGCGCGGGCACCCGCGGCTGCGGATGCGGCACGCGCCGTTCAAGATCGGGCCGATCGAACGGGACGCCTGGCTGCGCTGCATCCGGATCGCCGTCGACGAGGAGAACCTGGAAGAGCCGTACCGCGGGCAGCTCTGGGCCTACCTGGAGATGGCCGCGCACAGCATGATGAACAGCTTCGTATGAGACAGGACGCCTGGTGGCGAGATGCCGTCTTCTACCAGGTCTACGTGCGCTCGTTCGCCGATTCGGACGGTGACGGCGTCGGAGACCTGGAAGGCATCCACTCCAGGCTCGGTTACCTTGAGCTGCTGGGCGTGGACGCGCTGTGGCTGACGCCGTTCTACCGCTCCCCGATGGCCGACCACGGCTACGACATCTCGGACCCGCGTGACGTCGACCCGATGTTCGGCACCCTCGGCGACTTCGACGTCCTGCTGACCGAGGCGCACAAGCGGAACATCAAGGTCACCGTGGACGTGGTGCCGAACCACACCAGCAACCAGCACGCCTGGTTCAAGTCCGCGATGGCGGCCAAGCCCGGCAGCCCGGAGCGCGACCGCTACATCTTCCGCGACGGCGTCGGCCCGAAGGGCGAGGACCCGCCCAACAACTGGGTCAGCGCGTTCGGCGGCCCGGCGTGGACGCGGGTGCCCGACGGCCAGTGGTACCTGCACCTGTTCGCGCCGCAGCAGCCGGACCTCAACTGGACCAACCCCGAGGTCGCCGCCGACCTCGAACGCACCCTGCGGTTCTGGCTCGAGCGCGGGGTCGACGGCTTCCGCATCGACGTCGCGCACGGCATGGCCAAGCCGCCCGGCCTGCCGGACATGGATCCCCGCGCCGACGCTCTCGGGCCGAGCCACTACTACGACCCGCGCTGGGACCACGACGGCGTCCACGAGATCCACCAGATGATCCGCAAGGTGCTCGACGAGTTCCCGGACGCGATGGCGGTCGGCGAGATCTGGGTGACCGACGAGGAGCGCCTGTCCCGCTACCTGCGGCCCGACGAGCTGCACCTGGCGTTCAACTTCCGCCTGGTGCTGACGCACTTCGACGCGGACGCGATGCGCACGGCCATCGAGCGCTCCCTGACCGTCCCCGCCCGCTCGGGCGCGCCGGCGACGTGGACCCTCGGCAACCACGACGTCTGGCGGCAAGTGAGCCGCTACGGCGGCGGAGCCGTCGGCGTGCGGCGCGCGCGGGCGATGGCGCTCGTGGAGCTGGCCCTGCCGGGCGCGGTGTACCTGTACAACGGCGAAGAGCTGGGGCTGGCGAACGTCGAGCTGGCGCCGGCCGACATGGCCGACCCGCGCGCGAAGACGAGCGGCGCGGAGTTCGGCCGGGACGTCTCCCGCGTGCCGCTGCCCTGGGAGGGCGACCTGCCGCCGTTCGGGTTCTCGCGCAACCCGCGGACGTGGCTGCCGATGCCGCCGTCGTGGGCCGGGCTGACGGTCGAGAAGCAGATCGAGGACGCCGATTCGACGCTTTCCCTGTACCGCCAAGCGATCGAGCTGCGCAAGACGCATCCGGCGTTCGGCGGCGAGGAGCTGGAGTGGTACGGCGCCCCGGCGGGCTGCTTCGCGTTCCGGCGCAAGGGTGGCGGGCTGGTGTGCGCGTTGAACACGTCCGCGTCGCCGATCGCGCTGCCGCCGGGTGAGGTGCTGCTGTCGAGCAGCCCGCTGGTGGACGGCAAGCTGCCCGCGGATTCGGCCGCCTGGCTGGTTTAGAGCGGCACCCACCGGCCGGGCTTGCCGACGTCGGCCGCCTCGGGTGCGGGACCGCGCGCCAGCTGGTTGACGCGCTGGTGCGACAGACCCAGGAGGTCGGCGATCGCGCGTTGCGAGAGCCGGCCGTTCAGCGTGGAGACCAGGCGGGCGCGGACGCCTTCCCGCCACTCGGCGACGTCCTCGGCGATCCGGTGCGCCTCCTGGTACTGCAGGACGAGGTCGGTGGCGTCCTGGTCCTCGAACTCGTACCGCCAGCGGAGGAAGAACCGCTCGGGCGGGAGGCCGGTCAGGTTCGCGATGACCTTGCGCATGCCCGGATCGACGTCGGGGAACCGCTTGAACTCGCCCGCGGCCTCGACGCCGTCAGTCACCTTCGCGATCCACTGGCCGGCCTCGCGGGTCACGGTCACGGTGAACGCCGGAAACCTCATCGTCCGCCTCTCCCAAGGGAAGGCGCGGACTCTAACACGTCAGCCGTTCTGATCGCCCGAACCGTCGTCGAAGGCCCCACTGGCCAGCCACGCGACGAGCGCCGCGGCCTGGAGGTAGGGCGCGGCTTGGGCGGCCGCCCGGCCCGCCGCTCGCGCGCGGCCCCACCTCTCAGGACGCTCGGCGCGCTCCGGCGCCTGCTCCCCCGGCGGACGGTCGCGCCGCCACGGCGTTTCCTCGGCGCGGACACCGTCGAGGAACTCCGCGGTCGGATCGTCGTCCGGGGGCATGCTTCCAGAGTGCCACCGCCCGGTGAAGAACGGTGGCCGCCGTAAGGAATCCGTCAGAACAACAACGGCAACAACGCGTGCCGGCGCCGCACTATCGCGCCGTAGCGCGCGTCCAGCCGCAGCCACGAGTCCGTCGCCGACACGCGGACGACGTCCTCGGCCAGGTCCGCATCCACGAACCCCATGCCGGACATCGCGAACAGGCAGCGCATCTGGACCTTGACCTCGGTCGCTTCGCCGCTCACCATCAGCACCGCCTGGTCCATCAGCGACGCCGGCGGGTTGCCGTGCGGACCGGCGTTGTCCCGGGCCAGGGTCACGCCCCGGTCGGCCAGTTCCGCGACGACCCGCGCCGGCAGCTCGTCGACCAGCGGCCAGCGGCCGGACGGGGGCAGCTCGCCGTGCCAGAGCAGGTCGCGGGCCGGGCCCGGGTCCATCCGCGGCCCACCCGCCACGGTCAGCGCCGCGAGCAGCTCGTTGCCGGACACTGTGACGTCGCCGGGGGTGACGTCACCGGCCACCGCGCGCGTCGCGAAGCACTCGAACGGCGTCGCCGTCCAGGCCTCGACCACGCCGTCACCCCGCTGCCGCAGCCGGACGGCTGTCTGGCCGTCCAGCCGGACCGCGCGGGCGACGAACGCGCCCAGGGTCTCCCGGTCGGCCGCGTCCGGCACGAACAACTCAGGCATCCGCGAACCCCTGCTTCAGAAACTCCGACTCGGCCGGGATGAGCCTACGCGGCCGCAACGCGACCGTGTCGTACGGCGCCAGCACCGTCTCGGCCGTCACCGCCACCGGATCGGATCCGGCCGGCCCCGTGTGGACCCGGTAGGCCAGCGTGAAGCTCGCCGCCCGCAGCTCCGTCAGGTCGATGTCCACGCGCAGCTGCTGCCCGGACACCACGATCGGCGCCTTGTAGGCCACCTCCAGCTTGACGACGACGATGCCCTTCGGCAGCTGGTCCAGCCCGGCTTCGACGGCGCCCTTGAACAGGAGCGGGATCCGCGCCTCTTCGAGCAACGTCACCATCTTCGCGTGGTTGATGTGGCCGTAGACGTCCATGTCCGTCCAGCGCGGGCGGACGTGCGAAACGTAGGTCACCGCACCGTGCTCCGGATCTGCCGCGCGGCCACCGAAAGCGTCGCCAGGTCGAGCCGGCCGGACTTGTGGATCTCGTCCAGCGCGACGCGCGCCCGCTGCAGCCGCGAGGAGTTCGTCTTCTCCCACTGCGCGATCTTCGCGTCCCCGGACGAGCCGGGATCGCTGTGCCGCAACGCGTCCAGCGTGATCGCCCGCAGCGAGCCGTAGACGTCGTCGCGCAGCGAAAGCCGGGCGAGCGCGTGCCAGCGGTTGCCTCGTTCGAGCGCGCTGATCTCGGTCAGCATCTTGTCGACGTCCAGGTGGTCCGAAAGCGCGTAGTACAGCTCCGCCGTCTCCGCCGGGCTGTGCGTCGCGTCGACGCCGATCTGCTGCTCGGCGAGCTCGGCGACCTCGGTCACGTCCAGCAGGCCGTACGTGTGCAGCAGCAGCGAGACGCGGCGGGCCAGCTCCTCCGGCACGTTCGCGGCCATCAGCTCGTCCACGTGCTTCTGCACCGACTCCGCCTCGCGGCCGCGCAGCAGGTCGCCGATCTTCGGCACCAGTTCGCCGAGGACGCGGCCGAAGCGCTTGATCTCCGACAGCGGGGCGAGGGGCTGCGGCCGGTTGGTGAGGAACCAGCGCGCGGCCCGGTCGAGCAGCCGGCGCGTCTCCAGCACCATCTCGTTGGCGACGTCGGTGTGCACGACGTTGTCGAGCGCGTCGATCTCCTGCCAGAGGGCGGGCAGGTCGAACACCTGCGTGACCACGGCGTACGCGCGCACCGCGTCGGTCGCGGTCGCGTTCATCTCCTCCATCAGCCGGTAGACGAAGGAGATGCCGCCGCCGTCGACCACCTCGTTGGCGATCAGCGTGGTGATGATCTGGCGGCGCAGCGGGTGTTCGCCGATCGCGGAGCCGAACCGCTCGCGCAGCGGCTTCGGGAAGTACTCGGGCAGCCGGGCCGCGAACACCTTCGAGTCGGGCAGGTCGCTGGCCAGCAGCTCGTCCTTCAGCTCCAGCTTGACGTGCGCGAGCAGCGTCGCCAGCTCCGGTGACGTGAGGCCCTTGCCCGCCTTCTCCAGCTCGCGGAACTCCGAGTTGCTCGGCAGCGCTTCGAGCTTGCGGTCGAACGCGCCCGCGGACACCAGCGCCTGCACCTGGCGCGCGTGCACCGACAGCATCGGCGCGGCGTGCGCCCGGCTGACGCCGAGGACGGCGTTCTGCCGGTAGTTGTCCTTGAGCACCAGCGCGCCGACCTCGTCGGTCATCTCTTCCAGCAGTTCGTTGCGCTGCTCGCGCTCCAGCTTGCCGGTCTGCACGAGGTGGTCGAGCAGGATCTTGATGTTGACCTCGTGGTCGGAGCAGTCGACGCCGGCCGAGTTGTCGAGCGCGTCGGTGTTGATCTTGCCGCCGCCCCGGGCGAACTCGATCCGGCCCAGCTGCGTGAGACCGAGGTTGCCGCCTTCGCCGAAGACCTTGACGCGCAGCTGCTTGCCGTCGACGCGGATGGCGTCGTTGGCCTTGTCGCCGGCCGCGGCGTGGGATTCGCTCTCCGCCTTGACGTACGTGCCGATGCCGCCGTTCCACAGCAGCTCGACCGGGGCCAGCAGGATGGCCTGGATCAGGTCCATCGGCGCCAGCGCGGTGACGCCTTCTTCGAGCCCGAGCGACGCGCGGACCTGCGGGCTGATCGGGATCGACTTCGCCGTGCGCGGGTAGATCCCGCCGCCTTCGCTGATCAGCGAGCGGTCGTAGTCGTCCCACGAGCTGCGCGGCAGGTCGAACAGCCGGCGGCGCTCGGCGTACGACGCCGCCGCGTCCGGGTGCGGGTCCAGGAACACGTGCATGTGGTTGAACGCCGCGACGAGCCGGATGTGCTCCGAGAGCAGCATGCCGTTGCCGAAGACGTCGCCCATCATGTCGCCGATGCCGACGACGGTGAAGTCCTCGGTCTGGGTGTCCTTGCCCAGCTCGCGGAAGTGCCGCTTGACGCTCTCCCAGGCACCCTTCGCGGTGATGCCCATGGCCTTGTGGTCGTAGCCGACCGAGCCGCCGGAGGCGAACGCGTCGCCGAGCCAGAAGCCGTACTGCGCCGAGACCTCGTTCGCGATGTCGGAGAACTTCGCGGTGCCCTTGTCGGCCGCGACGACCAGGTACGAGTCGTCGGCGTCGTGCCGGACGACGCCCGGCGCGGGCACGGTCTTGCCCTCGATCCGGTTGTCGGTCAGGTCGAGCAGGCCGGAGATGAACATGCGGTAGCAGGCGATGCCCTCGTTCAGCTGGGCATCGCGGTCGATGCTCGCGTCGCCGGTCGCGGCGGGCGGGCTCTTCACGACGAAGCCGCCCTTCGCGCCGACCGGCACGATCACCGCGTTCTTCACCGCCTGCGCCTTGACCAGGCCGAGGATCTCGGTGCGGAAGTCCTCGCGCCGGTCCGACCAGCGCAGGCCACCGCGCGCGACCTCGCCGAAGCGCAGGTGCACGCCTTCGACGCGCGGCGAGTACACGAAGATCTCGAACCGCGGCCGCGGCTCCGGCAGGTCGGGCACGCCGGCCGGGTCGAGCTTGATCGCCAGGTACTGGCGGGGATTCCCGTCGCGGTCGCGGACGTGGTAGTTCGTCCGCAGCGTCGCCCGGATGACGGCCATCAGCCGGCGCAGGATGCGGTCCTCGTCGAGGCTGGTGACCTCGTCGATCATCGCGCTCAGCTCACCGGCGAGCGCTTCGGTGGCCGCCTCGCGGTCGGCGTCGCCGAGCTGGGGGTCGAAGCGGGCCTCGAACAGCCGCAGCAGCTTCGTGGCGACCTGGGTGTGGTTCACCAGCGTGTTCTGGATGTAGTCCTGGGAGAACGCGCTGCCGGCCTGGCGCAGGTACCGCGAGTACGCGCGCAGCACGGCCACCTGCCGCCAGGTGAGCCCGGCGCGCAGCACCAGGGCGTTGAGCCCGTCCACCTCGGCGTCCCCGCGCCAGGCGGCCTCGAAGGCGTCCTGGAACCGGCCGCGCAGCTGGTCGACCGCGTGGTCGTCGGTCTCGTCGAGCACCTTCTGGGCGACGCGCAGGCCGAAGTCGTAGATCCAGCAGGCGCCGCCGTCTTCGCGGTGCAGCTCGTACGGCCGTTCGTCGACCACCTCGACGCCCATGGCCTGCAGCACCGGCAGCACCTTCGACAGCGTGACGCCCTCGCCGCGCAGGTACAGCTTGAAGCGGCGTTCGCCCGGTTCGGCGTCGGACGGCCGGTAGAACGACAGCGCGAGGTCGCCCTCGTCGGTCAGCGAGTCGAGGGCGCGGAGGTCGGCCAGCGCCTCGCGGGCCGAGAAGTCCTCCTTGTAGCCCTCCGGGAAGACGCTCGCGAAGCGCTGGCCCTGCTCGGTCGCCGACTCCTCGCCGAGGACGCCGACGGCCACGCCGCCGTCGGACTGCTCGCGGCGCTCGTCGAGGACCGCCTCGACCATCCGGTCGTCCCAGCTGCGGACGGCGTCGTTCAGCCGGTCCTGGATCTTCGCCGTGTCCGGCTCGAGCCGGCGCGCGGGATCGGTGTGGACCATGAAGTGCACCTGAGCGAGGACCGTCTCGCCGATCCGCGCGCTGTATTCGAGCTGGGTGCCCTCGAGCTCCTCGAGCAGGACTTCCTGCATCGCCAGCCGGGACCGCGTCGTGTAGCGGTCCTGCGGGAGGTAGACGAGGCAGGAGTAGAAGCGGCCGTACGGGTCGCGGCGCAGGAACAGCCGCAGCCGGCGGCGATCCGACAGCGTGATCGCGCCGGTCGTCGTCGAGTACAGCGAATCGGTGTCGGCGGAGAACAGGTCGGCGCGCGGCCAGTTCTGCAGCACCTCGAGCATCCGCTGGCCGGAGAAGGACTCCATCGGGAACCCGGCGCGGTGGATGACCTCGCGGACGCGGTTGCAGACCACCGGGATGTCGAGGACGTTCTCGTGCAGCGCGGTCGTGGTGAACATGCCGAGGAAGCGGTGTTCGCCGGTGACCTTGCCTTCGGCGTCGAAGGTCTTCACGCCGACGTAGTACGGGTAGACCGGCCGGTGCACGGTCGAGGGCGCGCTCGCCTGGGTCAGCACCAGCAGCGACGGCGCGAGCGCGGTGGCCGCGGTGTCCGGCCCGACGGTGAGGCCACGGGCGGCCAGGCTGTCCTGGCGCAGGACCCCGAGGCCCGACGCAAGAACCGCGCGCAGGGCCGGGTCGCCGGCGTCCGGGTGCGGGTTTTCGATCAGCTCGTAGCGGCGGTAGCCGAGGAAGGTGAAGTGCCCGTCGGCCAGCCAGCGCAGCAGGCGGGCGCCCTCGGCGACCTCGGCCTCGGGCAGCTTCGGTGGGTCGGTTTCCAGTTCGCTCGCCAGCTGGCAGGCCGTCTGGGCCATCTTCTCGGCGTCCTCGACGACCTCGCGGACGTCCCCGAGGACGCTGGAGAGGCGGTTGTCGAGTTCGCGGGCCCGGTTCGGGTCGGTGACGAAGTCGATCTCGATGTACATCCACGACTCGGCGGCCGAGTTCGCGGGCGGCTCGGCCGGGTCGGCGTCGGGGTGGACTTCCTGGAGCTCGCCGGTCAGGTCGCGGCTGACGACGACGATCGGGTGGACGATCCGCTGCACCTGCACGCCGTCACGGGCGAACTCGGCGGCGATCGAGTCGACCAGGTAGGGCATGTCGTCGGTGACGACCTGCACGACGGTGGCTTCGCGCGCCCACCCGTCTTCGGCGACGGTCGGGTTGAGCAGCCGCACGGCCGGGCGGCCGGGCATCCGGGACTTGGCGAGCTGCAGGTGCGAGCGCACCGCGCCGACGAGGTTGACGGGCTCGTCGCCGACGATCTCCTCGGCCGGGATGTGCCGGTAGTAGAGCCGGATGAGCTCCCCGATCTCCGGTGCCAGGCCGGCCGCGGCGTCGATCAGGTCGTCCCTGATCTGTTCCGGGCTGGCCGGGGAACGCCGGTCGAACTCCGGTTCGGTGGCGGCTCCGGTTCCGGGTGGGGACGAGACTCCGGTCGAGCTCATTCGAGGCAACTCTCCAGTGTGCGTGGGTGGTACCGGTCCGGTTCGGCGGTGAACCGGACCACCCCACACTAATGCGCCGCGGTCGGGGAACGCATGAAGACCCGGGGGTTCCCCAGATCCGGAAAACCCTTCCCGGCCAGCGGATTCGCGTGATCGGTCAAGCTACTGACGGGTTGCCTTCCGGCGGCGTCCGCGGCGCTGACCAGCCGGGCTCGACGGGCGTTACCTGCTGCGGAGCCAACGTGATCGGTTCAGTCGGGCCGGGCGGGTGCCGTTCGGCGAAGCCCGGCGGCCGGTCGGCGACCTTCGGGGTGCGACGGACACCACTCGCGCGGCCCGGTGGCGAGTCGGCGACGAATAGGGGTGTCTCGGCGACCGGAGGCCGATCAGACCGACCTTCGGCGACGTCTTGAATGAGTCGTTCAGGACCTCCGGTGCCCTGAATGAGTCATTCAAGACCGCGGCGGCGCGGTTCGGGGTCAGTCGCCCGAGCCGTGGCGGCGGGAGTCCGAGACCTCGGCGCCGTGGCCGTTGCGGCCGTGCCCGTTGCGGCGGCCGGTGTCCTGCGAACCCAGCTGCTTGACGAGCGCGGCGGCGCTCGCGGTGCCCGCCTGGTGCTCCGCCAGCGCGCGGGCGAGGAGGTCGGCGAGGCCCGCGTCCGGCGGGGGCTCGTCCTCCGCGATCGCGCGCGCGTAGCTCTCCGGGAACGGTGCCGTCGCCGGGGTCCAGTGGCCGAAGTCCTCCATCGGCTCCAGCGACGGCGGCATCCGCAGCCGCGGCAGCCAGGGCTCGGCTTCGTCGCGGTAGTCCGGCACCGACGGCGGCTGGTCCTCCGGCCGCGGCGGCGGGGCCAGTTCCGGCTCGGGCCGCGGGGGCGGTTCCTCCGCGCGGGTTTCGGCGTCCTCCGCCCGGCGTCGCCCGCCACCCGCCCCGCCCGACGACGAGATGCCGAGGCGGTCCAGCACCGACCGGGCGGCCTCGGAACCGTGCTCGGAGTCGTGCCGCGTCGACGGCTGCGGTTCGCGCCGCGGCTCCCGTTCGGCGGCGGGCTCGGGCGCCAGCGGCAAGGCGGGCGTGATCCGCGTGGGCGCCGATTCACGCTCGGCGGCGGTCTCCCGCAGCCGCTCTTGCGCGACGGCGGCCCAGGAGAACTTGGGCTTCTCGCTTTCCTGCGGCGGCGGCTCGGGCGCCGGCGCGGTCCGGACCTCGATCGGCTCGGCGGGGGCCTCCGGCGCGCGACGGCGTCCGGACGGCTGCGCTTCGGCGGGTTCCGGCGGAAGCGGCCGCGCCTGGCCGGGCGACTCACGCCGCCACGGCGGGTCGACGGAAGCCGACCGCACCTCGGTCGGCTCACGCCGGCGTGCGGGTTCGGCGGGTTCGGCCCGGCGCTCCGGCTCGACGGGCGCGATCTTCACCTCGATGGGCTCCAGCGCGGGCCGACGGGCGGGCGCCGTCCGGACCTCGATGGGCTCCGGTTCCGGGCGTACCGGCTCGGCTTCCGCCGGCCGCACCTCGATCGGCTCCGGCTCGCGCCGGCGTCCCGTCGGCCGGGCCTCGGCCGGCTCGGGCCGCCGCCGTTCCACGACCACCGGCTCCGGGCGCACGCGCGGCTCGGTGGGCTCGTCCCGCACCGCCGGCATCACCGACGTCTCGGCGGCGTCGGCGGTCACCCGCGGCCGCTCGAACGACCACGCGGGCGCCGGTTGCGGCTCCGGCGTCTCCTCACGGCCGAACGACCAGGCCGGAGCCTTCGGCGCGGGCGCGACCGGGGCGACGGGCTCGGCCGCCGGTTCGGCGGCCACGACCGGAACCGGCCGCGACGGCACCGCCTTCAGCACCTCGTCGAGGTCGATCGACGCCGGCTCGCCCGTGCCGAACTCGCCGGCCAGCACGTTGCACGCCTGCCGCCGCGACCGCGCGTGCAGCTGTTCGGCCGCCCGCGAGCGGTACAGGCACGCGATGGCCTCCTCGGCCTGCCCGAACCGCTCCTCCAGCTGCGCCAGCTCCAGCCACAACCGCGCGGTCACCGCGGACAGCCCGTGCCGGTCGGTGCTCGCCACGGCTTCGCGGACCAGTTCGGTGGCCGCTTCCCCGGAGCCCGCGGGCAGGTGGATGCGCGTCGCGACGGCCAGCCGCAGCCAGCCCATCGGCGCGACGCCCGCCGCGCGCACCGGCTCGGCCAGCACCGGCTCGGCGATCTCGTACGCCATTTCCGTGTCGCCGCGGTCGAGCAGCGTGCTGACCAGCAGCAGCACCAGCCGGATCCGGACGAGGCCGCCGTCGTCGGCCGGGTTGTCCAGCTTCTCCAGGAAGCCCAAACCCGTCCGGGCGGCGTCGGCCGCCGCTGTCAGATCGCCGTGCCGGCGCCGGTGCGCCGCCGTGCCGACGCGCAGCAACGCGCGGACCAGCAGCTGGGTGTCCGCGCCCAGGGACTCGTCGCCGAGGACGAGCTTGTCCGCCTCGACGAGCACGCGGTCCAGCTCGGCCTTCCGCCCCAGCAACCCGAGGCAGCCGACCAGGTGCGTCAACGCGGCGGCGCGGTGCACCGGCGAGACGACCGGGTCGGTGAGCACCGGCCGCAATGCGGCGAGCCCGGTCAGCGGCACGCCCAGGCTGCGCGCGCACACGGCGAGGTCGATGCGCAGCCGGGCGGCGATGTCGCCGTAGCCGGCGTGCTCGGCCGCGCGCAGGGCCGCGACCGCGCGCCCGACCGTGCTCGGCCGCATCCCGAGCCGGACACGCGCGGAGACGACCAGGCTCTCGGCCCGGATCCACTGTTCGTCGGCGCCGGCGGCCTCCGAGAGCGCGGCCGCGCGCTCACCGAGGACCAGCGCGAGTTCGGGCGCGCGCAGGTGCAGCGCGTCCGCGCGTTCGATCAGCCGGCCGACTGCGGAGAGGGTTTCCCCGGCATGGACGGAGCGCCCGCCCTCCCCGCGGGAGGACGGGCCCGTCCGGTGCTGTTCGCTGGCTTCCACGGGGAAACCCGCCCCCTCAGTCGCGGGTCAGCTTGCGATGGGTGACACGGTGCGGCCGCGCCGCCTCGGCGCCGAGGCGCTCGACCTTGTTCTTCTCGTACCCCTCGAAGTTGCCCTCGAACCAGAACCACTTGGCCGGGTCTTCGTCCGTGCCTTCCCAGGCGAGGATGTGCGTGGCGACCCGGTCGAGGAACCACCGGTCGTGGGAGATCACGACGGCGCAGCCGGGGAACTGCTCCAGCGCGTTCTCCAGCGAGCCCAGCGTCTCGACGTCCAGGTCGTTCGTCGGCTCGTCGAGCAAGATCAGGTTCCCGCCCTGCTTGAGCGTCAGCGCCAGGTTGAGCCGGTTGCGCTCACCACCGGAGAGCACGCCCGCCGGCTTCTGCTGGTCCGGGCCCTTGAAGCCGAACGCGCTGACGTACGCCCGCGACGGCATTTCGGTCTGGCCGACGTGGATGTAGTCCAGCTCGTCGGAGACGACCTGCCAGACGGTCTTCTTCGGGTCGATCCCGCCGCGGTTCTGGTCCACATAGGACAGTTTGACCGTCTCGCCGATCTTGACCACGCCGTCGTCCGGCTCCTCGAGCCCGACGATGGTCTTGAACAGCGTCGTCTTGCCGACGCCGTTCGGGCCGATCACGCCGACGATGCCGTTGCGGGGGAGGTTGAACGACAGCCCGTCGATGAGCACGCGGCCGTCGAAGCCCTTCTGCAGCTTCTCGACCTCGACCACGACGTTGCCCAGCCGCGGGCCCGGCGGGATCTGGATCTCTTCGAAGTCGAGCTTGCGGTGCTTGTCCGCCTCCGCCGCCATCTCCTCGTAGCGGTCGAGCCGCGACCGGGACTTCGTCTGGCGCGCCTTGGCGTTGGACCGGACCCACTCGAGCTCGGTCTTCAGGCGCTTCGCGAGCTTCGCGTCCTTCTTGCCCTGGACCTCGAGGCGCTCGCGCTTCTTCTCCAGGTACGTCGAGTAGTTGCCCTCGTAGCCGACGACGCGGCCGCGGTCCAGCTCCATGATCCACTGGGCCACGTTGTCGAGGAAATACCGGTCGTGGGTGACGGCGAGGACAGCGCCGGCGTAGCGGGCCAGGAACTGCTCCAGCCACAGGACACTCTCGGCGTCCAGGTGGTTGGTGGGCTCGTCGAGCAGCAGCAGGTCGGGCGCCGACAGCAGCAGCTTGCACAGCGCGACGCGGCGGCGCTCACCCCCGGAGAGGTGCGAGACGCCTTCGTCGGCCGGCGGGCAGCGCAGCGCGTCCATGGCCTGCTCGACGGTCGAGTCGAGCTCCCAGGCGTCGGCGTGGTCCAGGTCCTCCTGGAGCTTGCCCATCTCCTCCATGAGCTCGTCGCTGTAGTCGGTCGCCATCAGCTCGGCGATCTCGTTGTAGCGGTCGAGCTTGGTCTTGATCTCGCCGAGCCCCTCCTCGACGTTCTGCCGGACCGTCTTCTCCTCGTTGAGCTCCGGCTCCTGCATGAGGATGCCGACGCTCGCACCGGGCTGGAGGAACGCCTCGCCGTTGCTGGCCTGCTCGATCCCCGCCATGATCTTGAGAACGGTGGACTTACCGGCACCGTTCGGCCCGACCACGCCGATCTTGGCGCCGGGGTAGAACGCGGTGCTGACGTCGTCGAGGATGACCTTGTCCCCGACGGTCTTGCGCACCTTCTTCATGGTGTAGATGAACTCGGCCATACCGACGATCGTAGAGCGCACCTGATCGCGACCTGACGCCGGTCACCGTCGGACTACCGAAAGTCAGTCCCGGATCACCGGAAGCGCTGTTTTCCGCACCCGGCCGAGCCCTCAACCTCAACTGGAACCCGAGGGTCGCTTCCCCTCCGCGAGGTTCTTCAGCATCGCGTTGTAGGCGTTCAGCTCTTCGTCTCCGGTCACCGCTTCGCGCCGGTCACGCCGCTTCGCCTCGCGCTCGTCCTGGCGCGACCACTGCACCAGCAGCGCGATCAGCACGAGCAGCACCGGGAGCTCGCCGGACGCCCACGCGATGCCGCCGCCGAGCCGCTGGTCGGACAGCAGGTCGGTCACCCACGGCAGGTGCAGCTGGCTGTAGAACGCCTGCCCGACGACGGTCTGCTTGCTCATCAGGATCACGCCGAAGAAGGCGTGGAACGGCATCGCGGCGAACATCATGCCGAGCCGGCCGAGGTACGGGATCCGCCGCGGCGCCGGGTCGACGCCGATCACGGGCCAGTAGAAGACGTAGCCGGCGAGCAGGAAGTGCGCGTTCATCGCCAGGTGCGCCCAGTGGTAGTTCAGCGCGGTGTCGAACAGGCCGGAGAAGTACAGCGCGTAGAACGAGCCGACGAACAGCAGCAGCGCGACGACCGGGTGCGTGAGGAACCGCGACACCGGCGAGTGCACCGCCGCGACGAGCCACTCGCGCGACCCCGGCGGGGCGTCCTTGCCGGCCGCGGGCAGGGCGCGCAGCGCGAGCGTCACCGGCCCGCCGAGCACGAACAGGACCGGCGCCACCATCGACAGCAGCATGTGGTTGCCCATGTGCACGCTGAACATCGCGGGCGCGTAGCGGCCGATGCCCGACGACGTCGCGATCAGCAGCACCACGCAGCCGACGATCCAGGAGACCGTGCGGCCCACCGGCCAGGTGTCGCCGCGGCGCAGCAGCCGCCGCACGCCGGCCAGGTACAGGCCGCCGAGGACGAGCGCGAGCGTGCCGTAGACCAGGTCGAAGCGGGTGTCGAAGAGCAGGCGCCACACCGTCGGCGGGCCGTCGAGGTTGTAGCCGATCAGCAGCTCGGTGGTGGACGGCTGGGTGATCGCGTCCGCCGGTGGCGGCGTCCTGGCCAGCCCGGACGCGATCCCGATCGTGACGAACATGATCAGGATCTCGACCGCGGCCAGCCGCAGCAGCTGCGCGCCGCCCTTGCCGTCGACGAGGTCCGCCACGCCCTTCTGCCGCTGCTGGTGGCCGAAGACGCCGAGCAGCAGCAGCGCGACCGTCTTGGCGACGACCAGGAGGCCGTAGTCGGTGGTGAAGAGGTCGTTGAGGCCGATCCGGACGAGCGCGTTGATCACGCCGGAGATCGCCATCACGATCCAGCACACCAGCGCCAGGCGCGAGAACCGCTGCGCGGCCAGGCTCAGGTGGTTGCCGCGCCGGTACCCGAGGGCCAGCAGGGCGACCAGGCCGCCGACCCAGAGGGACGCGGCGACCAGGTGGAACAGCAGGCTGTTGGTGGCGACGTCATGCGAGCCGCCGCTGGCGGAGTGGCCGGTGACCGCCACCGGGATCAGCCCGCCGACGGCCAGGAAGAACAGCACGGCCGTCCAGCCCCAGGACAGCGCGAGCCGGCAGCCGAGAGCGACGAGGACGGCGATCAGCGCCGTCCACAGCCAGGCCTTGGGCTGTTCGATGGCGCCGACGAGGTCGAGCAGCGTCTGCGGGTCCAGGACGTCGCCGAACGGCTTCCCGGCGGTGTCGGCGGCGGTGAACGCGACCGAGAGCAGGGCCGCGCCGACCCACACCCAGGCGGCGATCCCCGCCGCGCGCAGGGCGCCGTAGCCCTCCGGGCCGAGCGTGCCGGACTTCTGCGGCGGCACCAGGAACGCGGCCAGCAGCAGCGAGCCGACGCAGATCACCGACGCGGCTTCCGAGAGCACGCGCATGACCGTGATGCCGTACTTGGTGACCAGCCCCGGATCCGGCAGGCCGGCGATGACGTACCCGGCGCCGCCGGTGAGCGCGATCAGCCCGATCGCGACGACGGCGGCCAGCAGCACGCCGACCGCGAGCAGGGGCAGCACACTGGCCCGGCGCTGGGTGGGGACGTCGGATTTCGTCGCGGACACGCCACTGAGGGTATGCCCAGCCCCGGTCAGACCCGTGTGACGGGCAGGATGGGAGCGTGCGAATGATCCTGCTGCGGCACGCCGAGTCGCTCGGCAACGTCGACGAGCTCGCCTACACGCGGATCCCCGACCACGCCCTGCCGCTGACGGCGAAGGGCGAGCGGGAAGCGCTTGCCGCGGGTCCGGAGATCGCCCGGCTGCTCGACGGCGAGCGGCCCGCCGTCTACGTCAGCCCGTACCTGCGGACGCGGGAGACGTTGCGGCTGTTGGACATCCGGGCGTCCTGCGAGCGGCTGCTCCAGGAGCCCCGGCTGCGCGAGCAGGACTGGGGCAACCTGCAGGACCCGGCCGAGCAGGAGGTCCAGAAGGCGCGGCGCAACGAGTTCGGGCACTTCTTCTACCGGCTGCCGTTCGGCGAGTCGGGTGCGGACGTCGACGACCGCGTCGCCGCGTTCCTCTCGGACCTGCGCCTGCGCGACGAAAGTCACCCCGAGACGGTCCTGATCGTCTCGCACGGGCTCACGCTGCGGCTGCTGTGCCGCCGGCTGTTCGGCTGGAGCATCGAGCTGTTCGAGTCGCTGTCCAACCCGGGGACCTGCGAATACCGCGTCCTTTCCGAGTCCGACGGCAAGTGGTCGCTCGACCGCCCGTTCGCGCAGTGGCGCGACTCACCCGACGGGGAAACTCAGCTCTAGCGGCGCGGTCAGCACGACGCGGGTGCCCTGGCCGGGCGCCGAGTCGATCCGCGCGGTGCCGCCGATCTCGGCCAGCCGGGCGTGGATCGAGTTCTCGATGCCGAAGCCACCGCGGCGCGCGCCGACGTCGAAACCCGTTCCGTGGTCGCGCACGGAGACCGTGACGACACCGTCGTGCTCTTCGAGGCACATGACGGCTTTCGACGTTTTCGCGTGCTTCAAGGTGTTTCGCAGCGCTTCGCGGGCAGCGTCGTGCAAGGAGTTGACGACGCTCTCGGGGACGTCGGATGGCTTCGCGAGCGGGACGAGGTCGACGCGCAGGCCTTCCGCCGTCATCTCGACCGCGAGCGCGCCGAGGCGATGCTCGAGGCCGCCCGGCTCGGCGGGCGCGTCGCCGTCGAGGCTGAGTCTCAGGCGCAACGCGTGCGCGCGGGCGATGCTGCGGACCTGGTCGAGGCTGCCGACCGGGTCGAGGGCGTCGCGGGGCGCCGGCAGCGCGAGCGACTCCATCACCTGCAGGACGGTGTCGTGGACGTCGCGCCGGTGCCGCTCGCGTTCGGCGGCCCGGCCGCGCTGCTCCCCCAGCCGGTGCGCGAACCGCATCGAGCCGGCGACCAGCATGACGATCGCCAGCGCCGTCGCGGCGGCCGCGACCAGGGCGAGCACGATCCACGTCGCGGGCGCCGCCGTCCCGGACACCACGGCCATGCCGTAGCGCAGGAGCACGGCGCCGGTGATCGCGACGGCCCCGGCGGGGGCGCCGCGCAGCAGCGTCCAGACCATGACCGTGCCCATGATGTTCGGCCAGGTCAGGGGAAGCAGAGCCGGAGCGAACACCGCCGCCGCGAAGCTCGTCACGAGCGTGTACGCGGTGTCGGCGACGAGCACGGGCCGGATGCCCGTGCTGCGGTGGAAGACCCAGGCCACCTCGGCCAGGTTCGGCACGAGGTACAGCGCGATGGCCAGGCCGAGCACCGGCGCGCCCAGGGGGCCGCCGGCCCAGATCGCCTGCAGGAACAACGCGAGCCGGAACGCGACCGGCACGAGCACGAGCCTCGGCACCGCCCCCTGCACGAGCGGGAGCCCGGCTCCGCCGGCGAGCGCCCCCGCGCCGCCGAGCAGCACAACCCTCACGACGTCCTCCCCGGGTCAAGGCCCCTACCCTGACCAGCCCACCTGAACTCGTAACGTCGGCTCATTCATTTCAGCTTACGACGCGCTCAGCTTGCCCCGCCTGGTTCCGCACTGTCAACGGGGCTACGGCGGTAGGGGCCGTACGGGAAGAGACGTACGCCCTTCGCGCCCGGCTCCCGGCCTTACGTCACGATTCGACGGTCACTGCGGCTTCTTCCCGCTTGCGCGCCCGCCGGGCGCCGAGGGCGGCGGGCAGGATCAGCGCGGCGACCAGCGCGACGAACCCGAACGCCACGCCGTAGTCCGACACCTGCGCGATGCCGCCGACGATCGGCGGCCCGCCGAGGAAGCCGGTGTAGGCGATGGCCGTGACGAAGCCGATCTCGCGTTCGCCACCGCCTTGTTTTCCGGCCTCGCCGGCCAAGCTCAGCGCCATCGGGAACGAGGCGGCCAGGCCCGCGCCGGCGAGCGCGAAGCCGACGTAACCGACCGCGGCGACCGGGATCGCGGCCGCGGCGAGCAGCCCGGCCGCGGCCAGCACCGACCCCGCGGCCAGGCAGCGGGTCGGGCCGAAGCGGCGTTGCGCGTACGTGCCGGCGAGCCTCGTCAGGGCCATGACCAGCTGGAAGCCGGCGAAAGCGAGTGCCGCGGCGCCTTGGCCGACACCGCGTTCGACCGTCATGAGCAGCGCGGACCAATCCGACGACGCACCTTCGGCGATCGCCGAGCACAACGCGACCGCGGCGAGCAGCCACAGCACCGGACGGCGGAACGGCGCCCGGCTCGGTGTGGGTGCTTCGTGGTGTTCGGGACGGCTGCCGGGGACCGTGCGGACGACGAGGAGCAGGACCACGACGGCGACGACGGCCGCCACGGTCAGGTGGCGCGCCGGGGACCAGCCGTGGCCGGCGGCGAGCCCCGCGGCCAGCGCCCCGGCGAGGGCACCGAAGCTGAACCCCGCGTGGAACTCCGGCATGATCGCGCGGCCCAGCCGGCGTTCGACGGCGACCGCGGCGACGTTCATCGCGACGTCGAGCATCCCGACGCTCGCGCCGATCAGGAGCAGGGCGCCGGCCAGCAGCGGCACGGTCGGCGCGAACCCGACCAGCACCATCGAGCCGGCCGCGCTCGCGGTGCTGCCGGCGACGACCACGCGCGCGCCGGCGCGTTCGATGATCCGGCCGGACACCGAGGCGGCGGCGAGCATCCCGACGCTGGCGCCGAGCAGCGCCAGGCCGAAGACGCCGGGCGAGGCGTGCACCTGGGACGCGAGCGCGGGTGTGCGCGACGCCCAGGACCCCAGCGCGAGGCCGTTGAGCGCGAAGACGACGAACACCGCGATCCGATCCCGCATGGCTCCCAGGGTGACTGAAGCGCTTCAGAAAGTCCATGGCTACACTGCGCGGATGACCCGGCGCCGCCGTCCCACGCTCGACGACGTCGCGTCGGCCGTGGGTGTCTCGCGGGCCACGGTGTCGAATGCCTACAACCGGCCCGACCAGCTGTCTTCCCAGTTGCGTGAGCAGGTCCTGCGGGCGGCTGCTTCGCTGGGTTACGCCGGCCCGGACCCGACCGCGCGCAGCCTCGCCACCAGCCGGACCGGGGCGGTCGCGGTGCTGCTGGACACGTCGTTGTCGGCGGCGTTCTCCGATCCCGCGCTGTCCCTGACGCTGGACGCGCTGGCCCGGGTGGTCGACCCGCACGCGTTGCTGCTCCTGCCGGGAGGACCGGCCGGCGGGCCGCCCGCCGACCGGGTGCTGACCGCGCAGGCCGACATCGCGGTGGCGTATTCGCTGGCCGACGGCACGCCGGCGCTGGATTCGGTGCGCGCGCGGGGGTTGCCGCTGGTGGTGATCGACCAGCCGCTGCTGCCCGGCGCGGCGCGGATCGGCTGCGAGGACCGGGCGGGGGCGGCGCTGGCGGCGCGGCACCTGGTTTCGCTGGGCCACCAGCGGTTCGGGATCTTCGCGGCGTGCAGCCGGGTCATGCCCGGTGGGGGCACTTTGTCCGTCGGGGCCGCTGCTGCTGCTTCGTTCCGCGACACGCGCGAGCGGCTGGCCGGCTACCTGGGCGAACTGGGCTCGGCTTCGGTCGTCGTTCGCGAGGCGGCCGGGCTGAGCGTGGAGAGTGCGTTGCCCGGGGCGTTCGCGCTGCTGGGGGCGACGCCGCGGCCGACCGCGGTGCTGTGCATGTCCGACCAGCTCGCGCTGGCGGTGCTCGCGGCGGCGGCGCAGCTGGGGATCCGCGTGCCGGAGGAGCTTTCGGTGACCGGGTTCGACGACAGCCCGCCGGCGTCGTGGTCGTCCCCGCCGCTGACGACGGTCCGGCAGGACCTCGCGGCGAAGGGCCGGATCGCCGGGGAGCTGGTGCTGCGGCTGCTGGGCGGCGGCTCGGTGCCTCCCGCTTCCGAGGTGCCGGTCTCGCTGGTCGTGCGCGGCAGCACGGGCCCCGCGTAGCACCGCGTTCGTCCGCCCGCAAGACCGTTCGCGGATCTGTGGACAACCGGTCCCCGCCCGGTGACCTGTCCACAGATCCGAAATCGCGGGCTGACAAATCTTCCACCGCCCGCCAATCTGGAATCACCAGTTCACCGCGGCCCGGAAGCCGCGAATCCAGAGGGGAATCCACGATGTCTTCACGCCGTTTCCGCGCCCGGTTGCCGCACCTGCTGATCCTGGCCGCGCTGGGTCTCCTGACCAGCGTCGGAACCGCTCAGGCCGCGTCCGATCCGGGGTGTCAGAAGGGCGAGTTCTGCCTGTGGTCGGCGAACGACTACGGCGGCGAGATCTCACGAGTCGACTTGCGCACGGCGAATCCCGGGGAATGCATTCCGCTACCCGAAGGATTCGTGGGGGCGTCGTTCGCGAATCTGCTGACGCGCGACGTCACGGTGTACCAGAGCGAGGAATGCTCGACGGAGGCGGATTTCGTCACCTACCCGGGCGGCGGCACTTACGTGCCGGACGCGCCGTTCCTGGTCCGCGGGATCCAGCTCTGGGAGTGACGGTTGACCGGGCACACCAGGTAGCCCGCTGACCCGGGCCTGCTCAACCGGCGCCGACCGGCGGAGCCCACGTCTCCTCGGCCCACCGGCCAGGGGCCACGTCTCCGCAGCCCACCGCCCCGGGCCTACCTCTCCGCAGCCCCCTGCCCCAGGCCCACACCAGATAGCCCACCACTGACCCGGGCCCGCACCGCCGTCCGCTCCAAGGGGGGAGCCGGCTCGCGGCGGCGGCCGGACCCGACCGGGGCCGCTCCCCCGAAGCGGCCCCACCCCGTGGGCGCGCCCCAGCGGCGGGGCGCGCCCACGGGCTTCCCACCGGGGTCTCGACGCCGGCCCAGCCGGGCGGCTCAGAACCTCCCCGGCCTCGACGGGCGGTCCGCGCGAGAGCCGCCCAGCGAGGGCCCAGCGCGGCCCTGAGGCCACCCAGCCGGATTTCCAGTCCCCTTCGGCCGGCCGACCCGGCGACACCTCAGCCAAGCCCTACGAGGCTGCCTCAGTCCCGCACCAACGACACCTCACCCCAACGAACCGCATCAGCGGCCGTGCGACCTTGCCGAGACCGCGCACATCGCCGGCTCGTCAAGGCACGGCCCGCCACACCACCGCGAATCAGTCGACGAGTCCAGAAAGTAGGCATTCATGCAGGTCAAGGGCGACCACCGCGCCGCCCGCCGCGGCGGGTAAGCAGCGGCGTGCGGACGCTCGCGGCGCTGCCTGCCCGGCCGCAGGGACGTGCGGGCGAGCGTGGTCGGGCTGGACACAGCAAGAGCCTTCTGATCGCCAGATTACAGGTTCGAGGCTCGTCCGGAAGCCCGTCCGGTCACCCTCAGCACCGCACCCGACACTCAAGGAGGTCTACACCACGCTTTTCCCGAACTTCCGAATTCCGTCGAACGAGACCTGAAACGATTCGCCGGTGTCGAACGATCGAGAGGATGGCGACGACTAAGCTGCCAGTGCCGGGTTACCGGCAGCAGCCGTCGGCGCGGGCCCTCGTAGCTCAGCTGGATAGAGCAAGAGCCTTCTAATCTCTAGGTCGCAGGTTCGAGTCCTGCCGGGGGCGCCACCAGGGAAGACGTCGTGCGCGGCTGCGCACGACGCCCCCCTGGCCATCGTGACCGGCCCCACATCGGGGCCCTTCTCCAGCGCCGTCGGCCTGTCCCCACTTTGGACAGTCATCCCGTGCAGGCGGACTCCGGAAGTCGCATCGTGAGAGCGGCCAGGTGGCCCAACGGTTCTGACCGAGCCCATCCCGAGACAACCTTGTTACCTGAGGCTTTCCGCACGCGTTCGGTCACGCCCAGCGATCGCGCCGGCCGTGCGCCCGAAACGTCACCCGATCGAGCGAACTTCGTGCCCACTGAAGGAGGCACCCATGGATCACCAAGAAGGACGGCACCGCAGGCGGCGCACCAACCGCGTCACCCGAACCACCCTCGACGAAGCCCGGCGCGCGGGGCTCGTCCGGCGGCACCTGACGAAGCTGGGGTACCTGGCCGAACGCGCCGCGCGCGCACCGGCACCGGAGCCCGCTCCGGACGGGCCGGCCTCCACATCGGACGCCGCGTGAGGAGTCCCGGGGTTCCGGCGAAGTCGCGCGGCCGGGCCACTCCGCCGCCGGTGCCCGGCTCGTGGCTTTGCCGAGGCCCCCGGGTGGGAACTCCGGGCGGTCAGCCGAGGTAGAACTCCCGGAGCGCGGCGGTGAGGACGTCCGGCGCGACCGCGTGCTCCTGGTCGGGCAGCGTGCGGCGCCGCGCGTGGGGCAGGGCGTCGGTCAGCGCCTGGGCGGCGTTGCCGAACGACTCCGGGCTCGCGCCGCCGTCGAGGACCAGGACCGGCTGGGTCAGGGCCGCCCAGCGCCCTTCGGGCAGGGAACCGTCGCCCAGGAGGATGCTGTCGTAGACCAGCGTCGGCGCGACGCCCAGGAACCCCGGCCACAGCGGCGATGCCTTCATCTCGGCGATCCGCTCCGGCGGGGCGCCGAAGGACTCCGCCAGGTACAGCTCGACAGCGTCGTCGCGGCGGCCGTCCTCGATCAGCGCCGTCAGCTTCGGCAGGAACGCCGGGGACGGCCGGGGGCGGGTGTCGTCGGTGATGAACGGCGGCTCGTACGTCGCCAGCTTCGTCACGCCGCTGCCGGGGCGGACGGCGGCGTCGAGGGCGAGCACCGTGCCGGCGGACATGCCAAACAGGTGGGCCGAACCGCCGGCGTCGGCGATCAGGGCGGCCAGGTCCTCCAGCTCGCGCTCGACCGCGTACGGCGGGGTGTCGGTGCTGCCGCCGCGGCCGCGGCGGTCGTAGTGGTACACCGTGAAGTCGCGGCCGAGCAGGTCGGTCAGCTCCTGTGTGCGCGGGTCGAACGCGCGGTACTGGAACGTGCCGCCGACCAGCACCAGCGGCGGGCCGGAGCCGACCTTGTCGAACTCGATGACGGTGCCGTCGGCCGACGTTACGTGTCCCACGGGAGCTCCCCTCGCGTTTTCGTGGCTGCGAAACGAAATTAGCGCACCGCGGGTGCGAGTGGCCCAGAGCGCGCACTCCGGGAGATGTGCCCGGGCGGGCGGGGACGGCAGCATCGGGGCGTGCCGGCGGGCACCGCCGTGCGTCGGATCCGGTACTGCACAACGACGAGAGGCTCCGCGATGGAGAGAAGCAAGTTCCAGCTCGACGAGTCCCAGATTCCGAGCACCTGGTACAACATTGCCGCCGACCTGCCCGGCGCCCCGCTGGCGCCCGCGCTCAACCCGGCGACGGGGGCACCGCTGACTCGCGACGAAATGGGCGCGACGATGCCGGAGCCCATCATCGACCAGGAGCTGAGCACCGAGCGGGACATCGAGATCCCGGAACCGGTGCGGCAGCTCTACGCCCAGTGGCGGCCCAGCCCCCTCTACCGCGCGCGCCGGCTCGAACAAGCCCTCGGCACGCCGGCCAAGATCTACTACAAGTACGAGGGAGTCGCGCCGTCCGGCAGCCACAAGCCGAACACCGGGATCCCGCAGGCGTACTACAACAAGCAGGCGGGCAAGACCGGCCTGATCACCGAGACCGGCGCCGGGCAGTGGGGCAGCGCGACGGCGCTGTCGGCCGCGCTCTTCGGGCTGACCGCCAAGGTGTTCATGGTCAAGGTGAGCTTCCAGCAGAAGCCCTACCGCCGGGCGCTGATGGAGTCCTACGGCGCGACGTGCGTCCCCAGCCCGAGCCCGGAAACCGCGGTGGGCCGGGAAATCCTGGCCAAGTACCCCGACTCCCCCGGCAGCCTCGGCATCGCCACCTCGGAGGCGCTGGAGACGGCGGCCACCGACCCGTCGCTGGGTTACGTGCTCGGCAGCGCGGCGAACCACGTGCTGCTGCACCAGACCGTCATCGGGCAGGAAGCCCTGCTGCAGATGGAACTGGCCGGGGACTACCCGGACGTCATCGTCGGCTGCTCCGGCGGCGGCAGCAACCTCGCCGGGCTCACGTTCCCCTTCATCGGCGCGCAGCTGCGCGGCGGGCCCGCGGTGCGGGTGCTGGCCGTCGAGCCGGCCGCCTGCCCCACGCTGACCCGCGGCACCATCGCCTACGACTACGCGGACACCGGCAGGCTCGGGCCGCTGTTCCGGATGCACACCCTCGGCCACGAGTTCATGCCGCCGCCCGTGCACGCCGGCGGCCTGCGCGCGCACGGCATCGGCCCGCTGGTCAGCCGCGCGGTCGAAGACAAGCTGATCGAGCCGGTCGCCGTCGGGCAGACCGGGTGCTTCGAGGCGGGCGTGCAGTTCGCCCGCACCGAAGGGATCCTGCCGGCGCCGGAGTCGACGCACGCGATCCGCGGCGCGATCGACGAAGCCCTGAAGTGCCGCGCCGAAGGCGTCAGCCGGACCATCCTCTTCGGACTGTCCGGGCACGGCCACTTCGACCTCGTCGCCTACGACAAGTACTTCGCCGGCACGCTGGAAGACGACGTCGTCAACGAAGAGCAGCTCGACCTCGCGGCGGCGTCGATCCCGCAGCTGGGCGGAGCCTCGTCGTGAGGGTGGCGGTCGTCGACGCGGACGGGATCGCCGCGCACCTGCCCGCGGCGCTGGCCGCGCATGGGCTGGAGACGGTGCGCGTCCGGTCCGAGGCACCGGACGTGCACCTGCGCGGGTCGGTGGAAGCCGACGTCCGGCATCAGGGGGACGTCGGCGAGACCGCGGAAGCGTTGCGGCGTCTCGACGTCGGGTTCGTGCTGGCCGGAACCGAGTCGGGGGTGCTGCTGGCCGACGAGCTGTCGGCGGCGCTCGGCACCCCCGGCAACGGGATGAGCCGGCCGCGGGCGCGGCGCGACAAGTACGAGATGGTGGCCGCGGTGCGGGAAGCGGGCGTCACCACGGCCGCGTCGTTCTCGTCGCCGTCCGCCGACGAGGTCGTCGCCTGGGCGGAAGCGCTGGGCAACTGGCCGGTCGTGCTGAAGCCGCTGGCGAGCGCGGGCACCGACAACGTCCGGATCTGCGGGTCGGCCGACGAGGTGCGCACCGGGCACGCCGCGATCCTCGCCGGCACCACCCGGTACGGGTCGCGCAACGAAACCGTGCTGGCGCAGGAATACCTGCACGGGGACGAGTACTTCGTCAACACCGTCAGCCGGGACGGCGTGCACCACGTCGTCGAGGTGTGGCGCTACCACAAGCGGGCCCTCGACGGCGGCCACTGGATGTACGACTACGAGCAGCCGGTGCCGCTGGAGGAGCCGCGCGTGGCGGACCTGGTCGGCTACACGCTGGACGTCCTGGACGCGCTCGAGATCCGCAACGGCGCCGGGCACACCGAGGTGATGCTCACCCCGACCGGCCCGGTGCTGGTGGAGTCCGGCGCGCGGATGGGCGGGTCGCACCAGCCCGCGGTGATCTCGCGGTGCATCGGCACCAACCAGGTCGAGTGCCTGGCGCTGGCGGTGGCCCGCCCCGAAGAGGTCACGCAGCGGCGGCTGCCGACGTACCGGCCGCGGTCGTTCCTGCGCTACGTGACGTTGATCAGCCCGGGCAACGGCGTGGTGCCGGACGAGGCCGGGTTCGCGGCGGTGCGCGCGCTGCCGTCGTTCGTCGACCTGGTGCTGACGACCCCGCCCGGCGGCCCCGTGCGGCGGACGGTCGACCTGGCGACGTCGGTGGGCTACGTCTACCTCGAGGCGGACGACCCGGAGCAGGTCGAGGCGGACTACAAGCAGCTGCGCGAGTACGAACTGAACGGGCTCTACACAGGTGAGGCGGTAGCCAAGTGACGAAAGCGATCACGGAACTGAGCGAGCTGGCGGACATCCCGGAGGAGTGGGTGCACGTCGCGAAGCGGATCTATCCGGGCGAGGACCTGCGGCTGCCCGGCGCGTACCTGAAGTGGTACGACGTCCGCGAAGAGGGCGAAGAGGCCACGCCGGCGATCAGCGAGCAGGCGCGCCAGTACCTGCGCGACCAGGCGGAGTCGGGCGAGCTGGAGTTCGAGAACGAGCTCGGCTACGCACAGCTCCACCACGACGGCGGCTATTACCTGATCGTGGGATTGTGGCGCAAGGACGAGCTGTGGACGGGAATCTTCTTCCTGGACGGCGACGAGTTCAAGCGCTACCCGGCCAAGCCGGGAGCATTCCGCGCCACGCAGAACGTGGTGGAACTGGACACAACGGCCCACGAGCGCCGGGCCTGGGCCCGCTTCCTGCGCACGGACCGCGGCGAAGCGGCAAAGCGCGCGTACATCGAGGACTACTGCACGGGTGTGGTCGGAGTGCCGTGACCCCGCGCGCGTGAGAACGGGCCCGTCCCCAGCCGGGGGCGGGCCCGTTTCGCTTGTGCGGGAGGGGATTCGAGCGGTCGCGCGGGCCGGGCAGGGTTCGGACGCAAGGCAACCTCACGCGGGCCGGCGGCCGATTATCCACCCCGGCATGCGAAAGCCCCGGTGCGCCGACCGGCACCGGGGCCTTCACCCGCCACTGAATCCCTACTCCGCCACCGGCCGGGTGCGGACCTTGATGTCCGCCACCTTCGCCTGGCTGAACTCGATCGCCGTCGTCGTGTCGGCTGCCGTCACCGCTACGTGGCCCAGACCGTCCCACGATCCGTCCAACGAACGGACCACGTCGCCCGGGGCTGCTCCGCCCAAGTCGATCGCCAACGTTGCCGGGTCTGCCGAAACTCCGTCCACGCCCGCTATCTCCACGATCTCGCCCGGCTCCGCCACCGCCAGCCAGCTCGCCGCCGCGCCTATTGCCGGCGGGGCGGCCACCAGCGGTGTCACCGAACCGTGGGGCCACTTCATCGTCAGCTCGTGCATGTCGACCCCGTGGACCGCGAAGACCATCTCGTTGATCAGCGCTCCGCCGATGCGGTTCTGGGACTCGATCACCACCGGGCCGCGTGGGCTGAACTTGAACTCCGTGTGGCTCGGGCCGTCCGAATACCCCATCGCCTCCAGGAACGCCGGGATCATCCGCTCCACCGCCGCCACCTCCTCGGGCGACAGCCGGGCCGGGACCGCGTGGCCCGCGTGGACCACCGTTCCCGGCAGCGTCACCGCCTCCGTGATCGCCAGCACCCGGTGGTTCCCCGCGAACGAAAACGCTTCCGCGCTGTACAGCGTCCCGTCGATGTACTCCTCCAGTACGTACTCGTCGAGGTCGTACTGGCCCAGGAACGGGTGGTCCGAGACATCGCGATCGCGGGAAATCGCCGAAAACACCGAGTCGACCTGATCCGCGCTGTCCACGCGGTGGACGCCGAAACTCGCCGTGCCCGCTCCCGGCTTCACGATGAACGGGTAGCCGTAACGGGCTCCGAACGCCGTCAAGCTTTCGCGGCCCTCGAGCACCGCCGCACCGATCGCCGGGACGTCCGGGTGAGCGACCTCCGCCAAGCGGCGGCGCATCACCGCCTTGTCCGTGAACCGGTGGCTCACCTCGTACGACGGGCCGCCGAGACCGAGCAGATCACGGACGCGGCCGGCCGGGTCGAGGCCCGGCTCCGTCAGCGACACCACGGTCGTGAACCCCCACGCCCGGTGCGCCGCCTCGACGAGCGGGGCGAACGTCGCCCAGTCCGTGTAGTCCGCCAGGAGCGCGCCCACCACCAGCGGGCCGTACTCCGGCTTGAACTCGTCCGGGTTCTGGACGTACACGACCTCGCACCCGGCCGCTTTCGCCGCGTGGAAGTGCTTCGGGTTGCCGCCGATGAGCAGGATGCGTGGCGCCATTTCGCTGGTCACTCCTGGGAAACTCGGACCGGTTCGGGTTCGGGCTCGACGTGCGGTGCGGGCACCGGCTTTTCCGCGCGGACCGACGGCAGGCACAGGCACAACGCGCCGCCGAGCACGCACGCCAGACCCGACAGCGCGACCACCTGGGATCCGCTGAAGTGCTCCAGCAGCAGACCACCCAGAGCGGCGCCCGTCGGGGACGACGCGACGATCACCGACCGGCGGGCGCCGAACACCGCGCCGTACTGCTCGGACGTCACCGCGTTCTGGATGACGCTGATCTCCGTCGACGCGTACGGCGCCCAGACGAACCCGCCGACGAACATGATCACCAGCGCCAGCGGCAACGCGTGCACGAACACCAGGGGCAGCAGGATGATGCCCCACACCGTCGCGCCCACCGCGTTGACCACCGCCGGGCGGAACCTCGCCAGCCGCGGCACCATCACCAGGCCGAGCAACGCTCCCACGCCCATCGCCGACCACATCGCGCCGTAGCCCGCGCCGCCGGCGCCGAGGTTCTGCTCGGAGAACACCGGGATCGCGGTCAGCAGCGGGCCGTAGGACAGGAAGTAGATGACCGTCAGGATCATCATCGCGCGGACCACCGGCACGGTGATGAGCGGGCCGAACCCGGCGACGAAGCTGTTCTTCTTCGGCGACGGCGAGGACGACGACATCGGGGTGACCGCCAAGGAAGGGTTGACCCGCACGCCGAGCACCAGCGCCGTCGCGGCCAGGCACATGATCGCCGGGATGAACAGCGACCAGATGCCGATGAAGCCCGCCAGCGAACCGCCGAGGACCGGGCCGACCAGGTACGGGAACTGGTCGCCGATGGTCAGCACGCCGTTGGCCACCTGCAGCTCGCGGCGCGGGATGAGCATCGGCGTGATGACGCGGGTGCCGACCTTGGCCAACGGGTTCGTGATGCCCATGACCAGGCACAGGCCCAGCACCACCGGCACGCTGAACGTGCCGACCACCGACAGCAGCGCGATGCCGCCGATCGCGATGCCGCGGACGGCGAACCCGATCGCGGTGAGCTTCACCGGCGACCAGCGGTCGAACCACGCGCCGAGCAGGGGCCCCGAGACGATCTCCGGGAAGCGGCGGAACAGCACCGCGAGCCCGGCGAGTCCCGGGGAACCGGTTTCCACCAGCACGATCCAGATCAGGGCGACGGAGGCGAACTCGTCGGCGGTCTCCGAGAGCAGGCTGCTCACCGTGAGCTTGCCCAGCCCCGGGAACCGGCCCAGCACCGACCGCTGCCACCGGCTCCGGACGAAGCCGGGCGCCAGATCCACCATCACCGCCCCTTTCCAGGACTCCCCCCAGGAGCCGCGGTCCACCGTCCTCCCGCAGGACGGCGAACCGCATCTCCCGCTGTGCTCGGTTACGCGGCCCTCAGCCCGGACTCGCCGGTCTCGTCGGCCGCCTCGGCGACGAGCGAGCCGCCCGCCGTCTCGTAGCGGCTGGCGAACAGCGCCGGGTGCGCCGAGCGGATGCCCTCGACCACGAGCTCGTACGGGAAGTCGTCGAAGTCGCCGTAGTCGTGGAGGAACTCCATGTACCGGCGGCCCTTGCTGTCGTACGGGTGCGACATGCTGTCGGCCGAGCCGTCGAACTCCAGCGGCGTGATGCCGTACAGCCGGCACAGCAGCTTGGTGAACACCGGCGTCGCGCGGACCCACTTGCCTTCCAGGTACACGGAATTCAGCGCGTGGAAGCGGAACACGTCCCCGCCGACCAGCTCGCGCAGCCGCGGCGACGCGAGGTGGTTGCGGACGTCGGTGAGCGCGATCCGGCTCGGCACGCCCGCCGCGCGGCACACCGCGGCGTACACAATGGACTTGTGGACGCAGAACCCGCGGCCGCGGGTGATGATCGAGCTGGCCTTGAGGCCGTCGCGGCTCAGCGCCGCGCCGTAGACCTCGTAGTGCAGCTTGTCGCGGACCGCGTAGTACAGCGAAACCGCCTTGTCGGTCAGGGTCTGCTCGGTCCCGTCGAGCGCCCGCCCGACGAACTCCTGCACGACCGGGTGGTCGTAGTCGAGGAACGGGGTGACCCCGAGCAGGTCTTGCGGAGGCGTCTCGGCCGCCATGTCGTCCTTCTTCCGGTTCCGGCGCCTGTCAGCGCACTCCGAGCATTCTGGCGACCTTGTCCCGCTGGACCTCCGACGTGCCGGAGTAGATCGTGCCGCCGGTGGCGTCGCGCAGTTCCTTCTCGATGCCGAACTCGCTGAGGTAGCCCCGGCCGCCGAAGATCTGCACGGCGTTCGTGGCCGACCGGACGTTGGCCTCGCTGGCCAGCACCTTCGCCATGGCCACGTCCACCATCACGTCTTCGCCGGCCTCGAACCGCTTCGCGGTGTCGTAGAACCAGTTGCGGGTGGTCTCCAGGTCCATCTTCATCTGCACGATCTTTTCCGCGATCAGCTGGCAGGACGCGATCGGCGCCCCGAACTGCTTGCGGGTCTTCGCGTATTCGACGCTCTGCTCGAGGCGGTGCTCCATCGCGCCCAGGCTGATCGCGAACGACAGCAGCACCTCCCACTTCATGACGTAGTCGAGCAGCAGGAAGCCCTTGCCCCGGCGGCCGACCATGTTCGCCGCGGGCACCACGCAGTCGGTGAACGTCAGGTTCCCCAGCGGTGACGTGCGCAGGCCCATCTTGTCGATCGGCGGCCCGGCCTCGAAACCGGGCGTGCCCTTCTCGACCGCGAACACGCTGATGCCGAGCGGACCGGTGCCCGGCGACGTCCGGGCGTACACCAGGACGACGTCGGCGACGGGACCGTTGGTGATGAAGAACTTCCGGCCGTTGAGGACGTAGTGGTCGTCATCGGCGCGCTCGGCCGTGGTCTGCATGGCGGCCGCGTCGGAGCCGCCGTGCGGCTCGGTGATCGCGTGGGCGCAGATCACCGAGCCGTCGATCACCTTCGGCAGCAGCCGGTGCTTCAGCTCCTCCGACCCGAACCGGTGGACCGGCACGCCGGTGCTGACCAGCTGCGTCGAGATCGAAAACCCGAGCCCCCCGTCGCGGCAGTGGCGGCCGAGGCCCTCCAGCACGTGCATGGTGGTCGGCAGGTCGTGCCCGCCGCCGCCGTACTCGGTGCCGAACGGCAGGCCGAACAGGCCCGTCGCGCCGATCTCCGGCCACAGCTCGCCGGCGAACTCGGCTTCGCGGTCGCGCCGGAGGTGGTCGGCGCCCCAGGCTCGGAAGGCCTCGGTGTAGCCGTCCCGCAGCTCCTGCTGCTTGTCGGTCCACTGCTGCATCGGGGGAGCTCCGGCTCAGTAGTTGGAGAATTCGTCGTCGAGGTTGTGCGACTCGTCGCCGATGAGGGCGGGCGTGAACATGCAGACCAGCACCATGTCCTCGTGCGGCGAGGCGATCAGGTGGTGCGGGTCGTGCTTGTCGAGGGCGTAGATCGTGCCGACCTCGATGACGTGCTCGTCCCCCGCGGAGTCGATGACCTTGCCGCTGCCGGCGATGCAGTAGCACGCCTCGAGGTGGTTCTTGTACTCCAGCGCGGAATCGGTGCCGGCGCGGACGATCGTGTGCGTGACCGTGTAGCCCATGCCGTCCCGCAGCGTCAGGAAGCGGTGGCTCAGGCCGTTGCCCCACTCGACGCCTTCGACTTCCGAAAGCTTGCGGATGATCACTGTGTCAGGCCGCCTTTCCCAGGTAGTCCACATCGGACGAGCCCGACGCCGAGTGCAGCTCGACGAACCGGGAGATCGAGGTGATGGAGGTGAAGTCCTGCTCGACGATCTCGACCTCCTCCATCGGGATCTCGAACGTGGCCTCGAGCCAGGTGACCACGCGCAGCAGGCCGAGGCTGTCGATGACGCCGTTGGCGCGCAGGTCGTAGTCGGCTTCGAGCTCCTCCGGGCCGACGCCCGGCAGGAACTCGTCGAGGACGTACTGCTTGATCTGCTCGGAATAACCCATGTCAGCTCCCGTTCAACAGGTCTCGGATGACGGCTTTGCGGTCGGTCTTGCCCGTCGAGGTCGTCGGCAGGGGGTCGTCGACGACGCGGATCGTGGTGGGCAGCGCCGCCCGCGCCAGGCGCTCGCGGCAGAACTGGCGCAGCGCGAGCACGCCGAGCGGCTCGGTCGTGTCGCGGCGGACGACCGCGTGGATGACGAGCCCCGCGACGTCGTCGGGCACCGCCACCACGGCCGCGCCGGCGATCCGCTCGTGGCCGAGCAGGACCTGCTCGATCTCTTCGAGGTTCACCCGCACGCCGCGGACCTTGACCTGGGAGTCGGTGCGCCCGACGAGCGTGAACACGCCGTCGGCGTCGCGCTCGACGAGGTCGCCGGAGCGGAAGTAGACGCGGCCGCCCTCGCGTTCGACGAACTTGTCCGCGCCGCCGCCGACCGCGTACCCGGCCGTCTGGAACGGCGTCGACACGAGCAGCTCGCCGGTGGCCGGGCCGTCGACGACTTCGCCGGCGGCGTCGAGCACGAGCGCGTCGACGCCGGGCAGCGGCCGGCCGATCGGCAGCGGGCCCTCGCCCTCGAAGCCGGTGATCTCGTGGATGAAGCTGTCGTTGGTCTCGGTGGCGCCGTAGATGTTGTGGAAGCGCGCGTTCGGGAACAGCCGCGGCAGCTCGGGCAGCAGCTTCGCGGGCATCTTGTCGCCGGTGACGATCACGTGCTTGACCGACTCGAACGGCTGCACCTCGGGGACGTCGGCGAGCAGCCGGTAGAGCATCGGGACCGACTGAACGACCTCGACGCGCTCGGTGCGGATCACCTCGGCGAGGTGCTTGCCGTTGGTCGCCTTGTCCGGCTCGACCAGGACCGTCGTGCCGCCGGCCTTGAAGGTGGCGCGGATGTCGAGCAGGCAGAGGTCGAAGTTGAACGGCGCGTAGTTCAGCACCACCGTGCCGGGCCGCAGCCGGAACTTCGTGACCGCCCACTCGGTGAAGCGCTCGACGGCCTGGAAGCTGAGCGGCACCACCTTGGGCAGGCCGGTCGACCCCGAGGTCGTGAAGATGAACGAGGTGGCGTCCGGGCTGACGTCGGGGCCGGTGATGCCGTCGAGGCCGGCCAGGTCGCCGTCCGGCGCGACCGCGGTGGTGTCGATCTTGTGGATCCGCCGGCCGCCGACGCCCGCGCCGGGCTCGGCGGTCAGGACGTCGGTGCAGTCGGCCTTCTCCAGCAGCTCTTCCAGCGCCGTCGCGCCGAGCTCGACCGACGGCAGCATGAACGGGCGGCGCGCGAGCAGGCAGGCCACGATGAGCGCGACCGTGCGCGGGGTCTTCGCGGCGTGCACCGCGACGCGGGCCTCGGCCGGCAGCTGCAGCGCCGACAGGCTCTCGTAGGCCGACATGGTCATGGCGGCGAGATCGGCGTAGGACACCCGGACGTCGCCCAGCACCAGTGCGGTCGACTCCGGCCGGGTGCGGGCGAAGTCGGCCAGGCAGCCGAGCAGCGAACGCGAGTACGGCACAATGTCTCCAACCCCGGCCGGGCGCGCGGCAGCGCGCCGGCCAGTCACCCCAGCTCCCCCACGGGGAGTCCACTTCGGACTCCGGCGGGGCCCGGGCCGGGCTCCGCGTGGACTCCACCGTAGCTTCGCGCCGGAGTGACTGGCTTCTCGCGCAGTGCGGCTCCCGATCAGCCGATCGGTGTCCGGTGTGGACGGTCCGACCAGGACTCCCACCGCCACAGCCGCCCGGTCCCCTGGGTCGCCCGGACGCCGTCCTCCGACATCTCGAACTTCCCGAAGTCGAGCAGGTACAGCGCGTCGTCGCCGGGGGCGAACCCGACGTCGATGGGCCGGGCCAGCGCCGGGGCGCCGGGCAGCTCCCGCAGCGACCAGTCCGCCGGGTCGACGACCACGAGGCTGCGCCCGACCGGCGGCCCACCGGCGGGCAGGCACATCGGGGCTTCGTCGCCGAACAGCGTCACGACGAGCTGCCCGGCCAGCGCCCCGCCGGGCACGACGGCGAAGCGGGTGGCCGACACGTGCGGCTCGAACTCCAGCAGCGCGCGTTCGGGCACGGGCAGGTCTTCGTGGTTGGCCAGCAGGAACTCCGGCTGCGCGCCGCGTTCGGGCGCGAACGCCGGGTCGGTCACCGGGCGGTCGCCGACGAAGTCCGGCCAGCCGTACCACTGACCTTGCCGGACGTCGAAGAGCAGGTCGGGGGCGTTGCCGATCGGGCGGCTCCCCCGGTCGTCGGCGCCCTGGTCGAGCGCGATCAGCCGGCCGTCGGGCAGGAAACCGAGGCCGAACGCGTTGCGCAGCCCCCAGGCGACGAGCTCCATGCCGGAACCGTCCAGTTCGCACCGCAGCACGGCGGCGGTGCACGGCAGCTGCGCCGCGATCTTCTGGCCCGCGGTGGTCTGCGTGCCGAACGGGCCGAACGCGCCGGTGTCGATCGTCGCGCCGGGCTCGTCGGAGAACGGGTCGCGGGTGGTCGCGTTGAACCCGGTCAGCTCGATGTCCAGGCCGGGCAGGTCGAACGCGTGCGGCAGCCGGCGCAGCCAGCCGAGCTCGTAGGCGTCCAGGCCGATCACGCCGAGGTTCGACATCGCGCCCTGGCTGAAGTAGAGCTTCCGGTCGGCGCCGACCACGGCCATGTTCGTGTGGTAGTTGCCGGGGCCGGGCATGCCGTCGACGACGACGTGCTTGCGCCCGCCCGCGTCGACGCGGGTGATCCGGCCGGCCCCGCCTTCGGAGACGAACAGGTCGCCCTCGAACCAGCACAGGCCGGTGACCGGCGCGGCCAGTTCGTCGGCGACGAGCGTGCGGTCGCCGCCGGCGAGCCGCCAGACCTTCCCGCCGGGGGCCGCGCCGCCGAAGGCGAGGCCGGATTCGGCGACGAAGACGCCGCCCGCGTCGTCGAAGGCGAGGCTGGTCGGGAACTGCAGCCCGGTGGCGACTTCCACCGCCTCGGGGTGGGGCTGGTTCTGGGGCACGGCGAAACCTCCCGGCTGGTCGACCGCCGGCTGAGCAGCACTCAGCCGCTTCCGTTCGGCGACGCTAGCCGGGAGGTGCCGGGCGCACGTCTTTTCACGTGCGCTGGTGGTCCGCCTCCGCAAGACGGACGGCGTCCTCGCGGAGCGCGCCCGTCAGCTTGGCCCGCTGGCCGACGTCGGAGTACTCCTTCTTCGGTCCCTTGGTCCGGCGCAGCACGGTGATGGAGTTCTGCCGCACCTTCTGGCTTTCCAGCAGGCTGAGCACCTCGAACTCGCCGGGCCGGATCCGCTGGGTGTCCGCGATGTACTCCAGGATGGCCTCCCCTTCGGGGTAGGTCCGCAGGTAGTGCATCGCCAGGATGCCGCCGTCCGGGTTGATCAGGTCGAGGCAGTTTTCGAAGAAGTACAGGCAGTCCCACGCGTCGACCCAGGCGAAGTCGATGGGCAGGAAGTCGGCCGGCAGCGCGTCGCGGCACTGCCGCATCTTCGCGTTGACGACCGTGACGCTGCCGCCCAGGCCCAGCTCGGTGAGCAGGTCCTGGCACTTCGCCGCCGAGGAGTACTCGTCGGACAGGTCGTCCACCGCGATGAACCGCGACTTGCGCGGCTCGCGGTAGTAGCCGGGGATCAGCAGGGCCGGCTCGGCGGTGATCCAGTCCTCGTCGAACTCGCGGCCGCTGTCGAGGTACGGCGCGTTCTTGCCGACGAGCGCCTTGGCCTCGGCCTCGACGAGTTCGTCCACTTCGGCCAGTGCCTTGGCGATGAACGGCGTCGTGTAACCCATCCCGACCTCGAGCACGCGCTCGGGCCGGACCAGGTGGACCAGGTGCGACAGCAGCGGGGCGATCACCTCGGTGCCCATCCCGGGCACCCGCAGCCGCTCGGCCGCTTCCCGGAACTCCGGCAGCGAGCTGCCGTTGCTGAACCCGGCGCTCACGACGCGTCTCCCCGGCCCCGCTGCAGCTCGACGGCCTCGTACAGCGCCTTGATGTTGCCCGAGCCGAACGAGCGCGAGCCGAGCCGCTCGATCACCTCGAGGAACAGCGTGTTGCGCGGGTGCACCGAGCGCGTGAAGATCTGCAGCAGCTGCCCGTCGTGGTCCTCGTCGACGAGGATGTTCAGGGCCTGCACCTCGTCCACCGAATACCGCGACAGCTCGACGCGCTCGCGCAGCAGCTGGTAGTAGGTGTCCGGCGTGTCGAGGAATTCGACGCCGCGGGCGCCCAGCGTGCTCACCGTCTCGGTGATGCTGTCGGCGGTGAAAGCGATGTGCTGGACGCCCGGTCCGCCGTGGTCCTTGAGGAACTCGTCGATGTGCCCGGCCGACTGCGAGGAGTCCGGCTCGATCAGCGTGAGCGTGACGGCACCCGAGCGGCTCTGCACGACCTTGGTGACCACGGCCTGGTCGCCGACGACGATCCGGTCGTCGAAGATCAGCTCGAAGTCCAGGGTGGTCCGGTAGAACTCGACGTTGTCGTCGATCCGGCCGGGCTCGACGACGACCGCGAAGTGGTCGACCGTCAGCAGGCCGGCGCCGGGGTCGGCGGCCTCGTTCGCGACGCGGCGCTGGCCGGGCAGCACCCGCTCCGCCGCGGCGCCGAGGGGCTGCACGAACGTGTGCGTGACATCGCCGAAGCCGATGATCTTGGCGGTCACCGTCCCGTCCTGAGTGGACGGTGGGGCGACGGACCGCGCGCCGCGCCGGACGGCCTCTTCGTACGCGGCAGCCGCGTCCTTGACGCGCAGGGCGATGTCCGAGACGCCGTCGCCGTGGCGCTCGATGTAGGCCGCCGTCGCGTGGTCGTCCACCTGGGCTTCGGTGAGCACGAACCGGATGTCGTTGCGCACGAGCTCGACCGAGCGGGTCTCCGCCGGTCCGGCCGACTCGGCGGCGACGACGAACCCGTAGCCCTCCGTCAGCCACCGCGTCGCCGACCCGAGGTCGACCACGGCCACCTCGATGTGGTCGACCAGGACCTCGTCGAAGACCGAGCTGTCTGTTGACGTCATGTGTCCTTCTCCGTAGTCGTTCCGGGCTCAGTGCGCGTCGAGGCGGGCGGCCAGGCCGCGCGGGCGCAGGTCGGTCCAGTGGGTGCGCACGTACTCGAGGCACGCCTCCCGCCCGGCCGGCCCGTGCACCGCGGTCCACCCGGCGGGCACCGCGGCGGCCGCGGGCCAGAGGCTGTGCTGGCCCTCGGCGTTGACCAGCACGGAGAGGCTGCTCCGCGGGTCGTCGAAGGGGTTCGTCATCGGCGGTCTCCTTCCCTCGGCGGGCTCAGGCCTGCTCGTCGAGCAGGGCGTCGAGCCCGGCAGGCGTCGGCTCGTCGAACAGGTCGCTGATCGACAGGTCGGCGTCCAGCGCCGCGCGGATGCGGCTGATCAGCTTCATGGCCAGCAGCGACTGGCCGCCGAGGTCGAAGAAGCTGTCCTCGATGCCGACCCGGTCCGTGGTGAGCACCTCGGCGAAGATCGCGCAGAGCGTCTCCTGGCGCGGGTTGCGCGGCGCGACGTACTCGACCGCCGGGCCGGCCTCCGGCTCGGGCAGGGCCGCGCGGTCGATCTTCCCGTTGGGCGTCAGCGGGAGCGCGTCGAGGACGATGAACCACGCGGGCACCATGAAGTCCGGCAGCAGCCGGGCCGCGTGGGCCTTGAGCGAGGGCAGGTCGACGTCGCCGTCGCTCGGCACCAGGTACGCGGCCAGCCGCTGGTCGCCCGCGTCGCCTTCGCGGGCGATGACGGCGACGTGCGCGAGCCCGTCGTGCTTGGCCAGCACGGCTTCGACCTCGCCCAGGGACACGCGGAACCCGCGGATCTTCACCTGGCCCGAGACGCGCCCGACGAACACGAGCCGGTCGTCCGCGCCGACCGAAACGAGGTCGCCGGTGCGGTACATCCGCGACCCCGGCGCGCCGAACGGGTCGGCGACGAACCGGTCGGCGGTCTGGTCGGGCTTGCCGTGGTAGCCGCGGGCGACGCCGCGGCCGGCCAGGTACAGCTCGCCGGTGCCGCCGGGCGCCACCGGGGCCAGGTTCTCGTCGAGGACGTGGGTGCGGACGCCGGCCAGCGGGCCGCCGATCGGGATCGCGTCGCCGCCGTCGAACGGCGCGGTCATCGGCTCGTGCGTGGCGAAGAGCGTGGTCTCGGTGGAGCCGTACATGCCGCGCACCACCAGGTCCGGGTTCGCCTCGAGGGCGCGGCGGACCGCGGCCGGGGCGATGACGTCGCCGCCGGTGAGCACCTCGCGCACGCCGGCAAGTGCCTCCGGCGCCTCCTCGGCCAGGACGCGGAACAGGCCCGCGGTCAGGTGCACGCCGGTGATCCGGTGCTCGGCGAGCAGGGCGCGCAGCGACTCGACGTCGAGGTTCCCGGGCGGGGCCAGCACGATCTCGCCGCCGTGCAGCAGCGGGACCCACAGCTCGTAGGTGGAGACGTTGAACGCGTAGGGCGCGACCATCAGCACGCGCTCGTGGCGGCCGCCCTCCCACGCCGGGTCGAGCGCCAGGCCGAGCGCGTCCCGGTGGGTGACCGCGACGCCCTTGGGCTCGCCGGTGGACCCGGACGTGTGGATCACGTACGCCAGCTGGCCGGGATCGGCAGTCAGGCCGGGGTCGGTGGCCGGGAGCGCGGCCAGTTCGGCGGCTTCCTCGGCGCTGTCCAGCAGCAGCGTCGTCGTCGTCGCGGCCAGGCCGTCACCCTTGCTCGCGCTGTCGGCCAGCAGGACCGGGGAGCCGAAGCTGTCGACGATCCACTGCTTGCGCTCCGGGGGGTACGCGTCGTGCAGGGGGACGTAGCAGCCGCCCGCCTTCAGGATCGCCAGCGTGGCCACCACCAGGTCCGCCGACCGTCGCAACTGGACGGCCACCGGCGCGTCCGGCGTCACGCCGAGGCCGATCAGCCGGTGCGCCAGCCGGTTGGCGCGCTCGTCGAGCTCGCGGTAGGTCAGGCGGACGCCACCCCCGCTCACCGCGGTCGCGTCCGGCGTGCGCGCCACCTGGACGGCAAAAACCTCCTGGAGGGAAGCGGAGACCATCACCAGCTCCAATCGCTTCGAATTCCCGGCCGTCCACCAGACGTTTCCCCCGGCCGCGGACACCGGACCAGCGTCGCCCGGCCCGGTCACGGACGGCGTCTCCCGCATTGCGCTCGGACACCGCCCCACCGGCGGGACAGCACTGCGTGAGATGCCGCCGCCCGGGGCGCGGTGCGACGGTTCGGGGGCACGGATCGACGGTCACGAACGGCCTTGTCCCGTGGCCTTTCCCGAGGAGGACCCTGATGACCATCGCCGATGCCCCGTCGAGGAGCGAACTGGTTCGCCGCGCATCGGAACTGGTGCCGCTGCTGAAGAAGCACGCGATCTGGACCGAGGAGAACCGGCGCCTGCACGACGACACCATCGAGGCGCTGACGTACTCCGGGCTGCTCAAGCTCCGGGTCCCGCGCCGCTACGGCGGGTACGAGGCCGACATGACGACCGTCGTCGACGTGCTCGGCGAGCTGGCCCGCGGCGACGGCTCCACCGCGTGGGTCACCGCGGTGTGGGCGATCAGCACCTGGATGACCGGGCTGTTCCCGGACGAGGTGCAGGACGAGGTCTTCGCCGACCCGGACGTGCGGATCAGCGGCATCCTCAGCCCGACCGCGGTCGGCGTCCCGACCGAGGGCGGCATCATCCTCAACGGCAAGTGGGGCTTCAACACCGGCTCCACGCAGAGCAAGTGGAACACGAACGCCGCGGTCATCGCCCACCCGAACGGCGAGTTCGAGCCGATCATGGTGCTGGTGCCGATCGACGAGCTGCAGGTGATCGACGACTGGCACACCGCGGGCCTGCGCGGCACCGGCAGCGTCAGCACGATCGCCAAGGACGTCTTCGTGCCCTCGGCGCGCGTGCTGCCGATGGTCCCGGTCCTGCAGGGGCAGCACCTGTCGGTCGCGAACGCGGACTCGCCGCTGTACAAGGCGCCGTTCATGCCGACCGCGTGCACCACGGTCGCCGCGGTGCCGGCCGGCCTGGCGAAGGCGGCCAAGGACGCGTTCTTCGAGCGCCTCCCCGGCCGCAAGATCACCTACACCGCCTACGAAAGCCAGAAGGACGCGCCGATCACCCACTTCCAGGTGGCCGAGGCGACCATCAAGATCGACGAGGCGGACTTCCACGTGCACCGCGCGGCGGGCATGCTCGACACCAAGAGCGTCGCCGACGAGGAGTGGACCCTGGAGGAGCGGGCCCGGGTGCGCCTCGACATGGGCGCGGTCTGCCAGCGGGCCAAGGAGGCCGTCGACATCCTGAACACCGCCAGCGGCGGCTCGTCGGTGCACACCGACGTCCCGATCCAGCGCATCGAGCGGGACGTCCAGACGATCAACCTGCACGCGATCATGCACCCCAACACCAACCTGGAGCTCTACGGCCGCATCGCCTGCGGTCTCGAGCCGAACACGAACTACCTCTGAGCCCCGCTCCCCCCGGTCGTGAGTGTGAAACAGGGTTCCAACCCTGTTTCACACTCACGACCTGCCTTGTCCCGTGATCGTTGGAGATGTCCCATGGAAGAGCGTTGCCCCGTCGCCCTGGACCCGGCCGGGACCGACATCCACGGCGAGGCCGCGCGGATCCGCGCGCACGGCCCGGTGGCGAAGATCGAACTGCCGGGCGGCGTCTACGCCTGGTCCATCACCGGCTACGCCGAGGCCCGGCAGGTGCTCGGCGACCACCGCTTCTCGAAGGACCCGCGCAAGCACTGGGTCGACTTCGTGGAAGGCCGCATCGGCGAGGACTTCCCGCTGATCGGCTGGGTCCTCATGGACAACCTGACCACCTCGCACGGCAGCGACCACACGCGGCTGCGCAAGCCGTGCGCGCAGGCGTTCACCCCGCGCCGCGTGGAAGCGTTGCGCCCCAACGTCGAAAGCGTCGCGGCCAAGCTCCTGGACGAGCTCGCCGCGCTGCCGCCGGGCGAGGCCGTCGACCTCAAGGACCGCTTCGCGCACCCGCTGCCCGCGTCGGTCATCTGCGACCTGTTCGGCATCCCCGAGGAGTTCCGCCGCGACTTCCTGCGCGGCGGCGAGATCAACGCCGACACGACCACCAGCCCCGAAGAGGCCGCCGCCAACTTCGAGCGCTGGCACCAGGAGATGCTGGACTTCGTCGAGTCGAAGCGGCGCGAGCCGGCCGACGACCTGACGTCGGACCTCGTGCGCGCCAGCGACTCCGGCGCCGGGCTGACCGACGACGAGATGGTCGGCACCCTGCACATCATGCTCGCCACCGGCACCGAGCCGGTGAAGAACCTGATCGCCAACGCCGTCCTGCTGCTGCTCACCCACCCCGAGCAGCTCGCGCTGGTGAAGTCCGGGCAACGCAGCTGGAGCGACGTCCTCGACGAGACGCTGCGGGTGCAGGCACCGGTCGCGCACCTGCCGTTCCGGTTCGCGGTCGAGGACGTCGAGCTCGGCGGCGTCACGATCGCCAAGGGTGACCCGGTCCTCATGCACTTCGCCGCCATCGGCCGCGACCCGCAGCTGCACGAGAACGCCGACGTCTTCGACATCGCCCGCCCGGACAAGGAAAACCTCTCCTTCGGGCAGGGCATCTACCGCTGCATCGGCCGCCCGCTCGCGCTGCTGGAAGCGGAAACCGCGCTGGCGGCGCTGTTCGAGCGGTTCCCCGACCTGTCCCTGGCCGTGCCGGCGGCGGAGCTCACGCCGCAGGTCACGTTCATCATGAACGGCATCGGCTCGCTGCCGGTGCACCTGAAGACGCCCGGCCCGGCCGGCGCGTGAAAAGGGAGCGTGCGATGAAGGCAGCAGTGGTCCCGGCGGCCGGTGCCCGCTGGGAGCTGACGGACGTCGCGACACCGTCGGCCGGCCCGGGCGAGGTCCTGGTCCGGGTGCGCGCGTGCGGGGTGTGCCACAACGACGTCTTCCTGACCGACGGCACGTTCCCGTTCCCGGCGTTCGACCCGGTGATCGTCGGGCACGAGGCGGCGGGTGAAGTCGTCGAGGCCGGCGCGGGCGTCACGATCCGCAAGGCGGGCGACCGCGTCGGGACGACGTGGGTGCAGGGCACCTGCGGGCAATGTGACTACTGCAAGCTGAACCTGCCGCTGACCGGCCAGTCCGGGATGAACTGCGCCGCGCCGCGGATGAGCGGGCTGACCGTCCAAGGTGGACACGCGCAGTACGTCGCGGTGCCGGCCGAAAGCACGGTCCTGCTGCCCGACGGCCTGAGCTACCAGGCCGCGGCACCGATGCTGTGCGCCGGCTACACGTCGTGGAGCGCGCTGCGCGCGGCCGACCCCAAGCCGGGCGAGCGGGTGGCCGTGCTCGGCGTCGGCGGGCTCGGGCACCTGGCCCTGCAGTTCGCGAACACGTGCGGGTTCGAGACGATCGCCATCACGCGGTCGCCGGAGAAGCACGACCTGATCCGGGAGCTGGGCACCGAGCACATCGTGGCCGACGGCGCCGAGCTGAACGGAATCGGCGGTGCGGACGTCGTGCTGGTGACCGGGACGTCGTACCGCGCGGCCACCGACGCGCTCGCCGGGCTGCGCGTCAACGGGCGGCTCGTGCTGGCCACGATCGACCCCGAGGGCACGTTCGAAATCGGGCCGGCGAACCCGGTCTGGGCGCAGCGGCAGAGCATCATCGGCGCGACGCACAACGGGCTCGACCAGCTGGCCGAGGCCCTGCAGTTCGCCGCCGACGGCCGCGTCACCCCGATCATCGAGGAGTTCGACGCCGGGCAGGTCGCCGAAGCGGTGGCCCGCGTCGGCAAGGGCGACGTGCGGTTCCGCGCCGTCGTGAACTACTAGAGGGGGCCAGGCCGTGACCGTGATCAGCTTGTGGGTGCCGATCTACCCGATCATGCCCGAGTACCTGGGGCAGATGCGGGAGCTGGCGGCGCAGTTCGGCGAGGCGCACCCGGAGTACCGGGTGGAGGTCGAGGGGTTCGGGTACCTCGACCTGCCCGGCGAGATCCACCGGGCCGCGCTCGACGGGCGGGCGCCGACGATCGCGCAGTACTTCTACACCTCCGCCCAGGAGGCCAAGGACACCCGCACGGCCGACGGGCGCCCGCTGTTCACGTCGGTGGAGCGGGCGATCGGCGGCCGTGCGGAGATCCTCGGCGAGCGGGTGGTGCTCGGCGACATCGTCCCCGGTGTGCGGGGCTACTACCGCTACCACGGCGCGGTGGCCGCGCAGCCGCTGCTGACGTCGACGACGCTGCTGTACGCCAACACCACGCTGCTGGCGCGGGCCGGGGTCCACGAGATCCCGCGGACGTGGGCCGAGGTCGAAGCCGCGTGCGAGGCGGTCGGGCGACTGCGGGGCGACGGGCCGTCGCACAGCATCACGTGGCCGAACCACGGCTGGATGTTCCAGCAGTCGATCGCGCAGCAGGGCGGGTTCCTGGTCGACCACGAAAACGGCCGCCGCGGCCGGGCCCAGAAGGTCGACCTGGCCTCGCCGGAGGCGCTGGCCTACGCCGAGTGGTGGCGCAAGCTGCACCGGGCCGGTCACTACTGGTACCTGCACAACGGCGACGCCGTCGACTGGGACGGCAACTTCCGGACGTTCGCCGAGGGGAAGGCGGCGCTGACGCTGACGTCGTCGGTCGAGGTCGACCGGATGGTCCAGGCGGGCCGCGACGGCGGGTTCACCGTGCGGGCGGCGCGGATGCCGTACAACCAGGACGTCCCCCGCGCGGGCAACGTCATCGGCGGCGACGCGCTCTGGCTGACCGACGGGCTCGACGAGCACACCCGCGACGGAGCGTTGGCGTTCATGCAGTTCCTCTGCCGCCCGGAGCACGCGGCCGACCGGCACAAGGCGACCAACTTCGTCCCGATCACGACGCCGACGGTGCAGCGGCTCGCCGCCGAGGGCTGGTACGAGGAAAACCCGGACTTCCTGGTGGCGTTGGACCAGATCGCGACGACGACGGGTTCCCCGGCGGCGCGTGGGGCGCTGGTCGGCGAGCTGGCGCACATCCAGGAGATCTCGGCGGCGGCGATGCACGACGTGCTGCTGTCCGATGTGGACGTCAAGACGCGGTTCACCGAGGCGACGGCCCAGGCGCAGGCGCGGCTGGACCACTACAACGCCTACTGCCGCGGCGAGGTCGAGCGAGGTCCGATCCACGTCGGCTGACACCCACGAAGAAGGGGCCTCCCGGTGCCGGGAGGCCCCTTCTCGCGCGCGGAGAAATGTAGTGACCTACAGCGGCGCGTCCGGCCGGGTGACCGTGTCCCCCAGCACCTGGACGAACTGCTCGACCATCGCCGCGACCGAAGCTTCCTCGAACAGGTTCGTGTTGTACTGGATCCCCGCCACGATGTCGCCCGACGGGTCCAGGTTGAGCGTCCACAGTGCACCGTTGGGCACGTCCGAGCCGACCGGCTGGGACAGCAGCCGGCGGCGGACCTCGGAGAACTCGAGGTCACCGACCAGCTCGCCGTCGAGCAGGAAGGGGAACGGGAAGACCTGGAACACCACCGCCGCGCGGCGGTCCTCCAGCGTGCGGGTCATCAGGTCCGGGGCCTGGGCCGCGACCTGGCCGAACGGGATGTCGTGCGAGTACGCCTGCAGGCACGAACGCCGGACGCGGGTGGCGACCTCGCGGAACGTCGCCGCGCCCGCCAGGTCCGTGCGCAGCGGCAGGTAGTTGAAGAACGGCCCGACCGTCAGCTGGAACTGCTCGTGCCCGCGGCCCGGGGTGAACGTCGGGACCGTGACGTCGGTTTCGCCCGTCGTGCGGTGCACCAGCACCTCGAACGCGGCCAGCAGCACCATGAACGGCGTCGAGCGCATCGCCGACGCCAGCTCGAGCGCCGGCTTCACCAGCTCCGCGGCGATCTGGAAACGGTAGACGCCGCTGGACTCCGGGATTCCCGCCGACTTCGGCAGGTCCGTCGGCACCGAATAGACGCGCGCGCCGTCGAGGGTCTTGCGCCAGAACTCGCGGGAGCGGTCCAGTTCCGTCCCGGACACGTTTTCGGCCTGCCACTCGGCGAACTCGCGGTACTGGCGGGGATCCGGCAGCTCGCCGACGTCGAAGCCGCGGCGGGCCGCGTACCGCGTCGCGAGGTCGCGGATGACGAGCCGGACCGACCAGCCGTCGGCCGCGGTGTGGTGGACGATCAGCACCAGCACCGAGTCCTTGTCGTCGAACCGGCCGAGCACCGCGCGCACCAGCGGCGGGTCCGGGTGGATCTCGCCGGACTCCACCTCGATGATCAGCTCTTCGACGCGGCGGTCGCGATCGCCGTCGGCCGAGCCGAGCTCGCGCACCTCGAGGTGCGGCTGCCCCGCGGGCAGGATCTTCTGGTAGCGCTCGGGTTCGTCGCGCACGATCAGCGTCCGCAGGGCCTCGTGCCGCTCGACGACGTCGACGAGCGCGCCCCGCAGGGCTTCGACGTCGACCTCGCCGCGCAGGCGCCAGCCGTGCACGATGTGGAACCGGGGGCCGAAGGGCCCGTCGGCGTCCCCGAGGTCGAAGCCGCAGAGGAACTCCTGGTTCGCCGACAGCGGCGCCCGCGCCACCGGGCCGTCGGAAGTACTCACGTGGGCAGCCTCCTCGCGTGGGCGGATTCGGGGAAACGGTAACGAAAACCCGTGCCGCGGCGAGTCTCGCGCCGTGCGGAACCGGGCCCGCACTCGGTGAGATGCACCGGAGGCGGCCGCCGTGTGACGCTCGACCGCGTGGTGACGAACCGACCAGGACAAGGAGCCTCTTGGCGATGACGACGGTCAAGGACGTTACCGGGGCAGATTTTCCGCTGCCGCCCGAGCCGGGCCTGACGCCGGCGGAGGTGATCGCGCGGGCCGAGGCGATCGGGCCGACGCTGGTCGCCCGCCAGGCGGAAACCGAGCAGCGGACCTTCTACGCCGAGGACACCCATCGCGAGTTCGAGAAGGCGGGGTTCTACCGCCTGCTCACCCCGCGCCGCTACGGCGGCTACGAGTTCGGCATCGACACGTTCCTACGGGTCACCACGGCGCTGGCCCGCGGCTGCCCGTCGACGGCGTGGATGTTCTGCCTCGGCGCGACGCACGCACTGCAGGCGGCGACGCTCTTCGGCGAGCGCGCGCAGGCGGAGCTGTTCAAGGAGGGGAACTTCATCGCCCCCGCCACCATCGTGCCGAGCGGGACCGCGGAGTCCACACCGGACGGTGACTGGATCATCGACGGAACCTGGCACTACTGCTCGGGTTCGCCGTACGCCACGCACTTCATCGGCCACACGCTGATCGACGGCGAGGACGGCGAGAAGGTCCCGATGCTGTTCGTCGTCCCGCGCGAGCAGTGGCGGCGGCTGGACAACTGGGGCGGGCAGCTCGGCCTCAAGGGCAGCGGCTCGCACAGCATCGTCATCGACCACGCCCGCGTCCCGGCGCACCTGACGCTGCCGGGCACGCACATGAGCGAGATCGACGTCACCAAGGGCACGCCCGGCTACGCGTTGCACGGCAACGGCGAGTACGGCGGCGGCCAGCTGAGCTTCATGCTGCTGGAGGTCGCCTGCCTGGCGGTCGGGATCGCGCAGGGCGCGCTCGACGCGTACGAGGAGCTCATGCGCTCGCGGCTGACGCTGTTCCCGCCGGTCGTCCCGCGCCACGAGCACCCGGACTACCAGTTCTGGTACGGCGAGGCGGCCGGCATGATCGCGACCGCCGAAGCCGCGGTGCAGCAGGCGACGCGGACCTGGCAGGAGATCTGCGCCGCGGGCCCCTCGGCGTTCAGCCAGGAGAACGACCTGCGGCTGGCCACGATCTGCCGCGAGGTGATCCGGCTCAGCTGGCACGCGGTCGAGCGGAACCTGTTCCCCACGGCGGGTTCCAGCGCGGTGCGCCAGGGTGAGCGGATCGAGCGGGTGTGGCGCGACCTGTCGACGTTGCAGAGCCACGCGGGCATCGGCGTGCTGCTCGCCACGGTGACCACCCGGAGTCTGGCCCAGGCCCACTTCGGCGAAGCCGCCTGACCCGAGGAGTCCCCCGATGCTCGTCAGCCAGCCCGGCGACGCCGCCTACGAGCGCGCCACGCGGGTGTTCAACCTGATCGCGCCGGTCGAACCGGCGGCGGCCGCCGAGGTCCGGACCGTCGACGACGTCCGGGCCGCACTGGCGCACGCGCGGCGGGCGGGGCTCGCCGTCCGGGTCATGGCCACCGGGCACGCCTCGGCGACGGCCGGCCCGATGCCCGGCGCCCTGCTGCTGCGGACCCTGCCGGACGGCCCGGTCGAACTCGACCTCGAAGCCCGGCGCGTCCGGATCCCGGCCGGGACGCCGTGGGGCGACGTCGTCGCGGTGACCGCACCGCACGGACTGGCCGCACCGCATGGTTCGTCGCCCGGTGTCGGCGCGGTCGGCTACCTGCTGCGCGGCGGGCTGAGCTTCTACGGCCGCCACACGGGGCTGGCGGCCAACAGCGTCCGCGCGGTCGAACTCGTCACCGCGGACGGCGAACACCGGCGGCTCGACGCGGAAACCGACCCGGAGGCGTTCTGGGCGGTCCGCGGCGGCGGGGGCGGCCTCGGCGTCGTGACGGCCGTCGAGGTGGACCTGTTCCCCGCGGCGAAGGTGGTCACCGGCGCCGCGTTCTGGCCGGCGGCGCACGCCGACCGGCTCTTCAAGCAGTGGCGGGAGTGGACCGCGGACGCGCCGGACACCGTCACGACGGCGTTGCGCGTCATGAACCTCCCGGACCTGCCGCAGATCCCGGAAGCCCTGCGCGCCGGGCCGGTGCTGGGCATCGACGGCGTGGTGCTGAGCCCGTCGGCCGGCGACCTGCCGCTCGCCCGCGCGCAAGCCGGGGACCTGCTCGGCCCGCTGCGCGCGATCGCCGAGCCGGTGTTCGACACCTGGCACGAGGGCGGCCCGGAAGACGTGCCCGCCACGCACATGGACCCGGCCGACCCCGCGCCGGTGCACGGCGACCACCTGCTGCTCGGCGACCTCGACGACGAAGGCGGCCGCCGGTTCACCCGGATCATCGGCGAACGCCGTGGTTCGCCGCTGGTGACGACGGAGCTGCGTCAGCTCGGCGGCGCGTTCGGCCGGCCGGACCCGGCGGGCGGCGCGCTCTCGCACCTGCCGGCCGGGTTCGCCTACGTCGCCGCCGGCGTGCCGTTCGGCGACGTCACCATCCAGTCCATAGTGGACACGCTGGCCACGGCCCGCGAAGCGCTGACGCCGTGGGACACCGGCTTGACGACGCCGACGCTGGTCGAGACCCCCGAGCAGCCGCAGGGCATCCTGGCGCCGGACACGATCGCCGCGGTGGACCGGGTGCGCGACCGGCTGGACCCGGACGGTCTGTTCCGGCAGGACATCGCCCGCAATTCGAGCAACCGCACGTGAAAAGCCGGGGCCGGCCCCTCCGAAGAGGAACCGGCCCCGGCTTTCTCCGCTCGATCAGGCGGGACCGGCTTCGTGGATGACCTTGCGGACCTCGATCGCGGTGTGCTTCGCGTCCGGGATCTGCCCGGCGAGCTCGACCGCGCGCTCCTCGCTCTCGACGTCCACGACGTAGTAGCCGCAGAGGAACGCCTCGGACTCGACGAACGGGCCGGACGCGACGTCGGTGGCACCCTCGCGGACGCGCACGGTCTTCGTCGCGTCGGGGTCGGCCAGCGCCTTCGTCTCGATCATCTCGCCGGACTCGGAGATCAGCTGGTGGAACTTGCCGTGCCCTTCGTAGACCTCGTTCTTCTGGTCGTCGGTCAGGCCCGCCCACAGCGTCGGGTTCATGTGCATGATCAGCAGGTACTTCGCCATTGTTCTACTCCCCGGTCGGGTGTGCCTTTTCTCGGATGGGTCGGAGCGGGCCGCTGGCCCCGGACGTCCGACGGGAAGAGCGCGGTGGGATTCACTCGTTCGGCTCACCGGCCGCCTGACCGACAGTGGTCCGGCGGAACCTCTTCGGCGGCGAAGCTAGCACGGTGTGCAGGCGACCGACTACGCCTCGCCGACCGTCCCGGCCCCGGTGAAGCTCGTCCAGGCCCCCTCGGAAATCGTCGAAAAAGTGGCTTTTATCAGCGGAAACCCGACCACCGCGAGGTCTTGGAGCGCGCCGGGCCACTGGTCCTAACAGAGCAATACGGAAGATGCAACGATCACTACTTTCCGTAACCATGGTGGACATGACCGAATTCCGAGGAACCAGCGGTGTCCGGATCGCGCGGGCGGCTCCGACTCCCCGGTGAGCGGCGGCCCACGGGCGCCAAGACGGCTTCATACGCAATAGGAAGGACCAACCCATGAACGACACTACGCAGCCAGGGGCCGACGTCCGTGCCGGCCGGCGGGAATGGATCGGGCTGGCCGTGCTCGCCCTGCCCACCCTGCTGGTGTCCATCGACGTCTACGTGATGCTGCTCGCCCTCCCGCACCTGACCGCCAGCCTGGGCGCGAGCACCACGCAACAGCTGTGGGTCACCGACATCTACGGCTTCCTGCTCGCCGGCTTCCTGGTGACGATGGGGACGCTCGGCGACCGCATCGGCCGCCGCAAGCTGCTCCTCATCGGCGCGGCCGCGTTCGCCGTCGCCTCGGTGCTCTCGGCGTACTCGACGAGCCCCGAGATGCTCATCGCGGCCCGCGCGCTGCTCGGCATCGCGGGCGCGACGCTGGCGCCGTCGACGATGTCGCTCATCACCACGATGTTCCGCAACCCCAAGCAGATGGGCATGGCGATCGGCATCTGGGCGATGTGCTTCTCGGTGGGCGCGGTGATCGGCCCGCTCGTCGGCGGCCTGATGCTGGAGCACTTCTGGTGGGGCTCGGTGTTCCTGCTGGGCGTCCCGGCCATGGTGCTGCTGCTCGTGCTCGGCCCGGTCCTGCTCCCGGAGTTCAAGAACCCGGACGCCGGCAAGCTGGACCTGCCGAGCGTCGCGCTCATCCTGGTGACCGTGCTGCCGGTGATCTACGGCCTCAAGCAGCTCGCCGCCGAGGGCTGGAGCGTCGTGCCGGTGCTCTCGGTCGTCGTCGGGCTCGCGTTCGGCTACGTCTTCGGGCGGCGCCAGGGCCGGCTCGAGCACCCGCTGCTGGACCTGAAGCTGTTCGCCAGCAAGGCGTTCAGCACGGCGCTGGGCAGCATGCTGTTCGGCACCATGCTGATGGGCGCGATCATGCTGTTCATCACGCAGGACCTGCAGCTGGTCAACGGCCTGACGCCGCTGAAGGCGGGCCTGTGGATGCTGCCCGCGGTGGCCGCGAACACGATCAGCTTCCTCGTGTCGCCGATCCTCGGCCGCCGGTTCCGGCCGGCGTACCTGATCGGCATCGGCCTGGCGATCTCGGTCGTCGGCCTGCTGGTGCTGACCCAGGTGGACGCGACGGCGGGCCCGGGGACGCTGGCGACCGGCTTCGCGCTGATCTTCCTCGGCGCCGGCCCGCTGGTGACGCTGGGCATGAACCTGATCTTCGCCTCCGCGCCGCCGGAGAAGGCGGGTTCGGCCGCGGGTCTCAACGAGACGAGCGGCCAGTTCGGCTTCGCGCTGGGCATCGCGGTGCTCGGCAGCATCGGTGCCGCGGTCTACCGCGGGCTGGTCAGCGTTCCGGCGGGGACGCCGGAGCCGGCCGCGAGCGTGGCCAAGGACAGCCTCGCCGGCGCGGTGGACTCCGCCGCCACGCTGCCCGCCCAGACGGGTGACCAGCTGCTGAGCTCGGCCCGCGAGGCGTTCACCAGCGGCCTGCACGTCGTGGCGATCGTCAGCGCGGTCCTGCTGGCCGCCGTCGCGGTGCTCGCCGCGCGGCTGCTGCGGCACGTCCCGCCGACCGGGGCGGCTCCGGCCGGCCCGGCCGAGGAGGCGCCCGCCGAGGAAGCCACCGAAGAACCGGCGGCGACCCCCGCCGGCTGACCACCACCCCGCACGACCGACCACGGCCGGTGCCGCGCTCCCCCAGTGAGCACGGCACCGGCCGTCGTCGTACCCGGACCGTCCACTGTGGAACCCGCCACGATCGGCAACGCGGAAGACGCCGGGGAGGGGGCCCGCATGTGACGGTCATACCCGTACGTCCGCTATGGAGGAACGAGATGACCGAGCAGCCCCCGGCCTTCGGGCCGGTCACCGTCACCCCGGCCGACCCGCGCTACGAAAACCTGGTGGAGAGCTACAACCACCGCTTCGTCGGCAAACCGGACTACGTCCGCCTGGTCGGCTCGACCGAGCAGGTCGTCGCGGCCGTGCAGGAGGCCGTCGACGCCGGCAAGCGCCTCGCGGTGCGCAGCGGCGGGCACTGCTTCGAGGACTTCACCTCCTCACCCGACGTGCAGGTGCTGCTCGACCTGTCTCGCCTCAACGCCGTCTACTACGACGAGTCCCGCCGCGCGTTCGCCGTCGAGGGCGGCGCGACGCTCGGGCACGTCTACCGCGTCCTCTACAGCGGCTGGGGCGTCACGATCCCGGCGGGCACGTGCTTCGAGGTCGGCGTCGGCGGGCACATCTCCGGCGGCGGCTACGGCCACCTCTCGCGGCGCGACGGCCTGGTCGTGGACCACCTCTACGCGGTCGAGGTCGTCGTCGTGGACGAGGACGGCAAGGCCTCCGCCGTCGTCGCCACGCGCGAGGAGGACGACCCGCACCGCGACCTCTGGTGGGCGCACACCGGCGGCGGGGGCGGCAACTTCGGCGTCGTGACGCGGTTCTGGCTGCGCTCGCCCGGCGCGGACTCGGACGACCCGGCCGAGCTGCTGCCGAAGGCGCCGCGCGCGATGCGCCGCCAGGCCGTGGTGTGGCCGTGGCCGGCGTTCACGCCCGAGTCGTTCAAGCGGGTGCTGCGCAACTACTGCGCCTGGTACGAGCGCAACAGCGACCCCGGCTCGCCGTACGAGTCGCTGTGGAGCAACCTCATCATCACGCACCGGGACGGCGGCATCTTCACCGTCACCGCGGTGCTGGACGAGGACGTGCCCGACTCCGAGCAGCTGCTGGCCGCGTGGTTCGCCGCGCTGACCGAGGGCGTCGACGTCGAGCCGGTGGTGAACGACGTCGCCGTGCTGCCGTGGTTCAGCACCTGGATGCCGTCCTACAGCTGGCCGAACGACCCCAACGGGCGCTACAAGAACAAGGCCGGCTACCTGCGCAAGGGGTTCACCGAGCACCAGCTCGACGCGATCCACCGGCACCTGACGGTCGAGGGCGGCACCGCGGGCGGCTGCCTGGTGGTCACCGGGTTCGGCGGGCAGGTCAACGCCGTCGCCCCGGACGCGACCGCGATCCCGCAGCGCGACTCGATCCTCAAGGCGTCGATCAGCACCGGCATGTGGCTCTCGCCCGAAGAGGACGAGGCGAACCTGGCCTGGGTGCAGGCGTACTACCAGGACGTCTACGCCGAGTCCGGCGGTGTCCCGGTGCCCGGCGAGGTGAACGACGGCTCGTACATCAGCTACCCCGACGTCGACCTGGCCGACCCGGCGCAGAACACCTCCGGCGTGCCGTGGTCCACCTTGTACTACAAGGACAACTACCCGCGCCTGCAGGACGTCAAGCGCCGGTACGACCCCCGCGACGTGTTCCGGCACGCGCTCTCGATCCGGCTCCCGGGCTGACCGGCGCCGTCTCCCCACCCACCGGAGAAAGGGACGAACGATGTCCAGCTACGTTGCCGCGGGAGGTGACCGCGATGGCCGCACCCGCGGGTGACCGCGCAGTCGTCCTCGGTGCGAGCATGGCCGGCCTCCTGGCCGCCCGCGTGCTCTCCGAGACCTACGCCGAAGTGGTCCTCGTCGACCGCGACAAGCTGACCGGCGAGACCACCTACCGCCGCGGGGTGCCCCACGGCAGGCACGCGCACGGCCTGGTGGCCCGCGGGCAGCAGATCCTCGAGGGGCACTTCCCCGGCCTCAAGGACGAGCTGTCCGAGGCCGGGGTGAAGTGCGGGGACTTCAGCTCCGACGTCCACTGGATCTTCAACGGGCGCCGGATGAAGCCGGCACCGTCCGGATTGGACTGCGTGCCCGCGATCCGGCCGCTGCTGGAGTACCACGTGCGCAGGCGCGTGCAGGCCATCCCGAACGTCGTCTTCCTGGACCGCCACGACATCCTCGGGCTCGAGTCCACCGAGGACGGCAGCCGGATCACCGGCGCGCGCGTGCAGGCGCACGGCGGCGACGGGCCGACGGTGTTCCACGCCGGCCTCGTCGTCGACACCACCGGCAAGGGCTCGCGCACGCCGCTGTGGCTGGCCGAGCTCGGCTACGACAAGCCGGTCGAGGAGCGCGTCAAGATCGACCTCGCCTACACCACCCGGCACTACCGGCTGCCGGCCGACCCGTTCGGCACCGACCTCGCGATCATCCCGGCGGCGACGCCGGAAACCCCGCGCGGCGCGTTCTTCCACCGGATGCCCGGCGACGACGGGCGCGTCGAACTGTCGCTCACCGGCGTCCTGGGCGACCACCCGCCGACCGACCCGGACGGCTTCACCGCGTACGTGAAGTCGTTGCCCATCCCGGACATCCACGACGCGATCTCGACCGGCGTGCCGCTGGACGACCCGGTGACGTTCCGGTACCCGGCGAGCATCTGGAAGCACTACGAGAAGCTGCGCCGGTTCCCCGCCGGGCTGCTCGTCATGGGCGACGCGGTGTGCAGCTTCAACCCGATCTACGCCCAGGGCATGACGGTCGCCGCGCTCGAGTCGCTGGTGCTGCAGCAGCACTTGCGGCGCGATCCGGTGCCGGCCGCGCGGCCGTTCTTCAAGGAGATCGCGAAGAAGATCGCGGGCGCGTGGTCGGTGTCGGCGGGCGGCGACATGGGGTACGCCGGCGCCGAAGGCCGCAAGGGGCTGATGACGGACTTCGTCAACCGGTACGTCGCACGGCTGCAGGAAGCGGCGGTCGAGGACCCGGTGCTCACCAACGCGTTCATCCGCGTGGCCGGGCTGATCGACCCGCCGCAGTCGCTCCTGAAGCCGAAGTACGCGCTCCGGGTGCTCCGGCACCGGCGGCGACCGCCCGCCGCCCTCCCGCCCGCGGCCGAGCCGCCGGCCCCCCAGGCCCGCGACCTCGCGGCCTGACCGACGATGCCAGACAAGGATGGGGAACCAGTGGCCGAGATCAGACCGTTCAAGATCGACATCCCGCAGGACGCGCTCGACGACCTGCACCGGCGGATCGACGACACGCGCTGGCCGTCGGAGCTGCCGGGCGTCGGCTGGGACCGCGGTGTCCCGGTCGGCTACCTGAAGGAGCTGACGAAGTACTGGCGCCACGAGTTCGACTGGCGCCTGGCCGAGCAGCGGCTCAACGACATCCCGCAGTTCATGACGACGATCGACGGCGTCAACGTGCACTTCCTGCACGCCCGCTCGCCGGAGCCCAACGCGCGTCCGCTGATCATCACGCACGGCTGGCCGGGCTCGGTGGCCGAGTTCCTCGACGTCGTGGGCCCGCTGACGAACCCGGCGGCGTACGGCGGCGACCCGGCGGACGCGTTCCACGTCGTCATCCCGTCGGTGCCGGGCTACGGCTTCTCGGGCCCGACGGGCGCGATCGGCTGGGACGTCCCGCGGATTTCGCGCGCGTGGGCGAAGCTGATGCGCGCGCTGGGCTACCACCGCTACATCGCCCAGGGCGGCGACTGGGGCATGCCGATCTCGCTGCACCTGGGTCTCGCGGACCCGGCGCACGTGGCGGGCGTGCACGTCAACATGTTCGTGACGTTCCCGCCGGACGACCCGGCGGCGTTCGCCGGCCTCGACCATGCCGAGCGCGCGCGGCTGGAGTTCGCGGCCCACTTCGAGCAGGACAAGGCGGGCTGGCGGCACATCCAGTCGACCCGGCCGCAGACGCTGTCGTACGCGCTGACCGACTCGCCGGTCGGGCAGCTGGCGTGGATCGTCGAGAAGTTCAAGGAGTGGACGGACTCGGACAACGTCCCCGAGGACGCGGTGGACCGCGACCTGCTGCTGACGATCGTCTCGATCTACTGGCTGACGGCGACGGCGGGGTCGAGCGCCCAGCTGTACTACGAGTCCAACCGGCTGGACTTCGCGAAGACGTGGGGCGGGCCGTGGGACCTGGCGGCCCCGGTGGGGGTGGCGTACTTCCCGGCGGACGCGGTGCGCCCGGTGCGGCGGTTCGCGGAGTCGATCCTCCCGACGTTGAGCCGGTGGACGGAGTTCGACCGGGGCGGTCACTTCGCGACGATGGAGCAGCCGGAGTTGCTGGTGGACGACCTGCGGGCGTTCGCCCGCACGTTGGGCTGAGTCCGGAGTGAGGGGCCTTCCCGCCGCAGGCGGGAAGGCCCCTTTCGCGTGTCCGGGTTCGAGTGCGCGCGCAAAGGCGAGAGGCCCCCGAGAACGGGCACCGACGAGAACCCAGACTCCCCCGCACCCCGATCCGAAGCCAGAACACGGCCGGCAACGCCGGGTCAAGGCATCTTTCCCGCCTTGACGCGGTGTTGCCGGCCGTAGTCACCATGACAGCTTCGGGGTGCCGGAAGGGCTTTGGGACAGCTGCTCCCGGCCCCGCCCGCGGAACGCCGGACCGAAGAGACGCTTCGGCAGAATGCCGAGCTTCGACGGTCATCAACGACTCGTCCTGGCGCCAGACGACATGCCCGAAACGCCGAAAGGCCCCCTGCCGCAGAAGCGGCAGGGGGCCTCACGAACTCCGAACCTAAGCCGGCTTCTCCGCCGTCACGAAGATGAACGACCCCGGCCCCGACTCGTCGCGGACCACCAGACCCGCCGCCTCCACCCAAGACCGCACCAAAGCCCTGCTGAACAACGGCATCCCGCCATCGGGGAACCCCGGGCCGCGGAACGTCGACTGGTAGTACGCCAGCACCGGGTCCGAAGCCGACCCGAACGTCAGCAGCGTGAACGTCCCGCCCGGCTTCAAAACCCGCCCCACCTCGGCGATCGCCTGCGCGGGGTCCGGCATCGCCTGCAGCGCGTTCCAGCAGTTGACCCCGCCGAAGGACGCGTCCGCGAACGGCAGGTCGAGCGCCGAAGCCTGGACCGCGCACACCTCCGGCAACCTGCCGCGCAGCCAGCTCAGCATCGTCGGGTTCAGGTCCAGCGCCACCAGGCGGTCCGGGCCCAGGAGCTCGGCCAGCACCGCCGTCCAGCGGCCCGCGCCCGCCGCGAGGTCGAGGACCGTGCCCGACACGCCGCTCAACCGGGCCGCCAAGTACTCGTCCTCGTCCGCCGGCGTGACCTGGCCGCCCCAGTTCGTGCCCATCAGGCGCAGGAAGCCCGGCCGCAGCACCTCTTCGTAGTAGAGGCCGATGCTGTTCATCGCCGCCGCGTTGCTCAGGACGTCGTCCGGGTCGTCGGCCGCGACCGGGCGGGTCGGGTCCGCCGTGAAGTCCAGCGCGCCCCGCGCCAGCGGGTACGTTCCCGGGCACACCGGGCAGTGCGCGCCCGCCGGCTGCGCCGACAACGGTCCGTGGCACACCGGGCAGCGCAGCACCGGCGCGTGCCGCGTGATCCCCGCCAAGCCGTCGTCCGACGCCTCGACCGGGACGGCGGCGCGCAGCGGGTTCGTGTCCGCCGCGACCACCGGTGTGCCGGCCAGCTGCGCCCAGTACGCGTGCGCGCCGGCGTAGCCCAGCACCATCTTCGTGTCGCCGTCCCAGGTCGCCTTCGCCTGCGCGTCGGGCAGTTCGGCGACCCAGCGGCGGTCGAACTCGCGCTCGGCGTCGGTCAGCGCCCACTCGGCCGGCGACGGCCAGACCCGGCCCAGCACCAGGTTTTCGCGGTCGTACGCCTGGAGGCAGCGCTCGAGCCGGCTGCGGTCCTCGGCCGTCAGGTTCCGGTGCGCGACGGCCGCGAGGATCCGCTCCGAGTCGGCCGGGAAGTGCGCCACCAGGTACAGCAGGCCGAGTGCCACCGGCTCGCCGTCGGCGTGGCGGTCCAGGACGTCCAGGTAGGTGTCCAGGCCCTTCGCGACCTGCGTGAAGACCTCGGTGCCGAGCCCGTGCTCCTCGGCCAGCAGCCCGAGCAGCACCGCGAGCCGGCCCGCGCGGGCGTCGTCGGCCACGGCGAGCAGGTCGACGAACTCCGGCACGAGGTCGGCGGCGAGGGCACCGTCGTGCCACACGCGCGCGGTCAGGTCCGCGAACTCGGCGTCGAGCCGGTCCGGGGCCGCGGCCGCGAACCCGGCGAGCGCCGCCGGGACGTCGGGGTTGGTCATGTGCGTCCTTTCACCGAGGGGCGGGAAGGTCAGGCCGCGGCGCGCAGCGTCTCCGGCTGCCCGCGCCGCGCCTTCTTGCGCGAACCGCGCTCCCACGCCCACTGCGCGACGAGCACGTTGAGCACCCACAGCCACGACGACAGCTCGAGGAACACCATGATGTCGATCTGCACCCCGATCTGGACGCCGAACAGCGGCAGCACCAGCCCCAGCACCCGGCCCCACGACGTGCCGAGCGCGAGCGCGAAGCTGTAGTACATCCAGCGGCGGTGTTCGGCGTAGCGGTGCTTGCTCTGCTTGCGGAACCCGACGAGCGTCACCGCGATCCAGCCGACGGACATGGCGAACAGGCCGACGGCGCCGGTCGGGGCGGCCGAGAACGGCAGCAGCACCAGGCCGAGCAGGGCGCTCGGCAGCACGCCACCGTAGAGGTAGACGTAGCCGCTGATCTTGTGCACCTTGCGGTTGCGCCCGCGCAGCGCCGGCATCACCTGCAGCAGCAACGTGATCATCGCGATGTTGCCGAAGATCGCGTGCAGCGCGACGGTCGGGAAGTGCAGCGCGAAGCCCGGGTCCGGCGGGATCCGCGACTGCGCCGGGTCGAAGCTGAGGTAGCGCGGCAACGCGTAGAGCGCGTTGAACACGACCAGGGCCAGCGTCGCGAGGACCCACGGGTTGAGCACGGTCCGGCGCCACGAGAGCGCGGACTTGCCGCGGGTCGGGAGTTTCCGGACGGAATCGCCGGCCAGGTTCTGCGTCACGACGGATTCCTGCCTTCCTACTTGAAGATCCACTGTGGATCGGCGGAGCGACCGCCGGGCGCGAAGTACCCGAGGAGCGTCACACCGGCGCGCCGCGGCGGGCACCTCCCGCCGTGCGATGTTCCGCCGTGCCAGGGGATTCCACTGCGCACGGCGCGAGAAGTACCCCGGGCGCACCGGTGCGAGGATCGGGCAGGCCGAGACCTCGACGTCCGCACGCCACTGGGGAGAAACACGAATGCTGAACAGAAGACGCATGCTCGCGCTGGGCGGCCTGACCGTCGGTGGCGCGGTCGGCGGGCTGTTGCTGCCCAAGGGAACCCCGGGCGGCACCGCCGCGGCACCGGCGGTGACCGACGCGGTGCGCCCGCTCACCCAGCACAAGATGGACGGCATGCCGATGGGCGGGCTGGACGTCAGCGGCCCGTCGGCCGAGTCGCTGGCCGCGGTCGCGCCGCCGGTCACGCCGTTCTCGGTACCGATGCCGGTGCCGTCGCAGCTGCGCCCGTACCTGCGCGACGGCGCCGCCGACTACTACCGCCTCAGCGTCCAGCCTTCGGACGTCGAGATCTTCCCGGGCCTGCGCACGCCGGCGCTCACCTACGGCGGCACCTTCCTCGGCCCGACGATCCGCGCGCGCACCGGCCGGACGACCAGGGTCACCGTCACCAACCGGCTCGCCGACGACACCAACGTGCACCTGCACGGCGGGCACACGCCGGTCGCGAGCGACGGCTACCCGATGGACGTCATCGCGCCCGGGCAGGCCTACACCTACGAGTACCCGAACGACCAGCAGGGCGCGACGCTCTGGTACCACGACCACGTGATGGGCCTCGAGTCCGACCACGTCTACCGCGGCCTGCACGGGTTCTACCTCATCGACGACCCCGCCGAGGCGTCGCTCGGGCTGCCCTCGGGCGAGTTCGACGTGCCGATCATGCTGCGCGACGCGCACTTCGACGAAAAGGGCGCGTTCGTCTTCGACATCCCGCGCAGCACGATCCTGGCCAACGGCAAGGTCCAGCCGTACTTCCAGGTGGCCGCGCGCAAGTACCGCTTCCGGCTGCTGAACGGCGCCAACGAGCGGATGCTGCAGCTCAACCTCGGCGGCGCGCAGCTGCTCCGGATCGCCTCGGACGGCGGGCTGCTGCCGGCGCCGGTGGCGGAAACCGAGCTGTCGCTGGCTTCGGCCGAGCGCACCGAGTTCGTCGTGGACTTCTCGCGCTACAAGGTCGGCACGCAGCTGGTGCTCTCGGACGCGACCGCGGGCCCGGTGCTGCGCTTCGACGTCGTGCGCACCGCCCCCGACTTCAGCCGCGTGCCCGACAAGCTGCGCGCGCTGCCGGCGTTGACGAAGGCGAGCGTCACCCGCGAAATGGTGATGAGCTTCGACCTCACCGGCGTCCCGCTGGGCCTGATCAACGGCAAGCCGTTCGACCCGAACCGGATCGACTTCCAGGTGAAGCGGGGCAGCACCGAGATCTGGAAGATCGTCAACGGCGACACCGCGCACCCGATCGACCACACCTTCCACTGCCACCTGGTGCAGTTCCGGGTCCTCGAACGCGAGGGCGCGCCGCTGCTGCCGCAGGACGCCGGCCGCAAGGACACCGTGTTCCTCGGGTCGGGCAAGTCGGTCACCGTCCAGGCCACCTTCACCGACTTCCTCGGGAAGTACCTGTACCACTGCCATTTCCTCGAGCACTCCACCAGCGGGATGATGGGGCAGTTCGAGATCGTCGCCTGACGGTCCCGGAAGTCCCCGTCGCGCAACGCATTCCGACTCCGCCACGAGAAGAGGGTCCAGCCGCGATGGTCGATCAGCAGGGCACCGAGACGGGTTCCGCGAACCAGGCCGCCACCCGTCCGCTGACCGGTGCCGAGTACGTGGAGAGCCTGCGCGACGGCCGGGAGATCTACCTCTACGGCGAACGGATCAAGGATCCGGTGGCACACCCGGCGTTCCACAACCCGATCCGGATGACCGCGCGGCTGTACGACGCGCTGCACGACCCGAAGCACCAGGACGTCCTCACCAAGCCGGTCGACGGCGGCGGAACCGGGTACACGCACCGGTTCTTCACCACCCCGAAGACGGCCGAGGACCTCGTCGGGGACCAGAAGGCGATCGCCGCGTGGGCTCGGATGAGCTACGGCTGGATGGGCCGCAGCCCGGACTACAAGGCGTCCTTCCTCGGCACGCTGGGCGCGAACGCGGACTTCTACGGGGAGTTCGCGCCCAACGCCCGCCGCTGGTACCGGGAGTCGCAGGAGAAGGTGCTCTTCTGGAACCACGCGATCGTGCACCCGCCGGTCGACCGGAGCCGGCCGCCGGACGAGGTGTCCGACGTCTTCGTGCACGTCGAGCGCGAGACCGACTCGGGCGTGATCGTCAGCGGCGCGAAGGTCGTCGCGACCGGTTCGGCGCTGACGCACTACAACTTCATCGCCCACTACGGCCTGCCGATCAAGCGCAAGGAGTTCGCGCTCGTCGCGACCGTGCCGATGGACGCGCCGGGCATGAAGCTCATCTGCCGCCCGTCCTACACGCAGACGGCGGCCACGATGGGCCGCCCGTTCGACTACCCGCTGTCCTCGCGGCTGGACGAGAACGACACGATCCTGGTGCTGGACAAGGTGCTGATCCCCTGGGAGAACATCTTCGTCTACGGCGACATCGGGAAGGTCCGGCTGTTCGCCGGGCAGTCGGGGTTCATCGAGCGGTTCACCTTCCACGGCTGCACGCGGCTGGCGGTCAAGCTCGAGTTCATCGCCGGGCTGCTGCTCAAGGCGCTGGAGATCACCGGCACCAAGGACTTCCGCGGGGTGCAGGCGCGGGCCGGCGAGGTGCTGGCCTGGCGCAACCTGTTCTGGGCGCTGTCGGACGCGTCCGCGCGCAACCCGGTGGCGTGGAAGAACGGCGCGGTCATGCCGAACCCGCAGTACGGGCTGGCCTACCGCTGGTTCATGCAGCTGGGCTACCCGCGCATCCGGGAGATCATCCTGCAGGACGTGGCGAGCGGGCTGATCTACGTCAACTCCGGCGCGGACGACTTCGCCAACCCCGACGTCCGGCCCTACCTCGACAAGTACCTGCGCGGCTCGGACGGCGTCGAGGCGGTCGACCGGACCAAGCTGATGAAGCTGCTGTGGGACGCGGTCGGCACCGAGTTCGGCGGCCGGCACGAGCTCTACGAGCGCAACTACGCCGGCAACCACGAGAACACCCGCGTGGAGCTGCTGTTCTCGCAGCTCGCCGGCGGCGAGGTCGACGACTACAAGTCCTTTGTGGACGAGTGCATGAACGAGTACGACCTGGACGGCTGGACGGTCCCGGACCTGTCGTCCTTCGACGAGCTGCGCCGGCCGAAGCCGTTCGCCGCCTGACTTAAAGGAGCCCCAGGTGCTGGAGAACAAAGTCGTCGTCGTGTCCGGCGTGGGTCCCGGTCTCGGCCGGTCGCTCGCGGTCCGCAGCGCGGCCAACGGCGCGGACGTCGTCCTGGCCGCGCGCAACGAAGAGCGGCTCGCCGAGGTCGCCCGCGAGGTCGAAGGCCTGGGCCGCAAGGCGCTCGTCGTGCCGACCGACATCACCGACGAAGCCTCGGCGCAGCACCTGGCCGACACCGCGCTCGAGACGTTCGGCCGGGTCGACGCGCTGGTCAACAACGCGTTCGCGGTGCCGCCGATGACGCCGCTGACCAGCGTAGACGTCGCCGACATCCGGCCCGGCTTCGAGACCAACGTCTTCGCGGCGCTGCGGCTGAGCCGGCTGTTCGCGCCGTCGCTGGCGGAGAACAAGGGCGCCATCGTGATGATCAGCTCGGTCGTCATCCGGCACTCGAAGCCGCCGTTCGGCGTCTACAAGATGGCCAAGGCCGCGCTGGTTTCCCTGGCGCAGAGCCTGTCCTCCGAGCTGGGCCCGCAGGGTGTCCGGGTCAACACCGTCACGCCCGGCTACATCTGGGCGGACGCGCTGAAGGGCGGCTTCGCGTACCTGGCCGAGCAGCGCGGGGTCCCCGCGCAGCAGGTCTACGACGAGGTCGCCGCCAACCTCGACCTGCGCCGGCTCGCGCTGCCCGACGAGGTCGCGAACGCCGTGCTGTTCCTGCTGTCCGACCTCGCGAGCGCCATCACCGGCCAGAACCTCGACGTCAACGGCGGCGAGTTCCACCACTGAGTTCCCGAACAACGCACGAACCGCGCCCGGTCCGCCGAAAGCGGCCGGGCGCGGACGTAAGGAGGCAACGGTGTCCGACACCGACATCCGGCCGGTCCGCAAGATCCGGCGCAGACGCCTGCGCACCGGGCTCGCCCTCGTCGCGCTCGCGGTGGTGTCCGGGATCGCCGGCACCGAGCCGACGGCGGCCGCGGACCGGCTCTCCTCGGAAAGCCTGGCCGCCTGGGGAGGCCGGCCGAGCCAGCCGTGGCTGGGGCACAACTACGACCTGGCCAACACCCGGGCGACTACGCGCACCGCGATCAACTCGCGCAACGTGGGCGACCTGAAGGTCAAGTGGCGCTACCCGCTTTCGGGCACGCCGACCTTCGCCGGGCTGATGGCGAGCAACCCGATCGTCGTCGACGGGGTGACCTACTTCGCCGACCTCAACTCCAACGTCTACGCGCTGGACTCGAAGACCGGGCGCGAGCTGTGGAAGCGGGCGTTCAACGACCCGAACGTCGGCCCCAACGGCGTCGCCTACGGCAAGGGCCTGATCGTCGCGACGACGTTCACCGGCGTCTTCGCCCTCGACGCCCGCACCGGCAAGACGGTCTGGACGCGCGAGCTGATCGAGGCCGGCAAAGGCGGCGTCGACGTCGCCCCGCAGGTCTACGGCGACACGGTCGTGGTCAGCACGGCGCCGTCGACCTGGACCGAGTACGTGCCCGGCTCGATGGGCATCGTGTACGCGCTGAACGTCCGCACCGGCGCGGTGCAGTGGGAGTTCAACACGGTCAAGGACGGCGACCTCTGGGGCCACCCGGAGATCAACAGCGGCGGCGGCCTCTGGTACCCGCCCGCGATCGACGACGAGGGCCGGATCTTCCTGACCGTCGGCAACCCGGCGCCGTACCCGGGCACGCCCGAGTACCCCAACGGCAGCAGCCGGCCGGGCCCGAACCTGTACACCAACTCACTGGTCACTTTGGACGCCCACACCGGGAAGCTCCTGTGGTACCAGCAGGTCCTGCCGCACGACGTGCGCGACTACGACCTGCAGGACTCGCCGGTGATCACGAAGGTGCGGCTGCAGGGCAAGCTGACCGAGGTGGTCATCGCCGCGGGCAAGATGGGTTCGGTGCACGCTTACCGGGCGTCGGACGGCAAGCCGCTGTGGTCGCTGCCGGTCGGCAAGCACCTCAACGACACCGGTCCGCTGCCGGTCGAGGTCACCGAGGTCTACCCCGGCACGTTCGGCGGGGTGGAGACGCCGATGGCGGTGTCCGACGGCACGCTGTTCGTCCCCTGGGTCGACTTGGCGACGCACCTGAGCGCGATCGAGCCGCTGCAGGCGTGGCCGGACCTGGCTTCGGGCAAGGGCGGCCTGCTGGCGGTCGACGTCGCGACCGGCCGGGTCAAGTGGACCCAGCCGCTGCCGCAGATGGCGTTCGGCGCGGCGACGGTGACCAACGACGTGGTGTTCACGAGCACGTTCGACGGCACGGTGTACGCGTTCGACGTCCGCACCGGCAAGCAGCTGTGGACGACGAAGACGGGCGCGGGCATCAACTCGTTCCCGGCGATCGACGGCAACACGGTGATCGTGACGGCGGCCGCGCCGGGCTTCATGGCGAACCCGGTGCCGGAAGTGATCGCGTACTCGCTCCCCTGATCCCCCGACGAGGAACGGCCCCCGGTGCGCGCACCGGGGGCCGTTTCCGTTCGCCGCTCAGCCGGCCAGCAGGCGGCGGTTCCACCACGTCGACAGCCGGCGCCCGACGACCGCGGTCAGGTCGTCCAGCTCCGCCGACAGCCGCTGCAGGTCCTCGGTCATCAGCGCCTGCGGGCCGTCGCACAGCGCCTCTTCCGGCTTCGGGTGCACGTCCACCAGCACGCCGTCCGCCCCGACCGCGATCGCCGCGCGCGACAGCGGGAGCACCAGGTCACGACGGCCACCCGAGTGGGACGGGTCGATCATCACCGGCAGGTGCGACAGCCGCTGGACCACCGGGACCGCCGAGATGTCGAGCGTGTTGCGCGTCGCCGTCTCGAACGTGCGGATGCCGCGCTCGCACAGCACGATGTCGAGGTTGCCGCGCTGGGCGATGTACTCCGCCGCCATCAGCCACTCCTCGATCGTCGCGTTCATGCCGCGCTTGAGCAGCACCGGCTTGCCCGCCTCGCCGGCCGCCTGCAGCAGCCCGAAGTTCGACATGTTCCGGGTGCCGATCTGCAGCATGTCGGCGTACCGCGCGACCATCTCGACGTCGTGCGCGGCGACCACCTCGGTGACCACCGGCAGGCCCGTCTCGGCGCGGACGTCGGCCAGGATCTTCAGGCCCAGTTCGCCCAGGCCCTGGAAGGCGTACGGCGACGTGCGCGGCTTGTACGCGCCGCCACGCAGGAGGACCGCGCCGGCGGACTGGGCCATCCGCGCCGCTTCCAGGGTCTGCTCCGGCGTCTCCACCGCGCACGGACCCGCGATCAGCGTGACCGTGTCCGGGCCGATCGGCACCCCGCCGACGTACACAGTGGACCGTTCGGCGTGGTGCTCCCGGCTGACCAGCTTGTACTTGGCGGAGATCCGCGTGACGCTCTGCACGCCGGGCAGGCCGCCGAGGTTGAGTGTCTCGAACCGGTCGACGTCGCCGACCAGGCCGATGATCACCCGGCTCACCCCGCGGCTGACGAAGGCCTCCCCGCCTGCCCCTTCCACCCGCTCCACGACCGCCTCGACGTCCTCGGCCGTGGCGTGCGTGGCCATGACGATCACCATGAGTCGACAACCCCTTCAGCGTTCCGGGCCGTGCTCGGCCGGCGGGCGCCGGTCGTGGTCCCGGTCGGTTCATGATCCGCCTGCGCCGCGCATACCCACGTCTCCACGGTTGCGCACCCGCTCGCGTGCCCTCTTGCCCGGAACCGTTGCCGGACAACGGTTTCCCGCAACCGGCAGGTAGTCCGCGCGGTCCTGGGACACCTAGTCTCGAACTACTCGCGCCCACCGAGGGAGAGGGAATCCCGGTATGTCCACCAGCAATGGCACGTCCACCGTGGCCACCGAACAGGCCGCCGTCGCCGCCGTCCCGCAGCGGATCGTCGCGGCGTGGGCGGAAAACGACGCCGAGGCCTTCGCCAAGGCCTTCACCGAGGACGGCACCATGGCCCTCCCCGGCGGCGTCTTCGTCAAGGGCCGTGACGGCATCAAGGCGTTCATGGGCGCCGGGTACGCCGGCCCGTACAAGGGCACCCGCGTCTTCGGCGAGCCCGTCGACCTCAAGTTCCTGGGCGAGGAGGCGGCGGTCGTCATCACCGTCGGCGGCGTCCTCGCGCCGGGCGAGACCGAGGTCAGCCCGGCCCGCCAGGTGCGCGCCATCTGGGTCCTGGCCAAGCAGGACGGCGAATGGCTCATCGCCGCCTACCAGAACACCCCGATCGAGCTCTGAACCGCGACGGAGGCCACCGGGAGACGGTCCCGGTGGCCTTCGGCGTGTCCGGGTCAGGCGTCGGCGAGCAAGCCCGCCAGGCCCGCGTAGCCGCCTTCCTTGAGGCGCTCCCCCGATTCGACCGCGTACGCCGCGTCCGCCTGGATGCCGAGCCCCTCGACCATCCGGTTCATGAAGTTGAACAGCGCGCAGACCAGGACGGCGTCGTGCAGCGCGCGCTCGTCCCAGCCCGCCGCGAACACGGCTTCGGCGTCGGCCTCGGTCATCCGCGACGGCGTCCGCGTGAGCTTGCCGACGTAGGCCAGCACCGGCTTGAGCTTCTCTTCCACCGGCGCCGAACCCAGGTCCGCGACCGCCGCGGCGAGCACGCCCTCGGGGACGCCGAACGCCTCCGCCGTCACGGTGTGGATGCCGTGGCAGTAGTCGCAGGCGTTGACCCCGGACACGTACGCCGCGATCATCTCGCGCTCACCCGCGGTGAACGGGGACTCGCCGCGCAGCAGCTCCTCGTGGAAGGCCAGCAGGTGCTTGGCGGGCCCCGGGTAGGCCCGGAAGACCTGCAGCAGCGTCGTCTCAGCCGGCAGGGACTTCAGGTACGACATCGAAGGGTTCCTTTCCGTCCGCCAGCCCGGCGGCGAGCTGGTCGACCTCGGTGCCGCGCAGCGCGCACGCGGTCAGGTACGCGATCGTGCCCGCGCCGGCGCCGGGCACCGCCGCCGCGACGAGGTCCAGGCGGCGCTCCCACTCCCGCCGCAGCGAACCCGGCGACGACGTCGACGGCGGGTCGCCGAGCCGGTCCCGCAGGTCCAGCCAGTGCTCACGGCCGGACTCCAGCAGGCCGCCGAGGCCGAACGCGGCCGTGCCGTGCCGGGCCTGGTCGACCACCTGCGTGACCAGGGCCGGGTCGTCGGCGAGCCGGGCGAGCGCGAGGCCGGCGAGCAGCCGGTCGGCGTCCAGGCCCAGCAGGATGACCCCGGCCTCGGTCGCGCCGGGGGCGTCGATGTCGGGCAGGGAGAACCGCGAGTCGTGAGGCTCAGACACCGACGACCGCCTCGGCGGGCGCGGCCGCGCCGCTGCGCAGCTGTGCGGCGATCGCCGCGGCGACCCGGGTGGTGGCGACGCGGTGGCCGTCGATGTTGCGGGCGGCCGGGCCGAGCACCATCCCGGCGGCGGCCCCGACCACCGACACGCGCGGCTCGCGGCGGTAGGACAGCGTGCGCTCGTCCAGGGACGGCCAGCCGTCGCGGGCGTCGACGACCTCGTCGGGCAGCAGGCCGGTGCCGATCGACGGCGTCGTGCCCAGCGCCAGCACGACGTGGTCGCCCGCGACCCGCCGGCCGCTCTCCAGCCGCAGCACCACGCTCCCGCCGACCGCCGGCGCGATCTCCTTGACCGCTTCGCCGCGGTGCACGACCAGCCGGCCTTCGGCTTCGGCGCGCTCGAGCAGCGGCCGGAACTCGAACATGATCGACGCGCGCCGGAACCGGCCCATCAGCTCGAGCCGCTCGGTCCAGCCGACGCCGTCGAAGCGCTTGCGGCCCTCCGGCCGGAAGAAGGTGGAGTTGACGTCCGCGCACTGGTAGCGCTCGCCGGTCTCGCGGACCACCCAGTGCACCTCGCGCCCGGCCTCGAGCGCGCCGGCGATCAGGTGGGCCGCGGTGAGGCCGGCGCCGACGACCACCTGGCAGCGCGCGCCCGCCGGCACCGATTCGTCCCAAAAGGACACTCCGCGCGGCGGGTGGCCGCCGCCCCACCAGGTTTCCGGCGCGGGCCGGCGTTCCTCGCCGGGGCACAGCACGACGTGGCGGGCGGCGACGGAGAAGCGGTCGGTGTGCACGGTGACGGCTTCGGGGGTGGGCACGACCTCGCGCACGGTCGCCTGCCAGGTCTTCTCGCCGACGTGGTGGGTGGTGACCAGGTGGGCGCAGTAGGCGTCGAAGACGTCGACCGGGACGACCGACCGGTGCCCGGACTGCGACATCCGGATCTCCCGGCGCTCGACGGGCGTCAGCCGGCTCCAGTGCAGCCGCGCGAAGTCGAGCAGCTCGCAGTCGCGGAAGCCCTCGACGCCGGGGTGGTGCTCGTAGGGCGAGCGCAGCACGCGCTGGCCCAGCAGGTCGATCCGGCCGAAGAACCGCCCGCACGGCCGCCCGGTGCGGTCCACGACGACGACGTCGGGCACACCGTGGTGCCAGAGGGCGGAGGCGACCGCGAGGCCGGCCGGGCCGGCCCCGACGACCACGACGTCCGCGGCCGGCGCGGGCGACGCCCCCCGCGCCGGGGACGGTGGCGCGGGCGGACGCGGCCAGGCGCGGCCACGCGGCGAGTCGAGCAGGTGCGGTTCCGGTACGAACGAGATCACTGCTCGGCCCGCCGCCGGCTCAGAGCACCGTGACGGGGACGATCAGCTCCACCACCGGCCGCTGGCTCATGCCGTTGGTGACCAGCTCGTCCAGCGTCTGCTGGGACTGCTCGGCGCTGTCGGTGGCGATGGGGCTGTAGCGCGAGTAGAAGTACGTCGGCTTGCGGCCGCCGGTCTCCATCGAGTAGGTCTTCAGGACGGTTTCGCCGGGGCGGACCTCACCGTCGTAGAAGGTGAGACGGCGCGCGTCCGGCGTCATGAAGCTCTTCGCGAACTGCGGCGACATCAGCATTTCGTCGTCGAGGAACGTGGAGTCCTCGTCCATGACGGCCTGCATCGCGACCCACGTCTGGTCGGTGAGGTTGGTTTCGGCCTTGATGACCTGCCAGCGGCCCGGCTCGGGGAGGTTGACGCTCACCGAGACGTCGTGGTCGGTGGTGTCGATGGCGCCGGTGATCATGAGCACCCGGCGGCCGACGTCGGCGGTCCCGGTCATCTGGACGTCCCGGGCGCGCACCCGGCTGGAAACGTCGAGTCCTGGCAATTCCGGTGAAGACATGGTGCAGCCTCCTACGTTTACCCACCCCAGAAATAGCGGCCTGACCAGCGAACACGCAAAGGCTTTCACATCGCCGGAGACACTGTCAAGGTGAGGAATGCACGTCCGGGAAGCCGATAATCGGCGGCCGATCAGCGGAGGTACCGGCACCCGGGTGCGGAGGGCGGATTGGTCCGTTCAGCTCAGCACTTTCGAAGAGCAATCACTCCGGGCTGGACGTCTCCTGAGCTGCGGCCGCGGCGTCGACGCCGTCTTCGATCGTGCCGACGTAGCGGATTTCGAAGGCGGAATCGGCGCGCTGCACCATCACTTTCAGGACCAGTCCCGGTTTCACCATGACGAGGAAATTGCCGGGATCGCTGGGGTCGCCGAAAATGTCGTAAACGAGAAAAGCGGAGCCGTCACCGACGGCGAACAAGGCTTCGTAGACGACGTTCCGCTCCGCCTGCGACGCCGTCTCGGCCCAGCTTTCGAGGACCTCGAGGCCCGCCGTGAGCTGGAGGCGCATTGCCATCCGCCGGCCTCCCAACCGAACGTCGCAGATCGCCGTCACGCATGGGCCACCGTGCTGCGGTGACACTCCGGCCCGAACACTGTCGATTCTCCCGGTCGCGCGGCGGGGTGCTCATCTCCGAGCGTGCGCTCCGGCACCGTCCGTGTCCGGCGCCGGAGCTCCCGCCGCTCAGTTGTAGCCGAGCACGATGTGGTCCTCCACGGTCGGTTCGGGCGTCTCGGGCGGGTCGACGAGCCGGAGCCCGCGGGGTTCTTCGGTGGGCGGCGGGGTCCAGTCGCCGGCCGGGACCGCTGCTGCTGTCATGGCGTTCCTCCGTGCTTTCGGTGTGGATCCACCATGCGCCACCGGGGTCGAGGATCGGACGTGCGCAGCTTTTGAGTGGTCGGGATAGGGGTCCGGGAGGTGCACTGGGAGTGACTCGATGGCGAGGTGCAGGGCATGGCGGAAGAGCGGAAGCCCCTCGGCGGCGCGGCCGACCGGCAGCGCACGTGCGCGGTGTGCGGAGCGGAGTTCAGGCCGGGCGAGCGCACGGAGCTGGAAGCGTTTTCGGACGGCGCGGTGCGGTATGTCGCGGTGCACCCGGGGCACACGACGCATTCGCCGGGCCGGGAGCGGGCTGCCGAGCGGCGGCTGCGGGGCGAGGCGGCCTGAGGGCGGCACGGGGCTCGCTCGGCCCGGCAGGTTGGTCGTGGCCGGGGCGAGCGCCCCAAGGTGGCCTTCGGTGCGTCAGACGCAACCAAGGCCACCTTGGGTGCGTCAGACGCAACCAAGGTGGCCTTGGGGCGCTTCTGCCGGACGCCCGCGGCTGCCGACAGACCTGCACCGCGGGGCCGCGCGGGGCGCGGGGCGCGGCCGGCGGGCCAGTGCGGCAGGCGCGGGATCGGCGACCGACCTGCGTCCGGCCGCGAGGAGCCCCGCAGGAAGCGCAGGCGGGTCAGTGCGGCAGGCCCGACAGCCGCCAAGCTCCCTCGGCAGCCCGTACCTCCCGGCCCCGCCAAGCCGGATCCCCCCACACCGACGGCCGCGGCGTCTCCTCCGGCCGGCGGACCGCCGAGAGCGAAAGGACCGCCACCAACGCCGCCAGCTCGCAGTCGTCCGGGGCGCCCTGCACCACGCGGATCGCGGACATCCTCCGAACCCCCTCAGATCGGCAGATTGCCGTGCTTGCGGCCCGGCGCCGGCTTGCGCTTGTCCTTCAGCATCGCCAACCCCCTGGCGACCGCCGCGCGCGTCTCGGCCGGGTCGATGATGTCGTCCACCAGCCCGCGCTCCGCCGCGTACTGCGGGTTCAGGTACTCCTCCGTGTACTCCGCCACCAGCTTTGCGCGCAGCGCCTCCGGGTCCGCCGAAGCCGCCAGGTCCCGGCGGTACAGCACGTTCACCGCGCCCTCCGCGCCCATCACCGCGATCTGGTTCGTCGGCCACGCCAGCGACAGGTCACAGCCGATCGACCGCGAATCCATCACGATGTACGCGCCGCCGTACGCCTTGCGCAGGATCACCTGGATGCGGGGCACCGTCGCCTCGCAGTACGCGTGCAGCAGCTGCGCCCCCTGGCGGATGATGCCGCCGCGCTCCTGCTCCACCCCCGGCAGGAATCCCGGGACGTCCACCAGGCTCACCAGCGGGATGCCGAACGCGTCGCAGAACCGCACGAACCGCGCCGCCTTCTGGGACGCCGGCCCGTCGAGCACGCCGGCGAACACCACCGGCTGGTTGCCGACCAGGCCCACCACGCGGCCGTCGATGCGGGCCAGCGCGCACAGGACGTTGCGCGCCCAGCCCTCGTGCAGCTCGAAGAACTCACCGTCGTCGGCGACCTCGGCGAAGACGTCGCGCATGTCGTACGGCTGGTTCGGCTCGACCGGGACCAGCTCGGCCAGGCGCGGCCGGTAGTCGTCCGTCGCGTTCGTCGGCACCGTCGCCGGGGGCGGGTCCAGGTAGTTCGACGGCAGCAGCGACACCAGGTACCGGACGTCGGCGAGGCAGCTCTCCTCGTCGTCGTGCACCACCGTCGCGACACCCGACGCGCTGCCGTGGACGTCCGCGCCGCCGAGCTCCTCGTGCGTGACGCGCCGGCCGCTCACGGCCTCGACCACGTCCGGCCCGGTCAGGTACATCCGCGCGGTGTCGCGCACCATGAACGTGAAGTCCGCCAGCGCCGGCGAGTACGCCGCGCCGCCCGCGCACGGGCCGAGGATGACGCTGATCTGCGGGATCACCCCGGACGCCTCGACCTGCCGGCGGAAGATGCCGCCGTAGCCGTTGAGCGCGAGGACACCCTCCTGGATCCGGGCGCCACCGCTGTCGTTGAGCCCGATCACCGGGGCGCCGTTGGCCACCGCGAGGTCGAGCACCTTGTGGATCTTCGCCGCGTGCGCCTCGCCGAGCGAACCGCCGAACAGCGTGAAGTCCTGGGCGTAGACGAACACCCGGCGCCCGTCGATGGTGCCGGAGCCGGCGACGACGCCGTCGGTGTGCGGGCGGTTGCCCGCCAGGCCCGGCCCGGTCGACTGGTGGCGCCGGTAGGGCTCGATCTCGGTGAAGGAGTCGTCGTCGAGCAGCAGGGCGAGCCGTTCGCGCGCGGTCAGCTTGCCCAGCGAGTGCTGGCGGCGGACGGCGTCGAGCTTGCCCTCGTGGATGTGCGCGCGCAGCTCCTCGCGGCGCCGGCGCAGCAGCGGCATGTCGGGCGGCGCCGGCCGCGCCAGGTCGGCGGCGCGGGCCAGCTCGATGACCTGCGCGTCCCCGGACGGCGCCGGGCGGCCGAGGCGGCGGCGCCGGACCCCGTCGGGGACCGGCACCACCTCCGCGTCGTCCGCCCGCGCCGCGCCGGACTCCTGGCTTCCGCTCACGCGGCATCCCTCATCCGGGCCAGGTGGTCCCGCTCGATCTCGGCGACGATGTCGGACCACACGATGCCGCGGCCCAGCCGGGGCATCGGGCGGACCAGCGCCTCGACGGGCGGCGGGGTGGTCACCGCGGGCTGCCGGTCACCGGTGTCCGCGTGGCCGGCGTCGCTGGTGGTCATGGCAGGACCTCCTCGGTCTGGACGGCCCCGGGTCCGGGACCGGTGGGAACTGCGGGTCTCACGTCCACAGTGGACAAAGCCGGCCCCGCCTGCCGGTCGCTGATCCGCCCGGTGGCGTGCAACCAGGCCACCGTGTCGCGCACGGTCTCGAGCACCGGCCGCGCCGCGACGCCGCCGCTGGGCACGTCCCCGGCGACCGGCACCGCCGTCGCGCAGACGTGGATCGCGCCGTACTGCACCGGCAGCGCCCACGGCCACACGCGCTGCAGCCGGTCGGCGAAGCGCCCCACCGGGTACAACGCCCGCGCCGGCAGGACCGCCGCCGGCAACGCGCGCCCGGTCGCCTCGCGGGCGGCCGCCAGGTACTCGCGGGTCGTCAAGTAGTGCCCCGGCCCGAAGAACGCGGGCCCGGACACCGAACCGTCCAGGATCCGCGCGTGCAGCTCCGCCGAGTCGCGGACGTCCCCGATCGGGAGCCCGCCGCCCGGCCAGATCGGCGTCAGGCCGCGCAGGACGGCGCGCAGCCGCGCGTTCTGGTCGCCCAGGCGCGGTTCTTCCGGCCCGAGCAACGCCGGCGGGTACGTGACGACGACCGGCGCGCCGACCGACCGGTACTGCCGCGCGATCCGCTCCGCCGCCGCCTTCGACGCCAGGTAGGGCTCCCGCGACTCGCCGACCGGGCTCGCGACCCCGATCGACGGCGCGGTCGTGGGGTACAGCGCCCCGACCGTCGACACGTGGACGACCCGCGCGGTCCCCGCCCGGCGCGCGGCGGCGAGCACCACCTCGGTCCCCCGGACGTTCACCCGCCACAGCTCGTCGCGACGCCGGCTGTCGAACGTGTAGACGCCGGCCGCGTGCAGCACCGCGTCCGCCCCCGCCACCAGCCGCCGGACCGCCACGACGTCGGTGACGTCACCGCCGACGACCTCGACACCCGGCCGGGCCAGGCCGACCGGGTCCCGGGCGAGCAGCCGGACCCGGTGCCCCCGCCGCAGCAGCGCCGCGACCGTGTGGGCACCCAGGAAGCCGGTGCCGCCCGTGACCGCGATCAGCATGACGTTCCCTCCCTCAGGCCGCGCGGGCCTTCCCGTCCACGTGGTGGTAGCCGCCGCCGTAGAAGACCAGCGCGTGCTCGCCGGTGCCGCGGCTGGTCGCGACCACCCGGCCCAGGAAGATCGAGTGGTCACCGCCCGCGACCACCTCGGCCAGCTCGCACTCCAGCCAGGCCAGCGCCCCGTTCAGCAGCGGGGCCCCGGTCTTGCCGCCCGGCGTGTAGCCGACGGCCTCGAACTGGGCCATCCCGTCGGGCCGGCGCCAGTCGGCGAAGTACTTCGACGTGTCCTGCTGGTCCGCCGCCAGGATGTTCACCCCGAACGAGCCGGCCGTGACGATCGCCGCGTGCATCCGGGCCGCCTTCGACACGCAGCACAGCACCATCGGCGGTTCCAGCGACACCGACGAGAACGCGTTGGCGGTCATGCCGTGCGCGTCCTCCCCGCCCGCCGTCAGCACCGTGACCCCGGTGGCGAACTGCGCCATCACCTGCCGCAGTCCCGGCTGCGCCGAGAGGCCGCGGCGTGCCGGCGACTTCGGCAGCCGCTTCAGCACGTGAGGCTCCGATTCGTAGCCCACAGTCAGACTCCCTTGCCGTTGACCGCGGCCGTCCAGTAGGGCACCAGCGCCTCGCGCAGCTGCTCGGGCACCCGGGACGGCACGGTGGCCGTGTTGGGCCCGCGCATGCAGGCGATCCGCTGCCGTCCCCGGGCCACCAGCACTTCGCCCTCGGCACGCAGGTGGACGTAGTCGAACGCGAACTGGATCTGCGTCGAGGTGAGCTCCTCCAGCCGCAGCCGGATGGACAGCTCGTCGAACGCGGTGATCTCGGCGAAGAACTCGCACTCCACCTTGAGGGTGAACAGCTTGAGGTCGTGGCGGACCTCTTCGAGCACCGCCGGCGCCTTCTCCTTCAGGAACATCTCGCGGCACCGGCCCTGCCAGCGCACGTAGTTCACGTAGTAGACGTTGCCCACCAGGTTGGTCTCTTCGAAGCCGACCGTGTGGCGGATCTCGTAGTAGTCGGACATCTTCAGTTCCCCTCTGCGTGGAGCACGGCGAAGACGATCGGGTCGGTCCGGTCGTTGACGGTGGTCGACCAGGTGGCGATCCGGGCCCCGCCGGAGGCGAGCAGCGCCCACCCGTCGGCGTCGACCTGGCGCACGGTGAGGGCCTGGGTCATCGAGCCGGTCTTGCGGACGCACTCCAGCGCGCTCCAGACCCGCGTGTTGGCCACGCTGATCGGTTCGCCGGTGTCCGCGGCCAGCAGCCGGCCCAGCGCCAGGAGCTCTTCGCCCAGCAGCCCGGCCCAGTCCTCTTCGGTGCGTTCGATCGCCGTCTCGATGTCGCAGGCGACCTGGTCGGCGCCGGCGACCACGAGGGTCAGCTCCGAGGTGTGCGACGCGGTGACGTGCACGCCGCCGTCGCACTCCGGCTTGCCGTCGGGGCGGTAGCGGACCTCGACCGGCTTGTCGAGCGCCCGGCCCGCGGCGAGCGCGGTCTGCGCGCGCCGCTCGGCGATGCCCTCCGCCGGGCGGCCGGCCGGGTCCGGCTCGAGCACCACCGACCGCGTCCCGCCGAGCAGCCGCTCGCAGGCACGCTCCACATAGGACCCGAGCATCGACGGGACCCACGGTCCCGCGCCGTCGCGCTTGCGGACCGCGCGCAGCTTCAGGCCTTCCCAGCGCTCGACCAGCGTCCCGTCCGGGTTGCGCACGTCGAGGTCGTAGACGTAGCTGTCGCCGTCCTGGAGGCGTTCCTTCGCGTCCAGCAGGACGTACTCGTCGTGCTGCCGGCCCGGCTCGGCCAGGTACAGCTTCTCGATGCCCTGCGGCAGCAGCGTCGCGTCGGGGACGCAGCACTGGATCGCGTGCATCATCGCGTCCCGGGTGCCGGGGTCGGCCAGCAGCCGCTCCTGCGGGAGGAACGGGGCGAACCAGTAGTGGTCCGCGTTCGTCGAGATCTCGGCGACGGCGTGCCGGGCGCTCGCCCGCCGGTAGCCGAGGACCCGCTGGAACCGCTTGCCCTGGAACAGGACCGAGCCGTACAGCTCGCTGATCGGCTCCACCGGCACCGGTGGCAGCGCCACGTCACGCGGGACGCACTCGCCGATCTGGTCGGGCCGCGCGAAGCTCAGCCGCGCCTTGAAGTGGTCGGCGCTGAAGCCCGTCTCGTCACTGCGGATCACGACGTCGACGGTGTCGGCGTCGCGGGCCAGCGTGGCCAGCCGGACCGTGGTCGACCCGCCCGGTGAGACGATGATCGGCCGGAGGAACTCGACGTCCGACAGCACCGGCGTGCCGGTGCGGTCCAGCGTCGCCGCCGCGGCCTGCGTCATGGCCTCCATGCCGAGCACCGCCGGGAACAGCAGCTGCCCGTCGAGCAGGTGGTCGGTCAGGTACGGGTCGGCACCGTCGGAGAGGTCGGCTTCGGTGATCAGCTCGACGCCCGGGTAGTGCACGACCGCGCGGTCGACGAACCGGGTGAGCGGCAGCTCGCGCTTCTGGATCGGCAGCGTGGCCAGGCCCGACGTCCGGCCGCAGACCACCAGCACCGGCGGCGCGGCCGGGTCGGCCAGCACCTGGCGGAGGATGGTGATGCCCTCCTCGGTCGGGATCGGCGTGATGCCGTCGCGCATCAGGGCGCTGACCACGCCGAGCTTCTCGCCCATGCCGGTGCCCGACCAGACCGACCACTCCAGCGCGATCGCCCGCGCCTGCGGGTGTTCCTGGCCGAAGCGCAGGGTCAGCTCGGTCATCCAGTCGTTCGCCGTGGCGTAGTGCGCTTCACCGCGCAGGCCCGCCCGGCCGATGATGCTGCCGAAGGTGACCAGGAGCTTGATCCGGTCCTGGTCGACCGCGGCGAGCACCGCGTTGAGGCCGCCGATCTTCGGGGCGAGCGTCTTGCGGAAGCTGTCCTCGGTGAGGGAGAAGAGGGCGGCCGGCTCGTTGCGGCCCGCGCCGTGGAGGATCGCCGTGACCGGGCCGAGGTCGGCCTGGACCCGGGCGACCGCCTCGGCGATCTGCGGGGCGCTGGTGACGTCGGCGCGCTCGTAGCGGTAGCGGATGCCCGCCGCCTCCATGCGGTCGAGGTTCTCCGCGAGCTCGGTGTCGTTCTCCGGGTCCGAGCGGCCGAGCAGGGCCAGCCGGGCGCCGGAGTCCTTGGCCAGCGCCAGCGCGCTCTCCGCGGTGATGCCCTTGCCGCCACCGGTGACGAGCAGGACGTCCGTGGCGTCCAGCGAGTCGCGGATCGGGCCGGGCTTCGGCGCGGCCAGCGCGGACAGCCGCGGCACCGTGCGGCCGCCGTCGGCGCCGTAGCGGGCTTCGGTGAAGTCCGTGGTCGCGGCGACCTCGGCCACCACGGTGGACACCGCGGACGCGAGCTCGTCCGCACCCGAGGGGGTCGGGTCGGCGAAGTCGATGATCGTCGTCTTCGCCGAAGGGTCCTCGAGCCGCAGGGTGCGGGCCAGGCCGGCGGCGCCGTAGCCGTGGTGCACGACCACGAAGCGCGTGCCGTTGGGGGCGGCCATGACGGCGCGGCCGGCGTCGAGGAACAGCCCGACGTGGCTGGAGTCGCAGTCCGCCGGCAGGCAGAGCAGCACGCCGTCCCCGGCGCCGGACGCGGCGAGCGCGGCCTTCAGCGGTTCGGCCAGCGGGTGCCGCGGCGTCGAGAAGACCTGCCACTCGGCGCGGCCGGCGCCCGGCGTCAGGTCCGCGGTGGGCCGCGGCGCGGGCACGTACTCGACCGCGAACGGCCGGACCCACGGCCCGACGCCCGGGGCCTCGCCGACGTGCGTGTCGGTCGGCTTCGCCGTCTGCGCCAGCTCGTCGATCATCTCGGCGAGCTCACCGAGGCACACGGTCGCGAAGTTCGGCATGCCCTCCAGAGCGGGCCGGCCCAGTGCCCGGGTGACGTCGTTGACCAGCTGCCCGACCGTGATCGACGACAGGTGCAGGTCGTCGAGCGGGTGGGTGTCGGCGGTGACGGCTTCCAGGGGCAGCTCGACGCGCTCGGCGGCGAGCTTGCGCAGCAGGTCCAGCGTCGAGCCCGAGTCGCCTTCGGCGGAGCCGGCGTCGGCCTCGGCGGCCTGGGCCTTCTCCGCGGCCAGTTCGGCGGCGAGCTCGCTGTCGATCGACGGCGCCGCCTCGCAGGGGCTGGCGAGGAAGTTGAACTCGCCGTCGGCGGGCAGGGCGCGCACGACGCGGCCCTCGAACAGCGCGTCGGTCGTGATCGGGGCGCCGAGCGCGAAGGCCGCGCCGACGATCCGGAGCAGGGCCTGCAGCGACGCGTTGTCCGTGTCGATCGCGAGCACCGGGGTGTCCGGCGCGATCTCCTCGAAGAGCCCGGTCAGCACCCGGCCGGGGCCGACCTCGACCACCAGGTCGCTGCGCTCGGCCACCTTGGCGGCGGCTTCGCGGAAGCGGACCGGCAGCACGATCTGGTCGCGCAGCAGCTCGGGCAGGTTCTCGGCGGCGTGCAGCACGTCACCGCTGACCGTCGAGACGACCGGGCGCTCCAACCGGGCGAAGGAGAACTCGCCCAGCTTTTCGGTCATGGCGTTCGCGGCCGGCTCGACGGCCGGCGAGTGGAAGGCGTGCGAGACCTTGATGCGGGTCGCGCCGACGCCCTGGGCCTTGGCGCGGGCGACGATCTTGTCGATCGCCCCGGCCGGCCCGGAGATCACGGTCTGCTCGGGCGCGTTGTAGCCGGCGATGACGACGTCGTCGCCCAGGCCCAGCTCCTCGACGCGGCCCGGCGAAGCGGCGATGCCGGCCATCGCGCCGGTGCCGTCGCCGGTCGTCGTGGCCATCACCTTGCCGCGGACCTTCGCCAGCGCCAGCAGCCCGCGCTCGTCGAGCGCGCCGCCCCAGTGCAGGGCGGTCAGCTCGCCGAGGCTGTGCCCGGTCGCGGTCGAGGCCTCGATGCCGAACGAACGCAGCACCCGCAGCGCGGCCAGCGAACCGGTGACGATCCGCGGCTGGGCCACCTCGGTGGCGACCTGGTCGCCGCTGGCGGGCAGCCCCGCGGCGCGGAAGATCTCGTCGGCCGCGGTGAACCGGCGGCGCAGCGCGCTGTCGCCCCCGCGTCCCGAGCCCTGGCCCGGGAACAGGTAGCCGATCTTCGGCGCGGAGCCGCGGCTGCTCGCGAAGATGCCGTCGGTCGAGTCGAAGATCGAGTCGCCGGACTCCAGCTGCTCCAGCAGCTTCGTCAGCTTGCGCTCGGCGTGCTCGGGGTTGGCCGCCACGACCGCGGCGCGCACCGAGCGGCCGGCCAGCTTCCCGGCCAGCTCGCCGGCGAGGTCGGTCAGCTCGGCGAACGACAGCTTGGGCACGACCTCCAGCGTCGCGGCGATGTCGCCGCGCAGGGTCGCGACGTCGTCGGCGTCGAACAGCAGCAGTTCGGCGTCCTGCCGGCCGGCGACCAGCGTCCGGGCCCGCTCGTCGAGCTCGCGGCGGCGGGCCGCGGTCGGCGCCTCGGTGACCGTGACGTGGGAGTTGATGCCGCCGAAGCCCATCGCCGAGACCCCGGCGCGGACCGGCTGGTCCTCGGGCCAGAGCGACGCGTCACGCGGGACGTACATCCGCGCCGACGTGCCGGTCAGCGACTCGTGCGGCTCGTAGTGGCCGGTGGCGGGCGGGATGACCTGGTGGTAGACCGCCAGCGTCGCCTTGATCAGGCCGGCGACCCCGGCCGCGGCCTTCGTGTGCCCGATGTTGCCCTTGATGGTCGACAGTGCGGCCTGCTTGGCCAGCGGGTCGGCGTCGCGGCGGGCGGTGGACAGCGCCTCGATCTCGGTGGCGTCGCCCAGCGCGGTGCCGGTGCCGTGGCCCTCGAAGTAGGAGACGGTCTCGACGCCGTAGCCGGCGCGGTCGTAAGCGCGCTTGAGGGCCAGCCGGTGCCCGGCCGCCTCGGGCCGGGTGATGCCGCCCTTGCCGTCGGAGGAGACGCCCCAGCCGCCGATCGACGCGTAGATCCGCTTGCCCTGCTCCAGCGCGTCGCTCTCGCGCATCAGGACGAGCATGCCGGAGCCCTCACCCGGCCAGAAGCCGTTGGAGTCGGCGTCGTAGACCTTCATCTCGCGCTTGGCGAGCGCGCCGGTCTTCGCGAAGCCGATCACCTCGAACGGGTCGATCGAGAGGTCGACGCCGCCGGCGATGGCGAGGTCGAGGTCGCCCTGGGCGAGCGCGTTGGCCGCGGTCACCACGGACAGCAGCGAGGACGAACAGGCGCCGTCGACGGTGTACCCGCCGCCGGCGAAGTCGAAGTGGTTGCACACGCGGCCGGCGATGGTGTTCGCCAGGCCGCCGGCGAGGGTGTCCTCGTTGATCTCGGGGAACGGCTCCTTGTACTGGATCTCCAGCTCGCGCAGGAAGGTCGCGGTCTCCTCGTCCTCCCAGCCGCGGGAGCTCAGCGCGGCCGCGACCGTGCGGCGCACGTACGGCCAGCGCAGCCGCATGATGTTCGCGCGGGAGAACTCGCCGGTGAGGCTGTTGCCGATGACGACACCGGTGTTCTGCCGCGGGGCGCCTTCACCCTCGCCGAAGCCGGCGTCCGCGAGGGCCGCGGCGGCGACGTCGAGCGCGAGCCAGTGCGTCGTGTCGGTCGCCCGGAACGTGCTGCCGGCGACCTTGTGCGCGACCCGGTCGAACTCGTAGTCCCGCAGCACGGCCGCCTTCTGCGCGTAGAAGCGGTCCGGCGCCTTCGGGTCGGGCGAGTAGTAGTCCGCCCGGTTCATCCGTTCGTCCGGCAGCCTGCGGAACGCCCGGCGCCCGGCCAGCACGTTTTCCCAGAGCTCCTCCGGAGAACTCGCGTCGGGGTACCGGAGACCGATACCGACGATCGAAATCCGCTCTACGCTCATGCCACCGCACTCCCACTGGCTCTCGAGCCCCGTATCACCGGAACCGTCAGGTCCCCGCTGTCCTCCGGCGCGGGACGCGGTCCCGCCGCCGGTCTGTCCGTCCTCGGGCGGCGGCGCCGCCCGGTTTCGCCCGGCCCGCCGGGCCGCCGGGGTCCAGCATCTCCCGGGCGGTGCGGACCGTCTTCTTTCTCCCTGCCCCCGGGCCGCACGTCAGCACGCTGGGACAACGATTTTCCTTGTCTACTGTGGACTGGTCAGGCGTTGAACTGCCCGGGCCGGCGGCCTTGGCCGGCCGGCCCGCGATAGGCCTGGGCGATGTCGAGCCACTGGTCCGCCAGCGTGCCCTTCGCCCGGATGTCGAGGTCGTAGCGGTGCCGCCGCCGGGTGACGAGCAGGCAGAAGTCCTCGGCGCTGCCGCTCACCCGCTGGGCCGCGTCGGCGGGACCGAACGTCCAGAGCGCGCCCGAGGGCGCGGTGAGCTCGTAGCGGAACTCCTCCGCGGGCGGCGTCAGGTTCCGCGCCTCGTAGCCGAAGTCCCGGACCCGCACGGCGAAGCCGACCAGGTGCTTGATCCGGTCGGTGCGCTCGAGGCGGACGCCGAGCGCGTCGGCGACGTCCTGGCCGTGGCCGAACAGCTCCATCATCCCGGCGCAGGCCAGCACGTACGGCGGCAGCGGGTTCACCAGCCACGGCACCAGCCGGTCGCCGGGAACGGCGGCGAGGGACTTGATGCCCGTGTCGCGCTCGGCGCGCCAGCGGGTGAGCAGCACCTCGGCCGGGTCGTGGATGAACTCCTGCAGCGCGCCTTCGACGGCCTTCTCGAAGCCGATGGACGCAACTGCTTTGGTCATCTGGACGAAGGCCTCCGGCTGCGCGGCCGAAAGGCCGGCGATCCGGAAGATGAACGCGAGGTGCGCGATCTGGTGCTTGACCGCCCAGCCCGGCGCCGGGGTCGGGGTGTCCCACCCCGCCTCGGGCAGCCCGGCGACGAGCGCGTCCACCTCGGCGGCCTCGGCGGTCAGGTCGGCGATCACGCCCGTGGTGTCAGTCACCTGTCTGTCCTCTCACCGGTGCGACGTCATCTCGTGGGAACGGCGGCCGCCGCGGGGGTGGCGGGGTAAGGGGAGCCACCGTCGCGGCGACCGCCGTCCGGCAGACCGGGACCGGCCGGGGCGGCGTCACGGACCGGAGTTTCGTTGCGTCCCGGTGCTGCGCGCCCCGGCGGGCGATCTGACCTTTCGATCATCACCCGCGCCGACCTGCGGAGTCTTCTCTTCGCGGGCGGTGCGGCAGCCGCTCACCGGCCGCCACGGCCGCGGTGAGAGCCGCCCACGACACCAGCTCCACCAAGGCCCGATCGTCCGTCCTTTCCGGACGGACGTCGGCGTCGGCCTGGTACGCCGCCTTGGCGGTGAAGAGCGCCAGGCGCCCCGCCGCGCGTTCGTGCTCGGGCAGTTCGGCGAGCACCGGCTCGGCCCACGCGCGGCTGAGCCCGGGCGGTTTCCCGTCCCACGCCTTGACTTCCCGGCGGACGAGCTCCCGCACGCGGGAGGGCACCGAGCGTTCCCCGGCGGCTTCGATCGCCGCCGTGGCGCGCGCGAAGGCGTCGGCGAGGGTACCGCCGGGCGGCGCCCAGGCCGGGCCGTCGATGGCGGCCGGCGGCAGCAGGCCGAGTGCCTCCCCGGCCGGCGGCGCGGCACCCGGCTTGAGCAGATATCCCAGTACCGCCTTGGCTTTCGCCCGCGCCTGCGGCGGTACGGCCTCCGGCAGCGGCGACGGGCCGAGGAACACGCTCACCATCCGGTTGAGGTAGTGGAACGCGACGGCCACGGCGGTGAACTCGGCGGCGGTGCCGGCGGGAACGTCGGCCGGCAGCCGGCCCTCCCCCCGCGCCCACGCGGCCAGCGCGCGCGTGTCCCGGTCCTGGATGGCTTGCGTGTCACCGGCTTCGATGGCCGCGGCGGCGGCCGGCTCGCCCAGCGAACCGAGTGTCATGCCGTGCACCTCGACGCAGTAGGGACAGGAGTTCGCCGCCGACACGGCGGCCGCGACGACCTCCTTGTCCGCCCGGCTCGCGGTCCCGGCCGCGACGAGCGACTCCCGCAGCACGAGCCACGCGGCGGCGAGCACGTCGGGCGCGGGCGAGTGCAGCGCGATCGGCGGGGCGAGCATCCCGAAGTCCCGTTCCACCTGCCGGTAGACGTCCCGCACGAGCCCCCGCGCCCGCCGCGGCCGCACGGCCTCGACGTGCTGGATGTCCCGCAGCGTCCGCCGCAGGGCGAACCGCACCAGTCCGGGCGCCATCGTTCCTCCTCGAGAAAGGGCGAACTCGCGCTCCCGGGCTCCGGGAGGCGAGGCGAAGCCGCAGCCGAAGGACATGAACGACTCGTTCATGTCATCTGGCGACATGAACGAGTCGTTCACGTCATCGCGGGCGACGTGACGTCAGGCCTGCCCGGCGCGCCGCGATCGGCCACAACCGCAAGAACCCCGGCAAACCCGACCGGCGGCGCCGGGCCTCGCGCCGGCTCCCGCACGTCTTGAATGACTCATTCAGGTCGTCTGACGACCTGAATGAGTCATTCAAGACACCGGACCGCCGCCGCGACGCCGACCGGCCCCGGGCGGACTCGCGCTCCCAGGAACCCAGGAGCGCGAGTTCGAAGTACCCGTGCATCAGTTGCCGGCGACCAGGTCCAGTTTGGACACCGCCCGTCGGCCCGTGATCGAGCCGTCCGGGGACGGTGCCCCGTACTTGACGGCGACGCCGCGCGACTGCAGCTCGCGGACGATGCCCGGGATCGACCGCTCGGCCAGCGCCGCGATGGTCATCGCCGGGTTCACCGTCAGCGCGCCCGGCACCGACGCGCTGTCGGTGACGAAGATGCCCGGGTGGTTGCGCAGCTCGTGGTTCGGGTGCAGCGCGGACGTCGCCGCGTCGTCACCGATCCGGCAGGACGCCAGCGGGTGCACGGTGTACGCCCCGACGACGTCGTTCGTCCACGGGGCCACGCGAGCGATGCCGTCCTTCTCGATGATCGCCTTGCAGTCGGCGTCCGCGAGCGCCCAGCCCCGGCGCGTGTTCGGCGTCGGGTCGTAGCGCAGCGCGCCGCGGCCGAGCATCTGCTGTGAGATGCGGTACGCGTTGCCGGTGGGCGGCGGGGTGCCGAAGACGCCCTCGTTGTCGTCCTCGGTCATCAGGAAGATCGTCAGCCAGTTGGCCCACTGGTTGAGGATCTCCTTCTTCTGCGCCCCGTACCAGCGCGGCTCGTCCCCGCCCGGCACCTGGGCGAGGATTGTTCCCAGCCCTGGGGGAAAGTACAGCTGCTCCAGCGAGTACCGCTCGTACTCCGGCAGCGACCCGTCGAGCTTGTCCCAGTTCGCGACCGTCGGGCCCTTGCCGATGTGGTTGGCCGAGTACACCGGACCGTCCTCACGGGACAGCCCGAGCACCTCGCGGACGCGGTCCTCGTCGATGATCGCGGTGTTGAGCCGCTCGCCGTTGCCGGAGAAGTACCGGCCGACGCCGTGCGGCATCGTGCCGAGCGCGGCTTCCGAACGCTGCAGGATCACCGGCGTCGCACCGGCGCCCGCGGCGATGATGACGACCTTCGCCTCGATCACGCCGGTGCCGGTGTGGATCCGGTAGTCCTCTTCGTCGATCAGGTCGAAGTGGACGCGGTAGCCGCCGTCTTCGGTCCGCTCGAGGCGCTGGACCTCGTGCAGTGGCCGGATTTCCGCGCCGTGCGCCAGCGCCGCGGGCAGGTAGTTCGTCAGCATCGACCGCTTGGCGTCGAACTTGCAGCCGGCCATCATGAAGTTGCAGTTGACGCAGGTGTCGTTGTCGACGGCCACCGGCGCCGGGTTCGCGGTGCGGCCCGAGTGATTGCAGGCCGCGGCCCACAGGCCACCCGCGTAGGAGACGTCGCTCCAGTCCTGTTTGGACACCGGGATCGACTCGTCGACGCGGTCGTACCACGGCTCCAGGGTGTCGCGCGTGATGACCGACGGCCACATCCGGCGCCCGATGCTGCCGTGGCGCTCGAAGACGAACTTGGGCGCCCGCGGCATCGCGGCGAAGTACACCACGCTGCCGCCGCCGACGCAGTTGCCGCCCAGCACGCTCATCCCGTCGCCGACGACGAAGTCGAACGCGCGGGTGTACGACGAGCCGAGCAGGTAGTCGTGCTCGAAGTCGGCCGCGGCCAGCCACGGCCCGCGCTCGAGCACGGTGACCTTGGCCCCGCCCGCGGCGAGGTGGTAGGCCGGGATGGACCCGCCGAACCCGCTGCCGACGATGACGACGTCGGTCTGGTCAATGGCGCTCATGCGGGGCTCCCGGAAGGCGTCGTGTCGGGGTGGAGCTCGGCCAGCTTGCGGCCGTAGCCGAACTTCGGGAACCGCCAGAAGCCGTCGGCATCCGGAGCTTTGTACCCCAGGGCCAGGAGGCCGGGATGCCCGTCGCGGATGGCGTCGGCGGTGTGCAGGTGCGGCGCGCTGTCGTAGGCCATGTTGCAGAACAGCGCGAGGCTGACCCAGCCGTCCTTCTCCGGGTGCCCGGGGGTGGTCAGCCGCCGTACGAGCTCGCGGCGGTGCTCGTACGGCAGCGCGACGAACGGCGGCACGTCGTGGTCGAGCTCCAGCGCCACCTCGCCCGCGTAGGACTTCGCGTGGTCGTTGAGCGACTGCGCGAGGTAGGGCAGGCCGGCCGTGACGCCGGTCGCGTCAAAGTTCAGCAGCTCGAGCGCGCCCGCCGCCACCGAGCCGGGTCCGGGCGCGGCCCCGGCGATCGCCCGGTCCTCCGGGTACCGCTTCTCCCCCGGCACGATCGTGTCCGCGTAGGCCTCGAGGGTCATGTTCTTCACGCGTTCTTCTTCGGTGGCCTCGGGTTGCACCGGCCTACCTCCTCATCGAATGTCCACAGTGAACTCAGGCTGCTTCGGACCGGCTCGCCCTTTCCCGGCGCCGCACGGTCATCGGCAGCCCGCCGCGCACCCGCAGCGAGAGCATCGCCTCGGGTTCGACGACCTTGCCCGGTACCTTGCGCAGTTCGAGGTCCCGGGCGGCCATCGCCAGCACGAACACCGCCTCCATCACCCCGAGGCTGTTGCCGATGCAGAACCTCGGCCCGGCACCGAACGGGAGGTAGGCGTAGCGCGGCGGGCGCTCCGCGGCGGTGAACCGCCCGGGGTCGAAGCGCTCGGGCTCGGTCCAGAAGCCCGGGTGCCGGTGCAGCGTGTAGGGCACCACGACGACGTCGGAGCCGGCCGGCACGTGGTACCCGCCGATCTCGTCGTCGGCCTGGGCGATCCGCGGCAGCAGCCACACCGGCGGGTACAGCCGCATGACCTCCTCGACGACCGCGACGGTGAACGTCAGCCGCCGCAGGTCCTCGTGCTCGGGCAGCCGGTCGCCGAGCACCTCGACGGCTTCGGCGTGCAGCCGCTCGCCGACCTCGGGGTGCTCGTCGATCAGGTGGAACGCCCAGCCGAGCGTGCTCGCCGTGGTCTCGTGGCCGGCCAGCAGCAGGGTGATCAGCTCGTCGCGCATCCGCTCGCGCGACGCGCCTTCCCCGTTCCCGGACGCGATCAGCCGGGACAGCACGTCCTCGCCGTTCTCGACCGGGTTCGCCAGCCGCTGCTCGACCAGCTCGTCGGCGATCCGGCGCAGGTCCTCGCGCGCGGTCCGGAACCCCAGCTGCTTCTTCAGCGGCACCCACTGCGGGACCATGCTGAGCGTGACCGCCTCGAACATGGCCTGGTCCTGCACGGCTTCGAACGAGTGGCCGAGCGTCTCGTACCCGCCCAGCTCGGCGTCGAGCAGCGTCTTGCCGAGCACGCCGAGCGTCAGCCCGGTCATCTCGTGCAGGATCTCGACCGGCCCGTCGTGCTCGGCCAGCCGCTGCACGAGCCCGTCCACTTCGGACGCCACGACCGCGGCCTGCCGCGAGATCCGCTTGGGCTGGAACACCGGCTGGATGGTCCGGCGCTGCTTCTTCCACGTCTCGCCGTCGCTGGTGAGCAGGCCGTCGCCGAGGGCCCGGCGGGCCTCCTGCAGGCCGATGCCCTTGTGGTAGTTCGCGGCGTTGTCGGCGAGGACGTGCTTGGCCAGGTCCGGGTGGTTCACCAGGTACATCGCCTTCGGGCCGATGGCGATGCGGACGACGTCGCCGTAGGTCCCGGCGTTGTCGCCCATGAGCGCGAGCCGGTCGGTGAAGAGCTGCTTCAGCAACCGGAACGTCGCCCGGCGCGGCGGCCCGGGCGGCGCGGTGCGCGCCGCCCGGGCCTCGTCCGATCCGACGGTCATGCCGCGACCGCTCCCGGCTTCTCGTCGCCGGCCGGCGGCGCCGAGGCGAGTTCCAGCTTCGCCTTCTGCGCGGCCTGGTCCGCCTCGAACTTGATCCGCGCCTTGTTCGAGAAGTGCAGCCCCCACAGGAACATGCCGCGGATCAGGCAGATGGTCGCGGTGGCCAGGAACAGCCCGTAGGCCACGTGCACGGCGGTGAAGAAGCCGTACGCGAGCGCCACCCCGGACCCGAAGAGGAACTGCGAGGCCGGCTTCGACGGCGACGTGCCCGGGTCGGTCACCATGTAGTTGGTGTAGAGCACGAACGCGACGCCGGTGCCCATCGCCAGCGCGCCGGGGATCGACGTGCCGAAGAGCCAGCCGCGGACGAAGGCCTGGACGACGAAGAAGCTCAGCCAGCCCGCGATCAGCCACATCCGGTTGGTCAGCAGCGCGTTGAGCACCGTGCCCGACACGAGGATGATGCCGACGATCAGCCAGCCGCCCCAGGTCGGGATCTGCTCGGTGAAGTGGTACGGCGGGGCGATGCTGGCCCACGGGAACACGAGCAGGATGATCGTGATGCCGAAGTTCGACGGGTTCATGTAGTGCCGCATGCGGCCGTACACCGGAGCCTGCAGCACCCACTTGGCACCGACCGCGACGACGACGCCGAACATCATCACGAGGATCTGGTCGTTGACGTAGGTCAGCATGTTGAGCGCGAGCCCGGTGATGTGCGCCGGCAGGAGGAACTCCATCAGGCCCTTGAACCCGTTGCCCCGGAAGCGGACGTCGCGGTGGGTGACCCGGGCGTTGATGATCTCGAGGGAGATCTCCGTGGTGTACGCGGTCGCCAGCGCGACGAACGGGTACAGCCACGGCTGCTCGAAGCCGAGCACTGTGTAGCCGATGATGTTGAAGATCGTGATCGAGATCGCGAAGCGCCGCAGCGCGGTGATGACCTTGTTGGTCCGCTTCGGTGGCGCACTGTCCACCTTGGTCAGAGTCGGGCTGGCCATGTCACATCGCTTCCTTCGCCGTGGAGCCGAGCTGGTACATGTGGCAACCGGGTTGCAGCTTCAGGTCCTGCGTCCGCAGCTGACCGGTCCGGTCCCGCCACTGCAGGTGCACGGCGAGCGGGCCGCTGACGTCGTGCCCGAGGCCGATCTGGATGTCGAAGCTGCGCCGGCCGGCCTCACCGCTGCTGCCGTCGACCCGGCCGAGGTACTTCTTGCCGTCCGCGGTCGTCACGGTGACCTGGGCGCCGATGGCGGGCACGCCGGCCGCGGGGAGCGGGCCGGGCGCCACCGGGGCGTCGGTGGTCAGCTTCAGCTGCAGGTACTTCCCGGGGTTCGGGCTGTCGTTGTGGTAGAAGATCGGCTGCTCCCACTGCCGGGCCACGGCGAACTCGGGCAGGCCGTCGCCGTCGGTGTCGCCGACCGCGATACCGCGGGTGGGCACCGGCACCGCCAAGCCGAGCTTCGGTGCGAGGTCGGTGTAGCGGCCGTCGGCGCTCTTCACGAAGAAGTGCAGCGTCTGGTCGCCACCGATGTCGTCACCGGCGCGCGCGTTGGGCCACCAGAACGGGTTGGACAGCAGGCCGTCGTGGGCCGTGGCGATCTCCTGCAGGTTCGGCCAGCGGTTGACCTGCCCCTTGACGAAGCCGGTCGCCTGCGCGATCTGGTTCTCGCCGCTATTGTTGAAGTCCTGGATCTTGACGTCCCAGCCCCAGCCGGACCACGCCGTGCCCTTCTCGGCGCTGTCGTCGTGGAACGGCGCGACCCCGTCCTTGAACTGCCGGGTGAGGTCCGCGTTGTCCTTGGCCTCGTTCATGAACTGGAAGTTCGACTCTTCGATGCCCCACGACGTCGTGATGTTGCTGACGAACAGGTCGTAGAGGCCGTCGTGGTTCAGGTCTCCGAAGTCGACGCCCATCCCCTTGAAGGAGTCGTGGCCCAGCACCTTCGACTTCGGGTCGGCGATCCCGCGGACCCCGGTGACCTCGGCGAGCTCGATGTGGCCCGGCGTGGACTTGTTGTACAGGAAGTGGTCGTGCCCGAAGTCGTTGGCGATGTAGAGCTCGGGCAGGTTGTCGCCGTCGACGTCGGTGGCGCTGGAGGCCAGCGTCCAGCCGAGCCGCGCGGACTCGGGGATGCCCTGCGACGCGTCGACGAACTTCGCGCTCGGGTTCGCGCCGGACGTGGCGCCGGTCCAGCGGAAGATGTACTTGGCACCCGAGTTCTCCGCGTGCGACATCGACTGGTTCAGCGTGATGCCGCCGTCGGCGTTCGGGTCCAGGACCCGGCTGTCCGGGAAGTAGTTGCCGACGAAGACGTCGACGTGCCCGTCGCCGTCGAAGTCGCCGATGGTCACCGAGTCGGTGTTCCACAGTGGACCGTTGTACTTGCCGTCCGGCCCGCGGTGGTTGCCCGGCACCAGCTCGGTCGGCTGGAACGCCGAGGCGTCGAACTTCGTCGCGGTGGCCTTCTGCAGGAACAGGACCGGGGTCCGGCCCCAGTAGTAGGCCAGGATGTCGGTGCGGCCGTCCTCGTTGTAGTCACCGGGGACGCAGCCCATCGGCGCCATGTAGTCCCACGTCGGCAGCGCCGGCGCGGGGTCGAGCGCGAACGGCGCGTAGCGCGGGCCGGAGTCCGGCGCCGGCGTGATGACGACCTGGTCGCTGCGCGGGTCGACGAGGCAGAGGTCGTTGGCCTTGCCGCTGCCGCTGATGTCGTTGATCGCGATCGCGGCGCCGACCGAGGAGATCCACGCGGCGATGTGCTCGTACTCCTTGTTCACCGTCCGGATCGACTGCGACTTCGTGGCCGCCGGCAGCGCGATCGTCATCGGGGTGAAGTGGAACTGGCCCGCCATCGAGTCTTGCTCGGAGGCGGAAACGCTGGGCAGCCGGGCGACCAGGAACAGGCCGAGGATCAGCACCAGCGCCACGATGCCCGCCAGCTGCTTGCGCAGCCAGCCGAAGGTCGCGGTCATTTCTTCTTCCCTCCGTGGGTCAGCACTTCTTCGGCGATCCGCTGCCGCCAGGTTTCGAAGGCCGGGACGTCGTCACCGTCGACGACAGCGCCGTTGCCGGCCGGGCGCACCTCCTGCGTGATGGCCGCCGCGCGTTCGGCGGACATCCCGCAGATCGCCCGGGCCGCCATCTCGGTCTCCGGGATCAGCAGGCCGGAGCGCACCCGGCACTCGGCGGCGAAGGCGCTTCCCTGCGCCAGCGGCCCGTGGTGGATCCCGGCGCGGTCGACCAGTTCCGCCAGTTCGTCGGCCGTGACGCCGCACGCGTAGGTCGAGGCCAGGCCGACCCCGGCGTACAGGTCGCCGTGGCGCGACTCGGGGAACTCCTCGATCGTCTTGGTCACCAGTTCGACGTCGGTGCCGCAGATGAACCACAGCGCCCGGCCGATGCCCTGGTCGATGGCCCTCAGCGCGTATCCGTCATAACGCTTGTCCGGCCAGGAGAAACCCGGTTCCTGGTACTGGTTCCGGATGTACTTCTCAGTCTTGAAGTACGCCTGGTGGAAGCCGTAGCCGTCGAGCACCAGCCAGCGCAGCAGCGGGTCGAACGCCGAAGCCTTCGGCCACGCGAACCGCGGGAGGCGGCACATCGCCCAGCCGACGCCGACGTAGATGATGTAGTCGTGCTTTTCGCCCGGGCCGGCCAGGAACTCGGCGATGTTCGTGCTCTTGCCGAACGGCAGTCCATCGAGGACGCCGTACCCCATTCCCGCGCCCTCGTAGGCGAATCCGCGGAACTGCGGGGGGATCTGCTCGAGCCACTCCTCGGCCTGCTCGACCGATTTCGCTTCGACAGCGTGCGCGTACCCGAGGAGGAACTTCTCCCCGACGGTCTCGAGCCGTTCCTGTGCGGCTGGGCTCTTCCGGTGGAAGCCCCGCTTCTCCAGCAAGGTCTCCGAGACGTTCGGTGTCAGGATGCGGCGCCTGAGCGTACGCCAGCCATTGCCCAACGCACTCTCCCCCTTAGGGTCGACTGGGATGTTCCTTCTACGGTCACAGATTCGCTGGTCAGCGCTCTACTCCGCGCTTGCCGGCGATCACGGTTTCACGCTGTGCGCCGCCGAGCGGCCGGGTCGAACTCCGCCCGGATCCGCTGCCGCCACAGCTCGTACGGCGGCTGCGGGCCGTCGTCACCGTCGGCCTGTTCGGTGCGGTCGGCGAGGTTCTGCGCGCCCTGCACGGAAAGATCGGTGAGCACGCCGGCTGCGAGGTGGGTGTGGGCGGGCACGTAGCACGAGTACGTCCGCGCCTTCACCGCGAACACCACGCCGAGCGCGAGCTCGTCGTAGTGCTCGCCGGACGCCCGGCGCAGCCGGCCCAGCCCGCTCTGGTCGCTGCCGCCGGCGAACGTCGCGGCCAGCCCGACCCCGCTCCACAGGTCCGCGCGGCGGTGCTCGGCGAACCGGCCGACCGCCTCGGCGACGGCGTCCGGGTTGCCGCCGTTGATGAACCACAGCGCGCGGCCGACGCCCTGGTCGAACGCCCGGCCGAAGTACTCCGGGCGGCCGGCCCACGGGTAGGGCTCCGGCTCGGCCTGCTCGTCGATCCACTTCTTCGTGTCGAAGTAGGCGCGGTCGAACCCGAAGCCGTCGACGGCCAGCCAGCTCATCACCGGGTGGTAGGCCACCCCGGTCAGCTCGGGCAGGATGTTCTTCCACAGTGGACGCGGCAGCCGCGCCATCGCGAAGCCGATCCCGATGTAGGTCAGGAAGATGTGCGGGCGCGCGGGTCCTTCCAGGAGCTCGCGGGTGCGGTCGCGGCCGCCGCCCGGCATCGCGTCGAGAATCGTGTAGCCCATCGTCGCGCCCTCGTAGGCGAACCCGCGCTGCTCGGGCTCGATCAGCGACAGGCGGCGCTCGATCTCCCACAGGGAGGCGCCTTCGATGGCCCATTCGAACCCGCACACGACCGCCTGCGGCACCGCCTCCAGCCGGGCCGTCGCGTCGGTGTGGGTGACCGGGAAACCGCGCTCGGCGAACCCGACCGAGGCGAGCGAAGGAGCGAGGAACCGCTTGCGGAGCACTCCGATAACCGTGGACATCGTCGTGGTCGTCCTTACTACTCGTCTCGGGGGATCAGGCGACGGCGCGCAGGTGCGGCCGCTGGGCGGCGAGCATGCGCTGGGTGAACGGCGACTGCTTGGACGCCAGCGTGATCGCGATCGGCGCGTCGGTCGCGGCCGGCGCGCGCAGGCCCACCCGCGCGGTGGACTGGCCGTAGGGCGCCACGGTCACGCCCTGGTAGCCGATCGAGAAGCGCGGACCGCCGGCGCCCGGCTGGTGCTGCGCGACCGCGATCGCCGTCCACCGCCCGGCGGGCACGCCGTGGATGGTCAGCTCGCCGGAGCTCATGTTGGCCATGCCGCCGAAGGCGACCGGGCCGCACTGCGGCACCGGGTCGGCGAAGAGCCCGACGAGGGTGTCCGCCGGCGCGGAGCCGCGCGGCATGTCCAGCTGCATCGACAGCACGCCGGTGCCGGTCTGCAGCGAGGCGCAGCTGCGGCCGGCCGCGCGCAGCGTGCGCAGCGGGGGAAGCCGTTGGAACGTCGGGGAGATCGCCACGAGCAGCTCGGCGACCTGCGGTTCGCGGTACTGCGTCGGCGTCATCCCGACCGCGCGCGAGAACCGGCTGGTGAACGTGCCGACGCTGCTGTAGCCGACGCTGCACACGATGTCGGAGACGTTCAGCGACGTCGTCAGCAGCAGCCGCTTCGCCTCGAACAGGCGCACGGCGGTGAGGAACCGGCCGGGCGTGACCCCGGTGGCGTCGGCGAACATCCGGGAGAAGTGGAACCGGCTGACGAACACCTCCGAGGCCAGCTCCGCGAGCGTGATCGGCTCGAAGTACCGTTCCTGGATCGACGAGATCGCCTGCAGCACGGCGGGCCGGACCGACTTCTCGACCCGCTCGAGGGCGGGCACCCGGGGCGGTTCGTCGAACTCGCTGTCGTGTCCGACAGCCGCAATAGACCGCAACATCATCCGTCCAACCTCGAATTCCCCTGATGGCAGTTCTCCTGGTGTCAGGGAAGACGCCGGTCCTTGCAGGACGATCGACGGGCGATGGAGGCGTCCCGGGCGAAACGCACCCGGTCGGGCGAACCCCGCGCGGCCACGGGCGTTCCACACCGGACAGTCCGTGCGGAACGCACGGCGCCGGCGTGCCGGACACCCGCCCGCATGATCCGCGGCGGCCCCCGCTTGGTCCGTTCCAGCGACCCCGCCGCGCGCTGCGTCCCAGGTTGGGCCGGATGGCGGACCATGCGGAACGCACGTCGCGAACCTGCGAAACCCACGGGGCCACGGGGCAAACGCACGTTGACTCTGGTGGGTGACTCACTGGTCGCCGGAGAGACGCTCTGTCACATTCGGATAGAAGCCCGGAGTCGGCCGTCCCCCGACCCCGCGCGGCTCGACTGGGGAGCGCGAGGACGCATTGACGACGCTGGAGGCCTGCCATGTACTCCGAACTGCCGCCAACGGAAGCACCGGACGACGGTGGCGTGACGTTCACCGTCCTGGGCCCGCTGGAAGTGCTGCGCGCCGGCGTCGACTACGCGCCGACCACACCGAAGGTCCTGCAGCTGCTCGCCGTGCTGGTGATGCGCCCGGGCAAGATGGTACACATCGACACCCTCATCCGGGAGCTGTGGTCGGACAACCCACCCCGGACGGTCCGGACGACGCTGCACACCTACGTCTACCACCTGCGCCGGTGCATCGACCAGAACCGGCTGGCCGCCGACGGTGAGAAGATGCTGGCCACCAAGCAGTCCGGCTACACCTTCTACATCGATCCGTCCCAAGTGGACACCTACCGGTTCGTCCGGCTGCAGCAGCGGGGCCACGAGCACCAGGACGCCGGCGACCACGCCGCGGCCGCCGACGCCTACCGCGCGGCGCTCGACCTCTGGTCCGGCCCGCCGCTCGCGAACGTCCACTGTGGACCGATTTTGTCGGCGTACCGCACCGAGCTGCTGGAGCAGCGGCGCAGCGTGCTGCACCTGCGGATCGAAGCCGAGATCACCAGCGGCAAGCACCGCGAGCTGATCGGCGAGCTGCGCTCGCTGGCCACCGGCAGCCCGCTCGACGAAGCCCTGCACGGCCAGCTGATGCGCGTGCTCGGCCGCAGCGGGCGGCGCTCCGACGCGATGGCCGTCTACCGCCGGCTCCGGTCGCGGCTGGCCGGCGAGCTGGGCGTCGAACCGTGCGACGACCTCCAGGTGCTGCACCGCGAGCTGATCTCCGAAGGCGACCACCGCTGATCCACCGCTTCCCCGGCTCCGGCCGATCACCCCGCTCCGCCCGAGAAAGAAGTGAGGAAGTTCGATGCCCGCTCCCAACACCCGCGCCTACGGCCAGTTCTGCGGCCTCGCCCGCGCTCTCGAGATCATCGGCGAGCGCTGGTCGCTGCTGATCGTCCGTGACCTGGTGCTCGGTCCGAAGCGCTACGACGAGCTGCAGGCCGGCCTGCCCAAGATCCCGCCGTCCATCCTGTCGGCCCGGCTCAACGAGCTGGAGGCGACCGGCGTGCTGCGCCGCCGCGTCCGCGCCGAGCTCGACGCCGGCCTGGTCTACGAGCTGACCCAGTACGGCAGCGAGCTCGACAGCATCCTCCTCGACCTCGGCCTGTGGGGCGCGCGGTCGCTCAACCAGCCGGGCCCGGACGACGTGTTCACTCTGGACTCGGCGATCCTCTCGCTGTACACGACGTTCCGCGCCGACGTGGCCGAGGGCGTCCAGATCACCTACGAAATCCGGTACGACGACCGGATGATCGTCCACGCGCTGGTCGAGGACGGCGCGGTCAAGGTCGGCGAAGGCCGGTTCGCGGGCGCCGACCTGGTGGTCAAGGCGACCAGCGGCGCGGCGATGCTGGACCTGATGAGCGGCCACGTGACGGCGGCGGACGCGGTCCGCACCGGCAAGCTGTCGATCGAGGGCGACGTCGCCGACCTCGAGCTGCTGGCCCGGCTGTTCCACGTCCCGGCGGCCCCGGAGCCCCCGTCGGGCATCGTGGTCCGCTGATCCTTCGAGGCCCGCCCGGCTCGGCCCCGGGCGGGCCTCGGCCGGTTCCCTCGCCGGCCCGGTCCGCAGCGGTTCCACCCACGTCTTGAATGAGTCATTCAGGACCGCCGAGGCCCTGAATGACTCATTCAAGACACCGCGAGCCCGCCGAGCGAGGCCGCTCCGGGCTGTCCGCCCCGACCTTGCCGGCCTCGGGCGGGCCTCGCTCAGTTCTGCGCGGGATCCGCGGGCGCGATGCGCCCGGCCCGTTTCATCAGGTACCGCCGCTCGGGCAGGCTCGCCGTCCGCTGCGCGGCCTTCAGGTAGTGCTCGCGCGCGCCGGGCAAGTCGCCCGCCAGCTCCAGCAGGTGCGCGCGGACCGCGTCCAGCCGGCGGCCGACGTCGAGCTTCGCGTCGACCGTGTCCAGCAGCTCCAACCCGCGCGCCGGGCCGGACGCCTGGGCCACCGCCACCGCCTGGTTGATCGTCACCACCGGGCTCGGCATCAGCGCCTGCAGCACGTGGTAGAGCTCGACGATCTGCGGCCAGTCCGTCTCCTCCGTGCTCGGCGCGGTGGCGTGCAGCGCCGCGATGGCCGCCTGGACCTGGTACGGCCCGAGCGCCGCGTGGCCGATCGTCGCGTCCACCAGCGCTTCGCCTTCGGCGATCATCGCCGCGTCCCAGCGGCCGCGGTCCTGGTCCTGCAGCGGCACCAGCTCGCCGTTCGGGCCCGTGCGCGCCGCGCGCCGCGCGTCGGTCAGGAGCATCAGCGCGAGCAGGCCCGCCACCTCGCCCTCGCCCGGGGTCAGCGCGTGCACCGCGCGGGTCAGCCGGATCGCCTCCGCGGCCAGCTCCGCGCGGACGAGGTTCTCCCCCGACGTCGCCGTGTAGCCCTCGTTGAAGATCAGGTACAGCACCTGCAGGACGACGCGCAGCCGGTCACCGAAGTCGTCCGGCGACGGCTCGCTGAACGTCGACCCCGCGGCGGCGATGCTCTCCTTGGCGCGGGTGATGCGCCGGGTCATCGTCGCCTCGGGCACCAGGAACGCGCTCGCGATCTGCGCCGTGGTCAGGCCGCCGACCGCGCGCAGCGTCAGCGCGACCTGCGAGGGCGGTGACACGGCGGGGTGGCAGCAGAGGAACAGCAGCTTCAGCGTGTCGTCCTCGCCGGCGGGTTGCTGCTCGCCCGGCCCCGGGACGACGGTCACCGGCTCCCGCACGGCGACCGTCTCCTCGCGCCGCCGCCGCGCGCTCTCGCTGCGCCAGTGGTCGGTGAGCCGCCGGGTGGCGACGGTGACCAGCCAGCTGCGCGGGTTGTCCGGGACGCCTTCGGCCGGCCACTGCTCGCTCGCCGCCAGCAGGGCCTCCTGGACGGCGTCCTCGCACGCGTCGAACTGGCCGTACCGGCGCACCAGGATGCCCAGCACCTGCGGCACGAGCGGGCGCAGGACCTCGGCGACCGGGGCGGGCGCGGTCACGTCAGGAACCGGGGATCTCGGTTTCGGCGTCGGCGAAGAAGACGATCTCCCGCACTTCGACGCCCATGCCGTCGAGCGCGGCGTCCGGGATCATCGCGGCCAGCTCGACCGCGCGCTCCTTGCTCGCGCAGTCGACGAGGTAGTAGCCGGCGAGGAACTCCTTGGACTCGAGGAACGGGCCGTCGGTGACCGCGGGCAGTCCCCCGCGCACCCGCACGACGGTGCTGTCGGCGACCGGCGCGAGCGCCTGCGTGCCGAGCATTTCGCCGGACTCCCGGATCGTGCGGATGAAGTCCTGGTGCCCGCTCATGATGGCGTCCATGTCCTGCTTGGACAGGTTCGCCATGACGTCGGGGTTGAGGTACATCGCCAGCAGGTACTTCACGCCCGCGCTCCCATCGTCGGTGGGCATGAACATAGCCGACCCCGCCGCCGCCCGTGGCGTCACGTCGCAAGCGCGGAGTGGAGCCGCCGCGGCGCCGCCTGCCAGCCTGGAATACCGGTTACCCGGACCCAGGAGGGTGGCACCGATGGCCGACGTGTTCACGGACCTGCAGACCGAGACCGAGGCGCTGGCCGAGCTGGCCGAGCGCCACGGGTACGGCCCCGGCCCCGACCTCACCGGGCACTTCGCCCGGCTGACGTCGACCGCGCGGCTGGTCCGGCTCAGCGCCGAGAACCCGGGTGCGTTCGGCGTCACCCCGCAGATCTCCTACGACTCCCTCGACGAGGCGATCGTGACGTGGCTGATCGAGCAGCGGAAGGCGAACGCCCTGCTCGCGTCGGCACCGGCGAAGCCGGAGCTGCCGTGGAGCGGCGGGCCGCTGCGCCCCTCGGTGCTGGCGGCGGCGGCGCTGACGGAGCTGTTCGCGTGCGGCCAGGACATCGCGGACGCACTGGGCGTCCAGCCCCACCGCGACGACGCGATCGGCCACGTGGCGTACTACGGCGTCCGGACCAGGGACCGCGCGTACCACCGCCACCAGCGGACCCCACCGGGCCAGTTCCGCTTCGAGCTGCTGGCACCGTCGGGGACCCGCTGGGACTTCGGGCCGGCAGAGGCCGACGACCGGGTGACGGGTCCGGCGGAGGACTTCTGCTTGCTGGTGACCGGGCGCCGGCACGCGGAGGAGCTGGGACTGGCGTTCAGCGGTGCGCACACCGCCGAATGGCTGGAGCTGCTGGAGAACTGACCGGCGTCACTCGAACGGCGCAGGGTCGCCCGCGCCGTGCCGCAGGATCTCCGGCTCGCCCGACGAAAAGTCGACCACCGTCGTCGGCTCCACTCCGCAGTCGCCCGAGTCCAGGACCGCGTCGAGCTGGTGGTCCAGCTCCTCCTTGATCTCCCAGCCCTGCGTCATCGGCTCGGCCTGGTCCGGCAGCAGCAGCGTGCTCGACAGCAGCGGCTCGCCCAGCTCGGCCAACAGCGCCTGGGTGACCCGGTGGTCGGGGATGCGGACGCCGACCGTCTTCTTCTTCTCGTGCATCAACCGCCGCGGCACCTCCTTGGTGGCCGGCAGGATGAACGTGTAGCTGCCCGGCGTCGCCGCCTTGATCGCGCGGAACACCGCGTTGTCGATGATGACGAACTGGCCCAGCTGGGCGAAGTCCTGGCACACCAGCGTGAAGTGGTGCCGGTGGTCGAGCTTGCGGATGGTGCGGATCCGGTCGAGCCCCTCGCGGTTGCCCGGCCGGCACCCGAGCGCGAAGCACGAGTCGGTCGGGTAGGCGATCAGCCCGTCGGCGCGGAGGAGCTCGACGACCTGCCCCAGCGACCGGCGCTGCGGGTTCTCCGGGTGCAGGTCGAAATAACGTGCCATGCCCGCAGAGCCTAGGGTCCGCCCGACCGCCGGGCACGGCGAGGGCCGGAGCCGCCGGCCGGCACACTCGCGCGTCTCCCAGCTTGCGGTTCCCGGCCCGAACGCTGGGACCCGCCCGGGCCCCCGAGCCACACTCCGATCGGGGACCACTTCCAGGGAGGGCGAGCCATGACGAAGCTGACCGTGCCGGAGCTGGACCGGCCGCGGGTCGTCAACGCGGCGAAGTACCTGTTCGAAGGCCCGCAGGGCCGGATCTCGCTGGCCGACCTCTTCGACGGGCGCCCACGCCTCGCCGTGCACCACACGATGGCCGGGCACACCGGCCCCTTCGCCGACGCGGCCGCCGCCGACGTCGCCGCCGCGCTGCACGATCCCGGCCTGCGGCTGGTACTGGTCTCCACCGCGCCCTACACCGAGCTCGAGCGGTACCGGCGGCACTTCGGCCGGGACCTGCCCACCTACTCGGCGGCCCGCGCGTTCACCGCCGACTTCCCGGTGACCCGGCGGCTGCCCGAAACCACGGGCGGCGAGTTCTGGGACGACCTCGAGTCGGCGCTGGGCTTCTTCCGGTGCGAGCGCGGTTCCGTGCTGCACACCGGGTCGGTCGCCCTGTCCCGGCTGGACTTCCTGAGCCTGCTCGGCGTCCCGGACCGCCTGCGGTCCGCGTCCGGCCGGCGCTGAGCCCGCGCCCCCGCCGCCGTCGTGCCGCCTTCCCGGGTCCGCCGCGGCCCCTCGCCCCGGCTTTTCGGCGCACGGAATCGGACGTCCCATGGGTTAGGATCGGTCGGCAGCAGAACGCACACCACGCCCTGGCCGGGCCACCTGGGGCGCCCCGGCCACCGCCGAGACCCCGGGGGTTCCGCACTGATGTCGCCGGTCGCCGCGCTCGAACCGGCCGCGGAGCTGTCCGCCACCGCCGAACCCCGCGGCACCACCGCGGCCGACCGGCGTCCCCGGCTGGCCGCGTACCTGTCCGCGGCCATCATCGTCGTGGTCATCACCGGGTTCAGCGTGATCGGCGTCGTCAGCCTGCTGCCCCGGTCGGTCGGCCTCTTCCACGCCGGGTACGCCGTCGTGGCCGCCGCCGCGCTGCTGGCGATCCAGCTGCTGTGGTTCAGCCGCCCGGCCGCCGGGCTCGGTTCGACGACCAGCCGCGTGCTGTTCGCCGTCATGATCGTCCTCGCGTACGTGCCGATGCTGACGTTCGGCTGGCTCTGGGCCACGATGCTCGTCTACGTCGGCAGCGCCGCGCTCCTGGTCCTCCCGCCGCGGTACGGCTGGGGGGCGATCGTCGCGGTCCTCCTCAGCTCCGTCGCGGTCTACGAGGCCTACGGCGCCGCAGCGGCGGCCACCGTCTACAACACGCTCGGCACGCTCTTCTACATCCTGGTCTTCTACCTGCTGTCCCGGCTCGCGCGGATGGTCCACGAGCTGCACGCGGCCCGCACCGAGCTGGCCCAGCGCGCGGTCGCCGAGCAGCGGCTGGCCTTCGCCCGCGACCTGCACGACCTGCTCGGGCTGAGCCTGTCCGCGATCGCGCTCAAGGGTGAGCTCGTGTCGCGCCTGATGCGCAAGTCCGCCGACCGGGCCAAGGCCGAGCTCGGCGAGATCACCGCCACCGCCCAGCGCACGCTCTCCGACGTCCGCGCGGTCTCCCACGGCTACCGCGAGCTCTCGCTGGAGAAGGAGTCCCGGACGGCGGAATCGCTGCTGTCGGCGTCCGAGATCGCCGTCCGGATCCACCTCGACCAGGGCGACCTGCCGGTCCAGGTCCGCACCCTGCTGGCCAAGGTGCTCCGCGAGGGCGTCACGAACGTCCTGCGCTACAGCGATGTCGAGCACTGCGAAATCGACGTCCGGCACCAGGACGGCCGGGTCGTCCTCGAAATCGTCAACGACGGCGTGGCGGCGGACGACCCGGCGCTCGCCCCGGGCAGCCCGCTGACGGTGCTGCCCGACGAAGTCGCCGCGCTCGGCGGCCGGGCGAGCGCGACGACGGGCCAGGACGGCCGGTTCCGGCTGCACGTCGAGCTTCCCCTGCCGGACCGCCCGGGCGATCCCGCGGCGCACGACACCGAGGAGCGCTCGGAGAACACGTCGAAGCAGATCCGCCGGCTGCTGCCGGTGATCATGGTGCTGATGGGGGCGGGCGCGCTGTCGCACCTGCTCCAGCTCAAGCCGCGGCCGTGGGAGGTCGCGCTGGTCATCGGCTCGATCGTGGCGTTGCTCGCGCTGCAGTTCTCGTACTTCAACCGGCCCTCGACGCAGCTGCGGTCCGCGCAGAGCTACGCGATGCTGCTGGTGCAGGCGTGCCTGGTGTACCTGCCGCTGCTGCCGCTCGGCCCCCGCTGGGTGAGCCTGCCCGGGCTGCTGATCGGCAGCGCGCTGCTGGTGCTGCCGCCGGTCGCGGGCTGGGCGTTCTTCGTCCTCAACATCGCCGCGTTCGCGGAGATCCAGCGCGCGTCCGGCGCGGACATCACCGGCACGATCTTCTACACCGCCGCGACCGTGATGACGAGCCTCGCGGTGTTCGGGCTGCTGTGGCTGGTCCGGCTGGTCACCGAGCTCGCCAGCACCCGCCGCCGGCTGGCCGAGATGGCGCTGGCCGAGGAGCGGCTGCGGTTCGCCCGCGACCTGCACGACCTGCTCGGCATGAGCCTGTCGGCGATCGCGCTGAAGAGCGAGCTGACCGCCCGGGTGCTGCCCCTGGACCGCGACCGCGCGGCGGAGGAGCTGACCGAGGTCCTGGGCCTGACCCGCCAGGCGCTGTCGGACGTCCGGTCCGTGGCGAGCGGCTACCGCGAGCTGTCGCTGGACAGCGAGTCCCGCACGGCGAAGTCGGTCCTGGCGGCCGCCGACGTCCGGGTCCGCATGGAGATGCTCGGTGACGAGCTCCCGACCCCGGTGCGCACGGTGCTGGCGGTGGTCCTGCGCGAGGGCGTGACGAACGTGCTGCGGCACAGCAAGGTGGAGAGCTGCGAGATCGCGATGCGCCGCACGGACGGCGGCATCTGCCTCGACATCGTGAACGACGGCGTCGAGCGCAACGGCAAGCCGGAGCCGGTGGTGCCGGAGCCGCGGGCGGAGGCGGTGCCGCGGGACTCTTCGCCGGGCAGCGGAATTGGGAACCTGTCCCACCGGGTCGCAGACCTCGGGGGCGAGCTGACGGCGGGAGTGGAGCCCGACGGCCGCTTCCGGCTGCGCGCGGTCGTCCCGGCCTGAACCCGGCTCCGAACCCGCCCCCGCCAACGGGATCGACGTCCCCCCGAATTCGTCGAACGGGGCGAAAGCTTCAGGCCTGGACCAATCGGACTGGTCTGGACCTCCACCGCCACCACGCCCGCCGCTTCACAGCCAACCGGCTTCCTCCGCGATCCGGATCGCGTCCACCCTGTTGCGGGCGTTGAGTTTCGCGACCACCGTCGTGAGATAGTTCCGTACTGTCCCGGCGGAAAGGTACAGCCGGGCCGCGACTTCGACCGTTCCGTAGCCCTGCGCGGTCATCCGCAGCACGTCCAGCTCGCGAGCCGTCAGCGGGCAGTCCACCGTGTCCCACGCGGCCAGCGCCAGGTCGCCGTCGACCATGCGGCGGCCGGCCAGCACGCCGCGGACCGCGTTCGCCAGCTTGTCGGGCGGCGCGTCCTTGAGCAGGAACCCGCCCACCTTGGCGTCCAGCGCCCGCCTCAACGTCCCGGGACGGCCCAGGCTGGTCAGGATGAGGGTCCGGCAGTCCGGCAGGTGTTCGTGCAGCTCACCGGCCGCGGTGAGGCCGTCCTTGCCGGGCAGGTCGATGTCGATGACGGCCACCTGCGCCTGCTTGGCGCGCGCGGCGGGCAGGATCTCGAGCCCGGAGGCGACCTCGGCGACCACGTCGATGTCGGGTTCGAGCCGCAGCAGCGCCACCAGTGCTCCCCGCACGATGTGCATGTCCTCGGCCACCAGCACTCTGATCACGGGTGCCTCCGCACTCACGATTCCCCAGAAGCTCAGTTAAACATTCTGCTTGACGAATCGGTTGCACCATTCGGGCACCACTTTTGCGGCGATGCCGCGAAATGCACATGCACGGGTTAGCGGTGGGCTGAAAACGCCTACTCGCGCCCGGGCGGCTACCAGCCGTCACGAGCGCGTGACGAGTTCCCGTCACCCGTGTCGGAAATTTTCCGGCCAGGTCGCTTGTGGACTCCCCGGCCGGTCCACGCGCGACGAGCCGGCCGCGGCGGGCGCGCTGGGCGCCCGCTGTGGCCGGCTCGCGACGGCGAGAACTGCGCAAACGCGCATCAAGCCGCTTCGAGGACCTCGGCCCGGCAGAAGCAGGTGCCGCGGCGGGTCTGCTCGGCGCCCGCGGCGGCCTCGATGCTCCAGTGCTCGAAACGGTCGATCACGAGGTCCGTTCCCGCGTTCTCGAACTCGATCTCGGAATCGGCGAAAAGCGCGCGGACGTTAGCGGAAACCTGTGCGGACATGTTCTGCTCCCAGTGGCGAAGATGAATGCTTCACGTGCCATAAATCGTCGCCAACGGACGCAACTTCAACCAGTGCCCGCATCATCGCCGTGATGTGGCTTACACATGGTCCGTGCGGTTTCGGGGAAGACTCCGAACGGGCTAGCAAGGGGGTCGAACCTCGTCGAACACCCCGGTTTTCGTCACTTTGCGCGCTCACCCGCATCCACCGCGCTACCGCGGGTGTGAGAAACGCATGTGCGCCCGCCGCCGGAGTTCCCGTTCCGGACCCGCTTCACACCCGATGTGCAAAACGCATGTCCGGGACCGGTGAAATCCACGCGGACCAGTGCACAGAGCACTTAAGAAGTAGACGCCCGCCGACCTACAGTTTTGGTCGAAATCACATCTTCCGCACCGGACGCCTTCACCTCCGAAGGCGCAAAGGCGGCATTGTCGACCGGGAGGGACGGCCACCATGGATGAGATCGTCCGGCAAGCCGTGGCACGCGCGATCGTGACCATGCGAGACAACCTGGGTGAGCGGCTCACGATCGACGACCTCGCCCGCGCGGCCATGTTCAGCAAGTTCCACTTCACCCGGGTGTTCCTGCGGGTCACCGGGCTGTCGCCGGGCCGCTTCCTGTCGGCCCTGCGGCTCGCGGAGGCCAAGCGCCTGCTCGCGACCACGGTCATCTCGGTGGCCGACATCAGCCACCAGGTCGGCTACAACAGCGTCGGCACGTTCAGCGCCCGGTTCAGCGGCAGCGTCGGCGTTTCGCCGTCGGGTTACCGGCAGCTGCGCGGCATGGCGCCGCGGCTGGCCGACCGGCAGGCCCAGCCGGGCTCCGGGACGACCGTGCGCGGCCAGCTGCGCGTCGCGCCGTCGGCCGAGGTCGGGCCGGTGTTCGTCGGGCTGTTCGCGGCCCGGATCGCCGAGGGCGCGCCGGCCCGGTTCGCCGTCCTGCCCGGCCCGGGGCCGTATGCACTGGCAGACGTCCCGCTGGGCTCGTGGTACGTGCTCACCCACGCCTACGGCTGCGGCGAGGTCGACAACCACACCCTGCGGCCCTACACCGGCCTGGCCGGGCCGGTGACCGTCCACCGCGGCGTCACGGCGAGCCTGGCCGACGTCCGGCTGCGGCCGCGGCACGGCTTCGACCCGCCGGTCCTGCTCGCGCTGCCCGACCTGCGCCAGCCCGCGGTGGCCCGCCCGATGGCGGTCTGACAGCGTGCAATTCCCGCCGGCCGAATCCGCCGCCCGTTAATCGGCGGGTGGCGGGCGCACCACGTCCGCGTTCCCGGCAGCCATTCGGACCAGCGGGCACGGCGGTGATTTCCCGGCCATTCACCTCGGGTGCGCAGTCGCGAAACACCGGCGCGGCCGGGCAATGGCGTACAATTGCCGTTCGGAGTCAACGGACTGGGGTGCGAGGTACCGTCGTGATCAAGGTGTTGCTGGCCGAGGACATGCACATGGTCCGCGGCGCCCTGGTCGCCCTCCTCAACCTGGAGTCCGACATCGAAGTGGTCGCCGAGGTGTCCAGCGGCGACCAGATCCTCCCCGCCGCCAAGGCGGCCCAGCCGGACGTCGCGGTCATCGACATCGACCTGCCGGGCAAGGACGGGCTGTCGGCGGCGGTCGAGATCCACGAGAGCCTCCCGGACGTCCACACGCTGATCCTGACCAGCCTCGGCCGCCCGGGCACGGTCCGGCGCGCGCTGGACGCGAAGGTGAACGGCTTCCTGCTCAAGGATTCGCCGTCGGACAAGCTGGCGAACGCCGTGCGCTCGGTCGCGATCGGCCGCCGCGTCATCGACAGCGAGCTGGCGCTGGCCGCCTGGGAAACCGACGACTGCCCGCTCACGCCGCGCGAAATCGAGATCCTGTCGCTGGCGGCGCGCGGGCGCAACGTCGCCGACATCGCGGCGGAGCTGTTCCTCTCGGCCGGTACGGTCCGCAACTACCTGGCCGCCGTGGTCACGAAGCTCAACGCGCGCAACCGGGTCCACGCGATCCGCATCGCGACCGAAGCGGAATGGCTTTAGCCCCAACGGGTGACCCCCGGTAGCGCCCACCGGAAAGCGCTTACGCCGTCAGCTCGTCCGCCGCCCGGGGCCGGCGCACCCCACCGCACGCCACCGGAACCGCCGCCAGCAGCCGGTGGGTACCGTCCGCACCGGACTCCACCGCCAGCGTCCCGCCCAGGGACTCCACGCGGTCGACCAGGTTGCGCAGGCCCGATCCCGAACCCGCGCCGCCGTCCGCGGGCCCGCCGGCGCCGTCGTTGACGATCTCCAGCCAGGCGGTGCCGTCCTCCTTGCTCACGGAGAACGCGCACCAGCTCGCGGTGCTGTGCCGCACCACGTTCGTCACCCCTTCGCGCAGCACCGCCGCCAGCGCGGTCGCCACCTCCGGGGGCAGGTCCGCGATCCCCGACCGGGCGACGGTCACCCGGGTCCCGGCCGCGCTCAGCACCGCCGCCGCGGCCCGGCACTCGTCGTCCAGCGACAGCTCGCGGTAGCCGGCCGCGACCGTGCGGACGTCGGCCAGCGCGCGCCGCGACATGATCAGCAGCTCGGCGAGTTCTTCCTTCGCGCGGCCCGGCTGGCCGATCACCAACCGGTCCACGAGTTCACCCTTGAGGGTGATCGCCGAAAGGCTCAGGCCGAGCAGGTCGTGGACGTCGCGGGAGAACCGCTTGCGCTCCTCGGCGATCGCGTCCCGTTTCAACTCTCGGCGTTCCTCTTCGCGCTCGGCGGTCAGCCGCACCGCCGCGCCCACCCCGGAGAGCGCCAGCGCGGCGATCCCGGCGGACACCGCGCCCGCGAGACCGGCGTCCACCGAACCCGCCGCCCACGCGGCCAGCAGCCCCGCACCGACGCACACGAGCCCCGCCGCCGGCACCGCCCTGGCCGGCCGGACGGCCAGCAGCAGCCCGCCGGCGAGGAACCCGCCCGCGGCGCTCCAGAGGGCTCCCAGCTGCACCATCGGCCCGTACCCCAGCAGGGCCTGCGCGGCCAGCGCCAGGCCGGGACGGCGGACGCCACCGTGCGCGAACGCGGTCAGGTGCACCCCCGCCAGCGCCGCCGCGCAGGCCAGCGCGAGCAGCCGCGGAACCCAGGACTCCCGCTCGGCCAGCACGGGGAGCAACGCCGTCAGCGCGACCGCGGCGGCGGCCGCCGCCGGCCCGGCGGCGACGAGCGCGTGGAAGTCCGGCCGCTCCTTCACCGGCATCTCTGCCCGCATTCGGAACTTTCCCCGCAGCCGAACCGGATAAGCCACGGCGCCTCCCACCTCAACCGCACCCCAGATCCCCAACGGTAACAGGGTGAACGGTCACGACGGGGGCCTTCGCCCGGTCAGCCGACGCCGTTGCCGAGGGGGAAGTCGAGCACGCACTCGCCGACGCTGACCTCGGCGGGCCACTCCAGCTTCAGCGACCGGTCCACCCGGTCGCCCGCGTCGACCGGCACGGCGTGCGCGGCGAGCCCCATCGCCTTGGCCGCCAGGTAGAGCACCTGCTGCAGCGCGCCGACGTGCACCAGCGTCGTCGCGTACGCGGCGCTGCCGAGCACCCACGCGATCCGCGACATCCGCGCGGTCATCGTCAGCAGCACCGAGGGCCGGCGGTGGCTGCCCGCCCCGACCATCGCCAGGTCCAGCATGCCGTCCAGGACGCCGGGGTCGTCGTTGATCAGCGTCAGCGTGTGCCACAGCGGGTCGTAGTGGTAGATCCCCCGCGCGAGGTCCACGCACCGGTTGATCCCGACGTAGATCTCCAGCTCGTACAGGCAGGCGACGCTGAAGTACGGCCGCTGCGACGCCTCGTGGCCCGGCCCGCCGGGCAGGTACGCCGGCCCGATCGAGCGCACCCGCGCGGCGCGGAAGAGGAACTCCCCGACCTGTTCGGCCGACAGCGCGCGCTCGGTGACCTCGGGGCACGTGTGGTCGTGTTCGAGCAGCGTCGCGAGCGTCGGGTCGGTCGCCTTGAGCACCGCCGGGTCGGGGCGGTGCAGCGGGAAGGTCGGGCCGGCGGTGATCTGCTTGACGACCGGCGGCTCGGCACCCGCCCGGTGCGCCTCCGGGTCCGGCGGGCCGCCTTTGAGCCACGTCCGGCTGCGGGCGTGGAACATCAGGTCGTCCGGGGACCAGACGGCGAGGTCGGTGTCGGTGTCCTCGGCGAACCCGGCCCAGTCGTCGGCCACCAGCACGACGCCCGCGGCCACCAGGAACGCGACGACGTCGGCCACGACCGCTTCGGTCAGCCCGCAGGTGACGGCGACCTGCGCGACGGTCACCGGCCCGGCCAGCGACGACGCCACGGCCACCGCCGCCGGCCGCAGCAGCGCGACGCGGTAGCGGGCGCGTGGCGACTCCAGCAGCAGCCCGCCGTCGTCCGGGCGCATCGCCGAGTACCGCGACAGCTTGATCAGCCGGCCGGGCGGCACCGCGTCGGCCGGGAAGACCGGCGCCTGGGTCACCGGGATGGCCGAAAGCAGCGGCCCGCGGCCGTCGTTGAGCGCGAGCGAGTGCACGACCGAGCCGGACAGCTGGTTGAGGACCTTGCGCAGGGTTCCCGCCCACGCCTCGGCGCCGTTGCCCGCCGACGTCGCGAGGTTCCCCATCGAGATCGGGCCGAGCGCCATCCGGCCCAGCGACTCGCGGACCGGCCGGGGGACGTCCGCCAGCTCGTACTCACCCCACCAGGTGATCGCGACGAGCGTGTCGTCGTCCCCCGCCTCCAGCAGGGTGTCTTCGGTGAGGGACCAGAGCCGGACGGTCTCCGGGGGGTAAGCAGGCACGGCCAACTCCTCAAGCAACAGCGAAACCGAGCCCGTGGTGGCGCTCAGAGGAACATCGGGAACGGGTTGAGCCGTTCGTACGGGGTCGGCGCGTCGAGCCGGCCCAGCCGGACCGGGACGTCGAAGAGCCGGCCGGGCGCGAACCGGGCCCAGAACGGCCGCAACCCCGGCGCGAGCACCTTGGCCACCGGGATCCCGACGTCCGGCCGGGTCTGGTCGAGCACCAGCAGCTCCACGCCGGCGCGGTCGAACACCCGGGTCAGCGCGTCGACGTCGTCCCGGACGTCGGCGCGGTTGACGAACCGGAAGTCCCCGGCCGCGCGCATCCGCTCGCCCGCCACCGGCCGCAGGTACGGCTGGTTGGCGACGGTGGCGCAGGCGAGCCAGCGCCGGGCGTCCGGGTCGTCGACGTCGTGGCCCGCGGCCTGCACGGCGGGCAGCATCTGGTTGAGCTCGGTCACCGCGCGGCGCACCGCGATCCGCGGGTCGAGGTGCGCGCCGAAGCCCATCATGATGTCCTCGGACGGGCCGTCGGTCCGCCGCGAAACCGCGACGGTCACCGGGATCCCGAGGTCCGACGTCACGTCGAGCACCCACATCTCGCGGCCGATGCCCGCGTACCCGGCGGCCATCTCGTCCAGCCACGGGTCGGCGAAGGACGCGAGGTCGACGCCCGGCACCGGCGTGCGGTTGTACCACCACAGCGCCACGGCGTCGCGCTCGACGAGCTCCAGCGCGCCCTGCAGGATCGCGTCCTCCAGGCTGCTGCCCGCCGCGGTGCCGTTCGAGTCCGCGCGCACCCCGCGGGCCGCGCTCTCGCGCGGGATCCCGTAGTACAGGTAGGAAGTCGGCAGCAGGCGGCGGCGCCCGGCCGGCGTCCACACCGGCGTCCAGTCGACGACGGCGGCCGGGTCGAACGGCTCCGGGACGTGCTGGAACGCCGCGTGCTCGGCGTTCCACTCCGCGCGGCCGGCGTACTGGCGGTCGGCGAAGAGCATGCAGGCGTTGGGGTGGACGGCTTCCTCGCCCAGCTCGGCGAAGGACGCGCGGATGCGCAGCTCGTCGCCCTGGAAGTTGCCCGAGAACCGTTCCGCCGCCTCGCAGAGCGCGCTGACCTCGGCGTCGAGCGGGCTGACGCCCTTGCCGCCGTTCTCGCAGCGCAGGCTGGCCCGCAACGCCGCCATCGCGGTGACGCCGCGGGCGACGTTGGGCCCGGAGCGGTAGGCGTTGGCGAACCAGGGCGCGTCCGGGTCCCGCCGGATCTCCTTGATGATCCCGGTGACCGGGCTGACCAGGTGGCGGTGCCGCTCGAGCATCTGCGCCGGCGTCGCGGTGCGGTGCCCGCCGCCCCCGGTGGTCGCCTTCTTGGCCGGCCGGAGCTCGACCGGGCGCACCGAGCGCCACGTCACCAGCCACCGGTCGCCGCAGCGGGGGCACTGCGGGCGGCGGTGCAGCTCGTGCAGCCGGCCCTGCAGGTCGAGCGTGTCGAGCGTCCAGACGCACTGCTGGCCGTGGTGGCGGTACCCGGCCACCCACTTGGCCGCCTCCAGCGCGACGAGGTGCGCCGCGGCCGAGGTGAGCGGCGGCAGCGCGGGCACCGGGCGGCGCGCCGGGCCGGCGTGACCCAGCTCCTCCTGCACGCAGGCTTCGGCGTGCCGGTGGCCCCACAGCCGGTGGGTCAGGCAGTGCCAGCAGGCGCCGTCCGGCTGCAGCACCGGGCCGATCCACACCTGGGCCCCGGACGGGCGGGCCAGCAGCCACGGCCGCCCGGCGCGCCGGTGCTCGGCGTCGATCACGGCCAGCCGCGGGTCGAGGTAGTCGGCGCACAGCACGACCGACAGGTCGGCGGCGCCGGTGACCGCGTCGACGACCTCGAGCCCGGCGCCGGCCAGCGCCCGTTCGACGGCGCCGGGGTCGACGCCGTCGGCGCTGTCGCCGACCGCGGTCAGCCGCACGGTGCCCCGCCGCGCGGCGACGACGTCGGCGTCCACTCCGCAGGCGTCCCAGTAGGCCAGCGCGCGTTCGTCGCCCGGCACCTCGTCGGTTCCCGGGCTGCGCAACGTCACGAGCCCGGCGTCGACGAGCTGGGCCAGGAGCGCGGCGACCTCCTCCGGCGCCATCCCGCCGGGCCGGCCGCGCAGCAGCCGGTCGAGGTCGTGGGTACCGTCGAGCAACGCCGCGAGCGACTCGATCTTCGCCCCGCGCATCGCGATCACGCCCTGTTCGGAGAACAGGTACGCGCCCTTGCCCTCCCGGACCTCCGCGCGCAGGTGCCGCCGGAACGCCGGGGCGCGCGCGGGCACCGGGGCGTCCGTGGCGCCACCGCCGTGCGCGTCCACCGCTGTCGTGCGCATGGGCCCTCCTGCCGGTCTCGGGCTGGGCGGGACGAGAGAAGGAAATCCTGCTCCACGAGCGGTCTACTCAGCCAGTGCTCAAAGCACGGGCAGGTCATGCGAAACGCATGGTTTGACGTGGAAAACGCATGGGGCACCGGTGCGTAGCTCACTGGCCGCGCCCCACGGGGAACCGTCACCGTAGACAGCGACGCCCGTGGCGGCACGGTGCGTCGGGGGCACCCTAACCGAACTTGCGCCTCGCGCGCGAACCCGGCGGCGCCCGGTCTGCCACCCGAGACAAGTGAGGACCCGAGTATGCCTACCTCTGCTCGCACGTACGGACAGTTCTGCGGCCTGGCCCGGGCGCTCGAGATCGTCGGCGAGCGCTGGTCGCTGCTGGTGATCCGTGACCTCATGCTCGGCCCGAAGCGGTTCAACGACCTGCAGCGCACCCTGCCGCGGATCCCCGTGAGCATTCTGACCTCGCGCCTCAACGAGCTCGAGGAGTCGGGCGTGATCCGCCGCCGCGTCCTGTCGCAGCTGGACGCGGGCGTCGTCTACGAACTCACCGAGTACGGCTGCGAACTCGACCACATCGTGCTGGACCTCGGTCTCTGGGGCGCCCGCTCGCTGACCTACCCGCGCGCCGACGAGGTCTACACCCTCGACACCGCGATCATCTCGCTCTACACGACCTTCCAGGAGGAAGAGGCCGCGGGCGTGCACGTCAACTACGAGCTGCACCACCTCGGCGGCGAGATGATCGTGCACGCCATGGTCGACGACGGCTCGCTCAAGGCCTCGGCGGGCTCGCTGCCCGCCGCCGACCTGGTGATCGAGCCGCAGGGCCCGGCGATCCTCGACCTGCTCAACGGCAGCCTGTCCGCCCAGGACGCCATTTCCAGCGGCAAGGTCCGCGTCGAGGGCGACCCGGCGCACCTCGAGCTGTTCACGCGCCTGTTCCACATCCCGCCGGCACCCGAGCGCCCGACCGGGCTCTCCGTGCACTGAGCCCGGGGCCGCCCGGCGGTACGCAATCCGCCGGGCGTCGCAACTTCCCTTGCAGGGTCAGCAATCCGGAGTAACGGAAGCCGCTCCGGGAACGGCTATCGTCGACGAACATCGTCGTCTCGGTGAACTGGGGTCTGCATGTCGACGTCCGAACTCGCCCGTCCGTCCGGGTTCCTCGGCCCGCTCAACAGCCGCTGGCACCACCGCGCGCTCGCGGTGTTCATGGTGATCGTGATCGGGCACTGGGCCGAGCACATCGTGCAGGCCGTCCAGATCTACGGGTTCGGCTGGCCCACCTCACGCGCCCGCGGCGTGCTCGGGATGCCGTTCCCCTGGTTGATTTCGCAGGAGTGGCTGCACTACGGCTACGCGCTCGTCATGCTGGTGTTCCTCTGGGTCCTGCGGCACGGGTTCGCCGGCCGGTCGCGGCAGTGGTGGAACCTCGCGCTGGCCATCCAGTTCTGGCACCACATCGAGCACCTGCTGCTGTTCATCCAGGCCCAGAGCGGCTGGCGGCTGGCCGGGCAGAAGGTGCCGACCAGCATCATCCAGCTGCTCGTGCCGCGGGTCGAGCTGCACCTGTTCTACAACACGATCGTCACCATCCCGATGATCGTGGCGGTCGTGCTGCACCGGCGCGCGTCGGCGGCCGAGCACGAGCTGACCGGCTGCACCTGCGGGCTGCGCCCGCCCGCCCTCGCCGCGTCGTGAAGCGCGCGCTGGTCCTGCTGGCCTTCCTGGCCGGCTGGCTGGTGCTCACCGCCGCTCCGGCGTCGGCGCACGTCGAGATCGTCTCCACCACCCCCGGCGACGGCTCACGGCTGACCGCGGCGCCCGCGCAGGTGTCGGTGACGCTGTCGGAGAACGTCGGCATCCAGCCGGGCTCGCTGAAGGTCGTCGACACGCAGGGCACGGCCGTCGACACCGGCCCGGTGTTCCAGCCCGGCGACGTCGCGGAGCAGGTGGCCGTCCGGCTGAAGCCGGACCTGCCCGCCGGCAGCTACCTCGTCGAATACGCGTTCGTCTCGACCGACTCCCACCCGGTGCGCGGCACGTTCGCCTTCGTCGTCGGCGCCGGCCCGCTGATCACCTCGGCGGGCGCGGTCGCGGCGGCGACCGGCACGGACCCGGTGGTCGACGTGGTGTCCACAGTCGTGCGCTGGCTGTCCTTCGCCGGCATCGTCCTGCTCGGCGGCCTGGTGTTCCTGCTGACGTGCCACCCGGCCGGGCGCGCGGACCCGCGGGCCCGGCGGCTGCTGAAGACGGGCGTCTGGCTGACCGCGGGCACGGCGGTCGCGACGTTCCTGCTGCAGGGTCCGTACGCGGCCGGCCGCGGCCTGGGCGCGCTGCTCGACACCGGCCTGCTGGCCGACACGCTCCGGCTGTCCTACGGCAAGCTGCTGCTGGTCCGGCTCGCCGCGGCCGGAGTGCTGGCGGTGGTGCTGCCGCGCGTGCTGGCGGCTTCACCCGCGTCGGCGCGGCGCGGCCGGCTGGAGAACCTGGCGATGATCACCGGGTTCGCGGCGCTGCTGAGCTTCTCGGCGAGCGGCCACCCGGTGACCGACCGGGTGATGTACTTCTCGGTGGCGGCCGACCTGGTCCACTGGGGCGCGATCGCGGTGTGGGCGGGCGGGCTGGTCCAGCTGGCGCTGTGCCTGTTCCGCCGGACACCGGACCTCGGACCGGTGGTGACGAGGTTCTCCCGGCTCGCGATGAACTGCGTGGCGCTGATCGCGATCAGCGGCGGCGTACTGGCGTTGCGCATCGTGCCCTCGGTGCCGGCGCTGTGGACGACGGCGTACGGGCTCCTGCTGCTGGGCAAGATCGCGGGCTTCGCGGTGCTGCTCCTGGTGGCGAACGTGGCTCGCCGCGCGGTGCTGCGGGGAGTGGCGTCCACCGGAGAGGGCGGCACGGCGGTCTTGACGACGGAACTGCGCCGCCTGCGCCTGGCGGTGACGACGGAGGTCGCGCTGGCCTCGGTGGTCCTGGCCCTGGCGGCGGTGCTGTCGGCCACCCCACCCGGCGGCTGACCAACGCTTCCGCCGGTGTCTTGAATGAGTCATTCAGGACGTCCGAAGACCTGAATGACTCATTCAAGACGGTGGGCGAGCTTCAGACCCCGGGTGCGCGCGGCGGGCTGAACGGGCCCCAGCTGAACGCGGGCAGCCACGTCGCCGGCGCCGCGTCCCACTCCAGCGCCGACAGCTGGGCGAGCGACCGGCGTCCGGCCAGCGCCCGGTACAGCTCGTGCGCCGGAGCCGTCAGCGTCGCCGCCGGACGGCCCGCGCCCGCCGTCCACTGCGAGCCGCCCGTGGTGCGCAGGCGCAACGCCGGCAGGCCGCGGCCCGCGACCGACCCGGAAAACCCGCGGACCAGCACCTCGAAGCTCGGCGCCCAGGCCGCGTGCTCGACCGGCGGCGGCACGCCGAGCGCCGCGCGCAGGTCCAGCTCGTGGGTGTAGGCGTCCATCACCATGACCTCGCCGCTGCGGCCGCCCGCCTCGGCGAGCCGGCGGTCGAGGTCCTCGCCGACGTCGTCCCAGTGGTTGAGCAGCTCCGGCACCGTCGACGCCGCCGAAGCCGGCACCACGCCGCCGTGGCGCTCGAGCACCCGCTCGGCGATCCCGGTGAGGTGGCCCAGCAGGTCGGCGACGGTCCACTCCGGACACGCCGGCACCCGCCGCCGGTGGACGTCGGCGCGCGTGCCGAGCAGGGCGCGGACGCCGCGCCGCACCTCCGGGTAGCCCACGAAGTCCGGGGCCGGCCGACTCGCTGTCACGCGTTCCACCTCACCTGGCACGATCGGGGCTTCCGGCCCAGTATCCCCAGGTGACGGCTCCGGCGAGTCTCCTCGCTTGCCGACACCGACAACCCCGGGAGGTAGTGACCTTGCCCACTCTGTGGTCCACGCCGGCGCAGTGGGAGCTGCTGCCGCCGGTCCTGCTCGCGCTGCTGCTCAGCGTCGCGATCGGGCTCGAGCGCGAAGCCGGCATGAAGGCCGCGGGCCTGCGGACGCACAGCCTGGTCGGCGTCGGCTCGGCCGTGTTCATGCTCGTGTCGAAGTACGGCTTCGCGGACCTGCTGGGCATCGACCACGTCTCACTGGACCCGTCGCGGATCGCCGCGCAGATCGTCTCCGGCATCGGCTTCATCGGCGGCGGCCTGATCTTCGTCCGCCGCGACGCCGTGCGCGGCCTGACGACGGCGGCGACGATCTGGCTCACCGCCGCGGTCGGCACGGCCTGCGGTGCCGGGCTGCCGGTGCTCGCCGTCGGCACGACGATCGGGCACTTCGTGGTGACTCGCGGCTTCCCGCCGCTGCAGCGGTTCGTCGCGCGGCACCGGCGCGAACCGCCGGTCGTGCGGCTGAGCTACCTCGACGGCCACGGCGTGCTGCGCGCGGCACTGGCCGCGTGCACCGGACGCGGCTGGAGCGTGCACCACGTCGACGTCGACCACGAGCCGATTTCCGAAGAGGGGCAACGGATCGCGGTCGTGACGCTGCGCCTCGACGGCCGCGGTGATCTCTACGACCTGGCCGCCGAGCTCGCCGAGCTGCCCGGCGTCCGGAGCACGTCCACCGGCCCGGGAGAACCGCTCGACGAATGATCACCCGCCCGGGCAGCGCGCGGGGGCGGGTTTGCGGCACACTGGGGTGGACGCGGAATTCCCCGGTACCGCAAGGAAAACGTGCGGCCGAGGAGAAACCATCCAATTCGGAGGTGAGGCATGGCCCCCGGCGGTGGCGAGGACGTGGAGCGCACGCAGCCCGGATTCGACCTGGCGTGGCGCGGTTTTCACCGCGCACAGGTCGCGGAGTACGTCGCGTGGGCCGAAGCCGAGCTGGGCAGACTCGCCGCCGAACGCGACTCCGCGCGGCAGCGCGTGGCCGCGCTCGCCGAGGACAACCGTGAGCTCCGGGTGAAGATCGACCGGATCAGCCGCACCCCGATCGAGCCGGACGCGCTGCAGGAGCGGTCCCGCCGGATGATCGAGCTGACCCGCGAGGAAGCGGGCGAAATCACCGCGCGGGCAACGGAAACGGCCGAGCGCCTGGTTCGCGAGGCCGAGCGGGAGGCGGTCCGGCTCACCGAGAAGGAACGCCGCCTGGTCGCCGAAGCCGAGGCCGCGGCGGAACGCCGGCGCGTCGAGCACGAGGAGTTCCTCCGGGCGGCCGAGCAGCGCCGCCGCGAGCTCGACGAAGCCGCGGCACACCGCCGTGCCCAGCAGGAAGAGGATCACACGCGCGCGATGACGGTCCGCCGCGCCGACGCGATGCGCACGCTGGCCGGGGAGGAAGCGGCGGCGAGGGCGAAGGCGGATCAGCTGGTCAAGACGGGCGAACGCAAGCTCGCGGCCGCCGAAGCCACGGCCGAACGCCTGGTCAGCACGGCGCAAGCCGAGGCGAAGACGCAGGTCGAGACCGCGGAGGCGAAGGCGGCGAAGCTGGTCAAGGCGGCCAAGACCAAGTCCGAGCGCCTGGTCACGACCGCCGAGAGCAAGGCCGACCGCCTGGTCACGACGGCCGAAGCCAAAGCGAAGAAGCAGGTCGCCACCGCGGAAGCCGAAGCCGAACGGCTGGTGGAAGCGGCCCAGCGCCAGGTCACGGCCCTCACGGAGGTCCGCGACAAGCTCCAGGCAAGCCTCACCGGCTGCCGGTCCCTGCTCGCCGACGCGGCCGTCGCCCTCGACGACCGGCCCGCACCCTTCGATCCGGAGGCCACCCTGCCGATGTCGAAGAGAGTGCCGGTCCAGCGGCGCTCACCTGCCGACCTCACCGACGCCGTCGGCTGACGGTTGCCCGCCACCCGCGGGCAACCCCTGCCGACGAGAGCGCCCGTCCAGCAGCACTCACCCGCCAACCGCACCGACGCCGTCGGCCGACAGCCACCCGCAGGCAACCCCCAGCCGACGAGAGCGCCCGTCCAACGGCGCCCACCCGCCGACGCCGTCGGCTGACGGTTGCCCGCCGGCCGGGCAGCCCGCATGATCGTCGGGTGAGGTCCCCGCGAACCGCGCCGGTCACGGCTGCCGAAGTCCCGGGGCACCGTTCGTCGAAGCGGGTGGCCGCCCTGGTCACCGCGGTCGTCGTGCTGGCCACGTCGACGACGCTGGCCAACCGCGTGCTGCCGGGCTGGGCATACCCCGTGTGCGGGCTCGTCGCCGCGGCGATCCTGGTCGCGCTGGGCCGGGCCGCCGGGTGCACGTGGACCGACCTCGGGCTGGGCACGCTCCGCCGTCCCGCGCTGGTCGGCCTGGCCGGGGCCGGGCTGGTCGCCGTGGTGTTCGGGATCGCGCTGGCGGTGCCGGCGCTGCGCACGGTGTACCAGGACGGCCGCGTCGGCGACCCCGACTTCGGCCAACTGCTCTGGCTGACCTGCGGCCGCATCCTGTTCGGGACGGTGCTGATCGAAGAGGTGGCGTTCCGCGGCGTGCTGCCGGGCCTGCTGGGCGCGACGGACGACCGCTGGCGCTGGCCGCCGATCCTCGGGGCGGCGGCGCTGTTCGGCCTGTGGCACGCGCTCCCGGCGCTCGCGATCGGCCGCAACGCGGCGGTCCACGCGGTGTTCGGCGCGACGCCGGTGGTGGTGCTCCAGGTGCTGGCGATGGCCGCCGCGGGGGTCGCCGGCATCTTCCTGCACTGGTGGCGGCACGCGGGCCGCGGCGTGCTGGCGTCGGTGATCGTGCACTTCACGACCAACGCCGGCGGCCTCACATTGGCGGTGCTGGTGCGCTAGCGCGGCCCGCCAAACGACATGAATGAGTCATTCATGTCGTCAGACGAGGTGAATGGGTCACTCACTGCGTCGCGGCCCGGGCCGGGCTCTCCCGGCACGACGCTAGGACCGCACCAGCCGCGCGATCGCGTCCGACGCTTCGCGCACCTTCAGGTCCGCCTCTTCACCGCCGGCTGCGGCCGCCTGGACCACGCAGGTCGCCAGGTGCTCGTCGAGCAGCTCGAGCGAGAACGACTGCAGTGCCTTCGTCGCCGCCGAGACCTGGGTCAGGATGTCGATGCAGTACTTGTCCTGCTCGACCATCCGCTGCAACCCGCGGATCTGCCCCTCGATCCGGCGCAGGCGCTTGAGGTAAGCCTCCCGCTCGGTGCCGTAACCCGTCATCGCCCACCCGTCCCCGTCGTCGCCCGTCCCTGACCACCGACTATACCCTCCGGGGGTTCAGTGGAACCGGCGCAACCTGAGGCTGTTGCTCACCACGAAGGCCGACGAGCACGCCATCGCCGCGCCCGCGATCATCGGGTTGAGCAGGCCGAGCGCGGCCAGCGGCAGCGCCGCGACGTTGTACGCGAACGCCCAGAAGAGGTTGCCCTTGATGGTGGCGAGCGTCCGGCGGGCCAGGCGGATCGCGTCCGCGGCCACGCGCAGGTCGCCGCGCACCAGCGTCAGGTCGCTCGCTTCGATGGCCGCGTCGGTGCCCGTGCCCATGGCCAGCCCCAGGTCGGCCTGGGCGAGCGCGGCCGCGTCGTTGACGCCGTCGCCGACCATCGCGACCACGCGGCCCTCGGCCTGCAGCCGCTTGACGACGTCGACCTTGCCCTCTGGCAGCACCTCGGCGACGACCTCGTCGATCCCCGCTTCGGCCGCGATCGCCCGGGCCGCGCCGGCGTGGTCGCCGGTCAGCAGGATCGGCGTCAGGCCGAGTTCGCGCAGCTCGGCGACCGCCTTCGCGGACGTCGGCTTGATCGTGTCGGCGACGACCAGGTGCCCGCGGACCTCACCGTCCCAGGAGACGCCGAGCGTGGCGCCGTCGGCTCGCCCGACGCTGACCGTGCGGCCCTCGACGACGCCGGTCACGCCGACGCCCGGGGTGCTGCGGAACTCCGTGACGGCCGGGAGCGCGCCGAACCGCTGTTTCGCCGCCTCCGCGATGGCGCGGCCGATCGGGTGCTCGGACGCGGCCTCGACGGCTCCGGCCAGCCGCAGCGGCTCGCCGTCGCCCTCGACCAGCGTCATCCGGCCGGTGGTGACGGTGCCGGTCTTGTCCAGGACGACGGTGTCGACGCGGCGCGTGTTCTCGAGCACCTCGGGACCCTTGATGAGGATGCCGAGCTGCGCGCCGCGGCCGGTGCCGACGAGCAGCGCCGTCGGCGTCGCGAGACCGAGCGCGCACGGGCAGGCGATGATCAGCACGGCGACGGCGGCGGTGAACGCCTGGTCCGGCCGCCCGCCGGTCGCGAGCCAGACGACCAGCGTGGCCAGCGCCGCGAGGACGACCAGCGGGACGAACACCGCCGAGACCCGGTCGGCGAGCCGCTGGACCTCGGCCTTGCCGTTCTGCGCGGCTTCGACGAGCCGGGCCATCTGCGCCAGCCGGGTGCCGTCGCCGACGCGGGTGGCGCGGACTAACAGCCGGCCGCCGACGTTGACGGTGGCGCCGGTGACCGCGTCCCCCGGCCCGACCTCGACCGGCACCGGCTCCCCGGTGAGCATGCTGGTGTCGACCGCGGAGCCGCCTTCGGTGACCACGCCGTCGGTGGCGATCTTCTCGCCGGGCCGGGCGACGAAGACGTCGTTCACCTGCAGTTCTTCGACGGGGATAAGCTGCTCTTCGCCGTCGCGCAGGACGGTGACGTCCTTCGCGCCGAGGTCCATGAGCGCGCGGAGGGCGGCGCCGGCGCGGCGCTTGGAGCGGGCCTCGAAGTAGCGCCCGGCCAGGATGAACGTGGTGATCGCGGCGGCGACCTCGAAGTACAGGTGGCCGCCGGCCATCCCGAAGGTGAGCGCGTACAGCGACCAGAGCACCGACGCGACGACGCCGAGCGAGATCAGCGTGTCCATCGTGGCGGTGGCGTGCCGCAGGTTGACCGCGGCGGCGCGGTGGAAGGGCCACGCGCCCCACGTCACGACCGGGGTCGCCAGGGCAAGCATGATCCACGGGTCGACCTGCCAGGCCGGGACCATCGCGAGGACGACCAGGGGGACGGTCAAGGCCGCCGAAACGAGCAAACGCTTGCGCAGCGTCGGGGTCTCGTCGCGTGCTTCCGGCTCGGGCAGCCTCGCGGAGTACCCGGCGGCTTCGACGACGGCCGTGAGGTCGTCGACCGACAGCCCGCTCGGGTAGCTGACCTGGGCTCTCTCGGTGGCGTAGTTGACCGTCGCGGTCACGCCGTCGACCTTGTTGAGCTTGCGCTCGACGCGGGCGGCGCAGGACGCGCACGTCATCCCGCCGATGGCGAGTTCGACGCGGGTCGCGGTGGTCATGGTTCAGGCGACCAGCCGGTATCCGGCCTCGGTGACGGCCGCGGCGACGGCGTCGGCGGAGAGCGGGGTGGCACTGGTCACGGTGACGCGGCCGCTCTCGACGTCGACGTCCACGCTCTGGACGCCCTCGAGCTCGGAGACCTCTTCGCGGACGGACGTGGCGCAATGTCCGCAGGTCATGCCCTCGACGGTGTAGCTCGCTTCGGTCATCGGCGGCTCCTTTCGTTCTCCCTCCTTTATACCCATCGGGGGTAGGGGTTCACTCGCGACCCCCACCACACTCGCGGTATGCGCAAGCTCTACGCGATCGGGATCGGCGCCGGCGACCCGGAGCACCTGACGGTCCAGGCGATCGACCGCCTCAACCGCGTCGACGTGTTCTTCGTGCTCGACAAGGGGTCGGAGAAGGCGGACCTGGTCCGGCTGCGCCAGGAGATCCTCGACCGCTTCGTGACGCGGCCGGACTATCGCGTGGTGCTGGCCTCGGACCCACCGCGCGACCGCACGCCTTCTGACTACCGAGCGGCAGTGGCCGACTGGCACTCGGCGCGGGCTTCGGTGTACGAGCGGCTGCTGTTGTCGGAGCTGGGGCCCGACTCGGTGGGGGCGTTCCTGGTGTGGGGCGACCCGTCGCTGTACGACAGCACGATCGCGCTGATCGAGGCAGTGCTGGCGCGGGGGAACGTGGCGTTCGAGTACGAGGTGGTCCCGGGGATCAGCAGCATTTCGGCGCTGGTGGCCCGCCACCGGACGACGATGAACCAGATCGGGCGGGCGGTCCAGCTGACGACGGGCCGCCGGCTGGCGGAGGGCTGGCCTCCGGAGGTGGACGACGTGTTCGTGCTGCTGGACGCGCACACGACATTCGATCAGTTCACGGAGTCGGGGTTGCACATCTTCTGGGGGGCGTACGTGGGGACGCCGGATGAGGTGTTGCTGTCGGGGCCGCTCACGCCGGAGCTGGCCGAGCGGATCCGTGTGACGCGGGCGGAGGCCCGCGAGCGGCACGGCTGGATCATGGATACGTACCTGCTGCGCCGCCCGGCCGAGTAGCCGCGCCGCCCGCTCGGCGGCGAGCCAACTCGGCTTGCTCAGCGGAGCCGTTTGCCCGGTCGGCAGCGGTGCTCGCGCCGCACTGCCGGCCGGTTCGGAGCATGCGAAAAGGCCCCGGGAGAACCATTTCTGATTCTCGACCGGGGCCTTCCCGTAAGTAAGTTCGGCGGTGTCCTACTCTCCCACAACCCTTCGGTTGCAGTACCATCGGCGCTGTCAGGCTTAGCTTCCGGGTTCGGAATGGGACCGGGCGTTTCCCTGACGCTAAAACCACCGAAACACTC
>NZ_JBGDMD010000004.1:0-957377 GCF_041679295.1 Amycolatopsis kentuckyensis | reverse complement strand
ACTTGCCTACCAAACAGCAGCTCAGCTGGCTAACGCACCTGCAATAGCCTGACCTCACTCACCAACCCTGTCCGCCCAAAAGGGGCAAGCTCACGCTACATTTAGTAGCTCTTGATCAATGAGTTGTGGTCGCCGGGCCTGACGTGACTGATGCCCAAGTCAAAAGCTTGATCCGAGGCACGTGTCACCGGACCTGGTGGCATCGGCAGATCGCTGGTTGTAATAGGGCCATCAGGAGCAAGATCTCGATGCGGCTTGACAACTACGTGCGACGGACCCGGGCCTAGTACTGCAACGGCAGTTAAGTGAGTGAGAGTACCCGCGTCGTTTGTAGTGGCCGAGGCGGGCTTGGTGTTGTCGTCGGCGGCGCCAGCGGGACCAGGCCCAGATGTGGTCGGCGGCGTCGGCGACACGCAGGACGAGTTTGGTGAGCAGGCGCCGGATCTCCGGTAGCGTGAATCCGATCATGCCCGCCTCGGCGGCGCCAGTTCCCCTTTTACGACAAGGGATCGGGAGACAGCGAGCCAGGCGTGGGCGAGCATCGACAGGGTGATGTGGGCATACCACGCCCGCCGCGACCGGACCTGATACTGATCCAACCCGGCCTCGTTCTTGGCCTGCTGAAAGCACTCCTCAATCCGCCACCGACTGCCGGCGGTCCAGGCCAGGTCCAGTAGCGTCGCGCGGCGGGGTCCGTAGCAGACGTAGTAGGCGATCTCCGTCGGATCGGTGATCGAGCGGCGGGCAAGCACCCAGTGACCCCGCCCGGCCTACCAGCCGATCTGGATCGGCACCCGCGCCCAGTCATACTCCCGCGGCCCATGTGCTCCGGCACCGACCGAGAGCCGCCGCCACGACCGGGCCGGCAGGTCCGCGATCAGCTCGTCGGCGCGGGCCTCGCGGCCGCCGGTGGTGACCAAGGTGTCGTTGACCTTGGTCACCAGTACGTGCGCGGCATCGTGGGCTTCCAGCCACAACCGCAAAGACTTGACCTGCCCATACGCTTCATCGGCGGTCACCCACGCGAACGGCACTTTCGCGGCGAACGCCCGCGCCAGCATCGCCATGGCCTGGCGCGGCTTCGTCTCGAACTCGGTGCCCTCCGGAATCCCCGCCCGCCGGCACCGATCCGGGTCGGCGATCCACGGCTCGGGCAGATACAGCTCCCGATCGATCAGCGCATGCCCGCCAGCCGAGGCATAGGCCAGGAACGTCCCGATCTGGCAGTTCTCGATCCGCCCGGCGGTTCCCGAATACTGCCGCTGCACACCGGCCGAGCGGATGCCCTTCTTCAGGAACCCGGTGTCGTCCACGATCAGCACCCCACCCGGCTCACCGAGATGCTCGACCACGTCGTCGCGGACACCGTCGATGTCCCAGTCCGCCCAGCGCAGGAGCCGCTGCATACCGTCCGGGGACACCTCACCGGCCTGCTCGGCCAGCGTCCAACCGTTCTTCCGCTCCAACCCTGCGACCAGCCCGGACATGTACTCCCGCGCCCTCGCACGCGGCTCCGACCGCGTGAACCGGCCCGCGATCCGCTCATGCACCCAGTCCAGCTGCCCCATCACCACATCGACCACCACAACGATGATCTACCACAACACCACTAACTGCCGTTGCAGTACTAGTCCTGGTCGGCGACACCGACATCGCCTCCCAGCGTCGGTCGAGGCGGCGAACTAGCAACACAGTTCACCTCACGACTCAACAGCGGCAGAGCACGCGCCTTGATGATCGAAGGCCGTTGCGAGCACGTTCGAAACCGTTGCCGTTCCGTGACTCGATGAACAAGCCGTCGCGAAAAGATGACGCCATGACGTCCGAAGCGATCGCGCTGCTATGGGACCGGCAGAGCGTCTGGTCACAAGCCGCGAATCGGCTAAAGATCCGGATCTCCCGAGCCCGCGTTCTCGTACTCGTCCTGACCGTCGCCGGTGCCGTATTCGGCGCGGCGTCGGCAAGCCTAACGCAGTCTGCGGCGCGGGTTTGCGCCGCGGTGGCCGCCGTGGCACTGGCGCTGGCAGCGGTCGCTGCACGCGGCACCGCTTCCGGCATCGTCCGCGACTGGACTCGGGCGCGGTCAGTTTCGGAATCCTTGAAGTCAGACGTCTACACCTACCTCGCGGGTGCCGGCGCATTCCGCGGGCCAGATCGTGACGAGGCTGCCCTGCGCGAACTCACCGAGACGTCCGCTCTGGCCGGAGATCTTCTACGCCACACCACCGGAGTGGTACCGACGCCCCGGGATCTGCCGCCCGTCCGCGACGTAGAAACCTACACCACCGTGCGAGTGCGTGGTCAGTTAGACGACTACTACCGCCCGAAGTCACTGCTGATGGCCGCACGCGTTCGCCTCGCCCAGCGCTGCGAGACGGGCCTCGCTGCCGCAGCAGCCATACTCGCGTCACTTGCCGCCGCATTCCCGGGTATCTTGGCCGCGGCTTGGGTCGGAGTGCTGACCACGGTCACGACGGCGATCACCGCGCACGCCAGCGCCGCGCGGTACGCTTATCAGCAGGTCGAATTCACCAGAACGGCGGACGAACTTGAACGCCTGCTAGCGGAGCGAAGGACCAACCGCACCTCCGACGACAGATTCGTGGCCGAAGCAGAGCGAGTCATCTCGATCCAAAACGAAGGCTGGATGGCGAAGCTGGGCAGCGCCGCCCGGCCAGCGCAACAGTAGGATCGCGAAAGCGCACGAAAGATCACCGAATCGCCGTCAGTGAGCGGCCGACCGAGTGGATCCGAGTCGACGGTGGTCACAAGAACGTATACTGCGCGGGACCGCGTAACAGGAGCGAGACTGGCGACGACCTACTCGTGGATCGACTGGAACCTGTCGGCGGACGGAGGCAAGGTGGCCAGGCCAGGGGGAAACGACTCCGAGTCGACCGGTACCACGTACGTCGAGGTTGGCCGATGACGCGAATCTTCCTCAGTTTCACCCAAGCCGACAGGGAGATCGCGGATCGCCTTACCGAGGCCATGACGCAACGAGGCGCAGAGGTCTATAACTACGGCGATCACCCCGGTAAGCAGTTCGTCAAGGACACCCAAGCGGAGCTGGAACGAGCTGACTACTTCGTCGCTCTGATCTCCCCAGAAGCCGCACTGTCGGAATGGTGCAAGCTGGAACGACACACGGCCTACCACCGCCAGATCGAACTGAAAAGGCAATTCGTCTACGTCATCCAGGTCCGGCAAACCTCAAGGACCGGAACTGGTTTCCTTCGCAGTTCCGCCTGGCTCAACCTGCTCGAGCCGCAAACTTCGGAAAAGATCACCAAAGTGCTATCGGCGCTGGGCTTCGATAAGAATGGTGCGCCTGCGCCCGGTACCGGTTTGACGCCCTGGACGGTCTTCCGGAACCGGGAGAACGAGCTGAGCCGGCTCATCAACGCAATAACCACCGTCGGCACGCCCGATCTCTGGCTGATCGTGTCTCCGCCGAAACTGGGCAAGACCTGGTTCCTGCAGGAGGTTCTGCGACGCCGCGACACGATGGAGCCGCAATGTCGGACCCAGCTCGTCGACCTGCGCTCCCTACCGATCGGAGACCGCCACGACTGGGTCAAGCTCCTCTGCCAACTACTCGACATCCCCGACCCCCCATCGGCCACCTTCGACCACAGCGCCTGCGTGACCGCGGCCGCAGCGCTGGTCAAACGCGACTGCGCGCAGCTGTATCTGCTTGACAGCGCCGACCTACTCGACGAAGCCACCACGGTCAAGCTTCGTTCCGCGCTGACGGCCATTTACCGCTTGGTAAAACGCCGCAGCGGCGGGGGGACGCGGATGAGCCTAATCGTCGCGAGCCGGCGAAAGGAAGGCTGGAAGGGGGTGGGCGAGCGCGGCGCGATCCCCCTGGAACAGCTTCCCCTCGCGGAGTTCACCGAAGAGGTGGTCCGCCTCGCCGTGCACGAGCTGGCGAGCGGCCTGAATTCGGACGACCTCGACCGGTGGGCGGACGGGCTCTGCCGGCTCAGCGAGGGGCTACCTGCGGTGCTGGCCCAAGGCCTGCGCTGGGCGGAAGGTGACGCTTTCCTGGCCATCGAGGACTGCGAAGCCGCAACACCGGCGGTCTTCGACCAGGTCGCCCGCCCCTACATCAAGGACGACCTGCTGGCCACGGAGAGCCTGCTGCCCTTCGCTGGCGATGAACCAAAACGCCGGGTGGTGCTCGAGGCCGCGCTCAAGGTCGCCGTCCGGTACCGCCTGCTGACCCAGTCACATCTGCGGTATCATATCGAAAACGATGTCAGGTTCCAGCAGCAGCTCGAGGCCGCGAGCTGGACCCAGGTCGACCTCTGGCAAGCGATGGGCCAGACCGCGCTGCAGAACCGCCAAGTGCAAGAACCGTGGCAGGTGCTGCACCGGCCGATCAGGCGATTGCTTTACCACTACTACTACCCGGACGCCGAATCCCGCCATCGCAGTCACACGCAGGCGCGGGAGTTCTACGCGAAGTGGTCAGTTCGAGGCGCTGGGGCCGAGCAGGGCGCAATCCTGGTCGAGAGCCTCTGGCACGAGACCGCGAAGCTGATCCACGCCAGCGCGGACACGGTGCGAGACGAGCTTCCCCGGACCGCCGTGAAACTGGTCGAAGAATTCCGACGACCTGAGATTCTCGAGCCGTCCGAGTACCGCGACTACGTCACCGAACGGCTGCGGGCCGACGCTGAATTCGAAATGCTGGTCATGCCGTTCGACGGACTCTTCGAACGGGTTCTCAACGCGATCGCCGACACGATCACCGGAGGTTCCTGATGGACCCGGATTTCGGCACGTTCTACGTCCGGCGGTGGGAGGAGAACGAGGTTCTCGAGCAGGTCCGGTTGGTGCGCACAAGCAGCCGCAGCCGCGCAGTCCTACTCTACGGACCGGGCGGGGTGGGCAAAACGCGGATGGTGCGCGCGCTCGCCGCGCGCGACGGCGTCGATCCTGCGGTGCGCTGGATCCGGCCGATCGACATCGACGATTCGCAGTACTGGCTACTGGCGGGGCTCCAACGCACAATTGTGGCGAGCCTCGACCCGCAGCAGCGGTACTTCGCGGACTTCCTGGACCACACGACCCGGCTGCCAGGGTTGTCGGTCCAGCAGGTCGGCAAAGCCGCGATGGCCAGCCACCACCGCCGCAGCAACGAACTGTTCAGCCAAGGTTACGGGGACTACATCGCTTCGTCGGGGCAGATCGTCGTCATCACGCTGGACACCGTGGAAACCATGCGTAGCACGTTCCTGCTGGTCACCCTAGCCCAGTGGATGAAAGCACTGCCGGGCACGCTGTTCGTGCTGTCCGGCCGCCCGGCGTGGGGTTGGGAGACGCATGACCCGATCCGCGACCAGCTCGCGGTCCCTCCCGGCGCACTCGAGACGGCCGAGATCACCCTGGCCGGCTTCGACGAAGCCGACGCGCTCACCTTCCTCGATCGCAGCATCCTCGCGGATTCCTTGAGCCGAGGCCAGAAAAGCCGGCTGGTCGCGCTGACCGGCGGGCACCCCCTGTGGCTCGCACTCGCCGTCGACTACCTGCAACATTTCGACCCCCCTCCTGAGATGGCCGGGGACGACCAGGTGAGAGGCAAGCTGCGGGAAGCGTTCCGGCGCCGCCTGGTCACCCCGTACCGCAGCAGCGAGTTCTGGCCTGAAGCGATCAAGCGGCTGTCGGTAGTCCGACACAGCATCGACGAACAGCTCTGGCGGGCGCTCATGGCCGACCGCGAGCTGCCGCCCAACGCCGGAGGCTGGTCCAACGCATGGCAGCAGCTGCTGGCCCGCCCGTGGATCCGGCCGCGGGCGAACGAGCGGTATATCACGCTGCATGATGCGCTCGCCGAAGAGCTCGCGCACCGCCTGATCCCGTTACACGACCAAGACGAGAGCTGGCGCCGGCATCAGTGGAAAACGGCCGCGTCGAGTTACGAAAGCCTCTGCGACGCGGAATACTCCGAAGTCATCGAGGCGCAGACGCAGGTGTTCAAGGAGCCCGCGGCTAGCGCGCGCGTCCTGTTCGAGAAGGTGGCGCGGCTGGACGTCCGGAAACGGGAGCTGGACCAGCTGCGCGCGGCCGGGTTGTACTACCGGCTGCTGACCGACTTCGAAGCAGGGACCGCCCGGTTCACGACCGAGTTCGGCGCCGCCTCCAAGCGGGACGACGTACACTTCCAGGAGCTCGCCTGCCACGAGCTTGAGCGGTTCCTCCCACCGGCGACACCGCAACCGCCGTTGGAGGACGCCATCGGGGTGGTCGTCGACCGGTTTCGCGCCTGGCTCGTCGGCCAGCCGCAGCGCTACCTCGGGATCGGCCTGGATGTCGCCCGGTTCCTGCGGCAGGCCTCGCAGCCCGAGGCCGCGCTCGCGTTGCTGAGTCGACTGCCCGAGGCCGAGGCGGACACCCCGTTGAAGTACCGGCTCGCCAACGAGCGGGGCAACGCCTGGCTGGGCATCCCCGGCAAGGTCGAGCGGGCGCAGGAGTACTTCGACGAAGCACTGGCGTACGCCGGCGGACTCCCGTCGCCGCAACGGGAACACCTGCGGGCCCAGAGCTATAAGGAACTGGGGTTCTACTGCCGCAACCTCGGCAAGTGGCAGGAAGCCGATCAGTACTACCGCGATGCCTACGAGGTGATCGTCAAGCGCGCCGGGCCCGGCGCAACCGACCGAGACCGGGAGGAACTGGCGTCCATCCAGGCCAACTGGGCCTACCTCAAGGCGCTGCAGGGCAGCTACGACGAGGCCAGGAACTTGGTGGAGCCCGCGCTGGCCGTACGGCGGAAACTGGGGACCAAGCATGCCATCGCGGTGTCGCTGAGTGTCTCGGCGGAGGTCTACCGGTACGAGCGAAAGTTCAGCCGGGCCTGGGACCAGTATCGGCAGGCCGAAGGACTCTTCATCGAGCTGCACAGCGGTTCGTGGCTCGGGCTTGTCCACCAGGAAGAGGCCATTTGCCTGATGCAGGCCCACGAGGAAGGCTTGAACCTGGTCGAGAAGCCGATGGCGGACGCACGGCGGTTGATCTGCAGCGCGCTCGACATCTGCCGTGACTACGGCGTCCGCTGGTACCCGTCCGCGCTCAACCGGGCAGGCCGGATCTTCGGCGAAGACGACCCGGACGCGGGGCTGCGCCACCTCGACCACGCGATCGCCGAGGCCCGGCGGCTGGCCGACGGCTGGTTCCTGTCTGCCAGCTTGATCGAATACCTCGAACTGACCTATCGTGCCTGGTGCGAAACCGGCGAGGACAGATACCGCAGGCTCATCCACGCACGCGTCGAGGACGTCGCCCAGGCCATCCGAGACTACCAGTTCGACGATCTCGAAGCCCGCTGGCAACTGCTTCAAGGCCACCTCGAACTGCACGACTCGCTGACTGCGGACGGGTCGGAATCATTGCTCGACAATGCTCTCGACCACTATTCCAGGGGTTTCCTGATCCTCGCTGGCGCCCGTATCGGGTCCCACGGGGCGGCGGCGATAGCCGCCGAATTCGAACGATTCCACCAGTTGTTCGCCAAGTTGACGCCGGATGTGCAATCGGAGTGGTACACCCGGCTAAGAGAACGGTGGACGTCGCCGGAAACGAGCAGTAGATCCACGTCGTTACTGGCTCGACTGGAGCAGCTTTACTGACCCGGGTGCGCCCGGACGACTGCCGCCGTGGGAGGCTCACGCCCATGAATTCCACTGCCCACCGGGCACTCGCACTGTCCGCATCGGACATCGACGGTGCCCAGGAGCTGCTGGTCCGCAGCTGCGAGGACTGCGCGTGCCCGCCCTCCGGCGGCGAATCGGACCGCGTCGATTCGGAACCGGAACCAGATGGGCGACCGCTGGTCCGGACGGCAGGCGTACTGGAACTTGCGATCGACATCGAGCACGTCGCTCTGTTCAGCCCGGCCGGGAACGGCGGTGTCGTGGTGCTGAATACCGAGGGACGTGCCGTTTTCGATCACTTCACTCAACAGCACGCGTCGGCCAATACGGCCGACCTCGCGGGATCAGACACTGTGGTCCGGAAACTACTGGCGCATGACATATTACACCCTGCAGGCGCTCCACCACGGCAGGAATTCACCAAAAGTCGAGAATTGACGGCATGGCTGCACGTCACGAACAAATGTAACCTCCGCTGCCCATACTGTTACGTGCACAAGTCGAGTGAGTCCATGGACTCCGCCACAGCGCGCGACTCCGTCGACGCCCTGGTCAGGTCGGCGGCCAAGAACGGCTTCTCGGCACTTCGTCTTAAGTACGCCGGTGGCGAAGCGAGCCTGAACGCCAGCGTCTTGCTGGAACTCCACGAGTACGCCGCCGAACAGTGCGCCACTGCCGGCCTGAAGCTCAGCGCGGTGCTGTTGAGCAACGGCGTCGCAATTTCTCGGCGGCTGGCGCAGGAGCTGAAGCGACTGGACATCCGCGTGATGATCTCCCTGGACGGGATCGCTGAGGCCCACGACGCGCAGCGGCCCACCCTGACAGGGAAGCCGTCTTCGGCGCGAGTACTCCAGACGATCGCCAAGCTGTGCGGCGAGGGTGTGACCCCACACCTGTCGATCACGATCACGAGCCGCAACGTCGATGCTGTCGCCGAAGTTGTCCGGTTCAGCCTTGATCGCGACCTGACCTTCAGCTTCAACTTCTTTCGCGACAACGACTGCGCCGCTGCATTCACGGACCTCCAGTACGAGGAGCACGCCCTCCTGGATGGATTGCGCACTGCGTTCGCCGAGATCGAGCGGACGCTCCCTCGGTGGAGCGTGTTGGGGTCGATCCTCGATCGCGGCCAGCTCCTGCGGCCAAGAAAGCAGTCCTGCGGGGTCGGCGACGACTACGTGGTGATCGACCAGCGCGGCCGGATCGCCCAGTGCCACATGGAACTCGACGACGCCGCGGGAGACATCCGTAAAACGGATCCGGTCCTGGCTGTCCGCGATCCGGAGCGCAAGATCAAGAACCTCCTCGTGGACGAGAAACCAGGCTGCCGAGACTGCACGTGGAAAAACTGGTGCTCGGGCGGCTGCTCGGTAGCTACGTTCCGCGCCACCGGTCGCTTCGACCTGCGCTCTCCCAACTGCGGGATCTACCGTGCGATCTACCCGGAAGCGGTACGCCTTGAGGGATTGCGCCTCCTCAAGTACGCAGGACCCGATCCCGGCTGAGGGCTGACCGGGTCGCCGGAGGCGATCATGACTGTCTGCTCCACAGACGATCAATCAGACAGTAGAGCCCACACGGATGCAATCTCTCCATGCGCTGTTAGCCTCACGAAAGCAACATACAGTTACTAATTCGTTATCGCCAACTTGGCTGCTCCAATAACTCCGGAACGCAGCGAGTCTCAAGCCGTGCGGCCTGGTCTCGGTGCCTCGAGTGCGGAGTCCAGCTAAGAACTCTCCGGTTAACGCAACCAAGCCACTGCCAGCGCGCCGGACATCTGATCGATGGGTTACTAGCATGCAATCCGCTAGCGGCGCCGAACTTGCTGGCGATCGTTCGGCGACGGCGACCTGCACCAAACGACGCCGAAGCCTTCCCTTCGAGAAGGAACTAGACGCACGACCTGCACAACAACGCGCTTCACCTGGTCGATCCAGCCGCCACACTTCCCTGACACGGAAGAGGTCACTGGTTCAATCCCAGTATCGCGCACCACCTGAACTTGCAGGTCAGAAGCCCTGTCCCTCCCCGGAGGGGCAGGGCTTCAGTCGTCAGATGGCGATGGGCTCCGGACCCCGCTCCCCCGCACCGGACTCGTCCCGATCGATCCCGTCCCATGCCGGCCGCCAGGACCGGATCCGGCAGTTCGACCGCCGCCGCGGATGACCTTCCTAAGTGGACAGCACAACGCCACCAACCTCGTGTCCACAAGGGTTTCAGTCCGTCCCGTCTTCGGCCGGCCGCCGTCTGAGTGATGATCATCACTCACGGCTTCCTTTGTGGACCGTCCCCCAATCTCCTTCGGCGTACCCGCGATGGCCGATCGATGACCGGCCTGCCCGGAGGCGGCCTGGCGCCGCCGGGGATCATCTGTCCATGCCGACATCGTCACCTCGGGCTCGGACCCAGCGGACCGAACGCTGGTTCCTCCGGCGCGGAACCCCGACGATGATCGCCGGGTACAGCTTCACCGAACACATCCTGCCCCGGATGCTGCCCGCCCTCGCCTTCGTCATGCTCGCCAGCCTCGCCTGGCTCGTCCCGCTCAAGACCGCCGGCTCGGGCCGGTGGGTCCTGCTCGGCGTCGTCGTCGCGGTGACCGTCGCCGCCTGGGTGACGATCTCGTTGTTCGTCCGGCGCCTCCCCCGCTTCTCCCGCGGCTCGACCATCGCCATCCTCGCCGCCTACGCCGCCATGCCGGTCGCCGTCCCGCTGCTGCAGCTCGCCTTCGACGGCGCCATCACCCTCCCGGGCGCCCGCGCGCTGGGCGTTCTCGCCTTTCTCGTGTTCTTCGCCGCCGTCTTCGCGGCCACCTACCTCGCCACCACCTACGGCTTCGGCACCCTCCTGCGCCAAGCCATCCGGCAGGCGATCACCGACCTCCGCAACAGCGTCCAGGTCCTCGGCCGGGCGCTGCCGGTCCTGCTGTTCGTCACCCTGTTCCTCTTCTTCACCGGGGAGCTCTGGCAGCTGATGAACCAGCTCGACTGGTGGCGCCTCGCCCTGGTCGTCGCCCTGTTCGGCGCCGTCACCGTGCTCGCCGCGGCCGCCCGCCTACGGGAGGAGATCGGCCGCGTCGAACAGGACTTCAGCCCGCCCATGCTGACCGCCGCCTGCGCCGGCACGCCGCTGAGCGCGGTCACCCTCGACGGCCCGGTCCGGGCGGTCAGCCTCAACGGCCGCCAGAAACGCAACCTGCTGCTGATGCTCGCGACCCGCCAGCTCGTCCAGGCCGCGGTCATCGGCCTCGCCCTGTTCGCCTTCTTCGTCCTCCTCGGCGTGATCATCGTGACCCCCGCCGCGGCCGAACAGTGGATCGGCACGACGCCGGCGATCTCGCCGCTGCTGCCCGGCGTCCCGGTCGCCCTGCTGCGCAACGCCACCCTGCTCGCCGGGTTCGGCAGCATGTACTTCGCCGTCACGTCGATGAGCGACACCGAGCATCGCAAGCAGTTCTTCGCCCCTCTCATCGACGAGATCGAACGCACCCTCGCGGTCCGCGCCGTCTACCTCACCCTCCACGAGGACACCGTCTCGTAGACGACCGCGCCCACATCGTGAACACGAGTGCGGTGCGGCCTCGGCTCGGGCTAGCTGTGGAGTACCGAGCCCGGGAGGCTACGAGCTGTTCCGGCGGCTGTGGCGCGAGGACAAGGTCACCGTCGAGCCGGGTGGCCCGCCTGAAAGGACCGCTCATGCCCGAAGTCCCCTTGTCCGTACTCGACCTCGTCCCGATCAGCTCCGGCGCCACCGTCACCGACGCCGTCCGCAACACCGTCGATCTCGCGCAGCAGGCCGAACGCTTCGGCTACCACCGCTACTGGTTCGCCGAACACCACCTCAACCCCGGCGTCGCCGGCGCGTCCCCGCCGATCCTCATCGCCCTCGTCGCCGGCGCCACCGAACGCATCCGCCTCGGGTCCGCCGGCGTCCAGCTCGCCCACCGCACCCCGCTGGCCACCGTCGAAGAGTTCGGCCTCATCGAGGCGCTGCACCCCGGACGGCTGGACCTCGGGCTCGGCCGCAGCTGCAAACAGCTCGTCCGTGAATACGCTGCCGCGGCCGCCCGGCCCACCGCACCGGCCCAAGCCGCGAACGGCCTGCTCATCCCACCGAAACCCGACTTCAGCGGCCTGGCCCGGTCGGCCCGGATCGGCGTCACCTTCGGGCTGCTGCAGCAACCCGGCGCCGAATCCCCCGACTACGGCGAGCAGGTCGACGACATCCTCGCCCTGCTCCGCGGCACCTACCGCTCCGCCGACGACGTCGAAGCCCACGCCGTACCCGGCGAAGGCACCCGGCCGCAGATCTGGATCCTCGGCAGCAGCGGCGGGCAGAGCGCGTCCGTGGCCGGGCGCAACTCCCTGCGGTTCGCCGCGAACTACCACGTCAGCCCCTCCAGCGTGCTCGAAGCCGTCGACGCCTACCGGGCGGCGTTCCAGCCGTCGGACGCGCTCCCGAAGCCCCACGTCGCCGTGTCGGCCGACGTCGTCGTCGCCGAAGACGACGCCACCGCCCGGAAACTGGCCTCCGGCTACGGCTTGTGGGTGCGCAGCATCCGCCGCGCCGAAGGTGCGATCCCCTTCCCCACGCCCGAAGAAGCCGCCGCCCACGAGTGGACGGACGAAGACCGCGCACTGGTCGCCGACCGCGTCGACACCCAGTTCGCCGGCTCGCCCGCCACGGTCACCGCCCGGCTGCGGCAGCTGCAGGACGCGACCGGCGCGGACGAGCTCGTCATCACGACCATCACCCACGACCACGCCGACCGGGTGCGGTCCTACGAGCTGCTCGCCGAGCACTGGAACCGCTGAGGCGAAGGGAGAACCGCGATGACGCTGCACCTGGCCGCCGCCCTCGACGGCGCGGGCTGGCACCCGGCCGCCTGGCGGGCCCCGGACGCCCGGCCCGCCGAGCTGTTCACCGCCGGCTACTGGACCGGCCAAGTGGCCGAAGCCGAGCGCGGCCTGCTCGACTTCGTGACCATCGAAGACTCCCTCGCCCCGCAGTCCGGCCGGCTCGACGGGCCGGACGAGCGCACCGACGAAGTCCGCGGCCGGCTGGACGCGGTCCTGGTCGCCGCCCGCGTCGCGCCGCACACCCGGCACCTCGGGCTCGTCCCGACCGCCGTGGTCACGCACACCGAGCCATTCCACCTGAGCAAGGCGATCGCCACGCTCGACTACGTCAGCTCGGGCCGCGCCGGGGTCCGCGTCCGCGTGTCGGGCAGCCCGAGCGAAGCCGCCCACTTCGGCCGCCGCGAGTTCCCCGGATTCCGGCTGCCCGCACCCGGCGATTTCCCTGCTCACTTCGTGGACCTGTTCGACGAAGCCGCGGACTACGTCGAAGTGCTGCGGAGGCTCTGGGACAGCTGGGAGGACGACGCGGTGATCCGGGACGTCGCGACCGGCCGGTTCATCGACCGCAACAAGCTGCACTACATCGACTTCGAGGGCCGCTGGTTCTCGGTCAAGGGCCCGGCCATCACGCCACGGCCACCGCAGGGCCAGCCGTTGGTGACCGCGCTCGCGCACGCCACGGTCCCCTACCGCCTCGCGGCCCGGGCCGCCGACGTCGTCTACGTGACGCCGCACGACCGCGAGCACGCCGAGGTGATCGTCGGCGAGGTCCGCGCCGAGCAGGAAGCCGCCGGGCGGACGCACGACCCGCTGCACGTCTTCGCCGATCTCGTCGTCTTCCTCGGGGACGACGCGGCCGAGCGGAAAGCCCGGCTGGACGACCTGGCCGGTGCCGAATACCAGTCCGACGCCGACGTCTTCGCGGGGACGCCCGCGCAACTGGCCGATCGGCTCCTCGACTGGCACGAGGCCGGGCTCTCCGGCTTCCGGCTGCGCCCCGGCGCGGTGCCGCACGACCTCACCGCGATCACTCGCGGCCTGGTCCCGGAACTGCAGCGGCGCGGTGCCTTCCGCCGCGAGTACGAGGCCTCGACCCTGCGCGGGCTGCTCGGGCTCGCCCGCCCCGTGAACCGCTACGCCGCCTGAGGAGCCACCGATGACCAAGCCTCGCAAGCAGATCCACCTGGCGGCGGCCTTCCCCGGCGTGAACAACACGACGGTCTGGAGCCACCCCGACGCCGGCAGCCAGATCGAGTTCGGCTCTTTCGCCCATCTCGCCCGGACCGCCGAAGCCGCCAAGTTCGACTTCTTCTTCCTCGCCGAGGGGCTGCGGCTGCGCGAGCAGCACGGCGACATCTACGACCTCGACGTCGTCGGCCGGCCGGACACCTTCACCGTGCTCGCCGCGTTGGCCGCGGTCACCGACCGGCTCGGGCTGGCCGGCACGATCAATTCGACGTTCAACGAGCCGTACGAGGTGGCCCGGCAGTTCGCGAGCCTGGACCACCTCTCCGCCGGACGTGCGGCGTGGAACGTCGTCACGTCGTGGGACGCCTTCACCGGCGAGAACTTCCGGCGCGGCGGGTTCCTGCCGGAGGAGCAGCGCTACGAGCGCGCCCGGCAGTTCCTCGACGCGGCCGGGAAGCTCTTCGACTCCTGGCACGGCGACGAGATCGTCGCGGACCGCGAGTCCGGTGTCTTCCTGTCCGATCCCCGCGCCGGCGAGTTCGAGCACCACGACGCCCAGTTCGCGATCTCCGGCCGGTTCACGGTGCCCCGCGGCCCGCAGGGGCGCCCGGTGATCATCCAGGCGGGCGACTCCGAAGAAGGGCGTGAGTTCGCGGCGGCGGCCGCGGACGCGATCTTCAGCCGGCACGCCGATCTCGAGGCGGGACAAGCGTTCTACGCCGACGTCAAAGGCCGGCTGGCCCGGCACGGGCGGTCGCCGGACCAGCTCGTCGTGCTGCCCGCGGCGACCTTCGTGCTCGCCGACACCGACGCCGACGCGGCCGAACTGGCTCACGAGGTCCGCCGCGCCCAGGTCAGCGGGCCGACCGCGATCCGGCTACTGGAACAGCTGTGGAACCGCGACCTGTCGGCCTACGACCCGGATGGCCCGCTGCCGGAAGCCGATCCGCACCTCGGCGACACGATCGCGCCCGGCCGGGCCGGCGTCCGGCAGTACCGCGACCCGCTCGGCACCGCCCGTGCCTGGCGCGACCGGGCGGCGGCCGGGAACCTGTCCATCCGCGAGCTGATCATCGAGGTCACCGGCCGTCACACCTTCGTCGGCTCACCGTCGACGGTCGCCACGACGATCGACGACCTCGTGCAGGCCGACGCGGCCGACGGCTTCATCCTCGCGCCGTACGTCACCCCGGGCGGCCTGGACGAGTTCGCGGCGAAAGTCGTTCCGCTGCTTCAGGAACGGGGTGTGTTCCGGACCGAGTACGCCGGCACGACCCTGCGCGAGCACCTCGGGATCGGGCCGGCGGCGGTCACCGCAGCAACGGCAGCAGCTGCTCGCCTTGGCGCTTGAGCTCCGGCAGGTACGGCGTGTCGGACAGGACGAAGTGGGTGATGCCGAGCGCGCGGTACTTGCGCAGGGACTTCGCGACGTCCTGCGCCGAGCCGACGAGCCAGGTCGTACCCGCACCGGCGGCGCCGAACCGGCCCGGCGCGGTGTAGAGGTTGTCGTCGAGCACGTCACCTCGCGCGGCCAGGTCCAGCAACCGGCGCTGTCCCGTCGCGGCGGACCAGTCGGCGTCACGCACGACCGCGCCCCGCGCCATCGCGTCCACTTTGGACTCCGCGGCGGCCCACGCCTCGTCGGTGGTGTCCCGGACGAAGGTGGTGACGCGCAGGCCGTATTCCAACGGTGGGTGCTCCCGGCCGAGCTTCGCGCTCAGGTCTTCGAGCCGTTCGATGCGTTCGGCGACGCCGTCCAGGGGCTCGCCCCAGAAGAGCTGGACGTCGGCCTCGGTCGCGGCGACTTCCTCGGCGGCCGCGGAGGCGCCGCCGAAGTAGAGCCGCGGGTGCGGGCGGCCGTGCCGCGTGACCGGCCGCTGGGCGAGAGTGGCCCCGGTGACGCCGAAGTACTCGCCGTCGTGGGTCACGTTCTCCTCGGTCCACAGCCGCCGCACGATCCGGAGGAACTCCTTGGTGCGGGCGTAGCGCTGGGTTTGGTCGCCTTCGTCGTCGCCGTAGGCGGCGAGGTCGTCCTTGCCCGACACGACGTTCACCAGCAGCCGGCCGCCGGAGAGGTGGTCCAGGGTGGCGGCCGCGGCGGCGAACTGCGCGGGCCGCCAGTAGCCCGGCCGGACGGCGACGAGCGGCTGGAAGGTGCTCGTCCGCGCCGCCAGCGCGGTGGCGACGGTGAAGGTGTCGGGCCGTCCCCATCCGGTGCCGAGCAGTGCACCCGCCCAGCCGTGCGCTTCGAGCGCCTTCGCCTGGGCGGTCAAGGTGTCCAGGCTGTTGTGCCCCGCGATGACGTCGTCGCCGCGGTGGCCGGGCGAGGCCTGGTTCGGGATGTACCAGAGGAATTCGATGCCGTGGACGGTATTGGCGGAACCCGGAAGCCGCCACGTGTTCCACAGCTCAGGATGTGCCGCTGAGGTCGCGGCGGCATCCACCGTGTGCCGCAGCACCACGTCCACGAGCCCGAACGGCGCCGAGCGTCCCACCCACCAAGACTGGTTGAACTCTGAACTACTCCGTAGTTGGCTTCGTGGCACCGAAGTCCGCACCACCCCGAGGAGAGCAACCATGTCCGCTTCCACCACCGCGATTCCCGGATACCTCACGGGCACCTGGGTGATCGACCCGGTGCACTCGACGGTCACGTTCACCGTGCGGCACCTCGGCGTCTCGAAGGTGCGCGGCCGCTTCGAGGCGTTCGAAGGCACCGTCGTGACCGGCGAGGACGTTCTCGGGTCCACGGTCACCGCGACCATCCAGGCTGCCAGCGTCAGCACGACCAACGAACAGCGCGACGGTCACATCCGCAGCGCCGACTTCCTCGACGCGGAAAACCTTCCGACGCTGACGTTCACTTCGACCGGCATCCGCGTCGACGGCGAGGACTACCTGATCGACGGCGACCTCACCCTGCACGGCGTCACGAAGCCGGTCACGCTGACGGCCGAGATCGGCGGTTTCGGTGACGGTCTCACCCCGGGCAGCAAGGTGATCGGCGTGTCGGCGCACACGGAGATCAGCCGCGCGGCCTTCGAAGTCGGCGCGTCCATCCCGGTGGCCGTGGTGTCCGACAAGATCAAGATCGAGCTGGACGTCGAGGCGGTCCTGCAGGCTTGACCCGCCGCACGCCGGTGACGAGCCTGCCGCGCGCGGTGCCCGGCCGCGTCGGTGGCACGGTCGGCTCCCCGGAGTCGGGGAGGGCCTGTTCGATCGCGTCGATCCGCCGGTGAGCCGCGTGCCGGAGGACCGCCGGGCAGGATCAGGTCGGGCGAGGTCACCCCACTCCGGGATACAGCTCGCGGTAGGCGGCGATGTGCCCCCAGTCCGTCGTCACGGACTCCGCCGCCAGCACCGCGTGCACGATCGCGCGGGCGAAAGCGTCCGACGCGGCCGCGAACAGCTCCGGGCTCGCGCCCGCGCCGGACGTTCCGGTGGCCACCGCGAACACCGTGTCCCCGTCGGCGACGCCGTGGGCCGGGCGGACCGCGACCGCCAGGCCGTCCTGGCCCGCGCCCGCCAGGCGGTACGTCGTCCCCGGGTCGAGGGACGCGCTCGTCGCGACCACGCCGATCACCGTGTTGAGCGGGGTCCGGGTGTCGCGTTCGCGCGTCGACGCCGCGAGCCGCTCCCGCGCCGCCGTGCGGGCCGCTTCGTCCGCGGCGGTCCGCGGGAACTCGTCGGCCGTCAGCCCCAGCGAGTACCCGTAAGGCAACCCCGAAGCCGGGTCCACCGCGGGGTGGTGCGAGTTCAGCACGGCCAGCGCGGCCACGACGGTGCCGTCCGGCAGCACCGCGCTGGCGGTGCCGACGCCGCCCTTCATCTCCGCGCTCACCGCACCGGTCCCGGCGCCGACGTTGCCCTGCGCGAGGGGCCCGTCGGTGGCCGCACGGACGGCTTCGGCGCCGAGTCCGGCGTGCGGGCGGGCGTGGAAGTCTCCGCCGCGGCCCAGGTCGAACAGCGCGGCCGCGGGGACGACCGCCGTCGCCTCCGGGCGGTGCTCGGCCAGCCACTCCAGGACGCTGCCGGCCGCCGCCAGGCCGAACGCGCTGCCACCGGTGAGGGTGATCGCGCCGACCGTCGGCGCCGGGTGGCGGGGGTCGAGGGCCGCGGTGTCGCGGGTGGCCGGGCCACCGCCGCGGACGTCGACCGAGACGACCGCGCCCGGCGGCACCAGCACGACCGTCGTGCCGGTCAGCGCGCCGTCGCCGATGCGGGTGGCGTGCCCGACGCGCACCCCGGGGACGTCGGTCAGGGCGTTGTGCTCGCCCGCGGTGTCAGCTGCCATCAGGGGATCCGTACCTGGAGGTCGGTCGGCGGAGGCCGAGGTGGTCGCGCAGGGTGGTGCCGTCGTACCTTGCCCGGAACAGCCCCCGCCGGCGCAGGATGGGCAGCACCAGCTGGACGAAGTCGTCGAGGGTACCCGGCAGGTACGGGAAAACGAGGGTGAACCCGTCCGCCGCGGGCGCGGCGAACCAGCGTTCGATGTGGTCGGCGATCTCTTCCGGCGGGCCGACGATCGTGCCGGCGTCGTCGCTGATTTCGGCGGCGAGCTGCCGGATGGTCAGCCCGCGCTGCCGGGCCCGCAGGTAGACGTCGAGCTGCGTGCTCTTCGACTGGTTGGACTCGGGCAGTTCCGGCAGCGGCCCGTCCAACGGGTACGCCGTGAGACCGAACCCGCCGAGCAGGTAGGCGAGGTGGGCCAGCGCCACCTGGGGCGGCATCAACCCACGCAACGCGTCGCGTTTGGCCTCGGCGGCGGCGCGCGTCTCGCCCGTGATGACCGACAGCGCGGGGAACACCTTGAGCTCGTCCGGGCTCCGGCCGAAAGCCGCGGCGCGGTCTTTGATGTCGGCGTAGAACTCGGTGGCCCGGGCCAGGTCACGCTGCCCGGAGAAGACGACCTCGGCCACGCGCGCGGCGAACTGCTTGCCCGCTTCCGAAGCGCCCGCCTGCACGATCACCGGACGGCCCTGTGGCGGCCGGGAGATGTTCAGCGGGCCGGCCACCGACAGGTGTGGTCCGGCGTGGTCCAGGACGTGCAGTTTCGCGGGATCGAAGTACACCCCGGACGGCTTGTCGTGGCGGAAGGCGTCGTCGTCGAAGCTGTCCCACAACCCGGTGACGACGTCGAAGAACTCCTCGGCGCGGCCGTACCGGTCGGCGTGGCCGACGTGGGCGTCGAGGCCGAAGTTCAGCGCTTCCCCGTCGTTGAGCGAGGTGACGACGTTCCAGCCGGCCCGGCCACCGGAGATGTGGTCGATCGAGGCGAACGTCCGCGCGAGGTGGTAGGGCTCGTTGTAGGTGGTCGACGCCGTCGCGATGAGCCCGATCCGGCTGGTCGCCGCGGCGAGCGCCGCCAGCAGCGTGGTCGGCTCGAACGAGTCGTTGACCACCGACACCCGCGACAGCACGTCCTGGCTCTCCAGCGGCACGCCGACGAGATCGGCGAAGAACACCGCGTCGAACTTCGCCGCCTCCGCCGCCCGGGCGAAGGACAGCACGGTGTCGAAGTCGACCCCCGCGTCCGCGCGGGTGTCCGGGTGCCGCCACGCCGCCAGGTACTCCCCCGGTGGCTTCAAGAACGCGGTGAAGTGCAGCTGCCGGGTCATCGCGACACCTCCGGGCGGGCGAGGCCGAGGTTTTCCCGCAGCGTCGTGCCGTGGTAGCCGTCGGGGACGAGACCGCGGCGGCGCAGGATCGGCACGACCTGCTGGACGAACTCGATCGCCGGGCCCGGGAAGTAGGGGAACGAGACGGTGAAGCCGTCGGCCGCGCCTTCGGTGAACCACCGCTGCATCCGGTCGGCGATCTGCTCCGGTGTCCCGGCGACGATCGGGCCGCCCGAGAACCGCTCCGCCGGCCGGTGCGCGGCGTCGTCGTGGAGCAGGTCGTCGAGTTCGGCGAGCTTCCGGCGCGCGGCCGTCTCGGTGTCGGCGACCAGCGGCGACAGCACCGGCCACACGCGGACCTGCCCGGGATCGCGGCCCGCCGCGGCGACCCGGGCCTTGATGTCCGCGGTATTTCCGGCGTCAGGCTGATCACTGAAGAACACTTCGCCGTGCCGGGCGGCGAAGGGCAGTTCGGTGCTCGTCACGAACAGCACCGGATGCCCTTGCGGCGGCCGGGAGATGTTCAGCGGCCCGCGGACGCGGAAGTGCTCCCCGCGGTGCTCCGGCGTCCGGAGCTGAGCGGGGTCGTAGTACCGCGCTCCGGCCACATCCCGGATGACGGCTTTGTCGGAGAAGCTGTCCCACAGCTGCCGTACGAGGTCGACGAATTCGTCCCCCGCGTCAGGGTGTCCGGTGGCGGCGAAGTTCGCGGCTTCCCCCGGGAGCGTGGCGGTGATGGCGTGCCACCCGGCGCGGCCGTGGGACAGGTGGTCGAGCGACGCGAACTTCCGCGCGATGTGGAAGGGCTCGTGGTACGTCGTGCCCGCGGTGCCGACCAGTCCGATGTGGGTGGTCACCGTGGACAGGCCGGCAAGGAGGCTGAGCGGCTCGAACCGCTCGGCCCGGCTCGGCGGTCCGTCGACTGCGATGACGTCGGCGACGAAGAACGCGTCGAACCGGCCGCGCTCCAGCAGCCGGGCCAGCTCGGCGTGGAAGGCGAAGTCGAGCTGGCCCGCGGCGTAGGCATCCGGATGGCGCCAGCCTGCGAGGTGCCCGCCGGAGCCGTGCACGAGCGCGCTCAGCGCGAGGTGCCGGGTCATGGCCGCCACCCCAGCTCCGGGGCGATCTTCGTGGCGATGGTCTCCAGCCGGTCCAGGGCCTGGCCGAGGGTGGAGCTTTCGGCCTGCACGGCCGCGATCAGGTGGGTGCCCGGGCCGGCGAACACCGGGTCGGCGCGCAGGGATTCGACGATGTCCTCCGGCTTTCCGTGCTGAACGTTCATCAGCCGCAGCAGTTCGGCCACGCCGATGTCCTCGTGCGGCGCCCAGCCCGCGCGGACGTGCAGGGGCCGGTAGCGGGCGACGTCGGCTTCCAGCTGTGCGGCGGCGGCCGCGCGGCTCGGACCGGGGAAGATCCCGCGGACCGCGGCGATCCGCGGAACTTCCGGGCCGGCGTCGAGGTACGTCGCCGCGAGGCCGGCCTGGACGGCGTCGGCCGGCCCCACGCCGAGCAGCAGGCCCCGGCCGGCCGCCGCGGCGTCGGCGAGTACCCGCGGGCGCAGGCTGGACTCCCACAGCCGCTCGCTCAGCTCGTACCCGCTCAGCGCGTCGGTCAGCACGCTCAGGTTGCGGTCGTAGTCGGCGTGCCGGTCGTCGACGTCCCGGCCGAAGACGGCGAAGTCGTCGGCCGCCGGCGTCCCGCTGCCCAGCCCCAGTTCGAGGCGGCCACCGGAGAGAGCGTCGAGGACGATGGCGTCTTCGGCCAGCCGCAGCGGGTCCTCCAGCGGGAGCACGGTGACGGCGGTACCGAGGTGGATCCGCCGGGTCCGCTCGGCGGCCGCGGCCAGCAGCACCAGCGGCGACGGCAGGCGGCCGTGCTCGGGTTGCAGGTGGTGCTGGGCCACCCAGCCCGACTGGTAACCCAGCTCTTCGGCGGCGACGAACAGCTCGACCAGATCGCGGTAGAGCTGACCGGCGGGGACGCCTTCGCCGTGAACGTGGGTGAGGAACCCGAGGTGGAAGGTCACGGCCGCCACCCCAGTGCCGGGGCGATCTCGGTGGCGAGCACGCGCAGCCGCTCGATGTCGGCGTCCACATCGGACAGTTCGTGCTGCACGACGGGCAGGAACCAGCTGTCCGGATTCAGGAAGTCGAGCACTGCGGGATCGGCGCGGAGGCTCGCGGTGACCTCGCCGGCGGTGCCGTGGTGCACGTTGATCCGGGCGAGGTGCTCCTCGATGCCCAACCCGGTCAGCTCGGCGAAGTTCCGCCGGTGCAGGTCCAGCGCCGGAGCGAGGTCGGCCACGGCCGCTTGGCGGTCCTTCGCCGGGAAGACCGCGCGCACGATGCCGAAGCGTGGCCTCGGTGACGTCGCCGTGTACGCCTCGGCCAGCGGGCGCTGCACCTTGCGGGGATCGTGGACGGCGGTGCCGAGCAACAAGCCGTCGCCGGCGCGGCCGATGGCCGCCGCGCGGGTGACGTCGGACGTGGCCTGCCAGAGCCGGTCCCCCAGGGTCCGCGCGGGCGGCTGCAGGACCGTGCCGCCGAGGGCGAGGCGCAGGGTGCCGAGGTTGTCGTCGTGGAGCCGGTGCCGGTCGGCCGGGTCGTGCCCGAACCGGGCGAAGGCGTCGGTGTTCGCGCCGCCGGTGCCGAGCCCGAGTTCGAGGGCGCCGCCGGACAGCGCGTCGAGCACGGCGGCGTCCTCGGCGAGCCGGATCGGGTCCTCCAGGGGCAGCACGGTCACCGCGGTGCCCAGCCGCAGTCTCGGGGCGCGGGCCGCCACCGCGCCGAAGAACACCAGCGGCGAGGGCAGCCTGCCGTAGTCGGTGCGGAAGTGGTGCTGGGCGACCCAGCCGCCGTCGAACCCGAGGTCTTCGGCCGCGGCGAACACCGTGAGCAGGTCGCGCAGGACCGTGCGCAGGTCCTTGCCCGGCCCGTGGACGTGGGTGAGGAATCCCAGCTTGAAGCTCATCCGACCTCCTCGGGCAGCTGGGGCACGGCGTCGAGCAGGGTGCGGGTGTAGAGGTGCGCCGGTGCGGCCAGGACGTCGGCGGTGGTGCCCTGTTCGACGGCGACGCCGTCCTTGAGCACCAGCAGCCGGTCGCACAGCTGCTGCACCACGCCGATGTCATGGGACACGAGGATCAGCGACAGGCCCATCGTGTCGGCCAGCCCGGCGAACAGGTCGATGACCTGCGCGCGGACGGCCGCGTCGAGAGCCGAGAACGGCTCGTCGCCGACGAGCACCTTCGGCCGCGGCGCGAGCGCGCGGGCGATCGCGATCCGCTGCCGCTGCCCGCCGGAGAACTCGTGCGGGTAGCGCTCCACGGCGTCCGGCTCGAGGCCGACGGCGGTGAGGACCTCCTCGACGCGCTCGTCGTGGTTCCCGGGCACGCGCAGGCATTCGAGGGGCTCGGCGACGATGTCCCGGACGACGCTGCGCGGGTTGAGCGAGCTGTACGGGTCCTGCAGCACGACCTGGACGTCGCGGCGGAACCACGTCAGGTCCCGGCCGGTGACCGGCCGCCCCTGGTAGCGCACCGCGCCGGCGTCGGCCCGTTCCAGGGCGAGCAGCAGGCGCAGCAGTGTCGACTTGCCGGAGCCGGACTCACCGACGATGCCCAGCCGGCCACCGTCCTCCAGCGTCAGGCTGACGTCGCGGACCGCGTGCCGCACCGGAGTCTCGCCGAAGAGCCGGCGGCGGGGCAGCCGGTAGGACCGGTGGAGGCCGGCGGCTTCCAGCAGGGTCACGGGGTCACCTCCCGGGAGCGGCGGAAGGCACCGGCCCGCGCGTTCTCCAGCAGCTCGCGGGTTTCCGGGTGCCGGGGTGCGTGCAGGACGTCGGCGAGCGAGCCGTCTTCGAGCAGGCGGCCGCCGCCGAGCACCAGGACTCGCTGGACGATCTGCGCCAGCACGGCCAGGTCGTGGGTGATGAACAGCAGTGCGGTGCCCTCCTCGGCGACGAGCGTCCGCAGCAGGTCGAGGATCCCGGCCTGCACGGTCACGTCGAGGGCGGTCGTCGGTTCGTCGGCGAGCAGGAGTGCCGGGCGGCAGGCGAGCGCGATCGCGATGCCGACGCGCTGACGCTGCCCGCCGGACAGCTGGTGCGGGAACGCCCGGACGGCGTGCTCGGGATCGGGCAGGCCGACCTTCGCCGCGAGCGCGACCGCTTCGGCCGCCGCGGCCTTCCGGGTCAAGCCGCGGTGCACGCGCAGGGGTTCGGCGACCTGCTTGCCGACGCGCATCAGCGGGTCGAGGGTGGTGCGCGGGTCCTGGAACACCATCGCGATCCGCTCGCCGCGCACGGCCGAGAGTGCCCGATCGGGCCGGCCGAGCAGCTCGGTGCCGTCGAGCCGGATGCTGCCCCGGGTGGTCATCCCCTCCGGCAGCAGGCCGAGCACCGCGAGCGCGGTGAGCGACTTCCCGGAACCGGAAGCGCCGATCAGCCCGGCCCGCTCCCCCGCTCCCACCGTGAACGAGACGTCTTCGAGCAGGGTCCGGGGTCCGATGTGGACAGTCAGGTCCTCGACCTCGAGGAGGCTCATCGGGTCGTCACCAGCCTCGGGTCGGTGGCGTCGCGCAGAGCGTCGCCGAGGAGGTTGAAGCCGAGCACGGTGAGCGCCACCGCCAAGCCGGGCCAGATCACCAGCAGCGGCCGCGCGGCGATGTAGGCCTGCTGCTCGTGGAGCATGCCGCCCCAGGACGGCGACGACGGCGAACTGCCGTAGCCGAGGTAGGTCAACGCCGCCTCGGCCAGCACGGCGAGGGCCATCACCAGCGAGAGCTGGACGATCAGCGTCGGGGCGAGGGTGGGCAGCAGGTGCCGCCGGACGATCCGGGCGGTGCGCGCGCCGCCCGCCCGGGCCGCCAGGACGTAGTCGCTGCCGAGAGCCGACACCAGCTCGGCGCGCGCGACCCGGGCCACCGCGACGCCGAAGCCGATGCCGATCGCGGCGACGACCGTGGCCAGGGAACTGCCGTACACGGCCGCGAGGATCATCGCGAGCAGCAGCACGGGGAACGCGACGAGCAGGTCGATCAGCTGGACGACCCCGGCGCCCACCCAGCGTGGCGTGAGCACCGCGAGCAGTGCCAGCAGCAACCCGACCACGGTCGCGACGGCGGCGGAGGCCACCGCCGCGACGAGCGTCTCGCGGGCGCCGGCCAGCAGCTGGCTGAACTGGTCGTGGCCGATGCGGTCGGTGCCGAGCAGGTGGCCGCCTTGGAACGGCAGCAGCCACGCCTGACCCGGGTCGGTGGCCAGCGGGTCGAACGGCGTCCACACCAGGGAAACCAGGCCGGCGAGGAGCAGGACGAGCGCGACGGCCGAGCCGAAAGCTCCGGCCGGGCGCCGGAGCAGGGAGGACAACGCGCGCCGCCGGTTCACCGCGGCTCCCGCAGCCGGGGGTCGATCAGCCGGTGGACGACGTCGATCGCGAAGCCGATGACCAGGACCGCGGCGACGACGAGGAACACCTCGCCCTGCACTTTGACCAGGTCGCGGTTGCCGACGTCGCCGACCAGCATGCTGCCCACGCCGGGCAGGGTGAACACGCGCTCGACGACGACCGCGCCGACGATCAGCGTCGCCAGCTGGAGGCCGAGGATCGACACGACCGGCAGCGCGGCGTTGCGGAACCCGTGCCGCCGCAGCGCCTGGCCGCGGGTGAGGCCCTTGGCGCGGGCGGCCCGCACGTAGTCGGCGTCGAGGACGCCGAGCACCGCCGAGCGGACGAATCGCAGGAGTACCGCGCCTTCGGTGAGGCCGAGGGCTGTCCACGGCAGGACGAGGCTCCTGATGGCGAGCCCTGGGTCGCTCCAGCCTTCGGCGGGGAAGCCCTGGGCGGGCAGCCAGCCCAGCTCGACCGAGAACACGAGCACCAGCACCAACCCGAGCCACAGCGTCGGCACCGCGATGCCGACCTGCGAGAGCGCACTGATGCCGGTGCCGACCGGACCGCGACGGCGCAGCGCCGCCCAGGTGCCGAACGGGACCGCGACCGCGAGCGCCACGACGACCGACCCCGCCACCAGCGGCGCGGTCACCTGCAGCTTGCGGCCCAGCTCTCCGGTCACTGACGTGCCGTTGAGCTGGGAGCGGCCGAAATCGCCGTGCAGCACGCCGGTGACCCAGGAGCCGAACTGGGCCGGCAGCGGCCGGTCGAGGCCGAGCTCCGCGCGGATCGAGGCGAGCTGCTCCGGAGTCGCGCGGAAGCCGCCGATGGTGGCGGCGACGTCGCCCGGCAGCAGCCGCAGCAGGACGAACACGAGCACGCTCGCGATCGCCAGCGCGACCACCAGCAGCCCGGTCCGGCGGAGCAGGAACAGCGTCATCTCACTTGCCGACCGCTAGGTTCGCCAGGGGGAACCGGTTGCTGGTCTCGGCCTTCGGCACGCCGTAGACGCCCTTGCGCACGACCGTGTGGGCTTCGCCGAGGAACAGCCAGTCGCTCGCGGCGTCGGTGGAGATCTGCTGGGCGACCTGCTTGAGCAGCGTGTCGCGTTCGGCGTCGGTCGAGGCGGTGCGCGCTTGGCCGTACCACTGCTGGACCTGCTTGTTGTCGTAGCCGAAGTAGTACGCGGGTTTCGTGTAGTTGGCGATGTCGCGAGCCTCGGCGTGGTCGACGAGGCTGAGCTGGAAGTCGTGGTTCTTGAACACCTGCGACAGCCACGCCGGGAACTCGACCTGCTTCACGGTGAGCGTGACGCCGACCTGCTTGAGGTTGGACACCAGGACGTCCGTGATGGACGTCGGGTAGATCGACGGGACGTCGAGGGTGAGCTGAAGGCCGTTCGCGAAGCCGGCCTTGGTGAGCAGTTGCTTGGCGCCGTCGGGGTTGTACGCGTCGATCGAGGTGAGGTCCTCGTACCACGGGTCCTGCGGCGGGACCGAGCTGCCGATCACCGTGCCCGCGCCCACGGCCTTGACGATGTCCTGCTTGTTGATCGCCTGCCGCAGCGCGTGCCGGACGTCCGGGTTGGTGAAGGGTGCCTTGGTGCCGTTGAAGGCGAGGGTGTACTTGTCGGTCGTGGTGCCCTTCAGCACCGAGAACGCGTCACCCATGGTGAACGGCTGCAGCAGTGTCGGATCGGCGGCGGTCTCGACGTCGGTCTGGCCGGTCTGCTCGGCGTTGTTGGCCGCGCTGGTCTCGGTGATGTAGTGGAAGACGACCTTCGCGACCTTCGGCTTGGCGCCCCAGTAGGCGTCGTCGCGCTGGAGAGTGATCGAGGAACCGCGGTTCCACTGGGTGAGCTTGAACGGGCCGGACCCGTTTTCGGCACCGTCCAAGGCGGCGAAGTCGGTGCCCTGCTTGAACACCGCTCCGCCGCGCTGGGTCAGGTTCCACAACAGAAAGGTGTCGCGGCTCTTCAGTCCGATGCGGACGGTCGCGGGGTCCGGCGCGGTGACGTCCTGGATCGCCGCGAACTCGGCGCCGTAGACGGCCTTCGAACCGGGTGCGACCTGCTGCTGCAGCGACCAGACGACGTCGGCGGACGTCAGCGGCGAGCCGTCGTGGAACTTCGTGCCGGAGGCGAGGTGGAACGTGTAGCTCAGACCGTCCGGCGCCTGCTCCCACGAGGTGGCCAGCTGCGGGACGATCTTGTCCTTCTCCTCGGGGTTCACCGAGACGAGGTTCTGGTAGACGTTGTCGAGCAGGACCTGGTCGAGCGCCGCACCGGACGTCGAAAAGAGGTTGAGGCTGGAGGGTTCCAGGACCAGCCGGACGTTGACGGTGGCGCCGGTGTTCAGCTGGTCGTCCGGCGGAGTGGCCGCCTGTGCGGTGGTTCCGCTCGACGCGGCCGGGTCCGCGGCGCCACCCGTGCCGCACGCGGTGGCCAGCAGGGTCACCGTGAGCAGGGCAGCGGCGAGCGGAAGACGGTGTCTCATGGTTCTCCTCGGGGACGGGGCGCGCGGCTCAGCCGCGGACGTGCTCGACGGCGAACTCGGTGAAGACGCGGAAGACGTCGTCGCGGTCGAGCTCGTTCAGGATGTTGTGGCGGTCTTCGGGGAAGACGACCGCTTTCGCGTCCGGCAGCAGCTCCGCCACCTTGCGCGCCCCGGCGGCCGGGGCGAGGTCGTCGTCGGCGCCGTGCAGCAGGAGCACCGGCAGGTCCAGCTTCGGCAGGACGGCGGCGACCCGGGGCGCCGCTTCGCCGAGCGCGCGCAGGGTCTCCAGCCGCAGGCCGCCCTGCCAGGTCAGCGGGTCGTCGCGGATCTGCTGGGCGTAGCCGGGGTGGCGGGTCAGCTCGCCGGGGTCCTTGCGCAGGTCCCAGGGGTCGACGCCACTGGCCAGCAGCGCGACGAGCCCGGATTCGCCGGCGGGCACCAGGGACGAGCCGGCGAGCACCAGCGCGACCGGACGGTCCGGCAGCCGCCCCTCGCCGACGAGCAGGGTGGCGACGGTCGCGCCGAGCGAGTGCCCGGCGATCACCAGCGGCAGCCCGGGGTGCGCTTCCCGCGCGAGATCGGTGAGGGTCGCGGCGTCGGCGAGGAGGTCGTCGACGGACTCGATCAGGACGCGCTCGCCGTCGCTGCGGCCGTGCCCGGCGTGGTCGGCGGCCCAGACCGCGAACCCGGCCCCGGTAAGCGCTTCCGCGAGCGGCTCGTAGCTGCCGATGTGCTCGCCGAGGCCGTGGAAGAACACGACGAGCGCCTTCGGCTCCGGCGGGCTCCAGTGTCCATAGTGGATTTTGCCGCGGCTGCCGGCGAACTCAGGCATCGTCGTCCCCCAGTCCGTGTGCGAGGTCGGCGAGCAGGTCGCCGAGTCCTTCCAGCCCGACCGAGAGCCGGATCAGGCCGGGTGTCACGCCGCTCGCGCGTTGCTGCTGTTCGTCCAGCTGGGCGTGCGTCGTGGAGGCCGGGTGGATGACCAGGCTGCGCACGTCCCCGATGTTCGCCAGGTGGCTGAACAAGCGCAGCCGGTCGACGAACCGCCGGCCGGCTTCGAGGCCGCCTGTCAGCTCGAACGCGACGACCGCGCCGACCCCTCGGGACAGGTACCGCTTGGCCGCGTCGTACCACGGGCTGCCGGGCAGGCCGGCGTAGTGCACGGCTTCGACGTCGGGACGCTCGGCGAGCCAGCCCGCGACCGCGCGGGCGTTCTCGACGTGTCGTTCCATCCGCAGCGACAGCGTCTCGATGCCCTGCAGCAGCAGGAAGCTGTTGAAGGGTGAGACCGCCGGGCCAAGGTCTCGGACGAGCTTCGTGCGCAGCCGCAGGCTGTAGCCCAGCTCGCCGAACTCCCGCCCGAAGACCAGGCCGTGGTAGCTGGGGTCCGGCTTCGTCAGCTGCGGCCAGCGGTCCGGGTCCGCGGTGTAGTCGAACTTCCCGCCGTCGACGACGATGCCGCCGATCCCGGTACCGTGCCCGGACAGGAACTTGGTCGTCGAGTGCACGACGACGTCCGCGCCGTGCTCCAGCGGGCGCGCGAGGAAGGGCGTGGGCACGGTGTTGTCCACGATCAGTGGCACCCCGGCGGTGTGGGCGACTTCGGCGACCGCGCTGATGTCGAGGACGTTGCCGCGCGGGTTGCCGACGGTCTCGCCGTAGAACGCCTTCGTCTCCGGCCGGACCGCCGCCCGCCACTGCGCCAGGTCGTCGGGGTCGCGCACGAAGGTGACGTCGATGCCGAGGTCGGCGAAGGTGTAGGCGAGCAGGTTGTACGTGCCGCCGTAGAGGCTGGCCGCCGCGACGACGTGGCCGCCGGCGCGCGCGATGTTCAGCAGCGCCAGGGTCGATGCCGCTTGACCGCTGGCCACGGCGACCGCGGCCACCCCGCCTTCGAGGTCGGCGAGCCGTTCCTCCACGACCGCGGTCGTCGGGTTCGACAACCGCGTGTAGGCGTGCGTTTCCAGGTCCCGCAACGCGAACGCCTCGGCCGCGTGGTGCGCGTCGGCGAAGGTGAACGACGTGGTCTGGTACAGCGGGGTCGCCCGCGCCCCGGTCGCCGGGTCGGGCCGGGCGCCGGCGTGGATCTGCCGGGTCTCGAAGGTGGTCATCCGCGCTCCGCGAGGACGTCGCTCCACCAGCGCTCGGCCACCTTCGGGTGCGAGCGCAGCCAGCCGACCAACGCGTTCTCCCCGAACGCCGCGTGCAGCGGGTTGTCGGCGTCCTGGCTGACGCCCTTCGCTTCGGCGGCCAGCTCCGCCGGGAGCTCGAGGGGCTCCACGACGGCGTCGAGCCGCGGCCCGAGGAAGAACGGCACCGAGAACCGCTCCACCCCGGCGGGCGGGCTCACGACGCGGTGGTGGGTCGCCTTCAGGTAGCCCCGGGTGGCGATCTCCAGCATCTCGCCGATGTTGAACACGAAGCTGCCCGCGACCGGCGTGGCGTCGATCCAGCTGCCGTCGGCCGCCCGGACCTGCAGACCGCCGACGTCGTCCTGCTGCAGCAGCGCGAGGTAGCCGTAGTCCTTGTGCGCGCCGACGCCTTGGTCCTGCTCCGCCGACGGCCGGCCCGGGTACCGGACGATCTTCACGTGCGTGGACGCTTCCTCGTCGAACCAGGCGTCGAAGTAGCTCTCGTCCTGACCGAGCGCGGCGGCGAGCGCCCGGAGCACTTCACGGCTGACGCGCAGGGCCTCGGCCTGCCAGGCCAAGGTCGTCTCCCGCAGTGCGGGAAGCGCTTTCGGCCACTGGTTGGGACCGATCAGCCGCTGCCACGCCGGTCCGTCGCCGGTGACCGGCTCGCGTTCCGGGCCGATGTCGATCTGCTCCCGCCAGTCCGGCGTGCCGCCGGTGTATTCGTAACCGGTGCGGGTGTAGCCGCGGAACTGCGGCGAGTGGATGTTCTCGATCGCCAGCCGCTCGTCCTCCGGCAGCGCGAAGAACTCCTTGGCCACAGCGAAGATGCCAGCGGTCAGCTCGGCCGGCACGCCGTGGCCGACGACGTAGAAGAACCCGACCTCGTGCGCGGCCCGGCGCAGCTCGGCCAGGAACGCGGCCCGGTCGGCACCCGGGTCGCGGAAGCGCGAGATGTCGATCAGCGGCAGCGCGGGTTCGTCAAGCGTCGTCACGCCCGCAGCCTAAGCTCCGGCCTCGGCCTTGAACGGCGTTCCCACATCGCGGGCACCAGGACCGCTCGACGCCACGTCAAGTCGTTCCGACCGGCGGGCGCGCTGTCCCCTGACGGGCGCCCGCGCTCAGAATCGCCGCCATGACGAACCCGCCGCATTCCCGCTTCTCCCCCGGACCGCAGCAAGTCCACCTCCGGATCGACCTGCTCAGCCGGGCCGGCGACGCCGCCACCATCGCCACCCGGCTGGCCGCGGCGCTCGACGGCCTCGCGAGCGTCGACGTCGTCGACACCGGTCCCCAGCCCGATCCGGCGGAGCCGGGCCCCCGGCTGAGACTCGTGCCGGCGCCGCTCCTGCGCATCGAGACGACCTCACGGCGGGCTCTGCTGCTGGGCAAGCCGCTCACGTTGCCGCGGCTGGAGTTCGACCTGCTGCACTTCCTCGGTACGCACCCGGACCGCGTGTTCACGCGCACCGCGCTGAAGAACGCGCTCTGGCCACGGCGCGAGGGCAACGACCGGACCGTGGACGTGCACGTCCGGAAACTGCGGGCCAAGCTCGAGCCGCACCTCGATCCGATCACCACCGTCCGCGGAGTCGGCTACCGCTTCGAGAGCGCGGCCTCGGTCAGCGTGGTCTGAGCGGAACCCGGTACCGCAACGTCCGGCCGGCGGCTTCGAGCACGCCGCCGCGACGTTCGATCGTCTTCGCCGAGGCGGTGTTGCCCGCCTCGCAAACGAGGAGCACGTGGTCCATGCCCAGGTCGCGGGCTTCGGCCAGCATCTGCTCCACCGCCCACCCGGCCAGGCCACGTCCACGCGCGGAGGGGCGGATGCCGTAACCGAGGTGTCCGGCGCGCGGGACGGACTCGTGGCCGGTGTGCCGCAGGGCGATGCCGCCGAGCACGTCGCCGTCCTCGGCGATCCACCGGTACGTGCACGCCGTGTCCCTGCCCATCCGGCCGACCCACGCCGAAAACCCCTCCCGGGTGCGGACTTCGTCGGAATCCAGCAGCCCGAAGCCGTCCTCGTGCCGGCCCGGACCCCACTCCGCGTGCGCGTCGAGCCAGGCGGCGTGCAGCCGCGTGGTGGGCACTACCAGCCTGGGCTCAGTCACCGAACGCCGTCCGCGTGGCCGCCGCGCAGGTGTGCGGGAGGTCGTGCGGGACCACGACGCTGCCGGTGACGGTCGTCCGCGGCGCGAGCGGGATCGTGCTCACCCGGGTGGACCTGATCTCCGCCACCTGGTCGGCGGTCAGCACCGTCCAGGCCCGGGGATCCGAGCCGACCTCGACGAGCGTGTCCTGGACCGTCCCCGCCGGACGGCCGGGCCGCACCGCGCCGCCCGCTTCCAGCAGTACGGCGAGCACGGCCGGTTCGGGGGTGCGCAAGTCACCGCCGGCCAGCTCGGCCACCCTCACCTCAGCCCGGCCCGCGGCCGGGTGGCGGGTGGACACGACGGCGTGCAGCGCCTCCGTCCACGCGGGCAGCACCCGCACGCCCGGTGCCGTCTCCACCCCGCGGGCCAAGGCCAGGTCGATTTCCCCCTGCCGCACCGCGTTCAGGCGCGCGTCCGACGGCAGGTCGACGAGCACGACGTCGAACGCCGGGGACTGCGCCCGCAGCGCGTCGATCCCGCGCTCCAGCCGGGCGGTCACCCCGGCTGCCGTGCCGATGCGCATGGCCCCGGCGGGACCGGCCGCGGCACCGCGGACGCGGTCGGCGGCCGCGAGCGCCTCCCGGGCCGCGACGAGCACGCGGTGCCCGGCCGCGGTCAGCCGGACCCGGCGCGGCGAGCGGTCGAACAGCCGCTCTCCCAGCTCGCGTTCCAGCCGCGCGATCTGCCTGCTGACCGCGGGCTGGGCGATGTGCAGCCGGTCCGCGGCGCGGCCGAAGTGCAGCTCGTCGGCGACGGTGACGAAATAGCGCAACGCCCGAAGTTCCACGGGTCCTCCCCTGCGACGATGCCGCCAGGTTATCGCTGCGCGTCAGCTCTGGGCCTGGTTCTCGACTGCCGGCGGTGCTGGAGTCGGATCATGAACCTCGACCTCGGCCTGCTCGGCGCGCACCTGCGCGAGCACGAAGTGACCCCGGAAACCGCCGCGGAAGTCGAGCGGGCCGGCTACGGCACGCTGTGGCTGGACGCGTCGCCGCCCGCCGAACTCGCCTTCGCCGACGAGCTGCTCGACGCCACCACGCGGCTGGTCGTCGGCACGAGCGTGGTGAACGTGTGGACCGCCGACGCGAATGCCGTCGCCGCGTCCTACCACCGGATCGAAGGCAAGCACCCCGGCCGGTTCCTGCTCGGCGTCGGGATCGGGCATCGCGAAGTCCACACCGAGTGGGCTTCGCCGCACGACACGCTGGTGTCCTATTTGGACCGTCTCGCCGCCGCGGGCGTCCCGGCCGAGCGGGTCGTGCTCGCCGCGCTCGGGCCGCGGATGCTGCGCCTGGCCCGCGACCGCACCGCCGGAACCGTTCCGTGCCTGGTGACCCCCGAACACACCCGGCGGGCCCGAGCGGTGCTGGGTGCCGGCAAACTGGTGCTGCCGGGTCACTTCGCCCTGGTCGAGCCCGATCCGGAGCGGGCTCGCGCGATCGCGCGGTCGGCACCGCCGGGCACCGCGCTGGGCGTGGCCAACTACGCCGCCAACCTCCGCCGGCTGGGCTTCACCGACGACGACCTCGCCGGCTCCGGCAGCGACCACCTCGTCGACGCGCTCGTCGCCCACGGCGCCCCGGCCACCGTCGCGGCGCGGCTGCTGGCCCACCGCGCCGCGGGCGCGGACCACGTCGGCGTCTACCCGCTCGGCGACGACCCGATCGCCACGCTCCTCGCCGTCGCCCAAGCCGTGGGAACCGTTGACCCTCACACCAGTGTGAAGGTCCTTTGATCGGTCCATGACCTTTCACCTGGGACTGGCCCTGGACGGCGTGGGATGGCATCCGGCCGCTTGGCGGGCGTCATCGGTGACCGAGCCCGCCGAACTCTTCGGCAGCCGCTACTGGGCCGGCTGGGGCCGGACGAGCGCGGCCGGCGGCATCGGCTTCCTCACCCTCGAAGACGGCCTGACCGCCCAGACCGAGCAATTCGGCGCCGCCCCCGGCGATCCGGGCGGCCGGGTCCGCGGCCGGCTCGACCCGGTCGTCACCGCCGCGGTCCTGCTGTCGGCCTCCGACATCGGTGAGGTCGTGGTCACCCGGAACGTCACGCACGCCAACCCCTTCCACACCGCCACCCAGCTGGCTTCCCTGGCCGCGATCGGGCCGGGCCGGGTCGCCTGGCGGCCCCAGGTGTCGGCGAACGCCGGCGACGCCGTGGTGGTCGGCGGGACCCCGACACCACGGCTGCACCCGGACGACATCTACGTCCCGACGCGGATCGCCCGCCGGCTGCGGGATCTGTTCCGCGACGCGGAATCCCACGTACAGACCGTGCGTGACCTCTGGACGACGTTCCCCGCCGACGCCCTCGGCTCCGGCGACGAGTTCTGGCGGCCCGGCCGGGTCGGACCGCTGCCCGGCGACGGCCCGGCCGGGCCGCTGAACGTCCCCGTATCCGCGTCGCCTCCGGTCGTCACGCTCGCCCACCACGCCCTGGAGCCCTACCGGCTGGCCGCCGCGGCGGCCGACCGCGTGTTCCTCACGCCGACCGCGGAGCACCCGCTGCCGGCGGTGCTGGCCGCCTTCCGGCAGATCGAAGCGCTGACCCCGGACGCCACGCCCACCGCGGTCTACGCGGACCTCGCGGTGGTGCTGGGCGACACGGGCGAGCACGCGCGGGAACGGCTCGCCCGGCTCGACCGCGCCGCCGGCGCGCCGTGGACCACCGACACGGGCATCTTCACCGGTTCACCGGGCGAGCTCGCCGAAGTCCTGACCGGGTGGCGCGACGAGCACGGGCTCGCCGGCGTCCGGCTCCGGCCGGCGGTCCTGCCCGAGGACGCCGAGCGCGTCATCCGCGACGTCGTCCCGCTGGTCGCCGGGAGTCCACCTCACGAGAACATCCTTTCGTAGGGGAGGAAATCGCCCGGTAGGACAACGCAAACCGCCGCAAAACCGCAAAAAACCGCGCCTGCCGAGAAAACAGCCGCCACCTTAACTTCGTCCTCGGAGCGTCCCCTTCCCCGAGGAGCAGGAAATGCGTGCAGCGAGATTCACCGGAGCCGCGGTCGCCGTGGCGGCGGCTGTCGTCTTCACCGGCGTCACCCCCGCCCAGGCCGCGGAAGGCGTCGTGCTCGGCGCCGCCGACGCCGGCGCGATCGAGGGCAGCTACATCGTCGTGCTGAAGGACAGTGCGAAGAACACCGACAGCGGCTCGCTGGCCCGCCGGTACGACGGCACGGTGAGCCGGGTCTACACGCGGAACCTGGCCGGGTTCTCCGTGCGCCTGGACGAAAAGCACGCCAAGCGCCTCGCCGCGGACAGCGCCGTCGCCTTCGTCGAGCAGGACAAGACCGTGCGCGCCGACGCCGTCCAGCAGAACCCGCCGTCGTGGGGGCTGGACCGGGTCGACCAGCGGAACCTGCCGCTGAACAACCAGTACACCTACAGCACCACGGCGTCGAACGTGAACGTCTACGTGCTCGACACCGGGATCCGCGCGACCCACCAGACCTTCGGCGGCCGCGTGCACCAGGGTTACGACTTCATCGACAACGACACGAACGCCGACGACGGCTACGGGCACGGCACGCACGTCGCCGCGACGATCGCCGGCTCGCAGTACGGCGTCGCGAAGGGCGCCCAGCTGTACCCGGTGCGGGTGCTCGGTTCCGACGGCAGCGGGACGACCTCGGGCGTGATCGCCGGCGTCAACTGGATCACCGCCAACGCGAAGAAGCCGGCCGTGGCCAACGCCAGCCTCGGCGGCGGGGTCTCGACCGCGCTCGACACGGCGGTCCGGAACTCGATCGGCTCCGGGGTCACGTGGGCGGTCGCGGCGGGCAACTCCAACGCCAACGCCTCGACGTCCTCGCCCGCCCGCGTCACCGAGGCGATCACGGTGGCCGCCGCGGACAAGACCGACACCCGTGCGTCCTTCTCGAACTACGGCGCCGGCGTCGACCTGTTCGCGCCCGGCGTCGGCATCACCTCGGCGTGGAACACGAACGACACGGCGACCTACACCGGCAACGGCACGTCGTTCGCGTCGCCGCACGTCGCGGGCGCGGCCGCGATCTACCTCGCGACCCACACCACGGCCACCGCGGCCCAGGTGAGCCAGGCGCTGGTCACCGCGGCCACCCCCAACCTGGTGAAGAACCCGGGCAGCGGCACCCCGAACCGCACGCTCTACATCGCCCCCTGACGCCGCACCGGAAAGGAGGGCGGGGCCCCGGCAACGCGCCGGGGCCCCGCTCGCTTTCACGACTCCCAGCGGATTCCGATGCGCCCGACCGCGTCGGCCTCGGTGACGTGCACGGTCCCGCCGGAATCCGGGCTCAGCTCCCGCCCCGGCCCGGCGTCGCGCACCCGCACGCACAGCGCCGGCAGCACCGCGAACCGGGCTTCGAGCAGGTAGTCGCGGACCGGCCGGTCGAGGGTGCGCACGAACCGCCGGGCCGCCGGGCGGGCCGGGAACGTCGCGCGGTACTCGACGATGACCGACTCCCCCGGTGCCGGTGCGGCGTCCAGCACGAGGTCGGCGGTCAGGCGGCTGCGATCCAGGTCGTGCTCGACACCCGCGACCCGGCAATTGCGCTCGGCGAGGATCTTCGGGGTCACCCCCGGTTCGAGGTCCCAGCGCACCGGCCAGTGCTCGAGCCCCGCCCCGCCGGCGCGCAGCACGACCCGCGCGTGGACGGCGGAAAGCCGGCCGTGGTCGTCGATGTCCGCGCGGTCGTGCTGGCTCACCGCGACCAGGTGGCCGGGCAGCGGCGTCCGGCCGCGCGGTTTCGGCGGTCCCAGCAGCGCACCGAAAGAGCCGGCGGGCAGCTCCAGCAGTTGCTCCAAGCCGACTAGGACGCGCAGTGACTCCGCCCGTTCGGGGCGGCGGCGCCCCGACTGCCACAGGCTCAGCGTCGGCACGCTGACCGACAGCCCGCGCCGCGCGAGGCGGTGGCGGATGCGGTCCAGGGACAGCCCGCTCTCGGTGATGGCCGCGCGGAGCGCGGCCGGGAACGGGCCGTCCGCGAGCAGGCGCTCGAGATCGGCCGAACGGTCGGCGGTGCGGCGCATGGGGACTCCTCGGGAGGGGTCGGTCGCTCGGATGCGGTCAGCGACAACAGATCCCGTTCACCCGCACCGTCGGACACGGTCGCGTGACTTCCCGTCCGGTTACCATGCACCGAAAGTAAGAAGGCGTGCGTGAAGTGTCAACGATGTCCGAATCATGAACCGGTTTCAGGCGGGGATGGCTTTCAGCTGCCGCTCCCAGTCCGGGTACTTCTCGAGCTTCGCGCGGACCAGCTCGCCCATCTTCGCGCCGGTTTCCGGGTCGGCGTCGTCGGTGAACCGCACGGCCGAAAGCCGCGCGAGGCTCGGCAGGATGACGTCGTCCCCGGCGAGGTGCACGGGGTCGTGGAGGTACCGCTCCAGCGCGGCGAGGTCCGGGACGCCGACGCAGTAGGCGTGCGTGTACCCCTCGGCCGGGTCGCCGAGGTCCCGGCCGACCGTGCCGAACGCGGCCGACTCGACCCCGGCCGTCCGGCGCATGGCGGCGAGCACGGCGTCCCGGCCGGCTTCGGTGACGTCGTCGCGGAACCGGAAGCGAAGCAGGTTGACGATCATGAGGTCCTCCAGATTGAACTTGTGGGTTCAATTTAGCGAACCGGCGAGTCAGTTGTAAACTCCATCCATGACCACCACCCGCGGCCGGATCGACAAACGGGAGGCGATCCTCGCCGCCGCCTTCGCCGTCTTCGCACGGACCGGCTACGACGCGGCGGGCGTTCAGGAGATAGCGGCTGAAGCCGGTGTCGCGAAGCCGACCGTGTACAACCACTTCCAGGACAAGGAAACCCTGTTCCGAGCCACACTCGCCGCCGCGGCCGAGCGGGTCGCGGCGGCCAACCTCGCGGCGGTGGAGCGCATCACCCCCGACGGCGATCCCCGCCGGACACTCACCCGCGCGGCCCGGGCACTGGCTCGCCGCTGCTGCGACGAAGAGTCCCGTGCGTTGCGCGCGTTGACCTACGCCCAGCTGGGCCGGTTCCCCGAACTGCTGACCGAGGTCCACGCCGTCACCGCGGGGCGGCTGGCCGAGGTCCTCGCCGACCGCCTGGCCCGGCTGATCGTCGCCGGGCGGCTCCGCCACGACGACCCCGCGCTGATCGCCGAGCAGTTCCTGGCGCTGCTGTCCGGACCGCTGGAAAGCCGCTCCCGGCTCGGCACCCACCACCTGACGGGCAGCGAGGTCGACGCCGTCGCGGACCACGCGGCCGCGACGATCGCGCGGGCGTTCGGCACTCGAGTCAGCGAGCCGTGATCTCCGCGGCGTTCGCGCGGATCCAGTCCAGCAGCGGAGCCAGCGCCGCTGCCGCGCCGCGGCCCAGATCGGTGACCGAGTACGTCACCGGAGGCGGCTGACCGGAGCCGGCCTCGCGGTGCACCAAACCGTGCTGCTGCAACGACTTCAACGTCGAGGCCAGGCTTTTGTCGCTGATCCCGGCCACCACCGCGCGCAGCTCGTGGTAGCGGTGCGGCCGCTCCAGCAACGCCGTCAGCACCAGGATCGCCCACCGGCCGGCGAGGTGCCCGAGCACCTCCCGGGCCGGGCAGTCCTTGTGGAACACGTCACCCACCACGCCTCCCGCGGGTCTCCGGCCTGCGCGCTCACCGGCGGGTGAGCCGCTCACGCCGAGGTGAGCGCCTTCCCGGTCGAGCGGACTCTCCCTAGGTTAGCGACCAGCTCACGACCACCGGGAGGAAACGTGCCGACCACACTCGTCACCGGGGCGTCGCGCGGGTTGGGCGCCGCGATCGCCCGCGGCCTCGGCACCCGGGGCCACCACGTGCTCGTCAACTACCGCACGGACGCCGCGGGAGCGGCCGGGGTCGTCCGGGAGATCGAAGCCGCCGGCGGCACGGCGTCCAGCGCCCAGGCGGACGTCACCGACCCGGCGGCCGTCGACGCGCTGGTGGCCGGGATCGGGCGGATCGACGTGCTCGTCGTCAACGCCAACACCGCGCCGCCGCCGTTCGCGTCCCTGGCCGAAATGTCCTGGGCCGCCTTCGCGGCCAAGGTCACCGGCGAACTGGCCGGTGCTTTCCACATCACCCGGCGGGTTCTCGAACCGATGCGCGCGCAGGGTCACGGCCGCATCGTCTACATCGGGAGCACCGCCGCGGACTACGTCGGCGCCGGACGGCTGGCGCACGGCACCGCGAAGTCGGCGCTGGCGACGTTCGCCCGGCACGTGGCCGCGGAATGCGCGCACGACGGGGTCAGCGTGCTGGTGGTGGCGCCCGGCGCGGTACGGACCCCGGCGACGGCCGAGGTGCTCGACAGCGACCGCGGCGCGGTCCTCGCCCGCGAATCCGTGCTGGGTCGCGTGCTCGAACCCGACGACGTAGCTGCGGCGGTCGCACTGGCCGCCGACCCCGCGCTCCACGCGGCCACGGGAACCACGCTGCGGGTCGACGGCGGCTGGGGCGTGCTGGTCGGCGGCCCCGCGAGCTGACCGGGGGCCGGCATCGAGCGGTGCGGTAGCGCACGCCGCTACCGTGCGGCGGCGACCGGCTCGGGAGGTTCAGGCCAGGATCGAGCGGCCCAGCCCGGTCAGCACGGCGTCGTCCTGCGGGGTGTGGACGCGGCTGCACAGCACGTCCCGGTAGTGGCGCTGCAGTGGGTTCCCGTGCGTCAGCCCGGGGTTGCCGGCCAGCGCGACCGCCTGCTCGACGGCCTCGATGAGCAGCCGGGTCGCAAGCACTTTGGCGACCCCCGCGTGCGCGGGAGCGTCCGGATCGCCTTCGTCGACCCGGCGGGCCAGTCCGAACAGGACTTCCTGCGCACCCGTGATCCGCGCGGCGATCTCCCCCACCCCGGTCTGGAACCGCGGCAACGTGGACAGCGGTTTGCCCAGCCCGCTCGGGACGCGCTCGCGGAGGAACCCGGTGAGCCAGTCCAAGGCATTGCGAGCCACGCCGAGGTAGAGCGCCGGCAGCGCCAACGGGAACGTCAGCACCGGCGGCCGCTGGGTGTCCGGTGTGGACAGTCCGGCGGTCGCGCCCCCGGCGACCGGGACGTCGGCGAACACCACGTCGTGACTGGCGCTCGCGCGCAGGCCGAGGTGGTCCCAGGTCGGCTCGATCGTGATGCCCGGCGCGTCGCCGCGGACCAGGAAGCCGCCGACGCGCGGTTCGGGCTCGTCGGTCCGCGCCCAGACCACCAGCCACCGCAGGCCCACCGAGCCCGTCGAGTAGATCTTGCGGCCGGACAGGCGCCAGCCGTCCGCGCTCCGGCGCGCGATCGTCGCGGGCAGGCCGCCGCGCGTCGGCGAACCCAGTTCCGGTTCGACGCGCAGCGCGTTGATCAGCACCGGCCGCTCGGCGGATTCGGCGAGCACCTCGCGGTAGACCTCGTCCGGCCACGTCGGGTCGATCCCCTGGCCCGCGTGGACGAACAGCGTCATCGCGGTCACCAGCGCGACCGACGGATCACCGCGGCCCAGCTCGGAAAGCAGCCGCGCGGTGTCGAGCACGCCGGCGCCGGGACCGCCGTAGCGCGGGTGCACGGTCGTCGTCAGCAACCCGGCCCGGTGCACGAGTTCGACGCCCTCGTGCGGGAAGCTCGCCTCGCGATCGTGCTCGCCCGCCCGCGAAGCCAGCGCGGCGACGATCGACGGCAGCGCGGCGAGGTCCGGCTGCGGCACGGTGGCGACGGTCGTGGTCACGAAATCCTCCCGGACGGTCGGGCCGACGATAAGCCGCCCGGCTCGCCGGAGGCCAGAGGCGTCCAGCAATTGGACACCTGGAGATGCCCAATTGACAGCGCGGGCCGGAGTGCCGTTCCCTGGCTGAGCCTTCTTCTTGCGGTGAAAGGAAAGCAGATGCCCGTCGAGTTCGTCGGCATGATCGGCACCCAGGACGCGAGTGAGACCCGGCCGGCGAGAGGGCCGGTCGTCGACCCGGCCTACGTCCGCCGGTTCGCCCGGGCGCACGAGGACGGCGGGTTCGACCGCGTGCTCATCGGTTACGGCGCGGGCTGGCCGGAGGGCCAGCAGGTCGCCGCCTACACCGCGGCCCACACCGAGCGCCTCGGGGTGCTGGTCGCCCACCGCCCCGGGTTCGTCGCGCCGACACTGGCGGCACGCGCGTTCGCCACCCTCGACCACTTCAGCGGCGGGCGCGTGGCGGTGCACACCATCACCGGCGGCAGCGACGTCGAGCAAGCTCGCGACGGCGACTACCTGCCCAAGGACGAGCGGTACGAGCGCACCGACGAGTACCTGGAGATCCTCAAGCGCGCCTGGACGTCCGGGTCGGCGTTTTCCCACCACGGCAAGCACTACCGGCTCGACGACTACACCCCGCAGGTGCGGCCGGTGCAGAACCCGCGGATCCCGCTCTACTTCGGCGGTTCGTCCGAGGCGGCTTACCGGGTCGGCGGCAAGCACGCCGACGTGTTCGCGCTCTGGGGCGAACCGCTGAAGGAGACGGCGGAGCAGATCGCGTCCGTCCGGGCGGCGGCGAAGGCGGCCGGACGGCTGACCCCGCCCGGGATCAGCGTGTCCTTCCGGCCCATCCTCGCCCCGACCGAGGAGCTGGCCTGGGAACGCGCCGAGCGGATCCTCGACAAGGTCACCGCGACCGGCGCTGCCAAAGCGGCGCGCGAATGGCGTGACGGCGGGCCGCCCACGAACGTCGGCAGCGTCCGCCTGCTGGCCGCGGCCGCGAAGGCCGATCGGCACGACCGTGCACTGTGGACTCCCCTGACCACCGCGACCGGCGCCGCCGGCAACTCCACCGCGCTCGTCGGCACGCCCGAAACGGTCGCCAAGGCACTGCTGGACTACGTCGACATCGGCGTCACCACGCTGCTGATCCGCGGTTACGACCCGCTCGACGACGCGATCGACTACGGCCGGCACCTGCTGCCGCTGGTGCGCTCCGAGCTGGCCCGCCGCGAGCGGCAGCCCGCCACGGCGGCCGCCGTATGACGCTCGCGGCACCGGCCGGCGGGGTGCCCGTCCGCGGCACGGTCGTGCTGCTGCCCGGCCGCGGCGAGCACCCGGCGCTGTACCACCGGCTCGCCACCCGGCTCGCGTTCGACGGGTACCGGGTGACCACGGAGCTCGACTCCGGACCGGTGGTGCTGCTCGGCCACGACACCGGCGCGCTCCGCGCCCTCGAGCTGGCCGCCGAGCACCCCGTCGCCGCAGTCGTCGCCAGTGGGCTACCGCTGGGCGAACCGGGCGGCTGGACCGACGAGCTGGACGCGCGGACGGCGTGCCCGGTCCACCGCGCCCTGCTCGACCGCGACGACCGGTTCGCCGCCGGAGCGCTGCGGGGACCGGTGCCGGGCCGGGCCGCCGCGCCGGACGTTCCCGTTCTGGTCCTGCACGGCGAGACCGACCGCGTGGCCTCTCCCGAGACCGCCCGGGCGTTCGCCGAGACCCTGCCCGCGGGCCGGTTCGTGCTGGTCGGCGGCGGTCGGCACGACGTGCTCAACGACGTCGACCACCGCAGCGTCGCCGCCGAGATCGTCCAGTTCCTGGAATGGCTGCGCGCCGGGAAGCGCGCCCCGGCGCTGGTCCGGGGATGATGGCGGGCATGCGCATCTCGGCCAGGGCGGACTACGCGATCAGGGTGCTGCTCGAGCTCGCCGCGGACACCACGCGGCCGATCACGTGCGAAGCCGTCGCGTCCACCCAGGACATCCCCGCCCGGTTCATCAAGGCGGTCATCCGCGACCTGCGCCAGGCCGGGCTGGTCCGCAGCCAGCGCGGCTGCGAGGGCGGCTACTGGCTCGCGCGCCCCGCCGGGGAGGTCACCGTGCGCGACGCCGTCGTGGCGGTCGACGGCGAGTTCCTCTCCGTCCGCGGCGAGCCCCGCCCCGCGCTGAGCTACCACGGCACCGCCGCCGGCCTGACGCCGTTCTGGTCGGACGTCGAAGCCGGGCTCGACGCGATCCTGCGTGCGACGACGATCGCCGACCTCCTCACCGACGCCGCCCCGGCCCGCGTCGCGACCTGAAGGGACTTCCATGAGCGACCTCTGGCACCAGCCGCTGCGGCACATCCGCGGCGCCGACCTGACCGGCGACACCAACCAGACCACCGGGATGACCCGGCTGGAGGCCATCTCCGGCAAGACCGTCGGGTCGTCGAAGGTGTGGATGGGCGAGACGCACGTCGCGCCGGTCACCAACTCCGGCGACCACCACCACGGCGAGGCCGAAACCGCGATCTACGTCAAGTCGGGTCACCCCGTGTTCGTCTTCGCCGACGGCGAGGAGGAGATCCGGATCGAGACCGGACCCGGCGACTACATCTTCGTGCCGCCGTACGTGCCGCACCGCGAGGAGAACCCGACCGACGAAGAGGCCGTCGTGATCATCGCCCGCAGCAGCCAGGAGGGCATCGTGGTCAACCTGCCCAGCCTGTGGTCCCCGGTCGACGTGCCCGAGGACTGACCGTGCTCGACGTCGTCGAATACACCGATCCCGCCTGCCCCTGGGCGTGGGGGTCGGAGCCGAAGTTCCGCCGCCTGCGAGCGGAGCTGCCGGAGGCCCGGTGGCGCCGGGTCTTCGGCATCCTCTTCGACGACGACGAGGACCCCGCGCCGGACCCGGCCGCGGAAGCCGCCTGGTACGCGAAGTTCATCGACGGCGTCACCGAGCACACCGGCGCCCCGAAGCCACCCCACCTGTCGTGGGTGGCCCGCACGAGCTGGCCGGCCTCGCTCGCCGCGAAAGCCGCGGAGGCGCAAGGGGAAACCGTCGCCGAGCTCGTCCTGACCCGCCTGCGTGAGACGACTTTCCTGCTCGGCACCCCGGCCGACGACACCGAGCGCGTGCTCGCCGCCGTCGAAGGCGTGCCGGGCCTCGACGTCGATGCCTTGCGCACTGCCATGGCGAGCGGGGAAATCCGCCAGGCCGTCCGGGACGACTGGCGCGAGACGCGCAACCCGTGCCCGGAAGTCCTCGACATCACCGCGCCGGGACCGCACAGCGGCCGCGCGAAGCACCTCGAACACCACGTCCGCTACGCCCTGCCGACGCTGACCTTCACCGGTCCCGGCGGCCGGTTCGTCGTCCCCGGCTGGCGTCCGCTGCGCGAGTACTTCGACGCCGCGCGCGCCGCGACGGTCCACAGTGGATCTCTTCCCGGCTCGTGGGAACCCGGCCGCGGGCGTTGACTCTCCCCGGGCGCGGGGGAAAATAGACACACGCCGGTGACCATTTAGCCCGGCGCCGCCACCGAATCTCCGCGGCCGACACCGCATTGGGGAGTTCCGCATGCCCTCGAAATCCCGGCAACCCCGGCTCGCCCTGCTCGTGGCCGCCTTGCTCGGCCTCACCGCGCTCACGGCGTGCGGATCGTCCACTTCGGACGCTTCCGGCGAGGTCGTGCTGCGCGTCGGCGACCAGACCGGTGCCACGCAGTCCCGGCTCAAGGCCGCCGGGCTGCTCGACAACCTGCCCTACAAGATCGAGTGGTCGCAGTTCGCCGCGGCGGTCAACCTGCACGAGGCCCTGCGCGCGGACGCGATCGACATCGGCGGCGCCAACGACTCCCCCACCGTCACCGCGATCGCCGGCGGCTCCAAGATCAAGGTCGCCGCGGCCTGGAGCAACGGCGGCAAGGGCACCTACCTGCTGGTGCCGAAGGACAGCCCCGCCCGCACGGTCGCCGACCTCAAGGGCAAGCGGATCTCCCCCACCACCCGCGGCAGCGTCGCGCACTACCTCGTGATCGGCGCGCTGAAGCAGGCCGGGCTGTCGGACAAGGACGTCACGCTCAACTTCCTCGCGCCCTCCGAAGCGAACGGCGCGTTCTCCACCGGCAACATCGACGCCTGGGCCACCTGGAGCGTCTACGCCGCCCGCGCCCGCGGCGAACTGGGCGCGCGGGTGCTGTCCGACGGCGCGGGCATCAACTCCGGCCTCAACGTGCTGTCCGCCACCGACAAGGCCTTGGGCGACCCGCGCAAACGTACGGCCATCCAGGACTTCGCGAGCCGCGTCGACAAGAGCTACACGTGGTCGAAGGACAACCCCGACGCCTTCGACAAGTGGTACGCCGGATTCGCGCACCAGTCTCTGGAGATCGCCGCCCAGGTCCGGCCGGACGAGACGAACTACCAGCGCATCCCGGTCGACGCCGCGCTCGCCGCCCAGCTGCAGAAGACCTACGACACCTGGGTTCAGCAAGGCCTGTTCCCCGGCGGCAAGAAGCTCAGTGAGTACATCGACGCACGCCTCGATCCGCGATGACCCGCGCCGTCGCCCGGCCCGTCGTCGTCCGCTTCCCGTACCGGGCCGTGTCCTGGCTGACGCCGATCGCCGTGCTCACCCTGTGGGAACTGCTGGCCCAGACCGGGATCCTGCCCAAGCAGGTGCTGCCCGCACCGAGCAGCGTGCTGGCCAAGGCGGGCGATCTGGTCGAAGACGGCGAGCTGCCGTCGAACTTGCTGGCCAGCCTGCAGCGGTCGGCGACCGGGTTCGCCATCGGCGCGAGCCTCGGGCTCGGGCTCGGCCTGCTCGTCGGACTGTCCAAAGTGGCCGAAGCACTGCTGGACCGCAGCATCCAGATGGTCCGCGCGGTACCGTTCCTCGCGATCCTGCCGCTGGTGATCGTCTGGTTCGGGATCGGCGAGGCCGGGAAGATCTTCCTGATCGCGCTCGGCACCGCCGTCCCGCTCTACCTGACCACCGTGCTCGGCATCCGCCAGATCGACCCGAAGCTCCTCGAAATGACCGACGTCGTGGGCCTCGGCCGCGCCGCGCAGATCCGCTGGGTCGTGCTGCCGGGTGCGCTGCCGTCGATCCTCGGCGGGCTTCGGCTGTCGCTGACGGCGGCCTGGCTGGCGCTGGTCATCGCCGAAACCCTCGGTGCCGACGCGGGGCTCGGGTTCATGGCCACCAACGCCCGCGAGTTCCTGCAGACCGACGTGATCGTGCTCGTCGTGCTCATCTACGCCGTGATCGGGATCCTCTGCGACCTCGTCACCCGTCTCCTCGAACGCCGCCTGCTGCGCTGGCACCCCACCTACGCCCGCCTGACCGCCTGAGGACCCGCCATGACACTCTCCCGCCGCACGTTCCTGACCGCTGCCGGGCTCACCGCGCTGGCCGCCCCGCTCGCCGCGTGCGCCACCGGCTCGGCCGGTGGCGCCACCCAGGGCAAGGTCCGGCTGACCTACAGCACGATCTCCGTCCCGAAGGCCCGCGGTGTGCTGGAAAAAACGCTCAAGGACCAGGGCATCACCGTCGAGTGGGTGGGTCCGTTCCCCAACCACGCACCGACACTGCAGGCCGTCGTCGGCGGCACGGCCGACTTCAGCTTCGGCGGCAGCACCACCCCCGCCGACCAGGCCATCCTGTCGGGTGCGGACCTCGTCTACGTCGCCTGGGCAGCGTCGACGCCACGGACCACCGCCATCGTCGCCGGGGCCCACACCGGCATCGAGAAGGTCACTGACCTCGCCGGCAAGACGGTTGCGGTCAACAAGGCCGGGCTCGGCGAGTTCCTGCTGGTCGCCGCGCTCGAGAAGTACCAGGTCCCGCGCGACTCGGTGAAGGTCACCTACCTCAACCCGCCCGAGGCGTCGGCCGCGTTCGGCGCCGGGAAGATCGACGCCTGGGCCATCTGGCAGGGCTTCCGCGAGATCGCCGAAGTCCAGTACGGCGCCAAGCCGATCTTCGTCGACGGCGACGAGCTGGACTTCCAGATCGACTTCACCAGCTACCTCGTCCGCCGCGACTACGCCGAGCAGAACGCCGACACGATCCGGAAGGTGATCGCCGCGTTCCAGGCCGACTACGAGTGGCAGAACCAGCACTACAAGGAGTCGCTCGACATCGGCAACGCCGTGTCCCACTACCCGCAGGCGGTGCTGGACAAGATGGCCGCGAAGAACGTCCAGACCAAGCTGGCGCTGATCAACGACGACGGCATCGCCCAGCTCCAGCGCGGCGCCGACTGGCTCACCCAGCGCAAGGTCCTCAGCGGGCCGATCACCATCGCCGACCATGCGGTGAAGCTGTGACGACCGCCGTCCGCGTGCGCGGGCTGACCAAGAGCTTCGGCGATCGGACCATCCTGAATGGCCTCGACCTCGACATCGCGCCCGGCGAGTTCGTCGCGCTCATCGGCGAAAGCGGTTGCGGCAAGACGACGTTGCTGCGGCTGCTCGCCGGGCTCGACACCGCCGACGCAGGCGACCTCGAAGCCCCGGCCGAGCGGATGGTGGTGTTCCAGGAACACCGGCTGCTGCCGTGGCGGCGGGTGTGGCAGAACGTCGCCGTCGGCCTTCCCCGCGAGGCCGCGGCCCGCGCCTTGACCGAGGTCGGTCTGGCCGGGCACCTCGACGCCTGGCCGGTCACGCTGTCCGGCGGCGAAGCCCAGCGCGTCGCGCTCGCCCGGGCGCTGGTCCGCGAGCCCCGGCTGCTGCTGCTCGACGAGCCGTTCGCCGCGCTGGACGCGCTGACCCGGATCAAGATGCACGCGCTGGTCCGGCAGCTCGTCGCCGCGCACCGCCCGGCCGTCCTGCTGGTCACCCACGACGTCGACGAGGCCATCCTGCTCGCCGACCGCGTGGTCGCGATGCGGTCCGGCCGGCTCGCCGCCGAACACCGCGTCGGCTTCGAGGGCGAGCGCAGCCGCCGCAACCCGGAGTTCGACGAGCTGCGGCACCGGCTGCTGGCCGAGCTCGGCGTCGCCGAACTGGCCGAGACCCGGTGAACGCCGACGTGCTCGTCATCGGCGGCGGCCTCGCCGCGACCTGGACCGCCTTGGCCGCGGCCCAGGCCGGCGGGGACGTCGTACTGGTGGACAAGGGCTACTGCGGCACCAGCGGCGTCACCGCGACCGCCGGGGTCACGCACTGGTTCGTGCCTCCCGAGCGGCACGAGGAGGCGGTCGCCGAGCGCCACGCGCACGCGGGCGGGCTCGCCGATCCCGAGCAGGCACTGCGGGTCCTGCGCACGACGTGGGAACGACTGCCCACATTGGACCGGTACTACCCCTTCCCGGTGCGCGACGGGCAGCCGGACCGCACGAACAACGTGCGCGGGCCGGAGTACCTGCGGGCGATGCGCGGGCTCGTCCACCGCGCCGGCGTCCGGATCCTCGACCACCACCCGGCGCTGGAACTGCTGCTGCGCCCGGACGGCTCGGTGGGCGGCGCGGCCGGCGTCCGGCGGCAAGCGGGCGGGAACTGGCAGGTCCAGGCGGGCGCGGTGGTGCTGGCCACCGGCGGCACGGCGTTCCGCTCCCACCTGCTCGGCTCCCGCGGCAACACCGGCGACGGGCACCTGATGGCCGTCGAGGCGGGGGCACGGGTGTCCGGCATGGAGTTCTCGAACTACTACACCCTCGCCCCGGCGTTCTCGACGATGGCGCGGTCGATGACGTACCTGTTCGGCACTTACACCGATGTCGACGGCCGCGAGATCGAGCTGCCGTCCGGCCCGGACCGCAACCGGGTTCTCGGCGCGGCCATGCTGCGCGGACCGGTGTTCACGACGCTCGACCGCGCGCCGGACTGGGTGCGCCGGAAGATGCCCGTGGTCCAGCCGAACTTCCTGCTGCCGTTCACCCGCCGCGGGATCGACCCGTACCGCGACCGGTTCGAGGTCACCCTGCTCGGCGAAGGCACGATCCGCGGCGTCGGCGGGCTCGTCACCCGGCCGGACTGCGCCACCGATGTGCCCGGGCTGTTCGCCGCGGGCGATGTCGCGAGCCGGATGCCGGTCGTGGGCGCGATCTCCGGCGGCGGCTCGCCCAACTCGGCGTGGGCGGTGTCGTCGGGCACCTGGGCCGGGCGGGCCGCGGTCCGGCACGCGCGCGGTGCCGGCACGGCTCCCTTGCGTCCGGCCGGCCGCGCGGGGATCCGGCCGAGCGGACGCCGGGCCGCGGTCGACACCACGGCCGTGGTCGACGTCGTCCGGGAGGAGCTGAACGCCTACGACAAGAACATGTTCCGCGACGACGCCGGTCTCCGCGGCTCCTTGTCCACATTGGATTCCCTGTGGACGGACGTCGAGGCGGGCCTGACCGGCACCGGCCGCGACGCCGTGACCGCGCGCGAAACCGCGTCACTGGTGGCCATGGGCCGCTGGGTCAAGGAAGCGGCGCTGCGCAGGCGTGCGTCGCTCGGCATGCACTGGCGCACCGACGAGCAGGAGGCCGCCGCGTGATCGAACTCGTCCTCGCCGACCGCTGCATCGCCTGCGACAAGTGCGTCCAGGTGTGTCCCAGTGACGTCTTCGACGCCGTCCCGGACGCCCCGCCGGTCATCGCCCGCCAGAGCGACTGCCAGACGTGCTTCCTCTGCGAGCTGTACTGCCCGGTCGACGCGCTGTTCGTCGACCCCGACTGCCGCACCCCCGTCAGCGTCGACGAAACCGCCGTCCGGGCCGCGGACTGGCCCGCGCAGTACCGGCGCGACTCCGGCTGGGGCCGGGCGCGCCGCACCCACGCCAACGAAAGCTGGCGGATGAGCGACATCTTCGCCGCCGCCCGCGCCCTCGGACAGGAGACCCCGTGACGCTCGAATTCATCGGCTACGCCGCCGGCCGCCAGGCCAGCGAGATCATCGCGCCGGAAGGCCCGATCATCCAGCCCGGCTACCTGCGCGAAGTCGCCCGTACGCACGAAGAAGCCGGGTTCGACCGGGTGCTGATCGCGCAGTCGGCGAGCAGCCCGGACGGGTTCGTGCTCGCCGACCAGGTCCTCGCCGCCACCGAGCGGCTCGGCGTCCTGCTCGCCCACCGCCCCGGGTTCGTCGCGCCGACGCAGCTGGCCCGCAAGTTCGCCACGCTGGACGCGTTCCACCCCGGCCGGATCGCGCTGCACGTGATCACCGGCGGCGACGACGCCGACCAGGCGCGCGACGGCGACTTCACCGACAAGCCCACCCGCTACCGCCGCACCGACGATTTCCTCTCGGTCGTGCGCCGGACGTGGGACTCGGCCGCGCCCTTCGACCACGAAGGCGAGTTCTACCGGGTCCGCGGCGCGCTCTCGGACATCCGGCCGGCCGCCGGGATCCCGGTGTACTTCGGCGGCGCGTCGGAGGACGCGATCCGGGTCGGCGCCAAGCACGCCGACGTCTACGCGTTCTGGGGCGAGCCCCTCGCCGGGATCGCCGAGCGCATCGAGCAGGTCCGGGCGGCCGCCGGCCGGGACATCGCGTTCAGCGTCAGCCTCCGGCCCATCCCCGCGGCCACCGAAGCCGAAGCGTGGGAGCGCGCGCGGGACATCCTGCGGCTGACGCAGGAGCGCGTCGGCGAGTTCAAGGGCCGCCGCGACTCCAGCGAGGCCGTCGGCTCGCAGCGGCTCCTGGAAGCCGCGGCGACCGGGGACGTCGTCGACGAGCGCCTGTGGACGGCGGTGGCGAAGACGACCGGCGCCGCCGGGAACTCGACCGCGCTGGTCGGCAGCTACGAGCAGGTCGCGGACTCCCTGCTGGACTACGTCCGGCTCGGCGTCGGCACGCTGCTGATCCGCGGGTTTTCGCCCCTGGCCGACGCGCGTGACTACGGCACCCTCGTACGGCTGGTCCGGGAGCGCGCGGACGCCGTCACCGTCGGCGCACGAGGACAGCGATGACCGCCTTGCAGCCCGTGACGTCCGAAAGCCGTCTGCGCGAAGCTTTCGGCTGCTTCCCGTCCGGCGTGACCGCCGTGTGCGCCCTCATCGACGGCGTCCCGCACGGGATGGCCGCCAGCTCCTTCACGTCGGTCTCGCTGGCGCCCCCGCTGGTGTCGATCTGCATCCAGCGGACGTCATCGACGTGGCCGCGGCTGCGCGACCGGCGGCTCGGCCTGAGCGTCCTGGCCGAGGGCCAGGACGACGCGTGCCTCAGTCTGTCGGCCCGCCACGGGGATCGCTTCCGCGACGTCGGATGGGAACCCGGCCCCCACGGCAGCGTGTTCATCAGCGGCTCGAGCGCGTGGCTGGAGTGCTCGCTGCACGAGGAGGTGCCGGCCGGCGACCACCTGATCGCGCTGTTGCGGATCCACGGCCTGCGCACCGCCGAAAACCCACCCCTGGTCTTCCACGGCAGCCGCTTCCGCCGGCTCGCCGCGGTGTGACGCCCCAGCCGAGCCGCGCGACGAACTCCGGCGTGCGCTGCCGCTCCTCGTCGGTCCCGGGTGACGGGCGCCCGGGTGAAACCCGGACGCCCGTGGCGTCCGGTCAGCTCTCGGCGGGTTCGAGCAGGATCAGTGGCACCTCGCGGTTGCCGGCCTCGACGGCGCGGGCGCGGAGCCCGGCGAAGAACGGGTAGAGCTCGTCGGCGTAGGCCAGCCAGCTCTCGCGCTCCGCGCCCTCGGCCACCCGGGCGGTCATCAGCCGGCGCTCCGGACCGTCCTGCAGCTGCACCGTCGGGTGCGCCACGAGGTTGTGGAACCAGCCCGGATTGCGGGCCTGGCCGCCGGCCGACGCGCCGATGGCGTAGACGCCGTCACGCTCGATGCGCATCAGGGCGACCTTGCGCAGCTTGCCCGAACGGGCACCGCGCATGGTCACCACGACCACCGGGCCACCGCCCGTCGTCGCGCCTTCGCGGCCGTCGGTGCGCTCGTAGAGCTCGACCTGGCCACGGGTCGCCGCGTCGGCGCTGGGGACGTACTCACCCTCGAGCAGATCCGTTGTCATTGTCGGAGACTTCCTTTCGTCGAGGACGGCTTTCACGCGCCGCCCTGGTGCACCGGCTTCAGCCGCCAACCCGGATCACGGTCTTCCCGATGGTCCGGCCGCTCTCGGCGAGGGTGTGCGCCGTCTTCATGCTTTCGGCGGTCAGACCCTCGAGAACAGTGGTGACGATCGGGCGGAGCCGGCCCGCCGCGACGTCTTCCGCCGCCCGGGCCAGAATCCGGCCCTGGCTGCCGACATCACCGCCGGCCACGATCTTGCTGAACACCATCTCGCTGTGCAGCGACAGCGACTTGCCCGTCAAGGCCTCCGGGTCGAAGGGGCCGGTGAGGTCGATGGCGGCCAGGTGCCCGAAGGGGCGCAGCACCTCCGCGATCGTCCCCAGGCGGCCGCTGGTGCCCGCGGTCGAGAACACCAGGTCGACGTGGTCGACCCCCGCCGCGCGGAGCTGTCCGGCCAGGTCGCCGTGGTGGTCGACGACCAGGTCGGCGCCCATCGCCGTCGCCCACGTCCGCGACTCGGGCCGCGAGGCCGTGCTGACCACGAACGCCGGCGTCGTGGCCTTGAGCAGTTGCGTGGCCATCGACCCGACGCCACCGGCTCCGCCGGCGACGAGCACGCGGCCGACACCGGGCGGCAGCGCGTCCTGGTCGCGGAACAGCGATTCCCAGGCCGTGAGGACACCGATGGGCAGCGATGCGGCGTCGGTGAACGCCAGCCCGTCCGGGATCTTGGCCACCACCCGGTGGTCGACCGCGACGCGCTCGGCCCAGCAGCCGTCGCGGGTGAAGTCGCCGGTGCCCAGCACCCGGTCCCCGGCCGCGAATCCGGTGGCCGCGGGTCCGACCTCGGCGACGACCCCGGCGAACTCCCAGCCGAGGACGACCCGCCCGCCGGGCTCGGCGCTGCGCGTCTGCCGGATCGCGGCTTCGCCCGGGTTGATGCCGATCGCCCGGACTTCGATCAGCAGGTCACCGTCCCGTGGCCGAGGTTCGGCGACTTCGGTCAGGGTGATGGCGAACGCGTCGAGCGCGTGTGCCTTCTCATAGGCCAAGGCTTTCACGGCTTCAGTCCTGCTTCAGGGCGTGCAGCGCCGAGAGCGGGCCACCGATCTGCATCAGGCGACCGCCGTCACGCAGCGTCCCGGCGTCGACCGGCGCGAAGCCGAGGGCGTCGGCGACGGTGCGGAAGTCCGCCTTGGCGGCCTGGTCGTCACCGGCGTAGAACAGCAGCTGCCGTCCTTCCGCGTGCCGGGGATCGGCGGCGATGTACTGGGCGTAGAGGGTGTTGAAGGCCTTGATGACACGCGCGCCCGGCGCACGATCCGCGACGTACTCGCTCGCCGTCGCCACCCCGAGATCGGCGACGGACGGCCGCATCGACTCGAGGTTGTTGGTGGTGTCGACCAGGATGCGGCCGTTCCAGCCGGGCAGCCCGGCCAGCGCGGCGCCGACCTGCGGCCACCTCACGGTGAGGAAGACCAGGTCGGCGGCGGCCGCTTCCGCGGGTGTGCCCGCGCTCGCGAGCGGCCCCAGCCGGGTCACGACGTCGAGAAGCGTGTCCGGGCCGCGGCTGTTGCTGAGCGTCACCTTGTGGCCGGCCTTCACGAGGTGGCCCGCGATCGCCTGCGCGACCGTCCCGGCGCCGATGGTTCCGAAGCTCATGACCGTCCTTTCGATGACGTCCGTCATCATAATTTAAGATTGCCGTCGTCATCATTGACTGTCAACATCGGTAACGGCAGCGAGCCCGCCGGAAAGGACGTCGACGTGCCCCGCATCACCCAAGAGCAGAAACGGCTCAACCACGAGAAGATCGTCAACGCGGCCGGCGCGGGGTTCCGGCTGCGCGGCATCGACGGCATCGGCATCGAGGAGCTGATGAAGTCGGCCGGCATGACGCACGGCGGGTTCTACAACCACTTCGCCTCGAAGGACGACCTCGCTCTCGAAGTCCTCCGCCAGGGCTTCACCGACTCGCTCGAGGTCCTCGACGCCATCCGCGAAGCGCATCCCCGCTCGGCGCGCGCGGCCCTGCACGACATGGTCGACGAATACCTCGACGCCGAGCACCGCGACCACCCCGAGACCGGCTGTGCCTCGGCCGCCCTCGTCTCCGACGCCGGCCGCCACAGCGCCGCCGCCCAGGCTGAATACCGGCGCGGGCTCGACGGCTATTTCGCCGCCATCACCGACATGCTGCTCGACCGCGCACGCCAGTCCGGCGCCGAACTCACTCCCGCCGAAGCCCGCGAGCGCGCGGTGGCGTTGTTCAGCCAGATGGTCGGCGCGCTGCTCCTCTCCCGGGCGATCGCCGACGCCGCCCCGGACCTGTCGGACGAAGTGCTGATGGTCAACCGGCGGCGGCTCAAGAAGCTGTGACCGACGTCGTTTTCGTGGCCGGCGAGCTGAACTCCGGCCCGGCGGCCCCTTGTCGCGTCAGGCGGCGAACTGATCTTCCGGCGTGACGCCGCGCCGGGCGGACGCCGGGGCTCGCTCCGGTCGCAGCCCCACGCCGACGAGGTACACCGCCAGCGTCCGGAGGATCGGCACCCTCTGCGCCGCGGTCATGATCCAGCCCGGCGGGCCCGCTTGCCTCCCGGACACGATCGGGCCGGCGAGGTCGGCGTGCATGATCCGCTGCAGGGCCTGCACCAGCAGCAGCGACGGCAACCGGCGCCGCCGGATCCGGGCGAGGTCGGCCCCCCGCACCGCACCCCGCCGGAGCCGCCCGGCCAGCACGGCCGCGGTCGCGACGGCGTCCTGGACCGCGAGGTTGATGCCCACGCCCCCGACCGGCGACATGGCGTGCGCGGCGTCCCCGATGCACAGCAGGCCTTCCACGTGCCACCGGCGCAGCCGGTTGAGCCGGACGTCGAGGAGCTTGACGTCGTCCATCGAGACCAGCTCGCCGACCCGGTCGGCGTACTCCGGGAGGAGCTCGGCCACGTCGCGCCGGAACGCGTCGATGCCGCGGGCCCGCAGCCGGCCGTCGGTGCCCTTGCGTGCGACGTACCCGATCTGGAAGTAGCCCTCTCGCGGGATGACGATCGCGAACCGGCCCCGGCCCGGCCGCCGGGTCAGCTGGTCGACCTGCTCGCCTTCGCGCCGCGAGAGCCGGAACCACCAGGTGTCGAACGGAACGTCGAACTCGGTCACCCCCAGCCCGGCCGCCGCGGGCAGGACCGAATTCCGGCCGTTGCACGCCACCGTGAGGTCGGCCCGGATCTCGCCGCCGACCTCCTCGCCGCCGGGCCCGCTCGTGCGGTAGCGGACCCCGGCGACCCGGCCGCGCTCCCGGATCAGCGAGGTCACCGCGGTCCCCGTTTCGAGCCGGAACGCCGGCTCCGCCCGCGCGGCGTCGGCGAGCAGGTTCAGCAGGTCCCACTGAGGAACGATCGCCACGTACGGGTGCCGCACTCCCCACCTGCGCAACGCACCGAAGTCACCGATCCGCCGGACCCCGCCGTCACCGTCGGGCAGGACCACGTCGGTGATCCGCGTCTGCGGCAGGCGCGCGAAGCGCTCCCCCAGCCCGAGTTCGTCGAGCAGCTGCAGGGTCGCCGGGTGCACGGTGTCGCCGCGGAAGTCGTGCAGGAAGTCCTCGTGCTTCTCCAGCACCGTGACCTCGACCCCGGCCCTCGCGAGCAGCAAGCCCAGCACCATGCCCGCGGGACCCCCGCCCACGACGCAACACGTCGTCCGTTCCACAGTGTCCTGTCCCCCCGTCGACCGCCTGCCCGCGGCGACCCCACCCCCTTCTACACCCGGCCCGGCCGCGGCCTCGGGCCCGCGGCGCGGACGAGAGTATTCAGGGCAGCTTCGCCGCACGAACGTTCCGGTCGCGCCGCCCGATCGGCCACGACCGATACCGGCGCGAACGAGTCCGATGACACGGTCCAGCTCGCAGGCCGCCGAGAGGTTGAGTCTCAGCGGTGGGTCTTGATCAGGTCGTCGCGGAAGGCGGCGACGTCCGGGCCGATCGGTTCCGGCACTCCGCGAGATCTCCCAACCGTGTCAGTGCGGTGGCTGCCCGGTGTCAGAGCGGCCCGGGATCGTGGGCGCATCTTCGAATCCGGGAAAGGACCACATCATGGCTGACATCCCCGCCGAGGGCGGCTACGTCGAGCAGGGCTGGGAAAAGGTCGCCGACGCGTTCCGCGCGAACTTCGCGGACCACCCCGGCGAGATCGGCGCGGCGTGCAGCGTCTACGTGGCCGGCCGCCCCGTCGTCAACCTGTGGGGCGGCCTCGCCGACCGCGAGGCGAACCGGCCCTGGGGTGAAGACACCGTCGCTCAGGTCGCTTCGACGACGAAGGGCGCCACCGCGATCTGCGCCCACCTGCTGGCCCAGCGCGGCCGGCTGGACCTGGACGCCCCGGTCGTCGAGTACTGGCCGGAGTTCGGCGCGGCGGGCAAGGAGGAGATCCCGGTGCGCTGGCTGCTGTCGCACCAGGCCGGCCTCCCGGTCGTCGACGGGCCGCTGACCTTCGAGCAGGCGTGTGCCTGGGAGCCGGTCATCCACGCGCTCGAAGCGCAGAAGCCGTTGTGGGAGCCGGGCACCCGGCACGTCTACCACGCCGTGACCTACGGGTTCCTGGTCGGCGAGGTCGTGCGCCGGATCACCGGCAAGTCGCCGGGCACGTTCTTCGCCGAGGAGGTCGCCGCCCCGCTCGGGCTGAGCGCGTGGATCGGGCTGCCCGAGGAGCACGAGCCGCGGGTGGCGCGGTTCGAGGACGCCGCGCCGTTCACCGTGGAGGAGCTGCTCGCCGGGATGATCGCGACGACCGGCCTCGACGCGGACACGGTCACGCGGTGGGTCGAGTCGATGTGGACGCCGGACGCGATCCAGATGCACACGGGCGTCCTGGGCGGCGCCCTGGACCCCTCGACGGGCTACTTCCGCACGCGGGCCTGGCGCGCCGCGGAGTTCCCGGCCGCGAACATGGTGGCGGACGCGCACTCGCTGGCGCGGATGTACGCCGCCACGGTCAGCGAGGTCGACGGGCTGCGGCTGCTCGACCCGGCGACCGTCGAGACGATGACCGCGATCCAGACCGACAAGACGACGATGTACGGCGTGCCGGCCGGCCTGGACATCCCGGCCGACCGCTCCTTCAACATGTCCCTCGGCTTCTGGCGGGCCTGCCCGCCGCTGCCGATGGCCGGGCCGGGCTCGTTCGGCCACCCGGGCTCCGGCGGTTCGATCGCCTTCGGCGACCCCCACGCCGGTGTCGGCTTCGGCTACGTCACGAACCTCTGGAACTACCGGCCCGACGACCCGCGGGCGGCGAACCTCGCCAAGGCCGTCCGCGCCTGCCTCGGCTGAGGGGTCACCGGAGGGCCACGAGGGCGGCGGCGACGCGGGCGACAGCCGGGTCGTCGTCGCCGGCCAGCTGCCGCAGGGCGTCGCGCGCGAGGGGCGGCGGCAGCTCGGCCAGCGCCTGGGTCAGGCGGATCCGCGCCGCCTGGTCCCCGGTGTCGGCCAGCTCGCCGGCGATCGCGCTCATGACCTGGTCCGCGCAGCCGTGGTCGGTGGCCAGCAGGCTCAGGACCTCGGCGGCCTCGACGTCGTTCGTGCCCTCGACGACCATGCCGGCGAGGATCGGCACGGCCGCGCTCCCGCCCCGGCCGCCCGCGGCCAGCGCGGCCCGCCGGCGCACCGCCGGGTCCGGGTCGTCGAGGGCGCCCACGAGCGCCGACGTCGCTTCGTCGCCGGGCAGCTCGGCGATCGCCAGGACCGCTCGCCGCCGGATGCCGGCGTCGGGCGAGCGCAGGCCGGCGGCCAGGCTCGCCACGCCGCCGTCGCCGGCCCGCGCGAGCGCCCACCGGAGCGCGCCGGCGACGTTCGGGTCGGACTCGGCGAGCACGGCCTTGGCCAGCACGTCGGCGGGGACCGGGCCGTCCTCGGCCGGGGCGAGGACGGCCTGCTGCCGCCGCGCGGCGTGCGGCGAGCCGAGCCCGTGCAGCAGCTCGACGACGCGCAGGACGTCCGGCCAGCCGTCGGGCGCCGAGGCGTCGATCGCCCGAAGCCGCTCGAGCAGCTCCTGTTCCCGCTTCAGTCGGTCCTCGGTCCGCCGGATGAGGTCACCGACCAGCACGGACGGCGGGAAGTCCGGGTCCGCCAGCGCGGTCCCGATCTGCCGCAGCGACAACCCGAGGGACCGCAGGCCTTCCACGTGGAAGATCCGGCGGATGTCCGCCTCGGAGTATTCGCGGTAGCCGCCCACGGTGCGGCCGGTCGGCCGCACCAGCCCGAGAGAGTCGTAGTGCCGCAGCATCCGCGTGCTCACCCCGGACCGGCGGGCCACTTCGCCGATCAGCACGCGCGCTCCGGGCCGAGCGCGGCGACCCGTTTCGCCGCTTCGACGTTCAGGTCGAAGCCGGCGTCGGGGTCGCGCAGGAGCCGTTCGGTGGCGCGGGCGTGCGCGCGCACCGCCGGATCGGTGGCGGCGAGCGCGGGCCGCAGGGCCGGCTCGCTCGCGTCCCCGAGGGCGGCGAGGGCGCGGCTGAGGCTCAGCCGTGTGTCCCGGTCGCCGCGCCCGAGCTGGGCGGCCAGCCGCACCGCCAGCTCCCCGCGGTCGCCGTCGGGCACGAGGACGACGGCGGCCCGCCACGCGCTGCGCTTGACCTCGTCGTCGGCGTCGTCGAGCAGCGCCGGTGTGAGGGCGGGCCACGCGGTGCGGTCGCCGATCTTCGAGAGCGTGTGCAGCGCCTGGCTCCTGGCTTGCGCGGTCTTCGACCGGAGCTCGGTCCGCAGCCGGGGAACGGTGCTCTCCGCGGGCAGCCGGGTCAGGGCCCAGGTGAGCATGTCGCGCACGAAGAAGTCCGGCTCGACCGCGCACCGGGCGACGAGCGCCTCGGCGAGCCCGGGATCGGCGTGCGTGCCGGCGGCGAGCGCGGCTTCCAAGCGGGTGGACGCGTCGCCGGCCGCGAGTGCGGCGAGCAGGCGCGGGTCCGGGTTGTGGTTCATCGCAAGTACCTCCTGCCGCCAGTGAAGACCTTGTCACTGTGTCAAGGTCAAGCGGCGGCCGCACCACGAGAACCGTCCACCCGGGAGCCGCGCGCTCCCGGGTGGACGGTGGTCTCAGCTCACCTGCAGGTCGATGCAGCTGTAGAACGCGTTCGTCGTGTCCGCGATGTTCCACACCGCCAGCACCGTCTGGCGGCCCGTGTGGTTGCCCAGGTTCACCTGGTGCGACACGGTTTGCGGCGGCTGCTGGTTGTTGCCGCTGATGTCGGCGACCTTGTCGTTGCCGATCCAGTACTCGTAGTTCGCCGTGCTGTGGCGGGCGGTGAAGGTCCACGTGAACGTCGCCGTGCGGCCGACCGGCGAGACCTTCCAGCCCTTGGTGTTGTCGTTCAGCTCGGCGAACTGGGAATTGCCGCCGTTGCAGGACTTCAGGCCCTTCGGGCCTTCCACGCTCTGGGGCTCGTACTTGATGTTGCCGCAGGCCACCGTGCCCTGTGCGCACTGGGCCTGGCGGCTCGCCGGGGCGTTGACGTAACCGTGCGCGCTCGCGATGCCGGCGGGGTTCAGCACCACCAGGACCGGCGCCAGGAGTGCGCCCGCCGCGGCCGCGACCAGTTTGCGGTTCATACCAGCTCCTTCGGGGACAGGCTCGCTTCCCGGGTACGACGAACTCGCGGCAGGGGGTGCCCACCGCGCCGGGAAGGGGGTTCGAGCGAAGGAAAATTGTGGTCTAGACCATACGGCGAATCGGACACCAGGTCAACAGATGGCAAAGTCGAGGTTCATGTTGGTAAGACGCCAACTGTCACTCGATGTTCCGGCCAGCGGGACCCGCCGGGGCGACCAGGCCGCACCGCGCGCCGCGCCTGCCTCTAGGATTCCGCCGGTGACCACCTACGACGACACGTTCGAGCACCTCGACGCCTCGGCCCTGCCGGAGCGGCAGCAGAAGATCCTGGTCGTGATCCGCGACTGGGTGGTCCGCCACGGCTACTCCCCCAGCACCCGGGAGATCGGCGAGGCCGTCGGCCTGCAGTCGACGTCGTCGGTGTCGAAGCACCTGGCGAGCCTGGAGGACAAGGGTTTCCTGCGCCGCGGCGCCACGGTGTCGCGCCCGATGGACGTCCGCGCGTTCCTGCACGGCAGCGCGCCCGCCGGGGACGCCGACTCCGTGCCCGTGCCGGTCGTCGGCGACATCGCCGCCGGCACGCCGATCTCGGCCGTGGAGCACGTCGACGACGTCCTCAAGCTGCCGCGCGACCTCACCGGCCGCGGCACCGTCTTCGGCCTGCGCGTGCGCGGCGACTCGATGATCGACGCGGCCATCTGCGACGGCGACATCGTCGTGGTCAAGCAGCAGACCGAGGCCCACTCCGGCCAGATCGTCGCGGCGATGATCGACGAGGAGGCGACGGTCAAGGTGTACCGCCGCCGCGACGGTCACGTCTACCTCGAGCCCCGCAACCCGGCGTACGCCGTCATCGACGGCGACCGGGCGGCGATCCTGGGCGTGGTCGTTTCGGTGCTGCGGAGCGTCTGACCCGCTTCACCAGGTGACCGGCAGCTCGTAGACGCCGTACACGGACCCGTCGTGCTTGAACGGGATCCGGTCGACCTCGGTGGCCAGCGCCAGCGTCGGGATCCGGCGGTACAGCGTGCTGTAGACGACCTGCAGCTCGAGCCGGGCCAGCGGCTGACCCAGGCACTGGTGGACGCCGAACCCGAACGCGACGTGCCGGTGCGAGTCGCGGGTGACGTCGAGCCGGTCGCCGTCCGGGAAGACCGACGGGTCGCGGTTGGCGACGTCGTTCGCCATGATCAGGCCCTCGCCCGCGCGGATGGTCTCGCCCGCGACTTCGATGTCCTCGAGCGCCACGCGGCGGCGGCCGTTGTGCGTGATGTTCAAGTACCGCAACAGTTCCTCGACCGCCGACGCGACCAGGGCCGGGTCGTCGGACGCGCGCAGCAGGGCCAGCTGGTCCGGGTGCTCCAGCAGGGCCAGGGTGCCGAGCGCGATCATGTTCGCCGTCGTCTCGTGGCCGGCGATCAGCAGCAGCACGCCCATCTGCGCCGCCTCGGTCCGGGACAGCTCGCCCGCGCGGACGCGGGTGGCGAGCCCGGACAGCAGGTCGTCGGCCGGCGCCGCCAGCTTCTCGCCCACCAGCCGGTCGAGGTAGCCGACGAGCGCCTGGTGACCGGCCGCGCGCTCCTCGGGCTTCGCGTCGCGCCGGATGATGACCTTGCTGTTCTCCTGGAAGAAGTCGTGATCGGCGTACGGGACGCCGAGCAGCTCGCAGATCACCAGTGACGGCACCGGCAACGCGAACGCCTCGACGAGGTCGACCGGCTTCGGGCCGGCCAGCAGCCGGTCGAGCTGCTCGTCGACGATCTTCTGCACCGCCGGGCGCATCGCGGCCGTGCGCCGGATCGTGAACGGCGCGGTCACCATCTTGCGCAGCCGCGCGTGTTCCGGGTTGTCCATCAGGATGAAGCTGATCCCGGTGCCGCCCTTCGGCAGCGGGGCCGGGCTCGGGTAGCCGGGCCGGGTGATGTCCGCGCTGACACGGGGATCGGCCAGCAGCGTCCGCTGCTCGGCGTAGCGCGTCACCAGCCACGGCGTGCTGCCGTCCCACAGCCGGACCCGCGCGAGCGGCGCCTCCGCCTGCAGCGCGCGGGCCGCGGGCGGCGGGTCGAACGGGCAGCCGGCGGCGCGCGTCATCGGGAACTCGGGGATCTCGGCGGTGCTCGTCATCGTTCCTCCGCGGTGGCCTTCAGTTCGTGATCAGTCAACCGAAGGCTTCTACGCTAAGTCAAGCGACTGATTTAATTCGGACATCCCCACGGAGGACTCCTCGTGCCCGACCCATCCACGCCCGCCGGAGAGGCGTCGCCGCGCGCGAACCTCGTCGTCGGAGTCCTCGCGCTCGCGGGCATCACCGTTTCGCTGATGCAGACGCTGGTCATCCCGCTGATCCCCGCCCTGCCGGGGCTGCTGCACGCCTCCGCCGCCGACGCCACCTGGGCGATCACCGCCACGCTGCTCGCGGGCGCGGTGGCGACGCCGACCATGGGCCGGCTCGGCGACATGTACGGCAAGCGGCGGATGCTGCTCGTCAGCCTCGGGGCGCTCGTCGTGGGCTCGGCGATCGGCGCGCTCTCGGACACCCTCGTGCCGATGGTCGCCGGCCGGACGCTGCAGGGGCTGGCCGCCGGCGTCATCCCGCTCGGGATCAGCATCATGCGCGACGAGCTGCCCGCCGAACGGCTCGGCTCGGCCACGGCCCTGATGAGCGCGTCGCTCGGCGTCGGCGGTGCGCTCGGTCTGCCCGCGGCGGCGTTGCTGGCCGAAAACGCCGACTGGCACGTGCTCTTCTGGACCGCGGCCGGCCTCGGCCTGGTCGTCACCGCGCTGGTCGTCGCGCTCGTGCCGGAGTCGCCGGTGCGCACCGGCGGGCGGTTCGACGTCCTCGGCGCGGCCGGGCTCTCGGTCGCCCTGGTGTGTCTGCTGCTGGCCATCTCGAAGGGCGCCGACTGGGGCTGGGGCAGCGCCGCCACGCTCGGCCTGTTCGCCGCGGCGGTCGTCGTCCTGCTGCTGTGGGGCCGGTGGGAGCTGCGCACACCGCGGCCGCTCGTGGACCTGCGGACGAGCGCGCGGCGCCAGGTCCTGCTGACGAACATCGCGTCGGCCGTGTTCGGCTTCGCGATGTTCGCGATGTCGCTGGTGCTCCCCCAGCTGCTGCAGCTGCCGGCCGCCACCGGGTACGGCCTCGGGAAGTCGATGCTGGTGGTGGGCCTGGTGATGGCGCCGTCGGGGCTGGTGATGATGGCGCTGGCGCCGGTGTCCGCGCGCATCACGGCGACCCGCGGCCCGAAGACGACGCTGATGCTCGGCGCGGTGGTCGTCGCCGCCGGGTACGCGCTGGGCATCGTGCTGATGAGCGCGACCTGGCACCTGGTGCTGGTGTCGAGCGTCATCGGCGCCGGCATCGGGCTCGCCTACGGCGCGATGCCGTCGCTCGTGATGGGCGCCGTGCCGGTGTCGGAGACCGCGGCCGCGAACAGCCTCAACACGCTGATGCGCTCGATCGGGACGTCGGTCTCGAGCGCCACGGCCGGGTTGGTCCTCGCGCGGCTGACCGTCCGGTTCGGACCGGTGGAACTGCCGTCGCAGAACGGGTTCCGGCTCGTGCTGGGCATGGGGTCGGCCGCGGCGCTCATCGCGCTGGGCGTCGCCGCCTTCCTGCCGCGGCGTTCGCCGGTGCCGGCGAGTCCGGAACCCGTCGCGGTCGGCCGCTGACCATCGCCCGGACGGGACGTGGCGGGCGTGGTCGGGTTCCCGGCGGGGCCGGACGGCCGATGGATCACCGGCCGGACGCTCGATGTTTCGGGTGGCACGCACCTCGGCCCAATCGGGTGATGCGGCACGGGCTGGCGGCCCCGGGGCGCGCCTGCCACTCGGACGCCTCGGCAGCGAGGCACCCGAGGCTGGTCGAGGCTGGTCGAGGCTGGTCGGCCTCGCGTGGCAGGCCGGCCGTTCGGGCGCCTCGGCGGCGAGACACCCATTGTTGGCCGAGGTGGTCCGGCCGCGCGGGGTCTCGGCGGCGAAGCGCCCGATGTTGGCCAAGGCCGGCCGACCCCGGCCATCTGCGAGCCGCGCGATTGCGCGACCGAGGGCGCTCACTTCCGGGCGGCCACCCCGTCGAGGTGCAGCACCCCTTCCGTGTGGTGCGCGGCGACGAAGTCGGGCCCCTTGGTGATCAGGCGCGCGATCGCCGTCGCGTGGCCGTGGCCGAGGGCGTGCTCGGTCTTGAGCCATGCGACGACGTCGCCGTGCTTGGTGAGGTTCTTCTCCGCGGCGAGGTCGAGGAAACCGCGCGGGGTGATGCCGGTCTGCCGCTCGGCGTTGTCGAGGTAAGCCTGAAAAGACATAGGTGACTCCCGGTTCGGACCGAAGGTTCATCGGTCGCTCGTGCTTGCCACCAAGGTCTCACCGACAACTTTTCTTGTCAAGCCTTCTTTGCGGCCACCGCCAATGTCGAGTACGACAGCGTGAAGCCACCGCCGAGCGCGTCGATGGCCGCACCGACGCCGGCGAGCACGCCGGCGAGGGCGTCCGACGGAAGGCGCGTCAGGCCGCCGGTCGTGGGCAGGAGGTCGAGCCATTCGCCGCGGGTGTAGGTCCGTTCCCACGCGAACGACCACCGCTCGGGCTCACCGAACCGACCGGATTCGCGGATGCCGTCGGCGAACTTGGCGAACATGACTTCGTAGAGTTCGGCGGCGGTCCTGGACTCCCCCGCGAACGGCGAATCGGGCAGCACCCGCCGGATGCCGGCGGCAAGGGCGTCCGCCACCGGCGCCGGCGGCTGGAACACGTGCGCGAACAGGGCAAGCAGGCCGCCGGGCCGCAGGACACCGGCCGCCTTGGCGGCACCGGCCACCGGATCGACCCAGTGCCAGGCCTGGCCGGCGACGACGGCGTCGAAGGTCCGTCCCGCAGTGTCCCAGTCCTCGAACGTCGCGACCTCGACGTCGATGCCGGTCCCGCGAGCGAAGCCGGCCATGCGCGGATCGGGGTCGACGCCGAGCACCTGACACCCGGCGTCCCGGAACTGCCGAGCCTCGATGCCAGTGCCACAACCGACGTCGAGGAAGTCACGACCAGGACTTTCAGAGACAACACGCCGCACGAGTTCGGCGGGATACTCGGGCCGGGCACGGTCGTAGCGTTCGGCGTCGACCCCGAAGGATTCGGCGAAGTGGCGGGCTTGATGAGGCTGAGTGGGCATGCGCCCACTCTAATGGGCACGCGCCCACTCAGGCAACCGCCCGAGCGTTCGCGCCGGGCGTAACGGAGAATGGGGTCATGCCGACCGGGGTCCACTTGCGCGACGTACGCAAGCAGCTGTTCGAGGCGGCGGAGCGGGTCCTGCTCCGCGAGGGCCCGAACGCCCTGACGAGCCGAGCGGTGACGGCCGAGGCAGACGTGGCAAAGGGCGTACTCCACCGGCACTTCACGGACTTCGACGAGTTCCTGGCGGAGCTGGTGAAGGACCGGATAGCCCGCCTGACGGACCAGTCCGCGATCCTGGAGGCCTCGGCAGGAACGCAAACGGTGGCGGCAAACCTGACGGACGCCCTGACAGAGCTGTTCGACCCGGTCTCGATAGCGCTGACGAGCTTGGTGTTCTTCCGCGACGAGCTGAGAGAGCGCCTACGCCGCCCAGGCGACGGCCTGCCGTTCCTGGCGGAGGCGAGGGAGATGCTGTCGACCTACCTGAAGGCAGAGCGAGCCCAGGGCCGCATAGCGGCGGACGCGAACGTGGACTCCCTGGCGCTGTCCCTGATCGGAGCAAGCCACCTGCTGTTCGCCGGCCGCAGGAGGCACACGCTCCCAGACCCCACAGAGCTGGAAAACCTGGTGAGCACAGTAATAGCCGACGCACTACAACGCCGCCTGCTGTAAAAGTCCACTAAGGACAAACCGCCACCCGGCCCGAGAACCCAGCCACGCGCAGGGCCACCCGGCACGAGAACCCGGCCACGCGCAGGGGGGTCCGGGGGCTTGCCCCCGGCGGGGGCGTGGGGGCTCGGCCCCCACAAGACACAGAACGAGAGAGCCCCTGTTCGCGCATTCCGCGAACAGGGGCTACCCCGAATCGAGTGGGCGATACTGGGATCGAACCAGTGACCTCTTCGGTGTGAACGAAGCGCTCTCCCCCTGAGCTAATCGCCCGCGGTACGGACTTCCACGAGTTCCCGGGGGTGGGCTCGTGGTGCGCGATACTGGGATTGAACCAGTGACCTCTTCCGTGTCAGGGAAGCGCTCTCCCGCTGAGCTAATCGCGCGCTGCGGAACTCCGTACTTGCTGAAGCATATCGGACAGTTTCGGAGCGTCAGCAGGGGGTCCCCTGTGACGGCGGGCACTGCCGAAACCGCCGTGACACGAAGGCGACGGAACGGGCAGACTGCAGGGAGACCGCCTGCCGTCGCCGGCGGCCGCGCCCGATCAGGAGAGCTTTCGCCCCGATGACCGACACCGTGTCCACTCCGCCCGCCGACCTGGATCGCGCTCCGGCGCGGCCGGGGCTCCTCATCGGGGTCCTGGTGCTGTCCGCGTTCGTGATGATCCTGAACGAGACGATCCTGAGTGTCGCGTTGCGTGACCTGACCGTCGACCTGCGGGTGCCGACGACGACCGTGCAGTGGCTGACCAGCGGGTTCTTGCTGACGATGGCGGTGGTCATCCCGACGACGGGGTTCCTGCTGGAGCGGTTCTCGCCGCGGCAGGTGTTCTTGTTCTCGCTGTCGGCGTTCAGCCTGGGCACTTTGCTGAGCGCGCTCGCGCCGGGGTTCGGGATGTTGATGGCGGGGCGGGTGGTGCAGGCGTGCGGGACGGCGGTGATGCTGCCGCTGCTGATGACGACGGTGATGCGGCTGGTGCCGCCGGAGCGGCGCGGCGCGACGATGGGGACGATCACGATCGTCATCGCGGTGGCGCCGGCGATCGGGCCGACGATCGGTGGCGCGGTGCTGTCTTCGCTGGGCTGGCGCTGGATGTTCTGGATCGTGCTGCCGTTGTCGGTGGCGGCGCTGGTGACCGGTGCCCTGCAGCTGCGGCTGGACAGCGAGACGCGGCGGGTGCCGTTGGACGTGCCGTCGGTGCTGCTGTCGGCGATCGGGTTCGGCGGGGTGCTGTACGGGTTGTCGTCGAGCGGCGAGCAGGCCGGGGCGGAGCCCTTGGTGCCGGCGTGGGTGCCGATCGTCGTGGGCGTGGTGGCGCTGGCGGTGTTCACGTGGCGGCAGCTGCGGCTGCAGCGGCGCGACCGGGCGTTGCTGGACCTGCGGCCGTTCACGCACCGGAGTTTCGTGGTGGCGCTGGTGCTGACGGCGCTGCTGTTCGTGTGCCTGATCGGCGCGGCGGCGATCCTGCTGCCGCTGTACCTGCAGACGGTGCTGCACACGAGCACGTTCGTGAGCGGGTTGGCGGTGCTGCCGGGCGGGCTGGTGCTGGGGCTGCTGGGCCGGCCGGTGGGGGCGCTGTTCGACAAGGTCGGCGCGCGCCCGCTGGTGATCCCGGGCGCGGCGGCGATGGCGGTGTCGCTGTGGCTGTTCACGACGCTGGGGCCGGGTTCGCCGCTGATCGCGGTGATCGGGATCCACGTGCTGCTGATGGCCGGGCTGGGGCTGATGATGACGCCGCTGTTCACGGAGTCGCTGGGCGTGCTGCCGGATCACCTGTACTCGCACGGGAGCGCGATCCTGTCGACGCTGCAGCAGGTGGCGGGCGCGCTGGGGACGGCGGTGTTCGTGAGCGTGGCGACGCTGTGGAGCGCGGACGGGGCGGCGGCAGGGCCGGACGCTTCCGGGCTGCGGGCGGCGTTCGTGGTGGCCGGGGTGATCGGGTTGCTGGCCTTCGCGGGGACTTGGTTCATCCGGAAGTCGACGCCGGGAGCGACGGCCGCGCCGCACCACTGACACCGGCGAGCGCTGCCGGGTTCGCAGCAAGCTCCGGGTGGGAGAAGCGCGAGGTTGGCCCGGCGGGGCAACCAAGGCGGAACGGCCAACCCGACCACCCACCCACACGCACAACGCCGGTCCCCCAGGCGAGAGGCCCCGAGAACAGGCACCGACGAGAACCCAGACTCCCCCGCACCCCGATCCGAAGCCACAACACGGCCGGCAGCACCGGGTCAAGGCATCTTTCCCGCCTTGACGCGGTGTTGCCGGCCGTAGTCACCATGACAGCTTCGGGGTGCCGGAAGGGCTATCGCAGAACAGCTGCCCCGCCCCGCAGCCCCACGTCGCCCCGCCCCGACTGTCCTGAATGACTCATTCATGTCGTGTGGCGACAGGAATGAGTCATTCACGTCAGGCGCACCCGGCCACCACCGTCCACTGAGGACAAAAAAGTCCCGCTTCCGCTCGGCGAAGGCTGGGGGGAACCTGCGAGCGGAAACGGGAGTTCGAGGCCGGTACGGGGGTCGCCTCGCGGCGAAAGGCGCTACACGGCTCCAGCCGGACTGGCATTCCGTGAAGGCAAGGGGTGAGGCCCGGGGGCTCCACCGTACCGACACCCACTACAACGCCCCGGCCACGCAGGTGTTCCCGACGTGACGGGGCTCATGCCAGCATCCGCCCCAGCAGGACGCCCAGCCGGTTGCGGTCGGCCGTGCCCAGCCCCGACGTCAGCGGGGCCATCCCCCGCGCCACTTCCGCCGTCAGTTCGCGAGCCAGCGCGACGCCCGCCGGCGTCAGGCTGACGCGTACCGAACGCCCGTCGTCGCGGCTGGCCTCTCGGGCGACCAACCCGCGGCGGACCGCCCGGTCGACCAGCCCGCTCACCGACGACCGGTCCAGGCCCAGGTGCGTCGCCAGCTCCGCCATCTTCGGCGTGCGGTCGCGCAGGATGCCCAGCACCCGCAGCTGCGTCAGGGAAAGCTCGTGCGCCGCCGCGACCTGGCTCAGCACCGCCATCACCGCGAAGGACACCTGGGCGAGGTTGTCCAGCACCTCGTCGGGTTCGGTCATGCCGTCGAGACTACCTTGAACTAGTTGGTAATACCATCTAAAGTAGTGGGCATTCCCAACTAATAGGAGCCGTCATGCGCGCAGCCGTCGTCACCGAGTTCGGTACTCCGCCCACCTGCCGGGACTTCGCCGATCCCCAGCCCCGCACCGAAGACGAGGTCGTCGTCGACGTCCTCGCCGCCGGGCTGCACCCCCGGGTCCGCTCCCAGGCCGGCGGCACGCACTACACCGGAACGGGTGAGCTTCCGCTCGTTCCCGGCATCGACGGCGTCGGCCGGGCTCCCGACGGCACCCTCCGCTACTTCGTCCTGCCCGACACGTCGCTGGGCTCGATGGCCGAACGGACCGTCGTCGATGTCAGACGCAGCGTCGTGCTGCCCGCGGACGCCGACCCCATCGCCGTCGCCGCGGGCATGAACCCCGCGATGTCCGCGTGGATCGCCCTGCGCCGGCGGATCGAGTTCGCCGCCGGGCAGGACGTCCTGGTCCTCGGCGCCACCGGGAACGCGGGACGGCTCGCCGTCCAGGTCGCGAAGCACCTCGGCGCCGGCCGGGTGATCGCCGCCGGCCGCGATCCGGAGCGGCTCGCCGCGGCCGAGGCGGACGAAACCCGAACTTTCGACGAACTGGGCAAGGCCGCCGACGTCGACGTCGTCCTCGACTACGTCTGGGGCCCGCCGACCACCGAGGCCCTGCGCACGATCGTCACCGAACGCGCCGACCGGGGCCGCCCGCTGACGTGGGTGGAGATCGGCTCGGTGGCCGGGCCGGCGATCGAACTCCCGTCGGCCGCGCTCCGGGCGGCGCGCCTGCAGCTCGTCGGCAGCGGGCAGGGTTCGGTGCCCACCAAGGACATCGTCGCCGAGCTGCGGGCGCTCGTGCCCGAAATCGAGAGCTTCCGCATCGACGCGCGTCCGGTGTCCCTCCAGGACGTCGAGCAGGCCTGGCGGGACACCGGAACGACTCAGCGCGTCGTCGTCACTCCTTGACCTTCGGCGTCGCCCGCACGCCGGAGTGCAGGTACCGCTCCCCCGTCGGCAGCTCGTAGAACGTCACCGAAACCCAGCCGCGCATGCCCGCCGGGCTGTACGCGAAGTGCGCCGGGCCGACCGGGACCAGCTCGTCCTCGGTCGTCGGCTCCGGCACCAGCTCGGCCAGCGGGCCGGTGACGGTCTGCCGGATCCACAGCTTCCCGTCCCGGTCGAGGACTTCGGTGCGGACCGACTCCCGCTCGTAGACGCCGAGGAACTCCGAGGCGTCGACGTCGGGGGCCGGCACGGCCGGTTCGAGCGGCTGCGGCAGCGCGACACCGGCCAGCTCGGCGAAGATCTCGCGGTAGAGCTCTTCGTACAGGTCGTGGGTGCTGCCGCCGTTGGTGAGCAGCGTGACCGCCAGCCCGTGCCCGGGCAGGATCCGCAGGAAGGCCGCCTGCCCGATCGTGTTGCCGTCGTGGCCGTAGACGCGGTGGCCGTCCCAGCCGAAGCGGATCCAGCCGAGGCCCCACGAATCGCCGAGGGTGTCCTTGTCCGGCATCTCGAACTGCTCTTCGGTCATCGCCTGCGCGGACTCGGCCGAGAGCACGCGCGAGCCGTCCGGGCCGAGGCCGCCGGTCAGGTGCAGGCGGGCGAACGCCAGGACGTCGTCGGTCGACGCCGTGATGAGCCCGGCCGGGCCCGCCGAGCGCTGCAGGCCCCACACCGGCGCCGGTTCCGGCTCGGCGTCCCCGGCCGCGACGTGCCCCATCGCCGCGCGGTGCAGGAGCGCCTCCTCCGGCAGGGTCGTCGTCCGCTTGAGGCCGAGCGGGGTGAACAGCCGCTCGCGCAGGGCCGCGTCCCAGGTCTTGCCGGTCAGCTTCTCGATCACCCGGCCGATCAGGACGAACCCCGAGTTGCAGTAGGACAGCGTCGCGCCGAGCGGGTGGGTCTGCGCGGCCTGGTCGAGGATCGCGACGTACTTCTCGAGGCAGTCGTCGCCGCGGCCGGTGTCGGTGAAGACATCGCCGTCGATGCCGCTGGTGTGGGTCAGCAGGTGCCGCAGCGTCACCTTCTTCGTGACGTCGGGGTCGGCGAGCCGCAGCTCGGGCAGGACGTCGATGATCGGCGCGTCCAGCTTCAGCAGCCCTTCGTCGACCAGCTGCATCGCGACGGTCGCCGTCCACACCTTGGTGATCGAGCCGATCTGGAACACCGAGTCGTCGGTGACCGCGACGCCGGTCGCCTTGTTCAGCACGCCGTGGCTGACCTGGACGACCTCGTCGCCGTCGAGGCGCAGGATGCCCAGCGCCGCGCCGGGGACGCGGTGCTTGCGCGCGAGCTCGGCCAGCCGCCGGCGCCAGTGCGCGGCGTCGAGCGGGATCCGCGCCGGCTTGCCCGGCTCGCCCGCGTACTGCTCGACCCAGTCGACGACGCGGCGGTTGAAGTCCACGCGGTGCGACGGCTTGCCTTCGAGGATGAACAGGTGCGACGCGCCCGGGTAGAGCACCAGCCGGGTGGGCACGCCCTGCTCGCGCAGCGCGGTGAACCACTGCTCGGCCTGCCCGGCCGGGCACCGGTCGTCGTCGGCGCCGTGCACGACCAGCGTCGGCGTGCGCACCTTTTCCACCTGCGCCAGCGGGGAAAGCGCCGCGTAGTGCGCGCGGTTCTCCGACGGGACGGCGCCGAGCTCGGCGACCCCGAGGTAGTGCCCGCTGTCGGACGTGCCCGCCATGCTCACCGGGTCGCTGACCACGCCGCCCGCGATCGCGGCGGCGAACCGGTCGTCGCGGCTGGTGAGGTAGCAGGTCATGAAGCCGCCGTAGCTGTAGCCGGTCACCGCGAGCCGCCGCGGGTCCGCCACGCCTTCGGCGACGAGGTCGTCGAGCGGCTCGAGGAAGTCCTTGGCGTCGGCGACGCCCCAAGCGCCGACCGCGGCGGTCAGGAACGCTTCGCCGTAGCCGTCGCTGCCGCGCGGGTTGAGCAGCAGCACCGCCCAGCCGCGGGCGGCGAGCTCCTGGTGGTGGACGTGCACGGCGTCGGCCGTGCCGTTCCACGCGTTGTGCGGGCCGCCGTGGATGTCGAGCAGCAGCGGGAGCGGGCCGGTGCGGGCGGGGTCGCGCAGCAGCCAGCCCTGCACGACCGTGCCGTCGGAAATGGTGAACTCCCGCTCCTCGCGGACGAACAGTTCGATCTCGGCGGGGCCGAGGGTGGTGTGCACCCGCGCCTCTCCCCCGGCGACGTCGACGGTCGCGACCTCGCCGAAGGACGTCGGCGTGGTCAGCACGACCGCCGCGGTGGTCCCGGCGACGCTCAGCCCGTCGACGGCGGTGCCGGCCTCGCCGAGGACGCGCCGCGGCTCGCCGCCGGTGACGTCGACGGCGTACAGGTGCGTGCAGCCGCGGTCCCGGACGCAGAACAGGACCGTCGAGCCGTCGCCGGCGAGCCGCGGGACCGCGCCGGGGTAGCCCGGGCCGCCCGGCATGACGTTGCGGTCGAGCGACGCGGCGAGGTCGACGGTCTCGCCGCCGTCCAGCGGCACGCGAAGCAGGCCGAGGTGGCCCGGCGCGGTGTCGAGGCGGCCGATGACGAGCAGGGCTTCGCCGTCCGCGGTCCAGGTGACGGTCCCGGCCATGCCGTCGGCCGAGCCGGCCGGCCGCGGTTCGGCGGTGCGGTCGCCGGGGTCGAGAACGTAGACGCCGGACCGGAACGTGAGGTCGGCGTCGGCGTCGCGTGCCGCGGGGAAGGCCAGCCGGCCGCCGTCCGGCGACCACGCGGGGTCGCCCGCGTGCCAGTCCCCCGCCGTGACCCGCCGGACCTCGCCGGTGGCGACGTCGAGGACGTGGACGTGCTTGCGCAGCGTGCGCAGGAGGCCGGCGCCGTCGGCCTTGAAGTCGAGGCGGTCGGCGACCACCGGGGCGCTCGCGCGGCGGCCCTGCGCGCCGTCGTCCTCGCCTTCCTCGGCCGCGAGGTCGATCGGGGCGCTGAACGCGATCTCGGCGCCGTCGGGCCGCCACACCGGGGTGCCCGCGCCGAGCGGCAACGTGGTGACCTGCTCGGGCTCGCCGCCGTCGGCGGGCAGCAGCCACAGCTGCGCCGGGCCGTCCTGGGCGCGCAGGAACGCGATCCGCGTGCCGTCCGGCGACCACACCGGGGCCGCGTCGGCCTGGCCGCGGGTCAGCCGGCGAGCCTCACCGCCGCCGGTGGCGACCTGCCAGAGCGAACGGGTGTCGGTGTCCTTCTCGCGGTCCGCCGTGCGCACGGCGTAGACGATCCGGGCGCCGTCGGGCGAGATCGCCGGTTGTTCGGGGAACTCCAGGGCGTACAGGTCGTCGGTGCCCAGACGTCGGGTCATGCGGGATCTCCTTGTGGGAAACGGTTTCACGCGGCGAAGTGGCAGGCCGCGCGGTGCGGCCGGTGGGCGGCGTCGTCGGCCGGGTCGGCTTGGGTGCACAGCGTGCGGTCGGTGTGCACGAGCGGGCCGATCGGGCAGCGCGGGTGGTAGCGGCACCCGGCGGGCGGGTGGTGCGGGTCGGCGGGTTCGGTGTCGGCGAGCGGGTCGTCGGTGTCGGCCAGCAGGCTGCGGTGCGCCGACGGCGCCGAGGCGAGCAGGTCCCGCGTGTACGGGTGCTGCGGGTCGGTGAGCACCTGCTCGGCCGGCCCGGCCTCGACGATCCGCCCGAGGTACATGACGGCGACGACGTCGCTGACGTACCGCACCACGGCGAGGTTGTGCGAGATGAACAGCATCGACAGCGCCAGCCGCCGCTGGACGTCGCGGACCAGGTTGAGCACCGCGCCCTGCACCGAGACGTCGAGCGCCGAGGTGATCTCGTCGGCGATCAGCACCTCCGGCTGCCCGGCCAGCGCCCGGGCGAGCGCGACGCGCTGGCGTTGCCCGCCCGACAGCTGCCCGGGCAGCATCCCGGCGCGGTCCGGGTCGAGGTGCACCAGCTCCAGCAGCCGGGCCACCTCGGCGCGGCGGGCCGCGCGGGCGGTGCCGCGGGGCATGGCTTCGGTGATCGACTCGCCGATCGCCATCCGCGGGTCCAGCGACGAGTACGGGTCCTGGAACACCATCTGCAGCGGGCGCCGCCGGGGCAGCCGCCGCACGTCCACGCCGTCGAGCAGCACCCGGCCGGCGCTCACCGGCGCGAGCCCGACCGCGGCCTTGGCGAGCGTCGACTTGCCCGAGCCGGACTCGCCGACCAGGCCGACGACCTGTCCGGACGGGACGGTCAGGTTCACCCCGTCGACCGCGGTCAGCTTGCCGTACCGGACGCTCACCGCGTCGAACTCCAAGGCGCTCATGCCGCCCCTTCCTCGTGGGACTGTCCGGAAAGGACGCTCACCTGCGGGTGCCAGCAGGCGACCCGGTGACCTTCGGCGGCCGGTTCCAGCGCCGGGTCCTCGGTCCGGCACCGGTCCGAGGCCAGCGGGCACCGGGCGGCGTACGCGCAGCCGTCGGGCACCTGGTCCGGCTCCGGCGGGCGGCCGGGGATCACTTCCAGGGGCTCGTCGCGGTCGGTGTCGAGGTCGACCGTCGTGGCCAGCAGCGCCCGCGTGTACGGGTGCTGGGCCGGGCTGCCGGCCGGCAGGTCCTCGACCACGCGTCCGGCGTACATCACCAGCATCCGTTCGCACGTCTGGGAAACGACGGCGATGTCGTGGCTGATGAGCAGGATCGCCGCGCCCTCGGCTTCGCGGGTGCGGGCGAGCAGGCGCAGGACCTGCCGCTGCACGGTGACGTCGAGCGCGGTCGTCGGCTCGTCGGCGATGACGAGCTTCGGCTGCCCCATCAGGCCCATCCCGATCATCGCCCGCTGCCGCATGCCGCCGGAGAACTCGTGCGGGTACTGCCGGGCGCGCCGGGCCGCGGCCGGGACGCGCACCGCGGCCAGCCGGTCGACCGCGCGGGCGAACGCCGCCCGCCGCGACAGGCCGTGGTGCTGTTCGGACACCTCGGCGAGCTGCCGCCCGACCCGGCGGGCCGGGTTGAACGACGTCATCGGGTCCTGGAACACCATCGCGAGCGAGGTGCCGAGCTCCCGGTCCGGCGCCTTGTCCACGGGCTTGCCGTCGAACTCCAGCCGGTCCGCGGTGACCACGCCGGGTGCTTCGATCAGCCGCGACACCGCCAGCGCGGTCAGGCTCTTGCCGGAGCCGGACTCGCCGACCACGCCGATCGCCTCGCCCGGGCGGACGCTGAAGCTCACCCCGCGCACCGGCACGGTCCACCCGCCCGGGCCCGGGAACGCGACCCGGAGGTTCTCGACGACCAGCACCGCGTCGGCGGCGGGTTCGGCCGCGACCGCCGCGGTCACGGCCGGCAGCGGTCCGGCCGTGCGCCGCGACGCGCGGGTGCGGACCCCGACCACCCCGGCGACCGTCTCCCCGACGAGGTTGAACGCCAGCCCGGCGAGCACCACGGCCGCGGCGGGCGCGAGCGCGGCCACTGGGCTGACGTAGATGCCGTCCAGGCCTTCGCGCAGCAGCCGGCCCCAGTCGTAGTCCGGGGCCTGCACGCCGATCCCGAGGAACGACAGCCCGGCGAACGCGAGCAGCGACGAGCCGGCCCCGATCGTCGCGTTGACGACGAGGGGCTCGCCGATGTTGGGCAGCACGTGCCGGACCAGCAGGCGGGTCCGGCCGACGCCGGAAATCCGGGCCGCGGCGATGAAGTCGCGGCCGCTCACCGACGCCGACAGCGTCTGCACGAGCCGGGCGAACCCCGGCGCCATCGCGAACGCGATCGCGAGCACCGCGCCCTGCGTGCCGACGCCGAAGATCACCGCGAAGAACAGCGCCAGCAGCAGCCCGGGGAACGCGACCGCGATGTCGACGGCGGCGACGACCAGCCGGCCCGCCCACCTCGGCAGCACCGACGGCAGCGTTCCGAGCACGATCCCGATGCCGACGCCGATCGCGGTCGAGAGGAGGGCGAGCCCGATCGAGAGCCGCGTCGCGACCAGCGTGCGGAGAAGCAGGTCGCGGCCGAGGGAGTCGGTGCCGAACGGGTGCGCCCCGGACGGGCCCTGGCCGATGGCGTCGGTGTCGATCGCCGCGGCGCCGTCGCCCCACACGAGCGGGGCGATCACCGCCAGCAGGACCACCACGGCCAGCAGCACGGCCGAGCACGCGCCCACCGGGGTGCGCACGGCCGCCGCCCACGCCGATCCACGTCGTCGCATCTTCTCAGGCCTCCCGAATCGCCGAGCGGGGGTCGAGCAGTCCGAGCACGACGTCGACCAGCAGGTTGACCAGCAGCACGCCGACGCCGTAGACCAGCACGATCCCCTGCACCAGCGGGTAGTCCTTCGTGACGATCGACTGCACGATCGTCGAGCCGAGGCCGGGCCAGGCGAACACGTTCTCCACCAGGACCGTGCCCGCGACCATCGCGGTCAGCATCAGGCCGCCCAGGGTGAGCGTCGCGGTGAGGGCGTTCGGCAGCGCGTGGCGGACGTAGACCAGCCGCGCGGGCAGCCGCTTCGCCCGCGCGGTGCGGACGAAGTCGGCGCCCAGCACCGAAAGCAGCTCGACGCGGATGATCCGGGCCAGCACGGCCGCCGGCCCGATCGCCAGTGCCGCGACCGGCAGCACGTACGCACTCGCGTCGTCGGTGCCCGCCACCGGGAACCAGCCGAGCCCGACGGCGAGCAGCGCCACCAGCCCGACCCCGATCAGGAACTCGGGGATCGCGGCGACGAACACGCTCACCGACGTGAAACCCAGCTCCGCGCCCCGGCGGCGGCCGCCGCGCGTGAGCACCGCGAAGCAGACGCCGAGCGGGACCGCGACGGCCACCACGACCGCGAAGGCGAGCACCGCCAGCTGCAACGTCGAGGGCAGCCGGTCGCCGATCACCTGCGCCACCGGCTGCCCGCTCGCCATCGACGTCCCGAAATCGCCGGTGAACAGGCCGCGCACGTAGTGCCCGTACTGCACCCACAACGGGTCGTCCAGGCCGAGCTCGGCCCGCTTCGCAGCCACCAGGGCGGCGGGCGCGGTCATGCCGAGCGAGGCGCGCACCGGGTCACCGGGGACCAGGTGGATCATCAGGAACGCCGCGGTGAGCAACGCCCACAGCGAGACGGCGAACCGGGCCAGCCGCCGCGCGGCGAACGCCGGCCACGGGTTGCCCCGCAGGCCGGCGGGCGCCGCCGCCGTGGTCATTTCGCGAACATCCGGATCGAGGTCGGCGTCAGGCTGCCCTGGCTGAGGGAGAACTTGGCGCCACTGGCGTAGAACGGGACGACGGAGTCGAAGTACGGCACCGCGTCCACCCGCTTGATCAGCGCGGTCTCCGCCGCGTTCCAGTCCGCGCAGCTGGCGTCGCCGGGCTTCGCCGCCGCGGCCTGCGCCCCCTGCTCGTACCCGGGGTTGGCGATGTGGGCGAAGTTCGTGCCGTCGGGCGCGGCCGGGCCGGAGACGAACGGCACCAGCTGGCTCGGCAGCGAGAACCCGACCGGGCCGAGGGAGACCTCCCACTCGCCGGTGCCGAACAGGACCTGGCTGAGGCCGGGGCTGTCGACGGCCTTGAGCGTGACCTCGGCGCCGAGGGACTTCCACTGCTGCTGGACCAGTTCCGCGGTCGGCGCCATCGTCGGGCCGAGCTGCGTGCCGTAGAGGACGGTCAGGGAAAGCTTCTTGCCGTTCTTCGCGCGGACGCCGTCCGCACCCTTCGTCCAGCCCGCGGCGTCCAGCGCGGACGCCGCCGCGGCCGGGTCGTGGGCCGGCAGGTTCCCGGTGACCGTGTCGCCGGGGCACACCTCAGGCTCGTTCGTGATCATGCCCTTGGACGGCCGGCCGGCGTCGCTGGTCAGCACCTTGCCGAGCTGCGGCAGGTCGAGGGCCTGGGTGAGCGCGCGGCGGACGGCTTCGTCCTGGCCGGGCCGGCCGGCGGCCTGGTTGTAGAAGATCTCGCCCATCGGGGCCGTGAAGTCGGTGTGGAAGAGCTTGCGCGCCTCCAGCCGCTGCCGGTCCGGCCCGTTGATCTGGGCCGCGTTCAGCTCGCCGGACAGCAGCAGGTTCGTGGCGGTCGTCGTGTTCGGGATGACCCGCACGACGACCTTCTCCGGCAGGCCGGTTTCGGCCTTCCAGTCGCCCGGGCCCCACGTGTAGTCCTTGCGGCGGGTGAACGTGTAGTGGTCGTTGGGCACGGCCTCGCTGACGGTGAACATCCCGGTGCCGGCCTCGCCCTTGGCGAGCAGCTTCCGGTCGGCGAGCCCCTTCGCACAGGCGATCGGCACGCCGCCGACGTTGCGGGCCAGGAACGCGTCCGGCTTCCCGCTGGTGACGCTGATCGTGCCGGCCGCGTCCGCGGTCGCCTTGGTGCCCGGCGCGATGTACAGCCCGGCGATCGGCGACTTGTTCGCCGGGTCGCCGATGAAGTTGATGTTGGCCGCGACGTCGGCGGCGGTCAGCGGGCTGCCGTCCGCGCAGGTGAGGCCCGGGCGCAGCGTGAAGGACGCGGTCGTCGTCGACGCCTCCCACTTCGCGGCCAGCCCGGCGACCGGCTTGCCGCTGTCGTCGATGTTCAGCAGCGTGTCGTAGAGGAAGCGGTCGACCTGGATGGCCACCGACAGCACCGTCATGTGCGGGTCGAGGCTGCCGGGGTCGGAGCCGACGCCGAGGCCGAACGTCTTGCCGTCCACCGGGGTCCCGTCCCCGGTCGCGGCGCCGCCGCCCGATCCCCCGCAGGCGGTCGCGGTGAGCGCGAGCACCCCGAGCACGACCCCCGCCGTCCGTGTCCTGGTCATGGTGTTTCCTTCCGGAGGTGGTCCACGGCGAGGCGGGCGGCCTTGCCGATCGCGGCGTCGACGCCGGGCTGGCGCTCGGCGAGGGAGTCCGCGCGGGTGAAGACGGCGACGGCGAACCGGCGGCCGTCGGGGTAGGACAGGACGCCGGCCTCGTTGCGGACCGCCGGGAGCGTCCCGGTCTTGGCCGCGATCCGTACGTCGGAGCCGAAGCCGGAGGAAATCCGGTGCGGCCAGATCTGCTGGGCCATGATCGTGCGGACGCGCTCGCACGCGGCCGCCTCGCCGGCGCGGTCGGTCCAGATCGCTTCGAGCAGGGTGGTGATTTCCCGGGACGTCGACGCCGTCGTCCGCTCCGGGTCGAGCACCGCGAGCTTCCACGTCTGCTCGGGCGTCGCGCCGGCGAACACGGCGTCGAGGTCGGCGTCCTCGCCCGCACCCAAGTCGGCGAGCACGGAGGCGAAGAGGTCTTCACAGCAGCCGATCAGCCGGGTGCGGTGCAGCTCGAGGTCGGCGAGGACGCGGTCGACGGCTTCCTGGCCGACGCGGTGGTAGATGACGTCGGTGGCCGCGTTGTCGCTCATGGTCAGCATGAACAGCGCGAGGTCGCGCCAGCTCATTTCCACGTCGTCGGCGCAGCCGGCGGTGCCGATCCCGCCGATGCGGTAGCGCTTCCCGACGCGGGTGCGTTCGGTTTCGTCGAGCCGGCCGGCCACGACTTCCCGCGCGTAGGCGACGGCGACCGGGATCTTGAACACCGACGCCAGCACCACCGGCTCGTCCGCGCGGACGGCCACCTCGCCGGCGCCCCCGATCTCCCGCGCGTGCAGGAAACCCCGCGCGCCGGCCGCCAGGAAGGCGTCCGCGATCCGCCGTTCGACCTTGCTCACGCGCTCACCCGCCGGTCGGCGCGGCCGGTGTGCAGGTACAGCGCGCGGCCGGTGCCGTCGTCGCCGACGAACGCGTGCGGCAGGTACATGCCCTGCATCGGCTCGGCCAGGATGAGCGTGTCGCCGTTCATCGCGACCAGCTCGGTCTTCTCCGGCTTGGCCAGCTCGGCGAAGATCCCCTTCGGGACGCGCTCGACCCAGACGCGGCCGTCGTCGTCCTGGCTGACCGTGATGTCCGCGACGGACGACGAGTACTCGCCGACGTACCGGGTGGCGTCGATCCGCGGCGCGGCCGGGTCGGGCACCGGCGGCGCGGTGAGCTCGATGCCGGTCAGCTCCTTCAGCAGGTGGCCGACGACTTCGTGGTAGACGGCGATCGGGTTGCCGCCGTTGGTCAGCACTGCGACGGCGACGCCGTGCTCGGGCGCGAGGCGCAGGAAGGCCGACTGGCCGATCGTGCCGCCGTCGTGGCCGACGACCGCGCCGCCCTCGGACAGCGACCAGCCGAGACCCCACGCGTCGCCCATCAGGCCGAGGTCGGGCAGCTCCACGACGCGTTCCCGCATGGCGCGGGCGCTTTCCGCGCTGAGCACCCGGGTGTCCTCCGGGCCTTCGCCGTCGCGCAGGTGCATGCCCGCGAACGTCACGAGGTCACGCGCGCGCATGGCGAGCATCGAGCCGGCCGGGGCGTTGGACGCCGCCAGCGCCCAGACACCGGCGGGCTGCGGGTCGGCACCGGGCTCGGGCGTGAGGTGGCCGAGCGCGGCCCGGAAGCGGATCGCCTCGTACGGGCTGGCCGCGGCGTGCGTCAGTCCCAAGGGGACGAACAGGTGGTCGGCCAGGCAGTCGTTGTAGGACTTGCCGCGCAGCACCTCCACGACCCGGCCGAGCACGCAGAAGGCGGCGTTGTTGTAGGAGAACATCTCGCCGGGCGCGAACAGCTGCGGGACGTCGCCGAGGGTGGCGACGTACTTCTCGACGCAGTCGTCGCCGCGGCCGGTGTCGGTGAAGATGTCGCCCTCGAAGCCCGAGGTGTGGCACATCAGCTGCCGGACGGTGATCGACGCGGCCGCGTCCTCGTCGAGGATCTTGAACTCCGGCAGGTACTTCCGGACCGGCTGGTCGAGGTCGAGCAGGCCCTCGTCGGCGAGCTGCAGGGCCAGCGTGGTCGTCCAGATCTTCGTGATCGACCCGATCTGGAACAGCGAGTCGGCGTCGGCCTCGACGCCGGTGCCCTTGTTGAGCACCCCGGCCGCGTGGTCGATGATCTCGCCGCCGGCGTACACGGCCACGGCCGCGCCGGGCACGTCGTGCTCGGCCAGGACGGCCGGGAGCCGGCTTTCGAGCCAGGCGGCGAGTTCGGTGAGTTTCGACATGGTTGCCTCTCGTCCGACGGTGGGGAACCGGCGTTGCGGGGATGCTAGGGCGGGGACCGGGGCGGCCGATTCGTCGAATTCGACGAGACCCGGCGGAACTTTCATCGCGGGGGACGAATCACCGCGGGTCGCGCGGCCGGAACCGCCGGGACGGCGCGGCGCGCACCGCCGCGAACGCCACCGCGGCCCGGACCCGCACCTTCGACGTGGCGACCGCCGCCTTGAGCGCGTACTCCCGGACCCGCGCGGCCACCGCGTCCACCGTGGTCATGAGGCGAGCCAGGACTTCGCGGTGGTGACCTCGGCCAGCCGCTCCGGGATCGGCGTGACCCCGAGGCCGGGACCGGACGGCACCGGCAGCCGGCCGCCTTCGAGGACGAACGGTTCGGTGATGTCGCTGGTGTAGAACCGGTCCGACGCCGAGGTGTCGCCGGGCAGGGTGAAGCCGGGCAGTGACGCCAAGGCGACGTTGGCCGCGCGGCCGAGGCCGGTCTCGATCATCCCGCCGCACCACACCGGGACGCCGTGCGCGGCGCAGACGTCGTGCACCCGCCGCGCCTCCAGGTACCCGCCGACGCGGCTCGGCTTGATGTTGACGATCCGGCAGGCGCCCAGCTTGATCGCGTCGGCGGCCGAGCGCGCGGACACGACGGACTCGTCCAGGCAGATCGGCGTCCGGATGTGCTTGGCGAGCTCGGCGTGGCCGAGCACGTCCTCCTCTTCGAGGGGCTGCTCGATCAGCAGCAGCTCGAAGGGGTCGAGCCGCTGCAGCTGCGGCACGTCCGAGAGCGTGTACGCGGTGTTCGCGTCGACCTGCAGCAGCACGTCGTCGCCGAAGCGCTCGCGGACCGCGCGCACCGGCTCGACGTCCCAGCCCGGCTCGATCTTCAGCTTGATCCGCACGTACCCGGCGTCCAGGTAGCCGCCGACGACGTCCAGCAGGTGCGGGATCGTCTCCATGATGCCGACCGACACCCCGCACGGCACCGAGTCCTTTGTGGACCCCAGCGCCGTCGCGAAGGAGACGCCGTGGGCGCGCAGCTCGGCGTCGAGCACCGCCATCTCCAGCGCGGCCTTGGCCATCCGGTGGCCCTTGAACTTGGCCAGCAGCGGCGCGACCTTGTTCGCGGTGAGGTCGCCGGCGGCGAGCAGCGCGGGCACGAGGAAGGTCCGCAGGACGTGCTCGACGCCGTCGACGTACTCCGACGAGTAGAGCGGGTCGACCATCGCCCCGCACTCGCCCCAGCCCTCGCCTTCGGACGTCACCGCGCGCAGGAGCAGGAGTTCGCGTTCGGCCTGCGTGCCGAACGACGTCCGGAACGGTGCCACGAGGGGCATCCGGACGCGCAGCAGTTCCACCCCGGTGAGTTTCACGACGACTGCTCCTTCGCGACGACGTACCAGCCGGCCCGATCGAATCCGAGAACCGAGGCGCCGTCGGCGAGCAGGCCGCCGAGCACCTCCCGCAGCGCCACCCGCCACGCCCGGCCCCGGCCGGGGTCGGTGCGCCGGAGCGCCTCGATGTCCGCCGGCACGGCGACGAGCACGAGCGGCGCGTCGGCCGGTCCGGTGACCGGGCCGCCGCCGGAGTCCGCCGCCAGCGCGACCGCGGCACCCTGGCTTCGCAACGCCGCCGCGTCGAAGGGCGCGGGTGCGCCGTCGGCGGCCGACCGCACGGCGGTGCTCGCCAGGTGCCACACCGCCATGATGCGGTCGGTGTCGCCGGCGCCGTTGATGCCGTCGTTCATCGGGCCGTAGAAGTCGGGCAGGTACTGCTCCGGGAGGGCGGCGAGCTTCGTCAGGTTGAAGTGGGCGTTGCGGCGCACCAGCGGGTCGAACGTCCACGAGATCACCGGGACGTCCTGGCGCAGCGCCCACGCGCGCTGGTGCAGCTTGAGCGCGAAGCCGATGCCGCGGCCGTGCCCGGCGGTGGCGACGCCGGCGATGTGGCTGTGCAGTCCCCCCTTCGCCGGCCCGCCGAAGAACCCGAAGCAGGCGCCGAGCAGTTCGGGCCCGTCGAAGGCGCCGGCGACGTAGTTGCCCGCCGAGACCATGGCCCGCAGCAGTTCCGGCGTCACGGGCTGGTTTCCCGGCGCGGGACGCCAGATCGACTCGAAGAGCCGGGTCACGGCGGTCAGGTCGGCGACCTCGGCCAGGGTCCGGACTTCGACCCCCGAGGCCGTGGCGGCGGCGGTCGCCGCGGCGGCCGCCTCGGCCCGCAGCGGCGGGGCTGTGTTCGTCACGACTTCTGTCACGTCTCCGATCCTGGCCGGAGACTCCCCGCGGGTCACCGTTGTCCCGCACCGGTTTCGCCCCGCGCGTTCGTCGGCGCGGACGAACTCCGTTGCGCCAGCACGGTTTCGGCGAGCGCGGCGAGCAGCGCGGTGCGGCGGGGCAGTTCGGCGACGACGACGTGTTCGTCGTCGGCGTGGGCCCCGCCGCCGACCGCGCCGAGGCCGTCGAGGGTCGGAATGCCCAGTCCCGCGGTGAAATTGCCGTCGGACGCGCCGCCGACCGCGGCCTCGGTGAGCGTCCCGGCCGCGAGTTCGTTCGCGAGCAGGAACAACTCCGAAGACGCCCCTGCGTCCAGTGGCGCGCGGTTGATGCCCCCGGCGATCCGGATCCGGGCTTCTTCATGCACCGGCGCAAGGCTTCTGATGGCGCGGTCGACGCGCTCCTGTTCGGCCGCGTCCCACACCCGCACGTCGACGGCGACGCTCGCCTTGGCCGGCACGGTGTTCGTCGTCGTCCCGGCCGTCAGCGCGGTCGGCACGACGGTGGTGCCCAGGTCCGGGTCGGCGAGCGCGGCGATCGCGAGGATCTGGTGGGCGACCTCGATGCCCGCGTTGACGCCCTTCTCCGGCTCGAGCCCGGCGTGCGCGGCGCGGCCTTCGACCTCGACGCGGTACAGGGAAACGCCTTTGCGGCGGGTCTTCAGCGCGCCGCCGTCGGCCGAGGCTTCGAGCACGAAGACCGCGTCGCAGCTCTTGGCTTCCTCTTCGATCAGGCTGCGGGACCGCGGCGAGCCGATTTCTTCGTCGCCGGTGACGAGGATCGAGAGGCCGTCGCGGTCGGGCAGCGCCGCGGCGGCGTGCAGGGCCATCACGACCCCGGCCTTCATGTCGAAGCAGCCGGGTCCGCGCAGGATCCCGTCGCGGACTTCGAACGGGTGCGTGCGCAGGGATCCCAGCGGCCACACCGTGTCGTGGTGGCCGAGCAGCAGGACGCGCGGGTCGCCGTCGCCGAACCGCCAGCGCAGGTGCGTGCAGCCGTCGGTGACGATCCGTTCGGGCTCGGCGCCGAGCAGGCGGCGGCCGATCCCGGCGACGGCTTCCGCGCTGCGCGCGACGGCTTCGTGGTCGTGCGACGGCGACTCGCAGCGGACGAGCGTCTCGATGTCGTCGATCACCGCGGCTCACCCCGCAGCGGCTTGCCGGGCAACGCGTCGGTGTTCAGGGTTCCGTCGCTGACCACGGGAACCCCGGCGACGTAGAGGTGCCGGACGCCGGCCGACGGTCGCGTCGGGTCGGTGTAGGTCGCGGTGTCGGTGATCGCGGCGGGGTCGAGGACGACGAGGTCGGCGTCGGCGCCGGCACCGAGGTGGCCCTTGCCGCGCGCGGCGGGCGCGACGTCGTCGAGGAGCCGCGAGGGCAGGTAGGAGCAGCGGCGGAACGCTTCGAGCCAGCTCCACGTGCCGGTTTCGCGGACCATCAGGCGCAGGGTCTTCGCGAAGGTGCCCGCGGTCCGCGGGTGCGTCGTGCCGCCCGGGGGCAGCGGCCACTCGGTGCTCTCGGTGCGGCCGTCCTTCCAGTACACGGGCATCGCGTCGCTGGCGACGACGGCGTCGGGGAAGGCGAGCGCCTGGTGCAGCAGCCCGCGATCGCGGGGGTCGGCCTCGTCGAGGAACTCGAGCAGGCAGGGCGCGCCCGGGTCTTCTTTGCGCAGCTGCCGCAGACGGGCTTCGTCGCGGACCCGCTCCCCCGTCTCCAGGATGACGACGCTCGACGGCTTCAACCCCTTGAGCCGCAGGCGGTCCGGCTCGATGAAGGCGGCGCCGACGGCGGTGCTGCCCGCGCCGTAGGGGTAGGCCTCGACGGTGACGCGCGAGCCTTCGCTGCGGGCGGTTTCGAGCGTGGCGAGCACGCGGTCGATGTGGTGGCCGGAGGTGCTGTTGACGTGGCAGTGGTGCATCGCGGCCCCGGTCTCCCCCGCGGCGGCGACGATCTCCACGGAGCCGTCGACCGGGATGGCGGGGTCGACCTCGACCAGCTCGCGGACGTGGGTATAGGTCGGCACGCCGGCCTTCGCGGCGAGGCGCGCGACGGCCACGAATTCGGCGGGATCGGTGGCGGGCGCGTAGCCCATGAGGATGCCGATGCCGAGAGCTCCCTGCGCCAGTTCGCCTTCGAGCAGGGCGAGCCACGCGGCGAGTTCCCTCTTCGACGAACTCCGTTGCCACTGCGGGTTCCCGAGGATCGCGAGGCCGCTGTCGATGCTCGCGTCGGGCGCGATGTTCGCGAGGACCTGCGCCCGGGCGGCGCCCCAGGAGGCGGAGAAGCCGTAGTGCAGCGGACGTCCGGCTTTCGCGGCTTCGGCGTAGGCGCGCTCGATCGGCATCAGGCCGGCTTCGAGGTCGAGGGCGGTGGTGACGCCGTCCATGGCCTGCAGCCGCTGCCCGGCGACGGAGTGCACGTGGCTGTGCAGGTCGACGAACCCGGGCCCGACGACGAGCCCTCGGACGTCCACCTCGGTGGCCTCGGGCGCCTCGATGTCCGGCCCGACGGCCTCTACCCGGCCGTCGTCGAGGAGGACGTCGGCGATGCCGTCGAAGCCGTTGCCGGGGTCCACGACCCGCCCGCCCCGCAAGAGTGTCCGCATCGGGCTGACGTTAGGAGGATTTCCGGCGGGGCCGTTCGTCCGTGGCGACGAATCGGGGCGGCGTGGTTCAGCCGTGCGGACGAACCGGGGTCACCGGGGCCAGCAACATGCCGGTGATCGCGTCGATCAGCCCCGTCCCCGCGTCGTCCCACGTCGCGCGGGGGGTCGGTGTGCCCTCCGCCAGCGCTCGCTCGCGCTCGGCCACCATGTGGATCATCAGCTGGCGGGCCATGTCGCTGCGCTCCGCCCGCACGTCCGCGGGCAAGCCGTCGAGGCAGCGGTTCAGGCCCTCGACCGCGCGGGCCAGGGCCGGGGAGGACAGCGACTCCTCGGCGATGATCTCGCGCAACGCCGGGTCGGTCATCACCTGGGCGCTGAACCGGGCGAACCACGTCGGGGCGCCCAGCTCGCGCAGGTACGTCGTGCTCGGGAGGACCAGGCAGGCCACCCACGCCCGCAGGTCGCCGTCGCCGTCGATCGCCTCGACGAGCTCGGCGCGCAGCCGCTCCATGCGCTCGGCGTGCCGGCGGACGATCGCGCGCACCAGGTCGACCTTCGTGCCGAAGTGGTAGTTGACCGCGGCGTTGTTGCCCTGCCCGGCGGCCTCGCTGATGTGCCGGTTGGACACCACCTGCACCCCGTGCTCGGCGAACAGCCGCTCCGCCGTCACGAGGATGCTTTCCCGCGTCGCGCTCGCGCGGGCGGCCTTCACGTTCATTTCGAAACCACCTGATCATCCACTGGCCCCCCACCTTACGGAGCCGCCGCGCTGGCGAGAAATCGGCGGACCGTGGCAGAACAGCCACTGGCCGCCGGGGTGCCGCGTTCCTAGCGTGGTCGATCATGATCGCAGTGCTCGCGCCGATCCTGATCGGCCTCCTCTACGTCGTGCTCAACTCCCTCATCGCCGAGCCGCACCGGCGGAAGTTCAACGCCGTCATGGTCGGCGGCGCGGGTGCGGCCTACCTCTCCGGCGGCGCGCTCGGGCCGTGGGAGCTGCTCTTCTGCGCGGTCATGACGTACGTCGCCTTCCGCGGCCTCGACTCCTGGACGTTCATCGGCATCGGCTGGCTCCTGCACACCGGCTGGGACGTCGTCCACCACCTCAAGGGCCAGCCGATCCTGCCGTTCGCGCACGACTCGTCGTTCGGCTGCGCCTTCTGCGACCCGGTGATCGCGATCTGGTGCTTCACCGGCGGCCGGTCGGTGTGGTCCCGGCTCCGGCGGGTTGGCGCGCCGGAGCCGCGGGTATCCGGGGGAGCATGAGCACCGACGTCGAACGCGCCGCGCACGCCTTCTGCCCGCGGTGCCACCCCGACCCGCAACCGGGTGACGTGCTCACCGCGCTGTGCGGCGCCCGGCACCCGTACTACGGGCGCCGCGACCGGCCGGTGAACACCTGCCCGGCGTGCGTCCGGCTGGCGTCGGCGTCGGTCTACGCGTGCGGGCACCCCGGGGGCTGAGCGGCGGTTGTGTGAGCGCGAACAACCGGCTAACGTGAGAAATCTTCACGAAACTGCCGGTTGTTCCCGCTCCCCCGCCACGGAAGGAACACCGCCTTGCGCAGAGTGTTCACCGCCTTCGCGACAGCCCTGCTGGCCGCCTCCGGGCTCGCCGCCACCACCTTCCCCGCCGCCGCCGGCGGCACTTTCAGCGTGCTGACCTACAACGTCGCCGGGCTGCCCGAAGGCATCTCCAGCGCGCCCACCCCGCGCGCGCCGAGCACGACCGCGATCGGGCAGCGCCTCGGCCCGTACGACGTGGTGCACGTCCAGGAGGACTTCAACTACCACGCCGACCTCTACGCGGCCGACGCCCACCCGTACCGGACGCCGACCAGTGGTGGCGCCGGGTTCGGGAGCGGCCTGAACAGCCTGTCGTCCGTGCCGTTCGACGAGCTGGAGCGCGTCCGCTGGGAGTCGTGCCAGTTCGACTCCGGCGACTGCCTGACGCCGAAGGGCTTCACGTTCACCCGGCTGCGGCTCGCCGAGGGCGTCTACGTCGACGCGTACAACATCCACCCGAACGCGGGCACCAGCGACGGCGATCTCGCGTCACGCGCGGCGAACCTGCGCCAGCTGACGGCGTACATCGCCACGCATTCGGCGGGCAACGCGGTCGTCGTCATGGGCGACACCAACACGCGCTACACACGGGCCGCCGACACGATTCGGGCGTTCGCCGCGGACAACGGCCTGACGGACGCGTGGGTCCGGCTCGAACGCGGCGGCGTCCCGCCCGCGGCGGGCAGCGATCCCCTGGTGTGCGACGAAACCGCGGTCACCAACGCCTGCGAGATCGTCGACAAGGTGCTCTACCACGGCAACAAGCAGATCTCCCTCGACGCGACGTACTACAACAACGAGCACAACGCGTTCCTCGACGCGTCGGGAGCGATGCTGTCGGACCACGATCCGGTGACCGTGCGGTTCGGCTGGTCGGCCGATCCCGCGTACCGGCTGAGCGACCGCTTCGGCGGCCCGCACGGCACGCCGTTCACCGACCTGGACCGCGTGCCGCCGGCCGCCCGCGCCACGGCGCTGACCTTGAGCGCCGGCAGCCGGGTCGACCGGATCGGCTTGACGCTCGCCGACGGCAGCTCCCTCGGCCACGGCGGAAGCGGCGGTACGGCACGGAGTTACCAGCTGGCCGACGGCGAGTACGCGGTGTCCGCCGAGTTGTGCCGCGGGACCTACAACGGGCACACGCGGATCTTTTCCGCCCGCTTCACGACGAACCGGGGCGGCACGCTGGCGGGCGGCACGAAGACGGCGGACTGCACCACGGCGACCGCTCCCGACGGGTGGCAGATCGCGGGCTTCCACGGCCGGGCGGGTGACGAGGTCGACCAGCTGGGCCTGATCTACACGCGCCGCTGATCAGTCCACAACGGACTGATCAGCACGGGAAGGACCGCCAGCAGGGCGATCCCGCGCACCGCGGCCGCCACGAGGTACGGCGCCCGCAGCCCCAGCTGGTGGGCCACCAGCCCGCCGGCCAGCGTGCCCACCGGGATCAGGCCCCAGCCGAGCAGGCGGTACGCGCTCGTGACGCGGCCCAGCAGCGCGGCCGGTACGAGCTGCTGGCGGAGGCCGACGGTGACGATGTTCCACAGGGTCGTCACGAAGCCGGTCACGGCGAGGAACCCGCCGAGCACCACGGGATCGCGGCTCAGGCCGACGCCCGCGAACGCGCCGACGTTGGCCGCGAGCGCGGTGAGGAGCGCCGCCCTCGCCCCGATCCGGGCCACCACGCGCGCGTTGACCAGGCCGCCGAGGACGCTGCCGAGCGCCGCCCCGGCGAGCAGCAGGCCGTAGCCGCCCGCGTCGAGGTGCACGACCTCGGTGGCGAGCAGCACCAGCGTCGCGAAGGCGAGCTGCCCGCAGAAGGTGTTGACGCCCACCAGGATCGCCAGCGTGCGCAGCAGCCGGTGCCGCCAGAGCCACGACAAACCCTCGCGGACAGCGGACCGCGTCCGGACGACGTGGGTTCGCCGGGGCAGCGTCGCCACCAGCACCGCGGACAGCGCGAACGAAACGGCGTCGAGCGCGAACGGCAGCGCCGCCGTGACGCCGAACAGCAGGCTGCCCAGCGGTGGGCCGGCGAACTGCTCGCTGACGGTCGTGACCGCCTGCTGACGGCCGTTGGCGCGCGGCAGCAGGGGCTGCGCGACCAGGTCCGGCAGGATCGCCTGGGCCGCCATGGTGAAGACGACCTCCCCCGCGCCGAGCCCGAACGCCGTGACGACGAGGACCGGGACCCCGGCCGCGCCGCCCGCGGCCAGGACCGCGGTCACGGCGACCAGCACGGCCTGCACCGCCTGCGCGCGCCACATCAGGGCGGCCCGGTCGTGGCGATCGGCCAGCGCCCCGGCGGGCAGGGACAGCAGCAGCCACGGCAGGTAGGCCGCGGCCGAGACGAGCGACACGAGCCTCGGGTCGTGGGTCACCGTGACGGTCAGGAGCGGCACCGCCGCCGTGAACGCGCCGGTGCCGAGGTGGTCGACGCCGGTGGCCCACCAGAGCCGTCGGTACGCCTGCGGCAAGGTCATGGCCGGAAATCCTGCGGGCCGCACCGGCACCGGGACACCTTTTAGCGCCGTGCTACATACTCGGGATCATGGTCCTGACGATCGAACTCGACGTCGCGGAACTGGCGGCTACCCGCGTCGCGATCTCCCCGCTGTCGGAGACGGTCGCGTGCCTGCGACAGCTGGGCGGCCGCGAACGGCAGGCGAGCGCGCTGCCGTGGCTGCGCTGGGCGGCCGACGAACTCGCCCGCGTACCACTGGACCTGCCGTGGACGTGGCCGCTGATCGTCAGCGACCGGCCCAGCTGGCCGGAGTTCCTGGTACCCGCGCCCCGCGGTTCCGGTCCGTCCATAGAGGACGATCTGGCCGCGCTCCGGCGGACCACCGCGCGGCAGGTCCGGCGCAGTCTCGGCCGGGTCTTCGGCGCGGAACTGCGCGGGACGACCGCCGAACTCGCCGAGCGGCCGGCGGCAGGACTGAAGGCGATCGCCGGCGAGCTGCGGGAAGCGCACGACCGCCTGATCGCCCCGCACTGGCCCCGGATCCGGGCCGTCCTGGACGCCGACGTCGCCCACCGCGCCCGGGCGCTCGCCACCGGCGGCGCCGCGCAGCTGTTCGACGGCCTGCACCCGGAACTGGAGTGGCGCGGCGGCCGGCTGCTGCTGACCGGCGACCGCGGCCCGGTGCACCTCGGCCCCGGCGGGCTCGTCCTCATCCCCGTCGTGCTCGGCTGCCCCCACGTCCTGGTCAAGCGGAGCACGTCCACGCAGACGACGGTCCGCTACCCGGCCCGCGGCCGCGGCGCCCTGTGGACGGCGGGAACGCACCCCCTGCCGAGCGGCACCGTGCGGCTGCTCGGCCGGGCCCGCGCCGGGCTCCTCGAAGCCCTCCGCTCCCCCGCCACCACGACCGAGCTGGCCCGCGCGCTCGGCGTGACGCCCAGCGCGGTGTCGCAGCACCTGACCGTGCTGCGCGAAAACGGCCTGGTGGACCGGCAACGTTCCGGGCGCCAAGTCCTCTACCTGAGCACGGCGCTCGGAACGTCCCTGCTCGGCGGCTAGCCCAGCGAAGTCAGCGGCACCGCGAACACCGACCGGCCGCAGACCTGGTTCTTCGCCGTGCAGTCCGCGGTCGACCACTCCGACTGCGACCACACCAGCCCCGTCGACCAGTCGTACGTCAGCGCCTCCGGGTGGACTGCCCAGCAGGCCGTCGTGGAGCCGCAGGTCGCGGACGTGCTCGCGGCCGTCGTCTGGGCCCAGAGCTGGCCGTTGATCGTGGCGGAACTGTGGGCCACGTACCACTTGCCGTCGTGGGACAGCACGCCCTGCATGTTGCCGACGTAGCTGCGGAACGCCTCGGACGCGGTGCCGGTCAGCAGGTAGTCCGTGCCCATCGGGAAGCGGTAGAGGCGGCCGTGCAGGCTCTGGTCGGAGAAGTACTCCGTCGTCACGATCGACGCCGGGGTCGTGCTGCGGTCCAGCGACATCGACGAGAAGCACGGCACCCCGGTGTCGGAGTCCATGCTGCACGTGCCGCCAGCGTAGGTGTAGTAGCCGACCTGCATCATCGCGTACTTGTACGTGTACGCCGCATACCCGCCCGAGGTCTTGCCGATCGCGTTGGACGTCGTGTCGGTCAGCTGCAGGATGTGCTTGGTGCTGAACACCCGGATCGCGGTGGCGGTGTTGCCCTCCGCGGTGACGTAGATCTTGTCGCCGTACCAGGCCATCCCGCCCATGTGCGCCTGCGCGGCGGTGAAGCTGCTGCCGGTGCTGTTCGGCACGGCCAGGTACATCATCCGGTGCGCGGCCGAGGCGGGATCGTTGTAGTTGACGGCCTGGATCCGCGCGTCGTTGTAGCGGCCGAGCGCGTCGGTGCCGTGCCAGCCGGACAGGATGATCTTGTCCGCGCCCCACATGCCGTCGTCGTCGGCGTCGCCGGAGGTCGTGATGCCCTGCGGGACCCAGGTGGTGCTGGCCGCGCGTTCGGAGTCCCAGCACAGCGACTTCGTGGCCACCGGTGCCTTGGGCAGCGCGGCCTTTTCGGCGGTGGTGCAGCCGGTCATCGCGTAGCTGGGGTCGTTGACGACGGTGTTGAGGCTGACGTTCGGCAGCGCGTTGTCCAGCGCCGTCAGCGCGGCGGCCGGCGTGGCGTGCCAGACCAGGTTCTGCTTGGTCGTGGTGGTGAGCGGGTCGCTGTAGGCGGCGCTCGCCGTCCCGGGCAGCGCCAGTGCGCCGGCCGCCACGGCCAGCGCGAGGAGGAGGGCTTTTCGGATTCGCATGGACTGCATTGCGCCAGAGGCGGATCCAAATTTCGTACAACGCTCGTACTAGCGGGTGGTGGTCAGGGAACCAGTACCACTTTGCCTTCGACCTCGCGGTTCTCCAGGCGGCGGTGGGCTTCTGCGGCCTGCTCCAGTGGCAGGGTGACGACCTCGGGCTCGATGGTGCCTGCCGCCAGTTGCCCGACCAGTGCCGCGATGTCGGCGCGGAACCCGGCCGGATCCTTGTCGACCGCGCGGGCCACGGTGTGCACGACCACCCGGGGACCCGGCGTGAGCTTTGCCCGCAGGAGGGCGCCGACGGTGCGCGCCATGGCGCCGGCCTTGGAGTAGCCGGCTCCGGTGGCGAAGCTGAACCCGTACGACACGACCACCCCCGACGGTTTCGTGACGCGCCGGGAGCGCGCCAGCGAAGGGCCGCCCACCGGGTCGAACGCGGCCGCGACCGGCACGGGCACCGCAGCCTGGTCCGCGACCCAGGTGGCGCCGCCGGCCTCGACCCGGCCACGCCTGCCCGGGCCGGCGGTGCCGTAGACCTCGACCCCTGCCGACCGGGCGATCTGGGACAACGCCGACCCCACTCCGCCGGCGGCCCCGAGCACCAGCACGGCCTCGCCGGGCGCCGGCCTGGCCACCCGGTGGAACATCTGCCAGGCCGTGAGGTAGTTGAGCATCAGCGCGTCGAGGTGTTCGGCGGGCGGTCCCTCGGGCAGCGGGGCGGTCCGCAGTGCCGGTGCCAGCACATGCGTCGCGTACCCGCCGGCGCCGATCAGGGCGCCGACGCGCTGGCCGACGGTGAATTCCGGGACGCCGGCGCCGATCCGTGCGACGTGCCCGACGACGTCGAACCCGGGGACCTCCGGGAGGGTGCCGGGGGTGAGGCCCCGGCGGGTCGAGATGTCGTGGAACGCCACTCCCGCGGCCTCCGTGGTGATCAGGATCTGTCCCGGGCCTGGCTCCGGCACCGGCACGGCCTCCACCCGGAGCACCTCGGGACCTCCCGTGGAGGTCAGTCGTACCCGTCTCGCGCCTGCCGCAGTGGTCATGCTGTCAAGGTACATGAGAATCTCAAGGAACTACTCAACTAGTTTCGGCTACCGGTCGGCGAGTGCCTTGGCCAGCAGGGACTGCAGGAGCAGCTGTTCCTCTTCGCCGAGGTGAGCGAAGGGCGAGTGCCGGGCGACGACGGCGAGGAGCCGCTCGCGCACCTTCCGGCCTTCGGCGGTCGGCACCAGCGTCCGGACGCGCCCGTCCCGCGGATGCGGGCGCCGCTCGGCGAGCCCGCGTTCCTCCAGCTGCGCGCTGAGCAGACTGATGTTGGAGGGGTCGCACCGCATGAGGGTGGCCAGCTTGCGCAGCGGCTGCGGCTCGGCATCCGGATCGAGGATCCACAGCAGGTTCGCCGTCGGCCCGGTGAGCTCCAGCCGCTCCAGGCCGTCGTGCATCCGGCCGGCGACCTCTCCGGCCAGGGCCGTCACCTGGTACAGCAACGAAGCCGCGAGCTCATCGACCGCCATGCACCGAGCTTAACTTGAGGTACTCCCGGAGTTGCTTCACCACTAGTCGGCCAGCGAAAGCACCGTCCGCGCCTGTTCCACCATGGCGACGTCGAGGAAAGTGCCGTCGGGCAACGCGATCGCGCCGACCCCGGCGGCCGTCGCGCCGGCGACCCGCGCGAGGACCTCGCGGGCGCGCGAAACCTCTTGCGGGGTCGGCAGGAACGCCGCCCGGATCGTGTCGAGCTGGACCGGGTGGATCGCGGTGCGGCCGCGGAAGCCGAGCGCGCGGCCGGCCCGGCACGACGCCGCGAGCCCGTCGAGGTCGCAGACGTTCGCGTAAGCGGACATCGCGGGCGGCGCGAGCCTGGCCGCCCGCGCCGCGACGATCACGCGGCTGCGCGCCCACGTCAGGCCGGCGTCGTCGGCCACGCCGAGATCCGACCGCAAGTCGGCCTCGCCGAGCCCGATCGACGCGATCGCCGGTGACGCCGTCGCGATCGCCAGGGCCCGTTCGACGCCGAGCGCCGACTCGATCAGCGGGTGCAGCGCGCGACCCGGCAGCACGGCCTCGACCGCCAGGATCTCTTCCGGCGTCTCGACCTTCGGCAGCCGCACGCCGACCGGGAGCGGCAGGCGCGCGACCGCCGCGAGGTCGGCGTCGTGCCACGGCGTGCTCGGGTGGTTGACGCGCACCTGCACCGGCCTCGCCACGTCGGCCAGCAGCCGCACGGCGTTGTCCCGGGCGTCGTCCTTGCGGGCCGGCGCGACCGCGTCCTCGAGGTCGACGAGCACGACGTCGGCGGCCGAGTCCAGCGCCTTGGCCACCCGGTCCGGGCGGTCGGCCGGCGTGTAGAGGAACGTCAGCGGCGGGGTCACACCGCACCCCGCTCGCGCAGTTCGGCGACCCGCTCGGGCGAGAACCCCAGCTCGTCCAGGACGGCGTCGGTGTCCGCGCCGTGCGGGCGGCCGGTGAAGCCGATGACGCCGTCGTGGCCGGACAGCCGGAACAGCGGCCCCTGCATCAGCATCGGGCCGAGCTCGGCGTCGTCGATCTCGTGGATCGTGCCGAGCGCGCGGAACTGCGGGTCCGCGACGATGTCGGCGGCGTCGTAGATCGGCGCGACCGCCGCCTGCGCCTGCTCGAACGCGGCCACCACCTCGTCGCGGGTGCGCTGCCCGATCCACTTGCCGACGGCTTCGTCGAGCTCGTCGGCGTGCTGGGCCCGTTCGGCTCCGCCGGCGAACCACGGCTCGTCGACCAGGTCGGGCCGGCCGACCATCCGGACCACGCGCTCGGCGATCGACTGGGCCGACGTGGACACCGCGACCCACTGGCCGTCGGCGGTCCGGTAGGTGTTGCGCGGCGCGTTGTTGGTCGAGCGGTTGCCGGTGCGCGGCTGGACCGTGCGCAGCTGGTCCCAGCGCGTGATCTGCGGGCCGAGCATCGCGAGCATCGGCTCGATGATCGCGGTGTCGACGACCTGTCCGAGTCCGGTGTTCGCGCGGGCGGCGAGGGCGACCATGATCGCGTACGCCGTGGCCAGCGACGCGACGCCGTCGGCGAGCCCGAACGGCGGCAGTGTCGGCGGCCCGTCCGGCTCCCCGGTGGTCGCCGCGAACCCGCTCATCGCCTCGGCGAGCGTGCCGAAGCCGGGCCGGGACCGGTACGGGCCGAGCTGCCCGAACCCGGTGACGCGGGCGAGCACGAGCTCCGGGTTCCAGCTCGCCAGCTCGTCGTAGCCGAGCCCCCAGCGTTCGAGGGTGCCCGGGCGGAAGTTCTCGATCACGACGTCGGCGGTGGTGGCCAGCGCGAGGAACACCTCGCGGCCGCCTTCGCTGCCGAGGTCGGCGGTCACCGTGCGCTTGTTGCGGCCCAGGGTCTTCCACCACAGGTTGACGCCGTCCTTCGCGGCGCCGTGGGTGCGCGACGGGTCGGGCTTGCGCGGGTGTTCGACCTTGATGACGTCGGCGCCCATGTCGCCGAGGTGCATCGCGGCCATCGGACCGGCGAAGAGCGTGGAAGCGTCGACGACGCGCAGCCCGGCCAGCGCCCCGGCCGAGGGGTCACGGGAGACCGTCATGCCGGCACCTCCCACGCGCAGCGGAAGCCGACCGTCGCGCTGCGGGCGAGCCCCAGGCCGGGCAGGAGGAGCTTCACGGTGTAGTCCGGGTCCTTGACGCCGCCTTCGACGTACCACTCGGAGCCTTCGGCGTGGTAGTCGCTGCCGCCCTTGAGCATCACGAACCGCGTGCGGCCGTCGGAGTGTTCGCTCTCGGTCCAGTTCCAGACGGCGGGAGTGCCGCGGCGGAGCTTGTCCCCCGCCAGCTGCCATTCGTCTTCGGTGGGCAGGCGGCCGCCGCGCCACGCGCAGTACGCGCGGGCGTCGTCGAGGTCGACGTACGTGGCGGGCTCGTCCGGGGCGCCCTTCGGGGTCCAGTCGTGGCCGGTGGCGGCCGCGAACTCCGCGAACTGGGCGTTGGTCACTTCGGTGGCCGCGATCGCGACGGCCGTGGTCAGCTCGCCTTCGCGCTGCAGGGTGCGGGCGTCGTGCAGGCGCGGCGGGAGCGGTTTCCACTCGTCCACGTAGGGCGCTCCCTGGTACATGCCGGTCTCCCGCGCGCGGTAGCGAACGGTCAGCACGTACGGTCCGCTGTGGACCGTGACGACGTCGTCGTCGGGCGTTCCGATGGTCCTTTGTGGACTTACGCGCTTCGCGATCCGGTGCGGGAACCGGGCATCCGGGTCGTGGGGCAACGGCGGGAGGTCCGGCAGCCATCCCTCGACGGTGGCCCCGATACCCCGAGCCGGAACCCCGCCCAGCAGGTCGGTTCCGGGCAGGGGGCCGTGGTAGTCGGTGCCGCCGCGATTGACGAGCGTCCACAGTGTCCGGCCGTCCAGCTCCCATTTGGACGCATACACACCGGCGGCTTCGGCCTCGTCCGGAAGCTCGGCGAGGGGTGTCCATGCGCCTTCGAGGAGCAGGTCCTCGGCCGCGCGCTGGAGGGTGACCATGCGGCGGACGGTCGCGGCGTCGCGCGGCGACCAGCCGACCCACACGCCGAAGACGACCTCCCAGACCATCACGCCGACGCCGTTGAGCCACGCGGACTGGAGTTCTTCGCTGTGGTCGCGGTGCCAGCGGCGGACGTGGTGCTGCATGTGCCGGCGTTCGTACCAGTGGGCGCGCAGGACGCCGGGGACGGGCGAGTCGGCGAAGAACTGGGCCCAGGACGCCGGGTGGTCTTCGATCCGCTCGACCGGGAGCTTGGACTCGCCTTCGAGCACGATGCCGGGCCGGGCGGCTTCGAGGCGGTCGACGAAGTCCGGCTCGGCCTTCTTGAGCGTGTCGAGGAAGACGCCGTCCGCCTCGAGGTCCTTGACGAGGGCGGCCAGCTCGGTCAGGTCGTCGTCGCCGCGGCGGGTGCCGACGTCCCAGGGGTTGTAGTCGACGAAGACGTGGAGTCCCTCGGCGTGCAGGGTTTCGATGAGGTCGGTGAGCCCGGGGACGTCACGGTAGAAGTCCCACTGGTTGCGGTCGTCGAGGCCGATCACCGGGTAGGCGTGCCAGAGCACGACGGCGTCGAGGCCGCCGAAGCGGTCGCGTGCGTCGGCCAGGAAGCGGTCCGGGGTGAAGCGGTGCTCGCCGAAGTCGTAGAGCAGTTCGTCCCAGAGCCAGACCTGGGCGACGGCGTAGCACGTCGCGGCCCAAGTCGCTGGTGGACGTTCATATGCCTTGCCGGTGTAGCCGTGCCGGCTCCGGGCGTCCTCACGCCACTCGCGGAGTTTCGCCCGCCAGGCCGGACGATCCGCGGGATCGGCCGGGGCCGCGAAGATCTTGGCGTCGTCGAGGTCGGCGAGCGGGCCGCGGACCTCGGTGGGCCGGTCGATCGGCCGTGGGACGAGCGGGTCGAACTGGTAGGTCATGACGTCTTTCCTGCGACCTCGTCGGCGGTGGGGACGGCGGCTTGGGCGCCGGGCTTGGTGACGGCGAGCGCGCCGGCTGTCGTCGCGCGTCCGGCGGCTTCGGGGAGGTTTTCGCCTTGCGCGAGCGCGGCCGCGAGCACGCCGCAGAAGGTGTCGCCGGCACCGGTGGTGTCGACCACGTCGACACCGACGCCGGTGATCCGCACGGGTTCGCGGTCCCTCTGCAGGACAACGCAGCCTTCGCCGCCGAGGGTGACGACCACAGCGGGCACACGTTTGAGCAGCTTTTCGGGTTCGCCGGCGAGGTCGGCGGCCTCGTGTTCGTTGACGACGAGCAGGTCGAGGACTTGCCAGAGCGAGTCCGGCAGCTCGCGAGAGGGTGCCGCGTTGAGGACCATGAGGGCCCCGGACCGCCTGGCCGCGGCGGCGGCCGCGACGACGTCGAGGGGGATTTCGAGCTGGGCGAGCACGACGTCGGCCTCGGCGATGCGGTCGGCTTGGGCCGCGCCGATCTTGACGTGGTCGTTGGCGCCGGGAGCGACGACGATGGCGTTCTCGCCGTCGGGGGCGACGGTGATGAAGGCGGTACCGGTGGGCGCGTCGGCTCGTTGGACGAGATCGGTCCGGACACCGGCGCCGCCGAGGGAGACGAGGAGCAGGTCGGCGCCTTCGTCCTCACCGAGGGCGCCGACGAAGGTGGTGTCGGCACCCCCGGCGAGCGCGGCGGCGACGGCTTGGTTCGCGCCTTTGCCACCGGGACTGCGGCGGAGGCGATCGCCGAGGATGGTTTCGCCGGCTTTGGGCGGGCGAGGGACATCGACGGCGAGGTCGACGTTGGCCGACCCGACGACCACGACCCGCCCGGCGGCATGCGTGTCCTTGCGCCCTTCGGCCCGACCGTCGGGCACCGGCCGGCCGGTCATCGGCCGGCCTCCGCCAGCGCCGCCGTTCGAGCCGCCAAGTCCGCGATCCGCCGCTCGCCACCCGGCAGCGACGTCGCGATCCGGCCGTCCAGCGGCTTGCTCCAGTACTCGTCCACTCCGCTCACCGCGCCGACCACTCCCCCGACCGTCGCGGCCGCGGAGTCCGTGTCCCAGCCCGCCGTCACCGCGATCGCCACACTCGGCCCGAACTCGCCGCCACCCGCCGCCAGCGCGTAAGCGATCACCGCTGCGTTGTTCAGCACGTGCACCCAATGCAAATGCCCGTAAGCCTCGTGCAACCGGTCGAGTCCACTCGCGACATCCCCCGATTCGGCCGCCGAGCGTCCAAAATGGACCGCCGCCGCCAGGTCGCAGCCGACCGGGAGCACCGTCGAAGCCGCGTCGAGCACCTCGTCGACCGTCTCGCACACCATCGCCGCCGACGCCAGCGCCGCCGCCCACATCGCGCCGTACACCCCGTTGCGCGTGTGGCTCAGCCGCGCGTCCGTCCAGGCCAGCCGGGCCGCCGAAACCACGTCGCCCGGGGACACCCAGCCGAACACGTCCGCGCGGATCAGCGCGCCGATCCACTCGCGGAACGGGTTGTGGTGCGTCGCCGGATCGACGCGGGCGTCCAGGAGGTTCCGGTACGCCGCACGCTCCGCCGTGAACACCCGCCCGGCCGGCAGGTTGTCCAGCCACAGCTGGGCCACGTCCTCCGTCGTGAACGCACGGCCGTGCTCCTCCAGCAGCGACAACGCGAGCATCGGGTAGTTGAGGTCGTCGTCCTCGGGCATCCCGTCGATGTTCTCTTCCAGCGACGTCGGCGCCGACCGGCGGTTCCACGGCCACCGCGCAGCGACTTCAGAAGGCAATCCAATCGCGGTGAACCAGCCGGTCAACGGCCAGCGGCCGGTCGCCCGCAGGATCTCCTCGATGCCCTCCCGCGGGATCTTCTCCACCGGCTTGCCCAGCAGGCACCCCGCGGCCCGGCCGGTCCACGCGGCCAGCTCGCGCCCCCGCGACCCGCGCGGCAGCGAAGCCGCGGGCGCCAGCTCCAGCGCGTCCCACGAAGGATCGGCGGGAGGGGCGCCCAGCGAGTCCAGCAGTTCCCGCGCCAAGGGCCGCAACGCGAGAGCCGCCGGGCCCGCGCCGCTCACGGCCGGCGTCGGCGACCCGCCCGCCGCGATCCACCGCTCCCGCACCGCCGTGACGTCCTTGCCCTCGGCGAGCGACTGCACCAGCTCGTGCGGGAGCAGGTCCTCCGGCTGGGCCCAGGTCAGCCTCACGCCGTCCCCTCCAGGAACTCCGCCCGGGCCGCGGCCCGCTCGCGGTCGGCCTTCAGGATGTCCGCGGCCGCCGACGCCAGCAGGTGCCCGGTCTCCCGCAGGTCCATCCGGCTGGCCTCGCCGATCTCGTCGACCCAGTCCTTCGGCACGACCGCCGTCCCGCCGAGGCCGGCGCACACCGCGCCCGCCATCACCGCGATCGAGTCGGCGTCCCGGCCGTAGTTGACGGCCGCGAGCACCGCGCCCCGGAAGTCGCCCCGGTGCGCGAGCACGAACGCCAGCGCGGCCGGCAGCTCCTCGATGGACTTGGTCCGCGACGGGCGCCGCGCGTCCATCGACATCTCCCGGTAGTGCGGCCCGACCGAGTCGAACGGCGCGACGGTCTCGCGGACGAGAGCCGCCAGCGCGCGTTCTTCCCCGTCGGTGGCCGGGGGAACGGACCGGCCACCGAAGGTCTCCACGACCGCGCGCAACGCCGCCGCGGTCCCGTCGTGGGCCACGTCCAACGCGGCCCTGACGACGTCGTCGAGCGACGCGCCCGGCGCGACACCGGCCGCCACCATCGCGGCCAGCACGCCCGCCGCCTCCCGGCCGTAGCTGGACTGGTGCGCGCCGGTGAGGTCGATCGCCTCGGCGTAGGCCGCCCGCGGATCACCCGCGTTGACGACACCCACCGGGGCGACGTACATCGCCGCGCCGCAGTTGACGACGTTGCCCACGCCGGCCTCCCGCGGGTCGACGTGGCCGTAGTGGAGTCTCGCGACGATCCACTTCTCCGCCAGGAAGACCCGCTGCAGCAGCAACGCGGTCGACTCCAGCTCCGGCACCCAGCGCGGCTCGCCGATCATCAGCGGCACCAGGTCCTCGGCCATCGCGTACGCGTCGAGGTGCGCGCGGCGCTTCGCGTACACCTCGACGAGCGCCCGCGTCATGAGGGTGTCGTCGGTGATGTGCCCGTCGCCCTTGTGGTACGGCGCGATGGGCCGCGCGGTCCGCCAGTCCGGGTACCACGGTCCGACGACGCCGGTCACCCGGCCGCCGTGCCGTTCTTCGATCTGTTCGGGCGTCCACCCTTCGGTGGCGCCGCCGAGGGCGTCCCCGACGGCCGCACCGGTGATCACCGCGACGGCCCGGTCTTGAAGCCAGGTCACCAATTCGCTCCTGTCACTTGCTGACGCTCTTCCAGCCGTCCTCGAGCTGCTTCGCGAGGCCGGCGGCGTCGATCTTCTGCCCGAGGAACTGCTGGTACGCCGGGGTCGCGACGGTGTCCTTCCACTGCGCGTACTTGCCGGCGAACAGGTAGGGGGCCGAGGTCAGGTACTCCCCCGAAGCGAGGATTTCCTTCCAGCCGTTCTTCGCGCCGAGCTTGGTGGTCAGCGCCTGCCGCGCGGACGTCGTCGGCGGGATCAGCGCGTCGGCCTCGTTGATCGCGGCGAGGTTTTCGGTGCTGGTGAAGAAGTCGACGAACTCGGCGGCTTCCTTGACGTGGCCGGAGTCCTTGTTGACCGACAGCGTCTGCGGGTTGGCCGCCTGCGCGGGCCCGGCCGAGCCGGCCAGCGGGGGCAGCACGACCCAGTCGAAGCCCTTCGGCGCGTCCTTCGCGATGTTGGCGGCCTGGTAGGAACCCTGCACGGTCATCGCGATCTGGCCCGCGTAGAACGGCGCGAGCGCCTTGGTGCCGGACTGCGTCAGCGTGACCGGGAGGATCGAGTGGTCCTGGTGCGCCATCGCGTCGACGAGCTGCGGCAGCGCCTGCTCGCCCTGGCCGACGCTCAGCTGCGCCTTGTCGCCGGTGCCCTCGAAGTACTTGCCGCCGAAGCCGGGGGCCAGCGCGACGAACGCCGCCGTCGGGCTCGACAGGCCCCAGCCGAGGCCGAACTTACCGTCCTTCGTGGTCGCTTTCGCGATGTCGCGCAGCTGGTCCCAGGACATCGTGGCGCCGGTCGGGATCGTGACGCCCGCCTGCTGCAGCTGGGTCTTGTTCGCGAAGACCACATAGGACTGCAGCTCGGTCGGGACGGCGATCACCTTGCCGTCGACGGTCACCGAGTCCAGGACACCCTTCGGGATGTCCGCGCGCTTGGCCTCCGGCAGGTACTGCGACAGGTCCGCGAGGTAGCCGTCGGTGGCGAAGGGCGCGATGCCAGCCGCCTCGTAGTGCACGATGTCCGGCGCGGTGCCCGCGTTGAACTGGGTGATCAGCTTGTCGTAGACGCCGTCCCAGCCCGCCTGGACGATCTTGACCTGGACGTCCGGGTGCGCCTTGTTCCAGTCGCCGACGATCTTCTGCGTCGCGGCGATGGCGGCGGGCTGGTCCGACAGGGACTGGAAGGTGAGGGTGACCGGCCCGTTCCCGCCGTCCCCGCTTCCGCCGCTCCCGCACGCGCTGAGCAGCAGGCCGGCGACCGTCAGTGCGGCGGCGGCGATCATGCGTCGTGTCTTCATCGACCGACCTTTCGAGTGTTCTCTGGTGGGGTTCATCCCTTCACCGCCCCGGCCATCAGGCCGCTGGTGAGCTTCCGGCGCAGGATGCCGAAGAAGACGATGCTGGGAATCGCGGCGAGCACGGCGCCCGCGGCGAGCGGGCCGAGGGCGACCTTGCCCTCGCCGCCGACGAACATGTTGAGCGTGATGGGCAGGGTGTAGTTCTCCGGCGACTGCAGCAGCACCAGCGCGAAGAAGAATTCGTTCCACGACGAGACGAAGCTGAACATCGCGGTCGCGACGACGCCCGGGGCGAGCAGCGGGAAGACGATCGTGCGCAGCACGGTCAGCCGGCTCGCGCCGTCCATCGCGCCCGCTTCCTCGAGTTCCACCGGGATCGCGGAGACGTAGCCCTGCAGCATCCAGAGCGCGAACGGCAGCATGTACGTCGTGTGCACCAGCGTCAGGCCGGCAAGGTTGTCGGCCAGCCCGAGCGTCCGCAGGATGAGGAACAGCGGCAGGATGATCAGCACCACCGGGAACACCTGGCTGACCAGGATCCAGCCGACGCCGGCGGCCCTGATCTTGCCCTTGAGCCGCGCGAGCACGTAAGCGGCGGGCACGGCGATCACGACCGACAGCGCGGTCGACGCGAGCGCGACGATCAGGCTGTTGGCCGCGGACCGGACCAGGCCCTGCTTGTTCAGCGCCTCGGCGTAGTTGTCCCAGTGCCACTCGCTCGGCAGCAGGCTGACCGTCAGCGAGTTCAGCTCGCCCGACGACTTGACCGACGCGGAAATCAGCCACAGCAACGGAAAGCCGAGGAACAGGATGTAGAGCGCGAGGGCCGCGTATTGGGCCGGGCGCACGAGAACCCGCATCAGCGCCCCTTCCCGGCGGTGCGGTCGTCGCGGAACTGCGACCGCAGGTAGACGGCGAGGATGAGCACGACCACGACGACGAGCACCAGCCCCATCGCGGCGGCGTAGCCGATTTCGCGGTTCTTGAAGGCTTCGAGGTAGATGAACAGCACCGGCACCATCGTCTTGCCGCCGGGTCCGCCCGCGGTGAGGACGTAGACCAGCGAGAACGAGTTGAAGTTCCAGATGAAGTTCAGCGACGTGATCGACGTGACGATCGGGCGCAGGCTCGGCCAGGTGACCGCGGTGAACCGCCGCCAGGCGCCCGCACCGTCCACCGACGCGGCTTCGTGCAGTTCGGCCGGGATCTGCTGGAGGCCGGCCAGGAGCGTCACCGTCGTCTGCGGCATGCCGACCCAGACGCCGACGACGATCACCGCGGGCAGCGCGACCGAGAAGTCGCCGAGCCAGTTGATGTCGTCCGGCAGGCCGACGCTGCCGAGGACGGCGTTGAGCGGGCCGCCGTTGGCCGAGTAGATCATCTGCCACATGATCGCGACGACGACCGGCGGCATCGCCCAGGGCACGAGCGCGAGCACCCGCGTCAGGCCCTGCAGCCGCAGACCGGAGTTGAGCAGCAGGGCGAGGCCCATCGCGGCGGCCAGTTGCAGGAGCGTCACGCCGACGGTCCAGATCATGCCGATCCGCAGCGAGTCCCAGAACAGGGTGTTGCCGGCCAGCTTCGTGAAGTTGTCGATGCCCGCGAAGCCGTAGTCCGGGTGGCGCACGAGCCGCGCGTCGGTGAAGGCGAGGAAGATCCCGACGACGAGCGGGGCGACGCTGAGCACGAGGATCGGGATCAGCGACGGCAGCACCAGCGCGATCGCCTCGCGCCGCCGAGTGCGGGCCAGCGCGGGCTTCTTCTTCCCGGCCGGGGGCGCCGGGCGGGTCAGGGTCGCGGTCACTGCGCACCTCCGGTCGACTCGCGCACCTTGAGTTCGGGACCGACGGCGACCTGCTGCGCGGCGTGGTCGGGGTCGTCGGCGAGCCGGAGCATGATCCGCGCGGCCGCCCGCCCGCGTTCGGTCGAGCCGAGGGACACGCTGGTCAGGCTGGGCTGGAAGACCCGGCCGAGCTCGGTGTCGTCCATGCCGGTGATCGCGACGTCGCCGGGGACCGACAGGCCGCTTTCCCGCACGGCCCGGATCGCGCCGATGGCGAGCAGGTCGTTCGCGGCGACGAGCGCGTCGAGGCGTTCGCGGGCGAGCAGCTTCCGCGCGGCTTCGAGCCCGGCGGTGACGGTGAAGTCGGCGGCGACCTCCTGGTCGGTTCTGTCGAAGGCGGTGGTTTCGGTGGCGGCGTCGAACCCGCGCTGGCGGGCGGCGCCGGGCGTGGTGTCGAGCGGACCGTTGAGGAACCCGACCCGGCGGCGGCCGAGGGCGTGCAGGTGGCGGACGGCCGCGCCGATCCCGCCCGCGGAGTCCGTGGAGACGGAGCTGATGCCGCGGTCGTCCAGCGCCCGCCCGATCACCACGACCGGGACGGGGGCCTGCTGGATCTCCTGGATCAGCCGGTCGTCGGTGCGCAGCGGGCTGACGATCATGCCGTCGACGAACCCGCTGTTGAGGCTGCGCACGAGCTCGGTGGTCGAGGACGCGGTGTCCCCGGTGGACATGACGACGACCCGGTACCCGTGCGGCGCGAGGACTTCGTGGATGGCCCGCATCATTTCGACGTAGACGGGGTTCCCGATGTCAGCGACGGCGAAGGCGACCTGAAAGGTCTTCTTCAGCCGCAGCGACCGCCCGATGGCATCGGCGCTGTAGCCGAGCTCAGCGGCGGCGGCGCGAACGCGCTCGACCATCGCGGGGCTGGCACCGGTGCCGTGCAGGGCGCGCGAGGTCGAGGCCAGGGAAACCCCGGCCCGCTCGGCGACCTGGAGCAGCGTGGCCCGTGTTGACGTCATCGGCTACCTCGGTGTGCGGGTTTGGAAACGTTTCCAAGTGCGGAAGACGGAGTTGGAAACGTTTCCAATCGGATTAATCCAGATACTGACACCCGCTCGGCGCGCGTGTCAACACGGCACGGAGAGCGCGCGGGCGGTTACGCGGGACGGCCGGCGCGGCGCGCGGGGGTGGCCGGAGCAGTGGCGCGGGGCGGCCAGCGCGGTGGCGCAGGAGGGCCGGCGCGGCAGCGCGGCGTGGCCGGAGCAGCAGCGCAGGAGGGCCAACGCGGCAACGCGGCGTAGCCGGAGCAGCAGCGCAGGAGGGCCAACGCGGCAACGCGGCGTAGCCGGAGCAGCAGCGCAGGAGGACCAGCGCAGCAGCGCGACGTGGCCGGACCAGCAGCGCAGGACGGCCAGCGCAGCAGCGCGACGTGGCCGGACCAGCAGCGCAGGAGGACCAGCGCAGCAGCGCGGCATGGCCGGAGCAGCAGCGCAGGAGGACCAGCGCAGCAGCGTGGGACAGCCAGAGCGGGAGCGCAGGCCGACCCGAGCAGCGGCGCGGGATGGCAAGCGCGGTGGCGCAAAATGACCGGAGCATCGGCGCGGGATGGCCGGCGCGGCACCGCGGGACAGCCCGAGCGGGAGCACAGGCTGGCCGGAGCAGCGGCGCGGGCGGCGGGCAAGCTCGGGCGGCGCGCGCGGACTCGGTGCGGGAGTCGGCCGGGCAGCGCCGCGCGGTCGCAGTCGGGGGCCGCTCCCGCATCCTGATACGGCTGGCCGCGGTGACCGGTATGCCCCGATAGTGGTCGGGTGCTCACTTCCCGTGCCCCGTTCACCCTCCCCCGGGCCGACCGGACCGGGTCGCGAGTGTCCTATCGGGACGCACTCGTCGCTCCCCTCGCCGGTTACCGGCCGCTGCTGCTGGACCTCGTCGTCCCGGCCGGCGGTGGCAGCCATCCCGTCGTGGTCTACCTCTACGGCGGCGCGCCGGCGGCCGGGTCGCACAAGCACAGCCGGCTGGGCGACCGCGTCACGGATCGGTTGGTGGCGGCCGGGTTCGCCGTCGCGCGGGCCCAGTACCGGCACGGGCGCGAAGCGCCCTTCCCCGCGCAGGTGCACGACGTCAAGGCTGCGGTCCGCTGGGTCCGCCACCACGCGGCCGAGCTGGAGCTCGACGCCGGCCGCGTCGCGGCGTGGGGACATTCGGCGGGCGGCTACCTCGCGGCCATGCTGGCGGTGACCGCCGACGACCCGGACTTCGAAGGCGACCTCGGGATCACCGGCCCGTCGAGCCGGCTCGGCGCAGCGATCGCGTGGAGCCCGCCGACGGATTTCACGCACATCCCGCCGCCGCCGGCGGGTTCTCTCTTGCACAGCAGCGGTCACGACCCGCACGACTGGCTCCCCGGTCCGACGGCGAGCCCGCTGCTGCACGCGTCGGCGACCGCGGCGCCGCTGTTGCTGGCCCACGGCACCGACGACGCCGGCATCCCGATCGCCCACAGCGAAGCACTCGTCGCCGCCTACTGGCGCGCGGGCGCCGACGCGGACCTGATCCGGCTGGACGGCGCGGGCCACTTCTACGGCGAGCGGAAGCTCGAGCAGGTCACCGACGCCGGCATCGCGTTCCTCCGCAACCACCTCGCGGCGGACGGCTGACCGACTGAGCGGCGCTCAGCCGACGACGTCGATCTCGAACGCCTCCGCGGCGCTGTACTCGAGGTCGGCCCACACCGCGCCCGGCAGGGCGAAACGGCGGTGGGACGTCAGCCGGTCGTCGTAGTTGGGGTCGGTCTTCGGGTTGTGGCCGACGCCGGTCTTGTCGGAGCCCCACGCGAAGATGTTGCCGACCCACATGGGCTTCGACACGCCGTCCCGGTTGATCCGGGGGCGGACGACGATGGCGGCGCCGGCGCTGCCGGACAGGTTGAGCCGCACGGTGTTCTGCCCGGCGTTGGGCGGGGTGACGGTGATGCGTTCCATGAGCTCCACTTCCGGTTCGGTGGTCAGCGACGCGGGCGTGTCCACGCCGGGCCAGTAGTCCGCGACGACGGAGATGTCGATGCCGGGCGCGACGTCGAGCAGGTACTGCGCGGCGATCGCGCCGGCGGGGATTTCGGGTTTGCCGGTGGCCGTGGCGATCCAGTACAGCGGCGGCTCGACGCCCTGCTCCGCGAACGCCGCCTTCACCTTCGGCCAGGTCGACCGGTTGCAGTAGATGACCGGGTGCGCGAACCCCGACCGCCGCCGCATCTTGGCCCAGCCCGGCGCCTCGGCGGGCGTGGCGTCGCCCGGCTCGACGTCGAGGACGTGCCCGTCGTTGGTCGACGCCTTCTTGACGATCTCCACCTTCAGCGCGTCCGGGAAGAGCGCCCAGTCCGCGGCGGTCCACGGCGCGAGCTTGATCCGGTCGATGTACCCGGCCACGAGCGCGGGCCGCCGGTCCTTCTTGATGATGTTTCGCGCGGTGACCGCGTCGTACATGATACGCATCGGATCGCCTCGGAATCGTGGATCGGCGAATATCGGCGTATTCAGGATGTCCGAAAACGGAAAACTCCGCCAGGGCGAATGGGGCGCCTTTTCGGGCAGGATTTGCTTGCCCGAAAAGGCTTTCCGAGCGGCGGGCCGATCCGGAAACAACCGGACCGGCCACCTTGCCCGCTCATTCCTCCCGCAGATTCTCCAGGCTCGTCGTCCGCCACAATGCGGGCAGTGTCAGCGCGGTGACGATCAGTACCGCCGCGATCGCCGTCGCCGTCAGGACCGCGATGGCCGGCGCGTCGACCACCATCGGCCGGTGCACCACGAGGGTCAGCACCAGCCAGTCGAGGGCGAGCCCGGCCGGCACGGCGACGGCCACCGCGACCGCCACCGGGATCGCGAGCTGCCACACCAGTGACCGCGCGAGCACTCCGCGTCCGACACCGCCCGCCATCAGCGCGGCGAGGCTGCGCCGCCGTTCCCGCAGCTGCTCCCACGCGGCGACCAGCAGGCTGCCCGCGACGAACAGCAGCACGAGCACCGAGCCGATCGACAGCGCGCGAGTGATGAGCGCGTACGTGCCGTCGCTTTCGGTGCCGAGCGAGTACACGGTTCCGTTCCACCCCACCGTGTTCCGGACGCGCTCGACCAGGTCCGCGTCGGCGGTGGGGACGTCCGCGTCCACGGTGAGCCCGACGCCGGACGCCGTCGCGAGGGCGGCCGGGGTGACGAGCAGCGCCGCCGTCTCGTCGCGGGCGCCGGCGACGCGATGGACCGCTGGGACCGTCCACTGTGGAGCTGTGCGCGGGCCGGCCGCGGAGAACCACACGTGGTCGCCGGCGGCGGGCAGGTAACCCCCGGCCCCGGTGGCGTAGACGTCGCCGTCGCGGCAGTCCGCGAGCCCGGCCCGGGCCCGCAGGTCGGCGCACGTCCCGACGGTGATCGAGGCCCGCTCTCCCGCGGCGTTCTCGATCAGGCCGCGCGTCCGCAACGGCGCGTCGCGCCGCCCGGGCAGCGCGCGGAAGGCGGCGGCGAACGCCTCGCTGTCGGCGTAGCTGGTGGCGTGGTAGCTGGCGAGGACCTTGACCTCTTGCGGCGCGGGCCGGTCGCTCTCGGTGCGCGAGTAGACCCCTTGCAGCGCAATGGATCCGGCCAGCACCACGGCGACGCCGCTGACGAGGCGCGCGGCGGTCGCGCTGTCCAGCTGGAGGCGGCGGACGGCCAGCAGCCAGGCGGGCGACCCGCCGCGCAGCAGGCCGGCGACCCGCTCGACGACCCATGGCAGCAGCAGGGGCACGGCGGTGAGGATGAGGACGATGCCGGCGATCACGCCGGGGCTTTCGGCGTCGTCGGCACCGGTGAACAGCAGCGCCCAGCCGGCGGCCGCGGGCAGGAGGCGCCACCACAACCGGCGCCGGATCCGTGTCCCGCGCCGCACGACGCCCAGCGGCTCGATGACGACGGTCCGCAGCGCGAACACCGCTGCCGCGCACGCGAGCACCGGCAGCACCAGCAGGGCCGGGATGCCGAGCCGCCAGTCGGGGACGAGGTCGGTGCCGAAGAGGCCGCCGCGGAAGGCCGTCACGGTGATCCGCGGGACGAGCGCGCGGACGAGCTGGAACAGCGCCAGCCCGGCGACCAGGCCGCCGAACGAGCCGAGCAGGGCCTCGCCGGCCGCGATCCGGCGCACCTGCCCGCGGTCGGCGCCGATCAGCCGCAGCGCGGCGAGCCGCCGGTCCCGCGCCGCCGCGGCGAGCCGGGTGCTGGTGACGACGAAGACGAACACCGGGACGAGGCAGGTGGTCGCGCCGACGACGACGAGCAGCAGTTCGAGCGAAGTGAGGGCCCGCCGGTGGGTTTCGGCCCCGAACCGGCTCACCGGCGCAGCGTCGGGCAGCTGCGCGACGGTGGCGGAGCCGACGTAGAAGAAGAGCTCGTGCGGGCCGGTGAGCCCGGCGTCGCCGATGGTGCCGACGACGCGCTGCGGAAACCGCGGGCGCAGCAGCTCGCCTTCGGGCGACTGCAGCAGGTCTGCGAGCGCCGGCGACAGGACGGCTTCCCCGGGGCCGGGCAGCCGATCGACCCCGGGAGCGGCGGGCTGGTGCGGGCCGGTGGGTTGGACGAGGTAGCCGCCGAGACCGCGGCCGCGGTACTCGTCGACGCGGGCGAGGGCGTAGACGGGATCGACGCCGGGAGTGGTGGCGGCGAAGTCGAGCACGCGGCCGCCGGCCCGATCGTCCCGGGCGCCGAGGAGGTGGGGGACGGAGGTGGCGGTGAGCAGGACGACGACGCCGAGCCCGACCCCGGTGGCAGTGAGGGCGAGGCGCACCAGCGCGGTGCGTGCGCCACCGCCGCCCAGGGCGAGCCGCATGCCGAGGAGCAGGTCGGCGATCCAGCGGCGGATCACGGGATCACCTGGGAGGTAACGGGGTTGCCACCGCGCGAGGCGGCCCGGCGGCCACGAGCTTCGGCCGCCGCCACGCACCGGATCCCGAATCTGCCGCCGCGCAGAGCAGCCTCACGACCGGACCATGCCGCAAGCCCGGACTCCCGCGAAGCCACTGCCGCTCCCCGCTGCCGGCTCAGCCCTCCCCGCACCGCAGCCGTCACCGGATCACCTCCAGCTCCCGGGTTCGCCCGTCCCGCACCACGACTTCGCGGTCCGAATACGCCGCCACCCGGGGTTCGTGCGTCACCAGGACCACCGCCGTCTCGCGGTCGCGGGCCGCCCCGGTCAGCAGTTGCATCACCTGCTCGCCGTTCAACGAATCCAGCGCCCCCGTCGGCTCGTCCGCGAACACCACCCGGGGCCCCGTCACCAGTGCCCGCGCCACCGCGACCCGTTGCCCCTGCCCGCCGGACACCTCGCCCGGGCGGCGGCCGGCGATGTCGGTCAGCCCGAGCTCCGCCAGCATCTCCCGCGCGCGCCGGGCCGATACCCGGCCGCGCTCGCCGTTCAAGCGCAGCGGCAGGGCCACGTTCTCCAAGCACGTCAGCTCGGGAACCAGCTGGCCGAACTGGAACACGAACCCGAAGTCGGTGCGGCGCAACGCCGACAGCGCGCGGTCCGGCAGCTTCGCGAGATCCTGCCCCTGGTAACGAACCGCGCCCTCGTCCGGCCGGACGATCCCGGCCAGGCAGTGCAGCAGCGTCGACTTGCCCGCCCCGGACGGGCCCATCAACGCCACCACCTCCCCCGCGCACACCCGCAGGCTCGCCGACGTCAACGCGTCCGTCGAGCCGTACGCCTTCCGGACGCCGGCTGCCTCCAGCAGCACCGTGCTCACGCGACCTCCTCCGCCAGCTGGTCGAGCCGGGCCGTGGTCAGCTCCAGCCAGCGGAGGTCGGCCTCCAGGTGGAACAGCGCGTGGTCGCAGACCAGCTGGTCGACCAGGTCGCCGCCGGTCTTGCGACGGGTCAGCTCGCGCATCGCGTCGAGGTGGGCGGTGCGCTGGACGTCGAGGACGTCGGCGGCCGGACGCCCGGACAGCAGCGCCAGCACCACCTTCGTGTACAGCGTGTTCTGCAGGTACGCCTCGGGTTTCTCCGGGGTCGCCAGCCAGGTGCCGACGTCGGCGACCCCGGCCTCGGTGATCGCGTACCGCTTCCGCTCCGGCCCGCCGCCCGCCTCGGTGCCGTCGGCCTCGACGAGCCCCTGCTTCAGCAGCCGGGCCAGCGTCGAATACACCTGCCCGTAGTGGACGCGCCGGTCGTGCCCGAACCGGTCGTCGTAGGCGCGCTTCAGGTCGTAGCCGTGCCGCGGCCCGTTCTCCAGCAACCCGAGCAGGGTGTGTCCGATCGACATGCCGGGAACTCTACACGAGGTGTATAGCCGGAGTGCATAGTGATCACCCGATCAGGGATCGCAGCGGGGTCGCGGGCCGTCCGATCAGGTCTTCCAGCTCAGGACCGGTCACCGCGAACTCCCCGCGGCGGGCGGCGCGGAACATCCCGAGCAACAGCGCGGCCCGGTCTTCCGGAACGCCGTGGCCGACCAGGCCGGCCACCCACTCGTCGTCGTCGGCGACCACCCGGCGGATCGTCCGTCCGCCGAGATCGCTCAGCATGTCCGCGACGTCGGCCAGGTCGTACGCGACCGGCGCGGTCAACGGCGGCGTCGCACCGTCGAACCGGCCCTCGTCGGCCAAGATGAGCGCGGCGGCTTCGGCGAGATCGGCGTGCGCGGTCCAGGACACCGGCCCGTCGGCGGGCGCGACCAGCTCACCGGTCTCCCGCGCCCGGCCGACCAGCAACGGAACGGTGCTCGCGTAGAAACCGTTGCGCAGCGCGGTGAACACCCCCGCCGCCAGGTGCCGCTCGGTCGCGGCGTGATCGGGCATCGGCGCGAAGAGCGAGTCCTCGGCCGCACCCTGGTGGCTCGTGTAGAGCACGCGCTTGGCGCCCGCGTCCCGCGCGGCGTCGATCGCCGCGACATGACGCCGGACGGCCGTCTCCCCCGATTCGTCCGTCGAGACGACGAGGACCTGCGAAGCGCCCTCGAAAGCATGAGCAAGCGACTCCGGATCAGCGAAGTCGCCGCGCCGGACCCGCACTCCGCGTCCAGCGAGGCCGGCAGCGCGGCCAGGCTCTCGCACACTGACGCCGATCTCCTCGGCCGGCATGCGCCGAAGCAGCTCCTCGACGATCTGCGAGCCCAGCTTGCCGGTTCCCCCGGTAATCACGATCATGGTCGATCCCTTCCCTGGTTACCACTGATACTAACCACGTTAGCACCACTGATAGCAACCATGAGATATCATCGGAACCGTGACGAAGGACCGGGGCGAGACGCGGGCGCACATCCTCGAGACCGCCGCGCGGCTCCTGCACGACGAAGGCGCGGCCGCGCTCACCATCCGCGCGGTCGCCCAGGCCGCCGGCCTGCAGGCTCCCGCGCTCTACCGGTTCTTCGAGGACAAGGACGCGCTGCTCGACGCGGTCGCCGAGCACGTCTTCGCCGCCTACGTCCGCGCGAAGACCGCCGACGAGGACAGCGACCCGGTCGACGACCTCCGCGCCGGCTGGGCCGCGCACATCGGCTTCGGCCTGGCCAACCCGGCCCTGTTCGGCCTGCTGGTGACGCCCGGCCGGACGTCCCCGGCGGCCGAAGCCGGGCTCGCCGTCCTGCGCTCCCGGGTGCACCGCGTCGCGGAGACCGGCCGGCTCCGCATCCCCGAACCGTTCGCGGTCGAACTGATCCACGCGGCCGGCACCGGCGCGGTGCTCGCGCTGCTGAGCCGGCCCACCGAAGGCCTCGCCGACGCGATGTACGAAGCCGTGGCCGCCCGGATCCTGACCGACGCGCCGGCCCCGCCCGCCGTCCCGCCGGACCTGCCGGCGCTCACCGGCGCCGAGCGCGCTCTCCTGCGGGAGTGGCTCGACCGCGACTGAGCGGTTCGTGTGCATTTTCCGTCCGGATGTAACAAGTATCGGATTTCCGGCGCCATAGGGGACGGTCCGGTCCCCGCGCACCAGGAGTCCGAATGATGCCTTTCCCGTCCCCCCGAAGATCGCGCCGCGCGCTGGCCGCGGCGGTCGTCGTCCCGGTCGCCGCCGCACTCGCGGTGGCCGTCGCGGCCCCCGCCGCCGCGGTGCCCACCGGCTTCGCCGACACCGTCGCCATCGGCGGCCTGACGTCGCCGACCGCCGCGGCGTTCGCGCCCGACGGCCGCGTGTTCGTCGCCGAGAAGAGCGGCCTGGTCAAGGTCTTCGACTCCCTGGCCGACCCGACGGCGACGGTGTTCGCCGACCTGCGGACGCCGACCCAGGACTTCTGGGACCGCGGCCTGCTCGGGCTGGCCGTCGACCCGGCGTTCCCCGCCCGGCCGTACGTCTACGTCTCCTACACGCTCGACGCCGTGCCCGGCGGCACCGCGCCGCGCTGGGGCGACGCCTGCCCGACGCCGCCCGGCGCGACCGACCAGGGCTGCGTGGTCACCGGCCGCGTCTCCCGGCTCACCATGGGCGCGGATGGCACCGCCATCAGCGAAAAGCCCCTCGTCACCGGCTGGTGCCAGCAGTTCCCCAGCCACTCGGTGGGCTCGCTCGCCTTCGGCCCGGACGGCGCCCTGTACGCGGGCGGCGGCGACGGCGCCAGCTTCAACTACGCCGACTACGGCCAGACCGGCAACCCCTGCGCCGACCCGCCGTCCCCCGCCGGGACGAACCTCACCCCGCCGGCCGCCGAAGGCGGCGCGCTGCGGTCGCAGTCCCCACGCCGCGCGGCCGGGCAGCCCGTCCTGCTCAACGGCACGCTGCTGCGGATCGACCCCGACACCGGCGACGGCTTGCCCGGCAACCCCTTCGCCGGCAGCGCCGACGCCAACGCCCGCCGCGTGATCGCCTACGGCGCGCGCAACCAGTTCCGGTTCGGGTTCCGGCCGGGGACCGGCGAGCTGTGGGCCGGCGACGTCGGCTGGAACACGTGGGAGGAGATCAACCGCGTGGCGAACGCCGGCGACGCGGTGGCGGAGAACTTCGGCTGGCCGTGCTTCGAAGGCACCGCCCGCCAAGCCGGCTACGACGGCGCCAACCTCGACCGCTGCGAACCCCTGTACGCCGCCGGCGGCCAGACCGCGCCGTTCTACGCCTACAACCACAACGCCAAGGTCGTCGCGAGCGACCCGTGTCCGACCGGCGGCTCGTCGATCAGCGGGATCGCCTTCGAGTCGGGCAGCAACTACCCCGCCGCGTACGCCGGCGCGCTGTTCTTCGCCGACTCCTCACGCGGCTGCATCTGGGCGATGCAGACGGCGAACGGCCAGCCCAGCCCGAGCCTGCTGGTGCCGTTCGTGACCGGGGCGAGCACGCCGGTGCAGGTGCTCACCGGCCCCGGCGGTGACCTCTTCTACGTCGCGCTGGGCAGCGGCGAGCTGCGGCGCGTGAGCTACCCGGGCGGCACCAACCGGCCGCCGGTCGCGGCCGCCACGGCGACGCCGTCGAGCGGGCCCGCCCCGCTGACCGTGCAGTTCGACGGCACCGGCTCGACCGATCCGGACGCCGGGGACGTGCTGTCCTACGCCTGGGACCTCGACGGCGACGGCGCGTACGACGACTCGGCCGCCGCCCGGCCCACGTGGACCTACACCACGGCCGCCGCGGTCGACGCCCGGCTGCGCGTGACCGACTCCCACGGCGCGACAGCGACCACGACGGTCCGCGTGACGGTCGGGACCCCGGCCGGGCTCGACCCGGTCCCGGTCATCGACGCCCCCACCGCGGCGCTGACCTGGTCGGTGGGCCAGACCGTCGCCTTCTCCGGTCGCGCGATCGACGCCCAGGACGGCGAGCTGCCGCCTTCGGCGCTGTCGTGGCGGCTCGCGATCCGGCACTGCGCCGCCAACGGCACCTGCCACACGCACAACGTCCAGGACTTCCCGGGCGTCGCGGCGGGCACGTTCGTCGCGCCGGACCACGAGTACCCGTCGTACCTGCAGCTCACGGTGACGGCGACGGACTCGACGGGCCGCACCGGCTCGAAGACGATCGACCTGCAGCCGAAGACGGTGACGCTGAACTTCACGTCGACCCCCGACCAGGCCCTGCTGACGGTCGGCGGGACGCAGCAGCGGACACCGTTCTCCCGGACGGTGATCGCCGGTTCGACGAACTCGATCAGCGCGGACAGCCCGCAGAACCTGCCGCCGCTCAACCTCAAGTACGCCTTCTCGAGCTGGGCGCATGGCGGGCCGCGGACGCAGAACATCGTCGCCCCGGCGGCTTCCGCCACCTACCAGGCGAAGTACCGGCTCTGCTGGCTGCTGCAGCCCTGCTGAGCGGGTGGTCCGGCCCCCTGCGCGGGGGCCGGATCAGCCTTCGGGGTTCTTCGTCTTGTCCGCCTTCTTCGATTCCTTGGCGGACTCCTTCGCGGCTTTGGTGGATTCTTTGGCCGCTTGCTTCGACTCCTTGGCGGCCTGCCTCGACTCTTTGGCCGCTTCCTTGTCCTTCGTGGCGTTTTCGTTCGCTTGCCCGGCGTTGCCGTTCTGCTGCGCCGCCTCGGACTCCCCGGCGGCCCCGTCCCCGGAGGCAGCCGGTTCGCCGGACGCGGTGGCCGGAACCGACGTGAGCTGCGGGTCGGCGGCCGCGGTCCCCCCGTTGCCGCCGGTCGTCCCGGGCCGCGCGGGTCCCGTGCCCACCGGCTGCGTGGTCGAGCCGTCCGCGCCGGTCGCCGGAGGTGCGACATCGGAGGTGCTCGCGCCGATGGTCACCGTCGTCACCAGCGCCGCGCTCGCCGCCGCCACCTTCGCCGCGGTGGCCCACGAGAGCGCGGAGGCCCCGGTGCTCGCGGCCGCCCCCGACGAGGCGACGGTCCCGCCGGTGGTCAGCCAGTGCGTCACGACCGGGATGCCGAGGATCAGCGGGGCGACGGTGGCGGGCAGCTCGGCGTTGAGCTCCTTGAGCCCGGTCGCCAGCTTCCGGCAGTCCGCGCAGCGGTCCAGGTGGGTCGTGATCCGGTGGCTCTTGTGGTCGCCGACGCCGTCGCGCACCCACCGGGCGAGCTGGCCGGAGACGATCTTGCAGTTGCGGCGCCGGGCTTCGGGGACGTGCTGGTCCAGGTAGGCCTGCCGCAGCCCTTCCCGGGCGCGGTAGGCCAGCGCGGCGACGCTGTTCGGCGTCATCCCGAGGTCTTCGGCGATGCGGGCGGGCGACTCGCCCTCGATCTCGGTGCGCCACAGCACCGCCCGCCACCGCTCGGGCAGGCTCGCGAACGCGCCCGCGGCGACGCTGCCGTGCAGCCGGCTGTCCACCGGCTCGTCGCTGCCCTCACTCGGCAGGACGTCCGGGACCTCGGCGACCAGCGAGAGCGCGGAGTCGCGGCGGCGCCAGCTGATCATCGTGTTCCGGATCGTCGTGAGCAGGTAGGGCCGGAATTCTTCGTGCGGGCCCTCGCCGGCGCGCAGGATCCGCAGTACGCGGGTGAACCCTTCGGCGATCAGGTCTTCTCGTTCGGCTTCGCCCGAGGCGATCGCGGCCGCGACCCGGCGGGCGGCGACCAGGTGCCGGTCGTAGAGCTGGCCGTATGCGGCGGGATCCCCGTCGCGCACCGCCTGGATCAAGACCGCGTCGCTCGGGACGTCCGTCGTCCCGGCCACCGCCGGTGCCACCTCGGTCACCCACACCCCCTCGCCCGTGCGCTTGCACGTGCAGAACGTCCCGCGATAGTCGTCCAACGAGAGGCCCGGCGCAAGGTTTCGGCGCCGAAAGCCCTTTTTCTTCCGTGGTGAGTGTCCCGCACCCCCGGGTTGTCAGGTAACTGAGCACTCCGGCGCCGTTTCGTCCCGGCCCCTTCGCCCATCGTTGCCCGGGCGCCGCCGCCCGGGTAGAGACGAAGGGCGGTGGCCACCGCATCCTTGTCCACTGTGGACGGTCCACGTCCACCACCAGGAGGGTCTCCGAAATGCGCAGAGCAGCCTGCCTGCTGCTGACCTTGCTCCTCCCCGCCGTCGTGGCCACCGGGGTGGCCACAGCCGCCCCCGCGCTAACCGTGACGCCGGTGCCGGCGAACGCCGGCAAGGGCTGGCCGGTCAGCGGCGCAGAAGGCGTCCTCGACCTCGCCGGCCACGGGTACGTCGAACGGGAATACCTGCTGTCCGGACAGGCCGACACCTACGCCCAGGACGGCCTCTGGACCGCCGACGGCCGCTGGGCCACGCACGTCGCCACCACCGGGAACCCGTACACCACGCGGATGGTCGTGGTGCGGCCGGACGATCCCGCGCGGTTCAACGGGACGGTCGTGGTCGAGTGGCTCAACGTCAGCTTCGGCGTCGACATCCCGGTCGACTTCTCCCAGTCGTACGAGCACTTCCTCCGCGAGGGCTACGCCTACGTCGGCGTGACGACGCAGAAAGCCGGGGCGGACAAGCTGAAGAGCCTCGACCCGGCCCGGTACGGCGCCGTGGACCTCGGCTCCGACACGCTCTCCTACGACGTGTTTTCGCAGGCCGCACAGGCAGTCCGGGCGCACCCGGAGGTGCTGGGCGGCCGCGCGCCGTCGGTCGTCCTGGGCACCGGGCACTCGCAGTCCGCGTTGCGGCTGACCACCTATGCGAACGCTGTTCAACCGGTGCGCGGGGTCTACGACGGACTGATGATCCACGGCCGGGCGGCGCTCGCGGCCCCGATCGGCGACGGCGTCGTCGGCCCGCTGTCCGCGCGCATCCGCACCGACCTGACCGTGCCGGTGTTCGTGCTGCAGTCGGAAACCGACGTCATCGCCTCGAACTCGGTCCGGCAGGACACCGCGCGCGTCCGCACGTGGGAGGTCGCCGGCACGGCCCACGCCGACCAGTACGGGCTCGACCTCTACAACGCGGCCAACGCCCGTGACCGGTCGATCAACGACGGCGCGCCCACGACCTGCGACAAGCCGGTGAACAGCATGACGTTCCGGTACGCGGAAAACGCGGCGTTCGCGCACCTGGACCGCTGGGCCCGCGGCGGCGCGGCCCCGCCGACCGCGCCGCCGATCTCGGTGCTGCTGGGCCTGCTCATCCGCCGTGACGCCGATCAGAACGCCGTGGGCGGCATCCGCCTGCCCGACTTCGACGCCCCGGTGGCCGCGTACGCCCCGAACAACAGCGGCGGCAACGTGCCGGGCGCGTGCCTGCTGCTGGGCACGACGACACCGTTCACCGCGGCGCGGATCCGGGCGCTGTACCCGGACCACGCCACATACGTCGCGAAGTTCACCGCCGCGGCGGACCGGGCGCTTCGCGCCGGCTACCTCCTCCCCGCCGACCGCGACGAAGCCGTCGCCCGCGCCCAGGCCGCTCCCGTCCCGTGACCGACCCCGGCCGATGAAACCTGTTCCCTTCCCCGCCGTCGCCCGCAAGCCTTGCGCCGCGACCGCTCAGGGCATAGAACTATAACGTGTTCTAGTTCGACGGCGGGGAAGGGACTTCGATGAGCGAACCGGCGATGCGGTATCCGAACCACCTCGGGCATCTGGTCGTCTCCGCCCTGAAGCGCCACCGGGACGCGCCGGTGATGGTGCTGGGTGAGACCACGATGACCGGCGCCGGGACCGCCGAGCAGGTCAGCCAGTACGCCCAGGCCTTCGAGGAGCTCGGCGCCGGCACGGGCGCGGCGGTGGCGCTGCTGTCGCTGAACCGCCCCGAGGTCCTGCTCATCATCGCGGCCGGCCAGCTGCAGGGCTCGCGGCGGACGGCGCTGCACCCGCTGGGCTCGCTCGACGACCACGCCTACATCCTCGGCGACGCCGGCATCACCACGCTGATCATCGACCCGGTGCCGATGTTCGTCGAGCGGGCGCTCGGCCTGCTCGAGAAGGTCCCCGGCCTGACGCAGGTGCTCACCATCGGGCCGGTGCCCGAGCCGCTGGCCCACGTCGGGCACGACCTCACCGCGACCGCCGCGAAGTTCGAGCCGGGCCCGCTGCGGCCCGCCGTCCTGCCGCCGGACCAGGTCGTCTCCATCACCTACACCGGCGGGACGACCGGCAAGCCCAAGGGCGTCATGGGCACCGCGCAGGCGATGGCCACGATGACCCAGATCCAGCTCGCCGAGTGGGAGTGGCCGGAGGCGCCGAAGTTCCTCATCTGCACCCCGCTTTCCCACGCGGGCGCGGCGTTCTTCGCGCCGACGCTGCTGAAGGGCGGCTCACTGGTCGTCGTGCCGAAGTTCGACCCCGCCGACGTCCTGCGGATCATCGAGGAGGAGCGGATCACGGCCACCATGCTGGTGCCGACGATGCTCTACGCCCTGATGGACCACCCCGACTCGCGCACACGCGACCTGTCGTCGCTGCAGACGGTGTACTACGGCGCCGCGTCGATCAACCCGGTGCGCCTGCGCGAAGCGATCGACCGGTTCGGGCCGATCTTCGCGCAGTACTACGGCCAGTCCGAGGCGCCGATGGCGATCAGCTACCTCGCCAAGGGCGACCACGACGACGCGCGGCTGTCCTCGTGCGGACGTCCGTCGGCGTTCCTGCGCACGGCGTTGCTCGACGCCGACGGCAACCCCGTGGCGCCCGGCGAACCCGGCGAGATCTGCGTCGCCGGCCCATTGCTGGCGGCCGGGTACTGGAACCTGCCGGAGGTGACGGCGGAGACGTTCCGCGACGGCTGGCTGCACACCGGCGACGTCGCCCGCGAGGACGAGGACGGCTTCTGGTTCATCGTCGACCGCGTCAAGGACATGATCGTGACCGGCGGGTTCAACGTGTTCCCCCGCGAGGTGGAGGACGTCGTCGCCGAGCACCCGGCGATCGCGCAGGTCGGCGTCATCGGCACCCCGGACGAGAAGTGGGGCGAAGCGGTGACGGCGGTGGTGGTGCTGCGGTCCGACGCGCCCGCCGACGACGCCGCGATCGAGAAGCTGACGGGCGAGATCCAGGCGTCGGTGCGGGAGCGGAAGGGACCCGTGCACGTGCCGAAGCAGGTGATCATCGCCGAGTCGCTGCCGATGACCGGGCTCGGGAAGCCGGACAAGAAGGCCCTGCGGGCGCAGTACGAGCCCCGGCGCGCGAGCGTGTAGGGCGTTATACGGCTCCTCCCGTGTCGACAAGCCGCCTGTCACAACCGGAAGCGCTGTCTTGTCTTGGCTGGTGCGCACCTCCCGGGCCGTCCGGGCGGGCGCCGAACGGGAGGAACGGACATGAAGGTCGTCGTCATCGGCGGAACCGGCCTGATCGGCACGAACGTGGTCGCCCGGCTGGCCGAGCACGGCCACGAGGCGGTCGCCGCCGCCCCCAGCACCGGTGTGGACACGCTGACCGGCGAAGGGCTGAAGGAGGTGCTGCAGGGCGCGGACGTCGTGATCGACGTGTCGAACTCGCCGTCGTTCGCCGACGACGACGTGATGCGCTTCTTCAGCACGTCGACCGGGAACCTCGTCGCCGCGGCGAAGGAGGCCGGCGTCACGCACTACGTCGCGCTGTCGGTGGTGGGCACCGACCGCCAGCCGGACGTCGGGTACTTCCGCGCGAAGGTCGCGCAGGAGCGGCTGATCACCGAGTCGGGGCTGCCGTTCTCGATCGTGCGCGCGACGCAGTTCTTCGAGTTCGCGGGCGGGATCGCGGACACGTCGACCACGGACGGCGTCGTCCACCTGCCGGGCGCGGGCGTCCAGCCGATGGCGGCGGCCGAGGTGTCCGCGGCCGTCGCCCGGACGGCGGCCGGGCAGCCGGTCGGCGGCATCACCGAGATCGCCGGCCCGGAGGTCCTGGGCCTCGACGAGTGGGTCCGCAAGGTGTTGACGGCCCGCCAGGACCCGCGCGAGGTCGTCACCGACCCGAAGGCACCGTACTTCGGCGCGGTACCGGGCGCGAAGGACCTCCTGCCGGGGCCGGGTGCGCGGCTCGGGGAGACGAAGCTGGCCGACTGGCTCGCGCGGTCGTGACGCCGGCCGCACGGGTGGCCCCGCGCCACCCGTGCGGCCCCGCGCGCTAACCGCCGTCGTGGTCCGGGTCGGCGTTCAGCACGATGCAGCCCACGTACCCGTCGCGGGCCTTGGTGACCTTCAGCAGCATACTCGGCCGGTAGATCGAATCGTTGTCGTTGAACGTGTCCCGGCCCGTGCGCTGCGCGTACGGCTGCGTCGCCAGGACCTCAGAGTTCAGCGTCTCGTCGAACATCAGCTGCGTCGTGAGCGTCTTTTCGTTGCCCACGTGGACCATCACGTGGACGTGGACCGTGCGGCCGCGGTACCAGCCCGGCCAGACCGTGGTGAACTCGACGACCCCGCGCTGGTTGGTGACCTGGGCGCCGCGCAGGTAGCGCTTGTCGTCGGTGGGTTCGAGGTCCTGGTCGCCGCCGGGTGGCGGGGTGCCGGTGGGCGGGGTCCCGGTCGGCGGCGGGCCGGTGGGCGGGGTGCCACCGCCGCCGGACGCCGCTTCCGCGCCCGAGTACAGGCCGCCCGCGTCGCAGTGCCAGATCTCGACCACCGCGTGCGGGATCGGCTTGCACGTCTCGCTGTCCTGCACCTGCAGGGCGAGCCGCAGCTTCGCGCCCTGCTTGTCCTCGCGGACGTCGCTGCGGATCTTGTCCGCGTCGAAGTAGTACGGGCCCTGCGTGGTGGCGGCGGTGAGCGTGCACGTCCGCGCGCCGGCGAACAACGCGGTGAGGTCCGCGTCGGTGACCGCCTGCAGGGCGACCGTCTCACCGGTGGACGTCGTGACCGGGCTCTTGCCCGCGCACGCCGTGACGAGCGCGCCCAGGCCGACCGAGCTCACCCCGGTGAGCAGCCTTCGCCTGCTGACGCGTTGTCCCTCGTGGTCGTGGTCCATGGGTGTCCTTCCGCAGTCGGGTTCGGGGGTAAAGGCCGGTTGACGGTCGCCTGGGCCGGCCTTGAACCAAGGTGGCGCCCGGCCCTGTGCCGCGGCTGTGGTGAGGCTGTGGGTCGCCGAGCGGTCACTGGCGGGGTACGCTGCTACTAAACTTTTTGACTACGTGAGGTGCTGCATGACCAGCTTCCGGAAGGCCGTCGAGGCCCGTGACCCCGACGCCATGGCCGCGACACTGGCGGAGAACGTCGTGTTCCGGAGCCCGGTGGCGTTCAAGCCCTACCCGGGCAAGGCGATCACGGCCGCCATCCTGCGCGGCGTGCTGCGGGTGTTCGAGGACTTCCGGTACGTGCGCGAGCTCGGCGGCGGTGAAGGCCGCGACCACGCGCTCGTCTTCGAAGCGCGGATCGGGGACGCGCGGGTCGAGGGCTGCGACTTCCTGCACTTCGACGACGACGGCCTGATCGACGAGTTCACGGTGATGGTCCGACCGCTGTCGGCCGCGCAGGCGTTGTCGGAAGCAATGGCGGCGCAGTTCGAGCAGATCCAGCGCGAGGCACTCAACTAGGTGAGTAGGTCGCTGCGCAACGCGCTGATGGCGGCGCTGCTGGAGGGCGAAGCCTCGGGCTACGACCTGGCGAAGGTGTTCGACGCGTCGGTGGCGAACTTCTGGCCGGCGACGCCCCAGCAGCTCTACCGCGAACTGGACGCGATGGCGGCGGCCGGCCTGGTCCGCGCCCGCGTGGTCCACCAGGAGAAACGCCCGGACAAGCGCCTGTACGCGCTGACGGAGGCGGGCCACCAAGCCCTCCACGAGTTCACCGCGCGCGCCCCACGCCCGGGCGTCATCCGCGACGAGCTGCTCGTCCAGGTCCAGGCGGTCGACGCCGGCGACGCGGAGGCGGTCCGCCGCGCGCTGGCGGAGCGGATGACCCGTGCGGAGGCGAAGATCGCCCGCTACGAGCGCCTGCGGGCGGGTCTGCTGGACGGCCGCTTCGAGGACGACTACCTGGCGGAGACCGAGCGGATCGGGCCTTACCTGACGCTCATGCGGGGGCTGGCGTTCGAGCGGGAGAACCTCCGCTGGGGCGAACAGTGCCTGAAGATCCTCGAGCGGCGAGCCTCGGCGCCGGCCCCGAGGTCTTGAATGAGTCGTTCAGGACCTCCGGGGTCTTGAATGACTCATTCAAGACGGCTGCCGGCGGGTCAGGTGAGGCCGGCGTCGTGGACCACCAGCGCCACCTGGGTGCGGTTCGCCGCCGCCAGCTTGGCCATGATGTGTCCGATGTGGACCTTCACGGTCGACTCGCTCACGACCAGCGCGCGGGCGATCTCCGCGTTGCTCAGCCCGCGTCCGATGTGGACGGCCACGTCGTGCTCCCGCGGCGTCAGCTCCGCCAGCCGCGTCCGGGCCTGCGCACTCCCGCCCCCGGAAGCGAAATCCGTCAACAACCGCTTCGTGATCTTCGGCGACAGCATCGCCTCGCCGCGGGCCGCGACGCGCACCGCGTTGACCAGCTCGCGCGGCGGGGTGTCCTTCAGCAAGAAGCCCGCCGCGCCGTGGCGCAACGCCGCGTAGACGTACTCGTCCACGTCGAACGTCGTCAGCACCACCACCGCGGGCGCCGCCGGGTGCGCGGCCAGCCGCTTGACCACCTCGATGCCGTCCACCTTGGGCATCTGGACGTCGGTCAGCACGACGTCCGGCCGGAACCGGTCGGTCAGCTCCACCGCCCGCGCGCCGTTCGTGTCCTCGGCGACCACCTCGACGTCGCCGGCGGACTCGAGGATCATCCGGATGCCGCTGCGGACCAGCTCCTCGTCCTCCAGCAGCACGACCTTGACCGTCACTCGCCCTCCCCGACCGGCGAGCCTACTGAAAAGCGCGCGAAGACCCGGAACCGGCCGTCGCCCGTCGGGCCGGTGCGCAGGTCGCCCCCGGCCAGCTCGACGCGTTCGCGCATGCCCACCAGGCCGTAGCCGGACCCGGGGACGGCGCTGCCGTGCGGGGTCAGCCGGTTGGTCACCTCGACCGCCAGCCGCTCCCCGGTGACGGCGAGCCGGACGTCGACGGCCGCGTGCGGCGCGTGCTTCCCCGCGTTGGTCAACGACTCCTGCACCACCCGGTAGACGGCCCGGCCGACCTGGTCGGGCACCGCGGGCAGCGGGTCCGGCAGCGTCAGCTCGACCCGCGCGCCGGTCGCGGCGACCTCGGCGACCAGGTCTTCGAGCGATGCGAGCACACCGGGACCCGGGTCCGGGGCGTCGTCGCGCAGCACGCGCAGGACGGCGCGCAGCTCGTCGAGCGCCGTCGCGCTGGTGGCCCGGATCGTCTCTGCGGCCTGTTCGGTCCGCTCGTCCGGCGCCCGCAGCGACAGCGCGCCGGCCTGCAGCGCGACCGCCGTGACCCGGTGCGCGACGACGTCGTGCATCTCGCGCGCGATCCGCCGCCGCTCGGCGAAGACGGCCTGGTCGGCCAGCAGCGTCCGGGTCCGCTCGGCCTCGTCCGCGCGGTCCCGCAGCACGGCCAGCAGCGCCGCGCGCTGGTGCATCCACAGCCCCGCGAGCACCGGGCCGAGCACGAAGAACCCCAGCACGATCACGACCTGGGTGAAGCTCTCCGGTGCGCTCAGCGCCGGCACCACTTTCCCGGCGAGCACGGCGACGACGACCCCGAGCCCGGTCACCCAGTGGACGCCGTGCCGGGCCGCGACCGAGTACTGCGCCACCATCAGCGGCAGCAGCGTCACCCCGGCCGGCAGGCACGCCACGGCGACCAGCAGCACCAGGAACGGCCACCGCCGCCGCGCCAGCAGCGCGATCCCCGAGATGAACACCGCGGGCACGTAGAACGCCGGGTGCGGGTCCCGCGGGTCGCCGCCGGTCAGCGTCACCGCGATCACCGCCGCGGCCACCGCGACGTCGAGCGCGAGCAGGACGACGCGGCCGTCCCACCAGCTCAACCTTCGCTTCATCGCGTACAGGTTAAGGCGGGCCGGTTCAATCGTCACGGCGAGCCAGGGTGAACGTCGTCGCGACCAACGCGACGACGACCAGGACGGCGAACACCGCGATCCCCGGCAGCGCGAACAGCGCCGTGCCGCTGACGGGCAGCGCGGTCACCGGCACGCGGCCGAGCGCGGCCAGCGTCGTCTCGGCCACGAACGTCCACACCGCGAACGCGCCGACGGCGAGCCCGGGGTGCCGCAGCAGCCCGCCGAGCGCGACGCCGGCTAGTCCGGACAGGACGGTCAGCGGCAGCACCGCGGCCCCCGCCCTGCCTGCCGCCCCCGCGCCGGCAGGCAGGGCGCCTCCGCCGGTGAGCACCCCGGCGGCGGTCAGCACCACCATCAGCACCCCGCCCAGCAGCGCGAGCCCGGCGGTGACCAGGGCTCGCGCGGCGACGATCCGGGCCGGCGAGCGCAGCACCAGCCGGGTCGTCGCGAGGGTGCCGTGCTGGTGGTCGAGCCCGAACGCGGCGATCCCGACCGCCGCGACCAGCAGGGCGCCGAGCCGGTCGACCAGTACGAACGCCGAGGTGAACGCGTCGAGGTCGCGGTTGAGGCCCCAGTACAGCCCCGACGCGAACTGCAGCACCCCCGCGCCCGCCAGCAGCAGCCACGTCGAACGCAGCGAGCGGGCCCGCACCCATTCGTAGGCCAGCGCGTGCTTCACGGCAGTTCCCCCCGGTGCCGGACAGCGGCCGCGGTCGCGGCGAGGAAGGCGTCCTCCAGCCCGCTGCGCCGAACGAACAGCTCCCGCACCGCGACGCCCGCCCGGCCGGCGACCGCCGCCACGCGCTCGGGGTCGGCCGTCTCGACGACCACTTCGGCGGCTTCCTGCCGCACCCGCAGCCCGTCGCGGGCCAGCGCGACCATCAAGGCACTGGGCTGATCGGCGCGCACCACGACGTCGGCCCGCGCGTGCCGCCGGACGAACTCCTCCAGCGGCCCGGCCGAAACGAGCCGGCCGGCGCCGATCACGATCAGATCGTCGGCGAGCAGCGACATCTCGGCCAGCAGGTGCGACGACGCGAGGATCGTGCGCCCCTCCCCCGCCAGCCGCCGCAGCAGGTCGCGGATCCACCGCACGCCTTCGGGGTCGAGCCCGGTGGCCGGCTCGTCGAGGATCAGGTACTCCGGGTCGCCGAGCAGCGCCGTGGCCAGGCCGAGCCGCTGCTTCATGCCGAGGCTGAACCGGCCGACGGGCCGGCGCGCGACGGACTCGAGACCGACGGCCGCGAGGACCTCCCGGACGCGCCGGGCCGGCAGACCGCCGCCCGCGGCGACCATCCGCAGGTGCGCGGCGGCCGGCCGGGCGGGGTGCACGGCGGCGGCGTCGGTGAGCACGCCGACCGTCCGCAGTGGACCGGGGACGTCCGCGTAGACCCGGCCGCCGAACGTGGTGCGGCCGCGGCCGCGGGTCAGGCCGAGCATCAGCCGGATGGTCGTCGACTTGCCGGCGCCGTCGGGCCCCAGGAAGCCGGTCACCACGCCGGGCCGGACGGTGAAGGACAGGTCTTCGACGCCGGCGCCGCCGCGGTAGGTCTTCGCGAGCCCGTCCGCGACGATCACCGGCGGGCCGGGAGGTAGGCGTCGCGACGGCCGACCGCGAACCACAGCAGGCTGCCCAGGAACGGCGCGCAGAAGGCGAAGATCACCCAGACGAGCTTCATACCGCCGGTGAGCCGCGAGCCGAGGATGCTGACCAGCGCGGCCAGGAACAGCACGGCGAAGGCGAGCAGGACGGCCCCGGTTAGGCCGAGCACCAGCCACGACCAGGTTTGTTCGTGGCCTTCGATCAGGGCGGCCGGATGCATGGGTTCTCTCCTCACGTCGGGGGTTTCCGCATCAAAGATCGCCGATCGCGAGCGCCCGCACATCCGATCTTCGGGGAGTCCGGGATAGGCGGAAAGTACTAGGCCGCCCGGCGGGCTTGTACGGCTCTTGTACGGCGGCCGCCGACGATCGCCGGACATCCCGATGGAGGAAAAGTGAAAACCACACTCAAGGCGGCGGTGGCCACGATCGGCCTCGGCGTCGCGCTGACCGGGTTGGCGGCGCCCGCGGCCCAGGCCGCGTCGACCTACCCCGTAACGACCACAGTGGACGGTCGGACCGTCAAGGACCCGGACGTCGCGGTCGGCAAGCAGCGCATCGCGAACATGTACCCGGCGGGCACCTCGGTGGCGCTGGCGTGCCAGGACACCGGCCCGGCGTACGGCGGCAGCAGCATCTGGGACCTGACCACCGACGGCCTGTGGGTGCCGGACGCCTACGTCAAGACCGGCTCGACGTCGATGGTCGCCCCGCAGTGCACCACCCCGCACTCCTACCCGGCCAAGGCCGACCTCAACGGCCGCGCGCACAAGGGCGACGCGGCGGACGCGGCGGGCAGCGTGGCGGACAAGTACCCGGCCGGCGCGTCGGTGCCGGTGGTCTGCCAGGCCACCGCGTCGGACGAGATCTGGGACTTCACCAGCGACAACCTGTGGGTGCCGGACGAGTTCGTCAAGACCGGGACCGAGGGCTTCGTCAGCGGTGTCCCGCACTGCGACACCGACGGCCTCAAGGCGGGCGGCACGGCGTACCCGGCGGACCCGCGCGCCGACAGCGCGATCGCGTTCGCCAAGGCGCGCCTGGGCCACACGGACTGGAACAACCAGTGCGAGCTGTTCGTCGAACGCGCCTTCGGCACCAGCGGCCGGTTCGCGTCGGCCACCACGCACTACCAGTGGCAGAAGAACAACGGCCGCATCCACACCGGTTCGGTCGCCCCGGCCGGCACGGCCGTGTTCTTCACCAGCACGACCAGCAACGGGCACATCATGCTCGCGCTCGGCGGCGGCGTCGCGATCAGCACCGGCCCGTCGGTGTACCAGACGAGCACGTACGCGCAGCGCTCCGACTACCTCGGCTGGGCCTACGTTCCGTCGAGCTGGTAGTCGCGCCGGCGTCGTCGAAATCGATCTGCCACCCGGCGGGCACCAGGGCGCGCTCGAAGCACATCCGGTGCTCGTCGGGGTCGGGTTCGGACTCCATGGCTGTGATCACAGCACGGCACCCCGGCCCCGCAGGTCTCAATGTGAGACGTCACGAAAAGATCTTCCCTTTTTCACCGAGAAGCTGTTGCCCATTCACCCCGCCCGGTTCTAGCGTGTACCGGGCATTGATCGGACTACTGGGGGTCTCATGTCATTGCGCCACCGACTACTGAACGCCGCCGTGGGGGCAGGTGTCCTCGCGAGCCTGGTCGCCGCGCCTTCCGCCGCCCTCGCCGCGGCCGGGCCGACCACCCTGCCCGCCTCGCAGTACACCCTGACCGCGAACTACAACCAGTTCGACACCGTCAACTCGGCGCTCGTCTCGACGCTGGGCACGGCGGCCGTCCACACGGTCATGGACAACGCGAACCACGACCGCACGGCGCTGCCGTCGTCGTTCTCCGTCGCCGGGCTGTCGACCGGGTTCCGGTTCGACAGCGGCGACAACTCCGACTGCGCGAACTACCCGCAGGGCATCACGACCAGCCGGGACGCGGTCGGCACGGCCAACAGCGGCAACTACGACGGGCACCAGCTCGTCGTGGTCAGCTGGTACACGAAGGACGGCTGCGACGGCGCCCAGGCGCGCAGCCGGATCACCCTGGTCGACTGGGACGCCACGTATCCGAACAAGTACCGCAAGGTCCTGCTGGTCGAGCCGACCGGCACGGCGGCGGACCCGGACTTCAAGGACATCCCGATCCACGCCGGCGGCGTGTCCTGGTACGGCGACTACCTGTACGTCGCCGACACCGGCAAGGGCATGCGGGTCTTCGACATGCGGAAGATCCTCAAGACCGACACCGGCGGCACGGCCGACCAGATCGGGCACCAGAGCGGCAGCACGTACTACGCCCACAACTACGCGTACGTCCTGCCGCAGGTGGGCACGATCACGTCGAAGACGACGTCCGGCACGAACCTCGCGTGGTCGTCGATCTCCCTGGACCGGGTGAGCAAGTCGATCGTGATGACGGAGTACACCTGCTCGTCCGGCTGCACGGACTATTCGAACCGCGCCCCGCGGGCGATCCGCTACCCGTTCGCGTCATCGGGGGTGTTCGCCGCCACGACGACGGCGAGCCAGGCGTTGCAGCTGCCGTGGTACAAGCTGAACGGGGTGGCGTCGCACAACGGGCGCTGGTGGTTCAACTCGTCGGGCTCGAAGCAGCTGTACTACTGGACGCCTTCGGCGGGCGCGTCGACGTTCGCGTGGGTGGGCAGCGGCGAGAGCCTGTCCTACTGGGAGGACGACACCGCCGCCGACCTGCTGTGGTCCCTGCAGGAGGGCGCGGGCAACCGCAACGTCTTCGCGGTCACCCAGGCCACGTACGGCGGTGGCTGAGGTAGCCTGACCACATCGGACGATTCGGACAACCCGGCAACCCGAGGCGGCGGCACCGCCTCGGGTTGCTGCTTGCCGTCCTGCTGTTCTTCACCGGGGCGCCGGCTGTCCAGGCGGGGTCGTCGTCCTTCGACGGCCCGGCGGTGGCCACCGCGCAGCCGCACGACGTCGTTTCGTCCCGGCAGGTGGCTTCGGGGTCCGTTCCCTGGGCTGAGGTTCCTTCTTCGCTCGAGCTTCCTTCGCCGTTGCGGTGGGTGGGGTTCTTCTCGGCTGGTTCGGCGCTTCGGGTTTTCCCGGTGCCGACCTCGCGGTCTACGCGTGCTCCGCCGTCCTTCGTGAGCTGAATCCTGTTCTCTCGGCGCCGGTTTCTTCCGGTTGCCGTGCTCACTGCTGCCCGAAGGACTCTTTCTCGATGTCTGTTGCCGTGTTGGCTCTTCTTGTTGTGGCCGTTGTTTTTTCTGTTGGCCTGATGGTCAAGATGTTCCTCGATGACTCGCCTTTGCTTGGCGGGGTGGGGATTTGCGTGCTCGTCGGGCCTGGTTCCGTGTTGGCCTTCTTGTATGTCGGACTGGCTTGATGATCGCCCTTTCGAGTGGTGAACTGACGTTCGAACGTCGGTAATCTCGGGGTGTGGACAGAGAAGCGGTGTGGCGAGCGGATGCGGTGGCCTTGGGTGATCGCGTCCGTTCGCTGCTCGCTGTTGTGCGGTCGGCTTCGTCCTGGACCGTCGTGAGGTAGTGGATCAAGCCCGTCGACTGGCCCCACCCTCTCCATCGGGACCGGCTGGGCCGGCCAGCGTGACGGCCGGCCGGGGACCGGCGCACCAGGACGCCCGAGTACTTCTTGCGCACCGGGCGCAACGCCGTGAACTCCGCCAGACCAGTTGTCGTGGACCGGCGACCTGGCCGGTCCGGTAGCCTGTGTTCACTATTCGAACAGCGGTACCAGACTTTCGGCGGAGGCCCTCGTGACCAAACCGACGCGGTCCCCGGACACCCGCGCCGACCAGGCGGACATCCAGGCGGTGAGCCGGGTCAGCCAGATCCTGTCGCTGTTCGACCCGGCGACGCCCGAGGTCACCGCGGCCGAGGTCGCCGAGCGCCTCGGCCTCAACCGCACGACGGCGTACCGGTACTGCACGTCCCTGGTCGCGGCCGGCCTGCTCGAGCGCAGCAACGAAGGCGGGTACGTGCCCGGCGGGCTGCTGCTGCAGCTCGGCGCGTTCGCCATCGGGCACCGCCGCGTGGTCAACCTCGCGCCGCGGCACATGCAGGCGCTCTCCCGGGCCACGCAGACGAGCGTCGTGCTGAGCCTGTGGGGCCTCACCGGCCCGGTCGTGTCGCGGGTCGAGGAAAACGCCTCGACGATCGTCATCGTGTCCGTGCGGGTGGGCAGCCACCTGCCGCTGGACACCGCGCAGAGCAAGGTCTTCCTCGCCTACCACGCCGACCAGCTGTCGATGGAACGCCTGATCGGCAACCTGTCCGGCACCGCCCGCGACGAGCTGCGCGCCGACGTCGACCGGGTCCGCGCGGTCGGGCACTGCTCGGCGATGAGCACGCCCGGGATAGTGGCCGTGGCGGCGCCGGTCTTCGACGAGTACGGCATCTGCGCGACGATCGCGATCGTGGGGCCGGACAACACGCTCTCGATGGGCGACGACACGCCCGAGCTGCGGGTCGTGGTCGACACCGCGCGCGAGCTCACCCAAGAGCTGGGCGGGCACTACCGGCCCGACGACCTCCAGCGCGCGGTGTAGGGCAGCCACGCCGGCGACGGCAGCGGCGCGACGTCCGCGTACTCGCGCGTCCCGGCCAGCGCGCTGCCGACGAAGTCGTCGGGGACCCCGGAAACGCCGTCGACCAGCTCCCGGAGCACCGCGGGACCGCCGGTCCACAACGCCGTCACGACTTCGACCGCGCGGGCGCCGGCGGCGAGGAACCGCAGGACGTCGGCCGGGGTGCGGGCGCCGTTTGTCCCGATCAAGGGTACGTCGAGCTGCTGGAAAGCCTTGCCCACCCAGTAAAGGCTCATCGGCAGGCACCCGGGTGAGCTCCACGCGCCCCACGAGCCCAGTACCGAACCGCCGTCGAGATCCGGCAGGAAGCCCGGGTAGCGGCCGACCAGGCCGACGGCGTCCGCGCCGCCCGAACGAGCCGCGCGGGCCAGCGCGACGACGTCCGACGCCTGGCCCGGCAGCTTCACGAACAGCGGGACGTCGACGGCGGCCCGCACGGTCCGCACCGCGTCGGCCACACCGTCCACTTCGGTCAGTTGCCGCACCGCGCGGGCCTCACGGCCGTGCGGGGCGCCGATGTTCAGCTCGACCGCCGGGACGACCGAAGCCAGCGCACGCCCGATCCGCGCGGCCGCCGCCGGCGCGCCCAGGGTGATGCTCCCGATCACCGGGCACCCCCTTGCGGCGCCGTGGGAAACGGCGGAGGCCAGCATCGCCAGCCAGTCGTCGAGGTCCACGGCCGCGAGCCCGGACCGGTTGAGCAGCCCGTCACCCGGCCGGCCCGCGCCCGGTGGCCGCACCTCGCCGTCGGTCGAAACGAAGGCGTAGTCCGCGATGGCCAGCTGCTCCCGCGCGGCGGCGCTTTCGTTCACCGACTTCGCCACCACCGCCCCGGCGCCCGCGTCGACGCACGCGGTGATCCCCTCGAGGGTCATGGTCAGCTCGGACGAGCCGACCCACACCGGGTTGGCGGTGGCGAGGCCTGCGACATCCATTCAGGACAGTTTGGGAATCGTGCTGTCATCGGACATGTCGACGTCCTTCGTCTCCGGGCCGAGGAAGCCGCCGAGGCTGATCAGCAGGCCGGCGACGACGATCAGGACACCAGGCGCCAGGTGCGCGGGCATGAACCCGTCGAACTGCTGCAGGTAGAACTGGTAGAACGCCGGGGCGATCAGCGCCAGGCTGTAGCCGACGCCGTAGCCGGTCGACCGGATGCTCGCCGGGAACCGTTCGGTCAGGTAGGCCGCGATCGGGCCGAACGTACCGACCGTGAACACGCCGATCAGCACGCCGAAGCCGAGCGCCGCGCCGAAACCGCCGTCCGAAGCCATCAGCAGGGTGTACGAACCCGCACCGAGCACGACCATCGAGAAGCCGTAGCCGATGTAGAACCGCCGTCGCCCGATGCGCTGGGACAGCATGCCGAACAGCGGGTACGACAGCGCGGCGGACGCGTTGATCACCAGCATCGTCAGCGTGACCTCTTTGCTGGACAGCTCCAGGTGCGCCTTCAGCTGCGCCGGCGTCACGGCGGCTTCCATGTTGGTCGCGAGCCACGTGCCGGTCATCAGGATGAACACCTGGCCCAGCGCCCGCGGGTACTTCTTCAGCAGCCGGACGAACGGGAGCTTGTGCTTTTCGCCGGTCAGCTGGGCCGGGGGTTCGTGGACCTGCTTGAGGTAGTAGCGGAACAGCACCGCGGCCAGCAGCGCGCCGACGAAGAACGGGATCCGCCAGCCCCACTGCACGTACGCGCTGTGCAGGCCGGCGGCGGGCAGCAACTGCAGCATCAGCAGGGTGATCGCGGCGATCACCGCGTACGCCGCGGGCGAGGTCGACGTGATGATCGAGGCGTAGAGACCGCGCTTGTGCTTCGGGCTCCACTCCATCGCCAGCGGGACCGCGGTCGTGTACTCGCCGCCGAGGAAGATCCCGTCGACGAACCGCAACGCGATGAGCGTGCCGACCGACCACATCCCGATCGTCTCGTGCCCGGGCAGGCACGCGGTCAGCAGCGTGATGGTGCCGAAGCCACCGACCGCGACGAGCGTCGTGCGCTTGCGGCCGACCGTGTCGGCGAAGTGGCCGAAGATGATCGCGCCGAGCGGGCGGCCGATCAGCGTCGAGGCGAACACCAGGGACGCCAGCAGGGCCGTCGTGCTCGCGCTGAGGTTCGCGGCCTGGAAGTACGCGGTGGCCGGTGCCAGCACGACGATCGGCAGGTAGATGTCGAACTGGTCGACGAAGTAGGCGAGCGTTCCGCCGCGGACCGCGGCGCGCACCTTCGCGGGGTCCGGGCCGTGCGGGGTGCCGGGGCGAACGGCCGCCTCCGCGGCGTCGGGCGGTGTGGACATCGGTGTCCTCCGTTTTCGAACCTAGTGTTCACGAAGCGAACGTCAGACACTCTAAATACCGCCAACCGTGAACACAAGAGCGGTCACAGGGTTGACAGCCGGTCTTATAGTGAACTTTGACTTCATAATGCGAACGAGAGGCACGCTGATGAGCCCCGCCATCGCCGCCGTCCTGGACGGCCTGGTCGACATGCACGTCCACTCCGGCCCGAGCCCGTTCCCCCGGCGCTTCGACCACGTCGAGGCCGCGCAGGACGGCGCCCGGATCGGGATGCGCGCCATGGTCGCGAAGTCCCACCACCACAACACGCAGATGGACATCCTCGCGATGAAGGGCCGCCTCGCCGACGTCAAGGCGCAGGCCTTCGGCGGGATCGCGCTCAACAGCACCGTCGGCGGGCTCAACGTGCATGCCGTGCGGATGACCCTGCGGATGGGCGGCAAGGTCGTCTGGTTCCCGACCATCTCCTCCGGCCGGCACATCGACTGCCACCCCGAGGACGGCGCCTTCCCGACCACGACCGTCCCGCTGACGCTGGAGCGCATCGACATCGTCGACGGCGAAGGCGCGCTCAAGCCCGAGGCGCTCGAGATCCTCGACGAGATCAAGGAGCAGCAGGCCGTCCTCAACGGCGGGCACATGTACCCCGAGTACATCAAGACGCTGTTCCAGGAGGCGCACGAGCGAGGCATGAAGCGGATGGTCGTCAGCCACCCCGACTTCGTGATCGGCGCCGACCCGGCGTTGTGCCGCGAGCTGATCGAGCTCGGCGCGTTCATCGAGCACGAGGTCGGCATGTACGACCCCGAGGGCACCCAGAAGTGGGACCCGAAGAACCTGCTGACCTGGATCGAGGCGCTCGGGCCGGAGCACACGGTGCTGGCGTCGGACTTCGGCCAGAAGGCGAACCCGAAGCCGGTCGACGCGTGGCTGCGCGTCGGCGAAGCGCTGCTCGACCTCGGCCTGCCGGAGAAGGACCTGCGGCGGATGGTCCGCGACAACCCGACGTACCTGCTGAACCTCGACGCCTGAAAGGACCCGCTCGTGTACGAAAAGGACGATCCCCGCTCGGCCCTGGCCACCGCGGCCCGGCCCGACAGCGGCGCCGCGATCACCGCCGCGCAGTACCTCGACCTGCGCGAATCCCCGGTCGTGCGGGCCCAGAACGTCATCCTCATCCACACCGACGCCCGCGATGGTGACGACCTCGACAACGGCTTCCTGGAAGGCGAGCTGGCGATCGTCGTCACCGACGCCTCGCCCGCGTTCACCGTGCTCACCGGAGACGGCGCGACCAAAGTGGACGCCCCCGGGCTCGTCGTGGTCCCGCCCGGCGCGTCGCGGATCAGCGTCCACGGCGACGGGCCGCTGGTCCGGCTGGTCGAGGCGACCGAACCCGCGTGGCGGGAGCGCGTCGCCAACGCGGAGGCCTACGCGCAAGCCCACCCGCGCGTCACGCTGCTGGAGCGCTGGCCGGCGCCCGCCGAAGAGCGCGTCCGCTTCTACCCCCTGTCGGAGGTGCCGGACGACCCGAAGCGGTTCGGGCGGATCTTCCGCACCCGGTCGTTCATGGTGAACTTCCTGCCGCTGCAGGACGGCCCGCGCGACCCGCGCAAGCTCTCGCCGCACCACCACGACGACTTCGAGCAGCTTTCCCTGGCCGTGCAAGGGGAATACGTCCACCACATCCGCACGCCGTGGCTGCCCGACAGCACGACGTGGCGCGAGGACGAGCACGTGCGGATCGGCAGCCCGTCGGTGACGATCATCCCGCCGCCGACCGTGCACACCTCCGCGGCGAGCGACCCCGGCGTGAACCAGCTGATCGACATCTTCAGCCCGCCGCGGGTGGACTTCTCCGAGAAGCCGGGCTGGGTCCTGAACGCCGACGACTACCCGATGCCGTGAGCGGGCGAACCGGCGGCGGGCTGTTCACCCGTCCCGCCACGCCCGTCGGGACGTGGCTGAAGATCGCGTCGACCGAGCCCGCCGAGATCATGGCGTTCGCCGGGTTCGACTTCGTCGTCATCGACCTCGAACACTCGCCCTTGGACCTGGTGACGGCGTACCGGCTGATCAACACCGCCGCGGCGCTCGGCGTGACGCCGCTGGTGCGGGTGCCGGACAAGACGCCGTCGACGATCCAGAAGATCCTCGACGCGGGCGCCATGGGCATCCTCGTGCCGCACGTCGACACCGTCGAAGAGGCAGCGGCGGTCGGGCGGGCGTGCCGGTTCCCGCCGCACGGCGTCCGCGGCGCCGGCGGCACCAGCCGGGCCGGGGCGTGGGGCCTGCGACCGAACGCGGAATACCTGGCCGCCGGCAACGACGACGTCCTCTGCATCCCGCAGCTGGAAAGCGTCGAAGCGGTCAAGGCCGCGCCGGAGATGCTCGCGCTGGACACCGTGGACGCGGTGTTCGTCGGCGCGGCGGACCTGTCGATGTCGATGGGGTCGACGCCCGCGTCGCCGGACGTGCTCGACCTGATCGCCTCGGCGATCTCCGCCGCGCACGACGCCGGGAAGAAGTGCGGGCTCGCGTTCGGCGGGGTCCCGGAGAACGCCGCGCGGGCGGTCCGGGACGGCTGCGACTTCGTGTTGCTCAGCAACGACACGACGATGCTGGCCGAAGCCGCCCGCGGCCTGGTCCGGGCGTTCCGGGACGCGGCTTCATGACGCTGTCGCTGCCGCGCACCGCGTTGTCGATCGCCGAGCTGGACGGCCTCGACCACGAGGGGGCCGTCCGGTTCGTGCGGACGCTCGAGGACTTCGGCCACCGGATGGTCTGGATCCCCGAGGTCAACGGGCGCGAGGCGTTCACGACGGCGGCGCTGGTCCTCGCGTCGACGTCCCGGCTGATCGTCGGCAACGGCGTCGCCCGGGCCCTCGAGCGCGTGCCGAAGTCGGCGGGCTCGGCGGCCCGGGACCTCGCCGCCGGCTACCCCGGGCGGTACGTGCTGGGGCTCGGGGTCAGCGGCGCGGTCCGTGAACGCGGGGTCGGACCGCTCCCCTTCCTGCGGGAGTACCTCGACGGCGTCGACAAGGTGGCGACCGGGGTGCCGAAGGTGCTCGGCGCGTACTCGGAAGGGATCACGCGGCTCGCGGTCGAACGCGCCGACGGGCTGATCACCTTCCTCGTCACGCCGGAGCACACCCGCTGGGCGCGCGAGACGGTCGGCGACCTCTTCCTGTCCGTCGTCCAGTGGGCGGTGGTGGGCCGGTCGCGCGCCGCCGCCCGTGACGTCGCGCGGGACCGGCTCGCCTACTACCTGACGCTCCCCCACCAGCTCGCGAAGCTGAAACGGCTCGGCTTCACCGACGCCGACCTCGCGCCGCCGGGGTCCGACCGGCTCGTCGACGCGCTCGTCGCCTGCGGCACGCCTTCGCAAGTCCGCGAGGCGGTGCGGGCGCAGTACGACGCCGGCGCCACCCAGGTCGCGTTGACGCTGGTCGGCCCGCTCGACGACGCGAAGCTCGACGCCTACCGCGCACTCGCCTTGGAGGAGAACTGATGCGCCCGGCCGAAAAAGTCATCATCACCACCGCGATCACGGGCTCGGTGAACATCCCGTCGCAGAGCCCGTACCTGCCGCTGTCCGCCGACGAGGTCGCCGACGCCGCGCTGGAGGCGATCGAGGCGGGGTCGGCGATCGTCCACCTGCACGCCCGCGAGCCCGACGGCCGCCCGACGCCCGATCCCGACGTGTTCGAGAAGATCGTCGGGCGGATCACCGACCAGACCGATGCGGTCATCAACATCACCACCGGCGGCGCGTCGTCGATGACGATGGACGAACGGCTCGCGGCCGCCGACCGGCTGCGGCCCGAGCTCGCGTCGATGAACATGGGGTCGATGAACTTCGTCTATTCGGGCATCGCCGACAAGGTGACGGAGTGGAAGCACGACTGGGAAAAGCCGTACGTGCTCAACACGTATTCGAAGCCGTTCGTGAACACGTTCGACAAGATCGAGCACACGCTGCGCACCCTCGGGGAGACCGGGACGCGGTTCGAGTACGAGTGCTACGACATCGGGCACCTGTACTCGCTGGCGTACTTCGTGGAACTGGGCCTGGCGAAACCGCCGTTGCTGATCCAGGGCGTGTTCGGCGTCCTCGGCGGCATCGGCGCCGACCACGCGAACCTCGAGCACATGGTGCGGATCGCGGACAAGCTCTTCGGTGACGACTACTGCTTTTCCGCGTTCGCCGCCGGGCGCGACCAGCTGAGTTTCGGCACGCACAGCGCGTGGCTCGGCGGGCACGTGCGGGTCGGCCTGGAGGACAGCCTGTGGATCGGCAAGGGGCGGCTCGCGGAGAGCAACGCCCAGCAGGTCCGGAAGATCCGGGCGGTGGTGGCGGATCTGGGCAAACCGATCGCCACGCCGGCCGACGCGCGCGCGATGCTGGGACTGCGAGGAGGAGTGGCATGAGCTTGCTGACGGGGAAGGTGGTCCTGGTCGTCGGGGCCAGTTCGGGCATCGGCGCGGACGCCGCGCGGGTGTTCGCTTCGGACGGTGCTTCGGTGATGCTGGTGGCCCGGAACGAGGAGCCCCTGGCCAAATTGGCCGCGGAGCTTTCGGACTACGACGTCGCGTACACGACGGGCGATGTGTCGTCGGCGTCCGATGTGGACGGTTTCGTTTCGGCGACGGTGTCCCGGTTCGGCCGGCTCGACGGCGCGTTCAACAACGCGGCGATGGGCGGCGGCGGGCGGCTCGACCAGGTGTCCGAAGCGGACTTCGACCGGATCATGGCGGTGAACGTCAAGGGCACGTGGCTGTGCCTGCGGGCGGAGGTCGCGGTGATGGAGCGCCAGGGGTCGGGCTCGATCGTGAACGTGAGCAGCATCGGCGGCCTGCGCGGCAGCCCGGGCATGGGCGCGTACCAGGCGACGAAGCACGCGGTGATCGGCTTGACCCGCACGGCGGCCCACGACTTCGGGCCGTTGGGGATCCGCGTCAACGTGCTGGCCCCGGGCCCGACGGAGACCCCGATGCTGGACGAGCTGCGCCGCACGATCCCGGGCGGCGTGGAGGCCCGGATCGCGGCGACGCCGTTGCGGAAGGCGGGCACGGGAGCGGAGGTGGGCTCGACGGCGGCGTTCCTGCTGAGCGACCGGGCAAGCCACTTGAGCGGAGTGGTGGTCCCGGTCGACGGCGGCTTCACGGCGTGAGCGGTGGGGCGGCCGCGGCCGCCCCGCCGGACGTCAGGCCAGGTCCGGGATCAGCTCCCCGATCAGCCGGATGCTCTTCAGCACCTTCTCGTGCGGGATGCCGCCGATCTGCTGGAGGCACATCATCCGATCGATGCCCAGCTCCGCGTACGCGCGCAGCTTCTTGCGGCACGTCTCCGGGCTGCCCACGATCAGCGAGTCCTGCGCGCTCAGCACCTCGAACACCTCGTCGTCCGGGACCTGCTCGCCCTGCAGGATCCGGGCGATCAGGAGGTTCGCCTCCGACGGCGCGTTCGCCGCCTCGCCGCGCAGGAAGTCGCCCGTCAGGCCCGGGGACTTCACGAGCTCCTCGTTGCGGGCGTTGGCGCGGACGAACTCCGTCGCCGCTTCGAAGAACGTCAGGGCCGTCACCGTGTACCACGCCGCGGCCGCCGCGGCTCCGTTTCGCATGGCCTCCTCGTCCGTGTCCGCGCAGTGGACGAACGTGAAGAAGCCGACTTGGTCGTTGACGAACGCGCCGACCGGGTCCGTGCACTCCGCGGCCGCCGCCCGGTACAGGTCGACCAGCCGGCCCGCGCGTTCCAGGGACTCCCACATCGTCGTCCCCAGCACGCCCACCCCGCGCCGGCCGGCCTCCTCGAACGACGCCGGGCTCGCCGCCGCCTGCCAGAGCGGCGGGTGCGGCTGCTGCAGCGGCTTCGGCCCGATCCCGACCCCGTCGACGCGGTAGGCGTCGCTCTCGTAGGAGAACCGTTCGGAGGTCCACATCTTCGGCACCATCTCGAACGCCTGCTGCGTCTGGGCGCGCGCGTCGTCGGGTTCGATGCCGAACAGGCGCCACTCGGGGATGGTCGACCGGGTCAGGCCCAGTTCGACGCGCCCGCCGCTGAGGTGGTCGAGCGTCGCCGCCCGCTCGGCGACGCGGATAGGGTGGTTGAACCGCCCGGGCGCGAGCACCGCGGAGTGCCCGAGCCGGATCCGGCTGGTCCGCTGGGAAAGCGCGGCGAGCATCAGTTCGGGGGCCGAGGAGAGGCTGAACTCCCCCGCGCCGTGGTGCTCGACCTGCCACCAGCACCCGTAGCCGAGCTCGTCGGCGAGGACGGCCTGTTCGATCGCTTGCCGGAACCGCAGCTGTTCGTGCCCTTCGGGCCACGGGCGCGGGTTCTGGATCTCGTTGAACAGGTCGATCTTCATCCACGGCCTCCGCTGGTCATCTTGACGGGGTTCCGGGTGGCGAAGCCCCCGGCCCGGGGCGGAGCCCCGGTTGTCGCAGCCGGGGTCACCGCAGAGTCAGTCTCCGAGAGCTACCGGGTCGTTACGGATGGTCACCCGGACGGAGCAGCTTGGCCTCAGACGCCCCCTACCCGGATCGCCACGGCGCCCAGCGCGACGGTCCCGCACACGACGAGCCCGGTGTACCCCACCACGAAGGAGAGCTTCGCGAGCGACCGCGCGGGCCGCGGCCACACGCGGTCCAGCTGGTAGGCGGCACCGGCCAGGATGTCCTGGCGCGTCTTCCCCTTGGCGACGAGCGAACGGGCTTTCGCGGTCAGCCAGAACCCGCCGATGATCTTGACCTGCTTGGTCGTGGCGCCGGCCATTCTCTCCACTTCGTAGGTCTGGTTGCCGATCAGGAAGCCGTAGAGCAGCAAGAACCCGAAGGTGAGACTGCCGAGCACCACGGGGAGGTGCCAGCCGATCTCCTGTGGCTGTTCCCGGTAGGTCACCCACAACAACGCCACGGCACCCGCGGCGAGCAGGCCGCTGACCTTCTGCGCACCGCGGGGAACGTCCTCCTCACTGGGCTCCCACCGCGACCGGCCCCGGAAGGTCAGCGCGAGCGCCGAACCCATCGCGATGATCGTGCCGGCGACGTTGACCAATCCGGCGAAGGAACCGTAGTCGGGTTGCATCTCCGCCTCACAAGAACAGTTTCGCGCTGGTCGCCGACGGCACGTCGTATTCGGCGTCCTCGAAGGTCAAGGGAAGGGACTGCCCCGTGGCACCGAAGCAGTACCTGCCGGGCCGGAGACGGCCGCGAACCGGGGAGCTGGGCGCCCCGAAGACCAACGCTTCCTCGCGCCAATACGCCGGGTGGTAGTGCACCCGCAGGTCCGGTGAACTCGTGTGCACCTCGAAGTCGAGACCGGGGGACGAGGGCTCCGCCGCCCGGCGTGCTTCCCCGGACAGGCGCACGGACAGGAACCGTCCCATCCGGGCGATGAATCCCGAGCGCGCTTCACTCGGATCGACGAGGTCGCGGAATTCCCGGCGGCGGCGCGATGGAGCTCCGCGGGCAACCCGGCGCAGGGTGGTGAAAACAGTCCGCGGATCGTTCTCGACGCCGTCCGCGGGGAAGATCGCGGTGTAGAGGTTCACGGGGAGTATTCCGCCCTCTCTCCCGTAGACGACCAGCATCGGGAGGTTGTTCGCTTCGAGGTAGCGGTACTGCCGCGCGAACCGCTCCGCGTCGACGGTGACGTCGGTGATGACGCCGGCGCGGTAAAGCCCCGCGGTCTCGGCCGATCCTCGGCCGAGCAAAGCAGTGGCGAGCTCTTCGTACTGTGACGGCGGTTCCGGCGACGACATCGGACATCCCTCTCCCGAGGGCGGCCGGCGAAGCTGCCGCGGCACCTGCCGCCATCGATGTTTACGAGTCGGCTTCCGGCCACGGAGCGTTACAGCCGGCGGGGCGGTTTTCGCTGCGCTTGGTCATCGGGCCGTCCGGGTGGCACGCTTCTTCCGGACGAAAGGCGGTGCCCATGGCGATGCGGCCGGACGGGCCGCGGCGGGCCGAGGTGCTCGCCGCTCTTTCGCTCGCCATCGATCTCGGGCTCGGGCAGCCCATGGAACACATGCTGCGCTCCGCTCTCATCGCCACCCGGCTCGCCGACCGGCTCGGGCTCGACGATGACCAGCGCGGCACCACCTTCTACGCCACCCTCGTCGCCTGGATCGGCTGCCACGCCGACTCGCACGAACTCGCCGCGTGGTTCGGCGACGACATCGCCTTCCGCTCCGCCACCTACCGCGTCGACTGGGCCGGCCTGCCCTTCCTGCGCCTGCTCGCCACGCACGCCGGCCGGGAGCGGACGCCGGTCGCGCGGGGCGTCGTCGCGGCCGCCTTCCTCCTGCGGGCCCGCGGCCGGCTCGCCGAGCTCATCCACTCCCACTGCTCCTCCGCCGGGCGGCTCGCGGACCGGCTGGGGCTGGACGAGACCGTCGCCCGGGCGCTGGCCGGCACCTTCGAACGCTGGGACGGCAGCGGCCTGCCCGCCGGCGCGCGCGGCGACCGGCTCCCGATCGAGGTGCGCGTCGTGCACCTCGCCGAGGTCGCCGAGGTCCACCTGCGCCGCGGCGGGGTCGCGGCCGCCGTCGCGATGGCCGAAGCCCGCAGCGGCCGGCAGTTCGATCCGAAGGTCGTCGCGGCTTTCACCGGCGCCGCAAGCGAAATCCTCGACGGCCTGCTCGAGGCCGACGTCTGGACGGCCGCCCTCGAGCAGGCCCCCGACCGTGACCGGACGCTGACCGACGACGAACTCGACGACCTGCTCACCGCCATCGGCGACTTCGCCGACCTCAAGTGTCCCTTCGCCATCGGTCACTCACGCGGGGTCGCCGACCTCGCCGCCGAAGCCGCCCGCCACAGTGGACTGTCCGAACCGGACGTCCGGCTCGTCCGGCGGGCCGGGCTGGTGCACGACCTCGGCCGGATGGGCGTGCCCAACAGCATCTGGGAGAAGCCCGGTCCGCTGTCGGAAGCCGAGCGGGAACGCGTGCGGCTGCACCCCTACCTGACCGGCCGGATCCTGCGCCGGGTCACGGGTTTGGAACAGGTAGCGGCCATCGCGGCGGCGCACCACGAACGGCTCGACGGCTCCGGCTACCCGCTCGGCGCGGCCGGTGCGGTGCTGGGCCCGCACGCGCGGCTGCTCGCCGCCGCCGACGTCTACCACGCGCTGCGCGAACCGCGGCCGCACCGCCCGGCGCGCGACGCCGTGGACGCGGCCGAGATCCTGCGGCACCAGGCGCGGGAGTCCCGGTTGGACGCCCACGCCGTCGACGCCGTGCTGCTCGCGGCCGGGCACGCGCGCCGCCGGACGGCGCACCCCGCGGGCCTCACCGGGCGCGAGGTCGAGGTGCTGCGGCTGCTCGCCGGCGGCGGCTCGAACCGGGTGATCGCGCGGGAGCTGTCGATCAGCGAGAAGACGGTCCGCAACCACGTCGAGCACATCTACACCAAGGCCGGCGTGTCCAACCGGACCGGCGCCGGGCTGTTCGCGCTCGAACACGGCATCGCGGGCCTGCCCGGAAGATGAGGCATCCGCCCCATGCGCGGGCGGGCGGCCGGGCACGAGGCTGGGGCACGTCGAAAGGAGCCCGCCATGCCCACCCGTGCCGTCATCAGCCTCACCACCGGACTCGAAGACCCCGAAAAGGTCACCGTCGCGTTCCTCGTCGCGGTCGGCGCCGCCGAACAGCACCGCCCGACCCTGATGTTCCTCACCAAGGAGGCAGTCCGCCTAGCCCTCGACGGCTTCGCTCAGGCGACGGCCTGCGAGGGCTGCCCGCCGCTGGCCGACCTGGTCAAGCGCTACGAAGCCGCCGGCGGCCGGTTCCTGGTCTGCCCCATCTGCTTCAACGCCCGCCACCTCACCGACGAAAGCCTGGTCGCCGGCGCGTCCCTCGGCGGCACCGTGCCGATGTGGGAGTGGATCGGCGACGAGCCCGTCACGACGTTCAGCTACTGACGCCATGACCACCGCAGGCGAGAAGTTCGCCCACGCCCTCGCGGCCCGCGACTCCGCCGGGCTGCACGCGCTGCTGGCCGGCGAAGTCGACTTCGCCGCGCTCACCCCGGGCCGCCACTGGAGCGCCACCGACCCCGCGGAGATCGTCGACGACGTGCTCCTCGGCCACTGGTTCGGCCCCGGCCGGACGATCCACGAGCTGTGCTCGGTGACCACCGGCCGGGTCGCGGACTGCGAGCACGTCACCTACCGGCTGCGGGTCGAGCGCGACGGCGTCGACCACCTCGTCGAGCAGCAGGCGTACTACACGGCGCAAAACGGAGAAATCGGCTGGTTGCGGGTCCTCTGCTCCGGCTACCGGGCGCTCGCCGGCTGAGAATCCGGTCACGCCGGCGTGGCTCACCGCGCCCCGGGGCCGTCCGCCTGCCATCCTCTGGCGATCAGGAAGACAGGCGGACGGAGGCACCCGTGGGCGTCATCAGCTGGATCGTGCTCGGGCTCATCGCGGGCTTGATCGCGAAGGCCCTCATGCCGGGCAAGGACCCGGGCGGCTGCATCATCACGATCCTGCTCGGCATCGGCGGCGCGTTCGTCGGAGGCTGGGTCGGCAAGACCCTGTTCCACACGGATCTCGGCACGTTCTTCGATCTCCGCACGTGGGGCCTGGCCGTCCTCGGCGCGCTGATCATCCTGGTCCTCTACCGGATGGTCTTCGGCCGCAGCCGCCGCGACTAGCCGAGGTGCGGAAGCCGCGTGTTCGGGTCCCTGCGGCCTGAACCGCGGCGATAATCCGGCCATGAGCGCGGAACTCGATATCCTGCTGGCCGACTACCAGGCACTGCGTGAGGACGACCGCGGGATCTCCAGCAGCCAGAGCGCGCTGGCGAGCGTGTTCGTCGCCCTGCTGGCAGGCCTTTTCGCGATCCTGGTCGGCGACTGCCGCTTCCGCGGCGCCGCGGAGCACCTGCGGACCGGCCGCGACTACCCCCGGACCGATCTGGTGCGGGAAACCGGCCGGACGCGCCGATCGGACGAGCGGTCACTGTCGTCCTACTTGGTGCTCCCCGTCCGCTCGAGTGATCGTGGCTCGGGTGGTAGCCGCCGCCGTCGCGGCCTTCACGATCGTCCCGCCGTCCGTCACGCCGGTGGTGCTGGTGTCGTTCCCCGGTGTCTGGGTTCCGGCGTGGCTGTACGAGTTCCTCCGGGCCGGAGACACTCGGCCCGCAGCGCGGACCGTGGCGATCTGGTTCGTCGTCGGCGCGGGTTACGCGGTCCGCGCTTCCGTCGGCTTGGCCCTCGCCGGCATCGTCCCCCGGGGCCCCACCACCGGGATGTTCTTTCTCTTCGCCGGCGCCGCTTGGGCGTTCGGAATCGTCTTCGTGACGATGACGTGGGCTTTGGAGGCGGTCGGGCACTGCGCGGCCGGTGCCGGCGGGGTGCTCGACCGCCCGGCGGCGCTGGCGGCGAAACCGCATCTGGCGCGGCTGCTGCGGTTCACGCCGTTTTCGCTGCGCCCGGTGGCCCGCGCCGACGGCTCCGCGTCGTCGCTACGTGCCTTGACCGGCAAGGCACCGATCGCGGCGCCGTGGAACGCGGGTCTCGTCGTCGCCGTCGTATGCGCCATCGCCGCCTGCGCGAGCGGCGGGCTCCCGCTCGTCACCGTGACCGGCGGCCTGGCCGCGGTCTTCGTCGTGCTGATGCCCTCGGCGCCGGGCCGCTGGGTGGCCGCCTCGGCGACCGTCGCGGCGCTCGGCTTGACGGCGGTGTCGGTGGGCGACGGGCGCGGAGCGGTCGGCGCCACCGCGGTCACCGGGCTGTTCTTCGCCGTGTACTGCTTCTTCCGCCAATCCTCCTACGACGATCTCAGGTGCGCCCTCATCCGGTTGCGTGCCGGCCTCGCCTCGCTGGGACGGCAGGCGGGCAAAGCGGGAACCTGGACGCTGGTGCGCGTCGTCGGGGAGCGGACATGGGCGCTTCTGACCGGGCGGACGCCGCCCGCGACGTGATCGCCCGGGGTCGAGGGCTGCCGGGAGCGAACCCCCGGCAGCCCTCCGCCCTCAGTTCAGGCTGACGCCGTAGGCGCTCATCGCCTCGCCGACCGGCTGGAAGAACGACGTGCCCGAGCCCTTGCCCGACGTGATGCCGAGGCCGACGCTGCCGGCGAACAGGCAGCCGCCCGAGTCGCCCGGGTTGACCAGCGCGTTGGTCTGGATCAGCTGGGACACCGAGCCCTCGGCGTAGTTCACCGTCACGTTCGTCCGCGTGACCGAGCCCGACGTCAGGTGCGTCGTGCTGCCGCTCTTGCTGATCCGCTGGCCGACCGTCGCGGTGCCGGCGGAGCTGATCCGCTGCGTGGAGCCGTTCCACAGGGTCACCGCGCCCGGCGCGCTGCCGGTGGTGTTGCGGATCAGGCCGTAGTCGTTGCCCGGGAAGCTCGAGCCCTGCGACGGGCCGACGTTCCACTGCGACACCGCGCGCGTGCAGTGGCCGGCGTCGAGGATGTAGTTCTGGCCGCCGCGGTTGGTGTTGAAGCCGACCGAGCAGCGCGTGCCGCCGCCGGTGATGGCTTCGCCGTTGTAGATCGCCGTGTGCATCTCGCCGGCGACCCGCTCGACCCGGACGCGGTCGCCGAGCGACGCCGCGGCGTTCAGCAGCGCGTCGGTGCCCTTGGCCGCGTCCGCGACCGTCAGCACGACCTGGTTGGTCTTCGGGTCGAGCCCGACCGAGGTGTGCGCGACCGCGGGCAGCGCCTGCAGGGCGTTCTGCGCGCCCGCGAGCGCCGCGCTCGAGTGCTTGACGAGCCGGGCCTGTGCGCCGGCCGCGGTGACCCGGTCGGCGGCCGCCTGGTCGAGCACGTTCACCACGGGCTTCGCGGCGGCGTCGAGGTAGCCGTCGGCCGCGCGGGTGCCGAGCGCGGCGGTGACCTGGTGCAGCGTCTCGACGCTCGCCGCCTGCGTCCGCAGGAGGGCGACCGCGGCGGGCTCGCTGACGCCGGCTTCCGCGACGAGGGACGCGACGGCGTCGCGCTGGACGTCGGGTGCGTAGCCGTCGATGGTGACCGCGCCGGCCGGGCTGGTCAGGAAGCCGGCGACCGCGGCGGTGGCCACCGCGGCGGTGGCGGCGCGGGCGAGCAGGTGTGTTGTGCGCATGCCGGTACTCGCTTTCACGGGGGAACCGGCACGAGGGATGGCCGCGCCGGTCGGTGGGGTGACCGGTGATCCGGTGCGCCCGAGGGTGATCCCGCGGCCGGGCCCGCGGTACCGACTTTCGTCGTACAGGACAAAAGATAGGTACCGGGCATTTCGGACTCCCCGCCGAGCCCGCACAGTAACCGGGCAGCGAAGGCGGACCAGTCCCCCGCCGCGGTCCACCCGACCGTCCACTTGCGACAGCGCGGCCGGCTCAACCCCTTGGTGGCGAAGGCCAAGCGGCGTCGTCGATCGTCAGGAAGGGCTCGCCCGCCACCACCGCCGGCGTGGTCTCCGTGAACGCCCGGACCTCCCGGTGCCGAGCCCGGCGACGACGCTCCCGGGCTGCAGACTTCCCGCGGCGTCGGTCCGGGTATCCGCACGCCAGGCGCCCGGCCGCCCGTGCGGACCGAACCCGGTTCAGTACCCACTTTCGAGTGCGCTCAAACAACGCACGGCTCGGCCCACGCCGCCGCGGGCCGGGTGGCAGGATGTGGCCGGTGAGCATGCGGACCAGGAACAACGTCGTCGAGACCGGGCTCGACGACGGGCCCGTCGTGCTGCTGGCCCACGGCTTCGGCTGCGATCAGAACCTCTGGCGCCTGGTCGTCCCCGCGCTCGCCGAGCGGTACCGCGTCGTGCTGTTCGACCACACCGGCGCCGGGCGCTCGGACCTGTCCGCCTGGACCCCGGAGCGCTACGGCACCCTCGACGGCTACGCCGACGACATCCTCGCCCTGTGCCGCGAACTCGACCTGACCGACGTCGTGCTCGTCGGGCACTCGGTCAGCGCGATGATCGCCGTCCTGGCCGCCAACCGCGAGCCGCGGTGGTTCGCGAAGCTGGTGCTGCTCACGCCGTCGCCGTGCTACCTCGACGACGACGGTTACCGCGGCGGCTTCAGCCGCGAGGACATCGACGAGCTGCTCGAAGCGCTGGAGTCGAACTACCTCGGCTGGTCGGCGGCGATGGCGCCGGTGATCATGGGCAACCCGGACCGCCCCGAGCTGGGCGAGGAGCTGACGAACAGCTTCTGCCGCACCGATCCCGCGATCGCGCGGGTCTTCGCGCGCGCCACTTTCCTTTCCGACAACCGCGACGACCTGGCGAAGGTCTCCGTGCCGACGCTGGTCGTCCAGTGCGCGCAGGACGCCATCGCGCCGCCCGAGGTCGGGCAGTTCACCCACGACCGGATCGCCGGCAGCCGCTTGGTGACGCTCGACGCGATCGGGCACTGCCCGCAGCTCAGCGCGCCCGAAGCCACCGCCGCCGCGATCACGGCGTTCGTGAGCGGCCCATGATGTGCGAGGCCGGCGCGGGCGGCCGGGAGAACGCGGACCCGGCGTTTTCCGCTCTGCTGGAAGACAGTGCGGAAGACCTCTACGAGAACGCCCCCTGCGGCTACCTCTCGACGATGCTGGACGGCACCATCGCGAAGATCAACGCGACCCTGCTGGGCTGGCTCGGCTACGAGCGCGAGGAGATCGTCGGGCGACGGCGGTTCTCCGACCTGCTGACCGTCGGCGGCCGGCTGTACCACGAGACGCACTTCGCGCCGCTGCTGCGCATGCAGGGCGAGCTCGGCGGCGTCGCGTTCGAACTGAAGACGGCGACCGGCGGGCGGCTGCCGGTACTGGTCACCTCGACGGTCAAGACCGGCCTCGACGGCGAGGACCAGCTCATCCGCACCACGGTGTTCGACGCGCGCGACCGGCGAGCCTACGAGCAGGAACTGCTGCGGGCGCGCGACGAAGCCGAGCGGGAACGCGACCGCGTCCAGCGGCTGGCGCGGACCCTGCAGCAGACGCTGCTGCCGCCGGCACCGGCCGAGGTGCCCGGCATGCAGGTCGCGGCGTACTACCACCCGGCCTCGGCCGACCAGGTCGGCGGCGACTTCTACGACCTGTTCCCGGTGACCGGCGACACCTGGGGGTTCTTCCTCGGCGACGTCTCGGGCAAGGGCGCGCCGGCCGCGGTGGTGACGTCGCTGGCGCGCTACACGCTGCGGGCGGCCGCGGTCCACGACCCGGACCCGGCCGTCGCGCTCGGCACCCTCGACACGGTGCTCAACCAGCAGTTCCACCGCACCGACCCGCGCTACTGCACGGTGATCAACGGCCGCATCCGGCCGGACGGCGACCACGCCGCGGTCACCCTCGCCGGCGGCGGCCACCCGCCGGCGTTGCTGATCCCGGCCGACGGGGCCGCGCGGTTCCTGCCGCTGCGGGGCGGCCAGCTGGTCGGTGCCCTGCCCGGCGCGCGGTTCGTCTCGGCCGACGTGCGCCTGGCGCCCGGCGACACGCTGCTGCTCTACACCGACGGGCTGACCGAAGCCCGCACGAACGGCCGGACCCGATACAGCGAAGAACGGCTTCGCGAGGACCTGACCGGCCTGGCCCCGACGACCGCCCCGGCGGTGGTCGAGGCCGTCACCGCCCTGCTGGCCGGCTTCGGCGACGGCGTCGAGGACGACACCGCCCTGCTGGCGTTCAGCATCCCCCTGCCCGGAGGCGATCAGCCATGACGAGCCCGTTCTCGACCTCGACCGAATCCGCGGAGACGGGCCCGATCCTGACCGTCCGGGGTGAGCTCGACGTCGCCACCGCGCCCCGGCTGCGCGCCCGGATCGGGGAACTGGTGCTGGCCGCCGGGCAGCTGCTGGTCGTCGACCTGGCCGGCGTCACGTTCTGCGACTCCAGCGGGATCTCGGCGTTGATCGCGGCGCGCAACGCCGCCGAGGCGGCCGAAGCGGCGATCGCCCTGGTCGCCGTGCCGGCCCGGCTCACGCGGACGTTCGCCCTGACGGGGTTGTCGGACTTCTTCCCGGCCTACGCGACGGCCGAGGAAGCCGTCCGTCAGAGGCAGGGCGGCCGGTAGCCGTCGATGCGCAGGCCGTCGAACTCGAGCCGGTTGGGCGTCTTGCCGACGAAGACCAGGCCGCGGGCTTCGGTGAGCGCCGAGGCGAACGAGTAGGCCGGCGTCCCCAGCTCCGGCAGTGACGTCCACGCGCGGGGCCGGAAGCTGAAGAACTTCGTGACGAGCTTGCCGTGCGTCGACGGCACCAGGGTGAGCCACTTGTCGCCGCCGCTCCAGTGCGACGCCGGGCGCAGCTGGACGTACAGGTCGTCGGTCGCGCGGTAGGTCAGCCGGAAGCCCGCCGACCGGGAGAGGTCGGCCTGCGCCTCGAACCGGTTCCCCAGCCACACGACGGCGACGTGCCACTCGGCGTTCCGGAAGTCGATCTTCGCCGCGTACCGGTGGCCTTCGCGGACAAGAAGGCTCCCGGTGGCCGGGACGGTGGTGCCCTCCCCGCTGGCGAGCCACTGCTGCAGCCGGTCGATCGACGGCGTCGCGCACTCGCACGGCGCCGGCGGCGAGGCGTTCGCAACGGGCGTGACCAGGGAAAACAGGAGGAGGGATGCGATGACCGCGAGCGTCCGGGCGAAGGCGAGGCGCATGCGGGGAAGCTAGCACACCGGATGTGTGCCGCGTCACGGAATGCGCGTCGATCTTGGGCGCTACACAGGGGTAGGAACCGATCGAACCCCCAAGGAGGGCCATGTCCGCCACGACCACGCCGGCCGACGCCTCGACCACCCCGGTGGTCCCGGTGCTCGACGACTTCGACTTCGACCTCACCGACGGCGCGGCCTGCCGCATCGACGACCCGGACTGCGAAGCCTGCCAGTGAGCCGGTGTCCCCGGTGCGGCCGCTTCCGCACCGGGGGCGTCGTCCACCGCTCCGGTTCAGTCCGAAGTGGACACCTCAGACGGTTCCCATGTCCAGCGACACCCAGTGTTCCGGCCGCAGGAACACCACGATGTGCTCGCCGACCCGGTCGCGCTCGAACTCCAGGTACTCGTCCACCTTCTCCGCCGACAGGTACCGGCTCGCCATCTCCCGAGCCCGGGCGGGACTGTCCGGCTCGGTCCGCGGCACCGGTCCCTCCACGGACACGTACCGCACTGTCGGCGAGCTCCGCTGCGCCAGCAAGCTGAACCGCCCCGCCGCCTCGATCGCCTTCATCTTCCGCGACCGCGGCGAGGTCCGGACCCACAGCTCGCCGCCCGGGGTGTACTGGTACCACAGCGGTACCGTCAGCGGGGCCCGGTCCGGGCGTTCCACCACCGACAACGCCCCGATGTGGGGCTCGGCCAAAAACTTCTCGCGCTCTTCCGCCGAAAGTGCCATATCCGGGAAGCTACCCGGCACCACCGACAGGAAACGTCACGTTCCCGGCAGCGCGAAGACCTCTGCCACCGAATACCGGCGTGGGGACAGGCCTTGTTCGTGGTGGTACCGCAGGTACGTCTCCAAAACGACACGATTGGCTGAAATCCCGTACGGCCACCACTCCGCGCCGAACTGGGCCTCGTTGCGCTCGACGAGCGCGTTCAACCACGGCACCATCGTCGGCACCTGGTACAGCCGGCGGTCGCGCCGGTAGCGGTCCGCGGCCGCCTCCGCCGCCGCCGAGAACAGCCGGTAGACCTCGCCCGCCGAATCGAGCAGCTCGCGGCGGATCACCACCGCGTGCATGATCGGGAAGATCCCCGTGCGCCGGTGGTAGTCGCGCTCGAGCGGCTCGTGGTCGGGGAAGAGGCGGGCCACGTCCGGGTGGCCGTCCAGCACGCACTGCGGGACGTTCGCCGAGAACAGCGCGTCGATCTCACCCGTGGCCAGCAGGTCTCCGAGGGCCCGGTCGGACGTCGTCACCGCGACGTCGTCCGGGTGCGGGTGCGGGATGAACCCGAACGGCTCGGCCGGGCGCTCCAGCCCGCCGATCACCCACCGGTTGCGCGCCGGTTCGAAACCGTACTCGTCCATCAGGATCCCCTTGGCCCACACGCCGGAGTCCTGCCCGTACGTGCCGAACTCGCCGATCGTCCGGTCCACGAGATCAGCCGGCCCGGTGATCCCGGAGCGCTTGTTCACGAAGACGCACGAGTGCCGGAACACCCGGTTGGGGAAGATCGGCAGCGCCACGTAGGGCAGACCGGAGTCCAGCAGCCGCAGGAAGAACGTCAGGCCCAGCTCGGCGACGTCGAACTCGTGGTCGCGGACCGTCCGCTCGAAGATCTCCGGCAGCGTGTCCGCCGTTTTCACCGTGATGTCCGTCCGGTCGAACAGCGGCCGCGTCGTGTCGTACCGGTAGCACCCGATCGTCAGTGTCATACCGGGAATCGTTCGCCACCGGCACCCCGGGCGTCCAAGTCCGGCTCGGTCCACCCGATACCGCGAAGGTATCGTGTGACGGTGGACCTGCGCGCGCTCCGGTACTTCGTCGCGGTCGCCGACGAACGGCACGTCGGCCGGGCCGCGAGCCGGTTGCACATGACGCAGCCGCCGCTCAGCCGGGCCATCCGGCAACTGGAGGACGAGTTCGGCGCCGCCCTGTTCGAGCGCACCCCCAAGGGCGTCACCCTCACGTCCGCCGGCACCGCGCTCTACGGCGAAGCCGACGCGCTCCTCAGGCAGGCCGACCGGATCCGCGGCCGGGTCACCGCCGCCGCGGGCGCGGCGAGCCTGACCGTCGGCACCCTGGCCGACGCGGCCGAGCACGTCGGCAGCCGGCTGGTCCCGCTGTTCCGGGAACGCCACCCGCACGTCGACGTCCGCGTCCACGAAGCCGGCCTCGGCGACCCGACGGCGGGCCTGCGCACCGGGCTCGTCGACGTCGCGCTGACGCGAACCCCCTTCGACACCACGGGAATCGGCACGCACGTGCTGCGCTCGGTACCGGTCGGGGTGGTGGTGCGCGACGACGACCCGCTCGCCCGCCGCCCCTCGATCCCGGCCGCCGGGCTGAAGGGCCGCCGCTGGGTCCGCCTGCCCGACGGGACTGATCCACTGTGGACCGGCTACTGGACCGGCGGCGCGCCGGACGAGGACGCGCCGGTGCTGCGGACCGTCCAGGAATGCCTGCAGGCGGTGCTGTGGAACGGAACCGCGGCGCTCGCGCCGGTCGACCAGCCGCTGCCGGCCGGTCTCGTCGTCGTGCCACTGGCGGACCGGCCGCCGAGCGACCTCGTGGTGGCGTGGCTGAAGGCCGGCCGGAGCCCGCTGGTCCGCAGCTTCGTCCAGGTGGCCGGCACCGGTCACCGGGGGTGATCGCCGGGGGCCGCGCGTAGGCGGGCGACCGCTCCACGTCCCGGCGGCGGTCAGCGGTAAGGGGCCCCACCCGGCGCTTGCCGTGCCCGCGGCGCCTGCCCCCGCGGCACCTGTCCGCGCGGTGGCTGAGCCCGGGGCGCCTGGCCTCGGGGTACCTGCCCGCGCGGTACCTGAGCCCGCGCCGTCTGCGTCCGCGGCGGCGCCGGTGGTGGCCCTGCCCGCCGTGCCTGCGGCCGCACCTCCTCAGGGCGCGGCGCACGCGACCGACCCTCGTCCTCACGCGCCCGCGACGGCCGGTTCGCCCACGAATCGAACAGCACGATCAAGCCCGCGAACACCGCGCAGCCCAGCCCGAGCGCCACGTTGACCAGTGACCCGATGATGCCGGCCACCAGCAGCACCGGTAGCACCGCCATCAGGCAGTACGGGTCGATCCTGCCGAACTTCGGGCGGGCCGGCCCCTCCCGGGGACTCACCGCGCGACCTCCGCTTTCCCTCGCGCCATGGTCGCAGTATGCAACCCGCGGCGCGGCGCGGCCACCTTCCGGCCCCAAAAAACCGGACAAAGCGACCGATCACGCAGGATCGCGCAGGGCGATCTCCACCTCAGTGCCCGTCAAGCGACGGGGGCCGACGTAGTACAGCACCGCCCCGGCCGCCAGCTCCGCGTCCCACGGCGGGTTCACCACCAGGCCTTCGCCGGTGCGGGCCGCCAGCACCGTCGCCCCGTACGCGCGCCCCAGGGCCACGTGGCAGCGGGACGCCGGCAGCCGGCCGAGGGACTCCGGGAGCGTCACCGAGAACGTGTCCGCTCCCCCGGCCGTCATCAGCTCCGCGTACACCTCCGCGATGCCCGGGGACGTCAGCTCCTCCGTCACCATCCGCGGCGTGTGCCACTGGACGCAGCGGATGCGCCGGTCCACGTACCGCACCAGCTCGGCCCGCTCCAGGTCGCGCAGGGTGACGACCACGTGCGCCGCCGGGCTCGCGTGGTCCACCGTCACCGCGACCGCCAGCGCCTCGTTGTCGTCGGCCACGTCGACCAGGACCGCCGCCGCGCGCGCGGCTCCCGCGCGGGCCAGGACGTCCGCGGCCGTCGGCTCGCCGCGGACGAACTCCACCGGCTGCCCCGGCATCGGGTGCACCGGCACCTCCGCGCAGAGCACCAGCCCGCTCACGCCGTCGGCCAGCAGCTGCGCCACGATCCGCTCGGTCCGCCCCGCCGCGTACCCGATCAGCACCGTGTGGCCGCTCAGCCGCACCGCCTCCGTCCCCTGCATCCGCCGTCCCTTCGCCTGCTCCAGCAGCGCCGCGAGCTTCGTGAACACCGTCGTCAGCGTGGCGAGGCCGCCGATGATGACGTACGCGCCCACGACGTGCCCGGTGGCGGTCTCGGGCGAGTAGTCGCCGTAGCCGACCGTGGTCGTCGTGACGACGAAGTACCACCAGTAGTTGCCGGGCCGGACCAGCTCGCTCCCGGCCGGCTCGGCGAGCGCCATCAGCGGCCAGCTCGTCGCGAACACGACCACCACGACCGCGACCGGCAGGAGCCGGCCCCGGTTCAGCACCCAGCGCGAGAGCAACCGCGAGAGGAAGAACGACACCGGCCCTCCTCACCGAAAGCGATCACGCGTTCCGCCACCTGATCACACGGTGCTACCAGGCACAACGACGGTTACCGGACCGTGACGGCCGGACAAGAACGGACAGATTCCCGCGCCCGGCGGGGAAAAACCCGCGTTCCGTGGTGGACTGTCAGCGGTCCCCCGGCGCCGGAAGAGGTACGCGCATGAGGAAACGGGTCCGTTCGGCACTCTTCGCGACGGTGATCGCGTGCGGCTCGATCACCACCCCGGCGGCCGCCGCTCCGGCGCCACCGAGCCTCGAGTTCGCGAACACCGACAGCCAGGCACTGTTCGGCACGGCTTATCGAGAAGCGCTCGACAACCTGCTGCGCACCAACACCATCGGCTACGACGCGAAGTACGACAAGAGCGGCCTGCTCGACCCGGCCACCGGCATCGTCCGCGCGGGCGGCGGCTACGACCAGCCGTGGACGCGCGACGCCTCGATCAACAGCTGGAACGCGACGAGCCTGCTCTCCCCCGCGCTCGCCCGGAACACGCTGTGGGCGGTCGTCGACAAGGACGCCGGCGGCGCGCTGCGCGTGCAGCAGGACGACCAGCAGTGGGACCAGGTCGTCTGGGCGACGGCGGCGTGGCACCACTACCTGGTCACCGGCGACACCGCGTTCCTCGGCAACGCCTACCGCGCGACGGCGAACACGCTGGCCATCCGCGAACGCGCCACCACGGCCGGTTTCAACGCGAAGTACGGGCTGTTCACCGGCGCGTCGTTCTTCAACGACGGCATCGCCGGCTACCCCGCGCCGCCCGCCGACGCCACGGAGTCGGTCAGCACCGGCAGCATGCCGTGGCCGGGCGTCGCGAGCGGGATGTACCTGAGCACCAACGAGGTCTACTACGCCGCCTACGTCAACGCCGCGAACATGGCGGAGAAGCTCCGGCGCCCGGGCGCGGAGATCGCCGGCTACCGGGCGAAGGCGAACGCGCTGAAGGCCGCGATCAACGACCACTTCTGGAACGCGAAGACCGGCCTCTACGACTACCAGCTCCTCGCCGACGGCTCCCGCGGCGCCTACCAGGAAGGCACCGGGCTGGCCTTCGCCCTGCTCTTCGGCGTCGCGAACCCGGCGCAGGCGCGGTCGATCGTCGCCAACGCCAAGGAAATGACGTGGGGCATGCCCGACACGTTCCCGAACTGGGCGCGCTATTCGGACGCGCAGCCGGGCCGGCACAACGCGATCGTCTGGCCGCTGGTCCAGGGCCTGTGGGCGAAAGCCCTGGCCGGGCAGGGGAACCAGAGCGCCTTCGCCTCGGAGGTGGCGCGGCTGGCCAAGCTGGCGGGCGGCAACAGCGGGTACTGGGAGATCTACCACGGGACCACCGGGGTCGTCGACGGCGGCTACCAGCGGCTCGGCGACACCGTGAAGTTCCACTGGGGCTCCGAACCCGACCAGACTTGGTCGGCCACCGCGTTCCTCGACATGATCCACACCGGCCTGTTCGGGCTGACGTTCACCGACCGCGGGCTGGTGTTCGCGCCCGACCTCCCGGCGGGCTGGGGTGACGTCACCCTCCGGAACCTCCGCTACCGCAACGCCACCCTGACGATCGCCCTGCGCGGCGCGGGCACGAAGGTCGGCTCGTTCACGATCGACGGCCGGCCCGCGCCCGGCAACGTCGTCCCGGCCACGCTGACCGGCGAGCACACCGTCGCGATCACGCTCACCGGCGCGGCCGCCGGCGACCGCGACGGCGACGGCGTGGCCGACGCGGCCGACCGCTGCGCCGACACGGCGGGCACCGTCGGCGGGTGCCCGGCCCCGGGCCACCTCGAGGCGGAGGACGCGCTCAACACCGGCGGCGTGAAGACCAACGTCAACCACACCGGCTACTCCGGCCGCGCGTTCCTCGACGGGTTGTGGGCACAGGGCGCGGCTTCGTCGTTCACCCTGCACCGCACGTCGAGCGACCCGGCGACGACCGCGCTCACCGTGCGCTACGCCAACGCCAACAGCGACACCCGCACGATGACGCTGTCCGTCGACGGGCAGCGGGTGCGGCAGGTGAGCTTCCCGAAGGTCTCCGACAGCTGGGACGCCTGGGGCACGGTGACCTTCGCCGACGTCCCGATCGGCGGCCGCGACCCGGTGGTCACGCTGTCCTACGCCCCCGGCGACACCGGCTCGATCAACCTGGACTGGCTGGCCGCCGGCTGACGCGTCACCCGAACCGGTGAACTCCCGGCCCGGCCGTCACAGCCGGGCCGGGGCGCCCCTCTCGTTGTTCGTCGCGGTGGCCGGGCGGCACGCCCCCCGACCGGCCGGCCACCGCGCACACGTTCCCGGGCGACGCATACTGGACCGGTGAGCGAACCGATCCCGCTGTTCCCGGTGACCCGCGTCGACCCTGCGCGGTTCGCGGCCGCGCAGCACCGCCTCTTCACCGGGATGCGGCTGCGGATCGGCCGGTCCGGCATCGCGCACCGCGTCGCGTGGGTGCCGTGGCTCGACGAGCTGACCCTGCCCGCGCCCGCCTGCCACCAGGGGTGGTCCGGGCTCGGCGCGGCGGGCGAGATCACCCCGGCCGACGGACCGGTGACCTGCCGCAAGTGCCTGCGCCTCGGCGGCGAACCGGACGATCCCGCCCAGCACCCGCTCTTCGCGCTGCCCGAGCCGCACTGACCGGTTAGGACCGGGCCGGCCGGGTACCTGCCCGGGATGACGGAGAACCGAGACGCCGGCGCATCGGTCCGGCAGTTCACCGCCGAGCTCGTCGGCGCGGCCATGGCGGGGGCGTACGACGACGTGGCCGACGCACTGGGCATCCTCACCCGCGCCGGCTCGACCCGCTTCCCCGGCGAGATCGTCGCGGAGCTGGTCGGCCGCTGCGCGGCGGTGGTCCACGCCCGCCACCCGGCCGACCCCGGGTCGGTCTTCACCGTGGCCGTGACCGACGAGCAGGCCCGGCCGGTCGAGGTGGACCGGCTGCCGCCCGGACCGCTGGCCGCCCTGCGCGCCCTGCTCGCGGCCCTCGGCGAGGACGACGAAAGCCGCGACATCCACCTGGAGCTGGCGGCTCGCGGCGAGCCGGACGACGTCGTCGGCGTCGTGATCCACCTGCTGGTGTGGCTCGTGGAACTGTCCGGCAGCTCGACGGCCGACCTGCCCTCGCTGAGTTGTTTCACCCGATGAGCAAGATCGAGGTCACAGGCCCGGCGGACGGGACGGCGACCGTGCGCGCGCAGGGCGCCCCGGAGGCGACGGACCTGGCGGCGGCGCTGGCGGGCGCGACCACCGGGGCGTCGACGGTGCTGCTCGACTTGACCGGGGTCGACCACTTCACGACCGAAGCGGTCGCGGCGCTCATCCCGCACCTGCGCGGGGCGGACTGCCGGGTGATCGTCACCGCGTCGGCGGCGGTGGAGGGCAAGTTCACGCGGCTCGGCTTGGGCGGCCTCGTCACGCCGTCAGCGGAGTTCCGCACCCGGGCCGACCGCTCGGATTGAGCCGCGGCGCAGCGGGTAATCGTCCTCCATGGGACCGGACGCCCTTCTCCAGAGCCTGACGCGCGTGGTGACCGCCCTGGACGGGACCGGGATCCGGTTCGCCGTCGCGGGCGGGCTGGCCGTGTACGCCCGTGGCGGGCCGCCGTCGGACCACGACGTCGACCTCTTCCTCAAGCCCGGTGACACCGAGCGGGCGGCCGAAGTGCTCACCGCGGCCGGGCTGCGTCGGGAGCACCCGCCGGAAGACTGGCTCACCAAGGTCTACGACGGCGACGTCCTCGTCGACCTGATCCACCGGCCCAACCACCGGCCGGTGACCGACGAGCTGCTCGACCGCGCCGCGCTGATGCGGGTGGGGCCGACCGCCGCGCCGGTCCTGTCCGGCACCGACCTGCTCGTGGACAAGCTGCTCGTGCTCGACCCGCACCGCTGCGACTTCGAGCCGCTGCTGCGGATCGCGCGCGACCTGCGCGAGCAGGTGAACTGGACCGAGGTCGCCGTCCAGGTGTCGGCATCGCCGTACGCGCGGGCGTTCCTGACCCTGCTCGGCGACCTGTCCGTGATCGACCCGAAGGAGGCTCTCGTGCCCGAACCGCCGCAGTACCTCGTCGCCCGCCTGAGCCGGGCCTTGGCCGAAGACACCCGCACCGCCGAACTCGGCGTGCACGTGACCGTGCGCGGCGAGCACGTCCACCTGACCGGGGAGGTCACCTGCCCGGCCCGGAAGGCGGAGGTGGACGCCGTCGTCGCCGAGTACCTGACCGGGGAGCTGGTGCACAACGACGTCCGGGTCGCCGACGTCCGGGAACCGGCCAGCGCGGAGGAGATCAGCCGATGAGGATCGCCGCCGTCGGGGACGTGCACCTCGGAGAGGATTCGCGGGGCCTGTTGCGCCCCGCCCTGGAACACCTGGCCGGCACCGCCGACGTCCTGCTGCTGGCCGGCGACCTGACCCGGCACGGCACGTGCGCGGAGGCCCGCGTGGTGGCCGACGAGCTCACCGGGCTGGGCGTGCCGATCGCCGCCGTGCTCGGCAACCACGACCACCACAGCGACGAGGCCGAGGGGATCGCGAAGCTGCTCGGCGAAGCGGGCGTGGTGATGCTGGAAGGCACCGCCGCGCGGTTCGACCTGCCGGACGGGTCCTTGGGCGTCGCCGGCGTGAAGGGGTTCGGCGGCGGGTTCGCGGGCAAGTGCGCCAGCCGGTTCGGCGAGCGCGAGATGAAGGCGTTCGTCGAGACGACGATCGCGTCGGCGGATTCGCTGCGGTCGGCGCTGGCGTCGCTGGACACGGACGTGGTCGTGGCGTTGACGCACTACGCGCCGATCCCCGGGACACTGCACGGCGAGCCGCCGGAGATCCACCCGTTCCTGGGGTCGTACCTGCTGTGCGAGCCGATCGACGAGGCCGGCGCCGACCTGGCGCTGCACGGGCACGCGCACTTCGGCTGCGAGCAAGGCGTGACGCCGGGCGGGGTGCGCGTGCGGAACGTGGCCCAGCCGGTGATCCGCAAGGCTTACGCCCTGTACGAGCTGAAACCCGCGAAGCAGCCGGCTCGCACCACCTGACGGCTCACTTCCCGCGGCGCGCCCGGTCGGTCCGGCGCCGGTTCTCCTTCTCCAGCGCCGTCACCAAGTCCTCTTTGGACATTCGGGACCGGCCGGGGATGCCGAGCTGCTTGGCCCGTTCGTAGAGGTGCTGCCGGCCGGCCGTCGCGTTCACGCCACCGCGCGTCGGCTTGGCCGGCTGCCCCGCGCCGCGGGCGGCCTGCTTGTCCGACGGGCCGCGCTCGGGCTTCGGCTCCCAGTGGTCGCCGACCTTCTCGAACGAGTGCTTCAACGCCGAGTATGCCGTCTGCTGCGCGCGGCGGCCGGGGCCGTAGGTGCGCAGCGCCGAGTCATGCGCCGCCACCCACGTGTCCTGCGCCTTGCGCGGCGAGCGCAACAGCGTGCTGGGCAGGTCTTCGCGTCCGGGCATGCCGGCTCGGCTACCCCCGCCCGCCCGGCGCCAAACCGGCGATCTCCTCGTCGATCAACGGATCCGTGTCGAACAGCATCCCCGCGAAGTGCCCGGCCAGCTCCAGCGAGAGCACGCCGTGCAGGCGCGTCCAGAACGCCAGCGCCCGGTGCAGCACCGCGGGCGGCGCGGGGTGGCCGTGCGCCCACGCCCGGTGGTCTTCGAGGTGGGCGTCGAACGGCGTCTGCGGTCCGCCTTCCCCCAGGGCACCGCACGCTTCGATGAGCACGGCCATCACCTCGAACGAGATCGCCGTCGTGTCCTCGGGCGCGTGGTAGCCGGGAACGGGTGTGCCGTAGATCAGGAAGTACCGCTGCGGGTCGCTGCGGGCCCAGTCCCGGATGACGCGTGCCAGCCCGGCCAGGTCCGCACCCTCGTCGTAGGCCGCGCGGACCGTGTCGGCGATGCTCCGGTAGGCGTCCCGGATGAGCGCGGTGATCAGCTCGTCCCGGCTCGCGAAGTACCGGTAGAGCGCCGGCCCGCTCATGCCCAGCTGCTTGGCGATCGCGTTCAGCGACAACGCCGGCACGCCCGCCGCCGCGATCTGTTCCCACGCGTGCTGCTTGATCTCCGCGCGCACCTGCGCCCGGTACCGCTCGCGCGAAGTCGGTCCTGCGTCCGTCATGACAGCTCCCTCCTGGCGAGTTAGAGGCTATCACTTTTCTTATTGACACTAAGCGGCTGTTGGTTATAGCTTCTAACTACAGCAAGAGCCACTAACATCGAGGGGAAACACCATGATCAACGCCTTGTTCGCCGTCCCGCTGGCCGCCGCGGCCCTCTTCACCGCCGCACCGGCGGACGCGGCCACCGCAAGCCCGCTGACCTGCCGCGGCCAAGGCATCGACCCGGCCGCGCAGCTGCACTACGGCGCCGAAACGTTCGTCAAGGCGCCGCTGCACACCGTCTGGAAGGTGCAGACGAGCGTCGAAGGGTGGCCGGCCTGGCAGCCCGCGGTCACCAGCGCGAAGCGGCTCGATCCGGGCCCCCTGCACCCCGGCTCGCGGTTCCGCTGGACGACGCCCGTCCCGGCCACGCCCTCCTCCCCCGCGACCACGCTCGTCATCACGTCCACGGTCCACCAGGTGCAGCGCGACCACTGCGTCCGCTGGAGCGGCCCCGCGATCGGTGACGGCCTGCGCATCGACCGGGGCGTCCACGTCTGGACGTTCACGCCGGTCCGGGGCGGCGTCGTCGTCCGCACCGAGGAGAGCTGGACCGGCGAGCAGATCGAGAGCGATCCCGCGACGGCCATCGAATACCTCGCCCCAGGCCTCGACCGCTGGCTGGCCGACCTCAAGACCGCCGCCGAAGCCGCGTGCTGACGCGCTGAAAAGGAGAAGACGATGACTGCAACCACTCGCGGCGTTCTCGTTGCCGCGTGGGCGTTCCCTGTCCTGGTGCTGGGCCAGTTCGCGTTGCTCGCCGGCATCCCGGCCGCGATCGTGCTGGCGCGCACCCTGCGTTCGCCGGCGGCGCGCTGGTGGGGCGCGCTGATGACGACGGCCTACGTCGTCCCGCTGGCGGTCTGGTTGCTCGGGCCGAGCACGGCGCCGAGCCTGTCGAAGTCCCTGAGTCCCGTGGCGACCGGCATCGTCGCCGCGGCCGGAGCCGCGGCGGCCGTCGGGCTGCACTTCGCCCGGCGGCGCGCCACGGCGGCGCCGGCTACTTCGTGAAGGTGAGGCAGTTGGCGGAGTGACCGCCTTCGCCCGGGCCGACGCGCACGCTCGACGCCGTGCACTCCAGCGACGAGTTGTGCCGGCAGTCCGCTCGGGAGCAGGCACCGACCTGGGCCACGACGCGGTCGAGGCCGCCCTTGGTGTTCAGCGGGACGAACGTGCCGCAGTCGGCGGACCCGTTGTCGCCGCCGACGGTGATCGCGAAGGCGTGGCAGCCGTCGTGGTTGTAGGAACAGCCGCTGACGGTGCATTCGTGCACGGCGGGCATTTCGGTGGTGGTCATGCGCGACTCCCGGATTCCGTGGTGGGAAAAGCAGTTCGGTGCTCCGACGCTCCCACCGGGTCCGGGGTCGCGCAATTCGCGGCAACCCGGCCGGGTGATCGGCTCCGCACGCCCGGGTGACGCCGCCGGCGGATCGCGGTCACGCGGCCGCGATCCGCCGGCGGAAGCCGCGTCAGCGCAACGGCTCGAGCGCCTTCGCCAGCGGCTCCAGCACGGCCGGGGTGTGCGGCGGCGGCAGGTACACGATCGCGAGGTCGAGACCGGCTTCGCCGAGCGCCGCCGCTTCGGCGGCGACCTTGGCGTAGTCGCCGTCCGGGCTCAGCCGGACGTGCGAGGACAGCGTGATCTCGGCCGGGTCGCGGCCGATGTCCGCGCAGTGGCGGTGCAGGACTTCCCGCTTGTGCGCGAACTCCTCGGGCGTGCCGCCGACGAAGTTCCAGTGCTGGGCGTACTTCGCGGCGGTGCGCAGGGTGCGCTTCTCGCCGCTGCCACCGATGCAGATCGGCGGGTGCGGCGTCTGCACGGCCTTGGGTTCGCAGCGGGCGTCGGTCAGCTGGTAGTGCTCGCCCTGGAACGTCGTCGTTTCCTGCGTCAGCAGGCCGACGAGCACCTCACAGGCTTCTTCGAAGCGGTCGCTGCGCTCCTTCACCGGGCCGAGCCGCATGCCGTACGCGCCGGACTCCTCCTCGTTCCAGCCGGCGCCGATGCCGATCTCCAGCCGGCCGCCGGAGACGATGTCGAGGGTCGCGGCCATGTTCGCGAGCAGCGCCGGGTGGCGGTAGTGGATCCCGCTGACGAGCGTGCCGACCCGGAGCCGCTTCGTGGCCTGCGCGAGCGCGGTGAGCGTGACCCAGCCTTCGAGGCACGGACCGGTCGGGTCGGAAAAAATGGGGTAGAAGTGGTCGAAGGTCCAGCCGGACTCGAACAGCTCGATCTCGTCGGCGGCCTGCCACACGGCGAGCATGTCCGCCCAGGCGGTGTCCTGGGGCGAGGTCTTGATGGCGAATCGCATGATCGTGATCGTAAACCCGGAGTTCCTCCAGGTGGCGGCCCGAACACCGGTAGCTCGATCCGGTGAAGCTCCTCGTCGCGCCGCCCTCCTCGGGTACCCCACCCGGAAAGGAGGAGGAGACGATGCCCGACAACGAACTCCCGGGGTTCCTGATCATCGGCCTGATCTTCGTGGTGGCCGACGGCCAGATCCTCTACCGCGGCGGCCGCCGCTACCTCAGCGGCCCGGACGGCGGCGAAGGCACCGGATCGATGGCTTGGATGGTGGTGACGGTCTTCCACCTGGTCGCGTTCGGCGTGCTGGCACTGCTGTCGGTGGTGGGCCCGGGCTGGTCGGGCACGACGGCGGCGCTGGTCGGCCGGCTGGGTGTGTTCCTCCTGCTGCTCGCGGTCGCCCACGCGCTGACGCTGGCGGTGCTGGGCCGTCGCCGGCAGGACACGATCGTGGAGACGCACTACCAGGAAAGCGAGCGCCCGTCGGAGGTGTACGTCCAGCCGGTGAGCGAGCGGCCTTCCGAGGCGTACATCCAGCCGGTGCCGGAGCCGGCGATCGAGCAGACGACAGTCACGCCGGTTCCGGGGCAGCGCGGACCGGCCCCGCGGGTCAGCCCGGACATCGGGAACCACGGCCCTTATCGGGCGTGAACTCCGCCCCGTGCATCGGCGAATCCGGCCGCCACAACGCTTGCGCCGAGCCCGAAACGGCCGTGGTGGTCACATGACTGTGCGTGTTCGCCGCCGCTCGTCCAGGTAATCACTCGTCCGTGTGCGCTCGGGCGGTGAACCGCCCCGAATGCCGCAGCGCGCGCTACTCCCCGTCCGCTCATCGGGGAATCTTCCGCCGAAGCGTGACCGCTTCGAGTTGCCTGCGGCGCCGGTGATCACTTTTCGCGTTCCGCCGGAAACCTCGGTGCCGCAACGCATCCTTGCCCCCGGTAGCGATTTTGATAGCGTTCGCTCGCCGCCGGGGCACTACCCCGCTGCGGCTTCTCCCCGTTTTCCGTTCCGGCGAAAGGATTTTCCCCATGCGCACGACCCTGCTCCGAGCCGGGAGCCTGGCCGGGGTGACCGTCGCGGTGCTCGCCGGCTCCACCGGTGTCGCCACCGCGGACGACGCCGTCACCGGGTCCGCCTACGGCGCCTCCGCGAGTGTCTCCCTGCTTCCCGGGGTTCTCACCGACGGCAAGGGCAGCACCGTCGACACCGGACGGCTGGCCGAGTCGAGCAGCGCCGGTCCCACCGAGGCGAGCGTCGCCGACGTCCCGCTCAAGGGGCTCGTCACCGCCAAGGCCATCAGCAGCTCCGTCGTCGGCGGTGCCGGTTCCGTGGCCGCCAAGGCGAGCGTCGCCGAGGTGACCCTGCCGCTGCTCGCCGCGGCCGCCGGACGCGTGCCGTCGATCCGGCTGATCAGCGCGCGCTGCGGGTCCGCCGACGGGCACGTCACCGGCAGCAGTGACCTGGCCGGTGTCACCCTCGGCCGGCTCGGCACGCTCCCCGCCGCGACTTCGCCCAACCAGAAGCTGGGCATCCCCGGCGTCGCCGAAGTGACCGTCAACGAGCAGCTCCAGCGCTACGACGGCGCTCTCGAGGTGACGGCCCTGCACGTCAAGCTGCTCGGCGGCAAGACCGCCGGCGCGCTCGGCAGCGGCGACGTCAAGCTCGCGTCCGTCACCTGCGGCCCGTCGAAGGAACGCGCGCCCGAAGCGCCGCCGCGCGGGCCGGGGCAGGTCGTCGTCATCCCCGCCGGCGCGCCGCAGACCGGCGACGGCAGCCTGGCCGAGGGCTGAGCCGATGCTGCGTCGCGCACTCCTCGTCGCCGTCTCCGCGCTGCTGCTCGCCGGTTGCGGGGCGACGACGACCCCGGCCGCCGCCCCGCCTCCGGCCGCCTCGAACCTCACGCGGTCGCTGCCGACCGCGCTCGACGTCCCCGCGATCGACGCGAAATCGACGCTGGTGTCACTGGGCCTGAACGCCGACCGCACGGTCGAGGTCCCGCCGGTCGACCAGCCGCTGCAGGCCGGCTGGTACGAGTACGGCCCGACGCCCGGCGAGGTCGGTCCCGCGGTGATCCTCGGGCACATCGACGGCGACCACCGCAAAGGCATCTTCTGGCGGCTGCACGAGCTGAAGCCGGGCGAGGAGGTGCACGTCGACCGCGCCGACGGCGGCACGCTGACCTTCGAGGTGACGAAGGTCGACCAGATCGCCAAGAAGGAGTTCCCGACGGAAGCCGTGTACGGCAACACCACCGACCCCGAGCTGCGCCTGATCACCTGCGGCGGCAAGTACGACGCGGCGAACCGGAACTACCTCGACAACGTCATCGTGTACGCCAAGCTGAAGCGCTAACGGCGACCCGCCCGGCTCGCCTTCCGGAACTCCCGGTTGAGACTGGCGATGCTGGCGAACGGAATGCCCTTCGGGCAGGCCGCGACGCATTCGCCGGTGTTGGTGCAGCCGCCGAAACCCTCGGCGTCCATCGTGTCGACCATGTCCAGCACCCGCTGCGCCCGCTCCGGTTGCCCTTGCGGGAGCAGCGAAAGGTGCGTCACCTTCGCGGCGGTGAACAGCGTCGCCGAGCCGTTCGGGCACGCCGCCACGCAGGCGCCGCAGCCGATGCACGTCGCGTTGTCGAAGGCCAGGTCCGCGTCCGGCTTCGGGACGGGGGTCGCGTGGGCGTCCGGGGCGCTGCCCGTCGGGGCGCTGACGTAGCCGCCGGCCTGGACGATCCGGTCCAGCGCCGAGCGGTCGACGACCAGGTCCTTGATCACCGGGAAACCCCGGGCGCGCCACGGTTCGACGTCGATCACCTCGCCGTCGCGGAACGAACGCAGGTGCAGCTGGCACGACGTCGTGCGCTCCGGCCCGTGCGCCTGCCCGTTGATCACGACACCGCAGGAGCCGCAGATGCCCTCGCGGCAGTCGTGGTCGAAGGCGACCGGTTCCTCGCCGTTCGCGATGAGCTCCTGGTTGAGCACGTCGAGCAGTTCGAGGAAGGACATGTCGGGGCTGACGCCGTCGACCGGGTAGGACACCAGCCTGCCCTCGGTCGCCGGGCCGGCCTGCCGCCAGATGCGGACGGTGAGGTTCATGTGTAACTCCGCTGGGTGGGGTGGACGTGCTCGAAGACGAGGTTCTCGCGGTGCAGCACCGGCACGCCGCCGGGCCCGCCGTACTCCCACGCCGCGACGTAGGAGAATCGCTCGTCGTCGCGCTGCGCTTCGCCTTCGGGGGTCTGGTGTTCCTCGCGGAAGTGGCCGCCGCAGGACTCCTCCCGCGCGAGCGCGTCGACCAGCAGCAGCTCGGCCAGCTCCAGGAAGTCCGCCACCCGGTTCGCCTTTTCCAGCTCCTGGTTCAGCGAGGCCGCGTCGCCGGGGATGCGGACGTCCCGCCAGAACTCCGCGCGCAATTCCGGCACGCGCTCCAGGGCCTTCCGCAGGCCTTCGCGGCTGCGGGACATGCCGCAGTGGTCCCACATCAGCAGGCCCAGCTCGCGGTGGAACGAGTCGACCGACCGCGTCCCCTGCACCGCGAGCAGCCGGGTGATCCGGTCGCGCACCTCGGTTTCCACCCCCGCGACCGCGGCCGGCGGGACGTCGCCGAAGCGGTTTCCGCCGAGGTAGTCGTTCAAGGTGGCCGGGAGCACGAAGTAGCCGTCGGCGAGCCCCTGCATCAACGCCGACGCGCCGAGCCGGTTCGCGCCGTGGTCGGAGAAGTTGGCCTCGCCGATGACGAACAGCCCGGGGATCGTGCTCTGCAGGTCGTAGTCCACCCACAGCCCGCCCATCGTGTAGTGGATGGCCGGGTAGATCCGCATCGGGACCTCGTACGGGTTCTCCGCGGTGATCCGCTCGTACATCTCGAAGAGGTTGCCGTAGCGCGCTTCGATCGCCGGGCGGCCCATGCGCTCGATCGCGTCCGCGAAGTCGAGGTAGACGCCCAGCCCGCCGGGCCCGACGCCGAGCCCGGCGTCGCAGACGTTCTTCGCTGCCCGCGACGCGATGTCCCGCGGCACCAGGTTGCCGAAGCTCGGGTACAGCCGTTCGAGGTAGTAGTCGCGGTCGGCCTCGGGGATCTCCGCCGGTGGCCGGGTGTCGCCCTTGCGCTTCGGCACCCAGATCCGGCCGTCGTTGCGCAGCGACTCGCTCATCAGCGTCAGCTTCGACTGGTGCTCCCCCGACCGCGGGATGCACGTCGGGTGGATCTGGGTGAAGCACGGGTTCGCGAAGTAGGCGCCACGCTTGTGCGCCCGCCAGATCGCGGTCGCGTTGGAGCCCTTCGCGTTGGTGGACAGGTAGAAGACGTTGCCGTAGCCGCCGGTCGCGAGCACGACGGCGTCGGCCAGGTGCGTCTCGATCTCGCCGGTGACCAGGTCGCGGGCGACGATGCCGCGGGCCCGGCCGTCGACCACGACGAGGTCGAGCATTTCGGTGCGCGGGTGCAGTTCCACGTTGCCGGCGTCGATCTGCCGCGACAGCGCCTGGTACGCGCCGATCAGCAGCTGCTGGCCGGTCTGGCCGCGCGCGTAGAACGTCCGCTGCACCTGCACCCCGCCGAACGAGCGGGTGTCGAGCAGGCCGCCGTACTCGCGGGCGAACGGCACACCTTGGGCGACGGCCTGGTCGATGATCTGCGCCGACACCTGGGCCAACCGGTACACATTGGACTCCCGGGACCGGAAGTCGCCGCCCTTCACCGTGTCGTAGAACAGGCGGTACACGGAGTCGCCGTCGTTGCGGTAGTTCTTCGCCGCGTTGATCCCGCCCTGTGCGGCGACCGAGTGCGCCCGCCGGGGCGAGTCCTGGAAGCAGAACTGGACGACGTGGTAGCCCTGTTCGGCCAGCGTCGCCCCGGCCGACCCGCCGGCCAGCCCGGTGCCGACCACGATCACGCGGTGCTTGCGCCGGTTGGCCGGGTTCACCAGTTTCGCGGCGAACTTCCGTTCGTCCCAGCGGTTTTCCAGCGGGACGGCCGGTGCCTTCGTGTCGGCGATCGGGTCGCCGGTCCGGTAGTCGCTCATCAGTCCACCAGTCCCGTCATGATCGCGACCGGGACGAGCGCGTAGCCGCCCGCGACCACGATCGCCGTCGCGTTGCCGAAGATCCTGATCGCCCGTTCCCGCCGTGCGCTGGTGACGCCCAGCGTGCGCGCGGCACTGGCGAAGCCGTGCTGGATGTGCAGGCCGAGCATGGCCAGGGCGGCGAGGTAGATCAGGTTGACCCACCAAACCCGGAAGTCCGCCACGAGGTTGTGGTACGGGTCGCCCGGCACGAAGTCGCGGTTCACCGTGCCGACGGTGAAGTCGAGGATGTGCCACACGACGAACAGCGCCAGCGTCGCCCCGCCCCAGCGCATCGTGCGCACGGCGAAGGTGGCGCGCACCGGCCGCCGGTGGACGTACGGGACCGGGCGGGCCCGGCGGTCGCGCTTCACCAGCTGGACGGCCGCGGTGACGTGCAGGACCAGTGCCACGAGCAGGACCACCCGCTGGATCCAGAGGAACCAGGAGTAGGGCAGGACCGGCTCGCCGATCGTCCGCAGCCAGTGGGCGTAGTGGTTGAGGTCGTCGGCCCCGAGGAACGTCTTCAGGTTGCCGACCATGTGCGCGAAGACGAAGGCGAGCAGCAGCGCGCCGGTCACCGCCATGACGATCTTCTTGCCGATCGTCGAGGCCCAGAACTGCCGGACGGGGCGCCGGCTCGCGAGGTCGTTCACCACCCGACCGACGTTAGGAGCGCGGTCAGCAGAGGTCAAAGACATGATAACTCTACTATCGATAGGATATAGCTATGCAGTTCCAGCAGCTCGCCTACTTCGTCGCCGTCGCCGAAGACCGCCACTTCACCCGCGCCGCCGAGCGGATGCGCGTAGCCCAGCCCTCGCTGTCGCAGCAGATCCGGGCGCTGGAGCACGACCTCGGCGCGCCGCTGTTCCACCGGATCCGCGGCAACGTCTCGCTCACCGAAGCGGGCGAAACCCTGCTGCCGATCGCGCGGCGGATCCTCGCCGAGACCGAGAGCGCGCGGCTCGCGATCCGGGAGCTGGACGAGCTCGACCGCGGCCGGGTGCGGCTGGGCGCGCCGCCCAGCCTGTGCACGGGCCTGCTGCCCGCGATGCTGTCGGCGTTCCGCCGCCGCTACCCGGGCATCCAGCTGGAATTGCAGGAAAGCGGCTCGCGCGACCTGCGCCAACGGCTGTCCGAAGGCGCGCTGGACCTGGCGCTGCTGGCCGGCGCACCGGCCGATCCACACCTGGCGGCGACGCCGTTGCTGCTGGAAGAGCTGGTCGTCATCTCCCCCGCCGACGCACCGGTGCGGAAGACCCGGCTCGACGTCCGTGAGCTGGCCGACGTCCCGCTGGTGATGTTCCGCCGCGGCTACGACGTCCGGGAAGCGACGGTCAACGCCTGCCGCGCGGCCGGGTTCGAGCCGTCGTTCGCCATCGAAGGCGGCGAGATGGACGCGGTGCTGGAGCTGGTGCGCGCCGGCGTCGGGTCCGCGGTGGTGCCCAGCACCGTGGCGGGCGACCGGTTCCGGATGACGCGGTTCTCCCCGGATGCGGGCATGACGCGAATCGTCCAATTGGCCCACCGCAAGGAAGTCGAGCCGACCCGGGCCGTCCGCGCGCTGCGCACGGCGCTCGTCGGGTTCGTGGCCGACCGGGCGAACCTCCCACCCGGCATCGAGTCCCTTGTGGACGGACGCGGCGCCCGACCATCGGCGGGTTGACCGGGGCGCCGTTCCGGAGTGGCATGGACGCCGTGAATCGTCTGCGCTCGGCCGCCGTGCTCGCCGCCCTCGCCGGTTCCCTCCTGGTCCCGGCTCCCGCCACCGCCGCGCCCGCGCTGGGGTTCGACCTCGACGCGGCCACCATCCCCGAACTCCAGCAGCGGATGGACCACGGCGGCCTCACCGCCGTGCGGCTGACCGCCGCCTACCTCCGCCGGATCGACACCCTCGACGGCAAGGTCCACTCGGTGGTCGCCGTCGACCCGGGCGCGCTCCGGGCGGCCGCCGCCAGCGACGCCCGCCGCCGCACCGGCCACACCCTCGGCCCGCTGGACGGGATTCCGGTGTTGCTCAAGGACAACATCGACACGCGCGCGCAGCCGGCGACCGCGGGGTCGCGGGCGTTGCCGCGCAGCCGGCCGGCCGGCGACGCGGCGCTGGTGGACCGGCTGCGGCGCGGCGGCGCCGTCATCCTCGGCAAGACGAACCTGTCCGAGTGGGCCAACTTCCGGTCGACGCATTCGACGTCGGGCTGGTCCGCGGTCGGCGGCCAGACGAACAACCCGTACGTTCTCGACCGCAACCCGTGCGGCTCGTCGTCGGGCTCCGGCGCCGCGGTCGCGGCGACGCTGGCGCAGGTCGCGATCGGCACCGAGACCGACGGCTCGATCGTCTGCCCGGCCGGCGCCAACGACGTCGTCGGCGAGAAGCCGACGCTCGGGCTGGTCAGCCGGACCGGCGTCGTGCCGATCTCCGCGGAACAGGACACCGCCGGGCCGATGGCGCGCCACGTCGTCGACGCGGCCGTCACGCTGTCGGTGCTGCAGGGCCGCGACCCGGCCGACCCCGCGACGGCGGCGATCCCCGCCGGCCAGCCTCGGGACTACGCGGCGCTCCTGCGTCCGGACGCCCTGCGCGGGGCGAGGATCGGCGTCTGGCGGCTGGCCGGGCTGGACGCCGACGTCGACCGGGTCGTCGGCGACGCCGTGCGGACGCTGACCGCGCGTGGCGCCACGGTCGTCGACGTCGAGCTGCCGTACCAGGACCAGATCGGGGCGGCGGAGACCCCGGCGCTGCTGACGGAGTTCAAGCGCGACCTGAACGCCTACCTGAAGCACCGGCCCGGGCACCCCGCGACGCTCGACGAGCTGATCGCCTTCAACCGGCGGGATCCGATCGAGCTGTCGAAGTTCGGGCAGGAGCTGTTCGAGCAGGCCGCGGCCGCGCCGGCACCGAGCGACCCGGCGTACCGGCAGCAGCGGGCGACAGCGACTTCGCTGGCGCAGCGGTCGATCGACGAAACGCTGTCGCGGCTGCACCTGGACGCGATCGTGGCGCCGACCAACAGCCCGGCGTGGAAGACCGACTACGCGGCGGGCGACGCGTACGTCCTCGGCTCGTCGACCCCGGCGGCCGTCGCGGGCTACCCGAACGTCTCGGTCCCGGCCGGCTTCGCGGGCCCGCTGCCGATCGGCGTCTCGTTCTTCGCCGGCCGCTGGGCCGACGCCCGCGTGCTCGCGTTCGCCGCCGCGTTCGAGCGTGCCGCCCCGGCGCGCCGGGCGCCCGCGTTCCTCCCCGGCTCTCGTTAAGGTGGGAGACCGACGGTGAGGAGGGCAGCCGATGGTCACCCGCGCGGAGCGGAACGCGACGGACCCCGATCTGGGTGTCCTTTCGGGACGGCTCCTGTTCGCGGTGCAGCGCGAGCTCTTCGCGACGTTGGCGGCGCAGGGGTTCGACGACCTGAAGCACCGCCACGGCGCGGTGCTCGCGTATCTGGATCCGGACGGCGTGCGGGCGACCGAGCTGTCCCGGCTTTCGGGGCAGTACAAGCAGATCATCGGCACGCTGATCGACGAGCTGGCCGCGCTGGGTTACGTCGAGCGGAGGCCGGACCCCAGTGACCGCCGGGCGAAGCTGATCTGCCCAACCGAGCGGGGCCTGGCGCAGATGCGCGCGGCGGACGCGATCATGACGGCGATCCAGCGCCGCCACGCGGACCGCTTGGGGCGCGAAGACTACGAGCGGTTCAAGCGTACGCTCGCCGACATCACGGAACACCAGCGCAAGCACGCGGGCGACGAGGACTGACCGGTTCCGCCGCGGCTGGTCGTGAGTGAGAAACGGTGTTCTAACCCTGTTTCCCACTCACGACTCGCGGGGCCAGCCACTCGACCACCTGCCGCCAGCTGTCGTGCGCCGGGTCCATCACCTGGAAGTGGTCCGCGCCCGGCACCTCCCGGTACTCCGCCTCCGCCACCCGCGAGGCGTACGTCCGGCTGAACGCCGCCGGGACCACGTCGTCGGCATCACCGTGCAGCGCCAGCACCGGCACTCCCGCCCCGGCCAGCTCGCTCGGCGACGTCGTCGCGTACCGGTCGGGCACGTCGGCGAGGTGCCCGCCCAGCAGCAGGTTCACCACGCCCTCCCCGACCCCCTCCGCGACCGACGGCCAGAACTCCGGGTACGCCGGTTCCGGCGCTCCGGCCGGCCGCGCCGCCTGCCCGTCGGCCAGCACCGTGCCGAACCCCGTCCGGTCGGCCTCCACCAGGTCCAGCACCCCGGCCAGCGAAACCACCGCCACCGGCACCACCTTCGGGTTCGCGCCCACCTCGCCCGCGGTCAATGCCGGCCGGTGCGCGGACCACGCCGCGAGGTGGCCGCCCGCCGAGTGGCCGATCACCGCCACCCGCGCGGGATCGAGGGCCGGATCCAGGTCCGCGATCAAGTCGATCGCCGTCGCGACGTCCTCGAACGTCGCCGGCCAGCCGCCGCCGTCGCCGAGGCGGCGGTACTCCGCGTTCCACACCGCGTAGCCGCGGGCGAGGAGGTCGTCGGCCAGCGGGGTCGCCGTGCGGCGGTCGAACATCGCCGTCCAGTACCCGCCGTGCAGCAGCACCACCACCGGGAACGGCCCGTCGCCCGCCGGCCGGTACAGCTCCCCCACCTGCGCCGGGTGCGGCCCGTAGGCCACGGTGCGCACCGGCCCCGGCGGATCGTCGTAGCGGGCACCGCGGCGCGAGCTCACCAGCGCGTCGATCGTGCCGAAGAACTCCGCGATGCGCGGGTCGTCACCGCCCTTGGCCTTCGACTCGTCCCACGCCGTGTCGTCGATCCACTCGACGACGTCCAGCCACGTCTCGGCGTCCAGCCGCACCAGCTTCGCCGAGACGAAGCCGCGCCGCCCCTCGCGAAAGGCGGCCAGCATCCCCGGCCGCGCCGCGAGCATCGCCGAGGTCCGCTCGGGCCGGACGGTGAACGTGGTCAGCTCGATGACGGCCATGCGCTCCCCTTCAGTTCGTCCATATTCATGACTATCATGATTCTGGACTACTTGTCACGCCAGGCCCGTGCTCACGACGAGCCCCGCCGACATCGCCGGGCGGCCGTCGATCCGGGCGGCGACCCACGGGGCGACGCCGGACGCGGCCATCATCAGCAGCGCCGCCGGCACCCTGCTCACCGCCCAGCTCCTGGCCGGGGCGAGCGCGGCGATGATCATGCCGGTCACCCTCGCCGTCATCACGTCGACGTTCCCGGACGCCGCTTCGTCTTCGTCGACGGCGGCTACCTCTCCGGCGACCGAAGCCATCACCGGCTCGCCGGCGCGCGACCGGCAGGGTGTGGCGTCCGCGCTCAACGACGTCACGAGGGAGCTGGGCACCGCCCTCGGCGTCGCGCTGTTGGGCACGATCCTGACCGCCGGCTACCGCGCGGCCGTGGACTCGCGGCCTGGGAGTCCTTTGTGGACGGATGGCGGCAGTCGATGTGGGCCGGCGCGGGCGTCCTGGTGCTCGTTCTCGTCCTCACCCTGGTGAAGAGCCCCTTATCGATTCAGAGATCCTCTGCTAGCCTGCGTCGCGGGACGGCTCCGGCCGGTGCCCTGGGGACCGACTCCGAGGAGATGGAATGACGGCAATCGCCCGTGTCCGTGGCCGTGAGGTGCTCGACAGCCGGGGCAACCCGACCGTCGAGGTCGACGTCGTGCTGGAGGACGGCTCGCTGGGCCGTGCCGCGGTTCCCTCGGGTGCCTCGACCGGTACGCGGGAGGCCGTCGAGCTCCGCGACGGTGACCAGGCGCGCTACCACGGCAAGGGCGTCCGCCAGGCCGTCACCGCGGTCAACACCGAGCTGGCCGAAGCGGTCGTCGGGCTGAACGCCGAAGCCCAGGCCGAGGTCGACGCCGCGCTGATCGCCGCGGACGGGACGCCGAACAAGGCCCGCGTCGGCGCGAACGCGACGCTCGGGATCTCCCTGGCCGTCGCGAAGGCCGCCGCGGCGGCGAACACGCTGCCGCTGTACCGGTACGTCGGCGGGGTCTTCGCCCACCAGCTGCCGATGCCGATGATGAACATCGTCAACGGCGGCGCGCACGCCGACAACCCGATCGACTTCCAGGAGTTCATGATCGGCCCGGTCGGCGCCGAAACCTTCGCCGAGGCCGTGCGGATGGGCTCGGAGGTCTTCCACACGCTGCGCGCGTCGCTGAAGAAGGCCGGGCACGGCACCAACGTCGGGGACGAAGGCGGCTTCGCGCCGAACCTCGCTTCGGCCGACGAGGCGCTCGAGTTCGTCGTCCGCGCGATCGAGGAGAGCGGCTACACCCCCGGCGAGGACATCGCGCTGCTGCTGGACCCGGCCGCGTCGGAGTTCTACGACAACGGCGTCTACGACTACCGCGGCGAAGGCATCAAGCGCAGCGTCGAGGAGCACGTCGCCTACCTCGACGAGCTGACCAGGCGGTTCCCGATCGTCTCGATCGAGGACGGCCTCGCCCAGGACGACTACGACGGCTGGAAGCAGCTCACCGACCGGATCGGCGACCGTGTGCAGCTCGTCGGCGACGACGTCTTCTGCACCAACGTCAAGCTGCTGCAGGACGGGATCGACCGCGGCATCGGCAACTCGATCCTGATCAAGGTCAACCAGATCGGCACGCTGACCGAAACGCTGCTCACCGTCGACACCGCGCACAAGGCCGGCTACTCCGCGGTGATGTCGCACCGCTCCGGCGAGACCGAGGACACCACGATCGCCGACCTCGCCGTCGCCACCGGCTGCGGCCAGATCAAGACGGGTTCGCTGTCGCGGTCCGACCGCACCGCCAAGTACAACCAGCTGATCCGCATCGAGGAGGAGCTGGGCGCCGAGGCGCGGTACGCCGGCCGGGCGACCCTGCGCGGCGCCCGCTGATCGGCGGACCGGGCCGATCTGTAGTGCCATAGGACGGGTGAGCTCTTTTCACTCTTTCGTGGACAAGGTGGACGAACGGCTCGGCGACGGGCTCGAGCACGTCCTGTGCGCCCACCACCGGCGGCGGCTGCGCGCGCTGGGGTGGGGTGACGTGCTCGAGCCGGGCGGCGCCGGGGACCGGCTCGGCGGGCGGGCGGCGGTGCGCGAGGGCAACCGCGTCGAGGTGCTGATCGACGGCGAGGAGACGCTGCCGGCGATCGAGGCCGCGATCCGGGGCGCGAAGTCCCACGTGCACATCGCGAACTGGCACGCGAGCGCGGACTTCCGGCTGACGCGGGAGCCCGGCGCCCTCACCCTGCGGGAGCTGCTCGCCGAGACCGCCGACCGCGGGGTCGAGGTGCGGGTGCTGCTGTGGGCCGGGCCGCCGTTCCCCGCGTTCCAGCCGTCGCGGAAGCTCGCCCGGAGCGAGCGGCGCAAGTTCACCGACGGCTCGGCCGTGCGGTGCGTGCTGGACGCCCGTGAGCGGACCATGCACTGCCACCACGAGAAGCTCGTGGTGGTCGACGACGAGGTCGCGTTCGTCGGCGGCGTCGACTTCACGGCGCTCGAAGGCGACCGCCACGACAGCCCGGACCACCCGCCGCGGCCGATCGGCTGGCACGACCTCGCGTCCCGGCTCGAGGGGCCGGTCGTCGCCGACGTCGCGGACCACTTCCGGCGGCGCTGGACGGAGGTCGCCGACGAGGACCTGCCGGCCCCGCGCGTGCCGGGACCGGCGGGCGGCAGCCGCGTCCAGCTGCTGCGCACGATCCCGAACTCGACGTACGACTTCGCGCCGAAGGGCGAGTTCACGATCCTCGACGGCTACCTGCGCGCCCTGCGGTCCGCGCGGCGGCTGGTCTACCTGGAGAACCAGTTCCTGTGGTCGCCGGAGATCGCCGAGGTGCTGCTCGACAAGCTGCGCACCCCGCCCGACGACCGCTTCCGCGTGGTCCTGCTGCTGCCGCGCAAGCCGAGCAACGGCTCCGACACGACCCGCGGCCAGCTGGGCCGGCTGCTCGACGCCGACGACGGCAACGGCCGCCTGCTCGCGACGACGATCAGCGCGCACGACGGGGAGTCCGCCGCGCCGGTCTACGTACACGCCAAGCTGGGCATCGTCGACGACGAGTGGCTGACCGTCGGGTCCGCGAACCTCAACGAGCACTCGCTGTTCAACGACACCGAGGTCAACATCGCGACCGACGACCGCGAGCTGGTGCGCTCGACGAGACTGCGCCTGTGGGCCGAGCACCTCGGCCGGGACGTGGCGGAGGTCGACGGCGACCCGGCGGACGTCGTCGACCACCTCTGGCGGCCGCTGGCCGAGGAGCAGGCGGAACGGGAACGGCGGGGCGAGCACCGCACGCACCGGCTCGTGCTGCTCCCCGGCGTCTCGCGACGGGCGGGCCGGCTGCAGGGCCCACTGCGTGGACTCCTCGTCGACGGCTGAAGCGAAGATCGCCCGCCCGCTCTAGATTGGGCGGCATGACTTCCACCGCCGAGAAGGCCACCCGGCTGCAGGAGCTGCACGCCGCGCCCGAGCTGCTGCTCGTCGTCAACGTCTGGGACGCCATCACCGCCAAGGTCGTCGCCGAGACGCCCGGGACGCAGGCGCTCGCGACCCCCAGCCACGGCATCGCCGCCTCGCGCGGCTACCCGGACGGCGAGAAGATCCCGCGCGACGAGATGATCGCCGAGGTCGCGCTGATCGTGCGGACGGCGGGCGACCTGCCGGTCACCGCCGACCTCGAGGCCGGCTACGGCGACCCCGGCGGCACCATCGCCCGGGCGATCGACGTCGGCGCGGTCGGCGCCAACCTCGAAGACCAGATGAAGCCGCTGGGCGACGCCGTGAAGGCGGTAGAAGCCGCCGTCGCGGCCGCGCAGAAGGCGGGCGTCGACTTCGTGCTCAACGCCCGCACCGACGCCTTCCTCAAGACCGACCCGGAAACCGCGCTGGAAGAGGCGATCACCCGCGGCCGCGCGTACCTCGACGCCGGTGCGTCCAACTTCTTCGTGCCCGGCAAGCTCGACGAGGCCCAGGTCTCGCGGCTCGTCGAAGAACTGGGCGAGCGCAAGGTCAACCTCATCGGCATCCCCGGCTCGATCCCGCTCAAGCGGGCGCAGGAACTCGGCGTCTCGCGGGTGTCGTACGGGCCGTGGAGCCAGAACGTCGCCCTGACCGCGCTGGCCAAGCTCGCCGAAGACGTCTACGCCGGCGGCGGCCTGCCCGCCGACACCCGCAAGCTCAACTGAGCTACCGGATCCGCAGCTTCCGCATGAGCTTGAGCCCGGACAGCATGCTTTCGACGTACCTGTCGTAGCCCTGTCCGGGCCGCGGGCCCATGACCTGCTTCTTCAGCACGGCCAGGTTCTGCCCGTCGGTGTACTTGAGCAGCCCCTGGTCGCCGTGGCGGGCGCCGACCCCGGAGCTCTTCACCCCGCCCGACGGTGTCCCCTTGGCGGCGAACGCCGTCGCGAGGATGTCGTTGATGTTGACGTTGCCCGATTCCAGGCGGGCGGCCACGGCCCGCGCGGCGCCGACGTCACGGCTCCAGACCGAGGCGTTGAGGCCGTAGTCGGTGTCGTTGGCCAGCTCGACGGCTTCGTCGACCGTGCGGTACCGGTGCAGCGCGATCACGGGACCGAACGTTTCCGTGACGCCGCAGAGCATGTCCTTGGTGACGCCTTCGAGGATCGTCGGCTCGAAGAACGCCGGGCCGAGGTCGGGGCGCGGCTTGCCGCCGCACAGCACGGTCGCGCCCTTCGCGACGGCGTCGTCGACGTGCTCCTTGACCCGGCGCAGGTGGTCGGGCGAGACGAGCGAGCCCATGTCGGGCCCGAAGTCGTAGGCCGCACGGACGTCCAGCGCGGTCGTGGCCGCCACGAACGCGTCCTTGAACTCGTCGTAACGGGACTCCGGCAGGTAGATCCGCTCGATGTGCATGCAGATCTGGCCGGTGTTGCCGAACGCGCCGAAGATCGCGCCCCGCACGGCTTCGGCGATGTCGGCGTCGTCGAGGACGATCATCGGGTTCTTGCCGCCCAGTTCCAGGCAGCAGCCGATGAGGTTGCGGCCGGCCCGTTCGCCGATCACCCGGCCGGTGGCCGTCGAGCCGGTGAACATCACGTAGTCGGCCTGGTCGATGAGCGTCGGGCCGACGTCCGGGCCTTCGCCGCAGACGACCTGGAACAACCCTTCGGGCAGGCCGGCTTCTTCGAGCATCCGGATGCCGTACAGCGGCGAGAGCGCGGTCTTGTTGTCCGGCTTGAGGACCACCGCGTTGCCGGCCATCAGCGCCGGGATCGCGTCGGAAATGCCGGTGGCGAACGGGAAGTTCCACGGCGCGATGATCCCGACGACTCCCTTGGGCTGCCGGACCTCGGTCGACGTCGTCAGCAGCGGCACCGGGCCGCCGCGCTTCACCGGCGCCAGCAGCTTGGCCGCCCGCCGCAGGTAGTGGCTCATCACCATGGCGGGGTCGCAGGTCTCTTCGATCGCCATCCGCCGGTTCTTGCCGCTCTCGACCTGGATGAGGTCGGCGACGGCCCGCGCGCGGTCGACGAACAGCGCGTGCGCCCGCTTGAACACGGCCAGCCGCTGCTTGAGCGGCGTGGCGGCCCACTTCCGTTGCGCCGCCCGGGCCGTGGCGAACGCCTGCTCGATGTCAGCCGGCGTCGACTGCGGCAGGTCGACGAGCGCCTCGCCGGTGTAGACCTCGGTCAGGTTCCAGGTCTCGCCGGCCGAACCCGGGACCCGGGCGACCAGCTGCCGCAGGAACTCGTCGGTGACCGACGCCGGGCGGGTGAGCTGCAGCGGGGTCACCGTCACGATCCGCTCCCGAGAACGAGTTGCGCGCCCATCTCACCGATCATGATGGCGGGCGCGTTGGTGTTGCCGCCGGTGATGGACGGCATGATGGAGGCGTCGCAGACCCGCAGGCCCTCGACCCCGCGCACTTTGAGGTCGGGGCCGACGACGGCGAGCTCGTCGACGCCCATCCGGCAGGTGCCGACGCCGTGGTAGACCGACGTCGCGCGGTTGAGGATCGCGTCGCGCAGCTCCTGGCCGCGCAGGTCCTTGCCCGGGTGGATCTCTTCCTTCACCGCGCCCTTGAACGCCTTCGACGCGAAGATCTCGCGGACCATCTCCGAGCCTTCGGCCAGCACTTCGAGGTCGGCGGGGTCGGAGAGGTACTGGAAGTCGATCAGCGGCGCGGCCGTGGGATCGGCCGAGGCGAGCCGCAGCGTGCCGCGGCTCTTCGGGTAGATGAGCGTCGACAGGACCGTGAGCGCCGGGCGCTTGTCGACGTCGTGGCGGATCGGCGCGTCCTGGTTGGGCGAGACGTACGCCCAGGGCAGGAGGTGCAGCTGGAGGTCCGGGACCGCGCCGGCCTGGGAGGTCCGGAGGAACGCGACCGCCTCGAAGACCGAGTTGGCCAGGAACGTGCTGCCGGGCTTCAGCAGCTCGCGGGCCAGGCCGCGGGCGAAGTACGGCGCGGACCCCTTGTTCTTGCTGGAGGACACGTGGAACGTCAGCGCGTGGAACATGTGGTCGTGCATGTTGTCCCCGACCGGCAGGTCGGCGAGCACGTCGATGCCGTGCTCCTTGAGGTGCTCGGCGTGGCCGATCCCGGACAGCATGAGCAGCTGCGCGGAGCCGGCGAACCCGGCCGAGAGGATGACCTCCTTGCCGGCGCGAACCGTTCGTCGCCGGCCGCGGTCGACGACCTCGACGCCGACCGCGCGGCCGTTGTCGAAGAGGATCTTCTTGACGAGCACCCCGGACTGGAGCTGCAGCGACGGCGGGGCGAGGTGGTGGAGGTAGCCGCGGGAGGCGCTGTAGCGGAGGCCGTCGGCAGCGTTCTGCTGCATCCGGCTGACGCCCTCCTGGGATTCGGCGTTGTAGTCGTCGAGGATCTTGCAGCCGAGCGCGTCGGCGGTGGCGTCGACGAACTGCAGCGAGCCCTCTTGCGGGTTCTTGGCGCGGGTGACCCGGATCGGCCCGCCCGCGCCGCGGAACGCGTTCTCGCCGTCTTCGAAGTCCTCCATGCGCTTGTAGGCGGCGTTGACGCTGTCGGCGTCCCAGCCGGGGTTGCCCTCGGCGGCCCAGGAGTCGAAGTTGGCGCGGTTGCCGCGGACGTAGACCATGCCGTTGATGGAGCTGGAGCCGCCGACGACCTTGCCGCGCGGCACCGGCATCCGGCGATCGAGAACGTGTTTCTGCGGGATGCCGTAGAAGCCCCAGTCGAAGGGCTTCTTGAGCTGCGGCACGGCGTGCATCGGGCCGACCAGGCCCGGCTTCTTGATCAGCAGCCGCTCGTCGCTCTTGCCGGCTTCGAGGACGATCACGCTGGCCCCGGCCTGCGCCAGCCGCCCCGCGATCGCCGCCCCCGAGCTCCCCGACCCGACGACGACGTAGTCGGCTTCGTCGCCGCGCGGCGCCCTGTTCGCCATGTCCGCTCCTCGGTCCGGCCCGCCACAAACTATAACCTGTTCTAGTTTGCTCACGGTATAGCGTCGCCGCCTCGGAGCGCAACGGGTACTACCGGCTCCCGCCCATGGCCTTCTTGATCTCCGCGACCAGCTTCCGCACCTGACCGGTGTCCCAGCTGTTGTAACAGAACGTGTTCATGTCCACCTGGTCGCCGCCGCTGGCGGGGTTCTTCACGACCTCGGTGGAGGCACCCTCGACGGAGAACGTCAGCCGGCCGGGGTTCGAGAAGCCGGGCTCGGCGTTGCTGATGCTCTTGATCTTGGTGATGCTGAAGGTGTGCTTGCGGTCGTTGCCGAAGAAGCCGTCCTTGACCGCCGCGCTGATCGTGACTTCCGTGCCGCTGAACCGGATGGACCGCCGTCTGGCGCGCATGCCGCCTCCCAGCGGAAAACTGTAAGCAGTCACCCCATCGAGCGACAAGCGGCCAAGTGTGACACCGGGTCACGATCCGCCACTACGCTCAGTCCGGGCGCCCATCCGGCGGCGTCCGGACGAGGGGGGCCGATGTCCGAGCAGCACCCGCTGAACCCACCGCAGTGGATGCTCGTCGCCCCGGGGCCGCCCAAGCCGCAGGGGCGCAACACGTTCGCGGTCGTGTCGCTGATCATGGGAATTCTGGGCATCTGCGGGTTTTCCCTGGTGCTGGGGTTGATCTTCGGCATCGTGGCGCTGGTCCAGATCGGCCGCACCGACCAGCGCGGCCGCGGGATGGCGATCGCCGGGATCGTGCTCAGCCTGCTGTGGGTCGGCGGGCTGACGATCGGGGTGATCGCGGTGGTCAAGCGAGCGGAACTGCTGGGTTCGACACCGACGATCGTGGCGCTGAAGCCGGGCGAGTGTTATACGACCCCGCCGGCGTACAGCTTGGACGCGACGAAGGTGCCGTGTACGGCCGCGCATGACGGGGAGGCTTTCGCGACGGTGCCGTTGAAGGGGTACCTCGAGGGCGAGTACCCGGGCGAGGACACGGTGGAGACGCAGGCGAAGGCGGGGTGCGAAGCCAAGCGGGCGGAGGTGTTCGGGCCGGGGTACGCGCCACCGGTGGCGGCATCGGTGGGGGTGTTCTACCCGGACAGCAAGGCCTGGGCGGCGGGGAAGAAGGCCGCGGTGTGCACTTGGCAGGCGACTTCGGAGCAGCAGTTCACGGCGCCGCTTCCCCACTGAGCACGAGCGACGGGGCGGTGCGGGAAGTGCCGGCGTGGATCCAGCAGCCGCGGTCAGCCATTGCTTGCTGCTGCCGTGGGTGATCGCAGCCGACCCGCGACCTGATCCACCTCCGCCGAAGCCGGTCACAGCCCCCGGCGGAGCGCGTCGGCCACCCGTGCCAAGTCGGCGCGGACCTCGCGCGCCGCCTGCTCCACCGCCGCGTGCCTCGCGGGGGTGCGCCGCCAACGCCGGCGTCATCCGGACCAGCTCGCCGAAGCGGCGGACCTCTTCCCAGCCGTGACGGATGCCGAGCTGCACCGACTACACCGGATCCGGCTCCACCCCCAGCACGTCGTCGGCCAATCCCGCCGCCAACGCGCGCAACGCCGCGTCCAGGTACACCGTCAAGTCCGCGTCCGCGCGGGCCGACCAGCGGTCGTACGCCGCCCGGCAGGCTGCCAGCACCGCTCGGCCCACCACCAGCGGGTACAGCGATTCCTCCGGCTGGCCCGAACGGCGGGCGACGAACGCGCTGACCGCCCGCTCCCATGCGTCGTAGTGGACCGCCGCGCTCGCGGCCAGGTCCGGGACCGTGCTCAGCAGTGTCATCCGCCGGCGCAGCTCCGGCACGTCCGCCGCGCTGTAGTGGTTGGCCGCGAGGACCGCCCGGCGCACCGCTTCCAGCACCGGCAGGTCCGCCGGCATTTCGGCGAGCAGCGACCGGATCGTCGCGACCTCGGTGTCGAACTCGTTCCAAAGGACGTCGGCCTTCGCGTCGTAGTAGCGGAAGAACGTGCGCCTGCTGACGCCGGCCGCCGCGGCGATCTGGTCGACCGTCGTCTCGTGGAAGCCCTGTTCGCCGAACAGCCGCAGCGCCGCGACCTCGAGTTCGCGGGCGCTCGTACCCGGCGGACGGCCCCGGCGGGTTGCGGGGCGAGCGAGCACGTCATCGGTCATCCGGGTGCCGTTCCGTCGTGAGGCTTGATTATCGACACGCGGTGACATTACTCTCCCCCTATTCGTCACCGCGTGCCGAAAATCATCACTGCCGAAGGAGCCAGGATGAGCGAGAACCAGACCACGCCCGAGACCGACGAGCCCGTCACCGAGGAACTGCTGGTCGAAGAGGTCTCCATCGACGGCATGTGCGGTGTCTACTGAGGCCTCGCCGACGGGTTTCGACCTCGACGCCGCGTGGCGCCTGGACGACCGCGTGGCGATCCGGCCCGAGCGGTTCGGCGCCCTGCTGTACCACTTCGGCACCCGCCGGCTTTCCTTCCTGAAGAGCCCGACGCTGCTGGCCGTCGTCCGCGGCCTCGCCACGCACCCGGACGCCCGCGCCGCGTGCGCCGATGCCGGCGTCGGACCCGGCGAGCTGCCGCGGTACCGCGCGGCTCTGGCCGCCCTCGCCGACTCCCGCATGATCCAGCCGAGGAGCCTCTGATGTCCCTTGTGGACGAATTCCAGTACGGGCTCGACGCCCCGATCTGCCTCACCTGGGAACTCACCTACGCCTGCAACTTGTCCTGCGTGCACTGCCTTTCCTCCTCCGGACGGCGGGACCCGCGCGAACTGTCCACAGCGGAGTGCAAGGCGTTGATCGACGAGTTCGAACGCATGCAGGTCTTCTACGTCAACATCGGCGGCGGCGAACCGACCGTCCGCCCGGACTTCTGGGAACTCGTCGGCTACGCCACCGAACACCACGTCGGCGTCAAGTTCTCCACCAACGGCGTCAAGATCACTCCGGCCGTCGCGAAGAAGCTCGCCGCCGGCGACTACGTCGACGTCCAGATCTCCCTCGACGGCGCCACCGCCGAAGTCAACGACCACGTCCGCGGCCCCGGCTCGTACGCCACCGCGATCCGCGCCATGGAACACCTTTCCGACGCGGGCTTCGAGAACTTCAAGATCTCGGTCGTGCTGACCCGCCACAACGTCGGCCAGCTCGACGCGTTCAAGGCGATCGCCGACCGCTACCGCGCCCAGCTGCGGATCACCCGGCTGCGGCCGTCCGGCCGTGGCGCCGACACCTGGGACGAGCTGCACCCGACTGCCGCGCAACAACGAGAGCTCTACGACTGGCTGGTGGCCCACGGCGAGAACGTCCTCACCGGTGACTCGTTCTTCCACCTGGCCGGCTACGGCGACGGCGGCCTGCCCGGGCTGAACCTCTGCGGCGCCGGGCGGGTCGTGTGCCTGGTCGACCCCGTCGGCGACGTTTACGCGTGCCCGTTCGCCATCCACGACACGTTCCTGGCGGGCAACGTCCGCGGCGACGGCGGGTTCACGTCGGTTTGGCGCGAATCGGAGCTGTTCACGTCGCTGCGTTCGCCGCAGAGCGGGGGCGCCTGCGAGTCGTGTTCGGCGTTCGACGCCTGCCGCGGCGGGTGCATGGCCGCGAAGTTCTTCACCGGCCTGCCGCTGGACGGCCCGGACCCGGAGTGCGTGCGCGGCCACGGCGAGCTGGCCCTCGCGGGTGTCACGAGCGTGCCGAAGCCGTCGCTGGACCATTCGCACCGGCGGCGCCCTGTCCCGGTCACCATCGGGATGCGCCGCCCGCCGGAACGCGCGTGCGACGAGAACCCGCTCGCCGGGTTCAGGCGCTGACCGTGCGGCTCGCGGACCTGCCCTGGCCGGACGTCGCCGCACGCGCGGCGGCGGGCGCGATCCTGGCCGTGCCGATCGGGGCGACCGAGCAGCACGGCCCGCACCTGCCGCTCTCGACCGACACGGACATCGCGCTCGCGCTGAGCGACCGGCTGTCGGAGAAGCGACCGGACGTCCTGGTGGCGCCCGCCGTGGCCGTCGGGTCCAGCGGCGAGCACGCCGGGTTCGCCGGGACGCTCTCCATCGGTCAGGAAGCCACCGAGCTGGTCTTGCTGGAACTGGGCCGGTCGGCGTCGGAGACGTTCTCGCGGCTGTTGTTCGTCTCCGCGCACGGTGGCAACGCGGCGCCGGTCGCCCGAGCCGTCGCGCGCCTGCGGGCGGAGTCGCGTGACGTCGAGGTTTTCACGCCGCGTTGGGACGGCGACCCGCACGCCGGGCGCCCGGAAACCGCGCTGCAGCTGGCTTTGCGGCCTGGTGCGGTCCGGATGGACCTGGCGGTGGCGGGCGATCGGCGTCCCCTCGGCGAGGTCCTGCCGCTGTTGCGCGAAGGCGGGGTGCGCGCGGTGAGCCCGACCGGGGTACTCGGCGATCCGACCACCGCGACGGCGGCCTACGGCCGGACGTTGCTGGACGAGCTGACCGGGCAACTGGTGTCCGCTGTGGACGGTTGGACATGAGGACCGCGCTCGTCACCGGCGCGGCCCGCGGGATCGGGGCCGCGACCGTGCTGCGGCTGGCGGAGCAGGGTTACGCCGTGCTCGCGGTCGACGTGGCCGCTGATGATCCGGCGTTGCCGTACGCACTGGGGAGCAAGGCGGAGCTGGCGGCCGTCGCTGCGAAGGCAGGCGCCGAGGTGTTCGTGGCCGACGTCCGGGACCCCGCGGCCCTGGCTGCGGCGGTGGCGGCCGTCGAGCGGCGGTGGGGCGGCCTCGACGTGGCGATCGCGGCCGCCGGGGTGATCGCCGGGGGCGTGCCGCAGTGGGAGGTGCCGCCGGAGCAGGAGGAAGCGGTGCTCGACGTGGACCTGCGCGGGGTGTTCAACCTGGCGCGGGCGGCGATCCCGGCGCTGTTGCGGCGTCTGGAGCCGAGGTCGGGCCGGTTCCTCGCGGTCGCCTCCGCCGCCGGGACGCGGGGGTTGCCGATGCTCGCGGCCTACTGCGCGGCGAAGGCGGGCGTGGCCGGGTTGGTGCGCGCGCTGGGTGCCGAGCTGGGCGGGACGGGGGTGACGGCCAACGCGGTCAGCCCGGGTTCGACCGACACGCCGATCCTCGCCGAGAGCGCCCGGCTGTACGGGTTGTCCGGAGCGGGGGATTTCGCCGCGCAGCAGCCGGTCGCGAGGTTGCTGGAGCCGGCGGAGATCGCGCGGGTGCTGGTGTTCTTGGCAGACCCGGACAGCGGCGCGACGACCGGTGCGGTGGTGCCGGTGGACGGAGGGCTGGCGTTATGACTTCGCTTACGACCACGGCTGTCGCTTTCCTGAACCGAGGGCCGGCCCGATGACCACTCCCCTCCCCACCGGCTTCCGCGTCGTCCCCGACCCGGACACCGAACAGCTCCGCGAAGACCTCTGGTTCGGCGGCTCGCCAGCCCGCGTCCTCCGCCTGACCGCCGCCGGGCGCAGGGCGTGGCAAGAACTCGCCGAAGGTCCCGTCACGTCCCCCGCCGGAGGCGCCCTCGCGCGGCGGCTGACCGACGCCGGCTTCGCCCACCCCGTCCCGCCCGCCCCCTCTCAACCCCCCGACCTCACCTTCGTCGTCCCGGTTCTCGATCGGCCCGGCCCGCTCGCTCGCTGCCTGGCGTCGCTGGACCACAGCCACCCCACCCTCGTCGTCGACGACGGCTCCGAAGACCCCCAAGCAATCGCCAAGGTAGCCGCCGCGCACGGAGCCAAACTCCTCCGCCGTGACGAAAACGGCGGTCCAGGAGCCGCCCGAAACACCGCCCTGCACCACATCGACACCGAACTGGTGGCCTTTGTGGACAGTGACTGCACCGCCCCCGGCGACTGGGCGACCCATCTCGCCGCCCACTTCGCCGACCCCCTCCTCGCCGCGATCGCACCCCGCGTCACCGCACGAGCGAAGGACACCACCGCCGGCCGGTACACGAAAGCCGCCGGGAGTCTCGACCTCGGTGATCGGCCCGCGCGCGTTGCTCCCCGGTCACGAACCTCCTACGTCCCCACCGCCGCGCTGGTGGCCCGGACGGCCGCTCTCCACGAGATCGGCGGCTTCGATCCCGGACTCCGCGTCGGCGAGGACGTCGACCTCGTCTGGCGGCTCCACGCCGCCGGCCACCGGATCCGGTACGCCCCGGACGTCCACATCGGACACCACGAACCCGAGACCTGGCGCGAACTCCTCGGCCGACGCGCGCGGTACGGCACGTCCGCCGCTCCGCTCGCCCGGCGCCACCCCGGGTACCTCGCGCCGCTCGTGCTGCACCCGTGGCCGGCCTTGACCGTCGGCGCGCTGCTCGCCCGGCGGCCGCTGCTCGCCGCCGGCGGCTTCGGCGGCGCCGTCCTGAGCATGCTCAAAACGCTCCGGGACAACGACATTCCGACCGAAGGCGTGGTCCGCGCGATGGGGACCGCCGTCCACCAGACCTGGCTCGGCGCCGGCCGCTACGGGACGCAGTTCGCCGCGCCCGTCCTCGCCGCGCTGCTGGTCCCCCGCGGGTGGGGACGACGCGCCGCCGTGGCGTCGCTGCTGCTCGGTCCGCCGCTGACCGCGTGGGCGAAGCGCCGGCCCGACCTGGACCCCGTCCGCTACACCGCGGGCGCCCTCGCCGACGACATCGCCTACGGCGCCGGCGTCTGGGCCGGCTGCCTGCTCCACCGGACCGCCGCGCCGGTGCTGCCCGAGATCGCCTGGCGCCCGTTGCGCGTCGACAGCAAGGAAAAGCGAGGCCCCGCATGAGCAACGCCTGGTTCGAATCGATCGCCGAAGCCCAGCGGCGCGCGAAGAAGCGCCTGCCGCCGTCCGTCTACTCGGCACTGATCGCCGGTTCCGAGAAAGGGCTTACGCTCAAGGACAACCTCGACGCCTTCGACGAGCTGACCTTCGCACCGCGCACCGCCGGGCAGTCCGGCGAACGCGCGCTCGCCACCACCGTCCTCGGCCGTGAGATCGCACTGCCGGTCGTCATCTCCCCCACCGGCGTGCAGGCGGTGCACCCCGACGGCGAGGTCGCCGTCGCCCGCGCGGCGGCCGCCCGCGGCACCGCGATGGGCCTCAGTTCCTTTGCCGGCAAGCCGATCGAGGACGTCGTCGCCGCCAACCCGAACACGTTCTTCCAGGTCTACTGGACCGGCAGCCGCGACGCCATCCTGGGCCGGCTCGACCGCGCCCGCCGCGCCGGCGCCGCCGGGCTCATCCTCACGCTCGACTGGTCCTTCTCCCACAGCCGCGACTGGGGCAGCCCGCACATCCCCGAAAAGCTCACCTTCCGCGAGCTGCTGCGGTTCGCGCCCGAAGGCCTGACCCGCCCGCGGTGGCTGCTCGACTACGCGAAAACCCGCCGGCTGCCCGACCTCAGCGTCCCGAACATGGCCGAACCCGGCACGCCGGTCCCCACGTTCTTCGGCGCGTACGGCCAGTGGATGCAGACACCCCCGCCGTCGTGGGACGACGTGGCCTGGCTGCGGTCGCAGTGGGACGGGCCGTTCCTGCTCAAGGGCGTCATCCGCGTCGACGAGGCCCGGCGCGCGGTCGACGCCGGCGTCAGCGCGATCTCCGTGTCCAACCACGGCGGCAACAACCTCGACGGCACCCCCGCGACGATCCGGGCGCTCCAGGCGATCGCCGACGCCGTCGGCGACCAGGTGGAAGTCCTGCTGGACGGCGGCATCCGGCGCGGCAGCGACGTCGTGAAAGCGCTCGCCCTCGGCGCCACGGCGGTCCTCATCGGCCGCGCGTACCTGTGGGGCCTGGCGGCGAACGGCCAAGCCGGCGTGGAAAACGTCCTCGACGTACTGCGGGGCGGCATCGACTCGACGCTGCTGGCCCTCGGTCATCGCAGCGTCCACGACCTGACCCGCGACGACGTCCGGATCCCGGAGACGTTCCCCCGCGCTCTGGGCGCCGGGACCACGAGCTCAGTGTGAGTGGGCTTCTTCCAGCGTCGCCCCGGCCAGGCGGGCGGCGACGCCGCGGCGGAAGTTCGGGCAGTCGTGGACGTCCTCGTGCGGGCAGTCCAGGCCGTGCGCGATCGCCGTGCGGGCGGCCTGGGCGCGGGCGATCCGGGCGTCCAGCTCGGCGAGCTTGCGCTGCTGCAGTTCGCGCCAGGCCGGTGCGGCCGACGTGCGCAGGGCGATCAGCGTCTTGAGTTCGCGGACGGTGAACCCGACGTCGCGCAGGATCAGGATTTCTCCCACCTGCGCGACGGCCGACAGCGGATAGCGCCGCCGGCCGGCGACTCGCTCGGGCGCGGTGAGCACGCCCTGGTCCTCCCAGTAGCGCAGCGCCGAAGTGGCCACGCCGGTGCGGCGGGCCAGCTCGCCGATCGTCAGCTGCTCCTCGGGCATTTGACTTCGAGCGTACTTGAAGCCGTTGACTCGCGGCATGGCCAAGGCAACTCTCAAGCAGCGGATGATCGGGCAGTTCCACCACCCGCGCGGGCTCGGCGGGCGGGTGGCCGGGTGGGTGATGGCCCACCGCGGCTCCAATCGGCGGCGCAACGTCTGGGTGGTCTCCCTCCTGGACGTCCAGCCGGACGAGCGCGTGCTCGAAGTCGGCTTCGGCCCCGGGATCGCGCTCGGCGAGCTGGCCGCCCGCGCGACCCGGGGCCGCGTCTACGGCGTCGACCACTCCGCGGTCATGGTGGAACGGGCGGGCCGGCGCAACCGGGCCGTGGCCGACCGGATCGAGCTGGTGCACGCCTCGGTGGACCGGCTGCCGGCGTTCGGCGAACCGCTCGACGCCGTCCTCGCCGTCAACAACGCGGGCTTCTGGCCCGATCCACCGGAACGGCTTCGCGAGCTGCGCGGCCGGTTGCGGCCGGGCGGGCGCATCGCGCTCGCGTCCCAGCCCCGGTGTCCCGGCGCCGACCGGGGCACCACGGCCCGGGCCGCCCGCGAGCTGCAGGACCTGCTCACCGAGGCGGGGTTCGTCGAACTGCGGGTCGAGACGCTCGACCTCGACCCGCCGGTCGCGTGCGTCCTCGGCGTCAACCCGCACTGACCAGGCGCCGGGCGCGGTCGAGACGGCGCCGATCACCGAAACGGTGAAGCGCGCGGGACTGGCGGTCACCCCACGGTGAAGCTCGCCGTGAGCGTCGCCGCCGAGCTGGTGCCGACGTAGACCTCGATCTTGCCCGGCTCGACCCGGAACTTCGCGGCGTTGTCGTAGAAGCCGACGTCGTCCGGGGTGAGCGTGAACGAGACCGTCCGCGACGCGCCCGCGGCCAGGGTCACCCGCTCGAAGCCACGCAGCCGCCGGACCGGCTGCACGATGCTCGCGACCGGGTCGCGCAGGTAGAGCTGGACGACCTCGTCGCCCGCGCGGGACCCGGTGTTGGTGACGGTCGCGGTCACCTGGACGCGGCCACCGCGAAGGGACATCCGGGTGCTCGACAGGCGCAGGCCGTCGACCCGGAACGTCGTGTACGACAGGCCGAAGCCGAACTCGTAGAGCGGACCGGTCTCCAGGTCGAGGTACTTCGACGTGTACTTGTTGTCCGGATCGGCCGGGCGGCCGGTGTTCTCGTGGTTGTAGTAGATCGGGATCTGCCCGACCGCGCGCGGGAAGCTGACCGGCAGCTTGCCGCCCGGGTTGACCGTGCCGAACAGGACGTCCGCGACCGCGTGGCCGCCCTGGACACCCGGCGCCCACGCCTCGAGGATCGCCGGCGCGTTGTCGTGCAGGTACGGGATCGTCAACGGCCGGCCGTTGACCAGCACCACGACGAACGGCTTGCCGGTCTCCTTGATCGCGGCGACGAGCTGCTGCTGCACGCCGGGCAGGTCGATGGTGCTGCGCGCCGCCGCTTCACCGCTCATCGCGGCGGTTTCGCCGACCACGACGACGGTGACGGCCGCGGCCCGGGCGGCCTGCTGCGCGGCGGCGAATCCGCTGGTGTCGGTCCCGTCGACCGGGCAGCCGGCGGTGTAGGTGACGGTCGCGCCCGGCGCCGCGGCCTTGATCCCGTCCACCACGGTCACCGGCGGGGTCGTGCCCGCGCCGGTCCCCAGGCCGGCCCAGGTGCCGTTGAGGTCGTAGGTCGCCGCGCCGAGCGGGCCGACGACGGCCACCGACCCCACGGACTTCGCCAGCGGCAGCACCGGCCCGTCGTTCTTGAGCAGCACCATGCAGCGTCCGGCGGCCTGCCGCGACGCGGCCAGCCCGGCCGGCGAAGGCGCTTTCACCTCGCCGGCTTCGTCGGCGTACGGCCGTTCGAACAGCCCCAGCTTGACCTTGACCAGCAGGATCCGGCGGACGGCGTCGTCGAGCTGGTCGCGGGTGATCCGGCGCTGGGCCAGCAGCTGCTGGCCGTGGGTGACGTAGTTGGTGCTGACCATTTCCATGTCGACGCCGGCCGGCAGCGCGGCCGCCGCGGCGTCCGCGCCGTCGCCCGCGAGGCCGTGGTTGATCAGCTCTTCGATGCCGGTGTAGTCGCTGACGACGAAGCCGCGGAACCCGTAGGCGCCCTTGAGGACGTCGTGCAGGACGTAGCCGTTGCCGTGCGCGGGAACCCCGCTGATGGTGTTGAAGCTGGCCATCACGGTCGCCACACCGGCCTCGACGCTCGCCTTGAACGGCGGCAGGTAGAGGTTGTGCAGCCGCTGGAGCGAGACGTCGACGGTGTTGTAGTCGCGGCCGCCTTCCGCGCCGCCGTAGGCGACGAAGTGCTTGGCGCACGCGGCAAGGCGGTCGGGCGAGGAGTAGTCGTCACCCTGGTAGCCGCGGACCTTCGCCACGGCCATCCGGGAAGCCAGGTAGGGGTCTTCGCCGGACCCTTCGGCGATGCGCCCCCAGCGCGGCTCGTGGGTGACGTCCATCATCGGCGCGTACGTCCAGTGGATGCCGCTGCGCCGGGCCTCCTTCGCCGACACCGTCGCGTCGGCGGCCGGCACGCCGGGGTCGAAGCTCGCGCCCTGGGCCAGCGGAATCGGGAAGTTCGTGGTGTAGCCGTGGATCACGTCCAGGCCGAAGATGAGCGGGATCCGCAGCCGGGTCCGTTCGACGGCGATCTTCTGCAGCGCGTTGAGCTTCGCGGCGCCCACGACGGAGAACACCCCGCCGAGCTGCCCGGTGGCGAGCGCGGCCCGCGCGAGGTCTTCGGTGCCGACCAGCTGCAGCTGCCCGAGCTTCTCGGCGAGGGTCATCCTCCCGAGCAGGTCCTCGACCCGCGGGTTCCGTTCGGGCCGGGCGGCGGGGTCCGCGGCGGCGGGCGGGGCGAGCGCCGACGCGACTCCCCCGGCGGCGAGCAGACCGCCGACGCCGGCGAGCAGGCTGCGCCGGTTGACGCCGTCGGCGGTCGCGGTGGCTGCGTGGCTCTCGGGTTGTTCCATGGCGGGGACCCTTTCGCGAGAGGACGAAGGCCGCCAGCATAAGCACGATCGACGCCGCCGACCGGTTGGTTTTCGCTCGGGGTCCGCCGTCGCAAGCGCTTTCTCGCCGACCCGCGATGACTCGGCAGGGGGCCGGGCGGCGGTGGACGGCCGAGCCACCACCGCCCGGTCCGGCTCAGCCCAGGTGCGAGCTGATCACCGGGTAGTCGTTGCCGACGTTGGTGTACACACCCGGGAAGTCCTTGCGGGCACAGCCTTCGCCCCACGAGACGATCCCGGCGAGCTTGCCGTCGACGTAGGCCGGGCCGCCCGAGTCGCCCTGGCAGGAGTCCTTGCCGCCTTCGGGCACGCCCGCGCAGAACATCGAGGCCTTGTCGTACTTCGCCCCGCCGGTGCTGTACTTCTCGGCGCAGGTGTCGTTGTCCACCACCGGCACCGACACCTTGAGCAGCGTGTCGGAGACGGCGCCGCCCTCGGACGTCGTGCCCCAGCCGACCACCGTGACGTCCTTGCCGGCCTGGTAGGCCGCGTCGTCGGCCGACTGCACCAGCGTCGCCGGCTCGTACGGCAGGTCCTTGTCGAGCGTCAGCACGGCGTTGTCGTGCTGCATCCCGCTCATGTCGAAGTCCGGGTTCTGCCAGACGTCGCTCACGCCCGCCTTCGTGCCTGAAGTGTCGCTGAACTTCGTCTGGCCGCCGATGATCTCCATCTGCGCCGCTTCGACGCCGTCGGTGCAGTGCGCGGCGGTCAGCACCTTGTTCTTCGCGACCAGGGTGCCGGCGCAGTGCTGCGCGCCGTTGACGTTGAAGATCACGGTGGCCGGGAACTCCTCGATCGTGGTCGGCGTACCGCCCACGATCCGCGGGTCACCGGCCGACGCACCGGGGGCGGCGACCACGACGACAGCGGCGGCCACGGCGAGGGCCGTCGCGGCCCGCCGGACCACGGAACGTCCGTCTACCTGCATGAACATCTCCCTTCGGGGACCTGAGTGGTACCCGGGAGCAGACCAGACGGGCCGCGGCCGAGGTTAGCTACGAAAGTCGCTTCCTGACGCATTGACGACGATGGTTGGTTTTTGTCCGACTTGAGTGGCGGAGAATCACGGGGCGCGGTAGCCCACGGGTCAATCCTTGACATGACGCCAACACGGCCTTACCGTTTTCCCACGCCGCCGGGTTGTCCAGACCATTTACATCGTGAAGGGACACCTCGATGCGCTTGCGTTCCCTGCTCGTCCTGCTGGCGGTGCCGGCCCTGGTCGCCACCGCGTCGCCCGCGCGAGCGGCCGACCCGACCGTGGCCCCGGGCGGCAACTTCGACCTGGGGATCTGGCAGCTGCAGGAGCCGGTCGGCTCCCCCGGCTCGCCGACCACCATCTCCTCGTCCCGGCTGAAGGGCCCGAACGGCTTCCAGGACAGCTACTTCTACACCGACACCCGCGACGGCGCGATGACGTTCTGGGCGCCGGAAAAGGGCGTCACCACGCCGAACTCGAACTACGCGCGGTCCGAGCTGCGCGAGATGAACCGCGACGGGTCGGCGGCGAACTGGTCGCTGAGCGGGTCGCACAAGCTGAGCGCGACCCTGCGCGTGGTGTCGGTGACGTCGAACGTCTGCGTGGGCCAGGTCCACCTCGGCACGGGCGGCTCGTCGACGAAACCGTTGCTGGAGCTGTACTACCGTGCCAGCGGCGACATCGTCCTCGGCACCGAGAACTCCCCCGACGGCGGCCAGACGCCGCACACGGTGGGGCATGTGTCGATCGGCAAGACCTGGACCTACACGATCGGCATCTCCGGCGGGAACACCATCGACCTGACGGTCAACGGCAGCACGACGCACTACTCGATCCCGTCGTCGTTCAAGGCGTACAAGCAGTACTTCAAGGCGGGTTCGTACAACCAGTCCTCTTCGGACAGCACGACCAAGGGCGCGCGGGTCGCGTTCTACGGCCTGACCGTCTCGCACGGCTGACGCGGTCCGGCCCGGTGGCCGCCACCACCGGACCGGTTCGCCGTCAGCGCCAGCCGAGCTCCGGGGCCACGTGGGTCAGGATGCTCTCCAGCACGTGCGCGTTGTAGTCGACGCCCAGCTGGTTCGGGATGGTCAGCAGCAGGGTGTCCGCGGCCTGGATCGCCTCGTCCTCCTTGAGCTCCCGCACCAGCTCGTCGGGTTCGGCGGCGTACGACCGGCCGAAGATCGCCCGGGTGTTCTCGTCGATCATGCCGACCTGGTCGCGCGAGTTCCGGTCGCGGCCGAAGTACGCCCGGTCCGTGTCGTTGGTCAGCGCGAAGATGCTCCGGCTGACCGACACGCGCGGCTCGCGCTCGTGGCCGGCTTCCTTCCACGCCTCGCGGTAGGCCTCGATCTGCTTGCGCTGCTGGACGTGCAGCGGCTCGCCCGTCTCGTCGTCCTTGAGCGTGGAGCTCTGCAGGTTCATGCCCAGCTTGGCGGCCCAGACGCTCGTCGCGTTCGAACTCGACCCCCACCAGATCCGGTCGCGCAGGCCCTCGGAGTGCGGTTCGAGCCGCAGCAGCCCGGGCGGGTTGGCGAACATCGGCCGCGGGTTCGGCTGCGCGAAGCCCTCGCCGTCGAGCAGCTTGAGGAAGACCTCGGTGTGCTGCCGGGCCATGTCGGCGTCGGTCTCGCCGTCGGCCGGGGCGTACCCGAAGTAGCGCCAGCCCTCGATCACCTGCTCGGGGGATCCCCGGCTGATGCCGAGCTGCAGCCTGCCCCCGGAGATCAGGTCGGCCGCGCCCGCGTCCTCGACCATGTACAGCGGGTTCTCGTAGCGCATGTCGATCACGCCGGTGCCGATCTCGATCTTCGACGTGCGCGCGCCGATCGCCGAAAGCAGCGGGAACGGGCTCGCCGCCTGCCGCGCGAAGTGGTGCACGCGGAAGTACGCGCCGTCGACGCCGAGCTCCTCGGCCGCGACCGCCAGGTCGATCGACTGGTGCAGGAAGTCGGCGGCGGACCGCGTCTCGGAGTGCGGGCTCGGCGACCAGTGGCCGAACGAGAGGAAGCCGATCTTTTTCACCTCCGGTTCAGCGTCCGGCGGCCGCGTTTGATTCCCCGCTGTGAGCGGGCCGACCGCCGCCGCACCCCGAGCGCGGCGGCGGCCGGGGCGCTCAGCCGCAGTGCTCGGCCTTCTCCTGGTCGGTCATCGGCGCGGTGTGCTGCGTGATGTCCCCGGTCGAGCCGGGCACGGGACCGTCCGCGTCGAAGTCCTGGTACCAGATGTAGTGGTCGTAGAACCGGTCCGGGAAATGCATTTCGTAGGTGCCGTGCACCTTCTGCATCTTCGGCGCGCGTTCGACCCAGCCCTTTTCGCCGGGCCGGACGTCGACGTTGGTAGCCTGCCCTTCGGTGTGCGAAGACTCCCACGTGTGCTGGTAGGACGTTTCGATCGACACCTTGAACACTTCCGAGAACCCGTATTCGGCCGAAAGGGAAACGCCGAAGCTGTTCGACTCCCCCGTCGTGTCCGACCAGTTCACCGTGCTGCGCTGCAGATCACCGGTGCAGTTGTAGGCCGCTTCGCCGACCTGGTGGCCGGCCCCGGTGTGCTCTTCCGGCGGACCGGCCGGGTGGAAGACGCACGAGTCGGTGCCGTTGTCGCACTTGTCGAGCAGTTCCCGGGCGGTCGGGCCGCCGTCCGCCGACGCACCGGGCGCCGTCAGCACGAGCCCGGCCGCGGTCAGCAGGCCGAGGCCCGCCGCGGTCCACGCGTTTCGCTTGCTGGTCATGGTCACTCCTTCGCTCAGCTGAACCCGATGGACTGCGTGCGGTCGTTCATGAAGGACCCGACGTTGCCGGTGTTCTCCTTGAACGGGCCGTCCCGGTCGCCGCCGAGGTTCGGCTCCGGGTAGAGCCAGATCCAGCAGTCGCCCCACGGCTGCACGGACGAGATCTTGTTCTTCCAGTCGTCGCCGAGGTCGAACTGCCAGTTGACCCAGCCGTCCTTCTTGCACAGTTCGGGTCCGGTGATGGTCAGCGAGTTCCCGGTGTAGTCGGGGCCGTCGAAGAACGTGCCCTGGACGACCTGGCCGGCTTCCTGCGTCTCCAGCGCCGCGCGTGCGGTGCCGGTGCTGCATTTCTGCACTCCGGTTTCGGAGTTCAGGACGCAGTGCCGCGTCGTCGTCGCGGCCACCGCCGGAACGGCGCCGAGAAGGCTCACGCTCGCCGCCGCGGCCGCCGTCGTGATGGCTGTTCTGGTCCAATTGCGCGCCATTGTTTTCCCCTTTCCAGGGAATCGAAAAGATCTTCCCTCCCGAAAGTACGACGGTCCCGGCGGATATGCGCGCGTGTTGCCCATCGGGGCATCGGGGTCTGCCTCATTCCCTCGCGGGCCCCGGAGCCGCCGTGCGGACCACCCGGGCCCGCGGTACAGTACGCCGTCCCGGTGACAGCAGACGTCGATCTCGTCACCCTCGGTGACACGATCATGAAAATTCCTCCCGTCGTAACTTGACTCATTCCAGAGAAGGCCCCTAGGGTGGCCCTCGTGATGACCGACTTCGAGGCGCAGCTGCGGTCGGTCTCGTTGCGGGTGACGCGGCCGAGGCTGGCCGTGCTCACCGCGTTGCGGGACCACCCGCACGTGGACACCGAGACGGTGATCGAGCTGGTGCGGGCCGAGCACCCGACGGTGTCGCACCAGACGATCTACGACGTCCTGCGGGCGCTCACCGACACCGGCCTGGTGCGGCGCATCCAACCCGCGGGCGCGACCGCCCGGTACGAGTCGCGGATCGGGGACAACCACCACCACGTCGTGTGCCGCACCTGCGGCGCGATCGAGGACGTCGACTGCGCCGTCGGCCACACCCCGTGCCTGACCGCCTCGGACGACCACGGTTTCGTGATCGACCAGGCGGAGGTCGTGTACTGGGGCACCTGCCCCGCGTGCGCGGCCACCCGAGCTTCCCAATGATTGCCAGCTCCGGAAGGAAGTAGATGAGCAACACCCAGGACAACACCCCTTCGAGCGCACAGGGTGTGGACCGGAAGGCGGCGGCCGGCTGCCCGGTCGCGCACGACTCGGTGACCTCGCACGGCAGCGAGAGCGAGAACCCGGCGATCGACTCGCCGCAGCCGAAGACGGGTGGCCGTCCGCGCACCATCAAGGACTGGTGGCCCAACCAGCTCGACCTGACCGTGCTGCACGCGCACTCGTCGAAGAGCAACCCGCTGGGCGAGAACTTCGCCTACGCCAAGGAGTTCGCGAAGCTCGACGTCGAGGCGCTCAAGCGGGACATCACCGAGGTGCTGACCACCTCGCAGGACTGGTGGCCGGCGGACTTCGGCCACTACGGCGGCCTGATGATCCGGATGAGCTGGCACGCGGCGGGCACCTACCGCATCCACGACGGCCGCGGCGGCGCCGGTGACGGCGGGCAGCGCTTCGCGCCGCTGAACAGCTGGCCGGACAACGCCAACCTCGACAAGGCGCGCCGTCTGCTGTGGCCGGTCAAGCAGAAGTACGGCCAGAAGATCTCGTGGGCCGACCTGCTCGTGCTGGCCGGCAACGTGGCCCTGGAGTCGATGGGCTTCAAGACCTTCGGCTTCGGCTTCGGCCGCGTCGACACCTGGGAGCCCGAGGAGATCTTCTGGGGCCCCGAGGACGACTGGCTGGGCGACGAGCGCTACGCGAGCGACACCGAGATGGTGCCCGAGCTCGGCGCGACCGAGATGGGCCTCATCTACGTCAACCCCGAGGGTCCCCGCGGCAGCGCGGACTTCGAGGCGGCGGCCCACTTCATCCGCGAGACCTTCGCCCGGATGGCGATGAACGACGAGGAGACCGTCGCCCTCATCGCCGGTGGTCACACCTTCGGCAAGACCCACGGCGCCGGCGTGGCCGACGACCACGTGGGCCCGGAGCCGGAGGGCGCCCCGCTGGAGGCCCAGGGCCTCGGCTGGCTGAACACGCTCGGCAGCGGCAAGGGCCCGGACCAGATCACCAGTGGCCTCGAGGTGACCTGGACCGACAAGCCGACCGAGTGGAGCAACCGCTTCTTCGAGATCCTCTTCGGCTACGAGTGGGAGCTCACGACGAGCCCCGGTGGCGGCAAGCAATACGTCGCCAAGGACGCGCCGGAGATCATCCCGGACCCGTTCGACCCGAACAAGAAGCACAAGCCGACGATGCTGACGACGGACCTGTCGCTGCGCTTCGACCCGGTGTACGGCCCGATCTCGCGCCGCTTCCTGGAGAACCCGGACGAGTTCGCGCTGGCGTTCGCCAAGGCCTGGTACAAGCTGCTGCACCGCGACATGGGCCCGGTCAGCCGCTTCCTGGGCCCGTGGGTGGCCGAGCCGCAGCTGTGGCAGGACCCGGTGCCGGCCGTCGAGGGCGAGCTCGTCGGGGACGCCGACATCACCGCGCTCAAGGCGAAGGTGCTGGAGTCCGGTCTTTCGGTGTCCCAGCTGGTTTCGACCGCGTGGGCGTCGGCCGCGAGCTTCCGCTCCACCGACAAGCGCGGTGGCGCGAACGGCGCCCGGATCCGCCTGGAGCCGCAGCGCAACTGGGAGGTCAACCAGCCGGAGCAGCTCGCGACGGTGCTGTCGAAGCTGGAAGACATCCAGCGCGAGTTCAACGAGGCGGGCGGGGCGCAGATTTCGCTGGCCGACCTGATCGTGCTGGCGGGCTCGGCGGCGGTCGAGAAGGCGGCGCGCGACGCCGGCGTCGAGACCACGGTGCCGTTCCACCCGGGCCGCACGGACGCCTCGCAGGAGCAGACGGACGTCGACTCGTTCAAGGTGCTCGAGCCACGCGCCGACGGGTTCCGCAACTACCTGCGGGCGGGCGAGAAGCTCCAGCCGGAGACGCTCCTGGTCGACCGCGCGTACATGCTGAACCTGACGGCCCCGGAGATGACGGTGCTGGTGGGCGGCCTGCGCGCACTCGGCGCGAACACGACCCAGCACGGCCTCCTGACGGACCAGCCGGGCGTGCTGACGAACGACTTCTTCGCCAACCTGCTCGCCCCGGGCACGAAGTGGAAGGCGTCGGAGTCCGAGGAGAACGTGTACGAGATCCTCGACGTGACGACGGAGAAGCTCAAGTGGACGGCCACGGCGGTCGACCTGGTCTTCGGCGCCAACTCCCAGCTGCGGGCGTTGGCGGAGGTCTACGCAAGCGACGACGCGCGCGAGAAGTTCGTGTCCGACTTCGTGGCGGCGTGGACGAAGGTCATGGAGCTGGACCGGTTCGACCTGGTCTGATCCTGTTTTGGTGAACGGGCCCGGCCGCTCTGCGGCCGGGCCCGTTCGTTCGTCAGGACCGAACGGTCTGCACTGCGGCGAAACGGTTCTTGACGTTGTCGGTGAGACGCTTCAAGCCGAACAGTTCCAGCACCGCCCGCTGCAGAGCCTCCTCGCCGCTGTTCCCGTCCCGTTCCGCGACGTGGTCGAGCAGGGCCGCCAGCTCGCTCGGGGGAACCTCGTCGAAGGAGCGGGGTCCCAAGAGGCGCAGGCGTACCTCCGGCTGGTCAGGCAGCCGGTAGGTGCGCGGCTTGATCCCTCGCTCATCGAGAGGATTGTCCTCGACCAGCCGGCCCTCACGGACTGCCTGCGCGATCGCCTTGTTCACCTCGCTCGCGACCAGCTTGGTGACCCGAACGGCGCCGGACGCCCGGACGTAGGCGGTCTGCAGCCGACCACCCAGTACCGGCCCCTCCGCCTCAACGATGTGCACGAGGCCCTCCACCAGTTCTCTCCGTGACGCGGAGCCGACCTGGATCACCGTGCCGTCGAAGTGGCCGTAGGCCGCGAGCAGCGAGCCAGCGGGCGCCGAAACCGGCTGCTCGACCGCAGCGGTCGCCGAGTCATCCTCCAATGCAAGAACTTCCGGCGCCGGCGCTCCCGTGGTGGACACCTCGGGTTCCGACGCCACGACCAACGGCTCCGCCGCCGGTGCAGCCACGACCTGCTGGAGAGCGGCGGGCTCGACCGCGTCCGGTTCGGACTCGACCGGTTCCGGCACGACCTCCGGTCGCAGGGTCTGCACGGGCTCGACCACCGGCAGACGTGGCTCGGCGGCCGAGGGGTCATCGGCTTCCGGGGCCCAGCCGGACGGATGGATGTCGAGTTCCTGCAAGGTCTCCCACAACCGGGCCAGTACCGCCGGCCGGTCGGCGTAGAACTCCGACTCGCGGATGCGGAAGAACCGCCAGCCACATCGCTCGAGGTCGCGTTGCCGCGCGAGGTCGCGCTCGTAGGCGTCCGGCCCGTGCCAGGCGTCGCCGTCACATTCGACCGCCAGCCGCGCCTTGCGGCCGACGACCACCAGATCGATCCGGTAGCCCTCGGCCGGGAACTGGGGAACGACGCTGTACCCGCGGTCCATCAGGCGGTTGAACACGCGCTGTTCGAACAACGAATCGAACGGTTCCACCTTCCGGTCTTCGGGTACGGCGGTGTGCCTCGCGTCGTCGACGCCTTCGATGCGCCCGGACCACGCGTAGCAGTAGTCCAGCAATTGGAAGCGCATGTCCTCCGGGTTGCCGAGGTCGGACAGACGCACGGAGTGGAACACCCACATCTGGTCCTTGGCGCGCGAAGCGGCGACGTTGAACCGCTGGACGTACATGTCCTGGGTCAGCGAGCCGATCCGCTTTCCCGACTCCGGCGCCTTCACCATCGACAGGAACATCACGTCGCGCTCCGAGCCCTGGAAGTCCGCCGAGTCGCCGCAGCGCAGCTCGCGTGCCTTCCACTCCTCGGGCGGAATGCGTTCCAGCAGACGTTTCTCGATCCTCTTCGCCTGGGCACGGCCGAGCAGCGACACGACGCCGAAGGTGAGCCCGTCGTACCGGGGATCGGTGACGCACTTTTCGATCTGCTCGACGATGGCGTCCGCTTCCACCGGATTCACCTTGTCGGTCACGCCGCGCTCATAACCGTCTTCGAGGAACACCGCCTTGATCGGCTCCAGGCGGTCAGCCCCGTATTGGCGAACCGGCACCAGCCGGATGCCATCGGGCTCATAGGCGATCCGATTGGAGAAGCCGATGATCTCGGGCACGCAGCGCCGGTGCTCGACCAACGTGGTCATGCCCTCGAAGCGCATCTTCGCCTCGTCGAACAGGCTGCGCTTGGGGTCCTGCCACGACGCGCGGTACGGGTCGTCCCACAAGTACTGCCCGGCGAGATCGCGCAGCTGCTGCTGATCGGTACCCACCGCCGAGGGCGAGACCTGCTTGTCGTCGCCGATCACCACGATCTTGGGTGCCAAGTACTGGAGGAACGTCGCCTCCAGACCCGCTTGCGACGCCTCGTCGACGATCACGACGTCGAACATGTCCGGTTGGACGCGGAACTGTTCGGCAATCCGGTAGACCGGCATGATCCACACGGGCACCGCGGGGCGGCAGCGGTCCATGGCCGCTTTGATGTCGGCCCGGCGCTTGTCCGCGTACATGCCGGTGCCCTTGCCCAGCAGCTTGACCAGCTGGGCGTACTGCAGGAGATCGGCGCGGGCCTTGCCGGACAGCCGCTCAGGTGAAACGGCGTGTCCCCAAGCGCGCTCGGCGGCCAGCCTCTCGACCCGCCCACGCAGCTGTGCCTCGACCTCCAGCACCTCGGCCTGCAGGGCGTTCACGTCTTCGCCACCGCGTCCGAGAACCCAGGCCCGGACCTCGGCCCAGGCCCAGGCCGCGTCCCAATCCGCCAGCCTGTTCACCCACGCGGGGTCGCGGGGATCCGCCGACACGGCCTCGCACACACCGGGCAGCGAGCTCGCCAGGGCCGCCGCGATCTCATCGCGACGGCGCGCCAGCCCGGCGGCTTCGGTCAGCCGAGCCAGTCGGCGGCGAGCGACCGCATACCGCTCGTGGCTTCGCTCTTCCACCGCGGCCACCAGATCCTTGACGCACGGAGCGGCGTCCGCCCACCGCGCCACGTCGCCGACGGTCCGGGCAAGTTCCAGCAACGGCGAGGTAGCGGCTGTCCGGGCGTCGGCCACGGCCGCGGCGTCGACGAGCCGCGCATAGGTCTGGACGGCGTCGAGATCGGTCCAGTTCGGGCGTGGGAGCCCCAGACCCGCCAGGCCGCGCTCCTCGGTCTCGAGGGTCTCACCCAGCGCCAGGACGCGGCGCAACTGCGCCAGTTCGGTCACGTGCCACTGCAGTCGTTCGCTCGGTGTGTCTTCGACGGGGATGTGCACCGAGTCCGGCCACGCCCGGTCCAGCGCGTCGAGTGTCCGAGATGCCTCGGCCCAAGTCAGGAACAGGTCGAGCTGGTCCGCTCCGGTCGGCGGCACACCATTGACCCGCACGGCCTGGAAGAGGGGCTGCGCCTGTTTGACGGCCTTGGCGGCGAATGCTCCTGTCTTGGGTGACCCGTCCGGGTTCGTCTTGAGGGCGTTGCCACCTCCCACGTGCGCGCGCAGCGCTTGGGCCAGGCCGACGAGCGCACCCATGTCCGCAGCGGTGACCCGCACGTCGGTGAGCGGGCCGAGGTGGTTCACCAGAGGGCCCGCGTAGCCGATGAGCTGAGCGATCTGGTCGGCTCGGGAGCGCCAGTGATTGGCTCGACCGGCCAGCACGTCGGCCAGCGAGTCGGCGATCCACGCTTCACGCCGGCGCGACAGTTCTTCAGCCTCGCGGGCGAACCCGTTGAGCCGCTGACGCAGCACGGTCCGCGTCGACGGATCCAGCCGTCGCACGCCGTCGAACGCGGCGTGGTGGATGAGGGCGCGGTGGCCTTCCTCGACGGAGATGGCCTGCCGTTCCGCCGTTACCAACGACGAGAACGCCTCAGGCGTGGGCACGTCGGCCAGGTGAATCAGCCGAAGCCGGGACTCAGGCTCGTCCATCGCCAGCTCGTCGTCGACGATACTTCGGTGCCACTCGACGAGGTGGCCTGCGGGAATCGGGGAAGGACCGACACCACCAGGTGAAACCAGGTCGGCGAGCCAGCCGAACCGGTCCCGCTCCGATTCGACGCGCTGCGCGATGGCAGCGAGCGTGCCGTGGTAGCCGCCGACTTCGAATTCGACGACCTCCTCCCCGCGCGCATCGAGCATGCGCCGGTACAACGCGGCACGTCGCAGGCGGAGTTGTTCGATCGCCATCAGCTGGTCGTCGGCGACCCGGCGAGCGGCCCCCGCGTCGTATTCGCCGGCCACGTGGCTGATCCGCTCCACCGCGACCTTGAGATCCGCCAGGTCGGATCGCGAGGAACCGACGACCGAGACCGCCAGCGGCGCGATCGCTCGGGGCAGCTTCGTCCGCACCTCCTTGAGGGCGCGATCGGTGTGCGCGGTCACCAGCACGCGCTTGCCCTGTGCGAGCAAGTGGGACAGCAAAGCCGCGACCGTGTGGGTCTTGCCTGTTCCCGGTGGGCCTTGGACGAGGGTCTGTGCCTTCACGTCGACTTGCGTGAGAACGCGCAACTGCCGCTCGTTGACCGGCAACGGCAGGAACGGATCCGCATCGACCTCCACCAGCGCTCCCGGCTGGGGTGAACGTTCCGAAGCCGGCCGGTGGTCGGGATCGACGAGCGGGAGCAGGCCGTCTGGAACGATGCCTGACTCATCGAGCTGATCGGCGACCGAGTCGAGGATGTCGACAATCCCCTGCGTCGAACGCCTGCGCAGGATCAACGCAGGAGCGAACGCCGCCACGGCGTGCGTGCCTGGCTTCGGTGGCTCGTCCTCATCGAGGTAAGCGGCGTCGCTGTCGAGGGCGTTCACCAGGCGGCGCAATACACCGCCCACGCCTTCGCGGTCGACGACGGAGGCGTCGAATTCGCGAGCTTCGTTCCTGATCTGGACGACGTGCGGCGGATTGGCCACCCGGCCCGGATCGAGCATCTCCAGCTCGATCGTCAAACCGGCCGCGACCTCCGTCTGGTGGACGGTCAACCGTCCGGTCCCGTCGTCGAAGTGAATCGTGGCGGGCACCGTGACCAGGTGCCGCCGCACGACGTAGTCACCGGGCGGCGCCCACGACAAGCAGCCCACTCCGACGACCAGTTCGAGTTCTTCGGCGTGCCCGGTCGCGGTGACGTACGCGGAGAACAGGTCGTTGTAGACGTTTCGCGCCGGCCGGTCGGTGCGCTCACGTTCGGCCCAGACGGACCAGGCAGCTTCCCACTCGGCATGGGCGTCACAGATTCCCGGCGCGTCCTCGAGGGCGGTCCGGTGCTCTCCGTCGGTCAATGATTCACGCAGTGTCGGCGGGGCGACCGGGTCGTCCCATTCACCGTCCAGCCAAGGCTCCAAGTGCGCGTCGGGTTCCGGAGGCTCGTGGTGCGCGACCCGTTCGATCCTCAGCAGAGCGGTGGAGTCGTCTCCGTCGGCGGAAAGGATGGCGGGATGCTCGGGCAAGCGCCCGAACCACAGCACGGACTCGTAGCTGTCGATGGTGCGAGGCGGGTTGGACTTGAGCTGCTGGCTCCGCGCGAGGAACCGGAACAACCGCACCGCTCGATCGACCGCAGCACTTCGCTGTGCTGCAGCAGCGCCCTCGTTCGCCACTGCCGTCCCCCCATTTCTTCACCGCCGAACAGACCATCGTGCTCATCGTTTCGGACGCGTCGGGCGATACGGCCGACATCACACCGTTACGAAATGCGCTCCGACACCACCCGAACGTGAGCGACCGGAAAGCGTGGTTCAAACCGTCGTGATAGGCCGTCCGGTTGAGATAGCACCTCAGCGGTTGTCCAAGTGGGTCATGCTGGGATATCCCCTTAACTCCGGAGGGCGAGGGAGGGGCGGGGTGACGTCGTGGAACGGCTCTGACTACCCGAGCTCCCTGGGGTTCCTCATCGACTGCCTGGAGCAGATCCCGTCCCTGCGCGACCCCGGTAGCCGGCGCCTCTGCCTGGAGCTGCTGGCCGACCACCTCGGCATGCCGCTGGTCGTCGAGGACCTGCCGACGACGCGGGCCAGCCTGATCGGCATCGTGCAGGCCTGCCGGCGGCAGCACCCGCGGGCGCTCGCCGCCTTCGTCGACGCCGTCGAACAGATGGAGCCCGGGTCGATTCCCGTGCAGCGGGCCCGGTCCGCCGTCGAGGACATGGCCGCGCTCGACCTCGTCACCGAATACGACCGCCAGGAACTGCTGAACCTGCTGGGCGAAAACCCGAGCAGCCGGCTGGCCGAGCTCGTGCGGGCGGCGGCCGGGCCCGCGGCCGAGCTGACCTCGGCCGACCACCGGCCGGCGGACGCGCTCGCCACGCTGGAACGGATGAACGCGCAGCCCGACGGGGTTCCGCCCCTGCTGCTGTTCGTCGAATACCTGGCGGCCGCCGCCGACGACGAGCGCGCCGAAGGGTTGCGCGGCTGGAACGACCGCCAGGCCGCTCGCCTGGGGGTGACCGAGCAGATCAACGCCGTCCGCCTGGCGCGGGCCACCGAGCCCGCCACTCCCGCGGAAGTCGTCGCCTACCTCGTCGTCCGCATCGAGCCGGACCTGCTCGACACCGGGCTGTACGTCGTCGTGCACTGGCGGCACAACGACCCGACCGGGTGGCGGCCGCGGCGGAGCGAGCCGTTCACCGGCGATCTCGACGCCGTCCGCGCGCACGTGGCCGCGCTGGTCGCCGAGGCCGAAACCGGCTGGGCGCAGAACGCCACGGCGATCCGGATCGAGTTCCTGCTCCCCTATTCACTGCTGAACCTGCCCGTCGACCAGTGGGACCTCGAGGCGGGCAGCTCGCTGCCGCGCCCGCTCGGCCTGCACTACCAAGTGGTCGTGCGCAGCCTCGACCGCGCACGGTCGCCGCGCTGGCACCGGGAATGGCGACGGCGCTGGGACCTGCTCAAGAAGGTGCCCGCCGGGCTGACCACACCGGAAGAGCACTGGCTCTGGAGCGACGGCTCGAAACGGCGGCACCTGACCGCGCTCGACGCGAAACTCGCCGCGCAGAAGAAGGTCCTGTCGCTGGTCCTGCGTTCGGTGCCGGACAGCACGGACCCCGGCGAGGTGCTCGTCGGGGTCCGGACCGGCATCCCGGTGATGATCTGGCACCGCACCGAGGCCGCCCGCTCGGCGTTCGAAGCCGAGATCAAGTCCCTGCGCGACTTCCTGCCCGAGCTCGTCGAGCACCTACGCCTCCTGCGCAGCCGGGCCCGCCAGGCCGCCCGGCCCGACTCCCACGTCGGGAGCCGGGTTTCGCTGCTGTGGGACGACCCGGACAGGCCCGTCGAGCCGCAGGATCCCCCCGCGGCCCCGATCGAGGAGGTGCCCGCGCGATGAGCGGTGCCGAGATCCCGCCCTGGTGCGTCTACCGCGGTCACGGGCTGCCGCCGCCCGCCGGCGAGGACGCCCCCGAACTGCCGGCGCCGCCCAGCTGGCGCGCGTTCGACGGCGGCCCGGCGCTGCAGGTCCCGATCGCGTCCGACGCCGAGTTCGTCCGCCGGCTCGGCGTGCCGGCCGTGGCCTCCGCGCGGGACGCGACGCTCGAAGAGGTGCTGACCGTGAACGCGGCGCTGTACCTGCGGCGGCCGCTGCTGATCACCGGCAACCCCGGCACCGGGAAGTCCAGCCTGGCCTACAAGATCGCGCGCGAACTCGGTCTGGGCCCGGTGCTGCGCTGGCCGATCAGCAGCCGCACGATCTCCCGCGACGGGATGTACACCTACGACGCCATCGGCCGGGTCCAGGCCGCCGCGACCGAGGAGGGCGCCGACATCGGCGGGTTCGTCCGCCTCGGCCCGCTCGGCACCGCACTGCTGCCCTACGACCGGCCGCGGGTGCTCCTGATCGACGAGCTGGACAAGTCGGACATCGACCTGCCCAACGACCTGCTGGCGGTGTTCGAGGACGGCGACTTCGAGATCCAGCCGCTGGCCCGGATCGCCGCCACCCGGCCCGAGGTCACCGTCTTCACGCACGACCGCGGCGGCCGGGCGGTCGTGCGCGACGGACACGTGCGGTGCCGCGCGTTCCCCATCGTCGTGGTGACGAGCAACGGCGAACGGGATTTCCCGCCCGCGTTCCTGCGCCGCTGCCTGCGGCTCGACATGCCGCAGCCCGGCTTCGAACAGCTCGTGAGCATGGTCGCGGCGCACTTCCGCGACGTGCCGCCCCGCAGCGACGACCTGATCCACGAATTCCTCGCCAACAGCGGGCAGGAAGGCGGTCTCGCCAACGACCAGCTCCTCAACGCCCTGCACCTGACAACCTCGGGCGCCCACCAGCACGACGCGAACTGGGAGGTGCTGCGCGGCACTTTGTGGCGGCGGCTCAACGTCCTGGGAACGGACTGAGCCGATGGCCGACCCGGTCGACCGCCTCGCCACCGAGGCGCTCAACGCGGACGAGATCGCCGACGCGGTCTGGCTCGCCGCCCGCATCGCGGCGAGCGAATCGCCGCGCGCGGCTCCGCGTCCCGAACCCCCGCCGCCACCACCCCCGCCCCCGCCCCCGCCGGAGCCCGAACCGGCGTCGCCGGCGGAACCCCGCGTCGACCACCTGCCGCCGGGACGGCCGGACCCGGGCCGCCCGGGCGATCACCCGGAACCGGCGCCCGTTCCCCTCGAACCGGTCCCGATCCGGCCGCGAACGCGCCGGCCCGCGGCCGCCCGGCCGGCCCGCACGGTGCCCCCGAGCCTGCCCCAAGGCCTGGCGAAGGCGCTGCGGCCGCTGAACCGCCTCGTCCGGCTGAAGCACAAGAGCGAACTCGACGAGGAAGAAACGGCGGTCGCCGCGGCGGAGACCAAGGTGTGGCTGCCGGTGCACCGGGCCTCGCGAGGACATCCGTTCGAGGTCGTGCTGGTCGTCGACCGCGGTTCTTCGATGGTGTTCTGGGAACGCACTTCCCGCGCTTTCCGCGCCCTGTTGGAAAGGCAGGGCGCGTTTTCCGACGTCAAGACGGTTTCGGTGGACACCGACGAACCGGTCGTCCGATTCGTGGAAACCGCACCGGGCACCGGTTGCGAACCGGCGCAGCTGGCCGACCCGACGGGCCGGCGCGTCATCGTCGTGCTCAGCGACGGCGTCGGCCCCGCGTGGCGCAGCGGGTCGATGTTCGGGCTCCTCTCGTTGTGGGCCAAGACTTGTCAGGTCAGCCTGTTCCACCTCCTGCCCGCCGAACGCTGGAGCTGGACCGGCATCCGCGTGGTGTCCCGGACGTTGCGGGGTGTCCGCCCCGGCACCGCCAACCCGATCCCGGTGCTGGAACTGGAACCCCGGCACGTGCACCGCTGGGCCGAACTGATCTCCGGTACTCCCGCCGTGCGGCTCCCGGTACTGGTCCCCCCTGCGGACGAAGATCTCGCGGACGACGTGGGACAGACCGGAGAACCACCGTCGCCCACGGAAAGACTCGACCAGTTCCTCGCCACCGGCACCTCGCCCGCCATCCGGCTGGCCGGGCTGCTCGCGGCGGCACCGCTCACCCTGCGCGTGATGCAGGCGGTGCACGGCACCCTGATGCCGCAGGCACGGCCCGCGCACCTGGCCGAAATCCAGCTGGGCCGATTGCTGCACCGCGTACCGGCGGACGCGGAAAGCCCGGTCGAGTACGATTTCGCGCCGGGACTGCGCCGTCGGTTGCTGGCCCTTGTTTCGCGCGCGGACACCGCTCGAGTCCAGCGGGTGGTCCAGGACGTCCTGGGTCCTCAGGAGCCCGCGGTCGCGAATCTGCGCAATGCCCTGGCGGCTCCCGATGACGCCACTCTACCGGTGGTTACGTCACGCTCTGAACCGTTGTTGACTGTCCAACGTGACGTTCTAAGAGCACTGTCGGGGCCTTACACACGCCGAGCTAACCGATTGGGTGATGCCTTGGAACGGTTCAGGGGGTCCCGTAACGATGGCGGCGCACGCGCGACTAGGACGTCGGAAGGCCTAGGGGTACCTCCAGGCCAACATCCGGTAGGGTCCGACCCGCAAGCTGAACCGATCAACCACCCTCGAGGGATCTCAGTGACTACCACGAGATCGGAGCCGGGCACCGAGGTCCGCCACTCCGGCCAGCAGCCCGCCGTCTGGGGCGGCGTTCCGCTGCGCAATGTCAACTTCATCGGGCGCGGGGACATCCTGCGGGCATTGCACGGTGAACTTTCCAAATCGACCCGTACAGCCGTACTGCCCGGCGCGCTGCACGGGATGGGCGGCATCGGCAAATCGCAGATCGCGGTCGAGTACGTCTACCGCCACGCCGAAGAATACGATCTGATCTGGTGGATCCCCTCGGAGAACCAGTCGGAAATCCAGGCGTCGCTGGTGAAACTGGCGAAGCGCCTCGATCTTCCGGTCGAGCAGTCCGTCGACACCGCGGTGCCCGCCGTGCTCGAGGCACTGGGCAGCGGCGAACCGTACCGCCGCTGGCTGCTGGTGTTCGACAACGCCGACCGGCCCGAGGACGTCCGCAAGTTCTGGCCGCGGCGCGGTGAGGGCCACATCCTGGTGACGTCCCGGAACCCGCAGTGGTCCGAGGTTTCCCAAGCGGTCGAGGTCGACGTCTTCCGGCGGTCGGAAAGCCGCGAACTGCTCCAGCGCCGCAACCACGACCTCGCCGACGAGGACGCCGACCGGCTGGCCACCGTGCTGGGCGACCTGCCGCTGGCGGTCGAGCAGGCCGCCGCGTGGCGCGCCGAAACCGGCATGGCGACCGACGAGTACCTGGAACTGTTCGAGAACAAGCGAACAGAACTCCTCCAGTCGCGCCCGCCCGCGGACTACGACGTCGCGGTCGAAGCGGCGTGGAACGTTTCGCTGGACCGGCTGCGCGACGAAAACCCGGGGGCGCTGGAACTGCTCGAAGTGTGCGCGTTCTTCTCCCCCGAGCCGATTCCCCGGGCGATGTTCAGCGGTGTCCGCAACGTCCCGACCTCGGAAGCGCTCGAGCAGACTCTCGGCGACCCCATCCAGCTGAGCCGCGCGATCCGCGAGATCAACCGCTACAGCCTCGCCAAGATCGACCACCGCAGCGACACGCTCCAGCTGCACCGGCTCGTGCAGCTGGTGCTACGCAACAAACTCGGGCCGGAGGACCAGGAGCGCGTGCGGCACACCGCGCACCTGCTGCTCGCCAACCGCGACCCCAAGCAACCCGACTCGGTCGACTACTGGTCGCGCTACGCGGAAATGCTGCCGCACATCCGCGCGGTCGACGCCCGAAACTGCACCGACCGCTGGGTACGCCGGATGGCGATCAACGCGGTCAACTACCTCTTCGCCTTCGGCGACCCCGCCGGTGCGCTCGAAATGGCCGAGGACTACGCGAAGTTCTGGAACGAGAAGCTCGGCGAAAAGCACGCCGACACCCTCGTCGTCTCCCGCTGGTGGGGCCGTATGCTCCGAGCCCTCGGCCGGTTCGAGGAAGGCCGGTCCGTCGCGGAGCGGACGCTCGCGCTGATGCAGGAAACGCTGGGCGAAACGCACGAAGAAACGCTGCTCACGATGCACGGCGTCGCGTCCGACCTGCGCGCGAAGGGCGACTTCGAGCGGGCTCGCCAGATGAACGAGTTCGCCTATCTGAGCGCGCTGGACCGATTCGGCGACGAAGACCCGGACACCCTCGCCGCGGCCAACAACTACGCGCTCAGCCTGCGCCTGGTCGGCGATTTCGCCGGGGCGCGCGACCTGGACGAGCGGACGGCGCAGCGCAAGCAGACCGTTCTGGGCGCGGACCACCGGCACACGCTGCTGACGCTGGACAACTGGTCGGTCGACCTCCGTGAAACGGGTGACTACCTGCAGGCGCGGACCGAGCAGGAAGACACCGTCCGCCGCATGCGGGCGCAGCTCGGCGGCCGGCACCCGATGACGCTGGCGGCCATCAAGAACCTCGCGATCGCGTACCGCAAAGCGGGTCTGCACCGCGACAAGAAGGCGCTCACGCTGGCCATGGAGGCCACCGACGGCCTGGTCACCAAGTACGGGGAATCCCACCCCGACGCGATGTCCGCGACCATGGACCTGTCGATCGAACACCGCCAGGACGGCAACCTCGCCGAAGCCCGGCGGCTCGGCGAGCACGTCAAGAGCCTCTACGAAGCGAGCTGGGGCGAGAAGCACCCGTTCAGCGTGGCCGCCGCGACCAACCTCGCGGTCACGCTGCGCCTCCTCGGTTCGGTCGAGCAGGCTCGGGAGCTGGGCGAACGCGCCTTGGCCGATATGACCGAGGCGCTGGGCGACGACCACCCGTTCACGCTGGTCTGCGCGACGAACCACGCGAGTGACCTGGCCGAATCGGGTGATTACGAAGCCGCGTACGCGCTCGATGTGGCGACGCTCGAACGCTCTCAGCGCGTGCTGGGCGCCGATCACCCGTCGACGCTGGCACTCCTGGTGAACCAAGCGCTCGACTTGCGAGGGCTCGGCCGTGGTGAGGAAGCGGACATCCTCCAGCTGAACGCCGTCCAGCGGCTGCGCCAGGTCCTCGGTTCGGAGCACCCGGCGACCGCGGACGCCCAGTTCAACCACCGCGCCAACTGCGACATCGACCCGATGCAGATCTGATCTCCCGGGTCACCGCACGAAGCCTCCGACCGGGAAACCGTCGGAGGCTTCGTGCGTTCGTCGTCAGCCGAGCCAGCGCGCCAGCCGATCCGGGTTCGGCGCCACCCCACGCTGCCGCCGGACTTCGCGGTGCACCGCCGACACCAGTTCCGGACGGCTCAGCAGCACCGGATGCCGGGTGGCCAGCGCGAGCCCGGCCCACGCGGCCGGCGAATCGGGCGTGATCGTGAGCTGACGCCGGTAGCGCTCGGCCGCGGTCGTCGTGTCACCGTCGACGAGCGCCAAGTCCGCGGCGGACATGCCGGCGATCTCGGCCATCGCCAGTTCCGGCTCGGCGCGGTAGACGTCGTACAGGTCCGGGTCGGTCAGCCACGTGCGGGTGAGGGTGAGCCGCGCGTGCCCGGCGGAACCCGTCGCCGGCACCAGGTTCGGTGGCGCGGCCGGCACGAACGGGCAGGGCCGGTTCCGCAGCCAGGCTCCGGCCAGCTCCGCCACGACCCCGTCCGCGACCCGCAGGTGCCGCAACCGCCAGGACAGGCGGTGGTCGAGGTTCGCCCGTCCGGCTGCCTGCGTGATGTCGGCCGGCAGTGGCTCGGTCCCCCATTCGCGCAGCCGGTCCTGTGCCGTGGCGAGGAACCGGCGCCCCAGCGCCGACGGCACCGCTTCGGTGAGCAGCGTGCTGACCGCGTGAGCCGTCTGCTCGCGCCGATAAGCGAACTCGAACTGCGCGGCCCGGGCCGCCAGTCCCGCCGCCACCGGGTAGTGCCCGCGGTAGAACGCCGTCACGCCGAGGAACGAATAGGCGCCGTGCAGGAGCCCGACGGGCGGGCGGGGATCGTCGCGCCACGGGGCGTACAGCCGGGCGGATTCGTTGTCCCCGGCGGGATCGAGCAGATCGACCAGCACCAGCAGTACCCCGAGCTTGCTGTGCTGGAATTCGTGCACGAGGGTGGCGGCGAACGTCGTCGCGTCCGGCGGCCGGGACAGCACCAGGGAGCCGAAGACGTCGTTGTGCGACGCGCTGTAGGGGGTGAAACGGTCGATCGCCGCCCTGGGCACCAGCGTGGTGAGCCCTGCAGCGAGCTCGGCCGCGATCGCGGGGTGGTGCTCGGTCAGCAGCCGCCAGGTGGCGTCCAGGATTTCCGCCCACTGCGCCACTTCGCCGGCCTCGAGCCGTTGCGGCGGCAGAGGTCCGTCGAACTCGCGGTACGGATCGATGTCGTCGAGGAAGAGCTCACCGTCGCCGATGGGCAGTGAGCGCAGGGGAAGCCAGCCCGGGCCGTCGGCCGCGCTGTCGTCGGGCAGCTGCACGCTGCCGGACGGACCCCGCACGAGGACGTGCCCGCGTTCGGCGTGCACCTGGGCGAAATCCCAGTCCCGGCGGCTGCGGACGTCCGCGAGGCCAAGCGTCGGCAGCATCAGCCGGCCGCGCCACACCGGGACCCGCGACCGGAAGTCGTGCCCGGCGCGGATCGCCGCGGCGGTGGCCAGCCGGTGGAGGCCGCCGAGATCGGCCCACAACGGCGGATCGCCGGATTCGCCCTTCGCCAGCCGCTGCAGGACATTTGCCGCCCACAGGCCCGTGTGCGGGTGCGCGAGCACCCGGTCGGTCGCGGCCGGATCGCGTTGCTGTGCCTCGATCAGCAACGTCCACGCCTCGTCGAGCGGCGGCAACGGGGACATCGAAGGGTTGAGTTCGGCGGCCGCGTCGAGAACCGCCCGCAGCAACGTCAACCGCCGGCTGCGGTCGGCCTGCCCGAGCTGCGCCACGACGGCCGCGTCACTCCGGCCCGCGGCCATCGCGTCGAGGTTGGTCAGTGACACCCGGTGGGTGTCCAGCATCGGGTCGTGAGTTCCCTAACCCCGGCTCAACGCGCGTCCGGCGCCTGGTTTTGGAGAACGCCGGTGCGGCTGCACTCGGCGCGCCCGGCGACCAGCCGGAGCGAGTGGCGGAGCGCCGGGTCGTCGCTCAGCCGCAAATCGGCCAAGGAAACGGTGGACAGATCGACCATCCTGGTGGTCACTTCGCCCCGCGCCTGTCCCATGTCAGGTCCTCCCTCACGACGAGCCCCGCGATCAGGGGGAGTAATCATCATGCAACAACAAAACGGTTTTGTGACCGTCCGCTTGGCGGATCAATCCCGCCGGTCCGGATACTGTGCGTTTCCGGAAGGCGGCCGGTTCCGCTTGTCCGTCAGCTTCAAGCGGGACTGCGGTGCGCTCAGCGGCGGGCGATGATTCCCACTGCCACCGCGAAAACCGCCAGCACCGCCGCCAACCCGCCCAACCCGAGACCGAGCGAACCCGCCGCCGCCAAAGCTCCGGTGAACAGCGGGCCTCCCGCGTCGCCCAGTTCGCGGCCCACCTCGGCCGCTCCCATCGTCTGGCCCAGTCTCTCCTTCGGCGTTGCCGCCGCCAGGTGGGCGAATGCGATCGGCGTTGCCAAGCCCGTTCCGGCGCCGATCGCCGCCGCCGCCGGCAGCAAGCCGGCGATTCCCGGTAGCACCGCTGCCGCCGTCAAGCCCGCCGCTGCCGCCGCGAGTCCCGCCGCCATGCCCGTTGCGTCGCCGATGCGGCCCGCGTCGTGGGCTCGGCCCGCCCACGGCTGGACCAGCGCTCCCGTCGCCGCCAGCAGGGACACCACCGCTCCCGTCACCAACGCTCCCAGGCCCGCGCCGGCCACCGGCAGGAAGCCCACGCCGACCGCCACCGCCGCCGTGGCCGCCGCCAGGGTTGCCGTCGGGCGCAGGAAACCGCGGCCGGTCAGGCGACGCACCAGGTCCAAGACCGTCTGACGCGCGCGCGGCAACGGTGACACCACCGGGACCGCGATCGCCGCCCAGCCGGCGACCGCCAGTGCCAGCCCGCCGAGCGTCGCGAACAACAGCGCGTAGCCCCCGACAGTGATCAAGACGCCACCCAGGACCGGGCCGAGCGTGTAGCCCAGGCCCTTCCACGCGCCATAGCCGCCGAACGCTCGGCCGTGGCCCGTTTCCGGGGTCAACCGGGCCACCAGCGCGCCCGCCGCCGGGGAGAACGCGGCCGCCGCGGCGCCCTGGCCGAACCGCGCCGAACCGACCAGCGCGGGGTCGCCCGCCACCACGAACGCCGCCGACGCGACGGCGAACGCCAGCAAGCCGCCCAGCAGCACCGGACGCGGCCCGACGCGGTCGGCCAGTGCGCCGAACACCGGCTTCAGCACGACCTCGGCGCCGTCGTACACCGCCAGCAGCAGCCCCAACGTCAGCAGCGACGCGTGTTCGGCCTCGGCGTAACCACCGAGCCCGGCGGCGATGCTGTGCGCACCGAACGCCGTGACGAATCCCGCCGCGTACACGGGGGCCAGCTGCCTGGTCATCCGGCGTCACATCTGGTGCAGGGCACGGAAAACCCGGTCCGTGTACTCGGCCAGCCGGCCGGCGCAGTGCGCCAGCCGCTCGTCCGCATCGGCCGCGGCCGGGGCGCCGAAGACGTCGCGGGCCTTGATGTCGCGGTGCCATCGCCGCAGGCGCTCCAGGCTCTGCTCCTCCTCTTCGAGTTCGGCCATCGTGAACTTGCCGACGCGGATCTCCTTGTCGATCTCGGCGTCGAACTTGCCGCAGTCGGCCAGGAACTCCGCCCACTCTTCGGCGCGCTCGGCCGTGAACAACGCTTCCAGCCGGGCTCCGTCCGGCTCCGCCCGCCCGGTGGCGTCCAGCACCAGCACCTCGCCGTCACCGCGCCCGGCCAGCTCGATCACGCGCGCGACGCCGTCGGCGAACACCGGCGCGTCCGGCACGGCCCAGACGCCCTGCCCCAGTGACAGCGCTCCGGCCCGCCGCAGCTCGCGCCACACGGCGACGCGGTGGCGGCTCGGCTCGGCGGGGACCCGCACCACGAGCACCGACCAGCGAGTCTTCGTCACGCCGAGAAATGTAGCACGTGTTACTTCGGCCGCAGTGCGTCGACGATGAGGTCCAGCAGCCGGCCGATCCGCTCCGCGTCCTGGTCGGCCGACGTCGACAAGAACACGCCGAGCAGCATCAGCGTGACGTCTTCGGCGTCGGTGTCGGCGCGGAACACCCCGTCCCGCGCCCCCGCGGCCAGGATCGCGCCGATCGCGCCGGTGATTCGCCGCCGCGTCACCGGGGTCGTGATGCGGCCCGATGCCAGGCTCGCGCGCAGGACGTCGCCCATCCCGCGCTTGGTCTCGATGAACGCCGCGTAGCGGTCCATCCACGCGCGCAGTGCGGGTTCGGGCGGCAGCTCCGCGAGCAACGCCGGGGCGCTCGCGGTGACGTCGTCGAGCTCGGCCGCGTAGACGGCTTCGACGAGCGCCTCGCGGGTCGGGAAGTGGCGGTAGAGCGTGCCGATCCCGACGCCGGCCTCGCGGGCGATCGCTTCCAGCGCGACGGTCCCGTCGGCGGCGGCGAACGCCGCCCGCGCGACCGAGACGAGCTTTTCCCGGTTGCGGCGCGCGTCGGAGCGCACCGGGCGGTCAGGTTCCGGCGAAGGCAAAGCGGAGGCACCTCCGGTTGTGCTACGGTCGGCTTAGCGGAGGTTCCTCCGCTTCACCATCATCGCACGAGGACGGGACCACGCATGCCCTTCACGAAAAGTGCCCAGCTCGCCGGCCGCGCCGTCGCCCGCGTCGGCTACGGGGCGATGCAGCTCGAGCGCCTCCACGCCGACCGCGCCCAGGCCGTCGCACTCCTGCGCCGCGCGTTCGACCTGGGCGTCGACCACGTCGACACCGCCCAGTTCTACGGCAACGGCTTCGTCAACGACGTCATCCGCGAGGCCGTCCGGCCCGGCGACGACGTCGTGGTCGTCAGCAAGGTCGGCGCCGACCCCGACCCCGGCGCTCCGATCCCGCTGCGCCTCGCGCAACGCCCCGAGGAGCTGCGCGCGAGCGTCGAGGACAACCTCCGCGCGCTCGGGCTCGACCGCATCCCGCTGGTGAACCTGCGCCGCGCCGACCGGCGGCCGGGCGTGCTCGCCGAGGGCGACCAGGTGGTCGACCTCGACGACCAGCTCGCCGTCATGACCGCTCTGCGCGACGAAGGCAAGATCGGCGCGATCGGGCTCAGCAGCGTCACCCTCGACACCCTGCGCCGGGCGCTCCCGGCCGGCATCGCGTGCGTCCAGAACGCGTACAGCCTGGTCGGCCGCGACGACGAGGACATGGTCGAGCTCTGCGTCGCCGAAGACATCGCGTGGGTGCCGTTCTTCCCGCTCGGCGGCGCCTTCCCCGGCCTGCCGAAGGTGACCGACGAGCCGGCGGTCCAGGCGGCCGCGCGCGAGCTCGGCCGCACGCCGGCGCAGATCGGCCTCGCCTGGCTGCTGCACCACGCGCCGAACGTCCACCTCATCCCCGGCACCGCGAGCGCGGATCACCTGGAGGCCAACATCGCGGCCGGCGACATCGAGCTGGACGCGGACACCCTGGCTGCCTTGGACGCCGTCCCGACGCGCTCACTGGACGCCTCGCTCGGCTGAGCCCGTCACCGCCAGGGCAGGACGGCTCCGTCGCGGACCAGCTCGCCGTACTGCGCCGGGTCGACCGGCCGGAACACGAGCTCCAGCAACGCATCCGCGGCTTCGGCGGGACTCGGGGCGGTGCTGACGTCCCACCACAGCGCGGACGTCGGCGTGTTCATCATCCCGGGGCAGACGGCGGCGAGCAGGATCCCCCGCGCCAGGTCGTCGTCGCGGCGCTGGGCGGCGAGCGTCCGCACGGCCGCGACCTGGCCGATCTTGGACGGGACGTTGACGAAGCCCGGCCAGTCGCCCGCGCGGGCGCTGCCGTCCTCGACGGCGTCCCGCCAGGCGGTCACCTGCTTGTCCACCTCGTCCAAAGAGGACAGACCGTCGAACCGGTCGTGCAGGGCGGGCGCCAGGTGCCGCAGCGTGCCGAACGAGCTGGCGACGACCAGGAACCTGCCGCCGTCCCGCAGCAGCGGCGCGAAAGCGCGGAGCAGGCGGTTGGTGCCGAAGTTGTTGACCTCGGCGTAGTCGCGGACGATCGCGCGCGGGTCGTCGTCGGGGCCGACGCGCATGACGGCGTTCCCGATGACGACGTCGATGCCGCCGTGGCGCTCGGCCAGCTTCGCGGCGAGCCGACCGGCCGCCGTGGGCTCGGCGACGTCGAGCACTTCGCCGCGGACCTCGGCACCACCGGCGGGCACGGCTTCGACGGCTTGGGCGACGCGGCCGGCGTCGCGACCGGTCAGGTAGACGGTGTCCTCAGTGGACAGCCGCTGGGCGAGTCCTTCGGCCAGGGCGAGGCCGAGGCCCTGGGTGGCGCCGGTGACGAGGGCGACTTTCGGGGTCATGCGATTCCTTTGGCGAGCAGGGTTTCCGAGAGGGTCCAGAGGCGGTCGGCGCCTTCGGGGTCGAGGGCGTAGCGGGCCACGCCCTCCAGCCGCGGTGCTTCGCCGCGGCGGTCGATGGTCATGGTTTCGTTGCAGTTCACGAAGTATCGGCCGCCGATTCCGCCGAGCAGCGGCGACGTCGCGAGCAGGACCGACGTCGCCGCGCCCTGCTCGGGGGTCTTGATCAGCTCGGGCGGGACCTGGCCGCTGCCGCGGCCGCCGGTGTGGCGCTGCAGGTTCGTGTGGATCGCGCCGGGCATCAACGCGTTCGCGGTGATGCCGTCGCCGGCCCAGCGGCGCGTCGCCTCGACGGCGAAGAGCACATTGGCGGTCTTCGACTGGCCGTACGCGAGCCACGGGTCGTACGGCCGGAAGGCGAAGTCGACATCGTCGAAGACCACCGGGGACAGCTGGTGGCCACTGGAGCTGACCACGACGATCCGGGCGGCGCCGCCGGCCGCCAGCGCGGCGTGCAACCCGGTGGCGAGGGCGAAGTGCCCGAGGTGGTTGGTGGCGAACTGCAGTTCGCGGCCCTGCGGCGTGTGCTGCTCGGGCGTGGCCATGACACCGGCGTTGGCGACCAGGATGTGCAGCGGGCCGGCCCAGGCCGCGACGAACGCGTCGATCGAGGCGGGATCGGTCAGGTCCAGCGGCGCGACGCGCACCGCGCCGGCGATGTCCCGGGCCACGCGTTCGCCCGCGGCGACGTCGCGGACGGCCAGCGTGACCTCGGCGCCGGTGGCGGCCAGGGCGCGCGCGGTCTCGGCGCCGAGGCCGGAGGACGCGCCGGTCACCACGGCCCGGCGGCCGGACAGGTCGATACCCGCGGCTACCTCGGCCGCGGTGCTGCTGAATCCGAAGGGGGTGTGGATCAAGTTCATGACTCCAAGCTAGGACGGCCGGGTCCATGCGGAAAGCGAAAGAACCGCAGACCTGGTATGCGTAGATGTCATGGCCTTTTCCGACGCGTCCCTGACCGCCCTGCGCGTCTTCCGCGAGGTGGCCGAGCGGGGCACGCTCACCGCCGCGGCCGCCGCGCTCGGCTACACCCAGTCGGCGGTCTCGCGGCAGATCGCGTCGCTGGAACGCGCCGCGGGGACGCCGTTGCTGGAGCGGCGCCACGACGGCGTGCGGCTCACCTCGGCCGGGCAGATCGTCGTGCGCCGCGCCGCCGGGGTGATCGACGCGCTCGACGCCACCGCGCGCGAGCTGGCCGGGCTGCCCGGCGAGCAGGGCACGGTCCGGCTGGGCTGGTTCCCGACCGCCGGCGCCGACCTGCTCCCCCGCGCGCTGGCGGCGTTGCGGCGGACGCACCCGGCCATCACCGTGCTCAGCCGGGAGGGTGGGACGCCGGCGTTGGTCCGCGCCCTGCGGGCCGGCACGCTCGACCTCGCGCTGGTCGCGTCGGCGCCGCCGTTCCGCCCGCCGGACACCGAGACGCCGGCGCTGGCCGTGCGGGTGCTCACCGAGCGCAGCCTGCGCGTGGCCGTGCCCGCGTCCCACCCGCTGGCGCGTCGCGACTACATCGACGTCACCGACCTGCGGGGGCAGCGCTGGGTCGCCGGTTCGGGCGACGACCGCGTGCTGGGCGTGTGGCCGGGCCTGGACGAACGGCCCGAGATCGCCCACACGGCCCGCGACTGGCTGGCGAAGCTGCGGCTCGTCGCGGCCGGCTGCGGGATCACGACCATGCCCGGCTCGCTCGACGCCGTGGTGCCACCGGAGGTGCGCGTGCTGCCGGTGCGCGGTGGGCCCGGGGAGCGGCGCCGCATCCTGCTCGCGCACCTGCCGCGGCCGCTGTCCGACGCGGCGGGCTGCGTGGCTGCGGCCCTGCGCGACGCCGCCGTCAGCGGGTGAGGGCCGCCCAAGCCGCCGAGCTGAGGGCCGAGGCCGCCTGAAACCGCCCCGCTACGGCAGCCCCACCACGACCTTCGGCGTCAACCGCCCCTTCTCCGGGTCCCGCGTCACCTCCCCCGCCGCGATCGCGGAACCCAGCGCCCCGATCGCGTCCTCCGGGCGGTAGATCGTCTCCAGCAGCGTGAACCGCTGCAGCTCCGCCACCGGGCACCTCCCCCGCCGCGCCAGTTCCGCCGACAACGCCCGGCGCAACGGCAGCAGCTGCGGCGTCAGCGAGATGTCGACCAGCGTGCGCTCCGGGTCGTGCGGGTCGCGGTAGCGGATGCCCGCGAACTCGTCCACCGCCCACAGCTCGCTCTTGAACGTCGCGAGGTGCTTCTCGTCCGGTGTGAGGAACACCAGCAGCCGCGCTTCGCCGTCCTCGGCCACCAGCTCCACCGCGCACCCCTGCGAAACGCGATCGTCCCCCGCCGGCGCCGTGACCACCACCTCGCGCCCCTTGCCGCGGGCCATCGGGGCGACCAGCGGCCACGCGCCGGGACCGTCCAAATGGGTCAGCACCGGCCCGCTCAGCGCCAGCTCCGCGACATCGGCGACCACCCGCACCGAAAGCCCGTCCGGTGCCCCGACCGGCGCGGAAGAACCGACGACCACCAGCTCCAGGTGGTGCCCGTCCAGCCGGTCGGCGAACTCGCCGAACACCCGGAGCGCGTCGGCCGCGAAGCCGCCGCACTCGACGTACGTACCGCCGCGCTGGGACCGCAGTGCCTTCGCCGTCCACGCGTCGAGGTACCGCACCAGCACGTCCCGCTCCACCGCGGCATGCCCGGCCACGCTTCCGGTTGTACCTCAGCGAACCGCTCGGCACCAGGGTCGCTACCCGATGGGTTCAGCCCTCCGGGTAGAACAGGAACAACGTGCAGCCGGTGGTGCTCGCGGGAACGTGCCACGAGCCGGCCGGTGCGTGCAGGAAGGTGCCCGCCGGGTAGTCGCGCGCGCCGTCGTTGAACGTTCCCTCGGCGACGAACACCTCCTCCGGCCCGGGTTCGTGGACGTCCCGGCGCGGCCACGACGTGCCGGCGTCCATTTCGAGGACGCCCGCGTGCGCGCCGCCCGGTCCGGTCCACAGTGGACGGAAGCGGATGCCGGGGAACAGCTCGCGGACGGGTGCTTCCCGGACGGTGGCGGAGGTGTAGCCCGGCTGGTCGAGGATCTCGGGGTGCATGACCGTCACGATGCCGCCGCCGACGGGGCTCGGCCAGTGTCCGGGAAGACACTTTAGGGTACTTTCCTGCCATGCATCGCGTGGTGGCCCTGGTGCGGCCGGTGCAGTCGACGTTCGAGCTCGGCTGCGCCGCCGAGGTCTTCGGCACGCCGCGCGACGGCGTGCCCGGGTACTACGAGTTCGAGGTCTGCGCGGAGACGCCCGGCCCGGTGCCGACGTCCGCCGGGTACGCGATGGCCGTCCCCCGCGGCCTGTCGGCGCTGGACACCGCGGACACCGTGATCATCCCGGGCTGGGCCCCGGTCGAGGCGCCGCTGCCCCCGCGCGTCCGCCGCGCCCTGCTGCGGGCCCACGCCCGGGGCGCGCGGCTGGTCACCATCTGCTCCGGGGTGTTCGCGCTGGCCCGGACCGGCCTGCTCGACGGCCGCTCGGCCACGACCCACTGGGGCCGCGCCGAGCAGCTGAAGCGCGAGTTCCCGCGGGTGTGCGTCGAGCCGGACGTGCTGTACGTCGACCACGGCGACGTCGCCACGAGCGCCGGGGCCGGCGCGGGGATCGACCTGTGCCTGCACCTCGTCCGGAAGGACCACGGCGCCGCGCACGCCGCCCTGGTCGCGCGGCACATGGTGATGCCGCCCCACCGCGAGGGCGGCCAGGTGCAGTTCGCGCCGCCGCCCCCGCCGCCGGAAGCGCTGGACGGGCTCCTCGGCTGGGCGGGTGACCGGCTCCCGACGCTGTCCGTGGCCGACTTGGCCGCGCAGGCCGGCGTCTCCCAGCGGACGCTCGCCCGGCGCTTCGCCGCCCAGCTCGGCACCAGCCCCGGCGCGTGGCTGCTGGCCCGCCGGGTGACGGAGGCCCGCGCCCTGCTGGAGGACACGGACCTCCCCGTCGAGGCGATCGCGGCCCGGGTCGGCCTCACCTCGGCGGTCAACCTGCGCCGCCGTTTCCGCGCCCAGGTCGGCACGACGCCGGGCGCCTACCGGCGCGCGTTCCGGACGCCGTAGCCGGGCGGCCGGGGAAAGCGGCGTTCCCCGGCCGCCCTTCGCTCACTTGCGCGGCAGCCCCTGCGGGTTGACCTCCGACGCCGGCAGCGCCTCGGACGTCAGGTTCCAGCGCTTGAGCACTTCGGCGTACTGGCCGTTCTTGATGACCGTGTCCAACGCCTGCTGCAACGCCTTGACCAGGCCGTCGTCCTTTTTGGTCATCGCCGCGATGTCCGCCTGGACCGCGCCGCCGCCGGAGACCGTGCCGACGATCTTCGTCTTGCCCTCGACCGCCACGTGGTAGGCCGACGTCGGGTTCGGGCCGACGTAGGCGTCGATGCGGCCGGACTGCAGCGCCAGGTAGTAGTCCGAGGTCACCTGGTAGTACTGGAACTTCACCGGGGCCAGCCCGGCCGCCTTGTTCTGCTGGTCCCAGCGCAGCAGGATCTGCTCCTGGTTGGTCCCCGCGCCGACGCCGATCGTCAGCCCGGCGATGTCCTTCGCCTCCTTGACCGCGATGTTCTTCTCGTTCTTGACCTCGAAGGCGATGGTGTCCTTACGGTAGGTCGCGAAGTCGTACTTGTCCTTGCGCTCCTCGGTGACCGTGATGTTCGAGAACCCGGCGTCGAACTGCCGGTTCTCCACCGAGAGGAACAGGTTCTCCCACGACGACGCCTGCAGGTCGAGCTTCAGCCCGAGCACGTCGGCGACGAGCTGCGCGAGGTCGGGTTCTACGCCGATGACCGTCTTGTCGTCGTCCGCGCGGAAGGACAGCGGCGGGGTGCCGTTGCCGGTGGTCCCGACGACGAGCGTGCCGCGGGTCCGGATCCCGTCCGGCACGAGCGCGGCGATCGCGTCGACCTTCTGCGCCCGGATCCGGTTCTGGTTCGCGGTGATGTTGACGCCGCCGGGCTGGTCGGCCGGCGCGGCCGTGGTGGCCGCCTCCGGGCTGCCGCACGCGGCGAGCGCGAACACCGAAGCGAGCAGCAGGGTTCTCAGTTTCATCGTTCTCCTCAAAGGACTTTCTCCACGAAGGCGCGGGTGCGGGGGTGCTGGGGGTGGTCGAGCACCTGGGCGGGCGGACCTTGTTCGACGACGCGGCCTTCGTCGAGGAAGACGACGGTGTCGGCGACCTCGCGCGCGAAACCCAGCTCGTGGGTGACGACGACCATGGTCGTGCCGGCCTTCGCCAGATCGCGGATGACTTCCAGGACTTCGCCGACCAGCTCGGGGTCGAGGGCCGACGTGGGTTCGTCGAAGAGCAGGACGCCGGGTTCCAGGGCCAGCGCCCGGGCGATCGCGACCCGCTGCTGCTGGCCGCCGGACAACCGCCGCGGGTACTGGTCGGCCTTGTCCGCGAGCCCGACCCGGTCCAGCAGCTCGCGCGCCTTGGCCTCGACCTCGGCGCGGGGACGGCGTTGCGCGGAGATCGGCGCCTCGACGACGTTCTCCAGCACGGTCAGGTGGCCGAACAGGTTGAAGTTCTGGAAGACGAACCCGATCTTGGTGCGCTGCTTGAGGATCTCGCGTTCCTTGAGCTCGTGCAGGCGGTCGCCGGAGCGGCGGTAGCCCATCAGCTCGCCGTCGACGCTGATGAACCCGCGGTCGGCGCGCTCCAGGTGGTTGATCAGCCGCAGCAGCGTCGACTTCCCGGATCCCGACGGTCCCAGCAGGACGGTCACTTCCCCGTGGCGCACTCGGAGATCGACACCGTCGAGGACGGTCAGCGTCCCGAAGCTCTTGTGGACACCTCGTACGTCCACTGTGTACTCCGCGGTCATGCGCCACGCCCCAGCCGGCGCTCGATGTAGTACTGCGCGATCGACAGCACGGTGGTCAGCGCGAGGTACCACGCGGTGGCGACCAGCAGCAGCGGGATCACCCGGCCGCTGCGCGTGTAGATCACCTGGACCTGGTAGAAGAGCTCCGGCAGGGCCATCACGTACACCTGCGACGTCGCCTTGAGCAGGCCGATGATCTCGTTGGCCGCGGTCGGCACGATCGTGCGCAGCGCCTGCGGCAGCACGATCCGGCGGAACTGCCGCCCGGCCGGGATGCCCAGTGCGGCGGCGGCTTCACGCTGTCCCGCGTCGACCGAGAGGAACCCGGCGCGCACGATCTCCGCGGCGTAGGCGCCCTGGTGCAGGGCCAGCCCGAGACCCGCGGCGAGGAACGGCGGGATCAGGCTCATCGTGCCGACCGACACGAACGACGGCCCGAACGGGACGCCGAACGAAATCTCGTTGTACAGGATCGCGAGGTTGTACCAGAACAGCAGTTGGAGAATGAGCGGAACCGACCGGAAGATCCAGGTGTAGGTCCAGCTCACCGCGCGCAGCAGCGGATTCCGGGAAATGCGCATCAACGCGAGCACGGTGCCCAGCAGGAATCCCGTGACGACGCCGAACAACGTCAGTTCCAGCGTCAGCGCGACGGCTTCCAAGATCGATTTCTGGAAGACGAACTTCGCGAACGTCGGCCAGTCGAACGCCTTGTTCGTGACCAGCGCGTGGCCCGCCATCGCGACGAGGACGGCCACCACGGCGGCCGCGACCCAGGTCAGCGGGTGCCGCGCCGGCACGATCTTCAGCGACTCCTCCGGCGCGGCGGCGGCCGCGGGCCGGGTCCCGAGATCACTGGTCATCTCGCGCCCACCGCGGCGGGAAGGGCTTTCGAGAACGGCAACCGGGTCGTCGGCACGGCGTCGACGTCGAAGTGCGGCGTGTAGCCGGTCGCCAGGTACAGGCCCCGCGCCTCGGGCTGGTTCGGACCCGTGGTCAGGAAGATCCGGGAGTACCCGCGCAGCGCCGCCTCGGCCTCCAGTTCGGCGACGACCCGGCGCGCGAGGCCCCGGCCGCGGTGCGCCCGGTGCGTCCAGATCCGCTTGAATTCGGCGGTGTCGTCGTCGTAGCGCTGGAAGGCGCCGCCGGCGACGGCGTGACCACCCGAGACGAGCAGCAGCAGTCCGCCTTCCGGCGGCGCGAACCGGGCCGCGGGGTATTCGCGGAGCTCGAAGTGGACGTCGTTGAGGACGCGGTGGTAGCGCGTCGAATATTCGCGGGCCAGGTCGGCGAGCAATGGCCGGACCCGCGGATCAGACTGGGCGACCCAGACGGATTCGGGCATGGGGGTACCTGCTCCGGAAAAGGAAGGGAAGAAAAGCGCAGGACGCTTTCCGCTGACGTCGACGACTCTAGGAAGCCGGGCGGAGGCCGGTCAACGAACCGGTCCGGCATTCCAGATCCTGGACCTCTCCGCGTCCCAGTTCCTGGGCACCGTTGCGCTCGGCCACCGGGAGGGGTCCACTCGGCGCACCCGCTACTCCGCCGGAAGGATCACGATGTCGGTCACCGACGAGCTCCTGGCCAACAACGCCGACTACGCGTCCCGGTTCAGCGGGCCGCTTCCCCTGCCGCCCGCCAAGCACGTCGCCGTGCTCGCCTGCATGGACGCGCGCATCAACGTCTACGGTGTGCTCGGCCTCAACGAAGGCGAAGCGCACGTGATCCGCAACGCCGGCGGCGTGGTGACCGAGGACGAGATCCGCTCGCTCGCCATCAGCCAGCGCCTGCTCGGCACCGAGGAGATCATCCTCATCCACCACACCGACTGCGGCATGCTCACCTTCACCGACGACGACTTCAAGAAGTCCATCCAGGAAGAAGTCGGCGTGAAGCCCGCCTGGGCCGCCGAAGCCTTCAGCGACCTCGACGAGGACGTCCGGCAGTCCATCGCCCGCATCAAGAACAGCCCGTTCATCCCGAAGAAGGACTCCGTGCGGGGCTTCGTCTTCGACGTCGCCACCGGGAAGCTGGCCGAAGTCGCATGACCAAGGTGAAGCTCACCGCCGACTGGGCCGCGGTGCTCGTCGCGGCCGTGCTGGTCCTCCTGGCCGCGTTCGGCCTGCTGCCGGCGATACCGTTCCTCGTCAAATGACCGCGGACACCACGACCCGCCCCAGCGGGCCGACGACGGTCCTGCGGTACGTCCCCGGCCTGCTGCTGCTCGCCGCGGTCGGCGTCGTGGGCACGCTCGCGCAGAACGGCGTGCGCAGCCTCGGCAAGGCGACCGGCACCGCGCTGCCCGACGTCGAATACGTGCTCTGGGCGATCATCCTCGGCTTGCTGATCCGCAACACGATCGGCATCCCGGCGCCGTTCCGGCCGGGCGTGGCCACGTACGAGTTCTGGCTGAAGATCGGCATCGTGCTGCTCGGCGCCCGGTTCGTGCTGGGCGACCTGCTCAAGCTCGGCGGGCTGAGCCTCGGCCTGATCCTCATCGACATGGCCGTCGCCACGACGGTGATCCTGCTGGTGGGCAAGCTCTTCGGGCTCGGCGGGAAACTGTCGTCGCTGCTGGCGATCGGCACGTCGATCTGCGGGGTCTCGGCGATCATCGCGGGCCGCGGCTCGATCGACGCCGACGACGAGGACTCCGGCTACGCCATCGCCGCGATCCTCGCCCTCGGCGCGGTGGCGCTGTTCACCTTCCCGCTCATCGGGCACGCGCTGAACCTGTCCGACACGCAGTTCGGGCTCTGGGCGGGCCTGGCCGTCGACAACACCGCGGAGACGACGGCGACCGGCGCGGCCTACTCGCCGCACGCGCAGGACGTCGCCGTCGCGGTGAAGAGCACGCGCAACGCCTTGATCGGCTTGGTCGTCCTCGGGTACGCGGCCTACTGGTCGACCCGCGGCGGCAAGAGTGTCGCAAGTGGACTGAAGGAACGCGCGGTGTTCGTGTGGCGCACGTTCCCGAAGTTCGTGCTCGGCTTCCTCGCCGTGTCGGCGCTGGCCACGGCGCACGTGTTCACCAAGGCGGAGGTGACGAGCCTCGGCAACCTGTCGAAGTGGGCGTTCCTGCTGTGCTTCGCCGGCGTCGGCCTGAACTTCGACCTGCGGCAGCTGGCCCGCAGCGGGTTCCGGCCGCTCGTCGTCGCGGCGCTGGGCCTGGTCGTGGTGGCCGCGTGCTCGCTCGGGCTCGTGCTGCTGACGTCCCAGTGGGTCACCTTCGGCTGACCGCGGCCGCCGCGGCCAGCGCGACCGCGAACACCGCGTAGGAGGCGAACAACCCGCCTGCCGAGCCGAGTGCGCCGCCGATCGCGCGGCCGAGCAGCTGCCCGACGCACTCGGCGGTGATCACGGCGGTGGCCAGTTCCGTCGCGGTGAGCCCGCTCGACCCGGCGGTGCTCGCCCGGATGTAGAGGGCGGGGTAGGCGAGGCCGACGCCGATCCCGGCCACCGTCCACGCGGCGAGCGCCACCGGGAACGGGCCGCCGATCGCCAGCGCGGCCGTGCCGAGCGCGGTCAGGCCCAAGCCCGTCGCCGGGAAGTGCTTACGGGCCAAGAGACTCGTCACGGCCCAGGCTAGCGGGGCGGCGCTCAGGACGACCGCCGCCTGGCCGAGGCTCTGCCCGTAGCCGGTCGTGAGCAGCACGGTGATCAGGCTGTCGGCGCCGAAGTAGCCCACGGCGAACAGCACCAGCGCGGCGAGCGCCGACGGCGTCCCGCGTCGCAGGCGGGCCGTGCCTTCGGGGAGGATCGCGACCATGCCGGCGCCGGCGACGACCGCGCCGGCGAGCGCGAGCGGCCACCACCCCTCGCTGAGCACGACGCCGGCCGCGCCGACGGGCACCAGCAGCGTCCGGCCGAGCGGCCGCGGCGACGTCTCCGGGTCGTCCCGGGCGGCCCGCACGACGAGCAACCGTCCGAAGAGGACGAACGGCACGGGCAGCAGCAGCGTCCAGCGCCAGCCGACGAGGTGCGCGAGGCCGAGCGTCGCGGCCGGGCCGACGAGGGCGGGCAGGATCCACATCGCCGACGACGCCGCGACCACCTTGACGCGCAACCGGTCGTCGAGGTGCCGGATCGCGGAACTGACGCCGAACACCGCGAGCAGGCCACTGGCGAGCCCGGTGGCGAGCTGGCCCAGGGCGAAGGCGGCGGCGTTCCGCGCGGTGGCCGCGACGACGAGCCCGCCGACATAGGCGAGCATCCCGGCGGCGAGGGTCCCGCGCGTCCCGAGCTTCGCCAGCACCCGGCTCGCGAGCGGCAGCGCGACGAACAACCCGAGCGTCGAGCCGGCGATGAGCAGCCCGAGCCGGTTCCCGGCGTTCAGATCGCCGGCGACGAGCGGCAGCAGGGTGGAGGCGACGAAACTGGTGACGGCGGCGGCGAACTCGAGCGCGACGATCCCGGCGGCGAGGGAAAGCGGCCCGGCGCGGGTCACGTGTAGAGGTCCCGGTCGTAGGCGTTGATCTGCACGGGGACGCCGTCGGGGTCGGCGACCCGGAGCGACTGGCCGAAGCCTTCGTCGATCACGGGTCCTGGGTGGTAGCCGGCTTCTTGCAGGCGGTTCTGCACGTCTTCGAGCGGTTCGTCGGTCTCGAAGGCGAGTTCGCACCGGCCGTCTCCCTTGTGGACGGCGAGGGTGCCGCCGTCGGCGGGGAGCTCGACCCAGCCACCGGGCCGCGAAACGGGACCTTCGTGCAGGCCGAGGACGGTGTAGAAGCGCGTCAGGGCTTCGACGTCCGAGGTGTAGCGGATGGGCAGCACGCGCATCATGGGCGCTCCTCAGTGCGTCGCAGGTGGTCTTCGAGAACGCGTTCGACGTAGGCGGAGAGGGACTCGTCGGCATCGACGGAGGCGTGCTTCACCCGCCGGATGAGGTCGACCGGCAGGTAGACGCTGAACTGTCTTTTGGCGTCTGTGGGCATGCCCATATGCTAGCAAATGAACAAGCCCACACGGCAAGCCTGTTGTAACGCCGCCCAGCTGCTCGCGACCCATGGATGTGCCCGCGACCGACATCGACGCTCTTCCCGCACCGGACTGGCTCACGCCCAGCGGGCCCCGGCCCACCTCGGTCGGCGAGCACCGCATCACCGTCCGGCAGGACTGGTGGTACCGGGCGATCACCAGCCGGCAGCTGCCGGGAACCCCACCGGCGACTCCGACACTGACCCGCGCCGAGGTGTGGGAAGCGGGCACCGACGTGTTCACCCTGCTGTGGCGGACGCTGGCGTGGGGCTCCGGCCACCACCTGCGTCAGAACAGCAGGCGCCTCGACAGCATCGAGGCGGATCCCAGCGGCGTCGAGAAGATCCTCACCGAGGCGGCCGGGCGGGCCGGCCGCGACCCGGAACGCGCGTTCGCCGCGTTCCGGCCGGACCGGCACAACCGGATCCCCGGACTCGGCCCCTCGTTCTTCACGAAGTTCTTGTACTTCGCCGGCGGCGGAGCGTCGGACCACCCGAGCCTGATCCTCGACCGGGTGGTCGCGACCGCCCTCCGCAACCGCTGCGGCTGGACGTCACTGCACCGCATCGGCCCCTGGCCGCCGGAGACCTACGGGCGCTACTGCACCCTCCTCGGCCGCTGGGCGAAGGACCTCGACTGCGCGCCGGACGAGCTGGAACTCGCCCTCTTCGCCGGCTAGCTCGGGTTCAGGCGGCCGACATCGCTCCGGAGATCAACAACCTCAACCCGTGCGCCAACGCGGGCGCCAGGTCGAGATGCAGCGCCCTCAACGCCGGATCCACTTCATACGCCGCCAAAGCGCTCGGGGACGGACGGCAATGCGTCCACAGCCCGCCGGTCAGGATCATCGCCAGCATGCAGATCGAGGATGCCTCGTCGCCGACCTCCGGGACGTACTCGCGCATCAGCTCGGCCATCGCGTCCAGGCCGGCGAGGGCCGACCGCTTGAAGCGCACCACCGCGTCGGTCGACACGTTGTGCTCCAACACGCCCGCCTGCGCGCCGATCAGGTCGCACAGCACCGTGCGCCGGGCCAGTGAGTGGGCGACCACGGCCGAGAACCGCTCGGCCCGCTCCCCCCGCGGCCGCTTCCGGTCGACGCCCTCGGCCAGCTCGTCCGCCACTTCGGCCAGCCACTCCCGCAACGCGCGGTCGAGCAGTTCGAGCAGGACGGCTTCGCGGGATTCGAAGTAGCGCAACACGTTCGACTTCGCCAGCCCGACGCGACGGCTGAGCTCGTTGAGGCTCACGTCGGCCACCGGCATCTCGTCGAGCATCGCCAGCGCCGTGTCGAGGATCGTGCGGCGCCGCTCCTCCCGCTGCTCGGCACTGCGGGCTCGCTGGAACGTCATGCCATCCAGCGTAACGCCCGCCGCGCGAAATTGAAGACCGGCAGTCTCTTGACAACAGACCGACGGTTCCTTAACGTCGGAGACATAACAGACCGCCGGTCCGAAAGGGCCGTCACGGAGGGAACCGTCATGGGCGAGAACTGGACCGAACGCGACGTGCCGAGCCAGAAGGGCCGCGTCGCCGTCATCACCGGGGCCAACACCGGCCTCGGGTTCGACACCGCGAAGACGCTGGCCGAGCGGGGCGCGACCGTCGTGCTCGCCGTCCGCGACGTCGAGAAGGGCAAGCAGGCCGCCGCGAAGCTCGGCTCGACCGCCGACGTCACCGTGCAGGAGCTGGACCTCTCGTCGCTGGAGTCCGTCCGCGCCGCCGCGGCCGACCTGCACGGCTCGCTGCCGAAGATCGACCTGCTGGTCAACAACGCCGGCGTGATGTACCCGCCGCGCCAGACCACGCGGGACGGCTTCGAGCTGCAGTTCGGCACCAACCACCTGGGGCACTTCGCGTTCACCGGGCTGCTGCTGGACCTGTTGCTGCCGGTCGAGGGCTCGCGCGTCGTGACGGTCGCCAGCATCGCCCACCGCATCCGCGCGGCGATCCACTTCGACGACCTGCAGTGGGAGAATTCCTACGACCGAGTCGCGGCGTATGGACAAGCCAAGCTGGCCAACCTGATGTTCGCCTACGAGCTACAGCGCCGCCTCGCCCCGCACGGCACGACGGCGTCGCTCGCCGCCCACCCCGGCGTGGCCCGCACCGAGCTGATGCGCAACTCCCCCGCGATCGCCCGCGCCCTCTTCCCGGTGGTGGCCCCGCTGTTCACCCAGAGCTCGGAGCGCGGCGCGCTGCCGATCCTCCGCGCGGCGACGGACCCGGCGGCCCTCGGCGGCCAGTACTACGGCCCGGCCGGCCCCGGCGGCTACCGCGGGCGCCCGCAGGTGGTGGCGTCCACCCCGCAGTCGTACGACGCCGGGATCCAGCGGCGCCTGTGGGCGGTTTCGGAGGAGCTGACCGGGGTCAAGTTCCCGGTCGGCTGACGGCCGGAAGCGCGGCGGCTAAAGCCAGTCGTGTTCGCGGGCGTAGCGGGCCGCTTCGTGGCGGGTGCGGGTCTGGGTCTTCTGCATCGCGTTCGACAGGTAGTTCCGGACCGTGCCCTCGGCCAGGTGCAGCCGGCCCGCGATCTCCGCCACCGAAAACCCCTCCCGCGTCGCGCGCAGGACGTCGACTTCGCGGTCGGTCAGCGGGCAGTCGTCCACGACCGCCAGCGCCGAGACGTCCGGGTCGATCCAGCGCTTGCCCGCGTGCAGCGTCCGGATCACCGACGTGATGTGCGCCGGCTCCGCCGCCTTGCTCACGAACCCCTGCACCCCCAGCTTCAGCGCCTTCCGCAGCACTCCCGGCCGGGCGTGCCGGGTCAGCATCAGGATCACCTGCTCCGGTCGCGCGCGCCGGATCTCGGCCACCGCGCCGAGACCGTCCACAGTGGGCATTTCGAGGTCGATGACGAGCACGTCCGGGCGGTGCCGCAGCGTGGCGGCCACCGCCTGCTCGCCGTCTTCGGCCTCGGCGAGCACGGTGATTTCGCCCTCGAGCGGCAGAAGCGCCGCCAACGCCTTGCGCAACAGGGCTTCGTCGTCAGCGAGCACCACGGTGGTCATCGGCCGTCCTCCCGAGCGGGGAAGGCCGCCGCCGTCAGGAAGCGGCCGTCCGTGCGCGACACCCGCAGCTCGCCGCCGTGCTCGGCCAAGCGGTGGCGCAACGCCGAAAGCCCGCTCAGCTCGGGCTCGCCGTCCTCGGCCGCGCCGTCGTTGACGATCTCGATCCCCGACCGCGACAGCGTGATCCGCACCTGGCGCGCCTGGGCGTGCCGCAGGATGTTGGTCGTCGTCTCGCGCAGGACCTGGCCGAGCAGCTCGCCCGCGCGGGCGTCCACTTCGGACTCCCGCTCGACGCGCACGTGGATGCCCGCCGCTTCGAAGAGGTTCTTCGCGTTCTCCAGCTCGGCCGGCAGGTTCAGCCGCCGCTGCGCGTGGGCGAGCTCCTTGGTCTGGACGATCGTGTCGCCGACCAGGCCGCGCACCTCCCCCAGCTCCGCGCGCGCCCGCTCGAGGTCGCTGTCCAGCAGCTTCTCGGCCAGCGCGACCTTCAGCTTCACCACGTGCAGCGTGTGCCCCTGGATGTCGTGCAGGTCGCCGGCGAACCGCGCGCGCTCCCGCGTCACCGCCAGCTCCGCCTCTCGCTCGCGCGACTGCTCCAGCTCGGCGATCAGGTCGAAGAACCGCTGGCTGACGAACATGAACCCGGTCGAGACCAGCACCGCGACCGCGGGGATGGCGGCGTACTGGATCAGCCGGGCGCCGAAGCGGTCTTCGTACACCAGTACGTTCGTCGCGCCCAGGACGGCGACCAGCGCGGTGAACCCGGCCAGCGCCGCGAGCCGCCGGCGCGGCAACGGCGGGATGAGGAACGACCCCACCACGGACACGCCGAAGAACGCGGACGGGTCGTCGGTCAGCGCCCCGGCCAGCCAGACCACCGCGGTGACGGCGAAGCTGGGCCGCGCGACGCGCAGGTAGTCCCCCGCCGTCCAGCGTTCGGCGGTCGCCAGCGCCGCGACCAGCCCGACGACCTGGATGACGACGTGCCACCAGGTCCGGGCGGTCAGCAGGAGCAGCAGCACGCCGACGATCGCGAGCGGCGGGACCGTGGTGATCAGGTTGAGCCGGCGCAGCCGCTCCTGGACCGCCCCACCGGTCCAGGAGCTCCTGCGCGCGATCGTCGGCACCTCCACGGGTTCGAGCGTATCGGGCTCCGCGGGCCGCACCAGTGACACTGCGTCATGCATCGGGGTGACGTCGCCGCACTGCCGGTGGCGCGCCGATCCCGCTGGAATCGGAGCATGTCCACGACACCCGTCATCGACGTCGACCGCCTCACCCTCACCTACGGCGGCTTCCCCGCCGTGCAGGACCTTTCGTTCCAGGTGGAACGCGGGGAGCTGTACGCGCTGCTCGGCACCAACGGCGCCGGCAAGACTTCGACGCTGGAGACCGTCGAAGGCCATCGCGCGCCCACCTCGGGGGCCGTGCGCGTGTTCGGGAAGGACCCGCGCGACCGCGCCGCCGTCCGGCCGCGGATGGGGATCATGCTGCAGGAAAGCGGGTTCTCGCCGGATCTGACCGTCCGGGAGACCGTCCGGCTGATCGGGCGGCTCACCGAACGCACCGACGACGTCGGGCGCGTGCTCGGCGTCGTCGGCCTCAGCCCGAAGGCCACCACCAAGGTCGGGCAGCTCTCCGGCGGCGAGAAGCGGCGACTCGACTTCGCCACCGCCGTATACGGCACACCCGAGCTTGTCTTCCTCGACGAGCCCACCACCGGCCTCGACATCCAGTCGCGGGACGCGCTCTGGGACGCGGTGGACCGGCTGCGCGAAGACGGCGCCACCGTCGTGCTCACCACGCACTACCTCGAAGAGGCCCAGCAGCGCGCCGACCGCATCGGGCTGATGCACCAGGGCGCGTTCCACCGGGAAGGAACCGTCGCCGAGCTGACGCGGACCCTGCCCGCGACCATCCACTTCGGCCTGCCGCCGCGCGCGCCCGCGCCCCCGCTGCACGCCACCCGCCAGGCGGACGGCCACTTCATCGTCGAGACCTTCGGCCTGCAGAAGGACCTGCACACCCTGCTCGGCTGGGCGCAGGACCACGCCGTCGAACTGCGGGACCTGCGCGCCGGGCCGACCCGGCTCGACGACGTCTTCCGCGCCATCGAAAACTCCTGAGAAGAGGACATTCCCATGTGGACGATCGCTCGCGGCGAGCTGATCCAGATCTTCCGCAACCGGCTCGTGCTGGTCACCGCGCTCGTGTTGCCGGCCGGGCTCAGCACGTTGTTCATCACCAAGCACGACCTGTTCGCCCAGGCGGGCAGCCTCGGCTACATCGCGACGCTGGCCCTGTTCTTCGTGGCGGGCATCGGGCTCTACACGACGTCGGTGACGACCCTGGCTTCCCGCCGCCAGAACCTGTTCCTCAAGCGCCTGCGCTCCACCGCGGCGCGCGACGCCGGGATCCTGGGCGGGTTGCTGCTGCCGATCACCGTGCTGTCGGTGGTCCAGATCGCCGTCATCCTCGGCGCGCTGGCCGCGGTCACCGGGCCGCCGGCGGACCCGGTGCTGCTGGTACCGGCCGTCGTCGCGACCGTGGCCATGATGCTGGCGCTCGGCCTGGCGACGGCCGGGCTGACGAACTCGCCCGAGCACGCGCAGGTCACGACGCTGCCGGTCAGCCTCGGCGTCATCGGGGTGGCCGGCTGGGTCGGCGTGACCGGCACCGGCGAGCTCACCCTGCTCAAGCGGCTGCTGCCCGGCGGGTCGGCGACCGAGCTGGTGCTCAACGCCTGGGACGGCGGCAAGCCGCTCACCGATTCGCTGGTCCTGTTCGGACCGACGCTGGCCTGGGTCGTCGTCGCCGTCTCACTGGCCACGCGGCTCTTCCGCTGGGAACCGCGCCGCTGAGGCGGCGGCGCGAACGAGAGAGGGGAAACACCGATGCGCAGGACACTGCTGGCCACGGCGATTGCCGTGCTGGGCGCGACGGCCGCGGCGCCGCCGGCGTCCGCGAGCGAGCCGAGCTGGGGCCCGTGCCCCGCCGGGGCGTTCCCGACGCCGGACCTGGAGTGCACGACGCTGCCGGTCCCGCTGGACTACCGGAACCCGGACGGCCGGAAGCTCGACATCGCGGTGTCGCGGCTGCCGAGCAAGCACCCGGAGAAACGACGCGGCGTGCTGCTGACGAACCCCGGCGGGCCCGGCGGTGAAGGCCTGGACTACCCGCAGCTGCTGAAACTCGTGAAGCTGCCGCAGGACGTGCTCGACTCGTACGACATCATCGGCTTCGACCCGCGCGGCGTCGGGCACAGCGCGCCGGTGACCTGCGACCTGACGGACGAGCAGCTGGCGATCGGCAACCTGCCGTACGCGAACGGGCCGGCCGACGTCGTGAAGCAGGCGGCGGTCGCGAAGGCGGAGGCGAAGCAGTGCGCGGCCGCTTCGACGGCGTCGATGCTGCCGTACGTCACGACGGCGAACACCGCGCGGGACATGGACCGCATCCGCCAGGCGCTGGGTGAGTCCACAGTGTCCTATCTGGGCGCGTCCTACGGGACGTACCTGGGCGCGGTGTACACGACGATGTTCCCGGAACGCAGCGACCGGTTCGTCCTGGACAGCAACCTCGGGCCGGGCGGGTACGACATCGACGCGATGCGCGGCTTCGGCCGGGGCATGGAAGACCGCTTCCCGGACTTCGCGAAGTTCGCCGCGGCGCGCCCGCAGTACGGGCTCGGCACGACGCCGGCGCAGGTGACGGCGAAGTTCCACGAGCTGGCCGCGCGGCTGGACCGGGCGCCGATCGACTGGGTCACGGGATCGGCCTTCCGCGGCTTGACGTTCCAGGGGCTCTACGCCACGAACCTGACCCAGCTGGCCGAGGACTGGCGAGGCCTGAACGAGGGCCGCGCGCCGACGCCGCCGGACGGCTCGCTGACGACGTCGGTGCAGAACCTCTTCGCCGCCCGGTTCGCGGTGCTCTGCGGGGACTCGGCGTGGCCCCGGTCGGTGGCGAGCTACCAGCTGGACGTCGCCGTGGACCGGATCCGCTACCCGCTGATCGGCGCGGCGACGGCGAACATCGCGGCGTGCGCGTTCTGGCCGTCGGCACCGGCGGAGCCGAAGGTGCGGATCACCGGCCGGGGGCCGTCGAACGTGCTGATGGTGCAGAACGAGCGTGACCCGGGAACGCCGCTGGCGGGCGCCCGCAAGCTGCGCGCGGCGTTCGGCGACCGCGCGCGGATGGTGACGATCGACCAGGGCGGGCACGGGGCCTACCTGTTCGGGCCGAACCGGTGCGGGAACACCGCGGTGACGGAGTTCCTGGTGACGGGGTCGCGCCCGGCGCACGACCTGGCCTGCCAGGCGGAGACCGCCTGACGAAGAGTGGGGCTGCGCGGCGAGCAGGGGTGCTCGCCGCGCAGCCCTTCCTACCGCTTGGCGCCCCCCAGCAGCCGGGTCTGCTCGCGCAGCACGTCGATCGTCCGCGCCACCCAGTCGGCGATCACCGCCTGCTCGGCCGGCGAATAGCCGTCCGTCACCTTCGCCATCGCCCGGTCGAGCCCGGCGAACACCTCGCCGAACGCCTTCGGCACCGCCGTGATCACCAGCCGCCGGCGGTCCCCCGGATCCGGCGCCCGGCGCGCCAGTCCGGCCCGCTCCAGCCGGTCCACCACCCCCGTCACCGCGCCCGGGGTCAGCCCGATCTCCTTGGCCAGCTCACCGGCCGACATCGAGCCCGCGCCCGCGAGCACCGCCAGCGCGCGCTGGTCGACCGCCGTCACGCCCAGCCGCGCCCCCACCGCCTCGTGGAACGCGACCACCGCGGTGCTCAGCTCCCGCCCGGCCTCCCGACCTTCCATGCCGTCACTTTACCTGGCCCGATATTTCAGTACACTGAACTAAATTGTTCAGTTTGCTAAAGTATTGGAGTGGCTCATGAGTGAGCTGGAGCGGGCCCTCGAAGTGCCGAGATGGGCGTGGCGCTGCTACAGCGGCCACCTCGGCCTGGTCCTGGGTCTGTCGTCGGTGGCGTCGGTGCAGCGGCTGGTCGTCGTCAACTGGACACGCGAGATCCCCCACGGCCTCGCCCTCGCCTCCGAAGTCGTGGTCCTCGGCGCGCGGATCGCGCTGGTCGTCCTGGTCTGGCGGATCGCGATGCGCGGCCGGACGCTGCGCTGGAGCGCCGGCCGCGCGTTCGCGCGCCGGCACTGGCGCAGCCTGCTGTGGCAGGCGGCGTTCCTCGGCGCGGCGTTCGCGGTGTTCGAGGTCCTGGCCGAGCACGTCGTCTCCGCACTGCTGCCGGAATCCGCCCGGCAGACCTACCTGGCGGTCCTGCTGTTCGTGAAGAACCCGACGGTGATCGCGCTGACGTTGCTCTGGTGCGTCGGGTTGGTCCGGCAGGTCTTCCGGGTGCCGGACGCGCGGCTGGTCAGTCCGTCGCCACGCGGATGATCGTCTTGCCCGGCCCGCGCCGCCCCTGGGCGAACGCCTCCGCCGCCTCGGCGAGCGGGCGCACCTGGCCGACAAGGGGCTTCAACCGGCCGTCGCGCACCCGCTGGGCCAGCTCCGCGAGCCGCACCCGGTCCGGCTCCACCACGAAGAACACCGCGCGCCCGTGCTCCGGCCACACCGTGGGCAGCTCGGCGATGGTCACGAGGGTTCCCCCGGGCCGGACCAGCGCCGCCGACCGCGCGAGGACGTCGCCACCCAAGACGTCGAACACCACCTCGACCGGCTCCTCCCACTTCTCCGCGGCCAGGTCCACGTAGGCGTCGGCGCCCAGGCCGAGCACGAGGTCGCGGTCGCGGGCCCGGCCGGTGCCGATCACCCGGGCGCAGGCCTCCTTCGCGAGCTGGACGGCGAGCGAGCCCACGCCGCCCGCGGCGCCGCGGATCAGCACCGTCTGGCCGGTGACGAGCCCGGCGTGGTCGAAAAGTCCCTGCCACGCGGTCAATCCCGAGATCGGCAGGGCCGCGGCCACGGTGTGGTCGAGGTCGGCGGACAGCGGCGCAAGGTTGCGGGCCTCCACGGCCGTGTACTCGGCCAGGGAGCCGTCGCGCGCCCAGTCGGCGAACCCGAACACACGCTGGCCGACGGTCAGGCCCGTCGTCCCGTAGCCCAGTTCGGTGACGACGCCGGACAGCTCGTGCCCGGGCACGACGGCCACGCGGTCGTGGCCGGCACGGTCGGTCCAGGTGGCCGGCCAGGTCAGCTCGCCGGGCGTGAAACCGGCGGCGTGGACCCGGACGACGACGTCGTTCTCGGCGGCGTGCGGGTGGGGCAGCTCGGTCAGGGTGAGCCCGGCGACGCCGGCGTCGCGGTCGCTCGCGGTGATGGCACGCATGTCAGCTCTCCCAAGCGGACCCGAGGACGCGCTCGACGGTCGTCGTGCGCTTGAAGCCGGGGAGGAAGTGCTCGATGACGTCGGCGTTGACGGTGCCGTTGGTGGTCTCCGGGAGGTGCTTCTGCCCCTCGAAGTACGCGGTCAGGAACTCGTTCTTGAAGTCGCCCCGTGGGTGCGCGGCGACGATCTCAGCCAGCCGGCCGGGGTCCAGCTCGCCGAGGCCGAACCCGACGACGTCGGTCAGCACGCCGAAGTGCGTCGCGGCGATCTCCGGGCCCATCCGGCCGGGGATGCCGGGCGTGGTGTGCAGCGCGATCGCCGTCCACACGGTTTCCGCGGCCGCGGCCGGAAAGCCGTGCTCCAGCAGGAACCGGCGCCCGTGGTCGGCGCCGTCGACCTCGAAGCGCTGTTCGACGTCGGAGAACGGCGTCGCGAGGCCGGTGTCGTGGAACAGCGCGGCCAGGTAGAGCAGCTCGGGATCGGGGTCCGCGCCGAGCCGTTCGGCGTGCAGCCGGGCGAAGAAGTAGACCCGGCGCGAATGGTGGTAGACGAGCGGGCTGGTGGTGTCCCGGACGAGCCGCGCCGCTTCCGCGACCGCGGCCGTCTCCGGGACTTCCACTCCCGCGACGACCTCCGTCATGATCTTTGCCTTTCCTCCTCGAGTACCGCGACGAAATCGCCGGGACGGGTCAGGAACTCGCCGGCCAGGTAGCTCACGGGGCAGTCCGAGCGCCGGCGCGTGGGCTGCGGCACGAGCAGGTCGTACCGCAACTTCCGCGCGGGTTCCGGGGTCTTCTGGGCGAAGGCGTTCTGCCAGACCTCGTACGGGAGGACGACCGAGTGGTCGGCGGACTCGCGGGCGAGCTGCCGGAAGAGGGCGGCGTGCCCGGGCGGCACGTCGTCCACGAAGGTGACGTCGGTCAGGTCGTTCCGGTCGAGGAAGTCCGCGACGAAGCCGACGGTGTCGGCGAGCCCGAACCGCCGGGGGTCGTCGCCGTCCGCGAGCCCCGGCAGGGTGAGCGCGAACACCCGGTGCCCCCGGGCCCGCAGCCGGTGCGCGGCGGGCCGCCGGGACCAGGCGCCGTGCCAGGCCGCCGGGACGAGCACGTACGTCTCCGCCATCGACCGAACCACCTTTCCCACGGCGCCGTCGCCGCAGGTTCGAAGGTAGGCCGGAGTTTCATTACAGTCAACATTTGTAACGTAACCCACGACGCAGTTCAGGCCGACCTTGCTCGCGCAAGGTCGGGACGTTCTGAGCCCGGTCGGCCAACCAGTGCCTCGCGCAGCAGCCCCGGCCGACTTCCGTCCCCGCGGAATCCGGCGCCCGCGCGCGAGTTGCCGCGCGCGGGCATCGGGTTCACCGGTTGGACGCGATGAAGTACACGACCACGCCGATCAACGCGAGCACTTCGCTCAGCACGAACGTCGAATATCCGATCGTCTGCAGTTTCCCTCGCATTTCCGGCTGCCGGGCGGTAGCATTGATGACGGCGGCGAAAATCAGGCCGACACCGATTCCCGGGCCGATCGCAGCCAATCCGTAGCCGATCGCGGCGAGGCCGGGGTTGATGTTGGTCGCCTGGGTCAGAGCGGCTTGCGTCAGAACAGCGTCGTTCATGGACATTCCCCTTCACATCGGCCCACGCGCACGCTCGCGTGGAGCAGCGGCTTCTGGTGTCGCACCGAACAAGCGAAGGCGCCGGAAAACGGCGGCCGGGTCAGGTTGGGGGATCTCGCCGGGCAGGAGAATCGACGGGGCGGGAATTGACCGGAACCGGTGGTTCGAACACGGCAAGGATATCAGAAAAACAGATTCGTCGCAGACGAGGGCAAGCCCGGGGAACTGCCGGTTTTCCGCGCCGGGCCGCAGTCGTGCACCCCGGGAAAGAGCTACGCGTCGCCGTCCCGCAGGGAACGGATCATGCTCTGCAGGCTCCGGAACGCGTTCGCCTGCTCGGCCTCGGTCATGCCGGCCAGCATCCGCACCTCGACGGACCGGACCGCCACCGTCGCCTTCTCCAGGCTCCGCCGGCCGCGGGACGTGAGCCGCGCGGGGAGCGCCTTCCCGACCGGCGCCTCCGCCGGCCTGGTCACGTAGCCGTCCCGCTCCAACGCCTGGAGCAGCACGTTCATCGTCTGCCGGGTCACGAACGCGCCCCGGGCGAGCTCGGAGTTCGACAACCCCGGCCGTTGCGCCAGCAGCTCGAGGCAGGAGTAGTGCGTCACGCTCATCCCCAGCGGCCGCAGCACCTCCTCCATCGCCGCCCGCAGGGCGCTCGACGCCTCCTTGAGCAGATAGCCCAGTGACGTCCGCAGGTCGACACCGTCTTGACTCATGTCAGCATTCTGACATAGGTTGATGCGTGTCAGAAGACTGACACGAACGAAGGAGCGCCACCATGCCCGCCACCGGACCCGACTTCATCTCGCTGCAAGCGCGCGACCTCGATGCCTCGCAGGCGTTCTACGAGCGGTACCTCGGCCTCGTCCGCTCGCCGGCCGGACCGCCGCATGCCGTCGTCTTCGAGACGAAGCCGATCGCGTTCGCGCTCCGCGACGTCGTCCCCGGCACGGACCTCGCGTCCGCCGCCCGGCCCGGCATCGGCGCCGCGATCTGGCTCCACGCCACCGACGTCCAGGCCATCCACGACGCCCTCGCCGCCGACGGGCACCCCATCGTCTCGGCGCCGGTCGACGGCCCCTTCGGCCGGACGTTCACCTTCGCCGACCCCGACGGCTACCACGTCACGCTCCACGACCGCAGCTGACCGCGACGGCTCGCTCAGTCCTCTTCGGCCGTCGCCGACAGGAACGCCGCCAGGTCGTCGGTGAACCTCAGCAGCAGGTCGTAGAACGTCCGGCGATCCTTCGCCGACCACTCCGACAACGCCTCGCCGAACCAGCCGAGCAGCGTCGTGACGTACCGGTCGGCCAGCTCGGCGCCGTCCGGGGTCAGCTCGACCAGCCGGGCGCGGCGGTCGTCCGGATCGGCCAGCCCGCGCACGAGGCGACGTCGTTCGAGCACGTGCAGGTGCCGCGTGACGTGCGGGCCGGCGACCTGCATCCGGTCCGCGATCTCGCCGACGCGCATCGCCTTCCCGGACATGTGCAGGGCGAGGATGATCGACAACCCGGGCCGGTCGAGGTCGGCGCCGGCCCGCTTCATCGCCCGCTCCCCCAGGCCGCTGCGGTTCATCAGCGTGCCCAGCTGCATGAGCCGGGGCAGCACGGAGCGCAGGTCGGGCCCCTCGTCGGCGTCGGTGTCGGCCATCACACTCCTTAGATAGCTAAGTTAGGTATATAGTTGCGTCATGCCGCAGCGTTCCCGCGGCATTGTCGCACCCACAACATAGATACCTAACTTAGCTATCGGGGGCTTCCATGACCACCACACGATCGGTCCTGATCTCCGGTGTCAGCATCGCCGGTCCCGCGCTGGCCTACTGGCTGCGCCGGTCCGGGTACGCGGTCACCGTCGTCGAGAAGGCATCCGTCCTCCGCGACGGCGGCTACCCCATCGACGTCCGCGGGACGGCCCTGGACGCCGCCCGGCGGATGGGGATCCTCCCCCGCCTGCGGGACCTGCACATCTCCACCCGCCGGCTGGTCTTCCTCGACACCGACGGCAGCGAGATCGCGGCGCTCGAACCCAACGCGATCATCGGCGGCATCGACGGCGAAGACGTCGAAGTCCGCCGCGGCGACCTGACCCGCACGCTCTACGACCTGATCCGCGACGACACCGACATCCGCTTCGGCGACAGCGTCGACACCCTGGCGCAGCACGCCGGCGGCGTCGACGTCACCTTCCGGAGCGGCCGGCAGGAGACCTACGACCTCGTCTTCGGCGCCGACGGCCTGCACTCGCAGACCCGCGCGCTGGTCTTCGGCGACGAAAAGCAGTTCCACCGCTACCTCGGCTACAGCTTCGCCGGGTTCACCATGCCCAACGTCTTCGGCCTGCACCGCGAAGGCGTCGCGTGGAGCACCCCGGGCAAGGGCGCGGCGCTCTACTCGGTCCTCGACAGCGACGAAGTCCACGGTTTCCTGGTGTTCGCGCGGCAGGACCCGCCGATCGAGGCGTTCCGCGACCCCGCGGCCCAGCGCGACCTGGTCGCCGAGACGTTCGCCGGCGAGGGCTGGGAAACCGCGCGGATGGTCGCGGCGATGCGCGAGGCCGACGACCTCTTCTTCGACGTCGTCAGCCAGATCCACCTGCCACAGTGGACGGACGGCCGGGTCGCGCTCGTCGGCGACGCCGCCCACGCGCCGTCGTTCCTGACCGGGCAGGGCACCAGCCTCGCCCTGGTCGGCGCGTACGTGCTCGGTCACGCCCTGGCCACGATTCCCGACCACACCGAGGCTTTCGCGGCCTACGAGAGCCGGTTGCGGGACTTCGCCGAACGCAACCAGGCCAGGGTGTCGGAAGGCAAGTCGACGCTGTTCCCCGCGACGGCCGAAGACCTCGAACGCCGCAACGTCGCTCTTCGCCGGTTGGCGGACAGCCCGTCAGGGAGCCCGCGGCCCGAGCATTCGGCCCTGACGCTGCCGGACTTCCCCTGACCATTGCAGGTGCGCGGCCAGTGTTTCGGCCGCTTCCCGGGCCGTGCACGCGCCGATCAGCACGTGCGCGGTGAGGCCGTCCACCAGCGCCGAAGTCGCGCGCCTTTCATTGCCGGGAACCGGTTCGGTGCCGGCGACGCGCGTGCGGAGCTGCCGGTGCAGGGCGCCGAAGCGCAGGCGCACCGGGTCGGCGAGGTCCGGGCCCGCCGCCGAGCGGACCAGCAGACCGAGCCACGGCCGGTGTGCGGCCAGGTCCGGCACCGCCTGCCCGGCCAGCGCGCCGAGCAGGCCGGGCTCGTGCCGGGCGGCGGCGATCCGGCGGTCCACGGCGTCGACGGTGTTCGTGAGGGTCAGCCGCAGCAGCAGTTCTTCGGCGGCGGCGTGGCGCGCCGCCCACTCCGCCGGCCGCCGGGCCTCCGCGGCGACGGCGGGCGCGGTCACCGCCGCCAGCCCGTCCCGCGCGATGATCCGCACCACCGCGTCCGCCACCTCGGCCCTGCGCATCCCGGCCTCCCCGCCTCGATCGGTACCGCCATCGTCACCGCGCGGCCGGGTCGGCGCGACGATTAGGGCAGCACCGAATCGTCGTGCAGCAGGCCGGCGCCGCGCGCGGTGCGTTCGTAGAGCACGACCCGGCCGGCGCGGCGGGACCGGACGAGGTGGTTGAGCCGCAGGACGGCGAGGTGTTCGCTGACGGTGGCGGGCGTGACGCCGAGGTGCTGCGCGAGCTCGGTCGTGGACCGGGGCAGGTCGAGCAGGGCGAGCAGCGCGGCCCGGCTGCGGCCGACGAGCTCGGCCAGCGGCGCCCGCGCGACCGGGGCCTGTTCCCAGAGCCGGCCGACGCCGCGGGCGGGGTAGCCGATCGAGACCTGGTCGTGGCCGTCGCAGACGCTGAGCCGAGGCCAGATGAACGCGCTCGGCTTGAGCAGCACGCCGACGCCGTTCACAGTGTGCCGGACGTCGTGGTGGGGCAACAGGATCCGCAGCACGTCCCCGGCGTACTCGATCCGCGGGTGGAGGTCGTCGAAGAGCCGGGCGAGCCCGCCGCCGGTCAGGGTGGCGGACCGGTGGACGAGGTCGGCTTCGTGCAGCGCGCACAGCCGCGGCCAGATCGGCTCGATCGCCGCGCGCCAGTACGCGGCGAGCAGGTCGCAGAACGGACCGAGTTCGCGCCCGGGGTCGTCGTACAGCGGGCGCAGGATCGCCGGGATCTCGCCGGGCGCCCAGCCTTCGTCGAAGTAGCACCGGACCCCGGCGTCGTCGGTGGCGCGCACGCGGTCGAGCTGGTCGGCGAAGGTTTCGCCGGGTTCGGTCAGCGGGTTGAGGAAGCCCGGGAAACCGTGGTCGAGGGACAGCAGCGTGAAGAGCGCGGTGAGGTCCAGGTCGGCCAGCCGGGAGCGGGCCATGGTGATCCACGGGCGGTGGAGTTCCGCGCCGCGGCGGCCCGCCAGGACGTAGACGCTGTTGCGCAGCTCCTCCATCGGCGACCGCGCGAACCGCACCTTGGCCAGGTCGAGCGTTCCCAGCAGCAGCTCGATCACGGTCCGATCCTACGTCAGGCGCCGGAAATCCGGATCCGGATCGGGCCCGTCCAGGCGCCGCCGGGGTCGAGCCGGCGGCCGCGCTGGGTGAGCTGGACCGCGCCGGTCTTCGCCAGTTCGCGGGCGAGCTCGCGGGCTTCGGGGAGCAGGGGCCGCCAGTCGTCGGCGGTCGCCCTCGCCGCGTCCGACGGGCACGTGCTGCTCTCCGGTCCACGGGCCGTCGCCAAGGCCAGGATCGCGGCCCGGAGCCGGTCGCGTGCGGAGGTCTCCGTCAGCGCCGTGCGGGCGTGGTCCGCGCCGGGGCCGCCGCCGTCGCGGACGCGCTCCAGTTCGCGCCGCGGGGCCGGCTGGTCGGGCATGCCCCCAGCTTCGCACCGATCACCCCGGTCAGCTCGCCGGGACGTCCCGGCGGGTGAGCACGTCCTCGACCGACCGGCGCGCGGTCAGCCGCGTCGGGTAGCCGTAACCGATGCGCAGCAACGTGTGCGGCTGCCCGAGCCCGGCGAAGAGCCGGTCGATGGACTCGCGGGTGCGCGGGGTTTCGAACGGCTGCGACAGGAACGACGTCGCCAGGCCCTCGGCGGTCGCGGTGAGCAGCACCCGCTGCATCGCCATCCCGGCGCGGACCTCCGCGTGCGGCCCCCGGTCCCGGGTCAGCAGCGCGCCCAGCAGCGGTTCCCGCTCGTACGCGCGCTCGGGCAGCCGGGGGTTTTCGTGTGACGCCCGCAGCGACACGACCCCGGGGGCGGCCGGCGGTGGCCCGGAGGCGATCTCGGGCACGCCGTCGGGGCTGTCGGCCGCGCGGTGGGTCCAGTACGCGGCTTCCGCCTTGAAGGCGTGGTCGTCCGCCTGCAGCGTTTCGGCTTGCCGGACCAGCGACGCGACCGGCGTGTAGCGGCCGGAGGCGTCGAGGTATTCGACCTGCCCGCCTTCGCTCAGCGCCGCCGACTTGAGGGCCGCTCGCACCGCGGGCGGTACCGCCTTGTCCAGCAGTGGCCGGCGGTTGGTGTGCCGGCGGAACACGGCTTCGGCGAGCTTGCGCTCGACGGCGGTGGCCTTTTCGTTGCCGTCGAGCCGGATCACCGCGACCAGGTCGGGCTCACCCGGGTCCGGCAGCAGCCGGACGACCGCGGCGAGCCCGTTGGCGCGCAGGCAGATCTGCAGGTTGAAGGCGGCCGCGCCGCAGGCGAGCCGGGCCTCCCGCCCGTGCGGGTCGGCGACGGTGAGCACTCGCGCGCGGTCCAGCCACACCTCGGCCCGGTCGGGCCCGAGCACGAACCGCCAGGGCTGGGTGTTGTGCGGCGAGGGCGCGCGCACGGCCGAGGCGAGGGCCTGGTCGAACACGTCGGGCAGCGGTCGGTTCATCGCGGGCTCCGGTTTCCGAAGGGCGGACCACCCCAGCATCACCGGCGACGGTCCCCGCCGCGACGGTCGCCGGTCCCGACCTGGCGGGACCTAGGTCCTCGATCCTTTGTGTCCACAGTGGACGAACTCGTCCGCCGAGGGGGTTCGGCGAGGCCGATCAGCAGCAGTCCCTGCGGTACACCGGGCAGCACGCCGGCCTGGCGGCTCCGCTCGGCGGGGGTCAGCGGGACGCGTTCGGAGGCGAAGCCGCGGACCGCCGCGGCCAGCCGGGTCGCGTGAAGGGCCGCGCCGGCCAGCACGCTGTGGCGGCGGCTGTCGGCGGGCGTCGTGACGAGCAGGGACGACTGCCCGGTGAGGTGGGCGCCGAGCCGTTCGAGCGCCGTGGTCCAGCCGGGGCGGACGATCCGGACGTCGGTGTCCGGCCAGAAGTCATCGCCGGCCAGCGCACCGAGCACGGCGAGACCGACCGGCCGCAGCACCGCGGCGCGTCCCGGTCGGGCGAGGTCACGCAACGCCGCGAACCGGGCCCGTTCCCCTGCGGTCGGCGCCCGCGGACGGCCGATCCGGACGACGGCGACGACGTCGGGCCGCCGGTCGTCGCGCGGGAACGTCACCACGGGTTCCCGGCCCAGCGCGCGGGTGACGGTCCAGACGGCCGACAGCGCGGCTCCACAGTCGAGCAGGGCGGCGGTGCCGGCCCGCTCACGCCGATCGCGCGGTTCGGACAGCGCGACCTCGTCCGCGAGGATCTCGGCAACGCACCGGCTCGGGCCCAGCCGAGCCAGCGCGGTGGTGAGGACCGCCCGGGAGCCGGCGTCCCAGGCGGGGCCGGACGGCGGGAACCGCATGGGCCACCTCACGGATCTCCGGGTGGGGAGGGTGGGCGGGCGCGGCCGGCCAAGGGGTCGCGCCCACCCACCACTCGTCGCCGGTCCAGGAAACCCCGGACCGGACGTTGCGCGCCGCGGCCGGACTACCCGGGCGGGAGGGCCTTTCGGCACCTTGCGCCGACGCTCGCTCTTGGCGTTGGGTCAAGAGGGAGCGGACCGGTTGCGGCCACGCTGATCGCACGCAGGACGCTCGAAAACCGGGCACACCCGCCGCAGCGGCAGCCGCGCTGCCGGCTCGGCGAGTGGGCCCGAAGACCGGCGCACCGGCCGCGGCGCGGGCAGCCGCCCGCAACCCCGCCCCGGCCGGATCGCGTGGTCCGCCGGGCCTGGGCCACCCCTCGATGCGCGACCCAAGGCCTGGCTCGCGGAGCCGGCCACGCGACCTCACCGCGTTCTTGAACGGGCGGCGACCGGAAACATTGGGGGTGGTCGGCCGCCGCCCGTCCGGGAGCGGCGATCCGGGAATGGGGGTGGTGGGATCGCCGCTGGTCCGTGATCCGGCCGGTTTCAGTGGGTGGGCCGGCCGGGCGGGGGGCCGTTCGGGTGGGTGCCCGGCGGGCCGTTCGGGTGCGGGGCGGCCGGGTGGTCCTTGCCGTTGTCCGCATTGCCCGGGCCGGTGGTGTGCCCGCGGCCCGGCGACTCGTCCGCCAGCAGGGTCGCGCAGTAGCCGTCGACCTTGGTCCGGTCCCCCGCCGCCGTGATCAGCGCGGTGAACGCCGGGCTTTCCAACGCCTTGCCGTGCTCGGTCTTGGCGCCGGCGAAGTACGCGTGGCACAGGCCGGTCAGCGACGGGGATGGTGTCGCCGGGCCGGCCGTCCGGGTCCCCTCGCTCGGGTGCGCCGAGGTGGCCGCGGTCGACGACCCGGCCGGTGGCCGGGCGTGTTCCGACGCCGCGGGGGCGGGGGTACCGCCGCCGCCCGGCAACGGCAGCACGCCGGTGGCGGCCGCGGCCACTCCGCCGACGGCGAACACCGCCGCCGCGACGGCCGCGACCTTCACCGCGCGCAGCCTGCTCTTGCTCATCGAGGGGCTCCGGGGTCGAGGGGCTCGGTCGTGACGAACCGCCTCGAGGAACGCCGTCACGGCCGCGGGCTCCCCACCCAGCTCGCCGTCGCGCGGTGGGGCGGCCGCGGCGGCGAGCAGGCCGGCCAGCGCGTCCGAGGTGTCGGCCGGCGCACCCCGCAGCAGCTGCTCCGCGGTGTGCCGGTCGAGCCGGCGCCCTTCGTGCTTGCTCATCACACTCCCCTCAGCGCCGGGCGGCCCGAAAGTGTCACACCCGGCCGCCGAGACGGTCCGCGAGCGCGCGAAGTCCCCGGTAGGCGGCGGTCCGCACGGCCCCGGAGCTCTTCCCGAGCACCGCCGCGGCGGCCTTGGCGTCGAGGCCGACGACGGCCCGCAGCACGACGGCTTCGGCCTGGTCACGCGGTAGCGTCGCGATCAGCGCCAACGCCGCGTCGGTGGTCGTCGCCTCGATCGCCGCGCCGGCGGTGTCGTCGGGCGCGGCGCGTTCGGGGAACCACTCGGCCGGCGCGTCGGCGACCGGGCGACGCCGCCGGTGGCGCAGGTGGTCCAGCGCCCGGTGCCGCCCGATCGTGGCGGTCCACGCCCGGAACCCGTCCAGGTCGCCCCGGAACGACGTCAGGTCGCGGGTGATCTGCAACCACGCTTCCGAGGCGACGTCCTCGGCGTCCTGGCCCACCAGCACCCGCAGGTACCGGCACAGCCCGGGTTGCACCGCCCGGTACAGCACCCGGAAAGCTCCCTCGTCACCCCGCCGCGCCCGCTCCAGGGCCGACGGCAGATCGACGTCCCCCGCCGCGCGGCAAGGGACCGACTCCAGCTCCACACGCATCCTTCGCGGTCTGCCCCACCGCATTCGGTCCGGCCATCATGGGTCATCCGCCCGCCGGTCACAACACCGCATCGGCTCACCCCGGCGCCGTGCACCAGTCGATCGCCCGCGCGCGTAACACGCCTCGATCGCCCGGACAAGGGACCTCGGCCCTTTTCGATCAGGCCGGTCGCCCGGGGACCACTCAGGCCGGTCGCCCGGAGTGACGAACGTCTCGAATTCCGCACACTCTTCGTGACGGTCCGCCTCGGACCAGCCGGCGCTCCCCGCCCCGGCACCCCCTCGTAACAGCCAAGGAGCTTTCCCATGCGCAAGATCAGCAAGCGGTCCGCGGTCGTCCTGGGCGCCGCCGGCGCCGTCGTCGTGGCCGGTGTCGCCTACGCGGCCTGGACCAGCACCGGCGCAGGCTCCGGCTCCGTCACCTCGACCACGTCGATCAACTCGGTGATCTCGTCGGTCAGCTCGGACCACGCGCTCTACCCCGGCAACAGCACCACCTTCGTCGTCAAGATCACCAACCCGAACGCGTACCCGGTCGTGGTGAACAGCATCAGCGCCGGTTCGTCCGACGAGAACACCGGCTGCGCGGCGGGCACCGTGACCAGCCCCGCGGTCAGCAACCCGGCCGGCACCATCGCCGCCGGCGCGACCGCGAACTACACCCTCACCGCGACCATGGACCGCGACGCTTCCGACGCCTGCAAGAGCAAGACGTTCACGCTGCCGCTGACCGCGACCCTCTCGTCGAACGCCTGATCCCGCGCCGATGTCCAGGTGGCGGTTCGCCCTTCCGGCCGCGCTGGTGGTGTGCACGTGGCTCGTGGTGGGCCCGTCGGCACCGGCGCCGGCCGCGAACGGCAACGGCGGCAAGCAGTTCGCCATCACCGACGTGCCCGGCCGGGCCACCGCGCTCGTCCCCGGCGCCACCGGGACGCGGTGGATCCGGCTCGGGAACACCGAAAACTTCCCGATCCTCGTGCAGACCGTCACCACGACGGTCGGCAGGCCCGTCGACGGCGGCGGGCGGCCGGTGCCGGCCTGCCCGGCGTCGTCGGTGCGGGTCGACGCGCTCGCCGCGCCGGTGAAGGTCGCCGGCAACGGCACCACCGACGTCGCCCTCACCACCCACCTGCTCGCCGGCGCGCCCGACGCGTGCCGCGGCCTCACCTTTCCCCTGACGTACACAGGAACGGCGGTCAAGCCATGAACAGCCCCACCCTGCGCCGCGCGGTCGTCGTCACCGCGGTGGTCGGCGCGACGCTGGGCGGCGGGATCGCCGTCGCGGCCTGGACGAGCTCCGGCTCGGGCTCGGCCACGGCCAAGGCCGGCACGGCGAGCGCCCCGGCAACGGGCGCGGTCGACGCGTCGGCGATCACCACGGGCCTGCTCTACCCCGGTAGTACGGGCACCGCGAAGCTCCTGGTGACCAACCCCAATCCCTATCCGGTGGTGGTTTCCAGGGTGGCCGCCGGAACCGGTGCGCCGACCGGTTCCGGCGGTATCGGCACCTGCACGACGACCGGGGTGTCGTGGCGCTTCGACCAAACGCCGGGCACCGCGATCGCCGCCAACGGCAACGCGACCATCACCCTGACCGATGCGGTGGCCATGTCGTCCACTGTGGACGACGGTTGCCAGGGTGCGGCGTTCTCGATCCCGGTCGTCGTGACGGTGGCGAGCGCATGAGCCGCATCGTGTTCGCCACGGGCCTCGTGGCGGCGGGGTGGGCGCTGGCGATCGGCGGCCTGGTCGCCGTCGGCGACGCGCGGGCCGAGGCCGCCTGGCTCAAGAGCGGGCCAGGCACGGGCTTCGCGCGGGCCGACGCCTTGCCGGCGCCGACCGCGGTGACCCTGACCGGAACGGTCTGCAACAACGGCAATCCGCGGACCTCGATCTCGTGGACCAACCCGGCGGCCGGCCTCTGGACCGGCCTCGAAGTGGTGGCCACGCCGAGCGCGACCAGTACCGCGGTCACCGTGCTCGGCACCACCACGGCGGGCACCTCGCTCACCAACGTCCAGCTGCCGTACCGGCCCGCGTACCTCAGCGTGCGGACCGTGCGGAACAGCTGGCGCGGCAAGTCCCCGGTGGTGGTGGCGTGCTGACCACCGAGACCGCCGACCGCGGCCCGCCGGACGGCACGCACCACCTCGACCCCGCCGAAAACCCGACAACCCGACTACCGAAGGAAATCCCATGCTGCAGAGACTGCGCGCCGCCCGCGCGAACCAGGACGGCTTCACCCTCATCGAACTGCTCATCGTCGTCGTGATCCTCGGCGTGCTCGCCGGCGTGGTCGTGTTCGCCGTGTCGGCCTTCAACGGCGACGGCAAGGCCGCCGCCTGCCAGGCGGACTTCAAGGCGGTCGAGACCGCCACCGAAGCCCAGTACGCGAAGACCGGCACCTACCCGGCCGACGTCACCGAGCTGGTCACCAAGAAGTACCTCCGCGACCCGCTGGCGCCCGCCGCCACCAGCGGCTACTCCATCAGCACCGCCGGCGGGGTGGTCACCGCCACCGGTGCCTGCACCAAGAGCTCGGGCTCCTGAGCACGGCCGCGGGGCGGGCCACGCGCCCGCCCCGCGCCCACCATCCACATCGGACACCCGGAGGCACCCCATGCCCACCTTGACCGGCAGCCGCGTCGACGGGCTGCTCGAAGCGCTGTGGCAGGCGCGTGGCACCGACCTGCTGCTCACCGCCGGACTGCCGCCCCAGCTGCGCGTGCACGGCGACCTCTCCGCGGTGCCCGGCCACGCGATCCTCACCGGCGAGGACACCGATGGCCTGCTCGCCGAACTGCTCTCCGACGACCAGGCCCGCACCTGGCACGCCGCGCACGAATTCGACTTCTCCTTCAGCTGGCGCGACCACGCGCGCGTCCGCGGCAACGCCTTCACCCAGCGCGGGAACACCGTCGTGGCGCTGCGGATGATCCCGCGCCGCATCCCGGACATGACCGAGCTGGGCCTGCCGCCCGTCCTCACCGACTTCGCGCGGCGGCACCAGGGGCTCGTGCTCGTCACCGGGCCGACCGGGTCCGGCAAGTCCACGACGCTCGCCGCCGTCATCGACCGGATCAACCGCGAACGCGCCTGCCACATCCTGACCGTCGAGGACCCGATCGAGTACGTCCACGAACACCGCCGCTCCGCGGTGAACCAGCGCGAGGTCGGCACCGACACCGAGTCCTTCCCCGCCGCCCTGCGCAGTGCGCTGCGAGAAGACCCCGACGTCCTGCTCGTCGGCGAAATGCGCGACCTCGAATCGATCCGGTTCGCGCTCACCATCGCCGAAACCGGGCACCTCGTCTTCGCCACCCTGCACACCAACGACACCGCGCAGTCGCTCGCGCGGATGGTCGACGTCTTCCCGGCCGGCCAGCAGGAACAGGTCCGCGTCCAGCTCGCCGCGGCGCTCACCGGCATCGTGCACCAGCGGCTGCTGCCGCGGATCGGGGGCGGGCTCGTCGCCGCCTTCGAGGTGCTCGTCGCGAACACCGCCGTGCGCAACCTCGTCAAGGAGGGCAAGCCGCACCAGCTGCGCAACGTGCTGGTGACCGGGCAGCGCGAAGGCATGGTGACGCTCGAACAGTCCCTCTCGGCGCTCGTCGCCGCCGGGCTCGTCACGCCCGCCGACGCCGCCGCCCGCAGCCTCCACCCGCAGGACATCGACCCGCGTCCCCGGCCGCGGAGCGTGCCGGCATGAGACTCCGCACCCAGCCCCGCACCGTCGACCTGCGCACGGTGACCCCGGACCGCGCCGCGGCCGACCTGCTCGGCGAGGCGAAGGCCCGCGAGCTCTGCGCCATCCCCTTGGCCGTCCGCGAGGACTCCGTGCTGGTCGCGGTGGCCGACCCGGCTACAGCGCCGGCGCTGCAGGACGCGCTCGGGCGCCCGGTGACCGTCGCCGTGGCCGCCCGGGCCGACATCCTCGCCACCATCGCCCGCACCCACCGCGCGCTCACCGGGATCGACCAGCAGGTCAAGGCGTTCGAGGCGCGGGACTCCGTGCGCCGCGACGCCGTGCGCGCCGACGCGCCGGCGACCGCGAACGACGACGCGCCGGTCGTGCACGTCGTCTCGCTGATGATCACCCAGGCGCTGCGCGACCGGGCGTCCGACGTCCACGTCGAGCCGCAGGACGAGCGCGTGCGCGTGCGCTACCGCATCGACGGCGTGCTCCACGACGTCCTCGACCTGCCCGGCTCGATGGGGCCCGCCGTGGTCAGCCGGATCAAGATCCTCGCCGGGATGAACATCGTCGAGCGCCGCCGCCCGCAGGACGGCCAGATCAGCATGGACGTGGAAACCCGCCCGGTGGACATCCGGGTGGCGACCACGCCGGTCGTCGGCGGCGAGAAGGTCGTGCTGCGGCTGCTGGACAAGAGCCGCCCGCTGTTCCGGCTGCCCCAGCTCGGGATGCCCGAGGACATGGCGGCGCGGTACTCGGCGGTGCTGCGCTCGCCCTACGGCATGGTGATCTGCGCCGGCCCGACCGGCAGCGGCAAGACGACCACACTCTACGGGTCGCTCGGCGAGCTCGACAGCGCCGAGCGCAACATCATGACCATCGAGGACCCGGTGGAGTACACCATGTCCTCGATCAACCAGATCCAGATCAACGAGCAGACCGGCGTCACCTTCGCCGACGGGCTCAAGTCGATCCTGCGGCAGGACCCGGACGTCATCCTGGTCGGCGAGGTCCGCGACGCCGACACCGCGCGGATCGCCGTGCAGTCGGCGCTGACCGGGCACTTCGTCCTCTCGTCCCTGCACGCCACCGACGCCGCGTCGGCGCTGCACCGGCTGCTGGACATGGGGATCGAGAACTTCCTGGTCGCCTCCTCGATCACCGCGGTGCTCGCGCAGCGGCTGGTCCGGCGGATCTGCCTGCGCTGCCGCGAGTACTACGACCCCTCGGCCGAGGAACTGTCCTTCTTGGACTCGATGGGCGCGGACGGGCCGGAGGGCGGGTTCGTCCGCGGCGCCGGCTGCAACTTCTGCGCGCACACCGGGTTCCTCGACCGCACCGGCGTCTACGAGCTGATGCCGGTCGGCGAAGGGATCCGCTCGCTCGTGCTCGGCAACGCGCCGCACCACGAGGTCCACGAGCTGGCCCGCAAGGAAGGCATGCGGACGCTGCAGGACGAGGCGCTGCGGCTGATCGCCGAGGGCGTCACGACCCCGGCCGAGGTGCTGCGGTCGATCTACCTCACCGGAGGGGCACGATGAACCGGTACGCCTACGTCGCCACCGGCCCGGACGGCACGCGCACCCGCGGCGTCCAGAAGGCCGCCGACGCCGATTCCGCCGTCCTCGCGCTGTACGAGCGCGAGCTGCGGGACATCGAGCTCACGCAGAAGAAGAGCGTGCTGCAGCGGGAGCTGACGGCGCCGCGGGTCAAGCGCGAGGTCGTCATGCACCTCTCGCGCCAGCTCGGGGCGTTCGTCCGGGCCGGGCTGCCGCTGATCGACGCCGTGCGGATCCTCGGCGCCGAGGCTTCGAACTCGACCGTGACGCGGATGCTGCGGCAGGTCGAGCAGGGGCTGCGCGGCGGCGAACGGCTGTCGGACTGCGTCGACCGCCACCCGAAGATCTTCCCCGAGTTCTACCGGGAGATCCTGCGCTCGGCCGAGCTGAGCGGGCAGCTCGACGTCGTCCTCGAGCAGCTCGCGAACTACCTCGAACGGGACCTCGAAGCCCGGCGCCGGATCAAGGCCGCGCTGATCTACCCGGCGATGATCGCGCTGATGTCGGTGGTGACGGTCGTCGTGCTCGCCACCTTCGTCCTGCCGCGGTTCAAGGCGTTCTTCGCGAGCCTGCACGCGACCCTGCCGCTGCCCACGCGGATGCTGCTGGCCGTCACCGACTTCCTCGGCGAGTGGTGGTGGGCGCTGCTCGCGGGCGGGGTCGTCCTCGGCGTGCTGTACCTCGCCGCGGTGCGCACGCCGTCCGGCCGGTACGCCCGCGACCGCGTCGTGCTGAGCCTGCCGGCGATCGGGCCGACCGTGCGGCACGCGCTCGTCGAGCGGTTCTGCCGGATCCTGTCGTCGATGGTGAGCGCGGGCGTGCCGCTGCCGGAAGCGCTGCGGGTGGCGACGGAGTCGTTGCGCAACCGCGTGTTCATGCGGGGGCTCGGCCGGGTCGGCGAAGCCGTGCTCGAAGGCGAGGGCCTCGCGCGCCCGCTCGCCGGGTCCGGGCTGCTGCCGGTGACGGCCGCGCAGATGATCCGCGTCGGCGAGGACACCGGCACGCTCGACACCCAGCTCGAGATCACCGCCCAGTACTACGAGGGCGAGCTCGACTACCGGCTGAAGAAGCTCACGGCGTTGTTCGAGCCCGCCGTCATCGTGGTGATGGGCCTGCTCGTCGGGTTCGTCGCCGTCGCGCTGGTGTCGGCGATGTACGGCATCTTCAACCAGGTGCACGTCTGATGAGCGCCGACGACCGGGGCGAGAGCCTGCTGGAGCTGCTGATCGCGGTGGCGATCATGGGGGTCGCGGTGGTGGCGATCGTCGGCGGCATCGGCGTCGGCGTGCTGATGTCCGACGTCCACCGCAAGCAGGCGACCGCGGGCACCGCCGCGCGCGACTTCGGGGAAGCCGTCGTGACCAAGGCGATGGCCGGAGGTTACGTGCTGTGCGCTTCGCCCGCCAGCTACGCGGCTCCGCCCGGGTACACGGCGCCCGCCGGGTTCACCAGTTCGGTGGCGTCCGTGAAGTACTGGTCCGGCGGCGCCTGGGCGAGCAGCTGCGGGACCGACAGCGGCCTGCAGCAGGTGACCGTGCGGGTCGCCAGCACCGACGGGCGCGCGAGCGAGCAGCTCGCCGTCGTCGTGCGGCGCGCCTGCGGGCTCAAGGACGCGCTGTGCTGACCCGCCGCCCCGACGCCGGGTTCACCCTGGTCGAGCTGCTGGTCGTGGTCGTGCTGCTCGGGGTGGTCGTCGCGCCGGCCGCCACCGCGGTCGTCACGTCGATCCGCACCAGCGACGCCACCGCCGCACGGCTGGAGCTGTCGCACGACGCCCAGCAGAGCGCCGCGTTCTTCGCCCAGGACGTCGCCACGACGGGCTTGCGCGACTACTCGGGCGAGGTCGCCGGCGGGGCCGTGCCGTTCTCGCCGTCGGTGCAGCTCGACGCGGCCTACAACGCGGGCGGCCAGGTGTGCGGCACGGCCGCGACCCCGGTTTCGGCGCTGCGGCTGCTGTCCGACGACTGGGACACGAGCACCCCGGCCGCGACCCGCCGCACCGCCGTCGTCGCCTACTACCTCGCCGGCACCGAGCTGCACCGCCTGCGCTGCCTCGGGTCCGCGCCGGTGTCCGACGCCGTCGTCGCCCACCACGTCCGGGCCGGCAGCCTCGCGGTGACGTGTTCGAGCCCGTGCACCACGGCCGACGTGCCGCTCTGGGTGAAGCTCGTCTTCACCGCGGCCTCGGACCGCGCCGACCCCTACCCCGTCACCCTCTTCGGCCAGCGGAGGCAGTCATGAAACGCCACGACGACAGCGGCGCGGCGCTGCCGCTGGTGCTCGTCCTGGTCACGGTGATCGCCGTGGTCCTGGGCGCGGTGCTGTCGTTCGCCGAGACCAGCGTCCGCACCACCGTGAACCTGCGCGACCAGGCGGCGTCGGCGTACGCGGCCGACGGCGCGCTGCAGGCCGCGATCAACGAAATCCGCAACAGCGGCTTCACCGGTGCGGCCGGCCAGCACTGCTTCGGCGCGTCCGACACGCTGACGCTGCCGTCGTTCGAAGGCACCGACTCCGCGGCGGTGTCGTGCACCGCCGACCCGGCGAAGGTGCTGATCCAGTGCCCGTCGCTGAGCGTGTGCAACCGGCCGGGCAACGCGATCCTCACGCTGGGCAAGGGCGGCGAGGACGGCGTGTCCATCACGCAGCCGACCGGGTCGTCGTTCCGGGTGCACGGGATCGTGTACTCGAACTCGAACATCAACGTCGTCAACGGATCCCTCGACACCAACACGGCGGTCTACGCCCGCGGCGGCTGCACCGGGACGATCCGGAGCACGCCCGCGCCGGCGTGCGGCTACGGCGGTTCGAGCCTCGGCGACGACCCCGGCTACGCGCCGGCCCTGACGTCGGTGCCGCCGCGCCAGGCGCTGCCCGCCTGCACGGCCGCCGGTTCGCTGGTCACCTTCGAGCCCGGGTACTACGACGACGCCGCCGGGCTGTCGGCCATGATGTCCAGCAGCAGCAAGTGCAAGGACAGCACGTGGTGGTTCAAGCCCGGCACGTACTACTTCGACTTCCACAACAGCGCGGCGGTCCGGCCGCCCTCGCTGCCCGGCGGCGACGACGTGTGGACGATCGACAACGGCTTCCTGGTGGCCGGCACGCCGGTGGACGCGGCCGGCCGGATCGTGGCCCGGCCGCCGGTGCCGGCGGCGATCCCGGGCGCGTGCGACAACCCGATCGACGACGCGAAGGCCCTCGGCGTCCAGTTCGTCTTCGGCGGGGACAGCCGGCTCGCGGTGAAGGCCGGGCAGGCGGAGATCTGCGGGACCTACAGCGGGACGAAACCGCCGGTCGCGCTGTACGGGCTGACGTCGGGCGCGGAGTCGCCGGTCACGGCGACCTACCCGCCCACCGCGGTCACCCCCGGGGACTTCGCCGGCGCCACCGTCCCGGCGCTGTCCACTGTGGACGGCACCGGCGCGACCTGGACCACCACCGCGAAGAGCGGCGGTTCCGCGGTCCTGGCGGCCACCGGCTTCGCCCCGGGCACCGCGCCGCCGGCCGGGACGATCCTCAAGTCCGCGAAGCTGCGGGTGGTGCACCGCAACGACCGCGGCGCCAAGAACGACAGCCGGACGGTCCGGTTCACCCCGGCCGGCGGCTCGGCGGCGCTCTTCTCCTTGGCCACCCCCGCCGACGCCTCGGTGAGCAGCGAGGAGTTCGACGTGACCGGCCAGCTGGCGCATGCCGTCTACGACGGAACCTTCACCGGGGCCGAGGCGAACTACTCGGTGACCGTGAAGCACGACGGCACCGAGTCCGTGGACGCGCTGCAGCTGGACCTGAACTACACCCCGCCCGCCCTGCGCGCGGAGAGCGGCTGCACGCAACAGCTGTACACGAGCAGTTCCGCGTGCGCGCTGGTGACGTCGGTGAACAACTCGGGCAACCGCTTCTACGTCCAGGGAACCACTTACGCGCCGAAGGCGGTCCTGGACGTCACGCTCAACAACGCCACCGAGCCGATCTTCCGGTTCGGCGTCGTCGCGCGGTCGTTGCAGGTCAAGCTGACGGGAAGCGTGACGTTCACCGGCGCCGTCATCGAGGTGCCGGACGACTCCCCCGGGTTCGTGTTCGGCGTCTACCTGAGCGCGTACGTCTGCCCCGGCGCGAGCACCTGCGCGCCGGGCGGGACTGCGGCCGCGCGGGCGCGGGTGGCCTTTGTGGACGGTGATCCGACCAGGCCCGTGCCCGGATCGCGGCAGGTGTCGGTGCTGAGCTGGTCGGGTGCCCGGTGATCGCCGCCGTCGCGGGCGTGCTGGGCCTGCTGGTCGGGTCGTTCCTCAACGTCGTGGTCCACCGGGTACCGCGCGGCGAGTCGGTGGTGCGCCCGCCGTCGCGGTGCCCGGGCTGCGGGCAGGAGATCCGGGCGCGGCACAACGTCCCGGTGCTGGGCTGGCTCGTCCTGCGGGGCCGCTGCGCCGGTTGCGGCGACCGGATCAGCGTCCGCTACCCGCTGGTCGAGCTCGGCACGGCGGCGCTGTTCGTCCTGCTGGCGGCGCGGATCGCGCTGCCGGACCTGCCGGCGTACCTCTACTTCGGGGCGATCGGGATCGCGCTGGCCCTGATCGACGTCGACACGCGGCGGCTGCCGAACGCGCTCGTGCTGCCCTCCTACCCCGTGCTCGCGCTGCTGCTGACGGCGTCGGCCTGGTGGCAGGGCGACTGGACGTCGGTGGTCCGCGCGTTCGTGGGCGGCGCGGCGCTGTTCGGGTTCTACCTGCTGCTGACGGTGGTGTACCCGGCGGGCATGGGCTTCGGCGACGTCCGGCTGGCGGGGCTGATCGGCGGCGTCCTGGCGTACGTGTCGTGGGAGGCGCTGGTGTTCGGCGCCTTCGGCGGGTTCCTGCTGGGCGCGCTGGCGGGCATCGCGGTGCTGGCCCGGGGCGGCGGCCGCCGGACGGCGCTGCCGTTCGGGCCGTTCATGCTCGCGGGCGCGCTGGTCGCGCTGTTCGTGGCCGCTCCGCTCGCGCGGGCGTACCTGCGGCTGACCGGGCTGGGTTGAGCGCCGGGTACCGTCACTCCGCGGCGAAGCTCTCCGTGCCGAGCACCGTGAGCAGGGCGAGCTTTTCGTGGCTTTCCGTTCCCGGCGTCGCGGTGAAGACGAGCAGCGACTGGCCCTGGTCCGGCTCCAGCAGCAGCTGGCAGTAGAGGTCGAGCCGGCCGACCTGGGGGTGGGCGAACCGCTTGGTTTCGCTCCACCGCAGGCCCACTTCGTGCCGCTCCCACAGCCGGGCGAACTCGTCGCTGGTGCGCCGCAGGAGATCGGCCAGCTCCGCCGCCGGCGAACCGGGTCCGTCGCGGGTGACCGCGCCACGCAGCTGCGCGACGGTGATCCGGCTGTTCTTCTCGTGCTCTTCGGGGTCGTACCGCTCGCGGGCGGCGGAGTCGGTGAACCAGCGGTACGCCGCGCTGCGGGCGTTGCCGGTGTAGCGGGTCTCGTCGCCGAGCAGCGCCACGGCGGACGGCGTCTGCAGCAGCGTCTCGCCGAGCGGGCCCATCACCTGGGCGGTGGTGCCCGCCAAGCCGTCCATGATCCGCATCAGCCCGGGACTGACGTGCCGGGCCCGCAGGTCGCGCCGGGCGGCGCGGTAGCCGGCGAGCAGGAACAGGTGATCGCGCTCGTCGGGGGTCAGCCGCAGGCCGCGGGCGATGGCCGCGACCATCGGCTCCGACGGCTGCGGTCCGGTGCCGCGCTCCAGCCGGGCGAAGTAGTCGGCGGACATGGCGCACAGTTCCGCCACCTCCTCGCGCCGCAGGCCCGGCGCGCGCCGGCGCTGCCCGCGTCGCAGGCCGACGTCCTCCGGTTGCAGTGCCGCCCGCCGGGTGCGCAGGAACGCGCCCAGTGAGGCGAGGTCGAAGCTCATGGTCACCATCGTCGACGAACCGACCGGGTTCAGCCACGGTCTGCGAGTCAGTGGCTGAGCGCGTCCTTCCTCCGCTCGTCGCCGCCGCGTTCCCTGGGGAAGCGATCGGACCACGAGCTGAGGAGCGGAAATGACCAAGTGGACGACGGACGACCTGCCGGACCTGACCGGGCGGACGGTGGTGGTCACCGGCGCGGGCCGCGGCCTGGGACTGATCACGGCGCGGGAGCTCGCCCGCGCCGGCGCCCGGGTCGTGCTGGGGGTGCGGGACGTAGGCAAGGCCCGCGCCGCGGTCGCCGGGCTGCCCGGCACCTTCGACGTCCGGCCGCTGGACGTCGCGGACCTGACGTCGGTGCGGACGTTCGCGGACGCGTGGTCCGGCCCGCTCGACGTCCTGGTCAACAACGCCGGCGTGATGGACGTCCCCGCCGCGCGGACGGCCGACGGGCTCGACCGGCAGACCACCACCAACCACACCGGCCCGTTCCGGCTGACGAACCTGCTGCTCGGGCACGTCACCGACCGGGTCGTGCACGTCACCAGCGAGCTGCACCGGCGGGGCGAGCTCGACCTCGGCGACCTGGACTGGCGGACGCGCGACTACCACGGGATGGCCGCCTACCAGGCGTCGAAGCTGGCGGTGGTCCTGTTCTCCCTGGAGCTGCAGCAGCGGCTGGACGCGGCGGGCAGCCCGGTCCGCTCGGTGCTGGCCAGCCCGGGGATCGCGCGCACCGCGCTGGCCGCCCATTCGCGTTCGAACGTCGTCAACCGCTTCAAGTTCCTGACCAACTCACCGGAACAGGGCGCGCTGTCGGTGCTCTACGCCGCCACGGCGGACGTGCCCGGCAACGCCTACGTCGGGCCGGACGGACCGGGCGGGCTGCGCGGCGGGCCGGCCGTGCGCCGGGCGGGCAAGGCCGGCCTCGACGCGGCGCTGGCCCGCCGCCTCTGGGACGCGACCGACGGCCTCCTGAGCGCGGCAACCCGGTGAACCGGGACGGGATTCCGCGTTTTCTCGTATCCGGCACCGGTACCTCCTACTCTCACAGGAGTGGACGGCATCGACAGTCTCCGGCACGCCATCGAGACCATTCCCATTCCCGGCGCTCCGCCCCGCCTGTCGCGGCAGGGGGCCGCCGTCGGGCTCGCCCTGCTCGACACCTCGTTGCGGCTCAACCACGTGCGCCGGCTGACCGAGCGGCTCACCGTCGTCGAGCACGGGACCGCCCGGCGCAGCACCGAGGTCGACGTCAGCCTCAAGCTGCTCGACGAAGGCCAGCGGCAGGCGACCGCGCAGCTGCAGGACCTCATCGGCCGGGAACACGGCGAGCGCGCCGCATCCCGGCCCGCGCGGCAGCGGTCCCTGTGGGTGCCGCTCGCCCGGCTGCCGCGCCGGGACGTCTCCCCCGTCGACGTCTTCGACAGCTCCGGCCAGAAGCTGCCGCGGCTGACGCAGCACGAGGCGTCCCGGCTGGTCGCCGCCGGGCTCTACCGGCTGCTGCGCGGGATCCTCGCCGGCGACGAGAACGCGCAGACCGCCAAGCACGAGCTGAACACCTTCCTGTTCCAGGTGCACGAACCCCGCTGGCTCATCCAGCAGGCGCTGCTGACGCTGCTCACCGAACGGAACCACCCGGAAGAGCAGTTCACCCTGGCCCCGACCGGCGGCACGGTCCCCGGGTACGGGCGCCAGTGCCGGGAGCTGGCGCTGGACATCCTCGCCAGCTGTTCGGACCTGCTCGTCGAATACGCGTACCTGCTCAACGTCGCGGTACGGGACTACATGCTGGTGGTCGCGCTCGACGACTCGGTCGAGGAACACCGGCTCAGCTACGAAACCCCGCTGCACGTCGAGGCGCGGCGGCCCGCCGCGCAGGAGCAGTGGCGGCGGCTCGCCTCCAGCCGGCGCGGCTACGTCGTCAGCTACGAGACCATGATCCCGGCGACGCTGAAGTCCTACCACCTGGTGGCCGGCACCGCGCCGGAGGCCGAGATCTCGCGGATGTACCTGTCCACGGACGCCGACCAGCACCAGGTCGACGGCCTGGCCGAAGACCTGGTCTCGCTGGCCGAACGGCAGGACGCCGCCCCGCTGCAGGAAGCCGACGGCGCGCGGCACAAGATCCTCGAGCTGCAGGCGCAGACCGTGCTGCGCCGGCTCGCGGACCTGCTGCGCCGCCGCAAGTGGGAGGCCGGCCAGTCCGGCGTGGAGCTGTCGCCGCGCAGCCTGCCCGCCTGCCACCGGCTCGCCGCCGCGGCCACCACGGGCGAGGCGGTCCGGACCGGCACCAACGAACTGGACAACTCGCTGCGGCGGCACCCGGAGTTCACCGCGGCGAACCTGCGCGAGGCCGCGCGCGAGCTGACCGACCGGGAGTTCGGGCAGGACCTCGTGCTGGTCACCGGCATCGCCGACAACGAGGCGCGCGCGTACTGGCGCCGCTCCGGCGGCCGCGACCCGCGCGGCGACCACGTCCGGGTGCGCGCGACGCTCGTGCTCAAGGACTCCACGAAGTCCGGCCCGCTCAACGTGACGTTCTACGCGCTGGCCGTCGCGGCGGTGTCGTTCGTGCTCGGGTGGATGCTCGTGGGCAGCCCGTGGCCGTACGGCCGGGCCGCCACCGACGCGCTCGGCCACATCGGCGACGGCCAGTCCGTGATCACGATGCTGCTGCTGTTGCCGGGTTTCCTCTACAGCCGCCTGTCGCTGCCGCCGCGCCGGACCGTGCTCGGCTACCTCGGGACGTTGCCGCAGGCGCTGGTCCAGCTGAGCATCGCGGCCGTCGCCGCGTTCGCCGCGGCCGTCGCGACGCAGAGCCGCGGCGAAGTCGTGCAGACCACGTTGACCGTCGCGGTGGCGCTGCCGGTGCTCGCCGCGCTGGTGCTGTTCGGCCAGGCGTCGTGGCGCGAGTCGGCGATCCCGTTGTCGCGCATCGGCGCGCCGCGCTGGGCGGGCACCGGGGCGTGGGACCGCCGCAAGCCGCTGGAAGCCGACGTCCGGTTCGACTCGTCCGGGGGGTGGTGAAGGTGCGCAGCCAGCGCGTTTCCGTGCGGAACGTGGCCGACCTCGCGCGGGCCGGGTTCGAGATCGCGCGGCAGCCGGTGACCAAAGTGGACTTCGAGGTGCACCACGCGCTGGCCCGCACCGGGTACCTGCGCGACCTCGTGTCCGCGGACGCCGACAGCGGGGTGTTCCTCGAGACGCTGTGCTCGGCCACGAACGGCGCCGGCGTGGTGATCGGCACCCGCACCCGGAAACCGTTGGACGGCACCGAAGCCGTCGAGCACAGCGACGGCCGGCAGCCGGCCGAACGCCCGGAGGAGAACACGGGCGGCTGGGTCTTCCACCAGACGACCTCGCCCAACCCGACGTTCATCTACGAGTCCGCGCAGACCTTCGAGGGCCTGATCGCGATCGACCCGGGGGCGCGCGAGGTGTGCGAGTGGCACGGCCTGGCGGTCCGCGACCTGGTGCGGGAGATCTCGGACGCGGCGTCGGCGCTGATCGACGCGCCGCTGCTGTCGCTGCAGTGCCCGGCCCAGCTGCCGACGATCGTGAAGACCCGCAACCACGACCTGCGGACCCGCAAGGAGGTGGCGCCGCCCTGTTCGTCGCTGGCGGTCCGGTTCGCGATCGCGCTGCGGGACGTGTCCGCGGCCGCGCGGTTCGAGCTGGCCGACCGGTTCCGCGAGCTGTGCGAGAAGCACGGTTACAGCTTCTGGCTCGCCGACACGCGGCCGGGGCACCGGCAGGGCAACTGGTTCGAGGTCTACCACGCGGACGGCGAGTTTTCCCCGCTGTACAAGGGTGACCTCCGGTCCCGCCAGCGGATCGGCACGTGCCTGCCGGTGACGTTCGTCGGCCCGGCGCGGATCGGCTCGACGCACGCGATCGCGTCGTTCCTGCAGCGCTACCCGCGGGTGGGGGTGGTGGGCTGCGCGGGCACGACGCTGTCGGACGTGGCGTTCGTCCACCTGCAGCTGTCGGTCCAGGGCGTGGCGGCCGACCGGCTCAACCGCATCCTGACGAAGCTGCTGGGCGAGTCCACGACCCCGGCCCGGCCGCAGAAGCTGCTGCGCGAGCTGTTCAAGCGCCTCGGCCTGCCCCCGGACCCGGAGGAGGCGAGCGGATCGTTCGCCGACCCGACGGCGGACTACCAGACGTTCGCGGGCCCGGCGCTGCCGTACCGGCCGTACCAGATGCCGGAGAGCATGGCGGTGTGGGTGTCGTGGGAGATCGCCCGCCAGCACCGCGGCTTGGCGGCGCCGCTGGAGTGCTTGTACCGGGCGTTGGCGCAGGTGGCGTCGGCGGACGAGCTCGCGACGGTGGAGTACTTGATCTGCCGCGCGACGGAGCAGTCGGTGGTCCGGGGCAAGGCGAAACTGGCGGTGCCGAAGTCGGTGCTGAAGCAGTTCACGGCGGGCGGGGTCGAGTTGCCGGCGTCCAAGTTGTGCGCGTCGCTGGAGGAGGCTTGGAAGGCACAGGTGGATCGGTCCGGGGTGGACGGGGTGAGCGAGTTGACGGTGGCGTGGCGGGAGTCGTGGCTTGGTCATTGGACGTACTCGTGACGCTCTGCGGCGGCCGGCCGATCGAATCCGGCCGCCTTGTCGTCCACGCCGGCCGTCCTCACAACGTCAGTACCACCTTGCCGTGGACGTGCCGGCCCGCCTGCAGCTCCACCGCCTCGCGCACCCGCTCGAGCGGGAACGTCGCCGCGATCGGGACTTCCAGCTCCCCCGCCGAAATCAGGTCCGTGATCTGCTTAAGCTCGGCCCACCCCGCGTCGATGCCGCCCGTCGCGCGGACTCCGCCCGGTGGGTTCGGGCCCGCCGCGATCGTCGAGATCCGCTCAGCCGGCACGCCCAGCGCGAGCGCCGCCGAGGCCGTTTCCGTTCCGAACAGGTCCGTTGCCGCGGTCGGCGAGAACGACCGGACCCGGTCCGCCAGCCCCGGGCCGTACGCCACCGGCTCCGCGCCCAGCCCACGCAGGAACTCGAACGTGCCCGGAGAAGCCGTTCCGATCACCCGGGCGCCCGCCGCTCGCGCCAGCTGGACGGCGAACACCCCCACTCCGCCCGCCGCGCCGCCGATCAGGACCGTGTCGTCCGGCCCCAGGCCGATCGCGGACAACGCCGCTGCCGCGGTCAGGCCCGCCACCGGGAGCGTGGCCGCCACGACGTCGGAGATCCCCGCGGGCGTCGGCCAGAGCGTCTCGGCCGGGGTCGGCACCACCGCGAAGTCGGCCGCCGCCGCGGCCATCACCCCGCCGAACACCCGCTGCGCCACCGAAAAGCCCGTCGCGCCCGGGCCGACCTCGTCGACCACCCCCGCCAGGTCGTAGCCGAAGCCCGCCGGCACCGTCACCCCGAACTGCGCCGCCAGGTCCGCGTGCGTCGCCAGGCCCCAGTCCATCGGGTTCAGGCCGGCCGCCGCCACGCGGACGCGGATCTCGCCCGGTCCCGCGTGCGGCTCCGGTACCTCGCGGACCTCCAGGACTTCGGGACCGCCGAACTCTTCGTAAACCACCGCACGGCTCATGAGCCACCTCCGAGTGATGAGACTTGGTCCCATCACCGTACACGAGCTGACGGGACCAAGTCCCGTACACTCGGTTCATGGCCCGCTGGCAGCCCCACGCCCCGGAGCGGCTCGTCGTCGCCGCGCTCGACCTGTTCGAGGAACACGGCTACGAAAACACCACCGTGATCGAGATCGCCGAACGTGCCGGGCTCACGAAGAGCACCTTCTTCCGGCACTTCCCCGACAAGCGCGAGGTCCTCTTCGGCGGCGACACGATGGCGAGCCTCCTCGCCGACGGCGTCGCCGACGCCCCGGACACCGCCACCCCGCTCGAAGCCGTGGTCCACGCCCTCGACGCCGTCGGCCGGGAAGCCTTCACCCCCGAGCGCCGCGAGTTCAGCGCCCGGCGCCGGGCCGTCATCGCCGCCAACCCCGAACTGCGGGAACGCGAAGCGCTCAAGGGGCTCGGGCTCACCGCGGCGATGGCCGAGGCCTTGGAACGCCGTGGCGTGCCCGACCCGGCCTCGCGCGTGGCCGCCCAGCTCGGCGCACTCGTCATGGCGCTCGCCTACGAACGCTGGTGCGACCCCGCCGAAGAAACCGGCTTCGGCGAGGCCGCACGAGACGCTCTCCGTGAAGTGCAGGCCGCTACAGCAGCTTCCTGACGTCACCCGCCCGGGCGCCGGCGGTGGGCGCGCCGCCGATGTCCGACTCGATCGCCGCCGTCACGATGCGGTTGCGGTCACCCGACGACAGCACCCCGGTGCCGACCAGCTCCTGGGTCACCGCCTTCACGTGCTTGACGAACCGGTCGTGCGACGCGTACTCGGCGTTCGCGTCGATGACGTCGTTGATCGTGCAGCCGTTGCCGATGTCGACGTTCACGACCTGGCTGTCGATCTCGCCGATCACCACGGTCTCGCGGGTGTCCGAGACCGGGCACGCGTCCGGTGGCGGCGGGGCCGCGACCACCGTGAACGTCCCCGGCGCCTCCGCCGAGACGTTCCCGGCGACGTCCGTGGCCCGCGCCCGCACCGTGTGCTCGCCCAGCGCGGTCAGCACCACCGGCGCGGTGTACCGCGTCCATCCTCCACTGTCCACTTTGTACTCGATCGAGGCCACCCCGGACTCCGGGTCGACGGCGGCCAGCGTCACGGTCGCCTTGCCGACGAAGTCCCAGTTGCCGTCCTGGTCGCCGGTCACCTGCATGGAGACCACCGGCGCCGTCGTGTCGCCGCCCGCGACCACGGTGAACGCCACGCTCCCCTCGGCGGAAGCGTTCCCGGCGACGTCCCGAGCCCGGTAAGCAACTACGTGTGCCCCGGCCGAAGAGACCTGGACCGGCACGGAATAAGCCGTCCACGCCCCACTGTCTGCTTTGTACTCGACCGCGGCGATGCCGGACCCGGCGTCCGCAGCCGTCACCGTGACCACGGCCTTGCCGACGTAGTTGCCGTCCGCGTCCTGGGTCCCGGCCACCGAAGCCGAGACGGTCGGTGCCGTCGTGTCGCGCTTGACCACGGTGAAGCTCGACATGCCCTCCGGTGAGGTGTTGCCGGCGGCATCGGTCGCCCGGAAGTGGAGCATGTGCGCCCCCGCCCCGGTCACCGCGACCGGCGCCGAGTACGGCGTCCACGCGCCGCCGTCGAGCTGGTACTCCACCGAAGCGACCGGGGAGTCGGCGTCGGTCGCCGTCAAGGAAACCGTGGCGGCGTCGAGGTAGTTGCCCGCCGAGTCCCGGTCTCCGGACAGCGATGCGGTCACCGTCGGCGGGGTCGTGTCACCCTGCCCCTCGACGATCGTGAAGTGCGCCATCCCCTCCGGGGACGTGTTCCCGGCGACGTCGGTCGCGCGGTAGTGCAGCATGTGCATGCCCACCGCGGAGACCACCACCGGCGCCGAGTACGTGGTCCAGGTGCCGCCGTCGAGCTGGTACTCGACCGACGCCACGCCGGAGGCCGTGTCGGTGGCCGAAAGCGAAACCGTGGCCGAGTCGAGGTAGTTGCCGGAAGAGTCGCGATCACCCGCCACCGCGGCGGTCACCACCGGCGCGGTCGTGTCGCCGCCGCCGTCGGAGACGACGAACTCCCCCACCATCGCCGTGTGGCCGGGGATGGTGCAGAAGTACCGGTACTTGCCCGGCGTGAGCGTGACGACGGCTTCGTGCCGGCCGTTCTGCGGGTCGAAGGGGTTGGCCAGGATGTTGAGCGAGACGTCGTGGTTGTAGCCCGGCGTCGAGGTGTCGAACGTCAGGGTGTGCGACATCCCCGTCGTGTTGCCGGTGGCTTCGCTGTTCTCGAAGACGATGGTGGTCTCGCCGGGCAGGGCGCCGGTCGGCGCGGACGCGTATTCGGTGGTGCTGTTGTTCCCGGTCCAGGTCAGCGTCTGGACCGGCGCCGCCAGCGCCGCCACCGGCGTGGCCAGGCCGAGCACCGCCAGCAGCGCCGTCAGCAGCACGGCTATCGGTCGTGGGGACATCGCGGGAAAACCTTCCTGGAAAAGGGGCAGGAGGGTCGTGAGTGAGAAACAGTGTCAGAACACTGTTTCTCACTCACGACCAGCCGCGGCGGACGGCTACAGCTGCCGCACCCGGATGTTGCGGAACTCGACCAGGTCGTTGTCGCTGTGGTTCTGCAGCCCGATGAACCCGCTGACGAACTGCCGCAGGTCGGTCGGCGGGTCACCCGCGCGCGACGACTGCTGGCCCGGCGTGTTGTCGAACTCGTTGATCACCACGCCGTTGCGGATCATCGTGTAGTGCTGCCCGACGACCTTGATCTCGTACTCGTTCCACGTTCCCTTCGGCCGGGCGCCCGCCTGGTCGAGCGGGCGCGGGTCGAAGTTGTAGACCGACCCGGTCTTCTGCGGTTCCCCGGTGTCGCCGTCGTAGATCTGGATTTCGTGGCCGCAGTAGATGGCCACCCACGCCTGCGACGTCCGCGCCGAGCCGACCGTCCCGCAGCTGCCCGGCGGCCGCTGGTCCAGAGGGGTCCGCGGGTCCGGGAAGCGGACGAACACGCCGCTGTTGGCCCGGAACCCGTCCGGTGCGATGTCCTTGAACTGGACCTTCACCGAGAAGTCGCCGAACTGCCGCTGGGCGTACCACAGCATGCCCAGCCCGCCGCCGGCCCGGATCGACCCGTCGGGTTGCAACGTGAACTGCCCCGAGGGCGCTTGTTCCCACGCTCGCAGCGACGCGGCGGTGCCGTCGAACAGCGCCTCGTAGCCCGTCGTGCCCGCCTTGCCGATCGGCGACGCCTCGGCCGCCGCGTTCAGCTCGGCCACCTCGGCGTCATTCAGCACCCCGAGGTCGGACAGCGTCTCGGTGGCCTGCTCGACGTGGTTGACGAACGCCGCGTGGGTGGTCCACACGCCTTCGTCGTCGAGGAAGTCGTCGACCGTGCAGCCACCGCCGGCGTTGCGGTTCACCACCTTGGTGATGCTGTCGCCCAACGTCACCACCGGGCTGGGGTCGGCCACCACGCAGCCGACGTTCACCGAGGTCCGGGTGGTCACCGCTTCACCGTTCGCGTAGGTCACGGTCAGCTTCGCGGTGTAGAGGCCGGTGCGCGGGTAGGTGTGGCGCGGGTCGGCCTGGGTGGACACCGAGCCGTCGCCGAACTCCCAGCGGTAGGACACGCCGCCGGACTTCGAGCCGGTGAACGCCGCCGTCAGCGCCTTGTTCTGCACCATCGTCGACGTCGCCGCCGGCGCCGGGGTCGGCGCGCCACCCGTGTAGCTGATCTTCAGCAGCTTCTGGTTGGCGTCCAGGGAGAAGAACCCGTTGCCGTAGTCCAGGACGTACAGCGCGCCGTCCGGCCCGAACTTGGCGTCCATCCAGCTCTGCACCCGGGTGTCGCCGGCCCCGCCCGGGATGATCTGGCGGAACGTCTCGGCGAACACCGGCGGCTGGTGCGTCGGCACGCCCGCCGGGTCGACGGTCACCGCGACGCGGTTCTGCGAGTTGGACTCGTCGCCGATGAACCACTTGTTGTCCCAGTACGCCGGCCACGCCACGCCGCTGTTCGTGTTGACCAGCGAGCGGTGGTACGTCGGCCCGGACATGACCGCCTGGCCGCCACCGCGCAGGTACGGCTGGGTGTAGGTGGCGTCCGCCGCGACGTACGTCGGGATGGACGAGCCCGGCCGCTTCGGGAAGACCGGGCCGCCACCGTCCGGCGAGTACCAGATCATGTTGTCCTTGATCGGCGGCAGGTTCACCAGGCCGGTGTTGCGCGGCGAGGTGTTGACCGGGTTGTCGCAGTCGTACCAGCCGGTCAGCTCGGCCGCGTTGGTGCTGCTGCGGTCGCGGTAGGGCTGCCGGTTGCCCATGCAGTACGGCCAGCCGTGGTTGCCCGCCTCGGTGATGATGGTCGCCGTCTCGTACTTCGCCGGGCCCAGTTCGGGGCTCGGCGAGGACGCGTCCGGACCGACCCAGCCCGCGGTCATCCAGTTGTGCACCGGGTCGATCTGCAGCCGCGAGATGTTGCGGACGCCCATCACGTAGATCTCCGGGCGGGTCTTGTCCGCCGGGCCGTTCGGGAACAGGTTGCCCGGCGGGATCGTGTACGTCCCGTTCGCCTCCGGGTGGATGCGCAGGATCTTGCCGCCCAGGTCGTTCGTGTTGCCCGCCGTGCGGCGCGCGTCCTGGAACGAGAGGCCCTTGTAGTCGAGCGTCCAGTTGTTGCCGGAGTAGCCGTTCGAGCCGCCCGAGGAGTTGTTGTCCCCGGACCCGACGTAGAGGTTGCCGTCTTTGTCGAACGCCATGCCGCCGCCGGCGTGGCAGCAGCTGTGGATCTGCACGTCCCAGGACAGCAGGTCCTTGCGCGTGGCCTGGTCGATCGTCTGCGCGGTCGCGTTGTAGGTGAACCGCGAGACGGTCCGCTTGCCGATCCGCTTGTCGCGGTCGATCGACTCGTGCGGCATCCAGTAGGCGTAGAACCAGCCGTTCTCGGTGAACTTCGGGTCCAGCGTGATGCCGAGCAGGCCCTCTTCGTTCTTGACCAGCTCGTCGCCGCTGCCCCGGTTGCCCATCACGCGCAACGTCGTGAGCAGCTTGACCTTCTTGGTGACCGGGTCCCACTGGTGGATCGTGCCGCAGCCGAGGCCGACGTTCGGGTCGTCCCAGCTGACGACCGGCCCGGTCGGGCAGGCCGCCTTGCCGATGTAGAACACCTTGCCGTCCGGGGCGATGGTGAGTCCGTGCGGCTCGCCGATCTGGTCGAGCTGCCCGGCCGCGTTCTTGCCGGTCAGCCGCTCGACCTTGTAGTTCGCGGCGATCCCGGCCTGGCAGTCGCCACGCACCATGCCGGTCGTCCAGCGCAGGGCGCCGAGCAGGTGCTTGCGGAACTGGTCTTCGCCGTACGAGCCTTCGGTGCGGCCCATGCCGGTGTAGAAGGAGCGGCCGCCGTCGTAGTCGCGGCACCACGAGATCGGGTGGAACGCGCCGTTCGCGCCGACGCCCGGCTGGTAGCCCTTCTCCTCGACCTGCGCGACCGTGTGGACGGTGCCGACCGGGTTGGTCTCCCAGTTGAGCCAGCGGTCGGTGCGCGTCCAGTTCTGCGGCAGCCCGGCGGTGGCCGGGTGCTGCGCGTCGAGGACGTCGACGACGGCCTGCTGTGGCGCCGGCTCGGGCGGCGGCGGGGTCGTCGAGGTGTCCTTGAACAGCTTGAGGTCGGCGAGCTGGATGAGCGGCTCACCCGAGTTCGCGGTGATGTTCAGCCGGTAGTTCGGGTACACCGTCGTGTTGGCGAAGGTGAAGGTCCGGGTCTGGAACCGTTCTCCGAACACCTCGTTGGTGCGCGTGTCCAGGTCGACCCAGGTGCTGCCGTCGGCCGAACCCTGCAGGGTCCAGTTCTTCGGGTCGCGGCCGGGGAAGTCGTTGGCCGACACCAGGGAGTAGCTGCTGACCGCGACCGGGGTGGCCATCTTGTAGGCCGCCCAGCCGGTGTTCGCGAACGTCAGCCACTTGGTGTTTTCGTTGTTGTCGGCGAGCTTTTCCTTGGTCTCGTTCGGCGGGTTCTCCGCGCTCGCCGTCACCGACGCCACCGCTTCCGGCGTCGGGCGCGCGCCGACCGGGCGGGCGCCGATCAGGCCGGTGAACCACTGGGACGAGTCCTGCGCGCGGGCGGCGTCGGAGATACCGAGGAAACCCCCACCCGCCTTCATGTAGGCCTGCAGCGCGCCTTCCTGGTCACGGCTGAGCGTGACGCCCTGCGCGGACAGGTAGACGACCCCGCGGTACTTCGCGAGGTTGGCGGTGCTGAACACGGCCGGGTCCGAGGACGCCGTCACCGTGATGCCGTTGTCCGTGCCCAGCCGGGCGATCGCGTCGGCCGCGCGCAGCACGGGGTCCTTCTGATCCGCCGCCGCGCCGTGGAAGACCAGCACGTTGACGGGCACGTTCACCGCGGCGGGCGCGGCCTGCGCCACCGGCATCGTGATCAGCGGGGCCCCGGCCGCCAGGACCGAGCCGATGGCGAGCACGAGCGCCCCGCGCCTTCCGAACCACCGTTTTCCCATAGCTCCCGTCCTCATGCGTGCGTCCGTCCGTCCGGATTCATGTCGTGCCCGGAGTGGTCATGCAGCTTGAACCGGTCGATCGCTTCCTGTGCCCCGTCGGGGAGGCTGCCGTCGGCGTTGCGGACCAGGAACAGGCCCACCATCCCGCCGTCCGAATGGGTCTGGACGTGGCAGTGGTACATCCACGCGCCCGGCCCGACGCCCTCGCCGGCGATCACCTGGAAGCCGAAGGAGCTGCCGGGGTCGAGGTTCTTGTTGTCGACGATGGCAGCGTTGTCAGCGGCGCCGCCGAGCATCCCGGTGCGGGTGTCGGCCCAGCGGTGCGCGTGCAGGTGGAACGTGTGCGGCAGGCTGCCGTACCCGATGCAGACCCACTCGACGCGCTCGCCGAGCCGCGCCTCGAGGATCGGCGTGTCGGGCGCCATCTTGTGGTTGATCATCATCTCGTTGAACACCACGGTGTACTGCTTGCTGGGCAGCAGGTCGCCGCGCTTGCGCACGATCAGCCCGCCGTAGAGCCCGCGGGCGAGGCCGGCGGTGCCGTGGTCGGTGCCCATCGCGTGGTCGTGGTAGTGCCAGTAGCCCGCGTTGCCCGGCATCCAGAACCCGCCGCCGGCGTCGTACCGGGCCCGCGTCTTCCAGGTGTAGGTCCGCGTTTCGCCCGGCTTGTTGAACGACGCGTTGAGCGGGGCGCCGTCGGACCCGGTGTCGTAGTTGACGCCGTGCGGGTGGATCGACAGCCGCTGATCGGTCCGGTTGACCAGTTCGATCTCGAGGGTGTCGCCCTCGTAAATCTCCAGCAGCGGCCCGGGGATGGTGGCCTTGCCCGGCTCGAGACCGTAGCCGTAGAGGCCGCCGGGCAGGGCTTCGGCGTAAATGGTGATCTGGCGGTTCAAGCCCGCCGCGAAGGCCGAATCGGCCATCCCGACCGCGGGCACGAGGACGCCCGCGGCGGTTCCGGCCAGCATCGACCGACGTGACACTCGCATGCGACTTTCCCCCGGGGTCTCAGAAACGCACGGTGCGGAGGTACTCGAAGCCGACCTTCGCCGTGTTCAGCGGGTCGGCGGGCTGGTCGTGCTCGACGATGTACTCGCCGATGTTGTGGCAGGAAGCGGCGAAGATGCGCGGGAAGTTGATGACACCCGCGCCGGGGTCGACCATCTGCCCGTCCGCCGTGCGGTCCTTCACGTGGTACTGCGTGACGCGCGGGTAGTTGCGCCGGAACAGCTCGACCGGGTCCGCGCCGCCGTTCACTGCCCAGAACAGGTCGATTTCCAAGTGCACGAGCCGCTTGTCCGTCTTCGCGGTGAGGACGTCGTACGGGACCACGCCACCGATCGGGGCGAACTCGTGGTCGTGGTTGTGGTACCCGAGCTTCAGCCCGGCCTTCTCGAAGGCGACCGCGGCGGTGTTCATGCGGCCCGCGAAGGCCTCCCACTCGGCGATGGTGCCGAAATTGGCGTACGGCACGACGACCGAGCGGTTGCCGAGGATCTTCGCGTCGGCGATGACCTGGTTCAGGTCACCGTCGATGCCGACGTGGGTCGAGGACGCCGTGATGTGGTTGCGGTCGAGGATGGCGCGGAACTCGGTGGCGCTGCGGCCGTAGGTGCCGGCCAGCTCGACCTTCCGGTAACCGATGTCGGCCAGCGCCGACAGCGTGCCTTCGGGATCGTTCTGCAGCAGGGACCTCAGCGAGTAGAGCTGGATGCTGATCTTGTCGAGCGGCACGCGGCGGCGAGCCGGGGAGGCGTCCGCGGTGCCGGGCAACGCGATGGCCGCCGCCCCCACCGTGAGGGCCGCCGTGGCCACGTTCAGGAATGTCCGTCGGGAGTGCTGCTCTGGCCTGTCACCGCACATGGAACTCCCTCATTTCTGGTTGCTGAAAGCCGCGTCGAAAGCCGCCGACGGCTGGTCGAACAGGTGCTCGCGCAGGTACTTCACCGCCTCCGCCGCGCCCCGGAGCCGGTCCATCCCGGCGTCTTCCCACTCCACCGAGATCGGGCCGGTGTAGCCGATCGAGTTCAGCGCCCGGAAGCAGTCCTCCCACGGGACGTCGCCGTGGCCGACGGACACGAAGTCCCAGCCGCGGCGGGGATCCGCCCAGGCCAGGTGCGACCCGAGGCGGCCGTTGCGGCCGTCGAAGCGCTTTCTCGTGTCCTTGCAGTCGACGTGGTAGATCCGGTCGGCGAAGTCGAGGATGAACCCGACCGGGTCGAGGTCCTGCCAGACGAAGTGCGACGGGTCCCAGTTCAGCCCGAACGCCGGCCGGTGGTCCATGGCTTCGAGGGCGCGCTTGGTCGTCCAGTAGTCGTACGCGATCTCGGACGGGTGGACCTCGTGCGCGAACCGGACGCCCACCTCGTCGAAGACGTCGAGGATCGGGTGCCACCGACGGGCGAAGTCCGCGTAACCGTCATCGATGTCATCGCGCGTGACCGGCGGAAACATCGCCACGTACTTCCAGATCTTCGACCCCGTGAAGCCGATGACGGTGTCCACGCCGAGCTTCGCCGCCGCCCGCGCGGTGTCGGCCATTTCGGCCGCCGCCCGCTGCCGGACGCCCTCCGGTTCGCCGTCGCCCCAGATGCGGGACGGGAGGATCGCGCGGTGCCGGGCGTCGATCGGGTCGTCGCAGACGGCCTGCCCGACGAGGTGGTTCGAGATGGCCCACACCTTGAGCCCGTGCTCGGCGAGCAACGCCAGCCTGCCCGGCACGTAGTCCTCTTCGGACAGTGCGCGGTCGACCTCGAAGTGGTCGCCCGAGCAAGCGATTTCCAGGCCGTCGTAACCCCAGTCGGCGGCCAGCTTGCAGACCTCCGTGAACGGCAGATCGGCCCACTGGCCGGTGAACAGCGTGACGGGACGGCTCATTTCTCCTCCACCGACGTCCAGGCCGCCTGCGCGGCCGCGCTCTTCTCCACGGCGTCCAGCACGCGCTGGACGCGCAGGCCGTCGTCGAAGCTCGGCGCGGGATCGGTGCCCGCGCCGATGGCGTCCAGGAGGTCGGCGACCTCGTGCGTGAACGTGTGCTCGTAGCCGAGCAGGTGCCCCGGCGGCCACCACGCGCCGACGTACGGGTGCTGCGGCTCGGTGACGAGGATGCGCCGGAACCCGGCTTCGGTCCCGCCGCCCTCGTACCACTGGAGCTCGTTCATCGACTCGAAGTCGAACGCCAGGCTCGCCTTCGAGCCGTTGATTTCCAGCCGCATCGCGTTCTTGCGGCCCAGCGCGAACCGGGTCGCTTCGAAGGTCGCCACCGCGCCCCCGGCCAGCCGCGCCAGGAACAACGCGGTGTCGTCGACCGTCACGTCGTCCGTCTCGCCGGTTTCGGACGGCCGCTGCTTCACGAAGGTGTTCGTCAGCGCCGAGACGCCGGTGATCAGGTCGCCGGTGACGAACTGGGCGGCGTCGACGATGTGCGCGCCCAGGTCGCCCAGCGCGCCGGACCCGGCGGACTCCTTGCGGAGCCGCCAGGTCATCGGCGCCTCGGGATCGGACAGCCAGTCCTGCAGGTACACCGACCGGACGTGCCGGATCTCGCCGAGCGCCCCACTCGCGACCAGTTTCCTGGCGTGCGCGAGCGCGGGCACCCGGCGGTAGTTGAACGCGACCATGGCCCGCACCCCGCGGTCCCGGGCCCGCCGGGCCGCCTCGGCCATCGCTTCGGCCTCCGCGACCGAGTTGGCCAGGGGTTTCTCGCACAGCACGTGCTTGCCGGCCTCCAGCGCGGCGATCGCGATCTCCGCGTGGCTGTCCCCCGGGGTGCAGACGTCGACCAGGCCGACGTCGTCCCGGGCGACGAGCTTGCGCCAGTCGGTCTCGACGTCCTCCCAGCCGAACTTCGCCGCGGCGGCCTTCGCCCGGGCCTCGTCCCGGCCGCCGAGCACGGCCAGTCGCGGCACCAGCGGTGGATCGAAGAACCGGTGGACGCTGCGCCAGGCGTGCGAATGCACCGCACCCATGAACGCGTGGCCGACCATGCCGATCCCGATGGTTTCCCGTCCCGGGCTCATACCCCTCCTTTGTTCTCTTCGGACAGACCGGTCAGGAGTCGAAGCCGACGTCGAGGTACTGGTCGACGTTCTCCTTGGTCACGACCGCCGAATACGTGGTGATCTCGGCCGGGATGTCGTGCTCGGCCAGATCGCCGATCCCCTTGCCCTGCCCCAGCAGCCGGGCGAGCGCGACCGCCGTCGAGGCCATCGACGGGCTGTAGAGCACCGTCGCCTTGATCGGCGAGGAGTCGGCCTTGATCAGGTTCATCATGTTCTTCGAGCCGGCGCCGCCGACCATGATGAACTCCTTGCGGCCCGCGGTGTCGATCGCCGCGTTGACGCCGATGCCCTGGTCGTCGTCGTGGTTCCACAGCGCGTCCAGCTTGGGCGCGCCCTGCAGCAGGTTCGCGGTCTGCTGCTCCCCCGACTCCGAGGTGAACTGCGCCGACACCCGCGGCCCCACGCTGAACCCGGCGCGCCCCAGCGCGTCCTTGAAGCCCTTGCTGCGTTCCTGGGTCAGCGGCAGCGAGTCGATCCCGGCGACCTCGCCGATGACCGGGTTGGCGACGTTCTTCTTCTTGAGCTCCGCGGCGATGTAGTTGCCCGCGTTGACGCCCATCCGGTAGTTGTCACCGCCGATCCAGGTTCTATAGGCCAGCGGTGTGTCGAAGACGCGGTCGAGGTTGATCACCGGGATGCCGGCGTCCATCGCCTGCTGGCCGACCGCGGTGAGCGCCTTGCCGTCGAAGGGCAGGATCACCAGGACGTCGACCTTGGCGTTGATCAGCGTCTCCACCTGCGAGATCTGCTGGTTGACGTCGTTGGTGCCCTCGGTCGCGTTGAACTTCACCTCGCTGAACTTCTGCGCCTGGGCCTTGGCGTTCTTGGTGATCGCCGCGATCCAGCCGTGGTCGGCGGCCGGGGCGGAGAAGCCGATGGTGATCGGCTTGCCCGGCTGGGCGTTGTTGCCCGCGTTGGCGACCGGCGCGTTCGACTCCGAGTTCGCGGGCGTGTTCGACGTGCAGCCGGCCAGCAGCGCGCCGGCGCCGACGGCGGCCCCGCCCAGCAGGAATCCTCGGCGGCCGAGGAAGGGTTGTTCGGCCATGGTGACCTCCATCGGTGGTGATTAAGGACCGGTCCTGGCTTTCCTGGCCCGGAACTGCAAGAGCACGGCGAGCACGATGATCACGCCCTTGGCGATGTTCTGGATGTCGGTGTCCAGGTTGTTCAGCGTGAAGATGTTCGACAGCACCGTGAAGATCAGCACGCCGATGAGGGTGCCGATGAGCGAGCCGCGGCCGCCGGTCAGCAGCGTGCCGCCGATGACCACCGCCGCGATCGCGTCGAGCTCGTAGAACATGCCGTTGGTCGAGGCGCCCGCCGTCGTCCGCGCGACGACCATCAGCGCGGCGATCCCGCAGCACAGCCCGGCCACGCCGTAGACGAGCGCGAGGTGGCGCTTGACGTTGATGCCGGCCAGCCGCGACGCCTCGGCGTTGCCGCCGACCGCGTACGTCCGCCGGCCGAAGGTGGTGCGGTTGAGCACGACCCAGCCGACCGCGAACACGAGCGCGAACAGCCAGATCAGCGTCGGGATGCCGAGGAAGCCGCCGCGGAAGAAGGCGAGGAAGTCCTGGTCGGCGACGACCTGGGTGCGGCGGCCGCTGATCCGCTCGGCGAGCCCGCGGGCCGAGACGTACATCGCCAGGGTCGCGATGAACGGCACGACCTTGCCGTAGGCCACGAGCACGCCGTTGATCAGCCCGCAGCCGAGGCCGACCGCGAGTCCACAGAGGACCATCACCCACGGCCCGTACGACTGCGTGGCCAACGTCGTCAGCCAGACACCGGCCAGGCCGACCATCGAGCCGACGGACAGGTCGATCCCGCCGCTGATGATCACGAACGTCATCCCGACGCTGACCACCCCGATCGCCGCGGCCAGCCGCAGGATCGTCGAGATGTTGCTTTCGGTGAAGAACAGCTCGGGCCGGGTGAACTGGCCGACCAGGCACAGCACGACGAGCACGCCGGCCAGGCCGAGCAGCCGCGGGTCGGCGGAGAAGGCGAACCGCCGCTTCCGTTCGGCGGGCAGCGCTTCCTGTGGCGGTGCTTGCGTTTCGGTCATGCCGCGCTCCCCTCGAGAATCACGTCGAGCACCTCGGCCTCGGTCAGCCCGCCGGAGCGCCGGTCGGCGAGGACGCGGCCCTCGCGCAGCACCAGCACCCGGTCGGACAGCCCGAGCACCTCGGGGATTTCGCTGGACACCAGCACGATCGCGACGCCGGTCGCGGCCAGCTCGTCGATCAGCCGGTACAGCTCGGCCCGGGCGCCGACGTCGACGCCGCGCGTCGGCTCGTCGAGCAGCAGCACCCGGCACCCGCGGACCAGCCACCGCGCGAGCACGGCCTTCTGCTGGTTGCCGCCGGACAGCGTGCGGACGATCCGGCGCGGATCGGCGGGCCGCAGGTCGAGCTGCCGCAGGCTCGCGCCGGCGTCGTCCAGTTCCTTGGCGCGCTCGGTGAACCCGAGCTTCGCGTAGCGGCCGAGGCTGGCCAGGGTCACGTTGTGCACGACCGGGAGGTCGAGCAGCAGGCCCTGGCTCTTGCGTTCCTCGGGCGCGAGCCCGATGCCGGCCTTGACGGCGGCCCGGACGCCTGGGCCGAGCGGTTTTCCCTGCACGGAAACGGTTCCACGGTCGGCCTTGCGCGCGCCGAAGATCGTTTCCAGGAGTTCGCTGCGGCCCGAGCCGACCAGGCCGGCGATGCCGACGACCTCGCCCGCGTGGACGGTGAAGCTGACGTCCTCGAATTCGCCCTGCCGGGAGAGGTGCTCGACTTCGAGGGCCGGCTCCGGCCGGGCGTGGCCGTCGTGGCGCGGCCCGAAGACCGTCTCGACCTTGCGCCCGGCCATCAGCGCGACCAGGTCGGCGGTCGGCGTCGCGCGGGCGTCGAGGCCGGTGCCGACGGTCCGGCCGTCCTTGAGCACGGTCACCCGGTGCCCGATCCGGCGCAGCTCTTCGAGCCGGTGCGAGATGTAGACGACCGCGACGCCGTCGGCGGTCAGCTCGCCGACGATCCGGAAGAGGTTGTCGACCTCCTCGCCCGCCAGCGCGGCGGTCGGTTCGTCCATCACGAGCAGGCGGGCGTCGTGGGCGAGCGCGCGGGCCATCGAGACGAGCTGCTGCCCGGCGGCGGAGAGCTTGCCGACCTCCGTCGACGGGCGGATGTCGGGGTGGCCGAGCCGGGCCATCAGGCGGGCGGCCTCGTCGCGGGCCTGCGAGATGCGCGTGAAGCCGAAGCGGGCGCGTTCGTGGCCGAGGAAGATGTTGTCCGCCACCGAAAGCCCGGGCACCAGGTCGAGTTCCTGGTACATGGTGGCGATGCCCAGGCGCAGGGCGTCGACCGGCGTGCCGAGCGTGACGGGTTCGCCCTGCCAGGTGATCTCGCCGGTGTCGGGCTGGTGCGCGCCGGCGAGGACCTTGATGAGCGTCGACTTGCCCGCGCCGTTCTGGCCGAGCAGGCAGTGCACCTCGCCCGGTTCGACGTCGAGGTCGACGCCGTCGAGCGCGCGGACACCGGGGAAGGTCTTCACGATCCCGCGGACGGACAGCAGGGTCATACCGAGGCCTCCTCGACGAGCGTCGGGTTCGCGAACAGCCGCTCGGCCGCCAGGTGGGCGGCGCCCCGCAGCGGAGCGCCCAGGCCGAGCCGGGACGGCACGATCCGGGCGTGGCCGAGCGGCCGGGCGGCGAGCTCGACCCGGATCGGTTCCACCAGCCAGTCGCCGAGCTCGGCGAAGTAGCCGCCGAGCACGACGACGTCCGGGTCGAGCACGTCGACCACAGTGGACAGTGCGACACCGAGGGCGACACCGAGCTCGTGTACCGCGGTGGCGGCGCGCTGGTCACCGAGCCGGACGCGTTGCTTGAGCAGGGCGATCCGGCCGCCGACGCCGAGGGCGGGATCGTGCAGCGGATCCCCGGGCGCGGCCGCCGCGCGCAGGACCGCGGCGAGGTTCGCCTTCGTCTGCAGGCAGCCGGTCCGGCCGCAGGAGCACCGTTCGCCGGACGGGTCGACGGCGATGTGCCCGACCTCGCCCGCGAACCCGCGCGCGCCGCGCAGGATGGTGCCCCCGGAGAAGAGTCCCCCACCAACGGCCGTGCCACCGCTGAGGTAGAAGAGTTCGCTCCCGGCGCCGTCGACGGCTTCGGCGAGGGCACCGAGGTTGGCGTCGTTGTCGACGGCGACGGCCTCGGCGGGCACGCCCAGCCGGGCGGCCATCAGGCCGGCGATCTCGGCATCGCGCCAGCGCAGGGCGGGGGCGAGCCGCAGCACGGCGGCGGCCGAGTCGACGAGCCCGGGCACGGAGACGGCCACCCCGACGGGGGTGCCGGGCAGCACCTGCTGGGCGAGGTGGGCGAGTTCGTCCATGCAGCGGGGCAGCCCGAGCGCGGCGACGTCGACGACCTCGGCTCTTTCGCCGAGGGTCCGGCCGGCGAGATCGGTGACGACGGCGGACAGCCGGTCGGCTTCGATGCCGAGGGCGAGGGCGTAGGCGTCTTCGCCGTGGAGTTCGACGAGCCGGCTCGGCCGTCCGTTGCCGGTCCGGACCCCGGCGGCCCGCACGAGCCCGCGCCCGGAGAGGTCGGCGAGCAGGCCGGGCAGAGCGGACTTGGCGATGCCACAGCGGGCGGCGAGCTGGGTCCGCGAGAGGGGCCCGGAGCGGAGGGCGCGGAGGACGGAGGCGAGGTTGGCCGTCCGCGGGCTCGCCGGGTCGGCTCGCCTGGTCTCGGCCACGATGCCCCCACTTGTGTCGTCAAGCGACGGACTTTGTCGCTCAGGCAGCGAAAGTAGGGTGGTGCGCGTCACTCGTCAAGGTGATGAAGTAGCTGCCTGCCCGGTTTTCACCCGGATAGACGTGCGAAACCGGACAGACTTTCGATTCGAACGTGCAAAAGTCTGTCCGATTCAGACATTACTAGGCGGGCTCGCTCAGCAACCCCTCGTGAGCTCTCGGCCGGCTCCAGACGACGTGAATGACTCATTCATGTCGTCAGGCGACAGGGCTCCGGCAAAGTCGGATCGGCGCGGCCGGTCCGGCGGCCGGTGACGTCATGAACGAGTCGTTCACCTCGCCGGATGCGATGAACGAGTCGTTGATGACTACCGGAACTCGGCGGTCCGCCGAGGCGCCTCTTCGGCCCGGCGTTCCGCGGGCGGGGCGGGAGCAGCTGTCCTGCCAAAGCCTCTTCCGGCACCCCGAAGCTGTCATTGTGACTACGGCCGGCAACACCGCGTCAAGGCGGGAAAGATGCCTTGACCCGGCGCTGCCGGCCGTGTTCTGGCTTCGGATCGGGGTGCGGGGGAGTCTGGGTCCTCGTCGGTGCCTGTTCTCGAGGGCCTCTCGCCTTTGGCGTCGGCCTTTGTGGCGAGGCGGTGGGCAGTCGTTCAGGCGGCGGTCGGCATGAACGAGTCGTTCACCTCACCGGATGCGATGAACGAGTCGTTGATGACCATCGAAGCTCGGCATCCTGCCGAAGCGCCTCTTCGGCCCGGCGTTCCGCGTGCGGTGGTGCCGGGCGGAGCATCGCCCCGGCCGACTTTGCCGGAGCCCTGGCGTCAGGCGACATGAATGAGTCATTCACGTCGTTCGGGCGGGGCTGGAGAGCGCGGGGACTCAGCTGCTGAGCGTGAACGCCCGGTCCGTCGCCGACCAAGCAGCCCCGATGACCCCCGCCGTCTCGCCCAGCTCCGACAGCACGATCGGCAGGTTCCCCGTCGCCAGCGGCAGCGACCGCCGGTACACCGCGCTCCGGACCTCGGCCAGCAACTGGTGTCCCAGCTGGGCCACCCCGCCGCCGATCACCACCATTCCCGGGTTGATGAAGCACACCAGCGAGGCGATCACCTGGCCGAGCCGGCGGCCGCCGTCGCGGATGAGGTTCACCGCGCCGAAGTCGCCCGCTGCCGCCGCGAGGCCCACGTCGCGGGCGGTGATCGCGCCGCCCTCCGCCGCCGCTTCCGCCAGGTACGCCGAGCGGCCGCTTCGGGCCAGCGCCAGCCCGTCGCGGGCCAGCGCCGCGCCGCCGAAGTACGCCTCCAGGCAGCCGACCTCGCCGCACGCGCACGTCGGGCCGTAGTCGTCCAAGCGGATGTGCCCGATGTCGCCCGCCGTGCCCGCCACCCCGCGGTACACCTTGCCGCCCAGCACGATCCCGCAGCCGATCCCCGTGCCGATCTTCACGAACATCAAGTCGTCGGTCGAGCGCGCGACCCCCGCGTGCCGCTCGCCGAGCGCCATCGCGTTGACGTCGTTGTCCACCGCCACCGGGCAGCCCCACAGGCCGCCGAGGTGGTCGCGCACGTTGAACCGGTCCCAGCCGGGCATGATCGGCGGCGCCACCGCCATCCCCTCGGCGAAGCTGACCGGCCCCGGCAGGCCGATCCCCGCCGCGACCAGCCGGCCGGGCGCCTGGTCGCGGACCTTCGCCGCGAGCTCGGCGACCCGCCGCAGCACCGGGTGCGGCCCCTGCCGGACGTCGCAGTCCTCGATCGTGTGAGCGAGCACCTCACACGACGCGTCGGTGACGGCCAGGCCGACCGACGTCGCCCCGACGTCCACCGCCAGCACCCGCAGGTCGCCGGCGAGCCGCACCAGCGTGGACCGCCGTCCGCCGCGGCTGGCCGACGGCCCGGCCGTCTCGATGAGCCCGACCTCCCCCAGCCGGGTCACCTCCGCGCCGACCCGGGCGCGCGGCAGCTCCAGCCGCTCGCCCAGCTCGACCCGCGACATCGGGCCCTCGTCCCGCAGCAGGGTGAGCAGCCGGGTCTGGTGCCGGGTCTCGACCATCGACTGCTCCGGGCTGGAAACCGCGCTCATTCGGCCCAGCGTAGTGCGTCGGCGCCCGCGACCGGCTCACTTCGGCCAGTGCACCACGTCCGGGTACTCGTGGAACTGCCGCAGGTGCCGCTCCTCGGTGCGGCCCTGCAGCGGGAACTTGAAGCGGGAACCGTCCGGCCAGGTCAGCGTGCGCTTGCGGAAGCTGACCTCCGGGGCCGCGCTCCCCCGCGCCTCCCAGACGATCCGCGGCTCGGGCGCGTCGGCCGGGTCCAGGTACGTCGATCCGGTGTCCACGAACGCGACCGACGTCGGCGAGCACACCAGCCACGGGCCCTTCGCCCGCCGCAGCCCGTCGAGCGGTTCGAGGACTTCGGCGTCCGCCGGCCCGGTCACGTGGACCTCCGGCTCGCCCTTGCCGCCGCCGCTGCCCGCCGCGCTCGCCAGGTACGCGACGAACCCCACCGCCGCACCGATGCCGCGAGCGACGTTCCCGAACGCCCGCAGCACCGGCCGCGAGCCCTCGACCGTGCCGTCCGGGCGGCGGCCGGGGACGGCGAACCGCAGGTCCGTGTCACCCAGGCGCAGCACGATCACCGGCTCCCCCCAGTGGTCGCGCAGCAGCGCTTCGACGCGTTCCCGGAATCCCGGACGGACCAAGGCGGCGTCCTTCGCGGACTCCATGCGGTCGCCGAACTCGACGGCCTTCCGCGCTAGATGTCCAAGTTCCGCCGGGTCTCGTCCGGCGTCCGGTCGCCACCGATCCGGCTCTTGTCGAACCACGGCTCGTCCTCCTCGGGAGTAACGGCTTCCTTGCCTTCGGTGAACGCCGTCTTGCCCGCGGCGATCCCGGCCTTGACGCTCGCGCCGGCGACCAGCGGGCTCGCGCCGACCGACGTGCCGAACATCGTGGACAGCATCCGGTTCCCGGGCGTGAACGCCACGCCGGCGGTGTTCTCCAGCGTGTCGAGGCCGAACCGCGACTCCCCGGCGTACCGGCCGAGCCGGAACTTCCGGGTCATCTCCACGACCTTCGTCGAGTACTTCGCGAGGAACTCGATGAACGTGTCGAGCAGCTTGCCGAACTTGCCGAGGTAGCGGGTGACCTTCTGCAGCACGCTCGCGGCCTTCGCGATGGACGCCGTCATCGCCGCGGCGACCGAGCTGCCGAAGCTGATCACCGACGCGGCCAGCGCGGGCAGCCAGATGGTGATCAGCCAGGACACCAGCTCGGTGATGATCGCCTTGATCACCTCTTCGATGACCTGCATGACCATCGACCACATCTGCAGCACCTCGGCGACCGACCCGGCCGCCGAGCCGACGCCGCGGATGCCCGAGGAGAAGTCGCCGAGCGCTTCCTTGGCCGCCTTGCCCGCTTCGTCGACCCACTCGGCGAGCGCCGTGTCGCCGGTCTTCTCGAAGTCCTCGGCCAGCGCGACGAAGCCGTGCGCGATCGAGGCGAAGTTCTCCGACGCGTGCCCGATGGCCGGCCCGTCGCCGGTGACGGCGTGCAGCGCGTCCTGCAGCGGCTGGACCAGCTCGAGCAGCATGTTCAGCCCGTGGCTGACGAGCCAGCCGATCGGGTCCATCGCGAAAGTGACCATGTCGGTCGCGGCGCCGGCGACGAACCCCGCGCCGTCGGCGACCAGTGCCTTGCCCGCCGAGGCCAGCTCGCCCGCGCCGTCCGCTTCGGCCGCCTGCTGGGCGTGCTCCGAGATCGACTTGCCGGACTTGTAGAGGGTGCCGACGATCGGCGTGGCTTCCGCGGCGCGGTCGAGGTTCGCGCTCATGCTCTCGTCGTACGGCTGGACGTCGAGGGCGTCGGCGATGCTCTTCTTGGGCTCGGTCACTTGCCCTGCCCCCCGATCGCGTCGATCTCCGCTTCGTACCGGCCGAAGGCGATCACGCCGGCCTCCTCGGTGCCGCGGTACATCTCGGCGGCCTTGGTCATCTTCGTGGTGAGCCCGTCGACACCCTCCTTCAGCTCGCCCAGCAGCGACCGCAGCTCGCCGAGGCGCTCGGTGTAGCCCTGCTTCGCCCAGATCCCGACGACGCCCCAGGCGGTGTCGGTCACGTCGGCGGCGTCGATCTTGGCGCCGAACTTGTCCGCTTCCTGCTCGTAGAAGGGCAGCTGGCGCGCGTATCCGGAGATCGCGTCGATGTTCGTCTGGATTCCGTCTGGCATCGCGGAGAGTTCCCTCGGTCGGATCAGGAGCGGCGGAGGATCGGGCCTTGGTCGAAGTCGTCGTCGTCCCCGGGATCGGGACGGCGCCGCGGCCGCGGCGCCTGCGGCTCCGACGCGGGCTCGGGCGCCACGGTTCCGAACGCTTCGGCCTGTGCTTGCCGGACCTGCCCGCTGACGTCGGAGCCGAAGGCGTCGTCGACGATCCCGGCCTGCTGCTGGGCGGCGCCCGCCACGGCCTGGCGCAGGGTGGCCATGATCCGCTGGGCGAGCTGGCCCGCTTCCAGGTGCATCGCCCCGGCGGTGAGCCGCAGGTCGGTGACGGTGCCGCCGGCCCCGGCGACGACGGTCACGGTGCCGTCCGGCGAAGTCACCGACGTCGAGACCTGCGCGACGCGTTCCTGCAGGTCGCCGACCTCGGCGAACCGGGCCTCGGCCTGGCGCACCTTGGCCTGGAAGGTCTCGAACTGGGCGATCAGCTGGTCCATCTCGGCCGACATCGTCACTTCCTTCGCGGTACGGGGGCGTGGCCGGAGCATGACAGATCCGGCGCGTCCCCGCGGCGTTTCGCCGGAATGCGAAGATCAGCCGAGGAAGGTGCGCAGCGGGGGCCGCGCCGCCGAGCCCGACCCGACCTCACGGCAGGGCGGTGCGCTGGTTCGGCCACCGGCTCAGCGCGGCGAGCGGCCGGAAGCCGCACTCGCTCAGCCGATGAAGCCCGCCGCCTTGAGCCGGGCCGCGGACCGAGGTCGCCGCTCTCGGAGGTGCAGGCGGTGGCCACGCCGCCGATGCAGCCAAGACGGCCCGTCGGATGCCTCGCGCGGGGGCCCGGCCGTGGCGGGCCGGCTCGGCGCCGCCGAGCCGGCCGGAATACGAAGATCAGCCGAGGAAGGTGCGCGACTAGGGCCGCGCCGCCGAGCTGGGCCGACCGTACGCCCGGCGGCGGCCGGAAGCCCCACCCGCTCAGCCGATGAAGCCCGCCGCCTTGAGCCAGTCGTGGGCCACCGTCGCCGGCTTCTGGCCGTCCACGCTCACCTTCTTGTTGAGATCCGTGAGCGTCGCGGTGTCGAGCTTCTCGGCGATCGGCGTGAAGACCTGCTCCAGCTGCGGGTACTTCTGCGCGACCCCGGCCGCGATCGAAATCGCCGGGTTGTACGTCGGGAAGAAGTGCTTGTCGTCCTCCAGCACCGTCAGCTTCTGGCCGGCCACCCGCCCGTCGGTGGACGCGACCGAGCCGAAGCCGCACGTGTCGCCCTTGCCGACGCTCGGGTAGACGACGGCGTCGTTGAGCAGGTGGACCTGCGGCTCGGGCAGCGCGAACCCGTACGCCTTCGCCAGCCCGGGGAACCCGTCGTCGCGGCTCTTGAACTCGGAGCCCATGCAGGTCGACGCCGCCGCCGGATCGCGCTTCACCAGCGCCGCGTAGTCCGAGATCGTCTTCACGCCGGTCTTGGCCACCACGTCCGGGTTGCCGGCGATCGCGTAGGTGTCGTTGGCCGGCGACCGGGCCCACCACGTGACGCCGTTGGCCGCGTCGGCCTTCTTGACCGCGTCGTACTGCGCCTGCGCGTCCGCGATCGGCTCGGTCTCGTGGAGGTAGCTGACCCACGCGGTGCCGGTGTACTCCCAGTAGAGGTCGACCGCGCCGCTGGTGAGGGCCTGCCGCACGTTGCTCGACCCGGTGATGTTGGTCTTGTCCTGCGGGCTCGCCCCGGCCGCCTGCAACGCGACGAGCGCGATCTGGCCGAGCAGCAGCTGCTCGTCGAACTCCTTGGAGCTGACGCGGATCTGCGCGCCGCTCAGCGCGTCGATCTTCTTGATGGACCCTTCGCCCACTCCGGTGCCGGGCTGGTCCTTGCCGATCGTGCACCCGGCGGCGAGCGCCGTGACGAAGGCGAGAACGACGGCTGTCGTGCGTCGCATGGCTTGTCCTCCTTGGGTTTCACATTCCGCGCGGGTGCAGGACCTCCTCGGCCACCAGGCCCAGCCAGTCGGCGAAGAGCGCCAGCGCGGCGACGACGATGCCGAACGTCAGGCTCAGGATCGGGCGGTACAGCCCGATCCCGGCGACGAGCCCGCCGCCGAGACCGCCACCGTCGATGAACGTCGCCAGCGTCGCGCTCGCGACGGTGAGCACCAGCGCCGTCCGGATGCCGGCGAGGATCACCGGGACCGCGAGGGGCAGCTCGATCCGCCACAGGATCGCCGTCTTCGTCATGCCCATGCCGCGCGCGGCGTCGACGAGGGTCGGGTCGACGCCGTCGAGCCCGACGATCGTGTTGCGCAGCACCGGCAACGTCGCGTAGACGACCAGCGCCGCGACCGCCGTCGCGGTGCCCGTGCCGACCCAGAGCGCGAGCAGCACGACGAGGCCGATCGACGGGATCGCCTGGCCGAGGTTGCCCAGCCCGAGGCCGATCGGGCGGGCCCACCGGGCGCCCGCGCGGGTGAGCAGGACGCCGAGGGGCAGGGCGATGGCGATGGTGCAGGCCGTCGAGATCAGCGTCAGCCGCAGGTGCGCGCCCAGTTCGGCGAAGATCTCGTCGGCATTGAGGTAGCGCTGTTCGATCGAGTCGAGCGGGTACGAGCGCACGACGAGGAACAGCGTCAGCAGGGCGAGGGTGAGCAGGACCGGGCGGATCAGCAGGCCGAGCCGGCGGCGGCGCGGCCGTTGCGGGATCGTCTTCCGCGGCGTTTCCGCGACGGCCGCCGGCGGGGTTTCGACGGCGGGCTGGAGGGCCGCGAGCAGCCGCGGGAGGTCGAGCGTCCGCCCGTCCACCGCGACCGCGGTGCTTCCGGTGCGCACCATGGTGTCCAGCGCGTCCCGCAGGGTGGCCCCGCGCGGGATCGGCGGCAGCCCGTCCGCCGCCGGCCCGAGGTCGAGGTCCGCCACCGGGATCAGCGCCAGCCGCTTCAGGTTCCGCTTCGAACCGGCGAAGGAGGCGACGTAGTCGTCGGCCGGCGCGGCGAGGATCGCCTGGGGCGTGTCGTACTGCGCGAGGACCGAACGCGGGCGCAGCACGGCGATCCGGTCGCCGAGCTTGAGCGCCTCGTCGAAGTCGTGCGTGACGAACACGATCGTCTTGCGCACTTCCCGTTGCAGGCGCAGGAACTCGTCCTGCAGCCGGGCGCGCGTGATCGGGTCGGTGGAGCCGAACGGTTCGTCCATCAGCATGACCGGCGGGTCCGCGGCCATCGCCCGCGCGACGCCGACGCGCTGCTGCTGCCCGCCGGAAAGCTCGCGCGGGTAGCGGTCGCCGTGGTCGCGGGTCAGGCCGACGACGTCGAGCAGCTCGCGCACGCGCCCGGCGATCCGCCGCCGCGTCCAGCCGAGCACCCGCGGGACCACGCCGATGTTGGCGGCCACCCGCAGGTGCGGGAAGAGCCCGACCTGCTGGATGACGTACCCGGTGTGCCGCCGGTGCTCGTCGAGGTCGAGGGCCGAGACGTCGGTGCCGCCGACCGTGACGACCCCGGACGTGGGCTCGACGAGCCGGTTGATCATCCGCATGGTCGTCGTCTTGCCACAGCCCGACGGACCGGTCAGCACGACGATCTCGCCGGCGGGGATCCGCATGGTGAGGTCTTCGACGGCGGGCGCCGCCTGTCCCGGGTAGTGCTTGCGCAGGTTCCGCAGTTCGATCGTCTCGCCGGCGGTGCCGGTGCTCCGCTCCGGCTCGACCTCGCCGAGAGGCCGCGGCCGCCGCCAGGTCGTGAGCTTGCCGACCACGACGAAGGCGAGGTCGAACAGCAGGGCCAGCAGCATGATCCCGAGCGTGCCGGTCAGCACCTGGTTCAGGGAGTTGACCGAGCCGAACCGGCCGAGGCCGTCGAAGATCTCGTTGCCGAGCCCGGGCCCCTTGACGTAGGCGCCGATCGCCGCGATCCCGATGGTGATCTGCGTCGAGACGCGGATGCCGGAGAGGACGACCGGCCAGGCGAGCGGCAGCCGCACCCGCCACAGCACCCGCGCGCGGCCGAGACCCATGCCGCGCGCGGCGTCCACGACGGCCGGGTCGACGCCCCGCAGCCCGACGATCGTGTTGCGCGTGATCGGCAGGAGCGCGTAGAGCACGAGCGCGACCAGGACGTTGGTGAGGCCGAGCCCGAACGGGCCGATCAGGATGCCGAGCAGCGCGATGGAGGGGATGGTCAGGAAGGCGGCGGTGGTCGTGGTCGCGACCTCGCCGAGCCACCGCCGCCGGTAGGTGAGCAGCCCGAGCGCCATGCCGACGAGCACGGCCAGCGCGACGGCGGCGAGGGTGAGGTCCACGTGGAGGATCGCGTCGTTGACGACGTCGATCCAGTTTTCGCGGAGGTACTCCCAGAGGCTCAGTGCCGCGCTCCTCGCCGTCGGTGAATAACCGCCCGGCTGTCAGCCCAACACGACCACCGGCCTCTTGTCCACCGCCGGGTGCTCAGCCGGCGGGCAGGACGCGGCCGCGGACCTCGCCGAACGCGATGCGCTCGCCGTTCGCGCCCGGGGCCGTCGCGGTGATCACCACCTCGTCGCCGTCCTCCAGGAAGCTGCGCTGCTCGCCCTTGACCGTGAGCGGTTCCTTGCCGCCCCAGCTCAGCTCCAGGAACGCGCCGCGCTGGTGCTTCTCCGGGCCCGAGATCGTGCCCGACCCGTAGAGGTCGCCGGTGCGCGACGACGCGCCGTTGACCGTCAGGTGGGCCAGCATCTGCGCCGGCGACCAGTACATCTCGCGGTACGGCGGGCGGCTGACCTCCTGGCCGTTCCACTCCACGACCAGCTCGACGTCCAGCCCCCACGACCGGCTTTCCCGCAGGTACGGCAGCGGCTCCGGGTCCTGGCCGGGCAACGGGGTCCGCGCGGCCTCCAGCGCCAGGATCGGCACGACCCACGCCGAGATCGACGTCGCGAAGCTCTTGCCGAGGTTCGGGCCCAGCGGCACGTACTCCCACGCCTGGATGTCGCGCGCGGACCAGTCGTTGAGCAGCACCGCGCCGAACACGTGCCGCGCGAAGTCGTCCGGGGCGATCGGGGTGTTCAACGGCGTGCCCGTGCCGACGACGAAGCCCAGCTCCGCCTCGATGTCCAGGCGGGTGCTCGGGCCGAACACCGGCGCCGGGTCGCCCTTGCGCTGGCCGCTCGGGCGGACGATGTCCGTGCCCGAGACCAGCACCGTCCCGGCCCGCCCGTGGTAGCCGACCGGGAGGTGCTTCCAGTTGGGCAGCAACGGTTCCGCGTCCGGCCGGAACAGCCGCCCGACGTTGGACGCGTGGTGCTCGGACGCGTAGAAGTCGACGTAGTCCGCGACCTCGATCGGCAGGTGCAGGGTGACGTCGGCGACCGCGTGCACGGCGCCGGCCGGGACCTCCCCCGCGACGAGCTCGGTCACCCGCGACCGGACGGCCACCCAGCGGTCGTACCCCTGCGCCATGAACGGGTTCAGCGTCGGCGCGGCGAAGACGTCGTCGCCGAGCGCGCGGGCCAGGTCGAGCACCGAGTCCCCGACGCGGACGCCGACGCGCGGGGCGTCGCCGCCCACCGAGAACACGCCGTAGGGCAGGTTCGCGGTGCCGAACGGGGAACCGGCGGGGATGTCGATCGTGGTCATGCGTCTCCTCGGGGCAGCAGGCCGAGCCCGGCCAGCTCGGTCAGGGGGTCGCTGATGCTGCAGGTGCCGAACGACGTGAACCGGGTGCGGGCGCCGTCGGCCAGGTCCCGGACCAGTCCCGCGACGACCGCGCCGTCCCGCTCGGCCAGGTGCGCTTCGGCGTGGTCGGGGTCGCCGGCCGCGAGCAGCAGGTTGAGGAACCCGTGCTGCTCGAACCCGGTTTCCGGGTCGGTGTTGCGCAGCGCGTGGTGCAGCCCCGCGGTCGCCTTGAACGGGACGTCGGCGTCGACGGCGGCGCAGATCGCGGCGGCCAGTTCGGCCTCGGACGGGTACAGGTCGGCGCGCACGCCCCCGGTCCGGAACTTCGCCCGGTGACCCGTCCCGGCGAGCGCCCGCAGCAGCGGGTCGCGCCGGTCGTCGCGCGGGATCTCGACGTACACGGGGGCGGTCGCGGCCGCGACGGCGTCGAGGACCTCGTCCGGTCCCATGCCGTCCGGCACGGCGATCTCCAGGGCCCGCAGGTCCACCGGCAGGGCCGGCACGGCGGCGAGCACGGCGGGCAGCTGCGCGGGACCGCCGGGCAGCGTCACCGAGATCGGCAACGGCGTCTCGCGCGGCCGGAGCAGGTCGCCGAGCGCGTCGAGCGCCGGGGCGGCGAGCACCAGCGGGCCGACGAGGTCGGCGTACCAGGCTTTCGCGTACGAGTCGTGCGCGGCGACGGCGGCCGGCAGCGGCGCCAGGCCGGGCGGGAACACCGCGGCGTCGTCGCACAGCCCGGCGAAGAGCGGAGGGATCACGCCACCGGCCCCCGTCCGGACCAGGTCCACGCGTAGCCGGGGTCTTCGCTCGCCAGACCGCCTTCGCCGAGTTCGAGCGGGCGGAACGTGTCGACCATGACGGCCAGCTCGTCGAAGAACTCCGCGCCGAGCGAGCGTTCGACCGCGCCGGGCTGCGGGCCGTGGCTGTGGCCGCCCGGGTGCAGGCTGATCGAGCCCTGGCCGATCCCGGATCCCTTGCGCGCCTCGTAGTTCCCGCCGCAGTAGAACATCACCTCGTCGGAGTCCACATTGGAGTGGTAGTACGGCACCGGCACGGCGAGGGGGTGGTAGTCGACCTTGCGCGGCACGAAGTTGCAGATGACGAAGTTGTGGCCCTCGAACACCTGGTGCACGGGCGGCGGCTGGTGCACGCGGCCGGTGATCGGCTCGAAGTCGGCGATGTTGAAGGTGTAGGGGTAGAGGAACCCGTCCCAGCCGACGACGTCGAACGGGTGGGTCGGGTAGACGTACCGGGTGCCGGTGATGCCGCGCGAGCCGCGGTGCTTGACCAGCACCTCGACGTCCTCGCCCTCGGCGAGCAGCGGCTCGTCGGGGCCGTGCAGGTCGCGCTCGCAGTAGGGCGCGTGCTCCAGCAGCTGCCCGAACTTGGACAGGTACCGCTTCGGCGGCGTGATGTGCGAGTTCGCCTCGACGACGTAGGCGCGCAGCGGCTCGTCGCCGGTCGGCACCCACCGGTGCGTCGTCGCGCGCGGCAGGATCACGTAGTCGCCCTGCCGGGCTTCGAGCAGGCCGAATACGGTCTCGACGCGGGCCTCGCCGGACTCGACGTACACGCACTCGTCGCCGACGGCGTTGCGGTAGAGCGGCGACGCCTCCCCGGCCGCGACGTAGGAGATCCGGACGTCACCGTTGCCGAGGACGAGCCGCCGTCCGGTGACGACGTCGGCGCTCTTGTGGTCGTGGCCCGGGAACAGTTCGTGCAGCTTCAGGTGGCGCGGCACGAGCGGGCGGTTCTCGGTGAGCGTCTGGTCCGGCAGGTCCCACGGCGTCGCGCCGACGATCGCCGACGGCACGCCGCGGTGGTAGAGCAGTGAGGAGTCCGAGGAGAAGCCCTCCTCGCCCATCAGCTCTTCGTAGTACAGCCCGCCCTCGGGCGTGCGGTGCTGGGTGTGCCGCTTCGGCGGGATGGTTCCCGCTCGGCGGTAGTACGCCATGGTCGCCTCCTGACCGATCGGCCGATTTAGTTCACGGTTTTACTATCTTCGTGGCAGCCTAACGCGCGACCCAGCCCTCGGGAAGAGGCCCGCCGCCGCATTCGCCGCAGCTGCCGCCCGGTCTTGAATGACTCATTCAGGTCTTCGGAGGTCCTGAATGAGTCATTCAAGACACCGCAGGCCCGCCCGATTCCGTCGCCGGCCCTCCCCGGGGCCGGGCCGGTCGTGAGTGGGAAACCGGGTTCCAACCCTGTTTCCCACTCACGACCTCGGCTTCAGCGGCGGCGGCGGGTGTCGGCGCTCGCCCGGCTGGTGATCAGCTTGCCCAGCAGCAGCACCAGGATCCGCTGCTCCTCCTCGGTCAACGCGTCCGTCCAGCCGAACTCGCGCTCGTTGTGCTCGCGGAACACCGACACCATCTCGTCGTGGCCCGCGTCCGTCAGCGACAGCCGGACCGACCGGCCGTCGCGCGCGTCCGGGGCACGGTCGAGCAGGCCGTCCGCGACCAGCGTCTTGACCAGGTTCGACACCGCCGCCCGGCTCATCCCGGTGAGCCGGGCGGCGGCCGAGGGGTCCATCGGCCCGGCCAGCCAGACCACGAACAGCAGCCGGAAGCCCGACCACGACCGGCCGCGCGGCCGGTGCACCGCGGCCTCCAGGTCGTAGGTGACCAGGTCGGAAGCCCGGTTCAGGGTCAGCAGCACCTCGGTGGCCAGCTGGTGGCGGAAGCCGTACTCCGTTGCGAGCCGGCGGTTGGCCAGCTCGACGAACGACCAGAAGTCCAGCTCCGCCTCCATGTCGGCAGCCTAGCAACTGGTCAAACTCGAAACTAGTTGCGCTCGCGCGGGACCTTGAGGAACGCGAGCATGATCGCCGAGAGCACCAGGCAGCCGATCGGGAAGTACAGCCCGACCGTGACGTCGGTGTCGGTCGCCGCGAGCCCGATCGCGTACGGGCCGAAGAATCCGCCCAGCGCCGCGATCGAGTTGATCGCCGCCAGCCCGACCGCAGTGTGCTCCTTCGAGAGCACCTTCGACGCCATCGCCCAGTACGGCGCCAGGTAGCCGAGCACGCCGATCGCGGCCAGCGACAAGCTGATCAGCGACAACGCCGGCACCGACTTGAACTGGATGGCGCCGAAGAAGCCCAGCGCCGCGACGAGCACCAGCGCGACCACGTGTCCCTTGCGCTCGCCGGTCCGATCGGAGTTGCGGGCCAGCAGCAGCATGCCGACCGCGCCCACGACGTACGGGATCGCGCCGAGCAGGCCGATGTTCGTCGAGGAGTACTTCGGGTCGAGCTGCTTGACGATCAGCGGCAGGAAGAACGTCAGCCCGTACAGCCCGCAGGCGATGAACAGGTTCGAGAACGCCAGGTGCAGCACCTTGCCGTTGCGGACCGCCTTCAGCTGGCCGAGGAACGTCTCCTTCTCCTCCGGCACGTACTCCTTGTCGATCTCGGCCTGCAGCCAGCCACTCTCCTCCTTCGTGAGGAACTTCGCGTCGGCCGGCTTGTCCGGCAGCCACAGGAACGTGACGACGCCGATCAGCACGGCCGGCGCGCCTTGCAGCACGAAGACCCACTGCCAGCTGCTCATCCCGAGCCAGTGCGCGTGGTCGAGGATCCAGCCGCCGGTGAGGCTGCCGAGGATCAGCGCGATCGGCTGGGCCAGCGCGAGCGTGGCGATGGCGCGGCCGCGTTCCTTCCCGCGGAACCACAGCGTCAGGTACAGCAGCAGGCCCGGGAACAGCCCCGCTTCGGCGATGCCGAGCACGATCCGCGCGATGAACAGGTGCGTCGTGCTCGCGACGAACCCGGTCACCACCGTGACGATGCCCCAGCTGACCGCGATCCGGCTCAGCCACAGCCGCGCGCCGACCCGCTTCATGATCATGTTGCTCGGGACCTCGAACACGACGTAGGCGAGGAAGAAGATCGCCGACGCGGCCCCGAAGGTCGCCGCGTTGATCGCGAGTTCCTTGCCCATGCCCAACTGGGCGTAGCCGATGTTGGCCCGGTCCATGTAGTTGAAGATGTAGAGCAGGCCGACGATCGGCATGATCCGCACGGCGACCTTGCGGACGGTGCGTCTCCCGACCGCGACGCTCGCGGGTCCGGTGTGGACGGTCATGGGGTGCTCCTCGGCGTTGAGTGAGTGGCGGTGCGGCCGGCGACCCGGCCCATGGTGATGGCGTTGGCGACGGCGTTCCCGCCGCCGACGTACCGCGGCCCGAGCACACCGGCTCCGGCCTCCCCCGCGGCGAACAGGCCGGGCACGCGCTCCCCGCGCGCGTCGAGGACGGCTGCGGTGCCGTCGATCTCGAGTCCGGCGTGGGTGCAGACGAGCTCGGCGGGCAACGTGCGCGCCGCGTAGAACGGCGGCTTCCCGAGCGGGTCCGGTGGTTCGGTTCGCCCCTTGGCTTTCAGCGTTTCGTGGCGCAGGAAGTCCGGGTCTTCGCCGGTCGGCAGGTGCGCGTTCCAGCGGTCGACGGTCGCCCGCAGCGCGTCGGCGGGCACGCCCAGCTTCCCGGCCAGTTCCTCGACGCTGTCGGCGCGCACGGTCCGGCCGGCCTCGGCTTCGGCGAGGACGTGGCCGGCGTCCCAGTGCGCGTACCCGGCAGGCAGGCCGAGCCGGGCCCGCTCGTCGAAGACCGTCCACACGGGACCGTCCTGGGCGTCGATGATCCCACCGGACACGGCGTAGGAGGCGTCTTCGTCCATGAACCGGCGGCCGTGGGCGTTGACCATGATCCGCGACACCGGCGGGAAGCCGGACTGCCAGTGGTGCAGCCGCTGGAAGTAGGCGGTGGGCAGCAGCAGGCCCCAGCCGTCGCCGGCGACGGCGGCGCCGACCTGCTCGCCGAACACCAGGTGGTCACCCCGCGAACCTGGCGCCGCGACGACGAACAGGTCGGCACCCGCCGCGTCCGCCGCCGGGTAGTACCGCGTCACCAGCGCCGGGTCCTGGGCGAACCCGCCGGTCGTGACGATCACGGCCTTCGCGGGCACCTCGATCCCGTCGGCGACGACGCCGGTGACGCGCCCGCCGTCGACGAGCAGCCGCTCGACCCGCGTGTTCAGCACGGCTTCGACGCCGGCCTGGCGTCTCGCCCGGTCGAGGACCTGGACCAGGCCGTAGCCCTGGTCCTTCGGGACGTGCGCGCGCCAGACGTCCTCGACACCGGCCCGGGTCAGGCCCGGCGAATGCGCGTTGTGCGACACCTTCGCCGGGATCTCGGCACCCAGCCCGATCAGCCACTCCAGCGCCGGGCCGGCTTCCTCGCAGAACGCGCGGACCAGGCCGGGCTTGAGCTGCCACTGGTTGAGGTCCATGTAGTGCTGGAAGAACTTCTCCGGCGTGTCCTCGATGCCCAGTCCCTTTTGGACACTGGTGCCGGCGGCGGTGAACATCCCCGCCGACAGCTGCGTCGACCCGCCGAGTTCCTTCTCGGCCTCGAACAGCAGGACCGACGCGCCGCGCTCGGCGGCGGACACGGCGGCCGCGAGGCCCGCTCCCCCGCCGCCCACGACCACGACGTCGTACTCTTCCGCGCTCATCCGAGGTCACCTCCCGACTCCGCGACGATGCGGTGGTAGAGCCCGTTGGAGACGAGGCCGCCGTCGACGGTGACCTCGCTGCCGGTCATGTAGGTGGACCGGCCGGACAGCAGGAAGAGCACGGCGTCCGTGATCTCCTCGGGACGCCCCACGCGTCCGGCCGGGACACTGTCCACAGCGGACCGGACGAAGCTGTCGGCACCGGCCAGCAACGCCGTGCCGACGAGTCCCGGGTGGACGGAGTTGACCCGGATGCCCCACTTCGCGAAGTTCCCGGCGGCTGATTTGGACAGTCCGGTGAGTCCCCACTTGCCGGCCGAGTAGGCGGGCGAGAAGTACCCGATCTGCCCGGAGATCGACGAGATGTTGACGATCGACCCGCCCCCGGAGTCGCGCATCAGCGGGGCGGCGGCGCGCATGCCGTGGAACGGCCCGGTCAGGTTGACGGCGAGCACCTGGTCCCACACCTCGGCGGTGGTGTCCATGAACTCCAGCCGCCGCGAGATCCCGGCGTTGTTGACGAGTCCGCCGAGTTTCCCTTGCCGCGTCTTGATTTCCCCGATCACGGCGTCCCACTGCGCGGCGTCGGTGACGTCGAGGTGGTGGGCCGAGGCCGAACCACCGCCGGCGACGATCTTGCCGACCACCTCGGACGGATCGGCGATATCGGCGACGCAGACGTGGACACCCAGGGCACCGAGCGCGCGGGCGTGGGAAGCGCCCATGCCACCGGCGGCGCCGGTGACCAGGACGACGTCCGGGTACTCAGACATGGCGCGACCCGCCGTCGACGGCGATGCTGTGCCCGGTCACGTACCGGGCGCTGTCCGAGAGCAGGAACAGCAGCACGCCGGCGACCTCCTCGGGCGAGCCGATCCGGTGCAGCGGGACGGCGTCGAGGGCCTTGGCCAGGGCGGGGGCGTCGTCCTGGATCCACCGGGTCATCTCGGTGTCGATGTAGCCGGGCGCGATCGAGTTGACGCGAATGCCCTGGTCCCCGAGCTCGACGGCGAGCGACTCGGTGAGGTGCGCGACGGCGGCCTTGGAGCTGCAGTAGGCGCCGCGGCCCTTGCGCACGCGCACGGCCGACACCGAGGACATGTTGACGATGGCGCCACCCGGACGCATGTGCTTCGCGGCGGCCTGAGCCCCGAAGAGGACGCCCTCGACGTTGACCGACAGCGTCGCGCGGATCTGCTCCGGCGTGATCTCGGGAACCTCGGCGAAGGGGAAGATGCCGGCGTTGTTGACCCAGAAGTCGATCCGCCCGAACTCGTCGATCGCGCGCCGGGCGAGAGCGAGGTGGTCGCCGGCCTTGGTGACGTCGAGGGTCGCGGGCACGATCCGGCCGGGCTTGGCTTCCAGGGACTTCTCGCCGCTCAGTTCGGCGGCGGTGGCGGCCATGGCAGCACCGTCGATGTCACCCCCGACGACGTCGACGCCGCGAGTGGCGAGCGCGGCGGTGAATCGGGCACCCATCCCCCGGGCGGCGCCGGTGACCACGGCGACCTTGCCGGGGAACTCGGGGTAGAGCGTGGTGACCGGCTGGTGCAGGACCCGCCCGGGACCGGTGGGCTCGTGGGTCGTCATCAGTGTTCTTCTCTCTTTCGTGCTGGGTCAGGAATCGCGGCGAACGGTGCGCCGCCGGACGCGCCACCCATCACCGGCGCGGACGAGCTCGTCCTCGAGGACGGTCAGCCGCACGAGGTGCGTGGACGCGACGATCTGCAGGTAGGCGTCGGCGCGCAGGGTGTCCGGGGTGTCGCCGGGGCGGACGTGAACGGTGCTGATCACATGCCTGAGCGTCTCCCCGGAAGCGTGGAAGCGCTCGGCGAACGCGGTCAGCTCACCGGCGCCGACGGCGGGCTCGGGGTAGGTCGGCGAGTGGAATTCGCCGTCGGCGGTGAAGGTGGCGGCCCAGTCGGCGGCGCGGCCGGAGTCGATGGCGTGGCTCTGGCGGCCGTAGAGCTGGTGCACGGCCACGACGTCCTCGGTCGCCACCATTCGGAACCTCCGTTGTCCCTGCTGTCTGAACGTGCTATATTCGCACGCAGTGTGCGAATATGTGTAGGACAGTAGGTCGCCACTTTCGCGTCGTCAAGGGAGCTGCGCTGTGGAATCGACGCTGCCCGCGTCCGGGACATCGAAGACGCTGCACCACGGGCTGCAGGTGCTGGAGCTGCTGGTCCAGCACCCGGGGGGCCTGACGTTGACCGAGATCGCGGAGGGGATCGGCGTCCACCGCACGGTCGCGCACCGCCTGGTGAAGACGCTGGAGGCGCACTACCTGTGCCGCCGCGACCGGTTCAAGCGCATCTCGCTGGGAACGGGCTTGGTCCGCCTGGCCGAGCCGGTGGAGCAGGACTTGCGAACACTGGCCCGCCCGGTGCTGGAGGAGCTGACGGACTCGGCCCAGGCATCGGCGCACCTGGTGGTACGCGAGAACGCGGACCAGGTCCGCATGTTGATGATCGTGGAGCCGAGAAGGGCGGCGATGCACGTGGCATTCCGCTCAGGCCAGCTGGACCCGATAGGCCGAGGCTCGGCAGGCCTGGCCCTGCTGGCAGCGGGACCACCGGTGGAGGGCGAGCGCGAAGAGGTGACGTTGGCGCGGCAGCGGGGGTACGCGGTGTCGAAGGGCGAGATAGCACCGGGCATCACGGGCATTTCGGCGGTGGTCCGAACAGGACGAGACCAGCCGGAGACAAGCATCGGCCTATCGCTGTTCGAGGCACCAGACCCAGAGGAGCTGGGAAGACTGGTAGTGGCGGCCGCACAGAGGCTAAGCGCCCAGCTCGGCTGAGAAACGAAACCGCCGACCGCCCCGGAAAACCGAGCCCCACAAGAAGAGCAAGACCCTGCCAGAGGACGACGGCCTCGAAACCCCACCGGCCGGAGCCCAGACCCCCCGCAACCCCGATCCGAAGCCAGAACACGGCCGGCGGTGCCGGGTCAAGGCATCTTTCCCGCCTTGACGCGGTGCCGCCGGCCGTAGTCACAATCGGGCGTCGGGGTTGCGAAGAACAAAACCGGCAAGTGCTCGGCGAACCGCACAAGACCGCCGCTCGACCCGGTCGTGAGTGAGAAACAGTGTTCTAACCCTGTTTCTCACTCACGACCGGGCGCGGGCCAACGTTTCCGACAGCGCATGAGCCTCCCGCAACAACAACGCCCCCAGCTGCGGAATCCGATCAGGCCCGAACCGATGCTCAACCCCGGTCAGTGTCAACGCCCACCGAGGCGACCCGGCCTGGTCAAAGACCGCGGCAGCCATCCCCCAGCTCCCCTCGACCACGAGCCCCGGGTTCACCGAATACCCCTGCCGACGCGTCAAACCGATGTGCCGGCGAATCTCACCCACCTCGTGCTGCGGCCCATGACTGACAGCAAGATCCACCCGGCCCAAGTACTCGTCGATCTCCCGATCCGGCAGATGAGCCAGCACGACCATCCCCGCCGACACGACCCCCAGCGGGAACCGAGCCCCCTCGAAGAGAACGTGGCTCCGAATCGGAAACGCGCCGTCCTCCCGGATCAAGCAGATCGTCTCTTCCCCACGCCGAGCCGAAAAGAACGCACTCTCCCCCGTGGCCAACGCCAACCGCCGCACGACCGGCAACGCGGCCTCCGTGACGTCGTACCGCCGAGCCGCAGCCACCCCGAGGAAGTACAGCTCCGGCCCCAAAACCCACCGTTCGGCGTCGCGCTCCACCAGCCCCACGCCCTGCAGCGACATCAGCAACCGGTGCACGGTCGGGCGCGGCAGCCCGGCGTCCCGGGCGACGGCGGTCGTCGTCGCCCCACCGGGCTCGTGCGCCGCGACCGCGCGCAGCGCCAGATGAGCCCGCCCGACGAGGTCAGCAGGAGCGTCCACTCACCGGACACTACCCCACCGAAACCGACCACGAGACGAACAATCCCCTGGTACATCGCGTTCACTGGTTGACCACGAACAACCCAGCGTCGTCTGATGACGGCCATGGACAAAGTGTTCGCTACCGCCGGGGAAGCCATCGCCGACATCCCCGACGGCGCCACGCTCGCCGTCGGCGGGTTCGGGATGTGCGGCGTCCCCGCCGTCCTCGTCGGCGCCCTCTTCGAGGCCGGGACCACCGACCTCGAAGTCGTGTCGAACAACGCCGGCGTCGACGGCTGGGGCCTCGGCATCCTGCTGGGCGCGGGCCGCCTCCGCCGCGTGGTCGCCTCCTACGTCGGGGAAAACAAGGAGTTCGCGCGCCAGTACCTCGCCGGCGAGCTCGAGGTCGAGCTGACGCCGCAGGGCACGCTCGCCGAACGGCTGCGCGCCGGCGGCTCCGGCATCCCCGCCTTCTTCACCGCCACCGGCGTCGGCACCCAGGTCGCCGACGGCGGCCTGCCGTGGCGCTATGCCGCCGACGGCACCGTCGCCAAGTCCAGCCCGGCGAAGCAGAAGCAGACCTTCGACGACCACGAGTACGTCCTCGAACGCGCGATCGTCGCCGACTTCGGGCTGGTCCGCGCCTGGCGCGGCGACCGGCACGGCAACCTCGTCTTCAAGGACGCGGCCCGCAACTTCAACCCCCTGGCCGCGATGGCCGGGCGGGTCACCGTCGCCGAGGTCGAGGAGCTGGTCGAGCCCGGCGAGCTGAACCCGAACGACGTCCACCTGCCCGGCGCGTTCGTCCACCGCGTCGTCGCGCTGACCCCCGAGCAGGCCGCGGACAAGCCGATCGAAAAGCGCACCGTGCGCATCGCCGAGGAGGGCGCCTGAGATGGCCTGGACCCGCAACCGGATGGCCGCCCGCGCCGCCGCGGAACTGCGCGACGGCGACTACGTCAACCTCGGGATCGGCCTGCCGACCCTGGTGCCCAACTACGTCCCCGACGACGTCGAGCTCGTCCTGCAGTCGGAGAACGGCATCCTCGGCGTCGGCCCCTACCCGGCCGAGGACGAGGTCGACGCCGACCTGATCAACGCGGGCAAGGAGACGGTCACCGTCCGGAAGGGCGCGTCGTTCTTCGACTCGGCGACGTCGTTCGGGATGATCCGCGGCGGCAAGATCGACGCCGCCGTCCTCGGCGCCATGCAGGTCTCCGCCGCGGGCGACCTCGCGAACTGGATGATCCCCGGCAAGATGGTCAAGGGCATGGGCGGCGCGATGGACCTGGTCCACGGCGCGAAGAAGGTCATCGTCCTGATGGAGCACGTCGCCCGCGACGGCTCGCCCAAGATCCTCGACGAGTGCACGCTGCCCTACACCGGCCGCCGCGTCGTCCAGCGGATCATCACCGATCTGTGCGTCCTCGACGTCACCCCGGCCGGGCTCGAGCTGGTCGAACTCGCTCCCGACGTCGAATTCGACGAGGTCCGGGCGAAGACCGGGGCCGGCATCAATCACTGATTGAATCATTGCTTGAACGCCGGCCCGCGCAGTGGTGTACTCGGCGGATGGCGGAAACGATCGACTCGACGCGGGACCGGCTGCTGGCCACCGCGGAACGGCTGCTGCTGGACTCCGGCTACGAACGCGTGTCCGTCCGGGCGATCTGCACGGCGGCCGGGCTCAACCCGGCGGCCGTCCACTACCACTTCGGTTCGAAGGACGCGCTGGTCGCGGCGATGCTGGAGGACCGGCTCGCGCCCGTCTGGCGGGACGTGCTCGACGACGTCGAGCGCCGCCGGCAGGAGGGCTGGGTGCCCGCGGCGGCGGACCTGGCCGACGCCGTCCTCGCGCCGCTGGCCGGGCTGGCCGCCGACCCGGTCGGCCACCTCCGGCTGCACCTGCTCGCCCGGGTCCTTCTGTCCGGGCAGCGGATGCACTGGCAGTCGCCCTGGTTCAGCCTGGACCCGTGGATCGATCTGCTGCGCGCGGCCCGGCCGGACCTGACCGCGGAGCAGGCGGCCGGCCGGTGGACCCTCGCGTTCCAGTTGCTGCTGCAGGTGTTCGGCACGCCGGCCGCGCCGGCCCCCCGCCCGCCGGGGCTCCCGCTCGCCGCGGTGCGGTCGTTCGTCGTCGCCGGGCTGGACGCGCCGTGAGCGCGCCGGACGTCTTCGCGCCGGCCCGCCTCGGCCCGGTCGAGCTGCGCAACCGCGTGATCAAGGCGGCCACCTTCGAAGGCCGGACGCCGGACGCGCTCATCACCGACGAGCTGATCGAGTACCACCTCCGGCCGGCCCGTGGTGGCGTCGGGATGACCACGCTGGCCTACTGCGCGGTGTCGCCGGAAGGCCGCACGGACCGCCACCAGATCTGGATGCGGCCCGAGGCGGTCCCGGGACTGCGCCGCTTCACCGATGCGATCCACGCCGAAGGGGCGGCGGCCTGCGCGCAGATCGGGCACGCCGGACCGGTGGCGAACGCGGCGTCGAACCGGTTGCCCGCGCTGTCGCCGACCCGCCGGTTCAGCCCGCTCGGCCTGCGCCCGACGCGCGCGCCCACCCCCGCGGACCTCGACCGCATCGTCGAAGCGCACGCGGAGGCGGCCCGCACCGCGCTGGCGTCCGGGTTCGACGCCGTGGAAATCCACTTCGGACACAACTACCTCGTGAGCGCGTTCCTCAGCCCGCGGCTCAACCACCGCACCGACGCCTACGGCGGCAGTCTCGCCAACCGCGCGCGCCTCGCCCTGGCGATCGCCCGGGCGGTGCGCGACGCCGTCGGCGACCGCCTCGCGATCACCGCCAAGCTGAACATGGACGACGGTGTCCCCGGCGGGTTCCAGCCGGCCGAAAGCATCGAGTTGGCTCGCTGGCTGGAGGCGGACGGCACGGTCGACGCCCTGGAACTGACCGCCGGGAGTTCGCTGCTCAACCCGATGTACCTGTTCACGGGCGACGCCCCGGTCCGCGACTTCGCGGCGGCGTTCCCCCAGCCGGTCCGCCTGGGCCTGCGTCTCGGCGGCCGGTTCTTCCTGCGCGAATACCCGTACCGCGAGGCGTACCTGCTCGACCGGGCCCGCCGGTTCCGCGCCGCGCTGGACCTGCCGCTGATCCTGCTCGGCGGGATCACCACGGTGGAGACGATGAACCTGGCGATGGCGGAGGGGTTCGCGTTCGTCGCGCTGGCCCGGGCGTTGCTGCGCGAGCCCGACCTGGTCGATCGCATGCGGGCGGACGCGGGGGTCCGCGGCCGGTGCGTCCACTGCAACCGGTGCATGCCGACGATCTACCGCGGGACGCGGTGCGTGCTCACCGAACGCGGGCCGCGGTGACCGAGATCCAGAGCATGGCGGTGATCGCGCCGACGGCGAGCGTCAGGGAACCGGCTCGGCCGCCCGACATGGCCCAGCCGTCGCCGAGCAGGAGCGCCGTTCCGGCGATGACCGACAGCGTCGCGTCGCCGCGGCGGCCGGCGCGGGCGAAGTGGCGGGCGAGCACGTAGCACGCGGCGATCAGGGCGAAGAACGAGACGCTGCCCGCCGCCATGTGGCCGATCGCGTGCCAGGACACCGTCGTCGGTGGCCCCGCGGGGGTGCCGGCGGGGAAGCCGTTGCCCGCGTCCGGTGGGAAGAGGCCCGCGGCGATCATGCCCACGCCGTAGCCGCCGAGCAGGCGCGGTACCGCCTTGCCGAACCCGAAGCGGCCGGCGCCGGTCAGGATGAGCACGCCGGCGAGCACGAAGTTCGCGATCTGCAGCCAGCCGAGCGAGCCGGTGCTGAGCGAGCTCAGCGGGTGGCGGGTCAGGTCGAAGCCGTCGCGCGTGGCGGCCTGGACCAGCGAGACGGTGGCCCACAGCGGAGCCGCGACGGCCAGGCAGGTCAGGCGCGTGGACGTCGTGGCGGCGGGGCGGGTGAGGGTGGCAGTCATGACTTGCGGGTCCTTTCAGAAGGTGACGCCGGCTTCGGCGGCCGCGGCGTCGTCGAGGAAGTCCTGCTCGATGCGGGGCGAAGCGTGGATGCACATCATCCGCAGCGGCTCGGGGCCGACCGCGCGGAACGCGTGCGCGGTGCCCGCGCCGACGACCACGACGTCGCCCTGGTGGGCCGCCGCCTCGCCGTCGGCGGTGCGGATCAGCGCCTCGCCCGCCAGCACCACCCAGGTCTCGGAGTACGGGTGGACGTGGGCGGTCGGGCCCTGTCCTTCGGTGTTGTGGACGTGGAAGAACGAGATGCCCGAGCCGTAGGGCTCGCCTTCGAACCGGGCGGTGCGGCCGCTGCCGATGCGCAGGTCGTCTTCCTTCGCGATGACCACCATGGGAAAGCTCCTTTCGGGGTGTGGAGGCCATCCTCGGGCCGGGGGCGGTACGGGGGCATCCGTGGTGACCACGGATTCCGCCACGGAGAAGGCGGTGCGGCATACTCCGTGCCATGCCGACCGCGCCGACGATCTCGCCGCGCGAACGCGAGGTCCTGCTGGCCGTCGCGGACCGGCTGACCAACGCCGAGATCGCCGAGCGGCTCTACGTGTCGGTGCGGACCGTCGAGAGTCACGTGTCCGCGTTGCTGCGCAAGCTGGACGCCCGCGACCGGCGGGAGCTGGCCACGCGAGCCCCGGTTCCGGCGGCGGCACCGGGGCTGGTGGCCGGCGCGCCGCGGCCGTCGACCAGCTTCGTCGGGCGGACGGCCGAGCGCGACGCCGTGGTGCGGCTGGTGGCCGAAAGCCGGGTGACGACGATCCTCGGGCCGGGCGGGGCCGGGAAGACGCGGCTGGCCGTGGTGGCGACCGAAGCGGCGGGCTTCCCGGCGACCTTCGTCAACCTCGTGCCCAGCAGGCCGGGTTCGGTGCTCGAGTCGGTGGCGGCCGGGCTCGGTGTCGTGCCGCGGCCGCAGCAGCCCTTGGCGGACGCCGTCGCCGGGGCGCTCGCCGGCCGGGTCCTGCTGGTACTGGACAACTGTGAGCACGTGGCCGACGACGTCGCCGACGTGATCACCGCGCTGACCGCGGCGAACCCGGAGCTGAGCGTGCTGACGACCAGCCGGGAACGGCTCGGCGTGCCCGGCGAGACGGTGCTGCAGCTCGGGCCGCTGGCCGGCGAGGCGGTGGCGCTGTTCACGGACCGGGCGAAGGCCGTCGACCCGGCGTTCGACGCCGACCCGGCGCAGGTGGCCGAACTGTGCCGGTCGCTGGGCGGCGCACCGCTGGCGATCGAGCTGGCGGCGGCGCGGGTGGCGTCGCTGGGGATCGACGGGCTGCGAGCGGGCCTGGCCGACGACCCGTTGCGGGTGCTGGCGGCGGGGCGCGGGGAAGCGCGGCACCGGTCGCTGCGGTCGGTGCTGGAGTGGAGCCACCGTCTGCTGACCGAGGAGGAGAAGACGGTGCTGGCCCGGGTGTCCCGGTTCCGGCACGGCTTCGACCTCGACGGCGTGGCGGCGTTGTCGCCGGACCTGTCGGTCGGCGCGGTGTCCGACGTGCTGGGGCGGCTGGTGGACAAGTCGCTGGTGACGGCGGGATCGGGCCGGTGGACCCTCGCCGACGGGGTGGCCCGGTTCGCGCGCGAGCAGCTGGACGAGGTGGTGACCGAGCGGTACCGGAGGTGGGCGGCTCGACGGGCCCGGGAGCTGATCGCCCGGTTGGGCGGCGACTGGCGCGACGAGTTCGACCGGGTGGCCGACGACCTGCGAGCGTGTGCGGACGCGGACCACGATCTGGCCGCGGATCTGGCGAGGCTGGCTTACGCGCGAGGGTTCGTGGCGGAGGCGGCGGCCCATTGGCGCACGGCGGCGAACTCGGCCCCGGCAGCGGCGGTCGTGGCGGAGGATTTGGCCCGGGCGGGTAGTTGCGCGCACTTGCTGAGCCATGCGCGGGATCATTACGACGTGCTGGTGGAGGCGGCCGAGCGCGCGGGTGGCGCGGCGTCCGCCGAGCCCACCGGCGACGACCGCCGCGGCGGAGCCGCCGCAGCCGGTGGCGATCCTGGTGCGCGGGCGAGCTGTCTTGCCTCCGCCGTCGTTCTCGCCGAACGGTTCCAGGGCGCCGGGTTCATCACCGATCCCGTGCCCGAAGCCGAACTCGATCGCATGCTCGCCGAAGCCGCCGAACTCTCCATCGGGATCCCCGCGGCCGAAGCGCATGTCGCGGTCGCCGAAGCGTGGCGCTCCGGGGACGGCCCGCAGTCCGTCACCCTCGAAGCCGCCGACCGGGCCGTTGCCGCCGCTGTCCGGGATCCGCTCCTGCTCAGCGCCGCCCTCGACGCGCGGTGTACCGCGCACGCCCTCGACGGCCGGCCCGATCTGGCTCACCGCACCACCCATGAGCGCCTCGAACTCGTCACCGCCGCCGATCGGACCGATCCCCGCGCGGCTCTCGAAGTGCTCGATGCCTTCCGGTCCGACATCACCTACGCCATCGCCACCGGCGCGCTGTCCGACGCCGCCCGCGTCGCCCGACGCGCCGCCGGTGACCCCGCGCTCGCCGGGCACCCCTACTGGGGAACGAGCGGCCTCGTCACCACCCTCGCGCTGACCGGCCGCTTCGAAGACGCCCTCGAACTCGCCGAACGGATGTGGCACGCCACCGACGGCACCCCGCGCAACGCCACCCTCGGCGTGCCGCTGCTCGCCGCGGCACTGGCCGCCGGCCTGTCCGGCGACGAGCCCGGCCTGCGCCGCTGGCGGACGCGCGCCGCCGCCGTCGCGGGCGTCGCCACGCCCACCGGGTCCGCCAACCTCGCGCCGCTGGACGCCTTCGTCCGCGCTCGCGTCGCCTTGCACACCGGCACCGGCCTCGCCGACGTGTTCCCCGACGTCGGCGCGGACTTCGCCCCCGGCCGCTTCGACGGATACGCCGCCGGCCTGGCCGCCGAACTCGCCGTGGTGCTCGACGTGCCGGACGCCGGGCGGCACCTCGCCCGCGCCGAGCGTCACGCGGAACACAACCGCTGGACGGCGTCGGCCCTGACCCGCGCCCGAGCCCGTCGCACCGGCGAAACCGGACTGTTCGAGGACGCCGCCCACCAGTTCGCCGCCCTCGGCGCCGAGTTCGAAGCGGCGGCGAGCGTATCGCCCACCGGAACAAGCTAAGCGAGCTGAACGGGCAAAGTGCTACGATAGGCCGGAAAACGTTCCTGTCAGCGAAACAGTTCTGAGGACCACGAGCTTGGCCGTCAACAGTACCGCCGGGCGCAAGCCCGCCACGCCGTCGGACAACGCCGGCACCGAGGCCGCCGCGCGGGTGGCCGATGTGCTGCTGCTCTTCACCGGTGGCCCCCGGTACCTGGGCGTCAGCACGATCAGCCGGGAGCTCGACCTGTCCAAGGCCGTCGTCTACCGGATCCTGCAGTCGCTCGTCTCGCGCGAGATGCTGGCCACCGATCCGAACGTCGCCGGCTACCGGCTCGGGCCCGCGGCCGTGGCGCTGGGGGCGAGCGCCCTGCGGCGGTTCGACGCCCGCGTCGCCGCCACGCCCGTCCTGCGCCGGCTGCGGGACGAAACCGGGGAGACGACCACCCTGTCCGGTCTGGTCGGCGACGAACGCGTGTACCTCGACCAGTTCGAGAGCCCGCGCGAGATCAAGATGACCGTCGAGCTCGGCCGCCGGTTCCCGCTGCACGCCGGCTCCTCCGGCAAGGTGATCCTCGCGTCGCTGCCCGAAGACCGCCGGGAAGCCGTGCTGCACCGGGAACTCCCCGCGCTGACCGAGCACACGATCACCACCGCCGAACGGCTGCGCGAGGCCCTCGCCGAGGTGGCCCGCGACGGCGTCGCCGTCTCGCTCGGCGAACGGCAGCCCGGTGCCGGGTCCGTCGCCGCTCCCCTGTTCGGGCCGGACGGCGAGGTGCACGGCTCGATCAGCATCTGCGGTCCGCAGTACCGCTTCACCCCCGACGCCGTCGGCCGCTACCGCGATCTCGTGCGCGAAGCGGCGGCCGAGATCCGGCAGAGCTGGGCCTGGCTGCAGGAGCCGGGCGGCCGGTAGGGAACGTAGTGAATGACTCATTCCTGTCGCCTGGCGACAGGAATGAGTCATTCACTACAGCGGTGCGGGGGTCAGCGGCCGCGCTTGAGGTACTTGCCCACCGGGTCGCCGGTGATCTTGCCGTCGGCGAACACGTGGTGGCCGCGCACGAACGTGTCGGTCACCTTCGCTGTCATGTCGAAGCCCTCGAACGGCGTGTACTCCTGCGTCGACTCGGACTCCGCCGCGCGGACGGTCCAGCGGACGTCCGGGTCGACCAGTGCGAAGTCGGCGTCGAAGCCCTCGGCGATGTCACCCTTCTTCAGCAGCCCGTAGCGGCGCGCGGGATTCTGCGACGTCAGCTGCGCGATCCGCTGCAGCGAAAGGCCGCGCTTGACGCCTTCGCCGACCAGCCCGGGCAGCAGGTACTCGGCACCGCCGAAGCCGGACTTCGCCAGGAAGACGTCGTCGCGGTCCGCACCGAACTTCAGCTCGTCGCGGCAGCACGCGTGGTCGCTGACCACCCAGTCGACGTCGCCGGCGAGCACGTGCCGCCACAGCGCCTCGACGTCCTCGCGCTCGCGCAGCGGCGGGTTGACCTTGCCGCCGATGCCCGACGCGGTGTCCACATCGGCCAGCAGGTGCCCGATCGTCACCTCGCGCCGGAAGTCGATGTGCGGGAACGCCTTCGCCATCGTCAGCGCGGCCGACAGCGCCTTCTCCGACGACAGGTGCAGCAGGTTGATGTTCGGCAGCCCGGTCTCGTGCGCCAGGTAGGACGCGATGGTGACGGCCAGGCCTTCGGAGTGCGGCGGGCGCGACGCGCTGTAGGCCCGCAGGCCCGACAGCGAGCTGTCCTGCTCGACCAGCTTCGTGTAGGCGGTCATGATCTCGGCCGTTTCGCAGTGCAGCGACAGCGAAAGGTGCGGCGCGTACTCGGTCAGCACCTCGCGCGCGTGCTGCACCCCGCGCATGACGAACTCGAAGTGCGCGATGTCGTAGCGCTCGTCCGGCGGGATCATCAGGAAGTCGCTCTGGCTGGTCGAGCGCCCGTGCAGGCCGTGGCTGCCGTAGAACATGAAGATCTTGAACGACGTGACGCCGAATTCCTCGACCAGGTACGGGATTTCGGAGATGTGCTGCGAGCTCATCGGCGCGAGGTGGAAGGCGTAGTCGACGTAGGCATTGCCTTCCGACGCGCTCAGCACCTCGGGGAAGAAGTCGCGGTAGCTGCCGCCCTTGTTCAGGTAGTACTGGCCGGTGCGCATGTACGTCAGCGACGTCGTGACGCCGCCCTGCGCGCTCGCGCGGCTCTCGGTGCGGGTGTCGGTGGCCAGCTCGTTGTAGATGCCCCAGTGCTGGTGGGCGTCGACCACGCCGGGGAAGGCGAGCAGCCCGCGGCCGTCGACGACCTGCGCGACGTCGTCGGTAGGCAGGTTCGGCGCCACGCGCGTGATCGTGCCGTCGTTCACGGCGATGTCCAGCAGTTCGGGCTCGGACCCGTCGGCGTCGTCCGGGCGGACGACCCGGACGTTCTTCACGAGCAGTTCCGTGGTGGCCATTTCTCTCCTCAGCTTGCGGTGTTCGAAGTCAGGCGCCGGGCGACGTCGCCGGCGGCCAGGTAGGCGAGCCCGAAGGCGGGCAGGAGCCCGTTGCCGGGCAGGTAGCCGGCGGCGCCGTGGCCGGAGATGCTCGCCGCGGCGCCGCCCGCGGCGTAGAGCCCGGGGATCGGGCGGTCGTCGTGGTCGACGACGGCGGCGTGCTCGTCGACCAGCAGCCCGCCCTGGGTGTGGAAGAGCGCGGGCACGACGCGGACCGCGGCGAGCCGGCCCGAAAGCGGCCGCTCCCAGTGGGTGCGGCCGTGTTCATCGGCCTGTGAGCCGCGCGCGATCGCGGCCGCCGCGGCGATTTCCGCCTCCAGGGCGTCCGGCGGCAGAGCGGTCGCCGAAGCGAGCCCACAAGCGTCGTCGGCCCAGACGAGCGCACCGGCCGACACCACGTCCCGGAAGTCCTGGAACGGCTGGCACTGCTCGAAGATCGTCTCGTCGAGCACGATCCAGCCGGTCGACCCGGGGCGCGCGGCCAGCTCGGCGGCGTACTCGGAATAGCCGCGGGTCTCGTTGCCGAAGCGGCGGCCCTCAAGATCGACGAGGAAGCCGCCGTGGATGATCGTCGCCCAGCCGACGAGGGTGCCGGCGGCCGCGGAAACCGCGCCGTGGCCCTGGTACGCGTCGAGGAACCCGGTCGCGGCGCCCAGCTTCTCACCGATGCGCAGCGCGTCCCCGAGCGACTGGTCACTCCCCTGGTACAGCGCCCCCGAGATCTCCGGCAGGTGCTGCGCGACGAGGTCGGCGTCGGCTCCGAACCCGTTGGTGGCCAGCAGGACCGCCCGGGTCGGGATCTCCTCTTCGGTCCCGTCCGGGTACCGGACCACGACCGCCCGCACACCGTCCACATCGGACAGGACGTCGACGAGCCGGGCGGGGGCGAGCAGTTCGATGTGCTCGTGCTCGGTCACGCGGCGCGCGAGGTGGTCGATGACGCCGGAGCCGTGCCGGCCCGGGATCGTGTGGCACCGGGGTACGGAGTGGCCGGGGTAGTTGAAGTCCGTCACCAGGGACAGCGGCAGCCCGGCGGAGTCGGCCAGCCACTCGACCAGCGGGGCGCTCGCCTCGGCCAGGGTGCGGGCCAGCCGAGCGTCGGCTTGGCCGTGCGTCTTCGCCATGATGTCCGCGACGAACTTCTCGGGCGAGTCGTCGACGCCCTCCGAGGCCTGCCAGCGGGAGCCCGCGCCGGGGAACATCGCCGTGGACATCGACGTGTTGTTGCCGCGCCGGAAGTGCTCGCTCGCCTCCACGACGAGTACCGAAAGCCCCAGCTCAGCGGCCCGCAAGGCACCGGCGAGCCCGCCGCCCGCCCCGGCGACGACGAGGTCGGGTCCGTCGGTCACGAAACTCCCTCCACGGTCAGCAGCCGCATCGCCAACTCGGTCGGGTCGACGATCCGCGCGGGCAGGTCGGCGGGCTCGACGTCGACCGCCGAGCAGCCGTTGATGACCGCCCCTGCCCCCAGCGCGGCGAGTTCGTGCACCGCCGTGCCGAGGGCGGCGTTCCACGTCTCGGTCTCGGCGATCGCGGAGAACGGCAGGTCCAGCACGCGGACGCCGACGAAGTACTCGGTCAGCCGGTAGGCGGCGATGCGCTTGGCGAACTCCTCGGCGATGGCCTCGTTGCGCACGACCGCGCCGAACCGGACGCCCTTCGCGGCGAGGTAGGTCGCCGACAGCTTGAGCAGGCCGTGCACCGGCAACGGCGGCTCCGCGACGGCGTCGGGGACGGCCGGGTCGAGCACGCAGTCCGGGAAGGCCAGGTCCCAGCCGTCGCCGGCGGCCGCGAGCGCCGCGGCGACCTCGCGTTCGGACGCGCGCACGGACTCACCGGTGTCCAAAGTGGCCGGCGCGGCCGGGCCGACGTCCCGCAGCTCGATCGTCAGACCGGGCGGGGCGAGCCGGTCGTAGCGCTCCTGCCGCCGCCGGATCTCCTCGGGCGGCAGGTGGATGGGCGTCACCGCGAGGGCACGCATCAGTTCGGCTCCTTCTCTTCGGTTCCGGCCAGCGCGCGCAGCGCCGCGCCGACGCGGGGCAGGCCGGGCAGGGCGTGGCCGAGCGCGGCGGCGCGGGCGACGACCGGCCCGGGCAGCCACGTCCCGAGCATGCCGACCAGATCGGGCTCGGTCAGCGGACGGTGGTCGGCGTCACCGACCGGGTTGGGGACTTCGCAGGTCAGCGACGTGCCGTCGTCGAGCACGACGGTCACGCGGGCGGCCCGCTCGTCCGGGAGGCGCGCGGTGAGGTCGGCGGCCTCGACGAGCCGCACCCGGCTCGCCAGCGCCCGCACGCCCGCGTCGCCGAGCGGGCTTTCCGGCCCGACCTCGCCCGTCAGCGCGGCGGTCGCCACCACGAACGGCGTCGAGAACATCGCCGAGAGCCGGTTCGTCCAGTCCACATCGGACAACCCGGCGCCGAGGACGTGGGTCTCCACCAGGATGCGCGTGATGCCGTCGACCCGGAACCGGGGCCGCGACCGCAGTTCGAGCACGGCGTCCGCGGCGGGGTGGGTGAAGGAGCAGGACGCGTGCCGCTTGAAGTACCCGCGGGTGATGTCCCAGCGGGTGCCCAGCTCCGCGGCCAGCTCTCCCGCGTCCAGCGAACCGAGCAGCGTGCCGAGGGAGAGCGCGGCGGTGCCGGTCGTGCGGGCCATCCCGGCGGCCGCCATCCGCGCGGCCGCGAGGCCGGACGTCGCCGACGCGCCCAGCCACGCGTTGCGCACCGGGTTGCCCTGGGTCGCCGAGTCGAAGTGTCCGGCCATCACCAGGCCGGCCGCCGTGTCGATCGCCGCCGCGGCCGCGCCGGGCGGGAGCCCGAGCAGCCGCGCGCACCCGGCCGCCGCGCCGGGGACGCCCCAGCTGCCGTGCGGGTGCGCGCCCGCGCGCAGGGTCGTCGCGCGGCCGAACCGCGCGGCCACCTCGTAGGCGGCCAGCAGCGCCGCCGCCGTGTCCGCGCCCGTGCTGTCCAGCTCGGCCGCCAGCGCCAGCACCGCGGGGAAACCGTGCGCGGCGGGGTGGCCCTTGGCGTACTTGTGGCCCTCGTCCAGCTCCAGCGAGACGAGCGCGACGCCGTTGAGCCAGGCCGCCGCGTCGGTCGTCACCAGCCGTCCGCCGCCGATCAGCGGCGCCGGACCGGCCGGCGCCCGCCAGGCGTCGACCAGGGACCGCTGCTCCGGCAGCGAAGCACCCAATGCGGTGACGCCGACGACGTCGAGCAGGACGAGGGACAGCCGGTCGATTACCGTGGCCGGCACGCTCGCGACGTCCAGTTCGGACACCCAGGCTCCCAGCGACGCGGTCGCCGAAGCGGCTTGTTCGCGTTTCACAGTCCCAAGTACGCCTTCCTGACGCGCTGGTCGCCGGCCAGCTCGGCGCCGGTGCCCTGCAGGACGGTCGAGCCGCTTTCCAGCACGTACGCCCGGTCGGCGATGGCCAGCGCCTGCTTCGCGTTCTGCTCGACCAGCAGCACCGCCACGCCGTTGTCCCGGATGCGCTGCACCGCTTCCAGGACCGTCCAGGTCAGTTTCGGCGAAAGGCCGGTCGACGGCTCGTCGAGCATCAGCAGCCGCGGCCCGGCCATCAGCGCGCGGCCGATCGCGAGCATCTGCTGCTGCCCGCCGCTGAACGTCTGGGCGAGCTGCGTCCGGCGCTCGGCGAGCACCGGGAACAGCTTGTAAACCTCGTTCAGCGACGAAGCGGCCTGCGCGGGCGTGCGGGTCCACGCGCCCATCCGCAGGTTCTCCTCGACGGTGAGCGTGCCGAACAGCGCCCGGTCCTCGGGCACGTGCACCAGCCCCTCGCGCACCAGCTGGTCGGGACGGCGGCCCGCGGTGGACGAACCGTCGAGCGTGACGCGGCCCGACAGCGGCTTGAGCTGCCCGCAGATGCTGCGCAACGTCGTCGTCTTGCCCGCGCCGTTCGCGCCGACCAGCGCGACGATCTCGCCCGCGTCGAGGTGCAGGTCGACGTCGTGCAGGATCCGCATCCGCCCGTACCCGGCGCACACCTTCTCAAGCGTCAGCATGGGTCGGCTCCTCACCGAGGTAGGCGTCGATGACGCGCGGGTCGCTGGTCACCTCGGCCGGCGCGCCGACGGCCAGCACGCGGCCCTGGTCGAGCACGAGGACGCGGTCGGCCAGCCGCATCACCGCGGCCATGATGTGCTCGATGAACACCAGCGTGACGCCCTCCTGCTCGCGCAGGGCGGCGAGCAGGTCGAGCACCGGCTCGCGTTCGGCCGGGACGAGCCCGGCGAGTACCTCGTCGAGCAGCAGCACCTTGGGCCGGGTCGCCAGCGCGCGGGCCAGCTCGAGGCGCTTGAGCCCGGCGGTCGGCAGGTCGGTCGCGTTGCGGTGCGCCCACGGCCCGAGCCCGACACGGTCTACGACATCGAGCGCGTGCTCCCGCAGCTTCTTCGCGCTCAGGCGGTGGTGCTGGGCGGCGAGGCTGACGTTCTGCGCCACGGTCATGCTCGCGAAGGGCCGCATCAGCTGGAACGTGCGGACCATGCCGGCGCGGGCGATCCGGTCGGGGGCGCGGCCGGTGACGTCGTCACCCGCCAGCCGCACCCGGCCGGTGTCCGGGCTCAGCGCGCCGGAGATCACGTTGAAGAGAGTGGTCTTGCCCGCGCCGTTCGGCCCGATGACGCCGAGGATCTCGCCCTCGGCGACGGTCAAGTCCACATCGGACAGGGCGTGCACGCCGCGGAACGCCTTGCCGACGCCGCTCACCTCGACGATGCTCATCGACGCCACCTCGCAGCGAGAGTTCCGACGATCCCCTTGGGCAGCAACCGGACGATCAGGATCACGAGCACCGCGTACAGCACGACGTCGAGGCCGCTGCGGCCCTGCAGGAAGCCCAGGAACTCCGGTGGGGTGCGCAGCAGCGTCGCCGTGACGTCGGTGAGCGACCCGATGATGATCGCGCCGACCACCGGGCCCCACACGGTGCCGATGCCGCCGATGACGACGGGCACGATGGCCTGGATCGAGATGGCCGAGCCGAAGCCGAGGTCGGGGTTCACGAACAGGTAGTACTGCGTGTAGAACGCGCCCGCCACGGCGGTGATCGCCGCGGACAGCGCGACCGTCAGCAGCTTGTGCCGCAACACGGGGGCGCCCAGGGATGCGGCCGCCAGTTCGTCGTCGCGGATCGCCGTGACGTACCGGCCGGCCCGCGAGTGCAGGAAGACGATGCTGATCGCGACCGCCGCCCCGGCCAGCACCAGCGCCACCCAGAAGTAAGCGGGTGAGCCGGCCGGGAACTGGATCAGCCACAGCGACGAGTCCTGGATCAGCGGCACGCTGAACCCGACGGCCTTGTTCGCGAACGCACTGCTCGTGACGATCAGCCGGAGCATCTCGGCGAACGCGAACGTCGCCAGCGCGAAGTACGCGCCTTGAAGCTTGTAGCGGAAGGAGAAGTAGCCGATGACCACGGCGACCGCGGCGGCCACCGCCATCCCGGCCAGCATCCCGATCCACGGCGACACGTTGTGCTTCACCAGCAGGTACGCACTCGTGTAGGCACCGAGGCCGAAGTACGCGGCGTGGCCGAAGCTGAACATCCCGCCGAAGCCGCTCATGATGTTCCAGCCGACGGCCATCAGCAGGAAGATCAGGATCCGGACGGCGACCGCGCCCTGCGCCGGGGGAAGGATCAGCGGCAGCGGGATCGCGACCAGGACAAGAATCGCGAGGATGGCGAGCTGCTTGTTCTGCGGGCGCAGGGGCGGCGCCTTGACGGCTTCCGCGGAACCGGCGGGCGCCTCGATGGTGATGCTCATGCGCGCCTCCCGAACAGGCCCTGCGGACGGAGGAACAGCACGAGCAGGAACACCACGAAGACGCCCAGCAGGGAACTTTGGCCGCCGAGGTAGATGGTCGTGAGCTGCTCGACCAGGCCGATCAGCAGGCCGCCGACGAGCGCGCCGACGACGTTGCCCATCCCGCCCAGCACCACGACCACGAACGCCGTGATGTTGAACTGCTCCCCCAGCGTCGGGGTCACCGTGACCAGCGGGCCGGCCAGCACCGCCGCGGCCCCCGCGCACGCCGTGCCGATGGCGAAGGTCAGCGTGTGCATCCGGCGGACGTTGATGCCGACCAGCGCCGCGCCCGGGGCGTTCGCCGCGACCGCGCGGATCGCCGTGCCCAGCCGGGTCCGCCGCAGCAGCCAGTACAGGAGACCGCCGAGCACGATCGCGCCGAGGAACGCGTACAGCCGCGAACCCGCGACGACCGCGCCCAGCAACGGGAACTGGAAGTCGCCGGGCAGGTCGATCGTCTTCGGCTCGGCGCCGAAGAACATCAGCAGGCCGTTCTCCAGCAGCAGCGACAGGCCGAGCGTGATCAGCAGCTGGTTCTCCAGCGACCCGCCGCCCGCCCCGGACAGCAGCCCGCGGTGCACGGCCGCGCCGAGCAGGAACAGCGCCGGCACCGCGACGATCAGCGTCAGGTACGGGTGGAGCCCGGTCGCCTGGATCATCCCGAAGGACAGGAACATCGCCACGGTGAGGAACGCGCCGTGGGCGAAGTTGACGATGTCGAGCACACCGAAGATCAGCGTCAGGCCCATCGCGATCAGGCCGTACAGCCCGCCGGTCAGGATGCCGGTGACCACCGACTGCCAGACCACCAGGCCGCTGCCCGACTGCAGCAGCGCGACGACGATCGCGGCGACGAGCACGGCGGCGACGATGCCGGATCGGCCGAGGAAACCCCTGTCCGCCTTGGTCTTCTTGTCGGGTGGTGCGGTCTCGGGGACGACGGGTGCCCCGGTGTCGAGTTCGGTCATGGTCGCCACGCCACCCTGTAGTCGGGCCGGGATTCGGCTTTTTCGGGGGGATACACCTGCTGGACCCGCCCGTCCCGGACCTGCATCAGCACCGGGAAGGCGTTGCGGTTGTCGCCGTTGGAGGCGAACTGGATCGGCCCGCGGCCCACGGTCAACGGGGACACCTGGGAGGCGGCGATCGCGTCCCGCACCTTCTGCGGGTCGGTGCTCGCGGCCTGCTCCACGCCGTGCGCGATCACCTGGACCGCGTCGTAGGACAGGACCGCGCCGGTGCGCATCGGGTCGCCGTAGAGCTTCTGGTACTTCTCGCGCAGCGCGACGGTTTCGGGGTTCGTCGCGTCGTAGTGGTAGTTGGTGCTGAAGTAGAGGTTGCCGAGCGCGGCCGCGTCGGCGACGAACTTCGGCTGGTCGTACGCACCGTTCGAGACGCCCCAGACCGCGTTCAGGTCCGGCTTCACCGAAGCGATCGCCTTGGCCGCCAGCAGGCTGTCGCGGTAGTAGCCGGCGACCGCGAGCACGTCCGCGCCCGAGGCCTTGACCTGCGTGAGCTGGGCCGTCAGGTCGCTGACGGTGGTGGCGTCGTAGCTGATGTTCGGGCCGACCCCGATGCCGAGCTGCTTGGCCGCCGCGGTGAAGGCGTCCGCCGCGCCGCTGCCGAAGTCGCTCTGCTCGTGCAGGAACGCCACCTTGCGCACGGGCTTGCCCGCTTGGTCCGAAACCGCCTTCAGGTACTGGGCGGCGGCCGTCGCGATCGCCTTGCTGCCCGGCTGCACCCGGAACGAGTACCGGTAGCCGTGGGAGAAGATCGCGTCGGAGGCGGTCACGTCCATCACGAACGGGACCCGGTTGCGTTCGGCGACGACGGCGACGTTGGTGCTCACGGCGCTCTGGTAGGTGCCGACCAGGCTCACCGCGCCGGCCGAGATCAGCCGCTGGGCCTCGCTCTGCCCGATGTCGGCCTTGCCCTGCGTGTCCCCCGTGAGCAGCTCGACCTTGCGGCCGCCGAGCGACTTGATGCCACCGGCCGCGTTGATCGCGTCGACCGCGAGCTGCGCGCCGCGGCGCATCTGCAGGCCGTCGACCGCGTTCGAGCCGCTGACCGGGTGCAGGGCCCCGATCTTGACCGGGCCCTCGTCCCGCCCCGCGGCGGCGCCCCCGGCTCCCATCGGAGCCGATCCCCCGCACCCGGTCGCGAGCAGGGCCAGCGCCCCGAGTCCCGCGACGAGCATTCGTGCGGACATGTCACCTCTTCCCACTGGAAGGGCTGTCGTTCCGCTAAGCGAAACGCCAGGTTTGTTGCGGGTCATCGTGACACCCGCCCCGACTTCCGGTCAACATCTGCGCATAACTTGACGGACACGTGCGATCAGTGCGAACTTGGGAAACACCGAGAGACGTCGCTACGAAACCAGACGTTCACAAGTGTTCCCCCCGGCGAAACGGTGCTCGACTCCGGGTCGTCGGACGAGAAAGGCAGGTAAGCCCCATGACGGGCGCTTTGTCCGGGATCCGGGTGCTCGACACCGCCACCCTGTTCGCCGGCCCGCTGGCCGCCACGCTCCTGGGCGACTTCGGCGCCGAGGTGATCAAGATCGAGCACCCGAACGGCGACCCCGTCCGCAGCCACGGCGCGCAGCGCGACGGCGTCGGCCTCTGGTGGAAGATGCTCGGCCGCGGCAAGAAGGCGATCACCCTCTACCTCGGCTCCCCCGAGGGCCAGGAGATCTTCAAGAACCTGGTGGCGGACGCCGACGTCGTCGTGGAGAACTTCCGCCCCGGCACGCTCGAGCGCTGGGGCCTCGGCTACGACGAGCTCAGCAAGATCAACCCCGGCCTGGTGCTCACGCGCGTGACCGGCTTCGGGCAGATCGGCCCGTACGCCAAGCGGCCCGGCTTCGGCACCCTCGCCGAGGCGATGAGCGGGTTCGCCGCGATCACCGGCGAACCGGACGGCCCGCCGACGTTGCCGCCGTTCGGCCTGGCCGACGGGATCGCCGCGCTGACCACCGCCTACGCCGTGCTGACCGCGCTGCGGGCCCGGGAGCAGACCGGCCGCGGCCAGGTCGTCGACCTCGCCATCATCGAGCCGATCCTGACGCTGCTCGGGCCGCAGATCATCGCCTACGACCAGCTCGGCACGCTGCAGCCGCGCACCGGGAACCGGTCCACGAACAACGCGCCGCGCAACACCTACCGCACCCGCGACGGCAGCTGGGTCGCCATCTCCACCAGCGCGCAGTCCATCGCCGAGCGCGTGCTGCGGCTGGTCGGCCGCCCGGAGCTGATCGACGAGCCGTGGTTCGCCAGCGGTGCCGAACGCGCGCAGCACGCCGACCTGCTCGACGACGCCGTCGGCTCGTGGATCGCCGACCGCGACCGCGACGACGTCGTCAAGGCGTTCGAGGAAGCCCAGGCCGCCGTCGCGCCGATCTACACCGCCGCCGACGTCATGACCGACCCGCAGTTCGAAGCGCTGGGCAGCATCACGACGGTCGACGACGAGGAACTCGGGCCGGTCAAGATGCAGAACGTGCTGTTCCGGCTGTCGGAGACCCCCGGCGGGATCACCTCGGCCGGGGCGCCGCTCGGTGCGCACACCGCCGAAGTCCTCGGCGGCCTCGGCCTCGGCGAGCCGGAACTGGCGGCCCTGCGCGAAAAAGGCGTGATCAAGTGAACGCCGTCCTGCGCAGCTGGCTGTACGTGCCGGCCGACCGGCCCGACCGGATCGCCAAGGCACTGGCCGGCCCGGCGGACGCCGTGATCATCGACCTCGAGGACGCCGTCGCCGCGGCGGCGAAAGACGAGGCTCGGCGGAACGCACTGTCCGCATTGGACGACGGCGCGAAGGCGTTCGTCCGGATCAACGCGCCGGGCACCGACGCCGGCGAGGCCGACATCAAGGCCTTGCGCGGGGCCGCCGGCGTCCGGGTACCCAAGTGCGAAGACCCCGGTGAGCTGCGGCGGGTCGCCGACGCGCTCGGCGTGCCGGTGTACCCGGTGCTCGAATCGGCGCTGGGCGTGGAAAACGCCCTCGCGATCGCCACCGCGCACCCGCTCGTCGCCGGGATCTCGCTCGGCGAGGCCGACCTCGCCGCGGACCTGCGCGTGACCGGCGGCGACGCGCTGACCTGGCCGCGGTCGCGGGTGGTCGTCGCGGCGCGGGCGGCCGGGCTGCCGAGTCCGGTGCAGAGCGTCTGGACCGCCGTGCGCGACCTCGACGGCCTGCGCGCCAGCACCGAAGCCGGGCGGGCGGCCGGGTTCTTCGGCCGGTCGGTGATCCACCCCGCCCAGATCCCCGTGGTGCACGAGGTGTGCGCGCCCGATCCCGCGGAAACCGCCTGGGCGAGCGACCTGCTCGACCACCTGGAAACCACCGGGTCGGCGGCCTGGATCGACCACCACGGACAGTTCGTCGACGCCGCGATCGTGGCGCGCGCCCGCTGGGTGCTCGCCGTCGCGGGTGAAAGGGAAGGCCAGCACTCATGACACGTCCCCAGGATCCGCTGCTGTCGGCGGTCGCCGGCGGGGTCCGGCTGATCGAGCTCGGGCAGCCGTTCTTCACGGGCATGCCCTGCTCGCCGAACCACCCCGGGTTCCGGATGACGCTGATCCGCCGCCACGGCGACATGCGCCGCCCGGACGGCGGGTCGGCGGCCAACGAGATCATCGTGACCGGCGGGCACGTCGGCACCCACATCGACGCGCTCTCGCACGTCAGCCACGACGGCAAGCTGCACGGCGACGTCGACGCCGCCGAGGCCCAGCAGGGCGGCGTGTTCCGCACGCACGGCGCGGAAAACCTGCCCGGCCTGCTGCGTCGCGCGGTCCTCCTGGACGTGGCCGCCGTGCACGGCGTCCCCACGCTGGAGCCGGGCTACGGCGTCACCGCCGACGACCTCGACGCGGCGGCGAAGCGGGCGGGCACCGAACCGGGCGCTGGTGACGTCGCGCTGATCCGCACGGGCTGGGCGCGGAACTTCGCCGACGCTGGTTCCTACCTGGGCAAGGAAACCGGTGTCCCCGGCGCGACGACGTCGGCGGCGGAGTGGCTGGCGGCGCGGGGTGTCGTCGCGACCGGCGCGGACACCACGGCCTACGAGCAGATCCCGGCCGGCGCCGGGCACGCGGTGCTCCCGGTGCACCGGATCCTGCTGGTCGAGTCGGGCATCTTCATCATGGAGCACCTGAACCTGGAAGCCGTGGCCGAGGAAGGCGTGCACGAGTTCGTGTTCGTGCTGGCGCCGCTGCGGATCGTCGGCGGCACCGGCTCCCCCGTGCGTCCCCTCGCGGCGGTGAGCGCATGACCGCGACGATCGTCCAGCAGCTGGCCGCGTTCGCCGCCTCCGTGCGAGCGAAGGGACTGCCGCTCCAGCTGCGCGACGACGCCGCCCGGCGCGTCCTCGACGTGCTCGGCAACAGCCTGGCAGCCACGGCCGAGCGGCCGGCCGCGGCCGTCGGCGCCCTGGTCCGGGAGTGGGGCGGCACCGGGCGCGCGACGGCCATCGGCACCGGTGACCGGCTGTCGGAGCCGAGCGCGGCCCTGCTCAACGGCACGCTCGCGCACTCGCTCGACTTCGACGACACGCACCTGCCCTCGGTGCTGCACCCGTCGGCGTCCGTGGTGCCGGCGGCGCTGGCGGTGGCGGAGTCGCGCGGGGCGACCGGAGCCCAGCTGCTCGACGCGATCGGCGTCGGCGTGGAGATCACGGTCCGGCTCGGCATGGCGGGCTACGACGAGGAACTCGGCAACTCGGTGTTCTTCGAACGCGGCCTGCACGCGACGGCGATCTGCGGCGCGCTGGGTGCCGCGGCGGCCGCGGCGATGCTGTCCGATGTGGACGAAGCCGGGATCGCCGACGCACTCGGCATCGCGGCCAGCATGGGGTCCGGCCTGCTGGAGGCCAACCGCACCGGCGGCACGGTCAAGCGCGTCCACTGCGGCTGGGCGGCCCACGCGGCGGTGACGGCGGCGGGCATGGCGCGGCACGGCATCACCGGCCCGCCGACGGTGCTGGAGGGGCGGTTCGGCCTGCTGCAGGCGTTCTGCGGCGACCAGTCCGATGTGGACGTGATCGTCGCCGGCCTCGGCGAGCACTGGGAGCTGCCCGGGATCTTCTTCAAGCCGTACCCGTGCAACCACTTCACCCACGCGGGCATCGACGCGGCCCGGCGGCTGCGTGCGCGGGGTGTCGATCCGGCGGAGATCGAGCGCCTGGAGCTGGGCGCGCCGACGGCGGTGCTGCGGACGATCGGCGAACCGCGGGAGTCGAAGATCCGGCCGCGGTCCGGTTACCACGCGGCGTTCTCGGGCCCGTACACGGTGGCCGCCGGCCTCCTGGGCGGCGGCGGGCTCGGCGTCTTCCACGACGACTTCACCGACGAAGCCGCCGCGGACCCGGCGCGGCTGGCGCTGGCGGCGAAGGTGCACTGCGTCCCGGACGCCCAATGCGACGAGATCTTCCCCCACCAGTTCCCGGCGGTCCTGCGGGTGCGGCTGCGCGACGGCCGCGAGCTGGAGGAGCGCGTCGACGCCAACCGCGGCGGGCCGGAGAACCCGCTGTCGGCCGAGGAGCTGGCGACGAAGTTCCGTTTCAACGCGGCGCGGGTGCTGCCGGCGGAGGTCAGCACCCGGATCACGGAGCTGACCTACGGGCTCGCGGAGCTGGGCGACCTGACGGAGCTGACCGACCTGCTGCGCGTGACGGGGGCCACAGACTGACCAACTGAACAATTTGGTCAGTACGGTGGTCGGCATGACGGACCACAAGACCGGCCGGGTGCTCGTCGTCGGGATGGGCGTGAGCGGGCTCGCCACGGCGGCCCGGCTGCACGCCGCGGGCTGGACTCCCGTACTCGTCGAACGAGCACCCGCCCGGCGCTCCGGCGGCTACTTCGTCGCGCTGTTCGGCGCGGGCAAGGCGGCCGCGCGCCGGCTCGGCATCGACGGTGCCCTCCACGACCGCGCCGGCGACCGGCCGCCGCTGACCCTCGACCGGCACGGGCGCGTCCGAACCGGCGCCGGGCTCGCCGACCTGCCGGGCAAGCCGTGGCTGATGCTGCGCGGCGACGCGGAACGGGCCGCGTACTCGGCGCTGCCGGACGACGTGGAGATCCGGTATTCGACCGTGCCCACCGCGATCGAACAGGACGACGACGGCGTCGACGTCACCTTGCGGGACACCGCGGCCGGCACTTCGGTCACCGAGCGGTTCGACCTGGTCGTCGGCGCGGACGGCCTGCGCTCGACCGTCCGGTCGCTGGTGTTCGGGCCGCACGCCGAGCACCTGCACCGGCTCGGTTACATGGTCGCCGCGTTCGAGTACGACGGCACGCCCGCCGGCCTCACCCCCGGGCAGGGGGCGACGCTGCTCGAACCGGGCCGCTCGATGTGGGTGTTCGCCTTCGCCGACCACCACCCGACGATCATGCTGACCTACCGCACCGACGACGTCGACGCCGAGTTCACCGAGCCGCCCGCGCGGCGCCTGCGGGCCGCGTTCGGCCCCGAGCCGCTGGGCCGCACGCTCACCGACGTCCTCGACCACCTCGAAACGACCGACGACGTCCTGTTCGACTCGGTGGAACAGGTGCGGATGCGGCGGTGGCACCGCGGGCGCGTCGTGCTGGTCGGCGACTCCGCCTGGTGCGTCACCCTCTACGCGGGCATGGGGGTCTCGGCCGGGCTGACCGGTGCCGACCTGCTCGGCGCGATGCTCGAACGCCACGACGACCTCGAGACCGCGCTGACCGAGTGGGAACGCGAGCTGCGGCCCTACCTCGACCACTACCAGGACGGCGCGTTCGCCGACCGCAAGATCTTCATGGCCGACACCCGGCTGGAGGTCCGGCTCCGGCGGGTCCTGCCGAAACTGGGCAAGACGAAGCTGGGCGGCCGCCTGCTGCGGCGGATGATGCGGGTGGACGACATCGAGCGGTTCAAGAACGCCGATATCGTCGCCCGCAGCACCGACGAGAGGACCAGCGTTGCCGGACCTGCCTGAACACAGCTCGCCCAAAGCGGCGCGCATCCTCGCCGCCGCGGGCGAACTGCTGCTCGGCCGCGGCAGCAAGGGCGTCACGATCGCCGACGTCGCCGCGAAGGCCCACATCGGCAAGGGCACGGTCTACCTGTACTGGAAGACCAAGGAAGACCTGCTGCTCGGCCTGATCTGCCGGGACTTCCTGGCCCTCGCCGACGACGTCACCGAAGCGGTCACCGCCGACCCGGACCTGGCCCGCCCCTCCCGGCTCCTCCCCCACATGCTGCGGACGGCGTCCCGGCACCCGTTCGTCAGCGCCCTGCGCGGCGGCGGCGACCTCCTCGGCGCGCTCGCCGAGGACCCGCGCTCGGCCGCGCTGCTCGACACGCTCGGGCCGGACGCGGTGATGTACGACGTGCTGCCGATCTGGCGGCGCCACGACCTGGCCCGCACCGACTGGGCGTTCGAGGAGCAGGCCATGGCGCTGCACGCCCTGCTGACCGGTTTCGTCGTGCTCACCACGGAAAACCGGTTCCGCCCGGGGTCCGCCGACCCGGACTCGGCGTTCGCGGCCGCCGTCACGGCGTTGCTCGGCCCCGAGCGCGCCACCGCCGACCAGGTGCGGGCCACCGCGACGGAGGGGCTCCGGTCCCTGGCCGAAGGGCGCGCGGCGGCGCTGGAGCTCATCACCCGGCCGACGCTCGGCTGACCACCCGGCGGGAATCGTCCTGCGCTACCACGGTTCCCGGGCGAACGACGGCCGGTCGCGCGGCGCGTCGGGGGCATTCCGAGCCGATGTTGTGGACGCTTCGTGACCGGCCGCACGAACGGGCGATCTTGAGCGAGAAAGACGTCGTGCCCCGGCCGAAATCCGGTCACCACTGGCATGGAAGAAGAACAGCAGGCGCGGGATTTCGGCTGGGTTGCCCAAGCCATCCCGGAACACCGCAAGGTCATGGTGCGCGAGTGCGTCAAGATCCTGGGCAACCGCTGGGACGCCGAGGAAGCGGTGAGCGTCGCCGTCGTGAAGCTGATGACCAACCCGCCCGGGAAGCCGGTGGAGAACCCGCGCGCGTGGTTGTGCACGGTCGCGCGGCACGCGGCGATCGATTGGCTTCTTCTGCCGCAGAAGCGCCATGAGGTCCCGGACGGCCGGGACCACGAACCCGGCGGTCCGGCCGTCGGCGACCCCCGGGACTGGCGGATCCGGTTCGACGTCGGGCGGTTCCGGGATCGGGTCCTGGCCATGGTGCCCGAGCCCCGCCGCGACGACGTCGAGCTCTACTTCGAAGTGCACCGGGGCCTGGGCACCGTGACCGAGCAGGCGATCCGCTCGGGGGTGCCGGAGCACGACATCCGCAGGCGGCACCGGCGGGCCAGGACCGCGCTGCGCCGGGCCGCACCCGTCGCGGCCCTGGTCACCGACCCCGGCGACGGGCCGGACCGCTGTCCCGTGCCGTTCAGCCTCGCCCGCGAACTGCCGGACTCGCCGGCGCTGGTCCGCAAGGTCGAAACCCACGTCCGCGGCTGCGCGAAGTGCGCCCGCCGCAAGAGCGACCGGAACGGCTTGCGCGGAATCGTCCTCGTCACCACCGGAGTCGTCCTGGGCGGCGGCCTGCTCACGTCGAAGGTCACGAAGGCCGCGGTTGCCGTGGGCGCGACGGCGGCCGTGGTGCTGGTCGTCATCTTCGGGCCGGGGAGCTCGGGCTCCGGGCCGGAGCAGCCTCCGCCCCCGCAGCCCGTCCCCGTGCGGGCGCCGTCGGTCGCGGCACCGTCTTCACCGCCCGAGCCGCCGGCCCCGGCCGCGACCGCCCCGGCGGGCGTGCCGCACGCGGCACCCGCCGCGGCGGAACCGGCGCCCAGCGGCAGCGGGGCGGCCGCCCGGGAGGTTCCGCTCACCGTGACGGGGTCGTGGGTCGAACACCGCCGCATCGTCACCGGGGAACACGGCTGCGAGGACGAACCGCACTCCTCGGGCGTGCGGGTGACCGTCTCGCCCGCCGCCGCGTCGGCGGTCATCCTCCTGACCGCCGGGGGCTTCACCACTTCCCTGCCGATGCAGGGCGCCGGCACCGAATGGAGCGGCGAGATCGGGAGGGTGCCCAACGAAGATGCCGCCGGGCGTCTCGGGGTCGCGGTCCGGGTGGTCGGGACGAGCGGCGCCGAAACCGTGGCGCAGCTGGGGGAAATCCGCCTCGACACCTGCCGGTCCGGCGGGTGAAGCCGGTGCCCGGCCACGTCTTCGTCACGTATGCCCACGACGACGAACCACACAAGGCCGCCGTCCTCGCCTTCGCCGAACTGTTGACGCGCAACGGCATCGACGTGGGCCTGGACCAGTGGGCGACCGGGACCCGGCGGGATTGGGGCGCCTGGGCGACGGAGGAAATCACGAACGCCGACTTCGTCATCGTCGTCGCCTCGCCCGGGTACCGCCACGCCGGTGACGGCCTGGCGAGCGGGGGCCGGCACGGCGTCCAGGCCGAAGCGGCCACGATCCGCGATCTGCTGCACCGCGACCGCCGGCGCTGGATCCCCAAGCTGCTGCCGGTGGTCCTGCCCGGCCGGGACGTCGACGACATCCCGCTGTTCCTGCAGCCGCGGTGCGCCGACCACTACGTGATCGCGGAACTGACCGAAGCGGGGGTCGAGGACCTGCTGCGGACGCTCACGCGGCAGCCGCGGCGGGTGCGGCCGCCGCTCGGGGACGTGCCCGTGCTGCCGCCCGGCGATCAGCCGATCAGGCGCGGGAACAGCTCGCGGACGCCGCGCCGGAAGTCGTCCAGTGCTTCGGCCGTGCCGGCGAGGTGGCGCAGCAGGGCTTGCTGGAACAAGCCGTCGAACAGCGCGTAGGCCTCGGCCGGGGAGCAGTTCGGCGACGCGCCGGCGAGCTCGGCGTAAGCCGAGACGTTGCGCCAGATCATCTCCTGGAGACCTTCGTCGATCTCGGCGACGTCGGCGCGGAACGCTTCCTCGAACATCGACTGCGTGCGCAGGTCGTACCAGAGCCGGTGCATGAGCGGGGCTTCGGCCAGCGCGGTCGCCAGCCCGTCGGCGCAGGCCGCGGCGAGGTCCGCGGGGGTGTCGGCGGGCCCGACGCCGCCCTCGTACCGCTGCACGCACGCGGCCTTGTACCGCCGCACGCAGTAGGTGATCAGCTCGACCTTGTCGGCGAAGTAGTAGTGGAGCAGGCCGTGCGAGAACTTCGTGTGCTCGGCGATCGTGCGCAGGCTCGTGCGGGCGTAGCCGAGGTCGGCCAGGGCGAGCAACGCCGCGTCGGCCAGTTCCCGGCGGCGGTCCTCGAACTTGTCGACTCGGCGCCTCACGGCGGCTGCGCTGGTCACCGGCCGAACATACCATCGAGCACTTCTCTGACCAATCGTCCAAGAAAATCTTGACATTCGTCCAAACGGCGGCCAAGGTCGTCACCAGCCGCCGGCGGAGTTCGGAAGGGACGACGATGTCTCTGTTCTTCTACCTGGAAAAAGGCGCCTCCCTGGACCCCGGGGCGCCCTGCCTCACCCTCGACGGGGTCTCCCGCTCCTACGGCGAAGTGGTCGAGCTCGCCGAGGCCGTCGCCCGCGCCCTGCGCCGGTCGGGGGTCGCGCCCGGTGACAAGGTCGGCATCCTCTCGGCCAACGATCCGACCGCGTTCACCTGCGTCTTCGGCATCTCCCGGGCGGGCGCGGTCTGGTGCCCGATCAACCCGCGCAACGCCGCCGGCGAGAACGCCGAGCTGCTGGACCTGTTCGACTGCACCACGCTGCTCTTCCAGCCCGCCTTCGAAGACCTGATCCGCAAGATCGCCCCGAACCTGCCGAAGCTGGCCACGCTCGTCCGGCTCGGCGAGGGCGATGACTTCGCCCCGGGCTTCGACGACTGGCTCGGCGCCGCCCGCGACGACCCGTCCGCCGCGGCCGCGCAGCCCGACGACGTCGTCGCCCTCGTCGGGACCGGCGGCACCACCGGCCGCCCCAAGGGCGTCATGCTCACCGACCGCAACCTCGAGGTGATGTCGGCGATCACGCTGATGAGCTACCCGTTCGAGGGCCGCCCGGTGTACCTGGCGCTGGCGCCCCTGACGCACGCGGCCGGCGTCCTGTGCTTCCCGGTCCTCGCCCGCGGCGGCGAGGTCGTGATCATGCCCAAGCCCGACGTCGGCCGGTTCCTGGAACTGATCGAACGCCACCGCGTCACCCACACGTTCCTGCCGCCGACGCTCATCTACCTGGTGCTCGGCCACGAGGCCCTGGGCTCCACGGACCTCTCGTCGCTGCAGTGCTTCTGGTACGGCGCGGCGCCGATGTCGACGACCCGGCTGGCCGAAGCCCTCGACCGCATCGGGCCGATGGCCCAGCTCTTCGGCCAGTCCGAGGCGCCGATGATGATCTCGACGATGTCGCCCGCCGAGCACCGGCACCCGGACGGCACCGTCCACACGGGACGGCTGGCGTCGGCCGGCCGCCCGTCGCCGCTGGTCACGGTGGCGATCCTCGACGCCGGCGGAAACCCGGTCCCGCAAGGGGAACGCGGCGAGATCTGCGTTCGCGGCTCGCTGGTGATGGCCGGCTACTACCGCAACCCGGAGGCCACGGCGGAGGCGTCCGCCCACGGCTGGCACCACACCGGCGACATCGGCTTCCTCGACGGCGAAGGCTTCCTCCACATCGTCGACCGCGCCAAGGACATGGTCATCACCGGCGGGTTCAACGTCTACTCCGCCGAGGTCGAGCAGGCCGTGCTGGCCCACGACGCCGTCCGCGACTGCGCCGTGATCGGCCTGCCCGACGACAAGTGGGGCGAGCGCGTCACCGCCGTCGTCCAGCTGAGACCCGGCGCCGAGCTGGACACCGGCGAGCTGATCGCGTTCGTCAAGGACCGCATCGGCAGCGTCAAGGCACCCAAGCAGATCGAAGTCTGGCCCGAGCTCCCGCGCAGCACCGTCGGCAAGGTCCTCAAGGCCGAGATCCGCACGACCCTCACCACCCAGCTGGAAGGAACACGATGAAACTCGCCCTCTACCTGCCGAACTTCCGCGACAAGGTGACCGTGCCGGAGCTCGAGGAGCTGACCGCCCTCGCCGAGGACCTCGACTTCGACTCCGTCTGGACGCTCGACCGGATCATCGTGCCGGAGACGTCGGACACCGAGGAGATGCAGTACGCCTTCGGCATGATCGAGGGGTTCCCCAAGGGTCTGCCCGTCAGCTCGCGGGGCGAGTTCCTGCAGGGCATGCCGCTCATCCCGTGGCTCGCGGCCAAGACGTCGAAGGTGCGGATCGGGATGAGCATCATCGACACGCCCTACCGCTCCCCCGGCGTCCTCGCCGCCGAGCTGGCCACCATCGACCACCTGTCGGGCGGCCGGCTCAACGTCGCCGTCGGCTCCGGCTGGATGCCCGAGGAGTTCGCCGCCGCGAGCGCGTCGCACATCTTCCCGAAGCGGCACAAGCACGTCCGCGAAACCCTGGAGATCATGCAGGGCATCTGGACCAACGACCTGTTCGAGTACCACGGCGAGTTCGCCGACTTCCAGCGCAGCGGGTTCGGCGCGAAGCCGGTGCAGAAGCCGCACCCGCCGATCTTCTTCAGCGGCCTCAAGGACGCGAAGCGCTCGGCGAGCCGGATCGCGAAGTACAACCTGTCCGGCTGGATCGGCATCCAGGACTCGCCCGACGACATCAAGACGTGGCGCACCGAGATCCAGCGCGAGCTGGAAGCCCTGGACACGCCGCGCTCGGTCGACGACCTCGAGATCTCCAGCATGATCTGGTTCGTCATCACCGACCAGGACATGGACCAGTCGTTCCTGGGCAAGGGCACCAACCTGCTCGTCGGCTCCGAACGGCAGATCACCGACCAGCTCAAGCGCTACCGGGAAGCCGGGCTGACGATGCCGTTCCTGTGGCCGCCGTTCCAGGACGTCCCGGTTGCGAAGACGCTCGACGACATGAAGCGTCTCAAGGAAGAGATCCTGCCCAAGATCGAAGCGATGTGAGAGGAACCAGCATGTCCGAACTCGAGGGAAAGCGCGTCTTCGTCACCGGCTCCGGCGCGGGCATCGGCAAGGCGATCGCGGCGCTGTTCACCGAACGCGGCGCCCGGGTCGTCGTCAGCGACCTGAATGCCGACGCGGCCAAGCAGGCGGCCGACGAGATCGGCGCCGCCGGGGTCGCCAACTGCGACGTCACCGACGAAGGCCAGGTCCAGGCGGCCATCCAGCAGGCGGTCGACCTCCTCGGCGGCCTCGACGTCCTGGTCAACAACGCCGGCATCGAGGTGTCGTCGCCGCTGCTGCAGCAGTCGACGGAGAGCTTCGACAAGATCTTCGCGGTCAACGTCCGCGGCACGTTCGTGGCGATGAAGGCGGCGACCCCGCACCTGGTGGAGTCCAAGGGCAACATCGTCAACATCGCGTCGATCGCGGGCATCGGCGGCAGCCCGCTGCTCGGGTCGTACTGCGCGACGAAGGCCGCGGTCATCCAGCTGACCCGCGTCGCGGCGGTCGAGATGCGGCCGGCCGGTATCCGGGTCAACGCGGTGTGCCCGGGCTTCGCCGACACGGCCATGGTCGAGCGCCTGGTGCCCGACTTCGAGGCGGCGACCCAGGTCCCGTTCGGCGACCTCGTCGCGGCGAAGCAGGGCCGGCTGGGCACCCCGCAGGACATCGCGGAGGTGGCGGCGTTCCTGGCGTCCGACCGCGCGAGCTGGATCACCGGCAGCCACTACGTCCTCGACGGCGGCCTGACGGCGTCGCTGGTGTGAGGAACCGGCCGGCGGGCCATGCCCCGGTCCGCCGGCTCCCTCACTCGAAGAACTTGAGGCTGAACCCGGTGTCGGTGTTCGCGCCCGGGACGTTCGCGCGGCTGTACGTCGTCGATCCCCACCAGCAGAACGAGCCGGTGTACCAATAGCGGTTCGCCCAGGAGTACGGCGTGCCCTTCGGGACGGCGTGGAACATCAGGGGGAACCGCGGGCCGGCGGGCGGGCTGGTCGCGATGTCGCCGTTGAGCAGGACGAAGGTGTTGTGGCCGGGGCCGTTGACGTAGAGCGTCGGGTCCCAGCCGGCCATCATGGTGGCGCGGTTGGAGCCGAAGAGGCACCCGTTGGACTTGTACCAGTCCCACACGTAGGTCGGATCCCCGCCGGCGCGCAGGCGGAGCTCGGCGATGCAGTACTGGTCGCTCCAGCTGCCGTTGGCCGAGTAGACGATGTGCAATTGGCCGTTGGGGTCCTTGATGGCCTCGGGTGCTTCGTTGATGTAGGGGTTGCCGACGACCCGCTCCCAGCTTTCCCGCGGCTGCGAGATGATGTACCGCGCGCCGGCGGGGTGGTGGGCGTGCTCATCCGGGCGATGTAGAGGTTCTGCTCGACGTTGGTGTCCCCGGCCCACCCGGACCAGACGAACCAGCGCTGGCCGTTGAAGGTGAAGAGGGTGCCGTCGATGGCCCACTTGCCGTCGGGGAGCGCGAGCTGGGTTTCGCCGGTGTACCCGCTGTCGGCGGTGGTGGAGCTGATGACGTACATCCGGTGCGCAGCCCCGGTACCGGCGGTGAAGTAGACGTAGAAGCGGCCGCCGTCGGTGACGATTTCCGGCGCCCAGACTTCCCCTCGTTCGCGGGTATCGGCCCAGATCTGCCGCGCGGAGGCGCCGGCGAGGCCGTCGGGCGAGGAGGCTTGCCGCACGGCGATCCCGCCGCCGGTCGACTGCACGGAGACGTAGGTGGAGCCGACCCGCAGGACGCTGGGGTCGGCGGCTTTGAGCGAGGTCTGGCCGGCTTCGGCCGGCGGGCCGGTGAGGATCATCGCGAGGAACAGCAGGAAAGCGGCGGCGAGCTTCATGACCCCACCCCTCGGTCGAGTGCGGTCCCGGAGAGCGGGAACCCTCAGGCAGGATCACCGGTGATCGAGAGGGATGGATAGGGCCGCGGGTACTTGCTCGATCCAGTGGAACCGAAATTGGTCTGAACCGGTGACCGCCTGCCCCTCAGTCGAGGCAGAACTCGTTGCCCTCGACGTCCTGCATCACGATGCACGACTCGTTGAACCCGTCGGCGTACAGCGTCTGGAAGTGGCTCGCCCCCAGCGCGATCAGCCGGTCCTGCTCGGCCTCGAGCGCGGCCAGCCGCTCCGGCCCCACCAGCCCCGTGCCGACCCGCACATCGAGATGCACCCGGTTCTTCACGACCTTGCCCTCGGGCACGCGCTGGAAGAACAACCGCGGCCCCACTCCGGACGGATCGACGCAGGCGAACGCCGCCCCCTGGCGGTCGGCGGGCAGTGACGCGTCGAACTCCGCCCACGACTCGAACCCCGAAGGCGCCGGTGGGACGACGTACCCCAGCACCTCGCACCAGAACCGGGCGACGCGCTCGGGTTCCGCGCAGTCGAACGTGATCTGCACCTGCCTGATCGTCCCCATCCGTCCACCCTAGACGGCCCGGGTCCCGCCACGAACCCGGGCCGCCGACACCCTCAGCGCACCATCGCGTCGTGGCCCAGGAGGTCGCCGAACACCGAGATCGCGCGGTCGACCGCGTCGTCGTCGATGCCCGCGTGGGTCACCGCGCGGATGCGGTCGGTGCCCAGCTCCTCAACCCGGATCCCGCGCCGGCGGGCCGCCTCGATCAGGGTGCGGGTCGTGTAGCGGTCGTCGCGGACCTTGAAGAACACCATGTTCGTCAGCGGCGGGCCCGGGTCCAGCCGGACGCCGGGGATGCGCGACAGGCCGCGCGCCAGCCGCGCCGCGCGGGCGTGGTCGTCGGCCAGGCGCTCGGTCATGTCCGTCAGCGCCACGATGCCGCACGCCGCGATCATCCCGGCCTGGCGCATGCCGCCGCCGAGCATCTTGCGCATGCGGCGCGCCGCCGCGATCGTCACGCGGTCGCCCACCAGCACCGAGCCGATCGGCGCGCACAGGCCCTTCGACAGGCAGATCTGCACGGTGTCCGCGTGCTTGGCCACCTCGGCCGCGCTGACGCCGAGCGCGACGGCCGCGTTGAACAGCCGGGCGCCGTCGAGGTGCAGGGCGATGCCGTGCGAGCGGATCAGCCGCGACACCTCGCTGAGGTAGTCCAGCTGCAGCGGCAGCCCGCCGCACCGGTTCTGCGGCGTCTCCAGGCTGAGCACCGCCGGCGGCGCGATCTGCGGGTCGCTGCGGTCGACCGCGCAGGCTTCGGCGATCGCGGCCGGGTCGATCGTGCCGTCGGGCAGGTTCGGCAGCGGGTCGTAGACGATGCCGCCGCACAGCGACGCGCCGCCGGCTTCGTAGACGTACACATCGGACTCGTGCCCGACGATCGCCTTGCCGCCGCGCGGGCAGTGCGCCAGCAACGCGGTCAGGTTGGCCATGGTGCCGCTCGGCATCAGGCAGCCGGCCTGCTTGCCGAGCAGCTCGGCGGCGAGCTGCTCGAGCCGGTCCACGGTGGGGTCCTCGCCGTAGACGTCGTCGCCGAGCGGGGCGCGCGCGGCGGCTTCCAGCATCGTCGGCGTGGGCAGGGTGAAGGTGTCGCTGCGCAGCTCGACGTAAGTGTCCTGAGTGGACGTAGTCTCCGGGCGGAGGGTCGCGAGGTCGTCGGCGAAGGTGGTCACAACGGGCTCCTAAAGGTCAGCGGGTGAGGGTTCGGACGGCGTCGTCGAGGCCGATTTCGGCCTGGCTCCAGCGCCAGCGGCGTTCTTCGGCGGCGCCGCGGATCCGGGCGAACGCGGTTTCGGCTTCGGTCACGGCGGCGAGCACGGACTCTCGCGCCGGACCGCCGCCGTGAGCTGCGTGCTGCGCGACCTCGGCCGGGTCGAGCGCGTGCTCGAGCTGCCCGCCGAGACGGGCCCTGGCGACCTCGTGCAACGGCACCCCCGCCGCCAGTGCCTCCTTCGCGATGGCGCCGACGTCGTGGTGGGCCTGCCGGAACGGGACACCGGCGGCGACGAGCCGTTCGGCGAGGTGGGTGGCCGCGGTCTGGCCGTCGACGGCGCGGGAGTACATCCGCTCCGGCACCGGCTCGGCCCCCTCGACGACCAGCCGCAGCAGGACGACGGCGTCGGTCGCCGCTTCCAGGGCCGGCCACGCCGGGGCGACGGCTTCGGTGCCGACGGCGATGGCGTTGGTGAACCGCGCGGTGGCCATCGCGCTCGCCGACGCCGTGAACGCGCCGAGCGGTGCGAGCGCGCGGCCCTGGACGTGCTCCAGCAGGAACGGGTTGCGCTTCTGCGGCATCATCGAGCTGGACCCGACGACGTCGTCGGCCAGCCGCAGCAGCCCGGCCTCCGCGCTGGTCCACGCCTGGAAGTCGTGGGCGACGCGGCAGAGCAGCACGCCGAGCACGGTGGCCGCGGAGAGCTGGCGCAGCACCAGGTCCCGCGACGCGACGGCGTGCAGCGAGTTCGGGATCGGCGTGGCGAAGCCGAGCAGCGCGGTGGTGCGGTGCTGGTCGACCGGCAGCGACGTGCCGCCGACCGCGCCCGCGCCGAGCGGGTTCTGGTCGATCTCGGCACCGGCCTGCCAGAGGCTTTCGACGTCCCGGACGAGCGCGCTCGCCACCCCGGCGAGGTAGTGGCCGTAGGTGATCGGGACGGCGGGCTGGTGGTGGGTGTAGGCGGGCATGGTGACGTCCGCCCAGCGCCGGGCCCGGTCGAGCAGGGCGCGGCCGAGCGTGTCGGACTCGGCGAGCAGGCGCTCGTGCGGTTCGCGCAGCCGCAGCCGGACGACGGTGGCGTTGAGGTCGTTGCGCGAACGTCCACTGTGGAGGATGCCGCCGACCTCGGCGCCGAGGGTGTCGATGAGGTGGGACTCGTAGGCGAGGTAGCGGCCGCGCGGGGCGGGGACGTCGTGCAGCGGCGCGAACCGTTGTTTTCTGAGCTCTTCGATGCCGGCGAGGAGTTCGCCGGCCCGGCCCCGGTCGACGATGCCGCGTTCGGCGAGCATGACGACGTGCGCGCGGTCGACCTGGCTGATGAGGCCCAGTTCGGCGGCGACCGGGTCGGGCGCCGGCGCGGTGTCGCGGTCGAAGAGGATTTCGCGGGCCGCGGCGGAGATGGGGCTGGTGAGCCGGCCGGTTCCGCCTGGGGCGAGGGTCATCGGGGTGCTCCTTCCGGGGTGTCCGGGTGGGGTGCGGTGGCTCGCCCGGACGACATGAATGAGTCATTCACGTCGGTTGCGAGCCGGGGTGCGGCGGTCTGGGCCACGGTGGTGATGAGGAACCGCAGGGTCACCGGCGGGCTCCTTCCGGGATCAGGGCGGCGCGCAGCCGGTCGAGGCCGGCCGCGGCCGCCGCGCGGGCGCCGCGCGGGCGGTCCGAAACCGCGAGGACGTACCCCGCCCGGTCGCGGTAGTCGCGGGCGGGGCGGACCACCGTGCCGTCGGCGCGGGAGATCCGCGCCTCGGCCACTCCCGGCACCGCCGCCGCCTTCGCGACCGCATCCCCGGCCGAAAGCACCGACGTGGCGGTAGCGGTGAGGAACCGCAGCGACGCACAGGCCCGCCGAGAAGCCCGCAGGTCCGGCGGCAAGCCCAGCACCGCCGAAACCTGCGCCGCGACCAGGTCGACGCCGGTCGCCGCGCGGACCAGCTCCGGGATCATGCCGCCCGCCGGGCGCGGGTTGACCTCCATCAGCCGCGGCCCGCCGGGCGTCAGCCGGATCTCGACGTGCGCCGCGCCGAAGCCGAGCCCCAGCGCGGTCACCGCCGCCCGGGCCGTGTCGATCAACGCCGTTTCGTCCGCGGGCGGCAGCGCGGCCGGGACGTCGTGGCCGACCTCGACGAAGAACGGCGCCGGTCCGAGGTGCTTGCGCACCACCGCGACCACGACATCGCCGAACAGCTCCACCGAGTACTCCGGCCCGCTCGCGTACGGCTCGACCAGGACCTGCGCCGGCACCGGCAGCCCGCGTTCGTTGTGCGTCACCGAAAGCAGCGCCGCCGCCTGGGTGGCCACCGTCTCGGGCGTCTCGCACCGCAGCACGCCGACGCTGCCCGACCCCTCGGCCGGCTTGAGCACCACCGGGAACTCGACCGCCGCCGCGACCGCCTCGGACACCGACGTCGCCACCGTGCACGGCGCCCCGAGGACGGCTCGCTGGTGGGCCTTGTTCCGGCAGTCCGCCACGGCGACCGGATCGGGCCCGGGCAGCCCCAGCTTCGCCGCGACCCGCGCCGCCACGGGGATGAAGTACTCCGAACTGCTCGTCACCCCGGCGGGCTCGCCGACGTCCGCCTCCAGCACCGCGCACGCGTCCGCCGTGTCGCAGCGGACCACGCGCACGCCGTCTTCGGCCGCGTACGGGTACCGGGCCGGGTCGGCCGCGGCCAGCACCGGCTCGTACCCGAGCGCACGGGCCTGCCGCGCGAACAGCCGCCCGGTGCCGGTCGTGTTGCTCTCGACGAGCAGCAGCGTGCGGGTCACGACGCGTCGGCCAGCGAGCGGCGGCCCCAGTTCAGCCACGTCCACGACCCGCCGGGCTCGGTCGGCGCGACGACCTCGTACGGCTCGGCCGCCCCCGCGTGCGCCAGCCCCTGCGCGCGCAGCCACTCGTCGGAGTAGACCGTGTCCTGGTAGCGGTAACCCTCGTCCGGCAGCAGCGCGACGACCGTGGCGTCCGGGTTGCGGCGCGAGAACCAGTCGGCGACCTTGAAGGACGCCCCGCTGGTCGGGCCCATGAACAGGCAGTGCCGCGCGTACAGGTCCCGCGTCGCCGCGAACGCCTCGGCCGCGCCGATCCAGTGGACCTGGTCGTAGCTCGAGTGGTCGACGTTCGGCGGCACCAGGCTGTTGCCGAGCCCGCGCAGCACGCGCGGCCCGTCCGGCTGGCCGAAGATGGCGCTGCGCTGGGTGTCGACGCCGATCAACGTCATCTCCGGGACGAGCATCCGCAGGAACGAGCTCGTGCCGGACGTCGAACCGCCGGAACCGACCGCGCCGACCAGGCAGTCCGGGACGCCGATCGTCTCGGCGAGCTGCTCGGCCACCAGCGCGTACGACCGCGGGTTGTCGGGATTGCGGTACTGGCCGGGTACCCAGTGGTTCGGGTACTCCGCGCGCAGCTCTTCGAGCCGGTCGAGCCGCGCGCGCTGGTAGCCGCCGACCGGGCTGGGCTTCGGGCAGATCTCCACGCGGGCGCCGAGGTGTTCGAGACGCCGGCGCAGCGGCTCGTCGATCGCGGGGTCGCCGACGATCGTGAGCGGGTAGCCGCGCAACCGGCAGACCATGGCGAGGCCGAGGCCGAAGGTGCCCGACGACGTCTCGAGCACGGTGGTGCCCGGGCCGACTTCGCCGCGCTCCTCGGCGCGGTCGAGCATGAACCGGGCGGGCAGCAGCTTCATCAGGCCGAAGGCGGCGACGTGGAAGCCGGGCCGGATGCGGATGATCCGGGGCAGCTCGGTCGCCTCCACGACGGACCGGCTGACGGGGGCGGCAAGGGTCATCGGACTCACCTTTCGGTTTCGAACTGCCAGGTCTCGGTCACGTCGAGCCGCGATGCGGCGAACTGCAGCCGCGCCGGGGTTTCCGCGTCGGTCGCGTCGAAGATCAGCCCGGCGACGTCGCCGCTGTGGGCGACCTGCACGCCGGCGGCCCCGGCGGCGCGGGCGACGGCGAGGATGTCGTCCAGCCCGGGCACGGGCAGGTGGCGCTGGTTGAGCAGGGTGCTGGCGGTGGCGACGCGGCCGAGCAGGCCGGCGTCGCCGTCCCGCACGGCCCGCCGCAGCAGGCCGCGCAGCGGGCGGAACGCTTCGATCTCCCACGACGTGTAGCGCGCGGGCGTGAGTTCGAGGGTGTCGACGCCGCGCCCGCCCGGGCTGGTGCCGAAACCGAGGACGGCCAACGGCATCAGCTCGCCGAGGTCCTCGATCGGCTCGCCTTCGCGGTGGGCGAAGACCACCGCCCGGCCGCCGTACATCAGCGAGTCGGACGCGGTTTCGGCCGCGACGGCCAGCGCGCCGACCTCGGCGGCCGGCAGACCGCGGCCGGTCGCGGCGAGGACCGCGCCGATCGCCGACGTCACGTCGGCCGTGGACGAACCGAAACCGCGGCACAGCGGGATGTCGCTGGTGATGTCGAGCAACCCGCCCGGCACCGGGTGGCCGAGCCGGGCCAGGGTGAGGTCGGCGGCGCGGCGGGCCTTGCTGCGCCACGCGGGCCGCACGGTCGTGCCGGCGTCCTCGGTGGGCAGGAACGTGGCGCGGGTGCTGTAGAGCGGGCACGGCAGCGTCACGAGGCCGCGGCGCAGCCGGCCGCCGGCGGCGAAGACCCCTTGCAGGATCTCGCCGTGGTGGGCGTCGACTCGGAAGCTGCCGGCGCGCGGGTCGGTGACGGTGGCCGGCGCCGGTGCGGCGACCGCGAGGTCTTCGGTCATGGCGTTCTCCTTCACTCGTCGGCGGTCACGGCGAGCCCGGCCAGCACGGCCCGGGCCAGCTCCGCCACGTGCGGCGGTTCGACCATGTCCCAGTGGTGGCCCGGCACCGGCGTCACCGTGAGCTCGCCGCGCGTGCGGGCACGCCAGCTCTCCGGCCGCACCTCCGGGCGGCCCTTCACCGGGTGGGTGCCGGTGGAGGTGATGAGGTGGATGCCGGTGTCGACGACCGCCCGGCAGCGGTAGGCGTCGACGGCGTCCTTGCCGGCCAGGTAGACCCGCGCCATCTGCTCGACGACGGCGTTGCCCGCGACTTCGCTGACCATGCCGCGGTCGCGGGCCTCGGCGAGCATCTCGTCGAGGGTGTCGACGGCGCCCGGGGCCAGCTTCAGCACGGCCTCGCCGAACCACGCCAGGGGGTCGCTGGTGTCGACCTCCGGCAGCGGGTTGCCGTAGTCGTCGACGCCTAGGACGGTCGCGTCGATGATGCACAGGTGCTCGACGGCCCGGCCGGCGTTTTCCAGCTGGGCGGCCATTTCGAACGCCACCGAACCGCCCTGGGACCAGCCGGCGAGGCGGATCGGCCGGTCCCCCACCACCAGCAGCAGGTCGGCGACGAAGGCCGCCGCCAGCTCCTCGATGGTGTGCACCGGGTCCTCGCCGGGTGCGAAGCCGGGCGCCTGCAGGCCGAACACCGGCAGCGCCGGGTCCAGCTCGGCCACCAGCTGCAGGTACGGGAACGGGCTCCCGGCGGTCGGCGGGAGCAGGAACAGCGGCGCGACCCCCGCCCGGCCCGGCGACAGCGGCACGACCAGTCCCCCGCCGTGGTCCCCGGCCCGGACGAGGTCGGCCAGGGCGCGGATCGTCGGGGCGCGGAACACCTCGGCCAGGCCGACGGTCGCGCCCAGCTCCGCCTGGATCCGGTCGACCAGCACGACCGCCAGCAGCGAGTGGCCGCCGACGTCGAAGAAGCCGTCCGTGACGCCGACGCGCCGGCCCAGCAGGTCTTCCCACAGCTTGGCCAGCGCCATCTCCAGCTCGTCGCGCGGCAGGACGCCGGACGTCGAGACCGGCGCCGCGTCCGGGGCGGGCAGGGCGACGCGGTCGATCTTGCCGTTCGACGTGAGCGGCAGGGTGTCCAAAGTGGTCAGCGTCGTCGGGACCATGTACTCCGGCAGCCGCTCGGACAGGTGCGCCCGCAGCGCGTCGACGTCCACAGTGGACGGTGAGACGTACCCGGCGAGCGCACCGTCGCGGACCACGGCGACCGCCTCGGTGACGCCGGGGCCGCCGACGAGCGCGGCCTCGATCTCGCCCAGTTCGATGCGGTAGCCGCGCACCTTGACCTGGTGGTCGGTGCGGCCGACGAACTCCAGGCGCCCGTCCGGGAGGTAACGGGCCAGGTCGCCGCTGCGGTAGAGCCGGCCGGGCCCGAACGGGTTCGGCACGTACTTCGCCGCGGTCAGGCCGGGGTTGCCGGCGAAGCCGCGGGCGACGCCGGCACCGCCCGCGTACAGCTCGCCGGTGACGCCGACGGGAACCGGCCGCAGGTGCTCGTCGAGGAGGTAGACCTCGGTATTCCAGATCGGCCGCCCGACCGAGATCGGCGTGGTGACGCACTCGGCGGCGGGCAGCAGGTTGATCACGTTGGCGACCGAGGTCTCGGTGTGGCCGTACTCGTTGGCCACGACGACGTCGGGGGCGTTCTCCCGCCAGAACTCGAGTGCTTCGGCGGTGAGCTGTTCGCCGCCGACGACCAGGTGCGCGGCCGCGCTGGCCGCCTCCGGGGCGAGACACCGGCGCAGCGGCTCGAGGTGTGCCGGGGTCAGCTTGACGAAGCTGAACTTCCGGCCACTGGACAGGACGTCGGCGAGCCCGGCTACCGGATGCTCGTCCTCCGGCACCAGCGTCACCGTCGTGCCGCACAGCAGCGGCAGGAACAGCCCGGTGACGGTCAGGTCGAAGGCCAGCGACGAGTGCACCGGGGCGCCCTCGCCCTCGTCGGCGCGGTAGGCCTGGCGGCACCAGTCCAGGTAGTGGAGCACACCGCGGTGGCTGATCATCACGCCCTTGGGGCGGCCGGTGGAGCCGGAGGTGTAGATGACGTAGGCGAGGTTCTCCGGGTCGACGACCGGGTCGTGCCACGGCACGGGATCGTCCGCGACCGGCTCGTCGGCGAAGACGACGACGTCACCGAGGGCCTCGCCCGCGAAGCGGCGGGTCGTGACGAGCACGCGGGCGCCGGCCTGGCGGAGCATGTACTCCTTGCGGTCCTGCGGATACGCCGGATCCAGGGGGATGTAGTGGCCGCCGGTCTTGAGAATGGCCAGCAGCACCGGCAGCAGCAGCGGGCCGCGTTCGCAGAGCACGCCGACCGGGGTTTCGACGCCGACGCCGTGGGCGCGCAGCCGCTGGGCCAGCCGGGTGGCGCGGTCCTCCAGTTCGGCGTAGGTCAGCTCGGTCTGTCCACAGCGGACGGCAATGGCGTCCGGAGTGGACATCGCCTGCGCGGCGATCCGGCCGTGCAGCGTGCCGCGCAGGTAGGGCTCGGCGGTGGCGTTCCAGGTCTCCAGGAGCAGCTCGCGCTCGTCCGCGCCGAGGACGTCCACTTCGGACAGCCGGACGCCCGGGCGGGCGGCCAGCTCGGTGAACAGCCGGACGAAGTGCTCGCCCATCCGCGCCATCCGGACCTCGTCGAACAACGCGGTCGCGTATTCGAGGACGCCCTCGACGGAACCGTCGGCCTGGCGGACGAAGGAGATCATCAGGTCGAACTTCGCCGTCGTCGACGGCAGGTCGACCGGCGACACCCGCAGGTCGCCCAGGTCCGGTGAGCCGGACGAGGAGTCGTAGACGGCGAACATGACCTGGACGACCGGGGTGTGCGCGAGGTTGCGCTCCGGCGCCAGCTCCTTGACCAGCGCCTCGAACGGCAGGTCCTCGTGCGCCTGGTCGGCCAGCCGGGCCACCCGGACGCGGTCGGCGAGGGTGGCGAAGTCCGGGTCGCCGGACAGGTCGCCGCGGGCGACGACGGTGTTCACGAAGAACCCGACCATGTGTTCCAGCTCGGCCCGGCCGCGCCCGGCGACCGGGGTGCCGACGGCGATGTCCGTGCGGCCGGTGTGCCGCCCCAGCACGACGTAGGCGGCGGCGAGCAACGTCATGAACGGCGTCGCGCCGGCGGCCTTGCCCTGGTCGATCACGGCGGAGGCGGCGGCCGCGGGGATGGTGAAGCGGACCGAAGCGCCGTGGTGGTCGCGCTGGGCCGGCCGCGGGCGGTCCGCGGGCAGCTCCAGGGTCTCCAGCCCGGCGAGCCGTTCCTTCCAGTACGCGAGGTCGGCGGTGTGGGCGTCCACCCGCGACTGTTCCCAGACCGCGAAGTCCGCGTAGGACAGTTCGACCGGCGGCAGTTCCGCGCCGGTGTAGAGCTTGCGGAGGTCGTCCATGAGGATCGGCAGGGACCAGCCGTCGCAGGCGATGTGGTGGACGTTCAAGGCCAGCACGTGCCGCTCCGGCGCCTCACGGACCAGCAGCGCCCGGAACACCGGGCCGGCGGCGAGGTCGAAGGGACGGCCGACGTACTCGGCGAGCACGGTGCCGAGGTCGCCTTCGACCACCGGCAGGTCGACCGGGGCCGGAGCCCCGATCACCTGGCGCGGCCGGTTGTGCTCCGCGGTGTACGTCGTGCGCAGGATCTCGTGCCGCGCCACCAGGGCGTCGAGGGACCGCCGGAGCGCCTCGACGTCGAGTGTGCCCTCCAGCCGGAGCAGGAGCGGCACGGCGTACTCGGCGCTGTCCGGGTCGAGCCGGTCGAGGAACCACAGGCGTTGCTGCCCGGCCGACAGCGGCAGCGGCGCGCCGCGGCCGGCCCGGCCGAACGCCCGGGCCGGCGTCGCGGCCCGGCCGCGCAACCGCTTCGCGAGCACCGCGGCCCGCAGCCGCGCGGCGCGCTCGGCGTCGGCCGGCTCGGCGGCGGGGCGGATGTCGAACGTGGTCATGCGCTGGCCTCCTCGGAAAGGGAGTCGAGGAGCTCCTGCTCGGACATGCCGGCGAGCTCGGCCTCGATCTCGGTGTGGACCACGGCGGCGAGCGCGGCGACCGTGGTGGTCTGGAACAGCACGGGCAGGGGCAGGTCCACCCCGAACGCGGCCTGCAGCCGCATGCGGACCTTGGCGGCGAGCACGGAATGCCCGCCGAGGGCGAAGAAGTCGTCACCGAGCCCGACGCGGGGCACGCCCAGGACCTCGGCCCAGATGTCGGCGATCAGCTGCTCCTCCGGGCTGCCCGGGGCGACGTAGTCCGCCGTCTCCTCGGCCGGTTCGGGCAGCGCGGCCCGGTCGAGCTTGCCGCTGGCGTTGACCGGCAGCGCGTCGAGCACGACGAACGCGCTCGGCACCAGGTGCTCCGGCAGCCGCTGCCCGAGGAACGTCCGCAGCTCGGTGGCCGTCACCTCGCCGGCGACGTACGCGACCAGGCGTTTCTGCCCGGCCGGGTCGGGCTTGGCGAGCACGACCGCCGCGGTCAGCGCCGGGTGCGCCCGCAACGCCGACTCGACTTCGCCGAGTTCGATGCGGAAACCGCGGATCTTGACCTGGTCGTCGGTCCGGCCGAGGAACTCCAGCTCCCCGGCGCGGGTGCGGCGGACGAGGTCGCCGGTGCGGTACATCCGCCCGCCCGCCGGGTTCGCCACGAACCGGCTCGCGGTCAGTCCCGGCCGGCCGAGGTAGCCGCGGGCGAGGCCCGGGCTCGCGACGTACAGCTCGCCCGCGACGCCCGGCGGCACCGGCTGGAGCCGGTCGTCCAGGACGTACGCCTGCGTGTGGGTCAACGCGGAGCCGATGGTCACCGGGGCCCCGACCACCAGGGGTTCGGACACCGTCGAGACGACCGTGGCTTCGGTCGGGCCGTACATGTTGAGCATCCGGCGGCCCGGCGCCCATTTCGCGACCAGGTCGGGCGGGCAGACGTCGCCGCCGACGACGACCGTCCGGAAGTCCGGCAGGTCCGGGTCCTCGACCGTGGCCAGGGCCGCGGGCGGGATCAGCGCGTGCGTCACGCGGCCTTCGGCGAGGACGTCCCGCAGCTGGTCGCCCAGGAGCGGCCCGGGCGGGGTGACGACCAGCGCGGCGCCGGTCATCAGGGACGCGCACAGCTCCAGGATCGACGCGTCGAAGCTCGGCGACACGTACTGCAGCACCCGGTCGCCCGGGCCGACCCGGTAGGCGGCGACGGTGCTGGCCACCAGCGTGCCGAGGCCGGCGTGGCTGACGACGACGCCCTTCGGCCGTCCCGTCGAACCCGACGTGTAGATCACGTACGCCGCGTTCTCCGGCTTCACTTCGACGTCCAGCGGGCTGTCGTCCATTGTGGACATCGGCAGTTCCCGCAGTGCGAGCACCGGGTTCGCGTCGTCGAGCATGTACTGGACGCGCTCGGCCGGGTAGCTCGGGTCGATCGGCAGGAACGCCGCGCCGGTCTTGACCACCGCGAGCTGCGCGACGACCAGGTCGGCCGAGCGTGGCAGCAGCAGCGCGACCACCGTTTCCGGTGCGGCCCCGCGCTCACGCAGGAGCCTGGCCACGCGGTTGGCCGCCGAGTCCAGTTCCGCGTAGGTGAGCGAGTCCGGTCCGGCGACGACGGCCGGGGCGTCCGGAGTCCGTCGCGCCTGGGCCTCGATGAGCCCGGCGAACGTGCCGCCGGGAGCGTCGTCGTCCGCTGGGGTCAGCCGGCCCGCGTCCAGCATCGGGACGCGGTCGACCGGGCGCCGCGGGTCGGCGGCGAAGCCGGTGAGGAGACGGAGGTAGCGCTGCGCGAACGCGGCGACCGTGTCCTCGTCGAACAACGCGACCGGGTATTCGAGGACGCCGCCGATCGTGCCGTCGGCCTGCTCACGCAACACCACGGCGAGGTCGAACTTCGCCGCGCCGGTCTCGACCCCGACGGATTCGCAGTCCAGGCCGGCGAACTCCCAACCACCTTCGGACATCGTCTGCAGCGCGAACATCAGCTGCACCAACGGGTTCCGGCTCGGATCGCGGTCCGGCCGCAGCTCGGCGACGACCCGGTCGAACGGGACTTCCTGGTGGCTGAAGGAGTTCAGCGCCGTCTCGCGGACCCGGTCCAGCAGTTCGGTGAAGCCCGGCGAGCCGGTCAGGTCGGCGCGCAACGCCAGGGTGTTGACGAACTGGCCGATCAGCCGCTCGGTGTCCGGGTGGTCGCGGCCGGCGACCGGGCTGCCGATCGCGAACTCCCGCAACCCGGTGTGCCGCGCGACGAGCACCTGGAACCCGGCGAGCAGGGTCATGAACAGGCTCGCCCGGGCTTCCGCGCCCACCTCGCCGAGGCGGGCGGCCAGCTCCGCGGGCACGCTGAACTCGTATCGCGCTCCCCGCGGGTCGCGCACCGGCGGCCGCGGGCGGTCCGTCGGCAGCTGCACGACCTGGGGAACGCCGGCGAGCTGCGTCCGCCAGAACTCGACGTCCGCCTCGCTCGGCTGGGACCACGCCGCGACGTCGGCGTACTGCACGGGCAGCGGAGGCAAGTCGACGCCGGCGTAGAGGTCGCGCAGTTCCTCGGCGAGGATGCCTTCGGACCAGCCGTCGAGGACGATGTGGTGCGCCGACAGCGCCAGGACGTGGTCGTCCTCGGCGAGCCGGCCGAGCGCGGCGGCGAACACCGGCCCGGTGGCGAGGTCGATGGGCCGTGCTTGGAGGAACGGCGCGATCTCGTCGATCTCGGTGACCGGCAGCGCCACCGGGCCGGCCGGGTCGACGACCTGCTTCGGCTCGCCGTCGATCTCGACGAACCGGGTCCGCAGGATCTCGTGCCGCGTGACCAGCTTCGTGAGGGCGGCGGCAAGAGCGTCGACGTCGAGGGGCCCGCGGAGGCGGACGGCGTTCGGTACCAGGTACTCCGCGCTCGACGGCGCCATCCGGTCGGCCAGCCACATGCCGACCTGGACCCCGGCCAGCGGCGCCGGGCCGTCCGGCCGCTTCGGGATGGCCTCGAACTCGCGCTTGGTGGCGCGGGCGACGGCGCCGGCGAGTTCCGCGACCGTGGGCGAGTCGAAGATCAGCCGGATCGGGATGTCCGCCGAGAGCCGCTTGCGCAGCTCGGCGACCACCCGCACGCCCAGCAGGGAGTGCCCGCCGAGGTCGAAGAAGTTGTCGTCGGCGCCCACTCGCTCGACGCCGAGGACGTGCTGCAGCACTTCGGCGACGAGTTCCGCGACCGGGCCTTCGGGAGCGCGGTACTCGGCGCCGGCCGCGGCCGGCGCGGGCAGGGCCTTGCGGTCGATCTTGCCGCTGGTCGTGGTCGGGAACTCGGGCAGCACGCTCAGCGCCGTCGGCACGAGGTAGACGGGCAGCCGCTCGCGCAGCCGCTCGCGGATCTCGCCCTCGGTGAGCGTGACGCCGGCCTGCGGGGTGACGTACCCGGCGAGCCGCTTGTCGCCCGGCACCGGCTGCCACACCGTGACCGCGGCTTCGCGGACGCCGGGCAGTTCCAGGAGGACCTGCTCGACCTCGCCGGGTTCGACGCGGATGCCGCGGATCTTGACCTGCGAGTCCTGGCGGCCGAGGAAGGTCAGCGCGCCGTCGGGGGTGCGCAGGCCACGGTCGCCGGTGCGGTAGAGCCGCTCCCCCGGCTCGAACGGGCTGGCCAGGAACGCCGACGCCGTCTTGCGCGCGTCGCCGAGGTAGCCGCGGGCGAGGCCGACGCCGCCGATGAACAGGTCGCCGGGGACGCCGACCGGGACCGGCCGCAGGTGCTCGTCGAGGACGTGGATCTGGTTGTTCGCGATGGGCGAGCCGACGCTCACCGAGCCCGCGCCGTCGAGGTCCGACCGCAGGCACGTGCGCATGGTCGAGTCGATCGAGACCTCGGTGGCGCCCCACTGGTTGTGCAGCGTGGCGGTCTCGCCCAAGCGGTCGAAGAACAGCTTCAGCAGTTCCGGCTGGAGCGCTTCGCCGCTGGTGATGACGTTGCGGACCGTCTTGAGCGCGGCGCGGTCGACCGGCGTGAGCTGCTCCAGGAACAGCGTCAGCATGCTCGGGACGAACTGCAGGTTGGCGACCCGGTGCCGGATCGCGCCGTCGAGGATGGCGGCCGGGTCTCGGTGCAGGCCCGGCGGGATCAGCGCGACGCGCCCGCCGGCGATGAGCGGCCACAGGCATTCCACGGCGGCGTCGTCGAAGACGAGGGTCGTCTTCTGCAGGACGCCTTCGCCCGGCTGGAGCCGGTAGGTGTCCTGGTGCCAGCGCAGCCGGTTGACCCAGCCGCGGTGGGTGCTGGCGACGCCCTTCGGCTTGCCGGTGGAGCCGGAGGTGTAGTAGATCGAGACGAGGTTGTCCGGGTGGGTGGTGTCCGTGGTTTCCGGTGCTTCGCCGTCCAAATCGGACACTGCGAGGAAGGTGACCTCGTTGCTGTGCGGGGTCGTCGCTCCTTCGTTGACCAGGCACACCGGAGAACGCGCGTCGCCGAGGATGCCGAGCACCCGGGGTTCGGGGGCGTCGGTCTCGATCGGGACGAACGCGCCGCCGGCCTTGAGGATGGCGACCAGGCCGACGATCAGGTCGATCGAGCGGTCCATCCGCAGGCCGACCGGGACGTCCGGGCCGACACCGTGATCGGCGAGCCGCGCGGCGAGGACTCCCGCCCGGCGGTCGAGCTCGGCGTAGTCGATGTGGTCGTCGAGGTATTCGACGGCGATCGCGTCAGGGGTCCTCTTCGCCTGCTCGGCGATGAGGTGGTGGAGGCAGACGTCCTCGTCGTAGGCGACCTTCGTGTCGTTGACGCCGTGGACGAGGTGGTCCCGCTCGGCGTCGGTGAGCAGGTCCAGCTCGCCGACCGGGGTTTCGGGGGCCTCGGCGATCCGTTCGAGGAGGGTCGTGAAGTGGCCGGCGAGACGTTCGACGGTCGTGGCGTCGAACAGGGCGGTCGGGTACTCGAAGATGCCGGTCAGGGCGCCGTCGGGGTCCTGGGCGAGGGCGAGTTCGAGGTCGAACTTGCTGACGTGGGTGTCGACGGCGAGCTTTTCGACGGTCAGCTCCGGCAGCGCCCAGCCGGCCTCCTCGTTGTTCTGCAGGGCGAACACGATCTGCACGAGAGGGGTGCGGGTGAGGTCGCGCTGCGGGCGGAGGAGCTCGACGATCCGGTCGAACGGGACGTCGTCGTGGTCGAACGCGGCGAGGGTGCCGGTGCGGACCCGGTGGAGCAGTTCGGTGAAGGCGGGGTCGCCGGTCAGGTCCGCGCGCAGCGGCACGGTGTTGACGAAGTGGCCGATGAGCGGCTCGGTCTGCGGGTGGCTGCGGCCGGACACCGGGGTGCCGATCGCGAAGTCCCGCATGGCGGTGTAGCGGCCGATCAGGACTTCGAAGGCGGCCAGGACGGTCATGAAGAGGCTCGCACCCTGCTTCGCGCCCAGCTTCTGCAGGCGGTCGACGACCTCGGCGGGGACGTGCACGGGAGTCTTGGCGCCAGCGATGTCCCGGGTGAGGGGTCGCGGCCGGTCGGCAGGCAACTCGGCGACGTGCGGCATGCCGTCGAGGGCTTGACGCCAGAAGTCGAGCCCGGCTCGGTCATCGGCCGTGGCCTGCCAGGCGGCGACATCGCCGAACTGGACGGGCAGGGCGGCGGGCTTCACGCCGGCGTAGTGGTCGCGCAGCTCTTGGGCGAGGACGCCCATGGACCACCCGTCGGCGACGATGTGGTGCAGCAGCAGGACGAGGACGTGGTCGCGCTCCGAGACTCGGGCCAGTGCGGCCCGGAAGACCGGGCCGTGCTCGAGGTCGAGCGGGATTTCGACCTGCGACCGCACGAAGGCTTCGACGGCCTGGTCCAGTGCCGTTCCGGGCGCGGGGTCGACCGCCGGCCGGCCCCCGCCGACCGGCGGCGCGGTGAGGTCGGTCACCGGCAACGGCACCGGCCGCACCGGGTCCACCACCTGGACCGGCTCTCCCTCCACCTCGACGAACCGGCTCCGCAGCACCTCGTGCCGCGCCACCACCGCCGACAGCGCGCCGCTCAACGTCTCCACGTCGAGGTCTCCGCCGATGCGCAACGCCAGCGGCACCAGGTACTCCGCCGAACCCGGCGCGAGCCGCTCAGCGAACCACAACCCGCGCTGCACCGGCGAAAGCGGTGTCCGCGTTCCGCGCGCGCGGACCGGGATCGGCGCCAAGTCCACAGTGGACGCCTCGGGCACCAACCGAGCCAAGGAAGCGATCGTCGGCGCCTCGAACAGCGCTCGCACCCCCAGGCGCACGCCGAACTCCGTGCGCATCCGGCCCGTCACCTTCGCCGCCAGCAGCGAGTGCCCGCCCAGGGCGAAGAAGTTGTCCGCCACCCCCGGCGACGGGATCCCGAGCACGTCCGCCCAGATCCGGGCCAGCGCGACCTCGGTCGGAGTCCGCGGGGCCACGTGCCCGGCCACCACCCGCTGCGGCGCGGGCAACGCCGCCCGGTCCAGCTTGCCGTTCGCGGTCCGCGGCAGCTCCGCCAACGGCGTGATCACCGACGGCACCAGGTACTCCGGCAACCGCGCCGCGACGAACTCCGCCAGCACCGCCGGGTCGGCCGTCCCCACGACGTAGGCGACCAGCAGCCCGTCCCGGACCACGACCGCGGCCTGCGTGACCCCGTCGTGCCCGGCCAGCACGGCCTGCACCTCGCCCGGCTCGACGCGGAAGCCGCGGATCTTGACCTGGTCGTCCGTCCGGCCGGCGTACTCGAGGACCCCGGCAGCGGTCCACCGCGCGAGGTCACCCGTCCGGTACATCCGCTCACCCGGCACGAACGGCGAGGCGACGAACCGTTCCGCCGTCGCCGCAGGCGCGCCGAGGTACCCCAGCGCCGTGCCGACCCCGGACAGGTACAGCTCGCCGACGACCCCCGCCGGCACCGGCCGCAGCCGCGCGTCGAGGACGTACGCGTGCTTGCCCACGAGCGGCCGCCCGATCGGCACCGGCCCGGCCACGGTCGTGACCTCGTGGAACGTGCTGAAGCCCATCGTCTCGGCCGGGCCGTACCCGTTGACCACCGCGACGTGCGGGTACGACCGCAGCACCTTCGCCAGGTGCGCGGGCGAGGCCGCCTCGCCGCCGGTCATCGCGCGGCGGACCGTCGCGAACACCGCCGGGTGCTCGTCGACCAGGAAGTTGAACAGGCTCGCCGAGACGTCCAGGACCGTGACGCCGTGCGCCACGACCAGGTCCTCGATCAGCGCCGGCTCAGGCCGCTGGCCGGGCTGGAGCACCACCGTGCCGCCCGAAAGCAGCGGCCCGAGCAGCTGGGTGCCGAACGCGTCCCACGACACCGGCGCGCACTGCAGCCACACGTCGCCGGGGCCGAACCCGGCGTAGTCCTGGCCGGTCAGCGTGCCGACGACCGCGCGGTGCGGGGCCGCGACCGCCTTCGGGACGCCGGTCGAACCCGACGTGAACATGACGACGGCGAGGTCGTCCGGACTGCCGGGCAGGCCGAGGACACCGCCGTCGCGGACGGCGATCGCGGCCGCGTCGGCCACGACGTCGATCCGCCGCCAGGGCAATGAGCGCCCATCGGTGAGCACGACCGCGGCCGAGGTCCGCCGCAAAGCGGAAACCAGGCGTTCGGCCGGGAAGTCGATGTCCAGCACGGTGTACGCGGCCCCCGCCTTGAGGACGGCGAGGAGGGCGACGGCCAGCCGCGGCGAGCGTCCGATGTGGACACCCACCAGGTCTCCGGGCCGGACCCCTTCGGCCACCAGGTGCCGGGCGAGCCGGTTGGCCTCGGTGTCGAGCTGCCCATAGGTGAGCGTCGAGCCCTCGAAGACCAATGCGGTCGCGTCCGGCGCCCAGGCCGCCTGCCGCTCGACCAGCTCGTGCAGCCGCATCGCCGGCGCGGTCACCTGAGTCGAACCGAAGGCCAGCAGTCCGGCCCGCTCGCCGGAACCGAGCACGTCCAGGTCCACGACGGACACGTCCGGTGTCGCGACGGCCGCGGTGAGGAACCGGGCGAACCGCTCCGCGATCGTCGCGGCCGTGGCCGGGTCGAACAGGTCGGTCGCGTACTCCAGCTGCCCGGTCAGGCCGGCCGGGGTGCCGTCGGAACCGTGGTTCTCCTCGATGCCCGCGGTGAGGTCGAACTTGGCGACGTCCCGGCGGACCGCGACCCCCTCGGTGGCCAGGCCGGGCAGGCTGACCTGCGCGGTCGCGTTGTTCTGCAGCACCAGCATGACCTGGAACAGCGGGTGCCGGGCCGCCGACCGCGCCGGGTTCAGCTCCTCGACGACCCGCTCGAACGGGACGTCGGCGTGCGCCAGCGCGGCCAGGCCCGCGTCCCGGACGCGGGCCAGCAGCTGCCGGAACGTCGGCTGCCCGGACACGTCCGTCCGCAGGACCAGGGTGTTGACGAAGAAGCCGGCGAGATCGTCCAACGCGGTGTCGCCGCGGCCGGCGACGGCGGTGCCGAGCGGCACGTCGTCACCCGCGCCGAGCCGGGACAGCAGGGCCGCGAACCCGGCCTGCAGCGCCATGAACAGCGTCGCGCCACTACCCCGGGCCAGGTCGGCCAGTCCCTTGTGGACGTCCGCGCCGAGCGCGAACCCCACCGAGCCACCGCGGTGGCTCGCGACGGCCGGGCGGACCCGGTCGGCGGGCAGCGCCAGCTCCTCGGGCGCGCCGGCGAGGGTGTCGCGCCAGAACGCGAGCTGACCCGCGAGCTCCGGCTCGTCCAGGACCTCGCGCTGCCACAGCGTGTAGTCCGCGTACTGCACCGGCAATGGCGCCCAGTCCGGCGCCTGCCCGTCGAGGCGGGCCGCGTAGGCGGTGGCCAGGTCGCGCCACAGCGGTGCGGCGGACCAGCCGTCGGACGCGATGTGGTGCAGCACCAGCAGCAGCACGTGGTCGTCGGCGGCCACCGAGACCAGGTGCGCCCGGATCGGCAGCTCGGCCCGCAGGTCGAAGACGTGCGCGGCGGCCTCCGCGAGGACGTCCGGCAGCGAGTCCTCGGTGGACTCCACCACCGTCCACGGCACCTCGAACGACGTCAGGATCTCCTGCCACGGCTCGCCATCGCAGGACGGGAACACCGTCCGCAGCGACTCGTGCCGCTCGACGACGTCGGCCAACGCCGCCTGCAGAGCGGCGACGTCGAGGTGGCCGCGCAGGCGGAGCGCACGCGGGACGTCGTAGCCCGCGTTGGCCTCCTCGGCCTGGTCGACGAACCACAGCCGCTGCTGCGCGAACGACAGCGGCAGCCGGTCCGGGCGTTCCCGGCGGGTCACCGGCGGCCGCGCCGGGGCCGCGTCACCCAGGACCTCGGCGAGCCCCGCGACGGCCGGCGTGCGGAACAGGTCGCGGATGCCCAGCTCGACGCCGAGCACCGCGCGGACGCGGCCGATCAGCCGGGCGGCCAGCAGCGAATGCCCGCCCAGGTCGAAGAAACCGTCGTCCACGCCGACCTCGGGCAGCCCGAGCACTTCCGCGAACAGTCCACAGAGGACGTTCTCGGTGACGGTCCGCGGTCGGCGACGCGAGCCCGCCGCGAAGTCCGGCGCGGGGAGTGCGCGGCGGTCGAGCTTGCCGTTCGCGGTCCGGGGCAGCTCGGGCAGCGGCACGATCGCCGACGGCACGAGGTAGTCGGGCAGCCGCTCGGCCAGGTACGCCCGCAGTACGGCCGGTTCGGCGGCACCGACGACGTAACCGATCAGCCGCCCGTCGCGCACGACGACCGCGGCCTGCTCGACGCCGTCGTGCCGCGCCAGCACCGCCCGCACCTCGCCGGGTTCGACGCGGAAGCCGCGCACCTTGACCTGGTCGTCGGCGCGGCCGACGTACTCGAGGACGCCGTCGGCCCGCCAGCGCACCAGGTCGCCGGTGCGGTACATCCGCTCCCCGGGGACGAACGGCGAAGCCACGAACCGCTCGGCCGTCGCGGCGGGCAGGCCGCGATAACCGTCGGCGAGACCGTGGCCCGCGAGGTACAGCTCACCCGTCACGCCGGGGGCGGCCAACGCCAGGTGGGCGTCGAGGACGTACGCGCGCTTGCTCGCGACGGGCCGCCCGATCGGGATGGCCGTGCCGCCGAGGTCCGCGGCCGTGATCGGGTGGAACGTCGTGTAGCCCATGCTCTCGGCCGGGCCGTAGCCGTTGACCAGCCGGACGTCCGGGTACTCGCGCAGCGCCTTGGTGACGTGCTCGACGGACGCCGGCTCGCCGCCGGTCATCGCCCGGCGCAGCACGGTGAACACCTGCGGTTCCTGGTCGAGGAGGTAGTTGAACAGGCTCGCCGACGCGTGCAGCACGGTGACGCCGTGCTCGACGACCAGCGCCGCGATCCGCTCCGGCTCCGGGTTCTGGCCGGGCTGCAGGACCGTGCGGCCGCCGTAGAGCAGCGCGCCGAACAGCTGGAGCGCGAAGCCGTCCCACGAGACCGGGGCGCACTGCAGCCACACCTGGTCGGCGTCGAAGGTCGCGTAGCCCTGGCCCATGGTCGCGACGACCCCGCGGTGCGACGTCGCGACGCCCTTGGGAACGCCGGTCGAGCCGGAGGTGAACATGACGCAGGCCAGGTCGGCCGGGGTCAGCTCGACGTCCGGGGTGGTGCGGTCCGGGTGGCTCGGCAGTGCCTTCAGGATCCGCCGCACGCCCGCCTGCTCGGTGACCGCGGCCAGCCGCTCCGCGGGGTAGCTCGGGTCCAGCAAGGTGTACGCGGCCCCGGACTTGAGCACGCCCAGCACCGCGATCGCGAACTCGAAACCGCGGTCCATCAGGACCCCCACGACCTCGCCGCGGCGGACGCCGTCGTCGAGCAGGTGGTGGGCGACCTGGTTGGCGCGGGCGTTCAGTTCGCCGTAGGTCAGCGACTCGCCCTCGAACAGGATCGCGACGGCGTCGGGGTCCTGCCGTTCGACGATGGTGTGCAGGCAGTCCTGCGGCGCGTCGCTCACCTGAACCGCGTGGCCCGCGCTCAGCACGAGGTCGCGCTCGCCGGTGGTGAGCACGTCGTACGCCGTCACCGGCTTCGCGGGTGCGTCGGCGATCTGCTCCAGCAGCCGCACGAACGCCGCCGCCAGGCGCTCGGCGGTGGCGGCGTCGAACAACGCGGTCGCGTACTCGAAGGCGCCGGTGATGCCCTCACCGTGGTCCTCCAGGGCCACGGTGAGGTCGAACTTGGCGACCGCACGGGCCACCTCGTACGGCTCGGTGTCCACTCCGGACAGCTCGGGCGCCGGGGCGTTCTGCTGCAGCACCAGCATCACCTGGAACAGCGGGTGCCGGGCCGCCGAACGCGCCGGGTTCAGCTCCTCGACCAGGCGCTCGAACGGGACGTCGTCGTGCTCGAACGCGCTCAGATCGGCTTCGCGGACGCGGTCCAGCAGCTCGGTGAACGTCGGTGCGCCGCTGACGTCGGTGCGCAGGACGACGGTGTTGACGAAGAACCCGACGAGGTCGTCGAGCGCGGGGTCGGGCCGGCCGGCGACCGGGGTGCCGATCGGGACGTCGTCGCCCGCGCCGAACCGCGCCAGCAACGTGGCGAGCGCGGCCTGCAGGACCATGAACAGCGTCGCGCGCTGCCCGGCGGCCAGCTCCAGGAGCCGGGCGTGCAGCCCGGCCGGGATCGTGACGGCGGCGGACCCGCCGGTGTGGTCCGCGGTGGCGGGCCGGACGCGGTCGTATGGCAGCGCCAGCTCTTCCGGCAGCCCGGCGAGCGCGTCCGCCCAGTACGCGAGGTCGCTGTCGAGTTCTCGTTGCCACAGCGTGTAGTCCGCGTACTGCACGGGCAGCGGAGTCCACTCCGGAGCGTGGCCGCCGAGCCGGGCGGCGTAGGCGGTGGCCAGGTCGCGCAGCAGGACCGGGATCGACCAGCCGTCCCCGGCGATGTGGTGGGTCAGCACGAGCAGGACGTGCTCGTCGCCCTCGCTGAACAGCCACGACCGCACCGGCGGCGCGGCGGCCAGGTCGAACGGCGTCCGCGCGGCCTCGGCGACCGAGCCGGTGCCGAGCTCGAACGGGACCTCGAAGGAGTCCAGGATCACCTGGTACGGGCCGGACTCGTCCTCGGCGTAGTACGTGCGCAGCGCTTCGTGGCGACCGGCCACATCGGACAGTGCCGCCGAAAGCGCGGAGGCGTCGACGTCGCCGCGCAGCCGCAGGGCGATCGGCATGTGGTAGGCGGTGTCGCCGGGGTCCATCCGGGCCAGGAACCACAGCCGCTCCTGGCCGGGCGCCAGCGGCAGGCGGTCCGGCCGCGAGCGCCGCGTGACGGCCGGGCGCGCCGCGACGGCCGCACCGAGGCTTTCGCTGAGCCCGGCGACCGTCGGGGTCGCGAACAGTGCCCGCACGGTGACGTCGAGGCCGAGGACCGCGCGGATCCGCCCGGCCAGCCGGGTGGCCAGCAGGGAGTGGCCGCCCAGGTCGAAGAAGCCGTCGTCGATGCCGACCTCGGGCACCCCGAGGACCTCGGCGAACAGCTCGCACAGCGCGTGCTCGCGCGCGGTCCGCGGGACCCGGCCGGCGCCGCTCTCCAGGGCAGGGGCGGGCAGGGCCTTGCGGTCGAGCTTGCCGTTCGGGGTCCGCGGCAGCTCGTCGAGCAGCACGAACGCCGACGGCACCATGTACCCGGGCAGCGCGGCCGCCAGGTGCCGGCGCAGGTCCTCGGCGTCGACCGGCTCACTGGGTACGACGTACGCGACCAGGCGCTTGTCGCCGGGCCGGTCCTCGCGGACGACGACCGCGCGCAGCGCGACCGCCGGGTGCGCGGCCAGCACGGTCTCGATCTCGCCGAGCTCGATGCGGAAGCCGCGGATCTTGACCTGGTGGTCGACGCGGCCGAGGAACCGGATCTCGCCGTCGCGGCGGCGGGCGACCAGGTCACCGGTGCGGTACATCCGCTCCCCCGCCGCGAACGGCGAGGCGACGAACCGGTCCGCCGTGAGGTCGGGCCGCCCGAGGTAGCCGCGCACGACGCCGTCGCCGGCGATGTACAGCTCGCCCGGCACGCCCGGCGGGACCGGCCGCAACGCCCGGTCGAGCACGTGGACCTGCGTGTTCGCGATCGCCGTGCCGATGGTCGGCGAGCCTTCGCCGACGCGGGCGGTGGTCGACCAGATCGTCGTCTCGGTCGGGCCGTACATGTTGGTCACCGACGCGGCCCGCGCCCGCAGCGCGACGGCGAGGTCGTCGGGCAGGGCTTCGCCGCCGACCAGGACGTGCACGTCCGACAGGTCGACCGGCTCGGCCAGCAGGGCGTGGAACAGGCTCGGCGTGGCCTGCAGGAGCGTGACGTCCTCGGCGAGCGCGGCCAGGGCCCGGGAGTCGCGCACGTCGTCCCGGCTCGCGAGCACGACGGTCGCCCCGGCCAGCAGCGGCGCGAAGATCTCCAGGCCCGCGATGTCGAAGCCGACGGTCGTGACCGCGAGGAGCCGGTCCCCGGCGGTCATCCCGAACCGGTCGACCATGTCGAGGAGGAAGTTCAGCAGCGGCCGCCGCGGCACGACGACCCCCTTGGGGCGGCCGGTCGAGCCGGACGTGAAGATCACGTACGCCGGGCTGTCCGGCGACGCGGTGTGTTCCAGGTTCCCGGTCTCGTCGGCGAAGACGAGGTCTTCGCTGTGCAGGACCAGGGCCGGGTCGGCGTCCTCCAGCATCATCGCCAGGCGGTCGGCCGGGTACTCCAGGTCGAGCGCGAGGTAGCCGGCGCCGGTCTTGAGCACGGCGAGCATCGCGATGATCAGCTGCTCGTCGCGCGGCAGCGCCAGGGCGACGTACCGCTCCGGCCCGGCGCCGCGGCCGGCCAGGTGGTGGGCGAGCCGGTTGGCCCGGGTGTTCAGCTCGGCGTAGGTCAGCGTCGTCCCGCCGAACTCCAGGGCGGGCGCGTCCGGGGTCGCGGCGGCCCGGGCCTCGAACAGCTCGATGACCGAGGTGCCGGGCAGCGGTCGTGCCGTCTCGTCGTTGGCCGTGGCGATCGCCGTGCGTTCGACCTCCGACAGCAGGTCCACAGTGGACAAAGTCGCTTCGGGTGCCTCGACGGCAGCGGCCAGGAGCCGGACGAACCGGTCGGCGAGGTCGGCCGCGGTACCTTCGTCCAGGAGGTCGGTCGCGTACTCGAGGTACCCGCCGATGCCGGCCGGTTCCCCCGCGGCACCGGTGTTCTCCTCCAGGTTGAGCGTGAGGTCGAACTTGGCGGTCTCGGTGGTCACCGGCACGTCCGCCGTGGCGAGGCCGGGCAGGCTCAGGTTGGCCGCGACGTTGTTCTGCAGCGCCAGCATCACCTGGAACAGCGGGTGCCGCGCGGTCGAGCGCGCCGGGTTGAGCCGCTCGACGATCCGCTCGAACGGGACGTCGGCGTGGTCGAACGCCGTCAGCGCGGTCTCGCGGACCCGCCGCACGAGTTCGGTGAAGGTGGGGTCGCCGCTGAGGTCGGTGCGCAGGACGAGCGTCGTGACGAAGAACCCGACGAGGTCGTCGAGCGCGGCGTCGGGACGGCCCGCCGAGGGGGTGCCGACGGCGACGTCGTCCCCGGCGCCGAGCCGCGAGAGCAGCGCGGCGAACCCCGCCTGCAGCACCATGAACAGCGTCGCGTGCTCACCGCGGGCGAGGTCGAGCAGCCGCGCGTGCAGCTCCGCGTCGAGGCGTATGGGCAGCGTGGCCCCGCGGTGGCTCGCGACCGGCGGACGCGGGTGGTCGAAGGGCAGGCTGATCTCGTCGGGCAGGCCGGCGAGCGCTTCGGCCCAGTAGCCGAGGGAGTCGTCGGTCGGCTCCTGTTGCCACAGCGCGTAATCCGCGTATTGGACCGGCAATGGCGTCCACTTCGGACTCTCGCCGGTGACGCGGGCGGCGTAGGCCGTCGAGAGGTCACGCAGCAGCGGCGCGAAAGACCAGCCGTCACTGGCGATGTGGTGGGTGACGAGCACCAGGACGTGGTCGTCACCCTCACGCCGCAGTGCCGCGCGGATCGGCAGATCGGTGGCCAGGTCGAACTCGCGCGCGGCGAACTCGGCGACGTCCACCGCTCCTTCGGTCCACGGCAGCTCGGTGAGCGGCCGGATTTCCTGGCGGGGCACGCCGTCGGTGTCGGGGAACACCGTCCGCAGGGCCTCGTGGCGCCCGAGGACGTCAGCAAAGGCCTGGCGCAGCGCCGCGACGTCGAGAGGGCCGGTCAGCCGGAGCGCGCGAGGCACGTTGTAGGTCGCGCCGGCTTGGTCGAGCTGCTCGACGAACCACAGGCTGCGCTGCGCCGACGAGAGCGGCAGGACGTCCGGGCGCGGCCGGGCCACGACGGCGGGCCGGGCGGCCCGGGCGCTGTCGAGGACCGCGGCCAGGCCGGCGACGGTCGGCGCGCGGAAGACGTCGGCGACGCCGATCCGGGCGCCGAGCACCGAGCCGATGCGGGCGACGAGCCGGGCGGCGAGCAGCGAATGGCCGCCGAGGGCGAAGAACCCGTCGTCGACGCCGACCGTCTCGATCCCGAGGACGTCGGCGAAGAGTCCACAGAGGACTTCTTCACGCGGGGTGCGCGGCGCGCGGCTGGTGCTCGTGCGCTCGGGTGCGGGCAGGGCCCGGTGGTCGAGCTTGCCGTTGGGGGTCAGCGGCAGCGCGTCGAGCCGGACGAACGCGCTCGGCACCAGGTGTTCCGGCAGCCGTTCGGCGAGGTACGCGCGGAGGTCGGCGGCCTCGCCGACGACGTAGGCGACCAAGAGCTTCTGGCCGGGCCGGTCCTCCCGGACGACGACCGCCGACTCCGTGACGGCCGGGTGGGTGCCCAGCGCGGTCCGGACTTCGCCCGGCTCGACGCGGAACCCGCGGATCTTGACCTGGTCGTCGGCGCGGCCGACGTACTCGAGGACGCCGTCGGCGCGGCGGCGCACGAGGTCGCCGGTGCGGTACATCCGCTCCCCCGCTTCGAACGGCGACGCCACGAACCGCTCGGCGGTCAGGTCCGGACGGCCGACGTAGCCGTCCGCGATGCCGCCGCCCGCGGCGTACAGCTCGCCGACGACGCCGGGCGCGACCGGCCGCAGCCGCTCGTCCAGGACGTACGCGCGCTTGCCGTTCAGCGGCACGCCGATCGGGATGGCGGCGCCGGTGAGGTCGGCCGCGGTGACGCGGTGCGTGCTGACGAAGATCATGTTCTCGACCGGGCCGTAGCCGTTGGTGAAGGTCACTTCCGGGAAGGACACGAGCGCCTTCGTCACGTGGGCGACCGAGGCCGCCTCCCCGCCGGTGTAGATCTCGCGGACGTGCGCGAACACGCCGGGGTACTCGTCCAGCAGGAAGTTCAGCAGGCTGGCGGAGAAGAACGCGGTCGTGACGCCGTGCCGCGCGACCAGGTCGGCGATGAGCGCCGGCTCGGGCTTCGGGCCGGGCTGCAGGACGCAGGCGGCGCCGGTGAGCAGGGCACCGAACAGCTCGAACGCGAAGGCGTCCCAGGAGACGGGCGCGGTCTGCAGCCAGACGTCACCCGAGTAGCCCTGGCCGAGGATCGTGGTGGCGACGGCTTCGTGGGAGGCGACGACGCCCTTGGGCGTGCCGGTGGAGCCGGAGGTGAACATGACGCAGGCGGGGCCGGCCGGGCTGACCGCGCGGCCCGGCGCGGCCGCGACGGCGTCCACTGTGTCCAATTCGGACAGGTCGTCCAGCACGATCGGCGCGTCGACCTGCTCGGCCAGGAGCTGCCGGCGGTCGGCGGGGAACGACGGGTCCAGGAGCGTGTACCCGCAGCCGGCCTTGAGCACGCCGAGAATGGCGGTGACCAGGTCCGGGCCGCGGTCGAGGCAGATCGCGACGATCCGGCCGGACGGGACGCCGGTCAGCAGCGCGGCGACGCCGTTGGCGCGGGCGTCCAGCTCGGCGTAGGTGACGACCTGGTCTTCGAACAGCAGCGCGGTGCGGTCCGGGGTGCGGCGGGCGTGGCTCTCGACCAGCTCGTGCAGGAGGACGGCCGGGACGGCGGGTGCGGGCATGCCACCCGTCTCCGCCTGGGCGCGCTCGGCGTCGTCGAGGAGGTCGAGGTCGCCGATGCGGGTGTCCGGGTTCGCGGCGACGGCGGCCAGGACGCGCAGGAGGCGGCCGGCCAGCGTGGCGGCGGTGGCGCGGTCGAACAGGTCGCTCGCGAACTCCAGGAGGCCGGTCAGCTCGCCGTCGCGCTCCTCGAAGATCGCGGCCAGGTCGAACTTCGCGTAGCCGATGTCGACGCGCTCGCCGGTGGCGCGGACGCCGGGCAGGTCCAGCTCGGCGGCGAGGTTGTTCTGCAGCACCAGGAGCACCTGGAACAGCGGGTGGCGGCCGAGCGACCGCGCCGGGTTCAGCTCCTCGACGACCCGTTCGAAGGGCACCTCGGAGTGCTCGAACGCGGCCAGGCAGGTTTCGCGGGCGCGGTCCAGGAGCTCGCGGAACGTCGGGTCGCCGCCGGTGGCGGTGCGCAGGACGACGGTGTTGACGAAGAACCCGACGAGGTCGTCGAGAGCGGCGTCCGTGCGGCCGGCGACCGGCGAGCCGACCGGGACGTCGTCGCCCGCGCCGAGGCGGGTGAGCAGGGCGGCGAACGCGGCCTGCAGGACCATGAACAGCGTCGCGCCTTCCGCCGCGGCCAGCTCGGCCAGCTTGCGGTGGACGTCGGCGGGGACGTCCATCGGGACGACGCCGCCGCGGTGGCTCGCGACCGCGGGACGCGGGCGGTCGGTGGGCAGCGGCAGTTCTTCGGGCAGCCCGGCCAGGGTGCCGCGCCAGTAGGCGAGGTCCCGCTCGACGGGCAGTTCCTGTTGCCACAGCGTGTAGTCCGCGTACTGGACCGGCAGCGGCGTCCACTTCGGAGGGTTGCCGGCGGCGCGGGCGGTGTAGGCGGTCGACAGGTCGCGCAGGAGCGGGGCGAAGGACCAGCCGTCGCTCGCGATGTGGTGCACGACCAGCAACAACACGGCGGTGTCGCCGGGCAGGGTGAAGAGGGTGGCGCGGATCGGCAGTTCGCGGGCCAGGTCGAAGCCGGCTTCGGTGGCCGCGGTCAGGTCCTGGGCCAGGGTGTCCTCAGTGGACTTTTCGATCGCCAGCGGGACTTCGCCGGACGGCAGGATGTGCTGGACCGGCTCGTCGCCGTCGCGGGTGAAGATCGTGCGGAGGGCTTCGTGGCGGGCCACGACGTCCCCGACGGCCAGCCGCAGCACGTCGGCGTCGACCGGGCCGTCGAGGCGGACGGCCTGCGGGACGTGGTAGCTCGCGTTCCGGGTGTCGGCCTGGTCGAGGAACCACAGCCGGCGCTGCGCGAACGACAGCGGCATCGGCTCGGGGCGATGGCGCGGCGTCAGGGCCGGGCGCGCCTCGGGGGCGTCTTCGAGGAGTTCGGCCAGGCCGGCCGGGGTCGGCGCGCGGAAGACGTCGCCGATGCCGGCCTCGACGCCGAGCGTGGCGCGGATGCGGGAGACGAGCTTGGCGGCCAGGAGGGAGTGGCCGCCGAGGGCGAGGAAGCCGTCGTCGATGCCGACGCCGTCGACGCCGAGGATCTCCGAGAACAGCTCGCAAAGCGCGGCTTCGCGCGGGGTGCGCGGGGCGCGGCCGGTGCGGGCGGCGGACCAGTCCGGCGCGGGGAGGGCCTTGCGGTCGAGCTTGCCGCTCGGGGTCAGCGGCAGGTCTTCGAGCACGACGAACGCGGCCGGGACCATGTATTCCGGCAGGTTCCCGGCGAGCGCCGCGCGCAGGGCGTCGACGTCGGGCGCGGCGCCGTCCGGGACGACGTAACCGACCAGGCGCTGGTCGCCTTCGCGGTCCTCGCGAGCCAGCACGCAGGAGCCGCCGACGCCGGGCTGGCGGTCGAGGACGGCCTCGATCTCGCCGAGCTCGACGCGCAGGCCGCGAATCTTGACCTGGTGGTCGGTGCGGCCGAGGTAGTGCAGGGCGCCGTCGCCGGACCAGCGGGCGAGGTCACCGGTGCGGTACATCCGCTCCCCCGGCCGATGAGGGCTGGCCACGAACCGCTCGGCGGTGAGGCCGGGGCGGCCGTGGTAGCCGCGGGCCAGCTGGATCCCGGCGAGGTACAGCTCACCGGCGACGCCGGGCGCGACCGGCTTCAGCTCGGCGTCGAGGACGAACGCGTGCGTGTTCCACACCGGACGTCCGATGGGGACAGTCGTTTCTCCGGGCTCGCACGCCCAGTACGTGACGTCGACCGAGGCTTCGGTCGGGCCGTACAGGTTGTGCAGCTCGACGCCCGGGAGCGTGGCGAAGAACCGGGCCTGCAGCTCGGCGGGCAGGGCCTCGCCGCTGCACAGGACGCGGCGCAGGCCGGTGCAGGTGGCGGCCGCGGGGTCGAGCAGGAACGCCTGCAGCATCGACGGGACGAAGTGGACGGTCGTGATCCGCTCGGTGCGGATGATCTCGGCCAGGTAGGCGGGGTCGCGGTGGCCGCCGGGACGGGCGACGACGAGCGTGGCGCCGGTCAGCAGCGGCCAGAAGAACTCCCAGACGGAGACGTCGAAGCTGGACGGCGTCTTCTGCAGCACGCGGTCTTCCCCGGTGAGGCCGTACTGGGCCTGCGTCCACATGAGACGGTTGACGATGCCCTCGTGCGGGACCAGGACGCCCTTGGGGCGGCCGGTGGAGCCGGAGGTGTAGATGGCGTACGCGAGGTCCGTTGTGGACGTTTCCGGTTCCGGCGCCGGGTGCGCCGAGAAGTCCACGGCGTCGAGGAGGATGGTCTCGGCGTCGATTCTGTGGGCCAGGTGGGTCTGGGTGAGGACGACCGGCGCGGCGCTGTCGGCGACCATGTAGGCCAGCCGGTCGGCCGGGTAGTCCGGGTCGAGCGGGACGTAGGCGCCGCCGGCCTTGAGCACCCCCAGCAGGGCGATCACCAGCTCAAGGCTCCGGTCGGCGCAGACGCCGGTGAGGACACCGGGGCCCACGCCCCGCTCGACCAGGAGGTGCGCGAGCCCGTCGGCCCGCCGGTGGAGTTCGCGGTAGGTCAGGGACTCGCCTTCGAACACCAGCGCCGGCGCGTCCGGGGTGCGGGCCGCCTGCTCGGCGAGCAGCCGGGTGAGCGTGCGGCCCGCTTCCGGGACGTCGGTGGTGGTGTCGTTCCAGGCCGCCAGCAGCTGCCGGGCGTCGTGGTTCACGGTGATCAGCTCCAGTTCGTTCACTGCCGGCGGGGGAAGGGTCAGCGCATCGCGGCGATGAGGCTCGCCGGGCGCAGGTCGGTCCAGTGCTGCTCGACGTACTCGAGGCAGGCGGCGCGGGTGTCCTCGCCGTGGACCTTCGTCCAGCCGGCCGGAACGTCCACGGTGGACGGCCAGAGCGAGTGCTGGTTCTCGGCGTTGACCAGGACCAGGAAGGTGCCGTTCTCGTCTTCGAAGGGGTTCGTCATGATTGCTTCTCCTCTGTGAGTGCGGCCCGGCCGAGTGCCGGGGTGGCGACGAGCAGGGCGAGCGCGACGAGCGCGACCGCGGCGTGGGCGAGCATGGTGAGCGGGACGCCGAGCGTCTCGACGAGCACGCCGATCAGCAGGTTCCCGATCGGGGTGGCGGCGAGGGTGAACAGCGCGAGGATCGACATCACGCGGCCGCGCATCTCTTTCGTCGACCACCGCTGGGCGAGGGACACGAGCACGAGTGCGGTGAGGCCGGCGACGAGGCCGAGGGTGAAGAAGGCAGCGATGCCGACGGCGACGTTCGCGGTGGCGAGCAGGGCGAGGCAGCCGACCTGCGCGGCGAGTCCGGCCGTCGCGAGCCGCCCGGCCTTTTCGCGCGGCGGCCACTTGACCGAGACGACGAAGGCGAGGGACGCGCCGAGCGTCATGGCGGTGAGCAGCCAGCCGGCGCCGGCTTGTCCGCCCAGCAGGACGAGACCCAGGTTGACCGGGCCGGCGCCGCTGAGTTCGAGCAGGCCGGTGACGATCATGGCGGTCCTGAGCGCGGGCCGGGTCGCGACGTACCGTGCGCCTTCCGCTATTTCCGTGCCGAGTTGCTTGATCTTGACGCGCTGCCGGGGTTCGTTGCTGGTCAGGGTCTTGGTGTTGCCGGCGGCGAGGGCGGAGACCGCGAAGCTGACCCCGTTGACGACGGCGACGGTGACGAGCCCCCCGAGCCCGGCCAGCCACGAGCCGAGCGCACCCCCGGCGGCTTGCCCACCCCGCACGGCGGCGAGGTAGACGGCGTTGCCGCGCACGAGGTGTTCGGGTGGGAGGAGGTTCGGCCGCAGGGCGTCGGAGGCCGGGATGAAGAAGGCACTGGCGACGGCCATGACGACGATGAGGGCGGTGAGCAGCGGGAGTCGGGGACCGACGAGGAGGACACCGGCGGCTCCGGCGAGCATGGCCCCGGCGCGGATGAGGTCGGTGGTGATCAGGACGCGCCTGGGCCCGGTCCGGTCGGCGACGGCGCCGCCGACGAGGAGGGTGAGGACTTTCGGGAGCGAGCCGAGGGCGAGGACGAGGCCGGCGAGGGCCGGGCCCGCGGTGCCGACCAGGGTGACGGAGAGGGCGATCAGCCAGACCGCGTCGCCGAAGGAGGACAGGCCCATGGCGAGGACCAGGCCGAGGAAGGGCGCGGGCAAAGCTTTGCTCGCCGGGCTCGACTCGACCGCGGCGGTGCTCGACTCGGCCGCCGCGGTGGGCTCGCGCGTTGGCAGGCCAAACGTCTTGAATGAGTCATTCAGGTCTCCAGACGTCCTGAATGACTCATTCACGACATCCGGATTCGCCGGCTCGACCGCCGCGGTGCCAGACCCGACCGCAGTGTCCCGCCCGGCAGCGGCGCGCGGCTCCTCGACGGCGGTCACGACGCACCCCCGCCCACCGGCCGGCCGAACGTCTTGAATGACTCATTCAGGTCCCCAGACGTCCTGAATGACTCATTCAAGACACCCGGACCCGCAAAGGCGCGCGTCATGACAGCACCTCTTCCGCCACCCGCTCCGCCTGGCCCGGGAACCACACGTCGTCCGGGGTCAAGGCGTCCGCTCGGTACTGGCCCAGCGCGCTCAGCAGCAACCGCAGCTCCAGCGCCAGCGCCTCCACGAACCGGACCAACCCGTCCGACGGATCCGTGTCCACCGCCAGCAGCGCCGCGCGGCCCAAACCCGCCGCGCGCGCTCCCAGTGCCAGCACCTTCGCCACCCGCGTCCCCTCCCACATCCGGCCCGATGCCAGCAGGCAGCCGGCCGGTGTTCCGATGCGGGACAAGCACTCCGCCAACGGCAGTCCCACCGAAGCGAACGACACCGGCGCCCAGCCGGAACCACCTTCGGCACCGTCCACCGTGACCGCGGACGCTCCAGCCGCCCAAGCCACCGAAGCCGCCGCACCGATGTCGCGCCCGGGCGGGAGCTTCACCCACACCCCCGCCCGCGGGAAGTTGTTGCGCATCAAGCGGATCTGCTGCCGGAGGATCTCGTCGGTGAACGTCCCCGGCGAACTGCTCCGCAGAACCTGCGAGCCCAGCGACAGATCGACCGCGTACTGCGAAGCCAGCGAAGCAGCGTCAGCAGCAGAAACCAGCGTCATCCCGCCGAGCCCCGGCTTCGCGCCCTGGCCGACCTTCAGCTCGAACGCCAGCCGGCCGGACTCGAGCAGCGGCAGCGCCGACGGGTCCGAATACACCAGGTTCCACACCTCGGCGTCCGCGTCCTCCGTGCTCTGCTGGACGACGACGCCGCCGAGCCCGTCCGGGACCGCGTCCGCGTACGCCCGCAGCCGCTCCAGGAGCGTCCCGGCCGACGCGCCGTCCACGCGGCCGTGGCCGTGCATCGGGACGACGTTCTCGCCGATCACCATCGGGATCCCGAGCCGCGCCGCCTGCGCCGACGCCGCCGCGCCCAGCCCGCGGCCCGCCACCTGCGTCGAGCCGAACGCCGACAGGTACAGCGGCAACGCGGACGCGAACCCGCCGATCGACGTCGACAGCGCGACGTCGCCGTACAACGGTTCCCGGCCCAGCTCGATCAGCTTCTCCAGCCGCCGCGGCACGAACACCGGCGGCACCAGCCGCGCCGACTCCAAGGCATCGCCCGGCGAAGAAGCAGCAGCGCCGAACAACGAAGTTCCGTAAGAAGAGGCAAGAGGGAACACCGCCGAAGCGCCGTGCCGGGCCCGCGCCCGAACCTCGTCGACAGGAAAACCGGAAGCGTGCAGCGCGGTCACGGCGAGACCACCCCCGGCAGCTTCGGGAACGCCGTCGCCTGCCACACCGCGTCCAGCCCGGCCACGTACCGGGTGAACCGCTGCACGCCCAGCCCGAACCCGGCGCTCGCGGGAATGCCCGTGCGGACCAGGTCCAGGTACCACGCGTACTTCGCCGGGTTCTCCCCCGTCTCGCGCATCCGCGTGACGATCCGGCCGTAGTCGTGCTCCCGTTCGCTGCCGGAACACAGCTCGCCATAGCCCTCGGGCGCGATCAGGTCGAAGTTGCGCAGGACGCCCGCGACCGAAGTGCTTTCCCGGTCGTAGAACCCGCGCGAGCCCTTCGGGTAGTCGACCAGGAAGAACGGCCGCGCGTGCTTCTCCGACAGGATCGCTTCGCCCGCCCAGTCGATCTCGGCGTCTTCGCTCTGCGGGTGCCCGAGCTCGCGCAGCGTCTCGACGGCGGTCGCGTGCGACAGCCGGCCGAACGCGCCGCCGAGCAGGTCGGCGAACGCGCCCGAGTCGCGCCCGAGCGCCTCCAGCACGTCGCCCGCGTCCTCGACGACCCGGCGGACCACGTGCGCGACCAGGTCCTGCAGCAGGTCGAGCACGTCGTCGCGGGACGCGCCGGCGACCTCGACGTCGAGCTGGTGGAACTCGGCCAGGTGCCGGCTGGTGTTCGCCGTCTCCAAGGGTTCCAGCCGCACGTTCGGCGCGACGTAGAAGATCTTCGAGAAGCCCAGCAGCGACGCCTGCTTGTACAGGATCGCGCTGGTCATCAGCTTGTACCGGTGACCGTAGAAGTCGACGTCGACCTGCTTCGCGCCGCGGCCGCCCGGGTCGGTGACCGGGCCGATCACCGGCGGCAGCAGCTCGGTGAAGCCGCGGGCGGCGAGGAACGCGCGTGCCTCGGCCAGCATGCGGTGCTGCAGGCCCAGCACGTGCCGCGTGGTCTCCGAGGTCAGGTGCGTGCGCGGGTCCGGCGGATCGGTGTACTCCATGGCGTTCTCACTCCCAAGCTGGTCGGGGCGGATCAGGACAGGACCGGGTCGAGCCTTCGGCGGTGGTAGGACAGGTCGGCGAGCAGCCGGGTCGCGGTGACCCGGTCGTGGCCGCGGCGGCCGCCGAGCGCGGCGGGCAGCGGCATCCGCCCGGTGTGCCACCACTGCAGGCGGCCGTCGTCGTCGAGCACGCACCGGGTTTCGCCGCCGTTGTCGGGGTGCAGGCAGTACGGGACGTCGAGCAGGCCGCGCTCGAACGCCGCCGGCAGCGCCTCGGCGAGCGTCGGCGCGAGCGAGCGCACCTCGTCGACGAGCAGCCGGGCCTGCAGGTACACCTCGGTGTCGCCGGACGGGGGCGAAACCGGCGGCGGCTGATCCAGCGCGGTCGCGTGCGCCAGCCGCAGCGCCTCGACGTTCTCCTCGACGGTCGGGATCCGGTGCGCCTCCGCGGTGGTCTTGACGATCAGCCGCTCGGTGCCGGTGCGCACGGCCAGCCGGACGCTTTCGGCGACCAGCTCCCGCGCCCCGGCCGCGGACTCCGGGAACAGGCCCATGTAGGTGTAGAGCACCACGTGGTGGTCCACGGAGGACAGTTCCTCCGCGCACAGCCGCCGCATCGCCCACAGCGCTTCGGCGTCCTGTTCGGGGCTGGTCTGCTGCGCGTAGCTGGCCGAGACGCTGCGCACGCCGTGCTCGGCGAAGAACAGGCACTCCAGCACCGACAGCGCGACCAGCAGCCCCGGCGGGCACAACTGCCCGAGCATGCAGCCGCCGAAGCTCTCGAGGTGGCAGTCCACGGTCTGCTCGGCGAGCAGCAACGCCGACCGCGTCCACGATTTCGTCGCTGTCCGCAGCGGGACGCTGCTGTAGGGCAGGCAGTAGGACACCGGCCCACCCTCGGAGGCGTCGAGCCCGGCTTCGAGCATCGCGGCGAAAATGTCCTCCGGCTGGGCCGAACCGTGCCGCACCTGGACGGGAAAGCCGGGCAGGCCCGCCAGCAGCTCGGCGGTGGCGGCGGACCCGAGCGCCACCAGCGGGTAGCCGTTGAGCGGGACGCCGGAGGCGATCGACATGGCGGCGAGGTCGTGCTGCCCGGTGCGGGTGTAGCTGTCCAGTGTCACGGTGCCCACGGCCGGCACGCCGGCCTCGGCCACCGCGCGCAGTCCGCGGCGCATCACGACGGGGTCGGAGAACCCCATCCGCGGCTGCACGACCAGCGTCCGGCGGCGCCGGTGCTCGGCCACGAAGCTGCTGAACACCGACCGGGCAGCGGTCACCGCAAGGTCCGGACGTTCGCGGCGACGAACTCGCGGAACGACTCGATCGCCTGGCCGGAGTCGCCGGCGCCGACGTGGAAGACCGCGTCGTAGCCCAGGGCCAGCAGCTCGGTCTCCAGCTCGGCGTCGGCGGCGCCCCGCACGCCCAGCTTGCCGCCGATGACGGCGGGCAGGCCGGCCAGCGCGGGGTCGGCGCGCAGGGCGGAGATCACCCGGGCGCCGTCGACGTGGCCGTGGCCGTTGATGGTGCTGATCACCAGGCAGTCGGGGCGCTCGGCGCGGCAGGCGGCGAGCAGCCGCTCCACCGGCACGCAGGCGCCGAGGTTGACCACCTCGTGCCCCATCTCCTCCATGATCAGCTGGAGGGCGACGAGGTTCCACATGTGCGAGTCGGACTGGACGCTGGACAGGACGAACTTGAGCGGGGACCCGGCGGCCACGCCGGGCCCGTCGGGGGTCTGCTCGATCTGGAACGTGGTCATCGTGCGTCGCTCCCTGTGCGTTCGGGGAACGTCCGCGGGCCGAGCCGCGAACTTCTCACGACGAATCGTCATCGGCGCGGGGCCGGCGCACATGGGTGCGGCGGCCCCGCATTCCGGCGCCGCACCGGCACCGGAGTCCGCCTCGCGCGCGGGCGACGCGGCCGCGCGCGCGACCGCGGAGTCCGGTGGGGAACGGGTGCCCCGCATGGGGGATCGAGGGTGCGGACCCGGTCGTCAACCCCGGTCGAGCCCGCCGTCCGAGTGGACCAACCGCCACGTCCGAACGGCGCAACCACCCAATCCGCGACCAGGCGTTTTGGCGGCGACGCCCCCATGAACCCCTAGAAAGCCCCCATGCCGCGCCGGAATGCGGGCGCAGCACCCCCATGTAACCCACGTCACCCGCTGGCATGCTCGATCCCGTGATTCCCCCGCAGCCGAACCCGGCGACCACGACGCTCCCGCCCACCTGGTGGGCCGCGGCGCTGACCACGCAGGAGCGCCGCCCCGGCGGCGCCCGTCCCGCGTGGGTCGACTTCGCGGAAGCCGCCCTCTCCCGGGAAAGCGCCGAGGTGCCGCCTTCCCGTGAGGGCGACGCACACTGGCGCACCGCCTTCGCCGCGGTGTTCCGCCCCTTCACCGACGCGGCCCGCGCCGCGATCGCCGGCGCCGCAGCGGCTTCGCCCGCCGTCGACGCCACCGCGATCGCCGACGGGTGCGCGACGCGGCTGGGGCACCAGCTCGCCGGGCTCGCCGCCCGCAGCCTGGTGCTGGAGCTGGGCCGGGCGCGCCGCGCGGGGATCCTGGCCGGGGACACGGGGGAAGAGCGGTTCGCCGACTTCGTGCGGCGGACCGGCACCCCGGCCGGGCTCACCGAGCTGCTGCACCGCTACCCCGTGCTCGCCCGGCTTGCCGCGCAGGCGGCGCTGTACGCGATCGCGGCGGTCACCGAGCTGCTCGACCGCTTCGACGCCGACCGCGCCGCCCTCACGGCGTTCACCGGTCCGGACCCCGGCCCGCTGGTGGAGATCAGCGGCGGCACCGGCGACGCGCACCAGCGCGGCCGCTCGGTCCGGGAGCTGCGGTTCGCCGGCGGCGCGCGGGTGATCTACAAGCCGCGCCCGCTCGACCTCCACGCCGCGTTCACCGGCCTGGTCGAGTGGCTCAACCCGCGCGTGCCCGGCCTCGAGCTGAGCACGGTGGACGTCCTGGTGCGCCCCGGCTACGGCTGGCTCCGCTTCGTCGAGCACCGGCCGTGCGCCGACCTCACCGAGGTCGACCGGTTCTACCGCCGCCAGGGCGTCCTGCTCGCCCTGCTGCACGCCCTCGACGGCACCGACGTGCACTTCGAGAACATCATCGCCGCGGGTGACCAGCCCGTCCTGATCGACATCGAGACGCTCTTCCAGCCGGTGCTGCCCGCCGACGCGAGTGACGTCGACCCCGCGGCCGAGCTGCTCGCCCGGTCGGTGCACCGGACCATGCTGCTGCCGCAGATGATCGTCGGCGAGCACGGCGCGGTCGACATCTCCGGCCTGGGCGGCGGCCGCGCGGCGGCGCCGGCGCTCACCCGCGTCGACTGGCTCGACGCCGGCACCGACCGGATGCGGCTGACCCGGGTGCCCGGCGGTGTCGGCACCGGCGTCAACCGGCCCACCCTGGGCGGCGTCGACGTCGAGCCGGCCGAGCACGGCGCCGCGCTGCTGGCCGGGTTCCGCGCCGGGTACGACGCCATCGCGGCCGGTGCGGCCGAGTTCGGGCCCCTGCTCGACCGCTGCGCCGAGGCCGGCATCCGCGTCCTGGTCCGCCCGACCAGCTTCTACACGCGGCTGCTCGACGAGACCACGCACCCGTCGCTGCTGGCCGACGCCGCCGCGCGGGACGAGGCCTTCGGGCTGCTGCACGACGACAGCACCGACGACGTCCGCCGCGGCCTGGTCGCGGCCGAGCTGACCGACCTGTGGGCGGGCGACGTCCCGATGTTCACCGGCCGGGCCGCCACCACGGACCTCTGGGACGCCGAAGGCAACCGGCTGCCCGGCCTGCTGGCCGAACCACCGCTGACGACCGTGCGCGCGAAGGTCGCCGGGATGACCACGATCGACCGCCGGGACCAGGAGTGGCTGATCTCCGCCGCGCTGGCCACCCGGCCCGCCGCCGAGACCCACACCGGCACCGGGGTCACCGGCGCCGTCCTGCCGAGCAAGAGCCCCGAACCGGCGCACCTGCTCTCGGCCGCCTGCGGCATCGCCGACGCGATCGTCGCCCGCGCGACCTCGGGCGGCGGGCGCGTCAACTGGGTCGGGCTGGAGCTCGTCGACGAGAAGTACTGGACCGTGCTGCCGATGGGCGCCGGGCTCGGCGAGGGCTACACCGGGGTCGCGCTGTTCCTGGCCCAGCTGGCCGAGCTGACCGGCATCGACCGCTACCGCGAGCTGGCCGGGAAGGCGCTTTCCGGGCTGCCCGGGCTCGTCGCCGCGCTGGAGGCCGACCCGGACCTCGCCGCGGCGGCCGGTCCCGGCGGGCTGCTCGGGCTCGGCGGTGTCGCCTACGCGGCGGCCCGGCTTTCGCGGCTGCTCGACCGGCCCGACCTGCTGGACCTGACCGCCCGCACGGTCGCCGTGATGCCCGCGCCGACACCCGAGACGTCCCCGCGCTACACCACCGGGCTCGCCGGCGGGCTCGCCGCCCTGCGCTCGGTGGCCACCCAGACGGGGCTCGCCGGTGCCGCCCTGCTGGCCGACTCCTACGCGGCCGAGCTCGCCGTCCGCTCGATCGACCCCGACCTCGCCGACCCCGGGTTCGCGCACGGCGCGGCCGGCGTCGACTGGGCGCTGGCCGGGTACCCGCGCGAGACCGCGACCCTGCCGCCGGCGAAGACCGCCACCGGGCACGGCTGGTGCTCCGGCCTGGCCGGCCAGGTCCTCGCCTACGCCGGCGAACCCGCGCTGCTCGGCCTCGACGAGCAGGTCGCGGCGCTCGCGAGTCAGGACCCGCTGCGCGACTTGAGCCTCTGCCACGGCGAAACCGGCATCACCGACGTCCTCGGCTTCCTCGCCGAGGCCGGCCACCAGGGCGCCGCCGCCGCGGTCGCCACCCGCACCGGGCAGCTGCTCACCGCCGTCGAGCAGGACGGCGCGCGCTGCGGCACGCCCGACGGCGTCGCCTCCCCCGGCCTGCTGACCGGCCTGGCCGGCATCGGCTACGGCCTGCTGCGCCTCGGCTTCGGCCGGCGCGTCCCCTCCGCGCTGCTGCTGCAGCCACCGACTCGTTGACCCGTCCCCACCCCACCTCACGAGGAGAGAACGAACGATGCCCGAAACCACCGCCGAGACCGTCGAAGCCACCGTCGGTGCCCTGGTGCTCCCGCGCGCGAACCGCGCCGGTGCCCGCAACCAGGCGCTGGCCGGCACCCGGCCCCGGCTGTCCGGGATGACCCTCGAGACGCTCGGTGGCCCCACCGTCGTCACCAACGGCACCTTCGCCCTCTGACGTCCGTCCCTGCCCCGACCTGCGACCGAAAGCGGAGAACACGCCATGAGCGAGCACGACTTCACCGGCACGGACAACCCCGTCGGCGACCCCACCCTCCCGGTGCCGACCCGGACCGGCGCCCGCAACCGCGCCCTCGCCGGGCGGACCGCGCGGCTGAGCCACCACGGCGCCGACACCCTCGACATCACGCCCGTCTTCACCGTCAGCATCGGTTTCGCCGAATAGCCGTCCGACCCTCAGCACTACCGAGAGTGGAGCCACCAGCATGACCGAGCACGACCTCGACAACCCGATCGGCGACTTGACCCTCCCGACGTCGGCCCGCACGGGCGCCCGCAACCACGCTCTGTCCGGCCGGGCGGCGCGGGTCGGCCAGAACTCCCTGACCACGATGGACATCACGGTCGTCACCGGGGGCTTCACCGAATAGTGAGACGCCCGGGCGTCGGTAATTCGACCTACGTCCGGAGGGCGCCCATCCGGTTATAGTGACCGCGATGGGCATCCGATCGACGCGCCTGATCGGGCGCGACAGGGAGCTCGGCGCGCTGTCCCAGGCTCTGGAGAAGGCCCGCACCGACCACGGTGGGGCCTTCTTCCTTGTCGGTGAAGGCGGGATCGGGAAGTCCCGGCTCGCCGCCGACGTCGCCTCGCGGGCGTTGGCGACCGGGCTCCCGGTGCTACGCGGACGGGCCAGCTCGATCGGCCCGATGGTGCCGTTCCGGCCCCTGGCCGAAGCCCTGCTGTCGCACTTCCGCGGCGGTTTGCCGCCCGCCGCGCCCGAGCTCGACCCGCTCGTGCCGGTGCTCGCCCGGCTCGTGCCCGACTGGTACCGCGGCGACCGCCCGCACGACAACGGCAACCTCCTGGTCCTGGCCGAGGCGGTGTTCCGGCTGCTGTCGGTCGCCGGCCGCGACGGCGGCTGCCTGATCGTGCTGGAGGACCTGCACAACGCCGACGCGGAGACGCTGTTCATCGTCGAGTACCTCGTCGACAACCTCGCGTCCAGCCGCGTCATGCTGATCGGCACCCTGCGCGGCGAACCCGGCGAGGCGCTGCGGCTGGCGTCGGCCGCGGCGCAGCGCTCGTCCAGCCACACCTTCGAACTGACCCGCCTGGACGCCGACCGCACCCGCGAGTTCGCGGCCGCGTGCCTGGAGACCGAGCCGGCCGCGGTGCCCGCCGCCGTCGCGAACCTGTTGTGGCAGAACAGCGAGGGCGTGCCCTTCGTCGTCGAAGAGCTGCTGCACGGCATGGTCAGCGACGGCCTGCTCGTCGGCGGGCCGGGCGGCTGGCAGGTCGTCGGCGAGCTGCAGGCACGCGTGCCGGAGGCGCTGATCAGCAGCATCGCCGCCCGCGTCGACGCGCTCGGCCAGGACGGCGAAACGCTGCTGTCGGTGGCCGCCGTGCTGGGCCGGCGGTTCCCGCTGTCGGTCGTGCAGGCGGTGACCGACATGGACGACCGCATGCTGCACAACCACATCAGCGCGAGCGTCGCCGCGCACCTGGTCACCACCGACGAGACCACGCCGGGCTGGTACGCCTTCCGGCACCCGCTGACCGCCGAGGCGCTGCTGGCCCGGCTCGTGCCGTCGACGAAGGCGAACCTGGCGCGCCGGGCCGCCGACGCCGTCGAGCAGCTGCACCCCGGCCTGCCCGGCGAGCTGTGCGCGCTGGCCGCGGCGCTGCGGCTGACGGCGATGGACCACCCCGGCGCCGGGCGGCTGTTCGCCGAAGCCGGCCGCCGCGCGCTCGATGGCGGCGCGGCCGACACGGCGGTGACGATGCTGACCCGCGCCGTCGAGCTGCTGGCCACGGCGAGCCCGGACGACCGGGCCGACGCACTGGAGTCCCTGCTGCACGCGCTCGGGCAGACCGGGCAGTTCGACCGGGCGGTCGAGTTCTCCGCGCGGTTCGCCGAGATCGGCAGCCTGGAGCGGGCGGTCGACCTGCACGTCCAGCTGGCGTGGGCGGCCTACATCGGGGGCCGCCACGACGAGTGCCTCAACCAGATCGAGCAGGCCCGTGCCCCGCTCGGCGGCGAGATGACCGAGGAGCAGAACGCGGCTCTCGACGCCGTCGAAGCGACGCTGTGGCTCGACATCCCCGGCCCGGCGCACACCGAGCGGGCCCGGAAGCTGGCCGAGCAGGCGTGGGAGGTCGCCGAACGCGCCGGTGTGCCGTTCGTGTCGTGCCAGGCGCTGCAGGTGCTCGGCATGGTGGCGCTGGAGTCGGACCTGGCCGAGGCCGAGCGCTACCTGCAGCTCGCGCGGCGGCTGGCCGAGCGGCACCAGCTGACGCACCTGCGCACCCAGGTGCTGGTCCGCCTGGGCGGGCACCGGATGCTCGCCGAGGGCGACATCCGGACGTTCGACCTGGCCCGCGCGGAGGCCCAGCGCACCGGTGCGATCACGTTGACCTGCGCGGTCGACGCGAGCCGCGCGGTGCACGCGGTGATGCGCGGCGAGTTCGCGCACGCCGACCGCATCCTCGACGAGAACCTCGCGGTGCTGGGCCGGCTCCGGCTGGTCGCGCTGCTGCAGTACACGCACATGACGCGCGCGATGGTGGCCGCCCACCAGGCGGACCGGCCGCGGATGGAGCGCGCGCTCGAGGACTTCCGCGCGGAGGGCGGCGCGACGGCGCAGGAGCTCGTGCTGAGCGTCGGGCTGGCCCAGGTGTTCTGCTCCCTGCTGGAGGAGGACGCCGAACGCGCCCGCCGCGAGCTGGCGCAGGTGCTGGCGCTGGAGGAGCGCCAGCCGAGCCGCTTCCACCTGGCGGGCCAGCACGGCTTGCGGTTGCTGATCGAGGCGCTCGACGGTTCCCCGCCGCCGGACCGGCCCCCGGCGGCGGTGAGCGGGATGCGCTGGAACCGCCAGTTCGTGCTGCTGGGTGACGCGGTCCGGCACGGCCGCGCGGGTTCGGTGGAGCAGGCCGACGCCGCGGTGGCCGCGGCGATCGAGGCGGCGGCCCCGTTCCCGGTGAGCCGGCACCTGGGCCTGCGCATGGTGGCCGAGTCCGCGGCGGCCGACGGCTGGGGCAACCCGGTGACGTGGCTCAAGGAAGCCGAGGAGTTCTTCCACCAGGCGGAGGTGACCGCGGTGGCGAGCGCGTGCCGCGGGCTGCTGCGCAAGATCGGCGCCCCGGTCGGCCAGCGCCGCACAGGCTCGGACCGCCTCCCGGCGGAGCTGCGCTCGGCGGGCGTCACGGTCCGCGAGTACGAGGTGCTGCAGCTGCTGGCCGACAACATGGGCAACAAGGACATCGCCCGGAGGCTGCACATTTCCCCGCGCACGGTGGAGAAGCACGTGGCGAGCCTGATGGCGAAGTCCAATTTGGACAACCGCAGCGCGCTGACGGAGTACGCGCGCAACACTCCACAGTAGACTCAGGAACCCAGGACGCGCAGCGGGTCGGTGTGCACCGGCGTCCAGCCCAGCTCGCGCTGCGCCTTGGCCGACGTCAGGCGCTGGTCGAGGGCGAACGCGTCGGCGATCGGGCCCATCCGCTCCCGAGCCTCTTCGAGCGTGATGGAGACGGTCTTGCCGTCGAGTCCCGCGGCGCGGGCGCACGCCTCGGCGACCTCCTTGGCCGTCGGGTCGACGCCGCCGACCCCGAGGTACACCGAGCCCGCCGGGGCCGACAGCGCGGCCGCGTAGAGCCGGGCGAGGTCGTCGAGGTGGATCAGGGCCCAGTGGTTGCCGCCGTCGCCGAGGTACGGGATCGCGCCGCTTTCCTTGCCCGGCTGGACGAAGAAGACGTCGATCAGGCGGTTGTCGCCGCCGTAGAGCAGGCCGGGCTGGACGATGACGGGCCGCCCGCCGTGCTCCGCGCGGGCCAGCACGGCGTCTTCGACCGCCTTGCGCCAGGCCACGATGGCCGGCGGGTTCCACGCGGCCGTCTCGTCCTGGACGCCGTCGGTGTCGCCGTAGACCCAGCTGCCGCCGGTGTGGACGTAGGTACCGCCGCCGACGCCGTCCTGCATCGCGGTGGCCGCGGCGAGGTCCTCGGCGCCGCTGGACGCCTGGGCCAGGTGGATCACGGCTTGCGCGCCGGCGGCGGCGTGGTTGAGCACGTCGAGGTCGGCCAGGCCGCCCCGCACGGCCCGCGCCCCGGCGGCGGCGACCGCGGCCTCCGCGCGGTCGCTGCGGGCGAGCGCCTCGACGGTGTGCCCGAGCCGCACCAGCTCGGCGATGGTCGCGCGGCCGATGTAGCCCGATCCGCCGGTGAGGAAGACCTTCATCGCTGTCCTTTCGGTTGGGGTGCTTGCGCTTTCCAGCGTGTCCCGCCGGAGCGGGGCGCGTCCAAGACCCGTTGCGCGCGCTGTGATGCCCGGGCGGCATCACACGCGACGAAGGCGGTCGCCGCCCAGGCGAACGCGGCCGGACGGTTCGACGCCGTCATCCACAACGCCGGCATCGGCTACCGCGAACCGCGCCGGGTCGGGACCGCCGACGGGTTCTCCTCCGTGTTCGCCGTCAAGGTCCTCGCGCCCTACCTGCTCACCGCGCTGATCGAACGTCCCCGCCGGCTGGTCCACCTCAGCTCGGGGATGGCCCGGGGCGGGGATTCCGACCTGGCGGATCCGCAGTGGACGGCCCGGCGCTGCAACGGCGCGCAGGCCTACAGCGGCAGCAAGCTCTTCGACATCCTGCTCGCCTTCGGCGTCGCGCGGCGGTGGCCGGGCGTGCTCTCGAACTCCGTCGAACCCGGGTGGGTCGCCACCAGGATGGGCGGCCCGGGCGCGCCCGACGACCCGACCTCGCCCCGGTCACCCAGGCCTGGCTCGCCACCGCCGACGACGTCGACGTCACCGGCCGCCACTTCTTCCACCAGCGCGAGCGCGCGGCCCCGGCCGACGCCCGCGACCCGCGGCGCCAGGACGCCTTGCTCGGCTACTGCGCCAAGCTCACCGGCGAGACCCTTCCCGACCTGCGATGATCGGAGCAGAACAGGAGGGTGGTGCTCCGCCGTGGACCTCGACCTGCGGAAGCTGCGGTACTTCGTCGCCGTGGCCGAAGAGCTGCACTTCGGGCGGGCCGCCGCGCGGCTGCACGTCGCCCAGCCCGCGCTGTCCCGGCAGATCCGCGCCCTTGAGGACGAGCTGAAGACCGCCCTGTTCGTGCGGGACCGCCGCAGCACCGTGCTCACCCCGGCCGGCGAGCAGCTCCTCGACGACGCCCGCGGCCTGCTGTCCGCGGCCGACGCGGTCCGGCGGCGGGTCGCCGCGGCCGCCCAGCCCGTGCTCACCGTCGGGTTCATGCCCGGCATCGTCGTCACCCCGGCGGTGCGGGTGCTGGCCGAACGGCAGCCGGACCTCGCCGTCCGGCTGCTGCGCACCAGCTGGCACGACCAGGTCGAGGTCCTGCACGACGGCCGCGTCGACGTCGGCGTCGTCCGCCTGCCGTTCGACCGGCGCGGGCTGACGGTACGGCCGCTGTTCGAGGAACCGCGCGTCGTCACCGTGCCGGCCGGGCACCGCCTGGCGGGCAAGGAAGCCGTCTCGGTCACCGAACTCGCCGACGAGCACCTGCTGCAGGACCCCGACGCCGTCCCGGAGTGGCGGGACATCGCCGTCGAACTGCGCGGCACCGACCGGGCCGGGGTCCCGCCGATCCACAGCGTCGAAGAGAAGCTGGAACTGGTCGCCGCCGAGTCGGGGATCAGCATCATCCCGCGGTCGACGGCGGCGTTCTACACGCGGCCGGACGTGGTCGCCGTGCCGGTGGAGGACATCGCGCCGAACCGCGTGTGCTTGGCCTGGCTCGCGGCGCGGCGGTCGGCGCTGATCGACGCGTTCGCCGACGCGGCCGCGAGCCTGGTGCCCCCCGAGGGCTGACCGGTCAGGCGCCCTCCACCGCACCCGGCGGCAGGAACTCGACATCGTGGAGGGCCGACAGCCGGACCACCTCGGCCGGGTCCGCCAGGTCGTGCAGCCGGTCGAACAGCTGCGCCAGCCGCCCGGCCGGGCTCACCCAGAACAACCCGCGGGTGATGCCTTCGCCGCGGTTGTAGTAGGCGTGCGGGAGCCCCTTCGGCATCCGCACGGTGTCGCCGGGCCCCGCGGTCTCCCACTGGCCGTCGAGGTAGAGGGTGAACACGCCTTCCAGGACGTAGATGTGCTCGTCCTGGGTCGGGTGCACGTGCGGCGGCACGCCGGTGCCGGGCGGGTCGTACGTCTCGAACGCGAAGCTCGTTTCGCTCGCGGCCTTCAGGGAGTACCGGTGGCCGAGGACGTTCCACACCTTCCCCTCCCCGGCCGGCGTGATCCCCTTCGGCAGCGGGCCGAGCACGATTTCCTCGCCGGTCATGGCTTCTCCTCCTGGTCGGTCTCGGCCAGCCGCTCCTGGACGCGGGCGTGGCGGAACTGGTACACCCCGCCCGCCTGGCGGAGCACGCCGCGGCGGTGGGCGTCGTCGAGGAAGTGCATCAGGCGCCACGGCAACCGGCCCGTCGCCGCGAGCCAGACGTGGTGGACGAAGTAGTTGCCCCACGCCCGGGTCACCAGCACCGCCAAGCCGATGCCGGCGCCGAAGCACACGCCGGCCACGACCGGAAGCACCGGGTCCGTCGCCGCCGGGAACACCTGGCCGCCCACGATCGCGCCCGCCAGGCCGTAGCACACCGCCGCGACGCCGCGGGCCATGAACCACCCGAACGACGCCCCCGCCAGCCCGCCGGCGACGGCCAGCGCCAGGTCGTACCGGCCGCCCAGCACCGGCAGGAACCGCGTCTGCGCGGTGAACGCGAACGCCATCCCGTCGAACAACCCCAGCGTCACCAGGAAAGACACCGACAACGCGATCGCGCCGGTGCGTTCGTTGCGCAGGATCGTCCGCGGGCTCGACACCCGGCTCGCGTCGACCGGCTTGGCGAGCCACACGTGCACCGCGAACACCAGGCCGAACACCAGCGCCAGGAACACGACCAGACCGGCGGCCAACGACCAGCCCAAGCCGAGCAGAACGCCCACGACGGCCCCGATCGCGAACCGGCCGGCGAACTTCCGGGTGGCCCCGGCGAAGCGCACTTCGGTGCGCAACGGCTCGGGCGCACGCCCGAAGCGGTGGGTCAGGTAAGCGGCGCCGCCGAACGAGACGCCGTAGATCGCGGCCAGCGCCGGGCCGTCGTCGACCCAGCCGGTGACGACGAAGAACAGCGCGACCAGTGCCCCGACCAGACCGGACCGGGTCCGCGCCGGCACCGCCCGGTACAGCTGCCACCACGCCAGGTCGCGGCTGCGCGCCCGCTCGAGGTGCCGCGCCAGGAAACCCAGCCAGCGCGTCGCCTGCGCCGCGGTGTACCGGCCGGACGGGCTCGTCTTCGGGTTCCGCCCGGGCGGCTGCGGCACCTGCGCGTAGGCGTTGGGGACGAACGAATCGAGCAGCTGTCCCTCGAGCGCTTCGACCTCCGTCGCGCCGAGCAGCTCCGCCGGATCCGCGCCGGGACGGCCGTAGCCGATCCGCGCGAGGTCGACCATCAACGGCGTCCGGAGCACGCGGGCCAGGGCTGCGCCCGGGTCGCGGCGCAGCCGGTCGGCCACCGGACCCCAGCGGTCCTGGCCGTCCCGCGCCGACAGGTACGTGATCGCCTCCTGCCGGGCGACCGGTTCGAGCCGCACGACCGTGGCGGCGCCCAGCACCCGGCCGGCTTCGCGCACGACCTGGTCGTACTCGGCGGAGCGGCACGTCAGCACGAGCGCCCGGCCCGCACCCATGGTCTGGTCCAGTGCGTCGAGCGCCGCGACGCGCAGGTCGGCCGGCATCTCGTCGAGGCCGTCGAGCACCGGGAGGACGTGCCCGCCGAGGACGAGCCGGGTGGGGGCGTCGCGCCCGTACTCGCGGGCGTTGAGCAGGGCCGGGTGGTCGTCGGCGAGCCGGGCCGCCAGCCAGCGGTCGAGGTGATCGCGCCGCGGATCCCACGACGCCAGCGAAAGCAGCACCGGCACCGGGCCGCCCGGCGCGCGGGCGCGCAGCAGCTCCAGCGTCAGCATCAAGGCGAGCACCGACTTCCCGGAGCCGGGCTCGCCGAGGACGACCAGCTGCGGCACGGGCAACGCCGTGAACGTGTCCGCGATGTCGTCGAGATCGCCTCGCGGCTTTCCCCGGAGTGCCGACCAGCGCAGGACGATCGGCTGCGGCCGGTGCAGCGACCGCAGCTCGGCTTCCGCGCGCCACTGCCACGTCACGGCTTCGGCCAGCTCGGTGACCGCGCGGTCGAAGGAATGGTGTTCCGGCGCCGGCTCGGGTTCGGCGGGGGTGGCTTCGGCGAGGATCTGCTCGTGCAGCCGGCGCAGTTCGGGGTTCGGGTCGACGCCGAGCTCGTCGGCCAGCCGCCGGCGCAGGCCGTGGAACAACGTCGAGGCTTCGGCGTAGCGCCCCTCCTTCGCGAGGGCGCGCATCAGAAGCAGGTGGGACAGCTCGCGCGTCGGGTGCTCGCCGCAGAACTCGGTCAGCTCGCGGACGACCTCGCCCGTTTCGCCGAGCCGCAGCCGCCATTCGGCGCAGAGTTCGACGGCGTCGGCGCGCTGTTCGTCGAGCACCGCGGCGCGGCCGGCCACCGTCGTCGTCCGCAGGCCGTCGAGCGCCGGGCCCCGCCACAACGCGAGCGCGGCCCGGATCTCTTCGACGGCGTCGACGAGTTTCGCCTGCCCGGCGAGCCCCCGCGCGGCGGCGACGTGCCGGCGGAAGCGCAGGGAGTCGAGATCGTCGGCGTCGGTCTGCAGGCGGTACCCGGGGCCGTCGGTGACGATCGACGCGCCCGCCTCGCCGAGCCGGGACCGCAGCGCGGAAACGCAGTTCCGCACCTGCTTCACGGCGGTCGCGGGCGGCTCGTCCTCCCAGAGCGCGTCGATCATGCGCTCCACCGGGACGACGGAGTTCGGGCTGAGCAGCAAAGCGGCGAGCGCGCGCTGCTGGCGCGGGCTCGCCAGGGTGACCCGATCCCCGGACGCCCGCACCTCCAGCGTCCCGAGAATCCGGAACCTCATCGCATCCCCCCTCGTCCCCAGGCTAGCGCCGCGCGCCCCGGCTCCGAAACACGCAGGTCGCGCCCCGGATGCCGGCGCGAGGACGAAACGAGGACGGCGTCGGGAACCCTAGGGGCACGGCGAAAGAGGGGGAATGCCGGGGCGACCCGGTGGCGGGCGCGTCGTTGGGGGTCGCGCCCTCCACCGGGCTAGCGCCCGAACACCTCGGCCGCGAAGCCCGCCGTCGCGGCGGACGCCACGAGCTCGCCGGCGCGGGCGGCCGGCAGCAGCACGAGCGGGTAGCAGTCGGACTCGATGTCGAGGACCGCGAGAGCGGTTTCCGTGCCGCGCAAGCGCTCCCCCGCCGTCTCGAGGAACTCGTACGTCGGCAGTTCGCTTGCGGCCAGCGATGCCCACAGCTCGTCCGCTCGCGGCGCGGATCGCAGGGCCCGCAGCTGGCCGGCGATCTCGTCGGGCGCTTCCTTCCAGTCGACCTCGGCCAGCAGGCCGTGGTCGGCCAGGGAGTCCACGAGCGCGATCCACGCCAGCCCCGGGAAGGGTTCGTCGATGCCGCGGTCGTCGAGCCGGTCGGCGTGCTCCCGGACGTAGGCGTCCGGGTCGTCGTGGGCGGCGGCCACGCGGGCGACCACCTCCGGGACGTCCGGGGCCAGCAGGGCGGCCACCGCCAAGAGCGCGTCGCGGGCCGGTGCGGTCATCGTTGCCTCCGTGGGGCCGGGTGGTCGATCGGGGCATGATCGCACCATGACTTCCCCCCGCCGCGACGGCGACACGTGGGACCTGGCCTCCAGTGTCGGCGCGACTGCGACCATGGCCGCGATGACCCGGGCGATCGCGACCCGCGCCGCCGACGCGCTCATCGACGACCCGTTCGCCGAACCGCTCGTCCGCGCGGTCGGCATCGATCTGCTCACCCGGCTGGCGACCGGCGAAGAGCCACCCGGCGAGCTGGTCGGACGGGCGGCGATCGACGGCGCCAAGGTCCGCACCCGGTTCTACGACGAGTTCTTCCTCGACGCCGGTCTCGCGCAGGTGGTGATCCTGGCTTCGGGACTGGATTCCCGCGCGTACCGGTTGCCCTGGCCGGCCGGGACGGTGGTGTACGAGCTCGACCAGCCCGAGGTCGTCGAGTTCAAGACGCGCACGCTGGCCGGGCTGGGTGCGGAGCCGACCGCGCAACGGCGGGTGGTGGCGGCCGACCTGCGCGACGACTGGCCCGCCGCCCTGCGCGCGGCCGGGTTCGACCCGGCGCGGCCGACGGCGTGGAGCGCGGAAGGCCTGCTGGGGTACCTGCCACCCGAGGCGCAGGACCGCTTGCTGGACACCGTCACCGAGCTGAGCGCGCCGGGCAGCCGGGTGGCCACCGAAAGCCGGCCCGACCCGCGCCCGGGTGAGGAGGACCGGACGAAGCAGAGCTTGAACCGCATCTCGGAACTGTTCCGGTCGGCGGACTTCGACCCGGACATGGCCAAGCTGCGCTACTTCGGCGAGCGCAACGAGGCGGCGCCGTACCTGGCCGGGCTGGGCTGGGCGGTGGCGGGCCGCACGGTTCGCGAGCTGTTCGCGGCGCACGGCTTGCCGCCGCTCGAGGAGGACGACCTGCGGATGGCCGAGGTGCGCTACATCCGCGGCGCCTTGGGCGAGGCCGCAAGGTAGCCGGTCCGGCGGAGGCCCGGCCGGCAGGGCTCGGCATCGGCCGCCGGTCCGGACTCGGCCCAGCAACCGCCGGGCGAAGCGCCACGCTGGCCGAACTCGGCCCAGCAACCGCCGGGCGGAGCGCCGCGCTGGCCGGACTCGGCCCAGCAACCGCCGGGCGAAGCGCCACGCTGGCCGAACTCGGCTCAGCAACCGCCCACAGCCCGAACTCGGCCCAGCAACCGCCGGGCGGCCCGAACTCGGCTCAGCGACCTGTCCGCTGCCCGGGCTCGAGCCTGGCCGCCGCCAAGCCCAGCTCCGCGAACCCCGCGATCGCTCGGTCGTCGTGCTCCCGTGCGGTCTCCGGGTCGGCCGCCGCCCGGGCCAAGCCCCGGTGCGCGCGGGCGATCTGCTCATGGCAACCCCAGCGCGTGGCCACCGCCAACGCCTCCGCGTGGTGGTCACCCGCCGCCTCCGGGGAGCCGGACGCCAAGTGGGCCTCGCCGAGCCCGTTGAGCGCCCATGCCTCGCCCGCCCGGTCCCCCTGGCGGCGGAACAAGTCCAGCGCGCCGCGGTGGTGGACCAGCGCCACCGCCGGGCGGCCGTTGCGCGACTCCGCCCGCCCCAGGCCGTCGATCGCCCACGCCTCGCTGTCGCGGTGCCCGAGCTGGCCGAACACCCCCGCGGCCGCCAGGTGCAGCCGGACGGCCTCGGCCGGGCGGCCCGCCAGCACCGCCAGCTCCCCCAGCCCCAGCTTCGCCCACGCCTCCCCGAACCGGTGGCCGGCCTGCCCGTGCAGCTCCATCGCCTGCCGCAGGTGCCGCCGGGCCGCCGCGGCCCGGCCGATGCGGACCTCGACCGTGCCGAGCCGGGTCAGCATGTGCGCGCGGCCGGTCACGTCGGCCGCCCGGCGGAACATCGCCGCCGCCCGCGTGTAGTAGCCGGACGCCGGCACGTACCGGCCCGCGGTCTCCTCGATCATGCCGACGTTGCCCAGCGCCCGCGCCTGCCCGATCACGTCCCCGATCTCGGCGAACAGCGCGTGCGCCGCCCACATCTGCGCTGCGGCCGGCCCGGCGCGGCCCGCCTGCTCGTGCACCCCGCCGAGCGCGATGCGCGCGTTCGCCTCCGCGACGCGGTCGCCGAGCGCGTGCGCCGCCGCGTGCGCGTGCCCGTTGATCGCCAGCGCCGCCGTCTCGTGGTGCCCGTCGAGGTAGCGGAACAGCAACGCCGGCAGCGTCACCGCGTCCTCGGGCCGGCCGTGCGCCACCGCGTGGGCGACGAGCGCCTGGATCGCCGGCAGCTCGGTGTCCAGCCAGTCGCGGGCACCGCGCGCGTCCGGGAACGCGGGGATCCGGGCCGCCGGCGCGGCGACCACCGGCCGCCGGTGGGCCTCGCCCGGGTAGAGGTGGTCCATCGCGGCCGCGACCGTGGCGAGGTAGTAGCCGTACACGCCGCCGAGCCCCGCGTCCTCGCCGATCTCGGCGGCGTAGAGCTTCAGCAGGTCGTGCATGCCGCAGCGGTCGGCGCCGGCGGGGTGGACGAGGTGTGCGCGGACGAGCGTGTCCAGCACGCTGCGCGCTTCGTCGAGCGGGCGGTCCACGAGCGCCGCCAGGACGTGGGCGTCGAACAGCGGCGCCGGGTGCCTGCCGAGCGCGGCGAAGGCCTGCCGGGCGCCGGGGCTCAACGGCCGCAGCGACCAGGAGAACACCGCTCGCACGGCCGCGCGCCGATCACCGCCGCCGCTGAGCAGGTCGAGCGTGCGCTGGGCCGCGCGCAGCTCGTCGACCAGCCGGGCCAGTGGCGTCATCGGCCGGGACACCGCCTGCTCGGCGGCCAGGCGCAGGGTCAGCGGCAGCCGCACGCACCGCTCGGCGAGCGCCGCGGCGGCGACCGGCTCGGCGGTCACCCGCTCGCCGATCAGCCGCCACAGCAACGCGACGGCGTCCGCGGGCGGCAGCCGGTCGAGGTCGATGCGCCGCGCGCCGTGCAGGGCCACCAGCCCGGCGAGCGAGTCGCGGCTGGTGACCACGACGACGCACGTCTTCGAGCCCGGGAGCAGCGGGCGGACCTGCTCGACGGTCGCCGCGTTGTCCAGCACGAGCAGGATCCGCCGGGCCGCGACCTCGGTGCGGAACCGGGCGGCGCGCTCGGCCTCCCCGAGCGGGATCTCCGCGCCCTCGGGCAGCACCGCGCTCAGCAGCGCGGCCAGCGCGTCGGTGGACGACAACGGCTCGCCCGGGTCGTAGCCGCGCAGGTCCAGGTACAGCTGCCCGTCGGGAAACCGGTCGCGGACCCGGTGTCCCCAGTGGACGGCCGTGGCCGTCTTGCCCGCGCCCGCCGTGCCGGTGACGCAGAGGAACACCGGTTCGTCGCCGGCCCGGGCGGCCAAGCGGTCCAGCTCGGCCAGCTCGCCGGCCCGGCCGGTGAACGCGGTGACGTCGGCGGGCAGCTGGGCGGGCACCGCGGCGGAGACCACCCGCTCGCGCGGCAGCTCGTGGTGCAGCACGGCTTCGTGCACGGCGGCGAGCTCGGGACCGGGGTCCACGCCGAGTTCTTCGCGCAGCGCCCGGCGGGTCCGCTCGAAGCACGCCAGCGCGTCCGCGCCGCGGCCGACCGCGTACAGCGCGCGCATCAGGACCGCGGCGGCGTTCTCCTGCAGCGGGTGCTCGCCGGTGAGCTCGGTCAGCCGGGCGATCGTCGACGCCGCGTCGCCGCCGCGGACCTCGGCCTCCGCCCACGCCACGACCGCGTCCGCGTGCTCCTGGCGCAGGGCGCGGCGAGTCCGTTCCACCCAGGGCCCGCGCAGCCCGGCCAGCGGTTCGCCGCACCACAGCCGCAGCGCGCTTCGCAACGCGGCGGCGTCGGTCCGGTGCTCGCGCAGCGCGCTGCGGAACCGGAACACGTCGACCTCGTCGGGCCGGATGACGAGCCGGTAGCCGCCGGAGTCGCGGGCCACGTGCGCGCCACCGGGATCGGCCTGCTCCAGCACCCGCCGGATCCGCGTGATGTGGGCCTGCAGCGACCGCCGCACCCGCTCGGGCGGGGACTCGCCCCACACGCGGTCCACCAGCACGTCGACCCCGACGGTGCGGCCGGCCTCGAGCAGCAGGACCGCCAGCACCGCCTGCCGCCGCGGCTCGCCGACCTCGATCGTCCGCCCGGCCGCACCCAGGCGGACCGGTCCCAGGACCCGGAACTCCACGTTTTTCCCCCGCCTCCTCCGACCGGCCATGGTAAGTCGCCCATTCCGCCCGCCACAACACATTCACAACATTTCCGGCGGCGACCCGCGCCGACAATCGTTTCCGTCGCGAAAACAACGGAAACGCACGATTCGAGGAGGAAATGTGCGCACCCCGAGAACGATCTTGACGACGATCGCCGGACTCGTTGCCGTGCTGCTGGTTCCGGCCACCGCCACGGCCGCCACCGGCTGCGCCGAACTGGCCAGGGGAAGCAACACCGATCCGGGACTGGCGGCCACACCGGACGGGCCGGTGGACATTTTCCAAACCGGTCTGGTCGGCAATGTTTTCCGTACGCAGATCGATCCGCGGACGAATTCCGTGGCGAGCTTCCAGGATCTGGGCGGGGTCGCACGCTCCGAACCGGCGGGCGTTTCGATGGGCGCCGGGCACACCGCCGTCTTCGTCCGCGGCGGCGACGACGCGCTCTACTTCCAGGAGTTCGACCACGGCGTGGCGTCCGGCTGGCAGAACCTCGGCGGGCAGCTCACCTGGAACCCGCACGCCGTCTCGACCGGGCCCGGTCAGCTCGTCGTGTTCTACCGGGGCACGAACAAACAGCTGTGGTACCGGGAATTAGCCAACGGCGTCTGGGGTCCGCACACGAGCCTGGGCGGCGTGCTGACGTCCAGCCCGATCGGCGTCTCGACGAGGCAGGGTCACGTCGCCGTCGTCACGCGCGGTCAGGCGAACGACCTGTACTACCTGGAGCGGACCGAAGCCGGCTGGAGCGGCTGGACCGGGCTCGGCGGCCGGTTCGGCGTCGACCCGATCGCGGTGTCGCGCGGGCCGGGCCTGGTCGACGTCTTCGTGACCGGTGGCGGTTCGAAGGTGTACGGGATCTCGTACAACGGCTCGTCCTGGAGCCCGTGGCGGGACCTGGCGGCGCCGCCGGGTGGCGCGGTGTCCGAGCCGGGCGCGGCGGCGACGGGCTCGGGCGAACTGGTCGTGTTCGTCCGCGGCGGTGAGGTGCGCACGCCGGTGCGCCCGATCTGGCGCAGTTCGTCGTTCGACGGCGGGGCGACCTGGTCGGGCTGGATCAGCGTCGACGCCGGGTACGGGACGCCGTCCCCGAACAACCCCGAAGCGACGGCCAACGCGTTCGGCGGCTGGACGGCGGCCGCGACGAACTTCCCCACCGGCGCGCGCGTCGGTCCGCTGCGCGTGTGTTCGTCGACGCCGTGAAGACGCGAGCCGCGGCCGGGAGACCGAAGTCCCCGGCCGCGGTTCGTCACGCCCGGTCGAGCAGGGCGGCGACGTTCTTCCGGTCCGCACCCAGGCGGACGTAGAGGCCGGCCCACTGCCGGTCGATTTCCGTCGGATCGCCGCCGTCGCAGTACTCCTTGGCGCCGTTGGCGGTGTAGTAGCGCAGCAGGGCGAGGGTCTCGTCGGTGCGCCGGAGGGTGTCGTCGGTGTAGCGCGGTCCGGGTGCCTGCGGCTGGTGCTTGAGGCAGTTCAGCTCGGGCACGACCCCGCCGGCGGCCTCGTCGTCGAAGCGGGGACCGGTGTCGGGCGCCGGTGCGGTGCACGCCACCGCCCCGAACAGCACTGCGCCGAGCAGCAGGGAAATCCGCCTCATCGGGCACCTCCGAGGTTCGCCAATGCGGTCCGCGCGGCCGGTGCGCCGGTGACGGAGAAGTGCGGGTTGATCCGCAACGCCTCGGTGAGCGCCGTGCCGGCTTCGGCGTTCCGGCCGAGCCCGGCCAGGATCAGGCCGCGGTGGTAGGCGACCGCGGCGCTGCGCCAGCCCGTGCTCGCCGCGCGGTCGGCGTAGCTCAGCGCTTCGGCGTCCCGCCCGTTCAGGTGCAGGGCCCAGGCCACGGCGTCCGCGACGAACACCGGCTGCCGCCGCGACCACTCCGCCTGGGCGAGTTCGAGCGCCTGCTTCGCGTTCCCGCGGTCGACGGCGACCAGGGACGCCTCGAGGTCGATGTTCGCGCCCGAAGCCGCGTCGATGCCTTGCTGCTGCTCGATGAGCGCGTACTGGCGCGCGGCCGGTTCCGGTTGTCCCGCCGACGTCAGCAGCAGCGCGTACTCCTGCAAGCCGTCCAGGCTCGGCTGCCGGGAGACGACGTCCTGCAGGGCCGCCAGCGCTTCCCCGGTCCGCCCGCGGGCCGCCGCGACCGTCGCTTTCCCCTGCCGCAGCGGACCCGCGTCCGGGACCGCGCGCAGGCCCGCGTCGAAGTGGCGCTCCGCGGCGTCGAGGTCGCCGTTGTCGAAGGCGAGCTTTCCCAGCAGGTGCCGGCAGAACACGACGTCGCCGGGGTCGACGGCGTCGGCCAGCGCCCGGTCGAGCGCGTGCCGGGCGTCCTCGACGCGGCCGTGCAGCTCGAATTCGTAGGCAGCGCGGGTGAAGGACGAGACGCCCGGTTTGAGGTCGAGCATGCGCTGCAGCGCGGTGGTGGCCGCCGCGGTGTCCCCGAGCTGGGTGTAGGCGTCGGTGAGCACGCCGTGGACCTCGGCGTTGTCGGGCAGCACCGCTTTGGCCTTCTCGCCCCAGTCGCGAGCGGCGGCGAAGTCGTGCCGCGCGTTGGCGAGCGCGCCCAGGCCGGTCAGCGCGGGCCCGTTGCCGTCGGGTTGCTGCGCCAAGGACTTGCGCAGTGCCTCTTCGGCTTTCGGGTAGTAGGTGGGGTCCGCCTTGGCGCGGGCGGCCTCGACGTAGGCGGCGCCGAGGCCGGCCCACGTCCGCGGGTCCTGCTCGCGCCGCGCCAGCTTGTCCCGCGCGGTCGTGATCGCCCGGTCGAGCGCGCTCGGCGCGCCGGCCGCGGTGACCGGCTCCGGCGGGTCGGGCGCGGAGAACGTGGTGAGGCCGACGGCGATCACGCCCGCGACGAGCGCGAGCAGGAGGGTGGTGAGCAGCGGCCCCGGGCGCCGGGCACCGGTCGTGCTGGGTGGAGCTGACATCGGGCATCCCCTTCCACGGGTGCGGCCGGGGTCGTGGGTGTCCAGGACGGTCCCGGACACCCACGACCGGTTTGCGGGCTAGCGCCGCGACGAGTTGACCGCGGCGGTGTTCGGCAGGGCGACGTACGGGAACACCGCGCCGAACGGGACGTTGTTCGCGTCGACCCGGTCACCCGCGGCGAGCGCCGGGACGATGCCGCTGGAAGCGGCGCCCTCCAGCACCTGCAGGCTGATGTCGAGCGCGTCGTCGGCCAGCCGGCGGCCGTTCGGGAAGCCCTGGCGGTCACCACCCAGCAACCCGAGCCGGTTGGGCTGCGCCGCCGGCGGGATCGACGTGTTCAGCCGCAGCTGCTCCGACGGCGCGAAGTTCGCCGGGTTGACGTCGAGGTTGTTGAGCTGCGAGTTGAGGTCCAGGTTCCCGAGCTGAGTCCCGAACTTCGTGGTGATCCCGTAGAGGAAGATCTCCACCAGGTCGTTGCGCGGCGTGACGGGCGCCGGGATGCCGTAGATCCGCTGCACGAGCGCGGGCACCTCCGGGACGTTCACCCGGTTCACCAGCGCGGCCACCGTCCGGTCCTGCTCCGGCAGCAGCGAGTTGAACTTGTCTTTCAGCCCCGCGGGCACGACGACCTCGTTCACCAGCGGGTTGCCCAGGCGCGACACCTGGACCTCGCTGCCGCCGGACTGCTGCGTCCCCGGCGCGCGCACGGTGAGCGAGTAGCGCTCGGTGTCGCTCCAGATCCCGATGTTCGGGTTCCGGGCCGGGTTGTTCCCGAGCGTCAGCGCGCTCTTGGGCACCTGCACCGCGAGGGTGTTCACGTTGTAGCCGGCCACCGTGTCCTGCCCGACCTCGGACAGGTTGCCGCCGTAGAGCAGGTCGAAGACGCGCAGGTCGAGGAAGAACGGGTCGTCGGCCTGCCCGGCGAAGCTCTGCCCGCCGCCCGGGATGGGCGTGATGGCCTGGCTGCGCAGCACCCCGTAGTTCGGCATCGAAGCCACCCCGACGTTCGACGGCGCGACTCTGGCGTTGCTGGCCAGGGTGGTGACCCGCCCGTTCGGCCGGTCGATCAACGTCAGCGTGTACGTCTGGCGGAACAACAGGTCCGGGTCGTCGAGCGAGGTGACCGGATCGTCGTTGTAGAGGAAGGTGTCGTTCCCTCGCCGGTCGTCGGTCCGGAAGTCCCACCGGTAGGTGAGGTCCGCCTTCGCGTCGCCGTTGTTGTCGATGTTGAGGTCGTAGTGGGCGTCGGTGGCCCACGGGTAGAAGGTCGGCCCGCCGTTGGGTTCTTCGAACGGGTACCAGTTCGCGATGAGCGTGACGGTGTCCGGCTTGTCGGGGCTGACGAAGGCGTACACGTCGATGTTGTCCACGGGCGGGTCGCCGGAGATCAGCGGAGCTTCCCGGTGACTGGACGCGAGCACCGGACCGGCGGGCACCCCGGCCAGCACGGCACACCCGACGGCGAGCACGACCGCAGCCCTCCGGCTGCTGCCGCGCGCGGAATGGCGTAGTGACATTTCCCTTCCCTTCCTGGAGAGCCGCGGCCCCGGGCGAATGGGCGCCCGGGGCCGCCCGGAAGAGGCCGGGTCCCCTCGTCCCCCTCCGTGCGCCGATGGTGTCCGGCGCCGTCAGTGGCGAAGTTGTGGGAATGTTGTGGTGGAGTTCCCGCCTCAGCGGAAGCGGGTGCAGCTGGCGGTGGCGGCGGGGCAGCCGATCCGCGGAGCTGCGCGGGAATCTCGGCCGGGCCACCGGGAGTCGGCGAGCGGCGGAACCCGCGCGTCAGCGGAAGCGGGTCACCAGCTCGCCGAGACCGTCGATCCGGCTGGTCAACACGTCGGCCGCAGTGAGGTAGCGCGGCGGCGTCCGGCGGTTGCCCACCCCCGCCGGGGTGCCCGTGAAGATCACGTCCCCCGGCAGGAGCGGGCACACCGCCGACAGCCGCGCCACCAGCGACGGCACGTCGAAGATCATGTCCGCCACCGACGCCTCCTGGACCACCTCCTCACCGAGCAGGCACGTGATCGACGCGTCCGGATCGAGCTCGGTAACCAGGTGCGGACCGGTCGGGCCGAACCCGGGGAACGACTTCGCCAGCGAGAACTGCGGCGGCTTCCCCGACGCCTGGACCCGCCGCTCCGACAAATCCTGGCCGACCATGTACCCGGCGACGTGCGAGAGAGCGTGCGATGAGCGAATCCGGTGACCGCCGCGGCCGATCACCGCCACCAGCTCGACCTCCCAGTCGACGCGGTCGCCGGGCAGCTCGACCGTTTCGTGCGGCCCCGCGATGCACGTCGGGAACTTCGTGAACACCAACGGGTCCGCCGGCGGCGAGAAGCCGGCTTCGGCCGCGTGCGGCGGGTAGTTCAGCGCCACCGCGAAGACCTGCCGGGGCCGCGGCACCGGCGGCCCCAGCCGCAAGGGGTCGTACGGGCCGCCGGACGCGGGCACCGACCGCGCCCACTCCGAGAACGCCGGCCAGTCCGCCAGGACGTCCATCGGGTCCGGGCCGAAACCGCCCGCTTCGAACACGTCCAGCGCGCGGTCCCCGAAGACCAAGGCGGCGCGGCCGTCGATGTTGGCCAGGCGCATCATTCGGAAACCGGCGGAGGCGTGCCGTACGCGTCTTCCCACGAGACGACCCGGTTGCGCAGCACCCCGAGCTTCTCGATCTCGGCCTCGACCACGTCGCCGGGCTTCAGGTAGTACGCGAACGGGTCGTCGGTGCTCGCCGCGACGCCGGCCACCGTGCCCGTCGTGATCAGGTCGCCCGCGCTGTACACCTGCGGTGAGTGGTGGGCCACCAGCTCCGGGATCGTCACGGACATCCGCGAGGTGTTCGACTTCTGCCGCACCTGGCCGTTCACCCGCAGCTCCATGTCCAGGTCGTGCGGGTCGCCGACCTCGTCCGCGGTGACGATGTACGGGCCGATCGGGCAGAACGTGTCGATCGCCTTGGAGAACGAGAACACCCCGGACGCCATCTCGCGGCGCTGGATGTCGCGGGCGGTGATGTCGTTGAAGACCAGGTACCCGGCGATGTGCCCGGCCGCCTGCTCCGCGGTGAAGAACTTGCCGGGTTTCCCGATCACGACGGCCATTTCGAGCTCGTAGTCCAGCTCGTTCGTCAGGTGCGACGGGTACACGACCGGGTCGCCGGGGCCGATGATCGCGTCGACGTTCTGGAAGAACACGATGCCCTTGTTGACCGGGTGCGACCAGTTGACGCGGGCGAGGTCGTCGTGGTGCTCGCGGAAGTTCCCGGCCGTGTGGAAGAACTTCTTCGGCACGATCGGGGCGCGCAGGCGCACCTCCGACGCGCGGAAGCGGCGCCCGGTCTCGGGCACGCTCCCGCCGCGTTCGAAGAACTCGCGCGCCGAGGCGGTGTCGAGTTCCAGGACGAGGTCGTCGGCGAGGCGGCCGACCAGGCCGTCGTCGAAGGTCACGAGCTTCACGGCTGCTCCACGGGGACGGTGACTCGGAAGACGCGCAGCTGCAGGGCCAGCGTCGCGTAGTAGCCCACCAGGGTGGTCAGCTCGACGGCCACGCGGTTGCCAATAGTTGGCACGGTCTCGGCGTAGGTCACGTCGTCGACGTCGCCGTCCAGCAGGGCGTCGACGAACCGCAGCGCCGCGGTCTCTTCGGGATCGAGCCCGTCGAGCCCGTCGAGCTGGGCGGCGGTGATCCCGGCGGCCCGGGCGGCGGGTTCGTGGGCGTACCGCTCGAACGCGCAGTCCCACCTCGCCGCCACCGCCAGGATCGCCAGTTCCCGTACGCGATCGGTCAGCTCGGTCTCGTACCGCACGGCCGCACCGAGCCGCTGCAACGCCTCCCCGACCGGCGGGGAGAACAGCATCGCGTTGAACGGGCCGGTCAGCGCGCCCGCCTCGTCGGTGAGCGGGAACGGGCCGCCCGCACGCGGACCGGCGACGATGGCGTCGCGGAGGGCTCGCTGGTCGTCGTCGAGGCCGGCCGGAGTCAGCCGGGGCAGTCGCGTCATGTCCCGATTCCAGCAGCGCGCCCCTCAAGGGAGCGTCGGCCTGCCATTGAATGGCACATCCGTTCCCGGTGCCGGGCCCGCGGACCTAGCGTCGCCGTCGGATCGGGAGCAGGGAGCGGAAGTGGACTGGCTGGGTCTGCGGGGCAAAGGCGCGCTGGTGGCGGGCGCGGGCGGGATCGGCGCCGCGGCTGCCCGTGCGCTCGCCGAAGCCGGGGCCGACGTGGTCGTCGCCGACCGCGACCCCCGGCGGCTCGGCGAGCTGGAACTCAGCACGCTCGAAGCCGACCTCACCGACGCCGACAGCGCCCGCGAGTGCGTCAGTCGCGCCGACGAGCTGCTGGGCCGGCTGGACGTGTTCGTCCACGCGGTCGGCGTCAACGACCGGCGGCCGGTCCTCGACACGCCGGACGACGTCTGGCGCCGGATCATGGCGGTGAACGCCGACAGCGCGTTTTGGACCGGCAAGGCGGCGGGTGAGCTGATGGTCGCCCGCGGGTACGGCCGGATCGTCTACCTGTCCTCGGTGTCCGGCCTGCTCGCCCACCCGCACCACGCGCCCTACGCGGCCAGCAAGGGCGCGGTCGACCAGCTGTGCCGGGTGCTGGCCCGCGAGTGGGCCGCCTCCGGTGTCACGGTCAACGCCGTCGCGCCCGGCTACACCGAGACCGGCCTGACCCGCGACCACCTCGAAAAGCCCGGCGTCCGCGCCGGCCTCACCGCCCTGGTGCCGGCCGGGCGGCTCGGCACCCCGGCCGACCTGACCGGCCCGATCCTGTTCCTCTGCTCCGGCCAAGCCGCCTTCGTCACGGGACACGTCCTGTACGCCGACGGCGGCCGCACCCTCGTCTGAAGGAGTCCTTCGTGCGTTTCACCGGCAAGACCGTCCTCGTCACCGGCGCCGGCACCGGGTTCGGTGCCGAGATCGCCGTCCGCGCCGCCCGCGAAGGCGCCGACGTCGTGGTGCACTACCGCGGCTCGCGAGCGGGCGCCGAGCGCACCGCGGCCCGCGTCGAAGAGCTGGGGCGCAAGGCGTTCCTCGTCCAGGCCGACATCTCGGAGCACGCGCAGATCCGGCGGATGGCCGACGAGGCGTGGTCCCACTCCGGCCGGGTCGACGTCGCGATCAACAACGTCGGCGACGTCGCCCGCGACCAGATGTCGTGGCGGGACCTGACCGAGGAGTCGGTCGACCACGTCCTCGCCGTCGACATCAAGGGCACGCTGCTGTGCACGCACGAGTTCGGCTGCCGGATGCTCGCCCAGGGCGGCGGCGCGATCGTGAACATCGGCTCGACCGTCGTCGCGCGCGGCAGCGCCCGCGCCCCGCAGTACGCGGCGGCGAAGGCCGGGATCATCGGCCTGACCAAGTCGTACGCGCACGCCTTCGCCCCCACCGTGCGGGTGAACGTCTTCGCGCCCGGGTTCATCGAGACCGAAGCCACGCTCGGCCGCGAGGACTGGCGCACCGGGCGCGCGGAGAAGCTCCGGGACGCGACGCCGATGGGCCGCATCCCGAAACCCGAGGAACTGGCGGGGACGGCGTTGTTCCTCGCCACCGAGGACGCCGGGCACATCACCGGCGGCTTCCTGGTCGCCGACGGCGGTTACACCATGCTGGGGGCCTGATGGCCGCCAGAGTGGTCTTCACCGGTGGCCGCGTCTTCGACGGCAGCGGTTCCCCGGCGGTCCCCGCCGACGTCGTCGTCCGCGGCGACCGGATCGAAAGCGTGGGCGCCGGCACGGAACTCACGGCGGACGACCATGTGGTCGACTGCCGCGGGGCGACAGTCATGCCCGGACTGGTCGAGTCGCACTGCCACCTGACGTTCCCGTCGGCGGTCGGCCACCTCGCCCCGTCGTTCAACCCGCCGGTCGACGTCAGCTTCTTCCACCACCTGCCGGGCCCGGACGAGCACCTCGCGCTCGCCGAGCGCAACGCCCGGATCCTCCTCGACCACGGGTTCACCAGCGCCTACTCCGCTGGGTCGTTGACACCGGTGCCCACCGAGGTCCGGTTGCGCGACCGGATCGCCGCCGGCCTGGCCGCCGGGCCCCGGCTGCGGGCGGCGTCCTTCGAACGGGACAACAACCCGGTGCGGCTGGGCCCGAACGGCCCGGCCCCGAAGGAAACCGGTCCGGACGCCGTGCGCGCGTTCGTGCGCGAGCAGGCCGAACTCGGCTTCGACAGCGTGAAACTGCTGATGAGCAACGACGACGTCTTCTTCGAGGGCGGCTCGATGGTCACCCAGTACAGCGCCGAGGAGGCGAACGCGGCGGGCGAGCAGGCACGCGAGTCCGGCGTGTGGCTCAACTGCCACGCCCAGGCGCCCGAGTCGATCAAGCTGGCCGTGCGGGCCGGGTTCCGCTCGATCTACCACTGCTCCTACGCCGACCCCGAAGCCATCGATCTGCTGGAGGCGCACAAGGATTCGATCTTCCTGTCCCCCGCCGTCGGCATCATGTGGGCCAACGTCCACGAAGGCGCGGAGTTCGGGATCGACGCGGAGAAGACCGGCTCGGCGAAGTCCCTGGCCGCGATGGAACAGCTGTACCCGGAGCTGCGCAAGCGCGGCCTGCGGGTGCTGCCCGGTGGCGACTACGGGTTCCCGAACAACCCCATCGGGCGCAACGCGCGCGACCTGGAGCTGTTCGTCCGGCTCTTCGGCTACTCCCCCGCCGAAGCGTTGCGGGCGACGACGTTCCACGGTGGACAGGTGATGGACCTGCCGGTCGGGCTGCTCACCGAGGGCTACTTCGCCGACGTCCTCGTCGTCCGCGGCGACCCGACGTCGGACGTCACGCTGCTGCAGGACCCGGCCAACCTGGACGTGATCATGCAGGGCGGGCGGTTCCACAAGGCGAGTGCGTGATCTACCGCGAGGTGCCGGGGTTCCGCCCGCTGGAACTGGACCTGACTCCGGCGGACGACCCGGTCGCGACGATCGTGTACCTGCACGGCGGCGGCTGGCGGCGCGGCTCGCGGCGCACGCCGCTGCCCGGGTTCGAGCACCTGGCCGAAGAGCTTGCGGCACAGGGGTTCCGCGTCGCCGCGGCCGACTACCGGCTCAGCGGAGAGGCGACCTTCCCCGCGCCGCTGGACGACGTCCGGGCGGCGATCGAGTTCGTCCGGGACGACAAGCCCCTGGTCGTCTGGGGCGAATCGGCGGGCGCGCACCTCGGGCTGCTGGCGGCGCTCACCGGGTCCACAGTGGACGCCGTGGTGGCGTGGTTCCCGCCGACCGACCTGCTCGGCCTGACCGGCGACGTTTCCCGCGAGACGGCCCTGCTGGGCGCGCCGCCGGAGTCGGTGCCGGACCTCGCGCGCGAGGCGAGCCCGTTGACGCACGCCCACGCCGGGGCGCCGCCGATCCTGTTGATGCACGGTGCGGAGGACGACCTGGTGCCCGCGTCGCAGAGCGTCCGGCTGGCCGAGGCATTGCGGAACGCGGGCGCGCCCGTGGAGCTGCACCTGGTCCCCGGCGCCCGGCACCGTTGGACGGGCGCCGACCCCGCGGCCGTCGTGGCCACCTCGGTCAAGTTCCTGCGCGCTCGATGACGTGCCCGAGCGGGAACAGCGGGTCCGTGGTGCCGCCCGGCCTTCTCCGACAGGGTCATCCGGGCGAGGAGGTCGTCGATGCGTTCGCGCTGGGGCCACCACCGCCAGCTCAGTGCGCGCCCAGCTCCCGTGAAATGCCCCGCGCCGCCGTCTGGACCGCCAGCCCCAGGTGCCGCGGCTGCGCCACCCGCTTCGGCACCAGCACCCCCAGCACCCCGGCCGGCACCTCGCCTCGCCCGAAGATCGGCGCGGCCACCGACACGATCGCCACGGTCTCGTCCTGCCTGCGGAAGATCGCCAGCCGTTCCCGCCGGACCTCCGCCAGCGTGCGGCGCAGCTTGTCGGCGGGGATCAGCCGGTTGTCCGGCTCGCTGTAGACCGGCTTGGCCAGCAGCTCCTCCTGGACCTCCCGGGGCGCGAACGCCAGCAGCGCCAGGCCGACACCGGTCGAGTGCAGCGGCAGCCGCCCGCCGGTGCGGTAGTCGACCGGTGCGGCCTGGTGCCCGGAGAGCCGCTCGACCAGGAGGGCCTGCATGCCGTCGCGGACCGCGAGCTGGACGTGCTGGTGGGTGACCTCGGCGAGGTCGTTCATGAACGGCAGCGCGACCTCCCGCAGCCCGTGCCCGCGCGGGGCGAGCGTCGCCACCTCCAGCAGGCGCAGGCCGACGCAGAACCGGCCGGCGTCGTCGCGTTCGAGCGCGCCCCACTCGCGCAGCCGGTTGGCCAGCCGCAGCGCCGAGCTCGGCGGCATCTCGCAGCGGCGGCTCAGCTCCGCCAGCGAAAGCGTCCGGTGCTCGGCGTCGAACGCGGCCAGCAGCGCCAGCGCGCGGTCGACGACCGGCTCGCCGTGCGCCGGCCGGCGGCCGCGCTTTCCATTGGTCGGCACAACCGGCGACCGTACCCGAAGCCGCGTCGTCCCCCACCGGGGTTTCCTGCTGTTCGGTCAGTTCGCGCCGAACGCCCGCAGGAACGTGTCGACGATGACGTCGGCCGCCTGCGCGTCGCTCAGCCCGGGAAGCTCCTTTGTGGACAGGTGCACCAGCTGGCCGAGCACGTTGCCGGGCCAGCGGTCTGGCAGGTCCGGCCGGAGGAAACCCTCGTCGGTGGCTCGCCGGAGGAACGCGTCGACCTCGTCGATCGCGCGCAGGCGCCGCGCCCAGATCTCCGGGTCCGAGCGCATGCGGCTGACCTCCGTGGGCCACTTGCGGTTGACCCCGACGATCTCCTCGACGTACCGGTGCAGGGCCACCGGCACCGGCGCCTCGCGGAGGCGGGCCGCTTCGATCGCCGCCTCGATCGCGTCCAGCCGGGCCTGGTACACCGCCGTCAGCAGCTCCTCGCGGCCGGTGAAGCGCCGGTAGACGGTCCGGCGGTCCACGCCGGCCTCGGCCGCGATCGCCGCGATGCTCGTGGCCGGGTCGTCGGCGAGCATGCGGGCGCCCGTCGTCAGCAGGAGTTCCAGGTTGCGCGCGGCGTCGGCTCTCACGTCCCCAACCTACCCTTCGGTGTCGCTTTCCCGGACGCAACCGTCACCCGGCTGAGGCCGCTCAGCGTTCCCCGAGCGGGAAGTCGGCCGCGCGGCTCGCCTCGGCCCACCGCTCGGTCTCGGCGGCCCGTTCCTCGCCGGCCTTCAACGCGGCCACGACGGCGTCGCCACCGAGGACGAGCCGCCGCGGCGGGTCGTCCGAGCCGACCGCGTCGACGACGACCTTCGCGCCGCGCGCGGGGTCGCCCGGCTGGTTGCCGTCGTGTTCGTCGCGGTAGCGGTGGATCGCGCCGACGGTTTCCTCGTAGTCGGCGCCCACGGCGTGCCGGGTCATCGAGGAGCCCTGCCAGTCGGTCCGGAACGCCCCGGGCTCGACGATGATCACCTTCACGCCGAAGGGGGCCGTCTCGCTCGCGAGCACCTCGGAAAAGCCCTCCACCGCGAACTTCGCGGTCTGGTAGGCGCCCATCCCGGGGGTCCCGCCGACGCGGCCGCCGATCGAGGAGAACTGCACGAAGGTTCCGGACCGCTGCGCCCGGAAGACGGGCAGCGCGGCGCGGGTGACGTTCACGACGCCGAAGAGGTTGGTCTCGATCTGCGCGCGGAAGTCCTCCTCGGGCATCTCTTCGATGGGCGCGCTGTTGGCGTAGCCGGCGTTGTTGACGACGACGTCGAGACGGCCGAAGGCGTCGGTGGCTTCCTTTACGGCACCGGCTGCCGCGCCGGCGTCGGTGACGTCGAGGGCGAAGGGACGGATGCGGTCGCCGTACCGGGTGACGAGGTCGTCCAGCTGCCGGGGCTGCCGGGCGGTGGCGAGGACGGCGTCCCCGGCCGCCAAGGCCGCTTCGGTGAGACTGCGGCCGAAGCCCCGGGATGCTCCGGTGATCAACCAGGTCCTGCCCATCGCCTTGCTCCTGTCTACTAAGTGCGTCATCGTTGTGTCAATTAGAGCATGTAGTGACACAAAGTGCGACTCGATGTGACCACGGCGACAGCACGACAGCCACCCGCGACGCACACGGGTCCGAAGTGGACAGTCACCGCGCAAAACCTGACGAAACCCTTACCGTCGAACGACAAACCGCGATCCGGCCACGAACGTCACTACCGTCGGTCCGGTGCCCACCCTGCTCCTCGCCGGCCTGCTCGCCGGGATCGTCACCAGCGTCTCGCCGTGCGTGCTCCCGGTCCTGCCCGTCGTCCTGACCGCCGGCGCGCGGCGCCCCTGGGCGGTCGTCGGCGGGCTCGTCACCAGCTTCAGCCTCGCCACCCTCTTCGGCTCCCTCCTCCTCAGCGCCCTCGACCTCCCCACCGGCCTGCTGCGGACCGCGGGCATCGCCGCGCTCGTCCTGCTGGGCATCGGGCTGCTCTTCCCCCGCGCCGGCGAACTGCTGGAACGGCCCTTCGCCCGGCTCCGCGGCCGGGCCGCCGCCGACGGTCGAGGCGGGTTCGCCACCGGCCTGGCACTGGGACTCGTCTACGTCCCCTGCGCGGGACCCGTCCTGGCCACCATCGCCGTGGTCGGGGCGACCGGCCGCATCGGGTTCGGCAGCCTGCTGCTGACCGCCGCCTTCGGGATCGGCTCCGGTATCCCGCTGCTCGTGCTGGCCCTCTCGGGCGGGGCGCTGGCCCGCCGGGCGCGGTTCCTGCGGACGCACGCCCGGAGCCTGCGCGTCGCGACCGGTGCCGCGCTGGTGCTGGTCGCCGCCGTCACCGCGTTCGACCTCGCCGCGCCGCTGCAACGCACCGTGCCGGACTACACCGCCGCCGCCCAGCGGGCCGTCGGCACCGATCAGCTCGACCGCCTCACCCACGCCCCGGAGTTCGCCGGCATCACCACGTGGCTCAACACCCCCGGCGGGCAACCCGTCTCACTGAAAGCGCTGCGCGGCAAGGTCGTCGTCGTCAGCTTCTGGACCTACAGCTGCATCAACTGCCAACGCGCCCTGCCGCACCTCGAGCACTGGGCGGGCGCCTACCGCGACGCCGGTCTCGAGGTGATCGGCGTCCACACGCCCGAGTTCGCGTTCGAGCACGACCCGGGCAACGTCGCCGACCAAGCCGGCGCCCTCGGCGTCCGCTACCCCGTCGCCGTCGACAACGACTACGCCACTTGGAACGCCTACGGCAACCACTACTGGCCCGCCGCGTACCTCATCGACGCGACCGGGCAGGTCCGCACGTCGAGCAACGGCGAAGGCGGCTACGCGGAGTTCGAACAGCAGATCCGCACCGCGCTCACCGACGCCGGGACGACCCGGCTCCCGCCGCCCACCGACGTCCCCGACACCACGCCGACCACGTCGCTGACCCCGGAGACCTACCTCGGCGCCGAGCACGCTCCCCTGGCCACCACCGGCACCCGGGTCGCCACCGGGCAAACCCGCGGCTACACCTTCCCCGCCGCCCTCGACGCCGACACCTTCGCCCTGGACGGCACCTGGACCTCCGACACCGACAACCTGACCGCGGGACCGGACGCCCGGCTGCGGCTCGACTTCCACGCCACGTCCGTCCACTGGGTACTCGGCGGGACCGGAACCGTGACGGTGGACGGCACGACGACGATCACGGTCGCCGGCCCACCGACGCTCTACACCGTGCTGGACGGTCATTCCGGCCGCGGCGAGCTGACGTTCTCGGTCAGCCCGGGCGTGCGGGCCTACTCCTTCACGTTCGGCTGACGCGGTCGAAGAGGCCGAGGCGCGGGTGCCCGGCGGGCCGGCGCACCGCCACCCCCGCCCGCCGGATCCGACGGTGCAGCCGCTCGTAGCCGGCCGGGTCCCGCCACCGCAGGTGGACGTCCAGCGCCACCTGCAGGACGCCGGTGACCTCCAGGCCGGGCCCGGCCGACTCGACTTCGGGCCGCGCGCGCAACCAGTCGAAGAGCTCGGCGGCGTCGCCACCGGGGAGCGCGGCGCGGAGCAGGTCCTCGGTGGTGGGGCGGGCGTGCGCGCACACGTGGAGCGCCCACCGGTGCCGGGCCGTCGGGACAGCGCCGACCCACAACCGTGTCGACGACGTACCGCACCGCCTCGCGCCGGGACGGCTGCCCGGTGGCCGCCATGCCGCGGCCGACCTCGGCGGCCGGCGCCAGCGCGAGCGGGTGCCCGGCGGCGAAGTCCACAATGGACGCGACGAGCTCCGCGTCCACGCCCCGGACCACACCGGCCCGCCACGACGACCACGGCGCCCGGCAGCGAGCACTCGCGCAGCCACCGTTCGAGTTCGCGGTGCCGCTCGAAGGAGTCGACCCGCACCACCGGGTCCGGGATGCCTTCTCCCGCACGATGTTCCAGGCGTTCACACAGCGCCGAGGCCGACCGCCGCCAGACCGCCCGCCCTGCGGCGACGGCGTCCCGGGCGAGCCGGCCGGCCCCACAGGCCGTCGACGAGTTCGCCGATCGGCACGAGCCGGCCGCGGGCGGCCGGCAGCGCCGCGAGCACGGCTTGCTGCTGCGGCGAGCCCGGATCCGGCTCCGCCGCGCCCCACCGGAGCCCGGGCGGGCCGAGGACGGTGAACCGGCACCGCGCCGGGACCACGGTCGGGGATGCCACGCCCGGAGCGTGGTTACGCCGGATTTCCGCTCGCGAGCGTCACGTGACGCAGTGCGTGTACGTCGGCCTTCGCATCACTGTGCACCGCCTCACACGTGTGCGCCTTCCATGCATTAAGTGCTACATTGATGTGGCAGATCGAATATGACCAGGAGGCAACAGTGATCACCCGCAACCAGCTGTTCATCGGCGGCGCGTGGACCACCCCCAGCAGCACCGAGCTGGTGGACATCGTTTCCCCGCACGACAACGCGGTCATCGGCCGCGCCGCGCAGGCGCTGCCCGCCGACGTCGACCGCGCCGTCGCGGCGGCCCGGAAAGCCTTCGACGAAGGCCCGTGGCCGCACACCACCCCCGCGGAGCGGATCGCCGTCCTCCGCCGGCTGGCCACCCTCCGCGAGAAGCGCGCGGACGAGATCGCCGCGCTCATCTCCGCGGAGAACGGCTCGGCGCTGTGGTTCACCAAGGCCGGCCAGCCCGGACTGTGCCGCCAGGCCACCGCCTACCTGAAGGCGGCCGCGGAGTTCGACTGGGAGAAGACCCTCGAGCCGTCGGACCCGGCGCTGCCGTTCCGGTCGGTCGTGCGCCGCGAGGCGATCGGCGTGGTCGCCGCGATCATCCCGTGGAACTCGCCGTTCTCCTCGGCCATGGCCAAGATCATCCCGGCGCTGCTCGCCGGCAACAGCGTCGTCCTCAAGGTCTCGCCCGAGAACACGCTGAGCATGAGCCTGCTCGCCGACCTGCTGGTGGAGACCGGGCTGCCCGACGGCGTCATCAGCGTCCTGCCCGCGGACCGCGAGACGAGCGAACACCTCGTCAAGCACCCGGACGTCGACAAGATCGCCTTCACCGGGTCGACCCGCGCCGGGCGCCGCATCGCGTCGCTGGCCGGGGAGCAGCTCAAGCGGGTCAGCCTCGAACTGGGCGGCAAGTCGGCCGCGATCATCCTGCCCGACGCCGACGTCGACGCGGCGGTCCAGGGCCTCAAGTTCGGCTCCCTGCTCAACAACGCCGAATCCTGCATCGCCCAGACCCGCATCCTCGCCCCGCGCAGCCGCTACGAAGAGGTCGTCGCCGGGCTGAAGGAGCTCATCGAGTCCCTCGGCGTCGGCGACCCGGCCGACGACGCGACCTTCATCGGCCCGATGATCCGCCGCGACCAGCAGCAGCGCGTGCTCGACTACATCCGCCTCGGCATCGCCGAAGGCGCGCGGCTCGTCACCGGCGGCCCGGACGTCCCGGCGGGGCTGAAAAAGGGCAACTACGTCACGCCGACGCTCTTCGCCGACGTCGACAACGGGATGCGGATCGCCCAGGAGGAGATCTTCGGCCCGGTCCTGGTCGTCATCGCCTATGACGACGAGGACGACGCCGTCCGCATCGCCAACGACTCCGAGTACGGCCTCTCCGGCGGGGTGTGGTCGGCGGACCCGGCGCACGCGCTGGCCGTCGCGCGCCGCGTGCGGACCGGCACCGTCACCGTCAACGGCGCGCCGATCGGCTTCGACGGCCCGTTCGGCGGGTTCAAGGCCAGCGGCCTCGGCCGCGAATACGGCGCCGTCGGCCTCGGCACCTACACCGAATACCAGACCATCACGATCCCGGAAGCGAACGACCGATGACCCTCGACAACCCCGCCAGACCCGCGGTGCGCCCGGCGATGGCGGCGTTGATCCTCGCCGTCCTGCTGGCCGCGCTGGACCAGACCATCGTCTCCACGGCCCTGCCGAAGATCGCCGCCGACCTCGGCGGGTTCCGCGACATCGCCTGGATCACCGCCTCCTACCTGCTCGCCTCGACCGCCGCCACCCCGCTGTGGGGCAAGCTCGGCGACATGCTCGGGCGCAAGCGCCTGTACCTGGTCGCCACGACGGCGTTCCTGGTCGCGTCCGCGCTGTGCGGGCTCGCCCAGGACCTCCCCCAGCTGATCGCCGCCCGCGCCGTCCAGGGCCTGGCCGGCGGCGGGATGATCGTCCTCACGTTCGCGCTCGTCGGCGACATCGCCGAACCCGCCGAGCGCGGGCGCCACCAGGGCCGGTTCGGCTCGGTGTACGGCGTCGCCAGCATCGCCGGCCCGCTGCTCGGCGGCCTGTTCACCGACCACCTGTCGTGGCGGTGGGCGTTCCTGGTCAACGTGCCCGTCGGGCTGGTCGCGGTCGTCCTCGCGGCCCGCGCCCTGCCGGCCCCGGTCCGCAAGCCGGCGGCGCGGATCGACTACCTCGGCGCGCTGCTCCTGGCCGGCGCGGCCACCGCGCTGGTGCTGATCACCTCGTTCGGGCCGCGCTGGGGCTGGACGTCCCCGGGCACGCTGGCGCTCGCGGCCGCGGCGGTCGTACTGGCCGTCCTGGTGGTCCCGGTCGAACGCCGGGCCGCCGCGCCGGTGCTGCCGCTGTCGATGTTCGCCTCCCGCACGGTCGTCCTCGCCTCGCTCGTCGGGTTCATCGCCAACGTCGCGATGTTCAGCGTGCTCGTCTACCTGCCGACGTTCCTGCAGGTCGCCGACGGGGTGTCGGCCACGCTGTCCGGCGTGCACCTGCTGCCGCTGGTGCTCGGGCTGGTCGTCAGCCAGTCGCTCGCCGGCCGGTGGGTGGCGAACCCGGCGCGGCTGCGGGTGGTCCTGGTGACCGGCATGGCGCTGAACGTCGCCGGGCTCCTGCTGCTGAGCACCCTGGCGCCGGGGACGGCCCAGCTCGCACTGATCGTCTACTTCCTCGTCGCCGGCGTCGGCATCGGCATGGTCCCGATGGTGGCGCTGACGGCGGCGCAGAACTCGGTGCCGCCGGCCGACATCGGCGCCGCGAGCGCGGTCGTCACCTTCGCCCGCTCGATCGGCGCCGCGTTCGGGGTGGCCGTGTTCGGCACCCTGCTCGGCGAGGACGTCGCGCACACGATCGGCGGGGCGTTCCTGGCGATCACCCCGGTAGTCGTGCTCGGGACCGTCCTCGCCGGGCTGCTGCGCCGTCAGCCGCTCACCTCCGCGAACATGCCAGCCTCGTAGGAACCACCCTTCTGGTGCACGATCACCGCGAGCCGGTTGGCGGCGTTGATCAGGGCGACCAGCGCGACGAGGGCGGCGACCTGCTCGTCGTCGTAGTGCTCGCGGACCCGGGCCCAGGTCGCGTCGGAGACGCCGTCGTGGTGGTCGGCGAGCCGGGTGCCCTCCTCGGCCAGCGCGAGCGCGGCCCGCTCGGCTTCGGTGAACACGGTCGCCTCCCGCCAGGCGGCGACGAGGTGCAGCCGGACGGAGGTCTCCCCGGCGGCCGCGGCTTCCTTGGTGTGCATGTCGATGCACCAGCCGCACCCGTTGATCTGGCTGGCCCGCAGGCTCACCAGCTCCTGGGTGGCCTTCGGCAGCGGCGACCGCGCGACCACCTGCCCGAGGTTCGCGAACCGCTTGCCGAGCCGGGCGCCGGTCTCGGTGGTGAACAGGTCCAGGCGGGGTTCCATGGCTTCGTCCTCACTCGTGTCGTTGCGGGTGAACGACCTCAAGACACCGGGTGCGGGAACCCTGTGACAGCCCACCGGCGTGACGGGCGTCACCACCCGGCCGCGGTTACGGATCGTCTACATCGGACCGGAGACCGAGTTCGCCGGGTCGGCGCGGCTGGCTTCGGTGGCCTGGGGCAGCAGTCCCTGCTGCCCTTCATGCTGAAGGACCTCGACGCGGGCGACGGAACGGCGGTCGAAGGGATCCGGCGCGTGTCCGGCGCGGACAGCGACCTGTACCGGACCACGATGGCCGCCGGGTACGAAGGACCGGACGCCCTGTTCGCGGTGTTCGCGCAGCCGGCCGTGCTGGAGCACCCCGCCATGCGCGCGTACGTCGCCGAACCAGCCCGCTGGGCGTGCCCCTCTACGAGGAAATGGGGTTCAAGCACGCCGAGAATTGGTCGCTGTTCACCGCTTGATGGTCGTAGCTGCCGCGGAACCACTGCCGGACAACGGTTTCAGCGATCCGGTCGCGGCGGGCCTGCGCGTGACCTGCACCGGCAACACCGGCCGGTCAGCCGGCCCGCTTCGAGGTCTACGACCGAGCCGGCTGGATCAGCTCGATCAGGTTCCCTTCGGGGTCTTTGACGTACCCGAACCGCGCGCCGGGCCGGACGGCGTCGGCGGGCGGCCACACCGGCTGCGCACCCGCGCCGGTCAGCCGCGCGTAGGCGGCGTCGAGGTCGTCGACCTCGAGGGCCCAGTGGCCGTAGCCCTGGGCACGCAGGACGTCCATCGGGTCGGCGAACGCTTCCGCGCGCGTGGAGCCCGCGCGTTCGATCAGCTCGATCCGGGTCCCGCCGGCGGTCTGCACCACTGCGGTGCGGACACCGGCTTCGGGTACCTCGAACTGCTCGATCACCTCGGTGAAGCCGAGCGCGTCGGCGTACCAGCGCCGCTGCGCGTCGAGGTCGGCGACCGAGACGCTGACGTGGTGGAAGCGGACGGGGAAGGGCATGGCGGGCTCCTCGACATCTCTGGCTTTCCTTCAATGTAGGCACTGCCCACATTGTTGTCAACGACCACATTGTGGGCAATGGCTACACTGCGGCCATGGACGACAAGGCGACGCCGTACCACCACGGCAACCTGCGTTCCGAGCTGCTGGACCTGGCCGAGCGGACAGTGGAGCGCAGTGGTGTCGCCGGGCTCTCGTTGCGTGGCCTCGCCCGCGAGCTCGGCGTCAGCCACAACGCGCCGCGCCAGCACTTCGCCGACAAGCAGGCCCTGCTCGACGCGCTCGCGGTGCGCGGGCTGCGGCGCCTCGGCGACGAGCTCGACGAGGGCCTCGGCCGCGCCCGGGGCGGTTTCGAGGAGCGGCTGACGGCGTTCGCGCACGTCTACGTCGGGTTCGCCACGCGGTTCCCGGCGCTGCTGGCGCTGGTGTTCGCGCACAAGGACGACCCCGCGCAGCCGGAGCTGCGGGAGGCGAACGAGCGGGCGTTCGCAGCACCGGTGGCACTGATCGACGGGGCGCGGGAGCGCGGCGAGATCGTCGCCGACGAGCCCGACCGCGTGGCAATGGCGGTCCTTGCGGTGCTGCAGGGCCTGGCGTCGATCATCACCGGCGGCCTGATCGGCGACCGGTCCCCGGACGCCGTCGTGACCGGGACGGTGCACAGCCTCGTGCAGGGCCTGCGGCCGCGCGATTAGTCCTTTGTAGACGCGAAGTGCCCGGTCAGCAGGAGCAGTTTTCCGGTGGTGCGCCGGGATTCGAGGTCGCGGTGCGCCTGCGCCGCCTGCGCGAGCGGGTAGCGTCCGCCCACCGCCACGGTCAGCTTTCCCGACGCGATCAGCGCGAAGAGGTCCGCGGAGTTGCTCAGCAGCTCCTCCCGGGTGGCGATGTGGTCGCGGAAGGTCGGGTAGCAGATCTTGATGCTGCGCGGCAGCTCCTGCATGCCGATCGTCGGGACGTCGCCGATGAAGGCACCGTAGTAGAGCAGGGTCCCGTTGCGGCGCAGAGCGCGGAGGGAGGCCCGGAAGGTGGGCTCGCCGTTGCCGTCGAACACGGCGTGGACGCCCTCGCCGCCGGTCAGCCGCAGGACTTCGCCGACGAACGCCTCGCCGGCCGAGATCAGCACGTGGTCGGCCCCCGCCTCCTTCGCGGCGATCACCTTCTCCTCCCGCGAAACCACGCCGATCACCTCGGCACCGCGGTGCTTCGCGATCTGGGTGATCAACCGGCCGAGCCCGCCGGCGGCGGCGTGGACGAGGACGACGTCGCCGGCCCGGACCGGGTAGGCCTCGGTGGTGAAGTGGTGGGCGGTGATGCCCTGCATCAGCACACCGGCGGCGACCTCGTCGGAGATCCCGGGTGGTACGGGGACGGCCGACGCCGCCGGGACGGCGATCGTGCCGGCGTAGCTGCCGTAGGCGTAGACCCAGGCGACGCGGTCGCCGGCCGCGAATCCGGTGACGCCGGGGCCCAGGGCCCGGACCACCCCGGCCGCCTCGACGCCGGGCACGAACGGCACCGATCCGCCCGCGGGGCCGCGCTGCCGCGCGCCGGTGTCCATGAAGTTGACGCCCGCCACGGTGATGTCGACCAGGAGCTCGCCCGGCCCCGGCTCGGGGTCCGGGACCTCCCGGGCGGTGAGCACGTCCGGTCCGCCGAGCCGGTCGACGACGATGGCCTGCATGGGTTTTCTCCGATTCCGCCGAAGGTGATCTTCGTTGACCCGGCCAGTGTCGTCCGCCTAAAATGTACCCGCAAGTACAATCCGGGAGGCTCGCGTTGCTGACGAAGAAGGGCGCCGCGACCCGCCTGCGGATCGTCGACGCCGCCGCGGCCGAGATCCGCGAGCGCGGCGTCAACGCCACCACGCTGGACGACGTGGGCCGGCGCAGCGGGACCGGCAAGAGCCAGCTCTTCCACTACTTCCCGGAAGGGCGGGAGCAGCTCCTCCTGGCGGTGGCGCGGCGAGAAGCCGACCGCGTCCTGGAAGACCAGCAGCCGCACCTGGACGGGCTGACCACGTGGCCGGCCTGGCGGAACTGGCGCGACGCGGTCGTCGAGCGCTACCGGCGGCAGGGAGTGCACTGCCCGCTCGGCGTCCTGATCACCGAGCTCGGGCGGCACACCCCGGCGGCGCAGGAGGTCACCGGCGAACTGCTCGCGCAGTGGGAAGCGCGGGTCCGCACCGGGATCGAGGCGATGCGCGACCGCGGCGACGTGCGTCAGGACATCGATCCGGAAGCCACGGCGATGGCGATCATCGCGGCGATCCAGGGCGGGGTCACGATCCTGATGTCGACCGGGTCCGCGCGGCACCTCGAGAGCGCGCTGGACCTTTGCCTGGCGCACCTGCGTCCGCCGGCGGTGTGAGCGGAGCCGCCCGCACGGTGGTCGCCAAGTGCTCGCTCGCGGCCCAGTCGTGGAGGGCGTCGAGCGCGGGTTCGAGCGCCGCCCCGGCCGCGGTCAGCGAGTACTCGACGCGGGGCGGCACCTCGGCGTAGTCCTTCCGGTGGACGATGCCGTCGGCCTCCAGCGCGCGCAGCTGCTGGATGAGCATCTTCTCGGTGGCCGCCGGGATCGCCCGCCGGAGCTCCGAGAAGCGGCGAGGGGCCTGCAGGAACAGGTGGTGCAGGATCAGCAGCTTCCACCGGCCCTCGATCATCGAGACGGCGTGTTCGACCCGGTCGATCGTGCACTGTGGACGCTCTGCACTTACTTTTTTGTGTGTACTACCCACATTGTCAGCGTAGGGTTAGCGTCGAGGCATGACAACGATGACCACGAAGTCCGTCGAAGAACGCCTGCGGTACTTGCTGGACCGGGCGGAGATCCAGGACCTCGTCACGCGGTACGGCCTCGGCCAGGACCTCCACCAGGACGGCGACGACGACGTGCTCGAGCAGTGGGACGAGGTGTTCGCACCCGACGCCACGGTCGACTACTCCGTCACCGGCGCCCCGCTCGACGGGATCGGTTACCGCGAACTCGCCGAGGTCATGCGGGGCCCGCGCGGCTCGATGAGCGGGCTGCGCCGGTGGCAGCACTTCGAAGGCGTGTCCACTGTGGAACTCGACGGCGACACCGCGACGGCCCGCACGCCGCACATCCACACGCACCAGGGCGAAACCGGCGGCCGCGGGTGGAACCTCATCCAGACCGGGTTCTTCGTCGACCGCCTGGAGCGCCGGCCCGACGGGTGGCGGATCGTGCACCGGCGGCTGGAAATCACCTGGATGGACACCTTCCCGGTCGCGGACCCCGGGATCGGCTAACCGGCGGTCACCGCGCCCAGGACGAAGTCGACCAGCTCGCCGGCGTAGTCGGTCAACCCCGCCGCGACCTGGGGCCGCAGGTGGGCCGGGGTCGCCAGCGCGTGGTTCAGGCAGCCGCCGACGATCGCGTCCAGCAGGAGCGTCACGCTCGTTCCGCCGTGCAGCTCGCCGCGGGCGATGCCGCGCCGGACGATCGCGCGGGCCGCCAGCACCTGGGCCTGGCGCAGCTGGGCCACCCGCTCCGCCACGCCGGGGATGCGGTCGGCGTCCATCAGCAGCCTCGTCGTCGCCCGGCCCGACTCGCCGAAGAACGCCGTCAGCATCTGCTCGGCGAGGCGGACCAGGTCCTCGCGCACCGAGCCCGTGTCGATGTCGGCGACCGGGGTGATCCGTGCTTCGAGGCAGCTGGCCAGCAGTTCCTTCTTGTTCGGCCAGCGCAGGTAGATCGACGCCTTGCCCACCCCGGCGCGGCGGGCCACGGAGTCGACCGTGAACCGGCCCCAGCCGTCTTCGCCGAAGACCTCCGCCGCCGCGCTCAGCACCCGCCGGTCGACCTCGGGGTCGCGGGGCCGCCCGGCCTCGCCCGTCATGCGCCTCACCTCGCCCCGTGATCCGGGGTCATTGCCGCACGGAATCCGACCACTATAGAGTCGGGCTATTACTGGACGCACCTTGTTCAGTATCTCGCGGAAGGTGCACACATGCCGGGAATCGAAGTGCTCGGCACCGAGCAGCAGGCGGCGTGGCGCGCGCGGCGGCGGCCGCCGGTCGAGAAACTGCCGGGCGGGCTGTGGTCGGTGCCGGTGCCGATCCCGGACAACCCGCTTCGCTACACGCTGTCCTACCTCGTCCCGGCCGACGAAGGCCTGGTCGTCGTCGACCCCGGCTGGGACACCGACGAGGGCTGGACGGCCCTGCTCGACGGCCTCGCCACCGCGGGCGCGTCGACGACCGACGTGGCCGGGATCGTCACGACCCACGTCCACCCCGACCACCACGGCCTGTCCGCCCGGCTGCGCGCGGAGTCCGGCGCTTGGATCGGCATGCACCCGGCCGAACGCGCGACGCTCCCCCAGCGCCGTCGCGACGAGCACGGCGACACCCGCACCGAGATCACGACGTGGCTGCGCGGCTGCGGCGCCCCGGAAGCGGAGATCGCCGACCTCCTCGAGACGCTTGACGCCGCCCCACGGCCGGCCGCCGAGCTGCCCGAGCCGGACGTCCTGCTGGAGGACGGCGACCTCGTCCCGGTGCGCGGCCGCCGGTTGCGGGCCGTGTGGACGCCCGGGCACACGCCGGGGCACCTGTGCCTGCAGGAGCCGGACGCGCAGCTGCTGCTCACGGGCGACCACGTGCTGCCCCGGATCACCCCGGCGATCGGCTCGTGGCCGGGCGCCGCCGAGCCGCCCCTGGGGCAGTTCCTCCGCTCGCTGGAGCACACGGCGACGTTCGACGACCACGACGCGCTGCCCGCGCACGAGTACCGCTTCCGCGGCCTCGCCGGGCGCAGCGAGCTGCTGCGCGAGCACCACGAGCAGCGGTGCGCGGAGATCGTCGCGGTGGTGACGGAGCTCGGGCGGCCGACGCCGTGGGAGATCGCGACGCAGCTGACGTGGTCCCGCCCGTGGCCGGAGATCGGCTTCATGCGGCTGTCGGCGGTGGCCGAGACGGTCGCCCACATCGAGTACCTGGCCGGGCAGGGCCGCCTCGCCTGGCCGGGGTACGGCCCCACGCCGATGCGGGTGACGAGGAGTGCCTTGTGACCGGCCTCGACCCCTACACCCCGGCCCGGGTCCACGCCGGCCACCTCGCCTGCCCAGGGCACGGCCCCACCCCCGCACAGGTCACCCGGAGCACCCCATGACCGACCTCGACCCCCGCACCCCGGTCCTCGTCGGCGCCGGGCAGTTCGCCGAACGCCTCGACGATCCCGGTTACCGGCGGCTGTCCGCGGTGGACCTCGCCGCCGAGGCCGTCCGGGCCGCGCTCGCCGACACCGGGGCCGACCCGGCGACCGTCGCCGCTGCCGTCGACACCGTCGGTGGCATCCGCCAGTTCGAGAACTCCACCCCGATCGCATCCGCTCCCCTGGGCCGGTCGGACAACTACCCGCGCTCGGTGGCCGGCCGCGTCGGGGCGGCTCCGGCCCGGGCGATCCTCGACGTCGCCGGTGGGCAGAGCCCCCAGCACCTCGTCACCGAGTTCGCCGCCGCCATCGCCGCCGGCGAGATCGAGGTCGCGCTCGTCTTCGGGTCGGAAGCCATCTCCACCGTCCAGCACCTCGCCCACGCCGCCGACAGGCCCGACTTCACCGAGCACGTCGAGGGCAGCCTCGAAGACCGCGGCTACGGCCTGCGGGGACTCGCCTCCCGGCACCAGGTCGCGCACGGGCTCGTGGACGCCCCGAGCCAGTACGCGCTGTTCGAGAACGCCCGGCGAGCCCGCCTCGAGCTGTCCCGCGAGGACTACGCCGCCGCGATGGGCGCGTTGTTCGCGCCGTTCACCCAGGTCGCCGCCGCGAACCCCTACGCCGCCGCGCCCGTCGGACGCAGCGCCGAGGAACTCGCGACGCCGTCCGAGGCGAACCGGCCGATCGCCGATCCCTACACCCGCTACCTCGTCGCGCGGGACAAGGTGAACCAGGGCGCCGGGGTCGTCCTGATGTCGGTCGCGGCCGCCGAACGGCTCGGAATCCCGCGCGACAAGCGGGTTTTCCTGCACGGGCACGCCGACCTGCGCGAACGCGACCTCATGGAGCGCGCGGACTTCAGCACGAGCCCCGCGTCGGTGCTGGCCGCCCGGCACGCCCTCGACGTCGCCGGCATCGACGTCGCCGACTTGTCCACAATGGACCTCTACAGCTGCTTCCCGGTGCCCGTCTTCACCGTGTGCGAAGGGCTCGGCCTCGACCCCGGCGACCCGCGGGGCCTGACCCTCACCGGCGGCCTGCCGTTCTTCGGCGGGGCGGGCAACAACTACTCGATGCACGCCATCGCCGAGACCGTCCGCCGCCTGCGGGCCGAACCGGGCACGTTCGGGTTCGTCGGCGCCAACGGCGGGCTGATGAGCAAGCACTCCGCCGCCGTCTACTCGACGACGCCGGTGGCGTGGCGCGCCGGCGACAGCGCCGCGCTGCAGGCGGAGATCGACTCGTGGCCGGCGCCGGCCGAGGCCCGGCGAGCCGACGGCTGGGCCACCATCGAGACGTACACCGTCAAGCACGGCCGCGGCGGCGAACGCACCGGCATCGTCATCGGACGGCTCGAAGCCGACGGCCGCCGTTTCCTCGCCATGACCCACGACGGCGACGCGGAAACGCTCGACCTGCTGGCCACCGGGGAGCCGATCGGCAGCCGCGTGTTCGTGCGGTCCTTCGGGTTCGGCAACCGCGTCACCACCACCGGAGCCCGGATGGCCGAGCTGGTCCCGCCGCGGCCGAAAGTGCTGCGAGAGGACTACGAGCACGTGCTGGTCCGCCGCGACGGGCACGTCCTGGAAGTCACGATCAACCGCCCGGAGTCCCGCAACAGCCTGCACCCGGCGGCCAACGAGGAGCTCGACGAGGTCTTCGACGCCTACTTCGCCGACCCCGGCCTGTGGGTCGCGATCCTCACCGGCGCGGGCGGCAAATCCTTCTCCGCCGGCAACGACCTCGTCCACTCGGCTTCCGGAAAACCCTTGTGGGTTCCCAAGAACGGCTTCGCCGGGCTCACCAGCCGCCGGGACATGACCAAGCCGGTGATCGCGGCGGTCAACGGTTATGCGCTGGGCGGCGGCTGCGAGATCGCCCTGGCGTGCCACCTCGTCGTCGCGGACGCGACCGCGCGGTTCGCCCTGCCGGAGGTCAAGGTCGGCCTGGTCGCCGGCGCCGGCGGCCTGGTCCGCCTCCCGCGCACGGTCCCGCCGGCGGTCGCCAATGAGATGATCCTCGCCGGTCGCCGTCTCGACGCGGAAGAGGCGCTGGCCTACGGGCTGGTCAACCGCGTCACCGAGGCGGGCCGGGCCGTGGAGGGCGCCCGCGAACTGGCCGCGCGGATCCTCGACGGCTCCCCCACGGCGGTCCGGGCGTCGCTGCGGATCATGGCCGAGACGCGGGACATCCCCGACCCCGTCGACGCGGTCGACCACCCGTCCCCGGCGTTCGACGACCTCCTCGTCAGCGAAGACACGATCGAGGGCATCACGGCCTTCGCCCAGAAGCGCCGGCCCGTCTGGCGCAACCGCTGACGGACGGCCGTCAGAGGTCCAAGGCACTCATGAGCAAAGCGGCCACGGCGGCCCGGTGCTCGGGCGTGTCCTGCCACCGCAGGTGCCGTCCGGCTTCGACCACCACTCCGAAACCGGCGTGCACCAGCACCCGGGCCTGGCGCGTGTCGAGGTCCGGCCGGGCGTGCCGCAGGTGCTCCTCCCACACGGCGATGTGCTCGCGCTGCGCGGCGACCAGCGGCCGGCGCAGGCCCGCGGGCAGGCCGGCGACCTCGGCGTTGGCCACGCTGTTGAGGGCGCTGTGCTCGAAGCTGTAGGCCACGTAGGTCGCGGTGAGGGCGGTCAACGCGGCGAGCGGATCGGTCACCCCGCGCAGGTTGTGTCCGACGGCTTGGGCCAGCAGGTCCGCGGCCTGCAGGCAGGCCGCCGCCAGGATGTCGGCCTTGCCCGGGAAGTAGCGGTACAGCCCGGACGGCACCAGCCCGACGGCCTCGGCGATCATGCCGTTGGTGACCGCGGCGAACCCGTCCCGTTCGAACAGCGGGATCGCGGCCGCGAGGATCTCCGAGCGCCGGGTGCGCGGCACCGGCCGGGCGGGCAGTTCGACGAGGCCCGCGACCCTCGCCGTCGAGTCGTCGGTCGCGACCACGCGCAGCGCGGACGCCCGCAGCAGGTCTTCGACCCGGCGCCGGCCGATCGAGTTGTGGTGCATGGTGATCGACCCGATCGCGCCCAGGGCCGCCACGGCCCGCAGTTCCTCGCCGGGCAGCGGGTACTCGCGCCGCACGAGGTCCGCCACCCGCCCGACGACGTGCGCGAACTTCCCCTTCAGCAGCCGGCGGTCGGCGCGGTCGAGGTACCGGGCTTCCCACCGGTACACGCCACCGGCCGCCCGGTGCGCGACGGTGACCCGGGTGACGGCGGCGAGCACGTCCGTCAACGGGGCGTCCGGCGGCACCTCGTCGAGCGCCGCGACGAGCCGGTCGGCCATCACGTTCGCGCACTCGGCGAACAACGCGTACTTGTTCGGGAAGTGCCGGTACAGCGCGGCCGCGGTGATCCCGACCCCGGCCGCGATCTCCTCCATGGACGCCGCGTGGTAGCCGCGCTCGCTGAAGACGGTGGCCCCCGCTTCGACGATGAGCTGCTTGCGGTTGCGCGGCCGGACGGCCGCGGCCGGCTCGGCGGTCACCGCGGCCACCGGGCGGGGTGAAGGGCGAACGGGACCATGCGTGCCAGTCAACCACGACCGGCCCCGGACGCCTCTTGCCGACCGGCGACACGGCTCGCTATGTTAATGGAGAATCTCTCCTTAGATGCGTGCTCGAAGCGGTTTTTGCCTACCAAGGAAGCTAGGTAAGTTAATGAGCGATCTCAGCAGGAGGAGCGTCCTTTCGCTCGGCGTCGCGCTGGGTTTGGCGAGCGCGACGAGCGTCGTCCCGGCCTGGGCGTCGGCGGGCACCGCCACCGACCCGTGGTGGGTCTGGGACGACGAAGTCGACCGCCTGATGGCGGGCGTCCTCGACACCGGTGGGGTGCCCGCCCTCAACACCGCGCTGCGGCCGTGGGTGAACAACGGCGACCCGCTGCCGACCGGCCTGCCCGCCGACCTCGCCGGCCACCTCCGGCAGGCGAACCGGCTGCCCTCCTGGGCCGACCCCGTCAAGCTGCGCCGCGCCGCCGACTTCAACCGGCGCAAGGACACCTACCTGTTCATGCTCTACGGCCTGGGCAGCGGCATCATGAGCACGGTGATCCCGCGGGAGGCCAAGTCGGTCTACTGGTCAGCGGGCGGGGCGAACATGCAGGACCGCGCGGCCAAGACGTTCACCTTCGGCTACGACCTGAGCGACCTGAACGCGTTCCAGCCCAGCGGCCAGTTCGTGGTCACGGCCAACAAGACGCGCCTCGTGCACGCCGCGGTGCGCCACCTGCTGCCGCAGTCGCCACACTGGCGGGCGGTCGCCGACGAGCAGATCCCGATCAGCAACGGCGACATCCTGGTGACCTTCCACAGCCTCGGCACCTACGTGCACCGGAAGCTGCTCGAATGGCGCATCCCGATGTCGGCCGCCGACGAAGAGGCCTTCCTGCACCAGTGGCAGGTCGCCATCCACCTGCTCGGCGTGCGGGACGAGTTCATCCCCCAGACGTGGGCCGAGGCGGACGCGCAGTCGACGCGGGTGCTCACGCCGCTGCTGTCCCCGACGACGGAGGGCAAGGAGCTGGCGGAGGACCTGCTGGGGCTGACCGCGCAGATCGACCTGGGCGTGACGCGCGGGTTCCTCAACGAGTTCGTGCGGTACGTGCTCAGCGACGCGGTCGGCGACTGGCTCGGCCTGCCCCGCGACTACGCGGCAGCCGCGCTGGTCCGCACCGGCTGGCCGGCCTACATCGCGTTCCGCGAGGGGCTGCTGCCGATCGCGCCGGCCGGGTTCTACCTGTTCGACCAGTTCATCCGCGCGATCGCGATGCTGTTCCTCAACAAGGTGTCCTCGCCGACGACCACGCCCATCACGATCCCGACCGGCAACCGGCCCGGCGCCTGAAAGCGTGACGCTCCCGGTTCCCCGGTCCAGGGAGCGTCACGCGCGGGTCCGCCCGGCGGGGCCCGCCCGGCGCGGAATCCACCGCCACAGCGCCCCGGCCGCCAGGAAGCCGATCCCGCCACTGGCCACGATCCCCGCGCCGAGGCCGGCCAGCGCGGTCATCGCGGACAGGACCAGCGGACCCACGCCGGTCCCGATGTCCGCGAGCTCGTTCCAGATCCCGAGGTGCGTCGGCCGGCCGGCTGCCGGGGACACGTCGGCGCCGAGCGTCATCACGATGCCCGAGCCGATGCCGTTGCCGAAGCCCATCACCATGGCCGCGACCGTCAGCAGGGCCGCGCCGTGGGTGAGCGGCACGAGGAGGAAGGCCGTGCCGAGCACGAGGGTCGAGGGCACGGCCACCCAGCGCCGGCCGTGGCGGTCCATGACCTTGCCGGCCGGGTAGAACGTCAGCGCGTCGATCGCCCCGGCGACGCCGTAGATGATCGAGCTGGTCGTCGGCGACAGCCCGATGTGCGCCGCCCACAGGGGAACGACGGTCTGGCGGGTCTGCCGGATCGCCGACAGCAGCAGGACGCCGACGCCGAGGGTCGCGTACACCCGCCACTGCTGTCGCAGCATCTTCCGCGTCGTCACGGCGGACGCGGCGGCCCGGTCGGCGGCGGTGACGTCGAGGGCGGGCACGCGCAGCACCAGCGCGGCCGCGGCGGCGATCGCGGCCAGGCTCACGTAGTACGCGCCGGGCAGCCCGGCGACCCGCATCGCCGCGGCACCGGCGAACGGCCCGAGGAAGAGGCCGATCCGCATGCTCCCGCCCAGGGTCGACAACGCCCGGGCCCGCATGTGCGGCGGGACGATCCCGGTCAGGTACGACTGGCGGGCCAGGCCGTAGACGGCGCTCGCCGCCCCGATCAGCGTGACGCCGCAGCCGTAGAGCAGCAGCGACCCCGGCCCCCGGCCCAGGTCGGCCAGGCAGGCCGCCACGCCCGCGACCATGACGCCCGCGGCCAGCAGCATCGACCGGCGTTCCCCGATCCGCGTCGCGAGCACGCCGGCCGGGATGTTCGCGGCGAGCGACCCGACGCCGAGCATCGCGGCGATGAGCGCGGCCGTCGAGGTGCTCGCCCCGCGATCGATCGCACTGAGCGCGATGACCGGCAGCACGGCTCCTTCGGACAGGCCGAAGAGGGCCGCCGGCCCGTACGCCGCCGCGGCGACCGAGCGCAGGCGGAAGTCTTCGACCATCTCGGGCCCATCATGCGTGGCCGAAGCGGCGGCCGGCGGCGGGAGTGATCATTGTCGCGTCCCGAAACCGCGCGCCCGCCAGGCATTCCGGACTTATCGGCGTAGCCGGGCCGTGGGCGTTCTTGTCCGAGCTTGTCCCCGCCGCGGGTGTTCCCTTTTGGTTTCTCTTGAGCGATAGTGGTCGAGCCTGTGTTTTACAACGTTGTAAACCTGCTCGGGAGGCGTGATGCGGCGGTCCTGGAGACGCACTCGAGGCGTGGTCGCCTGGCTGGCCACGGCCGTCCTGTTCGGCTTCCCCGGTGTCGCGGCCGCGGCCGGCAAGGTACCCGCGCCGAGCGGCGGGACGCACTTCCTCGACCACGCCGCCGCGCTCGCCGGCTACGCCGATCCTGCCTGGTACGAAGCCAACATCCCGTTCGTCGACCTGCCGGACGCCACCATGCAGAGCGTCTACTACTACCGGTGGCGGGTGTGGAAGGAGCACCTGCGCTACACCGATCCTGCCGACGGCTGGATCTCGACGGAGTTCCTCGACTGCTGCGGCTACGCGGCGCCCTACCAGGCGATCAACGCCGCTGCCGGGCACCAGCTGACCGAAGGGCGCTGGCTGCGCGACCCCGGTTACGCCCAGGACTACCTCCGGTTCTGGCTCACCGGCCCGGGCGCCGGTCCCAAGCCGGCCACCGACGACGTCAACGCCGACACCACCGACTGGGCGCACGAGTACAGCGTCTGGCTGGCCACTTCCGCCTACGGCCAAGCTCAGGTGAGCGGCGACTTCGCGCCGCTGCGCGAACTGCTGCCGGACCTCGTGCGCCAGTACCGCGGCTGGGACAAGCAGTTCGACGCCCAGCTCGGCCTGTACTGGTCGGTGCCGGTCTGGGACGCCATGGAGTTCTCCGCGTCCTCCTACGAGTCGCCCGAGCCGTACCACGGCGGCGCCGGGTACCGGCCGACGCTGAACTCCTACCAGTACGGCGATGCCGTGGCGATCAGCCGCATCGCGGACTCCGTCGGCGACCACCGGCTCGCCGCCGAGTACGCCCAGCGCGCCGCCGGGCTCAAGGCGTCGCTGCAGAAGTGGCTGTGGGACCCGGCTCGCGGCTTCTACTACGCGATGCCGCGCGACGACAACCCGGAGCACCGGCTGTCCGGCAGCCGCGAGCAGATCGGGTTCGTCCCGTGGATGTTCGGCGCGGCGGGCACCGGGACCGCCAGGGCGTGGTCGCAACTGCTCGACCCGGACGGCTTCGCGAGCGCCTACGGCCCGACCACGACGGAGCGTCGCAGTCCGTTCTTCATGAAGGACGCCGGCAACTGCTGCCGCTGGGACGGGCCGAGCTGGCCCTTCGCCACCTCTCAGACCCTGACCGGCCTGGCGAACCTCCTGGACGACTACCCGGCCGCGACCACTGTGTCCAAAGAGGACTACGCGGCGGCGCTGGCCACGTACGCCCGCACGCAGACCAAGAACGGCAAGCCGTACGTCGCCGAGGCCCACGACCCGGACCGGGACGCCTGGATCTACGACGGGCAGAACCACAGCGAGGACTACAACCACTCGACCTACACCGATCTCGTGCTGTCCGGGCTGATCGGCCTCCGCCCGCAGTCCGGTTCCACTTTGGACGTCCGGCCGCTGACACCGTCCACCTGGGACCACTTCGCGGCCGAGAACGTGCCTTACCACGGGCACAACGTGACCGTGCTGTGGGACCGTGACGGCCGGCACTACGGACAGGGCGCCGGGATGCGGCTCTACGTCGACGGCCGGCTCGTCCAGCGCTCGGCGACGCTGCGGAACACGACGATCGACGTCGGCCCGACGCTGCTCCCCCGGTCCGACGACCTGGTGAACGACGCCGCCAACCCGCTGCGCACCGGCTACCCGCGGCCGATCACGTCGTACACGTGGACCTACGACAACGCGTGGAACGCCCTCGACGGCAAGGTCTGGTACAACGAGGTCCCGGAAAACACGCGCTGGACGAACTACTCGTCGCCGAACGCGAACGACTTCTACGGCGTCGACTTCGGCGCCCCCACACCGGTTTCCGACATCCGCTGGCACGGTTACGACGACGGCGGCGGGGTCCGACCGGCCGCGGCTTACCGCCTGCAGTACTGGACGGGCTCGGCGTGGCAGGAGGTGCCCGGCCAGGTCCGCGCGCCGGTGGCACCGGTGGGCAACGGCGTCAACCGCGTCACGTTCCCCACCCTGACGACGAGCAAGGTCCGGCTCGTGTTCACCAACCCGCCGGGCGCGTTCGTCGGGGTCACGGAGTTCGAGTCCTGGACACCGTCGAGCCCGGACGCCCGGATCGCCGTCGGACCGGGCACCGGCGTCATCACGGTCAAGGGGAGCACATCGGTGCCCGTGACGGTGCGGAACACGACGCGGAGCCCGCTTGTCGCTCCGCGCGTGACGGTCGCCGTGCCGGCCGGCTGGTCGGCTGCGCTCGCCGGGCAGTCCGCCGCCGCGATCCCGCCCGGCGGGTCGCGGACGTGGACGGTCACGCTGACGGCCCCGGCGGACGCCGAGCCGGGCAGCGCGGCGACGCTGACGGCGACCGCGTCGTACCGGGGTCCCGACGGGCCGGGATCCACGCATCAGCGGCAAAACGTCCAAGTCGCCCACGCGGCGGGTCAGCAGGATCCGGTCGGAGCGTGGACCCTCGACGAGGGAACCGGCACAACGGCCCACGACACGGCCGGCGCCCACGACGCCACCTCGACGGGTTCGTGGGTCCCCGGGGTGAGCGGCACGGCGTTGCAGTTCGACGGCTCGGGGCAGTACGCGCAGACGGGCGGGCCGGTGCTGGACACGACCGGCAACTATTCGGTGAGCGCGTGGGTCCGCCTGGACCGCACGGGTTCGTGGGCGACGGCGGTCAGCCAGGACGGTGCGCCGAGCAGCGGGTTCTACTTGCAGTACTCCGCGGCTGACAACCGGTTGGCGTTCTCGACCAGCTCGGGGCGGGCGTTGTCGGACGCGGCGCCGGAGGCCGGGCGCTGGTATCACCTGGTCGGGGTGCACGACGCGGATGCGGGCACGTACGTGCTGTACGTCGACGGGGTGGCACAGGCCAAGACGTGGAGCCAGCCGACGGGCGACGCGGCGCCGGGACCGCTCGCCATCGGGCGCGCGGTGTCGGGTGGGCGGCAGAGTGACTTCTGGCCCGGGAGTGTCGATGACGTCGTGGTGTGGAACCGGGTCCTGACCGCGGCCGAGGTTGCGGGGAGGTAAGCCAGGCGTCCTCCGCTGATGGGGAGCGTGCTCGCGCTTGGCGGGCACGCTCCCTGCCGGCGCCGGTGGCGGGTTCCTCGTGGGCGGCGGGTTCTCGCCGCAGGCGAGGTCGGCGTCTCGCGGGGGCCGCCGACCCGTGTCCTGAATGAGTCATTCAGGACCTCCCAAGACCTGAATGACTCATTCAGGACGAGAGAGTCGCTCACCGGGCCGCCGCGTGACGGGGCCACTCGCCTCTGCGGACCCGTCCGCCGCTCGGCCGGCCGGATCCCGCGGCCGGCGCACCCGCGCTTGCTCCGTCCACTGTGGACTCCCCCGGCCGGGTCCCGTCCCGCCCCGGCGACCCGCACGGCCGGGAACCCCCGGAAGGGACTTCCGGGCAAACTTCCGTCACCCCTCGTCATCACCCGATGGTGTGGTGTTAACTGTCCGGACAGACAGAGAGCGTTTCCCCGACCTCGGCTGCGACGGCACGACGCTGTACCCGTTCGCCCGCCCCGCCAGGAAAGGCCGTCCTCGATGCGAGTGTCCGCCCCGCTGTCGTCCGGCCAGCAGCGCCTTTGGACCGTCTCCCAGCTGGACGGCGCCGGCCCCGCCTACAACGAGACCATGGCCTTCGCCCTCCGGGGACCCCTCGACCGCGAAGCTCTCCAACGGGCCTTCGACGCCCTCGCCGACCGGCATGAAGCCTTGCGCACGCGGATCGTCGTCGAGGACGGGCGGCCGGTGCAAATCGTCGAACCCGCCGGTCACGGCTTTCCTTGCCCCGTCACGGACGTCACCGGGAAGCCGGAAGACGAACTGCGGCGGGCCGAGGCTTCCGAGCCGTTCGACCTCACGCGCGCCCCGCTCGCCCGGGCGCGGCTGTTGACCAGGGCTGGGGCGCCGCCCCCCGGTTTCCACGCTACCGGGGACCACCGACAGTTCCCGGACGGCGAGCACGTCCTGCTGATCACCGTGCACCACGTCGTCTTCGACGGGTGGTCGCGGACCCTGCTGCTGCGCGAACTCGGGCTCCTCTACGCCGCTCAACTGAGCGGTACGACCCCGGACCTGCCGGCCGCGCGGCCCTACCGGGACCACTCGAAAGCGCAGCAAGACTGGCTGACCGGACCCGGCCCGGCGCCGCACGAGGCGTACTGGCGGGAACGGCTCGACGGCGTACCACCCGTACTCGACTTACCCGCCGATCGGCCGCGTCCGCCCCGGCAGGACCACCGCGGCGCGCGGGTGCCCGTCTCGCTCGGGCCCGACCTCACCGCCCGGCTCAAGACCGTCGCGCGCGAGCACGGGGTCACCCTCTACTCCACCATCCTGACCTGCTGGTTCATCCTCCTATCCCGGCTTTCCGCGCAAACTGACATCGTTGTCGGCGTCCCGACCGCCAACCGGGGCACCGGCGGCGAATACCCCGACACCATCGGCTTCTTCGTCAACACCCTCGCCGTGCGCGCCGAACTGGCCGGCTCGCCCACCGGTGCCGGGCTGCTCAAGCAGGTCCGGGCCTCCCTGCGGGGCGCGATCGACCACGTCGAGCTGCCGTTCGAACGGGTCGTCGAACTGGTCAACCCGCCGCGCAGCCCGGCGCACACCCCGCTGTTCCAGACCATGGTCGCCTGGGTGCCGACCCTGCACGACGTCCTCGAGCTGCCGGGCGTCACCGTCGAATCCCTCGACGTCGAGCACGCGCCCGCGAAGTTCGACCTCGCCCTCGGCCTCGCCGACGAGGACGGTGACGTCAACGGGCACCTCGACTACGCCGTCGCTCTCTTCGACCACGCCACCGCCGAGCGGTACGCCCGCTACCTCGGCCGGCTGCTCGACCAGCTGGCCACGCGGCCCGGCGCCGCGATCGCGAGCTACGAACTGCTGGACGACGCCGAACGCCGGGAAATCCTCACCGCCTGGAGCACCGGCCCGAGCCCGCGCCGGCGTCCTGGCGGGCTGGTCGACCGGTTCACCACCCACGCCGACGCCACCCCGGACGCGCCCGCGCTCGTTTGCGACGGCCGGACCCTCACCTACCGCGAGCTGGACCGCCGCAGCACGAAGCTGGCGAACGCCCTCCGAGCCGGGCCGGGCGACGTCGTGGCCGTCCTCAGTGGACGGTCGGCCGAGCTGGTGGTGGCCGTGCTCGGCGTGCTGAAGACCGGCGCCGCCTACCTCCCGCTCGACCCGGCGCAGCCGGCCGCGCGGCGGGCCGCGATGGTCGAGGACGCGCGCCCGGTGCTGGTCCTCGAAGACGACGTCACGGCGCTGGAAGCCGAAGGCGACGAGACCCGGCGACCGGTCGCGACGAGCCCCGGCGAGACGGCCTACGTCATCTACACCTCGGGCTCGACCGGGCGTCCCAAGGGCGTCGCCGTCACCCACCACAGCGTCCTCGCGCTGTTCGACCAGTGGCTCGACCGCTTCGGCGCGACCCCCGGTGAGGCGACGTCGGCGTGGTCGAGCATCGGCTTCGACGCGTCGGTGCACGAACTGCTGCTCCCCCTGACCACCGGCGCCGTGCTGCACGTCGTCCCCGAGGACGTCCGGCCCGATCCCGCGGCGCTGATGGCGTGGCTGCGGGACCACCGGGTGGTCCAGGCCTTCCTGCCACCCGCCTACGTCCGATGGATCGACGAAGATCCCACGCGCGTCGAAGGGCTCGCGTTGCGCCAGCTGCTGACCGGCGTCGAACCGCTGCCGGAGGCCGCGCTCGCCCGGTTCGCCGCCGCCCGGCCCGGCCTGCGGATCTGCTTCGGCTACGGACCCACCGAAGCGACGCTCTACGCCACCGCGTACTTCGACCCCCAGCCGCGGGACCGGCCGGCGCCGATCGGGCGGCCGCTGCCCGGATCCCGGCTGTACCTGCTGGACGAGCGGCTGCGACCGGTGCCGCCGGGTGTGGCCGGTGAGGTCTTCCTGGCCGGCGACTGCCTGGCCCGCGGCTACCTGCACCGGCCCGGGCTGACCGCCGAACGGTTCGTCGCGGATCCGTTCACGCCCGGCGAGAGGATGTACCGCACCGGGGACCTCGCGAGGTGGCTCCCGAGCGGCGAAGCCGAGTACGCCGGCCGCCGGGACGACCAGATCAAGCTGCGCGGGTTCCGCATCGAGCCCGGCGAGGTCACAGCCGCGCTGCTCGCCGTTCCCGGGGTCAAGGAAGCCGCCGTGCTGGTGGACCGCGAAGGCGAGCCGCGGCTCGTCGCCGGCGTCGCGGGTGGTGGCGGCCGGACCCCGCACGAGTGGCGGGCCGCGCTGGCCGGCCGGCTGCCGGACTACATGATCCCGTCGGTGTTCGCCGAGTTCGAGCGGCTGCCCCTGAGCCGCAGCGGCAAGCTCGACCGCGACGCCGTCCTGGCGCACGCTCGGGCGAGCGCGCCCGCGACCGTCAACACCACCGCCCCGCGCGACCACGTCGAGCTGGCGCTGCTGGCCATCTGGCGCGACCTGCTGCTGCACCCCGCGATCGGCGTCTCGGACGGCTTCTTCGACGTCGGCGGCACGTCGATCTCGGCGATCAAGCTGGCCCACGCGATCGGCGCGGAGTTCGGCCGCGAGCTGCCGATCCGGGACGTCATCCTGCACCCGACCATCGAGCAGCAGGCCGCGCTGCTGCGCGCGGACCGTCCACCCGAGACCGGCAGCCTGATCGAGTTCCGCCGAGGCGACGGCCGAGCCCGCGTCGTCTGCGTGCACCCGGCCGGGGGGACGGCGTTCTGCTACCTGCCGCTCAGCGCCGCCTTGCCCGTGGAGGCCGGGGTGCTCGGGATCCAGTCCCCGGGGCTCAACGCCGATGAGGAGCCGCTGCCGAGCGTCGAGGCGATGGCCGAGGAGTACCTGCGGCTCGTCGACCCGCGACCGGACGAGACGCTGGTCCTTTGTGGACTGTCGTACGGCGGGCTGGTCGCCTACGAGATGGGCCGCCGGCTCGCCGGGCGCGTCAGCGTCGTCCTGCTCGACACGAACGCCACCGACGACCCGGCCGCGAAGGCCGCGATCGAACCGGTGCCGGCCGCCGAGTTCCGCGAGAAACTGGTTCGCTTCAACGGGATGTACCCCGGGATCGAGGACGCGCAGATCGAGCGCTACCACCGCACGTACAACCACAACCGGTTGACCGCGCGCGAGCACGACCCCGGGGAGACGGCGGCGCGAGTGGTGTTCGTGCAGGCCGTCGGCGAGGACACGATCCCCGGCAGCGCGGAGTTCTGGCGCCGCCGCGCCCGTGGCGAGTTCGAGGTGGTCCCCGCGGACTGCGGGCATTGGGACATGCTGGAGAGTGCCGCGTTGCCGCTGGTCGCCAAGCTGATCTCGGCCGAGCTGGCGGCCCGATGACGTCGATCGCCCGCCGCGTCCACGACCGGGCCCTGCGGCACCCGGACGCCCTCGCCGTGTCCGACGGCGACCGCCGGCTCACCTACGCCGAGCTGAACGCGGGAGCCGCGGCGGTCGCGGAGTCGTTGGCGCGCCGCGGAGTCCGCCCGGGCGACGCGGTCGCCGTCGCCCTGCCGCGGTCGGCGGATCTCGTCCTCGTGCTGCTCGGCGTGCTGCGCCTGGGCGCTCAGGTCGTCCCGCTGGACCGGCAGAGCCCGCCCTCGCGCCGCGACGCCATCCTCGCCGACGCGGGCGCGGTCGTCGTCTGCGAGGAGCTACCCGAGTTGACGCCGACCGAGGTCGGAGTGCCCGCCGAACCCGCGCCGGCGTCGTTCCTCTTCTCCACCTCCGGCACGACCGGCCGGCCCAAGGGCGTCGAGGTGCGCGACGCCGGGGTCCTGCGCCTGGCCGAACCCGGCTGGCTCGACATCGGCACGCGGTTCGCCTGCCTGGCCAACCCCGCGTTCGACGCCATCAGCTTCGAGGTGTGGGTCCCGCTGCTGACCGGCGGCACGTGCGTGATCCTCGACGACGACACCGTCCGCGACCCGCGAGCGTTCGCCGATGCCCTCGTGCGCGAGCGCATCGACACGATGTTCGTGACCGCGACGCTGTTCAACGCGGTCGCCGAGACCGTGCCGGGCAGCTTCGCGACCGTGCGCCGGGTCGTCATCGGCGGCGAACAGCTCAACGCCCCGCTGATCCGCCGCTGGTACCGCGCCAACCCGGATTCGCCGACGCGGCTCCAGAACGGTTACGGGCCGACGGAAACGACGACGTTCGCGCTCAGCTACGCCATCCCGCGCGGCTTCGACGGCGACGTCGTGCCGATCGGCCGTCCGCTGCCGGGCACCGGCGCGATCGCGGTCTTCGAAACGGACGAGCGAGTGGCCACCGAAGGCGAGGTCGCCGAGCTGTACATCTCGGGGGCCGGCGTCGCGCTCGGCTACCGCGGCCTGCCCGCGGAAACCGGGCAGCGGTTCGTCCGGCTGCCGTGGCTGGACGAGGGCCGCGCGCGCTTCTACCGCACCGGCGACCTGGTCCGCGTGCTGCCGGGCGGTCGGTACGCCTACGTCGGGCGCACCGACCGCCAGGTGAAGGTCCGCGGGTTCCGGATCGAGCCGGGCGAGCTGGAGCAGCGGCTCCTCGCGCACCCGGAGATCCGGCAGGTCCACGTGGCCGTGCGCCGCGCCGCGACCGCCGAGCTGCTCGCCTTCGTCGTGGCCGGCGAGCTGTCCTTCGACGCGTTCGAAGCGCACCTGGCCGAAACCGTGCCGGCTTACATGCGGCCCCACCACGTCTTCCGCGTCGGCGAGCTGCCTCGCAACGCCAACGGCAAGGTCGACGAAACCGCGCTCCTGGCCGGCGGCTTCCCGGCGTGGCGACCGGACACCGGCGGCGAAGCGACGGCGTGGGAGCGCGAGATCCTGGCCGTCGTCACGGAAACCCTCGACGTCCCGGATCTCCGTCCCGGCGACACGTGGCTGCGGTCCGGGGGCGACTCGCTCAAGGCGCTGCGGCTGCGCTTCGCGATCCGGGAACGCTGGGGCGTGGACCTGGCGCCGTCGGTCGTGCAACGCGGCACCTTCGCCGATCTCGCCGCGGCGATCGCGGGGGCGGGCCGCGCGGCCTACCCGGAGCCGGGCGCGCCGACCACCGCGACCACCGCACCCGCCACCAGTGAGCAGCAGCGGCTTTGGCTGGTGCAGCAACGCGATCCCGCGTCCACGGCCTACCACGTGCCGCTCGCGTTCCGGATCACCGGTGGCCCCGACATCGAGGCGCTGCGCCGGGACGTGCGCGGCCTGGTCGAGCGGCACCCGGCGCTGCGCACCGCGTTCGAGGCCACCCCCGACGGCCTGCGGCAGGTGGCGAAGCCGGCGTACGACCCGTGGACCGAGCCCGGCGAGGACTTCTTCACGGCACCGTTCGACCTGGCCTCGGGCCGGCTGCTGCGCGCGGCCTGGCGTCCCGACGGCACCTTTCTGCTGTGCCTGCACCACATCGCGGTCGACGGCTGGTCGCTCAACATCCTGTTCCGGGAGCTGTCCGGCGACTCGCCGCGAGACTCGCACACGCCCCTCGACTTCGCCGCCTGGCAGGCCAGCTGGTTCGCCTCCCCCGGCTACCGCGACCGGCTGACCGAGCGGTCCGACGACGCCGAGCCCCTCGGTGAAGCATCGCTGGCCGGGCGGCTGCACACGACGCGCATCGGCCGCGAGCGCGTCGACGAATGGGCCGGCGAGCTGGGCCTGACCCGGTTTCAGCTCCTGCTCGGCGTGTTCGCGTGGAGCCTGTACGCGGTGACCGGGCGGACCCGGCCCCGGATCGCCGCGCCGGTGGCGAACCGGCCGGTGCGGGAGTTCGAAGACAGCGTCGGGATGTTCGCCAACACCGTGCGGGTGCCGCTTTCCGTGGACCCGGACGAGGAACTGGACACCCAGCTCCGGCGGCTCGGCGAAGCGTCGGGGGCGGCCCTGGACCACCAGGACGTCGCGTTCGCCGACCTCGACCCCGGGTACGCGGCCTTCGACTACCTGTTCGTCTTGGAGAACACCGACTTCGGCGCGCTTCAGCTGCCCGGCTGCTCGGTCAGTCCACAGTGGATCGAAGCGGCCGAGGCGAAGTGCGCACTGACGCTGTCCGTTGTGGAACGGCCGGACGGCTTCGATTGTCTTTGGGAATACGGCGAAGGACACTTCACCGAAGCCGATGCGGCGGCGCTCGGCGACGTCTTCGAGCGCGCCCTGCACGGCGACGCCCGGACTCCGGACCACCGTGACCACGGCCGTGCTGCCGTGGCGGAACTGACGTGGGAAACCGTGGCCGACGGCTTCGCGCGGCAGGTCGCGCGGACGCCCGACGCCCCCGCGCTGACCGGCGACGCCACGCTGACCTACGCCGAACTGGACGCGCACGCGGCCCGGCTCGCGGCCACCCTGCCGGCCGACGCGACCGACATCGCGTTGTACTTCCGGCCGTCGGCCGAGCACGTCGTCGCGCTGCTCGCGCTCGCCCGGCTGAACATCACCGCCGTGCCGCTGGATCCCGCGTACCCGCCGGAGCTGCTGCGCGCGATGCTCGAGCGGGTGCGGCCGCGCTGCGTGCTGCTCGCCCCGGACGAGACCTTCGAGACCGACGTCGAGCGGCGGTTCGTCACGCTCACCGACGGGCCGGTGCCGGACGTCCCGGCCCGGCGCGCCGGCCGGCCGCTCTACACGCTGTTCACGTCGGGCTCGACCGGCGTGCCGAAGGGTGTGCGCGTCCCGGACCGCACCCTGGCCAACCTGCTGCAGTGGCAGGACGCCCCGCCCGCGGCGACGCAGCAGTTCTCGATGCTGTCGTTCGACGTGTCGTTCCAGGAGATCTTCACGACCCTCTGCGGCGGCGGCCGGCTGCACCTGATCCGGCCGGAGTGGCGGCACGACGTCCCGGCGTTGCTGGCGCAGCTGGACACGGCCGGGATCGAACGGATTTTCCTGCCGTACGTGGCTTTGCAACTGCTGGCCGAGCACGGCGTCCGGCTCGGGCGGTACCCCGCGCGGCTGCGGGACGTGATCACCGCCGGCGAGCAGCTGGTGTGCACGCCGGCGATCCGCCGCTGGTTCGCCGGGCTGCCCGGCGCGCGGCTGCACAACCACTACGGGCCGACCGAAACCCACGTCGTCAGCGCGCTGACGCTCGACGGCGATCCGGCGTCGTGGCCCGAACGGCCCGCCATCGGCCGCCCGGTGGCCAACGCGGTCCTGCGCGTCGCCGACGCGACGGGCGCGCCGCTGCCGCCCGGGCAGGTCGGCGAGCTGCTCATCGGGGGTCTCGCGGCGAACCGCTGCTACCTCGGCGAAGGGGCTCCGGAGAAGTTCGCCGAACTGCCGGAGCTGTACTACCGCAGCGGCGACCTCGCGCACTTCGACCGCGCCGGGCTGCTGCACTTCGACGGCCGCGCCGACCGGCAGGTCAAGCTCAGCGGGCACCGCCTCGAACTGGGGCAGGTCGAAGCGGCGCTGCTGCGGCACCCCGACGTCGTCAACGCGGTCGTCACGGTCCAGGGTGACCGGCCGGCCGCGTTCCTGGAGTGCCGCCGGACGCCGTCCGCGGCCGAACTGGCGGACTTCCTGGTGCCGCTGCTGCCGCCGCACGCGCGGGTGGACCGCTTCCGCGTCGTGGCCGCGTTGCCGCGTACGCCCAGCGGGAAGCTCGACCGGGACGCCGCTCCCCGGACGGCGGGGACGGATCTGCACCGGACGGCCACCCGGCCGTCGAGCGAGCTGGCGGCGCTGTTCGAGGAGGTGACCGGCGCGCCGATCGGTCCCGACGAGACGTTCTTCGCCGCCGGCGCCAGTTCGTTGTCGCTGATGCGGTTCCACCTGCGGTGCGCGGAAGCGGGCTACCGGTTCACCGTGGCGGACCTCTTCGAGCACGTCACCCTCCGGGACCTGACGCGGCACCTCGAGAGCGGGCCGGCCGCGGCGACGTCGGCCTCCCGGCTCGCGGCCGACGAGCCGGTGGCCGTCGTCGGCATGGCGGTGCGGCTGCCCGGCGCGCGGGACCTGGCGGCGTTCTGGGACTCGGTCGTCTCGGGTCGCCGGGGTATCGAGGAGTTCGCGGCGGCCGAGGGCCTGGTCGGCGCGCGCAGCCTCCTGGACGACCCGCTGGCGTTCGACCCGTCGTACTTCGGCGTCAGCCACCGGGACGCGGCGCTGATGGACCCGCAGCAGCGGCAGTTGCTGATGACGTGCGTGGAGGCCCTTTCCCACGCCGGGATCACGTCGGGGGCCGGCGTCGGGCTGATCGCGGGCTGCGGGGAGAACACGTACTTCCAGCAGCTGCTGCGCGAAGCCGACCCGGCCGCGCTGCCGGACGGCTTCCAGCTGGCCCTGCACCACGAGAAGGACTTCCTGGCGACGAAGGTGGCCTACCACCTGGACCTGACCGGTCCGGCGCTGACGACGCAGACGGCGTGCTCGAGCTCGCTGGTGGCCGTCCACCAGGCGGCGGCGATGCTGCGCGGCGGCGAGGCGGGGGTGATGCTGGCGGGCGGCGTGCTCGTCGACGTCACCCTGGCCGAGGGGTACCGGTACCGGCCGCAGCACATCTTCTCGGCGGACGGGCACTGCCGGCCGTTCAGCGACGACGCGGACGGCACGGTGGGCGGCAGCGGCGTCGGCGTGGTGGTGCTGAAGCCGCTTTCGGCGGCCCGCCGGGACGGCGACACGGTGTACTCGGTGATCACCGGCTCGGCGCTGACCAACGACGGCGCGGTGAAGCAGGGGTACAGCGCCCCGTCCCCGGCCGGGCAGCGGGCGGCCATCCGCGCGGCGCTGCGGCGGGCCGGGCGGTCGGGTGCGGACGTCGGCTACGTGGAGACGCACGGCACGGGAACCCGCCTCGGCGACCCGATCGAGGTGGCGGCCCTGCGCGAGGCGATGCCGGACGTCTCCGCGTGCGCGCTTTCGTCGGTGAAGAGCCAAATCGGCCACCTGGGCGCGGCGGCGGGCGTGGTGGGGCTGATCCGCGCGACGCTGGCGGTGCACCACGGGGTGGTGCCGCCGACGGTGGATTTCCGGGCCGCGAACCCGGCGCTGGAGCTGGGGCCGTTCCGGGTGCCGACGGCCGCCGAACCGTGGCCGGCCGGGCCGCGGGTGGCGGGGGTGAGCAGCTTCGGCATCGGGGGGACCAACGCCCACGTGGTGCTGGAGTCGGTCCGTCCGGTGCCGCCGGCGCGGCCGGATCCGGTGCGGTGCTTGGTGCTTTCGGCGCGTAGTGCGGAGGCGTTGCGGTTGGAAGCGGGCCGGGTGGCCGCGTATCTGGCGGCGCATCCGGAGTCCTATGTGGACGTGCTGCGGCACTTGCAGTCGGGGCGGCCGGAGGGGGCTTGGCGTCTGGCGGTGGCCTGCGAGGACGCGGCTGCGGCGGTCGAGTGGTTGCGCGCGGCTGAGCCGCGGGAGGTCGGTGCGGGTGTCGACATCGGCTCTGTCGACGACATGAATGAGTCATTCATGTCATCTGGCGACATGAATGAGTCATTCACGTCATCAGAGCCGGCCGAGCTGGCTGCTGCCTGGCTCGCCGGCCATCCCGTCGACTGGGGCCAGACCCCCGCCCCCGCGCCGTGGGACTTTCCGCCGCCCGCCTTCGCCACCCGCGACTTCGACTTCCCGCGGAAGTCCGCCGTCGCGCGGCGCCCCGAAGGCGAGTGGCTGCACCAGCCCACCTGGGTCCGGCTCCGCCGGGCGACGGCCGCCGACCGCAGGACCGATCGCGTCCTCGTCATCTCCGGCGAAGGACCGCTCACCGCCCCTGCCCTCGACGCCGCCTACTCGCGCGTCGTCCGAGTCCACGCCGCCGAGCGCTTCGCCCGCCGAAGCCCCGACACTTTCGAAGCCGACCCCGCCGACTCGACACACCTCCGCCAGGTCCTGGACTCCCTGCCGGACACCGAAATCGACTGGCTCCACACCCTCCCCCTCGGCATCACCGGCCCCGTCGGCGACAAGTCCCTGAACCGAGCGAAATGGGCCTGCCTCGACACCCCGGCCGCGCTCCTCCGAGCCGCCCATGACCGTCCACTCCGGACCTGGTGGCTCTCCGCCGGGGCCGCGCCCGCGAACAGCGCCGTCACGCGACCCGAAGCCGGGCTGCTCGCCGGGATCACCGCCGTCGGCCCCCAGGAAAGTGGCCTGCGCGGGCATTGGGTCGACCTCGACCACCCCGACCTGGACCACACCGCCGACCTGCTCACCGGCCCCACCCCGCCGCAGCGGGTCGCCCGCCGCAGCGGGTTCTGGTGGACGCAGGACACCGCACCGGTCGAAACCGGAGAGCCCGAAGCGCCGGCCGACGGCACCTACCTCGTCCTCGGCGGCACGGGCGGCGTCGGGACCGCCGTCGCCGAAGAACTGCTGACCCGCACCACCGGCCGCGTCATCCTGCTGGCCCGCAACCCACGACTGCCCGACACGCTCAAGCCGTGGGCGGACCGCGTCGACCTCCTCGCCGCCGACCTCACGAAGATCACCGCCGAGGAGATCCCGGCCCCGCTCACCGGGATCGTCCACGCGGCCGGGGCACCGACCGGCGGCCTGATCGCCACCCGCGGCGAAGGCACCCAAGACGTCAAGCTCGCCGGCGCTCTGCTCGTGGAAGAACTGATCGAACGGCACCAGCCCAAGCTCGCCGTCTACTGCTCGTCGCTGTCCGCGCAGTTCGGCGGCACCGGCCAGCTCGACTACGCCGCCGCCAACGGGTTCCTCGACGCCCTCGCCCACCGCGCCGGCCCGACCCTCCGGCTCTCGATCGGCTGGGACGTCTGGCGCGACAGCGGCATGGCCGTCACGGCCCTGGAAACCGACGCCCGGCACCAAGCCCACCTGGCCGTCGGCCTGAGCGACGACGAAGGCCGGCGCACCTTCGCCCGCGCACTGGCACCAGGCCTGCCGCAGCTCCTGGTCGCGACGACCGGACTCGACAACGCCCGGGCGTTCCACGAACGCGAAGCCCAGCCAAGGGCGGCGAAGCCGGCCGAAGCGGACCTGACCGAGGAGGTCCGCGCTCTCCTGGGCGTCGCCGAACTCGATCCGGACGTGCCGCTCTACGACCTCGGTGCCGACTCCCTGACCCTGCTGGACGTCGTCGACTCGGTGAAACGCCTCTACGGCGTCGACCTCGACCTCGCCTGGCTCGGCCCGGAGGTGACGATGGCCGCGTTGCTGGCCAAGCTCTCCGAAGCCGCCGGCACCGGCGACGTCGAGGTGCAGGTCTGGCGCGAAGGGACGACCGCAGAAGTCCTCTGCCTCGTCCATCCGGTCGGCGGGGACGTCCACGCCTACCGCCCGCTCGTCGCGGCCCTCCCGCCCGAACTCGGCGTCTGCGTGATCGCCGACCCCGCGTTGAGCCGGCCGGAACCTCCGGGATGGTCCATCACGGACCGCGCCCGCCGCTACCACGCGGCGCTGGAAAAACGCTTCCCCGGCAGGGAAAAGCAGCTGGCCGGGTGGTCGTTCGGCGCCTGGGTCGCGGCCGGCATGGCCGCCGAAGCCGAGGCGGCCGGGCAGCCGGTGCGGGCCCTGCACCTCATCGACCCGCCGCCACCCGGCGCGAGCGCGGCGGACTACAGCGACGCGCAACTGGAGACGGTGTTCGAGCGCGAGCTGGGCGCCTCCGGCGGGACCGCCGGCGAGCACGTGCGAAGGCTCGCCCGCGCGTGCCGGGCCAACCTGCGCAGCATGGCCGGGCACGAACTGCCCCGCCTGGGCGCGACCCCCAGCCACGTCTGGCTTGCCGCCGAACCCGAACCCGGCCTGCCGGTGGCCGACCGCGGCGGCTGGCGAACCCTGCTGCCCGAACCGAGCCACTGGCACGAACTGCCCGCCACCCACTACGGCATCGTGCGCGCCCCGCACGTCACCGCGGTGGCCGCCGCCATCGGACTGTGAGACCCACAGAGGGAAGGAAACCATGGAGCAGTACGAACTCGACGCCGTCAAGCGGATCACGACGCGGCCGGCACGCGACTACCGGACCCTGGCCGTGCGGGGCCTGACGCCGGTCATCGGCGCCGAGGTCACCGGCCTCGACCTCACGCGGGAACTGACCGAGGAGCAGCTCACCGAGCTCAAGACGGCGTTCCTGGACCACCACGTGCTGGTGTTCCGCGACCAGGACATCACGCCGGACGACCACCAGCGCCTGGCCGCGAACTTCGGCGAGCTGCGCCCGGTGAACCCGCCGCCCGAGCACGGCAACCCCTACATCCTCGAGGTCGCGACCGCCCCGGAGGCGGCGACCGTGTTCGGCAACGGCTGGCACGCCGACGGCACCGCCGACGAGGAGCCGTCGCTCGGTTCGATGCTGCACATCACGCGGATGCCCGAGCCGGGCAGCGGCGGCGACACGCTCTTCGCGAACATGCACCTCGCGTACGACATGCTTTCCCCCAAGCTGAAGGAGTTCCTGACCGGGCTCACCGCGATCCACGACGGCGCCCACGCCTTCCGCGGCCACAAGATCCCGGAGGGCTACGAGCCGCCGGTCAGCGAGCACCCGGTGGTCGTGCGGCACCCGGAGACCGACCGGCCGCTGCTGTACGTCAACCCGGCCTACACCTCGCGCATCCCGCAGCTGTCGGCCGACGAAAGCCAGGCCGTGCTCGACCTGCTGTTCTCCGTCGTGCCGAACCGGCCGATGCTCGCGTGCCGCGTGCGCTGGGAGCCGAACACGCTGGTGTTCTGGGACAACCGCTGCGTCCAGCACCACGCGACCTACGACTACTACCCGCACACCCGCTTCGGGCACCGCGTCGCCATCAACGGCGGCCCGCTGAAAGGCTGACATGTCGTCCGAACCTGTGGTGGACGTCCGCGATCCGGCCGTCCTCGACGACCCGATGGGCGGGTACGACCGTGTCCTCGCCGAGTCCCCGGTCTGCTGGGCCCGGCTGCCGGGCGGCGGCGAAGGCTGGCTGGTCACCGGCAGCGACGCCGTCCGCGCGGTGCTGTCGGATCCGGCCGTGCGCAACGACCCCACCGGCTTGCCAGGGCAGGGCGCGCAGACGCAGGAGGAGGCGTTCCTCGCGCTGGGCACGCCCCCGGAGCACCTGCCCTACCTGCGCGCCAGCCTGCTCAGCCTCGACGGCGCCGAGCACGCGAGGCTGCGTCGCAGCATCAGCCACGCGTTCAGCGCGTCGCGGGTCGCCAAGCTGCGCCCGCGGGTGCAGCAGATCGTCGACGAGCTGCTCGACGGCCTGGGCCCGACGGCGAACCTGCTCGACGAGTACGCCTATCCCCTGGCCATGGCCGTGGTCTGCGAACTGGTCGGCGTCCCCGAGACGGACTGGGCGGACTGGTGGCGCTGGGGCAAGGTGCTGGTCGACGGCGACCCGGCGCGGATCACGCCGACGCTGGGCGAGATGTTCGCCTACTGCCACGCCCTGGTCGACCGGCGCCGCGCCGAACCGCGGGAGGACCTGCTCAGCGAGGTCGTCGCCCAGGACGACCTGACCGACGTCGACGTCGTGGCGCTCGTGGTGTTCCTGGTGCTCGCCGGGCACGAAACGATGGCGCACATGCTGTCCAACGCGGCGCTCGCGCTGATGCGCGACCCCGCCCAGCGGGAGCTGTTGCGCGCCGAGCCCGCGCTGTGGCCGGCCGCCGTGCGCGAGCTGGTCCGCACCGACGGCCCGGTCCAGCTGGCGCGACTGCGTTACGCCGCAACCGATCTGGAGGTGGGCGGCGTGCGGATCAGCGCGGGCGACGCGGTGCAGGCGGTGCTCGGCGCGGCCAACCGCGACCCGGCACGGTTCGCCCACCCGCACGCGGCCGACGTCCGCTGGCAGGCCGAGCACGGCGGCCGCGAAGGCAGCGTCGGCTTCGGCTGGGGGCCGCACTTCTGCCTCGGCGTGGCCTTGGCGAAGGTGGAAGCGGAGGTGGCGCTGCGCAGCTTGTTCGACCGCTTCCCGGCGGTGGAGCCGGTGGGCGAGCCGGCGTGGGTGCCGCTGCCCCGCGGGCGGCACCGGGTCGCGCTGGAGGTGCGGCTGCGGTGAGCGACCCCGACGTTTCGATCATCCTGCCCTGCGCCGGCTTCGGAACGCGCTTCGGAGCGCCGTACGCGAAGGAGCTGCACTGCCTGGCGCCCGGGGTCACCGTGCTGGACCGCAGCCTGGAGCCCGCGGTCGAGCTGGTGAAGAGCGGCCTCAGCGTGCGCGTGGTCGTCGTGTTCGGGACACACAAGCTGGACACGGTGAAGTACCTGGCGCGCTACGCCGGGACCTTCCAGCTGGTCTTCGTCCTCCAGGACGACGTGACCGCGCCGGGCCTCGACGGCGCGATCCGGTGCGCCCTGCCGATGACGCGGGGACCGGTGGCCCTCGTGCTCCCGGACATCGTCGTCAGCGACGTCGGCAGCCTGGTCGCCGCCGTGCGGCAGGCGGACTGGAGCGTGGTGGCGGCGAAGGAAAGCGACCCCGGCGTGCTGCGGCAGATGGGTGCCCTCGCCGTTTCGGGCGGGGACGGCGTCGTGACCGTCGAGGCCGCCGCGGAGAAGCCCGCCGATCCTTCGGGGTTCAACGCGCTGTGGGGCACGGTGGTGGTCGCCGAAGCAGAGGCCCACCGGTTGCCGGACGTGGCGCGGCGCGACGCGGACAGCCCGTTGGCCGGGGCGCGCGCCTTCATGGTGGAGCGGATCGTCAACTACAACACCACCGAGGGGTGAGCGTGCTCGACGACGTGATGGGGGCGCTCGACGCCGTTCTGCCCCGGCTGGCCGCCGTCACCGGCACGCCCGGGGTCGCCGTCGCGGTGGCGACGAGCGAGGACCTGCGGACGGCCGCGACCGGGTTCGCCGACCTGGCCGCAGGCACGCCGATGACCGCGGAAACGCCCGCCCCCGCGGGCTCGCTCACCAAACCCGTCACGGGCTTGGCGTTCATGCAGCTGGTCGAGGCCGGTGTGGTCGGCCTGGACACGCCGGTCGACGACGTGCTGCCCGCGGGACTGCGTGGCGACGCGCAGCCCGTCACCACCGCGATGCTGGCCTCGCACCAGGGTGGCTACTACAGCGACATCGTCACCGCGACGGCGTGCGATGCGCCGGCCGAGCCGATCCTCGACTACGTCCGGCGGCGGCACGAGGCCGGACGTTCGGTGGAGTACGGCGGGGCGCTGCCGCTGGTGACGGCGCCCGGCCCGTACTCGTACTCGAGCTTCGGCGTCGGCGTGCTGGGCGGCGTCGTCGAGCACCTGACCGGCGAGCCGTACAGTGCCCGCGTCGGCCGGGAGGTGTTCGCCGCGACCGGGATGACTTCCACGGGCATCGACGACGGCACGGGGACCCCTTCCGGCGCCACCGGGTACGCGGCTTTCGGCGACTTCTGCGTGCCGAGCCCGCCGTTGCGCACGGCGGCGTACCCGGGAGTCGGGATGTACACCAGCGCGGCGGATTTCGCGCGGTTGCTGCAATCCTTGCTGCGCGGGGGCGTGGTCTCGCCGGACTCGCTCGCGGCGATGGTGACCCCGCGGGTCGAGCGGCCGAGTCCGCACGGCGTGCGGTCGTTCTCCGGGTTGACGCTCGAGCTCGCGGACCCGGACCTGGGCGAGGACTGGTGGTGGGGGCACACCGCGGCGTTCCCGTGGGGGTTCTGGTGGGAGGCGCGGGTCTGGCCGCACCGCGACCTGGCCGCGGTGGCCGTCGGGACCCGGTGGGACATGGCCCGGTTCCACAACCCCGCCTCCCGCAGCGCCCCGGGCCTGGCCGTGGAGTGGGCGGGCCGCTGGGCGGTGTCCGGTGCGCCGGCGAAGCTGCCGGACCTCGACGGGCGGCCCCGGTGGACCGGGCCGCGGCCCACCCCGGAAACCTCGCGCTGGATGGGGGTGCTGGTGGGCGAACGCACCCACGGCCTGCTCGGCGTGCCGGAGGCGATGCCCGTCGCGGCGCTGACCGGCGGGGCGCGCTCCCTCGGCGACGGGGACGCGCGCGGCTGGGACCCGGAGGCGTTCGCGCGCGGGGTGGCGCAGGCGCGGGCGGTGGCGCCGGACCCGGCCGCGCTCGGGGTGCTGGGCCGGGAGCTCGGCCCGGCCGCGGCGCTGTGGATGCTGGAGTGCGGGGCCGCGAGCGCGGACGTCACGATGCCGGTCGGCTTCTACGCGGGGGCACCGCGGTGACGCGGGTGCTGCTGTCCACGTACGGAACGCTCGGGGACGTCGAACCGCTGGTGGCCCTGGCGGTGCGGCTGCGGGCCCTCGGCGTCGACGTGCGGATGTGCGTCCCGCCGGAGTTCACGGACCGGATCGCCGGTCTCGGGATCGACGCGGTGCCGGTCGGACCGCCGGTGCGGGCGCTGACGCGCGGGGCGACCCCGGCCGAGCTGACGCGGTACCGAGCCGAACTCGTCGAAACGCAGTTCGAGGTTTTCCCGTCGGTTGTCGAAGGTTGCGACGCGCTGGTGGCCGCCGGCTTGGCGCAGGTCGCGGCGCGGTCGGTGGCCGAAGCCGCGGGGATTCCCTACGTGTACGTGACTTATTCGGTGGTGAATTTGCCGTCGCCGCACCACGCGCCGCCGCCGCGGCCGGGCTGGCCGGAGGGCGACGGCAGCGACCACACGGCGTCGTGGGCGGTGGACGCCCAGCGGGTGAACGCGCAGTTCCGCGAGCCGCTCAACCGCCACCGGGCCGCGCTCGGCCTGGCCCCGGTGGACAACGTGCGCGACCACGTCTACTCCGACCGGCCGTGGCTGGCGGCGGACCCGGTCCTGGGGCCGGCGGTCCCGGGGCTCGAGGTGGTCCAGGACGGGGCGTGGACGCGGGTGGACGAGCGGCCGCTGCCGCCGTCGCTGGTGGAGTTCCTGGAGGCGGGCGAACCGCCGGTCTACGTGGGTTTCGGCAGCATCGGCCCGGCGCCGGACATCGCCCGCTGGTCGGTCGAGGCGAGCCGCGCGCGGGGGTACCGGGTGCTGGTGTCCCGCGGCTGGGCGGACCTGGCCGTGGCCGGCTGCTTCACCATCGGCGACGTGAACCACCAGCGCCTGTTCGGCGAGCTGGCGGCGGTGGTCCACCACGGCGGCGCGGGCACGACGCAGACGGCCGCGCGGGCAGGGGTGCCGCAGGTGGTGGTCCCGATCCGGGTGGCGGACAACCCGTATTGGGCCGAGCGGGTGGCCGCGTGCCGGGTAGGCGCGGCACTCGACGGCGCGACGGCCACGTTCGAGTCACTGAGCGCCGCGTTCGACACGGCGCTGGAGCCCGAGACGCGAGCGCGGGCGGCGGCTTTGGGTGCGCAGATGCGCACCGATGGGGCGGCGATGGCGGCGCGGCGGTTGGTCGACGAGCTGCGGTGAGCCGCCGGGCTCGCTCAGGCCGCCTCGACGCTCCGAGGTCAGCCACCGGGCTCGCACGAGCCGGGCGCCTCGACGCCCTGAGGTAAGCCGCCAGGCTCCCTCGAGCCGGCTGCTTCGCAGGGCCGGCCCGCTCTGAGTTGCGCCACCCGGCCACCCTGCCACCGAACGTCTTGAATGACTCATTCAGGTCTTCGGGGGTCCTGAATGAGTCATTCAAGACACGGCAGGCTGCTTCACCGGCTCCCGGGCACCGGTCCGCTCGGCACCGACCCCCGCCACCACGACGAACGCCACCCCGGCCACCGCGGCCGCGTCCGGGACCTGGTGCAGCACCACCAAACCGATCACCAACGCGATCGCGGGCTCGAGGCTCATGAGCGTCCCGAACGCCGATGTCGTCAACCGCCGCAGGGCGAGCATCTCCAGGCTGAACGGCACCACCGGCAGCAGGACCGCCAGCCCGAGCCCGGTCAGCAGGAGCTGCCACGTCAGGTGCCCGAGCACCGCGGGCCCGTACACCAGCGTCGCCACCAGCCCGGCCACCGGCATCGACACCGCCAGCCCGCGCACCCCCGCCACTTCGTCGCCGACCCGCTGCGTCAGCAGGATGTAGCTCGCCCAGCACACCGCCGCGGCCAGCGCGAACCCCACGCCGGCCAGGTCCGCGCCGCCCTGCCACGGCTGCGTCAGCAGCACCACGCCGACCGCGGCGAAGGCCGGCCACACCTTCCTGCCCCCGCGGCCGCGGGTGATCGCCACGGTCAGCGGCCCGAGGAACTCCAGCGCGCTCGCCGTACCCAGGGGCAGCCGCGCCACCGCCTCCATGAACAGCATGGTCATCCCGGCCGTGACCACCCCCAGCGCCGCGCAGGCCGCGAACGTCGTCCGCCGGAACGACGACGGCCGCGGCCGCACCAGCACGACCAGCAGCACGCCGGCCCACGCGAGCCGCAGCCAGGCGGCTCCTTCGGGGCCGATGCGGTCGAACAGGCCGATGGACACGGCGAGACCGAGCTGGACGCACAACATGGCCGCGACCGCGAGGGTCGCTCCGGAACGGGTCGTGGGTGGCACAGTTCCAGGAAATAACCCACACACCGTTCGCGTCCACTTGCCGGTGCTGGACAGTCCATTCAGGAATCATGGACAATCCGGCCATGGACACGCGCCGCCTGGAATACCTCCTGGAGCTGTCCCGGCACGGGTCGATGCGGGCCGTGGCGGACGTGCTCGGCACCACGACGTCGACGGTGTCCCAGCAGATCGCCGTGCTGGCCCGGGAGGTCGGCACGCCGCTGCTCGAACCCGACGGCCGCCGCGTGCGCCTGACCCCGGCCGGGCGGCGGCTGGCCGACCACGCCGTGACGATCCTGGCCGCCGTCGAGGCCGCGCACGCCGACCTCGACCCGCACGCCGAACCGGCGGGCACCGTCCGCGTCGCCGGGTTCGCCACCGCCGTCCGGCGCTCGGTGCTGCCCGCCGTGGCCCGGCTCGCCGGGAGCCACCCCGGTGTGCGGGTGCTCGTGAGCGAGTTCGAGCCCGCCGAAGCACTGGCGGCCCTGCTTGCGGACGACCTCGACCTCGCGCTCGTCTACGACTACGACCTCGCGCCCGCCACCGTGGACCCCGCGGTCGCCGTGAGTCCACTGTGGACAGCGGCGTGGGGCCTCGGCGTCCCCGCGGCCGACGCGCGCCGGGTGCGGGGCGAAGGGACTCTCGCCGTCTTCGACGCCTTCCGCGACCACGACTGGATCGGCAACTCCCGCAACACCGCCGACGAGGACGTGCTCCGCACGCTCGCGTCCATGGCGGGGTTCACGCCGCGGGTCGCGCACCGCGCGGACAGCCTCGAACTCGTCGAAGACCTCATCACCGCGCCCGGCCGCGGCGTCGGCCTGCTGCCGGTGGGGCGGCCGACCCGGCCGGGGGTCGCCCTGCTGCCGCTCGCCGATCCGGCTGTCCGGCAACGGGCTTTCGCGTGCACCCGCCGGGGCCGCGCCGCGTGGCCGCCGCTGGCGCTGGTGCTGGACTTGCTGACGCACTGACACCACCCGGCCGGTCCGCGGTCGCCCGGATGGGTGCTTGCGCGTCAGCCGACTCCCCAGTGTCACCGCGAACCGGCCGGTCGTGCCGATGCACGCCCATTCGCAGGTCCGGTGGACGACGTAGAACCGTTGACGCACAACGGACCTTCCGGCCATCCGTCAGGTGACGGATGTCTGATCCACGCGTTCCGCGAAGCATTGTTCCACGGGGCCCGCCGCTCCGACCTCGAAGCCGAGGAGGAGCGATGTCTCGTGCTACCACCACCGCCTCCACCGTTGTGATCTTCCTCTTGGCCATCAACCTGCGGCCCGCCGTCACGAGCCTGGGTGCGGCCCTGCCGGACATCTCCGTCGCCGGCAGCCTCGTCGCCGCGGTACTCGTCGCGTTGCCGCTGTGGGCCATCGGGCTCGGCGGCTGGGCGACGCCGTGGCTGTGCGGCCGGGTGGGCGCCCACCGGACCGTCACCGTGGGCCTGGCCGGGCTGGTGCTGTCGCTGGCCGGCCGGGTGCTCGGGGGCTCGTCTCAACTGCTCGTCGGAACGGCGCTGGCGTGCCTGTCCATCGCCGTGCTCGGCACCATGTTGCCGTTGCTGGCCGGGGGTTCCGCCGCCTTCACCTTCGGGCTCGGGCTCGGCAGCACGGCCGGCGCGCTGGTCACGCCGGCCGTGGTCATGTCGTCGTCGTGGCGGTACGCCCTGGGGCTGTGGGCGATCGTGGCGCTGCTGACCATGCAGATGTGGCAACGCACTCCCGACGAATCCCTCGTGGCGCCCCAAAAAGCGGCCGGAGGGCCGCCGGCCGCCGCGCTGACCATCCACTTCGGACTGATCTCGACGGTGACGTTCCTGGTCATGGGCTGGCTGCCGGGCATCCTGCGCGACGCGGGCGTCTCGCCGACGACCGCCGGCACGTGCCTCGCGGTGTCGATGGCCATGGGGCTGCCGATGATGCTGCTGGTCCCGGGCTGGACCCGCCGGTGGCGCAACCAGACCCTGCTCGTCGTCGTCCTGGCCACGCCCAACGTCATCGGGGTGACCGGCCTGCTCCTCGCCCCGGCGGCGGCGCCCTGGCTGTGGGCCGTGGCGACCGGCGCGGGCATGGGCTCGCTCGCGTTCGTGCTGACGACCATCTCGTTGCGCAGCAAGGACAGCTCGCTGTCGCTGTCCGCGATGGTCCAGGGCGTGGGATACCTGATCGCCGGCTTCGGCGTGCTGGCGTGCGGCTGGCTGCACACGCACACCGGCACGTGGCAGACGCCGCTGGTGCTCGTGCTGGCGATCCTGCTGGGCCAGATCACGAGCGGGCACGTGGCCGTGACGCGCCGCACCCCGGCCCGGGTGGCCCGCACGATCACCGTGCGCCCCCAGGGGAACGCGCCGGAGGTCGGAGTCTGACTTCAGCCCCAGGCGGGTTGCCGAGCAGCGGCTTCCCGCGCGATGCCGACGCGCGGGAAGCCGCACCCAAACCGGCCGAGGTCACCGCCGCCGCTCAGCCCGGCGCGGGCTGGTGGCGAGCGGCCTTCCGGACGATGCCGACGCCCGGAAGGCCGCGCCCACACGCACCCGGCCGCCTACGGCGGTCCCACCCCGGCCGAGCCAGGGCCCCGGCAGCCGAGTGCCGCGGCCGATCCCGCCCCGGCGAATGCCTTGAATGACTCATTCAGGTCTTCGGAGGTCCTGAATGAGTCATTCAAGACCTCCGAGCCGGGCACTTCGCCGACCGCTCAGCCCGACGCCGGCTGGTGGCGGGCCGCTTCCCGGGCGATGTCGATCCGCGAGTGGACGCCCAGCTTGTTCAGGATGTGCGAAACGTGCGTGCCCACCGTGCGCGGGGACAGGTACAGCCGGGCCGCGATCTGCGGGTTCGACAGCCCCTCCACCACCAGCGCCGCGATCCGGCCCTCGGTCGGGGTCAAGCTGTCCCAGCCGTGCGTGGTCTGGCGGTGCTTCACCGTCGGGCCGCGGCGGATGCCCAATGCCCGGAACATCGCGCGCAGCCTGGCCACGTCCCACTGCGCGTCCAGCTCCGCGTACACGTCGGTCGCGTGGGTGAACGCCGCCCGTGCCGAACCGCGGTCTTCTTCGCGGCCCTTGGCGAACGCGATCGCCGCGGCTTCCAGCGCCCTCGCCCGGGACAGCGGGCGGCCCGCCTCGTCGTAGGCGTCGGCCGCTCGCAGCAGCATCGTCCCGTCCTCGTCCAGCAAACCGCGGCAGTACAACGACAGGGCGCGGCGGTGCGGGATGGGCGACTCGGCCGCGAGCGCGCTCACCCGGGCCTCGATCTGCGCGACCGTGCGGTCGTCGCCGGTCGCCGTGGCGAGGCGGGCCGCCTCGGCCAGCAGTTCCTGGCTCGCGTCCTCGCTGGGCATCGCCGCGGTCAGCACCGCCAGCGCCCGCTCCGGCGCGCCCGCGTGCTCGAACGCGAGGCCGCGGGCCCGCGCCAGCGAATCCACCACCCGGTCGCCGATGCGTTCCGCGTGCAGCGCCGCGACGTCGAGGTGGCGGCGGGCGTCGGCCGTTTCGCCGCGGTGGAAGTGGATGATCGCCGCGACCCCGTGGTCGCCGCACACCACGGCCGGTTCCTTGCGGTCGTCCGGGACGACGTCCACCTCGGCGAGCGCGTCGTCCCACCGGCCCGCCCCCAGCAGCACGTGCCCGATCCCGCTCTGGGCCTGCGCCAGGCGCACGACGCTGCCGGTGCGATCGGCCAGCTCCCGCGCCTGGGCGGCGGCGGCGAGCGCGTCGCTGAGGCGGTCGAGCGCGCCGAGGGTGACCGACTGGTTGATGCGCAGCAGCAGGGTGAGGTCGATCAGCGCGGGGTCGCCCCGCACGATGGCCATCGCGCGCTCGAACAGCGGCAGCGCGCCGGCCCAGTCGCCCCGCGACATCGCGGCCAGGCTCAGCAGGTGCAGTGCCCACCCGGTCGCCCAGCGGTCTTCGGCCGGGCCGAGCTCCACCAGCGCCGCCGTGGCGACCTCGCCCGCGGTTTGCACGTCCCCGAGGTCGCGGTGCGTCCGCGCGATGAGCACCAGCAGCTTCGCCCGGTGCCGGGCTTCCAGGCCCGGCTGGGTCAGCGCCTCGTTCAGCGCGGCGAGGGATTCGGCGGCGCGACCGGTCGCCCCGCGGCACTGGACGACCGTCGTGTGCAGGTCGACGCGCACGTCGGGGTCGCGGACGCGATCCAGGGCGCGGCAGGCGATCCGCTCGGCCTGGGCCAGGTTGTCCACCTGGTAGTACGCGTCGGCCAGCCGGCAGGCCAGCGCGCCGGTCACGGCGTCGTCGAGCGGCGCGTCGCGCACCGCCCGGCGCAGCAGCGCGACGGCGACCACCGGCGCCTGCCCGATCAGCAGCGTGGCGACTTCGAGCAGCCACCGCACCGCCCACGCGGGCACCGGCACCCGGCTGTCGGTGGTCGAGACCATCGGCAGCAGCTGCCGCGCGACGCGCTCGACCGGGGCGCTCGCCTCGGCCAGCGCCCACGCGGCGGCCTGGTGCCAGGCGATCCGGACCGCCGTCGGCATCTCGTCGTACAACGCCGTGCGGATCAGCGGGTGCCGGAACGCCAGGTCGTCGCCCGCCGCCACGAGCACCCCGGCCGCGCGGGCCTCGTCGAGGGCGGGCAGCAGGTCGGCGAGCGGGGTGTCCGTCACGGCCACCAGGTCCGCGACCGAGAAGCCGACGCCGAGCAGCGCCGCCGCGCGCAGCACGCCCTGCGCCTGCTCGCCGAGGAAGCCCAGCCGGTCGGCGATCGCCTCGGGGAGCGAGTCCGGCGTCGCCGCGCCGGTCAGCTCCACGATGCCCGCGGTGTCGACCTCCAGGCACGAGCTCCGGCTCAGCGCGTCGACCAGTTCGGTGAGGTACAACGGGTTCCCGGCGGCGCCGTCGGCCAGCTGCGCCAGCTCGGCGCCCGGTTTACCGCCCGCCAGCGCCGCCACCAGCTCGAGCGCGGCCGGTTCGGCGAGCCGGCCCAGCCGCAGCCGCCGGTCGGGTCCGACGATCCGGAAGAGCGACCGCAGGTCGTCGCGGCGCGGCACCGGGCGCAGCACGCCGATCAGGAGCAGCGGGAGCTGCCGGACCGCCCGGGCGAGCCGGCTCCACACCGCCACCGTCGTGCGGTCGGCCCACTGCAGCTCGTCGACGACCAGCACGGCCGGCCCGGCCTGGCAGAGCTCGTCCACCAGCGCGATCAGCTGCTCGGCGGCCGCGGCGGCGAGGTCGGCGCCCCGGCCCGAGACGGCTCCGCCCCGCAGCAGCTCGGAGATGGCCTGCCGACGGGGATCCCGCGCACCCTGCGTGACACCCAGGGCTTCCAGGAGCGGGAGCAGCGGCAGGGCCTGGCCGAGCTCGTCACCGGCTCCCCAGTACACCTGGCAGTCCGCGTCCGCGGCCGCGGCGCAGGCGGCCCGCACCAGTGCGGACTTGCCGACCCCCGGCTCGCCGTCCACCAGCACGGCGTTGCCTCGACCGGCCGCGACACCACGGATCCAGCCGACCAGCCAGGACAGCTCACTGTCCCGTCCGACCAGCAGTTCGGTACCGTCCGTGAGCGGTCGCACACCCGGAATAATAGAAGTAAAAGTTGTTCCCCAACAAGAGGTTTGCCGGAACAACTCCGATCGTCCGGGTAAACATCAATTCCGGTAAATTCGCCGACTCGTGATCCGGCCGTGATTTCCGCTGGTGGACGAGGAGGGATCACCAACCGCCGGGCCGTCGCGGCGGAATGGCGAATGTCGACCATTCTCACTGCGGGCGCTCCGGGTGCGCCCGCAGTGTACGCCACCGGCGACAAAATGCGACCGAACCGGTGAAACCGCGGCGCGACGGCGGTTCGGCCGACGAATGACGGGACACCTCCGGGATCGACAGCGCATTCGGGATTTCTCGCCCCCGAGCGCCACCCACCCGCCAAAGCCGGCGTTCGACGATTTCGACCCGGCCGCACGATCTTCCCGCGAGCGCGTTTGCGATTATTCCGAAACTCCAAACCCCCACGAGGGGGCGCTCGGCGGCCGTCAGGTTTCCCAAAAGCCGGCCCCCGCCGGGCCAGCCGTGGCCGACCGCCGCGGATCCGTTGTTTTCCGCTCCGGCCGCCGCCGTCGGACCACGTTTTCCGCAGCCGAGCCATCCCTTCGCCGCAGATCATCGGTTAACCCCAATGGCCCATCGATACCCCCGGCCCCGGTCACGCAATGACGTTCGGCAAACCCCGCCGAGCGGACCCGAATCCGCGCCCCCAGCGGCCGTCCGCCCGGGAAAACAGCGGCCCACCGCCTTTTCGCCACGGCGATTCGTAGCATTCTTCGTTATCTCCGGATCACCGGCAAGATCGTCGATCAAGAATGCCTGCGGCCATTCTGGTGAAATCCCGTTTTCGCCCGCATCCCGCGTTGTCAAGCGTTGAACCGGCTCCTACAGTGGCCTGCCTGACGCCGGGGAATGATTCACACGACTCCCCTGGATTCGGTACCCTCACTCACCTCCTTCGAGGAGCAGGCCTTGTTTGGAATCGTCAGGAGCAGTGGCCGGGTTCGCGCCGCGCTCGCCCTCGCCGCCGTCACGGTCCTCACCGGCTGCGGGGCACTCGGATCGGCCCAGCCGAACGCCGCGGCGAGCAGCGACCTGGAGAAGTCGACGCTCAAGGTGTCGATCTTGCCCACCACCGACCTCGGGCCGTTTTGGCTGGCCCAGGACGAAGGTTTCTTCAAGGCCGAGGGTCTCACCGTCGACTCCGTCATCGCCGCCAGCGGCCAGGCTTCGCTGACGAAGGCGATCTCGGGCGAGGCCGACATCGCGTTCTCGACCTACCCGCCGTTCTTCACCGCGACCGGCACCGGTACCGCCGACATGCAGCTGGTCGCCGACGCGACGTCGGTCAACGCCAAGAGCAATGCGATCGTCACGGTGCCGAATTCGCCGGTGAAAACAATCTTCGACCTGGCCGGCAGCAAGATCGCGATTACGGCCAAGAACACCGCGTCGGATCTGCTCACGCGCTCGGTGATGCAGGACCACAACGTCGATTTCGGCAAGGTGAAATGGGTGCTGATCCCGTTGCCGAACATCGCCGCCGCGCTGCAGCAGGGCGAGGCCGACGCCGCTTACCTGCCGGAACCGTACATCACCCAGGCCGCCAAGACGGCGGGCGCGATTCCGGTGATCGACATCAACACCGGCGCCACCCAGGACTTCCCGCTGACCGGCTACGGAGCGACGCGGAAGTGGGTCCGGGAGAACCCGAAGACCCTGGCCGCGTTCCAGCGCGCGATGCAGAAGGCCACCCACGAGGCCCTGATCGACCGCGCCAAGGTCGAGCCGCTGCTGGTGCGGTTCGCCAAGATCGACGAGGACACGGCCAAGCTGCTCACCCTGCCGGGCTACGGCTCGATCCTGGACTCGCGGCGCCTGCAGCGCGTGCCGGACCTGTTGCTGCAGCTCGGCGCCATCCCGAAGCCGATCGACGTGAACTCGATGATCGGCCCGCAAGCCGGAAGATGACCTCGGCCCACCTCGTCCGCGCGGCGGTACGATCCCCACCGGGACCGGGCGTCGGAAAGTTTTTCCTCGGCCGTGTTGATCCGCGCGTCGCCCGTTCGACAAGAGGGGGCGAGGGCCGAGAGGCGGCCCCGCGGACGAGGAGAGCACGATGCCGCAGTACATGCTGATCATGCGGGGCACCGACGAGTCGAACGCGGCGATGATGGCGACCATCGACGAGATGATGGCCACCAGCCGCCGGTTCATCGAAGACCTGGTCAAGGCCGGGGTCTACGTCGCGGCCGAAGGGCTCGACGACCCGAAGCTGGGCGTCGTGGTCGACTTCGGCGGCGAGACCCCCGTGGTCACCGACGGGCCGTACGGCGAGACGAAGGAGCTGTTCGGGGGCTTCTTCCTGATCGACGTCGCCTCGAAGGAAGAGGCGGTCGAGTGGGCCAAGCGGGTCCCGGCGGCGCGCGGGGCCAAGGTCGAGGTCCGGCGGGTGCCCGGCTCCGACGAGGTCCCGGACGGCGCCGGCACCGACGGCCGGAACTGATGGGCCCGGCCGACGTCGAGGCCGTCTGGCGGATCGAGTCGGCGCGGATCGTCGCCGCGCTGACCCGGTTCACCGGCGACTTCGGGCTGGCCGAGGACGCCGCCCAGGAGGCGGTCGCCGAGGCGCTCGGGTCGTGGCCGCTCGACCCGCCGGCCAATCCGGCGGGCTGGCTGAAGGCCACGGCCCGGCGGCGGGCGATCGACGCGATCCGGCGCCGGACGGCGCTGCAGGACCGGTACGCCCTGCTGGCGGCCGACCCGGGAGCAGCGGAGGAGGCCGACCCCGACCGGATCGACGACGACGTCCTCGCGCTGATGTTCGTCAGCTGCCACCCGGTGCTCTCCCCCGACGCCCGGGTGGCGCTGACCCTGCGCGTGGTCGGCTGCCTGACGAGCGAGGAGATCGCCCGCGCGTTCCTCGTCCCGGTGCCGACGGTGCAGGCCCGCATCACCCGGGGCAAGAAGACGATCGCCGCGGCCGGCGTCCCGTTCGAGCTGCCGCCGCCCGCCGAGCGCCGCGAACGGCTGGGCGGCGTGCTGAGCGTCCTGTACGTGATCTTCACCGAGGGTTCGACGGCCACGTCGGGCGACCGGCTGCTGCGTCCCGACGTCGCGTACGAGGCGATCCGGCTGGCCCGGACGCTGGCCGCGCTGCTGCCGGACGAGCCGGAGGTGCACGGCCTGCTCGCGTTGTGCGAGCTGACGGCCGCGCGCTTCCCGGCCCGGACGGACGCGGACGGCTCGCCGATCCTGCTCGAGGACCAGGACCGGCGGCGGTGGGACTTCGCGGCGATCCGGCGCGGGCTGGCCGCGCTGGCCAAGGCGTCGGTCCGCGGCCTCGGCCCGTACGGCCTGCAGGCCGCGATCGCCGCGACCCACGCGTCGGCGGCCTCGGTCGAGGCGACCGACTGGGACCGGATCGTGGTGCTGTACGAGGCACTCGGCCGGGTCGCGCCGTCGCCGGTGGTGGAGCTCAACCGGGCGGTCGCGGTGGCGATGGCGTCGGGCCCGGAGGAGGGCTTGGCGATCGTGGACGAGCTGGTCGCAACGGACCGGCTGCCGGGATCCCACCTGGTCCCGACGGTGCGCGGCGAGCTGCTGACCCGCCTCGGCCGCCGCCGCGAGGCGCGCGCGGAGCTGGAACTGGCCGCCCGGCTGTGCGCCAACCAGCGCGAACGTTCGGTGCTGTTGCGGAAGGTGGCCGCGCTGGACTGAGCCGGGGCGGGCCCGCCGGCGGCCGCGCTGGGCTGGGCCGCGCGGCCCAGCAGCGGGACGTGGTTCCGCCGCCGGGCCGCCTCGATTGGCTTTTCGAGCTGAGCCAGGCTGAGCCAGGCCGAGCCGAGCCAGGCCGGACCGAGCCGAGCCAGGCTGAGCAGAGCCGGGCCGGGCCGGGCCAGATCGAGCCGAGCCAGGCCAGACCGAGCCGAGCCGAGCCGAGCCAGGCCAGACCGAGCCGGGCCGGGCCGGGCCGGGCCGGGAGAAACAACCGGCGCCGCCGCGGCACCGGCGAGTGCGGTCGCGCGCGTCCCACCACCAGGACGTGGTCCATACCGGGCGGCCGGCGCGGTTACCGTCGGGGCATGAAGCCGAGCACATCGCACTGGGGCGCCTTCTCCGCCGAAATCGACGCCGAAGGCCGGCTGCGCGTCGAGCCGCACCCTGCCGACCCGGCGCCGTCGCCGCTGCTGGGCAACCTCGCCGCCGCGCTGGACCACCCGAGCCGGGTGGCCCGGCCGGCCGTGCGCCGCGGCTGGCTCGAGCACGGTCCCGGCCCGGACGACCGCCGCGGCCGCGACGAGTTCGTCGAGGTGCCCTGGGACGACGTCCTCGACCGCCTCGCCGCCGAACTGGACCGCGTCCGGACCGAGCACGGCAACCAGGCCATCTTCGGCGGCTCCTACGGCTGGGCGAGCGCCGGCCGGTTCCACCACGCGCAAAGCCAGCTGCACCGCTTCCTCAACACCATCGGCGGCTTCACCGCCTCGCGCAACACCTACAGCAACGGCACTTCCTCGGTACTGCTGCCACACGTCGTCGGCGACACGCACGCGGTGCTGCGGCAAGCGTCGACCTGGCCGACGATCGCCGAACACACCGAACTGATCGTCGCCTTCGGCGGCGTGCCGGAAAAGAACGTCTTCGTCACGCCGGGCGGGGTCACTGTCCACGGCACCCCCGGCCACCTCGCCCGGTTCGGCGGGCGGGTCGCGCTCATCAGCCCACTGCGCGACGACCTCCCGTCCACAGTGGACGCCAACTGGTACCCGATCCGGCCCGCCACCGACACGGCGCTGATGCTCGCATTGGCGCACACACTCGTCGTGGAAGACTTGCACGACAAGGAGTTCCTCCACCGCTACTGCGTCGGCTACCCCGGCTTCGAGCGCTACCTGCACGACAAGACTCCGGAGTGGGCCTCCGGGATCACCGGCATCCCGGCCACCGACATCGTCGCACTCGCCCGCGAAATGGCCGCGAAACGCACCCTGGTCACCGTCACGTGGTCGTTGCAGCGCACCGAACACGGCGAACAGCCGGTGTGGGCGGGCATCGCGCTGGCCGCGATGCTGGGCCAGATCGGATTGCCGGGCGGCGGGTTCGGGCACGGCTACGGCTCGATGGGCGACGTCGGCGACACCGGCCCCGAGCTGCGGGTGCCGTACCTGCCCCAGGACGTGAACCCGGTCGAAGAGTTCATCCCGGTCGCCCGCATCGCCGACCTGTTGCTGCACCCCGGCGAAACCTACGAGTACAACGGCGAGACCCGGCGCTACCCCGACACCCGGCTCGTGTACTGGGCCGGCGGCAACCCGTTCCACCACCACCAGGACCTCAACCGCCTGCGCCGCGCGTTCACCCGGCCGGACACGGTGGTCGTCCACGAACCGCACTGGACGGCGACGGCCCGGCACGCCGACATCGTCCTGCCCGCCACGACGGCGCTGGAGCGCGAGGACCTCGGCTCCGGCCGCCGGGACACCCACCTGATCGCGATGCACCGGATCGCCGAGCCCGCAGGCGAAGCACGCGACGACTACGCGATCTTCGCCGGGCTGGCTCTCCGCCTCGGGGTGGAAAAGGAGTTCACCGAAGGCCGCACCCCGAGGCAGTGGCTGGAACACCTGTACGGCGGCTGGCGCGACGAGCCGTCGTTCGACGAGTTCTGGGCCGCCGGCGAGCTGCGGCTGCCACCCGGCCGCGAGCACCACACGCTGTTCGCGGACTTCCGCGCGGACCCGGACGCGCATCCGTTGAAGACCCCGAGCGGCCGCATCGAAATCACGTCGGCGACCGTCGCCGGCTTCGGCTACGCGGACTGCCCCGGCCACCCGGTCTGGCTGCCGCCGACCGAGTCCGGGCCGCTGTGGCTGATCGCGAACCAGCCGCACACGCGCCTGCACAGCCAGCTCGACGCGGGCGAGGTCAGCCAGGCGGGCAAGGTGGCCGGGCGTGAGCCGATCCGGCTCAACCCGGCCGACGCGGCGGCCCGCGGGATCTCGGCCGGCGACGTCGTCCGGGTGTTCAACGCCCGCGGCGCCTGCCTCGCCGGCGCGGTCCTCGACGACGCCCTCCGCCCCGGCGTGGTCCAGCTCGCGACGGGCGCGTGGTTCGACCCGGTCGAGGACCACCCGACCGGGCCGTTGTGCGCGCACGGCAACCCGAACGTCCTCACCGCGGACATCCCGTCGTCACGGCTGTCGCAGGGGTGCGCGGGCCAGCACGCGGCCGTCGACGTCGAACGCTTCGAAGGCCCGGTCCCGGGGGTGCGAGCGCACGGGGGAAACCGCTTTCCCGCGACCGGCGCGGCGCTAGACTGACGTGCCTGACCGGCACCGCTCCACCTGAATCCGCACCACGGACAAAGGAGTTCGCATGGTCACCGCGTTCAGCCGCCGCAGCGTTCTGGTCACCGGCGCGGGCGTCGCCGCCGGCCTCGCGTTGCCGGGTACCGCCCTCGCCGCCCCGGCCGCCGGCGTGGGCTTCACCCTCGACGCCGAGACGCTCGACGGCGGCGAACAGATCACCTCGCTCACCCTCGGCACGTCCCGGACCGGGCCGATCGACCCGGCGAGCCTGACCACCACCACGTTCACCGTGCACGCGAAGGCCACCAGCCCGATCGACACGGGCGGCCAGGACGTCGGCTACGACCTCGACCGGCCCGTCACGGCCGCGCGGCTCGACCGGCGCGGGAACATCGTGCTCGAGCTGAACCACGGCGAAGGCCGGACCGGCGGCGGCACGCTCGGCTACCTCAACAGCAAGAGCCGCAACGTAAGGCTCGATCTGGTCTACACCATCACACAGAACGCTCCACTCCGCCGGCACGGCCGCCCGATCACCTTCACGCGGTTCACCCAGGGCCGGCTGGTCAACCCCGAGGTCGACGCCTTCAGCCACCACGCCTCGCGCTCCGGCATGAAGTACCGGCTGTACTCCCCCGCGGCACGACACGGCCGCCGTCCCCTCATCGTCTGGCTGCACGGCGGCGGCGAAGGCGCGTCCCTGCCCGACGGCTACTACGACAACGAGACGACGTTGCGCGCCAACCGCGGCGCGCTCGGCTTCTCGACCCCGGAAGCGCAGGAGATCTTCGACGGCGCCTACGTCGTCGCCCCGCAGTGCACCGCCGCCTGGATGGACGACGGCCCCCGCTTCGCCCCGCTCATCCAGGAGATCATCCAGGACCTGCTCCGCACCCGGCCGGTCGATCCGCGCCGCGTCCACGTCGTCGGCTGCAGCAACGGCGGCTACATGAGCCTGAAGATGACCACGGTCTACCCGGCCACGTTCGCGGCGTCGGTGCCGATCTGCGGCGTCGTCGAGGCGCGGCAGGAGGGCAACCCGCCGCTGATCCCCGACGCCGAGCTGACCGCGATCCGCACGCCCACCTGGCTGGTCGCCTCCCGTGACGACGACACGGTGGACCCGCAGGCCAACTCGGTCCACGCGCACGAGCTCATCCCCCGCTCGACCCTGACGCTCTACGACCACGTCATCTGGAACGGCCACCAGTTCCCGGGGCACTGGTCGTGGATCTACGTGGCCCGCAACGACCCCAGCGCCGGCGGCACCCACGTCTGGCAGTGGATGGCGCGGAAGCGAGCCTAGGTCGCGGTGCCGGTGATCGCGGTGGCGCCGCCCTCGACCATGCCGGACAGGGCGAGCTTCCCGCCGTCGCGACGCCCGTGGGTCAGCACGGTCGCACCCGCGAACACCGGGCTGGACAACCGGTACGCGAACGACGTCACCGGCCGGTCACCGTGCCGGCGGGGAATCTCCAGCAACAGCAACGCAAGCAGCGGACCGTGCACGACCAGCCCCGGATACCCCTCGACGTCGGTCGCGTACGGCCGGTCGTAGTGGATGCGGTGGGTGTTGTAGGTCAGCGCGCTGAACCGGAACAGCAACCGGGGCCCGGTCGGCGTGCTGATCTTCCACTCGTGCGGCGGCTCGGCGGCCGGCGCCGGCTCGGCGAGCTGCCGCCGTTGCCCGGCGGGCTGGGACCGGTAGACGACGTCCTGGTGTTCGGTGAGCAGGAGTTCGGCGCCGCGGCGGTATTCGTGGCGGACGGTCACGAACGCCATCTGCCCGCTGCGGCCCTCCTTCACGGCGACCTCGGCCAGTTCGCTCCGGCGGTCGATCCGGTCGCCGATGCGGATCGGCGCGCGGACGTCCAGCCGGCCACCGGCGATCATCCGGCGCCGGTCCGGGATCGGCGGCAGGAAGTGACCCTCCGCCGGGTGGCCGTCGTCGCCGAGCGCGGCCTGCGGGGTCGGCTCGAGGAAGTGGAACCAGTGCCACAACGGAGGCAACGGCCCGGCCGGCGCGGGTTGGTCGAGCAGCGCCGCGAACGCCGTGGCCGGCCACGCGCCGATCACCTCGGACGTCTCGACGGCATCGGGTTGCCAGCCGGCGACCGCGTCCGACAGGTTCACTTCAGGCCTCCGCGAGCGACGAGCTGCCCGACGATGACGTTCTGCTGGATCTCGTTGGTCCCTTCCCCGACGATCATCAGGGGCGCGTCCCGGAAGTAGCGCTCGACGTCGAACTCCGTGGAGTACCCGTAACCGCCGTGGACGCGGATCGCGGTGAGCGCGACCTCCATCGCCGTCTCCGAGCAGAACAGCTTCGCCATTCCGGCTTCCAGGTCGGCGCGCTCACCCGCGTCGTACCGGCGCGCGGCGTGCAGCAGCAGCTGGCGGGCGGCGGTCAGCTTGGCCGCCATCGTCGCGAGGTGGTTGCCGACCGCCTGGTGCTGCCAGATCGGCTTGCCGAAGGACTCGCGTTCCTGGGCGTACGCCAAGGCGTCGTCGAACGCGGCCCGCGCGACGCCGGTGGCGCGGGCGGCGACCTGGATGCGGCCGATCTCCAGCCCGCGCATCATCTGCGCGAACCCCGCCCCCTCGGTCTCGCCGAGCAGCGCGGCCGCCGGCACGCGACAGTCGTCGAAGGTGATTTCGCAGCTTTCGACGCCTTTGTAGCCGAGCTTGGGCAGATCCTTCGAGACGGTGAACCCGGGCACCTTCTCCACCAGCAGGATGCTGATGCCCTTGAGCGCCGGCCGGGCTTCCGGGTCGGTCTTGCACAGCAGCGCGACCAGGCCGGACCGGCGCGCGTTGCTGATCCAGGTCTTGGTGCCGTCGACGACGTACCCGCCGCCGTCCTTGCGCGCGGTGGTGCGCAGGGCCTGCAGGTCGGAACCACCGCCGGGCTCGGTCAACGCCATCGTCGCGCGCAGCTCGCCGGTCGCCATCCGCGGCAGGTACCGCTGCTTCTGTTCCTCGGTACCGAAGGTGAGGATCAGCTTCGCGACGACGGTGTGGCCCCCCATGGCCCCGGCGAGGCTCATCCAGCCGCGCGCGAGCTCCTCGGTCACCAGCGCGTAGCACTCGGTGGAAACCCGCAGACCGCCGTAGGGTTCGGGGATGGCCAGGCCGTAGACGCCCAGCCGCTTCATCTGCTCGATGAGCTCTTCGGGGTAGGTGTCGGCGTGTTCGAGCTCGCGGACGACCGGGCGGACGTCGCGGTCGACGAAGTCGCGGACGGTGTCCACAATGGCCAGCTCGACGTCATCCACGGGCGGCTCCTCGGACGGTGGCTCCCCGAGCTTGCCACCGAACCCAGGCCGCCGCGCGGCGGTGAGCCGGGCGGCTCGCCACCGCCCGGCACACCGCCGTCGATCAGTTCGCGACGAACTGGATGACCCAGTCGCCTCGACCGTACGGCGGCGCGGAGACGTTCAGCTCGCTGTCGCCCGGGACCGCCGCCTTCCACGGGCCGAGCACCCGCAGCTCGTAGTTGCCGACCGGCACACCCTTGAACGTCGCGTAGCCGTTGGCGTCGGTCCGGGCGTACGCGCGGATGGCGCCGTTCTCGAGCAGCACCAGGTTCCGGTACGCCATGCCCTCGCCGGCGTCCAGTGCGTTGTCACCGTCCTTGTCGAGCCAGACCCGGCCGTGGGAGTCGCCCACCTTGCCGGGCACCTTGGCGGTCGCCGAGGCGTACGGCGCGCCGCCGGTGTGGCCGTCCTGGGCGGTGCAGTCGAGCCCGGTGACGCCGGTGTAGGCCGCCTTGTCGGGCACCTTGCCCGTCGCCGTCAGCACGATCCGCTGCCCCGCGGCCAGCGCGCCTTCGCGTCGCTGGTAGCCGAACGCGCCCCACTGGTCGTCGGTCACGGTCAGCTCGGAGCCGAAGCCGCCCGCGTCGCAGGTGAGGAACAGGCCGGTCAGCGGCTTGGTGCCGGAGTTGGTGAGCGTGACCGTCGCCTTGCCGGTGTCGCCGGCGGCGTAGCTCGCCTTGTCCAGCGTGAGGGTTTCGTGCAGCACGTCGGACAGCGGACGGGTGGCCGCGACCTCCAACGCCGTGTAGGCGCCCCGGCCGTCGAGCCGCAGGTCCGGCAGGGACGGCGCGACCCAGCCGCCGGGCAGCCGGTCGAAGCTCAGGTAGGCGGTCCGGGTCAGCGGCAGGCCGTCGTAGGAGAAGTGGCCGGTCGCGTCGGTGGTGGTGTACATCTCGAGCGTCGTGCCGACGCCGAAGAAGCGCACCCGGGCCCCGGCGAGCGCTTCCCCGGGCGACGGCTTGCCGTCACCGTCGGTGTCCCCGTACAGCACGCCGGCGACCCGCTCGGTGCCCGTCGCGAGCGGCACGGTGACCCGCTGGACGTTGTCGCTGTAGTCGGTGTCCCCCGCGCCGTACACCTCGACGTGCACGACGGAGTCGCCGTAGTACGTCGACCCGAGCTGTCCGGTGAGGTGGAGGGTCCGGGTCTCCCCCTGCGCGATGGTGGCGCCGCTGCCGCTGTCGTCGAGGTCGCCCCATTGGTGCTGGTCGACCCAGAAGTCCGTGCCGGACTCCGAGTAGGCGGTGCCGAAGGCGCCGAAGACGACGGAGTCCCCGATGTTGCTCACGGTCACGTCGAGCCCGACGTACTCGCCCAGGAGCCAGTGCCCCTGCTGAGCGACGACGCTGACTTTGAGGTTGGGCCCGGAACCGGCCCACGCGGGTGCGGCCGCGAATCCGGTCATGAGGAGTGCCGCGGCCAGCACCGACGCCGGCCGCGTGAATCTGCCGATGGGCATGGTTTTCTTCCCCCTTTTGGGTTGTAGGGGAAATTTAGGACCGGTCGCGGTGTCCGGGGAGACCGGAACGTTCCGCGGAACCGGTACGGCAACCTTTGCCGGGAGTTGTGCGTTCTCGCCCGGTGAACCGGCGGTGGCCGGGTCAAGCCCGTGCGGCCAAGTGGAGCAATCCGCCAGTTTCCGCCCGGCAAGCGGCGGGACGGTGTTAACTTCCGTCCGTCATCCGCTGGCCCGAGCGAGGTGTTCCCGTCACCGTGACAGTGCACACGGACAAGTTCGCCGCCTACCTGCGCAGGTTGAAGGACCGCAGCGGTCAGGGCTACGAACGGCTCGGCAGGCTGGCCGGCGCCAGCGGGTCCAGCCTGCACCGGTACTGCTCCGGCAAGAGCGTCCCCGCCGACTACCGGGTGGTCCACTCGTTCGCCAAGGTCTGCGGTGCCTCCGCCGACGAACTGCGCGAACTGCACCAGCTGTGGGCCCTCGCCGACGCCGGACGGGTCGACGAGGTGCCGGCCGAACGCGTCGAGACCCCCGCGCCGCCGCGCCGCCGCTGGTACGTCGCGGTGGCCATCGCCGTCGTGGTCCTGGTGGCCGGCGGGCTGTTCTGGGTCACCGCCGACGGGTCCGGGGCACCTCCCGGCCGGTACGCCGACCGCGTGCTGTTCTCCCCGGCCTGCCGGCCGCCGGTGAGCATGGGCCAGCACGACGAGTGCGTCACCGAGGTGCAGAACCTGCTGGTCTCGGCCCAGGGACGGCTCTCGGTCGACGGCTCGTTCGGGCCGGAGACGCTGCGCCGGGTCACCGCGTTCCAGGTGCTGGCCGGCCTGCCCGCCCGCGGGGTGGTCGACGACGCCACCAAGAGCGCGCTCTACGACCACCGGACCAGCCTGGCGGGGTGGTCGCCGGCCGTGGTGGAGCAGCGGATCCGGGCCGTGTTCAGCGAAGCACCGGACACCGCCGTCGCGATCGCCCGCTGCGCCTCGTTCCTCGACCCGCTGTGGGTGCTGCCGAACACGAACGGCAGCCGCAACTGGGGGATCTTCCAGATCTCCGACGCCCGCCTGCTGGACCTCGGCGGCACGCCGCGGCAGGCGTTCGACCCGGCCTGGAACATCGACGCGGCGCACCGCCTGTGGAGCGCGCGCCGCGACTTCCACGACTGGCCGGCCTGCTCGGCGGCCCTGCAGAACCCGCAGTCGCACTGAACCCCGGGAATTCGAAAGGGCGAAGCCCGCGCCCTCCGCGAGGGGCGGCCCCTGGGAGAGGGCCTGGAGGGCGCGGGCTTCGCGGCACGCTGACGCCGGAAACCCGCCTCGGCAGCGGGGTTTCCGGCGTCAGACCCCCAGTCGCCGGATCAGACCGTGCCGTTCTCCCACCACCACGAGCGGCCGAGGTCGGCTCGGCTGTCCACGTGCTGGTGGTCGGTGTTGTACGTCTCCAGGCCGGAGAACCCGCAGGTCTCGGCCTTCTGGTAGACGGTCTTGTTGGCCACGCCCGGCACGTCCAGATCGGCCGCGGTGCCGTACAGGTGCATGCTGTCGCTGGCGCCGCCGATCTCCGCGTTGTGCGCGATGCTGCGGAACCCGGAGTTCACCGTGATGGGCGTGTTCCCGAGCTTCTTGCGCAGCGCCTCGAGCTTGTACATGCAGCGGCGGGCGTTTTCCCTGGCGGTGGCCGCGCTGACCTTGCCGCCGTTGAAGGTGCCGCTCACCCGGTCGGTGAACTCGCTGAAGTTGAAGTGCGCGGTCGAGCCGTCGCTCTGCTCCAGCGCGTTGAGCGCGGCCTGGGTGGCCGGCCCGACCTGGGCGTCCGCGCCGAGGCCGTAGGCGGTCTGGAATCTGCGGACCGCGGCCGCCGTGCCGGGCCCGAATACGCCGTCGATCGAGACGCGGCTCTGGCTGGCGTGGTCGGCCGCCCAGCCCGCGACGCGGATCTGGAGTTCGGTGACGTCGGCACCCGTGTTGCCCTGCACGAGGGTGCGGGACCACGAGTACGCCTGGGCCGTGCCGGCCAGCAGCAGCGGGCTGACCGCCGCGGCCGCGCCGAGCACCACCGCGCCGCGCAGGACCGTGCGGCGGCTGAGGGGGAGAGTCATTCTCGTCCTTTCGTAACGGGGATTCAGCGGTTGGCGAGCTGGTCGAGGTCGGCCTGGGTGCCGTTGAAGACGTCGCCGGTCGCCGGCGCGGGGATGCCGTCGGGGATGGCCGCGTCGGTGTACTGCCACATCAGCCAGGTCTTCGACCCGGCGGGCAGCGCCGGCTGCGTGACGGACTGCCGGTAGTCCGCGAGCTGCATCGGGTAGCCGGCGAACGCCGTGGTGCCGCCCAGGCACGCGTCCAGGAACGACTTCTGGGTGTAGATGATCGGGGTCCGGCCGAACGCCGCCTGGACCTTGTCCAGCCACGCCTTGGCGTCGGCGACGGTCACGTACGGCGGGCAGCCGCCGGAGCCGTCGTCCTTCCACTCCAGGTCGAACACGGGCGGCAGGTCGCCGGCGCGCTTGCCGGTGTACCCGGTGGCCTTCACCGCGGCGATGAACCGGTCCGCCTGCGCGCCGCCGGTGCCGGCCGCCGTGCCGGTGTAGAAGTGGTACGGCCCGACGGCCAGGCCGGCGTTGCGCGCGGCGGGCAGGTCGGTGGCGAGGTAGTCGTCGGTGACGTTCAGGCCGCGGGTCGCCTTGACGGTCGCGAACTCGACGCCGGACGCCTTCACCGCGCCCCAGTCGATCGGCGCGCCGCCCGGGTGCTGGTACTTCGCCGTGTCGACGCCGTCGATCGGGTGCCCGGCGGGCTTCGGCGGCGTGCAGTAGGTGTTGCGGCTCGACCAGTCGGTGACCTTCGCCCAGGTGGTGGGCCCGGCGACGCCGTCGGCACTGGCGTTGACGCAGTGCTGGAACTGGATCACCCGGGTGCGGGTGCCGTCACCGAAGTTGCCGTCGATCGTCAGCGGCGGGTAGTGGCCCGGCTCCATGGCGAGGTTCAGCCGGCACTGGAGTTCCTTGACGTCGGTGCCGGTGGAACCGCTCTGCAGGGTCGGGCGGGCGGTGGAGTGGCCGCACACGACGCTCTGCGCGGTGGCCGACGTGCCCTGGGTGGCGCACTTGCGCGGCCGCGCGGACCACGAGTTCAAGGCGGCCCACGTGTTCGGCCCGATCTGGCCGTCCACGCTCAGGGCGGCGCACTTCTGGAACACGCGCACGCGGGCGTCGGTCGCGGGGCCGAAGGAGCCGTCCGCGCCGATGGGCGGGTACCGGCTCGCCTTGGTGGCGAGGTTGAGTTCGCACTGGGCCTCGGTGACCGCGGCACCGGTCGCCCCCTGGGCGAGGGTGGGCTGGGAACCGGTGTGCCCGCACACGGCGACGGCTTCGACGGCTTCGACGGCTGGTTCGGCGGCGACCGCGGCCGCGGCGGGGACCACCAGCAGCACCGCGACGGCCAGAGCGAGTCTTTGCATGGCGAGGAGGCTGGCAGCGGTTCACCCCGCCGGTCCCGGGTCACCGCCCAAGTCGGGACGCCGGGACAGTCCCACCCCGCCGGACCAGCGGGAACGCCGGGTCTGTGGGACGCCGCTGGGATGGTGGGGTGCCGCGCGGCCGAAACCCACATCCCCGGCTTCGGTGTTCACCTAGCTGATCGAGCCACGCGCCCCGCGGCCGAAACCCACATCCCCGGCTTCGTCTGGATCGCCGGCCGGCTCGCGCTGATCGGCTGGGCGCCGGTCAAGGCGTTCCCGGTGCCGTGGCCGTGACCGCCGGCCAAGGGCGGGCCTCGCCCAGCAAGCCGATCATGCCCGCCACCAGGCGCATCTGGTCCACCGTGCGGATGTCCGCCTCCACCAGCTTGGCCGAGCACACCAGCACCGCCAGGACCTGCGCCCGCGAGAGCGCGACGTTCAACCGGTTGCGGGACAACAGGAAATCCAGCCCGCGGGGCAGGTCGACCGCCGAGGACGACGTCATCGTCGTGATCACCACCGGGGCCTCCTGGCCCTGGAAGCGGTCGACCGTGCCCACCCGGACGCCCGGGAAGCCGGCGTCCGCCAGCGCACGGGTCACCGTGCGCGCCTGCAGGTTGTACGGGGCCACCACGACGATGTCCGTGTCGGCCAGCGGGCGCGCCGGGCCGTGGTCCGTCCACGGGCGGCCGATCAGCGCCGTCACGATGTCGACGACCGCCGCGGCTTCCTCCACCGAACGGGTCGTGTTGCCGTGGTGGTCGACCTCGGCCACGTACAGGCCGGCCGGGATTTCCGCGAGGGCGCGCTCGGCGGCCGACGGGTGGGCGCGCAGGCGGCCGGCGTAGGACAGCTTCGACACCGGCTCGCACACCGCCGGGTGCATGCGCCGCGTCTCGTCGAGGAAGTAGCCCAGCTCCGCCGGCATGATGTCGGCCTCGCCGATCAGGTGCCCCAGCGCCGACGCCTCCGCGCCCGCCGGGTGCGTCCCCTGCACCACCTGCGGGAGCTGCTGCGGGTCGCCGAGCAGCAGCAGGTTCTTCGCGCACATCGACACCGCCAGCGCGTCGGCCAGGGCGAACTGGCCCGCTTCGTCGATGATCAGCAGGTCGAACGGTTCCTCGCGGACCGCGGCGTTGGCGAACGTCCACGCCGTGCCGCCGACCAGGTGCCCGGTGTCGTGCTCCTCGCGCCACTTCACCAGCGCCGGGTTGCTCTTCGGCTGCTCCCACGGCACGGCCGGGTCCGGCGCCCGCTTCGCGCGCTTGGCGCACGCCAGCCCCGGCGCGCTCTTCAGCGCCGCGCTCAGCACGTTCTCCACGGCCTTGTGACTGGTGGACGTGACGGCGACGGTGCGCCCGGCCCGGACCAGGCGGGCGATCAGCTTCCCGGCCAGGAACGTCTTGCCCGCTCCCGGCGGGCCCTGCACCGCGAGCGTCGAGCCGTCGAGGGTCTCGACCGCCTCGATCACGGTGGCGACCAGATCCGGGCCCGGCTCGGGCAAGGCGCCGCCACGCAGCCGCGGCGGAGTCCGCCGGAGCAGGTCGACGCCGGGGTGCCGCGGCAGCACCGGGAGGGCGTCGACGACGAGCTGCGCGAGGTCGGCGACCGCCTCGTCCTTGGGCGACGGCCGCACCGGGCTGCCGGGCAGCACCGCGGACGGCCGGTCGGCGGTGGTCGCGTCGGGCGGGCAGCTCTCCTCCAGGGTCAGCTCCACCGCCGACGCCGCCGCGACCTTCGCGTCGCGGGTGCCGCCGTCGTAGCGCAGCCGGACCTCGTCGCCCGGCGCGAACGGGTGCGGCCGGTCCGGGTCGCACGCCAGGACCAGGGTCCGCTTCGCGGTGCGAACGCGCCCGGCCGGCGGGACCCACTCCCCCGCCTCCAGCGCCACCGGCACGGTGCACGACGTGTCGACTTCGAGGTCGCCGAGCGGGGCGGCCAGCTGGCGGAAGTACTCCCACCACGCGGGGTTGGTCTCGCGGCGGTGGTAGCCGACGGCCGCCGCCAGCAGCGCGCGGGCCCGCTCGTCGCCGGTGAACTCGCCCGGGTCGTCCGGCAGCCCGTCGAGCAGCGGGTCGACCAGGGCGGCCAGCCGCGCGGCGCGTTCGGCCCGGCGCTCGGCGGCGACGTCCTCCTCCGCCTGGCGCAGCAGCGCGTCCTCGGGCGACTCCGCCGCCGGGGCCACGAGGTCGATGCCGGTGTCGGACCGGACCTGGTGCAGGAACTCCAGCAACCGCAGCGCCGAGACGCAGTCCTCTTCGCTGTCGCCGGCGATGCCGCGCAGGACCTCGTCCGCGCGGCCCGGCTCGGCCGATCGCGCGAGCAGCAGGTACTCCTCGTACGCCTCGATGTCCGACAGCGCGGTCTTGACGTCACCTTCGCGGGTGCCGGGCCGGTAGAGCGGCTCGAGCTGCCGGAGCCCGTAGGCTCGCTGCGAGACGCGCAAAGCTTTGCGCACCACCGTGTGCAGGTCGATCACCGCGCCGCCGCGCAGCAGCTGGTCGACGGTCTCCTCGCGGGTCCCGTGCACGGCGGCGAGCCGTTTGATCGCGGTCACCTCGTACGGCCCGTAGTGGTAGACGTGCGAGCCGGGGTGCTCGGCGACCCGCGCGGCGGCGAAGTCCACGAACTCCTCGAAGGCGCGTTTCTCCTGGGTCCGGCTGTGCGCCCAGAACGGCGTGAACCGCTGCTCGCCGCCAGGGGTGAGGGCGCCGAAGAGGAACTCCAGCCCTTCGCCCGCCAGGGCGTGCGGATCCCCCGCGAGATCGGCGAAGACGTCACCCGGCGCGGGTGCCGGCAGCGCGGCCAGGACGTCCGGGTCGACGACCTCGTAGCTGACCTCGCCGGTGGCGTCCTGCCGCACCTGGAGCGCGGCCTGCGCGCGCAGGGTGGTGAACGCGGTGGCGGACAGGTCCCGCGGCCGGTCGCCCGGCGTCGCCGCCGCGAGCGCGTCGATGGAGCCCAGCCCGGCGGCGGTCAGCTTGCGGCGCTGGTCGCCACGCATCCCGGCCACGAGGAGCAGGTCGCGGTCCGCTTCACGGGCCGACGCACAGTGGCGGGCGTACCCGCAGCCGGCGCACGCCGGGCGTTCGTCGGCCCACAGCGGCGTCGGCAGCGCCGGCGCACGGCCGTGCAGCCGGGCTCGCAGCCGGTCGACCACGGGCCGGAAGTCCTCGCTCCGCAACGTCCGCGTGCCGCCGTCGCCCAGGCGCAGGTGCACGTGCGGGCCGGTCGGCCACCCGGCGCGGCGCAGCGCATCCGCGAACGCGACCAGCCGGACCACGGCCGCGGGCTTCGCCTGCCGGGCCGGTTCCGCGTCGTAGACCTCGTACCGGCCTTCGCCGTCCTGGATCAGGAAGTCCGCCACGCCGGAGAAGTCCTCGTCGTGCAGGACGGCCTGGTGGATCACGGCCGCACCCGACCACAGGGCCGCCGCGGTGGTCTCCGCCGCCGCGACGAGGTCCGCGGTGTCGATCTCGAAGACGTCGTGGCCTTCCCCGCGCAGGCGGGCGAGCATCGCCTGGGCGGCGGCCCGCCCCCGGCGGCCGGCGGCGGGGTCCGGAACGGGCCGCGGCGCACCCGGCAGGCCCGCGGCCGACGCCTGGTCCAGGACGCTGCGGTGTTCGCATTCGAGCAGGTCGGCGAGATCGGCTGGGGTGTGCATCGCCAGGCAGTCTGACACGGCCGCGCACCCGGCCGGAGCAGCCGGGGGCGGACACGCCGGTGTCCAGCCGGAGCACCGATCGTGTGACACGCACGATCCGCTGACCGCCTGTTCGCAACCCGAAACGGTGTTCCTTTCCGAGGGCAGCTCCGCGAATCACCGAAGAAAGAACTGCTCCGCCTCGATGTTTTCCCGGTAATTCGTCACGCACCGTGCCACGACAGCCGAAATCCCTGCACACATCACACTTCCGGGCAAACAACGGGAGCCGTTCGCACGCCATTCCGTCACCCGCTCGTCAATTCGATCCTCCGAAAGAGAAGCGCCGCCGCTTTTCCTAAGCTTCGCCGTACTCCCGACCGAAGGATTCGCCCGCGATGGATTACGCAGTGCTCGCCGCGTCCGCGGTGCTCTACGCGGTGGGCATCGTCGCGCAGAGCGTCGCCGCCCGCAGAGCCGGTGACCGGCGCGGGGCCGGGCTCGGCTTGCTGGCCCGCCTGGCCGCCGACCCGGTCTACCTCCTGGGTTTCGCCGGTCAGGCCGGCGGGTTCGCGCTCGCGTTCGCCGCCCGCGCGTCGTTGCCGCTGTACCTCGTCCAGACCGCTTCGTCGTCGGCGATCGGCCTGGCCACGGTGTTCGGGGTGGTCGTCCTGGGGTGGGAGATCGGCGCCGGCGAAGCGCTGACGCTGGTGCTGCTGGCGGCGGGGCTCGTCGTCCTCGCCGGGTCGTCGTCCGCCTCCGCCGCCGCGGACCTCCCGGCGGCGGGCGTGGCCGCGCTCGCCGTCGTGGTGCTCGGGATCGGGCTCGCCATGGTCTTCGCCGGCCGGGCGGACACGTTCCTGCCCGCCGCGGTGCTCTCCGGCGTCGCGTTCGCCGTCGTGGCGGTCGCGAGCCGCGCGCTGGCCCACCTCGACCTCGCCGCGCTGCCGGGCAAGCCGCTGACGTGGCTGATGCTGGTCGCCGCCGTGCTCGGGCAGGCGTCGATGGCGGTGGCGCTCCAGCGCGGCCGGGCACCGGCCGTCGTCGCGACGGCGGACGCCACCACGATCGTGCTCGCGTCGGTCTCCGGCCTCACCGTCCTCGGCGACCGCGTCGCGGACGGGCACGGGCCGTGGATCGCCGCGGGCCTCGCCGTCGTCGTGACCGGTGTGCTCCTGCTGGGCGCGCGGTCCCGGCCCGCCACCGCCGTCGTCCGGGAGGCCGCGTGAGCGCGCGGCCCCTCGCCAGCGTGTCGGTCGATCTCGACAACCTCTGGGCGTACCTCAAAACCCACGGCGACTCCTCCTGGCGGGACCACCCGAGCTACCTGGACACCGCGGTCCCCCGGCTGCTCGAAGTCCTGGACGGGCAGCGGCTCACGTTCTTCGTGGTCGGCGCCGACGCGGTCCGCGAAGACGGCGCCAAGGCGGTCGCCGCGATCGCCGCCGCGGGGCACGAGGTCGCGAACCACTCCTTCGGCCACGAACCCTGGCTGCACCGGTACTCCCGCGACCGGCTCGAGGACGAGCTGAGCCGGACCGAGGAGGCGATCGCCGCCGTCGGCGTGCCCCGGCTGACCGGCTTCCGCGGACCCGGCTACAGCGTCACGCGGGATCTGGTCGAGCTGCTCGCCGAACGCGGGTATGCCTACGACGCCAGCACGTTGCCGACCTGGATCGGCCCGCTGGCCCGGGCGTACCACAACCGGACCGTGCGCTCGGGGGCCGGCGGCGAGGGCCTCGGCGAACTGTTCGGCGGCTTCTCCCGGGTGCTGGCGCCGGTGCACGCCTACCGCTGGCGCACGTGCGGGGGCAGCGCGCTCGTGGAGCTCCCGGTGACGACGATGCCGCTGCTGCGCACGCCGATCCACGGCTCGTACCTGCTGCGGCTGCACGAGGCGTCGCCGCGGCTGGCCCGCGCGTACTTCCGGACGGCGCTGCGGCTCTGCCTCGCCCGCGGGGTCGCGCCCTCCCTCCTGCTGCACCCCACCGACGTCCTCGGCGGTGCCGAGGCGCCCGGGATGGAGTTCTTCCCCGGCATGGCGGCCCCGGGCACACGGAAGGTGGCGTGGCTGGGCTGGGTGCTCGCCACCCTGCGCGAACACTTCGACGTCGTCGGCACCGGCGAGTACGTCCGGCAGTCCGAGGTGCGGCGCACCCGGCCGGTCACGCGGCTGGCCGGCGGGCGATGACCGCGTTCGCCCTGACCCGGCGCGCGTTCCGGGCGCCGGCGCCGCTGCCGGTGCTCGCCTGCGCGACCGTCGCGCTGGCACCGGTCGAGGGCTACCTGACGGCCGTGCAGGGCCAGCTCGGCAAGCTCGCCCCGGCGCTGCTCACGGTGGTCTGGCTCGCGGTCCGCGCCGGGCAGCGCAGGTTCCCCCGGCCGACGCCGCTGCACGCCGTGCTGGCACTGCTCGCCGTGGTGCTGGCCGCCACGGCCGCCTGGCATTCCGCGGGGCCGTTCACCGCGGAGTACACCGTGCGCTGGCTGCCGTTCCTGGTGGTCACCGCCGTGCTCGCGGACGTCGCGGGCCGGGAGGTGCCGATCCGGTGGCTGCTGCTGGCCGCGGCCGCCGGGGCCACCGTCGCCGGCGCGGGCGCCCTCGTCAGCCTGGTCGCCGACGGTCAGGCCCGGGCGAGCGGTCCCCAGCCGGATCCCAACGACCTCGCGTACTTCCTCGTCGCGGCCGTTCCCCTGCTCGTGGCGGTCCGCGTCCGGCCCGTCGCGACGGCGATCGCGGGCGTGGTCCTGGTGGCGGGCGCGGCGGCGACGTTCTCCCGCGGCGGCGCGCTCGGGCTGGCCGCCGCGGCCGGCTGGCTGCTCGTGCGCCGGGTGCTGCCGTGGCGGCTGGTCGCCGCGACGGCCGCCGCGGTCGTCGCGCTCGGCCTCGGGACGCTCCTGGTCGCCGGCCCGCACCTGGCCCGCGCGGTGCAGGAGAAGAGCTTCATCGCCGCGTCCAATGTGGACACCCGCGAGCTGCGCTGGCAGGCGGCGGCCCGGATGGTCACCGCGCACCCGGTGCTCGGCGTCGGCCCGGGCGGCTTCCGCGAGCGGTACGCCGCCGAGTCGCACAACGCCGAGATCGACGAGCAGACCCCGGTGGCGCACAACATGTACCTCGAGGTCGCCGCCGAACTCGGCCTGCCCGGGTTCGCGCTGTTCGCCGGGGTGGCCGGGGTCGCCGCGGTGGCGAGCGAACGGGCCGTCCGGCTGGCGGGCCCGGGCCCGCGGCGGACGGAGGCGGTCGCCATCCAGGCGTCCCTGCTCGCGGTGCTGGTCACCTCGACGTTCCTGTCCGAGCAGTACTACCTGCCGCTGTGGTCGCTGGCCGCGCTCGCCGTCGCGGCGGGGACCCAGGTTCGCCGAGAAGGAGGGGGAAGCGCCGATGCGGGTGCTGCACGTCATCAGTGAGCTGGGCGCCGGCGGGGCGGAGACGCTCGTGGCCGGGATGGTCGCCCACGGCGGGGAGTACGGCTGGGAGTCGGCGGTCGCCAGCGGTGGTGGCTTCCGCGCCGACGAGCTGGCCGCGGCCGGCACGCCGGCGTTCCCCGTCCCGCTCGCCCGCCGCAGCAAGACGGGCGTGCTGAAGGCGGCGTGGGCGGTCCGTCGCGCGGAGACGCGGTTCCGGCCCGACGTCGTGCTCGCGCACAACGTCGGCGCGAGCCTGGTCGCCCGGCTCGCCACCCGGCGGCCGGTGGTGACCGTCTTCCACGGCGTCGCCGCCGCCGACGTCCCGGCCGCCGTCCGGATCCTGCGGCGCACGTCCCGGCAGGTCGTCGCGGTCTCGCCGGCGACCGCCGGCCAGCTCACCGGCTCCGGTTTCCCCGATCCGGCGGTGATCCGCAACGCCGTGTTCGCCCGGCCGCCGGTGTTCGGCCGCGCCGAGGTGCGGGCGTCGCTCGGCGTGCCTGCGCGGACGCCGGTCGCGCTCTGCCTCGCGCGGCTGGAGCCGCAGAAGCGCCACGACGTCCTCCTCGACGCCTGGGCGGCGGTCGACGGCGACGCGGTGCTGTGGCTGGCCGGCGACGGCAGCCTGCGCGCCGAACTCGAACGCCGGGCCGAGGCGCTCGGGCGCCGGGTGGAGTTCCTCGGCACCCGCACCGACGTCGCCGACCTGCTCGCGGCCGCCGACGTCACGGTCCTCACCAGCGACTGGGAAGGCCTGCCGCTGGCGGTGCTGGAGTCCCTGGCGGCGGGGCGCCCGGTGGTCGCGACGGACGTGGGCGGAGTCGGCGACGTCCTGGCGGACGGCGGCGGGCTCGTGGTGCCCCCGGGCGATCCGGCGGCGACGGCTGCTGCGCTGAACACGCTGCTGTTCGACGAGCCCGCGCGCGAAGCCGCGGCCGCGCTCGGCTTGCGCACGATCCAGCGGGAGTACGACCCGCACGTGTTGATGAAGTCCTACGACGAACTGCTCCGAGGAGTCCGGTGAAAGACCTCGCGACCCGCACCGCCGCGCTGAGCGTGGCCGCCGCCCTGCTGGCCGGGGCGCTCGTGCTCGTCATCGGGCTGGCGCGCGGCGACGAGTTCCAAGGCCGCGTCAGCCTGCTGGCCACTCCGGCGGCCGACGCCGCTCAATACGGCGAAGTCGTCTCGCTGACCCTGCCCGCCTTGGTCGAGCTGGCCCGCAGCCCGTCGGTGCTGCAGGCCGCGGCCCCGGTGTCCGGCTACTCCCCCGGCGAGCTCGGCGAGCACGTTTCCGTCGAGCTGGTCCCGGCGTCCGGGCTCGCGCGCCTGTCGGTGCGGGCGTCCTCGGCGGAGCAGGCCGGTGCCGCGGCCACCGCGCTCGGCAAGGCGATGATCGACGCGGACCTGCTGGCCCCGGCCGGGAAGCTGCGGACGCTGGATCCGCGGCCCGAGATCGTCCCGATCGCCCCGGACGTGCCGCTGGTGCTCGGGCTGGCGCTGGTCGGCGCGGTCGCGGCCGGGCTCGCGACCGCGGCCGTCCGCCGGCTGATCCCGGGTGGCGGACCCCGCCCGGTGCGCCGGGCGCTGGCCGCGGCGGGGGTCCACCGCCCGGTCGCGGTCCTGCGCGCCGACGACCCCGAAGTCGCCGACCGGCTGGCCGTGCTCGGCGACGCGGGCGGCCGGCCCGTGCGGGTGCTCCCGGTACGCCCGGACCTCGCCGAGACCGCGGCGAAACTGGCGGCGGGCCTGCCGGAGGGCGACGACGACGGCGTGTCCGTGGTGGCCGTGACCGCCGGCCGTCGCCAAGACGAACTCACCGCCGCTGTGAGCGTGCTGCCCGCGGACGCCGTGCTCGTGGCGGTGGTCCTGGCATGACCCCGCGGCAGCGCACGGTGTTCGTCGTCGCGGTGCTCGTCGGCGGGGTCAGCGCCTGGCACGCGCTCGCGCCGTCGTGGCAGGTGCCGCTGCCGACCTGGGCCAACCGGCCCGAAGAACGGCTCCAGGACTTCCGCGACGCGCTGTACTTCCCGATCCGCGAGTTCCTCGCCGGCGGGAACCCCTACGACCCCGCCGCGATGTTCGCGCGGTGGCCGGTGCGTCAGGACTTCAACCTCTACCAGCCCTACCACCTGCTGCTGCACGCGCCGTTCGCGCTGCCGGGCTACCGGGCCGGCGCGATCGCGTTCTCGGTGTGCTCGCTGCTGCTCCTCGTCGCGCTCGCCGCGCTGGCGGCCCACGCGGCCCGGCGGTTCGCACTCTTCGCGGTCACCACGGCCGTGGTCGCGGCGCTGCTGGTGACCAGCCAGGTCGGCAAGGCCCAGCTCTACGTCGGCCAGGTCAACCCGCTGATCGCGCTCGGCGCGGCGGGCGCGCTGCTGGCCCGGCGCGACCGGCCGGGCTGGGCCGCGGCCGCGCTGGCGCTCGCGTGGCTGAAGCCGCAGTATGGATTTCCCTTGGCGGTACTGCTGTACGCCCGCGGCTCACACCGGGTGGCGTTGACGGGCACCGCCATCGCGGCCGCCGCCAGCCTGCCGGTCGTGGTGCTGCTGGTGGTGCGCGGCGGCGGGGTCGGCCCGTTCCTCGACGTCGTCGCCGCGAACCTCACCCACGCGCGGGCCACCGACTACGGCGCGGTGGATTCCCTTACGGCGCAACGCATCGACGTCGCCGCGGTGCTGTTCCGCGTCACCGGCTGGGCGCCTGCCGGCATCGAGCTGGTGGTGCTGGCCGTGGTGCTGGCGACGAGCGTCCGGCTGGTCCGGCGGCTCGACCGGGACGGCGAGTCCCCGGTCGCCGATCTGCTGACGTGCCTGGCCGTCGTGGTCTGCGTGGTGCACCAGCCCGGCGACGTGCTCATCGCCGTGCCCGCGCTGGTGGCGCTCTGCTGGTGGCGCGAGAAGCTGGTCACCGCCGCGGTGCTGGCGCTGGCCGTCCCGTTCGCCCATCTGTACACAGTGGACTCCGCGGTGGTCTCGGCGTTCGGGCCGCGGGCCGCGGTCACCGTGGACGGCGTGGCGGTCGTCGTCGCGTGGTGCCTGCTGGTCGTCCGGTCGACGCGGATCCGGGCCGCCCGGCCGGTGGTGGCCGGATGACGCTCGGGACCCGCGCGGTCCGGGGATCGCTGTGGCTCGGCGCGGTCAACCTGGTCAGCAAGAGCAGCCAGATGCTGGTCACGCTGATGCTGGCCGCCCTGCTGACCGAAGGCCAGCTCGGCGCCGTGGCCCTGGCCGTGGCGCTGGTCAACCTCGGGCAGGTGGTGCAGTCGATCGGCGTCTACGACGTCATCGGCCGCACCGCGCGGGACCCGCGCCGGATGGCGGGCACCGTGCTGACGCTGAGCGTCGGCGCCGGGGTGGCCCTGGCCGTCGTGCTGGTGGCCGCCGCCGGCCCGCTCACCGTCCTGCTCGGCACCCCGGACGCCGCCGGCCTGGTCCGGCTGGCCGCGCTCGGCCTGCCGTTCTCGGCCGCGGGCGGCGTCCAGCTGGGCCTGCTGCACCGGGAACTCGACTTCCGCCGCCGGCTGCTGCCCGACGGCGGCGGCGCGGTCCTGGGCGCCGCGCTGACCGTGGTGCTCGCCGTCTGCGGCGCCGGTCCGGTCTCGCTGGTGCTCGGCCTGCTGACGACGGCGGTGGCGCAACCGCTGCTCGGTGTGCTGGTGCGCGGCGGGGTCCGGCCGTGCTGGGACGCCGGCGCGGCCGCCGAAGCCCTGCGCTGGGTGGCGGTGGTGGGCCCGGCCGCGGTCGTCGGCGCGCTGCTGGTCAACCTCGACTACCTCGCCGTCGGGCACGAACTCGGGCCGGCCGCGGTGGGCGTCTACTCGGTGGCCTACCGGCTCGCGTGGGTGCCGTACATCATGGTGGCGGTGGTGCTCGGCGCCGTCGCGTTCCCGGTGTTCACGCGGTTGCAGCGCGAGGGCCGGTCGCTGACCCCGGCTCTCGCGCGGTTCACCCGGGCGGTGCTCGTGGTCACCGGCGGGCTGTACGCCGGGCTCGCCGTCCTCGCCGGCCACGTCGTGCTGCTGGGCGACCGGTGGGCGGCCGCCGCGGGCCCGCTCGTGCTGCTGTCCGGCTACGGCGTGGGGATCTGCCTCCTGCAGATCTGGTACCAGGCGGTGAAGGCGACCGGGCACGTCCGGCGGTACCTGGCGCTCGAGACGACGCACCTCGCGCTGCTGGCCACCGGGCTCTCCGTGTTCACCCACGCCGGGATCGAAGCCGTCGCCGCCGTCCAGCTCACCGCGGCGTGGCTGGTGGTCCCCGTGGCCTGGCGGGTGCTGGCCGGGATCGGCGTGCCGCTGCCGCTGGCCGGGATGGGCTTGCGTGTCCTGCTGGCCTGCGTCGCCGGGGCGGTGCCCGCGCTCGTGGTGCCCCACGCGGATTCCTGGCTTCTTCAGGCAGTCGTCTTCGTCGCCGGTTATGCGGGTGCGACGCTCCTGTTGCAGCGCACCGCCATCGCGGAACTGCGCCGGGGCGGCCTCCGGTGAAGGTCGTGCACGTTTCCCAGCCGGTGACGGCCGGGGTGGCCGCGGTCGTGCTGGAACTGGCTGCGGCGCAACGGGATCGGGGCTGGGCGGTGACGGTGGTCTGCCCGCCATCGGGCCGGCTGCCCGAGCGCGCCCGGGAGCTCGGTGTCGACGTCCGCGGCTGGGCGGCCGACCGAGCGCCCGGTCCGGCCACGGTCGGTGAAGCGCATCGGCTCCGCCGGCTCCTGGCCGAACTGGCGCCGGACGTCGTGCACCTGCACAGTTCGAAGGCCGGCTTGGCGGGGCGGCTGGCGGTGCGAGGTCGCCGTCCGACGGTCTTCCAGCCGCACTTGTGGTCCTTCGAGACCGCGAACGGCTCGTTGCGGCCCGCGACGACGGCGTGGGAGCGCTTCGCCTCGCGGTGGACGGACCTCGTCGTGTGCGTGAGCGACGACGAGCTCGCCGCCGGCCGGGCCGCCGGGGTGACGGCATTGGCGGAAGTGGTCTGCAACGGCGTCGACACGACCCGGTTCTTCCCGGGTGACCGGTTCGCGGCCCGACGGCGGCTCGGCGTGCCGGAGCGCGTTCCGCTGGCCGTCTGCGTGGGCCGGCTGGCCGAGCTGAAGGGCCAGGACCAGTTGCTGGCGGCGTGGCCTGAGGTGCTGCGGCGAGTTCCGGCCGCGCACCTCGTCCTGGCCGGCGACGGGCCGATGGGCGCGTTGTGGCGGGCGCGGTACCCGGACGCGTCGGTGCGGTGGGTGGGGCACACGGACGACCCCGGGACCTGGTACACCGCCGCGGACGTGGTGGTCCTCCCCTCCCGCGCGGAGGGCATGGCGCTGGTCCCGCTGGAGGCGATGGCGTGCGCGCGGCCGGTCGTGGCGTTCGACGTGGGCGGCGTCCGCCAGAGCGTCGCCGACGCGGGGGCGGTGCTGCCCCCGGGTGACGTCGGCGGCCTCGCGGACGCGGTCGCCGCCCGGCTCGCCGACCCGGATTCGGCGGCGCGCGAAGGGGAACGGGGACGCCGGCGCGTCGAGCTGGCCTTCGACCGCGGCCGCATGACCGACCAGATCGCCGTCCTCGTCGAGAAACTCACCACATCGGAGCGCGCCCCATGACCCGCATCGCCTACCTGCTCACCCAGGACCGGGGCGGGCCCGTCGACGTCACCGTCCGGCTGGCCGCCACTCTCGCCCGCGATGGTGCCGACGTGCGCCTCTTCGGGCCCGCGCCGGCCCGCGGCGCCGAACTGCTCGACGGCCTCCACCACTGCTTGCAGGTGGCCGGCAAGGAAGACCTCGGCGCGGCTCGACGGGCACGGGCCGCGATCCGGATGTGGCGGCCCGACGTCGTGCACGCCCAGGACCGGCGCGCCGGACTGGTGATCGCGGGTCTGCGCGGCGAGGGGCGGCCGGCGCTCGTGCAGACCTACCACGGGGTGCCCGACGACGTCGCCGAACCGTGGTTCCGCGGCGACCGTCGCGCGGCCGGGCCGTCGCCCTACACGCGGACCGTGCTCGCGGCCGACGCCGTCGTCGCGCGGGTGCTCGACCGGACGGTCGTGCCCGCCGAAGCGATGGGCGAGCTCCTGCGCCGGCGCCTCAAGGTCCCGGCGACGCGGGTCGTGCGGATCGGCAACTGCGTCGAGCCGGCCTTGCCCGACCCGCCGCGCGGCCCGGTTCGGCACCTCGTCTTCGCCGGGCTTCTGGTGGAGCGCAAGGGAATCCTCGACCTGCTGGCCGCGCTCGCCCGCCCCGGGGTGCTGCCGCCGGACGCGCGGCTGACCGTCGTCGGCGACGGCCCGCAGCGCGCCGAGGCGGAACGGGCCGCGCGGGCACTTGCCGGGCGGGTGACGTTCCTCGGGTTCCGCCCGGACGTGCCGGCGCTGCTGGCCACGGCGGACGCGCTGGTGCTGCCGTCGTCGATGGAGCAGCAGCCGCTCGTGGTGGCCGAGGCGATGGCCGCCGGGAAGCCGGTGCTGGCCACGGCGGTGGGTGGGGTGCCCGAGATGCTGGGCGAGGGGTCGTTCCTGGTGCCGCCGGGTGATGTCGAGGCGCTCGCCGGCGGGTTGCGGGCGCTGTTCGCGGAGCCGGACCCGGGCCGGATCGGACGGCTGCTCGCCGAGCGCGCTCAGCGGCTTTACCACCCGGAAGCGTGCGCCCGGCGGCACCTGGCCCTCTACGAACGGCTGGTCCGCGCCAGGACGCCGGCGGCCAACCGGTCCTGACCGCCGGCGCTCACCGGCAAGCCCGCATCAACGGCCCCGACCCCGCCCCGGCGGCCCGGACGGGCTTCGGCGCGGGTCGCGCGGTCTGCCGGCGGCGAGCGCCGGGGGCGCGGTCTGCCGGGCCGATCTCGGCCCGGCTCCCCACAAGCAACCGGTCGCAACCGGCAACCCACCGCCTACCGGCAAGCCCGCATCAACGGACCCGACCCCACCCCGGCACACCCCACCGCCCGAGCCGGCTTCGGCGGCTTCACGAGCACCAACCCGTCCGCCGCCTCGAGCGAAACCGGCTCCGGCGGCTCCACGACAGCGACCGACGGTGACCCCGGCTCGGCCAGTCCCTCCGGCGGGGTCACCGTCTGCGTCGCCGCCGTCGTGTTCACCGCGACCCACCCGTTCGTGAACGTCCGCGTCCAGACGCCGTTCGGGAGGCGGCCCGCCGCGTCCACCGCTTCGCCCAACCCGCTGTCCTGCAACGCCGACCACTCCGGGTCGCGGTAGTCGTCGGTGGTCGCGCGGGTCCAGCACGTACGGGGGCCGGCCAGCAGGGCCGCGCTCGCGTAGCCCGCGCGCTCCTGCTGCGCGTTCCTCGTACGGGTCACCAGCAGCAGCAACGACTCCCCCAGCGCCGCCTGGGCGCGCAGCTCCTGGAACTCGTTGCCGCGGAAGGTCAGCAGGCCGCCCGTGCCGCCGTCCTCGCGGAACCCGAAGTTCTCCTCCATCGCGCCGCCGAAGCGCGAGTGCGCGGTCCACCGGCCCGGCACCAGGTGCGTCTCGGACACGTTCGGCACCAGCAGCTTTCCCGCCTTGGTGAAGGCATCGCCCACTTTGGACAGGAACGCGTCGAGGCCGTCGCGGAGCTTGCGGTCGGTCTCCGCCACGTTCGCGGTCCCGGCGAGCACCGCGGGCGAGTAGTGGCTCAGCGAGTTGAAGTCGTTGTCCGCCAACACGCCGTCCCAGCCTTCGCGAGTCGTCTCCGCGACGACGGCGTCCGTCCAGGCCTGCTGGTAGGCGGGGTCCCAGACCGTCATCTGCCAGTGCTTCGGGTAGCCCTGCCACTCGATGCGGCGGCCGCGGTCGTCCACCGCGAACCAGCCCGGGTGGTCGTCCTGCGCGGCCACGTACCCGATGCCGCTGGGCAGGAAGGCGGCGTCGCGGCCGCCGTCGACCGCGCCCGGGTAGTTGCGGGTGCTGGACAAGTCCTTGTACACCAGGACTTTCACCTGCGGGTTGAGCTCGTGCAGCCGGCGCATGGCCGCGCCCTGGTCGGCGTTGAGCACGACGACCTGGTAGCGCTTGGCGGCCAGCTCGATCTCCTTCGCCGTCGGCGGCTGGCCGATCCCGTACCACCACGCGCACGGCGCCAGCGGCTTCGGCGGCGGCACCGACGTCTCCTGCGCCGAGCTCGTCGAGCAGCCGGAGAGGCTGCCCGCCACCAGGACCAGCAGGGCCGCGGCGGCCCGGAAACGGCGCATCAGCGTTGCCTTCGGCACAAGAGCTCTCCCACGGTCAGGATGACGATCTTCACGTCCAGCCACAGCGACCAGTTCGCGATGTAGTAGTTGTCGTAGCGCGCCCGGTCCGCGATGGAGGTGTCCCCGCGCAGGCCGTGCACCTGGGCCAGGCCGGTCAGCCCGGTCGGCACCCGGTGCCGCGCCCAGTAGAGGTCGTGCACGGCGGAGAACTCGTGCACGAACACCGGCCGCTCCGGGCGCGGGCCGACCAGCGCCATGTCGCCGCGCACGACGTTCCACAGCTGCGGGAGCTCGTCCAGGGACGTCCGGCGCAGCAGCCGCCCGACCGGGCCCACCCGGCTGTCGCCGACGACGGACCAGCGCACCTGCGAATCGTCCACACCGGACGGGCGGACGCTGCGCAGCTTGTAGAGCAGGAAGGTGCGCCCGTCCATGCCGACCCGCACCTGGCGGAAGAAGACCGGGAACCCGCTCTCCACCGCGACGGCCAGCGCGCAGCAGGCGATCACCGGCGCGAGGACCACGAGCGCGACCGCGGCCAGCGTCGTCTCGACGACCCGCTTGACCCACCAGCCGGGCCGCCGGGTCGGCGCGCCGCCCAGCCACACCAGCGGGTAGCTGCGGAGCCGGTCGACGCCCGGGCCGTCCGGGCACAGCTCGAACAGGTGCGGCAGCACCAGCGTCACGCACCCGAGCCGGTGCGCGCTGATGGCGGCGTCGACGATCGCGCCGTCGTCCTCGCCCTCGGCGGCGGGCGCCAGGACCACGGTGCCCGCGCGCAGCCGCGTGATGGCCTCGGCGAGGTCGTCGTCGATCGGCTCGACGGGCAGGCCGGCCGGAGCCGGTCCGGACGCGGCGAGCCCGACCGGCAGCAGCCCGAACTCGGGGTGCTCGAGCATGGTGCGGACCAGCTCGCCGCCGATCCGGCCGGAGCCGACGACGACGGCGCGGTCGCACCGGCGCAGCCGGCGGCGGCCCCACCGGCCGAAGGCGAAGACGAACGGGCGGACCGCTTCGCCGAGCACCGCGAAGACCAGCACGACCTCCTGCAGCTCCGCGGTGCTCGCACCGTCCATCCCGGACACCAGCCCGGCCCCGGTGACGAGCGCGAACGCCAGCGCGGTGGCGGTGACCGAGCGCGGGAGGTCCTGCAGCCACGAAAGCCACAGCCGGCGGCGGTGGACCCGCCCGGCCGTGCGGGCCAGCAGCAGCGCGACGCCGGTCACCGCCGCGCCCACCGGGCCGGGCCCGGTCCGCAGCACCGCGGTGGCCCAGGCGGCGACGTCGACGGCGATCAGCAGCGACGCCACCGCGTTGACCCGGGTCAGGAACGGGCGGGACCGCGCCCGTTTTTCCGGCCGGGTGCGCGGCCGGACGCGGCGCTGCAGCGGCAGCGCTTCGGTGAAGATCGCGTCTCTCAGTTCAGTCACTGGTGTCTGCCTCGGTCGAAACGGTGGTCGGGGCGGGCCATTTCATCGTCTTCCTTCACGATTTCCCACCCGTTCGGGCAACGCGGAAAACCCGAACCGGTGATCGGAGGAAACAGCGTGTAATTCCGATGACGCCCATCCTTTCGGGGGACTTTTCAGGCCGCTAAAGAAACCCAACAACATAGCCGAATACGTCCCGTCGACCGGTCGGAGAGCGATGCCGGTCGAGTGACAACCCGATCGAACAAAGGGAACGTGGTGCGCGAAGAATCACCTCTGGCCACCCTGGCGGAACCGGAACCCGCGGCGAAGGCGAGCGACGGACGGGCGCACGTCGTGCTGCCCGCGTTCAACGAAGAAGCGTCGTTGCCGCCCCTGCTGCGGCGGCTCGCCGAAGTGGGCCGCACCGAGCGGATCACCGTCTGGGTCGTCGACGACGGTTCCGCCGACGCCACGGCGGCGGTGGCCGGGTCGGGGTGCGCCGGGCTCGACGTGCGCGTCGTGCGCCACGCGGTGAACCTCGGCCTCGGCCGGGCGGTGCTGTCCGGTCTCCGGGCGGCGCTGGAGGAGGCCGGGCCCGACGACTCGGTCGTCGTGATGGACGCCGACGACACGCACGACCCGGTCCTGATCCGCGCGCTGCAAGCGGAAATCGCCGGCGGCGCGGACGTCGCCATCTGCTCGCGGTTCGTCCCCGGCGGCGACGACCGGACCGCGCCGCTCGGGCGCCGGCTGCTTTCGCGCGGCGCGGCGAAGCTGTTCCACCGCGCGCTCGACGTCGACGGCGTGCGGGACTTCACCAGCGGCTACCGCGCCTACCGGGTTTCGTTGCTGAAGCGCGCGTCCGCGCACTGGGGCGAGCGGCTCATCGAGGAGCAGGGGTTCGCGTGCATGGTGGAACTGCTGCTGAAGCTCCGCCACTGCCGTCCGGTGATCACCGAGGTCCCGCTGGCCCTGCAGTACGACCGCAAACGCGGGCCGAGCAAACTGAAGCTGCGCCGCACCATGGCGCAGTACCTGAAACTCCTCGCCCGCGACCGGCTGAGCCCGGCGCCCTTCCGGAAGCTGTGATGCCACCGGTGTCCGACTCGACCACCGCCCCGCACGTCGCCGTGATCGGCGGCGGCATCTGCGGCCTCGCCGCCGCCCACCGCCTCGCCCGCCGCGGCGCGCGGGTGACCCTGCTCGAAGCCGGCGACCAGCTCGGCGGCCTCGGGACGTTCTTCCGCCACGGCGACCACTGGGTGGAGCGGTTCTACCACTGCGTCATGCCCACCGACGACGCGCTGCTCGGCCTGCTGGGCGAGCTGGGCCTGCGGGACGCCGTCCGGTGGCGCGAAACCACGATGGGCATGGTCGTCGACGGCCGCCGGCACCCGTTCAACTCCCCGCTCGACCTGCTGCGGTTCTCCGCGCTGCGACCGCACGACCGGATCCGGTTCGGCGTGGTTTCGGTGCTGCTGCGGCGGTTGGGCCGGGGCCGCGACCTCGACAACCTGCGCACCGAGGACTGGCTGCGCGGGCTGTACGGCGACGTCGTCTGGGAGCGGCTCTTCGTGCCGATGTTCGGCTCGAAGTTCGGCCCGGCCTTCGGCGACGTCCCCTCGCTGTACCTGTGGCAGCGGCTCGGCCGCGAGCGCAACGTCGCCACCCGCGGCTACCCGGCGGGCGGCTACAAGGCGATCATCGACGCGCTGCGGGAGTCGATCGAGCGGGCCGGCGGAACCGTGCGCACGTCGGCTCCGGTCCGGCGGCTGCACAGCGCGGGCGAGAGCGCGATCCTCACCCTGACCGGCGGTGAGGTGCTCGGCGCGGACCACGTCGTCTCGACCGTGCCGCTTCCCTTGCTGCGGCGCATTTCCGACGACGCCCTCGCCACCCGGCTCCCCCGGACCGACCTGCCCTACCAAGGCGTCGTGACCGGGGTGTTCTTCCTGCGCCGGGCGCTCACCGAGCACTACTGGACGCCGGTGCTGCACTCGGGCACCGAGTTCGACGGCGTCGTCGCGATGTCCGAGCTCGCCGGGACCGAGACCACCGGCGGCCACCACCTCGTCTACGTCATGCGCTACACCGACCGCGACTCGCAGCTCTACCTCGACGACGACGCCGCGATCGCCGCGCGGTGGACGGCCCAGCTCCGGGGGCTGTACCCGGAACTGGGCCCGGACGACGTCGCCGGGGTGCGGGTGTTCAAGGCGCCGTTCGTCGAACCCGTGTACCCGCTGGGTTACCTTTCCCGGCGGCCCGGTGTCGAGGTCGAGGGCACGAACCTGCTCCTGGCCACGACCGCACACGTCTACCCGGAAGTGACGAGCTGGAACTCGAGCGTCGCGCTCGCGAACGACGTCACCGACCGCATCCCCGCCGGCCGGGATCAGCCCGCGATCGCGGAGCCGGCCCGGTGAACGAGCGCGGAGCCGAGTGCGGCCACGATCCGCGCCGAGGCGGACCCGTCACCGTAGGGCGACGGGAGGCACCGGAGCCGCTCGCGGTGGCCGGCCACGTCGTCCAGCCACCGCGCGGTTTCCTCGCCGATCCGCGGCCCGGCGGGCACCCGCACGCCGAACGTCCCCGCGATCTCGGGCCGCTCGGTGCTGCGCCGCACGACGACCACCGGTCGCTTGAGGACACTCGCTTCTTCTTGGATACCACCGGAGTCGGACACGAGCACGGCGGCTTCCGCGGCGAGCGCGAGGAACGCCGGGTAGGCCTGGGGCTCCAGCACCACGAGCGGCGCCAGGAGCCCGCGCAGCCCGAACCGGTCGATGCTCTTGGCCGTGCGGGGGTGCAGCGGGAACACGACCGGGACCGGCAGGCGGCCGAGCTCACCGAGGACGACCGCCAGCCGTGCCCGGTCGTCGACGTTCTCCGGCCGGTGGATGGTGGCCAGGACGTACCGGTCGCGCGTGAGCCCGTGCGCGGCGAGGACGTCCGCACGTTCGCCGGCCGGCGGGAGCGCGGTTTCCAGGGCCTCCACGACGGTGTTGCCGGTGACGGCGATCCGTTCGGCGGGCACGTTTTCGGCGAGCAGGTTGCCGCGGTTGAGCTCGGTCGGCGCGCAGCAGAGGTCGGCCAGGTGGTCGATCAGCACCCGGTTGTGCTCTTCCGGCATCGCCCGGTCGTGGCTGCGCAGCCCGGCTTCGACGTGCACCAGCGGGAGGTCGTGCGCGTTGGCCGCCAGCGCGCCGGCGAGCGCGGACGTCGTGTCGCCCTGCACGAGCACGACCCGGCCGGGGTGGGTCGCGAGGACTTCGTCGACCGCGCTGATCGTCCGGCCCAGCTGGTCCCCGCGGCGGCCGCCGCCGACGCCGAGCTCGAGGAACCGTTCCGAGGGCGGGAGATCCGCGCGGATGCGCGAGTAGAGCGGCCCGTCGTAGTGCTGTCCGGTGTAGACGATCGAGCACTCGTCGCCGAACAAGCGCATCAGCGGCGCCAGCTTGATGAGTTCGGGGCGGGTCCCGCAGACCAGGGTCGCGCCCCCGACGGCCGCGAGCACGACCTCGGGAGAACTCTCGGCGACGGCCCGGAAATCGGCGGTGGTCGGCATGCTTTTCCTTTTCGACGGCGGCAGTTCGCCCGCACGCTACTGATCTGACGTCCACCAGCGACCCGGCTCAGCCCATCGTGTGACGGACGCGAGCCGGAACCCCGAGGAGGGTGAACCCTTTGTCCAAGAAGTACGCTGCCCTGGTGCTGGCGGCGATCCTGGCCGCGGCGCCGGCGTCGGCACCGCGCGCCGACGCGGCCCCCGACCTCCTGCTCCCCGACCTCCGCCAGGTCCCGCCGGGCTGCACCGGCGGCTACTCCACGGACCTCGCGCACTGCGGGGCCTGGGACGTGTGCCCGGTGATCGACCCCGCGGCGCCCAACGGCCGCTGCGTGCCGGCCGCCGTGGCGAAGGCCGTCCGGTTGCGCTTCACCAGTTCCGAGGAGAACGTCGGCGACGGGCCGCTGTTGCTGTACGGGCGCCGCGACAACGCGAAGCAGGAAAAGATGACCGTGCGCCAGGCCCTGCGCAACGGCGGCGACGGCTCGATCCCGGGTGACTACGGTTCCGCGCAACGCGCCACCCGCGCGTACACCTACTACGAGCCCGCGCTCGCCCACCAGCACTGGCACCTGATGAACTTCGAGAACTTCGCGCTGGTTTCCCCGCAGGGCCGGACGATCGTCACCGACCGGAAGAACGGCTTCTGCCTCGGCGACCGCTTCCCCGTGGCCGACGCCGGCGGGTTGCCCCACGTGCCGGGGGCGACCGGCGCCGACGCCGAACTCGCGCAACGCCTGCGCGCCAACAACTGCCGCCACCACGAACCGGCGGCGCTCGACGTGGTCGAGGGCATTTCGGTCGGCTCCGGCGACGACTACAAGTACGAAGTCGACTTCCAGTGGCTGGACATCACCCACGTGCCCGCGGGGAAGTACGACCTCGTCAACACCGTGAACGGCGACCGGACGCTGGCCGAGACGAACTACCGCAACAACTCCTCCGCGGTCGCCGTGTCGATCGAATGGCCGAAAGGCCTGCCGGGCGCGAACCAGGTCATCCCGGAAGCGCCGGTGGTGCGCTACCTCCGCAGCTGTCCGGGCCGGAGCCAGTGCGCGTGACCGGTGTTCAGCGTGCGGCCGTCATCCCGCCGTCGATGGTGACGATGGTGCCGCTGATGTAGCCGGCGCGTTCGGAAGCCAGGAAGGCCACCAGGTCCGCGACCTCACGGGTCTCGGCGATGCGCCCCGAGGGCAGCGAAGCGAAACTGGCGTCGACGTCGGCGTTGGCGGCCCGCATGGTGGTGACCCGCTCGGTGGCGACCGGGCCGGGGTTCACGCCGACCACGCGCACGCCGTGGCGCGGGCCTTCGCCGCCGAGCGCCTTGGTGAACGCCATCAGGGCCGCATTGCCCGCGCCGCCGGCGATGTACCCGGCGGTCGGCCGTTCGCCGCCGCTGCCGATGACGTTGACGATCACGCCGTGCCCCCGGGTGCGCAGCCGCGGGTACACGAGCCGGACGAGGTCGATGTAGCCGAAGACCTTCAGGTCCCAGGCGTGCCGCCAGAGGTCGGGCCCGACGTCGTCCAGGGTGCCGGCGGGGATGTCGCCGGCGTTGTTGACCAGGATGTCGGCGTCGCCCGCCGCCCCGGCGAGCTTTTCGAGGTCGGCGGTGACCCGGAGGTCGACGGCGTGCGTGGTCACCGCCACGCCGTGGTTCTCCCGCAGGTTCCGGGCGTGGTTCTCCAGCGCTTCGCCGTTGCGGGCGGCCAGGTGCAGGTCGCACCCTTCGGCGGCCAGGGTCTCGGCGACGGCCGCGCCGATGCCCTTCGAGGCGCCGGTGACCAGCGCGCGTTTCCCCTCGAGGTACAGATCCATCGGTCCCGCTCCTGTCAGCTCGCCGCGGCGAGCGCGGTCAGCACGTCCTTCGCGACGCCCGTCTCGGCGATGCGCGGGAAGATCTTCGCAAGGGTGTGCTCGTGCGCGGCGGCGCCCCCATCGGTGTCGGCTCGACGCCGCTGCTGGTCACCTCGGGGAAGCTCGCGCACCGCACCGCCGAACGGGTCGGGCGAGGGCCGTTCGCTTTACCGCGCCGGAGTTCCTGAGCATCATGGAACGACCGGGACGGGGGTAGCGGGATGAGCGGGTGGCAGGGGGACGAGCCGCCGGGGCACGCGGACGTCGTCCGCGGCATGGAACTGGTGGAACAGGATCGCCGGGCGGAAGCCGCGGCGCTGTTCGAACGGGCGGCCCGGCAGGGAAATCCCGACGGGGCGCACAACCTCGGTGTGCTGATGCTGGACGCCGACCGGACCGCCGACGCGCGGCACTGGTTCCGCCAAGCGGCCGAGTCCGGGAACGGCGCCTCCGCGATGGTCCTCGCCTCGCTGCTCCAGCAGGCCGGCGATCCGGAGCACGAGTACTGGCTGCGCAAGGCAGTGGAGGCCGGCGAAGGCGTCGAGTTCCGGCAGGCCGTCCCGGCGCGGGAGACCGCCCAGGCCCGGGCGCTGAACGCCTGGGAGCGCGCGGTCCGGCTGGTCGAGGAGGGCCATCCCGCCAAAGCCGAGGCGCCCCTGCGGGAAGCGGCCGAACTCGGGCACCTCGCCGCCATGACCAACCTCGGGGTCATCCTGCACCGCTCGGGACGCGACACCGAAGCCGAGACGTGGTGGCGGCGAGCGGCCGAGGACGGCGCCGTCGACGCCGCGTACAACCTGGGTCTCTTCCACCTCAAGGGAAACCGCAACGCCGAGGCGCAGCGATGGCTCCGGACGGCGGCCGGCGGCGGGCACATCGAAGCGATGAACGACCTCGGCGTCGCCGTCGGCAACGCCGGCGCCTGGGACGAGGCCGAATCGTGGTGGCGGCGGGCGGCGCAGGCAGGCAGCAGCGGCGCCGCGGCGAACCTCGGCACCCGGCTCGCCGCCCGCGGTCACGCGGCCGAGAGCGAGCGCTGGCTGCGAGCCGCGGTCGACGGCGGCCAGCTGGTCGCGGCGAACACGCTGGCGATGCGGTACCACGAGACCGGCCGCAAAGCCGAGGCCGAGTCGCTGTGGCGCCGCTCGGCCGAGGCCGGCCACGCCGAGGCCGCGTACAACCTGGGCTTGACGCTGGCCTTGGCCGGCCGGGTCGCCGAGGCCGAGCGGTGGCTGACCCGGGCGGCCCGGGGCAACCTCCCCGTCGCCATGATCGATCTCGCCGCGCTGCTCGCCGGGATGGGCCGCGATCCCGAAGCGGCCGGGTGGCGAAGGCGGGCGAAGCAGCTCGATCCCCACGTCACCGGTCAGCTGACGGTCACGCGCAACGACCTGAGGTGAGGGACGGAGCCCGTCACGGCCACGGGCGGCGTCGTCACCGCAGCTTCGTCGGCGGGGTGGTGCCGGTCCGTTCGTCGCCGTAGCTCAGCCAGGTGCCGAGCGGAGCGTGCCGGCCGACACCCGGGCGGCTGTAGTCGCACACGCCGCCGGGGAACGTCGCGCTCAGGCGCTTGCGGTCCGCCGCGGTGAACGTGACCGGGTAGTCGCGGAAGTCCAGCGGCTTCAGCCGGCACTTCAGCACGTCCAGGGACAGGTCCTCCCCCGCCACCATCCGCGTGTTGGCCGCCACCGGGTACTGCGCGCCGCACTGGCCGCTCGCCGGGTACGTCAGCTTCTCGGTGATCCGCGACGCGGCGGACAGGTAGCAGCCGTCGCCGAGGTCGGCCGGCCGGTTCGCCAGCACCTTCTGCGGCCGGCTCCGGTGCGAGCCGTCGGCGTCGATCGCGCTCAGCCAGCGGTCCATCGCGTCGAGCTCGTAGGCGCTGGCCGCAGCCGCTTCGGCCGCGGTGGGGTGGTTTTCGATGATGACCTGGTTGGCCGCCGTGCCGTTGGCGCGCAGAAGCCGTTGCCGCATCACGTAAGACCACTCGGTGGTGTGGATGTCGTTGCCGAACCCGGCGAGGTCGAGATCGGTCCGCTGGTCGATGATCGGCGTTTCCCGCAAGCCCTGCGCCCCGGAGTTCACGATGTCCTCGGCGTACACCGTCTGAAGCGCCTTCGGATCGGCCGCGATCCGTTGCGGCACCGGTGCTCCGGTGTGGTCGAGGCCGCCGATGGTGGCGTTGAGGTCGACGAACTGCGCCGCGGTGATCGTCCCGGCCTTCAGCGCAGCCAAGCCGTACTGCACCCCCGTCGTGTCCAGCGGGCTGCGGACGAACCCGGTCCTCGGGTCCCGCCCGAGCTGGTTGACCAGCTGCTCGTTCGAGTTGCACTTCACCCCGCGCGGGTTGGTGACCAGATCCCACCGCGCCGCGACCGGGATGGCCGCGTTGCAGCTGCCGGTCGCGGTGGCGCGGCTGGCGAACGTCTTGTCCCAGGACACGCAGGTGTCGTAGCTGGCGAAGCCCGCGACAGCCTGCTTCTGCGCCGCGGTGAACGACGCGCCCGGCCCGGCGAAGTACCGCTCCAGCAGGCGGCAGTCCGACACCGGGCCGCCCGTGCTCAGCGGGTCCGGGAACGAGACGCCGGGGATGATGCCGTCGACGATGCCGGGGTAGTTCTCCGCGATGTCGTACTGCTGGATCGCGCCGCCCGAGCCACCCCAGCCGATGGTGTGGGCGACCGGGCCGTAGGTCTCGACGAAGTGCTCCTTGACCATCATCGCCGCCTCGGCCGAGATGATCGGGCTGCAGTTGGTGTCGAGCACGTTCAGGCTCGACGACGCGACCGCGAAGCCCCGGGCCAGGAACAGGTCGTTGACGACGCCACCGGTCGAGGTGCCCTGGTGGTAGCCCGCGTTGCAGCCGCCGCCGAAGGTGTAGACCAGCTTCCCGTTCCAGCCGGCGTCCGGCGCGACGGGCGACGGCGTGCCGTCGTAGAGCGCCGCCAGCTCGTAGACGGCGCGGTCGATCGTGCCGCGCTCGACGCGGACGACGTAGGGCACGGCGTGCCCGTTGACCGTGGCCGTCGCGAGGTCCGCCGGCCGGGTCGCCGGGTCCGCCAGCGGCGCGAACGCCCCGGCGGTGGTCCGGTACTGGTAGCTCACCTGGGTCGGCGCGCTGCAGAAGGGCTGGGAGGCCGGCGGCAGGCCGAACGCCTGGGTCTCGCAGTAGAACGGGTGCTGCTGCGCACCGGAGAAGACGGGCCCGGTGATCGGGTGGTTGGTGACGCGCAGGTTCGCCCGCTGGTCCGGGCCGTGGCCGCTCGTCCTGGCGCTCAAGTCGTTGACGCCGTCGCGCAGGCCGGTCACCAGGCCCAGCAGGCTGCCGTCCGGCTGGGGGCGGAAGCTCGAGGTGACGTCGTGGCCGTTGGCGCTGACCCGCGTCTTCCCCGGGGCGACGACCCTGACCAGGACCTGTCCCCCGCTGACGAGCGCGGGCCGCGGGTTCGACACGGTCTCGATCGTCAGCCGCCGCCCTGCTTGGGTGTCCGGCGCGGCCACGGCGGTCGCGGTCCCCAGCAGGAGAACCGGCACGGTCAGGGCGGCCACGACGAAGGCACGGTTTGCCACGGACACTCCGCTCGCTCGTGGCATCGCGTCGTCGCGACACCGGGCAGCTGCCGGTATAGCACCTGCGGCCCGGCAAGAACAACGTTCAATCCGGGGGCCACCGTTGGGCGGTACGCGACGACGCGTGCGTGCCCCACGATGGGGCGATGGAGGTCCGGCCCGTTCCCTACCCCTTCGGGGACGCCGAAGCACTGCAGGTCCACCCGCGGTTCGCCGAGCTGCGGAAGGCGCGCGGGCCCGTGCGGGTCACGATGCCCTATGGCGGCGACGCCTGGCTGGTGACGCGGTACGAGCAGACGCGGTTCGTGCTGTCCGACCCGCGGTTCTCGCGCGCCGCCGCGGCCGGGGCTGATGTGCCGCGCGGGCGGCCCGGCCTCGAACCTCCCGGCAACCTGCTGGCCATGGATCCCCCTCAGCACAACCGGATCCGGGCCCTCGTGGCGAAAGCGTTCACCGTCCGCCGGGTGGAGCTGCTGCAGCCGCGGGTCCGGGAAATCGTCGACGCGCTCCTCGACGGCGTCAGCCCACCCGTCGACTTCGCCTCGGCGGTGGCGTGGGAGCTGCCCGTGCTGGTCATCGGCGAACTGCTCGGCGTGCCGCCGGACCAGCGCCGGATGGTGCGCGAGTGCACCGAAACGCTGGTCGCCTCGGGCGGGACCGTCACCCCCGCGGACGTCACCCAGGCCCGCGGCGAGCTGGCGGCCGCGCTGAACACGCTGATCGCGCGGCGCCGGGCCGAGCCCGCCGACGACCTGCTGACCGCGCTCGTCGCCGCCCGCGACGAAGGAGACCGCCTGACCGACAACGAACTGCTCATGCTCGGCGTGGCGCTGCTGGCCGGCGGCCACGAGACCACGGCGAACCTGGCCGGCAGCTTCCTGGTGGAGCTGCTGTCCGACCGCGACCGGTGGACGGCGCTCGTCGCCCGGCCCGAGCTGATCCCGTCGGCGGTCGAGGAGCTGCTGCGGTTCGTGCCGCTGGTGACCGTCGCGGATCTCGCGCGGATCGCGAAGGAGGACCTCGAAATCGGCGGTCAGGCCATCCGGGCCGGCGACGCGGTGCTGGTCCAGCTCGACTCGGCCAACCGCGACGAATCGGTGTTCGCCTCGGCCGGCGACCTGGACTTCGGCCGCGCGGTCAACCACCACCTCGCGTTCGGCTTCGGCGTGCACCACTGCCTCGGCGCGCCCCTGGCGAGGCTGGAACTGCGCGTCCTGCTCTCGGCGCTGGTCGACCGCCTGCCCGGCCTGCGCCTCGCAATCCCTGCGGACGACCTCGAGTGGCGCCGCGGCGGCTTGATGCGCGGGGTCGCGAGCCTGCCCGTCACCTGGTAGTCACCCGTGGCAGGCCGCCATCGGCGGTCCGGCCGGCACCCGGACCGGCTCGACGCGCACCTTCCAGCCGACGAACACCACCGCCGCCCCCACCCTGGACGCGACCCCGAGCTTCCGGATGATCCGGCTGACGTGCGCCCGCACCGTGCGCTCGCTGATCGCCAGCCGGCTCGCGATTTCCCGATCGGTCTTGTCTTCCGCGACGATCGCGAGCACTTCGAGCTCGCGGTCGCTCAGCACGCCGAACGGACCACCCAACACTCCGATTTCCACGACCTCTCCCCCTCCCACCGGCGGACGCCCCCCACGGTCCCAGATCCCGTCGACAATCCGTCGACAGTGGGCCGGAGCGTCAGCCGGGCGGGCGGCGAGGTCGGCCAGCGGGTGTTGACCAGCCGGCGACGGCGTTGCGGGGTGTCGCCGCCGGGCACGACCTCCCGGAACGGCTTCCCGCCGGGGATCGGCGACAGCGCCTCGCGGGACATCTGATCGGGGATCAGATCGAAGTCCTTCAGGTCGAGGATCCGGCCGTAGTACGGCGCCACGACGGTTTTTTGTTCCCGCAGCAGCAGTTCGTGATTTCCCCGCCGGACCCGTACCGGATCACCGGAGGCGATGTCCTGCCAGGCGGCGGCCGGTGCGCCGGAGGTGGCCGCGAGCTCCGGCGCGCCGGCCTGGACGAAGGCCTCGTGCTGCCAGGCCAGGTCCTCGAAGATCGCCCGCTGGGTCGCCAGCAGCACCACCTGCAGCCCGTGGGCGTAGTTCACGATGAGACCGGCGCCCGGATCCCGGCCGATTCCCCACTTGGCCGTGTCCAGCCGGCCGGGTCGATGCCGGCCGCGGCCAGCGCCAGCCGCCGCCAGTCGGCCACCGGCCGCCGCGGTGCCGCCGGAGGTGCCGGGGGTGCCGGGGCCTGCAGCGCGGGACGCACGACCTCCGTGCGGATGGCCGCCCACTCCCGGCCCAGCACGCGCTCGCTGGACCGGAGGGCGCGTCCCCCGCCTCGAGCGCCGTGCGCACCAGGAGCGGCAGGCGCGCGACGGCGTCGGCCCAGTCTTCCGGCTCGTTCTCCACCGGAAAGCGCCGCTCCACATCGGACAGTCCGGGGAGGTCCGCCGCGAACGGGCTGATCAGCGCGAAAGATCGGTCAGCCACAGCCAGCCCGTCCTTCCCACGTGCTGCCGCCCGCCGGTCACCGTGACCTTCGCCCAGAACCACGACCGGGACAGCACGAGCGACCTCGGCCGGACGTCGATCCGCTGCACCGGCGTGCCTTTCGGCAGGGTGGCGATCGTGACCCGCGTGGCCGGGTCGTCCCACAGCTGCGCGCTTTTCGCCGTCACAGTGCGGCTTTCGGCGATCGGCACCGGTTCCGGGCGGGCGCCGGCGGACGTCGTGCTGTCGTTCCACAACCGGGCCGCGGCCAGGAAGACCGGCGAAGGCACGCCCCGGGACACGACCTCGAACTTCAGCAGCTCCAGCGGCTTGGCGGCCGGCCAGCGCCAGCCCCACCGCACGGAGCCGTAGTAGGTGCCCTTCTGGGGCCCCGCCGTGGCGATCGCCGCCGTCTCGAACTGCTGGCTCCACACCGCGGTGTGCGCCGCCTCCGCCGACACGCCGACGTCGCCGGAGGTCAGGTTCGCCTCGTCCTGCATCGACGCCGCGGCCGGCTGCCACCGGCCGTCGGCGTCCTTGCGGCGGCTCCCGGGAGCCGCCGGGGCGAACCAGGGTGCCGGGCTCCGCGGGAGCTGGTCGATGTGCGCGCCGTCGCCGGGGATCATCCGGCTTTCGGCCGTCTTCCGCTCCTGCGCGTTCCCGTCGTACTTGTTGTACGGCGCGCCGTTCTTGACCGACCGCGCCAGCTGGACGAACTCGATCCGCTCGGCGTCGACGACCTTGTCGGGCGCGAAGGACAGGGTGAAGCCCGCCCCGACCCCGACGACCAGGTCGCTGCCGTCCGGTGTGACTTCCTGGCGGACGTACCGGTCCACGGTGAACGAGCCGGCCCACGTCTTCACGGTGGCGACCGGCGGCGGCGTCCGCGGGGCCGGGCCTTCCCCTTCGAGCGCCGGTTCGGGTACGGGCACGTGCGTCCACTCCCACTCCCACCGGGGTTCGGGGAGCGTCCAGCCGCGCACCGCCCTCACTCCTTCCGGCCGTTGACCGAGGGCACGAGGGTCGCGCCGTTCGGCGACGGCACCTTCGCGCCGGACGGCGGTGCCGCGGGCACGGGCACCCGCAACGGCTGCGTGCCGGTGACGACGGGCCGCGGGTAGGCGGGCGATTCCTTGACCCGCTCGCCGGTGGCCGACTGCCAGTTGTTGATCACCGAGCGGGCGTCGCCGACGAGGTTGTTCTTGCCGGTGAATAGGCTCGCCGCGGTTTCCTCGGTGTCGAACAGCCCGAGCTCGATGCCGCGCAGCAGCGTCGACATCGGTTCGGCGAGGTCGAACAGCTCCCGCGACCGCAGCGCCGGCGTGATCCCCACCTTCTGGCCGAGCGCGCCCAGCCGGTCGGCCGCGTTGCTCGCCTGCGCCTGCAGATCGACGATCACCGACGTGTCGGTGTCGACGGTCAGGTGGAACCAGTTCAGCATCGTCACGTAGGCGAACTCCTCCCGGGCGAGCGCGCCGCCGCGGCGGCGGTTGCCGAGCAGGTCCTTGATCGCGGTGGACAGCAGGGCGATGTAGCCCGGGTCCGTCGGGTTCGGGCCGCTGTTGTTCGCCGTGTTCTCCAGGCCGATCCAGACCTGGCGCAGGAATTCGCCCCACTTCTGCCGGAAGTCGAGGTTCACCGGGCCGGTCAGCGCCTTCCAGTCGGCCAGCGGACCCGGCCCGGCCCACACCGGCGGCACCGGGTGCGCGAGGTCCAGGCCGAACATGCGCCAGTACGCGTTGCGCCGGTTGGTCCGGTCGAACGGGCGGACGTCGCTGAGCACGCTGGCCACCGAGAACGTCGGGATGTCCCGGAAGAACAGCTGCTCGGTCGCGCGCAGCCAGGCGATGCTGTCCGGCGACAGCACGCCCATCGTCTCGCCGACCAGCAGCCGCCGCACGACCTCGGCGAAGATCTCGACGATGCCCGTGCTCTCGAGGACGTAGGCGTAGGCCAGGTGGTGCCACAGCAGCGGCGGGCAGAACAGCTGGTTCGGCCGCCCGCTCCACTCGAACGGCCCGCCGGTGTTGACCCCGGACGGGGCCAGGAACGCGTTGAGCCCGTCGGTCGAGGTGAACGTGTCGTCGCCCGGCTGGGTCGGCAGGTCGAGCGCGTCGAGGACCTTGTCGTCGAAGAACGTGGTGAAGAAGACGAGGTCCGCCTGCCCGGTCGGGTCCGGGATCTGCGGCGTCCGGCGGGCCGAACCCCACACCTCGTCCAGCAGGTACGCGAGCTGCCAGGGGTGCAGGCGGAACACCCGCTGCGTACCGAGGATCTTGGCCAAAGGAAAGAACATGACGCTGTCTCCGTTGTCTAAGTGATGATTCCGCCGGGCACCGGTTCGCGGCACGGGCCGATCGCGACCGGCTCGCCGCCGACCGAGGTGAACGTGACGATCGAGTCGATCCGCTGGTCGTCGGTGATGGCGTTCGGACCCTGGTCGACGGTCACAGGCCGGCCTTCCACCAGGCCCTCCAGCAGCCGCGTGACGTTGTCGGCTGCCCGCACCTTCGCCACGGTCGCGGTGCCGAGGCGCTTGAAGGTGAGCGTGCCGTGGTCTCGCTCGACGTCCACGGTCGTCAGCTGGAAGACGCTCGGCGCGCGCCGGCCCAGCGCGAAGCCGAGGAAGTTGTAGGCGAACCGGACCCGGTCCTGCTCCACGTCGTCGTCGGCCGTCGCGGCCGTCACCTGCTCGCCGGCGGCGCCGTCCTGCCGCTGGGCCAGTTCGCCGATCGACTTGGTGAGGGCGACCAGCTGGGTCAGCATCGCGTCGCGGTCTCCGGTCGGCTCGACCTCCGCCGCGGCCGGTTTCCCGCGGCCGGCGACGGCGCGGGACTCGGTGGTCTTCGGGTTCGTCATGGTGGTCCTCGTTCCGGTCATGCTGCACGGTGGGGGGCGAGCGGCGCGGCGTCCGCGCCGACGGCGGTGACCCAGGCCAGCAGGGCCGCCTGGTGGTCAGCCGCGGCTTCGGGGGCGAGCACCGCGCGCGTGGACAAGAGGGCGAGGATCCGCAACGGCTCCCGCCGTCTCAGGTACGCCGAGGTGAGCAGCGACGGACCGGCCTGCCGGGCCAGCGATTCCAGCGCCGCCGGCGACACCCGGCACGGGTCGAGCACGGCCGAGAGCGGTTCCCCGCCGAACGCCGCCATCGGCCGGCGGGTGCAGACGTCGACGATGTCCCCCAGCACCGGGAGGCTCGCCCGGGCCAGCGCCCCCGGGTCCCCGGCGGCGCGGTCGACCGGGTGCCGGTGGTGCCACGCCGCGGCGAGGTCGTCCCAGGGGCCGGCCCCGAACCAGCGGCGGCACAGCTCGACGTTGAACATCACCCGCAGGAACGGGAAGGGGTGCGGATCGCCGAACCGGTCCCGGTACACCGCCGAAGTCGGGCCGTCGACGACGTTGGCCAGCGCGGCGACCGGCGCCCACCCCGCCTGGGCGAAGGCGTGGACGTCGCCGGCGATCTCCCCGGCCCAGTCCCGCCACGCCTGCGCCAGCTCGGCCGACCGCGGCGCGAGCCGGGCCGCCAGCGCGTCCGCGAGCTCGGTGGTCCAGCCGGTCAGGTGGGCGACCTGGTGCCCGGTCTCGTGCAGCAGCGCCGTCGGGTAGGCGAGGTTGTGCCGGGTCAGCTTGATCGCCGCGGCCGGCGAGGGGTGGCTGTGGTCCCACAGCCGGATGCCGGCCCGCAGGATCGACGCGCCCAGCCCGTGGTCCAGGTACACCAGGGCGGGTGGTGGCTCGAGGCCGAGCCGGGTCAGGACCGCGGCCATGCTGTCGCCCGCGAGCGTGTCGTACCCGCGCAGCACCGCCCGCAACGCCGGGTTGGTCCGGCTGTTCACCGCGTGGCCGTAGAAGTCGAGGATCGTTTCCACCTGGAGGTACCGGGTGCGCAGCTTCAGCACCGCCTGCCGCACCGCGCCGGGGTCGCCGCCGTGGCCGAGCATGCGGCGCGCCGCCTTGCCTTCGGCCACGAGCACGGCGACCAGCTCGGACAGCCGGCCGCGGACCCGGCGCTGCAGGTAGTCCTCCAGCGCCTGCCACGCCTCGGGCGCGGCCACCGTGTCGAGGTCGGCGAGCGCCTCGACCGCGAGCTGCCAGTGGGCCAGCTCCGCCGCCGTCTGCCGGTCGACCGCCTCAGTCACGGTGGCGCCCCGGCCGGATCGCGACGGCCGGGTCGCTCGCCGGGGTGCCCGCGGCGAGGGCCGCGCGGTCGGCGAACCCGAACGTGAACGTCAAGGTGGCCCCCGGCGCCGGATCCTGGGCGGCCTTGGCGAGGGTGGCCGCGGTGGCGGGGAGCTGGTCCGACACCGCGCGCAGGACGCCGTCGACGAGCCGCTGGGCGAGCCGGGCCGCGGCCCCCGCCTCCACGGTGATGCCGTGCTTGGCCGTCAGCCGGGTCAGCTTGCGTTCGATCGCCTTCAGCGCGGCCGGGCCGAGCAGCCGGCGGACGATCGTGACCACCTGGACGAAGTGCCGCCGCTGCAGGTGCGCGGCGAGCTCGTGGGTGTCCCGTTCGCCGAGCACGAGGTTCACCCGCAGCACCGGTTGCGGCGCGGTGAGGTCGAACAGCACGCCGAGGAAGTGCTTGCGGTGCACCGGACGCCCGCGGTGGCGGAAGCGGAAGTAGCGGCTGCCCGGCCGGCGGTGCCCGCCCGGCCGGCCGTGGTGGCCGACGTGGGCCAGGCGCGGGTTGCCGGCCAGCACGGTGGCCGCCGTTTCGGTGAGTTCCTCGAACTCCTCGGCCGCCGCGACCGGCCCGTCGGTGGATTCGAACGCGGAAACGTGCCCGAGCCCGCCGCCGGGCAGGAGCTCGTACAGCTCCACTTCGCCTTCGACGGGCCAGGTTTCGGTTCCGTCGTCGAGCAGCCGGCGTTCCAGCGACTCGCCCCCGGACAGCAGCACCGCGCGGGCCATCGGCCGGGTGAGCCGCACCGGGATGACGCGGCTGTACTTCTTGTAGCGGAAGCAAGGCCGGGTGGCGCGCGGCATCATCAGCCACACCCCGTGCTCGCCGTCGACGCCCGGTTCGACCAGTTCGGGGCGTAGCACGGCCGCGGGGAGGTGGCGGGCGGCCGCCTCGGCGAACGCGTCCTGGATCTCGGTTTCCAGCAGCAGCTCCTGCTCCAGGGACTCCGGCGGCAGCGTCAGCACCTTCCGCACGGTGTCTTCGGCGGCCGCGGCGAGCGCCTCACCGCCCAGCGTCGCGTCGCCGCCACCGGCCTCCAGGCCGAGCAGGCCCAGCCCGGCGCTCGCGATGTGCCGGGACAGCAGGTTCGCCGCGTCCTGGCCGACCATGCTCGCGATGAGCTGCGAGAGCGGCTTGGCGATCCCGTCGACGATCCGGTCGCGGCCGATCAACCGGACCCCCATCCGGATCAACGGCATCGCCGCCATCACGACGGGGATGAACTGCTCGAGCTGCGCGACGGGCGGGACGCCGGGGTCGGCCTCGGTCAGCTCGCGGGCCAGCCGGGCGCGGGCCGAGTCCAGTTCGTGCGCCGCCGAAGGGGCGTAGGTGTCCTCGTCCGCCGGTCGCAGCTCGGCCGGCAGGTGCGCGGCCGCGGTGTCGTCGGGCGCGGTCACCAGCTCGGCGAGGCCGCGGTCGAACGTCTCCGCGAGCTCCTCCTCGTGGCTGCCGGTCTCGCCGCGGAGCTTGGCGGCGAGCTGGGTGGCGATCGGGCGCAACGACTCGGGCAGCTTGCCGATCGCGGTGTCGAGCACTTTGCTCAGCAACGGTTTGACGAGCAGGCGCAGCTTGCCGAACAACGGGCCCAGCGCGAGGTTCCCGACGACGGACAGGCCCTTCTTCGCGAGCTTCACCGCGCCCTTCGCGAGTTTCTTCGCCTTGTCCAGCAATTTGCCGAAGAACAGCTGCTGCACGTCCGCCGGGTCGGTGAACCCGTCGATCCCGGTGGCCGCCTCGATCTCACCCTCCTGCAACGTGTCCGGCGAGCGGTCGCCGAAGTACGCCTCCAGCGCGCCCAGCATCCGGTCGGCCTCGCCGGCCAGGTGCTCCAGCCACTGCGTGGTGTCGGCGGTGGCGAGCGCCGGTGCCTCCGAGTCGTGCGACCAGGTGCCGACCGACTTGAGGTGCCGGGCGGCGGCCTCGTCGGCCAGCGCCTCCAGCGCCTCGGTGAAACCGGGGTCTTCGAGCTCGGCGAGCAGGGCGTCGGTCGCCTCGGCAGCGCGGTCGCCATCGCCGGCGGCGACCGCGGCCTCCGCGAACGGCGAGTGCAGCACCTGACCGGGCGGCGGCGGCGTGACCGGCTCGGCCACGTTCGACAGGTTCACCGGCGCGAACGGCGAAGTCGCGCCCATCTCGGTGGTGACTTCTTCGCCGTACGGGTCGAGCACGGGCACGCTCATCGGGAACCTCCACAGCTGACCGCCCCAGCCCACCGGGCCGGCGCGACGAGTTCGCCATCGCCGGGAGGCCGGCGAGCCGGCACGAGCCTCCGCGTGCGTCCGGTCCGGACGGACGATGTGAATTCAGCGTGGCACGGTCGCGAAGGTGGTCACCAGTGGCTTTTCCGCCACCCGGGATCAGGAGAGCTTGAGACCGGGCTTGGCGATGTCCAGCCACACGGCGACGTCGAGGATCCGCTCGAAGGTGTAGCGGGCCGCGGGGTCCACGTCGGCGGGGTTCCGGCCGGCCGCTTCGGCGACCTTCTCCGGGTCGCACATGAACAACGCGTCGGTGTTCGGGTCGGCGAGGACGTCCCGGACCTGCTGTTGCAGTGCGGCCACGTACTGCAGATCCTGCGTCGAGGGGTAACCGCTCTTGCGGCGGGCCGCCACCGAGTCCGGGAGCACGTCCCGGGCCGCCGCGCGGAGCAGGCTCTTCTCGTGGCCGTCGAACGTGTGCATCGACCACGGGACGTTGTACAGGTACTGCACCAGGCGGTGGTCGCAGAACGGGACCCGGGTTTCCACGCCCGCGCGCATCGCCATCCGGTCCAGGCGGTCCTCCAGGGTGCGCATGAAGCGGGTCAGGCCCAGGTAGGCGATCTCGCGCTGCTTGCGCCGGCGGGCGTCCTCGCCGTCCAGGTGCGGGACTTCGGTGAGCGCGTCGTGGTAGCTGTCCTTGGTGAACCCCGCGAGGTCGATCAGGTCGATGAACTCCCGGGTCATGTACGACGAGGTGTCCAGCTGGGGCCAGGCGACGAACCAGGGGAAGTTGTCGCCCGTGTAGACCGATTCGGCGTGGTGCCAGAGGTGGCCCATGAAGATCTCGTCGCCGGCCTCGCCGCTCAGCGCCACCGTGACGTGTTCCTTGAGGGCCTTGAACAGCAGGAAGATCGAGCTGTTCATGTCGCCCATGCCGTAGGGCGCGTCCCAGGCGGCGACGACCTCCCGCCGCACCTCCGGGTCGGAGAGGGCGCGGTGGTCCAGGACGAGCTGGTGGTGCTCGGTCCCGACGTGCTTCACAACGTCGGCGATGTAGGGGCCGTCGGCACTCCCGCGGATGCTGTCGGCCTTGAAGTTCTCGGTCTGGTCGGGGAAGTCGACGGAGAACGTGCGGACGACCTCGCCGCGGGGACGCAGGCTGCGGTCGGCCAGGCCGGTGAGCACGCTCGAGTCCAGGCCGCCGGACAGCAGCACGCCCCGGGGCACGTCGGCCACCAGTTCGTGCGCGACGTTGTCCTCGATCATCGCCCGCACCGTCCGGATCGTGCTTTCGCGGTCCTCGGTGTGCGGCTCGGCGGCCAGGCGCCAGTACGTGTGCTCGCGCAGGCCGGACCGGTCGACGGTGACGACCGTGCCCGGGCGGGCGATCTTCACGCCGGACCAGACGCCTTCGTCGGTCGTCGGGAAACCCAGCAGCAGCCGGCGGATGCCGTCGGTGTCGACGACCGCCTCCGCCAGCGGGTGCGCCAGGATCGCCTTCGGCTCGGAGCCGAACAGGACGCCGTCCGGGGTCGGGAAGTAGTGCAACGGCTTGGTGCCCAGGCGGTCGCGGATGAGGACCAGGCGTTCGGTCCGGCCGTCCCACAGCCCGATCGCGCACATGCCGACCATCTTCTCGGCGACCGCCTCGCCCCACTCCAGGTACCCGCGCAGCACCACTTCGGTGTCGCTCGCGGTGCGGAACCGGTGGCCACGCCGGCGGAGTTCGTCGCGCAGTTCGACGAAGTTGTACGTCTCCCCGCTGTAGGTGAGCACGACCTCGCCGTCCGGGGTGTCGACCGACATCGGCTGGGTGCCGCCGGGCAGGTCGATGATCGACAGCCGGCGGTGGCCGAAGGCGGCGTGCGTCCCGGTCCAGATCCCCCACTCGTCCGGGCCGCGCTGGCGCATGCTGTGCGTCATGGCCTCGATGGCAGGCCGTTCCTTCGTCAGGTCACGGTCGAACGACACCCAGCCGGCAACCCCGCACATGTTCGCTCCCTCCGTTGCAGCGCAGCGTATCCGCCGCTGGTGGGCAGCGACAACGAACATAGGGGTTGGGTGCCGGGTGCGTGCGTGGTGTTCTGGGACAGGAGGTGGATCCGTTGACAGCAAGCGATTACCGCTCGAGGTTCACCGAGTGGGACCGCCGGTCCTGGGTGCGCTCCAAGCCCCACCGCGACTCCCCGTTCACCGCGGGCGGGCACTACTTCTCGGCGGATCTGTGCCCGCTGTCGGCGTGCCCCGAGGTGCGCGCGGCGCCGGACGGCGTCCGCGAGGCGATCCTCGTCCACAGCCTCTACCTGCACCTCGAGTTCACGGTCCGGCTGGAAATGGGGCCGGTCAACGAGATCTGCGCGCTGCTGCGGTCGCCGGGCTTCCTGCCGTGGCTGCCCGCCGGGATGAAGGACGACGTGCTGCGGATCTACACCGACGAAGCCGGCCACGCGGAGATGTCCAACACGCTCAAGTCGGCGGTGCAGGCGGAGACCGGGGTGGTCCCGATCGACCACCGGCCGCGGTTCCTCACCGAGCTCGCCGCGCTGTACTCGGCCGAGCTGCCGGCGTACCGGCCGTTGGTGAAGCTGTTCTTCGCGATCGTCTCGGAGACCCTGATCACCGGCACCCTGACCAGGCTGCCGAAGGACCCGTCCGTGCAGCCGGCCGTGCGCGAGCTCGCGCAGGACCACGCCGCGGACGAGGGCCGGCACCACGCGTTCTTCCGCCAGCTGTTCGAGCAGCTGTGGCCGAGGATGCCACTGCCGTTGCGCCGCAAGATCGGCGCGCTGCTGCCCCGGGTGATCTTCGCGTTCCTCTGGCCGGACGAACCCGCGCTGACCAGCGTGCTGCGGAGCATGCCCGACACGTTCGGTGACCCGGAGGGGATCGTGGCCGAGATGTCCACGTCGGCACGGACTCGCGACGGCGTGCTGCGCAACGCGACGCCGACGTTGCGCATGCTCCGGGACAATGGGGTGTTCGAGGATCCCTCGGTGGCGAAGGCTTTTCTCGACGCGGGCCTGCTCGGATGATCCGCGACTACTTGCTGGCGCTGCTGGCCGTGCCACTGGCGACCGAGCCCGCCCGCTTCCCACCCCGCGCACAGTGCGGTGACATCCTGGCGCGGTGGCTGGCTCGCGCGCAGGAGCTGGACGGTGGCCTGGACTTCGAGGTGTCCCCGCATCCGGCGGGCCTGTCGCTGCGGATGCGGCACCCGGTGGCAGCCACGGTGACGTTGGCCTTGGTCACCGAGCCGGACGTCGTCCCGGAGGTCGACGGCGACCTGCTGGTCGTGCTGGCTTGCTGTCCGGAGTGGACGATCGAGTGCGACGGCGACGTCCTGCTGGTGGAGCCGAGGTGGGCGGCGGCCCTGCTGCTCGACGACGCCACGCCCCTGTTCTGGGGCGTGTCCGCCGCCGAGGAGCAACCGTCAGTCCTGGACGCTCGCTAGCCGCTCCAGCTCGGCCACCACCTGCGCGGGTGCCGGGGTTTCCGCCACCTGCGCCCGCACCTTCTCCGCCGACACAGCGAACGACGGCTCCTCCAACACCCGCACCAACTGCGCCCGCAACTGCTCCGCAGTCACCTGCGAGTGCTCCAGCACCAACCCCGCTCCCTGCTCCGCCAGCAGATCCGCCAACCCCGCCTTGTCCCACATGTTGCCCGGGATCACCAGCTGCGGCACGCCGTGCACGACGGCGTTCCCGGTCGTGCCCGCGCCGCCGTGGTGGAGGACCGCCGCGCACGTCGGGAGCAGCGCGTCCAGCGGGACGAAGTCGAACAACCGCACGTTGTCCGGGACCGCCGAGGCCGCCGCAGCCTGGCCGGCGGTCAACGTCGCCACCACCTCGATGTCCAGGCCGGCCACCGCGTCGAACAGGTCGCCGGCCGAGAAGCGGTCCGCGCCCCACAGGTCGCGCCGGGACATGCCGAGGGTGACGCAGACCCGGGGCCGCGACGGCGGCTCGGACAGCCACGACGGCACCACCGACGGGCCGTTGTACGGCACGTGGCGGACCGGGAGGTAGTCCACGCCGGTCGGGAACCGGGTCCACGGCGGCAGCGGGTCGAGCGTGCGCTGCCCGAGTACCAGGTCCTCGTCGAACGTGCAACCGTACCGGTCCAGCTTGCCCGACAGCCACTCCGCCATCGGATCCGCTCCCCCAGCGCCGCCCAGTTCGGTGAACAGGCCGCGCATGCGGGCCCAGTGGTCGAGCCCGAACAGCATCCGGACGTGCGCCGCGCCGCTGGCCCGCGCGGCGATCGGACCCAGGTAGGTGAGCGCGTCCCAGACGACCAGGTCCGGCTGCCAGGACCGGGCGAACCCGACGACGTCGTCGAGCACCGCGTCCTGGGCGAGCCGCTCCAGCCCGAACGAGCACCACGTCGTGAACACGCCGCGGACGTAGTCCAGGGTCAGCCGCTCGGGCCGCATCTCGGTGACGTCGAACTCCGACCCGAACACGGTCTTGTTCGCGGGCCGTTGCTGGGCCTTGCGGCTCAACCCGGCCAGGTCCAGCTCCGGGCCGACCGCGACCGCCGGCAGTCCGGTGTGGACGATGGCGTCGGTGAGGTCCGGCTGGGCGGCGATCCGGACCTCATGACCGGCCGCGCGCAGCGCCCACGCCATCGGCACCAGGTTGTACAGGTGCGCGTTCGCCGCCAGCGTCGTGAACAGAACCTTCATCGAACTCTCCCAACCATTCCTCGATCGCGTGGGCGGTGTCGCCGGCGTGCTCCTGCACCATCGTGAAGTGATCACCGGGCACGTCGAGCACCGTGGGCCAGGCCGGCCGCAGACCGGCCGATCCTTCTGGCCGGACGAAGAGCACCGGCGCCGTGGTCTCCGGTGGCGGGTAGCCGCCGAACAGCCGGAGGTACTGGCCCATCGCCGACAGCCGGGTGCCGGTGAACGGCCCGAACGACGATTCTCTTTCCAGCATCCCCTGCAGCACGCGCTCGAAGAGCCCGTCGACCTCTCCGACGTGCGTGTCGAGCAGGACGACCCCCGCGGGCCGGACGCCCTGCTGCGCCAACGCACTCGCGGTGGCCAGCGCGAGTATCCCGCCCCAGGAGTAGCCGAGCAGCACCTGGCTGCGTGGATCCCCTTGGCTCACCGCGGATTCCGCGAGCGCGCCGGCCAGGGCGTCCACTGTGGCCGGTAGCGGATCACCGTCGGTGAAGCCCGGCACCGGCACCGCTCGCACCTCGCGCACGTCACGCCAGTGCGCGGCCAGGCGGGCGTACTGCTGGACGCCGCCCATCACCATCGGCGACGGGAAGCAGAGCAGGCCGGTCGGGTTCGGCCCGGCTGCCAGTGGCACCTGTCGCGGGGGCCGCGCCGGCGAGGTGAAGGTGGGCCGCAAGCCTCCGGCCGCCTTGAGCAGCGCCAGGCCTTCCGGGACGCGGCCGTCCGCGACGGCCCGGCGGAACAGGTCGCCGAGCAGGTCCGTCGGCGCGGGTGCTTCGGTGCCGAGTTCGGCCAGCAGGTGCCGGGCGAGCCCGGCCGGGGTGTGGTGGTCGAACACCGCGCTGGCGGGCAGCCGCAGGCCGGTCGCCGCGTTGAGGCTGTTGCGCAGCTCCATGGCGGTCAGCGAGTCGAACCCGACCTCCAGGAACGCCTGCTCCGGCGCCACGGCCTCGGGCCCGGCGTGGCCGAGCACGACGGCCGCGTGGCCTCGCACCAGATCCACCAGGGTCCGCTCTCGTTCGCCCGCGGGCATCGCGGCCAGCCGGCGGGTGAGACCGTCCACATCGGACCGGACGACCGGACGCGGGACCCGCGCCCGCCGCTCCAGCTTCACGGGGACCACCATCGGCAGCCCGGTCTCCAGTGCGGCGTCGAACAGTGCCAGACCTTCCGCGGTGGACAGGCCCTTGAGCCCGGACCGGGACAGCCGCGCGGTGTCCGCGGTCGCGGTCATCCCGCTTTCGTCCGCCCAGAGCCCCCAAGCCAGAGACACTGCGGGCAGTCCCCGCGCCTGCCGGTGCGCCGCGAGCGCGTCGAGAGACGTGTTCGCGGCCGCGTAGCTGCCTTGGCCGGCGGACCCGAGGACGCCCGCGCTGGAAGAGAACAGCACGAACGCGGCCAGGTCCAGGTCGCCGGTGAGCTCGTGCAGGTGCCGGGCCGCATCGGCTTTCGGCCGGGCGACGCGGTCCAGCCGGCTCGGCGTCAGCGACTCGATGACGCCGTCGTCGAGCACCCCGGCCGCGTGCACGACCGCCGTCAGCGGGCGCTCGGCGGGGATCCGCGCGAGCAGCTGTTCGACGTCGGCGCGGTCGCCGACGTCGCAGACGACCACCTCGGCGTCCACGTCGACCGGCTCGTGGTCCTCGCGGCGCGCGGTCAGCAGCAGGTGCCGCACGCCGTGTTCGGCCACCAGGTGCTCGGCGATCCGGCGGCCGAGGGTGCCGGTGCCGCCGGTGACCAGCACCGTGCCCTTCGGGTCCAGCGGCGGCGGCACGGTCAGCACGACCTTGCCCACGTGCCGGGCCTGCGCCAGGAACCGGAACGCCTCCCGCGCCTGGCGGACGTCCCACAGCTTGGTGGGCGACGGACGCAGCTGCCCCGCCTCGAACATCGCCAGCACGTCGGCCAGCAGCCGGCCGATCCGCTCCGGCCCGGCTTCGGCCAGGTCGAACGCCCGGTAGGCGACGCCGGCGGGTTCGCGGATGTCGGTCTTGCCCATCTCGAGGAACCGGCCACCCGGCCGCAACAGCCGGAGCGACGCGTCCACGAACTCGTTCGCCAGCGAGTTGAGCACGACGTCGACCTGGGGGAACCGGGTTTCGAAGCCGAGGTCGCGGGACGAGGCGATGTGGTCGTCCGGCAGGCCCAGCGCCCGCAGTGCGTCCCACTTGGCCGGGCCGGCCGTCGCATACACCTCCGCCCCCAGCTGCTGGGCGATCTGCACGGCGGCCATGCCGACCCCGCCCGCGGCGGCGTGCACCAGCACGGACTGTCCGGTTCGGACATCGGCCAGGTCGGTGAGCGCGTAGCAGGCGGTCAGGAACGCGACCGGGATCGCGGCGGCGTCGGGGTAGGACCAGCCGCGCGGGATCCGGGCCAGCATCCGGTGGTCGGTGACCGCCACCGGACCGAACGCACCGGAGAACAGCCCCAGCACGGCGTCGCCCGGCGCTAGGCCGCCGACGTCCGGGCCGATCTCGACGACCACGCCCGCGGCCTCGGCGCCGATCGCCCGGTCGCCCTCGGGCACCAGGCCCAGCGCGACCATGACGTCCCGGAAGTTCACCCCGGCCGCCCGGACCGCGACCCGCACCTCCCCGGCGGCGAGGGGCCGGTCGGCCTCGGGCGCCTCACCCAGCGACAGGTCCCGCAGGGCGCCGCCGCCGCTGTGCAGCCGCCAGGAACCGGTAGGTGGCCGCAGCTCGTCGACGAGCCGTTCCAGCCGGGGCGCCAGGAGTTCGCCGCCGCGGACCGCCAGCTGCGTCTCGCCGGCGCCGAAGGCCGCGGCGACGGCGCTTTCCGGCAGCTCGCCGTCCAGGTCCAGCAGGCCGAACCGGTCCGGGTGCTCGGACTGCGCGGACCTGACGAGCCCCCAGACTCCGGCCCTGGCCAGGTCGGTGACGTCGTCGCCCGGCCGGGCCGCCACCGCCGCCCGGGTGACGAACACCAGGCGGCCGCCGGTGTCCCGGGTGAGCCAGTCCTGCACCAGGCCGAGCGCCTCCGCGGTGCCCGTGAAGTCCTCGGTGAACACGACCTCGGCCGCCGGTCCGGCCGCACGCACCGGTGTCCAGTCGAGCCGGTACAGCGAGTCCGGCCGGACACCCGTCGCCGGCCGGAACGACAGCGACTCCACCGACGCCACCGGCGAACCCGTGGCGTCGGCCAGCTCGATCGAGAACGCATCGGTGCCCACCGGGACCAGTCGCACCCGGAGCTTCGACGCCCCGGTCGCGTGCAACGACACCCCGGCCCACTCGAACGGCAGCAGCACGCCCCGGCCGGCGACGCCCAGAACGTGCAGTGCGGCGTCCAAGGCCGCCGGGTGCAGGCCGTAGCGGCCGGCGTCACGGATCTCGGCGGGCAGCGAGACCTCGGCGAACAGCTCGTCGCCGCGCTGCCAGGCCGCGCTCAGGCCACGGAACGCGTCGCCGTACGCCAGGCCGGCCGCGGCCAGCCGCTCGTAGAGCCCGGCCAGGTCCAGTGCGACCGCGCCGGCGGGCGGCCACTGGGTCAGCTCGAAGGACCGCGCCGGCTCGGACGTCACCAGGCCGGTGGCGTGCCGGGTCCAGGTGCCGGTGTCCGACCGTCGCGAGTGGACGGTCACCGGGCGGGCGCCGGAAAGATCCGGCGCGCTCACCGCGATCTGCACCCGCACGCTTTCCCCGGCGGGCAAGGCGAGCGGGGTGGTCAGGGTCAGCTGGTCGAGCGTGCCGCAGCCGACCTGGTCGCCCGCGTGCCGGACCAGCTCGACGAACCCCGTGCCGGGGAACAGGACCGTGCCGGCCACGACGTGGTCGGCGAGCCAGGGCTGGGTTCCCGGGGACAGCAGCCCGGTGCACACCACGCTGTCGGACTCCGCCGGCGTGACGGTCGCGCCGAGCAACGGGTGGTCCGCGGTGTCCAGGCCGGCCGACCGCACGTCGGCGGACCGGGCGCCGTCCGGCCAGTACCGGTCGCGCTGGAAGGGATACGTCGGAATGTCCACGAGCCGGGCGCCGGCCGGGAATTCCCAGCCGACGTCGACGCCGTGGACGTGGGCCTCGGCCAGGGAGGTCAGGAACCGCCGCAGGTGTCCCTCGCCGCGGCGGAGCGAGCCGATCGCGACGGCGCCGATGTCGGCGACGCTCATCGTGAGCACCGGGTGCGCGCTGGACTCGACGAACACCGTGTGCCCGTCGGCCATCGCCGCCCGGACCGCGCCTTCGAAGTCGACCGGCTCGCGGACGTTGCGGTACCAGTACCCGGCGTCCAGGACCGTCGGGTCGAGCAGGGACGCGGTGACCGTGGAGTAGAACGGCACCTCGCCCACCCGGGGTGTCACGTCGGCCAGCCCGGCCAGCAGGCGGTCGCGGATCCCGTCCACCTGCGGCGAATGGGACGCGATCGTGCCCGGCACCAGCCGGGTCCGCACGCCGGCCGCCGCGCATTCCGCGGCGAACCCGGCCAGCGCGTCGAGGTCGCCGGCCACGGTCGAGGACGCGGGCCCGTTCTTCCCGGCCACCGACAGCCGGCCGTCCCACCGGGCCGGCGAGATCTGCTCGGCCGGGAGGGCCACCGCGAGCACGGCTCCCTTGCCCGCCATGGTCTCCGCGAACAACCGGCTGCGCGTCACGACCACCCGGGCCGCGTCGGCGAGCGACAGCGCTCCGGCGACGCAGGCGGCCGCGACCTCGCCTTGCGAGTGACCGATCACCGCGGCCGGCTGCACGCCGTAGGACTGCCACAACCCGGCCAGCGACACCATGACCGCGAACAGCGTGGGCTGCACGACCTCGACCCGCTCCAACGCCGATTCGTCCCGCAGCGCGGCCAGGACGTCGATGTCCGAAAGGGACGCGATGGCCGTCGCGCACTCGCGCATCCGCTCGGCGAACACGGGTGCGGACTCCAGCAGCTCGGTCGCCATCCCGGCCCACTGCGAGCCCTGTCCCGGGAACACGAAGACCGCCTCGGCCGACGTCGGCGCGTCGCCGGTCACCGCGCCGAGGTGCGCGAGCAGTTCCTCGCGGGTTTCGCCGATCGCCACCGCGCGGTGCCGCATCGCCGAGCGGCCGGTCGCCAGGCTGAAGCCGACGTCGGCGGGAGTCAGTCCGGGGTGCGCCAGCACGTGCGACCGCAGTTCGTCCAGCCGAGCCGTCAAGGCTTGGGCGCTGCGGGCGGACACCACCCACGGCACCGGCGCCGAAGCGTCCGATGTGGACGGTGTCGGCACGTCGGCCGGGGCTTGTTCCACCACGAGGTGCGCGTTGGTACCGCTGATCCCGAAGGACGACACCCCGGCGCGGCGCGGCCGGCCGGTCTCCGGCCAGTCCTCGGCCTCGCTCAGCAACCGCAGGCCGGCCAGCTCCGGCAGCGGCGTCTCGACGTGCAGGGTCTTCGGCAGCACGCCCTCGCGCAGCGCCTGCACCATCTTGATCAGCCCGGCCACGCCCGCGGCCGCCTGCGCGTGGCCGATGTTGGATTTGACCGAGCCCACGCGCACCGGCCCGTACGCGGCCGACAGGGCCTGCGCCTCGATCAGGTCACCGAGGCGGGTGCCGGTTCCGTGCGCCTCCACGACGTCCACTTCGGACGGTTGCAGGCCCGCGTTCGCGAGCGCCTGGCCGATCACGCGCTGCTGAGCCGGCCCGCTCGGCGCGGTCAGCCCGTTGGACGCGCCGTCCTGGTTGACCGCCGAACCGCGCACCACGGCCAGGACGCGGTGGCCGTGGCGCCGGGCGTCGGAGAGCCGTTCGAGCAGGACCAGGCCGAGCCCGTCGGCCACGCCGAACCCGTCGGCGGCCGCCGAGAACGCCTTGCACCGCCCGTCCGCGGACAGCGCCTGCTGCTTGCCGAACTCGATGAAGATGTCGGGGGTCGCCGAGACGGTCACGCCCCCGGCCACGGCCAGCGTGCACTCGCCCTGGCGCAGTGCCTGTGCTGCCAGGTGGATCGCGACCAGGGACGACGAGCACGCGGTGTCCACGGTGATCGCCGGGCCTTCGAACCCGTAGGTGTAGGCGAGCCGGCCCGAGGCGACGCTGTTCATCGTGCCGGTCACCAGGTAACCCTCGACGCTGTCGCGGGCGCTGCCCAGGCTTTCGGCGTAGGCGTTGCTGATCGCGCCGACGTAGACGCCGACCGGCGCGCCGCGCAGCGACGCGGGATCCAGCCCGGCCCGCTCGAAGAGCGTCCACGACCCTTCCAGGAGCATCCGCTGCTGCGGGTCCATCGCGAGCGCTTCCCGCGGGGAGATCCCGAAGAAGCCCGCGTCGAAGTCGGCGGCGTCATACCGGAACCCGCCCCCGCTGGGGCCCAGCCCGCCGACGTCCCAGCCGCGGTCGGCGGGGAACGCCCCGATGGCGTCCCGGCCGGAAGCGACCAGTTCCCACAGGTCTTCCGGAGAGTCCACCCCGCCGGGCAGCCGGCAGCTCATCGCCACGATGGCGATCGGCTCGTCGGCGGCCGCGGCCCGGACGGCGGGCGCCGCCTCGGCCGGCCCGCCGGCCAGTTCCCGGTGCAGCAAGGCGGCCAGCGCCATGGGGGTCGGCTGGTCGAACACCAGCGTGGACGGCAGCCGCAGCCCGGTGGCGGCAGCCAGCCGGTTGCGCAGCTCGACCGAGGTGAGCGAGTCGAAGCCCAGGTCCCGGAAGGCCCGGCCGCGGTCGATCTCGGCCGCCGAGCCGAACCCGAGCACCACCGCCGCGTGCTCGCACACCAGGTCCAGCAGCGCCGGTTCCGAGCGGTCCACGGAGGGTTCGGGCGCGGCTTCGGCCACGCGGCGGGTCCGGCCGCGCACCAGGCGCCGCAGCAACGGCGACTCCGAGCGCAGCGCGGCCGGGTCGAACCGGACCGGGACCAGCACCGCTTCCTCCGCGCCGAGCGCGGCGTCGAACAAAGCCAGCCCTTCCTCCTCGGACAGGGCGGCGATGCCCGACCCGCTGATGCGGGCGCGCTCGCGTTCGTCCAGCTGACCGGCCATGCCGTGGTCCCAAGCGCCCCAGGCCAGGGAGACGCCGGGCAGGCCGTTCGCGCGGCGGTGCTGGGCGAGGGCGTCGAGGAAAGCGTTACCGGCGGCGTAGTTCGCCTGCCCCGGCCCGCCGAGGATCCCGGCCGCCGAGGAGAACAGCACGAATGCGGAGAGGTCGCTGGTCAGCTCGTGCAGGTGCCAGGCGGCGTCCAGCTTGGGCCGCAACACTTCGTCGAGCTGAGCCGGCGTCAACGCGGACACGGTGGCGTCCGCGAGCACGCCGGCGGCGTGCACCACCGCCGTCAACGGCTGCGGGATCGCGGCCAGCATCCGCGCGACGGCCGTGCGGTCGGCCAGATCGCAGGCGACCGTGGTGACGTCGGCGCCGAGTGCGGTCAGCTCCGCGCACAGCTCGGGGGCTTCGCCCCGCCGGCTCGCCAGCACCAGGTGCCGGATGCCGTGCCGGGTCACCAGGTGCCGGGCGAGGAGGCCGCCCAGCGCGCCCGTGCCGCCGGTGATCAGCACCGTGCCGTCGAGGGGTTTCGGCACGGTCAGCACGACCTTGCCGACGTGCTTGGCCTGGGCGAGGTGCCGCAGCGCCTGCTCGGCCCGGCCGAGCGGCCAGGTCGTCACGGGCAGGTGGCGGAGCACGCCCCGCTCGAACAGGACGACGATCTCGCCGAGCATCTCCCCGAGCCGGTCGGTACCGGCTTCGAACAGGTCGAACGCCTGATACGCAACCTCGGCGGGTTCCCGGATGTCGGTCTTGCCCATCTCGAGGAACCGGCCACCGGGCCGCAGCAGCCGCAGCGACGCGTCCACGAACTCCCGGGCCAGCGAGTTCAGCACCACGTCGACGCCGCCGAACTTCTCCTCGAAGCCCAGTTCGCGCGACGAGGCGAAGTGGTCGTCGTCCAAAGTGGACGCCGCCTGCTTGCCCGGGCCCGCGGTGCCGAACACCTCGGCGCCGAAGTGCCGGGCCAGCTGGACCGCCGCCATCCCGACCCCACCGGCCGCCGCGTGCACGAGCACCCGCTCCCCTGCCTGCACTGCGGCGAGGTCGTGCAGCCCGTAGTAGGCGGTGAGGAACACCAGCGGCACCGCGGCGGCCTGCTCGGCGCTCCAGCCGGCCGGGATCGGCGCCAGCAGCCGCTGATCGGTCACGGTCAGCGCGCCGAACGCACCCCCGAACAGGCCGAACACCCGGTCGCCGGGCCGGAAGCGGGTCACGCCCGGACCGGCTTCCGTGACCACCCCGGCTCCTTCGCAGCCGATCGCCGCCTTGCCGGGGTACAGGCCGAGGGTGACCATCACGTCGCGGAAGTTCACACCGGCGGCGCGCAGCTCGACGCGCACCTCGCCGGGGCCGAGGGGCCGGTCCGCCTCCGGCGCCGGGACCCACGCGAGGCCGTCGAGGGTGCCCGGGGTGGCCACGTCCAGGCGCTTGCTGCCCGTGGTGAAGCGGGTGAGCCTGGGTGCGTAGCCGACGCCGGCGCGAATCGCCAGCTGGGGTTCACCGGCGCCGAGCAGATCCGGCAGGATCCGTGTCGACTCGGGATCGTCGTCGACGTCCACCAGCAGGAACCGGTCCGGGTGCTCGTTCTGCGCGGACCTCAGCAGGCCCCACACGGGGGCGTTCGCCAGGTCCGTGACGTCGCCGAGGGCCACGGCCCCCTCGGTGACGAACGCGAGCCGTTCCGGTCGCTCGTCGGCGAGCCACCCCTGCACCTCCGCCAGTGCGCGGCGCGCCGCCTCTCCACCACCTTCGGGAAGGTCGGATCCGGTGTCGTACCTGGTCAGGACCACGTCCGTGGCGGGCGAGCCGGCCGGCACCGGGACCCACTCGACGCGGTACATGCTGTCGTGCTTCGAGTCCACCGCGGCGGGCCGGAGCGCCAGCGAGCCGATCGAGGCCACCGGCAGCCCGGTGCCGTCGGCGAGCTGCAGGGTGACGGCACCGGGTCCGGCCGGGGTGATCCGGACCCGGACCGTCGACGCGCCGGTGGCGTACAGCTCGACGTCGTGCCAGGCGAACGGCAGCCGCGCGAGGCCGGAGTCGCCGAGCGGCCCCAGGCCGATCGCGTGCAGCGCCGCGTCGAGCACCGCCGGGAGGTGGGCGTCCTGGAGCGCGACTTCGGCGAACACCTCGTCACCGCGCCGCCAGGCCGCCCGCAGCCCGCGGAACGCCGGTCCGTAGCGGAGCCCGGCGTCGGCGAGCCGGTCGTAGTGGTCGGTCACCTCGAGGGCGACGGCCTCGGCCGGCGGCCAGTCGGTGAGCCGGGACGTCTCGGGCGCGCCCTCGGACAGCAGGCCACTGGCGTTGTGGACCCACCCGGCGCCGTCGCGGGAGTGGATGGTCAGCGCGCGCTGCTCGTCCACCCGCAGCTGCAGCTCGATCTCGCCGGTGGCGGGCAGGACGATCGGCGCGTGCAGGGTGAGCTCGGCGACCCGGCCGCAGCCCACGCGGTCACCGGCCTGGACCGCCAGCTCCAGCAACGCCGTACCGGGCAGGAGCACCGAACCCAGCACCGTGTGGTCGGCCAGCCAGGGGTGCGACCGCAGCGACAGCTTCTTGGTCAGCAGCAGGCCGTCGACGCCGGCCAGGTCGACCGAAGTGACGTCGTTCTCGCGGGGCGCGTCGAGCCAGAACCGCTTGCGCTGGAAGGCGTAGGTGGGCAGTTCGACCGTGCGTGCCCCGGTGTCCGCGAAGTACTTCGTCCAGTCGACCGGGACACCGCGTCCATGCAGCCGGGCCACCGCGGTGACGACCGCGTGCGGCTCCGGCCGGTCCCGGCGCAGGGCGGGCACCAGGGCCGCGTCCGTGTCCCCCACGCAGTCCTGGCCCATCGCCGACAGCACGCCGTCCGGCCCGACTTCCACAAAGGACCGGAGGCCGAGGCCGAGCAGGGTCTGCATCCCGTCGGCGAACCGGACCGGTTCGCGCACCTGGCGCACCCAGTACTCCGGGTCCGTGACGTCGCCGGCCACGATCTCGATCTCGGGCGGCCGGAAGGAAAGGCGCGAGACGACCCGGCGGAAATCCGCGAGCATCGGCTCCATCCGAGCCGAGTGGAACGCGTGGCTGACCCGCAGCCGCTTCGGCTCCTCGAACCGGGCGGCCACGGCCAGCACGGCGTCCTCGTCACCGGAGAGCACCACCGACGCCGGGCCGTTGACCGCCGCGAGGTCGACGCCCTCGCCCAGCAGCGGCCGGATCGCCTCCTCGGTGGCCCGGACGGCCACCATCGCGCCGCCCGCCGGAAGTTCCTGCATCAGGCGCCCCCGCGCGGACACCAGCGCACAAGCGTCCACAAGGGACAGTACGCCCGCGACGTGCGCCGCCGCGATCTCGCCGACCGAGTGGCCCAGCACCGCGTCCGGGCGCAGTCCCCACGACTCCAGCAACCGGAACAGCGCGACTTCGAGCGCGAACAGGGCGGGCTGGGCGAACCCCGTCTGCTCCAGCGCTTCGGCGTCCGTCCGGAGGTCGAGGTGGGTGCCGATCTCGTCCCACGCGCGGGCGAACACCGGGAAGGTCGCGGCCAGCTCACGTCCCATGCCCGCCCGCTGGGAACCCTGGCCGGAGAACAGGAACGCGACCCCGCCGGCCTCCGCCGCTGGTTCGCTCCCGAGCTGGTCGAGGGCGGTGATCAGGGTGTCCCGGTCGTCGGCGACGACGAAGGCGCGTTCGCCGAGCACCGCCCGGCCGGCCAGGGTGCGCGCCACGTCCAGTACGTCGACGTCCGTCCCGGCCAAGTGCGCCGAGAGACGCTCGGCTTGGGCGCGCAACGCCGCCGCGCTGTGGGCGGACAGCAGGCACGGCACCGGCCCCTCGAACCGCTCACCGGTCTCTTCCGGTGGCGGGGCCTGTTCCAGGATCGCGTGCGCGTTGGTCCCGCTGGCGCCGAACGACGAGACCGCGGCCCGGCGGACCGGATCCGGCCACGGACGCCGCTCGGTCAGCAGCTCGACCGCACCCGCCGCCCAGTCGATCTGCGCGGACGGGGAGTCCACGTGCAGCGTCTTCGGCAGCGTGCCGTGCCGCATGGCCAGGACCATCTTGATCACGCCCGCCACCCCGGCCGCGGCCTGGGTGTGCCCGATGTTGGACTTGACCGAGCCCAGCCACAGCGGTTCGGCCCGGTCCTGGCCGTAGGTCGCCAGCAGGGCGTGAGCCTCGATGGGGTCGCCGAGGGTGGTGCCGGTGCCGTGCGCCTCGACGGCGTGGACGTCGGCGGGCGTGAGCCGCGCGTCGGCCAGGGCCTGGCGGATCACGCGTTGCTGCGCCGGTCCGCTCGGCGCGGTCAGCCGGCTGCTCGCGCCGTCCTGGTTGACGGCGCTTCCCCGCACCAGCGCGAGCACCGGGTGGCCGTTGCGCCGGGCGTCGGCCAGTCGTTCGAGCACCAGCACGCCGGCGCCTTCGGCGAAGCCGGCGCCGTCCGCCGCGGCGGCGAACGCCTTGCACCGGCCGTCCGGGGCCAGGCCGCCCTGCCGGCTGAAGTCGATGAACGTGCCCGGCGTGGCCATCACCGCCACGCCGCCGGTCAGGGCCAGCGAGCACTCCCCGCGCCGCAGCGACTGGCTCGCCAGGTGCAGAGCGACCAGCGACGACGAGCACGCGGTGTCCACGGTGACCGCCGGGCCTTCGAGGCCGAAGGTGTAGGACACGCGGCCGGAGACGACACTGGGTGAGCTGCCGATGCTGAGCTGTCCCTCGAACCCGTCCGGGATGCGGTGCAGGCGGCTCGCGTAGTCCTGGTACATGACGCCGGTGAAGACACCGGTGTCGCTGCCCCGCAGGGAACGCGGGTCGATGCCGCCGTTTTCCAGGGCTTCCCAGGTGGTTTCCAGCATCAGCCGCTGTTGCGGGTCCATCGCCAGCGCCTCGCGCGGGGACACGCCGAACAGGCCGGGGTCGAACATCGCGGCGTCGTGGAGGAAGCCGCCGTGGCGCGTGTAGCTGGTGCCGGTCCGGGCCGGATCGGCGTCGTAGAGCGTGTCGAGGTCCCAGCCGCGGTCGGTGGGGAACTCCGAGACGGCGTCGACGCCTTCGGAGACCAGCTCCCACAGGTCGGCCGGGTTCGTCACGCCGCCGGGCAGCCGGCAGCCCATGCCGACGATCGCGATCGGCTCGGCCGCCGCCGACCGGGCTTCGCGCAACTGGCTGCGGGTCTGCTGCAGGTCGGCGATGGTCCGCTTGAGGTAGTCGCGCAGTTTCTGTTCGTTGTCCACTAGAGGATCCCCAGATCGTCGTCGACCAGCTCGAACAGTTCGTCGTCGGTGGCGGAGTCGAGGCTCGTGGTGTCCGCGCCGCCGCCGAGGCCCGCGAGTAGTGCCCGCAGGCGGCCCGCCACGGCCAGGCGCGTGTCGTCGTCGGCCGATTCCCGCAGCCGGGCCTCCCAGCGGTCCAGCTCGTCGAGCGGTGACCACGGGCCGCCCACCAGGTCGCCGTGCAGGCGCCGGGCCAGCGCGACCGGGGTCGGGTGGTCGAACAGCACCGTGGTGGGCAGCCGCACGCCGGTCGCCGCCGCCAGCCGGTTGCGCAGTTCCAATGCGGTCAGCGAGTCGAAGCCCGCGTCCAGGAACCCGCGTGCCGGCTCGACCAGGTCCGGCGAGGGATGGCCGAGGACCGTCGCCGCGTGTCCGCGCACCAGGTCCAGCAGCGCGCGGTGCTGACCGGCTTCCGGCAGCGTCGCCAGGCGCTGGGCGAACCCGGTTTCGACCTGGACCGGCGGCTTGGGGGCGACCAGTCCGCGCAGGAGGCCGGGCACTTCCCCGACCGCGGTGACGTCGAGCCGGAGCGGGACCAGCACCGGCTCGTCCCGGGCGCAGGCGGCGTCGAACACCGCGAGCCCGTCGGCCGCGGACAGCGGGCGCACACCCCACTGGGACATCCGTGCGACGTCGGTCTCGCCCAGCCCGCCGGTCAGCCCGCTGCGCGGTTCCCACATCCCCCACGCCAAGGAAACCGCGGGCAGTCCGGCGGCCCGGCGGTGGCGCGCCAGCGCGTCCAGGAACCCGTTCGCGGCCGCGTAGTTGCCCTGTCCCGGAGTGCCGAACACGCCGGCCGCCGAGGAGAACAGCACGAACTGCGAGAGGTCCTTCGTCAGTTCGTGCAAGTGCCAGGCCGCGTCGGCCTTCGGTGCCAGGACGGCGTCGACCGCGTCCGGAGTCAGGGAACCGATGACGCCGTCGGCCACGACGCCGGCGGCGTGCACCACACCTCGCAGCGGGAACTCGGCCGGTACCCCGGCGAGCACGCGAGCGAGCGCGTCCCGATCGGAGACGTCGCAGGCGGCCACCGTCACCAACGCCCCCGCGGCCTCGAGGTCCGCCACCAGATCGGGAGCGTGCCCCTGCCGGCTGACCAGGACCAGGCTGCGGACGCCGTGCCCGGCGACGAGGTGCCGGGCCACCAGCCCGCCCAGGACCCCGGTGCCGCCGGTGATCAGCACCGTGCCCGTCGTGTCCCAGACGGCGGTCCCGGGTTCTCCGGTCACCCGGGTCAACCGGGGAACCCGGACGGTCCCGTCCCGGACTTCGCACTCCGTCTCCCCGGCGGCCAGCGCCGCCAGGACCGCGTGCGCCGGGAGGTCGCCGTCGCGCAGGTCGACGAGGGCGAACCGGTCCGGGTGCTCCGAGCAGGCCGACCGCACCAGGCCCTGAACCGCCGCGCAGGCGAGTTCGGCGCCCCGGGTCACGATCGCCAGCCGCGAGGCGGCGAACCGGCCGTCGGCCAGCCATTCCTGCAGCACCGCCAGCATCCCGGCGGTGGCTTCCCGCACGGTTTCGCCGGGGTACTCCAGGAAGACGGTCGCGGGGACGTCCCGCAGTCCGGCCAGGTCCGTGACGACCGTGTGCGATCCTTCCGGCGCTCCTTCGGGAGCGGGGCTCCAGTCCACCCGGAACAGCCGGTCGTGCGGGGTGGGCGAGCGCAGCGCCAGCGCGTCCACCCGGGCGACGTCGTGGCCACGGTCGTCGGAGAGCCGCATCGAGACGATGTCGTTGTCCCGCACCGAGATCCTGACCCGGAGCGCCGACGCGCCGGGCGCGGTGAGCGTGACCCCGCTCCACGAGAACGGCAGGGCCGGCTTGGTCCGGTCGGCCCCGAGGACGTGCAGCGCCGCGTCGAGCAGCGCGGGGTGCAGCCGGAACCGGCGTGCTTCCGGCCGGAGCCGCTCGGGAAGCGCCACTTCGGCGTAGAGGTCCGTGCCGGCCCGGAACGCCGACCGCAGGCCGCCGAACGCAGGTCCGTAGCGGTAGCCGAGCCCGGCCAGCTTGTCGTACAGCTCGGGCAGGTCGAGGGGTTCCGCGTCCGCGGGCGGCCACGGTACCGGTTCGCCGGACGCGTGGGTCTCGGCGGTGAGGACACCGGAGGCGTGCCTCGTCCAGGAGGCGTCCTCCGCTTGGGAGTACACTCGCACGGGCCGGTGCCCGGACTGGTCGGGGCCGTCGACCGTGAGCTGGATCGTGACGGAGCCCGGCACCGCCAACGGGGACTCGAGCGTCAGGTCGGCCACCGCCGGGGCACCGACCTGGTCGCCGGCCCACAGCGCGAGGTCGAGGAAGGCCGTGCCGGGCAGCAGGACCGTGTCCCCGACGGCGTGCTCGGCGAGCCAGGGCAGCCGGTCGGGGTCGAGCCGGCCGGTGAACACCGTCGTGGCCGAGTCCGCCAATGTGGTCACCGTGCTGACGAACGGGTGATCGTGCAGGCTCGCGTCCGTGTCGTCGGCGTTCAGCCAGTAACGCTGCCGCTGGAAGGGGTACGTGGGCAGGTCCACCAGCCGGCCGCCGTCGAGGACGGGCGTCCAGTCGACCTCGACGCCCTGCACATACGCCTCGGCCAGCGACGTCAGGAACCGCTCGAGCCCGCCCTCTCCGCGGCGCAGTGAGCCGATGGCGGTACCCTCGATGTGCGTGGTCAGCACCGGGTGCGGGCTCATCTCCAGGAACACGGCATCGCCCAGGGACTGCACGGCCTGCTCGAACCGCACGGTCCGGCGGAGGTTCTGGTACCAGTACTCGGCGTCGAAGGTCGCGGTGTCGAAGACGGTGGAGCAGAACGGGATCGTCGGCCGGCTCGGCGTGATCCCGTCCAGCGCCACGAGCAGCTCGTCCCGCACGGACTCCACGTGCACCGAATGCGACGCGTAGTCGACCGCGATCCGCTTGCCCGGAACAGCCCGCAGCAGCTCGTCGATGGCGTCAGGATCCCCGGACACCACCACGGAAGCCGGCCCGTTCACCACCGCCACCGACAACCGGGCGTCGAGCACGTGCCCCTTCGGAAGCGTCACCGACGCCATCGCACCCCGGCCCGAAAGCCGCTCCGCGATGAGCCGGCTGCGCTCCGCCACGACCTTCGCACCGTCCTCAAGGGACAATGCACCGGCCACACAGGCGGCCGCGATCTCCCCTTGCGAGTGCCCCACCACCGCGTCCGGCTCGACCCCGAACGACCGCCACAACCCGGCCAACGACACCATCACCGCCCACAACGCGGGCTGAACGACTTCGACACGTTCGCTGTTCAGCGCGGCCCGCAAATCGAGCGGCGCCAGCGCGGCGGCGCAGCGGTCCATCCACTCCGCGAACACCGGCGACGAGTCCCACAGCTCCGCCGCCATCCCGACCCACTGCGAACCCTGGCCCGGGAAGACGAACACCGTCTTCCCCGAAGGCCGGACAACTCCCTCGACGGTCCGCTCCGCCACCAGCACCGCGCGATGGTCGAAGGCGGCACGACGCGCCAGCGAATAGCCGACGTCGACCGCCGTCCCCGGACACTCGGGCAGCCGCCGGATCTGTTCCCGCAACGCGTCCGCGGAATGAGCGGACACCACCCACGGCACCAGCCCGCCGCCCGGCCGGTCGGCGACCTCGGCCGGCGGTCCCTGTTCGATGATCACGTGGGCGTTGGTGCCGCCGACCCCGAAGGCCGAGACACCCGCGCGTCGCGGCCGGTCCGCCGCGGGCCAGCTCACCTGCTCCGTGGCCAACGACACCGAGCCGGCCGTCCAGTCCACAAAGGACGACGGCCGGTCGATGTGCAGGCTCGCCGGTACCACGCCGTGCCGCATCGCCAGCACCATCTTCAGCACCCCGGCCACGCCCGCGGCCGCCTGCGTGTGCCCGATGTTGGACTTCACCGAACCCAGCAACACCGGTTCGGTCCGGTCCTGCCCGTACGTCGCCAGCACGGCCTGCGCCTCGATCGGGTCACCCAGCCGGGTCCCGGTGCCGTGCGCCTCCACGACGTCCACGTCGGCGGAAACCAGACCCGCGTTGACCAGGGCCTGCCGGATCACGCGCTGTTGCGCGGATCCGCTGGGCGCGGTCAGCCCGTTGGACGCGCCGTCCTGGTTGACCGCGCTGCCGCGGATCACCGCCAGCACGGGGTGGCCGTTGCGTTCGGCCGCGGACAGCGGCTCGACGAGCAGCATGCCCGCGCCTTCGCTCCAGCCGGTGCCGTCGGCGGCGTCCGCGAACGGCTTGCAGCGCCCGTCGGCGGCGATCCCGCCCAGCCGTTCGAACTCCGCGAACGCGCCGGGACCGGCCATCACCGTGACACCACCGACGAGCGCCATCGAGCACTCGCCCTGCCGCAGCGCCTGGCACGCGTTGTGCAACGCCACCAGCGCCGACGAGCAGCCGGTGTCGATGGTCAGCGCCTGGCCCTCCAGCCCGAAGGTGTAGGCGATCCGGCCCGAGAGCACGCTGCCCGTGCTGCCGGTGGCCAGGTACCCGGCGAAGTCCGCCGGCGCCTGGTGCATCCGCGGGCCGTAGTCCTGGGCGAGCGCGCCGACGAACACCCCGGTCCGGCTGCCGCGCACCGACGCCGGATCGATGCCCGCCCGCTCGAAGGCCTCCCACGAGCACTCCAGCATCAGCCGCTGCTGCGGGTCCATCGCGGTCGCCTCGCGCGGCGAGATGCCGAAGAAGCCCGCGTCGAACTCGGCGGCGTCGTAGAGGAACCCGCCGCTGCCGGACCCGGTCCAGCCGCGGTCGGCCGGGAACTCGGCGATCGCGTCGGTCCCGTCGGCGACCAGCCGCCACAGGTCCTCGGGTGAGGTGACCCCGCCGGGGAACCGGCAGCTCATCGCCACGATCGCGATCGGCTCGCCGGTGGGCGTGGCCGCCGGCGCCGGTTCCGGCGCGGACCCGGTCAGGTAGGCGGCGAGCGCGGCGCAGTTCGGGTGGTCGAACACAACCGTCGGCGGCAGGTTCGAGCCGGTCGCGTGGTTCAGCCGGTTGCGCAGTTCGACGGCCGTGACCGAGTCGAAGCCCAGCTCCCGGAACGCACGTCGCACGTCGACCGCGTCCCCGGAGTCCATCCCCAGCACGGCCGCCACCTGCGCGCGGACCAGCGGAAGAGCGTCGCCGACGACCGGACGCGGGGCTTCGGGCTCTTCGAAGACCTCGGCCAGCAGGGGACGCTTGCGCGCGACGGAGTAGGCGGGACCGAAGACCGTCCAGTCGATGTCGGCGACGACCAGGCCGGGTTCGTCGAGCTCCCGGAGCGCGCGCACCGCCATCTGCGGGTCCATTTCGGACAGTCCGAGCCGGCGGAACCGGTCGCCGACGCCGTCTCTCGTCATGCCGTCGCCCGCCCAGGTGCCCCAGGCGATCGAGGTGGCGTTGCCACCCGCGGCCCGGCGCTGCCCGGCGAGCGCGTCGAGGTAGGCGTTCGCCGCCGCGTAGGCGCCTTGCCCGCCGCCACCCCACACGCCCGCGCCGGACGAGAACAGCACGAACGCGTCCAGGGTGGCGTGGTCCAGCAGGGCGTCGAGGTTCGCCGCGCCGGCGACCTTCGCCCGCATCACCTCGGCGGCGTCGTCGATCTCGGTCACCGGTGTGCTGTGCTGGCCGACGCCGGCCGCGTGCACGACGGCCGTCAGGTCCGGCAGTGACGCGAGCAGGTCCCGGACGGCGTCGCGGTCGGCCACGTCACAAGCGGCGAAGGTGACCTTGTCGCCCAGTTCGGCCGCGAGCTCGGCCGCGCCGGGGGTGTCGGGACCGCGGCGTCCGGCCAGCACGACGCGCTCGGCGTCGTTCCGGATCAGCCACCGGGCGACGTGCGCGCCGAGTCCGCCGGTTCCCCCGGTGACCAGCACGGTGCCCCGCGGCCGCCAGACGCGCCCCGGCCGGGTGCGCGGGGCGCGCACGAGGCGTCGCGCGTAGGTCCCGCCGGCGCGGACCGCGACCTGGTCCTCGTCGCCGTCGAGCGCGGCGGCCAGCCTGCCGAGGACCCGGTCGTCGACGTCCTCGGGCAGGTCGATCAGGCCGCCCCGGCGTCCGGGGTGTTCGAGCCCGATCGTCAGCCCGAGGCCCCAGAGCTGTGCCTGGTCCGGTCGGCGCACGACGTCTCCCGGTGCCGCCGCGACGGCGCCGGACGTCACCAGCCACAGCGGCGCGTCGCTGTCCTCCAGCAGGCGGACCAGCTCCAGGGTGTCGTCCACCGCGAGGAACGAGAGCACTCCGACGGCCTCGTCAAGGCGCTCGGAAAGCCGGCTCAACGCGACGGCTTCCACGTTCGGGCCCAGGTCCGCGGTGCCGCCGTCGGGCACGACGGCGAGCCAGTGTCCGGTCAGGGCCTGCTGCGTCTCGGGCAGCTGCCGCCACGCGATCCGGTAGCGCCAGTCGTCCATTGTGGATACTTCGGTGCGGTGCCAGTAGCGCTGGTGCTGGAAAGCGTAGGTGGGCAGGTCCACCAGCCGGCCGTCTCCGAGCAACGGCATCCAGTCGACCTCGACGCCCTGCACGTACGCCTCGGCCAGCGACGTCAGGAACCGCTCAAGCCCGCCTTCGCCGCGGCGCAGTGAGCCGACCGCGGTGCCGGGGAGATGCATGGTGAGCACCGGGTGGGGGCTCATCTCCAGGAACACCGCATCGCCCAGCGACTCGACGGCCCGCTCGAACCGCACCGTCCGGCGAAGGTTCTGATACCAGTACTCCGCGTCGAAAGCCGCCGTGTCGAACACGGTGGAACAGAACGGGATCGCCGGCGGATTCGGGGTGATCTCATCCAGCTCCGCCAGCAGCTCGGCGCGCACCGACTCCACGTGCACCGAGTGCGACGCGTAGTCCACCGCGATCCGCTTGCCGGGAACGGTCCGCAGAAGCTCGTCGATGGCCTCGGGGTCCCCGGACATCACCACGGAAGCCGGGCTGTTCACCACCGCCACCGACAACCGGTCGTCCAGGACGTGGCCTTCGGGAAGCGTGACCGACGCCATCGCACCCAGGCCGGCGAGTTTCTCGGCGATGAGCCGGCTGCGGGTGACCACGACCCGGGCACCGTCCTCAAGCGACAGTGCTCCCGCGACGCAAGCCGCGGCGATCTCACCCTGCGAATGGCCCACCACCGCGTCCGGCTCGACGCCGAACGACCGCCACAACCCGGCCAGTGACACCATCACCGCCCACAACGCGGGCTGCACCACCTCGACCCGGTCACTGTCCAGCGCGGCCCGCAAATCGAGCGGCGCCAGCGCCGCCGCACACCGATCCATCCACCCGGCGAACACCGGCGACGAATCCCACAGCTCCGCCGCCATCCCCGCCCACTGCGACCCCTGGCCGGGAAAGACGAACACCGTCTTTCCCGGGGGCCGAACCGCCCCTTCGACGGTCCGGTCCCCCAGCACCACCGCGCGGTGGTCGAAGGCGGCACGACCACGCACCAGCGAATAGCCGACGTCGACGGCAGGCCCGGGATGCATCCGCAACCGGGAAACCTGCTCCCGCAACGCGACCTCCGACCGCGCGGACACCACCCACGGCACCAGCTCGCGATCCGGCCGATCGCTCACCTCGGGAGCCGGTCCCTGCTCGATGATGACGTGCGCGTTCGTCCCGCTGACCCCGAAGGACGACACTCCGGCCCGTCGCGGCCGGTCCGCCTCGGGCCACGCCACCGGCTCCCGCGCCAGCGTCACCGCGCCCGAAGCCCAGTCCACGACCGGCGACGGCTCGTCCACGTGCAAGGTGGACGGGACGACGCCGTGCCGCATCGCCAGCACCATCTTCATCAGCCCGGCCATCCCGGACGCGGCCTGGGTGTGGCCGATGTTGGACTTCACCGACCCCAGCCACAACGGTTCGGTCCGATCCTGGCCGTAGGTCGCCAGCACGGCCTGCGCCTCGATCGGGTCACCGAGCCGGGTCCCGGTACCGTGGCCTTCGACGACGTCCACTTCGGACGGCCGGAGACCGGCGTTCGCCAGGGCCTGCCGGATCACCGACTGCTGGCTCGGTCCGTGCGGTGCGGTCAGCCCGTTGGAGGCGCCGTCCTGGTTGACCGCGCTGCCCCGCAGGACCGCCAGCACCCGGTGCCCGTGGCGAGTCGCGTCCGACAGCCGTTCCACGACGACCAGACCCACGCCCTCGGCCCAGCCGGTGCCGTCGGCGGCGCCGGCGAACGACTTGCACCGCCCGTCCGCGGCCAGGCCGCCCTGCCGGGCGAACTCCTCGAACAGCACCGGCGACGACATCGCGGTCACCCCGCCGGCCAGCGCCATCGTGCTCTCGCCCCGCCGGACCGATTCGGCCGCCAAGTGCAGGGCGACCAGTGACGACGAGCACGCCGTGTCGACCGAGATGGCCGGGCCCTCGGTCCCCAGCACGTACGCCACCCGGCCGGACACCACGCTGCCGGCGCCACCCGTCAAGCCGTAGTCGCCGTCGGTCCGGTAGTCGCCGCGCATCGCGCCGACGAAGACGCCGAGATCGGTGCCCCGCACGGACGACGGGTCGACCCCCGCCCGTTCCAGCGCCTCCCAGGAGCACTCCAGGACCAGCCGCTGCTGGGGGTCCATGCCCAGGGCTTCCCGGGGCGAGATCCCGAAGAACTCCGCGTCGAACCCCGCCACGTCGTCGACGAACCCGCCGAAGCCGGTCCCCCAGCCCCGATCCACCGGGAACGACGACACGACGTCCCGGCCGCCGGCCACCACGTCCCACAGGTCCTCCGGCGAAGCCACCCCACCCGGGAACCGGCACGCCATCCCCACGAGCACGACCGGGTCTTCATCGGACACCCGGCGCTCCGCGGGCTTGTCGTCCGGCGCGCGTTCCAGCAGCCGGTCGGCGATCGCTTCCGGTGTCGGGCAGTCGAAGATCAGCGTGCTGGGCAGTGCGATGCCGCAGGCCGCCGCGAGCCGGTTCCGCAGCTCGACGCCGGTCAGCGAGTCGAAGCCCAGCTCCCGGAACGGACGGCCATGGGCCATCGCGGCCGCCGACGGGTGCCCCAGGACCGCGGCCGCGTGGGTGCGGACCAGGTCGAGCGCGGCCTGGTACCGCTCGGTCTCGGGGAGGTCCGCGAGCGCCCGGCCGCGGTCCGCCGTCGCGGGCTTGGCCAGCTCGCGCCACAGGGTGACGTCCGCGCGCAGGGCGCGCGGATCGATCCTGGTCGCGACCACCGCGGCGCGGTCGGCGCCCAGGGCGGCGTCGAACAGGTCCAGTGCCTGCGTGGTGGGCAGCGGGGCCATTCCGTCGCGCGTCAGCCGCCGGCGTTCCAGTTCGCCGACGCCGCTGGTCAGGCCGCTCTGCTCGGCCCACAGCCCCCAGGCCATCGACACCGCGGGCAGGCCGCGGGCCTTCCGGTGGGCCGCCAAGGCGTCCAGGAACGCGTTCGCGGCCGCGTAGTTGCCCTGCCCGGCCGTGCCGATGACGCCGGCCATCGACGAGAAGAGCACGAACTGGGACACGTCCTTCGTCAGGTCGTGCAGGTGCCAGGCGGCGTCGACCTTCGGTGCGAGCACCGCGTCCAGGCGCTCCGGGGTCAGCGACTCGACCAGGCCGTCGTCGAGGACGCCCGCCGCGTGGACGACGGCGTCGACCGGGTTGTCCGCGAGCAGCCGGGCCACCTGGGCGCGATCGGCGAGGTCGCAGGCGACCACGTCCACCGCGACCCCCAGCTCGGTGCCCAGCCCGGGCGTCGCGGTGCGGCTCACCAGCAGCAACCGCCGGACGTCGTGCGCGGTCACGAGGTGCCGGGCCAGCAAGCGACCCAGCGTCCCGGTCGCGCCGGTCACCAGCACCGTCCCGCGCAGCGCGGGACCGGGCTCGGCGGTCAGCTTGCGGAGCCTCGGCACGAGGACCGCGTTGCCGCGGACGGCCAGCTGCGGTTCGTCCAGCCCGACGACGTCCGGCAGCGAGCCGGAGTCGTCCAGGTCGGCGAGGACGAACCGGCCGGGGTGCTCGGCCTGCGCCGAGCGGACCAGTCCCCACACCGGGGCGTGGAGGAGGTTCGGGTCGGTGGCCGTCGCGTTCCGGGTCACGAGGACGAGGCGCTCGTCCGGCGTGTGCTCGTTCGCCAGCCAGTCCCGGGTCACGTCGAGGACCTGCGCCAGCACCTCGCGGACCGCCGACCCCAGGGCCTGGTCCGGTTGTGGGCACTCGAAAACGGTGGTGATCGCCAATTTTCCGGCGAAGGGCGCGGGCGTCCAGTCCACTTCGTACAAAGTGCGGCGAGCCTGGCCCACCGGGCGGAGCGTCAAGGATTCGATCGTGGCCACGGGCTTGCCGTCGGGGTCGGTCAAGGTGACGGCGAAGGCGCTTTCCCCGGCCGGGGTCAGCCGGACGCGCAGCGTGGTCGCCTCCGTTGCCACGTAACGCACTCCGGCCCACGCGAACGGCACCCGCAGGCCACCGCCGTCGAGCAGCAGCGGGTGGAGTGCCGCGTCGAGCAACGCCGGATGCAGGGCGAACCCGTCCGGCTCGGGGAGGAGGTCGACTTCGGCGAACAGTTCCTCGCCGCGCTGCCAGACCGCACGCAGTCCCCGGAACGAGGGCCCGTACTCGAAACCGGTCTCCGCCAGCAAGTCGTACCGGACTTCCCGGGGGATCGCCCCTTCCGGCGGCCACACCGCCGAGCCGAACCCGGTCGGCGGCTCGGTCGCGGCCAGCGATCCGCTCGCGTGCCGGTGCCACTCGGGGTCGCCGGCCGGCCGCGCGTGCACGCTCACCGGCCGGCACCCGGTGTCGTCGACCGCACCCACCAGTACCTGCACATCCACGAAGTCCTTTGTGGACAGTTCGAGAGGCGCCTCGACCGTCAGCTCCCGCACGAGCCCGGCGCCCGCGTGGCCGGCCAGTTCGAGGAAGCCGGTGCCGGGGAACAAGACCGTGCCCGCCACGACGTGGTCGGCGAGCCAGGGGTGCGCACGCAGCGAGATCCGGCCGGTGGACAGCGATCCGGCGCCGTCGGCCAGCTCGACCGTGGTCGCCAGGATCGGGTGTCCCGCCCCGGTCGCCGGCCGGGCGTCGAGCCAGTACTGGCGGTGCTGGAAGGGGTACGTCGGCAGGTCGGCCAGCCGGCCGTCCGCGAGCAACGGCATCCAGTCGACCTCGACGCCCTGCACGTACGCCTCGGCCAGCGACGTCAAGAAACGCTCGAGCCCGCCTTCGCCGCGGCGCAGTGAGCCAACCGCGGTGCCGGGGAGGTGCATGGTGAGCACCGGGTGCGGGCTCATCTCCAGGAACACACCGTCACCCAACGACTCGACGGCCTGCTCGAACCGCACAGTCCGGCGAAGGTTCTGATACCAGTACTCCGCGTCGAAGGTCGCCTCGTCGCACACTGTCGAACGGAACGGGATCGCCGGCCGGCTCGGCGTGATTCCGCCCAGCGCCGCGAGAAGCTCATCGCGCACCGACTCCACCTGAGCCGAATGCGACGCGTAGTCCACCGCGATCCGCTTACCGGGAACGCTCCGGAGAAGCTCGTCGATCGCGCCGGGGTCCCCGGACACCACCACGGAAGCCGGGCCGTTCACCACCGCCACCGACAACCGGTCGTCCAGCACGTGGCCTTCGGGCAATGTCACCGACGCCATCGCACCCAGACCGGAAAGCTTCTCCGCGATGAGCCGGCTGCGCTCCACCACGACCTTCGCGCCGTCCTCGAGGGACAACGCACCCGCAACGCAAGCCGCCGCGATCTCACCCTGCGAATGGCCCACCACCGCATCGGGTTCGACACCGAACGACCGCCACAACCCGGCCAGTGACACCATCACCGCCCACAACGCGGGCTGAACCACCTCGACCCGGTCACTGTCCAGCGCGGCCCGCAAATCGAGCGGCGCCAGCGCCGCCGCACACCGATCCATCCACTCCGCGAACACCGGCGACGAATCCCACAGCTCCGCCGCCATCCCGACCCACTGCGAACCCTGGCCCGGGAAGACGAACACCGTCTTCGCCACCGGCTCCGCGACGCCGTCGACCACCCGATCACCCAGGAGCACCGCACGGTGTTCGAAGGCAGCACGACCGGTCACCAGCGAATAGCCGACATCGACCGCCGCCCCCGGCCACTCGGACAGCCGCCGGATCTGCTCCCGCAGAGCACCATCCGACCGGGCGGACACCACCCACGGCACCAGACCGCCGTCCGGCCGGTCGGCGACCTCGACGACCGGCGCCTGCTCGATGATGACGTGCGCGTTCGTCCCGCTGACCCCGAAGGACGACACGGCCGCCCGCCGCGGCCGGCCCACCTCGGGCCACGCCACCCGCTCCCCCGGCAGCTCGACCGCGCCCGCCGCCCAGTCCACAAAGGACGACGGCCGGTCGAGGTGCAGAGTCGCCGGCACCACACCACGCTGCAGTGCCAGGATCATCTTCACCACCCCGGCCACGCCCGCGGCCGCCTGCGTGTGCCCGATGTTCGACTTCACCGACCCCAGCAGCACCGGCTGGGTCCGGTTCTGGCCGTACGTCGCCAGCACCGCCTGAGCTTCGATCGGATCGCCGAGCCGGGTCCCGGTTCCGTGCGCCTCCACGACGTCGACATCGGCCGCACCCAGACCCGCGTTGACCAGGGCCTGCCGGATCACCCGCCGCTGCGCGCGACCGCTGGGCGCGGTCAGCCCGTTGGACGCGCCGTCCTGGTTGACCGCGCTCCCCCGGAGCACCGCCAGCACCCGGTGGCCGTGGCGGCGGGCGGCGGAAAGCCGCTCCACCACGACGAGTCCCACGCCTTCGGCCCAGCCGGTGCCGTCGGCGGCGTCCGCGAACGCCTTGCAGCGGCCGTCGGCCGCCAAGCCGCCGTTGCGGGCGAACTCCTCGAACAGCTCCGGCGACGACAGCACGGTCACCCCGCCGGCCAGCGCCATCGAACACTCGCCGTCGCGCACGGACCTGGCCGCGAGGTGCAGCGCCACCAGCGACGACGAGCAAGCCGTGTCCACCGACAGCGCCGGGCCTTCGGACCCGAGGACGTACGCGACCCGCCCGGACACGACGCTCGCCGCCCGGCCGGTGACCCCGGCGCCGTCGCCGCCCATCACCCCGACGAAGACGCCGAGATCGCTGCCCCGCACCGTCGACGGGTCGACCCCGGCCCGCTCCAACGCCTCCCAGGAGCACTCCAGGACCAGCCGCTGCTGCGGGTCCATGCCCAGTGCCTCGCGCGGCGAGATCCCGAAGAAGTCCGCGTCGAACCCGGCGACGTCGTCGAGGAACCCGCCGGTTCCGGTGCCCCAGCCCCGGTCCACCGGGACCGAGGACACCACGTCCCGGCCCTCGGCCACGACGTCCCAGAGGTCCTCCGGCGACGCGACCCCACCCGGGAACCGGCACGCCATCCCCACCACGACAACCGGATCGTCGTCCGCCGCCGACCGGACCGCGGGCACGTTCTCGCCGCGGTCACCCGTCAGGTGGGCCGCCAGGTCGGCGCAGGTGGGGTGGTCGAACAGGACCGTGACGGACAGGGCCTCGCCGGTGGCCGCGGCGAGCCGGTCGCGCAGCTCGACCGCGAGGTGGGAGTCGATCCCGAGTTCCCGGAAGGTGGCGTCCACCGCGACGGCCTCCGGCGTCGGATGTCCCAGCACCGCTGAGGTGTGCGCCCGCACGAGGCCCAGCACGTCCCGGGGCGCCTCGCGCACCTCGGGTTCGGGCGCGGTCTCGTCGAGCCAGTACCGAGCGCGTTGGAACGGGTAGGTCGGCAGCCGGACCCGGCCGCCGTCGAACGCCTGTCCCCAGTCCGGCGCCTTCCCGCGCACGTGGAGCCGGCCGGCCGAAGCCAGGATCTCCTCGAGCCCGCCCGCGTGCCGGCACAGCGAGCCGACCACCAGCGCGTCCTCGGCGACCTGCTGCACCGGATGGGTGAGCACGGGGTGCGGGCTGGACTCGACGAAGATGTCGCAGCCCAGCGCGGTCAGCGAGCGGGTCGCGCGCTCGAACTCGACCCGCTGCGAGAGGTTCCGGTACCAGTACGCCGCGTCTAGCTCGGACCCGGCCAGCACGCCGCCGGTCACCGTCGAGACGAACGTGACGTCCGTGGCCACCGGCCGGATGTCGTGCAGGGCCGCGAGGAGCGGTTCACGCAGGGGCGCCATCATCGGCGAATGCGACGCGTGCCGGACGGGGACCCGCCGGACCCGGACGCCGTCGCGTTCGCAGGCGGCGACGAACTCCGCCACCGCCGCGACGTCGCCGCCGACCACGGTCGACTCCGGTCCGTTCACGGCGGAGATCCACAGGCCGTCGGTCACCCGGCCGGCGACTTCCCGCTCCGGCAGGGTCACCGCGGCCATCGCCCCTTCGCCGAGCAGGTCGCGGAAAGCCCGGCTGCGCAAGGCCACGGTCTTCGCCGCGTCCTCGAGCGACAACGCGCCCGCCACGCACGCGGCCGCGATCTCCCCTTGCGAGTGGCCGACGACGGCGTCCGGCTCGATGCCGAAGGACCGCCACAGGGCGGCCAGCGAGACCATCATCGCGAACAGGGCCGGCTGGATGACCTCGATGTCCTGAACTTCGCCGCGAACCACGTCGAGGAGCGAGAAGTCCACGTGCGGAGCGAGCGCGTCGGCGCAGTCCCGCATCCGGCCGGCGAACACCGGGGACGATTCCAGCAAGGCCGCCGCCATGCCGGGCCATTGGGTGCCTTGCCCGGGGAAGACGAAGGCGACCTTGCCCGTGCGCCGCGCGACGCCCGTGATCAGCCCGGGGAACGGCATGCCCTCGGCGAGAGCGGTCAGCCCGGGCAGGACGCGGTCGCGGTCCGGCGCGACCAGCACCGCGCGGTGGTCGAGGGCCGACCGGGTGGTGGCCGTGGAGTGCGCCGCGGCCGCCAGGTCCAGTTCCGGGTGCGTCTCGAGGTGTTCCCGCAGCCGCGAAGCCTGCTCCTGCAACGCCCGGCCGGTCTTGGCCGAGAGCACCCACGGCGCGACGCGCGACCCGCGTGGCGCCGAAGTGCCGGTCCACTTCGCCAGCACGACGTGGCAGTTGGTGCCGCCCATGCCGAACGAGCTCACCCCGGCCAGCCCGGCCCCCGGCCAGGCGCTCGGCCGGTCCTGGACGCGGATCTTCAACGCGTCCAACGGGATCTCCGGGTTCGGGGTGCGGAAGTGCAGGCTGGCCGGCAGCTCCCCGTGCTCGAGGCTGAGCACGGTCTTGAGCAGCCCTGCGACACCCGCGGCGCCTTCCAGGTGGCCGATGTTGGTCTTCACCGAACCCACGAGCAGCGGCTGGCCGGCATCGCGGCCTTCGCCGAGAACCGCGCCGAGCGCGGCAGCCTCGATCGGATCGCCGAGCTTGGTGCCGGTGCCGTGCAGTTCCACGTACCGCACGTCGGCGGGGTCGACGCCGGCCCGCGCGTAGGCCAACCGGAGGCAGTCCTCCTGCGCGGCCCGCTCCGGCGCGGTCAGGCTCCGGCCGCCGCCGTCGTTGGTGACGGCACTGCCCCGGATCACGCAGTGGATCAGGTCGCCGTCGGCCACGGCGTCGGCCAGCCGCTTGAGAACGACGAGCGCGCCACCCTCACCGCGGACGTAACCGTTGGCGCGCGCGTCGAACACCTGGCACCGGCCATCGGGGGAAAGCCCGCCGAACCGCACGGCGGTCAGGGCGCTGTCCGCGCTCAGGTTGAGGGTGACGCCGCCGGCCAGCGCCACCGTGCACTCGTTCGCCAGGAGGCTCGCGCAGGCCGTGTGCACGGCGACCAGCGAGGAGGACTGCGCCGCGTCGATCACGAAGCTGGGACCGCGCAGCCCCAAGGCGTAGGAAACGCGGTTGGCGATCATGCCGCGCTGCACGCCGGTCATGGAATGTGCGCTGATGTCGTCCGGACGCCGTAGATCCGGGTAGTCCTCACGGATCGCGCCGACGAAAACGCCGGTGTTCCCGCCCGGTAGCAGGCCCGCGTCCTCGAGCGCTTCCCAGCCGAGTTCCAGCATCAGCCGCTGTTGCGGATCCATCGCCGCCGCTTCGCGCGGGGAAATCCCGAAGAACGCCGGATCGAAGTCCCCCACCCGATCCAGGAAACCACCGCGGCCCAGGCCCGGATCCACCCGCCCGGCGGGCACCGGGGTCACGGCGTCGGTGCCGGTCCGCAGCAGCCGCCAGAAGGCGGCCGGATCGGGCGCCCCCGGAAGCCGGCAGGACATCCCCACCACCGCGACACCATCGGAAATCCCCATGTCCCATACCCCCGGCGGTGTGGTCCGAATCACGCCGAAAACATACCGATCGGTACGATCCGAACTGCACCCCTAGCGGCCCCGTTAGGGGCGAAGCCTGCTCGGTGGTAACGGGATGCGGGCCGGGTGCGACTGCGGAAGAAGGATCATCGTCGCGGAGAGGGGCTGCGGATGGGGCCGACTGTGGGTGGCTGGTTGGTCCAGGCCCTGCCCGACATCTCCAGCAACCTGATCGCGGCGGCCATCGGGGGCGTGCTGGTCTGGACGACGACGAGCGCAAGACGACGCCTCAGGCTGGCCGGCGCGCGCAGGTTCTGGCGCGCGCTGGGCGGCCGTCATCCGTTGATCGTCCTGGGAGCGTACGACTTCGGCCCGCACCGGCGCTGGGCGAGAGCCGGCGTGGTGGGCATGGGCGACATCGGGGCCCTGGTGGAGATCGAAGCCCAGCTCCGCAAGCTGGGCAGCACCGGGAAGATCGTCGAGTCCCGGCAACTGCCGCCGCATGACCTGAGTGCGGACCTCGTCCTGATCGGCGGCCCGTTGGCGAACGCCGTGACGGCGACGATGCTGGCGAAGCTGAGCGGCGTGATCTCCTACGACTTCGCCGAAGACCCGGACCACGCGGCAGCCGTCGTGCGGGACCTGAAGTCGGGTCGCGCGCTGGCGCCGCAGTACGAAGAGCCGGGTTATCCGGTCAGTGACCACGCTTTGATCATCCGGACACCGAATCCCTTGGCTCCGGACACGTCGGAGATCGTCATCGTGGCGGGCTGCTTCGAACACGGCACCGCGGCCGCGGCGGAGCTGCTCGGGGAGCGGAAGTTCCTTCGCAGGTTGAGGAAGTCGAAGCACTTCGAGGCGCTCGTCGAGACGACGGTCGTGAACGGCGCCCACTACAACACGAAGGTCGTCGAAATCCGCCGCATCCCAGCAGGATGACGGGCCGCCGGAACTCAGGCCAGCCCGGCCGAACGCGACCGGATCTGCTCCGCTTCGACCGTGCGGTTCTGCGCGAGGAAGAGCAGTTCCGCCTCGCGCCAAGCCGTCTTGGCCTCCGCCCCGCGCCCCGATTCGACCAGGCAATCACCAAGCCGCCGAAGCGTCTCTGCTTCGGCATAAGTGTTGCCCATGCTTCTCCGGAGAGCGAGCGCGTCCTCGTAGTGTTTCAGCGCCGCGTGCGTGTCGCCCGCCTGGGCCGCCAATTGGCCGAGTCCGTCCAGTGCGGCGGCTTCGCCGGCTTGGTACCGCTGACGCCGGAAGAGCGCGAGGGCCTCGTCGCACGAGCGTCGCGCGAGGTCCTCCTGCCCGACCCGGCCGGCGAACGCCCCGATCATGGTCAGGGCCCACGCCTCCCTGAGCGGAGCGCCGATAAGTCGATAAAGCCGCAACGCCTGCTGGGCGTGCTCCAGCGCCGCGAGAAAGTCCTCGGTTCGCCCGTACACGTGCGCTGCCGCGTGGTGCGTCGCGGCGATGTTGGCGGGGCTTCCGGTCTCCTCGGCGAGGGCGATCGCGGTTTCCAGGTGCCGCAGCGCCTCCGCGTGCTGCCCGTGGCGGGAACACGCGTGGCCGAGCATCTGGTGACAGATGGCGCGCGGCAGCGCGGTACCGAGCCGCTCGGCCGACACCAGCGCGGTCCGCCACATGTCCACGTCGTCCTGCAGGTGGCCGCGCAACCAGTGGTAGGTGTGCAACGACCACGCCAGCTGCCAGACTTCGTGGTGCCACCCGTTGTCCGAGGCGGCTTGCTGCGCAGCCAGCAGGTTCGCGTGTTCGGTGGCGAACCACTCGACCGCGGCCTCGCGGGAGGCCACGTCGGGCACCTCGCCCTCCGGCTTCGCAGGCAGGGGTTCGATCGGCTGGCTGTCGGGGTCGAGCACATGATCCGCGACGTAGGAGACGTAGAGGTAGTAGTGGATGATCCGCCGGATCATCCCGGCCCAGGCTTCCCCGGCACGCAATCGACGAGCACGACCGATCGCATACAGCCGCACCAGTTCGTGCATGCGGAATCGCGCTGGTTCGTATTCCTGCACCAGTGACGAACTCACCAGGGCCTGCAGCACCGGCCCGACTCGCGCGACGTCGAGCCCGGTGAGGTGGGACGCCGCCAGAATCCCGATCTCCGGCCCCGGCGCGAGGCCCAGCAGCTCGAAGGCCTGCTGCTGGTCGCGGCTCAGAGCACCGCAGGACCAGGACAGCACGTCGGAAACGCCGGTTTCCGACATCTCGCCGTCCAGCGTGTTCAAGCGAGTACTGGTGCTCCTCAGTTCCGCCGCCAATGACGCCAGGGGAAACGCCGGGTGCGCGAGCGCCCGTCCGGCGACGATGCTCAACGCCAAGGGCAGTCCGGCGCAGCTGGCGATGAGCTCCTGGACCGCCTCCGGCTCCGCGGTCAGGCGCTCCAGGCCGATCCGCGCCGCGAGCAGATCGTGCGCCTCTCCCGGCGGCAACGCGTCCAAAAGCAGCGGATAGGCCCCATACCCCGTCACCAGCTGGACCGGCCAGATCCGGCAGGTGACGATGACCATGCACGTCGTGCCACCCGGCAACAGCGGAACGACGTGGTCGAAGTCCCTGGCGTTGTCGATCACGATCAACATCCGCTTGTCGGCCAGAAGACTGCGATAGCGCGCCGCTCGCGCGTCGAGATCCGCGGGCAAGCGAGCGACGTCCACGCCCAACGCGTCGAGAAATCCCCGCATCGCCGAGTCCGCGGACAGGATTTCCGAGGAGGGGCCGAATCCCCGCAGATCGACGAACAGCTGCCCGTCCGGAAAACGATCGGCGTTCCGATGCGCCCAGTGCAGTGCCAACCAGGTCTTGCCGATCCCGCCGACGCCGGCCACCGTGGAAACCACCGCGGCACCACCCGCTTTGGCAGCCCTCTCCAGAACCGCGTCGAGCGCGGCGACCTCGTCGCGCCGGCCGATGAAAGACCACGGGCCCGCCGGAAGCTGCCGAGGCACCAGAGTGACGTTTCCGGCCGCCAGCGCGGTCAGCTGATCGGCATCCGACGGAAACGGAGCATCGGGAAGGCAGATCCACCCGATCGTCACCGTCTCCTTGACGTCGATCCGGCGCGCCCGGAAGGTCGCGGCATCGATGCGCATACTGTTCCGGACGACTTCCTCGAAGAACCACGCGGAGACGACCAGGGCGACCACACCCGGCGATTCGGCCAAAGCCAGTTTCAGCGGCGGCGCCTCCAGAAGCCGATAGGCGTGAACGACCGCACCGGCGGCCAAGCCGTGCTTGTCGTAAGTGATCTCGCCGGCGTGCAGAACCATCCGGACGCGGATCCGCTCTTCACGCAGGTGAGTCGCGTTGTGACCGGCCAATGTGTCCGCGATCACCGCCGGGACGATCTCCACGAACGGGGTTTTCGGTTGCTCCGGGACGACGAGGATCAGTATTCCATCGCCGAGATCCGTGCGTTCGCAGGCGGACAACGGAACTCCCGCGACGGAAAGCGCCTCGTCGAGCGCGCCGTACATTCCTTCACGAATGACCGATTTGTGCACATTCGTCCGCCGCAGGTCGCCATATCCTTCGACGTCCAGCGCCATGATCGTCCGATGCACGGCCGGCTGAGACAAGCCCGTCCCCCCGCGATGAAACACCCCGCCCGACATGACGGCTTATTGTACGCGAGCTGACGCTGCGTGCCGTGCACACAAGTCCCTCGGACAAATTCATGACAATTATCGGACAAGCCGAAGGCCCCTGTCCGGAAGCGTCGCGAGGAACGAAACAATCCGGCCGCCGGGCTCAGCCGCGCAGCGCGCTGCCCGCCTGCCACGCGCTCCAGCTGATCGCCCAGTCCCCGTGGCCGTTGTTGATCGACAGCTGCGGGCCGCCCGAATTGGTGATCTCCACGACGTCGCCGACGTTGAACGTGTCGAAGAACCACTTCGCGTTCTCGGTGTTCATGTTGAGGCAGCCGTTGGAGACGTTGTCCCGGCCCTGCACGCCGACCGTCTTCAGGTTTTCGTGCAGGTACTCGCCGTCGTCGGAGATGCGGACGTTCCAGTTCTCCGGGGCCTTGTAGTAGCCGGGGTCGCCTTCGCACACGCCGTAGCTGCAGGAGTCCATGATCTTGTGGTCCTCCTTCGACAGCACCGTGTGCGTGCCGGTGAAGGTCGGCGTCGGGCCGCGCGGCGGGGTGTCGGCCGTCTTGCCCATGCTGATCGGTGCGGTCTTCACCAGCTGCCCGTTGTGGAACGCCTTGATCTGGTGCGTCTTGCCGTCCGCCTTGGCGACCCAGGAGTCGTGCACCTTGTACGTGGCCGAGACGTCCTGGCCGCCGTACACGCCGCCCCCGATCGGCAGGCCGAAGGTCGTCGTCTCGAGCTTCACGGTCGAGCCGGCCTTCCAGTAGTCCTTGGGCCGGAAGTGCGCTTCGCGCTTGCCCACCCAGTACCAGCCACCGTCCTGGGCCGGCGAGGACGTCACCTTGAACGACTTCTCCACCGCGGCCTTGTCGGTGATGTCGTGGTCGAACTTCAGCCCGATGATCAGGCCGACGCCGAAGTCGCCCGCCGCCGGCTGGAAGAGCGCGGGCGTCGCGACCCCGGCCGGCTTGAGCGTGTGCACCTCGCCGCGCTGCTCGGTCGCCGCGCCCGCCGGGTTCACCGCGGTGGCGACCGCCTGGTAGGTGGCCCCGTACCGGAGGTGGTCGTTGCTGGTCCACGTCGTCTTGTCCGGCGAGAGGCCGCCCTTGACGGCGTTGCCGGTCTGCGGGTTCGTGACCGTGACCGCCTGCAGCGTGCCACCCGAGGCCTTGACGACGATCGGGTCCTTGGGACTCAGCTGGTCACCGCCCCCGAACGCCACCGTCGCGGCCGGCACCCCGGGCGCGTCCGCCGTCCCGGTCGCTCCGGCGGCACCGACCGCTTGCGCGACCCCCGCGGTCTCGGTCGGTCCACTACAGGCAGCCAGCAGCAGGGCCGTCAACCCCAGCCCGGCGATCCGGATCACTCTCACGAACCATCAGACGTTCCACCCGCCCCGAAGTTGTGTGACGACCCGATCTTTCGGGAACTCCGTGACAGATCGTCCGGCGCGGTCCAGCGCGGCCGGTTCTCCTTGTCCCTCTGGAGAGCTACCGCACCCGCTCGCTCCGGGGTGACGTTTTCGCCGTCCCGATCCCGATAACTTCGGCGCCGTCAACGCGGGCGGTGGGCCGGAAGGGCCTGCCGCCGCCGGAAATCGGAGGGCGAGCAGCATGAGCAAGACACGGGGGCGCCGGTTCGGCGCGGCCCTGGCGGTCACCACCTTGACCGTTCTCGGGGTGGCCGCCTGTGACAGCGCGGACGACGAAGACGCCGCGGCGCCCGCCGCCCTCGCCTGGGGACCGTGTCCCGCGCCGGGCGCCACCCGGGATCCGCGGCTCACCTGCGCGAAGGTGAAGGTCCCGCTCGACTACGGCCGGCCGGACGGTACCTCCATCGAGGTCGTCGTCTCGCGCTTGGCCGCCGCCGACCCGGCGAAGCGCCACGGTGTCCTCCTGCTGAACCCGGGCGGTCCCGCGTTGCCGGGACTCGACACGCCCGGCGCGATGGCGCCGACGCTGCCCAAGACCGTCCTCGACGGCTACGACCTCATCGGCTTCGACCCGCGCGGCGTCGGGACGAGCACCCCGCAGAGCTGCGGCCTCGAAGGCCTGAGCACGGCCACCCTTTTCCCCTACCCCGCCGCCGACGGCTCGATCGACGCCAACGTCCAGGCCGCCCGTGACACCGCCGCGAAGTGCGCCGCCAAGGCCGGGGACGACCTGCGCTACTTCACCACCGCCAACACCGCTCGCGACCTCGACCGCGTCCGCGAAGCCCTCGGCGAAGCCAAGATCTCGTACTGGGGCCAGTCCTACGGCACCTACCTCGGCGCCGTCTACAACGCGCTCTACCCGGACCGCGCCGACCGCGTGATCCTCGAAGGCAACGTCGATCCCGCGCACGTCTGGGCCGGGGAAGCGGAAAGCTGGGGAAAGGGCATGGCCGAACGCTTCCCCGACGCGGCCGCCGTCGCCGCCGCGCAGAACGCCGCCCTCGGGCTCGGCGCCACCCCCGAAGAAGTCACCCGGGCCTACCTCGCGCTCGCCGACCGGCTCGACCGCCATCCGGCGCCCGTCCCGGGTACGCCGCAGTCGGTGAACGGGGCCGTGCTGCGCAGCATCACCTACGCACTGCTGCTGCACAACGACACCCTGCCGGTGCTCACCCAGGTCTGGAAGGCCGCCGCGGACCTCGCCGACGGCCGGCTCACCGAAGCCGACGGCGCGGTGCTCAAGCAGGTGTTCGCCGAAACCCCGCCCACGCCGGGGGTTCCCGCGGACAACCAGGCGACCATGTTCCTGGCCCTCACCTGCGGTGACGCCGAGTGGTCCCACGACGTCGGCAGCTACGCGCGGGCCACCGCGGCCGACCGCAAGGCCTGGCCGCTGACCGCGGGCATGCCGGCGAACATCTGGCCGTGCGCCTTCTGGCCGCAGCCGGCCGAAAAGCCGGTCGCCGTGACCGGCACCGGCCCCCGCAACACGCTGATCCTGCAGAACCGCCGCGACCACGCCACCACGTGGGACTCCGGCACGGGACTGCGCCGCACCCTGGGCGACCGCGCCGCTTTCGTCGGCGTCGACAACGGCGGGCACTACGTCTACCACGAAGGTTCGGCCTGCGCCGACACCGCCACCGTGACCTTCCTCGACACCGGGCGGTTGCCGGACCAGGACCTCGACTGCACGGATGTCACCCGGCACTGACCCGGGCATCGGCGAGGGCCGGGAATCGCTAGGCTCCCGGCCATGCCGAAGCCGGGACGTCTCCGCGACCGCTGGGCGCACGTCACCCCGGACGTCCGGGACGCGGCACTCGCCGCGGCCGTCACCGCCGCCGCGTTCGTGCCGGCGCTCGCGATGGTCGGCGCCCAGTTCGGTGACCTGCCGAGGCACGACGGCGGGTTCGCGGCGGCCCTGCTGGTGCTCGGGCAGACGCTCCCGCTGGCGGTGCGCAGCCGGTGGCCCGCGGCCACCCTCGCGATCATCGCGATCTGCTTCGGGGCGCACGAAGTGCTCGCGTACTCCCCCACGTTCGGCAGCCTCGCCCTGTACTTCGCGCTCTATTCGGCCGGGGCGCGGGAGGAACGGTTCCGCCGCGCGCTGCCCGCGGCGGTGTCCGTGGGGTACGCCGCCTTCGCGGTCCTCGTCACCTTGCGCGGATCGCCGACGGACCTGGTGACCTACGTCGTCTACTACGTCGCGCTGGTCCTGTTCTGGGCGCTGGGCGCCTTGGTGCGGCAGCGAAGGCGGGAGGAGGCCGAACGACGACGGCTCACCGCCCGCGCCGCGGCGGCGGAGGAACGGGCGCGGCTCGCCCGCGAACTGCACGACGTCGTCACCCACCACGTGACGGCCATGGTGGTCCAGGCCGACGCCGCCCGGTACCTCCCGCCGGACAACGCCCCCGAGGTGTTCGCCGCCATCACCGGCTCGGGCCGTGACGCCCTCACCGAACTGCGGTTCCTGCTCGGCGTGCTCGAAGCGACCGGCGCCCGCACGCCGGGGCTGAGCGCGTTGCGCGGGCTCGTCGAGCAGCCGGGCCGCGTGGTCGACCTCATCGAGGCGGGCGAACGCCCCGAGCTGCCCCCGGAGACCGAGCTCACCGCGTACCGGATCGTGCAGGAAGCGCTGACCAACGCCGCCAAGCACGCCGCCGGCCGGCCCGCGACGGTGCGCGTCGGCTACGGCGCCGACCTCCTCGAAATCGAGGTGACCACCCGGGGCCCGGCGACCGCGCCCGGCGCGCTCGGCTCCGGCGGCCGCGGGCTGGCCGGGCTGCGCGACCGGGTCGACGCGCTCGGCGGCCGGTTCGCCGCCGGGCCCTCGGCGGACGGATTCCGCGTCAGCGCGCAGTTCCCCGTCTCCGGCATCCCGGCGCGGAGCGCATGATGACCGACGGCCCGATCCGCGTGCTGATCTGCGAAGACCAGCAGCTCATCCGCGCGGGGTACGTGGCCGTGCTCGGTGCCCAGCCGGACATGGAGGTGGTGGGGCAAGCCGAAAACGGCCGCGACGCGCTCACCGAGATCGGCCGGCTGCGCCCCGACGTCGTCGTGATGGACATCCAGCTGCCGTTGCTGGACGGGATCGAGGTGACCCGCCGGGTTTCCGGTCCCCAGGCGGAGAAGCCGGCGAAAGTCCTGGTGGTCACGACGTTCAACGTCGGCCAGTACGTCTACGACGCGCTGCGGGCCGGAGCGAGCGGGTTCCTGCTCAAGGACGCGCCGCTGGACGAGCTCGCGGCGGGCGTGCGCACGGTCGCGCGCGGCGAGTCGTTGCTCTCCCCCGCGGTGACCCGGACGCTGATCGGCCGCTACGCCGACCGGATCCAGCCGGTGGCTCCCGCCGGCGGCCCCTTGGACCGGCTCGCCCCACGCGAGCTGGAAGTGCTCAAGCTGATCGCCGGCGGCCTGTCGAACGCCGAGATCGCGGCCGAGCTGGTGCTGGGCGTGGAGACGGTCAAGACGTACGTCTCGCGCATCCTCACCAAGCTGGACCTGCGGGACCGGGTGCAGGCCGTGGTGCTCGCCTACCGGACCGGGCTGGTCAGCGCCGCGGGCTGAGGCGTCCGGAATGGACAGTGAGCGGCTCAGGCCTCGGCGGGCACGCCGATCAGGCTGATCATCCGGCGGGTGCGGCCGTGGCCGGCGTCGCGGCCGATCCTCGCCGTCACGGCCGCGTGGACCTCGGCCACGAGTTCGGCCATCTCGGTGTCGGTCAGCCACAACGCGGCCTGCTGGTAGGTGACGCCGTCGGCGGCGGGGTCGGGTGATCCGGTGGCGAGGTACCGGTCGAAGTCGGCCAGCAGCCCGCCGACGAACGCGGTGAACGCCCGGCGATGGTCTTCCGTGGTCATCGTGGCGCGGACCTCGGGGGCGATTTCGGTGTGCTGCCACGAAACCCGGTAGGTGCGCTCGACGGCGCCGCGGACGCGTTTCTCGTCGAGGACCTCGAGCACGCCGGCGGCCGCCAGCGCCGCGACGTGCCGGTACATCGTGGCCGGCGGGATGTCCGGCAGCCGCTCGCGCAGCTGCGCGGTCGTGGCGGGGTGGCCGTCCAGGAACGTGCGCAGGATCCGGAGGCGGACCGGGTGCAGCAGCAGGTCGAGCGTCGTCATGGACACATCATTACCCCTGCTGATACCTTTATCAAAACTGAGAACGATGGAGGTCGGACATGATCGAGGCGGAGACCGCGGTGGCGAGGGAGATCGAGCTGGCCGCGCCGGCCGCGGACGGCGTGCTGCTCGCGGGCACTCTCACGCTGCCCGCCGGACCGGGACCGCATCCCGCGGTGCTGTGCCTGCCCGGCTCGGGCAAGCTCGACCGCGATTCCAACGCGGGCAAGCTGCGCATGGACCTGGGACGTCCGCTGGCCGCGACCTTGGCGCGCCACGGCATCGCGTCGCTGCGCTACGACCGCCGCGGCGTGGGGGCCACGCCCGGCGACTGGCACACGGTCGGTTTCCTGGACAACCGCGCGGACGCCGCGGCCGCGCTGCAGGCGTTGCGCGCGCATCCCGAGGTGCGCACGGCCGGCGTGCTGGGGCACAGCGAAGGCGCGGTGCACGCGATGTGGCTGGCCGCCCACGCCTCCCCCGCGGCCGCGGTGCTGCTGGCCGGGTACGCCCGCTCCGGCGAGGCGGCCGTGCGCCGGCAGGGTGGCCGGCTCGCCGAGGCGGTACCGCGCCCGCTGCTGGGCGTTCTGCGTCGCGTGGCTTCGAAGCAGCTGGCCCGGGTCTCCGCGACGACGACCGACGCGGCGCGCGTCGGCGGCATCCGGGTCAACGCCAAGTGGTGGCGCGAGCAGCTGGCCTACGACCCGCGGGCGGATCTGAGCCGCGTCCGGGTTCCCGTCCTGGCGATCATCGGCGAGAAGGACGTCCAGGTCGACCCGGCCGACCTGGACGTGATCGCGGACCTGGTGCCCGGCGCCCGCGTCCGGCGAGTGCCGGACCTGACCCACGTCCTCCGGCGCACCGACGGCCCCGGCACCGTGTTCGGCTACCGCAAGCTGCTCCGCCGGCCCGTCGAGGACGATCTGCTGACCGGCATCGCGCAGTGGCTCGCCGAACGGCTCCGCTGATCCGAAAGCTGTCCGACACTCGTTGACCGCCGCGCTCCGCACTCCGTAGGTTCGACCCCGAACCGAGGAGGTCCGGGTTGAGTCACCTGGTGCGATTCGCCGACGGAACCGGCGGCGTCCGCGTCGGCCTGCTCACCGGCGAGCAGCTGCGGCCGCTCGCGGTGGCGTCGATGAGCGACCTGCTGCGCCGGCCCGTGGCGGAGATCCGCGAGCTGGCCGACGCGGCCGGGGAGCCCGTCTCCACGGACGGGGTGCGGCTGCTGCCGCCGCTGGACGGGCGGATGGAGGTGTGGGCCGCCGGCGTCACCTACCTGCGGTCCGAGGAGGCCCGCCGCGAAGAAAGCGCCGACCAGGACGTCTACGCGCGGGTGTACCGCGCGGACCGGCCGGAGCTGTTCTTCAAGTCGGCCGCGTGGCGCGTGGTCACCGACGAGGAGCCGATCGCCGTCCGCGCCGATTCCGCCAACAACGTGCCGGAGCCGGAACTCGGCCTGGTGCTGACCCACGCCGGGGAGGTCGCCGGGTACGTGGTGGTCGACGACGTCAGCTCCCGCAGCATCGAAGGCGAAAACCCGTTGTACCTCCCGCAGGCCAAGATCTACACCGGTGGGTGCGCGGTGTCGGCGCGGGTCCGGCCGGCGTGGGAGGTGCCGGACCCGCTCTCGCTCGGCCTCCGCATGCGCATCCTGCGCGACGGTCACGAGGTGTTCACCGGTGAGTCCAGCACCGCGCAGCTGAACCGCGAACCGGCGGGACTGGTCGGATACCTCTGGCGGGACAACGACTTCCCCGACGGCGCCGTGCTGTCGACGGGCACGTCCGTCGTGCCCGGCCTCGATCAGGGGCTGCGGCCGGGAGACGTCGTCGAGATCGAGATCGGCGAGGTCGGATCGCTGCGCTCGCCCGTGGTGCTGGGCGCGGACGAGGTGCGCCGGGTGCTCGCGACCCGCTGAGCGCGCAGCCGGTACACCCTGGACGGCTGCCGCGTACCTCTTGCTGAGCGAAGCGGCGGTGGCCGCCACCGCACGGTGAGGATCGCGGAGCCAGACATCCGCGATGATCGGCCGGGCTTCCCCGGAGGTACCGCCCGAACGCGGACTTCTTCAGCAGTGAGGACGGAGCCCCGAAGGGCCGATTCGTCATGCCCGAGCAGAGCGACGGCCGGTGCGGAAGCGGATCCCCAGCGGGATCAAGCGCCCAGGCGGCTGTAGAGCCGACTGGCCAGGGACGCCGCCAGCTGGTTCACCGCCGCGTGCGGGTCGAGCTGCGCGAACTGCCCGAGCAACTCCGCCGCCGCGTAGGCCTCGGCCTCCGACAGCACCGCCACGCACCGCTCCCGCCGGCCCCGCTCCAGCAGCCGCGTCAGCGCCTCGGCGTACTCCTCGAGGTCGGCGACCTCGGTCAGGCCGTAACGCTCATCGAGCGGCTCCCGGACGGCCTCGTCACTCACGGTCGTACCCCTCTTCCTCGGCGTCGCTCCGACACGCAGCAGAAAATCTATGCCAGCCGGGGTAGACATTGACCGGCGGGTGTGGGTAATGTTCTTCTCGTAGCGAGAGAGACAACGTCAAGCAGGCGCGGGAGAGGACGTAACTGCCCGCGAGGTGAGACAAGACGCGGGCGGGGCTGGTGCGCCCGCGGAGATCAGCAGTATCCGTAGTTGTTCCGTGCAAGTGCAGTGGCAGGACCGGTCAGGTGGCCGGAGCCGATCGGTGAACGGGGCTCCGGGCAGTGACCAGCGGCGTCAGCGTGCTGGGACCGATCAGTGGAAGGGTCCCAGCGGTGACGCCAGCAGCAGGTGAAGCAGCAGTACCGAGTAAGTGGAATAAACCGGAAAGAAGGGAACGGAGCCATCATTGGATCGCCCGCGGCGGCCGAGTAGCAATGCCGCGCGGGTGCCGCAGTTCCATCGAGTTCGGAGGTGGTGCTCGGTCACGAGTAAGCGATCCCCGCGGAACCCGGCTTTCGGCCGGACGCGGGTGCAGGAAGCCGGCGGCAACGCCGGTTGACAATGGTGAAACCCAACCCTTGAGGACCCCGGGTGCCGTGCACGGCACCCGGGGTCCTTCGTGATGTGGAGGTGGAATGATTCCTGACCCAGCAGGACCGGCCGCGCCGGGTGCAGCCGACAAGTTCGACGACGAGCACTACCCCGCTTACACCATGGGCCGGGCCGCGGACATGCTCGGCACCACCCAAGGTTTCCTGCGCAGCCTCGACGAAGCCGGGCTGATCACACCGCAGCGCTCCGCCGGCGGGCACCGCCGCTACTCACGCCAGCAGCTGCGCCTGGCCGCCCGCGTGCGGGAGCTGGTCGACCAGGGCACCGCCATCGACGCCGCCTGCCGCATCGTGAGCCTCGAAGACCAGCTCCACGAAGCCCAGCGCCTCAACACCGAGCTCCGCGCCCGCGACTGATCCCCCTCCGGCCCCGGACTGCTACCGCCGCGCCGGCGTGATGCCCGCTCCACGCATCACGTCCTGCGCCGCGGCCGGCCAGTTCCCGTCCGCGACCTTGACGTTGCCGTCGAGGACGTTGTGGTGCGGCCCGAGCACGGTTTCCGCGTTCCCGTAGAACGGGGAGACGTCGAAGAAGGTGATGCCGAGCTCGAGTGCCGTGTGGACGGTGCCGAAGCCGAGTTCGGAGACCTCCGGCCCGGTGGCGCCGAGGGACCGTCGGTTCACGCGGCACGCTCGTCGAACGGGGTGGCGTAGGACGGCGTCCGGACCCGCAGGGCGAGCCTCAGCGTCAACCGGATCCGGCTGGACCGGGGCAGGTCCACCCGCAGCCACGGACCGTCCAGCTCGATCGACGCGGTCGTCACGACCGGTTCGCGGTGGCCGTAGTCGTAGAGGTCGCCGATCCACGACGGGTCCTCGCAGACGCTGTAGTCCACGGCGCGGATGTGGTGCTCGGCGAACGCGCCGGCCTGGACGACGACCGACCGCGGCTCCAGCGGGTCGAGGTTGACCAGCTCGACGACGGTCGCTTCGGGGTCGATGCCGGAAACCAGCGCCGCCACGGACAGCGGCAGGCCCGGCCGTTCCGCCCGTGCGTCGTAGTAGCGGACGCGGGCCTGCGGCAGCCCGCCGTTGTAGACGACCTGCGGCGCGCCCCAGGTGAGCTGGACGAGGGCTTCGGTGACCACGGGGTTGGACTGCTGCCACAGGTGGATGTCGGCTTCGGGCACGGCCCGGCCGCGGTAGCGCTCCATGCGGGTCAGCCGGTGCCGGACCTGGGCCTGCGCGGCGGCCAGGATGCGCTCCGGGTAGTCCGGGTTGTCGCCCGCGAGGTAGGCGAACCACGGCTCCTCGTGCCCGGCTTCCTCCTTGCTGCGGAACGGCCGCACGGTCCGCCAGTCGTGGCCGCCGGCCGCGCGCAGCCGGTCGAGGCGTTCGCGGTCTTCCGGCGCGGCCGTGTGGTGCCACAGCGCGGCCGGGACGCCCATCAGCATCGGGTTGTAGTCGAACCAGCCCCGGTCGTCGTAGCGGAAGGGGACGTGCAGCGTCGGGGTGTCCACGTCGTCCCGCAGCTGCACCGACCACTTGGAGCCGAGGCTGGAATCCGCTTCGGTGAACGCCATGACCTTGCCGTGGGCGATGATCTCGTCCAGCGCCGGGCGCACCAGGTCGGTGAACGTCTCGTCGCCCGTGGCGAGCGCGGCCGACAGGGCGGCGACGACGGCGGCGTGCCCGACGCTGTACCAGCCGTGCGGCCAGGACCAGCCGTAGTGCCCGCCGTACCAGCGCCCCTCCAGCAGCCCGCCGACCGTCCCGTCGGGAGCGACGTTGTCGGGGAGGATGCCGTTGTTGGCCGCCGCGCGGTCCCGCCAGGCGCCCACGTACTCCGCGAGCCAGTCCCGGTAGCGCGGGTCACCGGACAGCAGCAAGGCGTTGAAGACGAGCCCGGAGGCGGCCAGGTTGACCGCGGTGTCCCCCTCCCCCGTCCGCCGCCGCAGCTGCTCGCCCAGCCGCGGGTCGCGGTCCCGTGGGGGCTCCTCGGCGTCCGCGGGCAGCAGCCACTCCAGCGGGAAGCCGTACGTCGCGGCTTCCCGGGGCAGCCACGGGTACGAGCCGCCGTCGAAGAGGCCTTCGCGCGCCGGATCGCTGCCGTTGTGCGGACGGCGGATGACGCGGTGCTCGGGGTCGTAGTTGCCGTGGGCTGGGTCGACGTAGAGCTCGGCGAACCGCAAGGCGCGCTCCCGCCACCGCCCGGGCGCCGCCATGCACAGGAAGTACAGCAGCAGCAGGCTTTCGCCTTGGTGGAACCAGTCGTAGCCGCGTTCGTACTCGTCGTGCAGCATGCCCAGCTCGGTCAGTTGCCGGGTGACGCCTTCCCAGTGCCGCTCCGACTCGGCGAGCAGGTCGCCGGCGCCGCCGAGCAGGTAGAGCTGCGGCCAGTTGAAGAAGGTCTCGTAGAAGTCGTCGACGCCGTCGCGGCTGGTGAGCCCGTCGTCGTAGGTCAGCCGTCCGTCCGGGCCGGTGAAGTCGCGGGCGAACCGGCGCCAGGCCCGGTCGAGCAGGGCGAAGAGCTCGCGCTGGGCGATCGCCCAGCCCGGTGGTTCGAGCAGGGGGACCGAGGCGGTGATGGCGGGGTACATCGGCTACTCCTTGGTCGCGCCGGCCAGCATCCCGGCGACCAGGAAACGCTGGGAGAACAGGAAGACGACGAGGACCGGCGTGATCGCCAGCAGGGTGGCCAGCGCCAGTTCCGGGCGCTGCACCGCGGCGGTGCCGACCGTCGGGTTGAACTGGGGCACCGAGTTCAGCAACGTGCCCAGGCCGACCTGGACCGGGAACTGATCGCTTTCCGGCAGGAGCACGTAGGGCAGGAAGTAGTTGGTCCAGTTGGCCACGAAGCTGAAGAAGCCGACGAGGGCGACGATCGGCACGGCGAGCGGCAGGGCGACGTGGCGGAACACGCCGAATTGCGAGCAGCCGTCGAGCTCGGCCGCGTCGATCAGGTCCCGCGGCACCGCGGTGCTGAAGTAGATGTAGGTCAGGTAGACGCCGAAGGGGTAGAACGAGTACGGCAGGATGATCGACCACATCGAGCCGATCAGGTGCACCGCGTTCACCTCGAGGAACAACGGCACCACGAGGGTCGCGTTCGGCATCAGCATCACGACCAGCGTCGCGACGAGCAGCGTGCGCCGGCCGCGGAACTCGGTCATCGCGAGGGCGTAGCCGGCCGGGATCGCCACGCACAGCGTGATCGCGAGCGCGATGAACGAGTACAGCGCGGAGTTGCCCAGCCACGAGAAGATCGCGTTGTCCTGGAAGGACGTCAGCGCGTGCCAGTTGTCCGCCAGCGCGTGCCACGACCCGAAGGACAGGGGGTTGCCGTGCACGAGCTGGTCGTCGGTCTTCGTGGCCGCCAGCAGGAGCCACGCCACCGGGAGCACGAAGAAGACGAGGAACAGCAGGAGCACCAACGCCGCGAGCGGGTTCGGCAGGCTCCGGGTGCGACGCCGCCGGGCGGCGCCCGCGCGGCGCACCGGCTCGTCCACTCGCGCGGGAAGGCGGATGTCAGTCGGCATCGAAGAACCCCGATCGGGCGACGAACACCCCGGCGACGACCAGCCCGACCAGCAGGAGCTCCACGGAAATCGCCGCGGCGGTGTTCACGTTGTCGTTCTGGAAGGCGAAGTCGTAGGAGAGCTGGTTGAGCGAGTAGTCGCGGCCCGCCACGCCGACACTCGCCTGCGACAGCAGCTGCGGTTCGACGAACAGCTGGGTCCCGCCGGCGAACGCCAGGATGACCATGTAGACGATCCACTTGCGCAGCAACGGGATCTGGATGCGCCAGGCCGTCTGCCACGCGCCCGCGCCGTCGATCCGGGCTGCCTCCAGCAGATCGGGCGAAATGTTGTTCAGCGCGCCGTACATCACCACGATCCAGCCGCCCGCCCCGGTCCAGAAGGCGATCAGGGTGAACAGGACCGGGAGGTGGTCCGGCGCGACGACCTGGCCGAAGGTGTCGAACCCGAGCACGCGCAGCAGCGCGCTCACCGGGCTCACCGACGGGTCCAGCATGAACAGCCACACCATGACGCTCGCGGCGCCGGCCAGCGCGCCCGGGATGTAGTACAGGAAGCGCAGGGCCTTGCTCGCCCCGTTCGAGGTCACGCGGTGCAGCAGCAGTGCGAGCCCGACCACGAACACGACCAGGGAAACCAGCCAGCACACCAGGTAGAGCGCCACGTGCCCGACCGCGGCGAGGTACCGGAAGTCGCCGGCGGCTTCGACGAAGTTCGAGAAGCCGGTGAATTCGTCCCCCGCGTCGGTGAAGGCGAAGTACACCGCGTACACGGTGGGAACGACCCCGAACGCGATCAGCAGGACGACGTAGGCGGCGACGAACAGGTGACCCGCCCGGTCCGGCCGGAAGACCCGCCGCGGTGACGGGCTCCCGGCCGGGGCGGCGCTGGTCACTGGCTGACCTCGTACCCGTTGGAACGCGCGTAGTTCGTGATCGCGGTCTGCCACTCGGGCAGCATCGAGACGATCGTCTTGCCCGCCGTCAGCCCCGGGGTCACGGTCGCCGCCCAGATCGCCTCCTGGCTGAACTGGCCGTAGCCCCACCCCGGCCACACCTGCGGGGCGGCCGCCTGCAGCGGGACCGTGATGTCGTTGGCGTAGTACTTGCTCGAGGACTGCTTCGCCAGCCAGGTCTTCGCCGCCGCCGCGTGTGCGGGGTAGCCCGGCGCGATCTTGCCCTGGTACTCGTCCGAGGTGGTGACCCAGGTGAGGAAGTCGGTCGCGTCCTTGAGGTTGGCGCTGTGGGCGGACAGCAGCCAGGTGCCGCCGCCTACGTTGCCGACCGACGGCGCGGGGTCGCCGGCCCACTGCGGCAGCGGGGCGGCCGCGATCTGACCGGCGGGGGTCTTGAACGACTCCTGGAACACCGAGCCGCCGAACCACGACGGCCCGGGCATCATGAGGATCTTGTCCGCGGCGTTCTTGGCGAAGTCGGAGCTGAACACGCTGCTGGTGGACATCGTGCGGTTCTGGACGAGCGTGTCGAGCAGCGACGCCATCCGGGTGCAGTTCGGGCTCGTGGTGTTCACCTTGACCGACTTCGGGCCGGTGATCTCGTTGGCCCCGCACTTGGACGCCCAGAGGTAGATCTCCGGGGTGAAGTTGTCGCCGGCCGTGCCCACGAAGTAGCCGGGGTGCTCGGCGGCGACCCGCCGGCCCAGCGCCTGGTACTCCTCCCAGGTCTTGGGCACCTGGTAGCCCCACGACTGCATCAGCGGCGCGTTGTACCAGAGGACGGTCTGGGCGAGGTCGTTGCGCAGGCAGTAGAGCGTGCCCTCGACCGTGCACGGGTCGTTGGCCCCGGCGGTCCAGCCGCTCAGGGTGGCGTCCGGGATCTGCCCCTTGTCGAGCGGTGCGGTGAACCCGGCCTGCACCGCCCAGCTGACCTCGTTGTTCTGCGAGCTGAACACGACGTCCGGCCAGCCGCTGCGGGTGCGGTTGAACAGGCTCACCTTGGTCTGCAGGTAGTTCGAGCCGTTGGCGTCCCCGTCGTAGGTGACGATGTCCAGCTGCACCGACGGGTGCTGCTGCTGGTAGAGCTGGGCCGCGGGCAGCCGCGTGGAATCGACCCAGACGGTGATCTTCCCGCCCGTCTGCGGCACCGGCTGGAACCCGCCCTGGGCCCCGCTGCCGCTCCCGCCGTTGCCGCAGGCCGTGACCGCGGCGAGCACGACCCCGGCGACGAGCGCCGCGTACCGCCTGGGGCTTCTGGCTCCCGTAGCGCGCACCTGAACTGTCATGAGGTACTCCACTTCATCGTGGCACCCGCAGTCACACCTGACGCGATGGCGAACATATCGTATGTGTCGTACATATTGCTGCGAGCGGTCTCTACAGGGACCTATCACAGCTGCAAGAGCGTCCTTCGTCAAGAGTCCGTCCGAGAGAAGATAAGTACTACACATTTGGCTGCGACTTGTGCGAATGTAGGGTTCACCGCAGACATCGCCGACGAAGGAGACAGCCGGGTGGACGAGACGCGCGCAGCCGGCGAACCCGGTCCGCCGGCACCCCGGGAAGCCGCCTACCGGCCCGGGTACGAACGCGTCGCCGAGCAGATCCTCCGGCTCATCGCCGAGCTGCGCCTGCAGGCCGGTGACCGCATGCCGACGGAGAACGAGCTGGCCGTCCGGCTGGGCGCGTCACGCACCGTGGTGCGCGAAGCGATCAAGATCCTCTCCGCCATCGGGCGGGTGCGCGCCCAGAAGGGGCGCGGCCTCTACGTGGCCGACGACGAGGGGATGCTCGGCTCGGCCCGGTGGTCGGGCTTCTTCCTGCCGACCGACCTGGACCACGTCTACATGCTGTTCGAGTTCCGCCGCGTCCAGGAGATGACCGCCAGCAGGCTGGCCGCCACCCGGGCCACCCCGGTCGAGCTCCGGGCGATCGAGGCGGCCACGGAAACCTGCCGCCAGGGACACCTGACCGGCGAAGCACCGCTGTTCGACCGCGGCGACGACGACTTCCACCTCGGGATCGCCGCCGCGTCCCACAACCCGTTCCTCCTGGCCGCCGTCCGCGAAGTCCGCCGGCTGCAGCACCAGTCCAGCACCATCGGGCTCGACGGCACCGTCGGCGGGCACGCCGCGGAGGCGGTCGAAGAGCACGCGGCGATCTACGAGGCCATCCGCGACGGCGACCCGGACGCCGCCGCGGAGGCCGCCGCGGTGCACCTCGACAACACGTTGGAGGACTACCGCCGCGAGATCCGCCGGCGCGTTTTCGGCTGACGACCGGCCACGACGAGGGCGGCCACCGGTACTGGTCGACGCCCTCGGTGCGGCCTGCTTCGTCACGCCCGCCGGAGCCGGAGGTGGCGACGCAGACCGCGGACCATCAACTCGCCGGCCCGGTCCACCGCTGGTTCGACCCGCCGTTGCAGGTCCAGACGATCACGGCGGTCCCGTTGGCGGTCCCGGCGCCCGTCACGTCCAGGCACAGGCCCGACTGGGTGTTCGTGATCGTGCCGTTGCCCGGGAACGTCCACTTCTGCCCGTTCCCGCCGGTGCAGTTCGCGATCACCGCCGCGGTGCCGGCGGCCGTCCCGCCGCCCGCGGTGTCCAGGCACCGCTGCGTGCTCCCGGCGTAGACCGTCAACGTCCCGGAACTCGTGCGGGTCCACTGCTGGTTCGTCCCGCCGTGGCAGTCCCAGATCTGCAGCGCGGTGCCCGCGGTCGTCGACGAGCTCGGCACGTCCAGGCAGCGGTTCGCGGCCACCGCACGCAGCGCGGCGTCACCTCCGCCGCCACCACCGCCGTTGAGCGCGTCGAGGACGGCGGTGTAGGCCTGCTTCTTGCCGTAGTTGCCGTCGAACAGCAGCGGCGTGTCGCCCGAACGCCACGAGTACTTGTCCGTGACGCCCCAGGCCGTGATGCCGGTGCAGCGGGAGACCGCCAGGCACGCCTGGGTGACCTGCCGGAACACGTTCGCCTGGCCGGAACCCGAACCGCCGACGTCCAGCTCGGTGATCTGCACGTCGACCCCGAGGTCGGCGAAGCGCTGCAGGTTGGCCTGGTAACTGCTCAGGTTGGACGTCGAGCCGAGGTGGCTCTGGAAGCCCACGCAGTCGATCGGCACGCCGCGGCTCTTGAAGTCCCGGACCATGGTGTAGATCCCGGTGCTCTTCGCGTTGACGCCGTCGGTGTTGTAGTCGTTGTAGCAGAGCTTGGCGTTCGGGTCGGCCGTGCGGGCCGCGCGGAACGCCTCCTCGATGTAGCCGTCGCCGAGCTTCTGCTGGAACACCGACTGGCGGCGGCTGCCGTTCTCCTCGAACGCCTCGTTGACGACGTCCCACGCGTAGAGCTGGCCCTTCCAGTGCCCGGCCACCTGGCTGATGTGGTTCTGCATCGCCGACCGCAGGTTGCTCGCGTCCAGGCCGCTCACCCACCCGGCGAGCTGCCCGTGCCACACCAGCGTGTGCCCGCGGATCTTCATGCCCTTGCTCCGGCCCTGGCTGACGATCTGCTCCCCCGGCCCGAAGTCGAACTGGTTGCGGTTCGGCTCGACCGTGGCCCACTTCATCTCGTTTTCCGGGGTGACGCCGTTGTGCTCCGCCGTCCACGTGTTCACGTAAGCCGCTTCGCCGAGGTGGCTCGTGGAGATCGCGGCACCGAAGTACCGCCCGCTCTGCGCCGCCGCGGCGCCGAGCGTGCTCGCCGCGCCCGCGGTGCCGGGGACCAGCACCAGGGAGGCAGCCGTGAGGCCGGCGGCGAGTGCGGCCCGCCGCCGGATCGGACTGGTGGTCATCACAACCTCGTTCCTTCCTCGAAGGTGCCTACCCCAGCGTCCACTGCTGGTTGCTGCCGCCGTTGCAGGTCCACAGCTCCACCAGCGCGCCGTTCGCCGTCGACGCGCTCGTCACGTCCAGGCACAGCCCGGACTGCGCGCCGGTGACCGTGCCGTTGGAGTTGACGGTCCACTGCTGGTTGGCCCCGCCGTTGCAGGACCAGGTCACCACCTTCGTCCCGGCGCTCGTCCCGTTGCCCGAGGCGTCCAGGCAGAGCGTCTGCCCGCCGACGGTGGCGGTCAGCTGGTTCGACGACGTGCGGGTCCAGCTCTGGTTCGCCTGGCCGCTGCAGCTGTAGATCTGCAGCTGGGTGCCGGGCGTGGTGGTGGAGCCGGGGATGTCGAGGCACTTACCGGCGCCGACGGCGTGCAGCGGCCCGGTGGTGGTGCCGCTGCCGCCGGTGCCGTACCCGGCCGCGGTGATGTTGGCCTGCACGGCGTTTTCGGTGGCGTCGGACGGATAGCCCGAAGTCATCACGCCTTCGTAGAACGTGCCCGCGGAACCGATGCTGTTGTCGCCCCCGGTGCCGAGGATGATCGCGCCTTCCTTGCGCATCGGGTTGTAGCCGGACACGTTGGGGCGGGCGCCGTCGTAGAAGGTGGACAGGCCGCCGGACTGCGCGTTGCCGCCGCGGATGGCCCAGTGGTTGGGGCCGCCCTTGATGATGGCGGTCAGGTAGCGGTGGCTGATGCTGGGGTCGTTGGCGTTGTAGCGCTGGTTGATCCCGGAGAACAGGCCGTTCTCGAGGTCGGCCATGATCCACGGGCCGTTGCCGGCGCCGTAGCCCCAGACCTTGATGTTGCCGAAGTAGATGGCCTCCATCGTGCCGTTGCCGTTGTCCCGGCTGTTGCGCTCGGCGTTGCCGTAGTCGAAGCAGCAGCCGCCGTTGTAGTGCGTGCCGTCGAAGATCGCGTACATGCCCTCCGGCTGGTCACCGGTCGCCGTGCCGGTGGCGTTGTTGTTCCGGTACCCGGTGCCGGGGGCCACGAACACTCCGTACGCCTTCTGCCCGCCGACGGTGATCGGGGCGGCCGCCGCGTTGGCGAGGTTGTCGTAGCCGCCGGCAGCCGGCCCTTGGAACCCGCCCGGTGGAGCTTGCGTGAGGTGGTTGCCGCGGCCGGACTGGTCGTAGATGACGGTGATCAGGCAGGTCGTCCCACCGCAGAAGGAATCCTGCGTCGCCGCGTTCGCGACACCGCCCGCGCTCAGCAGGCCGATGTCCCGCGTCGCGTTGTCCGACGCCCGCCGGACCTGGTACAGAGCGCCGTTGTACGCACCGTACAGCGCCCGGGTGGTGGAATGCGCGGCCACGCACGGCGTGCCGCCCGCGGCGTAGAGGTCGCACGGTCCTTGCGTGGCGGCCTGCGCCGGTGCGGCCGGGCCGGCCAGCGCCCCCGCGGCGAGCGCCACCGCGGCTCCCGTGGTCTGCAGCGACCTTCTCCATCGTGCTTTCATCGAACTCCTTTGTCCGAGGGGAAAGGCGAACGGCCCAGCGCCCCAATGTGGCCTTGGTTGCGTCCTGCGCACCGAAGGGCCCCTTGGGTGCGTCTGACGCACCGAAGGCCACATTGGGGCGCTAGCTCCGCGCCCACTTCTGGGCGGCACTGCCCGTGCAGGCCTGCAGGGTCACCGGCGTGCTGTTCCCGGTGCCCCCGTTCGGGGCGAGGCACAGTCCTGATTGGACGCCGGTGATCGTGCCGTCGGCGTTCGCGTTCCACTGCTGGTTCGTGCCGCCCGTGCAGTCCCAGATGATCGCCCGGGTGCCGGCCGTCGTGCTCGCGCCTTCGGCGTCGAGGCACTTGGCGCCGTACACCAGCAGCTGCTTCCCCGAGGTGAGCGTCCACTGCTGGTTCCCGCCGCCGTTGCAGTCCCACAACGCGACCTGCGTGCCGTTGGCCTGGGACACGTTGGGGACGTCGAGGCAGCGGCCGGAGCCGGTGTTGCGCAGCACCGACGTCGACCCGCCACCCGAACCGGTCACGGCGAGGTTGTCGAACTGGGCGGTCTCCCCCGTGCTCGTGCCGATCCCGGCCTGGCCGGCCGGGAAGGTGCTGTCGGTGACCGTGCCGAGCACGGCGCCGTCGACACTCGCGGTGATGGTGCTGCCGGCGAAGCCCAGGGCCAGCTTGTGCCAGCGGTTCGTGCCCAGCGCGGTCGTCGTGCCGCTGCGCAGCGTCGTGACCTGCTGGCTGGTGTTGTTGCGCTGGATCGACCACGCGCCGGTGTCGCTGATCCGCAGGTAGTAGGCGTTCACCGCGCCCTGATTGCCGGTGTCCTGGGAGCCGACCCGGCCGAGCAGCTGGGCCGACCCGGACTTCTCCAGCAGCACGTCCGCGTTGACCGTGTAGTTGCTCCAGGCGACGTTGCCCAGCAGCGCGTAGGGATCGACGAACTTCTTCCAGGGGATCGTCTTCTGCGGCGCGGCCTGGCGCACGCACGTGCCGGCGCGGCCGGCCCCGCAGGCGGACGTCTCGAAGGCGCCCTCCATGTCCATCAGGTACTTGGCTTCCTTGCCCGTCGCGTACCCGTCGAAGTCGTCGCTGTAGGGCAGGTTCAGCGAGCCCTGGGACGGGCTGGTCGCGGTGCCCTTGCCCTGCCCGGTGGTGGTCGTGATCGTGTACAGGTAACCGGGCTGCGCGGTCAGCGAGAACGCTCCCCCGGACGGCGTGATGTCGGCCGTGTGCTTGAAGAAGTCGGCGGGGTTGTTCGAGTTCAGGTTGGTCGCCCACACGTGCACCTGGCCGGTCGACAGCCCGCCGGTGACGTTCAGGTTCAGCGTCTGGGCCGCGGTGGCGTCCATCGTCTCGACGACCGTGCTGTAGTCGCCGGTGCTCGGGGACCTCAGCGAGACGTAGCTGCCGTTGGCGCGGTTGCCGCCGAGGTAGCCGCTGGAGGCGTCGAGGTACTTCCAGCCGGGCGCGGTGAACTGCGTGGTGTGCGCGAGCGCCCAGGCGTCCTTGCCGACCGAGTAGTAGCCCGACCACGGCTGGTTGGCGAGGATCAGCCCGACGGTCGGCCAGGGGATGTTCGGCGTGGTGGCGGCGATGAGGTCCCAGTTGAGGTAGGCGGTCATCCTGCCGTCGAGGTAGACGCGGTTGATGCCGCGGGCCAGCGGCTTGGCACCGTCGTTGTAGTCCTGGGAACCGTTCTCGCTGGACCACAGCGTCTTGCCGGTGCCCGTGACGCTGGACGGGACACTGCACGACGTCTGCGCGCTGAGGTAGCCGCAGGTGTAGTGGGCGCTGAGCACGTCCGTCGCGTTGCGGTAGGCCGTGTTGGTCGAGATCGCGCTCGCGGGCCCCCAGTCCCCCGGCCACGAGTCACCGGAGATGACCTTGACCGCGCTGTACCCGTTGGCGTTGAGCGCGTTGCGGAGGGTCACGGTCCAGTCGGCGCTCCACTGCTTCTCGTTCTGGACGCTGGTGAGGTAGTCGATCGTCAGCCCGTGCTGCTTCGCGCACCCGAGCCACGACAGGTAGTAGCCGGTGAGGTCGTCGGAGAAGAACGTGCCGTTGCCGATCCAGCCCGGCGCGCCCCACGGCAGGCCCACGAGCTTGATGCCGGGGTTGCGCGCCTTGGCCTGCTCCATGATCCACCACTCGTACCCGCGGTTGCAGTCCAGGTCGCCGCGGAAGTGCGCGTGGCTGGGTTCCGCCCCGCTGGTCGAGTTGGTGTCCCCGCCCATCTCCACCTTGAGGATCTGCAAAGCGGCGCCGTAACCCGGCTTGAAGAGGTAGTCGAGGATCTGGCCGCGCTGGGGCTCGGGGTAGTCGATCAGCAGCCGGCTGTTGCCGCCCCCGCCGCTGACCGCGCCGACGCCGTCGAACGTGCGCCCGGCCGACCCGCCGTCGATCGTGATCGAGGTGGCGGCCTCGGCCGGCGCGGGGGTGGCCACCACGCCGGCGGCCAGGAAGACGGTGGCGACCGCCATCCGCAGCAGGGTTCGGGGCATGGCAGTTCTCGCTTCCGACGAAGGGTTCAGACGGCCGTGACGGTCCACTGGTTGTTGGTGCTGCCGTTCGGCGCCCACAGCACCACGGCCGAGCCGGCCGCCGTGCTGCCCGCGCCGTCGAGCGCGGTACCGGTGGCCCGGTTGACGATCTGGTAGCGGCCGTTGCCGAGCGCGGCGAGCCGCCACTGCTGGTTGTCGCTGCCGGTCCAGGCGGCCTGCACGGCGTTGACGCCGTTGCCGGTCCGGCCGCCGCTGTCGGCGACCATGCCGTTGGTGCGGTTGACGATCCGGTGGTAGCCGGTGCCCAGGTCGACCAGCTGCCAGTGCAGGTTGGTGGAACCGTCGTAGGACCACTGCTTCAGCACCGACCCGGCCGCGACGTTCCCGCCGCTGTCGAGCACCAGACCCGTCGTGACGTTGGCGATCCGCACCCAGCTCGTGGGGACCGGACCCGAGCCCAACGCCGGGATCTGGCCGGAGAACGTCAGCTTCACGACGTACGCCGGGGCGCTGAACGGCGTCGACGGCAGCCGGACGTGCAGCCCGGAGCCGTCCTGCGTGCGGTCGGGCAGGTCGGTGTACGACCCGGCCGTGGAACCGAGCAGCTGCACCGACTTCAGCGAGCCGAGGTTGATCCGGCCCGAGCCGAGCGTCGTGATGTCCAGCGTGCCGCCCGGCCAGCCCAGGACCGTGGCGTAGAGGACGGTGTTGTCCTTGCTGCGGGTGAACCGGATGTCGCGGCTGGTGCCCTCGCGGGGTATCGTGAAGGAGCCGCCACCCATCTGCGTCGGGCCCTCGCCGTAGGCCGACCAGGCGCGGGTGGCGTAGATCGACTCGCCGAAGCGGGCGAGGTAGTCGCCGATGCCGAGCAGGATCGTGCGCTGTCCGGCCGGGATGGTGCCGTCGGCCATCGGCGCGATGTTGAGCAGCATGGTGCCGTTCTTGCTGACGCGGTCGATCAGCGAATGCAGCATCGCCTTCATCGAGTAGTAGCCGATGCCGGTCGTGTAGCACCAGCTCGAGCTGGAGATGCTGTCGTCGGTCAGCCAGTACGGGTTCTGGATGTCCCCCGGCCCGCCGCGCTCGAAGTCGAAGACCTCACCGCGGTTGTCGAAGCCGTCCTTGTAGGTGGCGACGACATCCTTGTTCCACGCGACGGCCTTGTTGTAGTAGTACGAGAGGAAGTTGAGTCGCCGGGACTCGTCGACGCGGGGCAGGTTGAAGTCCTGCCACAGCAGATCCGGCTGGTAGCCGTCGATCACCTCGGCCAGCTTGTCGTACCAGAGCTGGTTCTCCGCTGCCGAACCCAGCTGGCCGTACAGCTTGCGCAGGCTCGCGTCCGACTGCGCCGGGACGTGGTCGTAGTAGCCGGTGAAGTGGTAGGCGTGGTGCAGCGACACCATGAACTTCAGGCCCCGGGCGCGGATCGCGTCGGCGTGCAGCCGCACCAGGTCCAGCCGCGGTCCCTTGGCGACGGAGTTCCATTCGTTGACGGCGCTGTTCCACATCGAGAAGCCGTCGTGGTGCTCGGCGACCGGGCCGGCGAACTTCGCGCCGGCGTCGGCGAACAGCTGCGCCCACTCGGCGGGGTCGAAGTTCCCGCCCGCGGACTTGAGCTTCGGGGCGAACTGCACCCAGTTGCCGGCCTTGTCGCGGGCCCCGTTGACGAAGTTGTGGTAGGGCCACGCCGACGGATCGCCGAACACGGCCTTGTGGTGGTTGTTCTCGCTCGACCCGCTGACGTACATGTTCCGCGGGTACCACTCGTTGCCGAACGCGGGGACGCTGAAGGCACCCCAGTGGAAGTAGATGCCGAACTTGGCGTCCTGGAACCAGTCCGCCGCGGGCGGGTGCTGGTCGACCGACGACCAGGTGGGCGTGTAGCTGCTCGGCCCGGCGGTGGCCGACGCGATCCCGCCGCGCAGCAGCCCGGCCGTCGCCGCGCCGCTCACGGTGATCAGGCCCAGCATGGCGCGGCGGCTGAACTCGGGCATGGCGGGAAGCCTCCTCGAAGCCGGATTGAGTTAGCGCTAACACGACCTGTTTAGGCTCCGCCGACACCGGCGGTCAAGCCTTGCCCGCGCCCGAAAACGGGGAACGCGGCGAACTCCCAGCGTGCACCGCTCGAACGACGTGAAACTTTCATGCGTTGCGACGAATGCTTGTGAGCGTGAACATCAGCGTGCCAGACTGCTCTCCGCCTGGCCTCGGAGCGCGAGCAACGGTGACCACAAATCGAAGGAGCACCCGTGAAAGTCGCTTCCTCGCCTTCGGCGATCGTCAAGCCCCGGCGGGCGTTCACCCTCGTCGTCGCGCTGTTGTGCGCGCTCGGGCTGTTCCCGGCCGCGGCCGTGGCGGACAACCCGATCATCCAGACGATCTACACCGCCGACCCGGCACCGCTGGTCTACAACGGCCGCGTCTACCTCTACACCGGGCACGACGAAGACGCCTCGACGTACTACACCATGAAGGAATGGCGGGTGTGGTCGTCGGCCGACATGGTGAACTGGACCGACCACGGATCGCCGTTGAACCTCGCGAGTTTCAGCTGGGCGAGCGCCAACGCCTGGGCGGGCCAGACCGTCTACCGCAACGGCAAGTTCTACTGGTACGTCCCGATGACGGTCCGGGCGACCGGTGCGATGGCCATCGGCGTGGCCGTGTCGACCAGTCCGACCGGGCCGTTCAGCGACGCGCTCGGGCACCCGCTCGTCGCCAACGGCGAGTTCGACCCCACGGTGTTCGTCGACGACGACGGGCAGGCCTACCTGTACTGGGGCAACCCGCACCTGTGGTACGTGAAGCTCAACGCCGACATGATCTCCTACTCCGGCGGGGTGAACCAGATCCCCCTCACCACGGCCGGGTTCGGCACGCGCCCGGGGAACACCAGCCGGCCGACGCTGTTCGAGGAAGGGCCGTGGGTCTACAAGCGCAACGGCCTGTACTACAACGTCTTCGCGGCGAAGTGCTGCTCGGAGTTCATCGGTTATTCGACCGCGCCCGGCCCCACCGGGCCGTGGACCTACCGCGGGACGGTCATGCCCACCCAGGGCAGCAGCTTCACGAACCACCCGGGCGTGATCGACTTCAACGGGAACTCGTACTTCTTCTACCACAACGGCGCTTTGCCGGGCGGCGGTGGCTACACGCGCTCGGTGGCCGTGGAGAAGTTCACCTACAACGCCGACGGCTCGATTCCGACGATCACCATGAGTACGGCCGGCGCACCACAGGTCGGGACGCTGAACCCGTACACGCGGCAGGAAGCGGAGACGATCGCCTGGGAGTCCGGCGTCGAGACCGAGCCGTCCACCGAAGGCGGGATGAACGTCGGCTACCTCGAGAACGGGGACTGGATCAAGGTCAAGGGCGCCGCTTTCGGTGCCGGCGCCCGGTCTTTCACCGCGCGGGTCGCTTCCGCGGCGGCCGGCGGGCGGATCGAGCTCCGGCTGGACGGCACCGGCGGCACCCTGGCCGGCACCTGCACCGTCGGCGGCACGGGTGGCTGGCAGACCTGGACGAGCGTGTCCTGCCCGGTGACCGGAGCCACCGGGACGCACGACCTGTACCTCCGGTTCACCGGCGGCAGCGGCTACCTGTTCAACCTGAACTGGTGGCAGTTCGCGGCCTGACGACTCCTGGAAAGGGGCGACGATGCCCGTTCGACCGCGTCACCTGCTCACCGCCGCGGCCACCGCGCTGGCCGTGCTCACCGTGCCACCGGCCGCCGCGGCCGCACCCGGCAGCCCGGCGCTCACCCCGCCGCTGGGCTGGAACAGCTGGAACAGCTTCGGCTGCGGCGTCACCGAAACCGCGATCCGCCAGGCGGCCGACGCGATGGTCTCGTCCGGGATGAAGGACGCGGGCTACCAGTACGTCGTCGTCGACGACTGCTGGTTCGACCCGCAACGCGACTCCCAAGGCGCCCTGCGCGCCAACGCGTCGAAGTTCCCGAGCGGCATGAAAGCGTTGGGCGACTACATCCACAGCCGGGGCTTGAAGTTCGGCATCTACCAGGTGCCGACCGACCGCACCTGCGCCCAGCGCACCGGCACCTACCCCGGCTCGACCGGCAGCGCGGGGCACGAGGTCCAGGACGCCGGCACGTTCGCGTCCTGGGGCGTGGACTACCTCAAGTACGACTGGTGCTCCCCCGCCGGCACCCGCGACGAGCAGGTCGCCCGGTTCACGGTGATGCGCGACGCGCTGCGGGCCACCGGGCGCCCGATCGTCTACAGCATCAACCCCAACAGCTACCACGCCATCACCGGTGACAAGTACGACTGGGGCCAGGTCGCCGACCTCTGGCGCACCACCGAGGACCTCCTCGACATCTGGCAGAACGGCAACACCAACAGCTACCCGATGGGCGTGGGCAACGTCCTCGACGTCACCGCGCCGCTGGCCGCGCAGGCCGGCCCGGGGCACTGGAACGACCCGGACATGCTCGTGGTCGGGCGGCCCGGGTTGTCGCTGACCGAGTCCCGTGCCCACTTCGCCCTGTGGGCGCTCATGACCGCGCCGCTGATGGCGGGCAACGACATCCGCACGATGTCCGCTGACATCAGCGCGGTGCTGCGGAACCCGCGCCTGCTGGCGATCGACCAGGACCGGCTCGGCGCGGGTGGCCGCCGGGTCCGCGACGACGGCAACGTCGAGGTCTTCGCCAAGCCGTTGGCCGACGGATCGGTGGCGGTCGGCCTGCTCAACCGCGGCGGCGCCACGGCCACCGTGAGCACGACCGCGGCGCAGGCGGGGCTTTCCGGCACGGCGTTCACCTTGACCGACGTGTGGACGGGAGCGACGTCGACGACCGGCGGCCCGATCAGCGCGAGCGTGCCCGCGCACGGCGTCGCGGCGTACCGGGTGTCCGGCGGTTCCCCGTTGGCGGCCACGACGTCACGGCTGCGCGGAGCGGGCTCCGGCCGTTGCCTCGACGTCGACAACGCTTCGACGGCCGCCGGCGCGGGCACGCTGCTCTGGGACTGCCAGACGGCGGCGAACCAGCTGTGGACCTCCTGGGCGAACGGCGAAGTCCGCGTGTTCGGCGACAAGTGCCTCGACGGCACGACCAGCGGCGCCCAGGTGACGAGCAGGCCGTGCACCGGGCAGGACAACCAGAAGTGGACGTTCGGCGCGGACGGCTCGGTGCGCAATGTCCATTCCGGACTCTGCCTCGACGCCGAAGGGGCGAGCACCGCCAACGGGACGCACGCGATCCTGTGGAGCTGCAACGGCCAGGCGAACCAGCGCTGGAGCCGCGTCTGATCGGTCCGGAAACAGCCGAACGCCCGAGCCGTCCACGACGGCTCGGGCGTTCGGTCGGCTCCGGGATCACTCGCTGGGTGTCGCGGGAGTGATGGCCGAGTGTCTTGAATGACTCATTCAGGTCTTGGGAGGCCCTGAATGAGTCATTCAAGACGTTGGCGGAGCCGAACGCCCGAGCCGTCCACCACGGCTCGGGCGTTCGGTTCTCCCCGGAAGGTGGCCTCAGCGATAGCCGGCGGCGACGATGTTCGCCTGCACCGCGTTCTCCGTCGCGTCGGACGGATACCCGGCGACCATCGCCCCTTCGTAGAACGTCCCGGCGCTCAGGTTCGCGCCCCCGCCCGGCTTGCAGCAGTCGCCGCCGCTGCCCAGGACGATCGCGCCCTGCTTCTTCATCGGGCTGTACCCGCTCGGGAGCCCGCCGTCCCACAACGTCGTGAGGCCGCCGGACTGGGCGTCGCTGCCCTTGATCGCGAACCGGGACGTCCCGTTGTTCTTCAGCACCGCCGTGACGAACTTGCTGCCGAACGCCCGCTGGTTCGGGTTCCACGTCTGGCTGCCGCCGGGGTAGAGCCCCCACTCCAGATCGGCCTGCACCCACGGGCCGGTTCCGGAGCAGCCGCCGAACCAGCACTGCTTGCCGAAGTTGAGCGCGTCCATGGCGCCGGCCGCGTCGGCCTTGCGGGTCGTTTCGCTGTTGCCGTAGTCGAAGCAGCAGCCGCTGTTGACGTGGGTCCCGCTGGTCACCATGTACATGCCCTCCGGCGCGCTGCCGGTGGGCACGCCGGTCAGGTGACCGTCACGCCAGTAGCTGTTGCCCGGGTTGATGTACAGCGAATACGCCTTGCTGCCGCCGACCGTGAGCGACTCCGTGGTCGCCTTCGCGGGGCTGCTCTGGCTGGAGCCCGGCACCACGCTCGACCCCTGGTACCACAGGTCGTTCCCCCGCCCGGACTGGTCGTAGACCACCGTGATGACGCAGGAAGTGCCACCGCAGAAGGAATCCTGGGCCGCGGCGTCGGCGGCACCGCCCGCCGTCAGGACGCCGACGTCTCGGGTCCCGTTGTCGGACGCGCGCCGGACCTGGTACAGCTTCCCGCCGTAGGACCGGTACAGCGCGCGTACCGTGCTGTGCGCGGCGACGCACGGCGTGCCGCCCGACGAGTAGATGTCGCACGGGCCCGCGCCGGCGGGCGGGGTGGTTCCGGTCGTCCACCGCTGGTTGCTCTGGCCGTGGCACGTCCACAGGATGACCGCGGTGCCGTTGGCGGTCCCGGCGCCGTTGACGTCGACGCACAGCCCGGACTGGACACCGGTGATCGTCCCGTCGGAGTTCTGCCGCCACTGCTGGTTCGCCCCGCCGGTGCAGGACCAGATGATCACCGCCGTCCCGGGCGCCGTCTGGTTGCCGTACGCGTCCACGCACCGCGTCCCGTTCAGCGCGCGCAGCTCACCGGCGGCGGTGAATTCGAAGGCCTGGCTCGCCTGGCCGGTGCAGTCCCGGATCTCCAGCGCCGTGCCCGGTGCGTCGGCGCCGCCCGCCACGTTCAGGCACCGGCCCGACGCCGCGCTCGTGAGCGAGGTCGTCGCCGCGGCCGCCGGTACCGCGCCGGCCAGCGCGGCCGCCACCAGCACAGCCAGGACCAGCACGGCCCGCACCGGGTTGACTCGAGTGGTCACGAATCCTCCTTCGGGCACCGCGGATCTCGCCGCGATACGATTGTTAGCGCTAACACAAATCGGCGTTCAGCCGGAGATGCGCGTGACCAGCTCGGTGTCCAGCACCGCGCAGCGCGGCCCGCCCGAGCCGCCGAGCATCGCCAGCAGCTCCGCCGTCATCCGGGCCCCCATCTCCTCGATGGGCTGCCGCACGGTCGTCAACGGCGGATCCGTGCGGCGCCCGATCGGCAGGTCGTCGAACCCGATCACCGCCACGTCGCCGGGCACCCGCCGGCCCGCCCGCCGCAACGCCCGCATCGCGCCGACCGCCATCATGTCCGACGCGGCGAAAATGGCATCGACGTTCGGCCGGCGGTCCAGCAGCCGCGCGGTCGCGTGCTCACCGGAGGCCTGCCCGAAATCCCCGAACACCACCAGCCCCCGGTCGCCGTGACCGGCACCCGCCACCGCCTGCCGGTAGCCGAGCAGCCGGTCCACCCCGGCCGTCATGTCCTGCGGGCCGGCGATGGTCGCCACGGTCCGCCGGCCCGCGTCCAGGAAGCGCTGGGTGGCCCGCCGGGCACCACCCCGGTTGTCCACGTCGACGTAAGAGAACCGGCCGGGCTCCCGCCCGCAGACCGGCCGGCCGCCGAACACCACCGGGATGCCGAGCCAGCCCAGGTCGAGCGGGCGACGCCCGTGCATCCCGATCACCAGCGCGCCGTCGACGTGCCCGCCGTCGAGGTACCGCACCACCGGAGCCTGGTAGTTCTCCGTCGCCGGCACGGTGAGCAGCACCAGCTGCAGCCCGACGCCGCTCAACGCCTTGCCGACCCCGGCCGCGACGCGGGCGAAGTACGGATCGGCGAACAGCCGCGGCACCTCCTCGCACACCACCAGCGCGACCGACCCGGTGGGCCCGGCGGCCGCCCGGGCGGCCCGCTGGCGCGCGTAGCCCAGCTCCGACATCGCCGACTCGACCTGCTGCCGCGTTTTCGGCCGCACCCGGGCGAAACCGTTGAGCACGCGGGACGCGGTGGCGGTCGACACCCCGGCCGCCCGCGCGACATCGGCCAGGGTCGGACGGAGTTCTGGTGACTCGGTGATGGACACGTTCGCTCTCCCAAGACGTCGTTGTCTTCGTGGGCTCACCCGAGGATATGGCCGCCTCAGGCGCGTTGGATCCGGAACCGCTGATTGGCGGCACCGGTGTTCGTCCATTGGGACACCCGCGCGCCGTCGGCGGTCGAGGCTTCCCAGACGTCCATCGCCAGGCCGCTCAGCCGGTTGACCAGGCTGACCACGCCGCCACCCAGGTCGGTGACCCGCCACTGCTGCGCCGCGGCACCGGAGTCGGGTTGCTGGCTGATGACCGCGCCGGTCGCGGACCCGGCCACCTGGAGCACCAGGCCGCTGTGCCGGGCCCGGACGCGGTAGTAGCCGTCGCCGGAGTCCAGGAAGTCGAACTGCTGGTTCTGCCCGCCGGTGGCCGTCCACTGCTGCAGCGCGGCGCCGGCGGCGGTGGAGACACCGCTGATGTCCAGGAGCTTGCCGCTGTGCTCGGCCGTCACGGTGTAGTTCACCCCGACCTGCACCGGCGCCCCGGACGGCGGGGTCGACGAGTCGAACTGCGTGAGGAACTTCCACACCTCGCCCGAGGTCCAGGTCTGCCAGCCGCTGCAGGTGCAGCCGTCGCGCGGGCCGGGGTCGTGGCCGCCGTCGAACGCGGCCCAGACCACCGGGTAGCCGGCCCGGCAGCCCGAGTAGGCGGTGACGATGTGCGTCCGGCTGCCGCTCGCGGGCTCGGGCGGGTTCTGCGCGGTGCAGCCGTTGTTGCGGACGAACTGGTCACGCAGCGACCGCCCGGACGCGATGGGCAGGACGTTGTCCCCGATGCCGTGCATCCCGATGTACGCGACCGGCTGGGTGCCGCCGCTGCACCCGCTGAGGTTGGCCCCGGAGTAGACGGCGACCGCGCGGAAGACCGTCGGCCGCGCGCACGCGAGCGCGTAGCTCATCGCGCCGCCGTAGCTGAACCCGCCCGCGAACACCTGCGAGGTGTCGACGCACAACGCCGCCTCGAGCTGCCTCAACAGGTCGTCGATGAAGGTGACGTCCTGGCCGCCGGGGTTGGCCCAGCCGTTGCCGTTGCCCTGCGGCGCCACGAAGATCGTGTTGTTGCCCGCGCTGTCCGCGAGCCGCCGAAGCCCGTAGTAGGACCAGTTGTAGCCGTCGGTCCCGCCCGAGTCGACGTCGTTGGCCGTGCCACCGCGCCAGTGCAGCCCGACGAACAGCCGGTACGGGTGCGCGTTGTCGTAATTCGCCGGCACCCGCAGGAGGTAGCTGCGGTTCTGGCCGCCGCTGGAGATGGTGTGGCTGCCGCTCGCCAGCCCGGGGGCCTGGCCACAGCCCGCGGTGCCCGCGGCGGCCACCGACTGCGCCGGCCCGCCGGGAACGGCGGCTTGCGCGGTGCCGATCCCGGGCGTCGTCAGCAGCGCACCGATCGCGGCGCACGTGAGCAGACGTCTGAACATCATCGTGGCGCTCCTTTCCCCGGTCAGTTCCGGGTCCATTGCTGGGTGGTGGCGTGGGTGCAGGTCCCGAGCCGGACGGCGGTGCCGTTCGCGGTCGCGCCCGCGAGCTCCAGGCAGAGCCCCGACTGCGTCGCGGTGATCGAGCCGTCGGAGCCGATCCGCCACTGCTGGTTGGCGCCGCCGTGGCACGCCCAGATGATCGCGGCGGTGCCGGGCGTGGTCCCGGCGCCCTCGGCGTCCAGGCAGCGCAGCGAGCCACCGGAATAGACGGTCAGCTCGCCGGCCGAAGTGGCCGTCCACGTCTGGTTCGAGCCGCCGTGGCAGTCCCAGACCTGCAGGCGCGTGCCCTGGGTGGCCGACTGGCCCGGCACGTCCAGGCACCGGCCCGCGGCCACCGAACGCACCGGCGCGCCGGCGGTCCCGCTCCCGCCGCCGTCGAGCCCGAGGAAGGCGATGGTGTACGCGAGCATTCCCGCCTGCGGCAGGGTGTGGCCGGTGCCGGCGATCGTGATGCCCTCGACCGGCGCCTGGGTACCGGTGCCGCCGTAGCGGTTCCGCGTCCACGACGACTGCGGGTGGTCGGTGAAGGACGGCGTCTGGCCCAGCCCGCGCAGCGCGGTCCACTGCTTGATCTCTTCGCCGTAGTTCGGGTAGGCCAGGGTGGTGTCCTGGTTGCCGTGCCAGAGCTGCATCCGCGGGTACGTGCCGGTGTAGCCGGGGTACATGGCGTGGGCCTGGTCCGCCCACTGCTGCGCGGACTTGACGACGTTCCCGCCCGCGCACTGGCTGTTCCAGAGCGAGCCGTCGGTGGTCGCGAAACACCCGGCGGGCACGCCGGAGAACGCGGCACCGGCGGAGAAGACGTCGGGGTACTCCGCGGCGAGGACGTTGGTCATCATGGCGCCCGAAGAGAAGCCGCTGACGACGATCCGGCCGGGGTCCACGTTGTAGTGCTGGCGGGTCCAGGCCACCATCGCCATGATGCCGGTGGTGTCGCTGCCGCCGTCGCGCGTCAGGCCCGCCTTCGTGGACACGTCGAAGCAGTGCCCGTCCCGGGTCGCTTCCGGGACGACGACGAGGTAGCCGTAGCGGTCGGCCGCCGTCGCGAAGTCGTGCCCGTTGCCGTTGAAGATCGCGCTCGCCGAACCGCTGCAGTAGTGCACCAGCACGAGCAGGGCCGGCTTGGGCGCCACGGTGTCCGGCACGTACAGGTACATGCCGAGGTTGGTGGGGTTGGCGCCGAACCCGGTGACGCGGGTTAGCGCGGCGGCCCCGGCCGGCGGGGTGGCCGCGAACACCACCGCCAGCGGCAGAAGGAGGAGGAACGCGAGCAGACGTTTCATCGGAGGCTCCACTGCTGGTTGGCCTGGCCACCGCAGGACCAGAGGATGATCTTCGTGCCGTTGGCCGTGCCCTGGGCGTTCGCGTCGACGCACAGCCCGGACTGGACGCCGGTGATCGTGCCGTTGGCGTTGACGTTCCACTGCTGGTTCACCTGGTTGTGGCAGTCCCAGATGATCACCTGCGTGCCGTTGGCGGTGCCCTGGCCGGACGCGTCCAGGCACTTGTTCCCGTAGACCACCAGCTGCTTCGTGCTGGAGTAGGTCCATTGCTGGTTGGCGGCCTGGCCGCAGTCCCGCAGCTGCACCTGGGTCCCGTTGGCCGTCGAGGAGTTCGGCACCTCCACGCACCGGCCGGACGGCGTCCCCACGATCTGCTTGCCCGACGGCGTCGTGCCGGGTTGGCCGACGCCCGAGCCGGTGAAGTGGACCCAGTTGACGTTGAACAGGTAGGCGGCTCCGCTCTGGCCCGCGGGGTTGCGGGCCACGAAGTAAAGCTTCCCGGTGCCGGTGGGCGGGTTCGCCAGGCTGACCGCGAAGTCCTGCCAGGTCTGCCAGCCACCGGTGCCGGTGATCGGCACCGAGGCGACCAGGGCGCCGTCCGGCGCGTTGCGGCGCACCTCGAGCGTTCCCCCGGAGCCGCCCGAGGACGCCCGGACGTGGAAGCCGGTGGTGTTGTCCAGGGCGATCGGGTCGAAGGACCACCAGTCGCCGTCCTGGACGAACGCCGCGCTGCTGCCGCCGCCCTGCGGGTCGGTGGCGGCCTCCACGGTGACGCCCGCGGTGTCCGTGCCCTTCCCGTCGGCGGTCCGGCCGGTCGCGGTGAAGAACTCGGCCTGCTTCATCTTGGGTTGCAGGATCACCTGTGAGCGCCCGGTGAGCGGGCCGGCTCCCCCGGCGCCGCCCTTGTCGGTGTAGGACGCTTCGACGACGTAGAAGATGTTGTCGTTTTCGCTGTGCCCCGAGGAAAGCGTGGTCTGCACGCGGGCGGTGCAGCCGTGGTACTGGTCGAGCGGGTGCCCGTGCTCGTCGTGTCCGAGGTAGGCCTGGACGGTCACCTGCGCGCAGTCGATCGTCCCGTCCTCCGGGTCGCTTACCGTGACGGCGAAGTCCACCGTGTCGCCCCAGTCGAACAGCCCGCCGGACGGTGGGGTGGTGATGGTGACGGCCGGCGCCGTGTTGCCCGCGGTGACGGCGACGCTCGCGGTCCCGGCGGCCCCGGCGGAGTTGGTCACGGTCAGCACGGCGGTGTAGGTGCCGGCGGCGTAGGTGTGGCTCGGGTTCGCCGCGGTGGACGTGGTGCCGTCCCCGAAGTTCCAGCTGTACCGCAGCGCCGACCCGCCCGGGTCGGCCGAACCGGCGCTGGAGAAGGTCACGGTCAGCGGGGCGGGCCCGCTGGTGCGGTCGGCCGCGGCCTTCGCGACCGGCGCGGCCGAGCCGCCGCCGAGGTAGTCGACGCGGACGATGGCCGCGTCGCTGTTGCCGCCGCCGTACCCGGTGCCCCACTCGACGACGTAGAGCGCGCCGTCCGGGCCGAATTCGAAGTCCATGGGGCGGTTGAACTTCATCGAAGGCAGCAGCGGGTCGATCGAGGTGACGTTCGTACCGCCGCTGTCGAGCTGGAAGGTGAACATCGAGCTGGTGTTCCACTCGGCGAAGACCGCGCGGCCGTCGAAGTCCACCGGCCACTTGCGAGCAGAGGCGAGGTTCGGGTCGAACCGGTAGACCGGCCCGGCCATCGGCGCGCCGCCGGACAGCTGCGGGAAGTGCGCCGGGTCGGCGGTGTAGTGGTAATACACCTGGGCCGGGATGGCCGGGGGCAGCTTCGTCAGCCCGGTGTTGTTGGGCGAGCTGTTGGCAGGCCCGCCGGCGCAGTCGAACTGCGGCCCGGACGCGCCGGTGGCGAAGTTGTACTGGTTGTAGGCCAGGTTCGGCCCGACGCAGAACGGCCAGCCGGCGTTGCCCGGCTTGCTGACGACGTCCCACTCCACGGTGTTCTGCGGACCGCGGGCCGAGCTGGCGTTCGGGGCGTCCGGGCCGTAGTTGGCGACCAGGGGGTAGCCGGTCTTCGGGTCGAGGCCCATCCGGAACGGGTTGCGCTCCCCCATCGTGTAGATCTCCGGGCGGGTGTTCGCCGTGCCGGGCGCGAACAGGTTGCCGGCGGGGATCGTGTAGGTCCCGTTGGCCTCCGGGTGGATCCGCAGGACCTTGCCCGACAGGCTGTTGGTGTTGCCGGCGGTGCGTTCGGCGTCCCAGTAGGCGCGTCCTGATCGCTGGTCGAGCGGGCTGTAGCCGTCCGAGGCGAACGGGTTCGTGTTGTCCCCCAGCGACAACCACAGGTTCCCGTTCTTCTTGTCGATGACCAGGCCGGCGCCGTGGTGGCAGCATTCGGCGCGCTGCACCGGCACGTCCAGCACGACCTTCTCGGTCGACTGGTCGATGGTGTCGCCGCCGACGGTGAACCGGCTCAGCCGGTCGACGTTGCCGGCGTTGTTCGGCGAGTAGTAGACGTACACCCACTGGTTGGTGGCGAACCCCGGGTCGAGCGCGATGTTGAGGCCGCCGGACTCGTTGGCCGTGAAGACGTTCAGGTGCGTCGAGAGAACCGTGGTGCCGTTGGGTTTGACGACTTTCACGTCACCGAGCCGGTCGATGTAGAAGACCCGTCCGTCCGGGGCGACGTCCAGCGCCATCGGGTTGCCGGTCTCGGTGTGCAGGGTGACCTTCTGGAACTTCGAGTCCGGCGGCAGCGCCGCGGCGGCCGGGGCCACGGACGTGGTGAGCACCGGGACCAGGGCGGCGGCCAGGACCGCGGCCACCGCCAGTGCGCCGCGGCGCAGCGCGGGAAATCCGGACATGGCTCTCCTCGAGGCGAAGGGGTGGCGAGGACGGTTCAGCGCAGGGACCACTGCTGGTTGGCCTGCCCGCCGCACGACCACAGGATGATCTTCGTGCCGTTGGCCGTGCCGCGGCCGGACGCGTCCAAGCAGAGGTTCGACTGGACACCGGTGATCGTGTTCGCGCTAACATTCCACTGCTGATTGGGTTGCCCGGTGCAGTCCCAGATGATCACCGGCGTGCCGTTGGCCGTCCCGCGGCCGGACGCGTCCAGGCACTTGGTCCCGTACACCGTCAGCTGCTTGCCCGCGGTGTAGGTCCACGTCTGGTTCGCCTGGCCCGCCACGCAGTCCCGCAGCTGCACCTGGGTCCCGTTCGCCGTCGAGGCGTTCGGCACCTCCACGCACCGGCCCGACTGCGCGCCCACGAGCTGCTTGCCCGACGGCGGCGTGGTGGTGACCGAGCAGTTCGCGGGCACCGCCCCGGCCGCGGTGCGGATGCCGCCCAGCAGCAGGTGCAGGAAGTTCGGTTCGCCGAAGCTTTCGGCGGTGTGGCCCATGCCGGTGTACCAGGCGCGGCCGCCGTCGAAGTCGTGGCACCACGTCGTGGGGTGGTCCGCGCCCATCGTGGCGCCCGAGTAGCTCGATTCGTCCACTGTGGTCAGGACGTGGACGGCCGGGCGCGGGTTCGCCCGGAAGTCGTACCACTCGTCGAAATGGCGGTACTGCGCCGGCAGGCCCTGCGTGGACGGGTGGTTCGCGTCCTCGACCTTCACGAGCGCGTTCTGCTGCGAGGGGTGCTGCTTGAAGTAGGCGCCGACGAGCTGGCCGTACCAGGCCCAGTCGTACCCGCTGTCGGAGGCCGCGTGGATGCCGGCGAACCCACCGCCGCGCTCGATGTACCGCCGGAAGGCGTCCTTCCCGGCCTGCGTGCCGACCGGGTCGCCGGTCGTGGACAGGAAGACCACGGCGGCGTACGGGGCCAGGCCGGCGTCGGTGAACACCGAATCGTCCTCGGTGGCGTCGACCGCGAAGTCGTTCTGCTGCCCCAGTTGCCGGATCGCGGCGATCCCGGCCGGGATGGAGTCGTGCCGGAAGCCGGTGGTCTTGGAGAACACCAGGACCTTGAAGGCCGCCGCGGGCGCGGCGGCCACGGGCGTCGCGACCCCCAGGAGCAGCACGGCGAGCAGGAGGGCCGCGCGCAGAGTACGAGACAGCGTCGTCACGGGTACTCCTCTTCAGGAGCGCAAGGAGCGCGCGGGGTGCGCGCTGCGAAACCGCCCGGTTACCGACCGAACGGACAACAGCCAAGATAAGAGCCGCCGGCGGCAAAGGTCAATCCATCGTGAAAATTACTCACGCGCAACGGATCGCGCCGGTGAGTCCACAAAGGAACGAACCCACCGTCGGCCTCCCGGAGCAGGTTCCGGGAATCCACAGTGAGTTCGTCAGCCGAAGACGCGGCGCCGGATCTCGCGGCGGTAGTCCTCCAGGGTGTTGTCGAGGTGGACGGCGACCGCGTCGGCCGCCGCGTCCGGGTCGCCGTCGCGGATCGCGCGGAAGATCGCGGCGTGCTCCTCGATCGCGCCCGCCGCGTGCCCGCCGACCGTGCCGGACATCCCGATGATGTTCGACTGGCGTTGCAGGCTGCGGGCCTCGCGCACGGCCGCGACGAGGAACTGGTTGTGCGACGCGGTGGCGATCCCGAGGTGGAAGTCGTCGTCACCGCGGTCGAACAGCGCCGTGCTGCCGGTCAGGTGACCGTCGCGGCAGGTCTCGGCGGCGGCCTCGATCGCGCGCAGCTGGGCCGGGGTGGCGTTGACCGCCGCCAGCCGGCCGGCGGCCGTCTCCTGCACCCGGCGGAACTCGAAGAGCATGTAGACGTGGTCGAGGTCGGCGGGCAGGAAGAACCCGCCCCACCGGGAGGCGCCGAGCATGCCCTCGTCGTCGGACACATACAGCCCACGTCCCTTGTGCGCGCGTACCCGGCCGATCGCCGAGAGGATCTTGACGGCCTCCCGCACCACGGTCCGGCTGGTCCCCATCCGCGCCGCCAGCTCGACCTCGGTCGGCATCCGGTCACCGGGCCGCAGCTCCAGCTCGGCGATGAGCCGCAGGATCTGCTCGGCCACCAGTTCGTAGCCCGGCCGGTACGGGGCCGGCGGTGCGGTTTCCTCGTCGCTGGTCACCCGATGAGTATGACTCAGCGGGCGCCGGCCAGTGACTGTACCTCGCGCCCCGGTTACCGAGTCAACAGCCGCGGAACCGGGATGAAACTTACATGCGTTCCCGCAGGTGGGAAGTCGAGCGGTGCGAAGGCTGTGCTGATCCGCCGGCGCGGCGGGGACCATGGCCTGGCATGAGTCACACACATCTGTCGTCCCCCGGGAGGTAGCCGCCATGCCGCCGCGCACCCGATCCGTGGCCGCCGCGCTCGCGGCCGCCCTCGTGGTGACCGCGCTCGCCGCGCCGCCCGCCCACGCCGCGACCGCCATCATCGCCGTGGCCCCGGACGGTGACGACGCCAACCCCGGCACCCCCGAGCGGCCCGTCGCCACCCCGGCCAAGGCGCAGCAGCTGGCCCGCGACCGGGCGGCCGCCGGCGACGTCGTCGTGGAGCTCGCCGGCGGCACCTACCGGCTCGCCGCCCCGCTGACGTTCACCAGCGCCGACTCCGGCCAGAACGGCCACACCGTCACCTGGCAGGCCGCGGCGGGCCAGACGCCGATCCTCTCCGGCGGCTCGCCGGTCACCGGCTGGACGGTGCAGGACGCGAACCAGAACATCTGGGTCGCGTCCGTGCCGCCAGGCTCCGACTCCCGGCAGCTGTTCGTGGACGGGGCTTTGGCGCCGCGCGCGTCGATCCCGATTTCCCGCAGTGATGTGCAGGTCACGACGGCCGGCCTGACCATCGTCAACTCCGCGCTGAACTACCTCGCGACGCTGCCGCAGCAGAACCGGATCGAGGTGGAGAGCCAGAACTCCTTCACCGACCGGTACTCCCCCGTCGACCACGTCAGCGGCACGTCGATCGTCATGCAGCAACCGGCGTGGAACAACAACAACTGGGGCTACGACACCCTCGCCAAGCCCTTCGGCGGCGGCCAGCTGTACCTGGAGAACTCCTACTCGTTCCTCAAGAACACCGGCCAGTGGTACCTGGACCCGCAGGCCGGGCGGCTCTACTACAAGGCACCCGGCGGGTGGGTCCCCGGCAGCCACGACGTCGAGCTGCCGCGGCTGACGTCCCTGCTGCGGATCAGCGGCAGCTACGACGACCCGGTGCGGGGCCTCGCTTTCAACGGACTGCACTTCGAGCACACGACGTGGCTCACGCCGGGCACGTCGGTCGGCTACGCCGACCAGCAGAGCGGCACGTACCTCCCGGCCGCGGCGCCGATGCCGGGTGACTTCCTGAGCTCGTGCCAGTCGGGCTGCCCGCTGTTCGAGGGCGCCCGCAACGGCTGGGCGCAGGCCCCGGCCGCCGTCCAGGTCTCGGCCGCCACCGGGATCACGTTCAGCGGCAACACCTTCACCCACCTCGGTCAGGTGGCGCTCGGCATCGGCAACGACGCGAACGCGCACGCGTCCGGGGTCGGCCTCGGGGCGTCGTCGATCACCGTGGACCACAACACGTTCACCGAGGACTCGGGCGCGGGCATCGTCGTCGGCGGCGTGCGCCCGGACGCCCACCACCCGGCGAACCCCGCGATGACCAACCGCGACATCACGTTGTCGGACAACACGATCAGCCGGGTCGCGCTGGACTACCGGGAAATGGCCGGCATCCTTTCGACCTACGTGACGCACGCCGTGATCACGCACAACGACGTCGCGAACCTGACCTACGACGGGATCGACGTCGGCTGGGGCTGGGGCGCGAACGACCCGGGCGGCAGCCAGGACTACCGCAACCGCGGCCTGTACGACTACCAGCCCGTGTACTCCACCGCGACGACGTTGCGCGACACCGTCGTCAGCTACAACCGGGTGCACGGCACGAAGAAGCTCATGCACGACGGCGGCAGCATCTACAACCTCTCCGCGAACCCGGGCAGCTCGATCGACCACAACCACGTCTACGACAACAACCGCACGGTCGGCCTCTACCTGGACGAGGGATCCCGCTACGTTTCCCTGACCGCCAACGTGATCCAGGACTCCGGGGTCTGGGCCTTCACCAACGCCAGCGGCAGCAACAACACCAACGACAGCACCTTCGGCGGCAACTGGTTCAACGGCGGCGCGACCAACGTCGCCACCGGACCGCCGCACAACAACGTCCTGAGCGGCAACGTCCAGGTGAGCGGCACGAACTGGCCAACGGGTGCCCAGCAGGTCATCGCCGCCGCGGGCCCGCGCGGGACCGGCCCGGCCGCGAGCCCGGTGCGCGCGGCCGGCGTGGGCAAGTGCCTGGACGTCAACGGCGCCGCCACCACCCCGGGCACCACGGTCGTCGTGTGGACCTGCAACGGCGGCACCAACCAGTCCTGGACCCGGACCACCGCCGGGGAACTGACCGTCTACAGCGGAGACAGCACCCGGTGCCTGGACGCCTCCGGGCAGGGCACCACGCCGGGCACCAAGGTCGTCGTCTGGACCTGCAACGGCGGCGCCAACCAGCGCTGGCAGGTCACCGCGGCCGGTGCCGTCACCGGTGTCCAATCCGGACTCTGCCTGGACGTGACCGACGGCGGTACCGCCAACGGCACCGCCGTCCGGCTCTGGACGTGCACCGGGCAAGCGAACCAAAAGTGGACCTTCGGCTGACCGATCGAGGAGAACCATGAGAATCCGGCTCATCGCGGCCGTCACGGCCCTGTTCCTGAGCGCGTTGCTCCCGGGCACGCCGGCGGCCGCCGATTCCAACGGCGGGGTGCGGGTCATGCCGCTGGGCGACTCCATCACCGAAGGCACGCAAGTGCCCGGCGGGTACCGGATCGGGCTGTGGCAACGCCTGAGCGCGGGCGGCTACCGCGTCGACTTCACCGGCTCGCAGTACAACGGGCCGGCCGCCCTCGGCGACCACGACCACGAGGGCCACCCGGGCTGGCGCATCGACCAGATCGACGCGAACATCGTGACCTGGCTGCGGAACACCGGATCGCACACGGTCCTGCTGCACATCGGCACGAACGACGTCCTGCAGAACTACGACGTCGGCCGCGCGCCGGCCCGGCTGTCCGGGCTGATCGACCACATCACCGCGACCGCACCGGACGCCGAGGTCTTCGTCGCGACGATCATCCCGCTCGCCAACTCCGGCCAGGAGTCCGCGGCCCGGACGTTCAACTCCGCCATCCCCGGCATCGTGCAGAGCAACCAGAACGCGGGAAAGCGCGTGCACCTGGTGGACATGCACTCGGCGCTGACCACGGCCGACCTGATCGACGGCGTCCACCCCACGGCCACCGGCTACGACAAGATGGCCGCCACGTGGTTCCGCGCGCTGCAGTCGGTACCGGGGAGCATCGGCACCCCGGGGACCTCCCCGGCACAGCAGATCGTCGGCACGCAGTCGGGCCGCTGCGTCGACGCCGCGAGCGCGGCCCACGGAACCCAGGTGCGGCTGCAGGACTGCGGCGGCCAGGCCGGCCAGGCATGGACCCGTACGGGCCAGCAGCTGACGGTCGGCGGGACGAAGTGCCTGGACGCATCGGGCCACGGAACGGCCAACGGAACCCCGGTGATCGTCTGGGACTGCCACGGCCAGACGAACCAGCAGTGGACGGTTTCGGCGAACGGCACGATCACCGGAGTCCAATCAGGACTGTGCCTCGACGCGTACGGCCAGGGAACGGCCAACGGCACCCAGCTGGTTCTCTGGACGTGCAGCGGGCAGGCGAACCAGCAGTGGGCGCTGCGCTAGCCCTTGCCGGACGACATCACGCGTCGGGCGCAGGCAGCTCGCGACGGTTCAGCTTCCCGTTGGGCAGCAACGGCATCCGGTCGAGGACGAGCACCCGATGCGGGACCAGGTGCGCGGGCAACCGGCCGGCGAGCGCGGACCGCAGGTGCCCGGCGTCGGCGGGGCCCACGACGTAGCCGATCACCCGCCCGTCGCGCAGCGCGGCGGCGGCGCGGACCACCCCCGGCTCCCGTAGCAGCGCGTCCTCGATCGCGCCGAGCTCCACCCGTTGCCCCCGCTGCTCGATCTGGTCGGTGCTGCGGCCGAGGTAGTCGTGGTTGCCGTCGGCGCGGGCCCGCACGACGTCGCCCGTGCGGTACATCCGCGCCCCCGCGACGAACGGGTCCGCGACGAACAGCGACGCGGTCAACGCGGGTCGCTCGCGGTACCCGCGGGCCACGCCCGCGCCGCCGATGTAGAGCTCGCCGATCCCGCCCGGCTCGACCGGCCGGAGCGAATCGTCGAGGACGTACGCGTGGACGCGGGGTATCGGCGTGCCGAGCGGCACGATCGCGGTGTCGCCGAGCACGTCGACGTCCGGACGCAGCAGGAGGGAGTCCACAGTGGTCTCGGTGAGGCCGTAGGCGTTGAGCACCACCGAGTCCGGGTGCAGCCGCCCGGCGAGCTCGCGGAAGTCGGCCGCGGGCCACCCCTCCGAGCCGACCGACAGCAGCCGCATGGCGGGCAGCTCACCCGCGCGGCCGAGGGCTTTCGCCTGGGCGGGCACCAGTTCGGTCGCGTCGCCGCCGTGGCGGCGGAACTCGGCGAGCAGCTCGACCGGATCGGCCACCGCCTCGCGGGTCGCGATGACCATCGTCCCGCCGGCGAACACCGAGCGCAGCAGGTCGGCGAAGAAGAGGTCGACGCCGATCCCGATGACGGAGACGAAGGTCAGCGGTTCCTCGCGCAGCCGGAACAGCTCGTCCCACGCCGCGAAGACGTGCTCGAGGTGGCGGTGCTCGACGCCCACCGGCTTGGGCTTGCCCGACGAGCCCGAGGTGTACATGACGTAGGCGAGGTTCTCGGGCCGGAGCTCGACGTCCGGGGCGTGATCGGGCTGCCCGGCCACGGCGTCGCGGAGCCGCACGTCGTCCGCGACCTCCGTGGTGTTGGTGAGCACGAGCGAAACGCCCGCGTCCGCGCCCATCCAGGCCACGAGGTCGGCCGGGTACACCGGATCGAGCGGCAGGCAGGCCGCCCCGGACTTGAGGACGCCGAGCGCGCCGACCGCCATCTCGAACCCGCGGTCCATCCGCAGTCCCACCAGGTCTTCGGCTCGCAGGCCCCGCCCGGCGACGTAGTGGGCGACCCGGTTGGCCTCGCGGTCGAGCTGCGCGAAGGACATGCGCTCGCCCGCGTACACGAGAGCCGTGGCGTCCGGGGTCTCGGCGACCCGGGCCGCGAAGTGGTCGAGCAAGCGTTCCATCAGTCCCCCCCCCCCCCCCCCCCCCCGGACGGTCCTGCTCCCCATCGTGCGCGACCGGCCGCGCTCCCGCACGCTGGAGGGGCCGCGCACTCCGCGCGGTGGTGGGAGGAGAGAGTGTGCGCATCGCCGTGGCCGGAGCGGACGAGCTGGCCGGACCCCACGTCGTCGACGCGGCTCGCCGGCGCGGCCACTCGGTGGCGGCGCTCCCGACCAGCGTCGACCTCTTGGACCAAGCCGGGTTGAGCGCCGCCCTGGACGGCGTCGACGCCGTGGTCGACGTCAGCAATTCCGCGTCCCTGGACGAGGAGCCGGCCCGGCGGTTCTTCACCGGCGCCGCGGCCAACCTGCAGCGCGCCGGCGCCGAGCGCGGGGTGCGGCACATCGTGACGCTGTCGGTCGTGGGGATCGACGACACCGGTTTCGGCTATTTCCGCGCGAAGGTGGACCACGAGCGCTCGGCGGGTTCGGGTCCGGTCCCCGCCACGATCGTGCGCGCGACCCACTTCCACGAGTTCCCCGGGCAGCTGGTCGGCCGGACCCGCGACGGCGACCACGCGACGGTGTTCGACCTGCGCGTGCAGACCGTGGCCGCGACGACGGTGGCCGCGGCGCTCGTCGAGGTCGCCGAAGGACCCGCGCAGGGCCGCACACCGGACATCGCCGGCCCTGAGCCGGCCGAGGTGCTCGACCTCGCCCGCGCCTTCGTCGACCGCTTCGACCTGAGGCTGAAGCTGCGAACCGACGACCGGACGGTGACGGGCATCGCCGAGAACGGCCTCCTCCCCCACCCGGGCGCGACCATCCTCGGGCCGAGCTACGCGGAGTGGCTCGACAGTCCCGAGGCCGCCGCCCTGGCCACCGGCGGCTGACCCGCTCCGGACGGGTGCGGCCCGGGGTCAGATCAGGTCCGGCCGCAGCCGGGGATCGCGGCTGAGCAGCTCCCGTTCCGTCCGGAACAGCCGAGGGCCGCCGAAGCGGCCGAGCGCGGCGAGCAGGTTCTCCTGGTCGGCGTCGAAAGCACCGATCGGGCCCAAGGTGACGTAGCCCAGATCGTGCAGCTGCCGGGACAGACCGGGGGTCCCGGGAACCGGCACCTCCGGCCGGTAGCGCACGACCAGCAGGTGGTTGGCGGCATAGACCTTCTTCAGCGCGGGATTCACCCCGCGCGACGGGAGCAGGCCCACGTCGGAGACGTCCGCCCAGCGCACGGTCGAGCGCTGCCGCTCGGTCGCGACGGTGATCCCGGTCGAGTCGATGACCAGTTCGGCCTGTTTCGGGGTGATCGTGGTCATCAGCAGCGTGATCAGCAGGACGAACAGTGCGGATGACCCGCCGAAGACCAGGATCGCCCACAGCCAGTCCGGGTCGTGGTTCAGCACGGCGAACAACCCGCCCATGGCCGCGGTGAGGGCGCTGGTCCCGGCGGCCATGCGGACCGCCACCTGCCGCTGCCGGCGGCGGAGTTCCGCCGGAGCACGCCGGAATGTGACCTGGCGGGGCGACGATTCGCCTTGTGGCGCCGGTTCTCCCGGCCCCCGCGAAAGGCACAGGCTGCCGGCGGTGTTGGTGGCCCGCCGTTGCGGCCGCGGCAGGCTGCGGGCAGCCAGTTCCCGGTCCACCCGCAGGTAGATCTCGTCCATCGTCAACGGGGTGTCGTTGCCCAGCGCGTCGAGCAGCGCGCCGGTGAACGCGGTGAACCGCTGTCCGTGTGGTGCGTAGGCGGGCGCGTTCGCGGTCGTCGAGGCGAGCGTGTAGGTCCCTGCCGCCTCGAGCTGAGCACCGATCAGGGATGCGTCGGCGGCCATCACGTCGATGGCGCGGCCCGCGAAACAGCAGTCGAGGATCAGCACTCGTGCCTCGGCGGGGCTGGCGCCGACGTCCTCCCGCAGCAGGTCCACCGCGAGGGCGCTGTACTTCAGCGACGAGGTCTCGGTGTGGTGCAGCGCCAGGTGCAGCCGGCCGCGGTCGTCGATGAGGCCGTGACCGGCGTAGTACACGAGCAGCAGGTCCCGGGCCTGCTCCGCGTGCCGGTTCAGCAGCCGGCCGGCTTCGGCCACCGAAGCGTCATCGGGGACCGTCACGCAGTTGCCGGCGGCGAACACACCGGTGCCGGGATCGGTCAAGCGGCTGCGCAGCGCCAGGAGGTTTTCGTGCACGGCCGGCAAGCCGGTCAGCCCCGGGTCCCGGAACCGGCCGGCTCCCAGCAGTACCGCGTGCGAGCGCGCACGGTCGGGGAACCGGCTCACTCCGGCTGATCCGGTCCGAGCGCCGGCCGCTTCGGCTCATCCGCCGGAGACAGACTCATACCGTCATGATGCCCAACTCGGGCGCGAGCGGGGACCGGGTTGGGACGCCGGACGCGAGGCGGCCCCGGCCGACCGCGGCAGTCGGCCGCCGAGATACCGACATTCGGCGGTATCTCGGAGTCCAACTTGTCTGATTGGATCGCCCCGGAGCGTTTTACAACGTTGTAAAAGTGAAAAGGACCCGCCGATGAGAAGAGCCGCTTCCGTCCTCGTCGCCGCGCTGGTGGCGCTGGGCGTGGCATCCGGCACGCCGCCCGCAGGCGCCGCCGAGCCCGTCCACGGCTTGAAGGCCGAGTACTTCACGCCGTCGGCACCAGACGCGCACGACTTCGCGAACCTGGCCGGCACCGCGCTCGACGGGGAGGTCGACCATCCGGACCTGACCTCGGTCTTCGGGCTGGTCGCCGGGCGCACGGAGCACACGACCGCCCGGTGGAGCGGACAGCTCGCCGTGCCGCAGACCGGCGACTACACGTTCTACGCCATCGGTGACAACGGGTTCCGGCTGTTCCTCGACGGCGCGCCGGTGATCGACCACTGGGTCGGCGACTGGGACAAGGAACAGACCAGCGCGCCGGTCACGCTGACCGCCGGCAAGCAGTACGACTTCAAGCTGGAGATGTTCCAGGACACCGGCGGCGCCAACATGTTCCTGCGCTGGTCGAGCCCGGCCATCGCGAAGCAGATCGTGCCGCTCTCGGCGTTCACGCCGCCGGCCGACTTCGCCGTCGTGCCGCGCACGGCGGACATCTCCCCGGACGGGCGCACCCTCGCCGCCGACTTCGGCGGCCGGGTCTCGGGAACGAACGACCTGCAGGACCACCTGCGCATCGAGGTCGACGCGACGCCGATGCCGATCGCGTCCATCACTACGTCCCGCACGCGGGCCACGATCCGGCTGGCCGAAGAAGTCCTGAAGGGTCAACGGGTCACCCTCTACTACGACGGCGCGGGCGCCCTCGCGGTGAACGGCGCGAAGGTCGGCAAGGCCGGGCGCATCGTCGCGAACGCCTCGACCGAGCGCCTCCGGACGCCGTGGGGCGAGAACGTCGACACGCGCCACCCGCTGCCGGAGTACCCGCGGCCGCAGCTCGAGCGCGAAAAGTGGGTCAACCTCAACGGCCCGTGGGAGTTCTCCGCCGCCACGGAAGGCCAGCAGCCGACGTTCGGCAAGCGGCTGCCCGAGAAGGTGGTCGTGCCCTATCCGATCGAGTCGCAGCTCTCCGGCCTCGAACGGCACGAGGACCACATGTTCTACCGCCGCACGGTCACCGTCCCGCGCGACTGGAAGATCGGCGGCGGGCAGCGCCTCAAGCTCAACTTCGGCGCGGTCGACTACCAGGCCAAGGTGTGGGTGAACGGCAAGCTCGTCGCAGAGCACACCGGCGGCTACACGGCGTTCAGCGCCGACATCACCGACGCGCTCAAGCGCGGTGACGAGCAGGAGATCGTCGTCGCCGTCACCGACACGACCGGCCCGTACCAGCCCAAGGGCAAGCAGTCCCCCAACCCCGGCGGGATCTTCTACACGCCGTCGTCCGGCATCTGGCAGACCGTGTGGCTGGAGCCGGTGGCGGACAAGGGCATCGACGAGATCAAGACGACGCCCGACCTCACGACGAACTCGCTGGCGCTGAACGTCAAGTCCGCGGGCGGCGCCACCGTCACGGCGGTCGCCAAGGACGCGCGCGGCCGGCAGGTCGGCACGGTCAGCGGGCCCGCCAACGCGAACCTGAAGCTGCCGGTGCCGAACCCGCACCTGTGGACGCCGGACGACCCGTACCTCTACCAGCTGGAGATCAAGCTGGGCGGTGACAAGGTCAAGAGCTACTTCGGCATGCGGTCCACCGGCATCACGAACGTCAACGGCGTCCCCAAGCTGACGCTCAACGGCAAGCCGTTCTTCTCCCTGATGCAGCTGGACCAGGGCTTCTACCCGGACGGCCTGAACACCGCGCCGAGCGACGACGCCCTCGTCTTCGACCTGAAGGCGCAGAAGGACCTCGGCTTCAACGCCGTCCGCAAGCACATCAAGGTCGAGCCGGCCCGCTGGTACTACCACGCGGACCAGCTGGGACTGCTGGTGTGGCAGGACTTCGTGTCGCTCGACGACGGCAACAACGCCGGGGCGCAGCAGGCGTGGCTCAGCCAGGGGCTGGAAGAGATGCACCAGCTGCAGAACTACCCGTCCGTCTACGCCTGGATCGTGTTCAACGAGGGCTGGGGCGAGTGGGACAAGGCCGCGACCGGCCGGATCACCGACCAGGTCAAGGCCGCCGACCCGAGCCGGATCGTCAACGCCCACAGCGGGGTGAACTGCTGCGCCTCCAAGGGCGACTCGGGCGCGGGCGACGTCATCGACCACCACGACTACAACAACACCGACCCGGCGCGTCCGGACGGCAAGCGCGTCGCGATGGACGGCGAGCACGGCGGCTTCACGCTGCGCACGCCGGGGCACCAGTGGCCGGGTGCGCCGATCGCGATCTACAGCGGCGTGCAGGACAAGGCGGCGCTGACGGCGAAGTACGTCGACAACACCCGGACGTTCTACCTCGGGCAGGCGCGGGCCGAGCTGTCGGCGTCGGTCTACACGCAGGTCACCGACCTCGAAGGCGAGCTCAACGGGCTCTGGACCTACGACCGCAAGCGCATCAAGGTCGACCCGGGTCCGGTCCGCGAGATCAACCGGCGCGTGATCGAAGCCGGGGCGAACGCGGGCAAGCCCTACCCGTACGCGGGCAAGGGCTCGTGGAACCTCGACGAGCGCGGAGGGACGACCGCGAAGGACTCGAGCGGCGGCAACAACCCGCTGACGCTCACCCCGGCCGGGGCGGCCTTCAAGGACGGCGCGCTGCAGTTCACCGGCGGCTCCGCCGACACCTACGGCCCGGTCGTCGACACGACCGGTGACTACACCGTGTCCGCGAAGGTGCGGCTCGACCAGCTGCCCGGCAACTACGCGACGGCGGTGAGCCAGGACGGCCGGGAGCGGGAGAGCCCGTTCTACCTGCAGTACGGGCAGGGCGCGTTCGCGTTCAGCACGCCCGGCGGCAACCGGGCCCGGTACGAGGTCGTGCCGGAAATCGGCCGCTGGTACCAACTCACGGGTGTGCGCGCGGGCAACGAAATCCGGCTCTACGTGGACGGCGTGAAGGTCGCGACCGCCCCGGCCGGACCGGCGCTCGTCGGCACCGGCGCGTTCACGGTCGGGCGCGCCAAGTACGACGGCCGCAACGTCGACTTCTGGAGCGGCGCGGTCGACGACGTCGACGTGGTCGGCAAGGCGTTGACGGACGCGGAGGTCGCCCAGCGCTCCTGAGGCCGGAGCCGGTGCGGTGTGGGGCTGCCGAGCGGTCCCGCACCGCACGGCGCGCCGACCAGGAAGTGGCGCGGGCGAGCAGGTCGAGTGCCGCCTGGGACGGTGACCCGGGTTCGCTGGTGGCGACGACGAGCGTCTGCTCGGCCGCGTGCGCGGGGGTCATGGCCTGCTGGTGGACCACGACGTCGCCGACCAGGGGATGCCGCATCGCGTATTCGGTCGCCGCGCAGGCCTGGACGCGGTGATCGGCCCACCACGCGGCGAATTCGGGGCTCTTCGTGACGAGTTCCCCGATCAGCGCGTTGAGCAGCTGGTCGTCGCCGTGGCGGCCGGCGGTCAGGCGCAGGTTGCCGACGACCGCCTTCGCCTTCGCGGTCCACTGTGGATAGAGGTCGCGGGTGTGCGCGTCGAGGAAGACCAGCCGCGCCATGTTGGGCCGGTCGGCGGGCCGGGCGGGCGTGCTGCGCAGCGGCGGCCGCACGATCCTCGTCGACACCGGCGTCGGCAACCACAAGGAGCGGCCCTACTCCCCCGTCTGGAGCCACCTCGACACCGGCTTCCTCGGTGCTCTCGCCGCCGCCGGCGTGCAGCCCGAAGACGTCGACCTCGTCGTCAACACGCACCTGCACGTCGACCACGTCGGGTGGAACACCCGCCTGGACGGGCGCGCCTGGGTGCCGACCTTCCCCAACGCGACCTACCTGATGCCCCGCCGCGACTTCGACTTCTGGAACCCCGCCAACGAGCACCGGCCCCGCCTCGGCCGCGGCAACCAGAACGTCTTCGAAGACAGCGTCGCCCCCGTGCACGAAGCCGGGTTGACGCAGTTGTGGGACGGCTCGCACCGCATCGACGCCGACCTGCGCCTGGAACTCGCGCCCGGCCACACGCCGGGATCGTCGGTGCTGCACCTGGAGTCCGGCGGGGACCGCGCGCTGTTCGTCGGCGACCTCGTGCACACCGCCCTGCAGATCGCCGAGCCGGAAACCAATTCCTGCTTCTGCGAAGACCCCGCCGCCGCGCGAGCCACCCGACGCGACCTGCTCGGCCAGGCCGCCGAAACCGGCGCGCTCGTCTTCCCCGCCCACTTCGGCGGCCACGGCGCCGCCCAGGTGAAACGCGACGGGACCCGGTTCGCGATCGCGGACTGGGCCGGCTTCCCCCGCAGCGCCTGAAAGGAATCGCCGTGCCAGCCCAGGAAAATCCCGTCGTGCGGACGCCGGCCGGTGCCGTCCGCGGCGTCCGTGACGCCTTCGGAGAGCGCTACCGCGCCATCCCGTACGCCCTGGCGCCCACCGGCGCGGGCCGCTTCGGCGAGCCGTCGCCGCACCCGGGGTGGCCCGGCGTCCGCGACGGGACCGCGCCCGGGCCGACCGCGCCCCAGCCGGCCCGGGACTTCGGCCGCCTCGACATGACCCCGTACTTCGGGCCCGGCTGGGTTCGCGGCGCGGACTACCTCACCGTCGACGTCCGCACGCCCGCGGCCGGCCGCGGGCAGCGCCCGGTGCTGGTCTTCGTGCACGGCGGCGGATTCGTCACCGGATCCGCCCGCGCCGCGCTCTACGACGGCCGGGCGTTCGCCCGCGACGGCGTCGTCCTCGTGACCGTCCAATACCGGCTCGGCGTCCCCGGATTTCTGTCGCTCGAAGGCACCCCGGACAACCGGGGCCTGCTCGACGTGCTCCTGGCGCTGCAGTGGGTCCGGGAAGCCATCACCTCGTTCGGCGGCGACCCCGGCAACGTCACGGTGTTCGGCCAGTCCGCCGGCGCCACGCTCGTCGGCAGTCTCCTCGCCACGCCCCAGGCAAAGGGCCTGTTCCGGCGAGCGATCATGCAGAGCGGCAGCGGCACCGGCGCGTTCACCCCCGAGCAGGCCCACCGGGTCACGACCGCGACGGCAGCGGCGCTCGGCACCCCACCGACGGTCGAAGGCTTCGCCGGCCTCCCGGACGAGCGTTTCCTGGAGGTCCAACCCGCACTGTCCGGGTTGGACCTCCGCACGGACACCGCGACGGATCCCCTCGTCGGCTTGAGCCCGTTCAGCCTGGTACTGCCCGCGCAGGCCGCCGACGCGCTCACGTCAGGCCCGGCGGGTGACGTCGACCTGCTGATCGGCACCAACACGGAGGAAGGGAACCTCTACCTGGTCCCGCAGGGAAAGCCGGACACCGACGTGCCGCTCGGCGACGTGCTGTTCGGGAAGGGGACGGCGCGTATGGCGGACGCGCACGCGCGCGTCGCCCCGGGCTGCACGTACGTCTACTCGTTCGGCCACCGTTCCACTGCCTTCGACGGTCGCCTCGGCGCCGCGCACACGGTCGAGCTGCCGTTCGTCTTCGACGTGGCCGACGAGCCGTGGCTGCACGGCGAAACCGGCTTGCTCGGCCCCACCCCGGCACCCGAAGCTCTCGCGAGGCGCATGCACGGCGCGTGGACCGAATTCGCGACGACGGGGAACCCGGGCTGGCCGGCGCACACGACGTCCGCCCCGGTGACGCATCGGTTCAACGCACAAGATGGTCGTGTGTCCCGGGCCCGGCCTGCCACCCACTGAGCATCAGCCGAGGCCGACCCAGAACCCGGTCAGCATCGCGGCGGCACGGGCCGGCTCGTGGGTCATCCACCAGTGACCGAGGCCGTCGAGAACGGCGACCCGGGCCCCGGCCCGGGCGGCCGCCCGACGGCGTTGCGCTTCGGTTCCGCCGACGTGGTCGGCCGTGGCCAGGATGGCGAGCCCCGGCCGGGCCGCCGCCCGTTCCAGCGGCAAACCCAGGCCGGGCTCACCGGCGGACCGGTACACGGTGAGCACCGCGCGCCCCATCACCTCGTCCTGCCCCGCCGCAACGCGGGCCGCGACAGCCGGGCCCATCCCCCGCTGCACCAGCACGGCCGTCCGCGCTTCGGCCGTACCACCGAACCGCGCGGCGACGTCGGCCTCACCGACTCCGGGCGTCCGCCAGCGCCGGGCGAGTTCGTGCCACTCGTAGCCCGGGTCGTACATGCCCAGCGCGTCGCTGACCCAGCTGCGCACGAGGTCCGGCCGGCTCAGCACGACGTTGACGACATGTCCACCACCGAGATCGTGACCCACCAGGTCCACCGGCTCGCCCAAAGCTTCCAGTTCGCCGATCAGCCAGTCGCGGTAGTCGGCGCGAGTGGCCCCGAACCCGCCGGGCAGCGGCGCACCGAAGCCGGGCGGCGACAGGCAGACCAGATCCGAACGCGACGGCGCGAGCTCCGCCACCAGCAGGTCCCAGACCGCGGCCGTCTCCGGGTTGCCGTGGACGAACACCGCGGGCATCAGACCGCCACCGGCGTCGTCGGCTGCAGGACCGATTCCACCAGCGCTTCGGTGCGCAGGTGGGTGATGGCCTGGTATTCGGGATCGCGCACCATGGCCGCGAAGGCCCGCCGGTCCGGATAGCGCACGAGCACCACCATGTCCCAGGCTTGCCCATCCTCGGCGACGAGCGCCGGCCCGCCGGTACCGAGGTACTCGACCTTCAGGCCGTAGCGGGCGTTGAGCTCGAGGCGCAGGGCTTCGGCGTAGCGCTGATAGCTTTCGCGGCCGCCGTCCGGACGGAACCGCAGCAGGTTGAGCATCACGACCGGGCCACCGGGGTCATCGGCGAGCAGGGCGTCGAGGGCGCGGTCTTCGATTTCGATCATCAGGGCCTCCTTGGCCACCACCTTACACATACTTGTTGACTAACACGCAAGTTGATTTGCTAGGCTCCGCCCATGCCTCCCGCCCGCCGCACCCAGCAGGAACGCCGAGAGCAGGCCGAAGCCGCGCTCCTGACCGCCGCCGCCGAACTGGTGGTCGAGCAGGGAGTGCGTTCGCTGACGCTCGCCCGCGTCGGAGAACGCGCGGGCTACAGCCGCGGCATCGTGACCCACCACTTCGGCGGAAAGCAGGCCCTGATCGAGCGGCTGGCGCGGGCCACGCAGGCGGGATTCGTCCCAGGTTTGGAGGACGCACCCCCCGGCCTCGACCGGCTGTTGCGCCTGATCGACGGCTACCTGGGCGAACTCGGCCGGATCGGCGTGTTCAACCAGGCATTCCTGCTGCTGTGGGCGGAAGCGGCCACCCAGCCAGACCTGGCCCCCACGTTCCGCGAGCGCGACAAGGCCTTCCGCGCAGACCTACGCGAGGACATCGAGGCCGGCATCGCAGAGGGCACGATCGACGCGGAGGTGGCCGCGAACGAGGTCGCGACCGCGGTCGTCGGGCAGCTGCGCGGAATCGCACTGCAGCGGCTGCTGGATCCGGAGAGCGTCGACACCGAGGCGTTGCGCCGAAGCGTCACCAACCAGTGGCGCCGCGCTTTGGCCCCATAGCCTCGACGTCCGACGCGGAGCGCCCACCAATTGGAGGAACGGCAGGTCGACACCTTCCAGCGCACTCAGGAGATCGCCGTGGCATAGGACGCCCGCAGGCCCGGGAACGCACTCGCACGCAGCATCGGTACGTTCGGCGCCACCGCGCAGCCCTCGAAGCCGCCGCCGATCTGGTCGCCGAGTGAATCGGCAAGACCCAAACCGCCGCGCCGAGGCGAAGGCACACATCGCCGCATGACCCCAGCAGCAGCGGCTAAGCAAGGACCAGATCCGCGACCTTGCCGAACGACTCGGCGACATCCGGAAACTACTGGCCACGCCGACACCGAACGTAAAGTGTCGACCTACTGGCAGCTCCATCTGCACGCGACACTCCTGATAAATGACTGGCCTGCAACTTGAGCGAATCGTTGCCAACTAACTAATTACGCCGCGCGAATGACAGCACTGCAGCTGATCGCTTCCCAAATACCCGACGGCAGCGCGGTAGATTCCCACGTCTGCGTGTTCAAAAGGAACTTGACCCCCTTCGCATGGAATCTTTCGTGTCCCCCGGGGGGGGGGAATCCGATTGGCGCCGGCCGTGCGACAGCAGCGACACAAGACAACCGCGGCCAAGGCAGGCCGTCGGAGCAACGCCGCAACGAGCAGCCGCGGCGGCTTTGGTCGCATTCGGACGCAGCTTGTCGAGTGATTTCGGATGGCGAACGGGTGACGTCGCCGCCAGAGCGGCACAACGAGGCCAAGAAACGCGACTTCGCAATACGGCAATGTCATTCGGAGTGGCCGTACGGACCGGGAAACCGGCGACGCGCTGAGCCGTCATGCCAACGTGGAAGCGCACCGGCAGATCAAAGCAGCGGCCGCACCGTTACTCGCGTGTCTGATCACATCGGCAGAACGTGACGGGCCGGTGACGACACCGTGACTAGTCTCGTTTCACTATCGGGTACGGAGGGTAGAGCGGTGACGGAATGGATCAAAATGCTGGCAGGGGACGCCAGCGACGAGGCCGCGGTCATTCTCCACCTTTTCGGCGGTCCGTTTGTCACTATCGGGTCCCGGCGGATGGCCATTCCCGATGGCAGCAAGCGCCTCGTCGCATTCGTCGCGCTTCACCACCATCGCGTGCAGCGCCGGTACGCCGCGGGCACGCTCTGGCCCATCGGGGATGATCTGCGCGCGGCGGGAAACCTGCGGACCGCGCTCTGGCGGCTCAACCAAAGCGATTGCCCGCTGCTGACCGCGGACAAGTCGTCGCTCGCGCTCCGCACCGAGGTGGTCGTGGACCTCCGGATCGTGAGTCAATGGGCGAGCAGGCTCATCGACGGCTCCGCTTCCGGTTCGGATCTCATGATCCGGCCGTGGGGTGTCGACGTACTGGACTTGCTGCCCGGCTGGTACGACGACTGGGCGCTGATGGAACGCGAACGAGTCCGCCAGCGCCTGCTGCACGCGCTCGAAGCCCTGAGCGCGGCCCTGGTGCGCTGCGGACGCTGCGCGGAGGCAGTCGAGGCCGCCATGCTCGCTGTGGGCTGCGAGCCGTTGCGGGAAAGCGCGCAGCGGACGTTGCTGCAGGCCCACCTTGCCGAAGGCAACTGGATCGAAGCTCGGCGGCATTTCGAGGCCTACCGGAGCCTCCTGCTGCGCGAACTCGGCACGGAGCCACCGCCGGCCATGGCCCGGGTCCTGCGGCAGATGGTTCGACGGAGACAGGCGTCCGAGGAGTCCCCCAGGGTACCCGCGACGACGGCCAGTGCCCGGTCCTGACCCTCACGTCGATCACGACGCGGGCAGCACCTCCGTGAATTGCCGAAGGAACGTCCTGACCGCCTCGAGCGCACGTTCCGTCTCTGAGAATGACGTTATCGCATCCGCGGAACGGCCGCCGACGTCCCGGTTCCGGCGAACGGTGATGAGGTACGAAGCACCTTGCGCCTCGATCCTGATGAGGCAGATTCCGGTCCGCTGCGGGGAATGACCCATGCCGGCATCCTTTACTGGCCGCGTCACCGCACCGTTCGGCTGAAAATCACGGCCCGGATCATCGACGCATTGACTGGGTACGGGCCGCAGCCGGCGCCCCGCCGGCGGAGCTCGCTGCCTGCCTCTGGTCAGGCTTCTTCTCCGGCTGCGGCGCCGCATTCTCCGGCTGCGCCGCCTTCTTCGCCTGCTGCGGCGGTGTCTTCTCCGGTGCCTTCGGCGACGGTGCCGGGGGTGGTGGCGGCGGCCGAAGCGCGGTGTCGAGCCGCTGCGCGCGGTCTTTCCGCTCGGTGGTCCGCGCGGCCGTCCGCGTCTCCCGCTCGCGCGCGATCCGGTCCGCCTCCGCCTGCGGGTTGATCGTGTTCACCCGGATGCGGGCGGCGTCGGCACCGGTCACCAGCCGATCGAGCGGGACGTAATCGGTGCGGAAGATCAGTTCGACGCCGCTGTCGAGGTCGACCGAGGTGTCGAGCTCCTCGGTGGTGCTGGTCCGGTCCGTGGTGACGTAACCGATCGTGTTCTGCACCTTGGCCTCGGCGCCCCACGGCCCGAACTTGGCGCCGATCTTGCCACTGCTGGTGTTGTGCAGGTCGAACTGCGATCCCTTGTCGTTCTCGGCGACGCTGCTCGCGTCGATGTGGAACCGCATCGAGGCGTTGAGCCGGCCGCTTTCGACCACGATGCGCTGCATGCCCATCTGCACCATGGTGGCGAGCAGCTGCTGCCGCCCGCGTGCCAAAGCCTGGCGGGCGAAGGGGACCAGGGACTCGGGATCGCCGTCGGCGGGGACGACCTCGCCCTCGGGCACGCCGAGGGCCGAACGCAGCGCGGCCTCGGCGGGAGGTGCCACGCCGGGGCGCAGCACGAGCCGGGTGGCCGCGTCCCGTTCCGCCTGGCGCTCGCGCCGCTCTTCGGGCTCGAGGCCGGTCAGGTCCTCGTCGTCTTCGCCTTCGCCCTCGCCCTCGATGACGAAGCTCCCGGGAAAGCGTTCAGCCAGCCATTCGCGTGCGCCGGAGACGCCGACATTGCTTTCGGCGAATCCTTCGGTCGTCTGCGCGACGTTGCGGAGCAGCTCGACGAACGCGGTTAGCTGCTGCTGGTTGGAGTCGTTCATCGCCTTGAAGACGCCGGTGATCAGCTCGTTGACAAACCTCGGGAAGGAGACCGCGCCGAGCGTGTCGCGGGTCGTCTGCGCAAGCCGGCCGGTGGCGACGCCGGAGAACTCCGAACCCGCGTTCTGCGCCCGCGCCAGTGCCGGACGCGGGCACCCGGCCGCCGCCTCGGCCTGGTCGAGCGCGACCGATCCGATCCGGGCCAGTGCCCCGGCCAGCTCGCGCCTCGTGTCGCCGGCCAACCTCGCGAACCCGTGCTGGGCCGAGAGCAAGCTCCGCACGCCCTGGCGCGCGTCGCGCCGGGGAACGCCACCTTCCGCCCGCACCGCGGGCGTCTCCGGAGCACGTGACGGCAGGGCCATCTCAGGCCCCCACCGTCGACCACGGCGAGGCCGGGGGCACGGAGGCGGCCGGCTGGGTCGCCGCACCGATGTCCAGCGTCGCCTCGATCCAGTCGATCGCGGAGCCGACCACCGGATCGCCGATCGCGGCCAGCCGCGCGCCCGGGCCGCCGAGCCGGTCCGACACGTCGGCGAGCCAGGCGAGCACGGTCATCCCGGCCCGCCCGCGCCGGACGTACGGCGCGGGCGGCTCGAACCGCACCCGCGCGATCCGGGCGATACCGGCGACCACGCCCCAGGTGTCGCGCGCCGCGAAGGCCCTGCGCAGGTCGGGATGGCCGATGACGGCGAAGGCCTGCCGGAGCGAGGCGATGATCTCGCCCGCCATGAAGGCGGTGATCCCGCCGCCGGCCTCGCCCAGGTTCTCCGCCAGGTCCCGCGCCGCCCGGTGGACGCGCGCCTGCTGGGCGGTGCCGCCGTAGGGGTCGCCGGTCGGTATCTCGTCGAGCTTGTAGAGCGCCTCGCACAGCTCGAGCATGCGGTCCTCGAACCCGACGTTGCGGTGGGCGTCGGCCGCCACCGGGCCGTGGGCGGTGCCGAACAGCCGGGAGAAGAAGGCGATGCGCTCCGCTGCGCTGACCCGATCGTGCCTCCGCCGCCACCAGTCGGCGAGCAACGGTTCCGCGCCGCCGAGATCGATCGCTGCCGCGCCGGTCGACGCGAGGCCCGCCAAGGCTTCGACCGCCGGGAGGATGCCCGCGGACTCCAGGTCGGCCGAGAGGTAGAGGGTGGCCAGCGCGCGCAGCCGCGCCTCGCCGATCCGCGCCGCGGCCGGCTCGGGGAGGTCGATGTCGCCGAGCTGGCCGAGGGTGAAAGCGAGACCGTGCGCGGTGGACCGGGCTGCCAGCCCCTCGCCCGCCGACAGCGCGGAGGCCAGCAGCGCGTCGGCGACGGGCACGATCACGGTCTACCCCTTCCCGGCGCCCTGGGTGGGCGGCTCGTTGGGGTTGTAGGGCGTGCTGTTGCCCTGGATGACCGACATCATCTGCGGCGTGGCCATCTTGTCGAGCGGTAGGTAGTCGCTCTTGAAGTTCACGCGGACGTCGCCCGAGAGCTTGGCCTTCACCTCGGCCCGTGCCTCGCTGGTCTCGTCGACCGCGGAACCCACGGTCGCGACGTGCTCCTGTTCGCCTTCGAAGGCGGCGCCGGCCGAGAAGGGCGTGTACCAGCTGCCGTGGCTGGTCTGGATGCTCTCCTTGTGGCGCTGCGCCTCCCGGTCGCGCATTGAGGCAGCGTAGTGGCGCTGGGCCGTGTCGCTGGCGCGCATGTCGAACACCACCTTGGCGTTGATCGAGCCGTCGGTGACGACGATGCGGCTGATGCCCAGCATCACCATCGAGGACAGCAACTGCTGGCGTGACTTCGCCATCTGCAGCCGGGCCGCTGTCACCAGGCGGAGCTCGGCGTCGGCGTCGGAAAGGTCGGTGATCGGCGGGTTCACATTCATGTCCCGGCTGATCTCGGCCAGCCGCACGCCTGCGTCGCCCGTAGCCTCCAGCCGAGACTTCGGCTGCGCGGCGTCCTCGTCGTCGGCCGTGGTGTCGCTGACCGAGAGCACGTCAGGGTAGGCCTCAGAGAGGTAGCCGCGGGCCGCGGCCTCGCCGATGTTGTCCCGCATGAACTGTCCGGTCGTCTTGGCGACGTTGGCGATAAGCTCGCCGTAGGCACGCATCTGCTCGATCGAGCTCTCGACGATCGCCTGGAAAACGTTCTTGATCAGGCCGCCGACGAACTTCGGGAAATCGACCTTCTGCACCAGCTCGCCGAACTGTTCGACGCCTTGGCGGGCGGCCCCGGCTTGGAAGTCCCGGCCGGCGAAGCCGGGGCTTCGCGAGAGCTGCCGCTTGGTCGCCTCGACCGGGTTCTCCTCTGCTTGGGCGCGACCCACCGGCGAGGCGGCGAGCGCGCCCGAGCGGGGAAGGTCACCGCTCGCCTCCCGGGCCGCGACCTCGCTGTGCACGCCACCGGGATCGGTCATGTAGGAGAGCACCCGGACCGTGTCGCCGGCGATCCGCCGCCGCTCGTCCTCAGGCAAGCTGAGGAAGGCGGGCGTGCGCATCAGCAGCTGGAACACCTCGGGCCGTGCCGCGCTGACGGCGGCCGCGCTCGTCGGTGGCGGTGCCACGACGCTCCTGCCGGCCGGATGTTCGGCGATACTCGTGTCCATCGCTGTCGCCTCTCAGCCTGCCGTCCGGGCGGCCGGCGCCGCCGCGGGAGGGGTCACGACCCCACCGCTGCCGTCGGCAGCAGCGGGGGTGGGCGCGGCCACCGGGCCGGGCAGGACGTTCGGGTCCGCGGGCGAGGCGTTGCCCTGGATGGCGGCGATCATCTGCGGGGTCGCCATCCGGTCCAGCGGCAGGTAATCGCTCTTGAAGTTCACGTCGACCGCGCCGGTGAGCTGGATCTTGGTTTGCAACGCGGCGTCGTTGACCTCGGAGGCCGATGTCTGCGCGGTGATGATCGGCTTGTTCTCGTACTTGTACCCACCCTTGGCGAAGTAGTCTGCGTCGTAGCCGCCGTTGCCGTCCTCGTCGGGAGTGCCTCCGCGGACGCGGGTCGTCTGGACGTTGCCGTACCTGTCGCGGGCCACGTCCACGGCGCTCGCGCTCCGCCGGGCACTCTGCCGGTCCTGGGCGCGCACGTCGTAGATGATCTTCGCCGAAATGCGCCCATCGGCGACGACGATCCGGTTGATCCCCATCAGGACGAGACTGGCCATCAGCTGCTGACGCTGCTTCGCGAGCTGGATCCGGCTGCTCTCGACCAGGGCGCGTTCGGCGTTCTCGTCCGAGAGGTCGAGGCTCTCGAGCGCACCGTTGCCGAACGACAGTTTGTTGTTGACCCGCGCGAGCGCCGCCTGCTCGTCGACGCCCTCCCGCAGCTTGAGCCGGGGCTCGTCGCTCTCGCTCCATTCGTCGGTGCCGAGCTCGAAGACGTCGGGAAACTGGTCGACGAGGTTTTCCCGCCCCTGCAGCGGTGCGACGTTGTCGTCCATGAACTGGCGCAGCGATTGGGCGACGGCCGCGATCATCTCCTGGTAAGCGCGCATTTGCTCGATCGAGCTCTTGACGATCGAGCTGAACACGCCCTCGATGAGACCCGAGACGAACTGCGGGAACTTGACCTCGTTGAGCAGCATGCCGGCGACCGCCGCTCCCTGCTGCGCCGCGGACGCCGTGAACTTCGCCTGCCCGATGTCGTCGACCGCCTTCTTGCGTTCGCTCCAGCTCGCCTCGGCGGCCGACTTATCGTCACCGGCCAGTGCGCGAGCGGCGGGGGTACCGACGCCGTCCGGGATCCGGCTGCCCTCGATACCCTCCGGACGGGACAGGTAGCCAGCGATCAGTGCGGTGTTGCCCGCGATCGCTTTCCGGTCCTCGGCGGGCAGGGCGCGGAACGCCGGCGACCGGGTGAGGAGGTCTGCCACTCCGTGCCGGACGACCGGATCGGGAGTCGGTACGGCGGACCGTGCTTCCCGCCGCGGGGCGATGATGGGGGTGCCGGACATGATCACGGACCTCTCGAACTGGACGGGCGGGGTTCAGACGGCCTGCAACGCCTCCTGCGGCAGCTCGAATTCGATCGGCCGCAGGTAGAGACCGACGCGGGGCGGGGACTGGGCGTCGGTGCGCAGGCTGACGATCGAGAAGCGGCCCGGCCAGTTCTCGTCCTCGGGGGTGAAGGCCCCCATCCAGCGTTCCAGTGCCGCTAGGCCGCGGGGCCGCTCGGCGAGCCCCATGGTGAGCAGGCTGAGGAAGCTGGGCGGCACGTCGGGGATCGCCGACAGCAGCACGTAGATCTCGAAGTCCGGCCCCGCCGGCCCTTCGCCGAAGGCGAGCAGGGCACTGTGCGCAGGCAGTTCGAACCGCCCGCCGAGCACCAGTCCCAGCAGCTGCATGATCCCCGGCAGGCGGTGGCCCAGGCCGAGGGCGTCCAGCACCGGCTGGAGATCGGCGAGCCGGAGCGGCTGCGTGCTCGCGAACGTGAGCCGCTGGCCGCCCAGATCGCGTTGCGCGGCCAGGGTCGTGAACAGCGGGTGCAGGCCGGGGACGAGGTGGAGCGCCGCCTGGACGATCCGCTGCAGACCAGACGGCAGGTCGTCGATCGCCCCGCGGCCGCCCGGGAGCTCGTAGTAGACCTTCGAGGCGTACAGCCCGTCCCGGTCGTAGCTCGAGCCGAAAAACGCCCCGTAGTCGAGCTTCCCACCGGTGGCGAAGCCCCGGAACGGTTCGCTGGCGCCGTCGAACCAATGGAGCGCATCCCGGCCTATGAAGTCGCGGAGCAGGCGGCGCATCTCGCGGGTGGACTCGTCCCGCCGGTCCACCGATCCCGCGTCCGGCGACAGCGGTTCGATGGTGAACCGGAGCTTGCCCGGCTGGAACTCCGAGAAGCTCGGCTCGAACGGCGCGGCCATCGGCATCAGCGCGTTGCGGCGGTAAGCGTCGGCCGGGTACCGGAAGGTGCGCATGAGCAGGTCACGCGACGGCGTGTAGGGATCAGCAGTGCCCAGTGAACGGGCGGCCGACCGGAGCCGCCGCTCGACCTTCGCGACCACCGGCTCGCCGGCTGGATCGAATGGCATGGTCTCTCCTCCCGTGCGCGGACCGGGGTTCGCCGCGACCTCACTGTGTCCGGGCATGCCCGTTGCCGGCGCCGAAGTCCGCACGCAGTGGGGCATAGCCGTGGCCGAGCCCGATGCCGACGTCGCCGAGACCGTCGAGCATCTCGCGGGCCATTGCGGGGATCGGGATCGGCTTGGACGTCATCGTGGGCGTGGTCCGCGGTTCCTGGGCCAGCCTCTCGATCTCGCTGTCCGAGGTCGCCGTGTCCGCCAGCCAGAGCTCGCAGGCGTTGACCAGGTCGTAGTCGTTCGGGTCCCTGGTGGCCTTGTGGCCGCCCGCCACCGGCGGGTTGCGCACCACGTCGATGTCGATCAGCGGGCCGGACGTCTGGTGGATGCGGGTGACGTTCCCGGCCAGCCAGGCGGTGATGATCGTGCCGCAGCTCGCCAGCGTGCGGTAACGAGAGCTGGTACGGGCGCCGCCCAGGTAGTAGGTCGCGACCTGGTCGACCACCTGCCACATGTCTTTAGCGCCGTAGCAGCCGAGGATCTCGGGGTCGCCCAGCAGCTTGATGATCCCGTTGACCTGGAATTGGATTTCGCGCGCGGCGTAGTGAGCCATGCCGTAGCCGTGCAACGAAAGGTTGGACGCGAGGTCGCGCGCAGCTTTGCGAACCTGCTGGTGACTGATCGGGCTGGGCATCCCCGAGCGCAGCAGCGAGTCCACTTCGCTCTGCCGGACGAAGGAGGATACGGATGAGACGAACCGGAGCCACAGGTCGTTGAACTCGCGGTTCACCTGGCCGCCGGGATCACCGCCCGGGATGCCGAGTGTGATCGACGCGAAGTTGCGCCGCTCCTGCTCGCTCATCCGGTTGGGCGCGTCCCGCCAGTAGCGGTAGAGCCGCCGGCCGGCCTCGCCCGGGCCGATCGGCAGGTCACCGTGCTGGAACTGCTCCACGATGGAGTCGACGACCTGGAAGACTTTCAGCTCCTCGAACATGGCGGAAACGATCATCGCTCCCATCGCCCGGACGTTGTCGGTGACGATGTTCTGGTCGAAGATCTGGTCCAGGTCGGGGAGATCGAGGACGGAGTCCGCGATGTCGTCCTCGAACCCGATGTTCTGGATCTTGTTCAGCTGCTCATTGACTTTGCGGCGAAGCTGTGGCTCGTTCGGCCTGACCTTGGCCTTGGCCAACCCGCGCATCACCCTGGCGAACTCCTCGCACCGCACCGTGGGGGTGACGCCGCCGGGTCCGTCGGGGTCGCCTTCGATGGCCAGCAGCGCGAGCACTTGGTCGGCGAGCGTGCCGTAGCTGCGCGCCTCGCCCACCGCCTGGAAGAAGTCACGGGTGAACGTGCCCCCGTCGGGGTGGTCCCAGTTTGGGTAAATGGTCTTCTTTTTCGAACTGACTGGCCCCTTGCTGCCGGTATTGTCCCCGCGTTGCGGCACGATGGCCACGGGTGGCGGCTGCGCGCCGTCGACCATCAGCAGGCCGAGGGTCAGCGTGGTCAGTGTGATCGGCAGGGCACCCTTGGGTGGGTTCGGCGACGACAGAGCAGCCTGGAACGCGGCAAAGCTCTCGAACGGGTCGAAGACCAGCACGCCGTTCTCGTGCGTGCGCAGCTCCGGGGCCATGAGCTTCTGTTCGTTGAGCAGGGTGCGGGTCGCGACGAACAGAGGATCGCAAACTTCGGTCGCCTCAGCTTTTGCGCTGGCGCTGCCGGCGAGTTCCGCGAGCACAGCATTGGAGAGATCGAGCTCAGCCTGTTCGCCGCTGCTGAGGGTGCGCTTCTTCGCCACCACCGTGAGTCGCGCGACAGTGTTCACATGGCTGTCTCGAGACTGTGTCTCGCGCTCGGCGAGATCGACGAAGCGGGTACCTGGATCGATGGGCATGGATTCATCTCCTCGATGCGTTGCGGCTTCCGGGGTTCAGTGCGGGCTTGGGTGATCAGCCGTCATCGGCGTCTCCGGCCTCCTGGTTCCCCAGGGCGCTGTCGAGCTCCTCGTCGAGCGCGGCCAGCGCGGCCGCCGCGTCCAGGACTCCTGCTCCGCAGCCGGCCTGGTCGCCGGCCGCGAACGGCTGTGCGGTCCGCATGAGGATCCGGCGGACGGTCTCCGCGTCAATCGGCCGCGCGCGGCGGTGGCTGTGTGCCACCAGCAGTGCTGCGGCTCCCGCCGCGAACGGTGCGGCGAAGCTCGTCCCTGTCGCGTACTGGTAGCCGTTGCCGAGCGCCGTCGTGAGCACCTGCTCGCCCGGCGCGCAAAGCGCGACGTGTTCGCCCCGGGTCGAGAAGGCCGCGGGCAGGCCGTTCCCCGCCACCGCGCCGACCGCGATCACGCCCGGGTGCGCCGCGGGCCAGTAGCGCGTCTCGCGCCCGTTGTTGCCACTGGCCGCGACCAGGACGCAGCCGCGCTCCAGTGCGTACCGGACGACATCGGCGTGCGGCTTGGGACTGCTCGGCGCCAGCGCGGTGTCGTCCGTGCCGAAGCTCATCGTGATGACCTTCGCGCCGAGGTCGACCACCAGCTTCACCGCCAGGTCGAGGTCGCTGAGCGAGCCGAGCCCGATCGCCGCGGTCTTGCCCGGCAACCGCGCCGCGGCGAGCGCGCGCATCGGGATGATGCGGCAGGCGCCCCCCAGACCGCGCGGCATCGCGTGCCCCTCGGCCGCGATGATCCCGGCGCAGCCCATGCCGTGACCGACAAAGCGGTCCTCGGGATCACCGTCGTCCCGGCGGTGGTCCCCGAGCAGTTCCACGCCTGCCGCGACGTCCGCGGTCTCCAGCCGGACCGTGTCGAAACCGGCGCGGAACGTGCGGGGGAACTCCGCGTGCCGGCTGCTGATCCCGCTGTCGACGAGGCCGACGACAACGCCGTCATCGCCCGGCTCGACCGCGTGCGCCTCGGCCATGCGCACCATCCGGCGTGCCGCCCAGCCGTCGTCGCCATCCGGCGCGCCAGCCGCCGCGGCGTGGAACGGCGTCACCGAGACGTAGTCGGGACCGGCGCTCTCCACGATGGGGATCTGCGCGAGGGTTTCGCAGAGCTGCCCCACCGGGGTTCCAGACGGCACCCGGAGGATCAGCGTGCGCGCCACCCCCGTCGCCTGTTCGACAGCGTCGTAGCCCACATGGCCGCGACCCGGGCGGTGCGCGCCGCCGGCCGCGCTGAACAACCTCGCCGCGCGGAAGGTCCCGGCTCGCTCGCCGATGACCCGATCGACGGCGCCGCCGTCGATCGAGCTCGCGGCCGTTCGCGCACCGCGCACGACGTCGCGCACCGCCGGGACGTGCTCGGGCGCCTCGCCCAGCGCGAGCTTGACCATCAGGCTGGTCGGCAGGCTGTACTGCCGATCACCGGGCGCGGCCCAGGGTGCGCCCAACCGGCGGATCGTCATCGGCGGGCCTCCTTCGGCACGGCTGCGATCCCGTTCACCCGCACCGCCGCCGGTCGCCCGGCAGCCGGGCGGAAGGCGCCGAGGTCGAAGCTCATCGCGGTCGCCAGCTCTGGCGCGGATCGCACCGAAAGCTCGCCGGCCCACTGTTCGTCGTCCGGGGCGAGCAGCAGCTCCCCCGGCGCGGACTTGAGGATCGAGACCGGCCGGTCCCCGATCCGTACCTGCGGGGACGCGCCAGCGCGGACCAGGTTGCGGCCGGTGACGCGGAGCAGCGGCGGCTCGGTGCCGTCGGTCCCGGCCGCGGGCAGTACCGGGTCGACCCGCTGGACCAGCGGTGCCGAGGCACGCTCTAAGGCCTTGCGAAGCCGCGCGACGGGGAGATTCGTGACGCGCCCGATCGTATGCACCGCACCGCGTTCACCGGCGTCCTGGAACTGCTTGACGGTGCGCACGCCCGCCCATTCGAGCCGCTTGCGCTCGTCCGTCGTGAGCTCGTCACCGAGCTCGTCCAGGCTCTGGTCGTCCGGGTCCGCGGCGAAGGTGATCGCGTTCTCCTCGATCGCCGGCCGGGTGATCGCGGTGAAGACGAGGTGAAAGACGCTCGCCTCCTTCTCGCCGGCCGCGGCAGGCCGGATCCGGATCTCGCTGTCGGTGAATTCGACGTGCGCCCGCAAGTCGAGGTTGATGTCCTTGATCGCGAAGGTGAGCGGGAGGTTGAGGTTGCGCGCCTTGATCGCCATCGCGGCCTGGGCGTTGTCGAGCTGGCTTTGCACGGCCTGGATGAAGTCCTCAAGGCGCAGGGTGGCGTCACGGCTCATGGCGCACCTCGTCCGCCGGACGCGGGACGGCCCGCCACTCGACCTCGAGGCGCGCGGGGTCGGGGTCGAAGTCGGTCCGGGTGCGGAACAGCGGCACGTCGGCGACGACCTCCGGTTCCCCGGCGGTCACGATCAGGCGCAGGTCGACCGGCAGGCTGAGCCACAGCGAGCGCGGCCGGACCGGCATCTCCCCGGCGACGCCGGCGAACGCGGCCGCACTCTCGGCCAGCTCGCTCAGGAGCTCGGCGAGAGCACGCCTGCCGTTCACGGCGTGCCTCCGGGCGGCGCCGGAACGGCGGGGGTGATAGGACCGGGCGGGGGAGCTGGCACGGGCGGAGCCGCAGGCGTGAGTGCCGCGGGCGAAAGCGGCACCGCGGCGCGGTGCGCGGCCTGGCGGCTGTGCCGTTCGAGCACGGTGCGCTGCGCTTCGTCGACGAAGCGGTCGAGAGGCAGGGTCTCCGAGGCGAAGTTGATCTTCACATCGCCGAACAGCTCGGCCTTGAGCTCGCTGTCCGACTGAGCGTTGACGCCGACCGTGGAGACCTTGGTGATCGCCGCGGACTGGCCGCGCGCGGCCCAGATCGAGCCACCGGTCTGCGGATCGTCGGAGGTCGCGTACTGGACCGCCGCGCGGTCGGCCGCGGCGGCACGGAAGCGCAGCCGCGCGCCCACCGAGCCGTCGCGGACCACGACCCGTTGCATACCGAGCAGCACCATCGTCGAAAGGGTCGACAGCCGCTGCCGCGCGACCCGCTCACGCGCCAGGGGCAGCAACGTCTCCTCGAGCAGCTCGCCGGACAGCTCCTGCCCCTCCTGGCCGAAGCCGGCGAGCCAGGCGGGCGACGGCGGCTCCTCATCGGCCGCCGCCCCGAGGGGGGCGAGCTTGTACTCCCCGCCCTCTTCGGCCAGCGTGACGTCCCGCGGGAACTGCTCGACGAGCCAGGCCCGTGCCTGCCCGGGCGTCACGTTCTCCCGCGTGAACTCGTCGAGCGGCTTGGCGACCGCCGATACCAGATCGGCGAAGCTCTCCACCTGCTTGATCGAGCTGTCGACGATCGCGTCGAAGGTTCCGTGCACCAGCGATGCCACGAACGCGGGGAAGTCGATCTCGTCGGACAGCGCGCCCGCCCGGCGGCCGAGCGCATCCGTCGCCTTCTCCTTCGGCGCGGGCTGTTGCCCGCCGCCGAACGGGGGCGCCTCTGCCGGCGCGGGCTCCGCAGCCGCGATCTCGCGGCCGAACGCGTCTCGTGCGAGCGCCGATGCGGGAGCGGCGCTGTGACGAGCCGTCGGTGGGGGCGGGATGTGCGTGGCCATGGGGGCTTCCCGCCCGATCAGGCCGGGACCGGCTGCGGCGGCACCGGAACCGGGGTGGCGGGGTTGCCGGCGGGCGACGCCGCTTGCGGCGCCGGGTCCACGCCGTGCAGCGTCGAACGGCGTCCGTCACCTGAAAGAGTGACGTCCGTCACGGCGACCTCATCCTCCTCGCCGGCGCGCGAGAAGGTCGTCGTCACACGCACCTTGAGGGTGACGCGATCACGGGTCGAACCTTCGGGCGTGATGTCGGCGCGGACCTTGGCGGTCCAGCCCTCCAGGACCTGGCCGCTGACCGGCGTGACGGCGACCTCCCCCACACCACCGTTGCGGTACTGCCAGTCGATCGCGACGCCTGCCTGGGTGCGACCGTTCGGTCCCTCGATGTACGGCCAGTCGTCGAGCACGACCCGCTCGCCGGGCAGCGGTGGCATCCCGGCGCCACCCGCCGGCGGGTTCGACGGCTCGAAGAAGCCGGACAGCTGAGCGAGGTCGTAGAACCGCCCGTCCTGTTCGGTCGTCTTGCGGGTTGACACGATGCCTGAGCTCGGCTGCGGGCCGGCACCGTCGGCCGCCTGTCCGGTCCCGGCCGACAACGCGTAGCCGGCACCAGACGCGCTGCCGCGGTTGATCACCTGACCGTGCGTGCCGCCCGTATGCAGCAGTTGCGCGAAGCCGGTTCCCCCAGCTGCTTCGAACTCGGCGGCGAACTGCTCGTAGGTGAGGATGTACCGGCTGCCCGCGGCCGGGGTGGCGGCGTAGGCGCCGGGCGCGCCTGGAGCGCCCACCACGCGGTCCCATGGATCGGTGATCCGGACGTAGTGCTGCCCGTCCTGGCGGTACATGCCGGTGACCACGATCGCGTGTTGCGACGGCACCTTGGCCGCCACCCAGACCGGACCGTTGGCCTCGAGGATGTCGCGGAAACCTTCAGGTGTGTAGCAGGCGTTGGGATGGACCGTGAAGCCGATCGCCTCGGCGAAGCGTGCGTGACTTGCCGCCGGTAGCCCCTTCTCGGTCGTGAGACCGTCGAATCGGGCGATGTCGTCGGCGGACACGGACTGCTGCCGCCGCCAGCCGTCGATGATCGCCGCCGCCGTGGCCCAGCAGCTGTTCCCGGTCGGCTGGCCCACCGGGAACACGTCGTCCCAGTTGATCGACCAGTCCTCGATGTCGAGCGTCCGCGCGGCGGCATACGCCTGCGCGTCGGCCGTGGCGAGCAGCGGGACGGAAACCCAGCCGGTGCTGATTTCGCGATCGGTGGGCGGGAGCAGGTTGGTCGGGTCGCTGCCGGCGGCGACCGGGTCGTAGGTGTAGATCTCCTGCCGGTTGACGTAGAGCTCGTGGCAGGGGAAGCCGTCGTGGTCCCCGACCACCATCACCTGGATCCCGCCGTCGGAACCGCGCTTCAGGTAGACGCAGATATCGGCGTCGATGTCGGGTGACGTGATCAGTGGCAGCGCCCCGGCGACCTTGATCGACACGACGGCGCTGCCGCTGGTTACGGCGAGGACACTGCGCTGCAGGCTGGATGCGCCCCGCGAGATGCTCAAGTTGTCGTCGCTGACCGGCAGCGTGGCACGCCGCAGAGGCTCCAGCCCGGCCTGCTTGTCCAGCCACCATCCGGGCTTTCCGCCGACGTGGTGGGTGTAGCTCGAGTCGTAGGCCTTGGACTCTCCCCACAGCCGGCTCACCGTCGTCGGACCGGACATGCTGTTGTCCATGCCGAGTGTGAGCGTCGCAGTGATCTCAGCCCGGCTGGTGCCCTGGTCGTAGCCGAAGTCACGGCCGTCACCGGAGAAGTCTTCGCCCGACGCGATCGGCCCCAAGTCGTAGCCGGAGTTCGGCCCCTTGATCACCGGTGCGGGGATGAACACGCGATATCTGATCTCCACCGTCTCCCCGCTTGTGCCCAGCGCCGATGCGGGACGGGGTCCGGCGAGGCCGAGCTGGCCCGCGACGGCGTGCTGCACGCTGGTGTAGATGTCGATCGGCGACAGCCCGGCGCCCACGCCGACTTGCAGCGTCACGCCCTGGAAGTGGAGCTGCTCGTCGAATAGGGCGGCCGCGCCGCCGGTGAGGCCCTCGCCGCCCGAGATGCCAGCCGCGTAGCCGAGGCCGCGGAAAGCATCGAGGCCGCCGCTGACGACGGTCAGCTGCACCGAGGCGCCGATCGAGGCGATAAAGCCGGCGTCGATCTCCACCTGTCCGTAGACACCCATCACGTTGCCCGGCGCGAAGACGATCCCGGCGCCGAGCCCGATGCCGGCCAGGAGACCGGCGCCGACCTGGGGTCCGATGCCGATCGAGACACCGGCCGCTTCGGCTGCCGCGCGGGCCACGAGCACGAGCGGCGTCAACGCCGGGTTGGCGGCGAGCAAGGCCTGGATGGCGAGGGCCCGCAACTCGGGCACGGTCTCGACCAGCGGTGGGGTGATCCGCTGGCGCTCCGCGGAGACGCTGATGGATTCCGCCTCCATCGAGACAGCGGTGAGCCGGCGACGGGCGGGTTCTACGAGGCCCAGCGCCTGCGCGGCCGGCTGTGCGGACGACGCGGCCGCGGTGACGAGCTGCATGAAGTAGTCCCAGTCCCAAGCTCCGGCGGGGCAGGACGTGTGGGTGGTGCCAGGGTCGGCCTCGCTGTGCCCGATGATCGTCGCGCGGTCCGGCGTGAGACCGTACTTCTGGCACAGGTGCAGGACCAGGGCGGCCGACTCGCCGTACTGGGTCTCCGTCGGTGGCAGGTACGGGAACGTGGTACCGCCGTAGGTCACCCCGCCCTCCTTCACCGCGACGTGCTCGATGCCGACGCTCCTGCGGTTGGCACCCTTGGCGTGCCAGGCGGTGTCGGCCTCGGACACGAACTGGACGACCTCGCCGTCCTGGCCGACCAGGTAGTGCGCGCTGCTGTCCGCGTCCGCCCGGGCGAAGTGGTTAACCGTGCTGCTCGTCGTCGGCGCGTCCGTGATGTGGATGACGATCCGGTCGACAGCCGTACCGGCCCGGCCGGCCGTGAATGCCGGCGAGGGCACGGCGCGCGCGACGCGCTCGTACTCGCCCGTGCTGAGAGCCAGCGCGGTCGCGGTCGCCGGCGCGGGGACGTCGCTGCAGGCACTGCTCTCGATCGCCATGTTCTCGGGATCGTCTCGAAGGCGCAGGGAGCTGCCGAGGCCCTGCGCAACCGGCTGAGCCGCGAAGAACTCGCCGACCAAAGTCATGTAGCGGTCCCAGTCCCAGGCGCCGTCCGGGCAGGACGTGTGGGTGGTGCCGCGGTCTACCTCGCGATGCCCGGCGATCGTCGCCCGGTCGGGTGTCAGTGCGTACTTCCGGCACAGGTGCGCGGCTAGTTCCGCCGAAGCCCGGTACTCGACGTCGGTCGGCGGGGTGTACGGGAAGGTCTTCACGCTGCCGTCGGGTCGCGGGTAGCGGGCGCCGCCCTGCTGGATCGCGACGTGCTCGATGCCGATGCTCCGGCGGTTGGCACCCCGCGCGTGCCAGGCGGTGTCCTGCTCGCGGACGAACTGGATGATGTCGCCGTTCTGGTCGACCATGTAGTGCGCGCTGGTGTCCGCGTCCTCGCGCGCGAACCAGCTGCCAATGTACGGGGTCTGCGGCGCACCAGTGATGTGGATGACGATCCGGTCGATCGCGTGCCCCCGCCGCCCTTCGCTGAACGCGGGCGACGCCATGATCCTGGTGACACCGGGATACTCGCCCCCGGTCAGGCCCAGCGGCGGGACGCCGAGCGCCATCGCCTGCGGCGCCGGTGCGTCGTCGAGCACCGCGTCCTCGATTCCGGCTGTCTCGGGATCGAATTCGAAGGTACGTGATCCAGGCCGGCCGGCTCCCTGTTGCGCGGCCGGAACCGGGACCGGAGGGGAGGTAGCGCCCGTGCTCACGTCGGGCGTCCGCAGCGGGGGCAGCGGACCGAACCCGTCGTCGTAGGGAGGCGGCGGTCCGGGCGTCCCCTCCGGGCCCGGAGCCGGGGCGGCCGGCTCGGCAGCCACCGGCGGCGTGGCGGGCGTCGCCGGTACCGTCCCGGGCCGCGCACGATCGCCCGCCCACTCCATGACGGACCGGGACCCGTTCCCGCCGTAGCCCGAGCCGTTGCGCGCCGGGTACATCCGCACCCGGCGCAGCGCGCGGTCGCTCAGCCCGGCGAGTGAGATGTAGGGGCTCTGCGCGGTGGGCAGCAGCACCACCCGCCAGTCCCCCGCGGCCGCTGACGTAGCGGTCGCGAGACCGAAGTAGAGCCGCTCCGCGTGGATGAACCGTGCGAGCACGTCGGGTCGCACGGTGTAGACGGCGTCGCCGCCGGGCAGGGACAGCAGACCGTGCTCGCGGCTCGAGTAGAAGGTGGAGGACGTGCGGCTCGCCGGCGTCACGAACAACGCGGGGTCCGTCGCGACCACCACTTCGGCCACTCCGGGGCCGTCGGTGCGAATGGTGAAGCCGAGCATCGGGAAGCGATCGGTCACGTTCAGCCGATGCGGACGCATCTGAGCATCCATGAGCTTGTCTCTCCTTCACCGGGATCGCCGATCCCGGACGCCCGGCGCCGGTCGCGCGTGCCTTTCCTGCGCCGAAGTCTCATCCGGCCGGTGTCACCCGCCCGTCACCGGCCGCTGAGGGCCGGACAGGCACTAGCGCCGTGAACGAGGACGCGGCGGAAACCAGTCGTGCTCGTCACTAAGCGGGACGCGTTGTCCGCGCTGCACCTTTGGACTCGGCGACGTTGCAGCACATTCGAACCGCGGCCCCACTCGTCGAGCTCGGTCCTCACGGTGTGAGCGGCAAGTCGTGGTCTGGCATCCATTCAGGGCACTTCGCGGAGCACGCCTTGTCCGCGGTTTCTGCCTGCCCGGCTCCAAATCGCTATCGAACAGAGCGGAGCCGGCTAAGAAGGGACCATGAACAAGACCCCGTTACCGGGCCCCGGTGACCTGTGCCAGCCAGACCCCCGCAAGGCCGGGATTCGGCCAGCGCACCTCATCGTTGCGCCTGCGGACGACGCAGAGCTGCAGCAGGTCTACGGGTGGCTGAAGTTCCGGCCGATCACCCACCTCCTCCGCGGTGCGGTCGACAACGCTGTCCGCTACGTCCTGGACGGCGCCCGGACCTGGAGGTTCGATCTCATGAGCGATGAAGTCGACTCCGACGAACGCTCATCGGTGGGCACCAAGCTGCAGTACCATGTGATCGAGTCCCTGGGCCTGCGGAAAGAGCCCCCGCTGGACACGATCATCATGGACCTCCCGGTCGAGATCAAAGGCACGGTCAGGCAAACCTGGATGATCCCCCGCGAAGGGCAGTGCGAGATCACGCTGATGATCCAGATTGATGCCCGCCAGCACCGCTTCCGCGCGCTTCTCATGCGCACCCACCGGGCATGGCTCACCGGGAAGCAGGGAAACCGGGACCTGAAACGTTCGCCACGCGCCGACGCAGTCAATCAATACGCGCTCGAAATCGCACCCTGGACCGACCTCCCGCCCGAGCCGCTGCGCAAGCTGACACCCGATCAGCTGCGAGTAGTGTTCGGCCGGGACGGTATGCGCAAACGCCTGATCGCATTGTTCGGTTACCTGCGCGAGGAGGTGATCCCCCGGACGACAATCACGACCGTGGGTGCCGGCTTGGGCGATCCGCTGAAGAGAGCACGTGAAGCCAAACCAGACGTCCTCAAAGACCATGACCTGATCGTGCTGGTCGGGACCTGGCAGTCAGACCTCAACGCCGCAGCCAAGCTCGGCTACGACCTCAAGAACGAGGCCTGGGTCGCTGTACCACGGGCAAAAATCGCGGAGCTAGGCCTCAGCCCAGACGACTTCAGACACTGAGTCCATACGGACTCACAACCCGTGAGCAACACTGTGGACCGTTGATCTATAACCCCATGCTGAAATTCGCCACTGACCTGCAGGCCGAGTGAACGCGGCCGCCACCGGTGGCCGCAGCCAGTTCAGGGCTACCGCCGCCACCTGGAGGCCTTCCAAGGTGCCCCGCTCGAGGTCCTCGTGCTCGATGTTGACCGCCATGTCCGGGTCGACCTTGCGCGACGCGCGCAGGAACTCCGTCCACCACCCGGTTTCGTGGCCGCGGCAGACCGCGACGCAGCCCCAGCTCGATGCCGGCGGCCACGCGTTCAGCCGTGTAGCGGCCGTCCAGTGACAGCGGATCGTGAGTGACCCGGGGGAAGCGGTCGTCCAGCGCCCCGTTGACGCGGGCCTGGGCGGGCCGGTCCTTCATCGTGACGCCGACGATCCGGCCCGTCCGCAAGGCCTCGACCAGCGCGTCGCCGATCACCGTGACGGCGTAGCCGTCCCAGGCCGACGGCCCGGCCGGCTCGCCCACCGCGACGGCGTCGGCCGCACCGTCGTGTCGATCGTCGGACGGCGGCTGCCTGGTGCCCCCCAACGTGGACAGCGTCCACGCGGCCGACACGAGAGCGTCCGCCAGGCGATCGGCTACCTGGTGGAGCTGCGGCACCGTGAGATCGTCCACATCGACGCCGGCAAGGAACCGGGCCCGGCGGACCGCCGCCGCGCGTACCGGGCGGCCGTCCGCCGCCACAAGCTCCCCGACCGCGATGCTGGCGGGCAACGACCGCTGCGCGATCGGCCTGATGGCCGCGCCGACCCGGGGCCGGGGTAGAGGTGCCCCGCGACATTTCCGCGGTCGGCTACGACGACAGCCACCTGTCCCACATCGACCTGACGACGGTCCGCCAGGATGCCGCGGGACTGGCGGAACACGCGGTCCGCGCAGCGATCGCCCGCCTGGAAGACGACTCAGCCTTGCCGACGGAGACCGTCATCGACCCCAAGCTGGTGGTGCGGGGGACGACCGGGCCACCGAGCACCAGGTCGGGGTGATGGCGGCACCTCGGAGCTGGGAGAGGATCATCAGGTGCCGGGGAGATCATGCCGTCAGCGCCGGGTCACCGGCTGCGCTCACGTCACCGAGGCGAATTACCGGCTGCGGCGTGATCAGCAAAGCTTGACGGTCCCGTCGCGCATCAGCACCCGATCTCCATGTTGCTCGGCGCGTGGCCCGGGACTCCGACGCCGTGGAGGAACGTGACCTTCACCCGCCCGGAGGCGTAGTCCGCCGCCGGCGCGTCGTCGAGGCTGAAGCCGATCGCTCCCCCGCCGCCGGTCACGATGACACCGTTCGTGCCCTGCCCGAAGTCGAGGTCAAACCGCTCTTCGATCCGGTACCCGCGAAACGCGTTCCGCAGCTGCGCCAACGTGAACCCGGCGCGTACCTTGCCGACCTGAGTGATCATCTTCCGGTCACCACTCTTGATGGCAAGGATCCGTCCGGTCTTGCGTTCGACGCTGAACGAGACGGTATCCTTCGGGTTCTCGTAGCTGACGCAGCCGGGATTCGTTTCGGTGTAGAGGTTTCCCCGGTCGGTGAACCCGCGTGCACGCAGGTCGGCAGCGGTCATCGAGAGGTCGTAGACACCGATGCCGTCGAACCTGATCACGTCCGCCGGAGGGGTGCGCCCGCTCACGTCGTCGTTGACGATGCCGGTCGCTTCGTTCGTGAGCTCGATGGTCCGCGTCAGGTTTTCGTGGAAGCAAGCGCCGAACGCCGAGGTGATCGGCTGCGCGACGTCGTTCTTGGCGACGGTGCCAATGGCCAGCCCGATGGCGTCGGCCGGGTTGCGGATCGGGCTGAGCTGGTAACTGCACGACGCTTTGCGCGTCAGCTTGACGCCGTGCGTCGCCGAGCCGGGCATCACGACTAGGTCCCCCACCGGAACCTTGGCGACATCCCAGCGCTTGTTGAACCATCCGTACTGCTGGACGATGAAGGTTGTGTCGCCGTAGAGAGCGTGAACCGTTACGCCGGCGGGAAAAGGCTTCAGCTCGGCGAGCTTCGTCGACCCCGGCTGCAGAGCGTGCGTCGCTTCGGAGTCGGCGGCCCGCACCCGCGGATCCAAGGTGTCGCACGGCGTACCGGTGTCCAGCGAGCGGGTCGCAGCATGTCCGCAGACCGAGAGGAGGAGCCGGATCAGCGCGAGCGCGGAGTTGGTGGCGGCACCGTAGTCGGCCGCCGTCTCGCCGAGCAACGCGACGAGCGATCCGGTCTCCGGGGTGCCGAACGTGATCACGTTGCTCACCTCCTTCGCCCGGTCCACTCCCTTCTCACCGGGCTGGGCCAGGGCGTAGCGCGTCGCCAGCCCGCCCATCGAGTGCGCGACCACGATGACTTTCTCGCCGGTGGCCTGGTACAGGCAGTCGATGGCGTGTCCCAGCGCGGGACCGATGTGGGAGTCGTCGACCCATCTGGCGGAGTAGTCGTGGTAGTCGAAGGTGAAGACCGCCGTGCCGGCGATGCGTTGCAGCTGACCGATCAGCGACCGGCTCGCCTGCACCGGGGCCAGCTGGTTCGCGGAGAGGTCGATCGGATGCGAAAACTTGCCTTTCCGGTCGTCCGCGTGAATCGACGAACCGGTCCAGCCGTGCACCACGATGACCGGCACGAACTTCCCTCTCCGGTCCGGAGTGATCTTGACGGGTGTTCCGTCCGGGTTCAAGTCGGGTTGGCGACCGAGCGGTGCCGGTGCGAGCTGGACCTCGTCGCAGTGGATCTCCGCGGGGTTCTGCGGCGCCGCGGACGCCCCGCTACGCCAGGGCGCCAACACGAGGACGAGCACTGCCAACGCGACGAGCACGAGCCTGGAAAATTTCATCGCGTCGGCCCCGCAGACGTCGATGCTTGGTCCGGGAGCGGCATCGTGGCAGCCACCTTCCAGTGACCGGACTTGAGAACCACGACGGCGGCGAAGGTCGACTCGGGGAGACCCGGCGGTCGGACGCTCACCGCGATGACACCGCCCCCCGCGCCGTCGGGAGCCCATGACGCTTCATCGGGCACGACCGTCGAACCCGGCGGGACGCCCTTCGAGGCGTCGTCACCCACCTGCTCCCGGCTCGAGGACGCGACCAGGGATCCGGGGTCCGTCGCGAGCCCGCGCAGCGCCGCGGCCACGTCGTGGGCTTGGTTCGCCGGCGCGGTCGACGTCGCCGGGGACGGCGGGGCCGCGCTCGCCTGCCCGGCCTGAGCCTGCTCGCCGTCCCCGCCGCGAAACCACAACAGGTACGCCGCTCCGCCGAGCACGACCAGAGTCGCGGCCGCGATCGCGATCGCCAGCTTCCGATTCACCGGGACCTCCTCTTCGCGCACCGGGGAGTCGCCCGCGGCATCAGCCCTGTTACGAGGCGGGCTTACTGTGCTCCCGGTCATAACCCGTCGTGCCGGCTCGCTGCTTGTCACGACGGACGGGACAGCAGGCGACGGTGAATCCCGGTTGCCGGGATGACCGATTCTCCCTGGTCAAGCACCTTGCCAACGGCACCACGGCCGGCAACGGCACGTACCCGACGCCGGTAGTGACAGTGGCCGGCGTGTGATCGGGTTGGACACCGGCGGCGCAGGATCGCGTCGGCGCGCGTCGAATCACGCTGCTGCCTGATCACCCCGTGCACGAAGTCGTCGACGCGTCCCCGAAAACAGAGGTTCCGGACGTCGGTTTGAAGCGGGCCTGGAAGAACCTCAACTGCGGCGGCTCGTAGGCGAACGTGAGCCCGCACGTGATCCGGTCGCGGGCCCGGTGGACCGCGATCACGCTGTCCGCCACCAGGTCGATGTGGGCCTGGGTGTAGACGCGGCGCGGGATCGCCAAGCGCAGCAGTTCCAGGCTGGGCAAGCGGTTCTCCCCCGTCACCGGGTCGCGGCCGGCCGAGACGGCGCCGCGTTCGACGCCGCGGATGCCCGCCTCCAGGTAGACCGCGCACGCCAGCGTCTGGCCCGGGAACTCCGGCCGGGGGACGTCCGGGAGGGCCGCCGCCGCGTCGATGCACACGCAGTGCCCGCCGATCGGGCGGACGATCGGCACCTCCGCGGCGCTGAGCCGGGCGCCGAGGTATTCGACCTGGGCGACGCGGGCGCGGATGTGGTTCTCGTCCACGGATTCCGCGATGCCCGCGGCGATGGCCTCCATGTCGCGGCCGGCCATTCCGCCGTAGGTGTGCAGGCCCTCGTACAGCAGGACCAGGCCGCGGGCCCGCTCCGCGAGCACCGGGTCGCGCAGCGCTAGCCAGCCGCCGATGTTGGCCAGCGCGTCCTTCTTCGCGGACATGACCGCGCCGTCGGTCGGCGCGCACAGCGCCGGCAAGATCTCCGACACCGAGCGAGACGCCCAGCCGGGTTCGCGTTGCTTGACCAGCCAGGCGTTTTCGACCGCGCGGGCGGTGTCGAGGAACACCGGGATCCCGTGGGCGTGTGCCAGCGCGCACGTTTCGGTGAGATTCGCGACGCTGATCGGCTGCCCGCCGGCCATGTTGACCGTCGCGGCCAGCGACACGTACGGGATCGCGTCCGCTCCGAACTCGGCGATCACCGCCCGCAGCTTGCCGAGGTCGACGTCGCCCTTGAACGGGTGGTCCGACGACGGGTCGTGGGCTTCGTCGACGATGACGTCGTGGAACGTCGCGCCGTTGAGCTCCTGGTGCGCCCGGGTGCTGGGGAAGTACATGTTGCCGGGCACGTGGGTGCCGGGGCGGATCAGGCAGCGGGACAGGATGTTCTCGCCGCCGCGGCCCTGGTGGACCGGGATGACGTGCTCGTAGCCGTAGAAGGCGCGCACGGCCTGCTCGAAGACGTAGAAACTGCGCGCGCCGGCGTAGGCCTCGTCGCCGCGCATGAGCGCCGACCACTGCCGGTCCGACATCGCGTTGGTGCCGGAGTCGGTGAACAGGTCCACGTAGACGTCTTCCGAGCGCAGCAGGCACGGGTTCCAGCCGGCCGCGCGCAGCGCTTCTTCGCGCTCGTCCCGGGTGGTGACGCGCAGCGGCTCGACCATCTTGATGCGCCACGGTTCCGGCGGGTAGGCGGACATGTCAGACTCCCTCGTGTCGGCGGGTCAGCCGGGTGAGCAGCGGGCCGGTCATCGCCGTGGTCACCAGCGCCATCACGACCATCGCGGTGTAGAGCGCGCTGTCGATGACGCCGAGGCCCAGCCCGATGCCGACGAAGACCAGTTCGGTGACGCCGCGGGTGTTCATCAGGGCGGCGAACACCGCGGCCGGGTGCGGGGCGATCCCGCCGAGGCGGGCGCCCAGGTAGGCGCCGCCGCACTTGCCGGCCACGGCGACCGCGACGACGGCGGCGACGTCCGCCAGCAGAGAGGCGTCGAGCCGGCCGAGGTCCACGGCCCGCCCGACGAGCACGAAGTACAGCGGCGCGAGCAGCGAACCGGCCGGGGCGACGAGCTCGGCCGCGTCGAGCGCCGGGACGGCGTGGCCGAGGACGGCGCCGGCGAAGAACGCCCCGATCGCCGGGTGCAGGCCCGCCACCTCCGTCACCGCGGCGGCCGCGCAGGCCAGCCCGACCAGCACCACCGTGGCCGACGGCCGGGGCAGCCGGGCGACCCACTTGCCGAACCGGCCCCGGGCCGGCCACAGCACCGCCGGCAGGACAACGACCGGCCACAGCGAGGCTGCGGACCAGCCGTGCAGCGACGCCGCGGCGAGTGCGAGCAAAGTCCACGCGGCGACGTCGGAACCGGCGGCCGCGCTGAGTGCCCGCCGTCCGGCGGCGGTGCCGAGCAGGCCGCGTTCGGCGAGGATCCGGGCCAGCACCGGCAACGCCGTGACCGCGATCGCGGCCGCGACGAAGACCACGAACGGCCCGGTCCCGGCCGGTGCGTGCCGCCGCGCCAGCCAGAGGGCCAGCACCGCACCCAGCCCGAGCGGGACGAGCGTGGCGCCGAGCGCCGGGACCACGACGGACTTCAGCCCGCGCCGGGTCAGCGCCGGGGCCAGGTGGGCACCGGCGGCGAACAGGAACAGCAGCAGGCCGAGCTGGGCGATGGCGGTGAGCGTGGCGTCGACCCGGGCCGGCAGCAGCCGCGCGAGCGGGGCGACCGCCACACCGCAGAGGATCTCGCCGAGCACCGCGGGCTGACCGAGCCGGGCCGCCATCGCGCCGGCGAACCGGGCCAGCCCGAGCAGCACGGCGAGCGCGGCCAGCAGGACGGCGAGTTCAGACATCGGGCACCTGCCACCGGCGACCGAGCCGCAACCGCCCCGGCGAACCACGCCAACCCGAACAGCCGACCGCCCCGAACCGCCCGGCGAACTCACGCATCGGGCACCTGCCACCGGCGACCGTCCGGAGTGGACACCAGCCCGCCGGGGAACATCGGCGGCTCCTCCCCCGCGGCGGGTCCGAGCAGGCCGCGCAGCTGCAGCTGGGCCCCTTCGGCGAGGACGTCGCCGAAAGTGTCGAAGTCGCTTGAGTTCACTCCGCCGACGAGGTCGAGGAACGCGGTCCGCTCGTCGCGGCCGGTGACCCGGCCGGCGTGCCGGTAGTACGCGCGCTGGTCGGCCCGCAGCCGGTAGAAACCGCGCAGGAAATCCCGGAACAGGCCGAATTCCTTGCGGTATCGGGCCTCGAATTCGGCGAAGCACCGGTCCTCGGGCACGAGGCCGGCCAGGGTGCTGTTGATCGACCGGGCGGCCAGCAGCGCGCTGTAGGTGGCCAGGTGGACGCCGGAGGAGAACACCGGGTCGATGAAGCAGGCGGCGTCGCCCACGAGCACCATTCCCGGGCAGCGCAGCGAAGTCCGGTCGTACGAATAGTCCTTGCGCACCCGCAGCCGGTCGTACGGCGGCTCGGTCGCGCGCCGGGCGTCCCGGAGCAGGTCGCCGATCAGCGGGCAGTCCTCGATCAGGCCGCGGTACGCCGTCTCCTGGTCGCCTTGCACGCGGGCCGCGCACTCCCGCCGGACGACCGCGCCGACGCTGGTCAGCGAAGCCGAAAGCGGGATGTACCAGAACCAGCCGGCGTCGAACGCGGCGCACAGGATGTTGCCCGAGTCCGGTTCCGGCAGCCGCGCGCCGTCGAGGAAATAACCGAACAGCGCCAGGTTGCGGAAGTCGGGGGAATACGAGCGGGTTCCGCCGACGTCGTGGTGCAGCCGGCTGGTGTGCCCGGACGCGTCGACGACGAACCGTGCCGTCGCCTCCCGTTCCTGTCCGTCCGGGTCGAGGTAGCGGACGCCGCGGATCCGGCCGTCGTGGCGAAGGGTGCCGAGCGCTCGGTGGCCCTCGCGGACGTCGGCGCCGAGCCGGGCCGCGTTGCGCAGCAGGATCGTGTCGAACCGGGTGCGCTCCACCTGGTAGGCGTACGACGTCGGCCCGGCCATCCGGTCCGACGCGGCGAACGCGAACGTCCACGGTTCCGGGCTGCTGCCCCACCGGAACATGCCGCCGCGCTTGCGGACGAACCCGGCGCGCTCGATCTCGTCCCGCACCCCGAGCAGGGCGCAGATCCCGTGCACGGTCGCCGGGAGCAGCGACTCCCCGATCTGGTAGCGCGGCAGGTGCTCCTGCTCGAGCAGCAGGACGCGGTGGCCGTCGGCGGCGATCAGCCCGGCGGCGGTCGACCCGCCGGGCCCGCCGCCCACGACGATGACGTCGAATCCGGTCATCACACGCCGCCTTCCGCGGTGTCGGGGACGAGCTCGGCGAGCCGGGTGACGGTGCGGCGGCGCAGGACGTCCCGCAGCGAACACGGCACCCCGCGGGCCCGCAGCCGCGCCGCCAGCGCCGCGGCGGACAGGCTGTGCCCGCCGAGGGCGAAGAAGTCGCTGTCCGCGGCCACCGCGGCGGCTCCCAGCTGGCTGCGGAACGCGTCCGCGATCACGGACTCGGCCGGGGTCAGCCGGCGCGGGGCGATCCGGACGGCCGCGCGGTCGACCTTGCCGGTGCGGCCGACGGGCAGGGCGTCGGCTTCGACAACTGTCGCGGGCACGAGGTATTCGGGCAGCGTGGCGAGGAGCCGGTCGCGCAAGCTGTCCGGCGTGCCCGCGCCGAGGACGACGTAAGCAGCCAGGTGCAGGCGGTCGCCGGTGCCTTCCGCACGGACCAGGGCCTGGCGCACGCCGGGCAGCGCGAGCAGGGCGTGTTCGGCTTCGGCCGGTTCGACCCGGTGACCGCGGATCTTGACCTGGTCGTCGAGCCGGCCCAGCCAGCGCAGCGTGCCGTCGGGCTCGCAGCGGCACCGGTCGCCGGTGCGGTACCAGCGCTGCGGCGACGTGCCGAACCGTCCGGCCGTCAGCGCCGCGTCGCCGAGGTAGCCCAGTGCGAGCGAAGCCCCGCCGACGAGGAGCTCGCCGGTCTCCCCGACCGGCACCGGCCGCAGGTGGTCGTCCACGACCTGGACGCTCGTGTTGGCGATCGGCCGCCCGATCGCGGGTGTGTCCTGCTCCCCCACCCGGCAGAACGTGGTGAACACCGTGCATTCGGTCGGGCCGTACAGGTTGACCGCCACCAGGCCCGGGGTGGCGCGCAGCCGCGCCCACAGCGACGGCCAGACCGCTTCCCCGCCCATGAGCAGCATCCGCGGACGGCTGTCCCCGTCGAGCAGGCCCGCGTCGACGAGCGCCGCGAGCTGCGCCGGAACGGCTTCCAGCACGGTGAGCCGCCGCCGGCGGGCGAAGGAGACGTAGTGCTCGGGATCGGCGCGGACGTCCTCGGGCACCAGGTGCACCTCGTGCCCGCCGACCAGCCACAGCAGCGGGTCCCACGACGCGTCGAAGGCCAAGGGCAGGCCGTGTGCCACCCGTTGCGGCTCGCGGCCCGTGGGGAACAGCCGCGCGGCGAGCTCGAAGGACAGGTTGACCAGGCTCCGGTGCCCGACCACGACCCCTTTGGGCCGCCCGGTCGAACCGGAGGTGTAAATGACGTACGCCGGATCCGCCGGCCGGGTCGCCGTCGCCGCGTGCTCGGGCCGGCGAGCGAGCTCGCCGCGCCAGTTCTCCGGCGACAGCACGACGTCCGCGACCGCGGCGAGCTCGGCGACGTCGGTGAGCAGGGCCGCCGGGCGTGCCTCGGCGAGGATCAGCGCCCGCCGGGCCGCCGGGAGCCCCGGGTCCAGGGGCAGGTACACCGCGCCGGCCTTCGCGACCGCGAGCGGGGCCAGCACCGCCCGCACGGACCTGGTCATCGCGCACGCGACGACCGATCCGGGCACCGCCCCGGCCCCGCGCAGCACGTTCGCCAGCCGCCCGCTCCACCGGTGCAGGTCACCGAAGGTCCAGGCGACGTCGTCGGCCACGAGCGCGGTCTGCCCCCGGGACACCCGGGCCCGCAGCTCGAACAGCTCGGGCCAGCCCATCTGGGGCACGAACCGCCGGCCACCGCCGACGACGGACGGCGGCCGGTCAGGCATCGCAGGCCCCGGCGGCGAGGACCTCCTGTTCGATCCGCCGCATGCACGTCCAGAACTCGGTGCCGCGCCGCGGCGCGAGCAGCCCGAGGTGGCCGCCCGGCACCGTCGCGGCCAGGAAGGCGCCGGTCGTCCAGGTCCGCCACGCCTCGGTCGCGTCTTCCGTGGCGACGGGGTCGTCGTCGCCGCACAGGGCGGCCAACGGGGACTCGACGGGCACCGCGGCCGGGCCGCGGTAGGCCGACGTCAGGCCGACGTCGTGGCGCAGCAGATCGGTGGCGTAGGCCCACAGCTCGAACGAGGCACGGTTCCCCAGCCCGGGGGCGAACCCTTCACCCTCCAGTACCTCGCGCAGGCTGTCCTCGCCGATCCGCGCGTACCGCCCGCGGACCCGCCGCTGCGGCGCGGGTGCCCCGATGACGACGACGGCGGCGGGCGCCGGCCCGCAGCGGGTCCGCAGCCGCTGCGTCAGCTCCACCGCGACGAACGCCCCCATGCTGAACCCGACCACGACGGTCCGCCGCACCCACGCGGAATCCCGGCGGAGGAGCTCGCCGGTGAGCTGCTCGGCCAGCTGTTCCAGCGATGTGGCCGGCGGCGCGTCCAGCCGGTCGCCCCGGCCGGGGTACTGCGCGCCCCACACCTCGGCCTCCGGACCGGCGGCCGCGACGTGCCGGAACATGCCGACGGTGCCCCCGGCCGGCGGGAGGAGCAGATACCGGCACCCCGGCTGGTCCCCCGGAGACAACGACCTGATGGCAGCGGGCATGACGAATCCTTTGGCGAATTGATTCAAGCTTTTCCACCCGGCTCTCCGAATGGACAACCGGCAGCAACGCACAATTTTTCCGATAGCCGAACAGGCGAATACGGTTTCGCCGCCGAAGCACGGGCACGAGCCGCGGCCGCGGCCGCGCGCTCGTGGCGCCCGGTCCCCCGCCGCCGTCGCGGACCTCAAGCCCAGCCGGGCCGTGCCCCCGCTACCTCCGTCAACCGATGTCGATCATCACCTGCACGGAAAAGATACGACTCGGCCGACGCAAAGCGCGTAACGGTTTGATCGCGTTGCCGGAATTTGACCTCAGCCGGACCGGAGATGGCAAAATCTCCCCCACCGGGGTGAGAGCGCACTCGGGGCGGTTATCCTCCGGATGAAACTATTCGAAGAATGTTCACCTTAGCCGCCGCGAGTCGTTCGGCGACCACCATTCGCCCGCACCCGAGACCGGTAGAACGTCTGGTGCTGCTTCGCCGCGGCTGTCCAGGTGTACCGGCGCGCCAGGGATCGGCCGGGCGCCGGGTCGGTGCCGGCGAGGGCCGCGCGGAGTTCGTGGGCCAAGCCGGCCGGGGTGGTGGCGAAGCGCGCCACTTCGCCGAACACCTCGCGCAGCACCGGCAGATCCCGGGTGACCACCGGGACTCCGGCGGCCAACGCCTCCATCGCGGCCAGCCCGAAACCCTCTTTGGTGGACGGGAAGGCGAAGACCGCGGCGGACGCGACCAGCGCCGGCAGCTCGTCGTGCGCCACCGGCCCGAGGACTTCCGGTTCCACGCCCAGCTCGGCGGCGCGCTTCTCCCAGCGCTCCCGGTAGCCGCGGTAGTCGAACAACGTTTCCCCACCCGCGATCACCAGGCGGACACCGGGTTCGTCCCGGACCAGCAGCGCGTACGCCTCCAGCAGGTCCAGCGATCCCTTGCGCGGCTCGATGCCGCCCACCGCCAGGACGTACCGGCCCCGCTCCGGCGCCCTGGCGGCCGCCGCGAACCGGTCGTAGTCCACTCCGTTGGGGATCACCGTCGCCTCGATGCCCCAGCCGTCGCGGACTTCCGCCGCCACCGACGCCGACACGCAGATGTGCGCGTACGGCCGGGTGATCGCGCGCTCGTGGCAGGCCGCCAGTTCCGGCGTGGTGAAGGTGTCGAGGTGGTGGATCGTCCGCACGCAGCGGTCGACGGCGTTCGCGCTGATGCAGTCCTGCGCGTGCACGATGTCGTAGGCGTCCGGGGTGAACGCCGCGCGCAGCACCGCGATCGACCGCAGGATCCGGGCCCCGACCGATTCGCCGGGGACGTCCGGGAAGGGCACGATCGAAAGCCGCACCCGCGGGTCGACCGGCCGGAAGAACCCCGCGTCACCGCCCCTGCCCAGCGTCCACACCGTGACGTCCTCGCCGAGTTCCGCCAGCGCCTCGGCCAGCGCGAGCGTGTGCACCACGCCGCCGCGGGGTTTGGTGGAGTAGCTGAGCAGGGCGACGCGCATCAAGCCTCCCGGTACACCGACGGTTTCCGTTCCCCCAGGTGGTGCAGCACGCGGCGGGCGTTGGCGAGCTCCTGCTCGACGTCGAGCTCGGCCACCGCGATGCCGGCCTTCGACCACGTCCTGGCCAGGATCTCCCCGCCCGGCCCGACGACCTTGGCCTGGCCGAGGAACCGCATCCCGCCCATCGCGCCGGTCTGGTTGGACGAGACGAGCACCACCTGGTTCTCCGCCGCCCGCGCCTGGTCGTAGAGGTCGAACAGCCGCGACTGCCGGTCCTGCGCCATCCGCGGCGCGCGGTTGGTGATGCTGGTCGGCCACGCGCTCAGGCAGGCGACGACGTCGGCGCCGTCGACCGCGAGCGAGCGAGCCGACTCCGGGAACGTCTTGTCGTAGTCGATCAGCATGCCCAGCCGCCCGACCGGGGTGTCGAACGCGGCGAACTCGGCACCGGGTGCGTAGGCGACCTGCTCACCCGGCGGCTGGTGGACCTTGCGGTGCCGGCCGAGCACGCCGTCGCCGGTGACGCACACCGCGGAGTTGTAGCGCCGCGGCCCGTCGGCCTCGCAGTAGCCCACGCAGACGACCATTTCCGCGGCGAGCGAGGCGATGGTCTTCAACTGCGGGCAGTCCGGGTCGAGCGCGGGCGGCAGCGCGTCGGGGTCCGGGTGGCGCAGGTCGGCGAGGTACCCGCCGAGGGCCGCGTCCGGCAGCACCAGCAGCGCGACGCCCGACGAGCGCGCGTGGTCGATCAGCGTCGCGATGCGCTGGAGGTCGAAGTCGAGGTCGCGGCCGAAGTGCGCGGCGACGGCGGCGATGCGGATCTGCCCCATTCACGGGACACTAACCGGGTAGGCGTCTGGCCGTCTGTCCGCCAGGTGCCCCATCGACCGCCGGGCCGTGGCCAGCGCCTGCCGGACGTCGAGTTCGGCGATCGCCATGCCCTCGGCGACGCCGGTGTCGGCGAGCACCTCGCCGCCGGGGTCGACGACCTTGGCGCCGGCGACGAACCGCAGGTCGCCGAAGGTGCCGGACTGGTTGGCCGAGAGCCAGACGATCTGGTTCTCCAGCGCGCGGACCCGGTCGAACAGGTCGAAGCGGCGCTTCCAGCGGTCCTGGGCGAGATCGGGCGCCGCGTGGGTGCGGCTGCCGGGCCAGGCGGACATGCAGACGACGATCTCGGCGCCGTCCAGCGCCAGGGCCCGCGCGGATTCGGGGAACGCCTTGTCGTAGCAGATCAGCATGCCCAGGCGGCCGACCGGCGTGTCGAACGCGGCGAACCCGCGGCCGGCACCGTAGCTGGCGTTTTCCGAGAGGGGCTGGTGGACCTTGCGGTGGTGGCCGAGGACGCCGTCGCCGGAAACGCACACCGCGGAGTTGTAGCGGCGGCCGCCGGTGATCTCGCAGTACCCGGCCGTGACGACGAGGTCGCCGGCCAGCGCGACCAGCCGCCGGATCTCGGGGCCGTCGACGGCCAGCGCGGGCGGTCCTTCGGCGCCGCCGTCGAGGTTGGCGAGGTAACCGCCGAGGGCCGCCTCCGGCAGCGCCAGCAGCCGCACCCCCTCGGCCTTCGCCTGCCCGATCAGCTTCTCGATGCGAGCGAAGTCGCCTTCGAGGTCGCGGTCGAACGGCGCCGCCACGGCGGCCATCCTGAGTGTGGTCATGAGTTCCCCAATCCGGTGACGCCGCCGTCGATGGCGGGCGTCGTTTCGCCGTCGGGCCAGCGCAGCGTGACGCCGGTGCCCGCGACCAGCTCGCCGCACTCCGCGGTGACCGCCGGGCCGGCCGGCGCCGGCGCGCCGGCGGTGAGCATCGCGAAGCCGGGAAAGCAGGTCAGCCAGTCCCCTGTGGACGCTTCGCGGGGCCGCGGGACGCGCTCGACGTCCAGGACCGCGCCGCAGCCGGACGCCTCGGCGAGCATGCCGAGGGTGCCCGCGATCCCGGCCATCGAGACGTCCTTGGCCGCGGCCGGTCTCGCCTTCGCCACCGAGCCGAGCAGCTCGCGCAGCTCGGGCGTGCGCCGGAAGCTCGTCGAGTCCCACTGGCGGCCGGTGTAGCCGGGCCTCCAGCCGCCGCCGAGGTCGGCGGTGAGCCAGACGCGCCGGCCCGGCGTTCCGCCACCACCGGGCACCGGGTCGGCGGTGCGGCCCAGCGCCGTGACCGACAGCGAGGCCGGCACGCCGAACTGCGTGTGCCCGCCGAGCACCGGCACGCCGTACGCTTCGCTCGCCTTTCGCAGTCCACTCAGGACACGGGCGGCGAAGGACGCGTCCCGGGCGCCCAGCGCGTCGAGCAACCCGGTCGGCATGGCCCCCATCGCGGCCAGGTCGTTGAGGTTGACCAGCACCGAGCACCAGCCCGCCCATTCCGGGTCGCGTTCGACCATGGCCGGGATGATCGCGTCGCAGGCGGCGACGACGTCGGTACCGGGCAGCGGCACGCCGTCGTCGCCGACGAAGCCCGGTACGCCGGTCAGCCCGCGCAGCAGCGGGCCGAGCGCGGCCTTCGTCGACCGGGCCAGCGCCGCGATCCGGCCGATCGGCCACCGCATCAGCACGTGGTCGTGCCCGGCGACGGTGACCGGCCGCACCCGCTGCCACCCGAGCCGGGTGAACAGCTTTTCCGTGCGGACCTGCACGGTCGCTTCGAACCGCAGCGCACCTTCGGCTTCGGCCCGCGCGCACGCCGCCCGGACCAGCGCCGAGCCGATCCCGGCCGGCGAACCCGGCGCGACGACCAACCGGCCACCCCGCCACCAGCCGAGGTCCGGGCCGTCCGTGGCCGGGCCGAGCCGGACCCCGCCGAGCACGTCGCCCGCGGTGTTCCGCGCGACGAGCACGAGCGTGCGCAGATCGGTGTCGTGGTCGTCGAGGTCGTGCCCGGCGAACAGGCCTTGCCGCGCCACGAAAGCCTCGTGCCGCAACGCGCGGTAGGCCGTCAGTCCACTGTGGTCGGCGGGCTCGATGTGGAACGCGGGGCGGGCCGCGACACTGCGGACGTCACCGAGCAGCGCGAGGATGTCGTGGTCCACGTCAGCCCCCCGCCGCGCTGAGCAGGCCGCAGGCACCGCACGCGGCACAGCCCGCGCCCTGGTCCGCCCCGGCCATCCCGGCCGCCCGCAGCAACGCCGCGATCCGGTTCGTGACGTCGGCGACGAGCGACGGCGAAGGCGCCGTGGCCCCGTCGCGCCGGGCCAGCGTGCCGGCCATCGGCCGCATCGGCACGGCGAACGGGTAGACGCCCATGTCGATCAGCCGCCCGGCGCCCTCGACGAGGTCGTCCGGGTCCTCGCCGAGGCCGATCAGCAGGTACGTCGAGACGCGGTTCCGGCCGAACACCCGGACCGCTTCCGCCCACGCGGCCTCGTACTCCGCCAGGGGCACCGTCGACTTGCCGGGCATCCAGCGCCGCCGGACGTCGTCGTCGAGGGACTCGACGTGGATGCCGATCGACGTCGCTCCGGCGTCGCGCAGCTCGGTGAGCACGGCCAGGTCGCCCGGCGGCTCGATCTGCACCTGGATGGGCAGGCCCGGCACGGCGTCGAGCACCGCCCGGACGCACCGGACGAGGTGCCGGGCCCCGCGGTCGGGTCCGGCCGTGGTGCCGGTGGTCATGACCAGCTGCCGGACACCGTCGAGGCGTACGGCCGCTTCGGCGACCTCGGCGAGCTGCGCCGGTGTCTTGGCGGCCACAGTGGACCCGGCGCGCAGCGACTCCTCGATGGTGCAGAACCGGCACCGCTGGTCCTCGGCGTACCGGATGCAGGTCTGCACGGCGGTCGTCGCGAGGACGTCCTTGCCGTGCAGCAGCGCGATCTTCCGGTACGGGATCCCGTCCGAAGTGGACAGATCGTAGAACCGGGGCCGCGCCACCGGCGTCACGCTCAGGCCCAGATCGACCGTTCCCCGGTGGATCCGGCCGTCGCGGACCTCGTAGGGGCTGTCGGGGTTCAGCGGCAGCGTGGCGTTGGCACCGTCGACGACCAGGTGGCCGTCGTCGCTCGGCCCGGCGCCTTTGCTGCGCTGCACGGGTGCGTCCATCCGCACCCCGCGGACGGCGATGTCGGCGCGGGTGTCCAAATCCTCTTCGATGCCAACGCGCACGGACCGCTCCCTAGAACATGTAGGTGGAGTTGATGATCGCGCCCTTGCGCGCGTAGTGGATCAGCGCATCCTGCACGTCCAGGGGGTGTGTCGGGATGACGCCCTCGATGAGGTCTTCTTCGCGGGCGCCGTGCAGCGACAGGCCGAACCGGCAGCAGTAGGCTTTGCCGCCTTCGCTGATGAACGTCTTGAGCTGGTCGTTGATGTTCAGCTCGCCCGGGAACGCGGCGTTGCCGGTGGTCGGGAAGCCGCGGGTGGCCAGGCAGTTCAGCGAACCCGGGCCGTAGAAGTAGATCGCGGCCTCGAACCCCTTCCGCAGCGCGCGGGTGGCCTGCAGGATCGCCACGAAGCTCACCGACGACTCGTGCGCGATGCCGTGCACGAGCGTGAAGTAGCTCTGGCCGGGTTCGGCCTGGTAGTCCGGGAAGACCTTGGTTCCGCCGTACAGGTTGGAGCCCTGCGGCAGCGACGGGTGCGGGATCTCGTCGAGGCTGGTCTTCTCGGTCTCGGTCAGCTCTGCCATCGGTCTATTTCCCTTTCTTCGGTCCGTACAGCACGTCGAACGTGCCGCGGAAAACCAGGTCGGCGAGCTCGCCGTCGCCGGCCGCGGCGGCCAGTTTCGCGAGTTCGCCCTCGTGATCGCCCCACGGCTGGTCGGAGGCGAACAGCACGCGGTCGTGGCCGAGGCCCCGGCGCGAGATCTCTTCGACGAGCCAGCGCGGGGTGAAGCCGATCGCCCAGGACAGGTCGGTGTAGACCTGTTTGCCGGCGGCGATCCAGTCGAAGAAGCGGCCGCCGACGAGCTTGATGTGCCCGCTCATCCCGCCGCCGAAGTGGACGAGGTGCAGCTTGACGTCGTCGGCGTAGGTGTCGACGAGCTTGCCGACCTCGTCGATGTCCGAAGCCGCGCCCGGCGAGGTGTGGACGTGCACGACGAGGTCGTGCTCCTGCGCGGTGGCGAAGATCCGGTCCAGCTGCGGCCGGCAAGCGGGGTCGGAAGCCTTGCCGCCCAGCAGGAAGCTGAGCTTCAAGGCGCGGACGCCCGTTTCACCGGCCAGCTTCAGCGCTTGCTCGGTCCGGTCGGCGTCGCCGGGGCGCGGGGACACCCAGAGCGCGGCGCTGATCCGGTCGTCCTTGCCCGCCGCTTCGACGCAGAGTTCGTTGAAGGAGAAGGCGATCGCCGGATCCGGGACGCCGTAGTTCGGGATCACCAGTGCGCGTTCGGTGCCTTCACGGTCCAGATCGGACAGCAGTTCGCCGATCGTCGCGCGGCTGCCGATCGCGGGCGCGACCGGCGGTCCGCCGTAGAACGGGTACGCCGGTAGCACGCCCAGGTGCCGGTGGGCGTCGTTGGTCCACTTCATCAGGCCACCGTCCGTGGGGCGACCCAGTCGTCGTCGGCCGGGTAGGTGCTCACCGGCGTGCCGGAGAGCCACCGGACGTCCCCGCGGCCGCCGCCGGTGATCCGCCGGGCCAGGTACTCCGCGTCCGCCGCGACGCCGCAGAACCGGCCGGAGCCCCAGGTGTGCTGCCACGGCAGGCCGAGGAAGTACAGACCGGGACAGCTGGTGACGCCGCGGTGGTGCGTCGGGTAGCCCTTGCCGTCGAACACCGGGACGTCGATCCACCGGTGGTCCCGGCCGAACCCGGTGCTCCAGACAACGGCCGAAAGCGCTTCCACGTCGAGGGTGCGCGGCCCGTCCGCCGGCTCCCAGACCGGCTTGTACCGCTCCTCCCGGGGTGCCGCGATCCCGCGCTGGGCGATGAAGGCGTCGATCGAGTCCTTGATGCCCTCGGACACCGCGTCCGCGGCGTCGAGGTTGCGGCGCAGGTCACCGGCGAACCGCAGCTGTCCACTTCGGACGTTCTCGAGCCGGCCGTAGAGCTGCATGCCCTGGCCGGCGAACGCGCGCAGGTCGATGTCGTGCCCGCCGTCCCGGCCGGTGACGTAGTGGTTCGCGCGGAACCGCACCGCGTCCGCGTCGGCGAACTCGTCGATTCCCCTTCCGTAGTAACCCATGTCGTCGAGCCAGGCGACGACGTCCCGGCCCCGGTAGCGCCGCGCCACCCGCGGCGCCGACCCGACGGCGAGGTGCACGCGGCGCCCGGCCAGGTGCAGGTCCTCGGCGATCTGGCAGCCGGACTGCCCGGTGCCGACGACGAGGACGTCCCCGTCGGGCAGCTGAGCGGGGTTGCGGTACTCGGCGGAGTGCAGCTGGAGGAGGTGTTCGGGCAGCCGCTCGGCCAGCCGCGGCTTCAGCGGCACCTGGTAGGGGCCGGTGGCCAGCACGACGTGGTCGGCGGTCAGTTCACCGGCCGACGTCGTCAGCCGGAAGCCGCCCCCGGGCAGCTGCCGCAGCCGGGTCGCTTCGACGCCTTCGTGCAGCGGGACGTCGAACGCCTTGGCGTAGTTCTCGAGGTAGGCGACGATCTCGTCGCGGACCATGAACCCGTCCGGATCGTCGCCCGCGTAGGGGAACCCGGGCAGCCGGCATTGCCAGTTCGGCGTGACCAGGCAGAAACTGTCCCAGCGGCGGGTCCGCCATTCGTGCCCCGCGCGCTCGCGTTCGAGCACCAGGTGCCCGACCCCGGCAGCGGTCAGGCAGTGGGACATCGACAGTCCCGCCTGGCCGCCGCCGACCACGATCACCGGCCGGTGCAGGCCGTCGAGCTCGAAGTTCATGCCGATCAGTGCACCGGCGAACCATTTCCGGACGGTTTCGCCCGGAACACCGGCGCGTTACCAGCCGCGCGCCGTGTGACAACTTCCCCGGCCGCGGCTTAACAACGGTGGCGAACCGGGCCGCCCGCCTTGTACATCGACGGGGCCGTGGCGCGGATGCCGAGCAGCGCGCCGGTGAGGTTGTGTCCAGGACGCGGCGGAACTGGCGGCCACGACGGTGTCGGCGCCGGACCGGGCGAACTGCTCGGACAGCGCCGTCGGCCCGGCCGCCGCCGCCCTTTGGTCCTGGCCGTGCGGCCGGGGCCCGCACGCCGAGGTGTCCTGCCCGACGCCGAGCTGTGCGGGTCAACGCACCGCCGTGTCCTCCCCGGCGGTGCGCCGCGCGACCGGGGCGGGCGGGGCCGCGGCCGGAAGGCCGACCCGGAGCAGCGCGCCGCCGCGGGTGGACCGGGCGACGGTGACCCGGCCGCCGTGGGCGTCGACGACCCGCTGCACGATCGACAGCCCCAGACCGGATCCCGGCAACGCCCGGGCGCTGTCGGCACGGTAGAACCGGTCGAACACCCGCGGCACGTCGGCGGCGTCGATGCCCGGCCCGGCGTCGTCGACCTCGAGCACCGCCGACGCGCCCTCGGCCCGGAGCCGGACCTGGACCGGCTGGCCCGCGGGAGACCACTTGCCGGCGTTGTCGACGAGGTTGAGCACCGCCCGTTGGAGACCGGCGGGACGCCCGCTCACCCACACGGAGGTCACGTCGAGCGCGACCTCGACGTCGGGCACCCGGGACCGCGCCCGGGTCACGGCGGCCACCACCACGTCGGCGAGGTCGAGCACCTCGGTGCTCTCGTCGCTGACGTCACCGCGCGCCAGGTCGGTCAGCTCGGCGGCCAGGGTGCTCAACTCGGCCACCTGAGCGCCGACGTCGTCGAGCAGCCGGGTCCGGCTCTCCGGCGGCAGTGCGCTGTCCAGGGTGCCGCGCCGATTCAGCCGGATCAGCAGCTCGACGTTGAGGCGCAGGCTGGTGAGCGGGGTCTTGAGCTCGTGGGCGGCGTCCTCGGCGAGCAGCCGCTGGGCCCGGCGGGATTCCCGGAGCGCGGCGAGCATGTCGTTGATCGACCGGATCAGCCGCCGGATCTCCCCACCACCCTCGTCCGGGATGTCGGCGTCGAGGTCCCGGGTGTGCGCGACCCGGACCGCGGCGGCGGTCAGCCGGTCGATCGGGGCCAGCCCGGTCCGCGCCACGGCCCGGCCGACCAGGGCGCCGCCGGCCACGCAGAGCAGCCCGATCAGCAGCATGCCCAACCCGAACTCGTTGATCGGGCTGTCATCGGCGACGCGGGCCACCTGGACCGCGCCGTCGCCCGCCCGCAGCGTGTAGACGAGGTAGCCGTCGTCGTCGCTGTCGCCGGACTCCATCAGGTCGGCCGACGCGCCCCGCGCCACGCGCCCGGCGTCCTCGCTGACCGGGGGCAGCGCGGGTTGGCCGGCCGGCGTCCGGGTCGAGCCGTCGGGCAGGATGACCCGCACCAGCCGGCCGGAGCCGGGATCCGGCGGTAGCTGGACCTGCGCCAGACCGGCGCGCTCCGCGTTCGCCGCCAGGACGCGGGAGTCGGCGCGCAGCTGATCCTTCGCGGCGCCCTGCAGCTCCCCGGCCATCAGCTCGATGGCCACCTGGAAGGCCACGAACACACTGACCGCGATGGCCGTCGCCGCGATCACCGTCATCCGGGTCCGCAGGGACCGCCGGCGCCACCACCGGCTCAGCCGGCGCGAGCGCCTGCTCACGGAGGAGTCTCCCGCAACGTGTACCCCAAGCCGCGCAGCGTGTAGATCAAGCGCGGCTCGCCCTCGGCCTCCATCTTGCGGCGCAGGTAGCTCACGTACACCTGGAGGTTGTTGGCGGTGGCGCTCATGTCGAAGCCCCAGATCGCCTCGAACAGCGCGGCGCGGGTCAACACCCGGGTCGCGTTGCGCACGAGGACCTGCAGCAGGGAGAACTCGGTCCGGGTCAGGCGGAGCGGCCGCCCGCCCCGCCACGCCTCGAACCGGTCGGGATCGACCCGGACGTCGGCGAACGACAGGATCTGCGACTCGTCATCGCCCGGCGCGCACCGGCGCAGCAGGGCCCGCACCCGGGCCAGCAGCTCCTCGGTGGCGAACGGCTTGGGCAGGTAGTCGTCGGCGCCGGCGTCCAACCCCGCGACCCGGTCGACGACCTGGTCCCGGGCGGTCAGCATCAGCACCGGCAGATCCCGGCCCGCCGCTCGCAACCGCCGGCAGGTCTCCAACCCGCTGAGGCGGGGCATCATCACGTCGAGGATCAGCAGATCCGGCGCGTCACCACCGACCCCGCCGACCGCGCTGAGCACGGCGAGACCGTTGGCGACGGTGCTGGTGTCGTACCCCTCGACCTGGAGCACCCGCTCCAGCGACTCACGGATGGCCGCCTCGTCGTCCGCGATCATGATCCGCACGCCGGCCCGCCCCTTCCCGTCGATGCTTTGCCGCTCATCCTCGCCGGTCAACCTGAAGCCAGGATTAGAGCGTCGCCGCGGTGGTGCCCGTGCTCGGTCAATTCGGCCCGGCGGACAGGCGCAGTGTCCGTGACAAGCCCAGTGCCGCCGTCCGGACCGCTGGGGCCAGGTTCGCCGGCCGGAACTGTTCGCGCGGGACCGCCACCGACAGCGCCGCCACGACCGTCGCGCCGCTGAACACCGGGGCCGCGATGCAGCTCACCCCCGAAGCCGCCTCCTGTTCCTCGTAAGCGAGGCCGGACACCTGGGTCTGCTCCAGCGCGGTACGCAGCCGCAGCGGGTCGACGATCGAAAAGGACGTCAGCTGCGGCAGCGGGTCCGCCAGGATCGCGTCCGTCAGCCCGGGCTCGGAAAACGCGAGCAGTGCTTTGCCGATCGCCGTGCAGGTGAGCGGGAGGCGACCGCCGATCCGAGACGGCAGCGGCACCGCGTCGTGGCCGTGGATGCGTTCGACGTAGACGACCTCGCGATCCTCGCGGACGCCGAAGTGGACGGTCTGGCGGGTGCTCTCGAACAGGTCCTGCAGGAACGGCAAAGCGGCTTCACGGAGGTCCTGACGGCGAGGCACCAGCGAGCCCAGCTCGAAGAGGGTGCCGCCCAGCCGGTACTTCTCCCCCACGCGCTCCAGGAACCCGAGCCGGACGAGGTCGCCGGCCAGGCGGAACGTCGTGGTCTTGGTCAGTCCTGCCCGGGCGGCGAGTTCCGTCAGACGGAACGAGCCGCCACTCGGGCGGTAGACATCGAGGACAGCGGCCGCCTTGTCGAGCATGTTGCCGCTCTCGCCGTTCCGTGTCACGGAACGAACTTTGGCACACCGCCGGCTCGCCGCCTATACCTGGCGGGTCACGATCCCTGCTCCGGAGGTCCCGATGAACGTCACCCAGGCCGCGGAAGTGCTCGCCGCCGCGGCCGCCACCGCCACGCCGTGTCCGCCGATCCGCGACCTCTTCGCCGACGGCGACCTCGACCTGGCCTACGCGGTGCAAAGAATCAACACCGAGCGGGCGCTCGCGGCCGGGCACCGCCTGGTCGGGCGCAAGATCGGCCTGACCTCGCCGGCGGTGCAACGCCAGCTGGGCGTCGACCGGCCCGACTTCGGCGCGCTGTTCTCCGACATGGCCCTCGACCACGGCGGGACCGTCCCGGCCGGCCGGTTGCTGCAGCCCAAGGTGGAAGCGGAGATCGCGCTGATCCTGGGCGCCGACCTGCCCGGCCCGGAGTGCTCGGTCGCCGACGTCCGCGCGGCCACCGCGTTCCTCGCCCCCGCGCTGGAGATCGTGGACAGCCGGATCGCCGGCTGGGACATCACGATCGTCGACACCGTCGCCGACAACGCTTCCTCCGGCCTGTTCGTCCTCGGCGACACCCGCGAGGCGATCGATGACGTCGAGCCCGCCGACGTGGAGATGCAGCTGCGCCGCGGCGGCGAACTCGTCTCGCAGGGCACCGGCCGGGACTGCCTGGGCGACCCGCTCAACGCGGCCGCCTGGCTCGCCACCACCCTCGCCCGGCGCGGTGACCCCCTGCGCGCCGGCGACGTCGTCCTCACCGGCGCACTGGGCCCGATGGTCCCCGCCGCCCCCGGCGACGTCTTCACCGCGCGGATCTCCGGCCTCGGTGAGGTCACCATCGGCTTCGAAGGGGCCGCGGCATGAGTGCGAAAGTCGCCATCATCGGGTCGGGCAACATCGGCACCGACCTCATGATCAAGGTCCTGCGCCTGTCCGAGCACCTCGAAATCGCGGCCATGGCGGGCATCGATCCGGACTCCGACGGGCTCGCCCGCGCCCGCCGGCTCAAGGTCGCCACCACGCACGAGGGCGTCGACGGGCTCGTCCGGCTCGACGAGTTCGCCGACGTCCAGTACGTCTTCGACGCCACGTCCGCGGGGGCGCACCGGCGCCACGACGAGGTGCTGCGCGGCGAAGGACGCACGGTCATCGACCTCACCCCCGCCGCGCTCGGGCCCTACGTCGTCCCGCCGGTCAACCTCGGCGAACACCTCGACGCGCCGAACGTCAACATGGTGACCTGCGGGGGCCAGGCCACCATCCCGATCGTCGCCGCGGTCGGCGCGGTGACGCCGGTGCACTACGGCGAGATCATCGCGTCCATCTCCTCGCGCTCGGCGGGCCCGGGCACGCGGGCCAACATCGACGAATTCACCGAAACCACGGCGGCCGCCATCGAAAAGGTCGGCGGTGCTGCCCGCGGCAAGGCCATCATCGTGCTCAACCCGGCCGAACCGCCGCTGATCATGCGCGACACCGTCCACTGCTTGGTGTCCGAAGTGGACACGGAGGCCATCACGGCGTCGGTCGAAGAGATGGTGGGCCGGGTGCAGGCGTACGTGCCGGGCTACCGGCTCAAGCAGAAGGTCCAGTTCGAAACCGTCACCACCGACGACCCCCTGCACCGCCTGGTCCCGGCGGGCGACGCCGTCAAGGTTTCGGTGTTCCTCGAAGTCGAGGGCGCCGCGCACTACCTGCCCGCCTACGCCGGGAACCTCGACATCATGACCTCGGCCGCGCTGCGGACCGCCGAACGCATGGCCACCCACCAGGAGGCAGCCCGATGAGCGACCTGTACATCCAGGACGTCACCCTGCGGGACGGGATGCACGCCATCCGGCACCGCTACACCGTGGAACAGGCCCGCGCGATCGCCGGCGCCCTCGACGCCGCCGGCGTCGCCGCCATCGAAATCGCCCACGGCGACGGGCTTTCCGGCTCCAGCATCAACTACGGCGTCGGCGCGCACACCGACTGGGAGTGGATCGAAGCGGTCTGCGACGTCACCCGAAACGCCATCCCCACCACGCTGCTCTTGCCCGGCATCGGCACGCTGCACGACCTGCGGGAGGCCCACCGGCTCGGCGTCCGTTCGGTCCGCGTCGCCACCCACTGCACCGAAGCCGACATCTCCGCCCAGCACATCGGCGCCGCCCGCGAACTCGGGATGGACGTCGCCGGGTTCCTGATGATGTCCCACATGGCCGAGCCCGCCGAGCTGGCGAATCAGGCCAAGCTCATGGAGTCCTACGGCGCCGCCTGCGTCTACGTCACCGACTCCGGCGGCCGGCTCACCATGGACGGCGTCCGCGACCGGGTGCGCGCGTACCGGGACGTCCTCGAACCGGCGACGCAGATCGGCATCCACGCCCACCACAACCTTGCCCTCGGCGTCGCCAACAGCGTCGTCGCGGTCGAAAACGGCGTGGTCCGGGTCGACGCCTCCCTCGCCGGGCAGGGCGCCGGGGCGGGCAACTGCCCGCTCGAAGCGTTCGTCGCGGTGGCCGACCTGATGGGCTGGGACCACGGGTGCGAGCTGTTCCCGCTGATGGACGCGGCGGATGATCTGGTGCGCCCGTTGCAGGATCGGGAAGTCCGGGTCGACCGCGAGACGCTGAGCCTCGGCTACGCGGGCGTCTACTCGAGCTTCCTGCGCCACGCCGAAGCGGCCGCGGTGCGCTACGGCCTGGACACCCGCGCGATCCTCGTCGAGGTCGGCCGGCGCGGCATGGTGGGTGGCCAGGAGGACATGATCACCGACATCGCGCTCGACCTGGCCGGTTAGCACCGCGGCAAAAGTAGGACCCGGCTCGGTCAGCCGCGCCGCGATTTTCGCCGGCCGTGCCGTACAAGCGGAACCGCCGGGCGAACAGCTCGGCGGTTTCGTCGTCCACAAAGAACTTACAAATCCGGACGCGGCCGCGGCAGCCGGTCGGGCACGCGCACCTGCACCCCCGCCGATGCGAGGAACGCCGCTCCGCCGTTGGCGGCGATGCTCAGGCACACCGGCTCCAGTTCCCGGGCGTCGAGCGGCAGGGAGTCCGTGACGCGGCAGAACGCCGGCACGGTGATCGGCACGGACCCGCCGGCCGCCACCTGCCGCCTCGCGGCCACCTGCGGCGGCAGCACCACGCACTCGTCGTCGAGGGGGCATCCGATTGTCCTTGCCGGTCGATCGAGAGGCCCGCTGTCGCCATCGCGATCGTCCTTCGGTACGACAGCGCCGCGCTGTGCAGCCGGCATCAAACCCGCGATCCGCGTCCGACGGATGAACGGCCCGGAGCGCGCCGGCATCCGTCCAGCGTGATCCCACCGATAAATCACCACCATTCGAGCGGGTCGATGGGTTAGCCGGATCGCCGAGGGGTAGCCGACCCGATCGGACCCGCCCCGGGCTTCGGCACGCCGGGCCGGCCGACAGGGCGCAATCGGATACGGAGGCTGACCATGACGCGCTCGGTGAGCCCGACAACAGAACGAACAAAGCAGGAGGAGGTGCGACGGCAAGGCCGGCGGCTGGGCTGGTTGAGCTTGGGCTTGGGCGTGGCACAGCTGGCCGCCCCGCACGCCGTGCGCCGGATCAGCGGCGTCGACGACTCGGCGACGTCGCGCGCGGTGGTGCCGTTCGTCGGCGTGCGGGAGCTGGTCCACGCGGCCGGGCTCCTCGGCGGCCGGCGGAAAGGCGTCTGGGCGTGGACCCGGGTCGCGGGCGACGCGATGGACCTGACCGCGCTCGGCATCGCCCTCGCCCACCGCGGCGGGCCCCGCCGGCGACGGCTCGCCGGGGTCACCGGCGCCATCGCCGGGATCACCGCGCTGGACCTGCTGACCGCCGTGCGGGCCACTCGCGCGGACCACCCCAGCTCCGCGCGGGTGGCGCGGAGCGCAGGCAAAGGAGATTCCGTGGATTTGACAGCAGCGACCACCATTCGCAAACCCGCGCCGGACGTTTTCGCGTTCTGGCGCGACCTCGAGAACCTGCCGGCGTTCATGGCGCACCTCGAGCAGGTCCGCACCACCGGTGACCGGACGAGCCACTGGTCCGCCAGTGCCCCGTTCGGCAAGGACGTCGAGTGGGACGCCGAAATCACCGAGGAAACGCCGGGCGAGCGGATCGCGTGGCGCTCGACCGGGAAAGCCACCGTGCCCAACGCCGGCACCGTCTGGTTCACCCCCGCCCCCGACGGAGAGAGCACCGAGGTCAACGTCGTCCTGGCCTACGAAATCCCCGGCGGTGCGGTCGGCAAGGCCGTTGCCAAGTACTTCGGCGAGGAACCGCACCAGCAGCTCGACGACGACCTGCGCCGGCTCAAGCAGGTCCTGGAAACCGGCGAAGTCGTCCGGTCCGACGGCGCCCCGTGGGGCAAACGGGCCCGCAAGGAATTCCCGCAGCGTCCGGCACAACCGCTGTCGGACGCCGAACTCGAGAAGGGACCGGACGCATGAGGGCGAACACCTGGGCGGGCCGCAACAAGGTCGAGGTCCGTGATGTCCCGGACCCGAAGATCCTCAACCACCGGGACGCGATCGTCCGGATCACGTCCACCGCGATCTGCGGCTCGGACCTGCACCTGGTCGACGGGTACGTCCCGACCATGCAGGACGGCGACGTCCTGGGCCACGAGTTCATGGGCGAAGTGGTCGAGGTCGGGTCGGGCGTCGACGCGGGCCGGCTGCGCGTCGGGGATCGGGTCGTCGTCCCGTTCCCGATCGCCTGCGGCGCGTGTGCCGCCTGCGCCGCGGACCTGTACTCCTGCTGCGAGAACTCCAATCCCAACGCGGGGATCGCGGAGAAGATGTTCGGTCACCCGGTCGCCGGGATCTTCGGCTACTCGCACCTGACCGGCGGTTTCGCGGGTGGCCAGGCGCAGTACGCGCGCGTGCCGTTCGCCGACGTCGGCCCGATCAAGATCGAGTCGGACCTGACCGACGAACAGGTGCTGTTCCTCTCCGACATCCTGCCGACCGGCTACATGGGTGCCGAGATGTGCGACATCCGGTCCAGCGACGTGGTCGCGGTCTGGGGCGCCGGCCCGGTCGGCCAGTTCGCCATGGACAGCGCCCGGCTTCTGGGCGCGGCGAAGGTCATCGCCATCGACAAGGAGCCGTACCGGCTGGAGCTGGCGGAACGGGCGGGCCACGTCCCGGTGAACTTCGAGGAGGTCGACGTCCGGTCCCGGCTGCTGGAGCTGACCGGTGGCCGCGGACCCGACAAGTGCATCGACGCCGTCGGGCTGGAAGCCACCCACGGCAGCGCGCACATCGCCGCCTACGACCGGGTCAAGCAGGCCGTGCGCTCGGAGACCGACCGGCCGCACGCCCTGCGCCAGGCGATCCTTTCCTGCCGCAGCGGCGGCGTGGTTTCGGTGATCGGCGTGTACGGCGGCCTGCTCGACAAGTTTCCCGCCGGTGCGTGGATGAACCGGTCGCTGACCCTGCGGACCGGGCAGTGCCACGTGCAGCGCTACATGGAGCCACTGCTGCGGCGCATCGAACGCGGGGAGCTCGACCCGACCCGGATCATCACCCACACGCTGCCGCTGGAGGAGGCCGAACGCGGCTTCGAGCTGTTCAAGAACAAGCAGGACAACTGCGAAAAGGTCGTCCTCAAGGCCTGACCGGCAGCCGGGTCCGGCCACCGCGCGGTGGCCGGACCCGGCGAGGCCCTCGCTCAGTCGCTGTCGGATTCCCCGGCGCGCTCCCGGTTGCGCTCCTGCCGCTCACGCTCCCGCCTGCTGTAGGTCGCCCGGCGCACGCGTTCCTCGTCTTCGAGGCTCGACCCCATCGCCCCCGCGACGATCCCCACCGAGGTCGCGAGCCACACGAGCTTGAGGTACGAAGCCGGCCCCGCCGGATGGCCGAGGACCTGCCCGAAGTAAGTGCCTTCGACGAGGACGATCGACGCCACCAGCGCCAGCACGAACAGGATGGCGTACATGCAGGCGACACCGATCGACAGCGTCAGCGCGGTCGAGGCGTTGTACAGCAGGGCTTTCCGCCGATCGAGGTGCCCGGACGGCGAATCCCACAAATGGTTGTGCACCATCAGCCAGCCCGCCATGACCACGATCGCCAGCACCGTGATCCCCGCCAGCCGCAGCGCGGGCAGCGCTTCCGCGAGCTTCCAGAACGAGGTCGTGATGATGCCGTAGGCGGCGGTGGCCGCCGCGGCCGCGGTGGCTCCGGCCAGGTTGGGCACCAGCCGCCACGGGCGGTTGTCCCGGATCATCCCCGCGAGCAACCGCAGCCGGCCCCGCACACCCACCAAAGCGAGATGCTCGTCGGCGGCGCCGCGGCCGCGGATGTGCCGCGTCGGCGCCACCAGCTCCCGCAGCCGGTCGCCGATCCCCCGCGGCGGATCGGCCTCCTTCGCCGAACGGCGCGCCACCAGGTGCCGGACCAGGTGGACGACCAGCCGGGACACCCGCCCGCGCAACCGCAGGGCCCCGAGGGCGGGCAAGGACACCATCGCGACACCGTGGTCGGCGTTGTAGTCCGACGCGATCGGAACCGTGCCGGCCCGCCGCGGGAGGTCGGTGATCAGCACCAGCAGGTCCCACCCACGTTCGGCCTGGCGCTCCTGCGCCAGGGTCAGCATGGGGATATCGCCGTCCTCGTTCAGCGGAAGAGATTGCGACTCGTGCTCGACGCGCCAAGTCGTCTCTTCGCCGAGGTCACGGGCCAGCCGGGCGGGCAGGCCGTCCGCGATTCTCCCGGCGAGCTGCCCGGGCAACCCGTCATCGGTCAGCAGGCCCACCACCAGGGCCTCCGGCGCACTCTGGGCGGTCATGCTCCTGCCTTTCCTCGGATCTCCGAAGTGAAGATCTCCGGGTTCCCGGCCCGGGCACCGGCAAACGGCCGGGCGTTTGCCGGCCGGGTCACCGGGTACCGCCCGTGACATGACCGAAAAGGACGCAACGACGACCGACGAAGATCTTCGCGCCGAAGAGTTCGACCGCGCCGCGGTGGGAACGGTGCTGGCAGCAGGCGGCTGGGCGGGGTGGGACGACCTGCTCGACTGGCTGCGCACCGAAGGCCCGGGCGTCCCGGAGCTGTCACCCGGTGCGTTGCGCGGCATCCGGCAGGACGCCGAACGGGCCTGCGCCATGGGATTCCCCTTCCCCCACGACCCGGACCACCTCTACGCCATCCTTCGCGGCCAGCACTTGGCGCGAGCTCATGACTGAAGTTTGTCCCAGGGGCCCGCGGGTAGCCGCCGCATCGTGGATCGGTGGTATCGCAACGGGGTCATCTATTCCCTCGACATCGAGACCTTTCAGGACTCGGATGACGACGGGGTCGGTGACCTGTGCGGCCTCACCGGCCGGCTGGACTACCTCGCCCGGCTCGGGGTGGACACGATCTGGCTCAACCCGTGCCACCCCTCGCCGCGTCGCGACGGCGGCTACGACATCACCGACTACTACGGCATCGACCCGCGCTTCGGCACGCTCGGCGACTTCGCCGAACTCCTGAGCCAGGCCGACGAGGTCGGCATCCGGATCGTGCTGGACCTGGTCGTCAACCACACCAGCGACGAGCACCCGTGGTTCCGGTCGGCCCTCTCCGGCCGGGAGGCGCCGCACCACGACTGGTACGTGTGGGCCGACCACGAACCGGCCGACCGGTGGGACGGCGGCGTGTTCCCCGGGGCCGAAGAGGAGACGTGGACCTACGCCGAGGCCGTCGGCCGCTGGTACCGGCACCGGTTCTACCGCTTTCAACCCGAGCTCGACGTCGAACACCCGGCGGTGCGGGCCGAGCTGGCCAAGATCGTCACCTTCTGGCTGCGGCTCGGCGTCGCGGGGTTCCGGATCGACGCGGCCCCGTTCCTGATCGAGTCCCGCGGCCGGCAGGACTTCGGGCTCCTGCGGCGGCTGCGGGAAACCGCTTCGTGGCAACGCGGGGACGCCGCGCTGCTCGCCGAGGCGAACGTGCCCGAGGACGAGCTGCTGGAGTACTTCGGCACCGCGGACGACGAGGCCAGCCGCGCGACAATGCTCTTCGACTTCCGGCTCAACCAGGCCTTGATGCTCGCGCTGGCCCGCGACGACGCCGAGCCCGTCCGGGTGCGGCTGCGGTGCTCGCCCCGGCTGCCGGGCCAGGCCCAGTGGGCCACTTTCTTGCGCAACCACGACGAGGTCGACCTCGGCGGCCTGTCCCCGGAAGAACGCGGCGACGTGCTCGACCGGTTCGGGCCCGAGCCCCACATGCAGCTCTACGATCGCGGCATCCGGCGCCGGCTGGCCTGCATGCTGGACGGCGACCGGCGGCGCCTGGAACTGGCCTACAGCCTGCTGCTGACCATGCCGGGCAGCCCCGTACTGCGGTACGGCGACGAGATCGGCATGGGCGAGGACCTGGCCCTGCCCGAGCGCACGGCGATCCGCACCCCGATGCAGTGGTCCGACGGGCCCAACGGCGGGTTCTCCCGCGCTTCGGCCGAGCAGCTGGTCGCCCCGCTCGTCCAGGACGGACCGTTCGGCTTCGAACGGGTCAACGTCCTCGCCCAGCGCCGGGACGCGAACAGCCTGCTCACCTGGTTCGAGCGGGTGTTGCACACCCGTAAGGAGTGTCCGGAGATCGCCGTCGGCGCGCACGAGCCCGTCGACGGCGGCCCGCCGGAGGTCCTGGTGCACCGGGCCGAAACGGCCAAGGGCCGGATGGTGTTCGTGCACAACCTGGGCCCGTCCGCCTGCCGCGTCCGCATCCCGGCCGAGCCGGACGACCTCGCGCTGGCGGTGTTCGAGGACAGTGGCTACGACGACCGGATCGACCCCGCGGACGTGGCCGTCGCCGGCCACGGCTACCGCTGGATCCGGCTCGTCACGTCCTGACCAGCCACGCGGCGCCGTCCGGCGGCACCCGGCCTCCGTCCGGCGGCACGCTGGCCAGCAGCAGCCGTCCGCCCTCCGGCAGCTCGAACGGCTCGGCGGACAGGTTCACGACGCACTCGAACCCCGGCTCACGCGCGAAGGACAGCACTCCCTCCGGCGCGGGCAGCCACGTCATCGTCCCGTCCCCCAGCGCCGGGTGCTCGCGCCGCGCGGCGAGGGCGGCGCGGTACAGGCAGAGCATCGACCGCGGGTCGTCGCGCTGCGCCTGCGCGGTCAGCTCCCGCCACCGGGCCGGCTGCGGCAGCCACGTCGGCATGTCGGTGCCGGTGAAACCGAACGGTGGTGCGGTTCCCGACCACGGCAGCGGGACCCGGCAGCCGTCCCGGCCCCGCTGGGTGTGGCCGGAGCGTTCCCACGTCGGGTCGGTGAGCACGTCTTCGGGCAGGTCCTCGACCTCTTCCAGCCCCAGTTCCTCGCCTTGGTAAAGGTAGGCGCCGCCGGGCAACGCCAGCATCAGCAGCAGCGCCGCCCGGGCCCGCCGCCTGCCCAGCGGCAGATCGGCCGGCTCCGGCGGGCCGGGGTGGTCCTCGACCCGGGTGTTCGCGCGGCCGAACCGCGTCACGTGCCGGACGACGTCGTGGTTGGACAGCACCCACGTCGCGGGCGCCCCCACCGCGTGCAGGGCCCGCACCGTGCAGTCGATCACCGAACGCAGCGCCCCGGCGTCCCACGAGCAGCGCAGGAAGTCGAAGTTGAACGCGGTGTGCAGCTCGTCCGGGCGGACGTAGCACGCCAGCCGTTCCGGCTTCGCGACCCAGGCTTCGGCGACGAACACCCGGTCCGGGCCGAACTCGTCGGCGACCTTGCGCCATGACCGGTAGATCTCGTGCACGCCCTCGAGGTCCCAGTGCGGGTGCCGGCTGCGGTCCGGCGGCTGCACCAGCTCTTCGTGGCCGGACCCGAGGTCGGGGAACGCCGGATCCTTCACCAGGCCGTGGGCGACGTCGATGCGGACGCCGTCGACGCCACGGGAGAACCAGAACCGCAGCAGGTCCTCGAATTCGGCGCGCACTTCCGGGTGGTCCCAGTTCAGGTCCGGTTGTTCGGGAGCGAAGAGGTGCAGGTACCACTCGCCGTCCGGCACCCGCCGCCACGCGGGACCGCCGAAGACGCTGCGCCAGTCGGTGGGCGGCAGCTCGCCGCTGTCGCCACGCCCCGGCCGGAAGTGGTACCGCGCCCGTTCGGGCGAACCGGGCCCGGCGGCCAGCGCGGCCCGGAACCACCGGTGGCGATCGGAGGTGTGGTTCGGCACGACGTCGATCAGCAGCCGCAGCCCGGCCCGGTGCACCTCGGCGATCAGCTCGACCGCGTCCGCGTCGGTCCCGAACAGCGGGTCGACGGCCCGGTGGTCTTCGATGTCGTAACCCCCGTCGACCATCGGCGAGCGGTAGAACGGCGTGGTCCACACGGCGTCCACGCCCAGGTCGGCCAGGTAGCCGAGCCGCGCGCGTAGACCCGCCAGATCTCCGGTGCCGTCCCCGTTCGCGTCGGCGAAGCTGCGCGGGTAGACCTCGTAAACGACGGCGTTCCGCCACCAGTTCTCGGAGTCGTCCATGGCACCCGGGTAACCGCTGCGGCCACGCTCAACCGGGCCGTCCCCCGGACCCCACGGCCGCGACGGCTTCGTCGATCCGCTCGGCCAGCCGAAGATCCGGTTCGGTGACGACCCCCTCGCGGCCCGTGTGCAGCCGGAACGTCACCCCGCCGTCGACCCGCTCGACGTGGGCGTGGTCGTTCATCGCCCGCGCCTCCCGCTGGACGCGCTCGACCAGCGGCGTGATCCGCTCGGCCGGCAGCTGCACCGTGCGCTCGATCCCATGGCGATCCCCGGACCACCCGGTCAGGTGACGCAGGCCGCGGGCCACCTCTTCGTCCGACAGCCGCGTCGGGACCTCCGGCCGATGGCTCGCCGCGTCGCGGGGCGGCTCGCCCGCGGGGGCGAGTGTCTCGACGACGGCTCGGGGAAGCCGCCCGCGCAGCTCCCCGGCGAGTCCGGGATCGGTCCGGGTGAGCGCGGTCAGGACCGCCTGGGTCAGGTAGCGGCCCCGCTCGGGGGTGGTCCGCAGCCGCCGGGCCACCGCGGCTTCGACGTCGGTGCCCGACTTCAGGTTCGCCGGCCCGGGATCGCGCGCCGGCCCGGCCTCGGGGCTGGGCAGCCGGTCGGCCAGCCACTCGCGGCCGGCGTCCGGCAGGCACCGGGCGAGGGCGGCGACGACCGCGCCGAGCACGGCCCTCGCTTCGGCCGGGCCGGCCAGCTCGGCGACGTCTTCGACGGCGGTCAGCCACTTTTCGTGCTGTACCACGGCAGGCTCCTTCCCACGTGTGCTCTCGGAGCCGCGTACCCGCCGATTCGCCTTTCACACCAGGAAGAACGGAGGGCGGACTACACGAGGGTCGACGGCGGCGAGTAGCAGGGGTTCTCCAGCACTCCGCACTGCGGGTGCCACCAGCGCGCCTCCGCGCCGAGCCGGTCGAGAAAAGCGGCGACCTCGTCCTCTCTTCCTCGCCCACGTGCACCGCGCAGATGTGCCGGCCCGGCTCGATGACGACGCCGGGGGTGCCGGCGACCGGTCCGGTCCATCGTCACCTCCGGTCACGGCGATCCGCGCAGCACTTGCCACATCCGGGTGGCGAGGTGCAGGTTCAGCCTGCTGTCCACGTCGTTGAGGTCGAGCTCCGTGATCTCCCGGATCCGGCCGAGCCGGTAGCGCAGCGTGCTCCGGTGGATCATCAGCGCGGCGGCGGTGTCGCCGTAGCTGCCGCCGCACTCGAGGTACTGCGCGAGCGTCGCGACCAGCTCGGCGTTGCGCCGGGTGTCGTAGTCGAGCAGTTTCCCGAGCCAGTCGCGGACGAACTCGACGACGTCACCGTGGTTCTGCCCGGTGTCGAGGAGGCGGTAGATCCCCAGTTGCTCGAACGTGGTGACCCCGTTCGCGCTCTGCGAGCCGCGCCGGATCTGGACCGCCCGCATCGCCTCCGCGTACGACTTGGGCAACCGCTCCAAGGTGTCGCAGCGGCCGCCGATGCCGATCGCCCCCTCGGCACCCAGGCTTTCCGACAGCGAGGCGTACAGCGCCGCACCGTCCAGCCGCCCGGCGACCAGCAGCACCACCGCGCCCGAGTGGCGCGACACGAGCGAGGCGAGCCCGAGCGTCGTCACAGCGCGTCCCGTGGCCTCGGCGACCACGTCATCGGCGAGATCGCCGGACCACCGCAGCACGACCACGTGGTGCGGGCGGCGCAGATCGTGCCCGATCGCCTCGGCGCGGGCGTACGCGCTCCCGTCACCGGTTCCGGTGATGAGGTCGTCGACGAGGTCGCGGCGCAGGCGCAGCTCGACCTCGGCCAAGCTGCGCTGGTGCGAGAGTTCCAGTGCCAGCACGGTCGAGCCGTACTCGAGCGCGAACACCTCGTCCGCGCCGGCGGTCCGCGCGGGATCGATCAGGGCGAGCACGCCGAGCACCTCGTGCCGAGGCCGCACCAGGGAGATGAGCCGGTCCTTCACGCGGACCGGCTCGGACAGCGTCGCGGCGTGCCGGAGCAGCTCCTCGCGCCGCTGCGCGCCGACCTTCGGGTACGGGTCCGGCCGGCCGGGGCCGCCCCAGGCGCGCAGGTTGCCGAACCGATCCTCGATCGCTACCGGCAGCGCGGTCAGCTGGTGCAGCGCGTGCGCGATGCCCGGCTCGCCGGCCCCGGAGGCCGAGATGGTGGACAGCACGTCGTGCACCTGCGTCTGTTGCTTGAGCCGCTCCACCGACGTGGACAGCCGGTCGTTGAGCTCCCGCAGCGCCACCGACTGCCGTCGCTCCCGCTTGAGCAGCGCGGAGTTGGACAGCGCCGCGGCGGTCTGCTGGCCGAGCGAGTTGAGCAGGAAGAATTCGTCACGTGAGGGGGGCCGCTCGGCCCGGACCACGAGGTGGCCCGTCAGGCCGCCGAGTCCCCTCAGTGCGTAGCACCAGCGCCAGAGGCCGTCGGCGAGCTCGATCCGCCCGCTCTGCCCGTCGAGCTTGCCGACCTCCGTGCCGAGATCGGGATGAGCCTCCTCCGCACCGTGCTGCGGGGTGAGCGTGCCGTCCTCGTCGACGAGGTACACCGCATCGGTCGTGCAACCGCTCAGCGACGGAACCGAGGTTACGGCGAGCCGCATTATGTCCGCCGCTTCGCGGCCGTCGAACATCATCATCGAAATCGCGAAGAGACCGTAGAGATTCGACAGCTGGGTCCGCCACCAACTGTCGGTTTTGGCTTCCTGGCCTCGTGAGACCTCATTGTCCTCGGGCGTCATTCCGGCCTCCCCGACGCCGACCTGGTGTTTCGCACCCTACGCCGTCGGCATCTGTTCTGCCGGGCCGACAACGGCCCCGGAAATTCGGCCTGCCGGGCGCACGCGGTGGGCAAGCGCCTTTGCCACCGTGGAACGCATCGCACAGTTCCCCCGTCGCCGCACGCCGGGCGTGGCGCGAGGGAGAGCCTGTTCGCCGGACAAACCAACGCGAGATCGGTTCGGATCGGACACTCCCGGTAGGACGATCCGTCCCGGATTGGGACAAGATCATGACTTTGCTGCGCTTCGATCCGTTCCGTGACCGGGAACGGGTGAGCGACGTGTCCGTCGAACGCAATGTCGTCACGGTGCGGGCGACCCGCCGGCCGGCCCGCGGCCGCCAGTTGTTCCTCGGGGACAACCTGGACACCTCCCGGCTTTCGGCCGACTTCGAGCGCGGCGTTCTCACGCTCCGGATCCCCGTCGCCGAATCGAGCAAACCTCGCCGCGTCGAAATCGGGAGCCGAGACGAACGGCGACAGGTCGCTGACGCCCCAGCACGAGCTCGAGCCGACGCACACACGACCGCCTAGGAGGCGAACCATGACCGCACAGCCGGGCGCGACCGCGCCTTCTCCCCGCCACGCCCCCGAACGCGTCCCGATCGCTTCGTACGACGACTACCGCGATGCGGAGCGTGCCGTCGACCACCTGTCCGACCAAGGGTTTCCGGTGCAGCGGACCGCCATCATCGGCCGTGACGTGCAGCTGGTCGAGCAGGTCATCGGCCGGCTCGGCCTCGGCGGCGCCGCCCTGCGCGGCGCCGGCTCCGGTGCGCTGACCGGGCTCCTGATCGGCTGGTTGTTCGCCTTGTTCAACTGGTTCACCCCCGTCCTGGCCACGCTGACGCTCGCGCTCTACGGGCTCGTCTTCGGCGCGGTCGCCGGGGCGATCTTCGGGCTGGTCGCGCACGCGCTGCAGGGCGGCCGCCGGGACTTCGCGTCGGTCCGCGCGATGGCGCCCACCCGCTACGAGGTCGTCGCCGACGCCGAAGTCGCCGATGAAGCCCGGGCGCTGCTGGCGAAGCTGCCCGCCGAATCCGGGGGTGCGTGATGGCGAAAGCGGTCGGGATCGACCTCGGCACGACCAACTCGGTGATCGCCGTCTGGGAAGGGGGTGAACCGCGGGTCATCCCCAACACCGAGGGTGCCCGGACGACCCCGTCGGTCGTCGGGTTCACCGAAAGCGGTGAACGGCTGGTCGGGCAGCTCGCCCGCCGCCAGGCGATCCTCAACCCGAAGGGCACCATCTACTCGGCGAAGCGGTTCATCGGCCGCAAGTTCGACGAGGTGTCCGACGAGGCCAAGGCGGTCGGGTTCGACGTCGTCGAGGGCGAGGGCGGCGTCGTCCGCTTCGACATCCACGGCAAGCTCCACTCGCCGGAGGAGATCAGCGCGCAGGTGCTGCGCAAGCTGGCCGACGACGCGGGCAAGCACCTCGGCGAGCGGGTGACCGAAGCCGTGATCACCGTGCCCGCGTACTTCAACGACGCGCAGCGGCAGGCGACCAAGGACGCCGGGAAGATCGCCGGGCTGACCGTCCTGCGGATCATCAACGAGCCGACCGCGGCCGCGCTGGCCTACGGGCTCGACTCGAAGGGCCACGAGACGGTGCTGGTCTTCGACCTCGGCGGCGGCACCTTCGACGTGAGCCTGCTCGACGTCGGCGACGGCGTCGTCGAAGTGCGGGCCACCGCGGGCGACAGCCACCTCGGCGGCGACGACTTCGACCGCCGGCTCGTGGACTTCCTCGCCGACAAGTTCGCCGCGGACAACGGCATCGACCTGCGGCAGGACGCGCAGGCGCTGCAGCGGCTGTTCGAGGCGGCGGAGAAGGCCAAGGTCGAGCTGTCCTCGGTCGCCCAGACGAGTGTCAACCTCCCGTTCATCACCGCCGACGCGAGCGGGCCGAAGCACCTCACCGCCACCGTCCGGCGGTCGGAGTTCGAGCAGATCACCGCCGACCTGGTCGAGCGCTGCCTCGGCCCGGTGCAGCAGGCGATGTCCGACGCCAAGGTGAGCGCGAACGACATCGACGAGGTCATCCTCGTCGGCGGCTCGACCCGGATCCCCGCCGTGCAGAGCCTGGTCCGCCGGCTCACCGGCGGCAAGGACCCGAACATGAGCGTCAACCCGGACGAGGTCGTCGCGCTCGGCGCCGCCGTGCAGGCCGGGGTGCTCAAGGGCGAGGTCAAGGACGTCCTGCTGCTCGACGTCACCCCGCTGTCCCTGGGCGTGGAAACCCGCGGCGGCGTGATGACCAAGATCATCGAGCGGAACACGACGATTCCGGCGCGACGCACGGAGGTGTTCTCCACCGCGGAGGACAACCAGCCCGCGGTCGACGTCGTGGTGCTGCAGGGCGAGCGCGAGCGCGCGGCCGACAACCGGGTGCTCGGGCGGTTCCAGCTCAAGGACATCCGGCCGGCACCCCGCGGTGAGCCGCAGATCGAAGTGACGTTCGACGTCGACGCGAACGGCATCGTCAACGTCACCGCGCGCGACAAGGACACCGGCGCCGAGCAGGGCATCACGATCACCGAGAGCTCGAACCTCGACCAGTCCGAGATCGAGCGGATGGTCAGCGAGGCCGAGCGCAACCGCGCCGACGACGAACGCCTGCGCGAGGAGGTCGAGGCGCGCAACCTGCTGGACACCGTCGCCTACCAGGCCGAGAAGGCGATCACCGAGCAGACGCCGGCGCACGAGAAGGCGCGTGCGGAGATGCTGGTCGCCGACGCACGCGAAGCCGTCCAGTCGAACGCGCCGCTGGACCGGGTGCGTGAGCTGACCTCGGAACTGCAGCAGGTGCTGGCCGGGCTCACCGCGGCCCGGCCGGGTGGGGACGGCGGTCCGCCGCCGCAGCGAGAACCGGCCGAGGACGACGACGTGATCGACGCCGACTTCGATCGGGCGTGAGGAAACCATGGCCACCACAGGGAAATCCACGGAGCCGGGGACACCCTCCGTGGACGCCGCCGGGACGGGCGCCGAGTCCGGCCCCCAGGACGCGCCCGTCCCGGCGGTGGGGCCGGACCGGATCTCCGAGCTCGAGGCGAAAGCGGCCGAATGCGACGACCGCTGGCGCCGCGCGATGGCCGACGCCGACAACCTCCGCAAGCGGCACGCGGCGGAACTGCGCGCCGAGCGCGCGGCCGAACGGGCCCGGGTCGCCGCGGCCTTCCTCCCGGTCATCGACAACCTGGAGCTGGCGCTCGCGCACGCCGGAGCCGATCCCACCGCCGTCGTGCAGGGGGTGCTGGCGATCCGCGACCAGGCCGTGCAGCTGCTGGCCGGGCTCGGGTACGAGCGTGACGACGAGAGCGATGTCCCGTTCGACCCGGCCCGGCACGAGGTGGTCGCCGTCGTCGACGAACCGGGCACCGAACCGAACACGGTGACCCGGGTGGTCCGGCCGGGGTACGGGACCGGTGGCGGGCAGCTGCGGCCGACCGCGGTCGCCGTGGCCAAGCCGCGGGGGTGAGCACGCGTGGCACGCGACTTCTACTCCGCGCTCGGGGTCGGCCGGGACGCCGGCACCGACGAAATCCAGCGGGCGTACCGGAAACTCGCCCGCGAGAACCACCCGGACGTCAACAAGGACCCGACGGCCGAAGAACGGTTCAAGGAGGTCAGCGAGGCTTACCAGGTGCTGTCCGACCCGGAGCAGCGGCGCAAGTACGACCGGTTCGGCGAGGACTTCCGGCAGGTCCCCGACGACTGGGAGCAGCGCGTCGGGTCCGGTACCGGACCTCGCGGCGGCCGGGTCCGCTACAGCACCTCCGGCAGTGGATTCGACGGGAGTGGGTTCGAGGGGTTCGAGGGCGTCGACATCGAGGATCTCCTCGGCGGCTTCTTCGCCGGCCGGGGGCGCGGTGGCCCGGTCGCGGGCGCGGACCAGGAAGCCGAGCTCGAACTGACCGTCGAGGAGGCCTACCGCGGCGGGCAGCGGCACCTGAACATCGGCGGCGACCGGGAATACGACGTGAAGATCCCGCCGGGCGTGCTCGACGGGCAGCGCATCCGGCTGGCCGGGCAGGGCGGGCGTGGCACGGGCAACGCCGCCGCCGGGGACCTGTACCTCGTCGTCCGCATCCGCCCGGACCGCCGGTACCGGCTGGAGGGGCGCGACATCCACGTGACGCTCCCGGTGACGCCGTCGGAGGCCGCGCTCGGGGCCACGGTCCCGATCACCACCCCCGGCGGCGAGGTGAAGGCGCGCGTCGTGGCCGGGTCGTCCAGCGGGCGGCGGCTGCGGCTGCGCGGCGAGGGCATGCCGAACCCGAAGGGCAAGCCCGGTGATCTCTACGCCGAGGTCCGGATCATGGTGCCGAAGCGCCCGAGCAAACGCGAACGGGAGCTGTTCGAAGAGCTCGCCGCGGTGTCCGACTTCGATCCCAGGAGGACCTGATGGCGCGGTACGTGCTCGTCCGCCCGGCCCGGCTCGACCTCGAGACCGTGGCCGCGCGCACCGGGCTGCACCCCGAGCTGGTCCGCCGGTTCGCGGCCCTCGGCCTGGTGGAGTCGACCCCGGACGCGAACGGGCGCCCGTGCTTCCCACCGTCCACAGTGGCCAGACTGGCCCGGATCCAGCGGTTGCGCGCCACGTTGTCCCTCAACTACGCGGCACTCGGGCTGGTGCTCGACCTGCTCGACCGCATCGACGTCCTCGAAGGACAAGTCAGGAGCCGTCGGCGATGGACATGAACAAGCTGACCCAGAAGTCACAGGAAGCGCTGCAGGAGGCCCAGAGCGTCGCCGGGAGCCTCGGCCAGACCGAAACCGACGGCGAGCACCTGCTGCTCGCGCTGATCGACCAGCCCGAGGGCCTCGTGCCGCGGCTGCTCGCGCAAACCGGCGCGGACGTCGACGCGGTGCGCACCGCGGTCGAGGCGGAGCTCGCCCGCCGGCCGAAGGTGACCGGGCCCGGCGCCACGCCGGGGCAGGTCTACGTCACCCGGCGGCTGGCCGGGCTGCTCGACGCGGCGGAGCGGGAAGCCCGGCGGCTCAAGGACGAGTACGTCTCCGTCGAGCACCTGGTCCTGGCCCTGGCCGAGGAGGGGACGGCGTCGGCGGCCGGGCGGATCCTGCGCGACCACGGCGTGACCCGCGATTCCTTCCTGACCGCGCTGACGAAGGTCCGCGGCAACCAGCGCGTCACGTCGGCGACGCCCGAGGGTGCCTACGAGGCGCTGGAGAAGTACGGCCGCGACCTGGTCGCCGACGGGCGCGCCGGCAAGCTCGACCCGGTGATCGGGCGCGACACCGAGATCCGCCGCGTCGTCCAGATCCTCTCGCGCAAGACGAAGAACAACCCCGTGCTGGTCGGCGATCCCGGGGTCGGGAAGACCGCGATCGTGGAAGGACTGGCGCAGCGGATCGTGCGCGGCGACGTGCCGGAGGGCCTGCGGGACCGGACGATCTTCTCACTCGACATGAGCGCGCTGGTGGCGGGAGCCAAATACCGCGGTGAGTTCGAAGAGCGGCTCAAGGCCGTGCTCGGTGAGGTCAAGGCCGCCGAAGGCCGGATCATCCTGTTCGTCGACGAGCTGCACACGATCGTCGGCGCGGGCGCCACCGAAGGTGCCATGGACGCCGGGAACATGCTCAAGCCGATGCTGGCCCGCGGTGAGCTGCACATGATCGGCGCGACCACCCTGGACGAGTACCGCAAGCACATCGAGAAGGACGCCGCCCTGGAACGGCGGTTCCAGCCGGTCGTCGTGCCCGAACCGGCCGTCGAAGACACCATCTCCATCCTGCGCGGGCTGCGCGAACGGCTCGAGGTGTTCCACGGCGTCAAGATCCAGGACAGCTCGCTCGTCGCCGCCGCCGTGCTGTCGCACCGCTACATCAGCGACCGGTTCCTGCCGGACAAGGCGATCGACCTCGTCGACGAGGCGTGCGCGCGGTTGCGCACGGAAATCGACTCGATGCCGGCCGAGCTCGACGAACTCACCCGGCGGCTGACGCGGCTGGAGATCGAGGAAGCCGCGCTGGCCAAGGAAACCGACAAAGCGAGCAAGGTGCGGCTGGAGGAGCTTCGCAAGGAACTGGCGGACCTGCGGGCCGAAACCGACGCCAAGAAGGCGCAGTGGGACGCCGAGCGCCAGGCGATCCGGCGCGTGCAGGAGCTGCGGTCCGAACTGGAGCGGGTGCGTCACGAAGCCGAAGAGGCGGAACGGAACTACGACCTCAACCGCGCCGCCGAGCTGCGCTACGGCGAGATCCGCGAGCTGGAGCGCCAGCTCGAAGGCGAGGAGGAACGGCTGGCGCGGAAGCAGGGCGAGAAGCGGCTGCTGCGCGAGGTCGTCACCGAGGACGAGATCGCCGAGATCGTCTCGCAGTGGACCGGCATCCCGGTTTCGAGGCTGCAGGAGGGCGAGCGCGAGAAGCTGCTGCGGCTCGACGAGATCCTGCACGAGCGGGTCATCGGGCAGGACGAGGCGGTCCGGCTGGTCGCCGACGCGATCATCCGCGCCCGGTCGGGGATCCGCGACCCGCGCAAGCCGATCGGGTCGTTCCTCTTCCTCGGCCCGACCGGGGTCGGGAAGACGGAGCTGGCGAAAACCCTTGCGGCGGCACTGTTCGACAGCGAGGACAACATGGTCCGGCTCGACATGAGCGAGTACCAGGAGCGGCACACGGTCTCGCGGCTGCTCGGTGCGCCTCCCGGCTACGTCGGCTACGACGAGGGCGGCCAGCTCACCGAAGCGGTGCGGCGCAAGCCGTACTCGGTGGTGCTGTTCGACGAGATCGAGAAGGCGCACCCGGACGTGTTCAACACCCTGCTGCAGGTGCTCGACGACGGGCGGATCACCGACGCGCAGGGCAGGCTCGTCGACTTCCGCAACACGGTGATCATCATGACGTCCAACATCGGCTCGCAGCACCTGCTCGACGGCGTCACCTCCTCCGGCGAGATCAAGCCGGAAGCCCGGGACGCGGTGCTGGCCGAACTGCGCCACCACTTCCGGCCCGAGTTCCTCAACCGCCTCGACGACATCGTGCTGTTCACCCCGTTGGGGCTGCAGCAGATCGAGCGGATCGTGGACCTGCAGTTCGACCAGCTGCGCCGCCGGCTGGCCGAGCAGGGCGTCACGGTCGAGCTGACCGGAAACGCGCGGCGGTTCATCGCCGAGCGCGGGTTCGACCCGGTGTACGGCGCCCGGCCGTTGCGCCGCTACATCTCCCACGAGGTCGAGACCCGGATCGGGCGCGCGCTGCTGCGCGGCGAGCTGACCGAGGGGCTGGTGATCGTGGTCGACGCGGCCGACGGTGACCTGACCGTCGACTTCCGCGCCGCCGGGCAGGAGGCAGCAGCATGAGGACCGTCACCGTCGCCTGCGAGCACTGCGGGAAGAGCAACCGGATTCCCGTCGCCGCCGACGGAACGCCGAAGTGCGGGAACTGCCACCGGCCGCTGCCGTGGGTGGTCGACGCGGGCGACGCCGACTTCGCGCCGATCGCCGAGCGGGCCGGCCTCCCGGTGCTCGTCGACCTCTGGGCCGAGTGGTGCGGCCCCTGCCGATCGGTGAGCCCGGCGCTCGACCGGCTCGCCCGCGCCCGGGCCGGGAAGGTGAAGCTCGTCAAGGTCGACATCGACCTGGCGCCGGGAGTGGCGCGCCGGTTCGACGTCATGGCCGTGCCGACCCTCCTGGTGCTCCGCGGCGGCGAGGTCGTCCGGCGGCAGGCCGGCGCGGCACCGGAGAACGTCCTGCGCGACTGGCTCGACCAAGCACTGAACTCGCCGGAGGAGGCGAAGGCATGACCACCGTCACCGACCCGCACCTGGCACTCGTCCGAGACGTGGTGCCCCGGACACCCCAAGGCTGCCAGGAGTGTCTGTCCACCGGAACCTCGTGGGTGCACCTGCGGCTGTGCCTGACCTGCGGGCACGTCGGCTGTTGCGACTCTTCGCCGATGAAGCACGCGCGCCGGCACGCCCACGCCATCGGCCACCCCATCGTGCGCTCGTTCGAGCCCGGGGAAAACTGGCGCTGGTGCTACGTGCACGAGGCGTTCGTATGACGCTCGCGGCGCAGGACCTCGTCGAGACGCCGGACCCGCACGGCGCGTTCCCCCGGCTGACCGGCGAGCAGCTCGAGACGCTCTCCGCCGCGGGCGAGCGCCGTCCGGTGCGGCCGGGGGACGTGCTCTACGCCCAAGGGGAACGGGACACGGACTTCTACGTCGTCCTGAGCGGCAAGGTCGCCATCCAGCACCGCGAAGGCGACGAAACCAGAACCGTGCGGGTGCACGGGCCGGGACGGTTCCTCGGCGAGCTGGGCCTGCTCGAAGGGCAGCCGTCGTTCTTCTCCGCCGTCGCCGCGGAACCCGGCGAGGTACTCGCCATCGGAGCCGGCAAGCTGAGGCAGCTGGTCCTCGGCGACCCGGTCCTCGGCGATCTGATCCTGCACGCCTACTTCGCCCGCCGCGCGGTCATCATCGGCTCCGGCGACGGGCTGCGGATCGTCGGCTCGTGCTACTCGCCGGACACCCGGCGGCTGCTGGAGTTCGTGGCCCGCAACCGCCTCCCGTACCGGCTGGACGACCTCGACAAGGACCGCGGAGCCGAGGAGCTGCTGCGCCGGCTCGGCGTCACGGTCGACGAGACCCCGGTGGTGGTGCTGCCCGGCGCCGGGGTGCTGCGCAACCCCGGCAACACCGAACTGGCGTCCGCGATGGGGCTGCGGCACGAGGAGCTCCCGGTCGGCGTGCGCGACGTGCTCGTGGTCGGCGCCGGGCCCGGCGGGCTCGCGGCCGTCGTCTACGCGGCCTCCGAAGGATTGGCCACGTCGGCGTTCGACGCCGTCGCTGCGGGCGGGCAGGCGGGCACGACGTCCCGGATCGAGAACTACCTCGGCTTCCCGTCCGGGATTTCGGGGGCGGAACTGGCCGAGCGGTCGGTGATCCAGGCGGACAAGTTCGGCGTCCGGGTCGTGGTTCCGGGTGAGGCCCGCACGCTCACCCCGCAGGGCGGGCTGTACGCGGTGGGCTTCGACGACGGCACCGAGATCGTCACGCGGACGGTGATCATCGCGACCGGCGCCCGGTACCGGCGGCTGCCCCTCCCCCGGCTCGAACACCTGGAAGGCACCTGCCTGTACTACGCCGCGACCCCGCAGGAGGCCCGGCAGTGCCAGGCCGACCCGGTCGCGGTGGTCGGCGGCGGCAACTCCGCGGGGCAGGCCGCGGTGTTCCTGGCGCAGACCTCGCCCGTGGTGCACCTGCTGGTGCGCGGCGGCGACCTCGGCGCGGACATGTCGCGGTACCTGGTCGACCAGGTCGAGCGGCACCCGCGGATCCAGGTCCACCTGCACACCGAAGTCCGCGACGTCGACGAGGACGGCAAGACGATGTCGGGCGTCGAGGTCGAGGACAACCGCACCGGCGAGCGGCGCCGGCTCGCCGCCCGCGCGTTGTTCGTCTTCATCGGCGCGGCGCCCCACACGCGCTGGCTGTCCGGCCACGTCGCGCTCGACGAGGACGGGTTCGTGCTCACGGGCGCGGACGCGGGAGGCTCCCACACGCCGTTGCCGCTCGAAACGAGCAGCCCCGGCGTGTTCGCCGTCGGCGACGTCCGGCACGGCTCGGTGAAGCGCGTGGCCTCGGCGGCGGGCGAAGGGGCGATGGCCGTCCGGCTGGTGCACGAGCGCCTCGCACAAGAACTCGCCGAACCGGGAGGACTCCCATGACCACCAGGCTTTCCCTCGCGCTCACGGAACTGGACGCGCTGATCAGCCACGTGACGCCACCGCACGAACTCACCATCAGCTCCACCCTGCACCCCGGGAGCTACACCGTCGTCGCGATCGCCGGGCGGGCGGACGCACCGGCGTTGCGGACCCTCGCCGGGTACCTGGCCGGGCTGGTCCACGCGGGCTCCTGGAACTTCGTCGTCGACCTGTCCGGGGTCGAGCAGCCCGGCGACGACCTGCTCGGCCTGCTGCGCCGCTTCGGCGAGCGGCTGGCGGCGGCGGGCGGCGAGCTGGAGCTGATCGGGCTGACCCCACCCGTGCTGTACGAGCTGGACGACGAGCCACTCGCCGAGATCTTCGCGCTGTACCGCGTCGACGCCGAAGGCGGACGGCCGCGGTGGGCGGCGCTGCGCTGCCCGCAGGGGTTCGACGGCGTCGCCGAACCCGGCTCCCCCGCCCGGTTCCGCGCGTTCGTCGACACCGCGGCCACCGGCCGCGGCGAGCGGTTCGGGAGGCGCCGATGACCACCGTGAGCCGCCGCCCCCACCGGCGGGCGTGGTTGCAGATCTTCGCGATCGGCCTGCTCCTGTGGGTGCTGTCGGTCGTCGTGACGTACGCGACCGGCAATCCGAACCTGCTGCCGACGCTCGTGCTGCTCGGCAGCTTCCTGGTGCCGGTGACGTTCGTGGCGTGGGCATTCGAACGCCGCGACTCCGGGGAAATCACCGCCGAACTGGTGTTCCGGACCTTCCTCGTCGGCGGGGTGCTCGGCGTTCTCGGCGCTTCGGTGCTGGAGACCTACCTGCTGTACCCGTCGACGTGGCTGTACCTGTGGGTCGGGCTCATCGAGGAGGCGGTCAAGCTGGTCGCGCTCGCCCTGCTGACGCGCGGCCTGGCCGTGAAGTCCATGCGGGACGGGATCATTCTCGGTGCGACGGTGGGTTTTGGCTTCTCCGCCTTCGAATCCGCGGGCTACGCGCTCACGTCGTTGTTCACCGCCCGGGGTCTGTCACTGACCGACCTGGTCACGACCGAGCTGCTGCGCGGGCTGCTCGCGCCGGTCGGGCACGGGCTGTGGACCGCCATCCTGGGCGGGCTGCTGTTCGCGTGGAGCACGCGCGAACACTTCGTGCTGAGCCTTCGCCTGGCGCTGGCGTTCCTCGGCGTCGCGCTGCTGCACGCGCTGTGGGACTCGATGTCGGCCATCGCCCTGGTGATCACCCTGGTGCTGACCGGGCAGGTGGCGCAGTTCGACCCGCGCGGCCTGGTCGTACCGCCCGAGGACGTGACGACGGTGTACACCGTGACGACGTGGGTGGGGCTGGGCGTGATCGCGTCGATCGGAGTGCTGTGGCTGCTGGTACTGGTCCGCCGGTCACGTCGGGAACCCCGCTGGACGTACCGGATCCCGGCCACGCGCACGCCGGCGGCCGGACAGTACTGACCGGTGGCCCAGGGGCCGCTCGGAAAAGGGGAAGGAGCACGGAAATGCAGGATTGCTGCCACGATGGTGCGGTGCGCCGTTTCGGCGGGAACGACGGACGAGACAGACTCGGTCTGTCCACCACCAGCAAGGCCGGCGTGGTACTGGCGACTGTGTCCGGTGAGATCGACCTCGCCACGGCACACGCTTTCGCCCGGCACCTCGAATCGACCCTCGCCGGCGCGCCGAGCGCGGTGATCGCCGATCTCGACGAAGTCACCTTCCTCTCGTCCTCCGGGCTCGCGGCACTACAGATCTTCGCCCACGCAGCGAACTCCGCCGGCGTCGCGTTCTGCCTCGTCAGTGCCCAACGCACGGTGCTCCGACACCTACAGCTGACGGGACTGGACCGCAACTTGACGATCAAGCCCACCGTCGCCGGCGCCCGCACCTGGCTCTCCGGCAAACCGACGCCGGACCGTTGAGCAGAAACGCCCCTGTTACCACTCGGGCCGGAGGGAAGCGCCGATCGTGCGGGCGACGATGGCGTCCCCCAGCTCGAGGCCCATCGTGGCCGCCGGGTCCACCCGGGGGTCGATGCAGGTCAGGACGTAAACCTGCTTGTTCGGGATGAACGGGATGGCCGGCACCTTGTCCTTGGCGGCGGTTTCGGCGAAACGGGCGTTGTTGTCCAGCAGTTCCAGCCACTTCGCGAAAGGCTTCGGCCACTACGACGCGCGCAGCGGCTCCCCCGCCGCGCGCGACTTCCGATAAGCGGTCGGTGTCGTGCCCAGCTCGCGCGCCATGTGCAAGCGCAAGTTGGCCGCCGTGCCCAGTCCGGTGCGTTCCGCGATGTCCTCCACCGGCAACGGCGTCGACTCCAGCAACCGCTGCGCTTCCAGCAGCCGCTGCGTGGCCAGCCAGCGCATCGGGGTCATGTCCGTCCGGGCCCGGAACTTGCGCGCGAAACTGCGCTCCGGCATCCCCGCGTGCCGGGCCATCTGGGCGACGGTCAACGGCCGGTGCATCTCGCCGACCATCCACCCGAACGTCGCCGACAGGCCGTCATCCTCGCTGACCTGACTCGCGAACTGCGCCTGCCCGCCCGGCCGGTGCGCCGCGACCACCATGTACCGGGCCACCCGGGAAGCGGCCGCCGCACCGTGGTCCTGCCGGATCATGTGCAGGCACAGGTCGATCCCCGCCGACAGGCCGGCGCTCGTCAGCAGCCGGCCGTTGTCGACGTAAAGCACACCGGGGTTGAGCCGGACCGCGGGGAACCGGCGCCGGAACTCCGCGGCCTCCCGCCAGTGCGTCGTCGCCACGTGGCCGTCGAGCAACCCCGTGGCGGCCAAGGCGAACGCCCCGATGCACACCGAGGCGATCCGCGCGCCGCGCGCGTACGCGGCCCGCAGCGCCTCCAGCACCTCCGGCGACGGATCCACCAGCGGCCGGAACCCCGGCACGACGATCGTGTCCGCCCGCTCCAGCGCCTCCAGTCCACTTGCGACATCGATCGCGAACGGCGACTGCGTCGCCACACGTCCCGGGTGCGGGGTGCAGACATCGAAGCGGTAGAGATCCGACTGCTCCTGGTGCCCGAAGGCCTGCGCGGCGATGGCGAGGTCGAAGGCGATCACCCCGGGCAGCACCAGCGCGACGACGCGGTGCGGGTCGGGCGGTGACGAACTCATGGGTCCGAGTATCCCACCACCGGCCCGATCAGGACGGCTCGTCGTGGACCTTTCCGCCGACCGGGATGTTCGCCTGCGGGACCGCCAGGCCCCGCCGTGGTGCTGGACAAGCCGGCCGTGCCCGCCGCGCCTGCCGTGGTGGTCCGTCAGCCGAGCAGTTCGCCGACGACCGCCCAGCGCGGTACCGGGTTCATCCCGGACGGAAGCCGCATCGTCTTGCTGTAGCCGAATTCGCGCAGCGTCTCGGCGGCGTGTTCGCGACCGTAGCCACTGTGCTTGGTTCCGCCGAACGGTGTGCCGATGACCGCGCGGTTGTAGTTGTTCACGAACACGATGCCCGCTTCGATCCCGCGACCGACCCGCAGCGCGCGAGCGTGGTCCGCGGTGTACACCCCGGCCACCAAACCGAAATCGGTGTTGTTGGCAATGGCCACGGCCTCGGCTTCGTCGTCGAAGGGGAGCACGCACACGACGGGGCCGAAGATCTCCTCCCTGGCCACGCGCATGTCCGGGGTCACTGCCGTGAACAGCGTCGGCGCGACGTAGAACCCCTTGGCCAGCTCGGGATCCTCCGGCAACTTCGCCTGCGCGGCGATGACGGCGCCTTCCTGGACGCCGATGTCGATGTAGTCGAGCACCCGCCGCTGCTGGGCCGCCGTGACGAGCGGGCCGACGTGCGTGGTGTCGTCGAGGCCACGCCCGACCCGCAGCCCGGCCACGGCACGGCCCAGCCGTTCGACCACCTCGTCGTGCACCGAGCGGTGCACCAGCAACCGGGAGGCCGCGGTGCAAGCTTCGCCCTGGTTGAAGTACCCGCCTTCGAGGGCAGCGGCCACGGCGTCGTCGAGGACGGCGTCTTCGAAGACGACGAGCGGGTTCTTGCCGCCGAGTTCCATCAAGGTGGGGGTGAGGTTGTCCGCGGCCGTCTTCGAGACCGCGACCCCCGTCGTGGGAGCGCCGGTGAACGACAGCTTCCGGACCAGCGGGTGCCCCGCGAGCGCCGCTCCCGCGGATCCGCCGCCCGCGACGACGTGGACGACGTCGTCGGGCAGCACCGACTGGATGATCTCGGCCAGCCGCAAGATGGTGAGCGGCGCCTGCTCCGGGGGCTTCAGCACGACGGCGTTCCCCGCCGCGAGCGCGGGCGCGGTCTTCCCGGCGGTGTGGATCGGCGGCCAGTTGAACGGGATGATGGCGCCGATCACGCCGAAGGGCTGAAGGGTCGTGACGTCCAGCGAATAGCCGGTGTCCCGGACCGCCCCGGGCATCTCGTGCGTGAGACTGCCGAAAAGCTCGAACACGGCGATGCAGGATTCGAGGTCGAACGCCCGCGCCTGGCTCCGGGGCTTGCCGTTCTCCCGGGATTCCAGTTCGGCCAGTTCGTCGGCGTGCAGACGGATCCGGCGGGCGACCTCCAGCAGCAACCGGCCGCGCTCCACCGGGGGCCGGCGGCTCCAGGCGAGAAACCCTTGGTGGGCGGCGCGGACCGCCGCGTCGACCTCCGCCACACCCCCGCCCTGGACCGTGGCCAGGCGGTGTCCGGTGGCGGGGTCGTCGACGACGAATCGGTCTTCCTCGCGTTGCGAGGACCAACGGCCTTTGACGACGGTTTCGAGATCCATCATGCTCCTTCAAAAATTCCAACAGTAGTGTTGGCTTCTGCTTCGAACCTACGCCTGTCACCCGCGAACTGCAACACAGGTGTTGGAGTTGACCGCGATCACTGCCGGGCGGACGAGCTGCGCCGCCGCGCAAGGGGATGCAGCGGAGCCCCTCGCGTGATCGCAGCGCGGATCTCACCGAGGTTCTCGACGCTCAAGGTGACCTCGTCGCCCGCGACCAGCCAGGGATATTCCGCTTCACTGTGGACTTTGGCGAGTTCCAGGATGCAACCGGTACCGACGGTGCCGGAGCCGATGACGTCCCCGGTCTGCAGAGTCGTCCCCCGGGAGGCGTAGGAGAGCAGGTCGGCGAAGGACCAGAACTGGTCGGCCCAGTTCCCTTCGCTGTAGACGACGCCGTTCACCGACGCGGTCATCTCCAGGTCGAAGCCCTCGCCGCTGCGCTTCCCCTCGATCTCGTCGGGGGTGACCAGGAAGGGCCCGAGGCTGGTGGCCGTGTCCTTGGCTTTGCCGGGGCCGATCGCCATGGTCATCTCCGCCGCCTGGAGGTCCCGGGCGCTCCAGTCGCAGAAGATCGTGTATCCGGCGATGTGGGCGGGGGCTTCGGCCGGGCTGACGTTGGTGGCCGGGGCACCGACGATCGCCGCCACCTCGAGCTCGTAGTCGAACTGCCGGCTCCCGGGGGCGATCGGCACCGTCTCGTGCGGCCCGCGGAGCGCGGCCGGGTTCTGGAAGTAGAAAACCGGCTGCTGGTAATAAACCGGGTTCGTGGAAAGCCCCATCGCGGTCATCGAAGTGACGTAGTGGTTCTCGAACGCCATGAAGTCCCGGACCGACGGCGGGCGCGGTATCGGTGCCAGCAGCTGCACGTCACCGGCGGGGACGACCTCGAAAGGGTCGTCTCCGGCTTCGCGGGCGGCCTCCGCCAGGGCCGCGGGAGACCCGATGAGGTCGACCAGCTGCCGATCGCCGCGCAGGCCGTGAAGGGTTTCGCCGTCGAACAGGGCTGCGTGCTCGTTGCCGTCCGCCGGTGAGCGGTAAGTGGCCCACTTCATGTTCGTTTCTCCTTTCGTTGCGTGAGACCGAGCAGTCCAGCGGCATTGAGCCCGGCGATGCGCCGCAACTCGGCCGTCGGCAGACCGGTCTGCTCGAGCCGGGCGAGCGGGTCGCTCACCCCCATGTCGAACGGGTAGTCGGTCCCCAGCAGAACCCGGTCGGCTCCCACCGCCCGCGTCAGCGCCGCCAGCTCCGGCGCCCGGTAGACGAGACTGTCGAAATAGAGCTGGGACAGGTACTCACTGGGCCGCTTGGCCATCGAGCGGCTCTCCGGGCGCACCTCGTAGGCGTGGTCGGCCCGGCCGAGGTGGACCGGCAGAAAGCCACCGCCGTGCGCGCCGCAGATCCGCAACCGGGGAAACCGGTCGAGCACCCCGGCGAAGACCAGCCGGCACAAGGCGATCGTGGTCTCCAGCGGCTGACCGATGATGTTGCCCAGGTAGTACGACGACAACCGGCGCTCCACAGTGCACCCCCACGGGTGGACGAAGACGAGCACCCCGAGCTCCTCCGCGGTGGCCCAGAAAACGTCCAGCGCGGGGTCGTCGAACTCGCGTTCACCGGAGCGGGTCGGGATCTGCACGGATTTCATCCCGTACCGCTCCACCGCGTCACGGAGGTGACCGGCCGCCCGGCCGGGGTGCTGGAAAGCGACGTGCGCCATGGCGGTCAGCCGGTCGGGCGACTTCGCCGCCAGGTCGGCCAGGTGCTCGTTCACCAGGTACGTCAGTTCGTCGGCGAGCACTTCGTCCGCCCACGAGTGGTACTGCGTGGGCGCGACGCTGACGGCCTGCACGTCCACGCCCGCTCGGTCCATCGCGTGCAGGCGGGTGGCCGGCTCGGTGAGTGCCGGGTACCACTCGTCCCGGAACAGGGTTCGGTTGATCGCAACGGATTCCGGCCCGAAGACCGAGAGCTGGGCGCGCTGCTCCTGGACGTGGTGTTCCCGGCCGGCCACCAGTTCGTCGACCGGCGCGTGGGCGTGGGCGTGGATGTCCACCACCAGCGGGACCGTCAGCATGCCCCGCGCCCCGAACCGATGGCGCTGTCGTACAGCGCCCCCGCGTTCGCCGCCTGGATGTAGTCCATCAGGTGGTCCAGGCCGACGTCGGTCCGGCACGCTTCGGCGAAGTCGACGCGCTGGATCGTCTCTTCGCGGGACCACCCCTTGGCCACGGCGTCGGCGACGGCGCTCTGCCAGCCCAGCAGCACGGCCCGCTGCTCCCGGACGGCGTCGAGGGTGGTGATCGCACCGTGGCCGGGCACGACGTGGTCGACGTCGAGCTGGGCGATCCGGTCGAGCGAGCGCAGCCACTGGTCGACGTCGGACGTCATCAGCCAGGTCTGGCACCCGGAGAAGATGGTGTCACCGGTGAAGACCGTCCGTTCCTCGGGAACGTGCACGGCGATCTGGCCCGGCGTGTGCCCGGGGGTGTGGATCAGCTCGAAGGTGTGCTCCCCCAGCCTGAGCGTCACGTCGCCGGTGAACACGATGTCGCCCTTGTTGGGGTCGTCGTAGTACTCGCCGCGTCCGGGAATCAGCTTCGCTCCCTCGGGATCGTCGTCCTCGGCGGCTTTGACCGCGAAGGCGAACGGGTCCAGGTCGTGGACGGTCATGAAGTTGTCGAACACGCCTTGGTGGTGGACCACCAGACCGGCGCCGGCGAAGAAGTAGTTGCCGAAGATGTGGTCGACGTGGTGCTCGGTGTTGACGACGTACCGAATGGGGCCGTGGCTTTCCGCCTGCTGCCGCATGGCGAGTGCGTGCGTCGGCAGCTGGGGGGTGTCGATGACGACCACCCCGTCCGACGTCACGACGAAGCCGGGATCGCACCCGCGGGTGCCGGTTTCCACGTACACGTTCGGGGTGAGCTGCCCGAGGGGCCGGGGCCGCCCTTCACCGTTTTCCATCGTGGAGAACCTCCCTGTTCTCGAACGAGTTCTTCTCGCGGGTCACGGCCAGCGCGCTCAGGCCGACGAGCGCACAGGCGGAGCCCCACAGGCCCGGCGCTCCGGCCCATCCCGTCGAAGCGCCGAGCGAGGCGGCGATGGCGGGACCGAAGCCCCCGGCGACGATGGTGCCGAGGTTGAGACCGATGGACACACCCGTGAAGCGGGTGCGGGTCGGGAAAAGCTCCGGGAAGCCGGTGAAAACGGCCGCCGAGACGAACGGCTCGACGACCAGGTAGATCAGCAAAGCCGGCACCACGGCCGGCGCGCTGCTCGCCGCATCGACGTAGAGGAACAGGGGTACCGGCAGCACCGCGGCGGCGCTCAAGCCGATCCAGGCGATCGGGCGGCGGCCCCGGGCATCCGACTTCACCCCCATCACGGGGAAGATCCAGACCGTCGCCACGAACGCCAAGCCGAGCAGGAAATAGACTTCCACCGGGGGAAACTTCTTCACCTGCACCAAGTGGACGGAGAGGTAGAGCTTGCCGAGGATCGACGGGCCGAGGACTCCGATCGTCAGCGCCGCCACGCGCAGCACCTCCCACGGGTGCCGGCGCAGCGTTTCCCGGACCGGCGTCCGGCTGACCCCGCCCGCGGTGCGGGCGATGGCCTTGAACTCCGGGGAATCTTCGAGGCGGAAGCGCAGCGCCACGCAGACCGCGGTGAGCGGAACGCAGACCAGGAAGGGAATCCGCCAGCCCCACGTGCTCATGCCGACACCCGTACTCGCGACGAGCGCCACCACCAGCGCGGCGGCAGTGAACCCGATGCCGACACCCATCGCCGGGATCGATCCGTACAGCGCGCGCTTGCGCGGCGGTGCCATCTCGGAGACGTAGGTCAACGCTCCCGCCCATTCACCGCCCGCGGAAAACCCCTGGAGCAGCCGCAGAACCAGCAACAGGACCGGCGCCGCCGGCCCGATGGACGCGTAGGTGGGCAGCATCCCGATGAGGGCGGACGACACCCCCATCATCAGAAGGGTGGCCATGAGGACCGGACGGCGCCCGAGACGATCGCCCAGCGCGCCGAACACCACGCCGCCCAACGGCCGGGCGAGGTACCCGGCGCCGTACACCGTGAGGGCCGACAGCGTCGCGGCCACCGGCGAAGAGACGGGGAAGAACAGCGGCCCGAAGACCACGGCCAGGAAACCGTAGACGGTGAACTCGTAGTACTCGACGACCGTGCCCACCAGAGAGGCCCGAACGGCGCGGCGACGGGTCGGCGCGCTCGCCGGCGGAGCCGGGACGGGTCTGGCGATACCGTGATCGGCAGGAGGAGACGACATCTGTTTCTCGCTTCGTCGAGGGAAACCGGGTCGGATGTGGACAGTCGCGATCGGGACCGGGAACACCATGCGCCGCACGGCGCGGACCGCGGAAGCCCGATCTGCCGATGGGTGGTATCGACCCGCTCTATCCCCGGTTCCCGCTTGCTGTCGCCGGGCCGGGTGTGTAGTCATGGCGCTGTGAACGAACCGACGACCGCACGCCACCCGTGAAGGAGCTGAAGAACCTCAACCTGAACCTGCTCGTGCACCTGGACGCGCTCCTCGCCCAGCGCAGCGTCTCCGGCGCGGCCCAGCAGCTCGGGTTGAGCCAGCCGACGGTGTCGTCCGCGCTGGCCAGGCTCCGCCGGCACTTCGAGGACGAGCTGCTGGCGCGCCAGGGAAGCAGATACGTGCTCACCCCGCTGGCCGCGGCCCTGCAACCCCTCGTCACCGACGCGGTCACCAGCAGCGAGCGGGTCTTCCTCGGCCGCGCGGGGTTCGACCCGGCGCGCACCCGTCGCCAGTTCGTCATCCTGACGAGTGATTTCTGGCTCGAGGCCGTCGGCCCGTCCGTCAGCCGGCTCCTCAGCGAGGCCGCACCGGCGTCATCCGTCCGGTTCGACCTGCTGCGCATCGCCGACCTCGACGATGCCCTGGAGAGCTTGCGCACCCTCGACGGGATCCTGCTGCCGCACGGAGCCATCCCGGAGGCACCGCACGTGGATCTGCTGACCACCGAATGGCGGGCGCTGGTCGACGCCCGCAACGACCGGGTCGGAGCGGTCCTCGACCGGGACACGCTCGCAGCACTCCCGTGGGTGCTCTACGCCGACCGGTCCACGGCGACCGCGGCGCTCGTCACCTCCACGATCATGCGCCAGCTGGTACTGGCCGGGCTCGACCCCCGCGTCGAGGTCACGGCCGGGACGTTTTCCGCCGTGCCGTCCTTCGTCCGGGGCACCGATCGGGTCGCGGTCGTCCACAAGTCCCTCGCACTGCGCGCGGAACTGACCCTGGGCCTGCGCTCGCTGCCGCTTCCGATGGCGTTCGACGCACTCACGCTGGCGTTCTGGTGGCACCCGCGGCACACCGACGACCACGCCCACCGGTGGTTCAGGTCGTTGACGAGGTCAGCCGCCGGGCTGGTCGCCGCCGACGCCTCGGGCTTCGAACTCGCGCCGGCCACGGAGGAAGCGCCCGCGGACGGAGATTAGGCCGACCGGGCCGTGGTGGTCGCGCTACCGCACATCAACCGCCGACGGCCGCGATCCGCCGGGCCGCCCGCACGACGGCCTCCCGGCGCCGCGCCGGCGAGTCGTCGTCTTGCCCGGCCGCGAGCATGCGAGCCATCTGCGGTGTCGCCCACCACTGGACGGCCAGGGCGATGAGCAGGAAGACGAGATGAGCGGGGGCGATCGACGAGTCGATCAGCCCCGCCCGCTGGGCCTCGGCCACCGCACGGGCCTTGCCCGCGTACAGCCCGGTTCGTTCGGCCTCGTCCTGGACGGCGCCCGCATCGGCGAGGCCCTCCCACAGGACGAGCCGGGCGACATCCGGGTGTTCCCGCAGGTAGTCGAACGAGAGCCCGGCGAAGTCCGCCAAGTCGTCCGGGCCGGCAACCTGGCGGAGGGGCACGTCCGCGGCGAGCTTGTCCAGCTCGAACCGGACGACGTTCGAGAACAGCGCCGGCTTGTCGCCGTAGTACTTGTAGACCCGTTCACGGTTCACCCCGGCACGCTTGGCGATCCTGTCGATGGTCGTCCCGGCCGCGCCGAACTCCGAAAACTCGGCGAGCGCAGCTTCCTGGATCCTGCGCTTCGTACCTTCGACGTCCCAGGCCATGGCGCAACCATACTCCAACACGAGTGTTGCCAATTCGGCATCCGCACTTCCTGGCTGCGCCTGCTCCGCACCACATCAGCGGAAGCTTGCCAGAGCGACGAATGCGTCCCCCGGGAGGCGACTCACGCGATCAGGGCGATGAGGGTGGCCAGGGCGGGTCCACCTTGGCCGATCAGGCCCTTGATCCGTCCCCGGCGGGGGTCGAAGGCGATCAGCGCCACGCTCGCCGCGAGCATGGACACACTGGCGGCCAGCACGAGGGCGTGGCCGGCCACGACCGAGCCCGAGCGGACCGCGGCCAGCCCGGCCAGCACCTGCAGGGCCAGGAGTGCGTTGTAGCAGCCCTGGTGGAACGCCCAGGGGCGGACCGCGGCGAGGTCCGCCGCGCGCACCTCGAACATGGCGTGCACCTCGGGACGGCTGAAGCGGACGCTTTCCATCGTGAAGATCCACAGGTGCATCAGCGCCGCGGCCAGGGCGAGCAGTTGCGCGGGGACGTTCACCGGGGCCGAGCCAGCCGCAGGGGCGCATCCGGGAGCAGCGCGCCGGTCTCGTCCAGTTCGGCCAGCAGAGCGGGCACGCCGACGGTGAGCATCTTGGTCCGGACGGCGCCGAGCAGCTTGGCCATCGCGAACCCGCCGATCCCGGTGAACCCGGTGTGGTGGTAGGTGAAACGGGTTCCCTCGGCGGTGGGCTCGAGCAGGTAGCGGACGTGGCTGGGTGCCTCCCCCTCCGCGCCGACCCAGGTGTAGTGCAGCAGTTCCCGCTCGCGGACCTCCAGCACCTCGCAGTCGACGATGCCCCGCCAGCCGGGCATCGGTTTGGCGACGAACCGGAACTTGTTCCCGGCCACCGGCTCGAACCCCTCGGCGCGGGCGCCTTGCCCGGTCGAGGTCCAGTACGGGATCAGCTCCGGGTCGGTCATGGCCCGCCAGACCTTCCGGGGCGAGTGCGGGTAGTCGCGGACGATGTGGATCTGGGACATGAGCGGACTCCTTAACTTCAGTGGCTATAAAATTACTGTAGCAGAACTTTTCTGGTGGCTGAAGTAGGATGACGGCGTGACGACAACGGGGACCGGCCGCCCGGCCGTCGAAGGGTTGCGGGAACGCAAGAAACGGGCGATGCGCCGGCAGCTGTCCGACACCGCCGCGCGGATGTTCCTCGAACGCGGCTTCGACGCCGTCCGGGTCGCCGACGTCGGCGAAGCGTGCGGAGTGTCGGAGAAGACCGTCTTCAACTACTTCCCGAGCAAGGAAGCGCTGCTCCTGGACCGGCTCGAGACCACGGCCGACGCGTTGCGCACCCACCTGCCGGACCCGGCGCGGACCCCGGTCGAGGCGATGCTGACCATCCTCGACGACGAACGGGACGGCCTCGCCACGGCTCTCGCCGCCGACACCGACCGCGGGCTGGCGCAGTACCGGAAGTTCGGCGATCTGATCCGCGACACCCCGTCCCTGCGGGCCTACCAGAGCGACGTCGCCGACCGGTTCGTCGACATCGCCGCCGAAGCACTCGCCACCCGGACCGGACTGCACCCCGGCGACCCCGAACCCCAGATCGCCGCGGCGACGCTGCTCGGCCTGTGGCGGGTCCAGTTCCGCGCCCTCCGGACCCACGTGCGCCCCGGCCACCCCCTGCCGGACGCGATCGAGGCCGTGAGCCGGGAGGTCCGCCGCGCCGCCCGCCTGGCCGAAGCAGGACTGGCCACCTTCCCGGCACCCACGAACCACGACTGACCTGCCAACGGCCTCGAGGACCGCGCCTTGCGCCGGTGTTCCCTCGCTGCGCGCCAGGCCTGTCACGGGCACTTTGCGGCCCATTACCGGCAGACCGTTTCACCCTCACCTGCCGCGCCCGCCCCGGCCGGCGGGGGCAGATCCGCCGGCTTGACGTGGAGCGCGCTCCAGGTCCTAGCGTCGGCGGCGTTCGCCGGCTTTCGAAGTACCGCCCGGTCGCACCGGGCAGGAGGAGTGTCCGCGCATGATCACCCGAACGACGCTCGGCTCGCCCGGTCTCACCGTCAGCGCGATGGGCCTGGGGTGCATGGGGATGAGCGAAAGCTACGGCGCCGCCGACTGGGACGGCGGCCTGGCCACCATCGACCGGGCCCTGGAACTGGGCGTCACGTTCCTGGACACCGCCGACGCCTACGGCACCGGGCACAACGCGGTCCTGGTGGGCCGCGCCATCCGCTCCAGTCTCCCCGACCAGGTGCAGCTGGCCACCAAGTTCGGCATCGACCGCAGCGCCGGCGACCGGGCCCGCCGCATCCGCGGCGCGCGGGATTTCGTGCTGCGCTCCTGCGACGCCTCGTTGCTGCGGCTGGGCGTCGACGTGATCGACCTGTACTACGCCCACCGCCCGCCCCAGGACGTGGCGATCGAGGAGACCGTCGGGGCGATGGCCGAGCTGGTCGAGGCGGGCAAGGTCCGTCACCTGGGACTGTCCGAAGTGGACGGAGAACTGCTCCGCCGGGCGCACGCGGTGCACCCGATCGCCGCGGTGCAGAGCGAGTACTCGCTGTGGACCCGCGACGTCGAGGCGGTCACCCCGGTGCTGGCCGAACTGGGGGTCGGGCTGGTGCCGTACTCGCCGCTGGGACGGGGGTTCCTGACCGGCACCCTGGACCGCTCCACGCTGGGAGAGAAGGACTTCCGGCGCACCAACCCCCGTTTCGCCGGCGAGGCGGGCGAGGCCAACGAGAAGATCGCGCGGACCGTGCGCGCGGTGGCCGGCCGGCTGGGCGCCACTCCGGCCCAGGTGGCACTGGCCTGGGTGTACGCCCAGGCCGAACGGCTCGGGGTGGCGGTGGCGGCGATTCCGGGGACCCGCAACCCGGCTCGGCTGGAGCAGAACGCGGCCGCGCTGGAGGTCGTCTTGGACGCCGAGGCGCTGGCCGCGCTGGACCCGCTGAGCGACGAGGTGACGGGCGAGCGCTACCTCCCCGCGCACACCGCCGAGGTCGCCCGGAGCTGACCGGTACGCGCGACGTCGACAATATCCAGGCCGCCGTCGACCTCGCGCCACCGGCGACCTCGCCGGTCACGACCAACCCGAGTCGGGCCGGCGGTGCCCCGTACTCCTCCATGGCCAGGATCGCGCTGCCAGAGACCCGGGAGCTCGCCGCAGGAGGCCTGCGCCCGCCGGCGTCCGCGTAACGGGTCGATGTGCGGAGGCGACTTTCTGCCCTCCGGCTCGCACGGTGCCGACCCGGTCGTCGTTTATCTCGCCCGGGCACGGGTAGGTCATCCGGTTGAAGCGCGTTCCGACCGAAGGAGGGATCACGGTTCGAGTCGGTCGCAAGAGATGCCGGCCTGCGCCTGGTGACCAGGACATCCAGTCCGCTTACTGAAAGGAAGCCGACCATGCTGTCGCTGCGCGCCCGTCACCGCCTGCGAGGCGAACTCTGGATCGTGCCGCTGCTCTGCGTGCTCGCCGCGATCGCGCTGTCCCTGATCACCGTGGCGATCGATCGGGCGTTCGGCGACAACCTCATCCCGACCGGCATCAACGGGAAACCGGACGCGGTGTCGACCATCCTCAGCACGATCGCGTCGGCCATGGTCACCCTGACCACGCTCGTGCTGACCATCACCACGGTGGCCGTGCAGCTCGCCATGGGCCAGTTCTCGCCACGGATCGTGCGAGCCCTCCTGCAGGACCGGGCCAGCCAATTCGCCTACGGGCTGTTCGCCTCGACCTTCACCTTCGCCATCCTGGCGCTGCGCGAGCTGGACGTCGGGGGCGGCGGCACCGTGCCCGGGCTGACGGTCCTGGTGGCCTACCTGCTCATGCTGGCCAGCATCGTCACCTTGTTCGTCTACATGCACCACTCCGGGAACTCGTTGCGCGCCGCCGGGTTGATCGACCTGGTCGGCGACCACCTCCACGAACAGATCGACCGGCTCTACACCGACGACGACCCCGCACCCACCCCACGCGATGTCGTCGCCTGCCCCGAATCCGGGATCGTGGTCGACCTGGACCGCCCGGCCCTGGTCGCCGCCGCTCACGACGCCGGCTGTGTGCTCGAACTGGTTCCCATGATGGGTGACTTCGTGCCCGCCGGTGCGCCCCTGTTCCGGATCCACGGGAACGCTGCCCAGGTGGACCGCGCACGGCTCGCCGGGTATGTCGTCCTGGCCGCCGAACGCACTCACGGCGACGACCCCGCCTACGGCTTCCGCAAGCTCGTCGACATCGCCGAACGCGGGATCGCCCAGCCTTTCACCGACCCCACCACGGCCGTCATGGTCATCCACCGCCTGCACGACGGCCTCCGCCAGCTCGCCACCCGGCGCTTCCCGACCGGCCGGCACCACGACGGCAACGGCGACGTGCGGCTCACCGAGCGCGTTCTCGGCTGGGACGGCTACGTGCGGCTCGCCTTCGACGAGCTCCGGCTCGCCGGCGCCGCCTCGCCGCAGGTTCCACGCCGGATCCTCGCCGCGCTGCACGACCTCAAGACGGTCGCGCCACCGGAACGGCATCCCCCGCTGGACCGGCAACTGGCCCTCCTCACCGCCGCGGTCGAGCGTCAGTACGACGACGGGCCCGATCGACACGCCGTACTCGTGCCCGACCTGCAGGGGGTCGGATCCGGAGCCGACCTCGACAGCGGGATCCAGCCACCGGTCAGTGCCGGATGACGACCTTGCCGAAGTGCGCGCCCTGCGCGAAGTAGGTGAAGGCGTCAGGTGCTTCGTCGAACGGAAAGATGCGGTCGATGACCGGCCGGAGCCGGTGTTGGCTGACGACCCGGTTCATCCGCTCGAAATCACTGCGGCTGCCGACGGTGACGGTGCGCAGCGACGCGCCGCGGTCGAGGAACTGCGTCAGGTCCATGCCGTCGCCGGTTGCGAGGTTGCCGACGAGCGAGATCCGGCCGCCTTGGGCGAGGGCGGTGATCGATTGGGAAATCGTTCCGGCTCACGCAGGTCTACCGCGACCTGGGCCTAGAGGTGGTCTACGACAACAAAAAAGAGGCAGTCACTGTGACTGCCTCTCCCCGTGCGGGTGACGTGTGTGTCCGAATAGTAGCGCAGAGTCACCGAAGCCGTACGCGCGCCGGGCGCAGACTCAACGTTGGGGCTGGGCGCCGATGTCCGCCGGACTTCCGGTGGCGCGGCGGTGGCCGACCGGCCCGGCCGCGGTCGACGTGCTGCGGTTCGCCCGGCTGAACCAGGAGTACCGGCGGTCCGCACCGAAGAAGCCGCGGTGAAGGCTCAGAGCCACCCGTTGGTTTCGGCGAGGCGGGCGGCTTCGGCGCGCGTGCGGGCTTCGGTCTTGCCGATGGCCGAAGACAAGTGGTTGCGGACCGTTCCCGGGGTGAGGTCGAGCGCCCGCGCGATGTCGGCGACCGTGCCGCCTTCGGCGGTCGCGCGGAGTACGTCGGCTTCGCGGTCGGTCAGCGGGCTGGTGCCGGTGGCGAGGGACTCGGCCGCCAGGGCCGGGTCGATGAACCGCAGGCCCGCGTGGACCCGGCGGATCGCGTTGAGCAGCTGCTCGGGCCGGGAGTCCTTGACCACGAACCCGGCCGCGCCCGCGGACATCGCGCGGGCGAGGTAGCCGGGGCGGCTGAACGTCGTGCAGATCAGCACGCGGCAGGTCGGCATCGCGTGCCGCAGCTCGGCGGTGACCGCGAGGCCGTCGCGGCCGGGCATCTGCACGTCGAGGAGCGCGACGTCGGGAGTCGTCCGCCGGGCCGCCGGACCGACGTCGAGGCCCGAACCGACCTCGGCCACGACGTCGATGTCGGGTTCCAGGCGCAGCATCGACGCCAGCGCCCCGCGCACGAGAGCCTGGTCGTCGGCCAGCAGGACGCGGATCACGCCGGCACCGCCTCGGCGCGCGCGAACACGCGGTAGCCGCCGCGCGGGCCGCGCCCGTGCTCGAGCCGGCCGCGGACCTCGGCGAGGCGTTCGGCCAGGCCGGTGAGCCCGTGCCCGGCCGCCGGGTCGGAGGCGACCGTCCCGTCGTCGGTCACCTCGACCCAGCCGGGACCGACGCGGATCCGGCACTGTCCCGCGTCGGAGTGCCGGAGCACGTTGGTCACCGCTTCCCTTACGACGTAACCGAAGACTCCGCGAAGCTCCGGCTCGACCTCGTCCACCGAAGCCGGCAGCTCGGCCTGCACCCCCGCGGCGCGCAACGCCAGCCGGGCCCCCGAAAGCTCGGTGACCAGCGACACCTCCCGGTACCCCGACACGGTGGCGCGGACGTCGGCGAGGGATTGGTGGCACAGGGTTTCGAGGTCGCGAACCTCGGCGAGCGCGAGGCCGGTGTCCGCGGCCGACTCGAGGACGCGCCGGGCGAGCCCGAGCTTGACGGCCATCGTGGACAGGTTGTGGCCGAGGATGTCGTGCAGCTCGCGGGCGACCCGTTCGCGTTCGGACGCCACGGCCATCCGCCGGATCTGCTCGCGGGCGGCCTTCAGGTGCCCGGTCGTGAACGTCAGCGCGAAAACGGTCCCCACCGCCGCGGTGACCCCGCCGAGCGTGACCACCTGCGCCCAGCTCACCCGCCCGGACGTCGTGAGCATCCACGCGAGCTGAGCGGCCGCCGTGGCGAACCCGAGGGGCAGGGAGTACCGCAGCGGCAGCAGCATCAAGCCGATCGCGATGGCGAAGGTCAGGTCGGTCAGGTAGTCCGGCGAGCCGAAGAGCAGGGCGGGTGTGGCGCCGAGGGCGAACAACGCCGCCACGACGACCGCCCGCTGCCGCCGAGGCGCCGACGGCGCGAACCACAACGCGAAGAGGTAAGCGGCGGCGTAGAGGCCGATGGCGGCGAGTGCGAGGGCTGTGCGCGCCGGACCGCGCCCGCCGTGGGCGATCACGGCGACCCGGGGCAGCAGGACCAGCACCGCGAGCCCGTTGACGATCACGGGCGCCACCCGGCGCCGCCGGTCGGTCCAGAAGCTCCAGTCCGGCCACTGCCGGACCGAGAACCGGCCGGGATCACGCTCGCTCACCCGCCCAGCCTAAGCACCGGGTACGCGGGCCGCCCCATGACAGATGGCACAGGACGCTCCCGCCGGGCGGTGGTCCGGTGGAGTCATGGAACCGATGAAGAAGCTCTTGCCGGCGGCGCTCGCCGCGGCCGCGGTGGTGTCGGGGGTGTCGGGGGCGGGCGCGGCCGGCGGGGCGCCGGTGGCCTGGGGTCCGTGCCCGGCCGACGTAGCCAGGCCCGGCCTGCAGTGTTCGACCCTCGACGTGCCGCTGGACTACCGCCACCCGGACGGGCGGAAGATCACGGTCGCGCTGTCCCGGCTGCCGAGCACGAACCCGGCGCACCGCCGTGGCGTCCTGCTGGTCAACCAGGGCGGTCCCGGCCTGACCGGCCTGGACTTCCCGATGTCGCTGGTGGACGCGGGACTGCCGAGGCGGGTGCGCGACACCTACGACGTGATCGGGTTCGACCCGCGCGGGGTCGGCCGCAGCAGCCCGGTGACCTGCGACATGACGCCGGAGCAGACCGCGGAGAGCGTGAGCCCGCCCTTCCCGTACCGCGCGGCGGACGTGACGAAGGCGGCCGGGGCCGCGAAGACCGTCGCGCACCAGTGCCTGACGTCGAGGACGGCGTCGACGCTGCCGTTCATCACCACGGCGAACACCGCGCGGGACATGGACGGCATCCGGGCCGCGCTGGGCGAGCCGAAGCTGTCGTACTACGGCGATTCCTACGGGACCTACCTCGGCGCGGTGTACACGACGCTGTACCCGGACCGCAGCGACCGCATCGTCCTCGACAGCAGCCTCGGCCCGGAGGGCTACGACGCCGAAGCGCTGCGAAGCCAGGGCCTGGGCTTCGAAACCCGGTTCCCCGACTTCGCGAAGCTCGCCGCGGCCGACCCGGCGCAGTACGGCCTGGGCGCCACTCCCGCGGCAGTGCGCGCGAAGTACTTCGAACTGGCCGAGCGCCTGGACCGGGAACCGGCACAGGGCTACGACGGCACGACGTTCCGCACGACCACCGCGGCCCTGCTCCGCGCGGACGCCGCCCTGCCGCTGCTGGCGAAGCTGTGGCACGAGCTCGACGTGAACGAGCCGGTGTCCCTGCCCACCGGTGCCGGGCCGGGCTCCGACAATTTCGCGGCGAGCTACCTCGCCGTGGTCTGCGGCGATTCCCGGTGGCCCGAAGCGGTGGACACCTATCGGCGCAACGTCGCGGTCGACCGCGTCCGCTACCCGATGTACGGCCCGTACGCGGCGAACATCCGGCCGTGCGCGTTCTGGCCGGCTCCGGCCGAGCCGCGGGTGCGCATCACCGGTGCCGGCCCGGAGAACGTGCTGATGCTGCAGAACCTCCGCGACCCGGCCACACCGATGCCGGGAGCACTCCGCCTGCGCGCGGCATTCGGCGACCGCGCCCGGATGGTGACGGCCGATCAGGGCGGTCACGTGGCCTACCTCAACGGGACGAACCAGTGCGGCAACGACGCGGTGAGCGACTACCTCGCGACGGGAAGCCGGCCGGCCCACGACGTTTTCTGCCGGGCCTGAGCGAGCCGCGCGCGACGAGGAGCGGGCCGACTTCGGCGCACCGAGGGACGGCCCGCCCTTTCGCTCGTCTCGCCGGCTCCGCGCTTCAGCCCGCCGCGCTGACGATGGTCCCGGCCACCACCTCGGGGTGCACCAGCGGTACCGCGTGCGAAGAATCGACCTCGACGACGGTGGAGCCGGCTCGCTCGGCCATCCACCGCTGAGCCTCGGCGGGAATGGAGTTGTCCCGTGTGGACACCACCGCCCACGACGGCACGGTGTGCCAGGTGGCTGCGTCCGCGAATCCGCCCTCCAGGGTCACCGGATCGAACGGCTTCTGCGCCGCGGCGAGAACCTTCTGGTCACGCGCACTCGCGTCGCCGGCATAGACCTCGCCGAACTTGTCCGGTCGCAGGTAGACCTCCACGCCACCGGGGTATTCGCGGACGACCAGATTTTCCGGAGACAGCAGACTGCCCGGAAACTTCCGCCAGCACCAGCGCGCACACGCTCGTCCAGCGCGGCCCGAGCCGCGGGTGGACGAACCGGCCGGCGAAGGTCGAGCCGACCATGATTCCCAGCGCTTCCGGGAACGTGGACAGGCCGCTGACCAGCGGACTGACGCCGAGGCAGTCCTGGAGGAACAGCGCGGCCAGGTAGATGACGCCGAAGAACGACGCCATGGTCAGCACCATCACGCCGGCCGCGAGCGTGCCCAGGATCAGCGGATCGCCCCAGCCGGCACCGGGCCCGACGACCGACCCCACCCCGCGCCCCGATGACGCGCCGCTGCTCGCCGAACTCAACCGTGACGGCCGGCTCGGCGTCGTCGCGCTGGCCAAAGCCACCGGCCGGCCCCAGTCCCGCGTGTCCACCCGCCTCGACGAGCTGCTCTCCTCCGGCGCCCTGCACATCGCCGTCCACCGGCCAGGCCCTGTCCCTGCACCCGGAGACCACGTTCTCCGCCGCCGTCACCGGCGCGGCCAACCTCCTGGTCACCGTCACCTGCCGCACCACCGAGGACCTGTACTCGTACGTCACCGGCAAGATCGGCGCGCTGCCGGCCGTGCACCAAGTCGAGATCGTGCCCGTGCTGCACCAGCTCAAGCAGTCCGGCACCCTCATGCGCAACGGCCGCTTGGTGCTGGACCAGCTGTGACGCCTCCGCAGGCCTTCGTGTCCCACCCGAACGCCACGCTGACCCCACGCACCCGACTCCGTTGGCCCGGCTGATTCCGCTCATCGCTCGCGTGAGACGAGCCGGAGTCGCGTGATCAAGTGCGACGGCGGACGGTTGTATCCAGTGCGTCGCTGATCGTGACGAGGAAGCGCCGCCGAAAGCCGCGTAGTAGCCCGCGAACTCGCCACTGTCCTTTGTGGCCGACAGCGACAGGCCGGACAGCACGGCGATCCCCACGGATCCGCCGACCTGCTGAGCGGTGTTCACCGTGGCCGGCGCGACGCCCGAGCGCGCCGGTGCGACGCCCGCGGCCGAAAGACCACGCCCAGCCCGAGCCCCCCGCGGCCACCAGCCCGGACAGCACCGGCCGGCGTCGACACCGGTGAGGCCGCCGGCAGCGACCCCGCCGCGGGCGCCCTTCCGGCGCGCGAAGCACGAACGGCTGCCGGTGGCTGTCCATCAGCTCCTCGCGGAGCACCGCGATCCCGGCGGCACGGCCACGACCCTCTTACCCCCTTAGTTTGGAAAGTAACTTTACTAACGCAGAGACAGCCTGTAGCGTTTCCCTCACCGCCGCCTTCACGCAGTCCTGGTGAAAACCAGCAAGCCATGGAGGAGCCTTGAGCAGACCGGCCTTCGCCCTCGCACTCGCCGCGGTCGGGAAATCCCTCAGCCGCTGACGTCAAGCCCGCTCGTCGCCCACGACCCGGGCAGCACTGGCCACCCGTGCGGTGGCCCGCGTTCCCCCACTCTTCCGGAGGTCTCTTTGTCACGCCGAAAAACAGCCGCATCCGTCGCGGTTCTCCTGTGCGCCACCATCGGCGTCACCGGGCCGTCGTGGTCCGCCGCCGCCACGCCCGGTCCGGGGGCGCTGACCACCCTCGACACCTCGGCGAGCAACCGCGCGGCGCCGGTGCCGGGGCTCTACGACTGGAGCAAAGCCGGTTTCCGCGGCGGGCAGGACCTGCCCGGTGCCGACGCGGTGAACCCGAGCGCGAGCTGCCGGATCACCGCCGCCCAGCTGGCCACCTCCTACCAGGTCAAACCGGACGACGGCGTCGACGACACGGCCGGCATCCAGGCCGCCATCGACAAGATCCACTCGTCGTGCTCGCCCTCGGCGAGCTACACCAAGCTGAGCCTGATCACCTTTCCGGCCGGCACGCTGAACGTCAGCCGCGAAATCCACGTCGACGCGAACTACCTGATCCTGCGCGGCGCGGGCATGGACAAGACGAAGTTCGTCTACGCCCCGGACAAGAACACCGAGTACGACGTGCTCACGCCGGACGGCGACCAGTGGGACCAGAAGAACATGAACTACGGGGACGCGTCCGGCGGCTGGCTGTGGCCGGGCCGTGGCCTCTTCCGCGTGCAGTCGCGCGGCGTCGACCCGAGCTACGCCAGTGACTACAAGTCCGCCCCGGCCAACCGGAAGGACATCTTCGAGGGCACGATCAACGTGCACTGGAAGGCCGGCGCGAAGCTGCGCGAGAAGCCCGGTGACAAGGGCTTCGCGGCGCGGACCGGTGACAAGACCGTCTACCTGGCCACCAGCGCGAAAACAACGAACATGAAGGTCGGCGGCTTCATCAACATCCGGGCGGCGAACTCGATCAACTTCTACAAGTCGATGAGCGCCTACCCGACGACGTGGCCGCTGGAGAACCTGCACATGCGCCAGCAATGGTTCACCATCACCGCGCTCGACACCACGAACCACACGGTGTCGATCGATAAGCCGCTCGAGTACGACGTCCCGGTCGATTCCACTTCGGACGGTTCGCCCGCCATCGACGGCAGCGTCTACGCGTCGAAGGCGTCGCCGATCGTCGATCCGGTCGTCGGGGTCGGCTTCGAGGACTTCACGTTCGGCCAGGTGGCCCCGCCGGGCATCACCGAGGCGCAGGCCAAAGACAACTACGGAAACCTGGCGCCGTCGCAGGCCATGCAGGGCATCGTGTTCAAGTGGGCGGCGAACTCCTGGGTCCGCGGCACGCACGCAAGCATGACCGGCTCACACCCGATCGTCACCGAGGAAGCCAAGAACCTCCAGATCGTGAACAACGAGCTGGACGGCTCGTGGAACAAGGGCAAGGGCGGCAACGGCTACTTCCGCGGCTCCCGCGTCTGGGATTCGCTGTACGCCGGCAACACCACCCGCGACCTGCGGCACTTCACGTTCCAGTGGTCGGCGTCGGGCAACGTCGTGATCGGCAACGACATCGACTCCGACTTCAACATCCACGGCGGCTACGAACGCAACAACCTGTTCGAGAACAACACGAACAAGGTGTCCTACGCCCACCGCTCGGGCAACTGCACGTCCCACTGCGGCGACGAAGGCGGCGACGCCCCGGACGACTCGAGCTGGTTCCCGATCTACTGGTCGACCGGGCAGAAGGCGGTCAAGTGGTCCGGCTCTTCCGGGCCCCGCAACGTCTTCTTCAACAACACCATGACCAAGCAGATCACCGCGGGCGCCGCCTACACGCCGTACTACGCCGACCACACGAAGATCTACCAGTTCGGCTGGGACGGCGCCGCGTTCCACCACCTCGACGCCGGTGGCAAGCCGATCACGGACTGGGCCCACAACGAACAACGCGACTACACCCACGGCCACGGCGTCGACGACACGAAGACCAGCACGGCGAAGTCCCTGTTCCTGAAGAACATCGGCTGAAAGGACCCACCGATGATCAAGCTTCTCACGGCGCTGGCCCTGGCCGGGCCGCTCGTGCACCCCGCGGCCACCACGATCACCGTCTCGACGGCGGCGCAGCTGACCTCGGCGCTGTCCGCGGCGAAGGCGGGCGACACGATCGTGCTGGCCGACGGCGACTACAGCGGCGTCTTCGTGGCGAGCAAGCCCGGCACGGCCTCGGCGCCGATCACCCTCACCGGCAGCGCGAAGGCCGTGCTGCACGACCCGCTGTTCAACCCCGGTGACACCGACTGCCCCTCCGGGCAGACCGGCTACGGTCTCTGGCTGCAGGGCGCGAGCTACTGGAACCTCAAGGGCTTCACCGTCCAGGACTCCAAGAAGGGCATCGTCCTGGACGGCGCCTCGCACGTCACCATCGACAGCGTCACCGTGCACGACATCGGCTACGAAGGCGTGCACTTCCGCAAAAGCAGCGCCTACGGCGTCATCAAGAACTCGACGGTCTCCGACACCGGCAAAGAGCAGCCCGGCTACGGCGAAGGCGTCTACCTCGGCTCGGCCAACAGCAACTGGGAATGCTACGGCACCGGCGGCGGCACCGGGCCCGACGCGAGCAACTACGTCCAGGTGCTGGACAACAAGATCGGCCCCGGCGTCGCGGCCGAGGGCATCGACATCAAGGAAGGCACCCACGACGGCGTCATCTCGGGCAACACCCTCGACGGCACAGGCGAGAAGAACCAGAACTCCGGCGATTCCACCATCGACGTCAAGGGTGACGGCTACCGGATCACCGGCAACAAGGTGACCCACCCGTACCTCGACGGCTTCCAAACACACAACGTCTGGGGTAGCACCGGCTGCGGCAACACCTTCACCGGCAACACCTTCACCCTGACCAACTCCCAGGGCTACGGCATCAACTCCACGAACCAGAGCAGCTGCGTCTCCCAGAAGACCCCGAACGTGATCGGCGCGTCCAACACCGCCACCGGCGGCAAGGGAGTGTCGAAAACGCCGGTGACCCCGGGCAGCTGACCAACGCCTCGCCGCCCTCCGAGGAGGGCGGCGAGGTCGTTCAGGAGACGACGTCGTCGCTGCGGAACGCGGGCAGGATGTCCATCAGGCGCATCAGCAGCGAGTCCACCCATCGGCCGAAGTAGCCGGCGGCCAAGCCGACAAGCGTGCCCGCCACGGTGGCGAAGAGTACGGCGGCGAGTCCCGCGGACAGGGAGACGCGGGCGCCGTGGATGATCCGCGAGAGGACGTCGCGGCCGAGTTCGTCCTGCCCCAGCAGGTGCGCCGCGTTCGGCCCGGCGAACCTCGCCGGCAGTTCCTGGGCGTACGGGTCGGCGGGCGCGATCACCGGCGCGAGCAGTGCGACCAGAACGAACAGGACCAGCACCACCACGCCGGCGGTCGCGAGCCGGTTGCGGGTGAACGCGCGCACGAAGTCCCGTGCGCCACCGCGCGTCCGGATCGTCATCAGTACCTCACCCCGGGGTCGTGTACGGCGTACAGCAGGTCCACGACGAGGTTGACGGCCACCGTCAGCGCCGCGCCGTAGCGCACCACCGCCTGGATCACCGGGTAGTCCCGGCCGAAGACGGCCTGGTGGGTGAGCTGGCGGGGGTGGCGGACGCGCTGTTCAGCGGGATGTCCATGAACTCGCTTGGCCAGGTCCTTCGCCATCGCCTGGGCCACCTCCTTGCCGTTCGGCAGGTACGGCCGGGGAATCGGGAAGTACCAGAGGTTCACCTGGATCCCGCCGCCCGGCCCGGCCCGCTGGAGCAGGCTCGTGGCCGTTGCGGGTCGTACTCGAACGGCCTGATGTCCGTCGCGAAGTGCGGCACCGTCGAGGCATCGGGTTCGACGCGAGCTCACCTGTGTCGCCGAAGAAGGTCTTCACGATCTCCGCCATGTTGATCGCGTGCACCACCGCCGATCGGGCCCGCGGGTCGGTGAACGGCTTCTTCTGGTCGATCCGCAACGTGGTCATTGGCCGGCTCCGATGATGATCATCAGCGGGATCGCCGTTATCGACGTCACCGGCATCGCCACCGACGTCACCGAACAAGACCTGTTCACTCAGGGCCGAACACCAACGCACCCTCAAGGTCGTCGGACAGGCCGACCACGCCGGAGGTGGTGATTCTCGGAAAGCACGCGTTCAGCGGTGCGGCTGGCCAGCGAGGCCCAGCAAGGTGAGGCGCTCGCCGGCGGGGGTGCCGGCGACCGGGGTGAACAGGGCCAAGACCTGGGCGCTGTCGTCGTCGACCAAGGATTGGCAGTTCAGTTCGAGCAGACCGACCTCGGGGTGCAGGATCCGTTTGCGGCGGCTCCGCAGCACAGCGACTTCGTGCAGGTCCCACAGCGCGGCGAACTCGGGACTGTCCTGGTGCAGCCGCTCGACCAGGGTGCGGGCGGCGACGTCGTCCCGGCGGGCGACGGCGGCCCGCAGGTCGGCGACCAAGGCCCGGGACTCCCTGGTGTGGTCCTCGACCGGATATCCGCGGCGCTCGCCGGGGTCGGTGAACCAGCGGTGGATGACGCTCGCCTCCGGGCCGGTGCGACCGGTGAGGTCACCGAACACGGCACGCGCGAGGTGGTTCTGGGCCAGCGTGTCCCCGAGGTCGGTCATCACCTGGGCGGGGACGTCGTAGAGGCGATCGAGGACAGCCAGCAGGGCCGGGGTGACATGCGGGTCGCCCCGCCTGCGGTCCGGCGCGGCCAGGCCGGCCAGCCGGTAGAGGTGGTCGCGTTCGTCCCGGCTCAGCCGCAGCGCGCGGGTCAGGGCCCGCAGCACCGACTCCGACGGTGTCGCGGTGGCCCGGTCCTGTTCGAGGCGGGTGTAATAGTCGGTCGAGATCCCGGCGAGCCCGGCGACCTCCTCCCGGCGCAGCCCCGGGGTGCGCCGCCGACCCGCCGCAGCCAGTCCGACGTCGGCAGGGTTGAGCGCCTCGCGCCGGAGGCGGAGGAACTGGGCGAGCTGCTGGGCGTCCACACCGACAGTCTGCGCCGCCGGTATCGCGACAGGCAGGGACAACTTCACTCTGCCTACCGCGAACGCATACGCCGACGCTGAGGTTCACACGACTCAGCTACGGAGAAAACACATGTCTGGTGCCCGCACGTGGTTCATCACCGGCGCTTCCCGAGGGCTCGGGGCGCTCTGGACCGAAGCGATCCTCGAGCACGGCGACCGGGTCGCCGCCACCGCCCGCGACACCGCGGCACTCGAGCCGCTCGCCGGCCGCTACGGCGACCGGCTGCTGCCCCTGCCCCTCGACGTCACCGACCAAGCCGCCGTCGACACCGCGGTCAAGACCGCCGAGCAGCAGTTCGGTGGCATCGACGTCCTGGTCAACAACGCCGGGCACATGCTCACCGGCGCGGTCGAAGAGGTCACCGCCGAACAGGCCAGGGCACAGATGGACGTCAACTACTTCGGAGCGCTGTGGACCACCCGGGCCGTACTGCCCGGGATGCGCGAGCGCCGCTCCGGCCGCATCCTGCAGGTCTCCTCGATCGGCGGGCTCGTCGCCTATCCCGCGCTGGGCATCTACCAGGCCTCCAAGTGGGCCCTGGAAGCGATGAGCCAGTCCCTGGCCGCCGAGGTCCAGGCTTACGGCATCCACGTCACGCTGATCGAGCCGATCATGTTCCCCACCGGCCTGGCCCAGGCATCCCCGCAGTCGCGCCCGGATCCCGCCTATACCCACGCCCGGGAAGCCCTTTTCGCCGGGGCAGGCGGGTTCGTCCCGGGTGATCCGGCCGCGACGTCGGCAGCGTTGCTGGCGCTGGCCGAGGCCCCGAACCCGCCGCTGCGGGTGCTGTTCGGCACCGGCGGCCTCGACGCGTTGCGCGCGGAGTTCGCCGGCCGGCTCGCCGGGCTGCAGGAGTGGGATCACCTCTCCCGCCTCGCCCAGGGCACCCCGGCCGGGAAATGACCGCCATGCCGCCGGGGCGGCGGGCCCGGTGGTCCATCGCGTCCGGATTCAACTGGCCGCGGGCGTGACCCCGTCGAACCCCCGTTACCCGCGAGCCGCCCGACAGCGCCAGGTACGACGCCGCCGCGGCGACCTCGCACGCTGGACGGCGAGCATGCCTGGCAACTCGACCGCAAGAGAGCACCGCACGCGTAGCCGTCAGTGCAAGTCGAACCCTTCCAGTACCTGTGTGGGCGCACCGTGCCGGGCCACGTCAACCATGACACGGCCGAGACGTTCCGCAGTGGTCATGTACTTCGGCAGCAATCGGTCCAGCACCGGGAACAGGCGTGTCGCTACGCGATAGCCCAGGCTGTAGCGCTCGAGCCCCTCCAGCCGCATCGGCTGGACATGCGCAGGACGCACGGTGTACGCCGTGTCCGGGAAAATCCGCCACAGCTCCTGCTCCGTCTCTCCCTTCACCCGCGCGGCCTTCAGCCGGGCCCTCGGAGAGGCGCCGACGGCGGAGATGAAGCAGAAGCACAGCTTCGGGTTCACCTCGGCCAGCATGCGCGCTGCCGCGAGCGTGAAATCGCGGGTGACACGAAGGTACTCCGGCCCGGACAGCGTGCTCGCGGTGCGGCCGAGGCACCAGAAACACGCGTCGTAGCCGGCGAATTCGCCCGCGATCGCCGAGTAGTCGGCGAAGTTCTCGTGGCGAAGCTCCCGCAGCTTCGGGTGCTCCACGCCGATGCCGCGCCGGGTGACGACGAGGACCTCCTCGACGTCGGGCTGGGCGAGACAGTGGGCCAGCACGCCTTGGCCGACCGTGCCGGTCGCGCCGAACAGGACGATCTTCATCGGTATTCTCCCATCGGGATCAAGAACGGCTCGTGGCCGAAGGTGCCGGTCAGCCCGCCCCCACAGGACGGCCATGAGCCGATCGGGCGCGTCCGGCTGACGACAGCTGCCATCCTCGAGAGCTTGCTAGGAAAGGAAAGCCACGCCGGTGAGCTGTTCACTCAGGTCCCACAGGCGGGCGGCCGCGACGGGGTCGATCGCGTGCGGAGACACGCCCGCCGGCGGGATCTCGGCCGTGCCGTGAGCGCTCGCGTCGTACTCGGCGTCCTCGGCCACCGCCGCGATGTCGGTGTCCACGCAGTACACGCCGCCCAGACCCTCGAGCCGCGGGCTGACGGCGCACCACACGCTGGTGGACGCTCCCTGCTCAACCGTCTTCTTCCCGGCGTAGGGGTCGATGATCGGGCGGCCGTCGTCGTCGACGAGTTTCATCGCACGCAACGCTTCCGGAGTCGCCCAGCCACTGAGGTTGGTGCCGACGATGGCGCCCGGGTGAAGGGAGAACGCGCGCACGCCGTGCTCCGCCGCGCGGCGGTCGAGTTCAAGGGCGAACAGGATGTTCGCGGTCTTGGACTGACCGTAGCCGAGCATCGGCTGGTACTCGCGGCGCTCGAAGTCCGGATCGTCGAACACGACCGGCGAGAGCCGATGCGCCGCCGCGGACACCGAGACGACCCGGGCCGCACCGGCCTTCGCCAAAGCCGGCCACAGCCGGGCAGTCAACTGGAAGTGCCCGAGGTGGTTGGTCGCGAAGTGGGCTTCGTGACCGCGCGTGTCACGCGTCAGCGGGATGCCCATGATGCCTGCGCTCGCGACCAGGATGTCCAGCGGCCGCCCGCTCGCGAGGAACCGCTGCGCGAACGCGTCCACCGACGCCGGGTCGATGAGGTCGAGCCGGTCGATCTCGACGCCGTCGATGCCCGCGAGCATGCCTTCGGCCTTCGCGGGGTCGCGAACCGGGACGACGACCTGGGCACCGTGGGCGCGCAGCACCCGCGTGGTCTCCCACCCGATGCCCGAGTGCCCGCCGGTGACGATCGCGACCTTGCCGGTGAGGTCGACCCCTTCGGCGACTTGGTCGGCGGTCGAGGCAGCGTCGAATTCGTTGTCCGGCAGAGGTTTCTGCGGGCTCATGCGGTCACGACACCGTGGTCGACGAGGCTGCTCGCGCAGTCGAGGACGCTGGCCTTGGCCGGGCGGCGCGACCAGCCGAGGAGCCGTTCCGCCTTCGCCGTGCTGTGCGCGCTGCGGCGACCCAGGCCGGGCAGTATTCCGCGCAAGGACTCGTCGGTTTCGGCCGCGGCGCGCACGACGTCGTCCGGGATCTCCTGCGTCGAGACCTTCTCGCCGTAAGCCTCGTGAAGGATAACGGCGATGTCGCGCATCCAGAGGAACTCCCCGGTCGCGAGGAACCGCTGCCCGGCGGCTTCCGGCGCGGTCAGGGCTCGGATGTGGACATCGGCGAGGTCACGCACGTCGACGACCTCCAGGCCGATGCGAGGCACGCCGGGCATCGCGCCGGTGAGCATGCGCCCGATGATCTGCACCGAGCCGAGCGTGTCCGGGGAAAGCAGCGGCCCGAACACCGCGCCGGGCAGGACAGTGGCCAGCGTCATCGGACCTTCGTAGGAGTCCATGAAGTCCCACGCTGCCAGCTCGGCCGCGGTCTTGGACCGCCGGTACGGGATCAGCTCCGGGGCGGAGAGGTCCGTCCACAGTGTCTCGTCGGTGACGCCATCGGTTTCATAGGACGTCGGGCTGGCGGCGTTGGCGGCCGAGGTCATCACCACCCGGCGAACGCCCGCGTCCGCGGCGGCGCGCAGCACGCGCAAGGTGCCGTCGCGGGCAGGGACCATCAGCGCCTGCCCTTCGTCCTCGACGTCCGGGTCAGCACCCAGCGGCGACGCCACGTGCAGGACGTAGTCGCAGCCGTCCATGGCAGCCTTCCAGCCGTCGTCGGTGGTCAGGTCGGCGACCGCGAATTCCAGGTGGTCCGCTCGGTCCGTCACCGTCGCGACCGCACGCCGGACCCGCTCGCCGCGGCTTCGTTCGCGCACGGTCGCGCGAACGTCGTAGCCACGTCCGAGCAGCTCCGCGATACACCAGCCGGCCACATAGCCGGTTCCGCCGGTCACCAGCACCGTCTCGGACATGATCGCCTCCTCCGTTTCGTTAGCCGTACGGCTAACGAAATTCAGGCTAGCACCATGCCCGGTCGCGAACGAGCAGCGTCACCACACTGTGCGGCAGTTCATGTTCATTAGCCATTCGGCTAATGAACATGTAGCTTGGTCCGATGACGGTCACGAGGCAGGCTCCGACGCCACCCAGAGTGCCGCCGAACCTCCGATCACCTCGCCGAGCGCAGCCTGCACTTGCTCTTCGGGCCTCAGCCGACAGCCGATCAGCGGGCGGCACACGGGCTCCTGCCCGACCTCGGCACGGTCACCCGGCGGCTCACCGGCCCGCCCGGCGACGAACTCCAGGCCGTCCTGACCCGGTGGCGCTTGCATCTGGCCACCATCCGAGAAGGAGGAAGCGAATGCAGCCTTGGCTGTCCGCGGTACCGGCGGCAATCGTGTACCTGGTCGTGTTCCTCGTCGTCGGCGGGCAGTTCATGTGCCTGCCCCTGCCCGGCGGCGTCGTAGTGACCGCCGCGGGCCTCCTCGCGGTCCAGGGTTCGGCCGAGCCGTGGGCGGTTTGCGCCGCTGCGACCGCCGGGGTGCTGGCGGGCAGCGCCGCCGGGTATCGGCTGGGCCGCCGCGGCGGTCGCCCCTTACTGGAACGGATCACCGGCCGGTTTCCCCGGGCATTGTCGGAGAACCGCGTCGCCGCAACGGAACAGCTCTTCGAACGCCGGGGGACGTGGGTGCTCGTGGTCAGCTGCTTCTCGGCGGTCCTGCGAATGATCGCCGCGCCGCTGTCGGGAACCCTGGCGGTCCCGACCCGGCGGTTCGCCACAGCCATGACGGCAAGCGCACTGCTCTGGTCGATCGGGACCACGCTCGGGATCTACTACCTCGGCCAGGCCGCTGAGGCGTGGATCGAAGGCCTCTCCTGGGCCGGGCTCGCGATGGTGGCCGTGCTGGCCCTCGCGTCGCTGCCGTCGTGGTTCCGGAGGCGTTCGTGTCTACGATGACGGCATGGCAGTGACCAGGGCGGCGCAAGCCGAGCGGACCAGGCAAGCAGTGCTCGACACCGCGCGGAAGCTGTTCCTGGAACACGGCTTCGACGCCACCTCGCTGCAGCACATCGCCGATACCATGGGCGTCACGAAAGCCAACGTCTACTACTATTTCAAGACCAAGATCGCGATTCTCGAAGCCCTCCTGGCCCCGACGGTCGAAGCGCTCACCCAGCGGCTCGACGCGGCCGAGCGCATCACCGACCACGCCGAACGCGTCGATTACCTGATCACCACTTGGGTCGAGCAGGTCGTGATCGCGTACCGCACCCTCGCGCCGATGAGCCGGGCTGACCCGATCGTGCGCCGCCACGAGCAGATCAGCCGCGACCTCACCGAACTGAGCGAACGCGGTCTGCGCCTGATGTTCGGACCGGAGCCCACGCTCGACGAGCAGGCGGCGTACTGGCTGATCAGCGACCTCGGAGTGGTGAACCGTCGCCTGACCCACCTCTCCGACGACGACCTCCGCGCCACACTCGTCCGACTGTGCCGCCGGGTCGTCGCTGATCTGGCGCCCCGGCCGAGGTGATCTTCGACGGCGTCGCGGCGTCGGGTACGACGCTCTCCGCCAGCTCAGCGGGCCGCGGCGCCTCCTCCGTCGATCAGCACGACGATCAACACCGCGGCCCGCAAAGAGCCCGACCCCCACACCCGGCAGCACGTCGCGGTCCTACCCTGCCGAACCTGGTGAACGCCGAAGATCAGTCGGACAGCAATGCGGCCTCGTATCCGGGCAGATAAGGGGCCTCACCGGGGTCGGGCCGGTCGGTTGCCAGCGACGCCCGGTGCCAGAACGGGTACTGCGCGGCAGGTCGCCCGACCTGCTCGATGCGGGCGGTTTCCTCGGTCGTCAGTTCGACGTCGACCGCCGCGAGGTCGTCGCGCAGCTGGATCTCGTCGCGGGCCCCGAACACCGCGCCGGCAATGCCGGGCCTTGCCAGCAGCCAAGCCAAGACCACCTGAGCGACCGAAATCCCGCGACCTTCGGCGATTTCGACGAGGACCTCGATGACGTCGTACGCGCGCTCCCGGTCGGTGACGAACGGCTCCGGCCAGTCCGTTCCCTGTCGCGTGTCCGATGGGACCGGGCGGCCGCGCCGGACCTTACCGGTGAGCAGGCTCTGCCCGAGCGGGCTCCAGATGAGGGTGCCCAGGCCGGCGTTCGCGGCCGCGGGGAGAATCTCGTACTCGGCCCCCCTCGCCTCGGGGGTGTAGTAGATCTGCTGTGCGATGGGCGGGACGAAGCGGTGCTCGCGGGCAACCGCGAGCGTTTTGGTCACTTGCCAGCCGGAAAAGTTCGACAAGCCGGTGTAGCGGACCTTGCCGTCCCGGACGAGCTGGTCGAGTGCCTGCAGTGTCTCTTCGACCGGCGTCTGGCCGTCCCACTGGTGCAAGTACAGCAGGTCGACGTGGTCTGTGCCCAGGCGGCGCAACGAGTTCTCGACCGCTCGGAGAAGGTGGAACCGGGAAGAGCCGGCGTCGTTCGGTCCGTCACCGGTGGCGAAACGGGCTTTCGTCGCGACGAGCACGTCGTCGCGGCGGCCCTTCAAAGCGGCGCCGACAATCTCCTCCGCCTCGCCGTGGGAGTACAGGTCCGCCGTGTCGATCATGTTGACACCGGCGTCGAGCGCGATGTCGACCAGCCGTCGCACGGTGTCCTCGCCCAGCCCGCCCAGCGGGGCGAAGTCCTCGTGGTGCCCGACGTTCAACGTGCCCAGAACGAGCTCGGACACGCGAAGGCCGGAATTGCCGAGCTGACGGTACTTCATCGAGATTCCCTTCCGTGGTGTCGTGCCGTATCCGGCGTCCTGTCTTCGACGATGCACCGGAAGACGAGGTGAGGTCCAACAACCTTTGCTACTGGGACCGACAACTGCTCGTGGGCAATGTGCTGCCACCTGCGGCTCCACGGGATGCGGGAGAGAACGGACCGAGCGAAAATCAACGGCGGGGCCGGGCAGCCAAGGGAAAGGAACCGGGAAGATGGACCTGAGACAGCTCGAGCACTTCGTCACGGTGGCCGGAGAGGGAAGCTTCACCCGAGCCGCCGAACTGGCCCACGTGACACAGTCCGGGTTGTCCGCTTCGATCCGCCGGCTCGAGAGCGAACTGCACGCGAAGCTCTTCTCCCGCACCACTCGGTCGGTCGGCCTGACCGACGCCGGGGCCGCGTTCCTGCCCCACGCCCAAGCCATGCTGGCCTCGGCGGGAGCGGGCCGATCCGCCGTTGCCCACACTGCGACCGTCCTCACCGGAACGCTGCGGGTGGGCAGCGAGCAGTGCCTCGGGGACCTGCTGGACCTCCCGGACTTGCTCGCCGCGTTCCACCGCCGGCATCCCGGTGTGGAAGTCCAGTTCGAGCAGCACGGTTCCGACCTGCTGTGGGAACGGCTGCATGCCGGACAGCTCGACGTCGGGCTGGTGGCAGGCGGCTCCCGTCCAGGATCGGCCACTGCGCTGCGGCCCGGGCGGCTCGCCCACGCCGAGATCGGCCGAGAGCAACTGGTCGCCGTGTGCCACCCCGAGCACCGGCTGGCCCACCGGACCGAGGTCGAGTGGACGGATCTGGCGAAGGACGCCTTCGCCGACCTGCACGGGACCTGGGCGATCCGACGAATTCTCGACGAGGTGTTCGGCGACCGAGGGCTCCGCCGGCACAGCGTGTTCTCGGTCAACGACGTGCACGCCTTACTCGGCCTGGTGCAACGCAACCTCGCCGTGACCGTGCTACCCGCGTCCGTAGCGCGCAAACCGGAAGCGGAGGGGCTCGTGCGCCTGTCGATCACCGATGACGACACCCCCGCCTGGCTCGCCGCCGTCGTACGCGGGCCGGCGCCCGCGACACCAGCCGCGGTGGAGAGTTTCGCGGCCCTCATTCCCGGCGCTGCGTGGTGAACACCTTTCGAGCCCGCCGGACCGTCCTGAGGGGACGGAGAGGCGGATCGTCGCGACCCGAACAGACATGTCCTGAACCAGCCACATACGACGAGGGTGTGGCCGAGGACCCGGGCGCCGAGGATGCCGAGGTAACGGCGATGTCGTCGTGGTCTTCGCACCTCGCTTCGGCCTCCGACGGACGATAACCGGCCTCCGTCCCTTAAGGACGGTGACTCGCATCGCCGGTTAGCCTCAGGGAGCGAATCGTCAGCTGTGCGCGGACCACAGGCGAAACTCGACAAGCGGGCTTCGGGCGATCCACGGCTCCGGGTCGGCGTCGGCGTAAGAGCGTGACTGGCGCATGATCTCCGGGAGCACTCGCCGCCGGATTCCGGAGCCGGTGATCACCTCGGCCCGGGCTGCCAAGTCCACCATGACCGTGGCCCGGGCTCGCTGCTGAGGTAAAGACGACCGTCGACCTGCCAGAAGTAGATCTCGATCCGCCTGGCCGGCCAATACGCGCACCGATGGTGGTGATGTCGATCGTGCGGCGAGCCGTCGGAAGGTCCGCGCGCGAGCCGATGTTTATGAGTCCGCGGTCGATCCCCACCACCTCCCCAGCGAGCCGGAGAACTATCCGGCAGGCAATGGCCAGCCAGCACCCTCACATTCGGAGAGATCTCCGTTAAAACCGAGAGCTCTCCGGGTATGTCCCTGGTGACGTCTCGTCCGACCAAGGAGGGCTCATGCCGGGAACGCTGAAACATCGGGTCTTCCAGTGCGCGCGAACGCATGACTGAACGAGCTCGCCGAGCCGACGAGCCCGACGGCACCTCGAACTCCTATCGTCGCGACCAAGGACCACTGTGGATCAGTTAGCCGTAGCACCGATCGAAGTCCTCCGTCGGCGGGGCAGCGCGAAATGGCGCATGCACCCGGCGGATGTCCTGCCGTCCTCGATCGCCGAGATGGACTTCGATCTCGCCGAACCGGTACGACAGGCACTGCACGCCGCAGTCGAGCGAGGCGACCTCGGCTATGCCGATGGTTTCGCCGACCTGGCCATCGCTTACGCCGACTTCGCCGAGGGGGCGTGGCACTGGCGCCCGGATCCCGCTTTGGTGGCGCCGGTCACTGACGTCGGCGTAGGCGCTGTCGAGCTGCTTCGCGCGGTCGGCGCACGCCGGGCCGTCATCAGCACGCCGGTGTATCCCCCGTTTCTGGACTGGGTGCCGGAGGCAGGTGCGCGCCTCATCGACGTTCCGCTGCGCGAGGGCCGCCTCGATCCCGAAGCTCTCGAACGAGCCTTCCGCGGCGGAGGAGCCTACCTGCTGTGCAACCCCCAGAACCCGACCGGGACGGTTCACACCGCCACGGAGCTGGCCGCGGTGGTTGCCGCCGCGCAGCGCCACGGCGTCGTGATCATCTCCGACGAGATCCACGCTCCCCTGGCACTGCCCGGAGCGCGGTACACGCCCTTGCTGGCCGTTCCCGGCGCGGAGGATGTCGCGGTCGTACTGGCGTCGGCCAGCAAAGCCTGGAACCTGGCCGGCCTCAAATGCGCGCTGATCGTCAGCGGTGGACCGGCGACGGCACCGCTGCTGCGACGGCTCCCACCAGACAGCCGATGGCGAGTCGGCTGGCTCGGCGTCGTCGCCGCCACTGCGGCCTTCCGCCACGGCGAGCCGTGGCGGAGCCGGCTGTTGCACACCCTCGACGACCGTCGCGATTACGTGACCGGGCTTGTGCGTGAACGGCTGCCCGAACTCACCTTCGTACCACCCGCCGCGACCTATTTGGGCTGGCTGTCCAGCGGGCCGGCCGCCACCGGCACCGAACTCGCCGATGCCGTCCTCACGCACGGCCGGGTCGCCGTCGAGGCGGGCGAAAACTTCGGAGCCGGCGGAGCCGGGCACATCCGCGTCAACTTCGCCACCAGCCGTCTCCTGCTCGACCGGATCGTGCAAGGCATCCGAACGGGACTGGATTCTCTGGGATGACGGAGGGCACTGGGGGCAGCAGCAGAATTGCGCCGGCAAGCGGGAGTTCAGCGGGGACGCATGCCCTCGATGACGAGGTCGACCAGCCGGTCGGCCTGCCGCTCGCCGTCGTCGCCGGGGCCCACCCGCCACAGGAAACCCATCAGCAGCAGAACGTCCGCTGGATCCAGGCCCGGCCGGACCTCTCCGGCTTCCTCGCATGCCGCCAGCAGCTTGCCGACCGCGGCGGTCACCGGCGCGTACGTCTCATTGATGACATCCTGCACGGCGGCGGTGTGCAGCGCTTCCCCCAAGCCGTGCTTGACCCGGACGTAGCGGGCCAGGTCGGCGAACCAGAGTCGAAACGCCGCAAGCGCATCACGCTCGACCAGGAAGGCGTCGACCGAATCGACGAGACGTGACACGTCACCGCGGTACACAGCGAGGATCAACGCCTCGCGGGTGGGGAAATGCCGATACAGCGTGCCTGCGCCCACCCCGGCCCTCTTGGCGATGACGTTGAGAGACACTGTGCCGTCCTCCGCGAACGCGTCATGAGCCACATCAAGGATGTGCTCACGATTGCGAATCGCGTCGGAGCGGGAAGGCTCGGGGGCATTCAGGGACACATTGACCTCGCTTTCGACACCACGGTATGTGGCTCGATCGGCGCACGGCGAATGGCCCCGGCCCAAACGGCAACGCTCTCCGGCCCAGTCTCGAGATGACGTCGACAGACGCGACCGCGCCGCTTGCTACCACCGTGGGCCTCGACGATGGGCACGGCCGTCGCTGCTCGCCGAGAGCGCCATGTTCCGGCGGCGGCGAGCCGCCCCACGAGGGCCGTCAGCGGGGTCCGGCCAGCAGAGCCACGTCGCGGCCGAGGGCGTCGCGTTCGGCGTCGCTCCAGGTGTTGGGGTTGGCGAGGTTGCCCGTGGTGAGCGCGAGGATGTGGTCGAGCAGCCGACTCGCGGGCAAGTCGTCGCGAATCCGGCCGGCCCGCTGCTCGGCGGCGATGCCGTCGATCTTCCCGGCCACGGCTTCGACGACGGCGGGCAGGCTCCGCATGAGCTCGGGACGCTCGAGATGTTGCCACAGCGTGAGCCGGACGAAGTGCGGGTGCTCGCGGTAGAAGTCGAACACTTTTTGCGCGTAGCCGGGCAGATCGGCGGGGTCGAACCCGACGGCCTGCTGGCTCGCCAGGATGTGATGCTCGAGGACGGCGTCGAAGAGGCCCTCCTTGTCGCCGTAGTAGACGTAGATCATTCGCTGGCTGACCCGCGCGGCTTCAGCGATCCGCTGCACCCGGCCACCTCCGAAGCCGCTTTCGGCGAATTCACTGGTGGCGGCGTCGAGAATGCGACGTCTGGTGGCATCGGGGTCGCGCATCCCCGCAGGTTAGCCGACCACGAGGACGTCACGGGCGTGGATGGTGTCCAGGTATTCACGGCCGTGGACGATCTTGCCGTCACGGACATCGAGGACGTACACGAGCTTGTTGTCGTAGGTCTTGCCCACGACGTTGGTGCCGTGGACGACGGCCTCGACCACCACGCGGTACTCGTCGGCGGTGACGGTGGCGATCTCGACGCGGACACCGTCGGGCATGGCGGCACCGACCTTGGCGAGCATCTCGGGGAACTGCTGCTTGGTGTAGTCCCCGGCCAGCGAGAAGGCCGGACCGGATTGGACGGTCCAGACCCCGTCTTCGGCGAGGAGGTCGAGGGCGCCCTCGAGGTCGCCTCGATCGAGAAGGTCGAAGAAGGCGCGGCCGAGACTGGCGTTGTCAGCGGTGGTCATCATGCTCCTGGGGTCAGCTTGTAAGTAAATTCTTACTTACAAGCCGACACCTACTCCAGCTTTTGTGACGGAGAACGCGCCTCGCCACCCCCCGCTCCTCCGAACAGGGACGATCAGCGCATCGGCATCGCCGCCGGGCCCGGGCAGGCCGGCATGAACCGACCGTCCCGGTCTCGGTCATCCGCCGGCAGGCACCAGTGGGCGCTGCGCGGCCCGTCGGGCGGCCGAAGCAGCGATGAGGCCGCTGCCGAGGGCGACGTGGCCGATCATGATCGGATAGATCACGGCGCGTTCGAACAAGCCGATGTTCCACGCCCATCCAGTGAACACGTCAGCCATGAAGACGACGAACGCCACCAGTCCGAAAACGCCCAGCACCACGCTCGCGACCCCGCGACCACGTCCCAAGCCGATCCGGGTGGCGTTCACGCCGACCACGATCGCCATGAGGTTTCCGGCCAGCATCACACCCTGCGCACCGTAGGTGTGGAACGCGATCAGGCCGTTCGCGACGTTCGCGTTGGATCCTTGAAAAATCCCGACCAGAGAAACGCCGACGCCGGCCAAGGCGGCCAGTACGACGATCGCGATCGACCGCGGCCCTCGCCGAAGATCGAAGGTCAGCAGCGCGCCGGCGATCAGCAGGAGGCCATAGAGGACCCAGCCGGTGTTCATGACCGCACCAAGTGGGGAGTTCCCGACTTGCCCGAACGCGACCTGACTCGGGCCGGTCAGTCCGAGATGGCTGACCCAGTTGTAGATCGGCGAGTAATGCGGATCTTGCCACGCCGCAGCGGTGACGAGCTCGGCCGTCCACGACACGAGCGGGCCGAAGAAGAGCAGAAAGCCCCCGACGCGGACGGCTCCATCGGAGCGAAGGATCGACCTCATTTGAGCGCCATCCCCGGAATGCGGGCGCGAATGGCCTCAAGTTCGGCTTCGTCGGAGATGCCCTGGAAGTCGTACCGCGGCGTGTAGGGCACCTCCAGCATTCGGACGTCGTCGTCGGTGAGATCGACGTTCAACGAAGCGAGGGCATCGTCGATCTGCTCGACGGAACCGGCGCCGACCAACGGAGCGGTGACGACCGGCTGGCGGTGCAGCCACGCCAGGGCGACGGCGGCACGGCTCACACCACGATCGGCCGCAATCTTGCCCACGGCGTCGACGATGGCGCGGTTGGACGCATCCTGCCCCGGCGAGTACAGCGCGTCGGCGAAGGCGCCGCGGTCGAGTTCGCCGTAGGTCATCGCGCCGATCGCGATGGGCGACACCTCGAGCCCGGTCGTGCCGAGTTTTCGGTAATGCATCAGGAGCTCCCGGAAATCATCATGCGGAGAGTTCTCCGCTTCTCCGGCCACCGTAGCGGAGAACTCTCCACTTGGTCAATCGGGGGGCATCGTTCAGCCGCGCCGAGTACTGGCCGTCACCGACGGCGGCGCCTTTCGGTCTCCTTGACCGCCGGCCGGATCGGAATCAGAACGCCGAACTCCCCGCGCGCCCCTGAGCGGACGGCGTCGCCGATCACCCGGCGCCTCGTGACGGTCGTGACCCGCTCGGCGTCACGATCGCCTCCAGGTAGACGATCCCCGCCACGAGGTCCTGGTGCTGGAACGCCCAGTCGAACCCGAGGGCGGAACCCCAGTCGTGGAGGACGAGCACCACGCCCTCGCCGATCCCCAGCCGCTCCCACAGCGCGAACAGGTAGTCGCGGTGCTCCTGGTAGGAGTAGCTGTCCGGGCCCGAAGAATGCTGCTTGCCCGAGCCGCCCATGCCGGCGAGGTCGCACGCGACGAGGCGGCCGAGTCCGGCCACGTGCGGGAGCACGTTGCGCCACAGGTAGGACGACGTCGGATTGCCGTGCTGGAACACGATCGGAGCGCCGTCACCCTCCTCGGCGTAGGCCATGGAAACCCCGTTCACGGTGGCGAGCTTCTTCTCGGTGGTCATGCCTCACCTTCTGGTCGTCGGTAGTGCTTGCGCAGGAAGTCGAGGACCTTCTCGGCCATCGCCCGAGGCCGTCCCCCGTGCAGCCAGTGCCCGCCGCCGCGCACCGTGTCCACGCGCGCGCCGGGCAAGCGGGGGAAGATCCCGCCGGTGAGCATGTCGCCCGAGACGGTCGAGAGCCGCATCGTCCAGGTCGGGTGAGATTTCCCGGCGGATCCCCCGCTGCACCTCGGCATTTCCGGCGGAGTTGCGGATGTGCACGATGGCCTCCTCCGGTAACCGGGTGCCCTGCAACGGAACCGGTGAGACCTGCTCGGCCAGCGCCGGTACAAGGGCGTCCCAGACAGTCCGGTCATCGAGAAAACCGTGCGCCAGAAGCAGAGTCGGTGACCTCACCAGGTCTGCTCACCGGCCCTGACCAGCATCTCGTTCACCGCGACGCGACGGTTGCGCGTCACCATGTACCGCACGGCGTCGGCGATGTCGGACGGTTCCATCAAGGTCATCGTGGCGAACTGCGCCATGAACGCCTCCCGCACGCCGTCACGCACGTGGGAACCGATCTCCGTCTGCACGACGCCCGGTTCGACCACGCCGGCCCGGACCCGGTGCGGCAGCATCTCCTGGCGCAGCGCCTCGGAGAAGCCGTTGACGCCGAACTTGGTCAGGCTGTACACGGCGTTGCCGGGCCGGGCCACCCGGCCCGAGGTGGAGCTGATCGTCACCAGGTCGGCCACCTCGCGCGACGCGGTTTCCGCGGCACTCCGCAGATGCGGGAGCGCGGCCCTGGTGACGTTCAGCGTGCCGTTGACGTTGATGGCGAGCATCCGCTCCCACTCGCCGTCGGGGGCGTCGGCGACCGGGCCGGCCAGCATCGTGCCGGCGTTGTTGACCACGATGTCCAGCCGGCCCAGCTCACCGACCGTGCGGACGACCGCGTCGGCCGCCCGCGCGGCATCGGTGATGTCGGCCTCCACCGCGAGCGCGTCGGCGCCGTCGGTCGCCAGCTCGTCGGCGAGGGCCTTCAGCCGGTCGACGCGGCGGGCGACCAGTGCGACGGCCGCGCCGTCTTCGGCCAGGCCGCGGGCGATCGCGGCGCCGATGCCGCTGCTGGCCCCGGTCACCAGCGCAACGGTTCCGTTCAAGGGCCTGTTCACTGCAGGAGTTCCTTTCTGATCAGGCGAGCGTCAAGACGTTCTTTCCCCGGCTGGGCTTGGTTTCTTGGGCTTTTCCAGCCTCTGACAGCGGGAAGGTCGCGTCGATTACGGGGGCCAGCCGCTGGTCGGCGACGAGGTCCACCAGGGCGTGCAGGCCGACCCGGTCGGCTTCGACGAGCAGGGTCGTGGCCCGGATGCCGAGCCGCTCGGCCTCGGCCTGATGGTCCGGTACTGGGGAGCGTTCGTCCGCCAGGGCACCCCGGACACGGCCGGACAGGCGGAGTGGCCGCGCGTCAAGGACCAGCGGGCGATGGTCTTCCAGCTCGGCGGCAGTTCGACGGTGACCTCGGCCGCGTTCGCGGCCGCACAGCACTGCGACCTGTGGAACAGCATCAGCTACAAGTGGCTCGACATCAACGCCGAGCAGCTGGCCCAGCAGGTCGGAGTCGTACGTCAGTAGGTCCAGGAACGCCGGCCGACGAGATGCCAGTCACGTCGGCCGGCGTTCACGAAGGACGATGCCAGGGCACCCGGGTGCATCATCCGCAGCCTGGTACCGACACCCGGGCGCATGCCACCGCCCGCAGCCGAACTGGAGAAGTCCCAGTACCCGGAGACGGCGCCGACATTCGTGGCTTTCGGCGTGCGAACGAAGGGCCCATGAATAGAGCGTTATACGCGATGGGCTGGCGGTGCTTCAATTGAATCTGGTTGGCCCGCATCGCAGGCTCAATTCGGCAGCGACTTGTAGTAGTCCCGGGCCGGACGGCTCTCCATGGCGCGCGTGCAAGCGAGGCACAGCACGCCGCCGGGACCGGCCGGGGCACGATCGCACTTGAAACAGGTTCGTTCGACGATCTGCTGGTCGTGGACTGGATTGACGCAGAACGCACTTGACGCGGCTCGCCCACCTCGAGGACGACGGATGTCCGGGAAGTACGCGCCGTTCTGTCCGGTCAGCTCCTCGAACCAAGTCAAGGTCTCGGGTGCGACAAGGTGGACGTCACCCCGCAGCGCCCGCATCGGCACGATCTGCTCGGCGGGAAGCATGGCTGCGACGTCATCGACGGTCAGCCCCGGCCACGGCTCGCGATACGGGTGATACTCCCGGCAGTGAGGCTTCGGACGCTTCTTCGTGCCGTTCGGGCAGGTCCCGAAATTCATGACGGTGCAGGCACGCGCAACGAACCGGCTCGGCCCCAGCGCCGTAGCGGACCGCCTCGGCGGCAGCGAACTCCACGGAAGTTTGTTGCAGCCGAGTGCCGGGACTTCGTGAAACCACGGTGGTGTCCGGTCGGAGTCCAAAAACCAGACCGGCAGCCAGCCGGCCCGGAAAGACTTCGTGGTCCGCGACTTGGCCAACCGAGACTGCAGCTGCGAACGCTGGACCTCGATACCCGTTCGGCGAGGACCGTCGATCGCCACGTCAAGGATCGTGCCAGCCCCAGTCCGCACCTCCTGTGACGTTCGGTAACCAGCATCCTCGGCAGCCCGCTGCCAATAGTCCTTCTGGCGTCGATGCTCCGGGGACTCCACGGAGATTTCGTGGGTTTGCGTGCACGCGCTCCCTCGGAAGTGCACTGCAGCGTAACGTCCCTTCTTGAGCCGAACGAACATCTCGGCTCCCTCGTCCTCGTGCGCAGCCCTCTGACAGAGCAAGATTCGGTCACCGCGCTTGATCTTGTATTGCAGCGAGCTGATCAGCGCGAAGTCACGTTCGGTGAGCCTGGCCAGGTCGAGCAGCCGATTCTGCGGCGTATAGAGCACCAAGGTCGACATCCGACGCCTCCCCGACGGCTACCCACGGACAAAGGTCGACCACTTACGGTGCAACACTCGTGATACGCGCGGCAATGCGGCCATTCGAGTGCAGATCAACCCCAAGCTCGTCATCGGTACCGGGCGACCGCGTTCCGCCCTCGACCCGAACCACCTCAAGCACCGAGGTGCACGATGATCAGCTCAGCTCGCAGAGACACCACGACACGCGCAGTCTCCCCGCGCCGAGCCGGTGCCCGGCGCCGCCGACAGGCCGTCGAGGGCCATGGGCTGAGGTTCGCGTTCTACGGGCGGATGTCCACGGTCGAGTTCCAGGATCGGGAGACGTCGTTGGGGTGGCAGCGCGAGGTTGCCGAGGAGACGGTCCGCCGGCGCGGTGTGATCGTGGCTGAGTTCTTTGACGAAGGGTTCTCACGCCGGCTGTCCTGGGGCGAACGGCCGGCCGCGGCCCAGCTGATGGCAGCCGCGGCAGCACCGAACCGTTCGTTCGATGCTGTCGTGATCGGCGAGTACGAGCGCGCGTTTTACGGCGACCAGTTCAACGCCGTGCTGACCGCACTCCAGGCGCAAGGTATCGAGCTGTGGCTCCCCGAAGCGGACGGTCCGGTCAACCTCGATGACCCGGTGCACCAGGCACTGATGCTCCTGCTCGGATCCCAATCACGCCGCGAGGTACTGCGGGCCCGGCACCGAGTACTGGCCGCGATGGGCGTCCAAGCCCGTGTTCAAGGCAGGTTCCTCGGCGGCCGGCCACCCTACGGCTACCGCCTGGCCGATGCCGGTCCCCACCCGAACCGGCCCCACGCGAGCTGGGGCCGCCGCCTGCACCGCCTGGAACCCGATCCGACTACCGCACCATGGGTGCGGTGGATCTTCCAGCAACGAGCCACCGGACGCAGCGTCGCCGGGATCGCGCGGGAGCTGAACGACCGCGGCGTCCCGTGCCCGTCGAATGCCGACCGGCACCGCAACCGCCACCGGACGAAGCACGAGTGGATCGTCCGGACGATGGTCGGGATCCTCGAGAACCCGCGGTACACGCGGCGGCAGGTGTGGAACCGGCACGGCGCCAGAACAACCGGCCCGGCCCACCACGGTGTTCCCACCCGACCGTCGGCGGCACCAGGTTGGGCCAAGTCGGACAAGGTGACGCATCAAGCGCTCGTGGACGAGACGACGTTCCTGGCCGTGCAGGGCATGCGCTCAGCTCGACCCACCCAGCACGGCCATACCAGGACGTACGTGCTGGCGGGCCTGGTGCAATGTCAGGTGTGCGGCCGCCGGCTGGATTCACACTGGGTGAACGGCCGCCCGGGCTACCGCTGCCGCCACGGTCACACCAGTGCCCGCAACCGCCCACCAGAACTCGCCAAGAACGTCTACGTCCGCGAAGACCACCTACTCAACGATCTCCGTGCGCGATTCGCCGAGACTGTCGGTGACGATGGAGCCACGATCGCCGACTACCTGAGATCGAACGACCTAACGATCAAGTGTGGCGGCCCGACACAAGTAGTCAAGGCATGCGGTCCACGCTGCACACTTGCCACGATAGACAAAACCGTCGGCGACCAGCTGCTGTTACTCTGACCTCGCCCCGACTCGCGACTCTATGGGGTAATTGAGTGTCCGAGGACGATCTTGCTCGCTATCTACACGACTGCAATTGCCCGGACGGCCTTAAAAGCAGCCGGCGAGGTGCTGCTGTCCATGGGAAGCGCACGACTCGCGTACGACAGCCGGCACCGCACTGGGCGCCGTCAGGAGGCCGCTCTACAGCAGGTCGACTACCACACGTAGTCGTTAGTAACTTAATGTAGTAACCCTTCAGCCGACGCACCCTATTCGGCCACCACTCTGTTCACATCAACACAGAGGGCACCACCGCGCGTCCTCGCCTCGTTCTGGCAACACACCGTGCCATGCTTTAGGCTGACCGATCCGACCAGCCGAGCATGAGGACAGGGTATGGACGAATCTCTTCAAGCCCTCCTGCCCCGCCTTGTCGTGGGACCTGCATTCCTGCTGCTTGGGCAGGCTTCCTCATGTTGGACAGACGACGGGCCCGAGGGGCTGCCGACGACACCCCCACTGGGAAGTGCCACCGAGGAGTACCAGCGCGCAGCAGAGGTATTGAGCAACGCGGACACGCCGGAGCAGCTCGCCAACGTTGCCGAGTTCTCATGGAATGGTGTCTTTACCTCGCGCATCGACTCCGCGCTTGAGCAGGCCTTCACCACGAGCTGGCGCCGAGTTAGATCCATCGGTGTCCCCCAGCTCGGAAGAAATCCGCGGAGCGCAACCGACCTGCATATCCGTCACCTATTCGGTGCGACTTTCCTTCCGGAAGACGAGCGCCCACCGACCGGCCTAGTCGCCGAGGTCGAGGCGACTGCCCGGGCAGGCGAGACGTTAGGTGTGCTAGCTGACCGCTTGGTGACCCCGCGCGGCGTCGTGGTTATCGACGGTTATCAGGTCGACGACTGGTTGACAACCAAGGACCTGTTCATCTTCCTGACAAAGCTTGGAGCAAACCAGGCTCACCTCTTCTCCGTAACACCCGAATTACTGAAAGACAAATTCGTCCAAGCCGCCATCGAGCGTGGCCACTTAAACACACATGCTGATTCTCTTGCTCAGGTCCTCCGCGACGCGGAGGACGATGGCAGATTAATTATCTCTGCCGCCGAACGCGGAGCCGGCCGTAGACTAATCCCAACAAGGCATGGTTTTGTCGAGTTAGACATTGGCACATGGAACCAAGTCATCAGTGCCGCCCGACCTATCGACACGAGTGCACTTGAGCCATTCCCCATGGCATCTCCTGCGATCGAATACGAGCGATTTCGGAATCTGATCGGCTACAGCGACGGCGCACCGCCATTCAAAGCGGTTGCGAGCGACTACAAGCTACGCCGAGACTTCGAAGACGACCTATTTCAGCGCGTGATGCAAGGTCTCAACGACTTTTCGACTTTCGATCCGATCATACTGGCGGGACAAACCGCGACCGGGAAGAGTCTCGCACTGTGCGGCTTGGCATTGGACGTGGCACGCAGCGGCCAGGCCGCAGTCCTACATCAGGCAAGACGCGGCGACCGCCCCGCTGCGGCCGATATTGACCGGTTTGCCCTATGGGCCGAAGAGGTGGCCGGGTTGCCGACCGTGCTGATTTGGGACGGCATGGTCGAAGATGACGACTATTACTCACTGCAAAATAAGCTGCGCGCACGGGGACGTCGCGTTCTGATCGTAGGCAGCAGCTACCGCGTTCCAGGGAAGGCAACTCGAAACCTCGCAGTCGACGTAAGCCTCTCTAAAGAGGAGATCAAAAAAGCCAGGAAATGGCTAGGACGATTCGGACTGCACCTTCCCAGCAGCGGCGGAAATGATGTACACTCGTCCTTCCTCGCGATGCTGTACCGCCTTATTCCCGACTCACAATTCAGCATTCAACGTGGTCTCACAAGGGAAGCCCGGCATTACGAGACCGCATTTGAAAGATTAGCCAAGGAAGGAAGCCCCGATCGGGTCGAGTTGACCGCACTTGCCCGAGCACTGGCTGACGCTGGCTACGATATCAATTCGCTCCGCCCATCCGAGAGACCCCACGAAGAGCTGATCAACCTTTCATTCGCCGAACGGAGCGTCGCCGAACAGTTGACAGCAGTCGTGCTGGTAGCTGGAAAGTGGGGCTTAAGTATTCCGCTTGAGCTGGTCCTCCGGGTCATCGGGCGCGCCGGCTGGAGTCACCTTGCAGAGATCGTTTCGAACTTCGATCTCTTCCGATGGGAGGAGGATACTAACGGCGAGCAAGTGCTGGGGGTCCGAACGCAACTTGAGGCCGAGCTTCTTGCCCGAGAGGACCTCAACACTGCGGCTGAGATCGGGATAATGTGCGAGATGATCGAGAACTTGCGGCCGGATCAATCAAAATGGGGTGGAGTCGAGGTCGACTTCATTGTCACTCTCGTCGACAAGATTGGCCACAAGTCGGCCGACGCCAACAAGTACTCTCATCATTGGCTGGAACTAGCCGTCGCTTTCAAAACCCTCCGAGAGGAGCTCGGCAGCGCCCACCATCGCTTAGTGCTCGCCGAGGCGAATTTGACCCGCGAGTACACAAAGCGGGAGCATGGGGATGATAAAAATGATCAGACCGCGCGGCTAGCACTTCTTGTAGACACCCAACATCTTCTCGAGGAGACCATTCAGGACGCTGAGCTATCCGGGATGGCAAAGCGTAATTTACTAGTGGAACTCGGGAGCACGATCGGCACACAGGTGTACGCACAGTCGCCGACAGCGGATGGCGCGCATCTGTCAGCGCTGATGAAGGATGTCACTCGGTCCGCATTAGCCGCGCGACAGATCGACCCAGAAAACTACTACCCAGTGGATGTCGTGGCGTGGACGACTTCCAAGGCCCTGGAGAACGCGAAACTCGACGATTCACTACGTGTGGACATGCTTGCTAATGCCACGGCATCCCTGGATTCCGTAGACTCCGAAGGGTTAAGCCCGAGTCAACGCGCTCTATACGATCTCCGACAGAAAGACATGGCACGACTGCTAAACGACTCGGCACTTGAGGAGCGACACCTAGAATCGCTGAGGTCAAACAACGACCCCGCCGCGTTCTTCTTCCTCGCTCGAATTGATGCCGAGAAGGGCCGTAAGGGAAAGCAAGCAGCTGTGCACAACCTCCTCAACGGGCCGCCTGAAATCCGGGAAGACTGGCGGTGCTCCCGCCTACTGCTCGATCTTTTCTGGGAGCTGAAAACCGGCAAGAAATTTCTCCGTGGCGAACGGGAAGTACTAGCATTCTCCACCCAAGACTGGAGCGATTGCATCGGGCTGGTGCAGTCCATCTCCTCAACCGCATCCTTCGATCAGTACCGCCTCGAGTTCTTACATGGCCTCGCCCTCTTCCATCTCGGACAGTACCGACAGTCAGAGGCCATATTTCAGGATCTTGACCGCCGAACCGTCGAATTGTCGTCACGGGTTGTTGCGACGTACCTTGCTTCCACAGAGAATGGTGAGCCGCAACTGCACAGCGGACGCGTCACGTGGACCTCGCCGGATGGCCGACGCGGCAAGGTTTGGTTGGATAATCTCTCCATCGAGGTAGCGTTTATTCCCAGACGGTTCACCGTCTTTGAGCCGCCACAGCGCGGCGAGACGCTCCCGGACTTCCACATCGCCTTCAATATGCGGGGAGCACTTGCCGACCCTGCACGCGGACCGCGCCGCTCGGACGGCGGGAAACGCTATGCCGGATGAAATTAACCGCCTCGAAGCCGAATTAATGCGACTGTCGCAGTATAAACTGTTATCCACAAGTGAACCATTAGAACCTTTCCCACAGGATTTCTTACCAGAATCCATTGATAACCTAGCCACCTTCAAGGCGCTCGTTTCTCAGGTGTATATGCAATGGCACGAAAAATGGGGCGTGGACGTCGGCTTCCTGTTAGGAACAGCACACCAGGTTGCACCTCTCGCACGAACTTTCTGGGCGACACTGAAAGATATTCGAACCGCCCATCAGCACTCCACAAACAAGCCAGCCGTCCGCGCCCTCAGTGAATGGCAATACGAAGCCTGCGGCGCCCGGTCACCCACCAAGCCAAATGAGTGGGCGCTGTGCGCAGAAAAACTGATTGCACAACTGGTCGATGCGCTATCCGACCTGGCTGACGTCGCAATGATCGTTCAGCAGCGCGAAAGCGATCGCCGGGCGTGGCGGCAGCGCAGTGCTGAGAGCGTGCGTTCGGCCGTCGTTAGGGTCGCAGCCGACCTTGGCCTTCAACTGTCGGCGGGAAGCATCGATTACTACAAGCGCCAGGTCGAGGGCCGATGGCGCACCTATCGAATTCCTCGAGGAAAGACTATTCGTTCGGAGCTGGATTCTCTCGTGGAACGAAGCTTGATGGCACAATCCCCGCGATTGCCTTGTGGCCATCTGGAGATTTTACAGGAGTTAGGTGTGATCGGTTCGTCCGCCGCATTCGCCGGCATTCAGCTCGCCCACGCAGTCGCCGCCGTCTCCCGAACCCGAGGAGACGCTTTTCTGAAATTAGTCGTTGCGACGTGGGCGAGCGTGCAGCCGAGCGGGTTCAAACCAGCTTCAAAGTAACCAGATATAAGATAACAGGCGTAACGAGCCGCTGGCGCCGGACAGCATGGCCGGCATCGCCTGAGTTGAACGCGCGCGGCGTCTCATATCCGTCGAACGCCGACCGGGACGGCAACCGGCACCGAACGAGACACTAGTGGATCGCCCGGACGGTGGTCGGGATCCTCGAGAAGCCCGGTCGATCGGGTTGCAGGGGTGGAACCGGCATGACGCCAGAACAATGGCTCCTGCTAACCGTCGTGATCCAGGCAGGCCATCGACGAAATGGGCTGGTCGGGGGGACAAAGCCAGCTCTCGTGGACGAGGTAACCTTTGTGGCGATCCACGACATCTGCGCCTGGCCAACGCGCTCATTAAAAGCCGAAGTGCATGAACCACCTCCGACGCGCTTGACCAATCTCCCCGATCACTGGCCGACGACGGAGCCCGACGTACTGTACGCGCCTGACGCGTCTGAGTTCCTGTCGTGACACAGGAGCACGACACGCCGCAGGGCACTTAGAGTGCCATAGCTCTGACTTGTAGTGATGGTTTCACTAGCCTGCACTTGACCAGTGATCATCGCGCAGGCAACTCAACAGAAGGTTAGGTGACTGAGTTCGACCGTCCGCCTATGTAATCGTCGACAGCTCCACATCCGCCCTCTGGCGTGCCCAAATCGTTGGTTTTGAGCATTCAAGTTCCCGCTTCTACACCCCTGTAGTGTACCAAGTTGCAACTTCATGTTCGATACCATTCCATTTTCTAACAAGTAGCACATCCGAAGGAGCACTCGACGAGGCCATGAATTTATTGATGGCCTCATTTAGATCTTTATGAATAGATACAGGATTTCCCTTTGTTGAGACTGGGCCCGCATACTCTTCCCAGCCGCCCCGCCCCTTAGATTCGTCAAGGCGCGTTAGCGCAAGAGCATTCCGCCCCTTTCCAACTGGAATTCGTCGAGCGATTGCTCGGGCGGCATGAGAGAGCAAGCAGTCGAGCGAGAACGCAAAAGCCTTCAAATTATCTGGAGTTGCGCGCAGCAACAGTATATCAGCATCATACGAGGAGCTATGCGCACTAAAGTGCCTCCTGGAGGCGATCTCGTCAAATAGATTCTTTGTTGGCAAGTTTGTGAATCCTCCCGCTTCTGCGACACTCACAAAATCTGGCCAACTAGCCGCGACTCCAAAAGAAGCTAGAATTTGAATCGTTTCTCCAGCACCCAGATTGCTACCTGGCCAAAGCAGTGCAGCATGCGGAAGTCTCCACCCAGATCCACCATGTCTCCGACTCCAGGACTCTCCCAATTCGATGACGGCCTGCTGCACTTCGTTGGACGCAGGATCTCTTTTCATAAGCGCCTGCAGTACATCAGTACCTCGTCGAAGCGCTGCCGTTTGAATCCCTGGAGGATACTGGGAATATGGAATCGCCTGCGAAGTCAACCAGCTTGCAATTTCTGAGGTGCGTTCGCGAAAAAATCCCTCAAATGCGGCGAAGCAAGTGACCGAAAGACCGTTCCGTAGCAATCGTGCGGCATGTGCGTCTACCGACGAGGAGCCGGCTCTATCCAACAGTAGACTCGCCTGCGAAGCAGCATACGCCCCGTCCATTATCTCAAGAAATCTTGTACGAGCATTACTCACAGTGCGGTCACCGGCCCAGCAGCTCGCGAAGTGTTTTTGTTAGTTCCTCAATCCGGGTCTGTATCCTCGCGGGGGTATTAGTTCCAGTCCTAACCGCCTTATCAAACTCTTCATTATCGAACAACTTTCGAAGAACTTGAGTGGCTTCATCCTTTCGCGCAACCAAGCTTGCGATTTCATGGTCAGTAATTTCATTCATTGCAATCATTTGCGCGTCGTATAATCCTGCTAGCGCTTGTTCTCTCCAGCCATTACCATCGGGGCGATGGAAAGCGTGATGCCCCCAAATAGACTGACACGCCTCGATGGCGCGAATAAATCGGGATTCGAATTTCTTCAATTCAGCTGGACTTGCTTCGCGCCGTCGGGCCATGAAGTCGTCCATACTTGGAGCAAGGTCACCACTAAACTTGCGCCACGTCTCCGACAAAGTTAGAAAACGTAAGACAAACTCTACATCTTGCATTTTCCTATAGGCGCTAGATTGAACGTTGTCGATCTTCAGCTGCTTACGCAAGAAGGAAATCTCTGCCAGCTTGTAAATCATATCATTCAATGGCCCTCGATAAATAACATTCCTGATCTCTTGCGAGTTCAAGACGTCTCCAGCGCTGTTCAGTCGATGGAAAACGATGTATTTGATATCAGCATCTGTCTGCCTCATCAACGTAACAGAGCGCAATGGTCGCATGTCTAGCGCACTTCGAAGTTCCTGTGGCAATGTCGAGTACCGGTACCCCTCAAGTTCCGGGAGTTCCTCAGTTCGCCCAAGCGGGAATTCATCCGCGAAGAACATGCGAATAGCAGTAAGTCTTTGACGACCGTCGATCACGGAGAACTTTCCGCCAGCTTCCTCCGACAGGTAGATCGGTGGAATTGGAAGATTGATAAGGAACGACTCGATTAGTGCGGACTGTTTCGCCGTGGCCCAGCGATCTCGACGTTGAAATTGGGGAGCCACATCAATCGTGCCACTTCCAACCATATTTGCCAGAGTTGACAGGGCCAATTCGTTATACTGGAGTACGAGAGCGTCCTGCTTGCCATTCCATTGTTCGACTAGCCGTTCGTTAGGTTCGTTCACCGCGCCATAGTACTCGACCGAGGCCGTCTTAAGGGTCGTTCGAGCATGGACACGCCGATGGGAATCATCCGGCCGAACACGACGCCACTCAGCGGCGGCAGATCAACGGAGTACACATCTTGACTGATCGACATTGCTCGTTAACGAATTCGTCAACGCCACCTCATCGACCGCACACCCTGCCGAACATTATTAAAAATGTTCCTGCAGACCGATTCAAATATTCCAACCGCTAGGGAATCTCATTCGGATCGGATGGCGGCTCGCTAATCAGCTTCGTGACATCGCGGCGCGAGTTGTCCAAAACCTTCAATCGACGATCAATACCAAGATCGACTCGACAGGCTGCAACGAAACTCTCACGTGCTTCAACCACGTTTTCCGCGAGTTCCCAGAACGCTTGAACCTTGCCTTCCCCGCCGCCGGCGCGCAGTGAGATGGCCATCGGTTGATCGAGCCAGTACCAAATTCGATACGCCGCATCGATGCAGCGTCTGCTTGCGACCAATTCAAGGTCAGCGAGCGCGTGGAGGACTTCCCGTCGGCGTTCCCTAGCGTTATCAAAAGCTTCCGCCGTTCCGTGAGCATCGCGTTCACTGTCCAGCGCATCAAGACTTCTTGCCTGCTCAAAGTAGGCAAGCGAACATGCTGTTGTCGCCTCAAGTACTCGAGACATTGTGCGCATCGCTGAGTCACGTCGCCACTGCTGAACCTGGGTCGTACGCGTGAGTCGGGCAGTCAAGACGACCGCGACGAGGCTGAACACCGCTGCTGCCACGGCCGCGACAGATGAGACCCAACTCGACATGACTCCATTGTGCGCACTCTCTGGACAGCATCCGTCGAACGACACGCGGTATCGTACTTGCGGCTCAGCGGCCGGCGAGCCAGGCGGCGACTACATCGTGTCCGACACCCCGAGACCGTGGCACGTTCCAAGCGGTCGAGCGCCTCGTGACAAGTGTGCCACGGGGTCCAATGGGCAAACTGAGCGACGCCGCCGCCCGCCCGCACTTCCCGGCGAGCTTCGGGCCGCGCCCGAAGTGGCCGAGCAAGATCGAGTCACCCGGCGAGCACGCGATAAGCCAGAGATTCCGTGACAACTGTCAACTCAACACTGGGCGCGACAGACCTCCGGCCGCGGCGCGACGCCTCGGGGCAACGTCGGTCGCGTAACTGACGCTGACCAACTTGGCGATGGCGATCAACTGGGCGAGTCCGGCACCAAGATCTTCGCCGGACATCACGGCGCGACGCGACGCAGCCACGGCCCCGTCTAGCGTTGACTAGCAAGCCCAGTAGATCAGCACGAACAGGATCGGCGGCAAGCCGTGCGCAGCGAGCGCACTAGCGGCACGCTTGGCTGTGGTACGCCGCCGAACGCGCGTTGCCTACTGGCAACGGGGCGACGTTTGCCGCCACCGCGCAACCGGTTCGGCACGTTGATTTCTCAAATTTTCGCGACTAGTTCGTGATACCCATCGCGGTGGGTCTACCCACTGTCACGAAATGTCACGGAGCTAGCCGTCACAGTACGCTCCGCGAGTCGTCACCCGTCACACACGCTATGACCGCCACCAAGTTGATTGGCCTGCGAAGATGTCGCTGTGACGGCTGTGCCGGGTCCATCGGGAGCCAGCACAGCCGTCACAGGACGGGTCTCGCGGTGCCGATTCGCATCTGAGGCAGGTCCGCCACATCCGTGCCGACGACCGTCGAGAATGCAGTCGCGTGCAGGGTCGACGTCTCGCCACTGTATGCGGTCAATGGCTCAGGGGCGACCGTTCCGATCTTGCCGAGGTGGAATGCCCTGATCACGTCGGTAGATGGTGTCGCAGCGTTCGCACTGCCAAGGAATCCGGCGCTGCCGGCGCTCGCCGGATGGCTGGAACACCGCGGCGCCGGAGGCTCCGCAGAGCATCGTTATGACCTGTCCGGGCGCCGGGATCTTCGTCAAGCGGGTTCGATGCCACTCGCCTTCGATCACCGGGAGGATCGTAAGCGGGTCGATATAGATGGCCGCCGTCACCGCGTCGCTCGAATTAGCGCAGGTGCGGCCAGGCCGGACGTGCTCGCTGGCTCGTCGAACGCGCGCCGCAGCAGGGCCCTTGCCGTGTCGTGGTAGCGGCTCAGGACCTTGCGGTCGGTCAGGTAGGTGTTGCAGTGGTGGTGCCTGAGCACCACCGCGATCGGATCGGATCGACCCTCGAAGATCGTGAAGGCGCCGATCGACTTCAGCGCGGTCTCCGTTAACGGGACAATCCGGACAGTCACATGCTTGAGCTGCGCCGCCGCGTGAAGGTGCTCGATCTGCTCGTTGTGCAGGTCGTCCATGCCGTTTAGTGCCTGGCCACCGATAAGGAACAGGTAACGCCGGTCCCCTCGATCCAGTGCCTGCTGGCGGACTTGGCGGCTCAGCTGCTCCATGTCCCTTCGGTCGTCCTCTACCACGGCCTTGTCGAGCACTCGTTCGGCATACGTCCGCGTCTGGAGAAGCTCGGGAATGCCCGACGGTGCCCACTCCACGACGCGGCTGGAGAGCTGTTCGTACGTCCACAGCAGGTGCCCTAGCTGCGCGTCAGACGAGTCGACCAGGTTCGCGTCGCCGGCGTGCGGGGCGAGCGCCATCACCCGGTCGTACTCAGCCGACTCCACCCGAAGGTATCCGAGGATCCAGGCCACGGCCGTCGCGGGCGCGACTCTGACGCCCAGCTCCCACGCCGAGAGAGTCGCGGGGCGAACACCGATCTTGTCGGCCAGCCTCCGCAAACCGATTCGGCGGCGCTCGCGGGCGTCTCGCAAACTGCTGCTGACAGCAACAGTCGCGGGCGAACATATAGCCGGCTTGGGCATCTTCAGATCCTTGCTGAGGGCTGTTCGCAGCAGGTGCGTGCACGTGAACTGCGGGTTAGAACGGTCTGGTTAGCGATGGCCAGCTGTCACGGCGGGCTCTCGCCGGGGAGTGCAGTTCGGACTTCCGCGACCAGGGCGCCAGCTGTTGCCGCGACCGTCTTTAGGGCGCCGATGTGCTCCAGTAGCCGCTTCAAGCCCAACGGGGTCAGGCGGAGTTCGCGGGGTTCGGCACGGCACTGGAGGTAGCCAGCCGCGCGCAAGAACTCGATGTGCAGGTCAAGGTCGGGCGTGGGAAGCCCCAATGCCTGCTGGACTGCGAGTTGCGAACGCCAACTGGTGTCGGCGAGCAGGCAGGCGATGAACAGACGGACCGGCTGGAGCAACAGCGCGTCGAGGTCCGTTCGCGATATGGGCGAGATCGGCGTCATCGTCGCCTCACCGCGACGCGCGCGGAGGCGTTCACGAGTTCACGACACGTCGGACATGAACGGTCGGCCGGTGCCAGGCAGGAGTGAATCAGCACTTCGTGGCCGCAGAGAGAGTGGTACCGGCCTTGCTGAAGGCGGATGCCGCGCAGGAACTCGTCGTCCGTCACCGCGTGTGTCAGGCCGTCCAGCACGCACCGGTACCAGCTGATGTAGAGCCCTGCGTGCAGCGACCTGCAGTCAGTGCCTGTCACGTCCCCTCCCTTCGACCTCGCGACTGATGAAATCAGTCAAACGGGAGTCAGATTCCACGGCCAGCGCAGCAGTGCGGCAGTTGTGTGGCGCGCGTGGCGCACTAGCCTGTCTGAGCTGCAGTTACTGCTGCTACATTGATCTGGTCACGCAGGGTTGGAGGTTGGCCATGCCCATAGGGCGACGTCGCGATGGGCTGATCTCAGCTCGGAAGGTCGCCGGCTTCACGCAAGAGGGTTTGGCGGACGCGCTGCACGTCGACCGGTCGACCGTTGCTCGCTGGGAGGCGGGCGACTACGTGCCGCTCCCCTACCTCTGGCCGAAGCTCGCGAGCGTGCTCGGTCGTTCACGAGACGAGTTGCATGCCCTGATCGGTCCGAGCGCTGTCACGCGCGAGTTCAGCCCGGACGACCCGTTCGAGCCGGTGTTCACGTGGCTCGATCGGCACGCCGGGTGGCCGCTGGGGCGAACCCGTGAACAGGTGTACGCGGGCATAGCCGCCTCAACTCGGGACCGGCCGAATCCACCGCGAAGCGTCATCGCAGATGCCCTGGCTGACTACTACGCGCCGCCGACCAGCGACCACCGGCCGTACACCGCGCGCTGCGGCCGGGTGGAGGTGATCACCAGCGTCCTCACGCGGCCGACGTGGCTGGATCTCGCTTGCTCGCTGACGGCTATGGGCGAGCGGACTGTCTTCGAGGGTGGCGGCGCGCGGCCTCCGGCGGCGATTGATGAGCGAGCTGCCGTGCAGCGTCTCGCGGACGCAACAGCGTCCGGCATTCGAATCACCGACGTTCCTCTGTACCGGCTGCTCGAGGTCGACCCGCAGCCTGGTGCGCTGCGGGCGAAGGTTGGGATCGCGTCGTTCGTCGAGTACGCACTGGGCGTGGACCTGCTAGAGCGCGAGTTGACCGAGCACCTGGCGAGCGGTCGCGCCGCGCGTCCAGGTCGCATGCCGCTCCGGGACCGTCAACTGCCCGACGTGTCCGCGGTGCTCGACCTGCCCGGCCGCCTCTGCGCGGGTGGTGTGCCGGCGTTGACCGCGATCGCACGGCCGGCGGACCCGTTCCGCGGTGATGCCGACTTCGTGCTGCTGGTTCAGAAGCGGTCCGCGCAGGTCGTGAACACGGCCAACCGTCTGTCGGTGATCCCGAAGAGCTTCCATGGACCGCTCGCGGACCGGCGAGCGGACGCCCGGATCGGCGTCACACTGCGCCGTGAGCTTGAGGAGGAGCTTTTCGGCAGGACCGACGTTGACCGGTCCGCCGGAGACCTCAGAGTCGCCGATCCCATGCACCCGACCAGGCTTTCCGCTCCGATGCGGTGGCTGACCGAGCAGCCCGGCCGGCTGCGGATGGAGTGCACCGGGTTCGGGCTCAACCTGGTCAGTGGGAACTACGAGTTCGCCAGCCTGGTCGTGATCGAGGATGAGGAGTTCTGGCCGCGGTTCGGCGGCGACGTGGAGGCGAACTGGGAGGCAGCCGGCCTACAGCAGTATTCGACGCTCGACGGTGACTTGGTCACCGAACTGATCGGTGACGAAAACTGGAGCAACGAAGGACTGTTCGCATTTCTCCAGGGGTTACGTCGGCTCGCCGAGATCGGCGGTGATCGAGTGAAGATTCCCGCCGTCGAATTAGGTTACTGAAGGCCAGCGAACGGTCAGGACGACCGAATCCGCCAACGCTTCCCAAGAATGGTCGATTCCCGGCCCCCACATCACGTAGTCACCCTGGCGCGTCATAATCTTGCCGCCGCCGGTGACCTCTACGCGGAACTCGCCGAAGATCAGCATCACGAGAGTGGTTCGCTGGTCGTCGGAAGTCCACTCGGGACGCTTGTCCCCCGCGGGATGGTTGGCCCACTTGACTTCGACGTCTTTGGAAGCTCGAACGCCCTGCGACGGGTCGATGAAGTGGCCGACCAACCAGCCGCGCGTGTCGGCCGCGTCCTCGTTGGCGTTGCCGGCGGTCCAACCGTCGCTCACTGGCCTATCTCCCATTCGATCGCGGGCAGTTTCACACGCTCTCCGCCGATTTCCGCAAGGCGTCGAAGTCCTTGCGTCATGGCGAACAGTCCTTCATTGCTCCACGCTACATCACCCAACAACTCGGTGACGAGTTCCGCATCAGTAGTCGAATACTGACGAAGAGTCGCGGATTCCCAGTTTGCTTCCACCACTCCGCCGTAGCGTGTCCAGAATTCTTCGTCGTCGATGACGATGAGGCTGGCGAACTCGTAGTTGCCGCTCACGAGGTTCAGGCCGAACCCGGTGCACTCCATCCGTAGGCGGTCGGGCCCGGCGAGGAGCCAGCGCATCGGCTCCGTGAGCCTGGTTGGGTGCATCGGGTCCGCGGTCAGCGTGTCGGCGACGGTGTTATCAGCGTCCGGCCGGCCGAACAGCTCTTCTTCCATCTCTCGGCGCAGGGTGGCGCCGATCTGGGTTTCTCGCCGCACGTCGGTGAGTGGCTGGTGGAAACCCTTCGGGATGACGGCGAGCCGGCGCGTAGCGTTGAGTACGTGGCCGGAACGTTCCTGGACCAAGAGCACGTAGTCCGCTTCGCCGCGGTACGGGTCGGCCGGCCGAGCGATGGCCGTCAAGGCGAGAGCTCCGCCTGCGCAGAGTCGGCCGCCGACGTCCAGGATGGCGCCGACGTCTGGAAGGTAGCGATCACGCAGGGGCAGCGGCGTCGTGTTGCCGGCCGCGAGCGCGTCAAGCAGCTCGCCTTCGAGCAGGTCCATCGTCAGCGCGTAGTGGACGAAGTGGTCGACGCCGAACGTGCCGCCGAGGTGGCGTTCACGGATGTCCGTGCTCAGCAGTCGATAGAGCGGCGCGTTCATGAGCCGCGTGTTCATGGCCACCGTCTCGGCCAGCCGGTTAACCGCTGCACTCGTCGCGTGCTCGTCGAGCACTTCCCGCGGGTCTGGTCGGGCGCTCGCGATCGTGAGCCCGTCGTGCGGCGGGCGTAGCTCGCACGCCAGATCGAGCCAATCAGCGCAGGTCAGGATGCTGGTGTTCACGGCCTGCTCGCCGCAGCTTCCGGCATACAAGCCGTGGTCACCGTGACGTCGACCGTAGTACTCGGCGAGTGCGTCGGTCACGGCGCGCTGATCGACCCACGCGCGGCGAGTGGCCCGGGCGTACGCCTCCTGCGCGTCGACGCGCGCGGCCTGCTCGGCGACGGCGCGGCGTGCGGCGCCAGGGCTCAGGTAGGCGTGCTGGTCGAGCCATTCGAGGGCCGCGCCGATGTGGGGGTCAGCGGCCAGTCGTCGATCGGCTTCCTTCGTGTCCGGCCTGGTGTGGGCGGCCGGCCTGTCGCCGGTCAGCTCGGCGAAGCGGGCTCGCTCGGCGTCCGACGCTCGCTCATACGCGGTGTCGAGGACCTGTTGCATCTCTGACTGCGGGCGAAGGTCCGGCTTCTGGTGCCAGGACGCGACCGTACGTGCGCCGATTCCGAGTTTCTCGGCGAATTTCTCATTGCTCAGCCGCAACGCGGATTGCAGCGCTGACGCTGACCGTCCGGTCCAGCCGCCCACTCCGCTCATTGCTGCCCCAAAGCGCTCTTGTGCAGCGGATATGCAGTGGTTGCGCACTGCTTCTGCACTGGTTGTGCATGGGATCGGACGTCGTTTCGGCCTTGAATTCTAGGTATGGAAATCACCTGGTTCACCAGCCCGAATCGCCCTGCGCTAACGCTTCGGCTTCACGTGCTCGACCACGGTCGCGAGGCTCGTTTGAACGTCCTCCAGCCGGTCGGTGATCTCGGCCAGGCGCTGTTCCAGCGCGTCCAGTCTGGACCACAGCTGGTCGCCGTCGTCGGCTGGCTCGTCTGGGTGCGGCGGGGTGCGGTTTTGCAGCACGGCCAGCAGATGTTGCGGGTGCCAGCCCAGCGTCGTGGACAGCGCTTCGAGCGTGCGCGCGCTCCGGCGGCGCTCCACCGTGTGGTGCTGGAGCTCGCGCACGATCGCCTGCGACACGTGCGATCGCTCGGCCAGCTCGCGTTGTCGCCAACCGAGTTCGTTCACGCGCATGTTGATGGCCTTGGCGACTGCCGCCCAGTCCTCCGTCACGTATTCCTCCGCGCTCCGCCTCAGCGCCGAGATTAGCGGTTCTTCGCGCCTTCACCACGTCGCCTAGCACTTCGTCGGCGGCGCGTCGAACAAACGCGCCCTCCGAAGAGCTGAAATCAACAACATAGTATTGAAATCATCAGATTGGTCTTTCTCATGAACTCGTGCATCACCTTTCACACCATTCGAGAAGCGGCCTGGCTGCTCGGCGTCTCCCGCGCTGCGGTGAGCCGGGCGATCCGGACGCACGAACTGCGCGCCACCCGCTGCCGTTCCGGGCTCCGTGTGTCGTCGGCCGAGCTGGCCCGTCTGCTCGGGTCGCGTCAGGCCGGAGGTGCCGCATGAGCGCCGACGACCTGCAGTTGGTCGGGATCGCCTGGCGGCTGGACCGGCTGCGCTGGGTTCCGACCGAAGTCCTGACCAACGTCGTGACCAGCGAGGGAGTCTGCATGTGGCCTCCGCCGGACGACGGGCCACCCGACGCGAGCAGTGACGGAGAACTGGCCGCGCGACTGTGCGGCGGGTGCCCCGTCCGGGACGAGTGCCTAGAACTGGAGTTGCGGACGGCCGGCCTCGACACGGTCGGCGTCTGGGGCGGAATGACCGACGACGATCGGCGCGCCCTGCACCCCGTCTGGCTGCGGCGCGGCGAACGGACCGATCGGGGTGCGCGATGAACGGACTCACCGTGACGCCCACGCAGATTCTCGCCGGTGTCGGCGTGCTGCTTGTGCTGCTCTGGGTCTGGCGGGCCGGTTCCCGCCGGGCGAAGGCCGCTGCTGAAGCCGCTCGGAGTGGCGCCCGGCTCGTGTCGCTGGTCGGGCGGGTGTTGTTCAACGCCGGGCTGATCGTCGCTGTTCAGTGGGTCGTGATCGCCCATCCGGGGAACCCGTGGCTGCTGTTCGCCGTGCTCGGGTTGCCTGCGCTGTTCGCGTCCTACGCGCTGACTCGTGCCATGACGGTGACCACCGTCGACACGTCGAAGCGGGGTGGTCGGCGATGAACCGGGCGCAACGGCTCGCGCAGGACGCCGCCGAAGCCGCGGAGGTGCGCGCCTACCAGACCGATCCGGACGTTGTCGCGCTGCGGATCGAGCGAGTGCGGCGGCAGGTCGACTGGATGTGCTGGTCCGGGATCGTGCTCGGGCTGGCGTTCACGATGACCAACGTCCAGGGCTTCGCGTCGGCTGGCACCCGGCCGGGGTCGCTGCCGTGGCTGGCCGCGTGGGTGCTGGACCCGACCGTCTCGCTCGTTCTGCTGGCGATTCTGCGGGCCGAACAGGTCACCGCGCGGTACCAGGTCCGGACCGGCCTCTGGGTGCGGCGGGCGAAGTGGTTCACGCTCGCGGCCACGTACGTCATGAACACCTGGACGTCCTTTGCCGCCGGAGAGGCTGCGGCGATCGTGCTGCACTCGGTGCCGCCGCTCGTCGTGTTCGTCGCCGTCGAAGCGATCACCGACCTGCGGGACAAGCTCACCGATGCCGTGCTGGTCGCAGCCGAACGGCGGCCCGTTCAGCAGGAGACCGGGCGACGGGTGCTGTTCGCCGATTACCTCGCTATCGCTCGGGAGACCTGGACGCCGGACGTCGAGATCACGCCGGCGTGGGTGCGGCGGGCTACCGGCTGCTCGCGGGGCCTGTCGCCCCGGCTGGCGCGGGCGTTGCGGTCGGAGGTGGGCAATGGCTGACTCATTGCCGGTCAAGGCCGATCCCGTGTTCGACGGCGAGTTGATCGACGACACGTTGCCTCAACCGCGTCGGCGGGAGCCGAAGACGAACCGCTTCGTCCGGTGGTGGCGGCACTCGCCGCGGGTGCCGTTGTGGCTGAAGAGCAAGCCTCAGGCCGTCCAGGCGAGCAAAGACGCCGTCGTCAGGCTGGTGAAGTCGCCGTGGCGGTACGTCGGCGCGGTTGTTCGCGGACTGGTCGTCGGGGTGCGGTGGTGGCGCGGGTGGGTCACCGTCCGGGACTACCGGACGGCGGCCGAGGTGTCGGAGAAGTTGGCCGACAAGTTCACGGAGATTCGGGCGCTCACCCTCTTCCGCTGGAAGGTGACCGGTGCCGTCCTGGTCGTCGCGGCCGTCGGGGTGGCAGTCGTTGACCTGGTGTACGGCACCGATCCTCTGTGGATCGGCGGGGCCGCCGCCTCCTTGGCACTCGCGATCCTCGGGCGCAAAAAGGACGGCAGTCCCGGCCGCAAGCCGGCGCTCGCCGGGCCGCGGACGCTGACCTGGACGATGGACCCGCAGGTCCTGGTGGACGCGTTCCGGGACGCGAAGCTGATCGGCAAGGACGAGGCGTTGCGGCTGGTCGAGCGCGCGACGCGCGTTGGCGACGGGTGGGCGGTCACCGTCGACCTTCCCGCCACCCGCAAGGCGGCCGACGTGGTGAAGAACCGGGACGCGCTCGCGTCGGCGCTTGCCGTCGATGAGGTCCAGTTGATCGTCGAACGAGTCCGCGGCAACGGTGGACATGCAGGACGGGTGTCGATGTGGGTGGCGGATGAGGACCCGTACGCCTCTCCGCCGTTGCGGACGCCGCTGCTCGGCGTGGCGCAGTGGGACGCGTGGCGGCCGATCCCCTTCGGACGGGATGCGCGGGACCGGCGGATTGACCTGCCGCTGGTGTGGACGTCCCTGCTGGTCGGCGCCATCCCCCGGCAGGGCAAGACCTTCGCCGCCCGGCTCGCGGCTGCCGGGCTCATCCTGGACGCATGGGTGCGGCTGTACGTGGCGGACTTCAAGGCTGGGAAGGACTGGGACGCGGCCGGGCTGGTGGCGCACCGGTTCATGTCCGGCGACGAACCCGAACACGTTCTGGCGCTCGTGGACTGGCTGATTGAGCTGGTCGGAGAGGTTCAGTCGCGGTTCCGGCGGATGCGCGACTTGGACGACCTGACGTGCCCGGAATCGAAGGTCACGCCGGAGATGTCCCGCGATAAGGCGCTGAACATGCCCATCACGGCCATCTTCATCGACGAGGTTCAGGTTCCGCTGGAGGACCGCACGCCCGTTGACGTGCAAGGGAAGAAGCTCACCGCCGGCGAGTACGTCGGCGAGCTGCTGACGTGGCTGGCGAAGAAGGGACCGGCCGCCGGGATCGTGCTCGTTCTCGCCACGCAGCGGCCGGACTCGAAGACGATCCCTTCCGGGCTGCGGGCGGTGCTCGGCTCGCGGTTCGCGCTGCGGGTGATGGACTGGCGCGACTCGAACATCGTGCTTGGCGAGCAGATGAACACGCGCGGGTTCGACTCCAGTCGGCTGTTGCCCTCGCACAAAGGCGTGGGCATTCTCCGGCCGGACGGCGACACGTCAGCCGGCGCCGATGTGCTGGCCATGACGGTTCGGACGTACTACATGCCGAACGAGGACTGGCGGACCATCTGCGAGCAGGGCCGGACGCTGCGAGAGGCGGCCGGGACGCTCACCGGGCACGCGGCCGGGCAGGACGCCATGCCGGTGCTCGACCATGCAGCCGCGGTCAAGGCAATCGGTGCAGGTCACGCGACTGTCGCGGCTCAGTCGCCTGGCGAACTGCCCGAGGTGCTCGCATCGCTCGTTGAATGCTTGGGAGACGATCTCGGGCCAGACGGCCGAGACTTCGTGCCGACAGCCAAGTTGCTGGACGTCCTGGAGGTCGACTCGCGGACGTTCGCGCAGCAGATGGCCGAGGTGGGATGCCGGCCGACACGAGACCGCGTAACCGGCGAAGACGGCGAGATGCGGCAGGTCCGCGGATACCGAACGGCTGAAATCAGGAGCGCAATCGACCGCGCAAGGGAAGGCGGCGAATCGGCAGTACAGGAAGGTCGGTCATGAGCGCCGCTCAGTCCGGGGATCGACCGATCCGGGTTATCCTAACTGCAGGATTACCGGAGCTGACGCCAGCCGTGGCACGCGGACTGCTGGCCGTTCTGATCGAGCTTACCGAGGTGCCGGTGCTGGACGGACCGGCAGAGGAGGAACCATGACGGCTGAAATCAGCAACGACCCGTGGTCAACGCTGGACGACATCCTTGGCCTTGAGGTGGCCGAGCCGGTCGACGACGGGATCGGTGAACTCGCGGCCTACGGCCGGTGCTCGACGGAAGATAACCAGGACCCGGAGACCTCTCGCGGCTGGCAGTTCGGGAACGCTCGGAAGTTCGTCGAGCCACTGGGCGGCCGGGTCGTCGCGGAGTACTTCGACGTCGGGCAGTCGCGGTCAGTCCCCTGGGAGCGCCGGAACGAGGCCGCGCGGCTGCTCGCCGAGCTGAAGAATCCGCGGCGGACATGGAACGCCGTCGTGGTCGGCGAGGGCACGCGCTGTTGGTTCGGCAACCAGTTCTCGCTCATCGCGCCCCGGTTCGCCGCGTACGGGGTGGATCTGTGGGTGCCCGAGCTGGGCGGGAAGTACGACGCGCGGAACCCGTCGCACAAAATACTCATGAGCGTGCTCGGCGGGATGAGTGAATCGGAGCGTCAGCACGTCTAGGCGCGTGTCCGCGCGGCGATGGACGCGCAGGTGGTCAACGAGGGCCGTCACCAGGGCGGTCGGGCGCCGTACGGGTACGTCGTCGTTGACGGCGGTCCGCACCCGAACCCCCGAAAGGCCGCCGAGGGGTTCCGGCTGCGCGTGCTGGCCATCGATCCAGACGCAGCCGAGGTGGTCCAACGGATATTCGCCGAGTACATGGAAGGGGTCGGCGATCGAGCGATCGCGAAGGGACTCAATGAGGACGGAGTGCCCTGCCCTTCCGAACGCCGGCCCGACCAGAACCGGCACCGGCTCGCCGACGGCTGGCAAGGCAGCACCGTCCGGTCCATTCTGGAGAATCCCCGGTACACCGGGTACGCGATCTTCGGGCGTTGGACCAAGCAGGAGACGCTTCTGAATCCGGATGACGTCGGCGCAGGGCACGTCGTGCGGTTCAAGCGAGCAGCGCCGGATCGCGTTGTCCGGTCGCGGCGACCCGCGCACCCGGAGATTGTTTCTGTCGAGGCGTTCACGCAGGCGCAGTTGATGCGCCGGTCCCGCGCAGCCGGCGGACTGCCAGGCATTGCCAAGCTCGAACGGAATCGGGCGGCCACGAAGCACACGTACCTGTTGAAGGGGGTGGTGCGCTGCGAGATCTGCACCCGGAAGATGCAGGGTGCAGCAATCAGGAAGGGCGTCTACTACCGGTGCATCGCACGGACGATGGCGCCAGGATCGGCGACGCTGGCCGATCACCCGAAGACGGTGAACCTTCGAGAGGACGTCGTAGTCCCGCCGATCAACGACTGGCTGTGCCAGATCTTCGCCCCGGACAACCGCGACGAGACGGTACGGCTGCTCACCGGGTCGCAGGACGGCCGGGTGGACGGCCGTCGAGCCAACGCGGAGAAGCGGCTGAAGGGTGCCGAGGAGAAGCTACGACGGCACCTTGCGGCTATCGAGGCGGGCGTGGACCCCGTCAACTTCGTCGAGCCGATGAAGCGCGCACAGGCCGAGCGGCAGGCCGCGACGGAGGAGTTGAAGCACCTGCCGGACACGCAGGCGGTCGACATAGCGGAGGTCTACGCGATGCTCGACCAGCTCGGCGACGTCGCCAGGCCCCTGAACTCGCGGGCCCCGGAGAGGATCACGCAGGTCTACCGCGACCTGGGCCTGCAGGTGGTCTACGACAACAAAAAAGAGGCAGTAACTGTGACTGCCTCTCCCCGTGTGGGTAACGTGTGTGTCCGAGGGGGGACTTGAACCCCCACGCCCGTTAAGGGCACTAGCACCTCAAGCTAGCGCGTCTGCCATTCCGCCACTCGGACCTGCTGAAGAAAGAGTATACGGCTCCCCCGGACCCTCGTTCAGGGGGGTCTGGATCGCCCCCTCGAGACCCTCTGGCATGATCGGCCGGTTTCGATCAGGCTGCATCGATTCAGCGAACAACCGGACCGGCTCTTGGTACCCGTACTCGTCCAGGCCCGTCACCTCCAGCAAGTGCGCGTCCACCAGGGACTCCAGGAGGATCGTCGTCTCGCGGGCCGGTAGGTCCAGCGCCGCTGATGCCGTTGCCACCGAAAAGTGCGGGAACGCCGACAACCTCTCGAACGCGTGCGTCTGCCAGGGCGTCAGCTCCGCCACCGCCGACTCGTACGGCTTCTCTATCGCCTGGCACTCCGGGGGCCTCGCCGGCGCTCCCGGGGCCGGGCGGCCCACCCTCTGCAACGCCTGCGCCATCGTCCAGTCCGGGCGGGATGCCAGCCTCTCGCCGATCGCCTGGATGACCTGTGGGAGCCCTGCCGCCCTCGATGCCAGTACCTGCGTTTCCCGCAACGAAGCAGCCACTCTGTCCTGGCCCACCAAGTGCGCCAGCAAGGTCACCGACTCCGGGACGCTCAAGCCGCCCAGCTTCGTCCAATGGGCGTGCGGGACGTCGTACAGCCGGCGGCGGGCTGTGATCACCACTGCCGGGCCCCCTGCGCCAGGCAGCAACAGGCGGATGTCGTCCTCCGGGCGGGCGTTGTCCAGGACCACCAGCACCCTGCGGCCCGACGTGCGGGTTCGCCACAACGCCGCTCGCTCGCTCGGCGACGCCGGGAGGTCCGGCACGCCGATTCCGCGCAGCAGCTCGGACAGCGGGTCCGCCGACTCCGCCAAGTCCAGGAACAACTGGCCGTCCGGGAAGTCCACCTTCCGGGCGACGTGGATCGCCAGCGTTGTCTTGCCGATCGCCGCCAGGCCTTCGATGCCCACCACCGGCAGCGATGCCCGCGGGCTGGTCAGCGCCTCGGCCAGCTCGGATGTCAGGGACGCGCGGCCGACGAACTCCGGGAGGTCCGGGGGCAGCTGGGACGGGCGGGACACCGACGGTGCCAGCGACGGGTCCGCCGCCAGGATGCGGCGTTGCATCTCCCGCAGCTCCGGCCCCGGGTCGAGGCCCAGTTCGGACTCCAGCAGGCGCTGCGTCGCCGTGAACAGCTCCAGCGCCTCGGCCTGGCGGCCCGCGCGGTACAGCGCCAGCATCTGCAGCTCACGCGGCCGCTCACGCAACGGCTGCTCGGCGATCAGACCGCTCAGATCGACGTGCCGGCCCGCGGCGATGTCCGCCGCCGCCAGGTCTTCGAGCGCGGTGAAGCGCAGCTGGATCAAGCGCTCGCGGGCCGCCTCCGCGTACTCGCCGTTCACCCCGGACAGCGGCGTGCCGTGCCACAAGTCCAGAGCCTCGCGCGGTGACGGCAAAAGGCGCTCGAACTCCGTGGCGTCCAGGGAACCGGCGCGGATCGCGTAGCCGCCCCCGACCGACTCGATCGGGACGCCGGCGTGGCGCAAGCGGGACACGTACGAGCGCACCATGCCGACCGCCGCCCGCGGCTCCGCGCCGCCCCACAACGCCGTGACCAGCTGGGATGGCGACAGCGGCGTGCCCTCCTGCAGGAGCAGCACCGCCAGGGCCGCCCGTTGCCGGGGCGGCCCCAGCTCGAGCTCGACGTCGCCGCGCCACGCCCGGACCGGGCCGAGGACTTCGAACCGCACCGCATCGGTCACGCAGAGCGCAACCGGCGGCCACGGACCGGTATTCCGTCACAGCCCTTCGAACGCCTCCCGCCGCGAAGCGAGCCAGGTCGCGAAGTCCTGCAGACGCGGGTTGAGCTTCCGGACCGCCTCGGGGTCGCGCGCGCCGGCGAAGGCGCTTTCGTGCTCGGCGTAGTAGAAGAACATGTTCGACAGGTCGTCCGCGCCCGGGAAGCCCGCCGACCGCAGGGCCTCGACGCTCATCGGCCGGTAGGCGACCACCGTGCCGAGCTCCTTGGCGAACGCCGCCGCGTACTGCTCGCCGGTCAGGTTCTCCCCCGAGATGCTGATCGTCTCGCCGGCCAGCGACGGGCCCTGCGCGAAGACGCCGAACGCCGTCCGGCCGATGTCCTCCGCCGCGATGCCCGGCAGCGTCCGGTCGGCCATCGGGAGGTGCAGCGCGACGACGCCGTCGTCGTCTCGGACCGGGCGGAAGAAGTCGAGGAAGGCTTCGAAGTAGAACGTCGTCGAGAGGAACGTCGTCGGCACGCCCGCCTCGACGAAGAACGCCTCCGCCTCGGCCTTGCTGTCGAAGTGCGGGACCTTGTACCGCTCGTGCAGCGTCGGGACGCGGTCGTCGCGCAGGTGCAGGCGGGTGTCGGGCAGGGTCGACCAGATCACGTGCCGCAGGCCCGTGGCCTTCGCCGCCGCGGCCATCGCGCGCGCCTGCTGCTGTTCGCGCTCGACGGAGTTGTACTCCCAGAACGCCGTGACGAGGTAAGCGCCGTACGCGCCTTCGAAGGCCTTCGTGAGGCTCGACTCGTCGTCCAGGTCGGCCGCGACGACTTCGGCGCCGCGGGCGGCCAGCGCCTGCGCGGCCGCGGAGTCCGGGTTGCGCGTGATCGCCCGCAGCGCGAAGCGCCGCTCCGGGTCGTCGAGGATCGCGCGGGCCAGGCCGCCGCCCTGCTGGCCGGTCGCGCCGACGACGGCGATGATCTTCGGGTCGGACATCGGGAACCTCCTGGGATCGGGCCGGTGCGTCCGGCCACCGCCCCAGGAAACCGTCCGGACATCAGCGTCTCGTGCACGACGGGTGCACGCCGCGTGCACACGGTTTACAAGGTCGCCGCCGCTTCCTAGGATTCGCCGGTCGGGCCGCAGAACGGGAGGTTCCGGATGGCGCGCGCCGGTCGGCGGCGGGACGACGACGAGATCTCCGTCGCCGAGCTGCTCCGGGAGACGGGAGCGACGCCGCGCTCGCTCGGCGGGCCGCCCGCGGCCACGACGTCCCGCGAGGAGGACACCGGCGACGGCTACCGCGAACGGCTCGAGCAGCGGGCTCGCGAAGCCGCGGCCGTCCAGCAGCGGGCCGGGCGGCGGATCCGGTGGATCTCCGCGTTCGCCGGCGCCGTCGTGGTGCTCGGCAGCCTCGTGCTCATCGCGGTGACGTCCGGCAGCGCGCAGCAGCGGCAGGCCACGCCCCAGGACCCGCTCGCGCCGGCGACGACGCCACGTCCGGCCCCGGCGTCCACCCGGCCGAGCCCGACGCCGATCCCGACCGTGCTGCGGCAAACCGCGTCGTCGACGGCGGCCCCGACCTCGGTGGTCCCCAAGCCACCGCCGCCGGTCGAAGCCGCGAAGTGCGTCGTGCGGTTTTCCGTGACCGACCAGTGGAACGACGGCTTCACCGCGGGCGTCGCCATCACCAACAAGAGCAGCAAAACGCTGGAACCGTGGACGCTGACCTGGACGTTCACCGCCGGGCAGCGGGTCACCCACGGGTGGGACGGCAAGTACAGCCAGAGCGGGAGCCGCGTGACCGTGATCGCCGAGTCCTACAACGCCACCCTCGCCCCCGGCGCGACCGTCAGCACGGGGTTGAACGGGGCTTTCGACCACGGAAACCCGGCCCCCACGGCGTTCACCCTCAACGGCGCCCGCTGCGACGCGGGCTGACCATCCGCACGTCGGCCAGCTCGAGCAGGCCGTCGAGTTCGACGTGCGCGCGGGTGCGCCGCGGGTCGGGCACGAGGCCTTCGGCGCGGACGACGTCGAGCAGGCGGCTCGCCAGCGGCAGCACCAGGTGCCGGCCCCAGCAGCGCTCGCTGACGTGCCCGAACGGCAGGTAGCCCGGGTGGCGGTCGGCGTCGAGCCCGGCCCAGCGCCGCGGCCGCCACTCGTCCGGCGCTTCCCACAGCTTCGGGGAGCGGTGGCTCAGCAACGGCAGCAGCAGGACGTCGTCGCCGGGTGTGATGCGGGCGTCCACCTCGGCGAACTCCGGCGAGCGCACGCGCAGGATGTTCCACGACGGCGGCAGCAGCCGCAGCGCCTCGTTCAGGACGTGCTCGTTCGGGACGTCGTCGTCGAACGGCGCGCCCAGCCACACCGCGTTGGTCACCAGCGCGGCGACGGTGAAGCAGATCGGCGCGGCGCCCCGGCGGTAGAGGTACATCCGGAAGCGCCGTTCGGCCAGGGTTTCGGCGGCGAGGACCTGCCGGGCGAGCGTCGACAGCTCGGCGTCCGGACCCGGCCGGCGGGCCAGCGCGGCCCCGGCGGCGACGGCCGACCAGGTCAGCTTCGGCGTCAGCTCCAGACGGCGGTCGACGAGCACGCGGAACCGGCGCGTCTCGGGCCCGAAGACGAATCGGCGCAGGTAGTCGTGCGGCACGGCCGGCCACGCACCGGTGAGGTCGGGTGCGTCGGCAGGCCGCTTCAAGGCGGCCCGGACGTCGGCGCCAAGTGCCTGCATCAGCGAGGCCGATTCGGCGCGGGTGACCGCGCGGCCCAGCACCGGCTTGAACGTCGGGCGCTCCTCGGCGTTCGCCGGGCGGGCGCGCAGCACGGCGTCCATCAGGTCCGGATCGGCGATCCCGACGGTGTCCGGCTCGAGGCGGAAGAGCCCGCTGTCCCGGTGCTCGCGCAGCAGGTCCGCCAGACGGGGTGCGAAGACGACCTCGCGGTGGGCGGGAGCGATGACCACGTTCGGCACTCCTCGAAGGGGGAACGGGCCGGTCCCGGTGGCCGGGACCGGCCGCGCGATCAGATCCAGCCGTACCAGGCGTAAGCCTTCAGGCTCTTCTTGGGAAGCGCTTTCTTCACCAGGCGGACGAGCTTCACCGGATTCCTCCCTAGTTCGGTTGCCAGGACCGTGATCGACACTAGGCAGGGCGGGATCGGTTCAGCACCAAGCACTACACGTTCGGCCCAGACCTTTCGGCGGAAAAAGGGCACGCGTGAAAAATGCGTGTTAAATCAGCCGAGCACTTCGCGCATGAATGTCACAAGCCAATGCTGCGCGGGACTGCGCGCGTGCGTGTGGCGCGTGTACACCGACACCTGCGCCGGCTCCACCTCGAGAGGCAGCTCGAACAGCCGGACGTGGTGCTGGGCCGCGAACATCTCCGCCACCAGGCGCGGCACCATCGCCACCAGCTCGCCGTCCTGGACCAGGTACGGCAGCGCCGCGAAGCGCGTCACCTCCAGGACCACGCGGTCGAGGAGCCCGTGCGCCTCCAGCGCGCGGCGGGGGCCGTCGTGGCCGGTCGGGCCGAACACCGTCACGTGGCGCTCGGCCGCCAGCGCGTCGAAGCCGACGCGGGTGCCCAGCCGCGGGTGGTTCGCGGCCACCATGCCCAGGTAACCCTCGGAGAACAGCGGGACGCGGGCGACGCGCTGGGAGCTGATCAGCGGGGACGCGATGAACGCGTCGATCTCGCCGCGGCCGAGCTGGTCCGCGGCGCGGTCGACGTCGAGCGGCCGGACGGTCAGCGTCACGCCGGGAGCGCGCGAAGGCAGCGCCGCCATCAACCGCGGCAGCAACGAGATCTCCCCCAGGTCGGACAGGCACAGCGTGAACGCCGCCCGGGCCGAAGACGGGTCGAACGACCACGCGCCGCTGACCGCCGTCTCGATGCCCGACAGCGCGCTGTGCAGCGGTTCGTAGAGCGCGCGGGCCGTCGTCGTCGGGACCAGGCCGCCGCCCGTGCGGCGGAACAGCTCGTCGGAGAACCGGCGCCGCAGCTTCTGCAGGCTGTAGCTGATCGTCGGCTGCGTGACGTGCAGGGACTCGGCCGTCGCGGTGACGCTGCGGGTCTCGTAGAGCAGCACGAACGTGCGCACCAGGTTGAGGTCGAAGTCGCGCATCATCGATCCCGTCTATGAACCACCGAGGCAACATTTATTGGAACACACGCCGTGGTCTCCCTAGGGTCTGGTCCAACCCGCCCGAGGAGGACAGCGCATGCCCACCGCCCGCCGGCTCGCCCACGAGTTCCTGCACCGCCGCGGCCTGACCACGATCTTCGGCAACCCCGGCTCCAACGAACTGCCGTTCCTCGCCGAGCTGCCCGGCGACTTCCGGTACGTCCTCGGCCTGCACGAAGGCGCCGTCGTCGGGATGGCCGACGGCTACGCCCAGGCGACCGGCCGCCCGGTGCTGGTCAACCTGCACGCGGCCGCCGGCTCGGGCAACGCCATGGGCGCGCTGACCAACGCCGGCTACTCGCGCTCTCCCCTGGTGCTCACCGCCGGCCAGCAGGTCCGCGCGGCCATCGGGATGGAGGCGATGCTCGCCAACGTCGACGCGACGCAGCTGATGCGCCCGCTGGCCGCCTGGTCCGGCGAGCCGAGCTGCGCCGAGGACGTCCCGCGCTCGCTCGCCCAGGCCGTGTTCGAGGCCGAGCTGCACCGGCGCCCGAGCTACCTCTCCGTGCCCTACGACGACTGGGCCGTCGAGCTGGACGCGAACGCCGTCGTGACGCTGGACCGGAGCGTCCAAAGAGGACTCACGCCGAGCGCGGGTCAGCTCGAGGACCTCGCCGCGAGCCTCATGAAAGCGAAGAACCCCGCGCTCGTCCTCGGCGGGGACCTCGACGCCCTCGGCCTGTTCGACCGCGCCGTCACCCTGGCCGAGCACCTCGACCTGCCGACGTGGGTGGCGCCGTCGCCGCACCGGCTGCCCTTCCCCAACCGGCACCCGCTCTTCCGCGGCGTCCTGCCGGCCGGCATCGCTTCGGTTTCGGACGCGCTGACCGGGCACGACCTCGTCCTCGTGCTCGGCGCGCCCGTCTTCCGCTACCACCAGTACGTTCCCGGCGCCTACCTGCCGGAGGGCACGCGGCTGGTCCAGGTGACCGACGACTTCGGCGCCGCGGCCCGCGCCCCGATGGGCGAGGCGCTGGTCGCCGACCCGGCGCCGGTGATCGAGGCGCTGCTGGCCACGCTGCCGGGACGCGCCTCGAGCGTGGACTACGTCGCGAGCCCCGCGCCCAAGACGGGCGAGAAGGCGCTGCACCCCGAGCAGGTCTTCGCGGCGCTGCGCGAAACGCAGGCCGCCGACACCCGGTACGTCGTCGAATCGACGTCGACGAACTCGGCGTGGTGGCGGCAGATGGACCTGCGCCGGGACGGTTCGTACTTCTTCCCCGCCGCCGGCGGCCTCGGGTTCGGCCTGCCCGCCGCGGTCGGCGTCGCGATGGGCAGCCCGGACCGCCCGGTCGTCGGCGTCATCGGCGACGGCTCGGCCAACTACGGCATCACGGCGCTGTGGACCGCCGCGCACTACCGCGTCCCGGTCACGTTCGTGATCCTGCGCAACGGCGTCTACGGCGCGCTGCGGTGGTTCGGCGAGCTGCTCGGGACGCCGGACGTGCCCGGCACCGAGATCCCCGGGCTCGACTTCACCGCCATCGCCGCCGGCTACGGCGTTCCCGCGACCACCGCCGCCGACGTCGACGACCTGCACGCCCAGCTCAAGACGACCCCGGACGGCCCGCGGCTGATCCAGGTCGACACCGAACCGACCACACCGGAGTGATCATGGCCTTGCTGGACAACGAGTTCCGCCACGGCAGCGGCGGGACCCACGCGGTCGTCGAACCGGCGACCGGGGAAACCCTGGGCGGCGTGGGCATCGCGACCCCCGGCGACGTCGCCGAGGCGGCCCGCGCCGCGGCCGTTGCCCAGCGCGACTGGGCGCGGCGCAAGCCCGCCGAGCGCGCCGCGGTGCTGCGCCGCGCGGGCGAGCTGTGGGAGGCGCACGCCGCCGAGGTGCAGGACTGGATCGTCCGCGAAGCCGGTTCGACGCGCCCCAAGGCCGGGATCGAGACGGAGATGGCGGCCGGGATCTGCTTCGAGGCCGCTGCGCTGCCCACCCACCCGCGTGGTGAGGTGCTGAGCACGGGCGAACCCCGCTGGTCGCTGGCCCGGCGCGTCCCGGCCGGCGTGGTTTCGGTGATCTCGCCGTTCAACTTCCCGCTGATCCTGGCGATCCGCTCGGTCGCGCCCGCACTCGCGCTCGGCAACGCCGTGCTGCTCAAGCCGGACCTGCGCACCGCGGTGTCCGGCGGCGTGAGCATCCTGCGCGTCTTCGAGGAAGCCGGGCTGCCCGCCGGCTTGCTGCACCTGCTGCCGGGTGACGCCGCCGTCGGCGCCGCGGTCGTCGACGCGCCCGAGGTCTCGGTCGTGTCGTTCACCGGCTCGACGGCGGCCGGGCGGAAGGTCGGCGAGGCCGCCGCCCGTTCGCTCAAGCGCGTCCACCTGGAGCTGGGCGGGAACAACGCGCTCGTCGTGCTGCCGGGCGCCGACGTCGCCAAGGCCGCGTCGGCCGGCGCGTTCGGCTCGTTCCTGCACCAGGGCCAGATCTGCATGACGACCGGCCGGCACCTCGTCCACGAGTCCCAAGTGGACGAATACGTCGAAGCGCTGGCGGAGAAGGCCCGGCGGCTGCCGGTCGGCAACCCCGCCACCGGCGACGTCGCACTCGGCCCGATCATCGACGACCGGCAGCTGGCGCACGTCACCGACGTCGTCGACCGCAGTGTCGCGGCGGGCGCGCGAGTAGTGGCCGGCGGCAAGCCCGACGCGCCGTACTACCCGCCGACCGTCCTCTTCGGACTCTCCGACGACACCCCGGCGTGGCGCGAGGAGATCTTCGGTCCTGTCGCGCCGGTGCGCGCGTACCGCGACCTCGACGAGGCCGCGCGGCTGGTCAACGACTCGGAGTACGGCCTGTCGGTCGGCATCCTCGGCGACGTCGGCACGGCGATGACGCTGGCCGACGAGGTCCGCTCCGGGAAGGTGCACATCAACGAGCAGACCGTCGGCGACGAGCCCACCGCGCCGTTCGGCGGGGTCGGCGACTCCGGCAACGGCTCCCGCTTCGGCGGCGCCCAGGCCAACATCGAGGCCTTCACCGAAACCCAGTGGCTGACCGTCCGCGCGGACATCGCCGGCTACCCGTTCTGAGGAAACCATGACAACGACGTCTTCCCGTCCCGTGTGGACGGCGGTTCTCTGCTGGCTGACCGTCCTGCTGGAGGGCTACGACCTGGTCGCCCTCGGCGCCACCATCCCGACGCTGCTCAAGAGCGGCTACCTCGGCTTCACCGCGGCCGGCGCGACCCTCGTCGCGACGGTGTCGCTGGTCGGTGTGGCCGTCGGCGCGGCCTGCCTCGGCCCGCTCACCGACCGGTTCGGCCGCCGCGTGATGCTCATCGGCTCGGTCCTGCTGTTCTCGCTGTTCACCCTGCTGACGCCGCTCGCGCCGAACGTCGCGACGTTCGGGGTCTTCCGGTTCGCCGCCGGGCTCGGGCTCGGGGCGTGCATGCCGGTGGCGTTGACCGTGATGTCGGAGAACCTGCCCGCACGGCGGCGTGCCAGCGCGAGCACGTTCACCATGACGGGTTACCACGTCGGCGCGGTGCTGACGTCGATCCTCGCGCTGTACGCCAAGGAAGACTGGCACGTGCTGTTCTACGGCGGCGGGATCGCCGGGCTGCTGGCCGTGCCGCTGATGTGGTGGAAGCTGCCCGAATCCGCGGCGTACCTCGCTTCGCGGGAGGACACTTCGGCCGAGCGCGTCGGGCTGCGCGACCTGCTGGGCGCGCGGTTCCGGCGGATCAGCATCGCCGTGTGGACGGGGTCGTTCATGGGGCTGCTGCTGGTCTACGGGCTCAACACGTGGCTGCCGCAGCTGATGCGGACCGCGGGCTACCCGATTTCGACGTCGATCACGCTGCTGCTGGTGCTCAACATCGGCGCGGTGCTCGGCCTGGTGCTGGCCGGCACGATCGCCGACCGGTTCGGCATCCGCCCGATCGCCCGGATCTGGTTCGGCGCGGGTGCCGTGCTGCTCGCGGCGCTGAGCCTGCGCATCGGCAACGCGTTCGTGCTGAACGCGGTCGTGCTGCTGACCGGGGTGTTCGTGTTCTCGGCGCAGGTGCTGATCTACGGGTACGTCGCGCAGGCGTTCCCCGCGCAGGCGCGCGGGACGGCGCTCGGGCTGACGTCGGCGGTGGGGCGGCTCGGCTCGATCCTCGGGCCGTTCGTGACCGGCGCGCTGGTCACCGCCGGGATCGCGTACCCGTGGGGCTTCTACTTCTTCGCCGTGGTGGCCGCGTTCGGGCTGGTCGCGGTGCTGATGCTGCGTGGCGAGGCGCCGTCGCGGTTGACGCCGGTGTCCGCCGGGTAGCCGCCAGGATGACGCAGCCACGTGACGAAGCCGGCGAAGAGGACTCGAGCGGCAATCCGGTCGACGTGCCGACCCGGGACGAACCGTCGGAGGACGAGGAAGCGCGTGCGCGGCCGGGCCACCCCGACGTGCACGACAACTTCCGCGGCGACCGCTAGGCCGTCTCCCCGGGACGCCGGCGCATGGTCGGCTTCGGGTCCTCGGTGCGGCGGTCGGAGTCTTCCAGCACCTGGCGGGCCTGCGCCTCGGGGTCGGCGCTGTCGGCGGCCTGTTCCTCCGGCAGCAGCTCGGCGCGGGTTTCCGTCCGGTCGGGGATCTTGTCGTCCATGCCGGGGTGGTACCCGATCACGACGGGATTCAGACACCCAGCCAGCCGACGGCGAGCGCGATCACCAGCCCGGCCACCATCAGCACCAGGACGCCGGTGAGGATCAGCCAGAGCACCGGCGCGGTCTTGCCGGGCATCGGCTGCGGGTGCGAGAGGCCGGACGTCTGCGCGGAGTCGGGCGGCGTGCTGCCCGGCGGCACGCCCCCGCCGGCCTCGAGGTCCGGGGTCCGGGCGGGGTCCGGATCCGGGGGCTGGGCGGTCATGGCGGGGTCCTTCCGTCGCGGTCGGCTTGCGCGACGGGTGCCCGCCGGGGAACCGGGCAAACCCGGTGGGCGGGTGAGTGGGCTGCGGCTCGGTCGGCACGTGTTCGGGCTCGCTTGAGCAGCCCGGCCGCGGGCCGGAGGCGGCTTGGGCATGGGCTGGCGACTGGCTGCGAACCTGCAAGGCACCCCGCAGCACCTCCGGCGTGGCGTCTTCCCCGGTTCAGTCCTTCGCCCGCCTGACGGCCGCGTCGCGGCGGAGGCGGTTCGTCTCCGCCGAGATCTCGCCCAGTTCCTCCGCCAGCCCCGCGTGGTCACCGGCCAAATGGGACTGTGCGGCAACCAACGGCGGCAGGAGCGTTGCCGGGTCGTCGTCGCCCAGGGCCGCTCCCAAGCGGTCCGCGCTCTTCTGCGCCGCCGGGTCGAGGCCGTCCAGTGCGCTCACGCGGCCGGCCAGCTTGCGCAGGATCGCCGAGTTGCGGCGGGCCCAGTCGGCGACCGCCCGGTCGCCCGCTCGGCGGTCGCGCTCCGCGTCGACTCTCGCCTCGCCCGTCTTCTCGCCCGTGTTCGACGGCTGCAGCCGCAGGTAGCGCCGTTCCGCGGCCTGGCGGCTCGCCACGCCCAGCGCCGGGGCCAGCGCCACCCAGCTCGCGCCGGCCGTGCGGGCCGCCGTGATCAGCTCCGGCTCCCAGCCCGCCAGTTCCTCGCGCAGCACGCGCAGGTCGGCCAGCGCCGCGAGCAGTCCTTCCCGGTCCGCCTTGCCCGCGCGGGCCGCCGCGACCACCTCGTGGAGCCGGCTCACCGCGCCGGTGGGATCACTATCGCCCATTCGTCATCCTTCCGACGACCCTCATGTTGTCATCGCATCGACGACATGCTAGAACAGAGACCACCGTTAGTCGAGTTCCCGGAGGTGGTTTCCGATGATGACGCGCACCGGATCCTTTCGCGACCTCAGCTCCGGCGGAAGGCGGCGGATCGCGGCCTGACCCCCCGCCCGGCGTCCAGGACGACCACGTGATCACCGAGCCCGTGTCCGCGCTGCTCGAAGAGCTCCTGAAGCGGATCGCCGCCGACGTGCCGGGCGCCCTCGGCGCGGCGGTTTCCGTGCACCACCACGGATTGCCGTTGCGCGTGGTCGCCACCCACGGGCTCGCGGACGTCTTCGTCCCGGCCCAGCTGGACGAGCTCGGCGGGCCGGTCGCGACCGCCGGCGACACCGGTCGGCCGGTCGTGACCGCAGACGTCTTCGCCGACGGACGCTGGCCGTCGCTCACGCTGACCACCCTGCTGGAGCGCCACCCCGGGACGGACTGGCCGCGCGTGCGGGGTGTCGCCGCGCTGCCCGCGCCGTGGGACACCGAGGGCAGACTCGTGCTGTCGGTGACGCTCGACCGGCCCGCCACCGAAGAGACGCTGAAGGCGTTGCGGCGGCACGAAAGGTTCACCGCGATGGCGCTGCTCGTCGCCGAGGCGGCCCGGCCCGACCGGACCGAGCAGATGCTGGACCTCCTGCAGTCGCGAGCCGCGCTGGAGGAGGCGAAGGGCATCATCATCGCCCTGCGCCGCTGCGACCCCGACGAGGCGTGGGCGACGCTGCGGCGCGCCAGCCAGCAGTTCAACGTCAAGGTGCGCGAACTCGCCGTCGCACTGGTGGAACTGCTGGGCGGCGCGCCCGCGCCGCAGCCCGACGGCGACCGCACGATCGAGCCGAGCCCCGCCGCGCGCGTCGCCGCCGAACAGGTGCTGCGGGCGTTCGAGCCCGGCTCGGCGGAGCTGACGGGCCTCTGACGCCCGGGACTCCTCCGTGCACCGGAATCGGCCCGATGAGACCGATCCTCAGCGCCGGACCGGCTCGACGCGGAACACGGCGATGCGCTCGGCCGCCGCCGCGGCCGCGTCGGGCGTGGAATCCTCGGCCAGACCCGTGGTCACCAGCCGCTTCCCGACGCTCGCCGGGCTGTCCGCGACCAGCCGGCGCAGGAGCGGGCGACGCTCCTCCACGGGCACTTCCGCCAGGTGCACCGGGGACGTCCGGCGGCCACGGGTGAGCGTCGCCTCGGCCGCCGCCCGCGCGTTCGCGACCCAGGCCGCCTTCGGGTAGGCCTGGAAGATGTAGCGGTCGCCGTCGATGGGGATGACCGCGATCGGGAACGTGCGCGGCACGCCCGTGCGCCGTCCCGGGACGGTGAGCAGCTGCATCGGGCCGAACGCGACCCCCAGCCGCTGCAGCCCCACGACGATCTTGTTGCCGGCGTTGACCATCCGCCGGTAGTTCTGCGCTGTTGTCATGCCACGACCGTACACCAGATCATACGAAACTCGTATTATCTGTGATCCGTATCAGTGTCGCTCGGGGCCGGGCTGCGATTCCGGCGGCAGCGGATCCGGGACGGGCGTGCCGGGCTCGGGCGCCGGCCGATCCGGACCCGGGCCGGGCGGCACCGGATCCGGGTCCGGGCCCACCGGTTCGGGCGAGACCGGCTCGGGCGGCGCCGGGGGTGCGGTCATGCGGGTTGCGTTCGGCATCGGTCTTCCCTCCGCCACGCTGCGCCGTCCGCCGTTCGGACGGCGATCACTCGGGGCTACCACCGGGGCGCGAGGCGGAAACACCCGCAGCCGGACTCGGCAGTTGACCCTGACACCGTGTCAGGCTCTACCCCGGACCCATGACGTTCTTCCGCACCGCCACCGAGGTGGCCGCCGACCTCCGCCGGGGCGCGCTGTCGTCGCGTGAGCTGACTGAACAGCTCTTCGCGCGCATCGACGCCTCCGACGTCAACGCCGTCGTCGCGACCCGCCGCGACTTCGCGCTCGAAGCCGCCTCACGCGCCGACACGACCTCAGGCGGTGCGCTGCACGGCGTCCCGATGACGATCAAGGACGCCTTCGCGGTCGCGGGCATGGCGACGACCTGGGGCGAGCCCGCGTTCGCCGAGGCCGTCGCGGACCGGGACGCCGTCGTCGTCGAGCGGCTGCAGGCGGCGGGGGCGATCGTCGTCGGCAAGTCGAACGTGCACCACCTGCTCGCCGACTTCGGCCGGACGGAGAACCCGGTGTACGGGCGGACGGTGAACCCGCGGGACCGCACGCGGACGCCGGGCGGCTCGAGCGGCGGCGCGGCGGCCGCCCTCGCCGCCGGACTGTCCTTTGTGGAGTACGGCTCGGACCTGGCCGGGTCGATCCGGATCCCGGCGGCCTACTGCGGCGTCTACGGCCTCAAGCCGACGCCGGGAACCGTGCCGCTGCGGGGTTTCCAGCCGCCCGGGCCGTTCACCGACCTCGCCCGGGAGTTCCCGTCGGCGGTCGGCCCGCTGGCCCGGTCGGCCGCCGACCTGCGGCTCGCGCTGAGCGTCACCGCCGAGCAGCTGACGGCTTCGCGCCGGTCGCGGCTCGCGGACTTCCGCGTCGGCGTGGTCCTCGACGACCCGGCCTGCCCGGTCACCGACGAGGTCGGCGCGGCCTTGTCGGACGCTGTCGACGCGCTGGCCCGAGCCGGGGTGCGGGTGGTCGGCGGCTGGCCGGACGACGTGGATCCGGTGGTCCAGGCGGAGGCGTTCGGCTTCCAGGTCGAGTGGTTCTTCGCTGCGCAGGAAGGCCACCGGCCGGACGGCGCCGACGACCGGGAGCGACAGCGGACGGCACTGGGCGCGGCGTGGGCCCGGTACTTCGCGGACGTCGACGTCTTCCTCTGCCCGACGGTGTTCACGACGGCGCCGGCGCACGACGACCGGCGCCGCTACGACGATCAGGTGTTCTGGATCGCGCAGGCGTCGCTGCCCGGGCTGCCGGCGGTGAGCGCGCCGGTCGGCGGCCCGCTGCCGGCCGGGCTGCAGGTGGTCGGGCCGTCGCGCGAGGACGACACCGCGATCACGTTCGCCGAGCTCGCCGCGGACGTCGTCGGCGGGTTCGTCCCGCCTGCGGGATGATCGGCGCGTGTTTTCGATCGGCGACTTCGCCCGCCACGGCCGCGTGTCGGTCCGGATGCTGCGCCACTACGACGCGCTCGGCCTGCTGCGGCCGGCGCGCGTCGACCCCGCGACGGGTTACCGCAGCTACGCGGCGGGGCAGCTGGCGCGGCTCAACCGGATCGTCGCGCTGAAGGACCTCGGGTTCACCCTCGAGCAGGTGGCGACGCTGCTGGCGGACGAGGTTTCGGCGGAGCAGGTGCGCGGGATGCTGACGCTGCGGCGGGCGGAGCTGGAGGCCGCGCTGGCGGAGGGCGCGGCGCGGCTGGCGCAGGTCGAGGCCCGGCTGCGGACGATCGAGGCGGAAGGAACGGCGCCCGACGTCGTGGTCAAGGAGCTGCCGGCGCTGCGGGTGGTCGAGCTGACGGGCGTGGCGGCGGGGTTCGCACCGGAGGCGATCGGGCCGGTGGTCCGCCCGCTGTGCGCGGAACTCGGCCGGCGCCTGGCCACCGCGGACGTCACCCCGGCCGGGCGGCTGACGTGCTACTACGAGCAGCGCGCCGAGGACGAGGTCGTCGTGCACGCGGCGATCCCGGCGTCGGTGGGTCCGGGCGATTTGAACGGGCTGACGATGGCGGACCTCCCGCCGGCGCGCGCGGCAACACTGGTCCACCGCGGCGCGATCGACGGTGTCCTGCCGAGCTGGCAGGCGGTGGTCCGCTGGATCGACGAGCACGGGTTCGCGTCGGCGGGGTTGCAGCGGGAGCTTTACCTGGACTGCCCGCCGGATCCGGCGGGCTGGGTGACGGAACTGCAGGAGCCGATCGGCTGACGTGCACTCTGCCGTTGCTATCGTTCTCAGCCAGGACAACGCCCGCTGACGCGGCCCTGGCGAAGAGGATCCATCCGATGGCGTCGCCCAACCCCAGGACCTTCCTGTCGTACACGCACGACAGCCTCGAGCACTGTGAAGCGGTCCTGGCGTTCGCGATCTTCCTGCGCCAACACGGGATCGACGTCGAACTCGACCGCTGGGCCGGCGAGCGGCAGGACTGGTACGCCTGGGCGCTGCGGAACATCACCGAAGCAGATTTCGTGATCGTGGTGGCGTCAGAGGGTTACCGTCGGATGGGTGACGGGAACGGCCCCGGCGATCGCAACCTCGGCGGGCAAGCGGAAGCGGCGGCCCTCCGCGAACTCCTGCAGCGCGATCGTGGGAACTGGACGCGCAAGCTCCTCCCGGTCGTACTGCCCGGCCGCAGCATCGACGAAATCCCCCTGTTCCTGCAGCCGCGCAGCGCCGACCACTTCGTGGTGCCCGCTGTGACGCTCGAGGGAACCGACGACCTGCTTCGCCACCTGACCCGGCAACCCCTTCACATCCGCCCCGAGCTCGGCGCCTTGCCCATCCTTCCGCCGCGCTCCCCCTCCCCCGTTCCGGCCGCCGAGCAAAGCGGGTGGCGCTTCTCGAGGACCTCGCAGTCACCTGGCGTTCGAAGATTCTTGCGTGGCGTCACCAGCCACCGCGACCGCTCGTCGAAGTCCACCTGGTCCCGGCTCAGCCGACAGCCCGCTACGGCGTGTTACTGCTCGAGCAGATCGCCACCAGCCTGGCCGCACTCGGCAGAGCCGACGGACTGTTCTCTCCGGATCAGTCCGTGACTGTCGAATCCAATGCCGATGCCGCTTCGGCCTTTTCGACCGACTGGCGTTCCGGAGAAGGCGGCCTCGCCGTACTGCGCACCGGACAGCGCTCCTGCTGGTTCGCCTTGCCGACCGTGGGGCTGAACAGCATCGTGGATCGCGAGGACATGACGCAGAGGGTCGCGGAGCGGCTGCACACGTTGCTGGCCATCGGTCTTCCGATACCCGGGCGGCTCGCACCGGCGATCGGGCTGGATCCGGTCACACCTACGACGAGGCTCGGCAGACTCGTCGAGGCCTCGGCGACGTCTGGATCGTTCAGCATCGGCAATCCGCAACGCGTGCGGGTGAACCCCGAAGAGCACCTTTCACCGGAGGAACTGCGCCGAGCAAACGCGGCTGTGGCGGAGGAACTCGTGGCGCGGCTCGCGGCACCGCTCAGGCGCTGAACTACTCCGTCCGCGGGTGGTGGGCGTGCTCGGCAGGCAGGTCGCGGTCCAGGTGGTCCGCGTGGTGCAAAGCCTGCGCCAGCAACCCGCGCACGTGGTTGTCCGCCGCCGAGTAGTACACGAATGTTCCCTCCCGGCGGCCCCTCACCAAGCCCGCCAGCCGCAGCTTCGCCAGGTGCTGGCTCACCGCCGTCGGGGCCGCGCCCGCCAGTTCGGCCAGGCACGCCACCGATGACTCGCCCTGCAGCAGCGCCCACAACACCTTGATGCGGGTCGGGTCGGCGAGGAGGCGGAACGACTCCGCCGCCAGGTGGACCTGCTCGTCGGTGGGCATGTCGAAGTCCGGCAGCGACGCGTGCATGCCGTGAACCCTACTACTTGCGTATCTGCGTGTGTGCGCAGATAGACTCACGGCATGGGACACGGACACGGACACAGTCACGACTCCGCCGACCGCGTCGACCACGCGCTCGAAAGCAGCTCGCGCGGCCTGCGCACGCTGACCTGGTCGTTCGCCGCGCTCTTCGGGACCGCCGTCGCGCAGCTGGTGCTCGTGCTCCTCACCGGGTCGGTCGCGCTGCTCGGGGACACCATCCACAACTTCGCCGACGCCTTGACCGCCGTCCCGCTCGGGGTCGCCTTCCTGCTCGGGCGGCGTGCCGCCACCCGCCGCTACACCTACGGCCTCGGCCGCGCCGAAGACCTCGCCGGGGTGGTCGTCGTGCTGGTCGTCGCCGCTTCGGCGGTGCTCGTCGGGTACGAGTCCGTCGTGCGGCTACTCGATCCCGAGCCGGTCGGGCACCCGTGGGTGGTCGCCGTCGCCGGGGTGATCGGCTTCGCCGGCAACGAGCTCGTCGCGCGGTACCGGATCAAGGTCGGCCGCGAAATCGGCTCGGCCGCGCTGGTCGCCGACGGCGTGCACGCCCGCACGGACGGCTTCACCTCGCTGGCCGTCGTCGCGGGCGCGGCCGGGGTCGCGTTCGGCTTCCCCGCCGCCGACCCGCTCGTCGGGCTCGGCATCACGGTCGCGATCCTGTTCGTCCTGCGGGACGCGGCGAAGGAGGTCTTCCGGCGGCTGCTGGACGCCGTCGACCCGGCGTCGGTCGAGCTGGCCGAGCGGACAGCGTCCGAAGTGGACGGTGTATTCGAGGTCCGGGACCTGCGGATGCGCTGGATCGGGCACCACCTGCGGGCCGAGCTGGCCGTCGCGGTCGCGCCGGAGCTGACCGTCACCCAGGCCCACACGCTCGCGCACGAGGTGGAGCACCGGCTGGTGCACGCGGTGCCCCACCTGACCGCGGTGGTCGTCCACACCGAACCGGCTAGCTCCGGCGCAACCCGAACGCCGGCTTGAGGACGACCAGCAGCACCGTGCCGAGGATCAGCGGCTGCGCGAGGACCAGCTGGACGACCGCCGGCATCGCCTTGAGCGTCGTGGCGGGCATGAACAGGCCACCGATCGCCGTGATGAAAGGGAACCCGGCCAGCATCAGGTTGTCCCGGGACCAGTGCAGGCCCGAGAGGACGTCGATCGCGCTGGCGAACAGCACGCCGAACAGCACCGTGCCCGCCGCGGCCAGCACCGGCAGCGGGACCGCCTGCAGCAGCCGGTCGAACGGGCCGAGCCCGCCCAGCACCAGCAGGATCACCCCGGTGGCGAGGGTGACGTACCGCGAGCCGACCTTCGTCACGCGCAGCAGGCCGATGTTGTCTGGGTAGGCCAAAGTGGACAGTCCGCCGAACACCGCGCCGACCGTGCTGCCGAGGACTTCGCCGAACACGCCCTGGGCGACGCGGTACCCGGACAGCTCCTGGCCGCCCCAGTCCGCCACGATGTCGTAGGTCGCAATGCTCTCGGCGATCGCGGGCAGCAGCGTGATGAAGAAGATCAGCACGAGGTCGCCCTGCACCGCGAAGCCGAACGGGAAGATCCGCGGCACCGTGACGCCGAGGTTCTCCCCCACCGCGCCGAAGCTCGTCGGCGCGAGCAGCGCGTAGACGACCGTACCCGCGACAACGGCGACCAAGACCGCGCCCCGGCGAAGCAGCTTTCCGCGGCGCAGCAACGTGAGCGCGATGACCAGCGCCGCCGCGACGCCGCCGGCGAGCAGGTTCACCCACGGGAAGCCGGGGCTCGCGGGCGTGCCGAGCCAGTTGGGCAGCGCGGTGCTCGTCAGCTGGGTGGCCAGGATGAGCACGAGCACGCCGGCGATGATCGGGTCGCGCACGAACTTGGCGAGGTACATGATCGGGCCGAACCGCCGGAGCGGGATCGCGAGCACGCACCAGATCAGCCCGGCGACGACCATCGACCCGAACGCCGCACCGAGGCCGCCGCGCCCGTGCCCGACGGCCAGCAGCGCGGCCAGCGAACCCGCGTACGGGCCCTGGATGATCGGCAGCCGCAGCAGGAGCACCGACTGCAGGATCACCACCAGGCCGGACGTCATGAACGTGACGCCGTAGAGGTAGGCGGTGTCCGCGGCGGACAGCTTGAACGCGGTGCCGATCAGCGCGGGGAAGATCAGCAGGCCCGCCATGCCGAGGATGTTCTGGATCCCGAGCCCGACCGCGCTCGTGACCCGGACCTTGTCGTCGATGCCGACATCGAAGACGGGCACCGCTTCCGGCGGCGCCGGGACGGTGATGCGAGTGGTCATGGCGACTCCGGGGCGGTGGCGCGCAGGCGGGCGGCCCAGCGTTCGAGGATGCCGGCGAGGACGACACGGAGGAGCGCGGACGCCTTCATGGCCGGGACCTCGGCGACCGGAGGCGGAGAGACCCGAGTGGTGTCCCCGACGGCGGGCGCCACGGCATGCTCGACGGCGGGTTGCTCGTCGCCGTGCTCGATGCGTTGCCGTACCCGGGAGGCCAACTCCCCCACCATCCGGCCCGAAACGTCGGCCATGATCCCGCGGCCGAACTGCGCGAGCTTCCCCGAGATCGTCAAATCCGTGGCCAGCACGACGTTCGCACCTTCACCCGTGGGCGTCACGCGCATCGTCGCGCGGGCCTTGGCCGTGCCCGACCCGCGGGTGTCCTTGCCGTCGGCGAGCAGCACCGCCGTGCGGGCCACCTCGTCGCGCTCGACCACCTTCGCCACGCCCTGGTAGGCCGCTGTCACCGGGCCCACCTTGATCTTCACCTTGCCGCGGTACGCATCCTCGCCGAGGTCCTCGACCAGTTCCGCGCCCGGGAAGCACGCGGCGACGTTGTGGGCGTCCTGCAGGAACCGGTAGACCTCGTCGGGGTCGGCGGCGACCTCGAAGGAGTTTTCGATCAGCATCAAGAAACCTTTCCGGCGGCGAGCAGGGCGTCGACGATCCGAGCGGGAGTCACGGGCGCGCGGGTGACGCGGGCGCCGAGCGGGCGCAGCGCGTCCTCGACGGCGTTGGCGATCGCGGCCGGCGGCGGAACCGTGCCGCCCTCCCCCGCGCCCTTCGCGCCGAGCGGGTTGAGCGGGCTGGGCGAAGAGATGTGGAACAGGTCGACCGGCGGCACCTCGGCCGAGGACACCAGCGCGTAGTCGAGGTAGCTCGTGGCTTGCGGGGTGGCCTCTTCGTCGTAGACGGCTTCCTCGTACATCGCGTTGCCGAGGCCGTGGGCGAACCCGCCGAGCACCTGGCCGTCGACGAGCAGCGGGTTGATCACCGTCCCGCAGTCGTGGCCGATGACGTACTTGAGGATGGTGATCCCGCCGGTCTCCGGGTCGACCTCGACCAGCGCCGCGTGCGCGCCACTCGCGTAGGCCGCGCGCTCCGGGGAGAAGTAGCTGGCCGTCTCCAGGCCCGCGGTGATCCCGCGGGGCAGCGTGATGCCGTGCTTGCCGATGTTCGCGACCTGCGCGAGCTGCTGCAGGGACACGGACTTCTCGCGGTCGCCGCCCAGGCAGACGAGGTCGCCGTCGAAGTCCACTTCGGACGGTGCGCAGCCGAGCAGCACCGCCGCCGTGTCGAGCAGCCGGGCCCGCATCTGCTTGGCCGCGTCGAACACCGCGGGCCCGCAGGTGGCCGTGATGCGCGAGGCGAACGTGCCCTGGCCGAACGGGATCCGGGCGGTGTCGCCGGTGGTGACGTCGATGAAGGACATGTCGAGCCCGATGCCGTCGGCGGCGATCTGGGCGTAGATCGTCTCGTAGCCCTGGCCTTGCCCCGCCGCGGCCAGGGTCACCAGGATCCGGCCGCGGTTGGTGACGCGGATCTTCGCGCCTTCGTACGGGCCGAGGCCACAGCCTTCGACGTAGACGGCGAGTCCGATGCCGAGGTATCGGCCTTCCTCGCGCAGCCGGGCCTGCTCCTCCCGGGCCGAGGCGTAGCCGATGCGTTCGAGCGCGCCTTCCAGCAACGCCGGGAAGTCGCCGCTGTCGTAGGTGAGCGGGCTGCCGTCGCGGAACATGATGCCGACCCGGTACGGGAACTCGTCGGCCTGGATGAGGTTGCGCCGCCGCACTTCCGCCGGGTCGAGGCAGAGGTGCGCGGCGATCCGGTCCATCATGCGTTCCATCACGAACACCGCCTGCGGCCGGCCCGCGCCCCGCACCGACGAGGTCGGGACCATGTTGGTGTAGCAGGCCCGCAGCTCGATGTCGATGTTCGGCACCTTGTACGGGCCGGGCACGGTCGACGTCGTGATCGACGGCACCTGCAGCCCGGCGCAGTACGCGCCCTGGTCGTGCTCGATGACGTCCTTGACCGCCAGCAGCCGCCCGTCGTCGTCGAAGCCGACCTCGACGCGGTGGGTCTGCGAGCGCTCCATCATCGCCGAGACGAAGTTCTCCTGCCGGTCCTCGACCCACTTCACCGCGCGGCGCAGCTTCTTCGCGAGCCACGGGATGACGACTTCCTCCCCGTAGAACTGGGCTTTCGGACCGAAGCCGCCGCCGACGTCCGGCGGGGCGATCACGCGCAGGTCGTCCTCGGCCATCTCGTAGATCATCGACAGCTGCTGGCGCGCGTAGTGCGGCGACTGCGTGGTGTCCCAGATGGTCAGCTGCCCGGTCGCCGGCTCGAAGCGCGCGGCCACGGCCCGCGGCTCCATCGAGTGGCCGCCGCCGCGCATCTGGTAGAACTCCTCGCTCAGCGTGTGCGGCGCGGTGCTCAGCGCTTCCGCCGCGTTGCCGGCGCTCTGGGTGAGCAGGACGGCCACATTGGACTCGTCGCCGCTGTGCGCGAGCGGGCCGCCGGGACGCAGCGCGGCGGCGGTGGACCCGACGGCGGGCAGCACGTCGTAGTCGACGTCGATCAGTTCCAGCGCGTCTTCCGCGAGGTACCGCGACTCCGCGATGACGACGGCAAGTGGTTCGCCGACGTAGTGCAGCTCTTCCGGCGGCATCGGCAGCCGCGGGTAGTCGCGCAGCTTCGGGTGCTGCACCTTGGGCGCCAGGGGCTTCTGGATCTCCATCAGGTCCGCGCCGGAGAAGACGGCGACGACGCCGGGCAGCGCGCGGGCCTCGGCAGCGTCGAACGCCGTGATCCGGGCGTGCGCGTGCGGCGAGCGCAGGAAGGCCGCGGCGAGGGCGTCCGGCAGGTCGAGGTCGTCGAGGTAGCGGCCGCGGCCGGTGAGCAGCCGCTGGTCCTCGCGCCGCGGGAGGCGGGCGCCGATCATCGGGTCAGGCATCGGACCGTCCTTTCGCGACGTCCAAAACGGACTGGATCAGCCCGGTGTAGCCGGTGCAGCGGCAGATGTTCCCGCTCAGCACCTCGCGCGCTTCGGTCTCGTCGTGGACGGTGTCCTCGCGCAGCGCCGCCGTGACGCTCATCAGGAACCCCGGCGTGCAGAACCCGCACTGCAGGGCGTGGTTGCGCTTGAACGCCTCCTGCAGCGGCGCCAGCTCGCCGTCGGCGGCCAGGCCTTCGACGGTCTCCACGGCCGCGCCATCCACCTGGACGGCGAGCATCAGGCACGCCCGCGTCGCGGCACCGTCGACGATCACCGTGCACGCCCCGCAGACGCCGTGCTCGCAGCCGAGGTGCGTGCCGGTGAGCCGCAGCTTCTCGCGCAGGAAGTCGGCCAGGGTCATGCGCGAGTCGACGGCTTCGTCGAACGGCTCGCCGTTGACCGTGCCCCGGACGCGATGGGTGACTTCAGGCATGGGCCTTCTCCGTGATGTCGGCGAGCGCGCGCTTGACCAGCACGCCGGTGAGCCGGGCGCGGTAGGCGGCGCTCGCGTGGATGTCGCCGGTGGGGTCGACCTGGGCGCGGGCGGTGGCCTCAGCAGCCGCACCCAGGTCGGGTCCGAGGGGCTGCCCGATCACGAGCAGCTCGGTGCCGGTCAGCCGCTGCGGGGTCGGCGCCACCCCGGCCGCCGCGATCCGGCACGCCGTGACGACGCCACCGTCCACTTCGCACACCACGGCGACGCCGGCCAGCGCGAAGTCACCGCGCCGGGTGGCGAACTCGCGGAACGCGGAGAACTGGTTCGCGCCCGGCCGGTCGACGCTGACCTCCAGCAAAAGCTCGTCCGGTTCCAGCGCGGTGGTGAGGTGGAACAGGAAGAAGTCCGCGGCGGACACCGTCCGGACGCCCCGGGCCGAGGCGAGGGTGAACTTCGCGTCCAACGCGGTCAGCACGCTCGGCAGCTCGGCGGCCGGGTCGGCGTGGGCCAGGCTGCCGCAGATCGTGCCGCGGTTGCGGATCTGCGGGTGCGCGACCTGGTGCAGGGCCTCGGTGAGCACCGGCAGCAGCCGCGCGGCCTCGGGCGAGCGTTCGACGTGCCGCTGGCGGACCAGGGCGGGGATGGTGATCGTGGTGTCGCCGAACGTCGGCGTCTCCCACCGCGTCCCGAGGCGGTTGACGTCGACGAGGTGCTCGACGTGGGCGAGGCGGAAGTTGAGCATCGGCATCAGGCTCTGGCCGCCGGCCAGGACCTTGGCGTCGTCGCCGAGGTCGCGCAGCAGGTCGAGGGCCTCCTCGAGCTCGCGCGGGGCGTGGTAGGTGAAGCGGGCGGGTTTCATCGGGTCTCCGTGACGCGGCGCAGGTGCTGCCGGACGCGGCCGGCGAGCAACGGGTGTTCGATGAGCGACAGGTGCCGCAGGTCGGCCAGGATTTCCAGCTCGGCGCCGCCGATGCCCTCGGCGAGGGTGCGGGCCATCGCCGGCGGGGTCGCGTAGTCGTGCCGCCCCACCAGCACCAGGGTCGGCGCGGTCACCGACGGCAGCAGCGGCCGGGAATCCATGGCGCCCATCGCGATCGACGCGGCGGCGTGGGCTTCACTGTTGGTGCGCAGGAAGATCTTGACGACGCGGTCGGCCTCTTCCGGGTGCCGGTCGCGGAACTCCGGAGAGAACCAGCGGTCGAGCTGGAAGGTCACCTGCTTCGCCCGCGGCACGGCGACGGCCTTCTGGGCGCGCTCCGCCCACGTCGTACCGGCGTCTTCGCCGTACCAGGCCGTGGTGTCGGCCAGCACGAGCGACCGGACGCGTTCGGGGAAGCGGCCGGCGAAGTTCACCGCGACGCTGCCGCCCATCGACAGCCCGAGCAGGCTCGCCGACCGGAGGTCGAGGGCGTCGAGCGTGCGGGCGACGTCGCCGGCGAGGTCCTCGATCGAGAACGGCTTGCCGTCCCAGGCGCTGTCGCCGTGGCCGCGCAGGTCCAGGGCGAACACCTGGAACTCGTCGGACAGGGCTTCGGCCAGGGGTGTCCACAGCTCGCCGGACAGCGCCAGCGGGTGCAGCAGCACCAGGGGCTCCCCCGCGCCGCGGCGGCGGACGGCCAAGGGCTTGCTCATGCGGGCCTCCGGAAGAGCGCGTCGGCGTTGGTGTGCAGGATCGCTTCGACGACCGCGTCGTCGAGGCCGCTTTCGCGGACCGTCCGGACCGGCTCGGGGTCGCCGAGCGCGAACGGGTAGTCGCTGCCGAGCAGAACCGGCCCGAACCCGGCCAGGAACGCGATCGCCGGCGCGGACAGGCCGACCGTGTCGTAGTGGAAGTCGCCGAGGTAGGCGGACGGTTTCTCGCGCTCGAGTTCGCCGGCGAAAGCTTCCTTCGTGCGATAGCCGCCGTCGAGCCGATGGGCCTGGTAGGGCAGGAACCCGCCGCCGTGCACGAGCACCAGCTTCAGACCGGGATGGCGGTCGAGGACTCCGGCGAGGATCAGCCGCGTGATCGCGACGGTGTTGTCGATCAGCCGGCCGTGGACGTTGCCCATCGTGCCCAGCGAAGCGAGAGCATCGGACGGCCCGCACGTCGGCGGGTGCAGCACCACCGGAATCCCTTCGGCGGCGGCGATCGTCCACAGTGGATCGAAAGCGGGTTCGTGCGGGGCCGGGCCGTCCGGCGGGTCGGTGTTCAGGAGCAGGCCCGCGAATTCCGGGCGCTGCCACGCTTCGAGGAGGTCTTCGGCGGCTTGCTCGCCGGCCACCGAGGCGAGGGCGACGGTGCCGGCTTCCGCGGCCGCGTCCGCCATCGCGTCGTTGAGCGTGCGTGCCCAGTCACGGCTGCCCGCCTGGATGTCCAGCCATGGCGACAGGATCTGCCGTGAGACGCCGGCCTGCCGCTGCCAGCTCTCGCGGGGTGCGGCTTCGGTCATCCGCGCGCCGATCGGCCGGGTCTCGCCGGTGCCGGGCACCGCCACCACCCAGCCCCGCTCGGTGCGCCGCGCCGAGAACCCCGCGACGGGGCGCTGTTCCAGCGCGGACAGCAGCGAGCGCGGCACGATGTGCGCGTGCGTGTCGAGGACTTCCGTCCGAATCACCTCCACCGGTCGGGTTGGTGCCCCGACGCTAGGTCGGCGGCGCGCCGGGGACCAGCGCGCTTTCCTGGCAGCAGCCGTAAGGAGAACTGACAGCCGGGCCCTCGCTTCCGGCGGGCGTTCGTGCTGCGATGGGAGTCCACAGAGGAAAGGCGGCGGTCGTGGCGGAAACCCGGAACGTGGTCGTGGCGATCACCGGTGCCAGCGGAGCGTGCCTGGGCGTGCGCGTCCTGCAACTGTTGCGGGAACAGCCGGGGATCCGGACGCACCTGGTGCTGTCGAAGGCCGGGATCGTGACGCTGCGCCACGAATGCGACCTGACCCTGGCCGACGTCCGCGCGCTCGCCGACGTCACCTATCGGCCGGGCGAGATCGGGGCGGCGATCGCGTCCGGCTCGTTCCCGGTCGCGGCGATGCTCGTCGCGCCCTGTTCGATCAAGACGCTCTCCGCGATCGCCACCGGCTACACCGACGACCTGGTCAGCCGCGCCGCCGACGTCTGCCTCAAGGAAGGCCGGCCGCTGCTGCTCATGGTCCGCGAAACGCCGCTGCACCTGGGCCACCTCAAGTCGATGGTCGCGGTGACCGAGGCCGGCGCGATCGTCGCGCCGCCGGTGCCGGCGTTCTACCCGCGGCCGCGGACGGTCGGGGACCTCGTGGACCACACGGCTCGCCGCGCGCTGGCCCGGGTGGGACTATGGGAGCTGGCGCCGGAACCGTGGGACGGCGAACTGACCAGGGCCGACCCGGCCGACCTGCTGGGGCGGTGACGAAGGGGACCGGGGTGCTCGAGGCGCGGCGGCTGCAGATCTTCTCCGCGGTGGCCGAGCACGGCTCGTTCACCGCGGCGGCCGAGGCGCTGTTCATGACCCATTCCGCCGTCTCGCAGCAGATGGCGCTGCTCGAACGGCAGCTGGGCGTGCCGCTGATGATCCGCGGGCCGCGCGGGATCGAGCTGACCGAGGCGGGCCGGTTGCTGGCCGAGCGCAGCACCGGGCTGCTCGGCACGATCGCCCACATCGAGCAGGAGATGTCGGACCTCAAGGCGCGGCACTCGTCGGTGCGGCTCGGCGCGTTCCCGACGGCGGGCGCCGACCTCATCCCCCGCGTCGTGCGCGAGTACCAGCGCCGGTACCCCGAGACGAAGATCGTGCTGCGCTCGGCGCACGCGTCGGACATGACGGCGGCGTTGCGCGACGGCTCGATCCACCTCGGCCTGGTCTGGGACTACGACTTCGACCCGCGCTCGGTGCCCGCCGACGTCGAGTGGCTCCACCTGGCCGACGACCCGCTGTGCGTGCTGGTGCCGCTCGACCACCCGATCGCCGGGGAGTCCGAAGTGGAACTGCGGGAGCTGGCGGGCGAGACGTGGGTGGTGCGCAGCCACCGGCCGCCGTACGACGAGGCGTTCACGACGTTGTGCCGGTTGTCCGGTTTCGAGCCGCGGATCGGGTTCGCGACCGAGGACTACCTGTCGGTGCAGGGCCTGGTCGCGGCCGGGATCGGCATCGGCGCGGCCCCGCGGCTGGCGCTGGTGGCGCAGCGCCCCGACGTCGTCGCGGTGGCGATCGCCCCGGCCGCCCCGCGGCGCCGGATCGCGGCAGTGCGGCTGCTGGAGGCGAGTCATCCCCCCGCGGCGCGGCAGATGCTGGAAGTATTGCGGGTGGTGGCGACGACCGACCCGGAGGAACCCGCGTGACCGAACCGCCCGACGTCCTGCGCCGGATGCTGCTCGACGGGCGCACGGACGTCTCGCTGGTCGACCGGATCGTCGAGGACCTGGCCCGCCGCATCATCGACGGCTCCCTGCCCCCGGGCGCGGACGTCAACTCGGTGGAGCTGGCCCGCCGGTTTTCGACGTCCCGGACGCCGATCCGCGAGGCGTTGCTGACGTTGCAGCGCGAGGGGCTGGTGGACATCCCGGCCCGCCGCCGGCCGCGGGTCGCGCCGGTGACGCTGGCCCAGGCACGGGAGCTGTACGAGATCCGGGCTTCGCTGCACGCGCTGGTGAGCGAGCTGATCGTGGCGGGGTCGCCGGATCTTTCGGTGCTGGCTTCGTGGCAGTCGCGCTTGCGCGCCGACGCTTCGGCGGGGGACGTCGACGCGTACTTCTGGCACAACGTGTCGTTCCGCCAGGCCGAAGCGGAGGCGGCGGGGAACCGGCAGTTGACGCGGTTGCTGGGGTCGTTGGGGTTGCGGACGTTGCAGCTGCGGCACGTGAGCTTGTCGTTGCCGGGGCGGTTGGAGCGGTCGGTGGCGGATCACGAGCGCTTGCTGGCGGCGTATGCGGACGGGGATGCGGTCCTGGCGGTGGCGTTGACGCGGTCGATCATCATGACCGGGCTGCACTCGATCGAGGCTTCCGGCTGGTCGGGGCTCGAGGTGTAACGCGAGCCGGGCCGGCCGCGACTGGGACGGGTGCCATCGAAGATGACCCAGTCGCCCAACCCGGTCCGTCGTGCCGGGCGCACCGGAGGGAACCGATGATCCGCGGTTGGCAGTACACCCAGGTCACCTACGTCGAAGAGTCCAGGTTGTTGCGCGGGTCGAAGCTGGTTCTGAAGATGTATGACCCGGCCGGAAAACGTCCTGTCCCTGTCCAGCCGCAACCCGAAAACGAGATCGAATTCTTGAACGGGCTCGGCCGCCAAGGCTGGGAGCTGGTGGCCATCACCGATCCGCCGGCGAAAACGGCCGGCGGTGCAGGCGAACCAGATCCCAAGGCGCCGACACGCACCTGGTACTTCAAACGCCCGATCCCGGAGTGAGTCAGACGCCGCCGGCTCGTTCGATGGCCCGGTACCCCCGCATCACCAACGACCTGCTTACCGCCGCCGCCAACGCCGCGTCGCGGTCCGCGTACGCGTTCACCAATCTCTCGTGGTCCGCCACCGAATGCAGCAGCCTCCCCGGCAGCGACAAGCTCAAATGCCGGAACCGGTGCATCTGCAACCCCAGCGAACTCAACCGGCGCTGCAGCTCGCCGTTCTTCGCCAAGCTCACCTCCGCGTTGCGGAACCCCACGTTGTGCCAGAAGTACGCGTCCACATCGCCGCAAGCGGCGTCCGAAGAAAGCAGTTCCTGCCAGCGCCGCAAACCGGCGATTTCGGAATCCGACGCCCGCGCCACCAGCAGCTCGCTCACCAGCGCGTACAGCGACGCCCGGATCTCGTAGATCTCCCGCACCTGTGCCATGTCCACAGGGGACACATACGGCCGCCGGCGCGGGGGGATGATCACCAGCGACTCGCGCTCCAGCAGCAGCAAAGCTTCCCGTACCGGGGTGCGGGACGTCGAGAACCGCCGGGCCAGCTCCGCCGAGTTCACCTCGTGGCCCGGGGGCAGGCGCCCCTCGACGATGCCGACCGCGATCTCCTGGAAGATCGTGAACGCCAGCGACGAGCCGCCCTCCACCCCGCGCAGCGCGGTGAAGAGCAGCTCCCGCCGGAGGTCGGGCAGATCGACCGCCGTCACTAGCCGAGCACCTCGGGCCAGCGGCGGCTGACGTCCGCGATCAGCGCCGGGCTCGACTCCGCCACCTCGGGGAAGTCGCCCAGCCGCTCGAACGGGCGGCACGCGTCGATGATCGCCCGGCTGTTGAAGGCCACCGCGCCCGGCAGCGTCAGCGGGTCCACCCGGCTGCCCCACGTCCGCTTCATCACCTCGATGTCCAGCGACGGGTCCGTCCGCCCGCACATCGCCCAGACGACCTCGCCGAGGTCGCGCGGGTTGACGTCGTGGTCGACGACCACCGTGAACCGGTTCATGTACGCCGCGCTCGGCAGCTGCGACGTCAGGTACGCCGCCTGGCGCGCGTGCCCCGCGTACCGCTGTTCGATCGCGACGATCAGCAATGACCGCCCGCCGCCCGCCTCGTGCGCCCAGACGCCCCGCAGGCCCGGCAGGCCGGTTTTGCGCAACGAGTCGGTGATGATCGCCGACTTCATGACCGTGCGCATGTACGAGTAGTCGTGCGGTGGCTTGCCCGGCGGCGCGCCGAGCAGGATCGGGTCGTCGCGGTAGTACACCTTTTCGACGTCGATCGTGAGGATCGGGTCGCGCGAGCCGGAGTAGTAGCCGGTCCACTCGCCGAACGGACCCTCCGGGCGCTTGTCGTCCGGCCGCACCCAGCCTTCGATCGCGATCTCGGCGTCGTGCGGCAGCGGCAGCCCGGTCGCGAGCCCGGCGATCGTGCGCACCGGCTCGCCGGCCATCGCGCCGACGTAGTCGTACTCCGAGACGTCGCCGGGCACCTCGACCCCCGCCGCCACCAGGTAGGCCGGGTGGTGCCCCAGCGACGCCGCGATCGGCGCCCGGCCCTCCGCCTCGAACCAGCGGCGCAGGTGCTGGGCGCCGTGCTTGCCCGCCTCGATGTTGACGCTGACCGCGCGGCCCTCGTCCTGCACCTGCATCCGGTAGGCGCCCAGGTTGATCCGGCCCGTGTCGTAGTCGCGGGTGACCACCGCGCAGCCGGTGCCGATGTACCGGCCGCCGTCGCCCTCGTGCCAGCGCGGCACCGGAAACTTCAGCAGGTCGACTTCCTCGTCCACATAGGACAGCAGCGGACCGTCCGAAACGGACACCGCCCGGAAGTCGCCGGAGCGCGAGATCCACTCCCCCGGCTTGACGGCGAGCTTCTCGACGAGGTCCTCGTCGGTGTTGTCCCAGCCGAGCCCGAGCACCGACCCGAGCAGCCGCGGGTTGCTGACCGACCCGGACAGCACGCGCGAACCGGACGCGTAGTCCTTGATCGCGTCGAACACCAGCGCCTTGGGGTGCGAACGCCGGTAGTTCACCTGGGACAGTGCGCCGATCTCGAGCTCCCAGTGGGCGCCTTCGACGGTCTGCACCTCCCCGGCCGCTTCGGCTTCGGTGAGCCACTTCCGCAGGTCGGTCATGCCGGGATCCTTCGCGAGGTCTGGCGGAGGTGGCCGATCGCCGACTCGGCGGTGAGCACGTCCGCGTACTTCTGGTCCAGGTCGAACAGGCTCAGCCAGTGCGACGCCTCGAACCGGTCGAAACAGCAGTCGCCGACGACGCCGACGCGGTACCCGCGGCTGCACGCGTCGACGACGGTCGAGCGCACGCAGCCGCTGGTGGCTTCGCCGGCGACGAGCAGCGTGTCGTGGCCGCCCATCCGCAGCAGCGTGTCCAGCGGGGTGCCGTGGAAGCAGCTGGGACCGATCTTCGCCAGCACGACGTCCCCCGCCCAGGGCTCCACTTCGGACACGATCGCGTTCGGATCCACAGTGGACTTCGGAGTGAGGGCGCCGCCCGGCTTCCGGTTCCACCGGCCGTACTCCGGCGGTGTCGCGTGGAAGTAGATCACCGGGGCGCCGGCGTCCCGGGCCGCGCGCAGCAGCGGGACGGTCCGGTCGACGGCGGCCCAGCCGTCCGCGCCGCACGCGCTGGGCCAGTCCGCGACGGCGTCGAGGATGTCGCGCCGGGGCAGGCCCAGCGCCGCGTAGTACAGGTCGACGACGAGCACGGCGGGGTTCTCCCCCAGACCGAACGGGGCGCGCTTCGCCCACGACGTCGCCGCGAGCACCGCGCGGTCCCGTTCGGTCAGGTACTTCGACCATTCGGTTTCGAAGGTCATGACGTCGTCAAGCTGTTGTCGATGTACTTCGCGATGTCCGATGGTGCGGTGGTTTTGGCGTTCTCCGCGGCTTCGTCGAAGGCCTGCTTGATCACCTTCTCGTCCACCACCGGGGTTTTCGCCCAGACGTCCAGGAAGAAGTCGTAGGCGTAGGCGGCGAGTTCGGTGCTCTTCACCCCGCTGTACTTCTGGATGCTCTTGACCGTCTCGTCCTTGTGGCTCCGGATGTACTGCAGCGCCTCGGCTTCCGCCGCGACGAACCGCTTGACGACCTCGCGGTTGTTCTGCAGGTACTTCGACTGCACGGTGTAGGCGCCCAGCGGGAACGGCATGTTCGACAGTGCGGCCAGCCGGTGCGCGCCCTTCTCGCGGCTCTCGGTGCCGTTGGGGGGCTGGGTGAGGATCGCCGACACCGCACCGCTGCCGAGCGCGGCCACCTCGGCCGGGACGCCCTTGACGAACACCGCGGTGACGTCTTCGCGCTTGAGGCCGTTCGCCTCCAGCAGCGCGGTCAGCCCGAAGTCGCTTTCCGAGCCGGGCGAGGTGATGGCGACCTTCTTGCCCTTGAGCTCGGCAACCGACTTGACGTCCGGGCTCGCCCACATCTCCAGGTTGTAGTGCGGCTCGGACATCGCCACGTATTTCAGGTCCGCGCCCTTCATGATGGCGGCGGCGGTGTCGGCCGCGACGCCGACGCCGATCTGGACGCTGTTGCTGGCCAGCCCGGCGACCAGCTGGGAGCTGTCGTTGAGCCGGTTGAGCTTCACGTTCAGGCCGTGCTTGGCGAAGATGCCGTAGTCCTGCGCGGTGTAGAGGTCGGAGTAGCCCGCGCCGAGCGCGGTGTAGCCGATGGTGACCGGCAGCGCGCCGTTGGCGTCGGCGGCGACCGTGCCGCCGGCCCCGCCGCCCGCGCACGCCGTCAGACCGAGCACCAGGCTCGCCGCTACGAGGAAGATCTTCATTGTGCACCTGCCCAGTGGGTGAAACGGCGCTCGACGAGGCGGACGGCCCAGTTCAGGAGCAGTGCGACCACGGCGAGGAGGACGATCCCGGCCATCGCCGAGTCCATGTCGAAGTTGGAGGTCTTCGTCTGCACGAAGTAGCCGAGGCCCTGGCTGGCCAGGAACAGCTCGGCGACGATCGCGCCGACCAGCGCGCGGCCGACGGCCAGGCGCACGCCCGCGAGGATGTACGGCAGCGTCGCGGGCAACGCGATGGTGTAGAAGAACTTCAGCCGCGGCGTGCAGAACACCGTCGCGACGCGGGTGTAGTCGCTGTCCAGGTTCCGCACGCCCGCCGTGATGTTGATGATCAGCGGCAGGATCGCGGCCCAGACGATGACGATCACGCGCGAGGTGTTGTCGATGCCGAACCAGAAGATGATGATCGGCAGGAACATCACGTACGGCACCGAGTAGAGGATGTTGACCATCGGCTCGGTCATGTCGTGCAGGACCTTGCTGCGGCCGAGCACGAGCCCGATCGGGATGCCGAGGACGAACGTGATGCCCAAGCCCCACAACAGTTCCAGGCCGGTCGCGCCGAGCGCCGGGTAGATCTCGCCGGAGCCGAAGAGCTTCGCTTCGGCCGCGGCGATGCGCAGCGGGTTGCTGCTGAAGGAGACGTCGACGAGGCCGAGCGCCGTCGAAAGCTGCCACAGCACCAGGACGATCAGCATCCCGGCGGTGCCGAGCAGCCCGCTACGGTGTCGCCGCGCCCAGCCGGAGCTCGCCGACGCCACCGGCGGGTTCGGGGTGGTGGTCGTGCGCGGGAGTGACGCTGTTGTCATGGTCCGGCTCCGAAGCTGCGGGTTCGTGGTGGAGGGCCGAGAGGATCTTGTCGCCGTAGGCGAGGAATTCGGCGCTGCGGCGCCAGGCGGCGTCGCGCGGGCGGGGCACGTCGATGACCACTTCGAGGGCGACGTGCGCGGGCGACGGGGAGAAGACGAGCACGCGGTCGGCGAGCAGCACGGCCTCGTTGACGTCGTGGGTCACGAACATCGCGGTCTTCTTCGTGACGGCGTCCGCCTGCCAGATCCGCAGGAGCTCGTCCTGCAGGTTCTCGCGGGTCTGCGCGTCGAGGGCGCCGAAGGGCTCGTCGAGCAGCAGGAGCGTCGGATCGGTGGCCAGGGCGCGCGCGAGGTTGACGCGCTGGCGCATGCCGCCGGACAGCTCGTGCGGGTACTTCTTCGCCACCTTGGCCAGGCCGACGATGTCCAGGAGGTCCTCGGCGCGCCTGCGGGTTTGGGCGTTGAGCCGGCCCTGGACCTGGGGCCCGAAGAGGACGTTGTCGAGGACGGTCCGCCACGGGTAGAGCGAGGCGTGCTGGAAGACCAGCGACCGTTCCGGGCCCGGACCTTTGATGGGACGGCCGGCGAGTTCGAGGGCCCCGCCGGCGACCGGGACCAGCCCGGCGACGGCTTCGAGGAAGGTGGTCTTGCCGCAGCCGCTGGGGCCGACGATGACCACGAACTCCTCGTCGCGGATCTGGAGGTTCAGGTCGAGGCACGCCGTGGAGAACCCGCCGCCGCGGCGGGCCCGGTGCCCGAGCAGCAGGTCCCGCGCGTCCAGGCAGACGGTGGACATCAGGACGGCCCCGCTTCGTCCGGGGTTCGTGGGTGGATCACTACCGCTCCTCCTTGCCGATGGCTGCACTGCGGATCGCAAGGTGTCGACACTTCGAGAGAGTCTGCGTCCGTGGTCCGCGAGTGTCAAGGAATTCTTCGGGCGATAGTCTTCAACTGTCGACAGTTGAGGGCGATGTGTGGGTTCCCCCGAGCCGAAACGCCGGATTGTTCAACGGCCGCGTATCGGTTCGGGGGTGGGGTCTGCTCAGGCGACCGGTTGCTTTGCCTGCTCCGGCTTCGGGTTCAGGACTCCGGCGAACGCTGCCGCCAGGATGCACAGGACCACCGGTACTGCGAACGTCACGTTCAGGGGCATCCAGCGCGTCAAGCCGCCGATCAAAGCCGGGCCGGCCAACAGGCCTACGTAGCCGAGGCCGACCACTCGGGCCATCAACGCTCCCGATGCTCGCGTGTCCAGGTTGCCCGCCGCTGTGAACAGCTGCGGGACTCCGCCCGACAAGCCCAGCCCGAACAGTGCCCAGCCCACCAACGACACCGGCACCCACGGCGCCGCCGCGGCGATCGACAGGCCCACCGCTGCCAACGCCGCTCCGTAGCGGACGATCGCTGCCGGGCCTGCCCATGCCGCTACCCGGTCCGTCAAGAAGCGGCCCGTTGTCATCGCCACCGCGAACGCTCCGTACGCCAGCGCCGCCGTCGAGGACGATGTGCCCAGGACCTTCTCCATGTGCAGTGCCGCCCAGTCGTTCGCCACGCCCTCCGACAGCATCAGCGCCAGCGCCAGCAAGCCGAGCAACCACACCACGCGGCCCGGCGTGCGGCGGCGGACCGGCTCTGCCGCGGACTCTTCCGCAACCGACGACGCGGGCGCCTCCGACGGCTCCATCAGGAACCGTGCCGATGCCAGGGAAAGCAGCACGCACAGCAGCCCGGTGCACGTGAGCGTGACGCCGGTCGGGACCCCGCCGCCGAGCGTCGCCGCGCCGATCACCGCCGCGAACGCGCCACCGATCGACCAGAACGCGTGGAACGCCGCCATGATCGGGCGCGGGTACGCGCGCTCCACCACCACCGCGTGGGAGTTCATGCCGACGTCGATCGCGCCGTTGCCGAAACCGAAGAAGATCAGGGACAGCCCCAGCGTCCACCACGAGTTCGCGAACCCCGGCGCGCACACCGCGAGGCCGAGCAGCACGCCCGCCGCCGGGACCAGCCGGCGGTGGCCGAGCTTGTCGACCAGCGGCCCGGAGATCTGCATGCCCGCGAACGCCGCGCCGCCGAGCACCAGCAGCAGCGCGCCCAGCGTGCTGTGCGAGATGCCGGTCGCGCGCTCGACGTTCGGGATGTGCACCACCCACATGCCCATCGCGAAGCCGTTGAGGCCGAAGAACATGAAGGTCGCGAACCGGGCGGCGCGCGGGCGGGGCGGGGCGGTCATCGGTTCTCCCAGGGGACGGCGACGTGCACGAGCACGCCGAGCTCGGCCAGCGCCGTGCGCTGGTCCTCGGGCGCGCCCGGGTCGGTGACCAGGACGTCCGGGCGGTCGGCGGGACAGACGTGGGCGAGCGCGGCGCGGCCCCACTTGGCGCCGTCGGCGAGCACGATCGCGCGGGCCGCGACGGCGAGCGCCACCTGCTTGACCTCGGCGTCACCCAGGTCGAAGGCGGTCAGGCCGGCGTCGAGGGCGAACGCGCACGGGCTCAGCACGGCGACGTCGAACCGCAGCGCCCGCAGCGACGCGACGGTCAGCGGGCCCACCAGGGCCTGCTCCCCCGGCCTCGGCTCGCCGCCGGGCAGGAGCAAGCGCACGGCCGGGTCGTCGGCCAGCTCGCGGACCGCATGCAGGGACAGCGGCATGACGGTGACCGGGCGCCCGCGCAGCAGCCGCGCCAGCTCCAGCGCGGTCGTACCGCTGTCCAGGATGATCGTTTCGCCGTCGCGGATCAGCTCGGCCGCCGCGGCCGCGATGGCCCGCTTCGCCGCGAGCTCCGCCGTCGCCCGGGCGGCGAACGGCGGCTCGATCCCGGACGGCGACGCCGGGACGGCCCCACCGTGCACGCGCCGCAGGACACCGCGCGAGGCCAGCTGGTCCAGGTCCCGGCGCACGGTCATCTCGGACGCGCCGGTCGCCGACGCCAGCTCCGCGACCGCCACCTGGTCGGCGTCGCGCAGCCGCTCCACGATGATCCGCTGCCGTTCCGCGCTCTTCACCCGGCGATGCTCGCAAGCCGCACGGATTCGCACAACTGGTTTGTTCGTCCGCTCACGTCGCTTGTGCGAAAAGCGGCTGCGGCATGATGGGCCCGTGCACGCCGCCGAGACCACCACGACCCCGTGACCGGGGGCTACCTGAAGGGCCGGATCCGCCGCGAGGACATCATCACGGCGGCGGCCGCGGCGTACGGCGAGCTCGGCTACCACGGCTCGTCGCTGCGCGAGATCGCCAAGCGCGTCGGGATCTCGCACGCCGGCCTGCTGTACTACTTCCCCACCAAGGAGGCGCTGCTCGCCGCCGTCCTCGAGCGGCGCGACTCCGAAGACTCCGAGCGCGAGCAGCTGACCGTGCCGCCCGGACTCGAAGTGCTGCGCCACTTCGTCGCGCTCGCCGAGCACAACGTCCGCCACCCCGGGATCGTCGACCTCTACTCGCGGCTCGCCGCCGAGGCGGTCGCCGCGGACCACCCGGCGCACGAGTACTTCGTGCGCCACTACCGGGCCGCGCGCGCCGGCGTCCACGAGTCGTTCGCGGTTCTCGCCGCCCGCGGCGAGCTGCGCGAGGGCGTCGACCCGGAGCTGGCCACGCTGACGTTCATCGCACTCATGGACGGCCTGCAGGTGCAGTGGCTGACCGTCCCGGGCGACGTCGACCTGGTCGGTTCGCTGCGCTTCTACCTGCAGAACCTGCTCACCGTCCCGCTCTAGAGGGTCTTCGCGTACGGGTCCCAGCCCGCCGGCAGCGCGGGCGGGACGTCCACGGTGCTCGTGACTTCGACGGCCTGCCCGCGGGTCATGGACTCGTCGATGGCCAGCATCGCGTCGAGCACGTGGTAGGCCAGCTCGCCGGACGCGCGTTCCGGCACCCCGGCCCGGATCGCCCGCGCCAGCTCCAGCGTCCCGGTCCCGCGCGAAGCCGCGTGCCCGCGTGCCGGCAGCTCTTCCGGCTCGTCGTGGCCGAGCAGGTGCAGCCGGGTCGGCTCGTCGAACCGGTTGGGGTCCGGCAGCACCGCGGTGCCGAGCGTGCCGGTCAGCTCGACCACCCCGGCCCGCTTGAGCGCCGAGTCGAAGCTCAGCACCAGCTGGGCGGACGCGTTCTCGAACTCGACGAGCGCGGTGACCGTGGTCGGCACCGTCACCGGGAACTCCGTCCCCGCGCGCGGCCCGGATCCGACGACCCGGGTGTCCCGCGCCCGCCCGCCGACCCCGGTGACGCGCCGGACCGGGCCGAGCAGGTGCACCAGCGCGGTCAGGTAGTACGGGCCCATGTCGAGCAGCGGGCCGCCGCCGGCCTGGAAGTAGAACTCCGGCGCCGGGTGCCACACTTCCGGGCCGGGCACCTGGAACAGCGCCAAGGCGGTCAACGGGCGGCCGATCCGGCCGGCGTCGACGGCGTTGCGCGCGGTCTGCAACGCGGCGCCGAGGACGGTGTCCGGCGCGCTCGCCACGCGCAGGTTCTTCTCCCGTGCGCGATCGAGGAGCTTGCGGCCGGTCTGGCGGTCCAGCGCGAGCGGCTTCTCCGCCCAGACGTGCTTGCCCGCTTCGAGGGCGGCGAGCCCGACGTCGACGTGCGAAGCCGGCAGGGTCAGGTTGACGACGATCTCGATCTCGGGGTCGGCGAGCAGCTCGGCCACCGGGCCCGACCGCGGCACGCCGTACTCGGCCGCGCGGGCGGCCGCGCGCTCGTCGTCGAGGTCGGCGACCCGCAGCACGCGGACGTCCGGGAAGCTCGTCAGGTTCTCGAGGTAGGTCCCGCTGATGACGCCGGCGCCGATGATCCCGACGCCGACCGGCCCGCCCGTCACCGGCCCGCCCCGGTCAGGAAGGCGTGGCTGGCGGCGATGGCTTCGAAGAGGTCGCCGTCGTAGGCGTCGAACTCGATCACGCGCAGCGCGTCCGGCGCGGCGGCGAGGACGTCGGCGACCGGCACCCGGCCCTGGCCGGCGGGCACCTGACCGGAGGCGTCGGTGGCCAGGCCACCGTCCTTGACGTGGATCGCGCGGACGCGGTCGCCGAGCCGGCGCAGCAGCGCGGGCGCGTCCTCACCGCCCGCCGTGGCCCAGTACGTGTCGACCTCGAGCGCGACGGCCGGGTCGAGCTGGTCGGCGAAGACTTCGAAGGCGCTGCGGCCGTCGATCCGGGATTCCAGCTCCCACCAGTGGTTGTGGTAGCCGGCCTGCACGCCGTGCTCGGCCGCGACCTTGGCGGCGGCGTTGAGCGTGTCTGCCGTGGCGGCGATGTCGGCGGGGTCCTGCCACTGCTCGGGCTTGACGAGCGGGTCGATGACCAGGCCGATGCCCAGCTCGGCCGCGGTGGCGAAGACGGCGGCCTGGTCGGCGCCGATCAGCCGGGCGTGCGCGGTCGGGGCGGTCAGGCCGTGGGCGGGCAGGCCGGCCCGCAGCGCGTCGGCGTTCTCGACGACGCCGTACGGCTCGACCCGGGTGAAGCCGAGCGCGGCGAGCTGCCGCAGGGTGCCGTCGGGATCGGCCGCGAAGGCGTCGCGGACCGAGTACAGCTGCACGGAAAGCTCGCTCATCACCGGCTCCTGGGGGTAGCGGGGTTCGCTGAATTTCTACCACCTGGTCAAAATTGACACCAGGGATTTCGCCGCCGGTCCACCGGACGGCGGCACCGGCGTGCCCGGCATCACGGCCCGTTGTGTTTTGGCTTGCGCCGGTTGGGGCAGTAACGCCTTGAACGGGGGTCAGGGCCGATCCGATCCAGGAGGTGCCGCGAGTGGACAGGGCAGGGGACGAAGTGGACACGGGGGCTGTCGGCCACCCGGCGTCCCGTCGCGACCTGGCGGAACTGTCCGAGGCCGCGCGCGACCTCGACCGGCGGATCGAGCAGCACCTCGAACGGCTGCGTCGCGAACGCGCCGAGCGCGCCCGCGACGACATCCCTGACCAGCGGCTTCGGCCGAGCGGCTGACCTCGCCTTCACCGCGCGGACGCGGACTACTACGCTGGGTGGCCTCACACCGAAGTCCTGCGAGGTCGCCATGTCCGAGACGCTGTCCCCGAGCCAGAAGCCGGTGGGAGTCGACCCCGACCGGCCGAGCATCGCGCGGATCTACGACGGCTTCCTCGGTGGCAACAACTTCTACGAGGTCGACCGGGTCGTGATGGAGAAGATCCGCACGGCGGTCCCGGAAGCGGTCGACATCGCCCGCGGCAACCGCGGTTTCCACAACCGCGCGCTGCGAATGCTGGCGAGCCAGACGAAGATCCGGCAGTACCTCGACTGCGGCTCCGGGTTGCCGACGGCGGAGAACACGCACCAGATCGTCCAGCGCATCGACAAGGACAACACGGTCGTCTACGTCGACAACGACCCGGTGGTCCTCGCGCACGGCCGCGCGCTGCTCGTCGAGAACGACTTCACGCACATGGTCGAAGCGGACATCTTCGAGCCGGCGGACGTGCTCGCGAACGAGGACGTGCGCCGGCACATCGACTTCTCGGAGCCGCTCGCCCTGCTGCACGTCGGCACGATGCACCACTTCGAAGGCGACGGCGCGGTCGACGTCATGCGCGAGTACATCGACGCGCTCGCCCCGGGCTCGTACGTGGTGCTGTCGCACTTCTTCGACCCCGAGGTCGAGGAGCTGACCGCGATCGCGAAGCGGATCGAGCAGATCCTGGTGCAGGGCCCGCTGGGCGCCGGCCGGTTCCGCACCCGCATGGAGATCGAGGCGATGCTGCCGGGCCTGGAGTTCCTCCAGCCGAACGCGACGTCCGGCCCCGGCCTGGCGGTGTGCGACGAGTGGTGGCCGGACGGCCCCCGGCTCACGCCGCTGTCGGGTTCGGCGAAGTGCGTGGCCGGGATCGTCGGCGTCAAGCGCTAACGCAGCCGCCACCGGTGGTCGGCGGTGCCGGTATCGCCGAACTGCACGACCTGGGCGCTGTCCGCGGTCGACATCCGGTCGACGCCGAGCACCTTGCCGGAGTTGCGGTTCACGACCCGGAACCAGCCGCTGCCGTCGTCGCGCAGACGCCAGAGGTGGTCGGCCGAGCCGTTGTCGGTGAACTGCACGACGATCGCACTGTCCGCGGTGGACATCCCGGCCACGCCCAGTACCTTGCCCGAGTGGACGTTGCGGATCAGGAACCAGCCGTCGGCCGCGGTTTCGAACGTCCACAGGTGGTCGTCGGTGCCGTTGTCGGCGAACTGGACCACCCGCGCACTGTCCGCAGTGGACATCTGGTCCACGCCGAGCACCTTGCCCGAGTTGCGGTTCTCGATCCGCACCCGTCCGTCCGGGACGAGCCGCCAGACGTGGTCGGCCGAACCGTTGTCGGCGAACTGGACCACCTGCGCACTGTCCGCAGTGGACATCTGGTCGACGCCCAGGACCTTGCCGGAGTTGCGGTTCTTCAGCCGCCACCAGCCGTCGCCGTTGTCGACGAGCTGCCAGAGGTGGTCCGCGGTGCCGTTGTCGGCGAACTGCACCACTCGCGCACTGTCCGCAGTGGACATCTGATCGACGCCCAGGACCTTGCCCGAGTGGTGGTTGCGGACGCGGTACCAGCCGTCACCGTTCGCCACGAGGTGCCAGACGTGGTCGTCGGTGCCGTTGTCCGCGAACTGCACGACTTTCGCGCTGTCCGCGGTGGACATTCGATCGACACCCAGAACCTTGCCGGAGTTGCGGTTCACGATCCGGAAGCCCGCTCCCCCGCCGCCGGGCAGCCACGGATGTCCGTTCGGGTCCGCCGTCGGGAACGCCGTGATCCGCAGCCGCGCGGCGCCCATCGGGATCAGCGTGACCGTCTCGACCGGCGCGTCGCTGCGGGCCGGTGACGCCTGCAGCGGCGTGACGACGTCCTGGTCGTCCGCGGTCCACTCCGCGATCTTCCGCGCGGTGGCGGTGATCTTGACCGGCGCGGTGTCCGGCGTGAACGGGTTGGCCGGCAGCGAGCCGCTCGCCGGCGAGAACGTCAGGGCGGCGCCGGCGGTGAGGCCGTAGTTCCACGGTGTCGTCGCGTGCACGGCGTACTCGGGGAATTGCGCGGTCCCGCCCAGGCTTTCGTAGCTCTCGCCGATCTTCAGCGAGTACGTCAGCGGGCCGTGGTCGACCGACACGGAGTCGTGGTTCGCCGCCCAGGTCCGGGTCGTGGTGCGCTGGGGCAGGGTGAGCGTGACGACGTCGCCATCTCCCCAGGTCCGGCCGACCTTGACGAACGTCGGCCCGGCCGTCGCCACGACTTGCGTGCCGGCGACGGCCAGCCGCGGCGCGGCACACCACGCGGGAATCCGGAAGTACAGCGGGAAAGCGAGCGGCTTCGGCGTCCGGACCGTGAAGGTGAGCTGTTCGGAAAACGGGTAGTTCGTGTCCTCGGTGATGGTCACCGAGGTGCCGTCGCCGACCTTCGCCGTGACGCTGCTGGCGGAGTACATGGCCGCGGCGAGACCGTTGTCCGGGGTGGCGAGCCACAGCTCTTCGGTGAAGTACGGCCAGCCCATGCCGTAGTTGTGCGGGCAGCAGCGATACTGGTCGACGCCGGGGAGGTAGGCCTGCATGGCGAAGCCGTTCTGGAACTGGCCTTCGCTCTTGGGCACGTCGTCGAGGTCGACGCTGTTCGCACTGGTGATGTAGTGCACGGCGCGCCCGGCCGGGTCGAGCGCGGCGGGCAGGGAGTTGAAGGCGAGGTCCTCGCAGCGGTCGGCCCAGACGGGGTCGCCGGTGAGCCGGGTGAGCAGCTGGTGGCTCGCCATGAACTCGACGATCCCGCAGGTCTCGAAGCCCTGCCGCGGATCGCCGAAGCCGGGCCGCGCGTTCTCGTCCCCGGCGAAGCCGCCGCCGGGGAACTGGCCGTACGCCGCCATGACGGTGTTGTAGTCGTCGTAAGTGGCCTGGGTGAGACTCGCGTTGCCGGACCGCAGCGCGTACTGAGCGGGTTCGCGGAAACCCTGGGCGATGTTGACGTTGTGCAGGCTCGGGAGGTTGTTCACCCAGTTCGCGCCGTAGGCGTGGATCTTGTCGGCGAGGTCGAGCAGGAACGTGTCGCCGGTGCGGTTGAAGAGCCAGAAGACGCTGTCGAGGCCGTCGCCCCAGCGGACGGACACCCAGCTGGAGTCGAAGGCGCTCTTGCCCTGGGCGTTCATGTAGCGGAGGAACCGGGTGAGGAAGGGGATGACGCGGGTGTCTCCGGTGTACTCCTGCCAGGAGCGCAGGGCTTGCAGCAGCGGGAGGTACGGCCAGAAGTCCGGGCCGTTGTTGAGCGCGGTCCGCAGGGCGGTGGGCCCGAAGAAGCCGTCGGACTGCTGGGTGGCGAGGACGGCGTCGATCCATTTTTCGGCGGTGGCCTTCGCGGTGGCGTCGTTCGTGACGGCGGCGAGGTCGACGTAGCCGCGCAGCCAGTAGGGCACTTCTTCCCAGCCAGGACGCTCGGGGTGGACCCAGCCGCTGGTGGCGAAGTCGAGGAAGTGCGACGTCTCGGCGTAGTGGCCGCAGAGGCCGTCGAGCTGGAGTTTCAGCTGGCCGGCGAGCCAGCCTCTCGCGGTGACGGCGCCGGGAGGGAGTTTCAGGAAGGCGGCGGGTTTCAGCGGAGCGGCGTTGGGGGTGTAGAGCCCGCCCGGCGCGGCGGCGGTCGCTTTGGGCGCGTTCGCCCCGGTCAGGAGGGTGGCCGCGACGGCTCCGGTGACGAACTGCCTGCGGTTCAGCGACACGGCTCGGCCTCCGCTCGTCTTTACAACGTTGTAAAAGTAGGTTTACCGGGTTGATACAACGTTGTAAATCCGCCATTCGTCGGTGGTCGCCCAGCGCCCCAATGTGGCCTTGGTTGCGTCTGACGCACCGAAGGCCGCCTTGGGTGCGTCAGACGCACCGAAGGCCACCTTGGGGCGCTCGAGGTCAGGCGATTGTGCGCAGCCTGCGCAGCGCGAAGTACACCAGCGCTGCCGTCAACAGCGCGAAGATGCCCGTCTCGATCGCCTGGAACGTCCAGAACCGGTCTCCCGGCTGGTACTCCATCCAGTTGTACGCACCCGATCCCGCCTGGGCGGGGCCGGGTCCGGCGCCGCAGCCGCTCGGGGGGCACGGGCCGATCCGGGCGTTCGGCAGCACCAGCTCGCCCGCCGCGTTGCGGATTCCCTCCGACAGCACCCAGTCGCCCGATGCCGGGTTCGGGGTCTGGGTTCCCGACGGCGAGAACGACAACGTCGAGACCGGGAGGTACCGCGGCCGCGCGAAGACCTCGATCGCCACGCGGACCGCCGCGAAGCCGACCAGCGCGATCGCCATCGCGGGCAGCACCTTGCGCCAGTACGTTCCCGCGAAGATCCCCAGCGCCAGCGCGAACAGCGTGTACGCGATCGGCACCACGCCCTGGACGTCGAACGAGAAGTACGTCATCCGGCCCGCCGAAGCCGACACCAGCGGCTGGAACCACCACGACACGCCCAGCGCGTACCCGACCGACAGCACCAGCGTGATCGCGCCGACCAGGCCGAACTTCACCAGCGCCCAGTGCAGGCGGCTGACGCCCTGGGTCCACACGAGACGGTGGGTGCCCTGCTCGAACTCGCGGGACACCAGCGGCGCGCCGAAGAACACGCCCACCAGGACCGGCAGCACCACGAACAGGACCGCGACGAACACCATGCCGCTGAACTGCTGCTGGAACTGGTGGCCCAGGCTGTCGCACTGCGCCACCGCCTCGGTCTGCGTGATCAGCGACCCGCTGCCGAGCGTGGCCCGGCACGCGGGCAGGCCGAGGCTGTCGTACTTCGCGTGCATCGACAGGCCCGTCGGGACCATGATCGCGGCGAGCACGGCCAGCGCGCCGAGCGTGAACAGCGCCTGCCTGCGGTGCTGGCGCCAGGTCAGCCAGATCATGCCGGCACCTCCCACGCCACGTGCGCCTCCGTCGCTTCGGCCAGGTACGCCAGCACCAGGTCCTCCAGGGTCACCTCGTGCTCCGTCCACATCGGATCGACCGGCCCGTCGCCGCGTCGGACGAGCAGCGTCGACTGGCGTTCGGTGTGGCTCGCGCGCACCACCTTCGCCACCCCGGCGATCGACTCGCTGCCGGCGCGCGGGCCGACGAGCGTGCGGTGCGTGTCGAGCAGCTCGTCGACCGCCCCGGTCAGCTGGACGCGGGACTGCTGCAGGACGACCAGGTAGTCGCAGCTGCGTTCGAGATCGGCGAGCAGGTGCGACGACAGCAGGACGGTCGTCTCGCTCTCGGCCACCGCCCCCATCAGCGCCTGCATGAATTCGCGGCGCGCCAACGGGTCCAGGCTGGCGATGGGCTCGTCGAGCAGCAGCAGCCGCGGGCGTTTGGCCAGGGCCAGCGCCAGCGCGACCTGCGCCCGCTGCCCGCCCGACAGCTTGCCGACCGGCTTGTCCGGCGGGATGCGGAGCATGGCGAGCCGCTCGCGGGCCAGCGCGGCGTCCCAGCGGCGCGGGTTCAGCTTGCCGCCCATGGTGACGAGCTCGGCCGCGGTGAAGTCGCGGTAGAGCGGGGTGTCCTGCGCGACGAACCCGATGTCGGCGAGCACCGACCGCGGGTCGCGGCCGAACACGCGCACCTCCCCCGCGTCGGGCCGTAGCAGCCCGACGGCCAGGTGCAGCAGCGTCGTCTTGCCCGCGCCGTTCGGGCCCACCAGTGCGGCGATCCGCCCGGCGGGCACGTCCAGCGCGCAGTCCTGCAACGCCCAGGTGCGCCCGTAGCGCTTGCCCAGCGCCCGGGTCTGCACGGCCAGCTCCATTCCGGAACTCCCTACGCAAGGTTGCGGGGCACCGCGGTGCCCCGCAACGTGGTCTCGATCAGGGCCGCGATGTCGTCGGGCGACATCCCCGCGGCTTCGGCGCGCTCCAGCCAGGACACCAGTTCGTCGCGCAGCCGCGCCTGGTTGCCCAGCGACGGCCCGGCCAGGCTGCCGGTGACGAACGTGCCCACCCCCGGCCGGCCTTCCGCGAGTCCCTCCAGGACCAGCTCGCGGTAGGCCTTGAGCACGGTGTTCGGGTTGATCGCCAGCGCCTGGGCCACTTCGCGGACCTTCGGCAGCTGGTCGCCGGGGCGCAGCAGGCCGACCCGCAGCGCCTGCTTCACCTGGACGACGAGCTGCATGTACGTGGCGACCCGCGAGCGGCCGTCCAGGACGAACTCGATCACCCGACACCTTCCTATTGTCTTACGACATTAAGACAACACCCGGGACCACACGGCTGTCAAGGAGCGCCCGGCGGGCATAGGGTTCCGGGCGAGACGTACACCGGCACCCGGGAGGCAGGCATGTCGTTGTTGGACGGGCTGAGCAAGGCGCTCGGCGACGGGTCGGTCGAGATCGTCGACCTCACCGCTCCCCTGAGCGCGAGCACGCCGATCCTGCAGCTGCCGGCACCGTTCGCCAACACGATCCCGTTCCGGCTGGAGGAGATCAGCCGCTACGACGAGCGCGGCCCGCGGTGGTACTGGAACGACATCCACACCGGTGAGCACACCGGCACCCACCTCGACGTCCCCGTTCACTGGGTGTCCGGAAAGGACGGTCACGACGTCTCGCAGGTGCCGCTGAAGACGCTGGTGGCGCCCGCGGTCGTGCTGGACTTCTCGGCACCGGCGGCCGAGAACCCCGACTTCCTCCTGTCGATCGACGACGTCCGCGCGTGGACGGCCGAGCACGGCCCGCTGCCCGACGGCGGCTGGCTGCTCTACCGCACCGGCTGGGACACGCGCAGCCACGACCAGGAGGCGTTCCTCAACGCCGACGACACCGGCTCGCACTCCCCCGGCGTCTCGCCCGAGTGCGCCCGCTGGCTCGCCGAAGAAACGCCGATCACCGGGCTCGGCGTCGAGACCGTCGGCACCGACGCGGGCCAGGCGCCCGGCCTCGAGCCGATGTTCCCCTGCCACGAACTCCTGCTGGGCGCCGGGAAGCACGGCCTGACCCAGCTGCAGAACCTGGCCGCCCTGCCGCCGACCGGCACGCTGCTGGTCGTCTCGCCGCTGCCGATCGTCGGCGGCTCCGGCAGCCCGGCCCGCGTGCTCGCCCTGGTGGAGCGGTGAACGTCGCCGGACTCGTCGGCCGCACGCTGGCCGGCCTCGGCGTCCGCACCGCGTTCGGCGTGGTGGGCAGTGGCAACTTCGAGGTGACGAACGCGCTGCGCGCGGGCGGCGTCCGGTTCGTCGCCGCCCGCCACGAGGGTGGCGCCGCGAGCATGGCCGACGCGTACGCGCGGATGAGCGGGCAGGTCTCGGTGCTGTCGCTGCACCAGGGGTGCGGGCTGACCAACGCGATGACCGGCATCACCGAGGCGGCCAAGAGCCGGACGCCGATGGTCGTGCTCACCGCCGACTCGGCCGGCGCGTCGGTGCTGTCGAACTTCCGCGTCGACCAGGACGGGCTCGCCGCCGCGGTCGGCGCGGTGCCGGAGCGGGTGCACTCGGCCGCGAGCGCGGTCGCCGACACCGTGCGGGCCTTCCGGACCGCGCGGCAGCAGCGCCGGACGGTCGTGCTGAACCTGCCCCTCGACGTCCAGGCCGAGCCGGCGCCTTCGCCGGCGCCCCTGCCGGACATCGCGGGGCCCGCGGTGGTGCGCCCGGACGCCGGGTCGGTCCGCGCGCTGGCGGATCTGCTCGCGGCCGCCGAACGGCCGGTGTTCATCGCCGGGCGCGGCGCCCGGGCCAGCCGGGAACCGTTGCGGGACCTCGCTTCCCGGTGCGGGGCGCTGCTGGCGACGTCGGCCGTCGCGCACGGGCTGTTCCACGGCGACCCGTTCGCGATGGGCATTTCGGGCGGCTTCGCGTCGCCGACGGCCGCCGAGCTGATCCTGGGCGCGGACCTCGTCGTCGGCTGGGGCTGCGCGCTGAACATGTGGACCACGCGGCACGGGAAGCTGCTCAGCCCGCACGCGAAGCTCGTCCAGGTCGACGTCGAGCAGAGCGCGCTGGGCGCGCACCGGCCGATCGACCTCGGGATCGCCGGCGACGTCGCGGGCACCGCCGCCGACGTCCTCGCCGTGGCGAAGGAGCAGCAGGGGTACCGCACCGACGAGGTCGCGGCCCGGATCGCGGGCGGCCGCTGGACCGACGTCGAGCACGAAGACCTTTCCCGGGGCGGCCGGATCGACCCGCGGACGCTGAGCAAGCTGCTCGACGAAATGCTGCCCGCCGAGCGGATCGTCTCGATCGACTCCGGCAACTTCATGGGCTACCCGAGCGCGTACCTGTCGGTGCCCGACGAACAGGGGTTCTGCTTCACGCAGGCGTTCCAGAGCATCGGGCTGGGTCTCGGCACGGCGATCGGCGCGGCGCTGGCCCGCCCGGACCGGCTGCCGGTGCTCGGCACCGGCGACGGCGGGTTCCACATGGCACTGTCCGAACTGGACACCGCGGTCCGGCTCGGCCTGCCGCTGGCGGTGATCGTCTACAACGACGCCGCCTATGGCGCCGAGGTCCACCACTTCGGCGACGCCGACATGACGACGGTCCGGTTCCCGGACTCCGACCTAGCCGCGATCGGCCGCGGCTTCGGCGCCGACGGCGTCACCGTGCGGTCGGCCGAAGACCTCTTCGCGGTGCGCGAATGGCTGGCCGGTCCGCGTGACGCGCCGCTGGTGATCGACGCCAAGATCGCCGACGACGGCGGTTCGTGGTGGCTCGCGGAGGCGTTCAAGCACTGACCCGGCCTTGACAGCGGCCCGGGCGAAGCTGGATGCTGACCGAGTTGTCCTACAGTCGTAAGACAATAGGTATTTTGTTCTGGGGAGCTGTCATGCGCTTGGTGAAGACCGTCCTGACCGTGCTCGCGGCCGCCGCGCTGGTGGCCGCGCCGGCCGACGCGGGTCAGCCGCGGCCGCCGTCCGATCCCGTCGGCGCCCTGCTCGCCGCCTTCGGCACCCACTCGATCGTCGCGAAGTCCAGCCCGGACCCCGGGCCGTTCGTCTTCGACCTGGTCCGGGATCCCCGCTTCCCGGACCGCGTGAACGACGTCGTCGTGGAGTGCGGGAACTCGCGCCTCCAGCCGGTGCTGGACGCCTACACCGCGGGCGGTGACGTCCCGGACATCAGCCGCGTCTGGCGGGACACGACCCAGCCGAGCTGCGGCTTCTCGTTGTTCTACGAACAGCTCTTCGCGCTGGTGCGGCAGGTCAACACGAAGCTGCCGGCCGAGCGGAAGATCCGCGTGCTGGCGGGCGACCCGCCGATCGATTGGAGCCGGATCCACAGCCCGGCGGACATGGAGCCGTTCCACGACCGGGACGCGTCGATCACGGCGGTGGTGAAGACGCAGGTGCTGCAGAAGCACCGCAAGGCGCTCATGTTGTTCGGGCTGGGGCACCTGAAGCACGACGGCGGCAGCGCGGCGGTCGCGCAGCTGGAGCGCGAGTACCCGGGCGCGGCGTACGTCGTGGCGGACCACTACGGGTTCATTTCGGACAACGCCCGGCTGGAGCGGCGCCTGGGTGCGTGGCCGTCGCTGACGCCCATCGCGGGGTCCTGGCTGGGCGCGCTCGACACGACGTACTTCCCGACGAACCTCGAGTACCCGCCGGGCAGCAAGGGTTTCCCGGGCGTGGACGCGTACCTGTACGAAGGTCCGATCGACACCATGCTGCGCGAACCGCTGTCGGCACGCACGCTCCTGGACACGGACTACCTGAACGAACTCCGCCGGCGGGCGGCCGCGATCGACGCGCCGCCGGACGGGCTGGAGTGGCCGGAGTTCTTCATCGAGCGGGAACGCACGTCCGGGGTTCTGCTGCGCGGCTAGCCGACCCGGTGCGACACCCAGACGTTCGGTTCGACGTAGACCGCGAAGTCCCCGGCCGTCGAGACGAACACCGGGGCGAGCGCCCCCGGGACGAGGACCGGGCCGTCGTCGGCGAACGGCAGCCCGGTCCAGCGGCGCCAGTCCTCGAGGGGCGCCTGGACCGTCGCCGAGCAGGACGCCACCGACTCGATCCGGCCGCCGGCCCGCACGTGGGTGCGCAGCCAGCGGTCGGCCGGCAAGCCGTCCGCCCGCGTCTCGGCGGCGTACTCGCGCATCGGCATCTCCGGCGCCGCGGCCTTGTCCGGCGGCCGGACCGGGATCACCAGCGAGGCCAGCCCGGCCGCCGCCGCGCGCATGCCTTCCAAGATCGTGCGGGAGTGGCCGCGGCCCTGGTGCTCCGGGTGCACCGCGATCTCCAGCGCGCACGCGGTGTCCGGGGTGACGTCGTCGAGCGCGTCCTCCGCGGCCCAGACCGCCACTTCGTCCCAGCCGCGCGCGGGAAGCGACCCGCGGTCGCGGAACGGCACCATGATCCCGCGCGCCACCGGCCGGTCGTCTTCGAGGCGCGCGACGACCAGGTGCGGCCAGCGCCGCGCCACCCGGCGACCGCGCACCAGCAGGCTCGGCAGGCTGCCGGCCATGAACGCCGGCGAGCCGGGCGGGTACGGGATCGCGTAGACGGCGTCGGCGAGGTCCGGCCGCTCGGCCAGCGTCACGAGCACCTCAGGTCCCCCGCGACCAGGACTCCAGCGCGATCAGCGTCTTCGTGCCGGTGACCTGGTGCTGGCGGCGGATCTCGTCGATCGTCTTCTGCAGGTGGGCCATGTCCCGCACCCGCAGCCACACGAGCGCGTCCGGGTCGCCCGCGATCGTGAACACCGCCTGCGCCTCGGGCATCCGCGTGGTCGTGCGCAGGATCTCGGCGACCTTCGTGTTCCCGACGAACCGCAGCTCGGTGAACGCCTCGATCCCCCAGCCCAGCTTCGCGTGGTCGACCTGCACGGTGAACCCGGTGATCACGCCGGTCTCGCGCAGCCGGTCGATGCGGCGCTTGACCGCGGCCGTCGACAGCGTGACGCGGCCCGCGATGTCCGACAGCGTGCGGCGGGCGTCTTCGCGCAGCAGGCCGAGGATTTCGTGGTCGGTCGCGTCGAGCGGCTCTTCGGTCATGCGCCGGAGCGTAACTCCGCGCAAAAAACGCGGCCAGCCGACGCGGCAGCACGCCGAAGTTTGCGTCTGGGATGCTGATCCGACATCGCCTGTTGCGTCGCTGTGGTCTGCGCCGCACTGTGCTCCGAAGCACATCGACGCGAGAGGAGCCGCGCCGTGGAGACGTTCACGCTGGAGGACCGGTACCTGCGAGAGGCGGGGACCGTGCACCTGAGCGGGGTGCAGGCCCTGGTCCGGCTGCTGTTCGACCGCGTCCGCCACGACCGCGCCCACGGCGGCGACCCCGCCGTGTTCGTCTCCGGCTACGAGGGCTCGCCGCTGGCCGGCTACGACCTCGAGCTCGGCCGCCGCGCGAAGCTGCTCGAGAAGCACGACGTCGTCCACCGCCCGGGTCTCAACGAGGAGCTGGCCGCCACCTCGGTGATGGGCAGCCAGCTCGTCGCGGGCGCCGGCGGGCAGCGCGGCGTCACCGGGTTCTGGTACGGCAAGGCCCCCGGTCTCGACCGCGCCACCGACGCGCTGCGGCACGCCAACCTGGCCGGCACCGACCCGCGCGGCGGCGCCGTGGCGCTCGTCGGCGACGACCCGAACGCGAAGTCCTCGACCGTCCCGTGCGCGTCCGAGCTGGCGCTCGCCGACCTGGCGATCCCGATCTTCTTCCCGGCCGACTCCCAGGACGTCCTCGACCTCGGCATGCACGCGGTCGAGCTGTCCCGCGCGGCCGGCGTGTGGACGTCGCTGAAGGTCGTCGCGAACGTCGCCGACGCCTCGGGCACGGCGATCGTCGATCCACAGTGGACGGCACCGCGGCTCGAAAAGGGCTACCGGCACAAGCCGACGTCGCGGCTGCTCGGCACCAGCCTCGCCGAGCTGGAGCGCAGCCTCTTCACCGTCCGGCTGCCGCTGGTCACGGAGTACCTGCGCGCGAGCGGGGTCAACCGGATCACCGCGCGCGGCCCGGCCGACCGGATCGGCATCGTCGCCGCCGGGAAGTCCTACCTGGACCTCCAGCAGGCGTTCCGCACCCTCGGCCTCGACGCGGAAGCCTTGCCCCGGCACGGCATCCGCGTGCTCAAGCTCGGCGCGATCCACCCCCTCGAACCCGGGATCGTCCGCGAGTTCGCCGAGGGGCTCGGCGAGATCGTCGTCGTCGAGGAGAAGCGGTCGTTCGTCGAGACGGCGCTCAAGGAGGTCCTCTACGGCGTCCCCGGCGCGCCCGCGATCACCGGCAAGAAGGACCCCGCCGGCCGGACGCTGTTCACCGAACTCGGCGAGCTGGACCCGGACGGCATCGCGGCCGGCCTGGCCCGGCGGCTGCCGGAAGGCATCCCGTCGGTCGAGGCGTACCGGGGCCGCCGCCGTCGCGAGCGCATCTCGGTGCCGCTGCTGGCGCGCACGCCGTACTTCTGCTCCGGCTGCCCGCACAACTCGTCGACGAAGGTCCCCGAGGGCACGCTGGTCGGCGGCGGCATCGGCTGCCACACCATGGCCCTGTTCATGGAACCCGACCAGGTCGGCACCGTCCTCGGCGTGACGCAGATGGGCGGCGAAGGCACCCAGTGGATCGGTATGGCGCCGTTCGTCGAGGCCGAGCACTTCGTCCAGAACATCGGCGACGGCACGTTCACCCACTCCGGCAGCCTCGCCGTGCGCGCGGCCGTCGCGGCCGGCGTCAACATCACCTACAAGCTGCTCTACAACTCCGCGGTCGCGATGACCGGCGGCCAGGACGCCGTCGGCGGGCTGCCGGTGGAGAAGGTCGCCGAACTGCTGCTCGTCGAGGGCGCCAAGAAGGTCGTGATCACCAGCGACGCGCCCGCGAAGCTGCGGCGCCGCAAGCTCCCCGCCGGCGTCGAGGTCCGCGACCGCGCGGAACTGCTGGCCACGCAAGAGGAACTGGCCGCCGTCAAGGGCGTCACCGTGCTCGTCCACGAGCAGGAGTGCGCGGCCGAGAAGCGGCGCAAGCGCCGCCGCGGCAAGCAGGCCACGCCGACGACCCGCGTGGTCATCAACGAGCGTGTCTGCGAGGGCTGCGGCGACTGCGGCACCAAGTCGAACTGCCTGTCGGTGCAGCCGGTCGCGACCGAGTTCGGGCGCAAGACGGCGATCCACCAGTCGTCGTGCAACGTCGACTACTCGTGCCTGGCCGGGGACTGCCCGTCGTTCGTCACCGTCGTGCCGACCGGTCGCAAGCACCGGCGGAAGCTCGGCGAGCTGGCCGCGGACGCCGTGCCCGCTCCTCCGGTGTCCGAAAAGGACTTCACCGTGCGGATCACCGGGATCGGCGGCACCGGCGTGGTCACCGTGACGCAGATCCTCGCCACCGCCGCGGTGCTCGACGGGCGGCACGTCCGCACGCTCGACCAGACCGGGCTGGCCCAGAAGGGCGGCGCGGTGGTGTCCGACCTGAAGGTGACGGCGGAACCGGTCGAGCAGGCCCCGAAGCTGGCCGCCGGCGAGTGCGACCTCTACCTCGCGTGCGACGCCCTGGTCGGCGCGGACGCGGCGAACCTCGGCGTGGCCGACGCCGCGCGCACCACCGCGGTCGTGTCGACGACCGAGGTGCCGACCGGCCGGATGGTCGTCGACACGACGGTGTCGTTCCCGGACCCCGGCAGTGTCCTCGCCCCGCTGGAGGCGGCGGCGAAGCGCACGGTGTCGCTGGACGCGCGCGGCCTGGCCGAGGAGCTGTTCGACGACGACCAGTTCGCGAACGTCCTGCAGCTCGGCGCGGCTTTCCAGACCGGCGCGATCGGTCTGCCGGCCGCGGCGATCGAGCGGGCGATCGAGCTGAACGGCACCGCCGTAGCGGCGAACCTGCAGGCCTTCCGCCGCGGCCGCCAGCTCGTCGCCGACCCCTCCGCGCTCGCGAGCACCCCCGCCCCGGCGCGTCCCGTCACGCAGCCGTCCGTGCGGAAGCTGGTGCACGCGGAACCGGGTTCGGAGCTGGCGCGGCTGCTCGACGTCCGGATCCCGGATCTGGTCGCCTACCAGGACAAGCGGTACGCGCGGGCGTACGCGGAGTTCGTCGAGCGGGTGCGGGTGCTGGAGGACGGGCCGACGGAGATCACCGAAGCGGTCGCGAAGCACCTGTACAAGCTGATGGCGTACAAGGACGAGTACGAGGTCGCGCGGCTTTCGCTCGACCCGTCGTTCACGGCGGGTCTCGAAGAGCAGTTCGGCGAAGGCACGAAGTACGCCTACCGGCTGCACCCGCCGGTCCTGCGGGCGCTGGGCATGAAGCGCAAGATCAGCCTGGGCCCGTGGTTCCGCCCGGCGTTCCGGGTGCTGCACGCGCTGCGCCGGCTGCGCGGCACGCGGCTCGACCCGTTCGGCCGCGCCGAGGTGCGCCGCGTGGAGCGCGAGCTGATCGAGGACTACCGCGGCATGGTGCTGAAGGCGTTTTCGGCGGCCGACGTCGATCGCGCCCGGGTTCTCGCGCTGGCCGAGCTGCCCGACCTGGTCCGTGGCTACGAGGACGTCAAGCTCGCCAACGTCGCCCGGTACCGCGAGAAGCAGGCCGAGGTGCTCACGCCCGCAGGTAGCTGAGCATCGCCTGGGCACCGTCGGGGACGCGCAGCTTCGAGCTGACGTCCCCGGCGTGCTGCCGGGCGGCCGCGGTGCCGATGCCGAGCAGCCGCCCGATAGTCGGCACCGAATGGCCCTCGGCCAGCAGCGCGACGACCTCGCGTTCGCGCGCGGTGAGCGTGCCGACAGGGTCGCCGGGCCGCGGCCGGGACAGCTGGACGGCGACGACGTCCCGGTCGAGCACCGTGCCCCCGGCGGCCACGCGCTTGAGGGCGTCGAGGAACTCGTCGGGCTTGCCGACGCGCTCCTTGAGCAGGTAACCCGCGCCCCCACCGCCGGCGGCCAGGAGGTCACCCGCGTAGCCGTCCTCGATGAACGCCGAGAGCGCGAGGATCGCCAGGCCCGGCATGAGCCGGCGCGCTTCGAGCGCGGCCCGCAGCCCTTCGTCGGTGAAGGTCGGCGGCATCCGGACGTCGACGACGGCGAGGTCCGGCTTTTCCGTCGCGACGGCGGCCAGGAGCTCCCCCGGGTGGTCGACGGCGGCGGCGACGTCGAAGCCCTCGCTGCGCAGGAGCAGCACGAGCCCCTCCCGCAGCAGGGCGTCTTCTTCCGCGATGACTATGCGCACGACGGCTGCCTCCTCGCCTCCACGTCCTCTCCCTGCCTGGATGCACGGATCGGGGGGCGGGTCCGGTTCAGCCGACGCCGGTGGTCCGGAACCGGGCGCGGTAGTCGCTGGGCGTCACACCGAGACCGCGCGCGAAGGCGCGTCGGAGCGTCTCGGCCGACCCGAAGCCCGAGCGCCGCGCCACGACGTCGAGGGGCTCGGTCGTGGTCTCCAGCTGCTGCTGGGCGTACTCCAGCCGCACCTGCTCGACGAACCGCGCGGGTGTGCGGCCCAGCTCCTCGCGGAACAGGCGCGTCAGGTGGCGCGTGCTGACCCCGGCGCGGGCGGCCAGGTCGTCGAGGATGTGCGGGGCCGACGGGTCGGTCGCGACAGCGTCGAGCACGGTCCGCAGCACCTCCGTGCGCGGGCGGCCCGTCTGCAGCCGGACGCTGAACTGCGACTGCCCGCCCGGGCGCTGCAGGAAGACGACCAGGTGCTTGGCCACCAGCCGGGCCACCTCGGCGCCGAGGTCGGCCTCGACCAGCGCGAGCGCCAGGTCGATGCCAGAGGTGACGCCGGCCGAGGTGATCACCGGGCCGTCCTGGACGAAGATCGCGTCGGCGTCCACCCGCACGAGCGGGAAGCGGCGGGCGAGCTGGTCGGTGAGGTCCCAGTGCGTGGTGGCGCGCCGGCCGTCGAGGACGCCGGCGGCGGCCAGCGCGAACGCGCCCGCGCACACCGACGCCGTCCGGTCCGCGCCGTCGGCCAGCCGGCGGATCTGCGCGACGAGCTCGGTGTCGGCGATCGTGCGGACCCATTCGGGGCCGCCGGGCACCAGCACGGTCGCCCCGCGCGGGTCCGCGGCGGCGAGGTCGACGTCGGCGCCCAGCCGCGTCCCGGTGTTGGCGCGGACGTCGGCGCCGCCCGGCGAAGCCGTCTTCAGCTCGTAGCGCCCGCCGTGCTCGTTCGCCTCGGCGAAGACCTCCAGTGGCCCGGAGACGTCCAGCAGCCGGACGCCGTCGTAGAGCACGACGACAACGGGACGGCGCACGTCAGCCCTGGCCGGACCAGCCGCTCAGCCGGGTCAGCAGGCGCTCCAGCACTTCCGGGTCCGCCGCCACCGGGGCACCGGAGACGGGCTCGTCGACCAGGGTCCGGCGGTCCTGCCGCCGGGGCAGGCGCACCTGCTTGGCGTTCATCCCGCCGGGCAGCTCGAGCTCGCACCAGGTGGTGCGGGCCCCGCCCACGCCGGGCGTGACGCCGACGCGTTCGCCGGGGCCGGCGACCTTCGGCTCGGGCAGCCCGGGCACGTCGTCGTCGACCTCGACCACCAGCACGTCGGCGCGCAGCCGCAGCCGCAGCGTGACGAACGCGGGTGACCGCGGGTCGCCGGCCTCGATGACGGTCTCGACGAGCCGTCTCGCGGTCGCGGTCACGTGCTCCAGCATCGGCAGCAGGGACCAGTCGGTGAGAATCAGGCGGACGAACAGTTCCGTGACCGGCAACGCGCTGGGTTGCGCGACCAGCCGGATATCGTCCATCTGGGAGGTGTGCGCGCTCAAACCTGACCTTCCTCGCCCAGGTCGACTGTCCGGGTCCCGGCATCTTGCCACCCGGCCTCCGGCGGGACGGTACCGGCCGGGGTCGGGTGGTGACGCTGGGGGTCCGGGAGGTCGTCGCCGAAGGCGGGGAATCGCGCGCCGAACGGTCGCACCGGCCCCCGGCAGCGCTTCCGCCGACGTCTTGAATGAGTCATTCAGGACCTCCGAAGACCTGAATGACTCATTCAAGACGGTTGGCGAGCCGGCCGCCGTCCCCTCAGACGCGGGCCGGGAGCCAGAGGTCGTCGATGATCTTCTCCGCGGTCGCCCGGCTCGCGTCGGCCAGCGGGATGAGCTCCGCCATCGCCGGGTTGACGTGGGCCAGCGTCAGCTCGGCGGTGATGAACCGCGGCTCGAGGCCGGTCAGCGAAACGCCGTGCGGGAGCCACTGCTCGGCGTGGTCCCAGCCTTCGCGGGGCGTGCCCTCGCCGTAGCCGCCGCCGCGGGAGGCCAGCACGATGAACTCGCGGCCGCCCAGCAGGCCGGTCTGCGTCTCGTGGTCGACCGAAAGCCCGGGCGCGATGAGGTGGTCGACCCACGTCTTGACGCTGCTCGGCGCGCCGAAGTTGTAGAGCGGCAGGCCCAGCAGCACCGTGTCGGCCGCCTTGATCTCGTCGACCAGCTCGCGGGTCCGCGCCCACGCCGCCGCCTGCTCGGGGGTGTGCTGCTCCGGCGGCACCATGCCGGCCAGCCCGCTCGCCGCGTCGATGTGGGGCAGCGGGTTCGCGCCCAGGTCGCGGTAGGTGACCGTGCCGTCGGGGTGCGCGGCGCGCCACGCGGCCGCGGCCCGCGCGGTGAGCGCGCGGCTCACCGAACGCTCGCCCTGGATGCTCGAGTCGATGTGGAGGAGGTGCGCCATGTCGTTAGCCGCCCATAGATCGTTGGTGTTGGACAAACCATTAATAGCACATCGACTGTTGGGGCGCCCATATACTGGGCTCATGTCCTCGTTGCCGGTCGTCAACCAGCCGCCCCACCGGTGTGGTGCGCTGCTCGGCCAGCTCACGCGCCGGTTGCAGACGCGCAGCGAGTCGGTGCTCACCCCGCTCGGGCTGCGACCGCGGCACCTGATCGCCCTGACGGTCCTGCGCGACCTCGGCGGCAGCTCACAGCAGGACCTGGCGAAGATCCTCGAAATGGACGGCACGAACGTCGTCGGGCTGCTCAACGACCTCGAGGCCGAGAACCTGATCGAGCGCCGCCGCTCCCCCGTCGACCGGCGCCGGCACGTCGTCGAGCTCACCGACGTCGGCGTCAAGCTGCTGGTCCGGGCGGAATTCGCGCTCGCCGCGGTCGAGGACGAGGTGTTCAGCGGGCTCAGCGACGAGCAGCGCGAGTCCCTCTACGAACTGCTCCGCCAGGCGACGAGCAAGACGGAGACCGAAGCCTGCCGGGAAGCCCTGCCGCCGACCTGCTGAGCGTCAGCCGCCGGCGATGTCCCGGGCCAGCTGCCGGGCTTCGGGCAGCGTGAACTTCCCGGTGATCTGCGTTTCCCCGCCGGTGATGGCGGACTGCACGGCCGGCGCGGTCAGGACGCGGCTCTTCAGCACCATCGCGACCTGCTTGCCGACGTTCTGCCCGGTCCACTCGGCCCACGTCCGCGCGCCCTCGGCGGTGAAGCTGAGGTTGATGACCGAGCTGCCGGTCTGCGGATCGAGGGCGGCGTCCACGCGGCTCACGTCCGCACCGCTGAGGAACCCCGGTCCGAGGATGTACTTCGTGCCTTGCGCACGGTCGCAGCTGATCAGCGGCAACGCGGGATCGTCGCGGCCGGCCAGCGGGTCCGGCTTGCCCTGGGCGCAGTCGAACGCCTGCGCCGCGGCCTGCTGCGCGGCCGGGTCGGTGCTCTGCCGGTCGCTCGCCGAGCCGGTCGCCGGCCCCGGCGGCAGTTCGGCGAGGACCGGCCGGAACCGCAGCTGAGTGCCGTCCTTGACGATGAAGCCGGTGGGCGCGGCGTGGCCCGCGACCTCGGCCTGGCACCCGGTGACGAGCACGGCGACGGCCGCGAGCAGGAGGATCCGCACGCCGCCCATTCTCGCGTGCGGAGCTACCCGGCCGCCAGGATCGCTTCGAGCCCCGAGGCCTGGGTGCGCCAGTCCGTCACGTTCGGCGTCGTCCCGGTCCAGCGCTGGCCGATCCGGTTCAGCGCGTCGCGGTCGTTCGCCCACAGCGCGTCCGCCTGCCTTTGGGCGAACGCGCGGTAGGTCGCCGACCCCGTCGCCGTCGCCAGGTCGCCGAAGTAGCGCAGGAAGATGCCCTTGAACTGCTTCTGGTTGTCGTCGCAGGAACCCGTGCCGGTGTCGCAGGATTCGACGAGCACGCCGCCGGACGTCAGCCGCGTCATCGCCGCGTCCGCGAGCCGCTTCGACGCGTCCAAATAGGACTGGACGCCGGTCGCGCGCCACAGCTCCAGCAGGCCGCCGATGCCGAGGCCCTGGTTGTACGTCCAGACGGTCTGGCCGTTGTTGGCGCACGACGCCGTCAAGCCGTCGTTCACCAGGCCCGAGGAGTTGATCAGCCCGCTGGTCAAGAACCAGTCGCCCGCCGTGCGCGCCCGCTGACCCCACAGAGTGTCGCCGGCGAGCCGGTTGTGCAGGGACGCGGTCAGCCGCAGGTACAACCCTGCCGTGACGGCGTTCTTGTACGTCCGCTCGCGGTTCCACCAGACCCCGCCGCCGCAGCTGCCGGTGTCCCAGAACCCGTGGACGTAGTTCGCGATCGTCGTCGCCTCGGTCAGGTAGCGGGTGTCGTGGGTGCGGTCGTAGACGGCGACCCAGGCCAGGCCCCACCACGCGCTGTCGTCGATGGCGCGGCTGACGAAGTCGCCCTCGATCGCGTCGGAACTCCTTGCCCCGGCGGGGAAAGCGGCCCGGTTGACGTCGAAGGTGCGGGCCAGGGCGGAGTCGAACCCGCCCGCGTCGGCCACCGCCGTCACCGCGACCGCCGAGTTCCACCAGCTCGACGGCCACCAAGCGGTGTACGGCTCGTAGGACCACATCAAGGCGTCCAGCGCACCGGCCGCGCGGGTCGTCGCCGGGCGCGCCCAGGCCGTGCAACTCCCCTGCGCGTGCGCCGCTTCGCGACCGCACGCACGTACCGCGCCGCCGTAGAGCCGGCCGCGCGGATCGCGCGTCGCGAACGCCGTCGTGTGCGTGCCGGTCGCACCCGCGGCGACGCTCGTGCGGCCGAGCGACGAGCCGTCCGGCCAGCTCGCGCCGGCGTCCCACGAGCGGTCGAGCCAGATCTCGTCACCGGCGCCACCGGCTTCGATCCCGGCCCACGCCAGGCCTTTCCCGTCGAAGTGGAGCCGGATCGTGCGGCCGAAGAGGGTCGTCGGCGCCACCGGCTGGCTGTCGCCGGCGGCGGGGGCGCTGCCGTCGCAGGCGGCGTCGCAGACGTCCGGGTAGATCCACGCGGTGCAGCCGACGCCCTGCGCGTCCCCGCACGCCCGGACCCAGCCGCGGCGGTGGTGCGCCGGATCGGTGAGGTTGTACATGAGCGTGCGGGTGCCGGTCCACGTGCCGGGGATGCTCGCCTTGCCCAGCAGGCCTTCCCAGGTCGCGCCCGCGTCCCAGGAGCGGTCGAGCCAGACGGCGTCGCCGGCGACGCCGTTGTCGATGCTCGCCCACGCCATGCCGTCCGGGTCGGAGGCGTGCAGGCGCAGCACGCGGCCGTTGATCACCTTGTCGGGCAGGGGAAAGCTCTCCCGCGCGGCCCGCGACGGGTCGAGCTGGTCGCACGACGTCACGCACACCGCCGTCGCCGCTTCGGCGGGGATCGGGGTCAGGGAACCGAACACGAGCAGCAGCACGAGCAATGTCCGCATCGACATCCCTCTCCACGCACCGGGGGTCGCTCCAGCATAGGAAGCCGGGACGCGGTTGGTGAAGGATTCCGCCCGGTTCTGGCTCGTTCCGGACAAAGATTCTCCGCGCGGAAAATGAGTGGTGCGGCCCCGCCGGACGGAGTTTGCTGGCCGCCGTGACCACCATCCGGGGGAACTGCGAAGAACGGTTCGGCAAGGTGCGTGAGGTCCTGGCGGCCTCACTCGATTCCGGCGACGTCGGCGCGTCGGCCGCCGTCTTCGTCGACGGCGAGCCGGTGGTCGACCTGTGGGGCGGGTACGTCGACCCCGGCCGCACGAAGGCGTGGGACCGCGACACGATCACCACCGTCTGGTCCACCACCAAGACGATGACCGCGTTGTGCGCGCTGGTCCTCGCCGACCGCGGAGAGCTGGACCTCGACGCGCCGGTCGCCGCGTACTGGCCCGAATTCGCCGCGGCGGGCAAGGAGAACACGCTCGTCCGGCACCTGCTCGGGCACACCGCCGGCCTGCCGGACTTCACGGGTTCGATCGCGGTCGAGGACCTCTTCGACTGGCCGGCCGTGACCGCGCGGCTCGCCGCGCAGGCGCCGGCGTGGGAGCCCGGGACGACGGGCGGGTACCACTCGGTCACGTTCGGGTTCCTGGTGGGCGAAGTCGTCCGCCGCGTCACCGGACGCACCCTCGGCACGTTCTTCGCCGAGGAGGTGGCCGGCCCGCTGGGCGCCGACTTCCACATCGGGCTGGCCGCCGAACACGACCACCGCGTGGCGCCGCTGATCCCCGATCCCCAGGGCGACAAGCCGCCGGGTTTCCTGGTCGGCGTCTCGGACTCGTACTCCGAAGCCTGGCGGCGCGCGGAAGTGCCGGCGATCAACGGGTACGGCAACGCCCGCTCGGTCGCCGCGGCGCAGTCGGCACTCGTCGGCGCCGGCGGGTTGCTGTCGGCGGCCGGCGCCGAGCGGGTCTTCGAGGAGCAGTTCCACGGCGAAGACCGCGTGCTCGGCGCGCAGATGCGCTACGGCCTGGGCTACCGGCTCGAGGGCCGCACGTGCTCGTGGGGCGGGTGGGGCGGCTCGGTGGTCCTCGTCGACGCGGAGAACCGCATGGTGGTGGCGTACGTGATGAACCAGGTCCTCTGGGACGGCGGGTACGACCGCGGCCTCGGCGTGGTCATGGCCGCCTACGACGGGATCATGCGCTAGGCGGCGGGAACAGGCGCGGCAGGAAGGCGAGCATCAGCGCCGACCACACCACGTGCGTCAGCAGCGGCGCCTGCACCCCGCCCGCCCGGCCGCGCTGCACGGTGAAGAGCGTCCCCATCACCGCCGAAGCCAGCACCAGCGCGGGATTGCGCGTCGCCGTCGTCGAAAGGACGTACAGCGCCGTCGCTTTCCCGGGACCGAACGCGTCGTGGAGCGCGCCGCGGAAGAAGACCTCCTCGGCCGCCCCGGTCACCAGCGCGGTCGCCGCCACCGACGGCGTCGACCCGCGGTGGGCGTGGTCGAGCACGCCCGCGATGGCGCGGCGCAGCGGCGGGATGTGGCGGGCCACCAGCGCGCAGCCGTAGAACACGCCGAACGCGCCCGCCCCGGCCAGGACCGGCTGGACGACGTCCCGGCGGCCCCGCGGCACCCGCCCGGCACCGGCGAACCAGGTCGCCGCGACCGACGCCGTGAGGACGTGGAACCGCTTCGAACCCGGCCCGCTGGCCAGCGACGCGCCCAGCAGCCCGGACCCCGTGGCCAGCACCCCGGCGAGACGAGCCTTCTTCACGCGGGCCGCCGGCTCTTCGCCCGCTCGCCCAGGGCCTGCAGCACGGCTTCGTCGTAGCCCATCGGCTCGAACTCGACGATCCGGCGGATGGCGTCGTCGCGGACGACGACCTCGTTCGTCATCGAGTCGATCAGCGCCCGCCCGGTCGTGACGTCGATGTCGGTGACCAGGGACAGCCAGTACGAGGACAGCCGCGGTGACAGCAGCGGCACCGGCACGATCACCAGCGGCCGCCCTTCGATCGCCGCAACCCGCTGCAGCATGTCGCGGTAGGCCAGCACCTCGGGTCCGCCGATCTCGAACGTCCGGCCCTCGGCTTCCGGGTGGTCGAGCACGCCGGCCAGGTAGCGGACGACGTCGGCGATCGCGATCGGCTGGGTGCGCGTGCCGACCCAGCGCGGCGTGACCATCGCCGGCAGGTGCTCGACGAGCTGGCGGGTCAGCTCCCACGACGTCCCGCCGTGCCCGATGACGATCCCGGCGCGCAGCACGGTCACCGGCACGCCGGTCTCCCCCAGCAGCCGCTCGACCTCGCGGCGGCTGGCCAGGTGCTCGGAGAGGGCATCGTCGTCGTCACCGAGGCCGCCGAGGTAGACGATCCGGCGCAGGCCCGCGTCCGCCGCCGCGCGGGCGAACGCGCGGGCCGCGTCGGCGTCCCGGCGCTTGAAGTCCGTGCTGTCGAGCGAATGCACGAGGTAGTAGGCGGCTTCGGCGCCCTTGAGCGCGTCGCGCAGGGAGCCGACGTCGGCGACGTCGCCGCGCACGGGCGTCCCGGCTCCGCGGTACTTCGCGGGGTGGCGGGTCATCGCGAGGACGTCGTGGCCCGCGTCCTCCAGCGCCGGGCACAACCGGCTGCCGACGAACCCCGAAGCCCCGGCCACCAGCACACGCATACCGGCGACGGTAGCCGGGGCGGGCCCGGCCCGCAGATCATCCGCGGCGGGTCCGCCCGGCGAAGCAGACGGCGGCGACCACGCCCGCGCACCCGGCGAGCTGCAGCGCGCTCGGCGTCTCCCCCAGCAGGCCGATGCCCAGGAGCACCGCGCCGACGGGCTGCAGCAGCATCAGCGTCGCACCGGTGGTGGCGCTCATCCGGGGCAGCGCGGCGGAGATGAGGATCCACCCGATCAGCTGGCCGACGACGGCCAGCGCGACCAGCCAGCCGAACGTCTCCGCGCCCGGGCTCGGGTCGAGCGTGCCGGTCGGGACGCCGAGCACGACGGCGACGGCCCCGGCCGAGATCGTCGCGAGCACCAGGGACTGCGCTTGCGCGCCCTGGCCGCCGCTGAGCCGGATCAGGAAGAGGTAGACCGCGTACCCGGCGCCGGCGAGCATCGCGAACACCGCGCCGGTGACCGGGTCCGGCCCGAACGAGCCGCTCCCGGCGAACCCGCCGGCCAGCACGACGCCGCCGAGCAGCACGGGCACGGCGAAGAGGAACTGCTTCGCCGGCCGTTCCCGCAGGAACGCGAACGCCAGCAGCGGCACGATGACCACCTGGACGGCGAGCAGCACGGTCGCGATGCCGGCGCCGACCCGCGGGATCGCCTCGCCCCACAGCACGAAGTCCAGGCCGAGCCCGACGCCGGCCAGCAGCGGGAGGAGCACGCGGGGCGCCGGGCCCGCCTTGCGCCGTTCCCGCGCGGCGAGCGCGAGCAGCACCGGCAGGGCCAGCAGGCAGCGCCAGAACGCGCTCGTGCTGCCGCTGGCGTGCGAGACCTTGATGAAGACCGACGACAGCGAGATGCAGAAGCTGCCGAGTGCGGCGAGCAGGCGCGGGTCGAAGCGCTCGGTGAACGGCGTGGTGGTCGTCGGGCGGGGCGCGGTCGTGGTCACGCCTCCAGCGTGCGGGTGGCGACTGTCAAGGACAAGCGAATGTTTCTGGGCTTCATTCGGTAGCATCTCTACCGTGTTCGGAATCGAGCGGATGCGCGCGCTGCACGCGGTCGCCACCCAGGGTTCGGTGGCCGCGGCGGCCGCGTCCCTGCACGTCACGCCGTCGGGGGTGTCGCAGCAGCTGGCGAAGCTGGAACGGGAAGCGGGGCAGCCGCTGCTGGAGCCGCGCGGCCGCGGCGTGCGGCTGACGAAGGCGGGCCAGGTGCTGGCCGCGCACGCCGAGCGGATCCTGGCGCAGGTCGCCGAGGCGAAGTCGGATCTGGAGCTGCTGCGCGAAGACGTCATCGGGCCGCTGCGGATCGGCGCGATCCCGACGACGGTGCACGCGCTGCTCCCGCCCGCGCTGGCGACGCTCGCGGCGCAGCACCCGCGGCTGGCGGTGACGCTGCACGAAGGCGAAGCGGAGCAGACGATGCCCCGCGTCCTGGCCGGCGACCTCGACGTGGCGGTGCTGGAGAGCTGGGAGGACCGGCCGACGGCCATCCCGCCGTCGACGACGAGGATCGCGTTGTTCTCCGACGTCGCGGACCTCGCCCTGCCCGCGGGCCACCGGCTGGCGCACCGCAAGACGGTCGACCTGTCCGAAGTGGACGACCTGCCGTGGATCGGCTGGAGCCTGGGGTCGGGCTGCTACGAGTGGCTGGTGCAGGTGCTGCGCAAGCAGCGGCTGGAGCCCCGGATCAGCTGCACGGTGGGCGGGTATCCGACGCAGCTGGCCCTGGTGGCGGGCAACGTCGGCGCGGCGCTGGTCCCGCGTCTCGCCCGCGAGCGGCTGCCGGAGGGCGTCCGCATCTTGGCGACCCGCCCGGCGTTGACGCGCACGATCTACGCGATTTGCCGGGCGGGCGAAGAGGATCGCGGGGCGGTACGCGCGTGCCTGGACGCGCTCAAGGCGGCGTCGGCGCGCTTCGAGAACGCCGGCCGGCCGGTCGGCTGAGCCGGTCCACCATCTCCGTGACCAGCTCGCCCGGTCGCCGGTGGTGCACCAGGAAGATGTCCCGCGCCGGCCGGGCGTCGGCGACCTCGCGGGCCTCGATCCGCGCCCGGCCCGCGCGCTCGAGGACGCTTTCCGGCACGAACGCGATTCCCAGCCCGGCCTCCACCAGCGCCAGGATCACCTGGTAGTCCCGGGTTTCGTAGGTCACGCCGAGCGTGACGCCCGCGGTGTCGGCGAGCTGGTCGAGGCACGCGCGGTTGGGCACGCCGGGGCTGCCCGAGATCCAGTCCTCGCCCGTCAGCTCCGCCAGCGTGAGCCGGCGGGTGCGGGCCTTCGGATGGCCGGGCGGCAGGATCAGCCGGAACCGTTCCGCCCGCAGCAGCGACCGGTCCAGCCCGCGCGCGTCGGGCAGCGGTGCGCCCGGGTAGCGGTGGGTGATCAGCAGGTCCAGCTCGCGCGAGCGGACCAGGTCGTAGCCGCCGGGCGGCTCGAGGTCCAGCAGCCGCAGCGCGACGGCCGGGTGCGCCCGGCGGAACTCGGCGAGCGCCGCCGGTACGAGCGCCGTGCCGGCGCTCGCGAACGTGCCGACGGCGAGCCGCGCCGGCTCCGCGCGGAGCACGGCTTCCGCGCCACGCAGTTCGCCGGCGATCGTCTCGGCGTGGACCAGCAGCGCTTCCCCGATCGGCGTGAGCGTGACGCCGCGCGCGTGGCGGTGCAGCACGGACGCGCCGACGTCCCGTTCGAGCTTCGCCAGCTGCTGCGAGACGGCCGACGGGGTGAAGGACAGTCTTTGGGCGGCCGCGGCGATCGAGCCCGCGCGGGCGACTTCGGCGAGCAGGGCGAGGCGGCGAGCGTCGAGCACGGCCACCTCCAGCCATAAGCAGAACTGTCGTCAGCATAGAAGACATCGCTGGTACTTACGACGGTCCGCGCGCATGCTGAAGACGTGATCAGTACTTCGGATGTCGAACAGGCCGCCGCGCGGATCGAGGGCCGGGTCCGCCGGACGCCCGTGTTCGCCGACGACGACCGGTGGTTCAAGCTCGAGCAGCTCCAGCACACCGGCTCGTTCAAGGCCCGGGGCGCGTTCAACCGGATCATCGCCGCGGGCCCGCTTTCGGCGGCCGGCGTCGTGGCCGCGTCGGGCGGGAACGCCGGGCTCGCCGTCGCGCACGCCGCTCGCGAGTTCGGCGTGCCCGCGCGGGTCTACGTCCCGGTGAACGCGCCGGCGGTCAAGGTCGCGAAGCTGCGGCAACTGGGGGCGGCGGTCGAGCTGGTCGGCGAGAAGTACGCGGACGCCTACGACGCGGCGGTCAAGGACGCGGCGGACCGCGGCGCGCTCTTCTGCCACGCCTACGACCAGCCGGAGATCTGCGCCGGCCAGGGGACGGTGGGCCTCGAGCTGCTGGAGCAGACGGGCGGCGTCGACACGATCCTGGTCGCGGTGGGTGGCGGCGGGCTGCTGGCCGGCATCGCGGCCGCGGTCGAAGGCCGGGCCCGGGTGGTCGGCGTCGAACCGCGCACGGCCCCGACGCTGCACGCGGCCCTGACGGCGGGCGAGCCGGTCGGAGTCGAGGTGTCCGGTGTCGCCGCCGACTCCCTGGGCGCGTCCCGGCTCGGCGACATCGCGTTCGCGGTCGCCACCCGCACGGAGGCAGGCTCGGTACTGGTGGACGACTCGGCGATCCTCGAAGCCCGGGCGGCGCTCTGGGACCGCTATCGCCTGGCGGTCGAACCGGGCGGCGCGACGGCGTTCGCCGCGTTGCTGGCCGGCGCCTACCGGCCGGCGCCCGGAGAGCGCGTCGCGGTCCTGCTGTGCGGCGCGAACACCGACCCGGCGACGCTCACTTCCCCGACAGCCGCGCCACCAGCGGCGCGAACTCCTCGATGAAGGCGCCGTTGACGCTGACGTAGGAGACGCCGAGCTCGTCGCGCCGCCGTTCGAGCTCGGCGGCCATGTCGTCGACGCTGCCGCGGAGCATGGTGAGCGAGTCGTGTTCGATGAGCGTCTCGGCGTCGACGCCGATGAAGCCCCGGATCCAGGGCGGCACCTGCTCCCCGACGACGAAGATGTTGAGTGCGAATTCGACGTCCCGGTCGCCGGCCGCGGCGCGGATTTCCTCCACGTGGCCGGCCATCTCCTCGCGGGTGGTCAGCACGCCGCCGGCGAGGGTGACGATGTCGGCTTTCGCCCCGGCGAGCCGCCGCGCCTTGGGGCCGCCGGCGGCGACCATGACGAGGGTGTGCGCGTCGCCGTCGAGCCGCCGGACGTGGTCGATGGTCTCGGAGATCGAGTCGAGCCGGTCCTGGCCCGAGCCGTAGGGCAGGCCGAGCTCGTCCGCCTGCTGCCGCATCGTGGGCAGCCCGGTGCCGAGCCCGAGTTCGAACCGCCCTTCGGTGACGACGGTCAGGCTGTGCGACTCCCAGGCCGCGGCCCGGGCGGTTCGCAGCGGGCCGGCGAGCACGAACGAGCCGACCCGCAGATCGGTGGTGACGGCCGCGGCGGCCGCGAGCGCGGCGGTCGGCGTGGGGAGGTTGAGGTTGTCGGGGCAGAGGAGGGTCGAGTAGCCGAGCTCCTCGGCCCGCCGCGCGGTCCGCAGCCACTTCCCGCCGCCCTCGGTCGCGGCCGCGACCACGCCGAACCGGAACGCCTTCTTGTCCATCGGCCCACCCCCGGGTTGGTTGTGGTTCGATCAAACCACCGCGCCGCCCGGCCGTGCCACCACGGCGAAATCGGCGCTCCCACTCGGAAGCGCCGATTCCCGGAACCTCAGCCGCGCTGGTACTCCTCCCAAGTGACCTTGGTGACCGACGGACCGTCGTCCGCGCCGCGGCCGGCGAGACCGTTCATGCCCAGGTAGTAGTCGCCGGTCTGGTGCTGCGCGCCCGAGGACAGATCCGGGTCGGAGACGGCCATCGCGTGGATGTGGTAGGCGAAACCCTGGTCCGGGGTGCGCAGCCAAGCCGCGAACCCGACCTTCCGCAACGCCTTCAGCAGGTTGGTCCGGCTCGTCGACGACAGGCTGGACACCGAGATGTCCATCGCGCCGCCGCCGTCGTGGGTGCCGGCCGAAGCGTCGACGCCGCCGGGGTTGTACGAACCCTGGGTCAGGCTGACCGACGAGCCGAAGATCCCCTCGGCCGCGACGAGCATCGCCTTCGTGCGCGTGTTGAGCGTGACGCCGTGGTAGGTCACCTGGCTGCCCGCCGAAACCGGGTTCGTCACCGTGTACCGGCCCTCGCCCAGCTTCTCCAGGGACGTCTTGCCCGGCAGCCCGGACGCGTCGATCCCGGTGTAGCCCAGCGACTTCTGGTACTGCGAGTACGCGGTGATGGTCGTCGTGCCGAAGTAGCCGTCGACGTAGGTGCTCGCCAGCAGGCCCTTCGCCTGCAACGCCTGCTCGACGAGAAGCACGCTGTCGTGCGCCCCCGGCGTCTGGGTGTCGTCGGCGCGGCGCGGGTCGATCTGGGCCGCCTTCAGCACGGCCTCCATGTTCGCCGTGGGCAGCGCCGTCGTGGCCGCCGGCTCGGCCTGAGCCGGTGCGGCCACGGCGAACGCCGCGGCGGTGAGTGCCGTCAGCACGGCGGCCTTCGTGAACATCCCTGTCCTCCACTGGTCGGAATCGCTTACGGCCATGAGGATCACGTCAGCGGATACAAGGGACGTACAAAAGCGGCATTCGGGCCGGTGTCACGACGTGTAATCCCAGCCACTACCGATCGAGTCCGCACTGGTCCAGGCGTGTTTCTTCTCGTCACACAGAGTTGTCACGGGCTACCCCTGGACGTTCCCGTGCTCCTTTCGTAACCTGTTCGAGATCTCGCGGCCCCCGGTCGTCGATGAGACGGCGACGCGAGATCGCCGCCGATACCCCTGACGGGTACCGGACCCCTCGCGGGCTCTTCCTGTTGCGGTCGAGCGCGCGCCGGGACGAGGCGAGGCCCCCGACTCGCCACCGGTGCCCGACGGCGGCCGATCAGCAAAGGAGACCCGCGCGAGAATGCGTTCGCATCCCGTCAAGCGCGTGGTGTCAGGTGCCCTGGCCGCGGCCTCGGTGATCACTGTCGTCACCATGGCCCAGCCGACGGCCACCGCCGCCCCCGTCCCCGTCCTCCAGGCCCCGCCCACCGGGTCCGACGCCCTGGCCAAGTACCGCGACCTCTCGGCGCAGGCCGAAAAGCTCAACGAGGACCTGCTCAAGGCGCAGGACGACCTGACCGCCAAGCAAGGCCAGCTCGACAAGGCCAACGCCGACGTCACCGCGGCCAAGGACGCCGGCGCCCAGGCCATCGAGGCGAAGCAGAAGTACCAGACGCAGGTCGACAAGTTCGCCGGCGCGTCGTTCACCAGCGGCGTCCAGCTGAACAAGCTCTCGGCGCTGCTGGCCGGCACGTCGACGCAGGACTTCCTGGACCGCTCGGCGGCTCTCGAGGTCATCGCGACCGACAAGAACAACGCGATGGACAACCTCAGCGGCGCGGCCGAAAAGGCCACCACCGCCGAGAAGGCGGCGACGGACGCGGCGAAGCGGGCGCAGGACGCCCGGGACGCCGCGGCCAAGCTCGCGTCGGACATCGAAGGCAAGAAGAAGAACCTGCAGGCCCAGATCGACCAGATCGAGGCGCAGAGCAAGACGCTCAGCACCGCCGACAAGACCGCCCAGAAGGACACCGGCGGCAAGGCCCCGACCGTCAAGGCGGCCACCCCGGCCGCGCAGAAGGCGGTCGACGCGGCGCTGAGCAAGCTCGGCAGCGCGTACGTCTACGGCGCCACCGGGCCGAGCACGTTCGACTGCTCTGGCTTGATGCAGTGGGCGTACAAGCAAGCCGGGATCTCGCTGCCGCGGACGTCGTCGGCGCAGGCGGGCTTCGGCACGTCGGTGCCGCGCGACCAGCTGCAGCCGGGCGACCTGGTCGCGTACTACTCCCCCGTGTCCCACATCGGGATGTACATCGGCGACGGCAAGATGGTGCACGCCCCGACCAGCGGCGACGTCGTCAAGATCTCGCCGCTGCTGAGCCAGTACGCGGGCGCCACGCGACCCACGGCGTGACGGCGGGCCCCCGTTCCGCGAGGTGTAGAAATCGCGGAACGGGGCACCTTCCGCGCATGGTCGACAACTACGACACCGCGACGGTCGAGGCCGTCGGCAAAGTCACCGAAGCGCTCGAGACGATCGAACGAGCGCGCGGGCACCTTTACTCGTTCCACCAGCTCACCGGCAGCGCGGACCTGGCCCTCGGCGAAGCCGTCGAGAAGCTCGAGAAAGCCGGCCATGCGGACTGGGCGCGCCGGATCACCGAGGAGCTGATCGGGCTCAACGTGCTACCCGATCGGTGGACGTTCCAGGTCGTCGAGGAGTACGACGACGGCTACTACAAGACCTGCCGCGACTTCGAGCGGACGCTGCTCGAGTCGTTGACGGACGGCCGCCGCCACCTGCACGAACAGCAGATGAAGGACGACCGCCGCACCCACGGCAGGCCGGGCCACGAGGCAGGCGCGCCGTCGACCCCGCCGGCCGGCTCGTGACCGGCGGTTGTCGGACCCCTGCGCTACAGTCGGATCCAGGCGAACAGGTGTTCGATAGGAGGATGTCGTGACCGAGCAGGTGGAACCGAACCCGGAGAAGGACCCGAGCGACTGGACGACCGGGGACGAGCCGATGACCGGGCCGCAGAAGTCTTATCTGCAGACCCTGGCCCAGGAGGCCGGCGAGGAAGTGCCGGACGGATTGACGAAGGCGCAGGCTTCGGCGCGGATCGACGAGCTGCAGCAGGCCACGGGACGGGGTAACTGAGGGGCGCGGGCGGCAGTTCGCGCCGCCGGTGCGGTTCGGGTGCGGTCGCCGCTGCGTGCTTTGTGCGCTGCGCCACGGCATGTCGGCTTCTCGTCCGGGTAACCGAGCACGAGGTGCCCGACTCCCCGAAGGAGGCATCCCGTGTACTTGACCGTGTTGCTCGTGGCCTTGGCCGGGCTGCTCGTGCTCGGCGCGACCGCCCTTCGCGAGCTGCGGAAGCCTTACCCTCTCACCGCGAAGCGCACTTTCGTCGTGGCCTGGGTGGTCGGCGCCGGTGGGCTGGCCTGGTGGGCCGTCTCGCCGGGGGCCGCGCCGCTCGTCGTCGTCGTTGTGGGGCTTGGCTTTCTCGTCGCCACGCTGAACCGCGGGCCCGAACGGCCGTCCTATCCGCGCGCCACTCCCTACCAGCCACCTCGTTGATGTGATCGGCGGAAAATGTCGCAACCGAACGAACTCTACGAGCCCGGTGAAGGCGATCCGCCCGAGAGCGTCGAAGAAGCCCACGGTCTCGGGCAGAAAGTGATCGGCGAACTCCGGGAACGCCGCTGACTCAAGCCGCCGCGGGCAGGGCGGCGGCGCCTGTCACCCGCAAGAGGAACTCCGCGTTGGAGCCGGTCTTGCGGAGCTGGTCGAGGAGCTGCTCGATCGCGTGCGGGCCCTGCAGCGCGCGGCGCACCTCGCGCATCGCGGCCAGTTCGCCCGGGGTGACCAGGAGTTCCTCGCGGCGGGTGCCGGAACCCGGGATGTCGACCGCCGGGAAGACGCGGCGCTCCGCCGTCTTGCGGTCGAGCTTCAGCTCCGCGTTGCCCGTGCTCTTCAGCTCCTCGAAGAACACCGTGTCGGCCAGCGAACCGGTCTCCACCAGCGCCGACGCGACGATCGTGAGCGACCCGCCGCCTTCGAGGTTGCGGGCCGCGCCGAGGATGCGCTTCATCGGCTGCAACGCGGCCGCGTCGACGCCGCCGGACAGCGTGCGCCCCGACGGCCGGGCCGAAAGGTTGTACGCGCGGCCGAGCCGGGTCAGCGAGTCGAGGAGCAGCACGACGTCTTCGCCGCGCTCCACCAGGCGTTTCGCCCGCTCGACGGCGAGTTCCGCCACCGCGACGTGTTCGGCGGGCGGACGGTCGAAAGTGGACGCGATCACCTCGCCGCGCACGGTCCGGCGCAGCTCGGTGACCTCCTCCGGCCGCTCGTCGGCGAGCAGCACCATCAGCCGGCATTCCGGGTGGTTGACCGAGATGCCGTGACCGATGTCACGCAGCACGGTCGTCTTCCCGGCTTTCGGCGGGGAAACGACCAGCGCGCGCTGCCCCTTGCCGAGGGGTGTGACGAGGTCGAGGACGCGCGGCAGCAGGCGCGTCGGGGTGGTTTCGAGCAGCAGGCGCTCGTCCGGGTGCACCGGGACCAGCTCCGTGAAGTGCGGACGCGGCTCCGCCGGGTCGGCGCCGTTGACGCTGGTGATTTCTTCCGCGGTGCCGGTGATTTCGTCACCCGGGCGCAGTTCGTGCTTGCGGACGAGGGAAAGCGGCAGTGCGACGTCGTCCGGAGCCGGCCGGTAGCCGGTGCGGACGAACGGGGTTTTTCCTGATGTGTCAAGGATTCCGTGAAAAGACATGGGTGTCTCCTGATGAGGTGGCCGGCCCGCGCGGACGGCGGAGCCGGGTACGGAGGAAGAAGGCCGAAGAGCCTGGATCCGAGAAGCTTCCTCCGGGCGGCCGCGGGGCCGGCATCCGTGAGGAGCACTTTCACGTTAGCGCGATGTCACGGAAAGCACAACGGGTAAGACACCGTCGCGGTGGGTAGGTCTGAAGGGAAGCCCGAAAACGGGGGAAACCGCGGCTGACGATGGGAGCGGATCGTGTATCGACATACCCCGGAACCTGGCGTCGATACGGGCGAGAGCGCCGACGCCGACCAAACCGGGACCACGCCCCCGGCGCGCCCGAGCGCCGGTGCCGTGGTCACCTCGACGTTCGAAGAACTGGCGCCCGCCCTGCCGAACGAGATGGCAGGCTTGCGCCGCAAGCTGACGCACTGGCTGGGCGAGCTGCCGCTCGACCCGGGCAGCACGCACGACATCACGCTGGCGACGTACGAGGCGCTGGCGAACGTGGCGGCCCACGCGTACCCGGACGGCCACGGCTGGGCCCGCCTCGAGGCGACGCGCACGGGCGACGCGGTGACGGTCACCGTGACGGACACCGGCTGCGGAATCCCGGCGACGCGCCCCCGCCAACCGGGGCTGCGCACGTCGGGTGGCCGGGGGCTGGTGCTGATCGACAAGGTGACGGACCAGTCCGACATCGACTCGGGAGCCCACGGGACGACGGTCCGCATGACCTGGCGCCCGGCAGCGCTGAGGCACGAAAACCCGGCCTGAGCCTGCGAGGCTCGCGCCGACTCCGAAATACTGGGGACACGCAAGAACAAGTCCGCGGGTGTTCGCGCGGAAGGCTTGCGTGAGGAGAGTTCGCCGAGGCGGTGGGCAGCGGCGAGAGCGAGACTGGCTGCACGGGCTGCCCCGCGTTGACTCGCGGGGCGCCTCGGCAGCCGAACCGGCCCGAAAGCCTCGGCCTTACCGGAGAGCGTGCTCTATTCCGGGTGGCTGCCGAGCACTACTCGCCACCCGCTCCCCCGCCGGAAGTGCTTTACCTCACAACCCCTCAAGCCGCCCCGGCCAGCCGGACCAAGCGGCCGCGCGGGTACGACACCAGCTCCCTCTCCTCGTCCGTGGTGAAGATCTCGACGGAGTCCCCCAGCAACTCCGCCGAAGTCACCTGCAGCTGCCACGCGGGCAGGCCCGGCGCCGGCTCGTGCCAGAACCACTGGCCCTTGGTCAGCTGGTCCGCCGGGACCGTCGCGTCGTCCGTGTTCATGCCCATGAGGCTAGCCGTCACCACCGACAGTTTTCGCACTGCCTCTAGGTGTGGGCCGCGTTGATCGTGATCGTCAGCACCTGGGGGTCGCCCGAGAAGACCGCTCCGCTGAAGTCCGGGCCCGGGCTCACGTCGTCGTACGGGAACGCGTACCCGCGGTTGTCCGGCAGTTTCGAGTGGACGATCCGCGCGTAGTGGTTCGTCGCGTCGCCGCCGTAGAACCGCGCCGGGTCTTCGTCCGTCGGCTGGTTCGGATTGTCCAGCAACGTCGTGCGGTTCAACGCCGCCGCCAGGCGGGGGACGATCGCCTTGCGCGCGTCGCTCGCACCCGCCGCCAAGGCGAACGGGCCGCTGTCGCAGCTCCACACGTCCGCCGTCGACGGCTTGGCGAACGATTCCGGGCCGAACACCAGCCGGTCACCCGAAACGCGGCCGGTGAACTTGCCCAGGCCCGGATTCTGCGAGTCGACGACCAGGTCCGTGCCCGCGTACTTCTGCCACACCTGGTCGATGTAGCCGTCCAGGTAGCCGCCGAACTGCGCCGCGTGGTGGTGCGGTGACAGCACGCGCAGGTTCCCGCCGCCGCCCGTCTGCACCAGGTTCGCCCACTCACCGCCCAACGAGGACAGCGACGAGGCGATCTGGTCCAGCGCACCCGCCGGCAGCCCGTCGACCGTCGCCGTACCGGACCCCGATGTCAGCGACAGGCCCATCGGGATGCCCACGAAGTCGACGTAGCTGATGTTCGCGAACAGCTGCGTGTCGTTGAACGTGAACTCGCTGAACGACCAGTTCTTGCCGTAGTTCGGGTCACCGGAGTTGAGGAAGCTCGGGTGCACCAGGTTCGGCCCCGGGTCGAGGAAGAAGTCCAGCTTCGCGTCCGTGACGACGTAGATGCGCGCGCCGCCCATCTTCGGCACCGACACCTGCGCCCCCGACGCGATCGGGATGGCGCAGTCCTCCGGCAGCGGGGTCGTCGGTGCCGACGGCGACGCCGGGTAGTACGGCGTTCCGTCGGCGCGCAGCAGCACGAGCCGGCCGTCCGGGGTCGTGCCGGTCACGTACGCGTACACGGTTCCGGAGCCCGAATTGTTCACCAGCTTCAGGCCGAAGGTGTCGGGCGTCGCGGCGGACGCGGCCCGCGCGAGGGGCACTGCCGTGGCGAGCGTCGCGGCCGTGAGACCGAGGAACGAGCGACGGGAGATCATGGTGTCCTCCACGGTGAGGAGACGGCGGAGTCCATAAAGGACATCCGAGGGCGGTTCGCAGGATTCGTTGTGGACGCCAACAAACTATGACCACGATTTCGTTACCTGGCAACCCTTCGAAAGAAGGTCCAGACCACCGCCACACCCGGCCCGCGCGTTTCCCCGGGGTGAGAAATTCCAAACGGGACTCCCCCCAATCTGCCCACGGGTACCGCGTGCCGGGTACTTCCGGGCACATCCCTTGACGCCGCCGCGCACCGGCGGCGAAAGTGGACGGCCTCGCAGGTCGTGGACGACCGGATTCCCCCAAGGAAGCGAGAACCCATGCGCACCACCAAGTGGCTGGCCGCCCTGTTGGCGACGATGTCCCTCACCGCCGCCCCGGCCCACGCCGAAGCCGGCTGGACCACCGTCTTCCAGGACGACTTCGACGGCGCCGCCGGCACCGGCCTGAACGACCGGGACTGGCTCTACGACACCGGAACCGGCTACCCCGGCGGCGCGGCGAACTGGGGCACCGGCGAACTCGAGACCGCCACGAACTCGACCGAAAACGTCTACCACGACGGCCAGGGCCACCTGGCGATCAAGCCGCTGCGCGACGGATCCGGCCAGTGGACGTCCGGCCGGATCGAAACGCAGCGCACCGACTTCGCCGCCCCCGCGGGCGGTCAGCTGGAGATCAGCGCGACGCTCAAGCAGCCCGCCCCCGAGCACGGGCTCGGCTACTGGCCGGCGTTCTGGGCGATGGGCGCCGACGCCCGCCCGGTCGGCGCGACGAACTGGCCGGGCATCGGCGAGCTCGACATCATGGAAGACGTCAACGCGCTGAGCAAGCACTCCACCACCTTCCACTGTGGACAGTGGCAGGGCGAGTGCCACGACCCGGACGGCATCACCAGCGACCTCCAGGACTGCGCCGGCTGCCAGGACGGCTACCACAGCTACTCGGTGATCGTGGACCGCCGCGACGCCGCGGCCGAAGAGCTGCGCTTCTACCTGGACGGCAACCAGACGTTCGCGGTGAAGCAGAACCAGGTGTCGGACGCGACCTGGAAGGCCGCCGTCGACCACGGCTTCTTCGTCATCTTCGACGTCGCGATCGGCGGCTCCTACCCGGACAAGGTCTGCGGCTGCACCTCCCCCGGTGCGGACATCACGCCCGGCGCCGAGATGAGCGTCGACTCGCTCTCGGTGAAGGTCAGCGACGACTGACCCGTAGGCTGGGCGCCATGAAGCACGCCGTCATCGCGTCACCGATCGGACCGCTGACCCTGGTCGGCGACGGCGAGGCGCTGGCCGGGCTCTACTTCGACGGCCACCTCCGGACGCCCCGCCTCACCGACCTCGGTCCCCGCGACGACGACGGCTTCGAAGCCGCGAAAGCCCAGCTCGGCGAGTACTTCGCCGGCACGCGGCGCGAGTTCGACCTCGAGCTCGCGCCGCGCGGCTCCGCGTTCGAGAAGCAGGTCTGGGCGCTGCTGACGAAGATCCCGTACGGCGAAACCCGCACATACGGGCAGCTGGCGGCCGAGCTGGGCGACCCCGGCGCCGCGCAGGCCGTCGGGAACGCCAACGGCTGGAACCCGATCAGCGTCATCGTGCCCTGCCACCGCGTGGTCGGCACCAGCGGCGGCCTGACCGGGTACGCCGGTGGCCTCGCCCGCAAGCGGTTCCTGCTCAGCCTCGAGGAACCACCCGCGGACGAGGTCGGCCGGCTGTTTTGACGACTCGCTAGCCCGCCGAACAGGTCACGGTGGGTGCCGTCAGGTTCCCGCCGTGCTCGACGGTGAAGCCGATGACGTTGCCGCTGCCGTTCGGCCGCGCGGTCAGCACGTACCCGGTGCTGTCCCAGGTCCCGGTGTAGTTCCAGCTGCCGATGACCCTCTGCGGTGCGTGGAAGGTGATCGTGAGCACCCAGTTGTTCGACCCGGTCACCGTCACCTGCCCGTTGAAGCCGACGTTCCACTCCGCCGTCTTGGCGTAGGTGCCGGTGCAGCCACCAGGGGCCGGGGTGGTCGGCGTGGTCGGTGTTGTGGGCGTGGTCGGCGTCGTCGCTGTCGTCGGCGTGGTGGTCGAACCGCCGCTGTTCAGGCCCAGGAACGCGATCGCGTACGCCACCATCCCGTTCTGCGGCAGCGAATGCCCGGCGCCCTGGACGCTGATGCCCTCGACCGGCGCCTGCACGCCGGTGCCGCCGTAGCGGGTGCGGGTCCAGCCGGACTGCGGCGCGTCGCTCGACGACGGCGTCTGGCTCACCCCGCGCAGGTTCGTCCACTGCTTGATCTCTTCCCCGAAGTTCGGGTAGCGCAGGGTGTCGTCGGCGGTGCCGTGCCACAGCTGCATCCGCGGGTACGGCCCGCTGCGCCCGCCGCTCATCTGCCGAGCCTGGTCGCCCCACTGCTGCGCGGTCTTGATGAGCTGGCCACCCGAGCACTGGCTGTTCCAGCTCGACCCGTCGGTCGTGGCGAAGCAGCCGGCGGGCACGCCCATGAACGCCGAGCCGGCGGCGAAGACGTCCGGGTACTCGGCGGCGAGGACGTTCGTCATCATCGCGCCGGAGGAGAACCCGGTGACGAACACGCGCGCCGGGTCGACGTTGTAGTGCGCCTTGGCGTAGTCGACCATCGACAGGATGCCGACCGGGTCGCTGCCGCCGCCGCGGGTGAGGGCCTGCGGTGAGGAGACGTCGAAGCACTGCCCGCTGCGGGTGGCTTCCGGGAAGACGATGACGTAGCCGTACTGGTCGGCCGCGGTCACGTAGTCGCGCGCGTACCCGTTGAACACCGCCGAGGCCGAGCCGGTGCAGTAGTGGATGGCGACCAGCAGCGCCGGCTTGGCGGCGACGTGGTCCGGGACGTAGGCGTACATGTTCAGGTTGCTGGGGTTGGTGCCGAAGCCGGTCACGCGGGTCAGCGTGGCCGCGGACGCGGGCTGCGCCGTGACCACCAGGACGATCGCGGCCGCGATCGACGACACGGCGGCGAGGAGGGCGGTGAAGAGTCTTCGCACTCGAGTCGATCCTTTCCGGGAGCAGGGCGCAGCTGCGACGATCGTTCGTTCGCCACCGCGACCGGTCAACGATTTTCGGAAAGTTTCGGGACCTTTCGAACTGCCGACATGGCTTGCTGCTGCAAGGATCCGGGCATGACCGAGCTGCTCCTGGGACCGCTGCTGAGACACGTCGACGCCACCTCGGCGACGATCTGGGTCGAGACGGACGGGCCGTGCGAAGTCCGCGTCGCCGAAGCGGCGGCGCGGACGTTCGAGGTGTCCGGGCACCACTACGCGCTGGTCGTGCTCGAAGGCCTGGAACCCGGGCGCAGCACGCCGTACGAGGTCCGGCTCGACGGTGAGCTCGTCTGGCCCGAACCGGACGGCGACCTGCCGCCCAGCCGGATCCGGACGCTGGCCCCGGGCGATCCGCGGTTCCGGCTGGTGTTCGGGTCGTGCCGCAAGCCGCGGGAGCAGGACGCGCTCGGCCCGGACGCGCTCGCCGCCTACGCCCACCGGATGGCCGGGCTCGACGAGTCCGAATGGCCGGAATCGCTGCTCCTGCTGGGGGACCAGGTCTACGCCGACGAAACCACCGACGCGACGCAGGAGTGGATCGGCGGCCGGCGCGACCCGAAAGTGCCGCCGGGCAAGGAGGTCGCCGACTTCGAGGAGTACTGCCACCTGTACTCCGAAGCCTGGTGCGAACCGTCGGTGCGCTGGCTGCTGTCCACCGTGCCGACGTCGATGATCTTCGACGACCACGACGTCCGCGACGACTGGAACACCTCGCAGGCGTGGCGCGAGCAGATGGCGCGCGAGTCGTGGTGGCCGGAGCGGATCCGCGGGGCGCTCGTGTCGTACTGGGTCTACCAGCACCTGGGCAACCTGGGCCCGCGCGAGCTGGCCGAGGACGAGCTGTTCCAGCAGGTGACGAAGTCCGGGGTCGACAACGCCGAGCTGCTGCGCGGGTTCGCCGACCGGGCCGACCGCGAAGCCGACGGCGCCAAGGGCACCCGGTGGTCCTACCGGCGCGACTTCGGCCCGGTCCGGCTGCTGGTCATCGACTCGCGCGCCGGGCGGATCCTCGAGGGCGGGCAGCGGTCGATGATCGGCGACGAGGAGTTCCGCTGGATCGAGGAGCAGAGCGACGGCGACTTCGACCACCTGCTGATCGGCACGTCGCTGCCGTGGCTGATGCCGACCGCGCTGTCGGCCGCGCAGTCGGTCAACGAGCGGCTCTGCGCGCGGCCGGGGCTCGTCGGGCGGGTGTCGGAGTGGTTCCGGCAGCTCGCCGACCTCGAGCACTGGCCGGCGTTCCGCGACTCGTTCGACCGGCTGACCCGGCTGATCGCCCGGGTCGCGGACGACGGCCCGGCGTCGGTGAGCGTGCTCTCTGGCGACGTCCACCACGCGTACGTCGCGCGCGCCGACCTCCCGGGCGCGCCGGTGCACCAGCTGACCTGCTCGCCGGTGCACAACACCGTGCCCTGGTACATGAACCGGCTGTTCCGGGCCGGCTGGGCGCGCGGGCTGACCCGGCTGAGCGGGTGGCTGGCGCGCCGCGTCGGCGTCCCGCCCGCGCCGCTGACCTGGAGCTGCGTGTCGGGACCGCACTTCGGGAACGCCGTGATGACCCTCGACGTCGACGGCCGCGAAGCCACGGCGACGCTGCTGCGGCCGGACCACGAAGGCGAGCCGATCCGGCTCGCCTGAGGGTGGGTGCGCCGCGGCCACCCTTCGCCGCTTGATCGGGGTTAGTGTCGGATCCATGGCTGAGAAGGACCCGCGGAGCGAAGCTCCTCCGTTGAGGGTGGCGGTGGGGGCATCGGCGGAGAACGCACTCGGGGAGTTCCTCCGGGCCCGCCGCGAACAGGTGGGACCCGAGGAGCTCGGCCTGCCCGCGGGCGGGTCGCGCCGGGTGGCGGGCCTGCGCCGCGAAGAGGTCGCGGTACTGGCCGGGGTCAGCACCGACTACTACGTCCGGCTCGAACAGGGCCGGGAGCGCAACCCCTCGCCGCAGGTCCTCGACGCGCTGGCGCACGGGCTGGCTCTCGACGAGGACGCCACCGCCCACCTGCACCGGCTGGCCCGGCCCGCTCCGAAACGCCGCCGCCGACGCCGGGAGCAGGTCAGCCCGAACCTGCTGCGGCTGATGGACGGCTGGCCGGACACGCCCGCGCTGGTGCTCGGCCGCTGCCTCGAGGTGCTCGCGCACAACGCGCTGGGCGAGGCGCTGTTCGCCGGGCACACCCACAGCGACGACCTCGTCCGGCTGGTGTTCCTCGACCCGGACGCGCGCGAGTTCTACCCGGACTGGGAGCGCGTCGCGGTCAACACCGTCGGCGGCCTGCGGGTGGCCGCCGGGATCGACCCGGACGATCCGCGGCTCATCGAGACGGTCGGTGAGCTGTCGGTCAAGAGCGCGGACTTCCGCCGGCTGTGGGCACGTCACGACATCCGGCAGAAGACGCACGAAACCAAGCGGTTCCACCACCCGCAGGTCGGCGAGCTGACGCTCAGCTACGAGGCGCTGACCGTCAACAGCGCGCCCGGCCAGCAGCTCGTCATCTACCAGGCCGAGCCCGGTAGTCCCTCGGAAGCCGCGCTCGCCCTGCTCGGCAGCCTCGCCGCTTCCTGAACCCCCAGCTGTCGTTTCCACAATGGACGGAGTACTTCGTCATGCCCGAAAACTGGTTCATCACCGGCTGCTCCACCGGCCTCGGCCGCGCCCTGGCCGAAGCCGTGCTCGGCCGCGGCCTGCGCGCCGTCGTCACGGCCCGCGACCCGGCGAGCGTCGCCGACCTCGTCGCGGAGCACGGCGACCGCGCGCTCGCCCTCCCGCTCGACGTCACCGACCACGCCCAGGTCGCCGACGCGGTCAAGCGAGCCGAGAGCGCGTTCGGCCGGATCGACGTCCTCGTCAACAACGCCGGCTACGGCTACCTCGCCGCGATCGAGGAAGGCGAGGACGACGAGATCCGGAAGCTGTTCGAAGCCAACGTGTTCGGACTCGCCGACGTCACCCGCGCGGTGCTGCCGGGCATGCGCGCCCGGCGGAGCGGGCACGTCGTGAACGTGTCGTCGCTCGGCGGGCTCGCGGCCTTCGGGGCCACCGGCTACTACCACGCGTCGAAGTTCGCCGTGGAAGGGCTTTCCGAGTCGCTCGCCGCCGAAGTGGCCCCGCTCGGCATCAAGGTGACGATCGTCGAGCCCGCCGCGTTCCGCACCAACTGGTCCGGCCCGTCCATGCGGCAGTCGGCGATCCGCATCGACGACTACGCGGAGACGGCCGGCGCGCGCCGGGCGGCGACCACCGCCACCTACGGCCGGCAGCCCGGCGACCCGGTCCGCGCGGCCGAGGCGATCCTCACCGCCGTCGACACCGGCGAGCCGCCGCTGCGGTTGCTGCTCGGCAAGGCCGCCTACGACATCGCCACCGCCCGGCTCGACAGCTTGAAGTCCACTTTCGACACCTGGCGCGAGACCACCCTCGGCGCCGACTTCCCGGAAGGAACCCCGTGAAGAAGACCGTCCTGATCACCGGCGCCAGCAGCGGCATCGGCCACGCCACCGCGCTGCGGCTGGCCGGCGAAGGCCACCACGTCGTGCTCGGCGCCCGCCGGGAGGACCGGCTGACCGCGCTGGCGAAGGAGATCCACGACGCCGGCGGCACCGCCGACGTGCACCGCCTCGACGTCACCGACCGCGCGGAGGTCGCCGCCTTCGCCGACACCGCCGTCGAAGCGCACGGCCGGCTCGACGTGTTCGTCGCCAACGCCGGCGTGATGCCGTTGTCGCGGCTGGACTCCCTGCACGTCGACGAGTGGGACCGGATGATCGACGTCAACGTCCGCGGCCTGCTGCACGGGATCGCGGCCGCCCTGCCGCACTTCCGGCGCCAAGGCGGCGGGCACTTCGTGACGATCGCCTCGACCGGCGCGCACGAGGTCGTGCCGACGGCGGCGGTGTACTGCGGCACGAAGTACGCCGCCCGCGCGATCACCGAAGGCCTGCGGCTGGAAGCCGAGCCCGGCATCCGCGTCACGACCGTTTCACCGGGCGTCGTCGAGTCCGAGCTGGCCGATTCCATCACCGAAGCCGGTGCGCGGGAAGCGATGCGGACCTACCGCGCGGTGACGCTGCCGCCGGACACCATCGCGGGGGCGATCTCCTACGCGATCGGGCAGCCCGACGGCGTCGACGTCAACGAAGTCGTCGTGCGACCCACTGCCCAGCGGTAGGTCAGCGCTCCAGCTCGGCGATGACCCGCGGGATCTCGGCCACCAGCTCGCGCGCCAGCAGGCCCGTGCGGCCGGTGTCCGGGATCAGCCGCTGCCCCGCCACCGCGTGGACGTGCGTCGCCCAGCGGGCGGCTTGGCCGAGGTCCGCGCCGCGGGCGAGGAAGCCGCCGGTCAGGCCGGCCAGGACGTCGCCGCTGCCGGACGTCGCCAGCCCGATGTGGCCGCTGCCGTCGCGCCAGGTCCGGCCGCCGGGCTCGGCGACCACCCCGAAGAGCAGCACGACCCCTTCGTAGCGCTCGGCGATCCGGACCGCGGTCTCGAGGTCGTCGACGTCGGCTTCGTCGCAGCCGTCGAGGAACGCGGCCTCGGTCCGGTTCGGCGTCAGCACGAGCCGGCCGGACAGCGGCTTCGCCAGTTCCGGGGCCCGGCTCAGCGCGCCGAGCGCGAAGGCGTCGAGCACCACGCGGGCGTCCGGTGCGATGGCGGGCACCAAGCGCCGCAACAGGTCCTCGGTTTCGGCGGCGCCGGTGAGGCCGGGACCGACCACGACGGTGCCGGCGCCGGGCAGCACGTCGGCCAGCCGGTCGACGGCGTCCCCGCCGATCGCCCCGGACTCCGTTTCCGGCAGCCCGAACACCGACGACTCGGGCACCGACACGCCGAGCGCGCCCGCGTGCCGTTCGCTCACCGCGAGCTGCAGGGTGCCGGCTCCGGCGCGCAGCGCGGCCGTCCCGGACAGCGCCGGCGCGCCCGGGACCGTCCGGGCGCCGCCGAGCACGAGCACGGTTCCGCGGTCCTCGGTGCCGATCCGCTCCTCCCGCAACAGGGCGGGGCTGATCGGCGCCGGGTCAGGAGAGCTGTTCGGCGGCATCGTCGTCCGCCGTGGGCGGGGTGCCGGTGGCGTGCAGGTGGCCGACCTCCTGGGCCAGCACCATGGTGAACCCGCCGTCGCGGTCGCGCTCCCAGGCCGTCACCGACCCGTTCGGGACCTCGGTCGTGTTGGCGGCGCGCAGCAGATCGGGCTCCGGCAGGCCTTCGAGCAGGTAGCGCAGCGCGAAGACGGTCATCTCGTGCGCGGCCAGCAGCACGCGCTTGCCGCCGTGGTCCTGGCTGAGCTCGCGCATCAGGGAGCGCAGCCGCAGCACGACGTCCGCCCAGGATTCGCCACCCGGCGGCCGGTAGTAGAACTTGCCCAGCCGCCGTTTGCGCCGCAGCTCGTCGGGCCACCGCTCCTCGACGCCGTGCGACGTCAGCAGGTCCAGCACGCCGAGTTCCCGGTCGCGCAGCCGTTCGTCGGGGACGACCGGGACGCCGTCCGGCGTGGCCAGGAGCGCGGTGTCCCAGGCCCGGCGGTAGGTCGAAGTGACCACGAGGTCCGGCGGGCGCTCGGCGAGGAACTCCCCCGCGGCCTTCGCCTGCTCGCGGCCCAGGTCGGTCAGCGGGACGTCGGCGTCGCGTTCGGCGATGTCGATCACATCCGCCCCCGCCGACTCCGCCTCTTCCCTGGCCACGTTCCCCGTGCTCTGGCCGTGGCGCAGCACGGCCACCCACTCCAAGTCGACGCTCACGCCCGGGTGGTTACCCGCGGGGACCCGCCGTCGAAACCCGGGATGGTTAGGCGCGCAAAGGAGTTCCGGCTAGGGTCTTTCCATGTCCCGGAGTCTCGGCGCTCACGACCGGCTGCAACAGCTGGAGAAGATCCTCGGCGTACCCGCCGAACACCTGGGGCTGGCCGAACTGCTCGCCGAGACCCTGCAGCGCCTGCGCGAGGTCATGGAGGTCGACACCGCGACCGTGCTGCGGTACCAGCCCAGCGGCCGCCAGCTGGTGGCCTTCGCCGCGGCCGGCATCGAAGAGGAGGTCCACCAGGGCGTCCGGGTGCCGATCGGCAGCGGCTTCGCCGGCCGGGTGGCGCTCGAGCGGCAGCCCGTCGTCCTCGACCACGTCGACGAGACGACCGTCGTGAACTCCCTGCTGTGGGAACGCGGGCTGCGCTCGATGCTCGGCGTGCCGATGGTCGCCGGGCTCGAGCTCGTCGGCGTGCTGCACGTGGGGTCCGTCACCGAGCGGGTGTTCACCGAGGCCGAAATCGCGACGATGCAGCTGCTCGCGGACCGCCTCGCGATGGCGATCCAGGTCGAAGCGCTCGAAGAGAACCGCTCGGCCACCATGGCGCTGCAGCGCAGCCTGCTGCCCAGCAACCTGCCGGCGGTGCCCGGCCTGGCCTTCGGCGCGCGGTACGTGCCCGGCGCGGAGACGGGGATCGGCGGCGACTGGTACGACCTGTTCGTCCTGCCGGGCGACCGGCTCGGCGTCGTGATGGGCGACGTCTCCGGCCACGGCCTGGAGGCCGCCGTGATCATGGGCCGGCTGCGCAGCGCCCTGCGCGCGTACGCCCTCGACTGCGAAAGCCCGGACGAGGTGCTCGCCAAGCTCGACCGCAAGGCCAACCACTTCGAGCACGGCGCGATGGCCACGGTCGCCTACGGGATCATCGGGCCGCACCGCGAAAGCATCGCCCTGTCGCTCGCCGGGCACCTGCCGCCCGCGCAGGCGTTGGCCGGCGAACCGGGCCGGCTGGTGGACGTGCCGCCGGATCCCCCGATCGGGTTGACCATCGGCGAGCCCCGGCGGCGTACGACCGTGCTCGACCTGCCGCCGGAGAGCGTGCTCGCGTTCTACACCGACGGCCTGGTCGAGCGCCGGGACCGGCCGGTGGACACCGGGATGCGGCAGCTGGCGGAGGTCCTGCGCGCCGGCGACCCCGAACGGGTCTGCGCGCAGCTGATGGCCGCGATGATCGGCAACCGGGCGGCCCAGGACGACGTCGCCCTGCTCACCATCCAGCGCCAGGCGATCCCGGCCGGCGGCTGACGACCCCGGCCGGGACGGACCTCAGGACGCGGTCAGCGCCGCTTCGCGGGTCGGGAACAGCGAAAGGCTGTCCTCGAGGCCGGTCAGCTGGATCGGGCGCAGGGTCGCCCGGCCGGACGCGACGATCCGCACCGCGGTGCCGGGGCCGGCGTCGCGGTGGATGGTCAGCAACGCCGTCAGCCCGGGCGAGGCGAGGAACTCCACCCGGGTCAGGTCGACCACCAGCAGCGGCGGCGCAGCCGCCAGTGCCTCTTCCGCGGCCTGCACGAGGGCGGGCGCGGTGGTCGTGTCCACGTCTCCGGCCACCTCGACGACGACCGCGTCGCCCTGCTCCGTTCGGGCGATCCGGAATTCGCCGAATGGCACAGCGGTGGCCGAGCCCTCACTGTGGATGTGCTCAGTCATCTTGTTCGTCTCCTCGCCTTCGGCAGCGCCCGGGAACGTCCGGCGGGCGCGCGTGATCACGAAGGCTGTTTGCTCAACCGGGATCAATCATGCCCGTACCGCGCGGCCGCCGCCGTGTCAGCACCCCCTTCCGCTTTCCGGGTCGGCCGGGACCAGGCAGGATGGCGGCATGGCCGAAACGGACGCGACCGGGAACACCCTCGGGGACGCCGCCAGCTCTGCGGGCACGGTGGCGCTGGACCACCAGGACGGCACCGCGGTGCTGCGCGTCGACGGCGCACTCGACCTCGCCCTGGCACCGAAGCTCCGGCAGCTCGCCGAGCGCGCGGCTCGCCTGAAGCCCGCGGTGCTGGTCATCGACCTGACCGGCGTCACCTTCCTGGCCTCGGCGGGGATGGCCGAGCTCGTGCGGGCGCACCGCGGGCGGACGGTCTCCGCGCCGCTGCGGGTGGTGGCCACCGGCCGGATCACGCTGCGGCCGCTGGAGCTGACCCGGCTGACCGACGAGCTGGCCATCTACCCGTCGCTGACCGAGGCGCTGGCCGCCGGATGACCGCCCCGGGGTTCGACGGACTGCTCGACGCCGTGCGCCGGGCCTTCGTCGACGCTTCCGGTTCCCCGGTGCCCACTGAAGTCCGCGTCCTCGACCCGGCCGAAGCGCGCGCGGTGCTCGACGAGCACGTCGCGGTGGCCGTGAGCGACCCCGAGCTGCTCGCGCGGCTGGTGCCGGACCGCGCGATCACGGCCGCGATCGCCGTCGCCGGCGACGACCGGAGCGCGTTGGTCCACACCACCGGCGAAGTCGCCGGGTCACCGGCCGCCGTCGCCGCCGCGATCGAAGCCGCGACCGCGCACCTGACGGCCACCGTGCGGCAGCTGCGCGGCGAGGCGGCGGTGCTCGACGCGCTGCACTCCACCGGCCGCGAGCTGACCGCGCAGCTGGACCTCGACCGGATCGTCCAGGACGCCACCGACGCCGCCGTCAAGGCGACCGGCGCCGAGTTCGGCGCGTTCTTCTACAACCTGGTCGACGAGCTCGGCGAGTCCTACACGCTGTACACGATTTCGGGCGTGCCGAGCGAGGCGTTCGCGCGGTTTCCCATGCCGCGCAACACCGACGTGTTCGCACCGACCTTCGACGGTGCCGGCACCGTGCGCAGCCCCGACATCACGAAGGACCCGCGGTTCGGGCGGAACGCGCCCCACCACGGGATGCCGGAGGGGCACTTGCCCGTGTGCAGCTACCTGGCCGTCTCGGTGATCAGCCCGACCAGCGAGGAGGTGCTGGGCGGGTTCTTCTTCGGCCACTCCGAACCGGACCGGTTCACCGCGCGGCACGAGTACCTCGCCGAAGGCATCGCCGCCTACTCGGCCATCGCGCTGGACAACGCCCGCCTGTACGAGCGCGAACGCACCCTGGCCTCGGAGCTGTCGCGCAGCATGCTGCCGGTCGCGCCGCCGACCCCCGGCCTCGACGTCGTCACCCGGTACCTGCCCGCGGCGACCGGGAGCAAGGTGGGCGGCGACTGGTTCGACGTGATCGCACTCCCGTCCGGCGCGACGGCGTTCGTCATCGGCGACGTCGTCGGCCACGGCGTCACGGCCGCGACCGTGATGGGCCAGGTCCGCACGGCCATCCGCTGCTACGCGCTGCTCGAGCTGCCCCCGTCGGAGGTGCTGCGCAACGTCTCCGCGCTGACCGGCGGGCTGTTCGGCGAAAGCTTCGTCACGTGCTTCTACGCGGTCCACCGGCCGGCCGACGGCACGCTGACCTTCGCCAACGCCGGTCACCTGCCGGCCATCCTGGTCCGCCCGGACGGCGGGCCGGAGCAGATCGGCGAGGCGCTGGCGCAACCGCTCGGCGTCGGTTCCGAGTTCCCCCAGCGCAGCACCGGCTTCCCGCCCGGCGCGGATCTGGTGCTCTACACCGACGGGCTGGTCGAAAGCCGCACCCGCGACCTCACGCTCGGGGTGGAATGGCTGCTGGCCGGCATCCCCGCCCTGCTCGCCGCGGCCGATCCCGGCCCGGCGTGGGACAAGCTCGTCGCCGAGCTGACCCTCGGCCGGCACGACGACGACATCGCGCTGATCCACGTGCGCCACCGCGGAGAGGACCCAGCATGACGGACCCCCTCCCCCCGGGCGCGCCCGCGCCGCCGGCGTCGTTCCACCGGCGGATCGCCGCGGTGGCCGACCGGCTGCCGGAGCTGCGCGAAGCGCTGGCGGACTGGCTGGGCACGCTCAGCCTCAGCGAAGAACGCCGGGAGGACGTCGTCCTGGCCGGTTACGAAGCGATGGCCAACTCCGCCGAGCACGCCTACCGCCACGGCGAGCCGGGGCCGGTCGAAGTCCGCGCCGAAGCGCTGAACGGGCGGCTGACGGTGACGGTCACCGACTACGGCGACTGGCGCACCCCCGCCGACACGAACGGGCTGCGCGGCCGCGGCCTGCTGCTCATCGACAGCCTCGCCGACCAGAGCGCACAGGTGCACCGCGAGGACGGCACGACGGTCACGATGACCTGGCTCGGCTGAAGCCGCGTCACCCGGGCCGCCGGTCCGGCCCGGTGGCAGCTCACCGAAAAGGTCTTGAATGAGTCATTCAGGACCTCCCAGGACCTGAATGAGTCATTCAAGACACCGGACCACACCTCGACGGCACCGCCGGACCGCCGCTCACGACCGGCTTCGGCAACCCGCGTCACCCGGGCGTGGGGCGCTCGTGTGCGCGGCGAGGCCCCTTCCGGACGGGTAGGCTCACCCGGGGCCGCGTGATCGGGAGTGTGATGACCGTCGGCGAGGAATCCGGCCAGCGGGCCGTCTTCCCGGGCGCCAGCCGGATGGCCGCCCGGATGCGGGAGTTCGACTGGGCGTCGTCTCCGCTCGGGGAACCGGCGGAGTGGCCGGCGAGCCTGACCACGGCCGTGCGGATCTGCCTCACCTCGCGCTTCCCGATGATCGTCTGGTGGGGCCCGGACCTGCGGTTCCTCTACAACGACGCCTATCTGCCGCTGCTCGGCACCAAGCACCCCGCGCTGGACAAGCCGGGCGCGCGGGTCTGGAACGAGATCTGGCACATCATCGGCCCGATGCTCGACAGCGTGATGACCACCGGCGAGGCGACCTGGTCGGAGGACCTGCTGCTGCCGATGAACCGGCACGGCTACTGGGAAGAGACCTACTGGACCTACTCCTACAGCCCGGTGCACGACGACGAAGGCGTGGTGCGCGCGGTGTTCACCGCGGTCACCGACACGACCGAGCGCGTGATCGGCGAACGCCGGATGGCGACGCTGCGCGAGCTCGGCGCCCAGGCCGGCATCGCCCGCACCGTCGGCGAGGCCTGCGAGCTGGTCGCCGGCGTGCTCGGGCGGGCCGGCGCCGACGTCCCGTACTCCGCGATCCACGTCCGCGAGGACGACGGCGAGCTCGACCTCGCGGCGGTCACCCCCGGCGGCACCGCGCACGCCGGCTGGCCGCTCGAGGAGGTGCTCGCGGACGGCACCCCGCGGACCGTCTCCGACCTGACGACGACCTTCGGCGAGCTGCCGTCGGGCAGCTGGTCCACCCCGCCCACCGAGGCGATGGTCCTGCCGCTGCCCGGCGCCCCCGGCACCGCGGCCACCGGCGCGATCGTGCTGGCGGCGAGCGCCGGGCGCGCGCTCGACGAGTCCTACCGGACCTTCCTCGGGCTGGTCGCCCAGCAGACAGCGGCGCTGGTCAACGGCGCGCTCGCCTACCAGGCCCAGCAGCGGCGCACCGAAGAGCTGACCGCGCTGGACGCGGCGAAGACGACGTTCTTCGCCAACATCAGCCACGAGTTCCGGACCCCGCTCACGCTGATCCTCGGCCCGGTCGCCGAACTGGACAAGACCCTGGAAGACGCGGACGAGCGCGTCCGCGAAGAGGTCGCCGTCATCCACCGCAACGCACTGCGGCTGGGCCGGCTGGTGAACAACCTGCTCGACTTCTCGCGGATCGAAGCCGGCCGGATGCAGGCGCGCTTCGAGCCGGTGGACCTCTCGGCGTTCACCGCGGAGCTGGCGAGCGTGTTCCGCGCCGCCGTCGAGCGGGCCGGGCTGCGGTTCGAGGTCGGCTGCCCGCCGCTGGGCACGCCGGTGCACGTCGACCGCGGGATGTGGGAGAAGGTCGTCCTCAACCTGCTGTCCAACGCGATCAAGTACACCTTCGACGGCGAGATCGGGGTGCGCACCGCCCTCGACGGCGAGTACGCCGAGGTCACCGTCTCCGACACCGGGATCGGGATCGACGCCGCCGAGCTGCCCCGGCTGTTCGAGCGGTTCCACCGGATCCCCTCGGCGCGGTCGCGCTCGAACGAGGGCAGCGGGATCGGCCTGGCGCTGGTGCGCGAGCTCGTCGGGATGCACGGCGGCACGGTCGCCGCCGAGAGCACCCCGGGCGAGGGCACGACGTTCCGGATCCGGCTGCCGCTGGGCACCCGCCACCTGCCCGCCGAGCACCTCGCCCCGGCGCCGTCGGCGGGCGGGCTCGCCGCGGACACCGTCGAGCCGTACGTCCAGGAGGCGCTGCGCTGGCTGCCGGACGGCGATCCCGAACCCACCGCCGCGGAGGCCCCGGCCGCGGGCGCCCGGGTGCTGGTCGCCGACGACAACGCCGACATGCGCGACTACCTGGCCCGGCTGCTGCGCGAGGACTACGCGGTCACCACGGTCCGCGACGGCGTCGAGGCGTTCGAGGCCGCGGCCGCCGACCCGCCCGAGCTGATCATCAGCGACGTCATGATGCCCCGGCTGGACGGCCTCGGCCTGCTCGCCGAGCTGCGCGGGGACGCGCGCACCGCCGCGGTGCCCGTGCTGCTGCTCTCCGCCCGCGCCGGGCAGGAGGCCGCCGTCGACGGGCTGGCCGCCGGAGCCGACGACTACCTGGTCAAGCCGTTCTCCGCGCGGGAGCTGCTCGCCCGCGTCCGCACGACCATCCGGCTGGCCCGGCTGCGGACGCAGCACTCACGGTGGCGCGCGGCGATGATCGAGTCGATGCAGGACGGCTTCTTCGTCTGCGACGCCGACGGGCGGGTCGTGGAGATGAACGCCGCGTGCACCGACCTGATCGGCTTCGGGCCCGCCGGGCTGCCGTACTCGCCGCCGTTCCCGTGGGCGCCGGACCCGGCCGACGACCCGGTCGCCCACCGGCAGGTCGCCGAGGCGCTGCGCCGGTCGCGGACCGAGCCGTCCGGGAGCTTCGTGCTGCCGCTGCGCCACCGCGACGGGCACCGGGTGTGGGCCGCCATCGCCTACAACGAGCTGCACGACGACGAGGGCCGCCGCCGGCTCGTCGGCACGATCCGCGACGTCACCGCCGAGCGCTACGCCGTGCAGCGGGAAAACGCGCTGGCCGCGATGAACCAGCGCCTCGCCGGCGTGAGCGGGGTGCCCGACGCGCTCCGCACGGCGCTGGACCTGCTGCGCGAGCTGTGGCAGGCCGAGCGCGTGCTCGCGGTGACCTGGGTGCCCGACGGAGAGCCCGAGCTCGTGTCGACCGACCCCGGCGACCGGCGCTGGACCGACCTGGCCGCGCCGCTGCGCGCGAAGCTCGGCGAAGTCCGCTCGCTGCCGGCGTTGCACGCGACGCCCGCGGAGGGTGGCGTGGGCGCGACGCTGGACCACCCCGGCGGCCGCCTGACGCTCTGGGTGGAGCCGGATCCGGGCCGCCCGCTCGGCACCGAGGACCGGACGCTGCTGGCGTTGCTGGCCGGGACGCTGGCGCACGCCCTGCGCCGAGCCCACCGCGACGACCGCCAACGCGAGGTCGCCATCGCCCTGCAGCGCTCGATCCTCGGCCCGGCGCTGCTGCCCGACGGCTTCGCGGTGCGCTACGAACCGGCGAACCCGCCCCTGGAAGTGGGCGGCGACTGGTACGACGTCGTCCCGCTCTCCGGCGACCGGATCGGCATCGTCGTCGGCGACTGCGTCGGCCGGGGCCTCGCCGCGGCCGCGGTGATGGGCCAGCTGCGCAGTGCCTGCCGCGCGCTGCTGCTGGAGGCCAACGGCCCGGCGCACACCCTGAGCACGCTCGACCGCTTCGCCGACCGGCTGCCGGGTGCCTTGTGCACCACCGTCTTCTGCGGCGTGCTGGACCCCGCGACCGGCACGCTCACCTACAGCAGCGCCGGCCACCCGCCCGCCACGCTGGTGCACCAGGACGGCTCGGCGGAGTTCCTCGACGCGGGCGGCAGCGTGCCGCTCGCGGTCCGGGTCCCCGCCGAGCGCCCGGAGGCCACGGCGGTCGTCCCGGTCGGCTCGCTGCTGATGCTCTACACCGACGGCCTCGTCGAGCGCCGCCGCGAGGCGCTGGACGACGGCATCGACCGGGCCACCTCGGTCGCCCACGGCGCGCGGGACGCCGACCTCGCCGACCTGGCGGCCACGCTGATGGGCCGGCTGCGCCCGGAGGACGGCTACGAGGACGACGTCGCGCTGCTGCTGTACCGCCGGTCGGTGCCGCCGCTGGAGCTGGACTTCCCGGCGCACCCCGACAGCCTCGCGTCGACCCGCCACTGGCTGCGCGCGTGGCTGGGTACCGCTTCGCTCGGCGAGGAGCTCGCGCAAGACGTGCTCGTCGCTTCCGGCGAGGCCTGCGCTAACGCCGTCGAGCACGCCTATCCCGGCGCCGAGGGGACCGCGCACCTGTCGGCCCGCTTCGCCGGCGCGAGCCTGGTCGTCACGGTGACCGATCGCGGGCAGTGGAAGCAGGCACCACCGGACAACCACGTGCTGCGCGGCCGCGGGATGCCGATGATGGAGGCGCTCGCCGACGCGGTCGCCGTCCGGCACGACGCGACCGGCACCACCGTCACCCTGGAATGGAGAATCGGTTCGTGACCACGGCACTCACGCTGGTCGCCTCCGCGGGCGACGACGGAGACCGGATCCTGACCGTGACCGGCGAGATCGACATGAGCAACGCCGGGGAGTTCGGTGCGGCCCTCGCGCGCGAGCTGGCGACCGGGGCCGCGCTGACCGTCGACCTGACCGGGGTGACCTACCTCGACAGCGCCGGCATCGCCACCCTGTTCGACCGGGCCGCCGACCACGAGCTGCGCCTGACCGCGCCCCGCCTGCTGGACCGGGTCCTGCGCATCTCGGGTCTCACCCAGGTCGCGAAAGTGACGATCCGCTGAGGGGTTGGCCACCGGCCGACGGGGTAAGCCAGCGGCAGTGACGGTCGCCGGGTGGGTTGTGCTGCCGGCTGTCGCGAGGTGGCCCCGGCGCCCAACCCACGACGTTCAGCAGTGAGCGCCGGGCCGGAGCCACCGCCCCCTCCTCGGTCACCGGCGCGGGTATCGTTCGCCGCAGCAGCCGGACGGAGGTGACCGCAGTGACCGGCGACCCGATCCAGCCCGAGCACCTCGACGAGCTGACCGCGGCGATGGCGGACCTCACGGAGGCGCTCGAGACCGAGCCCTCCGAGGCCGAGGTCCTCGAGGCCGTCTGCGCCGAAGCCGTCCGGGCGGTGCCCGGGGCCGACATGGCCAGCATCACCGCGATCCGCGACGGCCGGCCGGAGACCGCCGCCTCCACCGACGACCGCGCCGTCGACATCGACCGCGTCCAGTACGCGGCGGGCGAGGGTCCGTGCCTGCGGGCGGCCGAGACCGGCGAGATCGTCCGGCTGCCGCTCGCGACGGCCGGGGCGGTCTGGCCCGAGTTCACCGCCTACGCGCGCGGCCTCGGCGTCGGCAGCTACCTCGCCGCGCCGCTGCGCGTCGACGAAACCCTCGGCGGCGCGCTCAACCTGTTCGGCTACGGCGACCACGGCTTCGCCGAGACCGACTCGCGGCTGCTGGCGCTCTACACGACGATCGTCTCGTTCGGCCTGCGCTCCACGCGCCGCTACCGGTACGCCCGCCGCCGCGTCGCCGAGCTCGAGACGGCGATGAGCTCGCGGGCGGTGATCGAGCAGGCCAAGGGCATCCTGATGGCCGTGCACCGGGTCAGCGCCGAAGACGCCATGAAGCGCCTGATCGCCGAGTCGCAGCACACGAACGTGAAGCTCCGCGATGTCGCCGCCCGGTTCGTCGAAGGACTGTCCACGGCGGACTGACTCCTCAGGCGGTGCGCCGGGCCGGGAACGGCCAGGTCAGCGTGATCACCGTGCCGTCGTCGGTGGAGCGCATGTCGAGCCCGTCGACCAGCGCCTGGATCAGCCGCAGGCCCCGGCCGCGGTCGGGCCGCTCGGTGACCGACGTCCAGCGTCCCTGGTCGGCGACGGTGACGACCAGCACCTCCTCGTCGATCCGCGCCCGGACGTCGATCAGCCCCGGCCGGCCGTGGTAGGCGTGGTCCAGCACGTTGGCCATCGCTTCCCAGCAGGCCAGGACGACGTCGTCGGCCTGCCGGCCGACCTCGTCGCCGGCGCGTCTGCGCAGCCACGAAACCAGGTGCCGCCGCAGGCTCGGCAGCGTCCGTGGCGAAATCGTGCCGCGGTACCGCCAGCCGTCCGCTTCGGGCTCTTCCACGTTCACCTCCCCGGGGGACTGTGGGTTTGCTACCCACCGGTCCGGTTTCTCAATCACGGGTAACGGCGTCCGCTGCTGCTTTCGGACCTGGTGCGCCGCGAGCAGGCGTGATCGGATGTGCCGATGACTCGGTCGACGTCGTCCGCGGTGCTGTGCGCGGTGCTGGCCGCCGCCCTCCTCCCCGTCCCGGCCGCCGCGGCGGCGCCGGACCCGGGACCGGGTGCGCTCTCGCACTTCGGCCTGGCGCGCAAGGACTGCCTGGGCACCGCCCGCAACACCGGCAGCAAGGCGTGGTTCACGGTCGCGGGCGGCGTGCTGTCCGACGTCTACGCGCCGGTGATCGACAACACGAACGTCGAGACGCTGCAGTTCGCCGTCACCGACGGCCGCTCGTTCACCGACCTGCAGGCGCGGGACATGACCTACACCGTCCGCACGAGCGCGGGCGGGATGGCCTGCGAGGTGACGTCGACCCCGCGCTCCGGCAAGTACCGGCTGGTCACCGAGTACCTGACCGACCCCGCGCGCACCGGCGTGCTCATCCGGACCCGGCTCGACCCGCTGCAGGGGTCCGGCCGCGACCTCAAGGTGTACGTGCGGTTCGACGCGAGCATCAACGGCAACGGCGGTGGTGGCCCGGCGAACGGCGGCGGGGACACGGCTTCGGTGGACGCGGCGACGTCCGCGCTGGTCAGCGCCGATCCGAACACGGTGTCCAGCGCGCCGGCCCGCGACTACGGGACCCCGCTGGCCGCCGCGCTGCGCGCCGACCGCCGGTTCCTGAGCACGTCCAGCGGGTTCGTCGGCACGCCCGGCGACGGGCTGGCCCAGCTCGACCGCGACCACCGGCTGACCGACCGGACGGCGTCCGCGGTGAACGGCAACGTCGTGCAGACCGCGCAGCTGGACCTGCAGCCGCGCCGCCCGGCCGTGCTGGCGCTGGGCTTCGGCGCCGACGCGCGCGCGGCGGTCCAGACCGCGGGCGCGAGCCTGCGCACGCCGTTCGACCAGAGCTACCGCGAGTACGCGCGCGGCTGGCGCGACTACGACAACGGGTTGATCCCCGTGCGCGGCAAGGATTCGGACGCATACTTCCAGTCGGTCAACGTGCTGAAGGCCAGTGAGGACAAGACGTTCCCCGGTGCGGTGGTCGCGTCGCTCGGCAGCCCGTGGGGGCAGGCCGTGTCCGCGGGGGACGCGCCCGGCGGGAAGCCCGTCTACTTCGGCTCGTACCGCGAGATCTTCGCCCGCGACCTCTACGAAAGCTTCTCGGGCCTGCTCGCCGCCGGTGACCGCGAGACGGCCAGAGCGAGCGTGCGGTGGTTGTTCGGCCGCCAGCAGCAATCCGACGGCCGGTTCCCGCGCAACTCGATGCTGAACGGCAAGAAGGCCCCCGACTCCGGCGGCGACCAGCTCGACGAGAGCGCGTACCCGATCCTGATGGCGCTGCAGGCGGGGCTCGATCGCGACCGGACGCTCTACACCGATCACATCCGCGCGGCCGCGGACTTCGTCGTCGCGCACGGCCCGGCGTTCGGCTCCGAGCGCTGGGAGGAGCAGGGCGGCTACTCCCCCTCGACGATCGCCGCCGAGATTGCCGGGCTCGTCGCCGCCGGGGTGATCGCCGACCGCAACGGCGACAGTGCACGCGCCCGCGTCTACCGGGCCACCGCCGACCACTTCCAGCGCAGCGTCAAGGGCTGGACCGTGACGCAGAACGGGCCGTACGGCGGCCGGTACTTCCTGCGCCTGACGAAGAACGGCGACCCGAACTCGGAGTGGTTCTACAACCTCGGCAACGGCTCGGTCGACGCCGACCAGCGCGCGGTCGTCGACGCCGGGTTCCTCGAGCTGACCCGTCTCGGCGTGCTGCCCGCGAACGACGCGGATGTCGCCGCGTCGCTCGGCGTCGTCGACCGGGTGATCAAGCGCGACACCCCGGCCGGACCGGGCTGGTACCGCTACGGGACTTCCGCGGCGGGCAGCGAAGACGGCTACGGCGACTGCTACGAGCCCGACCCGACGAACTGCGCGCCGACTGGGGCGCCGTGGCCCGGGCCGAACACCGGGTCCGGCCACCTCTGGCCGGTGCTCGCGGGCGAACGCGGCGAGCAGGCCGTGCAGACCGGCGACCGCGCCGGCGCGGCGGCGTTGCTGCGCGCCATGCGGGCCCAGACCGGCGGCACCGGGCTGATTCCCGAGCAGACGTGGGAAAACCCGGCCGTGCCCGCGTCGCCCTACGGCTCGGACCCGCGCACGGCGTCGATCGGCTTCGCGCCGGGGCAGCCGGCCGGTTCGGTCGCGCCGCTGAGCTGGGCGCAGTCGCAGTCGGTCCGGCTGGCCCGGGCCCTCGACGACGGCCGCCTGCCCGAGCAGCCCGCCGACGTCCGCGCCCGGTACGTCACGCACGCCCCGCCCGCGGCGCTGGCCGTCACGCTCGACGCGCCGGCGTCGGTGTCCACCGAGACCGCGGCGCTCACCGGCACCGCGCCCGCGGGCAGCCAGGTCGACCTGGCCGTCTCGAACACCGACACCGGCACGACATCGGTGCTGTCGGTGCGGGCCGCCGCCGACGGGAACTTCGCCGCGACCGTGCCGACGCCGCTGGGCGCGAACGTCGTCACGGCGACCGCCACCACCGGCTCCGGCACCGGGTACGCGCAGAAGACGATCAGCTCGGACTTCGTCACCGGCACGGTCCTGCTGGACACGCCGGACCCGGACGGCGACGACAACGGGCCGGGTACCTACACCTACCCGACGGCCGGGGACTTCCACGCCGGCGCGTTCGACCTGCAGCGGTTCCAGGTCATCGACTCGGGTACGAACCTCGTGTTCCGCGCCCAGATCCGCGATCTGACGCCGACGTTCGGCTCCCCGCTGGGCGCGCAGCTGCTGACGATCTACGCGCACGACCCGGCCGCGACGGCGACGTCGACCGCCGCGCCGTTCCCGAGCCGGGCGTACACGATCGCGGCTTCCGACGCGTGGAGCCGCCGCATCGAAGTCCAGGGCTTCGCCGACCCGGCGCTCGTCGACGCTTCGGGCGCGACGCTGGCGACGCCCTCGGTGCAGGCTTCGCAGGCGACGCGGTACATCACGGTGAGCGTCGCGAAGTCGGCGTTCGGGACACCGGGCGCCGGCTGGACGTTCGCGGTGGTGCTGACCGGCCAGGACGGCAACTCCCCCGACCAGGCGCGGCCGTTCACGCCGACGGCGGGCCAGTACACGTTCGGCCTCTGCGCCGCGGGCGGGACGGCGCCGATCTGCGCGGCGGACCCGGCGACGGCCCCGAAGGCGGTCGACGTGCTGACACCGTCCGGGGTCGACCAGGCCGCGGAGCTGGACCCGACCCGCGGGCCGGTCGCGGTGCGCGGGGTGCCGGTGGGCTGATCCTGGCAAGCTGGACGTCGTGATCGACGAATTCGCGAAGCAGTACCTGCACGACGATCTGCGCGAGGCCCGCGAGGCCGTGCTGGAGAAACTGGAGGGCTTGAGCGAGTACGACGTCCGCCGTCCCCTGACCGCGACCGGGACCAACCTGCTCGGGCTGGTGAAGCACCTGGCGCTGTGGGAGACGCGGTACCTGGGCGAGGTGTTCGGCCGGCCGTTCCCCGAGCCGCTGCCCCGCTGGGACGACGTCGAGGCGCGCGGCCGCGACTTCTGGGCGACCGAGCACGAGTCGCGCGCGGAGATCATCGGCCGGTTCCACCGCGCCGCGGAGCACGCCGACGCGACGATCGCGGCGCTCCCCGTCGATGCGCCCGGCCACGTCCCGTGGTGGCCGCGGCCGGACGTGCTGCTGTTCAACGTCATGGTGCACGTGCTAACCGAAACGAACCGGCACGCCGGGCACGCCGACATCCTCCGGGAGCAGCTCGACGGGGCGACCAGCGCCCCGGCCCGGGACCGCGAGTTCTGGGCCGAGCGGTGCGCGGAGATCGAACGGACCGCGCAGGCCGCCCGGTCCTGAAGGCGCGGCACCTTCCCGTGGTGGTGCCGCACCTTCGGTCCGAAGTGGACGGTCGGTCAGCCGCGGCCGCCGCGGTCGTCGCCGCCCTCGTGGTGCCGGCCGTGGTCGTCGCCGGATTCGGCACCACGGCCGCCGTGGTCGTCGCCGGCCTCGTTCCCGCGACCGCCGTGGTCATCGCCCGGCTCGATACCCCGGCCGCCGTGGTCGTCCCCCGGCTCCGCGTGACGGCCGCCGCGGTCGTCGCCCAAGTCGTGGGTTCGCGTCGGGTACGTCGTCGGCGCGGGCACGCTCGAGTTCGTGCTCGGCGCCGGAAGGCTCGTTTCCGTGGCCTCGCCACTGCTCGGGGTTTCGGTGGCGGCCGTCGGTTCGGTCGTGGTGGAGGCGGGCACCCGGGTGCCGTCGTCCGCACCGCTCTGCGCGAGGGCGGCCGTGGTCCCGCCCACCGCCAGCGCCGCGCCGGCCGCCGCGATCACCAGAATCTTGCGCATGTCCTGCTCCTTTTCGTTCCTTGGCAACGAAAGAAGCTTCGCGGACCCACCACTAGCGGCGCGCTGCGCGCGGCTTAAGGCATCCCTAACGGCTTCCCGAGCTCCAGCACGATCAGCGCCCCGCGCGGCCGCCCGCGCCCGACGGTGAACGTCCCGCCGGACGCGCGGGCCGTCTGCCGCGCGATGTCGAGCCCGAGCCCCGTCGACCCGGCGCCGCTCGCGCCGCGCTCGACGTCGTCGAGGTCGAACCCCGGCCCCTCGTCCGAGACCTCCAGGCGCGCCCCCTCGGGCGTCGCCGTCAGCCGGATCGCGTACCCCGTGCCCTCCGGCGTGTGCGCGAAGACGTTGCCCAGCAAGGCGTCCAGGCACGCGGCCAGCTCGGCCGGCCCGACCGCGACCGGCAGCGGGCCCGGCGCTACCTCGACCGTCACCGCGCGGGCCTGGTCCTGCGCCAGCACCGACCAGAACTCCGCCCGCTCGCCCACCACCGAGGCCGCGTCGCCCGAGCCGGGCGCCGAGTCCCGGGCGCGGGCCTGGTCGATCAACGCCGTGACCTGGCGCTCCAGGCTCTCCGCGTGGCCGGTGATCCGGTCGGCTTCGGCCGGATCCCGCAACGACTCGGCGTCCAGCCGCAGCACGGTCAGCGGCGTCCGCAGCCGGTGCGAGATGTCGGCCACCGCCTCGCGTTCCTGGCGCACCAGGTCCCGGATCCGCGCGGCGAGGAAGTTGAGCGCCGCCGCCACCGACCGCACCTCCCCCGGCCCGCCGGGCACGGCCCGCGCGTCGAGATCTCCCTCGGCCAGCCGCCGCGACACCGCCGCGAGCTCGTGGACCGGCCGCACGATGGAGCGGGCCAGCCGGTCGGCGACGAACACCCCGAGCGCCAGCAGCACCACCCCGAGCCCGGCCAGTACCAGCCACGCCGAGCCGAGCCCGCGGGTCAGCTCGGCGCGGTCCACGAACGCCCGCACCACGGCCGTCCCGCGCGGCAGCCCCTGCACCGCGACGAGGATTTCGCGGCCGGCGGCGTCCTCGACGGTGAGGCTGCCGCCCTGCGCCGCGGCCAGCGTGACGCCCGGCGTGCGCGGGGTGGGCGCGCCGAGCACGGTGCCGTCCGGCAGGAACACCGTCACCGGGTGCCCGGCGGTCGTGTTGAGCTGGTCGACCGCCGGCCGCAGCGCCGCCGCGTCGGACGTCGCCACCAGGGACGTCAGGGACTGCGCCTTCGCCGTCGCGGCGGTGACCGCGCGGTCCGCGGTGACCGACCGCAGCAGGATCGCCAACGGCACGAGGAACGCCACGAGCACCAGGCTCATCGCGGCCGCGACCAGCACCGCGAGCCGCTTCCTCACGCCCCGGCCCCCGGTTCGGCCAGCCGGACGCCGACGCGCCGGACGGTGTGCAGGTACCGCGGCTCCTGCGCGGTCTCGCCGAGCTTGCGCCGCAGCCACGACAGGTGGACGTCCACGGTCTTGTCCGCCCCCGCGTAGGGCAGCTTCCAGACGTCGGCGAGCAGTTCGCGCTTGCTCACCACCGTCCCGGCGCGGCTCGCGAGGTAGTGCAGGAGGTCGAACTCGCGCGGCGTGAGGTCCAGCGGCGCGCCGTCGAGGGACGCCTGCCGCGTCCGCGCGTCGACCGACAGGCCGCCGACGACCACGGGCTCGTGCGTCTCCTCCGGTTCGGCGCGCCGCAGCACCGCGCGGATCCGCGCGTCGAGCTGGGCGCCGCCGAACGGCTTGACCACGTAGTCGTCGGCGCCCGCGTCGAGCAGCCGGACGATCTCCTCCTCCGCGCCGCGGGCGGTGACCACGATGATCGGCACCGCGCTGACCGCCCGCACCATCCGCAGGACCTCGCGGCCGTCGAGGTCGGGCAGCCCCAGGTCGAGCAGCACGACGTCGGGGCGGTCGGTGACGGCCGCCTGCAGCCCGGCCATCGCGGTCGGCGCGGACGTCACCGCGTGCCCGCGCTCGGTGAGCGCGCGCAGCACGGCCGTGCGGATGGTCGGGTCGTCCTCGACGAGCAGCACGGTCGCCATGATCGCCGAGGCTACACACGCGAAGCCGCGTCGCCGGTCTCCTGGCGAACGCTAAGGCGCTCTTAGCCGCGCCTTAACCCGCCCGGATGGCACAGTGGACGCGTGAACAGGCGCGGAGTGCTGATGGCGGCCGGCTGGCTGCTGGCCGCCGCCGTGACCGCGGGCGCCGGCACGGTGGCCCTCGACGTCGTCGGCGCGGGCATCCTCGGCCCGCAGAACCAGCCGTTGTCCGCCGGCGACGTCGCCCGTGCCTTGGAAACGGTGCCCTCGAGCACCGCGTCGGCACCGCCGATGACTTCGCCGTCGAGTGCCCCGGCGCCGCGCGGCCTGACCGTGCCCGGCGGCAGCATCGTCGCGACCTGCGCGGGAAACCTGATCACGCTGAACTCCTGGAGCCCCGCCCCCGGCTTCCACACCGACGACGTCTCGCGCGGCCCGGCCACGACCGCGTCGGTGAAGTTCGAGAGCGACCAGGCCGAGAACCGGGTGGCGGTCACGTGCCGCGACGGCGAGCCGCACGCCGAAACCGCGGCCGACGACGGCGGCGGCCACCGGGGCCGCGGCTAGCGCGGCAAGCCCGCGTTGAGCCGGGCCAGGATGCCGTGCGGGAACGGCAGTTCCGGCGCGCTGACTCCGGTCAGCCGGTCGAGCTGGGCGTCGGTGAGGTCCAGCTCGAGCGCGCCGAGGGTTTCGGCGAGCTGCTCCGGTGACCGGGCGCCGATCAGCGGCGCGGGCATCCGCGGGCGGCGCGTCACCCAGTGCAGCGCCACCTGGGCCGGGGTCGCGCCCACCTCGCCGGCGACCTCGCGGACGACGTCGATGATCGCCCAGCGCGACTCGGGCAGGGCCCGGAAGGCCGCGCCGCCGGTGAGCCGTCCGCTGCCCGCGCCGTCGCGGGTGTACTTGCCGGACAGGAACCCGCCTCCGATCGCACCCCACGGCTGGATCGCGATGCCGAACTCGCCGGCCAGCGGCACGTACTCGGCCTCGATCGCCCGCTCGACCAGCGAGTACTCCAGCTGCAGCGCGGTGACCGGCGGCCCGCCGAGCATCGCCGCCTTCGTCGCGTACCAAGCGGGGACGTCGCTGAGCCCGACGGTGCGGACCTTGCCCGCGCGCACGAGGTCGTCGAACGCCGCCATGACCTCTTCGGCCGGGGTGCGGCCGTCCCAGATGTGCAGCCAGTACAGGTCGACGTGGTCGACGCGCAGCCGCCGCAGCGACGCCTCCAGCGAGGCGACCATGTTCTTGCGCCCGTTGCTGCGCCGGCGCGGGTCCGAGTGCGGGCGGCCGTCCCGGAACTCGGGCCCGGAGTACTTGGTGGCGAGCACGACGTCGTCGCGATCGACGTCGCGGAGGAACTCCCCGACCAGCTCCTCGCTCCGGCCGGCGCCGTAGTTGTCCGCCGTGTCGACGAAGTTGCCGCCGCCCTCGACGTAGGCGCGGAAGACCTTCCGCGCGGTGTCGTCGTCGGCGCAGAAGGGGCCGGTGCCGAAGGTCATCGCGCCCAGCGCCAGCGGGGACACCCGCAGCCCCGAGCGGCCGAGTGCCCGGTAGTCGTCCAATCGTGTCATGGACCCGATCGTGCAACCCGGAGCGCGGTCCGGGTCAACCCGATCGAGGGCATTCGCGGGCAACATCGGGGAGTCCTCCAGGCATACTGCGGACGAGCGCTGGATGAATGTCCGGTGTGCGCTAATCTGGCGCGATCAGGGGCCCGGTGCCCCGCACCCCGGCGTGGCGAGGAGTCGAATTCGTGCAACCGAACCTGGGGCCAGGCGAGGACTTCCAGCTGCTGCTCGAGCGGCAGGTCCGGGACATGCAGTCGAAAGCGGCGGCGCTGAGTGAAGCGCTTTCCGCCGCTGGGGCGACCGTCCGCTCCCGCGACGGCGCGGTCACCGTCACGCTCGCGCCGAACGGCGCGCTCACGAACCTCGAGCTCGGGCACCGCGCGTGTGAACTGGGCCCGGCGCGGCTGACCGCGGCGATCATGGGCACGGTGCGGGAAGCTCAGCGCCGGACCGCCCGCACGGTCGCGGACTCGTTCGCCACCATCAACGGCGACGGCGAGTCGACCGACATGGTCCGGTCGTTCCTGCCGCCGGACCCGCCGCCGGACGGCGACTTCGCGGCGCCGGAGAGCGCCGAGCCCGAGCGGACCCCGCCACCGCCCGCCGCTCCCCCGGCGCGGCCGCCCGCACCGCCGTCCGGTGGTCCCGCCCCGCGTCGCCGTCCCCAGGCCGACGACCGCTTCGACGACGAATCGAACCCCTGGTGAGCGGCGGCGGCTTCCGGGTCTCTTCCGAGCCCCTGGCCAACTTCGGCAAGCACCTCGACGAGCTGCAGAGCAACCTGCAGAGCACGGCGGACCTCGTCGGCGGCATGGTCTGCGACCCGGGCATGTTCGGCATCAACCCGGCGTGCCAGCTGATGGCGGCGGGCGCGAGCACGTGGACCGACAAGGCGCACCACCAGTTCGGGGACTACGCCAAGACCATCGGCGAGTTCTCGGACAAGGTCGCCGAGGCGGCGAAGCGCTACCAGTCGGGTGAACAGGACGCCGTCGACTCGATCGTGAGGTTCGAATAGTGGGCGACGACTACCAGAGCAAGGACGTCAGCCTCCACGGCTCGGAGCTGTTCAACAAGGACAACGCCGCGGCCGGGGCCGGGTTCTTCGAGGCCGCGGTCGGCCTGGACAAGGCCGTCAAGGAGAACGACCAGGTCGCGATCGGCATCGGCGCGGCCGGCATGGCGCTGGAGACCATCGGGCTCGTGCTGGACCCGATCGGCAGCCTGCTCACGGCCGGGATCGGCTGGCTCATCGAGCACATCACGATCCTGCGGTGGCCGCTGGACATCCTGATGGGCGACCCCATCGGCATCCAGGCGGCCAGCGAGGCGCTGAAGGCCGAGAAGAAGAAGCTCGAGGGGTGGTCCCAGCAGCACCAGGAGGCCCTCGACACGCTCATGAAGGACTGGTCCGGCAAGGCCGCGGAGCAGTTCAAGAAGGACATGGACGCGGTCACCGAGCAGCTGACGTCCCTCGGCGGCTACCTCGACCAGGCCGGCAAGAACATGATGATCGCCGGCGGCATCGTCGGCGCGTTCCGCGGCATCCTGCGCGACCTGATCGCGATGCTGCTGGCGACGATCATCAAGGGAGCGCTGATCGCGGCGGCGCTGGCCCCGGTGACGTTCGGCGCGTCGATCGCGCTGTTCATCACGACGACGATCGGCACGGTCGCCACGGCGCTGGGCAAGATCGGCACGAAGCTGATGCAGCTGGCGAAGAAGCTGGGCGACCTCGTGAAGGCGCTGGCGAAGATGGGCAAGGCGGGCGACGAGATCGCGGCGGTCAAGCCCCCGACGAGCAGCTTGACCCCGACGCCGACCCCCAAGCCCCCGGTGACGCCGAAGCCGGACGTGACGCCGGAGCCGAAGCCGTCGTCGGCCACTCCGGAACCGAAGCCGTCCTCGGCCACGCCGGAACCGAAGCCCGAACCGAAGCCGGAACCCAAGCCCGAGCCCAAGCCCGAGCCGAAGCCGGAACCCGCGCCGTCATCCTCGTCGGCCACCCCGGAGCCCAAGCCGTCCTCGGCCACCCCGGAACCCAAGCCCGAACCCAAGCCGGAACCGAAACCCGAACCCACGCCCGAGCCCAAGCCCGAACCCGCGCCGTCATCCTCGTCGGCCACCCCGGAACCGAAACCCGAACCCAAGCCCGAGCCCAAGCCGGAACCCGCGCCGTCATCCTCGTCGGCGACCCCTGAGCCGAAGCCGGAACCCAAACCCGAGCCGGCGAAGCCCGATCCCGCGCCGTCTTCGTCCACTCCGGACCCCACGCCGGCCCCGGATCCCAAGCCGCACAAGCCGTTCACCGACCAGATGACCAACGTCATCAAGGACAAGCTGTCCAAAGTGGACGGCGTCACGCCCGAGATCATGCAGAAGTTCGACAAGATCAGCAACTTCTCCGTGCACGAGCTCGGCAAGGTCTTCGGCAAGGAAGGCGCCGAGAAGTTCGAGTCGGCCATCAAGATCATGACCGACCCGTGGTTCGGGAAGTCGGGCCTGGCGGGCAAGACCGTCGTCGACATGATCAAGGGCGTGCCCGCCAGCGTCGGGAACGTCACCGGTGGCGGGGACGACGACTAGTCACTCCCCCGCGAGGATCACCGCCCGGGACGCGAGGTGCAGTGCCAGCCGCTCGTCCGGGCGGGACAGGTCCACGCCGAGCAGCTGCTCGATCCGCGTGACCCGGGCCGCCACGGTGTTGCGGTGCACGCCCAGCACCGTGGCGGTCTCGGCGATCGACGACTCCGCGTCCAGGTAGGCGGCGAGGGTCCGGACCAGGTCGCCCGGCACCGAGCGCAGCGGCGCCACCAGGGCTCGCGCGGCCGGCTCGAACGTGTCGGTGCGGGTCCATTCCAGCAGCAGCTGGGCCATGCCGAGCTGGTCGACGTGCAGGAAGTGGCCGGTTTCGGGCCGGGTCGCGGCCAGCCGGGCGGCGTCGAGGGCTTCGGCGACCGTCGCGGCGAGCCCTTCCGGACGCGGGTGCGGCCGCCCGACGCCCATGTGCGCGCCCAGGCGCAACGTCCGGTGCGCCGCCTGGAGCCGGGTCGCGAGCGCGCGGACGCGCTCCGCCGTGGGTTCGTGGTCGAAGGTGACCCAGCCGGTCCAGCCGTCGCCGTGCTCGACGACGGCCTCGACGTCCAGCGCCCGCATGACCTCCTGCGTGCGCGCGACCGTGTCGACGGCCGCCGGGACGCCGAGGTGCAGCCCGACGTGCCAGCCGCCGAGCCGCCAGCCGGCGTCGGCGACCCGGCGGCGCAGGTCCGCGCCCGGTTCGGTGTCCAGGCGCAGCAGGTCGCCGAGCAGCGCGGTGCGCGAGCGCGCGTCGCGTTCCAGCTCGAGGCGGTTGGCCAGCAGCCACCGTTGCAGGGCCCCGGCGGCGACGGCGAGCGCGGGCGGGACGACGTCGGCGCGCGCCGCCTCGGTCCCCCGCAGCTCGGCGGCCAGCCACATCGCGGGCCGCTGCAGCAGGACGGGGTGGGCGAGCAGGACACCGTCCTCGAGCTCGGCCCGCTGCGGCACGGCTTCGTCCAGCCGGACGCGCCCGCCGACCTCCCCGGCAAGGGGAACTCCACGGTCATCGAGCACGGCGACGGGCGACCGAAGCAACCGCCGCAGCACGGCGGCGACCTCTTCGGGCGGCCGAAGCCGATCCCCGAGCGCGCGGTGCGTTGCGAGCAGGAGGTCGGCCCGGTCGAGTTCGGGCGCGGCGAGCAGCAGCCGCGCCTCGACGAGCAGATCGAGCGGCGCGGCCGAGGTGGCGAGCAGCGGAACGCCCAGCCGGTCGGCAAGAAGCCGCGACGCACTGAGCGGCTCGGTCCCGGAGAGCAGGACGGCGGTGGCCCCGGCATCGGCACAGCGGCGGAGAAGGGCATCGATCTGCCAGTCGGTCCCGGCGACCGGCCGCGCGACGACGGTGAGTTCCCCGGGGGCGGGCCGGTGTGAAGGGTCCAAAGTGGCCTGAACGGTCGCAAGTGGACGGTCAAGTCCCGAGGCGCCGGCGAGCACGCGGACGTGCTCGGCCCACCGGGGCAGGGAAAGAACTCGACGCAGGCTCACGGGAACCCACCCGCCGGCCGAAGCGCCCCAATGTGGCCTTCGGTGCGTCTGACGCACCCAAGGCGGCCTTCGGTGCGTCGGACGCAACCAAGGCCACATTGGGGCGCTACTCGGCGCTGGCTCACGGCAGGCCCACCGGGTCGCAGTCGATGCCGTACGCCCTCGGCTGCAGCACCGGCAACCGGCGCGGGTCGGTCCAGAACTCCGCCGCCGCCAAGCGGACCACGTCCACCTCCACCCCCGCGCGGATCGCGTCGCACGACACCGGGACCCCCGTCCGGTGGTCCAGCACCGAAAGCACTTCCGGCGTCGACGCCACCGGCGAACCGTCCCGCAACGCCAGCAGGTACTCGTTCTCCATCTCCAGCCGGACCAACGCGCCGTCGCGGTGGTCGGCCAGCGTGACGCTCCCGCGGCCGAACCCCGGGCTGCCGTGCCGGCCGGGGCCGGGGTGCCGCGCCACCTCCAGGACCCGGCCACGCGCCAGCACCGAGCCCGCCAACGCCTCTTCGAGAACCGAGCGCGCCGGGCTCTCCCCCGCCGCGAGCACCCGGCGGCCCAGCGCCAGCGCGCCGCTCGTCGTCCCCGTCACCGAACACGACGCCAGTTCGCCCGCCGGAATCGGGGCCAGCGCGAACGCCGCCCACCCGCCCGAGCTGGCCAGGAACGCCCGCGTGCCCCGCTCGATCACCACGTCGGAACCGGCCGCCAGCACCACCACCTGCCCGCCGGGCTCGGCCAGCGCCGCCGGTGCCACCCCGCGGCCGGTCGCGGCCACCGAAAACTGGTCGAGCCGGGGCAGCCCGCGGCCGGAGAGGTCCGCGTCGACGTACCCCAGCCCGAGCTGGTCGGCCACGACCAGCGGCAGCAGCCCGTTGAGCCCGCCGATCTCGATGGACATCAGCGCGTCGGCGCGCTCGCCCGTCCACCGCTCGATCGCCGCCACCGCGGACGCGAACTCGTCGCCGCCCGGCAGCTTCTCGGTGAACGCCGCCGTCGCGCCGACCACCCCGATCGGCACCACCCGGGCCGACGGCGCCAGTTCGGCGACCGGCGAAACGACGAGCGAACGGCCTTCGGAGAGCAACCGGCGCAGCAGCACGGCGGCGGTGACGGTGTCCCCGCCACCGCCGGACCCGAGCAGGGCCACCCCGCGTTCGAGGGCGGCCACGTCACCGGCGGTGATGCGCATGACTGACCACAGTAGACGAGCTCAGCGCAGGGCGTAGCCACCGTCGGGGTAGAGCGTCGACCCGGTGGTGTACGTGCTGCCGAACAGGTACAGCACCGCATCGGCCACTTCGGACTCCTTCCCGACGCGGTGCAGCAGCGTGTCGGCGCGGTACTGCGCGAAGCTCGCCTCCCGCACGTCGGCGGGCCGCCCGGCCCACAGGTTGCCGTCGATCGTCCCGGGCGCGACGACGTTCACCCGGATCGGGGCCAGCTCGACCGCCAGCCCGCGCCCGAGCCCTTCGACCGCCGCGTTGCAGGCGACGTACGCCGGCGCCGCCCCCGGCGGCCGGACGCTCGCCGCCCCGGACATCAGCACGATCGACGCGTCCGGGGCCAGCCGCGGCACCGCGTGCTTGACGGCGTGGTACTGCCCCCAGAACTTCGTCACGAACGGGCTCGCCGCGTCCTCGTCGCTCAGCTCCCGCAGGGGCCCGACCGTGTAGGACGCGCCGGGCGTGAACAGGCAGTCGACGCGGTCGAGCGCGCCGAAGAACGCCGCCAGGGAGTCCTGGTCGGTGCTGTCGACGACCTGCCAGGTCGCGCCCACCTCCTCGGCCGCCGTCGACAGCTTCTCGGCCGTGCGCCCGCCGAGGTGGACCGACGCACCCGCCGCGGTGGCCCGCCGGGCGACTTCGAGGCCGATGCCCGAGCCGCCGCCGACGATCACCACGTGCTTCCCGGCCAGGCTCATCCGATCTCCTCCACGGGGACGAAGTCGTGCGGCAGCCCGAACGCGCCCGGGCCGAAGGTGTCCAGCGCCTCCGGCGTCCGCATCAACGGCGGGGTCGAAATGCCGACGACGGTGACGCGCTGGCCGTACCGCAGCGTCTCGGTGGTGATCGGCTCGGCGGTCGACGCCTCCAGCACGCAGATCAGGTCGGGGACGAGGCACCGCACGGCACCGTCCACAGTGGCCAGCAGGTTCTCGTTCTGGAAGAGGATCTCCAGCTTGCTCGCACCGTCGAACGACACCGCCGCCGCGCGGCCCCTCGCGAAGCCGGCTTCGGTCCGGCGCTCCACATCGGACACCTTCCCGCGGAAGAGCACCCGCAGGTGCTGGTACGGCGTCGAGCGCAACGCCGAAGCCAGCCGGTCGACCGGATCTTCGTTCGCCGAACGTGCCTCCCGGATCGTCCGGCCCACGGTCAACGCCAGCGAAAGCGTTTGCGGTACCGCGGTCCGCTTCACGTCGGCGCCGCTCATCGCGTACTCGGCGATGTGCGCGACGCCGCCGAGCCGGATGGTGACGCCCCGGGCCAGCCACTCCATCCGCTTGTTGTCGGCGCCGGTGTCGATCACCGTGGTCTCGCCGCGCTCGCCGCCGATGGCCATCGGCGACCCGGTGACGCCGTAGACGCCGAAGGTCTCCATCTGCAGCTCGGGGAACGCCCGGCCCATCCCGTCGGCGTCGACCACCGGCAGCCCGAGCCGGGCCCCGACGATCAGCGGGATCATCGAGTTGATGCCGCCGCACTCGATCGGCATGGTCGCGTCCGCGCGCTTCCCGAGGTGCTCTTCCAACGTCCGCAGGGCGAGCACGGGCTCGGCGCCGTTGGGCAGCTTCTCGTGCACGACGGTCGGCGCGCCCATCTGCGCCGTCGGGATGACCAGGGCGTCGTCGTCCACTTCGGACGGGTCGAGGATCGTGATCGGCCCGTGCTCGCGGATGGCCTCGCGCACGAGCAGCCGCCCGACGTACGGGTCGCCCCCGCCGCCGGTGCCGAGCACGGCGGCACCGCGGGCGAGGTCGGGCAGGTCGGCTTCGGTCAGGGTCCAGCTCACCCGGCGGCTCCGATCGGGTCGATGTCGTAGCCGAAGTACCGCGGCCCGGCCAGCGCGATGCCCTCCGGCGTGTGCCAGCGCGGGTCGGCGGGCGCGGCGATCACCGTGACGCGCTGGCCGTACCGCAGCCCTTCGGTCGTCACAGCCTCGCCGGACTCGCGTTCCAGCGTGCAGATCAGGTCGGGCACCGAAGCCTGGACGGCGCCGTCGCGCTCGGCCACCAGGTGCTCGTTCTGGAAGCGCAGCACCAGCTCCGCGCCGGTGTCGTCGTCCATTCCGGACAGCCGGGCTTCACCGCGGGCGAACCCGGTGACCGTCCGGCGGGCGACGTCGGCGACCTTGCCGCTGAACAGCCGCCGCCCGCCCAGCCGCGAAACGACCCTGGCCACGGGATCCTCGTGCGCGGCCCGCGCGGCCCGGACCAGCGCGCCCAGCTCGGCGCACAGGCTGAGCGTGCCGGGCACCAGCGACTCCCGGGCCTGGGCCCCGGACATCGCGTAGTTGCTGATCATCGCCGAGCAGCCCATGTCGATGGTCGCCGACCGGGCCAGCCGCTCCGCCCACCGGTTGTCCACAGTGTCCAGTACCCCGCGGTTGCCCTTCTCGTCCGCGATGGACATCGGGGTCGCGCGGATGCCGTACAAAGTCGGCAAAACCATTTGCAGCTCCGGGAAGGCCCGGCCCATGCCGTCGGCGTCGACCAGCGGCAACCCGAGCTGGGCGGCCGCGACGACCGGGATCAGCGAGTTGACCCCGCCGGCTTCGGCGCACGCGATGTGCGTCAGCTCCTTGCCGAGGTAGCCGGCGAGCGTGCGGGCGGCCAGCCCGACCTGCTCGGCCGACGGGAGCTTCTCGACCATGACCGTCGGCGCGCCCATCATGGCGACCGGCAGCACGACGGCGTCTTCCGGTACCTCGTCCAGCGGAACCAGCGGCACGGCCCCGTACGAGCGGACCGCCGAGGCCGCCAGCAGCCGCCCGATGTACGGGTCGCCACCGCCCCCGGTGCCGAGGATGGCGGCACCGCGGGCGACGTCGTCGAGGTCGTGCTCGGTGATCTCGCGCATCACGCCCCCAGTTGCAGGTCGCCGACGGCCTTGACGCGGATGCGCGTGGCGTTGCCGGGCAGGTACGGGATGGGCACCTCGTCGAAGTCGACGATGCCGACCGACGCCGGCGACGCCCCGGCCGCCACCGCCCGGTCGACGGCCTCCTGCTTCGCCTCGTCGACGACGGCCTCGCGACGGCCGGGCTCGATCACGTAGACGCGGTCGACTTCGCCGCCGATCTGGGCGATGGCCGCGCCGATCGCGTTGGCCACGGCGTAGTTCTCGGGCCGGTGCACTTCACCACAGCCGGCCAGTTCGTCCGGCAGCAGCACCGAACCACCGCCGACGGCGACCACCGGCAACGGCTCGGCGGACGTCCGCATCCGTTCGACCACATCGGACACATCGGCGGCGATGCGATCGAGCGCTGCCCGGACCAGCGACTTGTCCAAATGCGCCACGAGCGACGGGTCACCGATCTCCGCGCGCCCGGCGGCGACCGCGATGTCAGTCGCGGTGAGCGTGTCCCCGCCGAAGACCAGAGCCTTCGACGTCAGCTCGTAGCCGACCGAGTCCGGGCCGACGGTGACGTTCCCGCGTACCCGGCTGCCGCCACCGATGCCGATCGAGAGGACGTCCGGCATCCGGAAGTTGGTCCGGATGCCCGCGACGCTCACGTCGGTGGTCGCCTCGCGCGGGAACCCTTGCCGCAGCACACCGACGTCCGAAGTCGTCCCGCCGACGTCGACCACCGCGCAGGTGTCCAACCCGGACAGCACGGCCGCGCCGCGCATCGAGTTCGTCGGCCCCGACGCGAAGGTCGCCACCGGGTAGCGGCGGGCGAAGTCGACGTCCATCAGCGTGCCGTCGTTCTGGCTCAGGTACAGCGGCGCGGTGATGCCCGCGCCGGTGACCGACGCGGACAGCCCGTCGACGATGTGCGCGGCCAGCTCGCGCAGCGCCGCGTTGATCACCGTCGCGTTTTCCCGCTCCAGCAACCCGATCCGGCCGATCTCGTGGGACAGCGAGATCGCCACGTCCGGCAGCTGCGCGCCGATGATCTCGGCCGCACGGGCCTCGAACTCGGCGTTGACCGGGGAGAAGACCGAGGTGATCGCGACGCTGCGCACCCCGGCCGCCCCCATGTCGTCGGCGGCCTTGCGCAGCTCGCTCTCGTCGAGCTCCGCGATGTGCCGGCCGTCGAACTCGTGTCCACCGTGGACCAGGTAGCTGCGCCCCGACACCGCGTCGACGAGCCGCTGCGGCCAGTCGACCATCGGCGGCAGCGACGCCCCGGCCGGCAGGCTCAGCCGCACGGCCGCGGTCGGCGCGAGCCGGTGGGCCTCGACGAGCGCGTTGATGAAGTGCGTGGTGCCGATCATCACCGCCCGCACCGCCGCCGGGTCGAACGCGCGTTGCCGCTGCAGGCCGTCGATCGCGGCGACGATGCCCGAGGTGACGTCCGCGGTCGTGCTGGTCTTGACCGAGGCGAGCACCTGACGGCCGTCGAGCAGGACAGCGTCGGTGTTGGTGCCGCCGACGTCGATGCCGATGCGCACGAAGGGTTCTCCTTTTCAGACTGCGGGAGCGGGCTCGGCGTCGGCGGTCCGGCTGCTGCCGATCCCCCGCACGAGCCCGAGCTTCCCGGCGACGACGTACAGGACGAAGGCGACGACGAGCGAGTTGATGCTCGGCAGGCCCCACTCGACGAACTCGCCGAACAGCGCCGCGGCGACCCAGACGACGATCGTGGCGGGCACCCACACCGGCGCGTCCTCGGGCACGGTTCCCCGCGCCCGGGCGGATTCCAGATCACCGCGCCACTTCTTCACGACGAAGTACTCGGCGACCATGATCCCGGCGATCGGCGGGAACGCGACCCCGAGCACGGTCAGGAAGTCGGTGAACTTCGCCAGGATCCCGGCCGCGGCGAGCAGGCTGCCCGCGACGCCGAGCACCGCCGTCACCAGGCCGCGGTGGGCCTTGCGCCCGGACACCGTGCCGATGAAGTTCACGACACCCAGGCCCGACGAGTACAGGTTCCAGTCGTTGATCTTGATCGTGCCGGCGATGACGATGAGCAGGCCGACCCAGCCGACCGACGACGTCACGATGGTGGTGATGCCGGCGCTGCCGACGGCGTGCGCGAGCAGGACGCCGGACAGGCCGATGACGTACTCGCCGAGGGTGATCCCGACGAGCGTCTGCTTGACGACGTCGGCGGTGGTGCGGTTGAAGCGGGTCATGTCCGGGGTGATGACGGCGCCGACGATGAAGCCGCCCGCGACGAGCGTGGTGCCCTGCAGCAGGCTCAGCGCCGGCCCGGGCGGGGCCGAGGAGACGAGCGCGCCGAGGTCGTGGCGGGTCAGCTCCGAGATGACCGACCAGCCGACGAGGACCAGGAAGGCCGGCACGGTCAAGTACGCCGTCCAGGCCATGGAGTGGAAGCCGCGCACCACGATCGCGGTGACGATCAGGCCGAACACGAGCGCCCAGCCCCACTCCGGCAGGCCGCCGATGAGCGACACGAGACCCTGCGCGGACACCGCGGACTGGATGCCGAACCAGCCGATGAGGCTGATCCCGATGGCGAGCCCGATGAGCGCCGAGCCGCCGCGGCCGAAGCCGGTCCAGCGGGCGATCATGGACGTCGAGAGGCCCTCGCGGACGCCGATGACGCCGACGAGGATGGTGATGAGCTCCAGGATGACCGAGCCGAGCGTGAACGCCAGGACCGCGTTCCAGAAGCTCATCCCGAAGCCGACGGTGGCTCCGAGCAGGAACTGGGACAGGGCGGACACCTGGCCGAACCGCTGGACGGCGACCGACCACCACGAGTACCGGGCGTGGTCCGGCACTGTGGTGAGGGCATAGTCATCGACACCGACTGTTGAGGCCACGCCGACCTCCTATTCGGAAGGGGAAACGGTTCCCCGCACCGTAAGCAGCGCTCTTGGCGACGTCACCGTGCGATGTGCACAGTCGAGACCTCGAAGCTGTGCAGTCAGCCCAGCGGGTCCACTCCGGTCAGCGCGACACTTTCCGCCCAGAGGCGCCCGGCGGCCGCGTCGTCGGTCAGGTTCGCCCACCGCTGTTCCAGGCAGGGCCGGCCGCGCAGCCCGACCACGCGCGGGCCCCACAGCTGGCCGCCGGTGACGTCCGGGCCGAAGACCGCGCGGACGGCGGGCCGCGCGCCGGCGTCCTTGCCCTGCAGGAGGGCCCGGGCCGGCAGGCCGCGCAGCCACTGGCCGGTGGTGCGGACGTGCACCGGCGGGCGCGACGGCGTCAGCGAGTCGAGCGCCCCGCCGGGGTGGGCGACGACGCTCAGCTGCTTCGAGCCCGCTTCGCGCAGCCGCCGGTCGAGTTCGAGCGCGAAGAGCATCTGGGCCAGCTTCGAGCGCTCGTACGCGCGCTTCGGGACGTAGTCGCGTTCGCTCTGGAGGTCGGCGAAGTCGAGCTTCGCGGACTTCGCCGCGAAGCTGCCGGTGGTGACGATCCGCGCGTCCGGCGCCAGGACCGGGAGCAGCCGGGCGACCAGCGCGAAGTGGCCGAGGTGGTTGATGCCGAACATCAGCTCGTGGCCGGCCGGCGTCTCCCGGCGGGGCGGGTGGTCGAGCATGACCCCGGCGTTGCAGACGACGGCGTCGAGCGGACCGGGGTCGACGGTGGCGACCTGGGCCAGGTCGGCGAGGTCGAGCCGGACGTGGCCGACCTTCGCCCCGGAGACTCGCGAACGGATGGCGGTCTTCGCGGTTTCCGCCTTCGCCGGGTCACGGCTGCCGATCACCACCTCCGCGCCCGCCGAGGCCAGCTGTTCGGCGACGAAGTAGCCGATCCCGGCGTTGCCGCCGGTCACCAGCACCCGCATCGGCGTCCCCTCCCCGTGCCAAGCTGTCCGCCATGGACAACGCTACCGGCTACCGGCGATCGACCGGCTCGGCCCGCGGCGAGGCCCGGCGCCGGGAGCTGCTGGCGAAGGTCACCGACGACGTCGCCGAGAACGGCCTCGTCGACTTCTCGCTGCGGCGGGCGGCGCGGTCGGCCGGGACGACGCACAAGGTGCTGCTCTACCACTTCGACGGCGTCGAAGACCTGCTCCGGCAAGTGGTCTTCGCGTTGCGGGAACGGCGGATCGGCAACGCGCTGACGGCGATCGCCGCGTCGCCCGCCACCTTGACCGACCGCGTCCGGGCCGCGTGGGTGAGCTTGCGCGACGAGGAGACGCAGCTGCGGCGCGTGCTGGACCAGGCGATGGGGCTGGCGATGTACGACCCGGGCCGGTACGCGGCGCTCGGTCACGGCGCGTCGCAGCAGTACCTGCCGACGCTGGTGTCGTTCTGCCCGGCGGAGTGGCCGGAACAGCGGAAGTTCGAGGTCGCGTCGATGATCCTCGCGACCCTGCGCGGCTTCCTCGTCGACCTGCTGACCAGCGCGGACGGCGCCGGCGCGGCCGCCGGGTTCGAGGCGCTGCTGCGCGCGGTCGAGCGGGAGGAAGCCCTCGACACTTTGTGAACCGCGTGGTTCACTTCTGGCATGGAGATCGAGCTGGGGGCGGGCACCGTCGAGTACACCGACACGGGCGGGCCGGGCCCGGTGCTCGTCTTCGTGCACGGCCTGCTGATGGACGGCACGTTGTGGGACGGCACGGTCGCGTCGCTGACGGACTACCGGTGCGTCGTCCCGACGCTGCCGCTGGGCGCCCACCGGCACGCTATGCGTCCCGGCGCCGACCTCTCGCTGCCCGGGATCGCCGCCGTGCTCACGGAGTTCCTCGAGCGCCTGGACCTGCGCGAGGTGACCTTGGTCGGCGTCGACACCGGCGGGGCGCTGGTCCAGCTGGCGATGGCGGACGGCGACCCGCGGGTGAGCCGGGTCGTGCTGGCGTCGTGCGACGCGTTCGACAACTTCCCGCCCGGGCTCACCGGCAAGACGCTGTTCCTGACGGGAAAGCTGTCGCCGGGGCTGTTCGGGCTGTTCATGCAGCAAATGAGAGTGCGCGCGGTGCGCCGGCTCCCGATCGCGTTCGGGTGGCTGACCAAACGCGGTGACGCGGTGTCCGCGGGCTGGCTCCGGCCGCTGCTGAGCCAGGCGGACATCCGGCGGGACACGGTTCGCGTGCTGCGGGCTTTCGCCGCGGCTCCGGGGGTGCTGCTCGAAGTGGCCGGCCGGCTCCCGGCGTTCGACCGGCCCGCCCTGGTGGTCTGGGCGAGCGAGGACCGCGTCATGCCGCCGGAGCACGGGGAGCGGCTGGCCGCCTTGCTACCCCAGGGAAAGCTCGTCGAAGTGGCCGACAGCTACACGCTGCTGCCGCTGGATCAGCCGGCCGGGTTCGCCCGCCTGATCCGGGGGTTCACAGCCGGCTGAGGCCGTGCAGGATGCGTTCCATCAGCTCGAGGCTCGGCCGGTTGCCCGAGCCGCGCCGGGCGGTGTGCACCGCGACCAGCCCGCGGTCGGCCAGGTCCGACAGCAGGACCCGCGCCACCCCGAGCGGGATCCGCCGCCGCGCCGCGACCTCGGCGACCGACTGGGAGGTCCGCAGCAGCGCGCAGATCTCCGTCTCCTCCGTCGTGCTCCCCCGCACGACCGCCCGCCCCCGCTGGGTGATCGACACGAGCGTCTCGATCGGAAGGTCGCGGGTCGGACGCGTGCGGCCATGGGTGCGGAAGTACGGGCGGACCATCCCCGCCCCGCCTTCTTCGAGCACGGACCCCCAGTGCACAGCCAGCTCCTCACGGCGATTAATCCTTGTCGGCGATTATTTGACCTAAAGATCGAGTAGGCCGCAATCGACCGAACAGAGCAACGCCGGAAAAACCGCAGGTCAACGCCTCGGTGGCGGTGCGGTACTGCCGCGAAGGACTAGGCGTGTCCCGAGAATCGACGGCGATGTCGCGATTTTTCCGCCCGACAATCGCGCCAGGATCAGCCGCCCGGCCCGCTCGCCCAGCTCGGCGACGGGCTGCGCGACGGTGCTCAGCTCGAGCAGGTCGGCGAGGTCGTGGTCGTCGAACCCGAGCACCGAGACGTCCTCCGGCACCCGCAGCCCGGCCCGGCGCAGCGCCCGCAACGCGCCGAACGCCATTTCGTCCGACGCGGCGAACACCGCCGTCGGACGGCGGCGCAGGCCGAGGAGCTCACCCATCGCCCGTTCCCCGCCCGCGACGGTGAACCCGCCGCCGGTCTCGAACGCCGGTTCCGGCACGCGGCCGTCCTCCCGGCAGCTCCCGCGGTAGACCTCGCGGTACGCCGCCAGCCGCCGCAACGGCGTCGTGAACCCGAGCGGGACCGGGGCGCTCTCGCCGATGAACGCGATCTCGCGGTGGCCCAGCTGGACGAGGTGGCGCATCGCCGTGACCGCGGCCCCGTGGTCGTCGATCCCGACGGAGTCCGCGCCGGGCTCCTCGGTGCCGACGGTGACTAGCGGCGTGCCGAGCCCCCGCAGCAGTTCGCGTTCGACCTCGGTCAGCGGCAGGGAAAGCACGAGCACCGCGTCGACCCGGCGGCGCAGCGGCAGGCCGGCGAAGAACCGCGCACGGCCCGGCTCGTCGCCGAGGTTGTAGAGCAGCAGGCTCAGCCCGGCGTCGCGCAGCACCCGCTCGACCCCGGAAATCAGGCGCGCGAAGTACCAGCGGTCGACGTAGGGGACGATCACGCCGACCGTGCCGGTCCGGCCGGTGGCCAGGCTCGACGCGGCGGGCGAGATGGCGTACCCGAGCTCGGCGGCGGCCGCGAGCACCCGGGTCCGCGTGCGCTCGGCGACCCCGGGCACCCCGCGCAGGGCCCGCGACACGGTGGCGGCCGAGACGCCCGCGAGCCGGGCCACGTCGTCGAGCTTGTCCGGCATCCCCTGCCCCATCTGCTGCAAGCGCTTGCAACCATCTGCGTCACTGGCATTGACACCCGCCTTGATCAAGGCTAATCATCGATGCAAGCGCTTGCAATGGTGTTGCCTGTCCGGCAAGGAGGCCGACATGCGCCAGCTCCTCCCGCTCACCGGTGCGACCCTGCTGGCCGCCACCGCGCTCGCCGCGTGCTCGTCGGCGAGCGGCCTGACGATCAACCTCTACATCTCGCCGGAGGACCACCTGCAGACGGTGGTCGACCGGTGCACGCAGGAGGCCGCGGGCCGGTACAAGATCGTCTACAACAAGCTGCCGCGCGGCGCGGACGGCCAGCGCGAGCAGATGGTCCGCCGGCTCGCCGCGGGCGACACGTCGCTGGACGTGCTCGGCCTCGACGTCACGTGGGTGCCGGAGTTCGCCGAAGCGGGCTGGGCCGAGGAGTGGACGGGCGCGAACGCGGCGGCGGCCACGAACGACGTGCTGCCCGGGCCGCTGGCCACCGCGAAGTGGAACGGAAAGCTCTACGGCGCGACGAAGAACACGAATGTCCAGCTGCTCTGGTACGACGACCGGATCACGCCGTCGCCGCCGAAGTCGTTCGACGAGCTGATGACGCAGGCGCAGCAGCTGAAGGCGGCCGGGAAGCCGTACCAGGTCGTGTTCACGGGCGCGCAGTACGAAGGCTTGGTGGTCTTCTACAACACGCTGGTCGCGTCGGCGGGCGGCCACATCCTGTCCGACGACGGCAAGTCCGTGGTGATGGACGACGGCGCGGTGCGCGCCTTGGAGCTGCTGAAGAAGCTGACGACGGCGGGGATCACGGACCCGTCGCTGACGAACCAGAAGGAGGACGACATCCGCCAGGCGTTCCAGCGCGGCCAGGCGGCGACCGAGCTGAACTGGCCGTTCGTCTACGCGTCGTACGCGAAGGAGAAGCCGCAGGACCTGACGCACTTCAAGTGGACGCGCTACCCGTCGGTGGTGACCGGCCGGCCGAGCCGGGTGACGATCGGCGGGTTCAACCTGGCGGTGTCGACGTATTCACAGCACAAGCCGGAAGCGTTCGAAGCGGCGCTGTGCCTGCGCAACGCGACTTCGCAGAAGTACCAGGCCTTGGTGGACGGCATCCCACCGAGCATCGCGTCGATCTACCGCGACAACGCACCTTTGGACGCGTCGAAACCGGCGGACCCGAAGGAGAACCCGACGATGGCCGACCAGTATCCTATGAAGGGCGACATCCAGTCGGCGTTGACGGACGCGGCGGTCCGCCCGCTGACCCCGGCGTACCAGAACCTGTCGACGGTGATTTCGAAGGTGCTGTCACCCCCGGCGGAGATCGACGTCCAGGCCACGGCCCAGGAGTTGCGCGAACGGCTGACGGACGCGTTGAATTCGCGAGGCATCATCCCCTGATCGGGGCCGGCTCACCGGCAGTATCGTGGGGGGATGGGCGAACCCCGAGGTGACCGCGAACGCACCGCCGACGAGCGCGACAAGCGAGCGGACGAACGCGACCGCCGCGCGGACGAACGCGACCGCCGCGCGGACGAACGCGACCGCCGCGCGGACGAGCGCGACCGCCGCGCCGACGAGCGCGAGAACCTGGCCGACCGCCGCGAAGTCGAGGCGGACCGCCGTGAAGAGCGCATCAAGCACTACGAAGCCCGCTTCGAGGCGGTCCCGGGATCCGAACCGGACTACGAGACGAACCTCGCCGACCTCGAACGCCAGCACCTCGACCGCGCGGGAGCCGAGGTGGCCCGTGCGAAGGACCGGTTGACGGCCGCGTCGGACCGCACGAGGCGCGAACAGGCGGAGATCGACCGTGAGATGGCCCGCTCGGTCCGGGACAACCGCGCCGACGGCTGACGTGCTCGGCGGACCGGCCTCCGGCCGGGATTCGCCCGCCGATCATGTTCAGGCCTGGCATGCCGCCCCGGAAGCTCGGCGACCGCAAGCTCGCGCTGGAGCTCGGTATCCCGCCCGTGGTCCTCGCGATCGTGGTCGTGGCATGCAGACGGTCAAGAAGCAGGGGCCGGGTCAGAGGCGGATCGGCTTCTTGTTCATGAATTCTTCAATCCCCAACGCCCCCAATTCCCGCCCGATCCCCGACCGCTTGATCCCCCCAAAGGGCAAATCCGCCTCAGACCCACCCGACTTGTTGAGATAAACCATCCCCGCCTCGATCCGCCGAGCCACCCGGGTAGCCCGCACCCGATCGGTCCCGAAAACACTGGCCCCCAACCCGAACGGGGTGTCATTGGCCAAAGCGACCGCCTCATCCTCCGTCTCAGCCCGGAAAACCAGCACGACCGGCCCGAAGATCTCCTCGTGGTACGCAGCCATCCCCGGAGTCACATCCGTCAGCACCGTCGCCTCCAAAAACGCGCCACCGCCGGGCACCCGACGCCCTCCCGCGCGCAACGTCGCCCCCTCGCGGATCGCCGTCTCCACCTGGGCCGCCACCTCGTCCGCCGCCGCGACTGAGGCCAGGGGCGGCAACGTCGTCGCCGGGTCAGCCGGATCGCCCGGCACGTAGTACTCCGCCACCCTCTTGGCCAACCGGTCGACGAACTCGTCGTACAGCTCGCCCAGCACGATCATCCGCTTCGGCGCGTTGCACGACTGGCCGCAGTTGCGCATCCGGGCGGTCGCCGTCGCCTTGACCGTTTCGTCCAGGTCGGCGGTGTCCAGGACGATCAACGGGTCCGACCCGCCCAGCTCCAGGACGCACTTCTTGAGGTTCCGCCCCGCCTCCGCCGCCACCGAGATCCCGGCCTGCTCGCTGCCCGTCAGCGACACCCCGACCAACCGCGGGTCCGCGAGCATCCACGGCACCTGCCGGCTCGACGCGAAGACGTTCACGTACGCCTCCGACGGCACGCCGGCGTCGTGCAGGACGCTCTCGATCGCCGCCGCCGAGCGGGGGCAGATCGACGCGTGCTTGAGCAGGATCGTGTTGCCCAGCACCAGGTTCGGCGCGACGAACCGGGCGACCTGGTAGCACGGGAAGTTCCACGGCATGACGCCCAGCAGCGCCCCGATCGGCTCCTTCGTCAACACGGCCTCGCCGCTTCGGAGGGTGAGCGGCTCGTCGGCCAGCAGCTCCGGCCCGCGCTCGCCGTAGTACCGGAAGATGTCGACGACGACGCCGACCTCGCCGCGGCCTTCGTTGATCCGCTTCCCCATCTCGAGGGTCATGATCGCCGCGAGCTCGTCGGCGCGTTCGGCGAACAGCTCCGCCGCGCGCAGCACGATCGCCGCCCGCTCGGCCACCGGCCGGGCGCGCCAGGCCGCGAACCCGCCGTGGACGCGGTCGATCGCCGCGCGGACCTCCTCGTCGGTCGCGTTCGGGATCTCCTCCACCAGTTCACCGGTGGCGGGGTTGGTGACTGAGTACATGGCGGCCTCCTGTGCCCACGGTAGCCTACTGCATACTGTATACACCATGGGATCAGTGATCGACACCCGCGCGGCGGTACCCCGGCACGCGTGATCGACTATCGTCCCCCCATGACGCTGGAGATCACCGGCGGACCCGAATTCGCCGCGCTGGCAACGGAAAAACCGCGCTGGACTCGTCATTACGCAGGTGGCGAGGTCACGTTCGGCTGCCCCACGCGCTCCGCCGACCGCACCCCGCGGGTCTGGAGCGCCCGGGGTCTCGGCCTGCCGGAGGACGAGCTGCCGGGGTTCGCCGCGCAGCTGCGCCGCGTCATGAAGCACGAGACGTACTGGATCGCCCGGGCCGCGTGCGCGGACCGCCGCGCGGGCGACGCCGCGCGCTGGTCCCCCGCCCGCTACGACGACGAAGACGGCTTCGTGTACTTCGCCGGCCCCTGCACGCACGGCGACCGATGGCCGGGCTACCGGCCCGCGACGGAGTTCACGATCGCGTTGCCGCACGTCCGCGGGTTGCGGATCCGGGTGGCCGCGTACCTGGCGGCGGGATGACCCGCGACGCCGTGAAAGGGTCATTCATGTCGCCAGACGACATGAATGAGTCGTTCATGACATCCGGCGGCAACCCGGCCCTCGGAAACGACATGAATGAGTCATTCATGTCACCGGACGACATGAATGAGTCATTCCTGTCGTCGGAGCCGGGCCGATGATCCGCCGAGCCATCCGCGCCGGAGCCGTCGCCGGCGTCGTCAGCGGCCTCCCCTCCACCGCCCACGCCCTGCTGACCGGCCGGGACGTCCTGGCCGCGACCCGCGCGGCGGGCACCCTGCTCCCCGGGCGACGCGACCGGCCCGGCATCCTCGCCGGGCTGGTCGCGCACGTCCTGGTTTCCACCTTCTGGACCGGGGTCCTCGCCGCGATCGCCCGGCGCCACGCCCTCGGACCGCTCCGGGGCGCGTCGGCCGGGCTCGTGATCGCGGCGCTGGACCTGTGCGTCGCCGGCCGGGCCTACCCGGCCGTGCGGGCGCTTCCCCACGCCCCGCAGGTCCTGGACCACCTCGTGTTCGGCGCCGTCGCCGGCGCGCTGCTCGACCGTCCACACGGGACGGATCAGCGCACGACCTCGACGACGTCACCCGGGTGCAGCGAGTTGTAGAACGTCACCGCGGCCGCGTGCGAAAGGTGCACGCACCCGTGGGACTTCACCTTCAGGCTGCCCTGGTGGAACGCCACGCCCGTGTTCGTGAAGAACACGGAGTACGGCATCGGCCCGTTGTACTGCTTGCTGTAGTGGTCGATGTCCTTGTACTGCACGTGGAACTTCCCCAACGGCGTCGGGTACTTCGGCAGCCCGACGGTGATCGGGACGCCGCCGTAGGTGACGTTCCCGGCGCCGTCCGTCAGCCACGCCGTATTCGAACTGCGCTGGACGCAGGCCTTCGCTTCGGCACTGCACGGCGTCGACGCCGCTTCGGCCGTTCCCGCGAACGCCACGGTCCCCGCCATCGCGGCGACCCCGCCCAGTAGTGCGATCATCCTCCGGTTCATCGTGTGCCTCCCGTTGTCGTTCGGCTACACGATGTAGGGTGCCCCGTTTTCCGATCTTCGAACCTTCGGATCACGGGTTCGGTTGCGACAACCGCAGGAACTCGTTCTGCTCGCGGTCGTAGCGCTGGGTCAGCCCGTTGCCGTAGCGGTCCCACCAGTTCGCGGTGTGCCCGCCCTGGCGGGTGGTCGTGTCGCCGTATACCTGGCGGTCGTACTCGATGCGCGCGTCGTGGAACTCCTGCTGGAACTGCTCGGGCGTCAGGCCTTGTGCGTGCTGGACCGCGGCGTCGCTGATCGTGCGCGAGCTGCGGACGATGTCGTCGCCCGCCATGTGGTTGAAGATCGCGCGGACGCCGCCGGCGCCGCGCATGTGCGCGCCGGACATGATCGCGGCCTGCGTACCGGGGTCGGTGAAGTTCAGCGCGCCCGCGGTGCGCGCGTTCGCCGTCATCAGGTCCGAGACGACGGCGCGTTCCTCCGCGCTGCCGATGCCGTACTGCTCGCGCGCGGCGATGATCCGGTCGTAGCCGTTGTGCATGTTCTGCCGGAAGCCGTACGCCTCGGGCACGCCGCCCTGCTCGCCCGTCGCGCCTTCGGAGCGCATGATCGAGTCGACGACGCGCGGGTCGAGCTGCTGCGGCGCCGCCGCGGCTGCCGCTCCCCCGCCGCCCTGGGCGGTCTGCGCCTGGCCGCCGCCGTAGGCCTGGGCGACGTCGGAGTCGGCCGCGTTGTAGGCGTTCGCGGCCGTCTGGACGTTCTGGTTGACGTTCGTGATCAGGCTCAGGAACTTCTGCAGCGCGCTGCCCAGCGTCGAGTGCAGCGCCGAGTTCGCGGCGGCCACCCCGCTGCCGATGCCGGCGAACGACAACGCGTCCAGCACCAGGCCCTCCAGGTCGCGCGTGGTCGACAGGAAGGACGACCCCACTTCCTCGACCGCCTTGGCGACCGTCCCCATTTCCGTGGTTTCGGCGCGGTAGGCCCCGGCACTCATGGTCTGCTCCCTCCGGACACCGGCTGTGCGCGTAGAGCATTTCCCACGCGGGCCGGGCCGCCCCACGGCCGAATTACCCACTGGCCGGATCTCACCTGTCGTTCATCTTCAGTTCACTCGCGGTTCTTCTAGCGCGGTACTTAACCCGGCATGACGACTACCCAGACGCTCGACACGATCGCGTCCGAACAGCTCGACCTGCAGCTGGACATCGTCGAAGACCGGCTGCGGCAGGACTACACCGGCGTGGAGGTCCACGCCCTCGTCGAACGGGAGCGGCACCGGTTCGACGAAGCGCGGATCCACGCGTTCGTCCCCATCCTGGTCGAGCGGGCTGTCCGCGAGTTCCTGGCGGAGCCGGCGGGCAGGCACCGGCGCTAAAGTCGGGAGATGGACAAGCCCCAAGACGATGCGAACGTCGTGGACGGCGAGCTCGTCGACGAGACGCCGACCGCCGCGATCGCGATCCCCTCGCCGCCGCTGCCCGACCCGGACTACAGCGCGGGCGGCGTACCGAGTTTCGACTTCGTCCGGGACAAGATCGAGAACCGGTACACCACCTCGCTCGGCTCGGTGGACGTCGCCGGGCTGGGCACCGAGAACACGGCCGAGACGCTCGACAAGAAGATCGCCGACCGCGACCAGGCCGCCAAGGACCGGCTCGAGGCGATCCGCCGGTCGATGCGCGGCGAGTAGTCAGCCGAAGATGGCGGCGGGATCGCCGGTGTACCAGGCGTTTTCGATCACCACCCGGGTCATGACCCAGCGGTCGCCGTCGCGGACGAGGCGCACGTCGTAGCGGTTCTTGAGCAGCGCGTGCGTCTCGTGGTCGGCGCTGAGCAGGTGCTGAGCCTCGACCAGGGCCGTCAGCCGCGCGGTGTCGCCGTCGAGGGTGACGCGCGGGTTGGTCACCTGGTGGGTCGTGTCGACGCGGCCCTCGAACAGGGCGAGGATCGTGTCGACGATCGCGTCGCGGCCCGTCATCAGCGGCGGCCGCGCGCCCCAGCGGGCGGCGGCGGGCCGGAAGTCCAGCTCGGCGTCGGCGGCGAACGACGACGCGAACAGCGCGCGGTCCTTGAGGTCCTGGCCGAGGCCGAAGCGGTAGAGGGCGTCGATGATCTCGGTGCGCTCGTGGAGGTCCATGCCGTCAGCCTCGCGGCGCCCGCGCGGCCGATCAACGCGCGTCTGTGCCACGATCGTTAAGCAGGAGTTGACGATGCTGGGGGCGCAGTGGCGGAGACGCGCGAGGTCGAGGCGTTCCTGACGCTGGCCGAAGAGCTGCACTTCGGCCGTACGGCGGAGCGGTTGCGCGTGTCGACCGCGCAGGTCAGCCAGACGATCCGGAAGCTGGAGCGGCGGATCGGCGCGCCCCTGTTCACCCGGACCAGCCGCCGCGTGGAGCTGACGCCGGTCGGGCGGCAGCTCGTGGCCGATCTCGGGCCGGCGTGGGCGGCGGTCTCGTCGGCGCTGGCCAGGGCGGTCGAGGCCGGGCGCGGGGTCACCGGGACGCTGCGCGTCGCGTTCGGCGACGCCGCGGGCGGGCAGCTGCTGGCCGGGGTCGCCGAGCTGTTCCGGCGGCGGGCGCCCGGCTGCGAGGTCGAGTTCCGCGAGGTGCGCCCGGCCGAGGTCCTGCCGTGGCTGCGCGAGGGCGAGGTGGACGTGGTGCTGGCCGGGCTCCCGCTCGACGGCCCGGGCCTGGTCACCGGCCCGGTCCTGGTGCGGGAGCGGCGCTTCCTGGCGATGGCGGTCGGCCACCCGTTCGCGCGGCGGGACACGGTGCCTGTTTCGGACCTCGGACGGGTGACGGTGCTGCGCTGCGCACTGCCGGACCCGTGGCTGGACGAGCACGCGCCCGCCGCGGTGATGCGGCCGCGGGCGGGGCTGCAGGAGTTGCTGACGTCGGCCGGCGCGGGTGAGGGGGTGTTGCCGGTCGGCGCGCACCTTCGGCGGTACTACCCGCGGCCCGACGTGGCGTACGTCCCGTTGGCCGACGCGCCTCGGCTGGAGTGGGGGTTGGTGTGGCGCGAGGGTTCGGCGACGGCCCGGGTGCGGGCGTTCGCCGACGCGGCGGCCGAGCTGGTGCGCGAACCGGCCTGAACGGGCGGTGGGTTCAGCGACGATCGGCGATGGACGGCGGCCGAGGTCGCCCGGCAACCGGCACGCTCAGCCCAGCCGACTGCGACCCACAACCGCCGTCAGCCCGGCAACCACCGCATCGCCACCGGCTGGCTGGCCGCGATCGCCGCGAGCCGGTTCGGGAACACCCGGACCCGCTCCCCCAACCCCGTCAACCGCACCACCCGATCCGCCACGCTCCCCGGCGTCACGATCAGGCACCCGGCGATTCCGCGGTCCCGGCACGATTCCATCGCCTCGAGCAGTCCCCGAGCCCCGCGCGCCGTCAGGAATTCGAGGGTCGCGAGGTCCAGTACCAGCAAGTGCGGTGCCGGCAGTTCGCAAAGGGCCGCTTCGATCAGCGTCGTCCACCGCAGCACGGTGTCGATGTCGAGCTCGCCGCGGATTTCGATCACCAGCACGCCGCTGGTCCGTTCCGAGACGGCTCCGTCGTGCTCGCGCATCGCGCGCCTCCCCACGGGGCCGGTTCGGGGCGGCCCCGACCCATCGTCCCACCGGTGCCCGGCGACGGCCGCGTGGAGCGCGAAGAAACCCCGCGCCGCAAGCGAACGGCCCAACCGGCGGGTCCGTCCGGCTCAGCGTCCACTGTGGACGCTCAACCGCCCCAGCCACTCCCGCAGCATCGTCAGCTCGGCCGCGGACAACTGCGTCGTCCCGTCCAGCCTGGCCGCGAGCGTCGTCGCCGGCACGGCCACCCCGTCCGGTTCCGGTGAACCCTCGGCGAGGACGCCGCCGAGCACGCTTTCGCGCACCCGCACGGAAAACTCCGGATCCGGGTACAGCTCCGGCCGGGTGACCATCGACAGCGCGACGCCCGCGTTGGCCGCCATCACCATCTGCGCGGCGAGCGCGGGCGGCACCTTCAGCCGCCCGGCCGCCGCGCAGCGCTCGAGGACCGCGAGCAGCAGCCCGTGCGCCTCGGCCGCCGCCCCCGGCGGGGTCGACAGGCCCGCGTACAGCACGCGGTAGTGGTTGGGGTGGGCCAGCGCGAACGCGACGTGGTTGTCCCAGCCGTCGCGCAGGTCGCGCACCGGGTCGTCGGACGGCTTCGCGGCCCGCTTGCCGGCCAGGTACGACTCGAAGGCGTGGTCGACGACGGCGGCGAGCAGGCCCTCCTTGTCGCCGAACTGCCGGTACAGCGCCGGCGCCCCGACCCCCGCGGCCTCGCAGACCGCCCGCGTGGAGAACTCGCCCGAGCGCGCCACCAGCTCGGCCGCCGCCTCCAGGATCCGCGTCCGCACGTCCACCGCGGCGACGCTACCAGCGGTTACCACCGATATCAAGACAAGGGTAGCGGCGATCCACAACCCGTGTTAGCGTCGATGTCGCCAAGTCGAGAACATCGATACCGAAGGACACGCCCATGCCGTTCGCCAACTTCAAGGTCCCCGCCGGCACCCTCACCGCCGAGCAGAAGGAGCAGCTCGTCACCCGCGCCACCGACCTCTACGCCGAGATCTACGGCGACCGCGCCCGCGCGAACACGATGGTGCTGGTCGAAGAGGTCGCCGACGGCGGCTGGGGCATCGGCGGCGAGGTGCTCACCCTGGCGAAGCTGCAGGCGGGGTGACGTCAGGCTTCCGTAACACTCCCGTGGAATCATCGGCTGACCACCGAAGTTGTACAGGTGGCAGCACCACACGAGGAGAAGGAGTGACGCCGTGACCACGTCAACCGAAAGGGCCGTCCTGGCCGGCGGCTGCTTCTGGGGCATGCAGGAGCTGTTCCGCCGTCAGCCCGGGGTGATCTCGACCCGGGTCGGTTACAGCGGCGGCGACGTCCCCAACGCGACCTACCGCAACCACGGCACGCACGCCGAGGCCATCGAGGTGGTCTACGACCCCGCGCAGACGACGTTCCGCGACCTGCTCGAGTTCTTCTTCCAGGTGCACGACCCGACGACGAAGAACCGCCAGGGCAACGACATCGGCCTGAGCTACCGGTCGGCGATCTTCTTCGAGAACGACGAGCAGAAGCGCGTCGCCGAGGACACCATCGCCGACGTCGACGCGTCCGGGCTGTGGCCGGGCAAGGTCGTCACCGAAGTCAGCCCCGTCGGCGACTTCTGGGAGGCCGAGCCGGAGCACCAGGACTACCTGCAGCGCATTCCGAACGGGTACACGTGCCACTTCGTGCGCCCGGGCTGGAAGCTCCCGAAGCGCGAGACGACCGCCTGACACAGTCGTACCAAGAAGGCCCCCTCGCCGACCCCCGGCGAGGGGGCCTTCGCCGTTCGGACGCGAGGAAGATCACCCGAACGGCGGTGATCCCCGATCGGTCCTGAATGGACAGCCGGGGAAACACATCCCAATGGCGGGAAATGTCCTTTTTGGGAAGTATTGCGGTCGATAGATAAGTCCGTACGTTAGTCGCTTGTTCACGAGGCTCCGGCACCGGATTCTGATTTTCGTTCCACAGCACCACCTCTCGTCCCCTTGATCCGGCCCGGCCTCGACCCCGGGCCTGGTTCACCCTGCCCGGAGGGAATTCCTCGATGGATCTGAGACGTCCTGTCGTCTTGGCAGCAACCGGCGTGCTCGTCGGCGCGCTGTGCATCACCGGCACCGCACAGGCACAACCCACCCCGAACGCCTCCCCGGACGCCGCCCCGAGCGCCGTGGCCCAGGCCGCGACCGCGGCCGCCGGCCTGGTGGCGAGCAGGCCCGCCGCGCTGCACGCCAGCGCGGACGACGTTTTCCTGGCCCAGAAAGCGATTTCCGCCACCAACGGGCTGCAGTACATCCCGTACGAGCGCAGCTACAAGGGCCTCCCGGTCGTCGGCGGCGACTTCGTGGTCGCGACGAACTCGACGGGCCAGGTGCTCGGCACCTCCGTCGCGCAGGACCAGACGATCAACGTCGCCACGACGGGCGCGAAGGTGACGAAGGCGGCGGCCGAGGCGACCGCGCGGCAGCAGCTGTCCGCCGTGGACAGCGCGAGCCCCGCCGAGCAGGTCGTGTACGCGCTCGGTACGCCGGCGCTGGCGTGGAAGAGCACCGTCGTCGGCCGCGACGCCGAAGGCCCGAGCCGGCTCGACGTCATCGTCGACGCCGCCACCGGCAAGGTGCTCAAGACCCAAGAGCACGTGATGAACGGTGACGGCACCAGCGCGTGGAACCGGCCGAACCCGGTGCACCTCGACACCACGCAGTCCGGCAGCACGTACTCGCTGAAGGACCCGAACCACCCCACCGAGTCCTGCCAGGACGCGGCCAACAACACGACCTTCAGCGGTCCGGACGACGCGTGGGGCAACGGGAACGCGACCAGCCGCGAAACGGGCTGCGTCGACGCGCTCTTCGCCCTGCAGACCGAGAACAAGATGCTCTCGCAGTGGCTGGGCCGCAACAGCTTCGACGGCAACGGCGGCGGCTGGCCGGTCCGGGTCGGCCTGAACGACCAGAACGCCTACTACGACGGCACCCAGGTCCAGATCGGCAAGAACACCAGCGGCCAGTGGATCGGCTCGATCGACGTCGTGGCGCACGAGCACGGCCACGGCATCGACGACCACACCCCGGGCGGCATTTCCGGCGCGGGCACGCAGGAGTTCGTCGCGGACGTCTTCGGCGCCTCGACCGAGTGGTTCGCCAACGAGCCCTCGGGCGGCGACGTGCCGGACTTCCTCGTCGGCGAGACGGTCAACCTCGTCGGCTCCGGCCCGATCCGCAACATGTACAACCCGTCGGCGCTGGGCGACAAGAACTGCTACGACAGCTCCGTCCCCAACGGTGAGGTGCACGCGGCCGCCGGCCCCGGCAACCACTGGTTCTACCTGCTGGCCGAAGGCACCAACCCGACCAACGGCCAGCCGACCAGCACCACGTGCAACAACACCTCGATCACCGGCATCGGGGTCCAGAACGCGGTGAAGATCTTCTACAACGCGATGCTGCTCAAGACCTCCAGCAGCTCGTACCTGAAGTACCGCACCTGGACGCTGACCGCGGCGAAGAACCTGTTCCCGGGCAGCTGCACCGAGTTCAACACCGTCAAGGCGGCGTGGGACGCGATCTCCGTGCCGGCGCAGTCGGCCGACCCGACCTGCTCGGCGACCGGCACCGTCACCGTGTCCAACCCGGGCAACCAGTCCACCGTGACCGGCGCCTCGGTCAGCCTCCCGCTTTCGGCGAGCGGCGGCACGGCGCCGTACACCTGGTCGGCCTCCGGCCTCCCGGCCGGCCTGTCGATCAACTCCTCCACCGGCACGATCTCGGGCACCGCGACCACCGCGGGCACCTCGAACGTGACGGTGACGGCGACCGACAGCGCCAGCCACAGCGGCACGGCGTCGTTCAGCTGGACCGTCGGCACCACCGGCGGCTGCTCCGGCCAGAAGATCGTCAACGGCGGGTTCGAGTCGGGCAGCGGCAGCTGGACCGGCACCACCGGCTCGATCGGCCAGTGGGGTTCGCAGGGTGAGGCCGCGCACGGCGGCACCTACTCGTCCTGGCTCGACGGGTACGGCTCGACGCACACCGAGTCGATCGCCCAGTCGGTGAGCATCCCGGCCGGCTGCCACGCCAGCCTGACGTTCTACCTGCACATCGACACCGCGGAAACGACCACCACGACCGCCTACGACAAGCTGACCGTCACCAACGGCAGCGCGACGCTGGGCAGCTACTCCAACCTGAACAAGGCTTCCGGGTACGCCCTCAAGACGATCGACGTCTCGTCGGCCGCCGGCGGCACCCTGGCGCTGAAGTTCACCGGCACCGAGGACAGCTCGCTGCAGACCTCGTTCGTCATCGACGACGTGGCTGTCACCCTGAGCTGAAGCTGAACCGCTGAAGCGGGGAGACCGGGTTCCCGGTCTCCCCGCTTCTTCGTTTCCCGGGGCAGAATCCCCCCATGGACACCGAAGAGCTGCGCGCGACCCAGGCCCCGCTGAAGGACAAGTACCGCGAGCAGCCGGAGAGCGCGCTCGTCACGCTGCACGCCGACGCCGAGCTCGACGCCCTCGGGATCTCCTGCAAGGTGGAGACCGGCCGCGCGATCGTCGAAGCGGGCTTGCACCCGGCCACGGGTGGCGACGGCAGCCTCGCCTGTTCGGGCGACATGCTGCTGGAAGCGCTCGCCGCGTGCGCCGGGGTGACGCTGCGGGCGGTCGCGACGTCGCTGGGGCTCGAGGTGCGCGGCGGCCGCGTGCGCGCCGAAGGAGACCTGGACTTCCGCGGCACGCTCGCCGTCGCCAAGGACGCGCCGGTGGGCTTCCGCGCGATCCGGCTGTCGTTCGCCTTGGACACCGACGCCTCCGAAGAGCAGCTCGCCACGCTGAAGAAGCTGACCGAGCGCTACTGCGTCGTCTTCCAGACGCTGCGGACGCCGCCGGAGTTCGCCGTCACGCTTTCGGCGAACTGACCCCGGCTCAGGGAGAAACCCGGAGGACAAACCGGACGCGCTTGGCCTAGCTTGGCGGGGTCACCGAGAGGGGAAACCGCCATGCCGGAACCGGACAGCGCCGTCCAGGTGCGCGGGCTCGTCAAAACCTACGGGTCGACCCGCGCGCTCGACGGCGTCGACCTCGACATCCCGGCCGGGCGCGTGCTCGGCCTGCTCGGCCCGAACGGCGCCGGGAAGACCACCACGGTCCGCATCCTGACGACGCTGCTGCGGCCGGATTCGGGGTCGGCGCACGTGGCCGGCTACGACGTCCTGGCCCAGCCCGACGAGGTGCGGCAGCGGATCGGGCTGTCCGGGCAGTACGCGGCCGTCGACGAGAACCTCACCGGGTTCGAGAACCTCTACATGGTCGGGCGGCTCTACGGACGCCGGAAGGCGGCGGCCCGCTCGCGCGCCCGGGAGCTGCTCGCGCGGTTCGCCCTCGAAGAGGCCGCCGACCGGCCGGCGAAGGGCTACTCGGGCGGCATGCGGCGGCGGCTCGACCTGGCCGGCGCGCTGGTCGCCGAACCGACCGTCGTCGTCCTCGACGAGCCGACCACCGGCCTCGACCCGGGTGGGCGGCTCGACACGTGGGGCGTCATCAAGGAGCTGGTCGCCGACGGCACGACCGTGCTGCTGACCACCCAGTACCTCGAAGAGGCCGACCAGCTGGCCGACTCGATCGTGGTGATCGACCACGGCCGGGTGATCGCGCGCGGCACGGCCGACGAGCTCAAGGCCCAGATCGGCGGCGAGCGGCTGGAGCTGGTCGTCGCCTCGCCCGCCGACCTGCCGGCGACGCTGGAGGTGCTGCGGGAGGTGGGCACAGGCGAGCCGTCCGGAGACGACCACACGCGGCGCGCGGAGATCCTCGTCGACACCGGCCCGAAGGCGCTCATCGAGGCGTTGCGCCGGCTCGACTCCCACGGCATCGCCGTCCAGGACGTCGCCCTGCACCGGCCGACCCTCGACGACGTCTTCCTGTCCCTGACCGGCCACGGCGCTTCGGCCGAGGAGGTGGCGAAGTGAACGCGCTCGCGAAGGGCATTTCCGACGGCGGCATCATCACGTGGCGCAACCTGATGAACGTCCGCCGCAACCCGGACTGGCTGATGGCGGCGACGCTGCAGCCGATCATGTTCGTGCTGCTGTTCGCGTACGTCTTCGGCAACGCGATCGGCGGCGAAGCGGGCGGCGCGGCGTATCGGGAGTTCCTCATCGCGGGGATCTTCGCCCAGACGGTGGCGTTCAACTCGGCGTTCACGGTCATCGGCTTCGCCAACGACCTGCAGAAGGGCATCATCGACCGGTTCCGCTCGCTGCCGATGTCCCGCATCGCGGTGGTCCTCGGCCGGACGACGTCCGACCTGGTGGTCAGCGTGGTGGCGCTGGTCGTGATGTCGGCGTGCGGGCTGATCGTGGGCTGGCGCATCCGCGGGAGCTTCTGGGACGCGCTGCTGGGCTACCTGGTGATGCTGATGTTCGCGTGGGCGTTGTCCTGGGTGGGCGCGCTGATCGGCCTCGCGGCGCGCAGTGTCGAAGTGGCGCAGAGCCTCGGGCTGATCTGGATGTTCCCGCTGAGCTTCATTTCCTCGGCGTTCGTCCCGACCCAGACGTTGCCGCCGTTCCTGAAGGCGATCGCGGACTGGAACCCGTTCGCGGCGGTGATCAACGCGACCCGGGACCTGTTCGGCAACCGCTTCGGCCCGGCGCAGACGGGCTGGCCGGCGGAGAACGCGGCGCTGTACGCGATCTTGTGCTGCGTGGCGATCATCGCGGTGTTCGCTCCCCTGGCGACGGCCAAGTACCGCCGGGTGGCGAGCAAGTAGACCGTCCGAAGAGGACTGGCTTCGGTCAGTCCTCTTCGGACAGCTCCACGATCGGGATCACCCGCTTCGCCTGCCGCGCCTTGGCCTGGTGGTCCGCCAAGAACGGGTAGTGCTTCTCCAGTTCGTTCCACATCCGCACGTAGTCCGCGCCCAGCAGCGGCAGCGCCTCCGCCGCGAACTCGCGGCCGTCCACCTCCACCTTCACCCGCGGGTCCTCCGCGAGGTTCAGGTACCAGCCCGGGTGCTTCGGCGCCCCGACGTTGGACGCCACGACCAGCAGCCGGTCGCCGTCGCGGTGGTACATCATCGGGACCGTGCGCGGTTTCCCGGATTTCCGGCCCGTCGTCGTGAGCAGCACCAGCCGCTCGCGGTGCATGCCCTCGACCTCGCCGCCCGCGCGGAACTGCTCGATCACGCGGCGGTTGGTCGCCCGCACGTCGGCGGTGTCCACGGTCACTGGTCGTAGTAGCGGGTCGGCGGGGGCTGCTGCTGTGGATATTGCCGGGTCGCCGGCGGCGGCGCGGCGCTCTGCCGGCGCCGGTGCAGCGTCCGGGCGCTGGCCGCCATGCTGTTCACGACCGCGGCGATGACGAGCCCGATGACGAGGTTGATCGCGGCCGTGGCGATCTTCGCGCTCGGCGCGACCGTCAACGTCAGCGGCAGCACCACCGCGATCAGCGTGACCAGCACCATGATCCAGCCGAAGAACTGGGACGGCGCCGGCGTCGCGACGCTCAGCAGGTGCATCAGCCCGGTGGCGAGCAGGGCCACCGCGGCGGCGACCAGCGCGTACGTCGTGGTGCTCGCGTTGCCCCAGACGCCCTCGCCTTTTGGGGCCAGCACTTCGACCTCGAACACGCCGCGCGCGATCAGCAACCCGACGACCGCGAGCAGGGCCGCGATCACCGCCGTCGCCACCCCGCCCGCCCACAGCCGGCGCGCGTCGATCCCCGGGCGGACGTCCTGGGGCTGGTTCCCGTAGTAGTCGGACATCAGAGCCTTCCTGGGTCGGCTGCCTCTCGCCCCCGATTGTCCCCTCTTTCGGCCGCGTCCGCGATTTGCGCTGGAGCGCGCTCCAGCTCGTAGCGTCGGGGCATGACCACCGCACAGCACAAGATCGGTTCGGGTTTCGGCGCCACCACCACGGCCGCCGAAGCCGTCGCAGGCGTCGACCTCACGGGCAAGCTCGCCGTCGTCACCGGCGGGTACTCCGGGATCGGCCTCGAGACCACCCGCGCGCTGACCGGCGCCGGCGCGCACGTCGTCGTCCCGGCCCGCCGTCGCGAGACCGCCGAGGAAGCCCTCGCCGGCTTCGAGAACGTCGAGGTCGACGAGCTGGACCTGGGCGATCTCGAAAGCGTCCGCGCCTTCGCCGAGCGCTTCCTCGCGACCGGACGGCGGATCGACCTCCTCATCGCCAACGCGGGTGTGATGGCCTGCCCGGAGACCCGCGTCGGCCCCGGCTGGGAAGCCCAGTTCGCCACCAACCATCTCGGCCACTTCACGCTGGTCAACCGCCTCTGGCCGGCCGTCGCCGACGGTGCTCGCGTCGTCTCCCTGTCCTCGCGTGGCCACCACTACTCGCCGATCCGCTGGGACGACGTCCAGTTCGAGCGCGGCTACGAGAAGTGGGCCGCCTACGGGCAGGCCAAGACGGCCAACGTGCTCTTCGCCGTCCGGCTGGACGAGCTGGGCGCCTCGCGAGGTGTGCGCGCGTTCGCGCTGCACCCCGGCGGCATCATGACGCCGCTGCAGCGGCACCTCCCGAAGGAGGAGATGATCGAGCGCGGCTGGATCGACGAGGCCGGCAACTACCTGGTGAAGTTCAAGACGCCGGAGCAGGGCGCCGCGACGACGGTCTGGGCCGCGACGTCACCGCAGCTCGCCGGGCTCGGCGGGCTGTACCTCGAGGACTGCGACGTCGCCGAGCTCGCTCCAGACGACGCCGAAGGCCTGGCCGAGTCGGGCGTCCGCCGGTACGCCGTCGACCGCGACGAGGCCCGTCGCCTGTGGACGCTGTCGGCGGAGCTGACCGGGATGGACGCTTTCGCGTGATCTTCTGACGTTTGCCCGTCACGGGATCGGGGTACATCGCGGCCGTGGCCGACGAAGCCGGCAGAACGGGGAACGCGCCGATGGGCGACGCGGACGACGTGACGTGTTCGCGCTTCGCACTCGGCGAGTTCACCGTCGCCCCGCGTTCCCTCGACGACTGTCCGCCCGGCTTGCTGGCCGGGCGGTACGAGGTCGGCAGGCTGGTCGGCAGCGGCGGCACGGCGCGGGTGTACCGCGCCTACGACCTGCAGCTGGAGCGCGAGGTCGCGGTCAAGATCTACGACCAGGGCGCCGTCGCGCTCGACCAGCGCCGCCGGCTGCGCGAGATGAGCATCCAGGGCAGCATCACCCACCCGGGCGTGGTGGCGCTGCTCGACAGCGGCACCGAAAGCGGCCGGACGTACCTGGTGATGCAGCTCGTCGAAGGCGAGAACCTGGCGGAGCGGCTGCTGGGCGGCCCGATGCCGGTGGCGGAGGTGACGGCGCTGGCCGACGGGCTGGCCGAGGCGCTGGCCCACGTGCACGCGCGGCGCGTCGTCCACCGGGACCTCAAGCCCGCCAACGTGTTCCTGTCCGCGGAAGGCCCGTTGATCGGCGACTTCGGCATCGCGCACGCGCTCGACACGACGCACATCACGGGCACGGGCGTGGTCCCCGGCACGGCGGCGTACCTGGCGCCGGAGCAGGTGAGCGGCGAGCGGGCGGGGCCGCCGGCGGACGTGTACGCGCTGGGGCTGATCCTGCTGGAGTGCGTGACGGGCCGGCGCGAGTACTCGGGCACGATGGTCGAGGCGGCGATGGCCCGGCTGACCCGGCCCCCGCGGATCCCGGAGGGGCTGCCGCCGTCGCTGGCGCACACGCTGCGCCGGATGACCCGCCGCGAACCGGCCGACCGCCCGACGGCGGCGGAGGTCCGCGAGCTGCTGCACGCCCCGGTCCCGACGCGACCGTGGCCCGCGGGACGGCTGGGCGAGGCGTTGAGACGCCACCGCGCGGCACCGGTCGCCGGCGGGACGCGCGAGCGGCTCGGGGCGTCCGCGAGCGGTACCCGCGCCGCCACTTCTGTCGCACCGGACTCCAGTGGCGGAATCAACGGCGGCTCGTCCACCCGAGCCGGCTCCTTCGATCCCACGTTGCGCGATGCCGGCGAGCCCGGCCCGCGGAAAATCCTCGCCGCAATCGGCATTTCGCCAACAAGCGAACCCGCGAACCGCCGCCGGTTCACCGCGGCCGCCGGGTTGACCGCCGCGGCCGTCGTCGCCGTTTCCACGCTCGTTCTCTCCTCTCCGGACTCCGGCACCACCAGCCCGGCCCAGCGGCCGGCGCCCAGCTCGCCCGCGCCCCCGTCCCCCACGCCCCTCGCCGCCTCCGGGACACCCGGTCCGGGCCCCCGCGCCACCGAGTCCGCCGAGCTCGAACCCGCCGCCGTGACCCACGACGACAAGCCGAAGCCCCCGAAGCCCGCCAACCCCCAACGCACCCGCAACCACGGCAAGGGCAAGGGGCCCGGGACCTCCGGCCGGGCGTGATCCGGGCCCAACGGCCCTAGTGCCGGAAAGCGGTCCGGAATAGCGCGGAATTGTTTTCCCGAATTCGGACTCGAACCAATAACGAGCCGTAACCGGAACCGGCCGCACCACGACACACACCACGTGTCCGCCCGGCTGCGTTCCGGCTGCGGCACTCCCGCCGGGAAACCCCGTACCCGACTCCTCGGAGGTCCTTGATGAGCGTCCACGCTGCCCTCGCGCGGCCGGTTTCCGGAACACCCCGCGGGCGGCACGCCAAGCCGCTGCCCGCGTGGCCGCGCGTCGTCGCCAGGACGCTCTTCCTCGCGTTCGGCCTGATCTCCGCCGGGGTGGTCGTCGTCGCCGGCTGGCCGCCCGTGCTGCTCGTCGTCCCCGCCGCCGTCCTCCTGCTGCTCGTCGCGAGCGTCGCGAAACTGCGGACCGCCGCCCGGAAGATCGATACGATCTTCGCCGAAGAACTGCCGCGGGAAACGAATACCGAAACCGGCGGCGGCATCGAGATCTCCTGACTTTCCGCGCCACAAAACTCACTGCTCGGCAAAGGGATGACAGCCCTGGTGACCTCGCCCGGCCCCGGCGTACAACGGGTCGGGCACAGCGCCACCGACTTTGGGGAGTCATCATGGCCGATCCCGCAACCCCCGCGTCGCCGGTCGAACTCGACCGGGTCCGCACCGAACTGGCCGCACAGGGCCATCCCTGGGTCATGGGCGAGAACTCCATGACCATTCTCGAAGAAGACCAGCGCCGCCACCGCCTGGGTGTGCCGCTCCCGCCGGAGAGCGACCGGCGGGACCTGGAATCGCAGGCGAAGTCGCTCGCCGCCGGGGAAGCCGGCCGCGCGGGCGCCGTGTCCGGTGCCGGCGCGCCCGCGCAGTTCGACAGCCGCAGCGCGGGCGGCGCGAACTACGTGACGCCGGTGAAGGACCAGGGTGACTGCGGCTCGTGCGTCTCCTTCGGCACGGTGGCCGCGATGGAGACGGTCGCCGCGTTCACCCGCGGCCAGCCGGGCCTCAAGCTCGACCTGTCCGAGGCGCACCTGTTCTACACCCACGGCGCGAACGACGGCGCGACCTGCGACACGGGCTGGATGCCCGACCGGGCCCTGAAGGCCTGCCACGACGTCGGCATCACCTACGAGGACTACTTCCCGTACAGCCCGCGCAACCGGTCGGGCGCCAAGCTGAACGCCGACTGGCCGAACCGGCTCGCGACCACGCCGTCGTACGCGGCGCTGACCGGCAACCCGGCCGCCATGAAGGAAAAGCTCGCCGCCTGCGGCGCGCTGATCGCGTGCTTCCTCGTGTACCAGGACTTCTTCTCGTACCGGACGGGCGTCTACCGCCACGTCACCGGCGCGCTGGCCGGCGGCCACTGCGTCACGCTCGTGGGTTACGACGACGCCCAGGGCTGCTGGATCGCGAAGAACAGCTGGAGCACCGGCTGGGGCGACGGCGGCTTCTTCCGGATCGCCTACGGCGAGTGCGGCATCGAGACCTGGCAGGTGGAGCAGGTCGGCTCGGTGAACCTGCGCTCGTGGACCGGCTCGACGTCGGTGCTCGGCCTGTGGAGCAACGACCAGGACCGCAACACCTGGGCGTACCTCAAGGACCTGGGCTGGCTGCACCTCGCGTCCGACGACGAGGTGGTCAACAAGGCGATGCTCACCGAGCTCGTCGTGGCGAAGCAGGGTGGCCGTCCGGTCAACGCGTTCAACAACAACGGCACGATCATCGAGACCTACGTCTTCTAGGAGCCGCGAGATGGCCGCATCGACCAGCCCGTCCGCCGCGCCCGCGGCGGTGGCACCCGGCGCCAGCCCGGACAACGCGCCCCAGCCCCTCACCCCCGACCAGCTGACCGCCGCGACGACGACCGTGACCACCGAGCCGAGCGTGGCCCCGGTGCTCAGCCCGCCGGGCGCGCCGCAGACGGCCGCCACGGCCGCGACCGCCACGGCCTGGCAGTCGAACAAGAAGGTGCTGGCGCTCTGGACCAACAACTCCGACCGCAACGGCTACGCCTACGTCGACGGCGTCGGCTGGAAGCGCCTCGCGACGAACAGCGACAGCGTCCACGAGGCACTGCTGGCCCTCGCCTCGTCGGGGCGGCTGGCCGGCTCGATCACCTACCCCGAGGCCACCGACGGGCTGGTCCACGAGATCTACCTCTGGTGAAGGTGCTCACGCTCGAAGCCGACGGCGCGGCGGCCGACGTCGCGCCCGGCGAGCGGCTGGAGCTGCGGCTGCCCGAGAACGCGGGCACCGGCTACCAGTGGGTGCTGGACGGTCCGGAGCCGCCGCTGCGGGTGGTCGAGGAGACTCGCCACCCGGCGACGGACCGGGCCGGCGCCACCGGCGAGCACCGGTTCGTCCTGCACGCGGACGCCCCGGGCGAGACGACGCTGGTGGCGCGCCACGCCCGCCCATGGGCGCCGGAGAACGAGCTGCGCCGGTTCCGGCTGACGGTCCGGGTCCGCTGACCCCGTCGTCAGCCGGCGTCCTGCCAGGGTTCGAAGCTGCGCAACAGCAGCCTGACCTGCGCCGGGTCCTTGATCTCGGCCTCGACGCCGCGCGGCATCGCGATGATCAGGTGCGTGTCCCGCGCCGCGCAGCCGGCCGCCGTCGCGGCCAGCACCGCTGCTCCGCCGCCGTCGACGGCCGTGGCCATCGTCAGGTCGACGACGAGCCGGCGGACCCCGGCGGCGAACGCGGCTTCGACCGCGCGGTGGTAGCCGGGGGCCAGGCCGCCGTCGAAAATCCCGTCGACGGACAGGATGACCTCGTCTTCGAGGAGAACGCTGCGAAGTGTCATCCCGACCTCCTGCCGACCGGGTTTTTCCCACCGGTCCGGGTTCTTCGTAAAAGGTTACGTCAGGCTCCCGTCCGAGTGCAGGCTGAGCGCGACCCGGTCCGGCGATTTTCCCTTTTGATCAACGAATAAGCGGTCGAAGGGCGCTCCGGGCGGACGTTCGTTTACCCTGAGCCGATGGCGGACGCGCTGATCATGGACCTCTTCGGGGTCTTCACCCGGTTCGACAACGACCTGGTGCCCGCTCGGCTCGCGAAGCACTGCGCGGAGCCCGAAGCCGCAGCCGCGCGCCTGGCGGGGGTGATGGCGCGGCGCGACGTCATCACCGGCCGCGTCACGCTGGCGGACCTCCACGAGCGGCTCGCGGCCGAGCACGGCTACGCCCGGCCGTACGCGGACTTCGAAGAGGCGTGGCTGACGCCCTATTCGGACCCGATGCCTGGGATGGCCGAGCTGGTCGCGCCGCTGGCCAAGCGGTACCGGCTGGTGCTGCTGTCCAATGTGGATGCCTACTACTGGCGGGTCGTCCGGGCGATGCAGCCGGAGCTGGGCCTGTTCGACGACGTGCTGCTCTCCTGCGACCTCGGCCTGGCCAAACCGGACCCGGAGATCTTCCGCCGGGCGAGCGAGACGGCCCTCGCGCCGCCGTCGCGGTGCCTGTTCGTCGACGACACCCGGGGGAACGTCGACGCGGCGGCCGCGCTGGGGTTCCGCACGCACTGGTTCCGGGACGTCACCGGTTTCCGGCTGGCGCTCATCGACGAAGGTTTCCCTCTCCCCATTTAAAGGTATAGCCGACCCCGGGGCTTGTGGCAAGGCCGGGGTCCGGGTCCACAATTCGGGCTCACCATTTTCTGCCGAGGGGATTCCTTCATGCGTGTGCTGCTGTCCACGATCGGCTCGCGGGGCGAGGTGCAGCCGGTGCTGGCGCTGGCCTCGGAGCTGAGAGCGCTCGGGCAGGACGTCCGCCTGTGCGTGCCGCCCGACTTCCGGGAGTGGCTCGACGAGCTGGGCTTCGACGTCGTGCCGATCGGCCCCGAACTGCGCGCGACCGCGCCGGCGCACCACGGCAAGCCGACGCCCGAGCGGATCCGGAAGTCCACTGAGGACACCGTCACGACCCAGTTCGAGACGATCTCCGTGGCCGCCGAGGGCTGTGACGTCCTCGTCGCCGGCGGGGCCCTGCAGTTCGCGACGCGCTCGATCGCCGAGCGGATGGGCGCCGCCTACGTCTACGCGAGTTTCTGCCCGATCACGTTGCCGTCGGACCTGCACGCGCCGCCGCCGATGCCGTGGCGGACACCCGGGGAAAAGGAAAACCGCGCTCTGTGGGAAGAAGACGCGCGGCGCTGGAACAGCTATTTCGGCGGCAAGGTCAACGAATACCGGGCAGCTGCCGGGCAGGCCCCCGTCGACGACCTGCCGGGCCACGTGTTCGGCGACCGGCCGTGGCTCGCCGCCGACGCCGCGCTGGCCCCGTGGCCCGAGCCGGGCGACCCGCGGATCGTCCAGACGGGCGCCTGGATCTGGCCGGACGAACGGCCGCTGCCGGACGACCTGCGCGAGTTCCTCGACGCGGGCGAGCCACCGGTGTACTTCGGGTTCGGCAGCATGCGCGCGCCCGGTGAGGTCGCCGAGGCCGCGCTCGTCGCGGCTCGGGCGCACGGGCGCCGCGCGGTCGTCGCCCGCGGGTGGGCGGACCTCGTCGCCGCCGACGCCCCGGACTGCCTCGGCATCGGCGAGGTCAACCAGCAGGCGTTGTTCCGGCGCGTGGCCGCGGTCGTCCACCACGGCGGCGCGGGCACGACGACGACGGCCGCCCGCGCCGGCGCGCCCCAGGTCGTGGTGCCGCAGATGTACGACCAGCACTACTTCGCGAGCCGGGTCCGATCGCTCGGCCTCGGCGCGGCGACCGACCCGGGCGTGCCGACGGCCGCATCGCTGACCTCGGCACTCGAGGTCGCCTTGCGGCCCGAGGTGACGACGCGGGCGAAGACGTTCTCGGCCCGGGTGCGCGGGGACGGCGCGAGCGTCGCGGCCCGTCACCTGCTGACGACGGTGCCGCTCGCGTCCGCCTGAGTGTCGGTTTCCCGGGGTGCCGTTCGTCGGTGTGGCGACCGGCACCCCGGGAAAGGACTCCCTCATGACCGTGATCATCGCCGGACCGGTGTACGTGGAGCCGGCCGACCGCGACCGGTTCGTCGCCGGCCACCGGATCGTCGTCGAGCAGGCGCGGCGGCACCCGGGCTGCCTCGACGTGTCGATCTCGCCCGACCCGGTCGAGCCGGGCCGGGTGAACATCTTCGAGTACTGGGAGTCGGCGGAGGTGCTCGACGCCTGGCGGGCGAAGGCGCCGCGACCGGCCGTGCGGCTGCCGTTCGAGGACGGCGGGGTCCGCAAGCACGTCGTCACCCGGACGAGCGGCCCCTTCGACTAGGTCAGCGCGGAGAAGTCCGGGCCGTCAGCGCAGGTCCAGCCACAGGATGCGCAGGCCGACGTCGCCGTGGTCGGGGTGGCGGAACGCGCCCGGCGCCGTGCCGAGCGTGACGAACCCCAGGCTCTCGTACAGCCGGATCGCCGCGGTGTTCACCTCGACGACCGCGTTGAACTGGATGGCCGCGAACCCGCTCCCCCGCGCCCAGGCGACCAGATCCGTGGCGAGCGCGCGGCCGACCCCGGTACCGCGTGCCTCCTTCGCGACCATCAAGCTGCCGGACGCGACGTGCCTCCCGGGCCCGGGCCGGTTGGCGTACATGTTCGCGGTGCCCGTCACCCGCTCCCCGTCGACGGCGACCACCACCCGGGCCGGCGGTTCCAGCAGCCAGAGCCGCCGGGCCTCGGGTTCGGTCATCGCGGGGTCGTAGGCGAACGTCCGCTGCTCGGTGACGACGTCGTGCACGATCGGCCAGATCCGCGGCCAGTCGCTGTCGAGGGCCTCGCGGATCACGCGCGGACCGCCGCGCAGAGTTCCGGTACCACCGTCTCGATGTCGTCGCGCAGCACGAAGGCGGCGTCCTCGTCGTACGGCGTGGGCTGGCGGTTGACGACGACGAGCGTCGCCCCGGCTTCCACGGCGACGGTGCACAGCGACGCGGCCGGCTCCACCTGCAACGAGCTCCCGACGGCCAGGAACACCTCGCTCGCCGCGGCGACGTTCCGCGCGCGCCCGAGGACGTCGCCGTCCAGCCTCTGTCCGAAAAGGACGACGTCGAGCTGCAGGATGCCGCCGCACTGCGGGCAATGCGGATCGTCGTCGCCGCGCTCCAGCACTTCGGTGGTCGGGAACCGGGCCGCGCAGCCGGTGCAGCGCGTGGTGTGCATGCTGCCGTGCAGTTCGAGGACCTTCCGCGCGGCGAGGCCGGCTTTCTGGTGCAGGCCATCGACGTTCTGGGTGAGCACCCGCACGGCGGTACCGTCGCCATCCAGGTCGGCCAGAGCGCGGTGGGCGGCGTTCGGCTCGGCGTGCCAGGCCGCGTGACCGCGGTAGCTGCGCCAGAATTCCCGGCGTGTTTCGGCATCGGCCATGAAGTTCTCGAGGGTGAAGGCGTTGACGGCGGAGGGCGAGCGCGTCCAGACGCCGTCGGGGCCGCGGTAGTCGGGAATGCCGGACGCGGTGGAGATCCCGGCCCCGGTGAGCACGCCGACGAGCCGGGCACCGCGGATCCGGTCGATGAGCTTCATGGAGCGGAGGGTAACGACCACCGAGCGCGTCGACGACCTGTTTTCCCGGCCCGATGTCACACGACAGCCCCTTGCGGCGACTCACAGGGCGTTGAGGGAGGTGGGTCCCATGAACCCCGTGTTGATCGGTGGGCTCGCGACGGCAGTGGTTTCCCTGACCGGGATCTGGATCAGCCGCGTCACGAACCGGCAGGCGGAGCGCCGCCTGCGCCAAGACCACGCCGATGAAGTGTCGCGGCTGAAGCTCGACGCGGCGATGCGCGCCGGGGAACTTTTCTCCACCAAGGAGAACGCGCCCGCCGATCCCGCGGCGATCGCCTCCGGGCTGCTCGCGCTCACCAAGCTCGACAACGCCGAACTCGCGGTCGCGCTCCTGGTGAACCTGTGGTCCGGCGGGCCGGAACCGCGGGTCGCCCACGAGACCGCGGTGCTGGTCGTCGACGCCGCGCTGAAGTCGACCGGCAACGCACAGCTCGTCGCCGCCGAACTGCTGTGCCGGAACGCGCACCGCCTGAACCCGTGCCAGTCGCTGCACTGGCCGAGTTCCATCGACGGCGGCTGGAACCCGGGATTCGGCCCGAAGACGAAGCTGCTCCTGATCGACGCGCTGATTCGACTGACCCTCGCCCACGAAAGCTGCGAGGACGCGCTGCGGTCAGTCGCCGTCCGGCTCTACGGGGTCTGGCGCGGGGACGAGACCCCGCGGGTCCGGGGGTGCGTCGGCCGTCTGATCGGCGCCGTGGTCCCGGCCCTGCGGCGGCTCGGGTACACCGACTTCATGCAGGGCAGCCAGACCGTGCACCTGAGCGAACTGGAAGCCGCCGCGGCGAGCGGGACCAAGAACCCGGACGGCTACTTGGACCGCCTGGTTGACGAAAGCTGCAAGAAACTGCACGCCTGGGCGAGGGTCTGCGAGCACCCCGATTCCTCGGGCTGCCTCGCCAACGCCGTCTGACGGTCAGTCCTTCCGCAGCCGCAACGCCAGCGCCGGGCAGGCTGCCGCCGCTCGGCGGGCCTCCGCCACCGACCCCGGCGGTAGCGGCCCCGACTCCACCACCGGATAACCCCACTCGTCGAGCCGGACGGCCTCCGGCAGCAGATCGGCGCACAACCCGTGCCCGCGGCACCCGATCGGGTCCACTGTCACCCTCACGCGACACGCTCCAGGATCCGGCACCGGCCGCCGGCCGCATGCGCCACGACGTCGGCGTCGAACACCCGCAGCGCGCTCGCCGCGAGGCGGGCCGCGCCGTCCGGGTGCGCGCACGCCCCGCGACCGGTCAGCAGCGGCAGCCGGCGGGCCAGCCGGGCCGGCGCGGGACCGCCGCGGAGCAGGTCCGCGAAGTCCGCCGCGATCGCCGGGAGGCCGAACATGCACGGCCCGCACTGCCGGGCCGACTCCGCCGCCAGGAACTCCAGCACCTTCGCCGTGTACTCGAGCCCGCACGCCCGCGCCGGAAGCGCATACACCGCCGAGATGCCCGAAAGCCCGGACCGGAAGTCCGCCGTCCACGCCCCGCCGTAGCCGCCGACCAGCACCGCCTGCACCCGCGAGGACTCGCCGCCCGCCGCCGCCAGCACCGCGGACAACGACGCTCCCGCCGCCACCTCCACGACCCCCGGCCGCCGGACCGCGCCCGTCACCGTCACCAGATCGGCTCGCGCCGCGCGGTAGTGCTGCGGACCCTGCAGGACCACCAAGGCCAGCTGCGCCAACGTGTCGACGTTGGCCACGAGCGTCGGCCGGCCGCGCACCCCGCGTTCGGCGGGCCGCGGCGACTTGCCGAGCGGCCGCGCGTCCCCGGACGTCAGGTGGTGGACGAGCGCGCTCTCCTCGCTGGCGACGTACCGGCGCGGGACCTCCTCGACGCGCACCGGCACGCGGTCGTCGCGTTCGGCGAGCGCCGCCAGGACGCTCGGCAGCACCGGACTCCCCCGGTGTACACAAAGGATGGTCTCGCCGGCGCCGACGGCGTGCGCGGCGAGTTGCAAGCCATCCAGCACCAGGTGCGGCGACAGCGTGAGCAGCGCGGCGTCCTTGTGGCTGAGCGGGTCGCCTTCGCACCCGTTCGCGACGACGATCGAGCGCGGTTTCCGGGCCGCGCGCAGCTTGCGCGCGGTCGGGAAGCCCGCGCCGCCGCGGCCGCGCAGGTCCGCCGCGGCGACGGCCTCGATCAGCCGGTCGCGGCCGTCTTCGCCGTGGTAGGCGACCCACGGCACGACGCCGTTGCGCCGCCGGTGGCCGGCCAGATCGAGGCGGTGGGGCGGGAGGATGGTCATCGGGTGCCTCCGAGCGGCGAGAGCTTGCGGGTCGCGGTGTCGGCGTCCTGCCGGGTGGCGCGGTAGGCGACGGCGCCGAGCACGGCCAGCACGCACAGCACGTCGAGGGCGACGATCCAGCCGTACGCGGCGTCGTCTTCGGCCATGCCGAAGCCGTGCGCCAGCGCGACGGGCCAGCAGAGGTAGGCCAGCCAGTGCACGGCGCGCCAGGCCCGCGCCGGGATGCGCGTGCGCAGCAGGCTGGTGACGACGATCGCGAGCAGCAGGTCGACGGCGACGGCACCGAGGCCGACCCACAGCGGCCGGTAGTCCGAGCCGAACGGGACGAGCACGTCGAGCCAGCTCAGCGAGACGTAGCCGTCGAGGATCGCCGACGCGATGTGCGCGACGAGGAACGCGAGACTGGTCAGCGCGAGGTTCCGGTGCACGGCGGCGACGGTGAACCGCGGCCACGCCCGCGTCGCGAACCGGCCGGCGCCGAGCGCGCCGAGGACGACGACCGCGGTGAAGAGGATGAGCGAGACGAGACCGGTCCCGCGGCTGAAGTACCACATCAGGCGGCTTTCCTTTCGCCGGGCCAACCGGGCGTCATGACGACGTCGCCGCCGACGCCGACGAGCCGCGCGGGCAGCCGTCGTGCTTCGAGCCAGCCGGGAGCTTCGGCGCCGAGGACGACGGCGGCGGTGCTCGCGGTGTTGGCGTCCACAGTGGACTTCGCGGCGACGGTGACGGTGCGCCACCGCGGTTCGGCGGCGTCCCCGGTGCGCGGGTCGACGATGTGGTGCACGGTCCGGCCGCCGTGCCGCCACCGCCGCCGGGTGGTCCCGGAGCTGGCGAGGGCGAAATCCCGGTGCAGGGCGACGGTGGTGTCGGGCCGGAGGACGGCCTCGGCGTGGTCGTCGCCGAGCGCGATCTGCCAGCCGCCGGCGGGTTCCGGCCCGGCGGTGCGCAGGTCTCCGCCGAGGTTGACGAGGACCCCGCAGCCGAGCGCGGCGTGGATCCGCCGGGCGGCGCGGTCGGCGGCGAGGGCTTTGGCGGTGGCGCCGAGGTCGAGGTGGACGCCGCGGGGAAGGACGACGAGGCGCTGCCCGGGGTCGAAGAGCACGCGGTGCCAGCCCGGCGCGGGAATCGGTTCCGGCGCACGCTCGCTTCCGGTCGTGGCAGCGCAGCCGGCCCGCCGGCCGAATCCGTCCCGGCCAAAGGTCTTGAATGAGTCATTCAGGTCCTCGGAGGTCCTGAATGACTCATTCAAGACCGGCGCGCCATCGGTGATCTGGGCGAAGTCGCGGTCGTAACCCAGCGCCCGGACCGCCGCCCCGACCGTCGGATCGACCAACCCGTCCGTCAACCGGGCCGCGCGCAACGCCGCTCCCAGCGCCTCCGCCAGCAACGCCCCCACCCGGACCTGCCGCCCCGCCGTCTCGTGCAGCCGTGAGATCTCCGAATCCGCCCGGAACCGGCTGCACGCCAGGTCGATCGCGGCCAGCTCCGCCGAAAGCAGATCCACCGCCGCGCCGAGCCGGCCGGGGTCGGTGACCAGCACCTCCGCCGTCGTGCCCAGGGCCGGGAACGCGCGAGCCGCCGTCGTCACGACGCACCCGAGCCCGTGTGCGCGCTGCCCGAACCCGAGCTCAGCCCGCTGTCCGACGACTGCAGCTGGTCCTGGGAACCGGTCGAAGTGGAGGTGGTGGTCGAGGTGGCAGCCGTCGAGAGGCCGAAGCCGATCGCGCCCGCAGTGGCGGCGCCCAGCACCGCCACCGTGGCCGTGACCAGCGCGACCTTGCGGCGGCCGTGCTCGCGGCGGGCCGCGCCGCCGGTCGTGTAGGGGTCCATGACACCGAGTCTCGGCACCGTTCCTTTGAACGGCCTGGGAGCGACCTGTCAACTCCCTGGCTGTCCACAGTGGACACCTACCAAAGAAGGTTGACACCGGAAAACCGTTAACCCACTCTTTTCCTTGTCCGCCGGAGGTTCCCTGGTGTTCACGAACCGGACCACGACACGGCACGCACCGGCCCTCCGGCCTGGGCATCATGAGGCGCCCTCACCCACCACAGCTGGAGGACCCATGATCCGCAAGCGGATCTTCGCCGTGTTCGCCGCCGCCGCGCTCGTCACGGCCGGTGCGATCACGACCACGGTCGTCACCCGGACGGCGGAGCCCGCCGTGCAGCCGGCGGCGGCCACCGTGCCGGCGTTCGACCACATCGTCCTCGTGATGTTCGAGAACAAGAAGTACTCCTCGATCAACGGCAGTTCCAGCGCGCCCTACTTCAACACCCTCGCCTCGCAGAGCGCGAAGTTCACCAACTCCTTCGCGATCACCCACCCGAGCCAGCCCAACTACGTCGCCCTCTTCTCCGGCGCGACGCAGGGCGTCACCGACGACAGCTGCCCCGCCAACCTCGGCGCGAAGGCGAACCTCGGCCAGCAGCTGATCGGCGCCGGCAAGACGTTCAAGGGCTACTCCGAGGCCATGCCGTCGGACGGCTACACCGGCTGCTCCAGCGGCACCTACCGGCGCAAGCACAACAGCTGGGTCGACTTCTCGAACGTCCCGGCCGCGAGCAACGTCCGCTACTCGAGCTTCCCGTCCGACTTCACCCAGCTGCCGACCGTCTCGTTCGTCACGCCCGACATGTGCAACGACATGCACGACTGCTCCATCGGCACCGGCGACACCTGGCTGAAGAACCACCTCGACGCCTACGCCCAGTGGGCCAAGACCCACAACAGCCTGCTGATCACCACCTTCGACGAGGACAGCGGCACGTCGGTCAACCAGATCTTCACCAGCTTCACCGGCGCGCACGTCAAGGTCGGCAGCTACAGCGAATCGATCAACCACTACACCGTGCTGCGCACGATCGAGGCGTCCTACGGCCTGCCGGGCATCGGCGGCGCCGCGAGCAAGTCGCCGATCCTCGACGTCTGGCAGTAACCGCGTGTACCTCGCCACCATCGGCCGCCGAGAGCACGCCGCGAAGGGCAAGCTCTCGGCGGTCGGCGCGAACGTCTTCGCACTCGGCGCCGTCAGCCTGGTCACCGACGTCTCCTCCGAGATGGTCACCGCCGTCCTGCCGGTGTACCTCGTGCTCGGGCTGCACCTCGGCCCGGCCGCCTACGGCCTGGTCGACGGCCTCTACACCGGCGCGACGGCGCTCCTGCGGATCGTCGGCGGGTACGTCGCCGACCGCGTCCGCCGGCGCAAGGTCGTCGCCGGCGCGGGCTACGCGCTGTCCGCGGTGATGAAGCTCGGCCTGCTCGCCGCCGGGTCGTCGGCGGCCGCGATCGGCGCCGTGATCACGCTCGACCGCACCGGCAAGGGCCTCCGGACGGCGCCACGCGACGCGCTGATCACCCTCTCGGCACCCGAACCGCTGCTCGGCCGCGCCTTCGGCGTGCACCGGGCGATGGACAGCATGGGTGCGTTCGCCGGGCCGCTGGTCGCGCTCGCCGTGCTGGCCGCGGTCGGCGCGACGAACCCGGAGGCGTTCGACGCGGTGTTCGTCGTCAGCTTCTGCGTCGCCGCGATCGGCGTGCTGCTGCTGGTGCTGTTCGTCCGCGATCACCGGACGCCGCGGCCCGCCAGCCCGGTCTCGCCCCGGTCCGCGGCCGCGTTGCTGCGCGGCAGCGGCGTGCGGCGCCTGCTCGTGGCGGCGTGCGTGCTCGGGCTGGCGACCGTCGGCGACGGGTTCGTCTACCTGCTGCTGCAGCACAAGGAGGACATCGCGACCGGCTGGTTCCCGCTGCTCGCGGTGGGCACCAACCTGAGCTACCTGCTGCTCGCCGCGCCGCTGGGCGCGCTGGCCGACCGGATCGGGCGGCTCCCGGTGGTGCTCGGCGGCTACGGCGCGCTCGCGCTCGTCTACCTGCTGCTGGCCGGGCCGGTGTCCGGCTGGCCGCTGTTCGTCCTGTCGCTGGCGTTGTACGGCGCCTTCTACGCGGCGACCGACGGCGTCCTGATGGCACTGGCCGGTCCGCTGCTGCCGGAGTCGTTGCGCACCACGGGAATCTCCCTGGTGCAGACGGCGCAAGCGCTTGCGTACTTCGCCTCGTCCGTCCTCTTCGGACTGGCGTGGCAGTTCTGGGGCCCCGGGCTCGCGATCGGCGTCGCCGCCGGCGGGGCGGTGGTCGCGATCGCCGTGACGTTCGTGGTCCTCTCCCCCAGGAAGGTCGCCGCGTGAAAACCCGGATCCTGATCGCGGTCGCCGGCGTGCTCGTGCTGGCCGGGGCGGCGGTCGCGTACGTCGGCTTCGCGAGCGCGCGCAGCCACGACGTCTCCGCGACCGGCGTGGTGAGCCTCTCCCCCGGCCCGCGGCTGCTGTTCCGCAGCACCGCCGACGCCGACCGCGGCCACGTCGCGACGGTGTCCGCGACCGACCCGGGCGGCGCGCGGACGGTGTCACCCCTGTCCTGTAGCCGGGTCTACGCGGCCGGCGGCACCGGCCTCTGCCTGCGCCCGGACGGCGACCTGACCACCTACCAGCTGGTGGTGCTCGACGCGGGGCTGACGTCGAAGCGCGACATCCCGCTGGTCGGGCTGCCGAACCGGGCGCGGGTGTCGGCGAGCGGCCGGATGCTCGCGTGGACGGTGTTCGTCACCGGCGACTCGTACAACGGCGGCATGTTCTCCACCCGCGCGGGCATCCTCGACACGGCGACCGGCGACCTGGCCGGCACCCTCGAGGACTACGCGGTGACGCTGGACGGCAAGCCGTACCAGGCGGCGGACCTCAACTTCTGGGGCGTCACGTTCACCCGCGACGACCGCCACTTCTACGCGACGATGTCGACGGCCGGCCACCGCTACCTCGTCGCGGGCGACTTCGCCGCGCACACGGTCCGGACGCTGCGGGAGAACGTCGAGTGCCCGTCCCTGTCGCCGGACCAGACGCGCGTCGCGTTCAAGTCCGCTGTGGACGGTGACCCGGCTCGCGGGTGGCGGTTGTCGGTGCTCGACCTGGCGGCGTCGAAGGTGACGCCGCTGGCCGAGACCCGCAGCGTCGACGACCAGCCGGCGTGGCTCGACGACCACACGATCGGCTACGGCGTCCCCCGCGGGCCGGGCCACGCGGACGTGTGGTCGGTTCCGGCCGACGGCTCGGGCGCGCCCCGGCTGCTGATCCCGGAGGCCGAGTCCCCGGCGGCGCTCAGCGACGCCGGTAGTGGGCGATGATGACCCCCTTCGTGGTCGTGACGCTGCGGGTGAGCGTGAACTCGGTGAGCGGCGCGGGTCCTTCGAAGAGGCGCCGGCCCTCGCCGAGGGTCAGCGGGACGATCAGCAGCGTGTAGCGGTCGACGAGGCCGGCGACGTGCAGGCCGCGCACGAGTGACGCGCTGCCGATGACGGAGAGGTCGCGGCCGGGCTGTTCCTTCAGCTCGGCGACGGTCTTCTCGGCGGCGCCCGGCAGGAGGATCGAGTTCTGCCAGGCGCCGGCGTCGGCGAGGGTGGTCGAAGCGACGTATTTGGTGACGGCGTTCATGTGGGTGGTGAAGGGGTTGCCGTCTTCGCGGTGCGCCCAGGCGCCGATGAAGTCTTCCCAGGTCCGGCGGCCGAAGAGCATGTCACCGGGGCGGTTCATGCCCGCGGCCATCTCCTGGGCCAGGACGTCGTCCTGGTAGCGGCTGCCCCAGCCGCCGTGGGCGAAGCCGCCGCGGGTGTCCTCGTCGGGCCGGCCGAGGCCCTGCACGACGCCGTCGAGGGTGACGTTCATGGTGACGTGGAGCGAGCGCATCGTGGTGTCCTTCCGTTCGTGTCACCTCCTGCACGAACGGCGGATCGGGGGATCGACAGCGCGGTCAGTCCATCTTGCGCAACCCGTCGAGGATGCGCCGCATCAGCTCGTTGTCCGGGGCGGCGAACGCCAGCTGCGGCATCAGGAAGCGGCCCGACGGTGGTCTCGGGGGCGGGAGCGTGCGCGGCACCCGCCACGGCAGCCGGTCCGGGGACGAGCCGCGACGCGTCTGCTCCGGGATCGGCAGGGTCGGCAGCGCGATCGTGCGCGACTCGGCGAGCCGCACGGCCGCCTGCTCGAAGCGGAGGCGCGCTTGGATGCCGGCGACCGTCCAATCAGGCTCGGAGTCGGGCACCGCGGCGCCCCGGCGCGGACGGCGTTCGAGCGCGACGGCCCACGCCGCCGCGGCGAGCGCCGGGAGCAGCACGCCGGCGACGATGGCGAAACCGGACAGGTCCGCGGCCATCAGAAGGCCCCGGCGACGGGTAGCAGCATGGCGTTCACTTCCGGACTTGCGGTTCTTCCGAAGCATGGCCGACACCTGGATATTCGACGTGAACGAATGTTTCGCGGACCCCGGAGCCCCATCATGAACGAGGGGCAACGCTCCCGCAAGCGGCCGAACGGGGTGCCCCGTCCGGGCGGTGAAACAGCAGGTCAAGGCCGGTTTTCGGGTAGCCGCAACGAGCCCCTCACCTGGTAGTACGGACCCCGGCGGCATCCGGTTCAGATTCCTTTTTGTACGTCTCCTGTACGCGGTCGCGGCAAACTCGCCGAATGCGCACAACGACCCTCCTCGTGGCCGCCGCGCTGGCGCTCACCGGGCTCGCTTCCCCGGCCGTCGCCGCCGACGGCAACCCGCTCGAGAAGACGAACGGCTTCTACGTCGACCCGGACTCCAACCCGGCGGTCTGGGTCCGCGACCACCCCGGCGACAGCCTGGCCGGCCCGATCCGGACGTCGATCGCGACCAAGCCGGGTGCCCGCTGGTTCGGCAACTGGAGCGGCGACATCCGCACCTCGGTGGACCGGTACACCTACGCCGCCGACGTCGCCGACAAGCTGCCGGTGCTGGTGGCCTACAACATCCCCGGCCGCGACTGCGGCGGCGAGTCGACCGGCGGCGCGGGCAGCCCGCAGGCCTACCGCGACTGGATCTCCGCGTTCGCCGACGGCATCGGCGGCAAGCCGGCGGTCGTGATCATCGAGCCGGACGCGCTCGCCCAGCTCGACTGCCTGCCCGGCGACGCCCGCCAGACCCGGCTCGACCTGCTGAACTACGCGGCGACGCAGTTCGCGCAGAAGGCCCCGAACACGTGGGCCTACCTGGACGGCGGCAACGCGACGTGGATCCCGGCGGCGACGATGGCCACGCGCCTGCAGTCGGCGGGGGTGCGGTCCATCCACGGTTTCGTGCTGAACGTGTCCAACTTCTACACGACGGCCGACTCGACGACGTACGGCAAGGCGGTCGACGCGGCGCTGGGCTACGCGGCCCCGTTCGTAGTGGACACGAGCCGCAACGGCAACGGCCACGGCACGGACAGCGAGTGGTGCAACCCGCCGAAGCGCAAGCTGGGCGCGCAGTCCCAGCTGGGCGGCGGCCCGGAGATGCAGCTGTGGATCAAGGTCCCGGGCGATTCGGACGGCAGCTGCGGCTACGGAACGGGCATCCCGGCGGGCACGTTCAGCCCCACGCTGGCCACCCACCTCATCAACGGCGACTGACCACAGCGCCCCAAGGTGGCCTTCGGTGCGTCACACGCACCGAAGGCCACATTGGGTGCGTGTGACGCAACCAAGGCCACCTTGGGGCGCTCGGGACTCAGCCCAGCGAACAGGTGCGGGCCAGGTCGGCCGGGCTCGCGTCCGCGGGACGGGCGATCGTCGACGACGCCGGCGGCCGCACCCCGCGCAACCACCCGCCCAGCGCGTCGAACGCCGTGCGGAAGCACGGGCCCAGCGGCCGCAGCCGGTCCGGGTACGCGTCGACCAGGCCGTCGACGTGGTTGCCGCCTTCCACCCGGTAGTACCGGTGCAGCGATCCGCGCCCGGCCGCCGCGATCATCCGGTCGTACACGTCCGAATCGCGGGTGATCGGCAGCAGCGTGTCGAGCGTGCCGTGCAGGGTGAGCAGCGGCTTGCCGATCCGTCCGGTCAGCGAGATCCGCTCCACCGCCCGCGCCACCGACGCCGGCCGGGACGCATACGAATAGTCGGCGTCACAAGCCGGCGTTCCCGAGGCGCAGAACGGGGTTCCGGCCGCCAGCGCGCCATCGAACGACGGGTCCACCTCCTCGCGGTAGATCCGCTGCGTCAGGTCCCAGTAGACGCGGTAGTGGTAGTCCCACAGGAACTCCGACCCCGGCGCGAACCCGGCGTCCAAAATGGACTGGTGCGCCGAAGCCGACCCCGCCGCGTAAGCCGGGTACGCGCGAAGAGCCGGCGGCAGGAACGTCAGCAAGTTCGGTCCATCGGCACGCCACAGCGTCCCCTCCCAGTCGACGCCCCCGTCGTAGAGCCACGGCCGGTTCTCCAGCTGCCACCGCACGAGGTAGCCGCCGTTGGACAGCCCCGCCGCCAGCGTCCGCGTCACGGGACGGCGGTAGTGCAGGACCGCGGCCGCACGAGCTGCCAGCGTCAGCTGCGTGACGCGCGTGTTCCACTCGGCCAGCGCGTCGCCCGGCCGGACGCCGTCGTCGTAGAAGGCCGCGCCGGTGTTGCCCTTGTCGGTCGCGGCGAACGCGTACCCCTCGGCCAGCGCCTGGTCGCCGATCGCGCGGTCGTTCGCGTACTGGCGCCGCACGCCCGGCGAGCCGGACACGACCAGGCCGCCGTTCCAGTGCGCCGGCAGCCGCAGCACGAACTGCGAGTCGTGGTTCCAGCCGTTGTTGGTGTTGGCCGTCGACGTGTCCGGGAAGTACCCGTCGACCTGGACGCCGGGGACGCTTCCGTACGTCGGCAGCCCGGCCGACGTCAGCCCGGCCCAGTCGGCCTGGACCGTGTGCCCGGACGCCACCGTCCCGGTCGTCGTCAGGTCGTCCAAGCACACCGAAACGGACTTTTCGGCGCCGGGCACGGCCACCCGGCAGCCCCCGGCCGAAGCCGACGCCGAAGCGGGCAACCCCGCCGCGAGCGCCCCCGCCAGAACCACAACCAGCCATCTGCGCACGGTTCACCTCCGGTCTCGATGGAACAGAACCCAAGCGCGTGCACCCGGCGGGAGCCACCCCGCCGGTCACCATGAATCGCCGCGGGGATGTGGTGGCCGGCCACATGGTCCAGGCCACGAGACCGACCTAGCGTCGCTGGAAACCCTCTCAACGACGAGAAGGACTCCCCCATGCGCAAACTCGCCTTCGCCGGACTGGCCGCGATCACCGCCGCGGTGCTCACCACCGTCGGGGTGGCGAGCGCCGACCCGCCGCCGTCGTCGCTGGTCCAGGTCTCGAACTTCGGCGCCAACCCGGGCGCCCTCGCGATGTTCACGTACACCCCGTCCGGGCTCGAGGCCGGCCGCCCGGTCGTCGTCGCCCTGCACGGCTGCACGCAGAGCGCGTCGGACTACCACGCCCACTCCGGCTGGCCCGAGCTGGCCGACAAGTGGCGGTTCGAGGTCGTGTTCCCACAGCAGTCGACCGCGAACAACTCCCTCAAGTGCTTCAACTGGTTCTCCACCGCCGACGACACCCGGGGCAACGGCGAGGCCGCGTCCGTCAAGTCCATGGTGGACAAGGCGATCGCCGACCACGGCTCGGACCGCTCGCGGGTGTACGTCACCGGCCTGTCGGCGGGCGGCGGCATGACGGCGGACCTGCTCGCCGCCTACCCGGACGTCTTCGCCGGCGGCGGCATCGACGCCGGGCTGCCCGCGCAGTGCGCCACCAGCGTCACCGAAGCGACGAACTGCCAGCAGAACAACCAGAACCTGACGCCGGCGCAGTGGGCGTCGAAGGTCAAGGCCCAGTACCCCGGCTACGGCGGGCCGTGGCCGCGCGTCGCGATCTGGCAGGGCACCGGCGACTACACGGTCTACCCGGTCAACGGCACCGAGCTGCGCGACCAGTGGACCGCGGTGCACGGCGTCTCCCAGACCCCGACCAGCACCCAGTCGCTGCCCGGCGGCACGACGTTGACGAACTACGCCGACAAGGTCCAGCTGTACTCGATCGCCGGCATGGGCCACGGCACGGCCGTCGACCCGGGCACCGGCGCGACGCAGTGCGGCAGCACCGGCGCGTACTTCCTCGCGGGCATCTGCTCGAGCTACTACACGGGCGTGTTCTGGGGCCTGGACAAGGGATCTTCCGGCACCACGACCGCCACCACGCCCCCGCCGACGACCACGACGACGTCCACCCCGCCGTCCGGCACCTGCGTGAACGCCAGCAACTACGCCCACACCCAGGCAGGCCGCGCGCACCAGAGCGGCGGCCAGACATACGCGAACGGCTCCAACCAGGCCATGGGCCTGTGGAACACGTTCACCACGCACGCCCTGCGCGAGACGTCCCCGGGCTACTGGGTCCTCGCCGACGGGCAGTGCTAGAGGAAGATCGGAAACGGGTTGAGGTCGTCGTAGCCGCGCGGCTCGGCCAGCCGGCCGAGCCGCACCGGCACGTCGTAGAGCCGGCCGGGCGCGAACCGCGCCCAGAGCCCGCGCATCCCCGGGACGAGCACCTTCACCACCGGCAGGCCGATGTCCGGGCGCGTCTGGTCGAGCACGAACACCTCCAGCCCGGCGCGCTCCAGTTTCGCCTGCACCAGCCGCAGATCCGTCAGCAGGTCGGGCGAATACGCGTAGCCGTGGTCAGCCGGTCCGACCGCCCGTCGCGCCGGATCGGGGAGGAGGTACCGCTGCTCGGCCACCGCGGCCTCGCGCAGCCACCGGGCCGCGTCCGGGTCGTCGCCGCCGTCCCACCCGTCGAGGACGGCGGGCACCAGCTGGTTCAGCTCGGTCAGCGCGCGCCGCAGGGCGACGGCCGGGTCGAGGTGCGCGCCGAAGCCCATCATGATCTTTTCGGACGGTCCGCCGACGCACCGGGACAGCGCGGCGAACACGGGTACCCCGATGTCGGAGGTCACGTCCAGCACCCAGACGTCCCGGCCCAGCCCGGCGTACACCCGGCGAAGCTCGCCGAGCCACGGATCACCGAACGCGTCGAGGTCGACGCCCGGCTGGCGGGTGCGGTTGTACCACCACAGCGCGACGGCGTCGCGCTCCACGACCTCGAGCATCCCCTGCAGCGCGGCGTCTTCGAGCGTGCTCCCCGCCGCGTTGCCGTTGGAGTCCGCGAACACCGACACCGGCCCCGGTCCGGCGGGCACGCCGAAGTACAGCATCGCGGTCGGGAACAGCCGGTGCTCGCCGCGGGTGAGCGACCACACCGGCGTCCAGTCCTGCTCGGCGTCGTCGTCGAACGGGTCGCAGACGAACTGGAACGGGCCGTGGCGCTCGCGGGCCCGCACCCGGCCGGGGTACTGGCGCTCGTGGAACAGCTGGCAGGTGGCGGGGTGCACCGCCGCGTCGCCCAGCGACCGGAAGCTGCCCCGCACGCGTTCTTCGTCGCCGTCGTAGTGGCCGCTGTGCCGCTCGAGGGCCTCGCACAGCGCTCCCACCTCGGCCTGGACCGGGGTGACGCCCTTTCCGCCGTTCTGGCTCCTCAACGCCGTGCGCAGCCGGTCGGCGCCGCGCCGGCCCAGCGCGATGTTGGGACCGGAGCGGTAGGAGGCGAACAGGGCCGGACCGCGTGTGTCGCGTCGCAGCTCCTTGACGACGCCGGTCAGCCGGCTGACGAGGTGCCGGTAGGTCCCGAGCACCTGCTCCGGCGGTACCGCGCGGTGCCCGCCGCCCGCGGTGTCGTTCTTCGTCCGGGGTGCCAGGCGCACGGGCCGGCGGGTCCGCTCGCGCACCAGGTCCGGGTTCCCGCAGGAGGCGCACTGCGGACGGGCGCGGACCTCGTGCCGTTCCCCGGTCAGGTCGCTGCTGTCGAACGTCCACAGTGCACGTTGGCCGGGATTTCGGTGTCCGGCCAGCCATTTGACCGCTTCCAAGGCGACGAGGTTCACCGCGACGGCGGCCAGCGGGGTGAGCGTGGCCTCCGGGCGCGGCAGCGGCCCCGGCAGGCCGAGGGTGTCCCGGACGTGCGCTTCGGCGGGCCGGTTGCCCCACAGCCGCGTGGCCAGGCAGTGCCAGCAGGGGCCGTCGCCGGGGGTGAAGAACGGGCCGATCGACAGCCGCGCCCCGGCCGGCTTGGCGAGCAGCCAGGGCCGCCCGGCCGCCCGCTGCCGTGCGTCCACTTCGGACAGACCGGCCTCGAGGTAGTCCCGGCACAGCACAACGGAGAGGTCCGCGTCCTCGGCTCGCTCGACCACCGTGAGGCCCGACGCGCGCAAGGCTTCCGCCGCGGCCGGTGTGGAAGCCGCGCCGGCCAGTGCGACCCGGCCGCGCGCGACGGCGGCCGTCGCGGCTTCGCCGTCGGCGCCGATGGCGTCCCAGTAAGCCAGCTCCGGCCGGTCCGCCGCGGAACCGGCCGCGGAGCGCAGGCCGACCACCTGCGTCTCCGCGAGCCGGGCCAGCAGGCCGGCGGCTTGCTCGGCGGGGACGTCCCCGGGCAGCTCGCGGCGCACCGCGGCGAAGTCCCGGGTGCCGTCCAGCAACGGGACCAGGGACTCCAGGTGCGGACCGCGCAGGGCGGCGGCCTCGTCTTCGGACAGCAGGTACACCGCGTCGCCGGGCACCACCGCGACGCTCAGGTGGCGCTTGAACCCGACGAGCGGCCGGGGCGGTTCGGTCACCCGTGGATCGCGGCCACCGATGCCGGACGCTCGACGCGGCAGATGCACCCCGTCGGGAGCACCGGCGGTTCCAGCCGGCACGGGCTGACCGACGGCCGCACCGGGTCGTTCCCACCGCCTCCGGTCATCGCCCGGCCGTCCAGCGGGTAGACCGTCAGCTCCGCCGTCCCGACCGGCCCGGCCCCGAAGGCCGTCTCGAGCGCGCGTGTGAAGTCGTCCACGATATCCCCCCTCGATGTCGTTTACCGGCAACTTCCATCGTGCCCCGATGTTCCGGGGGCCCACCAGGGCCGGATGGGGGCAATCAGGTCAACAGGCCGGTCAGCAGCACGCCCGTCAGCCGCCGCGCCGACTCGCCCGTGCGCGCCGACGTCAGGGCGGTCAACGCGAGCCGGACGTCGTCGACCGTGACCCGGGGCCGGAGGACGCCGTCGGCGCGGGCGCGTTCGACCAGCCGCGCGAAGCCCTCGGCGTGCGCGCGGCGCCGGCCGGCGAACTCCGGTCCGGAAAGGGGACCGGTCAGCCCCGGCTCCTCGGCCCGCCACTCGCCGAAGCGGTGGAACGTGCGGGTCAGCGCGCGGCGGCTGTCCGGGTCGGCTAGCGCGGCCCGCAGCTGCCGTTCGCACCGGTCCACCTGGCCGGCGAGCACGGCCGCCAGGAGGTCGGCACGGGACGGGAAGTGCCGGTGCACGGTCGCCGGGGCCAGGCCCGCGCGCCGCGCGATCTCCCGCACCGGCAGGTCGGGGCCGTGACGCGCGAAGGCCGTGTGCGCGACCGCCACGAGGTGCCGGCGGTTGTGTTCGGCGTCCGTCCGGCGTTTCCGAGTCAGTTCGTCGGCCACGGTTCTCACTTCCCGTTCGGCACCGCTGATCTTTCCTAGCGTAGGCGCCATGTTCGCAACCCGGTTCGAGCGGTTCGGCCCGCCGGAGGTCCTGTCGGCAGGCGAGCTCCCGGAGCCGCACGCCGGTCCCGGCGAGGTCCGGGTCCGCGTGCGGACGGCCGGGGTGTCCCCCGTGGACCTGGCGATCCGCGCCGGTAAGTCGCGGTCGCCGATCGCCCTGCCGCACGTCCCCGGCGTCGACGCGGCGGGTGTCGTCGACGAGGCAGGCCCCGGCGCGGCGGTCGGTGACGAGGTGTTCGGCGCGGTCGACGTCGCCCGGCTCGGCGGGGCGACCGCCGAGTTCGCCGTCCTCGCGTTCTGGACGCCCAAGCCGCCGTCGATGCCGTGGGAGCAGGCCGGGGCAGCGGCCTCCGGGATCGAGACGGCCACCCGCGCGCTCGACCTCCTCGACGTCCGCGACGGCATGACGCTGCTGGTCGACGGCGCGTCCGGCGGCGTCGGCAGCCTCGTGGTGGGGCTGGCCCTCGCGCGGGGTGCGCGGGTGTTCGGGACGGCCCGCGACCTCGAGTTCGTCGAAAGCCTGGGCGCGACGCCGGTTTCGTACGGACCCGGCTTGCCCACGAGGGTGCCCGGCCGGGTCGACGCGGCTCTCGACGTCGCCGGCAAAGGGTCGCTGCCGGAGCTGATCGAGCTGACCGGGACGCCGTCGTCGGTCGTCACGCTCGCCGACTTCAGCGGCCCGTCCCACGGCGTTCGCGTGTCGACCGGGGCTCTGGGCGGCGAGCCGGACGGGCGCCACGGCCTGGCTGAGGCGGCGAAGCTGTTCGAAGAAGGCCGGTTCCGCGTGCCGGTCGAGAAGGTCTTCACCGACGCGGCCGCCGCGCACGCCGCCGCCGAACGCGGGCCGCGGCGGGGGAAGCTCGTCGTCGAGGTCAGCGAGTAGACGTCCGGACCGTCGTCGCCCACTCGGCAGACCGGCCGGGTTCCCGCGAGCCCAGCGCGATCAGGGCGCAGTCCCGGCCCTGGTCGAACAGCGACTGCGCGACCGTCGTCAGCCCGGCGCGCTCGGCGTCCGGGTCGTCGTCCCAGCCCGCGACGGCGAGGTCCTCCGGCACGCGCAGGCCGCGGCGGCGCGCGGCGTCGAGGACGGCGAACGCGAGCTGGTCGCTCATGGCGATCACCGCGTCGGGCTCGGTGTCGAGGAGCGCGTCGGCCTGCTCCGCGGCTTCGTCGCGGTCATTGCGGGCGACGACGGCCACCGGCAAGCCGCCCAGGTCGCCGAGGTGGTCGTAGATCCCGAGGAGCCGCTCTCGCGTGACAGGGAAGGCGATGGTTTCCGGCGCGGGCGCGGTTTCCAGGCGGGGGCGGCGGTCGCGGTCGAACGGGAAGCTGAGCACGGCGGGCCGGCGCGCCCCGGCGAAGGTGCGCGCGGCGAGTTCCCGTGCGGACGCGCGGTTGTCGATGCTCACGACCCGCGCGCCGGCGAAGGCGGGGCCGCCGTGGATCGCGACCGGCTTGCCGAGGCCGCTCACGACGTCGAGCACGGGATCGCCGTCGACCGTCGTCCACACGATGTAGCCGTCGACCGACGCCGACCGGACGCGCTCGACGTCGTCCGCCGCACCGGTCGTCGGGATGAGGTTGAGCCCGCTGCCGCGCTCGCGGCAGACCTCGGCGACGCCGGCGAGGAACCGGCGGGCCTGCGGGTCTTCGAAGGCGTAGGCGAGGTGCTCGCCGAGCACGACGCCGATGGCGCCGTTGTGCCGGCGGCGCAGCGACCGCGCGGTCGGGTCCGGCCCGCGGTAGCCCAGCTCGGCGGCGACCTCGCGGACGCGGCGCAGCGTCTCGGGCGCGACGCGGTCGGGCTGGTTGTAGCAGTACGACACGGTCATCGCCGAGACCCCGCACCGGCGCGCGACGTCGGCCATCGTCGGTCTGGACATCGCCCCACCCTAGCTGTGTATCGTTAAACAATGCTCGTCGAACCCCGGACGCGGCTGGCCCTTGGCGCGCTCAGCGCCGCCTGCTTCGTGTCCGTGACCTCGGAAAACCTGCCCGTGGCGCTGCTGCCGCAGCTCGCGTCCGGGCTCGGCGTCGCGGACTCGTCGATCGGGCTGCTGATGACCGGGTACGCGCTGGTCGTGGCGGTCTCGGTGGTGCCGCTGGTCGCATGGGCGTCCCGCTGGGACCGCCGGACGACGGCGCTGGTCACGCTCGGGATGGTCGTGGTGTCCAACGTGGTGCTGGCGGTCGCGCCGAGCTACGGCGTCGCGATCGCCGCCCGGCTGGTGGCGGCCGCGGGCCACGGGGTGTTCTGGTCGGTCGTCGCGTCGATGGCCGCGCGCCTGCTCGGCCCCGGCCGGGCCGGCCGGGCGACGGCAGTGGTGTTCGCGGGCAACTCCCTGGCGTTCTTGTTCGGGCTGTCGGTGAGTTCGTGGCTCGGCACGACGTTCGGCTGGCGGCTCGCGGTCTTCGTGGTGGCGGCCGTCGCGGCTCTGACGGCGCTCGTCATCCGCGTGACGGTCGGCCCGATGCCCGCCATCGCGCCCGCTTCCGGCTCCCGGATCGCCGTCGACCGCGCGCAGTTCCCGGTCAACGTGACGACGCTGCTGGTCGTGACCGGGCACTTCGCCGCGTTCACGTACATCACGGCGATCATCGCGCGGTACGTCCACCTCACCGGTCCGGCGACTTCGGCGCTGCTCTTCGCCCACGGCCTGGCGGGCTTGCTCGGCCTGGTGCTGATCGGCAGGCACATCGACCACCACCCGCGCGCGACGGCGCTGGTCACGACGGCCGGGCTCGCGGTGTGCATGGTGGCGCTGCTGGTTTCGCCGGGCCCGGTGGTCGCGGGAACGGCGATCGTGGCGTGGGCGGGCCCGGCGGCGGGGATCGGCGTGGTGCTGCAGGCGGCGGTCCTGCGGGTGGCGAAGGACCGGCCGGACCTGGCGTCGGCGGTGTACATCGTGGCGTTCCAGATCGGCATCGCGTCGGGCGCGGCCTTGGGTGGGCTCGGGCTGGACCACGGGATGCTGCCGGTGGCGGTGGTGATCGCGGCAACGGGCGGGCTGACGTCGGCGCTCGTGGTGTGGCGGTCGAAGGCGTTCGCCTCAGCCACCTAGGCGATGCACCCGCAGGGCCAGCTGGATTTCCAACGCCCGGTCCGGCGCCTGCCAGTCCTCCCCCAGCAGCGACGCCACCCGCTCCAGCCGCTGCACCACCGTGTTCACGTGGACGTGCAGCACGTCCTTCGTCCGCGCCAGCTGCGATCCGCTCGCGAAGTACGCCCGCAGCGTCGCCACCAGCTCGGTCCCCCGGCGCGCGTCGTAATCGAGCACCGGGCCCAGCGTCTGCCGGACGAACCCGTCCAGGTCCGCGTGGTCGCCCAGCAGCTGGCCGAGGAAGCCGAGGCCCGTCATCGCCGCGCCCTCGCCGGTCCGGCCCAGCGCCAGCAGCGCCCGGACGCACCGCGCTGCCTCGCCGTGCGCCGACGCGATCGCCGACGGGCCGCTCGCCGGGCCCGCCGCGCCCACCGTCACCGGGCGGCCGGTCGCCGCGCCGAGGTCGGCCGCCACGCGGCGGGCCAGCTCGTCCGGGTCGCCCGCGCCCAGCAGGACGACCTCCTCCGCGTGCACGCCGACCAGCGTCGCGTGCCGGGCGGCCGCGCTCGCCAGCCGCCGTCGCGAGCCGCCGTCGGCGTGCGCGACCAGGACCGCGTGCGGCGCCGACAGGTCGATCCCCAGCCGGCGGCCCCGCGCGAGCAGCGCGCGGGGGTTGCGGTCGGGCGCGGTGAGCAGGTCGGTCAGCAGCTCGCCGCGGACCTCGTCCTCGGCCCGGACCACCGACCGCCGCAGCATCAGCAGCAACGCCGTCACGACGCCGGCGCGTTCGAAGAGCCGCCGGTCCGGGTCGCTCAATCCGTCGGGACCGGTCAGCACCAGGCTGCCGAGCAGTTCGGGACCGGCCTGCACCCCGCACACCCAGCTGTCCTTTGTGGACACGGCCCGGCCGGCGGTGCGGGCCGCGAACAGCGCGTCCGGGTCCAGCGGGGCCGGGGAAGCCGAGCTGGCCAGGAGCGTGCCGTCGGCGTCGTACACCGTGAGGTCGCCGTGCAGCACCCCGGCGACGGCCGCCGCGACGTCCGGCAGGTCGCCGCCGCGCAGCACCAGGTCGGTCAGCCGGTCGTGGGCGTCCTGGGCGCGTTCCATCGCTTCGGTGTGCGCGCGGATCGTCGCGTTGGCCTCGTTGAGTTCCGCGACGGCCCGGCGCGTCTGGTCGAGCAGGTTCGCGCTGTCCAGGGCGATCGCCGCGTGGTCGGCCAGCGACGACAGCAGCGCCACCTCGTCGGGGCTGAACTCCCGCGTCGCGCGGTCGGACGCGAAGAGCACGCCCAGCACCTTCGGCCCGATGGCCAGCGGGACGCCGAGGATCGCGGTCAGGCCTTCGTCCTTGACGCCGGAGTCGATGTGCCGGGTGTGCTTGAACCGGTCGTCGTTGAAGTAGTCGGCCGTCGCGTACGGCCGCGCGGTCTGCGCGACGAGCCCGCCGAGGCCCTCGCCCATGCCGAGCACGATCTGCTGGAACTCCGCCGACACCGATCCGTCGCTGACCCGCACGTACGTCTTGTTCTCGGCCTCGCGGTTCAGCGACAGGTACGACACGTCGACGTTCAGCAGCGCCCGCGCCCGCCGGACGATCGACCGCAGGACGGTGTCCGGATCGGACAGTCCGGCGAGCTCGCTCGCGGTGTCGAACAGCGCGCCGAGCTGGGCCTCGCGGCGCCGGTGCTCGGCGAGGGTCTCGCGGATCCGCAGCGCCAGCTCCCCCGCGCTGGCCAGCGCGGCGAGGTCGGCCGCGCCGAGCGTGCCTTCGGCGCGGGCGGCCACGACGACGTGCGCCAGCTGCTCGCTGCTCGCCCCGGAGGCGAGCAGGTCGAGCAGCCGGCGCACGGCGTCGGTCGATCCGGTCACGGCCGTCATGCTAGGGCGAAACGGCCGCCGTCTCCGCCTGGACGTCGTCGTCGTGCAGCGATTCGCCGCGCGTCTCGCGGGCCGAGAGCAACGCGATCACCGTGAGCACGCACATCGCGGCGACGTACAGCGACACCGGCACGGTGCTGCCCCACGCGGAGAACAGCGCGACGGCGATCAGCGGCGCGACGGCGCCCGCGGCGATCGACGACAGCTGCCCGCCGACCGACAGGCCGGTGTAGCGCACCCGCGTCGGGAACTGCTCGGCGAAGAACGCGGCCTGCGGGCCGTACATCGCGCCGTGCAGCACCAGCCCGACGGTCGCCGCCAGCACGATCACCGGAGACGACTTCGTGTCCAGCAGCGCGAAGAACGCGAAGCCCCACAAGGCCATCCCGATCGCGCCGAACAGGTACACCGGGCGACGGCCGACGCGGTCGGACAGCGCGCCCCACAGCGGGATCGTCACGAAGTGCACGGCCGAGCCGATGAGCACCGCGGTCAGGCCGACGCCCTTCGGCAGGTGCAGCCCGGTCGTGACGTACACGAGGATGAACGCCGTGATGACGTAGTACGAGACGTTCTCCGCCATCCGCGCGCCGATCGTGATCAGTACCTGGCGCCAGCTGTCGCGGAAGACCTCTACGACGGGCACGTGCTTCTCGGCGCGGTTCTCGGCCTGCTTCTGCGCGGCCAGGAACACCGGCGATTCGGCGACGGCCAGCCGGATCCACAGCCCGATCAGCAGCAGCACGCCCGAGAGCAGGAACGGGATCCGCCAGCCCCACGACATGAACGTCGCGTCCGACTGCGTGGCCGAGAGGATCGCCAGGACGGCGGTGGCCAGGAGGTTCCCGCCGGGCGCGCCGCACTGCGGCCAGCTCGCCCAGAAGCCGCGGCGGCGGTCGTCGCCGTGCTCGGAGACGATCAGGACGGCCCCGCCCCACTCACCACCCAGCGCGAAGCCCTGGACCAGGCGAAGGAGCGTGAGGAGAAGGGGAGCCGCGACGCCGGCGCTCGCGTACGTCGGCAGGACGCCCATCAGGCACGTCGACCCGCCCATCAGCACCAGGCTGACGATCAGCAGCTTCTTGCGGCCGAGCCGGTCGCCGTAGTGGCCGAAGACGAGGCCGCCGATCGGGCGGGCCAGGAACCCGACGGCGTAGGTCAGGAACGCCAGCAGCGTGCCGGTCAGCGGGTTCGCCGTCGGGAAGAACAGCTTGTTGAAGACGAGGGCGGCGGCCGAGGTGTAGAGGAAGAAGTCGTACCACTCGATGGTGGTGCCGATCAGGCTCGCGCCGACGATCTTGGCGATCGCCGACCGGTGGGGTTGGCTCACTGCGGGCTCCACTTCCTTGTGGTTTGGCGGGTCTTAGGCGGCGGTCCAGCCGCCGTCGAGCGGGATGGACGCCCCGGTGACGTGGCCGGCGTGCGGCGAGCACAGCCACGTCACCAGGGAAGCGACGTCGTCGGTTTCGATGAGCTTCTTGATGGCGGCGCGCTTGAGGAGGACCTGCGCGACGACGTCCTCGCGCGGGATGTCGTGCTCGACGGCCTGCGCGTCGATCTGGTTGTCGACGAGCGGGGTGCGGACGTACCCGGGGTTCACGCAGTTGCTGGTGACGCCGTGCGGAGCGCCTTCGAGAGCGGCGACCTTCGAGAGGCCTTCGAGCCCGTGCTTGGCGGCGACGTACGCGGCTTTGTAGGGAGAGGCCCGCAGCCCGTGGACGCTCGACATGTTGACGATCCGCCCCCACCCCCGCGCGTACATCGCCGGGAGCACGTGCCGGATCAGCAGGAAGGGAGCGGTGACCATGAGGGACTGGATGCGCGTGAAGACGTCCGGCGGGAAGTCTTCGAGCGGAGCGACGTGCTGGATCCCGGCGTTGTTGACGAGGATGTCGACCTCGGCGGGCAGGCCGTCGATCGTCGAGGGGTCGGCGAGGTCGGCGGCGTGCGCCCAGCCCCCGACCTCGGTGGCGGCGGCTTCGGCGCGGTCCCGGTCCAAGTCGACGACGTGCACCTTCGCCCCGGCCGCGGCGAGCGCGCGGACGCAGGCCAGGCCGATGCCCGAGGCCCCGCCGGTGACGAGGGCGGTGCGCCCGTCCAGATCGCTGGTCATGGACGGGAACGGTAAGCGTGACCCGGGTCCCGGGCTATGTGTGCGGGAGCTACAGCTCGCCAAGATCCCGTGGCGTGGAGCCACACACGGCGATCACGAAGGCATCCCACGATCGGGTGGAGATTTCGAGGGTGCCGCCGGTGCGGTCCTTGGTGTCGCGGATTTTTGCCGCAGGTCCGAGCGCCACTTCGACGCAGTTCGCCTGCTGGCTATGGCTCGAGATCCGCCACACCCCCGGATTCACTCCGCACCTCCAGCTCAGCGACCATCGCCTCGATCAGCGCCGAGCTGCCCTGCTCATCCAAGGCCGAGGCCGCCAGGCCCTCGGCCGCCTCGCGGTAGCCGGCCACCTGATCCTCATCGTAGAGGTACGCCACCGCCCGGAATTCCTCGATCGCGATGATCGGCGGCAGGGCTTCGAACTCGAAGATGGCGAAGTTCCCGTGCAGCCCGGCGTGCGCGCGGTCGCCGCCCGGCAGCACTTGCAGCCGGATGTTCTTCCGCCGCGAAGCGGCGAGCAGGTGCCGAAGCTGCTCCACCATCACTTCGCCCTCCGCGATCCCCAGCCGCAGGGCGCGCTCATCGATCACCGCATGGAAGCTCGCCGGGCGCAGCCCGGCGAGCACACCTCGCCGGCTCCGCCGGGCGAGGACCAGGTTCTCGACTTCGCTCGCCACCAGGCCGCCGGCCGCCAGGAGCGCCCGGGCGTACTCGTCGGTCTGCAGCAGGCCGGGGATCAGCATCGGTTCCCAGTTGAAGATCTCCGTGGCCGCCCGCTCGTACTGCACATAGGCCGAGACGAACGGCGGCACCGAGCGCTCCAGCCAGCTCGGCTCGGTTGCCGTGCGAGCGAGGTCGAGGAGCCGGGCCCGCTCCCCCGGCTCCACCACCAACACCCCCATCAGCAACGCCACCTGCTCCACCTTGGGAATCCGCTTCCCGTACTCCCAATTGCTCAGCTCCTGCGGAAGCACACCGATCAACCTCGCCAGCTCACGCACGCCGAGGTTCCGGGCCGTCCGACAGGACCTGAGCCCGAAGCCGAGCGCTCTCGCCCGGGGTGTCGCGAAGGGTGTCGCCATGAGCGCATTCTGTCACCGGGGTCCGACATTTCCCGCGGCCGCTCGTCGGCTGGTGTCACAAATCCGCGTCAGGTTTCCTGCAGGTCATGGACCCGGACCACGCCCTCCTGACCCGTCTGCGCGACCTGGCCGCGACGCTGCCCGGCGACGTCGCGTGGCTCGCCGGCCCGCCCCTGCGTGCCGACGGCATGCGCGACCTCGGCGAGCGCCTCATCTGCCTCGGCGCGGACCTGATCGCCCGCGCGGGCGTCCTCGACGACATCGCCGCCGCCCGCCTGCCCGCCCACGGCTGGATCCCCGAGTGCGGGCCGGATCCGCGCCGCCGTCTCGCGCACTACGTCGGCCGCGGCGAGGTCCGGCTCGGCCTCATCTACTACGCGAGCTGCGGCGCGGGCTGCTTCCCTTTCTACGGAACGGATCCGGCGGAGAAGACCGTCCGGCACGAGCGGTGCGACAAGTGCGTCAAGGAGGCCTACCGCCTCACGAGCGTTCCGTCAGCACAGCGAGGTAGTGCGCGTTCGTCATGACGCCGAGGACGTTCCCGAAGGGGTCGACGACCGACGCCGTCACGAACCCGGGTCCCCGTTCGGTGATCGGCTCGTACTCCTTCGCGCTCAGCTCCTTCAGCCGGGCGACGGTGGCGTCGAGGTCGTCGACGTGCCAGTAGACGATCTCGCCGCTCGCCCCGCCCATGCTCGCCGGGACGTACTTGCGGTCGATGAGCCCCAGTTCGTGCTGGTAGTCCCCGATCCGGAACTCGGCGTACCCGGGCCGCCGGAAGTACGGCTCGATCCCCAGGAACTCGGTGTACCAGGCCTGCGCGGCCGCGTGGTCGTCGGCGAAGTAGGAGACGGTGGCCATTCCTCGCAGCATGTCTGCTCCTCTCAAGCGGTCTGGAGCCATCATGCGGAGTAAAAGTGCTCATCAACTGAGCACTTTGTTTGCCACACTTGCCCCATGCGCGCCGACCGCCTTGTCGCCACCTTGCTGCTGATGCAGACGCGCGGCCGCGTCACGGCCGCCGAACTCGCCGCTGAACTCGAAATCTCCGTAGCGACGGCCCGCCGCGACCTCGAAGCGCTCTCGTCGGCGGGCGTGCCCGTCTACCCGCAACCGGGCCGCGGCGGCGGCTGGCAGCTGGTCGGCGGCGCGCGCACGGACCTGTCCGGCCTGACCGCGCGCGAGTCGCAGGCCCTCTTCCTCCTGGCCGGCCCCGCGGCGGCCGCGTCCCCGGAGGTCAAATCGGCCCTGCGCAAGCTGATGGGCGCGCTGCCGGGCACGTTCCGCCCGGACGCCGAGGCAGCCGCGGAAGCGATCGTCGTCGATCCGGCGGGCTGGGGCGAACGCGTCAAGGAGCGGCCGCCGATGGTCGAGCTGCTGCGGGACGCGGTGATCGCGCGCCGGCGCGTCCGGTTCACCTACAGCGGGCGCGAGCGGCTCGTGGACCCGTGGGGCCTGGTCGACAAGGACGACGTCTGGTACCTCGTCGCCGGGACGCCCAAGGGGCGCCGGACGTTCCGGGTGGACCGGATCGCCGCGCCCGTCCCGACCGAGGAAGCCGCCGACCGCCCGGCGGACCTCGAACTGGCGAAGGTGTGGGACGAGGTCGTCGAGGAGATCGAGAAGCGCCGGTCACTGCTCACCGCGGACGTGGTGCTGGACCGGCGCTACTTCAGTGTGCTGCGCGGGCGGTTCGGCCGGCACTGCGAGCATGTCGCGGACCTGCCTGGTGACCGCGTCCGCGCGCGGGTCGCGGCGCCGGCGCCGATCATGATCGCGCAGGAGCTGGCGGGGTGGGGCGCGCTGGTGGAGGTGGAGAGTCCCGGGTCCGTCCAGGCGGAACTCGCCCGGCTCGGCCGGGAGCTGGTTGACCGGTATGCCCCGAAATGACGTGAATGACTCATTCATGTCGCCTGACGCCATGAATGAGTCATTCACGTCGTTGGCGCCCCCCCGCGCACACTCCCCGTGGCCGTTATGCTCGGTGAACGGCGTTAATCACTCCACAGTGGACACTAGGAGGACCTACTACGAGTGTCCGTTACTCTCCGGTATCTGGCCGTTCGGAGTATCCGGGATCACCCGTTTGCTGTTACTGTGACGTCTCCGTGACCTGAACGTGTGTTCGGTGATCCCCTGCGGTGAGGGCAGACGATGCGTGACGATGTAGTCGAGGCGAGCGCCGTGGTCGGGCACACGCCGGATGTGGTGTGGCAGATCGTCGGTTCGCCTGAGTGGTATTCGCGGTTCGTGCCGGAAATCGCCGGGTGCGAGGTCGTCGAGCACGCCGCGCGCGGCCGGGGACCCAAAGCCGTGATCCGGATCGTCCCCGAGCGCGGGCCGATGCTGGAGGCGCAGGTCCAGGCCGTCGTGTACCGGCCGGGCGAACACGTCGTGTGGTGCGGCGTCCCCGACGAAGGCACCTGGGTCTCACTCGAGCTGAGACCGCTGGCCGGGGGCAAGACCGAGCTGTTCGTCCGGATGATGCTGCCGCCGTCGCACGCGGATCTCGTGTCGTCGGTGAAGAAGGACGTCCGCGCCCTCGCGCGGCGCCTCGACCTGCACCTCGCCGGCAAACCCGACCCGGACGCCGACCGCGACGGCAACAAGGCCACCAAGCTGCGCACCACGAGCGTCCTGGTGCGCGCCGGCGTCCTGTCCGCGGGCCGTCCGGACAAGATCGCCCGCCAGCTCAGCTCGCTCGCCCAGTGGGGCGCGACCATCGCCGGCGGCTACCAGGCCGCCGCGGCCCGCGTCCCCGACGAACCCGCGCTGCACGACGAGCGCAGCCTCCGCACCTTCAAACAGGTCCAGGAGCGCAGCGACCGGCTCGCGAACGGGCTGAGCGAGCTCGGCGTCGGCGAACGCGACCGGATCGCGCTGATGTGCCGCAACCACGCCGCGATGGTCGAGTCGTTCGTCGCCGCCAGCAAGCTCGGCGCCGACCTGATCCTGCTCAACACCGGCCTGTCCGCGGCTTCGGTCAAGGACGTCATCGCCGAGCACCAGCCGGCGGCCGTGCTGGCCGACGACGAGTTCGCGCAGACCATCGCGAACGTCCCGGGCGAGTTCGCCCGGATCAGCACGTGGCCGGACGCCGAAACCGGCTACCCCACCGTCGACGAGCTGATCCACGCCGCGCCCGCCGACCCGCCCAAGCCGGTCGACCGGCCGGGCCGCGTCGTCGTGCTCACGTCCGGGACCTCCGGGACGCCGAAGGGCGCGCGGCGCCCCACGCCGAAGGGCATGGGGACGGCCGCGGCGATCCTCGACCGCATCCCGCTGCGCGCCGGCGACCGGATCATGGTCGCGGCGCCGCTGTTCCACAGCTGGGGCCTGGCCGCGATGCAGCTCGGCATGGCGCTGCGGGCGTCGCTCGCGCTGATCCGCAAGTTCGACGCCGAAGAGACGCTGCGGGCGATCGCCGAGCAGAAGTGCGACGCGCTGTTCGCGGTGCCGATCATGCTGCAGCGCATCATGGACCTGCCCGAGCGGGTCCGCGCGCGCTACGACCTGTCGTCGCTGCGGATCGTCGCGAGCAGCGGCTCGGCGATGTCCGGGTCGTTCGTCACGCAGTTCATGGACACCTTCGGCGACGTCCTCTACAACTTCTACGGCTCCACCGAGGTGTCCTGGGCGAGCATCGCCGCCCCGGCCGACCTGCGCGCGGCGCCGACCACGGCCGGCCGCTGCCCGCTCGGCACGCGCGTCGCGATCCTCGACGAGGACCGCAAGCCGGTCCCGCCCGGCGGCGAAGGCCAGATCTTCGTCGGCAACGACATGCTGTTCGACGGCTACACGAACGGGAAGGACCCGGCGCGCGCGGCCGACCTGATGGCCACCGGCGACGTCGGCTACCTCGACGCGGCGGGCCGCCTGTTCGTCACCGGCCGGGCCGACGAGATGATCGTGTCCGGCGGCGAGAACGTGTTCCCCCGTCCGGTGGAAGAAGCGCTGGTGGCGCTGCCCGGCGTGCACGACGCGGCGGTGGTCGGCGTGGCGGACGCGGAGTGGGGCCAGCGGCTGGCGGCGTACGTCGTCCCGCGACGCGGCGCCTCGCTGCACGCGGAGGACATCCGCGCGTACATCCACCAGCGGCTGGCCCGGTTCGCCGTGCCGCGCGACGTGTACTTCGTGCCGGACCTGCCCCGCAACGCGACGGGCAAGATCCTCAAGCGCCTGCTGCACGACGACACCTGGCCGGTCTCCAGCGAGTACTGATGCCCGAGCGCACGCCGGACGGCCGGTACATCGTCGTGAACGGCCGCCGGTGGCGCGCGACCGACCCGGAGATCCCGGAGGACGTCCGCGACCGCCTGCAGAAGCACCTGATGGCGGCCCGGCGCGTCCAGGACCGCGCGCGCACCCAGACGGCGAAGGTGGCGTTGGGCGAGCGCGGTGAGCCGTGGTGGGAGCAGACGTCCGAGCAGCGGCGGGCGCGCTGGGAAAGCGGCCTCGCCGAGCTGGATCAGCCGACCGGCTGACGCAGCACGGTCTTGAGCTTCGCGGGCTCGGTCTTCCGCGGATCGCCGAGGTAGACCTCGTGGTGCAGGCCGGTTTCCTTCAGCCCGTGTTCCGGGAGGAACTCGTCGTGCAGGCGGGCGAGCAGCGGGCCTTCGTCGTCGTAGGAGCCGATGTGGAGCGCCTGCGCGCAGCGGCCTTCGTGCAGCTTCTCGAGCCGGACCGGCGGGTCGATCTTCTTCTTGCGCCGCACCGATTCCCGGGCTTCCTCGACGGCGACCTCGCCGATGTGTCCCGGCAGGGAGATCAGCATCGTCCACTGCCAGGAGTCCTTGGCGCGCACGGTGAACGCCGTGTAGTCGTCGGCCCACCACAGGCCTTCCAGCGGGGCCACGACGAAGTCCTCGCCGGTGCGCTTCGCCGTCATCTTGATCGTGTACGCGAAGGCGTAGAGCGCTTCGACGGCCTTCTTGTAGCTTTCCGCCGTGTTCGGGTTGCCTCGGCCGTCGATCGCGAGGAACTGCTGTTCGGGCACGTCGAGCAGCGCCCAGTCGGTGTTCTTCGGCGCGTACAGCTGCTTCAGGTCCTTCTTGACGTCGTAGGGCATCAGGCCAGTCCTTCCAGCCAGGCGGCTTCCGCTTCCAGCTGCTTGAGGGAGTAGTCGAAGATCGCGCGCACGAACGGCGGAGCCTCTGCTTGGGCGGCTCGGCGAACCTCGACCAGCCGGTCCGCGACGGCTTCGGCGCGCCGGGCCAGCGCGGCCGCGAGCCGGTCGGGCGGGATCACCGGGCTGTTGGCCAGCCCGACCAGCACCGGCGGGTGCACCGGGCGCAGTTCGGCGATCGCCGCCTCCGCGGCCGCCGCGCAGGCTCGCCGGCCCGCGTCGGTGGCCGTGTACGTCTTCTTCGCCTTGGCGTGCGCGCGTTCTTCCGCGACTTCGGCGACCAGGCCGCGGTCGCGGAGTTTGCCGAGGACGTAGTAGATCGAGCTGAAGCCGAGGGCGGTCCACTCGCGCATGCCGCGTTCGGACACCACTTCGTCCAGCTCGTAGCCGTGCCTCGGCCGCTCGACGACGAGGCCGAGGACGGTCAGCTCCGCGTCGGTCAGCACCCGACTATTCTAGTGCTGGAATACGACGGTTCGTCAAGGGTGCCGGAAATTGTCGGTGGGTGCTGGCATGCTTCAGCGAGTACCGGAAAGCGAGGTCGGAGAGTGGGGGGACAGGTGGTGACGGCGGTGCCGTGGACCGCGGAACGCGTGGCCGGGCTGGCGCCGGATCCCGCTTCGGAGAAGGCGGGCCGGGCGCTGGCCGCGCCGGCGAAGTGGTCGGGCGCGAGTGCGTCCGAAGACGCCGTGTGGGGCTTCTGCCAGGGCAGTGGCAAGAAGCCGTACCAGACGTGTGTCGAGCTCGCCGAGCCCGCGTTCCGGTGTTCCTGTCCCAGCCGGAAGTTCCCGTGCAAGCACGCCCTGGGGCTGTTGATGTTGTGGGCCACCGGAAAAGTGGACGCGGCCGCGCCACCCGAGTGGGTGCACACGTGGCTGGCCGAACGCGCCGACCGGGCCCGCCGCGCGGAGAAACGCGCGGAGGCAGCGGGACCGAAGGACGAGGAAGCGGCCGCTCGACGGGCATCGGAGCGGGCGGCGCGCGTCGAAGGCGGCGTCGCGGAGCTGAAGATCTGGCTGACCGACCGGATCGGCGCGGGGTTCGCCGGTTTCGAGCGCAGCGGCGGCGAAGAGCTGCGCACGGTGGCGGCTCGGATGGTGGACGCGCAGGCGTCCGGCCTCGCGGGCGGCTTGCGCCGGGCGGCCGGGATCGTCGGCCGCCGCGACTGGCCGGAGGCGTTGCTGGGCGAGCTGTCCCTGGTGTACCTGCTGGCGGATTCGGCGACCCGGTTGGACTCCTTGCCTCCCGCGTTGGCGGAAACGGTCCGCACGCGGCTGGGGTTTTCGGTGGAGACGGCCCGGGTGCTCGAGCAGGGCGAGCGGGTCTCGGACGAGTGGCTGATCACGGGCGCGGCGGACGAGGAGAACGACCGGCTGCTGACGCGCCGGACGTGGTTGCGCGGCCGGGACACGGGCCGGGACGCGCTGGTGCTGTCGTTCGCGCCGCCGGGCCGTCCGCTGGATTCTTCGTTGCCACCAGGGCATTTCCTGACGGCATCGCTGGCGTTCTACCCGGGAGCGGCCCCGCTGCGGGCGTTGGTGGTGGAGCGCGGCATCCCGTTGGCGGCGTCGTCGGCGTCCGGCGGCTCGATTTCCGAGGCGCTGGGAGCGTACGCGCGGGCGATGGCGGCGGACCCGTGGCTGGAGCGCTGGCCGGTGCTGCTGTCGGGCGTGACCCCGGCGGAACACGGCGGCGGGTGGTGTCTGTCCGAAAAGGACGGAACGGCGTTGCCGCTGGTGCCGTACGCGTTCCCGTGGTCGTTGCTGGCGATGTCGGCGGGCTGCCCGCTGACGGTGGCCGGCGAGTGGAGCCCGGCGGGCTTGCGGCCGCTGACCTGCTGGCACGAGGACCGGGCGGTGCGGCTGTGAACTTTTCCCTTACCCACGAACAGGAGGTGCGACCGTGAAAGCCTGGGAAGACCTCGTCGGCACCGCGCTCCTCGGCACCCGCCGTCGCACCCTGGACCCCGCGACCCAGCCGGCCGCCGTCCAGGACCTCATCCAAGACCGCACCGACCCCGCCGAACAGCTCCTCGCGGCGGCGGCCGTCCTCACCACCTACCGCCGGGCCGGGCGGCAACCCCTGCACGACGTCCGTCCCCTCCCCGTCGCCGCCCCGGACGAGCGCCCCTTCGTCCCGCCACTCGCCCGGGAACGCCTGGCCCGGCTGCTCGCCGCCAGCCATCCCGATCTCCTCCTGGAATGGCTCGGCATCGTCGCCGGCACGGACTACCGCGTCCCGCCCGAAACCCTCCCCCTCCTCGCCGAAGCCGCCCGGAGCAAGGCCGCCCTGCGGGGGCCGCTCGTCGCGGTCGCCGGGCCCGTCGGGGCGTGGCTCGGGCAGCGGAACCCCGACTGGTCCTTCCTCTCCGCACCCACCGAAGAACACGCCGACGTCTGGCAGTACGGCAGCCTGGCCCAGCGCCGGCGCTGGCTCGCCACCAAGCTCACCCAAGACCCCGCCGCGGCTCGCGAAGCCCTCCACACGTCCTGGAAGAGCGAACCCGCCGAAGTCCGCTCGGACTTCCTCGGCGTGCTCGCCGGGCACGTCCGCCCCGAGGACGAAGACTTCCTCGAAGCCGCCCTCACCGACCGCGCCGCGGCCGTCCGCGAACGGGCCGCCGAGCTGCTCGGCCGCCTGCCCGGCACCCGGTACGGCGAAAGCATGGCCGAGCGCCTGCGGCCGCTCGTCCGCCGCCGCGGCCGCGTCCTCGAAGTCACCGTCCCGCAGGGCGAACGCGGCGAGGGCACTGTCCGGCTGCGCACGCTCGTCGCCGCCGCTCCCCTGGCCTTCTGGGCCGAGTTCGGCCCGCCGGCCGAGGTCGTCCGGATGACCGTCGAAGGCTGCCCGGCCGGGGTCCTGCGCGACTCCTGGGCCACCGCCGCCCTGCGCCAGCGCGACGAAACCTGGGCCCAGGCCCTCATCGGCGCCGACCCCGGCGGCCGCACCACCCCACCGCTGCTCGGTGTGCTCAGCCCCGGGAGCCAGGCCGCCACCGTCGGGCACCTGATCGGCAGGCTGCCCGTCGAATCGTTCGCGCGGCTGGTGCACGAGCTGCCCCGGCCGTGGACGAAGGAGCTCGGCACCGCCCTGCTCGACTGGATCGCCCGCCAGGACGACCACCGCCTGGTCTCGCACGCCGCCGTCGTGATCGCCCGCGCGGTCCCGCCGCAGTGCCTGCGTCACCCGCTGGCCACCACCCGTCTGACCATGGACGCCGGGCCGTGGCGCCGGGCGCTCACCGAAACGCTGAACTTCCGCCGCGAAATGTACGAGGAGCTCGCATGACCGCCCCCACCGTCCTCCGGCCGCACGCCGAACAGGACCACGCCGCCGAGCTGGCCGCGCTGGCCGCCGCCGACGAGCGGGCCAAGCCGCCCAACTGGCACCTGTCCCCGTGGGCCGTCGTCGAGTACCTGCTCGGCGGCACCCTGCCGGACGGCACCGTGATCACCCCGAAGTACGTCGGCCCGCGGCGGCTGATCGAGGTCGCCGTCGCCACTTTGGCCACCGACCGCGCACTGCTGCTGCTCGGCGTGCCCGGCACGGCGAAGACGTGGGTGTCCGAACACCTCTCCGCCGCGATCAGCGGGGACTCGACGCTGCTGGTGCAGGGCACCGCGGGCACGTCCGAGGAGTCGATCCGCTACGGCTGGAACTACGCCCGGCTGATCGCCGAGGGCCCGAGCACCGCCGCGCTGGTCGAAAGCCCGGTGCTGCGCGCGATGCGGGACGGCAAGCTCGCCCGCCTCGAAGAGCTGACCCGCATCCCGGCCGACGTCCAGGACTCGCTGATCACGATCCTGTCCGAGAAGACGCTGCCGATCCCGGAACTGGGCACCGAGGTGCAGGCGCGCCCGGGCTTCAACCTGATCGCGACGGCGAACAACCGCGACAAGGGCGTCAACGAGCTGTCGAGCGCGCTGCGGCGGCGGTTCAACACCGTCGTGCTGCCGCTGCCGGACAGCGCCGAGGCGGAGGTCGAGATCGTCAGCCGGCGCGTCGCCGAGCTGGGCACGTCGCTGCAGCTGCCCGCGGAGGCCGCCGAGCTGGCCGAGATCCGCCGGGTGGTCACGGTGTTCCGCGAGCTGCGCTCGGGCCGCACCGAAGACGGCCGCACGGCGGTGAAGTCGCCGTCCGGCACGCTGTCGACGGCCGAGGCGATCAGCGTGCTCACCGGCGGGCTCGCCCTGGCGGCCCACTTCGGCGACGGCGTGCTGCGCCCGCACGACATCGCGGCCGGCATCCACGGCGCGGTCGTCAAGGACCCGGTGGCCGACCGCGCGATCTGGATCGAGTACCTCGAGACGGTCGTCCGCGAGCGCGACGGCTGGGCCGACTTCTACCGGGCGGGCCAGGAGATCTCGTGACCACCCACCTGCTCGGCATCCGCCACCACGGCCCGGGGTCCGCCCGGGCCGTGGCGACGCGGCTTGCCGAACTGGAGCCCGACGTCGTGCTGATCGAAGGGCCGCCCGAAGCCGACGTCCTGGTCGAGCTGACCGAAGACCCGGCCATGCAGCCGCCGATCGCGCTGCTGGCGTACGCGACCGACGACGTCTCGCGCGCCGCGTTCTGGCCGTTCGCCGTGTTCAGCCCCGAATGGCAGGCGCTGACGTACGCGCGCGAAGCCGGGATCCCGGTGCGGTTCTGCGACCTCCCGGCCGCGAACACGTTCGCCGCGGGCCCGGACGAGCACGCCGCCCCACCCGGCGACCCGCTCGCCGCGCTGGCCTCGGCCGGCGGCTACGACGACCCGGAACGCTGGTGGGACGACGTCGTCGAGTCGCGGCGCGGCGACGAGAACCCCTTCGAGGTGATCGCCGAGGCGATGACCGCGCTGCGCGAGGGCGAGAAACCGCCGCAGGGCAACGAAGGCCGTCGTGAGGCGTACATGCGCTCGGTGCTGCGCCGCACCCGCAAGGACGGCTTCGAGAACATCGCCGTCGTCTGCGGTGCGTGGCACGTGCCCGCGCTGGCCGACCCGCTGCCGCCGGCGTCGCACGACCAGTCCGTCCTCAAAGGACTGCCGAAGCGGAAGGTCGCGTGCACCTGGGTCCCGTGGACCCACGGCCGGCTCGCGACGGCCAGCGGTTACGGCGCGGGCGTCCGATCGCCCGGCTGGTACCACCACCTCTTCACCACGCCCGAGGACGTCACCACGCGCTGGCTGGCGGGTGTCGCGGCGGTGCTGCGCGAAGAGGACCTGCCCGTCTCGACCGCGCACGTCATCGAGGCGGTCCGGCTGTCCGAAACCCTGGCCACGCTGCGCGGGCGGTCGTCGGCCGGGCTGGCCGAGGTCACCGAAGCCACCCGGTCGGTGCTGTGCGGCGGCGACGAGGTGCAGGTCGAGCTCGTCACGCGGCGGCTGGTGGTCGGCGAACGGCTCGGCGAAGTGCCCGACCGGGTGCCGCAGCCGCCGCTGGCCGCGGACCTGACCGCGACGGCGAAACGCCTGCGGCTCAAGAAGGACCCCGTCGTCAAGGAGCTCGACCTCGACCTGCGCACGCCCGGCGGGCTCGACCGGTCGAAGCTGCTGCACCGGCTGCGCATCCTCGGCATCGAGTGGGGCAGCCGGGAGGCGTCCACGCGGCGGAACAAGGGCACGTTCCGGGAAACCTGGGCGCTGTGCTGGGAACCGTCGTTCGAGGTCGACCTGGTGGCGGCCGCGGTGTACGGCACGACCGTGCCGTCGGCGGCCACCGCCGCGGTCCGCAGCACCGTCGAGGGCACACCCCCGCTGGACGAGGTGACCACGGCCGTCGAGAACTGCCTGCTCGCCGACCTGCCGGAGGCATTGCCCGAGGCGCTTGCGGCGCTCGACACGCGCGCGGCGGCGGACGCGGACGTCGCGCGGCTGATGTCGGCGCTGCCCGCGCTGGCCCGGGCGACGCGCTACGGGAACGTGCGCGGCACCGACACCGGCGCGCTGCGCGCGGTGGCCGACCGCATGCTCGACCGGATCTGCGCCGGCCTGCCGCCGGCGACGCACGGCATCGACGACGACGCCGCGGCCCGGATGGCCCAGCTGGTCGACGGCGTGCACGACGCGACGTCGCTGCTCGGCGAGGAGCCCAAGGAACGCTGGCTGACGGCGCTCGCGCGGCTGGCCGAACGGCCGTCGCTGCCCCCGCTGCTGGCCGGGCGCCTCACCCGGATCCTGCACGACGCCGGGCTGCTCGACGCGCTCGACATCGAACTGCGGCTGGGCCGGGCGCTCACGCCGGGCATCGCGCCGTCGGCGGGCGCGGCATACGTCGAGGGCTTCTTCGACGGCGGCGCGTTGCTGCTGGTGCACGACGAAGGCCTGCTGCGGGTGATCGACGCGTGGCTCGCGGCGATCCACGCGGACGTCTTCACCGAGGTGCTTCCGTTGCTGCGCCGGACGTTCGGCGCGTTCAGCGGGCCCGAGAAGCGGGCGATCGGGAGCCGGGCGGCGGGGCTCGACGGCACCGCGGCGGTCGTCGCGGTGGCCGAGGAACTGGACGAGGACCGGGCGGAGCGCGTGCTGCCGGTACTGGCGACGCTGTTGGGGGTGGGGTCGTGAGCACGGACACCGAGCGGACGCGGCGCTGGCGGCTGGTGCTGGGCGCCGACGGCGCGGGACCGGGATCGGGACTGGCCGACGCCGAACTGTCCGATGAGGACAGTGGCGTCGACTCGGTGCTGGCCGCCCTCTACGACAAGCCGGACGAGGAGGCCACCGGCGGGCCGCGCAGCGCGAACCTGGGCGCGTCGGCACCGCGGGTCGCGCGCTGGCTGGGCGACATCCGGCGGTACTTCCCGAGCACGGTCGTGCAGGTGATGCAGCGCGACGCGGTCGACCGGCTGGGGCTGACCCGGATGCTGCTGGAGAAGGAGCTGCTGTCGGCGGTCGAGCCGGACGTCCACCTGGTCGGCACGCTGCTGTCGCTGAACGGCGTGCTGCCGGAGGAGACCAAGGAGACCGCGCGGGAGGTCGTCCGCAAGGTCGTCGAGGAGCTCGAGGAGCGGCTGGCCGAGCGCACGCGGGCGGCGATCAAGGGGGCGCTGGACAAGGCGTCGCGCACGCACCGTCCGCGCCCGGGCGACGTCGACTGGGCGCGCACGATCCACCGCAACCTCAAGCACTACTCCCCCGAGCTGCGCACGATCGTGCCGGAGCAGCTGATCGGCTACGGGCGGCGCCAGCAGGCGGTGCAGCGGGACGTGATCCTGGCGGTCGACCAGTCGGGGTCGATGGCGGAGTCGGTGGTGTACTCGGGGTTGTTCGGCGCGGTGCTGGCGTCGATGCGGGCGTTGCGGACGTCGTTCGTGGCGTTCGACACGGAGGTCGCGGACCTGACCGAGCACCTCGCCGACCCGGTGGACGTGCTGTTCGGCACCCAGCTGGGCGGCGGAACGGACATCAACCGGGCGATCGCGTACTGCCAGGGCCTGGTCGGCCGGCCCGAGCAGACGCTGCTGGTGCTGATCAGCGACCTGTACGAGGGCGGCGACGAGGACGAGCTCCGCCACCGGATCGCCGAGCTGGTGGGCGCGGGGGTCCAGGTGGTGACACTGCTGGCACTGTCGGACTCGGGGGCACCGTCGTACGACCACGAGAACGCGGCGGCGCTCGCGGAAATGGGAGTACCGGCGTTCGCGTGCACGCCGGACCAGTTCCCGGAGCTGATGGCAGCGGCGGTGAGGGGCGACGACCTGCAGTCCTGGGTAGCGCGGGAGACCAGCTGAGTTGCGGAATGAAACTGAGTGGCGGGAGGTTGAAGGGGGTGTGGGCCGGGGTGCCCACAGGAAGGACGGCTCGCCATGAAGGTCCGCAGCTCGATCCGCTCGCTCGCCCGCCAGCCGGGTGCCCAGGTCATCCGCCGGGGGACGAAGGTGCTGGTGATCAACAAGGACAACCCGCGCAATAAGGCCCGCCAGGGCTGACGGGGGTTTACGCGGCCGGGCCCGGCCGCGCGGCCGAAGCGCATCACTCCGTCGTCGACCCGGCCGAGCCGCATGTCGGCGAAGTCCAGCAAATAGTTCTGCCGCATCATCCAAGGCCGCTTCCCACCCTGCTTCGGCAGACCGGGAGCGGCCCTCTTGATGTACCCCGACGCCAGGTCCACGATCGGCCGCGGCCGGCCCGCCGAAGATGCCGACTCGGCGTCCGGTGCGCAGTACGCGAACCCACGCCGATCCAAATACCCCAGCAGCCGGCACACGTACTGCGACGTCAGGTCCGCCCGCAGCGTCCACGAGTTGTTCGTGTACCCCACGCACCACGCCAAGTTCGGCACGCCGCCGAACATCATCCCCTTGTACGCCCGCTGGTCGCCCGGCACGACAGCGCGCCCGTCCACCGTCAGCTCGATCCCGCCGAACGCCACCAGCCGGAGACCCGTCGCCGTCACGATGATGTCCGCGTCCAGCGAACGCCCGGAAGACAACGACACCCCGGATGACGTGAACCGCGAGATCCGGTCCGTCACGACGTCCGCCTTGCCCGAGCGCAACGCCCGGAACAGGTCCGCGTCCGGCACCAGGCACAGCCGCTGGTCCCACGGGTCGTACGACGGCACGAAGTGCGGGTCCACCGGGATCGACGCCGGCAGCTGCGCCGCCACGCGTTTGCGCAACGCCAGCGACGCCCGCCGCGGCAACCGCCGCATCAGCTGGAAGAACAGCGTTCCCATCACGACGTTCTTGCCGCGCACCACCCGGTGCGCAAGCTTCTCCGGCAGCAGCGCCCGGAGCCGGTCGGCCAGCGCGTCGCGGCCCGGGCGCGCCACGATGTACGACGGCGACCGCTGCAGCATCGTCACGTGCGAAGCGCGCGACGCCAGCGCCGGGACCAGCGTCACCGCCGTCGCGCCGCTGCCGATCACCACGACCCGCTTGTCCGTGTAGTCCAGCGTCGACGGCCAGTGCTGCGGGTGCACGATCTCGCCCGCGAAGTCCGCGCGGCCCGGGAAGTCGACCACGTGGCCGGACTCGTACGAGTAATAACCACTGCACAGGTACAGGAACCGGCACGTGAACGTGGCGCCGTGCTCGGTCGAGACCGTCCACCGCGCCGACGAAGACGACCACGACGCCCGCACCACGCGGTGCCCGAAGCGGATCCGGTCGACCACGCCGAAAGCGTCGGCGGTCGAGCGGATGTAGGACAGGATCGACGGGCCGTCCGCGATCGCCTTCGGGTCCTTCCACGGCCGGAACGGGTAACCGAGCGTGAACATGTCCGAATCGGACCGGATGCCCGGATACCGGAACAGGTCCCAGGTTCCGCCGATCGTGTCCCGCGCTTCCAGCACCGCGTACGTCTTGCCCGGCAGCCGCTCCTGCAGCCGGCAGGCTGCGCCGACCCCGGACAGCCCGGCCCCCACGATCAGGACGTCGAGGTGTTCGGTCATGAAAACCAGCCTAACCGAGGTGGGGACCCCGCCGGACCGGGTCGGGGCACCGGTCCGGCGAGGCGGCCTACCTCAGCGGCACCAGCGAAGTCGCGCCGAAGGTGCCCTTCAGCGGTACCGTCACGGCCTTGCCGCGCACGGTCACCGTCACGCTGTCCTGCGTCTGCGTCGGATCCGACACTGCCAGCTGATGCCGCCCGACTGCCACCGACGCCGGGCCGGACACCCGCACGTCGCCGACCGAGCCGGCGGCGAAGAAGTTCGCCAGCACCGTGCCGTCGGCCGTGCGCACCGCCTGCGCCACCGGCGTGTTCGCCAGCACGTGACACGTCCACGACGCCGTCAGCGTGCCGATCACCGACGCGCCCGGCAGCACCGCGTACGCGTAGGTCGCATCGACCGGCTTGACGCCGTGCTCCAGCACCAGCTTCTGATAGCGGCGCGTGTTCGGCGTCGTGGTGCCCTTCGTGTTGGCGCCGGTGTCGATGTCGCGCCACGCGCCGGTGCGGTCCTCGCGCAGCGCCGTCACCGAGGCGTCGTCCAGGAGCACGTACCCGCCGACGTTCTCCAAGTGCAGCCAACGGGAACGCCGCAGCGCCGAGACCTTGCCGAGGTCCGTCGGGAGCCGTCGGCCGTCCGCCAGCAACGCGCCGCGGCCGCCCTCGCCGAGGTTGCGGTTCTCGATCGTCGTGCGCACGGCGGAGGACGACGTGCTGGTGATCCCGGCCCCGAGGCACACGATCCCGGACGACGTGAAGAACCACGACTTCTTCGCGACCAGCGACCCGTCCCACGACTTGAAGTCCATGGCGTAGGCGCCGGTGCGCGCGTCCCAGCGGACGCCGCCGGTGTGCGGGTTCGGGCCGACCGGCACGCCGCCGAACTTCGGGTCGACCGGGCCGTCGTTCTCGGTCGTGCCCGGCAGCAGCAGCGGGTCGACCGTCGGCCAGTACGCGTCGGTGTAGTGGCCCTTGGCGTTGGGCAGGAACGTGTAGAGCACGCCGTCGCCGACGTGGAAGCCCTTGAGGTTCTGGCCGTTGATGGCCTCGTAGCGCGAAATCCGCGTCGAGCTGACGCCCAGGGACGCCGACCAGTCGTCGGTGACGTGCACCATCCGGTCCTGCTGGCCGAAGACGCGGTGCGTCGCGGTGACCCGCGCCGGGCGCGCGCCCGAAGCCAGCATGTCCTGCGCGAACTCGATACCCGGCGTCGCCACCAGGTCCGGGCCCGGCGCGAACCGCTCCGGGTCGGGGATCTTCAGGAACGGCGCGTATTCGCCTTCCTTGATCCACTTCGCGGCGAGCGCGTTGAGGTCGGTCTTCGTCTTGCCCGACGCCGTGCGGGCCAGCACCAGCGTCGCGACGGTCAGCTGGTGGCCGATGTCGTGCCCGGTCTCGCCCTGGCGCGAGAGCATCCGTCCGCGCACCGGCTCCATCAGCGCGCCCGCGTAGACGAACGGCGCGAAGCTGTCCGCCACCAGCGCGTAGACCTTGTCCTTCAACGGCTGCGGCAGCGCGTATTCGGTGCCCGCCGTGACGTGGATGGCGCCGGCGAGCGCGGTGAGCAGGACGATGCCGTAGTGCCCCGGGTACGGGATGGTGTCGTGCTGGATGAACGAGCCGTCGACGTGGAAGCCGTCGCCGGCCGCGCGGTCCAGCTTGGCGACGACGCTCGCCGCTCCCCCGCCCGCGACGTCGGTGAGCGCGTCGATGCCCGTCTTGATCCAGGCCGTGTCGCCGAGCATCGCGCCGGACACGATGGAAATGAGCGCCTTGTCCGCGCGGTTCGCGCCGGTCTCGATCACCGAGGCGTTGTTCGCGCGCAGGTTCGGGTTGCCGACGAACCGCTTGACCGGCGCGAGGTAGCGGGCCAGCTGCTCCGCGGTGAGCTGCTCGGCGACGACCGACAGCGTGTGCAGCAGGTAGTACGGGATGCCGATCTCGTAGGTGTACCAGTTGCCGATCTCGCCGACGTTTTCGTTGTACTGGCTGGCGTAGATGAGTTCGAGCGCCGACTTGATCCGGTCGAGCACGACCGGGTCGCCGGACAGCGCGCCGCCCGGGGTGCCCCAGTCGACGGCGATCGCGCGCAGCCGCGCGTACATCGACGTCGTGTAGTCGCTGCCCGGGCCGAGCGGCAGGTCCGTCCACAGTGGAGCGCCACTGCCGGCGACGGACAGGCTGGCGTTGTAGGCCTTGGCGACGCGGCCCAGGTTGGCCAGCGCGACGGTCCGTTCCGGCGACGGCCGGTTGATACCGGTCTGCAGCTGCCGGTAGGCGGCGACGATCGGCGCGGTCGCGGCGGGCACCCCGCTCGCCGTCGTGGCTGCGGGTGCCGCGTTTGCCGCGTCTGCCGCGGAAGCGAACGCGGGACGGGTGAGCAACACGGTCGAAGCGGCCGCCAGCGCGCCGCCGCGCAGAGCGTTTCTCCGGTTCACGGGCATGGCAGTGCCTCCCAGGAAGACATCCTCGGCTTGCGGGGGAAGGGGATTCGGTTTTGCGGCGGCGGATTCGGTGCTCGGCGCCGGAAACTGTCGGTGCCGGGCGATAGAATGGAAACGGGGGGCGCCCCCGCGGGAGGCGCATCAGCGAGCCCGCGGGAGCGAACCGGTCAGCGGGAGCCGTCGGTGCGGCGGGGCACCTGCCAAGGGTTGGCCTCCTGGAGGGGTTCGGGCAGCAACGCGTCCGGGAAGCCCTGCCACGCCAGCGGGCGCAGGAAGCGCTCGATCGCGGCGGTGCCGACGGACGTCGTGGTCGGGGCGGTCGTGGCCGGGTACGGGCCGCCGTGCTGCTGGGCCCAGCTCACCGTCACGCCGGTGGGCCAGTCGTTCCACAGCAGCCGGCCGGCGATGCGGGCCAGCGCCGGCAGCACCGGCCGGATCCAGTCCACATCGGACTCCTCGCCGTGGATCGTGGCGGTGAGCCCCGGTTCGATCACGTCGAGCAGGCGCAGCAGCTCGGCCTGGTCGGCGTAGGTGACGATCAGCGACGCCGGCCCGAAGCACTCCTCGTGCACGGTGTCGCCGCCCTCGAGGAACTGCTTGCCGGTCGTGGCCAGCAGCGTCGGGGTGAACGCCGGCGCGGAAGACTCCGACGAAGACACCACCTCGACGCCCGGGACCTCCCGCAGCGAAGAAAGCTGCGAAGAAAAACCCGAAGCGATGCGGTCGTTGAGCATCGGCTGGGCCGCGGCGCCCTCCAACGCGTCCTTCAAGACCGGGGTCAAGCCGTGGTCCTCGGGCAGGAACAGCAGCCCCGGCTTGGTGCAGAACTGGCCGGCGCCGAGGGTGAACGACCCGGCGTAGCCCTTCGCGACGGCCTCCCCGCGCGCCGCGATCGCGGCCTCGGTGACGACGACCGGGTTGACGCTGCCCAGCTCGCCGTAGAACGGGATCGGCCGCGGCCGCGCGTTCGCGATGTCGAACAGCGCGCGCCCGCCGGGGATCGATCCGGTGAACGACGCCGCCGCGATCCGCGGGTCCTGCAGCGCCGTGACGCCTTCCTCCTGGCCGAAGATCACGTCGAAGATGCCCTCCGGCGCGCCCGCGCCGACCAGGGCCTCCCGCAGGATCCGGCCGGTCAGCGCGGACAGCTCCGGGTGCCCGGGGTGTGCCTTGAGGATCACCGGGCAACCCGCGGCGAGCGCGGACGCCGTGTCGCCGCCGGCGACGCTGAACGCGAACGGGAAGTTGCTGGCCGCGAACACCAGCACCGGCCCGATCGCGGTCTTGACGCGGCGGATGTCCGGCCGCGGGCCCATCGGCCAGTCCGGGTCGGCGTGGTCGACGGTGGCGCCGAGGTATTCGCCGTCGGTGAGCACCTCGCCGAACAGGCGCAGCTGGAACGTCGTGCGCTTCAGCTCGCCGGCCAGCCGCGGCGTGGCGGGCAGGTGGGTCTCGCGGTGAGCGAGCGGGACGAGGTCGTCGGCGGCGGCGTCGAGGGCGTCGGCGGCCGCGACCAGCCAGCGGGCGCGCTCGGCCGGGGTCGCCTCGGCGGCGGGGCGGGCGGCCGCGGCGGCCCCCGCCAGGATCTTCTCGAGCGTGGCGGCGTCGGTGGCCTGGCTCATGGGTGGAACAGCTCCTCAGTTTTCCTGGGCGGCGGCGGTGGCCGTGGCCAGGTCGCTCCAGCGACCCGGACCGGCCAGTCCGAGGTGGTACAGGTGCAGCTCGGCCGCGCCCGCCTTGGCCAGCTCGCCGGCGTACGCGGCGATGTCCGGCACCGGGGCGGCGGCGACCGCGGTGATGTAGCTGCCGATCGCGACCCGTTCGGGCAGGGCCTCCCGGGCCGCCGCGACGGCTTCGGCACCCGTGGCGGGCGCCCAGCCGAACAATACGACCGCGTCGACGTCGTCCGCAGCTGACGGCGTCAGCCCCGGCAGCGCGCCGGTGACCCACGGGTCGAGCGCGCCGTGCAGCACGACACGCACACCCGCCGGCAACTGAGCCAGCACGGAGGCTCGCAGGGCATCGGTCGCTTCCTGCCGGCCCCGCAGCAGCATCGAGGTCAACGACGGCGGCAGACCGTCGGCCGTGACGCCCAGGTCGCCGGTCGCGACCAGCCGCCGGACCTCCTCGACGAGCTGGGCCCGGACGGTGTCCGCGTCGAGGTCCCACGAAGCAGCGCAGGCGGCGCAGCAGCAGATCGACAGCAGCCGGGCCACCGCGGGCGCCCAGACGCCGTCGGTCTTCTCGTGCTGGTGCTGGTGCACCGCGCCGAGCGGGCCGCAGGCCTCGAGGATCACCGACGCCAGCTCCAGCCCGGCGACCGACTCCGCGGTCACCTTCGCCGCGTACTCACGCACCGCCGGCTGCGACGGACACAGCGCCCACGGGTAGGACTCGCCGAAGCAGTTGCGGACCACGACGTCCGGGTGCTCGTAGCCGAGCTGGGAGTTGTGGGTCAGCACGATCCACGCGGCCGCCGGGATGCCGGCCTCGTTGAGCAGCCGGACGGCGTCACCCCCGGCATCCTCCGACGACACCCAGTCCGGAGTGGACGGTCGCAGCGTGCCCCACCCCTCGGAGACCGGCCGGTAGAACGCCGCGTGCCGCGCAACCACGGCGGTCCCCGAGGCCGACCACGGCGTCGCCGCGCGGGCGCTGTGGTACGACAGCGCCACGGCCACCTCGTCGACGCCCAGGTCCCGGACCCGCGAAGCGAACCCGGACTCCAAGACGTCCCAGGGGTAGGCGTATCCCGTCACCTTCACCGGGTCACCACCTCGCCGTGTTCGGCTCGAACCCGGACACGTACTTGCGCATGTAGGTCACGTCATCCCGTTTGGTCAGTCCACATCGGACGTAGTTCTCGTGCAGCCCGGCCAGCGCGTCCTCGTCCAGCTTCACGCCCAGACCCGGGGCCGTGGGCACCGCGACGGCCCCGTCCCGGAAGGAAAGCACGCCCGGCTCGATGACGTCCTCGACCTTCCACGGCCAGTGCGTGTCGCAGGCGTAGGTCAGGTGCGGGGTCGCCGCGGCGACCTGGACCATCGCGGCCAGGCTGATCCCGAGGTGGCTGTTGGAGTGCATCGACAGGCCGACGCCGAAGCTCTCGCACGTCGTCGACAACGACTGGGTCGCCCGCAGGCCGCCCCAGAAGTGGTGGTCCGACAGCAGGACGCCGATCGCGCGCGCCCGGAAGCCCGGCTCGATGTCGCCGAAGTTCACCACGCACATGTTGGTGGCCAACGGCATCGACGCCTCGGCGGCGACCTGGGCCATGCCCTCGATGCCCGGCGTCGGGTCTTCGAGGTACTCCAGGACACCGTCCAGCTCGTGAGCCACCCGGATGCCGGTTTGAGGAGTCCACGCGCCGTTCGGGTCGATCCGCAGCGGGTGCCCGGGGAACGCCTCCGCCAGCGCGCGGATCCCGTCGACCTCCTGCGCCGGCTCGTAGACGCCGCCCTTGAGCTTGATCGAGCGGAAGCCGTACTCGTCGATCATCCGCTTCGCCGACCCCACCAGGGTTTCCGGCGTGGTGATCTCGCCCCACGAGTCCTCGCGGCCGTCGACGTGCTTGCCGTACTTGTAGAACAGGTACGCGGAGAACTCGACGGCGTCCCGCGCCTTGCCACCCAGCAGGTCGGTGATCGACCGGCCGAGGTACTGCCCCTGCGCGTCCAGGCACGCGACCTCGAACAGCGAATACACGCTCGCGATGGTCTTGCGGATCGAGAACCCGCCGATCAGGCCGTGGGCGTCGGTCAGCACCGTGTCCGACAACGCCCGCGCGACCAGCCGCTGCAGCCCCGGCAGGTCGAAGACGTCGTGGCCGCGCAGCTGCGGCAGCACCTTGCGCACCTCGCCGAGGAACGCGGAGTCGCCGTAGGACTCGCCGAGCCCGACGATGCCGTCCTCGCACTTGACCTGCACGACGCTGCGCAGCGCGAACGGCTCGTGCACGCCCATCACGTTGAGCAGCGGCGGGTCGGCGAACGCGACCGGCGTCAGCACCACATCGAGGATCTTCATCAGCCCAGCGCCTTCAGCGTGACGAAGCCGTCCTCCACGATCTTCTCGAGCCGGTGGATCTGTTCCGGCGTCGGCTCGACCAGCGGCGGCCGGACCGGGCCGACCTTGTCGCCGCGCAGCCGGGCGGCGGCCTTCACCAGCGAGACGGCGAAACCGGGCGTCTCGTCGCGCAACGCCACCAGCGGCAGGTAGAAGCCGGTCAGCAGCGCGTCCATCACGCGGGTGTCGCCCTCGCCGAGCGCGCGGTGGAAGCGGTGCGCGATCTCCGGCGCGAAGCAGTGCACCGCCGAGGAGTAGCGGGCGACGCCGATCGAGGCGTACGCCTTGGCCGAGACCTCCGCGGTCGGCAACCCGTTGAAGAACAGGAACTTCCGCGCCCGCTCGGTGTCCAGCGCGCGGATGGTGGTGACGATCCGGGTCATCACCTCGACGTCGCCGTAGCCGTCCTTGAGCCCCACGATCGAGGGAATGTCGAGCAGCGAAGCCGCGGCCGGCGCGCTGAAGACGCCGGTGCCGCGGTGGTAGACGATCACCGGCACCGTCGAGTCGCCGACGGCGTAGCGGACGAAGTCGACCAAGCCCGCCTGCGGCCCGGAAACGAGGTACGGCGGCAGCAGCAGGACGCCGTCCGCGCCCCCGGCCTGGGCCGCCGCGACCCCGGCCCGCGCCGACGCCGCGCCGCCCCCGGCGCCCACCCAGACCGGGACGCGGCCGGCGGCCACCTCCCGGGTCCGGGTGAGCACGGAGGCGTGCTCGGCGGGCGAGAGCGAGCTGAACTCGCCGGTGCCGCACGCGACGAACAGCGCACCGGCGCCCGCCGCGATGTGGCTCTCCACGTTCTCCGCGAGCGCGTCGAGGTTGACCTCGAGGTCGTCGGTGAACGGGGTGAGGGGGAACGCCAGCAGGCCGTCCAGCTCGATCTCGTTCTGTGCCATCAGTTTCCGCTCTCTGTCCTTTTTCGGTTTCGGCCGGGTGTGGCCATCGTCAGGCGGGCACGGTCGTGCCTTCCTTCGGCGTGGTGTCGACGTCGTCGGCGGTGTTCACGGTGTCGACGATCTCATCGGCGGCCGCGCTGCGCTCGGGGGCGAGCAGGCCGAGGCCGACGTACAGGGCGAGCGAGACCAGGATCGGCGTCGCGACCAGCACCGTCTGGTTCGCCTTGAACACGTAGTACACCAGCGCGTAGTCGATCAGGCCGCCCGCCCAGGAGATCAGCGCCGCACGCGGGCCGCACTTGCGGAACCACGGCAGCATGCCCAGCAGCAGCGGGATCGAGATCGGGCCCATCAGCGCGGCGACCCAGTTGACGACGATCTGCAGCACGCCGCCGAGGTTCTGCGCCTGCGTGGCCACGAGCATCGTGAGGGCCACGAAGACGACGGTGGTGATCCGGGCGGCCTTGAGGCCCTGGACGTCGGTCCACTGCCGGGTGCGGCGGACCATCGCCGGGATCATGTCGCGGGTGATCACCGCGGAGATCGCGTTGGCGTCGGAAGAGACCATCGCCATGGTGTGCGAGAAGATGCCGGCCAGCACCAGGCCGACCAGGCCCGGCGGCAGGAACGTCGTCGTCATGATCGCGTAGGACTGCGTCGGGTCCTTGATGCCGGGGATGAGCAGCGGGGCCGCGAACATCGGGAACATCAGCACCAGCGGCCACAACAGGTACAGCGCGGACGAAAGCCGCGCGCCGCGCTTGGCCTCGTGGGTGTTCGGCGCGGCCATGTACCGCTGCGCCAGGTTCCACATGCCTCCGTTGTACTCCAGCGTTTTCACCAGCACGTAGACCAGGAGGAAGATGGTGGTGTACTTGGACGTGACCGGGTTGACGTGGCCTTCGGGCAGCTTGTCCCAGATCGTCCAGAGCGCCGAGATCCCGCCGAGCTTGCCGAGGACGACCACGATCATCACGATCGCCGCGATGGCCTGGATGACGAACTGGCCGAAGTCGGTGAGCGCGTCGGCCCAGAGCCCGCCGATGGTGCAGTAGACGAGGGTGACCGCGCCGGTGATGAGGATGCCGAGGTTGTAGTCGAGCCCGGCGAAGACGTGCAGCAGCGTCGCGACGGCGAACCACTTGGCCGCGATGTCGAAGATCTTCAGCAGGCTGCCGCTCCAGGCGAGCGCCTGCTGCGTCGGTACGTTGTACCGCTTCGCGAGGTACTCCAGCGGTGAGGCGACGCCGAGCTTCGAGCGCAACCGGTTCCAGCGCGCGGCGAACAGCCAGCTGCCGATGCCCACGCCGATGCCGATGCTGGCGAAGCCCCAGAAGTACACGGTGACGCCGCTGGTGTACGCGACGCCCGCGTACGCGACGAAGAGCACGGCGCTGTAGCCGGACATGTGGTGCGAGATGCCGGCCAGCCACCACGGCATCTTGCCGCCGGCCGTGAAGAAGTCCTTCACGTCGCTGACCCGTTTGTGCGACCACCAGCCGATCACGATCATCAGCGCGAAGTACGCGCAGACCATCGTCCAGTCGAGTGCGTGCACCGCAGGCTCCCTTCCGCGTCCACGACGATGTGGTTTCACTGTTCACATCTATGAACGGAGTCTGTTATAGTGATTATGTTCATCCATAAGAACGTTGTTCGGGACGCTAATATGGCCGGAGTCACAAGTCAACGGCCGGACGGAGGAGCACAAATGCCGCCAAAGGTGGACACGGCCGAGGGTGCTCCGGTCGAGTCGTCCGGCGTGAAGTCCGCGCGCCGGGCCGTCGACCTCATCGAGACGTTCGCGGCGAACGACGTCTGGCTGTCGCTGTCCGACCTGCACGCGCGCACGGGCTTCCCGCGCTCGTCGCTGCACGGCCTGCTGCGGACGCTCCTGGAAGCCGGCTGGCTGGAGGCGGACACCAACACCGCCCGCTACCGCCTCGGCGTCCGCGCGCTGATCTGCGGCACGGCGTACCTGGACCGCGACGCCGTCGTCCCGTTCGCCACCGAAGCCCTGGAGCGGATCCGGGAGAAGACCGGCTTCACCGCGCACTTCGCGCGCCGCAACGGCACCGAGGTCGTCTACCTGGAGACGCGCGAGTCGCAGCGGTCCACGCACCTCGTCTCCCGCGTCGGGCGCACGCTGCCCGCGCACGCGACCGCGCTGGGCAAGGCGCTGCTGGCCGAGCTGACGCACGACGAGATCGAGGCGCTGATGCTGCCGGCGACGTTGACCGCGCTGACGCCGAACACGATCACGACGCTCGAAGGCCTGCACGCCGAGTGCGCCGCGACCCGCGAGCGCGGGTACGCCGCCGAGGTCGAGGAGGGCACGTTGGGCGTCCGCTGCGTCGCCGCGGTGATCCCCTACCGGATCCCGGGCACGGACGCGATCAGCTGCTCGATGCCGATCGCCCAGGTGACCGACGCCGACGCCCGTCGCGTCGGCGAGCTGCTCGCCGAAACCACCGCCGAGCTCGGGCAGCAGCTGCGCCGGGCCGGCATTCGCTGACCGCCGCCCTTACCGAGAGGAAATCCATGACGGACCAGCGCGTGCTCATCACCGGGTCGGCGGGTGTCGTCGGCACCCTGATGCGCCCCCGCTTGAAGCGCGACGGCCGCGTGCTGCGCCTGCTCGACCTGGCGCCGCAGACGGCGTCGGACGCCTCCGAAGAGGTCGTGACGGCTTCGGTGACCGACCCGGACGCGATGGCCGCGGCGTGCGAGGGCGTCGACGCGCTGATCCACCTGGGCGGGCACAGCCGCGAGAACTCGTGGGAAGCGACGCTCGACGTCAACGTCAACGGCACGCACACGGTGCTGGAGGCCGCGCGGGCCGCCGGGATCAGCCGGGTGATCCTGGCGTCGAGCAACCACGCGGTCGGCTTCCGCCGCAACGACGAGGACCTCCCGGCGGACTCCTCTCCGCGCCCGGACACGTACTACGGCGTCTCCAAGGCGGCGATCGAGGCGCTGGGCAGCCTGTACCACTCGCGGTTCGGCATGGACGTGATCGTCATCCGGATCGGCTCGTGCTTCGAGACGCCGTTGCCGCTGGGCCCGCGCGGGTTGACGACGTGGCTGTCCCCGGACGACGGCGCCCGGCTGTTCGAGGCGTGCCTTTCGGCGCCGTCGCCGGGGTACCGGCTGATCTGGGGCGTCTCGGACAACACGCGCCGGATCTACTCCCTGGCCGAAGCCGAAGCGCTGGGCTACAAGTCGCTGGACGACGCCGAGGTGTACGCGGAGCAGCTGGCCTCGAAGCCCGCCCCGACGGGCGCGGCCGCCGAGTACGTCGGCGGCCCGTTCTGCACCGCTCCCCTGGGCGTCTTCAACCCCCTGTGACGCTTTCCGGGAAGCCGCGGAGGTACTAGTACCTTCGCGGCTTCCCGCGTTCCCGGGTCCTCGCCAGGGTGGCTGCATGATCTGGAAATCCCGCCGCGCGCGGAAGTGGACGATCGCCGTCGCGGTCGTGCTGGTCGTCCTGCTCGCCGGCGCGGTCACGCTGTTCGAAATCTCGAAGTCGCGGACGTTCCAGTTCTTCGGCACCCTCGTCAACCGCGTCGAGACGACGGAGAAGGTCGTCGCGCTCACCTTCGACGACGGGCCCGACCCCGCCGGGACCCACGCGATCCTGGAGACGCTGCGCGAGCGCGCGGTGCCGGCGACCTTCTTCCTCATCGGCCGCGACATCGCCGCGCACCCCGACCTCGCGCACGACATCGCCGCGGCGGGCCACGAGATCGGCAACCACAGCTTCAGCCACGACCGGATGATCGGCGTGACGCCCGCCTGGGTCGCGGACGAGGTCGAGGCCACCGACGCCCTCATCCGCACGACGGGCTACTCCGGCGAGATCCTGTTCCGGCCGCCGAACGGCAAGAAGCTCTTCGCCCTGCCGCACTACCTGGCGACGCACAACCGGATCACGATCACGTGGGACGTCGAGCCGGACTCCGACGGAACGCCGGACGCGGCGACCGTCATCACGACCACGGTCGACCAGGTCCGGCCGGGCTCGATCGTGCTGCTGCACGGGATGTACGCGGGCCGCGAGCAGACCCGCCAGGCGATCGGGCCGATCATCGACCGGCTCAGGGAACAGGGCTACCGGTTCGTGACCGTGTCACAACTCATCGCTTCCCGGTAGAAAGCGGCGAGCGCGCCGTCGATCGGATGCGGCTGGGGCCGGCCCGCCTCGTCGAGCCGGTTCCAGCGCTGCAGGTTCACCGCTACCGCGAACTGCCGCCGGCCGTCCGCGCGGGCTGCCGCCAGGGTGCCGCCGCCCCAGACCGTGCCGCCGTGGCCCCAGAACTCCGCCGGCTCCACCGGGTGCAGGCCGAGGCCGTAGTCGATCAGCTTGCCCTCCTGGGAAATGATCCGGACCGTCCGCCGCATCTCCGCCAGCGAAGCCGGTGACACGATCTCGCCCGCCAGCAGCAGCCCGAAGAAGCGGTTGAGGTCCGCGACCGTCGAAATCAGCGACGCCGACGGCCCCACCCACGACATGTCGAAGACGCTGTAGTCGCGCGGCGGGTCGATCATGCCGAACCACGACTCGTACAGCTTCGAGTGCGGCCCGTCGACGCGCGTTCCGGTGGGGAACCCGGTGTCGCGGAGGCCGGCGCGGTCGATGACGTCGCGGGTGATGCACTCCTCGGCGCTGCCTCCGGTGACGTGTTCGAGCAGTTGGCCGAGCAGCAGGTAATTGGTGTTCGAATACACGCCGGGAGTACCGCCGGGAGTGCCGACCGGCGGCGCGCCGACGCCCATCGCGATCAGCTCGACCGGGTCGAACCGCGTGTACCGGTGGTCGTCCAGGCTGTCCGGCCGGGTGGCCGCCAGGTCGGGGAACGCCTTGAGGCTCGGGTAGGCGTACGGGAGGTACTCGGCGAGCCCGCTCGTGTGGTCGATCAGCATCCGGACCGTGATCGCCTGTCCGCGGTCGCCCGGGACCAGCGAAGGCAGGTAGTGGCCGATCGGGGTGTCGAGCCCGAGCCGGCCGGCTTCGACCTGGCGCAGCACCGCGGCGGCGGTGAACGTCTTCGTGACGCTGCCGACGCGGTGGCGCAGGCCGGCTCGGACGGGGTGGCCGGTCTCGACGTCGGCGACGCCCGCGGCGCCGCACCAGACCTGGTCACCGGCCCGCACCTCGGCGAACACGCCCGGCACGCCGGCGCGGTGGACCGCGGCCAGAGCGGCGTCGAGCTTCGCGTGATCCATGGGGACTCCTCTCGGGAAGTGAAGTGTCCTCATTATGCACGCAGTGCGTGCAACAGCAAGTGCATAAGCTATGCTGACGGTCGGCGAAAGGACGAGATGGCGAACCGAAGGCGTTGGACGACCGAGGAAATCCTGGACACGGCCGCGGAGCTGCTGCGCCGCAGCGACGCCGAGTCGTTCAGCGTGCGCAAGCTCGCCGCCGAGCTGGGGACCGACTCCTCGAGCCTCTACCGGCACTTCCGCACCAAGACCGAGCTGCTGCGCGCGCTCGCCGACCGGATCCTCGTCGGCGCCATGGCGGGGTACCGGCCCGAGGGCGACTGGAAGCAGCGCCTGACCGCGCTGGCCCTGCGCCTGCGGGAGGCGTTCGGCGAGCAGCCGCAGATCGCCGTGGTCTGGGGCCGCTACGCCTCCAGCGGCGCGGGCTCCCGGCTGGTGATGGAAGAGGTGCTGCAGGCCCTGCGCGCGTCAGGCCTGGCCGACGAGCGGATCCCGGCGCGCTACCACCGGATCGCGATCCTCTTCGCCGCGCTGATCGCGTCCGAGGCCGGCGTCAGCACCGTCACGCCCGAGGAGCACGAGCAGGGCATGGAGCTGTTCCGCGTCGCGGTGCTGGGCGCCGACCCCGACCGCTTCCCCGCCCTGGCCCACTTCGCCCGCGAAGTCCGCCCGCTCGGCGCCGACCGCCGCGCGGCGTTCGAAGAGCTCATCGCCGCCCAGCTCGCCGACATCGAGGCCACGCTCCCCTCGTGAGTGGGAAACAGTGTTCTAACCCTGTTTCCCACTCACGAGCGTCCGGCGGCCGGCGGGCAGGGCGAGGGTGGCCACCCACTCGCCGTCGCGCGGTCCGTGCGTCACCGCTCCCCCGGCCGCCGCGGCCTGCTCGGCCAGTCCCGCCAAGCCATATCCCGCACCGGTTCGCGGAGTTCCCTTCAAGGTGTTGCGCGCGGTGATCGTCATGTGGTCGCCGGCGTGGACGTCGATGCGCAGCCGGACGCCGGGACCGTTGTGCCGCAACGCGTTCACCGCCGTCTCCGCGACGAACCGCTCGGCCAGCTCGCGCACCGGACGCGCCAAGGCGGGCAGCACCGGGTCGCGGTCGAGGACCAGGCCCGCGGTGCGCAGCCGGGCCAGCACTTCCGCCAGATCCGGCGGCCGGTCGGCGTCGTCGCGCAGGTCGTCGAGCGTGCGGCGAACCAGCGTGAGCGCGCCGCGGCCGGCGGCCAGCAGCGTGTCGAGGCGCTCGCGGTCGGCGTCGGTCAGGTCGCCGACCGCGCGCAGCGTCTCCGCCTGCACCAGCATCACCGCCGTGGTCTGGGCGAGCGTGTCGTGCAGCCGCCGGGCCGCGCGCTCGGCCCGGTCGGCGAGCGCGCGCCGGCGTTCGGCGCCGAGCAGCCAGGCGACCGCGCAGATCGTGACGGCCAGCAGCGTGCCGTCGAACGGGCCCTTCGCCGGGTACACGGTGAGACCCACCGCCAGCGCGGCCGCGGCGGCGAGCCACCGCTGCGGCGTGCTGTACAGCGCGAGCAGCACCGGCACGTACATCGTGTTGCGCGGCTGCTCGAGCAGCAGGTGCCCGGCCGTGGCGAGCGTGACGACCACGAGCACGACGGCCGGCGCGCGCCGCGACCACAGCAGCGGGACCAGCTGGACCGCGCTGAGCAGCGCCGCGACCCAGCCCTGGTGCGGGGTCCAGGCGCCGCCGGCGAGGAACACCGCGGCGGCCGCGGCCGTCGTGACGAGGGACTGGCGCATGCGCCCGACAGTAGGATGCCCGGCATGATCCGGGTCCAGGTCGTCGACGACCACGCGCTGGTGCGCGAGGGCATCGCGCTGATCCTGGGCGCGCAGCCGGACCTCGACGTCGTCGCGCAGTACGCGAGCGGCCCCGAGCTGCTCGGCTCGTCCGTCGAGGCGGACGTCGTGCTGCTGGACCTCTACCTGCCCGGCATGGACGGCCTCGAAGTGCTGCGCCGCCTGCCGCCCACGGCACCGCGGGTGCTGATGCTGACGACCGTCGGCCGGCCCCGCGAGATCCGCGAAGCCCTGACCGCGGGCGCGGCCGGGTTCGTGCTGAAGGACTCGAGCGGCGACGAACTCGCGGCGGCCGTCCGGGCCGCCCGCCACGGCGTGACAGCGATGAGCCCGGCCGTGGCTTCGGCGTTGAGCGCGGGCGGCTCGCTCACACCGCGCGAACGGGATGTGCTGGAACTGCTGGGCGAAGGACTGTCCAATCGGGACATCGCGGCGCGGCTGCGGCTGGCGGAGCGGACGGTCAAGGTGCACGTGGGGAACGTGCTGGCCAAGCTGGGCGTCACGAGCCGCACCCAGGCGGCGCTCCTGGCCAGGGAGCGGTGATCCCGGCGTGGTGCGCGGAGCACCTCGGGAGCGTCCCGGTCGAGGTGCTCTTCGAACACAAATCGCTGTCCGAGGTGGTCGGGCTGCTGCTGGCCGACGGCCGCGAAGTCGTCGTGAAGGCTCGCGAAGACGAAGGCCGGGAGGCGTCCTGCGTCGCCGCCCAAGCGCGGCTGGCGGAACGCGGGTTCCCGTGCGCGCGGCCGCTGACGGACGTCATCCGGGTCGGGTCGCTGGCCGTCCACGCCGAAGAGTCGCGGCCCGGCGGTGTGGTGCTGCTCGGCGACACCCCGGACATCGCCGAGCGCTACGCGGCCGTCTTCGCGCGGCTGATGACCGAGCTGACCGACGTCGTCGTCGCACCGCCGTTGCCGAATCCGCGCTGGGCCCGGTGGGACCACCGGGATCCGGGGCTGTGGCCGGCGATCGGGTTCCTGGACGAGCGGGACCAGAGCGCCGTGCCGGAGTACGTCTTCGAAACGGCTGTCCGCGCTCGCAAGCGCTTGCTGGCCACGGATCTGCCGTGCGTGCTCGGCCACGCCGACTTCGAGGCCCAGAACCTCCGCTGGCACGACGGGGAGATCTGGGCCGTGCACGACTGGGACAGCCTGGCCCGGCAACCGGAAGCCGCGCTCGTGGGAGCGGCCTGCGGGACGTTCGCCAACGCGTCGCCGCCGACCCTGGCTCCCCTCGCGAGTTCCGCCGCGTTCTTGGCCGCCTACCAGGAACTCCGCGGCCGCCGGTTCACCGCGGAGGAGCACGAGATCGCGTGGGCGGCGAGCCTTTGGGTCGCCGTGCACAACGCGCGGTGGGAAGCACTGCACGGTGCTCGCCCGGTGTGCGGCGAGGCGGTCCGCGACCAGGCGGCCGAACGCCTGCGCCGGGCGGGCGCCTGACCCGCCCGTTCACCCCTTGACGTACCGGGTCAGCATCGCGACCATCTCGTCCTCGAGCCGCCGGGCGTCGATCGGGTCGGGTTCGGCGAGCAGGTCGTGGACGGCCAGCTCGACCGTCGCGATGACCAGGCGGGCCGCCGTGGCGGTGTCGGCGACCCGGACCTCGGGGTGGCCCTCCAGCAGCTCGCGGGTGTGGCCGACCATGTCCTGCTTCACCCGGCCGATCCGCTCCAGCAGCTCGTTCGAGCGCGGGGCCTGCTCCAGCAGCATGCGCAGCAGGTGCGGGTCGTCGAGGTGGGTTTCGACGGCGAGCCGGACGAAGACGCGGAAGATCTCCTCGATCGAGTCCGGCAGCGGGCCGGTCAGGACCTTCGCCGCGGCCGCCGTGCCGTCGTCGAGGTGGCGGGTCAGCAGCTCGGCGAGGATCGCGTCCTTGTTCGGGAAGTACTGGTACAGCGAGCCGATCGAGATCCCGGCCCGCTCGGCGATGCGGTTGGTGGTGCCGGCGGCGTAGCCGTGGTCGGCGAAAACGTGAGCAGCCGCGGTCAGGATCCGCTGCCGGGTCAGCTCGGCCCGGACCTGACGCGGCTGTTTACGTGGCTGGATGCGGCGCTGGTCCGGCGGCACGGCCCCTCCTGCGGTGAGCGTGGAAAGCGAGTAGTCAAGATCTGAGTATTTGCTCATAATTATGTCATGACCAGCACAAACACGCTGACCCGCCGGTACCGGCGGGTGTCCATGGACGAGGTCCGGAGCCGCCTGGGCGCGCCCGAAGAGATGCTCGAGGGCAAGAAGCTCGACCACGTCGACAAGCACGCCCGGCGCTTCATCGCCCACTCGCCGTTCCTCGCGCTGGCCACGTCCGACGCTGCCGGCCGCGGGGACTGCTCGCCCCGCGGCGACTACCCCGGCTTCGTCAAGGTGCTCGACGAGCACACGCTCGCCCTGCCCGACCGGCCCGGCAACAAGATCGCCGACTCGTTCCGCAACATCGCCGAGAACGACGGCGTCGGCCTGCTGTTCCTCATCCCCGGCATGCGGGAAGTGCTGCGCGTCAACGGAAGCGCGTACGTCACCGACGACGAAGACGTGCTCGCGCGGATGCGCACCGAAGCCAAGGCGCCGATGCTCGCCATCATCGTCGAGGTCGCCGAGGCGTACTTCCACTGCGGCCGGGCGCTGCTGCGGTCGCGGCTGTGGGATCCCGCCAGCCAGGCGCTGGCCGCGGAGATGCCGTCGGCCGGCGAGATCGTCACCGACCAGCTCGGCGTGGCCGTCGACCCGGCGGTGTTCGAGCAGATCCTCGAAGAGAGCTACCGGAAGCTGTACTGACCATGCAAAAGACGATTCTGGACCGCATCGAGCGCGTCGCCGACGACGTCGTCTCCCTCGTGCTGCGCGGCGACGAAGGGCCCCTGGCGCAGTGGGAGCCCGGCGCGCACATCGACCTCGCGCTGCCCAACTGGCTGACCCGGCAGTACTCGCTGTGCGGCGATCCCGCCGACCTCTCCGCCTACCGCGTCGCCGTCCGGCACGACCCGTTGAGCCGGGGCGGCTCGGAGTACGTCCACCTGTACCTGCGTCCCGGCCGGACACTCGAAGTTTCGGTGCCGCGCAACCACTTCCCGCTCGTGCCCGCGCCGGAGTACCTGTTCGTCGCCGGCGGGATCGGGATCACGCCGATCGTGCCGATGTTGCGGGCCGCCGGTACCGCGGCGACGCTGGTGTACGCGGGCCGCTCGCCTTCGGCCATGCCGTTCGCGGCGGAACTGCGGGCCGCGTACGGCGATCGCGTGCGGCTGTTCGACCACGGCCGCCCGGATCTCGCGGCGCTGGCGGCGGAGTTCCCGGCGGCGGAGGTCTACTGCTGCGGCCCGGCGTCCATGGTGGACGCGGCCGAAGCGCTCTTCCCGCGTGTGCACACCGAACGCTTCCAACCCACGCAGCGCGTCTTCGCGCCGGACACGCCGTTCGAGGTCGTGTGCGCCCGTTCCGGGCAGACCGTCCAGGTGCCGGCCGACGAATCCCTGCTGGACGTGCTGAACCACGCCGGGAAACCGGTGCCGTCCGGGTGCCGCGAGGGTGTCTGCGGGAGCTGCGAACTGGCCGTCCTCGACGGCGATCCCGAGCACCGCGACGACATCGGCGCCCCGGACGGGCGGATGTACCCGTGCGTGTCACGCGCGTTGTCGCCCCGGCTCGTGCTGGACGTCTGATGATCCCGAAGGTGCGTCGCCCTGCTTCCCGCCGGATGATCACGCTCGAGGTCCTGGCGAACACCGCGCCCAGCCCGGCGTTCCGGACCATCACCCTCGGCGGCGCGGCGCTCGAGGACCTCGACGTCGTGGGCGACGACCAGGCCGTGCGGCTGTTCTTCCCGCGTGTGGGTCAGGAGGCGCTGCGGATGCCGACCCGGGACAACGAGGGCTGGATGGCCGAGGTGCTGATGATGCCGAAGTCGCGACGGCCGTGGGTGCGCAACTACACGATCCGGCGTTCCCGGCCGGGCGAGATCGACATCGAGTTCGCCCTGCACGACGGCGACGCCCCGGCGGCTTCGTGGGCCCGGCGAGCGCGTCCGGGCGACGCGGCCGGCGTCTTCGACCTGGGCGTCAGCTATTTACCGCCGGCCGGGGTGTCGTGGCAGCTGCTGGCCGGGGACGAGAGCGCGTTGCCGGCGATCCTGGCGATCCTCGAGGGCGCAGCGCCCGATCTGGTGGCGGAGGTGTTCCTGGAGGTGCCGTCGACGGCGGACATCCGGGTGCTGGACGCGCCACCGGGAGTGCGGGTGCACTGGCTGCCGCGGGACGAGCCCGGCCGCCGCCCGGGGACGCTGGTTTCGGCGGCGCTCCAGGGTGCGGACCTGCCGCCTGGGCGCGCCTACGCGTGGGTGGCCGGGGAAAGCGCGCTGGCCACGGGTGTCCGGCGGCACCTCGTGCGGTCGCGTGGCTGGCCGAAGGGCGACATCGCGTTCTTGGGCTACTGGCGCCACGGCCGCTCCGCTCCGGGTTGAGCCCCGGTTCGCGTACCATCGCGGGCAGCCTCGACGTCGAGGAGGCAGGCGTGGGCGAACTCGGGCTGGGCGACACCAACGGCATCCTCGCGCTGCCCTGGGTCCGGCCCGAACGCACCAGCGCGGGGCTCGGCTGGGACCGGGTGTACGTGTCCAAGCAGCGGGAACGTCCGTACCGGGCCGAGTTCGCGGCCGCGGGCAGCCACCAGCTGATCCTGCACCTCGACGGCCCGGTGACGGTCCGCCGCGGCGTCGGTACCCCGCGCGAGCGCAGCCGCCGGATGCCGGCGGGCGGCCTGTTCCTGCAGCCGTCGCACGCGGATTTGTCGGTGGAGCTGGGCGGCGAGCTCGAGACGGTCCACGTGTACATCGCGGACGACGCGGTCCAGGAGGCGGCGGGCGACCACGCGCCGATCCGGCTCGCGGAGGAGCTCGGCAGCACGGACCCCCTGCTGGAGCAGCTGGTGCTCAGCTTGGACGGAGTGGTCCGCGAATGGGAGCCGAGCGCCCGAACGTACGCGGACCAGCTGGGCGCGCTGGTGGCGGCGCAGCTGGTCCGCCGCCACCACGCGGGACCGCTCCCGGAACAGACGGCGGCGCGGGGGTTGCCGGACCGGCAGTTCGCGAGGGTCCGGGACTTCATGGCCGAACGGCTGGCCGAGGCGGTGCCGCTGGCCGAGCTGGCCGCGCTGGCGGGGTTGAGCGTGAGCCAGTTTTCGCGGCAGTTCAAGGCGCGGACGGGGGTGCCGCCGCATCGGTACCTGCTGAGGTTGCGGGTGGAGCGAGCGGGGTTGCTGCTGCGGACGGGTGACGATCCGATCGCGGAGATCGCCGCTCGGTGCGGGTTCTCGCACCAGGAGCATTTGACGCGGGTGTTGCGGGCCCAGCTGGGCACGACCCCGGCGGCCTTGCGCCGGACGGGCTGAGACGCCGCCCGGGCATGCGGCTTGCGGGGGTGCGGGCTTGTCGGATCCCCCTCGCCGCTGCGTGCGCAAGTTCGCCGCCCGCCGCACAGCGGCGGCGGGCCGGTGCCGGAGCTTCGCGGCACCCACCAGCCGACTTGCGCGGTTTCGTGCCATGCCCACCAGCCCCCCGCCGGCCAAGCTTGCGCGTTTCGTGCCGAGCGGCAGCACGAACGTGCAGGACCGCCGCCGTCCGCGCCCGGATACTCCCCCGCATGACCTCGTTCACCTACGCCGCCAACCCCGTCCGGGTGATCTTCGGCCGCGGCACCCTCGGCGCCCTCGGGGACGAGGCCCGTCGCCTCGGCATGAACCGCGTTCTCCTCGTCGGCACCCCTCGGCACGCCGAGCAAGCCGCCGAACAGCTCGGCCCCCTCCTCGCCGCCCGCTTCGAAGATCCCGCCATGCACACCCCCGTCGACGTCACCGAGCGCGCCCTCAAGGTCGTTGCCGAGCACGGCGTCGATGGCGTTGTCGCCGTCGGCGGGGGCTCGGCCACCGGGCTCTCGAAAGCCGTCGCCCTGCACACCGACCTGCCGCAGCTCATCGTCCCGACCACCTACGCCGGCTCCGAACTCACCGCCGTCCTCGGCCAGACCGCCGACGGCCGCAAGACCACCCAAAAGACCCCCAAGGTCCGCCCCGAGACCGTCCTCTACGACGTCGACCTCACGCTCGGCCTGCCCGTGCCCCTCTCGGCCGCCAGCGGGCTCAACGCCCTCGCCCACGCCGTCGAGGCCCGCTACGCCCCCGACGCCAATCCGATCACCGACCTCCTCGCGAACGAAGCCGTAAAACTCCTCACCGGCGCTCTCCCCCGCATCGCACAAGATCCGTCCGATGTGGACGCCCGCACCGACGCCCTCCGCGGTGCCTACCTGGCCGGCACCTGCCTCGACGCCGTGCGGATGGGCCTGCACCACCGGCTCTGCCACCTCCTCGGCGGCAAGTTCGGCCTGCCCCACGCCGAAACGCACGCCGTCCTCCTCCCGTACGTCATGGCGCACCAAGGCCTCGACGACGCCGCCGACGTCTTCGCGCTCGCCGAGAGCCTCCCGATCCCGCACTCCCTGGCCGAACTCGGCCTCACCGAAGCCGACATCGCCGACGAGCCGGAAGCCGACCTGCTCCGCCAAGCCCTCACCGGCACCCGCCCCGCCACACCACCCAGCCTCAAGGCGCTCACGAAACAGGTCGTCGACAGCTTCGCCGCCGCGCCGGACCGCGTCCGCACCCTGCTCACCGACCTCGTCGAGACGCTGCACGCCTACGCCATCCGCACCGACCTCACGCAGGACGAGTGGGAGTACGCGATCGGCTTCCTCACCCGCGCCGGGCACATCACCACCGACACGCGGCAGGAGTTCATCCTGCTGTCGGACACCCTCGGCTTGTCGAGCGCCGTGGACGTCCTGACCAACTCGCGCACGCCGGACACGACCCCGTCGGCCGTGCTCGGACCGTTCTACGTGGACGGTCCACCGGAGACCCCGCAGGGGGCGAACCTCGCCGAGGGCCTCCCTGGAACTCCACTGTGGACGGATATCAAAGTAACGGACACCGATGACCAGCCGGTCCCCGAAGCGATCGTCGACGTCTGGCAGTCCAATGAGGACGGCTTCTACGACGTCCAGCTGCCCGATGTGGACGGCCCGGTCCTGCGCGCCCGCTTCCGCACGGACGAGAACGGCCGGCTGCGGTTCCGGACCATCGTCCCGAGCGCTTACCCGATCCCCGCCGACGGCCCGGTCGGGCAGATGCTCGACGCCGTCGGCCGGCACCCCTACCGGGCGCCGCACGTGCACTTCATGATCGCCAAACCCGGCTACCGGACGCTGATCACCCAGCTGTTCGTCGCCGGCGGCGAGTACCTCGACTCCGACACCGTCTTCGGCGTCAAGGACGGCCTGATCGTCGATTTCTCCGAGCAGCGCCTCGACTTCACCTTCCGCATCTCAGGGAGCAGCGAATGAGCTACGACACCGACGTCATCGTGGTCGGCAGCGGCCCGGCCGGCGGCTCCGCGGCCCTGCTGCTCGCCACCTACGGCGTACCCACCGTGCTGGCCACCAAGTACGGCTGGATGGCCAACACGCCCCGCGCGCACATCACCAACCAGCGCACCATGGAAGTGCTGCGCGACCTCGGCGTCGAGGCCAAGGCCCTCGCCGTCGGCACGCCGCCGGAGCTGATGGGCGACACCGTCCTGTGCACGTCGCTGACCGGTCCGGAGATCGGCCGCATCGCCAGCTGGGGCACCGGCGACCGGTCGGCGGCCGAGTACGCCGCCGCGAGCCCGTGCCACATGATCGACCTCCCGCAGACCTACCTGGAGCCGATCCTCGCGAGCGAAGCCGCCGCGCGCGGCGCGAAACTGCGGCTGGACACCGAGTTCCTCGACTTCACCCAGGACACCGGCGGCGTCACCGCCCGGTTCCGCGACCGCGTCCGCGGCGACGAGTTCACCTTGCGCGCCAAGTACCTCGTCGGTGCGGACGGCGCGCGCAGCAAAGTCGCCGAACAGGCCGGGCTGCCGATCGCCGGGCAGACCGGCAAGGCGGGCAGCATGAACATCACGTTCACCGCCGACCTGGCACCGTACGTCGCACATCGCCCGAGCGTCCTCTACTGGGTGATGCGGCCGGGCGCGCACCTCGGCGGCATCGGGATGGGCCTGGTCCGGATGGTCCGGCCGTGGAACGAGTGGCTGCTGACCTGGGGTTACGACATCGAGCAGGCGCCACCCGAGGTCGACGTCGAAGAGGCGACGCGGCTGGTGCGCGACCTCGTCGGCGACCCGGACCTCGACGTCGAGATCACCTCGACGTCGCTGTGGACGGTCAACCACAACTACGCGACGGAGTACCGCAACGGCCGGGTGTTCTGCGCCGGCGACGCCGTGCACCGGCACCCGCCGTCCAACGGGCTCGGCTCGAACACCTCGGTCCAGGACTCGTACAACCTCGCGTGGAAGCTCGCGATGGTGCTTCGCGGCGAGGCGGGCGAAGGGCTGCTCGACAGCTACAGCGCCGAACGCGCCCCCGTCGGCAAGCAGATCGTGGACCGCGCGAACCTGAGCCGGGACCAGTTCGGACCGATCTTCGCCGCGCTGGGCATCAGCGGCGACACCGACGCCGACGGCATCACGGCCGGCCTCGAAACCTGCCTCGCGCCGACGGCCGAGGGCGCGCGGAAACGGCGTGAACTGGAGCAGGCGATCGAACTCAAGCACTACGAGTTCAACGCCCACGGGGTCGAAATGGACCAGCGGTACTCCTCGGGCGCGGTGCTGCCCGACGGGGTCGTCGCCGAAGCGGACCGCGATCCCGAGCTGTTCCACCGGCCGAGCACCGAGCCGGGCGCGAAGCTGCCGCACGCGTGGCTGGTCGGGCCGCACGGCCGCCGGGTGTCCACTTTGGACCTCGTCGGCGGCGGCCGCTGGACGGTGCTGACCGGGCTGACCGGCACGGCGTGGCGCGACGCGGCGGCCAAGGTCGGCGCCGAACTGGGCCTCGACCTGCGCGCGGTGCGCGTCGGCGACCCGGAAGGCCGCGACGCGTACGGCGACTGGTCGCGCCTCAGCGGTATCGACGAGGCCGGTTGCCTCCTGGTCCGCCCGGATGGCTACGTCGCCTGGCGCCACCGCGCGGCGTCGCCGGAAGCGGCGAAGTCGCTGCTCACGGCGTTGCGGAAGCTGCTCGACCGGCCCTGATCACGGCGCGGTGACCCGGGTCAGGGTGACCGGGATCTTCGGGGGGCCGCTGCCGTCGCCGATGCCGGGCTTCGACGGGTCGATGCCGCCGTGGGCGACGTTGTCCAGGACGTCGAGGCCGGCGTCGTCGATGCTGCCGAACACGGTGTACTCCGGCGAGATCTGCACGGTGCCGAAGACGAGGAAGAACTGCGAACCGCCCGAGTCGGGCTCGGCCGTCTTGGCCATCGCGAGGACACCGCGGCCGTAGGTCAGCTCGGGGAACACCTCGTCGCGGATCGTGTAGCCCGGGCCGCCGGTGCCGTCGCCGGCCGGGTCGCCGCACTGCAGCATCTGCAGCCCGGCCGTCACGGACAGCCGGTGGCACGCCGTGCCGTCGTAGAACCCTTGCTTCACCAGGCTCAGGAAGTTGACCACGGTGCACGGCGCGAGCGCGCGGTCGAGCGTGAGCCCGATGGCGCCCGCGCTCGTCGCGACCCGCACGGGGACGGTGCCGGACGACGGCGCCGGACCGTCGGGCGGCGGCGCGACCTTCTTCGGCGCCGGTGAGGTGGGATCCGGGGTGAAGGCGCAGGTCACCGGGTCGGCGAGCGGCTTCGGCCGCTGCGGCATCCGGGCCCGGCCGATGGTGGGCAGCGTGTACGCGGCGCTGGGGCCGGTGGTGGTCGCCGACGGCGAGGTGGGGATCGACGGCGGCGTCGCGGGCCCGGTCCCGATGGCGCTGCTGACGTCGTCGTCGCGCAGGAACCCGGGATAGCCCCAGGCCAGGAAGGCCAGCGCCATCACGATGACGACGACGACCGAACCGGTGATCAGCACGACGGCGGCGGGCGAGGTCTTCTTCGGCGGCACCGGCGGCTGCCACTGCGGGTACGGGTGGGACGGTGGCGGGCGCTGGAATCTCTCGGCATGGTTGTGACCCGGCCGATCCCCCGGCTCGCTCATCCGCGCTCCCCTCGTCAGCCGCCCATTGTGCCGCGAAGACCTCCTCCCCGGGGCGGGAATCCGGAAAGGAGGGTCTTCGGGAGGGCAGGAAGAGGGGTACTCAGCTCACGGCAGCCCCCACGGCGTGCTCGCTCCACCGGGCGCGACCGGCCGCACCGCGAAGTCCGGCCGATCTCCCTTCCGGTACACGAAGGCGTCCTCGCCCCGCCCCAGCTCGACCTGGACGTCCCCGGTGGCCAGCCGGCGCCAGCGTCGCGAGCGGCCCCGCGCGTCCGTCACCGCCAGCTCGCCCTCGATGCCCGGCCGCAGCACGCACGGCGCGCCGGCTTCGCTGTGCACCTTCAGCCACCGCGTCTTCCCCGCCGCCCGGGACGCGCTGAGCAGGAACGCGCCTTCGGTCCGGAAGTCGCGCAGCGCGATGTCGCCCCAGGCCGCGGGCACCGCCGGGAACAGCCGGACGACGCCGCCCCAGCTCTGGACCAGCATGTCCTGCACGGACTTCGCCGCCGACAGCGGTGTCTCGATGACCGGCCCGGACTCCTTGTACATCGTGTTCGGCTGGATGTACCGCCGCTGCAGTTCGCCGAGGTAGAACGCGGCCTGCTCGCCGCGCAGCATCTGCGCCGAGATCGACGCCGCCCCGGTGAACGTGTAGCCCTGCAACGCTCCTTCGAAGCCGACCCAGTGGTTCAGCGACGTCTCGATGATCTGCCGGTGCTCCGGCTGTTCCCACGTGACGTCGTAGAGCGGGTAGATCTGCAGCAGGTGCGAGTAGTGCCGGTGCGACTTCGCGAACGGCACGCCGGCGCCGATCATGTACCCGTTGCTGTCGGCGGGGTAGTCCACCAAAGTCGCCAGGACGTTTCGCCAGCGAGGCGCCAGCGGGTCGCCGGGCGCGTTCTGCAGCAGCGTCTGGCAGCCCCAGCGGATCAGCGACAGGTCGTAGTTGCAGTCGGGCGCGTTGACGCCGTACTCGGGTGAGAACGTCGGCGGCAGGTGCAGCCTGCCGTCCGGGCCTGGGGCGAGGAAGTGCAGGTAGTAGTTGATCGCCTTGCGCAGCAACGGGATCAGCGTGTTTCGCAGCAACGAATGGTCCATCGTGTGCCGGTAGGACAGCCACACGTTGTGCAGCGCCCACGTCAGGTTGCCGACCTCCGGCGTCGGCGTGTCCTGCCCGGGAATGCCGACCGGGAACCCGCTGGTCGCGTTGGAGACGCCGTTGAGCAGCGTCATGTCGGTCGTGCGCGGGATGCCCGCCGAGTCGGCCTGGTACGGCTCGGCCACCTGGCTCGTCAGGTTGCTCCGGTACTTGTCGAGGGCGTAGCTGACGGCGTCCAGTTCCAGGTGGTTCGAGCCGTGGATCAACCAGTATTCGAGCTGGACGTTGAGGTTCCACCACGTGGCCGGCCACGGCGTGTTCTCCAGCCACGGTCCCGACGTCGCCATCACGGGTGCCTCGCGCCGGGCCGCCGACGCCACCTTGTACAGCTGGATCCAGTAGAAGGCCTGCAGCCGGGTGTCCGGAATGGACACGAAACTGCGCCGGTAGTAGTCGTGCCACCAGCGGCGGTGATCCTGCGTGAGCGCGGCGAACGGCTCCGCGCGGCGGACCGTCGAGAGCGCCCGCGCCACCGACGTCTTCGCCGGGTGCGACCACGCCACCGACGTGTACAGCGTGCGCGCGCCGCCGCGGGTGACCTCGCGCCAGGCCGTCACGTGCTCACCGCCGGCCAACAGCGGCTGGACGGCCAGCCGCGCGTCGCCGCTGCCGCTCAGCTGCACCGGCGGGTTCGCGGTGTAGCCGGCGGGCGGCGGCTTGTTCCACACCGGATCGGCGCGCGGACTGACCGCGACGGCCGGGTGGAACACCCACTTGAACCCGCGTTCCCCTTCGGAGGGCCGGATTTCGACGGCGAGCAGCGACTGTCCGGTGTGGACGATCGCCCGCAGGCTCAGGCTGCCCGCGGCCGTCGTGATCGTGCCGGTCAGCTCGGCGTTCCACAGGTCCATCCGCCAGTCGATCGCGGTGATCGCCCCGACCGGTTCCAGGGTGAAGTACCCGATCGGCAGCCGGGCCAGGCCGAACAGCGAGCCGAACTCCGGGCGGTGGTCCTGCACCTGGCTGTGCTGGACGTTGAAGCGGATCGCGTTTTGCCCGGGTTCGGCGTAGACGCCGGAGCCGAGGAACCCGTTGCCCAGGAACGGTCCCTCGTACCAGGTCTTCGGCAGCCGCCGCCAGTACAGGTCGGCGGTGCCGAGGAACCCGGCCCAGCCGAAGTCGTCGCCGCCGGGCTCGGCGGCGAAGGCGGGCGTGATCCCGGCCGCGCCGGCGGCGATCCCGGCGAGCGCGCCACCGAGCACGGTCCTGCGGGTGATGTCCATTCGACCTCCTCGTCGAAAGCGGTGTCAGCTCGGCAGGCCCCACGCCGGAGCGGGGCCGAGGGCGGGGACGTTCCGCGGTGCGCAGTCCGGCCGCCCGCCCCGCGGGGTGACGACGGCGGTGCCGCCGCGGCGCAGCCCGATCGCGATCCGCCCGGGTCCGGCCGGGCGCCACGGCAGGCGGCGGCCGTGCTCGTCGCGGACGTCGACGTCCCCGGGGACGCCGTGCTGGAGGACCAACGGCTCGCCGGCTTCGCTGTGCACGCGGACGAACTCCGTCCGGCCGTCGCGGCGGGACGCGTCCACGAGGAACGCGCCTTCCGCGCGCAGCCCGGCGATCGAGGCGTCGCGCCAGGTCGCCGAGACCGACGGGAAGATCTTGAGCACGCCACCGGAGCCCTGCATCAGCATGTCCACAACGGACTGGGCGGCGGTGATCGGGCTCTCGATGGCGAAGTTGGAACCTTCGCGGTACATCGTGTTCGCGGTCAGCTCGGTGTCGGCCACGATGTTCCGGTCGAGGAAGAACTTCAAGTAACGCAGCGCTTCTTCGGGCGCGTCCATCACGGACTTCATCGAGGACGCGGCCGCGTAGCTGTAGCCGTGCCAAGCCGACTGGTCGGCGGCCCAGTGGTCGAACGTCCGGGTCATCAGGTCGCGGTCCGCCGGCCGGTCCCAGACCTTTTCCCGCAGCGGGTAGAGCCACAGCAGGTGCGAGAAGTGCCGATGCGACGCGGCCAGCGGGACGCCGTCGCCGATCAGCACGCCGTTCGCGGGATCTTCGTGGTATGGCACGAGTTTCGCGCCGATCTCCCGCCAGATCGGCACGCGCGGTTCGTCGAGGCGCAGGATCCGCGCGGTGTCGACGAGCGTCCGGGCGGCCCACCGGATCAGCGACAGGTCGTAGGTGCAGTCGGGCGCGTCGGCGTACTCCGGCGAGCGGGTCAGCGGCAGGTGCAGGAACCCGTCCGGGCCGGTGACCAGGAAGTGGCGGTAGAAGTTCAGCGCCTTGGCCAGCGTCGGGTACAGGACGTCGCGCAGAACTCGCCGGTCGAGGTGGTGGCGGTAGGCGAGCCAGACGTTGTGCAGGCCCCACAGCAGGTTCCCGGTCTGGTCCGTTTTGGACGTCGTCCCGGGGACGCCGACCGAGCGCGTGCCGCCGGGCCGCAGCCGCCAGTCCCCCGGGTGCGAAAGTGCGTAGGTGTCGCCGTCGCGGTAGGCGGGCGGCACGGACGTCTCGAGGTTCGCGTGGTCGCGGCGGAAGGTCTCGGTGACGGCGTCGAGCTCGGGGTGGTTGCTGCTGTTGACGATCGGGTAGGTGACCTGGACGTTGAGGTTCCACCAGACCGCGGTCCAGCTGTTGCCGACCTCGGGGAACCACGGTCCCCACTCGGACACGACCGGCCCGTCCGCGCGGGTCGCGGCGGCGATCTTGTACAGCTGGATCCAGTAGAACCGCTGGACCTGCTTGTCCGGCACCGAAACGAAGCTGCGCCGGTGGTAGTCGTTCCACCAGCGGCGGTGGCGGGCCAGCAGCGCGTCCGGGTTCGCGGCAAGCGCTTTCTCGACGCTTCGGCGGGCGTCCGCGGTGTGCGTGGTGCCCGGGAAGCTGTAAGCGACAGTGGCGGCGAACAGCCGTCTCGTGCCGATCGTCCGCTCCTGCCAGGCCGTGGTGTACCCGCCACCGGCGAGCATCGGCTGCGCGCAGTAGCCGTCGGCGACCTCGGGGGCGGGGTTGGCGACGTACTCGGGCGGCTTGCGGACGGTCCGGGTCGTCGCCGACTCGAGCGGCTGGAACGCCCAGGCAGCACTGTGTTCGCCGGCGCTCGGGGTCAGCGAGACGAGCAGCACGCCGAGGTCGTTGTGCACGACGGCGGAGAACGCGACCGAGCCGCGGGTGGTGGTGATGGTGCCGCCGAGTTCGGCGTTGTAGAGGTCGAGCGTCCAGTCGACGGCGGTGATCGCGCCGGCGAGGGTGAGCGTGAGGTAGCCGATTGGCAGGCGCGACAGCCCGATGCCGGCTTCCCACTGGACGCGCTGGTCCTGCACCTGGGTGTGGCTCAGCATGATCTTGAGGGTTTCGGGTGTCTTGCCGGCGTAGACCTGGACGCCGAGGTAGCCGTTGGCGAGGAAGGGACCTTCCTGCCAGTTCTTCGGCAGCCGCTTCCAAACCATGCGCGCATCGGCGGCGACGTCCCGGTGCGGGTTTCCCGGCTGCGCGGCGGCGGGTGGCGACGCCTGAGCCCAGAGCCCCCCGAACGCGGCGGCCCCCACCGCGACCGATGCCGAGCGAAGCACGGTACGCCGCGACACTGCGTCCATGAAGCGTCCTCCGAATTCATACTACGTTTCGGTGCGATCAGCAGGCGGCGTGCGGCCATACTTGCAGAGGGCGTCCCGAAACGCCAGGAGGATTCACCCGGAAAGCGGCAGAGACATCCGACGTATCAGGTGCCGGGCAGCGGAGGCAGCGCCGGGGTGAACAGCCACCGCTCGAAGAACGCGTCCAGCGACCGAGCCGCATAAGCCTCGGCCATCGCGACGAACTGCTCCGTCGTCACCAGGCCGTGCCGATGGTCCCCGGTCCACGCCTTCAGCAACGCGAAGAACGCCGGATCCCCGATCTCCGCCCGCAGCGCGTGCAACGTCAACCCGCCGCGCTTGTACACGCGCTCGTCGAACATCCGCGACACGCCCGGATCCGCGATCCGGACGTCCGCCGGCTTGGCCTTGATCCGGGTGTGCCACACCCGGGCGAGCGCCGAAGCGGGCTGGCCGCCCGACTCCTCCGACCACAGCCACTCCGCGTACGTCGCGAAGCCCTCGTTCAACCAGATGTGACGCCAGTCCGCCACCGTCAGGCTGTTGCCGAACCACTGGTGGGCCAGCTCGTGCACCACCAGCCGCTCGTACGTGCGGCGGCCGTCCACGTGGTTGGCGCCGAAGATCGCCATCCCCTGGGCCTCGATCGGGTCGTCGAGGTCGTCGTCGGTGACGACGATGACGTACTCGTCGAACGGGTACGGCCCGAACAGCCGCTGCAGCATCTCGATCATCCGGCCCTGCCGGCCGAAGTCGCGCTCGAACGCGCGTCGCAGGCGCGGGGGCACCGCGGCCCGCTGCGGCACCGTCTGCAGGACCGAGTCGACGTGACCGCGGCCGAAGCCGAGCGTGAAGCGGCGCGCGCCGACCCCCGTGTGCGGGAACCAGCCGCGGCCGGTCAGCTCCAGCTCGTCGTAGCGGCCGAGCTGGACGCTCATCAGGTACGTCGCCGTCGGCTCGGGCCGCTCGAACACCCACCGCGTCGTGCTGCCGCCGATGGAGCGCTCGACCAGGTTGCCGGTGACCGCGACCAGGTACGGCGACGCCGTCGTCAAGGTGACGCGGTACGTGGCCTTGTCCGACGGGTGGTCGTTGCACGGGTACCACGACGGCGCCCCGACCGGCTGGCTCGCCACCAGCGCGCCGTCGGTCAGCTCGTCCCAGCCGACGTCGCCCCAGCGGCTGCGCACCGGACGCGGGTTGCCGACGTAGTGCACCTCGATCGTGAACGCGGCCCCCGAAGCGATCGGCTTCGCCGGCCGGACGTGCAGCTTCGCGCCGCGCTTCAGGTACTTCGCGGGCTTGCCGTCGACGAGCACGCGGTTGATCCGGAACTCGCCGAAGTCCAGGCTGACGCGGGAAAGCGCCTGCGTCGCCTCGGCCGTGAGCACCGCGGACGCCGAGAGCCGGTTCGGCCCGACCTTGTAGTCGAGGTTCAGGTCGTAGTGCCGGACCCGGTAGCCGCCGTTGCCGTGCGCGGGGAGGTAGGGGTCACCCGAGGTGTCCGCGCCGGGGGCCGGTGCCGGAGCCTTCGAAATCACCCGTGCCGAACCTTTCCTCGTACCGACGTACCAAACCAGGCTCGCACGCCACGGGTGAGTCCGGCGAGCCAGGCGGGTACTTCGTGACCTTCTACTTACCCGTCCACGCGGAGATCGGGTTGCCGAGCCAGCGCGTGTCCGCCGGCACCTCGTCGCCGCGGGTCACCAGCGAGCCCGGGCCGACCGTGGTGCGCGCGCCGATGCCCGCGCCCGGCAGCACGATGCCGTGCGGGCCGAGCGTCGCGCCCTCGCCGAGCGCCACCCGCGACATGCTCATGATCCGGTCGTGGAACAGGTGCGTCTGCACGACGCAACCGCGGTTGATCGTCGCGCCGTCGCCCAGCTCGACGAGGTCCGCCTCGGGCAGCCAGTACGTCTCCAGCCACACGCCGCGGCCGATCTTGACGCCCATCGTGCGCAGCCACGCCGGCAGCAGCGGGGTGCCGGCGATCGAGCCGATCAGCCACGGCACCGCGAGCGCCTCCACGAAGGTGTCGGCCAGCTCGTTGCGCCAGACGAAGGAGCTCCACAGCGGGTGGTCGATCTCGCGGAACTTGCCGACCAGCAGCCACTTCATGACGGTCGCGGTCAGCGCCGCGACGACCCCGGCGGCCAGCAGGGCCGGTCCGGCCAGCAGCAGCGCGACGCCGAACCCGTACGCGGAAGCCGCCCACAGCAGCCCGAAGGCGACCGAGACGGTCAGCGCGACCCCGCACATCACCGGGATGATCCGGCACAGCTCGACCAGCGCCCGCGCCGCCTTGAGGTGCAGCGCCGGGGTGTAGGTGCGGCTCGTGTCGGCGTCGCCGATCGCGCGGCGCACCGGCAGCGGCGGCATCCCGAGGTACGACGAGCCCTTCTTCGCCTTCAACGGCGTCGACGACAGCACGCCGACGAGGCCGCGCTTCGGCACCGAACGGCCGGGCGCGGTCATCCCCGAGTTGCCGAGGAACGCCTGCTTGCCGATCCGGGCCGGGGCGACGTGCAGCCAGCCGTGGCCGAGCTCGTAGGTGGCGACCATGGTGTCGTCGGCCAGGAACGCGCCGCTGTCGACCTTGGTCATCTTCGGCAGCGCCAGGACCGTCGACGCCTCGACGTTGCGGCCGACCTTCGCGCCGAGCAGCCGCAGCCACACCGGCGTGAACAGGCTGGCGTACAACGGGAACAGGCCTTCGCGGGCCATGCTCATCAGGCGTTCGGTGGCCCAGACCTGCCACGCGACGCGGCCGTGCACCGGGTGGTAGCCCTCGACCATGCCGATGCTCAGCGCCCGGACACCGACCAGCACGAGCAGCAGGTAGGCCAGGAAGTACGCGGCCGTCGCGGCCGGGACGAAGACCAGCGCGCGGGTGAACGCGTCGAGCAGCGTCGGCGCACCGGCGATCGCGTAGCCGAGCACGGCCACGCCGGCCAGCGCGGCGATGCCGGGCAGGAACCCGAGCACCAGCGAGGACGCGCCGTAGACGGCGGCCCAGAAGTGCGACCGCGGCGGGCGGCTCGACGGCCACTTCAGCGCGTCGCGCTCGTCCTTGGCCACGCGCGCGGCGGGCGATCCGGCCCAGCGCTGCCCGGCCGGGACGGCGCCGCGGACGGTCGAGCCGGCCGCGATCTCCGCGCCCTTGCCGATGCGGACGCCCGGGAACAGCGTGCTGCGCGCGCCCACGCGGGCCTCGGCACCGACGCGGACCTTGCCGATGTGCACGACGTCGCCGTCGACCCAGTGGCCGGACAGATCGACCTCGGGCTCGATCGCGGCGCCGCGGCCCAGCTTGAGGAAGCCGGTGACCGGCGGCGGCGAGTGCAGGTCGACGTCCTTGCCGATCCGCGCGCCGAGCGCCTTCGCGTACGTCGTCATCCAGGACGCGCCGGCGACGCTGTCCGCGCCGGAGAACTCGGCGAGCTTCTCGGCCGCCCACAGTCGCAAGTGGACACTCCCGCCCCGCGGGTAGGTGCCGGGGCGGACGCCGGAGAGCAGCACGCGCGCGCCGCCCGCGGCGATCGCGATGCGCCCGGCCGGGCTGAACAGCACCACCCAGGCCAAGCCGAGCCAGGCCCAGCTCAGCGTCGGCGCCCAAGCGAACCCGAGCAGCGCCAGGACGTTCGACAGCGCGGCGGCGAGCGCCGCCCAGCGCAGCCCGACCAGGCTCATCAACGGGACCATCAGCAGCGTCTGGATGACGCCGGCGCGACGCGGGGTCGGCGCGATGTCACGGCGTTCGGTGGCCTGGCCGCTCAGCGCGTCCAGCACGGCGGCCAGCGCGCCCAGCTTCGGGTGGGCGTAGATGTCGGCGACCGACACCTGCGGGTGGCGGGTGCGGATGCGCGCGACGACCTGGGCGGCGGTCAAGCTGCCGCCGCCGTGGGTGAAGAAGTCGGCCTTCGGGTCGTCGACCGACACGCCGAGGATCTCGGCCCAGCCTTCGGCGAGCCACGTCTCGGTCGGCGACAGCCCGGTGGCGTCCACAGTGGACAGCGGCCACGGCAGCGCGGTGCGGTCGACCTTGCCCGACGTGCGGGTCGGCAGGTCGTCGACGACGGCGAGCAGCGGGACCAGCGCGGCGGGCAGGTGCTCGCGCAGCCGGGTGGCGGCCTGGTCGTGGTCGAAGTTGTCATCCGAAGGGACGACGTACCCGACGAGGACCTGGTTGCCGGCCTTGGTGCGGCGGATCGCGGCGGCCGCGCCCTGCACGCCCGGCAGGGCCTGCAGCGCGGCGTCGACCTCGCCCAGCTCGATGCGGCGGCCGCCGAGCTTGACCTGCTCGTCGAGCCGGCCCAGGAACAGCAGGCCTTCTTCTTCGGCGCGGACCATGTCGCCGGAGCGGTAGGCGCGCTGCCAGCCCAGCGACGGCAGCGGCGCGAACTTCTCGGCGTCCTTCTGCTCGTCGAGGTAACGGGCCAGGCCGACGCCGCCGATGACCAGCTCGCCGGTCTCGCCCATGGCGACCGGCTCGCCCTCGTCGTTGACGACGGCGAGCTGCCAGCCGGCCAGCGGCAGGCCGATCCGCACCGGGCCCTCGCCGGTCAGCTGCGCGGCGCAGGCGACGACGGTGGCCTCGGTCGGGCCGTAGGTGTTCCAGACTTCGCGGCCTTCGACGGCGACGCGTTCGGCCAGCTCCGGCGGGCACGCTTCGCCGCCGAAGATGAGCAGGCGGACGTCTTCGAGGGCGTCGGCGGGCCACAGCGCGGCCAGCGTCGGCACGGTCGAAACGACGGTGATCCGCTGCGCGACCAGCCACGGGCCGAGGTCGACACCGGTGCGGACCAGCGCGCGCGGCGCCGGGACCAGGCAGGCGCCGTGGCGCCAGGCCAGCCACATCTCTTCGCAGGAGGCGTCGAAGGCGACGCTCAGCCCGGCCAGGACGCGGTCGCCGGGGCCGATCGGCTCATCGGCGAGGAACAGCTCGGCCTCGGCGTCGACGAAGGCGGCCGCGGACGCGTGCGTGACCGCGACGCCCTTGGGCTTGCCGGTGGACCCGGAGGTGAAGATGATCCACGCGTCGTCGGCCGGGCCGGGGACGCCGTCGCGGCCGCCCGGCGTCGAGTGGACCTCGATCTTGCCGTCGGTGGCGACGGCGGCGACCTGGGCCTCTTCGAAGACCAGCTCGGCGCGCTCGTCCGGGTCGTCCGCGTCGACCGGCACGTAGGCGGCGCCGACGGACAGGGTGGCGAGGATCGCGACGTACAGCTCGGCGGTGCCGGAGGAGATCCGGATGCCGACGCGGTCACCGAGGCCGACGCCGTACGAGCGCAGGCGGCGCCCGTAGGCGTCGATCTCCTCGAGCAGCCGCCGGTAGGTCAGCGTGGTGGTGCCGTCGTCGATCGCGGCGGCGGTGGGGTGCCGCTCGGCGGTCTCCGCGACGATGTCGAGCAGGGTGCGTTCGCCGGCGCCGAGGCCGGACCAGAACAGCGCCCGGTCGGCGACCGGGGCGGCCACGGGCGTGGCGAGCACCGGGGCCGTTTCGGCGGGTTCGATCGTGACGGTCATCGGGCGTCCACCTCGACCGGAACGAAGACGTGCAGGGACGAACTATGGGCGCGCAAGCCCATCACTCACCTTCCGCGAGCCTCACCGGGCTTGCTCTCCTGAATGAGGCGCCCGCAACGACCCTCCACCATACTCGCCGATGAAGGAAAGATATCTTCCCGGTCACGACGGAGTGTCGGACCTCACGATCATCGTCCTGACCAGCGTGATCCAGGTCGCAATTGACGGATCACGCCGGCCGGGACGTCAGGAAATCACCGCGTGCGCGCGGCTTTTCCGCCGATCTTCGGTTTCGCCTTCTTTTCGCGAACCCGCACATTCACCCGAACGGGGCTGCCGGCGAAACCGAACTGTTCGCGGAACTTGCGCTCGATGAACCGGCGGTAGCCGGCCTCGAGGAAGCCGGTGGTGAACAGCACCAGCGTCGGCGGCCGGATGCCGGCCTGCGTCGCGAACAGCACCTTCGGCTGCTTGCCGCCGCGGACCGGCGGCGGGGTGGCCGCGATGAGGTCGGACAGCCACGCGTTGAGCTGGCCGGTGGGCACCCGCTTGTCCCACGACGCCAGCGCCGTCCGCAGCGCCGGGGCGATCTTGCGCACCGAGCGGCCGGTCAGCGCCGAGACGTTGACCTTCTCCGCCCACGGCACGCGGACCAGGCCGCGCTCCAGCTCGCGGACCATCGCGTGCCGGCGGTCCTCGTCGACCAGGTCCCACTTGTTGAACACCAGCACGCAGGCGCGGCCGGCCTCGACGACCATCGTCAGCACCCGCAGGTCCTGTTCCGAGATCGGCTCGGCCGCGTCCAGCAGCACGACCGCGACCTCGGCCGCGTCGATCGCGGTCTTGGTGCGCAGCGAGGCGTAGTACTCGGCGCCGGCGGCGAAGTTCACGCGCTTGCGCAGGCCGGCCGTGTCGACGAACCGCCAGGTCTCGCCGTCCAGCTCGACCAGCGAGTCGACCGGGTCGACGGTGGTACCCGCGACCGAGTCGACGACCGAGCGCTCCTCGCCGGACAGCTTGTTCAGCAGGCTCGACTTGCCGACGTTCGGCTTGCCGACCAGCGCGACCCGCCGCGGGCCGGTCGACACGCCGCCGCCCTCGCGCGGCGCCTCGGGCAGGGCCTTGAGGATGGCGTCGAGCAGGTCGCCGGAGCTACGGCCGTGCAGCGCGCTGACCGGGTGCGGCTCGCCGAGGCCCAGCGACCACAGCGAAGCGGTGTCCGCGAGCAGCCGGTCGTCGTCGACCTTGTTCGCGGCCAGCAGCACCGGCTTCTTCGAGCGGCGCAGGACCTTCGAGACGGCCTCGTCGGTGGCGGTGGCGCCGACGGTCGCGTCGATCACCAGCAGCACGGCGTCGGCGGTCTGCATGGCCAGCTCGGCCTGCGCGGCGACGGAGGCCTGCAGCCCGGTCGCGTCCGGCTCCCAGCCGCCGGTGTCGACCAGGGTGAACTTGCGGCCACCCCAGTAGGCGTCGTAGGCGACGCGGTCGCGGGTCACGCCCGGCACGTCCTGCACGACGGCTTCGCGGCGGCCGAGGATGCGGTTGACCAGCGTCGACTTGCCCACGTTGGGGCGGCCGACGACGGCGAGCACCGGCTGCCCGAGGGCGGCCTCTTCGGCCGCTTCCGCCGCCTCGATCTGCGCGTCGAGCGCGGCGAACTCGGTCTCGTCCGACCAGGTGCCGTCGACTTCACCGACGCTGTCTAGCTCTTCCATCAGAACCCAATTTCCCTTATGGCGAGCCGAATCCGTTTTCGGAACGCCAATCGTCCAAAGTCTTCACGAGCGCCGCGAGCTCACCGCGCAGCTCTTCGGTGCCCTGGTCGAGCCCGGTCTTCCCGGGGCCGACCTTCGGCGTGAACGGCTCCCCCACGAGGATGTCCACGCGCGGGCGCCAGCGCCTCTTGCCGTCGGCCGGCTTGCGCGTGCCCCGCGTCGCGACCGGGAGCACGGTCGCGCCGGAGGCCCGGACCAGCCAGGCCGCGCCGCGTTCGGCCGCGCCGACGTCGCCGGCCCCGCGGGTCCCCTCGGGGAAGATGCCCACGACACCGCCGTCCTTCAGCACGCCGACCGCGGTGAGCAGCGGTTTGCGGTCGATCTCGCCGCGCTTGAGCGGGATCTGCCCGATCGCCAGCATGAACTTCCCGACGATCCCGCCGAACATCTCGGCCTTGACCAGGAACGCCGAACGCCGGGGAAGCATTCCGAAGATCAGCTGCGGTTCGATCATGGAGCTGTGGTTGGCGATCACCAGCACCGGCCCGGTGGCGGGCAGGCGCTCGCGGCCGTGCACCCGGATGCGGAAGGCCGACCGCAGATAGTACCGGGCGAAGACCCGCCCGGCGTCGTGGAGTGCGCCGACGGATCCCTCCGGGAGTCCGTCAGCGGTCATCGAGCGACTTCTTCTTTGCAGCCCGCGAGCAGCCCCCGATGGCTGGCGAGCTCGCTGAGGGCGACGATCACCTGGTCGATCGACAGCTCCGAGGTGTCGACGTGCACGGCGTCGTCGGCCGCGCGCAGCGGCGAGGCGGCGCGGGTCGAGTCGAGGTGGTCGCGGCGCTCGACGCTCGCGAGGGCGTCGGCGACCGACGACTTCCGGCCGGCGGCGGTGTCCTGGGTGCTGCGGCGCGACGCGCGGACGTCGGCGGACGCGGTGAGGAAGACCTTGAGCGGCGACTCCGGCGCGACGACCGTGCCGATGTCCCGGCCCTCGACGACGATCCCGCCGCGGCGGGAGACGACGTCGTCGATGATCTGCCGCTGCCGGGCGACCAGCAGTTCGCGCACGTGCGGCACGGCGGAGACGGGCGAGACGGCCTTGGTGACCTCGGGCCCACGGATGTCGGCGGCGACGTCCTCGCCGGCCAGCCGGATCTCGGGCCGGTCGGGGCTGGTGCCGATGGCGAAGTCGGCGCTGTCGGCGAGCCGGGCGACGGCGTCCGCGTTGCCCGGGTCGACCCCGGCCCGCAGCACGGCGAGGGTGACCATCCGGTACATGGCGCCGGTGTCGAGGTAGCCGGCCCCGAGCCGCTGGGCGAGCTTGCGCGCGACGGTGGTCTTCCCGGTCCCCGACGGGCCGTCCAGCGCGACCACACCACGTAGGGCTCCCGTCACCGGCACTCTCCTCGCGTTCTCGTCCTCGTTCTCCGCCGGTGTCCATTCTGCCGGTCGGGCCGCGGAGAGGATCAGTCGCCCCGCGCGCCGAAGCGGGCGACCACCAGCGCGAGGCGCTCGTCACGGTGCTCCGGCGACAGCCGCCGCCCCCGGTCGAGGGTGATCAAACCGTGCAGCGTGCTCCAGAACACCTCGGTCAGGACGCCCGCGGTCCGGGTGCTCGCCACCGGCTCGACGACCGCGAGGAGCTCGTCGAAGCACGCCTTCATCACCTCCGGGGTGTCCTCCTCGGCGAACCGCAGTTCCGAGGCCAGCGTGAACATCGCGTCGTAGAGGGCCGGTTTCGCCTCGGCGAACTCGACGTACGCCCGCGTCACCCCGTCGAGGCCGCCGGGGCGGGCCGACCCCAGCGTCGCCGCCAGCTCGGTGAAGCCCTCCAGCGCGGCCGCCGCCATGATCGCGTCCTTGCCGCCCGGGAAGTGGCTGTAGAGCACCGGCTGGCTGTACTCGATCACCGCCGCGAGCCGGCGGGTCGTCACCGCGTCCCAGCCTTCCGCCTCGGCCAGCTCCCGGGCCGCGGTGACGATCCGCTGCCCGCGCTCGGTCCGGTCGCGCACTCGCCGTTGTCGCTGGGTCATACATCACATGCTAGCACCGCTAGACAAACTAGCGTTGCTAAGTTAGCGTTGCTAGAAATCCTAGCGGTGCTAGAAACCTGGAGGGAACACCATGCTCGTCACCGGCTACGTCCTCGTCGCGATCGTCTCGCTCGGGATCATCTACGTCGGCCTCAACTACCTCTTCGCGCCGGCCAAGATCGCCGCGGGCTTCGGCTTCACCGAGGTCCCCGAAAACGCCGAGAGCTTCCTCAACGTCAAGGGCGGCCGCGACGTCGGCGCCGGCCTGGTCCCGCTGGCCCTGATGATCTACGGCGACCCCCACGCACTGGGCTGGGTCATCCTCACCGCGGCCGCCTGGCCCGTCTTCGACATGCTGATCGTGCTGCGCCACCGGGGGAAGAAGGCCACCGCCTTCGGCGTCCACGGCCTGACCGCCGCCGTGATGGTCGTCGCGGCCCTGCTCCTGCTGCTCGGCTGAACGTCGCGAATCGGACACGTGGGTTACGGTGGTTGGGTGAACGTCGAAGTAACTCCCCTGCCCGGCATCGGGGTCCGCAAGGACTTCAGCACCCGTACCGGCCGCCGCATCGGCGTCGTCACCCAGCGGGACGGCCACACCGAGCTCATCGTGTCCAAAGCCGACGACGCCGACGCCTGCGCCGCCTCGATCCCGCTGACCGCGGACGAGGCGGGCACGCTGGCCAACCTGCTCGGCGCGCCGCAGCTGGTCGCCCAGCTCACGGAGGAACACCGCGACCTGCCGGGGATCAGCACGCGGCAGCTGCCGATCAAGCCGTCCGGCCCCTTCGACGGCCGCACGCTCGGCGACACGGCGATGCGCACCCGCACCGGCGTTTCGGTGGTCGCGGTGGCGCGGGCGGGTCAGGTGCACCCGTCGCCCACGCCCGACTTCACGCTCACCGGCGGCGATCTGCTGGTCGCCGTCGGCACCGGTGAGGGCCTCGAAGCCGCCGTCAAGATCCTGAAGTACGGCTGAGCGCACCATGGACCACACCGCGCTGTCCCTGATCGAACTGGGGGCGGTCTTCTTCGTGCTGGGCGCGCTCGGGCGCCTGGCCGGCAAGATCGGCCTCTCCCCCATCCCGCTCTACCTGCTCGGCGGCCTCTGCTTCGGCTCCGGCGGGCTGATCCCGCTGACCGACATCGGCGGTTTCACCCACCTCGCCAGCGAAATCGGCGTCGTGCTCCTGCTGTTGCTGCTGGGTCTCGAGTACTCCGCGGCCGAGCTGTTCACCGGCCTGCGCCGGTCCTGGCTCGCGGGCCTGCTCGACATCGTCCTCAACGCCGCCCCCGGCGCGGCGGTCGCGCTGCTGCTGGGCTGGGGCCCGGTCGGCGCGATGGTGATGGCGGGCGTCACGTACATCTCGTCGTCCGGGATCGTCGCGAAGGTCCTCGGCGACCTCGGCCGGCTCGGCAACCGCGAGACGCCGGTGGTGCTGTCGATCCTCGTGTTCGAGGACCTGGTGATGGCGCTCTACCTGCCGATCCTCACGGCGGTGCTGGGCGGGGTGTCCCTGCTCGGCGGCATGGAGGCCGTCGGGATCTCGCTGCTGGTGATCACGGTGGTCCTGGTGATCGCGCTGAAGTTCGGCCGGTACGTCTCGGCGGCGGTCGACAGTCCCGACCGCGAGGTGTTCCTGCTCAAGGTCCTCGGCGCGGCGCTGCTGGTGGCGGGCGTGGCCTCGGCGATGCAGGTCTCGGCGGCGGTCGGCGCGTTCCTGCTCGGCATCGCGATCTCGGGGTCGACGGCGGAGAACGCGACCCACCTGCTGGAGCCGTTGCGCGACTTGTTCGCGGCGGTGTTCTTCGTGGTGTTCGGCCTCAACACGAACCCGGCGTCGATCCCGCCGGTGCTGGGCTGGGCGATCGTGCTGGCGGTGGTGACAACGGCCTCCAAGGTCGCCACCGGCTGGTGGGCGGCGCGCCGGCAGGGCATCGGCCGCCTGGGCCGCGCCCGAGCGGGAGCGGCGTTGGTGGCGCGCGGAGAGTTTTCGATCGTGATCGCGGGGTTGGCGGTGACGGCGGGCGCGGTTTCGGGAGACCTGGCCGCGCTGGCGACGGCGTACGTGCTGCTGATGGCGATCCTCGGGCCGACGGCGGCCCGGGTGGTGGAGCCGATCGTCCGCGCGGTGCAACGGAAGTCGGCCACCCGGACGGCTCCCGCCGAAGCGAGCTAACGCAGGTCCGCCCGGCCCGCCGACGGCACGTGCTCGCCGCCGGTCACGGCCGGGTGGGTCGCCGCCGCCGGGACGACGCCGGCCAGCGGGACCGACGCCGAGGTGCGCGCCAGGTCGAGGGTCACCCGGCCCGGCTGGGCCGGTCCGCGGATGAAACTCCCGTCCGTGCCGCCGATGATCAGCGCCAGCGCGTGGCCGCGGGGCACCACGTGGTCCGTCGAGGCCAACCGGAACGTCATCGTGTACGCCGTCCCCGGCGTCAGGACCCGTTCCTGCGAAAGCGATGCGTAGTTCGCCAAGTCCGCCCAGCCCCGGCTGAGGATCGTGTAGCTCACCTTCTTCACGTCCGCCGACGCGATCCGGTAACAGGCGTCGTCACCGGTCGTCGACGAGCCCCAGCAGTTCTCCGTCGTCCCCGTCTTGATCCCCTCGCCGCTGCCGGCGAAGTTGCGGATCGTCGCCGCGCCCAGGTCGACCAGCAGCGCCGACACCCGGGCCGACGACGTGCTCGGCGTCGCCGTCACCGTCACCGCCGTCGTCCCGGAAACCTGCAGGTCCGAGGCCAACGTCCCGGTCGAGTACGTCAACGCCGCGCCGCCCGGGTTCGTCACCCACGTGTCCTCGCCCAGGCTGGGGTTGTCGGTGAAGGACGCCGTCCCGGACGCCGGCGCGGTGCCGAGCTTGCCGGACGCGGCAGGCCGCAACGTCGTCGCCACCGCTCCCGCCGCCGGGTACGCGCTCTGGTCCACCCACTGGTCCGGCTGCCGCTCGACGCTCGCCTGCGGCCCGTTCTGGACGCCGTTGTCGATGCCCAGCAGGTAGTGGTCGAACCACCGGTGCAGCAGGTCGACCCAGTCCGCACGCCGGTAGTCGAACGGGTCGACGTGCCCGGTCTGCGACAGCCAGATCTTCTTCTCGACGTTCAGCCCGGCCCACCACTGTCCGAAGTGGATGGTCTTGACGTTGAGGTCGTTGACACCGTGGGAAAGCAGGACGCTCGCCCGCACGTTACCCGCGCGCGTGACGTAGTCGCGGTCCGCCCACAGCGGCCCGTAGTCGCCGTTCGCGGTCGCGCCGGCCGTCAGGACCTGGTTCTGCGCCGCACAGTTCTGCCCGCTGTTGCGCGCCTCGACCGTCTGCGCGAGCCCCGCCGGGTTGAAGCCGAACGTCGCGCCGTCGGAGCGGTAGTAGTCGTACCAGGAGCTGATCGCCGAGATCGGCACGATCGTCTTCAGCCCGGCGACACCGGTCGCCGCGACGCCGTTGGCGATCGTGCCGTCGTAGGACTTGCCGATCATGCCGACGTTCCCGGTGCTCCAGCCCGCCGTCACCGCGCTGCCGCCGGTCTTGGCGCTGTAGCCGGTCACGCGGCCGTTCAGCCAGTCGACGACCTTGCGCGCCGAGTCGACGTCGGAGGTGCCGCCGACGTCCGCGCAGCCGGCCGAACGGTTCGTCCCGGCCAGGTCGACGAGCACCACGGCGTACCCGCGCGGCACGAAGTAGTTGTCGTAGAACAGCGGGAACTTCACCGGCTTCCCGGCGCTGTCGTACGACTTCAGCTCGCTCTCGTTGCCACGCCCGCAGCACGAGTAGTACGGGCTGGCGTCCATGATCACCGGCACCCGCGAAGTGGTTTCGCTCGGCCGCACGATGTCGGCGGCGACCCGGTCGGAGCGCCCGTCGCCGTCGCCGTCGTGGCCGATATCGACCCAGACGGTTTCGCGGATCGCTTTCGCGTAGTCGTAGACCGGTTCGCTCGCCGCGGGCGCCGCGGCCGCCGGGGCCACCGCACCGGACAGGAGCACCGCGAGGACCCCGCACACCACCCCGAGTCGCATACCCGTCACGCTAGCGAGCCGGCGAGGCCGCCCACCACGGCGGAAAGTGGGTAGCTTTGGCGGACGTGACGGATTCCCTCCCGCCCGTGAGCCGCACGGCCGTCGGCGTCGCCGCGTTGCGCGCCTACGAGAGCGGCCGCCCGGACCGCCTGTTCGACGACCCGTACGCCGCTGCCTTCTACGAGGCCGGCCGCTCGGCGCTCCCCGAGCGCGGCGGTGCGCAGGCGGGCCTGGGCGCCCTGATGTACCCGCAGATCGTGGTCCGGACCCGGTTCTTCGACGACTACCTGCTCGGCTCCGGCTGCGCGCAGGTCGTGCTCCTCGCAGCCGGGCTCGACGCGCGCGCCTTCCGGCTGGCCTGGCCGCCGGGCACCCGGCTGTTCGAGCTCGACCTGCCGGACGTGCTGGCGTTCAAGGAAGACGTGCTCGCCGCGCAGGGCGCGACACCGGCCTGCGAACGGATCGTCGTGCGCGCGGACCTGCGGGAGGACTGGGCCACAGCGCTGCGCGAAGCCGGGTTCGACCCGGCCGTGCCGACGGCGTGGCTGGCCGAGGGGCTCCTGATCTACCTGTCGTACGAGGAGGCGTCCGGGCTCCTGACCACTGTGGGCGAGCTGTCCGCCCTGGGCAGCCGGGTCTCGTTCGAGCACCGGGCGGGCGAAGCGCCGGACAGCCTGGTCTCGCGCGCCCGCGCGACCGAAGACGGCGAGCACGTCACGGCACTCTGGCGCGGCGGCCTGCGGGACACCGCGCCGGAGTGGCTGGCCGCCCACGGCTGGGAGCCGTCGACGGTCACCCGCGCCGAGCTGGCCACCGCCTACGGCCGGCCGTCGGACGACGACGCGACCGCCGGCGGGTTCGTCACCGCCCGGTTTCAGAGCTCCACGTTGCGGTAGAGCGCGCCGACCTCGGTCTTCGTCAGCCGCCGGATCGAGCCGACGCGCTGGTTGCCGAGCTGGACGTCGCCGACCGCGGTGCGGACCAGCTTGAGCACCGGGTGACCGGTGTCCTTGAGCAGGCGGCGCACGATGTGCTTCTTGCCCTCGTGGATGACCAGCTCGACCAGCGACTTGCCGGAGTGCATGTCCTTGACCCGGAACTGGTCGACCTTGACGATGCCGTCCGGCAGCTCCCAGCCGTTGCGCAGCTCCTTGCCGAGCCCGCGCGGCACGAGGCCGTCGACCTCGGCGAGGTAGGTCTTGAGCACCCGGTACGACGGGTGCATCAGCCGGTGGCCGAGGTCGCCGTCGTTGGTGAGCAGCAGCAGGCCCTCGGTGTTCTCGTCGAGCCGGCCGACGTGCACGACGCCGGGCGTCTCCTCGTAGCGGCCGGCGAGGTAGTCGCCGACGCAGGGGCGGCCGCGGTCGTCCGACATGGTCGAGTGCACGCCCTTGGGCTTGTTCAGGGCGAGGTAGATCAGGTCGTCGCGCAGGTTCACGCGGGTGCCGTCGACGTGGATGACCGCCTCGTCGGGGTGGACGCGGCGGCCCAGCTCGGTGACGACCTCGCCGTCCACCTCGACCCGGCCGGCCGCGATCAGGTCCTCCGCCGCACGCCGGGAGGCGACCCCGGCCTGCGACAGCACCTTCTGCAGGCGGATGCCGTCGGGGTGTTCACTGGATGTCATCGATGGTGTCCACTTCGGGTAGCAGCGGAGCGATCGGGGGCAGGTCGTTCAGTGACGACAGCCCCAGTCGCTCCAGGAACAGCTCGGTCGTCACGTACAGCGTGCCGGTCGTCTCGGGATCGGTCCCCATCTCTTCGATGAGGCCGCGCGCGAGCAGCGTCCGGATCACGCCGTCCACGTTCACGCCCCGCACCGCGGCGACCCTGGCCCGGGTCACCGGCTGCCGGTACGCGATCACGGCGAGGCTCTCCAGCGCGGCCCGGGTCAGCTTCGACCGCTGGCCGTCCAGCAGGAGCTTCTCCACGAACGGGGCATGGACATCCCTAGTGTAGAACCGCCACCCTTCGCCGACGCGGCGCAGGTCGATCCCGGAGGTCCGGTCGGTGAACTTCTGTGCCATGGTGCGCAGGGCGACGACGATCCGCGCCTTGGGTTGTTCGAGGGTTTCGGCGAGCAGCTCTTCGCTGGCCGGCGAGTCGACGACGAGGAGAAGCGCTTCCAGCGCGGCTTCGAGGGCCTCGTCGGACGAGACGTCGGGCAGCAGGCTGATGTCCCCGGTGGCGACCAGGTCCGACTCGGGATCGTCGGGGTCGAGGGCGGGGTCGGTCTCCGGGCTTTCACGTGAAAGCTCCGCATCGGCTTCGGGCTCGGCCGGGGTCTCCTCGGCGGGGGTCCCGGGTTCGGCCGGCTCAGGTTCGGCCGGGCTTTCCTCGGCCGGCGCCTCGGGGTCGGCCGGCGCGGGCTCGGCGGCGGCCTCCTCGGTGGGTGCATCGCGCTCGGCCGGGGTCTCCTCGGCGGGGACCTCGCTTGCGGCCTCTTCCACCGCAGGTGCCTCGGCGACCAGGGGCTCCTCCGGCTCGCCGTCCTCGGTGACCGGCTCGCCGGACAGCGCCTCGTCGAGCGCCAGTTCGGCCGCGGCTTCCTCCGGTTCTTCGCTTGCCGGCGGTTCCGGGGCCTCGACCGGCTCCGAGACCGGCTGCTCCGACCCCGGCTCCGGCGTCTTGTCTTCGGGGCTCACCCGTACTCCTCTTCGTCTCCGGCGGCGCGGTCCAGTTCGGCCGCCGCGGAGGCCTCTTCCTTCGAGCCGCCCGTCCAGCGGACGTGCAGCTCGGCCAGCGCCTCCGTCTGCTCGAACTGGACCGTCGCCTCGCGGTAGAGCTCCAGCAGCGCCAGGAAGCGCGCCACGATCTCGACCGTGTGCTCGCAGTCGTCGACCAGCTCGCCGAACGTCGCCTGCCCGCGCTCGGCCAGTTTGACCCGCAGCAGCGCCGCGTGCTCGCGGACCGACACGCGGCCCATGTGGATGTGGGCGATCGACACCGTCGGCGGCGGCTTCGGCCGGAACACCGCCACCGCGACCTCCGCGAACTTCTGCGGCGTCACGCCCAGCATCACCTCGGGCAGCAGCCCGATGAACCGCTCCTCCAGCGCCACCGACCGCGGGTAGCGCCGCAGCGCGCCCTGCTCCAGCTCGCCGAACAACGCCGCCACCTGCTTGTACGCGCGGTACTGCAGCACGCGCGCGAAGAGCAGGTCACGGGCCTCCAGCAGCGCCAGGTCGTCTTCGCTCTCGACCTCGGCCGCGGGCAGCAGGCGCGCCGCCTTCAGGTCCAGCAGCGTCGCCGCGATGACCAGGAACTCCGTCGTCTCGTCGAGGTTCCAGTCGGTGCCCAGCGCGCGCGTGTACGCGATGAAGTCGTCGGTGACCCGGTGCAGCGCCACCTCGGTGACGTCGAGCTGGTGCTGCGAGATCAGCTGCAGCAGCAGGTCGAACGGCCCCTCGAAGTTGGCCAGCCGCACCTTGAACTTCGACGTGCTCAGCTCTTCGGTGTTGACGCCTTCGGGGATCATCCCGCCGTGCACCGTCTGGTGCTCTTCGGGGACCTGTTCCTCCGGAGCCGATGCCGGGGCCGGTTCCGGCTCGTCCATCAGCCCTCGGTTTCGCCGCCGTCTGAGCCGACCACCCGCAGCCGCTGCACCAGCACCGACTCTTCGCCGTTCTGATCGAAGTCGGCCAGCAGCACGGCGACCGCCTCGCGGACCAGCCGGCCGCGGTCGACGACCAGGTCGTGCTTCGCGCGCAGCGTCAGCCGGGCCTGTTCCATGGCCAGCAGCTCGTCGCCGGAGACGTAGACGGTGATCTTCGCGTCGTGCTTGGTCCGGCCCGACCCGTGCGGGGCCGCGCTGCGGGCGAGCTGCTCGGTGCGGCCGTTGCCCGCGGGCTTGGGCTTCTCGGCGGGCTCGGGCGGCGCCTGGGGCGGGAGGTCGAGAGCGGGGCTGGAAGTGATGCGGAAGAGTTCCGACGCTCCGGGCAGGGAGGCGCGCCTGCTCACCGAGCGATCACCTCGCGGGCCAGCTGACGGTACGCCGCCGCGCCGGCCGACTTGGGCGCCCAGGTCGTGATCGGCTCACCCGCGACCGTCGTCTCGGGGAACCGCACGGTGCGGTTGATGACCGTGTCGAACACGGTCTCGCCGAATGCCTCCACCACGCGAGCCATGACCTCCTTCGAGTGCAGGGTTCTCGGGTCGTACATGGTGGCGAGAATCCCGACTATGTCCAGTTTGGGGTTGAGCCGTTCCTGCACCTTCTCGATCGTGTCGATCAGGAGCGCGACGCCTCGGAGACTGAAGAACTCGCACTCGAGCGGGATGATCACGCCGTCCGCGGCGGTCAGCGCGTTCACCGTGAGCAAGCCGAGTGAGGGCTGGCAGTCGACAAGAACATAGTCGTAGTCGTTCATGACCGGACGCAGGACCCGTAACAACGTGTGCTCGCGCCCTACCTCAGCGACGAGCTGGACCTCCGCCGCGGACAGGTCGATGTTGCTCGGCAGCAGGTCAACGCCGTCGACGCGGGTTTTCATCAGCACGTCGGTGGCGCTGACCGACCGCTCCATGATGGCGTTGTAGACCGTGTGGTCCAGTTCGTGCGGCTGGATGCCGAGGCCGACCGCGAGGGCGCCCTGCGGGTCGAAGTCGACGAGCAGCACCTTGCGGCCGTACTCGGCGAGGGCGGCACCCAGGTTGATGGTCGACGTCGTCTTGCCGACGCCGCCCTTCTGGTTGCACATCGCCATGATCTTGGCCGGGCCGTGCTTGTCCAGCGGGGCCGGGTCGGGGTGCTCGCGGATCGGGCGGCCGGTCGGCCCGATGCCCTCGAGCTTGACCTTCTTGCCGTTGCGCTCCTGCGGCTCGTCGCCGTCGTGGATCTCCGGCGTCGCGATCTTGACGTCGTTGAGGTTCGCCGCCGCCGACCCGGCGGACTCGGCCGCGTGGGCCGGCTGGTTCGGTGTCGACATGGCGAGAAGACTCCTTGTTCGTCGCGTCCGCCGCAGCCTATGCGCGGAGCCGGAGCCCCGGCAAAGCAACGCGCCGGACTCGACGGGGCAATGTCACTCGACCGTCGGTGCAGCGTAGGAAGGCCCTTCGGCTTCTATAGGGCCATCTAGCCCAGTGCTCGCGGGTGCGCCGTCGCGTACACCTCGCGCAGGGTGTTGACCGTGACCAGCGTGTACACCTGTGTCGTCGTCACCGAGGCGTGGCCGAGCAGCTCCTGGACGACCCGGACGTCCGCGCCGCCCTCGAGCAGGTGCGTGGCGAAGGAGTGGCGGAGCGTGTGCGGCGACACCACGGCGGCGATCCCCGCCCGTTCGGCGGTGTCCTTGAGGACCTGCCACGCGCTCTGCCGCGAAAGCCGGCTGCCGCGGGCGTTGAGGAACAGCGCCGCGGTGCCGCGGCCGTGCGCGGCGAGGGCCGGCCGGGCGCGGACGGTGTAGGCGTGCAACGCGGCGAGCGCGGGCCGCCCGATCGGGACGAGCCGCTGCTTGCCGCCCTTGCCGTCGAGCAGGACGGTGCGTTCGGCGTCGTCGACGTCGTCGACGTCCAGGCCGACGGCCTCGGAGATGCGGGCGCCGGTCGAGTACAGCAGCTCCAGCAGCGCCCGGTCGCGCAGCGGGCGCTCGCCGTCCGGCGGCGGGGTCTCGAGCAGCCGCAGGACGTCGTCGACCGGCAACGCCTTGGGCAGCCGCTTCGCCGGCGTCGGCGGCCGAACTTCGCGGGCCGGGTTGTGCTCGGTGAGGCCTTCGGCGTGGGCGAACTTGTGCAGGCCGCGCACGGCGACGAGCGCCCGCGCGGCCGAAGACGCCGCCAGCGGCCGGTGCTCGTCGTCGCCTTCGCGCAGCGCGGCGCCGAACGACGTGACGTGCGCGGCGGTGACGTCGGCGACCTTGGCGACGCCGGCGCCGTCGAGGTGCGCGGCGTACCGGCGCAGGTCACGGGCGTAGCTGTCCAGGGTGTTGCGCGCGGTCCCGCGTTCGACGACGAGGTGGTCGAGGTACGCGGCGATCACGGCGTCGGTGCTGCCCGCGGCTACCACGCCGTCACCTTAGGCCGCCCGGGGCTCGTGACCCGGCAGAAACCCCGTTCTCAGGTTCGCGCGGTTACCTTGGATTCATGGAGTCGGACCAGCTCCGCATCGGCACGGCCGAGCGGGAGGAAGCGGCGCGGCTGCTCGCCGACCACTTCGGCATGGGCCGCATCACGCCGGACGAGTACGAGACGCGGGTGACGGACGCCTACGCGGCGACGACCCTCGGCGACCTGCGGCCGCTGTTCCGCGACCTGCCACCCCCGCACCCGGGCTTCTTCGGGCCGCCGCCGGCGTACGCGCAGGCGACGATGCAGCTGCCGATGTACGCGCCGGACCCGTACGCGCCGCCGCCCGCCCCGATGCCGTACGCGCCGGTCCCGTACTCCTACCGGTCCAAGACCGTGGCCGGCGTGCTCCAGATCGTGCTGCCGTTCGGCGTGGGGCGGTTCTACACCGGCCAGGTCGGGCTGGGCCTGCTCCAGCTGTTCGTGGTGCTGATGACCGGGATCGGCATCCTGTGGCCGATCATCGACGGCATCCTGCTGCTGCGGGACGGCGGCCTGGACGCCCAGGGCCGCCCCCTGCGCCCCTGAAACGACGTGAATGACTCATTCATGTCGCCTGGCGACATGAATGAGTCATTCACTACATCGGAACGCGGGCTCAGGACTGCTTGCGCTTGGCGAACGCCGTCGGGCGGTCCGCCCAGGGTGCGTCGGCCGGCCGGGCCGAACCCGCGCCGGTGAGCACCGCGTGCGTCGCCAGCACGCCCGACACCGTGGCGCCGTTCAGCAGCTCGCCGGAGAGGGCCATCCGGACCGCCTCGGCGAGCGGGAACTTGCGGATCACCAGGTCCGCCTCCTCCTCGCCGAGCACGTCACGGTCCACTTCGGACAGTCCACGGGCCAGGAAGACCCGCACGACCTCGTCGGTGAAGCCGGGCGACGCCGCGACGTCGACCAGCGTCACCCAGTCCGACGCGGCCAGCCCGACCTCCTCGACCAGTTCCCGGCGAGCGGTGCCCACCGGGTCTTCGCCGAGGTGGTCGATCAGGCCCGCCGGCAGCTCCCACAGCCGGTGCCCGATCGGGTGCCGGTACTGGTGGATGAGCGTGACGTGCTCCTCCTCGTCCAGCGCGACGATCGCCACCGCGCCGAGGTGCTCGATCACCTCGCGGACCGCGGTGTCCCCGCCCGGCATCACGACGTCGTCGATCCGCAGGCCGACGACGCGTCCGATGTGGACGTCCCGGCTGGAGGCGACGCTGAACTCGTGCTCGCCCGGGGCGGTCATCGGGCGGCCACCGGCGCCTCCGGCAGCTCGACCGGCAGCCGCTCGGCGACCTTGCGGTCGACGACGGCCTTGACGAACGCGCTGAACAGCGGGTGCGGCCGGGTCGGGCGGCTCTTGAGCTCCGGGTGCGCCTGGGTGCCGACGAAGAACGGGTGCTTGTCGGCGGGCAGCTCGACGAACTCGACCAGGCGGTCGTCCGGCGACGTGCCGGAGAACACCAGGCCCGCGTCCGAGAGCTGCTTGCGGTAGGCGTTGTTCACCTCGTAGCGGTGGCGGTGGCGCTCGGACACCTCGGTGGTGCCGTACGCCTTCGCGACCTGCGAACCCGGCTTGAGCTTCGCCGGGTACGCGCCGAGCCGCATGGTGCCGCCCATGTCCCGCTCGCCCGCGACGACGTCGCGCTGGTCGGCCATCGTCGAGATCACCGGGTGCGTGGTGTTCTCGTCGAACTCCGACGACCCGGCGTCCTTGATCCCGGCCAGGTGCCGCGCGGCCTCGATGACCATGCACTGCAGGCCGAGGCACAGGCCGAGCAGCGGCACGCCGCGGGTGCGGGCGTACTCGATCGCGCCGACCTTGCCCTCGATGCCACGGATGCCGAACCCGCCCGGGATCAGCACACCGTCCACATCGGACAGCACGGACGCGGCGCCGGACGCGGTCTGCGCGTCGTCGGAGGCGACCCAGACGATCTCGACCTTGGCGCGGTGGGCGAACCCGCCCGCGCGCAGGGCCTCGGTGACCGACAGGTAGGCGTCCGGCAGGTCGATGTACTTGCCGACGACCGCGATCCGCACGATCTCGTTCGGGTTGTGCACCCGGTCGAGCAGGTCGCCCCACACCGTCCAGTCGACGTCGCGGAACGGCAGCCCGAGGCGGCGGACGACGTAGGCGTCGAGCGCCTCGCCGTGCAGCACCTTCGGGATGTCGTAGATCGACCGCGCGTCCGGGCAGGCGATGACGGCCTCGGTGTCGACGTCGCACATCAGGCCGATCTTGCGCTTGAGGTCCTCGGGGATCTCGCGGTCGGCCCGGCAGACCAGCGCGTCGGGCTGGATGCCGATGTTGCGCAGCGCGGCGACCGAGTGCTGGGTCGGCTTCGTCTTGAGCTCGCCCGACGGCGCCAGGTACGGCACCAGCGAGACGTGCAGGAAGAAGCAGTGGTCGCGGCCGACGTCGTGGCGGACCTGGCGGCAGGCCTCCAGGAACGGCAGCGACTCGATGTCGCCGACCGTGCCGCCGACCTCGGTGATCACGACGTCCGGGGCGTTCCCGGCCTCGTCGGGTTCGGCCGCGGCGGTGATCCGGGCCTTGATCTCGTCGGTGATGTGCGGGATGACCTGCACGGTGTCGCCGAGGTACTCGCCGCGGCGCTCCTTGGCGATCACCTCGGAGTAGACCTGGCCGGTCGTGACGTTGGCCTTGCCGTCGAGGTCGCGGTCGAGGAAGCGCTCGTAGTGCCCGATGTCGAGGTCGGTCTCGGCGCCGTCGTCGGTGACGAACACCTCACCGTGCTGGAACGGGTTCATCGTCCCGGGGTCGACGTTGAGGTACGGATCGAGCTTCTGCATCGTGACGCGAAGCCCGCGCGCGGTAAGGAGTTGTCCCAGGCTCGAAGCCGTGAGTCCTTTACCCAGAGAGGAGGCAACGCCTCCGGTGACAAAAACGTACTTGGTAGCCCGTGACTGAAGTCCCACGGGCCGCCAGCATATCCCAAGTCCGCGGATCCGCGCGCTGTGACATGCCCGAACCGCCTTTTGTGCTCCTGACCACCCTTTCGGGGGCGGATCAGGCGGTCGCCTTCACCGCCCGCAGCCGCGGGCGGCCGGTGAGCGCGCGGCTGCCGGGCAGCCGGCGCAGGGCCTCGACGATCAGGACCGTCGACACGATCGTCGCCAAGTAGATGACCACGCTCAGCCAAGGAGCGCCGAAGTGCTCCGCCACGACCGGGATCACCGGGCCGAGCAGGGCCAGCGCCAGCGGGTGGACCAGGAAGATGCTGAACGACCGGTTCGCCGCCCAGGACACCAGGCGGGCGCCGCGGCTGCCGTCGGTGCGGCGGCCCGACCACCAGGTGGCGAACGCGTAGATCGCGGCGATGACGGTGACGCACCACGGGATCAGGTACGGCTGGAACGGGTCGCTGGCCACCTGCGGGAACGTTCCACTGTGGACGGTGTGCAGGTAGACCCACTCCGTGCCCGCCAGCACGGCCACGAGCAGGCCGCCGAGCAGCAGCCGGTGCCGGCCGACCCAGGCGTGCACGGTCTCGAAGTGCATGGCCACGACCGCGCCGAACAGCGTGTAGAACTGGTACGGCAGCACCGTGGCGTACAGGTGGGTGATCGTCTCGTAGCTCACGCCGAACGGCTGGTAGGTCATGAAGAGCGTCACGGCGACCTGCAGCACCCCGCTGCCGAGCAGCAGCCACTTGTGCTTGCCCTCGGTCGCCCGCAGCAGCTTCACGATCCACGGGAACAGCAGGTACACCTGCATCGTCACCAGCAGGAAGTACAGGTGGTACCAGGCGCCGCCGGTGACGAGGTCCTTGAGCAGCAGGCGCATCGACGCCTCGAGCGAGTCCGGCTGCTGCGTGCCGGTCACGAGCGAGAACGCCCAGAAGAACATCGACCACGCCAGGTAGGGCGTGGCGACCAGCGGCAGCCGCTTGCGCCAGAAGTCGCCGGGGGTGATCTCGCGGCCGCGGTTCTGGAAGACCAGCACGAACCCGGTGAGCGCGAAGAACGCCTCCCGCGTGAAGTGCAGTGGCGTCTCGACGGCGTTGGCGCCGACGTCCTGCGCGAAGTTCGTCGCGCCGACCACGTGGATGAGGATCACGCAGGCGAAGGTGACCAGCCGGAACAGGTCGATCTGGTGCAGGTACGGCGCTTTCCCACCCGGTCTCGCGATCCGGGAGGGCGCTTCGAGAGTGGCCTGGGCAGTCGTCATCGTGCCGCCGTTCCGGCACCGTCGTCGGCGTGGTTCACGTTGTCAGACTTGCCACCCATTCTGTGAATTTCCCATGAAGGCACTGGGAAGCGCCTGTTGGCAGCGGGCCTGCGGGCTGTTGGATATGCCACGTCCGCTCATGGAGCGAAGACCCGTGGATCATGTTAATACGTGAGTGCGCCGGTACCGAGCGTGACCTTCGTCATCCGGCCGTGATCAGCGGAAAACCTCCCGCTCGACCTCCTGCCGGACCGCTTCGAGCCCGGCGCGCAGTTCGGCGTGTCCCACCGAGCCGAGCGCCAGCCCGCGGTGCGGCTGGTAGCGCAGCAGCGCGTCGAGGTCGCCCGCCGTGGCGAGGTCCCGCAGTGCCCCGCCCCTGTTCGCAGCTGACCAGTCCCATCGCTTCGAGCTCGGCGTACACGCGGGACGGCGAGCCCCACGCCGCGGGTGACGTCGATGAACGGCGTCACGATCGACGCGACGACCGACCTCGACGAGGCCTGCACCGCCGGCGCCGTGATCGTCGGCAGCGGCGCGAAGACCCGCGAGGTCGTCGAAGACCCGGCGATCATGCGCACGCTGGCCCGGCTTGACCCGGCCCGGCAGCTGCTCGGCGCGCAGTGCTCCGGCACGCTCGTCCTGGCGAAGCTCGGGCTGCTCGCCGACGTGCCCGCGTGCACCGACCTCACGACCAAGCCGTGGGTCCTCGCGGCCGGCGTCGAGGTGCTGAACCAGCCGTTCTTCGCCCGCGGCACCCTGGCCACCGCCGGTGGCTGCCTCGCCTCGACCTACCTCGCCACCTGGGTCCTCGCCCGGCTGCGCGGGCTCGACGCCGCGACGAGCGCCATGCACTACGTCGCTCCCGTCGGCGAGAAGGACGAGTACGTCGAGCGGGCACTGCGGGCCGTGACGCCCTACCTCGAGCCGGCCGCCGCCGCTTCCTGATCCGGCTCGTCACCGAAGAGGGATCTCAGCGTCACCTCGCGGTTGACCCGCACGTGCTCGACTGCTTCGCCGTGTGCCCGGTCCGCGTCGCCGGACGCGATGGCGTCGTAGAGGCGGCGGTGCTCGTCGAGCAGTTCGGCCCAGTGCTCGTTCTGGCTCGTGAGCCAGCGGAGCCGGCCCTGCAGGGGCTGCAGCATCGTGGTGAGCAGCGCGTTGCCGGCGATGGCGACGATCTCGTCGTGGAAGCGCGAGTTGAGCACCGTGATCCGGGCCGCGTCGCCCCGGGCTGTCGCGCGGGCGGCGTCGGCGAGCACCCGCTCGAGCCGCTTCAGCTCCGCCGCGCCCGCCCGTTCGGCGGCGCGCCCCGCCGCGAGTCCTTCGAGGGCTTCCCGGACGTCGAACAGCTCCTCGACGTCCACCCGCGCGAGCTGCCGGACGACGATCCGGCGCGCCGACTGCTCGACGAGGAAACCTTCGGCTTCGAGGCTGCGGATGGCCTCGCGGACGGGCACCCTGGAGACCCCGAAGTCCTCGGCCAGCTCGCGCTCGACCAGCCGGTCGCCCGGACGGAGGCGGCCGGTCAGGATCCGTTCGCGCAGCTCGTCGCGCACCCGCTGCCGGGTGGCCGCGAGGGGCTGCCGCTCGCTCGCCGTCGTCACCGGTCCCCTCTCTTCAACACGCCCGTAACACGAGTTTACGGGCCGGAGGGTTGACGGCGGCGGACCTCGGGGTGATATTTGGGATGCCAAACTTTGGTATCCCAAATCGCCGTCGCGGCACGTCGATCGGAGGGCCCGCATGACCGTCGCCCCGCTCACCGACTCCCAGCAGGAAACGACCGCGCCACCCGACCCCCGGCTCTGGAACGAGGACCTCGCTCCGGCGAAGGAACGCCGTTGGAAGGTCTACGACATCTTCGCGCTGTGGATGTCCGACGTGCACAACCTCGGCAACTACACCTTCGCGGCCGGCCTGTTCGTGCTCGGCCTGTCCGCCTGGCAGGTGTTCACCGCCCTGCTGTTCGGCTTCGTCATCATCTACTTCGGCATGAACCTGATGGGCCGGATCGGGCAGCGCACCGGCGTCCCGTTCCCGGTCGTCGCGCGGATCAGCTTCGGCACGTTCGGCGCCAACCTGCCCGCGCTCATCCGGGCGATCATCGCGATCTTCTGGTACGGCATCCAGACCTACCTCGCGAGCGTCGCCATCACGCTGCTCGTGCTCACCATCGACCCGGGCCTGAAACCGTGGACCGAGCACGGCTTCCTCGGCCTGCACGCACTCGGCTGGATCTGCTTCATCGCGCTGTGGGCGGTCCAGGCGCTCATCCTGACCCGCGGCATGGAGTCGGTGCGCAAGTTCCAGGACTGGTGCGGGCCGGCGATCTGGGTCGTCATGATCGCGCTCGCCGTCTGGATCCTCGCCGCCGGCAACTGGCACATTTCCCTGACGAGCAGCCCGAAACAGCTCTCCACCGGTGAGCAGATCCGCCAGTGGTTCGGCGCGGCCGGCCTGATCCTGGCCACCTACGGCACGCTGATGCTGAACTTCTGCGACTTCTCCCGCAACGCCCCGGACCAGAAGACGGTGAAGCGCGGCAACTTCTGGGGCCTGCCGATCAACTCGACGGCGTTCGCGCTGCTGTCGGTGATCGTCACCGCGGGCAGCATGCAGGTGTTCGGCGAGGCCATCACCGACCCGGCCGAGCTCCTGGCCAAGGTGCACAACACCCCGGTGCTGATCATCGGCGCGCTGACGTTCGCCATCGCCACCATGGGCGTCAACATCGTCGCGAACTTCGTCTCCCCCGCCTACGACCTGGCCAACATCTGGCCGAAGCGGATCACCTTCACCATCGGCGGGATGATCAGCGCGGTCGCCGCGCTGTGCGTGCTGCCGTGGAAGCTGTACTCCTCCCCGGCGGTGGTCAACTACTTCCTCGGCGGGCTCGGCGCGTTCCTCGGCCCGCTGTTCGGGATCATGATCGTCGACTACTACCTGATCCGGCGCGGCAAGGTGGACGTCGCCCAGCTGTTCGTCGCCGACGGGAGCTACCCGCGGGTGAACCCGCGTGCGCTGGTGACGTTCTTCCCGACGGCCGCGCTGTCCGCGGTGATCGCGCTGGTGCCGTTCTTCGCGCCGGCCGCGCCGTACTCGTGGTTCATCGGCACGGCGTCGTCGGCGGTTTTGTACTTCGCGGTGTCGAGGAAGCACCGATGAGGATCGTCGTCACCAACTGCAACACCACCGAGGCGATGACGAAGGAGATCGAAGCCGGGGCCCGCGCGGCCGCGAGTCCCGGCACCGAGATCCTCGCCCGGACACCGCGCTGGGGCCCGGAGTCGGCCGAGGGCTGGCTGGACAGCTTCCTGTCCGCCGCGGCCGTGCTGGACCTGTTGCGGGGCTTGGAAGAACCGTTCGACGCCGTCGTGCTCGCCGGGTTCGGCGAGCACGGTCGCGAAGGCGCCCGCGAACTGCTGGACGTCCCGGTCGTCGACATCACCGAAGCCGCCGCGCACCTGGCCTGCCTGCTCGGCCGCCGCTACGGCGTCGTGACCACTTTGGACCGGACGTGCGGGCTGATCGAGGACAGCCTGCACGCGGCGGGCGTCGCGCAGAACTGCGTCACGGTCACCGGCGCCGGGCTCGGTGTGCTGGAGCTGACGGACGAGCGTCGCACGGAATCGGCGTTGCTGACCGCCGGCCGCCGCGCGCGGGACGCCGGCGCGGAGGTGCTCGTGCTCGGCTGCGCCGGGATGACCGGCCTGGACCGGAAAATCGCGACGATGCTGGACATCCCGGTCATCGACGGCGTCGCGGCGGCGGTCCGGCTCGCGGAATCGCTGGTGGCACTGGGGTTGAAGACGAGCCGCGCGGGGTCGTACGCGCGGCCGTTGGACAAGCGCCGCACCTGGCCTGATTGACACCCGCCGCCCGAGGACGTCAGAATCCCTGCAGCCGTACCGCCGCCCGGTGACGACGTGGGGATTTCGACGTCCCCGGAAGGCGGTCGACGTGCGCAGAGTCCTCGGCGCGCTGGCGGTTTCCGCGAGCATGCTCCTGGTCCCGGTGAGCGGGACGGCGGTGGCCGCGTCGCCACCGCACACCGTCGTCACCGACGGCGCCAAACTCGCGAACATCAAGCAGGCGATCCGCGGCGGTCACGCGACCAAGGCCCAGCGGGACGCGCTGAAAGCCGTGCTGGCCAAGGCGAACACCGCGCTCACCGCCGGGCCGTGGTCGGTCATGGACAAGCCGTCCGCGCCGCCCAGCGGGAACAAGCACGACTACATGAGCCAGGCGCCGTACTGGTGGGCGAGCCAGCCGAAGACGCCGGAAAACCCGCAGGGCTGCCCGTACGTCAGCAAGGACGGCCAGCGCAACCCGGAGGCCGACGCGATCACCGACCACACCTACCGGATGTGGGCGTGGGACGCGATGTACTACCTCTCACTGGCCTGGTACTACACCGGCGACGCGAAGTACGCGAAGCGGGCGGCGCTGGACATCCGGACCTGGTTCCTCGACCCGGCCACCAGGATGAACCCGAACATGACGTATTCGCAGATCGTGCCGTGCCGCAACACCGTCAGCGGCACCGGGATCATCGACTCGACCCAGTCGTTCAGCCAGCTGATGGACGCGTTCGCGCTGCTCGACGGCGGCGCGCCGGGCTGGACCGGCAAGGACCGCTCCGGCATCAAGGCGTGGCTGACGCAGTACCTCGACTGGATGCAGACGAGCCCGCAGGCGAAGCTGGAACTGGCCGCCACCAACAACCACGGCACGTTCCTCGACATGCAGAACGCGACGATCTCCGCCTACCTGGGGCACCGCGACGCGGCGCGGAAGATCGTCCTGGACGCGGAGCAGAAGCGGTTCCCGGTGCAGTTCGCCGCCGACGGCAGCCAGCCCCTCGAACTCTCACGCACGATGTCGTGGCACTACGTCAACTTCAACCTCACCGCGTGGGGCCGGATGGCGGAGGTCGGCAAGAACCTCGGCGTCGACGTCTGGAAGTACAAAGCCGCCAACGGGGTGACGCTGCGGAAGGTCGTGGACCAGCTGATCCCGGGCGCGCTGCACGGCGCGGAAGCCTGGCCGCACCAGCAGATCGGCGTGTTCGACCAGTCGATCGCGGCCGACATCTTCCACGCAGCGGCCGAGGAAGCGCACGACACCGAGGCGGCGGCCGCGCTCAAGCAGATGCCGCTGCCGGCCGGCGGGGACACGTGGCCGGTGCGGGTGTCCTGCTTCCCGCTGGACCCGCCCCTCAAGTAAGCGGTCAGTTGCCGTTGGGGGCGCCGACGCCGGGGGCGGGCGCCGTCGCGTTGCCGGCGACGCCGTAGCGCCCGGCCCCGCCGTCGAGCTGTTCCTTCAGCGCCAGCACGGTGCTGACCCGCCCGGCCGAGCTGTCCACGTTGTCCACAGTGGACAGGATCGACGTCGCCGAGGTGTCCGCGCGGACGACGCCCAGCGCGCCGGTGCCGTCCGCGGACCCGGCGTCGCCCGCCAGGACCGTGCCGGCGCCGGAGCGGTCGAGCTGCGTGGCGAACCGGGCGATCGTCGCCGCGCGGTCGCCCGCGCCGTCGCCGGTCGCCGGGGCGCCGGTCAGCACGATCGCCAGCTGCGCCGGCTTGACGTCCCCGCCCGCCTTGACGAACCCGCCGTCGGTGAGCCCGCCGATCGCGGCCGCCAGCTCTTCGGGCGACGACTGCGGCTTCGCCGTGGTCTTGTCCAGCAGCAGCACCGACCCGAGCAGCGCGCCGGCGAGCGTCCCGGAGTCGCCCGCGGTCGGGAACTTCGAGCCGGCGGGCTGCAGCCGCGTGACGACGTCGCGCAGCTGGTCGGCCTTCTCCGGGTCGGCGAACGCGGACGTCAGCTGCACTTCGCCGGTCACCGACGCCCCGGACTGGCCGATCAGCTGCTTGAGCGCGTCCCGGTCGGCCGGGCGCGCGTCCTCCGTCGTCACCAGCACCACGGACCGCTTGTCCAGCGCGCCCGCGACGACCTTCGGTCCCATCGAGCCGGCGAACGCGTCCGCGTCGGCCAGCCGGGCGTTGAGCGCGTTGCGCTGCGCCTCGAGGTCGGAGACCTGGCTGCCGAGGTCCTTCTTCTCCCCCGCGAGCCCCGACAGGAGCGAGCCGTTCAGCGCCGTCGAGCCGAGCACGACCCCGACGGCCAGCGCGAGGAAGCAGGCGGCGATGGAAACGACGTGGTAGCGCAGCGAAATCACGTGAACAATCCCTTGACCCAGGCGGTGAACGAGTTCCAGGTGCCCTTCAGCCAGTCCAGGTAGACCGAGCCCACGTCGGACACCAGCAGGGCCGCGGCGACCACCACGACCGCGGCGAGCACGAGCAGCACCACCGCGCCGATCGACACCCGGCTGCGGTGCAGCGTCGCCACCGCCTTGCCGTCGACGAGCTTCGTGCCGAGCTTCAGCCGGGTCAGGAACGTCGACGGGTTCGACCCGGACCGGCCGTGGTCGAGGAATTCGCGCAGCGTGGCCTGGAACCCGACCGTGACGACGAGGCTCGCGCCGTGCGCGTCGGCCAGCAGCAGTGCGAGGTCCTCGGCGTTGCCCGTCGCGGGGAAGGTCACCGCGCCGATGCCGAGGTCCTGGATCCGCTCGACGCCCGGGGCGTGCCCGTCGGGCTGGGCGGGCACCACGACCTCGCCGCCGCCGCGCAGGGTGGCGGTGCCGATGCCGGTGGGGTCGCCGACCACGACGTCCGGCTTGTACCCCTGCACGCGCAGCGTGTCGGCGCCGGCGTCGACGCCGACCATGACCGGCCGGTGCTCGGCGATGTACTTCTTGAGCTTCTTGAGGTCCTCGGCGTGCCCGTTGCCGCCGGCGACCACCAGCACGTGCCGGTCGCGCAGCGGCACCTTCAGCTCCGGCACGCCGACGCCGTCGAGGATCAGCGTGCGCTCGCGGCGCAGGAACTCGATGGTGTTGGCCGAAAACGCTTCCAGCTGCGTCGACATCCCGGCCTTGGCTTCGATCATCTGGTCGGCGACGCTGTCGGCGGTCTGCTCGATCCCGGAGGCGACCTGGCGCTCGCCGACGTACACGACGCCGTCGTGCAGCCGCAGCTTCGTGCCGTCCTTGATCGACCGCAGCAGGTCGCTGCCGACGGAGTCGACCAGCGGGATGCCGGCGCCGATGAGGATTTCCGGGCCCAGGTTCGGGAACCGGCCGGAGATCGACGGCGACGCGTTGACCACGCCGGCGACCTCCGCGTCGACCAGGGCGTCGGCCGTCTGGCGGTCGAGGTCCAGCTGGTCGAGCACGACGATGTCGCCGGGACTGATCCGGCGCAGGAGCTCCCGGGTGCGGCGGTCCACGCGGGCGACGCCGGTGATCCCCGGAAGGGGTTCTTGGTTCCGCGTGAGCAAGCCGGTGAGCTTCATGTGGCCGATGGTGACAAATTTGCTCGTGGGACGACGTACGCCACGCCGTAGCCGGGGTGACTCGTTGTGGTGACCTCCCCCGCACGGGTCAGGCGTCCGACTCCTCCGACAGCGACCCGAAATCGAGGTTCACCCAGGGGCTGCCCGGGTCCTGAAGGAGCTGGTGGTGGACCCGCACGGCCGCCGGGTACCACTCGCCGAACTCGTCGTCCTCGGCGTGCAGCACGCGGCCCATGAGGTACCCGGCCGACAGGTCGGCCCATGACTGGTGGTAGCGACGAGCGAGCGATCCCGCTTCGAGCACCATCAGCTCGGCGGTCAGCGCGTCGCAGTAGCCGGCCGCGAGCCCCCACCGCGCGATGTTGACCGCGCGGCCGACGTCCCACGAAAGCGCCGTCGTGACGAAGCCGTCCGCGTCGACCAGGCCGTCGGCCCGGAAGCGCTGCTCGCAGCGCGACACCCGGCGGACGGTGTGCCGCAGCTCGTCGGCCTGGTCGGCCGCGTCGTTCTCCGCGCACCACCGGTCCACCAGCTCCGCCCAGGTCAGCGGGTCGAACTCGCCGCTGGTCAGCCCGAACTCCGCGGCGAACCGCAGGCGCAGCATGAGCACGAGGTTGCCCGGCGTCAGCGCGTAGCCGTCGCCGATCAGGTCGGCCATCGTCGCGCGCCAGGCCGGCGGGTCCGGCACGCCCCACCAGTCCCGCAGGCCCCGCACCTCGGCGACGTAGTCGTGCCGGCGCGCGTCCAGGACGTTCCACGGCGCCGCGTTGAGCACGGCCAGGTGCGCGCCGCACGCCAGCGCGTGCGCGATCGGGCCTTCGAGGTGTCCGTACGGCGCGGTGATCAGCCGTTCGACCTGCTCCTCCAGCGGGACGACGTCGTCGTGGTGCGCGTCGAGCCACGGCTGCAGGGTCGCGCCGGGCAGCCGCCACTCGCCGCGGGTGCCGCGGTTGAACACGACCCGCTCGTGCCGCCCGACGCCGTCGACCGCCCAGTCCAGCGCCCCGCTCATGGCGACCACGTCCGGGCCGAGGTCGGGCAGCGCGCCGCGGGTGAAGACCTGCAGGAACTCGTCGCCGCCCGTCTCGTAGTAGACGTTGGGGAACGTCTCCGCCCGCTCGTCGAGGATGCTGTGGGCGTCCACGCGCCGGATCGGGACGAAGAGCTCTTCCCCGGCGAGCAGGCCGAGGTAGCGGTCCAGGTCGCCGTCGCGGCGGGCGGCGGCCAGCCGCGCTTCGACGTCGGCGGGCGGCGGCAGGATCACGGGGCGGCTCCCTCCGCTCGGCCGGTCAGCACGACGAGCTTGCCCGCCGTCCGGTTGTGCTCCAGGTCGTCGTGCGCCTGCCGGATCTCCGTCATCGAGTACACCTTCGCGGGGCCGAGGGTCACGGTGCCGTCGGCGATCCGGTCGAGGTGGCGCTGCAGAACAGAGGCGGGCAGGTCGTCCGCCTCACCACCATAAGCGGTCAACCGCACCCCGGCGGGAAGGTATCCGATCGGATAGAAGTTCGAGATCGTCCACTGGTTGGACAACATGCCGGCGAAGCAGACGGTGCCGTGCACCCGGGTGGCGTTCAGGGTGTCCAGCAGGGTCGGCGTCCCGACGAGTTCGAGGGCGGCGTCGACGCCTTCGGGAGCGATCTTCCGGACCTGCGCGGCGATGTCGCCGTCGTCGAGGAGCGGGTGGTCGACGCCGTGGTCGCGCAGGGTTCGGAGTCTTCCTTCCTGGCGGGTGGTCGCGAAGACGGTGGCGCCGAGGTCCTTCGCCAGGGCGGCGGTGGCGAACCCGAGCGCGGACGTGCCGCCGCGGATCAGCAGGGTCTGGCCTTCCCCGAGGTCGAGGCCGGTCGTGAGCGAGCCGTACGCGGTCTGCAGCGTCTCCGGGACCTGGCCGATGACTTCCCACGGCAGGGCGCTTTCGAAGGGGATGACCTGGTTCTTCGGCACGACGGTGTATTCGGCGTAGCCGCCGTCGAACGTGCGGCCCATCCCGCCCATCATGGTGGCGACCTGCTGCCCGCGTTCGAACCCGTCGCCGGCGTCGACGACCCCGACGGCCTCGATCCCTGGGACACGCGGGAAGGTGACGCCTTCGGCGAGCCCTAGCCGGGTGTGCAGCTCGGACCGGTTGAGCCCGAACGCCTTCACGGCGATCCGGACCCAGCCGGGTTTCACCTCGGGCAGCGGGATGTCCTTCAGTTCGAGGTTCTCGACGGGACCGGGTTCTCGGAGTACCACCGCACGCATCCTGGGTCCTTTCTTCGCAAGCGAACAGTCCGCACAACAACTATCCGCTCGCGTAGTATTCCCGGCATGAGCTTGTCCCCCGACCACGACGCGGCCTGGCGGAGTTTCCTGCGCTCGTCGGCGCTGCTGCTGAGGGTGCTGGACGCGGAGCTGCGAGCCGAGCACGGGATGACGCACCGGACGTACGACGCGCTGGTCCAGCTGTCGGAGGCCCCGGACCGGCGGCTGCACATGAAGGAGCTGGCGGACGCGTTGGTGCACAGCACCAGCGGCTTGACGCGCGTGGTGGACGGCTTGGAGCGGGCCGGCTACGCACGCCGCGAGGTGGACCCGGCGAACCGGCGGGCCACGCTGGTGGTGCTGACGGCCGAGGGCTTGGCGGCGCTGGAGGCGGCGTGGCCCACGCACGTGCGGGGCGTGAAGCGGTACTTCGCGGACCAGGTGACCCCGAAGCAGGCGCGAGTGCTGGCCGAGGTGTTCGGCACGATCAACGCGGACCTCGAGAGCCGCTGAGCCGCAGCCCGGCCCGCGGCCGCCCGCCATGCATTGCGGCCTCCGGCCGACCCACCCGGAACCCAGCGTCTTGAATGAGTCATTCAGGTCTTAGGAGGTCCTGAATGACTCATTCAAGACCTTCGGCGGCCCGCCCCGAGCTCGGAGCGGCCCCCGGCGACCCAGCCCGCCTGACGCCCGGCGCCGGCCCGGAGAGCCGCCTACTTCTTCTTGCCCCGCTTGGGCTTCGGGGCCGGCTCGGCCTTGGCCTTCTCCGCGGTCGCCAGCAGCTCCTCGGCGTGCGCGCGGCCCGTCTCGGTGTCGTCCATCCCGGCGAGCATCCGGGCGAGCTCGTTGACCCGCTCGGTCTGGCTCAGGTTCTTCACGCCGCTGCGCGTCACGCCGCCGCTGTGGCCCTTGTCCACCACCAGGTGCTGGTCCGCGAACGCCGCCACCTGCGGCAGGTGCGTGACCACCAGAACCTGGTGGGTGCGCGCCAGCCGGGCCAGCCGCCGGCCGATCTCGACCGCCGCGCGGCCGCCCACCCCGGCGTCGACCTCGTCGAACACCAGCGTCTGGACCGTGTCCGCGTGCGCCAGCACCACCTCGATCGCCAGCATCACCCGCGACAGCTCACCGCCCGACGCGGCTTTGTGCACCGGCAACGGCGGCGCGCCGTCGTGGGCGCGCAGCAGCAGCTCGACGTCGTCGACGCCGTCCGGGCCCGCGTGCACCGCGCGGCCGTCGAGGGTCAGCGCATGCGTGTCGCCGTGTTCGGCCGGGCGCTGCTCGACCGTCACCTCGATCGCCGCCTGGCCCATCGCCAGCCCGGACAGCTCGCGCGTGATCTCCTCCGCCAGCGCCGCCGCGGCCTCGACGCGCGCGGCCGAGACCTCGACCGCGTGCGCGGCCAGCTGCACCGCGAGCTGGTCGCGCCGCAGCGCCAGCTCGGACAGCGCCTCCTCCGACGTGTCCATCGACTCCAGGCGGCGCCGGGCGTCGTCCGCCCAGGCCAGCACGCCGTCGACGTCCGCCGCGTACTTGCGGGTCAGCCGCTTCAGGTCGGCCTGGCGAGCCAGGACCTTCTCCAGCAGCGCCGGGTCGGCGTCCAGCGTCTCGACGTAGTTCCCCAGCTCCGACCCGACGTCGGTGAGCAGCGTCGACGCCTCTTCCAGCCGCGGCGCCAGCTCGCGCAGCACCGCGTCTTCGGACGTCGAAAGCCGCCGCAGCGCCTCGGACACCATGCCCATCGCGCTCGGGGCGTCCGGGTCGCCGTCCGGCGAGCCCGACAACGCCTGGTGCGCCTCGGTCGCGGCCGCGCGCAGCTCGTCGGCCGCCGCGAGCCGCTTGATCTGCGCGGTGAGCTCGACGTCCTCGCCCGGCTCCGGCGCGACGGCGTCGATCTCGGTCAGCCCGTGCTTGAGCAGGTCGGCCTGCTGGGCCATCTCCCGCGACCGCGTCGACCGCTCGGTCAGCTCCGCGATCACCGCGAGCCACTCGGACCGGACCTCGCGGTACGCGGTCAGCGGCTTCGCCACCGCGTCGCCGGCGAAGCGGTCGATGACGTCACGCTGCTCGCTCGGGCGCAGCAGCCGCAGCTGGTCGTTCTGCCCGTGCACCGCGATCAGCTGTTCGGACAGCTCCGCGAGCACGCCGACCGGCACCGACCGGCCGCCCAGGTGGGCGCGCGAGCGCCCGTCGACGGCGACGGCCCGCAGCGCGATGACGCTGCCGTCCTCGTCGACGTCGGCGCCCGACTCGGCGACGATCCGCTCGGCGCCTTCGACCCCGGAATAGGTGAACCGCCCTTCCACGAACGCCTTGAGCATCCCCGTCCGGACCTTGGACACCTCGGCGCGGCCCCCGGACAGCAGGTGCAGCCCGGTGACGACCATGGTCTTTCCCGCACCCGTCTCACCGGTGACGACGGTGAAGCCCGCGTGCAGTTCCAGCAGGGCGTCCTCGATGACTCCGAGGCCCTGGATGCGCATCTCGGCCAGCACGCCGCCTACGGTAGCGGCCCCCACCGACACTCTGCGCGCGCGGGCACCCGGCGAGTCGCCGATATGTTCGAATGAATCGCCGAGCGGTTCATTCGCAGGGGCGCGCGTGGCGCTCGCGCCAGCTCTTCACCGGCAGCGAGAACTTCTGGACCAGGCGATCGGTGAACGGCCCGTCCCACAGGCGGACCAGCCGCACCGGCGTCTTGCCGTTCGTGACGCGCACGCGCGCCCCCGGCGGCAGCTCGATGAGCCGCCCGCCGTCGCAGGTCAGGACGGCCGGCGAGCCGTCCGGGTCGATCCCGACGGTGATCACCGAGTCCCGCGAGACGACCAGCGGCCGCGAGAACATCGCGTGCGCGTTGCTCGGCACGACCAGCAGCGCCTCGACGTCCGGCCAGATGATCGGGCCGCCCGCCGAAAACGCGTACGCCGTCGAACCGGTCGGTGTGGCGCACAGCACACCGTCGCAGCCGAACGCGGACACCGGGCGGCCGTCGACCTCGATCAGCGCGTCCAGGACCCGCTCGCGGGTGCTCTTCTCGACGCTGGCCTCGTTGAGCGCCCAGGCGCGGGCGAGCTCTTCGCCGTCGTGGGTCACCGTGACGTCGATGGTCATCCGCGGTTCGACCTGGTAGTCGCCGTCGACGACGCGCTGCACGGTGTCGGCCAGCGCGTCCGAGTCGGCCTCGGCGAGGAAGCCGACGCGGCCGAGGTTCACGCCGAGCACCGGCACGCCGGCCGGGCGGGCCAGCTCGGCCGCGCGCAGCAGCGTGCCGTCGCCGCCGAGGACGAACACCAGCTCGACGCCTTCGGCGGGGTTGTCGTCCGGGTCCACGACGGTGCAGGTCGACCCGACGCCGTGCTCGTCGGGGTTGATCAGCGCGCAGACGTCGTGCTCGATCACCCGGATCCGGATGCCGGCCTTGGCGAAGCGCGCGGAAACCTCGCGCGCGGCTTCGCCCGTCGCTTCGCGATCGGGGTGCACCATGAGGAGAACTTCACGTTCGGTGGTCATGCGGGCCCTTCCTCGACGGCGGTTCGGACGAGCCGCTCGGCCTCAGACCTGTCTACCGCGTCCACAGTGGACTCGGCCACGTGTTCTTTCTTCAGCCACACGAAGTACTCGACGTTCCCGGACGGCCCGGGCAGCGGGCTGGCGGTGACTCCGCGCAGCGCGAGCCCGAGCTTCGCGGCTTCGCCGATGACGGTGAGCACGGATTCGGCGCGCAGTTCCGGGTCGCGGACGACGCCGCCGCTGCCGAGCCGGTCCTTGCCCACCTCGAACTGCGGTTTCACCATCGGCACCAGGTCGGCGCCTTCGCGCGCGCAGGCGGCGAGGGCGGGCAGCACGAGCTTGAGGGAGATGAAGCTCAGGTCGCCGACGACGACGTCGACCTGGCCACCGAGGTCTTCGGGAGAGAGGTTGCGAACATTGGTGCGGTCCATGACCACTACCCGTTCGTCGGTGCGGATCCGCCAGTCGAGCAGGCCACGGCCCACGTCGGCGGCGATCACGGTGGCGGCGCCATTGCGGAGCAGGACGTCGGTGAAGCCGCCCGTGGACGCGCCGGCGTCGAGGCAGCGTTTGCCCTCGACGCTGAGGCCGTCGAACGCCTCCAGGGCACCGAGCAGCTTGTGCGCACCGCGGGACGCCCAGCCGGGGTCGTCCTCGTCCTTGACGACGATGGGCGCGTCGGTCTCGACGCCGGTGGCGGGCTTGCTGGCCACCATGCCCCGCACGGTGACCTTGCCGCCGGTGATCAGGGCCGAAGCCTGCTCGCGCGACCGGGCGAGGCCGCGCCGAACCAGTTCCGCGTCGAGGCGCGCCCGCTTGGGCACCGTGGTCAGACCTTGTCGATGCTGGAGAGGGCGACCGTCAGCTCGGTGTGCACGGCGTCGAACCGCTCGACGTGCTCCGCGAGCGGCAGCGCGTCGAGGTCGTCCAGCCCGGCGACGGCTTCCTCGATGCCGGCCCGCGGGTCGGTCTGCTGCGAGAACGAACCGGGCGGCGGGCCCGGAACGGGGTAGGGATGATCCTGCACGTTACGACGGTAGCAGTCAGCGCAGCCGGGCCTTCGTGTCCTCGCCGAGTTCGGTGACGCCGGTCTCCCAGGCCACGTGGCAGAGCGCGCGGAGCAGGTCCAGGTCGTCGCCGTCGCCCTTCGCCGTCAGGCGGCCGTGCTCGACGGTCACGGTCCAGCCCGGGCGAGGACCGATCTTCAGGTCATCGGCTTTGTCTTCGAGTGCGGTGAGGTCTTTCGCGAGGTAAGTCGCGCGCTCGGCCGGGATGGCCTCGATCAGCTGCTCCGGCGTCGCGACGCCGGAAAGGACGACCAGCGAGTCGATGCCCGCGGCGACCGCGCCGGCGATGTCGGTGTCCAGCCGGTCGCCGACGACGAGCGGCTTTTCGGCACCCGCCGACCGCGCGGCGGTTTCGAACAGCAGCGGCTCCGGCTTCCCGGCGACGAGCGGCTCGACGTCGGTGGCGGTCCGCAGCGCGGCCACCATCGAGCCGTTGCCGGGCAGCAGCCCGCGCTCGCTGGGCAGGGTGGCATCGACGTTGCAAGCCACCCAAAGCGCACCGGCGCGGATCGCCAGGCAGGCTTCGGCGAGGGCGGCCCAGGTGTTGTCGGGCGAATGGCCCTGGACGACCGCCTGGACGCTCTCGGCGTTCTCGCGGACGGCTTTGAGACCTGCCCCGGTGACTTCGGCGGCGAGGGACTCGGTGCCGACGACGAGGACCTCGGCGCCGGGCTCGAGCCGTTCCTTCAGCAGCTGCACACCGGCCTGGGCGCTGGTGTGCACCTCACCGGCGTCGGCGGGCATGCCGAGGCCGGTGAGGTGGTCGACGACCTCGGCCGGGGCCTTGGACGCGTTGTTCGTGACGAACCGGACGGGCGTGCCGTGCTCGCGCGCGGCCCGCACCGTCTCCGGGGCGCCCGGGATCACCCGGGCGCCGTGGTAGACGGTGCCGTCGAGGTCGAACAGGACCGCGTCGTAGGCCGCGAGCAGGGCGTCACTCATCCGAGTCGGTCTTCTCCTCGTTGGCCAGGTCGGCGGCGCGCTCGGCGGCGTCGGTCTCGTCTTCGGCGTCGGCCTCGGCGGCGTTGAGGAACCACTGGACGGCCTCGTCCTTCCGCCCGGCGGCGACGAGGTTGTCGGCGTAGGCGTAGAAGAGGCGAGCGCTCCACGGGTCGCGCTTGTCCGCCTTGAGGTCGTCACTCTGCAGCGAGACGACGGCGGCGTCGAGCTGCCCGAGGTCCCGCCGCGCGCCGGCGGCGACGATGGCGAGCTCGATCTGGACGGCCTTGCTCAGGGTGGCCTTGTCGGCCTCCTTCGCCAGGTCGAGGGCGCGTTCGGGCCGGCCCAGCGCCCGCTCGGCGTCGGCGATGATGGCGATGTGGTCGTCGCTGCGGGTCATCCGCCGCACGGCCCGCAGTTCGGAGAGGGCTTCCGACCAGTTCCCGGCGTGGTAGGCGACGAGGCCGAGCGCCTCCCGCACGATCGGCACGCGCGAGGCCTTGGCCTTGGCGTACTTGGCGTGCTCGAGCGCGGCTTCCGGATCGGAGTCGACGAGCCCCCCGGCGGCGACGAGGTGCTTCCCGACGGTCTCGGCCAGGCCCTTGGGCAGGGTCCTCAGCTCGCGGCGGGCTTCCTCGTCGAGGTCGGAGAACTCGATGTCCTCGGGGAGTTCGGGGGCTTCGAGGAGTTCCCTGGCGAGGGCCTCGTCGGAGAGCGGAGTCCCCACGCGCGGCTGCGGGTCGCGACGGGGCCGGTCGTCCCGCTTGTAGCCGCCGGAGCGGGGGCCGCGGTCCTCACGCTTGGAGCCACCACGGTCATCGTCGCGGCGCTGGTAACTGCCCCGGGAGTCCGAGCCGCCACGGTCGTCGCGGCGCTGGTAACCGCCCCGAGAGTCGGAGCCGCCACGGTTCTCACGACGGTCGGAACCGCCGCGGTCGTCCCGCTTGAAGCCACCACGGTCATCGTCGCGCCGCTGGTAGCTGCCCCGAGAGTCCGAGCCGCCACGGTCGTCGCGGCGCTGGTAGCTGCCACGCGAGTCCGAGCCACCACGGCCACGGTCATCGTCGCGGCGCTGGTAACCACCGCGCGAGTCCGAGCCACCACGGCTCCGGTCATCGTCCCGCTTGAACCCACCGCGGTCGTCGTCCCGGCGCTGGTAGCCGCCGCGATCCTCGCGTTTGAAGCCGCCGGTGCGGGCACCGCGGTCGTCGTCCCGGCGCTGGTAACTGCCACGCGAGTCCGAGCCGCTGCGACCGCGGTCGTCGTCCCGGCGCTGGTAGCTACCGCGCGGGTCCGAGCTGCCGCGGCTGTCGTCGCGGCGCTGGTAGCTGCCCCGGGAGTCCGAGCCGCCGCGGCTACGGTCGTCATCGCGGCGCTGGTAACCGCCGCGCGAGTCGGAGCCACCACGGCCGCGGTCGTCGTCGCGGCGCTGGTAGCCGCCGCGGGAGTCGGCGCCAGTGCGGGAGCCGCCGCTGCGGTCCTCCCAGCGCGGCTTGCGGTCTCCGTACGAGGACTTGCCCTGGGGGCGGCCGGCGCGGTCGTCCTGGCCGCGGCCCGAGTTCTCGTAGCGCCCGCCGGAGCGGGGGGTGTCGCGGTCTCCGGACCGGCCCGGGCCGCCCGAATACCGGCTGCCACCCGGCCGGCCGGCGGAGTCGCGGCCGCCGTCGCGGAAGCTGCCGCGACGGTCGTCGCGGTCGCTCGTGCCGCGGCCCTGACCTGCGTAACCTCCGCGCTGGTCGCGGTCACGGGGACCGTCGCCGCCGCGGAACGGCTTGCCGCCGCCGCGGACTCCGCGGTCGTCGCGGCGCGGCCGGCCCTGGTAACCGCCGTCGCGGCCGCCGCGGTCCTGCCGCGCGCCGCCCTGGTTCTTCCGAGGTGCGTCCGACCGGCCCCGGGAGCCTTCGTCCCGGCGTGCCGACCGGCCGGACCCATCATCCGCTGAGTCTCGTCGACCGAACTCGGACACCTGGCCTCCTGCCGTGAAAAAATCTTGTTCCGGACATACGCGTACGGCCCGCTAGGGCAGCCAACTGGCTATCCTAACGGGCCGTACGTAAGG
>NZ_JBGDMD010000003.1:0-1095355 GCF_041679295.1 Amycolatopsis kentuckyensis | reverse complement strand
TTATTACACCTGCGGCTGCTGAGGTTTCCCCGGCCGGGGCCTGCCCGTTCCGAGGGCTGCGGGCAGACCCCGGTTACCGGCCGCTACCGCGGGGTACCTCTCCGGGGTGGAGGTGAGGAGATGACTTCGCACAGCACCCCGGCCGGCAGGCAGCGGACCGCCGTCATCGGCGCCGCCGCGGGTTTCGTCCTGCTCGCCGGTCTCTACCTCGTGCTCGCCCCCTGGGTCACCGGTTTCGGTGGCGCGGGCGTGCTCGCGCTCAGCAACACCGTCGTCGGCCTGGTCCTGGTCGCGCTGGCCATCGCCCGCACCGCGACGCGGCGGCTGCGGTTCCTCGGCTGGGTCGTACCGGTGCTCGGCGCGTGGACGGCGCTTTCGCCGTGGCTGCTGCGTTCCGCCGCGGAGACGCAGCCGTCGACGGCCGCGCTCGTCGGCAACGTGGTCGCGGGCGCGGTGGTCGTCGTGGCGGGCGTGGTCGTGCTCGTCCGCGGCGACTGATCTCGCAGCGGGGGAGATGAGCCCACCGCGCCGGAGTTCGTACGGTCGGTCGCACGATCGGAACGAGCATGGGAGCGCGGATGACCCTCGCGGAATCGGCGCGGCCGGATGCGGCCGCGCGGCAGGCGGAACCCCGCCGGCTGGCGGCCCTGATCCTGCTCTGCGCGGCCAACTTCATGGTGATCCTGGACGCCCAGAGCGTGATCATGGGCGTGCCGGTGATCGCGGCGGACCTCGGGCTCTCGCCGGTCGAGGCCCAGTGGATCCTCTCCGGCAACCTGCTGACGTTCGGCGGGTTGCTGCTGCTCGGCGGCCGGGCCGCGGACCTGCTGGGCCGCCGCCGGGTGTTCATGCTCGGGACGGTGCTGTTCCTGCTGGTCTCGATCCTCTCGGCGCTGGCGACGGCCGCGCCGCTGCTGCTGGCGGCCCGGGCGCTGCACGGCGTTTCGGCGGCGCTGATGGCGCCGACCGCGATGGCGATCCTCACCGACACGTTCCCGGAGGGCCGGGCGCGCAACCGCGCGCTGGCGACGTGGTCCGCGATCGCCGCGGTGGGCGCGACCACGGGTCTCCTGCTCGGCGGGGCGCTGCTCGACAAGCTCGGCTGGCAGTCGCTGTTCTACGTCAACGTCCCGGTCGCGATCGTGATGCTCGTGCTGAGCCCGGTGCTGCTGCGGGAAAGCCGGGACGCGTCGGCGTCGCGCACCTTCGACGTCGCCGGGGCGGTCCTGGGCACCGCGGCGCTCGCGCTGCTGGTCTACCTGCTGGTCGAGGCGCCGCAGCTGGGCTGGACGAGCTTCCCGGTCCTGGGACTCGGCGCGCTCTTCGTGGTCCTGACCGGCTTGACCGTACTGGTGGAGAAGCGCTCGGCGAACCCGCTGCTGCCCGCGCGGCTCTTCCGGTCGACCACCGTGCTGGGCGCCAACCTGCTGACGATCGTGGCGCTGGTGCCGGGCTTCGGGATGTCGGTCGTGCTTTCGCAGTACTCGCTGGGGGTGCTGGGCTACACGCCGATCCAGTTCGGCGTGAGCCAGTCGGCGATGCCGATCGCGTCGGTGGTCGGCGCGTTCGCGGCACAGGCGGGCATGGCCCGCCGCGGCGTCCGCCCGGTCGCGGTGACGGCGTTGCTGCTGCTCGGGATCGGCTGTGCGCTGCTGGTCGGCATCTCGGCCGACAGCGGGTACTTCACGGCCGTGTTCCCGGGCCTGGTCCTGTTCGGCCTCGGGCTCGGCGCGGGCCCGGTGGCGCTCGCGGCGGCGGCGCTCTCGGGCGCCACCAAGGCCGACGCGGGCATCGCGTCCGGCACGAGCACGGCGGCGTTCCAGATCGGCGGCGCGTTCGGGGTCGCGGTGGCGTCGACGGTCATTGCGTCGAGCATGGCCGCCACGCCCGGGCCGGCCGGGGCGCTGGCCGGGTTCCACGAGAGCCTGGTGATCTGCGCGGTGGTCGCGGTCGTCGGGGCGGTGCTCGCGGTGGTCCTGCTGAAGGACGCGCGGCGCGGGCCGCTCACCGTCCTGCCGCGGGTGCACTGAGCTTTCAGTTCCCGATGAACACCCAGTCGCCGGCGCCGGGCCGGTACGGACCGTCGGCCCGCTTGGCGACCACTCCCGGCAGGCCGTGCTGGCGGCTGGCGCCGAGGACGTCCTCGCCGCCGTCGGCGAAGTAGCGGGGGACCTGCCAGTGGCGATCGGTCACCGGCAGGTCGTCCAGCAGCTCCCGGCGTTCGGTGTAGGGCAGGTCGAGGGTCGGCCGGCCGTCGAGGTGCAGGACGTCGTAGGCGAAGTAGAACACCGGGCAGTGCGCCTTGAGCCGCTTCGCCGCGTTGCCGTCGGCCCGGCGGCGCTCCTCGAGGCCCTGCGGGTAGGGCTTGCCGTCCTTGATCACGACGACTTCGCCGTCCAGCAGCACTTCCGTCGACCCGAGCTCTTCGCCCAGCTTGTGCAGGTCCGGGTAGCGGCTGGTGACGTCGGCGCCGGTGTCGTCGTGCGCGGTGACGCGGCCGCCGGAGACGAGCAGCATCGTGCGCAGGCCGCCCCAGGCGAACTCGTAGGCCCAGTCGTCGTCCTCGGCCGGCAGCTCGCCCGGGACCGCCGTCATCGGCTCGAGGAACTCGGGGGCGTCTTCGTGGCCGGGCTCGGCCGGGTCGAGGCGCCGCAGCATCCAGTCGCGGTCGTCGTCGGCGTTGTGCCGGTTGAGGAAGAGGTACTTGCCGCGCGCCCGCTCGCCGTGGAAGACGACCTCGACCTTGTGGTCGTTCCAGTGCAGGGTTTCGTACTTCCCGGTGTCCCACACGGTCATCCGGCCGCCGCCGTACTCGCCGGCCGGGATCTCGCCCTCGAAGGTGAGGTACTCCATGGGGTGGTCCTCGGTGTGCACCGCGAGCCGGTTCACCCCGGGCGCGAGCGGCAGCCCGCGCGGGACGGCCCAGGACACGAGCACGCCGTCGCGTTCCAGCCGGAAGTCCCAGTGCAGCCGGGAAGCGTGGTGCTCCTGGATGACGAAGAGGTCGTTGCCCCCGGGCTCCGGCGGGCCGTCGGGCCAGGGTTCGGGGGTGCGGTCCCGGCCGCGCTTGCCGCGGTACTCCTCGAGTTTGTCGGCCATCGCCGCCCCGGTACCCCTTCCGCTCGGGAGCGTCCAGGGTACCGGGCGGGCCGTGCGGCGCGGCAGGTTGCCCTGAACGGCTCGTTCACGGTGGCCGGCCCCGCCGAACGTCTTGAATGAGTCATTCAAGACGTCCCACGTCCTGAATGACTCATTCAAGACGTTTCCCGCACTCGCGTGCTGACCGACCGGCGCCGTTCATGACCTTGGTTTGAAGCCGGCGTCAGTCGGTCTCCGCCATGGCTTCGGCGAACTGCGCCGCGTACAGCCGCGCGTACGCGCCGCCGCTGCCGAGCAGTGTTTCGTGGTCGCCCTGCTCGACGATCTGCCCGTGCTCCATCACCAGGATCACGTCCGCGTCGCGGATCGTCGAGAGCCGGTGGGCGATCACGAAGCTCGTGCGCCCGCTGCGCAGCGAGTTCATCGCCCGCTGGATGAGCACCTCGGTGCGCGTGTCCACCGAACTCGTCGCTTCGTCGAGGATCAGGATCACCGGCTTGGCCAGGAACGCCCGCGCCACCGTGATCAGCTGCTTCTCGCCCGCGCTGACCGTGCCGCCCTCGTCGTCGAGCACCGTCTCGTAGCCGTCCGGCAACGTCCGGACGAACCGGTCGACGTGGGTCGCCTTCGCCGCTTCGATGATCTCCTCGCGGCTCGGGTCGTCCGCGCCGTAGGCGATGTTCTCCGCGATCGTGCCGCCGAACAGCCACGCGTCCTGCAGCACCATGCCGGTCTGGTCGCGCAGCTCCTCGCGGTTCATCTTCGCGATGTCGACGCCGTCGAGCGTGATCCGCCCGCCGTCCAGCTCGTAGAACCGCATGAGCAGGTTGACCAGCGTCGTCTTGCCCGCGCCGGTCGGGCCGACGATCGCCACCGTCTGGCCCGGTTCGACCGTGAGCGACAGGTCGTCGATCAGCGGCTTGTCCGGCAGGTAGCGGAACGAGACGTCCTGGAACTCGACGCGTCCGCGGACCACCGCGGGCCGCTCCGGGTGTTCCGGTTCCGGCGCCTGCTCCTCGGCGTCGAGCAGCGCGAACACCCGCTCGGCCGACGCGACCCCGGACTGCAGCAGGTTCGCCATGCTGGCGATCTGCGTGACCGGCTGGCTGAACTGGCGCGAGTACTGGATGAACGCCTGCACCTCGCCGAGGGTCAGGCTGCCCGAGGCGACGCGCAGCGCGCCGATCACGGCCACCAGCACGTAGCTCAGGTTGCCGATGAACATCATCGCCGGCTGGATCATGCCGGAGATGAACTGCGCGCGGAAGCTCGCTTCGTAGAGCGTTTCGTTCTGCTTGTCGAAGATCGCCCCGGACTCCTCGCGGCGGCCGAACACCTTGACCAGCGAGTGGCCGGTGTACATCTCCTCGACGTGCGCGTTGAGCTTCCCGGTCGTCGACCACTGCTTGATGAAGTTCGGCTGCGCCCGCTTCCCGATCTTCGCCGCGACGACGGCCGACAGCGGCACCGTGAGCAGCGCGATCGCCGCCAGCAGCGGCGAGATCAGGAACATCATGATCAGCACGCCGATGACCGTCAGCAGCGACGAGACGATCTGCGAGAGCGTCTGCTGCAGCGACATCGCCAGGTTGTCGATGTCGTTGGTGACGCGGGACAGCACCTCGCCGCGCGGCTGGCGGTCGAAGTACTTCAGCGGCAGCCGCGAGAACTTCGCTTCGACGTCCTCGCGCAGCCGGTACACCGCGTGCTGCACCAGCGTCGTCGTCAGCCGGGCCTGGATCAGCCCGAAGAACGACGCGATGACGAACAGCGCCAGCACGATCAGCAGGATCTGGCCGACCTTGTCGAAGTCGATGCCCACGCCGGGCACGAGGTCGACGCGGCCGTAGATGTCGGCGAGCGTGCTGTCGCCGCGGGCGCGCAGCCCGGCGACGACCTGCTCCTTGGTGACCCCCGGCGGCACCTGCTTGCCGAGCACGCCGGCCAGGATCGCGTCGGTGGCCTGGCCGAGGATCTTCGGCCCGATCACGGTCAGCGCGACGCTGGCCGCGCCGAGCACGAGCACGCCGATCAGGTGCAGCCTTTGCGGGGCCAGCATCCGCAGCAGCCGCTTCAGGGAACCCTTGAAGTCGAGGGCTTTCTCCGGCGGGGCGCCGCCGGCCATCCAGCGGCCGGGGCCGGCGGTCGCGGCGCCGGTGTTCTTGTGCCGCTCGGCCGTCGGGCGCTCGCCCGCGTCGGTGACGGCGGCCTTCGGCGATTCCGTGGTGCTCACGCCGCCTCCTGCTCGGTGAGCTGCGACAGCACGATCTCGCGATAGGTTTCGTTGCTGTCGAACAGTTCGTGGTGGGTGCCGGTGCCGACGACGCGGCCCTCGTCGAGGACGATGATGCGGTCGGCGCCCCGGATGGTGCTGACCCGCTGCGCCACGATGATCACCGTCGCGTCGGCGGTCTCGGAGACCAGCGCGCGGCGCAGGGCCGCGTCGGTCGCGTAGTCCAGCGCCGAGAACGAGTCGTCGAACAGGTAGATCTCCGGCTTGTGCACCAGCATCCGGGCGATGGCGAGCCGCTGCCGCTGGCCGCCCGAGACGTTCGTGCCGCCCTGGGCGATCGGCGACTCGAGGCCCTCGGCCATCGCTTCGACGAAGTCCTTGCCCTGCGCCACTTCCAGCGCGTGCCACAGCTCTTCGTCGGTGGCGTCCGGGTTGCCGTAGCGCAGGTTGCTCGCGACCGTCCCGGCGAACAGGTACGGCTTCTGCGGCACCAGCCCGACGGCGCGGGCGAGCACCGCCGGGTCGAGGTCGCGGACGTCGACGCCGTCGACCTTCACCGTGCCGCGGGTGGCGTCCATCAGCCGCGGGATCAGGTTCAGCAGCGTCGTCTTGCCAGTGCCGGTGGACCCGATCACGGCGGTGGTCTCACCCGGCCGCCCGATCAGCGAAATGTCCTGCAGCACCGGCTTTTCCGCGCCGGGGTAGCGGAACTCGACGCCGGCCAGCTCCAGGTGCCCGTGCACCGCGCCGGGGCGGATCGGCGACACCGGCGGGCGGACGCTCGACTCGGTGTCGAGTACCTCGCTGATCCGCTCGGCGCTGACCTCCGCGCGCGGCACCATCATGAACATGAACGTGGCCATCATGACGGCCATCAGGATCTGCAGCAGGTAGGACAGGAACGCCGTCATGGCCCCGATCTGCATGCTGCCGGAGTCGATGCGCTGCCCGCCGAACCACAGCACGGCGACGCTGGAGGCGTTCATCACCAGCATGACGATCGGGAACATCAGCGCCATCAGGCGCCCGACCCGCAGCGACACCGTGAGCAGCTGGTCGTTCGCGACGTCGAAGCGCTCGCGTTCGCGGGAGTCGCGAACGAACGCGCGGATCACGCGGATGCCCATGATCTGCTCGCGCAGCACCTGGTTGATCCGGTCGATCCGCTCCTGCATCAGCCGGAACGCCGGGCGCATCTTGGTGATGATCGTGCCGACCGCGATCGCCAGCACCGGCACGATCACCAGCAGCAGCGAGGAGAGCGGCACGTCGAGGTTCAGCGCCAGGATGATCCCGCCGACGCACATGATCGGCGCGGACACCATCAGCGTCAGCGTCATGACCACGAGCATCTGGATCTGCTGGACGTCGTTGGTGGTGCGGGTGATCAGCGACGGCGTGCCGAACTGGCCGACCTCGCGGGCCGAGAAGTCCTGCACCCGGTGGAAGACCCCGGCCCGGATGTCGCGCCCGACCGCCATCGCGGTGCGGGCGCCGTAGTACACCGCGCCGATCGAGCCGGCGATCTGGGCGAGCGTCACGGCCAGCATCACCGCGCCGATGCGCAGGATGTACCCCATGTCGCCCTTGATCAGCCCGTTGTCGACGATGTCGGCGTTGAGCGTCGGCAGGTAGAGCATGGCGATCGTCTGCACGAGCTGCAGCACCACGATCACCCACAACGTGGTTTTGTACGGGCGCAGGTGCGCCCGCAGGAGCTTGACTAGCACAACGATTCCCCCAGTGGAGTGGTGGTGGTGTTCGGTCCGGGTGGCGGTGCGGTGCCGCCGGTCAGGGTGGGCATCCCGGCGGCCAGCTCGTCCAGCAGCCGTTCGAGGGTCGGGAGGAACGGCTCGCCCTCGGTCATGAACCAGTTGACGAAGGCGACGCGGACAGCGCTTTCCACCGTGGAGGCCATCAGCCGGCACAGGAGGTGGTCCGCCCCGCCCGCCCGCTTCGCGATGGTCTCGGCGAGGACGCGTTCGACCGCCGCGTGGGCGTTGAGGAACTCGCCGCGCAGCATGAGCTGGCCCATCAGCTCCCGGATACGCGCAACATACGCGCGATCCGGCTCGCCTTCACGCGAATATTGGTGGATCACCGCCTGCTTGACCGACTCCCAGAGCGGCTCGCCCGCCGGCCGGGCGAGCAGGGCTTCGCGCATCCCCTCGTGGCGGTCGACGACCATCGAGCAGACCGCCTGCTCCTTGCTCGAGAAGTAGTTGTTGAATGTCCGCGGCGAGACCCCCACCTCGTTGGCGATGTCCTCGACGCGGACGTTCTCCAGCCCGCGGTCCAGCGTGAGCCGCAACGCGGCCTGCGCGAGGGCCCGGCGGGCCTCGCGCTTCTTGCGTTCCCGCAGCGTCAGCTTCGGTGGCTCCTCCGGCGGCATAAACGGAGTGTAGCGAAAAACTTGCGTGCCCCGCAAAAAAGTGCGGGGCACGCAAAAATCCGGTCGAACCGGACACGGGTGGATTCCGTCGTGCGCGGCCGCCCGGCCTGCGGTATCGGCGTCCGTGTGCGTTCCGTTGCGGGGCGCAAATTGCAAAAATGGACCGATTGGCCTAACGCACTGCGCTCACCAGGAGCTACGCCCTGAAAATCCGCTCACTGCGCGCGATCGCGCGGGGACCGGCTGTGGACATCCGACGAGGCTTTCTGCTTGCATGTCGGGCGTCGCCGCCGGGGGTCGGCGTCGCGTACGCGTTTTCCGCACCTGAGCAAGGAAGAAGTGGGACCACATGGCGAGCCGGGCCCGGGAACTCCTGGATCGATCACGCGTCCTGCTGGACCGCTCGCGGGTCGCCGCCGCGCAGTTCCTCACGGCGCCCCCGAAGCACCCCGGGTACGCACCCGCCGCGGGTCCGGCGATCGCGCAGCTGACGCCGCCGGTGGCGGTCCCGCCGGCGCCGTCGGACGACGCCGTGCTCGCCGAGATCTGCGCCAGCGTGGCCCTGCGTGACCTCAACCTGCTCGACCAGCTGCTGGCCCGGCTCGAAGAGCTGGAGGCGGGGGAGGAGGACCACCACCGCCTCGCCGAGCTCTACCAGCTCGACCACCTCGCGACCCGGCTGCGCCGCAACGCCGAGAACCTGCGCGTGCTGGCCGGCCAGGAGACCGCCGACGACGCCGCCCGCGCGACGACGGTGCTCGACGTCATGCGCGCGGCGATGTCCTCGATCGACCACTACGCCCGGATCACCATCGGCCGCGTGGTGAACCTCGGCGTCGTCGGCTTCGCCGCGGAGGACCTGGGCCGGGTGCTCGCGGAGCTGTTCGACAACGCCGCCAACCAGTCTTCGCCCAGCTCGCCGGTGAACGTCAGCGCGCACCTGACCGAGCAGGGCAGCGTGCTCGTCCGGATCGAGGACGAGGGCATCGGCATCCCGGCCGACCGGATCGACGGCCTCAACGCGCGGCTGGCCGCCGGCGGCGACCTCGACGACGCCGCGGCCCGGCACATGGGCCTCGCGGTGGTCTCCCGGCTCGCCGCCCGCCACGGCGTCACCGTGCGGCTGGACCGGCGCAGCCCGCACGGCACGGTCGCGACCGTGCTGCTGCCCACGGGCATCGTCACCGAGCTGGCCGAAAACGCGTGGTCGGGCACCAAGACCGTCACCGTGGAGCCGGTGCCGGCACCGGAAGGCGAACCGGCCGCCGTCGGCGGGTTGCCGCGCCGGCGTCCCGGGACCTTCCCGCGAGAAGAGCCGGTGCGGGCCGTGCCGCGCAAGCCGAGCCCCCGCCCGCGGCCGCTCGAGACCGGCGGCACCACGGCCAACGGCCTGCCCAGGCGCGTGCCCGGCAGCATCCGCGGTGCCGCGCCCGAACCGCCACCACCGCCCCCGGCCGCCGAACCCGCGGCGAACGGCCACGAGCAGCTGCTCGCCGACCTCGGCGCCTTCGCCGACGGCGAGCGGGCCGCCCTCGCCGAGAACCACCGTGCCCAGCAGGACGAGACGCCCGGAGGAACCGCCTCGTGAGCGCCCCCCACCCGGCCCCGGCGGACTTCGCCTGGCTGCTCGACGACTTCGTGCGCAAGGTCCACGGCGTCAGCCACGCGCTGATCATGAGCGTGGACGGCTTCCCCCTCACCGCGTCCGATTCGGTCGGCGAAGCCGAGGCCGAGCAGCTCGCGGCGATCGCCAGCGGCCTGCTCTCGCTCGCCGGCAACAGCGCGGCGCTGTTCGGGAAGGGCGCTTGCGAGCAGATCATCATCCGGCTCACCCACGGCTACTTCCTGTTCATGGGCATCGGTTCCGGTGCCGGGCTCGCGGTGCTGACCTCGGGCGAGGCGGACATGAAGGTGGTCGCCTACGAGATGACCCAGTTCATCACCAACGCCGGCCACGCGCTCACCCCCGAGGTGCGCGCCGAACTGCGCCAGGTGCTCACCGCGCGCCGCCCCCGGGTGTGATCAGCGTGCCCGACGAGGATGTGATTTCAGTGTCCGAAAAGGACACCGCCTTGCCGAGGCGCAGCCGCCGGATCCGCGCGTACGCGCTCACCGGCGGCCGCACCAGCACCCGGCACCAGCTGCTGGTGGAGACCCTGGTCTCGGTCCCGCGGTACGACCCCGCGCTGAGCGGCACGCTGATGCCCGAGTCGCGCTCGCTCTACGAACGCGCCCGCGCGCGGTGCTCGATCGCCGAGTTGTCGGTCGGGCTCGACCTGCCGCTGGGCGTGGTGCGGGTGCTGATCGGCGACCTCGCGTCCCAGGGCGCGGTGTTCGTCCACCCCACCGCGCACGCCTACCACCACGACACCAACGTGCTCGAGAGGATCCTTGATGGGCTCAAGCGGCTCCCCGCCTGAGGGCGATCTGCTGACGATCTCCGCGAAGATCGTCGTCGCCGGGGGCTTCGGTGTCGGCAAGACCACGTTCGTCGGCGCGGTGTCGGAGGTGCCGCCGATGAGCAACGAGGCCTGGATGACCGAGGCCGGCGAAGGCGTCGACGACATCCCGCCCGGCGGCAAGTCGACGACGACCGTGGCGATGGACTTCGGCCGGATCACGCTGCGCCCGGACCTGCTGCTGTACCTGTTCGGCACGCCGGGCCAGGCACGGTTCTGGTTCCTCTGGGACGACCTGAGCCGGGGCGCGCTCGGCGCGGTCGTGCTGGTCGACACCAGCCGGATCGACGAGTCGTTCGCGGCGATCAACTACTTCGAGAACGACTCGGACCTGCCGTTCGTCGTCGCGGTCAACCAGTTCGAGGGCATGCCGGTGCACGACCTCGACGAGGTGCGCGACGCGCTCGCCCTCGATCCGAGCGTCCCGCTGGTCACCTGCGACGCCCGCGACCGCGCCTCGGCGATCGCCACCCTGACCGAGCTGGTGAGCCACACGCTGTCGCTGGCCGTGCTGTCCGGCCCGCGCGAGCTGGCCGGCAGCGTCCCGAACGCCTGAGAAGGAGAACGAGCTTCATGCGCAGGGTTCTGATCGTCGGCGCCGGGCAGTCCGGGTTGCAGCTGGCCCTCGGGCTGCAGGCGAAGGGCTACGACGTCACGGTGATGTCCGCGCGGACGCCGGATGAGATCCGCAACGGGCGCGTGATGTCGACGCAGTGCATGTTCCACGACGCGCTGCAGCACGAGCGGGACCTCGGGATCAACCTGTGGGAAGCCGACACCGTCAACGTCGAAGGCCTGGGCGTGTCGGTGGCGGCGCCGGACGGCGGCCGCGCGCTCGACTGGTTCGCCGAGCTGGACCACGTCGCGCAGTCGGTCGACCAGCGGGTGAAGATGGCGGGCTGGCTGGAGCTGTTCGAGGACCGCGGCGGCAAGCTCGTCATCCACGGCGTGATGACGTCCGAACTGGACGCCCTGTCCCGGCTCTACGACCTGGTGATCATCTCGGCCGGCAAGGGCGAGCTGGTCCAGCTGTTCGACCGGGTGCCCGAGCGGTCGCCGTACACGAAGCCGATGCGCGCGCTGTCGCTCGCCTACGCCCACGGCGTCCGGCCGCGGCCGGAGCACCCGGACCGGATGGCGGTGCGGTTCAACATCGTCCCCGGCGTCGGCGAGCTGTTCATGATCCCCGCGTACACGCTCAGCGGGAACTGCGACATCCTCTTCTTCGAGGGCGTTCCCGGCGGGCCGCTGGACTGCTTCGACGACCGCCCGGGCCCGGCCGAGCACTTCGGGCGGATCCTCGACCTGATGAAGCAGTTCGTGCCGTGGGAGTACGACCGCTGCCGCGACGCCGAGCTGACCGACGCGAAGGCCACGCTGGCCGGCGGCTACACACCGGTGGTGCGCAGGCCGGTCGGCACCCTGCCCGGCGGGGCGATCGTGCTGGGCATGGCCGACGTCGTCGTCGCGAACGACCCGATCACCGGCCAGGGTTCGAACAACGCGAGCCACTGCGCGGCCACCTACCTCGACGCGATCGTCGAGCGCGGCGACGAGCCGTTCGACGCCTCGTGGATGGACGCCACGTTCGAGCGCTACTGGGAGTACGCCCGGCACGTCACCGAATGGACCAACGCGCTGCTGCTCCCGCCGCCCCCGCACGTGCTCCAGATCCTCGGGGTGGCCGGCCAGAACCCCGCCGTCGCGCGGCGGTTCGCGAACGGGTTCACCGATCCCACGGACTTCCAGAACTGGTTCATGGACCCCGCACTCTGGGAGAAGTACCTGGCAGAGGTCTAGATCAGGCTGTCGCCTCGGGACGTTTCGGGCTACGGTTGTCACGTAGCGTGAAGGCGATCTCGGAGGTGCGTGGCATGCGGGCGATGTGGAAGGGCTCGGTGTCGTTCGGGCTGGTGAGCATCCCGATCCAGCTCTACGCGGCCACCGAGAACAAGAACGTCTCCCTGCGCCAGGTGCACGAGGCCGACGGCGGCCGCATCCAGTACAAGCGCTTCTGCACGATCGACGGCGCCGAGGTGCCCTACGCCGAGATCGCCAAGGGCTACGAGCTGCCCGACGGCGAGATGGTCGTGATCACCGACACCGAGATGGCCGACCTGCCGCTGCCCACCCAGCGCACGATCGACGTGCTGGAGTTCGTGCCGCTCGAGTCGATCGACCCGATCCAGTACGACCGGACGTACTACCTCGAGCCGCAGAAGAACGCGGTGAAGCCGTACGTCGTGCTGCGGGACGCGCTGCACAAGTCGAGCCAGGTGGCGATCGCCAAGGTCGCGGTGCGGCAGCGGGAGAGCATGGCGGTGCTGCGGGTGCACGCCGACGTGCTGGTGATGACGACGATGCTGTGGCCGGACGAGGTCCGCGAGCCCGACTTCCCCTTCCTGCGCGACGACCCGCCGCAGATCCGGCCGCAGGAGCTGACCATGGCCGGGTCGCTGATCGACTCGCTGGCCGAGCCGGTGTTCGAACCGGAGAAGTACCACGACCACTACCGCGAGGCCCTCGAGGAGATGATCGAGGCCAAGGTGGCGGGGGAGGAGACGACCAAGCCCGCCGCGGTCACCGCGAAGGCCGACGTCGTCGACCTGATGGCGGCGCTGCAGGCCAGTGTGGACGCCGCGAAGAAGTCCCGCGGGGCGAAGTCCTCTTCGGAGGAGTCCGATGAGGACGAAAAGCCGGCCGCGAAGAAGAAGCCGGCGCCGCGCAAGCGGGCGCCCAAGTCGGCCTGATCCCCGGCCGGGTGACGGCGCGACACGCCGTCGCGGGCGTCCCTCGTCCGCGGGGTTCCCGGTGGTACCAAGGGTTCATGGAATGCGCTTCGTGCGATGCGGGCATCGACCACTGCCACGGCACGCTGGTGGTGCACCCGGAAGGCGGGTTCACCGAGTGCACCGCGGTGGCCTGTTCGGACGGTGACCGCGTCCGGCACGGCCTGATCGTCGACTGCCAGGCGCTCGGCGGCGGGTGCGGCTGCGCCGCCGCGCCGGGAAAACCCCTGCTGCGTCAAGCTTCCTGAGCCTCCCGCCAGGATCCGCGAAGGCCTTCCCGCCCGGCTTCACCGCCGGCGGGAAGGCCTTCGCGGCATCAGGAACGCGTGAAGGCCGTAACACGATCGTGTATGCAGCTGTGTACACGGGCTTGGCGATGTGCTAACACTTACGGGGGTCCTTCGGCTCTCCCTCCCCCTCGGAGCCGGAGGACCCTTTTCATGCCCGCTCGCGATCAGTCAGCCGTCGATGTACAGTTCATCGCATGGTGACCTGTGAGACGCGGGAGTCGGCGCTGGCCCGGATCGGGCGCGCCCTCGCCGACCCGACCCGCTGCCGGATCCTGACCGCCCTGCTCGACGGTCCCGCCTACCCCGGCCGGCTGGCGGCCGACCTCGGGCTGAGCCGCTCGAACGTCTCGAACCACCTGTCGTGCCTGCGCGGCTGCGGGCTCGTCGTGGCCGGCTACGAAGGGCGTCAGGTGCGTTACGAGATCGCCGACGGCCACTTGGCCCGCGCGCTGCGCGAACTCGTCCAGGTGGTGCTGGCGGTCGAGCCGCGGGAAGAGTGCGAGCCGGCATGACCGGCGCCTGCTCCGACGGCTGCTGCGGGCCGGTCACGGTCGCCGCGGACCGCCGGGCCGTGCTGGTGCGCCGGGTGCGGCTGCTCGTGGCGGCGACCATCGCCTACAACGTCGTCGAAGCCGCAGTCGCGCTGACGGCGGGCTCGGTGGCCTCGTCCGGCGCGCTGATCGGCTTCGGACTGGATTCGGTGGTGGAGGTCGCTTCCGCGCTCGCGGTCGCGTGGCAGTTCTCGGGCCGGGACCCGGAAGCCCGCGAACGGCGGGCGCTGCGGCTGATCGCGCTGTCGTTCTTCGCGCTGGCCGCTTACGTGACCGCGGATTCCGTGCGGACGTTCTTCACCGCGGCGGCACCGGAAAGCTCGCTCACGGGTGTCGTCCTGGCGGCGGTTTCGCTTGTCGTGATGCCCGTCCTGTCCGCCGCGCAACGGCGAGCGGGCCGGGAACTGGGTTCGGCCAGCGCGGTCGCGGATTCCCGGCAGACTTTGCTCTGCGCTTGCCTTTCCGCGGTCCTGCTGGCGGGATTGCTGCTCAACACCGTCTGGGGCTGGTGGTGGGCCGATCCGGTCGTCGCCCTCTTCATCGCTTTCGTGGCGGTGAAAGAAGGCCGAACGGCCTGGCACGGCGAGCATTGCTGCTGACGCCGTGCCAGGCCGTTCGCGAGTACTCGATCAGTACCAGTGCGCACGCCCACCGATCCGGCGGCCGGTGCCGCCCAGGATGGCCAGCGCCACGCCGGCCACCGCGAGAATGATGCCGATGGTGTAAAGCACCGGGATACCCACGATGAACCCGATGATCAGAAGAATTACACCGAGAACGATCACTTTGACACACACTCCTTCGCATGGGACCCACCCGCCGAACCGGCCGGGCGGATGCGCTGTCACGGGGAGGATGGCCACTTTCCCGGTGTGGCAAACTGCGTCAAACGGAGCAATCTCGGATCAGTACCGGTAGTGATCGAGCTTGTACGGACCTTCGACGTCGACGCCGATGTATTCCGCCTGGGCCTTCGTGAGCTTGGTGAGTTTCACACCGAGCGCGTCGAGGTGCAGCCGGGCCACCTTTTCGTCGAGGTGCTTGGGTAGCCGGTGGACGTCGGTGGCGTACTCGCCGGGCTTGGCGAACAACTCGATCTGCGCGATGGCCTGGTTGGTGAACGAGTTCGACATCACGAACGACGGGTGGCCGGTCGCGTTGCCGAGGTTCATCAGGCGGCCTTCGGAGAGCACGATGATCGCGTGGCCGTCCGGGAACGTCCACTCGTGCACCTGCGGCTTGATCTCCTTCTTCGCGATGCCAGGCAGCTTCGCCAGGCCGGCCATGTCGATCTCGTTGTCGAAGTGCCCGACGTTCGCGACGATCGCGTTGTGCTTCATCCGGCTCATCTGGTCCGCCGAGACGATGCCGAAGTTGCCGGTGGTGGTGATGAAGATGTCGGCCATCCCGACGACGTCGTCCAGCTCGACGACGTCGAGCCCGTCCATCGCCGCCTGCAGCGCGCAGATCGGGTCGATCTCGGTGACCGCGACCCGGGCGCCCTGGCCGCGCAGCGCCTCGACCGCGCCCTTGCCGACGTCGCCGTAGCCGCAGACGACCACGCGCTTGCCGCCGATCATCACGTCCGTGGCGCGGTTCAGACCGTCCACAAGGGAGTGCCGGATGCCGTACTTGTTGTCGAACTTGGACTTCGTCACGGAGTCGTTGACGTTCATCGCGGGGAAGAGCAGCTCGCCGTCCTTGGCGAGCTTGTAGAGCCGCTTGACGCCGTTGGTCGTCTCCTCGGTGACGCCGCGGATCTCCTTGGCCATACGGGTGAAGCGGTCGCCGTCGGCCGCGATGCTCGCACGCAGCGTCTCCAGGACGATCCGGTACTCGTCGGAGTCCTCTTCGGACGGTTGCGGCACCGCGCCCGCCGCTTCGAACTCGACGCCCTTGTGGACGAGCAGGGTGGCGTCGCCGCCGTCGTCGAGGATCATGTTGGGCGCGTTGCCGCCGGGGAAGGCGAAGAGCCGGTCGGTGCACCACCAGTACTCTTCGAGCGTCTCGCCCTTCCAGGCGAACACCGAGGTGCCGGCCGGCGCGTCGATCGTGCCTTCGGGGCCGACGACGACCGCGGCGGCGGCCTCGTCCTGCGTGGAGAAGATGTTGCAGGACACCCAGCGCACCTCGGCGCCGAGGGCGACCAGGGTCTCGATGAGCACGGCGGTCTGGACGGTCATGTGCAGCGACCCGGCGATGCGGGCGCCCTTCAGCGGCTGCGCCGCGGCGTATTCGCGGCGGATCGCCATCAGGCCGGGCATCTCGTGCTCGGCCAGGCGCAGCTGGGTGCGGCCGGCGTCGGCGAGGGAAAGGTCGGCGACGGCGAAGTCGAGGCCATTGCGGTTCTGCAGCTTGTCACTCATGCTTCGGTGCACTCCGGAGTTCGTCGGCGGGACGCTCGGGAGGCGGGACACCACAGCAAAAAGGGCACCTCCCTCGCGGGAGGCGCCCTTGGAGTCGTGGTCCGGGCCGAGCGTGGCGGAAAGAGTTCCGTCGCAGCGCCTCTCGGCCCGGGACCAGGATGGCAAAGCCGCCGGGAGGCTGTCAAGCGAGCCGGCAGGCCATGAGAACGTCGTCGACGTCGTGGCCGTCGACGCGGAATTCGGCCCGCAGCACGCCTTCCACGACGAAGCCGCACGCTTCGTAGACGCGGCGGGCGGCGGTGTTGTGACCCAGCACGCGCAGCGTCACCTTGCGCGCCCCGCGGGCCCGCGCCTCGGCCACGGCGGCGTCGACGAGCCGGCGCGCGATCCCGAGCCGGCGCCGGTCCGGGTCGACGGCGAGCCCGCCGATCACCCGCACGTGGGCGTGGGCGGGGATGCCGAAGCCCACGTTCAGCCGGACGTAGCCGGCGATCGCGCCGTCGTGCTCCGCGACGAGGACGTCTTCGGGCCGGCAGCCCTCGTCGAAGAACGGCGTGCCGGGCGGCGGCGGGGGAGCGGGGGACACCGCCGAGGTCCAGGTGCGCTCGTCCAGCTTCGCGAGCGCGCCTTCGTCCCCGGCGTGGGCGGTCCGGATGATGATCACCCGCCCAGTGTGGTCCACGCCTGGTCGACGATCCCAGCCATTTCCCGCGGATCGCGGTTGCCCTCGGTGCCCAGGCTCCGCACCGCGACGGTCAGGCCGGGACCGGTGCGCTGGCAGTTCAGCACGAAGGACTGGTCCGGGTCCGGGGTCGAGCCGGGCGCGGCCGGGGCGTTGTGCACCAGGCACTGCACGGCGCCGGCGCGCACCAGCTCGGTGCCCGGCTTGGCGATCCCGAGGGCCTGGACGTCTTCGTAGGGAGCGAACAGTTCCGGCGACGGCGCGCGCACGGCCACCAGCTGGAAGGACCGCAGCAGCCGCTCGTCCTGGTAGTCCTGGACCACCGCGCCGGCGCCGTCGTAGGCCGCCGACACGCGCGTGGCGGTCTCCTGGTCGGTCTTGGTGATGCGGTCGATCTGGGCCTTGCCCCGGACGGCGTCGAGCTTCGTGATCGCGTCCTGGGCCTTGCCGAGCCCGCCGAGGTTCGCGGGCGCGGTCAGCGGGGTGCTGCTCGGCGCGTCGCCGAAGAAACTGAGCACCAGCCACGGCACACCGACCAGGAACGCGCCGACCAGCACGCCGAGGAGACCGGCGATGGCGGGCCGGGCGAGCACCGGGCGCGGCGGCGGTGCGACGGCCGGCGGCGGTCCGGGCGGGAGCTGCTGCGAGAATCCCTCGGTCACCGGGGAATCCTGGCGCAGTCCGGATCGTCCCGGGAAGGCAATTCGGCCGTCAGCGGCTCAGATGAGATGTGCGCGCCGCCAAATGCCTTCCGACCGGCCGCCGATCAGCCCCGCCTCGCGCAGGAACGGCACGATCTTCTCGGCCATCCACCGCCGCGTCTCGTGGAAGTGCGGGTTGGCGAGCGCCGCGGCGCGGCCTTCGCGCGGGTCGATCCCGACGCTGCGGTAGATCCGCGGGTCGACCATGCTGTCGATGACGCCGAACGCGACCAGCGCGGTCCGCACCCGGTGCCGCTGCAGTGCCGCCTTCGACAGCTTCGGCGTCTCCCGCAGCACCTCCTCCTTGGCGAACCGGACGTGCCGGGCCTCCTCGACGACGTGGATGCGGTTGACCGAGCGGATCAGCGGCTGGATGCCGTCGTCGTCCATCATCGAGCGCTGCAGCCGGTCGGTGGTCTCCTCGGCGACCAGCACGCTGGCGAACATCGACGGCCCGGCCGCGGTCGCGCCGAACACCTTCGCGGCGCGGTGCACGACCTTCGGGACGCCGTAGCGCGGCACGCCGAGCCGGTCGGCGGTGCGGGCGAACATCACCGAGTGCCGGGTCTCGTCGCCGATCTCGGTCATCGCGTACTGCGCGTGCTCGGTGCGCGCGTCGAGGTCGAAGACGTACCGGGCGAGCAGCTGCATGAGGACGATCTCGAACCAGAGGCCGACGCTCATGATGCTGGCGATCTCGTGCTTGGACAGCTCGATCCGCTGCTCCGGCGTCAGCTTCGCCCACAGGACGGTGCCGTAGAGCGAGACGCGCTCGAGCGGCATGTACGCCTTGCCTTCGGCGAGCGGCGCGGCCCAGTCGATGTCGACGTACGGGTCGTAGGAGTTCTTCGCGGAGCTTTTCAGCAGCCTCGCCGCGGTGACGTCCCGGTCCTGGGCCTCGACGCCCATGGCGACCTCCGGAAGTAGGGGGTACACGCTGTACTAGTTACTTTGGGAGCGTACACCGGTTCGCGGGGCTTGAGTAGGCTTCCCGGGTGACCAAGGTCGACGGACGGGCTACGCGCTGGGCGGGCCAGCAGGAACGCCGGCGCGCGGAGTTCGTCGACGCGGCCCTGGCGGCGATCGCGGAGCACGGCCCGGACGTCTCGACCGAGCAGATCGCCGAGCGCGCCGGCGTCGCCCGCACGCGGCTGTACAAGCACTTCGCCGACGCGGCGGACCTCCAGCGGGCCATCGCCGAGCGCGCGGCCGAGCTGGTGACGGCGGAGCTCGAGCCGCTCTGGCACCCGTCGGGCTCGCCGAACGAGATGATCTCGACGGTGATCGCGACGCACCTGCGCTGGCTGACCGAGCACGTCCACCTGCACCGCTACCTGGCCCGCGCGGCCCCGGGACCGGTGGACGTCCGCGGCACGATCGCCCGCCACCTGAGCGGCCTGTTCGCGGGCTACCTGACGGCGTTCGGCCGCGACCCGGCCCCGGCGGACACGATCGCGTTCGGCCTGGTCGGCTACGTCGAATCGGCGACGACCCGCTGGCTCGACCACCCGGGCGCGCTCACCCTGGACCAGCTGACGGCCCAGCTGAGCGGCACGATCTGGGCGATGCTCGACCACACGCTGCGGGCGGTGGGCGTGGAACTGGACCCCGACCGGCCCCTGCCGCTCCCCGACGGGCTCTAGTCCTCGCGCGGGAACTCCGCGCGCACGCCCAGCAGCCGCACCGCGCGGGTCAGCTCGAACATCCCCAGCACCTCCTGGGCCGCGCGGTCGATCTCCGCCGCGTCCGACGTCGGCTCGGGCAGCGTGACGCTGTGCGTGTGGGTCAGGAACGGCACGAACCGGACCTTCACCGCGACCCGCGCCGCCGGGCGGCCTTCGTCCAGGACGTCCTGCGACACGCGCTTCGCCAGCGCCGACACCTCTGCCGCCATCTCCGCCGGGTCGGTGAGGTCGCGCTGGAACGTCGTCTCGCGGCTGCGGGAGCGGGCCACGTACGGTGTCGCGCTCACTTCCGCGTCGCTGATCCCGCCGCCGAGCAGGCGCAGCCACGGGCCGGTCTTCGGGCCGAACCGGGCCGCCAGCTCGGCCGGGTCGGCGCCAGCCAGGTCGAGGACCGTCGCGATGCCCAGCTCGGCCAGCTTCTTCGCCGTCTTGCCGCCGATGCCCCACAGAGCGTCGGTCGGGCGCGCCGCCATGACCTCCCACCAGTTCGCCTGCGTCAGCCGGAAGATCCCGCCCGGCTTGCCGAACCCGGTGGCGAGCTTGGCCCGCAGTTTGTTGTCCCCGATCCCGACCGCGCACGACAGCCCGGTCTCGCGCGCCACGGCCTCCTTGATCGCCGCCGCCAGCGCCTCCGGGTCGTCGGTTTCCGCGCCGACGAACGCCTCGTCCCAGCCCAGCACCTCCACCACGACGGGGAATTCCCGCACGGCGGCGAAGACGTGCTCGGAGACCTCGAGGTAGGCCGGCGGGTCACTGGGCAGGAAGACGGCGTCCGGGCAGCGCTTGGCCGCGATCCGCAGCGGCATGCCGGACTGGATCCCGAACTCGCGGGCCTCGTAGGACGCGGTCGCGACGACGGCGCGTTCGGTGGGGTCGCCGTTGCCGCCGACGACCACGGGCTTGCCGCGCAGCTCGGGGTGGCGGGCGATCTCGACCGCGGCGATGAACTGGTCGAGGTCGACGTGCAGGACCCACTTCACGCCGCCCAGTGTTGCCTCAGAGGCGGTGGCGCGCCACGTGGGTCCAGACGGTGCCGGTCAGGGCGAGGATCCCGCACAGCGTCACGCCGGGGTCGGGCAGGATCAGCCCGAGCACCAGCAGTGTCACGGCGACGACGTCGACGACGATCAGGAGAGCGCTGCGGAGCGCGCGCGACTTCGGGCGCCGGCCTTCGCGCAGCGCGGTGGCCAGGTCGGGGTCGGTGACCTCGAGGTGCCGCTCGATCTTCTCGAGCTCGGTGCGATCGTGGTGGCTGAGCATCGGGGTACTCCTTCGGCGCCGAACCCGCCGTATCGCCAGAGCGAATACCCAATCGTCCTCCCGGCGAACCGCCAATCGCCTTCTCATTTCGTGCTTTTTGCTGCTCCGACCGGGTGATCCGCGCTCCGTGACCGGCCGGGAACACGTTACGTTCGCGGAGCACGAGGCCGGTCCGGCCGGCTTCGCGCCGGTCGAGGCCGGTCAGGACCTTCAAGCAGCGGAGGACTCCATGACCCTGCCCACCGAACCGATCGGCAGCATCCCGCGCCCCGAGTACCTGATCGAGGGGCTCGGCGCTTTCACGGCCGGACGGATCGACGCCGCCGCGCTCGCCGAGCTGGAGAGCCGGGCGCTGACCGACACGATCAGCCGGTTCGAGGAGACCGGCTCGCCGGTCGTGTCCGACGGCGAACAGGGCAAGCCGAGCTTCGCGACCTACCCGCTGGCCGGGCTGACCGCGTTGGCGCCGGACGGCGTCGTCATCCCGTTCGCCGACGGCCACACCCGGCAGCTGCCGCGGCTGACCGCGGGCCCGTTCCGCTACGCCACGCACGCGGACGCTTACCTGACGCGCGCGAAAGCCCTCACCGGCAAGCCGGTCAAGCAGGCCGTGATCGCCGCTTCGGCGCTCTCGCTGATCTACCCGGCCGACGGCATCGACGGGTATTCGCAGGAGCAGTTCGTGGCGGATCTCGTCGACGAAGCCGAAGCCGACATCCGGCGCAGCCTCGACGCGGGGGCGCACAGCGTCCAGATCGACTTCACCGAGGGGCGGTTGTCGCTGAAGCTCGACCCGTCCGGCGGGCTGCTGCGGCAGTTCGTCGACCTCAACAACGCCGTGCTGGACCGCTTCACGGCGGAGGAGCGCGCGAAGATCGGCGTCCACACCTGCCCCGGCGGCGACCAGGACTCGGTGCACAGCCTCGACGTCGACTACGCGGGTCTGCTGCCGGCTCTCTTCGAATTGAGGGCGGGCAACTTCTACGTCCAGCTCGCGAGCGAGGCCGAGCCGGAGCGCGCGCTGCAGGTGATCGCCGATCACCTGCAGGACCACCAGCGGGTGTTCGTCGGCGTGATCGACCCGATCGACCCGCGGGTGGAGACGCCGGAGGAGGTCCGCGACCGCGTGCTGACCGCGGCGAAGTACCTGCCCGCCGAGCGGCTGGGCACCTGCGACGACTGCGGGTTCTCGCCGTTCGCCGACGACACGTCGACGTCGCGGGACATCGCGTTCGCCAAGATCAAGGCGCGGGTCGAGGGGACCGCGCTGGCGGCCGAGCAGCTGTGACGGGCCGGGGCCCGCTCCGGCGGGCCCCTCAGGCCGTCTCGGCGGCGACTTTCAGCCCGAGGGCGACGAGCACGCTGCCGAGCACGGCGTCGAGACCCCGGCGGACGCGGCCGTCGGCGAAGAACCGCTTGAGCGCGCCGACGACCAGGGCGAGGGCGGCGAACCAGACGACGGTGCCGGCGGTGGCGATGGCGGCCAGTTCGAGGGTCTGCAGGGTGGAGCCGTCGGCGGGGAGGAACTGGGGGAGCAGCGCCAGGAAGTACACGGCGACCTTGGGGTTGAGCAGGTTGGTGAAGAGCCCCTGCCGGAAGGCGGCCCCGGCGTTGAGGGCCTTGGTGGTGTTCTCGCCCAGGTCGCGGTACTCCCCGCGCCGCACGGCGAGCCAGGCCTTGACGCCGAGGAAGACGAGGTAGCCGGCCCCGGCGAGCTTGACGACCATGAAGGCCACGGCGGAGGCGGTGAGTACGGCGGCCACGCCGAAGGCGATGGCGACGACCCAGGCGAAGACCCCGAGCGAGATCCCGGCCCCGGCGGCGATCCCGGCCCGCCGGCCCCCGGTGAGGGAGGAGCGGGTGACGACGACGAAGTCGGGCCCGGGTGACATCGCGCCGAGGATCACGACCAGCAGGAACGAGGCGGCGGTGGCACCGGGGATCATGGGTTGAGCATACGAGGCGAAGGCCACTGGTTTTCGCGCACCGGATCGGGAAGAAGCGGTGATCCACTGGTGTTGCCACGGGTACCGGCCCGAGCCCGGATGTTCGAATTTGAACTTCCGGTAGGGTCGGCCGAGTGGGCGATCCCAGGGGAGAGAGCATGACGGCTGAGGTGCGGACGCGGGTGCGGATCCCGCTGCGGCTGCACGGCGGCATCGAGGTCGACGCCGAAGCCGTCACCTTCCGGAACCTCGCCGATGACGGTGAGCACCTCGCCCTCGTGCTCGGCACCCCCGGCGACGTGCCGCTCGTGCGGCCGCACTCCGAATGCCTCACCGGGGACGTCTTCGGCTCCGCGCGGTGCGACTGCGGCCCGCAGCTGGCCGAGGCCGTCGGCCGGATCTCCGCCGCCGGTGGCTACCTGCTCTACCTGCGTCAGGAAGGCCGGGGGATCGGCCTCTACAACAAGCTCGACGCCTACGCCCTGCAAGACCAGGGCCTCGACACCTACGCCGCCAACGCCGCGCTCGGCCTGCCCGAAGACGCCCGCGACTACACCGTCGCCGCGCAGATGCTCGAAGCGCTCGGGGTCGCGGAAGTGAACCTGCTGTCGAACAACCCCGACAAGGCCGCGCAGCTCGAAGCGGCCGGGATCGCCGTGCGCGAGCGCGTGCCCACCGGGGTCTTCGCCACCGACAACAACGTCCGCTACCTGCGCGCGAAGGCCGAGCAGACCGGGCACACCCTGCCCGGGCTGGCCAGCTAGGCGAGCCGCTGCGCCGCCGCGGCCGCCGGGCTCGTGGTGAGCTTCTCCAGCAGTCCGATGAGGACCGTCTGCTCCGCCTGCGTCAGCGTCCCCGCCCAGGCTCGTTCACGCGCATTGTGCGCCTGGTAGGCGTCGGTCACCGCCCCGTGGCCCGCGTCCGTCAGCGCGAGCTGCACCGCCCGGCGATCGCGCGGGACCTGTGTGCGCGTCACCAGCCCGTCCCGCTCCAGCGTCTTGACCAGTGCCGACACCGCCGCGCGGCTCATGCCGGCCAAGCGCGCCGCGTGGCGGGACTCGAGCGGGCCGGCCAGCCACAGCACGAACAGCACCCGGAAGCCGCCCCAGCTCAGGCCGCGCGGGCGGTGCACCGTCGACTCCCAGTCGTAGACCAGCGCGCCCGCCAGCCGGTGCAGCGTCAGGCCGAGGCGCATCGCGACGGGGTCGGTGTCCGGCAGCTCCGCCTTCGTCTTCCCGATCGCGTAGTCGACGAACGAAAGGTAGTCGAGGTCTTCGGCCGGTCGGTCGGTCATGCGGCCCAGGTTAGGCGACGAGGGGGTTCCGCGCGGCGGCCCGGCAGGTTAGCCTGGCGCGGCCGGTAGTCAAACCTTTGATCAAAGGAGCGCTCGCCGTGACGAAGAAAGCTTTCGCCTCTTCGGCCGACCTGGCGGAGAAAGCGCAAACCCTCGAAGTCCTGGACGACGGCGTGTACGCCCTGACCGCCGAGGGTGACCCGAACATCGGCGCGATCGAAGGCGAGGACTTCCTCGTCTGCTTCGAAGCGCTGGCCACGCCGGTCGCGGCGGGCGAGTGGCTCGCGAAACTCCGCGAGCACACCGACAAACCCGTGCGCTACCTGGTGCTGAGCCACTACCACGCGGTCCGCGTGCTGGGCGCGTCGGCGTTCGACGCGGACGTGATCGTCGCGCACGAGAACACCCGGGCGCTGGTCGCCGAGCGCGGCAAGGAGGACTGGGAGAGCGAGTTCGGCCGGATGCCGCGGCTGGCCAAGGGCGCGGACTCGGTGCCCGGCCTGACCTGGCCGACGCTGACCTTCTCCGACCGGCTCACCATCGACCTCGGCGGCGACCGCGGCGACCTCGTCCTGCAGTACTGCGGGCGCGGCCACACCGAAGGCGACATCGTGGCGTGGCTGCCACGGCAGAAGATCCTCTTCGCCGGCGACCTCGTCGAAGCCGAAGCCGCGCTCTACACCGGCGACGCGTTCCACCGCGACTGGGCATCGTCTACTTTGGACCGGGTGGCCGCGTTCGGCGCCGAGTCGCTGATCGGCGGCCGCGGCGGGGTGAGCCGCGGCCGGGAAGCCGTCGACGCCGCCATCGCGCAGACCCGGCACTTCCTGGACACGATGATCCGCGAGGTCGGCGCGGTCCGCGAGGCCGGCGGCACGCTCAAGGAAGCCTTCGAGCGCACGCACGCCGCCCTGAACGACCAGTACGGCCACTGGCCGATCTTCGAGCACTGCCTGCCCTTCGACGTGTCCCGGCTGTGGGACGAGCTCGGCGGTATCGAACGGCCGGTGGTGTGGACGGCCGAACGCGACCGCGAAGTCTGGGACCAGCTCCAGGGATGAGGGTCGCCGTCCTGGGCAGCGGCCCGGTCGGCCAGACGGCCGCGCTGCTGCTGGCGCGCTGGGGTGTACCGGTCGTGCTCGTCGACGAGCACGAGGTGCGCGATCCCGTGGGATCCAAGGCCATCTGCCAGCAACGGGACACTTTGGACGTCTGGGCGTCACTCGGCGCGGGCCGCCTCGCCGAGGAGGGGCTCACCTGGACGACCGCGCGGACGTTCCACCGCGCCACCGAACTGTTCTCCCTGAAGCTGCCCGACGGCGGATCGGCGCTGCCGCCGTTCGTGAACCTGTCGCAGGCCCGCGTCGAGGAGGTCCTGGACGAGCTGATCGAGCGGCAGCCGCTGATCGACGTGCGCCGCGGCCACCGCGTCCGGGGCCTGACCCAGCCCGGCCGGGTGGTCGTCGAGTGCGACACGGCGGACGGGCCGCGCCGGATCGAGGCCGACTTCGCGATCGCCTGCGCGGGCGCGCGCGGCGACACCGTGCGGTGGGCGCTCGGGCAGCACCTCGACGGCGTCTCGTTCCGGGACCTGTTCCTGATCTGCGACATCCGCGCCGACCTGCCGGGCTGGGCCGCCGAACGGCGGTTCTACTTCGACCCGCCCTGGAACCCGGGCCGCCAGGTGCTCATCCACCCGTGCCCGGGCTCGCAGTTCCGCATCGACTGGCAGGTGCCCGAGGACTACGACCTCGCGGCGGAGGAGTCGGGCGGGGCGATGGAGGCGCGGATCCGGGCGATCATCGGATCGGCGCCGTACGAGGTGATCTGGCGGTCGGTGTACCGCTTCCACACGCGGCTGGTGCCGCGGATGCGGGTCGGCCGGGTGCTGCTGGCCGGCGACTGCGCGCACCTCGTCGCGCCGTTCGGGGCGCGCGGGCTCAACTCCGGCGTGGCCGACGCGGAGAACGCGGCGTGGAAGCTGGCCGCCGTCCTGCGCGGCGACGCGGGGGAGGAGCTGCTGGAGAGCTACCACGCCGAGCGGCACGCGGCGGCGGTGGAGAACGCGGCCGTCACCACGGCCACGATGGACTTCCTGGTACCGCAGGACGACGAGCAGCACCGGCGCCGGCTGGACGTCCTGACGCGCGCGGCCCACGACCCGGCAGCTTGCGAACAGGTCGACTCGGGCCGGCTGGCGGAACCGTTCTGGTACGTGGATTCGCCGTTGACCACGACGGATCCGCTACGGCCGTTCGCCGGCCGGCCACCGCGTGGAGCGGTCCCGCCGCCGGGGCCGGGCGTGCTGCTGCCGGACGTGACCGTCGCGAGTGGACGGGTGCGCGACCTGGCCCGGCAGGGGTTCCTGCTGCTGACGACACCCGGCGTGCGGGCGGAGGGCGCGCGGTCGGTGGAGATCCCGGTGGGCGGGGTGCTGGGTGCGCGTCCGGGCGAAGCCTGGCTGGTCCGCCCGGACGCGTACGTCGCCGCCGTGCTACGGGTAGGAGACCAGCGGGCTCACCTGGTGCCCGGTGTTCGCGGCGTCCCCCGAATCGTTGATGACGTGGGCGATCGTGCCCACGCCGCCGAGTGACACCGACACGAGGTTGTGGAACCGGACACCGCTGGTGTTCGGCACCTCGAACGAGTGACTGGCCACAATGGACGGGTTGGTGTTGAAGAAGCAGTAGCTCCCCAGCCCCCAGCCTTCGTGACTGGTCACCGAGTCGGCCACCTTGTACGCCGCCCAGCCCTGCCGGCCGCCGCCGCTGGACCAGGACGCCTGGTCCGGCGGGTCGTAGGGCATTTCGTTCTGGAAGAAGTACGTCCGCCCGCCGTTGCCGTTCCAGAGCACCTCGTACTGCTGGTAGTGCTCGACGAACAGGCCGTACATCGTCACGTTCGCGCCGTTGACGACGAGACCGTTGGCCGCGGTGTTGACGTTCCAGCCGACGCCGTAGGAGTGGTCGCCGCGCCAGAGCCACATGTGGTCGCCGATGACGTTGTTCGAGTTGACCACCAGCGTCTGCGTGGCCTTCCCGACGGCCGCGCCGCCGATGCGGAAGAACACGTCGTGCAGCGACGTCGGGTCGGCCGCGTGGTTCGCGGTCGACCCCGGCTGGCCGACCTGGACGAGCACCGGCGAGTTCACCGCGCCCGCGTCGATCAGCAGCCCCGCGATCTTCACGCCGTCCACATCGGACGTGGTGATCGCCGCGGTCCCGTTGGTGGGCATCAGCGTCGCCAGGCCGAGACCGAGCACCACGGTGTCCGGGCGCGTGACGTTCAGCGCCTGGTCGAGGTGGTAGACACCCGGCGTGACGAGCAGGTTCTTGCCCGCTGCCAGCGCCGCGTTGATGGTCGCGGCCGAGTCCGACGGGTGCGCGACGTAGAACTCGCTGAGCGAGATCGACTGCCCGGCCGGGGCGCCGTGGCCCCAGCTCGTCCCGGAGGAGTTCTGCCGCAGCGCCGGGACGAACACGTTGTAGCTGCCCGAGCCGTCGACGTAGAGGAACGGCTTCTCGCGGACCACCGGGGTCTGGCCGACGACCGTCTCCGGCGGGTTCGGGAACGACGCCGGCGGGGTGCCGGTCGAGCCGACGAACACCATGTTCCAGACGCCGCCCTGCCAGCCGCCGAGCTCGCTGTTGCGGGTCAGGAACTGCTGCTGCGAACCGGAAACGGCGACGCCGTCGATCTTGCTGTCGGCGATCAGGCCGCCGCTGGCCCAGCCGTCGCCGCCGTTCCACAGCTGGATCTGGCTGCCCTTGAGGTGCATCCGGCGGTAGGGCGCGGCCTGCGCGACGGCCCAGCGCTCGACCTGGCCGGCCGGCAGCGTCACCGACAGGTTTTCGGCCGACCGCCAGAAGTTCTGCGTCGCGTTGCCCTTGTTGTTCGGGTTGTCGCCTTGCTGCAGCCAGTCCGCTTCGACGCGGACGTGGCCGTTGAGGTTGACGTCGTCGGGCGAGAGGCCTAGCCCGGCGACCTGTTCGTAGAAGCCGAGGTTGACGTCGGCGTTGTAGCTGCCCGGCTTGAACAGCACGGCGTAGCGCTCGTTGCCGAACTGGTTGGTGTGCTGCTGGTCCGCGATCTGCGTCAGCCGGTTCTGAATGGTCGCGGCCGGCGTCGACGGGTCGAACACCGACACGTTGGGCCCGAGGTCCGGGTTGCGCGGGTCGGTCGGCGGGATGGTCGTCCCGCCGCCGGTGCCGTGCACGGCGACTTCCCAGAGCGAGTAGCCGTAGCCGGTCGCCCGCTGGGTGCCGTAGACCCGCAGGTAGCGCGCGGTCCCGGTGAGGGGCACGGTCTGCGTGCCGCCGGCGCCGGTGGTGGTCGAGTACGCGGTCGTCCAGCTGTTCGCGTCCGAGGACAGCTGCACGGAGAACGCTTTCGCGTACGCGGCTTCCCAGGTGAGGACCACGTCGCAGAGCTGCTGCGCGGAGCCCAGGTCGACCTGCAGCCACTGCGGGTCGCTGAACGCGCTGGACCAGCGCGTGCCGGTGTTGCCGTCGACCGCGGCGGACGCGGGCGTCCCGCCGTTCTCGGTCGAGGACGCGGTCGCCGGGTGGCCCTGCGCGAGGTTCGCCGTGCCGCACGCGGCGGCCTGGGCCGGCGCGGAGCCGACCACCGCCGCGGTGGTGACCGCGGTGACGAAGGTGGTGGCGATGACTAGGAGGCGGTGTACGGGGGAGAACGTCGTTGATCTCATCGGCCTGCCTGCTGATCGGGGGGAGGACGTGCGAAACGGACCGGGCGAGCCCCACAGCTCGCGCCGGCGTCGGGTGGTGCGGCGGGTCCGCCCCCAGGTCACCCGCCCGGCGCCGTGAGCCGGAGGAGCGGTACCGGGTGGTGCGAGGAGCGCGAACCAGTCAGCCCGAAGGGTGCGTGTCGCGGCGGAGCCGTCCCGGTGGCGGTCACGGAACCGGTTCCGTCGGTGAGATCGCAGTTAACAGCGCCGGGTTCGGCGGAGTCAAGGCTCCGGCGCGGATTCTCCTCGCCCGGACCAGTCCGTGGGCCGGCCGCGACCGTCCGGCGCAGGGAAGTTGACATTTTACGGTCCTTTATTTATATCCTGAACTAAGAGCGTGCCGACGGCGGGCCCCACACCCGCGCCGAGGACCACGTGAGCCGATCCGCGCCGGGGCAAGGCCGTCCCGGCGCCGGTTCGCCGTGGAGGTGCCCATGCAACGCCGCATGCCGAGGATCCGGGTTCTCGCCGTCCTCGCCCTGACCCTGGCCGCCCTGCTCACCGCGCCGGTGGCGCAGGCCGCGCCCGTCCTGCTCTCCCAAGGCCGTCCGGTGACGGCGTCCTCGACCGAGTCCGCCGCGTTCCCCGCGTCCGCCGCGGTCGACGGCGACCCCGGTACCCGCTGGTCCAGCGGCTTCAGCGACCCGCAGTACCTCCAGGTCGACCTCGGCTCCGGCCAGCAGCTCTCGCAGATCGTGCTGAACTGGGAAGCCGCCTACGCCAAGGCGTTCACGATCCAGGCCTCCGCCGACGGCGCCACCTGGAGCACCCTCTACTCGACCACCACGGCGACCGGCGGCAACCAGACGCTGACCGTCACCGGCAGCGGCCGGTACGTCCGGCTGACCGGGACCCAGCGCGCCACGCAGTACGGCTACTCGCTGTGGGAGTTCCAGGTCTACGGCGGGGGCGGCACGACCCAGCCCGGTGACGTCCTGCTGTCCTACGGCAAGTCCGGCACCGCGTCCTCCTACCAGGACGACGGCGCGTGCCCCGGCTGCCTGCCGGCGAAGGCCTTCGACCACGACCCGGCCACGCGCTGGGCGACCAGCGCGACCACCGGCTGGGTCGACCCCGGCTGGATCACCGTCGACCTCGGCGCGTCCGCGACGGTCCACCAGGTCGTCCTGCAGTGGGACCCGGCCTACGCCGTCGCCTACCAGCTCCAGGTGTCGAACGACAACGCGAACTGGACGACGCTCTACTCGACCACCACGGGCAAGGGCTTCAAGGAGACGCTGACCGTCAACGGTTCCGGCCGGTACGTCCGGATGTACGGCACCGCCCGCTCGAACGGCTACGGCTACTCGCTGTGGGGCTTCGACGTCTACGGCACCGGCGGCAACCCGACGCAGCCGCCGCCCGCGCCGCCGGCCCCGCACTTCCCGGGCACGCTGATCTGGAGCGACGAGTTCAACGGCGCCGCGGGCGCGAACCCGGACGCGAGCAAGTGGACCGCCGAGACCGGCCCCGGCGTCAACAACGAGCTCGAATACTACACGAACAACAACAACGCCAAGCAGGACGGCCGCGGCAACCTCGTCATCCAGGTCCGCCGGGAAGCCACCCCGGGCAGCGCGTGCCCGGTCGACCCGGTCAGCGGCAGCGGCACCTGCCAGTACACCTCCGGCCGGATCAACACCGCGGGCAAGTTCAGCTTCACCTACGGCCACGTCGAGGCGAACATCAAGGTGTCCGGCACGCAGGGGCTGTGGCCCGCGTTCTGGTTGCTGGGCGCCAACTTCTTCAGCGGCACGCCGTGGCCGAACTGCGGCGAGATCGACATCATGGAGCACGTCGGCAAGTCGCCGAACCTCGCCTACTCGACGATCCACGCACCCGCGTACAACGGCGCGGGCGGCATCGGCGCACCCCTCGACCTCGGTCAGGACGTCTCGGCGGGCTTCCACAAGTTCGGGCTCGACTGGGACGCGAACCACATGACCTTCTACGTCGACGGGAACGCGTTCGAGACGATCAACCGCGACACCGTGGAGAGCACGCGCGGGCCGTGGGTCTACGACCACCCGTTCTTCCTGATCCTCAACAACGCCATCGGCGGCGACTTCCCCGGCCCGCCGGGAGCGGGGACCGTGCTGCCGCAGGACATGGTGATCGACTACGTGCGGGTCTACCAGTGAGGCGGCTCGCCCTCGGCGCGGTGGTCGCGGTGGGCCTGCTCACCGTGCCGCTGTTCACCGCCCAGGCGGCTCCGGCGCTGCTCTCGCAAGGGCACGCCGTGACCGCGTCGTCCACCGAGAACGCCGCCTTCCCGGCGTCGGCCGCGGTGGACGGCGACCCGGGCACCCGGTGGTCGAGCCTGGCCGCCGACCCGCAGACGCTGCAGGTCGACCTCGGTGGATCGCACACCCTCAGCCAGGTTGTGCTGCAGTGGGAAGCGGCCTACGCCAAGGCGTTCACGATCCAGGCGTCGGCCGACGGCAGCCAGTGGTCCACTGTGTACTCGACGACGACCGGCACCGGCGGCACGCAGACGCTGCCGGTGTCCGGCACCGGCCGGTACGTCCGCCTGACGACGACCCAGCGCGCGACCCAGTGGGGCGTGTCGCTGTGGGAGTTCCAGGTCTTCGGCGACGGATCGGCCCAGGCTTGTGGCAGTGCCAACGCGGCTCTGCGGCAACCGGCGACGGCGTCGAGCGTCCAGTCGGACGCGTTCCCGGCGAGCGCGGCGTTCGACGGTGACGGCGGGACCCGCTGGTCGAGCCTGGCCGCGGATCCGCAGTGGATCCAGGTCGACCTCGGCAGCTCGCGCCCGGTGTGCGGCGTCGATCTGACGTGGGAGGCGGCGTACGCGAGCGCGTACACGATCCAGCTGTCCACCAACGGCACGTCGTGGACGACGGCGGCGACCGTGACCGGCGCGGGCGGCACCGAGCACCCCGCGGTGTCCGGCACCGCTCGTTATGTGCGGCTCAACGCGACCGCGCGGGCGACGCAGTGGGGGATCTCGCTGTGGGAGTTCGCGGTGCACACGTCCGACAGCGCCCCGCCGACGACCACGCCCACCAACCCGGGTGGCTGCCCGTGGGTGGGATCGACCGCACCCGTCGCCGACCGCGTGAACCAGCTGATGGCGGTGATGACCGCGCAGCAGAAGATCAAGGTGCTGCACGGCAACGGCGCGACCGGGCCGTACATCGGCAACACCGACGCCGTGCCGGAGCTGTGCATCCCGGCGCTCGGGCTGCAGGACGGCCCGGCCGGGGTCGGCGACGGCCTCGACGGCGTCACCCAGTTCCCGGCGCCGGTGTCGGCCGCCGCGACCTGGGACACCGCGCTGATGAACCGCTACGGCAGCGCCATGGGTGCCGAGTTCGCGGGCAAGGGCGTCGACATCGCCCTCGGCCCGACGATCAACCTGGTCCGCGACCCGCGCTGGGGCCGCAACTTCGAGACCTACAGCGAGGACCCGTACCTCGCCGGCGCGGCCGGGACCTCGACGATCCAGGGCATCCAGAGCCAGGGCGTAATGGCGCAGGCCAAGCACGCGGCCGCGTACAACGTCGAGGCCGGGGCGTCGCGCGGGACGCCGTCGGACAACGTCATCATCGACGACCGGACGCTGCACGAGCTGTACCTGCCGGCGTTCCAGCAGGTGGCGAGCCAGGGCCAGGTCGCGTCGATGATGTGCGCCTACAACCAGATCAACGGCGTCCCGGCGTGCCAGAACAGCGGCGTGCTCACCACGGCGATCAAGCAGGACGCCGGGTGGGGCGGGTTCGTCGGCTCCGACTGGGGTTCGGCGACCGGCGGCCCGCGGCAGCTGGCCAACGGCGGGCTCGACATGGAAATGCCCGGTGGCGCGTTCTTCGGCCAGGGCCTGCTCGACGCCGTCTCGCGCGGCGAGGTCACGCAGGCCCGCGTCGACGACATGGTCCGGCGGGTGCTGACCCAGATGTTCCGGTTCGGCGTCTTCGACCGGGCTCGCCGGGGCACCCCGCAGTCGGTCGTGACGAACGCGGCGAACGTCGCCACGGCGAGGGACGTCGCCGCGGCCGGGTCGGTGCTGCTGAAGAACACCGGGGTGCTGCCGCTGGGCCCGTCAGTCAAGTCGATCGCGCTCTCCGGCGGCGACGGGATCGACCCGCAGAACATCGGCGGCGGCAGCGCCAAGGTGAACCCGTCGCCGGCGTCGGTCAACCCGATCGACGGCATCAAGGCCCGCGCCGGCTCCGGGGTGACGGTGTCCTATGTGGACGGCGCGGGCGAGCACGTGCAGACGCCGAACATCCCCGGCGCGGTGGCGGCCGCGCGCACCGCGGACGTCGCGATCGTGTTCGCCAGCTACGGCGAGTCCGAAACCCAGGACCTCGACACGATCGATCTGCAGAACCAGCAGAACGACCTGATCGACGCCGTCGCGTCGGCCAACCCGCGCACGGTGGTCGTGCTCAACACGGGGTCGGCGGTGACCATGCCGTGGCTGGGCAAGGTGGCCGCGGTGCTCGAGGGCTGGTACCCGGGCCAGGAGAACGGCAACGCGCTCGCGTCGCTGCTCTACGGCGACGTCAACCCGTCGGGCAAGCTGCCGATCAGCTTCCCGAAGCAGATCGCCGACCTGCCGACGGCGAACGTCCAGCAGTTCCCGGGCGCGAACGACCGGATCGAGTACTCCGAAGGGCTCAACGTCGGCTACCGGTGGTACGACAGCCGGAACCTCGACCCGCTGTTCCCGTTCGGCTTCGGCCTGTCGTACACGACGTTCGGGTTCTCGAACCTGGTCGTTACACCGCAGGGCACGAACGGCACCGCGACCGTGACGGCGACGGTGACCAACACCGGCACCCGCGCGGGCGCCGACGTCGTCCAGCTCTACGTCGGGCAGCCCAGCGGGAACGGCGAGCCGCCCAAACAACTGAAGGGGTTCAAGAAGGTGCAGCTCAACCCGGGGCAGAGCGCTCAGGTCTCGTTCCCGCTCACCCCGCGGGACCTCGCGCACTGGACCGGGTCGTGGACGACGAACGCGGGCCAGTACCGCGTCTACGTCGGGGATTCCTCGCGCAACGTCCCGCTGTCGGCGGTGCTGACCGTCAGCTGAGTCGATTCGCGGATCACCAGGGACGTCGGCACGATCAGCGGCTCGTCCGGCCGGGGCGCCCCACCCAGCCGGTCGAGCAGCTGCCGCGCCGCCGTCTCGCCCATCTCCCGCAGGGGCTGGCGGATCGTCGTCAGCGCGGGCTGCGTGTGCGCGGCCAGGGGGATGTCGTCGAACCCGACCACGGCGACGTCCCCCGGCACCGCGCGCCCGGACTTCCGGAGCCCGGCCAGCACCCCGGCCGCCGTGAGGTCGTTGTGGGCGAAGACGGCGTCGAACTCCGGGCCGGTGGCGAGGAGCTGCAGGATCGCGGCCTCGCCGCTTTCGCTCGTGAAGTCGCCTTCGATGATCAGGCGCGAGTCGAGCGTCAGCCCGGCTTCGCGCACGACGTCGTTGAACCCGTTGAGGCGATCGGTGGTGCAGCCGAAGTCGCGCGGGCCGGTCACGGTCGCGAACCGTGTCCGCCCGGTGTCGAGCAGGTGCCGGGCCGCGGCCGCGCCGCCCTGCCGGTTGTCCGTGCCCACCGACGGGAACGCGGGCCGGCGGCCGCGGTCGTCGATCACCACCACCGGCAGCCCGGAGTCGTGCAGCACGCGCAGGTGCCGCACCGCGTCCGGCGGCTCGACGAGCAGCAGCCCGTCGAACGCTTTCGCCGACACCTGCCGGGAGAACTCGCCGAGGGATTCGGTGCCGCGGTTGGCCGTGGACAGCAGCAGGCCGTAGCCCTTGGCCTCCACGACGTCGGCGACGCCCTGCAGCACCTCGCCCATCCACGGCCAGGTCAGCCCCGGCACCAGCATCCCGACCGTGCGGGTCACCCCGCGCGCGAGCCCGACCGCGCCGGCGCTCGGGATGTACCCGGTCGCCGCGATCACCTCGCGCACCCGGATCGCGGTCGCCGCGTCCACATCGGCCTTGTTGTTGAGCACTCTCGACACGGTCGTCTTGCTCACCCGCGCCCGGCGGGCGACCTCGGCGATCGTGACGCGCATCCGTCCTCCCGGGGGCCCTGTGGTGCCAAGGTACTCGCCCTCGGGGCCGCCGCGAACGGTGCGAGATCGATCAAGTCCGGACAGACAACCGCGAAAGGCTCGCGTCGCCGCTCCGCCAGCGCGTCCGGACCGCCACGTACCGCGCCGGTCCGGTGTCCGCCGTCGTGTAGGTGACGCCGTCGACGCTGGTTTCGACGCTCGCGGCGGGCACGCGGCCGTGGGTCCAGGCCAGCTCGACCGCGGAAACCGCCGTCACCGCCCCGAGATCGACGACCATCCGGCCGTCGGGGCCCGGCCGCCACGCCGTCGCCGGGTCGTCGTCGACGGCCGCGGCGGGGCTGGACATCCCCGGTGGCAGGGGCTCGGCGGGGAAGGTGGTCCGGCCGAGCGCGCGGTCGGTCAGCGGGTACGGGCGGACGTCGCCGAAGACGACGGGCACGGTCCGGCGCGGCGGGAGCAGCACCGGCCGCGCGCGACCGCCGTCCGGGGTCACCGTGACGAGCACGGGCAGCAGCCCGGCCGGCGCGGTGAGCTCGACCCGGCTCGCGTCGCGGACCACCGCCTTCACCCCGGCCGGGGCCTTCAGCGTGAACCGTGGGGGCTCGATGCGGCCTTCCGCCGCGGCGAGGGAGTAGGTGTATTCGGTGCCCGTGCGGGTGACGGTCTGCTCGCCGCGGTACAGCCGGGTTTCACCCTCGAGGATCGCTGTTCCGCTCTTTGCTGCTCCATCGAGGTTGAGCAGGACCAGGAAGCCGTCGGTGACGGTGGCTTCGACCGCGGCGGTGCCGGTCGTGACCCGGCCGCTCGCCTTCGCCGGGCCGGGGCGCAACTCGGCGACGAACGTGGCGGGCGGGCCGTCGGAGAGCGTGACGCGGTCGCCGGTGACGGCGAGCGGGTTCGGGCCGGCGACGGTGATCCCGGCCCGGCCGTCGATGTCCAGCCGGCCTTTCGTGCTGCTGAGCGCGGGCACCGGGTAGGTCACCGCCGTCGTCCAGGTCACGCCGTCCGGCGAGGTTTCGACGCGGTACTTGCGCCCGGCGGCGGCCTCCCAGCTCAGCCGGACGCGGTCGATCGTCCGCGGCGCACCGAGGTCGACGGCGAGCCAGCTGTCCGCGCGCGGCCGGTCCGATGTGGACACTGCCCACCGGGTGGTGGCGTTGCCGTCGTTGGCGTACTTGGCCTCCTTGCCCGGGCTCGCCGAGGACGCCGACGCGGTTCCGGACCGCGCGAGGTCCGGGCCGTCGCCGTCACGGACCTCGAAGGCCCAGACCGAGTAGCCGTACTGCGGGTCGGGCTGGACGCCGAGCATGCGGACGTGCCGGGCGGTGACCGGGGCGAACGTCAGGTCGTCGGTCCGGGCACCGGCGGTCGGCGCCTTGATCGTCACGGTGCCTTCGGCCGCGGTGTAGGTGCGGTCGCCGTCGAGACCCGGGACGCCGGGCATGGCGAGGTTGTAGACGTTCAGGACGCCTTCGCCCTCGGCGACGCCGGTGCTGGCGTACACGGCGGCCCCGGTGGGAAGGGTGGCGAAGGCGGCGTACCCGGTGTCGAAGCGGAGGACGCCGACGGTGCCGTCGAAGCCGTCGCGGACCTTCGCGTAGGTGGTGGCGTGGCGTTCCTTGACGGCGATGTTCGTGGCCGGCAGGAGCATCGGGTTGGCGCCGCCGAGGACGAAGAGCCAGTCGTCGTGGTGCGGCTGCCAGGCGAACTTGACGAAGCCGGGCTTGGTGACGGTGCCGGCCCAGGCGGCGGGGGAGCGGTGGGCGAGCAGCCCGGGGCCGGCCCCGAAGTCGACGGCTCCGGCGGCGTGGGTGTCGAACTCCGGCTTGGTCACCGGGGTGATCGGGCGTTGCTTCGCGCGCCATTCGTGGAGGAGGTAGCTGATGGCGAGTTCGGCGCGGGCTTCCGGCTCGTACTTGGGCTCACCGGAGAACTTCGTGATCCGGTCGGCGGGCGCGTAGGCCTGGTAGGGCTCGAGCCGGGCGGCCAGCTGGGCCTCGGCGTGGGCGGCGTGGCGGTCGCCGAGGACCTGGGCGCGGAAGGCGAGCGGGATGACGTCCCGGCCGTAGAGGTGCTCGCGATCGGCGACCATCGGCATCAGCGGCTCGCCGGCGTCGCTGGTCATCAGCAGCATGGTGCGCCAGAGCAGTTCGCCGTTCGGCTGGGCGGTGAGGACCTCGGGCAGCGGCGTGCCGGCGGCGAGGAAGTGCATGGCGTTGCGGCCGGAGGTGCGCCAGAGCTCTTCCTGGTAGTGCGGGCCGAAGGAGCCGTGGTTTTCGACGAGGAAGGTGTCGTAGAGGTTGGTGGCGGTGTTGGCGTCGACGGGCCGGCCGTCGACGAGCCGCGGGTTGGCGAGGTCGGCCGCCGGCAGCCCGCCTTCGTTGCGGCTCCAGGTGCCGAAGGCTTCGCGCCAGTCGTTCGCCCGGGCGTCGTTCGGCGCCCAGGCGAGCGCGGGGGCGAGGGATTGGGCGTAGACGCCCATTTCTTCCAGTTTGGTGTCGCCTTGGAAGCCGCCCTTGAGCCCGTTGGGCGTCCAGCTGCCGGAGGCCGGGTCGTCGGCGGTGCCGAGCGCGGTGGTGTAGGCGGCCTGTTCGGTGGTGATGCGCTCGACGTTCTGTTTCGTCATGTCGTCGAGGTCTGTCCACAGTAGACGGGCGGCGAGCACGAAGTACGACTGGAAGGTGGTGTCGAAGAACAGCTTCCGGCCCCACTCGGTGCCGCCGGTGAGCAGGTTCGACGCGGCGAAGTGCTTGATCGTGGCGAGGGTGTGGGCCTTGAGCTGGTCTTTTTCGATGCCGGCGACGGCGGCGTCGTAGCCGTCGCGGGTGAGGAGGAGGGCGTTGCCGAGCACGACGGCGAAGGTGAAGTCCTTCGCGGGGTAGATCCCGGCGGTGGCGTCGAACTGCTGCTCGGCCCAGCGGGTGTGCCGGAGCAGAACGCGCAGGTAGGTGGCGGCGACGGGATCGGGCGGTCCGCCGGCGGCCCGCCCGCCGGCGGCGGCCGTCGTGCCGGGCAGCAGCCCCGAGGCGAGGAGGGCCGCGACGCCGCCCGCGCTCAGGAGGGCGGTACGTCGGTTCAACTCAGCCATGGTCCGGTCTCCACTCGATGACAACCTTGTCAGCGGGGATTCTGTGACGGCTCGGTGGGGCGGTGCAAGGGTGGAGGCGGATCCCGTCCGGTTTTGGACAACACGGGGGTAATTCGTATAACGACCTATACTGCGCGGGTTGGTGGCGTTCGCTTGCCTTGTCTTGAATGAGTCATTCAAGACAACCGGCGTAGGAGCGCCACCCCGGCCCGGCCCGAACTGACGTGAATGACTCATTCATGTCACCCAGCGACTTGAATGAGTCATTCAAGACCTCCGAAGACCTGAATGAGTCATTCAAGACCTTTGTACCGGCGGCCTCGGTCACCACTCGCGCCGCCTGCGGCCGCGGTCGCGACTCGTGCCCACGGTGGCATGGTCACTCGCGCTGCCGGCGGCCGCAGTCGCCACTCATGCTGGCGGCCGCAGTCACCTCTCGCGCTGCCAGCAGCCGCGGTTGCCACTTGCGCTGGCCGCGGTCGCGAGTCGTGCAGGCGCGGCTGTAGTCGCCACTCGCGCGCCGACGGCGGCCTCGGTCACCACTTGCCGCCGGCGGCCGCAGTCGCTACTCGCGCCGCTGCTAGCCGCGACCATGCCATGGGAGCAAGCTCACCGCGGCCCACCCACCCAGCCGTGCTGAGATGACAACGTGATCACCAACCCCGGCACCTTCCTCCTCCTCGTCCTGGCCGGCATCGGAGCCGGCTTGACCGGAGCCACCGCCGGGCTCGCCTCCCTCGTCTCCTACCCCGCCCTCCTCGCCGCCGGCCTCCCGCCGGTGACCGCGAACGTCACCAACACCGTCGCCATGCTCGGCACGACCGCCGGAGCCGCTGCCGGCGCGCGGCCCGAACTCGCCGGTCAGCGCCGGAAACTCATTCCGCTCTGCCTCATCACCACCGTCGGGGGCGCGGCCGGCGGCCTCGTCCTCCTCCTCACCCCGTCCGATGCCTTCACCGCGATCGTCCCGTGGCTGATCGGCGGCGCCTCGATCGTCCTCATCGCCGGTCCGCGGCTGCGGCGCCTGGCCGAAGGCGCCGAGCACCACGGCCTGAGCCCCGCCACCGCCGTCGCCGCGTTCTTCATCGGTGTCTACGGCGGCTACTTCGGCGCCGCCGCCGGCGTGCTCATGCTCGCGCTGCTCGTCTCCGTCTGGAGTCAGCCCCTCGCTCGGACGAACGCCGCGAAGAACCTGGTCACCGGCTCGGCGAACCTGCTCGCCGCGATCGTCTTCGCCTGCACCGGCAAGGTCGCCTGGGTGGCCGCGCTCGCCGTCTGCCTCGGCTCCCTCGCCGGCTCGTGGCTGGGCTCGAACCTCGTCCGCCGGCTCCCGGCGACGCCGTTGCGCATCGGAATCGGCATCGCCGGACTGGGACTCGCCGTGGTGCTGGCGTTCTCCTGAAACGACAGGGCATGATCGGCGGGGTATCGGCGAGCAGGAGACCAGATGAGCATTGTCGGGACCAGGGTGGTCCGCCAAGAGGATCAGAACCTGATCACCGCGGGCGGCACCTACGTGGACGATCTGCGGGAGGAAGCGCTTTCCGGCGCCGCGCATGCGGTGTTCGTGCGCAGTCCGGTCGCGCACGCGCGGATCGAAAGCATTGACGTCAGCGAGGCGAAGGCGGCGCCGGGGGTGCTCGGCGTGTTCACCGCCGCCGACCTCGGCCTCGACCCGCACGACGCGGGACCGGTGAAGGAACCGTGGCTGGCCGACGGCGTGGTGCGCTACGTCGGCGAGCCCGTCGCACTCGTCGTCACCGAGGAGCGCTACCAGCTGGCCGACGCGGCCGAGCTGGTCGACATCGACTACGACCCCCTCGATGCCGTCGCGAGCATCGACGCGGCACTGGCCGGCGAGACGCTGCTGTACCCGGACAAGGGCAGCAACGTCATGCAGGTCAACGGCGCGGAGGAGTTCGACGACGCGATCTTCGCGGACTGCGACGTGGTCGTCACGACGACCATCGTGAACCAGCGCGTCGCGCCCGCGCCGCTGGAGGTCCGCGGCGCGTCGTGCGCGTGGGGCGAGGACGGGCGCCTGACGGTCTGGCTTTCCACGCAGAACGCCCAGATCGCCCGCACGCAGCTGGCCATGAGCCTCGGCGTCGGCGAGGACAACGTGCGCGTCGTCGCGCCGGACGTCGGCGGCGGCTTCGGCGCGAAGATCGGCGCGGACCCCGAGGCGACCGTCCTCGGCTGGGCCGCTCGCGAGCTCCGCCGCCCGGTCCGCTGGGTCGAGTCGCGCAGCGAGAACCTCACCTCGATGACGCACGGCCGCGCGCAGCAGAACACCGTGACCGTCGGCGGCAAGCGCGACGGCACCGTCCTCGCGTACCGCCTCGACGTCATCCAGGACGCCGGCGCGTACCCGCGGACGCTGTTCCTGCCGACGCTGACCGAGCTCATGGCCGTCGGCGTGTACCGGTTCCCGAAGGTGGAGACGCGCAGCCGCGCCGTCGTCACGAACACGACGCCGATCGCGGCCTACCGCGGCGCGGGCCGCCCGGAGGCGACGGCCGCGCTCGAGCGGGCGATGGACCGCTTCGCCGCCGAGCTCGGGCTGGACCCGGCCGACGTCCGCCGGGTCAACTTCATCCGGCCCGAGGAATTCCCGTACCAGACGCCGACCGGCGCGTCCTACGACACGGGCGAGTACGCGGCGGCGCTGGACAAGGTCCTCGAAACCGCCGGCTACGCGGAGCTGCGCGCCGAGCAGGAACGGCGCCGCGAAGCGGGCGACCACGTCGAGCTCGGCCTCGGGATCGCCGCGTACGTCGAGATCACCGGCGGGGACGCCGGCGGCGAGAGCGGCCGCGTCGACATCCACCCGGACGGCTCGGTCGTAGCCTGGACCGGCAGCTCCCCGCACGGCCAGGGCCTCGGGACGTCGCTGGCGATGCTGCTGTCCGACCAGCTCGGCGTGCCGCTGGAGAAGATCACCGTCCGCCACGGCGACACCGACGAGGTGCCGAAGGCCGTCGGCACGTTCGGCTCGCGGTCGCTGCAGCTCGGCGGCTCGGCGATCCGCCAGGCGGCCGACGAGGTCATCGCGCAGGCCCGTGAACTGGCCGCCGACCTGCTCGAAGCCGCGCCGGAGGACCTCGAGCTGGACGCCGAGCGCGGCGTCTGGCAGGTCCGCGGCGCGCCGTCGAGCGCGGTGCTCAGCTGGGCGCAGGTCGCCGAGACGGCCGGCGGGGGCAAGCTCACCGCCGACGTCTGGTTCGGCGGCGGCAAGCCGACGTTCCCCTTCGGCGCGCACCTCGCGGTGGTCGAGGTCGACACCGAGACCGGCAAGGTCGAACTGCGGCGCATCGTCGCCGTCGACGACGCCGGCCCGATCGTCAACCCGCTGACCTTCCGCGGGCAGCGCCACGGCGGGCTCGGCCAGGGCGCCGCGCAGGCGCTCATGGAGGTCGTCACCTACGACGAGGACGGCAACCCGACGACCGCGACGCTGGCGGACTACTCGTTCATCACGGCCGTCGAGCTGCCGGACTTCGAGCTGGTCGACATGGCCACCCCGACCGACCGGAACCTGCTGGGCGTCAAGGGGATCGGCGAGGCCGCGACGATCGGCTCGACGCCGGCGGTGCACAACGCCGTGGTGGACGCGCTTTCCGCCCGCGGGGTGCAGCACCTGGACATGCCCACGACCCCGATCCGGGTCTGGGCCGCATTGGAAGAAGCTTCGAAGGGAAACGCGCGGTGAAGGTTTCGATCGAGGTCAACGGGCGCCCGGTGGCCGAGGAGGTGCCGGACCGGACGCTGCTGGTGCACTTCCTGCGCGACACCGCCGGGCTGACCGGCACGAACATCGGCTGCGACACGACGTCCTGCGGCGCCTGCACGGTGCTGCTCGACGGCGAGTCGGTCAAGTCCTGCACGGTGCTCGCCGCGCAGGCTGACGGCCACGCCGTCACGACGGTCGAAGGACTGTCCTCATCGGACGGTGAGCTGCACCCGGTGCAGCGCGCGTTCCGCGAGCAGCACGGGCTGCAGTGCGGGTTCTGCACGCCGGGCATGATCATGGCGTCGGTGTCGCTGCTGGCGGACAACCCGAAGCCGACGCGCGACGAGGTGCGCGCCGGGCTCGAGGGCAACCTCTGCCGCTGCACGGGGTACCACAACATCGTCAGCGCCGTGATCGACGCGTCCGGCCAGGAGGTGGACCGGTGATCCCGGCTTCGTTCGAGTACCAGCGTGTGTCCACAGTGGACGACGCGCTGTCCCGGCTGGCATCCTTGGGTGACGACGCCAAGGTGCTCGCGGGTGGGCATTCCCTGCTGCCGCTGATGAAGCTGCGCCTGGCTGCCCCGGAGTACCTGATCGACATCGGCCCGGTCGACGAGCTGCGGTACGTCCGCCTCGACGGCGACGACGTCGTGATCGGCGCGTTGTCCCGCTACAGCGACCTTTCGCGGGACCCGGTGCTGCTGGAGCACGCGCCGTTGCTGGCGCACGTGTCGGCGTCGGTGGGCGACCGCCAGGTCCGCCACCGCGGCACGATCGGCGGTTCGCTGGTGCACGCGGACTCGGCGGCGGACCTGCCGGCGGCGATCCTGGCCTCGGACGCGGTCCTGGTCGCGCGCGGCCCGTCGGGTGAACGCCGGATCCCGGCGTCGGAGTTCTTCCTGGGCCCGTTCACGACGCCGCTGGAGCCGACCGAGCTGCTGACCGAGGTCCGGGTGCCCCGCCAGACGGGCATGGGCTGGGGCTTCGAGAAGTTCACCCGCCGCGCGATCGACTGGGCGATGGTGGGTGTCGCGGTCGTCGGCGGCCGGGTCGGCCTGGTGAACATGGGCGGAGTCCCGCTGCGGGCGACGGCCACGGAGTCGGCATTGGCCGCGGGGGAGTCCATCGCCGAGGCGGCCGCACTGGCGGCGTCGGACACCAACCCGCCCGACGAGCCCCACGCGACGGCGGAGTACCGCCGCCACTTGGCGCGGGTGCTCACGCGTCGTGCGTTGACAGCAGCCGGGTGACAGCTGTCGATCACCGGCGCCCTTCGTGGCGCCGGTGATCGCGACGGCCGATTCCCGCCAGCCCGGCCTTCGTGCCGTGGGCAGGATCGAGGCGTGAACACTTCTGCGCACACGCCCATCGAGCCCGGAATCCTGTACTTCGGCACTCCGGTCGTGTTGATATCCAGTGACAACGAGGACGGGTCGGCCAACCTGGCGCCGATGTCGTCCGCGTTCTGGCTCGGGTGGCGGGCGATGCTCGGGCTCGGGGCCCGGTCCAAGACCACTCAGAACCTGTTGCGTACGCGCGAATGCGTGCTGAATCTGCCTTCGGATTCGTTGGCTGCGGCTGTTGACCGGTTGGCGTTGACCACCGGTTCCGATCCCGTTCCGCCTGGGAAGGTCAAGCGTGGGTACTTCCACGTCGGCGACAAGTTTTCGCGTGCCGGGTTGACTCCGGTTGCGTCCGAGACCGTTTCGCCGCCTCGGGTTGCTGAGTGTCCGGTTGCGATGGAGGCCGTGGTCGAGGCCGTGCATCCGGTTGCCGATGAGGATCCCTTGCAGCGTGGGGGGATTGTGGCTGTCGAGGTGCGGGTGCAGCGGGTTTTCGTGCATGACTCCATTCGGGTTCCGGGGAGTCCTGATCACATCGATCCTGATGCCTGGCGGCCTTTGATCATGAGTTTTCAGAAGCTTTATGGTCTTGGGGCGCAGGTTCATCCTTCTACGTTGGCTCGGATTCCGGAACGGTTGTATCGGGGGCCTGATATTGATCGTTCTCGTTCTGTTGTTTCCGGGGTTCGTGGTTGAGTTTACTGATACGGCTTCGCCGGGGCGTGGGAAATCGGCGCTCCTTGTGGTTGCGTTCTGGTGGTGGTCGGCAGCGCCGATTCCCCACGCTGCGGTGCCCCTACCGGAGTTCCCGGTACTACCTGATCGTGTGATGATCATGCGTTCGAGTTCGGCTAACCTTGTTGTATGGCAACAGAAGCAGTGTGGAAAACAGATGCGGCGGTGCTGGCCGATCGCATCTCCACCCTGCTCGCCGTCGTCCGCTCCGCCGAGGCCGAGATCGGTGCGCTGCTGGCCGAAATCGAGACCCGCGGGGTGATGGAACTCTTCGGCTACCGCTCCACCGCGCGGCTGCTCGAGCACCTCGCGGACATCCCCAAGTCCGCCGCCGAGACGATGGTCAAACGCGCCCGATCCCTCCACCCCAGCCACCACCTCGACAGCACCCCTGCCGTCGCCCCCGCGACCGCTGCGGCCGCCGCGGAAGGCCGCCTGAGCAACCCGATGATCGACACGATCGTCGGCGCCCTCACCCAGATCCCACCCGAGCACCGCGAGGACGCCGAGCAGCACCTGCTGGCTCTGGCCGCCGACGCAGGCCACAAACAAGTCGCGGCCCTGGGTGCCCGCATTCTCGCCCACCTCGACCCCGACGGCCCCGAACCCGACACCACCGAACCCGCGATCCCTCGCCGTGAACTGTCCCTCCGCCGCAAAAGAACCGGGGTATGGGAACTGCACGGCCGCTTCGACGACGACACCGGCAGCCGGGCCAGTGCCCTGCTCGACGCGCTGGCCGAACGCCGCACCACCACCGGCGAGGGTGCCGACCTGCGCTCCCCGCAGGAACGCTACGGCGACGCCTTCTCCGACACGATCGACCTGGCCCTCAACTCTCCGACCCTGCCGATGCAGGCTGGCGAACGAGCCCACGTCATGGTCGCGGTCCACCTCAACGACCTCAAGACCGGTCTCGGCCAGGCCACCCTCGGCGACACCGGCACCATCACCGCGGCCGAAGCCCGGCTGCACGCCTGCGACGCCATGCTCATCCCCGCAGTCCTCGGCGACAAAAGCGAACCCCTCAACCTCGGCCGCCTCCGCCGCTTGATCTCCGCAGGCCTGCGCCGAGCGCTGTACCTGCGCGACCGGGGTTGCGCGTTCCCGGGCTGCCACCGCCCGCCGAGGCATTGCCAGGGCCACCACATCCACCACTGGTCCGAAGGCGGCCCAACAGACCTGAACAATCTGGTCTTGATGTGCGCCCACCACCACCGGCTGCTGCACCGCTCGGGTTGGGAAGTCCGCATCGCCGCCGACGGCCTCCCGGAGTTCCTGCCACCAGCGTTCCTGGACAAGGAACGAAAACCCAGGCGCAACAACCTGCACCAACCGCTGCCCTTCGCAGCGTGACACAACCAAACATGGGACAGGCCCGCAGCCACACGGCTACGGGCCCACACCCACGTCCTCACTCGCCACCGGCAGATCCCACCAACCGTGCCGCGCCCAATCGATTGCCCGCTGCAGCCGGCAGACACCGCCAGCGCGACCGACTTCCTTTGCCACCCAACCAGAACCGCCGCCATCTCAGCCAAACCGGCCGCCCCCGCCTTGCCCCATAGGCAAGCGCAAGAACCACGAGGCCCGTATCTACCGCAGATTGCCAGTCGCCCGCCGCCGGTTGCCTGGGTCTCGCCTTCGCATTGAAAGCGCCAGCTGCCCGCAGGCCGAACCTGCATTCCGCTCTCGTCTTCCTGGCCTGTGTGTGTCGTCGGTTGGCTGGTGCCGTGTCCCAGTTGGCTGCACTGGCTTTCGGAAGTCGACCCTGCATTCGGTTCTTGCCGTCCAGCCTGTGTGTCGCCGGTTGGCTGGCGTCGTGTCCCAGCTGGATGAACTGGCTTTCGCAGGTGGAATCTGCATGCGGCTTTCGTCGTGGCCTGTGTGTCGCGGATTGCCTGGCATCGTGTCCGTACTCGAGGCGCCGGCATTCCGCAGGCCGAACCCGACATCCGCGCCGGTGCGCGCCGTCCGACTGGCCTTACCGCCCTGGTGGTAGCGCTCGCTTCTCGCGCGTTGGGTGCCAGTCGTGAGTCGTGCGCCGGCGGCCGCACAGGCTTCCTGCCTCGCTCGAGGTGGGTGCGCGCGTGGTGAGCTTGCCGCCGCTGCCTGAGTCGCTTGGCCGCCTGAGCCGCGTTCTGTTGCTGGAGGCGCCTGCCGTTCGCAGGTGACCTGCTGCCGTGCGCCGGCTCTCGACAAGTCACATTGCGTCGAGCCGGCCGAGCAGTGGTGCCAACGTCTTGATCCCCGCCGTCACGGCCGCTCGCCCCTTCGCCGAACTCACCGACGGCTGCTGCGTCAACAAAACCACCACATACCGCCCACTCACGACCCCGGTCGTGTTCAACACCAGCGCGTTCCGCAGGATCATCCACCCCTGCTTGATCTGCCACGACCGCCCAGTCAAGCCGTCCGGGATGCCGAAGTACTGGTCCCACCCGTCGTCCGCCGGATTTCGTGCTCCCGCCAAGGCCGCCAGCAACGGTGCCGCCACCTCGTCCGGGATCACGTCCAGCAGATACTCGTACGTCGCCACCACGTCGGACGCGCTCGTCTTCGCCATTCCCCACTGCGTCGGGTCCGTCGGTGGCGTTGTGTGCGTCAACCCGATCAACTCCGCCGTGCGGGTCACTATCGCGTTGCCGCCGTTGCTCTCCCAGAACGCCGATGCTATCGCGTCGTTGCTGCCCTCCAGCATGTCCGTCAGATCCTCGACCGCCTCCGCGTCCGGGAGCGCCCACGTTCCGTCCTGGTGGACCTCGTCGATCGCGATCAGGAGCTTGACCACGGATGCCGTGTAGTACGGGCTTTCCGCGTCCAGCGACGCCAGCTCCTTGTCCGACTCGCGGTCGTACAGGACGAACCCGACATCCGTTCCCCGGGACGCCGCCGTCACCGCGTCGCTCAGCGAGGCAGCCACCGATGACAAGTCGGGATACGGGGCCTCAGACGCCACCGGGCTGATCGCCGTGTCGTCGGGCGGCGCCGAAGCCGCCGATCCCGAAGGTGAAACCGGCGTTGCCCGGTGCGCGTCGGTCGCGACCACCATTCCGGCCGTCAGCGCCGCCGCCGTCAACCCCGCGGCCGCCAGGCTCCGGCGGATCCGTCTTCCCATGCCCGCTCAACGTGCGGTGCACCCCGAACGACCTGTCGTTTTGCTGTGTCTTGCTGTGGAAACGCTGTGGCCGGGAGCACACCGGGACACCCGCGCGGCAGGCGTAGCTTCGAATCGTGAGCGACTTGAAGATTCTCGTGGTCGGCGCCGGGGCGACCGGTGGTTACTTCGGCGGACGGCTGCTGCAGGCCGGCCGCGACGTCACCTTCCTCGTGCGGCCCGCCCGGGCGCGGCTGCTGCGGGAACGCGGGCTGCGGATCGTCGGCCTCGGCGAGGACACCGTTCTCGACGCGCCGCTCGTCGAGACCGGCTCCCTCGACCGGACCTACGACGTCGTGCTGGTCGCCGTCAAAGCCACCGGCCTCGCCTCCGCCATCGACGATTTCGCCCCCGCCGTCGGGCCCGGGACGCTGATCCTGCCGTTCCTCAACGGCCTCGCCCACGTCGACGTCCTCGACAAGCGGTTCGGCTCCGACGCCGTGCTCGGCGGCGTCGCCAAGGTGCAGACCACCATCGACGACGACGGTGCCGTCCGGCGGCTCGGCCCGCTGCAGAGCCTGGCCTACGGCGCTCGCACCGACCCCGCGCCCGAAAAGCTCGCCGCTGTCGACGCTGCCCTGAAAGACGCCGGGTTCACCGCCGACCTGGACCCGCGGATCACCGAGTCGATGTGGGCGAAATGGGTGTTCATCGCCGCGATCGGCGCGGTGAACAGCCTGATGCGCGGCACCATCGGCGACGTCGTCGCCGTCCCCGGCGGCACGGAGTTCGCCGAGGCCGTCGTAGCCGAAGCGGCCGCCGTCGCCGCGGCCGCCGGGTACCCGGTGCCCGCCGCCGACCTCGCCGCCACGCGGAAGACCGTCACCGACCCCGCGATGGGGGGATCTTCGCTGTACCGCGACCTGCTCGGCGGTCACCCGGTCGAGGGGGAGCAGATCTTCGGCGACCTCACCGCGCGTGCCCGTGAGCTGGGCGTCGCGACGCCGCTACTCGATCTTGTCACCCTTCAGCTGCGCGTTCACCAGCACCGCATCGGGTGACGTGCTCACCCAGCGCGCTTTGCCCGCACAGGCCGGGGATCGTGGTCTTTCGGGCACCCGCGTGGCGGCGCCGACGCGGGGTTCCCGGGCACTGCTAACCTTCGGCAGGAAGGTTGCTTGAGGGTTTGACGAACGGAATGCAGCGAGGGGAAATGGCGGACAGGTTCGAGTTCGTCCTCGAGGTCGTCGAAGCCCTCGTCGTCGGCCAGGCGACCGGCGGCGACATCCGGCGGTACCCGTTGCGCGCGGGCAACCTCCCGGCGGACCCGGTGCGGTTCGTGCGGGTCGCGCGCCAGGTGTACGACGCGCTCGAGGAGCGACGGCTTTCGGTTTCCGGCGAGCTGCACCCGGGCGTGCGGACGGCGTTCGAGCTGCTCGCCGAGCCGCGGGTTTCGGTTGCGGTCAGCGGGATCGACGGCCTCGGCGCCGACGTCGCCGTGCTCGTGGTCACCGACGGCGCCCAGGCGCTCGGCATCACCCAGGCCCCGGACAACGACGAGCTGCTGTTCTCGCTGTTCGCCGACGAGGAGCTGGTCGAGGTCGTCACCGGCGTCCTGCCGCCGGCCCCAGCCGCGACCACCGGCAAGCACGTCGTGCACCGCGCGGCCGGGCGCGAGGTTTCCGCGATGACGGCGAAGCGGATCGCGGACGCCGAGTTCGACGAAGAAGAGACCGACGCCTTCGGCATGATCGAGGTCAAGGCCGTGGTGCGGCCGGGCCGCCGGCCGCCGGCGCCGAAGCCGTCGGACGTCGCCGTGCTCGAACGCGTGCTCGCCGAACCGCGGCTCGGCGGCGGCCACATCGCCGTCAGCGCCCAGGGCCGGCGCGGCGAGCGGCTCGCGGGCGACCCGCTGAGCTGGCTGGACACCGCCGACGGCCGCTACCTGGTGCGCACCACGACCGGCGAGGCCGGCGAACTGACCGCCGAGTACGTACCGGCCGGGCGGGCCGACCTCGCCCGCGCGATCCGCGACGCCATCGCCGCGGTGTACTGACCGGAAAGGGAACAGTCCTGATGACGGAAGAGACCGAGGCGGTTGCCCAGGCTCTCCAGGCGACGGTGCAGATGCAGACCGCGACCGAACCCGCCCAGAAGGCGATGGCCGCGGTCCGCGTCGGACTGGCCGGCGCCCAGCTGAAGCGGCTCGCGCAGACCGGCGGCTTCGCCATCGACGACACCACGGGCAACCAGCTGATCGAGGCCCTGGAAGGCGTGCTCGAGACGCTCGAGCAGCGCTGGGCGAACCTGCAGCGGCTGCACGACGCGCCGGCGATGAGCCGGACCGCGACCGGCCAGTGGGTCTCCGCGCACATGGTGAGCACCGCCGCCGACGAAAACGGCCTGGTCACCCAGCTGCAGGCGGCCCGCCAGGAGTTCCCGACCTACATCGAGGCCATCAAGCTGGCCAAGCAGAACTACAAGTCCCGGGAAGAGACCACGCGCGCGACGCTGACCTCGCTCCCGACCGCCGACCAGAGCTGAGGGAGACCGTGGCAGCCACCGCCGAGTCCGTCTCGGACCCGTCGTCCCCGGACTACAACCCGCGCAGTCCGCTCTACGACGTGACGGCCGATTCGTCGTCGAAGTACTACGTCGGGCCGCTGAAGGCGGACAACGTGCCCTCGGGCGACGAGATCCGCGAGATGGCCACCCAGCAGATCGACGACGAGATCCGGGCCGGCTGGCTCGGCCCCGCCGTGGACCCGGTGCTGCGCGACAAGAAGATCCAGGAGCTGTACCAGCAGCACCTCGACAACGCCAAGCACGGCCTCGACGAGGGTCTCACCATGCGTGAGAACGGCGGCGCCCCGAAGACGCTCTGGGCCAATGCCAGCCACGAGCAGATGAACGACGCCATCACGCAGGACGCCAACCCGGCGACCGTCGCGGAGACGTCGGAGGAGTGGGTGAGCGTCGGCAACGACCTCGGCACCCACCAGAAGACCCTCGGCGACGCGATCAACGCGAGCACCAGCAACTGGCAGGGCGACGCCGGTGACGCCGTCCGCGAGCACCTCGCCGGCGTCGGCAAGTGGCTCGGCGCGACCGCGCAGGGCGCGACCCTCGCCGGGCGCCAGCAGGAGATCCACTCCCAGGCGCTGAACGAGACCCAGCGGCAGATGGTCGCGAACCCGCCGGTGCAGTTCGACCTGCAGAGCACCAACCAGAAGCTGATGTCGATGACCGACCCCGTGCAGTACGCGGCGGCGGCCGGCGAAGCGATGCAGACCTACCGGGCCCAGCAGGCCGCGCGGGACCACGCCGCGCAGATCCTGACGCAGTACGACGAGACCATCGGCGCCGCGGTCGCGACGCCGCGGTTCCCCGCCCCGCCGAAGCTCCCGACGGCCACCGCGCAGCGGCAGGGCGTCGCGGCCTCGGGCTCGGGTGGCGCGGGCGCGAGCGGCGCCCAGCCGCTCATGGCGCGCACCGCGATGGACCCGGCGCTCGACCCCACGGCCGCGGGCCGCACCCCGGCCGGCCTGGACGCCGCCGGGCTCGGCGGCGCGGGCGGCGCAGGGGCCGGCGGTGCCGGGGGCAGCGGTTCCTTCGGCGGCGCGGGCATCCCGGGCGGCGGCGGTCCCGGCACCGAGGGCTTCTCCGGCAGCGGCATCCCCGGTGGCGGCGCCGGCGGCTCGGGCTTCTCCGGAGCCGGTATCCCGGCCGCCAGTGGCGGCGGGGCCGGTGGTTCGGGCTTCTCGGGAGCAGGCATCCCCGAGATCCCCGGCGGCAGCTTCACCGGGTCCGGCATCCCCGGCTCGTCGGTGCCGGGCTCCGGCGACTCGACGACGACGTCCGGCTTCAGCCCCTCCGGGATCCCCGGGGGCGGCGGTACCGGCGGCAGCTCCTACACGCCGCCGTCGATCCCGAACATCCCGGACGTCTCCGGTGGCGGCGGCGGTGGCATCCGCGGCGGCAGCCCGATCCCCGGCTTCACCCCGCCCGGCATCGACCCGATCACCGGCCTGCCCACCGGCACCGGCCCCGGGGGCGTTCCCGGCGGCGGCATCCCCGGCGGCGGCACCGGCAAGATGCCGACCATCGGCCGCGGCGGCGGGATCAACGGCGAAAGCATCGCGAGCCGCCTCGGCGGCATCGGCGGCGGTGCCGGTGGCGGCTCCCTCGGCGGGATCGGCGGCGGTGGCGCGGGTGCCGGCGGCGTCGGCGGTGGCGTGCGCGGCACGGGCGCGGGCAGCCTGGGCGGCGGTGCCGCGTCCGGTGCGGCCGCGGAGGCCGAAGCGGCGGCGGCGCGGAACGCGGGCCTGGCCGGCAAGTCCGGCGCGGCGGGCAGCCCCGGCATGGGCGGCATGGGTGCCGGCCGCGGCGGCAAGAAGGAAGACGACAAGGAACACAAGTCGGCCGACTACCTCGAGAGCGACGACCCGAACTTCTTCGCGGGCGAGCAGGTCGTGGCGCCGCCGGTGATCGGTGACTGGAAGAACCAGGATTGGAAGTGAACGCATGACGGCCGCGGGCTTCGAGGTCGAGCCGGACGAGCTGGTCGCGCACGCGAGCCACGTCGAGAGCCTGGTGGACCGGCTCGACACGGCGTCGGCCGCGGCCGACTCGGCGATGTCGGACCACGCCTACGGGCTGCTGTGCGCGTTCCTGCCGCCGATCATCCGGCCGACGGGGGAGAAGGCGAAGGAAGCGCTCACCGCGTCGGCGGAAGGCGTCCGCGGGCTCGCCGACAACGTCAAGACGGCCGCGCAGTCCTACCGCGACGGCGAAGAGGCCAACGCCCAGCCGTTCGAGCGCCAGCTCGCCGCGTCACCGCGCACGGCGGAATCGAGGCAGGCGTGACGTCCCCGAACAACGGCCTGGGCGACCTGATCCGCGACCCGGACGAGGCGATCCGCCGGATGGACGACTGGGCGGCCGGGTTCGCGGCCAAGGCGCAGCGCTACCAGGCGGCGCAGGAGGAGACCGAACGGCTGCGGCTGACCGCGAGCAGCAGCGACGGGGCCGTCAGCGTCACCGTCGGCGCCGACGGCACGGTCACCGACCTGACGTTCAGCAACAAGGTCAAGTCGTTCCCGCTGGACGAGCTGTCCCGGGCCATCCTGACCACCATGCGGCGGGCGCAGTCCGGCATCGCCGAGAAGGTGGCCGGGGTGATGTCCGAGCAGCTCGGCGACGAGGACCGCGAGACCCGGACGCTGCTGCTGGACAACCTCCGCGGCCGGTTCCCCGACCCGGACGAGCCGGAGGACCAGCCGCCCGCCGAGCCGCCGCCGGCGCCGTCCGGTGGCGCCGCGACGCCGCCCGCGTCTTCGGGGCCGGGGACGCCGCCGCGCCGCGGGACCGCGGCCGATCCGGACGAGCAGGACAACAACCCCTGGTGACGAGCGGCTGAACGACGTCTCGACAGGACGGCTTCCGGGGTCGACACTGAGCCGATGACCGGCCTGATCCCCGGAAGCCGCGTCCGGCTGCGCCCTGCCGCAGCCGAGGACGCCGCCCGGTTCGAGGAGATCCTGTCGCACCCGGACATCGCCCGCTGGTGGGCGGACGCCGAAGAACCGGTGGCCACCCAAGTGTCCTACCTGCTCGACCCCGACGAGGGCACGACGACGTACGCCATCGAGCTCGATGACGTGTCGGGCACCGTCGTGGGCATCGAGCTGGCCTTCGAGGAGGCCGACCCGCAGTACCGGCACGCCGGGATCGACATCGCGGTGCACCCGGACTGGCAGGGCCGCGGCATCGGAACGGACGCGATCCGGACGCTGGCCGAGCACCTGTTCACCGTGCGCGGGCACCACCGGCTGGTGATCGACCCCGCGGCGGACAACAAGTCCGCGATCCAGCTGTACCGGTCGCTGGGCTTCCAGCCGGTCGGCCGGATGCGGGCGTACGAACGCGGTCCGGACGGCAGCTGGCACGACGGGCTGCTGATGGACCTGCTGGCCGAAGACCTCGTCCCCGCGCTGGCCGGCTCGTGAGCACCCCGGTCGCGGCACGACAGCTGCGGCGGGTGGCCGTGGCGAGCGCGATCGGGACCACCATCGAGTGGTACGACTACTTCATCTACAGCACGGCGACGGCGCTCGTGTTCGGCAAGCTCTTCTTCACGACGCTCTCGCCCGCGTCCGGCACGCTGGCCGCGTTCGCGACGCTCGGCGTCGGGTTCCTGGCCCGCCCGGTCGGCGGGATCCTCTGGGGCCACTTCGGCGACCGCGTGGGCCGCAAGGCGATGCTGGTGCTGTCGCTGCTGCTGATGGGTTTCGCGACGGTCGGCGTCGGCCTGCTGCCGACCTACTCGGCGATCGGTGTCTGGGCCCCGATCCTGCTGCTCGTCCTGCGGTTGCTGCAGGGGTTGAGCGCGGGCGGCGAGTGGGGCGGCGCGGCGCTGATGGCGGTCGAGCACGCGCCGGAAGACCGGCGCGGGCGGTACGGCGCGTTCTCGCAGATCGGCGTCCCGGCCGGGCTGATCCTGGCGCAGCTGCTGTTCTTCATCCTCGGCCGGTCGCTGACCGACGCGCAGTTCGCTTCGTGGGGCTGGCGGGTGCCGTTCCTGGCGAGCATCGTGCTCGTCGGCGTCGGCCTGGTGATCCGGCTGCGGATCGAGGAGACGCCGGTGTTCGCGCGGCTGCGGGAGGAAGAAGCGCGCAGCAGCCGGCCGATGGTCGACGTCTTCCGCGAACGGCCCCGGGCGCTGCTGGTGGCCTCGGGCAGCTTCATCGCCAACACCGCGGTCGGCTACATCTTCCTGGCGTACCTGCTTTCCTACGGCACGTCGGTGCTCAAGATCGACCGCACGACGTTGCTGGTCGTGGTCATCGTCGGCAGCCTGACGTGGCTGGTGAGCATCCTCGTCACGGCGGCGTGGTCCGACCGCGTCGGCCGCAAACCGGTGTACCTGGCCGGGTCGATCCTGCTCGTCGTCTGGCCGATCCCGTTCTTCCTGCTGGTGGACACCAAGGCCGTGGTCTGGCTGATCGTCGCGGTCGTGGTGCTGAACATCGGGCTGGGCGCGACGTACGGGCCGCAGTCGGCGTTGTTCGCGGAGCTGTTCGAGCCGCGGTACCGCTACAGCGGCGCGTCGTTCTCCTACGCCGTCGGCGCGGTGCTGGGCGGCGGGTTCGCGCCGCTGATCGCGACGGCGCTGCAGACGTCCACCGGTACTTCGCTTTCGGTGTCGCTCTACCTCGTCGCGGTGGCGCTGCTGAGCTTGGTGGCGGTGCTGTTCATCCCGCGGTCACAGCCGGTCTAGCCGGACCGCGGCGGCCATCCGCTCGTAGCCCGCGTCGCCCGGGTGGAGGTGGTCGCCGGAGTCGTAGGCCGGGAGCATCCGCAGCGGGTCGGCGGGGTCGCGGACGGCGGCGTCGAAGTCGACGAAGCCGTCGAAGACCCCGCTGGTGCGGATGAACGCGTTCACCGCGGTGCGGGTCGCTTCGAGGGTTTCGTCGTAGACGCGCCAGCCCTTGAACGGCGTGAGCGTGCCGCCGAGGACGCGGATGCCGCGCGCGTGCGCCTGCGTCACCAGCTGCCGGTAGGCCGACGTGATCGCGTCCGGGTCGGTCTGGTGCGGGTCCTGCTGGATGTCGTTGATGCCCTCCAGCACGATCAGCGTCCGGACGCCGCCGACGCTCAGCACGTCGCGGTCGAAGCGGGACAACGCGTTCTGGCCGGCGCCGGAGCCGGGGACGTCGAGCAGCAGCCGGTTGGCGCTGATGCCGGCGTTGAGCACGCCGAAGCGGCCGTGCAGGCGGTCGGCGAGGTAGTCCGGCCAGCGGTGGTTGGCCCCGGCGACCGAGCCGACGCCGTCGGTGATCGAGTCGCCGAGCGTCACGATCGAGGCTTCGGCGCCGCCTTGGACGTCGACGCCGGAAACGTAGTGCCAGACGGACGTCTGCTCGGTGTAGGGCGCGCCCGCCTCGCTGCCGGCGAAGTCGCCGGCGCGGGTGAAGTACGACGTCTGCGACGCGGCCGGGTGGTAGGTGACCGGGCCGGACTTCGTGGGCACGTAGGTCGTGACGAGCAGGTTGGCGTCCGCGGGCACCCGCAGGGCGACCGGATCGCTGAGCGCTTCGGCGCCGGCGGGGACGACGACGCTGGGCGCACCGCCGAAGGTGAGCGAGCGCAGGCTGCCGGGGACGGCGTCGGGACCGTTCGCCTGCACGGCGATGGTGACGTGCCCGAAAGTCAGGGGAGCTGCGCCGAAGGCGTTGGAGAGGTGGACCCGCGTGCGGTTGCCGCCGGCGCTGGAGTGCACGACGTTGCGGATCGAGAAGCCGGGGTAGCCGTCCGGGGTGTTGGCCACCGCGGCCGCGGGCGCGGCGGCCCAGGTGCCGACCCAGCCGTTGACGGCGTGCTCGGCGGCCGCCGGGAGAGCGCTTTCAGGTTTCGCGCTGCCGGATGTCGTGAGGATGCCGAACCCCGCCAGGACTGCCGCGCTCACGGCCAGGAAGCGTCGCATCCACTCACAGTGGCGCGGCTGTTCCGGACCGGGGACCGCTGATCAGGTGAGCGAATCGGACAAGATCCCGGACAGTGCCCGGGAGGCCGGGGGCGGGCCCGTCCGGGATTCTGGGGATGCCGGACGGGCCCGCGCGAGGTGGCCGTTGCCGCGACGGCCGCTCGCCGGAGTGCCCGGTCCCGATCGGGCGGAGGCTGGCCCGGATCGTTTGCTTCGTGGCGACTCCGGAGGGCGTGTGCGAGACGCCCTCACCCAGAGCACGGCCGCCGGTGCGCGGCGGTTCACGCAGTTCCCGAGGTTTTTCGCGAGGCGGCGGACCCCGAACGACGTGAATGACTCATTCATGTCACCTGACGACAGGAATGAGTCATTCACTACGTTCGAAGCCCGCCGGCGGCTCCGCTCAGGCGGCAGCGGGAAAGCCGCCGCCCAGTGCGCGGTGGCCGGCGTCGGTCAACCGGGCCGGCGCCCACTGGCCCGGCGACGGCGTGCCGGCCGCGCGGATCAGCCCGGCGCGGGCGAGGTCGTGGGCGGTGTTCTGGTCGCAGCACGGCAACCCGTCCACGCGGAGGTCGGGTGCACAGCTGCAGCGGAGCTCGGCGCGCCCGTCGAGGACCGCCTTGAGCATGGCGATCGCGCGGCGGCTCAGCGCGTTCTGAGGGGTCGGCATCGGTCTGGCCTTTCGGTGCGCGGCTGGTTCTGACGACGAGTGCTGCAGCTCGTACCGAGAACCACGAGCCGGATCCGAGCGAGGTTCACTTCGATCGCCTCTTGACACCGACTGACCCAGCGAGCAGGGTCAGTCATCGGATGAATCAGCCCCGCCAACGACAGAACGGCCAGCAAAGGCCGAACTCTGCCGTCCTTCCGCCGTAGTCATCCGATCCCTGGAGGTTCAGTGACGACCTTCCCCCGCCGGCAAGCCCTCGGCATCGCACTCGGTGGCGCCGTGGCGCTCAGCGCGGCCGGCCTCACCCCCGCCGGTGCCGCCGTGCCCGTGGACGCCGCCCCGGACAGCCCCGGCACCCCGATCGTCCCGCCCCCGCCGCCCGTCCCCGTCGCGCTCGACCCGTGGTTCTCCAACGACGGCATCGACAGCGCGTCCGCAACCGGCGGCGACTTCGACGGCTCCGGCTACACGTTCCCCGCCGAGCACCTGCCCGCCGGTCGGACGACCACCGTCGGCGGCGTTCCGTTCACGCTCGGCTCCGCGGCCGCCGGCGCGAAGAACAACATCGCCGCCACCGGCCAGACGATCGACCTGCCGAAAGGCCGCTACTTCGTCGCGTACTTCCTGGTCGCCGCCAGCTACGGCACGACCGGCGGCACGGCCACCGTGCACTACGCCGACGGCAGTACGAGCACCGGTTCCCTCTCCGGCCCCGACTGGTACACCGGCACCGGCGCGCTGGTCTCGCCGTTCCGCTACGCACCCGGCGGCGTCGTCGACAACAACCCGGTTTCCCTGGCCACCGGCCAGGTCTGGGTCGACCCGGCCCGCGAAGCCGTCGCCCTGACCCTGCCCACCACGGCCAACCCCGCACCGAACATCTCCAGCCTGCACGTCTTCGCGCTCACCCTGCAGCCGGTGGCCGTCGGCCGCTCGGCGCTGGTCCTCGACAGCCGCTCGACGGTGAACATCCTGGCCGACGGCGGTCCGCAGGCCGCCGAGGCGACCGTCGTCAACGCCGGCACCGTGTGGCTCGGCGCCGGGGACCGGGTGAGCGTCACCGTCGACGTCCCCGGCGGCCGGACGACCGTGCCGGCAACCATCCGTGCACTGGCGCCGGGGGAGCAGGCGACCGTCCGGCTCGGCATCGCGCCGAACGCGTCCGTGCCGCCGGGGACGACCACGAACGGCCAGGTGCGCGTCACCGCCGGCCGCGGCACCCTCGCGACCCAGCAGATCCCGATCACCCTCGGGATCCCGGACTTCCGGCCCACCGACGCCTCGCTGTCGACGCACCGGGCGCCGTATTGGTTCACCGACAGCAAGTTCGGCATCTTCATCCACTGGGGCGTGTACGCCGTGCCCGCGTGGGCGCCGGTCGGGCAGCAGTACGCGGAGTGGTACTGGCAGAACCAGCAGGACCCGAACGGCGCGACCTACGCCTACCACCGGGAAAAGTACGGCGAAAACTTCGTCTACGACGACTTCATCCCGCTGTTCACCGCGGCGAAGTTCGACCCGCGCAGCTGGCTGAAGCTCATCGCGGACGCCGGCGCCGAGTACTACGTCCTGACGTCGAAGCACCACGACGGCTTCGCGTTGTGGGACACCAAGGTCAGCGACCGCAACTCCGTGAAACTCGGTCCCAGGCGCAACATCATCGACGAGCTCTTCACGGCGTCCCGGAAGTACACGCCCCAGCTGCGCAACGGCCTGTACTTCTCGCTGCCCGAGTGGTTCAACCCGGACAACCCGTGGATGGGCCACGCGCCGCGCAACCCGTACACCGGCGCGCCGCTGCCCTACACCGGGTACACCGCGGGCAAGGACTTCGTCCGCGACTACCAGGCGCCGCAGGTGCTGGAGCTGATCTCGGAGTTCGACCCGGACGTCCTGTGGTTCGACATCGGCGGCGTCAACGACACGCGGAACACGATCACCGAGTACTTCAACCACGCCAAGAACCGCAAGCGCCCCAAGGACGTCACCTACAACGACCGCGGCGGCATCCCCGACCACGACTTCACGACGCCGGAGTACACGACGTACCCGAACACCGTGGTGGCGAAGTGGGAAGCGAGCCGCGGCCTCGACCCGTTCTCCTACGGCTACAACCGCGCGACCCCCGACGACCGGTACATGACGGCGGAGGAGGTCGTCCGGACGCTCGTCGACATCGTGTCGAAGAACGGCAACTTCCTGCTCGACATCGGCCCGGACTTCGACGGCACGATCCCGGACGTCATGCAGAAGCACCTGCGCGACGCGGGCGCGTGGCTGAAGGTGAACGGCGAAGCCATCTACGGCACGACGTACTGGTCACGAATGGCCCAGCTCGGCGACCTGCGGTTCACGGTCAAGCAGAACGAGGCGTTCTACGTGCACTCACTGGTGGCGCCGGGCAGCAGGCTGGTGGTCGACGCACCGGTCCCGATCCGCGCCGGCGACCGCGTGACGCTGCTGGGCTACCGCGGGAACCTGCACTGGACCGTCGAAAACGGCGCGCTGGTGATCGACGTCCCGGCCGCGGCCCGGCAGGCCGGCCGCTACGCGTGGGTGTTCAAGGTCGCCTGGAGCTAGAGGTCGGCGTTCTTGCCGATGTACAGCTCCGCGAACGCCGCCGCGGCCGCGGGCGAGCCCAGCAGGCGACGCATCCGGGCTTCCGCGATGCGCGCCGCGAACGGGTTCTCGTCCGTGGCCGCGGTGTGGTGGAAGATGTCCGACAGCCACTGGGAAAACTCCTGGTACTGCCACACCAGCGGCAGGCACGCGTCGGAGTACCCGGCCAGCTTCGTGGGGTCGCCCGCGTAGTGCGCCCGGTAGGCCTCGGCGAGCAGGAACGCGTCGTGCAGCGCGAGGTTCATGCCCTTCGCCGCGATCGGCGCGACCAGGTGCGCCGACTCGCCCGCCAGGTGCAGCCGGCCGTGCGCCATCGGCTCCACGACGTAGTTGTGCATGTCGAGGATCCGCTTCTCGATCAGCTTCCCCTCGGTGATCGGCCCGTCCGGCACCGCCAGCCGGGCCTTCAGCTCCGTCCAGACGCGCTCGTCGGGCCAGTCGGCCTCGGTCTCACCCGCCGCCGTCTGGAGGTAGAACCGGGTCACTGCCGGCGTGCGGGCCATGTGCGCGCCGAACCCGCGCGGGTGGATGCCGAACAGGACGCCGTCGGCGGACGGCGGTGCCTCCGCGAGCAGGGCCAGCCAGCCGATTCCGTAGTCGTGGTGGGCCTTCACGGTGGTTTCCGGCGGCAGGTACCCCTGCGTGACGCCGCGGGCGCCGTCGCAGCCGGCGACGAAGTCGCACTCGATCCGGTGCTCCCCGGCGGCGGTCCGGAACGTGACGGCGGGCGAGTCCGACGTCAGGTCGTGCAGCCGGACGCCGGAGACCTCGAAGACGGCATCGCCACCCGCGTCGGTGTACTGCGCGACCAGGTCGGTCACCAGAAGCTGTTGCGGGTAAACGAAATGCCGCTGCCCGGTGACGTCGCCGTAGCGGAAGGCGTGCCGGCGCCCGGCGAACCGGAACTCGAACGCCTCGTGCCGCGGTGCCTTCGCGACGAGCTGCTCGCCGAGGCCGCGCTCCTCGAGCCCGCGGACGGCCCACTCCTCGATGAACCCGGCCCGCGGCCGCTGTTCGATGAACGCCCGGCTTTCGGTTTCCAGCAGCACGCAGGGGATCCCCGCGCGCCGCAGGAGGTTCGCCACCGTGAGCCCGGCCGGACCCGCCCCCACCACGGCCACCGCCGTGCGCGTCGCCACCATGCGCCCGAGGGTAGCGCGAACCGGGCTCAGTAGAACTGGCGCAGTTTCGGCCACGCCGTCGACCACGGCTCGGTCAGCGTGCACAACGACAGCGGGGTGCCGTTCTCGTCGTTGTCGACGCCTTCTGCCGGGTGGTACTTGGTCACCGTCCGGCACCCGGTGATCAGCCGCGACGCGGGCGACCCGCGTTCGAAGCCGCCGACGAGCAGGACCGGGCCGACGAGCCGGTCCGGCGGCGGACCCCAGTCGGCGTAGGACATGTGCGGCGAGTACGGCTGGGGCAAGCCGAGCGCCGGCCCGTAGTGCTCGAGTGCGCCGGCCTCCCCGTAGTTCCCCGCGACGATCACCGCGGTGTCCCGTTCGGTGGCCGGGATCCGCGCCCACGCGCCGGCGACCGATTCCGCGAACCCGGGCCAGCCGACCTGCTCGCCGGGTTCCTTGTTGACCGCCAGCAGCGGGCCGTCCAGCGCCGACGCCGGCACCACCGGGAGTCCGGTGAGGACGGACACGGCCACGCACACCGCGACCGCGACGCCGGTCAGCGCGCGCCGGGCCGTGCCACCCCGGCCGAGCCACCGCAGCGCCGGGTCCGCGCCGAGCGCCACGAGCGGCAGCAGCAACGGCACCGAGTAGTACGGCTTCCCGCCCAGGACCAGGAGTTCGGCGCAGACGACCGCGTAGGCGATCGCGAGGGCGCGGGCCCAGCGCAGGGCGGGATCGCGCCACGGCGGCACGAGCCCGGCGATCCACACGGGCACGAGCACGGGGGAGAGGTACACCAGCTGCATCGGCACGAACAGCGCGCGGTTCTCGCCGCCGTCGTCCTCGCTGATGCCGCCGGCGACGGTGAGCATCGGCCAGCCGTGCGCCGCCTGCCAGACCACCACGGGCGCGGCCAGCGCGGCGGCGATCCCGGTGCCGGCGGCGAGCCACCACGTCCGCAGCACCCGGCGCGGCCCGGCGACGGCCACGCCGATGCCGAGCCCGGACAGCAGGAGCAGGACGAGCCACTTGTTCGCCATCCCGAGCCCGGCGGCGGCGCCGACGGCGAGCCACCACCGGCCGTCGCCGGTGCGCAGGAGCTTCAGCCCGAACAGGGCGATCAGCGACCACAGCAGGACGTCCGCGGAGTTCGTCGCCAGCATGTGCGACACGACCAGGACGTACGCCGAGAGCGCCGTCGCGATCGCCGTGAACAGCTGGGCGCCGCGGCCGCCGCCGAACTCGCGGGCGATCAGCGCGACGACCACGACGGTCGCCATGCCGAGCAGGGTCGCGGCCACGCGCAGGCCACTCGGTGTCTCGCCGAACAGCGCCGTCGACGCGCGGGCGAGCCACGGCGTGATCGGCGGGTTGTCGACGTAGCCCCAGTCCGGCCGGTGGCCCGCCGCGACGAAGTACAGCTCGTCGCGGTGGAAGCCGTACCGGCCGGACAGCGCGGTCAGCACAACTGCTTGGACGGCGACGACGATCCCCACTGGCAACGCGGCGAACCGCGGCAGGTCACGACCGGCCCCCATGGCAGTCTCCCCTCGGCGTGCCCGGATCGTACGCCGGTGATCACGCCTCCGGGAGCGCTCCGACGTATTCGGCGCCCGCGTCCGCGACCAGTTCGGTCAGGGACTGCGCGCGGCGGATCGGCGTGAACTCGACGTCTCCGTTCGCGGACACGGTGAAGCCGTGGACGGCCGGGCGCGGCAGCGTGTTGTAGGCGTAGTGCGCGCCGAAGTAGTAGGCGCCGGTGTCGTGCGCGACGACGAGGTCGCCGGGCTCGAGCAGCGGCAGCGGCCGCTCCTTCGCCAGGAGATCACCCGCGAAGCAGAGTGGCCCGGCGATGTCCTGCGGCACTTCGGGCCCGGTCTTCGGGCGGCCGTGGGCGTCGAGCGCGGTCAGCCGCAGCGGCCAGTGCTCCGGCTGGAGGACCGTACGGGCGGCGACCTGCGCGCCCGCGTGCGTCACGGCGATGGGCCGGCCGCCCGCGACCTTCGTGTACTCGACGGTACTGACGAGGAAGCCGTTCTTCGCCAGCAGGGACCGGCCGAACTCGGTGACGAACGTGTAGTGCCCGTCGGCGAGGGCGGGGACTTTCGCCAGGAGCGTCGTGACGTAGTCGGCGTAGGTGGGGCCCGGGTCCTCGGAGGCGAAGTTCACCGGGAGGCCGCCGCCGAGGTCGATGCTCGTGACCTGCCGGCGTTCGGCGTTGATCTCCTCGGCGAGAGCGTGGACCGCGGCGACGCCGTCGGCCATCAGCTCGGGCGGGCAGCCCTGCGACCCGACGTGGACGTGCAGCCGGGTCAGCCACGGCCTCCGCGCGAACGCTTCGACGATGGCGTTCCGGTTGTCCTGCAAGGGAATGCCGAACTTCGACGTCGAGGTCGCGGTGCTGGTGTCGCCGATCCGGCCGGCGCCGACCTGGGGGTTGATCCGGAGGCCGAGCACCGAGCGCGGGTTCGTCACCAGGTCGTCGAGCCGGGCGAGCTCCTGGAAGTTGTCGGCGTTGATCGCGGTGCCTTCGGCCAGCGCGTGCGCGAGTTCGGCGGTCGTCTTGGCGGGGGAGTCGAGGACGAGCCGGGCGCCGCGCAGGCCGGCGGCTTCGGCGACCGCTGTCTCACCGGGGCTCGCGACCTCGGCGTCGACCCCGAGATCGGCGAGGTAGCGCAGGACGGGTGCGAGGCCGCACGCCTTCGCGGCGACGGTGTGCTGGACGCGCCCGAGCGGCGCGAACGCCTTGGTCAGGTCCTCGACGGCTTCGCGGATCCCGGCGAGGTCGACGAACCCGGCCATGGGGTCGAGGAGGTGCCGATCCGCGGCGGCGGCGAGGGCGTGGAGCTTGCGATCGGTGCGGTTCACGCGCTCCAGTCTTGGACCGCTCCGCGGGAGGGGTCCAAGACTTCGTCCCTCTTGATCCATAGGCCGGCCCTATAGTGGCTGGGTGGACCTGCGCCGTTGGCACTACTTCGCCGTGCTCGCCGAGGAGATGCACTTCACGCGCGCGGCGGCGCGGCTGTTCGTGTCGCAGCCGTCGCTGAGCCAGCAGATCCGGGCGTTCGAGGCGGAGCTGGGGGTGGCGCTGCTGGACCGGTCGGGGCCGCGGTTCGCGCTGACGGAGGCGGGCCGCGTGGCGGCGGCGGAGGCGCGGGAGCTGCTGTCGCGTTTGGACCGCGCCCGCGGCGTGATCGCGGCGGCCGGCCGCGGCGACGCGGGACGGCTGCGGATCGCGTACACGCGTTCGGCACCGGGCCCGCTGGCCGGCGACCTGGTGGCGGCCTACCGGGCGGCATTCCCGGAGGTGGAGCTGGCGTTGGAGACGGGCTGGACGAGCTTGAACCTGGCCCGGCTGTCGGCGGGCGAGATCGACGTGGGCTTCGTGCGGCCGCCGGTGGTTTCCCCGGGCATCGAGGTGGCGGTGGTCGGGTCGGAGGAGGTGCTGATCGCGGTGCCGTCGGGCCACGCACTGGCCCGACGGCGCGGCCGGTTGCGGCGGGCGTGGCTCGCGGCCGAGCCGGTGGTGTTCTGGCCGCGGGAGAACGGGCCAGGGCAGTACGACGCGATCAGCGCGCAGGTATGGCCGGCCGGGGTGCCGCCGATCGTGCGTGAGGAGCCGGAGGACGAGCAGCTGATGCGCGCGGTCGCGGAGGGGGCGGGCATCGCGGCGGTACCGGAGCACCGGGCCCGGGGCTTGAAGCGGCGGGGAGTGGTGTTGCGAAGGTTGGAGGACCCGGTACCGGTGATCGACCTGGGCTTGGCGTGGCGCGCGGGCACGGTGGCGCCGGTGGTGCGGGGGTTCGTGGACCTGGCCCGCGCCCCTTCCGGTCGTCTTGAATGAGTCATTCAGGACCTCCGACGACCTGAATGACTCATTCAAGACAGCGCGGGAGCGGCAGCCCGAGGTACGTGTCGGCGAGCCCGCGCGCTCGCACCAGCTCGGCGACCTCGATCACCCGGGCGAGGGTACCCGCGCGGCGTATGCTCGCGGACGGACAGGAGGGGAACTTCCCATGGCAGGCCACGAAATCACCGACCGCATCGCCGACCTGATCGACGAGGAGCACCGCCTCCGCAAGGGCGCCCTCCACCACGGCGGGCTGACCCCGGAGGAACGCCTCCGGCTCAAGGACCTCGAACACCAGCTCGACGCCGCCGTCGACCTGCTGCACCGCCGGCAGGCGCTGTCGGTCTTCGACGACGACTGACGGCTTACCCGTGGCGCAGGATCGCGCCGAAGCCCTCCCACAGGTCGACGCGCTCGTCCATCACCGCCACCCGCGCGCCGGTCGCCACCGCCGCGAACGGGAGCGCCTCGTCCGCCCGGCGCTCCTCCGGCTCGCTGACCCCCAGCGCCCGCAGACCGGCCTTGCCCACGGCCACCTGCGCCGGGTCCGGGCCGCCGAACACGGCCGTGTCGCTCGGCGAACCCACCAGCAGCGTCTCGACGTTCGCCTCGGTCAGTGCGGTCGTGACCGCCTCCAGGCCGCTGACCGCCAGGCCGTCCTCGCGGCCCGTGCCGGCGCGGAACTGCTCGGCCAGCTCGTCGAGCGCGGCGAGGTGACGCTCGGCCAGCAGTTCGTGCACCTGCCGGTCCAGTTCCTCGCGCGACGAGCCGTCGGCGCGGGTGGCGCCCTCGACCTCGTGGGCGATCCGGCGGACGGCCTCCGGCAGGATCTCGTGCAGGGCCGTGCGGGCCTGCTTCTCCCCGGCGAGGACGACGAGCTGCGCGCCGGACCGCTCCACCGCCTTCGCGACGTGATCGGCCACGGTCGCCAGGTTCCGGCGGGCCGTCTCCTCGGCCGAGTTCTGCATGTGGTGGTGGGACGGGCCGCCGCCCCGGACCTTGTGCACGGGGTGGTCGGCGCCCTCGACCGTTTCGGTGCGGGGCTCGCCGCCGGCGTACTCGGTGATGTCGGCGCCGATGCGGTCGGCCAGGACCACGACGTGGTTCGGGGCTTCTTCGGCGTGGGTCGCCAGCGGCAGCAGGTACGGCAGCGCCGAGAAGCGCACGACCTGCGCCGGCGGCGGGGCGACCAGGCACCGGTCGAGCAGCACCTCGCCGTGCGCGGCGACGATGCTCCGGCCCGCCTTGCCGGCCGGCGGCTCGCTCTCGCGGACCGCTCGCAGGACGGCTTCGATCGTCGCCTGGTCGGCCTGCTGGTCGCTCAGGCCCGCTTCGATCTCCTTCAGCCGGAGTTCGAGGAGCTTTTCGGCGTCTTCGGTGTCGTGCGAGAAGTCGAAGTGGACGGACGCGAACGGCCCGTCCGCGGCGGTCAGGTCGCGCAGCGGCGAGGTGTCCACAGTGGACTCCCTTCCGGATCGGGTCACGGGGTTCGGCCCTCCGGTTACCGCGCGCCCGCGGGGCTAAACGTCGCCGAGCGCCGCGCGCACCGCCGCCACCACGTCCGGGTGGCCGAGCGGCAACGGCGGGGGCACGCGGTCCTCCGGCCCCTCGGTCGTCGAGGCGATCACACGCACCTCCGTGCCCGCTTCACGCAGCTTCGCGACGACGTCGTCGCGTTCGGCCAGCCACTCTTCGTTCGCCTTCGCGGCATCACCGGAAGGCAGGAACGCGTCCGACGCCGGGTCGACCAGGAGCAGGTGCGCGGCGCCGCCCGGGTGGCGTTCGACCAGCTGGAGGGCTTCGGCCGCGAACGGGCCGCTCGCGACGACGGCGATCTCCGGGTCACCGGGCCCGTGGTCGCCCACGAGGTCGTCGGCCTCGGTCAGGGCGCCGCCGGCGGGCACCCGGCACCAGAAGATCCCGCGCTGCTCCGCCAGCGGGCGCCAGGTCGCGGGCAGCTCGTCGTGCCGCGCGGCGCCGGCCGGGTCGAGCACGATGATCTTCGGCCCGGACGGATCGCCCGCGGTCACGACCGACGGGCCTTCGGAACGAGCGGGTTCGGCGGTCATGGAAGTCCTTTCAGCGGCGGGGGAGTTCGGGGGAGTCGGTGTCGAGCGGCACCGAACCGGACCGGACCAGTCCCAATTGGACGGTCTGGCGGCCGGTCAGCCGGTCCAGGACCCAGTCGACCGCCGTGCGGACGCGGTTCCCGGGCATCGCCATCAGGTGGTAGCCGCGCGTGACGGCCTTCGCCGGGAGCCCGGACAGCGGGATGTGCAACGGGTTCGCCGCGGCGGCGCCGGCCCCCAGGTCGACGACGAAGCCGAGGTCGTGGTGGCGGTAGGTGCCGGGGCGGCCGTAGCCGAGCGACGCCGCGACGTTGCGCCCGGCGAGCTTGCCCTGCCGCTCGGCGTGCTGCGCGGTCATCGCGGTGTACTCGCCGGGCCGGGTGAGGTCGGGCACCGCGGCGGCGTCACCGCAGGCGAAGACGTCGTCGCGCCCGGGCACGGCCAGCTGCTCGGTGACCACGAGCCTGCCCTTGGCGGTTTCCAGCCCGAGGTCGGCGACCAGCGGGTCCGGCCGCACGCCGACGCACCACACGAGCGTGTGGGTCGGCACCGGCTCGCCGGTGGTCAGCGTGACGCCCTTGGCGTCGGCGTGGTCGACGGAGGTCTTCATCAGCACCTCGACCCCGCGGGCGCGCAGCACCTCGTCGGCGGTCCGGCCGAGCCGCTTGCCCAGCTCGGGCAGCACGCGCTCGGCGACGTCGAGCAGCAGCCAGCGGATCTTCTGCCCGGCCAGCTCGGGGTGGCGCCGGGCGAGGGCCTCGGTGAACGCGGGCCCCTGCGCAGCGACCTCCGTACCGGTGTAGCCGGCGCCGACGACCACGAACGTGCAGCGCGCGTCGCGTTCGGCGGGGTCCTCGGCCGCCGCGGCGAGCTCGATCTGGCGCGTGATGTGGTCACGCAGGTAGAGCGCCTCGGGCACGCCGCGGAAGCCGTGCGCGCACTCCGGCACGCCCGGGATCGGCAACAGCTTGTTGACGCTGCCCGCGGCGAGCACCACCCGGTCGTAGCGGATCCGGTGCTCGCGGTCCTCCGGATCGGTGTAGCAGACCTCGTGGGCGTCGAAGTCGACGCCGGTCGCCTTGCCGAGCACGAGCCGCACGCCCGGCAGCGTCTCCGGGATCGACACCGTCACCCGCCGCGGGTCGAGGATCCCGGCCGCCACCTCGGGCAGCAGGGGCAGGTAGAGGAAGTAGTCCGTGGGGTTGAGCACGACCACTTCGACGTCTTCGCCGGCGGTCTTCCGCAGGCTCTTGGCCGCGTGGTAGCCGGCGAACCCGCCGCCGACGATCACGACACGCATGGGTCTCCTTCCGGGCCGGATTTCCGTCCTCGGCGGTTACCCGAGGTGGTGGCGAGGAAACCCGCGGGGTTGACCTGGGGGCCCAGGGGCGTACGGTCAGGGTGTTGGCTGTTGTTCAGACTCACGTGCTCCGGTCAGCGCCCCTGCACGCTGCGATAGGGAGCGCCATGTACTTCCGCACGATCGACGAGCCGTCCGGCTTGACCTTCACCACCACCACGAGGCCCGGCGACGTCCGCGTCATCACGCTGGTGGGTGACATCGACGCCGCCACGGCCGGCACCCTCGACGAAGCTCTCGCCACCGGCGAGCGGCTCGTCGTCGACCTGACCCGCGTCGCCTTCCTCAGCTGCGCCGGCGTCCGGTCGCTGCTCGAGGCGAACACCCGCGCCGACGTCGCCGTCGTCACCGGCGGCCACGCCGTCACCCGTTCGCTGGAGGCCACCGGCGCGGACCTGCTGCTGACGATCCACCCCCGCGTCGGCGCGGCGATCGCCGAGCTGACCCCGTTGCCCGGCCGGGAGGCGTGACCGCCCGGCGGTCCCGCCTCCCGCCGTCCACAATGGACGTCAGTCGTCCGGCCAGTCGCCGGTGGCCTTCTGGTAGCCCACGGCACCCGCCCGCTCGGTGGCGGCCTTGACGGCGGCGAAGATCGCGCCCTGCACCGCCGCCGCGATGATCACCTGCTGCCAGGTGTAGTCGCGGTCGGTGGCGTCGGGCGCGTCCTCTTCGCCGGCCACGCGCTTCCAGACCTGCTTGAACGCCTGGCCGGCGAGGACGCCGCCGAGGGCGCCGACGATCCAGCTCAGCGGCTTGTACAGGACCTTGTTCACGAGTCGTTCCTCCGTCGCAGGATCAGCCGGATCAGGATCACCAGGCCCAGCACGCCGGCGAAGACCGGCAGCGGGTTGCTCCGGACGACGTCGGCGCCCTGGCGGAACTTGACCGCCGTCGGCTCGTTCGTCACGTCGGCGACCTTCGCGGTCGCGTGGTCCAGCTTTTCGTCGACGCTCTCCTTGACCCGGGTCTTCACGTCGAGCTTCTGCCCGAGCGCTTCCAGCGTCTCGGTCAGCTCCTCCCGGGTGGTGTCCCGGTCGAGCCGGGCCTCTTCGGCGTTCTTCGGGAAGTCCCCGCTCATGTGTGCACTCCCTGCTTCACCGTGTCCACGTCCTGGCGGACCCCGCTGATGGCTTCTTCGGGCACCGGCGGCACGCCCTGCGTGACTTCCTTCTTGCCGATCAGCGCGGCCACACCGGCGATCAGGAACAGCACGACCGCGACGATCACCGCGGCCAGCCAGCCGGGCACGACCAGCGCCAGCGCCAGCACGGCGGCCGCGACCAGCGTGCCCGCGCCGAACAACGCGAACAGGCCCGCCGCGCCGAACAGCCCGGCGCCCACGCCCATCTTCTTGCCCTTGCGCTGCAGTTCGAACACCGCGAGCCGCATCTCGTCCCGGACGAGCCGCTTGACCTCGTCGGTCAGGTCCGTCACCAGTTCACCGACCGAGCGGTCGGCCGCCGGCTTCTTGTTCACTTCTTCGATCACGGAACACCTCCTTGCCTGGCCGCCGTGTACCCGGGCCGGCGCGGGATCAACCACGCCGGGTTTGACCCGGGTGGCACCGGGTAGCCGATTCGGCGACACACCGACGAGCCCACCGACGAGGAGGAGTGCATGAGCACGATCACCGAAATCGTGGACGTGGAGGTCCCCGTTTCGACCGCGTACAACCAGTGGACGCAGTTCGAGGAGTTCCCGCGGTTCATGGAGGGCGTCGAAGAGATCCGCCAGGTCGACGCCACCCACACCCACTGGGTGACGAGGTTCGGTGGCGTGACGCGCGAGTTCGACGCGACGATCACCGAACAGCACCCCGACGAGCGGGTCGCCTGGACGTCCGACTCCGGTCCGGACCACGCCGGCGTGATCACGTTCCACCGGCTCGACGACTCCCACACGCGGGTCACCGCCCAGATGGACATCGACCCGGAGGGCTTCGCCGAAAACGTGGCGGACAAGCTCGGCGTCCTCGACCGCCGGGTGAAGGGCGATCTCAAGCGGTTCAAGGAGTTCATCGAACACCGCGGCGGCGAGACCGGCGCGTGGCGCGGTGACGTGGACCGCCCGGGCACTTAGTTCACACGATCGAGTGACACGGCGGGGCGGGTTCCGTCCCGCCGTGTTTTGTGCTCCGAACCCTCGGGTAGGTCGCAAGCATGACGACCACCGACGTCCCGGCCGTGGAACTGAACAACGGCGTGCGGATCCCGCAGTTCGGGTTCGGCGTGTTCCAGATCCCGCCGGAGGACACCGCCCAAGCCGTGCGCACCGCGCTGGACGCGGGGTACCGCCACATCGACACGGCGCAGATGTACCGGAACGAAGAAGGCGTCGGCGCCGGGATCGCGGAGTCCGGGCTCGCGCGCGAAGACGTGTTCGTCACGACGAAGCTGGCGAACGACGCGCACGGGCACGACAACGCGATCACCGCGCTCGAAGGCAGCCTGCGGCGCCTCGGTTTCGACTACGTCGATCTCTACCTGATCCACTGGCCGTTGCCGCACAAGGACAACTACGTCCGGACGTGGCAGGGCTTCGAGGACATCCTGCGGGCCGGCAAGGCCCGCGCCATCGGCGTGTCGAACTTCCAGCCCGCGCACCTCGACCGGCTCGCCGAAGAGACCGGAACCGTGCCCGCGGTCAACCAGATCGAGCTGCACCCGGCGCTGCAGCAGAACGAACTGCGCGAGTACCACCGGGCGCACGGGATCGCGACCGAAGCGTGGAGCCCGTTGGCCCAGGCCGAAGTCCTCGAAGACCCGGTGTTGAAGGAACTCGCCGAGAAGCACGGCCGGACGGCCGCGCAGGTGGTGCTCCGCTGGCACATCCAGCTCGGGAACATCGTCTTCCCGAAGTCGTCGTCGCCGGAGCGGATCCGGCAGAACATCGACGTCTTCGGCTTCGAGCTCGACGACGAGGACATGGCGGCGATCGGCAAGCTCGACGACGGTCACCGCACCGGGCCGGACCCGGAAACCTTCACGGGGTGACCACGGCGTTTCCCTCCGCGACCGGCCGGGTATTCCCCTCCAAGAGGTCCCCACCAGGAGAAGGAGCGTCCCGGCATGACCACGAACGCGTACCTGTCGTTCCTCGCGATCGGCGTTGCGCTGGTCCTGATCGACGGGCAGATCATCTACCGCAGCGGCCGCCGCTACCTGGAGAACTCCTACGGCGACCCGGCGGCCGGCGCTTCGATGACCCGCCTGGTCACCGTGTTGTTCCACCTGGCCACGCTGGGTGTGCTGGCGCTGATCTCCACGATCGACATGGGCGGCAGCGACCTCCCGGGCGTCGTGGGGCGGCTGGGCGTGCTGCTGCTGATCCTCGCGATCGCCCACGCCATCACTCTCGCGGTCCTGGCCCGCATCCGCGGCGAGCAGGAGGTGGAGGCGGTGGTCCAGCGCCGGCAGCCGCGGGTGGATCCCGAGCCGCAGGCGACGGTGACCCCAGTGCCCGGCCAGGACGGCCGGTACCCGGCCGCCAGCCCGTCGCTGGAGAACCGGGCCCCGTACTCGGCCCAGTAGCCCAGCGCCCCAAGGCGGCCTTCGTTGCGTCTCACGCACCGAAGGCCGCTTTGGTTGCGTCTCACGCACCGAAGGCCACATTGGGGCGCTCGGGTCAGCGCTCGGCTACCGGGAGATCGATCTCGGTGTGCCGGGTGGCGAGCGTCAGCGCCAGGTCCGCCAGCTTGACGTTCAGGTCCTGCGACGCGCGGCGCAGCACGTCGAACGCTTCGTCGGCGGTGATGCCGCGCCGCTGCATCAGGATGCCCTTCGCCTGGCCGATCACGTCCCGGCTCTCCACCGCGCGGCGCAGGTGCTCCCGCTCCAGCTCGGCCGCCGCGACGGCCTCGGTGTGCGCCAGCGCCAAAGACGCGTGGGTCGCGAGCAGGAGCGCCAGGTCGGTGGAACGGCTGTCGAACGCGCCCGGCCGGCTCGAGTAGATGTTGAGCGCGCCCGAGAGGCGGGGCGGGCGGGCGTCCGGCAGCAGCGCCGTCGCGAGCACCGAGTGGTAGCCGAGCCCGGCCGCGCCGGGGCCGAACGACGGCCAGCGCGGCTCGTGGGCGAGGTCCTGGGACCAGCCGATCGCCGGGCCGGCCGGCCGGGCCGACTCGACGCACGGTCCTTCGTCGTGGTCGTACTGCAGCTGGTCCAGCCGCACCGCGACCGGGTCGGTCTCGACCGGGGTGTGATAGGTGCCGTCGGGCTCGCGGAGGGTGACGCTGACCAGGTCGGCGCCGGGGACGAGCGCGCTCGCGGCGCCGACGACCAGCCGCAGGACGCCGCCGACGGTGGGGGTCACGTCGAGCAGCAGGCGGGTGAGGTCGGCGAACTGCCGCGTCAGCGGACCGGCCGGCGGCTCGCCGTCCTGCCCGAACCGGGCCCGGTCGCGCGCCCATTCGTCTTCGTCGATGCTCATGCCCGCCGTGGTCCTCCTTCGGTGCCGGCCTCCATTCAACCCGATGCCGGCGTCCGCCCGCCCGGCGCTCGACCGGGCGAGTCCGCGGCCCGGCGGAGTGCGTCCCGCGCCCGGTCGACGAAGCCCGGCCCCGGCCACAGCTGATCCACCTGCGGCACCCGGTCGGACAGGTCCGGGTGCGGCACCGTCGCCGCGGCGTCCCGGGCCGCGAGAACCTCCTTGCCCAGCTCGGCCCGCCGCTCGGGCGAGCACGTGAGCCGGACCTGGCGCACCGCGGCCGGGCCCTCGTCGTGGACGTGCCGCCGGACCGCGCGGATCAGCCCGCCCAGCAGCCGCTCGAACCGGGTCTCCTGCGGTCCCGCGCCCTCCAGCTGCCGCATCAGGCCGTCCGCCTCGGCGAGCGCGCCGTCGCCGTCGAGGAAGGACTCCTCGGCGACGGCGTGGCGGACCAGCTCCGCGATGAGGTGGTCGGCGAGGTCCTTGCGGTTCTCCGGGCTGCCCTGGCCGAGCTCCAGTTCGGTGCACAGGCGGTCCAGCTCCCGGTGGTCGCCGGCGAGGACGGTGGTCAGGTCGGTTGCGGGCTGGCTGCCGTTCATGCACGCTCCTGGTCCGGGCTCGGGGGTCACGTCCGGGATACCCGCTGCTCGCGCGGCGAATCCCGTGTCGGGCCGCCGCGCGCCGGGTATCCGTGGGGTGAACCGGTCCCAAGGGAGGATGATCATGGCAGCGCCGTCGTCGGTGACCGAGCGCGAGCGCAAGTACGAGATCGTCGCGGGCAGCGGGGTGCCGAGGCTCGTCGGCGTCGCCGGGGTCACGACGCAGGACGATCCGGTCGAGCAGATCCTCGACGCGTCCTACTACGACACCGAGACCTTCCGGCTGGCCCGGAGCGGCATCACGCTGCGTCGGCGCGTCGGCGGGCACGACGCGGGCTGGCACCTCAAGCTGCCGGTCTCCGCCGACGAACGGCAGGAGATCCAGCTGCCCCTGGGCGGCGACCCGAACAAGATCCCCGGCCGGCTGCGCCGGCTCGTGCGCGCGTTCACGCTGGGCGAGAAGCTGGTGCCGATAGCGCACTTGCGCACCGACCGGTTCGCCCACCGCCTGGCCGACGGCGAGGGCCGGACGGTCGCGACGCTCACCGACGACCACGTCACCGGCGAGGCCGGCGGCGAGAGCGCGCGGCTCGACGAGTGGCGCGAGCTGGAGCTGGAGCTGGAACCCGAGACCGACCCCGGCCGGCTCGTCGAGTTCGACCGGGCGCTGGCCGAAGCCGGCGCCTCGGCCTCGCCGTGGCCGTCGAAGCTGCGGCGCCTCATCGGCGACCGCGTCCCGGCGCCGCCGCGCGGCCGCAAGAAGCCGACGGCGGGCGACGTCGTGCTGGCCTCGCTGCGCGACCACTACGCCCGCCTGCGGCGCGCCGACGTCGGGGTGCGGCTGGACGTCGAAGACTCCGTGCACCAGATGCGCGTCGCGACCCGGAAGCTGCGCAGCGCGCTGCGGACGTTCGGGTCCATTGTGGACAAGGACACGACCGCGCCGCTCGCGGCCGAGCTGAAGTGGCTCGGGCAGCAGCTCGCCCCGGCGCGGGACACCGAGGTCACCGAGCAGCGGTTGCGCGAGCGGCTCGACGACGTCCCGCCGGAGCTGGTGTTCGGGCCGCTGCGCCAGTACCTCACCCGCTACTTCGCCCGGGAGGCCGAGGAGGGGCGGACCCAGGTGATGGCGACCCTCACCGGCAAGCGGTACCTGAACCTGCTGCGTGCGCTGGACACCGTGGTCGAGGAACCGCCGCTGACCGGCCGGGCGCGCAAGCCCGCGAAGGCCGCGTTGCGCAAACCGGTCCGCAAGGCCGCGAAGAAGCTGCGTCGCGCCGAAGCGGCGGCGAGCGGCCAGGACGGCCACGAGCTGGAGACCGCGCTGCACGACGTCCGCAAGAAGGCCAAGCGGGCCCGCTACGCCGCCGACACGGTGAAACCGGTCTACGGCAAGAAGCTGCGCGCCTGGCGCAAGAACGTCAAGGCCGTCCAGAGCACGCTGGGCGAGCACCAGGACACCGTGGTCGGCCGGGATGTCCTGCACCACCTGACCGTCGCCGGGCACGGCGAAGGGCAGAACACCTTCACGTTCGGGATGCTGTACGCGCGTGACGCCGCGGCGGCCGACGAGCTGCGCGAGCGGTTCGCGGGGGAGTGGCGGCAGCTGCGCAAGGGCGACCGGCCGGGCTGGCTCTGAGCAGCACGGCAACGTCTTGAATGAGTCATTCAGGACCGGGGAGGTCCTGAATGACTCATTCAAGACAGAAGAAAGGGGAGCGGGAGCCGGCGGGCGTCAGCCTTCGCCGGTGAGCTTCCCGCGGAGCTGCTCCAGCGTCTGCGACAGCAGGCGGGAGACGTGCATCTGGGAGATCCCGACGCGGTCGGCGATCTGCGTCTGCGTCAGCCCGCCGAAGAACCGCATCACGAGGATCGCGCGTTCCCGCTTGGGCAGTTCCTGCAGCAGCGGCTGGAGGGCTTCGTGGTTCTCGACCATGGCCATCTCGTGGTCGGGTTCGCCCATCGTGTCCGCCAGCGACAGCGCCTCGGCGTCGTCGTGCACCGGCTTGTCGACCGACAGGGCCTGGTAGGCGTTGCCGGCCACCAGTCCTTCGCGGACCTCTTCGACGTCCAGGTTGAGGTGCTCGGCCAGCTCGGTCGGCGTCGGGGCGCGGCCGAGGCGCTGCGACAGCACCGCCGAGCCCTGGCTCAGGGACAGGTGTAGCTCCTTGAGCCGCCGTGGGACCCGCACCGACCAGCCGGTGTCGCGGAAGTGCCGCCGCACCTCGCCCATGATCGTCGGCACGGCGAAGGACAGGAAGTCGTGGCCCCGGGTGGGGTCGAACCGGTCGACGGCGTTGATCAGGCCGATCCGCGCCACCTGCACCAGGTCTTCCCGGGGCTCGCCGCGCCCGGAGAAGCGGGTCGCGATGTGCTCGGCCAGCGGCAGGAGCTCGGTCACCAGCTTGCTCCGGACCGCCTCCCGCCGCGGGTCGCCGTCGTCGAGGGTCCCCAGCTCCTCGAACAGCGGTTCGCAATGGGCGTATTCGTCCGGGCGGTGGAGGAGGGTTTTCCGCTCGCCGCTCACGCGCTCGTTCCCGGGTTCAGCACCAGCTCGATCGTGACGATGCCCGCGCCTCCACCGGGAAGGACGTCGCAGTGCGCGGTCACCGACCGGCTCAGCGTGGTGAGCACGTGCCAGCCGAACGTGCGGTCGCTGGGCGGCCGCGCGTCGCTCGACCGGGTGGAGACGACGACGTGCAGGCCGTCCTCCTTCTGCACGAACCGGCAGTGCAGCTGGGAGCCGAGCTCGGCCAGCTGGACGAGCTGCGCGCAGGCCTCGTCGACGGCCATCTTCGCGTCGGCGATGGCGTCCAGCCCGAAGTCCGCGCGCGAGACGACGCCGTGCGTGAGCATGCGGACCAGCGGGATCTGCTCCGCCATGGCGGGCAGGCGCAGCTCCACCGGCTCTTCGAGCAGCTCGTCCAACGTCGGCTTGCCGCCGTGCGAGCTGCCGCTTCGTGTTTCTTCCATGCGGGAGGTACTACCCATCTGGGGGAATGGTGACACTTGCTGATCAGGTGTTTCCGGTTTCGTCACCGGCCCAGCGCCCGTTCGAGTTCCTTCTTGGTCATCGTCGAGCGGCCGTTGATGTTCCGCTTCTTCGCTTCGTTGTACAGCTGGTCCTTGGTCGGGCCGCCGGGACCTTTGCGGTTGCCGGAGCGCTCACCGCCGCGCTTCTGCGGCGACTTGTCCTTGACCGACGTCTTGCTGGCCTGCCGGGACTCGCCCGACTGCGCGCGGTTCTTGTTCACGGTCCGGGCGGCGATCTCCTTGGCCCGTTTCGTGCTGGCCCCGCGGTCCTCGGCCGAGTCCTTGACGTGCTCATATTGCCGTTCGCGCTTGGCGCTCCACGACTGGGGCATGGCACACTCCCTTCTCTTCGCGGGCGGGATACCCGGTTGATCACCCGGTAAACCCCCGCGACGGTCGGTTACCCGCGCCACCGGGCGGGTACGCGGGGAGCTGACCGAGAGGAGGCGCCGATGAAGATCGGCTACACGCTGATGACCGAGCAGGCCGGCCCGAACGACCTGGTCCGGTTCGCCGCCGGTGCGGAACAGGCCGGCTTCGACTTCGAGGTCATGAGCGACCACTACTCGCCCTGGCTGGACGAGCAGGGGCACGCGCCCTACGCCTGGAGCGTGCTCGGCGCGGTCACCCAGAGCACCGAGCGCGTCGAGCTGATGACCTACGTGACCTGCCCGACCATGCGGTACCACCCGGCGGTCGTGGCGCAGAAGGCCGCGACGATCCAGGCGCTCTCGGGCGGCCGGTTCACCCTCGGGCTCGGCGCGGGGGAGAACCTCAACGAGCACGTCGTCGGCCGCGGCTGGCCGCCGGCGAACGTGCGGCACGACATGCTCGCCGAGGCCCTGCAGATCATCGGCGGCCTGTTCGACGGCGGCTACTTCGACTACGAGGGCAAGCACTTCCGCGTCGACTCCGCGAAGCTGTGGGACCTGCCGGAGCGGCGGACGCCGATCGGCGTCGCGGTGTCCGGTGCGCAGTCGGTCCGGCGGTTCGCCCCGGTCGCCGACGCGATGATCGCCGTCGAGCCGAAGGCCGAGCTGGCGAGCGAGTGGGACGCGACGAAGCCCGGGCCGCCGAGCCGCAAGATCGGGCAGATGCCCGTGTCCTGGGGCACCGACCGCGACGCGGCCGTGAAGCGCGCCCACGAGCAGTTCCGCTGGTTCGCGGGCGGTTGGAAGGTCAACGCCGAGCTGCCGGGCCCGGCCGGGTTCGCCGGCGCCACGCAGTTCGTCCGGGAGGACGACGTCGCCGGGTCGATCCCGTGCGGCCCGGACGTCGAGCCGATCGTCGAGGGCCTGCGCGAGTTCGAGAAGGCCGGTTTCACCGACGTCGCCCTGGTCCAGATCGGCGGCGACCAGCAGGACGGCTTCCTCGACTTCGCCGAAAAGGAGCTGCTCCCGGCCCTGCGGAGCTAGTTTCACCCGTCCGGGGGAACGCGGTGCACGGTCATCAGGAGTAGTACGCGGTTACGGGACAGTCCGGCGACAGGAGTTGCGGATGACCGAGGTGAAGCCGGCACCGAGCCTGCGGGCGGTGCCCCTGGCGGTGGCGCGGCGGGGACCGAAGGGCGGGACGCTGCTCGCCCTGTTCCGGACCACCGACCCGAAGCAGATCGGCCTGCTGTACCTGACGACGTCGTTCGCCTTCTTCATGGCGGGCGGCGCGATGGCGCTGCTGATGCGGGGCGAGCTGGCCCGGCCGGGGCTGCAGTTCCTCTCGCCGGAGCAGTACAACCAGCTGTTCACCATGCACGGCACGATCATGCTGCTGCTCTACGCCACCCCGAACCTGTTCGGGTTCGCCAACTACATCCTGCCGCTGCAGATCGGCGCGCCCGACGTCGCGTTCCCCCGGCTCAACGCGTTCGCCTACTGGCTCTACCTGTTCGGCGGGCTGATCGTGATCAGCTCGTTCCTCACCCCGGGCGGCGCGCCCGACTTCGGCTGGACGGCCTACACGCCGCTGTCCAACGCGATCCATTCGCCCGGCATCGGCGGCGACCTGTGGATCATGGGCCTGATCGTGTCCGGGCTCGGCACCATCCTCGGCGGGGTCAACATGGTGACCACGGTCGTCTGCCTGCGCGCGCCCGGGATGACGATGTGGCGGATGCCGATCTTCACCTGGAACATCCTGTTCACCGCCGTGCTCATCCTGCTGGCGTTCCCGATCCTCACCGCCGCGCTGTTCGGCCTGGAGGCGGATCGCCGGCTCGGGGCGCACGTGTTCGACCCCGAAAACGGCGGGGCGATCATGTTCCAGCACCTGTTCTGGTTCTTCGGCCACCCCGAGGTCTACATCGTCGCCCTGCCGTACTTCGGGATCGTCACCGAGATCGTCCCGGTCTTCAGCCGGAAACCGCTCTACGGCTATCGGCTGATGGTGTTCGCGACCGTCGCGATCACCGGGCTGTCGGCGGTCGTCTGGGCGCACCACATGTTCGCTACGGGCGCGGTGCTGCTGCCGTTCTTCTCGATCATGACGTTCTTCATCGCGGTGCCGACCGGGATCAAGTTCTTCAACTGGATCGGCACGATGTGGAAGGGGCACCTGACCTTCGAGACGCCGATGCTGTGGTCGGTCGGGTTCATGGTGACGTTCCTGTTCGGCGGCCTCACCGGCGTCATCCTGGCGTCGCCGCCGCTGGACTTCCACGTCACCGACTCCTACTTCGTCGTCGCCCACTTCCACTACGTCCTGTTCGGCACGATCGTGTTCGCGACGTTCGCCGGGATCTACTTCTGGTTCCCGAAGATGACCGGCCGGATGCTCGACGAGGGCCTCGGCAAGTGGCACTTCTGGACGACGTTCATCGGGTTCCACACGACGTTCCTGATCCAGCACTGGCTGGGCGACGAGGGCATGCCCCGCCGGTACGCGGACTACCTGACCTCGGACGGCTTCACGACGCTGAACACGATCTCGACGATCGGCGCGTTCATCCTCGGCGCGTCGACGCTGCCGTTCATCTGGAACGTCGTGAAGAGCTACCGCTACGGCGAGCAGGTATTGGTCGACGACCCGTGGGGCTTCGGCAACAGCCTCGAATGGGCGACGACGTGCCCGCCGCCGCGCCACAACTTCCTGGACCTGCCGCGGATCCGCTCCGAGCGGCCCGCCTTCGAGCTGCACCGCCCGGAGGCGGTGGAGCGGATGAAGGAGGAGCGGCACGTCCGGTCGAAGCGGGCCAAGGCGAAGGTGCTGGACCCGGGCGCCGACCCGGCCGGGTCCCGGGAAGGCCACGCGGGCACGGCGGGCTCGTCCCGCTGACCCGACGGGTGCCCGCCCGGACGTCTTGAATGACTCATTCAGGTCGCCGGAGGTCTTGAATGACTCATTCAGGGCACCCGAGAGGCGGGCCGGGGCTCAAGCCGGTGCGGGCTCGGGCCGGGCGGCCGAGATCGCCAGCCGCTGATCGGCCCCGGTCACCTCGAGCGCGCGCCGGACCGTGGGGCTCGGGCCGATGTCCACCAGCAGCTCCGTGCCGTTCTGCTCGGCCTGCAGGGCCGCGTGCAGCAGCACCCGGATCCCGGCCACGCCGAGGAAGTCCACTTCGGACAGATCGAGGACGAGCCGCTCCGGGACCGCGCGGAGGCGGTCGGACAGCAGGGTGGCGAGGTCCGCCGCCGTCGCCGTGTCGAGGGCTCCGCGGGCGGTGACCAGCACCGCGTGCGGGGCGGGCCACGTCGCGCGCAGCCGGAGTGCGGGATTGCGGGGTCGGGGGATCTTCATGCCGGTTCGCCGCCGTCCTGGGGTGCGCGGCACTCTTGCCGCGCTCGAGGGTGTGCCGAGGCCGGCTGCTGTGCTGAACCGTCATCCGAGCGTAACCCCGTTCGGAGCAGCCGCAACCGGCGTTGCTCCGAACGGGCGCGTGCCGTGCCACGGGCGGTGACCGCTTGCGCCTGGGGTAACCGGGATGCAGTAATCTCGCGCTGGACCCGTTAAAGCGCTAGCGGCCCACTAGTGGCGCGCGCCCGGGTCCTCCCTGGATGAGAGCGCCCTGAGCACCGAGTAGAGGGGCGTCACCAGGATGACGGGCGGCGATGAGCGGCTCACCGCGCGGTTGGACGAGGTCACGCTGGCGATGGAGTCGCTGACCGCGATGCTGGACACCGAGCTGGACCTCGGGCAGATGCTGCAGTCGGTGTGCGACCACGCCGTGCAAGTCGTGCCGGGGGCCGACATGGCCAGCATCACCCTGGTGCGCGAAGGCGTGCCCGAGACGGTCGCCAGCACCGACCAGCGCGCGGTGAACTTCGACCGCGAGCAGTACCGGATCGGGGACGGGCCGTGCCTGCGCGCCGCCGAGACCGGGCAGCCGGTCCGCGTCGGCGTCGGGGCGGTGGGGGACCTGTGGCCGCAGTTCGTGTCGTCGGCCGAGCAGCTCGGGGTGGCCAGTTTCCTGGCCGCGCCGCTGACCGTGGACGACGACATGTCCGGCGCGGTCAACCTCTTCGGCTTCGGCGAGCACGGCTTCAGCGAACTGGGCACGAAGATCCTCGAGCTGTACACGGCGACGGTGGTGATCGGCCTGCGCAGCGCGCGCCGCTACTTCGCGGCCCGCGAGCTGATCGACCAGCTGAACCGGGCGCTCGAAACGCGCGCGGTGATCGACCAGGCCAAGGGGATCCTGATGGCCGCGCACCGGATCACCGCGGAGGAGGCGTTCCAGCGCCTGGTCAAGCGGTCCCAGGACGGCAACCGGAAGCTCCACGAGGTGGCGGCGGAGTTCGTGGCGGCGGTGGCGACCACGACAGCGTGAAAACCGGGCTTCGCGGGCGGGAAGGCTTCTTCAGCCCACCCGGCCGCTAGCCGGCCGGGACCTCGTCCGGCGGCGCCTCGGTCTCGGCGGGCGCGTCGGGGCGGTGCCGGCCGCGCTGGCACGTCGTGCAGATCAGCGTGCGGCCGAGGATGCTCCCGTCGTCGGCCACCACCTGCGCGACGTGCATCGTCGGGAAGCCGCACACCTCGCAGGGCAGCGAACCGTCCTCGCGGCTGATGCGGAGCTGGGTGCCCATCCGGCCTCCTGGGTGTGACGCGGGTCTCACATACCTTGCCGGTTCCCTCGTCAGAACCGGGTGAATTCACTCGTTCGGCCCAGTGCGGGCTGTCTCCGGGAACCCGATCGGTGCCTCTTGTGTTGGGTGGGATGAGACCGGGTAATCGGCCGGCGACCGGGTTCACCGGGGGATTGCCGGAGGGGAGCGAACATGCGAGACAAGCGGAACGACCTGCGACCGGTGGCGGACCTCCTGCTCGAGGGCGGGGACACGCCGGCACAGGCCGACACCCGGCGCAGGGCGGCATTGGCCGTCGCCGCACGGGCGAAGGACTCCGAAGACTGCGCGCAGCTGCTCGACATGCTGGGCCTGCACCGGTCCGGCGGCCGCAGCAGCGAAGTCGCCTGACGCACGACCCGCCGAGCCCGTCGCGACCACCGGTCCCGGCGGGCTCCGGCTTTTCCGGCGCCGGGCCGTCACGCTCCGCGACGACCCGGCGTTTCGAGCCGTGGTCGCGCGGGTATCGCTGCCGGTGAGGAGGTCGAGACATGGCCAGACCGGTCTGGAGCGGTGCCCTGAGCCTGGGGCTGGTCACCGTCCCGGTGGAGCTGTACCCCGCGGTGGCGGACCACACGATCCACTTCCACCAGTTCGAACGCGGGACGTCGGACCGCATCCGCAACCGGCGGGTCAACGAGCGGACCGGCGACGAGGTCACGCAGGACGAGATCGTCAAGGGCTACGACCTCGGCGGCGGCGACCACGTGCTCGTCGAGCCCGACGAGCTGGACGAGATCGCGCCCGAGCGGTCCCGGCGGATCGACATCGAGCAGTTCGTGGAGCTCGACGAGATCGACCCGTGGTTCTTCGACCGCACGTACTGGCTCAAGCCGGCGAAGGAGGACTTCGCCAAGGCGTACGGCCTGCTGCTGCAGGCGATGGACCGCAGCGAGAAGGCCGGGATCGCGAAGTTCGTGCTGCGCGGCAAGGAATACCTCTCGGCGATCCGCGCCGGCGAGGACGTCATGGTGCTCAACACCCTCCATTTCGTCGCCGACCTGCGGAAGCCGGAGGACGTCATGGGCGGCTTGCCCAAGCTGCCCAAGCCGCGGCCCAAGGAGCTCGACATGGCGCTCTCGCTGGTCGACGAGATGACCGCGCCGTGGAAGCCCGACGACTACCGCGACGAGTACTCCGAACGCGTCGAAGAGCTCATCAAGGCCAAGAAGCAGGGCAAGGAGATCGCCCACGAAGAGGAGCCGGAGCCTTCGGCCGACGTCGTCGACCTGTTCGAAGCGCTGTCGCGCAGCGTGAAGAACCGCAAGGGCGGCAGCAAGAAGGCGGCGAAGAAGAAGGAGCCCGACCTCGCCGAGCTGTCCAAGTCCGACCTGGACAAGCTGGCTCGCGAGCAGGGCGTGAAGGGCCGGTCGAAGATGACGCGCGCCGAGCTGGAGAAGGCGCTGAAGGCCTCGTGACCGGGGTGACCGGACCCGGCTGGCGCGAACCGACGCTGGCCACGCTCACCGGCCGCCGGTTCTCCGACGACGGCTGGATTTTCGAGCGCAAGCTGGACGGCGTCCGGGCGATCTGCGTGCGCGACTCGGGTACGCCGACGCTCTACTCGCGCAACCACAAGGTGATGGACAACGCCTACCCGGAGCTCGTCGAAGCGCTGGCGGCCCAGGGCGGCCCGCGGTTCGTGGCGGACGGCGAAATCGTGGCCTTCGACGGCGCCAACACCAGCTTCGCCGCGCTGCAGCCGCGCATTCACGTCAGCGACCCGGACCGCGCGCGGGCCACCGGCGTGCGCGTCTACTACTACCTGTTCGACCTGCTGTACTACGACGACCACGACACGACCGCGCTGCCCCTGCGGCAGCGGAAGGCGTTGCTGCGCGACGCGTTCGACTTCGCGGACCCGCTCCGGCTTTCGGCCCACCGCAACACCGAGGGCGAGAAGTTCTACGCGGAGGCCTGCCGGCGCGGCTGGGAGGGCGTCATCGCGAAGCGGGCGGAGGCGCCGTACCACCACGGACGGTCCCCCGACTGGCTGAAGTTCAAGTGCGCCCAAGGGCAGGAGCTCGTCATCGGCGGCTTCACCGACCCGCAGGGCGCCCGCCACGGCTTCGGCGCCCTGCTGCTCGGCTACCACGAGGACGGCGGCCTGAAGTACGTCGGCAAGGTCGGCACCGGGTTCGACGAGCGGCTCCTGGCGTCACTGCACAGCCGGTTGCGGGAGCGGGAGACCGAGCGGTCGCCGTTCGCCGGCGCGGTGCGGGAGAAGGGTGCGCACTGGGTCCGGCCGGACCTCGTCGCGCAGATCGACTTCTCCGAATGGACGCGCGACGGGCGGCTGCGGCACCCGCGGTTCGCCGGGCTGCGCGAGGACAAGAAGGCGGCGGACGTCGTGCGGGAGCGCGCATGAAGATTTCCCACGCGGACAAGGTGTACTACCCCGGCGACGGGCTGACGAAGGGCGACGTCGTCGAGTACTACCGCGCGGTCGCCGACGTCATGGTGCCGCACCTGCGCGGCCGCCCGCTGACGCTGCGGCGCTACCCCGACGGCATCGACGGCCAGGGCTGGTTCCAGAAGCACCCCGGGGAGCACTTCCCGGACTCGATCCGCGTCGAGAGCGTCCCGCGGCGCGGCGGCGGCACCGACGACTACGTCGTCTGCGAAGACGCGGAAACGCTGGAGTACCTGGCCGGGCAGGGCACGCTGGAGTTCCACGTCTGGCTGTCCACTGTGGACGCGCCGGAGTGGCCGGACCGGCTGGTGCTCGACCTCGACCCGCCGGACGGCACGCCGGTCGCCGAGCTGCGCGCGGTCGCGCGGCGGATCCGCGACCACTACCAGCGCGCCGGGCTGACGCCGTTCGTCCAGGCGACCGGCGGCCGCGGCTTCCACGTGCTCGCGCCGCTGGACGCGAAGGCGGACACCGAGACCGTGCTCGAGCTGTCCCGCGCGCTGGCCGACCGCGTCGCCGCGGACGACCCGGACCGCCTGACCACGGCCCAGCGCAAGGACAAGCGCGGCGACCGGATCTTCCTGGACGCCAACCGCAACGGCTACGCGCAGACGTTCGTGGCGCCGTACTCGCTGCGGGCCCGCCCGGGTGCGGCGGCGGCCACCCCGCTGGACTGGCGCGAGCTGGGCAAGGCGGACCCGAACGGGTGGGGCCTGGCCAAGGAGAAGCAGCGCTTGGCACGCAAGGACGACCCGTGGCGGGACCTGGACGCGCACGCGGCGTCCGCCGAAGCGGCGCTCAAGCAGCTCACTTGAGCAGTTTGCGTGCGGCCTCGAGGTCTTCGACGAAGGCCGCGTAGGCCTCGTCGCGGTCGGGAGCCCGCAGGATCGCCGACGGGTGCACGGTCGCGATCGCGGACGGCACCAGCTCGGCCACGTCGTCGGGCGCTTCCACCGGCTCGCCGCGGTGGGCCGTCAGCTTGAATTTGGTGCCCAGCAGCGACTGCGCGGCCGTCGCGCCCAGCAGCAGCACCAGCTCCGGGCGCACCGCGCGCAGCTCCGCCAGCAGCCAAGGCCGGCAGGCGACCACCTCGGTGCGGCCGGGTTTCTGGTGGATGCGGCGCTTCCCGCGTTCGTCGCGCTTGAACTTGAAGTGCTTGACCGCGTTGGTGACGTACAGCGCCTTCCGGTCGAACCCGGCCTCCGCGAAGGCGCGGTCGAGGAGCTTCCCGGCCGGCCCGACGAACGGCTCGCCCGCGAGGTCCTCCTTGTCACCCGGCTGTTCGCCGACGACCAGGACTTTCGCCTGTTTCGTGCCTTCGCCGAAGACGGTCTGCGTGGCGTCCTGGTACAGGTGGCACCCCTGGCAGCCCGACGCCGCCGACCGCAACCGGCCGAGGTCGGTGGTGTCCGGTGGCTCGGCACCGCGGGTATCCGGCATGTGCTGCGAATTTCCCGCCGGAGCGCACGGGTAAACCCGCGTACACCGGGTAGCCGCGCATTACCGTTCGAGAACGGAAGGAGTTCACGATGACCACCGCACGCGAGATCATGACGTCGGACGCGACCTGTGCCCGGGAGTCGGACACCGTGCACGACGCGGCCCAGACCATGGCCCGGCTGAACGTCGGCGCCCTGCCCATCTGCGGCGAGGACAACCGGCTCAAGGGCATGATCACCGACCGCGACATCGTGGTGAAGGTGCTGGCCGAGGGCAAGGACGTCCGCGCGGTCCACGTCGGCGAGCTGGCCCAGGGCGAGGTCGTCACGATCGGCGCGGACGACGGCGCCGAGGAGATCCTGCGCACCATGTCCGAGCACCGCGTCCGCCGGCTCCCGGTCATCGACGGCCACGACCTCGTCGGCATCGTCGCGCAGGCCGACGTCGCCCGGGCCCTGTCGAACCCGACGGCCGGCGAGCTCGTCGAGGCCCTGTCCTACGACTGAGCGACGGCGATTCCTCCCCGCGCGGTCCGGGTACCCCGCGGGTATGTCACGCAGCCGAGGAAAAGTCGAAGTCGCGACCCGCGTCGCCCTGGACACCCCCGGCGACCTGGCCGAGCACTACACGCCGGGCGTCGCGGACCGGGCGAAGCGGGTCGGTGACGATCCCTCGCTCCTCGCGCGGGAGACGGTCAAGGGCAACTCGGTCGCCATCGTGTCCGACGGGTCCGCCCTGCTCGGGCTCGGCGACCGGGGCCCGGCCGCCGCGCTGCCCGTGATGGAGGGCAAGGCGGCGCTGCTGAAGCGCTTCGCCGACGTGGACGCCTGGCCGATCTGCCCGGTGAGCCGCGAACCCGACGACCTCGTCCGCACCGTGAAGGACCTGGCGACGTCGTTCGGCGCGATCAACCTCGAGGACATCGCCGCGCCGCGGTGCTTCACCGTCGAGCGGCGGCTGCACGACGAGCTCGACATCCCGGTGTTCCACGACGACCAGCACGGCACCGCGGTCGTCGTGCTCGGGGCGCTGCACAACGCGCTGAAGCTGACCGGCCGCGAGCCCGGGGACACGTCGGTCGTCATCGCCGGCGCGGGGGCGGCGGGCAGCGCGGTCGCGCGGCTGCTGCTGCGCGCGGGTTACCGTTCCGATCGCGTCGTCGTCTGCGACAGCGAAGGCGTCCTGCACCCGGACCGGGACCTGATGGGGGAGAAGCACTGGCTGGCGGAGAACACCAACTCTTCCGGTGCCACCGGCAGCGTGCCGGACGCGCTGCGCGGCGCGGACGTGTTCGTCGGCGTCAGCGCCGGCGGCCTCCTCGACCCCGGCGACGTCGCCGCGATGGCGGACCGCGCGATCGTCTTCGCGCTGGCCAACCCCGACCCGGAGGTCGACCCCGGGGCGGCGGGCAAGCACGCGGAGATCGTGGCGACGGGCCGCAGCGACTTCCCCAACCAGATCAACAACGTGCTGGCGTTCCCCGGGATGTTCCGCGGCCTGCTCGACTCGCGCGCGCCGCGGGTGACGGCGGAGATGCTGCTGGCGGCGGCGCACGCGCTGGCGGACGTGGTCGGCGACGACCTGGACGCGGGGCACATCGTGCCGAGCGTGTTCGACGAGGCCCTGGTGCCGGCGGTGGCGGAGGCGGTGGCCGGCGCGGTCCGGGCGGCCGATTAGTCCACTGTGGACCCGGCCGCCGGCGTCCCGTCCTGAGTGGACTGGCCGGCCGTCTCGGCGCGGGCGATGTGCCACGCGACGAGCGCGCCGGCCCCGACCGTGCCCCACAGCACGAGTCCGGCGTCGCGGGCGAACAGGCCGACGACGAGCATGACGACCGCGGTGACGTCGCACAGCACGAGCAGCAGGTTCCAGCGCTTCGACTCGCGCAGGGTGCGGCCGGTGAAGGCGGCGGCGAACGCGGGGTCGCTCGCCTGCAGCTCCGCCTCGATCTCGCGCAGGGCGTGGCGTTCTCGCTCCGGCAGCATGATGGGCCTCCTCGCCTCGGCTACCGCAGGGGGTACCCCTTTCCACCGCGTCCGAAGCGGCGATTTCCCGTGAAAACGCGTCAATGGTTGTCCCGGGGGATGCCCTTCGTCTTCGCGATCCGCTGGTACGCCACGGCCGGGCGCAGCACCATGCCGTCGCAGAGCTGGTCGACCATCGACCGCTGGATCTCCTGCCACGGCGTCTGCGCGTCGGGGACCGGGTACCCGCCCGCTTCGGCCAGCTCCTTGTGGCGCAGCGCGAGCTCTTCGCCGGGGATCAGGACGTCGGCGGTGCCGGCGGTGAGGTCGATCCGCACCCGGTCGCCGGTCCGCAGCACCGCGAGCCCGCCGCCCGCGGCGGCTTCCGGGGAGGCGTTAAGGATCGACGGCGATCCGGACGTACCGGACTGGCGGCCGTCGCCGAGGCAGGGCAGCTCGTGGATCCCGCGCTTGATGAGCTCCGCCGGCGGCCGCATGTTGACCACCTCCGCGGAGCCCGGGTAGCCGAGCGGGCCGGTGCCGCGCATGACGAGCAGCGAGTGCTCGTCGACGCCGAGGTCCGGGTCGTCGATGCGGGCGTGGTAGTCCTCGGGGCCGTCGAACACGACGGCGGTGCCTTCGTAGACGCCGCCGGCCAGGTAGCGGCGGCGGAACTCCGGCGAGATGACGCTGGACTTCATGATCGCCGCGTCGAAGAGGTTGCCCTTGAGGACCAGGAACCCGGCGTCTTCGGTCAGGGCCGTGTCGAAGGTGCGGATGACGTCGCGGTCGCCGGCCTCGGCGTCGCGGCAGTTGTCGCCGAGCGTGCGGCCGTTGACCGTGCGGGCGGCTTCGTGGATCAGGTCGTGCCGCATCAGCTCGTGCACGACGGCGGGGACGCCGCCCGCGCGGTGGAACTCCTCGCCGAGGTACTTGCCGGCCGGCTGGAGGTCGACCAGCAGCGGGACGGCGTGGCCGAGGCGCTGCCAGTCGTCGAGGGGCAGGTCGACGCCGACGTGCCGGGCGATCGCGCCGATGTGGATCGGCGCGTTGGTCGAGCCGCCGATCGCCGAGCTGACGACGATGGCGTTCTCGAACGCCTCGCGCGTCAGGATGTCCGACGGCTTGAGGTCCTCGCGCACCATCTCGACGATCCGTCGTCCGGTCAGGTAGGCCATCCGCGCGCGGTCGCGGTGCGGCGCGGGGATGGCGGCGCAGCCGGGCAGGCTCATCCCGAGCGCCTCGGCGAGCGCGTTCATCGTCGAGGCGGTGCCCATGGTGTTGCAGTGCCCGGGCGACGGGGCCGAGGAGGCGACGAGCTCCATGAACCCGGCGTCGTCGATCTCCCCGGCGGCGAGCAGTTCGCGCGCCTTCCAGACGATGGTCCCGGACCCGGTGCGCTCGCCGTTGTGCCAGCCGTTGAGCATGGGGCCACCGGACAACACGATGGCGGGCAGGTCCACGGTCGCGGCGGCCATCAGGCAGGCGGGCGTGGTCTTGTCGCAGCCGGTGGTGAGGACGACACCGTCGATGGGATAGCCGTAGAGCGTCTCGACGAGCCCGAGGTAGGCGAGGTTCCGATCCAGCGCGGCGGTCGGGCGCTTGCCGGTTTCCTGGATTGGGTGGACCGGGAACTCGATGGCGATGCCGCCGGACTCGCGGATGCCTTCGCGGGTGCGGTCGGCGAGCTGCAGGTGGTGGCGGTTGCAGGGGGACAGGTCGGAGCCGGTCTGCGCGATGCCGATGATCGGCTTGCCGGATTGGAGTTCTTCCCGGGTGAGGCCCCAGTTCATGTACCGCTCCAGGTAGAGGGCGGTCATGCCGGGGTCGGCGGGGTTGTTGAACCAAGCTTCGCTGCGCAGTCCCATACCGGTCAGTTTGGCAATGGTGGGGGTGGAATGCACGCTTCTGGGGGTGGGGTGGGTCGGTGGGGCTTTGGTGCGGCTCTGCTCGCTGTTCCCTTTCACGCCCCTGCCGCGGCTCTGTCCGTTCCGGCTGTTTCTGTGCCGAGCCCTGCCGCGGCTTCGCCCCGGCCCGTCGCGCTCTGCTCGCCGGGTCTCTCAAGCCCTTCCGGCACCCCGAAGCTGTCATTGTGACTACGGCCGGCAACACCGCGTCAAGGCGGGAAAGATGCCTTGACCCGGTGCTGCCGGCCGTGTTCTGGCTTCGGATCGGGGTGCGGGGGAGTCTGGGTTCTCGTCGGTGCCTGTTTTCGAGTTCCCCTTGCGTTTGGAGGCTGGTGTCGGTCGCCTGCCCGGGTAACCCCCGTCCCGGAGGGTGGTGAGGGAAGGCTGGCGGCCGGGCCCGGATCCCTCGGGCCCGGCCGCACCCCTCGGTGGGCGGTGGCGGCTACCCGCGCCGGTCGCCGTCACCGTCGGTGCTCGTCAGCCGAGGCCGTTCAGCCCGATCACCCGGGAGTACCAGTGCGCGCTCTGCTTCGGCGTCCGTTGCTGCGTCTTGTAGTCCACGTGGACCAGGCCGAACCTCTTCGCGTAGCCCTCGGCCCACTCGAAGTTGTCGAGCAGCGACCAGTAGAAGTACCCGCGCAGGTCGACCCCCGCCTCCAGGGCGTCGTGCGCCGCGCGCAGGTGGGAGTCCAGGAACGCCACCCGGTCCGTGTCGACGATGTCGCCGCCGTCCGCCACCACGTCCGGGTACGCCGCGCCGTTCTCCGTGATGTACAGCGGCACGCTGCGGTAGCCGCGGTGGACCTGCAGCAATGACTCCGTCAGGCCGGCCGGCTGGACCTCCCAGCCGGAGTCCGTCCGCGGGGCCGCCGGGTCCGGGACGAAGTGGACGTCGCCCGCGCCGACCCACTCCGGGCCCGCCGGCTCGCTGCCGGCCACCGGGCGGCCCGCCACCCGGTAGTCGCGGTAGTAGTTCACGCCCAGCCAGTCGACGTGCGCGGCGATGACCGCGGCGTCCTCGTCGCGCACCACCTCGCCGAGCCCGAACGGGGCCAGGTCGGCCACCAGGTCGTCCGGGTAGCCGCCGCGCAGGACCGGGTCGAGGAACAGCCGGTTCTGCAGGCCGTCGATGCGCCGGGCCGCCGCTACGTCGGTGACGTTCGCCGGGTCGTGCGGGGCGACCGGGTACAGGTTGAGCGTGATCCCCGCCGGGACGCCCGGTGCGTGCCGGCGGATGATGTCCATCGCCAGCCCGTGGCCCAGCAGCAGGTGGTGCGTGGCGGCGACGGCGGCCGGGTGGTCGGTGCGGCCGGGTGCGTGGATGCCGCCCGCGTAGCCGAGCATCGCCGCGCACCACGGCTCGTTCAGCGTCGACCAGCTGGCGACGCGGTCGCCGAGCCGGGCCAGCACCGTCTCGGTGTACTCGGCGAACCGGTACGCCGTGTCCCGGTTCGTCCAGCCGCCCCGCTCTTCCAGCGCCTGGGGCAGGTCCCAGTGGTAGAGCGTCGCCCACGGCTGGACCCCGGCCTCCAGCAGGCAGTCGACCAGCCGGTCGTAGAAGGCGAGCCCGGCGGCGTTCGGCGCGCCGCCGTCCGGGCGGACGCGGGGCCAGGCCAGCGAGAAGCGGTAGGCGCCGAGGCCGAGCCGGCGCATCAGGTCGACGTCCTCGCCGTACCGGCGGTAGTGGTCGGCCGCCGGGTCGCCGGTGTCGCCGCCCACGACCGCACCCGGACGGCGCGCGAAGACGTCCCAGACCGAGTCGGTGCGACCGTCGTCCGTGGTGGCTCCTTCCACCTGGAACGCCGCGGTCGCGGCGCCCCAGACGAAGCCCGGCGGGAACATCACTGCGGTCTCCGCCCGAACGCTGTCGGGATGTACGGACATGTTCACCCTTTCACGGCACCTTGCATGATCCCGGCCACGATCTGGCGGCCGAGGAGGACGAAGACGATGAGGATCGGGATGGTGGCCAGGGTCGTACCGGCCAGCACCAGCGAGTAGTCGACGTAGTAGCCGCTCTGCAGCTTCTCCAGCGCGACCTGGACGGTCGGGTTGCCCGCGTCCAGGACCACCAGCGGCCACAGGAAGTCGTTCCACGACATCATGAACGTGAACATCGCCAGGATCGCCGCGGCCGGCCGGACCGCGGGCAGGCAGACGTTCCAGAAGATCCGGATCATGCTGCAGCCGTCGACGCGCGCGGCCTCGATCAGCTCGTACGGCAGCGCGTCCACTGTGTACTGCCGCATCCAGAACACGCCGAACGCGGTGACCAGGTTGGGCACGATCACCGCCGTCAGGCTGCCGGTCCAGCCCAGCTCGGACATCGCGATGAACAGCGGGATGATGCCCAGCTGCGTGGGCACCGCGAGCGTCACGACGATGAACACGAACAGCTTGTTGCGCCCGCGGAACCGCAGTTTCGCGAAGGCGAACCCGGCCAGCGACGAGAACAGGACCGTCGTCAGCGTTACCGTGCCGGACACGATGACGCTGTTGGCCAGTGCCTTCCAGAACGGCACGGTGTCGAACACCCGGGCGGCGTTGGCGAAGAAGTTGCCGCCGGGCACGAACGGCGGGATGCGCTCGGTGAGCATCCCGTTGTCGCGGCTGGCCACCAGGAACGACCAGTAGAACGGGAACAGCGAACCGAGCACGAAGATCGCCAGCACGACGTAGGTCGCCTTGCGTGGCTTGCCGAGCGTGGCGACCTTCCGTCGCAGTCCACTTTGGATGGTGGTCATTTCTTCTTCACCGCCTGGGGACGCGCGATCCGGCCGGTGAGGAAGAAGTTCACCAGCGCGATGAGCACGATGATCACGAACAGCACCCAGGCGATCGCCGAGGCGTAACCGAGATCGGCGTTCTGGAACGCCGTCTGGTAGAGGTACAGCGTCACGGTCTGGAACTGGTTGGTGGAACCGCCGTTGTTCGACCCGGGCATGGCGTCGAACAGCTTCGGCTCGGTGAAGATCTGCAGGCCGCCGATCGTCGAGGTGATGGTGACGAAGACGAGCGTCGGCCGCAGCAGCGGCAGGGTGACGTTCCAGAAGCGGCGCCACGTGCCGGCGCCGTCGATCAGCGCCGCTTCGTGCAGTTCCTTCGGGATGGCCTGCATGGCCGCCAGCACGATCAGGGCGTTGTAACCGGTCCAGCGCCAGTTGACCATGATCGCGATCGCGACGTGGCTGCCGAAGCGGCTGGCCTGCCAGTCGACCGGGTCCAGCCCGATGGTCTGCAGGACGCCGTTGATCAGCCCGTACTTCGGGCCGAACAGGTTGGCGAAGATGATGCCGATGGCGACGAGGCTGGCCGCGTACGGCAGCAGGATGCCGACCCGCCAGCCCGTCGCGCCGCGCAGCCGGGCCCCGAGCAGCGCCGCCAGCAGCACGGCGATGATGAGCTGCGGGATGCTCGAGAGCAGGAAGATGCTGATCGTGTTCGTCAGCGCGTTCCAGAACTGCGCGTCGGCGAAGAGCTCCTTGAAGTTGTCGAGGCCGATGAAGTCGGGGTCGTCGCTCCCGGCTTCCCACTTGAACAGCGAGACGTACGCGGTGTAGAGCAGCGGGAACAGCCCGACGATCCCGAAGAGGATGAAGAACGGCGCGATGTAGAGGTACGGCGAGACCTTGACGTCCCACCGGCTCAACCGGTGACGGAAGGTGGGCCGGGGAGACGTGCGCTCCCCGGCCTTACTCCCTTCCGGCGCGACCTTGTCGAGGACGGTCATCGGCTCAGCGCGTGATCTTCTTCGCGGCGTCGACCATCTGGTTCCAGCCGTCGGCAGCCGACTTGCCCTGCTCGACCGCCTGCAGGGCCGGGCTGGACGCGTTCTCCTGGATCTGGCCGTCGCCCGGGCCCTTGTACTGCGGCTTCTGGACCTTCTTGGCCTGCTCGGCGAACAGCTCGCCGACCTTCGTGCCGCCGAAGTAGTCGTCGGTCTTGCTCAGCAGCGCGGGGTCGGTGAGGGCCTTGACCTGGCTCGGGAAGGTGCCCTTCGCCTGGAACGCCTTGATCTGCTGCTCCGGGGCGGTCAGCCAGGCCGCGAGCTCGGCGGCCTCCTTCGGGTGCTTCGACTGCGTCGGCACGGTCAGGTACGAGCCGCCCCAGTTGCCGCCGCCGCCGGGGAAGGCCGCGGTGACCGCCCACTTGCCGGCGTTCTCCGGGCCCGCCTGCTCCTTGATCACGCCGAGCATCCAGGCCGGGCACACCTTCGTGGCGAACGCGCCCTGCTTGAAGCCGGTGTTCCACTCGTTGCTGAACGCGGTGAGCTTGGCCGACTCGCCCTTGGCGACCGCGTCGGTGACCTTGGTCCAGGCGTCCTTGATGCCCTGGTTGCTCTCGACGGCCAGCTTGTCGTCGCTGCCGATGTAGCCCTCGGGGAGCTGGTTGACCATGGCGTTGAAGTTCTGCGCGGCCGAGTCGAACCAGGCCTTCTTGGTCTTGGCGGTGAAGTCGGCGCCGGCCTGGAAGTAGCTGTCCCAGGTGGCGAACAGCGGCTTGACGGCCTCGGGGTCGGTCGGCAGGCCCGCGTCCTTGAACATGTCCTTGCGGTAGCACATGGCGAGCGGGCCGATGTCGGTGCCGTAGCCGATGAGCTTGCCGTCCTTGGTCTTGGCGGCGTCGTACTTCCAGCTCAGCCAGCGGTCGGGCGAGGCGTCGGCCGGGCCGATCTTGCTCAGGTCGTTGAACTTCGAGCCCTTGTCGAGGAAGTCGGACAGGTGGCCCTCTTCGAGCGCCGTCACGTCGGCCAGACCCGAGCCGGCGGCGAGCTTGGTGACGAGGTCCTCGTGGTACGGGCCGCCCTGGCCGGTCTTGCGGTGGGTGATCTTGATGTTCGGGTGCAGCCGCTCGTACTCCGGGATGAGGGCCTCGTAGCCGAACTCGGTGAACGTCGCCAGCGTCAGGTCCACGTGCTCGTTCGGGCCCGCCGCGGGCGGGGTGCTGCTGTCACCGCCACTGCCACAGGCCGAGGCGCCGAGCGCCGTCATCGTGATGCCCAGTGCGAGGACCAGGCCGTTCCGGATCGTTCTCACGTGTTCAACCACCTTGTTGACGGGAATGAGCGCTCTCACTGCTGGGAGCCCGGACTGGGAGCGCTCCCAGGTGCCGCCGAGTCTGCTGGGGGCCTTCACCGGTGTCAAGGGGTCGTAACCGGAGCGTTTCCTGCGAGGAGCGCTCCCGGACGTGCGGGGGCGTGAACGTTAAGCTGGGGCGGTCAGGGTGGTAGCGGGTGATTGAGGGCGGTGCCGTGGGGCCTCGAGCAGGGGATGAAGAACGGCCGACGCTGGAGGACGTCGCGGCGTTCGCCGGCGTGTCGCGGTCGACGGCGTCGCGCGCGTTGAACGACGACGCGTACGTCAGCGCGGCGGCGCGCGAGAAGGTCCTCGCCGCGGCCCGCGACCTGGGCTACTCCCCGAACCAGGCGGCTCGCTCCCTGGTCACGCGCCGGACCGGGGCCGTCGCGGTGGTGCTGTCGGAGCCGGAGGCCCGGCTGCTGGACGACCCGTACCGGACCGCGGTCATGCGGGCCGGCTACCGCGAGCTCGCCGACGTCGGCCGCCAGATGGTGCTCATCTTCAGCGACACGCGCGAGGACCTGAGCAAGACCGTCCGGTTCCTCGAGGGCGGCCACGTCGACGGCGCGCTGGTGTTCGCGCCGCACCGCGCCGACCCGCTGCCCAAGGCGCTGCGGCTGCTGCGGATCCCGGTGGTGTTCGGCGGGCAGGCGGCCGGCATCCGGCGCGGGGTGCACGTCGTCGACTTCGACAACGAAGGCGGCGCCCGGCTGGCGGTCGAGCACCTGGTCGCGAACGGGCGGCGGCGGATCGCCACGATCTCCGGCCCGCAGGACCAGAGCGCCCCGATCGACCGGCTCGCCGGCTGGCGCAAGACGCTGCTCGACGCCGGGCTCGACCCCGCCGACCTGGCCGAAGAGGCCGACTTCACGCTGTCCGGCGGCGCGAACGCGATGTCCGCGCTGCTGGCCCGCCACCCCGACCTCGACGCGGTGTTCGTCGCGAGCGACATGATGGCGGTGGGCGCGCTGCGGACGCTGGACTCGGCGGGCCGCCGCATCCCCGAAGACGTCGCGGTGGTCAGCTTCGACGACAACGCGACCCTGGCCCCGGCGATGGACCCGCCGCTGACGTCGGTCCACCAGGACCCGCGCGAGCAGGTCCACGCGATGGTCGAGACGCTGATGCAGCTGCTCGACGACCAGAGCCTCAAGCCGCGGCAGCACATCCTGCCGGTCTCGCTGGCGGTCCGCGCCTCGAGCTGACGCCCGGCCCCGTCGCCGAGACGTCGCGAACGACCCATTCGCGACCTCGGAGGTCCCGAATGACCCATTCGCGACTTCGGGGTGAGCCTTCGTCCCCCGGCGTGGCCGCCGCGGGAGTACGGGGTGTGGCCGCCGTTCGGGCGTGCCCGGTTCTCACTCGTCCGTGTGCCGCTGCCCGGCCGCGGTGCCGATGGCCGGGAGCGCTCCCCGTTCAGATCTACGCGTTCGGCGCTAAACGCCGTTTCCGCGGCACTCCGAGTGACCACTGCGCTAGGCCGTTCGAGTGAGTGGCCGACTATCGGCGGCGGCTGTTCAGGAGTGTTCAGCAGGCGCTCGTTCGCCGGGCGCGCCGATGTGACGTTCGCGGTCGCCGTGTCCTTCTGACTCGATTCTTTACATCCAGGTTTCCGGCTGGCTACCGTCTGCGCCTGGAAGCGCTCCCAGATCGCTGGCTCCCTACGGACAAAGGAGTTCCGCAGCCATGCGTTCCTCTCCCCGAATGCGCCGGTTGCGCGGCCGGACCCTGGCCCTGGCCTCGGCCACGGTCGCGGTCGCCGCCGCGCTGGTCGCCCCACCGCCCGCGCTCGGCGCGGACATCGCCTGTTCCGTCACCTACACCACCAACGACTGGGACACCGGGTTCACCGCCAACGTTTCGCTCCGCAACGACGGCGCGCCGCTCGACAGCTGGCAGGTCGGCTGGACCTTCCTCGACGGCCAGAGGGTCCAGCAGGGCTGGAGCGCCACCTTCGCCCAGACCGGCGCCGCGGTCACCGCCACGAACCTCTCCTACAACGGCCACCTCGGCACCGGCGCGAGCACGTCGTTCGGCTTCAACGGCTCGAAGGGCTCCGCCAACCGTCCACCCACCGACTTCTCCGTCAACGGCAGCGCGTGCACCGGCGCCAACAAGGCACCCACGGTCACGCTGACCTCGCCGACGTCGACCGGCACGTACTACGCCCCGGCCACGATCCCGCTCGCCGCGACGGCCGCCGACAGCGACGGCACGGTGAGCAAGGTCGAGTTCTACGCCGGCGACACGCTGCTGGCCACCGACACGGCCGCGCCGTTCGAGGGCAACTGGGGCAACGTCCCGGCCGGGACGTACTCGATCACGGCGAAGGCCTACGACAACAAGAACGCGTCGACGACGTCGAGCCCGGTCACCGTGAAGGTGCTGTCCGGGCCCACGATCGTCGCCACCCCGGCGACCGCGCAGGTCAAGCAGGGCGGGACGACGACGTTCGCGGTCAGCCTCGCCGGCGCTCCCACCGCACCGGTCACGGTCGCCGTCGCCCGGACGGCGGGCAGCACCGACCTGACCGCGACGCCCACGAGCCTCACCTTCTCGACGACGAACTGGAACACCCCGCAGAACGTCACGGTGAAGAGCGCCGACAACGGGGGAGACCTGGGCAGCGCGACCTTCACCGCGAGCAGCGGCGGGTACACCGCCGCGACGGTGACGGTCAACGAGATCTCGTCGTCCACTTCGGACTACCAGCTCGCGTTCCTGACCCAGTACAACAAGATCAAGGACCCGAACAACGGCTACTTCCGCAAGTTCGGGAACATCCTGGTGCCCTACCACTCGATCGAGACGCTCATCGTCGAGGCCCCGGACCACGGCCACGAGACGACGTCGGAGGCGTTCAGCTACTACCTGTGGCTGGAGGCGTCCTACGGGCGGGTCACCGGTGACTGGGCCCCGTTCAACCAGGCCTGGACGTCGATCGAGACCTACGCGATCCCGTCCGCGGCCGACCAGCCCGGCAACTCCGGCTACAACGCGAGCAAGCCGGCGACCTACGCGGCCGAGTACCCGAGCCCGAAGCAGTACCCGTCGCAACTGCAGAGCAACGTCTCGGTCGGGGCCGACCCGATCGCGGCCGAGCTGAAGGCGGCTTACGGTTCGGCGGACGTCTACGGCATGCACTGGCTGCTCGACGTGGACAACATCTACAAGTTCGGCCACTGCGAGGACGGCACGAACACCGCGCCCGCGTTCATCAACACCTTCCAGCGCGGCTCGCAGGAGTCGGTCTGGGAAACGGTCACGCAGCCCAGCTGCGACATCCTGAAGTTCGGCGGCAAGAACGGTTACCTCGACCTGTTCACCGGCGACTCGTCGTACGCGAAGCAGTGGAAGTACACCAACGCGCCCGACGCGGACGCCCGCGCCGTGCAGGTGGCCTTCCAGGCCGAGAAGTGGGCCGGCGCGCAGGGCAAGGGCGCCGACGTCGCGGCTGTCGTCAAGAAGGCGTCGAAGATGGGCGACTACCTCCGGTACTCGCTGTTCGACAAGTACTTCAAGAAGATCGGCAACTGCGTCGGCGCGTCGACCTGCGCGGCGGGCACCGGCAAGGACAGCGAGCACTACCTCGTCTCCTGGTACTACGCCTGGGGCGGCTCGATGGACTCGTCCAGCGCCTGGGCGTGGCGCATCGGGGACGGCGCGGCCCACCAGGGCTACCAGAACCCGCTGGCCGCGTACGCGCTGTCGGCGGACCCGGGCCTGAAGGTCACCTCGGCCACCGGCGCGCAGGACTGGGCGACCAGCCTCGGCCGGCAGCTGGAGTTCCTGCAGTGGCTGCAGTCGTCCGAAGGCGGCCTCGCCGGCGGCGCGACCAACAGCTGGGACGGCCAGTACGGCACCCCGCCGTCCGGCACGCCGACCTTCTACGGGATGTTCTACGACCAGCAGCCGGTCTGGCACGACCCGCCGAGCAACCAGTGGTTCGGCTTCCAGACCTGGGGCATGGAACGCATCGCCGAGTACTACCAGGCGACGAACGACGGCCGCGCCAAGAAGATCCTCGACAAGTGGGTTCCCTGGGCGATCGCCAACACCACGGTCGGGGCCGGCGGGAGCTTCCAGATCCCGGCCGACCTCACCTGGAGCGGCGCGCCGGACACCTGGAACGCCACCAGCCCCGGCTCGAACACGAGCCTGCACGTCGCGGTGAAGAACTACAGCAACGACGTCGGGGTCGCGGCCTCGCTGGCCAAGACGCTGCTCTACTACGCGTCCGGGTCGAGCAACGCCCAGGCCAAGACGGTCGGGGAGCAGCTGCTGACGGCGCTGTCGGCCAACACCGACACCAAGGGCATCGCGGTGCCGGAGACCCGGAGCGACTACAACCGGTTCGACGACACCTACAACGCCACCACCGACCAGGGGCTGTACGTGCCCAGCGGCTGGAGCGGCACGATGCCGAACGGCGACGCGATCAACCCGAGCTCGACGTTCCTGTCGATCCGGTCGTTCTACAAGAGCGACCCGCAGTGGCCGAAGGTCCAGTCCTACCTGGACGGTGGCGCCGCGCCGACGTTCACCTACCACCGGTTCTGGGCGCAGTCGGAGATCGCCACGGCGTTCGCCGCGCACGTCGCCCTGTTCGGCTGAAAGGCACTCGATGAAGCGACTGCTCGCACTGGCGGTCGCCGCACTGGCCGGGGGCGCCGTTCTGACGGCGTCCCCGGCCACCGCGGCCCCCACCCCGGCGCTTTCCCGGGAAAGCGCCGCCCTGGCCGGCACCGGCACGGGGTACTGGCACGCCGTCGGCTCCCAGCTCGTCGACTCCACCGGCACGCCGGTCCGGATGACCGGCATCAACTGGTTCGGCGCCGAGACCGGCAACTACTCGCCGCACGGCCTGTGGAGCCGCAACTACCAGGACATGCTCGACCAGATGGCGAGCCTCGGCTACAACACGCTGCGGCTGCCGTACTCGAACCAGCTGTTCGACAGCGGGTCGAAACCGACCAGCATCGACGCCGTGCAGAACCCGGACCTGCAAGGGCTTTCCGGGCTGCAGGTGCTCGACAAGATCATCGCCTACGCCGGCGTCAAGGGCATGCGCGTCATCCTCGACCAGCACCGGCCGGACTCCGGTGCGCAGTCCCCGCTCTGGTACACCAGCGCCTACCCCGAGAGCCGGTGGCTGTCGGACTGGACGATGCTCGCCCAGCACTACAAGGGCAACCCGACGGTGATCGGCGCCGACCTGCACAACGAACCGCACTCGATCCAGGGTGGCGGGGGAGCGTGCTGGGGCTGCGGTGACACCGCGACCGACTGGCGGCTGGCCGCCGAACGTGGCGGAAACGCCGTGCTGGCGGCCAATCCCGACTGGCTGGTCATCGTCGAAGGCGTCGACTGCGTCAGCGGCACCGGCGACCCGCAGTGCGGCTGGTGGGGCGGCAACCTCTCCGGGGCGCGCCAGTTCCCGGTGCGGCTGTCCAAACCGGACAAGCTCGTCTACTCGGCGCACGAGTACGCGACTTCGGTGTTCGCCCAGCCGTGGTTCTCCGACCCGTCGTTCCCGGCGAACCTGCCGGCGCTGTGGGACCACTTCTTCGGCTACCTGCAGAAGCAGAACATCGCGCCGGTGCTGCTCGGCGAGTTCGGCAGCACGCTCGCCGACCCGCGCGACAAGACGTGGTTGCAGGAACTCATGAAGTACGCCGGCACCGGCGCGACCGGGATGAGCTTCACGTACTGGTCGTGGAACCCCAACTCCGGCGACACCGGCGGCATCCTCAACGACGACTGGACGACGGTCAACCAGGCCAAGCAGGCCATCCTGCAGCCGTACTTGATCCCACCGGTGGGCTCGGGTGGCGGGACGACCGACCCGCCGCCCGCGGTGAGCTGCGCGGTCGCCTACCACGTCGACAACACGTGGCAGGGCGGGTTCGTGGCCTCCGTGACGCTCAAGAACACCGGCACCTCGCCGCTCAAGACCTGGGCGCTCGGCTGGACTGCGCCATCAGGGGTGCAGATCACCGGCGGCTGGGGCGCGACCGTCACCCAGAGCGGGCAGCAGGCGAGCGCCAAGGCGCCGTCGTGGGCGCCCGACCTCGCCGGCGGCGCCTCGACGTCGATCGGCTTCCAGGCGACCGGCGCCTCGACCGGCGCTCCGAGCGGCTTCGCCGTCGGCGCGACCGCCTGCACCACCTGACCCACCCACCGAACACGAAGGAGCACACTCGATGAAGAGTGAATTCTGGTCCGCGAGGAGGAAGTCACGGCTCGCCGTGGCGTCCTCGCTGACGGCCGCGGCCGTCGTCTCGGGGCTCCTGGTGGCCGGCGGCAGCCCGGCGACCGCCGCCACGGGCTGCAAGGTCACCTACACCGTCAACCAGTGGGACACCGGGTTCACCGCGAACATCGCGGTGACCAACCTCGGCGACGCCGTCTCGAGCTGGGACGTCCAGTGGGACTTCGCCGGCAACCAGCAGGTGCAGCAGGGCTGGAGCGCCACGTTCAGCCAGACCGGCAAGCACGTGAGCGCGAAGAACCCGTCGTGGGGCGGCAACCTGGGCTCGAACGCGTCGGCGAGCTTCGGCTTCAACGGCTCGTACTCCGGCACGAACGCCGTCCCGACGTCGTTCACGCTGAACGGCGTCGTCTGCGACGGCAGCACGGGCGGCCCGTCCACCACGCCGACGACCCCGACCACACCGACCACCCCGACGACGCCCACGACCCCGACGGGCCCGACCACGACACCCCAGCCGGGGACGCACGTGGAGAACCCGTACTCCGGCTCGAAGGGGTACGTGAACCCGGACTGGTCGGGAGAGGTGTCCGCCGCGGCCGCGGCCAAGGGCGGCACGCTCGGCGCCCAGATGGCCAAGGTGGCCAACACCTCGACGGCGGTGTGGCTCGACCGCATCGCCGCGATCGAGGGCACGTCGAGCGCCCGCGGCCTGCGTGGCCACCTCGACGCGGCGTTGAGCCAGGCGAGCGGCGGGACGCCGGTGACGATCCAGATCGTCGTCTACGACCTGCCCAACCGCGACTGCGCGGCGCTGGCGTCCAACGGCGAGCTGACGGTCGCGCAGAACGGCCTGGCCCGGTACAAGAGCGAGTACATCGACCCGATCGCCTCGATCCTGTCCGACAGCAAGTACGCGCCGCTGCGGATCGTCGCGATCGTCGAGCCGGACTCGCTGCCCAACCTGATCACCAACACCGCGACGGCGAAGTGCGCCGAAGCGCAGTCGAGCGGGGCCTACACCCAGGGCATCCAGTACGCGCTGAACAAGCTCCACGCGATTTCGAACGTCTACAACTACCTCGACATCGCGCACTCGGCGTGGCTGGGCTGGGACAGCAACTTCGGCCCGTTCGTGAACCTGGTCAAGCAGACGCTGCAGGGCACGACGGCCGGGGTGAACAGCATCGACGGCTTCATCAGCGACACGGCGAACTACACGCCGCTGACCGAGCCGAACCTGCCGGACTCGAACCTCAACGTCGGTGGGCAGCCCCTCCGGTCGGCGACGTTCTACCAGTGGAACCCGTACTTCGCCGAGGTTCCGTTCGCGACGGCGATGTACAACGCCTTCGTCTCCGCGGGCCTGCCGAGCGGGATCGGCATGCTGGTCGACACCTCGCGCAACGGCTGGGGCGGCGCGGCCCGGCCGAGCGGTGCGTCTGGGTCCACTGTGGACAGCTACGTCAACTCGGGCCGGATCGACCGGCGGCTGCACCGCGGCAACTGGTGCAACCAGAGCGGAGCCGGGCTGGGCGTGCGGCCGACGGCGTCGCCCGCGGCGCACTTCGACGCCTACGTCTGGATCAAGCCGCCGGGTGAGTCCGACGGCGCGAGCTCGCAGATCCCGAACGACGAGGGCAAGGGCTTCGACCGGATGTGCGACCCGACCTACCACGGCAGCGACCAGGCCAACGGCGGCAACCTGACCGGCGCCCTGCCGAACTCGCCGCTGTCCGGCAAGTGGTTCGAGGCCCAGTTCGAAGAGCTGGTCCAGAACGCGTACCCGCCGGTGTCCTAGCAAGGCTCCCGGGCCGGGCGGTGCCGCGCAGCCGCCGTCCGGCCCGGGTCTCCACCCTCGACTGAGATCTCTGCGGAAGCTGAGCCGGTCCAGCCCCGGCCCGTCGTAGTCGGGCTGGACCGGCACCCCCTCGAACTCCTTCGGCCCTGGTTCGGTGACGAACCCCATCCGGGTGTGGAACGCGTGCGAATCCTTGTTCACCGGCGACGTGATCGCCCGTACCACCGACCGCCCGTTCTCGCGGCTGTAGGCGAAGAAGCGCTCGTACAGCGCGGGGCTGCCGGCGGTGAAGCGCCGGAACATCGGCTTCGACAGTGGCGGTGCGAGCCGGCGGGCGCCTTCGTGCCCGCCTCACCACGAGCCGAGGACGGCGAGCACCGGCAGGTGGTGACCGGGGATCGGACGGGCGGCGTGGCCAAGGAGGGGCGGCAGCGTGATCATGCCGGCCACCCTGCCCACCCCACCTTGGCACGATGGGATTTCGTCCCGGGGTCAGGGCACCACCTGGTGCACCCCGATCAGCACCTGCTGCCAGACGGCGCCCGGGTCGGCGCCGCGTTCGACCGACTTCAGCGCGGGCGCGACCACTTCCTCCTGGATCTTGCCGTCGCCCGGGCCCTTGTACTGCGGCTTCCCGACCTTGCGCGCCTGGGCGACGAAGACCTGCCCGCTCAGCGCGCCGCCGAAGTAGCCGTTCATCTCGCTGAGCAGGTCGGGCGAGGTGAAGGCGTCGACCTGGCTGGGGAACGTCCCGCTCACCCGGAACGCGTGCAACTGCTGCTCGGGCGCGGTCAGCCAGGCGGCGAGCGCCGCGGCTTCGCGCTGGTGCGGGCCCGCGTTCGGGACCGTGAGGTAGGAGCCGCCCCAGTTGCCGCCGCCGTCCGGGAACGCGTCGGTGATCGCCCACTTGCCCGCGTTGCCCAGCCCCGCCTGCTGTTCGATGACGCCCAGCATCCACGCGGGACAGACCTTGGTCGCGAAGGCACCCAAGCGCAGGCCGTTGTTGCCGTCTTCGGCGAAGGCGGTGAGGCCGGCCGACTGTCCCTGCTTCACGGCGGTCGTCACCTGGTCCCACGCGGCGCGGAGCGCGGTGTTCGTCTCGAGGGTCGGGTGGTCGTCGCGGTCGAGGTAGCCGACGGGCAGCTGGTTGACCATCGCGTTGAAGTTCTGCGCCGCGGAGTCGAACCAGGGCTTGCCCTTCGAGCGCTTGACGTACTTCTCGCCGGCCTTGAAGTAGCTGTCCCAGGTCGCGAACATCGTCTTCACCGAGCCGGGGTCGGTCGGCAGCCCGGCGGCCTCGAGGAGGTCCTTGCGGTAGCACATGGCCAGCGGGCCGATGTCCGTGCCGTAGCCGACGAGCTTGCCGTCCTTGCTGCGGCCGGCTTCGTACTTCCACTCCAGCCAGCGGCCGGGCTTGACGTCGGGCGGCCCGATCTCGGCGAGGTCGGCGAACTTCCCGGACTGCGCGAGGACGTCGGCCAGGTGACCTTCTTCGACGGCCTGGACGTCCGCGAGACCCTGTCCACTTCGGAGCTTGTCCAGCAGCTCCTGGTGGTACGGGCCGCCCTGCTCGGCCCGTACCTGGGTGATGGTGATCCCGGGGTGGGTGAACTCGTAGCCGGGGATCAGGTCGTCGTAGCCGAACTCGCCGAAGGTCGCGAGCGTGAGCGTGATCCGCTCGGGCGTTCCGGGGCCGCAGCCGCCGGTCAGGACGAGCAGGACCACGGTGATGGCGAAAGCCACGCGTCTTCGGATGGTTTTCATGCGCACTCCTCACTCCCTCGTGATTGGGAGCGCTCCCGGACGGAGTCTCTGTTCCGGGTGCGGTGGGTGTCAAGCCGCGCGACAGCGGGTGTCCGCGCGGACACGGAAGGGGTGCGATGAAGCGTCCGACGATCACCGACATCGCCCGGGAGGCCGGCGTCTCCAAGGGCGCGGTGTCCTACGCGCTCAACGGCCGGCCAGGGGTGTCCGAGGAAACCCGCCACCGCATCACGCGCATCGCCCGCGAGCTGGGCTGGTCACCGAGCAGCGCGGCGCGCGCCCTGTCCGGCGGCCGCTCGGGGACGATCGGCCTGGTCCTCGACGGGCCGGCGGAGGTGTTCTTCCCGGCGCTGCTCGACGGGTTTTCGCAGGAGCTGCTGCTGCGGGTCGCGGTCGGGCACGAGGCGGCGGTGGCGGTCTACCGCCGCTGGCGCGCGGAGCGGAAGGTCGACGGCGTCCTGCTGACCGGCCCGGACTGCGCGGCGGAAGTGGCGCGGATCGGCTTGCCGGCGGTGGTGCTCGGCGGGCCGGGCGGGTTGCCGGAGGCCCCGTCGGTCCGGGTGGACGACACCGCGGGGGCGGCGGAGGCCCTGGAGTACTTGGCGGCGTTGGGGCACCGGCACGTGGTCCGGGTCGCGGGACCGGCGGCGTTCGCGGACGCGGGGGAGCGGGAAGAGGCGTTCACGACGGTGGCCCGCCGGCTCGGGTTGCACGGCGCGCGGACCGCGGGGGTGCGGGGATCGGGGGAAGGGGAAACCTGGGCTGCCGGGGCGCAAGGCCTCGGTGCGGCGCGACGCGGTGGAAATACGGGGCGGACTGGAGCTTCGGGTGCCGACGGGGCGGGCCTCGGTCCCGCGCGGCGTGGCGGGGCTGCGGGGCCGGCCGGGACTTCGGCCGGCGTGCAGGGCGCCGGCTCGGCGCATCGCCGTGGCGCCGAGCAGGCGGCAACTCCGATCAGCGGCTGGGTCGACGATCCCTGGCGCCCCGGTGTCTGGACCGGGCCCGCGGGCGGCCAGGTCCGCGGCACCCGGCTGGCGGCCGGGATGTGGTCCGTCGGTCCCGAACCCCTCGGCCGTCCCGTCGCCCTCCCCGCCGAGCCCTCCGCCGAAGCCGTCCGTCGCCTTCTCGTCGCCGATCCCCGGCCCACCGCCCTCCTCTGCGACACCGACTCCCTCGCCGTCGCCGCGCTCGTGGCCGCTCGGGAGCTCGGCCTTTCCGTTCCCGGGGACCTCTCCGTCGTCTCCTGGGACGACTCCGACCTCTGCCGGCTCGTGCGGCCCGCGCTCTCCGCCGTGCGCCGCCCGCTCGCCGAGCTCGGGGGGCTCGCCGCCGCCATGCTGCGGGACCTCGTCGCCGGGGAAGACGTCCAGGACGTCTGCGCCTCGCGGCCGCGGCTCGTCACGCGCGGCAGCACCGGCCCCGTCCGCTGAACGGGGCCGGTGCCGCGACACTCAGCTGCCCTGGCAGGTCACCGACGGCTGGGCCGGGTTCGTCCCCGGCGCGTTCACCACCAACCCGAACGTGGTGGACCCGTCCGGGGCGACGCGGCCGTTCCAGTCGGCGTTGCGGACCGTCACCACCGAACCCGACTGGCTCAGCGTCCCGTTCCAGACGCTGCCGATCGTCTGGCCCGACGGCAACGTCCAGCCCGCCTGCCAGCCGCCGTAGGCCGTCGTACCGTGGTTCATCACCGTCACCGTCGCCTGGTAACCGCCGCTCCAGGCGTTCGTCACCTCGTACATCGCCATGCACGAACCGTCCGGCGGCGGCGGGCTCGTGGGCGTCGTCGGCGTGGTCGTCGGGCTGCCCGGCTGGTGCACGCCGGTCACCTCGCCGTGCCCGCCGTCGAACGTCACGTCCGAACAGCCGTAGAACGTCTCCGCGCTGTCGGAGCGCTTCCACACCGAATAGATGATGTGCCGCCCCGACTTGTTCGACGGCAGCGCGCCGGTCCACTTGTACTGCCCGTCGACCGTGCCGACCTGGCCGGTCACCGCCGGGTGGTCCACGGTGAGGAACGGCTGGTCCTCCAGCGAATCCCAGGTGAGCGGCTTCGACGGGTCCCAGCCGTCCTTCGTCACGTACGTGTAGAACCAGCCCGGGTGCGCGGCCCACGCGTTGTACGAGAAGTCGAACGACGCCCCGGCCGTCAGGTGCGTCAGCGGCCAGTCGCCGACCTGGTCGAAGCCGGCGTAACCCGGGTTGCCGCCCGAACACAGCTTGCCGTCCGGGATGAACCCGCGCGTGCGGCCGGCGCCGTCGGAGCGCAGCACGGCGAACCAGTTGTACAGCGAGTTGGCGCCGCTGGTGGTGACCGCGGCCGCGCAGGCCGGGTTCTGCGGGATGATCTGGCCGGTCGAGCTGAGCCCGTCCTGCCAGCACAGGAACGTCCGGCTGCCCGGTTTCATCATGGCGCCGTGCGCTTCGGCGGTGCCCGTGTTCAGCAGGACGGCGGTCAAGCTCGCCAGCAGCACGGTCACGGCGGCGAGGATCGTACTTCGTCTCCTGGTCACGTCAGTCCCTTCGTCGGGTAGCGTGCGTCGAAGACTGGGAGCGCTCTCACGATCAGGATACGCGGCGGTGGTCACTTCCGGAACATCCCGCGGTGACCGCGGCCGGAGCCTTGGCCTACCTTGGCGGAAGGCCGTCGATCACCGAGAAAGGCAGAGAGTGGACATTCCCTCATCGGTTCCCGCGTGGGTGCGCGCCGAACCCGCCCGCCTGCTCGGTTTCGCCGGCCGCGCGGCTCACCCCGGCGGCGGCTTCGCCTGGCTCGACGACGCCGGCCGCCCGGTGCTCGACCGGCCCGCCGAAACCTGGATCACCTGCCGGATGACGCACGTCTTCGCGTTGGCGCGGCTGCAGGGATCCGACACCGGAGCGCAGGTCGCTCACGGTGTCGAGGCGCTGACCGGCCTCCTGCGCGACCCGGACCACGGCGGCTGGTATGCGTCGACAACGTTGTCAGAGAAGCGCGCCTACGAGCACGCCTTCGTCGTCCTGGCCGCATCGAGTGCGGTGGCCGCCGGCGCCGAGGGGGCGGAAGCACTGCTGGCCGACGCGCTCGACGTTGTCGAGCGCCGGTTCTGGGAACCGGGCCCCGGTCGCGTCGCCGACGTCTGGGACCGCGGCTGGACGCACCTGGAGGACTACCGCGGCGCCAACGCCAACATGCACACCGTCGAGGCGTTCCTGGCCGCCGCCGACGTCACCGGCGACCGGGTCTGGGCCGGGCGCGCACTGTCCATTGTGGAGCACCTGGTGCACGGCGAGGCCCGCGCCCACGGCTGGCTGCTCCCGGAGCACTACGATTCCGGCTGGCACGTGCGCCTGGACCACAACCGCGACGAGCCGGCCCACCCCTTCCGCCCTTTCGGCGCCACGATCGGTCACCTCTTCGAGTGGGCCCGGCTGGCCGTGCACCTCAAACACGCGCTCGGGACCGATGCGCCGGCGTGGTTGCGGCCCGACGCCGAGGCGCTGTTCGCGACCGCGGTCCGCTACGGCTGGGCCGTCGACGGGCAGCCGGGATTCGTCTACACCACCGACTTCGCCGGGACGCCGGTCGTGCGCACCCGCCTGCACTGGGTCGTGGCGGAGGCGATCGCCGCCGCGTGGACGCTGCACCAGGAGACCGGCGAGGCGGCCTACCTCGACCGGTTCCGGGAGTGGTGCGACCACGCCGAAGCGTGCTTCGTCGACCGCGAGCTCGGTTCGTGGCACCACGAGCTGGACCCGGAGAACCGCCCCGCGGCGGCGGTCTGGGCCGGCAAGCCGGACGTCTACCACGCCTACCAAGCGACGCTACTGCCCGCCCTGAAGCCCGCCGCGTCGTTCGCCGGCGCGCTGATCACCCGCGGCTAGACTGCGGCCGAGCCCCCTCGACGAGGAGAACCATGTCGCCTTACGCCGCCGCCGAAGACCGCTACGCGGACATGCCGTACCGGCGCGCCGGTCGCAGCGGGCTGAAGCTGCCCGCCGTGTCACTCGGCCTGTGGCACAACTTCGGGGACGACAAGCCCCTCGACGTCCAGCGCGCGGTGCTGCGCCGGGCGTTCGACCTCGGGGTGACGCACTTCGACCTGGCCAACAACTACGGCCCGCCGCCGGGCGCCGCCGAAGCGAACTTCGGCAAGCACTACGCCGCCGACTTCCGCCCGTACCGCGACGAGATCCTGGTGTCGTCGAAGGCCGGCTACCTGATGTGGGACGGCCCGTACGGCGAATGGGGCTCGCGCAAGAACCTCCTGGCCAGCCTGGACCAGAGCCTCGCGCGCACCGGACTGGACCACTTCGACGTCTTCTACTCCCACCGCCCGGACCCGGAGACGCCGATCGAGGAGACGATGGGCGCCCTCGACACCGCGGTCCGCTCCGGGAAGGCGCTCTACGCCGGCATCTCGAACTATTCGCCGGAGCAGACGACGGCCGCGCTGGCCGCGCTGAAGGAGCTCGGCACGCCGCTGCTGATCCACCAGCCGTCGTACTCGATCCTGAACCGCTGGGTCGAGGACGGCCTGCTGGACACCCTGGACGAGCACGGCGTCGGCTCGATCGCGTACTCGCCGCTCAGCCAGGGCCTGCTGACCGACCGCTACCTCGACGGGGTCCCCGCGGATTCGCGGGCCGCCGGCGCCAGCCCGTTCCTCACGACCGACCGGCTCACCGAAGAGACCCTGGCGACGATCCGCGCGCTGAACGACGTCGCCAAGCGGCGCGGCCAGACGCTGGCCCAGCTGGCCATCGCCTGGGTGCTGCGCCGCGGCCGCGTCACGTCCGCGCTGATCGGGGCCAGCAGCGTCGCCCAGCTCGAGAACACCGTCGCGGCGACGAAGAACCTCGAATTCACCGACGACGAGCTGGCCGAGATCGACCGGATCGTCGCGGCCTAGCAGCCGATCCTCGACGCGCCCACGGCCACGTCGTCGAACCACAGCGTGTCGGCGTCCCCGCCGTAGCTCTCCCAGCCGAGCCGCAGGTCCGTCACGGCCGGGTGCCAGGCCCGGGCGAGCCACTGCTGGTCGACGTCGGGGGTGGGGACGCCGTCGACGACGAGCCCGGGCACGGCGGCGGAGCCGAGCCAGGTCCGCAGCTGCCCGGCGGCGCCGTCGATCGCGAACTCGAAGCAGGACCAGGTGCCGGTCGGCAGCGGGACGCTCTGGGCGACGCCGGCCGGGCTCTGCGCGGGCAGCGTCGCGTCGTCGGACTCGCGGTTCCACTGCAGGGCCTGGTTCTGCCCGCCGGCCCGCAGGTCGCGGCCGCCGTCCGCGGTGTCGCGCAGGGCCATGAAGGTGACGTGCCCGGCGGGCAGCGCGGTCGTGTGGCGGACCCAGAACCGGCCGTACAGCACGCCGGAGCCGGACACGTTCGTGCCGAAGAAGGCGTGGTTGCAGTACCCGCCTCCGCCGGCGACCTTCACCGAGCGGGTGCCGGAGTGCGCGACCGCCGTGTCGACGGCGACCGTGCCGGTGCCCTGGCAGTTCGCCGCGCCGACGGTCCAGCGGCCGGCCGGCGCGCCGCCGGTCTGCTGCTCGAAGTCGTCGCAGATCGCCGCGTCCGCGCACCCGGCGGGTGGCGGCGTGGACGTGGTCGTAGTGGGGGTGGTGGCGGTCGTCGTCGGGGGAGCGGTGTCCCCGCACGTCACGCCGTTGAGGGCGAAGTCCGTGGGGTCCGGGCCGGTCGAGGTGCCTTGGAGGCCGAACGAAACCGTGCCGCCGGCGGGCAGTGAAGCGTTGTAGGGCAGGCTCTCCGCGGTCACGGCGGTGCCGGACTGGCGGACGGTGGCGTTCCAGGCCGAGGTGACGGACTGGGACCCGGCGTAGTGCCAGGTGAGCGTCCAGGACGAGAGCGCGGTGGCGCCGTTGGTCACGGTGATCTCGGCGGTGAACCCGGTCTGCCACTGGTTGACGCGGTAGCCGACCGAGCACGCCGGCGCGGCGGTGGCCGGGCCGGCGGTGACGACCGCCGTGGTGCCCGCCGCGGCAAGGCAGATTCCGGCGAGGGCGGCGGCGAACCTGTGCATCGGGGCCTCCCGGGACGCGGACAGGGGCGCCGTGGCTCGCACCACGGCGCCCCTGGGTGGTGGCCGCGTTCGGTTGAGGCGACCTGGCATGGGAGCGCTTCCAGCCGCCGGAAAGGTAACCCCGGTGCGTCGCCGTTGTAAAGCGCGACCCCGACGCGGGCCGACCCGGTGGTCCGTTTTCGGCGATCTTCGCGGTGCCCGCCGGGAACTGAACGCTCCTGAACGGCCGAAGCCTTGAGGTGGCAACGGGTCTTCGCGGTCGCGCTGCGCCACCCGCCAGAGCCGTCCGGTGCCGCCGTTCGAGTGGAATCCGGCAATCCACGCGGAAGATCGGCGCGGGGTTTACATCGCGCGGAAATGCCGGGTACCGTCCACCGCTGCTGGGAGCGCTCTCACGATTCGTCCTGTCCCAAGGGAGTGATCGATGCGTTCCGGACCAGCACTGCTCGGCGCGGTCAGCGCGCTCGCCGTCGTCGGCGCGACGACGGCGTTCACGCTCGGCACGCCTTCGCCCGCCTCGGCGGCGACGGCCTGCGAAGTCGGCTACACGGTGAACGACTGGGGAAGCGGTTTCACCGCGAACCTCACCTTGAAGAACCTCGGGACGGCGCCGCTGTCCGGGTGGCGGATCAGCTACACCTACGCGGGGAACCAGCAGCTGCGGCAGGGCTGGAACGCCACCTGGGCGCAGTCCGGCCGGACCGTCACGGTCACCCCCGCCGGCTGGAACGGCACGATCGCCCCGGACGCGTCGGTCAGCGCCGGCGCGAACTTCGCCTACAGCGGGGCGAACGCGGCGCCGGCGTCGTTCAGCGTCAACGGCGAACCCTGCGGTGGCACCCAGCCGCCCAGCACCACGCCGACGACCCCGGTCACCCTGCCGACCACCACGACCACGACCCCGCCGCCCGGCGGCGCACCGCAGCTGCACGTCTCCGGCAACCGGCTGGCCGACGCCGCGGGCACGCCGGTGACGCTGCGCGGGGTCAACCGCTCCGGCGGCGAGTTCGCGTGCGTGCAGGGCAACGGCCTCTTCGACGGCCCGATGGACGCGGCTTCGGTGGCCGCCATCAAGAGCTGGCACGCCAACGTCGTGCGCGTTCCCTTCAACGAGGACTGCTGGCTGGGACTGTCCAACGTGGACCCGCGGTACGCCGGCGCCACCTACCGTGCGGCCATCAAGTCCTATGTGGACCTGCTGCACCAGAACGGCTTGATCGCGATCCTCGACCTGCACTGGACGCACGGTGTCTACACCGGCAACTCCTCCGCGTGCAGTGACGTCAACGCCACCTGCCAGAAGCCGATGACGGACACCGAGCACTCGGTCGACCTGTGGACCTCGGTCGCGAACGCGTTCAAGGGCGACAACGCGACGATCCTCGACCTGTTCAACGAGCCCTACCTCGACCGCGCGGTGTCCGGCTCGGCGCAGGCGTGGACGTGCTGGCGCGACGGCGGTTCGGCCTGTACCGGCATCGGCTACCCGGTGGCCGGCATGCAGACGCTGGTGAACGCGGTCCGCGCGACCGGCGCGACGAACGTCGTCATGCTCGGCGGTCTCGCCTACTCCAACGACCTGACCGGCTGGCTGCAGTACAAGCCGAACGACCCGGCCGGCAACCTGGTCGCGTCCTGGCACTCGTACAACTTCAACACGTGCAGCTCGTCGTCCTGCTGGGACAGCCAGCTCGCGCCGGTCGCCGCGGCCGTTCCGCTGGTGGCCGGGGAAATCGGCGAGAACGACTGCGCGAGCGGGTACGTCACCGGCCTGATGGACTGGCTCGACCGGCACCAGGCGTCCTACCTCGGCTGGACGTGGAACACCTGGCCGTGCACGTCCGGTCCCGCCCTCATCACGTCCTACGACGGCACCCCGACGGCGTTCGGCGCGGGCATCCGCGCGCACTTCCTCGCCGCCGGCTGACGGGCCGGGGCGGCGGACGCTTCCGCCGCCCCGCTCTCGTTTGCCCGTCAGGATGTGGTGCAGGGGCTGCCGTTGAGCGCGATCGCGATCGGTTTGCCGTTGGTGGTGCCGGACGTGCCGGTGAAGCCGAACTCCGCGCTACCGCCCGGCGCGATCGTCCTGTTCCAGCCCGCGTCGGCCGCCGAGACCGCCGTGCCGGTCTGGGTCATCTGCGCGTTCCAGGCCTGCGTCACGCGCTGACCGTCGGCGAACGACCAGGTGACCGTCCAGCCGTCGACCGCGGTGGTTCCGGTGTTCCCGACCTTCACCCCGGCCTGGAAACCGCCCTGCCACTGGTTCGTGACGGTGTAGGCGGCGGTGCACGGCGAAGACGGCGCCGGAGTGGTGGTGGTCGTGGTGGGCGGGGAAGAAGCCGTACTGGTCGGCGGCTGATCACCGCCCGAGTCGCCCACGATCACGCCTCGCCCGTTCGTGCCCACGTACACCCGGCCGTACACCCGCGGGTCGCCGCTCAGCGCCGCCCCGATGTTGCCGTACTGGTGCTGGTCGTCGTTGATCCGCGTCCACGACACCCCCGAGTCGTCCGACCGGAAGATCCCGCGCACCCCGCCGATCTTCGCAATGGTGTATAACGCCGGATACGTCCGGCCGGTAGCGGCTTTGCCGAACCCGATGTTGTCGGCTTCGGTCACTCCGGTCAGTTTCGTGAAGGACGCTCCGGAGTTCGTGGAGTGCCAGAGCCCGTACGCCGACCCGGATCCGCCGGCCAGCCAGACGTCCCCGGTGGCGCCCGGTACCGCCTTGAAGTGCACTTGGCCGCTCGGCAACCCGGTGGCCGCGGTGGCGGTGAACGTCGCGCCGCCGTCGGTGCTGACGTAGAACCGGCCGGAAGCGAAGCCGTAGAACCGCTTCGGGTCCACGCGATCGGCCTCGACGACCGCGCCGGCGGGGATGCCGGCCGAGGCCGTCCACGAGGAGCCGAAGCCGACGGAGTAGCTGACGCCCGTGCCGTCCGGGCTCCACGCGAACCGGCTGCCGTCGGCGGCCGCGGCCACCGTCCCGCCGCTCGCGCCGCCGCCCGGTTCGGCGCCCTGGAACCAGTTCTTGCCGCCGTCGGTGGAGAAGGCGACGCGGTTGTCGTTCGGCCGGGCGCTCCGGTCGAGGGTGCCGACGCGCACGATCGTCGCCGGGGTCAGCTCGGCGTAGTCCAGGCTGGTGGTCGTCGTGAACACCGGCGAGGTGAACATCGTCGACGGCACGGCGTCGAGGCTGTCGTGCCGGAACCCGCCGATGTCGCCGAGCCCGGAGATCAGCGGTGCGCCCGAAGGCGGGCTGACCAGGTCCAGTACGGCGGTCTCCTCGAGGCCGCCGACGACCGGTTTGAGCGTGATCTTCCCGCCGCTGTCCCACTTGGTGAGGTCGGACGTGCCGTAGATGGTCGCGCCGGTGCCGTAGAGCAGGTGGTTCGAGTCGAACGGGTCGATCTCGACCGACTCGGTCATCCAGCCGAGCTTCGGCGACGGCACCGGGGGAGCGGGCTGGGTGCCGAAGGTCAGCCACGGCACCGAAGAGATGTCCTGGGTGTACCGCAGCGAGCGGTCGGGGTAGCTGGTGAAGTCCCAGATCCGGGTCCAGGTGGCGCCGCCGTCGGTGCTGCGGAAGAAGATGACGTCCGGCCACCACGACACCTGCGTCGCGACCATCAGCGTGTTCGGGTGCTGCCGGTCGATCGTCAGCCCGCTGTAGCCGAAGTAGTCGTCCGCGCTGTCGGACGGGATCGGGCTGATCCGCGTCCAGGCGCCGGTCTTCGTGGCGTACTTCCAGACGTCGCCCTTCGCGCCGTCGTACGGGCCGCCGGTGTCGCTGGTCGCGAGGTAGAGGTAGCCGCCGACCGGGTCGAGGACGCCCTTGTGCGCCAGGAACCCGGTGGGCTGGCCGGCCAGCCGCGCCCACGTCACGCCGCCGTCGGTGCTGCGGTAGACGGTGTTTGCTTTGTCCGCGACGCCGACGTAGATGGTGTGCGTGGTGCTGCCGCGGGTGCCGGTCGACGGGTCGAACGTCACCCAGGTGACGCCTTCGTTGTCGCTCTGGTAACCCGTCGTGTCGCTGGGATCGGGCGCGTAGTTGCCCGGGTTCGGGAAGGCCGTCACCTTCGCCCACGTGACGCCGGAGTCCGTGCTGCGCCAGAGCCCGTTGCCGCTGGGCGCGCCGAGGTACAGGACGCTGTCGCGGTTCGGGTCGATCGCGAGCCGCTCGCCCATGCCGCGGCCGGGCATGTTGCCGCCGAGCTTGAACGGCAGCGCCGAAGCCTGCCAGGTGGCGCCGCGGTCGGCCGAGCGCAGGACGGCGCCGGTGTTCGGGTCCCAGCTGTTGGTGTACATCCCGGCCGCGGCGTAGACCCGGTTCGGGTCGACCGGGTCGGTGGCCAGGCTGACCACGCCGTTGTGGCCCCAGTCGGTCCAGCCGACCGAGTCCAGCAGCGGGACCCACCGCCCGGTGGCGGGGTTCCAGCGGTACGCGCCGCCGATGTCGGTCCGGGCGTAGGCGAGACCCGGTTCGGCCTGGTTGAAGACGATGCCGGGGACGAACCCGCCGCCGCCGATCTCCGCGTTGCGCCACGTGTACGGCGCCGGGGCGGCCGGGGAAGCCGGCGCGCCGACGGTGACCGCGACGGCGACCGGCATCAGGGCGGCCAGCAGGTACGCGAGCAATTGTCTCGGTGATCGGGAACGCGTTTTTCGCACGTTGCCTCCAGGCGTTGACCGGTAGGAGGCTGGGAGCGCTTCCGGAAAACCGTAAACCAGGGCTGCGACCAGGTCAAACCCTTCGACGATTTCGCCCGCGTGATCCGTCCACAGTGGATTTCGTGAACCACCGGAGCCGATCCGCCGTGTCCATTGTGTACCGATTCGGGACCGGAAAGGAGGGTGTGGCGGACGGAGCAACGTTGTGCGCCAAGCGGTATCACATATGTGAACGTCGATCAGGTTTCTGAATCGTTATCAACGACTGTCTTGCCCGGCTTTTTCCGGCGTGTGAGTGTGGTGGCCGCTGGCTGGACTGGACCTACGAAAGAGGCGACCCGGCAATGACGCAGACAGCCCCGGCGCGGCACATCAGCCGAACCACCTTGTACTTCTTCGGCGCGCTCGGCGGCATCCTGTTCGGCTACGACCTCGGCGTGATCTCCGGAGTGCTCCCGTTCATCGGGAAACTCTGGGCACTGACCAGCTGGGACAAGGGCGTGATCACCGCCAGCCTGTCGGTCGGTGCCATCGTCGGCGCGCTGTTCTCCAGCCGCACCAACGAAGCGCTCGGCCGCCGCCGCACGATCCAGGTAGCCGCGGCGATCGTCATCGTGGGCACCCTCGCCGCGACGTTCTCGCCGACGTTCGCGCTGCTGGTGATCTCGCGGCTGGTCATCGGCCTCGGCATCGGCCTGTCGTCCTCGACGGTGCCGACGTACCTCTCCGAACTGGCGCCCGCGCGACTGCGCGGCGCGATGGGCGCGCTGAACCAGATCTTCATCGTGCTCGGCATCCTGATCGCGTTCCTGGTCAGCTACTGGCTCGGCCCGGTGTCGGCCTGGCGGTGGATGTTCGCCGGCGCCATCGTGCCCGCCGTGATCCTGCTCGTCGGGCTGGTGTTCCTGCCGGAGACCCCGCGCTGGCTGGTGAAGAACGGCCGCGAGGAAGAAGCCCGGCGGGTGCTCGCGAGCGCGCACGGCAACACCGTCAACCTCGACGAAGAGATCGCCACGATCAACGAGGTCATCCGGCTGGACACCGAGGACAAGCCGCGGCTGCGCGACCTGTTCTCCGGTTTCGTGCGCCCGATGCTCGTCGTGGCCCTGCTGCTCGCGGTCGGCCAGCAGTTCAGCGGCGTGAACGCGATCAACGCGTACTTCCCGACGATGCTGATCGGCCTCGGCTTCGCCACGCAGGCCGCGCTGCTGTCCGGCGTCCTGCTGGGCGTGACGAAGTTCCTGTTCACCGCGTGGGTCGTGTTCGTGGTGGACCGCTGGGGCCGCAAACCGCTGCTGCTCATCGGCAACGTCATCATGGTCCTCACGCTGGTGGCGGCCGGGCTGGTCGTGCTGAACGTCCACGACACCGGCACCCGCGGCATCCTGATGCTGGTGATGATGGTGCTGTACCTGGTGGGCTACGAGCTAGGCTGGGGCGCGGTCGTCTGGGTGATGATGTCCGAGGTGTTCCCGCTGAAGTTCCGCGCGGCGGGCATGGGCGTCAGCAGCGTGGTCCTCTGGGCCGCCACGGGCATCGTGAGCGCGGTGTTCCCGATCATCTCCGACCCGAAGTCGCTCGGCATCGGCGGCTCGATGTTCCTGTTCGCCGGCATCAACGTGGTGCTGTTCGTGCTCACCAAGTGGCTGGTCCCGGAGACGAAGGGGCGCACGCTGGAGCAGATCGAGCTCGACCTCCGGGCGCGACAGGGGGTCGCGGCGAAGAGCTGACCCGGGGGGTCACCGCGGCGGGGCACGACGGCGACGTCGGGCCCCGCCGCGTTATGGCGAACGGGTAAGCAGGGCCAGTCGAGAACCCGAGCACCATCGAAACCCAGGCCTCCCGCAACCCCGATCCGAAGCCAGAACACGGCCGGCAGCGCCGGGTCAAGGCATCTTTCCCGCCTTGACGCGGTGTTGCCGGCCGTAGTCACAATGAAGGCTTCGGGGTTGCGAAGAAACACGGCACGCCGCGTTATCCGCTTGCCCACCGGCGGCCCAGCCCGGCACTGTGACCCCAATGGAGATCCGCCCCACCACCGAGCACGACCGCGACACGTTCATCGAAACGCTCTTCGCCGCCTTCGGGCGCTTCCCGGCCGAAAACGACCGTGTCTGGTCGGCCCTGGAGATGGACCGCGCCCTGTTCGCCGTAACGCCGGAAGGCCGCCCCGTCGGCACCGCGGCGGCGTACTCCTTCGAGCTGACGTTGCCCGGGGAAGCCGTCGTGCCGGCCGGGGGCGTGACCGCCGTCGGCGTCCTGCCTTCGCACCGGCGCCGGGGCTTGCTCACGGCGATGATGCGGCACCAGCTCGCCGACGCGCGGGCGCGCGGGGAGTTCCTGTCCGTCCTGCTGGCCAGCGAGGCCGTGATCTACCGCCGGTTCGGCTACGGGCCGGCGACCACGACGCACCGGCTGACCGTGCAGCGGAACCAGGCCGCCCGGCGGAGCACCGCAGTCCCGGCGGCCGGTTCGATCGAGGTGCTGCGGCGCGCGGAGTGCGGTGAGCTGCTGGAAGACGTCTACGACCGCTACCGCCGGGCCCGGCCGGGCGCGCTGTCCCGGCCGCACCGCTGGTGGGCCGCCGGTGCCGGGCAGCCGCCGATCTCCGCGGCCCCGCGGTACGTCGCCCTGCACCGCGATCCCGGCGGCGTCCCGGACGGGTACGCGACCTACCTGCTGGACGGCACGTTGACGGTCGACGAGACGATCGCCGCCGACGACGCCGTGGCGACGGCGTTGGCCCGCTTCCTGCTCGACCACGACCTGGCCACCCGCGTCGTGTTCAAGCAGTGCCCGCCGGACCACCCGCTGCGCTGGCAGCTCGCGGACTTCCGCGCCGCCGAGGTGAGCGACGAGACGGACTGGCTGTGGGTGCGCCTCCTGGACGTCCCCCGTGCGCTGACGGCGCGCGGCTGGTCAGCCGACGGCGACCTCGTCCTCGACGTCGAGGACCCGTTCCTGGGCGAGCACGGCCGTTACCTGCTGACGGTCCGGGACGGCACGGCCGAGTGCGTCCCGACCGGCCGGGAGCCGGACCTGTCCCTCGACGTGACCGACCTGGGCTCGGTGTACCTCGGCGGGGTCGCGCCGAGCACGCTCGCGCGGGCCGGGCACCTCCGCGTCCACCATGCGGACGCGGCCGCGCTCGCCGACACGCTGTTCCGCACCGAGCGGGCCCCGCACTGCCTGCACTGGTTCTGAGGCGGTTATCAAAGGGTGACGGCGAGCCCGAGCTTGCCGGCCAGCCGGCCGATCCACGCCTCGACCTCGTCCGGCGAACGGTCCGGCAAGCCGAAGATCGTCTCGGTGACGCCGAGGGAATCCAGGTGCGCCAACCGGTCCGGGTCGGGGCGTTCCCCGAGCGCGCAGATCCGTGGCACCCCCGTCCGTCCTTCGTCGAGCCAGATCTCCTTCAGCAGAGCCACGTGCCCGTCGAGGTCGCTGTCGGCCGGGGTGGTGATCCAGCCGTCCGCGTGGCGGGCGATCCAGCGGAACGTCTTTTCCGTCGGGCCCGCGCCCAGCAGCACCGGGATGTGCGCCTGGACCGGCTTGGGCCACGCCCAGCTCGGTCCGAAGGAGACGAATTCCCCGGCGTAGGAGGCTTCTTCCTCCGTCCACAGTGCACTCATCGCTTCGAGGTACTCGCGCAGCGCCGTGCGCCGGCGGTTGCCGGGGACGCCGTGGTCGGTCAGCTCGTCGACGTTCCAGCCGAAGCCGGTCCCGAGCGTGACGCGCCCGCCGGAGAGGTGGTCGAGGCTCGCGATCGTCTTGGCCAGCGTGATCGGGTCGCTCTCCACCGGCAGGGCCACCGCGGTGGACAGCCGGATCCGTGACGTCACCGCGGCCGCCGTCGCCAGCGCGACCCAGGGGTCGAGGGTGCGGCTGTAGCGGTCGTCGGGCAGGGACGCGTCACCGGTGCGCGGGTGCGGCGACTCGCGTTTCACCGGGATGTGCGTGTGCTCGGGCACGTAGAAGGTGGCGAACCCCGCGGCCTCCGCGGCGCGCGCCGCGGACGCCGGGGTGATGCCCCGGTCGCTGGTGAACAGCACGATTCCGTAGTCCACGCGAGGAGCGTATTAGAACGTGTTTCAGTTTTCAAGGAGGGCAGTCGATGAGGTGAGCGCCGCCGTCGCCGCGAGGAGGATCGGTGGGCGGAGGTGCAGGGTGAACGCAGTGCTCCACTGTGGACGGTCGCGGCCGGTGTCCCGGATCGTGGACGCTCGGCCCGACCGGGATGGCCAGCCGGGGGCCGGTTCCACTATCCTGGTCCACGGGTCGAGAGGCGCTGCAACGGACCGCCGGGTCCGCCACGCTCGGCCCGCTTCACCTGACCAAGGGCGCCTCCCGACCGAGGGAGGCTGCCGGTGAACACCCCGCATGAACCCGAAGCGCGTCTGCGCGAGCTGCTCGAACAGCGGGTGGCGGTCCTCGACGGTGCCTGGGGCACCATGCTGCAGGGCGCCGGGCTCACCCCGGCCGACTACCGCGGCGACCGCTTCGGCGAGCACACCCACGACGTCACCGGTGACCCCGACCTGCTGAACCTCACCCGCCCGGACGTCATCCTCGACGTCCACCGCCAGTACCTCGCGGCCGGCGCGGACATCACCACGACGAACACCTTCACCGCCACCAGCATCGGCCAGGCCGACTACGGGCTGCAGGCCTGTGTCCACGAGATGAACGTCCGCGGCGCGCAGCTGGCCCGCCAGGCCGCCGACGAGGCCGGCGGCAAGTTCGTCGCCGGGTCGATCGGGCCGCTGAACGTCACGCTCAGCCTGTCGCCCAAAGTCGAGGACCCGGCGTACCGCGCCGTCACGTTCGAGCAGGTCAAGGCGTCCTACGCGGAGCAGATCGCCGGGCTCGCCGAGGGCGGCGTCGACCTGCTGCTGATCGAGACGATCTTCGACACGCTCAACTGCAAGGCCGCGATCGCCGCCGCCCGAGAGGTCGCGCCGCACCTGCCGCTGTGGATCTCGGTCACCATCGTCGACCTGAGCGGCCGCACGCTCTCGGGCCAGACCGTCGAGGCGTTCTGGAGCTCGATCGAGCACGCGAAACCGCTGGTCGTGGGCGTGAACTGCTCGCTGGGCGCCGAGGAGATGCGCCCGCACGTCGAGGAGCTCGCGCGGATCGCCGACGCCTACGTCGCCTGCCACCCGAACGCCGGCCTGCCGAACGCGTTCGGCGGCTACGACCAGACGCCCGAGGAGACCGCCGGGCTGATCGGCGGGTTCGCCCGCGACGGCCTGGTCAACCTGGTCGGCGGCTGCTGCGGCACCACCCCGGAGCACATCGCGAAGATCGCCGCCGCGGCGAAGGACGTCTCCCCGCGGGAGGTCCCGGCGCCGCGCACGCACACGCGGTTCAGCGGGCTCGAGCCGTTCGGCATCGGCGCCGACACCGGGTTCGTGATGATCGGCGAGCGCACCAACGTCACCGGCTCGAAGCGGTTCCGCCGGCTCATCGAGTCCGGCGACCACCAGGCCGCCGTCGACGTCGCGCTGGAGCAGGTCCGCGGCGGGGCCAACCTGCTCGACGTCAACATGGACGCCGACCTGCTCGAGTCCGAGCAGGCCATGACGACGTTCCTCAACCTGATCGCCACCGAGCCCGAGGTCGCGCGGATCCCGGTGATGGTCGACAGCTCCAAGTGGAGCGTGCTCGAAGCCGGGCTGCGCTGCCTGCAGGGCAAGGGCGTGGTCAACTCGATCAGCCTCAAGGAGGGCGAGGAGCCGTTCCTCGCCCAGGCCCGGACGATCCGCAACTACGGCGCCGGCGTCGTCGTGATGGCGTTCGACGAGCAGGGCCAGGCCGACACCGCCGACCGGAAGGTCGAGATCTGCGGCCGCGCGTACGACCTGCTCACGCAGAAGGCCGGCTTCGCGGGCGAGGACATCATCTTCGACCCGAACGTCCTCGCCGTCGCCACCGGCATCGCCGAGCACAACGGCTACGCGAAGGCGTTCATCGACGCGCTGCCCCGGATCAAGGAACGCTGTCCCGGCGTCCACATCTCCGGCGGCATCTCGAACCTGTCGTTCTCCTTCCGCGGCAACGACGTCGTCCGCGAAGCGATGCACTCGGCGTTCCTGTTCCACGCCATGCAGGTCGGCCTGGACATGGGCATCGTCAACGCCGGCCAGCTCGCCGTCTACGAGGACATCCCCAAGGAGCTCCTCGAGCTGGTCGAGGACGTGCTGTTCGACCGCCGCGAGGACGCCACCGACCGGCTCGTGAGCTTCGCCGAGAACGTCAAGGGCAGCGGCACCAAGCGCGTCGTGGACCTCGCGTGGCGCGATGGCACGGTCGGCGAGCGGCTGTCCCACGCGCTGGTGCACGGCATCGTCGACTACATCGAGGACGACACCGAAGAGGCGCGGCAGCAGCTGGCACGGCCCCTCGACGTCATCGAGGGCCCGCTGATGGACGGCATGAAGATCGTCGGCGACCTGTTCGGCTCCGGCAAGATGTTCCTGCCGCAGGTCGTGAAGAGCGCCCGTGTGATGAAGCGGTCCGTCGCCTACCTCGAGCCGTTCATGGAGGCGGAGAAGGAGAAGGCGCGCCAGGAGGGCCGGCTCGCTTCGAACGGCGGCCAGGGCAAGATCGTGCTGGCCACGGTGAAGGGCGACGTCCACGACATCGGCAAGAACATCGTCGGGGTCGTGCTCGGCTGCAACAACTACGAGGTGATCGACCTCGGCGTGATGGTGCCCGCCGGGAAGATCCTCGACACCGCGGTCACCGAGGGCGCCGACGCCGTCGGGCTGTCCGGGCTGATCACGCCGTCGCTGGACGAGATGGTCGCCGTCGCCACCGAAATGCAGCGGCGCGGGCTGAAGCTGCCGCTGCTGATCGGCGGCGCCACGACGTCCCGCCAGCACACCGCGGTCAAGATCGCGCCCGCCTACGACAACGCGACGGTCCACGTGCTGGACGCCTCCCGCGTCGTCGGCGTGGTGTCCGACCTGCTCGACCCGGACCGCTCGATCGCGCTCGCGGAGAAGAACCGCGCCGATCAGGAGGTGCTGCGCGAGCAGCACGCGAGCAAGCAGCGCCGGCCGATGCTCACGCTCGAGCAGGCGCGGCTCAACCGCGAGCAGGTCGTGTTCGCCGACCTGCCGACCCCGCTGTTCACCGGCTCCCGCGTCGTCGAGCCGTCGATCGCGGAACTGCGCGAGATGATCGACTGGCAGTTCCTGTTCCTGGCCTGGCAGCTCAAGGGCAAGTACCCGGCGATCCTGGACCAGCCGGTCGCCCGCGAGCTGTTCGACGACGCGAACAAGCTGCTCGACCAGATCATCGCCGAAGGCAGCTTCATCGCGAAGGGCGCGTACGCGTTCTGGCCGGCGCACAGCGAGGGCGACGACATTCGGCTCGACGGCGAGTTCGCCCACGTCGGGTTCCCGATGCTGCGGCAGCAGACCTCGAAGCCGGAGGACCGCGCCAACCGCTGCCTCGCCGACTACATCGCCCCCGAAGGCGACCACCTCGGCGGCTTCGCGGTCGCGATCCACGGCGCCGAGACCCTCGCCGCGAAGTACGAAGCCGAGCAGGACGACTACCGCGCGATCATGGTCAAGGCCCTGGCCGACCGGCTCGCCGAGGCCTTCGCCGAGCACATCCACCTGCGGGCCCGCCGCGACTGGTTCGAGCCGGACGCCGAGCCCGTGCTGGCCGACCTGCACGCGGAGCGCTTCCGCGGCATCCGCCCGGCGCTGGGCTACCCGGCCAGCCCCGACCACAGCCAGAAGCGCGAGCTGTTCGAACTGCTCGAAGCCGATCGGCTGGGGATGGACCTGACCGAGTCGTTCGCGATGACGCCGGCGGCGAGCGTGTCCGGGCTGATCTTCGCGCACCCGGACTCGCGGTACTTCACCGTCGGCCGGCTCGGCCGCGACCAGATCGAGGACTACGCCCGCCGCAAGGGCGTCGAGGTCGCCGAGGTCGAGCAGTGGCTGCGGCCGAACCTGGCCTACGAGCCCGAGGCGTAGTCGGTCAGCTCGATGTCCGTGGCGAACTTGTCGGTCGCCTTGAGCATCAGGCCGAGCAGGAAGCGGGACTTGAACGTCCAGTCCCGCAGCTTGATCCGCGCCCGCGACGGCGGCGCGAGAAAGGGGCCCGCGCTGCCGCGCTGCGAGATTTTCGCGTAGCCGCGGAGCTGTTCTTCGTAGCGGGCGAAGGCGACGCGGTGGTCGCCGTTCGCGGACCGGAGCTCGCCGGCGAGCACGTACGCGCCGACGATCGCCAGGCCGGTGCCGAAGCCGCCGAGGGTGTTGCCGTAGGCGGCGTCGCCGAGCAGGACCACCCGGCCGCGCGAGTAGCGGTCGATCGTGACGCGGGCGAGGGAGTCCAGGTAGAACTCGCGGGCGCCCGCGAGCTTCGCGATCAGTTCGGGCACCCGCCAGCCGGCGCCGCGGTAGGCCTCGGCCACCAGCTTCCGCTGGGTGGCGGTGTCGCCGCGGTCGTAGTCCAGCTCGGGGGAGGCGAAGACGAAGAACGCCGACGCCTTCGGCCCGCCGACCGCGGCCATCCGGCCCGGCTCGTTGTACATCACGGCCTCGCCCCCGCCGACCTGCTCGCCCAGCTCGGCGAGGGCGTAGTAGTGGCCGAGGAAGCGGACGTAGTCGCGCTCCGGGCCGAAGGCCAGCCGCCTGACGTTCGAATGGATGCCGTCGGCGCCGACGACGAGGTCGAACCGGCGCGGCTCGGCGTGGGCGAAGGTGACGTCGACGCCGTCGGGCGTCTCGGTCAGCGCGGTGATGGTGTCGCCGAAGAGGTACTCGCAGTCCGCGTGCTCGTAGAGGATGTCGGCCAGGTCGCCGCGGCGGATCTCGATGTCGCCGCCGGTGAACTCGCCGGGGATCACGGCCTGGGTCCGGCCGTCGGCGTCGATGATCGTCTGGTCGGTGCCGCCGGTCCGGCGGGCCAGGACGTCGTCGAGGATGCCCATGCGTTCCAGGACGGTCCGGTGGGTGGCGCCCTTGAAGTCGACGGCCTGGCCGCCGGGGCGCACCGAAGGCGCGCGTTCGACGACGGTGACGGCGTAGCCGTAGCGGGTCAGCCAGAGGGCGAGGGCGGGGCCGGCGATGCTCGCGCCGGAGATCAGGACGGTCGGGTTTTTCATGCCTCGAACCTTCGCGAGGAGGGCTTACCGGTCCCTGGCGAAGCGCTGACGACGGCCGTCAGCGACTGTCGCGAGTGGACCGCGCGCGGACCGTGACGGCGGAAAATTCCCGGCCGCGACCAGGGCTTTCCCGCCGGTTTTCGCACGTTGACCCCCGCCGGTCGCGCGGGCACCATTTCCCGGGGGAGAGGGGGCGGCGATGCTGGACAGCGATACGCGACCGGCGGCCACCGCGCTCGGTGAGCTGCTGCGCAACGGGGAGCGCGCACTCGAGGCCGACGGCGATCTGCGTGCCGGCCGGGAGTGGTTCGACCGGGCTTACCGGGCAGCGGAGGCCGAGTGCGACGGGACCGGGATGGCGCGGGCCGCGCTGGGCCTGGCCGGGCTGTGGGTCCACGAACACCGGAGCGCGGCCGCGGCCGCGTTGCTGCAGGCGCGGTTGCGCAGCGCGCGGACCGCGGTCGACCCGGGGTCGTCGCTGGCCCTGCGGCTCAAGGCGCGGCTCGCGGGCGAAGCAGACTACGTGGCGGGGGACAGCAACGAGATCCTCGCGGTGCTCGAAGAAGCCAAGCGCGCCGGGGATCCGGTCGCCTGGGCCGAGGCCGCCAGCCTGGCCCACCACTGCCTGCTCGGGCCCGACCACGGCGGCCAGCGCCGCGCGCTCGCGCAGGAGCTGATCACCGAGGGGTTCCGCACGGACCGCCGCAGCGACCTGCTGATGGGCCTGCTGTGGCGCACGGTCGACCTCTTCCTCGACGGGGACCCGCACGCGCAGCGCGGCCTGGCCGACCTGCGGGGGCTATTGGCCGAGCGCGACCACCTCGCGGTCGGGTTCGTGCTCGACGCGATCGACGTCATGATCGGCATCCGCGCCGGCCGGTTCGCCGAAGCCGAGAACCGCGCGGCGGCCTGCGCGCTGCGCGGCGAGCAGGCGGGTGACGCCGACGCGATCGGCTGGTACACCGCGCAGCTCGGGTCGGTCCGCTGGTACCAGGGGCGCGTCGCCGAACTGCTGCCCGTGCTGCGGGAGACGGTGCACTCGCCGACGCTCAGCGCGGTCGACAACGCGCTGATCGCCGGGCTGGCCGTCGCCGCCGCGGCGGCCGGGGACGAGCGCGAGGCCGCCGGGGCACTCGCCCGGCTGCGCGGCCGGGACCTGGCGCTGCTGCCGCGGTCGAGCAGCTGGCTCGTGTCGATGTACGGGATCGTCGAAGCCGCCGACCTGATCTCGGACGTCGAATCGGCGCTCGCCGCGTACGCGCTGCTCACGCCGTTCGCGCGGCTGCCGATGACGGCCAGCCTCGGCGTCGCCTGCTTCGGCTCGGTGCAGCACGCGCTGGGCGTCGCGATGCTGACCGCGGGCGAGCCCGAGCGGGCCGCCGAGCACTTCCGGGCGGCGGTGCGTGACAACCTCGCGCTGGCGCACTGGCCGGCCGCGGCGCTGTCCCGAGCCCGGCTCGCCCAGGCGCTGGGACCGGCCTCGGCCGAAGGCGCGCGGGAGCTGGCCGCGGCGACGCGGGAGGCGGAGCAGCTCGGGATGGTGCTGCCCGCGTTCGCCTCCGGCGCCGCGCGCCGGCGCGTCACGTGCCGCCGCCAGGGCAGCCACTGGCTGTTCGCCCTGGACGGGCGGTCCGCGCTGGTCGAGCACAGCGTCGGCATGGGCTACCTCGCGACGCTGCTGGACAACCCGGGCCACGAGCTGACCGCGGTCGAGCTGGCGCACGGGGTGGTGGCCGAGGCGACGTCCGCGCAGCCGGTGCTCGACCAGGAGGCGACCGGGCACTACCGGCGCTGGCTCGCGAACCTCGAAGCCGAGCTCGACGAGCACGAAGCCAACCACGACACCGGCCGCGCGGAGCAGGTCCGCACCGAACGCGACTGGCTGCTGGGCGAGCTGTCGGCGGCCGCGGGGCTGGCCGGCCGCGTCCGCGAGTTCGCGGGCGCGGAGGAGAAGGCGCGGATCGCCGTAGGCAAGGCGATCCGCCGCGCGCTGACCCGGATCGCCGCGGCGGACGCGGTGATCGGCGACGTCCTGCGCGACGGCGTCCGCACCGGCACCCGCTGCAGCTACGACCCCACCTGAAACGTCTTGAATGAGTCATTCAGGACCTCCGAAGACCTGAATGACTCATTCAAGACCTCTGGCCGGGGTTACTCGACGGCGCTGGTCAGCAGGTTCTGGTACCAGGTGTCGTACGGGTGGTTGGTCGCCGGGTAGTTCGCCAGTGGTGTCGTCGCGTCGCCCGCCGAGTCGAAGTCCCAGCCGCGGACCAGCTTGCCCGACTGGCGGGCCGAGGTGATGAACGCCGACTCCGTCGCGGGCGCGCCGTAGAAGAGCGCGCCCTGCTGCAGCTCCGCGCTGTCGCCCTTCTGGAACTCGTCGAACGCGACCTGCCGGTAGCGGATCCGGTCGCCGGTGACGCTCGCGGTGTCGACGCGCAGGGTGTTCGACGGCGTCGGGCCGTCCGCGCCCGTCCACACCTTCACGCGCCGGGTGCCGTTGACCGCGGTGTCCTTGGCGTACCGCGCGTCGGACGTCTTGGCGTTGCCGGTCCACGTCACCGTCGCGCCGGCGAGGGCGCCGTTCCACGTCCAGTTCTGGCTGCTGCTCTGGCTCTGGTGGATTTCCCGCACGTGCGTCGCGTCGGTGAAGGCGACCGTCGGCTGGACGCCGTTGTCGTACTGGTGGCTGGCCTGCCAGGTGATCTCGCCGTCGCTGCCGAGCTTGCCGACGTGGTACCAGAGCGTGGTCGCGGTCTGGGACTGGTGGACCTCGACGAGGTCGCCGTTGTCGTTGAGCGCGACGGCGGGCGTCTGGCCGCTGTCGTACTTCCCGTGCCGCAGCCAGGTGACGCGGCCGTCGGCGCCGTAGGTCCCGGTCCAGTACCAGAGCCCGCCGCCGCCGGAGTCGTGCACCTCGACGATCTGACCGCGGCCGTTCAGCGCGACCGCCGGGTGGTAGCCGACGTCCCGCTTGTACTCGCTGCGGCTGCCCCCGTCGCCCGACAGCAGCGGCAGCACGCGCCCGCGCAGCGCGTCCACGGCCGGCGAGCCGGCCGGGTAGTCCTGCGCCCGCAGCAGCCGGCTGCCGAAGACCGACTCCAGCTCCTGGTTGACGGCGGTCAGGTTGCCCGCCGCGAAGTTCGCGTTGTCGGTCAGGTCGTCCTTGAGGTCGAGCATGACGACGATCGGCGCCGCCGACGGGTGGGCCGCGGACCAGGTGTTCACCACCGACAGCCAGTCGCGCAGGTTGTTCGACGCCGGGTTGCCGCCGCTGTGGTCGACGGCGTTGCCGGGCGAATCGTGGCCGACCCCGTAGTCGTGGGTGGTCGCGTAGCCGTTGTCGTGGATGTCGTACTCGATGAACCGGACGCCGTGGTCGAGCTGGTAGGCGATCGAGTCCTTCGCGCCGTCGACGTCGCCCGAGTAGCTGTTGTGCGTGGCGCGGAAGACCGACGCGGTGAACGGCGGGCTCGCGGCTTCGGCGGTCCCGCCGGTCAGGAGCGCGGCGGTGGCCAGCGCCGAGACGGCCAAAGCGGGCAGTCGGGTCATCCTCGGGTCCTCACGTCGGGGAACGGGGCGGTCCCATCTTGGCGGGAACGCCGGAACAGCGGGTGGAACACCGTGGAACACGGGTGGAACGCCTAGAAGGGGACAGCTGGACATCGAGGGAGGAACGTCATGACCTACGCGGGAGGACCCCAGTTCCCGGAACCGACCGGACCCGTGCCGCCGCAGGCCGGGGTGCCCGGCCCGGCGCAGCCGCCGGCCGCCGCGCCGAAGAAGTCCAAGCGGCGGCAGAAGATCGTGCTCACCGTGTTCCTGATCCTGGTCGCCGCCGTCCTCGCGCTGGTCTGGGTGGCCACCCGGTCCAACGGCGAGAACGCCCAGACCGGCGACTGCGTCACCGAGAGCGGCGACAACTACGTGAAGATCGTCGACTGCGGGGCGCCCGAGGCGACGCTCAAGGTCGTCGCGCGGATCGAAGACAAGACGCGGATCGAAGCGCAGATCAGCGCGTGCACGCCGTACCCGGACGCCGACCAGGTGTTCTGGCAGGGCAAGGAAGGCGAGACCGGCGTCGTGCTCTGCCTGGCGAAGACCGGCAAGTAGCCCGATGGCCGCCGGGAAGTTCTCGTTCACCGGCTCCGGCGGAATCCTGGTCTCGAGCGGCGGGCGGACGCTCGCCGCGGCGAGCGATGTGATCGTGATCGGGGACCGGGTCTTCCCGCTGGCCGAGGTGGACCGGGTCGCCTACGACGCGGCGGCCCGGCCGCGCCAGGCCAGCTACGCGCTCGGCCTGGCCCGCGGCCCGGTGCGGAGCCGGTTCGTGTTCGACGCCTTCGGCAGCGGCGAGCTGGCGGACGCGCGCGAAACGTGGCGGCGGCTGGTCGAGCTGGTCGAGTCGGCGGTCTGCCCGCGGATCGCGCGGGCGGCGGTCGACGCGATCACCGCCGGTGCCACCGCCCGGTTCGGCGCGGGCGGGCGCCGGCGGATCGACGCGGACGCCGGCGGACTGCGCCGGTGGCGGTGGTTCGCGCCGAAGGTGCCGTGGGCCGGCGTGCTGGGCACCGACCTGCGCGCCGGCGAGGTGCGCGTGTGGACGGGCGGCCCGGAGCCGGCGCTCGTCACCGGCATGGCCGGCTGGAACGCGGTGGTGTTGCCGCGCGTCGTAGGAATGATGGTGTCACTGGAAAAAGAATCACCGGAAAAGCGGGGATAACGGTATTTCCCCGATTCTCGGTAACTGCTCACGAAATGGGAGATCGACTGTCCGTTGTTTCGCATTTGCGACAACCGTTCGTCGATTTATGCCAAATCGCCGCGCGGATTCGGTACTCGACCGGGCCGCGCGTGCTCATTATCCGAAGAACGAGTGTGCGCGGGTGCGGAACGCCCGTGAGGGGTTGGGGAGGCAGTGGGTGTGGCGAACGACTGGCCGCTGGTCGGCCGCGAACAGGAACTGGCGTTCGCGCGCCGGGCGGTGGCCGATCCCGAGGTGTGCGGGCTGCTGCTGACCGGCCGCGCCGGCGCGGGAAAGACGCGCCTGGCCAAGGTGTTGCTGGCCGAGCTGGCCGGCGGCGGCGCGCGCACGCACTGGGTGCGCGCGATGTCTTCGGCGTCGACGATCCCGTTCGGCGCGTTCGCGCACCTGCTGCCCGGCAGCGCGGACGGTTCGGGGGACCGCGCGCACCGGCTCAACCAGGTCGCCGGCCACCTCACCCGCGGCGCGGAGGGGCGCCGGCTGGTGCTGTGCGTCGACGACGCGCACCTGCTCGACGACCTGTCCGCGACCCTGGTCCACCAGCTGGCCGCGACGGCGTCGGCGTTCGTGATCGTCATCGCGCCGCACGGCGTGAGCGTGCCCGACCCGGTGTTCGCGATGTGGAAGGACCGCGTCGCCGAGCGGCTCGACATCGGCGAGCTGACCCGCCCGCAGACCACCGAGCTGATCACCGCGGTCCTCAACGGACGGCTCGACGACGGCGCCGAGCACCGCCTGTGGGGCCTGACGCTGGGCAACCCGCTGTTCCTGCGCGAGCTCGTACAGGGCGGCCTCGACAGCGGTTCGCTGTCGGCCGAGGACGGCGTGTGGCGGTGGAGCGGGGCGCTCGCGGCGACCCCGCGGCTGGTCGAGCTGATCGAAACCCGCACCGATCGGGTCGACGCCGACGAGCGGCGGCTGCTGGAGCTGCTCGCCTTCGGGGAGCCGCTGGGCTGCGAACCGCTGGTGCGGCTCGGCGCCGCGCGCGTCCTCGCCACGACCGAGCAGGCCGGGCTGGTCGTGTCCGAACGCACCGGGCGGCGGCTGAACGTCCGGCTGGCGCACCCGCTCTACGCCGAGGTGATCCGCCGCCGGACGTCACCGCTGCGCCAGCGCGACACCTACCGGATCCTCGCACAGACCCTGGACCTCACCGGCGCGCGGCGCGCCGAGGACAAGCCGCGGCTGGTGCGCTGGCGGCTGGCCGCCGGGCTGCCGACGGACCCGCAGCTGGTCCGGGCGGCGGCGGAGACGTTGCTGCGCAAGGACTTCCCGCAGGCCGAGCAGCTGGCGGCGGAAGCCGTCCGGATGGGCGGCGGGTTCGGCGCGAAGTTCCTGCTCGCCCAGGTCCGGATCGCCGGCGGCCGACCCGCCGACGCGGACTCGCTGCTGTCCGAGCTGGCGGGCGAGACGGTGTCCGACGCGCAGCACGCCCGCGTCGCGGCCACGCGGGCGCGGAACCTGGCGTTCGGCCTGAACCGGTTCGAGGAGGCTTCGGCGGTCTTGGACACCGCGGAGACGGCGGTGTCCGGGACCCAGGACGACCTCGTGGCCGCCCGCGCGGCGCTCTTGGCGGCATCCGGTGCGTCGCGCGCGGCTTTGGAGCTGCTCGGGCCGGTGCTGGACCGCAACCGGCGCGGCGACGCGCTGCGGCTGTCGGCGCTGGTCGTCGCGGCCGGGGCGCTGGCGTCGACCGGGCGGACGGAGGCGTGCCTCGGCGTCGTCGACGAGGGGCTGGAGATCGCGTCGCGGATCTCGGACGCGTTCGCGCCGGGCGCGCGGGTCCGGCTGGAGCACGCCCGGGTCGTCGCGCTGTGCCGGGCGGGCCGGCTCGAGGAGGCCGAGGACCTGGCCGGCGACGACTACCGCGACGCCGTCCGGGACCGCTGGGGCCCGGCGGTGGCGGGCGCGGCGGCGTCGCTGGGAACGGTCGCGCTGGCGTACGGCAACGTCCGCGGCGCGATCCGCTGGCTGCGCGAGGCCCTGGCGGCCGACGCGCACGACCAGCCGCACGAGTTCCGCCCGGCGGTCGCCGCGGCGCTGGCCCGGGCGACGGCGATGAGCGGCCGGATCACGGAGCCACTGGGTGAGTGGGACGGCGCGTGGGTCGCCGTGGCGCGCGGCGAGCTGTCGCGCGCTTCTTCGCTGGGGGCGTCGGCCGCATCGGCCGCTGAGGCGGACGGCAGGCTCGCGGTGGCGGCCGAGATCCGCCACGACTTGCTCCGCTTCGGCGCGGACCCGGGGGAGATCCCGCCGGCGGGCGGGATGGCGGCGCTGTACTCGGCCCACGCGGCGGCTCTCTCGGACGCGTCGGCCTTGGACGCGGTCGCGGCGTCGTTCGCGGACGTCGGCGCGCGGTTGCTCGCGGCGGAGGCGTCGGCCCAGGCGGCCCGGGCGTACCGGGCAGAGGGCAAGAACGGCAGCGCGGCGACGTCGGCCCAGCGCGCGCGGGCGTGGCTGGCGTCCTGTGAGGACGCCGCGACGCCGGCCTTGTCGCTTTTGGACACGCCGCTCGACTTGACGGTCCGGGAGCTGGAGATCGCCAGGCTGGTGGCGACGGGCCTGACGAGCCGCGCGGTGGCGGACCGGCTGGTCGTGTCGGTGCGGACGGTCGACAACGTGCTGCACGGGGTCTACGCGAAGCTGGGTATTTCCGGGCGCCGTGAGCTGGCTTCGGTGGTGGGGCCGCTGGTGTCGGGGAGTAGTCCCGGCGACGGTCCATAGGTAGATCGCGGCCGGAACCGCACGGAAGCCGAGTAGCGCGCTACTCATGACCCGGGGGCCCGTCGGCTCGAGACTGGATGACAACGGAGGGGCACGGGCTTCACCGATCCGAATGTCAGGAGTGCACACGATGACGACTTCATCGGGCGACGTTTTCCAGAACGAGCAGGGTTCCGGCGGTTCCGGGGGAAACCAGTTCAACGAGCAGGCTTCGACCGGGGGCTCGGGGAACATTTTCCAGAACGAGCAGGGCTCGGGTGGGCACGGTGGGAACCAGTTCAACGAGCAGGCGTCGACGGGCGGCCGGGGGGACATCTTCCAGAACGAGCAGGGCTCGGGTGGGCACGGTGGGAACCAGTTCAACGAGCAGGCCTCGACGGGTGGCCGCGGTGGCGACATCTTCCAGAACGAGCAAGGCTCCGGCCGCGGCGGGAACCAGTTCAACGAGCAGGCGTCGACGGGTGGCCGGGGGGACATCTTCCAGAACGAGCAGGGCTCGGGTGGGCACGGTGGGAACCAGTTCAACGAGCAGGCCTCGACGGGTGGCCGCGGTGGCGACATCTTCCAGAACGAGCAAGGCTCCGGCCGCGGCGGGAACCAGTTCAACGAGCAAGCGTCGGCCGGCCACCACGGTGACGTGTTCCAGAACGAGCAGGGTTCGGGTGGTCACGGCGGGAACCAGTTCAACGAGCAGGCCTCGACCGGCGGCGGCGTGGGAGACATCTTCCAGAACGAACAGGGTTCGGGTGGTCACGGCGGGAACCAGTTCAACGAGCAGGCGTCCACCGGCGGTCGCGGTGGCGACATCTTCCAGAACCAGCAGGGTTCGGGTGGCCACGGGGGAAACCAGTTCAACGAGCAGGCCTCGACCGGCGGCCGCGGTGGCGACATCTTCCAGAACCAGCAGGGTTCGGGTGGCCACGGGGGCAACCAGTTCAACGAGCAGGCGAGCACCGGTGGCTCGGGGAGCATCTTCCAGAACGAGCAGGGTTCGGGTGGCCACGGGGGAAACCAGTTCAACGAGCAGGCCTCGACCGGCGGTCGCGGTGGCGACATCTTCCAGAACCAGCAGGGTTCGGGTGGCCACGGGGGAAACCAGTTCAACGAGCAGGCGAGCACCGGTGGCTCGGGGAGCATCTTCCAGAACCAGCAGGGTTCCGGCGGTCACGGCGGGAACCAGTTCAACGAGCAGGCCTCCACGGGCGGCCACGGGAGCATCTTCCAGAACGAGCAGGGCTCGGGTGGCCACGGCGGCAACCAGTTCAACGAGCAGGCGAGCACGGGCGGCCACGGCAACATCTTCCAGAACGAGCAGGGCTCGGGTGGCCACGGCGGCAACCAGTTCAACGAGCAGGCCAGCACAGGCGGCCACGGCAACATCTTCCAGAACGAGCAGGCCCACGGCCACCACGGCCACGGCGGCGACCAGTTCAACGAGCAGGCGTCCACCGAGCACCACGGCCACGAACACGAGCACCACCACGGCGGCGAGCACCACCACGACCACCACGCCGACCACCACCACGACGTCGAGCACTACTGAGCCGGCGCAAGCAAGTCACGCAAGCAAGTAAGCACGAGGGAGCGGTCATGCAGGAGCCGAGCGGCGGGGGGCACATCGCCCTCGACACCCTCGACCTCGCCGTCAAGGGGGCGAAGGCCTACGGGCGGGACGATCTCGTCCAGCGCCTCGCCGACGCCCGGCGCCTGCTGTCCGAACCGGACATCACCGTCTACGTCGTCGGGGAGTTCAAGCAGGGCAAGAGCTCGCTCATCAACGCCCTGCTGACCGCGAAGATCTGCCCGGTCGACGACGACATCGCGACCGCGGTGCCGACTGTCGTCCGCTACGCGCCGGAGTCCGGGGCTCTGGCGACCTACGAGCCGGCCGACCCGTCGTCGCCGCCGTGGACCGAGCGGATCTCCCTCGAAGACCTGCCCAACCACGTCTCCGAAGCCGGGAACCCCGGCAACGTCCGCAAGCTGAAGTCGGTCACGGCGTCGATCAGCCGCCAGCTGCTCTCCGGGGGGCTGGCGCTGGTCGACACCCCCGGCGTCGGCGGGCTCGGCTCGCTGCACAACGCCGTCACCGTCAGCTCGCTGCCGCGGGCGCACGCCGTCCTCTTCCTCTCCGACGCCTCCCAAGAACTCACCGGCGCCGAGCTGCGGTTCCTCCGGACGGTCAAGGAACTCTGCCCGACGGTCTTCTTCGTCCTCACCAAGATCGACCTCTACCCGCACTGGCGGCGCATCCTCGAGCTCAACGCCGGCCACCTCGAAGCGTGCGGGATCGCCATCGACACCGTCGCCGTCTCGTCCGAGCTGCGGACCGTCGCGGCGCGCTCGGCCGATCAGGAGATGAACGTCGAATCCGGCTTCCCGCAGCTGGTCAAGTGCCTGCAGGGCGTCGTCGGGGACGCCGAGCGGTCCGCGCTGAACGCCGTCGGCCTGCACGTCGGGTCCGCGGTCGGGCAGCTGCACGCCGCGCTGCGCGCCCGCCGGACCGCGCTCGCCCACCCCGAGCAGTCCGCCGCGCTCGTCGCGGAACTGGGCCGGGTCAACGACCGCGTCGACGCGCTGCGCAGCCAGTCCGCGAAGTGGCAGCAGCTGCTCTTCGACGGTTTCGCCGACATCTCGTCCGATGTGGACTACGACCTGCGCGCCCGCTCCCGCGGGGTGCTGCACGAGGCGGAAGAGGCCATCGAAGACGGCGACCCCGCCAAGAACTGGGAAGAGTTCGAGAAGTGGCTGCGCCAGCGCCTCGCGAACGAAACCCTCGAGAACTACGCGGCTTTCGTCAAGCAGGCCCGCGGCCTCGCGTCCCGCGTCGCCGAGCACTTCGAGCTCGCCGAGTCCCAGGCCGTGCTGCCGCGCGAGGTCCAGGCACCGGTGACGGTGGTCGAGGAGATCGAGATCGACTCGTCGTTCACCGGCGTCAAGACCCGCGGTGCCACCGGGATGGCCGCGTTCCAGAAGGCCTACAGCGGCTTCCTCATGTTCTCCATGCTCACCAAGATGGCCGCGCTGGCCATCCCGACGCCGTTCGGGGTCGCGGCCGGCCTGCTCATGGGCCGCTCCGGCTTCCTCGACGAACGCAAGCGGCAGCTGGAAAAACGCCGCGGCCTGGCGAAGACCGCCGTGCGCCGGTTCGTCGACGAGTTCAACCTCCAGGTGGGCAAGGATTCCCGCGACGCCATGCGGACCGTCCAAAGAGAACTCCGCGACGCCTACAGCGCCCGCGTCGAAGAACTCCAGCGGTCCCTCACCGAGGCGCTGGCGAACGCGAAGAAGGCCGTCGTCGAGGACGACGCCGAGGCGACCGAGCTCAAGCGCCTCGAAGCCGACATCGAAGCCCTCGAAGTGCTCGGCCGCCGCGCCGACGACTTGACCGTCCGCAGCGCGCCGAGGCCCAAGGCGGTGGCCCGATGACCCCGCTCTACGTCCAGGTCCGCGGGTTCGTCGCCCGCGCGTGCGCCGGGTACGCCGGCACACCCGCCGAGCCGCAGCTGCGGCAGATCGCCGGCCGGCTCGCCGAGCCGCTGCGCGTCGCCATCGCCGGCCGCGTCAAGGCGGGCAAGTCCACGCTGCTCAACGCGCTGGTCGGGCAGGAGCTCGCGGCGACGGACGCGGGGGAGTGCACCCGGGTCGTCACCTGGTACCGCAACGGCCCGACCTACCGGATCATGCTGCACCCGGTCCGCGGGACCCCGCGCCAGCTGCCGTTCGGCCGCCTGTCCGGGACGCTCGGCCTCGAGCTCGGCATGGCACCCGACGACGTCGACCGGCTCGTCGTCGACTGGCCGTCGCCCGCCCTGCGCGCGATGACGCTGATCGACACGCCCGGCCTCGGCTCGGCGCGCGCCGCGGTCTCCGGCCGCACCGAGGCGGCGCTGGTCCCGGAGGGAGACGGCGTCGGCACCGCGGACGCCGTCGTGTACCTGATGCGGCACGTCCACGGCGACGACGTCCGGTTCCTCGACGCCTTCCACGACGACCCGGCGCAACGCCGTCCGGTGAACACGATCGGCGTGCTGTCCAAGGCCGACGAGGTCGGGCACGCCCGCGCCGACGCCCTCGACTCGGCGGAGAAGATCGCCGGCCGCTACGCCCGCGACCCCCGCGTGCGCGGGCTCTGCCAGACCGTCGTCCCGGTGGCCGGCCTGCTGGCCAGCTCGGCCGCCTCGCTGAAGGAGTCCGAGTACCGCGCCTTCCGGGTGCTGGCCGCCGCTCCCGAAGCCGAAGTGGCGCGGCTGCTCACCTCGGCCGACCGGTTCGCCCGCGCGGAGTCCGAAGTGGACGTTCCGGCGGCCGCGCGCACCGAGCTGCTGGGCCGCTACGGCCTCTTCGGCGTCCGCCTCGGGATCGAGCTGACCGGCAGCGGTCACGTGACCGGCGCGCGGGCGCTGTCGGGGGAGCTGCTGGCCCGCAGCGGCCTGCACCGGCTGCGGTCGCTGCTGACGTCCCAGTTCGCCGCGCGCGCCGACGTCCTCAAGGCGCGTTCGGCGCTGCAGGCGGTCGAACTGGTGCTGCGGGCCTACCCGGACCGCACCGGCGGGCTGCTGCACGAGTGGGAGCGGATCGTCGCCGGCGCGCACGAGTTCGCCGAGATCCAGCTGATCGACGCGATCCGGCTCGGCGTCGTGCTCTTCACCACCGACGAGGCCCGGGACGCGGAACGGCTGCTCGGCGCGGCCGGAGTCGACGTCCTGAGCCGGCTGGGCCTGCCGGTGGACGCGGGCCGCGCCGCGGTCCGGCAGGCGCTCGGCGCGCAGCTGCTGAGGTGGCAGCGGCGCGCCGAGCACCCCGCCTCCCCGCGAGACGTCCGCGACGCCGCTCGCGTCCTGGTGCGCACCTGCGAGGGAATCCTGCTCAGCGAAGCCCGGGCGGAGGTCTTGTCGTGAACGAGCTGCCGAAGAAGATCAAGAAGACGGCCGCGGCCGTCGCCGGCGCCGTCGCGTCGGAGGTCGCCGGGAACGTCCTCACTCCCGGGTCGCCCGGTGCGTCGGCGCCGCCGCAGCAGCCGGAGCCGGCCGCCGCGGAGACCGCGCAGGAGGTGCCCGCCCACGAGTACGTGCCCGAGGTCGAGACCAGCACCGTCACCCGGGGCGTGGACGGTCACGTCGAAGCGCAGACGGGCACGGTCTGGCACCCGGAGACCACCGACGGCCTGCCGCTGAAGGAACTGCCGACCGTCGAGGAGTTCGAGCAGATCGAAGTCCGCGAGGACGAGTTCGGCAACTTCATCATCGACGCGACCGAGCGGTTCGTGGTGCACACCAACGGCCACGACGAGGTGTACACCGACCACCAGCACCTCGTCGTGCCCGGGGACGGGACGCCGGGCGACACGGACATCGACATCGTCCAGGACGCCGACATCGTCATCCACGAAAACCCGGACGGCACGATCACCGTGGAGCACCAGGGCTCGCTCACCTACGAGCTCACCCCGGACGCGCCGGGGCACGGCGACATCGAGATCTTCCAGGACGAGACGGTGCTCCTCGACGAGGCCGAAACCGGGCCGCCCGGGATCGACGTCGGGGTCACGGTGGACCAGCAAGCGCGGGCCGACGACCCGTTCGGTGAACCGGCCGGGCCGACCATCCACCAGACCGAGGTGATCGCGGACAAGGGCCGCGGCGCGACGGTGACCGCGCAGGTCACCGCGCCGGCGCCGTCGCTGCCCGGGCCGCCCTCGGCGCCGGTCGTGACGTTCAGCCGGCAGCCGTCCACAGTGGACGCACCGGCGCCGCCGATCGCCGTCGAGACGACGACGCTCGCGGCCTCGAACTCGCTGGCCGAGCACCCCGTGGTGAAGCACAGCTTCGCCACCGAGCCCGAGCCGAAGCACCACGACGCCGGCGAAGTCACGGGCAGCCGGCCGCACCCCGCGGAGCAGGAGCAGGACCACCCCTTCGAGCCGCCGCGGCACCGCGAGCACGAGCCGGACCACGAGCCGGTGCCGGACCACGCGCCGGACGCCGGTCACCCACCGGACGACCCGCCGCCGGAGCCGCACGACCCGCGCCCGGCGGAGCCACCCGGCCCGCCGGAGCACGAAGACCACCTCGAGGACCCGGAGCCGGCTCCGGCGGAACACCCGACTTTCGAGCACACGCACGGCGGAGGCTGACAAAATGGGCTACGGACTGGGCATCGACCTCGGCACGACCTTCACGGCCGCCGCCGTCGACAGCGCCGGCCACGTCGAAATGGTGTCGCTCGGCGACCGCACGGCGGCCATCCCGTCGGTGGTGCTGCTGCGGGCCGACGGCGGCGTGCTGGTCGGCGACGCGGCGAGCCGGCGCGCGGCGGTCGAGCCGGACCGCGTCGCGCGGGAGTTCAAGCGGCGCCTGGGCGACCCGACGCCGGTGCTGCTCGGCGGCGCACCGCACTCGGTGGCGTCGCTGATGGCGCACCTGCTCGGGTACGTCGTGCGGACGGTCGCCGGGCAGCAGGGCGGCCGGCCCGACCGGATCACGCTCACGCACCCGGCGAACTGGGGGCCGTACAAGCGGGAGCTGTTCGAACAGGTGCCGCGGCTGACCGGGATCGACCACGTCGGCCTGATCACCGAGCCCGAAGCGGCGGCGGCGCACTACGCGGCGCAGGAGCGGCTGGACGACGGCGCGGTCGTCGCGGTGTACGACCTAGGGGGCGGCACGTTCGACGCGACCGTGCTCCGCAAGCGCGGCGGCGGGTTCGAGATCCTGGGTTCGCCGGAGGGCATCGAGGGGCTCGGCGGCGTCGACTTCGACGAGGCCGTGTTCGGGCACGTCGACCGGGCGCTGGACGGGAAGCTGTCGCAGATCGACCCGGACGACCCGGGCGCGGTGGCGGCGGTGGTGCGGTTGCGCCAGGAGTGCGTGCTGGCGAAGGAGGCGTTGTCGGCCGACACGGAGGCGGCGGTCCCGGTGCTGCTGCCGTCGGTGCAGACGGAGGTCCGGCTGACCCGCGGCGAGTTCGAGGAGATGATCCGCCCGTCGATCACGGCGACGATCGGCTCGCTGCATAGGGCGCTGCGGTCGGCGAACCTCCGCCCGGCGGACCTCGGCGCGGTCCTGCTGGTCGGCGGCTCGTCCCGGATCCCGTTGGTGTCCCAGCTGGTCTCGGCGGAGCTGGGCCGCCCGACGGCGGTGGACATCCACCCGAAGTACGGCGTGGCCCTGGGCGCGGCGGCGTTGGCGTCGGGCCGGTCGGGCCTGGTCCAGGCGACGCGTGCCCAGCCGGTGCCGCCGCCCCCGCTCCCGGTCCCGCGGGTGCCGGCACCCCGGGAGGAGACGCGCGAGCTGGCGACCCCGGGGTTCGGCGCGGGGGCGCCACCGCCTTCGCTGGGGCGCGCGAAGTCCGACGCGAGCCCGGGCCGCCGGGCGTCGCGCCGAGGGGTGGTCGTGGGGTTGTGCGCGGTGGCGGTGGTGGCGATCGGCGGCGTGGCGGTGGCGGTGAGCAGTTCCGGCGGCGGAGGGGCGGGAAGCACCCCACCGGCCACGAGTTCGGCGACGGAGACGCCGACGCTGGTGACGTTGCCGTCCCCGGAGGTCCCGGAGACGACGCACGCAACGGTGGCGGCCCCGCACACGAACCCCCCGCCGACGACCCGGCGCAAGACCCCACCGCGAACAACGACGCCGACGCGCACGACAACACCGACGACGACCACAACGCCGACAACCACGACGACGCCGACGACTTGAGTCCTGCGGGCGGCGGGTCCGCGGAGAGAGTGGGGCCTTCGGCTTCCGTACCCGCCGCCGTCAGCGAAGCCCCGGTTTCGCGCCCAGGATGTGAGAGGTTTTCCAACCCAACGAGTGAAGCCACGGCCGCCGCCGTTGACCTCGCCTTCGCCGCCCCCGCAACTGGACCGGGTGATCACCACCGGCACCCGCCAGCTCGCCCTCCTCGCCGCCGTTCAGGTGTGCGCCATGAGCCTGTGGTTCTCCGCCTCCGCCGTCGTGCCCGCCCTCCGCTCCGAATGGGGGCTCTCGCGCGAACTCGCGATCCTGCTGACCGTCACCGTGCAAGCCGGGTTCGCCGCCGGGGCCGTCTTCTCCGCCGCGCTCAACCTCGCCGACCGCCTCGCCCCGCGGCACCTCGTCGCCGGCAGCTCGCTGCTCGCCGCCGCCGCGACCGGGCTTCTTCCGTGGTGTCCGCACGGGCTCGCCGCCCCCTTGCGGTTCCTCACCGGGTTCGCCCTCGCCGGGGTCTACCCCGTCGGCATGAAAGTGGTCGTCTCGTGGTTCCCGCGCCACCGCGGCCTCGCCCTCGGCGTCCTGCTCGCCTCGCTCACCGTCGGGTCCGCTCTGCCCAGCCTGCTGAACCCGCTGCCGTGGCGGACCGTCCTCGTCTCGAGCGCTCTCCTCGCCACCTTCGGTGCCGCCATCGCCGCCGCCTTCGTGCGGCCGGGCCCCGCCCAGGCCCCCTCGCCACCCTGGCAACCCCGCTACCTCCTGGAAATGGCGAAGGACCGGCGGCAACGGCTCGTCTGCCTCGGCTACTTCGGCCACATGTGGGAGCTCTACGCCTTTTGGGCCTGGCTCCCGGCCTACCTCGCCGCCACCGGGGGACCGCGAGGCCTGACCCCCTTCGTCGTCGTCGGCGTCTGCGGCGCCACCGGGTGCCTGCTGGGCGGCGCGCTCTCGGACCGCCGTGGCCGGGTCTTCGTCGCGACGGCCGCGATGCTCTTGAGCGCCGGCTGCGCCCTGCTGTCCTTCCCCGCGAGCGGGACCGGCCTGCTGCTGCCGGTGCTGCTCGTCTGGGGCGTCGCCGTCATCGCCGACTCCGGCCAGTTCTCCGCCGCGCTCGCCGAGACGGCCGACCCGCGCTACGTCGGCACCGCGCTCACCGCGATGACCGCGCTCGGCTTCCTGCTCAGCGCCGGCACGATCCAGCTCCTGCCCCTCGCCGCGGACGCGCTCGGCTGGCGCGCCGCCGTGCCGCTGCTCGCCCTCGGCCCGCTGCTCGGCGCCGTAGCCCTCCAGCGGATGCGCCGCCGGTAACCTCGCGCTCATGGCGGCAGAGCACGTGATCGTGACGTCCACGACCGATTCCGAACCCGCGGCCCGTGAGCTGGCCGCGAAGGCGATCGAAGAACGGCTCGGCGCCTGCGCGCAGATCGTCGGCCCCGTGACCAGCGTCTACCGCTGGGAGGGCGAGGTGCGGACCGACCAGGAGTGGCGCGTCGAAATCAAGACGACGGCCGCCCGCGTCCCCGCGCTGACCGAGCGGATCGGGCAGCTGCACGGCTACGACCTGCCGGAGATCGTCGCCACGCCGATCGTCGGCGGCAGCGCCGCCTATCTCTCCTGGCTCGGCACCGAAACCGGTGGCTAGATTCGGGGACATGGAAGACCTTCGCCAGCGCTTCGAAACCCTCACCACCGCCCACCTCGCCGACGCCTGCGTCCGCGCCGGCCTCCCGGTGCGCTGCGCCCCGGCGCCGACGCGCGCCGTCGTCCCCGGCACCCGGCTGCTCGGGCCCGCGATCCCGGCCCGGCACGTCGGCAGCGTCGACGTCTTCCTGGAGGCCTTCGACCAAGCCGTCCCCGGTGGTGTCCTGGTGGTCGACAACGGCGGCCGTCTCGACGAAAGCTGCGTCGGCGACCTCGTCGTCCTCGAAGCGCGCGCCGCCGGGCTCGCCGGCGTCGTGATCTGGGGCCTGCACCGCGACACCGCCGACGTCCGCGCGATCGGGCTGCCGGTGTTCAGCCTCGGGTCGATCCCCACCGGCCCGCTCAGCCTCGGCCCGCGCGTCGACGGCGGCCTGGACGAAGCGATCGTCGGCACCTGGCGCATCGGGCCACGGGACCTGGTGGCCGGCGACGACGACGGCGTCGTCTTCCTCCCGCTGGACCGCGCGAGCGAGCTCTTCACCCTCGCCGAAGGCATCCGCGACACCGAACGCCGCCAGGCCGACCGGATCCGGGCCGGCGAGCCGCTGCGGCAGCAGGTCCGCTTCGCCGACTTCCTCGCCGCGCGCGACGCGGACCCGGCGCTGACCTTCCGCGCGCACCTGCGTGCCGTCGGCGGCGCGATCGAGGAGTAACCCGGAAGTGTGATCTTCGCCCGAAGGGGGTATTCCGGCGCAGCGGCGGCGTGGGAGGCGAGATCATGAACACCCTCATCGACTTCGGCAGGGACATCGAATACCACTTCGCCCGCGGCCTGCGGGCTTACCTCGCCCGGGTCGCCCGCGCCGTCGGCGTCGGGTTCGAGTCGTGTTCGCTCGACCTCGACGTGCCGACCTCGGGCTACGTGGCGCTCGACCGCGCCCTCCCGGACCTGCCGGGGCACGAGCTCGCGCTGATCTGGGACGAGGTGCACGGCTGGTCCGCGGTCATCGAGCCCGCGGGCGGCGGCGCGCCGAAGGTGCTGGCCTACCTCGGCGGGACCGAGGTCCTGCCGGAACCGCGCGCGGTCGCGCGGTTCCTCGACGTGCTGCGGCTCGCCGGCCCGCCCGCCGGCTCCTTCCGGCCACCGGTGTTCCGGTCGGCCGGCCGTCACGAAGACCTCGTCGACTGGCTGCCGGTCACCGGCCCCGAAGGCCTGTTGCGGCCGAGCTCGCCGGCGTGGTGACGCCTAGGATGGGCCCGGCACCGATCCGTCCACCGAGGGAACCCCGTGACCAGCGCCGAACCAAGTCCCGTCCGCGTCCTCCTGGTGGAGGACCACGACATGGTGGCCGAGGCGCTGCAGCTGGCCCTCGACCGCGCCGACGGGATCACCGTGGTCGGCCGCGCCCGCTCCCGGGCCGAGGCCGTCGCCGACACCCGGGAGCACGAGCCGGACGTCGTCCTGCTCGACCGGCGCCTCGCCGACGGTGACGCGCTCGGCGTCGTCGCGGAACTCGGCGAGACCGGTGCGCGGGTGCTGGTGCTGACCGGGGACGCGACGCCGTCGGTCGCCGTGCAGGTCGCGAAGGCGGGCGGCGCGGGGCTGCTGCTGAAGTCGTCGCAGCTGGGCGTGCTGGAGTCCGCGGTGCGCGACGTCGCCGCCGGCGGCGTGGTCTTCGACCCCGAACTGCTGCCCGAGATCTTCGACCGGCTCACCGGCCGGGCGCCCGCCCGCGGCGCGGACCTGACCGCGCGGGAGCGCGAAACCCTCGACCTGCTCGCGGAGGGCGCGACGACCGAGGAGATCGGCGAGCGGCTGGGCGTCTCCCGCAACACCACGCGCAACCACGTCCAGCGCGTGCTGGAGAAGCTCGGCGCGCGGTCGAAGCTCGAAGCGGTCGCCGTGGCCCGCCGGGAAGGCTTGATCGGCTGATGCACCTGCACCAGTGACGCGGTCCGGGTTTGCATCTCGTGCGGCCCCACGTCGCCCGGCAGGCTGGACGCCGTGACCACGCCGGTGCCGCTGACCGCGGAGTGCGCCCTGACCGATCCGGAGGGCGGGCTGGCCGTCGTGCGGCGGTTCGCGCGGCTCACGCTGACGGCCTGGGCCTGTGACTCCGTCGTGGACGACGCGCTGCTGCTGCTCACCGAGCTCGCGACCAACGCCCTGCAGCACGGCGCCGGCCGGCCGGTCCTCCGGCTGAGCGTCGGGGCCGGGCACGTGCGCATCGAGGTGTTCGACGACGACCCGGCGCCGCCCGTGCGCCGCGCGCCCGGCGCCGACGGCGGCTGGGGCCTGGCGCTGGTCGAGCGGCTGTCGCTGGCCTGGGGAACCGCGCGCCACGGCCTGGGAAAGGTGGTCTGGTGTGCGCTGTCCGCGCCGTCGGCCGAACTCGCCGGCTGACGCGCCGTGCCGGCCGGGCGCCCATCCGGCAGAGTTGCCCCATGGACGACGACGGGCGCGGCGAGGACCGGTTGCGGCTGCTGGTGCGCAGCGTCCAGGACTACGCGATCCTGCTGCTCGATCCGGAGGGCCGGATCGCGAGCTGGAACGCGGGCGCGGAGCTGATCCAGGGCTGGTCGGCGGGGGAGATCATCGGGCAGCACTTCTCGGTCTTCCACCCGCCGGAGGACGTGGCGGCGGGGAAGCCGGCGTGGGAGCTGGAGACCGCGGCCCGGGAGGGCCGGGTGGAGGACGAGGGGTGGCGGGTCCGCAAGGACGGCACCCGGTTCTGGGCGAACGTGGTGATCACGGCGTTGTTCGACGAGCAGCACCGGCTGGAGGGGTTCGGGAAGGTCACGCGTGACATGACCGAACGCCGCAACGCCGAGCAGGCCCTGCGCGAGAGCGAGGAACGGTTCCGGCTGCTGGTGCAGAACGTGCAGGACTACGGGATCTTCATGCTCGACCCGGGCGGGCACATCTCGAGCTGGAACGCGGGCGCCGAGCGGATCAAGGGCTGGTCGACGGCGGAGATCATCGGGCAGCACTTCTCGGTGTTCTACCCACCGGAGGACGTCTCGGCCGGGAAACCGGCGTGGGAGCTGGAAGTCGCCACCCGGGAGGGCCGGCTGGAGGACGAGGGGTGGCGGGTCCGCAAGGACGGCACCCGGTTCTGGGCGAACGTGGTGATCACGGCGCTGTTCGACGAACAGCGCCGGTTGCAGGGCTTCGGGAAGGTCACGCGTGACATGACCGAACGCCGCAACGCCGAGCAGGCCCTGCGCGAACGCCGCCGGCTCGTCGGCCACCTCGTCGACGCCCAGGAGGTCGAACGGCGGCGGATCGCCTGGGACGTCCACGACGAGTCGATCCAGTCCATGGTCGCCGTCGGCATGCGCCTGCAGCTGCTCGCCTCCCGGCTGCCGGAGCCGCACGCGAGCGCCGTCACCGGGCTGGACGAGTCCGTGCAGGCCGCCATCGGCAGGCTGCGGGGCCTGGTGTCGCGGCTGCGCCCCCCGGAGCTCGATCGGCACGGCCTGGTCGAGGCGGTGTCCGGCTACGCCGACGACGTCGCGGGCCGCTGGGGGCTGGCGCACTCGGTGACGGACGAGCTCACCGCCGAGCCGTCGCCGGAAGCCGCGATCACCGTGTACCGGATCTGCCAGGAAGCGCTCAGCAACGTCCACAAGCACGCGCGCGCCACCCGCGTCGACCTCCGGCTGTCCACAGTGGACAACGGGACGCTGGTGCGGATCACCGACGACGGCGTCGGCATGGCCGCCGACGACGCCGCCGCGGGCCACTTCGGGATGGTCGAGATGTACGAACGCGCCGAAGCGGCGCACGGCTGGTTGTCGGTGACGAGCGCGCCGAGCCGCGGCACGACCGTCGAGTTCTGGCTGCCGATGCTGCCCGACGAGCCGGGGCTGCAGCCATGACCGAGGTGCGGGTGCTGATCTCCGACGACGACGAGATGATCCGGGCCGTCCTCAAGGAGGTCCTCGACTCCGAGGCCGACATCGCCGTGGTCGCGGTCGCCGAAGACGCCGACGAGGCGATCCGGCTCGCCGAGCATCACCGGCCCGCCGTCGCGGTGCTCGACGTCCGGATGCCGGGCGGCGGCGGGGCCAGAGCGGCGCGCGAGATCGCCCGGTGCAGCCCGGACACCGCCATCCTCGCCTTCTCCGCCTACGCCGACCGGGCCTCGATGGCCGGGCTGGCCGCGGCCGGCGTCACGGAGTACCTGGTGAAGGGCGTGCCGAACGCGAAGATCGTCGAGGCCGTCCGGCGGCTCGGGCGGGCGTCGTGAGCGCCTCAGCCGACCGGCCGCGGGCTCATCACGCCGTAGAAGTCCATCGGCAGCACCGTGAACAGCCGCCGCACCGCGCGCGAGCGGCCGGGGTCGACCGTGAGGCGCGCGCCGGCGGCGTCGGCGAGGAGCTGGCCGCGCAGCAGCGAGTTCAGCCCGGCGACGGAGATGAACGTGACGGCGGAGAGGCCGACGACGACCTCCTCGACGTCGCCGCGGACGCGGGACTGCAGGAGCTCGTCGAGCCGGCGGGCGGTGTTCAGGTCGACCTCGCCGCTCACCCGGACCAGGACGGTCCGCGGGGCGGGGCGCGAGACGCGCAGGGTCATGCGGCCGGCGTCGATCCAGCCGGGGGCGGGGAGGACCTCGTGGCCGGCCGAGCGAGGTTCGGGAACCATCGCGGCACACCCTTTCGTCAGACGGCGGGAGCGAGCCGGACGTGGGGCGAGAGGGTGCCGGTCAAGGCAGCCCGCCGGCCCGGGCGCGGAACGTCCGGCAGCGGCTGACGGCTCAACCGTGAGCCCTCATGATAGTGCAGATGCACTAGGCCGACCACCGGGGTGCACCTTGCCGACCGCAATGGGGGACGGGCGCGAGCCGCGCCGGGCCGACCGGTGAGGAAGGAGTACGCATGCCCACCACCGTCGTCAACCTGAAGGGGCACCGCGGCGACCCGGAGTACGCCGACGTCGTCTACGTCGGGCGGCCGATGCACCGGGGCGGCTGGCGCCTCGCCGGGTCGGAGCTCGCCAGCCCGTTCCGCCCGGGCCCGGACGGCACCCGCGAGGACGTGCTGGCCAAGTACCGCGCGCACCTGCTGTCCCGGCCGGACCTGCTCGCGCTCCTGCCGGACCTGCGCGGGAAGCGGCTCGGGTGCTGGTGCGTCCCCGAACTCTGCCACGCCCAGGTGATCGCCGAGATCGCGGATCACGGGCCGTAACGATCCACACCCCCTGCGCGAGTAACCTGGCGACACGAGGGGGTGATCGACGGTGTCCGCGCGACGACTCGGGGGCTTCGATCAAGCGGAACTTCCGGCGGCTCACCGGATCCGGTGGTGGGTCGCGGGGGTGACGTCGGGACTCCTCGCGGCCGGCTTCGCCGTCGTGCCGTACCTGCCGTTCTTCCAGAGCTGGACGTTCGTCCGCGACCCGAAGGTCGCGAGCGTCATCACCTGGACCGTGCTGCAGACCTCCGTCGTGGTCATCGGCGCGGTGCTGACGCTCTACTTCATCGGCCGGGCGCGCCTCGAAGCCGCCGCCTTCCGCGCCAACCAGATCGACATCCGGCTCTTCTCCGACGAACGCCCCGAAGGCAGCCACGACCGCGAGATCGACTCCGCGGTCGAGCTGACCGCCGCGTTCAAGCGGATCCTCAACGACTCGCGGCTCTACACACCGACACCGGTGCCGGGTGTCGGCGGCTCGTACGACTTCATCCAGATCGTCGAGCACGCCGGCGACGCCGCGGAAGGCTGGTGGAAGGCCGCGACCAAGCTGGTCCGGCTCGCCCAGCCGCCCGCCGCGTTCACCGTGACCGGGACCGTCCGGCCGGGCAACACCACCGGCCGCCACCAGCTGATCCTCGAGCTCGTCCGCGTCCCGCGGTTCGCCGCGAGCCCGTTGGTGATCGAGGACGAGAACTGGCCGCGCGTGCTGCACCGCGCGGCCAACGCCGTCGCCGCGCTCGTCATCCCGCGCAGCGCCTACGTCCGCACCAACATCCACTGGGCCGCCTGGCGGGGCGCGAAGATCCCGTACGAGCTGTTCGACGCCTACCAGCGCGCCAATCACTTCGTCACCCACCGCCGCTACGACGAAGCCCTCGCCGAGTACTACCGCGCGGTGAGCCTCGACCCGTCGAACGTCTACATCAGGCTCGAGATCGCCGCCCTGCAGGAGCAGCTCGACCTGCACCTCGACGCGCTAGCGACCTACGACGACGTGATCACCGTGTGCAGCCGAGGGCACCCGGCGCTGGCCCGCTGGTGGATCGGCCCGGACTTCGCGCGCCAGCCGCGGCACGCGGGCCGCGGGCGCGCCGTCGCGCTGCTGATCGCCCGCTACCGGCACGCGCTCGTCCTCGGCCACGGCGACTCCGTGGCCGGCTCGTGGTGGGTGCGGCGCACGACGGCGGGCGCGCCGGGCGACGCGCGGGCGCTGCGCCGGGCCGAGCTGCGGACGGCCCTGGAGCTGCGCTTCCGCCGCTACGTCGAGCTCGACGTGCGGGTGCGGCCGTACGCGATCCCGCCGGAGAAACGGCTCGAGCTGCATCGCCGCGTCCTGAAGGTGCCGGTCGAGGAGATCGTCGTCCACGAGGCGACGCCGGAGCGGCTGGCGGAGTACCACCAGCGCGCCGCCGAAATGCGGTCGTACCTCGGCGCGCTGTCGCAGTACGAGATCGAACGGCTCATCGCCGACTACCGCCGGTTCGGCCGGCGCTGGCGCAGCAGCTGGCACCAGCTGACGAACCGCGCGCTCGACCTGTCGCTGGTCTGGTCCGTGGTGCGCCGCGCGATGGCCGACGTCGAGCCGGTGACCGGCGCGGTCCCCGTGCCCCAGCCCGCCTACCCGGCCAGCCGGGTGCGGCTGGCCGACGTCTGCCCGGACCGGCGCTGGCCGCCGGATCCCCGGGCCCTCGACGACACCGTCGAAGCCGCGGGTCCGCGCAAAACGTGGGAGGAGTGCTACAACGCGGCGAGCGTGTACGCCGTCGCGATGCTCGAAGTCGGCCCGCGCGGCGAGCGCGACCTCCGCGACCGCGCGCGCAACCCGCGTCTGGTCGGCGAAGCGCGGGACGAAGTGGCCCGCCGCGCGGTCCGCGAGCTCTACCACGCCGCGACGATCAGCCACAGCGGGCGGCTGCCGGAGCGCCGGTCGTGGGTGATGGGCGAGGACCCCGACCTCGTCGCGCTGCGCGGGCACGAGCTGTTCCGGGTGTTCGAGATGGTCACGTTCTCCCCGGACCGCGCCGCGCCGCTGCGGCCGCAGCGCGCCCACGTCTGGGAGCAGGTCAGCTACGTCCGGCGGCTCGTCGGCGAGATCGCGGCGTGCCGCGCGCACTTCTGGCGCGCCCGGGCCGCCGACGCCGGGCCGGACGACCGGACGCTCGACCGCTGGCGCGCGGCCGACCGCGACGCCTGGCGCAAGCTGGCCGAGCTCGCGACCGGCAAGCAGGACTGGTACACGCGCTACCAGGCGATCTGCGCGTTCCGCGCGTGGTCGGCCGACTCCGGCTACCCGGGCGCGATCGAGGGTTTCCCGCTGTACAGCGAAGAACGGCTGCACGCCCAGCTGCGCGGCGCGGCGGGCCGGCGCGGCAAGACCGGCCTGGATGCCGACATCGTCGTCCGCGAGTACGTCCGCCTGTGCGACCAGCGGCTCGACCTGCTGGCGGCCGACATCGCCGAGCTGACCGACCAGTCCCCGGTGACCGGGTTCGCGGCGTGCGCCGATCTGTGGACGGCGCTGAGCGCGTGGTTCGACGACGACATCGCCGACGGCTCGTCCGCCGCCGAGCGGCGCGAGCGGTTCCGCAAGCTCGCCCGCCCCTAGGACCGCCGCGTGTAGCGGTGCTTCACGCCGACCGGGAAGTACTCCGGGTCGCCCGCCGGGCGCAGCACGACGTCCGGCCGCTGCCGCTCGGGCGGCACGTAGTGCGCGTACTCGCTGTTGAGCCGCCGCAGCTGGCCGGCCACCGCGTCGGCGATCGCGGCGGCGTCGGCGGTCGCGCCCGGGGCCGTCTCGACCGTGATCCGCAGCCGGCGGTCACGGTCCTCGTCCTCGACCGAATCGATGACGAACTTGCCGGTGACGGTGTCGCTGATCCCCGGCTGCTCCAGCCCGACGGTCACGTTCTCGGGATAGACGTTCGCGCCGAAGAACGACACCGTGAACAGCGACCGGCCGAACACGTACACGAACGGCAGCTCCGGTCCGGGCGGCGGCGTGAAGCCGTGGCGGGCGCAGAGCTCCAGCAGCCCGGCGTGCGGCAGGACCCCGCCGTCGTCGGCGATGTGGTAGCGGATCAGCGGGATCCCGCCGTCGCCGGTGAAGACGAGCGTGCCGTCGTGCACCTCGAAGAAGCGGCTCGCGGGGTCGTACTGCACCAGCGTCGGGAGCCGGGCGTCGCCGAAGACCTCGCGCGCCAGTTCGGGGCGGTCGGCGAAGAAGCGGCGGATGCCCACGGACACCGGGGTTTCGGTGCCGAGGACACCGGCGTCGGCCGTGCCGTACAGCGAAGCGATGTGCCGCACCGGGTCGGCCACCCCGGCCCGCCGGCCGACCAGTTCGCGCCACTGCTCGCTGAAGACCTCGCCGGCCAGCACGAGCTTGATCGCGTACGCGGGCCAGTCGACGCCTTCGGCGAGGCCGGTGTCGACGACGTCCTTGACGAACGGCGGGTAGCCCAGCAGCACCACCTGCTCGAAGTGCGGTGCGAGTTCGGGGAGCACCCGCAGGATCTCGGCCTTGTTGTTGCCGGGCGCCACGACGGTGATCGGGCAGCCCTTCGCCGCGAGGTGGCGCACGCACGCCGTGGTGAAGAGGCCGCCCACCCAGGTGCCGAGCGGGAAGCAGACGACGGCGAGGGTGCTGCGCCGGTCGGCTTCGAAGGCGTCCACCAGCACGGTTTCGAACCGGCGGGCGACGTGCAGCTCGTCTTCGAGGGCGCGCGGCCAGATCGTCGGGTGGCCGCTGGAGCCGGAGGAGACGGCGATCATGTCGTTGCCCGCGAACGTGCCGCCGCGGCACAGCTCGGGCAGCGGGTACTTCCGGTGGTAGCCGTCCTTGTCGAGCAGCGGCAGCTGCCGGAAGTCCGCCATGGTCCGGACGTTCTCGGGCGCGACGCCGTGGTCGCGCAGGAACTTCCGGTACGCGGGCACGGTTTCCGCGGTGCGGCGGAAGAGTTCGAGCACGTGGTCGTCCGGCGGTGGCCCCGGTGGGGCGAAGAAGGCGTCGAACGCTTGCCGCACGCGGATCTGCCGGCCGAGGTCCATGATCGGCGAGCATAGCGGGGGCACGTGTCATGATGGGCGGCGTGAGCACGTCCGCGGAGCAGCAGCCCGCCGGCCCGCCGTTGACCCTGTACCTGGTCAAACGGCTCGAGCTGGCGATCCGCGCCCTGCTCGACGACGCGCTCCGCCCGGTCGGGCTCACGACGTTGCAGTACACGGCGCTGACGGTGCTGGAGGCCAGCGGCGCGCTGTCGTCGGCGCAGCTGGCGCGCCGGTCGTTCCTCCGGCCGCAGACGATGCACGAAATGGTGCTGGCGCTGGAGAAGCGCGGGCTGATCGCCCGGACGCCCAAGCCGGACAACCGCCGCGTCCTGCTGGCCGGCCTGACGGACGCCGGCCGCGGCGTGCTGGCCGCCTGCGCCCCGGCGGTCGCGGAGGTGGAGGGCGCGTTGCTGGCGGACCTGAGCCCGGGCCAGCGCGCGACGTTCCGCGAGGGGCTCCAGCACGGGGTGCTCGCGCTGGGTGCGTTGTCGTCGCACCGGCGTTCTCAGGAAGCCTGATCCGCGACCGGGCGACCAGTCTCCGCCAAGTGGCGGATCAACTCAGGCTTGCTGACAAAAAGCACTAGGCCGGTCGAGTGGTCGCGCCAGGTGGCGCGTTGCCCGGGTGTGGGGAAGGCCGTTGGGGGGTACGTCCCAGATCCGCTTTCCGCATCCGGAGGTACGCCGACCGTGACCAGGGCTCGCGACAGGGGTGGCATGAGAACCGCCACCCGGCGCGCACTGGTGATCGCCGGAGCGGCGGCCGGCTTGTGGCTGGTGTCGTGGTTGCTGTCGGGACACGCGGAGGCTGCCGGGCGGGATCCGTTGGGTGGCGTGGTGGCCGGGGTGGTGGGGGAGCCGCCGTCCGGTGGCGGGGCTCCGGTGGCCTCGGTGGCCGCGCCGGTTTCGCGCTCGGTTCGCGCTGCGGAGGCTGCGGTCGACCCGGTGCCGCGGCCGGTCGCACCGGTGTCGCAGGTCGTGCGTGCGGCGGCTCCGGTGGTGGAGCTGGTGCCGCGGGCCACTGCACCGGTGGTCGAGCCGACTTCCCAGATCGCGCCCGCGGCCGACCCGGCTTCGCAGGTGGCGCAGGTGGCGGCGCCGGTAGTTGAGCCGGTGTCGCAGGTCGTGCGTGCGGCCAGGCCCGCAGTCGACCCGGCTTCGCAGGCGGCGTCTCCTGTGGCCGAGCCGGTTTCGCAGGTGGTGCGTGCGGCCGAGCCCGCAGTCGACCCGGTGTCGCAGGTCGTTCGTGCGACGGCACCCGTCGCCGAGCCGGTCTCGCGGGTCGTGCAGGCGGCCGGGCCCATCCTCGAGCCGGTCTCGAACGTGGTGCGCGCTGCTGCGCCGGTGGTCGAGCCCGTCGTGCATTCCGTCGAGCCGGTCCTCGAACCCGTCTCGCGGGTCGCCCGCCCCGTCCTCGAACCGGTGTCCGACGTGGTGCGGGCCGCCGCGCCGGTCCTCCGGCCGGTCTCGCAGGTCGTTCATGCCGCCGCGCCCGTCGTCGAGCCGATCCTCGCTCCCGTCTCGCAGGTCATCCGCGCCGCCGCACCCGTGATCACCCCGGTCGTGCGAGCCGTCGAACCTGTCGTGCGAGCCGTCGAGCCGGTCGTCGAGCCGGTCACCGGCACCGTCGTCACTCCCGTGGTCACCCCCGTCGCCGACCCGCCCACCGAGGCGCCGTCCACCCCGCTGCACTTGACCCCGGCTCTCCGAGCGAAAACCTCACCACCGGCAGCAACCTCCGCGCCGACAGCGGCCGTCGCTCGCACCGAACGCCCGGCCACCTCCCCGCCGGCGACCCGAGCCGAAGACTGCACCCACCCGGCCGCGAAAGCCGCCGCGAAGGCGCAAGCCACCGCGCGCCACACCGCGTCGCACCCCTCCGGCGCGCCCGGCCGGACCCCGGCGCCGCGATACCCCGCGGCCCCCGCCGATGCCGCCTGCGGGAGCGCGCCCACCATGCCGCCCGCCTTCCTCACCCCCGGCCACGGATCCGGCGCGATCCGGGCGTCGACGCCGTCGCACGGGGACTTCCTGCCGCTCTGGCGGCCCTGCGAACCGGGTACCGGCCCCGGCTGATCTCCGCCCCGATCGACCTCGCCGTCGCGGTGCGCGGCGTGTTCCGCGCTGCCCGCGACCCGCCACAACCACTACCCACGTGTCAAGAGGGGCGAAATGGAAGCGAATGTGTTCGATCTCGGGAAAGTGCGAAGAGACGCGGTGGTCACCATCCGGCTGGACGCGATGGCCAACGTCAGGCTCCTGACGGAGGTCAACTTCCAGGCCTACCGGCGCCGGCAGTACTACCGGATGCACGGCGGGGTGGCCACCGCACCGATGTTCAAGATCCACATCCCGGCCAACGCGCACTGGTTCCTCGTGCTCGACGTCGAAGGACTGGAGAACCTGCCGCTGCGGCCCCGGGTGAGCGTCGAACCGGAGCCGGCCGTCATGGCTCGTGGACGCACCGGCCCCCGGTGAACGTCATCGCGACCTTCGCGGCCCCGATCTCGTGCGCGGGGCCCGCGAAGGGGTCGCGGTCGAGCACCACGAGGTCGGCGCGGTGGCCGGGCCGGATCGCGCCCGTGTCGTCGAGGTGGTTGACGTACGCCGAACCCGCGGTGTACGCGGTGATCGCCGCGGCCAGGTCGATCCGCTGTTCCGGTAGGAACGCGGGCACGTCCTCGCCGTAGGGGATCCGGTTGACCGCGACGTGGATGCCCTGCAGCGGGTCGGGGCTGCTCACCGGCCAGTCGCTGCCGGCGGCCAGGGTGGCGCCGGCCCGCAGCAGGGCGCCGAACGGGTACTGCCACGCCGCCCGCTCGGCGCCGAGGAAGGGGATGGTCAGCTCGTCCATCTGAGGCTCGTGCACGGCCCACAACGGCTGGATCGTCGCGGTCGCGCCGAGCCGCCCGAACCGCGGGACGTCGTCGGGGTGCACCACCTGCAGGTGCGCGAGGTGGTGGCGCCGGCCGCCGCCGTTCGCGGTGCGGGCGGCTTCGACGGCGTCGAGCGCGTCGCGGACCGCGCGGTCGCCGAGCGCGTGGAAGTGCACCTGGAAGCCGTGCGCGTCGAGGAGCGTCACGTATTCGCGCAGCGCCACCGGATCGACGAAGCTCAGTCCACTGTGGCCGGTGCACAGGTACGGGCTGAGCAGCGCCGCCGTGTGGTTTTCGGCGACGCCGTCCAGCATGATCTTGACGGTGCCGGCGCGGAACCCGCTGCGGCGCAACGACTCCCGGCGCGCCAGGAGCTCCGGGAGCTGCTCGGCGCCGCGGGCGCGGTCCCACCAGAGCGCGCCCGTGACCCGGGCGGTCAGCAGCCCGCGTTCCGACGCGGTCGCGTACGCCCGCGACGGGTCCGGCATGCCGCCGTACTCGCCGAGCAGCGCGTCCTGCCAGGCGGTGACGCCGAGCGAGTGCAGCAGCCGCTGCGCCCGCAGCAGGCCGGCCAGCTCGTCGACCTCGGTGACCGGCGGCAGCAGCCGGGTGACGAGGTCCATCGCGCCCTCCTGCAGGACGCCGGTGGCGCCGTCGGCGTCGCGCTCGATGCGGCCGTCCGGCGGGTCGGGCGTGTCCGCGGTGATGCCGGCGCGGGTGAGCGCGGCGCTGTTCAGCCAGGCGCCGTGGTGGTCGCGGTTGACCAGGACGACCGGCCGGTCCGCGACGACGGCGTCGAGCAGCCGGCGGTGGGGGAGGCCGCCCGCGAAGGTGTCCAGGGACCAGCCGCTGCCGGTCAGCCACTCGAGCCGCGTATTGGCTCGCGCGTACGCGGCGACGGCGTCTAGGCAGCTCACGACGCTGCTCGCGCCGGTGAGGTCGCACTTGCCGAGTTCGACCCCGCCGCCGACGGCGTGGACGTGCGCGTCCTGGAAGCCGGGCAGCAGCAGCCGGCCGCGCAGGTCGACGACCTCGGTGCGCGGGCCGATCAGCGGGGTGGGGTCGGCGCCGACGGCGGTGATCCGGTCGCCGCGGACGGCCGCGAACCCGGCCCGGCCGCCGGTCGTGAGCACGGGGCCGCCGGTGAAGACGAGGTCGGCGTGCATCCTCCGATCTTCCCGCATCGACGGGCCGTCCCGGGGTACCCGGCCGGGATGCAGACGTTCCTGCCCTGCGCCGACTTCACCGCCAGCGCCCGCACGCTCGACCGCCGCCGCCTGGGCAAGCAACGCGTGGAGACGCTCCAGGTGCTGCGCGCGCTGGTGATCCCGGGCTACGGCTGGCGCAACCACCCGGCAGCGAAGATGTGGACGGGGTACGAAGAAGCGTTGACGCGCTACGGCCTCGAGGTGTGCGCGGTGTGGTGCGAGCTGGGCGCGGCAGACACGTGCGCGGTGAAGCTGACCGACGAGTTCACGGGCGCGATCGGGAGCCCGGTGATCCGGACCCAGGCCGAGCTGACGGCCGCCGGCGAAGTCCCGCCTTGGCTGGGCGACGAAGCTGTGCACCGCAGCCACCGGTCCGCGCTGGTGCGCAAGGAGCGCGACCACTACGCGCCTCGGTTCCCGGACGTGCCGGACGACCTGCCGTACGTCTGGCCGGCATCGGACCGCCCATCCCGCGCCGCGACGGGGTAGCGCACCAGACCTGCGGCGCGAGTGGTCCGTGAATCAATCACCACACCGCCCAACGGCGGATTTACAACGTTGTACCAACGATGTAACTGTTGTCCCCGCACCGGCTCGCACGCCGTGGAAGGGGCCACCGATGTCCTCCCGAGAACTGACCCGCCGGGACCTGATCCGGTTCGCCGGGGGCACGGCCGCCGCCGTCGCCGCCGCGCTCTGGCTGCCCGGCACCGCGGCCGCCGCCGGGACCTTCAGCCCGATCCGGCCGCCCGCCACCCCGCTCATCGTCCGCTCGCCCTACCTGTCCACCTGGCAGCCCGCCGACAACCTCGCCGGCACCTGGTCGAGCTTCTGGACCGGCCACGTCACCGCGCTGTGCGGCCTCGCCCGCATCGACGGCGCCGCCTACGTCTTCGCCGGTCAGCCCGCCCTGCCGAGCGGCCCCGCGCTCACCCCGATGACGCAGGTCAGCCTGCAGGTCACCGGCACCCGCTCGACCTACGTCCTCACCGGCGGCGGCGTCAACCTCAGCGTCACGTTCTTCTCGCCCGTCGACCCGGCGAACCTGCAGCGTCAGTGCGTCCCCTTCGGCTACGTCACCATCCAGGCCGCCAGCGCCGACGGCCGCGCGCACGCCGTCGACCTGCACTTCGACACCTCCGCCGAGTGGGTGCACGGCAACACCTCGACTCCCGTGACCTGGACCCAGCAGCAGGCGGGCGGCTACACCCTGCTCAGCTGCACCCCGGCGAGCCCGGGCGTTCTGCAGGAGAACGGCGACCAGGCGAGCTGGGGGCAGCTGGTGCTCGCCGCGCCGACGTCCGGGACCAGCTGGCAGATCGGGCAGGACACCGTCGTGCGCGCCGCTTCGGCGGGTCAAGGCACCCTGACCAACACCAGTGACACCGCCCAGCCGCGCGCCATCAACGACCGCTGGCCGGTGCTCGCCTTCAACAGGAATCTCGGCACGATCCCCGCCGGCGGCACCTCGACGCCGTTCACGCTCTCGATCGGGCACGTCCGCACGCCCGCCGTCCGCTACCTCGGCACCCCGCTCAACCCCTGGTGGACGCACTATTGGAGCAGCTGGCAGGACATGGCCGTCTGGTTCGGCAACGACTACGCGTCCGCGCTGTCGGCCGCGACCGCGATCGACCAGCGCCTGCACGACGACGCCGTCGCCGCGGCCGGCGGTGGCACGACCGGCGAGCACTACGCCGGGATCTGCGCGCTCGCGCTGCGCCAGGCCTTCGGCGGCACCGAACTCGTCGACCGCGGCGGCGCACCGTGGGGCTTCCTCAAGGAGATCTCCTCCAACGGCAACATGTCCACTGTGGACGTCACCTACCCGGCGTTCCCCGCCTACCTCTACCTTTCCCCGGCGTACCTGCGGCTGATCCTGGAGCCGCTGCTCGACTACGCCGAGCGCGGCGGCTGGCCCATGCAGTTCGCCGAGCACGACCTCGGCACCCACTACCCGGACGCGACCGGGCACAACGACGGCAACGAGGAGAGCATGCCGGTCGAGGAGTCGGCCAACCTGCTGATCATGGCCGCCGCCCTCGTCCAGCGGCTGCCCTCGGCGGACGCCGTCGCCTTCGCGAACGCCCACTACCGGATCCTGCGGCAGTGGGCCGAGTACCTGGTCGCCAACACCCTCGACCCCGGCTTCCAGAACCAGACCGACGACTTCACCGGCTTCATCGCCCACAGCGCCAACCTCGCGCTCAAGGGCATCATCGGCGTCGGCGCGATGGGGATCATCGCCGCCGCGACCGGCAACACCGCCGACGTCCAGCGGTACCGCTCGACGTCCCGCAGCTACATCAGCCAGTGGGTGACCCTCGCCGAGGACGGCCAGCACCTGAAGCTCGCCTACGACCAGCCCGGCACGTGGAGCCTGAAGTACAACGGCTTCGCCGACCGCGTGCTCGGCCTCGACCTGGTCCCGCTCGGCGTCGCCGCCCAGGAGGCGGCCTGGTACCAGGGCCGCGCCGGCGCCCACGGCGTCCTGCTCGACCCGCGCAACAACTACACGAAGGCCGACTGGGAGCTGTGGACCGCGGCCTGGCTCACCGACCAGCCGAACATCCGCACGTCGCTGGTCGAAGGCGTCTACAGCTACGCGAACGTCACGCCGCAGCGGGTGCCGTTCAGCGACTGGTACGTCGTCGCCGACGCCACCCAGCGTGGCTTCCAGGCCCGCCCGGTCGCCGGCGGCTACCTGGCCCTGCTGACGCGCCCGGCGGCGTCGACGACGGTCTGGCGCAAGCTGCAGAACCAGCGGTCGGGCAAGGTGCTCGCCGTGTCGAACATGTCGCTGGCCGACTCGGCCGAAGTGACCCAATGGACGGACAACGGCACCGCCGACCACCTCTGGGCGGTGGCCGAGAACGGCGACGGCACCGTCCGGATCGTCAACCGCAACAGCGGCAAGGTCCTCGCGGTGCACGACCAGAGCCTCGACAACGGCGCCCACGTCCAGCAGTTCCAGGACAACGGCACCCCCGACCACAACTGGCGGATCGTCGACGCGGGCGGCGGCTGGTCGAAGCTCGTCAACGTCCGCAGCGGCAAGGTGCTGGCGGTCGACCAGCAGTCCACGGCGGACGGCGCGCAGGTGACCCAGTGGGACGACAACGGGACACCGGACCACCTGTGGCGGTTCGTCTGACGTCGTTTGCAAGACTGGCGCCGTGTGCGCCGACCCCCTCCGCCGGTTCCTCGACGAACGGGACCCGCCGACCCCGTGCCTCGTCGTCGACACCGACGCCGTCGCGGCCCGGGCGCGCGAGGTCCGCTCGGCGTTCCCGGGCGCGCTGATCCGGTACGCGGTGAAGGCCAACCCGGCACCGCCGGTGCTCGACGCGCTGGTGGCGGCCGGGGCCGGCTTCGACGTCGCCGGGTCCGCCGAGCTCGCGCTGTGCCTGGAGCGCGGCGCGGACCCGGCGGACCTCGCCTACGGCAACCCGATCAAGAAACCCCGGGACATCGCGGCCGCCTTCGAACTCGGCGTCCGCGAGTTCACCTCGGACGCCGCGGCCGACGTCGACCACCTGGCCGAGCACGCGCCGGGGTCGGCCGTGTCGATCCGCGTGCTGCTCGACGCGCCGGACTCGGTGACGCCGTTCGGCCGGAAGTTCGGCTGCGAGCCGGCCGAGGCCCTCGACCTCGTGCTGCGCGCGGCCGCGCTCGGGCTGCGGCCCGGGATCGCGTTCCACGTCGGGTCGCAGCAGCCGGACGCCGGCGCGTGGGAGATCGGGATCGCCACGGCGGCGAAGCTGTTCGCCGAGGCCGCGGCGCAGGGTGTCACGATGACGCGGCTCAACCTCGGCGGCGGCTTCGCGACGCCGCACCGGACCGCGGTGCCCACCCTGGCCGCGTACGCGGCGACGATCGCTTCGGCGCTCGACACGCACTTCCCGGCCGGCCCGCCGGAGCTGCTGCTGGAGCCGGGCCGGGTGCTCGTCGCCGACGCGGGCCTGCTCCGGACCGAAGTCGTGCTGGTCGCGTGGCGCGGCGGACGGCGCTGGGTCTACCTCGACATCGGGCGCTACAACGGGCTCGCCGAGGCCGAGAACGAGGCGATCGCCTACCGGTTCGAGCCGGTGGCGGCCGGCGGGCCGAGCGGGCCGGTGGTGCTCGCCGGGCCGACCTGCGACGGCGACGACGTCCTCTACCAGCGGACGCCCTACGAACTGCCGCTGTCGTTGACGACCGGCGACCGGCTCGACCTGCCGGGCACCGGCGCCTACACCGCGAGCTACGCGTCGGTCGGGTTCAACGGCATCGAGCCGCTGCGCACCCACTGCGTCGGGCGGTGGGGCGATGCCTGAGATCGGCCGGTTCACCGGGCGCCACGTCCTCGCCGAGCTGCACGGCGTCGACCCGGGCCTGCTCAACGACGCCGTGCGCCTCGGTGAACTGCTGCGGGCGGCGGTGACGGAGGCGGGCGCGACGGTCGTCGACGTCGTGGCCAAGCGGTTCGTGCCGCAGGGCGCCACGGTGATCGCGCTGCTGGCCGAGTCACACGCGTCCGTGCACACCTACCCCGAGCACGGCTCGCTGTTCGCCGACGTGTTCACCTGCGGCTCGCGCGCCGACCCCGAGCACGCGCTGCGGCTGCTGGCGAAGGCGCTGGACGCCGCTTCGGTCCACCTGTCCGTCCTGCACCGGGGAGAACGCTGATGCCCACCATCCACGAACCGGTCGGCGCCGGCCTCACCCGCGTCTGGGAGGTCGGCGACGTGCGCTTCCACGAGCGCACGCAGTACCAGGAGGTGCTGATCGGCAAGACCGCGCAGGGGATTTCGCTGTTCTGCGACGGCGAACGGCAAAGCACCGAAGCGAGCCAGCTCGTCTACCACGAGGCGCTGATGGTACCGGCGCTGCTGCTGGCCGAGCGGGTGCGGCGGGTGCTGATCATCGGGTCCAGCGAGGGCGTCGCCTCCCAGCTGGCGGTTTCGGCGGGCGCCACGCTCGTCGACCACGTCGACATCGACGAGCGGGCCGTGCGGGCCTGCGCCGAGCACCTGCCCTACGGCTACACGACCGCGGACCTCGCCCGCGGCGACGGGCCGGTCCGGGTGTCCTTTGCGGACGGCTGGGAATTCCTGGCCGCCGCCGAGGCCCGGGGCGACACCTACGACGTCGTCGTGATCGACCTGCCGGACGAGAACACCGACCCGGACGCGCAGCACAACCGCTTGTACGGCACGGACTTCCTCGGCCGGTGCGCCCGCGTCCTGGCGCCCGGCGGGGTGGTGACCTGCCAAGCCGGCTGCCCGACGCTGTGGCGCAACGAGACGCTGCTCGCGGCGTGGCGGCGGTTCCGCGAGGTGTTCCCGACGGTGCTGTACTTCGGTTCCGACGAGCACGAGTGGGCATTCCTGTCCGGGCGCGCGGACGTCGTCGACGACCCGGGCGCGCTGGTGGCGCGGCGGTTCGCGGAGCGGGGGAGCGGCGCGGTCACGCTGGACGCCGAAGCGCTGCTCGGCGGCGCGACTCCGCCGTATTCACTCCGGCACGCAGTGGTCCGGACCAGTATCGACCGTTGATTGTCCGACACAATCGGCTTTTCAAACGATAAAATGCGGGAAATGGATTTCCCGCACTCCGAGTTGTCGTGTTACTCCGTTCAGTGGCCGTCGAAAAGGTTGCGATCGCGCTACGATCCGTTCCGCGCGCGATCATCGTGGTGAAAAGGCACCGTGGCCCATTTGGAGGAGCGTCATGCTCGGTATGTTGGTCGTAGCCGGAATGGTTCTGTCCGCCCTCGCCGCACCCGTCGATTCCCCGGCGTCGCCGGCTCCGGCCGAAAAGATCACGCTCGACGTCAAGACCATCAACGGGTCGGGCTGCCCGGCGGGCACGGCCACGGCGACGGCCGACGTCGCGTCCGACAACACGTCCTTCACGGTGCACTACACGAACTTCACCGCCAAAGCCGGCGGTGGCGCGTCCGCGCTCGATGCCCGGAAGAACTGCCAGATCAACGTGCTCGTCCATGTGCCGCAAGGGTTCACGTACGCGATCGCGGAGGCGGAGTACCGCGGTTTCGCGCACATCGAGAGCGGGGCGAGCGCGCTCGAGCAGGCCAACTACTACTTCACGGGCACGGCGCCGACGGCCCGTGTGCGCCACACCTACCCGGGCCCGTTCCACGGCGTGTGGCGCGCGACGGACACCACCGACGTGGCGGCGCTCGTGTTCGCCCCGTGCGGTGAGGACCGCAACCTGAACATCAATGCGGAACTGCGCGCGGACGCGGGCAGCTCCGGTGGGACGAGTTACATCGAAATGGATTCCGAGCACGCGAGCGTGGACACGATTTACCACTTCGCGTGGAAGACCTGCTGAATTCCGCGGACAATGGCCCGCTCACCGGAACCCGTCCGGTGGGCGGGCCGGTTCGCGGGCCCGCGTCGAGGATGCGGATGTTCTCCAGTGCGGGGTGTTCCGGGAAGCCGCCGAGGACGGACTTGAGCCCGGTGCCGCCGCCGCAGCTACCGGTGGTTGCGTGGTCATGCTCCGTCAGTCGCCGCGGGGTCGCCAGGGGTGCTGTTCGACCGTCTACAACGGACGGACGCGCGTCGCGCCGCCCGAAGCCGGCAGCTCGGCCGGTTCGCCCGGCGCGGCCGGAGTCAGCGTGCATCGTCGCTCGAACCGCTCCATCAGGACGGTAGCGATCAGGAGGGCCACTGGGGTGCTCACCGCGATCCACATGCCAGAACAGCTACCCAGCCCCGCCGGAGCTGAATCACCGGGATGACCGCGGTGGTGGCCGCTGGGCGCGCGAACGCCCGCCTGGCCTGGGCGGAACCGGTCAGGTCACCGGTTGGTCTCGATCCGCCGCGGACAGCCGGGCGATCACCTGCAGCAAGCCGGCCCGGAACGCGTCGTCCTCGCCGAGGTCCCCGAGCACCGCGGGCTCGGCCCGCACCGCCCGTTCGTGGACCGCCCGGCCGTGGGCCGTCAGCTGGGTGACGTGCCGCCGGGCGTCCGCGGGATCCGGGGTCCGCGTGACGAACCCCGCCTTGGTCAGCCGGTCGAGGGTGCGGCTGATCGTCTGGTCCGTGACCTGGCAGCGCTGGGCCAGCGTCCGCTGGGGGAGCGGCCCGTCGCGCAGGGTGTGCAGCGCGATCAGCCCCGCGTGGGTGAGCCCCATGCCGTCGAGCACCGCCGCCCAGCGGTGTTCCACCAGGCGGGCCGCCACGGCGAGCAACCGGCCGGTCGGCCACGTGCTCAGGTCGGGTTCGGGGGTTGTGCTCACCGTCACTCCGGGTCGTCGTGCAGAATGTTCAGCTTGCTGAACAATTGGGCGTGTTCGCCCTCGAAAGGACCTTAGCGACCATGAACGACAAGCCGCGCCGCCTCCGCTGGCTGATCCCCGCCCTCCTGGTGATCGCCTGGCTCGGCCTGGGCGGGTTCGGCGGCCCGTTCGCCGGGAAGCTCGGCGAAGTCGCGAAGAACGACAACGCCGCTTTCCTGCCGCGCTCGGCCGAGGCCACCGAGGTCTCCGACGAGCAGAAGGCCTTCACCCCGCGCCAGGTGCTGCCCGCGACCGTCGTCGCGGAACGCTCCACCGGCCTGACCACCGAAGACCACCGGTTCCTCGACGCCAAGGCCGCGGAGCTGGGCACGGTCCCCGGCGTCGTCGGGCCGCTCGGGCAGCCCGAGAAGGCGCCGCGCGACGACCAAGCCGTGCAGCTGGCCGTCCCGATCCTCGCCGACGGCAACCCCGCCGACGTCGTGAAGGAGGTCCGCGCGAAGCTCACCGGCGCTCCCGACGGGCTCACCGTGCTGGTCACCGGGCCCGCCGGGCAGATCGCGGACCTGGTGACGGCCTTCGGCGGCATCGACGGCATCCTGCTGCTCGTCGCCGGCGGCGTCGTCGCGCTGATCCTCATCGTCGTCTACCGGAGCCCGCTGCTGCCGTTCCTCGTGCTGCTGTCGGCGGTCTTCGCGCTCGGCCTCGCGAGCCTCGTCGTCTACCTGCTGGCGAAGAACGACGTCCTGGCGCTCAACGGCCAGAGCCAAGGCATCCTCTCGATCCTCGTGTTCGGCGCGGCGACCGACTACGCGCTGCTGACCGTCGCCCGGTACCGGGAACAGCTGCGGGACACGCCGAGCCGCTTCGACGCGCTGAAGCTCGCCTGGCGCGCGACGCTCGAACCGATCGCCGCCTCGGCCGGCACCGTGATCCTCGGGGTGCTGTGCCTGCTGTTCAGCGACCTGAACTCGAACAAGGGCCTCGGCCCGGTCGCCGCGATCGGCATCGGCGCCGCGCTGCTGGCCTCGACGACGTTCCTGCCCGCCGTGCTGGCCTTGTGCGGCCGCGGCGCGTTCTGGCCGTTCAAGCCGGCGCTCGGCTCACCGCACCCCGAGACGTCCGGCGTCTGGGGGCGCGTGGCCCGCCTGGTCGGCCGCCGCCCGCGCGTGGTCTGGGTGGTGACGGCGCTGGTCCTCGGCGTCGGCGTCGCGTTCCTGCCGCAGCTCAAGGCGTCCGGCACCGCGCAGTCCGACGTCTTCCTCACCCAGGTGGAATCCGGGACCGGGCAGGACGTCCTCGGCCGGCACTTCCCGGGCGGCCTCGGCGCGCCCGCCATCACGATCGCCGACGCGGACGCCGTGCCTGCGGTGCTGGCCGCGTCCGAATTGGACGGAGTGGCGCAGTCGGTGCCGCTGCCCAAGGTGGTGAACGGCCGCGTGCAGATCCTGTCGGTGCTGAACGATCCGGCCGACTCCGAGGCGGCGGTCGCGACGGTCGGGCGGCTGCGGGACGCCGTGCACGCGGTCCCCGGCGCGAACGCGAAGGTCGGCGGCCCGACGGCGATCCAGCTCGACACGCAGCGGACGTCGGAACACGACCGGGCGCTGATCATCCCGATCGTGCTGCTAGTCATCTTCCTGGTGCTGGCCCTGCTGCTGCGGTCGCTGCTCGCGCCGCTGCTGCTGATCGCGACGGTGGTGCTCTCGTTCGCCGCGACGATGGGCGTGTCCGCGGTGGTGTTCAACCACATTCTCGACTTCCCGGGCGCGGACCCGGTCGTGCCGCTGTTCGGGTTCGTCTTCCTGGTGGCCCTGGGGATCGACTACAACATCTTCCTGATGACCCGCGTCCGCGAGGAGGCGCTGACCCGCGGCACGCGCGAAGGCACGCTGCGCGGGCTGTCGCTGACCGGCGGAGTGATCACGTCGGCGGGGGTGGTGCTCGCCGCGACGTTCTCGGCGCTGGCGGTGATCCCGATCCTGTTCCTCGCCCAGATCGCGTTCATCGTGGCGTTCGGCGTCCTGCTGGACACGTTCCTGGTGCGATCGCTGCTGGTGCCGGCGCTGACGGTCGACGTCGGGCGCCGCGTCTGGTGGCCGTCGAAGCTGGCTCGTCAGGAGGGTTGAGGCGCGTCGTCCGCTGGCCGGCGACTTCCGCCGTCTCACGGACTGTGACAGGCTGACCGGTGGGAACTTTTGCACTGCTGCCGAGGTTGCTGTACCCGCCGCTGTCGTCCGTAGAACTGCAGAACGTGCCCACCGCGACTCAGCGTATCGAGCTCCAGCTGGCCCGCAGTGCGTTGGAAAACAACGCTCGAACTCCTCTGCTGCAGGGACTTGGCGGCATATTCGTGGCAATCGGTCTGCTGGCGACGTGGCAGCAGACCAAGATCAGCCGAGAAGGCCAGATCACCGATCGATTCACCCATGCAGTCGACCAGCTCGGCAACGACAGACCAGAGGTGCGCGTCGGCGGAGATATCGAATCGGATGCCGCCGAGCTCGGATGGGCAGGTGTCCTGGCTCCAGCACCACGCTCCTGACGTGCAGACAGCGATGTGGGTGCTCGGCAACCGTCAGCCTGCGAAGAAGCCGGTTCGGCTTTATCTGTCCCGCGTGAACCTTCGCGGGGCGGATCTCGTCGACGCCCGATATGCGCCGGGCGAATCTGCAACACGCGAATCTGCAAGGCGCGAACCTGCGCGAAGCGAACCTGTACGAAGCTCGTCTCGAAGGAGCCGACCTCACCGGCGCCCGGTCGAGTGCGCAGACCGTCTGGCCGGCCGGTTTCGACGCTGAACGCCTGCGCAGCGCCGGGGTTGTGGTGGTCGACGAGTGATTGGCGGATCTTCGACAACTGACGAGGCCGGAAGCCCGGCCAAGACACCGTCGAAGCCGGCGAAGGCTACGAAATCGCCTGCTTGAAATCCGGGCATTCGACGAGCGGCACGTGGTCGCAGGTAGCCGCGTGCCGCAGGCTGTTGCGCATTCGGGTCAGGCGGTCGATCGTGTCCTCGAGCTCGGTTGCCTTGGCCGCCATGCGCTCGCGCAGGGCGGCGTCGCTCGGTGTTGCCACCAGGAACCGGGCGATCTCCGCGATCGTGAACCCCGCCCCGCGGGCGCAGGCGACCAGGTCGAGGCGCCGCAGGACGTCCGGGTGGTACGTGCGGCGCAGGCCGTTGCGGCCGGCCGGCTCGACGAGCCCGCGCTTCTCGTAGAACCGCAGCGCCGACGGCGCCAGCCCGGACTTTTCGGCGACCTCGGCGATGTCGAGCAGCGTCATGGAAAGCCTCCTTGACTTGAAGCGTAGTTCAAGTCCGACGATGGCGGCCATGAAGATCCACCACCTCAACTGCGGGTCCGTACGCCAGATCGAAGCCCCCGGCCTGCCGCCCGCGCCCGCGGTCAACCACTGCCTGCTCGCCGAAACCGACCACGACGGTCTCGTGCTCGTCGAAACCGGCCTCGGCCTCGACGACGTCCATGACCCCGCCGCCACGCTGGGCGGCGACTGGGTCGCGATGGCCCAGCCGCTGCTGTCCGAAGACGAGACCGCCGTCCGCCAGATCGCCCGGCTCGGCTTCGCACCCGAAGACGTGCGGCACGTGGTCGTCACGCACCTCGACGTCGACCACTGCGGCGGCCTGCCCGACTTCCCCGACGCCCGGGTCCACGTCCTCGCAGCCGAGAAGGACGCGGCTCAGGCCGAGGCGCCCAGCTTCCGCTACCGGCCCGCGCACTGGGCGCACGGGCCGAAGTGGGAGACCTATGAACAGCCGTCCGGGGACGACTGGTTCGGCTTCGCGTCGATCCCGCTGCGGGGAATCGACGCCGGCATCCGGCTCGTCCCGCTCGGCGGGCACACCGCGGGCCACGCGGGGGTCGCCGTCCACGACGGCAGCCGCTGGCTCCTGCACTGCGGCGACGCGTACTACTACCACCGGGAGCTCGACCCCGTGCCCGAGCCGCACCCGGTCCTCGACGTCGTCCAGACCCGCTCGGAAATCCACCACGACCTGCGCCTGGGCACGCAGGCGCGGCTGCGCGAACTCGTCCGAAGGCACGGCGGCGAGGTGACGGTCTTCAGCGCCCACGACCCGTGGGAGCTGGCCCGGCTGCGCGCCTAGGAGTCGAGCCGGGCCCGGGACGGCGGGGCCTCGCCGGTCAGGTACGCCGCCGTCCCGGTGACGGCCAGCAGCCGGTCGAGCGAACGCGGGCGGTTGTCCAGGTGCAGCCGGGCGCCCGCGCCGGTGACCGCGCGGTGGACCAGCAGCAGGGTCGACAGCCCGGAGGAGTCGCAGAAGGCGAGCCCGGCGCAGTCGAGCCGCACGTCCCGGATTCCGTCGTCGGCCAGCCGGTCGGTGACCAGGTGCAGCAGTGTCGCCGCCGTGGCGAACTCCAGGGCACCGGTGATCGTGACGCGGGCCGTTTCGCCGTCCGGGACCCACGTACAGGTCAACGTCATGCCGAGAGCCCCGATCCGGCGGCCGGGCCCGCCACGTGCGTGCGAGCCGCGCCGAGCAGGCCGGTGGCCCGCGGGAAGTCGCGCAGCTCCGCCTCGAGCAGCTCGAGGGCGGGAACCAGCGAGGCGGCCGGGACGCCGCGCGCGGTGAGGATGCCGGCGGTCCAGCTCAGGAAGCCGGTGAACAGCTCCGCGTCGCCGACGTACAGCGCGGTCGCCAGGAACTCGACGATGTGGGCGAGGTCCTCGGCGGTGTGCTGACGCTGCAGGTCGGTGTAGGTCCGCATGGCCGGGACGCGCTCCTCCAGCCCGGCCAGCACCGCCTTCACCAGCCGGCCCGCGCTGCGCGTGACCAGCGTGTACTCCTGGTCGGCCAGGTGCGGCAGGTCGTCGAGCGGCTGGTGCCCGGCGTGCGGGCGGGGGAGCGGCTCGGCCAGCCGGTCGGCGGCGGAGCGCGCGTCCGGCGCCCACGCCTCGGCGCCGAGCAACCGGGCGTACCGGCCGTCGGGCCCGAACGCGGCACCGCCGGCGATGACCGGCGTCGCGGCCGCCTGGCACGCGGTGATCGTGGCGTGCGCGGTCGGCAGCCGGGTCGCGATCGACCCGGACAGCGCGACCGCGTCCGGCCCGGTGCGGTGCAGGTGGGCGACCAGGTGCGGGGCGGGCACCTGCGCGCCGAGGTAGTCGACCCGGAAGCCGCGCAGCCGCAGCACTTCGGCGAGCAGCCGGGCGGGCATCGCGTGCCACTCGCCGTCGACGCAGGCGACGGTGATCCGGCCGAGGTGCGGTTCCGGCCGCTTCAGCACGTACCCGAAGGTCGCGATGACGCGGTCGTTGATCGCGGTCGCGGCGTGCTCCTGGGCCACGGTGAGGCGGTTGGCCGCCCACTCCTGGCCGACCTTGCGCTGCACCGCGCCGATCACGTCGAGCAGCAGGCTCTCCGGGTCCGCGCCGGCCCCGAGCGCCTGGACCACGACGTCGCCGGCGGCGTACTCGTCGCCCGTCGTGACGGCGTCCCAGAGCCGTTCGGCGTGCTCGGCCACCCCGGGCGTGCGGGTGGGGGTGCTCATGCCGTGTACCGCCCGCGACCGTGGCCGCCGACCGCGGCCAGGTGCTGGCCGCGCGGCGCGGTGATCGCCAGCACGGCCATGTCGTCGTGGGCGCCGCGGCCGATCCACTGCGACGCGAGCATCTGGATCCGCTCGACGACGGCGTCGGCGGGCATGTTCGCGCACTCGGTGAGGGACTGCCGGAGCCGGTCCTCGCCGAACATCGCGTCCCCGAGCGGGCCGCCGCGGGCCTCGACGATCCCGTCGGTGTAGAGCAGGCACGTCTCGCCGGGGTCGAGCGTGACGTCCGTGCCGGACGACTCGATCTCGGGCAGCACGCCGATCAGGCTCCCGTGGGTGTCGGCCTCCTCGACCCGGCCGTCGGCCCGGACGATCAGGGGCGGCGGGTGGCCGGCGCAGGTGACCCGCAGGCGGACGGTGGCGCCCTCGCGGCGCGCCGAGGCGAGCACGAGCGTGACGAACCGGGCGTTCCGGCCGTCGGCGAGCGTGCGGTTCAGCAGGTTCAGCAGCCGCTCGTGGTCGTCGGCGATCGGCAGCAGGGCGCGCAGCGTGGTGCGGATCTTGCCGGTCAGCACCGCGGCGTCGAGGCCCTTGCCGCAGACGTCACCGAGCACGGCCAGCGACTCGTCGCCGTCGGTGGTGAGCGCCGAGTGCACGTCGTAGAAGTCGCCGCCGATGCGTTCGCCGTCGCGGGCCGGGCGGTAGCGGCCGGCGAACTCGACGCCGCCGAGCTGCTCGAGCGTCGGCGGGAGCAGCTCGCGCATCAGCGTGTCGGTTATCGACGCCTGCAGCGCGAACACGCGCGCCGCCGACATCGCCGCGCCGGCCCGCGCCGCGAACAGCCGGGCGAAGAGCTCTTCGGAGTCGGTGAACGACGCCCGGTCGCCGCGGCGGAGCAGCACCAGCGCGCCGGCGGGGACGCCGTGGCCGGGCAGCGGCGTGACGACGATCGAGCCGACCGGGCCGAAGCCCGCCGGGAGCACCCAGCCGGGTGCCGCTTCCGGGTCGAGCCAGCGCGAGGGCACCGGGGGGAAGCCCTGCAGCGCCTCGCCGAGGCCGGGCAGGTCGTCGGGGTCGATTTCGAGCCGGGCCCGCGTCGGCTCCCCGCCGCGCACGCAGGTGACGGCGGGGTAGGTCGCGCCGGTGGTGGGCGCCAGGACGAGGGCGGCGTCGGCGAGGTGCTGCGCGGCGAGGCGGGCGGCGACCTCCATGCAGCGTTCCAGGTTGAGCGAGCCGAGCAGCGCGGCCGAGGCGTCGCTGAGGAACGCGGTCCGCTCCTGTTCGCGGACCAGGGCATCCCGGGCCCCGCGGGCGTCGGTCTCGTCGATCAGCCACCACGTGACGGATTCGCCGTGCGGGATCCGGTGCGCCGCGAAGGACTGGGGGCCGACGGCGCCGCGGACGACCTCGTCGCCGCGGCGGTCGTGCGCGGCCATCAGCCAGTCCGGCACGGCCTCGGCGAGCCGGCCGCCGGGCTCGGCACCCGGGAAGAGCGTGCGGGCGGCTTCGTTGAGGGCGAGGACGACCCCGGCGGTGTCGGCGCAGACGGCCGCCACGGGCGCGGCTGCCCAGCCCAGGTCGCCGGTGTCCGGGACGGTCGGCGTGCTGCGCGCCGGGTCAGCCATGCGCACCAGCGGGGTCGTCAGTGGTCAGCTCGGCCCACAGGGTCTTGCCGCTGGGCCGGCGCAGCTGGCCCCAGGCCGCCGCGCAGCGCTCCACCAGCAGCAGCCCGCGGCCGCCCTGGTCGGACGGCGTCCGCCGGCGCGCGGGCTCGCCCCCGCCGTCGTCGACCTCGATCCGCAGCTTCGCGGCGCCGGGCAGCAGTCGCACGTGGTAGGGCGCGCGGCCGTGGCGCAGCGCGTTCGAAGTCAGCTCGTCGACCACCATGACCGCGGTGCTGACCACGTTCGCCGGGAACTCCCGCAGGACGGTGCGGACCCAGTGCCGGACTTTCGCCAGCTCGGTGAGCTCGGCGGTGATGCCGAGCTCGTGCCGGATCGTTCTCAGGTTCACGTCCGCCTCCCTGTCCGTGCCGGGCTCCGGGGAGAAGCCCTCCCCTTCTTCATGCCCGGATCCGGGCCCGCCGACACGGGTATCGGAGGAGGTCATGCTTCTTCGCCCCAGGAAGCCCGGACCGCGGCGACGCTCGGGTGCACCGGCATGACGTCGCCGAGGCGGAGCAGTTCGATCGGCCGGAGCACGGCGGGGACGGTCGTCACGACGGCCAGCCGGCCGCCCGCCGCGCGCAGCCCGCTGCCCAGCCGCAGCAGGACCTGCAGGCAGCTGGAGTCGCAGTACTCGACTTCGGACATGTCCAGCACGACGTCCTCGGCCCCGGGCTCCTGCGGGAGCGCCTCGGCCAGCTTCGCCGAGACCGCGAAGTCGAATTCGCCACGGAGAGTGATGATCCGCGGGTCCGCGTCTTCGCCGACGTCGAGCGACCAGCCGTCACCGGTGTACCGCTGCCGCGGCCGCGTTGCGTCGGTTGTCATGCAGAACTCCAGGATGGGGATCAGGGCGCGGGCTGGCGGCTCAACCTGCTCCCGACGCAATCTACCAGCGCCGCCCGGCCCGGGCAGCCCGGTGTCCCCGTCACCGTCCTTTAAGGACTTCCTCCCGGCGGGCCGGTTCGGGCGCCGCCCCGGGCTCCGGGACGTCCGGCACGATGGCCACGTTCACCGTCCGCGTCAGCCGTTCGTAGGGTGCCCGGTGCTCGCCGTCGAGCAGCACGGCCAGCGGCGTCCAGACGCCCACGACGAACACCGACGCGGCCAGCGCGACCGGCAGGAGCAGCAGTCCGGGGTGGCTGCCGAGGTCCCAGCGGTCCACGTCGAGCACCAGCCACGCCAGCCACAGCGGCGAGAGCAGGACGCCGTTGCGGACCAGCAGCGCGATCGGGCCGGCCCGGCGCCGTCCCCGGCGCACCACGCGCAGCAGCATCGCCCGCTTCCCGGGCGTCGACCCGGTCACCGCGGGCAGCACCACGAACCACACGAGGGCGAGGATGACGACCGGCGTGTCGCGGTGGGTCAGGTCCTCGCCGAACAGCGTGAGCAGGCCGAACAGGAAGCCGAGCAGCGCGGCGAACCCGAGCAGGTCGGTGGCCAGGGCGAAGAGCCGGCGGGTGAAGGTGACCTTCGCGGCGTAGCGGCGCCGGTCGTGCTCCGGCTCCGGCGAGGGCAGCAGCTTGCCGAGCGGACCGGCGACCAGCCAGCCCACGACGACGCCGGCGGTGTTGAGGATCAGGTCGTCGACGCTGAAGAGCCGGTACGGGCAGGGGTAGACGAACCACAGGCCGGTCAGCTGCGTCAGCTCGAAGAACAGCGAGACGCCGAAGCCGATGAGCGTCGCGGGGACGAGCCGCATCCGCTGCGCGTAGCGGACGTAGAACCCCAGCGGCGCCAGCATCACGACGTTGAGCGCGGTGGTCCAGACCGCCGGGTTGTGCAGCAGCGCGCCGGGGCTCCAGTGCCCGCGAGCGCGCTGCGACACGACTTCGACGAAGTAGAAAGGCCGCAACTGCGGAGAACTCGCGTAGGTGTGCCCCGCGCAGTACGCCGGGTCGGCGGGCAGCGGCAGCACCGTCTGCGTCGCGATCGCCAGCAGGTAGAAGAGGAACGCGTAGAAGACGAACGTCGGCCAGCCGCCCGCGCGGCCGCGCCGGCGGTAGCTGACGAACGCGGCGGGCAGCATGACGGCCAGCACGAGGAACGGGAAGAGGATGAGGGCCGTCCGGACGGGGACGAGGTAGGTGGCGACCACGGAGCCGGTGGTACCCAGCCGGACGGGGAGCGAAGCGTCCTTCCCCCGGACGGCTGGACGGGCTCACCGGCGCCGGTGCCGGCCGGCCCCGCTCCGGCACGGACGCGCCGGTCGCGGCCCGCTGCGGGTGGGTCCTGCTGCCCGCCGCCGCTGCCGGCTCCGCTCGATCGTCTTGAATGAGTCATTCAGGACCTCCCAGGTCCTGAATGACTCATTCAAGACGGCCGGTCACCGGTGGCGGAGCGGCGGAGCCACGCGGCTTCGCCCGACCTCCCCGGACGGACAGGCGGGCTCGCCAAGCCCGGTGCCGGCCGGCCCGCCGCCGCGCCGGGTGCGGTGCGGCGGCGACGGCCGGGCCGGGCCGGGCCGGGCCGACGGCGATGGCCGGGCCGGGCTCACGGCGGCGGCGAGGGCCGGGCCGGGCTCACTGCGGGGGCGCGTCCTGCTGTCCGCCGCCCTGGTTGTGCAGGTAGTCCTTCACCTTCTCCGAGCCCTGGTCGATCTTGTCGGAGTGCTCGCCGAACCGCTGCTTGGCGGCGTCGGCGGCCTTGTCCACACCCTGGTCGGCCTGGTCCGGGTGCTTGCCGAGCGCTTCCTTGGCCTTGTCGAACAGGTTCATCGGTGCCTCCGTTCGGAATCCGATCTTCGGACACCCCGAGGAGAACACCGGCGCAACCGGCCCGCAACCGAATGGCCGTACCCACTCACCTGTCGTGGGTATTACCGCCCCTTTCCCGGGTGAAAGGTCGCCGCCCGGGTTTGGAACCGGCGAACTCGGGTAGCGGCCGATTCCTTTGCCGGGCGGGCCGGGTCGGTACGGGCATGAGCACTTCTCCGAACGAAAAACGCGTGGTCGCCGTCGTCGGCGCCACCGGGCGGCAGGGCGGCGGGCTGGTCCGCTCGATCGCCGCGGACCCGGACGGCGGCTTCACCGTCCGGGCCGTCACGCGCGACGCGGGTTCGCCGCGCGCGAAGGAACTGGCCGGGCTGGGTGCGGAAGTGGTGGTCGCCGACCTCGACGACCCCGCGTCCGTCGAGGCGGCCTTCACCGGCGCGTACGGCGCCTTCTGCGTCACCAACGCCCAGGAACACCCGCCGGAACGGGAAACCGCCCACGCCGCCACGATGGCCGCGGCGGCCCGCCGGGCCGGCGTCGCGCACGTGGTGTGGTCGACGTTCGAAGACACCCGGACGTTCGTCCGGCCCGGCGACGACCGGATGCCGCCGCTGCCCGGGGGTTACCTGGTCCCGCACTACGACGCCAAGGGCGCCGCCGACGCGGAGTTCGACGCCGCCTCGACCACGTTCCTGCGCACGGCCTTCTACTGGGAAAACCTCCTCGACAGCGGCGGCCCGGCTCGCGGCGACGACGGCGTCCGCACGCTGGCGCTGCCGCTGGGGTCCGCGCGGCTGCCCGGCATCGCGGTGGCGGACATCGGCCGCTGCGCCCACGCGATCCTCCGGCGCCCGGAACTGGCGGGGAAAACGGTGAGCGTCACCGGCGAAAACCTCACCGGCGCCGAACTCGCGGCCGGGTTCGCCGAATTCCTCGGCGAACCGGTGCGGTTCCAGGACGTCCCCGTGACCGCGTTTCCCGCGGAACTGGCCAACATGTTCCGGTTCACCCAGGACTTCGAAACCGCGTACGCGGGGGCCCGCGATCCCGCCGAAGTCCGCGCACTGCACCCCGGCCTGCTGACTTTCCGGCAGTGGCTGTTCGAAAACCCGGAAAGGACGTCCCGATGACCGTGCCCTTGACCGAAGCCGCCCGCGAAGTGCTCGACGGCCCGCACACGGCGGTGCTCGCCACCTCGAACGCCGACGGCCGGCCGCAGTCGTCGGTGATCTTCGTCAAGCGCGACGGCGACACCGTCGTCTTCAGCACCATCAAGGGGCGGCTGAAGACCCGGAACATGGAACGCGACCCGCGGGTCAGCCTGCTGGTTTCCACCAACCCCGGCCGGTACGTCGAGGTCCGGGGCGCCGTCGAGATCACCGCCGACCCGGAAAAGGTGCTGCTGCACGAAATGTACGACCGGTACATGGGCGGGAAGACACCGCCGCCGGAACCGGACGCGCAGCGGCTGATCGTCCGGATCGTCCCGGAAAAGCTGTACGTCTGGCCGCCGGCGGAGGCCGCTTGAACCGCCCGGGGCCCGAACCCGTATACCGGGTGAGGATCGCCGGTCCCGCCGCACGGGCCGGGCGGTCACCGCCGCGATCGACGTGAGGCCCGCATGCTCGGAAAGCCCGTTCCAGCCGCCGCACCGCTGCCCGACTTCGGGTTGCCCCGGACCGGGCGGCGGCACGCCGTCGCGGGCGTGGTCGTGACCGCGCTCGCGGCGCTGCTGGTGCTGTTCGCGCTCCTCGCCCCGGACGACCTCACCGCCTTTTCCGCCGACGCGCTGGTGCGAGTGCCGGTCGAGGGGATCGTCATGGCCGCGTTCGTGCTGGTGCTGCCGCCGCGGCCGCGCCGGGTCGTCGCGGTGCTCGCCGGCCTGGCGCTCGGGCTGCTCGTCGTGCTGAAGGCGCTCGACACGGGCTTCTACGCGACGCTCGAGAAGCCGTTCGACCCGGTCTACGACTGGAGCTTCTTCAGCGCCGGGGTCGAGTTCCTCGCCGGGCAGATCGGCGAGGCCGGCGCGATGGCCGCGCTCGCCGGCGCGGGCGTGCTCGCGGTCGCCGTCGTGGTGTTCATGGTGCTGGCGGTGCTGCGGCTGAGCCGGATCGCCGCGGGGCACCGGACCGGCGCGACGCGCGTGGTGGCCGTGCTCGGCGTGGTCTGGATCGTCAGCTCGGTGTTCGGGGTCGAACTCGCGCCGGGCCGGCCGCTCGCCGCGCAGAGCGCCGCCGCGCTGGCCTACGGCGACCTGCGCCAGGTCAGCGCGGACCTGCGTGAGCAGCGGCCGTTCGGAGAGGTCGCCGCCGAGGACGCGTTCCGCGGCACGCCCGGTGACCAGCTGCTGGGCGGCCTGCGCGGCAAGAACGTCGTGCTCACCTTCGTCGAGAGCTACGGCCGGGTCGCGCTGGACGACCCCGCCATCGCCCCGAAGATCGGCGCGACGCTCGACGCGGGCACGGCCGAGCTGCGCGCGGCGGGCATCGGCGCCAAGAGCGCGTTCCTGTCCTCCTCGACGTTCGGCGGCGGGAGCTGGCTGGCCCACTCGACGGTGCAGTCGGGCATGTGGATCGACAACCAGCAGCGCTACAACGACCTCCTGGCGAGCGACCGGCTGACCCTGGGCGGGGCGTTCCAGCGGGCCGGCTGGAAGACCGTGTGGGACGTCCCGGCGCACACCAAGGACTGGCCGGAGGGCCAGAAGTTCTACCACCCGGACGCCTACTACGACGCCCACCACGTCGGCTACCAGGGCCCCGGCTACGCCTACGCCACCATGCCCGACCAGTTCACGCTCTCGATGCTGCAGCGCACCGAGCTCGCGAAGGCCGCGCAGAAGCCGGTGATGGCCGAGGTCGACCTCGTCTCCAGCCACGCGCCGTGGTCGCCGCGGCCCTGGCTGGTGGACTGGAACCAGGTCGGCGACGGCTCGGTCTTCGCGCCGCAGCCGGGCGCGGGCGAGGCGCCGGAGTCGGTCTGGAAGGACCCGGCGAAGATCCGCGACGCCTACCGCGACGCCACCGACTACTCGCTCAAGACCCTGATCTCGTTCATGCAGCACTACGGCGACGAGAACACCGTCCTGGTGTTCCTCGGCGACCACCAGCCACCGGTCGTCACCCCGCAGGGCGCGGTGCACGACGTGCCGATCACGATCGTCGCCAAGGACCCGAAGGTGCTGGACCGGATCGCCGGCTGGGGCTGGACGGACGGCCTGCACCCGGCCGCGCAGGCACCGGTCTGGAAGATGGACTCCTTCCGCGACCGCTTCCTGACCGCGTTCGCCCACTGACCGTCCACTGAGGACACTCCGGCCGGTGGCTTCCGGGGACGCGCCCGGTGCGCCTATCCTGGAACCGCCGGGCGGGGGAGCCCGGCCGATCCACGGACACGGGAGGGAAAGTGGATCAGCAGGGGGAGTCTCGTTTCGCGTACCGCGGCGTGCCGCCCGGGGTCGTGCCGTACTACGTCGCGATCGAGGTCGGTGCGGTCGCGTTGCTGGTCCTGGCCGTGCCCTCGACGAAACCGGCCCCGCGGGAGTGGCTCTTCTTCGCCGTCCTGCTGGCTTCGGCGGCCGTGCAGACCGAGCTGTCGGCGAAGACCGAGCGGATGCGCCGGTTCCTCTCGCGGAACCCGCACGTCAGCGTCGCCTCGGTGTGGTACTTCGCCGGGGCGCTGGTGCTGCCGCCGGTCCCGGCCGCGGTGCTCGCGGTGCTGGTCTACGGGCACCTGTGGGGGCGCACGGCGGGCGGCGTGCCGGGCAGCAGGCTGTACCGGGCGACCTGCTCGGCCGCGACGCTCGTGGTTACCGTCTTCGCGGCCGGCGCCGTCGCCGACGTGGCCGGGCCGATCGCGGCCGGCCTGACGTTGGCCCTGGTCAACACGCTGCTCGTGATGGTCGGGTTCAAGCTCCACGAGCCGGGCCGCCCGTTCCTGTCCCTCGCGGGCTCGGTGTCGGAGAACCTGCTCGACGCGGCGACGCTGTGCCTCGGCGTCGTGGCGGCCGCGCTGCTGCCGGCGCGGCCGTGGCTGGTCCCGCTGCTGGTGCTGCCGGTCGTGCTGCTGCACCGCGGCGAGCTCGGCCGGCGCCTGGAGCTGCGGGCCCGCGACCCCAAGACCGGCTTGCTGACCAGCGGGGAGTGGCGGGCGCGGGCCGAGGCCGAGCTGAGCCGGGCGGCGCGGACGGGGAGCGACTGCGGGATCCTGATGCTCGACCTCGACCACTTCAAACGCGTCAACGACACCTACGGGCACCTGGCGGGCGACGACGTCCTGCGGGCGGTCGCCGGCGCCGTCCGGGCCGAGGTGCGGGTCTACGACTCGGTCGGCAGGTTCGGCGGGGAGGAGTTCGTCGTGCTGCTGCCGGGGATCGGGCGGGTCCACTCCGTGGCGGTCGCCGAACGGATCCGCGACGCGGTGGCGGCGCTGGCCGTCGTGACCGCGGACGGGACGCGGATCGCCGGGATCTCGGTGTCGATCGGCGTGGCGGTGCACCCGGCCGCGGGCCGCGGGGTGGACGAGGTGCTCGGCGCCGCGGACAAGGCCGTCTACGCGGCGAAGAACGCCGGCCGCGATCGGGTTTGCGTCAGCCGTTGAGGAATTGCGCGCCCGTCCGCCATCCGTCCAGGGGCGCGGGCTAGCCCGGATGGAGCAGTGTGGTGACGTTCCGCTGCACCCGCATTCACTGGCCCGATGAATTGCCGGTAATTCTTCCGCGCTTCTACGCTCCATAACGTCGGGTCTCTCCGCGCTGAGGAGTTTTCATGCGAAGGAAATGGGCGGTTCTCGGGGTCGCTGTGTTTTCGCTGTTCGGCTTGTCGGTCGTGCCCGCGGCCGCCGCCGGCGGCGACTTCGCGCCACCCGGCTGTTTCGGCGAGCGCTACGGAACCCTCTTCGGCCAGGGGGTTTCGGTCAGCTGCTTCCCCGGCGAGGGGTACGGGTACCGCGTGATCGCGCACTGCGCCAACGGCAGCGCGTTCTGGTTCGTGGCCGGCGATTTCGTGCCGTACGGATTCGGCCCGGCGGTCGCGGAATGCTCGGGAGCGCTGCTGGTCCCGGCGCGGGTGGTGACCTACCAGGTCGACGAAATCTGATTTCCGCAGAACCGTCCGGCCACCCATTCCGGGGTGGCCGGGCGGTGTCGGTTTTCCGGCGTCGGGAGGTGCGCCGGTCGTTCATCGCGTCCCGGTCCCGGTCGATTCCGAGCCCGGGTGTTTCCGGGGGCACCGCGTCCCCGTTTTCGACGGCGTGATGCCGTCGGCCCGGGCGTGTCCGCTGACGTCGTCGGCCGGCAGCCCCCTTGCGCAGAATCCTATAGGAAATACGATTGCCGGCGACCGGGCCGTGGACTGTCAACGGCCGCCCGGCAGGGGACGGTCATGCACGTCTGCTGCCCCGCAGACTCTGGTTCCCGCCGCCGTCCGCACCCGCGTGCTGTACTTGGTCCAGACCTTCGTCGGCGCGGACGGGTGACACCGGATCGCGCTTCTTTCGCGCGCCGGAAACCCTTGCCGGGCAATGCATCCATGCCGGAAGTCCGCTGTGGACAGTCGTTCGCCTCCGCGAATTCCGGACAGAAGACCGGACATTTCTGGACCACCTCCGCCGCCGCCCGCACACTCGGCGCACGGTGTGTTTCTTTCCCCCTGCCCGAAGGAGACCTCATGCGTCGAAGAATCGCCCTCACCCTCGGCGGCGTCGCCGTCCTGACCGCGTCCCTCGCTTCGTCCTCCCTCAGCCCGGCCGTCGCGTCGCCGGGACTGATCGCCGCCATGCAGCGGGACTTCGGCCTGACCGCCGCCCAGGCCGAAACCCGGCTCGGTCAGGAAGTGACCGCCGCGCGGGTCATGCCGGCCGCCCAGCGGGCCGCCGGGGCCGCGTTCGGCGGCGCGTGGTTCGACCCCGCGCTCGGCAAGCTCGTCGTCGGCGTGACCGACCCGGCCGCGGCGCAAGCGGTCCGGCAGGCCGGTGCCGAAGCCGCGCCGGCGAAGGTCAGCGCGGCCAAGCTCGACGCCGCGAAGGCCGCGATCGACGCGTCCGCCAAGGCGAACCCCGCGCCGGCGGCCGTCAGCGGCTGGCGCACCGACCCGCGCGCCGGCAGCGTCGTCGTCACCCTGCGGCCGGGCGCGCACGGCGCCGACGTCGACGCCTTCCTCGCGAAAGCCCGTGAAGCCGGTCCGGTCACCGTCGCGACCGCGCCGGCCGCCGAGCCGTTCTCGGCCGGGACCGTCGGCGGCGACCCGTACTACATCAACGGCAACACCCGCTGCTCGATCGGCTTCTCGGTGCAGGGCGGCTTCGTCAGCGCCGGGCACTGCGGCGGCGTCGGCAGCTCGGTGGTCGGCTGGGACGGCTCGGCCATGGGCAGCTTCGCCGGTTCGTCCTTCCCGGGCAACGACTACTCGTTCATCCGCATCGGCAACGGCTGGTGGACCGCGCCGGTCGTGCTCGGCTGGGGCACGGTGAGCGACGCGCTCGTCCGCGGCTCGTGGGTCGCGCCGGTCGGGACGTCGGTGTGCCGCTCGGGCTCGACGACGCACTGGCACTGCGGTGTCGTCGAAGGGCTCAACGAGACCGTCAACTACTCCCAGGGTGCCGTCTACCAGATGACCCGCACGAACGTCTGCGCCGAACCCGGTGACTCGGGCGGTTCGTTCATCACGGGCGACCAGGCTCAGGGCGTCACCTCCGGTGGCTGGGGCAACTGCAGCTCCGGTGGCGAGACGTGGTTCCAGCCGGTGAACGAGATCCTGCAGACCTACGGCCTGTCGCTCGTCACGGCGTAGGAAAATTTCTCCGGCGGCGGCCGATGAATCCGGCGGCCGCCGCCGGTAGGTACCGGTGAGGCCGCGCCACCCGGGCGCGGCGGAAGACCACCGGGAGCAGTCATGAGCGTGATCGTCGCCGAATTCCTCACCCTCGACGGCGTCGTCGAGGACCCGGACGGCTCCGGGGGCACGGCCACCGGCGGCTGGGCGTTCCGGCACGGGCCGGAAGCCGTGGCGGGGGACAAGTTCCGGCTCGGGACGCTGCTCGACACCGGCGTCCTGCTGCTGGGCCGGACGACCTGGGAGCTGTTCGCGAAGCTGTGGCCGGGCCGCTCGGGCGAGTTCCCCGACCGCCTCAACGCCGCGGCGAAGCTGGTCGCGTCGCGGACCCTCCACGACGTGTCGGCGTGGCAGAACTCCGTGCTGCTGCACGGAGATCTCGCCGACGCCGTCGAGCGCGAGGCGCGGGACGTCGTCGTCATCGGCTCGGTCGGGATCGCGCAGGCCCTCGCCCGCCACGGCCTCGTCGACGAGTACCGCGTGCTCGTCTTCCCGAGCGTCGCCGGCGCGGGCCGCCGGCTGTTCGACGCCCCCGCGGACCTCGACCTCGTGTCGACAACCCGGGTCGGAGCCGCGGTCCTCAGCACCTACCGGACGCGCTAGGTCTGCAGGAGGCTCGCGAGCCAGCCGCCGAGGACCTGCTGGACCTCGGCGCGGGTCCGCGCCGGGTCGTCCGCCGCGGCGATCATCCGGGCCGCCTCCATCACCGCGCTGAGCACCAGCTGCGCCAGGGCGCGGACGGGCATCTCGACGATCAGCCCGTCCGCCCTGGCCTGCTCCAGGACGGCGATGATCAGGCCGAGGCCGTACTCCGCCTCGATCTCGCGCCAGACGTCCCAGCCGAGCACGGCGGGCGCGTCGGTGAGCGAGATGCGGCGGACCTCCTCGCGCAGGCACGCGTCGAGGAAGACGCCGAGGCCCTGCAGCATGCCGGTCAGCGGGTCCGCGCCGCCGGCGAACGCGGCTTGGACCTCTTCCGTCAGCTCGCGTTCCAGCTCCTCGACGACGGCGCGGAACAGGCCCTGCTTGTCGGCGTAGTGGTGGTACAGCGCGCCGCGGGTGACGCCGGCGGCGCGGGTGATCTCGTCCGCCGGGACGGCCTGGTAGCCGCGGGCGGCGAACAGTTCGCGCGCGGCGGCGACGAGTGCGGCCTTCGTGCCGGCGGAACGGTCCTGCTGGGTACGTCGCACCCGCCTAATCTGCCATGACGCCCGCGAACTCGACGATGTGCCCGGCCAGCGCGGCGGGCTGGTCTTCGGACAGGAACGTGTAGGCGTCGGCGATCTCGACGAGCTTCGCGTCCGGCAGCAGCGCCGCGAGCCGGTGGGCCAGCCGGATCGGGAAGAGCTTGTCCTCGGTGGCCCACGCGAGCAGCACCGGCCGGTCGAAGGTCCGCAGCGCTTCGGCGGCGGCGAGGGTGTGGCGCGGGTGCACGTCCCGCAGCAGCTTGCGCAGGTCGCGGCGCACCCCGGCCGACTTCCGCAGCTTCCCGAGGTAGGCCTGCGCGACGGCGTCCGGCAGCGGCCGCTTGGTCACCCAGCCGAAGAGGATCGGCAGCGGGTGGAGCGCCTTGATCCGCAGCAGCTGGCCGAGCACCGCCATCGAGCCGGGGATCCGGGCGACCGGCGGCAGCGCCTTGAAGATGGGCGGGAAGAAGTATTCGAAGCAGTCGGACGGTGTGAGCACGACCCGCCCGACGCGCTCCGGGCGCCGGCTGAGCATGATCTGCGTCAGCGCGCCGCCGGTGTCGTTCGCGACGAGCGTGACGTCCCGGAGGTCGAGCGCGTCGAGGAAGTCGGCGATGAGGTCGGCGCAGCCGGCAGGGGAGAGGTCGGCGTCCTCGCGCATCGGCAGGTCGTGCGAGCCGAGGGGGAGATCCGGGGCCAGGCACCGGAATCCGGCCGCGGCGACGTCCGGGACGACCTTCCGCCAGAGTTCGGCGTTCGTCAGCACGCCGTGGATGAAGACCACCGGGGTGCCGTCGCCCCGCTCGAAGTACCGCACCTCGCCGGCCGGCAGCCGGATCCGGCGCTCCTGACCCAGGGATTCGCTGCGTGTCGTCATAGGAGGAGGATACATACATGGTGTATGTATGTAAATGAGCCGACGACGCTGCGGCTGGGACTTGGGCTTGCGGGGCTGGGGGGTGGTTGCGGTGATGCCCCGGGACTTGGCTTCGGGGAAAGGTCGGATCCGGGGGCATCACCGCCCGCGGGACAGCTGACACGGTGTCCTGCGGTGGAACCACCCTACGAACCGCCGGCGGCTCTGACCAGGGCCTCGATGCGGTGTCGAAGGTTTGTCGCCCGGTCGGTCACCGGGTCTACCGAGAGTTGAGCGGCGCGTCCGGCGCGGGTTCGTCCGGCGGCCGGTCGCCGTGGCGGTGGACGATCTTCCACTCGCCCTCTTCCCTGCGGTACACGTGCGTCACGCGCAGGGTGTACGTCGCAGGTCTGCCGTTGAGCGTCACGGTGTTGTGCTCGTGGCCGATCGTGTAGGCGAGGTCCCCGCTCGCGCCGGCCGCGACGACCTCGAAGCGGTACTCGCGGGAGTCGGCGAACTGCGCGGCGACCCGGCGGAAAGCGTCGCTCACGTCGGCCCAGCCGGTGCGGATCGGCAGCCAGGCGCCGAAAAGGCTCACCGGGTCGGCTTTCGACCACAGTGCGGTGCGGGGCCCGGCGTCGCCGTTGTGCATGGCCCGTTCGGCGGCCGTCTGCCGCGGCAGCACCTCGGCCAGGAACTCCTCGGTCGGTGATGGCATGATGACTCCAATGCAGTCGTACTGTTTTCAATACAGTGAGGATGTATCGGATGAGTGAGCCGGTCAAGAGGCGGTACGACTCGAGCCGGCGGCAGGAGCAGGCGCGGGAGAACCGGCGGCGCATCCTGGCTGCCGCGCACGACCTGTTCGTCACGAAGGGTTACGGCCGGACGACCATCGCCGACGTCGCCGCCGAGGCGGGCGTCGCGCCGGAGACCGTCTACTCGGCGTTCAAGAACAAGCCGGCGCTGCTGCACCGGACCTGGGACGTGACCGTCGGCGGGGACGACGAGGATGTGCCGATGCTCGACCGGCCGGAGCTGCGGGCCCTGTTCGCCGAGCCGGACCTGCGGGCCCGGTTCACCGCGTTCGCAGTGCTCAACACTGCCGCCATGCGCCGGACCGCGCGGCTGCACCTCGCGGTGCGCGGTGCGGCGGCGAGTGATCCCGCGGCGGCGGCGATGCTCGCCGAGATCGATCGGCAGCGGCTGGAGAGCATGGGCGGGCACGCGCGCGAAGCGGCGGCCACCGGGCAGCTGGCGGTCGCCGAAGAGGAGTGCCGCGACGTGCTGTTCTCCACGACGGACGGGACGCTGTGGCACCAGCTCGTCGAGCGGCTCGGGTGGTCCGACGAGCGGTACGCGGCCTGGCTCGGCCGGCTCTGGGTGGCGTCCTTCGTGCTACGTTGGAGTTGAAACTTCAACCGATTTCCGTGCGCGGGGGCCGTCGATGTCGATCTTCCGTCTGAACCACGCGGTGCTGTACGTCCGGAACGTCGCCGAAAGCGTCGCCTTCTACCGGGACGTGCTGGGCTTCGACTACATCGAGGGCGGCGACGTCCACCGCGGCGCGGCCTTCCTGCGGGCGCCCGGCTCGACCAACGACCACGACCTCGGCCTGTTCGAGCTCGGGTCGCACGCCGCGGACTCGGGCGCGGGGGAGACGTCGGTCGGGCTGTACCACCTGGCGTGGGAGGTCGACACGCTCGGCGACCTCGAGCGGCTCGCCGGCCGCCTCGCCGACGCGGGCGCCCTGGTCGGCTCGTCCGACCACGGCACCACGAAGTCGTTGTACGCCAAGGATCCCAACGGACTCGAGTTCGAGGTCGTCTGGATCATCCCGCGGGATCTGCTGACCGAGGAGGACCGGGCGAAGAGCGGGCCGCTCGACCTCGCGGGCGAACTGGCGAAGTACGGTCCCGACGCGCGCAGCGGCGTCGGGATCTCGCGCGTCTAGGCCGTGACGCGGGCCCGCGCCGGCTCCGACGGGGTCCGGTGCAGGGCCGGCAGGTTGCCGAGGGCGAAGCGGCCCGGGCCGACGAACGCCACGGCCAGCAGGCCCCAGCAGAACAGGGTCGCCGCTTCGCCGCCGTTCTGGATCGGGAGCAGGCCGGCCGGCAGGTGCACGGTGAAGTACGCGAAGGCCATCGAGCCGGAGCCGAGCACCGCGGCCGCGCGGGTGCCGAGCCCGACGCAGATCAGCGCGCCGCAGACGAGCTGGATGACGGCGGCCCACCAGCCGGGCCACGCCCCGACGGCGGCGGGCGCCTTCGCGCCGAGCACGCCGAAGAGCGTTTTCACGCCGTGGCAGGCGAACAGGAAGCCGATCACGATCCGGTAGAGCCCGATGACATGTTCGCGGGCCGGGTCCAAGCGGTGCACGGGCGCCTCCGGGCGGCATCGAGCCGGCCGGTGGTGCGGCCGGCCGGTGCGGATTCGGTGGAATCAGATATACCGCCCGTGAGAAGTTGACACACCCCCCGAAAGTTGCTTAACCGGTTTTCCGAAGAAAATGCGGAACCGGGGTTGACTTAGTGGTCTGGACCTCTTTGTCGCCTTGTGGTAGAACGGGAAACCGCCGGACGGGTGATCTTCGCAAAGTGGTTCAGACCAGTTTGCCGTGTGGTCCATGTTTCGTGATTATTTCCGATTCTTTTCGATTGACAGCGCCGGGTGTGATGTCACGCCGTTGACGTGCTGGCGAGCCTCCGCTTGTGACGTGCGCCGCACGAACATGTTCGTCACGAACATGTTCGCTATGGTGATGGCATGGCACCGGAGAGCACCTACAACCGCCGCGAGCGTCCCGCGAAGCCGGCCTTGACCCGCGAAGGGATCGTGGCGACGGCCGTCGCGGTCATGCGCGCCGAAGGTGTCGAGCGCGTCACCATGCGCCGGCTCGCCAAGGAGCTCGACACCGGCGCCGCTTCGCTCTACGTGTACGTCAAGGACACCGAAGAACTGCACGCCGCGGTGCTCGACGAACTGCTCGCCGAGGTCCGCCTCGACGGCGCGGGGGACTGGCGCGAACGCCTGTGGGCGGTGCTGGACTCCTACCGGTCGGTCCTGTTCGCGCACCCGAGCCTGGCCCGCGTCGCGCTGGTGACCCGGCTGAGCGGGCCGCACTACCTGAGCCTCGTCGAGGCGGTGCTCGCCCTGCTCGACGAGGGCGGCATGGCGCCGGGGCAGGCCGCCTGGGCGGTCGACGTGCTGCTGCTGACCGCCACGGCGACCGCCGTCGAGCACGGCAGCCGCCGGGAGAAGCCGGGGGCCGCCCGCGAGCACGAGGTCATGGTCGAGTCCGTGGCCACCGCTTCGCCGGACACCCATCCGCACCTCGCCGCGCTGGCCACCGACCTGGTGTCCGGCCCCGGCCCGGCCCGCGCCCGGTGGGCGTTCGACGCGCTGCTCAACGGCGCCCTCGCCACCCCGCGCCCTGAACCCGAGGAGTCCCGATGACCCGGATCGCCATCGTCGGCGGTGGCCTGGGCGGCCTCACGCTGGCCCGCGTCCTGCACACCCGCGGGATCGCGGCGGCCGTCTACGAGCGCGACGCGTCCCCGACCGCCCGTGACCAGGGCGGCACGCTCGACCTGCACGAAGAATCCGGGCAGCGCGCCCTCGCCGAAGCCGGCCTGACGCGGCAGTTCCGGGCCATCGCGCGGGAAGAGGGCGAGGCGCTGCGCATCCTCGACCGCCACGGCGTCGTCCGGTTCGAGGAGACGGCCGATGCCGCCGGCGGCACCAGGCCCGAGGTCGATCGCGGCGCGCTCAAGCGGATCCTGGTCGATTCGCTGCCGGACGGCGTCGTGCGGTGGGGCACCAAGGTGACCGCGGTGGAAGCCGGCCGGCTCACCCTGGCCACCGGCGAGGTCGTCGAAGCCGATCTGGTCGTCGGTGCGGACGGTGCCTGGTCCAAGGTCCGGCCGCTGCTGTCGGCCGCGGTGCCGGTCTACTCCGGACTGTCCTTCGTGGAAGCCCATCTGTCCGATGTGGACACCCGGCACCCGGCCGCGGCGGCGCTCGTCGGCGCGGGTTCGCTGTTCGCGCTGGCCGGCGGACTGGGCCTGATCGCCCAGCGCAACGGCGGTGGCCGGATCCGCGTGTACGCCGCGGTCAAGAACGACGCCCCGGCGGCGATCGCGGAATTGGCCGACCGTGAACGCCTCCTTGGCGTCTTCGCGGGCTTCGACTCCGGGCTGCGCGCCCTCATCGAAGACAGCGACGACCCGTTGATCCCGCGCCCGATCCACGCCCTGCCGGTCGGCCACCGCTGGGAGCGCGTGCCGGGGGTGACGCTGCTCGGCGACGCCGCGCACGTGATGTCGCCGTTCGCGGGCGAGGGCGCGAACCTCGCCATGCTCGACGCCACCGAGCTGGCCCTCGCGCTCGCCGCGCACGACGACGTCGAAAGCGCTCTCTCGGCGTACGAGAGCGCGCTGTTCCCGCGGGCGGAGGAAGCCGCCCGTGACTCCGCCGACAACCTCGAAGCCTGCTTCCGGCCGGACGCGCCCGCCGCGATGGTCGACCAGATGCTCGCCCACTCCGGAAAGGACACGCGATGACCCGGACCCTGCGTCCCCACCCGGGACTGGACATCCCCCTCGTCGACACCGGCCGCGGCGACCGCACGGTGCTGGTCCTGCACGGCGGCGCCGGGCCGCGGGGCGTCGAACCGATCGTCGGGCACTTCGCGCCGCACGCCCGGGTGCTGGCGCCGACGCACCCCGGCTGGGCGGGCACACCCCGCCCGGACTGGTTCTCCGGCGTCGACGACCTCGCCGTGACCTACCTCGACCTGCTGGACGACGAGGACGTCCGCGACGTCCTCGTGGTCGCCAGCTCGTTCGGCGGCTGGGTCGCGTCCGAAATGGCCGTTCGCGACCGCGGCCGGCGGATCGGCGAGCTGGTCGTGCTCGACGGCATCGGCCCGGACGTCGAGGGCCACGCCATCAGCCTGCCGCAGCCGCCGCCCGGCGCGCCCGGCCCGGAGCCCGCGGACCTGGCGGCGCTGCGGGCCTATGCCGGGCCGCGGATCGCCGACCCGAAGCTGCTGCGCCGGCTCGCGCGGGTGCGGATCCCGGTGCTGCTGATCTGGGGCGAGGACGACGTCGTCGTGCCGCCGGAGTTCGGCAAGGCCTACGCCGCCGCGTTCGCCGACGCGCGGTTCGAGGTCGTCGCGGGTGCGGGGCACGTGCCGCACGTTCAGGCTCCGGCCGAAACGTTCGCGTTGATCGACGAGTTCGCCGGACGAGCTTGATCGATCACCCCGTAGAGTAGCTCCATGGTGGACGAAGAAGCCGTCTCCGACCGCATCCGCCAGGTCGCCGCCACCCTCGCGGACCGGGCCGCCGAGCTGGCCGGGGAGCTGGTCCAGCTCTACGCGGCCGACCTGCCGCAGCTGGTCAACGACGACGAGCGCATGGTGAGCCTGCTGTCGGCGAGCGTCTACCAGAACATCGAGACCGCGCTGCAGATCTTCCAGCACGGCATCGACCCCGCCAACGTCGAGCCGCCGGCCGCGGCCGTGGAGTACGCGCGCCGGCTGGCGCAGCGTGGCACCCCGGTGTTCGACCTGATCCTCGCCTACGACCTCGGGCAGGCCGCGATGCTGGACTTCGGGTTCCAGGAGTGCACCCGGCTGGTCGACGACGCGGCCCTGCTCGGGGCCATGATGCGCCGGCTGCTCAAGGTCGCCTACGAGTTCATCACCCGCGTGGTGCGCCAGCTCGTGAGCGTCTACCAGGACGAACGCGACAAGTGGCTGCTCAACCGGAGCGCCGCGCGGGCGGCCAAGGTGCTGGACCTGCTGGGCGAGAACGGCGGCCCGGCCGACGTCGACGCGGCCGAGGCGGTCATCGGCTACCGGCTGCGCGGCACGCACGTCGGGATGATCGTCTGGCACGCGTCCGAAGCGCACGACGTGCTTTCGCACCTGGAGTCGGTCACGGGCGCGGTGCTCGAGCGAGCCGGCGGGGAGGGACGGCCGTTGTTCGTGCCCCGCGACGAAGCCGGCGCGTGGGCGTGGCTGCCGGTCGCGGCGGTCCGCCGCGAGCACCTCGACGCGGTGCTCGCCGAGGCCGACCCCGGCGTGCGCGTGACGGTCGGCGACCCCGGCACCGGCGTCGCCGGCTTCCGAGACACCCACCAGCAGGCCCGCCGGGTGCACGCGCTGGCGCTCGCCGCCGGCGAGCACTGCGACCGCGTGCTGACCTTCCGGGAGGTCGGCACGGTGGCGCTGATGACGACCGACCTCAACGCGGCCCGGCTGTGGGTCGCGAGCACGCTCGGGCCGCTGAGCGCCGACGACGAGAACTGCGGCCGGCTGCGCGACACCCTGCGCGTGTTCCTCTCGGCCGGCGGCAGCTACACGACGGCGGCGGGCGAGCTGACGATGCACAAGAACTCGGTGCAGTACCGCGTCCGCAAGGCGCAGGAGCTGCTGCCGCGCGAGCTCGCGGAGAGCCGCCTGGACGTCGAGCTCGCCCTGAACCTGAGCCACCGCCTGGGCGCGGCGGTCCTGTCACCGGCCTGACTTTGGTATCCCGGACCACCGGTCGCGAAGATCGTTGGTGCCCGGGCACGAAGCCGGGATGAGCCGTTCGGCCTACCTTTCGCCTATGGGTGAAAACGGTGGGATGCTCGCGCTGGTGCGGCTACGCCGAGGCGTCGTCGGCGAGAGCAGACGCGTCTGCCACCTGATCCCCGTCCCGGCCGCGGGCGCGGTGCCCGCGCAGCTGACCGCGTTGTGCGGCGAAGCGATCTTCCCCGGCGATGCCGAAGTGCTCGACGGGCTGCGCGGGATGCCGTGCCACCGCTGCCTGATGGAGCGCGCACCTTCGGGACCGGGCCTGCTGGCGAACGCCGGCTGAGCCGCCGGGGCCGCGTGGCAAGCTGACGCGGTGATCGACGACGAGTCCCGGCCGGTGGTGGTCCTGCTGGCCCACCCCCGGCCCGGGAGCTTCAACCACGCCCTTGCCGAGCGGGTCCGCGACTCGCTGACCCGCGCCGGGCGGCCGGTGCGCTTCCACGACCTGTATGCCGAGGGCTTCGACCCGGTGCTCACGGCCGAAGAGGCCTACACGAGCGGGACTCGCGCGGAGGAGTTCCTCGCCGCCGAACCGGACCCGCTGGTGCGCCGGCACCGCGAGGAGCTGCGGGACGCCGGCGGGCTCGTCGCGATCCACCCGAACTGGTGGGGCAAGCCGCCCGCCGTCCTGAGCGGCTGGCTCGACCGGATCCTCGTCCCGGGCGTGGCGTACCGCCTCGACGACGCCGGCGGCGCGCCGGAGTCGCTGCTTTCGCTGCGCGGGCTGCTCGTCGTGAACACTTCGGACACCACCGAGGAGCGCGAGCGGACGCTCTTCGGCGATCCGCTCGACGCGATCTGGAAGCGCTGTCTCGCGCCCTACCTCGGCGAGCCCGAGGTCCGCCGGCTCGTCCTGCGGGTGGTCGCCGACGCGGACGAGCGCCGCCGCGCCGGGTGGCTCGAGGACGTCGAAGCCGAGGTCCGGCAGCTGTTCGGTGGTCACTGACCGGTTCCGGCCACTTCCGGTGAAGACCTTGAGCGGGCTTCGCGGCGCGTGCGACGCTCGGCCCGACCCGGCACCGGACTCCGAGGGGGAACCGTGAGCATGCTCGAGCGGATGGCCGAAGAACGCCGTCGCCGTCAGGGAACCACGCCGGAAGCGCCGGCCGGGCAGCAGTGGGGCACCTGCCTGAGCGTCCGGGAATCCGGTGATCGCCGTCGCAAGATCGCCCGGGTGCTGCTCGCGAGCGGCTTGGTCGTCACCGCTTACCTGCCCTTGACCGCCATCGCGCCGGCGGTCGACGCGCCGGTGCTGGTGCAGACCCGGGCGATCGGCGACCCGGGTCCCGGCCGGGGCGAGGTCGTCTCCGCGATCGGGGACTCGAAGCCGCCGACCGTCACCATCGTCGAGTACTGATCGCCGTGCGCACGGTCTCCCTGGTCACCCTGGGCTGCGCGCGCAACGAGGTCGACTCCGACGAGCTCGCCGCCCGGCTCGGCGGCTCGGGCTGGCAGCTCGCCGAACCCGGGACCGAAGCCGACGTCGTCGTGGTGAACACCTGCGGCTTCATCGAAGCGGCGAAGAAGGAATCGATCGACACGGTCCTCGCCGCGTCCGGCAAGGGCGCGAAGGTCGTCGCCGTCGGCTGCCTGGCCGAGCGCTACGGCCGCGAACTCGCCGACGCGCTCCCGGAGGCCGACGCCGTCCTGTCGTTCGACGACTACCCCGAGATCGGCGACCGCATCGAGGACGTGCTCCTCGGCCGGACCCGGACCGCGCACACCCCGCGCGACCGGCGGACGCTGCTGCCGATCACGCCGGTCCAGCGGTCCGCGGCGGCCGTGGCCCACGTGCCGGGGCACGCGCCGGCGAGCGGGCCGCGGGTGCTGCGGCACCGCCTCGGCGGGGGCCCGATCGCCCCGCTGAAACTGGCGTCGGGCTGCGACCGGCGCTGCACGTTCTGCGCGATCCCGAGCTTCCGCGGCGCGTTCGTCTCCCGGCCGCCCGCCGAGATCCTCGCCGAAGCCGAGTGGCTGGCCGGCCACGGCGTACGGGAACTGGTGCTGGTCAGCGAAAACTCGACGTCGTACGGCAAGGACCTCGGCGACCTGCAGGCGCTGGAGAAGCTGCTGCCGAAGCTCGCGAGCGTCGCCGACCGCGTCCGGGTCAGCTACCTGCAGCCCGCCGAGCTGCGGCCCACGCTGCTGGAGGCGATCGCCGGGACACCGGGCGTCGCGCCGTACTTCGACCTGTCGTTCCAGCACGCGAGCGGGCCGGTGCTGCGCCGGATGCGCCGCTTCGGCGACCGCGAGCGGTTCCTGCAGCTGCTCGAGCGGATCCGAGCGCTGGCACCGGAAGCCGGGGTCCGCTCCAACTTCATCGCGGGTTTCCCCGGCGAGACCGACGCCGACTTCGCCGAGCTGAAGCTGTTCCTGGAGCAGGCCCGGCTGGATTCGGCCGGGGTGTTCGGCTACTCGGACGAGGACGGCACCGAGGCCGCGGGCTTGCCGGACAAGGTGCCGGCCCCGCTGCTCGCCGAGCGCGTCGAGGAGCTGTCGGTCCTCGCGGACGAGGCGGTCTCCCGCCGCGCGGCGGAGCGGGTGGGCGGTGTGGTCGAGGTGCTGGTCGGAACCGCCGGCCTCGGCTGGGCGGCGCACCAGGGCCCGGAGGTGGACGGGCACGTGACGTTCACGGAGGCGGCACCGGAACCGGGGTCGCTCGTGCGGGCGGAGGTCGTCGGCAACCACGGCGTCGACCTGCGGGTCCGCGTCCTCACCGGAGAGCGCTGAACGCGAGTTTCGCCGCCGCGGCGATCAGCCGGTCGTCGTGGCCGGCGTGCTCGGTCTTCTTGTCGGACAGCACCACCAGCACGATCGGTGCGCGCTCCGGCGGCCAGACGATCGCGATGTCGTTGCGCGTCGCGTATTCACCGGTGCCCGTCTTGTCGGCGACCGCCCAGCCCGCCGGCGCGCCCGCGCGGATCAGGGCCGCGCCGGTCAGGTTGGCGCGCATCGTGTCCGTCAGGATCCGGCGCTTCTCCGGCGGCAACGCGCTCCCGAGGGTGAACGCGCGCAGGGTCGTGGCCATCGCGCGCGGGGTGCTGGTGTCCCGGACGTCGCCCGGCGCGAGGTCGTTGAGGGCGGGTTCGATCCGGTCCACGTGCGTGGTCGTGTCGCCGATCCCGCGCAGCGCGGCGGCGAGCCCCGGCGGGCCGCCCAGCTCCCGGAACAGCAGGTTCGCCGCGGTGTTGTCGCTGTAGCGCAGGGCCGCGTCGATCGCGTCGCGCAGGGAAATGCCGGTCTCGACGTGCTTCTCGGTGACCGGTGAGTTCTCCTGGAGGTCGGCGCGGGTGTACTTCAGCACCTTCGCCAACCCGTCGACGCTCGTGCGCTGGAGCACTGCGGCCGCCGAGAACGCCTTGTGCGTCGAGGCGTAGCCGAAGCGTTCGTCGGCGCGGTGGGCGAGTTCGCGGCCGGAGCCGGTGTCGACGGCGTACACGCCGAGGCGCGCGTCGAACTCCCGCTCCAGCGGCGCGAAGTCCGCCTGCGGGGCGACGGCGGTGCTCGACGCCGCCGGTGACACCGGAGCGGGCCCTTCGGCGGCGCACGCGGTGAGCGAAACGAGGACCAGCGCGGCGAGCGCGGTCCGGTGGATGTGGGACAACGGCACGGGACACCCTTTCCGATCTTGACGGACTTCCGCAGTCTCACCGGCCTCGCCCATGCTGTCCAAGACGGAAACGCGCGGTTCGATGCCGGAATCGCATAGAGTGCGGTCGTGGACCTGGTCGGTGGCTGCAGGGCGTTCGTGAGCGTGAGCGAGGCGGGGAGCTTCACGGCGGGCGCGGCGGTCGCGCGCATCCCGCAGCCGGTCGCGAGCCGGCGGATCGCCGCGTTGGAACGGCACTTCGGCGAACGGCTCTTCGACCGCTCGACCCGGCGGGCGCGGCTCACGCCGTTCGGCCGGGACGTGCTGCCGTCGGCGAAACGGCTGGTGCAGCTGGCCGACACGCTGGAACACGACGCTCGGCGCGCGCGGCTGCGGCCGATGCGCGTGGCCGTCCCGGACACCTGCGGCGTGCGCGAGCTGGCGGAACTCGCCGCCGCGGCCCGCGCGCTGGAGGTCCACCTCGAGTTCCGCGTCGCGCCGCCGGGGGAGCGGGCCGACCTCGTCCGCACCCAGGAGGTGCGGGCGGCGTTCGTCGCCGTCCCGGCCGACGAAGGTGCGTGGTCCGTGCCGCTGGGCCTGGCCGGGGTGGTGGCCCCGAAGGCACGGGTCGTGCACCTGGAGACGTTGCGGGCCGGACGGTCCGGCGGCCCGCGCCGGCACGTGTGGATCCAGCCGGAGGACGACGTCCCGCACGTGCGGGATCCGCTGCTGCGGGCACGCGACGCCGTGGGGCTGCCGCCCGCCCAGGTCGAGGTGGCCGGCTCGCTGACCGCGGCGGCCGCGGCCGTGTTCGGGTCGGCGGACCTCCTGCTGTGCTCGCGGGCGCAGACCTCGGAGCTGGGGCTGCACTGGCGGCCGATCGGGGAGGTCGCACCGGCCCGCGGGTTCGCTGTGGTGGGAGAGGACGCCGAGCGGCTGCGGGCGCTCGCTCCGGCGATCGGCCGGTGCCTGGGAGCCGAGGCGTGAGCGCGGAAGCACTGGTCCGGCAGCTGCGGGCCGAGCTGGACGACGGCGGGCTGCGCGGCTCGTTCCTGGTCCGCGACCTGCGGTCCGGGCACGAACTGGGCATCGACCCGGACCGGGTGTACCCGATCGCGTCCCTCGTCAAGGTTCCGCTCGCGGCGGCGACGCTGGAGCGCATCCGCCGGGGTGAGCTGGACGGCGCGACGCAGCTGGAGGTCGCGCCCGGCGGGGTCACCACGCCCGGCCCGATCGGGCTGACGCGGTTCCGCCACCCGGCCCGGATCGCCGTCGACGACCTGCTCTACCTGAGCACGGCCTTGAGCGACGGCGTGGCGGCCGACGTCCTGTTCGGCCTGACCCCGCCGGCCGAAATCATGCGGACGCTGGCCGGGTGGGGACTGTCCGGGATCGCCGTGCGCCACCTGATGGCGGACCTCGTCGACACCCCGGCCGAGCGCTTCGACGCGGGCGAGGTGGACCTGGCGCACGCGCTGGCGATCGGCGCGGGTACGGCGGGCCGCGGGCACCGGCTGGCCCAGCTGGACGTGACGCGCGCGAACGCGGCGTCGGCGCGGGCGGTGCTCGACCTGCTGCAGGCGCTGTGGACGCCGTCCCGGATCGACCCGGCGGTGGCGGCGGGGGTGCGGGAGCTGATGGCGCACAACGTGATCCGCCACCGGCTGACCCCGGACTTCGCCTCGGACGCGGCCCGCTGGTCGTCGAAGACGGGGACGCTGCTGAACCTGCGCCACGAGGCGGGGGTGGTCGAGCACGCGGACGGCCGCGCGTTCGGCGTGGTGGCGCTGACGGAGTCGCGGGTCCCGGCGGTCCTCCAGCCGGAGGCGGACGTGCTGATGGCCCGGGTCGCCCGCGAGCTGCGCGACCACCTGCGGGGAGCGTGAAATCGGCTTGGGGCTTTCGGTCGGCGGACTTAGGCTCCGCCGGTGCCCTTCACCAGACCCGAGCCGCCGTACTACGCGGTGATCATCAGCAGCAAGCTCGACGCCGGGAACCTCGGCGGCTACGCGGAAATGGACTCGCGGATGGGCGAGCTCGGCCGCGTCCAGCCGGGATACCTCGGGCGCGAGTCGCGGACCGGCGCCGACGGTCGCGAGCTGACCGTCCTGTACTACCGCGACGCCGAGTCGATCTCCCGCTGGCAGCGCCACCCGGAGCACCTGGAAGCGCAGCGACGCGGGCGCGAGCAGTGGTACGCGGACTACCACATCGAGGTGGCCAAAGTGGAGCGCGCGTACGGCTTCGAGCGGCCGGCGTAACGACCGCCCGAAGCCGAACGTCCTACGCGACGGCCGTTCCCTCCAGTTCGACCAGCTGGCCGGGGATGGCCAGCCGCGTCACGCCGAGCATCGTCGTCGCCGGTGCCACTCCGGCGGCGGCGAGCCGGGCGGCCAGCACGCCGTAGTGCGGGAAGAGCCCGTCGACGTCGGTGGTGTAGACGTTCAGCCGGACGAGGTTCGCCAGCGACATGCCGGCCTCGCCGAGGACGGCCTCCAGGTTGTCGAGGCTCAGTGCCAGCTGGGCGGCCAGGTCACCGTCGTGCTCGGGCTTGCCGTCGGCGTTCGTCGCGGTCTGCCCGGAGCAGTACAGGGTCCGGGTCTGCCCGGAGACGAGCTCGCCCTGGTTGAACCCCAGTTCCCCCGACCACGGCCACGGGTTGACCGCCGTGCGTTCTGCGTTCACATCAGCTCCTTTCGAGACATCGAGCCTCTCGGCAAAACACGACATCTGCTGTCGTGTTTCGCTAGGTTGTCGGCATGCGTGCCGACCGGCTGGTGTCGCTGGTGCTGTTGCTGCGGCAACGCGGCCGGCTGACGGCGGAATCTCTGGCGGGCGAGCTGGAGGTGTCGACGCGCACGGTGCTGCGAGACATCGAAGCGCTGTCTTCGGCGGGCGTCCCGGTGTACGCGGAACGCGGCCGCCACGGCGGCTTCGCGTTGCTGCCAGGATTCCGGACCGAACTGACGGGCCTGAACCACGACGAGGCGTTGGCGCTGCTGTCCACCGGACTGGGCTTCGGCCTGGGATCGGCGCTGGCCTCGGCCCGCCGCAAGGTGGTCGACGCGCTGCCCGAAGCCCGCCGGGCAACCACGCGCGCCGCGGCGAGCCGGTTCCTGGTGTCACCGGAGACGGACTTGCTTTCCCGTCGAGTGGCTCCGGCCGAGGTCCCCGAGCCGACGATGGCCGAGATCCGCCGCGCGGTCTCGGCCGGCCGCAAGCTGCGCATCCACTACGCGGCGGCGGGGGAGCGACCGAAGTGGCGCACGGTGGACCCGATCGGCTTGGTGACGGTCCGCGACCGGGGTTATCTCCTGGCGACGAGAGCGGGCGCGGACCGGACGTACCGGTTGTCGCGCGTGCTGGCGGCTTCGGAACTGGGGGAGCCGGCCGAGCGCCCCGGCGAGGTCGACCTGGACCGGGCGTGGCGAGAACGCTGTGCGCGCTTCTTGGCGGACGGCAACATCGCGGTGCGGGTGAAGGTGAGCCCGCGGCGGCGGGAGGAACTGCTGGGCATGGCGGTCGCGGTACGGGCGGCAGAGGGGGAAGACGCCGCCGAGTGGCTGCGGCTGGAGGTGACGTTCCAGGACCTGCGCCACGCGGAGTGGGCGCTGTGGCAGCTGGGTGCGGAGGTGGAGGCGCTCGGGCCGGAGGTGTTGCGGAAGAAGTTGCGCGCCAGAGCTGCGGCGATCGCGGCCCGGTATGAGGGTGCGGGTGAGTGACTCCGCCGCGTTTGGTTCACCTCGCCGACTCACCCCCGCCTTCCTTCGCCGGCCCAGTCGACCTCAAGCCGAAGCAGTCACCCCGAAGTCCACCTCAGCGGTCTTGACGGTTCCGGCGGTCCGCCCCGGAGCGGTCTGGAACTGCCAGTACAAGTTGGTGTGCGCGACAACGGCCCCCGGCTCGGGAGCGCCGTACGCCGACAGATCCTCCGTGGTGTGCGCGTCCGCCACCAAAGTGGCGTCATAGCCTCGGGTGAACGCCCCGTGCAAGGTCGACCGGATACAGGCATCCGTCTGTGCCCCGGCGACCACCAGCCGCCCGACACCCAACGAGGACAGCACCGGCTCCAGATCCGTGTCCTCGAAGGAGTCCCCGTACTCCTTGTGCACCAGAGCTTCCCCTTCACTCCGCACCAGCTCGGGCACGTACTCCCACTCCGAACTCCCTCGCGGCAGCTCGTCACTCGTGTGCTGCACCCACACGACCGGAGTCCCCGCAGCGCGCGCCTTCTCCACCAGCGCGACGAGGTTGGCGAGGACCGCCGCGCGGTCGTGGGCCTCCTTCATCACGCCGTTCTGGACGTCGACCACGAGGAGGGCGGTGTTCGGGCGATCCGGCAAAGTCGTCATGCCGGCCACCTTAACCGCGGGCACCGACAGTTTCGCGCACGTAGCATGACCCGCCATGGACTACGGGATGCTGCTGCTCGGGATCGTCCTGCTCATCACGGTGGTCGGGCTCGGGGCCTCGAACACCGAACGCAGGCTCGGCCGCCGGCTCGACCGGATGGAACGGAAGCTGGACGCCATCGTCGCCCAGCTGGGCGTGACCGTCGAAGAACCGGGGCTCGCCGAGGTCACCGCGCTGCTGCGCGCAGGCAAGAAGATCCAGGCGATCAAGGTGTACCGCGAAAACACCGGCGCGGACCTCAAGGAAGCCCGCGACGCCGTGGAGCGGCTCGCCTAGGGTGCTCCGCCGATGTGCTTGGCCGACACGGCCTCCCACACGGCGTCGAAGTTCTCGTACTGGTCGCCTTCGGTCAGGCCGCCGAGCGAGCCGAGCACGGAGTCGCCGCCGCCGGCCGCGGCCGCGCGCCGCAGGAGCTCGTCGCGGCCGCACGGGTAGTCGGTCTCGGCCAGGTGCTGTTCGAGGCTGGAACGGTCCGGTGCAGGCATGATCCCCGCGTACCCGCCCCGGCCGGCCCGAAAACTCAGCCCACGACGATCGTGTGGTCCCCGCGCGCCACGAGTTCCCCGATCACCGGGTGCCCCGGCAGCTCCCCGGCGACCAGCAGCCCGCCGGACGTCTGCGCGTCCGCCAGCAGCAGCGCCTCGTCCGGGGAAATCCGCGAGACGTCCACGTGCGGGCGCACCCAGTCGAGATTGCGGCGCGTGCCGCCGCTGACGTACCCGTCGCGCAGGGCCTCGCGCGCCCCGTCGAGGTAGGGCACCGCGGCCGGGTCGAGCCGGGCCGTCACCCCGCTCGCTCGCGCCAGCTTGTGCAGGTGACCGAGCAGCCCGAAGCCGGTGACGTCGGTGGCGCAGACGGCCCCGGCGGCGAGGGCGGCCCGGGCCGCGGCGTCGTTCACCGTCGTCATGGCGTCGATCGCCTGCGCGAACCGTTCGCCGGTCGCCTTGTGCCGCGAGTTCAGTACGCCGACCCCGAGCGGTTTGGTCAGCGTCAGCGGCACGCCCGCGCGCCCGGCGTCGTTGCGCAGCAGCCGCGAAGGATCTGCGACGCCGGTGACGGCGAGGCCGTACTTCGGCTCCGGGTCGTCGATGCTGTGCCCGCCGGCCAGGTGGCAGCCGGCCTTGCCGCAGACGTCGAGCCCGCCGCGCAGCACCTCGCCCGCGAGCTCGAACGGCAGCGTCTCCCGCGGCCAGCCGAGCAGGTTGACCGCGACCACCGGCGTGCCGCCCATGGCGTAGACGTCGGACAGCGCGTTGGCCGCGGCGATCCGCCCCCAGTCGTAGGCGTCGTCGACGACCGGGGTGAAGAAGTCCGTGGTCGCGATCAGCGCGGTCGACCCGGAGATCCGGACCGCGGCCGCGTCGTCGCCGGTGTCGAGGCCGACGAGCAGCTCGCCGGCGGGGTCGGCGGGGGAACTCCCGGTCAGGCCGCGGACGGCCGCTTCCAGCTCGCCGGGCGGGATCTTGCACGCACAGCCGCCCCCGTGCGCGTACTGCGTCAGCCGGTACTCCACCGGTTCATCCTGCCCGCCGGGCGCGGAGTTGGCAGGATGGTCGCCATGGTGCAGGGAGGCGTATCCGGCCTGGTGACCGGCACGGTCTTCAAAACCGTTGAGCGGCAGGTCCTGCCGCTGGCGGGTTCGATTCCCGTCCGCCTCCGCCATGCCTGACCCCCGCCGCGCGATCCCGCGGACCGACGCGGTGCTGGCCGAGCCCCGCGTCGCGAAGGCGGCCGGGACGCTCGGGCGCGACCTGGTCAAAGCAGTGGTCACCGAAGTCCAGACGGCCGCCCGGAACGGCGAGATCGCCCCGGGTGACGTCGTCGACGTCGTGCTCGCGCGGCTCCCGGCGAGCGCGGCGTCGCTGCGGCCGGTGGTCAACGCGACCGGCGTCGTCGTGCACACCAACCTCGGCCGGGCCCCGCTGTCCGCGGCCGCGCTGGACGCGCTGGTGGCGGCCGGCGGCGCCACCGACGTCGAGTTCGACCTGGCGACCGGCGAGCGCGCCCGGCGCGGGTTGGGTGCCCTCGCGGCGCTCGCCACCGCCGTCCCGGACGCCGGCGCGGTGCACGTCGTCAACAACAACGCGGCCGCCCTGCTGCTCTGCGCGCTCGCGCTGGCCCCGGGCCGTGAGATCGTCGTCAGCCGGGGCGAGCTGGTCGAGATCGGGGACGGCTTCCGCATCCCCGACCTCCTGGCCTCGACCGGCGCGCGGCTGCGCGAAGTGGGCACGACGAACCGGACTTCCGTGCGCGACTACGCCGAGGCGATCGGCCCGGACACCGGGTTCGTGCTGAAAGTGCACCCGTCGAACTACCGGGTCACCGGCTTCACGTCGGAGGCGGCGCTCGGCGAGCTGGCCGGGCTCGGCGTGCCCGTCGTCGCCGACATCGGGTCCGGCCTGCTGGCCCCGCACCCGCTCCTGCCCGACGAGCCGGACGCCGCGAGCGCCCTGCGCGCGGGCGCCACGGTCGTCACGGCCAGCGGCGACAAGCTCCTCGGCGGCCCGCAGGCCGGCCTCCTGTTCGGCGACGCCGACGTCGTCGAACGGCTTCGGCGGCACCCCGCCGCGCGGGCCCTGCGCGTCGACAAGCTCACCCTCGCCGCCCTCGAAGCGACGCTGCGCGGCCCGAAAGCCCCGGTGCGGGAAGCGCTCGACGTGTCCGTCGACGGCCTCCGGCAGCGAGCGGAACTCCTGGTCCGGGCCTGGGACGGCATCGACGCCCGGGTGGTCCCGTCCGTCGCGGCCGTCGGCGGCGGGGGAGCGCCGGGCGTCGAGCTGCCCAGCGTCGCGGTGAGCCTGCCCGCCCGGTTCGCCGCCGCGCTGCGGACCGGCGAGCCCGCGGTCGCCGGCCGCGTCGAACGGGACCGGTGCCTGCTCGACCTGCGGACCGTGCGGCCGGAAGAGGACGCGAAACTCCGGGAAGCCGTCCGCCGATGCGGGTGATCGTCACCGCCGGGCACGTCGACCACGGCAAGTCGACGCTGGTGCGCCGGCTGACCGGGATGGAGCCGGACCGGTGGGCCGAGGAACGCCGCCGCGGGCTCACGATCGACCTCGGCTTCGCCTGGACGCGGATCGGCGACGAGGACGTCGCGTTCGTCGACGTCCCGGGCCACGAACGGTTCGTGCCGAACATGCTCGCGGGCGCCGGGCCCGCGCCGGCGGTGCTGTTCGTCGTCGCGGCCGACGAGGGCTGGATGCCGCAGTCGGCCGAGCACCTGGCCGCGCTCGACGCGTTCGGCGTCCGGCGCGGCCTGCTCGTCGTCACGAAGGCCGACCGGGCCGACCCGGCCGCGGCGACCGCGGCGGCGCTGAGCGAAATCGCGGCGACGTCGCTGGGCGCGGTCCCGAGCGTCGCCGTCAGCGGGAAGTCGGGCGCGGGTTTCGCCGAGCTGCGTGCGGCGATCGGGGCCCTGGCCGACGGGTTGCCGGCGCCCGATCCGGACGCCGACGTCCGGCTGTGGATCGACCGCGCGTTCACCGTTCCGGGGGCCGGCACGGTCGTCACCGGCACCCTCGCGGCGGGGACGATCGCGGTCGGCGACGAGCTGCTCCTCGGAGACGCGCGGGTGAAGGTCCGCGGCCTGCAGGCGCTCGGGAAATCCCACGACCGGGTGACGGCGGTGGCTCGCGTGGCGGTGAACCTGCGGGGCACCGCGCGGACCGACGTCCGGCGCGGCGACGTCCTGCTCACGCCGGGCCGGTGGCACGCGACGGCGGAGTTCGACGTACGGCTGCGCGGCGCGGAGGTCCACCGGAACCTGGTGCTGCACTTCGGCACGGTGGCGGTCCCGGTCCGCGTCCGTCCACTCGGGACGGACACCGCGCGGCTCACGACGGCGTCCGCGCTGCCGCTGCGCGTCGGCGACCGCGGGCTGCTGCGCGACCCCGGTGAGCACCGGATCGCCGCCGGGTTCGACGTCCTCGACGTCCGGCCGCCGTCCTTGGCCCGCCGCGGCGCGGCCCGGGCCCGCGGCGAGGAGCTGGCCGACCCGGACCTGGCCGGGACCTACCTGCGCCGGAACGGTTTCGTGCCGGCGCCGGACTTCGCCGCGATGGGCCTGCCGGAGACGGGCGAGAAGATGGGGGACTGGTTCGCCGACCCGGCGCGCGTCGCCGGGCTGCGCGCCGAGGCGGCCGCGATCGTCCGGGGCTGGGACGCCCTGGCGGCGGGGATGCCGGTGGAAGCACTGCGGCAGCGGCTCGGGCTGCCCGCGCCGGAGCTGGTCGCGCCGCTGTTGGCGGGCACGGGGTTCGAGGTCGCCGGCGGGCTCGTGCGCAGGCCCGGTGCGGGCCTGGCCCCGGCCGTCGAGAAGGCCCTGGAAACGGTGGCGAAACGGCTCGCCGAACACCCGTTCCGCGCGCCGGAAGCGGACGAGCTGCGCGCGCTCGGCCTGGGCCGCCGCGAGCTGGCGGCGGCGGTCCGCCTCGGCCGGCTGACGGCGGTCACCGACAGCGTGGTGCTCGGCCCGGACGCCGAGGAGCGCGCGGTGGCCGAACTGAGGGGGCTGCCCCAGCCGTTCACGGTTTCCGAGGCCCGGCGCGCGTTGGACAGCACCCGGCGGGTGATGATCCCGCTTCTCGAACGCCTCGACGCGGCGGGCCTGACCGAACCCCTCGGCGACGGAACCCGCCGCACGAGCTGAGCCCGGGGCGCCGAAATGACGTGAATGACTCATTCATGTCGCCTGACGACATGAATGAGTCATTCACGTCATCCGAAGGGCCGCCACAAGCGTGGTTGGAACTGCGAACCGCGGGTATCGCTACTACCGTGCCAGGTATGGGTGTGCGTCGGTGGCTCGAAGGCTGGCCGGTGTACCGGCAGCTGACCGGTCCCGACCGGACCGCGCGCGCCGCGGCGGCCAAATCGGACGGTTCGGAAAAATGGCACGCCCGCACCGAAGACGCCGACAAAGTGGTCAAGTCCGTCTGCCCGTTCTGCGCCGTCGGCTGCGGCCAGAAGGTGTACGTCAAGGACGGCCGCGTCACGCAGATCGAAGGCGATCCCGACTCGCCCATCTCGCGCGGCCGCCTCTGCCCGAAGGGCTCGGCCAGCAAGCAGCTCGTGACCAGCCCGAGCCGCGTCACCGAGGTCCTCTACCGCCGCCCGTACGGCACCGACTGGGAGCGCCTGCCCCTCGACAAGGCGATGGACATGATCGCCGACCGGGTCCTCGAGACCCGCGCCGAGACGTGGCAGGACGCCGACGACCAGGGTCGCAGGCTCAACCGCACGCTCGGCTTCGCCAGCCTGGGCGGCGCGACGCTGGACAACGAAGAGAACTACCTGATGAAGAAGCTCTACACCGCGCTCGGCGCGATCCAGATCGAGAACCAGGCGCGTATTTGACACTCCGCCACGGTTCCCGGTCTGGGGACCTCCTTCGGTCGTGGGGGCGCCACGACGTTCCAGCAGGACCTCGCCAACGCCGACTGCATCGTCATCCAGGGCTCGAACATGGCCGAGTGCCACCCGGTCGGGTTCCAGTGGGTGATGGAGGCGAAGGCCCGCGGCGCGAAGATCATCCACGTCGACCCGCGGTTCACCCGCACCAGCGCGGTCTCGCACGTCCACGCGGCGTTGCGCGCCGGTACGGACATCGCGTTCCTCGGCGGCCTGATCAACCACGTCCTGAGCAACGAAAAGGACTTCCGGGAGTACGTCCTCGCCTACACGAACGCGGCCGCCATCCTGCGTGAGGACTTCGAGGACACCGAGGACCTCGACGGCGTCTTCTCCGGTTACGACCCCGAGCGCCGCCAGTACGACATGACGACGTGGGCGTACGAAGGCGCGCCGACCGTGCCCGCGACCGGGTCCGCCGACCCCGGGCAGCCCGGCGAACCCGGCTCGGAGCACCACCACGGCGGCGAAGGCCACCAGAGCACGGCCCGCGCCGACACCTACGGCAGCGGCGGTGCGGCCGTGGGCGCCAAGCCGAAGACCGACGAGACGCTGCAGCACCCGCGCTGCGTCTACCAGGTGCTCAAGCGCCACTTCGCCCGCTACACGCCCGAGATGGTCGCCGACGTCTGCGGCCTGCCCGTCGAGCAGTTCCGGGAGATCGCCGAGGCGGTCACCGCGAACTCCGGCCGAGACCGGACGACGGCGTGGGTGTACTCGGTCGGCTGGACGCACCACACCGTCGGCGCGCAGTACATCCGCACGGCGTCGATCCTGCAGACCCTGCTCGGCAACATCGGCCGCCCCGGCGGCGGCATCCTCGCGCTGCGCGGCCACGCCAGCATCCAGGGCTCCACCGACATCCCGACGCTGTTCAACCTGCTGCCCGGCTACATCCCGATGCCGCACGCGCACCAGCACGAGAGCCTCGACGACTTCGTCGCGGCGGACGCCGGCAAGACCGGGTTCTGGGGCAACATGCGCTCCTACGCCGTCAGCTTGCTGAAGTCCTACTGGGGCGATTCGGCCCAGCCGCACAACGACTTCCGCTTCGACTACCTGCCGCGCCTGACCGGCGACCACGGCACGTACGCGACCGTGCAGAAGCAGATCGAAGGGGAGTGCAAGGGCTACTTCCTGGTCGGGGAGAACCCGGCGGTCGGCTCGGCCAACGGCAAGTTCCAGCGGCTCGGCCTGGCCAACCTCGACTGGCTCGTCGTCCGCGACCTGCAGCTGATCGAGAGCGCGACGTTCTGGAAGGACGGCCCCGAGGTCGAGACCGGCGAGCTGAAGCCGGACGAGATCGGCACCGAGGTCTTCTTCCTGCCCGCCGCCGCGCACACCGAGAAGGACGGCAGCTTCACCAACACCCAGCGCCTGCTGCAGTGGCACCACAAGGCCGTCGAACCGCCCGGCGACGCCCGCAGCGACCTGTGGTTCTACTACCACCTGGGCCGGATCATCCGGGAACGGATCGGCGACGACCCGCGCGACGCACCGATCCGAGACCTCACCTGGAGCTACCCGGTCGAAGGACCGACGGACGACCCGAGCGCCGAGTCCGTGCTCGCCGAGATCAACGGTCACGGCCCGGACGGCCCGCTCTCGGCGTACACGCAGCTGAAGGACGACGGCTCGACCGCGTGCGGCTGCTGGATCTACTGCGGCGTCCGCGCCGACGGGAAGAACCAGGCCGCGAACCGGCAGCCGGGCAGCGAGCAGGACTGGGTCGCCAAGGGCTGGGCGTGGGCGTGGCCGGCGAACCGGCGGATCCTCTACAACCGCGCGTCGGCCGACCCGGACGGCAAGCCGTGGAGCGAACGGAAGAAGCTGCTCAGCTGGGACGCCGAGCAGGGCAAGTGGGTCGGCCCGGACGTCCCGGACTTCGAGCCCACCAAGGCGCCGGACCACGTGCCACCCGAGGGGGCCAAGGCGCAGGACGCGCTGGGCGGGCGCGACCCGTTCATCATGCAGACCGACGGGAAGGCGTGGCTCTACGTCCCGGCCGGCCTGGCCGACGGCCCGCTGCCCGCGCACTACGAGCCGTTCGAGAGCCCGGTCGAGAACGCGCTTTACGGGCAGCAGGAATCGCCGACGCGCCAGACCCTCGAAAGCCCGGCGAACCCGTACAACCCGGCGCGCAGCTCGGTCTACCCGTACGTGTTCACCACCTACCGGCTCACCGAGCACCACACGGCGGGCGGGATGAGCCGGACGCTGCCCTACCTCTCGGAGCTGCAGCCGGAGTTCTTCTGCGAGGTCTCGCCGGCGCTGGCGGCCGAACGCGGCCTGGAGAACGGCGGCTGGGCGACGATCGTCTCGGCGCGGACGGCGATCGAGGCCCGCGTGCTCGTGACCGAGCGCGTGAAGCCGCTGAAGGTCCGCGGCCGGACCATCCATCAGGTCGGCCTGCCGTACCACTGGGGACCGAACGGCCTCTCCCGCGGCGACGCGGCGAACGACCTGCTGTCGATCGTGATGGACCCGAATGTGCACATCCAGGAGTCGAAGGCGGCCACCTGTGACATCCGGCCGGGCCGCCGCCCGCGCGGCGCCGCGCTGCCGGCCATGGTCGAGGAGTACCGGAGGCGAGCCGATGGCTGAGTACGGCACCCAACCCCGGATGGGGTTCTTCACCGACACGTCGGTGTGCATCGGCTGCAAGGCCTGCGAAGTGGCGTGCAAGGAGTGGAACGGCGTCCCCGACCGCGGCGAGCTGGACCTGCTGGGCACGTCCTACGACAACACCGGCGCGCTGGGCTCGAACACCTGGCGGCACGTCGCGTTCGTCGAGCAACCCAAAGAGTCCACAGTGGACCTGGGCATGCCGGACGTCGGCGCGCCGGCCCAGGACGAGCCAGGCGTGCGCTGGCTGATGTCGAGCGACGTCTGCAAGCACTGCACGCACGCGGCCTGCCTCGACGTCTGCCCGACCGGCTCGTTGTTCCGCACCGAGTTCGGCACGGTCGTCGTGCAGCAGGACATCTGCAACGGCTGCGGTTACTGCGTCCCGGCGTGCCCGTACGGCGTCATCGAAAAGCGCGAGTCGGACGGCCGCGCGTTCAAGTGCACCCTCTGCTACGACCGCCTCGGCGCGGGCATGGAACCGGCCTGCGCCAAGGCGTGCCCGACCGACTCGATCCAGTTCGGCGAGCTGGACGAGCTGCGCGAACGTGCCGACGAGCGGGTGCGCGACTTGCACGGCTCCGGGGTGCCGGAGGCGCGGCTCTACGGGCGCGACCCGGACGACGGCGTCGGCGGCGACGGCGCGTTCTTCCTGCTGCTGGACGAACCCGAGGTGTACGGGCTGCCGCCGGACCCGGTCGTCACGACCCGGGACCTGCCCGCGATGTGGAAGCGGGCCGCGGTGACGGCGGCCGGGGTGGCTGCGACGCTGGCGATGTCGTTCCTGGGGCGGCGCCGGTGAGCCCGCGCCGCGAACGGGCGATGGTCGAGCCCGCGGAGTTCAAGTCCTACTACGGCCGGCCGATCCTCAAGGAACCGGCGTGGAAGCAGCCGGACGTGCCGCTGTACCTGTTCCTGGGCGGCGCGGCGGGCGCGTCGGCGACGATGGCGGCGCTGGCCGACGGCACCGGGCGGCCGGGCCTCGCCCGCGTCGGCAGGATCGTGGCGTCCGGCGGGTCCCTCGCGAGCGTCGTGGCGCTGATCCACGACCTGGGCCAGCCGACGCGGTTCCTGCACATGCTGCGGGTGCTGAAGCCGACGTCGCCGCTTTCGGTGGGGTCGTGGATCCTCTCGCCGTTCTCCGGGCTGGCCGCGGTGGCGGCGGCGTCCGAGGTGACGGGGAAGCTGCCGCTGATCGGCAAGCTGGCCGGAGCAGGCGCGGCCGTGCTGGGGCCGGCGATGTGCACGTACACGGCGGTGCTGCTGGCGGACACGGCGACGCCGTCGTGGCACGAAGCCCACGGGACGCTCCCGGTGCTGTTCGCAGGCAGCGCGGTGACGAGCGGCGCGGGCGCGGCCCTGCTGGCGGCACCCGCGGCCGAAGTCGGCCCGGCGGTCCGCGCGGGGCTCGCGGGAGCGGTGGCGGAACTGGTGGCCGAGCACCATCTGGAGACCGGCCTGGGGCTGGTGTCGGAGCCGTACCGGACGGGCCGCGCGGGCAAGCTGCTCAAGGCGGCGAAGGCGCTGACGGCGGCCGGGGCCGGACTTTCGTTGCTGGCGAGCCGGTACCGGGCCGCCGGCGTCGCGGCGGGCGCGGCCTACCTGGCTTCGGGGCTGTGCACACGGTTCGGCGTCTACGCGGCGGGCGTGGCGTCCACAAAGGACCCGAAGTACGTCGTGATACCGCAGCGCGAGCGGCTCGAGCGCCGGTCGGAAAGCCGCTGAAACGAGAACTGCCGCACCCCGGCGAACCGGGGTGCGGCAGCAGGACCAGAAGGTCAGTCCTTGTCCTTGACGCCCTTGACGGCGTCCTTGATCTTCTCGCCGGCCTGCTTGAGCGAACCCTTGGCCTGGTCGGCCTTGCCCTCGGCCTGCCACTGCTCGTTGCCCGTGGCGTCGCCGACGGCTTCCTTCGCCCGGCCCTTGAGCTCTTCGCCCTTGTTCTCGAACTTGTCGTTCATCGGGGTGCACCTTCCGTCGCGGCGACATTTCCGGATCGGCCAGTCGCCAAAAGGGCCTTGACTCCGGGTTACCCAGTGCGCGGCGGCATACACATCAAAGCCAAACGAGCGCGGTGAGGGCGGTCACGCCCACCAGCAGCCACGCGACGTAGTCCCCGACGTGGCCGGAATGCCCCCGGTGCAGCGCGTCGAGCGCCGTCCGGACCGGCCGCGGCCAGGACGGCAGCCGGTGGGGCCAGAGGGCCGCCGCGGCGATGCCGAGCGCCAGCAGAACCGTGCCGCCGCCGAACAGCAGGCCGGACGACGTCCAGTCGGCCGTCACCGGCGGCAGCGACCCCGGCGAGCCGACCGCGGGCAGGACGTCGTGCAGGAACCCCTCGCGGTCCGCCTCCTGCCGCCCGGCCGTGACGGCGACGTCGCGCAGCCACGGGACGGCGAGCGCGGCGACCAGCGCCGTCACGATCGCGGCGATCATCGTCACCGGCGTGCGCTCGATGCGCCGGCCCGTCTCGGGTTCCTCGTCGGTGCCCGGGGTGCGGTCGCCGTCGTCGCGGCGCGGGGGCCGGCCGCGTCCGAAGTAGACACCCAGGCCCGCCCGCAGCACCGCGCCCGCCGTCACCGCGGTGACGCCGACGAACACCGCCACCAGCCAGCCGTAGCCGGTCTGCTCGAGCGCGTGCTCGGCGACGTCCTTGCCGAACGCGACGCCGAACGGCGGCAGCCCGGCCAGCACCAGGCCCGCCAGCAGGAACAGCCCGCCTTCGAGCCGGGAATGCCCGCACTTGCCGAAGAGCTCGTCCTCGTCGACGCTGCCGTAGCGGTCCTTCAGCACCCCGACGAGCAGGAACAGCGCCGCCTTGGCACCCGCGTGCCCGGCCACCGCCAGCAGGAAGCCGGTGCTCGCCGCGCCGTCGGCGGCGGCCAGTCCACAGAGGAACAACCCGGTGTGCGCGATCGTCGAGTACGCCAGCAGCCGTTTCAGGTGCCGCTGGGTGAAGCACAGGACGGCCCCGAGCACCGCGCTCGCGATCCCGAGCACCAGCAGCACCCGGGCGAACGCGCCGTCGTCGAGCACGCCGCCGAACACCGTCCGCCGCACCCGCAGCACGCCGTAGGCACCCAGCTCGACCATGACGCCGGAGAAGAGCACGCAGACCGGGGTCGGCGCGACCGCGTGCGCGTCGGCGAGCCAGAAGTGGAACGGCACCGCGGCCGCCTTGACCAGCAGGCCGGTGCAGACGAGCACGAACGCGGCGAGCACCAGCGCGTCCGCGGGCTTGCCGTCGAGGGCGACGCCGAGCTGCGCCAAGCCCAGCTGCCCGCCGCGCGCGTACAGCAGGCCGATGCCCATCAGCGTGAAGTACGCGCCGAGGGAGTTCACCACGCCGAAGTTCAGCGCGCCCTGGACGGAGTCGGCCTCTTCGACGCGGTACCCGGTCAGCGCGTAGGCGACGCCGCTCATCAGCTCGAAGAACACGAACAGGGTGAACAGGTCCCCGGTGAGCAGGAAGCCGAGCATGCCGGTGAGGAACAGCAGCATCATCGCGTGGTAGCGGGCTTCGACCGCCTCGAAGTAACGCCAGCTGTAGACCAGCGCGCACGTCGTCAGGAACGACGCCAGCAGCGCCAGTGTCGTGTTGAGCCCGTCGGCGGCCAGGACGATGCCCAGCGAGCGGGCGCCGTCCGGGTGGTGCCCGCCCAGCCAGACCACCACCCGGCCGTGCTGCACGGCGGCGAGCAGCACGGCCGTGAGCACCGTGGCGGTCAGCGCCGCCGCGGTCGCGAACCCGTCGGCCACCACCCGCGGCAGCATCCTGCCCAGGCCCAGCAGCAGGCATGCGGCCAGCAGCGGAAGCGCGACGATGAGGGACGGGAGCGCGGACATCGGCTCAGCCGCGCAGGGCGCGCAGCTCGTCGGGATCGACCGTCCCGTGGCGCTTCGAGATCTGGATGGTCAGGCCGAGCAGCAGCGCGGTGATCGTCGCCGACACGACGATGTCGGTCAGCGTCATTGCCTGCACCATCGGGTCGACCACCGGCTGGCGCTGGTCCTGGACGACGATCGGCGCGCCGGCCTGGTCCTGGTAGCCGATCCCGAGCAGCAGCACGTACGTCCCGGCCTGTGCCACCGACAGGGAGACGACGGTGTGCACGAGGTGCCGGCTGCGCACGATGCCGACCGCGCCGATCAGCAGCAGCCACCCGGCCACGCCGTAGCAGGCCATCCCGATCACGCGTCCTCCTCCCGGATCAGGCCCTGGCCGAGGAACTGGGCCAGCAGCACGACGAGCCCGGCCGCCACCTCGATCCCGACCAGGACGCTCAGCACCGGCACCGTGCCCGCCGACAGCAGCGAGCCGAACTCGCCCTCCGGCAGGACGTTGGCGAGGAACGCGCCGCCGGCGACCAGGCCGGCGAGCCCGGTGACGACGTACAGGCCGGTCGCCGCCGCTTCGGCGTACTCACACCAGTCGATCGGGCGCAGCCGCGCGAGCGCCGGATAGCTGCCGGAGATGTAGAGCAGGTGCCAGCCGGTGGCGAGCACCACCCCGCCCTGGAAGCCGCCGCCGGGGGTGAGGTGGCCGTGCGCCACGACGTCGAGGCCGAGCAGCAGGGTCACCGGCAGCAGGAGGTAGCCGGCGACCTTGACCACCGGCATGACGTACCCGCGCTGCGGTTCGATCCGCTGCCGTTCCTCTTCGGACGGTTGCAACAGCGAGAGCGTGCCGACGACCGCGGCGGCGACGATGGTCTCTTCGCCCAGGGTGTCCAGCGCCCGCAGGTCGAAGTTGATCGACGACACGAGGTTCGGCGTCGCCCGCGCGAGGGCGGCGGGCAGCGCGAGGTCGCGGTAGACGTGCAGGTCACCGCCGAACCCGGGCATCCGCAGGAACGCCGTCACGAGCAGGACGGCGACGCCGAGCGCGCCGGCCGCGGACAGCCACGTCCGGGTCCGCACTGTCATCGCCCGCCCACCTTCCGGATGGTGAGCAGCACGAGCAGCGGCACCACGGCCGACCCGACGGCCAGCTCCGAAAGCGCGACGTCCGGCGCCTGGAGCACCACGAACAGGAGCGTCAGGCACAGGCTGAACAGCGACAGCGTGATCGCCTGCCGCCGCGGGTCGGGGGTGGCCACCACCGCGAACCCCGCGACGGCGACGAACGCGAGGACGACGAGCAGCACGACCGTCGTCACGACGGCAGGTCCTCGTCGATCTCGCCCCTCCGCTGCGCTTCGACGCGCCCCGCGGCGGACTGCAGGACCGGGCCGGTCACGGCGAGCAGCACGACGGTGAGCAGGATGGCGCCCGACCCGAGGTTCCACCCCGTGGCCAGCGCCAGGCCGCCGCCGACGAGCGGCGCGCCCAGCGTCGTCACCGGGGCGAGCAGGTGCAGCCGGTTGAGCAGCGTCTGGGCCCGCAGCATCGCCAGCGCGCAGACCACGACGACGGCGACCCCGGCGAAGACGAGAACCTGCGCGACGACCGTCATTCCGTCGTCCCCAGCAGCCGGATGAACAGCAGCGTGCCCGCGAAGGCCAGCACGGTCAGCACCAGCGGCAGGATCACCGCGCTCGACGGGCCGTAGGCCTGGACGAGCAGGAGCAGCGTGAGCACGGTGACCGGGCCGGCGAGCTGGAGGCCGGCGAGCCGTCCGATGGCGTCCCCGCGCGCGGCCAGCCACAGCGCCGGGCCGAGGCCGCCCGCCATGAGCAGCACGGCGGCGACCAGCCAGCCGGTCACCGGCGCACCTCGTCCAGCACACGGGAGCCGCCCCCGAGCAGCCGGTGGACGACCAGTTCGCGGTCGTGCGGGGGAGTGGCGACGACCATCGTCCCCGGGGTGCAGCCGACGACGGCGGCCGCGCAGGCCGCTCTGGCTTCGTGGACCGCGTCGGGCTCGTCCGGCAGCTCGAGCGTGTCGAACCGGCCCGCGCGCGGGTGCCGCACGACCTCGACCAGGACACGGCCGGATTCGCGGACCGCCGTGCCCGGGATCGCGAGCAGCCACCGCAGCCAGCCCGCCCGGGGCCGCCACGCCCCGCCGACGGCCCGGCGCGCGGCGCGGGCCGCGAACGCGCACGGCACCGCCGCCACGGCCGCGGCCACGAGCTCCGGCCACGACGGCGTCGACAGCGTGAGGACCCACAGGCCGGTCAGGCCGAGCCACCACGGCAGCACCTCGGATGTCACCCGCACGCCCGGCGGAGTACCCCGCGGCCGGGTTCGCCAACCGGGCTCAGTGGGCGGGCAGGTGACCGCCCATCCGCTCGATCCGCTGGATGGCGGGCTCCGCCAGGATGCCGTGGACCAGCACCGACACGGCCACGGCGAGCGCGCCGACCCGCCACAGGACACCCTGCTGCGCGATCGGCAGCCGGTCGAGCGCGTAGGCGAGGTAGAAGAGCGTGCCGATGCCGCGGACGCCGAAGAACGCGATGGCCAGCGACGCCGGCCGGCCGGCCGAGGACCCGAGCAGGGAGAGCCAGCCGACCACGGGCCGCACCACCAGCACCGCGACCACGGCGATGACGACTTCCAGGGGACGGAGGCCGGCCAGCAGCCCGTCGCCGATCGCGAGGCCGAGCCCGAGCAGGGCGAGCGGGACGAAGAGCCGTTCCAGCTGGTGGCCGAACGCGTGCAGGACGCCGTGGTAGTCGTGCTCCCGCTCCTGCTTGCGGACCACGACCGCGGCGGTGAACACGGCGACGAACCCGTTGCCGTGGGCCAGTTCCGAGAGGGCGTACGGCAGGAAGGCGAGCGCCAGCAGGACCAGGCCGTCGCCGTACTCGGCGAGCCGCAGCCGGTCCGACGACGTGTGGAAGATCGCCCAGCCGAGCCCGCGGCCGGCGACCAGGCCGACCAGCACGCCGGTCACGACCGGCAGCAGCAGGTCGACGAGCACCCACGAGATGGCCAGGTTCGGCCTGCTGCCCGCCATCGCCAGCCCGAGCAGGACGAACGGCATGGCCAGCCCGTCGTTGAACCCCGCCTCGGTGGTCAGCGTGAACCGGATTTCGTTGTCCCGGGCCAGTTCCGGCTCGACGTCCGGGTGCGGCACGCCGATGTCGCCCGCCAGCACCGGGTCGGTCGGCGCCAGCGCCGCGGCCAGCAGCAGGGCCACGCCGGGTGCCAGCGCGAGCCACCAGTACCCGAGCGCGGCGATCGCCAGGATCGACAGCGGCATGGTCAGGCCGAGCAGCCGCCACGTCGAACCCCAGCGTTTCAGGCCGAACTTCCGGTCCACGGACAGGCCCGCGCCGGCGAGGGCGACGAGAATACCCAGCTGGGTGAAGGATTCGACGCCGTGCAGGTGGGCCGCGGGGTCACTCCAGCCGTTGCCGTAGGGCGCGGGCAGCGGGAGCAGGCCCAGGACGATCCCGGCGAGCAGCATCACCAGCGGCACCGAGAACGGCCGGTCCGCGACGAGCTTCGGCACGATCGCCGCGGCGAGGGCGAGCAGCCCGGCCACCCCGAACAGCACGGTCAACGACGACAACGTTCCTCCAGCCCGCTCGTGCCGTGGTGCCGCCCGGGCGGGAGGTCCGTGCGCGCGGGATCCGGCCGAGCGTGAGCCGGTTCCGCCGATGCCCCCGCGCGGCCGGATGCGCGTAGCGTGGCCGGGAGGTGACGTCGTGCCCGGGGTTCCCGGTGCGCGGGCAGCGAAACCGGTGAGGAGGCGGTGTGACGGCGGCGAACGGGGCCGGACGGCCCTGCCGGTTCTGCGGCTCGGTGCGCGGCCCGCGCGTCCCCGGCAAGGCCGGGCCGATCTGCGTCGAGTGCGTGCGCGCCGGGCTGAAGGTGGTGCGCGACGGCGCGGACCGCGAAACCCCGGGCGGGGACGTGCTGGCCGCGGTGACGTCGCCGCAGGCCGCGGTGTGCCAGTTCTGCGGCCGCCGGGAGCGGCGGACGTTCCTCGGCCTGCGGCGCCCGCTGCTGCGGGTCGACTGCGCGGCGCGGGACGCGGTGATCTGCGTCGACTGCCTCGACCACGCGGGTGACGTGCTGAACCTCGCCCTGCGTCACTGATCGCGTTTCCGGTCGGTCCACCCGGGTAAACGGGCGGTATGACGTCCACCCACCTGACCCGGCCGGTGACTGCCTCGGTCGCCGATACCCTGCGCGTCGCGGCCGAAGTGGCGTTGCCCACGCTCGCGGGCGGCGTGATCAAACGCCGGCCGGCGGCGATGGGCCTGGCCGGCAAGCTGCAGGTCGACCGCCCGGCCGTCAAGCTGCTCACGCGGCTGCGCGACCGGTACGACGGGCGCCCGCTGAAGCTGCGCGTTCCCGGCCGGTCGGTGGAGCTGGCCCTGTCCGCCGAGGACGTCGGCACGCTGCTGGCCGGCGCGCCGACGCCGTTCAGTCCGTCCACAGTGGAAAAGCGGGCCGCGCTGGGCCACTTCCAGCCGCACGGGGTGCTGATCTCCGACGCCGCCGACCGCCGTCCGCGGCGCCGGTTCACCGAGGCCGTGCTCGAGCCGGGCCGTCCGCTGCACGAGCTCGCGGCGCCGTTCGCCCGCGCGATCGCCGACGAAGCCGCCGTCCTGCTCGGTGAGACCGAGCTGACCTGGGACGCCTTCGACGTCGCCTGGTGGCGGCTCGTGCGCACGGTCGTCCTCGGCCGGGGCGCCCGCGATGACGAAACGCTCACCGACCTGCTGGAGCGGCTCCGGCTGGACGCGAACTGGGCGTACCTGCACCCGCGGCGCAAGCAGCTGCGTGAGCGCTTCCACGCCCGGCTGGCCGAGCACCTCGGCCGCGCCGAACCCGGCAGCCTGGCGGCGGCGATCGCTTCGGCCGGGGACGACGGCACCGCGACGGACCAGGTCGCGCATTGGCTGTTCGCCTTCGACGCGGCGGGCATGGTGACGTTCCGGACCCTGGCCCTGCTGGCCACCCACCCGGCGGCGCTCGAGCGCGCCCGTGCGGAGCTGCCGGACGCCGACCCGGCCGAGCCGCAGCAGCTGGGCTACCTGCGCGCGTGCGTGCTGGAAGCGGTCCGCCTGTGGCCGACGACGCCGATGATCCTGCGCGAAACGACGGAAGAGACGGCGTGGGGCCCGGCGGGCACGACGGTCGTGATCTTCACCCCGTTCTTCCACCGCGACGCGGAGCTGCCGTACGCCGACCGCTTCGAGCCGGAGATCTGGCTGGACGGCCGCGCGGAGGCGAACCCGGCGCTGGTGCCGTTCAGTGCGGGCCCGGCGATCTGCCCGGGCCGTGACCTGGTCCAGTTCTGCACGAGCACGCTGCTGGCGAACCTGGTGCGTGAGCACGGTTTCGAGCAGAAGACCGGCCCGGTACTGGCCCCGGACCGCCCGCTGCCGGCCACCCTGGACAACTTCCACCTCGAATTCGGCGTGCGCCGGAACGTTCCGTAGCCGCTCGTCCACGGCCGTAGCGAAAAGGCCGGTTTGTCCGACTACCCCGGGGTGAGTGGAACTGATAACGGGGAACGGCATCCTCCGGTCGGCCCGATCCCGCAGTGGGTGATCGCCGCCGGCGTGCCGGCGGTCGTCCTGCTCGCGGCCGCGGCCGCCTGGCTACTGGTGCGCAGCGGAGCGACCGGCGACCGGCTGGACGCGATCCGCACGGCCGCGGTTCTGGGCGTGGGGTTCGGGGGCGCGATCGCACTGTGGCTCGCGGCTCGCCGGCAACGCTCGACCGAGCTGGATCTGCTCCGGAAGCACGAGGCGCACCAGCTGGCGAAGCGCGCCTTCGCCCAGAGCGAGTTCGACACGCGTGAACGGCGGTCGGCCGATCTCTACCTCAGGGCCGTCGAGCAGCTGGGCTCGGGCACGGCCGCGGTCCGGCACGGAGGTCTCTACGCCCTCGAACGGATGGCCCAGGCCGACCCGAGCCGGCGGCAGAACGTCGTCGACGTCGTCTGTGCCTACCTGCGGGCCCCGTTCCGGCTGCCGGACGAGTCCCGCCCGGAACTCGAGGACGACGCCCGCGGTGAACGCCAAGTCCGCCTCTCCGCGCAGCGCGTCCTGACGAGACACCTGAGGGCCGGCGAGCAGGCCGGCACCTTCTGGGCCGACGTCGACCTCGATCTCGCCGGTGCCACCCTGATCGATTTCGTCCTCAGCGAATGCCGGATCCGCAACGGCGTCTTCACCGATGCCCGGTTCGTCGGCGACGCCTGGTTCACCCGGGCCGAATTCGCCGGTGAGGCGCTGTTCGGCTGGGCCTCGTTCCTGGGGGAAGCGTGGTTCGCGGGACTGAGCGTCGCCGGTGAGGCCAGCTTCGGCGGTGCGGCGTTCGCCGCGGCCGCCCGGTTCGACATGGCGGAGTTCGCCGGGGAAACGTGGTTCACCGAAGCGAGCTTCGCCGGAGGCGTCGAGCTGACCGACGCGAAGTTCGCGCGGAGTGTCCCGGAGCCCCTGCGGGAGTACTTGCCGGCGGCGGACCAGTCGTGACCGGCCGGGTGGGACGGGCGCCGTCCCACCCGGCCGGTCCTCATGCCGGGGCGGTGAACATGTACGAACCGGCGGGCACGAAGTACGACCCGGCCGAGGACGGGACCGCTTCCGGCGGCGCGGCCACCGAACCCGGTTGGGACGTGGGCACCTTGACCGTCGCCGACGAGCCGGCCGGGACCGTCACGCGCAGCGTCACCTTCCCGCCCGAAATCGACCAGTCGCTGACCGCGGACCCGTACGGCGTCTCGTACGCCGACTTCGCCGACGTCAGCCCGCCGCCCGGCCGCGGCGCCACCAGCAGCGACGCGTACCCCGGCGAGGCCGGCGAAAGCCCGCCGATCGAGCGGTACAGGAAGTCGCCCACCGAGCCGAGGCCGTAGTGGTTGAACGAGTTCATGCCCGGGTCGTTGAACGAGCCGTCCGGCCTGATCCCGTCCCAGCGCTCCCAGATCGTCGTCGCGCCGTGACCGATCATGTAGCCCCAGCCGGGGAAACCGGGCTGCAGCAGCACCTGGTACGCGACGTCGGCGTGGCCGTGCGCGGCCAGCACCGGCAGCAGGTTCTCGACGCCGAGGAACCCGACGCTCAGGTGCCCGCCGGCCGCCGCCACGCGCGCGGCCAGCTTGTCCGCCGCGGGCTGCACGCGGTCGGCCGGCAGCAGCCCGAACGCCAGCGCCAGCACGTACCCGGTCTGGGTGTTCGCCCCGACCGTGCCGTCCGCCTGCGTGAACCGGTTGGTGAACGCCGTCCCGATCCGGTCGGCGAGCGTCCCGTACTCCGCCGCTTCCGAACTCCGCCCGGTGGCCGCGGCCATCCGCGACACCAGCCGGGACGACCACGCGAAGAACGCCGTCGAGATCAGGTCCTGCGCGGTGTTGTCGTTGACGTTCAGCCAGTCCCCGTAGGTCTGGTGGTCGCGGATCAGGTCGGCACCCGACGTCGAGCGCAGGTACTCCACCCACTTCACCATCGCGGCGAAGTGCTCGTCGATCACGCCGGTGTCGCCGTAGCGCTGCCACAGGGTGTAGGGCACGATGACGCCCGCGTCGCCCCAGCCCGCCGTGCCCGAGCCGCTCAGCACGCCCGGCGCGACGTCGGTGAACGACCCGTCGTCGTGCTGCGCGTCGACCAGATCGTCGCTGAACTTGCCGAGGAAGTTCGCGACGTCGAGGTTGAACGTCGACGTCCCGGCGAAGATCCCGATGTCCCCGGTCCAGCCGAGCCGCTCGTCGCGCTGCGGGCAGTCGCTCGGCACCGACAGCATGTTCGAGCGCTCACCCCAGAGGATGTTGTGCTGCAGCTGGTTCACCAGCGCGTTCGACGAAGTGAACGTGCCGGTCTGCGCGCCGGACGTCCACATCGCCCGCCCGGTCAGCGTTCCGGCCGTCGGCGCCGAGGGCAGGCCGGTCAGCTCGACGTACCGGTAGCCGTGCACCGTGAAGCGCGGCTCGTACGTCTCGACGCCGCCGGTGCCCGCCAAGGTGAAGCGGTCGGTCGCCTGCGCCGCGCGCAGGTTGGTCGTGTAGATCGTGCCGTCCGGGTTGAGCACCTCGGCGTGGCGCACGGTGACCGTGGTGCCGGCCGGGCCGGTCACGGCCAGCCGGTTCCAGCCGCTGAAGTTCTGGCCCAGGTCGGCCACCCAGACCCCCGGCTTCGGCTGGGTCCACGCAACGGGCTTGAACTCCTGCTGCACGGTCACGCCGTTGTCCACTTGGGACACCAGGTTCGGCTTGGCGCCGGGCTTGACGCGGGGCGCCGCCCAGCCGCGGTCGTCGAAGCCGGGCCGGTCCCAGCCGGTGGCCAGCCGCGCGTCGTAGGTTTCGCCCTGGTAGAGGTCGTCGGCGCGGATCGGGCCGTCGCCGGCTTTCCAGGTGCCGTCGGTCGCGACCGTCGTGCTCGTGCCGTCCGTGAACGTCAGCTTCAGCTGCGCCGAGTACCACGGCTCGGTGCCGTACTTCTGGCTGCCGGCGATGCCGATGCTGCCGGAGTACCAGCCGTTGCCGACCATCGCCCCGAGGACGTTCTCGCCGGTGCGGATCTGCTTGGTGACGTCGGAAACGCGGTACTGCAGGCGTTTCGCGTAGTCGGTCCAGCCGGGGGCGAGGACCTCGGCGCCGACCTTGGCGCCGTTGAGGTGGGTCTCCTGGAGGCCCAGCGCGGTGGTGAGCAGCCGCGCGCTCGCGACCGGCTTCGAGACCGTGAAGCTCTTGCGCAGCAGGGGAGCGGGGGCGCTGACGGCGACGTTCGCACCCCACGGCCCGGTGCCGTACGCGGTCAATGCCCGCGCCGCGGGCCAGGAGCTGTCGTCGAACCCGCGCTGCTGCCAGCCGTTCGGGCCGGTCTGGCTCGCCTTCCACGACCCGTCGGTCACCACGGCCGGTCCATTCGGGACGGTCAGCTTCGCGATCATCCCGGCCGGGCTCTGGGTCGTGTTCTCGGTGCTGATCGCGATCGTGTTCGCGCCCGTGGTCAGCAGGGCGCCGACGTCGAGGACGGCGGCGGTCTTCCAGGAGTCGGTGACCCGCGGCGAATCGCTGACCTGGGTGCCGTTGACCCAGACGGTCGCGGTGTCGTCCCCGGTGACGACCAGCGTCGCCTTCGCGGGCGCCGCGGCCAGGTCGACGGTCGTGCGGAAGTACCGGGTGGCCGGTGGCACGCCGCCGATCGGGTCGCCTTCCGGGTACCAGACCCAGTTCGCGCCGGCGAGGTCCGGGCCGGCTGCGGCGCGGCCGAGGAAGGCGCCGGTCCATTCGGCGGCCGGGTCGCGCAACGCCGTTTCGAAGCGCTGCACCGGGCTCCAGCCGCTCATCCGGCCTTGGCCGTCCCAGACACGGACCTTCCAGGTGTACGCGGTCAGCGAGCCGAGCGCGGGACCGCCGTAGGCGACGTCGGCCTGCCGCGCCGAGGTGACGCGGCCGCTGTCCCAGACGTCCTTGCCGCCGGCCGACACCAGGATCTCGTACGCGGATTGTCGTTGCTGCGGCGCCGAAGACGCGAGCTTCCAGCCGAACCGCGGCTGGTCGACGCCGATCGGGTTCACGCGCTGCCCGACGGTCGCGCTCGCGACCGAGAGCGGAGTTTGCTCCGACGGGCTCGGGGTGCCCACGCGGGTGCCCCACGGACCGGTGCCGTAGGCGCCGAGGTCCTTGGCCGCGGCCCAGGCCCCGTCCGCGAACCCGGGCTGTTCCCAGCCGTCCGGCGCGGTCGTCGCGCTCTTCCAGCCGGCGCCGGTGGTGAGGTCTGCGGTGCCCGACGCGGTCGTCACGCGCAGCCGGCCGAGCAGGCCGGCGGCACCGCCGGAGTTGCGGACGGCGACGGCGAGCGTGTTGCCGCCGGGGGTCAGCGCGGGCGCGAGGTCGACCGACAGCGCCGACCGCCACGAGTCCGCGGTGCGGGCCGAGGAAGCGAGGGGCTTGCCGTTGAGCCAGACGTCGGCGGTGTCGTCGCCGGTGACGACGAACCGGGCGTCGCTGACCGCGCCGGCGGGGGCGGTGAAGGTGGCGCGGAAGTACCGGGTCGCGGCCGGCGCGGAACTCGCCGGATCGCCTTCCGGGTACCAGATCCAGTGCGCACCGGCCAGGTCCACGGGAGGCGCGGCGCCCGCCGGGGGCACCGAGGCGGTGGACAGGACCAGGAGCGCGGCGAGCGTCGTGGTGGTCGCGCGCCAAAGCTTCGAGGGCAGCATGCGGGCTCCCTTGCGGCGGGGATGGGGCGGCGAGATTTAAACGTTTCAAAGCAGCGTGATACGTGACTGTAATCACGAACTCACGCGATGGCAATACTCCACCGGGACGCAGGGAAGGCGAACCGCTTCGACGATCGCTGATCGCCTAAATCGTTTTACGCCACTTCGGCAGGACGACCCGGCGCACGACGACGATGGCGGCCGCGCCCAGCAGGAGCAGGGCGACCGGTACCGCCGTCGGCCACCACGGCCACGCCCGGCCTTCGAAGCCGACGCCGTCGGTGGGCAGCTCCAGGACCTTCGCCGTCCACCGCGCGGTCGCGACGTCCGTGCGGCGCGAGAGCGCGCTCACCGCCGTGTCGTAGGCGAAGCCGGGCCGGTCGTGGACGTACTCCGGGGCCGGGCCGCCGGTGACCCCGCGCGTCGCCCCGGGCACGATCAGCCGGTCGAGGTCCGCGTCGGCCAGTGCCGCCCGCGGCACGAACGTCAGGCCGTGCCGCGACCGGATCGGGGCGCCGTCCGCGCTCACGGCGAGCGTGCGCGAGGACAGCGACTGCCCTTCGGTGTCGAACACCGACGCCAGTTCGATCTCACCGACGCCGTTCGCGAGCAGGACGCCGATGTCGTCCGGGTGCCAGCGGAAAGCGGCGTTGACGATCGCCGCCGCGTCCGGCAGCGATTCCGGCGCGTGCACCGGGACCGTGGTGCCGTACCGCGACCAGCCGATCGCTTGGGCGGCGTCGGAAGCCACGTCGCGGCCGGCGAGCCGCTCGACCCAGTGCAGCGTCCCGTCGACGCCGGAGAGGATCCCGGCCGTGGTGACGACGTCGCCGTCGTCGACGAACCGCTGCCCCCGCACCCAGTGCACGGCCGGGTAGTCACTCGAGAAAGCCTCGAGCTTCAACCAGTGCGCGGTCGCGGGCCGGCCGTCGAGCAGGCCGGCGGAGGCGAGGACGCCGCTGCCGTTGCAGACGCTCAGCAGCTTCGCGCCGTGGGCGGCCTGCGCGCGCAGCCACTGCGTCACGGGTTCGGTGCTCGGCTCGCCGACGTCCGGCAGCGCCGGGACGACGACCAGGTCCGGCGCCTTCGCCCCGAGCCGCGCGGCGAGGTCGGCGAAGCTCAGGTCGGGGACGAGGTCGAGGCCGCCGGTCAGCGGCTTCGGCTCGCGCTTCGGCGCGGCGGTGTAGACGTTGAACCGGCCGGTCGCGGCGAGGATCTCGTACGGCGCCAAGGTGTCGGAGACGACGGCCCCGCGGTCGCCGACGACGACCACCGCGGTCGGCTTGGCCGGGTCGTGCGCCGGTGGGGCGGCGGCGGGCAGCGGCCGGTCCGGGCCGGGGGAGTAGAGGGCGTCGAACGCCGACAGCGCGGAGACGGTCGCGCCCACGGCGGGGACGGCGAGCACGGCGACGACCAGCGCGAACCACTTCAGGACGGTCCGCACGTCAGTGCCAGTACTCGGCGCGGCGCCACACCATGGCGGCCAGCATCAGCGGGAACATGACGACGTGCCCGGCGATCATGAGGGTGCCGCCGGAGATCGCGCCGAGCCAGAACGGTACGAGCAGCGCGACGAACGGCAGGTACATCGCGGCGGCCATCTCGGCGATGCGGGGCCACGAATGCCGGCGCAGCAGCATGGCTGCGGTCATCGCGCTCGTCATGTTCGTGGCCATGACGAGCGCGTCGACGTCCGCGCGCTCCAGCCAGGCCTGCGGCCAGAGGGGGTGCAGCGCGACCATGCCGATCAGCATGGCGGCGACCATTTCGACGTAGTGGCCGGTGAACCGGGCGAGCTTGCGGCCGGTGGTCCGGGGCGGCGCGGTGGTGGTCATGAGTCCCTCCAGGTGTTGTCCTGGACGAGAATCCCGGGTGCCGGCCGCCTGCGGACGTGCCGGAAGTCATGACCCGGGTCATGTGACCGCGGGTCAGAGCAAGCCGAGGTCCCGGGCCCGCAGCGCGGCTTGGGTGCGGTCACGCGCGCCGAGCTTGCCCAGCAGGTTCGTCACGTGGTTCTTCACCGTGCCTTCGGCGAGGAACAGCTTCGCGGCGATCTCCCGGTTGCTGCGGCCGTCGGCGAGCAGGCGCAGCACGTCTTGCTCGCGTTCCGACAACGGCACCACCAGCGGCTGAGGTCGTGGCTCGGACAGCTGCGCGAACCGCGCGACGACCTTCGCGGCCACCGACGGCTGCAGCACGGACTCCCCGCGCGCGGCCGCCAGCACCGCCTCGATCAGCCGGGCCGACGAGACGTCCTTGAGCAGATACCCCACCGCCCCCGCGCGAAGGGCCGCGAAGACGTCTTCGTCGTCGTCGAACGTGGTCAACGCGATGACCTGGACGTCCGGGTGCTCGCCCCGCAGCCGCCGGGTCGCGGAGACGCCGTCGAGGACCGGCATCCGCAGGTCCATCAGGACGACGTCCGGAGCGAGGGCGGCGGCTTGGCCCAGCGCCTCCTCGCCGTTGCCCGCTTCGCCGACGACGTCGATGCCGTCATGGGTCGCCAGGAGCGTGGCGAGCGCTTCGCGGAACAGAGCCTGGTCGTCGACGAGCAGGACGCGGACCGGCGTCATCCGGGGACCTCCATGCTCAGCGCGCTGCCCTCGCCGGGCGCCGAGGTGAAGGCGAGCTTGCCACCCAGCTGCTCGGCGCGTTCCCGCAACCCCACCAGCCCGAAGCCGGCCGCCGCGGCCCCGCTCGTCCCGACGCCGTCGTCGCGCACCGAGACGCGCACGGACGCGTCGGCGTAGTCGAGCAGGAGGTCGACGTGCGCGGCCTCCGCGTGCTTCCGGACGTTCGTCAGACCCTCCTGCGCGGCCCGGAACAGGGCTTCGCGGTGCTCGTCCGGCAGCGGCCGTTCGGCACCGGAGATGGTGAGTTCGGCGGGGAGGCCCGCTTCCGACGCCAGCGCGCGGAGGGCGTCCGGCAACGGCGTCGACCGCGGTTCACGCAACGCCTTCACCGAGCGGCGCACTTCCGACAACGCGTTCTCCGCCTGCTCCTGCGCCTTCGCGAGGACCTCGTCGGCCTTGCCCGGATCGGTCGGCAGGACCGCCCGCGCGGCCTTGACCTGCATCTGGACCACGGTGAGCGAGTGCCCGAGCCCGTCGTGGATGTCGCGCGCGACGCGGTTGCGCTCCTGCGCCGTCGCCAGCCGCTCGGCCTGCGTCGCGTAGCCGCGCAGCTTCTCGTGCGCTTCGGCGAGTTCGCCGCGCGAGCGTTGTTCGCGCACCAGCAGCTCGGTGATGACGGCCGCGAACAGCACCGAAACCAGCGTTCCCAGGCCTTCCCGCAGGCCTTCGCCCAGCGACATGCCGAGGTGCACGAGCGGCACCACGGCGATGACCAGCGCGACCACCGGCAGCGGCAGCCGCAGCAGCACGCATTGGCTGACCAGCACGACGAGGAACAGCGTCGCCCCGACGCCGGCGTTGATCGTGAACGTCACGAAGGCCAGCGGCAGCTGGACACCGACGTACGCGGCCCGCCACGCCGGACGGCCGCGGGTGCGCACCCAGCCGAAGCCCGCGGTCGCCAGCACGGCGAACACCGCGCCGAGCACGAGCGAGAGCACGGGCTCCCCGGACCCGAGGACCCCGAGCACGATCGAGAGGAAGGCGCCGCAGGTCAGCACCCCGAGGGCCCGGTTCATGGAGCCACTCTGGGGCGTGGGTGCGCCGCGGTCAACCACCGCGCGCCGGGGGAAAGCGCTCTCTGCTCACGCGGCCACTCGCCGCCACAGCCCGTAGGCTGGGAGTGACGGCGAAGCCGAGACAGGAGTCCGACATCGATGTCAGTCCTCTGGGGCGTGTCCTTCGACGCCACCGCGCTGTCCGGGGTGGTGGTCGAGTTCCTCAAGACGGCGCGCCGGTTCGCCGGGCACCGCGTCCACCTCGACCTCGGCTACGACATCAAGGCCGACAAGGGTGCGTTCTTCCGGCCCTACCGCGACGAAGCCGGGCTGCTGCCGGACTGGGTCACGCTCGACCGCGTCGACGGCGTCGAGGAGATCCGCGGCTACGACCGGGAGTTCGTCGACCGCGTCCTGCGCGAGGTCGTCCAGCGCGGTGACGAGACGTTGCGCCCCGAGATCGACCGGATCGCCGGCGAGCTGGCCGACCGCATCGTGGCCACCTGGGAACGCCTCGGCGTCACGATGGTGATGGTGGAGAACGGAACCCTGCCGGAGAACATCGCCTACACCGAAGCGCTCTACCGCGCGATCGGCCGCTACGGCACCCGGCACCGGCTCGGCCGGTTCGTGTTCTGGCGCGACCACGACCTGATGTGGCAGAGCGAGCCGGGCATCGCGAAGTACGGCCGGTTCCCGTACCCCGGCGTCCCCGCGCCGCGGAATTCGCCGCACATCCACTACTTCGCGCTGCACGAGCAGGCGTTGGCGAAAACGCTGGAGTGGGTTCCCGGTCTGCGGAACATCGACGTCCTGCCGAACGCGTTCACCATCGCGCCCGCGCGGATCGACGAGCGCACCGCGGGCTTCCGGCGGGACCACGGCATCCCCGAGGACGTTCCGTTGCTCGCCCGGATCACGCGGATCATCCCGCAGAAGCGGATCGACCGGGACCTGCACCTGCTGGCGCTGTTGCCGGCCGCGTGGCTGTTCGTCGCCGGCGACGTCGACGAGGCACCCGCCGAGCACGCGCGGCTCGTCGCCCTCGCCGCTCGGCTGGGCGTGCGCGAGCGCGTCGTGTTCGGCGGCTGGCTGACGCCGTACGACACGAGCGTGCCCGGCCGGTATTCGGTGCGGGACCTGCTGGCGCACGCGACCGTCGTGTCGTTCCTGACCTCTTACGACTACGAGAGCTACGGCAACCCGGTCAGCGAGGCGATCGCCTCCGGGACGCCGTACATCACCAGCGGGTACGAGCTGTACGAGGTCGTCTACGGCCGCAAAGGCTTCCGGGCGCCGGTGCTGGACATCCGGGCCCGCGACCTGCCGGACGCGGCCTTCGCCCGCGAAGTGGCCGAGCTGATCACCGACGAAGGGAAACGGGCGGACGTGGTGCGGGCGAACTCCGAACTCGGGCAGGCGCACTTCGGCACGGAGGTCGTCGACGACCTCGTCGACCGGCTGTACCCGCCGCCGATGGGCGCCGGGACACGGCTGTCCGTCGTGCTGCCGGTGTACAACGAGGCCGCCAACCTCCCGGAGGTCCTGCGGACGCTGCACGAGCAGCGCGACGGCGCCGGTCCGCTGGACAAGAGCCGGTACGAGGTCGTGCTGGTGGACAACAACTCGACTGACGACACGGTGGCCGTCGCGCACGCCTTCGCGGCGGCGCACCCGGATCTCGCGCTGCACGTGATCGCCGAGGCCGAGCAAGGCGTGTCGTGCGCGCGCCGGGCGGGGATGGACTTCGCGCTTGCGCGCAGCCGCAACCGGCCCGACGCCGATCCGGCCGAGCGGTTCTACCTGGTCTCGGCCGACGCGGACTGCCGCGTCGACCCGCACTGGCTGAGCGAGCTGTTCGCCGCGATGGAGTCGAGCAAGGCGGCCATCGGCGTCTGCGACTACTACTACAACGCTTCGCACTTCACCGGGCGGCCGCGGCTGTGGGACGCGATCCAGCGGACGCTGCGCTGCCGCGCGGTCACGTTTTCGCTGTTCGGCGGCTTCCCGGACGGCAAGGGCTTCGCCGTCGAGCGCGACGCGTACGAGCGCGCGGGCGGCATCGAGATCTTCTACCAGCTGCAGGACGGGAAGTTCGTCAGCCACCTGTCCGACGACTGGGACTTCGGCATCAAGGTCGCCAGTGTCGGCGATGCGATCACGTATGCGCCGCGCTCACGCGTCGAAATCAACCCGCGGCGCGTCGACCACGCCATCGACGAGGTGATCGCCGGCCGCGCCTACGGTTCCGACGGCATCATCGTCATGCGCGACATCCGGCCGTCGGCTCCGGCTGCCGGCGCGGACCTGTCGGAGGCCGAGGCTCAGCAGGCGTGGGAGTTCTCCATCAAGGACTTCACGCCGAAGAACACGATCCTGCCGGTGCTGCTGACCCCGGCGCTGCTGGAGGACGACGCCGTCATCGCGTTCTTCGGCGCCGACCTGGCGTCCCGGCTCGCGCGGCGGATCGCCGAGATCCGCGACGAGATGCGCGTCGTCGACTTCACGCCGATCCACGCGTACAAGACTCCGTCGTACCGGCTGTACTTCGAGTTCGCCGACGAACTGTTCGCCTGCCTGCGTCGCCACGTCGGCGAGGACATCGGTTATCCACCGCCCCTTCCGCCGTGCTTGGCGGAGGTCCCGGCCGCGCGGTTCGCCGAGTTCGTCCGCTACTACTGCGAAGACCGTGAATCGGGAGAGGCCCACAACTACTTCGGCAACGGAGGGGTGTTCTGATGACCCTCGCCTACGAAGAGGCGATCGGCTCGCTGCACACGCTCGACCCGGCGTGGCCGCGGCCCGCGGTGCTCGACGTCCTCGAAGCGCCGGAGAACCGGCACCTCCTCGACTTCGTGCAGGAGGACCCGTTCGGGGCGCACGTGTTCCCGGGCAACGTCCCCGGCGCACCGGCGGACTTCCTGCGCGACCTGGACGCCCAGCTGGCGTCCTCGGGACCGATCCACCTGTGGTCGTACATCCCGACCTGCGCGTACCGCTGCCGCTTCTGCCAGTACCCGGTGGTGCTGGTCAAGGGCAAACCCGAAGTGCAGTACGAGAAGGCCAAGCACTGGGTCGACCTCAACATCGCCGAGGCGCGGTTGTGGCTCGACGCCGTGCCGAACCTGCGTGGTGCGGAAGTGGGGGAGTTCAACGTCTTCGGCGGCACGCCGTCGCTGCTGCCGGAGCCGGAGATCCGCCGGCTCCTGGAGTTCTACCGTTCGGAGTTCGGGTTCACCGCCGATACGACGATCCGGTTCGAGGGTGACCCGAGCACGTTCACCCCGGCCAAGCTTTCCTTGTTGCGCGAACTGGGCTGTACCAAGCTGTCCAGCGGTGTCCAGTCGTTCGACGACCACGTGCTGGAGCTGTGCGGCCGGGAGCACAGCGCGCAGATGTGCGTCGACTTCGTCCGCAACGCGGCGTCGCTGGGCTTCGAGTGGGTCAGCATCGACCTGATGTACGGCCTGCTGGACCAGACCCTCGACAGCGTCCGCCGCGACCTCGACGTCGTGCTGGAGAACGAAGTCACGGCCGTCGTGTGCACGAAGCTGCACCTGGCGTCCTACAGCGACACCCGCACCGGCGTGACCGGCGAAAAGCCGGCGGCGTGGCAGCTGCCGGCGTACCGGGACAAGCTGGTGCGCGACGGCCACCGCTGGCCGACGCTCGGCGAGCAGTACCAGATGCGCGAGCTGCTCACCGACGGCCTGCGCGCGGCGGGCTACACCGAGCACCCGACGATGTACTTCGCGCGCGCCGGCCTCGGGCCCGAGAAGTGGAAGGCCATCATGGTCGACCAGGACAAGCAGGAGCCCGAGGTCGCGATCGGGCTGGGCGGGTCGTCGAGCTGCCGCGCGTCCGAGGCGATCACCGACGTAAACTCGAAGCGGTACATCGAAACCGTGTCGGCCGGGCGGATTCCGCTGGGCTCGGCGACGCGGTTCACGCCCGAAGCGCAGGAGGCGCGGGCGGTGAAGATGGCGCTGACGACGTTGCAGCCGCTGCGGGATTCCTTGCACGCGGCGCGGTTCCCGGGATGCTCGCTGTTCGCGGAACCGTGGCTGGGCAAGTTCCGGTCGCTGGCCGCGCGAGGGCTCGTCGAGCTGCGCCCGCACGACGGCGTCGTCGAACTCACCCCGGTGGGGGAGGTGCTGGTCGAAGCGATCATCACCACCGAGCTATAGATCACTACATCGAGTGACACATCGCTCGCGGGGAGCGACGCGGGCAGGCAGCATGGGCTTCGGACGTGTCAGTACCGAGATCGGAGCCCCGATGAGCCGAACCGTTGCCGGACACGACGAACAGCGGTGGCGGGCCCGGCTCGCGGCGGCGGGTGCTTTGGCGGCGTTCGCTTCGCTGGTCGTAGCCGCTCCCGCCGAAGCCGCGCCGGACTACTCGCTCGCGGCCACGAACTTCGCGGGCACGCAGATCGCGCTGCACGAGGGCGTGGTGCCGGGCTCCGCGCGAGCCGAAACGACCGACCAGACGCTCGGGCACGACGTCAGCGGGCACCAGGGCGCCGTCGACTGGGCCGCCGCGTCGGCCGGCGGCGCGAAGTTCACCTACGTCAAGGCGACCGAGGGCACCGGGTTCGTCAACCCGCAGTACGGCCAGCAGTACGACGGTGCGCACAACGCGGGCCTGATCCGCGGCGCGTACCACTTCGCCCGCCCCGACATCTCCGGCGGCGCGCAGCAGGCGGAGTACTTCATCGCCCACGGCGGTGGCTGGCGGTCCGACGGCAAGACGCTCCCCGGCGCGCTGGACATCGAGTACAACCCGTACGGCGAAGTCTGCTACGGCAAGAACCAGGCCGACATGACGGCGTGGATCGCCGACTTCACCCGGACCTACCTGGCGAAGGTCAAGCGCAGCGCGTTGATCTACACCAGCACGGCGTGGTGGAAGCAGTGCACCGGCAACGCGTCCGGGTTCGGCGACACGAACCCGCTGTGGCTCGCGCGCTACGGCCCGGAGGTCGGCGAGCTCCCGGCGGGCTGGGACAAGCAGAGCATCTGGCAGTTCGCCCGCGGCGGCGGCCTGCCGGGGGACCAGAACTACTACAACGGGCCGTTCGGCCGGGTCGTGGCGCTGGCCGGCGGGGCGGCTTAACGCTCCCAGGGCCCGGTCAGGTCCGGCCACGGCGGCCGCCGCAGCACGGCGAGCGTGCCGAGGGTGGCGGCGATCAGCCCGGTCGCCACGGCCAGCAGGGCGACGCGGTTGGCGTTGACGGCCGGCTCCCACTTGGCCTGCCCGTCGCGGATCGCGAACACGCCGACCGGGCGGCTGACCGGGATCACGGTCGTGCCGTCTGGTGTCTCGAACGGTTCGCCGAAGAGTGGTTGTTCCATACCGCCATCGAACTGCACCCCGACCGAAGCTGACAAGATCGGACAGAATCCTGTCGTTCCCGTGATCGGCTCCCTACCATCGGTCGGATGCGAGCAGTCCATCGGATCGCTGTACTCGCCGCGATTTCCGCGTTGGTGGTCGCTTCGGCGCCGGACGCGGACGGCACGGGACACACCTGGTTCACGTCGTGGGCGCAGTCGCAGGACGGCCACGCCGATGCCCCGGTGTCGAGCCAGTCGCTGCGGATGATCACCCACCTGAGCCAGGGTGGCGACGCGGTCCGCGTCCGGCTGCAGAACACCTTCGGCACCGGTCCGTTGACGATCGGGCACGCCACGGCCGGCCTCGGCACGTCCGGCGCCGACGTCTCGGGAGCGCGCGACCTGCTGTTCACCGGCCGGCGGTCGGTCACCATCCCGGCCGGCGGCGAGGTGTGGAGCGACGAGACCCGGCTCGTGACGAGACCGGACACGAACCTTGCCGTCAGCATGTCCGTCGAGGGCACGGCGGTCGTCGGGCGGCACGGCGCGGCCCTGCGCGACAACTACTTGACCGCCGCCGGGGCCGGCGACCACGCGGCCGACGCGTCGGGCGCGGCCTTCACGTCGACGGTCGGTTCGACGTACGTGGTCAGCGCGGTCGACGTGCACAACGCGTCGTTGAAGGGCACGGTGGTTCCGTTCGGCAGCTCGGTGGTGGACGGGATCGGCAGCACGAACTGCGGCCCGGGCTGCACCCAGCTGGGCGCGGACAAGCGCTGGACCGACGACCTGGCGCGGCGCCTCGTGCCGGCGTCGCTCGCGGTCGCGAACGCCGGCGTCTCGGGCACGACGAGCGCGCCGTCGTGCCCCGGGATGCCGCCGTCGGTGGCGGGCCTGGACGCGGGAAGCCGCCTCGACCGGGACGTCCTGGCGCTGCACGGCGTCAAGTCGGTGATCTACTACTACGGCACGAACGACCTCGCGTACGGCTGTGACGCGGAGACGATCCTGGCGAGCTACCGGTCGGTGTTCCAGCGGTTGCGAGCGGCGGGGATCGCGGTGTACGTCACGCCGAGCACGCCCCGGCCCGGTTACGGTGATGCGGCCAACCTGGCGCGCCACGAGATCGGGGTGTTCGTGTCCCGCTGGGCCTCTTGCGGCGGCACGTGTTCCGGCGTGATCGACTTCGACATGGTGCTCAAGGACCCGTTGAAGCCGAACAGCATCCTGCCGGCGTACGACAACGGCGACGGAATCCACGCGAACGCGGCGGGCCAGCAAGCCTTGGCGGACTTCGTTTCGGTGCCGATGCTCGCCCGATAGGGGCCGGTTCTCCACACGATGAGGTGACCGGGCGAGTCGGAGCGCCGGGATTGTGCCCGCGGGTCCGCAGAGTACGTCGCGTGAAGCACAACTCAATGGACGACGCCGGGTGCTGCCTGCTGTCCGTGGCCTGGAACATCGCCCCGCTGACGGAAGGGCAGCCCGACTCCCGGCGCGGCGCGATCCGGCGCTCGGTCGAGTCCGTCTGCCGCACCGCCGGGCTCGGCGCTCGCGAGTGGGCCGCGCGGAACGGGACCGGCACCGAGGCCGAGTACCGCCCTTTCCTGCAGCTCGCCGACGTCGCCTACGAGATCGCCACGTTGCTGCTCCTCGTCGAGGACTTCCTCGTACCGGATCTGGAACGCGAGCACCGGCGCTGGGCCGAGATCGAAGAGCTGGTTTCGCGGCTGGCGGAACTCGCCGAGTGGACGTCGAACTTCCTGAGCTTGTCAGGGTCCGCCTTACGGCTGTAAGGTCCATCCTGACAAAAGGAGGTCACGATGGCCACTGGGGTGATCGCGCGCTGTTCGTTCTGTGCTAAGCCGAACACCGAGGTCGAGACGCTGGTCGGCGGCCCGGGCGTGTTCATCTGCGACGGGTGCGTGCAGCTGTGCGTATCGGTGATCGAAGGCAAGCCGGCGGACGCGCCGCTCATCGCACCGTGGGAGCACGACCTGCCGCTCGAGCAGGTTCTGCAGAACCTGCGCCCGGTCGCGGCCGCCACGACGCAGGTTCAGGAGAACCTCGCGGCGTGGGTGGGCAAGGCACGTTCGCTGGGCGGCACGTGGTCCCAGATCGGCGAGGCGTTGGGAATGACCCGCCAGTCGGCGTGGGAGCGCTTCGGCTCTACTGCTTGATACCCACGCCGGCGTAGAGGCCGTCCTCTTCGGGATCGACCACGGCGGCGACCCGATCCGGCCGCCAGTTCGCGGAGGTGGTCAGCCCGGGTTCGACGAGTTCGAAGCCGTCGAAGAGGGCGAGCACCTCGTGACGTGAGCGCGGGTAGATGTGGTCCTGCGTCGACCGCATGGTCTCGGCGATCTTGGGGTCGCGCAGGACGGCGAAGTCGTTGGTGAGATGGGTCAGCGCGAGGTGGCTACCGGGGGTGAGTGCGTCGCGGTAGTTCTTGAAGACGTGGCTGACGTCGGGGAGGTAGTGCCCGAGGGTGATGGCAAGCAGCCCGACGGGTTCTTTGAGATCGAGCAGGTCCTCGACCGGCCCTGATCCGAGCACGGCTTCAGTGTCGGTGGCATCGGCTTCGAGCGCCTGGGCGTACGGGTTGTCTTTGAGCAGCATGCGACTGTGTGCGACGGCAACGGGTTCGTAGTCGACGTACACGACCTTGGCCGTCGGATCGACGCCCTGGGCGACTTCGTGCACGTTGCCGACGGTCGGAATGCCGGACCCGAGGTCGAGGAACTGCCGAACGCCCTGGTCGAGCATGAACCGCACGGCCCGCCGCAGAAAGGCCCGGTTCCGCCGCGCGACACTGGCAACCCGGGGCTGGATGGCCTCGAGCTTCTGAGCAACGGCCCGATCGGCGGCGAGGTTGTGGGCCCCGCCGAGAAGGTAGTCGTAGATCCGGGCCGCGCTGGGCCGGGAGAGATCCGCGCCGGGCGGAATCCAGTCGGCGCCTTCCTGATCGGTCATGGCGATGCCCCCTCGAATCGGCTCCGGACACCATATCGGGCCTGGCGGTGACTCAGTGACGCTGGCCGACCGGTCAGGTGACGGCGAGCGAACGTGCGCGGTTGTCGAAGTAGAAGCCGAAGCACCGGGCCATGTCGTCGCAGTTCTGGTTCCAGGTAACGCTGTTGCCGGTAAAGCCGGTCTGGTCCCAGAAGGTGACGAAGCACCCAGAGCCGGCCTTGAGAACGTAAGAGCTGATCCGGCCGGCGACGTTCAAGCCGTTCGAGAAGTGCCGCGTGCCGAGGTTCCCTTCCGAGGCCTCGTTGACGTCTTTGGCGGCGTCGCAGTAGGTGCGTCCCGTAGGCGCTGGCGAAGTTCAGGTACCCGCTTCCGCCGTGCCAGTCGGTGCTGTCGAAGACAGTGAGCAGGGGGCTCAGCGCCAGCTGCGTCTGGTAGGCATCGAGGGCGTGCTCGGTCGTGAAGCAAGCCTCGGGGCCACCTGCGAGGTCCTGAACGCAGTAGGAGCCGACGGAGGAACTGGCGTCGGCAGCCCCAGGTGAGCAAAGGAAAGCGGCCGCTGCAATCGCCACGGTGACGATGGTCTTGCCCGGTTTCATCTCGTGGGTCCTCCCGGAGTTCTGCCCCCCCCAGCAGCTCCACGCATCACTCGGCGACGTGGTTTAGCCGTCACGTGCGAGCCGAACGGACCCCAGATACGACGAAAGCCACGTCTACCTGCGTAAACGTGGCTTGTCCGTCGGGCTGACAGGATTTGAACCTGCGACCCCTTGACCCCCAGTCAAGTGCGCTACCAAACTGCGCCACAGCCCGGACCCGCACTCGCTGAGTGCGTGAGAAGTACTTTAGCGTGCCCGCCGAAGCCGTCTTCAACTGGGGCCCCCATCCGCCTGACCTGCGGGAATGCAGGTCAGGCGGACCTCCTCAAGATCACGCCGGGTTTGCGGCGTGGGTCAGCGTCTGCCACGCCACGAACAGGTTGTTCGACCCCGCCGGGCGCTGGCGCTCCGTCAACGTCTGTGTGTTCGTCATCGCGATGCCCAAGCGCGTGTGCAGCGCGTTGAAGCCCACCTCTGTCACCGGGCCCAGGCCGAGCTTCAATGAGCCTCCGCACAGCCACGATGGCGCCGCCGTGCCCAGCTGGTACTTCGACTGGAAGCCCAGCGCCTGGCGGAGGCGCTCGCCCACGTCCGTTCCGTACACGTCCTGGCCCTGGATGCGGAGCGTCTCCGCCACGTCCGCTATCGCCGCTATGCCGTAGCCCGTGTGGGTGAAGTCGCGGCAGGTTTCCTGGGTCAGGCCGTCCACGAACGTCGACTGGCCCTGCCAATAGCCCACGATCTGGTCACGTGATGACAGCCCGCTGCCCGGGACCGTCTTCGGCAACGCGCCGTCGGACGACAGGTACACGTACGCCGCGACGCGGTTGCGGTAGCGAGTCACCGCCTTGTCGAAGTTGGTCTTGTCCTCCAGGAAGACCGAGATTCCGACCGCGGCCTCCATCATGGACAGTTCCCAGTTGCCGTTGCTGTTGCTGCCGTTGATGATTTTGTTCAGGTACACATTGCGCAGCATCGTGCCGAAGCGGCCGGAGTTCGGCCAGCTCGAATACGTGTACTTGATGATCTCCGCCGCGCGGGGCCACGACGACCCCGCCCAGCCCGTCTGCAGCGGCGCGTTGCTGTTGGTGTGGCTCGTGATCGTCGCCGACCACGCGTCCATCAACGCGATCGCCTTCTGCGCGTAACGCGCGTCGCCGGAGATGTACCAGATCAATGCGTCCGTGTACGCCGCGATCGCGTCTTCCCGCTCGTCGGTACACCCGTAGTTCGGGTTCGAATAGGACCCGCATTCGACGACCGCTCGGGGTTTCGGCGTGCGGGAAAGCGACGCGTAGGAACTCGAAACCGCCTGGTCGTACGCCGCTTTCCAGGGTTGGGCGCCGGCGTTCACCTGGGTCTTCACGAAGTCGAGCTGCGGGCGGCTGACCAGCACGCCCGGGTGCGTGAACGTCGCCGGCGCCGCGGGGGCCGGGGTACTGACCAGGCCGAGTGCGAGCGGGACCAGGGCGGCGAGCGTGACGGCTTTTCTCAAGCGGGACATGGCTCTCCTCGAGACGACGGTGTCCGGGGTCAGCGCGCTGCGCCCAAGTCTCATGGTCTGGACCATCGTCCGTCAAGAAGGTGAAGGCCCCTTTCTTTGGCTCCTGAAGAAAAGAATGGGGAAATGTTCAGCCCGCTGAACGGAAGGCAGTTTCCGTTCAGCGGGCTGAACGCATCAGCCGAGTCCGGCGCTGACCGCGTTCATCAACGTCCCGGTGTCACCGGACATCTCCCACGCCATCACGCCGAGCAGGCCGCGGGACTTGAGCCACGTGGTCTTCAGCCCGATCGACCACGCGTCGTCGAACGTCCACCACTGGCCACCGTTGCCGGTGTAGCACGACGTCGCCACCGCCGCCGTGTCGTGGTAGACCGTGCACGCCGGCACGCCCGCCACCAGGTTCGCGTAGCCGCGGGTGCCCGCCTCCTCGGCGAACTGCCCCGGCGCCGCGCCGGTCGCCGACTGCCATTCGCCGTGCTTTCCGCCGTCTGCGACGCCCTGCCAGCCGCGCCCGTAGAACGCCAATCCGAGCGTCAACCGACGGGGATCGACACCCGCGTCGGTGTACGCATTGATCGCGCTTTCCGCACTGAAGTGGAAGTTGTACGGGTCGTCCGCGTCGGCGTACAGGTTGCCCTGGTGACCGGTGCGGTTCGGCTCCCACGAGTTGTCGCTGCCCGAGCCGTGGAAGTCGTAACCCTGGACGTTCGCGACATCCAGGTAGTTGAAGACGCGCGAGAGGTCCCAGCCGGACGCGACCTTCGCCGGGTCCGCCGGGGTGAACGCGTGCAGCTGGTACCGCTTGCCGGTGGTCGCGCCGTACGCGTCGAGCTGCGTGCGGAACTCGGCCAGCAGGGCGGTCAGGTTGTTCTTGTCGTTCGGGCTCCAGTGGTTGCCCGGGTGGCCGTCGGCGCTGGCCGGCCACTCCCAGTCGAGGTCGATGCCGTCGAAGATGCCCGCCGCGGTGCCCGGGCCGCCGGCGCCGCCGTAGGGCGCGATGTTGCCCTTGATCCACGTGTCGAGGCACGACGAGACGAACTTCTTGCGCGACGCGTCCGTGGCCGCGACGTCGGAGAAGTACTTCGAGTACGTCCAGCCGCCCAGCGACACCAGCACCTTGAGGTTCGGGTGCTTCGCCTTGAGCTTCTTCAACTGGTTGAAGTTGCCGCGCAACGACTCCCAGCCCGTGTCCGCCACGCCGTCGACCGACTGCGCCGCCGAGAACGGGCGCGAGTAGTCGGCTTCGGCGTCACCCGCGCCGTCGCCCTGGTTGGGGTCCTGCGGGTTCGCCGTCGTGCCCTTCGTGACGCCGGAGAGGCAGGTCAGGTTCACCGGGTCGATGTTCTCGAACGCGTACAGCAGGTGCGTCAGCTTCGCCGCCGCGCCCGACGTCTCCAGGTTCTTCACGAAGTACTGGCGCCCGTAGATGCCCCACTGGACGAAGTACCCGACCTTCGCGTAGCCGGAAACGATGTCGCCGGTCCGGGCGGTCACCGCGGCACTCGGCGCCGACACGTTGTCGTAGCCGTCCCGGGCGCGCACCGTGAAGGTGTACGAAGTGGACGGTGCCAGCCCGGTGACGACAGCACCCGTCGTCGTCACGGTCGTGGCCAAAGTGGACCCGCGGTAGACGTCGTAGCTGACGACACCGGTGTTGTCGGTCGACGCCGTCCACGCCAGGGACACGCTGCCGGAGTCGGCGGCCGTCGAGCGCAGCCCGCTCGGCGCCGACGGCGGCTGGGTGTCGTCGGCCGGGTTGTTCGTCGTGACGGCCAGTGCCGCGCTCGCGGGTGACGTGGTTCCCTTGGCGTCCTTGGCTTTCACCGTGAACGAGTACGCCGTACCCGGCGTGAGCCCGGAAACGGTGGCGCTGGTCCCGGTCACCGACGCGGCCAGGGAAGTCCCCTGGTAGACGTCGTACCCGGTCACCGGCAACGACCCGGCCGCGGAGGCGTTCCACGCCAGCGCGACCGTCTTGGTCGTCTTCGAGACCAGCCGCAGGTTCGCCGGCGCGCCCGGGGGAGTGTCGGGTGAACCGTCGCAGTTGGCGTTGTCGACGCGGCACTGCGTGGGCGTCGCGGCGGCGCTGAGCCGGAACGTCGGGCTGTACGGGTAGGTGTTGCGGCCCGGCGCCAGCGTCGCGATGTAGTACGCGGGGGTCAGCGTGACCTGGGTGCCGTTCTGGGTCACCGTGCCGTTTTCGCCGGTCGAAGCGGTGACGCCGGCGGGCAGCGTGAAGGTGATCGCCCAGTTGCTCACCGACGCGGTGCCGGTGTTCGCGACGGTGTAGGTGCCGGTCGTGCCGCTCATCGCCAGGGTGGCGGTCAGCGAACCGGCTGCGGCGGCGGGTGGCGCGAGCGCCGCGGTACCGCCGGCTGCTATCAGTACGGCGGCGAGCGCGGAGCGTAGTCGTGCGGAGGTGCGTCTCATGGCGGTTCTCCAAGCGGCACGAGGCGGGGACGACGTGGTCTAGACCACATCGAATGTAACCCGGTGCGGGGAGAACCGCGCACGCCCGAACGGCGGCAACCGGTGTCCGAACGGACTGTTAACGACCCGAGAACGTCGCCTTGCCGGGCCCGTCCGCGAGGAACGACTTGACGGCGGCCCGGAGGTCCTCGGTTTCGAACAGCTCGGCCGCGATCGAAGTGATGTGCGCGTTCGCTTCCGGTACCCCGCCGGCGGAGAAGTGGTCGAGGACGCGCTTGGTCGCCGCGTGGGCCCGGGTCGGCCCGGAAGCCAGCTGGCGCGCGAAGGCCCGCGCGGCGTCGTCGAAGCCTTCGTCCGGCAGGACGCGGTTGACGACGTTCCAGCGCTCAAGCGTCGCGGCGTCGTAGGTGTCGCCGGTCATCACGAACTCCTTGGCGCGCCCGACGCCGGCGCGGTCGGCGAGCCGCTGGGTGCCGCCCATGGTCGGCGTCAGCCCGACGACCTTCTCGACGAGCCCGAACTTCGCGCGCGACGCCGCCAGGATCAGGTCGCACGCCACCGCGACCTCGAACGCCCAGGTCAGGCACAGGCCGTGCGCGGCGAACACGGTCGGGAACGGCAGGGCCGCGATCCGGTCCGGGATCGCCAGCATCTCGTCGAACAGCACCTTCGCCTCGGCCGGCGAGCCCTGCGCGTCGAACAGCGAGACGTCCACGCCGCCGCTGACGATCTTGCCCTCGGCGCGGATCAGCAGGGCCCGCGCGGGCGACGCTTCCAGCTCGCCGATGGCCGACGAAAGCGAATCCTGCAGGGCGGCCGTGTAGAGGTTCAACGGCGGAGCGTCGACGGTCAGGACGGCGAGCCCGCCGTCACGATCGAGGCGGGCCTGGTCGGTCATGTTCACCCTGCTTCTTCGGCGGCGACGATGTCGTCCCAATACTGCTGGGCCTCGGGGCGCCAGTCGACGTGTTTGTGATGGAACAGTTCCGCCGCTTTCGTCCCGCTCCACTTCGCCGGCAGGAGCTCGGCGGGCAGCTGCGGGTCGAGGAACGGGAACCGCCGCCACTCGTGTACCAGCTCGGTCTGCGCGCGCAGCACCGCGCGGCCGCCGGTGGGGTGCAGGCCGGTGAACCGGTCGATGAAGTCCTCGTAGCGGTCCTTCAGCTCGGTCAGGTCCCAGGACCGGGCGACCATCGTCTCCTGCTCGCCGATCTCGCCGTAGCCGGCGGTGAACGACATCGCCTGGGCGTCGAGGCCGAGTTCGTTGACGATCTGCTGGGCCTCGCGCTGGCGGCTCAGGTCCGGGCTGACCCACACGCCTGCGACCGGCGAGCCGAAGCCCGCCCAGGTCAGCCGCGTGCGGAGACGGTGGCGCAGGTCGCGCTTGGCCTCCGGCACGGAGACGATGAGCATCAGCCACTGGCCGTTCCACGGGCGCTCTTCGCGCCCGAACGCGTAGATCCGCTCGGCGCCTTCGGTGAGCAGGCGGCGTCCCGGCGGCGTCAGCGACCAGCGCACGCGGCGCCCGACGCGCTCGGAGACCACCCAGCCCTCGGCGGCGGAGCGGGCCAGCGCCTGCCGCGCCGACTTCTCTTCGATGTCGAGAATGCCGAGCACCTCGACCAGCATCGACGTCCAGACCGGCGTGTCGCGCGGCAGCGTGTACTCGCCGAGGACGGTCATCAGCAGGGATCGCGCGCTCGCGTGGCTGACCTCGCGGCGGCGGCTCACCGTGGGCCGGGGCGCGGACGGGCGGCCTTCCCTCGGTTTCGGCCTGCGGCCGAGGGTGACCGGGGGAGCGGATTCGCCCATGCTGTTTCACCGACCTCACTGCTTGGCTGTTCCGACAACCGAACAGGGTACCCACACTGAGTGATCAAAGCGCCACCGGACACACACAGTCGGTGGCTTTGACCATGATCTGACAGTTCAGCACGGCCCCGTAGACTTGGCCACCTCATGAGCGCAACTCTCGTCGCGAAGGACCTGGCCGCGGGCCACGGTGACCGCATCCTCTTCTCCGGCCTCGACCTCGTGGTCGCGCCCGGCGACGTCGTCGGCCTGGTCGGCGTCAACGGCGCCGGCAAGTCGACGCTGCTGCGGACGCTGGCCGGGCTCGCGAAGCCCGACGACGGCGAGATCCGGCTGAACCCGCCGACCGCGACCGTCGGGCACCTGCCCCAGGAACCCGAGCGGCGCGAAGGCGAGTCGGTGCGGGCGTTCCTGGCGCGGCGGACCGGCGTGTCGGCGGCGCAGGCGGACCTGGATCTTGCGACCGCGGAGCTCACCGCGGGCTCGGCCGGCGCGGACGACCGGTACGCCGTGGCGCTGGACCGCTGGCTCGACCTCGGCGGAGCCGACCTCGACGAGCGGGCCGCGGAAGTGGCCGCCGACCTCGGGCTCGCCGTCGACCTGGACCAGCCGATGACGTCGCTCTCGGGCGGGCAGGCCGCCCGCGCCGGGCTCGCGTCGCTGCTGCTGAGCCGCTACGACGTCTTCCTGCTCGACGAGCCGACCAACGACCTCGACCTGGACGGCCTGGCCCGGCTGGAGCGGTTCGTGTCCGGGCTGCGGGCGGCGACCGTCCTGGTCAGCCACGACCGCGAGTTCCTGGCGCGGACCGTCGACCGCGTCGTCGAGCTGGACCTGGCGCAGCAGCAGGTGAACGTCTACGGCGGCGGGTACGAGGCCTACCTCGAGGAGCGCGAGGTCGCGCGACGGCACGCACGTGAGGAGTACGAGGAGTACGCCGACACGAAGGCGTCCCTGGAGGCGCGTGGGCGGATGCAGCGCGCGTGGATGGAGAAGGGCGTCAAGAACGCGCGCCGGAAGCAGCCCGACAACGACAAGGCGGCCCGCAAGTTCCGCACCGAGGCGACGGAGAAGCAGGCGTCGAAGGCGCGGCAGACCGACCGGATGATCGAGCGCCTGGAGGTCGTCGAGGAGCCGCGCAAGGAGTGGGAGCTGCGGATGGAGATCGCCGCGGCCCCGCGGGCGGGCGCGGTGGTCGCAACCCTGCGCGGCGCGGTCGTCCGCCGGGGCGGGTTCACGCTCGGGCCGGTGGACCTGCAGGTCGACTGGGCGGACAAGGTCGCCATCACCGGTGCGAACGGCTCCGGGAAGTCGACGCTGCTGGCCGCGCTCCTCGGCCGGTTGCCGGTGGACGAAGGAGCGGCCGCGCTGGGCCCGGGGGTCGTCGTCGGCGAGGTCGACCAGGCGCGGCGGCTGTTCCTCGGGGAGGTTCCGCTCGCTGCGGCCTTCGCTCGTGAAGTGCCGGAGCTGGCGGACGCGGACGTCCGGACGTTGCTGGCCAAGTTCGGGTTGAAGGCCGCGCATGTGCTTCGCTCCGCGGCGACGCTCTCGCCGGGGGAGCGGACGCGGGCGGCGTTGGCTCTGTTGCAGGCCCGTGGGGTGAATCTGCTGGTGCTGGACGAGCCGACCAACCACCTGGACCTGCCGGCGATCGAGCAGCTGGAGTCGGCACTGGACAAGTACCCGGGGACGCTGCTGCTGGTGACCCACGACCGGCGGATGCTGGACGCGGTGCACGTGGGGCGGCGGCTCGAGGTGGATGGGGGCAAGGTCCGGGAGTTGTGAGCCGGGTGGGGTTGCCGGTCGGGGTGAGCAGTGCTCTCGTTTGGGAGCGCTGCGGCGGAAGGTGTTGTGAGCAGTGCTCTCGATTGTGAGCGCGGGATTGTTGGCGTGTGAGAGCGATGCTCTCGAAGTTGGGCGCTGATCGCCGAGCGGGCCTTGTGGCGGCAAGGCTTCCGTCGTTGGGCGCTGGTCGCTGGGCGGGCCCTGTGGCGGCCGGTCCCCGCTGTTGTGCGACATCTGCGGTGCTTGTTGCGTGAGAGCGGTGCTCTCGGAGGTGAGCGCTGGTCGTTGGCACGTGAGAGCGCTGCTCTCGGAGCTGGGCGCTGATCGCCGAGCGGGCCTTGCGGCGCCAGGCCCCCCGCCGTTGGGCGCTGTCGCTGGGCGGGCTCGGTGGCGGTCGGTCCCCGCTGTTGTGTTACATCTGCGGCGCTCTCGCGTGAGAGCAGTGCTCTCGAAGGTGAGTGCTGGTTGCCGGCCGGTGAGAGCGCCGCTCGCGGAGCTGGGTGCTGATCGCTATCTGCGAGAGCGGCGCTCTCGAAACTGGTCGATGCGCACGGCCGGCGGGAGAGCGGTGCTCTCGAAGTGGGACGGTGTGCACTGTCGTCGGGAGAGCGGTGCTCTTGGTTGTGAGCACCTTGCGCCGCGAGGGAGTGAGCAGTGCTCTCGGGCGAGAGTGCTGCTCACCCTTTTGTCGCGCCGCCCGTCAGGCCCTTCACGAACTGCTTCTGCAGTGCCAAGTAAAAGATCAACACCGGCAACGTCGCCAGGAACATCAGCGCGAACACGCTCCCCAGATCGGCCTGGTACTGGCCGATCGACCGGTAGATCCCCGTCGTGATCGTGGTGCCCTGGCTCGGCCCCAGGATGATCAGCGGATCGATGAAGTCGTTCCAGATCCACACGCCCAGGAAAATCAGCACCGACGCCGTCGCCGGGCGCAGGAGCGGGAACACCACTCGCCAGAACACCTGCATGCGGCTCGCCCCGTCGAGCAGTGCCGCCTCCTCCAGCTCCACCGGTACCCCGCGGATGAACCCCGTGAACACGAACACGCCGAACGGCACGTAGTACCCGACGTTGAACAGGACCAGCCCCTGCAGCGTCGCCATCAGGTGCGTCACCCGCAGGACGTCGGTGATCGGGATCAGGATCACCTGCGGCGGGATCATCAGCCCGGCCAGCAGCACCAGCGTCAGGACCTTCGTCCACCGCTTGCCCGACCGCGCCAGGTAGTGGCCGAGCATCGCCGACAGCACCGTCAGGACCAGGATCGACAACACCGTCACGACGACGCTGTTGGCCAGGCTGACCCAGAACAGCCCGTCCGGCCGGGTCAGCACCGCGTGGATGTTGGCCAGCGTCGGCGGCAGCGGCAGCGACGCCGGCTCCTTCGCGATCAGGTCGCCCTGCTTCACCACGTTCGTCAGCACCAGATAGAGCGGCACGAAGAACACCGCGCTGACCAGCACCGCGACCGTGGGCCGCAGCCAGGACCGGGTCACAGGTCCACCTCCCGGCGGCGCAGGAAGTTCAGCACGACCGTCGTCACGACCGCGACGATCACCAGCATCAGCACGGCCATCGCCGACGCGTAGCCGACGTGGTTCGAGTCGAACCCGGTCTGCAGGACGTCGAACGCGATCGTCGCGGTGGCGCCGGAACCCGGGCCGCCGTTGGTGATCACCTTGACGTAGTCGTAGGTCTTGAACGCCGAGATCAGCAGCACGACCGTGTTGATCGTCAGCGACGGCGCGAGCAGCGGCCACGTGACGGCCCGGAACCGCCGTAGCGGCCCGGCGCCGTCGATTTCCGCCGCCTCCAGCAATTCCTGGGGCACGCCCTGCAAGCCGGCGAGGTAGACGACGACGCAGAACCCGAGCATCTGCCAGCACACGATCGACGCCACCGAGTACAGCGCGACGTCCGGATCGGACAGCCAGCCCGGTGGGTGCTCGACACCCAAGGCACGCAGAAGGCTGTTCACCGGCCCCTGGTCGTCGAGCAGCCGCGACCACACGATCGAGACGACGACCGAACTGAGGATCACCGGCGTGAAGAACACGCTGCGCAAAGCGTTGTACAGCCAGCCTTTCCGGTCCAACAGCAGCGCGACGCCGAGACCCAGCACGTTCGGCACGACGACCACGATCAGCGTCAGGATCGTCGTGACCTTCAGCGCGGTGAGGAACTGTTCGTCGGAGAACAAGAGCCGGTAGTTGTCCAAACCGACGAACTTCACCGGCGGGTTGAACGGGTTGTAGTTCGTGAGGCTGTACCCGAAGCTGATCAGGATCGGCGCCAGCACGAAGCACAGGTAGACGAGCACCCCCGGCGCGCCGAACGACGCGAAGTGCCACACCCGCGGCAGGATCGGCCTGCGCCGCCTACGGTGCGCGAGGGAGCGGCGAGTGCTCGGCGGGGCGGGCGGGGAGACGACGGCGGCCAAGGTCGTCAGCCCGCCTTCGCCCACTCGGTGTCCAGGAACGCGCACGCGTCGGCCACGGACTTGCGGCCGGTGATGACGTCCTGGGCGGCCTGGTCGACCTTGTCCTTCATGCCGGGCAGCAGCCCGTCGTCGGCGGTCTCCCAGCGGAACGCGTGCACCACGGCGTTCTGCTGCACGGCCTTCGTGTACAGGTCGTAGCCGACCTTGAAGGTCGGGCCGACATCCGCGGGCGGGGTGTAGCCCTTGATCGCCGGGAACAGGCCGTCGGCCTTGACCGACGCGTCGAGCTGATCCTTGTCGAGCTGGAAGCCGAGGGCGAACTTCTTGGCGGCGTCGAGGTTCGCGGCCTTGGCGTTCACGATCATGCCGCCGCCGGTGTAGGCGGGGACGACGAGCTTGCCGTCCTCGGTCGGGAAGTCGAACACGCCGATCTCGAAGTCGTGCTTCTTGCTGTCGGCGTTGGCGGCGAACCAGTTGCCCATCGGGTACATCGCGCTCTTGCCGTCGAGGAAGGCCTGCTCGGTCGCCGCATAATCGCGCGACACGCTCGTCTTGTCCACGTACCCCTTCGACGCGAGGTCGGCCAGTTTCGAAAACGCTTTCTGGAACGCGGGATCGGCGAACTTGACCTTGTCCTGGCGCCGCTGGGTCAGCCAGTCGGGCATCGTGTTGTAGACCTCGGTGCTGACCAGACCGGAAAGGATCATCGAGGAGGGGAAGCCGTCCTTGCCGCCGCCGATGGTGAACGGCGCGAACCCCTTGTCCTTGAGCTTGCCCGCGTCGGCGACGAGTTCGTCCCACGTCTTCGGCGGCGCGCTGATGCCCGCGTCGGCGAACATCTCCCTGTTGTAGTAGATCGGCGGGATGGTCTGGGTGTTCGCCGGCAGCTGGTAGTACTTGCCGTGCACCGGGTTGGCCTCGGGGAACTGGAAGTCCTTGAGCTCGTCCGGTGTCCAGGCGTAGAGGTTGCCCGCTTCGGCGAAACCTGCCGAGTCGACGGCGATCATCACGTCCGGGAACTGGCCGGACTGCAGGAGCTGCTTCGCGTACGACGTCCGGCCGTCGGCGGTCGGCGCGACGAGCTTCTTGACCTTGATCCCCGGGTTCTTGTCGGTGACGCGCTTGATGGCGGCGTCCCAGTAGGCCGGGGTGAGGTTCGGCGTCTCGAAGGTCAGGAAGGTGATCTCCGCGTCGCCGCCGCTGCCGGTGTTCGAGCCGACCGAGCACGCGCTCACGGCCAGGAGCGCCGCTGCCCCCAACGCCAGGAACCTTCTCATCGAGCCTCCCACCATATGTGATGTATGACGCATTTGATCTGACGTCTTGCGGGCTGTCAAGCACGATCCGGCCCCGAAACCGTCGATGGGCGGCCGATAGATCCGATCTCTAGCGCGAGATTCGGCGCAGGCGGATCACCGTGCTCGAGAAGTCGCCGGTCGGCAGCGTGAGCGGCAGTCCGTGGGCGAGCAGCACGGCTCCGCTGTGCGTGGTCCCGGTGGCCGAATCGAGGTACCGGTGAGCGGGATCCAGGCCTTCGAGGCGCAATGGACGATCCGGCGCGGCGAAGTGCGCGGCCTGCCGGTAAGCGAAGACGACGGTCCGTTCTTCGTGGATGTACTGCAGGGCGGTGACGCCGTCGTCGGCCGGCGGCCGCAGCCGGTGCAGCGCGCCGTGCTGGACCACCGGCCGGATGTCCTTGTAGAGCGCGATCAGCTCGCGGGCGAGCGCGAGGTCCTCGTCGGGCCAGTGCACGATGTCGCCGCCGATGCCGAGCACGCCGGCCATGGCGACGTGGAAGCGGAAGCGCAGCGGCACCGACCGCGCGGTGACGAAGTTGGGGTTGTCGGTGACCCACGCCGACATCGCGCGCGCCGGGTAGAGCTGGCTGTAGCCGTGCTGGATCCGCAGCCGGTCGAGCGCGTCGGTGTTGTCCGACGTCCAGACCTGGTCTGCGCGCGCCAGCACGCCGAGGTCGATCCGCCCGCCCCCGCCGCTGCACGCCTCGATCCGCAGGCCGGGGTGGTCCGCGCGCAACCGGTCCATGAGCGCGTAGACGGCTCTCGTGTGCTCGACCCACAGCCGGTCCGGGTCGGCGTCGCCCGGCCAGCCGGCTTCGCTGAACGGCCGGTTCATGTCCCACTTGAGGAAGTCGACGCCGTGGTCGCCGACGAGCCGGTCGAGCCAGCCGTGGGCCCACTCGGCGACGTCCGGCCGGGCGAAGTTGAGCACGAGCTGGTTGCGCAGTTCCGACCGGCGCCGGTGCGGCTGGTGCAGGACCCAGTCCGGGTGGGCGCGGTGGAGGTCGCTGTCGGGGTTGACCATTTCGGGCTCGACCCAGATGCCGAACCGCATGCCGAGGCCGTGCACGGCCTCGACCAGGGGTTTGAGGCCGTCGGGGAAGCGGTCCGGATTGACGTGCCAGTCGCCGAGCCCGGCGTGGTCGCCGGTCCGGGCGCCGAACCAGCCGTCGTCCATGACGAACAGTTCGACGCCCAGCGCCGCGGCCCGCTCGGCGAGGGCGCGCTGTCCGGCCTCGGAGACGTCGAAACCTGTTGCCTCCCAGGAGTTGTACAGCACCGGACGCAGTTCTCGCGCGTGCGGCAAAACGTCTCTGAGGACGTAGGCGTGCCACGCGCGGCTTGCGGCGCCGAAGCCGCCGGACGTGTGGAGACCGGCGAGCACGGGGGTGCGCAAGGGCTTGCCGGGGCCGACGCGGTGGACGACGCCGTCTTGGCCGAAGCCGCCGCTCACCGTGACGCGTCCGGTCGACGACCGTGTGGTCGTGAGCCGCCACGACCCGCTCCAGGCGAGGGCGACGCCGTAGACCTCGCCGTCGCGCTCGGTCGCGGTGCCGTCGTCGACCATGACCCACGGGTTCGCGTGGTGCCCGGTGATCCCGCGCCGGCTCGCGAAGACCGTCTCGCCGTGGGGCACGGGTGTCCGGTGCAGCTGGGTTTCCGCGGCCCAGCGGCCGGTGACGTGGCTGAGCCGGTAGTCGTCCCGGACGGGCAGCGACCAGGTCGCGGAGTCGGCGCGGACCACCTCGACGTCCGTGTCCGCGGTCAGCTCGGTCCAGCGTTCGAGGACGTCGGTCTTCAGGCGGTAGTGGAGGGCGATCCGGAGCGGGTAGTGGCGGTCGGTGAAGTGGATCGTCAGGTGATCTTGCGCGATTTCGTGCGTTTCGCAGCGCCATTCGAAGGCCCGGGTGCCGTCTTCGAAGCGGACTTGCAGGGCCGGCGTCCAGTAGCGGGTGCCCCCGTCGGCGGCCAGCTCGTCCAGGCCTTCGTTCGGGTCGTTGAAGCCGTCCCACCAGGGGAGTGTTTCCGTGACGAGTTCGTCGACGGCGTCGGTGGGGAGGGCGGGACCCCAGTAGAGGTGGGTCGGCACGTCGTCTTCGTTCAGGCGCAGGGCGTAGCTGCTCGACTCGCCGGTGAGCACCCAGGTGCGGAGGTGCTCGAGGTAGCTGATCTCGCCCATGCGGCACATCCTGGCGCCGACGCCGGCCATGGGCCAAGAGGTGTTCCGGTCATCGGTAATTCGGCCGTCCGGGTGGCCTTGGCTTATGACATTGCTGTGCTCGGGTGGTCGCCGTGACAATGGGTGATGGGAGGGGCGGCCACGAAAGGTGGTGGTCGTCGCATGAGGGGAGATCACCATGGTGGTCAGCGGCAGGAAAATCGCGGCGGTGGCGGAACCGGAGACGGTTCCTCGGATCGTCCGCCCGTCCGTGCACGATCTCATCGACGCCCATCGTGAATCGGCTGAGCGATTCGCGGTGGTGCGCGAGCAGTACGAGGCGAGCCAGGGAAAGATCGCGGACGACTATTTCGCGCTCAATTTCGCGTCGGCGCTTCTGCTCGTCGCCGAAGACGAGGAGCAGTCGGACCGCGGCGTGAAGAAGGTCTACAAACTGCGGCTCTTCTACGACCCGGGGGAGGGCACGCCGGACGTCGACGACGTGTTCCGGTCGGCCCGCCGCGTGGAGCGGAAGTACTCGGTGCTGCTCGAAGGCCAGGCGCAGGAGATCCTCGCGCGCGGCCTCTACACCGCGGTCGCCGCGCTGCTGACCGTGCTCGACGCGATGGTGGCTTCCGACCAGAAACGCCAGCGCGTGGCCGCCGCGGTTCTTTCGGCCCGGAAGGAAATCCGCCAGATCGAGCAGAACGCCCGTGAGGCCGCGCTCGACCGGGCGCTCGTCCGCTATCTCGGCGGGCTCGCCGTCGGGGTGTTCGCGGCCGCCGCCGTCGCGGTCGGCGTGTCTTTCCTGCCGCTGCCGACGGGAATCCGGTCGGAATTGGTGATCTGCGTGGTGTCCGGGGCCATCGGGGCGATTCTCAGCGTCATGACGCGCACGGCGAACCGGGAAAGGGTGCGCGTGAGCCTCGACCAGGGGTGGCTCGTGATCGTCCTTTCCGGGTGTTTCCGGCTGATCATCGGCGCGGTGTTCGGGGCGGCGATGCTGGTGCTCGTCCGGGCCGGTCTGCTGCCGCTGGCCCTGCCGGAATCGGGGGAACAGGTCACGTTGTTCTTCGCCGGGTTGGCATTTCTCGCCGGGTTCAGCGAACGGCGGGCGCAGGACACGATCGTCCGCACCTTGCCCGGCGCCGTGGAGCAGAACGTGGCGGAACCGGCGCGGGGCAAGGACGGCTGAGGAGGTCAGGGACGGTCGGTCAGGTACCCGCCCATGGTCTTGAAGTACTCGGCCGCGGGCAGGTCCGTCCCGTCGGCCGTGCGGACGCGCTCCACGACCAGGCCCGGGGACTGGCCGCGCTGTGCGCCGGGGCCGGCCACGATCACCACCCCGTCGCCTTCGCGGATGAAGATGCGGCCCGGCGTGCCCCCGTAGTGCCCGCGGGACACCGAGGCCTTCAGGATCCGCAGCTGCTCGCCGCGGTGGTAGGTGAACGCGTTCGGGTACGGGTCCGACAGCGCCCGCACGAAACGCTCGATGTCCGACGGCGACGACGTCCAGTCGACGAGGCTGTCGCGCGCCGCGCGCTTGTGGAAGAAGCTCGCCTTCGAGCGGTCCTGGGGCACCGGCGTGTAGCCCGTCTCGATCTTCGAGATGGCTTCCGCCGTGATCGGGGCGATCAGGTCGACCGTGCGGTGGAACAGGTCCGTGGTCGTGTCCGCCGGCCCGACCGGGATCGCGCGCTGCAGGACGATGTCGCCCGCGTCCAGCTCGCCGTCCATCATGTGGGCGGTCACGCCGACCTCCGGCTCGCCGTTGATCATCGCCCAGATCAGCGGCGAGAAGCCCGCGTAGGAGGGCAGCAGCGAGTCGTGGATGTTCAGTGTGCCGTGACGCGGCAGCTCGAAGATCTCCGGCGGCAGCCACGTGCGCCAGTTGTTCGCGACGATCAGGTCGAGGTCCGCGGCCTTCAGCTCGGCCAGCAGTTCGGCGTCGTCCGGGCGGTTGCGCAGCAGGACGCGGATGCCGTTGGCCTCGGCGAGGTCGGCGACCGAGTTCGCCCAGATCCGCTCGTAGGCGTGGTCGCTCTTCGGGTGGGTGACCACGAGGGCGACCTCGTGGCCGGCGTCGATGAGCGCCTGGAGGGTCCGGTGCCCCCAGGTCTGGTAGCCGAACATCGCCACGCGCATTCGAGAGTGCCCTTTCGTGATCGGGGGACGAACATCACCACGAACGTACTAGGCGAGGCTCGCCTAAGTTAGGTTAGGGTTCCCTGAACCGTACCGGAGCGCGCGAGGGAGCAACATGACTGCAGAGGTCCCGATCTACGACATCGTCGGCGTGGGCTTCGGACCGTCGAACCTGGCCCTCGCGATCGCCCTCGCCGAGCACAACGCCGGCGCCGGGGAGCCGGTGACCGCGCACTTCCTCGAACGGCAGCCGCGCTTCGGCTGGCACCGCGGGATGCTGATCGACACGGCGACCATGCAGGTGTCGTTCCTGAAGGACCTGGTCACCATGCGGAACCCGACCAGCGAGTTCAGCTTCCTCAACTACCTGCACGCGGCCGGCCGGCTGGTCGACTTCATCAACCACAAGAACCTCTTCCCGCTGCGCGTCGAGTTCCACGACTACTTCGAGTGGGCGGCCGCGAAGGTCGACGACGTCGTCTCGTACGGCACCGAGGTCGTCGCGGTCAAGCCGGTGTACGACGGCTCCGAGGTGGCCTACTTCGACGTCGAGGCTTCGGACGGCTCCTCCCTGCGCGCGCGGAACCTCGTGGTCGGCACGGGCTTGCGGCCCCAGCTGCCCGCCGGCGTCACCACCGGCGACCGGATCTGGCACAACAGCGAGCTGCTGTTCCGCGTCGACGCCCTGCGCGGCACGTCGCCACGGCGGTTCGTCGTCGTGGGCGCCGGGCAGAGCGCGGCCGAGGTGGCGGCGTTGCTGCACGAAGAGTTCCCGCGCGCCGAGGTGTGCGCGGTGTTCGCGCGCTACGGCTACAGCCCGGCCGACGACAGCGCGTTCGCGAACCGGATCTTCGACCCCGAAGCGGTCGACCAGTTCTACGGCGCGGACGAGCCGGTCAAGGACCGCCTGATGCGCTACCACGGCGCGACGAACTATTCGGCCGTCGACATCGACCTGATCGACGAGCTCTACCGCCGGATGTACCGCGAAAAGGTGCTGGGCGTCGAACGGTTGCGGTTGTTCAACGTCTCGCGGCCGGTCGAGGTGACGCCTTCGGGAACGGTGACGGTCGAGTCGCTGACGACGGGCGCGCAGACGGTGCTGGAGGCGGACGCGGTGGTGTACGCGACGGGCTACCGGCCCGCGGACCCGACGCCGCTGCTGGGCGAGCTGCGGTTCCTGCGCGACGAGTCCGGCCGGTTGCGGGTGGAGCGCGACTACCGGTTGTCGACGGACATGCCCCTGCGCGGCGGGATCTACCTGCAGGGCGGCACCGAGCACACGCACGGCATCACGTCGTCGCTGCTGTCGAACACCGCGGTGCGGGTGGGGGAGATCCTCCAGTCCATTGTGGAGCGCCGGGTGGTCGCGGAGCCGGCGGGGGAGTACGCGGTCAGCGCGCGCTGAGCTGCTCCCGCAGGATGTCGCCGTGGCCCGCGTGCCGGGCGAAGTCCTCGATCAGCAGCAGGTAGACGAACCGGAGGTTGACCTCCCCGAGCACCTCGTGGGTCCAGGTGTCGTCGAGGTCGAAGCCGGCGGCGATCTCGCGGGACCGCGCGCTCGCCCGCTCGAAGTCGGCGACGACGTCGGCGAGCGTTTCCCCCTCGGCGACGACGAAACTGGCGTCGCCGGGGGTGGTGGGGCCGTCGCATGCGGACTCGGGCAGGCCGAGCAGGAAGAGCTGGAACCACCGCCGTTCGGCCATGGCGGCGTGCTTGACGAGGCCGATCGGCGTGGTCAATGACGTGACCAGCCGCTGGCGGGCATCGGTTTCGGAAAGGCCGCGCGCGGTGTCGATCACGGCGCGCCGGTTGCGGTCCATCGTCGCCTCCAGCAGGCGGCGCTCGGGTCCGGTGGTGGTTTCGGGCAGCACGAACACAGGTCAGCTCCTAGGGGATTGGTGGCCGGACGGACCTCGGGACGACACGAGGCGGGCCACGCCCAGGATAGCGCTAGTTGACCGGCGCCGGGTGGTGGCGGCTGATCGGGATCACCATCGGGGTTCCGCTCACCGGGTCCGGCGTCACCTGGCAGCGGACGTCGAACACCTCGTCCACCAGCTCCTCCGTGATCACCTCCACCGGCTTGCCCGACGCCACGATCCGCCCCGCCTTCATCGCGATCACGTGGTCGGCGTAGCGGCACGCCTGCGGCAGGTCGTGCAGGACCATGACCACCGTCCGGCCCTCGCCGCGGTTCAGATCCACCACCAGGTCCAGCACGTCGATCTGGTGGGCCAGGTCGAGGTACGTCGTCGGCTCGTCCAGGAGCAGCACCGGTGTGCCCTGGGCGACGGCCATCGCGATCCACGCTCGCTGGCGCTGGCCGCCGGACAGCTCGTCCACCGGGCGGTCGGCCAGGTCGGTCATCGAAGTTGCTTCCAGTGCCGCGTGTACCGCGCCTTCGTCCGATGTGGACCATTGGCGCCACCAGTTCTGGTGCGGGGCGCGGCCGCGGCCGACGAGGTCGGCCACCGTCATGCCCTCGGGCGCCACCGGGGACTGCGGGAGGATGCCGAGCCGCTGGGCGACCTGGCGCGTCGGCAGGTCGTGGATCGACCGGCCGTCCAGGTACACCCCGCCCGCCTTCGGCGTGAGCAGGCGCGCCAGCGTGCGCAGCAGCGTCGACTTCCCGCACGCGTTCGGCCCGACGATCGCCGTGATCTGCCCCGAGGGGATCTCGAGGTCGAGGCCGTCGATGACGACCCGGTCGTCGTAGGCGACACGCAGGTCCTGCACTTCGAGAGTCATGTCAGCCTCCGGAACCGGATCGGTTGGCCCTGGCCAGCAGCCAGAGCAGCAGCGGGGCGCCGAGCACGCCGGTCACGATGCCGACCGGCAGCGCCGACGCGGTGAGCGAACGCGCGATGATGTCGCTGCCCAGCACCACCACCGCGCCGGTGAGCGCGGACGCCGTGAGCGGCGGCGACGACATCCGGGCGAGGCGTTGCGCGATCTGCGGCGCCGTCAGCGCGACGAACGAAACCGGGCCCGCCGACGCCGTCGCGAACGCCACCAGGCCGGCGCCGGCCAGCAGCAGGCCGAGCCGGACCGGCTGCACCGGCGTGCCTAGCCCGGCCGCCACGTCGTCGCCGAGCAGCAGCGTGCCCATCCACCGGGACAGCGCCAGCACCAGCGGGTACAGCACGACGAGCGCGAGCGAAAGCGGCACGACGTGTTCCCAGCCGCGGTTGGCCAGATTGCCCACCAGCCAGCCGATCGACGCCTGCGCCTCGGTGATCTGCGCCTTGCTCAGCAGGTAGTCGGTGAGGCTGGTGCACATCGCGAAGATCCCGATGCCCACCAGCAGGATGCGGTAGCCGGTCGTGCCGCGCCGCCACGCCAGCGCGTACACCAGCAACGCCGTGAGCAGGCCGCCGAGGAGGCCGAGCGTGGTGGTGCCGAGGCCGCCGCCGAAGCCGAACGCGATGCCCGCGACGACGAAGGTGGCCGCGCCCGCGTTGATGCCGATCATGTCCGGGCTGGCCAGCGGGTTGCGGGTGATCGTCTGGAACACCGCGCCGGACGCGCCGAACGCGAACCCGGCCAGCAGCCCGGTCAGCGCCCGCGGCAGCCGCAGTTCCTGGACGATGTAACCGTTCCCGCTGTCGCTGCCGCCGAAGAGGCCGGACAGCACGTCGGACACGGTCATCGGGACGTCGCCGATCGTCATGCCTACGCAGAAGAGCACGAACGCCAGCACCGCGAGGACGACCGAGACGAGCAGCAGCCGGGGCCGGACCCGGCCGGACACCGGACCGGCGCGGAAGGTGACGCGGTCGCGCAGCAGGCTCACGTCACGACTCCACGAGCTTGCGGCGGCGGACCAGGTAGATGAAGAAAGGCGCACCCAGGAACGCGACGATCACGCCGGCGCGGATCTCGCTCGGCCGCGCCAGGACCCGGCCGAGGATGTCCGCGGCGAGCAGCAGGCACGGCGCGAGCACCGCGGTGTAGGGCAGCAGCCAGCGGTGGTCCGGTCCGATGACGAACCGCACCGCGTGCGGGACGATCAGGCCGAGGAACACGATCGGCCCGGCGACGGCGACGGCCGCGCCGGTCAGCAGCGTGATCGCCAGCGCGCCGCGCAGCCGCAGCGGGCCGAGCTTGCGGCCCAGCGCGATCGCGACGTCGTCGCCGAGGGCGAGGCTGTTCAGCGCCGGCCCGCTCGCGATCGCCAGCACCACGCCGACCACGAGGAACGGCAGGACCTGCAGCAACGCGGTCGCGTCGACGCCGGAAAGCGAGCCGGCGGACCAGAAGCGGTAGCGGTTGAGCGCCACCGGGTCCGACAGCACCATCGCGCTGGTGAAGGACGAGAGCAACGCCGTGACGGCGGCACCGGCGAGCGCCAGCTTGACCGGGCTCGACCCGGCCCGGCCCCGTGTGCCGAGGTAGTAGACGACGGCCGTCGCGCCGAGCGCGCCGGCGAAGGCGAACCAGATGTAGCCGTAGACCGAGCCGACACCCAGCACGGTGATCGAAAACACGATGGCGAACGCGGCCCCGGCGCTGACGCCGAGCAGGCCCGGATCGGCCAGGGGGTTGCGGGTCAGCGCCTGCATCACCGTGCCGGCCAACCCGAGGCCCGCACCCACCAGCACCGCCAGGAAGGTCCGCGGCATCCGGACACTGTGGATGATCACGGCGTCCGCCGACCCGTCGTCGTGCCACAGCACCTGCCAGACCGCGCCGAACGAGATCTCCTTCGACCCCAGCCAGACGCTCAGCAGGCACAGGAAGACCAGCACCGCGAAGGCGGCCAGCAGACCGAGGGCGCGGCCCGTGTGTGGCGGGCGTCGCGTGAGAGCGATCCCTCCGGGGTCTGTTCGCACCGCACCTCCGACTGGTACTCATTTTAGGTAAGGCTAACCGATGGTACAGCAGTGCATTCTCACCGTCGGTTTGTTAGGTTGCCCTAAGTTGGCGCCCCACTCGGGGCGTCTTGAGCAGCGGGAGGCTGGTCTACCGGTGAGCAACGGTGACGCTGTGCAGCAGGTGGCGGAGCTGGAATTCTGGCGTGACCGCCTTGCTTCGGCGCCGAAGGAGCTCGCGCTGCCGGTCGACCGCCCGTACGCCGCGGAGCCCGTCCGCGCCCGGCTGGCCCGGCCCCGGCCGGACGCCGACGAGCTGACCCTCCTCTCGGCGTTCGTCGTCCTCCTGTCCCGGTACGCGGGCACCGCCGACGTCGTCCTCGGCATCGGCTCGCTGACCCCGCTGCGGATCGACCTCGGCGGCTCGCCCGGTTTCGCCGACGTCGTCACGCGCGTGCGTGACGCGCGCGAAGAAGCACTGGCGCACGAAGTCCCTCTGGACGAGCTGGTCGCCGAGCTGAAGCCGGAGCCCGGTCGCGGGGGATCAGTGCTCGTCAGCGTCGGCTTCGGCGCCGTGACGGACCTCCCGCTCGACCTGAACCTCCGTATCGACGACGGCGAACTCGTCGCCGACTACCGCGCCGACGCGCTCGACGAGTCCACAGTGGACCGCATGCTCGGGCACCTGGGGAACCTCCTGTCCGACGCGCGGCAGCGTCCACAGTGGCCGGTCGAGCGGCTGGACCTGATGAGCGCAGCGGAACTTCGGCAGCTGCTGGAAGAGTGGAACGACACCGACCTCGACACGCCGTTGTCGACGCTTCCGGACCTGTTCGCCGCTCGCGTCCGGGAGGCGCCGGACGCCGTGGCGCTCGTCTTCGAGGACGAGGAACTGACCTACGCCGAACTGGACGCGCGCGCGAACCGGCTCGCCCACGTCCTCATCGCTCGCGGGGCCGGGCCGGAACGGGTCGTCGCACTGGCCGTGCCGCGCTCGGTCCAGATGATCGTGGCCGAGCTGGCCGTGCTCAAGGCCGGCGCCGCGTACCTCCCGCTGGACCCGGACTACCCGGCCGAGCGCCTCGCGTTCATGGTCGCCGACGCCCGTCCGGTGTGCGTGCTGACCACAGCTGACCTGGCGGAGCACTTCGAGAGCCCGGTCCTCCTCGACGACCTGGACCTCGCGTCGGCGCCGGACACCGAGCCACGAGCAGCGATCGTCCCGGCGAACGCGGCCTACGTCATCTACACCTCCGGCTCCACCGGACGGCCCAAGGGCGTCGTCGTGTCCCACGCCGGGGTCGCGAAGCTCGTCGCGACGCAGTCGCAGCGGTTCGGCATCGGCCCGCACAGCCGGGTCCTGCAGTTCGCGTCGCCCAGCTTCGACGTCGCGTTCTGGGACCTGTGCCTCGGCTTGCTTTCGGGCGGGCGCCTCGTGGTCGTGCCCGCCGAGCGGCGCGTGCCCGGCCCCGAACTCGCCGAGTACGCCCACGCCCACGGCGTCGACTTCATGATCCTGCCGCCCGCGCTGCTCGCCGAGTTCCCCGACGACTGCGACCTGCCGCGCGACAGCGTTTTGCTGGCCGGAACCGAGCGCGTGTCGCCGGAACTCGTCCGGAGGTGGGCGCCGGGCCGCCGGATGTTCAACGCCTACGGCCCGACCGAAGCCACGACCAACTCGACGCTCGGGCTCTGCGACCCGGACATCGCGCCCGGCTCGGCCGTGCCGATCGGCGTCCCGGACCCGGGCACCCGCGCGTACGTCCTCGACGCCTCGCTCGCGCCGGTCCCGGTCGGCGTCGCCGGCGAGCTGTACCTCGCCGGCTCCGGCCTGGCCCGCGGGTACCTCGGCCGCCCCGGTCTGACGTCGGAACGGTTCGTGGCGGACCCGTTCGGTTCGGGCGACCGGCTCTACCGCACCGGCGACCTCGTGAAGTGGCTGCCGGACGGCCGGCTGGTGTTCCTCGGCCGGGCCGACGACCAGGTCAAGATCCGCGGCTACCGCATCGAGCTGGGCGAGATCGAGTCGGTGCTCGCCGAGCACCCGCGCGTCGGCCAGTCGGTCGTCGTCGCCCAGGACGGCCGGCTCGTCGCCTACGCCGTGCCGCTGCCCGACCGCGACCAGGCGGCCGAGCAGGGGCACGTCGAGGAATGGCACGCCGTCCACGAAGAGATGCTCGCCGGCTCCACCGGCATCGAAGAGAACTTCGCGGGCTGGAACTCCAGCTACGACGGCTCCGACATCCCCCTCGAAGAGATGCGGGAGTGGCACGCGGCGACGATCGACCGCATCCGGTCCCTCGCGCCGAAGCGGGTCCTGGAGATCGGCGTCGGCAGCGGGCTCATCCTCTCGCGGATCGCCCCGGACGCCGAAACCTATTGGGGTGTAGACCTTTCCGAGAGCGCGATCGAGAACGTCCGGCGGGAGGTCGCCGCGACGCCGTTCGCCGGCCGGGTGCACCTCGCCGCCCGCCCGGCGCACGACCTGGGCGAGCTGCCGGCCGAGCCGTTCGACACGGTGATCATCAACTCGGTCGCGCAGTACTTCCCGAGCGCCGACTACCTCACCGAGGTCGTCCGGACCGCGGCCGGCCTGCTGGCGCCGGGCGGCACGATCTTCCTCGGCGACATCCGCAACCTCCGGTCGCTGCGGGCGTTCCGCACCGCCGTCGAGCTGCGGCACGGCCGCGCCGACGTGGCGGGAGTCGACCAGGCGATCGCGCGCGAGGGCGAGCTGGTGCTCGATCCGGACTTCTTCCCGGCCCTCGCCCGCGGCCTCGACGGCTTCGGCGAAGTCGACCTCTGGGTGAAGCGCGGCCGGGCGCACAACGAGCTGACCCGGCACCGCTACGACGTCGTCCTGCGGAAGGCGCCGAAGCCGGAGCCGGTCGACGAGCAGGTCGTCGCGTTCGGCGATCTCGGTGCGGTGGAACGGTTCCTGGCCGCCGAGGCGCCGGACCGGCTGCGGGTCACCGGCATCCCGGACGCGCGGCTGTCCGGCGAGCTGGCGGCCGCACGTGCCCTCGACACCGGCGATCCGGCCGCCGCTCGCGAGGCGCTCGAGCGGCGCGACGGTGTCGACCCGGAGGACCTGCACCGGCTCGGCGGCACCGCCGGCTACCGGGTCGCGGTGACCTGGGCCGCCGAGGGCGGTGTGCTGGAGGCCGTCTTCTCGAGGGGGGAGGACGGCCAGACCTACCGTCCCGGGCGGCAATCGGGCCCGCCGGCGTCGTATGCGAACAACCCGGCGGCGCGGCGGGACACCGGCGCCCTGGTCGCGTCGCTGCGCGCGCACGTGCGGGACCGGCTGCCGCTGTACATGGTGCCGTCGGCGTTCGTCGTGCTCGACAAGCTGCCGGTGCTGGCGTCGGGCAAGCTCGACCGCAAGGCCCTGCCCAGCCCCGAGCGGTTCGCCGCCGGGCCGGGCCGTGCCCCGCGCAACCCCGTCGAACAGCTGCTGTGCGAGATGTTCGCCGACGTCCTCGGTGTACCGCAGGCGGGTCCGGACGACGACTTCTTCGCCCTCGGCGGGCATTCGCTGCTCGCGACCCGGCTGATCCAGCGCATCCGCGCGGCCGTCGGCGCCGAGGTGCCGGTGCGGGCGGTGTTCGACGCGCCGACCCCGGCCGCGCTCGCCGAGCTCCTCGCCGGCGCGGTGACCGGCACCGAGCGGCGCCCGCTCACCCGCGTCGCCGACCGGCCCGAGCGGCTGCCGCTGTCGTTCGCGCAGCAGCGGCTCTGGTTCCTGCACGGCCTGGAAGGCGGCTCGGCGACCTACAACGTCCCGCTCGTCATGCGGCTGGCCGGCGAACTGGACGTCGAGGCGCTGCGGGCGGCGCTGCACGATGTCCTCGACCGGCACGAGGCCCTGCGGACGGTCTTCCCGACCGCCGACGGTGCGCCGTACCAGGAGATCCTGGCCGACGCCGTGGTGGACCTGACCGTCCGCGAAGTGCCGGAGTCCGAAGTGGACGCGGAGGTGAACACGCTCGTCCGCGGCGTGTTCGACCTCGGCGCCGGCGTCCCGGTGCGGGCCGCCCTGCTGACCGTCGACGAGCGACGGCACGTGCTCGTCCTCGTGGTGCACCACATCGCCGCCGACGGCTGGTCGTTGACCCCGCTCTGGCGGGACATCGCCACGGCCTACCGCGCCCGGCTCCGCGGTGAGAATCCACAGTGGACGCCGCTGCCCGTGCAGTACGCGGACTACACGCTCTGGCAACGGGAACTCCTCGAAGCCGAAGAGCCCGCGCAGCTGGACTACTGGCGCCGGACCCTCGACGGCCTGCCCGAGCGCATCCCGCTCCCGCTCGACCGGCCGCACCCGGCGGTGTCCGCCTACCGCGGCGAGTTCTTCACCTTCACGTGGGACGCCGATCTTCAGTCCGGGCTGACCGAGCTAGCCCGCGCGTGCGGCGCGAGCCCGTTCATGGTCGTGCACGCCGGCCTGACCGCGCTGCTGTCGCGGCTCGGCGGCGGGACCGACATCCCGATCGGCACGCCGATCGCCGGCCGGACCGACCCCGCGCTCGACGACCTCGTCGGGTTCTTCGTCAACACCCTGGTGCTGCGGGTGGACACCGCCGGCGATCCGTCGTTCCGCGACCTCGTGGCGCGCGTCCGCGACCGCGGCCTCGACGCGTACGCCCACCAGGACGTCCCCTTCGAGCGCCTGGTCGAAGCCCTGAACCCGGCGCGTTCGCTCGCGCACCACCCGCTGTTCCAGACCATGCTCGCCTGGCAGAACACCCCCGGCGCCGGCGTCGAGCTGCCCGGGCTGACCGTCACCGAGCGGCCCGTCGGCACCGGCACGGCCAAGTTCGACCTCTGGTTCTCCTTCACCGAGCGAGCCGACGGCCTCCACGGGCAGGCCGAGTTCAACGCCGAGGTCTTCGACCACCCCACCGTCGCCGGTCTGCTCGACCGCCTCGAAGTCCTGCTGCGCCAGGTCGTCGCCGCCCCGGACCGCCGCCTGGGCGCGCTGGACGTCCTCACCCCGGCCGAGCGCGGAGGTCTCGAAAGGACCTGGTCCGGCGCGCTCGAAGACGTCCCCGCGGTCACCGTGCCCGAGCTGTTCGCCGCTCAGGTCGCGCGGACCCCGGACGCCACCGCGCTCGTCTTCGAGGACGACGAGCTGACCTACGCCGAGCTGGACGCCGTCTCGAACCGCCTCGCGCGCGTCCTCGCCGATCGGGGCGCGGGGCCCGAGCGCGTCGTCGCGCTGGCCCTGTCGCGCTCGACGCACCTGGTCACGGCGATCCTCGCGGTGCTCAAGACGGGCGCGGCCTACCTGCCGCTCGACCCGGGCTACCCGGCCGACCGCATCGCGTTCATGCTCCAAGACGCGCAACCGGCGCTGGTCCTCGCGACCGCCGATGACCTGCCGCGGCTCGACGGAGTCTCGGACGCGCCCCTCGACGTCGTACTCCGGCCGGAGAATCCGGCCTACGTCATCTACACCTCGGGCTCGACCGGCCGCCCCAAGGGCGTTGTGGTGCCGCACGCGGGCATCGTCAACCGGCTGCTGTGGATGCAGGACGAATACGGCCTGACCGGCGACGACCGCGTCCTGCAGAAGACGCCGTCGAGCTTCGACGTCTCCGTTTGGGAGTTCCTCTGGCCGCTGATCACCGGCGCCACCGAGGTCATCGCCCGGCCCGACGGCCACAAGGACCCGGCGTACCTGGCCCGGCTGATCCGCGACCGCGGCGTCACGACCGTCCACTTCGTCCCGTCGATGCTCCAGGTGTTCCTGCAGGAGCCGGCGGCGGGGGAGTGCACGAGCCTGCGCCGGGTCCTGTGCAGCGGCGAAGCCCTGCCTGCCGACGCGGTTGTCCAGTTCGGTCAGGTCCTCGACGCCGAGCTGCACAACCTCTACGGCCCGACCGAAGCCTCGGTCGACGTCACGTCCTGGCGCACGTCCACCGAGGACACGTCCGTCCCGATCGGACGTCCGGTGTGGAACACGCGCACCTATGTCCTCGACGCCGCCCTGCGGCCGGTGCCGCCGGGCACCGCCGGGGAGCTGTACCTCGCCGGGGTCCAGCTGGCCCGCGGTTACCTCGGGCGCCCGGGGCTCAGCGCGGAACGGTTCGTCGCCGACCCGTTCGGCGCGTCGGGCTCCCGGATGTACCGGACCGGTGACCTGGCCCGGTTCCGCCCCGACGGTGTCCTCGAGTTCCTGGGCCGGGGGGACGAACAGATCAAGATCCGCGGGTTCCGCGTCGAGCCCGGGGAGATCGCGGCCACGCTCGCCGCGCACGACGACGTCGCGCACGCCGTGGTCGTGGCCCGGGAGGACCGGCCCGGCGACGTCCGCCTGGTCGGGTACGTCGTGCCCGCCGAACTGTCGCCATCGGACGAGGCCGAGCAGGTCGGCGAATGGCGCGAACTGTACGACTCGATGTACGCAGGCGCCGCCGACGAGTTCGAGGGCTGGAACTCCAGCTACACCGGCGAGCCGATCCCGCGCGACGAAATGCGGGAGTGGCGGGACGCCATCGTCACGCGCATCCGCGACCTGAACCCGCGCCGCGTGCTGGAGATCGGCGTCGGGACCGGTCTGCTGCTCACCGAGCTGGCCCCGCACTGCGAAACCTACTGGGGCACGGACTTCTCCGCCGAGGTCATCGCGTCGCTGGGCCGCCGGGTCGAGGCGGACCCCGTGCTCGCCGATCGCGTCGAACTGCGCACCGGCGACGCCGCGGACCTGTCCGGCCTGCCGTCCGGGTTCTTCGACACCATCGTGCTCAACTCCGTCGTCCAGTACTTCCCGAGCGGGACGTACTTGCTGGAGGTGCTGCGCGGGGCCCTCGAGCTGCTCACGCCGGGTGGGTCGCTGTTCGTCGGCGACGTCCGCGACCTCCGTCAGGTGCGCGCCTTCCACACGGCGGTGGCCGAAGCGCGCGGGGGCGACGTCGAGCAGAACCTCCTGCGGGAAAAGGAACTTCTCGTCGCACCCGAGTTCTTCGCCGGGCTCCCCGAGGTCACCGCGGACATCCGGGTCAAGCGCGGCCGGGCGGTCAACGAGCTGACCCAGTACCGCTACGACGTGGTCCTGCGTCCCGGTTCGGCCACGGCACCCGAGGTGCCCGCCTTCGTGTGGGGCACGGAGCTGTCCACTGTGGACGAGGTCACCGGGCCGTGCCGGATCGAACGGGTTCCGAACGGCCGTACCGCACCGGGCGGGGTGAACCCCGAAGACTGGTACGCCTTCGGTGACGCGCACGGCTACCGCACGGTCGTCACCTGGTCGGCCGCCAGCGACGGCTCGGTCGACGTCCTCTTCACGACCGGGGACCCGGCCGGCGCCTTCCGGCCCGGCACCGGCCCGCTGCTGTCCTACACCGGCAACCCCGGCCGGTTCCGCCGGATCAGCACGCTCACCGCGGACCTGCGCGCCCTCGCAACCGACCGGCTGCCCGAGCACATGGTGCCCTCGGCGATCGTCGTCCTCGACGCACTCCCGGTGACCGCCAACGGCAAGCTCGACCGCCGGGCCCTGCCCTCGCCCGACCCGGTCGCCCCGACCTCGGACCGCGAGCCGCGCAGCCCGGTCGAACGCCGGCTGTGCGAGCTGTTCGCGGACGTCCTCGGCCTGCCGCGAGTGGGCCCGGACGACAGCTTCTTCGCCCTGGGCGGCCATTCGCTGCTGGCCACCCGGCTGATCGCCCGCATCCGCACGACGCTGAACACCGAGCTGGAAGTCCGTTCGGTCTTCGAGACGCCGACCGCGGCCGGCCTGGCCGCACTGGTCGGCACCGCAACCGGCGTCGCGCGGCCGCCGCTCGTCCCGGTGGAGCGGCCGGCGCTGGTGCCGCTGTCCGGCGCGCAGCAGCGGCTGTGGTTCCTGCACCACCTCGAAGGCCCGTCGGCCACCTACAACGTCCCGCTGATCATGCGGCTCGAAGGCGAGGTCGACGTCGAGGCACTGCGGATCGCACTGTCCGATGTGGTCGCCCGACACGAGGCCCTGCGGACCCGCTTCCCGCAGCACGACGGCGTGCCGTACCAGGACGTCCTCCCGGCCGCCGAGGTCGACCTGCCCGTGCGGCCGGTCACCGACCTCGACGCCGAACTGACCGGGCTCGTCCGCGGCTCCTTCGACCTCGAGCGCGAAGCGCCGATGCGCGTGGAGCTGCTGCGGCTGAGCGAGCGCGAGCACGTCCTGGCCCTGGTGTTCCACCACATCGCCTCCGACGGCTGGTCGATGGCCCCGCTGTGGCGGGACATCGCGACGGCCTACGCGGCCCGTCGCGCCGGTGAGACTCCACAGTGGACGCCACTGCCGGTCCAGTACGCGGACTACACGCTGTGGCAGCAAGATCTGCTCGGCAGCGAGGACGACCCGGACAGCGTGCTCAGCACGCAGCTGGACTACTGGCGCGACACCCTCGACGGCCTGCCCGACCGCATCGAGCTGCCGCTCGACCGGCCGCACCCGGCCACCGCCACCTTTCGCGGCGAGCTGCACACCTTCGCGTGGGACGCCGACCTCCACGCGCGGCTGGCCGAGCTGGCCCGCGAATCCGGCGCGAGCGTGTTCATGGTCGTGCACGCGGCGCTCGCCGCCCTGCTGACCCGGCTCGGCGCGGGCACCGACGTCCCGATCGGCTCACCCATCGCCGGCCGCACCGACTCCGCGCTGGACGACCTCGTCGGGTTCTTCGTCAACACCCTGGTGCTGCGGGTGGACACCGGCGGCGACCCGACGTTCCGGGACCTCGTCGCCCGCGTCCGCGAACGCAACCTCGACGCCTACGCCCACCAGGACGTCCCGTTCGAGCGCCTGGTCGAGGTGCTCAACCCGGCGCGGTCGCTGTCCTACCACCCGCTGTTCCAGGTGATGATCGCCGGCCAGAACAACGCGCGCGCCGAAGTCACCCTGCCCGGCCTGACGGTCACCGAGATCCCGGTGACCACCGGGACGTCGAAGTTCGACCTGTCGATCTCGCTCACCGAACGCGAGGCCGGGATCGCCGGCGTGCTGGAGTTCAACGCCGACGTCTTCGACCACGCCGGCGCGAACGCGATCCTGCGCCGGCTCGAAGTGCTGCTGCGCAAGGCGCTCGCCGAGCCGGACCGCCCGGTCGGCGCCCTCGACCTCCTCGCCGGGGACGAGCGCGACCGGATCCTGACGGAGTGGGCCGGTTCGCTCGACCCCGCCGGCACCGAGACGTTCCCGGGCCTGTTCGCCCGCCGCGTGGCCGAAGCGCCGGACGCCGTGGCGCTGGTCTTCGAGGACGTCGAGCTGACCTACGCCGAGGTGAACGCCCGCGCGAACCGGCTCGCGCACCTGCTCCTCGAGCGCGGCGCCGGGCCCGAGCGCGTGGTCGCGCTGGCCGTGCCCCGGTCCCTCGAAATGATCATCGCCGAGCTGGCGGTGCTCAAGGCCGGCGCCGCCTACCTGCCGGTCGACGTCGACTACCCGGGCGATCGGATCGCCTACATGGTCGACGACGCGCGCCCGGTCTGCGTCGTGACGACGCGGGAGATCGACGTCAAGCTGCCCGCGGACGTTCCCCGCGTGCTGCTGGACGACCCGGCGCTCGCCACGATGTCCACAGTGGACCCGGACGTCGTGGTCAAGCCGGAAAACGCGGCCTACGTGATCTACACGTCCGGCTCGTCCGGCCGGCCCAAGGGCGTCGTCCTCCAACATTCCGGTGTCGCCAAGCTGGTCGCGACCCAGGTCGAGCGGTTCGGGATCGGCTCGCACAGCCGGGTGCTGCAGTTCGCGTCGCCGAGCTTCGACGTCGCCTTCTGGGACCTCTGCCTCGGCCTGCTCTCCGGCGGCAGGCTGGTCGTCGTCCCGGCCGAGCGGCGGGTTGCCGGGCCCGCGCTGACCGAGTACGCGCACCAGCACGCGGTCGACTTCATGATCCTGCCGCCCGCGCTGCTCGACGCGATGCCCGCGGACTGCGACCTGCCGCGCGACAGTGTCCTGCTGGCCGGCACCGAGCGCGTGTCGCCGGAACTCGTCAAGAGGTGGGCGCCCGGGCGGCGGATGTTCAACGCCTACGGGCCGACCGAAGCGACGACCAACTCGACGCTCGGCGAAAGCGATCCGGTCGAGCTGGCGGACGCGACGGTCGTCCCGATCGGCATCCCCGACCCCGGCACCCGGGCGTACGTGCTCGACGCCGGGCTGCGGCCGGTCCCGCCCGGTGTGGTCGGGGAGCTGTACCTGGCCGGGTCCGGCCTGGCCCGCGGATACCTCGGGCGCGCCGCGCTGACCTCGGAACGGTTCGTCGCGGACCCGTTCGGCGACGGCGGCCGGCTCTACCGCACCGGCGACCTGGTGAAGTGGCTGCCCGACGGACGGCTGGTGTTCCTGGGCCGCGCCGACGACCAGGTCAAGATCCGCGGCTACCGCATCGAGCCCGGCGAGATCGAGACCGTCATCGCCGAGCACCCGGCCGTCGGCCAGTCCGTGGTGATCGCCCAGGACGGGCGGCTCATCGCCTACGCCGTCCCGGTTGCCGGCCGCGACGAAGAAGCGGAACTGGACCACGTCGGCGAATGGCGTGAGCTGCACGAGAACGTGTTCACCGAAGCCGCCTCCGGCGGCCTGGAGGAGAACTTCACCGGCTGGAACTCCAGCTACGACGGCTCCGAGATCCCCCTCGACGAGATGCGCGAGTGGCACGCGGCGACCATCGACCGGATCCGGTCGCTGCGGCCGAAGCGGGTGCTCGAGATCGGGGTCGGCTCGGGGCTCATCCTGTCCCGGATCGCGCCGGACGCCGAGGAGTACTGGGGCGTCGACCTGTCGGAGAAGGCGATCGTCAACCTGCGGCGCGAACTCGCGGCGACGTCGTTCGCGGGCAAGGTCCACCTGGCGGCCCGCCCGGCGCACGACCTCGGCGAGCTGCCGGCCGAACCGTTCGACACGGTGATCGTCAACTCGGTCGCGCAGTACTTCCCGAGCGTCGGCTACCTCGCCGAGGTGATCCGCACGGCCGCCGCGCGGGTCGCCCCGGGCGGCGTGATCTTCCTCGGCGACATCCGGAACCTGCGCTCGCTGCGCGCGTTCCGGACCGCGACCGAGCTGCGCCACGGCCGCCGGACCGCGGCCGCGGTCGACCAGGCGATCGCCCGCGAGGGCGAGCTGCTGCTGGACCCGGACTTCTTCGCGACGCTGGCCCGTGAGCTGGCCGGCTTCGACGACGTGGACCTCCGGGTGAAACGCGGTCACGCGCACAACGAGCTGACCCGGCACCGCTACGACGTCGTCCTGCGGAAGGCGCCGAAGCCGGCCGCGGTCGAGGAAACCGTCGTTCCGTTCGCGTCGCTCGACGAGCTGAAGCGGCTGCTGGCCGAACGCCCGGCCCGGCTTCGGGTCACCGGGGTGCCGGACGCGCGGCTGTCCGGTGAGCTGGCCGCCGTCGCCGCGCTCGCCGAGGGCGACGCCGACGCCGCAGTGTCCGCTTTGGACGCTGAGCCGTCCGGAGTGGACCTCGAGGAGCTGCAGGGCCTCGGCTACGGCTGCTACGCGGCGCCGGCGCGGCCAGGCTTCCTGGAAGTGGTGTTCACCACCGGCGAGCCGACGCGGATCCACCGGGGCAAGCCGGTCCGGGCCGCGCTGGAAACGCTGGGCAACCACCCGGCCGGCCGGCGGGACACCAGCGCCCTCGTCTCGGCCCTGCGCGCCCACGTCCGCGACCGGCTGCCGCAGTACATGGTGCCCTCGGTGTTCGTCGTGCTGGACCGGCTGCCGCTGCTCGCCTCGGGCAAGCTCGACCGGCGCGCCCTGCCGAGTCCGGACCAGCAAGCCGGCACCGCCGGCCGCGCGCCGCGGACCCCGGTCGAAGAGGTCCTCTGCGGGCTGTTCGCCGAAGTCCTCGACACCGCGTCGGTCGGCGTCGACGACGACTTCTTCGCCCTGGGTGGGCATTCGCTCATGGCGACGCGGCTGGTCGCGCGGCTGCGCGCGGTGTTCGGCGTCGAGCTGCAGGTGCGGTCGGTCTTCGAGACGCCGACGGTCGCCGGGCTCGCGGCCTTGCTGTCCACTTCGGACGCCTCCGTGGCCCGGCCCGCGCTGGAACGCGTCGAACCGCGGCCGGACGTGCTGCCGCTGTCGTTCGCCCAGCAGCGGCTGTGGTTCCTGCACCGGCTGGAAGGCGCGTCGGCGACGTACAACATGCCGACGGCGGTCCGGCTGACCGGCGACCTCGACGTCGCCGCGTTGGCGCTCGCCCTGTCCGATGTGGTCGGCCGCCACGAGGCCCTGCGCACGGTCTTCCCGGAAATCGACGGCGAAGCCCGGCAACTGGTGCTCGACGACGTCACGATCCCGTTGCCCACCCGCACGGTCACGGAGGCGACGCTCGCCGACGCGGTGTCCGAGGTGGCGCACACGGTGTTCGCGTTGGAGTCCGAGATCCCGCTGCGGGCCGAGCTGCTGCGCCTCGGTGCCGAGGAGCACGTCCTGGTGCTGGTGTTCCACCACATCGCCTCGGACGGCTGGTCGACCGCGCCCCTGTGGCGCGACCTCGCGACGGCCTACACCGCGCGGCAAGCCGGCGAAACTCCCGAGTGGACGCCGTTGCCGGTGCAGTACGCGGACTACACGCTGTGGCAGCGGGACGTCCTCGGCGAGCCCGTCATCGAGCCGCAGCTGGCCTACTGGCGTGAAACCCTCGCCGGCCTGCCGGAACGGATCGAGCTGCCGCTCGACCGGCCGCACCCGGCCGAAGCGTCCTACCGCGGTGAGCAGTTCGCCTTCGGCTGGGACGCCGACCTCCACAGTGGACTCGTCGAACTGGCCCGGGCCTGCGGCGCCAGCGTGTTCATGGTCGTGCACGCCGGGCTCACCGCGGTGCTCACCCGGCTCGGTGCGGGCACCGACATCCCGCTCGGCACGTCCATCGCCGGCCGGACCGACCAGGCCCTCGACGACCTCGTCGGGTTCTTCGTCAACACCCTCGTGCTGCGGGTGGACACCGGCGGCGACCCGACGTTCCGCGACCTCGTCGCCCGCGTCCGGGACCGCAGCCTCGACGCCTACGCCCACCAGGACGTCCCGTTCGAGCGCCTGGTCGAAGTGCTCAACCCGGCGCGTTCCCTGTCCTACCACCCGCTGTTCCAGACGATGCTGGCGTGGCAGAACAACGCCGTCGCCGACCTCGGGCTGCCCGGCCTGACCGTCGCGGAGGAACCGGTCCGCACCGGCACCGCGCGCGCCGACCTGACGTTCTTCGTCGGCGAGCGGCCGGGCACCCGGACCGGCATCCGCGGCACCGCCGAGTACAACAGCGACGTCTTCGACCGCGGCAGCGTCGAGGCGATCCTCGACCGGCTCCGGATGCTGCTCCAGGCCGTCGTCGCCGATCCGGACGCCCGGATCGGCGCGGTCGACCTGCTCACCGCCGCCGAGCACGAGCAGGCCGCCCCCGCGACGCCCCTGCCGGCGGAGACGACCGCGGAGCTGTTCGCCATCCAGGTGGCCCGCACCCCGGAAGCCACGGCGCTGGTGTTCGGCTCCGAGCGGCTGACCTACGCTGACCTCGACACGCGGGCCACGGCGCTCGCCCGGGCCCTGCTCGCCCGCGGCGCGGGACCCGAACGAGTCGTGGCCGTGGCGCTGCCGCGGTCGCCCGACCTGGTGGTCGCGCTCCTGGCGGTGCTCAAGACCGGCGCCGCCTACCTGCCCCTGGATCGGAACCACCCGGCCGAGCGCGTCGAGCTGATGCTCACCGATGCAGAGCCGCACCTGGTCATCGCCGAGGACGGTTTCGGGGACCGGCTGGTCCGCCCCGGGGACACCGGGCCGGCAGCGGCGTGGCCGTCGATCAGCCCGGACAACCCCGCGTACGTGATCTTCACGTCCGGCTCCACGGGACGTCCGAAGGCCGTCGCCGGGACCCAGCGTGCGCTGGCCAACCGCCTGTACTGGGGCCGGGACCTCGCCGGAGGCGTGCGCGTGGCCAAGAGCGCGCTGACGTTCATCGACGGCTCGACCGAGCTGCTCGGCGGGCTCGTCGCGGGCGATCCGGTGGTCCTGGCCGACGACCCGACGGCCACCGACCCGCACGCGCTCGCCGAACTGGTCCGGACGTCCGGCGCGCAGGTGCTGACCGTCGTCCCGAGCCTCCTCGACAGCTTCGCCGAGGACGGCGCGGCCGGCGCGTTCGACACCGTGACCACGTGGATCACCAGCGGCGAGCCGCTTTCCGGCGCACTGGCCGAGAAGGTCGCGAAGCGGTGGCCGACGGCGAAGCTGGTCAACCTCTACGGCTGTTCCGAAGCCGCGGGCGACAGCCTGGCCCAGGTCTGCGGGCCGGTGGCGATCGGACGGCCGGTCGCGAACACCCGCGCGTACGTCCTCGACGCCGCGCTGCGGCCGGTCCCGCCGGGCGTCCGCGGCGAGCTGTACCTGGCCGGCGCCGGGCTCGCGCGGGGCTACCTCGGCCGCCCGGCGCTGACGGCGGAACGGTTCGTCGCGTCGCCGTTCGAACCGGGGGAGCGGATGTACCGCACCGGCGACCTGGCCCGCCGCCGCGCCGACGGCGCCCTGGAGTTCCTCGGCCGCGCGGACCAGCAGATCAAGATCCGTGGCTTCCGCGTCGAGCCGGGGGAGGTCGAGGCGGCGCTGACCGCCTCGGTGGCCCGCGCGGCGGTGATCGCCCGCGACGACCGCTTGATCGCCTATGTCGCGCCGTCGGGCGACCCGGTCGCGTTGCGGGCATCGTTGGCCGCGCGGCTGCCGGACCACCTGGTGCCCTCGGCGATCGTCGTGCTGCCGGAGCTGCCGGTGAACGCCAACGGCAAGCTCGACCGCGCCGCGCTGCCCGACCCGGAGATCCGGACCTCGGGCCGCGTCGCGCGGACACCGGCCGAGCAGGCGCTGTGCGACCTCTTCGCCGACGTCCTCGGCGTGTCGCGGGTCGGCCCGGACGACGGGTTCTTCACCCTCGGCGGCCATTCGCTGCTGGCGACGCGGCTGGTCAGCCGGATCCGCGCGCTGCTCGGCGTCGAGGTGCCGATCCGGGCGGTGTTCGACGCGCCGACGCCGGCCCGGCTCGCGGAACTCCTCGACCCGGGCCGGGAAAGCCGTCCGGCGCTGGTGCCGGTCGAGCGGCCCGAGGTGCTGCCGCTGTCGTTCGCCCAGCAGCGGCTGTGGTTCCTCGACCGCCTCGACGGGCTGAGCGCGACCTACAACATCCCGTGGGCGTGGGAACTGACCGGACCGGTCGACGCCGAGGCGCTGCGGGTGGCGCTCGCCGACGTCGTCGCCCGGCACGAGATCCTGCGCACGATCCTCGCCGAGGACCACGGCACCCCCCGGCAGGTCGTCCTGGACCCGGGCGACGCCCGCGCCCGGCCGGTGCTGGTCACCGAGACGGCGACCGACCTCGACGAGAGCGTCACGGCGGCGGCGTCGTACTGCTTCACCCTGGACGCCGAAATCCCGATCCGCGCGACGCTCGTGTCGGCCGGCCCCGAGCGGCACGTGTTCGTGCTGCTGGTGCACCACATCGCGGGCGACGGCTGGTCGTTGCCGCCGCTGAAGCGGGACCTCGACACGGCGTACGCCGCCCGGCTGCGCGGTGAAAGTCCACAGTGGACGCCATTGCCGGTGCAGTACGCCGACTACACGCTCTGGCAGCGAAAGATGTTCGGCCGGGCCGACAACCCGGACAGCATCCTCGGCCGGCAGGCCGCGTTCTGGCGGGACACCCTCGCCGGGATCCCGGACGAGCTGGCGCTCCCCGTCGACCGGCCCCGCCCGGCGCGCTCGACGAACCGGGGCGCCGCCGTGCCGTTCACCGTGCCCGCCGAGGTCCACAGTGGACTTCGCGAGCTGGCGCACGGCAGCGACACCAGCACGTTCATGGTGCTGCAAGCGGCTCTCGCGGCCCTGCTCACCCGGCTCGGCGCGGGCACCGACATCCCGCTCGGCACCCCCGTGGCCGGCCGGACGGACCACGCGGCCGATGACCTCGCCGGGTTCTTCGTCAACACGCTGGTCCTGCGCACCGACACCGGCGGCGACCCGACGTTCCGCGAACTCCTGGACCGCGTCCGGGAGGCCGACCTGGCCGCGTACGCGCACCAGGACCTGCCGTTCGAGCACCTCGTCGAGCTGCTCAACCCGGCCCGGTCCCTGGCGCGGCACCCGCTGTTCCAGGTCATGCTCGCCGTCTACCACGCGGGCTCGGAGCCGGAACGGCTGCTCGGCCTCGACGCGGAGTACCGGGACACCGGGCTGCGGCAGGCGAAGTTCGACCTGTCGTTCGACCTCGTGGAAACGCCCGGCGGCATCGAGGGCGACCTCGAGTTCAGCCTCGACCTGTTCGACGAACCGACCGCCCGTACCCTCACCGAGCGCCTGGTGCGGCTGATGACGGCCGTCGTCGCGGACCCGGACCGGCCGCTGAGCCGGATCGACGTCCTCGAACCGGCCGAGCGGCACCGGATCCTGCGCGACTGGGGCGCGGGCGCGCCGCTGACGACGTCGGCGCCCACCGTGGTCGACCGGCTGGCCGCCCAGGTCGCGGCGACGCCCGGCGCGACCGCGTTGAGTGACGCTGCCGGCAGCGTGACGTTCGCCGAGTTCGCGGCGAAGACCGAGCGGCTGGCCCGGTGGCTGGCCTCGCACGGGGCCGGTCCCGAGCGGATCGTCGCCTTGGTGCTGCCGCGGTCCGCGGCCGTCGTCGAGGCGATCTTCGGTGTGTTCAAGACCGGGGCCGCGTACCTGCCGGTGGATCCGGACCAGCCGGCCGAGCGGATCGCGTCGATCCTGGACGACGCCGGTGCCGCCCTGGTCCTGACCAGCCGCGCGGTGGCCGCGCCGGTTCCGGGGGCGCTGTTCGTCGAGGACCTGCCTGAGAACACAGTGGACAGTTCCGTCGTCCTCACCCCGCCGTCGCCCGCGAACCCGGCGTACGTGCTCTACACCTCCGGCTCGACGGGCAAGCCCAAGGGTGTCGTCATCCCGCACTCCGGGCTGGTCAACCTGTTCCACAGCCACCGCGAGACGCTCTACCGCCCGGCGGTCGCCGCGGCCGGCGGGCGGCGGCTGCGGGTCGGGCACGCGTGGGCGTTCTTCTTCGACGCCTCCTGGCAACCGCAGCTGTGGCTGCTCGACGGGCACGAGGTGCACGTCGTCGACGACGACACGCGCCGCGACCCCGCCCGGCTCGCCGCGGTGGTGCGCGAGCGCGGGCTCGACTTCCTCGAGCTGACGCCGTCGCACTTCGCGCAGCTGGCCGCGGCCGGCGTCGTGGAAGACGGGAAGTGCGCCCTCGGGGTCGTCGGCGTCGGCGGCGAAGCCGTGTCGCAGACGCTCTGGGAGCAGCTGCGGTCGATGCCGGGTACCGAGGCGTACAACCTCTACGGCCCGACCGAGGCCACAGTGGACGCTCTCGTCGGCCGCTTCTCCGATTCCGACCGCCCTGTGGTCGGCCGCCCGGTGCACAACGCCCGCGCGTACGTCCTCGACGGCGGCCTCACGCCGGTCCCGGCCGGCGTGCCCGGCGAGCTGTACCTGGCCGGCGCCGGGCTGGCCCGCGGCTACCACGGCCGGCCGGCACTGACCGCCGACCGGTTCGCGGCCGACCCGTTCGGGCCGCCGGGGGAGCGGATGTACCGCACCGGGGACCTGGTGCGGTGGCGGCCGGACGGGCAGCTCGAGTACCTCGGCCGCACCGACGACCAGGTCAAGGTCCGCGGCTTCCGGATCGAGCCGGGCGAGATCGAAACGGCCCTGACCCGGCACGACGACGTCGAGCAGGCGCTCGTGGTCGTCCGCGAGGACCGGGACAAGCGGCTGGTCGCCTACACGACCCCGGCGACGGCGGATCCCGCGCGGCTGCGGGAGTTCGTGGCCCGGTCGCTGCCCGGATACATGGTGCCGGCGGCGATCGTCCCGCTCGACGCGTTCCCGGTGACGCCCAACGGGAAGCTCGACAAGGCCGCGCTGCCGGTGCCCGGGTTCGAAACCCGGGGCCGGGCCCCGGAAACACCCCTGGAGAAGACCCTCTGCGAGATCTTCGCGGAGGTCCTGGACGTCGGCGCGGTCGGTGCCGACGACGACCTGTTCGCCCTCGGCGGCCATTCGATGCTGCTGGTGGTCCTGCGCAACCGGATCACCGAGCGGCTCGGGACCGAGCTCCCGATCGCCGAGTTCTTCCGCACCCCCACGGCGGCCGGGCTGGCCGCTTTCCTGACCCGAGACGCGAGGTAGCAGTGCACCGCACCCTGATGAACGCCAAGATCCACCGGGCCACCGTCACCCAGGCCGACCTGCACTACGTGGGTTCGCTGACGATCGACGCCGACCTGATGGCCGCCGCGGACATCGTCGAAGGTGAGAAGGTCCAGGTCGTCGACATCACCAACGGCGCCCGGCTGGAGACCTACGCCATCACCGGCGACCCGGGTACCGGGGTCATCGGCGTCAACGGCGCGGCCGCGCACCTGGTGCACCCCGGCGACCTCGTCATCATCATCACCTACGCCCAGGTCGACGAGGCCGAGCGCGCCGGCCACCGGCCGCGCGTGGTGCACGTGGACGCCGACAACCGCCAGGTCCACTTGGGACACGACCCGGCCGAGCCGGTGCCCGGGGCGGAAGCGCAGCTGTCCGGCCGAGGTGGGCGCTGACACAGTTGCTTTCGGCAGGCTCCCCTAAATAAGGTGTGCCTATCCTAAAAGCTGGCGAGAGGTTCTCATGTCCGTGTTTCAAGGTGCTGGCCTCAGCCGGCGTGGATTCCTGATCGGCACCGGCGGGCTCGCCGCGGCCGCCGCCCTCACGGCTTGCGGCAGCAGCGACGACAAGGCCGCCCCGGCGTCCTCGGGCCCGTGGGAGTTCACCGACGACCGCGGGCAGAAGACCTCCCGCGACCAGCGTCCGGCGCGCGTCGTGGCCTACGTCAGCTCCGCGGCCGCGCTGTGGGACTACGGCGTCCGCCCGGTCGGCGTGTTCGGCCCGCAGAAGACGGCCGACGGCGGCAAGGAGATCCAGGCCGGCAACATCGACCTGAACGCCGTGACGTCGATCGGCAACGCCTGGGACGACTTCAGCATGGAGAAGTTCGCCGCCACCAAGCCCGACCTGGTGATCACCGGCCTCACTGGCGCCAAGCCGACCGACCTGTGGGTGCTCAAGGACGACCTCGGCCCCAAGGTGCAGCAGGTCGCGCCGATCGTCGCGCTCTCGGAGTACAAGGTCACGCTGCCGAAGGTGATCGAGCGCTACGAACAGCTCGCGGTCGCGCTCGGCGGCGACGCGAACTCCGACGTCATCAAGAAGGGCAAGGACGACTTCCGGAAGGCGTCCGACGACCTCAAGGCGGCCATCAAGGCCAAGCCGGGCCTCAAGGTCCTGGTCGTGTCCAGCGATAAGGACAACCTGTACGTCTGCAAGCCGGAGTTCTTCGCGGACCTGGCCTACTACCGCGACCTCGGCCTGGACATCATCAACGGCGCCGGCTCGGACGACTACTTCGAGACGCTCAGCTGGGAGCAGGCCGGCAAGTACCCGGCCGACCTGATCCTGACCGACAGCCGCACGTACGCGCTGTCGCGCCAGCAGCTGGCCGCCATCCCGACGTGGGCGCAGCTGCCCGCGGTCAAGGCGAACCAGCTCGCCGACTGGTCGACCGAACCCCGGTTCAACCCGGTGCTCGCGGCCCCGGTCATCCGGAAGCTGACCGAGGTCGTCACGGGCGCCCGCACGGACATCACCGCCTGAGGAGGCCCGCATGACCAACCCGTTCGAAGACCCCGACGGCACGTACCTCGTGCTGGTGAACGCCGAGAACCAGCACAGCCTCTGGCCGGAGTTCGTCGACGTCCCGGCCGGCTGGACGGTCGCGTTCGGCCCGGCGTCCCGCCAGGAGTGCCTGGACCACGTGGAAGCGAACTGGACGGACATGCGGCCCAAGTCCCTGGCCGACGCCATGGACGACTGAGTTCCTTTGCCGAGAACGCCGGGGCCCCATCGGGTTCCCGGCGTTCTCAGTGCCGTACGCGGTAGATCAGGTGCACGACGGACTTCGCCGCCCGCGCCTCGACCTGCTCGAGGTCCAGCGGCGGGACGCCGTCGAACAACCGTGAACCGGCGCCGAGCATCAGCGGGACCACGTGCAGCCGGATCTCGTCGATCAGCCCGGCGGCGAGGTACTGGTTGACGGTCTGCGCGCCGCCGTGGATGGAGATGTCCCCGTCTCCGGCCGCTTCGCGAGCGCGTTCGAACGCGGCCTCGATCCCCTCGGTGACGAAGTGGAACGTGGTGCCGCCGTCCATCGGCTGGGGCTCGCGTTCGTGATGGGTGAGGACGAAGACCGGGCCGTGGTACGGCGGGTTGTCGCCCCACCAGCCCGTCCACTGCCGGTCCCAGTCGCCGCGCACCGGGCCGAACATGTTGCGGCCCATGATGAACGCCTTCGCGGTCATCATCCGGGCGAACTCGCCGGGGTGCTGCTCGGCGCCTTCGCCGTACCAGGCGTGCAGCTTGTCGCCCCAGCCGTCGCCGCCGTCTTCGCCGAACGGGCGCTGCTCGGTCTGGTTGATGCCGGCGGCGTAGCCGTCGAGCGAGATCGTGAGGTCGCAGGTCACCTTCGTCATGGGCCCCAGCTTGCGGCGTTCGGCGCATGACGTCCAATGCCAAAACGGCCGCGAACGCATTGATAACGTTGATGAATGCTGAACCTGGTCCACCTCAAGGTGCTCGCCGCGGTGGCGCGGCACGGATCGGTGACCGAAGCGGCGCGTGAGCTGCACTATTCGCAGCCGTCGGTGAGCCACCACCTGTCCCGGCTGGAGGCGGCGACCGGCGCGCAGCTCGTCCAGCGGATCGGCCGCGGCATCCGGTTGACGCCGGAAGGCCGGCTGCTGGCCCACCGCGCGGCGGAGATCGTGGGCCGGGTCGACGCGGCGGCCACCGAGCTGGCGGCGCAGGTCGGCCTGCAGGCGGGCGTGGTCCGGCTGGCCGCCAACGCGTCCACGTTGGCCACGATCGTCCCGAAAGCCGCCGCCGTGCTGGCCGAGGCGCACCCGGGACTGCAGCTGGGCCTCGTCGACGAGCACCCCGTCGAAGCGCTGCGCATGCTGCGCCACGGTGAGATCGACGTCGCCGTCGTCTTCAGCCACGCCGAAGCCCCCGTCGAGGAGGGATTCCGCCTGCGTCACCTCGGCGAAGACCCGATCCACCTCATCAGCCGGGAGGCCGGCGACCGCCTCGAAAACCACCGGGAATCCGGCTGGATCGGTGGGTGCCCGGGGTGCCGGGAGGAACTGGGCGCGGTGTGCGCGCGGGCCGGCTTCAGCCCGCGCGTCACTTCCTTCAGCGACGACATGGTCGTCGTGCAGTCGCTGGTCGCCGCGGGGGCGGGCGTCGCCATCCTGCCCGGGCTGGCGCTGGAAGCCCACCGCCGGCCCGGCGTGCACGCGACCGACACCGGCTTCCGCCGCCGGATCCACGCCGCCACCTACGGCGATCCGCCCGACCCGCCCGCGGTCGCGGCCGTGCTGGCGGCGCTCACGGACGCGGTGTCCGGCGCGCCGGCTTGACCGGGTGGCCGGCAGCTCCGCCCGTGAGCCGTCCGATCGGCCCGCGTGTCAAGCGCGCTGGCCTGACCAGGCCGCCCACAGCTTCGCGTACTGACCACCTGCGGCGACCAACTCGTCGTGGGTGCCGGACTCCACCACCGCGCCCGCGTCGAGGACCACGATCCGGTCGGACGCCGCCGCCTGCGTCAGGCGGTGCGCGACCACCAGCGCCGTGCGTCCCTCGAGGGCCGCGGCGGCCGCGGACTCCAGGACCCGCGAGCCCGCGCTGCCCGCTTCCGCCGTGGCTTCGTCGAGAATCACGATCGGCGGGTCGGCCAGCACCAGCCGGACCAGGGCGAGCTGCTGGGCCTGGGTCACCGTCAGCTGGTGGCCGCCTTCGCCGACGACCGTGGCGAGGCCGTCCGGCAGGCTGTCCACCCAGGACAGCGCGCCCACTTTCGCCAGTGCCGCCCGCAGTTCCGCGTCGGTCGCCGACGGGCGCGCGAGCCGGAGGTCGTCGGCCAGCGGCCCGGCGAAGACGTGGACCTCCTGGCTGATCAGCGCGACCGTGCGGCGGGTGGCCTCCGGTCCCAGCTCGTCCAGCGGGACGCCGCCGAGCGTGACGGATCCGGTGTCGGGCGCGTGGATGCCGGCGATCAGCTTCGCCAGTGTCGTCTTGCCCGCCCCGCTCGCCCCGACCAGCGCCACCCGCTCGCCGGGCGCGACACCGAGGTCGATGTCGCGCAGCACCGGGTGACCGTCCACATAGGAATAGCCGGCCGCCGCCGTCTTCACCGACGCGTCCACCGGCCGGGCCGGCTTCGCGGGCGCGGTCTCGGCGGGCAGGTCCGCGACGCCGATCAGCCGCGCGAGGCCGGCCGCGGCCGCCTGCGCGTCGTCCACCAGGGCCAGCGCCGTCGTGATCGGGCCGAACAGGCTGTGGAAGTACAGCGCCGCGGCCGTCGCGACGCCGACCGTCACCGCGCCCGCCCCGACCAGCAGGAACCCCATGGCCAGCACGGCCGACAGCCCGACGAACTCCGCCAGGTTGAGCCGCGCGTAGAACCGCGTCACCAGCCGGATGCCGCGCAGGGCGAGGTCGACGGCGGTGTTCGACCGGTCGCGCACCCGGTCCAGGTGCGCGTCCGCCAGCCGGAACGCGCGGACGGTCTTCGCGCCGCCGATGGTGTCCAGCAGCTGCTGTTGTTGCGCGCCGACGGCCTCGCGCTGGCTCGCGTACAGCGGCTTCGCGCGGGGCACGTACCAGCGGACGGTCCACAGCTGGATCGGCACGGCGACCAGCGCGGCCAGCAGGAACCGCCAGTCCAGCACCGCCAGCGCGCCCAGGGTGAGCACCACCGTCAGCACCGAGCGGCCCAGCTCGGGCAGCGCCTGCCGGACGGCTTCGGCGACGACCGAGACGTCGTTCGTCACGCGCGTGGTCAGGTCGCCGGACCCGGCGCGCTCCAGCTGGTCGAGCGGCAGGCCGAGGGCCCGCTCGACGAAGCGTTCGCGCAGCTCGGCGAGGATCGTCTCGCCCAGCCGCGCCACCAGCGACACGCCGATGGCCGTCGCGACCGCCTGGGCGAGCGCGACGAGCACCAGGCCGGCCACGGGCGTGACGAGGTCGGCTGCCGGCCGGCGCGTCGCGACCAGGTCGACGACCCGGCCGAGCAGGGGAGCGGTGAGCAGCCCGATCGCCGTAGCGGCGACGAGCATCGTGAACGCGGCGGTGGCGCGGCCCTTAAACCGGCCGGCGAGCTCGCCGAGGACGGCACGGATCCGGCGGCCGTCGGCCACGGGGAGGAGTTCGCGGGTCACGACAGCACCGCCGCCCGGTAGTCGGCGCGACCGGCCAGGTCGGCGTGGCTGCCCTCGCCCGCGATCCGCCCGTCGTCGAGGAGGACGACGCGGTCGGTCGCGGCGAGCAGCGCCGGGCTGGTGGTCACGAGGATGGTGGTGCGGCCGCGCCGCAGTTCGGCCAGGCCCGCGGCGATCCGGGCCTCGGTGACGGTGTCGACGGCGGTCGTCGGGTCGTGCAGCACGAGCACCGGCGCGTCCACCGCGAGGGCGCGGGCGAGCGCGACCCGCTGCCGCTGACCGCCCGAGAGCGACCGCCCGCGTTCGCTGACGGCGGTCGCGACGCCGTCGGGCAGCGCCTCGGCCACCTCGTCGACGGCCGCCGCGGTCATCGCCGGTGCGGCCAGCGGGCCGGCGCCGCAGTTCTCGGCGACGGTGCCGGCGAACAGGTCCGCGTCGTGCGCGGCCACCAGCACCACCTCGCGGACCCGGCTGGGGTCCACAGTGGACAGATCGACCGCATCGACGGTCACGGTGCCGGTCGCGGGGTCGGCGGCGCGGCCGAGGCAGTCGAGGAGGTCGGTCGCGACGGCCGGGTCCGTGGCGACCACGCCGAGCAGTTCGCCCGGGCGGGCTTCGAGGTCGACGTCCCGCAGCGCGCCGCGGCCCAGCGCGGACAGCCGGACGTGCCCCACGGCCGGCGTCGGCAGCGTCGCGTCCCCGGCGTCGACGGCGGGCGGGGCGTTGAGGACGTCGGCGATGCGCCCGGCCGACGCGCGGCCCTGGGCGAGTTCGCCGTTGACCCACGAGAAGATCGAGAACGGCGTGATCAGGTACTGCGCGAGCCCGACCGCGGCGACGAGGTCGCCGACGCTGATCTCGCCCGCGGCCGCCAGGTTCCCGCCGACGAGCGCGACGACGGCGATGAAGATCCCGGTCAGCGCGAGCAGCGCGCCGTTGTGCCAGGCCTGGGCGCGCGCCGCCCGCAGCGTCGCCTTCAGCGAGTCCTGGCTGGTGCGGCGGTAGCGATCGACGGCGGCGCGTTCGGCACCGACGCCCTTCAGCACGCGCAGCCCGGCGACGAGGTCGGTGGCGATGCCGGACGCGAAGGCGGAGCGTTCCTGCTCGGCTTCGCTGCGGCGTTCGAGGGGTTTGCCGATCAGGTGCGCGAGGTACAGCATCGGCGGCGTGCCGAGCAGCACCAGCAGGCCGAGCGGGACGCTCATGGTGAGCAGCACGACGGCGCTGACCAGCAGCCCGGCCAGCCCGGCGACGCCGAACGGCAGGACGCCGTTGACCTGGCCGACCCGCTTCGCGTCCGACGTCCCGATGCTGACGAGCTCGCCCGCGAGGGACTCCGCGCCGCCGCCGGGGTGCAGGACCCGGCGCCCGACGTCGAGCCGCAGTTGGTGGGCGGCGCGTTCGGCGGCGCGCTCGCCGAAGCGGGCGCCGAGCCGGTAGCTGGTCGACAGCACGGCGAAGAGCACGCCGAGCACCGCGAGCCAGAGGAGCAGCGTGCCTGCCGAGCCGCCCGCGACGGCCTGGTCGATCACCACGCCGATCACCACCGGCACCAGCGCTTCGCCGCCCTGGTGGCACGCGGTCAGCAGTGCCGCGAGGCCCACCGATCGTCGTTGCCCGGTGATCGAACGGCGGAGGACTTCCCGTCCGGTCGTGCTCACCCGCGCCTCCCTGTCCTGTCGTGGGATAGGTAAGGCTAGTCTAAGTAAAGAAGTTACGGGAACACGGTCGGCTTCGTCTCACTTGTGTCCGGCTCGCCGAAGCGGGCCAGTGCGAGCGCGGCGGCCACGGCGAGGACGAACCCGGCGATCGCGATCACCGCGAACCCGGGCCGGGTCCGGTCGCCGAGGACGAGCACCCCGACCAGCGAGGGGAAGATCGTCTCGCCGAGCACCATCATGGCGGTGCTCGTGGTGACGCTGCCGCGTTGCAGGGCCGTCGCGTAGAACAGCATCGCCATCCCGCCCGCGACCGCGACGGTGTAGGTGGCCGGGTCGGTGAGCAGGTCCAGCGGGGCGAGGCTGGGGATGATCCGGCCGGAAATGGCGACGACCCCGAAGCTGAGGCCGGCGACGAGCCCGAGCGCGGGCGTCCGGACGCGGCGGCTCGCCTTCCCGGCGGCGATCCCAGCGCCGGCCAGCACGGCGACGGCACCGATCAGCGCGAGCCGGAAGCCCAGCCCGACGGGATCGGAGCCTTCGCTCTCGGCGGCGGCGCCGAGCAGCCCGAGCCCGGCGCACACGACGGCGACGGCCACCCACTCCTTGGTCCCGAGCCGCACGCCGAGGAACCGCGCGGCGACGGCGGTGACGGCGAGACTGGCGGCGAGGGCGGCCTGCACGACGAAGAGCGGAAGGACGTGCAGGGCGGCGATCTGCGCGACGAACCCGAGGACGTCGAGGGACAGGCCGAGCACGAACTTCCACTGCTTCAGGACGCGGACCAGGAGCTTCGGGTCGACGCCTTCCTTGCCGGTGTCCGTCGCCTTGGCGGCGACCGACTGCATCACCGAAGCCACGCCGTACGCGATCGCCGCGCCGAGCGCGCAGAGCAGTCCCCACCACATGGTGATCACTCTATTTTGTCGGTGCGGTGGGGTACGTTGCGGTCATGTCGAACACGAGTTCGAAGACGCAGCGGTCATGGCCGGCCCGGCTGGCTTCCGACGAGCTGCGCCTTCAGCTGGACTTCCTGCAGTTCCTCCGCGCGACGGCGGTGAACAAGCTGGCGGGGTTGCCGGTGTCGCTGGCGGTGGCCACGCCGCTGCCTTCGTCGCCGCGGTTGAGTGCGCTGGGGGTGGTGAAGCACTTGACGGCCGTGGAGCGGTGGTGGTTGTCGATCGAGGCCGGGGGCGCGGATCTGCCTTCGTTGTGGGCGGGTTCGCCGGATCCCAGCTGGGATCTGGCGCCGGAGGACACGCCGGCTTCCGTGGTGGCGGCTTACAAGGCGGAGTGGGGGCGGGCGGAGAAGTCGTTGCGGCGGTTGGGGCCGGACGACCGGACGCGGCGGCGTGGGGAGTTCACCGTGCGGTGGGTGGTCGCGCATGTCGTTCAGGAGACTGCGCGGCATGTGGGGCATTTGGATTTGCTTCGGGAGCTGGCTGATGGGGAGGTGGGTGAGTAGGGGTGAATTGGGCGAGGGCCAGGGCCAGGGCCAGGGCCAGGGCCAGGGCCAGGGCCGGGGCCGGGGCCGGGGTCGCGGCCGGGGTTCCGGGAAGGCGGCCTGCGAGGGGCCAGTGTGGCCCGATGCGGGGCTTGCCGTGTCTGGTGTGGACAGCCGCCGCCGCAGCCGCAGCCGCAGCCGCCGCCACCACCGCCGCCGCCGCGGTGCGTGCCGTGGGCGCGGTTTCGGCGGGAAAATCGCGTGACATGTCCGGCTAGCCTGGATTCGTGGCCGTCGTCGCGGAACACCGCCGATTTACCGGCCCCCTGGCCCTTCACAGGCACCAGCGGGGTTCCGGTGTCACGCCCGTCGTCGACTCTGCCCGAGCCGCGCCGCGGTGAACCTCGCCGAGTGTCCGGGCCAGGGGGAGCGCTTCCGCTCACCCGTCCCGCTCACCCAGGAGGCTCCGTCATGCCCGAACCCCTCACGCCCGCCCAGCTCACCCGCGACCTCGCCGTCCGCGATCTGACCGATCCCGCGGCCGGCCCGCACGCCATCCAGCTCGTCGTCGACAAGGCCGTCTCCGCCGTCGCGGGCCCGGGCACCGACGTCCGGCGGTGGCCCGGGGCCCGGATCGTCACCGTCGCCGACAACTACGACCACCTCGGCTACGACCCCGCCGACGTCACCCGCGACGCGCGCTACACCCGCTACGTCGACGCCGACCACGTCCTGCGCAGCCACTCCAGCGCGATGATCCCCGCGGCGCTCCGGGCGCTCAAAGCTCGCCCCGCCGATGACGTCCTGCTCGTCTGCCCCGGCGTCGTCTACCGGCGCGACTCCATCGACCGCCTCCACAGCGGCACCCCGCACCAGCTCGACCTCTGGCGGATCGCCCGCGGCGCCGGCACCCGAACCCACCTCGAGCAGCTCGTGACCTCCCTCGTCGAAACCCTCCTGCCGGGACGGCGATGGCGGCTCGAACCCCGCCGTCATCCGTACACAGTGGACGGTTCCCAGCTCGACGTCGAACACCACGGCGAGTGGATCGAGATCGCGGAATGCGGGCTGGCCCACCCGGCCGTCCTCGCGCGGGCCGGGCTCGGCGACGGCTGGTCCGGCCTCGCCCTGGGGATGGGCCTCGACCGGATGCTCATGGTGCTCAAGGGCATCCCCGACATCCGCCTGCTGCGCTCGGCCGACCCCGCCGTCGCCGCGCAGCTCGCCGATCTCGCGCCCTACCGTCCGGTGTCCGCGCTGCCGCCGGTTCGCCGGGACCTCTCGATCGCCGTCGCCGCGGACGATCGCGCCGAGGACCTCGGCGACCGCGTCCGCACCGCCCTCGGCGGCGATTCGGACCTCGTCGAGTCGGTCGAGATCCGCCAGGAGACGCCGTGCGCGCAGCTCCCGCCGCAGGCCCTGGCGCGCCTGGGTGCGGCCGAAAACCAGAAGAACCTCCTGGTCCGGCTGGTGCTCCGGCCCCTCGGCCGGACGCTGTCGGACGCCGAGGCGAACGTCCTGCGAGATCGCGCCTACGCGGCCCTGCACCAGGGAGCCGCGCACCAGTGGTCAAGCCCGGAAGCCACGCAACGCAAGTGCGGCGAAGCGCCGGGAAGCGGCGACGCGGGCGGCCGGTGACGCGGCCCGGATGCCGCCGTTGGCCATCAGGATCAGGACCACGTCGTCGAGACCGACGTCGGAACGCACTTGGCCGGCCTCCTGGCCGCGGCCGATCAGCTCGGCGATGGAGCGCAACGCCCGCTCGCGGTCCGCGGTGAAGTCGATCGCGTGGGGGAAGGCCGCGGTGAACGCCGCGGTGAAACCCCGGTCGCGCGCCTGCAGTTCGCAGAGCTTTTCCACGACCAGGGCGAAGCCGTGCCACGGGTCGGGGTCGGCGAGCCCTTCGTCGACGATCGTGTAGCACGCCCGCATCTGGTCGGTGAACGCCGCGGTGACCAGCAGCTCCTTGGTCGGGAAGCGGCGGTACAGCGTCGCCGGCCCGACGCCGGCGCGCCGGGCGATTTCGCGCATCGGCACGTCCAGGCCGTCGGCGGCGAACACCGCGCGAGCCGCTTCGAGGATGCGTTCGCGGTTGTCACGGGCGTCGGACCGCAGCTTGTGAGGCAAAAGATCGACCACGCTCTCAGTTTAGCCAAGTGGACGCCGGCGTCCACTACCGTCGGCCGCATGAAAGCAGTTGCGGTACAAGCGTTCGGCGGCCCCGAAGGGCTCGCGGTCATCGACCTCCCCGACCCCGAACCGGGCCCCGGCCAGGTGCTGGTCGCGACGGAGGCGATCGGCGTCGGCGGGGTCGACGCCGTGATCCTCAGCGGTGCCGTCGCCGCGTACGGGTTCAAGCCGGGGCACGTCCTCGGCGGCGAAATCGCGGGCACCGTGACGGCGGCCGGCGACGGCGTCGACCCCTCGTGGCTCGGCCGGCGCGTGTGGGCATTCGCCGGTACCGGCGGCGGCTACGCCGAGCAAGCCGTCGCCCCGGCGGAGACGCTCGTTCCCCTGCCGGAAGGTCTGTCGCCCGTCGACGCGGTGACGCTCGGCAGCTCCGGTTTCGTGGCCCACTTCGCCCTGCGCCACGCCCACTTCGCCCCGGGTGAGTCGGTGCTGCTCCGCGGCGCCGCGGGCGGGATCGGGATCATGGCGGTCCAGCTCGCGGCCGGAGCCGGCGCGATCGCGGTCACGACGTCGTCCCCGGAGCGCGGGCAGCGGCTGCGCGAACTCGGCGCGACGCAGGTGCTGAACCGCGCGGCCGACGGCGCGGACACCTACGACGTCATCATCGACGTCGTCGCGGGCCCGGAGCTGCCCGGCTTCTTCGCCAAGCTGAAGCCGAACGGCCGGATGGTGGCGGTCGGCGTGATCGCCGGGATGCCGCCGGCGGACTTCGGCAAGGAACTGCTCACCGAGTTCCGCAGGTCGCTGTCGTTCGCGACGTTCAGCGCGGACACGATCCCGTGGACCGCCCGCCGCGAGGTGGCCACCGACCTCTTCGCGGCGGCAACCCGCGGCGAGCTGACGTCGGTGGTCCACGAGGTACTGCCCCTGGCGGACGCAGCGGCGGCGCACCGGAAGATGCAGGACGGCGAGGTGTTCGGGCGGATCGTGCTGACGCCGCCGGAAAGCTGACCCGTAGGGTGGGGCCATGGCAGATCGGCTCTACTTCCGGCAGCTGCTCGCCGGGCGGGACTTCGCCGTCGGCGACCCGGTCGCGACGCAGATGGTGAACTTCGCCTACCTCATCGGGGACCGGGACACCCGGGAAGCGGTCATCGTCGACCCCGCCTATGCCGTGCAGGATCTGCTCTCGGTCCTGGAAACCGATGGCATGCGGCTCACCGGGGTGCTCGCCACGCACCACCACCCCGATCACGTCGGTGGCGAGATGCTCGGCTTCGACCTGCCCGGCATCGCCGAACTGCTGGCCATCCAACCGGTGCCGATCCACGTCAACGGGGCCGAGACCGAGTGGGTGCGCCGCGTGACCGGGGTCGAGCACACCGATCTGCGCGCCCACGACCACGACGACGTCCTCGAGGTCGGGTCCGTTCCCATCCGGATGCTGCACACGCCCGGCCACACGCCCGGCAGCCAGTGCTTCCTCGTCGAGGACAAGCTCGTCTCCGGCGACACGCTCTTCCTCGAAGGCTGCGGCCGCACCGACTTCCCCGGCGGGGACGCCGAGGAGATCTACCGCAGCCTCCAGGCCCTCGCCGGGCTGCCCGGCGATCCCGTCGTCTACCCCGGCCACCAGTACTCGGCCGAGCCGTCGGCCGCGCTGTCGGACGTCAAGCGCAGCAACTTCGTCTACCGGCCTCGGTCGCTCGACGAATGGAAGGTCATGTTCGGCGGCTGAGCAAGCCGTTCCACGGGCTGAAACCCCGCTGTTTCACGGACTGGGCACCGATTGACTTCGCCTGCCCGGGACCCGATGGTCGGGACCACACAGGTCCCGAACATCCCCGTCCCCGGGAGAAATCCGTGTCGATTTCCACCACGGGCGTGCTCGCGCGCGCCCGGAAACGCGCCGACGGGCCGCCGCGCAGGACAGCGCGCCGGCCCGACCTGCGGCGCTGGATCAGCCCGGTGGTGCTCATCGCCGCCTGGCAGATCGCCAGTGCCACCGGCGTGCTGCCACCCGACAAGCTCAGTTCACCGTGGACGGTCGTGCAGGCCGGCGTCGAAGTCGCGCGTACCGGCGAACTCGGCAACGCTTTCGCCGTGTCGCTCGGGCGCGTCGGCGCCGGGTTCGCGATCGGCGCCGTCGTCGGGGTGGTGCTGGGCATCGTGTCCGGGCTGTCCCGCTGGGGCGAGGTGCTGGTCGACCCGCCGGTGCAGATGCTGCGCACGCTGCCGTTCCTCGGCCTGATCCCGCTGTTCATCCTGTGGTTCGGCATCGGCGAGGAAACCAAGATCGTGCTCGTCGCGCTCGGCGTGGCGTTCCCCCTCTACCTGAACGTCCACTCGGGAATCCGCAGCGCCGACCCGAACCTCGTCGAAGCGTCCCGCGCATTGGGATTCAGCCGCGCGGAACGGCTCTGGCACGTCGTGATCCCCGGCGCGCTCCCGCAGGCCCTGGTCGGGCTCCGGCAGTCGCTCGGCATCGCCTGGCTGGCGCTGATCGTCGGCGAGACGGTCAACGCCGACGCCGGCGTCGGCTACCTCATCAACAACGCGCGCGAGTTCCTGCGCACCGACGTCGTGGTCGTCGGCCTCGTCCTGTACGCCCTGCTCGGCCTGGTCACCGACGCGCTGGTCCGGCTGCTCGAACGGAAGGTGCTGCGGTGGCGAACCCGGTAGCGGAAGTCCGCGACCTCACGAAGAAGTTCGGCGACCGGACCGTCCTCAGTGGACTGGACCTGACGGTCGAGCGCGGCGAGTTCGTCGCGCTGCTGGGCCGCAGCGGCTCCGGCAAGTCGACGCTCCTGCGGGTCCTCGCGGGCCTCGACGACGACGTGGCCGGCCAGGCGACCGTGGCCGGGACCGTCTCGGTCGCCTTCCAGCAGCCGCGGCTGCTGCCGTGGCGGAAGGTCTGGCGCAACGTCGTCCTCGGCCTGCGCCAGGACGGCGTCTCGAAGGCCCGCAACCGCGCGCTGGCCGAGAAGGCCCTGGCCGAGGTGCACCTGACCGAGCACGCCGACGACTGGCCGCTGACGCTGTCCGGCGGCGAGGCGCAGCGCGTCTCGCTGGCCCGCGCCCTGGTCCGTGAACCCGGCCTGCTGCTGCTCGACGAGCCGTTCGGCGCCCTCGACGCGTTGACGCGGATCGCGATGCACGGCCTGGTCGTGGACCTGTGGCGGCGGCACCAGCCGGGCGTGCTGCTGGTGACCCACGACGTCGACGAGGCCCTCCGGCTCGCCGGCCGGGTCCTGGTGCTCGACGGCGGCCGGATCGTCGCCGAGCACCGGCCGCGCGAAGCCGGCCACGACGACCTCCGCCGGCGCGTGCTGGCCGACCTGGGAGTGATCGAAGATGCAGTGGCGTAAGGGAATCGCGGTCGTCGCGGCGGCGCTGGCGCTGGCCGGCTGCGGCTCGGCGACCGGCACCGATCAGGCGGCGGTGCCGGGCCCGGTGAGCGCGGCGGACCTGGCCAAGGTGACGCTCAAGGTCGGCGACCAGAAGGGCGGCGTCAAGTCGCTGCTGACCGCGGCCGGCCTGCTCGACGGCACGCCGTACAAGATCGAATGGTCGACGTTCACCTCCGGCCCGCCGCTGCTCGAAGCCGCGTCGGCCGGCGCGATCGACGTCGGCCGGGTCGGCAACACCCCGCCGATCTTCGCGGCCGCGGCGAAGGCCAAGATCAAGGTGATCAGCGTGGCACGCAGCAACGTCGAGCGGGAGGCCATCCTCGTCCCGCCCGATTCGACGCTGCCGGACGTCGCCGCGCTGAAGGGCAAGACGATCGGCGTCGCCAAGGGCTCCTCGGCTCACGGCCAGCTGCTGAACACCTTGCACAACAACGGGCTGTCCACGAAGGACGTCAAACTGAGCTTCCTGCAGCCGTCCGAGGCCTACGCGGCCTTCACCCAGCACACGATCGACGCCTGGGCGATCTGGGACCCCTACACCGCGCAGGCGCAGCTCGAAGCGCACGCCAAAGTGCTGGCCGACGGCCGGGGCGCCTCGAACGGGCTCGGCTTCCTGACCGCGGGCACCGCCGCGCTGGCCGATCCCGGCAAGAACTCCGCGCTGCGGGACTTCGCCGTCCGGGTCGTCAAGGCGCAGAAGTGGGCCGACACGCACCGGCCGGACTGGGCGCGGGCCTGGGCGAAGGAGACCGGGCTGAAGCTCGAAGTCGCGCAGAAGGCCGTCGACGCGGGCCGCGACCGGCCGATCGCGCTGGACGACTCGGTGATCGCGTCCGAACAACAGCTCGCGGACGCCTTCACCGAAGAGAAGACTCTGCCGGGCAAGGTGGACTTCGCCGCGTTCGCCGACCGGCGGTTCGCCCCCGACCTGGACCAGGCGAGGAGCAACGGATGACCATCACGCTGCACTGGTTCCTGCCCACCAGCGGCGACGGCCGCACGATCGTGGAACGCTTCCACGCCAACCGGTCCGCCGGCCCGTCGGCGCAGCGCCAGCCCGACCTGGACTACCTGGCCCAGGTCGCCCGAGCCGCCGAGCGGCAGGGCTTCGAAGGCGTCCTCACCCCGACCGGCACGTGGTGCGAGGACGCGTGGCTGACCACGGCCGCGCTGATCCGCGAGACGACCCGGCTGAAGTTCCTGGTCGCGTTCCGCCCCGGCGTGATTTCGCCGACGCTCGCCGCGCAGATGGCCGGCACCTTCCAGCGGCTGTCGGAGGGGCGGGTGCTGCTCAACATCGTCACCGGCGGCGACGCGGTCGAACAGCGGCGCTTCGGCGACTGGCACGACCACGACGGCCGGTACGCGCGCACCGACGAGTTCCTGACGATCGTGCGCGGGGTCTGGTCCGGGCAGCCGTTCACCTTCGAAGGCGAGCACCTGCGTGTCGAAGGCGCGACGACGCTGGCCGCGCCGGACCCGGTGCCGCCGATCTACTTCGGCGGGTCGTCGCCCGCGGCGCTGCCGGTCGCGGCGCGGCACGCCGACGTCTACCTGACCTGGGGCGAGCCGCCGGCGCAGGTCGCCGAGAAGATCGGCAAGGTCCGCGAGCTGGCCGGGGACCGGCCGATCCGGTTCGGAGTGCGGCTGCACACGATCTCCCGCGACACGTCGGCCGAGGCGTGGGCGGAGGCGCAGAAGCTGCTGGACGCGCTGAGCCCGGACCAGGTCGCGAAGGCGCAGGCCCAGCTGGCCGCGAGCGAGTCGGTCGGGCAGCAGCGGATGGTCGCGCTGCACGGCGGCCGGACCGACGGCGGCGTGCGCGGGCTGGAGATCCACCCGAACCTGTGGGCGGGCGTCGGCCTGGTCCGCGGTGGCGCGGGCACCGCGCTCGTCGGCAGCCACGAGGAGGTCGCGGACCTGATCGAGGAGTACCACAGCGTCGGCGTGAGCGAGTTCGTGCTGTCGGGCTACCCGCACCTGGAGGAGGCGTACTGGTTCGGCGACGGCGTCCGGCCCGAGCTGGCCCGGCGCGGGCTGCTGAAGGAGTACTAACCCCAGCGGGTCGACGCGTAGACGACGATGTTGTCGCGGTAGGACCGTTTCGCCGCGTCGAAGCTGCCGCCGCAGGTGATGAGCCGCAGCGCGCTGCCCGGCGCGGGCCCGTAGACGGCGTCGGTCGGGAACGCGTTCTTCGGGTAGCGCTGGACGGTGTCCACGACGAACCGGGTCTCCTGGCCGTCCGAACGCCCGACGAACACCTCGTCGCCGTCCCGCAGGTCGCGCAGCCGGAAGAACGGCGCCGGGCCGGACCGGGAGTCGACGTGGGCGGCGATCACCGCCGGCCCGGGGTCTCCCGGCACCGGACCGGCGGCGTACCACCCGACGTCTTCGAAGCGCGCCGGTGCTTCGAGCTGGTGGTCGGCGCCCAGCCCGAGCGGGACGAGCGCGGGCGCGTCGACGGCGATCGCCGGGATCCGCAACCGCACCGGGCGGACCTCGGCCGCCGTGGGCAGCGGCTTCGGCCCGGTCGCCGTCTCGGTCGTCGCTGCCACCGCCGACGGTGCCACCGCCGACGGTGCCACCGCCGACGGTGCCGCGGGCGGCGGTGCCGGGGCACAGCCCGCCACGACCAGGGCGGCGACGAGCAGGGCTCCGACGTCAGCGCGCACGAGCCGCCCGGCGTCCCACGACGAGCGCGGCCAGCAGCGCGACCGCCGCGAAGGCCGGCCACAGCGGCGGTCCGGACGGCGACGCCGTGCCTCCGCCACCGGTCTCGACGCCCAGCTTCGGCGGCTCGGGCAGCGAAGCGCCGTCGGAGATCGGGTTCGCCTTCAGCACGCCGTTGTTCTCGAGGACCAGGACGGTCGTCGAACTCCCGGCCTTGACGTCGACTTCGGGAGCGGACTGCACCGAGCCGGCCCGCAGCTGCAGTGGCCAGCGTCCCTCCGCCACGTCGACGTAGGGCGAGGTGAAGCCGTAGGGCGCGTCCTTGGCGAGCAGGACGCCCGGGCCGTCCACGGAGACCGGCGCGATCGCGGCCGACCCTTCGACGATCCGGAGCCGGCCCTTGCCGGCGGCGGGTGCGGTGAGGTCGTCGGTGACCAGCGTGCCCTTGAGCGTGTCGCCCGGGCCGTTCGCGAAGACCAGCAGCGAGTAGGCGGACCGTTCGGCGATCTCGATCGTCGCCGACAGGGCGGGCGGGGTGCTGGACGCGGCGTCGGCGGGCCGCATCGACAGCGTGTACTTGCCGGGGTCGAGTGAGGAGTACGGCGTGACGGCGCCGTAGCCCGCCTTGCGGATGACGGCCTTCTCGGCCTGGCCGAACGGCGCGAAGTAGATGTCCACCGGCGGGACCTTGGGGGAGAGGTGACCGACCCGGATCCAGCCGACGCCCGGGCCGGGGGCGGTCGCCGCCTCGGCCGTGACCGGCGTCAGCGCGACGAGCAGGAGGGCTGCGGCGGTCAGCCCGCCGGGTCTGAGCAGGAGCTGGGGGAGAGTGCGCATCGGTGGGCCTCTTTCGCCGGTCAGGGGGAGGAGAACGGGACGAGCAGTCCCGGGGGTGCGAACAGCGGGTAGGTGACGAGCACGCCGCCGCCGGTTCGGGTGACCGACGAAGGGCGGAACAGGTCGCGCTGGCCGGTGTAGAACGCGGCCGCGCCGTCTTCGCCGCCGGTGAGCAGCACCCGGCGGCGGGGTTGCCCGGCGGGGTCTTCGCCGGGGACCTCGGGGAACGCCGCGACCTGAACCGGCTGCAGGGCCGCGAGCGCGGCGAGCGTCGCGATCAGCCGGGGGTCGACGTGGCCCGCGCGCAGCGGGCCGGCGGCGTCGGAGGTGAATGTGATCCGGGTCGACGCCTGCAGCGCCTCGCCCGCGTGGGCACGGGCCGAGGCCTCGGACGGCGCGGCCGGGTCGGCGGGCGGGAGCCCGAGGCGCGAGACGGTGACGCGGTCGTCGCCGGTGCCGAACACCGCGGTCGCGGCGGCCGTCTCGAACGCGGCGCCGATGTCCGGGTACCGGTGCCGGAGACCGGTCTCGCCGGCGGTGAAGACCGCCCACTCGGCGGGCGGGCAGGTGACGGTGCAGGCCGAGGAGGCGACGAGCATGCCGGTCGGCCAGCCCGCCTTCGCGAGCTCGGCCCAGGCGGCGTCGCCGACCAGCACGCGGGCGCCGGAAGCGTTGACCCGCAACCAGTCCCGCGCCTGCGCGAGCGGGCCGGTCCGGTCGGCGGCGGGCGTCAGGGCGGGGTAGCCGTACCCCCAGCCGACGGCGGTCGTCGCGACCAGCACGACCGCCGCGAGCGCGACGCCGGTTCCGCGCCGCGCTTCCCACCGGTGGGCCGGGAAACGCTGCCGGGTCACGGCCTGGACGACACCGGCCAGCAGCAGCGGCGTCACCGGTACCAGCAGGGCCAGCACGGCGGTGTCCGGAACCCCGGGGACGAGCAGGGTGGCGACGAGCAGCAGGCCGGACACCGCGAACGGCCGCAGGGACGACACGGCCAGGGCGGCCACGAGGGCGACGGTCGACAGCACCGCCCAGGACGGGTCGAGCGCGACCCAGTCGGCGACCGAGGGATGGCCCGCGGCCGCGAGGTGCGGCCGCAGGGTTCCCGCCGCCGGGCCGAACGCGATGCCGAGCCCGAGGTTGAGCAATACCGCCACGAGCGCGGCGCGCACAGGTGCGCGCCGCACCAGCAGCCAGCCGGCCGCGGGCAGGAAGACCAGCGCCAGCGGCGAGGTGAGCACGGCCGCCAGCAGGCAGACCGCGGCGGAGACGTCGTGCCGGATCCGGGCGCCGGGCCGGGTGAGCAGCACCAGCGCCCCCAGCGCCCACACCGCCGCCAGGTGTTCGACGACGACCAGCCGCTGCAGGCCGAGCGCCAGCGGGGACACCGCGAGCAGCAGCACCGCGGCCGCCGCCGCCCACCGCGTCAGGCCGAGCCGCCGGGCCAGCACCCACAGCAGCAGGGCGCCGAGCACCGCGACGACGAGCATCGCTTCGCGGACCGCCACGAGCGCCGTGGCCGAGCGCCCGAAGGCGTCGAGGAGCATCGTGTACGCCGAAAGCTGCCACCAGCCGAACGGGCTGACCCCGGCACCGCCCGCGTCGGTGAACGCCGTGAAGTGCCCGAGCGCGTAGGCGTGGGCGACGTTCGCGGCTTCGGCGGGCAGGGCCGGGGCCGGCGCGGCGAGGTAGAGCACCCGCAGGCCGCCGGCCAGCGCCAGCAGCGCGAGCACGATGTCGAGCGACAGCAGCCGGTGCGCGGCCACCGGTTCGGAGAGCGTCGCGGGGGAGCGGCCGGGGACCGTCATCCCGCGGCTGTGCTGGGCCATTGGACGGATCGTAGCCGCTCCCGATCACCCGTCCAGCTCGGGAGGGTCACGTCAGCCGGTCGGCCCAGTGACCGGAAAAGCGTTGTCCCGCAAGATTATTTCCGACTGTCCGGAGTGGATCCGGAGAGTGTCCGGGTCAACGCGAGCGCGACCGTCCGGACGGCCGGGGCGACCCGTTCGGTCCGCATCCGGTTGGCCCAGCCGGAAATCGAGACCGCGGCCACCGCGGCACCGCGCGCGTCGAGCAGCGGGCTCGCCGCGCAGACGACGCCGACGCCGGATTCCTCGCGCTCCAACGCGATCCCGTCTTCGCGAACGCGCGTCAACTGGCGGCGCAGCAAGCCGGGTGCGGTGATCGTCTTCGGGCTCATCCTGGGCAATCCGGCGTCGATCACCTTCTCCACCACGGATTCCGGAGAAAACGCGAGGATCGCCTTGCCGACCCCGGTGGCGTGCGCGGGGAACCGGCCGCCGATGCGCGACGGCAGCGTCGGTGCGTCCGGGCCGCGCAGCACATCGAGGTAGACGACTTCAGTGCCTTCGAGGATCGCGAGGTGGACGGTGTTGCGGGTCGCCTCGCGCAGGTCGGCGAGGTACGGCCGGGCCGCTTCGACCAGCCCACGGCGGGGCGAGGCCAGTTGGCCGATTTCGAACAGCCGGAGCCCCAGCCGCACCGCACCCCCCTCGCGGGTGAGGAGGCCGGTGCCGGCGAGGTGGCCCACCAGCCGGTGCACGGTCGTCTTCGCCAGCCCGGTCCGGCGGGCCAGCTCGGAGACGCCGAGCGTGTCGTCGCCCGGCCGGAAGGCTTCCAGGAGCGCGGCGAGCCGGGCCGCGACGAGACCGTCGCCGCTCGCGCCGTCGTTCCGCCCAGCGGTACGCATGGGTTGAGTGTGCCCGATCCGCCGCGCGACTGTCACCAGGTCGGCAAGGAGGTGGACGTCAGTGGTCGTCGGCGCCGAGCACGAGTTTCACGCAGTGGGCGACGAGCCGCTCGCGCGAGACCTTCAGCGAGCCGTCGAGGTAGGCGATGAAAACGTTGCTCAGCGCGCCCACCAGCCCGATCGCGACCATCCGGCGTTCGGTCTCGTCGCCGTGGGACAGTTGCTCGCCGACGAGCGCGGCGAACACCGGCAGCAGGTGCAGGCCCCGGCGGGTGAGCGCCGGGTCGGTCAGCGGCGCGAGCAGCAGGATTCGGCCCTGGCGGGGGTCGTCGACGATCAGCTCGACGAACGCGCGGACGGCGTGCTCGGCGCGCAGCACCGGGGTCGGCGCGTCCCGGACCGCGTCCACCAACGCCTGGCGGGCCTGCTCGCCGACGTGCTCGTAGACGGCGGCGACCAGCTCTTCGCGGTCGGTGAAGCTCTCGTAGAAGTAACGCTCGGTGAGCTTCGCGTGCCGGCACACCGCGCGCACGCTCGTCCCGGCCGAGCCCTCGGTGCCCAGCAGCTCCAGGCCCGCGGAGACGAGCTGCGCGCGCCGCTGCGCCTTCCGGTCGTCCAGGGTCGTGCCCGCCCACGTGCGGCCCGGCATGCTCACTCCTCGGTTGACTACGTGTGTTGTCAGATCCTAGCCTGACAACAGCCGTAGTCAGTTGGACTCGACGAGGAGACCGCCGATGGACGCCCCCCAACCGCTGGGCCCCGACTCGCTGACGTGGAAGTACTTCGGCGACTGGCGCGGCCTGCTCATCGCGCTGTGGGCCGGGTCGATGCAGAACATGCACCCGGGCCTCGGCGCCGGCGTCGAGCAGCACTCGCGGTTCTTCGAGGAGCGCTGGCAGCGGCTGTTCCGGTCGCTCTACCCGATCGGCGGGGTGGTCTACGACGGCCCGCGCGCGCACGCGACCGCCCTCGAGATCCGCGGCTACCACGATCGCATCAAGGGCGTCGACGCGCAGGGCCGCCGGTACCACGCGCTCGATCCGGACACCTACTACTGGGCGCACTCGACGTTCTTCGTCAGCACGATCCTCATCGCCGACCACTTCATGGGCGGCATCGGCGAGGCGGAGAAGCGGCGGCTGTTCGACGAGCACGTCACGTGGTGGCGGATGTACGGCATGACCATGCGGCCGGTGCCCGGGAGCTGGGAGGACTTCCAGCGCTACTGGAAGCACATGTGCGCCGAGGTCCTGGAGGACAACAAGGCCACCAGGGACGTCCTCGACCTGCGGGGAATCGCGAAGCCGCCGTTCCTGCCCTGGCTGCCGGACGTGCTGTGGCGGCCGGCGAGCGCACTGGTCGCGAAGAACTTCCGCTGGCTGACCATCGGGCTCTACGACCGCGAGATCCGCGACCTGCTCGGCTTCCGGTGGTCCGAGCGGGACGCGCGCCGGCACCGCCGGGTCGGGAAGCTGATCAACGCCGGGTTCAAGCTCGTCCCGCACGACCGCCGCTACCACCCGCGGGCCCGCGCCGGCTGGCGCCGCGTGCGCGGCGAGGTGGCTCCGGACGCGCCGGTGGTCGAGACTCCACCCAGGAACCTGCCGCCGCTGTCCGAGCGGGGCAAGCCGGAGCACTACGCGCCGAACGTTTAGGAGGCATTCGTGAAGCTGGGATTCCACGTCGGGTACTGGGGCAGCGGCCCGACCCCGGGCGCGCTGGAGGCCGTGGTGAAGGCCGAGGAGCTCGGCTTCGACTCGGTGTGGACGGCGGAGGCGTACGGCTCGGACGCGTTCACGCCGCTGGCCTGGTACGGCGCGTCCACCAGCCGGATCCGGCTCGGCACGAACATCGTGCAGATGTCCGCGCGCACCCCGACCGCGACGGCGATGAGCGCGATGACGCTCGACCACCTCTCCGGCGGCCGGATGGTGCTCGGGCTGGGCGCGTCCGGCCCGCAGGTCGTCGAGGGCTGGTACGGGCAGCCGTACCCGAAGCCCCTGGCGCGGACGCGGGAGTACGTGGACATCGTCCGGCAGGTGATCGCCCGCGAAGCCCCGGTGACGCTCGACGGGCAGCACTACCAGCTGCCGCTCAAGGGCGGCACGGGACTCGGCAAGGCGCTGAAGCCGACCGTGCACCCGCTGCGCAAGGAGATCCCGATCTACTTGGCCGCGGAAGGCCCGAAGAACGTCGCCCTGTCGGCCGAGATCGGCGACGGCTGGCTGCCGCTGTTCTTCTCGCCGAAGTCCAACGGCTTCTACAAGGCCGCGCTGGAGGAGGGTTTCGCCCGGCCCGGGGCCCGGCACACGCTGGAGACGTTCGAGGTGCCGTGCTCGATCCCGGTGATCGTGCACGACGACGTCGAGGAGGCGGCTTCGTGGATCAAGCCGTCGCTGGCGCTGTACATCGGCGGGATGGGGGCGAAGAGCGTCAACTTCCACCACGACGTCTTCGCCCGCCTCGGCTACGAGGACGTCGCCGACAAGGTCCAGGAGCTGTACCTGGCCGGCCGCAAGGACGAGGCGACCGCGGCGATCCCGACGTCGCTCGTGGAGGACACGTCGCTGATCGGGCCGGCCGCGAAGATCCGCGACGAGCTGCAGGCGTGGGAGGAAACGGTGGTGACGCAGCTGCTCCTGCGCGGTGACGCGGCGGCACTGGAGAAGATCGCGGGCGCGCTCGGCTAGCGCGGGCCCCTGTCGTGGCCTTGGTCACGACGATGGCACGATTCCCCTCGACCACTACCGGGTGCGCGCCGAGATCGAATACTCATGGCCTGCACCCGGTACGCCTGTCTCGAGGAGGACCATGGCGACGCTGTCCGGCCGGACGAGGTTCCGCTATTCGCTCGGCTCGTTCGTCACCGGGTCCTTCGGGACGGTGCCCGGCCTGGTCCTGGTCAAGTACCTGACCGACACCATGGCGGTGCCCGCCGGCTGGGCCGCCGCCATCGTGTTCGTGCCCAAGGCCTGGGACTTCTTCTTCAACCCGGTCGCCGGCCGGCTGTCCGACGCGGACCTGATCAAGACCGGCAGCCGGCGCCGCTTCCTGCTGGTCGGCGGCGTCGGCGTCGCGATCCTCTTCGCGGCGATGTTCGCCCACCCCGGGCTCGGCGGGCCGCTGCCGGACGCGCTGTACGTGGCGATCCTGTTCGCCGCCTGCGCCACGGCGTACGCGCTGTTCCAGGTGCCGTTCAACGCGCTGCCCGCCGAGCTGACCGAAGACGCGACCGAGCGCACGAAGCTCACCAGCGTCCGGATCGGCGTGCTGGCCGTGACGATCCTGATCTGCGGCGGCGGCGCCCCGGCGATCACCGCCGCGATCGAAGGCGTCGCCGGCTACCGGATCATGGCCGTGGTGATCGGGCTGATCGTGCTGGCCGCGACGCTGCTGGTGTACTTCGGGCTCAAGGACGCGCCGGTCGGCTCGCTGCGGCCGAACACCGTGAGCCTGAAGGAGCTCGTCAGCACGCTGGCCGGCTGGCGGCCGTTCCGCTGGCTGCTCGGCACGTACTTCATCCAGGCGCTGGGCATCGGCACGGTGCTCGCCGCGATCCCGTTCTTCGCCCAGCGCATCCTCGGCGATGACGCCTACGGCACGATCCTGTTCGTCATCTTCGTCGGCCCGGCGCTGGTCACCATGCCGCTGTGGCCGCGCCTGGGCGACCGCGTCGGCAAGCTGAACGGCTTCCGCCTGGCGACCGGCGCGTTCGCGATCGGCCTGCTGGGGCTGGTGTTCGCCCAGTCGATCCCGCTGGTCGTCACGTTCGTCTTCGTGGCGCTGTGCGGGGTCGGCTACGCCGGGATCTCGGTGTTCCCGCTGGCGATCCTGCCGGACCTGATCACCGCCGAAGAGGAGCGCACCGGCGAGACCCGCGCGGGGATCGCGGCCGGCGTGTGGACGGCGGGGGAGACGCTGGGCTTGGCCTTCGGCGGCGGGCTGTGGGCGCTCATCCTCGCGTTCGGCGGGTACGTCTCCAGCACGGATGCGACGGCCTTCCAGCCGCACAGCGCGATCGTGGCGATCCTGATCGGGTCGTCGGTCATCCCGGGCGTGCTCATCGCGCTGGCGCTGCCGCTGCTGCGGCGCAAGGTCCTGGAGCCGCGCCATGAGCCGGCCTGAGGACGTCCTCGCGCAGCTGCGGGAGCTGCGCGCGGGTGACCTGCCGACGCACGGCGGCCGCACCCTGGCGTACGTCTACGACAGCGGGCTGTCCGAAGTGGACTCCCTCGGCGCGGCGGCGCACGCGCTGGCGTCGTCGGCCAACGGCCTGGACCCGACGGCGTTCCCGAGCCTGCTCCGCATGGAGAACGACCTCGTCTCCGCGGCTTCTTCGTTGCTCGGCGACGTTCCCGGTGTCGTCGGCTCGGTGACTTCCGGTGGCACGGAGTCCTGCCTGCTGGCGGTGCTCGCGGCCCGGGACGCGCGGCCGGACGTCGCGTCGCCGTCGATCGTGCTGCCGACGACCGCGCACGCGGCGTTCCACAAGGCGGCGCACCTGTTCGGGCTGCGGCGGATCGACGTCCCGGTCGACCCGGTGACGTTCCGCGCCGACCCGGCGGCGATGGCCGCGGCGATCGACGGCTCGACGGTGCTGGTGGTGGCGAGCGCACCGTCGTACGCGCACGGCGTGCTGGACCCGATCGAGCCGATCGCGGCCGCCGCTGCGGCCCGGGGCGTCCGGATGCACGTCGACGCGTGCATCGGCGGCTGGGTATTGCCGTACTTCGCGCGCCTCGGCGCCGATGTGCCGCCGTTCGACTTCCGCGTCCCCGGCGTGACGAGCATTTCGGTGGACCTGCACAAGTACGCCTACTGTCCGAAAGGGACGTCGGTGCTGCTGCACGCGTCGGCGGAGCTGCGGCGGTCGCACTACTTCGCGAGCGCGGCCTGGCCCGGGTACACGATGCTGAACACGACGATCCAGAGCACCCGCTCGGGCGGCCCCCTCGCGGCGGCGTGGGCGGTGACCCGCCACCTCGGCTCCGAGGGCTACCTTTCGCTGGCGGCGTCCACGCGGGAAGCGGTTTCCCGGCTCCGGTCCGGCATCTCCGAGATCCCCGGCCTGCGCGTGCTCGGCGACCCGGTGTCGACGCTGATCGCGTTCACCGGCGACGACGGCTTCGACCTCTTCACGGTGGCGGACGAAATGAAGGCACGCGGCTGGTACGTCCAGCCGCAGTTCGCTTTCGCGGGATCGCCGGCGAACCTGCACCTGACGGTGACAGCGGCGAACCACGGCAGCGAGAAGGAGTTCCTGACCGACCTCGCGGCTTCGGTGGACGCGGCCCGCGCGGCGGGCCCGGTGACGGTGGACCCGGCGGTGGCGGAGTTCGTGGCCGCGCTCGACCCGGCGACGTTGACGTGGGAGCAGTTCGCGAGCCTCCTCGCCGCCGCGGGTCTGGGCGGCGCCGCGGGACTGCCGGACCGGATGGCCCCGATCAACGCGCTCCTCGCAACGGCACCGGCGCCGTTGCGGGAGCGGCTGCTGCTGGAATTCCTGGGCGCGCTCTACACGCCCTGACTCACTGGTTCCGCGAAGCCAACCCTTCGGGTGCCGACTTGACGGCCGCGTGGATCGCGTCCGCCAGCGCCAAAGCGTCCTCTTCGGTGAGTTCCAGGGCGACGCGGGCCGAAGCGCCCAAGCCGGGGTTGCGGAAGTCGATGTTCACCGTGTGCGCGTACGGCGCGTGGACCGGGTGGTCGACGTACACAGTGCCTTCGTTCAACCGGAACCAGCCGCGGGCGCCCTTGCCGCTGCCCTCGAGCTCGAACTTCTCCGTCAGGTAGGTGCACATGAGTGAGGTCCTCTCAGGCGGTCAGCGTGCGGGAGTAGAAGTCGAGGATGCGTTCCCAGCCGTCCTTCGCGGCTTCCGGCCGGTAGCTCGGGCGGTCGACCGCGAAGAACGCGTGACCCGCGTCCGCGTACGTGTGGAACTCGTGCTCCTTGCCCAGCTTCTCCAGCTCGGCCGCCAGGACGGCGACCTCGTCCGGGCTCGGGAACTGGTCGTCCGCCCCGAAGATGCCGAGCAGCGGGCACGACAGCTGCGGCGCCAGGCCCAGCAACGGCTTCATCTGCTTCATGGCCTCCGGCGGGTCGTTGACGACGAAGGCGCCGTAGCAGTCGACCGCCGCGTCGAGGTCGAGAGAACACGCGGACAGGAAGGCGTGCCGCCCGCCCGAGCAGTGCCCGATGACGCCGACGCGGCCGTTCGCGTTCTCCAGGGCACGCAGGTAGTCCGCCGCGCCCGAGACGTCACCGACCAGGCGGTCGTCCGGGATTCCGCCGGACGCACGGACCGTCGCCGCCGCGTCGTCCGGGTCCGCGCCCGGTGCTTCGCGCGTGTACAGGTTCGGGCAGAGCGCGTTGTAGCCCTCGACGGCGAAGCGGCGCACCATCTCCTTCGTGGCCGCGTCGTAGCCGGGCATGTGGTGGATCACCACGACCCCGCCGCGCGGGGTGTCGTCGGTCGGTTTGGCCAGGTACGCCTCGAGCTCGTCCCCGCCGTGGCCGGTGATGGTGACGGTCCCGGCGACGATCTCGTCGGTCATCGGTTCTCCTTCGATCCCTCGGGGGTGTGGAAGTAGCGCTTGCCGCGGGAGGCGGACGCCACCGCGGCGACGACGGCCATCACCGCGGCCGCGGTGAACACGACCACCAGGCCGTGGTGGAACGGGCCGGAGACGAGCTGCGGGAAGAACTCCCCGCCGGTCAGCGTCGAGCGGTCGGCCGGGGAGAGCCCGGCCAGGACGTCCGGGCCGAGCAGGTGCCCGACCGGGTTGCTGCCGAGGAACGCCGCGAACAGCGTGCTCACCGGCGGCAGCTGGGCGACGCCGTCGGCGACGGTCGCCGGCACGCCGTGCGCCTGCAGGCCGCTGGTCAGCGTCTGCGGGAGCGACGAAGCCAGCCCGGCGATCATCAGCGAGAAGAACACGCCGATCGACAGCGACGTCCCGGAGTTCTGGAACGTCGCCCGCATGCCGGAGGCGACCCCGCGCTGCTCGGTCGGCACGCTGCTCATGATCGCCGACGTGTTGGGCGCGGAGAACATGCCCTGCCCGATCCCGCTGACGACCAGCAGCGCGGCGAACGCCGGGTACGGGAAGTCCACCGGCAGCGCGAGCAGGCCGAGGAACGCCGCCGCCACCAGCAGCAGCCCGCCGGTGGAGAACAGCCGCGCCCCGAACCGGTCGGACAGGTAGCCCGAGACCGGCCCGGCGAGGAGGAACCCGACGGTCAGCGGCAGCAGGTAGATGCCGGCCCACAGCGGCGTCCGCTCGTAGTCGTAGCCGTGCAGGGGCAGCCAGATCCCCTGCAGCCAGATGATGAGCATGAACTGCATGCCACCACGGGCCACCGAAGTCAGCAACGCGGCGACGTTGCCGGCGGCGAACGCGCGGATCTTGAACAGCGAAAGCTGGAACATCGGTGCGGCGACCCGGGTCTCGATGACGCCGAACAGCAGGAGCAGCAGCACGCCGGCGCCGATCCCGCCGAGCACCCAAGGGCTGCCCCAGCCGGTCGCGGCGCCGCCGTAGGGCTGGATGCCGTAGGTGATCGCGGCCAGCAGCAACGCGGTCCCGGCGGCGAAGGTGACGTTGCCGCCCCAGTCGACCTTCGCCCGCTTCGGCGTCCCGACCTCGCGGAGGCTGCGGATCGACCAGATCGTCCCGAGCAGCCCGAACGGGACGCTCACCCAGAACACCGCACGCCAGTCGATCTCGGCGAGCAGCCCGCCGGCGACCAGGCCGAGGAACTGCCCGGCCAGCGCGGTGATCTGGTTTACGCCCAATGCCATCCCGCGCTGCTCGGCGGGGAAGGCGTCGGTGAGGATGGCGGCCGAGTTCGCCGTCAGCATCGACCCGCCGACGGCCTGCACGATCCGCCAGCCGATCAGCCACAGGGCGCCGCCGCCGGCGTGGAACGGGTCGAACGAGAGCGCCACCGAGGCGACGCTGAAGACGACGAACCCGAGGTTGTACATCTTGACCCGGCCGAACATGTCGCCGAGCCGCCCGAGCGTCACCACCAGCACGGCCTGCACCAGCAGGTAGCCGAGGATCATCCAGAGCAGGTAGCCGATGTTGCCCGGCGCCAGCGGATCGAGGCCGATGCCGCGGAAGATCGCCGGCAGCGAGATGATCACGATCGAGCCGTCGAGCGCGGACATCAGCACACCGAGCGTCGTGTTCGAAAGCGCGACCCACTTGTAGCGGCTCGGGGTTTCCGTGACGGTCACAGCTCGTCCGCCAGCCGCTCGATGAGCGGGATGGCCGCGATCAGCTCGCGCTGCTCGGCCGCGGTGAACTTCTCGGCCAGCGCGGTGGCCATCTTTTCGGTCGTCCGGGAACGGCGGTCGGTGAGCAGCTTGACGCCGGTTCCGGTGACCGACATCAGCACCTTGCGGCCGTCGGAGTCGTCCTTGCGGCGCTCGACGAGCCCGCGTTCGACCAGCCCGGCCAGGGTCACGCCCATGGCCTGCGGCTTGACGCGTTCGAGGTCGGCGAGGCAGCCCGGAGTGGCCGGGCCCTCCCGGTCGAGCCGGGAGAGCACCGACCGTTCGGGCAGCGTCAGCTCCCCGACGACGTACCCCTGCCGCAACCGCCGGATCACCCGGCCCAGCGCCACGCGTAGGTCCGCACTCGCCTGGAGGAGGTCCTCGTCCGTCACGATCGTCAACCTAGACTGATAAACCTGGGTTGATCAACTCGGACGTTTCGCCCGGCGGACCGCTTAGTGGACGTGCACGGGATCCCACGCCGGGAACGGGTCCGGCCCGGTCGCCTCCCCGAGGCAGTCGCGCAAGGCCGCGAGGAGCTGCTCGCCCGCCAGCTCGACGCCGATGAACACCAGCTCCTGCTTCGGCTCCGCGGCCACCCCCTGCGGCTCGAACCGCGCGACCGAGCCCGCCTGCGACCACAGTCCGGTCGCCCCCGGCCGGGACGCCAGCGCGAAGAACCCCTTGGACCGCAACACGGTCCCGAACTCACCGGAGTCCAGCCGCCGCGTGACGAAGTCCCACAAGGCCGCGGGGTCGAACGCCCGCGATGCCCGGAAGACCACGCTCGAAATGCCGTACTCCTCGGTCTCCGGCACGTGGTCGCCGTTCAGCTCGGCCACCCACCCCGGCGCCTCCTGGGCCCGCTCGGCGTCGTACCGGCCGGTCGCGAAGACCCGGTCGAGCGGCACCTTCCCGAAGCTGCCGGTGACGACGTCCGCGGCGGGGTTGAGCCGCCGCAGCGTCGCCACCAGGCGGTCGACGTCCGGGACGAGGTCCGTCTTGTTGAGCAGCAGGACGTCGGCGAACTCGACCTGGTCGACCAGCAGGTCGCTGACCGTCCGCTCGTCGTTTTCGTACTGGTCGAGCCGGCGCTCCACGAGGGAGTCGCCGGCCGCCAGTTCGCGGGCGAAGTTCGCCGCGTCCACCACCGTCACCATGGTGTCGAGGCGGGCGACGGCGTCCAGGAAGGTGAACGTCGCCGCCACCGGCATCGGCTCGGAGATCCCGCTCGACTCGATCAGCACGTGGTCGAACCGGTCCTCCGCGCAGAGCGCGGCCACTTCCTCGAGGAGGTCCTCCCGCAGGGTGCAGCAGATGCACCCGTTGGTCAGCTCGACGAGGCGCTCCTGCGAGCGCACGAGCGCGGCGTCGATGTTGACCTCGCTCATGTCGTTGACGATCACCGCGACCCGCAGGCCCGCCCGGTTGGCGAGGATGTGGTTGAGCAGCATCGTCTTGCCCGCGCCGAGGAAGCCCGACAACACCGTGACCGGAACGCTCACGAGTGGAAGTGCCGCATCAGCCGCCGCGGCACCAGCTGGACCTCGCCGTCGACCTTGATCGGCACCAGGTCCGGCACCGCGGCTTTCCACTGCGACCGCCGGGACCGGGTGGTGCTGCGGGACTTCTTGCGCTTCGGGACGGCCATCAGCGCGTACCCCGCTTCCCGTAGCGGCGGTGGAACTTCTCGACCTGGCCGGCGCTGTCCATGATCCGCTGGGTGCCGGTCCAGAACGGGTGCGACCACGAGCTGATGTCGACCACGACGAGTGGGTAGGTCCGGCCGTCGGACCACTCGATCGTCTTGTCGGAGGTGATGGTGGAGCGGGTCAGGAAACTGTCGCCGGTGGACGAGTCCTTGAACACCACGGGGTGGTAGTCGGGGTGGATTCCGGTCTTCATCGTTCTTCCTTTCGGTTCGCCGCGGAGTGCCGCGCCGGGTCGGGTTCGGTGTCCTCGCACGGTTCTTCGTGCCAGTCGCCGAACGGGTCGGAGTAGCGCGCCCACGCCTCGGGTCCTGCCGCGAGTTCCTCTTCGGTCAGTAGAGCGTCGCGCAGGGCCGCGTCGATCTCATCGGGCGTTGTCTGGTCCGTCACGACGACGAGCTCCTGCGCGCGGTCGCCGTGCACCGGGTGCCACCGCAGGGACGCCAGCGTCCGGCGCTCGGGGGAGACGTCCGTCCACTCCGGACCGTCCGGCGCCGCGAGCCACGGCCCGGCGTGGCCGATGCCCAGGCCGCCGCCGGCCGACTCGATCCAGAACGCGACGTCGGGTTGGCTGGCCACCCAGGCGCGTCCGCGGGTCCGGACGACGCCGTCGAGCAGGACGTCCAGGGCGTCGTGCAGGCGCCCGGGGTGGAACGGCCGCTGCGCGGTGAAGGTGACCAGCCCGATGCCGCAGTCGACGTGCACCGGTGGTTGGCCGCGCAGCAGGGCGCCGTGCATGTCGGTGACCTCGCCGCGCCGGGCGTCGGCCGGCACGGCGTCGAGCACGCTGTGCCCGTCGACGCGCGAAAGCTCGACCCGGGGCACCGAGGGCGCGACCCGGTCGAGGACCGCGGACGCCTTCGCGGCAGTCCACGCGTCGGTCGCGGCGCCGGCCAGCACCAGGACGTCGGCGAACTCGACCTGCGAAAGCGCGACCTGGGCGACCGTGCGCTCGTCCTCCGGGCTGGCCTGCAGGTTGCGTTCGGCCAGGACGTCGTCGCCGGTCGCGTCGGCGAGGAAGGTCGCGCAGTCGACGACGGTGAGCACCGCGCGCAGGTCGACGTCGTCGCTCACCGGGTGGTCGCCGACCAGGACGTTCCGGATCGCCCAGCTCACCGGCTCCGGCTCCATGGCCTCGTCGAGCCGCACGACGATCCGGCGCACCTGCGGCAGCCGCGCGAGGTGCCGCAGCAGCGGGAGGAGGTCTTCGCGCAGCGTGCACGACACGCAGCCGTGCGCCAGTTCGAGCACGGTCAGCTGGTCGCGCTGTTCGAGCCGGAGCCGGCGCCGGACGGCGCCGGAGTGGATTTCGCGCAGGTCGTGGTGGACGACGGCGGTGCCGGGCCCGGCCACGCGCAGCAGCTCGGCGAGCGTGGCGTTCGGTCCCGGCGCGAGGCCGCTCACCAAGACGAGCGGGGTGCGGGAATCAGGGGTCACGGGTGCTCCAGGAATACGGGCGGGGTACGGTGCGTAAGAGTAGATGAAAACGACAACCACTATCAACTTGGGAGGTCTCGTGTCCGCCGTGTGCCAGGTCACCGGCCGCAAGCCGGGCTTCGGCAAGCAGGTCTCGCACTCGCACCGCCGCACGTCCCGGCGCTGGGAGCCGAACCTGCAGAACCGTCGCTACTTCGTGCCGAGCGAGGGCCGCTGGGTGCGGCTGCGCGTCTCCGCCAAGGGCATGAAGACGATCGACAAGCGCGGTATCGAGGCCGTCGTGGCCGAACTGAAGGCAAGGGGAGTGAAGCTGTAATGGCGAAGAGCACCGACGTCCGCCCGGTCATCAAGCTGCGGTCCACCGCGGGAACGGGCTTCACCTACGTCACGAAGAAGAACCGGCGGAACGACCCCGACCGGATGGTTCTGCGCAAGTACGACCCGGTCGCGCGCAAGCACGTCGAGTTCAAGGAAGAGCGCTGATGGCCAAGAAGTCCAAGATCGCGAAGAACGAGCAGCGGAAGGTGGTCGCGGCGCGGTACGTCGCCCGGCGTCGCGAGCTGAAGGCCGTCATCGCCTCGCCGTCGTCGTCTCCGGAGGAGAAGGCCTCGGCGGTGGTCGCGTTGCAGAAGCTGCCGCGCGACGCGAGCCCGACGCGCATCCGCAACCGCGACGCCGCCGACGGGCGCCCGCGCGGCTATCTGCGGAAGTTCGGGTTGTCGCGGGTGAAGGTGCGGCAGGCCGCGCACCGGGGCGAGCTGCCCGGCGTCACGAAGTCGAGCTGGTGAGCCGGGTGCCGAAGCCGAACCGGGACCGCCCGGGCAAGCGCCGGGTGAACCTGTTGCGCGCCAACAAGGTCACCCACGTCGACTGGAAGGACGTCGACCTGCTGCGGAAGTTCATCTCGGACCGGGGCAAGATCCGTGCCCGCCGCGTGACGGGGTTGACCCCGCAGCAACAGAAGCAGGTCGCCACGGCCATCAAGAACGCGCGCGAGATGGCCCTGCTGCCGTACCCGTCCGCGGGGCGCGCGAGCTGACGGCGTCACGCCACCCGGAGGTTCTCCGGGTGGCGTGACCCACGCTGGGCTGGCGCGGGGGTGAACCGTCAATAAACTCCCGCCCATGGACGACCCGCACTACCTCTCCGGCCTCCAGCTCACCGGCCGCCGCGTTGTCATGTTCGGCGGCGGCTCGGTGGCCCAGCGGCGGCTGCCCCGGCTGATCAGCGCGGGCGCGCGCATCGAACTGGTGTCGCCGCACACGACGCCGTCGGTGCAGGGGATGGCGGACGCGGGCGAGCTGGTGTGGCACGAGCGCGGCTACACCGAGGGTGACCTGAAGGACGCCTGGTACGCCCTGGCCTGCACGAACGACCCTTCGGTGAACGAAGCGATCTGCGCCGAGGCCGAGCGGGAGCGGGTGTTCTGCGTCCGCGCCGACGAGGGGGAGTCCGGTTCCGCGGTGACCCCGGCGTCGGGCCGGCACGGCGGCCTGCTGTTCGGGGTCCTGTCCGGCGGCGAGCCGCTGCGCTCGGCGGCGGTCCGCGACTCGATGCTCGACGGCCTGCACAACGGCACGATCGAAGACGGCCGCCGGCCGCACCCCGAGGGCACCCTGCCCGGCGTGGCCCTGGTCGGCGGCGGCCCGGGCGACCCGGAGCTGATCACGGTCCGCGGCCGCCGGCTGCTCTCTCGCGCCGACGTCGTCGTGGTCGACCGGCTGGGGCCGCGCGAGCTGCTCGACGAACTCGCGCCGGAGGTCGAGGTGGTGGACGCGGCGAAGATCCCCTACGGCCGCGCGGCCAGCCAGGACGTCATCAACCGGACGCTGATCGAGAAGGCCAAGGAGGGCAAGTTCGTGGTCCGCCTCAAGGGCGGCGATCCGTACCTGTTCGGCCGCGGCTTCGAAGAGGTGCTGGCCTGCGCCGAGGCGGGCGTCCCGGTGACGATGGTCCCGGGCATCACGAGCGCGTTCGCGGTCCCGGCGGTGGCGGACGTCCCGGTCACCCACCGCGGCGTCGCGCACGAGGTGGTGGTGGTCTCGGGCCACGTCGCCCCGGGCGACGACCGGTCGCTGGTGGACTGGGAGCTGCTGGCCCGGATGCGCGGCACGATCGTGCTGATGATGGGCGTGGAGCGGCTGCCGCAGTTCGCGAAGGCGTTGCTGGACGGCGGCCGCCCGGCGGACACCCCGGTGGCGATCATCGAGGACGGCACGATGCGGACCCAGCGAACGCTGCGGTCCACATTGGACACGGTGGGCACGGACGCGGCGGCGTCGGGGGTCCGGCCGCCGGCGATCATCGTGATCGGCCCGGTGGCGGGGCTGGCGCCGGTTCAGGCTTCGTAGGCGGCGGCGAGGATCGCGTCGGCGACCTCGGACAGCGGCCGCCGGTCGTCGACGCACGTCGCTTCGAGTCGCCGGCGGGCCGCCTCGCGCCGGCGAGTGCTGCGGCGCGAGGGCCTCGACCCGCGCCCGGCTGGTCTTCCGCGCGAAACGGTCGAGCCGGCCCGCCGGCACGGGATCCGGGGGATCGACGACTTGCCGGCTCCCGCGTTGCCGGTCACCCACACCAGCGGCATCGGCTCAGTCCTCGTAGCAGCTCGCGGCGAAATCCCGGATCGCGTCGGACAGCCGGGTCGGGTCGAACCGCAGCTCGACCGGGCTGCGCGCCTGGACGAACTCCGCGTCCGGCATGTCCACCGCCAAGGTGTCCGCGTCGCCGAACGGGTGGATCGGGTCGCCCTGGTGGCCGATCACCAGCGCCCGCGTCGTGATCTTGCGGCGCACCGACTTCGGGGGCGCGATCCGGCCGAACAGCACCCCGTGCAGCAACGCCGCCATCGGTGCGGGACGCTGCGAGAGCGTGTCCGTCACGACGTCGACCCACTGGTTGCCGTGCGGGACGAGGGACGCCGCCAGTGCCACCGCCTGGACCGTCACCGGCAGGAACCGGGCCGCCATCAGCAGCGGTGCGAACGTGATCAGCCCCGCCACGATCGCGTTGTCCAGCACCGGCATCTCGACGATCAGCCCGCGCACCCGCGACGAATCCTGCACCGCGACTTCCAGCGAGACGTTCGCGCCCAGGGACGTCCCGCCGACGACCGCCGAGGAGACCTCCAGGTGGTCCAGCAGCGCCAGGGTCTGCTCCGCGAACGACGGCATCGAGTAGAGCCACGACTCGGTCGGCCGGTCGGAGTCGCCGTGGCCGAGCAGGTCGAGCGTGACCACCCGGAACCCCGCGCGGGCCAGCCGGCGCGCCAGCGGCGCGTGCATCCGGCGGGTCAGCATGATGCCGTGGGTGAGCACGACGACGCGGTCGCCGCTGCCGAACTCCGTGTACCAGAGCCGGTGCCCCTCGTGCTCGAACGAGCCGGTCAGCTCGATCGGCCGGGACGCGCGCCGCACCGGGGCGGCGGGGGGATCGGGCTCGATCGCGGTCGCGCTGCTGGCCGGGCTCATGTCCCACCGTCCTCCCCGTGTCGTGGTGACCTCTGTTCAGGAAAGCATCCCCGGACCCCGTCGGCACAGTGACATCCCCATCAGTTGACAAGGTGCCAATGGCGGCCCGGCGCGGTCATGGGTGAAGATGACCCCCATGACCGCTACTGCTGACAGTCTGCCCGGCCTCGTCTCCCTGAAGGTCGACGTCGCCGGCCCCGTGGCCGAAGTGACGCTCCTCGGCCCGTCGAAAGGCAACGCGATGGGCCCGGACTTCTGGCGCGAGCTGCCGCTGGTCTTCCGCGCGCTGGACGCGGACCCGCAGGTCAGGGCGGTCGTGCTGACCGGCAGCGGCAAGCACTTCTCCTACGGCCTCGACCTGCCGGCCATGATGGGCGACTGGGCGCCGATGCTCGGCGGCGAGAACCTGGCCGGCCCGCGGACGGCCTTCCTCGACCAGGTCCGGTCGCTGCAGGCGGCGGTCAGCTCGATCGCGGAATGCCGCAAACCGGTCGTAGCGGCCGTTTCGGGCTGGTGCATCGGCGGCGGGGTCGACGTCGTCGCGGCCGCGGACATCCGCCTGGCCAGCGCCGATGCGAAGTTCAGCGTTCGCGAGGTGCGCGTCGCCATCGTCGCCGACCTCGGCAGCCTCCAGCGGCTCGCCTCGATCATCGGCGAGGGGCACCTGCGCGAGCTCGCGCTGACCGGCAAGGACATCGACGCCGCGCGCGCCGAGAAGATCGGGCTCGTCAACGACGTCCACCCGGACCAGGACGCGCTGCTCGAGGCCGCGCGGGAACTCGCCGCGGAGATCGCTGCGAACCCGCCGCTCGTGGTGCAGGGTACGAAGCAGGTACTGGCGACGAACACCGAGCGCCAGGTCGCCGACGGCCTCCGGTACGTCGCGGCGTGGAACTCGGCGTTCCTGCCCAGCAAGGACCTCGGCGAAGCGGTCCAGGCGTTCCTGGAGCGGCGCCCGCCGGAGTTCAAGGGCGAGTAACTAGGAGGCAGCCGTGACCGCTTCGGAGGTCCACCACGCGTTCCGCGTCGCGCGGGACTACCTGCAGACCCACCGCGAGGACTACGAAACGGCGTACCGGGACTTCGCCTGGCCGTCGCTCGACGAGTTCAACTGGGCGATCGACTGGTTCGACGTCGTCGCGCACGACCCGGTCAACGCCGAGCGGTACGCGCTGTGGATCGTCGAGGAGGACGGCACCGAGAACCGCTGGACCTACCCGGAGCTGTCCGGCCGGTCCAACCAGGTCGCGAACTGGCTGCGGAGTCTCGGCGTCCGCCGCGGCGACCGGCTGATCCTGATGCTGGGCAACCAGGGCGAGCTGTGGGAGACGATCCTCGCCGCGATCAAGCTCGGCGCCGTGATCATCCCGGCGTCCACGCTGCTCGGCCCGGCCGACCTGACCGACCGCGTGGAGCGCGGCGCGGCGAAGCACGTCGTGGTCCGCTCGGTGGACGCGCCGAAGTTCGCCGACGTCTCCGGCGGCTACACGCGGATCGCCGTGGGGGAGCCGGTCGAGGGCTGGCAGCAGTACTCGGCCGCGTTCGCGCAGTCCCCGGAGTTCGCTCCGGACGCGCCGACGAAGGCCGGCGACCCGCTGCTGCTCTACTTCACCTCGGGCACGACGGCGAAGCCGAAGCTGGTGCAGCACACGCACGTCTCGTACCCGGTCGGCCACCTGTCCACGATGTACTGGATCGGGCTCGAGCCGGGCGACGTCCACCTGAACATCTCCTCGCCCGGCTGGGCGAAGCACGCGTGGAGCAACTTCTTCGCGCCGTTCAACGCCGAGGCGACGGTCTTCCTCTACAACTACAGCCGCTTCGACGCGGGCGCGCTGATGGCCCAGATGGACCGCTGCGGCGTGACGAGCTTCTGCGCACCGCCGACGGTGTGGCGGATGCTGATCCAGGCCGATCTGACGGCGCTGAAGACGCCGCCGAAGAAGGTCGTCGGAGCCGGGGAGCCGCTCAACCCCGAAGTGATCGAGCAGGTCCAGAAGTCGTGGGGCGTCACCATCCGCGACGGCTTCGGCCAGACCGAGAGCAGCGTCCAGATCGCCAACACGCCGGGGCAGGACGTCGTGCCGGGCTCGATGGGCCGGCCGCTGCCCGGGTTCGTGGTGGCGCTGGTCGATCCGGTCAGCGGCGAGCGCGCGACGGAGGGCGAGATCTGCCTCGACCTGCAGCACCGCCCGGTCGGCTTGATGACCGGTTACGCCGACGACGACGAGCGCACGTCCGCGGCGTTCGGAGGCGGCTTCTACCACACCGGCGACGTCGGTTCGATCGACGAGCGCGGCTACATCACGTACGTCGGGCGCACGGACGACGTGTTCAAGGCGTCGGATTACCGGATCTCGCCGTTCGAGCTGGAGAGCGTGCTGATCGAGCACGAGGCCGTGGCGGAGGCGGCGGTCGTGCCGGCCCCGGACCCGATCCGGCTCGCGGTGCCCAAGGCGTACGTCGTGCTGGCTTCGGGCTTCTCCCCGGACGCCGCGACGGCGCGGTCGATCCTCGCGTACTGCCGCGAGCACCTGGCCCCGTACAAGCGCATCCGGCGGCTCGAGTTCGCGGAGCTGCCGAAGACGATCTCGGGCAAGATCCGCCGCGTCGAGCTGAGGGGCCGCGAGAGCGACCCGAAACGCGCCGAGGGGACCGAGTACCGCGAAGAGGACTTCCCGGACCTCAAGGGCTAGCTGAATGACGTGAATGACTCATTGCTGTCGTCAGGCGACATGAATGAGTCATTCACGTCGTTCCGGCCGGGCGCCGGTCAGCTGCGGGTGCCCTCGACCTGGCGGCCGTCCTCGGTCGAGCACGCCGTCACCGGGTCGTTCGCGCCGCTGCCGCACGTCCACTCGTCGAGGACGATCGGGCCCGGGCCGTCGGCGGAGGCCGCCTCGGCCGGGGTCAGCTTCGCGAAGTAGTCCTTCAGCAGCTTGGTCGCCGCGGTGCAGTCGACCTGGCCGTGCGCGACGACCGCCGTCTTCGCGCCGCCCGTGCCGGTGATGTCGCCGCAGGGGACGCCGGGGGCCGTCGACCCGGCCGCCGCGGCCGCGGCGGGAACCGGCGCGGGCTCGCCGGAGGACGGCGCGGCGGGCGCCGGGTCACCGCCGCCGCAGCCGGCCAGGACGGCGGTCGCGGCGACGAGCAGCAGGGGGTACGCGAGTGTCTTCATGGGCCCTTCAGGAGCGGAAGCGGATCGGGAGGGGTCACTCGGAGGGCACGACGGCGGCGAACACCGTCTGCTCGCCCTTCGTGCAGGTGGTGCCGCCCTGCGCGGCCGGCGGCCCGGAGGTGCACAGCCAGCCGTCGACGGTCTCGTTCACCGCGTCGTTCGAGCCGGCGCCCTGGCGCCCGGCGATCTTGCGGTGGAAGTCGCCGACCAGCTTCGTCGCCGCGACGCAGCTGACGCCGGCCGAGCCGCTGTCGAACACGTAGAGCGTCAGGCCGCTGGCGGCGGTCACCGTGCCGCAGGACCCGGGCACCGGCGGCGGCGCGCCGGACGGCTTCGTCACCGGCGCGGGCGCGGACGAGCTGCCGTCGGCGGGCGGCGGCGGGGGAGCGGTGGTCGACGCCGAGGCCGCGGCGGACGTCGAAGGCGGGGCCGATGAGGCCGGGGCCGGCGCGGCCGGCTCACCGGAGCAGGCCGCGAGCGCGGGTACGGCGAGGCAGGCGGCGAGCAGCGGCCGCCACGTCCTCGTGGTGGTCGGGTGGGGCACCGCGATCGTTCCTCCCCGGGGTCGGGCCGGCCCGGTCATTCTGGCCCGTCCGGGTGGGGGCCCCGTGGACCGACTCGCCCACAGGTGTGCGGCAGATTACTCCAGCCGGGTGGAAGCCGGTCACGGTGGGCGCTCCTGCACCGTCCACAGTGGACGATTAACATTCCGTTCACGCTCCGAAACCTCACGCTGCCATCAAGAATCGATCGGTCTAATTCCGGCCGTGTCGGTTAACAATCCGGCTCCGCGCGCCGAAGATCTTGGTGGAGGCCGACGAGCTTCCCGTCCCCGACACCCGTACCGAGCCCGTGAGAGCGATGAACGCCGACGCTGTGACCAGCCCCGAACCCAGCACCGACGAGAACACCGACCCGTCCGGTCCGCCGACCGTCCCCAGCAGCGTCGTCTGGTGCTGCGGGCGGCCGTACGTCCTGGAGGCGCGCCCCGGCCGCGCCCGCTGGATGGGCACCGACTACCGGGGCCGTCCCGAGGCGCTGAGCAGCGCCGAACTGCAGCGGCGCGGCTGGAGCCGCCGCCGCGCCTGCTGACTACGCTGAGCGGGTGAGCACAGCCGCACCCGAACCAGCCGCGCAGGCGAGCGCCGCCGAGCCGTCCCTGCTCAGGCAGGCTTTCAACGTCCCCAACATGCTGTCGCTGCTGCGGCTCGCCGGCGTCCCGGTGTTCCTGTGGCTGCTGCTGGGGCCGGAGGAGGACGGCTGGGCGCTGGCGCTGCTGGTGTTCAGCGCGCTGACCGACTGGCTCGACGGCAAGCTGGCCCGCTGGCTCAACCAGATGTCCCGGCTCGGCCAGCTGCTCGACCCGGCGGCCGACCGGCTCTACATCCTCGCGACGCTGATCGCGTTCCTGGTCCGCGGCATCATCCCGTGGTGGGTCGTGGTGCCGCTGGTGCTGCGCGAAGCGGTGCTGGGGGTGTGCGTGGTGGTGCTGCGCCGCCGCGGTTTCGCCCCGCCGGAGGTGACCTACATCGGCAAGGGCGCGACGTTCGTACTGATGTACGCGTTCCCGTTCCTGCTGCTCGCGCAGGGCGGTTCGGACGTGGCGGCGGTGGCCCGGCCGATCGGCTACGCGTTCACGATCTGGGGCGCGGTCCTGTACGTGTGGTCCGGCGTGCTGTACGTGGTCCAGGCCCGCAACGCCCTGCGCGGCGCCGCTTCTCCGCCGGACTGAGCCGGCGCCGGTGGGGTGCCCGCAAGGGCGGAGCCCGGCGCATGTTTCGGCGGGCGCAGGTGGGCGGCCCGGCCGGCGGTTGTCATGAATGACTCATTCACGTCGTCTGACGCCATGAATGAGTCATTCACGGCGTTCGACCAGGGCGGCGCACCCCCGTCGTCCGGCGCCGTCGGGCCGTGCCGCGCACGCGCGCACGCCGTCGCCCGGCGCCGCCGGCGACTGAGGGCGACCTTTTCCCGGCCCGTGCCGGGCGGCTGCGCCGTGTGGGTGTAAGACTTCGCCCAGCACGTTTCGCCAGTGAGGGCATGAAAGGGGACCGCTGGTGTCCGCTCCTGAAGAGCTTCGCTACACCGAGGAACACGAGTGGGTCGCCACCCGCGGCGAGGACACCCTCGTCCGCATCGGCATCACCGAGTACGCCCAGGACCAGCTCGGCGACGTCGTCTTCGTCGACCTGCCCGAGGTCGGCCGCCAGGTCAGCGCGGGCGACGTGTTCGGCGAGGTCGAGTCGACCAAGAGCGTTTCCGAGCTGTTCGCGCCCGTCGACGGCGAGGTCGTGGCGGTCAACGACGCCGTCGCCGACTCGCCCGAGCTGATCAACAGCGACCCCTACGGCGAGGGCTGGCTGATCGAGATCCGGCTCGACGACCCGGCGGGCCTGGAAGCCCTGCTCGAAGCCGAGGCGTACGACGCCCTGACCAAGGGCTGAAGCCCGCTCCGCCGGTTCGGGGAGCCGGGGCTCGGAGAATCGATCAGGCACGGTACGTTGGCAGCTACACGTTCTTGAGTACTAGGCATCACAGCATGTGTGGAGGAGAGCTCAGGTGAGCACGAACGACGGGCCCGGCGGCGTTCCCCCGGAGCAGTCTCCGGAGCGGACCTCTGTCTTCCGGGCCGACTTCCTGGCCGAAGCCGAAGGCCACGAGCCCGCCCCGGCCGCCGAGGCGCCGGTACAGGGCGTCGACGCCCTGCCGCCGGGTTCGGCCCTGCTGGTCGTGAAGCGCGGGCCCAACGCGGGTTCGCGGTTCCTGCTCGACCGCGACACCACCAGCGCCGGGCGGCACCCGGACAGCGACATCTTCCTGGACGACGTCACGGTCTCGCGGCGGCACGCGGAGTTCCGGCGCGAGGGCGGCGAGTTCGTCGTCATCGACGTCGGCAGCCTCAACGGCACCTACGTCAACCGCGAGCCGGTCGACCAGGCCGTCCTCGCCGGCGGCGACGAGGTGCAGATCGGCAAGTTCCGCCTGGTCTTCCTGACCGGCCCGGGTCACGGGGGCCAGGGGGCGCAGTGACGGCGGCCGGGCGGCCACAGAACCACGGACTGAGCATCGGGGCGGTACTCGCGCAGCTGCGCGGGGACTTCCCCGATGTCACCATCTCCAAGATCCGGTTCCTCGAAGCGGAAGGCCTGGTCACGCCGGGCCGGACGCCGTCGGGCTACCGGCAGTTCGCCGCGGCGGACGTGGAGCGCCTGCGGTTCGTCCTGGCCGCCCAGCGGGACCACTACCTCCCGTTGAAGGTCATCAAGGAGCAGCTGGACGCGGCGGACTCGGGGGCCGAGCCCGCCGCGGCCCTGCCCCGCCCGCCGCGCCGGCTGGTGCCGATCGACGCGCCGGCGGAGAACGTCGGCCTGCCCGTGGCGGAGGACTTCGCCGTGGGCAAGGAGCTGCGCCTGACCCAGGAGGAGCTCCTGGAGCAGGCCGGCATCGACGCCGCCGCGCTGGCCGAGCTGCAGCAGTACGGCCTGGTCCGGTCCGGTCCCGCGGGGTTCTTCGACCCGGACGCGGTGCTGGTCGCCCGGACGGTGAAGGCGATGACCGAATTCGGTATCGAGCCGAGACACCTGCGTGCCTTCCGCGCCGCGGCCGACCGCGAGGTCGGGTTGCTGGAGCAGATCGTGACCCCGGTGTATCGGCACCGTGACCCGGAAGCGAAGTCGAGGGCGGACGAAGTCGTCCGGGAGGTCGCGGCACTGTCCGTGACGCTCCACACGCTTCTCGTCAAGGCGGGAATCCGCGGCGTCACGGGGTGTTGATCGGCAACGGGGCGGTGAGATCCTCTTTGCGGTCCCATGTCAATGACTGAATGTTCGGTGCCGCATGCCGTACCGTGAAGGCAAGGGTTTGCGGCAGGCGAACCGAGATAGTCTCGACAGCGAGCACAGTGTGGGAATGACGGGTAGCGTCGGCAGTGGCGGCGCCGAAACGTTCCAGCACCTGCGCCCGCGTGCACGAGAGGGAGGCGAAGCCCGATGAGCGAGATGCGCGTCGTCGGTGTGCGGGTCGAGCTGCCCGCGAATCAGCCGATCTTGCTGCTGCGGGAGACCGAGGGTGAACGGTACCTGCCGATCTGGATCGGCTCGGTCGAAGCCACCGCCATCGCCTTGGAGCAACAGGGAGTCCGGCCCGCCCGTCCGCTCACCCATGACCTGCTGAAAGAGGTCATCGGAGCGCTCGGCCGGGAGCTCGAGCAGGTCGTCATCACCGACCTCAAGGAAGGCACGTTCTTCGCGGAACTGGTCTTCGACGGCGACATCCGGGTGTCCGCCCGGCCGAGCGACTCGGTCGCGCTGGCCCTGCGGATCGGCGTCCCCATCCACGCCGTGGACGCGGTGCTGGAAGAGGCGGGCCTGATCATCCCGGACGAGCAGGAGGACGAGGTCGAGAAGTTCCGCGAGTTCCTCGACTCGGTGTCCCCGGAAGACTTTCGCGGAGCCGATACCTGAGAACTTGCCTTGACGCGGACGTCAACGTCTAGCGTCGGAGGCATGCGGATCGGAGAGCTTGCGCAGCGCACGGGTGTCACCACCCGTGCGCTGCGGTTTTACGAGGCCCAGGGTCTCCTGGCGGCCCGTCGCGCGGCGAACGGCTACCGCGAGTACGGCGAGGAAGACCTGCAGCTGGTCAAGGAGATCCAGACCCTGCAGACGGTCGGCCTGACCCTCGAGGAGACCCGCCCCTTCGTCGAATGCCTGCGCAGCGGCCACGAAACCGGCGACTCCTGCGCGAGTTCGATCGAGGTCTACCGGCGCAAGCTCGAAGAAGCCGACGCGCTTCTCGCGCGGCTCGGCGGTATCCGCGGCGAACTGGCCGCGAAGCTCGCCGGCGCGCTCGCCCGGCAAGCGCCCGATCCGTGTGTCGTGCCCGCCTCCCCGCGCCCGTGAAGGAGTCCCTCGTGTCCGAAGTCGCCGAAGTCACCGACAGCACGTTTTCGGAGGTCGTCGGCAGCGACGTCCCCGTGCTGGTCGAGTTCTGGGCCACCTGGTGCGGCCCGTGCCGGATGGTCGGCCCCGTCCTGGAGCAGCTGGCCGCCGAGCGGGCCGGCAAGCTCGCCGTCCGCAAGATCAACGCCGACGAGAACCCGGAGACCACCCGCTCCTACCAGGTCATGTCCCTGCCGACGATGATCCTCTTCTCGGGCGGCGAGCCGGTCGAGACGATCGTCGGCGCGTTCCCGAAAGCCCGCATCGAAGAGCGCCTCGACCGCGCTCTCACGGTGCCGTCGCCTTGACGAAAGTGTCCGCCACCTCGCGCCCGTAGTTCTCCAGGTCGAGCGACGGGTCGGCCGCGTACGCCGCGGCCACCCCGTCGATCGCCTGCGCGATGGACATCGCCATCACCTCCGGCGTGAACTCGCCGAACGCCCCTTCGGCCTGCCCCTGCTTGAGCTGACGCGCGAGGCCGTGCACGCGCATGTCGTCGACCAGCACCTTCGTCATCACCCAGCCGTCTTCGTCGTCGGCGTTGGCCGACAGCTCGGTCAGCACGCGGACGCACTCGGGGTACGCGCGCAGGAACGCGACCGACGTCTCGATGTGAGCTCGCAGGTAGCCGACCCGATCGGCGGGGTCGAGCCCGCCGCCCGTGCGCTCCTTCAGGAACTCGCCCTTCGTCTCGACGACCGTGCTCAGCACGGCCTGCATCAGGCCGGCCTTGTTCGTGAAGTGGTAGGAGATCAGCCGGGTACTGCTGAGCCCGGCCCGCTCCTTGATCTTGGCGAACGTCGTCTTGCGGTACCCGAGGTCGTTGAGCACGCCGATGGTCGCCCCGATGATCTGCGCGCGGCGGGCCGCCTCGGTGACGCTGAGCCCCAGTTCCGCCATGAGGTCGGTGTTTACTTGCATGAGTAAAAAGTTACTCGACTGAGTAAAACGACGCAAGAGGTTTGAACCACCGGTCCGGGGGTACGGCGAACGGTGCAAAGGCTCAGCCGACCGTTGAGGCTTGCCGCGCGTCGCGTTGACCGGCACTGTCCGGGCGCTTACCGTCGAAGGAGGTAAATCGCCACGATGTCATTAACGGTCTGGGGCCGGATCGTGGCGGTTGATCTCCGGCTGGTCCCGCTCCTGGGACCGTCCGGCTGTCATTCGCCGGCCGCCAGGTCGGGCGAGGGGAGGCTTGCGTGGTCGAGGCTGGTTCCGAGAAGCAGCCTGTTGAGGTCGCGGCTGGCGAGCAGGGTGAACTGTTCCCCGACAACTCGCTGCCGGACGAGCTGGTGGGCTACCGCGGCCCGGCCGCGTGCCAGATCGCCGGGATCACCTACCGCCAGCTCGACTACTGGGCCCGGACGAAGCTGGTCGCACCCAGCATCCGCACCGCCCACGGCTCCGGCTCGCAGCGGCTGTACTCGTTCAAGGACATCCTGGTCCTCAAGGTCGTCAAGCGGCTCCTGGACACCGGGGTCTCGCTGCAGAACATCCGCGTCGCCGTCGACCACCTGCGCGTCCGCGGGGTCCGCGACCTCGCGCGCGTGACGCTGTTCTCCGACGGCACCACCGTCTACGAGTGCACCTCGCCGGAGGAGATCGTCGACCTGCTCCAGGGCGGCCAAGGCGTCTTCGGCATCGCGGTCAGCGGCGCCATGCAGGAAATCAGCGGCACCATCCACGAGTTCCCGGCCGAACGCGCCGACGGCGGCGTCGTCGAGACCCACCAGCCGGACGAGCTGACCCAGCGCCGCAACGCCCGCCGGACCGGGTGATCACCGCTGCGGCGGACGGAGTAAGGTTCACAGCGCGGTCGACGAATCCGCGCGGGAGAGTCCGAGCCACACCTTGAGCTCGGCGCCGAAGGAGCAAGTCCTCCCCGGAACCTCTCAGGCACCCTGGACCGCGCGGACGAGACGCCTCTGGAAAGCGGGTCGTCAGGACACAACCTGATGGCCCCGCCGACGGTGCAAGCCCGGCTCAACCTCGGGCGAAACTCTCAGGCGCCCCTCGGGGTACGGACAGAGTGGGGAGGGCCAGGACACTGCCGTCCCGGTCCACCCCCGCTGTCCCCAGGAGGCCATCGTGGATCCGTCACTAGCCTCGCTGGAACAGGGTGTTCCCTTCGCCGACCGGCACATCGGGCCCGGCCCCGGCGAACTCCGCCACATCCTCGACGTCATCGGCGTCGCTTCTCTCGACGAGCTCTCCGAGCGTGCCGTTCCCGAGTCGCTCCGGCGGTCCGCGCAGCCGCTCGAACTCCCGCCCGCCGCCACCGAAGCCCAGGCGCTCGCCGAACTCCGCGCGCTCGCCGGCCGGAACCGGCCCATGGCGCAGATGATCGGGCTCGGCTACCACGACACCGTCACCCCGCCCGTGATCCGGCGCAACGTGCTCGAGAACCCCGCCTGGTACACCGCCTACACGCCCTACCAGCCGGAAATCTCCCAAGGCCGGCTCGAAGCGCTGCTCAACTTCCAGACGATGGTCGCCGACCTGACCGGCCTGCCCGTCGCCAACGCCTCGATGCTCGACGAAGCCACCGCGGCCGCCGAAGCCATGACCCTCGTGCGCCGGGCGGGCAAATCGGCCTCGAACCGGTTCGTCGTCGACCAGGACACCCTCCCGCAGACCCTCGCCGTGCTCCGGACCCGCGCCGAACCGCTCGGCATCGACCTGGTCGTCGAAGATCTTTCCCAGGGGCTGACCGGCCTCGGGCTCGGCGGCGACTTCTTCGGCATCCTGCTCGCCTACCCGGGTGCCTCCGGCGCGGTGCGCGAACTGGACCTGACGATCGCCGACGCCAAGAAGCACGGCGCCGCCGTGATCGTCGCTGCCGACCCGCTCGCCCTGACCCTGCTGCGGCCGCCCGGCGAGCTCGGCGCCGACGTCGCCGTGGGGTCGACGCAGCGCTTCGGCGTCCCGCTCGGCTTCGGCGGTCCGCACGCCGCCTACCTCGCCGTTCGCAAGGGCCTCGAGCGGCAGCTGCCGGGACGGCTCGTCGGCGTCTCGAAGGACGCCGACGGCGCCCCCGCGCACCGGCTCGCCCTGCAGACGCGGGAGCAGCACATCCGCCGCGAGAAGGCGACCTCGAACATCTGCACCGCGCAGGTCCTGCTCGCGGTGATGGCCTCGATGTACGCCGTCCACCACGGCCCCGACGGGCTGCGGGACATCGCGTTGCGCGCCCACCGGATGGCCACCGTGCTGGCGGCCGGCCTTTGCGAGGGCGGGGTCGACGTCGTGCACGGCGAGTTCTTCGACACGATCACCGCCGCGGTCCCGGGCCGCGCCGACCTCGTCGTCGAGGCGGGCCGCGATCTCGGCGTCAACCTCCGGCGCGTCGACGACGACCACGTCGGCGTCGCCTGCGACGAGACGACGACCCGCGAACGGCTTTCCCTCGTGTGGAAGGCATTCGGCGTCTCGGTGTCCGATGTGGATGGCCTCGACGCCGACACGGCGGACGCGCTCCCGGCCCCGCTGCGGCGCACCAGCGCCTTCCTCACACACCCGGTGTTCCACGCCCACCGCTCGGAAACCGCGCTGCTGCGTTACCTGCGGCGGCTGTCCGACAAGGACGTCGCCCTCGACCGCAGCATGATCCCGCTCGGCTCGTGCACCATGAAGCTCAACGCCACCGCGGAGATGGAGCCGGTCACGTGGCCGGAGTTCGCCGGCCTGCACCCGTTCGCGCCCGCCGAGGACGCCGCCGGGCTCCTGGAGGTGGTCGCCGACCTGAGCGCGTGGCTTGCGCGGATCACCGGCTACGACACGGTTTCCCTGCAGCCCAACGCGGGCAGCCAGGGCGAGTTCGCCGGGCTGCTGGCCATCCGCGCGTACCACCGGTCGCGCGGCGAAGGCGAGCGGGACGTCTGCCTGATCCCGGCGAGCGCGCACGGCACGAACGCGGCGAGCGCCGTCATGGCCGGCATGCGGGTGGTCGTCGTCCGCTGCGACGACGACGGCAACATCGACCTCGGCCACCTGCGGTCCACTGTGGACGACCACCGCGCCGACCTGGCCGCGATCATGATCACCTACCCGTCGACGCACGGGGTGTACGAGGACACCGTGGGCGAGGTGTGCGCGCTGGTGCACGACGCGGGCGGCCAGGTGTACGTCGACGGCGCCAACCTGAACGCGCTGATCGGCGTGGCGCAGTACGGCCGCTTCGGCGCGGACGTCTCGCACCTGAACCTGCACAAGACGTTCTGCATCCCGCACGGCGGCGGCGGACCCGGCGTCGGGCCGATCGGCGTCCGCGCGCACCTGGCGCCGTTCCTGCCGAACCACCCGCTGCAGCCGGCGGCGGGTCCGGCGACCGGGGTCGGGCCGATCAGCGCGGCGCCGTGGGGGAGCGCGTCGATCCTGCCGATCTCGTGGGCGTACGTCCGGATGATGGGCGCGGAGGGCCTGCGCCGGGCGACGCTCGTGGCCGTGGCCAACGCGAACTACATCGCCCGCCGCCTCGGGGAGCACTTCCCGGTGCTGTACGCGGGCCACGGCGGGCTCGTCGCGCACGAGTGCATCCTCGACCTGCGGCCGCTGACGAAGGCGACCGGCGTGACGGTCGACGACGTGGCCAAGCGCCTGGCCGACTACGGTCTCCACGCGCCGACGATGTCGTTCCCGGTGGCGGGCACGCTGATGGTGGAGCCGACCGAGAGCGAGGACCTGGCCGAGCTGGACCGCTTCTGCGAGGCGATGATCGCGATCCGCGCGGAGATCGACCGGGTCGCGGCGGGGGAGTGGGCCCTGGCCGAGTCCCCGCTGCGCCAGGCCCCGCACACGGCCCGCTGCGTCGCGGGCGAATGGGACCGGCCCTACAGCCGCGAGATCGCGGTGTTCCCGGCCGGTCCGGCGGAGGCGAAGATCTGGCCCCCGGTCCGCCGCATCGACGGCGCGGCCGGCGACCGCAACCTGGTCTGCTCCTGCCCGCCTCCGGAAGCCTTCGCCTGACTCACGAGCCCGGATTGCGACCGCCGAGGTGGACCAGCAGCTCGGTGCGGCTGGTCAAACCCAGCTTGCGGTAGATCTGCTGCAGGTGCTTCTGCGCCGTCCGCGTGCTGATGCCGAGCCGGCGGGCGATCTCCCGGTCCGTCGCGGCCCGGGTCACCAGCTCGGCCACCTCGCGCTCGCGAACCGTCAGCACCTTCGCCGCCACCCCAGCGACCGGCCGGACCGGCGGGCGCTCCTCCCGCGCGAGCGCCTGGGCCAGGTGCGGCGCGAGCAGCTCGACCAGGGCGTGGTCCCGCGCCGAGAACCCGGGCCGCGACCGGCTCAGCGTCAGGACGCGCCCGTGCCGGTCGTCGACCTGGACCACGCACAACAGCTGGTCCACCGTCCCGCGCGGGCGGTAGAAATCCGTGTACAGCGGCAACGCCCGCAGCGTGCGCAGGTCCGCCAGGTCGGTCAGCGCGGCCGACGTCCCCAGCGGCAGCCGCCCGCTGCGGTGCGCCGCGAACGCCGGGTGCCCGCTCACCTGGGCCCGGAACTCCGGGTGGCGCAGCAGGTTGTCCTCCGGCCGCTCGGTGACGGCGCCCGTCAGCCGCCGCGTCGTGTGCTCCGCGCTCGTGCACGAGACGAAGTCGCAGCCGACGAGCCGGCCCAGCCCGGCGAGGCCCGCCGCCGGGCCCGCCGCCCGGAACTCGCGCACGACTTCCATGGCGCGGTGCAGGTGCCGCGCCGTCAGTTCACTGCTCACTCCGGATCCCCCTCGGTTCGCCCGGTGGAGAAAGACCCGGGCGGACCGAGGGAGATACGAACCGGGCGTTACCGGGCGATCCGGACGTTCAGCGTGGTGTTCGATCCGGCGCTCACCATCGACTGCGCGATGCTGCTGATCCCCGCCGGCGCCGAGTACTGGTTGTTGTTGCTGTCGTCCTCGTCGTCGGTGTGGAAGAAGCCCGAGGAGTCGACCCCGGAGAACACCAGGTAGCCGAAGCCGACGTTCGGGAACGCCGTCGTCGTGGCCACCCCCGGTGCGAACAGGCAGAACCGCAGCAGCGTGTTGCTGTCGCTCACGTTCGGGAAGATGTTGCCGGAGAACGAGTTGTTGTTGCTGTCGTCTTCGTTGTCGAACCGGCGCGAGAACTCCTGCGAGCCGTTCGGGCAGTTCGCGCCGAGCTTCAGCACGGCGTAGGGCCGGAACGAGCCGGACTGCGTGACCCCGCGGAACGCGGCCCCGTTGACCCGGCAGAAGAACATCTCCGTGTTGCTCGTGCTGCTGACGGCCCCGATGAACCCGCCGCGCGAGTTCGCGTTGCCCGAGTCCTCGTCGTCCATCCGGATGACGATCGCCTCGGTGCCGACCGGGCACGACCGGCTCGACGGGATGACACCGACGTCCGTCGTCGCCGCACTCGCGGGCGCGGCGGACACGGTGAGCGCCCCGGCCAGCGAGGCCAGCAGCAGTGCCGGAACGGTGAAGAGTCGTTTCATGGTGAGCCTTCCTCCCCATTGCTTCATGACCCCTCCAGGACACCAATCCGGCCGGGGAAGCGGCCATACGCAGTTCTGCGTACGCACACGGCGACCGCACAGGAACGGGAGGTAGGTTGACGCCATGGCGAATGCGCACGGTCCTGATCGGACGTCCGTGGTCGTGACCGGCGGCAGCGGCTTCATCGGCCGGGCCGTCGTGCGCGCCCTCCGCGACCGGGGCGCCGGGGTCACCGTCGTCGACCGCGTCCCGTTCCCCGAAGAGAGCGACGGCGTCCGCGTCGTGACCGGTGACCTTCGCGAAGCCGCGGTCCGCGAGGAAGCCGTGACGCCGGAGACCGCCGGGATCGTCCACCTCGCCGCGCTGACGTCGGTGCTGAAGTCGGTCGAGCTGCCCGAGGACACGTTCGCCGACAACGTCCTGGTCACCCAGGAACTCCTCGAGCTCGCCCGCCGCCGCGCGGTGCCGAAGTTCCTGCTCGCCTCGACCAACGCGGTGATCGGCGACGTCGGCACCGCGACGATCACCCCGGACCTGCCGCTGCGCCCGCTGACGCCGTACGGCGCCACCAAAGCGGCGTGCGAAATGCTGCTGTCGGGCTACGCCGGCGCGTACGGGATGACGACGTGTGCGTTGCGGTTCACCAACGTCTACGGCCCGGGAATGTCCCACAAGGACAGCTTCGTGCCGCGCATGATGCGTGCCGCGCTCTCCGGCGGCGGCGTCAAGGTCTACGGCGACGGCCGGCAGCGCCGCGACCTCGTGCACGTCGACGACGTCGTCCGCGCGATCCTGCTGGCCCTCGACAGCGGCCACTCCGGCCGGGCGATCGTCGGCGCCGGGCGCTCGGTTTCGGTGCTGGAGATGGTCGAAGCCGTGCGCGAGGTGACCGGCGCCGAGCTGCCGGTCGAGCACGTCGACGCGCCGGCGGGGGAGATGCCCGCGGTGGTCGTCGACGTCTCGGCGAGCGCCGAGACCATCGGGTACCGGCCGGAGGTCTCGCTCACCGACGGCCTGGCCACGGCGTGGAAGTACTTCGCCGGCCTCGACCGTCCAAACGCGACACCGTGAAAGCGTTCCTCACGCGCCACTGGCTGCTGCTCCTGCTCCTGATCCCGGCGATCGCCCTCCGGGTGCTGACCTGGCTCGCGTACAAACCCGCGCTGCTGTTCATCGATTCGTTCCGCTACATCGACAACCTGCACGCGCTGCGCGCCGACCAGCTCGACCCGATCGGCTACGACCTCGTGCTGCGCCCGCTGCTCGCGGTCGGCGGGCTGGCGTGGGTCGCGGCCGTCCAGCACGTCGGCGGCATCCTCATCGCGATCGGCTTGTACGCGCTGGTGCTGCGCCTCGGCGGCCGCCCGTGGGTGGGCGCGCTCGCCGCCGTGCCGGTGCTGCTCGACGCCTACCAGCTGCAGATCGAGCAGAACATCATGTCCGAAGTCGTCTTCGAGGCGGTGCTGCTCGGGCTGCTGTGGCTGTTGCTCGGCTGGGGCACCCCGGGCTGGAAACGCGCCGGCGTCGCGGGTCTGCTGCTCGGCTTCGGCGTGCTGACCCGGCTGATCGGGATCTCCCTCGCCTTGCCGGTCCTGGTGTTCCTGGTCGTCGCCGGGGGAGCGTGGCGGCACTGGGCGGGCTGGCGCCGGGCCGGTGCCGGCGTGCTGGGCCTGCTCGTCGTGCTCGTGCCGTACTCGGCGCGGGTGCACTCGGAGACCGGCAAGTGGGGCCTGACCGGCCCGTCCGGGAACATGCTCTACGGCCGCACCGCGGCCGTCGCGGACTGCGCGAACCTCCACCTCGACCCGACGCTGCAGGTGTTCTGCCCGGCCGAGCCGCGCGAGACACGGCTGGTGGACAACTACACCCACGCCGACCTCGACCCGAACTGGCCGGGCCCGCTGCCCCCGGGCGCGGACAAGGCCGCGCTGGCGCACGAGTTCGCGATCGACGTGCTGGAGGAACAGCCGGGCGACGTCGCCGACGCGATCCTGACGGACTTCGCCAAGAGCTTCGCCTGGACCCGCGAGCAGGACCCGACCGACGTCCCGCTGGACCGGTGGCAGTTCCAGCTCGGCTACCCGCAGTGGGCCGACCAGTCGCTGATCGACCTGGTCACGCAGCAGAACGACGGCGTCAACGCGAGTGTCGACCAGCCGCTCGCCAAGATCCTCCGCGACTACCAGCTCGGCGGCGGCTACGTCCCGGGCGCGGTCCTCGGCATCGGCGCGATCCTGGGCCTGCTGACGGTGTTCCGCCGCAAGAAGCCCCTGGACCGGGCGCGTGCGGGCGCGTTGCTGGCGGCGTCGAGCGGGCTGATCCTGCTCTTCGCCTCGGCGGTGTTCCAGTTCTCCTGGCGCTACCAGCTCCCCGCCCTCGTGCTGCTGCCCGTGGCCGGCGCCCTCGGCTTCACCACGCTGACGTCGGCCAGCCGGAAGCGCCTCACCGCGTTCCCCGACGACGTCGACACCGGTGCCCTCGACGACTTCCGCGGCCGCCACCCGGACCTGGAGCTGGCGCCGTTGACGGTGGTCATCGCCGCCTACAACGAAGCCGGCGGCATCGGCGAAGTCCTGGAAAAGATGCCCGACGAGTGCCTCGGCCTGCGCGTGGACGTGCTCGTCGTGGTCGACGGCGGCACCGACGACACGGCCGGTATCGCCGAAGAGCACGGCGCGTACGTCTGCGTCGCGCCCCGCAACCGCGGTCAGGGCGCCGCGCTGCGCCTGGGCTACCACCTCGCCGCGGAGGCGGGCGCCGACTACGTCGTGACGACCGACGCCGACGGCCAGTACGACAACAGCGAGCTGGAAGCGCTGGTCCGCCCGGTCGTCGAGGGCACCGCGGACTTCGTCACCGGATCCCGGCGGCTCGGGCACGAGGAGGCCGACAGCCGCGTCCGCTGGCTGGGGGTGCGCGTCTTCGCGGCGCTGGCGACGGTGCTGACCGCCCGGCGGATCACCGACACGTCGTTCGGCTTCCGCGCGATGCGGGCGGACCTGGCCTGCTCGGTGCCGCTCAACGAGCCGCAGTACCAGTCGTCGGAGCTGCTGCTCGGCGTCACCGCGCGCGGCGCCCGCGTCGTCGAGCTGCCGATGAGCATGCGGCTGCGCAAGGCGGGCAAGAGCAAGAAGGGCGGCAGCGTCGTCTACGGCGCGAACTACGCCCGGGTCATGACCGGGACGTGGTGGCGGGGGTACGTGCTGCGCCGCGGGCGAACACGAGCCGGTCGAGGAGCGTGAACTTGAGGACGAACACCAGCGCGTAACTAGCCACGTACGCGCCGTCGACCAGCACGACCCACCAGAAGTGCGGCAGGTCCAGCGGCGTGAGCAATGAACCCGCCAGGGTCGTCAGGCCGATCGAAGCGAGCCCGCCGAGACCGATGACGGCCAGGTAGGGCAGCAGTTCCCGGCGCACGCGCGGGCGTCCGGTGCGGCCCCACACCCAGCGCCGGGTGACCACGAAGTTCAGGACCGCACCGGCCGCCCAGGCCAGCGTGCTCGCCAGGGCCGCGGCGCCGCCCGTGGCGAGCACGGCGAGCAGCACGACCTGGCTGAGGACCGTGGCGGCGACGGACGTCATCGCGGCGCGCGCCAGGCGGGCCCAGCCGCGGCGGCGCGTCTTCTCCGTTGTGCGGGGCCGCACGCCGTTGGTTACGGTCGTCATGCCCCCATCCTCCCCGCGGGCCCGGGGCGCCGCCGTCCGGGTCCTCTACGCATAGGAGATTCACAGCTCTTTGCCAGGTGGTCATCAGCACCTGATCGATAGCGTCGGGTTTCTGAACGAGCAGGAAAGGCGGCACAATGCGAGTGCTGGTTCTCGGCGGTGACGGATATCTGGGCTGGCCGACCGCGCTTCACTTATCGGACAAAGGCCACGAGGTAGCCGTTCTCGACAATTTCGCCCGCCGCGGTTACGACGCCGAACTCGGTGTCGAAAGCCTCGTTCCGATCGAATCCCTCGCCGGCCGGATCGACGCGTGGGAGGAGGTCTCCGGGCGGACGATCACCAGCTACGAGGGCGACCTGCTGGACGCGGAGTTCCTGTTCGGGGCCGTGCGGGACTTCCGGCCGGACGCGGTGGTGCACTACGCCGAGCAGCGGTCGGCGCCGTACTCGATGATCGACCGCGAGCACGCGGTGTACACCCAGCACAACAACGTGATCGGCACCCTGAACCTGCTGTACGCGATCGCGGAGATCGATCCGGCGATCCACCTGGTCAAACTGGGCACGATGGGCGAATACGGCACGCCGAACGTCGACATCGAAGAAGGCTGGCTGGACCTCGAACACAACGGGCGCAAGGACCGGGTGCTGTTCCCCAAGCGGCCCGGGTCGTTCTACCACCTGACCAAAGTGCACGATTCGCACAACATCGAATTCACGTGCCGTGCGTGGGGGTTGCGCGCGACGGACCTGAACCAGGGCATCGTGTACGGCCAGCAGACACCCCAGACGGCGGCCGACCCGCGGCTGGCGACGCGCTTCGACTACGACGCGGTGTTCGGCACGGTGCTGAACCGGTTCGTCATCCAGGCGGTGCTGGGGCAGCCGCTGACGGTGTACGGCAAGGGCGCGCAGACGCGCGGCCTGATCGACATCCGCGACACCGTCGAGTGCATCCGGCTCGCCGTGGAGAACCCGGCCGAGGCGGGGGAGTTCCGCGTGTTCAACCAGATGACGGAGAGCATGTCGGTGGCCGCGATCGCCGACCTCGTCGCCGACCGGTTCCCCGGGCCGGTGCAGATCGAGCAGCTGGAGAACCCGCGCACCGAGGCGCCGGAGCACTACTACAACGTGAAGCACACCGGGCTGGTCGGGCTGGGGCTCGAGCCGCACCTGCTGTCGGACACGCTGATCGAGTCGATGTTCGACATCGTGGGCGCCAACAAGCACCGGGTGAACCCGGAGAAGCTGCGCCCGACGGTGCGCTGGCGGGGCGCGCTGAAGGGCTAGCGGGTGCGGGTGCGTGCGGGCTCCCCTGCCCGGGAGCCCGCACGCCGCGTTTCAGCCGGGCATCTTGTCCAGGAAGCCGTGCACCTGGGCGATCTTGCCGTCTTCGATCTCGACGACGTCGAACCCGATGGCGACCGGCTCGGCCGCCCCGGGCGTGCCGAGGTACCACTGGAACCGCGCGAGGCCGTGGTGCGCGTCGGGCTCGGCGGGCAGGCTGAAGCCGAGGCCCGCGAACTGCTGCTGGGCCCCCGCGATGAACTGGTCGATCCCGTCGTGCCCGGTGACCGCGCCGAGCGGGTCGGTGTAGCCGGCGTGTTCGGTGAAGACATCGGCGATGAGGGCGCGGCGCTTGTCACTGTCGGTCTCGTTCCAGACGGCGATGTACTGCTCGACGAGGGTGCGGACGTCGGTCATGAGGTGCTCCTTCGGTTGGGGGACAACGGGTTCTGTCGTCCCTGTGCTGAGGACGACTTTGGCGGACGGGCGGCGGCCCGTCGATTACGCGCGAGGTAATGCGGTGGCGTTGCCCGGCGCAGGTCCGCGAGACTGCCCACGTGGAAGAAGATCCGAACGACGCGTGGCACGCCAAACCAGGACCAGCGGATCCGGTCCTGGTCCGCGCCGTGCTCACGGCGGCCCGGAGCGAGGCGCCGGCGGAAGCCCTGGAAGAGGTGGCCACGGACGCGTACGAGGCCGGCGTCACGCCGCTTGGGATGATGCGAGCCTGCTACGAAGCCCAGGACACGATCGTCGCCGGCGCCCCGGAGGGCAGCGATGACCCGGCTTACGATGCCGTCCTCGATCTCATGGACCGCCTCACCGGCTTCTGCCCGCCGGGTGCGAAGCTCGAGCCATTACCCCCGAAGTAATGGCAGGCACCCCGTGATCGCCGTAGCGTCGCTCGCGTGACGACCACAGTGCAGGCGGCCGCTCGGCAGCGGCCCGTCGGGCAGCTGCTCCGGGAATGGCGTGACCGGCGCCGGATCAGCCAGCTCGATCTCGCCATCTCCGCCGACATCTCCACCCGGCACCTCAGCTTCGTCGAGACCGGCCGCTCGCAGCCCAGCCGGGACATGGTGCTGCGGCTCGGCGAGCACCTCGACGTCCCGCTGCGCGAACGCAACCGGCTGCTGCTCGCCGCCGGGTACGCGCCCGCCTACACCGAAAACGCGCTGGGGGACCCGGACATGGACGCCGTCCGCCGGGCCGTCCGGCAGCTGCTCGCGAGCCACGAGCCCTACCCGGCCGCCGTCGTCGACCGGAACTGGGACCTCGTCGACGCCAACGCCGCCGTCGGCCTGTTCGTCGCCGGCATCCCGGCCGAGCTGACCACCAACGTCCTGCGCGCGACCCTGCACCCCGACGGCATGGCCCCGCACGTGCTCAACCTGGGGGAGTGGCGCGCCCACCTGCTCGGCCGGCTCCGCCGCCAGGCCGGGCAGACCGGCGACCCCGGCCTGGCCGAGCTCCTCGCCGAGCTGCGCGGCTACCCGTGCGACCAGCCGGTGCCCGAGGTGGAGGTCCCTGGACCGGGTGACATCTTCGTCCCCCTGAAGTTCCGCCACGAGGGCACCGACCTGACGTTCTTCAGCACGGTGGCCACGTTCGGCACGCCCTTGGACGTCACCGTCGCGGAACTGGTCATCGAGTCGTTCTTCCCGGCCGACCCGGCGACGGCCGCATACCTGCGCGAGCGGGCCGCGTCGGTGGAATGATGGGGAACACCCGCGCAGCATCCGACGTGAGGATCACCGGTAGATGGCCGTCCCGCCTTCGCTCGCCCTGTCCGACGGAGTCCGCATCCCCCAGCTGCTGTTCGGTGTCACGGGGCTGACCCCGGCCGAAACCGGCCGCGCCGTCCGCATCGCCCTCGACGTCGGCTACCGCGGCTTCGACACCGCGCCGGGGACCGAGGCGGCGGTCGGCGCCGCGCTCGCCGGCACGCCCCGGGACGAGCTGTTCGTCAGCTTCAAGGTGCCCGCGCAGGGCTACGACGCCGCCCGCCGCGCCGCCGACCAGGCGCTGACCGCGCTCGGGGCCGAGCGGGCCGACCTGTGCCTGCTGGACGGCACGAAAGGCGCGTTCACCGACACCTGGCGCGCTCTCAGCCGGCTGCGGGCCGACGGCCGCGTGCGCGCGGTGGGCGTCGCCGGCTTCGGCGTCGCGGAACTGCGCCGGCTGATCGACGCCACCGGCGCGGTCCCGGTGCTGAACCAGGTCGAGCTGCACCCGTGGCTGCAGCAGCTCCCGCTGCGCGAGTTCCACACCGAACGCGGAATCGTGACCGCTGCGTCGAGCCCGGCCGCCAACGCCGGCCTGCTGGCCGACGAGACCGTCACCGCCCTCGCGGCGAAGTACGGCAAGACCCCGGCCCAGATCGTGCTGCGGTGGCATCTGCAGGCCGGCACGGTCGCCGTGGCGGCCTCGGCCACCACGACCCGCACCCGCGAGAACTACGGGATCTTCGACTTCGAGCTGGCCGACGACGACCTCGCCGTGGTGGCCGAGCTCGACAACGGCACGCGCGTCTAGGACTTGATCCCGGCGGCGGCGAAGTCGGCCTGCTGGGCAGGCTGTTCCAGGTACTCGCGGAAGGTCTGGGCCGCGCGCAGGACGGTGTCGTCGATGCCGTTCCCGGTGAGCCCGACGAACGGGTAGTCCGCCGAGCGCGCGTTGGCCACCGACTGGGCGGGGGAGCCGATCATCTCGGGCTTCTTCGTGGTCAGCTCGCTGACCCAGTACGACGACTCGGGCAGCCACGCGGCCGGGAGCCCGCCGATGGAGTCCAGGTTGGCCCGGCCGACCAGCGCGTCCAGGACCTGCGAAGACGCCTTGGCGTCGATCGTCACGTGCACGCACTGGCCGTGGACCACGGTCGCGGCCTGGTTCCAGCGGTCGGCGGCGGCGGTCAGCGGCTTCTGCACGCTCGGCGTGACGACGATCCGCATCTGGGACGTGCCGCCGGAGCAGCTGGCGGCCTGCGCCTCGGCGCGGCTGTTGAGCTCGCTGTCGGCCCAGTTCCAGCCGATCACGCCGAGCCCGATGAGGGCGGCGAGCACGGCACAGGCGATCGGCCAGCCGGCGATCCGCCGCCGCGGCGCCTTCTTGCCGACGATCCGGTGCGACCCGGTGGCCTCGCCCTTCCCGGCGATCCGGTGCGACCCCGTGGTTTCGCTCTTGCCGTCGGTGCGGTGCGGACCCGTGGTTTCGCTCTTGCCCTCGGTCCGGTGCGGGCCGGTGGTGTCGCGCTTGGGCGCGCGCCGGGTGGCCGGCTCGCCGGCGTCGTCGCGGCGGCGCCGGCGCGGGGTGCTTTCGGCGGCGGGGTCGGGGCGGTCGAGGGTGCGGCTCTCGCCGCGGCCGGCGGCCCGGAAGGCGCCGGAGTTCTCGCTGCGGGCCGTGATCGGGTAGTTGCCGGAGGCTTCGCCGTGCCGGGTGATGACCTCGGTCCGCTCGGCGGCGGTTTCGTCGCGCCGGGCGACCGGGAAGGAACCGGAGGCTTCCCCGCGCCGGCCGGCCCGGCGGCCGGTGACGGGGTAGGCGCCGGAGGTCTCGCCGCGGCCGGCGACGGGGTGGGGGCCGGACGCCTCGCCGCGACGAGCGGTGGGGTGCGGTCCGGTGGCTTCGGCGCGCCCGGTGACGGGGTACGAACCCGAAGCTTCACCACGCCCCGCGGCAGGGTGCGGTCCAGTGGTTTCACCGCGTCCGGCGGCGGGGTACGAGCCGGAAGCTTCACCGCCGCCGGAGACGAAGTAACCGGACGACTCGCCGCGGGGCGTGCCGCGGCCGGCGATCCCGAAGGCGTCGGAGATGGAGCTGCGCTTCTTCGACGGTCCCTGGCCCGCGACCGGGTAGGCGCCGGAGGCCTCGCCACGGCGGGCGTCGCCGGGGTGGCGGCGCGGCTGTCCCGCGGCGGGGGGCGTGCCGGCACGGTCCTGAGGGTGCGGCACGGGCTCGTCGTCCCGGGTGTGTCGCCCCATCGTCGTCCTTTCGGGGTGAGCGCATGTCAAGCACGCGCTGCGATGCAATGAAACCGTTATCACCCTAACAGGTGAGTATCAGTGAGAGAATAATCTGACTCACAGTGGAGCTTGCTCAGGGTGCTGCTCTGACCAGGCGATGGCAGTGCGCGATCAGCCGAGCACGCAGCGGTGCGGCCCGCCGGGCGAACCCGGCCTGCGCCCGGGCGTATTCGGCGCGGCCCTCGGCCGTCTCGATCCGCACCGGCGGGTAGCCGAGCGCGGCCAGGTCGTACGGGCTTGCCCGCATGTCCAGCGTCCGGATCTCCACGGCCAGCTCGAAGCAGTCCGCCACCAGCTCCGCGGGTACGAACGGATCGAGCTTGTACGCCCATTTGAACAGATCCATGTTCGCGTGCAGGCACCCCGGCTGCTCGAGTGCGACCTGCGTCTCCCGGGACGGCGTCAGCTCGTTGCGCGGCCGCGCGTCCGCGGTGAAGAACCGGAACGCGTCGAAGTGCCCGCAGCGGACGTCCAGCGCCTCCACGACGGCGTCGGTGCCCGCCGACCCGAGCCGCAGCGGGACCTGGTTGTGCCGGACGGAGTCGGCCGGCTCGCGGTAGACCATGGCCCACTCGTGCAGGCCGAAGCAGCTCAGCCGCGGCGCGCGCGACGCCGTCGCGGACAGCAGGCCGAGGACGAACTCGGCGGTCCGCGCCCTGCCCTCGGTGAAACCGGTGGGATCCAGCAGGACGCCGTCGGCCGTCGAGACGTACCCCTTGCGGTCCAGGAAGCGCCGCGCCGCGGGCCCGGCGAGCGCGACGCCGGGCCCGGGCTGCCACCGCTCCAGGTGCGACGGCCGGTACGAGTAGTAGGTGAACAGGAAGTCCAGCACCGGGTGCTTCTCGCCGCGCGAGCGCCGGTCCTGATGCGGGCCGGTCCACCGCCGCATCCGCTCGACGTGCGCCGCCTCCCGGGCCAGCCAGTCCGGTTCGGCGAGCACCTCGACACCCGTCATGCGCCGACGTGGGTTCCGTCGCGCACGGTGCCCACGTACTCCTCGACGAGGTCCTCCAGCGCGACGACGCCGACGGCGTTGCCGCCCGTGTCGAGCGCCCGTGCCAGGTGGCTGCCTTCCTTGCGCATGGCGGAAAGCGCGACGTCGAGCCGGGCGTCGGCGCGCAGCTCGGTGAGCGGGCGTGTCTTCGCGTCGGGCACGATCGTCGCCGGGTCGTGGCCGGCCAGGTCGAGGACGTCCTTCACGTGGATGTAGCCGGTCAGGCGGCCGTCGTCGGTGCACACCGGGAACCGCGAGAAGCCGGTCGAGGAGACCGCGCGCTCGACGTCGCCGACGGTCGGCCCGCACGGCAGCGTGGTCAGCTCGGCCGTCGGCACCAGCACGTCGGCCACCGTCTTCTGCACCGACGACAGCGTCTGGGTGAGCCGCCGGTGCTCGGACTGGTCGATCAGGCCCTCGCGGCGCGACTCGCTGAGCAGCTCGGCCAGCTCGTCGGACGTGTAGGCCGTCTCCAGCTCGTCCTTCGGCTCGACCTTCACCGCACGCAGCAGCGAGTTCGCGACGAAGTTCAGCAGCCAGATGAACGGGTTGGCGACCTTGACCCACCCGACGTGCACCGGCACCAGCCACAGCGCGAGCCGCTCGGGCTCGGCGATCGCGAGGTTCTTCGGCACCATCTCGCCGATCAGGACGTGCAGGACGGTGATGAACGCCAGCGCGATGGCGAACGAGATCGGGTGCAGCAGCGCTTCGGGCAGGCCCAGCAGGTCGAAGAACGCCGACAGCCGGTGCGCGACCGCGGGCTCGCCGAGGCGGCCGAGCAGCAGCGAGCAGATGGTGATGCCCAGCTGCGCGCCGGCGAGCATCAGCGACACGTGCTTGCTCGCGTTGATGACGATCTTCGCGCGCGTCTTGCCCTGCTCCAGCAGGGCTTCGAGCCGGTCTCGACGGGAGGAGATCAGGGTGAATTCCGCGCCGACGAAGAAGGCGTTCGTCAGCAGCAGGACCACGACGAGGGCGATGTTCAGCCAGTCGCTCACGAGGCCACCTCCGCCCGTTCTCCGGCGCGGACGGGGGCCACTTCGACCTCGGCGATCCGGCGCTTGTCCATCGTGGTCACGGTGAGCCGCCAGCCGTCGACCTCGGCGGCGTCCCCCTCGGCGGGGATCTTGCCCAGCCGTTCGAGGATCAGCCCGGCGATGGTTTCGTAGTCTCCGTCGGGCATCCGGAACCCGGTGACGTCGGTGACCTCGTCGGCGCGCAGCTGCCCGGACACCAGCCAGCTGTCGGTGCCGACCTGCTGCGAGGCCGGGCCTTCGTGGTCGTCGTGCTCGTCGCGGACGTCGCCGATGATTTCTTCGACGACGTCCTCCAGGGTGACCAGCCCGGCGGTGCCGCCGTATTCGTCGACGACGATGGCGAGCTGGAAGCGGGAGTCGCGCAGCCGGTTGAGCAGGTCGTCGCCGGGCAGCGACTCGGGCACGGTCGGCACCGGCCGCATGACCGAGCCGATCGGTACGGCGGCCCGATCGGCGGCGGGCACGGCGAAGGCCTGCTTGACGTGCACGGCGCCGCGGACGTCGTCGAGGTCCTCGGCGTGCACCGGGAACCGCGAGAACCCGGTGCGGCGCGAGATGTCGATGAGGTCCTCGATGGTGTCGTCGATCGAGAGCGACTCGAGCTGCACGCGCGGGGTCATGAGCTCCTCGGCGGTGCGCTCGCCGAAGCGCAGCGAGCGGTCGAGGAGTTCGGCGGTCGAGGTGTCGAGCGTGCCGCTTTCGGCGCTGGACCGCACGATCGAGCCGAGCTCCTGCGGCGAGCGCGCCGACCGCAGCTCTTCCTGGGGCTCGACGCCGAACTTGCGCACGAGGAAGTTCGCGCTGTTGTTCATGAGCGTGATGAGCCACCGGAAGAGGGCGGAGAACCGCGAGTGGTACCCGGCGACGGCCCGCGCGGTCGGCAGCGGCCGCGCGATGGCGAGGTTCTTCGGCACCATTTCGCCGAGGATCATCGACAGCGAGGTGGCGATGACCAGGGCGAGCACGATCGACGCGCCGGCGGCGAACCCCTCGGGGAGCCCGACGCCGGTCAGCAGCGGCCGGACGAGCTCGCCGATCAGCGGCTCGGCCAGGTAGCCGGTGATCAGCGTGGTGAGGGTGATCGCGACCTGGGCGCCGGAGAGCTGGAAGGACAGCGTCCGGTGGGCCTTCTGCACGGTCAGGGCGCGGCGGTCGCCGACCTGTCGCACGTTGGCCTCGACGGTGCTGCGTTCCAGCGCGGTCAGCGAGAACTCCGCGGCGACGGCCAACCCGGTGCCGACGGTCAGCAGCACGAAGAGGAGGACGCCGAGCACGGCGAAGAGGATTTGGATCATTCCGCACCCGCCCGGTCGGCGGGGGATGAACCTATCGGACAGCCGGGTCGGTCACCCGGCTCGGTACTGTCACCAGGTGACTGCGCTGCGCGCACGAAACGGTCACTCCTAGTAGGAAATCGGCGTGTACTGCGACGATGCGGACAAGTTTAACGTGTCGGCGGCGAGTGTCGCGGGGATATGGGTGTGTCGGCGCGCTCATCTTGCCGGGTGGTTCAGGCGGGCTGCCGCCCGAGCAGGGCGACGAGCCGCGCGGTCGGCCCGGCGTCGCGGCCCACCGGCACCGGTGGGTCGAAGATCCCCAGCCCCTGCCACTCGTCCACCCACGGCCGCACGATGTCGAGGAGGCCCTCGGCCAACGCCTCGGTCACCGGGCACGGGAGGCCGAGCGCCGTCGCCAGGTCCCACGCGTGGACCGCCGCGTCGATCGTCATCTGCCAGCCGTACTCGCGGGCCGGGACCAGGCCCGCCGACACGTGCACCGCGCGTTCGAGCACACCGTCGTCGAGGAAGGCCTCGCGAGCGGCCTCGGCAGCCGCGTCCCAGGCGGCCACCGGGTCGTCTCCGAGGACGTCGCCGTCGAAGCGGTCGCCCACGTCGTCCAAAGTGGCCCCCGCGAGCAGGGACGGTGCCCACAGCTGCTCGGCCACGAGGTGGTTCACGAGGTCGCGGACCGTCCACTCGGTACAGGGCGTCCGGCGGTCCCAGCCGCCGGCGCCGGCCGCGTGCACCGCGTCGCCGAAGGCCCGCAACGCCTGGCCGTGCGCCTCGAGGAGATCCACGCGGGCCATTGGACCACGGGGTGATCAGGCGGTGCCCGGCCGGTGCCGCCGCACCGTCTCCTCGACGAGGTCGAGCACCGGCCCGAGCCCGGCCGCGGGCAGCCCCATGGCCAGGTGCGAGACGAGTCCTTCGAGGACGAGTTCGAGGAACGCGGTGAGCACGTCGACGTCGACGTCGTCGCGCAGGTTACCGGCCTCCCGCTGGCGCAGCAGGCGCAGCCGGGTGGCGGTGGTGAGCTGCTCGGACCGTTCCGCCCAGCGGGCGCGGAACTCGGGGTCGGTGCGCAGCCGCCGGCTCACCTCCAGGCGCGTCCCGAGCCAGTCGGCCGGGTGGTCGCCCCCGGCGAGCAGGTCGCGCATGACCTGGACCAGGCCCTGCTCGGCGACGACGTCGGCCATCCGGATGGCGTCGTCCTCGGCGAGGGCGAGGAAGAGCGACTCCTTGTCGCGGAAGTGGTGGAAGATGGCCCCGCGCGACAGCCCGGTGGCTTCCTCCAGGCGCCGGACTGTGGCACCTTCATAGCCGTAGCGCGCGAAGCAGACGCGCGAGCCGTCGAGGATCTGGCGCCGGCGTGCGTCGAGGTGATCCTGGCTTACGCGTGGCATCCTGAAATCCTGGCACCGAGGACCGGGATTTCGCAATCCGTACGTACGTACTGTGACCCGGAGTGCCCGGGAACCGAACCCGAACCCCCATCGTCGGAACGTTGCGGCGATTCGCTGACACGGCGTGAGACAGTTGGCTAATCTTTGCACCATCACGGTGGGTGAACTGAGGGGAAGGTGCGCGGCGTGATCATCGGTGAGGCCGGGCAGGCGGTCCAGGCGGTCTGGGGAGACCTCCTGGGCAACAGCGGTCACGTCTACGGCGGCGGTGGCAAGGGTGGCCAGTTCAAGATGGACCCCGAGGAGCTCGCCTCGGTGATCGGTCTCTGGGAAGACGAGCTGGACAAGATCGTCGAAGACGGCCGCACGATCGAAACGATGAGTGCCACGGCGGTCCCTCCCGGGCAGGATCCGGTCAGCGGAACCTTCGTGTCGACGGCCCGCGACTCGATCGCGTCCCTGCAGCAGCAGAACGAGTCCATGCTCAAATACGTGCAGAGCTACATCAAGAAGCTCAAGGCCGCGCAGCAGAAGACCGTCGTGACGGACGAGAGCATGTCCGAGACCTTCAGGCAGGCGACGTGATCTTGGGCAAGACGACCCGGGCGAGCGTTCTTGCCGGGGCGTTCTTCGTGGGCTCGGCGCTCGTGAGTGGCTGCACCTCGACCACCCCGGGCACGGCCACGCCGGCCGCGTCTTCGCCGGGTGCGTCTTCGCAGGCCCCAGCGGACGCGAACGTTCCGAAGGTCGCCACACCGCTGAACGCGTCGAAGTACGAGAACGATCCGTGCGGTCTCGTTCCCAAGGACGAGCTGTCCCGGCTGAAGTTCACGGATCCGGGCGAGCCGCGCCTGAACGACGGCAGCGTCGAGAACGAGGCCGGACCCAACTGCGGCTGGAAGATCAAGGGCGAGGGGATAAGCCTGCTGGTCATCCTCGGCACCGGGAACCGCAACCGTGGAGGCGGGGGCCTGGCCGGGATTCAGGCCAACTACGAACGCCCCAATGGCGTGACCAAGTTCCTCGAGCGCGCGCCCGATGTCGAGGGATACCCCGCGATTTACGAGGACACGCGGGACCGGCGGCCGAACGGGTTCTGCAGCATGGCGATCGGCATCGCCGACGATCTGGCGGTTCACGTGGTCGCCGGAGGCTACGAGGGGCAACAGGATTCCTGCGACGCGGCGCAAGGCGCCGCGGCGGGAATCGTCAGAACACTCAAGGGGGCTTGACGAGTGGACGGCAAGCAGATCTACGACAACTTCAAACAGGGCGACACCGACGGGCTCCGGCGAACGTCGGAGTCGGTGAACAAGCTCTCCGAGGCCTACCAGGCGCGGGCGGAGGGCATCAAGGCACTGCAGAACCGGATGTTGAACGCCTGGACGGGCGACGCCGCCGACGCCGCCAACGCGGGGGCGGGTCCGCTCGAGCTGGCGTTCGCCGAGACCGCTCTGCCGCTCGACGAGACGAAGTTTTCCGTCGACACCCAGGCGGCCGTCTTCGACCAGTCCGGCAACACCGTCGTCGAGGTGCCGCCGAAGCCCGACAAGCCGAGCCCGTGGAGCGTCGGTCTCAAAGCCGCCATCCCGATCGCCGGGCCGTTCATGGCCAAGGACGACATCGACTCCTACCAGGAGGGGATGGCCAGGTACAACGCGGCGAACGAGACCAACGTCCGCGTGATGGACCAGTACAGCAGGGCCACCGACGGCACGACGGCGACGATGCCCACGAACTACGGCGTCCTCGAGGAGGACGGCGCGTCCATCGCCGTCAACACCCCGCCGCCGCCCCCGCCGATCCGGCCCTTGATCATCGACGAGCACGAGCTGAAGCCGAATCCGCCCGGTGGGGACGACGACCACACCTCGACCACCAGCGTCGACACCACGCACACCGGGGGGACCGACCGGCCCGGCGGGACCGACAAACCCGTCGGCACGGACAGGCCCGTCGGCACCGGCCGTCCCGTCGGCACCGACAAGCCGATCGGCATCGTCGAGCCTCCCTGGTTCCGTCCGCAGCTGCCCGGCGACGAGACCCACACGACCGGCACCGGCCGTCCCGTGCCGACGCGGCCCGTCCTCGACCGGCCGGGCGACACGACGCCGAACGTCGACGGGGTCAACTACTACCCGACCAACACCGGCGGGGGCGGCGGCCAAAACTACTCGAACACCTTCGGCAACGACCCCAACGCGCCCGGGCGCGGCCCGACGAGCGGCAACGCCGGCAGCCGGCTGCTGGACTCCAACGGCCGGCCGATCAGCGGCGGCGGCAGCGGTGCCGGCGGCAGCGGCAGCGGTGCGGCGGGGGAGCGCGGTCTCGGCAGCGGGCGCGGCTCCGGTATGGGCAACCTCGGCAACGCGGCCGCCGCGGAGGCCGCCGCCGCGCGGTCGGCGGCCGGGCGCTCCGGGCAGATGGGGCCGATGGGCCCCGGCGGCCGGCGGGGCGAGGGTGAGGAAGATGATGAGCACCAGCGGCCGGACTTCCTGATCGAAGCGGACCCGGACGCGATCTTCGGCACCGACCAGCGGACCAGTCCGCCGGTCATCGGCGAGTAGAGCGAGTAGGCGGGTGGACGTGGCAACAGGCCGGGTGGACGTTCCGGTCGAGGCGCTGGCCGCACTGGCCGAGCGCGAGCAGGTCGGTCAGCTGCACCTCACGCTCCGCCCGGAGCCGTTGTGGCTCTCGGACGAGGAGCGCGCCGAGGCCGACAAGCGGGTCGACGCCGCGTTGGCCGACGCCGGGCTGGTCGACGCGCGCGGCCGGGCCGCCGTCGACTTCCTCGACTGGCTCCCGCTGCTGGTCAACCCCGCGCGGGAGTGCTACGGCTGGGTCGGGGTGGACGGCCGGACCTACGGCGTGCTCGCCGCCGCGAAAGGCCTCCAGGCGGTCCTCGCCGTCTCCGACGGCACGCACGTGGGCGTCCAGGAGATCGACCGGAACCGGCTCGCCGAGTCGCTCGTCGAGCAGCTGCCGCCGCTGGGAGCCGGCGGCGGCCAGCGGCGCACCGTCCGGGTGGCGGACCTGGCCGAGGCGGCCCGCCGCGGTCAGGACGCCTACCCGCTCGACCCGGCCATCGCCGACGTCGTCAGCCTGGTGCAACGGCCGGTCTCGGGCAGCGGCGAGCTGTACGTCGGACGCCGCGACGAGGTCGGCCGCCACACCTGCCTCCAGCAGCCGCTGCACTACGCCGACACGGACTGGGGCCGCTACCTCAGCTACACCTCGGGCGCGGGCGACGACGCCGTCATCCACATCGGCCCGGCGGGCCCGCGCGAACTGGCCGACACGCTTGCGGAGCTGGCCGGCGCCCTGGTCTGAAGCGGATAATCCCGCGCGTCGAGTCGCGTTCGCCGCTAATGTGACAGCGCTGTTGTATTCCGGGTGGAAGGACGCGCTGATGCTGTACCCCGAGATCGAGCCGTACGAGCACGGCCTGCTCGACGTCGGCGACGGGCACGAGATCTACTGGGAGACCTGCGGGAACCCGGACGGGAAACCGGCGCTCGTCGTGCACGGCGGCCCGGGCACCGGCTGTTCGGCGAACCTGCGCCGCTACTTCGACCCGGCGCGCTACCGGGTCGTGCTGGTCGACCAGCGCGGCTGCGGGCGCAGCACCCCGCACGCCGGCGCCCCGGTGGCCGACCTGTCCGCCAACACCACCGACCACCTCGTCGCGGACTTCGAGCTGCTCCGCACCCGGCTCGGCATCGAGAAGTGGCTGCTGTTCGGCGGTTCCTGGGGGTCGGTGCTGAGCCTGACGTACGCCCTGCGCCACACCGAGCGGGTCAGCGAAATGGTCCTGATGGGACTCGCGACCGACCGGTTCATCGAAATCGAGATGCTCATCCGCGGGCTCGGCGCGTACTTCCCGGAGGCCTTCGAGAAGTTCCGCCAGGGCGTACCGGAGAGCGAGCGGGACGGCGACCTGTCCGCCGCCTACCACCGGCTGCTGATGGATCCCGACCCGGCGGTCCACCGCAAGGCGGCCGACGACTGGTGCGCGTGGGAGGACGCGATGCTCCCGGGCGTGCCCCCGTACAAGGCCTTCGCGGACCCGGCCTTCCAGCTCTGCTTCGCCCGGCTGGTCACGCACTACTTCAGCAACCGGGCCTTCCTGCCCGACGGCGAGATCCTCGGCAACCTCGGCAAGCTCGCCGGGATCCCCGCCGTGCTGGCCCAGGGCGTGCTCGACACGAGCAACATCGTCGGCACGCCGTGGCTGCTGCACCACGGCTGGCCGGGTAGCGAACTGGTCATGCTCGACGACATCGGGCACTCGACGCAGGACGCCCCGATGCAGGACGTGCTCGTCGGCGCGACCGACCGCTTCGCTCGCTAACCCGGTCGTGAGTGGGAAACAGGGTTAGAACACTGTTTCCCACTCACGACCGGCCGCGGCAGACCTCTTACGGGATGAGCAGCGCCGGCTCACCCTCCGGCGCGAGCGCCGCCTCGGCGCGCTGGGTCCGGTTGGCCTCGGCCAGCTTCAGCCCGGTGATGCGCAGCGGCAGCCGGTCCAGGTTCCACTCGGTCAGCAGCAGCGCCACCTTCGACTGCATCTCGGTGCGCAGCCGCAGGAACGAGTCGGCCGGGTCCGCGCCGACCTCGCCCAGCAGCAGCCACCACGCCCAGGCCGCCGCGCCCGCGTTGGCGACGAAGTCCGGCACGACCGCGACGCCACGGGCCGAGAGCGCGGCCTCCGCTTCCGGCGTCGTGGCCGCGTTGGCCGCTTCGACGACGACCGCGGCCTTGACCAGGTTCTCGTTGTCCGGCCGCAGCGCGTAGGAGATCGCGGCCGGCACGAAGATGTCCGCGTCGATGCCGACGATCGTCTCGCGCGGCAGCGAGCGGACCCCGGCGGGCAGCCGGGTCCGGTCCACCTCGCCGAAGCGGTCGCGCAGCTCGAGCAACGCCGGCACGTCGAGCCCCGCAGGGTCGTAGAGCGTCCCCGCGGCGTCGGCCACCGCGACCACCTTCATCCCGGCTTCGTGCAGGTACCAGGCCGCGCCGCCGCCCATGGTGCCGATGCCCTGGATCGCCACGGTCGTCGCGCGGACGTCCCAGTCCCACGCCGCCGCGACGCCGAGGCAGGCCTGCGCCACGCCGTAGCCGCCGACGACGTCGCCGAGCAGCAGCCCGCCGGGCACCGGCGCGTTGAGCCCCGCCTGGACGCGGCGCAGGGTGCGCGCCGGGTCGGCCGAACGGCCGATCGCCGCGTGGTACGACTGCTCCAGCCCGAGCTCGGCGAACACCTCGTCGATCAGGTGCTGGGGCACGCCGAGGTCCTCGGCGGTCACCCAGTGCGCGTCCAGCCACGGCCGCAGGAACGCGCAGAACCGCTTCAGCACGCCGAACGCCCGCGGGTCCTTCGGGTCGAAGTCGATGCCGCCCTTCGCCCCGCCGACCGGCAGGTTGAAGGTCGCGGTCTTGTTGGCCATGCCCCGGGCGAGGTCCTCGACCTCGCTCATCGTGCAGCCCGCCCGCATCCGGGTGCCACCGGTGGCGACGCCGGAGACCAGGCTGTGCACGACCAGGTAGCCGTGCGCGCCGGTGACGGGATCGGTCCACGTGAGCCGCATCAGCGGCTCGGCGTTGCGCGGGGTCATCAGGGCCACTCACCTCCAGGGAAGTCCGGGGCGGCCCGTCGTGACCGCCTCCCCCGAGCGTGCGCCCCGGACCGCCCACGCGTCCATTTAACGAACCTGCACGATCTCGTTTAGGTTTGGTGTATGGAGCTTTCGTTGCACCGCTTGCGGATGCTGCGCGAGCTGCACCGCCGGGGCACGGTGACGGCGGCAGCCGCTTCGCTGCACTACACCGCTTCGGCGGTATCGCAGCAGCTCGCGCAGCTGGAGCGCGACGTCGGCGCGAAGCTGTTCGAACGGCTCGGCCGGCGCGTCCAGTTGACGGAGCTGGGCAACCTCCTCACGGAGCACGCCGAGGAGATCCTCGGCTCGGTCGAACGGGCGACGCTGGCCCTGGAGGAGGCCCAGGAGGCGCGCACGGTCCGGCTGACCGCCGGGGTCTGGGCGTCGGTGGCCTCCGGGCTGCTGCCGACGGCGCTGACCGCGCTGGCCGGCGACCACCCCGGCATCGAGGTGCGCACGCGCGAGCTGGCGCCGGAGGACACCGCGGAGGCGGTCCGCGACGGCACGCTCGACCTGTCGTTCGTGATCGACTACTCGGACGCGCCGACGCCGTGGGACGCCGGCCTGGAACGCGCCGTCGTGGCGGTCGAGCGGCTGCACGCGGCGGTCCCGCGGGGCGCGGTGCCGTCCGGCTCGGCCTCCCTCGACGAGCTCGCCGAGCACCCGTGGATCCTGGCCAGCCCGAAGTCGCACTTCGGCCGGGCGATGCGCACGGCCTGCCAGCGGCACGGTTTCGCGCCGAAGATCAACCACGAGGTCGAAGAGCAGTCCACGGCGATGGCGATGGTGGGCGCCGGTCTGGGCGTCACCCTCGTCTCGGACCTGGGCCTGCGGCTGCTGCGGCCGCCCGGGATCGACGTCGTCGCGCTCACCACACCGCTGCTGCGGACGGTGTCGATCGCCTACCGGCGGACCGCGTTCCGGCGGCCCGCGTTGCACCTGGTGATCGAGGCCGTGCGGGCGTCGGCGGCCTCGCTGGGCCTGGGCACCGAGTCCGCTTTGCCCTGATCCGGCACTTCTTACGGAGTGGTGAACCCGTCTTGCACCGCAAGATCCGGCCTGATTTTGTCGTACCCCGCGTGTAGCGTCCGAAGTCAAGAAGTTCCACCACACGGAACAGGAATGGACATGACAGCGGTGCACCATTTTCCCGAGAAGTCGGGGAGTGCGTCGAACCGTACCGCGCGGGTCCTGGCGGACCGCGCGGCCGGCGAGGCGTACGTCGCATCGGTGTGTTTCAAGCACGGACCACCCCGCCTGACCGGCGTGGAGCTGGAGTTCACCGTGCACCATGCCGACGACCCGGCCAGACCCCTCGATCCCGACGTCCTCGCCGCGGCGCTGGGTCCGCACACCCCGCGGACGCTTCGCCCCGACAGCCCCGCTTCGCCGCTCCCGGCAGGTTCACCAGTGAGCCTCGAGCCCGGGTGCCAGGTCGAAATCTCCGCTCTTCCCCAGGCCTCCCTGCGCGATCTCGACGCAGTCGTCACGGCCGACCTCCACCACCTGCGTGACCGCCTCTCCGGGCACGGCCTCGTGCTGGGCGAAACGGGCATCGACGCCCACCGCGCGCCCCGCCGGGTCCTGCACACCCCGCGCTACGCGGCGATGGAACGGCGGTTCGCGCCGATCGGTCCCGGTGGCATCACGATGATGTGCAGCACCGCGGGTCTGCAGGTCTGCCTCGACGCGGGGGAGCCCGAGCACTACGCGGCCCGGTGGGCGGCGGCCCACGCGATGGGCCCGCCGCTGCTCGCCCTCTTCGCCAATTCCCGCGTCCACGCCGGACGGGACACGGGACACGCCTCCGCCCGCTGGCTCGCGGTGCACGACACGGAGGCGGTCCGCACGCGCACGGCCGGCGTCACCGGCGACGACCCCGCCGGAGCGTGGGCCGAGCGCCTGATGGACACGCCCCTGATGGTGCTGCCCCGCGGCGACCGGCCGTGGGACGCGCCGGAGGGGCTGACCTTCGCCGACTGGATCGAGGGCAAGGGCGCGGCCGCCCTGCTGCCGAAACCGACGGCGGCGGACCTCGACTACCACCTCACGACGATGTTCACGCCGGTCCGGCCCCAGGGCTACCTGGAGATCCGGTACCTCGACGCGCAACCGCCGGACGAGTGGCTCGCGCCGGTGGCGCTGGTCTCGGCGCTGCTCGCCCGGCCGTCCACTGTGGACAAGGTGCGCGCGGTCTGCGCACCGGTCGCGGACCGGTGGACCGAGGCGGCGCGGCGGGGACTGGCCGATGCGGAGCTGGCGGCCGTCGCGGCGGCGCTGGCCGACCTCGGCTGCGCCGAGCTGGGCGTGACGGGGCTGGCGGACGAGTCGATCACCGAGATCAGCGAGAGCGTGCAGGGGCGCGCGTACCGATCGAGGAGCGAAGCATGAGCACGGAAGCACTGGGTGACCTGAGCGCGCAGGACCTGCGTGCCCGGGTGGCCGAAGCACTGACCCGGGCACGGGCGCGCAGCGTGGCGCTGACCGACGCCGTGGACGACGAAGACCTGGTCCGCCAGCACTCCAAGCTGATGTCGCCGCTGGTCTGGGACCTCGCGCACATCGGCGTCCAGGAAGAGCTCTGGCTGGTCCGCGACGTCGGCGGCCGCGAGCCGCTGCGGCCGGACATCGACGACATCTACGACGCGTTCCAGCACGCCCGCGCCGACCGGCCGGAGCTGCCGCTGCTCGGCCCGGCCGAGGCGCGCGCGTACGTCAAGCAGGTCCGCGAGAAGGCGTTCGACGTGCTGGAGCACGCGCCGATGGAGGGGCGGCGGCTGACCGAACAGGCCTTCGCGTTCGGCATGATCACCCAGCACGAGCAGCAGCACGACGAGACGATGCTGGCCACCCACCAGCTGCGCCGGGGCGACCCGGTGCTGCACGCGCCGGAGCCGCCGGCCGCGCGGGCGGGCACGCTGCCCGCCGAGGTGCTGGTGCCGGGCGGCGCGTTCACGATGGGCACGTCGGCCGAGCCGTGGGCGCTGGACAACGAGCGCCCCGCGCACGAGATCGCCGTCGAGGCGTTCTGGATGGACACCGTCCCGGTGACGGGCGGCGCCTACGCGCGGTTCCTCGACAGCGGCGGCTACGACGACGAGCGCTGGTGGAGCCCGGCGGGCTGGGCCTACCGGCGGGACCACGGCATCACCGCGCCGCGGTTCTGGAAGCGCGAGCAGGACGGCTGGTGGCGGACCGCGTTCGGCGTGTACGAGCGCGTTCCCGCCGACGAGCCGGTCGTGCACGTCTCCTATTACGAGGCCGAGGCTTACGCGGCTTGGGCCGGGCGGCGGCTGCCGACCGAGGCGGAGTGGGAGAAGGCCGCGCGCTTCGACCCGGCGACCGGCCGGTCGCGGCGGTTCCCCTGGGGTGACGAGGAACCGTCGGCGGACCACGCCAACCTCGGCCAGCGGCACCTGCGCCCGGCGCCGGCGGGGGCATACCCGGCGGGGGCGTCGCCGACCGGCGTGCACCAGCTGATCGGGGACGTCTGGGAGTGGACGAGCACCGACTTCCACGGCTACCCGGGCTTCGCGCCGTTCCCGTACCGGGAGTACTCGGAGGTCTTCTTCGGACCCGAGTACAAGGTGCTGCGCGGCGGGTCGTTCGGCACCGACTCGGCGGCGATCCGGGGCACGTTCCGCAACTGGGACTACCCGATCCGGCGGCAGATCTTCGCCGGCTTCCGCACCGCCCGCGACGCGGCACCCGGCGAGGTGGGCTAGGCGCATGTGCCGGCACATCGCCTACCTCGGCGAGCCGCTTTCACCCGCCGAGGCGGTCTTCCGCGCGCCGCATTCGCTGCTGGTGCAGTCCTACGCGCCGGCGGACATGCGCGGCGGCGGTTCGGTCAACGCCGACGGGTTCGGGCTGGGGTGGTACCCCGGCCCGGGCTCGGCCCCGCTGCGCCACCGCCGCTCGACTCCACTGTGGACGGACGAGACGCTGCCGCCGCTGGCCGCGGCGGTGACCTCGGGCGCGTTCGTCGCCGCGGTCCGCAACGGCACCACCGGCCTGCCGGTGACCGAAGCGGCCGCGGCGCCGTTCACCGCCGGGCGGTGGCTGTTCAGCCACAACGGCGTCGTCCGCGGCTACCCGGACTCGCTGGCCGAACTCGCCAAGACCCTGCCGGTCACCGAGCTGCTGACGCTGGAGGCACCGACGGACTCGGTGGTGCTCTGGGCGTTGCTGCGCGCCCGGCTCGCCGCGGGCGAGGACCCGCTGACGGCGGTGGCGGAGCTGACCCTCGCCGTCGAAGCGGCCGCGCCCGGTTCCCGGCTCAACTTCCTGCTCACCGACGGCTCGACCCTCGTCGGTACCGCCTGGACGCACGCGCTGTCCGTGCTGGAGACCCCGGCCGGCAGTGTTGTGCCGGGGCTTCGCCCCGGGCCGGGGGCTCCGCCACCCGGAACCCCCGGAAGCAACGTGTGGCTTGCGTCCGAACCCCTGGACGGTGATCCGCGCTGGCGGCCCGTCCCCGACCACCACGCCGTGCGCGCCACCGCCGCCGGCGTCGACCTGCTTCCCCTGACCCAGGAGCGTTCATGACCGAGATCGACCTCGACCACCACCGGTCCGGCGACGCCGTCACCGCGGAACTGCGCGCGGACGTCGTCGCCGGGCTCACGGCCGAGCGCAAGTGGCTGCCGCCCAAGTGGTTCTACGACGCCGAGGGCAGCGAGCTGTTCGAGAAGATCACCCAGCTGCCGGAGTACTACCCGACCCGCAGCGAGCGCGAGGTGCTGGCCGCGCACGCCGGCGACGTCGCGCGGCTGTCCGGCGCGCACACGCTCGTCGAGCTCGGCTCCGGGTCGAGCGAGAAGACCCGCCTGCTGCTCGACGCGCTCACCGGGCACGGCAGCCTGGAAGCGTTCGTCCCGCTCGACGTATCCGAGTCCGCGCTGGCCGACGCCGCCGAAGCGATCTCGAAGGACTACCCGGGACTGACCGTCCGCGGGGTCGTCGGCGACTTCACCCAGCACCTCGACCTGCTGCCCGGCGGCCAGCCGCGGGTGGTGGCGTTCCTCGGCGGCACGATCGGCAACTTCCTCCCCGCCGAACGCGCGACCTTCCTGCGTTCGGTCCGCGACGTGCTCGACGAGGGGGAGTGGCTGCTGCTCGGCACCGACCTCGTGAAGGACCCGGGCATCCTCGAACGCGCCTACGACGACGCCGCGGGTGTCACGGCCGAATTCAACAAGAATGTGCTGCGGGTGATCAACACGCGTTTGGGCGCGAACTTCGACGTCGACGAGTTCGAGCACGTGTCGCACTGGGACGCCCACAACGAGTGGATCGAGATGCGGCTGCGGGCCCGCCGGGCGCTGACCGTCGAGATCCCCGGCGCGGACCTCACGGTGAACTTCACCGAGGGGGAGCACATCCGGACGGAGATCTCGGCCAAGTTCCGGCCCGCCGGCGTCGAGGCGGAGCTGGCCGCGGCCGGGTTCGCGCTGGAGCACTGGTGGACCGACTCCCAGCAGCGGTTCGGGGTGAGCCTGGCAAGATCGGTGCGTGGCTAATCCTCTCCGGGCGCTGGCCCGGGCCCTCGGTACCCGGCCGTGGCTGATGCGCACGGCCGGGGCCGTGGTGTGGGCGGACAAGAAACTGCACCGCGCGTTCGGCGGCCGGGTGAGCCTCGTGGCGCTCGCCGGGCTGCCGTCGCTGCGCCTCACGACGACGGGCCGCAAGAGCGGGCAGCCCCGCAGCACGAACCTCCTGTACTTCCCCCACGGCGACGACCTCGTCCTGACGGCCTCGAACTGGGGCCGCCCGAACGACCCGGCGTGGGCGCTGAACCTGCGCGCGAACCCGAAGGCGGAGGTCGCGCTCAAAGGCCGGCCGCGTGCGGTGGTGGCGCGCGAGCTGCACGGCGAGGAATACGACGCCATGTGGCGGAAGCTGCTCGCGTTCTGGCCGGGGTACCGGATGGAGCAACGCGAGGCGGGCCGGCCGTTACCGGTTTTCGTGCTGACCCCGGTGGCCGGGTAGGTTCCCACCATCCTTTTGGCCGGTGACGGCTTTCACCGGTTTGTGCCAGTCTCTCCGGGGTAACGCGCCGTGACGGCTCGACCGCGCGGCTCATGCGTCACCAAGGGAGGAGACGTCTTGCCGAGATCCACACAGGGCCGGGTGCGGTCGTTCGCACTGGTGGGGGCACTCGTGGCCGGCGTGGGACTGGCCGGAACGGCCGGAACCGCCGCGGCGGCCGAAGACACCGTCGCCAAACCCGCCGTCGTCGGGGCGACCGCCGCCGTCAACTGGGGCACCTGCTCGAGCGACACCCTCGCCGGCGTGCCCGCGGACCAGGTCAAGTTCTACAGCTGCGCGCGCTACCGCGTGCCGATCGACCACGACAACGCCTCGCTGGGCACCATCGACATCGCGCTGCTCAAGCGCGCCGCCCGCACGCCCGACAAGCGCGTCGGCTCGCTGTTCCTCAACCCCGGCGGCCCCGGCGGCTCGGGCCTGCGGATGCCGATCAGCGGGCAGTACTACTTCCAGCCGCAGGTGCTCGACCGGTTCGACCTCGTCGGGTTCGACCCGCGCGGCGTCGGGCAGAGCAACCCGCTTCGCTGCTTCACCACCCAGGAGGACGCCGACGAGGTCTTCGGCGCCCAGATCCCGGTGCCGCTGACCCGCGCCGAGATCTCCGGCACCCTCGCGAGCTACCGCGACTACGGCCGGTTCTGCAAGAACAACGCGGGTTCGCTGCTGAACCACATGTCCACCAAGGACGTCGTGCGCGACCTCGACACGCTGCGCGCGGCGGTCGGCGACCAGAAGCTGACCTACGTCGGCTTCTCCTACGGAACGCTGATCGGCTCGACCTACACCTCGATGTTCCCGAAGCAGTCGCGCGCGATCGTCATCGACGGCAACGTCGACCCGGCGCTGCGCACCAGCGACGGCGTCCAGTACGACCGGGAACGCGCGCAGGGCTTCGAAATCTCGCTCGACGGCTTCCTCAAGCGGTGCGACCAGGTCGGCGCCAAGTGCGCCTTCAGCGACGGCACGCCGCGCGCGAAGTTCGACGAGCTGCGCGAGTACCTCCGCAAGCAGCCGATCACCATCCCCGGTGGCGGCACGGTGGACATCAACAGCTTCACCGGCGGTGTCTCGAGCGTCCTGTACTCGCCGTCGGCGTTCCCCGGCCTGGCCGAGGACCTGCAGGCGCTGTACGCCGTGATCCACCCGGCGGGCGCGCAGGCGCAGACCTTGCAGGCCAAGCCGCTCAAGGTCCTCACCGGCGGCAAGCAGGGCCTGGCCGACCAGAACCCGGACAGCCCCTACACCAGTGACGACTCGTACTTCGCCGTCAACTGCTCCGACAAGCCGTTCAGGATCAAGCAGGAGCAGGTGCCGGACATCGCCGCGAAGTGGGAGCGCGAGTCGCGCACCTTCGGCCGCTACCAGGCGTTCGCCGACACAGCGGGCTGCCCGGTGTGGCCGGCGAAGAAGCCGGACGTCTACCGCGGTCCGTGGCGGGCCAAGACCGACGTCCCGGTGGTCGTGGTGAGCAACTACTACGACCCGGCGACGCAGTACCGCTTCGGCCAGCGGATGGCGGCCGAGCTCGGCAACTCGCGGCTGCTGTCGGTCGACGCGTTCGGCCACTGCATCCTCGGCGACGCCCTGGGCGTCGACAAGGCCGTGGCGGACTACCTGACCGACCTCAAGGTGCCGGCGAACGGGCAGGTGTTCCAGCCGAACGTCCAGCCGTTCGAAACCGCGTAGCAGCAAGGAAAACGGGCCGGGGTGACTTTGTCGCCCCGGCCCGTTTCACGTCCCGAGCAGCCGGTCCAGCACCTCCCCGGCGGCCGCCTCGGCTTCGGCGACCGCGCTCTCGTGGTCGTCGGCCCGGGCGACCAGCAACGCGATCTCGTTCATGCCGGCGAGCAGGACGTGCGCGAAGAGGTCGACGCGCGCGGCGGGGATCCGGCCGTCGCGCCGCAGCGCCGCCTTGATCCGGCCGAGCGTGCGCACCTCGTCCAGTTCCCGCCACCGCTGCCAGCCCAGCACGGCCGGCGCGTCGATCAGCATCACCCGCCGCACCACCGGGTCCCGGGTGCTCCGGATCCACGCGAGGCACGCGGCGCGCAGCGCCTCGACCGGGTCGGTCATCCCTTCGACGGCTCGCGCCCCCTCCGCGCCGACGCGGTCGTAGACGGTGTCCAGGACCGCCGCGAACAGCGCGTCCTTGCCGGGGAAGTGGTGGTAGAGCGCGCCGCGGCTGACGTCGGCGGCCCGCAGGACGGCCTCGATCGACGTGCCGTCGTAGCCGTGCTCGGTGAACAGGCCGGTCGCGACCGCGACGAGGTGCTCGCGGGTCGCCTGACCCCGGTCGATCTTCTTGTTCATGCGGGTCGGCTGCCTCCGTCGTTGACAAACCGACTGTCGGTCTGTTGATACTAGACCGTCAGTCGGTTTACTTCTGAAGGGACTCTACCGATGGACGTGCGAACCTCGGAGGACCAGCGCGGACGCGTGTCGACGGCGTCCGGCGACGTGAGCTACACCGACGTCGGCGAAGGGCCGGTCGCGCTCTTCGTGCACGGCGTGGGAACGAACAACCTGCTGTGGCGCAAGGTGGTGGCCGAGCTGGCCGGGGAGCGCCGGTGCGTCGCGCCCGACCTGCCGGGGCACGGCGCCTCACCGGTGACGCCCGAGCAGGACCTCAGCCTGAACGGGCTGGCCCGGCTGCTCGAAGACTTCTGCGAGTCATTGGAACTGGGCGAGGTCGACCTGGTCGCCAACGACACCGGCGGCGCGGTCGCGCAGGTCTTCGCCGCGCACCACGCCGACCGTCTCCGCACGCTCACCCTGACCAACTGCGACACGCAGGGGAACCTGCCGCCCGAGGCGTTCCGCCCGGTCGTCGAGCTGGCCGAACGCGGGAAGCTCGCGCCGCTGCTGGTCCAGCTCGCGGCGGATCCGGAGCGGGCGCGGGCCGGGGCGCTCGGCGGCGGTTACGAGCACCCCGAACAACTGCCCTCCGACGTCCTGGCCGCCTTCGTGCGGCCGGTCGGCGCCGAGGCACGGCAGTTCGAACGCCTGCTGACGGAGGTCCGCGGCGAGGAACTGGACGCGATCGAGCCGCTGCTCAAGGAGTTCCGCGTGCCGACGCTGCTGGTGTGGGGGACCGGCGACCCGAACTTCGGTGTCGAGTGGGCGTACCGGTTCCGGGACGCGGTCCCCGGTGTCACCGACGTCGTCGAGGTGCCCGGCGCGAAGCTCTTCTTCCCCGACGAGCGTCCTGGAGACCTCGTGCCGCACCTGCGCCGGCACTGGAGGTAGCGCTACAGTGGTGGAGTTGATCAACCACGAGCACGGGAAGCGAGGTGAGCGGCACATGCCAGCGGACAGTCATCGGACGGCCGGGCGCGCGCTCACCGGAGGTTTCCGGCTGGGCTGAGTCCGTACCGTCCCCTGTCCGGCAGTGCGCGCACGCCGGAAAAGAGTCGGACATGACCATCTTCGAAATGCTGCTGCGCGTCGGCGCCGGTGTCGGCCTGGGTGCCGTCATCGGGATCGAGCGCCAGTTCCGCGCCCGGATGGCCGGGCTGCGCACCAACGCGCTGGTCGCGGTCGGCGCGACGCTGTTCGTGCTGCTGTCCGCGCACGGCTTCGGCGGACTCACCACCAGCGGCGACGCCGACCCGACGCGGGTCGCGGCCCAGATCGTCTCGGGCATCGGGTTCCTCGGCGCCGGCGTCATCCTGCGCGACGGGCTCAACGTCCGCGGCCTCAACACCGCGGCGACGCTGTGGTGCTCGGCCGCGGTCGGGGCGCTCGCCGGGGCCGGCCTCTACCCGGTGGCGGTGGCCGGGACCGCCGTCGTCGTCGGGGTGAACGTGGTGCTGCGGCCGCTGGGCCGGGTCGTCGACCGCCGCCCGGACGCGGGCGACGAGACACCGACGCGGTACGCGTTCCAGGCCGTCACCCGCGACGCGACCGAAGCGCACGTGCGGGCGCTGCTCGTGCAGTCGCTGACCCGCACGGACTTCCGGCTGCTGTCGGTGCTGAGCACCGACCGCGACGACCGCACGGTCGAAGTTCGCGCCGAGCTGGTCGGCGACCAGCGCGACGACGCCCAGATGGAGGCGGCGGTCTCGCGGCTCTCGCTGGAGCCGTCGGTCTCCAGCGTGCGCTGGGAAGCCGTGCCGGCCTAACCGAGGAACTCCTCGAGCAGCTGGCCGAACCGGGCGGGCTGCTCGAGGTTCACCATGTGCGCCGCGCCGGGCACCTTCACCCGGCGCGCGTGCGGTGCCTCGCGGCCGACCAGGTCCGCGACGGCGAAGATGTCGGTCGAATCCAGGTCGCCGGTGACCACCAGCGTGCGGGCGTCGATCTCGGCGACCCGGCCGATCGCGCCCAGCTCGGTGCCGAGGACCGGCGCCGGGTGGCCCTGCGCGGCGTTGTCCACCAGCATGTCCCGGCACGCCTGCCGGACCACCGGATCGACTTCGGCGGCCGTGCGGTGCGGCCCGTCCACCCACAGCCTCAGGACGCAGTCGAGCAGGGCGGGGCCGTCGCCGGACCGGGCCGCCTCGCCTGCCTTCCCCAGCAGGTCGAGGACGAACGGGTCGTGGAACTCCATGCCGCTGATCCCGGGCGAGGTGAGGACCAGGCCGCCGACCCGGTCCGGGTGCGCCAGTGCGAAGTCGAGGAACACCCGGCTGCCGAAGGAACAGCCGACCAGCACCGGCCGCTCGATGCCTCGGGCGTCGAGCAGTTCCCGCAGGTCCTCGCCGTGCGAGAACTCCGGCGGCGGGTTCGACGAACCGCCCGCGCCGCGGGCGTCGTAGCGGAGGACCCGGTGGGTCCGCGCGAGGCGGGCGAACTGCTCGTCCCACATCGCGCGGGTCATGCCGCCCGAGTGCAGGAACACGATCGGCCGGCCGTGGCCGCGTTCTTCGTAGGACAGGGTGCCGTCGCCGAGCTCGATTTCCCCCATGCCCGGCACCGTACCCGAAAAGAAGGCCTCCCCACCGCGATCGATGGGGAGGCCTTCGGGGCGAAAAACCTTACGCCTGCGTCATCTTCCGCAGCACGTACTGCAGGATGCCGCCGTTGCGGTAGTAGTCCGCCTCGCCCGGGGTGTCGATGCGGACGTCCGCCTCGAACTCCACCTTGGTGCCGTCCGCCTTGGTGGCCGTGACGTGCACCGTGCGCGGGGTCTCGCCGTCGTTCAGCTTGGTGATGCCCGAGATGTCGAACGTCTCGGTGCCGTCCAGGCCGAGCGACGAGGCCGATTCGCCCTGCGGGAACTGCAGCGGGATGACGCCCATGCCGATCAGGTTCGAGCGGTGGATGCGCTCGAACGACTCGGTGATCACCGCGCGCACGCCCAGCAGCGACGTGCCCTTGGCCGCCCAGTCACGCGACGAGCCCGAGCCGTACTCCTTGCCGCCCAGCACGACCAGCGGGGTGCCCGCCGCCGCGTAGTTCTGCGCCGCGTCGTAGATGAACGCCTGCGGCGCGCCCTCCTGCGTGAAGTCGCGGGTGTAGCCGCCCTGGACGTCGTCGAGGAGCTGGTTGCGCAGCCGGATGTTCGCGAACGTGCCGCGGATCATCACCTCGTGGTTGCCGCGGCGCGAGCCGTAGGAGTTGAAGTCCTTCTTCTCCACGCCGTGCTCGGTCAGGTACTGCGCGGCCGGGGTGCCCGGCTTGATCGCGCCGGCGGGGGAGATGTGGTCGGTGGTGACCGAGTCGCCCAGCTTCGCCAGCACGCGCGCGCCGGTGATGTCGGTGACCGCCGACGGCTCCGGCGTCATGCCCTCGAAGTACGGGGGCTTCCGGACGTAGGTGGACTCGGCGTCCCACTCGAAGGTCTTGCCCTCCGGGGTGGGCAGCGACTTCCAGCGCTCGCCGCCGTCGAAGACGTCGGCGTAGTCCTTGGTGAACATCTCCTGCGTGATCGCGTAGTCGATGGTCTCCTGGATCTCCTGCGCGGTCGGCCAGATGTCCTTGAGGAAGACGTCGTTGCCGTCCGTGTCCTGGCCGAGCGGCTGGGACGCGAAGTCGAAGTCCATCGTGCCGGCCAGCGCGTAGGCGATGACCAGCGGCGGCGACGCGAGGTAGTTCATCTTCACGTCGGGGTTGATCCGGCCTTCGAAGTTCCGGTTGCCCGAGAGCACCGAGACCGCGGTCAGGTCGTTCTCCTGGATGGCCGCGGAGATCTCGTCCGAGAGCGGGCCGGAGTTGCCGATGCAGGTGGTGCAGCCGTAGCCGACCAGGTGGTAGCCCAGCTTCTCCAGGTACGGCCACAGGTTGGCCTTGGTGTAGTAGTCGGTGACGACCTGCGAGCCCGGCGCCATCGACGTCTTCACCCACGGCTTGACCGCGAGGCCCTTGTCCACGGCGTTGCGCGCGAGCAGCGCGGCGCCGAGCATGACCGACGGGTTCGAGGTGTTGGTGCACGAGGTGATCGAGGCGATCACCACGGCGCCGTGGTCGAGGACGAACTCGCCGCGGTCGGCCGTCGAGACCTTGACCGGCTTGCTCGGGCGGCCCGACGCGCCGTTCGCGGCGGAGCTGGTGACCGGCGCGGCGTCGTCCTCGGCGAACGACAGCGAGGGCGCGTCGCTGGCCGGGAAGGACTCCTCCGAAGCCTCGTCCATCTTGGTGTGCGGCGTGGTGTCCTCGCCGTCCACGTAGTCGTGGATCGACTTGCGGAACGACGACTTCGCGTCCGACAGCTCGATGCGGTCCTGCGGGCGCTTCGGGCCGGCGATCGACGGGACGACCGTCGAGAGGTCCAGCTCGAGGTACTCGGAGTAGGACGCCTCGCGCGACGGGTCGTGCCAGAGGCCCTGCTCCTTGGCGTAGGCCTCGACCAGCGCGACCTGCTCGGCGGAGCGGCCGGTCAGCTTGAGGTAGCGGACGGTCTCCTCGTCGATCGGGAAGATCGCCGCGGTGGAGCCGAACTCCGGGCTCATGTTGCCGATGGTGGCCCGGTTGGCCAGCGGCACGGCGGAGACGCTCTCGCCGTAGAACTCGACGAACTTGCCGACCACGCCGTGGCGGCGCAGCATCTCGGTGATCGTGAGCACGACGTCGGTGGCGGTGACGCCGGCCGGGATCTCACCGGTCAGCTTGAAGCCGACGACGCGCGGGATGAGCATCGACACCGGCTGGCCCAGCATGGCCGCCTCGGCCTCGATGCCGCCGACGCCCCAGCCCAGCACGCCCAGGCCGTTGACCATGGTGGTGTGCGAGTCGGTGCCGACGCAGGAGTCGGGGTAGGCCTGCCCGTTGCGGGACATGACCGTGCGCGCGAGGTGCTCGATGTTGACCTGGTGCACGATGCCGGTGCCCGGCGGGACGACCTTGAACTCGTCGAAGGCGCCCTGGCCCCAGCGCAGGAACTGGTAGCGCTCGCGGTTGCGCTCGTACTCGATTTCGACGTTGCGCTCGAACGCGTCAGGGCGGCCGAAGACGTCGATGATGACCGAGTGGTCGATGACCAGCTCGGCGGGGGCGAGCGGGTTGACCTTGTCGGGGTCGCCGCCGAGGTCGGTGACCGCCTCGCGCATGGTGGCGAGGTCGACGACGCACGGCACGCCGGTGAAGTCCTGCATGATCACGCGGGCGGGCGTGAACTGGATCTCGATCGACGGGTCGGCGTTCGGGTCCCACGAGCCGAGCGCGCGGATGTGGTCGGCGGTGATGTTCGCGCCGTCCTCGGTGCGCAGCAGGTTCTCGAGCAGGATCTTCAGGCTGTACGGCAGGCGCTCGGCGCCTTCGACCTTGTTCAGGCGGAACACCTCGTACGAGGCGTCGCCGACCTTCAGCGTGTCTTTGGCGCCGAAGCTGTCCTTGCTGGCAGGTGCGGTCACGTCTAACTCCAGTGGCGTGGACTTCCGCGCCGGTGCGGCGGTCGAGTCCCGGGTCAGTTCGGTCGGGTTCGGTGGTGGCGAGTCTTGCGCACCCCCACCGTAGGACCGGATTCGGGATGCCACACCTCGCGGTGCCTCAAACAGTACGCGTGTCCTGTTTAACGGACAAGACGACACGCGGTGTGGGCTGCGCCATCCGCGACGGGGGTCCCTCAATGAGGGGAATTGGTGCCTACGGTGTGTAAGTTTCCGCTGATGCTTGTGATAGTGGTGTGACTGCAGTGACGCGCGATGTGCGCAGGTGAGCGGAGGTGGGCGGTCGTGGCGGGACGGCGTCGGGTTTCGGAGGTGCCGCGCGGCCGCCGTGGACTCACCGTGAGCGCGCTCACGCTGGTGATCTTGTTCGGCGCGGGCGGCACGGGCCTCGCAGCGCCCCCGCCGCCGCCCAACCCCAGCGACTCGGACATCAATTCGAGTAAGGCCGAGGCCAACTCGAAGGCCGGCGAGGTCGGCCGGCTGACCAACCAGCTGGCCCAGGCCGAGCAGAAGCTGTCGCAACTGCAGGACGACGTCGAGCTCAAGCAGGAAGAGGCCAACAAGGCCCTGGTCGACCTGCAGTCCGCGCAGGACGCCGCCACGCAGGCGGAGAACGACGCGAAGGCCGCGCGCACCGAGGCGGACGCGGCGGCCGCGGCGATCGAGAAGGCACGCAACGACCTCAAGTCGTTCGCCGCCGCGAGCTTCCAGCAGGGCAGCACGGTCGGCTCGCTCTCGGCGTACCTGAGCGCCGACAGCCCGAAGGACATGCTGGCCCGCGCGCAGCTGCTCGACGCCGTCGGCGGCGACCGGCTCAACGCCCTCGACCGGCTCCAGCAGGCGCAGACCGAGAAGTCGAACAAGGACGCCGCGGCCCGCAAGGCCGCCGAGATCGCCCAGCAGAAGCAGGACGCGGCGCGGCAGGCGAAGACCAGCGCGGACGCCGCGCAGGCCAGGGCGATCAGCGCGCAGGACAGCCAGGCCACGCAGAACACCCAGCTCGAGAAGAACAAGTCCGACGTCGAGCAGCAGCTCTACGCCGCCCAGGCCAAGGTCAACGGCCTGCAGGGCCAGCGGCAGCGCTACCAGGACTGGCTCGCCGAGAAGCAGCGCGAGGACGACGAACGCGCCCGCCAGGCCGCGCTCGGCTCCTCCGGTGGTGGCGGGCGCCCGGCGAGCAAGCCGGCGTCGGGCCCGGCGGGCTCCTCGATCGAGGCGGTCATCGCGCGGGCGCTGTCGAAGATCGGCCTGCCGTACGCCTGGGGCGGCGGCAACGCGAGCGGCCCGACGCGCGGCATCCGCGACGGCGGCGTCGCCGACCGGTACGGCGACTACAACAAGATCGGCTTCGACTGCTCGGGCCTGATGATCTACGCCTTCGCCGGCGTCAAGGGCCTGCCGCACTACAGCGGTTACCAATACACGGCCGGGCGGCGGGTGCCGCTGTCGCAGATGCGCCGCGGCGACATGCTGTTCTGGGGCGGCGCGGGCGGCATCCACCACGTCGCGCTCTACCTCGGCGGCGGCCAGATGGTCGAGGCGCCGCAGTCCGGGCTGCGCGTCCGGATCGCGCCGGTCCGCTACGGCGGGATCATGCCGTACGCGACCCGCTTGATCGGCTGAAAACCCGGTCGACGCGGTCGGCGGCGGCCGCCAGGATCGTCCGCGTGGACGACGAACTGAACGCGCTGCGGCGCACCGGGATGCGCTGGAACACGCCCCTGTCCGAGGCGCACGCTTCGCTGCTGCTCGATCGGATGGCCCTCGGCGAAGGACACCTCGTCGACCTCGGGTGCGGCTGGGGCGAGCTGCTGCTGCGGGCCTCGGCGCGGGCGCCGGGCCTGCGCGCGACCGGCGTCGACACCGACGTGACCGCCCTCGACCGCGGCCGGGCGGCGGCCGCCGAGCGGGGGCTCGCGGTGGACTTCACCGAGGCGGACGCCGCGACCTGGGACCTCCCCGTCGAGCGGGCGTTCTGCGTCGGCGCCGCGCACGTCTTCGGCTCGACCAAGGCCGCGCTGGAGGGGCTCGCCCGGGTGGTGCCGTCCGGCAGGCTGCTCTACGGCGACGGCTTCTGGGCGACGCCTCCGAACGACGCGGCCCGCGAGATCTTCGGCCCGGACATGCTCACGCTGCCGGAGCTGCTCGACGCCGCGACCGCGGCCGGCTGGCGTGTCCGGCACCTGAGCACGGCTGACCAGCTCGAATGGGACGACTTCGAGTCGACCTCGCGGGCCGGCTGGGAGGACTGGCTGGCGGCGCACCCGGCCGATCCGCGGGCCGGCGAGGTGCGCGAGTGGCTCGACCGGCGGCTGCGCGAGTACGTCCGCGACTACCGGGGCGTGCTGGGCCTGGCCTACCTCGTGCTGACCCGCTGAATCAGGCCTTCCCCTCGCGCTTCAGCTTGCGCCAGCCGCCGGCGCGGTTGTTCGCGATGATCTGCCGGAACATCGCCGTGAGCGCGGGTGCGTTGATCGGCTCGCCCTCGCGGAAGGCGACCGTCCGCGCGGTCTTGTTGCCGTGCCCGGCGGTGATGATGCCGTCCGGGTCGGGGACGATGCCGCCGTCGTAGACGAAGACGTTGACGTGGTCCTTCGCGGCCAGCAGGGCGCAGATGTTGCCCTCCAGCACGAAGTACGGCTGGCGGGTGCGCTTGATGGTCTCGACGACGTCGGGGTCCGCCGCGTGGACCAGCTCGCGGACCTCCCGGCAGATCGCCTGCTGCCACCCGGGCAGGGCGTCGATGTAGGCGTCGACGCGCGGTTCGACGGTGTAGGACACGCGTCCAGTATGGGTTAGATTCCCCGGATGCGGTACGCGGGGATCGTGGTGGCCGGGGGTTCGGCCAGCAGACTGTCCGGTGTGGACAAGCCGGCGCTGTCGGTGGGCGGGAAACCCTTGCTGGCCCGCGCGATCCACGCGCTCTCGGGCGCCGAGCGCGTCGTCGCGGTCGGTCCGCGGCGGCCCGGCTTCGACGTCGTGTGGACGCGCGAACCGGTGCCCGGCACCGGGCCCGTCGCGGCACTGGCCGCCGGTCTCGCGTTCGTCCCGGACGGCGTCGAGGCGGTCGTCGTACTGGCGGCCGACCTCCCGGGCGTCCGCCGGTCCACTGTGGACCGCCTGGTCGCGGCGATCGGCGACGGCGACGGCGCGGTCCTCGTGGACGCCGGCGGGGCCCGGCAGTGGCTGCTCGGCGCGTGGCGGACCGCGGCGCTGCGGGCGGCGTTGCCCGAGCAGGTGGAGAACGCGGCGCTGCGGCGGGTGCTCGGCGGGCTGAGCGTCACCGAGGTGCCGGCCGAACTGGGCGAAGCGGACGATATCGACACGCCCGAGGACCTCGAGCGGCACCGCTGAGACCGGCAGCGGATGAGCTTCGCCGCAGGTTGGCTTTGCTGCCGGAGCCTGCGGTCGACCGGCGGAATCGCCGCCGGAACGGGGTGCCGCGCGCCTGGTGGGCGGGACCGGATCGGCGTGGCCGGAAGCCGCTGCGCGTCCGGTGCCGACCGGCGGAACGGCACGGGTGAGACCGGGAACCGCAGCAGCGAGCCGCGGGTGTCCTGCCGGGGGCTCGCGGTCGACCGGCGGAATTGCCGCCGGACCAGACAGGGGCGCCGGAAGCCGCTGCGCTCCTCCGCTGTCGACCGGCCGATCGGCACCGGTGAACCCGGGAACCGGATCAGCTTCACAGATGTCACACCGCTGACGGTGTTGGCTACTCACGGCGAACCCGTGCGTCCGCGTGCCGGATGCGACGGACGACCGGGGGACGCAGTACGGTCGCACCGCGTGATCACCGTCGCGGGGGCGGCGCACGAACTTTCGAGGAGGCAGAGTGACCGAGCCCGGCTACGCCGAGGGCGGGAACGGCCAGCAGGCGACACCGGCGCGGGACGCCCAGTTGCTGGAGCGGACCGTGTTCGAGGTCAAGCGGATCATCGTCGGCCAGGACCGCCTGGTCGAGCGGATGCTGGTCGGCCTGCTGGCCAAGGGCCACCTGCTGCTCGAAGGCGTGCCCGGCGTGGCGAAGACCCTCGCCGTCGAGACGTTCGCGCGGGTCGTCGGGGGCTCGTTCTCGCGCGTCCAGTTCACCCCCGACCTGGTGCCCGCGGACATCCTCGGCACCCGGATCTACCGCCAGGGCGCCGAGCGGTTCGACGTCGAGCTCGGCCCGGTCGTGGCCAACTTCGTGCTCGCCGACGAGATCAACCGCGCGCCGGCCAAGGTGCAGTCGGCGATGCTCGAGGTCATGGCGGAGCGGCACGTGTCGATCGGCGGGCAGACGTTCCCGATGCCCGACCCGTTCCTCGTGCTGGCCACCCAGAACCCGATCGAGAACGAGGGCGTGTACCCGCTGCCCGAGGCGCAGCGCGACCGGTTCCTGTTCAAGATCGTCGTCGAGTACCCCTCCGCCGAGGAGGAGCGCGAGATCATCTACCGGATGGGCGTCACCCCGCCCACCCCGCACGAGGTGCTCAGCCCGACCGAGCTGGTCCGGCTGCAGGGCGTCGCGTCGCAGGTGTTCGTGCACCACGCGCTTGTCGACTACGTCGTGCGGCTCGTGCTGACCACCCGCACGCCGAACGAGCACGGCCTCGCCGACGTCGCCGGCTGGGTGTCCTACGGCGCTTCGCCGCGGGCGAGCCTCGGCATCATCGCCGCCGCCCGCGCGCTGGCCCTGGTCCGCGGCCGCGACTACGTGCTGCCGCAGGACGTCGTCGACGTCGTCCCGGACGTGCTGCGCCACCGGCTCGTGCTGTCCTACGACGCGCTCGCCGACGGCGTGCCCATCGACCACATCATCACGCGCGTGCTGCAGACCGTGCCGCTGCCGCAGGTCTCGGCCCGGCCGCAGGGCGGGGCCGGCCAGGGCGGCCCGGTCCCGGCGGGCGCGCCGGTCAGGTAACCCGGCGATGGCGAAGAACGAGAAGGGCGAACGCCCTTCGTGGGCGCCCCCGGTGCTGCGGGGCGACCGCCTCGAAGCCGGGCTGCGGACACTGGAGCTCGACGTCCGCCGCCGGCTCGACGGGCTGCTGCAGGGCAACCACCTCGGCCTCGTGCCGGGGCCGGGGTCCGAGCCCGGCGAGGCGCGCCCGTACCAGCCCGGCGACGACGTCCGCCGGATGGACTGGGCGGTCACCGCCCGCACCACGACCCCGCACATCCGCGAGACCGTGGCCGACCGCGAGCTCGAGACGTGGGTGGTCGCCGACCTGTCGGCGAGCCTCGACTTCGGCACCGCGCTGTGCGAGAAGCGGGACCTGGTGGTCTGCGCGGTCGCGGCGGTCGCGCACCTGACCGGGGGCGGCGGCAACCGGCTCGGCGCGCTGGTCTCCACCGGCGCCGAGCTGACCCGCATCCCGGCACGCGGCGGCCTCGCGCACGCCCGCGGCCTGGTGCGGAAGCTGGCCGAGACTCCTCGGGCGGCCGAAGGCACCCGCGGTGACTTCGCCGCTGCTTTGGAAGCGCTGCGCCGGCCGCCGCGCCGCCGTGGCCTGGCCGTGGTGATCTCCGACTTCCTGGGTGACACGTCCTGGGAGCGGCCGCTGCGGGCGCTGGGCGGGCGCCACGAACTGATCGCGATCGAAGTCCTCGACCCCCGCGACGTCGACCTGCCCGAGGTGGGGACCGTCGTGCTGGCCGACCCGGAGACAGGGAAACAGCGCGAAGTGCATGCGTCGGCCTTGCTGCGCAAGGAGTTCGGGGCCGCGGCCCACGCCCACCGCCAGACGGTGGCGGCCGGCCTGCGGCGCGCGGGCGCGGCCCACCTGACGCTGCGCACGGACGCCGACTGGATCGCCGACATGGTGCGGTTCGTCGTCGCCCGCAAGCGCCGCTGGTCGGGGGGTGTTGCGTGAGTTTGACGGGTTTCGCCGCGCCTTGGTGGTTCCTGTTGCTGATCGCCGTCGCGGCGGTCGCGATCGGGTACGTGCTGGCGCAGCGCGCGCGGCGGAAGCGGACCATGCGGTTCGCGAACCTCGCGCTGCTGGAGAAGGTCGCGCCGAAGAGCCAGGGCTGGGTGCGGCACCTGCCGGCGGTGCTGATCGTGCTGTCGCTGCTGATCCTCACCGTGGCGCTGGCCGGGCCGACCGCCGAGCAGAAGGTGCCGCGCAACCGGGCGACCGTGATGCTGGTGATCGACGTGTCGCTGTCGATGGAGGCCACCGACGTCGCGCCGACGCGGCTGAAGGCGGCCCAGGACGCGGCGACGCAGTTCGCGCAGAACATGACCCCGGGCATCAACCTGGGCCTGATCTCGTTCGCGGGCACGGCGACCGTGCTGGTCAACCCGACCACCGACCGCAACGGCGTGATCAAGGCGATCGAGAACCTCAAGCTGGCCCAGTCGACGGCGACCGGGGAAGGCATTTTCGCGGCCCTGCAGTCGGTGGAGAGCTTCTCGAGCGTCGTGGGTGGAGCCGACGGACCGCCGCCGGCCCGCATCGTGCTGATGTCCGACGGCAAGCAGACGGTGCCGGAGGATCTGTACGCGGCGCGCGGTGGCTACACGGCGGCGCAGGCGGCGAAGCAGGCCGGGGTGCCGATCTCGTCGATCTCGTTCGGCACGACCCACGGTTCGGTGGACATCGACGGCAAGGCCCAGCCGGTGAGCGTGGACGACGAGTCGCTGCGCGAGATCGCCCGGCTGTCGGGCGGCGAGTTCTACAAGGCGGCGAGCGCCGAGGAGCTGAAGAAGGTCTACGCGGACCTCGGCGAGCAGATCGGCTACGAGTTGAAGGACGCCGACGCGAGCAAGCCGTGGGTGGTCGCGGGGACGCTGATCCTCATGCTCGGCGCGGCGGCGAGCTTGTTCTTCGGGCAGAGACTGCCGTGACTCAGGCTCGGCGGACGCCGTAGAGGCTTCCGCCGAGCAGGGTCACCCCGGAGAGCACCCCGCTGACGAACGGCACCCAGGTCGCCGCGCTCCCCAGCAGGGCGAGGCCGGCGACGCCGAGGACCGTGAGGAGCACGCCGACCACGAGGATCGAGCGGGTCTTCCACGCCGACGCCAGCGCGACGAAGTGCAGGCCGACGACGGTGGCGATCCACGCGACGTTCGCCTGCACCGGCGCGTCGAGCAGACTCAGCACGAAGAACCCGGCGATCAGCAGCACGACCTCGCCGATGACGACGACGCGGTAGCTCGGCCCGAACATCGGCCGTCCTTCGAGGGTGGGCCGGCCACCGGCGCGGACGCCGAGGACGACAACGGCCGCGAGCGCGAGCACGGCGAGAGCGCGCAGCACCCAGCCGATCGCGGCGGGAAGCGGGTCACCGGAGTTGACGAGGACGAACACGGTGCCGAACGCGGCGCCGATGAGCGCCCCCAGGAACTGCTGTCGCATCCGGCGAACCTACCGGACGGTGATCACGCGCCCGCGAAGCCGTTCTGCCGCCAGGCCTCGTAAACCGTGATAGCCGCTGTGTTGGCGACGTTCAGCGACCGGCTCGTCGGCACCATCGGCAGCCGCACGCGGTCGGTCACCTCCGGTGCCTCCTGCACCGATACCGGCAGCCCGACCGACTCCGGCCCGAACATCAGCACGTCTCCCGGCCCGTACGCGACCTCCGTGTACAGCCGGGTCGCCGACGCGCTGAACGCGTACACCTTGGCCGGCAGCAACGCTTCCCAAGCCGCGGCCAGCGACGCGTGGACGTGCACCCGGGCGAGGTCGTGGTAGTCGAGGCCGGCGCGGCGCAGCTGCTTGTCCTCCAACGTGAACCCGAGCGGCTCGACCAGGTGCAGCTCGCACCCGGTGTTCGCGGCGAGCCGGATCGCGTTGCCCGTGTTCGGCGGGATTTCCGGCTGGTAGAAGAGAACTCGGAACACGGGATCAGTCCTCGAGCAGGGCCGCGTAGGCCTTCCGGACCGCGTCGGGCGGTGCGGAAGGGCGCAGCGTCTCCGGGTCGATGAACACGTACCGGAGGGTCGCCGCCGCGATCAGGGTGTCGCCGCGGTGGATCTCGAAGTCGAAGATCAGCGATGTCGTGCCGAGGTGGTTCAGGTACTGCGAAACCACCAGTTCTTCGTCGTACCGGGCCGGGGCGCGGAACTTCAGGTTCGCCTCCGCCACGACGACGTCGGTGCGGTGGGCCAGGAATTCCTCGTGCGAACCGAAGAGCGCCTTCTCCGCCTCGAACGCGCACATGTCCACATAGGCCAGGTAGTGGGCGTTGAAGACGATGCCCTGGCCGTCGCACTCGTGGTAGCGCACGCGCAGCGGCATCCGGACGACGGGGCGGCGGGGTTCGGTCACCGCCCCAATCTAGCGGTCAGCCGTGCAGCGCCCGGTACGCGGCCGCCGCGCCCGGCTGCAGCGGTACCGGCTGCGTGCCGATGAGCGTGCGCACGTCGAGGAACTGCGTGCCGACCGCTTCGGCGGGCACCAGGTCGGTCGCCCGCTCGACGAGCAGCCGGACGACGGCCGCGGCGACGTCGTCGGGCAGGGCGGGGGAGCAGACGAGCAGGTTCGCGACGCCGATCGTGCCCAGCGCGCCGACCCCGCGGTACGCGCCGTCGGGCACCTGGACCTGGTCGTACACCGGTCCGAACGCGGCGCGCAGCGGGGGCACCACCGAATCCAGGGGCAGCAGCGCGATGGGGGTCGTGCGGGTGAGGTCGGCGAGCTTGGGCGTCGGCACTCCGCCGGACCACAGCATGGCGTCGATCCGGCGCGCGGCCAGCGCGCGGACGGCGTCGTCGAAGAGCAGGTGCCGGGCGTCGACCGCGATGCCGGCCTTGGCGAACAGGCGCTCGCCGAGCTGGGCCGCGCCGGAGCCGCCCGCGCCGAGCGACACCGGACGGCCGGTCAGGTCGGCGAGCCGGCGCACCGGCCCGTCCGCGCGGACCACGAGCTGCAGGTAGTTCTCGTAGACGCGGCCGAGCGCGAGCAGCGGCACCCTCCCGGTGAACGGCGCGCCGCCGGTCAGCGCCGTCTGGGCGACGTCGGCCAGCACCAGCCCGAGGTCGGCCTGTCCGCGGCGGACGAGCTCGACGTTGGCGACGCTCGCCTCGGTCGGCACGGCGGTGGCGTGCAGCCTGGGCTCGGCGCGGCTCAGCTGGGTGGCGAGCAGTTCGGCGAAGGCGAGGTAGAAGCCGCCGCGCTCGCCGGCCGCGATGGTGACCGTCCGTTCCTTGCCGCCGTAGCCGGACGTCGAACAGCCGGCCAGGGCGAGCCCGAGGCCGCCGAGGAGAGCGGTGCGCCGCGTGAGGGTCATGGGGCCGCCAGGGGCAGCGTGACGCGGGCTTCGAGCCCGCGGGGGAGCGCCTGGCGCAGTTCCAGGACGCCGCCGCGGGTGCGCACCTGCTGGTGCGCGATGGCCAGGCCCAGTCCGGTTCCGCGGGGCGCGCCTTCGCCGCCCGCGCGCCAGAAGCGTTCGGTCGCCCGTGCCCGGTCCTCAGTGGACAGTCCGGGTCCGTCGTCGCGGACGACGAGGGTCGCGGTGTCCGCGCCGGTTTCCCAGTCCGTCGTGATCTTCGCGCCGTGGCCCGCGTAGTGGACGGCGTTGTCCAGCAACACATCGAGGATCTGCGCGAGTTCCCCTTCCGGACAACGCACGGTCACCGGCTCGTCGTGGCCTGGCGGCGGCACGATCGTCGAGCCCGCGTCTTCGGCGGCCGGCCGCCAGGCGTCGACGCGTTCGGCGAGCACGGAGGCGAGGTCGCAGGACTCGTCCGCACCTCCGGCCGCGACCCGCGTCGCTGTGCTTTCGGCCAGCGCGAGGGCCAGCAGGCCGTCGAGGAGCTTCTCCAGCCGTTCGACCTCGGCGACGGTTGCCCGGTAGGTGGTGTTGTCGCCGGTCACCTGCGCATCCAGGGAGTCGACGCGCAGCCGCAGCGCCGCCATGGGGTTGCGCAGCTGGTGGGAGGCGTCGGCGACCAGCCGGTGCTGCTGCTCGGCGGCTTCGAGCACGGCCTCGGACATCCGGTTGACCTCGCCGGCCAGCACCCGCAACTCCCGCGGCCCGGCGCGTTCCGGGACGTGCGCGCGGTGCCCGGCGGCGACGGCGAGGACGCCGGTCTCCAGCTCGTGCAGCGGCCGCACCATCCAGCGGGCCAGCACCACGGCGAGGAGCACGAACACGACCGCGACCAGCAGCGCTCCGGCGCCGATGGTGCCCCAGCGGGTGGCGACGTCCGCGGCCGCCGCCGTCACCGAGGCCCGCAGCACGACCACGCCGGACACGCGGGTGCCGGTGCCGACCGGCCGCGCGAAGTAGGCCGGTTCGTTCGACCACGGGCCGAGGTTGTCCACCTGCGGCGCGGGTTCGTTGCGCATGGTCGCTTCCACCAGTGCGTGCACCGCCGGGTCGGCCGCGGTCAGCCCGCCGGCCTGGACCAGCGGATCGCGGCGCGCGTCGACGATGACCACACCCTCGCCGTACAGCTCGGCGTAGCGGGCCGCGTCGGCCACCAGCGCGGCCGGGTCGCGCGTGTCGACGGCCTGCTGGGCGAGCACGACGAACCGGTCGACGTCGGCGGTGCGCGAGATGACCAGCTGTTGGGTGCGCTGCTCGGCGGTGGACGCCAGCAGCGGCACGGCGAACGCGGCGACCACGGCCAGCGCGAGGGCGACCAGCACGACCAGCAGCCGGGTGCGCACGGGGTCAGTCCCGGCCGAGCCGGTAGCCGAAGCCGCGGATGGTGGTGAGCAGGCCCGGCCGGTCCAGCTTCGCCCGCAGCCCGGTGAGGTGGACGTCGAGCGAGCGCGAGACGGCGAGGTAGGCGTCGCCCCAGACCTCGTCCATCAGCTGCTGGCGGCTCACCGCGGTGCCCGGGCGGGCGGCGAGCACGGCGAGGATCTCGAATTCCTTGGTGGTGAGCCCGATGTCGTGCCCGGCGACGAGCACGCGGCGGGCGCCGAGGTCGATCTCGACGTCCTCGACGCGCACGACGTCACCGGCCGGGGCGTCGCGGGCCACCGCGCGGCGCACGACGGCGTCCATCCGGGCCAGCAGCTCGGCCAGCCGGACGGGCTTGGTGAGGTAGTCGTCCGCGCCGAGGCGCAGGCCCCGGACCACCGAGCGTTCGTCACCGCGGGCGGTCAGGACGATGACCGGGACCGGCGAGACCGCCCGGATCTTGCGGAGCACGTCCAGGCCGTCGATGTCGGGCAGGCCGAGGTCGAGCAGGACCAGGTCGGCGTCGCGGTGGCGGTGCAGGGCGTCGGCCCCGCGGCCGACGCTGGTGACGGGATGACCGCGCGCGTGCAGCGACTCGGCGAGCGCGCCGGCGACACCCGCGTCGTCTTCGACGAGGAGCACGCGCACGGCCATCCCTTTCTAGCGTTCTTCCAGCTCCGAGGTCTTCGAGGTTTCCCGCATTGTGCCGTAGACGATCAGGGAGACCAGGACACAGCCCGCGACGTACCAGAAGAACACCGACTCGTGCCCGGCGCTCTTGAGCGCCTGCGCGATCAGCTCCGCGGTACCGCCGAAGACGGCGACGGTCAGCGCGTACGGCAGCCCGACGCCGATGGCGCGGATCTTCGTCGGGAACAGCTCGGCCTTCACGATCGCGTTGATCGACGTGTAGCCCGCCACGACGACGAGCCCCGCGAGGACGAGGAAGAACGCGCCGACCGGGTTCCGGGTCGAGCCCATCACCGTCATGATCGGCACGGTGAGCAGCGTGCCCGCGATGCCGAAGAACAGCAGCAGCGGGCGCCGGCCGATCCGGTCGGACAGCTTCCCGGCGAGCGGCTGCAGGATCGCGGCCAGCAGGATCGCCGAGAACAGGATGATGGTGACCGTGCGCCGCGGGATGTGGGCGGTGTTCTCGAGGAACTTCTGGCTGTAGGTGGCGAAGGTGTAGAACGCCACCGTGCCGCCGAGGGTCAGCCCGACGACGAGCGCGATCTCCTTGGGGTACTTGGCCAGCGCACGCAGCGTGCCGCGTTCGCCGGTCGTCTTGCTCGCGTCCGCTTCGCGCGTGTAGCTCTCGGACTCGTCCATGCCGCGGCGCAGCCACATGACGCTGAGCGCGGCGACCGTGCCGACGCCGAACGCAATCCGCCAGCCCCACGACGTCAGCTGCTGCTCCGTGAGCAGGCCCTGCAGGATCAGCTGGAGACCCAGCGCCAGCAGCTGGCCGCCGTAGAGGGTGACGTACTGGAAGCTCGAGTAGAACCCGCGCTTGCCGGGGGTGGCCACTTCGGACAGGTACGTGGCCGAGGTGGAGTACTCACCGCCGACGGAGAGCCCTTGGATGAGCCGGGCGACCAGCAGCAGGATCGGCGCCGCCAGCCCGATCGTGTGGTAGCTCGGCGTCACGGCGATGAGCAGGGAGCCGCCCGCCATCAGCGTGACCGAAAGCACCAGTGCGCTGCGCCGGCCGAAGCGGTCGGCGAACCGGCCGAGCATCCAGCCGCCGAGGGGGCGCATGAGGAACCCGACCGCGAACACGGCGGCGGTGCCGAGGAAGGCCGCCGTCGTGTCGGTCGTCGGGAAGAACGACTTGGCGAAGTACGTGGTGAACGCGGCGTAGGCGTACCAGTCGTACCACTCGACCAGGTTGCCGATGGAGCCGCGCAGCACGTTGCCGATCACGCGTTTTTCACTGACGGCGCCCTCGGCGGGCCCGCTGATCCGGGTTGTCATCGTCGACCTCCTGTGTTGCGACTCACGGTGACCAACCAGCGGGTAACCAGCAAGGTCGGGAGGCAGTTCCTAACACCCGCTTAGGGCGGTCGCGGGCACCGCCGGGCGCGGGTGCGCGGCGCGGCGGAGCTGCCGATAACCTCGTGCCCGGCATCAGCGCACGTCGACGAAGAGGGAGAACACTGTGGGACGGTCGGTTCTGGTCACCGGGGGCAACCGGGGCATCGGTCTGGCGATCGCCCGGGACCTGGCGGAGCAGGGTCACCGGGTCGCCGTCACGCACCGTGGCTCGGGCGCGTCCGAGGGGCTGTTCGGGGTCCAGGCGGACGTCACCGACACCGAGCAGGTCGACGCGGCGTTCAAGCTCGTCGAGGAGCACCAGGGCCCGGTCGAAGTGCTGGTGTCCAACGCCGGGCTGACCGACGACACGCTGCTGATGCGCATGAGCGACGAGCAGTTCGAACGGGTCATCAACGCGAACCTCACCGGTGCCTTCCGCGTCGCGAAGCGGGCCTCCCGCGGCATGCTGCGCGGCAAGTGGGGCCGGTTCGTCTTCATCTCCTCGGTGGTCGGCCTCTCCGGCTCGGCGGGCCAGGCCAACTACGCGGCGTCGAAGGCCGGCCTGGTCGGCTTCTCGCGTTCACTGGCGCGCGAGCTCGGCTCCCGCAACATCACCTCGAACGTCATCGCCCCCGGCTTCGTGCACACCGACATGACCGACGAACTGCCCGAGGCGCGCAAGAAGGAGATCCTCGCGCAGGTGCCCTCCGGCCGGTACGCCGAGCCGTCGGAGATCGCCGCCGCGGTGCGCTACCTGGCCTCCGAGGAAGCCGGCTACGTCAACGGCGCGGTGCTGCCGGTCGACGGCGGCCTCGGCATCGGTCACTGACATTTCCCATCCGCAACCAAGACTTGGAGGACCTGTGCCCGGACTGCTCGAAGGCAAGCGCCTGCTGATCACCGGCATCATCACCGACGCTTCGCTCGCCTTCCACGCGGCCAAGATCGCGCAGCAGGAGGGCGCGAAGGTGGTGCTGACCGGCTTCGGCCGCATGTCGCTCGTCGAGCGCATCGCGAAGCGCCTCCCCGAAGAGGCACCCGTGATCGAGCTGGACGTGACGAACCAGGAGCACCTCGACGGCCTCGCCGACAAGGTCCGCGAGCACGTCGACGGCCTCGACGGCGTGCTGCACTCGATCGGCTTCGCCCCGCAGACCTGCCTCGGCGCGCCGTTCCTCGACGCGCCCGCCGAGGACGTCAAGACCGCGATCGAGATCTCGACGTACTCGTACATGTCGCTGGCGAAGGCCTGCCTGCCGCTGCTCGGCCGGGGCGCGTCGTACGTCGGCATGGACTTCGACGCGCGCGTCGCGTGGCCGGTCTACAACTGGATGGGCGTCGCGAAGGCCGGTCTCGAGTCGGTCAACCGGTACCTGGCCAAGGAGCTGGGGCCGCAGGGCATCCGCGTCAACCTGGTCAGCGCGGGCCCGATGAAGACGATGGCCGCCAAGTCCATCCCGGGCTTCGTCGACCTGGAGGACGGCTGGGGCGAGCGCGCGCCGCTCGGCTGGGACAGCACGGACCCGGACCCGGTGGCGAAGAGCGTCTGCGCGGTGCTGTCGGACTGGCTCCCCGCCACCACCGGCTCGATGATCATGGTCGACGGCGGGGTCCACTTCCTGGGCGTCTGAGCCTCAGACAGCGACCGGCTCACGGTCGCCGCTCCGCTCGGCGGCGGCGGCGACCGTGAGCGCGGCCAGGGTTCCCGCGCCGAGGAGCACGCCGGTCCAGGCCACGCTCGGGAACCCGAGCCCGGCGTCGATCGCGACGCCGCCCAGCCACGGGCCGATCGTGTTGCCGACGTTGAACGCCGAGGTGGTGCTGGCGCCGACGAGCGTCGGCGCGTCACCGGCGGCTTGGAAGGCGCGCAGGTTCAGCGCCGGGTTGGCGCCGAACGCGGCCACGCCGAAGGCGAGCACGGCCACGACGGCGACGAGCGCGTCGGTGGTGAGGGCGAGCACGAGCAACGCGGTCAGTGCGAGGGCGAGGCAGCCGTAGAGCGTGGCGAACGGCCGCCGGTCGGCCTGCCGCCCGCCCACGCTGATCCCGATCAGCGCACCGACACCGAACAGCGCCAGGACACCCGGCACCCACTCCGCGGGCAGGCCGTCGGTCTCGGTCAGCAACGGCGCCAGGTAGCTGAACGCGGCGAAGATCATGGCCTGGCACAAGGCGATCACGCCGAGCGCGAGCCAGACCCGGCCCCGGCGGTACAGCCGCAGCTCACCGCGGAGGCTCACCGGGCCACCGGTGGTCTCCGGCACCAGCAGCGCCACGCCCACCACCGCGAGCAGCGTCACCGCCGCCACCGCCCAGAAGGCCGTCCGCCAGCCCGCGTGCTGGCCGAGGAACGTCCCCGCCGGCACACCGGCGATGTTCGCGACGGTCAGCCCGCCGACCAGCACCGCCATCGCGCGCCCACGCCGTTCGACGGGCACGAGGGCGATCGTGGTCGCCAGGGCGACGGCCCAGAACCCGGCGCACGCGAGGGCGGCGACCACCCGCGTCGCGAAGAGGAGGGCGTACCCCTCGGTTAGGGCGCCGACGACGTGCGCGCCGAAGAAGACGGCGAGCAGCGCGAGGAGCGTCCGGCGGCGGGGGAGCCGCAGGGTGCCGATCGCCAGCAGCGGCGCCCCGACGACCATGCCGATCGCGAACGCGGAGATCAGCAGGCCGGCGTCGGGGATGCTCACGCCGAGGTCGGCGGCCATCCCGGGGAGCAGGCCGGTGATCATGAACTCGGACGTGCCCAGCGCGAACACGCTGAGCCCGAGGACGAAGACGGCCAGGGGCATGAGGGTTCCTCCCGGTTGTGTATTGAACAGTCCAAAATCAGGGCGTGGTTCTTTGTGGTTGTTGTGAGGTGCTCAGCGCGTGAGGGCCGCCAGCGCGAGGTCCGCGACGGCGTGCATGCTCTCGCGGCTGGTGCCCCGGCGGGCCATCACGCGCAGGCCCGAGGTGGTGCTGAGCAGGAACTCAGCCACGTCGGCCGGGTCGAGGCCGTCCCGGAGGCTGCCGTCGAGCACGCCTTCGCGGACGCACTCGGCGAACATGACCAGGTTCCGCTCGGTGTCCTCCCGCAGGGCCGCGCCCACTTCGTCGTCGGGCAGGCCGAGCTCGGCCAGGGTGTTGACCACGAGGCAACCGCGGCGGCGCTGGTCGACGTCGTCTTCGATGGTCTGGTCGAGCACCGCGGCGAGCCGCTCGGCCGCGGTGCCGGGGCCGTCGAGGACCGCTTGCCGCTTGCCGAGCTGGGTGCTCGTGTAGTGCGTGAGCGAGCGGCGGAAGAGGGTTCGCTTGCTGGTGAACGTGTTGTAGACGCTGCTGCGGCCGAGTCCGGTGGCGTCGCACAAGTCCTGCGTGGACGTCGCTTCGTAGCCGTGCTCCCAGAAGGCGTGCATCGCCTTCTCGACGGCGGCGGTCTCGTCGAACTCCCGTGGCCTGGCCATGAGGTGAGCGTAGCAGAGTTTTGGACTGAGCGATTCACAACGGGCCCGCGTCAGCGTGCGGGCCGCCACATCGGCAAGATGACGGGGTGGGATACGACGCGTTGCTGTGGCTTTCGTTCGGCGGTCCGGAAGGGCCCGACGACGTCATGCCGTTCCTCGAGAACGTCACCAGGGGCCGGGGCGTGCCGCGGGAGCGGCTGCTCGAAGTCGCGGAGCACTACCAGCACTTCGGCGGGGTGTCGCCGATCAACCGGCTGAACCGCGACGCGATGGCGGCGGTCGAGAAGCAGCTCGCCGCGGCCGGCATCGACCTGCCGGTGCACTTCGGCAACCGCAACTGGCACCCGATGGTCGAGGACACGCTGGCATCGCTGGCTTCTTCCGGCGCTTCGCGGGTCCTGGTGTTCCCCACGAGCGCGTACGGCGGGTACTCGGCGTGCCGCCAGTACGACGAGGACATCGAGCGTGCCCGCGCGGCGGTCGGTTCCGGGGCGCCCGAAATGGTGAAGATCCGCCAGTTCTTCGACCACCCGCTGTTCGTCTCGGCGGTGGCGGACGGCGTTCGCGCGGCCCACGCGTCGCTGGGCGACGAGCCGGGGATCCGCACGGTGTTCACGGCGCACTCGGTCCCGTCGAGCGCGGACCGCGCCTCGGGCCCCCCGTCGGAGGGCGGCCACCGCTACTCGCGCCAGATCGCCGAGGCGGCCCGCCTGGTGGCGGCATCGGCGGGGATTTCGGAGTACGACGTCGTGTGGCAGTCGAGGTCGGGGCCGCCGCAGGTGCCGTGGCTGGAGCCGGACATCGTCGACCACATCGACGCACTGCACGCTTCGGGCGTCCCCGGCGTGGTGGTGTCACCGATCGGGTTCGTGTCGGACCACCTCGAGGTGATCTGGGACCTGGACAACGAGGCAGCCGAGCGAGCGGCGGAACACGGGATGAAGTTCGCCCGCGCGGCGACGGCGGGCTCGGACCCGAGGTTCGCGGAGCTGGTGGTGGAGCTGGTCAGGGAGCACACGCACGGGGTGGAGCCGCGGAAGCTGTCCCCGTTCCCGGTGGCGGGCTGCACGATCAATGGCGCGCCTTGCGCGGTGGGCTGCTGCGAGCCGGCCAAGCGCCCGACTCGCTGACGTTGACGAGCGCCCCAAGGCAGCCTTGGGGCGCTCGAAACTTCAGCCCTCGCGGGCCGTGGACTCCGCGAACACCCGCACGGCCTCGTTGACCGCCGCGCACCGGGCCGTCCGCACCGCGTCCGACAACGGCCGCAGCGCCTGGGCCCGCAACGTCGACGCCGAAGCCGAGATCGCCCCACCCGGGTCATCCGATGACGCGATCGCCAAGATCGCCGCGATCTCCTCCGCGCGCTGCAACACCCGCAACGCCCGCCCCGGCGTCCCCGCGGGCCAGTCCACGTCCGGCCGCGACCGCAAGTGCGCCGACAGCTCCGCCCGCACCCCCGGCCGGTCCGAGGCCACGTCCAACGCCTGCAGCGCCCCCGCGCTGTTCCGGATCGCGTCCGTCAGGCCATGCTCGGCTTCGCCCAGCCCGACGTACTCGAGCGCCGAAGGCGAAGACAGCGAGTACACCGTCCACCGGACCAGACCCTCGGCGATCGGCTCCGGCACCAGCCCGAAGCCGAGGTCCGCCAGCACCACCGCGTCGCCCGCGCGCAGGGCCGCCTCCGTGAACGGGCCTCCGCCGCCGAGGCCGCGGACGTCGCCCGGGACCGGGAGGACCAGCTGCATGCTTTTCGCTCCCTGCGAACGCAACGCCATCAGGAGCTGGACCGGGGTGGCCGCGCGGTTGAACGCCAGCGGCAGCTCGAACGCCTCCGCCGCGGGGGCGTCGGCGGCCACCACGTCATGGGCCTCACCCCACGCGAGCAGGGCGTCGAGCACATCGTCGGACGCGGCGGCTCCGTTGAGCCACGCGGAGGACCAGACGGCGAAAGTCGCACTGGGACGGCACACGACGCCCTATTTTACCGGGCCGGCCGGCAACACAGCAGTGCGCCCACGCTGGAGTCGCTCCACGTCGACGCACCGGCGATCCCGCAGTAGCGTCGAACGGGTGAACGCTGTTCCAGACGCTCTTCCCCGCACCGCCGGGGCCCTGCGCGCGGCCGGGTACGAGCCGCGCCCGATCGCGCAAGAGATCCACGACAACCTGCTGACCGCCCTCAAGAACGGCGAGGACGCCTGGCCCGGCATCGTCGGCTTCTCCCGCACCGTGCTGCCGCAGCTCGAGCGCGCGCTGCTGGCCGGCCACGACGTCGTCCTGCTCGGCGAACGCGGCCAGGGCAAGACCCGCTTGCTGCGCACCCTCGCCGGCCTGCTCGACGAGTGGACCCCCGTCATCGAGGGCTCCGAGCTGGGCGAACACCCGCTGCAGCCGATCACGCCCGCGTCGCTGCGCCGCGCCGCCGAACTCGGCGACGACCTGCCCGTGGCCTGGCGCCACCGCTCCGAGCGCTACACCGAGAAGCTCGCCACGCCGGACACCTCCGTCGGCGACCTGATCGGCGACGTCGACCCGGTGAAGGTCGCCGAAGGCCGCAGCCTCGGCGACCCCGAGACCATCCACTTCGGTCTGGTCCCGCGTGCCCACCGCGGCATCGTCGCCATCAACGAGCTGCCCGACCTCGCCGAGCGCATCCAGGTCGCGCTGCTCAACGTGATGGAGGAGCGCGACATCCAGGTCCGCGGCTACACGCTGCGACTGCCCCTGGACGTCCTGCTCGTCGCGACCGCGAACCCCGAGGACTACACCAACCGCGGCCGGATCATCACCCCGCTGAAGGACCGCTTCGGCGCCGAGATCCGCACCCACTACCCCCTGGACGTCGAGGCTGAGGTCGCCGTCGTCAAACAGGAAGCCAATCTCGTCGCCGAAGTCGGCGAGCCGCTGCTGGAGGTGCTCGCCCGGTTCGTCCGGAACCTCCGCGAATCCACCGTCATCGACCAGCGTTCGGGCGTGTCGGCCCGGTTCGCCGTCGCGGCGGCGGAGACCGTGGCGGCCGCGGCCCTGCGCCGCGCCGCCCTGACCGGGGAAGAGCCCGCCGTGGCGCGTCCGGTCGACCTCGACGCCGTCCCGTCCGTGCTGCGGGGCAAGATCGAGTTCGAACCCGGCGAAGAGGGCCGCGAGGTCGAGCACCTCGTGCACCTGATGCGCCGGGCGATCGCCGAGACGGCCCGTGGCCGCTTCGCGGGGCTGGACCTGCGTCCGCTGGCCGACGCCGTCGAGGAGGGCCACCTGGTCGCCACCGGCGAGCGCATCCCCGCCAAGGACGTCCTCGCGGCCCTGCCGGAGCTCCCGGTGCTGCACGAGGTCGCCCAGCGCGCCGGCGTGTCCGCCGACGAGCCCGCCGGGCGGATCGCGGCCGCCGTCGAGCTCGCCCTCGAATCGCTGTTCCTGGCGCGCCGGCTGGCCAAGGACTCCGACGACGCGACGACCGTCTACGGCCGATGACCGCGGTCCCGCTTCCCGACGGCTACTCCTACGGCCCGTGGCACGACGGGCCGGACCCGCTCGCGCCCCCGGCCGACCTGCGCGACGCGCTCGACGAGATCGGCCGCGAGGTGATGGCCGGGGCGTCGCCGCGGTCCGCGCTGGAGGAGCTGCTCCGGCGCGGCACCGAGCGCACGTCCGGCCTGGACGAGCTGACCCGGCGCCTGTGGCAGCGCCGGTCGCAGATCCAGCGCCGCAACAACCTGAACGGCACCCTCCAGGAGGTCCAGCGCCTCCTGCAGGAGGCCCTCGACGCCGAACGCCGGGAGCTGTTCCCGGACCCGGACGACGAAGCCCGCTTCCGCGAGGCCCAGCTCGACGCGCTCCCGTCGGGCACCGCCGCCGCGGTCAACGAGCTGGCGAACTACGACTGGCGCTCCGAGCAAGGCCGGGAGAACTACCAGCAGATCCGCGACCTGCTCGGCCAGGAGCTGATGGAGTCGCGCTTCCAGGGCATGAAGCAGGCGCTGCAGAACGCCGGGCCCGAGGACGTCGAGCGGATCAACGAGATGCTCTCCGACCTCAACGACCTGCTCGCCGCGCACGCCCAAGGCGCCGAAGACATCCAGGAGCGCTTCGAGGACTTCATGTCCAAGCACGGCGAGTTCTTCCCGGAGAACCCGCGGAACGTCGAAGAACTGATCGACGCGCTCGCCGAGCGGTCCGCCGCGGCGCAGCGGATGCTCAACTCGATGTCGGCCGAGCAGCGCGCGGAGCTCGCCGAGCTGACCCAGCAGGCGTTCGGCGACCCGCGGCTCGCGCAGCAGCTGTCCCAATTGGACAGTCAGCTGCGGGCCGCGCGGCCCGGCGAGGACTGGACCGGCTCGGAACGCTTCCGCGGCAACAACCCGCTGGGCATGGGCGAAGGCGCCCAGGCGATGGCGGACCTCGCCGAGCTGGACGCGCTGGCCGAGCAGCTGAGCCAGTCCTACCCGGGCGCGAGCCTGGAGGACATCGACCTGGAGGCGCTCGAACGCCAGCTCGGCAAGGACGCCGGCGTCGACGCCCGGCGACTGTCCGAACTGGAGCGTGAGCTGCGCCGCCAGGGCCTGTTCGAACGGGCCGCCGACGGGTCGCTCCGGTTGTCGCCCAAGGCGTTGCGGCGCCTCGGCGAGACGGCGCTGGCCGACATCGTGAACGCGTTGCGCGGCAAGACCGGCGACCGCGAGACCGAGTCGGCGGGCGCGGCCGGCGAGCCCACCGGCGCGTCGCGGCCGTGGCGGTTCGGGGACATGCAGCCCTGGGACGTGCCGCGGACCATCCGCAACGCCGTGCTGCGCTCGGTCTCGGTGGGGGAGCGGCAGGTCCGGCTCGACGTCGAGGACGTCGAAGTGGTCGAGACCGAACACCGCTCCCGGGCGGCGGTCGCGCTGCTCGTCGACACGTCCTGGTCGATGGTGCAGGAAGGCCGCTGGCTGCCGATGAAGCGCACCGCGCTCGCGCTGCACCAGCTGATCAGCACGCGCTTCCGCAACGACGCGCTGCAGCTGATCTCGTTCGGCCGCTACGCCCAGTCGGTGGAGCTGCCGGAGCTGGTCGGCCTGGAGGGTGCGTGGGAGCAGGGCACCAACGCCCACCACGGGCTGCTGCTCGCCGGGCAGCACCTGCGCCGGCACCCGGACGCCCAGCCGGTGGTGCTGATGGTCACCGACGGCGAGCCGACCGCCCACCTGGAACCGGACGGCGAGGCGGTCTTCGACTACCCGCCCCAGCCGCGGACCCTCCACAAGACACTGTCCGAAGTGGACCGGCTGGCCAAGCTGGGCGCGTCGGTGACGGTGTTCCGCCTCGGTGACGACCCGCGCCTGACGGCGTTCGTCGACGTCATCGCGCGGCGGTCGGGCGGCCGGGTGGTGGCCCCGGACCTCGACGGTCTGGGCGCCGCGGTGGTCGGCGACTACCTGCGCACCCGGCGGCGCTGAGGCGGGTCGGGGATCGGGTGGTCGGCGGCTACCCGCGCACCCGGCGATGCCGGCCCGGCGCCGGCGGGTTCGCCGCCCGGTCCAGCGACCGGGCGGCGCGCGCGGTGTCGTCGTGCCCGGCCGGCAGGTACGCCTCGTGGTCGGCGAGCACCTCGCGGCCGAGCGCACCGGCCTGCGTGAACGCCCTTTCCGCCACCAGGAGGTCGACCGACCGGCGCCGCAGCCGCAGGATCGGGCCGAGCCGCGGGCCCGCCGACACCGACGGCAGCGCCCGGAAGTGCCGCCACAGCGCGGCGGCGTGGTCGGCGAGATCGGCCGTGTCTTCGGTGTCCAGCACGGCGAACGCCCGGTCGAGCACCTCGGCCAGGCGTTCTTCCGCGTGCAGCAGCCCCAGCACCGCGCGCCGGGTCAGGCGGTGCATCGTCACGACTTCGCCGCGGACGTCGAACTCCGCGAGCGACGCGGCCTCCAGCCCGGCCAGCGCGGTGTCCACCGCCACCGGGTCCGGGCCGGCCCGGTGCACCAGGGTCCGCCGCACACCCCGCGGCGCCAGCACGGCCAGGAGCTCGGCGACGACCGCGGCCCGGCCGTCCCGCGCGGCGACGGTGCGCAGCGCCGCGAGCGTGGTGTCCTCGACCCAGGGCGAATGGTCCTCACCCGGTTCGCGCTCCAGCACCAGCGCGCCCGGCAGCCGGTCCAGGTATTCCGTGGAGCCCGACGCCCGGATCACCCCACCGGCCTGGGCCAGCGCCAGCGGCAGGTAGCCGAGTTCGCGGGCGACGTCGGCGGCGTCGGCGTCGCGGCCGGACCGCGCGTGCAGGAAACCGGCGGCGGTGGCCGGGTCGAAGCCGGTGACCGGCACCGTGGCGCCGAGGATTTCGAAGTCCGGCACCGTGGTGGTCACCAGGACCCGGGCCCGGGCCGGCAGCCACCGGGTGAGCGCGTCCGGGTCGGTCGGGCCGTCGAACACCACGACGGCGCCGTCGCGCCCGTCGAGCCACGCGAGACCCGCGTCGGGGCCGGACAAGCCGTGCTGCCGGGCGAGTTCCGCATAGGCGCGGGCGGTGTTCGCCGGGTCGGCCGCCGCCACCCAGAGCACCGGCGAGCGGCTTTCGCGGACGAACGCGGCGGCGACGTGCGTCTTGCCCACCCCGCCGCGGCCCAGCAGGACGCAGGAACGGCCGGCGCGGAACGTCTCGTCGATCTTCGCGAGCAGGTCGTCGCGGCGCACCGCGGAACGGGGTTCGCGAGGCACCGGGCCGAGCACCGGCCGGGGACGCGCCCGGCGCAGCCGAAGCAGCACGACCGCCGTGACCAGCGCGATCACGGCGACCGCACCGCCCAAGACGATCATGGTGCCCATCGGGTCAGGCTAACCGCGCTCGTCGCGCGACGGCGGTTGCGGAAGGGTGACGCTTGACCCTCACGTCGCGTGAGGCACCACCGTGGTCTCCGCAAGGGCCGAAGAGGCCGGAGAGGAAGAGGGAAACCGATGGGGCATCCCGTGGGCAAGGTCGCCGCACTGGCCGGGATCACCGTCCGGACGCTGCACCACTACGACGAGATCGGCCTGCTCAGCCCGAGCGGCCGGACGCACGCCGGGTACCGCAGCTACGACGACGACGATCTCGACCGGCTGCAGCGCATCCTGTTCTACCGGGAGCTCGGGTTCCCCCTCGAGACGATCGCGACCCTCGTCGACGACCCGGGCATCGACGCCGACGCGCACCTGGAGAAGCAGCGGGAGCTGCTGGTGGCGCGGATGGGCGAGCTCGGGCGGATGGTCGCGGCCGTCGATCGCGTGATGGAGGCGAGAGCCATGGGCAACGCACTGACGCCCGAGGAGAAGTTCGAAGTGTTCGGCGGGTTCCGCGAACCGGACGGCTACGCGGAGGAAGCCGCTCGCCGGTGGGGCGGCACGCCCGAGTGGCAGGGCGCGACGCCACCGTCCAAGGAGGACCTGGCGGCCGGCGAAGCGGTCCGCCAGGACTGGGTGCGGCGGCTCACCGCCCTGCGCGACGCGGGCGGCGCGCCGGACGGCCCCGAGGCGATGGACCTCGCCGAGGAGCACCGCGCGATGCTCGCCCGCGTGCTGGGCGAGTGCTCGTACGAGACGCAGCGGCGCATCGCCGAGCTGTACGTCACCGAGCCCGTCCAGCTCGGGTTCCTGGTCCGCGAGGAGGAACAGCGCCCCGGCGTCGGGGAGTTCGTCCGCGACGCCATCGTGGCGAACGTCGCACGCCGGCGATAACCGCTGCTCCACGTGGGGGAGGAGTCCCACCGGGCGGGAGGGTGCCGGAGCGAACGCTTACAGTCGAGGGTATGCAGACTTGGTCATCGGTCGACGTGCCCCGCATCCCCGGCACCCCCCGCCCGCTGCGGCTCCACGACACGGCCACCGGGCAGATCCGCCCGACCGCGCCCGGCGCCACCGCCCGGATGTACGTCTGCGGCATCACGCCCTACGACGCGACGCATCTGGGGCACGCCGCGACGTACCTGGCCTTCGACCTGGTGAACCGCGTGTGGCGGGACAACGGGCACGACGTCCACTACGTGCAGAACGTCACGGACATCGACGAGCCGCTGCTCGAGCGGGCCCAGCGCGACCAGGACGACTGGGTCGTGCTGGGCATGCGCGAGACGGCGCTGTTCCGCGAGGACATGACCGCACTGCGCGTCCTCCCGCCGAAGCAGTTCGTCGGCGCGGTGGAGAGCATCCCGGAGATCGTCGAGGTCATCGCGAAGCTCCTGGCCAACGGTGCCGCCTACCGGGCCGACGACCCGGAGTTCCCGGACGTCTACTTCGACCACACGGCGACGGGGAAGTTCGGCTACGAGTCGAACTACGACGAGCCGACCATGACCAAGTTCTTCGCCGAGCGCGGCGGCGACCCCGACCGCGCCGGCAAGCGTCACCCGCTGGACGCGCTGCTGTGGCGCGTGGCCCGCGAGGGTGAGCCGTCGTGGGAGTCCGAGCTCGGCCCGGGCCGGCCGGGCTGGCACATCGAGTGCAGCGCGATCGCGGTCAACCGGCTGGGCCTCGGGTTCGACCTCCAGGGCGGCGGCTCGGACCTGATCTTCCCGCACCACGAGTACAGCGCGGCGCACGCCGAGGCCGTCGCCAAGGACGGGCCGTTCGCCCGCCACTACGTCCACGCCGGGATGATCGGCCTCGACGGCGAGAAGATGTCGAAGTCGCGCGGGAACCTGGTGTTCGTCTCGCGGCTGCGGGCCGACCAGGTCGACCCGGCCGCGATCCGGCTGGCGCTGTTCGCCGGCCACTACCGCGAGGACCGCGCCTGGACGGCCGGCCTGCTGACCGAGGCGGAGGCCCGGCTGGCCCGCTGGCGCGAAGCCGTCTCGCTGCCGGCCGGCCCGTCGGCCGAGGACACGATCGCCCGGCTGCGCGACCACCTCTCCGACGACCTCGACACGCCGAAGGCCCTGGCGGCGATCGACGCGTGGGCGAGCGAGGCGCTGCGCCGCGACGGCACGGACGCGACGGCGCCCGGCCTGATCCGCATCGCGGTCGACGCCCTGCTCGGCATCACCCTCTGACGACCACGAGGAGGGCCCGGCGCGCTGCCGGGCCCTCCTCGTGTATAACGACCTATACCGCCACGGGCCGGCCTGCGGCCAGCTCCAGGTGGTCGCCCGCCCAGTCCCGGCGCAGCCACCGGTCGTGGGACGCGATGACGACCGCGCCGGGTGCCGTCTCGAGCGCCGTGAACAACTCTTCCGCCAGGGTCAGCGAAATGTGGTTCGTCGGCTCGTCCAGCAGCAGCACGTCCGGCGGCTCGGCGAGCAGGATCGCCAGCGCCAGCCGTCGCCGCTGACCGACCGAGAGCGCTCCGACCGGCTGCCGGAGATCCCGGGACGCCAGCAGCCCGAGGTGGCTCAGCGGGGGAGCGTCCTCGCCGAGCGTGTCCCGGTACACCCGCGCTGCCGTCCGCTCCGGTCCGGCGAACACGACGTCCTGCTCCAGCAGCCCGACGCGGACGTCGTGTCCGAAGTGGACCGTTCCGCCGGCCGGGGTCAGGTGTCCCGCGAGGACGGACAGCAGTGTCGACTTCCCGGCTCCGTTCCCGCCGGTGACGAGCAGCCGCGCCGAACTGTCGACGTCGAGGCGCGGCAACCGGAGCCGCCCGGGGACGTCCAGGTCCCGCACCGAGATCGCCGGTCCGTCGCCGCTCGCGTGCCCGGTGAGCTCGGCCCGGAACCGCAGCGGCGCCGGGGGTTTGCGCACCTGGTCGCGTTCCAGGTTCTCCAGCCGCTGCTCGGCGTCGCGCACCCGTCGCGAGATCGTCTTCTGGACGCGGGCGCCCTTGAAGTGGTGGATGAACTTGTCGTTGTCGCGCGGGCCGCGGCCGTAGGCGACGTTCCGCGCGGTGACCGCGACGGTCTCCCGCAGCTCCTTCAGCTCCTCCTGTTCTTCGGCGAACCGCTGCTCCCACCGCGCCCGCTCGGCCTTCTTGTGCCCGAGGTAGTCGGTGTAGCTGCCGCCGTAGCGGACCGCGCCGCCGGCCTGGCGGTCGGCCGCGGCCGGGTCCAGGTCGACGATGTCGGTGCAGGCGGCGTCGAGGAACACCCGGTCGTGCGACGACAGCACGACGATCCCGGTCAGCTCGGTGAGGTGGCGTTCCAGGAAGTCCATCGCGGCGTCGTCGAGGTGGTTGGTCGGTTCGTCCAGCAGCAGCGTTTCCGGCCGCCGGACCAGCAACGCGGCCAAGCCGAGCCGGGACCGCTGCCCGCCGGACAGCGTGCCGAGCCGGCGGTCCGGTTCGACGCCGCCGAGGCCGAGCCCGTCGCAGACGAGCTTCGCGCGGCGGTCGGCGTCCCAGAGGTCGTGGGCTTGGGCCCATTCCAGGACGCGGCCGTACTCGTCCAGCACCGCCGCGTCGTCGGGCCGGTCGGTCATCGCCGTGGTCAGCTCGTCGAGCCGGGCCGCGGCGACGCGGATTTCGGCCAGCGCGTCGTCGAGGACGTCGGCGAAGGTCGCGTCCATGCCGAACGGCAGCTCCTGCAGCAGGAACCCGACGTCCGGGCCGCGCAGCACCTCGCCGGAGCGGGGTTCCTCGAGCCCGGCGAGCAGCCGCAGCAGGGTGGACTTGCCGGTGCCGTTCTCGCCGACCAGGCCGAGCCGCTGCCCGGCCGACGCGGTCAGCGAGACGCCGTCGAGGACGACGCGGGTGCCGTAGCCGAAGACGACGTCCTTGGCCTGCAAGGGAAAGAGGGTAGACATGTGCGATCACCGGGCCCTGGTGGGAAGAAGCGGAAATCCCGCCGGGCGTCGTGGCACGCGGGAGCGTCAGGCTCGACCGGGTGCCGCCTCGGAAGCGGGATGGGCGCGGTTCAGTTCCTCATAGTGGAGCCAGGTTAACGCAACACCAGTAGAGTTAGTCAACGGGTTATGGCCTGGGTCACATCCGGCAGGTCGCCCGCGGCCCGCTCGGCCGCCGCGGTGCCGTCGGTGAGGAAGCCGACGAGCGCCGTCAGCTGGCGGCGGTCCAGGCGCGCGAGCCGTTCGCCGACGAACCGGGCCATCGGCGCGTACAGCTCGGCGAGCTCGGCCATCCGGTCGGGGAGCGGCCGCACGACGAGCCGGCGGCGGTCCGCCGGATCCGGGGCGCGCTCGGCGAGCCGGTGCTGCTCCATCCGGTCGAGCAGCCGGGTGAACGCGCCGGTGGACATCCCGAGCAGCCGCGCGAGCTCGGTCGGGGAGTCGCTGACGCCGCCGTGGAGCAGGTGCAGGCAGTGCAGCTCGGTGGGGGTGACGGCCATCCGCTCGGCGACCGCGGCGTGGAAGAGCGCGGTCGAGCCCACGAACCGGGGGAGGGCGAGAGCGGCGGCGGTGGCGAGTTCGCGCTGGTCGGGCAACGTCCATCCAAGGTCGGGTGACGACGCAGTCACTGCCCTGCGCAGTGGCTGCCCGGCGAACGATAGCGGAGCGGCTTGACAAACCCGCAGGCGGCACCCAATCTGAAAGAGCACTTTCGAAATGACTCTTTCAGATAGGGATGGCCAATGGCCGAGCTGCCGCCGCGCAAGCGGATCGAGGACGTCGAGCTGCTGCGCGCCCTGGCGCACCCGCTGCGGTCGGCGCTGCTGAACCACCTCACCGCCGTCGGCCCGCGCACCGCGAGCGAGTGCGCGGAGGCGGTCGGCTCGACCGCGTCCAACTGCAGCTGGCACCTGCGGCAGCTCGCGCAGTACGGCCTGGTCGAGCGGGCGGACGCCGAAGACGGCCGGGAACGGCCGTGGCGCGCCCGGCAGGTCGGGCTGGAGATGGGGGAGCTGGCCGACGACCCCGCGCACCGCGCGGCCCAGCTCGGCATGGTGGGCGCGACCCTGGGCCACGAGCAGGAGCTGACCCAGCGGTACCTCGACTCGCTCGACGACCTCGACCCCGCGTGGCGCGGGGCGGCCGGCCTGATCACGTACGCGCTGCGCGTCACGCCGGAGGAGCTGACCCGGCTGACCGACGCGATCGACGCGCTGGTCCGGCCCTACGTCGGGGCCATCCGGACCGACGCCCCGGCGGACGCCCGCCCGGTGCACGTCGGCCTGCGGGCGTTCCCGCGCATCGAACACTCGGGGAAGGCGGAGGAATGAAACAGCTGCTGGGGGTGCCCGCGTTCGCGCGGCTGTGGGTCGCCGCGTTCTTCGGCGAGACGGCGGAGTGGATGCTGCAGGTGGCGTTGCCGGTCTACGTCTTCCAGCGCACCGGCTCCGCCGCGACGACGGCGCTGAGCATCGTGCTCGGCCTGCTGCCCGCGGTGCTGCTGAGCCCGGTCGCCGGCGTCGTCGCCGACCGGTGGAACCGGCGGGCGGTGCTGTTCGGCGTCTGCTGCGGGCTGGCCGTGGTGGCGGTGCCGCTGCTCGCGTCGCCGGGCGTGACCGTCGTGTACGCGGTGATGGCCGCGCAGGCGGCGCTGGCGTCGGTGTTCGAACCGGCGCGCAACGCGCTGGTGCCGGAACTGGTCGGCGTCGAGGAGGTCACCGGCGCGAACGGCCTGATGAGCGTCAACGGCAGCGTCGCGCGGCTGGCGGGTGGCTGGGCGGGCGGCGCGTTGCTCGGCTTCGGCGGGCTCGCCGACGTCGTCACCGGCTACTTGGCGGTGCTGGCGGTGGCGGCCGCGCTGCTGGCCAAGCCGTTCCGCCGGGTGACCGCGCCCGCGCCGGCGACCGCGCCCGAACCCGTGGTGCGCGCCTGGCTCGACGGCCTGCGCGAGCTCACCCACAACCGCCGGCTGTGGCGCACCGGGCTGGCGCTGGTGTGCACGTCGCTGGCGCAGGGGATGTTCCTGGTGCTGTTCGTGGTGTACGTCCTCGACGTGCTCGGCCGCGGGGAGGCCGACGCGGGCCTGCTGCGGGGCGTGCAGGCGATCGGGGGCCTGGCCGCCGGGTTCGCGCTCGCCACGGTGGCCCGGCGGGTCGCCCCGGCGGCGCTGCTGGGCTGGGGCGCGATCGCGCTGGGCCTGGTGTCGGCGGTGATCTGGAACCTGGCCGTGCTCACGACGGCACTAGGGGTCTACGTGGGCCTGTTCGTCCTGGTCGGCGCCCCGGGGGTGGTCGTCGGCGCGGGCGTGCTCTCGGAGATCCAGAGCGCGGTCGCGCCGGAGCGGGCCGGCCGGGTGCTGAGCACGACGTTCGCGGTGGTCGCCCTGGGCACGACGGCCGGGGCGCTGCTGGCCGGGACGCTGGTCGCGACGACCGGGCCGGCGGTGCTGCTGAACGTCCAGGCCGGGGTCTACGTCCTGGCGGGAATCCTCGTGCTGGTGCGGAAACCACCCGTAATCCGCAGGTTTCGCGAAGAACCCGCCACCGCGGTGGCTACGGTGGAGGGGTGCCGCACCTCTTCGCGACCAGCGACCTCCACGTGACCCACGAGGGCAACGGCCCGATCCTCGACTCGGTCGTCCCGGAGACGCCCGAAGACTGGCTGCTCGTGGCCGGCGACGTCGCCGAGCGGGCCGAAGCCACCATCGGGACCTTGAAGACCCTGAGCGAGCGGTTCGCGAAGGTCGTCTGGGTGCCCGGCAACCACGAGCTGTGGACGACGAACGGCGACCCGTGCCAGCTGCGCGGGCAGGCCCGGTACGAGCACCTCGTCGAGGAGTGCCGGAAGCTCGGGGTCCTGACGCCGGAAGACGAGTACCCGGTGTGGCCCCACGCCGGCCGGCCGCTGACGATCGCGCCGCTGTTCCTGCTCTACGACTACAGCTGGCGGACGCCGGAGGCCGAGGGCAAGTCGCTGGAGGAGGCCCTGAGCCAGGCGCGGGCCGCCGGCGTGGTCTGCACCGACGAGTACTTCCTGCACCCGGACCCGTACCCGAGCCGCCAGGCGTGGTGCGCGGACCGGCTCAAGATCAGCACCGAGCGCCTGGACGCGATCCCCGAAGACCACGGCACGATCCTGATGTCGCACTGGCCGCTGCACCGCCACCCGACGGCGCCGCTGTACTGGCCGGAGTTCGCGCTGTGGTGCGGAACGACGAAGACCGAGGACTGGCACGTGCGCTACCGCGCGGAGATCGCCGTCTACGGCCACCTGCACATCCCTCGGACGACCGAGGCGGACGGGGTGCGCTTCGAGGAGGTTTCGCTCGGCTATCCGCGCGAGTGGCGGAAGCGGGCGCGCGGCGCGGTGCCGATGCGCCGGATCCTGTGGCCGTCGTGACCGGGGGCGCTCCTGCTCGGTGAGTGGCGGGTCTGCGGCGCGGTCCCGGCCGTCACGAGCCGGCGCGCCGCCGCTCTCTGAGCGCGCGTACCCGGCCGCGGCTGGCGCAGGCAGGGGAGGGGCACCAGCGCCGCCGTCCGCCCGGGTCGGCGAACACACCCCGGCAGTCCTGCTCGGGGCACGCCCGTAGGTCGTGCCGCAACGGTCCGGTGAGCCAGTCCGCGGCCTGGTGCGCCAGCCGGGCGAAGGCGGCCTCGGCGGTCGGCGGGGCACTCCGGTGCAGCCTCTCCAGCGCCGCCAGGTGCACCGGCTCCGGAGCGAGTGCCCGCGCCAAAGCCCGGACTTGCTCGGCGGTCGGCGCGAGGCCGTCGACCACGCCCAGCGCCAAGGGCCGGAGTGTCTCGCGGAGTTCTCGAGCCCGGTCCAGGTCGGCGTCGGTGACCGGGGCGAGCGGGGTCAGCTCGGAAAGAGCGAACCAGTCGCGCAGCCGCTCCACGGTGGGAATGCGCTCGACCGGCCGCGCGCCGAAGTGCCGGCCGCGGGTGGCGAGCAGGTTCAGCCAGGGGGCGCCCAGGTCGAGGCGGAAGTCTTCCGGCACGTCCCCACTGTAACGGGTGAGCCGTTACACTCGGGCAGGTGACTGGGGAACCGAAGGTGCGGACGGTGCTGGGCGACATCGATCCGGCCGAGCTGGGCGTGACGAACTCCCACGACCACCTCTTCTTCGCCTCGAAACTGCTGCCGGGCCAGGAACTCGACGACCCGGCCGCCGCGGCGGACGCACTGATCCGGTTCCGGGCGGCGGGCGGCGCGGCCCTCGTCCAGTGGACGCCGCACGGGCTCGGGCGCCGGATGCGGGACCTCGCCCGGATCTCGCTGGAGACGGGCGTGCACCTCGTCGGCGCCACCGGCCTACACCGGGCCGAGCACTACGCGCCCGCCGGGCTGAGCCGGGTCGTCGACGACCTGGCCGGCGTCTTCGTCGAAGACCTGACCGGGGACACCGCGCCGCGGGCCGGGCTGATCAAGGTGGCCGGCGCGTTCCACACCATCGACTCGCACGCGCGGCTGACGATGACCGCCGCCGCGGTCGCCCACCAGGAGACCGGCGCGCCGATCGCCGTGCACCTCGAGCTCGGCACGGCGGCCCTGGAGACGGTCGAGCTGCTGTGCGGCCAGCTGGACGTTTCACCGGAAAAGGTGATTCTCGGGCACCTCAACCGCAACCCGGACCCGCGGCTGCAGCGGGAGATCGCCGAGACCGGCGTCTTCCTCGGCTTCGACGGGCCGTCGCGGGCCAACCACGCCACCGACTGGCGGCTCTTCGACGGTCTCGAAGCGCTCGTCGAAGCGGGTCACGGTGGGCAGCTCCTGCTCGGCGGCGACACGACCACCGCCGCCGCCCGGTACCAGCCGGGCGCGTCCTACCTGCTCACGACGCTGGCGCCAAGGCTGACGAAGCTGCTGGGCGGTGACGTCGTCACGGCCATGCTGGTGGCGAACCCCGCGCGGGCGTTCGCCACCAGTCCGACCGGGTGATTCAGCGGAGGCCGAAACCTTCCTGCCCGCCGCCTCGGCCGCGGCGGCGCAGGTAGCGCTCGAACTCGGCGGCGATCTTGTCGCCGCTGACGTCCTGCTCGGCGACCTCGATCTGCGCGTCGCCGCGCTCTTCGAGGCTGCGGACGTACTCGCTGATCTCCTCGTCCTCGTCGGCCATCTCGCTGACCGTGCGCTGCCACTCCTCGGACTGCTCCGGCAGCGCCCCGAGCGGGATCTCGACGTCGAGGATGTCTTCCAGTTTGTGCAGCAGGGCGAGGGTCGCCTTCGGGGACGGCGGGTGCGACACGTAGTGCGGCACCGCGGCCCAGATCGACACGGCCGGGATGCCCGCCTGCACGCAGTAGTCCTGCAGGATCCCGACGATGCCGCTCGGGCCCTGGTAGTTGTTCAGGTCGAGCCCGTAGAGCGACGCGGTGTCCTTGTCGTACGCCGTACCGGTGACCGGGACCGGCCGCGTGTGCGCGGTGTCGGCGAGCAGCGCCCCCAGCGTCACCACCGTCGCGACGTCGAGCTGCTTGATGTGCTCCAGCAGCTCGGCGCAGAAGGCGCGCCAGCGCATGTTCGGCTCGGGGCCCTGCACCAGCACGACGTCCCGGTCGAACCCGTCGGGGCGGCACACCGACAGCGTTGTCGTCGGCCAGTCCACCCGTCGAGTGACGCCGTCCACCATCCGGACGGTCGGGCGGCTGACCTGGAAGTCGTAGTAGTCGTCGGGCTCCAGTTCGGCCAGTGGTGTGGCGTCCCAGTTCAGCTGCAGGTGCTCGACCGCCCGGCTGGCCGCGTCACCTGCGTCGTTCCAGCCTTCGAAGGCGACGACCATCAACGGTCGGGTGGGTTCGGGGCGGTCGCCGGGCGGCCGCGGGGTCTCGTCGACGGGCTCACTCACCGGACCAGCCTACGACCACCGGCCTTACCCTGTTCAGCATGTCCGACCGCCTGTCGTCGCCCTTCCTCGATGCCCTCCGCTCGCGCGTTCTGGTGGCCGACGGCGCCATGGGCACCGCCCTGCAGGCCCACGACCTCGGCCTGGCCGACTTCGACGGCCTCGAAGGCTGCAACGAGATCCTCAACGTCACCCGGCCGGACGTGGTCCGCTCGGTGCACCGGGGCTACCTGGAGGCGGGCGCGGACGCCGTCGAGACCAACACTTTCGGGGCCAATTTCGCCAACTTCGCCGAGTACGACATCACCGGGCGGATCTTCGAGCTCGCCGAGGCCGGCGCGCGGCTGGCCCGCGAGACCGCCGACGAGTTCGCGACGCCGGACCGCCCGCGGTTCGTGCTCGGCTCGGTCGGCCCGGGCACCAAGCTGCCGACGCTCGGCCACGCGCCGTTCACCACGTTGCGGGACGCCTACCGCGAGGAGGTCCGCGGCCTGCTGGCCGGCGGCGTCGACGCGGTGATCGTCGAGACCACCCAGGACATCCTCCAGACGAAGGCGTCGATCATCGGCGCGAAGCGCGCGATGGCCGCCGAGGGGCGTCACGTGCCGATCCTCGCGTCGATCACCGTCGAAACGACCGGCACGATGCTGCTCGGCACCGAGGTCGGCGCGGCGCTCGCCGCCCTCGAACCGCTGGGCATCGACGTCATCGGCCTCAACTGCGCCACCGGGCCCGCCGAGATGAGCGAGCACCTGCGGCAGCTGGCCAAGCTCGCCCGGGTGCCGCTGTCGGTGATGCCGAACGCCGGCCTGCCGGAGCTCGGGCCGAACGGCGCGGTCTACCCGCTCGGCCCGGAAGCGCTGGTCGAGGCGCTGACCGGGTTCGTCCGCGAGTTCGGCGTCGGCCTGGTCGGCGGCTGCTGCGGCACGACCGACGAGCACATCCGGCAGCTCGCCGCCGCCGTCGCGGACACCGCGCCGGTCCCGCGGCGGGCGCGTCCGGAGCCCGGTGTGTCCTCGCTCTACCAGGCGGTCCCGTTCAAGCAGGACGCCAGCGTGCTCATGATCGGCGAGCGGACCAACGCCAACGGCTCGAAGGCGTTCCGCACCGCGATGCTCGAGGGTCGCTGGGACGACTGCGTCGAGATCGCCCGCGAACAGACCCGCGACGGCGCCCACCTGCTGGACCTGTGCGTCGACTACGTCGGCCGCGACGGCACCGCCGACATGGCCGAGCTGGCCGGGCGCCTGGCCACCGCGTCGACGCTGCCGATCATGCTCGACTCCACCGAGGTCGCGGTGCTTCGCGCGGGCCTGGAACGCCTCGGCGGCCGCTGCGCGGTCAACTCCGTCAACTACGAGGACGGCGACGGCCCGGAATCCCGCTTCACCCAGGTCATGGAACTGGTCAGCGAGTACGGCGCCGCCGTCGTCGCCCTGACCATCGACGAAGAGGGCCAGGCGCGCACGGCACAGAAGAAGGCCGACATCGCGACCCGGCTCATCGAGGACATCACCGGCAAGTGGGGCCTGCGCACCTCCGACGTCATCATCGACGCCCTGACCTTCACCATCGCCACCGGCCAGGAGGAGTCGCGCCGCGACGGCATCGAGACGATCGAAGCCATCCGCGAGATCAAACGCCGCCACCCCGACGTCCAGACCACCCTCGGCCTGTCGAACATCTCCTTCGGCCTCAACCCGGCCGCGCGGCAGGTGCTCAACTCCGTGTTCCTGCACGAGTGTGTCCAGGCCGGCCTGGACACCGCGATCGTGCACGCGTCGAAGATCCTGCCGATGGCCCGCATCCCCGACGACCAGCGCGCGGTCGCGCTGGACCTCGTCTACGACCGCCGTCGCGAAGGCTACGACCCGCTGCAGGAGCTGATGGCCCTGTTCGAAGGCGTCAGCGCGGCGTCGTCGAAGGCCTCGCGGGCCGAGGAGCTGGCCGCGCTGCCGCTGTTCGAACGCCTCGAACGCCGGATCGTCGACGGCGAACGCAACGGCCTCACCGACGACCTCGACGCCGCGCTGGAACAGCGGCCGGCCCTGCAGATCATCAACGACACGCTGCTGTCCGGCATGAAGACCGTCGGCGAGCTGTTCGGGTCCGGGCAGATGCAGCTGCCGTTCGTCCTCCAGTCCGCCGAGGTGATGAAGGCCGCCGTCGCGCACCTCGAGCCGCACATGGAGAAGGACGACGACTCCGGCAAGGGCCGGATCGTGCTGGCCACCGTCCGCGGCGACGTGCACGACATCGGCAAGAACCTCGTCGACATCATCCTGTCCAACAACGGCTACGAGGTCGTCAACCTCGGGATCAAGCAGCCGATCACGACCATCCTCGACGCGGCCGAGGAGCACGGCGCCGACGCGATCGGGATGTCCGGGCTGCTGGTCAAGTCGACGGTGATCATGAAGGAGAACCTCCAGGAGATGAACTCCCGGGGCGTCTCCGCGCGCTGGCCGGTGCTGCTCGGCGGCGCGGCGCTGACCCGCTCCTACGTCGAAAACGACCTCACCGAGCTGTACTTCGGCGACGTCCGTTACGCCCGCGACGCGTTCGAGGGACTGCGGCTGATGGACGCGATCATGGCGGCCAAGCGCGGGGAGTCGCCGCTGGTCGACGCCGACGCGGAGCAGAAGCGCCTGGAGCGCAAGGAACGCCGCGAACGGTCGCTGCGGATCGCCGAGGCGCGCAAAGCCCGCAAGGCGGAGGAAGAAGCCCTCGAAGGGCCGCCGCCCGCGCGCTCCGACGTCGCCACCGACGTTCCGCTGCCGAGCCCGCCGTTCTGGGGTTCGCGCGTGGTCAAGGGCGTCCCGCTCGCCGACTACGCCGCGATGCTCGACGAGCGCGCGACCTTCATGGGGCAGTGGGGCCTCAAGGGCGCCCGCGGCGGCGCCGGGCCGACGTACGACGAACTCGTCGAATCCGAAGGCCGGCCGCGGCTGCGGTACTGGCTCGACCGGCTGACCGCGGACGGTGTCCTCGTCCACGCGGCCGTCGTCTACGGCTACTTCCCGTGCGTCGCCGAGGGCGACGACCTGGTCGTGCTCACCGAGCCTTCGCCCGACGCGCCGGAGCGGCTGCGCTTCACCTTCCCGCGCCAGCGCCGCGACCGGCGGCTCTGCCTGGCCGACTTCTACCGGCCGCGCGAGGCCGGTGAAGTGGACGTCGTGCCGTTCACCGTCGTCACCATGGGCCAGCCCATCGCCGACTACGCGAACGAGCTCTTCGCCGCCAACGCCTACCGCGACTACCTCGAGGTCCACGGCCTCGGCGTCCAGCTGACCGAGGCGCTGGCGGAGTACTGGCACTGCCGCATCCGCCAGGAGCTGACCTTCCCGGGCGGTGTGGCGGTCGCCTCAGAGGACCCCGACGACGTCGAGGACTTCTTCAAGCTCGGCTACCGTGGGGCGAGGTTCTCCCTGGGCTATGGCGCCTGTCCCGACCTCGAAGACCGGGCGAAGATCGTCGCCCTCCTCGAACCGGGCCGGATCGGCGTCAAGCTGTCCGAGGAGTTCCAGCTGCACCCCGAGCAGTCGACCGACGCGATCGTCTGCCACCACCCGGAAGCGAAGTACTTCAACACCTGAGGAGAGTCCACTGTGGACGGATTGGCCGCCGTGCTCTGGGACATGGACGGCACCCTGGTCGATTCCGAGAAGCTGTGGGACATCGCCCTCTACGAGACGGCGGAATGGCTCGGCGGCAAGCTTTCCGAGGAACAGCGGATGACGCTCGTCGGGTCCAACATGGACGACACGTCGGCGTACCTGCTCGAGGTCGTCGGCCGGCCGGTCACGCGAGCGGCGATCGCGTCGACGGGCGAGGAGATCCGCCGCCGCACGGCCGGCCTGTTCGACGACGAGCTGCCGTGGCGCCCCGGCGCCCGCGAAGCCCTGACGGCGGTGCGTGAAGCCGGTTTGCGCTCGGCCCTGGTCACCTCGACCGAGCGGGACCTCACCGAGCTGGCGCTGAACACGATCGGGCGCGAGTTCTTCGACGTCACGGTGTGCGGCGACGAGGTCGACGGACTCAACAAGCCGCACCCGCGGCCGTACCTCAAGGGCGCGGAGCTGCTCGGCGTGGACCCGGCGCGGTGCGTCGCGGTCGAAGACTCGCCGCCGGGCACGGAGTCGGCGGTCGCGGCCGGCTGCACGGTCCTGGTCATCCCGAACGACGTCCCGGTCGCGGCGGGGGAGCGGCGCGTGTTCCGCGACTCGCTCGTCGGCGTCGACGTGCCGGCGCTGGCGGCCCTGCTGGGCTGAGCACGCCCATGTCGCATTTCCGCTAGCCGTCGCCGGCCTGCTCGGCGATGCTGGGTCCCGTGCACGAAGATTTCGAGCGGTGCGTGCGGGCCGTGCAGGCGAAGGACGCCCGGTTCGACGGGTGGTTCTACACCGCCGTCCTGACGACGAAGATCTACTGCCGGCCCAGCTGCCCGGTGGTGCCACCCAAGCCGCGGAACATGAGCTTCTACCCGAGCGCGGCGGCCGCGCAGCAGGCCGGGTTCCGCGCCTGCAAGCGCTGCCGCCCGGACGCGAGCCCGGGCTCGCCGCTGTGGAACGAACGCGCCGACCTGGTCGCCCGCGCCATGCGGCTGATCGCCGACGGCGTCGTCGACACCGAAGGCGTCCAGGGGCTCGCCGACCGGCTCGGCTACAGCGTCCGGCAGGTGCAGCGCCAGGTGTTCGCCGAGGTCGGCGCCGGACCCCTGGCGCTGGCCAGGGCTCAGCGCGCGCAGACCGCGCGGACGCTGATCGAGACGACCACCCTGCCGATGGCCGAGCTCGCCCTGGCCGCCGGGTTCGGCAGCATCCGGGCGTTCAACGACACCGTCCGCGAGGTGTTCGCCCTCTCGCCGACCGAACTGCGGCAGCGCGCGAAGGGCAAGCCGTCGGCGACGGCGGGCGCCATCCCGCTGCGGCTGCCCTACCGGAAGCCGCTCTGCCCGGACAACCTGTTCGGCCACCTCGTCGCCACCGGCGTACCCGGTGTCGAGGAGTGGCGCGACGGCGCCTACCGCCGGACCCTGCGGCTGCCGCACGGCCACGGCGTCGCCGCGCTGCGGCCGGAGGACGGGTTCATCGCCTGCCGGCTCACCCTGACCGACCTGCGGGACCTGCCCACGGCGACCAGCCGCTGCCGGCGCCTGCTGGACCTCGACGCCGACCCGGTCGCCGTCGACGACCAGCTCGCCACCGACCCGCTGCTCGCGCCGCTGGTGGCGGCCGCGCCGGGCCGCCGGGTGCCGCGCACGGTCGACGGCGCCGAGTTCGCCGTCCGGGCCGTGCTGGGACAGCAGGTCTCGACGGCGGCGGCCCGCACCCACGCGGCCCGGCTCGTCGTGGCCCACGGCGAACCGGTCGACGACCCCGACGGCGGGCTGACGCACCTGTTCCCGTCGCCGGACGCGCTCGCCTCCCTGGACCCGGAGACCCTGGCGATGCCGCGCTCTCGCCGCCGGACCCTGCTCGCGCTGGTCGAGGCCCTGACGGACGGCCTCGACCTCGGCGCGGGCAGCGACTGGGCCGGGACGCGGGCGGCGCTGACCGCGTTGCCCGGGTTCGGGCCGTGGACGGTCGAGAGCATCGCCATGCGCGCCCTCGGCGACCCCGACGCGTTCCTGCCCACCGACCTCGGCATCAAGTACGCCGCCGAAACCCTCGGCCTCGGCGGCCAGGCCGCCGTCGTCGCCCGGTCCGAAACGTGGCGCCCGTGGCGCGCCTACGCCACCCAGCACCTGTGGGCCACCGGTGACCACGCGATCAACCGGATGCCCGCCGCCTAGGAGATCCCATGCGTTCCCACACGGTCGTGGAGAGTCCCTGCGGCCCGCTGACCCTGGTCGCCGAGGGCGACGCGCTCTGCGGGCTGTACATGCACGAACAACGCCACCGCCCCGCTTCGCAGACCTTCGGTTCCCGTGGCGCGGCCGAGGTCTTCGCCCGCACCGAGACCCAGCTGAACGAGTACTTCGTCGGCCTGCGGCGGGAGTTCGACCTGCCCCTGACCTTCCACGGCACGCCGTTCCAGCGGTCGGTGTGGTCGGCGCTGCTCGACATCCCGTACGGCGAAACCGCGTCCTACGGCGAGCTGGCGCAGCTGCTCGGCAAGCCGGCCGCCGCGCGGGCGGTCGGCCTGGCCAACGGCAAGAACCCGGTCTCGATCATCGTGCCGTGCCACCGGGTCATCGGTTCGACGGGTTCGCTGACCGGGTACGGCGGCGGCCTGGAGCGGAAGCGGTACCTCCTCGACTTCGAACGCCGTCCCAGCCCTCGGGAGGCGTCGTCCACTTCGGTGTGAGATCGGCGGCATCCGCGGCGGGGCGGGGCGGCGCCGCCGGGGGCGGGGTGGAAGGATCTGCAGACCGTGAAGACCTTCGATGAGCTGTTCGCGGAGCTTGCCGAGCGCGCGCGTACCCGTCCCGACGGGTCCGGCACCGTCGTCGCCCTCGACGCCGGGGTGCACGCCCAGGGCAAGAAAGTGCTCGAGGAAGCCGGCGAGGTGTGGATCGCCGCCGAGCACGAATCCGACGACCGTCTCGCCGAGGAGATCTCCCAGCTGCTGTACCGGGTGCAGGTGCTGATGCTCGGCCGCGGCCTGTCGACCGAGGACGTCTACCGCTACCTGTGACGGGTCGCTGAACAAACGAGGAGAAGAGCGAAATGCTGCGTGTTGCCGTGCCGAACAAGGGAGCCCTCGCCGCCGCGGCGACGGAGATGCTCGGCGAGGCGGGCTACCGGAAGCGGCATGAGCAGCGCGACCTCACCGTGCTCGACCACGTCAACGAGGTCGAGTTCTTCTTCCTGCGTCCCAAGGACATCGCGATCTACGTCGGCTCCGGTGACCTCGACCTCGGCATCACCGGCCGGGACCTGGCGCTCGACTCCGGCGCGCCGGTGGAGGAGATCCAGGCGCTCGGCTTCGGTGGTTCGACGTTCCGCTACGCCGCCCCGGCGGGCCGCGACTGGAAGCCGGCCGACCTGCACGGCAAGCGGCTCGCGACGTCTTACCCGCGGCTGGTCCGCGACGACCTCGCCCGCCACGGCGTCGAGGCCGAGGTGATCCGCCTCGACGGCGCGGTCGAGATCTCGATCCAGCTGGGCGTGGCGGACGCGATCGCGGACGTCGTCGAGTCCGGCCGCTCGCTGCGGCAGAACAACCTCGTCGCGTTCGGCGACCCGATCTGCGTGTCGGAAGCGGTGCTGCTGCAGCGCCGCGGTACGCCGGAGAGCAAGGCGAAGTCGCAGCTGGCGGCGCGCCTGCGCGGGGTCGTGTTCGCGCAGCAGTACATGATGCTGGACTACGACTGCCCGCGGACGCTCGTCGAGCGCGCGATCGCCATCACGCCGGGTCTCGAGTCGCCGACGGTGGCGCCGCTCGCCGACGACGACTGGGTGGCGGTGCGCGCGATGGTGTCGCGCAAGAAGGTCAACCTCATCATGGACGAGCTGGCCGAGGTGGGCGCGAAGGCGATCCTGGCCTCGGACATCCGCTCCTGCCGCCTCTGACCGGCAGCCCGGCCGGCCGCGCGGAACTTCAGCGCGGCCGGTTGGGCTTCTTCGGCAGCAGGTCGTAAAGCCCCTTGCGGGCGCCGTTGTCGTTGACGTTGCGGGCCACCGCGACCTCGGAGATGAAGTCCTCGAAGACGAACTCCTCGTCCGCCGGGACCACCGCGGGTGCCTGGTTCTGCTCCAGGTAGCTGTCCAGCGTGCCGGCGATCTCGCGGAAAGACAGCGCTTGCAGCGTCTCCGGCGCGTAGGTCGTCACCGGGACGCCGTGCGCCGCCGCCTCGTTCATCACCACGCCCAGCGGCAGGTGCGACAGCATCGGGATGCCGAACTCGTACATCTCCTGCAGCGCCGCCGCCGCGTAGTGCGAGATCGGGCGCCGGTACAGGCTCGGCACCAGGCCGAACCACGACAGCGGCTGCCGCCCGACCGTCTGCTCGACGTACCGGACCTGGTCGGCCAGCAGCCGCAGCGCGCGGATGCTCGTCTTGTCCGGCTGGACCGGGACCAGGATGCCGTGCGACGCCGCCAGCGCGTTGTTCGTCAGCACGTCCAGCGCGGGCGGGCAGTCGATGACGCAGTGGTCGTAGTTGGCGAACTGGATGACCCGGGCCAGCTGCCAGCCGGGCACGCGGAACGAGTCGAGCCGCCGGATCAGGTCGAACATCCCCGGCGACGTCGGCACGACGTCGAACGCGCCGCCCTTGCCGAGGTTGCTGCGCGGGTGCGGGACGACGAGCTCCTCGATCGGGCCCTTCCACGTCTTGGCCAGGGCTTTCGCCAAGGTCGGCGTGTCTCCGCGGACCTCGGACAGGCCGAGCATCTCGGTCGTCGCGTGGCCCTGCGGGTCGAGGTCGACCAGCAGCACCCGCCGGCCCCGCTCGGCCAGTGCGGCCGCGGTGCCGACGCTCAGTGAGGTCTTGCCGACCCCGCCTTTCTGGTTGACCACCGAGGTGATCTGCATGCCGGAGCGCTCCTCAAGTCGGTCGTTCCGCGAAGGTTATTGGATGCGGGGCCGTTGTGGGTGGCTATCCGCCCCCGGCCTGTCGCGGTCGCACCATCAGCGCCTGCGCGCCGGTGGCCACCGGGCCGGCCGCGTCGTGCAGGATGCTCGTCGCGGTGCCGATGCCGTGCTTGCCGACCAGCGTGACCGCGTCGAGGCCGATCCACTCGCCCTCCGGCACCCGCCGCAGGTGGAGGGTCAGCTCGGAGTTGATGAACCACCACTTGCGCGGGTCGAGGAAGTTCGACACGCCGTTGCCGGAGTCGGCGATGGCGAACAGCCGCTGCAGCCCGCTCGGCTCCTCGCCGTCGACCAGCGGGACGCGCTGGCGGGCCCAGACGGCCGCCGGGCCGGGCACGTCCATGCCGCCGCGCACCGCCCGCCACTCGACGGCGTCGAGGTAGCCGGCCTGCCAGCCCTCCGGCCACGGCGACTCCGTCACGGTGTCCGGTGCGGGCAGCAGCGGCCCGGCGTCCGTAGCGGCTTCCGCCGTGTCCGCGGTCGCGATGCGCCACGCCGAAGCCCGCGCCACGACGCGGTCCGCGCTCGCCAGCTCGGCTTGCAGCAGCTCCACCGAACGGCCCGGCCGTTCGACCCGGGCCCGCACGGTGAGCTCGGCGACCGGCGCCGGGCCGAGGATCTCGACGGTCACCCGCGCGAGTTCGGCCGGGTGCGCCGGTTCGACGTTTTCGAGGGCGCGCACCAGCAACGCCGACGGTGGCCCGAAGTGCTGGGACTCCGACGACCACGGCCCGGCCGTGTGCCCGGTCGCGGAGTAGCGGTCGCCGCCGAGCGGGACGTAGAACGCGTCGGCCATCAGTCGGCCCGGTCCAGCGGCGTCTCCTCGCCCGCATCGGGCTCCGGCCAGCCGGGGTAGTCCGGCGGCGTGCCGCCGTACTCGGGGCAGTGCGCCTGGTGGTCGCACCAGTTGCACAGCTTGGTCTTGTTCGCGCGGAAGTCGCCGGTCCTGCCCGCCTTGAGGATGGCCTGCCAGATGGCTTCGAGGGTGCGTTCGAAGCGCACCAGCTCGGCCTCGTCCGGGGTGTAGGCGAGGGACTGGCCGTCGGTGAGGTACATGAGTTTCAGCTGCCGCGGCACCACGCCGCGCAGCCGCCACAGCACGACGGCGTAGAACTTCATCTGGAACATCGCCTTGGCCTCGCCGATTTCGCGCGGCGCGGCGCCGGTCTTGTAGTCGACCACCCGGATTTCCCCGGTCGGCGCGACGTCGACGCGGTCGATGTAGCCGCGCAGCAGGACGCCGGAGCCGAGCTCGATTTCGACGTGCAGCTCGCAGGCCTCGGGTTCCAGCCGCCTTGGGTCCTCCAGCTCGAAGTAGGCGTCCAGCAGCTTCTCCGCCGACCGCAGCCAGTCCGCGTGGTCGTCGGGCTGCTCGCCGTCGAACAGCTCGGTCCACTCCGGACGGTCCGCGGACAGGTCCGTCCACGCCGGGCCGAGCAGCTCCCGCGCCTTCGGCGGAACGCGCTCGGCGGCCGGCAGCGCGAACAGCCGCTCCAGCACCGAGTGGACGAGCGTGCCGCGCAGCTGGGCCTTGGTCGGGACCTCCGGCAGCCGGTCGACCGCGCGGAACCGGTAGAGCAGCGGGCACTGCTTGAAGTCGCTGGCCCGGGACGGCGACAGCGCGGGCCGCCGCCGCACCTCGGTGGCGACGGCGGTGGCTGCTGGGGAATCCGTGGTGACGGTGTCGGCGTCGGGCATGGGCAGAGCGTAACGCCGGGGTCCGACAGTTCCGGCGACCGCAACGCCCGGCACCCCGCCCAGCCGCCCGGGCCCGCGTCTTGAATGACTCATTCAGGACCTCCGGCGACCTGAATGAGTCATTCAAGACCTCCGGCGGCGGGGTGCGCGACACCACCCGGACCGGATCACCCGCTCCCCACACCGGGGGCTCTAGGCTCTCCCGCATGGCCGCGACCAGTGAACAGGGCACCGGGGGCACCCGGCAGGCCGTCCTCCCGGACGGCGGTCTCCTGCTGTTCCGGGTCGCCGGCGTGCCCGTGCTGCTCGCGCCGTCCTGGTGGATCGGGTCGCTGATCGTCGTCGTGCTCTACACGCCGCTGGTCGGCCGGCTGCTCCCGGACGCCTCGACGTGGACGTCCTGGCTGCTGGCCGGCGCCTTCGCGCTGCTGCTGGGCCTGTCCGTGCTGGCGCACGAGCTCGGGCACTGCGTCGCCGCGCTGCGGCTGGGGATCCCGGTCCGGCGGGTGCGCCTGTTCCTGCTCGGCGGCCTGTCCGAAGTGGCCAGGACGCCGAAGCGGCCGGTCCACGAGGGCCTGGTCGCCGCGGCGGGCCCGGCGGTCTCGCTGCTGCTGGGCGGGTTCTGCGGCCTGCTGATGTTCGCCGTCCCGCCGGACGGCGCGGTCTGGATGCTCGTGGCCGAGTGCGCGGTGGCGAACCTCGCCGTCGGCGTGTTCAACCTCCTGCCCGGCCTGCCCCTCGACGGCGGCCGGCTGGTCCGCGCCGGCGTTTGGGCGGTCACGGGGATCCGCGCGAAGGGCACGCGCGCCGCCGTTGTCGGCGGCGCCGTCGTGGCCGCGGGACTGCTCGTGTGGGCCCTGTGGGGCCTGGCGACCGGCAGCCCGGACCGGTGGCTGCGCCTGGGCGTCTGCGTCGTCACGGCGTGGTTCGTGATCCTGGGCGCGCGTTCCGAGCTCAAGGCGGAAGCGCGCCGCACCTGGCCGGAAGGTCTGGACCTCGGCGAGCTGGTGCGGCCGGTGCTGCAGCTGCCCGCCGAAAGCCCGGTGTCGGACGCGCTCGCGGCGTCGGCGGGCCGGGGCGTGGTGCTCGTCCGCGCGGACGGCGTCGCGGCCGGGCTGCTCGACACGGGCGCGGCGGAGCGCCTCGCGGGCACCTCGCCGCACGCGCCCGCCGAGCTCGCGGCGGAGCCGATCCGCGCCGAGACCGTCCTGCTGGCCTCGGAACCGGGGGAGGACGTCGTCGAGCGCGTCCGCGAGACCCCGGCGTGGCAGTTCCTCGTCGTCGACGACGAAGGCCGCCCGGCGGGCGTGCTGCGCCGGGACGACCTGCGCGCCGCGCTGAACCGCCGTACCCGCTGAGGCCGCGCCCCGGACGGCCTGCGAAGATCTGTCGTCGGCCATTCGGGGTACAGGAGGAAGTGTTGTCGGTCAGCGGACCGTTTCGCGCGGGTGATCGGGTGCAGTTGACCGACTCGAAGGGGCGGCACTACACCCTGACGCTGGCCGACGGCGGGGAGTACCACACCCACCGCGGCGCGCTCGCCCACGACGACCTCATCGGCCGGCCCGAGGGTTCGGTGGTGACGTCGGCGGGCGGGTCGACGTACCTGGCCCTGCGCCCGCTGCTGCCGGACTACGTGCTCTCGATGCCGCGCGGCGCGCAGGTGATCTACCCGAAGGACGCCGCGCAGATCGTGATGTGGGGCGACATCTTCCCGGGCGCCCGCGTGCTCGAAGCGGGTGCCGGCTCGGGCGCGCTGACGTGTTCGCTGCTGCGCGCGGTCGGCTCCGAGGGGCACGTGAGCTCGTACGAGATCCGCGACGACCACGCCGAGCACGCCGAGCGCAACGTCGTGAAGTTCTTCGGCGAGAAGCCGGCGAACTGGTCGCTGACGGTCGCGGACCTGGCGACGCACGAGGGCGAGGTCGACCGGGTCGTGCTGGACATGCTGGCCCCGTGGGACCAGCTGCCGAACGTCGCCGCGCACCTGGTGCCGGGGGGCGTGCTGACGGTCTACGTGGCGACGGTGACGCAGCTTTCCCGCGTGACGGAGTCCCTGCGCGAGCAGCAGTGCTGGACCGAGCCCGAATCGTGGGAAACGCTGATGCGGCCGTGGCACGTGGTGGGCCTCGCGGTGCGCCCGGACCACCGGATGGTCGCGCACACGGCGTTCCTGCTCACCGCGCGCCGCCTCGCGGACGGGACGGTGTCGCCGCGGGTGTCCCGGCGGCCGTCGAAGGGCAAGGGCTAGCCGGGGACGCACCAGCGGCCGTTCTCCTTGTGCAGCGGAAACGGCGTGTCCTTCGTCCCACCCGGGGCTTCGACGTGCACCTTCGCCGTCGCGGACTCGCCGCGGACCTCCGGTGGCTCCTTCAGCGTCGCCGTCACCCGGCCGGCCGCGTCCCACATCCGCTGCAGCCTGCCCAGGGCTTCGGCCGTCTGCGGGCGGCACGTCAGCTTGCCGAACGCCGCGGAGTCGTGCGCCGTGATCGCGTCGACGATCGCGCGGGCCAGCACGTTCACCGCCGCGGTGTCGACCGCGCTCGGCGCCGCCGAGGCCGACGTCCGCGGCGGCGGGGGCGGGCTCGGCGGCGCGGGCGGGGAGCCGGACGGCGCCACGAGCAGCAGTCCCAGCACCACGCCCGCGCCGGCCACGCCGAGCAGCACGAGCCCGGCGGCGAGCGCGCGGTTCACCGAACGCGGGGGCTCACGAGCCGTCCGCCTTGACGTTGGACAGGCACCACAGGCCGGATTCCTTCTGGGCCGACATCGTGCCGACCTTGGTCTTGCTGCCGTCCGTGGCCGAGTAGCGCACGGTGGACTTGTCCCCGGTGTCCTGCGGCGAGCCGGTCAGCTTGACCGTGACCTTCGGGATGTCGCCGGTGGTGCCCTCGAAGACGCTCCGGCAGATCGTGTCGCCCAGCGCCTTCTCGTCACCCGCGTTGTAGGCGGCGATCGTCGTGTCGAACAGCTCCTGCGAGCTGCCCTTGCCCGCCGGCGCGGGGCCGGCCGCGGGCTTGGTGCTCTTCGGCGTCGAACTCGGCGAAGTGCTCTTGGGCTTCGGGGTGGTCGCCTTCGGCGCGGTCGTCGGGGCCGCGGAGCTGCTGCTGGCGGGCGGGGCCGCGGTGTTGTCGTCCTTCCCGTTGGCCACGACGAACCACGTCACGCCGCCACCGACGAGGAGCACCGCCGCGGCCGCGATGCCGACGATGAGCCCGGTTTTCTTCTTCTTGGGCGGCGGCGCGTCACCGAAGCCGCCGCCTCCGTACGGGTCGTAACCGCCGAAGCCCGGCTGCTGCTGCGTCGGCTGGCCCCACTGGTCCTGCTGGGGCTGTTGCTGGCCCCACTGGTCCTGCTGCCCGTACTGGGGGTGGCCCTGCTGGGGCTGAGGGCCCGTCTGGGGCGGGTAACCGCCCTGCTGCGGCTGCCCGTACGGATCGGGCTGGCCGAACTGCTGGGTGCCGCCATAGCCCGGCTGGGGCTGCGGTCCGCTCTGGGGGTAGCCGCCCGGCTGCCGGCCGTACGGCCCGGGCTGCTGCCCGTAACCTCCGGGCTGCTGGCCGTAGCCGCCCGGTTGCTGCGGCGGGTAGGTCATGGGTGGTGCCCCCTAGCGTTCCTTCGACGGTGACCCGGCCTTCGAGGCGGCCGACGTCGGCCCGATGCTAGCCACCGGGCCGCTCCGCCGCGCGGTTAGGGCGGAACTGGCCGGAATTGCCCGGCTCGGGCAGGGTTGGCGCCCTGGAGAGCCGGGTACTCCCGACGTGCTTGGTTCGTCCCGGCCCGGACGGGCCCGCGACACACCGGGGCCACGGCACCGAAATGGCCTCTTGCGCTGCGGGAATGTCCGTGCTGGACCAGGCGAGGAAACCGCGACGCGCCGATCTTGTGATCCGGAAAGGCCTTTTCTTGTCGGTGATCGCCGGTACCGTGGAATGAAAAGCACTCCGAGGAGGTGCCCGATGCATCATGACCTTCCCGGAGGTCGGCGCGAGGAGGCCGACCCTTCAGCAACATCCGGAGCTGGGACGACGGCGGACGAGCAGGCTCGGCAGATCCGTTTTCTCGAGGAGGAAGTGGCGCTGCTGCGCCGCAAACTGACCGACTCGCCACGGCAGAACCGAGTTCTCGAACAGCGGCTCGCCGAGGCCTCGGAAAGGGTGAGCCAGCTCACCGAGCGCAACACCAAACTGGTCGAAACCCTGCGTGAGGCCCGAGGACAGCTCCTCGCGCTGCGTGAGGAGGTCGACCGGCTGGCCCAGCCGCCGTCCGGCTACGGCGTCTTCGTCGAGGCGTACGAGGACAACACGGTGGACGTCTACACGGCGGGCCGCAAGATGCGGGTGTCGGTATCGCCCGCGGTCGAGCTCTCTTCGTTGCAACGCGGCCAGGCGCTGCGGCTCAACGAAGCGCTCACCGTGGTCGAGGCCGGCGGCTTCGAACGCACCGGCGAGGTGTGCGCGTTGCGTGAGGTGCTCGCCGCCGACGTCGAGGGCGGCAGCCTTCGCGCGCTGGTGGTCGGGCACGCGGACGAGGAGCGGGTGGTCCTGCTCTCCGACCTGCTGGCCGAGCAGCCGCTCAAGCCGGGCGACTCGCTGCTGGTCGACTCCAAGGCCGGCTACGCGTACGAGCGCGTGCCGAAGGCGGAGGTCGAGGACCTGGTGCTGGAGGAGGTGCCGGACGTCCGCTACGAGGACATCGGCGGCCTCACCCGGCAGATCGAGCAGATCCGCGACGCGGTGGAACTGCCGTTCCTGCACGCCGACCTGTACCAGGAGTACCAGCTGCGCCCGCCCAAGGGCGTCCTGCTCTACGGCCCGCCGGGCTGCGGCAAGACGCTCATCGCCAAGGCGGTCGCGAACTCGCTGGCCAAGAAGGTGGCCGCGGCCCGGGGCGAGAACGAGGACGGGAAGTCCTACTTCCTGAACATCAAGGGTCCCGAGCTGCTCAACAAGTTCGTCGGGGAGACCGAGCGGCACATCCGCCTGATCTTCCAGCGGGCGCGGGAGAAGGCCTCCGAAGGCACCCCGGTGATCGTGTTCTTCGACGAGATGGACTCGATCTTCCGGACCCGTGGGTCGGGCGTTTCGTCCGACGTCGAGACCACGATCGTGCCGCAGCTGCTGTCGGAGATCGACGGTGTCGAAGGCCTGGAGAACGTCATCGTCATCGGCGCCTCCAACCGCGAGGACATGATCGACCCGGCGATCCTGCGGCCGGGCCGGCTCGACGTCAAGATCAAGATCGAGCGTCCGGACGCCGAAGGCGCGAAGGACATCTTCTCCAAGTACCTGGCCGAAGGGCTGCCGATCCACGCGGACGACCTCGCCGAGTTCGGCGGCGACGCCAAGGCGACGTTCGACGCGATGATCCAGCACACCGTCGAGCGCATGTACGAGGAGAGCGACGAGAACCGGTTCCTCGAGGTGACCTACGCCAACGGGGACAAGGAAGTCCTGTACTTCCGCGACTTCAACTCGGGCGCGATGATCCAGAACATCGTGGACCGGGCGAAGAAGTCGGCGATCAAGTCGGTGCTGGAGACCAAGCAGCCGGGTCTGCGCGTGCAGCACCTGCTCGACGCGATCGTCGACGAGTTCGCGGAGAACGAGGACCTCCCGAACACCACCAACCCGGACGACTGGGCCCGGATCTCCGGCAAGAAGGGCGAGCGGATCGTCTACATCCGCACGCTCGTCACCGGCAAGAACCAGGATTCGGGGCGGGCGATCGACACCGCCACGAACACCGGTCAGTACCTGTAGGTTCCACCGCGCGATGGGGCGGCCGCTTCGGCGACCGCCCCATCGGCGTGTCTAGCGGCCGGCCGGAACGGGTTCGGGCTTGCGCCGCCGCAGCCGTCCGTGCGCGGCGAGGATGCCCACCACGATCAGAACCGCGCCCGCCGGCTGGTTCCAGCTCACCGGCTCGCCCAGCACCAGCACGCCGAGCAGCACTCCGACGACCGGTGTGAGGTAGGTCACCGCCGAGGCGTTGGCCGCGCCCCAGGCCGCGATGATCCGGACGTTCCAGACATATGCGATCCCCGTGCCGAAAACGCCGAGCACCACCCTGCTCGCCACCACCGCGAGGTCCAGGTCCACCGGCGTGGTCGCGATCGCGGGTGCCAGCAGGCCGAGCAGCACCGTCGCCGACCCGGTCTGACCGAACGCGACGACGACCGGGTCCACACCACGCGGAGAGACGAACCGGCGCATGTAGACGAAGCACGCGCCGTAACACGTCGTAGCGCCCAGGCAGGCCAGCTGCGCGGTCAGCTGGTGTGAGACGTCGACGCCGTGCCACACGCCGACGATCGTGAGCACGCCGAGGAATCCGAGAGACAGGCCCAGCACTCGCGGCGGCGTGAACCGCTCTTCGGGCAGCGCCGCGGCGGCCAGCAGCATCGTGACGAGCGGCGTCGTCGCGTTGAAGATGCTGGCCAGACCGGACGAAATGTACTGTTCCGCCCACGAGAACAGCAGGAACGGCACCACGCACAGCAGTACCGAAACAACCGCGAGATGACCCCACAGCACGGGATCCCGGGGGAGCGGCCGCCGGCGCACCACCAGCACGGCCGCCAGCGCGAGCGTGCCCAGCGCAACCCGCGCGAGCGCGATCTGCGCGGGGGAGAGTCCGGCCAGGCCCACCTTGATGAACAGGAAACTCGCACCCCACACGACGGCCAGCAGCGCGAACCGCACCGTGACCCCGAAACCCGCCGCTCCGAACCGCATGGGCGCAGTCAAGCCGGGACGCGGGGCGCGAAGCCAGCGGTTTTCGGACCTCTCGATTCCGTATAACGACCTATACGCGGCGGGGTAGGATGCCGCTTATGGCGTCGGGGGAGGAAGCGTGGCGACCAGCGGTCGCGCACGTCGCGAGCCGCGTGACCGGGCCGCCGCTGCCCGACGGCCTGGACGTCACCGTCCACTTCCACCCGGACCGCCTGGTGAGCGGGGTGCCGTTGCTGCGGCACCTCGTCACTGACGCCATCTACCGCTCGCAGTTCGAAACGGGCACGAGCAACGGCGGTCTCACCGCGCACGCCGGCGGAGACCGCTGGCGCTGGGAGCACCGCATGTTCGGCGGCGCCTACGACGATCTGCCGGCGTCGGCCCGGCCGAAGTACGGCTCGCTCAACTACCACCGCCGCCCGGCGGGCGGGTCCGTCCGGTTCGGCTCGTCCCACCTGGTGCTGAAGCGGGAAGTGCTGGCGCGGACGACGTTCTGCTACCCGGACAGCTTCGGCGAGCCCGACGACTTCGGCACCGCGGCTAACATGCCGTTGCTGCGCCTCGCCGAAGCGGACGTCCAGGACGAGCTCGACGACCACATCGAGGCCCACGTCCACGGTCCGCTCCGGCTGGCGACCGACGTCGAGGCGCTCGTCCTGGATCCGGCGTTCCGCGGCACCGACGTCGAGGCGGCGGCCGCGGACCTGCCGTTTCCCACCAGGTGGCACCACGGGTTCCGGCTGCCCGTCGACGTGCTGGCCGAGCACGCGGACTACCGCGGCGAGGACGTCGTGCGGGCCGGCAAGGAGATCGCCGAAGACGGCCGGCTCGACGCCCGCGTCATCGGCGACGCCGTCCGCGCCGGCCGGCACGACCCCCAGGTGCTCAAGCGCGTCTGGCACTGCACCGCCCGGTTCGGCCTACGCGGCGACCGGTAGCAGCGCCTCGGCCAGCCGGCGCCAGTGCGGCATCGCCGACCCGCCCGGCTCGATGCCGATGACCTGGATGCCCACGTGGTCGGCGCCCGCTTCGAGGTGCGCGCCCAGCTTCGCGACGATCGTGTCGAGGTCGCCCCAGAACACCAGGTCGTCGACGATCCGGTCGGCCGCGCCGTCGATCTCCTCCTGGGTGTAGCCGAGCCGCCGGAACTTCGCGATGTTGTACGGCTGCGTGAGGTACGGGTGCAGGTGCTCGCGGGCGATCTCGCGCGCCTTCGCCGCGTCCGTCTCGAACAGCACGGCGTGCTCGACGCCGAGGAACGGGCCGGCGCCGAGGATTTCCCGCGCCTGGGCCGTGTGCTCGGGGGTGACGTGGTAGGTGTGCGCGCCCGCCGCGTGGTCGCGGGCCAGTTCCAGCATCTTGGGGCCGTACGCGGCCAGCAGGCGCCGTATCGGGGCTCGCGGCGCGGGGTTGGCGTTCGTCACGGCGTCCATCGCCTCGAGGTACTCGCGCACCGCCGCCAGGGGCTTCGGGCCGGGCACCCCGCCGAAGCCGAGGCCGAGCAGGTGGCGATCCGGGTAGGCGTCCGCGAGCAGCGCCGCCGCGCCCTGCGTCCAGCGGGGTCCGCGCGACCCGATCTGCGCGATGCCGTTGACGATGGTCAGGTCCGTGGTGCTCGCCAGCAGGAAGCCGGCGTGGGTGAGCGCTTCGCGGCCGTCGGTCTCCGGGATCCAGAGCGCCGGCCAGCCCAGTTCTTCCAGTTCCCGCGCGGCGTCCCGGATCCCGCTCGCCGGCAGGCTTTCGAAGTCGAACGTCCAGATCCCGTAGCGGCCGAGCCGCATGCCCTCGATGGTCGTCATGAATCGAAGTATCGCAGAACTGCGATATGAGTCAACCCAGGGGTGCCGTGGGGGAGGGGAGCGGTCAGAGAGAGCGGCCGAGCGCCGCGACGAACCCGGCGATCCGGGCCTCGTCGCGCTTGTAGTGCGTCCACTTCCCGACGCGGGTCGCCTGTACCAGGCCGGCGCGCTGCAGTGCGGCCATGTACGCCGAGACGGTCGACTGCGCGAGCCCCGTCTTCTCCTGGATGTGGCTCACGCACACGCCGACCTCCGCCGGGTCGGCGATCGCCCGCTCCACGGGGAAGTGCCGCTCCGGCTCCCGCAGCCACCGCAGGATCTGCAGCCGCTCGGGGTTCGCGAGCGCCTTGAAGACGTCGAGCAGCTGCTCGACGTCCGGCTGCGATTCGGCGCGTGTCGTCATGGCTGCCACCGAGTATATCGACGTATAACGACCTATACTCACTGGTCGTGAGCGAAGAAACGCACCGGCCCCGCGCGCCCATCACCGAAGCCGACGTCCTGGCCTGGCTGGAGACGACGGCGGCCGCCGTCCAGGCGGGGGAGGTGGGCGCCCAGGAGCTCATCGACATCCTCGGCGAGCTCCGCCGCGCCTCGGCGGCCTGCGCCGACGCCTCCGACTGGGCACTGCTCGCCGCGCGCGAAGGCGGCGCGAGCCTGCGTCAGATCGCGCCGGTCTTCGGCAAGGGCTACGTCCGGGCCCCGGCCGCGCGCCTGGAGAAGCTGCACCGCCAGGCGCAGAACTCCGACCAGTGGCTGGCCATCCTGCGGCACAAGCAGACGGCGTGACGGCGACCGTGGACCGCATCGCGCTCGGGCTGGCGGCGCTGGGCCGGCCTGCCTACATCAACCTCGGCCGCGACGGCGCCCTGCCGCCGGTGCGGGACGTCGGTTCCATGCGGGCCGCGACCTACGCGGTGCTCGACGACGCCTACGCCGCGGGCGTCCGGCACGTCGACGTCGCCCGCTCGTACGGGCGCTCGGAGGAGTTCCTGGCCGGTTGGCTCGCCGAACGCGGGCACGCGGACGTAGAGGTGTCCAGCAAGTGGGGTTACGCGTACGTCGGGGACTGGCGGCTCGACGCCGACGTCCACGAGGTGAAGGAGCACTCGGCGGCGCGGTTCGCGACGCAGTGGGCGGAAACCCTGGCGCTGCTGGGGAACCGGGTCGGGCTGTACCAGGTGCATTCGCTCACTGTGGACAGTCCGCTGTTCACCGACGAGCCGTTGGCCGAGGCGCTGGCGGAGCTTTCGGTGAACGGCGTCGCGGTCGGGTTCTCGACCTCGGGCCCGGCGCAGGCGGACGCGATCGAGCGGGCGTTCGCGCTGGAAGTGGCCGGGCAGCCGGTGTTTTCCGCGGTGCAGTCGACGTGGAACGTCCTGGAACAGTCCGCCGGCCGGGCGCTGGCCGCGGCGCACGCGGCCGGAAATTGCGTGCTGGTGAAGGAAACCCTGGCCAACGGCCGGCTCGCGGTGGCGGCGCCGAAGGCGGTCCTCGACATCGCGTCCGCGCACGGGACCGGCCCGGACGCGGTCGCGGTGGCCGCGGTGCTGGCGCAGGACTGGGTGGACCGCGCGGTCATCGGCCCGGCGAGCCGCGCGCAGCTGGCGGCGAACCTGCGGGCCACCGCGCTTTCCCTCGGCACGGACGAGGAAGCGGCGCTCGCCGACCTGGCGGAGAACCCGCACGAGTACTGGCGACACCGGTCCTCCCTGAAGTGGGACTGAGCGGTTGCACTACCCTTCGCTGGCACGAAACCGACGACAGGAGGCTGGGTGCGTCATCGTCAGGTGGTCGCCTTGGCCGCGGTCGCGCTGGTGGGCCTGACGGCCTGCGAAGGGCCCGATCCGAACGACCTCGAGACGTACTACGACGATCCGGCGCCGACGTCCGCGCCGCTCACGACCGCCGAAACGCCGGTGAGCCCCGCGAAGGCCGTTCCGGTGACGCCGTCGGCGCCCGATCCCGGCCTGCTCGCGGAACCCGCGCTGCTGTCCGATGCGGACGTCGCGGAAGAAGGGGTGCAGCCGGCCTCGAACGAGGTTGCGGGATGCCTGGCGGACGGGCCGTCGGCGGGCAGCCGGACGGCGACCTGGCGCTACCCCAGCGGGTCGGCGCTGAGCCACCGCGTCGTGGTGTTCCCGGACGCCTCGGCCGCCCGGGCCGTCGCGGAGAACGAGTGTGCGGGCAAGACGGTGAGCATCCCCGTCCAGCCCGGGATCGAGCGGCAGCAGGCCTGGAGCGACGGCAAGACCTGCACGGTGTTGCTGGCCAAGGGGAGGCTCGTGTCCGAGCTGACGGTCTCGGCGAGCACCGGGACACGGGCCGTGGACGCGGCGAAGCGCCTTCTCCCCGCGATGAAGGCGAAGCTGACGGCTCAGCCGTAGCGGCGGAACCACTCCTGGACGCCTTCGCGGCCGTCGGGGATGAACGGCAGCTCGGGTGCCGGGTCGTCGACCCACGCGCGGAGGTCTTCCAGCGGGATCCAGCGGCCTTCGACGATCTCTTCGGCCTGGTGGCGGATCGGGCCGTCCCAGTGGACCTCGAACGCGAAGTTGTGGCAGCGGTTGCGGCCGTCGTCGTAGACCTTGGTGAACAGCGGAACGGGTTCCACCCCGTGGACGCCGAGCTCTTCGGCCAGTTCGCGGCGGGCGCACTCGGCCGGGGTCTCGCCCGCGGCGACCACGCCGCCGGCCCAGCAGTCCCAGGTCGAGGGGAACACGTCCTTCACCGCGGTGCGCAGGTGCACGTAGACGGCGCTGCCATCACCCGAACGGACCAGCACGACGCCGGCGGCGTGCCACAGGCCCTCGTCGCGGACCCGGCGCCGGGTGGTCGTGCCGACGACGGAGCCGGCCTGGTCATAGAGCGCAACGAGTTCGTCACTGCCTGGCATGGGTGCATCGTTCCACTAGGGCGACCCCGTAGGGTGGTGGACATGCGGCGGATCATGGGAACCGAAGTCGAGTACGGCATCTCCGTGCCGGGCGACGCGACGGCGAACCCGGTACTCACCTCGACCCAGGTCGTGCTGGCCTACGCGGCCGCGGCCGACATCCCGCGCGCCCGGCGGGCGCGGTGGGACTACGAGGTGGAGTCGCCGCTGCGCGACGCGCGCGGGTTCGACCTGACCGGGCCCGGCGGGCCGGGCCACGACCCGGACGTCGAGGACCTCGGCGCGGCGAACGTCATCCTCACCAACGGCGCGCGGCTGTACGTCGACCACGCGCACCCGGAGTACTCCGCGCCCGAGGTGACGAACGCGCGTGACGCCGTCATCTGGGACAAGGCGGGGGAGCGGGTGATGGAGGAGGCCGCGCTCAAGGCGGCGTCCGTGCCCGGCCAGCCACAGCTGCAGCTGTACAAGAACAACGTCGACGGCAAGGGCGCGAGCTATGGCACGCACGAGAACTACCTGATGGCGCGGTCGACGCCGTTCACCGCGGTGATCGCCGGGTTGACGCCGTTCTTCGTGTCGCGGCAGGTCGTGACCGGCTCGGGCCGGGTCGGGATCGGCCAGCAGAGCGAGGAAGCCGGGTTCCAGCTTTCCCAGCGCGCGGACTACATCGAGGTCGAGGTCGGCCTGGAGACGACGCTGAAGCGGGGGATCATCAACACCCGCGACGAGCCGCACGCGGACGCGGACAAGTACCGGCGGCTGCACGTCATCATCGGCGACGCCAACATGTCGGAGTACTCGACGTACCTCAAGGTCGGGACGACGGCGCTGGTGCTGGACCTGATCGAGTCGGGCATCCGGTTCGACGACCTGAAGCTCGACGAGCCGGTCAAGGCCGTGCACCAGATCAGCCACGACCCGACGCTGAAGACGCAGGTCGCGCTGGCGAACGGCAAGAAGTACACCGGGCTGGACCTGCAGTTCGCCTACCACGAGATCGCTTCGCAGAACCTGGAGCGCACCGGCGCGGACCAGGCGGCGAAGGAGGTCCTGCGGGTCTGGGGCGAGGTCCTGGACGCGCTGGCCCGCGACCCGCAGGAGTGCGCGGACCGGCTGGACTGGCCGGCCAAGCTGCGGCTGCTGGAGGGCTACCGGCAGCGGGACCAGCTGGCCTGGGGCGCGCCGCGGCTGCGCCTGGTGGACCTGCAGTACTCGGACGTGCGGCTGGCGAAGGGCCTGTACAACCGGCTCGTGACGCGCGGGTCGATGAAGCGGCTGGTCACCGAGGAAGAGGTGCTGGCCGCGGTGACGACGCCGCCGTCGGACACGCGGGCCTACTTCCGGGGCCGGGCGCTGGAGAAGTACGCGACGTCGATCGCGGCGGCGTCGTGGGATTCGGTCATCTTCGACGTGGGCAAGGAGTCGCTGGTGCGGATCCCGACCCTGGAGCCGTTGCGGGGGACGAAGGCGCACGTCGGCAAGCTGCTGGACGAGTCCGCGACGGCGGAGGACCTGGTGGAGGCGCTCACCGGTTCGGACTAGGCGTGACGCACCAGCGATCGCGGCGTTGCCCCGAATGTCGGGGCCGCTGGGTAGGCTAGGAAACATCAGCCAGACCGGGAGGCGAGATGGCCCAGGAAAAGATCGAAAAGCACGGCGGTGGTGACTCCGACGAGGAGTTCGACGACACCGGCGCGGCGGGTCAGGAGCGGCGCGAGAAGCTCGGCGAGGACGTGGACACGATCCTGGACGAGATCGACGACGTGCTCGAAGAGAACGCAGAGGACTTCGTCCGGGCCTACGTGCAGAAGGGCGGCGAGTAAGCCGCTCGGGCGCCGCGCCCTTGCCGACCGTTCAGCCGGCGGCCGGGGTCTCGTGCGGTGGTGACCGCGATGGGTCGCCGCGCGGGCTCCGGTCCTCCTGGCTCGCACAGATGGGATTTTTGAGCACGTATGGACAACACCAGGGGCATCTCGGGTCCCGCGCTGCCGGCCGCGTACTTCTCGTCGGCGACGTCGTCGTTTTCGGACTTCCTGCGCGAGCAGGCGCCTGAGCTGCTGCCCCACCGGAAGGTGGCCCCGGGCGGCGTGGCGGAGCTGGGCGTGCCGCACGGGACGACGATCGTCGCCTGCACCTTCGCGGGCGGCGTGCTGATCGCGGGCGACCGGCGGGCGACGTCGGGGAACCTGATCGCGAGCCGGGACATCGAGAAGGTGCACGTCACCGACGAGTACTCGGCGGTGGGCATCGCGGGCACGGCGGGGCTGGCCGTGGAGATGGTGCGGCTGTACGCCGTGGAGCTCGCGCACTACGAGAAGATCGAGGGCGTTTCGCTGTCGCTGGACGGCAAGACGAACAAGCTGGCCGGGATGGTCAAGGGCAACCTCGAGATGGCGATGGCCGGGCTGGCGGCCATCCCGCTGTTCGTCGGGTACGACCTCGAGGCGGAGGACGCCAAGCACGCCGGGCGGATCGTCTCGTACGACGCCGCGGGCGGCCGCTACGAGGAGAACGGCGGGTACGCGGGCATCGGCTCGGGTTCGCTGTTCGCCAAGTCCGCGCTGAAGAAGCTGCACGACCCGGACGCCGACGTCGAGGGCGCGGTGCGGGTCGCGGTGGAGGCGTTGTACGACGCGGCCGACGACGACACCGCCTCGGGCGGGCCGGACCTGGTGCGGCGGATCTTCCCGAGCGTCGTGACGATCACCGCCGAGCACGGCGCCGTGCAGCTGTCGGAGTCCGAGACCGCCGCGGTCGCGGAAGCCGTGGTGGCGGGGCGGATCGAGCGCCAGCAGCGCCGGCTCTCCTGACGCGGGCGGAGAACCAGTGAACGTGGAAACCCCGGAAGACCTGGAGCGCACACCGTGACGATGCCGTTGTATGCCTCTCCCGAGCAGCTGATGCGGGAGCGTTCCGAGCTGGCGCGCAAGGGCATCGCGCGCGGCCGGAGCGTGGTGGTGCTGAAGTACGCGGGCGGCGTGCTGTTCGTGGCGGAGAACCCCTCGGCCACGCTGCACAAGGTGTCCGAGATCTACGACCGGATCGGCTTCGCCGCGGTCGGGCGCTACAGCGAGTTCGAGAACCTCCGCGTGGCGGGCATCCGGCACGCGGACTTGAAGGGCTACCAGTACGACCGGCGCGACGTGAGCGCGCGGGCGCTGGCGAACGCCTACGCGGCGACGCTGGGCAGCATCTTCACCGAGCAGCTGAAGCCGTTCGAGGTCGAGGTCTGCGTGGCGGAGGTCGGGACCAGCTCGGCGGAGGACCAGCTGTACCGGCTGACCTACGACGGGTCGATCTTCGACGAGCCGCAGTACGTCGTGATGGGCGGCCAGACGGACAAGATCGCCACGAAGCTGAAGGAGACGTTCGAGGACGGCCTGGACCTGCAGGCGGCGCTGGGCGTGGCGGTGGCCGCGCTGCGCACCCCGAGCCAGCCGGCCACGACTTCGTCGTCGGCGGGTTCCTCGTCGTCGTCATCGTCTTCGTCGTCGAACGGCAACAGCGACGCCGACCCGATCAAGCTGGAGGTGGCGGTGCTGGACCGCGACCGCCCGCGCCGGTCGTTCCGCCGCCTGACGGGCACGGCGCTGGACGCGCTGCTGCCGGTGCCGGACCCGGTGGGCGAGGAGCCGGAGAGCAAGCCGGAAGGCGAGTAGGGATTTGCCGAAGGCGGGGACGCGGGTCGCGTCCCCGCCTTCGTCATGCGGGCCGCCGCCCGACGGCGAGCAGGTGCGCGCTGGCGTGGACCAGGTGCGGGTCCTGTTCGACGAGTCTCGCCGCTCGCATCGCGGCTTCGACGCGGTCGGGGAACTCCGCCAGGCCTGCTTCGTCCAGAGCGGGCCACGAAGGCCCTTCGACACCGAAGACGGCGGTGCCGGTGAAGCCCGCCGCGGAGACTTCGTCGTGGAGTTCGGCGGCGGTGTGCCAGTGCGTCGGCACGAAGCCGACGTGGCCGTCGTACGCGCCGGTCTCGACGGCCGCGCGGACCGGCTCGGCGAGGCCGGCGGTCAACGTCCCCGCGGCGCCGGCTTCGAGCAGGGACAGGTACCGGCTGATGCCCGCCGCCGCGAGGAGACCACCCGGCCGCAGGACCCGCCACGCTTCGGACAGCGCGCGAGCCCGCTCCGCCGGTTGGACGAGGTGGTACAGCGGGCCCAGGAGCAACACCACGTCTTGGGACGCGTCCCCGGCGGCGAGATCGCGGGCATCGCCGGTTTCGGCGGTGACGCCGGGCAGCGCCGCGGCTTCGGCGACGTGGGCGGGTACGAGGTCGACCAGGTGCACCCGGTGGCCGTCGATGGCCAGCCAGGCCGCGTGCACGCCCGTGCCGCCACCGACGTCGAGCACCCGGGCTCGTTCGGGCAGGAAGCGCCGCAGCAGTTCCCGCGTCCGCAGGAACTCCAGCCGGCCGTGCGGAGTGCGAGCCAGGCGGGCGTCTTCGCCGGGGCCGGTGCGGTAGTGCGTCACGAGGTCCATGTCCCAGGGTCTCGGACGCCTCAACCGGATTTCACGACGTCGCCGGGGAAGCCCGGAAGTTCTGGTCGGCGAACGCCAGCAAGTACGGCAGCGTCGCCCGGGCCGTGTGCCACGTGTGGTTGAACCCGCGCTCGGCGTGGACCACCGCCTCCTGCCCGCGAGCGTGCAGCGCCTCCGCGATGCGGCGGGCCGTCGTCACGTCCGTCGGCGCGCCCGTCCCGACCGCCAGCATCACCGAGATCGGCGCCGGGAAGCTCATCGTCGGCAGGTAGCGGCGTGGGGTGTTGGCCGCGATCGCCGCCCGGTTGCCGTCCAGGACGCCCACCGAGTCGTTCAGGTCGTCGTACGGGAGGGCGATCAGCAGGGTGCCGAACTCGTCCACGTGGTGCAGGCCGATGTTCAACGCGCCGAAGCCGCCGCCGGACATGCCGCCCAGTGCCCGGTGGCTGCGGTCGGCCACCGTCCGGTAGCGCTGGTCGATCGCCGGGACCACCGTGCGCGCCAGGTACGTCTCCAGCTGCGGGCCGCCCGGGACGTCGAGGCACTCCCAGTCCGTGCTGGGCACCCCGGCCGTCAGGTCGACGCTCACCACGATCATCGGCGCGATCACGTTCGCCTGCTGCAGGGCCAGCAGCGTGCCGGGCGCGTCCCCCGAGGTCAGCCAGTCGCGCGGGCCGCCGAACGGGTAGCCGTGGATGAGGTAGACGACCGGGTAGCGCCGGGCCGGGTCGGCGGCGTAGCCCGGTGGGAGGATGACGTAGTTGCTGCCGGACGGGACGCCGTGCGCGGGGTCGGGGAGGTTCACCACGTCGATCCGCTGGCCGGCGGCCGCGGTGCCGGCGCCCGGGTGCGACACGGCCGAGTCCGACTCCGACGGTGCCTCCTTGCCGTCGTCGAGCAGGCGGCCGGCCAGGTTGACCACGCCCGGCCCCTTCTGCAGCAGGCGCGCGAGGTCGTCGGACGTCCGCACGTACCCGACGTAGCTGTTCAGGGCAGTGACTCCGGTGAGCAGCAGCAGGACGCCGAAGGCGGTGAAGCCCCAGCGGCGAGTCCGGCGCCGGTGCCACAGCGCGATGACGGCGGCGAGGACCGCGACGGCGGCCGAGGCGAAGGCGAGCCAGATGAGCGGCGACTCGAACGGGCCGAGGTCGCGGGCGCGGGCGGTGATGTCGCCGGGCAGCACCGGGTCGACGGCGGCCCGGTGGATACCGCTCGCCAGGCCGTGCCCGTCCATCGAACCCCCGCTCGTCCCCTGGCCGCGGGCACGATCGCCCGCATCTCGATCAAGACGCTAGCCAGGGGACGCTGTGGGTTCGTTGAGAGAAGGTAAAGAGACCTTAAGGGCGGTAGATGGTCAACGCGCTGGGGTTCGACCGGAACCGGAACCGGTTGCCCAGCGGCCCGACCTCGCCGTCGGTGGCGACGCGCCGGTGGCCGTCCAGCAGCTCGACGTCCAGTTCGGCCACGTCCAGCTCCTGGTAGACGTGGCTGGCCGCGAGGCTGCGGGTGACCATCGCCAGGAGGAACCGGGCCCGCGAGTAGGGCAGGTCGGCGCGCAGGTACCGGACGTCGAGCAGGCCGGTGTCGAGCGCGGGCCGCCGGCTGGGCGCGAAGCCCTTCGGCGCGTACGTGCCGTTGCCGACGAACAGCAGCCAGACCTGCGTGAGCTTGCCGTTGAGCCGCACGGTCAGCGGCCGGGCGTGCCGCAGCGTCCGGGTCAGCGCGATCGCGGCCGAGGGCCACTTGGGGTGCTTTTCCTGCAGCTTCTCGCGCAGCCGGACCATCTCCGGGTAGCCGCCGAGGCTCGCGGTGTTGACGAACCAGCGGTGCGCGGTGTCGCCGTCCGCCTCCTTGATCTCGACCTCGCCCAGGTCGATGCCGACGGCGTTGCCGACCTCGGTCGCCGCGTCGGCGTCGGGCATCGAGGTGACCCCGACGTCGCGGGCGAAGTGGTTGAGGGTGCCCGCCGGGATCAGCGCCAGCGGCAGGTCGCGTTCGGCGGCGACCGCGGCGACCGCGGCCACGGTGCCGTCACCACCCGCGACGCCGAGCGCGCGGATCGTCCCGCGGGCGTCGATCTCGGCCTCGAGCTGGGCGATCAGGTCCTGGTCGGGGTCCGGGTAGAGGATCTCGGCCTTGGGCCACGCGTGCCGGGCGTCCTCGGTCGGGTCCTGGCCGTCGATCCCGGACTTCGGGTTGACCAGCACGAGCATGTCGTCACCGTCGACCATCTCCGGCGCGTCGGCGTCGTGGGCGGTGCGGGCCGGGACGTCGTCGTGCAGCGGCCACCAGTGCCGGGTCGCCAGGCCGACGCCGACCCCGATGCCCAGGCCGACCCCCACGTCGGAGGGCCAGTGGACCCCGGTGTGGACGCGGGAGTAGGCGACGGCCAGCGCGAGCGGCGCCACGGCGAGGCCGGCGCGCGGCGACTCCATCGCCACCGCCGTCGCGAAGGCCGCCGCGGAGGCGGAATGGCCGGACGGGAACGACGACGACGTCGGGCGTTTCCGCAGGCGGCGGCGCACCGGGGTCTCCTCCTCGGCCGGGCGGCGGCGGGGGAAGAGCGGCTTGCCGATGAGGTTGGCCGCGGCGCTCGCCCCGGCGATCGCGACCACGCCCCGGAACGCGGCCCGCCTGGTGGGCCCCTTCTGCGTGGCGAGCAGCGCCGCGACGCCCCACCAGAGGCGGGACTTGTTCGCCGATCTGGACAGCGCCATCAGCGCGTCGTCGGCTTTCGTGGCCGGGAGGGCGGCGGTGCGCCGCATCAGGGCGCGGTCGGTGCGCCCGACCCGCCGGAAGGCCTGGATCAGCTGGTGTGTCAAGGAGTCGCCTTCCCCAAGTCGTCAAGAGCAGTGCTCCAATCGTGCCTGAATCGGGGAGATTTCACCGTCTGTGGCATACCGGGGGCGTGTCGACGCCCGAACGGCGCACCGTCGAAGGGGGTGCAGCGCCTACTCTGGTGGGATGCAGCGGCGGATCTTTGGCATCGAGACCGAGTTCGGGGTCACGTGCACCTTCCACGGACAGCGCAGGCTCTCGCCCGACGAGGTGGCGCGCTACCTCTTCCGGCGGGTCGTGTCCTGGGGACGCTCATCGAACGTCTTCCTGTCGAACGGCTCCCGGCTCTACCTGGACGTCGGCTCGCACCCCGAGTACGCGACGGCCGAGTGCGACGACCTGGTCCAGCTGGTCACGCACGACAAGGCCGGGGAGCGGATCCTCGAGGACCTGCTGGTCGACGCCGAACGGCGGCTCGCCGACGAGGGCATCGGCGGCGACATCTTCCTCTTCAAGAACAACACCGACAGCGCGGGCAACTCCTACGGCTGCCACGAGAACTACCTGGTGACCCGCGCGGGTGAGTTCTCCCGCATCGCGGACGTGCTGCTGCCGTTCCTGGTGACCCGGCAGCTCATCTGCGGCGCCGGCAAGGTGCTGCAGACGCCGCGCGGGGCGGTCTACTGCCTCTCCCAGCGTGCGGAACACATCTGGGAGGGCGTCTCGAGCGCGACCACGCGCTCACGGCCCATCATCAACACCCGCGACGAGCCCCACGCCGACGCCGAGCGCTACCGGCGCCTGCACGTCATCGTGGGCGACTCGAACATGGCCGAGCCGACGACCATGCTCAAGGTCGGCTCGGCGAACCTGGTGCTCGAGATGATCGAGGCCGGCGTCCAGTTCCGCGACTTCACCCTGGACAACCCGATCCGGGCGATCCGCGAGATCAGCCACGACCTCACCGGCCGCCGCCAGGTGCGCCTGGCCGGCGGCCGCGAGGCCTCGGCGCTGGACATCCAGCGCGAGTACCACGCCCGCGCCGTCCAGCACCTCAAGGAAAACGGCACGACCCCGGCGAACGAGCGCGTCGTCGAGCTGTGGGGCCGGGCGCTGGACGCGGTCGAGCAGCAGGACTTCGGCAAGATCGACACCGAGATCGACTGGGCGATCAAGCACCGGCTGGTCGAGCGTTACCGGCACAAGCACGACCTGGACCTCTCCAGCCCGCGCATCGCGCAGCTCGATCTGGCCTACCACGACATCCGTCGCGGCCGGGGCATCTTCGACCTGCTCCAGCGCAAGGGCCTGGTCCGCCGGGTCACCGACGACGGCGAGATCGAGGCCGCGAAGGACACCCCGCCCCAGACGACCCGCGCGAAGCTGCGCGGCGACTTCATCGCCGCCGCCCAGGCCGCGGGCCGCGACTTCACGGTCGACTGGGTGCACCTGAAGCTGAACGACCAGGCCCAGCGCACGGTCCTGTGCAAGGACCCGTTCCGCTCGGTCGACGAGCGCGTGGAACGCCTGATCAGCTCGCTCTAGCCCGCCGCGCCCGCCCGGTGTTCCCTACGAAAGTCGCCGGGCGGGTGCGGCAGGATCTCCCGCATGCGTGTCGTGCTGCTCGTCTGCGCTCTGCTGGTCTCGCTCGCGGCTCCGGCGTCGGCAGGTGAGCGCCCGCCGACGTGGGAGCTCAAGCCGACCGGTGTCACCGCCCAGTTCCGCGGCCTCTCCGCCGTCAGCGCGCGGGTGGCGTGGGTCAGCGGCACGCAGGGCACCGTCCTGCGCACCACCGACGGCGGGGCCACCTGGAAGTCCGTCGGGCCGCCCGGGACCGAGGCGCTCCAGTTCCGGGACATCGAGGCCTTCGACGCCGACCACGCCGTGGTCCTGTCGATCGGGCCCGGCACGGACTCCCGCGTCTACCGGACCGACGACGGCGGCGCGCACTGGCGTCAGACGTTCCAGAACACCGACGCGGCGGCGTTCTACGACTGCCTCGCCTTCTTCGACCCGTGGCGCGGGCTCGCGATGAGCGACCCGGTCGACGGGCGGTTCCGCGTCCAGGCCACCTTCGACGGCGGCCGCAGCTGGCGGCCGGTCCCCGACAGCGGCTTCCCGCCCGCACTGCCCGGCGAAGCGGGCTTCGCGGCCAGCGGGCAATGCATCACGACGGCAGGACCCCTCGACGCGTGGCTCGCGACCGGCGGCGGCACGACCGCGCGTGTCCTGCACTCCGGCGACGGCGGGCGCCACTGGAGCGTCTCGGACACGCCGTTGCCGAGCAGCCCGTCCGCCGGCGTGTTCGCCCTGGCGTTCCGGAACCCGCGCCACGGCGTCGCGATCGGCGGCGACTTCGCGAACCCGACGGCGCCCGGCCCGGCCGTCGCGCTGACCGGCGACGCCGGCCGGACCTGGCGCACGCCGGAGCAGTACCCGGCCGGGTACCGCTCCGGCGTGGCCTGGCGCGGCGGGACGCTCCTCGCCGTCGGTCCGGGCGGCAGCGACTACAGCCCGGACGGCGGCCGGCACTGGACGTCGTTCGACGCCGGCAGCTTCGACAGCGTCGACTGCGCCGGGACGAGCTGCTGGGCGAGCGGCGCTCAGGGCCGCGTCGCCCGGCTCCGCTAGAGCACCTGACCGGTGGGCCGGACCATGATCTCGTTGACGTCGACCGACGGCGGCTGCGACAGCGCGTAGAGCGCCGCGCGGGCGATGTCGTCCGCGTGCAGGTTGGGCTTCTTGCGCTGCTCGTCGCTGAGGATGTCGGTGTCGGTCATGCCGGGGTTGATGAGCGTGACGCGCACGCCGGTGCCGACGGCCTCCTCGCGGATCGCGCCGGCCATCCCGGTCACCGCCCACTTGGTCACCGAGTACAGGCTCGCCTTGCGGATGTAGCGGCCGGCGACCGAGCCGGTGATCAGCAGGTGCCCGGCCGACTCCCGCAGCGCGGGCAGGGCGGCCCGGGCGGTGTAGGCCGCGCCGAGGACGTTCGTGCGGACCATCTCCTCCCACGCCCGCGGGTCGGGGTCGTCGTCGCCGAAGAACGAGGTCCCGACGCCGATCCCGGCGTTGGCGAAGGCCGCGTCGAGCCGTCCGAACCGCTCGACGGCCCGTTCGACGGCACCGGAGATGCTCGGCCAGTCGCCGACGTCGGCGCCGAGCGCGAGTGCGTTGTCCTCGCCGAGCTCGGCGGCGAGGGAGGTGACGGACTCGGTCTTGCGAGCCACGAGAGCGACCTTGAACCCGGAGGCGGCGGCGAGGCGCGCGGTCGCGGCGCCGAGGCCGCGCGAGGCACCGGTGATGAGAAGAACGCGATCATCCATGGGGTCCAGGCTAGGGAATCAGCACGAGCCGGCCGCGCAGCCCGCCCGCGGCCAGCCGTTCGTGGGCTTCGGCGGCGCGCGCCAGCGGCAGGACGCCGGCGACGCGGGGGAGCAGGACGCCGGCCAGTTCGGCCAGCCGAGCGCCGTCGGCGCGGATCCAGACGTGCCGCACGCGGATCCCGCGCAGGGGGATCGGCGCGGCTCCGGCGGCGAAGGCGACGAACTCGCCACCGCCGCGGACCGCGTCGAGCGCGTCGAGGCCGAGGAGCGCGGTGTCGAGGGCGGCATCGACGCCACCCGGCACGAGTGCGCGGACCCGGTCGCCCAGCTCGGGGCCGCGGGGAAGGAATTCGTCGGCACCGAAGCCACGGACGAGGGCTTCGTCGGTCTCGGACGCGACGGCGACCACCCGGAGTTTCCGGTGGTGGGCCAGCGCGACGGCGTATCCGCCGACCGCGCCCGCCGCACCGGTGACGAGGACGGTCCCGTCGGTTTCGACCAGGTCGAGCGCCTGGGCGGCGGTGAGGGCGTTGAGGGGGAGGGTGGCGGCTTCGACGGGGGAGAGACCGACGGGCGCGAGGGCGACGGCGGAGGAGTCGAGGATGATCTGCTCGGCGTAAGCGCCCAGCGGAGCGGCGATCCGGTCGCGCAGCCCGATGACCGCGTCGCCGGCCCGGAACCCGTCGCCGGCCTCGACGACGCCGGCCACATCCCACCCCAGCCCGAGCACCGCCCGCCCCGGGATCACCCCCGCCGCCGTCAGCGCCCCCGCCCGGGTCGCCAGATCCACCGGGTTCACCGCGGCCGCCGCCACCCGGATCCGCACCTGGCCCGGGCCGGGCTCCGGCTCCGGCACCTCCACCGCCTCCAGCACCTCGGGACCCCCGAACCGCCGGACCACGATCGCGCGCATCGAACACTCCTCCACCGCCCGGAAACCTTCCCTCGCGAACCTATGGGGAGCTACTCTCCATCGGGAAGTACGCACCCGCAGGTTCCCCACGTACCAGGAGGTTCGCCCGGTGCCCACGCGCACGGCGGAACAGCGGCGCCAAGCCGAAAAGGCCGCCTACGACGCCTATCTGGCCGCCTGCCCCACCCGGAAGCTGCTCGACGAGATCGCCGGCAAGTGGGTCAGCCTGATCCTCGTCGCGCTCGGTGACGGGCCGCAGCGCTACAGCGACCTTTCGCGGCGGATCGCCGGGGTCAGCCAGAAGATGCTCACCCAGACCCTGCGGGTGCTCGAACGCGACGGGCTCGTCCGCCGCGAGGTGACCCCGTGCGTGCCCGTCCGCGTCGACTATTCCCTTACGCCGCTGGGGGAAAGCCTCCGCGCGCTGATGGCCGGGTTCAAGGACTGGGCCGAGGCGAACTTCGACGCCGTGGCCGCCGCCCGGACCGATTACGACGCGCGCACCCCGGACCTCACGATCGGGCCGGGCGGCGCGGGCTAGGCTCTACCGGGTGTCCACCGCACGCGCCGAACGGCTGGTCAATCTGGTACTGGCCCTCCTGTCCACCCGGCAGTACCTCACTGCCGAGCGGATCCGCGGCATCGTGCCCGGGTACGGCGACGCGGCCAGCGACGACGCCTACTTCCGGATGTTCGAGCGGGACAAGACCGAGCTGCGCGAGCTCGGGATTCCCCTGGAGACCGGCCGGAACTCCGCTTTCGACGCCATCGAGGGCTACCGCATCGCCCGCCGCGACTACGAACTCGGCGAGATCGACCTCGCCCCCGACGAAGCCGCCGCCGTCGCGCTCGCGTCCCGGCTGTGGGACTCGCCGGAGCTGACCGGGCAGGCGCAGGGCGCCCTCGTGAAGCTGCGCGCCGCCGGCCTGGAGGTCGACGACCAGGCACCCACCGTCGTCGAGCCGCGGGTGCGCGCCGAACCGGCGTTCGGGCCGCTGCTGGCCGCGGTGCAGAACGGCCAGGCCGTCCGTTTCGAGTACCGCCGCAGCGGCTCGCCCGAACGCATCATGCGCACCCTCGAACCGTGGGGCGTGGTGTCGTGGCGGGCGCGCTGGTACGTCGTCGGGCACGACCGCGACCGCGGCGCCACCCGCTGCTTCCGCCTCTCCCGCGTCACCGGCCAGGTCCGGACCGTCGGCAAGCCCGGCGAGGTGCAGCGCCCCGAGGGCGTCAACCTGCTCAAGCTCGTGTCGGTGACGGGGGAGTCCGAACCGGCGCCGGTGACCACCGCGCGGCTGTGGGTCGCCGACGGCCGCGCCGCCGGGGTCCGGCGCCGCGGCACCGTCATCGGCCGGTCCACGATCGACGGCGAAGAGGGCGACCTCGTCGAGATCGGGCTCTACTTCCCCGAGTCGGCGGCCGACTGGATCACCGCGCAGGGCCCGGACGTCGTCGTGCTCGAACCCGACGTGCTCGCCAAGACCGTCCAGGACCGGCTCGAAGCCGTCGTGGCCCGGCAGGGGAGCGGCCGGTGAGCGGGTCGACCGACCGGATGCCGAGGCTGCTCGCGCTCGTCCCGTACCTGCTGGCGCGTCCCGGCGTCCGCATCGACGACGCGGCCCAGGACTTCGACGTCACGCCCAAGCAGCTGCGCAAGGATCTCGAGCTGCTGTGGATGTGCGGGCTGCCCGGGTACGGGCCCGGCGACCTGATCGACCTGTCCTTCGAGGGCGACACGATCGTCGTCACCCACGACGCCGGCATGAACCGCCCGCTGCGGCTCACCGGCGGCGAGGCGACCGCGCTGCTGGTCGCGCTGCGGGCGCTGGCCGAAACCCCGGGCGTGGTCGACGGCGACGCCGTCCGCCGCTCGATCGCGAAGATCGAGGCCGCCGCCGGGCAGGCCCAGCCGGCCGGGGTGGTCGTCGGCGGCGGGGTGCGTGAAGGCAAGAAGACCGCGCGGACCCGGGAAGAGGTCGCCCGGGCGCTGCAGGACCGGCGGGCGGTGCGGATGCGCTACTACACCGCGTCCAAGGACCAGATCACCGAGCGCACGGTCGACCCGATGCGGCTGCTGATCGTCCAGGCCGTCGGCTACCTCGAGGCCTGGTGCCGCCGCGCCGAGGGCGTCCGGCTGTTCCGCCTCGACCGGATCGACGACCTGACGATCCTCGACGAGCCCTCGCGGCCGCCCGCGCACGCGCACCCGACCGACATTTCCGAAGGCGTCTTCCGCGAGCGTCCCGACCAACGGGAGGCGGTGCTCGTCCTCGACCCGGACGCACGCTGGGTAGCCGAGTACTACCCGTGCGAGGAGCTCGACGAGCTCGACGGCGGCCGGCTGCGGATCCGGATGCGCTACGCCGACCAGTCCTGGATGGTGCGCCTCGTGCTGGGCCTGGGCGGAGAAGCGCTGGTCGAAAGCCCGGCCGACCTCGCGTCGGACGTCGGACGCCGGGCGGCCGACGCGGTGGCCCGAGCCCGTCACCTTCCGTCAACCTGCGACCACTAGGGTGATCGACGTGCCGTACCTGCCCACCGTCGTGCTCGCCGCGCTCGGCCTGCTGTTGCTCGTGGTCCTGCTGGTGCGGACCGTCAAGGTCTTGCGTGGTTTCCGGCGGACCGCAAGCATGGTGGCTGCGAACACCCAGGACCGGGCCGGATTGCTCCGCGCGCGGTCGGCCGCGCTGCGCGTCGCCTTCGCGGAGCGCCGCCGGAAACCGGAAAACCAGTAACATCCCTACCAGACGCAGATAGGAGGCCATCTTGTTCGCCAACGGATTGCAAGGATGGCATTTGATCATCTTGGTGCTGCTCGTCGTGCTGCTGTTCGGGGCCAAGCGGCTTCCCGATGCGGCGCGGTCGATCGGCAAGTCCATGAAGATCTTCAAGGCCGAGACCAAGGACCTCGCGGGCGACAAGAGCTCCTCGCACGAGGACGCCGAGCCGGTCGAGACGAAGCAGATCCCGGCCACGCCCGCCCCGGCGGCCCCCGCCGCCGCGACCGACCAGCAGGTCGCGGACCTGCAGCGGCAGCTCGACGAGCTGAAGAAGCAGCAGGCGGCCGACCAGCCGCAGAAGAACGCCAGCTGACGGCTGGGCCACACCCGGTCCCTGGTCCACGGAGCGCGCCGGCCCGGCGCGCTCCGCCGGACTCCGACGAGAACGGAACACCCCGTGGCGGAACCCGCCTCCGGAAACGGCACCAGCCGCCGGTCGAAGCGGCGCAAGCGCAGCCGTCGCACGAACCCCGACGGCACGATGACGCTCATCGAGCACATCTACGAGTTCCGCCGCCGCCTCGGCTTCGCGCTGCTCGCCGTCGTCGTCGGCGGCATCGTCGGGTTCTTCTGGTTCAGCACGAAGGCCGGGCCGATCCCGTCGCTCGGCGAGATCGTCAAGGACCCGTACTGCGCCATCCCGCCGGAACGCCGGCTCAACGGCTTCCAGGGCTGCCAGCTGCTGCAGACCGTGCCGTTCGAAGCCTTCATGATCCAGCTGAAGGTCGGTCTGGCCGCCGGTGCCGTGCTGTTCTCGCCGCTGTGGCTCTACCAGGTCTGGGCGTTCATCGCGCCCGGCCTGTACTCGAAGGAGCGCAAGTACGCGCTGACCTTCGTCGGGTTCGCGTCGGTGCTCTTCGCCGGCGGCGCGGTGCTCGCGTACCTGCTCTTCCCGCACGCCCTGCAGCTGCTGATGGGCTTCGGTCAGGAAGAGTTCATCACCGCGCTGACCGCGGACAAGTACATCTCGTTCATGCTGTCGCTGCTGATCATCTTCGGGATCAGCTTCGAGCTCCCGCTGCTGGTGGTGATGCTCAACCGGGTCGGCGTGGTCAAGTACCGGCAGCTGAAGAAGTGGCGCCGCGGCATCGTGTTCGCGCTGTTCGTCTTCGCCGCCTTCGTCACCCCCGGCTCGGACCCGTTCTCGATGCTCGGCCTGGCCGGCGCGCTGACGGTGCTGTTCGAGCTGTCCATCCAGATCGCGCGCATCCACGACCGCAAGAAGGACCGGGAACGCGCGGACGAGGGCTGGGACCAGCTCGACGACGACGAAGCGGCGCCGTTCAACTACACGCCGAGCTCGATCGACGACGAACCGTCCGCCCCGACCGCGTCCGGCGGCCGGTCCTCCGGCACCGACGACATCACGTAGTGGGGCTCCACGCCGCCCTCGCCGTGCACCCGGCCTCGGGGCACGGCGCGGCCGCCCGGATCGCCGACACCGTCGCCGACCGGCTGCGCTCCGCCGTCGACCGTCTCGACGTGCTGGTCGCCAACACGGTCGAGGAGTCCCGCGCGCTGATGCGGACCTCCCACGACGCCGGCCTCGACGTCCTGATCGTCCTGGGCGGCGACGGCGCCGCCCACCAGGGCGTCCAGTTCTGCGCGAACCACGACGTCGCGCTCGGCCTGGTCCCGGCGGGCACCGGCAACGACTTCGCCCGCGCCCTCGGCGTCCCCGGCGAGCCGCTGCCCGCGGTCGACGCGCTGGTGGCGGCCCTGAAGTCCGGCGCCCGGCGGCGCATCGACCTCGGCCGCATCGGCGACACCTGGTTCGCGACGGTCCTGTGCGCGGGCTTCGACGCCAGCGTCAACGAACGCGCCAACCGGATGCGCTGGCCGTCCGGGCCCCGCCGCTACGACGTCGCGATCCTCGCCGAGCTGGCGGCGTTCCGCTCCCGCCCGGTGGTGGTCGACACCGGCGCCGAATGCCTGGAGCTCGACGCGACGCTGGTGGCGGTCGGCAACACCCGCTTCTACGGCGGCGGCGTCCCGATCTGCCCGACGGCCGACCCCGAGGACGGCGTCTTCGACGTGACCGTGGTGGGCGACGTGACCCGCCGCGGCCTGATCCGCATGCTGCCGGGCCTGCGCACGGGCAAGCACCTCACGCACCCGGCGGTCCGGACGCTGCGCGCCCGGTCGGTCTCACTGACGGGCAACAGCTGGCCGGCCTACGCCGACGGCGAGCCGCAGGGGACCGTGCCGGTGACCGTCAGCTGCGTCCCGGGCGCGCTGACGGTGCTGGCCTAACGGTCGTAGCCGCCGGCCCGCGCCACCAGCTGCCGGAAGTGCGCCGGGGTCAGCAGCCGCCCGGCGTCGGCGAAGTACACCCCGCCGCAGCGGTGGCAGAACCAGCCCTGCTCCCACACCTGCCGCGCCGCCGGCACCCCGCGCCGCTGCCGCCGGTGCGCCCGGATGCGGCGCACGTACAGCCAGATCACCACGCCCGCGGCGGCGTACACGCACAGCGCGGGCAGCGACAGCGCCGCGTAGCCCAGCGCCGCGGCACCCGCACCACCCGGCGGCGGGTCGTCCACCGCCGACAGCGGCAACGCCAGCAGGCAGCTCCCCACCAGCGCCAGCGCGAGCACCGCCGCCACCAGGCCGCCGCCCCGGCGCGGGGGAGGGAAGGGGTCCAGCGACCGGGCCACCGCCGACACCGAAACCCCGCTGACCTGGCTGCTCGTGTAGACGAACCCGTCCCCGGCGGGCACCGCCACCGCCGGCCCCTGCCCGCGGAAGAACGCATGCCCGCCCTGGTAGACGGCGGGCACGTGCTGCACCTGGTCCAGCTGCCCGCAGCTCGGACACGGTTCGGTCATCGGGCCTCCTTCGCCGCTCCGACGCGGCCGGACGCGAACCGGTTCCGGGGACTCCGACAAATGTATAACGACCTATACGGCGGGTGATCACACGCGACGTGCGGACCCCCGGAGGGATGTGAAACGCTGAGGAGGTGGCCAGTAGCCCTTCTCCGTCCCCGGCCGAGGCCTATGCGGCCTCCTCGCGTCGTGGGAAGTACCCCCAGCTGACGCGTTTCGCCGCGGAAGCGTCCTTCGAGTTCGACCAGTTCCAGATCCGCGGGTGCGAGGCCCTCGAGGGCGGTCACGGCGTGCTCGTGTGCGCGCCGACCGGGGCGGGGAAGACCGTCGTCGGCGAGTTCGCCGTGCACTTGGCGCTCGCCGAAGGGCGCAAGTGCTTCTACACCACGCCCATCAAGGCGCTGTCGAACCAGAAGTACGCCGATCTCGTCGCCCGCTACGGCACCGACGCGGTCGGCCTGCTCACCGGTGACACCTCGATCAACGGCAACGCCCAGGTGGTCGTGATGACCACCGAGGTGCTGCGGAACATGCTCTACGCCGGGTCCTCCACCATCACCGACCTCGGCTACGTCGTCATGGACGAGGTCCACTACCTCGCCGACCGGTTCCGCGGGGCGGTCTGGGAAGAGGTGATCCTGCACCTGCCCGAGCACGTCCGGGTGGTCGGGCTGTCGGCGACGGTCAGCAACGCCGAGGAGTTCGGCGAGTGGCTGGTCGAGGTCCGCGGCGACACCACGGTCGTCGTCGACGAGCACCGGCCGGTGCCGCTCTGGCAGCACATGCTGGTCGGGAACCGGCTGCTCGACCTGTTCGCCGGCGAGGACACCCACCTGCCCGGGGCCGAGCTGCGGATCAACCCGACCCTGCTGCGCCGGACCGAGGAGATCGGCCGCCAGTACGCGCCCGCCGGGTTCCGTGGCCCGCGCGGCCGCCGGGGCGCGCCGCCGCGGATGCCGCGGTTCCGGCCGCCGTCGCGCGTGGACGTCGTCGAGCAGCTGGACCGGGCCGGGCTGCTGCCGGCCATCGTGTTCATCTTCTCCCGGGCCGGGTGCGACGCGGCGGTGGCCCAGTGCGTGCGGTCGGGACTGCGGCTCAACGGGCCGGGCGAGGTCGAGGAGATCCGCCGGGTGATCGACGAGCGCACGGCGGACCTGCCGGAGGGCGACCTCGGCGTGCTGGGCTACTGGGAGTGGCGCGAAGCGCTGGAGCGGGGGATCGCCGGGCACCACGCCGGGTTGCTGCCGGCGTTCAAGGAGACCGTGGAGGAGCTGTTCGTCCGCGGGCTGGTGAAGGTCGTGTTCGCCACCGAGACGCTCGCGCTCGGGATCAACATGCCCGCCCGCACGGTCGTGCTGGAGCGGCTGGTCAAGTACAACGGCGAGGCGCACGTCGACCTGACTCCGGGGGAGTACACCCAGCTGACCGGCCGGGCCGGGCGGCGGGGGATCGACGTCGAGGGGCACGCCGTCGTGGCGTGGCAGCCGGGGGTCGACCCGAAGCAGGTCGCCGGGCTGGCGTCGACACGGACCTACCCGCTGCGGTCGTCGTTCCGGCCCGGCTACAACATGGCCGTGAACCTGGTCGCGCAGGTCGGCGCGGCGGAGGCGCGTGAGCTGCTGGAACAGTCGTTCGCGCAGTTCCAGGCGGACCGGTCGGTGGTCGGCACGGCCCGGCGGATCGAGCGGAACAAGGAGGCCCTGAAGGGGTACGCGGCCGCGATCACCGGGGACTTCGAGGAGATGCTCGAATACGTCGAGCTGCGCGCGAAGATCTCGACGCGGGAAAAGGCGTTGTCGCGGCAGAACACCGCGACCCGGCGGGCCGGGACCGCGGAGTCGCTGGAGAAGCTGCGCAAGGGTGACGTCATCGCGGTGCCCGCGGGCCGGCGGGCGGGGCTGGCCGTGGTCGTCGACCCGGGGCTGGACCCGATCCGCGAGCCGCGGCCGGTGGTGGTGACCGAGGACCGGTGGTCGGGGCCGTTGTCGGTGGCCGACTTCCCGGCGCCGGTGGAGGCGCTGGGGCGGATCAAGCTGCCCAAGCACATCGAGCTGCGGTCGCCGAAGACGCGCCGCGACATCGCCTCGGCGTTGCGCGGCGCCGGGATTTCGTTGCCGGGGAGGCAGAAGCGGCGGTCCGGGGCGAACGAGGACGGCGAGCTGGCGGCGTTGCGGCGGGCGTTGCGGGCGCACCCGTGCCACGGGCTGGCCGAGCGCGAGGCGAACCTGCGGTGGGTCGAGCGGTACCAGCGGCTCGCGGCGGAAACCCAGCAGCTGGAACGGAAGGTCGCCGCGACGACGCACTCGCTGGCGCGGTCGTTCGACCGGATTCTGGCGTTGCTGGGTGAGCGGGGGTATCTGGGACCGGAGTCGGCGGGGGACGGCGAGGACCGCGTCACCGAGCACGGGCGCCGGCTGACCCGGCTCTACAGCGAGTCCGATCTGCTGGCGGCGGAGTGCATCCGGCACGGCGTCTGGCGCAAGCTCGGCCCGGCCGAACTGGCCGCGGTCGTCTCGACGCTGGTCTTCGAAGCCCGGCGCGACACCGCCGGCGAGCCGCGGCTGCCGGGTGGTGCGGTGCCGGAGGCGTGGCAGGAGACGGTGAAGCTGTGGGTGGACCTCACCGAGGACGAGCGGCGCCACCGGCTCGACCGCACCCGCGAACCCGACGCCGGGTTCGCCTGGCCGGTCTACCGCTGGGCGCGGGGCGAGTCGCTGGAGAAGGTGCTCACCGCGGCCGAGGCCAACGGGCAGGAGCTGTCGGCGGGGGACTTCGTGCGCTGGTCGCGTCAGGTGATCGACCTGCTCGACCAGATCCGGGACGTGCTCGGCAAGGGCGACCCGGTGGGCGCGGCGGCCGCCGACGCGGTCAAGGCGCTGCGGCGCGGTGTCGTCGCCGCGGGTGCCGCGTGAACTCCGTGTTAGGCATGCTCCGACCTGGGGCGTGGACACGTGTGCTCGGCTCCGACCTGTGGTTGGATCGCCAGCAACACCGTGCGTACGCGGCTTTACGGCGGTTTCGGGGTGGACAGTGAGATGAGCGAAGCAGGCGGAGGCAGACGATGAGCACGCCGTATGGCGGCAACGACCCACAGCAGCCCCAGTACGGGCAGCAGCCGGGCGGCGCGTACCCGCCGAGCGGCCCGCAGGAGCAGCCGCAGTGGGGGCAGCAGCAGCCGCCTTCGTACGACCCGAACCAGCAGCAGTGGGGCCAGCCGCAGCAGCCCCAGCAACCGCAGCAGTGGGGCCAGCAGCCCGGGGGGTACACGCCGCCGCAGCAACCGCAGTGGGGTCAGCAGCCGCCGCCCTACGGGCAGCAGCCCGGGGGTGGTTACCCGCAGAGCGGCCCGCAGGCCCAGCCGCAGTACGGGCAGCAGCCCGGTGGGGCGTACCCGCAGAGCGGGCCCCAGCAGCAGCCGCAGTACGGCCAGCAGCAGCCCGGCCAGTACGACTACGGCCAGCAGCAGCAGTTCCCCGGCCAGGGCGCGCCGGAGGGCGAGCAGCCGGCGAAGTCGTCGAAGAAGGGCCTGCTGATCGGCGTCATCGTGCTGGTCGTGGTCGTCGCGGTGGTCGGCATCCTCGGCTTCGTGGCGCCCGGCTTCTTCAAGACGCAGGTCTTCAACAACACGCAGATGCAGACCGACGTGCAGAAGCTGCTGACCGAGACGTACAAGATCGACGGGGTCACCGCCGTGACCTGCCCGGCCGAGCAGAAGGTCGAGGACGGCGCGAAGTTCGAGTGCACCGCGACCATCGCGGGCAAGCCGACGCAGATCCCGATCACGGTCAAGGGCGACGGCGGCAACTACGAGGTTTCCCCGCCCGCCACGAAGTAGCTTCGCCACGCCGATCCGGCCACCGCGGAAATTGCGGTGGCCGGATCGCGTCGGTTCCGGAGATGATCCGGGGATGAGCGACTTCGAGATCCGGACGCTGGACCCCGGCGAACACCGCGCGGCGAGCAACCTCTTCCGCGCGAGCCTGCACGTGCCGCCGAGCGACGACGCGGAGTGGGAGCGCGCGTCCCGCGCGTTCCAGCCCGGCGGGACGCTCGGCGCGTTCGACCCGGACCTGATCGGCACGGCCCGCTCGTTCGACGCCGAGCTGACGGTGCCCGGGGGCGCGCGGCGGCCGATGGCGGGGGTCACCGGGGTCGCGGTGCGGCCCGACCGGACCCGCCGGGGCGTGCTCCGGGCGATGATGGCCGCGCAGCTCGAGGACTTCGCCGGGCGCGGGGTCGTGTTCGCGAGCCTGCTCGCGTCCGAGGCGCCCATCTACGGCCGGTTCGGCTACGGCCTGGCCACCCGGTACCGCAGCTACACCGTCGACCGGCACCGGGCACGGCTGCACCCCGGTGCGCCGGCGACCGGCGAAGTCCAGCTGCTGGAGCTGGACGAGGCGCTGGAGGTCCTTCCGGGCGTCTACGAGAGCCTGGCGCGGCGGCCCGGGGCGATGTCCCGGCCGGAGGTGCTGTGGCGGCTGTACGAGGGCCAGGCGCGCCGCAACCCGCAGCCGGTCCGGGCGGTCGTGCACCACGGACCGGACGGGCCCGACGGCTTCACCACCTACTTCGTCGACGGCCTGCAGGCGCACCCGTGGACGAAGAGCCTGCGCCTGGTGGACCTGTTCCCGGGCACGCCGGCCGCGTTCGGCGGGCTGTGGCGGTTCCTGCTGGGCGTCGACCTCGTCGACACGATCGTCGCCGAAGCCCGGCCGCTGGACGAGCCGATCGAGCTGATCCTCGCCGACCACCGCCGGAGCACGGTCGACCGGATCGGCGACGAGCACTGGGTCCGCCTGGTCGACGTCCCGGAGGCCCTCTCCGCACGGACGTACGGGCACGCCGAGCCGGTCGTCGTCGAGGTGACCGACCCGCTGCTGCCCGCCAACAGCGGGACCTACCGGATCACCCCGGACGGCGCCAAGCGCACCGGCGAGCCCGCGGCGCTGCGCCTCGACGTCACCACCCTCGCGATGGTGTACCTCGGGTCGTGGCGGGTGTCGGCGCTGGCGGAGGCGGGCCGGATCGAGGTCCGGGACCCGGCCGCCCCGGCGGCGGCCGACCTGCTGTTCGGGACGCGGGTGGCGGCCTGGAGCGGCACGCACTTCTGACGCCGCCGGGGAAATGGAGATGCCGCGGGCGCGGGCGGGCGGCAGGATCGGCGGCATGACCGACTTCGACGTCCGCCCCGTGGCCGAGGACGAGCGCCGCGCCACGTTCGACCTGCTGGGCCGCTCGCTGCACACCAACCGCGTCAGCGACGAGAACTGGTCCCGGTACGGGGAATCCTGGCCCGCCGCGCACAAGTTCGGCGCGTTCGACGGTGCCACCCCGATCGGGATCGCCAGTTCCTACGACACGGAGATCGCGGTGCCCGGCGGCGGTGTCCTGGCCCTCGGTGCGGTCGACGGCGTCGGCGTCCGCGCCGACCGCACCCGGCGCGGGGTGCTCACCGCGATGATGGCCGCGCAGCTGGAGGACTTCGCCGCGCGCGGGATCCCCTTGGCCGCCCTGCACGCGAGCGAGCCCACCATCTACGGCCGGTTCGGCTACGGCTCGGCGACGCTCGGCAAGACCGTGTGGCTGCCGCGGCCCGCGGCCCGGCTCCACGACCGGGTGCCGGTGAGCGGGGACGTCCGCCTGCTCACGCCCGAGGAAGCCGTGCGGGAGATTCCCGCGCTGTACGAACGGATCGGGCTGCACCGGGCCGGGATGATCGGCCGGCCGGCCGTGTGGTGGCCGATCGCGCACGACCGCCTCGTGGGCCCGCACGGCAGCCACGTCGTGGCCGTCCACAGTGGACCGGACGGCGACGACGGGTACGTCGTCTACGACACCGTGGACGTCCGCACGCCGGAGTCGCCGGACGAAGGGGCCGTGCTGAAGGTCCGTGAGCTCAACGCCGTGGACCCGGCCGCGCACGCCGCGCTCTGGCGGTTCCTGCTGTCGGTCGACCTCGCCTCCGGGATCCGCGGCCGCTACCGCCCGGTCGACGAGCCGCTGGCCCCGATGCTGGCCGACCACCGTCATGCCCGCACCGCCGACGTCGAGGACGACCTGTGGCTGCGGCCGGTCGACGTCGCCGCCGCGCTCGCGGCCCGCTCCTACCGCGCGGCGGACCCGGTGGTGCTCGCGGTGCGCGACCGGATGCTGCCGGCCAACACCGGGCACTACGAGGTCGGCCCGGACGGCGCCCACCGCACGGACGCCGCCGCGGACCTGGCCCTCGACGTCGACACCCTCGGCATGCTCTACCTCGGGCAGTGGACCGCGACGGCGCTGGCGCACGCGGGCCGCGTCGAGGTCGTGCACCCCGGTGCGGCCGCGCGTGCCGACGAGCTGTTCACCACGATCGCCGCGCCGTGGTGCGGCACGTACTTCTAGGCGCCGGGCAAGGCTTTGAGGAGGCGTTCGACCGAGTTGCCGAGGTTCCACCGCTCGGCCAGCTCGGCGACGCGGTCCGGGTCGGCGGGGGAGGCGGGCACGGTGTCCGGGCGGGACTGCTCCACCGGCGCGTCGACGGCGACCCGGACCACCGTGGGTGCGACGGCGAGGTAGCCGGCGGCGTCGGACAGCCGCAGCCGCGTCTTGAGGGGGACGCGGTTGTCGCTGGCGGCGGAGGCTTCGAGGAGCGCCTCGAGCGACCCGAACTGCGTGATGAGCTTCGCCGCGGTCTTCTCGCCGATCCCGGCGACGCCGGGCAGGCCGTCGGAGGGGTCGCCGCGCATCACCGACATGTCCGCGTAGGCGGGCCCGGCGGTTTCGCGGGGGAGGCCGTAGCGCTCGGCGATCTCGGCCGGTCCGAGCACCTCGGCCTTCGCCCAGCCCTTGCCGACGTAGATGACCGACGTCGGCGTCGGCTCGGTGCGGACGAGCTGGAAGAGGTCGCGGTCGCCGGTGATCACCTCGACCGGGTCGGTCTTCTCCTTGGTGGCCAGCGCGCCGATGACGTCGTCGGCTTCGTAGCCGGCGGCCTCCGCGGTGGCGAAGCCGAAGGCCTCGAGGAGGTCGAGGATGATCGGGACCTGCGGGGTGAGCGTGTCGGGGACCTCTTCGACGTCGGGGCTGCCGCCGCCGGTCTCCTCGGCCACCCGGTGCGCCTTGTAGCTGGGCAGCAGGTCGGTGCGGAACTGCGGCCGCCAGTCGGCGTCGAGGCAGCAGACGAGCCGCGCGGGGCGCCGGTCGGTGAGGATCCGCGCGATCGTGTCGGCGAACCCGCGCACGGCGTTGACCTGCGTCCCGTCGGCGGCGCGCATGGAGTCGGGCAGGGCGAAGAACGAACGGAAGTACAGGCTCGCGGAGTCGAGCAGGGCAAGTGGTCCGGTCACCCGCACAGCCTGCCACGCCGAGCGCCGCGGGCGGGGGCGCGCCACGTGTCTTGAATGAGTCATTCAGGACCTCCCACGACCTGAATGACTCATTCAAGACAGGCGGCGGGCGGGGGAGGGAGCGGCCGCGGCGCCGGTGGGGGAGGTGCGTCACCCGGCCCGGCATGTCGTGGGCCCACGGCGACCGGCCGCGCCGCCCGCCCCACTAGGCTCGCCCTCATGTCGCGCCGTTCCCTCCACACGCCCGCCCCCGACGCCGCCGCCCTCCGGGCGCGCCTGGACCGCGCCCGCTCCGCCGCGGCCGCCGCGGACACCGATGCTCTGCTGATCGCGCCCGGGTCCGACCTGCGGTACCTCCTCGGCCAGGCCGGCGGCTCGTTCGAGCGGCTCACCACCCTCGTCGTGCCGGCCGACGGCACGCCCGCGCTCGTCGTGCCGAAGCTGGAGGCGCCCGGCTACGCCGACGTCCCGACCGACGAGCTCGGCGTCGAACTGCTCACCTGGGTGGACGGCGACGACCCGTACAAGCTCGTGGCGGACCGGCTCGGCAAGCCCGGGCGGGTCGCGGTCAGCGACTTCACCCCGGCCCTGCACGTCCTCGCGCTGCGGTCCGCGCTCGGGACCGCCGAGCAGACCCTGGCCGGGCCGGTCGTGCGTGAACTCCGCATGCGCAAGGACGCCGCCGAGATCGCGTCGCTGCGGGACGCCGGCGCGGCCATCGACCGGGTGCACGCCCGCGTCCACGAGTGGCTGCGCCCCGGCCGCACCGAGGCCGAGGTCGGCGCCGACATCGCCGCGGCCATCGTCGAGGAGGGCCACGACCGGGCCGACTTCGTGATCGTCGGGTCCGGGCCGAACGGCGCCAGCCCGCACCACGACGTCTCCGACCGCGTCATCGAGCGGGGTGACGTCGTGGTCGTCGACATCGGCGGCCCGCTGCCGGCCGGCTACAACTCCGACTCCACCCGGACCTACGCCGTCGGCATGCCGCGCGACGCCGACGTGGCCGAGACCTACGCGGTGCTGCAGCGCGCCCAGGCGGCCGCGGTGGCCGCGGTCAAGCCGGGCGTGACCGCGGAGGCCGTCGACGCGGCCGCGCGCGACGTCATCGCCGAGGCCGGGTTCGGCGAGTACTTCATCCACCGCACCGGCCACGGCATCGGCCTGGACGTGCACGAGGAGCCCTACATCATCGCCGGCAACGCGCTGCCGCTGGAGCCGGGCATGGCCTTCAGCGTCGAGCCGGGCATCTACCAGCCGGGCCGGTGGGGCGCCCGGATCGAGGACATCGTCATCGTCACCTCCGACGGCGTCGAGTCCGTCAACAACCAGCCGCACGAGCTCGTCGTGCTGGACGCATGACGCCCGGCGGCCTGGAGCCGCTGGACCAGTCGATCGTCCAGGAGCTCGCGGCGGACGGGCGGCGCAGCTTCACCGACCTCGCCGAGCGGGTCGGGCTGTCGGTGTCGGCGGTGCACCAGCGGGTGCGCCGCCTCGAGCAGCGCGGGGTCATCCTCGGCTACACCGCGCGGCTCGACGGCGAGCAGATCGGCCTGCCGCTGACGGCGCTGATCTCGCTGACGCCGAACGACCCGGCCGCGCCGGACGACTACCCGCAGCGGATCCAGCACATCAAGGAGATCGAGTCCTGCTACTCGGTGGCCGGCGACGAGTCCTACATCCTGCTGGTGCGCGTCCAGTCGCCGCTCGCGCTGGAGGACCTGCTGCGCCGGATCCGCGAGGCCGCGAAGGTGTCGACCCGGACGACGGTGGTGCTCTCTACGCCGTTCGAGGGACGTTCACCGACGTTCTGACGCCGGCGCTCCGCCCGGTGGCCGGGGCGCTGGTACGGTAAAAGGTATGGCAACACGTAAGGTCACTCTTTCGCTGGACAGCGGCGCGCTGGAATTCGCCGAACGCGCCGCGAAAGCCCACGGAATCTCGGTCTCGTCCTGGCTGTCGAAGGCGGCCAGGCGCGAGGCGGTTCGCACGGGTTACACCCCGCAGAAGCCGGAACCGGCCGTCGCGGAATCGGACGAGGCCGAGCTCAGCGCGGCGGAGAAGGATCTGCGTGCGCAGGGGTGAAGTCTGGACGTACCACCCCCCGACCGAACCGGCCCGGCAGCGCACCGTCGTGCTGCTGTCCTCGGACGGGGTGAACGAGTCCGAGCGCCCCTGGCTGCTCGGCACGGAACTCCTCGAACGCGACCCGATGGACATCCTCGGGGTGGCGATCGACGCCCGCTACTGGGTGTCGACGCTCAACCTCACCCGGCTCTACCGGCCGTGGTTCGACGAGCGCCTCGCCGAGATCGACCAGGACGTCCAGGAACGCATCGACATCGCCCTGCGAGCCGCCCTCGATCTTTAGGTGTATAACGCCCTATACCGGTCGGCGGGCCTAGAAAAATGGCGCCGGTAAGCACGCATGGCACCCAACAACAAGCAAAGAGGGGCCGGGGCCTCAGCGGGCTACGACCTCCGGGGCCGGGTGGAGCTTGCCGTCGGCGCCCGCCAGGCAGGAGGCGTTGCCTTCGCGCGCGGCGATGAACTCGGTGATGCAGTTGGCGATCGCCGTGTGGCCGGCCGCGTTGGGGTGGAACGACTCCTGCAGCGCGTGGCCGGCCCGGTCCGCCTGGCCGAGATCCGCCAGCTGGAGCGTCAGGCGCGTGAACCACTCGGTCGCCGGGTTCTGGCCGCCGCTGCACGCTTCGTGCTTGGCGCCGGCCTTGGCGAGGTCGAGGAACCGGGCGCCGGTCTGCTGGGCGGCTGCCTTGAGACCCGCCGACAGGACGCCGATGCCGGTCTGGGAGATCCAGCGCAGGTCTTCGACGCGGAACGGGCAGCCGTTGAGGCTGCGCAGGTCCTCCGGCAGGTCCGGGCCGATCGGGGCGGCGTAGGACTGCAGGATCAGCTGGTAGTCCGCGGGCACGTACCCGGCGGCGGCCAGCACCTTCTTGACGTCGGAGACGGCGGTGGCGACCTTCGGCACCATGGCGTCCACTTTGGACTGCCAGGTCTGCTTGAGCGCGGTGCTGCACGCCGGGCCGCCGGGGTTGAACCAGGCCTTGAAGCATTCGGTGACCTGGTTGGAGAACTTGGGTTCGTCGTTGGCGCCGACGGCGATCACGACGGCGGCGACGCGGTGGTCCTTGACCAGCGCGGCGAGCTGCTGCGCCTGCGAGGGTTCGGTCCACTGCTTGACGTCGCCGAGCGCGACCTGTTCGGCGGGGGCGCCGGAGCAGCCGAGGTTGACGTGGGCGGTGATGCCGGGGACGGCGATCTTGTCGACGAAGGCGTTGGGGGAGCGGTGGCACCAGTTGCCGCCCTGGCCGTTGGTGGCGGGGGTGTACTGGCCGGCGCCTTCGCCGGAGACGGTGCTGTCGCCCATCGCGACGACGGTGAGGGGGCCGGTGCCGGGCGGGCCTTGGCGGGGCTGGGGGCGTCCGGGTTGGCTTTCGGAGCCGAAGAAGACGAAGAAGCCGGCCAGCAGGGCCACGCACGCGAGGACCAGGGCCCCCCAGTACCACTTGAGACGTCGCATCGTCGTCGATTCTACGGATGGGGTGGCCGGGCCGGGGGTGCGTTGCCGATCACGCCGAGCGGGCGACGGTCCGGCGGGGGACGAGTTCGACCGGCAGTTCGCGGACGCCGAAGATCATCGGGGAGGGGTAGCCGACCTGGACGCCGTCGCGGACGCGGATGTCGGTGAAGCGGTCGAGGAGCTGTTCGAAGACGATGCGGCCTTCGAGGCGGGCGAGCGGGGCGCCGAGGCAGAAGTGGACGCCGCCGCCGAAGGCGAGGTGGGTTTCCTTGCGGGGGCGGGGGTCGAACTCGGCCGGGCGGGGGTGGTGGCGGGGGTCGCGGTTGGCGCCGAGGACCCAGGGGGTGACCATCGACCGGGCGGGGATGGTGACGCCGCCGAGGTCGGTGTCGGTGGTGGTGATGCGCAGGAGCCGCATGATCGGCGGGCGGTGGCGGGTGACTTCTTCGAGGAGGCTGGGGACGAGGGTGTGGTCGCGGCGGACCGCGGCGGCGGCGTCGGGGAAGTCGTGCAGGGCGAGGACGGTGTTGCCGAGCATCATGGTGGTGGTGATGTGGCCGGCGGCGAGCAGCAGTGAGGCGAAGTTGAGGACTTCGTGGTCGGCGAGGTGTTCTCCGTCGACTTCGGCGTGGGCGAGGCCGCTGAAGAGGTCGTCTTCGGGGTGGCGGCGGCGTTGGGAGAGCAGGTCGGCGAGGTAGTCCTCCATGACTTCGGTCAGGGAGGTGCCGTCTTCGCGGGGTGCGCCGCCGGTGAGGAGGGCGTCGGCCCAGCCGCGGTAGAGGGTGCGGTCTTCGGGTGGGATGCCGATGAGGTCGCCGATGACGACGACGGGGAGGGCGTAGGCGAGGTCGCGGATGAGGTCGGGGTCGTCGCGGTCGGCCATCGCGGTGATCAAGGTGTCGGTGGCGGTGCCGATCCGGGGTTCGAGGTCGGCGACGACCTTGGGGGTGAAGGCTTTGCTGACCAGTTTGCGGAGGCGGTGGTGCACGGGTGGGTCGACGGCGGCCATGTTGCCGCGGACGGCTTCGGCGGTGTCGGGCAGCAGCAGTCCGGGGTCGGAGGAGAAGGTTTGGTGGTCGGTGAAAACGCGTCGTACGTCGGCGTGGCGGAAAACGTGCCAGGTGTCGTCTTCGTCCGCGATGACCGGGGTGTTCTCGCGCATTTCGTCGACCCAGCGGAAGAGCGCGGTTCCGCCGTCTTCCAGTGATGGGGGGCGGACTGGGGGCGAGGTCATCCCGTGGCTCCTTTGCGGAATCCGATTTCGCCGGCCGGAAATAATGGCTCGTTGCTGGTGAACACGTTAGGGCGGTTATCGGTCGGTCGGCAACGAGAAAAGGTGATCGTTTTCGTCAACGAAAGGGGCTGGGTGATCGACTTCGGTTGTCAACGGGACGATTCAGCCGGCTTCGGTCAGGTCGGTGGTCGCGGCCAGTTCGACGGCGACGTCGGTGATCACCGGGAGCGCGGGGTTGTCGTGGCCGGGTACCCACACGAGTTCGGTCCGGGCGACGTCGTTCTCGAGGGGGACGAAGGCGACGCCGGTGCGGCGCAGGCTGTGCGAGGAGCGGGTGAGTCGGGTGACGCCGACGCCGGCGGCGACGAGGCCGAGCAGGCCTTGCACGGTGGCGGCGCGCTGGACGACCCGCGGGGTGTAGCCGGCGGCGGCGAAGTCGTCGTCGTAGCTGCGGTGCCAGGGTTCCCAGCTGGCGCGCGGGGTGAGCACCCACGGTTCGGCTGCCAGGTCGGCCAGTTTCAGGGACGTGCGGTCGGCGAGCGGGTGGTCGGCGGGGAGGACGGCGCAGACCTCTTCGGTGAGCAGGGTGCGGGAGGCGAGGCCGGGGACCAGGGGCGGGCGGGTGAAGGCGAGGTCGAACCGGCCTTCGCGCAGGCCGTCGACGAGTTCGGCGATCGGGGCTTCGGCGGTCGTCACGGTCAGGTCGGGGTAGCGCTCGCGGACCGCGCGCAGGATCGGGGGCAGCAGGTAGTTGGCGGTGGTGGTGAGGAAGGCGAGCCGGACGCTGCCGATTTCGCCGCGCAGTGCGCGGCCGAGGGTGGTGACGGCTTCGTCGGCGCGGGCCAGGACCGCGCGTGCTTCGGGGAGGAAGAGCTTGCCGGCGGCGGTGAGGCGGGTGCCGCGGGGGTCGCGGTGGAAGAGGCGGGCGCCGAGGCCGCGTTCGAGGACGGTGATCTGCTGGGAGAGGGATTGCTGGGCGATGTGGAGGCCGGCGGCGGCGCGGGTGAAGCTGGTTTCGTCGGCGACGGCGACGAAGTAGCGCAGCTGTCGGAGCTCGGGGGTCACAGGCTCCGACTGTAGCCGTGGCAGGGGATCGGTGTTGGCGGTGCGGTGGTGGGCGTCCCCAGGATGGAGGCGGGAATCCACTGGGAGGAAAGCGAAGATGACGAACACCGACGGCCGCGTGTGGTTGATCACCGGCTGCTCGGCCGGGTTCGGCCGGGAGATCGCGCTGGCCGCGTTGGCGGCGGGGGACCGGGTGCTGGCGACGGCGCGGCGGCCGGAGACCTTGGCGGGGTTGCGGGAGCGCGGTGGTGACCGGGTCCGGACCGCGGCGCTGGACGTGACCGATGCCGGGCAGGTCGACGCGGCGGTGAAGACGGCGCTCGAGGAGTTCGGCGGGATCGACGTCGTGGTGAACAACGCGGGCAATGGTTCGGTCGGCGCCGTGGAGGAGCTGACGATGGACGAGCTGCGGGCGTTGCTGGAGGTGATGTTCTTCGGTGCGGTCGCGGTGACGAAGGCGGTTTTGCCGCACCTGCGGGCGCTGGGCAGCGGGACGGTCGTGCAGATCAGTTCGATGGGTGGGCAGCTGTCGATGCCCGGTTTCGGTGCCTACAGTGCGGCGAAGTACGCGCTGGAGGGGATTTCGGAGGCGCTCGCCGCGGAGGTGGCGCCGTTCGGGGTGCGGGTGCTGATCGTCGAGCCCGGGGCGTTCCGCACGGAGTTCGGGGGCGGGCGCATGCACCGCTCTCGTTCGATCGACGCCTACGCCGTGTCGACGTCGGGTACGCGGGAGGCGGTCGAGACCATGGACGGCACGCAGCCGGGCGACCCGGCGAAGGCGGCCGCGGCGATCGTGCGCGCGGTGGGCAGTCCCGACGCGCCGCTGCACCTGGCGTTGGGCGCGGACGCCGTGGAGGCGATCCGCGCCCAGCACCGGACGCTGGCGGCGGACCTGGCGGCCTGGGAAGAGGTCAGCCGGGCCACCGCGCTGGACTAGGCGTCCTGCAGGAGGCCGAGGACGTTGCCGTCGGCGTCGGTGAAGGTCGCGACCAGGCGGCCGTTGCCGACGTCCTTCGGCTCGTCCTTGACCTTGGCGCCCGCGGCGGTCACTTCGGCGAGCTTCGCGGCGATGTCGTCGACGTGCCAGTAGGTGACCGGGCCGGTCATGCCCTGCTGGGCGCCGTTGGGGACGAGGCCGATGTGCTGGCCTTCGGCGTCGTAGCCGACGTAGTAGGGCGCGTCGGCCTGGGGTTCGGTGCCGAGCAGGGCGGTGTAGACGGCCTTGGCGGCGGCCAGGTCGGTGACGGGGTGCAGGACGGTCTTGATCCCCTGGGTGCTCATCGTGGTGCTCCTGAAGTCGTGGTCTGCGGTACGGCGATGACGCTATTGCCGGGCCGGTGACCAGCGCTTCTCGATTCCTGATCGGTTGGGGCGGTCAGTCGAGCAGGGCGGTGAGGACGCCGTCGAGGAGGCGGACGCGGCGGTCGGCGATGCGGTGGACTTCGTCGTCGTGGGTCGCGACGATGACCGCGGCGCCTTCTTCGGCGCAGCGGCGCAGCAGCCGCAGGACCCGGGGGGTGCTGCCGGCGTCGAGGTGGGCGGTCGGTTCGTCGGTGAGCAGGACGCGCGGGCGGCCGGCGACGGCGCGGGCGAGGGCGACGCGTTGCTGCTGCCCGAAGGAGACTTCGAGGGGGTAGCGGTCGCCGAGGTCGCCGATGCCCAGCTCGTCGAGCAGCCCGGTGACGCGGTCGTGGATCGCGTCGCGGGACGGGCGGGGGACGTCGGAGCGCAGCCGCAGCGGCAGGGCGACGTTTTCGGCGATGGTGAGCTCGTTGGCGAGGCCGAGGGCCTGCGGCAGGACGGCGCAGGTGTGCCACGGCGGGGCGCCGCTGATCGGGACGCCGTCGAGCAGGACGCAGCCGGAGTCGGGGGAGTCGAACCCGCACAGCAGGGCCAGCAGCGCGCTCTTGCCGGAGCCGGAGCGGCCCGAGACGGTGACGAGCTCGCCGGCGCCGACCCGCAGTTCGAGCCCGCGCAGGACGTCGATGTCGCCGCTGGGGTGGGCGAAGCTGCGGCGCAGGCCGACGGCTTCCACGATGGTCATCGGTGCGGCTCCCGTTCTTCGACGCGTTCGAGTGTGCCCTTGTGCAGCCGGGCGACGCGGGCGCCGAGGTCGATCAGGCGGTCGTCGTGGGAGGCGACCAGGACCGCGAAGTCCTGGTCCACCAGGTATTGCAGGGTGTCGAGCACCAGGTCGGCGGAGGCTTCGTCGAGCTGGGAGGTGGGTTCGTCGGCGAGGATGACGGTCGAGCGGGCGGCGAGCACGCAGCCGAACGCCAGCCGTTGCTGCTGGCCGCCCGAGAGCGCGGAGATCTTCCAGTCGCCGGTGCCGTGTAGCCCGAGCTGGCCGAGGATGTCGTCGGGGTTGCATTCGGTGCCGGCGGCTTCGGCGGCGGCGCGCAGGTTGTCGGCCACCGAAAGGTAGCCGAGCAGGTTGTCGGCGGGGTTCTGGAACACCAGTCCGAGGTGGTGGCGGCGCAGGGCGCGCCGTTCGCGGTGCTTGAGCCGGTGGACGTCGGCGCCTTGGAAGGTGAGGGTGCCGCGGGCGGGTTGTTCGAACAGGCCCAGCACGCGCAGCAGCGTGGACTTGCCGGAGCCGGAGGGGCCGGCGAAGACGGTCATGCCGCGGGCGGGGACGTCGAAGCTGACGTCGTCGACGCCGGTGACGGTGCCGGCCGGGGTGGGGTAGTCGACGCCGATGCCGCGCAGGGTGAAGATCGGTTTGTCAGGCACGGATCAGCTCCGCGGTCCGGGCGGTGCGCACCGAGCGCACCGCGATCCAGCCGGCGAGGCCCACGACGAGGACGCCGACGAGCAGCACGGTGAGGACGAAGGGCAGCGGGTCGGGTAGTTCCGAGCGGGGTGCGAGGAACGTCGCCGGGTCGAACCGCGGCACCGACAGCCCGGCGACGGAGACGCCGCAGACCACGCCGACGACGATCGCGAGGCCGCTCAGCGCGCCGAGTTCCATGAGGTGGCTGGCGAGCAGGGTGCGGGGGCGCATGCCCATCCGCAGGACGAGCGCGCCGGCGAGGGCGTTCTGCCGACGCCGGACTTCGACGGCGACCAGCAGGGCGAGGATGGCCACGACCCCGAGGACGGCGCCGAGCAGCGCGACGAAGGAGAACGTCCAGGACACGACGAAGAAGGGCAGGCCGTCGAGCGCGGTTTCGCGGCTGATCCGGTTGGGGATGAACACGCCGGCGGCGCGCAGGGCGGCGGTGGCGTCGGCCAGCGGCGCGGTGGTCAGGACGCTCCACTTGGGGACGCGGTCGAGCTGGCCGTGGTCGAGGGCGGTGCGGGAGACGACGTAGCCGGGGGAGGTGCCGATCATGGGGAACACCGGCAGGTCGGCGACGGTGACGGCGTCGCGCAGGCCGTTCGGCAGCTGCGCGGTCTGCTTGGCGGTGTGGCCGATGCGCAGGACCGGCGTGCCGCGCGGGTCCGGTTGCGCGATCTGGCGCAGGAGGCCGGCGAGGTCGTCGGTGGGGACGTCGGCGGTGGCGGCGCCGCGGGTGAAGGTTTCGGGGTCGACGACGAGCACGACGCTGCCGGTGCCGGTCAGTTCCCCGACCACGGTGCTGGTCCCGGCCAGTGACGGCGGCATGGCGACGGTGCCCATGCCGATCGGGCTGTCGGTGTCGAGGCGGGCGGTGCTGCCGACGAAGATCGCCGACTTCGTGTCGAGCGCGTCTTCCTGGCCGTTCGCGATGCCGATGCCGGTGGCCAGCGTGCCGATGGCGAGGGTGCCGATGACGAGCACGCCGGTGACCGGGGCGCGGGCGCCGGCGAGGCGGCGGATGGCCAGCTGCAGTGCCGGGCGCGACCAGAAGCGGGCACGGTGGGAGGCGTGCAGGGCCAGCCACGCCAGCCGTGCGGTCAGCAGCCCGACGGTCAGCACGACGAACACCGGGTAGGTCAGGGCGAGCGGGTCGACCTGGGGTAATGGATTTCCGAGGTGTGAGCCGGTGCTGTAGTGGGCGAGGCGGGTCCAGCCGAGCCACGCCATGCCCGCTGTGGCGAGCTCCCAGGGGAAGTAGGCCAGCAGCCGCATCCGGTTGCCGCCGCGGCGGACGCGGCCCAGTTCGAACTCCCGGTGCGCGCGCACGGCGACGACCAGGGCCAGTAGCACCAGCGACACGACCAGCACCCCGGCCGCGACGAGGCCCGCCCGCAGCTCGGCCTCGGGGTCGGGCGCGCCGGGTGGGCCGTAGACGCCGAGCAGCAGGCGGGCGGCGACCGCGCCGAGCACCCCGCCGAAGAGGATCGGCAGGCCGAGTTCGGCGACGGCGAGGCCGCCGAGGGCGCCGGGTCCGCTGCCGCGCGCCGAGAGCAGCCGCAGCTGGGCGTGCCGGCGCTGGTACCACTGCAGGGCGACGGTGCCGAGGCCGGCGCAGCCGACCAGGACGCTGATCAGCGCGAGCGGCAGGATCGACACGAACACGTTGGCTTGGGCCTGCCGGGCGATCTGGACCGAGCGTTCGAACGTGGGGACGTCGGCGGCGACGAGGGTGCCGAGGCCCTGGGCGGTGAGGTCGGCGCGGACGTCGGCGACGAGGTCGCGGGAGCGCTGCAGCAGGTCTTCGGCCGCGCTGAGGGTGGCCGGGGGCGGTTCGTAGAAGGAGATGTGGAAGTACTGCACCTTCGGCAGGCCGATCGCGGCGACCGCGGTGTCGAAGGTCTTGCGGTCGGTGGCGAAGACGATCGAGTCGATGGGGTCGTTGGCGAGCCGGTCGACGACGGCGCCGGACTGCTGCGAGCACCACCACCGCGGCGGCGGGTCGAGCAGGTCGCGGTAGATGCCGGTGACCGGGGGCAGCGCGATGCCCTGGATGCTGGGTTTCGCGCCGACGCCGATGTGTTCGGCGTCGGCGACGACGTTGCCGAGCCAGAGGCCGGGCGCGCGGGTGCCTTGCTGCAGCGTGAGGTTGTCGAGGCCGGCCTGGTCGCGGTAGGCGAGGCGGACCTTGTAGTGCGGGTCGCCGTTGAACTGCGTGCCGGGCAGCACGTTCGTGTATTCGCCGACGACCGGGGCGCCGAAGCCGTGCGCGGGGGCGTGGCGCTGGACGGCGCTCGTCAGGGCCGGGATGTCCTCGACGGGGATGTTGCCCTTGCCGAAGACCGGGCCGTAGCTGTCGGGGCAGGTGATCCCGGTCTGGTAGGCGACGGTCGCGCCGCCGGCGGCGGAGGCCTGCAGGACCGCCGCGGTGCCGAGGAAGCAGGCGAGCAGCGCGGTCACCGCCGCCACGATCAGGGTGAGCGGGCTCGAGAGGGCGGCTTTGGGGGCCGCACGCCACGGCTTGGTCACTCTGCGCTGTCCAATCTTCCCCCAAATCACCCGCATGGACGCGCACGCTACCGTCAGATCGCAGGAGTTGGCACCTTTTTGTGTCCGATCGTTGCTCACTGGCGGTCATCTGCCGCGAAAAGCGCAGCGAGCAACCCCTGCGGCCATCCGGCCTGTTTAGTGGTCTAGACCTTGACGCCGATATTGGTCTGATCCAATCCTGAAGACGTTCTCGCCGTGTTACGCCGCGGCACGGCTCCCGCCGGCACTGGAGCGCAGATGCGTCGACGCAGACCTTTCTCCCGAATGTCCGTTTTCCTTGCCGTGACGGCGATATCGGCTGGCTCGCTGGTCGCCGCCGCCGGAACCGCGCAAGCCGCCACGCCGCTGCCCGCGCACGTCTTCGCGCCCTACTTCGAAGCCTGGACCGGCGAAAGCCCCGCGGCGCTCGCGCAGCAGTCCGGCGCCAAGCACCTCACGATGGCGTTCATCCAGGCCGCCACCAAGGGTTCCTGCACCGTGTACTGGAACGGCGACACCGGGATGCCCATCTCGAACGGCGTCTTCGGCTCCGACATCGCCACGATCCGCTCCCGCGGCGGCGACGTCATCCCGTCCTTCGGCGGCTACACCGCCGACAACACCGGCACCGAAATAGCCGACAGCTGCACGAATGTGGACTCGATCGCCGCCGCCTACGAGTCGGTGATCACCACCTACGACGTCCCCCGCCTCGACATGGACATCGAGGACAACTCGCTGACCAACTCCGCCGGGATCGACCGCCGCAACAAGGCCATCAAGAAGGTCCAGGACTGGGCCGCGGCTTCGGGGCGGTCGCTGCAGATCTCCTACACCCTGCCCACCACCACCCGCGGCCTCGCCGACAGCGGCCTGGCGGTGCTGCGCAACGCCGTCGCCAACGGCACCCGCGTCGACGTCGTGAACCTGATGACGTTCGACTACTACGACAACGCCGCCCACCAGATGGCCACCGACACCCAGACCGCGGCCGCCGGGCTCGTCTCCCAGCTCGGCGCGCTGTACCCGGGCAAGACGCAGGCGCAGCTGTGGGGGATGGTTGGGATCACCGAGATGATCGGCGTCGACGACTTCGGCCCGGCCGAGACGTTCACCACCGCCGACGCCGCCACCGTCTACAACTGGGCGGTCTCCAAGGGCATCAACGAGCTGTCGTTCTGGGCGCTGCAGCGCGACAACGGCAGCTGCCCCGGCGGCGCGGCCGCGGACAACTGCTCCGGCATCGCCCAGGAGACGTGGTTCTTCAGCCACGCCTTCGAACCGTTCACCGGCGGCACCACCGTGCCCGGCAACGACTTCTCCCTGACCGCGAACCCGGCGTCCGCCGCGGTCGACCCCGGCGGTTCGGCCACCGCGACGGTCGGCACCGCCGTCACGTCCGGCTCGGCCCAGCAGGTGACGCTGTCGGTCACCGGCGCGCCGGCCGGCGTCACGGCGTCGGTCAGCCCGGGCTCGGTGACCGCGGGCGGCAGCGCGACGCTGTCGGTGAGCACCACCTCGGCGGCGGTCCCGGGGGTCTACCCGCTGACGGTCACCGGCACCTCGCCGTCGGCGAGCCACAGCACCACGTTCACCCTCACGGTGAAGGGCACCCCACCCGCGGGCGGCGTGGTGAACGGCGGGTTCGAGACCGGCGCGCTGAGCCCGTGGAGCGCCACCGGCGACGCGGTCGTCGCGTCCCCGGCCCACTCGGGGACCCACGCGCTGCAGGTGGTCCCGACGGCCTCGGCCACCGGTGAAGCGGCGCAGAACGTCACGCTGGCCCCGAACCACGCCTACACGCTCAAAGCGTGGGTGCAGGGCAGCTACGCCTACGTCGGGGTCCGGGGCGGCGCGACCGCCAGCACGTGGACCTCGAGCAGCGGCTGGACGCAGCTGTCGGTGCCGTTCACGACCGGCGCGTCCGGCGCGGTGACGGTGTACGTCCACGGCTGGTACGGCCAAAGTGCCCTCTACGCCGACGACTTCACCCTCGGCTGAGCCTTTCGGCGGCGGCCCGGTTGCGCAACGCGGAAGTTGGCCGGGCCGCCCCTGGCCGAAAGACTCACGGGGACGATCTTTCGCCTCGCGAGGAGGACCCTCGATGCCGCACATCCCGCTCGACCCGCAGCTGCCCGGGATCCGGTCGCTGATGGCCTACCGCCCGGAGACCGCGGTGCCGCTGAACCACCTGGCCCAGACCCTCCTGCGCGGGCCCAGCCCGCTGACGGTCGGCGAGCGCGAGCTGATCGCGGCGGTGGTCTCCAACGGCAACGAGTGCCGCTTCTGCCACGGCAGCCACGCCGCCGCGGCGGCCGAAACCCTCGACGGCGGCCGCGCGGTGGTCGACGCGGCGTGCGCCGGCATCGACGACGCACCCGTGTCGGACAAGCTCAAGGCGCTGCTGCGGATCGCGCTCGCGGCCCGGGAAACCGGCCGAGCCGTCACCGACGAGCTGATCGCGGCGGCCCGCGCCGAAGGGGCGACCGACGTCGAGCTGCACGACACCGTGCTGATCGCGGCGGCGTTCTGCATGTACAACCGCTACGTCGACGGCCTGGCCACGGTCGCGCCGGAGGACCCCGCGGCCTACGAGGTGATGGGGAAGGTCCTGGCCGCCGAAGGTTACGGCCGCTAGGGCACCAGCACGATCCGGCCCGGGCGCGTCCACGCGGCACCGGCTTCGGCGAGCGGGACGCGCTCGTGGTCGACGGTGAGGTCGCCCGCGATCGCGTGCCCCACCACCGTCAGCAGCGCTTCGCGGCGCCGGTCGGTGTCGAGCTCGTTGTTGGTGTAGCCGTGGATGTGCAGCGACCGGCTGCGCAGCACCGCCGAGGACACCGGGCACTCGTCGTCGGCCGCGCTGCCGAGGTTCACCAGCCGCCCGCCCGGGCGCAGGGTGCGCAGCGCCGCCGCGGCCGGGATCCCGGACACCGGGTCGATGACCAGGTCGACCGGGACGTCCCCGAGCCGCCGCGCCAGCGAATCGACGTCGTCGCCGTCCGTCAGCCGCACCACGCTGTCCGCGCCGAGCCGCCGGGCTCGTTCCAGCGCGGCGTCCGAGCGCGCGCACGCCACGACGTGCCCGGCCCCGGCCACGCGGGCCAGCTGCACGGCCGACTGGCCGACGACCCCGCCGGCGCCGAGCACCAGCACGGTCTCACCGGGAACGAGGTTTCCCTTCCAGGTCAAGCACATCCACGCCGCCACCGCCGACAGTCCGAGGGCCGCGACGAGCGCGTGGTCGGCCCCCGGCGGCAGGACCACCAGGTCGGCGGGCGCGACGACGACGTGCTCGGCCATGCTGCCGTCCCCGGGCCGCATCCCGGCGGTCGTGGCGAACCAGACCGGCGTCCCGGCCGGCTCGGTCGGCGTCGGCCGCGTGAGCACCCCGACCCCCTGCACCCCCGGCACGTACGGCAGCTCCGGCAGCCCGAAGTAGGACGTGCCGGACGCGCACAGCAGATCGAGCGGGCTGACCGGCGCGGCGGTGACGCTCACCGCGACCTCGCCCGGCCCCGGTTCGGGTGCCGTCCGGTCGGTCACCACCGGGGGCGCGCCCGCCGCCCGGATCTCCGCCGCGCGCACGGCGTCAGACGGGCTGCAGGACGAAGTCGTACCGGGCTTCGAGCCACGGCTCGGCCGACTCGCCGCCGTCGGGTGTGGCGCCCGGGTCGCGGGGTTCGAACGCCACGACCAGTTCCTGCTTGGTGCCGAACACGACGTCGCTGTCGAGGTACTCGGCGCCCTCCTGGAACAGGTGGGTGATCAGCGGCTCGTAGCCGGCGGCGTTGATCAGGAAGTGCACGTGGGCGGGCCGGAAGTGGCTGATGTCGGTGCCGCCGATGATCGCCCCGACCGGGCCGTCCATCGGGATCGAGTAGCCCTTCGGCGCGATCGTGCGCAGGCAGTAGGTCCCGTCGGGGCGGGTGGCGTACTTGGCGCGCAGCCGGGCCTCGTCGATGCCGGGGATCTGCGACTCGTAGGCGCCTTCTTCGTCGGCCTGCCAGACGTCGAGGATCGCGCCGCCGACGGGGGAGCCGTCGAGGCCGCGGACGGTGCCGGTGATGTAGAGCGGGGTGCCGGGCAGGCCGTCGGACATGTCGCCGCCGAAGTCCTTTTCCGGCGAGCCGTCGATGTGGAACGGGCCGAGCACGGTGGCCGGGGTCGCCTTGGCGTCGAAGGCGTGGTTCATCTGCACCACCAGCATGCTCAGGCCGAGCACGTCGGAGGCCAGGATGAACTCCTCGCGCTTGTCGTCGCTGATCTGCCCGGTCTCGGTCAGCCACCGCATCGCGGCCATCCACTCGGGTTCGGTCAGCCGGACCTCGCGGGCGAAGGCGTGCAGGTGCCGGACGAGGGCGGCCATGACCTGCGCCGTGCGCGGGTCGTGCGCGCTCGACCACCGCTGCGCGGCGAGCTCGGTGATGTTGTCCTCGGTGACGAGCTGCATCGGCGTTCCTCTCAGCGTTGCGGGTCCGGCGGGACCGGCCGGTTGTTCAGGTCGACCGACAGGAAGACGTCGTTGGCGACCGGGTGGCGCAGCTCCTCGGCCAGCTGCCCGACGAGCCCGGCGGTCCGGGCGAGCAGCGCGAACCCGCGCAGCAGTTCCAGCGGCAGCCCGAGGTCGGCCAGCGCGGCGCCGCAGACGCCGGCGCCGTTGAGCGGCAACGTCTTCCCGAGCACCCGCGGGTGGACGCGGCCGATGGCGGCGAACAGTTCCAGGTGCGGGCCGCGCAGGCCTTCCTCGCCGGCGATCTCGAACAGCCGGCGGGTGCGCGGGTCGCCGTCCTTGTGGACGTGGTGCCCGAGCCCGGGGATGAACTTCTTTTCGGCGCGGCACTTCTCGACGGTCTTCAAAGCCAGCGCGTCCCAGCCGGCGTCGTCCGCCGGGGTTTCGGCGGCGGCGAGGACGTCGTGCAGGAACCGGCCGCAGTCCTCGGTGACGCCGAGGAATCGCGAACCGCCGCCGAGCAACCCGGCGGCCAGCGCGCCCTGCACGGAATCGGGAGCGGACAGGTAAGTCAGCCGCGTGACGATCGCCGTCGGCGTGAAGCCGTGGTCGGCCAACGCGGCCAGCACCGCTTCGAAGACCCGGGTCTCCCCGGTGGACGGACGCCGCTGCGTCGCCAGCCAAAACGCCAGCTCGCCGAACCCGACCTTGCCCATGACGTCCTCGGCGAGGTCCTGGCCGAGCAGCGTGATCTTGTCCTTTGTGGACGATCCGAGTGCGGTCTCGTAGACGCGGTCAGTCATGCGGGGTCTCCGTCAGCCAGGCGCGCAGCTCGGCGCCGTGTTCGTCGAGCTCCGGCGGAGGCAGCCGGTAGGCGGCCGGGGTCGCGGAGAACCGGATCGGATGGCGCGTCGTCGGCACGGCTCGTTCGCCGTCGCCGACCTCGACGATCGGGTCGAGGCCGAAGCGTTCGGCCATCGCGAACCCGCCGTCGATGGTGTTGATCGGTCCACACGGGACACCGACCTTCGTCAGCGCGTCGAACCACTCCACGGCGGTGCGTTCCTTGAGCCGTTCAACCAGGATCGGCCGCAGCTCCTCGCGGTTCTTCGTGCGGTCGGCGTTGCGGGCGAACCGCGGGTCGTCCGGCACGTCGGGCAGGCCGAGGACTTCGCACAGCCGGCGGAACTGGCCGTCGTTGGCCGCGGCGACGATCAGGTCGGCGTCGGCGGTCGGCAGCGGCTCGTAGGGGAAGACGCTCGGGTGGGCGTTGCCCATCCGGTAGGGCACCACGCCGCCGGCGGCGTAGGCCGAGCTGTGGTTGACCAGCCCCGTCAGCGCCGAGGACAGCAGGTTCACCTCGACGTGCTGGCCTTCGCCGGTCGCGTCGCGGTGGCGCAGCGCGGCGAGGACGCCGATCACCGCGTGGTTGCCCGCCATCACGTCGAACACCGAGATCCCGGCCCGGTACGGCGGGCCGTCCGGGTCGCCGGTCAGGCTCATCAGGCCCGAGATCGCCTGCACCATCAGGTCGTAGCCGGGCACGTGCCGGCCGTCGCCCGAGCCGAACCCGCTGATGGAGGCGTAGACGCTGCCGGGGTTGGCCGTCCTGACGGTGTCGTAGTCCAGGCCGTACTTGGCCAGGCCGCCGGGCTTGAAGTTCTCGATCACCACGTCCGCCCGCGCCGCCAGTTCGCGGGCGACGGCGGCGTCGGCTTCCTCGCGCAGGTCGAGGGCGATCGACCGCTTCCCGCGGTTCACGCCGAGGTAGTAGGTCGAGACGTCGCCGCGCACCGGCGGCATCCACGTGCGCGTCTCGTCGCCCTGCGGGCCTTCGACTTTGACGACTTCGGCGCCCATGTCCGCCAGCAGCATCGTGGCGTAGGGGCCGGCGAGCACCCGGGAGAAGTCCGCGACCAGCAGCCCGGTCAGCGGGCCGGCAGCGCTGGTGTCCACCCGGTTCCTCACTTCCTGTCCGTCCAACGGACGCTTGTCCGCAGTTTGCCGCCGTAGGCCTCCGCGGTCAAGACACCGCGGGCACGGTGACGTGCGGGACGTCGTCCAGCCGCGCGAAGTCGGCGCTGATCTCCCCGGCGGTCTGCAGCAGCAGCGGCAGGTGGTGCTCCAGCAGCCGCTCCACCGGCGTCTCCGCGGCGTGGCAGTTGACGTTGACCCCGGCGATCACCCGCCCGGCGCCGTCGCGCAGCGGCGCGGCCACCGACCGGATGCCGAGTGCCAGCTGCTCGTCGGTCAGCGCCCAGCCGCGGGCGCGGACCTCGCGCAGTTCGGCGTCGCGCTCGGCGCGGTCCGGCTGCCAGCGCGGGACGAGCCCGGAGCGGGTCGGCTGGGCCAGCACCGCCTCCAGCTCGTCCGGCGGCAGCGCGGCGAGCTGGACCTTGCCCAGCGACGTCGGCAAGGCGGGGAAGCGGGTGCCGATCTGGACGGCCAGCGCGACGATCTTCGGCACCGCGACCCGGGCGACGTAGACGATGTCGGAGCCGTCGAGCTGGGCGATCGAGCACGACTCGTTCGTGCGCTCGACCAGGCGTTCCAGGTGCGGCCGGGCGACGTCCCACAGGCCCATCGACCGCACGTAGGCGACGCCGAGGTCGAGCACGCGCGGGGTCAGCGCGTAGCCGCGCCCGCCGGCGCGGACGTACCCGAGCTCCTCCAGGGTGAGCAGGATCCGGCGCGCGGTCGGGCGAGCCAGGCCGGCGGCGGTGGCCACCTCGGCCAGCGTCATCTCCGGCCGGTGCGGCCCGAACGCCGTGATCACCTCGAGCCCGCGCGCCAGCGCTTCGATGAAGTCGGGACCCGTTCCCTCGCGTGGCATGCACGACCTCCCTCTCCCAGTCCTGCCCGCAGCGTAGCGGCGGGGATTGACACCGGCCCGGCGCTGGGCAAAGGTGACGTCACCCCTTCAGTGTCCGTAGAGCGGACGAGTGTACGCAACCGGAGGCAGCCATGTCCGGATCGATCGTCCTGCGGGGCGGTACGGTGCTGACCCTCGACGACGCCCGCCGCGTCCTGCCCGGCGCGGACGTCCTGGTCACCGGCGACGAGATCGCCGCGATCGGCCCCGCCCTGGAAGTCCCCGCGGGCACGACCGAGATCGACGCGACCGGCGGGATCGTCCTGCCGGGGATGATCGACACCCACCGGCACCTGTGGCAGACGGCCATGCGCGGCTACGGCGCCGACTGGACGCTGACCCAGTACTTCGTCTGGTACTACCTCGAATGGGGCAAGGTGTTCCGCCCCGAGGACATCTACGCGGGCAACCTGCTCGGCGCGTGGGAAGCACTCGAAGCGGGCGTCACGACGACCGTCGACTGGTCGCACGGCCTGCAGACGACCCAGCACGCCGACGCGGCGGCCGACGCGCTCGAAGCCGTCCCGGGCCGGTTCGTGCTGGCCTACGGCAACATCCAGGACGCCCCGGCGAACTGGACGGCCACGCCCGGGTTCCGCGACTTCGTCTCCCGTCGCACCGGCGGTGACCTGGGCTTCCAGCTCGCGTTCGACGTCACCGGCGACCCGGCGTTCCCGGAGAAGCCGGCGTTCGAGGTGGCGCGCGAGCTGGGCGTGCCGGTGACCACGCACGCCGGGGTCTGGGGCGCGACCGGCGACGACGGCATCCGCCTGATGCACGACCACGGGTTCATGACCCCCGAGACGATCTACGTGCACAGCGCGTCCCTGTCGGCGGACTCGTACCACCGGATCGCGGCGACCGGCGGATCGGCGTCGGTGTCGACCGAAAGCGAGCAGAGCGCGGGCCAGGGCTACCCGTCCACGTGGGCGTTGCGGCAGTACGGGATCCCGGTGTCGCTGTCGATGGACACGTCGGTGTGGTGGAGCGGCGACCTGTTCACGGCGATGCGCACGACGCTGGGCGCGGACCGCTCCCGCGAGCACCTCGAGGCGCACGCGAAGGGCGAAACGGTGACGCACGCGGCGTTGCGGGCGGAGCAGGTGGTCGAGTGGGCGACCCGCGGCGGCGCGGCCGCGCTGGGACGCACGGACATCGGCTCGCTCGAGCTGGGCAAGAAGGCCGACGTGGTGTTGCTGAAGAACGACCACTCACCGGTGTCGTTCCCGCTGCTGAACCCGTACGGCCATGTGGCGTTCCAGGCCCAGCGCGGCGACGTCCACACGGTGCTGGTGAACGGCCGCGTCGTCAAACGCGACGGCCGGCTGGTCGACGTGGACCTCCCCGCGGTCCGGCAGCGGGTGGAGGCGACGGTGGAGTACCTGCGCGGGCAGCTGGGGGAGGAGGCGTGGGCGAAGGGGATGAACCCGGACGTCCCGGAGACGAAGATCTTGGACAACCCGTACACGTATACCGACTACCAGAGCGACGCCACCCACGGCGGCTGAACTACCGTGGGGCCGTGGTCCAGGTCTTCGTCCAGCCCGCCTACGGCACCGCCGACTCGCGCCGCTACGGGTCGGAGACCCTCGAGCAGACCGTCGATTTCCGCACCCACGCCGACCTGCTCGACCCCGCGGACCTCGCCCGCCTGAAGACGCTGCACCCGAACGGCCGGGCCCGGTTCTGGGGCGCCAAGGACAAGTACGACCGCCGGATGGACACCGTCACCACCGGCGACGTCGTGCTGTTCACCGGCCGCAAGCACGTCCAGGCCACCGCTGAAGTCGGGCACGGCTTCCGCAACCCCGCCTTCGCGCGACGCCTGTGGAACCCGGACCCCGGGAAGTGCTTGTTCAGCAACGTCTACAGCCTCCGCCACTACCGGCGCGTCGGCCTGCCCTACGAAGAGATCTGGGCCCTGCCCGGGTTCACCGCCGGCGACAACTTCATGGGCCTGCGATTCCTGGACGCCCCGAAGTCCGCCGCGGTCCTGGAGCTGCTCCGGACGTGACAAACGCCGGTCAGTTCCCGGCCACCGCGCCCCGACCGCGGAGATCGCCTCGATGATGACCCCATGGGGTGGATCACCAAGGACGGCAAGAAGATCTACATCCCCGGCAAGGGGACGGGCGTCGTGGTCGCCGCGGCGGTCGGGCTGGCGGTCGCCGGCGGCGGGGCCGGCGCGTTCGGTGGCGCGGCCGGCGGGGGTGGGGCGGCGGAAGCGTTGCCGGGCAACGCCGCCGGCGACGTCGCCGACTCCCTGCCCGGGCGCTCGCTGAAGACCCGCCGGGCGGAGGCGCGCGAGTCGGCCAAGCGCGGCAAGGCCGACGAGGCCTGGAGCCGGCTGAAGCTCAAGGAGCTCAAGCGCGTCGCCCGGCACGAGGGCGACTGCCTCGCCGCCGCGACCGACCGGGTCCGCGACTTCCTGGTCACGACGCCGTGCACGTCGCTGGACCGGATGCTGCTCGCGGTCGGCGACGGCCACGGCAACGCCGCGGTCATCTCGGTCGTGCGGGTCGGCTTCCCGTCCGCCAAGCAGGCCGCCGCGTTCGAGAAGGTCGAAGCCGTCCAAGGCAGCGGAGACGTGCGGCCGCTGGAGATCGCGGCCGTCCTCGGCGTCGCCGGCGTGCGGATGACCGGGTTGCACTACGCGCCCCGGCCCGACGGTCACGCCATGGTCGTCGCCGAAGCCGACACCGCGACCGGCCACGTCGGCGGCGACACCCTCGACGCGCTCGCCGACGTCGCCGCCCACCTGCCCGTCCGGTGAGCCCTGCCCGTACGGGCAGCCCGGCGTACCCGAAGGTCTGCCGCTGCGCGGCTGTCCGGCCCGCGGCCCAGCGCTCATGGTGGAAGAACCGCCAGCTCGAGGAGGTCCGCCGGTGATCCACGAGGTCGACGAGGCGCTGCGGCGGCTGGTGAAGGACGAGGCGCTGCGCGGCAGCGAGGTCGACATCGCCTTCGAGGCGCCCACGAAGGACTGGGCGGCCCGGCGCAACGCACCCACGGTCAACATCTACCTCTACGACGTGCGCGAGGACATGCGCCGCCGCTCGCGCGGGCTGCTCAGCGAGTACGACCAGCGCGGCCAGATCGCCGCGCGGCACCTGCCGCCCAAGCACGTCAAGCTGTCCTACCTGGTCACCGCGTGGACCCAGCGCCCGGAGGACGAGCACCGCGTGCTGTCGGACCTGCTGCTCGGCCTGCTGCGCCACGAGGCCGTGCCGCCCGAGGTGCTCTCCGGTTCGCTGGCCGAGATGGGACTGCCGGTGCCGATGACCGTCGCGCTGCCGCCGCCGGAGGACCGCGCGTTCGCCGACGTCTGGACCGCGCTCGGCGGTGAGCTCAAGCCGTCGCTGGACGTCGTCGTGTCGGCGCCGATCCACAGTGGACGCGTCTACCCCGCCGGGCCGCCGGCGAAGGAAGGCCTCAAGCTCGACACCGGCGGCGACCGCGTCGGGCACCACGTGTCCGACGCCGGCGCGGTCGACGGGCAGCGCCGGGTCGCCATGGCGCGGGACCACCGGAAGTCCCGGTGAGCCAGGGGTACCTGTTCGAGCGGGTGGCCGGGCTCGAGCAGCGCATTCGCGACGCGGTCGACAGCCGGCGCGCGGCCGACCCGAACCCCGACGACCCCTTCCGCGGCCTGTACCTGTCGCACGAGGCGATCGACGCGCTGCTGGAGAGCCACCGGGAGCCGTTCACGCCGTTCGCCGACTCCGTGCCCGAGGGCAGGCTGCGCCCGCTCGCCGACCGCGCGGGCCTCACCGGCGTCGACGTCGAACTGCTGCTGGTCGCGCTGGCGCCGGACCTGGACAGCCGGTTCGAGCAGTTCTACGGCTACCTCAACGACGACGTCACGCGGCGCCGCGCGACCGCGGGGCTGGCGCTGCGGCTGTGCGGGATCCCCGAGGCGTCGGCCGCCGGCCGCGCCCGGCTCGACGCGGACTCCCCGCTGCTCACCTGCGGCCTGCTCGTCGTGGGCGACGACGACCGGCCGTTCCTCTCGCGCACGCTGCGCGTCCCGGACCGGGTGGTGAACCACCTGCTCGGCGACGACCGGCTCGCGCCCGAGCTCGCCGGTTTCGCGCACCTGGGCACCGAGCTCGTCGAAGTGCCGGGCTCCGACCGGCTCGCCCGCGCGATCCGCGACCGGGTCGAGCTGGTCTACCTCAAGGAGCACCCCGGGGGCGGCGCCGAAGAGCTCGGCGTCGGCGCGCTGGCCGCGGCCGGGTTCCCGGCGCTGGTGGTGGACGCGGCGCGCTGGCAGGCCGAGCTCGAGCTGACCCCGTCGCTGCGGCGGGAAGCGTTGCTGCGCGGCGCCGGGATCGTGCTCGGCCCGGTGGAGGACCCGCGGCTGGAGGACCTGGCCCACCCGGCGGTCCCGCTGGTCGTGCACGGCACCGGGGCGTGGGACCCGCGGTGGAGCGCGACCGCGCCGCTGCAGCTCGACGCCTCACCCCTGCCCGCCGCCCGGCGCGCGGAACTGTGGCGCAGCCGCCTCGAGGGCCGGCTCGCCCCGGACGTCGACCCGGGGGAGGCCACCGCGCACTTCGTGCTGGGGCCGGGGCAGATCGCGCGCGCGGCGAAGGCGGCGTCGGTGACCGCGCTGGCCGACGGCGGCCTGGTCCGGACGGCGCACCTGCGCGCGGGCGCACGCAGCCAGAACGCGGCCGGCCTGCAGCGGCTCGCGCGGCGGATCGAACCGGCGGTCGGCTGGGCCGACCTGGTGCTCCCGGCGGGGGTGCTGTCGCTGCTGGACGAGCTGGCCGCGCGGGCGCGCTACCGCGACCAGGTGCTCGACGAGTGGCGGATGCGGCCGGGTGGCGGGCGCGGCCGGGGCGTGACGGGGCTGTTCGCGGGTGACTCGGGGACCGGCAAGACGATGTCCGCCGAGGTCGTGGCCGCGTCGCTGGGGCTGGACCTGTACACGGTGAACCTGGCGACGGTGGTGGACAAGTACGTCGGCGAGACGGAGAAGAACCTCGAGCGGATCTTCACCGAGGCGTCCGGGGTCAACGCGGTGCTGCTGTTCGACGAGGCGGACGCGATCTTCGGCAAGCGGTCGGAGGTCCGCGACGCCCACGACCGGTACGCCAACATCGAAAGCGCGTACCTGCTGCAGCGGATGGAGACGTTCGACGGCATCGCGGTGCTGGCGACGAACCTGCGGGCCAACCTCGACGAGGCGTTCACCCGGCGGCTCGACGTGATCGTGGACTTCCCGCTGCCCGACGTCGAGCTGCGCCACCGCCTGTGGGACCGCTGCCTGGGCACCCGGCTGCCACGCGCGTCGGACCTGGACCTGGGGTTCCTGGCGGGAGCGTTCGAGCTGGCGGGCGGCCACATCCGTTCGGCGGCGGTGACGGGCGCGTACCTGGCGGCCGAGGCGGGCCGCCCGGTGGCGATGAGCGACCTCGTCGGCGCGGTGGCGCGGGAGTACCGCAAGCTGGGCCGGCTGTGCCTGGACCGCGAGTTCGGGCCGTACCTGGCGCTGGTGACGGAGGGCTGAGCTGCCCGTTCGGGCAGGTTTCGCTGCCCAAGCGGCCGCGCCCGCCAATCTGGTGCGGCGGTCGTCGTCGCGGCAAGCTGAACGGGCGGCGGAGGGAGCGGCCATGCGCGGGCACAGTCACGAGAACGACGTCGAACCGAGTCTCCGGCCACGGGGCGACCGGGTATCGCAGGACTCGCTGAGCACGCTCGGCCGAGCGGCGGCGGCCGGCCGATCGGACGTCCTGGGTCCGGCGGGGATGCTGGACTTGCAGCGCGCGGTGGGCAACGCGGGGACTGCTTCGCTGATGGAGGAGGAGCGGTCGCCGGTCCACGACGTCGTCTCGTCGGGTGGCGGTTCGCCTTTGGACTCCTCGACGCGGGCGGACATGGAGTCCCGGTTCGGCGCGGACTTTTCCGACGTCCGGGTTCACACCGACGGGGCGGCGCACGAGTCGGCCAAGTCGGTGAACGCGCAGGCTTACACGGTGGGGTCGAACATCGTGTTCCAGCGGGACAAGTACGACCCGTCTTCGGCCGGTGGGCAGCACATGCTGGCGCATGAGCTGACGCATGTGGTTCAGCAGCGCAGTGGGCCCGTGGAGGGGACCGATGCCGGGGGCGGGGTCAAGGTTTCGGATCCCTCGGACCGGTTCGAGCGCGAGGCGGTGGCGAACGCGGACCGGCTGATGTCCGCGCCTGCGCCGGCACCGGCGGTCCAGCGTTGCGAGGACGGCGGGCACGCTGCTTCGGACGAGCCGGCGGCTGTGCAGCGCGAGGAAGCTCCTGAAGCCGAAGAAGGCGCCGAGGAGAAGATGGCGCAGACGTACGTGCAGCGTGAGGAAGAGACCGAAGAAGAGGCCTCTTAGTTCCCCGAGCAGTTGGCTCGTCGCCATTGGCGCACGAACATCAGTCGCTCGCCAGCCATGTCAGGTGATTGGCCAGCGTGCTCCTATCCCAGTCCGGCATGCGGACCTCCCACCGGTGGACGGCGACCGTGCCGTCGGCGTCGACCTGCCACGTGCAGAACGCCAACGCTCCGTCGGTTTCGGAGACCGGTGCGACGAGGCCATTGATGCCCGCCGCGACCTCCGTACCCACGACACGGCCGAGGGCGGCAACGTCGTCCAGCAAGTGCGCCAAGCCTCCGTGGTAGCGGATCAACAGTGTCGCGATGTCTCGTCGCGTCAGCGACGGGCCGGTGAGACGCCAGAACTCGGCCAATTCCGCACGGTCGTCCAGCCGCAGCACACGGCCGCCATCTTCGATTGCGAAGCCGTACGGCGTCATCGACGGATCAGTGAACACATCGAGCTCGACATCATAGATCTGCCAGCCCGACGGCGAAATCGTCGCGAGGCTGACCCGCCAACGCCAGCGGTGGCTCTCGACCACCAGATCGTCCACGTCTTCACGAACGTTCACGATTTCGTCATCCGGCAACAGCAGGTGCTCGCCGACGAGGCGGCGCGCGTGTTCCACGGTGCTCATTCCCCGAACTCCCGTTTGACGAGTCGCTTGACCAACTGGACGTTTGCGCGTTGATCCAGCAGACCCTTCACCTCGTAGCCGTATTTGCCCTCTACGAGTTGGCGCATCTTCTCGTCCGTGTCTGCGTCCAGCAGCTTCCCGTAGTTTTTGTCCCTGGCCACCCTTTCCCGGGCAGCCGGGCTCAACCGCAGGAGGAAGTTTCGTTGCACGCTGAAGGCCTGGAACTCCTTTTCGAACCTGGCCAAATTGCCGCCGAACTGTTCCTGCAGCGAGTGCGTGCCTTCGTGGATGATGCTCGACGCCACTTCATTGATCGACCGTCCCATCTTGACGAACATCTGGTTGCGTCGGCCATCGTAGAGCCCATTGCCTTCCAATGGCCTGTCACGGTGGTTGATGAGACGCGTTCCCTCCTCCCGGCCGTAGACGGCGAGCAGCGACTCGCGACTGAGTGTCCAGATGTTAGGTCCGAGTGTGCCGACGAACGTGCGCCACGCCGGACCGAGGTGCCGTTCGATTTGCATCCGGATGAGCGCAAGGTCGACAGAACCCAAGCGCTTCTTGTCGGCTGCGGCGTTCGCCAGGCGGAGGGTCATCTCCACATCGTCGGCCGGGTTGAGTTCATCCAGGTCGTGCGCGTTGAACCGGGTAGCATACTCGACCACCATGGCGCCGAGTTGCGCCAGTTGTGTTTCAAGTCGTTTGGCGGCGTTGTTGTCACCGCGTTCGGCCCGCGCACCGGTCTTCTCGACGAGAATCGCGTATTCGCGCAGTTTCGCCAGCTCGCCGAGTTGTTCGATGGCCTGCGGTGCGCGGCGCCGGAGCTGCGCGGCGGCGAAGTCGATACGGCTGACCATGCGGCCCGGGTTGTTCGACGCCATCGTGAGTTGGAACGGCGGTCCCGGTGCCGCGGTGAGCTCGTGGGAGGCGCCTTTCATCCCGATGATCTTCTTCACCGGCGCGAACAGCGATGCGACCTTGTCCTTGGCCTTTCGCCCAACTCCCTTGAGCTTCGACCAGACCTTCTTCCCCGCCTTGACGACGGTCCCCACCACGGAGTCGATCACCTTGCCCACCGGGGCCTGGACCTTCTCCAAAACCGACTTGATCTTCTCCGAAATCCCACCCAGCCCGAGCAAGCTCGCCAAGAACCCCAAAACCATCGGCAACGCCTTGGCCAGCGTCCGCTCGATCAACCCGGCCACCGCACCCGCGCCACCTCGGGCGATCGACTCCACCGAGTCCAGAACCGAGTCCACGAACTCCTTGATCTGCGCTGCCTTCTCCACGAAGAACATCACGATGTCGTAGATCGCCTTGCAGGCCTTGATGAACGCCGCCGCGGGGTTGAGCAGGGAAATGATCCACGTGATCCCCGCCTTGACGATCTTCTCGATCACGAATTCCTTGATCTGGCCGAGCACCAGCTCCTTCAGATCGCCCAGCTTTTCGACCACCCACCGCCACAGCCCCGGCACGCCTTCGGTGATGAGGATCTTGACCACGTCCAGGGTCTGCTCCAGCTTGGCCAGCACCGGCTCCGGGATGAACCGCAGGATCCGCGCCCGGACGCTCGCCCAGGTCAGGCCCAGGATCGACAGGACCATCTTCAAGATGCCCTTCGCGTCCAGCGCCTCCGGGATCTCGATGCCCGCGCTCGCCAGGTTGCCCAGCAGCCACCCCTTCAGGCCGTCCTTGAGGTGCTGGACGATGTTCGCCCCGAAGTTCATCACCCCGGTCTTCACCGCGTTGACCAGGTTGCCCAGGAACTCGATCGGCTTCCGGATGATCAGCTCGACCGCGTTCGCGGCGCGGGACAGCACCCCGAGCAGCATGTTCTTCAGCGAAAGGATCGTCTCGATCGCGCCGCCGACCGCCTCCTTCGCCTTGCTCCACAGGCCCTTGTTCTCCGCCTGCAGCGCCTTGATCTCCTCGTCGACGGCGTTGCGTGCCTCGGTGTACTTCTGGGCCAGGTCCTCGACCAGCGCCTGCTGCTTCTCGTCGACCGACTTCTCCAGGTCGTCGAACTGCCCGCCGAACTCCTTCGCCGCCTCACCCGCGATCTTGCGCAACGCCGGCGACTGCGACTCCACCTTCTGCTTGACGCGAGAGCGGCCGTCGGCGATCAGTTGCTTCGCCTCGCCCAGCTTCTGGCCGACGAAGTCCGCGATCTCGCCGATGACCCCCTGCATCTTGACCTCGTAGACCTTCTTGGCCTCGAGGAACAGGTTGTTCGCTTCGGCGGGCAGGTCGGCGAACAGGTCGTACGCCCAGCGCGCCGCGCCGGTGATCCCGTCGTAGCGCTCGTTCTTGTAGCGCTTCATGCGGGCCTGGTGGTCGGCGGTGAACGCGGCCTTGGCCTGCGCCTCGCCCGCCTCGAACTTCTTGGCCACCTGGTCGTCGAGCGCACCCAGCACGCCCTCGACCTTCGTCTTCGTTTCGTCGAAGATCGCCTTGATCTCGCCGGTGATCCGCGCCCGGTCCTGCTCGTCCTTCGTCTTCGTGGCCGACTTGGCCGCCTGCCCGCGCTGGGCCGACGACGACCGGGCGCCCGTCATGCCCGCCACGGCGGCCTGTCCGGACGCCTGCGCCGCGCCGGTGACCGCCGCCAGCTGCCCGGCCTCCGACGAGCGGACCGCCGCCGGTGCCGACGCCGTGTGCTGCTCGCCCTCCTGCTTCGCCGCCAGCGCGCCGGTGAACTCCGGCTCGTTGGACTGCGCCAGCTGCTCGTCGGTGACGCCCGCCGCGGCCATCGCCCCGTGCGTCTCGCACTGGTCGGCACGCAGGTCGGTCTGCTCGGGCGGGGCCTTGTCCGGGGTGGCCTTGCGCGGGTCCGGCGGCGCCAGCGCGGGCGGGGCCGGGGCCGGCGGCAGCGGGGTGACCGGCTTTTCGACCGCGCGGCTGGGGTCGGGCGCCTCCTTCGTCCGGTCGGTGACGTCCTTGGCCGAGGCGTCCTTGCCGCTGGTGACCTTGCCCAGCACCTCGGCCTTGACCTGGTCGGCCTTGCCGGAGGAGGCGAACTTTTCGGCTTCGTCGAGGTTCTTCGGCGCCTGCTTGGCGATGGCGGCGTTCACCGCGGCGATGAACGCCGCCTTGTCGAACCCGGCCGGTTTCGCCGCCGCCATCTTGTCCGCCTGGGCGGCCTTGGCCTGCGCGTCCTTGTCGTCGGCGGGTGCGACCGCGGCGTCCTGCGCCTTCTTTACCTCCGCGCCGGCGGGCGGGTGCGCCTTCGCCGACTTCGCCTGCGCGCCGACGTCCTTCGTCAACGACTGGAACTTCGGGTCGGCCGCGGGCGTGACCCCGGCGGGCGCGACCGGGGGAGCGGGACAGCCCTGCCGCTGCAACGCGACCAGCCCCGACACCGCGGCATTGCCCGCGGAAGCCTGCAGCCGCAGCAACGCGGGCGGCGTCGCCCGGCGCGCGGGCCCGGCCGCCCGCACGGGCTGCGCGGACGGTTCCCGTGGCGCCTTGTCCCGCCGCGTCGGCATGAGTCCACTCTCGGCCCGCGGCGGCGGGTTGCCAACGGCCGGACGGGCGGCCTGGCGTGCCCGAACGGGCAGCTGCCTTTAAGGGCAGAGATCGGTTCCCGCGGGCCTATCCGAGCGGTCGTACCGCCGCGGGCGCGCGGGCAGCACGATCGCTGGAGTCAAGACTTGTGCGTCGACAAGGGAGGCCCGCATGCCCACCTATCTCACGCCGGGGGTGTACGTCGAGGAGATCGAGGCGGGCGCACGGCCGATCGAGGGCGTGGGCACCGCCGTTGCCGCCTTCGTCGGCTTCGCGGCGGACGGTCCCTTCAACACCCCGACCCTGGTGTCCAACTGGGGCCAGTTCACCCAGACCTTCGGGGACTTCGTCGAAGGCTGCTACCTGGCCCAGTCCGTCTACGGCTACTTCCTCAACGGCGGCACCAACTGCTACATCGTCCGCGTCGGCGGCTCGCGCGCCCAGGACAACGGCTCCGCGCCGAAGCAGCTCACCGCGCGCCAGGCCGTGCTCGGCGGCTACCGCTTCGTCGCCAAGGAACTGCCCGAGGGCAAGCAGACCGGCGAGATCACCGTCGAGGTGGCCGACCCGACCGGCGACAACCCCGCCGACGACCGGTTCACCGTGCTCGTCAAGCAGGACGGCAAGGTCGTCGAAACCCACAACGTGACGACCAAGCGCACCAAGGAGAACGTCGTCACGGCGGTGCGGGAGAAGTCCAGCTACATCACCGTCGAAGAAGCCGGCGGCGCGGTCGCCAAGCCCGAGAAGGGCACCGCGACGCTCACCGCGCCGCCCAAGGAACCGCAGGAGCCGCCGGTGCCGCGCCGGGTCGCGGCCGGCGACTACGTCGGCGACGTCGCCGACCGCACGGGGTTCGGCGGCCTCGAAGCGATCGACGAGATCACCATGGTCGCGGCGCCCGACCTGATGGCCGCCTACCAGCGCGAGCTGCTGGACCTCGACACCGTCAAGGCCGTGCAGCTGGCGATGATCGCCCACTGCGAGCTGATGGGTGACCGGATGGCGATCATCGACCCGCCGCCGTCGCTCAACCCGCAGGAGATCCGCAGCTGGCGGATGGACGCGGCGGGCTACGACTCGAAGTACGCCGCGCTGTACTACCCCTGGGTCCAGGTGCTCGACCCCGCCACCGGGACCAACACGTACATCCCGCCCAGCGGCCACATGGCCGGCGTCTGGGCCCGCACCGACGCCACCCGCGGTGTCCACAAGGCACCGGCCAACGAGGTCGTCCGCGGCGCGCTCGCCCTCGAGACGCACCTGACCAAGGCCGAGCAGGAGCTGCTCAACCCGATCGGCGTCAACTGCGTGCGGTCGTTCTCGGGCAAGGGGATCCGGGTGTGGGGCGCGCGGACGCTCTCGAGCGACCCGGCGTGGCGCTACCTCAACGTCCGGCGGCTGTTCAACTACCTCGAGGAGTCGATCCTCGGCGGCACGCAGTGGGTCGTGTTCGAGCCGAACGACGACGCGCTGTGGGCGCGGATCCGGCGCACGATCAGCGCGTTCCTGGTCATGGAGTGGCGCAAGGGCGCGTTGTTCGGGCTCACCCCGGACGAGGCCTTCTTCGTCAAGTGCGACCGCGAGACCAACCCGGCCGAGGGGATCGACCTCGGCCAGGTGATCTGCGAGGTCGGCATCGCCCCGGTGAAACCGGCGGAGTTCGTGATCTTCCGGCTGGCCCAGATGTCCGGCGGCACCAGCCTCGTCAACGAGTAGTGAAGGGACTCCACCATGGCACTTCCCGACCTTGACAAGGCGGTCGGCCACTCCTTCGGGCTCGAGATCGACGGCGTCCAGATCAAGCAGATCTCCGAGGTCTCCGGCCTCAAGATGGAGCAGGACGTCATCGAGCTCAAGCAGAACACCGTCGACGGCAAGTACGTCATCAAGAAGCTGCCCGGCCGCCCCAAGGCGGGCGAGGTCACGCTGACCCGCGGCCTCACCGAGGACAACAGCTTCGAGAAGTGGGTCAAGGACGCCCACTTCGGCAAGATGGCGACGGCCCGCAAGGGCGGCGCCATCATCGTCTACGACTACGAGGGCACCGCGCTCAAGCGCTACAAGCTCACCAACGCGTGGCCGAAGAGCCTGGAAATCGGCTCGCTGAAAGCCGGCGACACGAGCGTCCTCACCGAAAAGCTCGTCATCACCTACGAGCAGATGGAAGTCGAGTGAGCCCATGCGCAGGGTGATGGCGTCGGCGCCGGAAGCTCCCGTTGCTTCGGATGAACCGCGCACCGAACGGCCGAAGCTGCGGACGGAGTTCGCGTTCGAGCTCCCGCGCGGGTACGTCGACGACGAGGGCAAGGTCCACCACTCCGGGGTGATGCGCCTGGCCACCGCGCGGGACGAACTCGTCCCGCTGCGCGACGACCGGGTGCGCGAGAACTCGGCGTTCCTGACGGTGGTGCTGCTGGCCCGGGTCGTCACCCGGATCGGCGACATCACCGACGTGCACGCCGGGGTCATCGAGAACCTGTTCGCCTCGGACCTGGCGTTCCTGCAGGACATGTACCGCCGGATCAACAGCGAGGGCCACACCAGGGCGGGCGTCGCGTGCCCCGAGTGCGGCCACAGCTTCGTCGTCGACGTCGCCGGTGGCCGCCTGGGGGAATCGTGACGTACGCGGCCGGCCGGCTGCACGAGGAAGTCGCGTACGTCGCCTACCACCTGCACTGGTCGCTCGACGACATCCTCGACCTCGAACACCCCGACCGGTTGACCTACGTCGCCGAGATCGCCCGGATCAACACCCGGATGAGCCAGGGACGGTGACGCTGCGATGTGGTGGAACAGGAAGGAGACGAGTCCTGCGTCGGTGCCGGTGACCCGCGCGGAATGGCGCGGGGTGCCGCCGATCCAGCGCGTTCTGGACGAGCACCCGCTGGTCAACCCGGTCCAGCGGTTCAGCGGGTCGTTGACGTCCTGGCAGAGCCCGGCCTACCTCGAGCCCCTCGGACACCGGGTCGGCGCCGACGAGCCGGCCGGCGTCATCGGCGACCTCGCCCGGCCGCGGACGCTCGAGACGCCGACGCCCGCGATGCCGGTGGTGCAGCGGGCGACCCGCAAGCGGACCGGGCTGTCCCGGCTGTGGGGAGCGTCGGTGCAGCGCGAGGTTTCCCCGGAGGCGCCTTCGGAGCCGGTGTTCGTCCCGGAGTCCGTGCCGGAGGAGCCGGTGCCGTCGCTGGTGTTGCCGGCGGTGGCGGCACGCGAGGAGGTCCGGCCGCTGACGTCGGCCCAGACGGTCGTCCCGCCGGTGCGGACCGTCCAGGCGATCACGGAACAGTCCCCTGTGGACGCTCCGGAAGTCCCCGCGCCCGAACCGGTGCTGCCGGTCGTGGCGCGGGTCGAGCAGGCCGCGCCCCGACGGCTCGGGCTCGGCGCGCCGATCGTGCCGGACGGCACCGAGCCGACGGTGGCGCGGATTGCGGACCCGTCGCCGGAGGTGACGTCCCCTCGAACGCCGGTCAACACGTTCCGCCCGCTCGAAGCCCCGGAGATCCGATCCGGGACGGCGGAGCCGCCCGGGCCACCGGGCGGCTCGACGAGCGTTTCCCCGCCACCGGAATCACCTCTGCCGGTGGCGCGAGCCGTTGAGCCGCCGGTCCTGCCGACACGGACGGACGCTCCGCCGCCCCTGAGCCGGGCGGTGCAGGAGCCGGCCTCGCCGCTCCCGGTCAGCCGAGCGCTGCGGGAGGCTCCGCTTTCCGGCGAGATCCCCGTGCGAACAGCGCAGGAATCGTCCGTTGCGAGCGAAGTTCCGGCCCTTTCGGTGATGCGAGCGGTGCCGGAGACACCCCATTCGGCCGCGGCGACCGGGAGTGCGGCCCTGCCGGTAGCCCGACAGGTGCAGGGTTCGCCTCTTCCGTCCGCGGCGAGTGAGCCAGTGGATTCTCCCCTGCCGGCCCAGGTGGCCGAGACCGCGGTTGTCCCGACGGTGCGACCGTATGCGCCCCTTCCGGCGACGGCGATCGAGACCCCGGCGCTGCCGGTGGCGCGAGCGGTGCAGGAGCCCTCGCTGCCAGCGGCCGCAGCTCAGCCGGCGAAACCGCCAATGCAGGAATCGCCGCTTCCGGTTGCGCGAACCACCGAAGCACTCCCGGTAAGCCGAGCTGCGAAGGAGCCCCTGCTTCCAGTCACCCGGACGAGCGAAAGCCCGGCCACCCAGTCGGCGCAGGAACCTTCACTTCCGGTGGCACGGTCAGTCGAAACGGTGAAACCACTGGCGCACGAGCCGCCCCTCCCGGTCATCCACACGACCGAAAACGCAGCGCTCCCGGCCGACCCGACCGGCGAACCAGCGGCGCTCCCGGTCAGCCGAGCAGTTGAAGACAACCCACTTCCGGCTGGCCGGCCGAGCGAGACCGCAGCGCTCCCGATTAGCAGGGCGGTCCAAGACTCCCCACTTCCGGCCGGCCGGCCGAGCGAGACCGCGCCCCTCCCGGTCAGCAGGGCGATCCAAGACGCCCCACTTCCGGCTGGCCGGCCGAGCGAGACCGCGCCCCTCCCGATTAGCAGGGCGATCCAAGACGCCCCGCTCCCGGCCGGCCGGCCGAGCGATACCGCTGCGCTCCCGATTAGCAGGACGGTCCAGGACTCCCCACTCCTGGCCGACCCGACCACCGAAGCCGCAGCGCTCCCGGTCACCCGAGCGGTCCAGGACTTCCCACGTCCGGACCGGACGAGCGAGGCCGCGGCCAGCCGGGCGGTCCAAGACCTCCCACTCCTCGCCGCCCCGACCACCGGAGCGGCACAAGGCTTCCCGCTCCCGGCCGGCCGGCCGAGCGAGACGGCGGCCGTCACGGTCAGCCGGGCGGTCCAAAGCCTCCCACTCCCGACAGGAGGGACCAGCGAGGCCAGAGCGCTCCCGGCCAACCCGACGAGTGGAACCGCGGCTCTCTCGATCAGCCGAGCGGTCCAAGACCTCCCGGCCAACCCGACAAGCGGAACCACGCCGCTACCGGTCAGCCGAGCACTGGATCACCTCACCCTCCCGGTGACACCAAGAGCCGAGCAACCCCTCACGGTCGCGCGAACCCTCGACGCTTCACCCCTCATGATCCCCCCGCTGCCCACCCGACCGACCGCAGCAGGCCCGATGCACCGCACCGACAGCGAACCCCTCTCGGTGGCCCGCGCGGTCGAAACACCACCGGCGCCGATCACCCACAACAGCGAACCGCCGATCCTCCTCCCGCTGGCGAGAACCCACGAGGAACCCACCCCGCCGGCACCGAGCAGCCAAGACCCACCAGCCGTCCAGCGCGCCCCGGAGCCGGCACCAGCGCCGGAACCCGCGCCCGCCCCGGCGGCGCCACCAGCGGCTCCGCCCACTCCGCCGCCGGAAACCGAAGAACTCGTCAAGAAGCTCTTCGACCCGCTCCTGCGCCGCCTCAAGACCGAACTCCGCCTCGACCGTGAGCGCCGGGGCGCGCTCACCGATCGCCCGCACTGAAGGAGATGCCGATGCCGGACACCGAAGAGGCCGTCGCCGTTTGCTACGTCGTCAAGCTGGACGACAAGAACCTCGGCAACCTCGGCGCGTTCTCCAGCTGCGACGGCCTGGGCTGCGAGTTCGTGATGGAACAGCGGGAAGAAGGCGGCAACAACGGCATGGTCTGGCAGCTGCCGACCCGGATCAAGTACTCGAACATCAAGCTGTCGCGCCCGGTCACCGAGGCCAGCGCCCAGATCACCAAGTGGTTCGCCAGCCTGGCGAGCGGCATCGAACGCAAGACCGCGACCATCGAGGCCCGCACCCTCGAAGGCAAGGTGATCGCCAGCTGGGCCCTGGAAGGCGTCGTCCCGGTGCGGTGGAGCGGGCCGCAGCTCTCGCCCGACTCGCCCAAAGTCGCCACCGAAACCCTCGAACTGGCCCACCACGGCTTCCTCAGCCCGGCGAAGAAGGGCTGACGCCGATGCCCTCACCCGTCACCTTCACCTCGGCCGGCTCCCAGTCGACGGCGGCCTACAGTTCGGGCGCGCCGAGCAACCTCCAGCGCGCGCTGCTGAAGGTTCACAAGCCGCCGCAGTCCGGCGGGACCGGGCAGCCGCCCGGCGACTGGATGTTCGACATCGAGTTCCAGTTCAACCCCAAGGAATTCTCGGTCAGCAAGAACGCCAAGTGGGGCCGGGACGCCCAGCCCAACGCCAAGAAGAGCGCGCCGCCGCAGTTCAAGGGCTCCGACCCGGCCAAGCTCACGCTGGAGATGTTCCTCGACGCCACCGGCAAGATGGACGACGCCGTCGTCAAGAAGGTCGAGCAGCTGTTCACCTGCTGCGTGGCCACCGAGGACAGCCGCCAGCGCCGGAAGCCTTCGCCGCCGTGGGTGATCTTCAAGTGGGGCGGCATGACCGGCTTCCCCGCCTACGTCTCCTCCGTCACCGCGAAGTACACGCTGTTCACGCCGTCCGGGACGCCGGTGCGCGCGGTCTGCACGGTCAACCTGGAGGAGATTTCGGGCGAGCTGGGCGGCCAGAACCCGACCTCCGGTGCGCTCGCCGCCCGGGACACGCACGTGCTCGTGGCCGGGGACTCGCTGCCGTCGGTGGCGTTCCGCGCCTACGGCGACGCCGGGAAGTGGCGCGAGATCGCCGACGCCAACGACATCGACGACCCGATGCGGCTGCGGCCCGGCACCCCGCTGCTGGTGCCCGCGCTGGAGGAGCTCGATGGCTAACGAGACCTTCACGAACACCCTCATGATCGAGGTCGAGGGGACCGCGCTGCCCGACGACGTCAAGGTGATGCTCAGCTACGCCTACGTCGACGACAGCCGGAACCTGCCGGACACCTTCGTGCTGCGCTTCCGCGACCCCGGTTCCGTCGTGCTGGAGAAGGGGAAGTTCAAGGTCGGGGCGAAGATCAAGCTGAAGGTCCAGACGTCCGACCCGGAAGCCCCGCAGGACCTGCTTTCGGGCGAGGTAACCGCCGTCGCGATCGACCTCGACCCGCACGGGACGTTCACCGAGGTCCGCGGGTACGACCACGCGCACCGGCTGTTCCGCGGCCGCCGTGTCACGGCGTACCCGAACATGACGATCGCGGACGTCGTGCGCAAGGTCGCCCAGCGCGCGAAGCTGCCGGTCGGCAAGATCGACAACGTCACGGGTTTCGGCGGCCGCCCGAACACCCAGCTCGGGCAGGACAACGTCAGCGACTGGGAGTTCCTGTCGCGGCTGGCCGACGCGGTGGGCGCGCAGATCGCCGTCCGCGACGGGAAACTCAACTTCGAGCTCCCCGAGAAGCCCGCCGGCGCGCCCTCGACGACCACCAAGGCGACCGCCGACCCGCTGGTCCTCGAGGCCCACGGGACGCTGGTCAGCCTGCGCGCCAGCGTCACCGCGGCCGAGCAGGTCCCGGAGGTGCGGGTCACCGGCTGGGACTACGAGACCAAGCGGGGGATCTCCGCCACCGCGGTCCCGAAGAACGCGGGCACGGACGTGCCGGGGGTGGATCCGGTGGCGCTGGCGGGGAAGTTCGCGAGCCCGCCCTTCCTGGACGCCGCCTCGCCCCGGCGAGTCCAGGCCGAGGCGGAGGCGACCGCGAAGGCGCTGGCCGAACGGTTCGGCGGTGCCTGCACCGAGCTCGACGGTGTCGCCAAAGGCAACCCGAAGCTGCGCGCGGGCACCGCGGTCACGCTCACCGGTGTCGGACAGCCCTTCTCGGGCAAGTACACGCTGACCAGCACGCGGCACCTGTTCAACGCCGAGGTCGGCTACACCACCGAGTTCACCGTGTCCGGGCGCCAGGAACGTTCGCTCTACGGCCTGGTCGCGGGCGGGTCGTCCGGCTCGTCGTGGCCGGGGCTGGTCCCCGCGCTGGTCAGCGACCTCAAGGACCCGGCGAAGCTCGGCCGGGTCAAGCTCACGTTCCCCTGGCTGGACAGGGACTTCACCAGCACCTGGGCCCGCACGGTCCAGCCCGGGGCCGGCAAGGACCGGGGCGCGGTGGTGCTGCCCGAGGTCGGCGACGAGGTCCTGGTCGGCTTCGAACACGGCGACTTCGAGGCGCCCTACGTGCTGGGCGGCCTGCACAACGGCAAGGACACCGCGCCGAAGTTCACCAAGGAGGTCGTCGACGGCACCAGCGGCGAGGTCGCCGTCCGCGGGTTCGTCTCGCGCAAGGGCCACAAGCTGGAGTTCGCCGAGGCGGACGGGATCACCCTGTCCTCCGGGGACGCGAAGTTCGTGGTCAAGATCGACCAGAAGAACCAGGTCATCGAGGTGACCAGCGGCAAGAGCGTCACGGTCAAGGCGCAGAACGGCGTGAGCATCGACGCCGGCACCGGGCCGCTCGAACTCAAGGGCCAGAAGGTGACGGTGAAGTCCCAGACCGACGCCAGCGTCGAGGCGGGAACGCAGCTGAAGCTGAACGGTACCGCGGGCGCGAAGCTCGAAGGCGCCACCGTTTCGGTCGCGGGCCAGGGCCAGACGGAGCTGACCGCCAGCGGTGTCGTCACCGTGCGCGGCAGCGTGGTCAAGATCAACTGACGGGGGAGCGACATGCCACCAGCCGCGAGGGTCGGCGACCCGACCGGGCACCCGGGCGTCATCGCCGGGCCGGGGGTGCCGACCGTGCTCATCGGCGGGATGCCGGCGGCGAACGTCGGCACGCTGCACACGTGCTCGTTCCCGCCGCCCGCGGTGCATCCGCCGACGCCGATCGCGCCGCCGGGCTGCCCGACGGTGCTCATCGGCGGCATGCCCGCGGCCCGGATGGGCGACCTGGCCACCTGCGGCGCGCCGATCGTCATGGGCTGCCCGACCGTCCTGATCGGAGGCTGACATGACGGTGCCGATGAAGGACTTCCTCGGCCGCGGGCTGGCGTTCCCGCTGCACACCGACGCGACCGGCTCGATCGCGCTGGTCGGCGGCGAACGCGAGGTCGTCGAAAGCATCCGGCTGATCCTGGCGACCTCGCCGGGCGAACGCCCGATGCGCCCGGAGTTCGGCTGCGCGGTGCACGACCTCGTGTTCGCGCCCGCCGACGCGGCGACCGCCGGGCAGATCGCCTACGAGGTGCGGGTCGCGCTGGAGCGCTGGGAGCCGCGGATCACCCTCGACGACGTCGTCGTCAGCTTCGACCAGGCCGACCGGGGGACCCTCCTGATCGACATCCGCTACCGCCTGCGCGGCACGAACGACCCGCGCAACCTCGTGTTCCCCTTCTACGTCATCCCGCCGCACGAGTCCATCGAGGACGGTGCGTGATGTCCCTGCCGCTGCCCAACCTCGACGACCGCCGGTTCCAGGACCTGGTCGACGAAGCCAAGTACCTCGTCCAACGCAACTGTCCGGAGTGGACCGACCACAACGTCTCCGACCCCGGGGTCACGCTGATCGAGACGTTCGCGCAGATGGTCGACCAGCTGCTCTACCGGCTCAACCGGGTGCCCGACCGGCACTACCTGCGGTTCCTCGACCTGATCGGGGTCAAGCTGTTCCCGCCGGCCGCGGCGCGCGCGGACGTGACGTTCTGGCTCTCGGCCGCCCGGGACGTCCCGGTGGTCGTCGCGGCCGGCAAGCAGGTCGCGAGCGTGCGCACCGAGGTCGAGGACCCCGTGGTGTTCACCGTCGAGCGGACGCTGACCATCGTGCCGTGCTCGCTCGCGCACCTGGCGACCAGCACGTCCGACACCGGCCTGCCGCCGGTCGACCGCACCGACGAGCTGCTCGTCGGCGGTGGCCCGGCGGCCTTCGCCGAGACCCCCGCCGCCGGTGACGCGGTCTGCTTCGGGCTGTCGGACGCCGTGCCCGGCTGCGCGGTGCTGCTGCGGATGAACTGCGAGGTCGAGGGCCAGGGCGTCGACCCGCACGACCCGCCGTGGCTGTGGGAGGCCTGGGACGGGACCGGCTGGGTGGCGTGCGAGGTCGACCGGGACAGCACCGGCGCGTTCAACCGCGCCGGCGACATCGTCGTGCACGTCCCGCCCGGGCACACGATGTCGGTGCTCGCCCGCCGCCGCGCGGGCTGGCTGCGGTGCCGGCTGGTCGAGGCCAAGGAGAACCAGCCGTTCTACCAGCGTTCGCCGCGGCTGCACGCGGTCGAGGCCTCGACCATCGGCGGCACGGCCGGCGCGGTGCACGCCGAGGTCATCCGCAACGAGATCGTCGGGACCTCCGACGGCACGCCGGGCCAGCGGTTCCCGCTCGGCCGGCCGCCGGTGGTCGCCGGGGACGGCGAGCTGGTCGTCGAGGTGTCCGGCCCGGACGGCTGGCAGCAGTGGACCGAGGTTCGCTCGTTCGCCGGTTCCGGGCCGGACGACCGGCACGTCGTGCTCGACCGGGTCGGCGGCGAGGTCGTGTTCGGTCCCGCGGTGCGCCAGCCCGAGGGCGGCCTGCGGTACTACGGCGCCTTTCCGGCCAAGTCCGCCGCGATCCGCGTGCCCGAGTACCGCTCCGGCGGCGGGCGGCGCGGCAACGTCGCCCGCGAGGTCCTCGAAGTGCAACGGGACCCGATCCCGTTCGTGAGCAGCGTCGTGAACCGCCGTCCCGCGATCGGCGGCGTGGACGGCGAGTCGGTGCGGGACGCGCAGGTCCGCGGGCCGCTGCTGCTGCGCACCCGCGACCGCGCGGTCACGGCCGAGGACTACGAGCAGCTCGCGCGGGAAGCCGCGCCGGAAGCGGCCCGCGTGCGGTGCATCCCGGCGCACGGCGCCGACGGCCGCGAGACCGGCGCGATCCGCGTCCTCGTCGTGCCGGCGGTGCCCGACACCGGCGAACTCGCCTTCGCCACCCTGATGCTGGACGCCGGCATGCGTGCCCGGATCGAACGCCACCTCGACGAACGGCGCTGCGTGGGCGCGCTGGTGTCCGTGGAGCCGCCGTTCTACCAGGGCGTCACGGTGGTCGCGCGGCTGCGGGCCCGGCGCCGGACGACGGCGGGCACCCTCGGCGCCCGCGCGACCCAGGCCCTCTACGACTACTTCAACCCGCTCAGCGGCGGCCCGGACGGCGACGGCTGGCCGTTCGGGCGCCCGGTGCAGTCGGGCGAGGTCTTCGCGGTGCTGCAACGGCTTCCCGGCGTCGAGCTGGTGGAGGACGTGCGCCTGTTCGCCGCGAACCCGATCACCCGCGAACGCGGCGACCAGGTCGACCGGCTCGACCTGCCGCCCCAGGCGCTCGCGTTCTCGTTCGGGCACCAGGTGCGCGTGCGGGAGGCCGGCGCATGAGGACGGGCATCCCGGGGCTGCCGAGCGCGCACCCGATCGGCGACCAGCTGCCCGCGGTGTACGCGGAGGACCGGTTCGTGCGGGGCTTCACCAGCGCGCTCGACGAGGTCCTCGCCCCGGTCCTGTCCACATTGGACAACTTCGCCGGCTACCTCGACCCCGGCGTCGCGCCCGAGGACTTCGTCGGCTGGCTGGCGCACTGGGTCGCGCTGCGCGTCGACGAGAGCTGGAGCCCGGAGCAGCTGCGGCAGCTGGTGACGCGCTCGGTCGAGCTGCACCGGTGGCGCGGCACCCGGCGCGGCCTGGCCGAGCACGTGGGGCTGCTGACCGGCGGGGTGGTCGAGGTGACCGACAGCGGCGGGGTCGTCGCCTCGCCGCGGCCCGGTGCGCCGCTGCCGGACCCGGGACCGGCCTGGGTGCAGGTGCTGGTGCGGGTGCCCGACGCGGCCCGGGTGGACCGGCGGCGGCTGACGGCGGCGGTCGTGGAGGCGGTGCCCGCCCACGTGCGGGTCGCGGTGGAAGTGGTGGAGGGGTAGCGGATGGTCATCTACGCGGAGTGCGGGCACCAGGGGCCCGCCGACGTCGAATTCTGCGGCGAATGCGGCCGGTACCTGAAGTGGGACGACGACGGCCCGGTCGCCGTGCGGGCGCAACCGGTGGTGCAGCAGCAGGTCGTGCAGCCCGCCGAACCGATCGCCCCGGTCCGGCAGCCGGTCGAGCAGACCGTCGAAGAACAGGTCCTCACCCCCGGCGACCTGATCTGCGGCCGGTGCGGCAAGGGCAACGCGCCCACCCGCAACTTCTGCAGCCGCTGCGGGGCGTCGCTGGCCGAGTCCGAGGTCGTCAAGACGTCGTGGTGGCGACGGCTGTTCGGCCGCAAACCCAAGGAGCACAAAGCGGGCGCCCGGCCGGGCAAGGACGGCGTCCGCCGCCGGACCGGCCGGGCCGGGGCCGCGCGCCGGACCGTCGGCAAGGTGATCCGCCGGGCCGTCGCCGTCGCGCTGGTGCTCTCGGCGCTGGTGTACGCGCTGTACCAGCCGTTCCGCGGCGCGATCAACACCGCGGCGACCGGGTTGTGGAGCCAGGTGACCGGCATCTTCGAGGCCAAGCTGAACCCGGTCCACCCGGTCAAGGTGACCGCGACGGCGCAGGCGAACGGGCACGCGGCGCCGCTGGTCACCGACAACGCCAAGAACACGTTCTGGGCCGCCCCGGTCGACCGGGAACAGGTGCTGGTGTTCACCTTCGACCACCCGGCGGACCTGCGGAAGGCGATCGTCTACTCCGGTGACGCGGCGAACTTCCCGGCCGAGCACCGGCCGCAGAAGCTGCACCTGGTGTTCTCCACCGGCAAGACCTACGACATGGTGCTGGCCGACACGCCGGACGCCCAGGAAGTCCCGATCGAGAACAGCGGCGGCGCCACGAGCGTCGAGCTGCACGTGACCGGGCTGTACCGCTCGCTCAACGGCACGGACGTCGCGATCTCCGAGATCGAGCTGTTCGAGGCCGGCTGAGTCACCGAAGTTCGTTGGGGAGGACCGACCATGCGCGCGAACCGAGCGCTGGCGGGTGTCGCGGTCGTCGCGGTGCTCGGCGGCTGGGCGATCAGCGGAGCGCTCTCGCCGACCGCGGCGCAGGCGCCCGCACCGGCGGCGCCCTACCGCGTCGGCTACGTCAGCGCGGCCACGACCGGCCTGTTCCAGGCGACCGGGGAAGGCGCGCAGGCGGCGTTGCCCCGCGGGATCGGGAGCGTCGACGCCGATGCGTCCGCCGGCACCGGGGGCATCGTGTGGGTGAGCCACCGGGCCGCGTCGCCCGGGGGCGCCGAGCGGGACGGCGAGCTCTACTACCTCGCGGACGGCGCACGGCTGCCGGTGCGGCTGACCGACGACGAGACCGTCGACACCCACCCCGCGCTGTCCCCGGACGGCCGCACGGTCGCGTTCGCCTCGGACCGCACCGGCAGCCGGAACCTGTTCGTGATCGGCGTGGACGGCCGCGGCCTGCGCCAGGTGACGGCGGGCCCGGCCGCCGACGACTCGCCGAGCTGGTCGCCCGACGGCACCCGCCTGGTGTTCAGCAGCACCCGCGACGACCCGGCCGGGGACATCTACACCGTCCCGGCCACCGGCGGCGCCCCGGCGCGCCTGACCGCGGACCCGGGCGCCGACACCCAGCCCGCGTGGGGGCCGGCGCGGATCGCGTTCACCACGACGCGCTTCCACCCGACCGGCGACGTCGTGCTGATGGCCGACACCGGCGGCGCGGTCACCCGCGCGGTGCCCGATCCCGGCGACTCGACCGAGCCGGCGTGGTCACCCGACGGCACGCGCCTGGCGTTCACGACCCACACGCCGGACCCGCTCGGCGACGTCAAGGAGATCTCCGGCGGCCGCGTCTCGGTCATTTCGGCGTTGCCCGGCACCGGTGAGACCGAGCCGGCGTTCCGCGCGAACGGGCAGCCGGTGTTCACCGAGCTGCGCGCGGGCGGCAGCACCGACATCTGGAGCGCGGACGCGACCGGCGGCGACCGCCGCGACCTCACCCAGCGCCCGGACGCCGACGAGTTCGACCCGGCGTTCTCCGCCGACGGCACGCTGCTGGCCTACACCCAGGCCGGCCCCGGCGAGTCCCGGGCGACCGAGGTCATGGTGGCCAACGCCGACGGCAGCGCACCCCGCGCGCTGACCGGCCCCGCGGAGGGGACCAAGCACGAGCAGCACCCGGCGTGGTCCCTGGACGCGACGACGATCGCGTTCACGAACACGGTGTTCGAGGGCGAAGGCAGCCGGGACTTCGTGCGGATCGTGCGTGTCGCGGACGGCCGCGTCCTCGGCGACATCCCGTTGCCGCCGTACTTGCGCGGCGACGATTCGCAGCCGGTGTGGTCGGCCGACGGAACGAAGATCACGCTGACGCGCGCGGCCAGGCGGGTCGCGCCGCCGGGACCGTCCAGAGTGGACCCGGCGGTGGTGGACATCCCCGTGGGCCAGGGCTCTTCGGCGGCGATCGACAAGACCGTCCCGACCGACCGGGTCCCGCCGCGGCCGGACATCGTGCTGCTGATGGACCAGACCGACTCGATGGGCGACATCCTCAGCCAGATGAAGACCAAGCTGCACTCGGTCATCGGCACCATCCGCGACAAGGAGCCGGACGCCCGGTTCGCGGTGGCGGCGTTCGGCGACCGGGACGACGCGATCGCGCCCCCGGACAACCCGGCGCCGCTCGGGCGGCTCTTCCAGGTCCAGCAGGACCTGATCGCGGCCGACGACGCGGGGATGGCGGAGCTGGACAAGGCCTTCGCCAAGGTCAACCGGGGCGGCGGTGGCGACATCGCCGAAGACTGGATCTACGCACTGCACAAGGTCGCCACCGGAGCCGTCCGCTTCCGCGAGGACAGCAGCCGGATCATCGTGCTGGTGGGCGACGCGGCCAGCCACGACCCCAGCGGCAACCCCGAGCGCGATGCGACCGCGACCCGGCTGTCGGCCAGCGCCGAGCTGCGGGCCGCGAAGATCAAGCTGGTCGCGGTGCCCGTCCTCACCGGGGAGACGAACGATCCCGACTACGAACTGGACCGCAGGCACCAGGCGAGCGACACCGTCGCCGAGGTCGGCGGGGTCGTCACCCAGACCAGTGACGAGAAGTCGGTCGCGGACGCCATCATCGCGGGCATCGGCGACCTGCCGGTCGCCGTGCAGCCGGTGCCGTTCTGCGACCCCGGCCTCACCCTGACCTTCACCCCCGAAGCGCAGCGGGTGCCCGGTGGCACGAACGCGAAGTTCGTCGAGACCGCGACCGTCTCGGATTCCGCGCCGCTCGGCGCTTTCCTGCACTGCCGGGTCGAGTTCCGGCTCAACGGCGAACCCACCGTGCGGCCCGGCTACACCGAGGACGTCACCGTGCGGGTGAAAGATCCCCGGCTCCCGCTGATCACCGTGCACGACAAGACCGTGCCCGGGACCGCCCCGACCGTCGTCGAATACCCCGCGACCGCGATCGACGCCGACCGCGAAACCGCGATCACGCCCTTCTGCACCCCGTCCTCCGGCAGCCTGTTCCCCGTCGGGGCCACCACCGTGACCTGCACCGCGACCGGACGGAACGGCACCGCCACCGAAACCGCCGTCATGGCGGTCGATCCGGGCGGGAACCGGCAGGAGCTGTGGCAGGTCTCGCTCACCCCGGGACCGGACAGCGTCGTCACCGGGACCCAGCGGGACCTCTCGCCGTCGTTCGGTGAACCGTGCGGCACCGGACGGCAGGGCTCGGCCGACGTGTCGCCGGACGGCGCCGCGATCGCGTTCCGGAACGACAGCCGGCTGATCTGCGTCGCGGCCGCCGACGGCGGGCCCGCGCGGGTGCTGGTGCAGAACACCGACTTCGTCGACAACCCCGCCTGGTCGCCCGACGGCACGCTCGTCGCTTTCGACAGCGCGCCCAGCGAAAGCCCCTCGAGCATCCGGATCGTGCCGTCGGCCGGGGGCGCGTCCACGCTCCTGATCGACGGTCCCGGTGGGGCCTCGCAGCCGGCGTTCCAGCGGATCGCGGACGTCGGCGTGACCGCCACCGCCGTCCCGGCCGCGGTCGCGTTCGGCGGGCTCACGACGGTCGAGTTCGTGGTCACCAACCACGGGGCCGCGACCGCGCCCGGCGTCGGGCTGTTCGTCCGGCTGACCGCCGGGCTGCGGCCGCAGGCGCCCCTCACGACGGCGGGGACGTGCACACCGGAGCTGGTCTGCGCCTTCGGCACGCTGGCGCCAGGCGCTCAGGTGCGGGTGCGGTTCAGCGCGGCCGGTGTGGTGTCGGGACCGCAGGCCGCGACCGGCACCGTCACCACGACCGGCGGCGACGCCGACGCGCGGGACAACTCCGCCACCGCGGTCGTCACCGTCGCCGAGAAGCCGGCGCCGCCGATCACACCGGGCTCGCTGTCGCTGGGGATGGCGGTGTCGGCGGTGCCGCTGTTCGTCGGCGGCGACGACGTCGTGCTGACCTTCCTGGCGCACAACGGTTCCGGCGCGCCGATGCCGGACGTCCGCCTGGCGGTCCAGCTGCCGCCCCGGCTGCCCGCGACCTCGGTGACGCCGGGGTGCGCGCCGAGCGGCGTCAGCTGCGCGCTCGGGACACTCGCGCCGGGGCAGACCGTCGAGGTCCGCATCGCGCTGGCGGCCAAGGCGGCCGTCGACGCCCCGGTGTCGGCGACGATCGCCACGACCGGACCGGACACGACCGCCGCCGACAACGCGGCGAGCGCGCGCGTGGTGATCCGGCAGCCGGTGGTGACGGTGGACCCGGGGATCGGCCCGCTGGGCTTCGTGCCGCGCGTGACGGGCACGGACTTCCCGCCGGGCGCGACGGTCCGGCTGGCGTGGTCGGCCGGCATCTCGGCGACCCCGGGCCTGGTCACGGTCGGCGCGGACGGGAAGTTCCAGGCGCAGTTCCTGATCTTCCACCACGACCTGATCGGCCCGCGCACGGTGTCGGTGGCGTCGGTGATCGGGCCGAAGTTCCAAGCGGTGCAGTCGAACCCGATCCTGGTCGTGCTGCGCACGGAACAACCGCCGTTCGTCACCCGCGGCTGAGGCGCCGGAAACGCTGCCCGTACGGGCAACCACCGGCGCACGGCCGCACACCCGTCCGCCGGTGCCGCACCGGGTGGCGGACGCGGAGACTTCCCTGCATGGGAGCAACGGCGACGCTGTCGGAAGCCGGCCTGGTCGCGGAACCGGGCGAGGAGACGACCTGCTCGGTGACCATCCGCAACGCCGGGCAGGTCGTCGACCAGTTCGCGGTCGACGTCGTCGGCGACGCGAGTGGCTGGGCCACCGCGGAACCGGCGACGGTCAACCTGATGCCGGGGGAGACGGGCACGGTCACCGTGCGCTTCGCCCCACCGCGCTCCTCCGACGTCCCCGCCGGGACGATCCCGTTCGGGGTCCGGGTGTTCTCCAGCGAGGACCCCGCCGGCTCGGTGGTCGAGGAGGGCACCGTCCAGCTCGGCGCCTTCACCGAGGTGACCGCCGAGATCGTCCCGGCCAAGGTGGAAGCCGCGTCCAAGGCCGATTTCGAGGTCGCCGTCGACAACCGGGGCAACCGGCCGGTGGCGGTGGAGCTGAGCCCGCTCGACCCGGAGGACGAGCTGGAGTTCCGGCTCGAACGCGAGCGGGCCGACCTCGCGCCCGGCACGGCCGCGTTCCTCCGGATGCGCGCGAAGCCCCGGAAACGGTTCCTGCGCGGGCAACCCGTGCGGCACCGCTTCCAGGTGTTCGTCATCGCCGACGGCGGCGAGCCGCTCAAAACCGAAGGCACGATGGTGCAGCGGCAGCTGCTGCCCAAGTGGCTGCTGCCCGCGCTCGCCGCGCTGCTGGTGCTGCTGCTCGCCTTGGTGACGCTGTGGTTCACCGTGCTGCGCCCCGCGGTGAAGTCCGCCGCCCGCGAGGCCGCCCAGGAGCAGAACCAGGAGGTCGTGAAGGCCGCGCAGGACGCCGGCGCCGGGGCCGACCAGGCGAAGAAGAACGCCGACCAGGCCAAGCAGAACTCCGAGCAGGCGATGAAAGCCGTCGGCCTGACCCCGCCGGGTGAGAACACCGGCGGTGGGACCGCCAACGACGGCACCACCCCGAGCCGGGCGAACGCCGCCACCGGGACACCGACGGACTTCCGGGTGGCCGCGGACGCGAACATCGACTCGAACGTCAACCGGTTCGCCGAGTTCCCCTACACCATGCCCGACCCGGCCAAGACGCTGGTGATCACCGACCTGATCCTGCAGAACCCGCGTGGTGACACCGGAACCCTGCGGCTGCTGCGGGATTCCGGCGGCACCAAGAGCGTCCTGCTGGAGGTCGGCCTCGCCAACTTCCGCGACCTCGACCACCACTGGCTGCAGGCCTGGCGGTTCCAGCCGGGCGAGAAGATCGTCCTCGCGGTCAGCTGCCAGAACCCGGGCGACCGCGGCCGCTGCACGCCGTCGGTCTCCTTCTCCGGCCGGGTCGAGTGAACCCGTGTCAGATCAGCCCTTCGCGCATGGCGAACGCCACCGCGTGGGCGCGGTTGCGCAGCTGGAAGCGGTTGGTGATGTCGTGCAGGATCGACTTCACCGTCCGCTCGGAGTAGCTCAGCTGGTCGGCGATCTCCTTGGTCTCGAACCCGTCGGCGACCAGCCGCAGCACCCGGGTCTCCCGCTGGGACATCCCGGCGAGGTCCCACCCGTTCGGGTGCAGCACGTCCCGCTGCAGCCGGGACACCCGGGACAGCAGCCGGCCGAGCAGGTCGGGCGGCAGCGCGCCGTCCCCGGCGGCCGCGGTCTTGACGAGCCGGACGAGGGTGTCGGGGGTGGCGTCGGCGCGGCGGATGATCGCCGACACGCCGTTGCCGACGACGTCGAGCAGCTCCGAGTCCTCCACGTCCCCGGCGACCAGGACGACGCCGGCGTGGTCGGCGCACTGGAGGCTGCGCAGCAGCTGCCGGGCCTCCTCGTTCAGGCGCTCCACGATGACCAGCACCACGGCCCGCTCGCCGGCGCCGTCGTCGGCGAAGCGGATTTCGGGGCGTGACCGCAGCGCGGCCGTGACGCCGGCGCGGGTGATGGTGTCGGTGGCGTGCAGCCGCACCGGGACCTGGTCGGTGATCATCGGTAAGCCCTCCCTCGAACGATGTCGGTTCCCAGGATCGGGGTTGCGAGGGCTCGGCGAACAGGGAGGAGGAGTCCCGATATGTCCCGCTTTCCTTACTCCGATCGGGCAATGCCGGCTTCCCGGGCCTTGGCGATGGCCTGGGCGCGGTCGGTGACCCGGAGTTTGCGGAAGATGTGGGAGACGTGGTTGCGCACGGTTTTCTGGCTCAGCACCAGCTGGTCGGCGATGGAGGCGTTGCCCATGCCGCGGGCGATGAGCACCATGATCTCCTGCTCGCGCGCGGTGAGCCGCGGGAACGATTCGTCGCGCGGGGTCGCGGTGCCCAGCAGGGACAGCACCCGGGTGGCGATCGCCGGGCTGAAAATGGCTTCGCCGTCGCCGATCACGCGGACGGCGCGGATGATCTGCTCGTTGCGCGCGCCCTTGAGTAGGTAGCCGCGGGCGCCCGCGCGCATGGCGGCGAACACGGCGGCTTCGTTTTCGAACATGGTCAGCATGAGCACGCCGGTGTGCGGGGCCGCGGTCACGATCCGCCGCGTCGCCTCGACGCCGTCGAGGTCCGGGAGGTTGAGGTCCATCAGGACGACGTCGGGTTCCAGCTGCCGGGCCAGTGCGACGGCGGTGTGGCCGTCGGGCGCTTCGCCGGCGACCTCCATGCCGTCGGTGCCGTCGAGCAGGGCGTGCAGCGCCGCCCGGAAGACGGGGTGGTCGTCGACGACGAGGACGCGCAGGGCGGGGAACATCGCCTCACGCCTTGGCGAGCGGGAGCCAGGCGGCGATCCGCGTGCCGCCCGAGGGGACCGGCTCGACGCGGCAGCCGCCGCCGAGGTCGCCGGCGCGTTCCCGCATCGACCGCAGGCCGGTCCCGCCGACCGTGGGCAGCGCTTCGCCGTCGGTGCCCACGCCGTCGTCGACGATCTCCACGTGCAGGTCGCCGTCCCGGGGCCAGAGGTGGACGGTGCACTGGCGGGCGCCGGAGTGGCGGGCGACGTTCACGAGGGCCTCGCGGATGATCCGGTACGCGGTGACTTCGACCTCCGCGGACAGCGGCGGCAGGTCGGCGTGCACTTCGACGTCGACGCGCAGCGGGCCGTGTTCGGCGGGCACCCGGTCGGAGAGGGCTTCGGCGTAGCGGCGCACGGCCAGGACGAGACCGGCTTCGTCGAGCGCCGGCGGCCGCGCGTCGGCGACGATGCGGCGCAGGTCGGTGATCGTGCGGTAGAGCTCGTCTTCCAGCCGGGCCAGCAGGTCCCCGGCGGCGGCGCGGTCCCGGGCGATCAGGTCCCGGGCGGCGCGCAGCCCGAGCACGGCGACGGCGAGCGTCGGCCCGAGGCCGTCGTGCAGATCGGTGAGCACCCGTTTCAGCCGGTCTTCGTACCCGGCAGGAGCGACGAAGTCGGCGACGACGAACGTCCGGCGCATCTTCACCCCCCGTCCGGCGGAACGGACCGGGCCCTCCGGGCGCAAGGCGGAGAGCCGGCTCGTGCGGGTGGTCCAACCGGCGTTGCGCTGTTTCGCGTAGCAGGGTGGTTACCCGTTGTACTAGTCGTCGCATCCGGTTCCGGCGTTTCACTCCGAACGCTCGGGTAAGGTCACGGAATGGTTCCGATGCGGGGGCGCGAGTAACGGGAGCGGCCGAGTGGCGCAAAAAACCGGGTACGCCGAAATCCATTCATGAACTGCGCCGGGAATCGGTCGAAGTCCGACAACACGCCGGCGCGGCCCTTCCGGGCTAGGGCCGGCGGTAGATCGTGATGGAGTGCCTGACGTCGTCGATCGGTGTGCTGCCGGCGATGAGCGCCGCGAGGCGGTCGTCGGCCTTGGCGATGGCGGAGTCGGACACGGCGAGCAGGCCGTGCACCTGCTCCGGGGGCACGGCGAGCGGGTCGGCCGCGTCGATGCCGTAGCGGGACGGCACCCCGCTGCCCTTGTAGACGAGCCAGACCCGCGCGCCCGGGTGGCGCTCGCCGAGGCGGTCGGCCAGCCGGCCCAGGTCCTGGCCCCAGTCGACGTTCGAGTCGTGCAGGCGCAGGTGGGTCTGCGCGGGCCCGCCGAACGCCTCGTTGGAATAGGGCAGGTAGTACGGGAACGTCCACAGGGAACTGACGGCGGTGAAGACGGCCAGGATCGCGGCGGCGGGGCGGGCCCACCGACGGCGGACGGAGACCACGCCGGCGGCGGCGACCGCCAGGAACACCGGGACGAAGATCGCGTAGCGAACACCGAGGTCGCGTTCACCGGTCATGGCCGCGGCCAGCAGCACGGCCGGGGGAGCGAGGACGTAGAGCGTCGCCGGGCGCAACCGGGGAACCGCCAGCAGCACGACGGCACCGGCGAGCCAGAGCGCGAGCATGCCCAGCGGCGTCTTCACCACCAGGGCGGCCGGCAGGTAGTACCACAGCGAACCGGAGTAGTGGCTGCCGAACAGGAAACCGCTCCACACCTGGTCTTCGAAGCCGAACTGGACGTGCATCCCGTCGAGGTACGGCTGGGGGAACGGCAGCCAGTCGACGAGCCCGCGCAAGCCTTCGACGCCGGGCAGGTCGGCCGGCGGCGTCCACCGCAGCCCCGGATCGACGGCGAGGTAGGAGGCCCACACGACGGTGACGGCGATCAGCGCGAAGGCGGTGACCGCGACGGGACCGACGAACCGGAATGTCGGTTTCGGGTCGTGACGCCGGGCGTGGCGGACCGACAGCACGACCAGGAGCAGCAGCACGGGTACCGCGGCGAGGGCAGTCATCTTGGTGGCCAGGGCCGCGCCGAGCGCCAGTCCCGCGAGGGGGAGGTAGCGGGCGAGGCGGTCCCGGGCCCGCCACAGCAGCCAGACCGACGTCAGCAGGAAGCCGGCGACCGGCACGTCGAGGGTCGCCAGCGACCCGTGCGCGATGACGTCGGGGGAGAACGCGTACAGGGCGAGCGCCACCAGCCCGCCGGCGGAGCCGGTCAGCTCACGCGCGAACGCGAAGACGACCAGCCCGAACAGGAGCGTGAGCAGGACGATCGGCAGCCGGGCCGCCAGGAGCAGCCGTCCGGGGTCGTTGCCCGACTCGTACAGCACGTGGCGGCCGAGCTGCGTCTGGTCGCCGGTGAAGGCGGGGTCGAGGTGGACGTCGGCGAAGGCCGGCCCGGTGGCGATGAGCAGCTTGCCCAGCGGTGGGTGCTCCGGGTTGTACCGCAGGCTGTGCTGCTGCAGGTAGACGACCGCGGTGCCGACGTAGACCGGCTCGTCGATGGTCGGGGTCTGCTCCACGGCCGTCGTGATCATCGCGACCGCCATCTCGGCGAGCAGCGCGACCACGACGAGCGCGAGCCACCACCGCCGGCGCCGCCGTCCGCCGGGGCTCGCCGGAAGCGGCTCCGGCGGGGTCGGCTCCACCGTGCTCGAAAGCGCGCTCGCGGCGTGTGACAACCCGGACTTCCTTTCGCGGGCAACAGGTCACGCGACCAGGGGACGCCTCGTCCCAGCTTCGGTTGCCCGGGCGGCCGAGCCCGCGGATCGATCAGCCCCTGGTCAGCACCTCGTGCAGCGCCGCCGAGAACTCCTTCGGTTTCTCGATGTGCGGGCTGTGCCCGGTGTCGGCGATGACGACCTCACGGTAGTCGCCGCCCGCCGCGGCGTAGCGGTCGAGGACCGCTCTGGTCTGGGTGACCATCGGCTGCGCGGGATGGGTGGCCTCGCCCGGCCAGCCGGGCACCGCACCGAGCCGGCCGAGGTGGGCGAGGTCGAACAGGGAGGTGTCGGACACGATCTGGTCGTCGGATCCCCGCACCCAGAGGATCGGGGGCTTGGGCTCGATCGCGTCGAGGTCGTCGAGGCGGAAGTTGCCGGGCGCCAGGGTGTTGAGCACGCCACGGGTGCCCGGCGCGACGCCCGGCCACGCGTCGGTCGTGGTGAAGTCGCCGGGGTAGTGGTCCTCGCCGACCCGGGTGGTGAGCATCGCCTCGACGAGGTCGTCGAGGCGGGCGGGGTGGAACGGCGGTTTGACGTAGAAGGCCAGGAGCACCTGTCGCGGGGAGAACGGCGACTCGTCCGAGGTGTCGCCGTCCTTGAGCCGGGCGACGAAGTCGGGGTTGCCGCCACCGCCGCCCGAGCCGGCGCCCGCCGCGTCGACCAGCTCGCCGTCCGCGCCCTTGGTGCCGCCGAAGCCGTAGGGCGAGACCGGGTTCACCAGCGTCACGGTGCGCGCGAGCCCGGGGCGCTCGCGCAGCAGCTGCAGCACCACGCCGCCGCCCATGCTCCAGCCGACCAGGTGCGCGGCGTCGATGCCCAGCGCGGCCAGCGTGGCGGCCACGTCGTCGGCGTAGTCGCGCACGCCCCGCGTCGCGTCCACCGGCACCGGGTCGGTGCCGCCGAATCCGCGCAGGTCCACCGCGATCGGGCGGTACCGCGGCGGCAGGTCGAGCATCGGCTCCTGCCAGAAGGCCGAGGACGAGACGTTGCCGTGGACGAACACGACCGGTTCGCCGTGTTCCCGGCCGGCCACCTCCAGCACGTGCACGGTCAGCCGGTCGGTCGGTACCTTCGCCGAAGTGATTCCGTCGAGGAGTGTGGTCACTGCCGTCCCTTTCACGCCAGCCAGCCGGTCACCTGGGACATCGACGCCGACGCCCAGCCCAGCTGCAAGTGGTTCACCGAACTGACCAGCGCGGTCCCGGCGAGGTGGCCGATGCCCGTGCTGTCCAGGGCACTGGTCACGAACACGATGCCGTCGCTCGGGCCGCGGTTCTCGTTGAACACGCCGACGATGGTGGGCGAGCCGCCGGCCAGCAGATACACCGAGACGCTTGCCGGGGTGCCGGCGGACTGGATGGCAGAGATCATCGACCCGGCGTCGATCGCGGCCTGGATGCCCGTCCCGTCGGTGTAGAAGCCCTGGCCGCCGTAGTAGGTCGTGTACCAGTCCTGCTGCGAGCCGTCCACGCCGAACGCACTGTCGAAGCGGGCCAGCATCTGCCGCTGCCCGGGGTAGGTGTCCCAGCCGGCGGTGGGGGTGATCGACAGTTCCGGGTGGTAGGTGTACCTGCCGTAGCAGGTCATCCTGGTGTGCGGGCTCGGCGCATTGATATTGACGCCGCACTCCGGCCAGATCGACAGGTCGTGCGCGTAGCCGTGCGCGAACGGGTAGTCGTAGCCACCGTTCGGGCCGCCGAGGGTGATCAGCTTGCGCACGTCGCCGGCGTAGGCCCGGCCCCACGGGGGCTTCACCGAGGAGACGTACATCCGGGTGGACAGCTCACCCTTGCTCCAGCCGACCAGGTCGACCTGGCCCACGCTCAGCCGGGCCTTGATCAGCGCGACCGCGTCACCGACCTGCTGTGCCTGCTGGCGGTTCTCGCCCTGCTTGTGCGCGAAACCGATGGCGAACACCCGGTACCCGCGCGAGCTGAGGTACTGCATCAGCCCGGTCGACGGGCACGTCGCCGAGCCGCACCCGAAGCCGCCGGATTCGTTCGGATTGGCCCAGGCCCGGTCGGGGTTGTCGTTGGCACCGTGGACGAGCAGCACCGGCGTGGCCTTCGCGCCGGTCGACCAGCCGGGTGCGGAGTAGAGCAGGAACCGCGACGAGGACGGCTGCGCCACCCCGCCGAAGAAGGTCAGCCGCTGCCCGTCCTGGTTGCCCCGTCCGTCCGGCGGGTACTGCTCGTCGGCGAAGCCCGCTGTGGTGTCGCGGTACCGCTCCACCTTGTCCCACCCGTTGGCGACGGTGCCGAACGTCGCCTCCTTGGTCAGGTAGGCGGGATCGGCGGCGGCAACCGGCAGGGCCGGCGCGGCGACCTCCACACCGGCGACGATGGCCGCGGCGACCACCAGGCTGAGCAGGCGCACGACGGGCTCCTCACGACATCGGGAGAACTCCGCAACTATCGGCCACCGGACGAGCCGGGGCAATGTGCGCCACCCACGCCCCGCGCGCGTGGGATGTGGGTGTGGGCACCACATCGAGAGGCCGCGCTGGCGACGCTCTCGTAGTCGCCGCCACGTGTGTCAGAGGCAGCCGGCCAGCGCCTCCAGCAACAGCGAGCCCCGGTGGTCGGTGTCCTCGGGCTGCAGCTCGCTCGTGGTGAACGAGAACCCGAGCCCCTCCTCCGGCCACGCCCCGTGCCGCCCGCCGCCTGCTCCGGAGTGGCCGAATGCCACTGCCGCCGGGCCGTACGTCCCCAACGGGTCGGCCAGCTCGTACCCCAGGCCGAAGCGGACCGGGCGATCGTTGAGCGCGTCCGTTCCCGATGACCACGTCGATGTCGCCGACGCCAGGACCGAAGCCGGGACCAGCCCGGCGCAGATCCGGTCATAGAGCCGCGCCATCGCCGCCGCGGTGCCGGTCGCGCCGCCCGCCGCCAGCTCGGCGCGGCGGTACGCGACGGAGTTGATCGTGTCGGTGTCCAGGAGCCCGCGGTACATCTTCTCGACGATCCGCCGCCGCGCGGGATCGGTCAGGAAGGTGCTGATCCGGTAGTCCGGCGACCGCGTGAGCCGGGCCACGCGGTGGTCGAGGGACGGCGGCGTCCCGAGGTGGATGTCGACGTCGCCTAGCAGCGACCGCAGCACCTCGCCCGCGGGCCGGCCCGTGACCCGGCGGATCAGTTCCGTGCACAGGTACCCGTAGGTCGCGGCGTGGTAGGCCACGCGCGTCCCGGGTGTCCACAACGGACGCTGCGACGCCAGGGCGAGCGCGTTGGCCGAATTGTCCAGAAAGGACTCGTCCGCCTCGACGTACGGCAGGCCGATCGTGTGGGACAGCACGTGCGACACCCGCGCGTCCCGCGCCGAAAACTCCGGCCAGTACGAAGTCACCGGCTTGGCGGGATCGATCTCCAGCAACGCCATCGCCGTGGCGACGACGCCCTTGGTCCCGGAGAACAGCACGACCAGGGTGTCCCGCGTCCACCCCGGACCGCCCCACAGCTCGGCAAGCACCTCGCCGCGTCGCACGACGCTGAACGCCGCGCCGCCGGAGGTCCGGTCCAGCACGTCCGCGAACGCGTCCCGCACCGGCTCGAACCCCGGCGCCACCGTGCCCTTCACAGGCGCGGGGTCGCGGCCAGCAGCTCCCGCGTGTAGGCATGCGAAGGCGCAGCCAGCACCTCCCGCACCGGGCCCTCCTCGACGATCGAGCCGCCCTGCAGCACGGCGATCCGGTCCGCGACCTCGCTCGCCAGCGCGATGTTGTGCGTGACGAACAGCATCGCCATCCCGAGTTCGCGGCGCAGCTCGCCGAGCAGCTCGACGATCGTGGCCTGCACCGAGACGTCCAACGCGGACGTCACCTCGTCGCACACCAGCACGTCCGGCGTGGTCACCAACGCCCGCGCGATCGCGGCGCGCTGCCGCTCGCCGCCGCTGAGCTGGTCCGGCAGCCGGTCGGCCAGTGTGCGGCCGAGCCGGACGCGGTCGAGCACCTCGTCGACCCGCGCGCGACGCTCCGAGCGCGACATCGACGTCAGCCGCGTCAACGGCACCTCGATCGACTGCGCCACGGTCTTGCGCGGGTTGAGCGAGGAGAACGGGCTCTGGAAGACGTACTGGATCCGGCGCCGCTGGTCGTCCGTCCGGTCCCGGGTGGACACCGCCAGCCCGGTTCCCGTCAGCGAAACCGTCCCGCGATACGGCGAAGCCAGCCCGGCGATGCACTGCGAGAGCGTCGTCTTCCCGGACCCGGACTCGCCCAGCAGCATCAGGCATTCGCCGCGCTCGACGAAGACGTCGACGCCGCGCAGCACCACGTGCTGTCCATAGGCGACGGACAGGTCCCGGGTCGTGAGCACCGGTTCCGCCGGCGGTGGCGGCTCCGACGTGGCGTCCGGATCGGGCACGGCGTCCAGCAGCCGCCGCGTGTAGGCGTGCGACGGCGTTCGCAGCACCGCCGGCGCCGGGCCGCACTCGACGATGTCCCCCTGGTACATCACCGCGACGCGGTCGGCGATCTCGGCGACCACGGCGAGGTCGTGGGTGATGTAGAGCGCGGCGACGCCGTGTTCGGCGGTCAGTGTCCGGACGGTCTTCAGCACCAGTGCCTGGGTGACGACGTCCAGCCCGGTCGTCGGCTCGTCCAAGACGACCACCGCGGGCCGGCACGCGAAGGCCATCGCGATGCCGACGCGTTGTTGCTGGCCGCCGGACAGCTGGTGCGGGTAGCGCCGCCGGTACGCCGGCTCCGACGGCAGCCCGACCTCCTCGAGCACCTCGCCGACGCGGTCGTCGACCGAACCGCCGTAGCCGTGGGTCTCGAGGACCTCGGCGATCTGCACCCCGATCCGCAGCGCCGGGTTGAGCGACAGCGCCGGGTCCTGCGGGATGTAGGCGACCGTGCTCCCGCGCAGCCGCCGCCGTCCCGCGGAGTCGAGGGACAGGACGTCCTCGCCGCCGACGGTGATCCGGCCGCCGGTCACCTTCAGCCCGCGCCGGAAGTGGCCGAGCGCGGCGAGCCCCGCCGTCGTCTTGCCGGAGCCGGATTCCCCGACCAGCGCGAGGACTTCGCCGGGCGCGACGGCGTAGGAGACATCGTCCAAGACGGACGCTCCGGCCGTGGTGCGCACCGCGAGACCGCTGACCTCCAGGGCGTTCACGCGCGGACCTCCCGCTTCCGGCCGGCGGCGGCCGAGGCCAGCGCGTCGGCGACGAGGTTGGTTCCCACGGTCAGCGCGGCGATCGCCAGCACCGGGAGCAGCACGCCCCACGGCTGCACGACCAGCGCGATCCGGTTTTCGTTGATCATCAGGCCCCAGTCGGCCGACGGCGGCTGGATGCCCAGCCCGAGGAACGACAGCGACGCGATGTACCCGATCGAGTAGGTCAGCCGCAGCCCGATCTCGACCATGAGCGGGCCGGTGATGTTCGGCAGGACCTCGCTCAGCAGGATCCGCGACCGGGGAACGGCGTACATCTCGGCCGCGCGGATGTAGTCCTGGCCGCGGACGGCGACCGTCGCCTGCCTCGCCACCCGCGCGGTCCGCGGCGCGTGCGTCAGCCCGATGACCAGCACCAGCAGCCAGCCTTCCGGTCCGATCACCGCGATCGCCAGCAGCGCGATGACCAGCTGCGGGAAGGAGAGCAGGACGTCGTTGCCGCGCATCAGCAGGCTGTCGAGCCGGCCGCCGCCGTACCCGGCGACCATGCCGAGCAGCGCGCCCAGCACGATCCCGAGCGCCGTGGCGAGCACCGCGTAGAGCAGCAACGTCGTGCCGCCGGCCAGGAACCGGGTGAGCACGTCACGGCCGAGTCCGTCGGTGCCCGCGAGCCCGTCGTGCTTGAACGGCTTCCCGGCGAAGTCCGTCGTGGTGTGCCCGGTCAGCACCGGCCCGAGCCACGGCCCGAGCAGAGCGATGAGGACCACCACGAGCGCGAGCGCGGCGCCGATCTTGGCCTGCGGGAACGTCCACGCGCTGCGGAAGAGCCCGCCGGAGCGCGCCGGCGGCGCGTCCGGGGTGACGGTGCGGGGGAGTTCGACGGCGGTCATCGGCCTGCCTCCGTGCGCAGTTTCGGGTTGGCGAGGATGCCGACGACGTCAGCGAGCAGGTTCACCACGATGTACACCGCGGCGATGAGCAGGGTGATCGCCTGGACGACGGCGACGTCCCGCTTGGCGACCGCGTCGATGAGGGCCTGGCCGATGCCGGGGTAGCGGAAGAGGAACTCGACGACCACGACGCCGCCGGCGAGCCACGCCAGCTGCAGTGCGACGACCTGCGCGACCGGGCCGATCGCGTGCGGCAGCGCGTGCCGGACCAGCACGGTCCGCTCGCGCACGCCCTTGAGCCGGGCCATCTCGACGTACCCGCTGTCGAGGACCTCGTTCATCGTCGCCCGCATCATCCGCGTGATGTAGGGCGTCACGACCAGCACGAGCGTGAGCACCGGCAGCACGAGCTGGGCCGGTTGGTGCCACACCGCGTCGCCGGGCGGGGTGATCGTCACCGACGGGAAGATCTTGAACACCGTCGTGGAGAGCAGCACGACGAGCGCGACGCCGATGACGAACTCCGGCAGCGCGGCGATCACCAGGCTGACGCCGGAAATGACCTGGTCGGTGGTGCGGTCGCGGCGGATCGCGCTCCACGTGCCGAGGCCGAGCCCGAGCGGCGTGGCGAGCACCGCGGCGACCACCAGCAGCACCAGTGATGCCGAAATCCGGTCGCCGATCAGGGCCGTCACCGGGCCCTGGGTGGACGTCGACGTGCCGAGGTCGCCGGTGACCAGCCCGCCGAGCCAGTCGAGGTAGCGCTGCCACACCGGCAGGTCGAGGTGCAGCTGGTGCTGCAGGGCGGCGACGCGCTCGGGGGTGGCCTGCTGGCCGAGGATGGCTCGCGCGGGGTCGCCGGGCAGCAGCAGCGTCGCGACGAAGACCAGCAGGGACACCACCCAGAGCACGAGGACGCTGACGAGCAGGCGGCGCAGGATCAGCCGGGGCATCTCACGCCTCCCCGCTCGCGCCGAGCCACGCGGTGCGGAACTGGTAGCCGCTCAGCGAGACCCCGGTGCGGTCCGGGACGAGCCCGGCGACGTACTTCTGGTGGGCGTCGACCTGGTTGACGAAGCCCCAGATGATCAGGCCGCCGCGGTCGTACTCGATCTTCTGCGCCTGTTTCAGCAGGTCCGCCCGGACATTCGGGTCCACTGTGGATCCGGCCCGGGTGACGAGGTCGACGAATTCGGGGTCGTGCCAGTGGGTTTCGTTGTACGGCGACTTGGGCAGCGACCCGTTCGCGACCTGGGGGAGGTAGTTGCGGGTGTACCAGAAGTCCTGGGCGAAGTCCCAGGACAGGTAGTTCTCGCCGTAGAACGTCGTGGTGTCGAGCTTGCGGATCTTGACGTTGATGCCTGCCGCCTTCGCCTGCTGCTGGAACACCTGCGCCGCTTCGACCGCGCCGGCCTGGATGGGCGCGGTGACGAGCTCGATGTCCAAGGTGGAGTGACCCGCTTCGGCGAGGAGCTTCTTCGCGGCATCGATGTCCTGCTTGCGCTGGGGGAGCTCCTTGGCGTACGCGGGGTCGAAGGGCGCGTAGAGGTCGTTGCCGAGCCTGCCCTGTCCACTGAGGACCTGGTTGATCATCTGCTCCCGGTCGACGACCAGGCGCATCGCCTGGCGCACCCGGACGTCGTCGAACGGCGGCCGGTCCACCCGCATGGTGAACGGCAGCCACGTGCCGGTTTCGGCGGCGAGGACCTGGATCCGCGGGTCACTGCGCAGGACGTCGACCAGGGCCACCGGCACCTGGTCGATGGCGTCCACCTGGGACGACAGCAGCGCGTTGATGCGGGCGTCGTCGTCGGCGAAGTTGATCAGCACCAGTTCGTCGAGGTAGGGCTGCCCGGGGCGCCAGTAGTGTTCGTTGCGGGTGAAGGTGCTCTGCTGGCCGGGGGTGAACGAGCTCGCCTTGAACGGGCCCGTGCCGATCGGGCGCTTCGGGTCGAAGTCCGCCGGGACGATGCCGAGCGCGTACTGGCCGAGCAGGTCGTCGAAGCCCGCGTTCGGCGCGGTCAACCGGAACGCGACGGCCCGGTCGCCGCTCGGGGCCACCTCGGCGAGCATGGTCAGCCCGGCCGCGCCGCTCTTGGGGTCCTTCGGGTCCATGATCCGCTTGAAGGTGGCGACGACGTCGGCCGGCGTGACCGGGCGGCCGTCGTGGAACCTGACGCCGTCGCGCAGGACGGCGGTCCACGTCCGGGCGTCCGGCGACGCCGTCAGCGACTGCGCGACCACCGGCTGCAGGCGGTAGTCGTGGTCGCGCAGCAGCAGTGGCTCGTAGAGGTTGATGACCCGCGCGATGTCCGGGTTGGTGGCCGGGATGTGCGGGTCGAGGGTGTCGGACGCGCCTCCGCCGGTGACGCCGACGCGAAGCCGGCCGCCGGAGCGGGGCGGCCCGGTCGGCACCGGGGCGGCGTAGGTCGTGCCGCAGCCGGCGGCCAGCACGACGACACCGGTGGCGGCCAGGAACCGGCGCCGGGTGAGGGGACTACATCGCTCTTCCATGGTGGGGACTTCCGGTGGGAGCGGGTGTTCGGATCAGGCGATGGCGCGCCCCGCGTAGTCCGGGACCGGGTTGAGGTAGCCGCGCAGCCGCTCCGCGATGTCGGCGGGAAGCGGCGACGCTCTGCTGATGCCCTCTCGGCGGGAAAGAGTGCCTCGAGCGGGGCTCTCGGCAACGTGGATCGCCAGGATCTCCTCGGTGGCGACGAGGTCCCCGGCGACGCGCAGTTCGTGGCAGAGCCGGACCTTCTTCCCGCCGGCGTCGAGCACTCTCGTCGTGACCTCCAGTTCGGCGTCCGGGCCGACTTCCCGCAGGTACCGGATGTGCGCCTCGACGGTGTACAGCGAGGAACCACTGAGCGCCGGGCCGAGGCCGACGGTGTGCATCAGGTGCGTCGTCGCGTCGCCGAAGACCAGGACGTAGTACGGCTCGGACAGGTGGCCGTTGTAGTCGATCCACTCAGGACGGACACGGTCGCGGTAGGACAGTTCAGCCATCGCGCGCCTCCTCGACCGCGCGCTGGATGGCGATGATCGCCCGGTCGCGCTCGGCGATGAGGTCCGCCATCGTGCGGTCCCCGGCCTCGTATTCGCAGCCCTCGACGACGGCGTTGCGGAGCTCGGCGGTCAGCTCCGGAGCGTCGAGACGGGTCCACGGCGCCTTGAGGGACGGCCCGAAGTGGTCGAGCATGTGTGCCATGCCGCCCTCGCCACCCGCGAGGTGGAAGGTGAGCATCGGGCCCTGGACCGGCCAGCGCAGGCCGGGGCCGTCGGTGATGGCGGTGTCGATCTGCTCCACCGTGGCCTCGCCGTTCGCGACCATGTGCAGGGCTTCGCGCCACAGCGCCTCCTGCAGCCGGTTGGCGACGAAGCCGGGGACCTCGCGGTCCATGGTGAGCACGGTCTTGCCGACCCGCCGGTAGAAGGCGGCGGCACGCTCGACGGCCCACGCCTCGGTGCGTTCGCCGCCGACGACCTCGACCAGGGGGATGAGGTAGGGCGGGTTGAAGGGGTGTCCGACGACGAGACGCTCCGGCGTCCGCGCGTCCGCCTGCATCTCGGTCATGCCGTAGCCGGACGTCGAGGAGGCGATGACGATCCCGGCCGGCGTGGCGGCGTCGATCTCGGCGAGGAGCTTTTGTTTGAGCGGGAGGTCTTCGGGGGCGCTCTCCTGGACGAAGGTCGCGTCGGCGACTGCTTCGGCGAGCGTGGGAGCGACGACGAGGTTGTCCCGGCTCGCGCCCTCGTCCAGGCCCAGTGAGGTGAGGGCGGGCCAGGCGGCGTCGACCAGCCGGCGCAGCTTCGCCTCGGCGTCCGGCGCGGGATCCCAAGCGTGGACCCGGAAACCCCGGGCGAGGAAGTGCGCGACCCAGCCGCCGCCGATCACCCCGGCACCGACGCACGCGACCGTCTCAGGCATGGACGCGCTCCTTCAGGCCGAGGATTTCGCGGGCACGGGAAGCGCTTACCACGGTGGCGCCGAGGTCCTGGACGATGCCGACGGCGCGTTCCACGAGCTGGCCGTTGGTCGCCTTCACGCCCTTGCTCAGGTACAGGTTGTCCTCGAGGCCGACCCGGACGTGCCCACCCAGCAGGACCGACTGCGCCACCCACGGCATCTGGTCCCGCCCGATGGCGAACGACGCCCACTGCGCTTTCTCCGGAAGCAGGTTGACCATGGCCTGCAGCAGCCCGGGATCCACGGGCGCGCCATACGGGATGCCCATGCAGAGCTGGAACAGCGGTGGAGCGTCGATCAGGCCCTCTTCGACCATTTTGGACGCGAACCAGAGGTGCCCGGTGTCGAAGATCTCCAGCTCGGGCTTGACGCCGAGCTCCTGGATCCGCTTGGCGCCGGCGCGCAGCATGTCCGGAGTGGACACGTAGAGCTGGCTGCCCTCGCCGAAGTTGAGGGAACCGCAGTCGAGCGTGCAGATGTCCGGCACCAGCTCCTCGACGTGCGGGAGCCGGGCAAGAGCGTTGACGAGGTCGGTGCCGTCGACGGGCTTGAGCGGGTCCTCCTGATCGATGACGAGGTCACCGCCCATGCCGGCGGTCAGGTTGACGACTACGTCCACATCGGACTCTTTCACCAGCCGCACGACCTCGCGGTAGAGCGCGACGTCCCGGGACGGCGACCCGGTTTCGGGGTCCCGGACGTGGATGTGTACAACGGCCGCCCCGGCGTTCGCGGCCTCGACGGCACTCGCGGCGATCTGCGCGGGCGTGACCGGCACGTGCGGGCTCCGGCCGACGGTGTCCCCGGCGCCGGTGAGGGCGCAGGTGACGATGACCTCGTGGTTCATCAGTCCCCTTTCACGATGGACCTCTCGATGAAGTCGTGCAGGTGTTCTCGCATGCTCTCGGCGGTGCTGCCCGGACGGCCGGTCAGCACCTGGATGCCGAGGCCGTCGATCAGCGCCGTGAGCCGGGTGGTCGCCGCGTCCGGGTCGGTCACCGCGAACACGCCCTGCTCGCACCCGGTGCGGATGGTCATGGCGATCGTGCGTTCCCAGCGGCTGATCGAGTCGTGGTACAGCGAGCGGAACGACGGGTCGAGGGCAACCTCGTTCCACACCTGCAGCCACACCGACCACTCGGCGCGCAGGACGCCGTCGGTGGGCAGCTGCAGCTCGACCAGGCGGCACAGCCGTTCGTGCGCGTCTTCGATGGCGTGCAGCTCCGCCACCTGGCGGTCGAACGCGAGCTTCACGTTGCGCCGCAACGCTTCGTTGAGGACCTCAGTCTTGCTCGGGAAGTGGTAGTGGATGGCCGCGGTGCTCGTGCCGCACGCCTCGGCGATGTCGGCGATGCGCACCTTGTGGTAGCCGCGTTCGGCGATCAGCGCCCAGGCCGTCTCGAGGATCCGGCGGCGCGGCTCGGACTGGGCGAGGTGGTCGGGGTCATCGCTCGCGAGCCGCGCGGCGGGCGCCGGCACCGCCGTGACGGTGACCGCGTCGTCGCTGCCGTTGAGCAGCCAGTTGACCGTGACGCCGCAGTGCTCGGCGACGCGGACCAGTTCGTGCGGCGAGAACCGGCGGGTGCCGTTCAGCGCCTTGGAAAGCTTGGTCTCGTCGAGCCCGATCGCGGCGGCGAACTCCCGCTGGGCCCCCGGCATGGTCTTGACCAGGCCGCGGACCCGGTCCCGCAGCTCGGCGGTTTCGTCCATGCCAGGAGACGGTAACCCCGCGTTGCGATAATCGCAATATCTGAGCCGAAAACGTTGTGGCTAGGGCTAGTTGCGACGGTGCATTGACTGATGAGTCAGTCGGTCGACCAGCACCGCCGCAACTCGAGAGCGGGTTCTTCGCTCGCGCCTCGGCGATCCGTTCCACTTCGGCCAAGCCTTCAAGGCGACCGCGTGGTTGCTCACAACAGCTTGTCGAGGGTGATGGGAAGGTCGTAGATCCGCTTTCCGGTCGCGTGGTGGACCGCGTTCGCGATCGCGCCCGCGACGCCGGTGATACCCACCTCGCCCACCCCGATCAGGCCGAGCGGCATCGTCGGGTCCGGGTCGTCGAGGTAGCCGACGTCGATCCGCGGGATGTCGGCGTGCACCGGGACGTGGTACTCGGCGAGGCTGGGGTTCATGATCCGTCCCGTGCGCGGGTCGACCAGGGTCTCCTCGGCCAGTGCCATGCCGATGCCCATCACGATCCCGCCGCGCAGCTGGCTCGACGCGGTCTTCGCGTTGATCACCCGGCCGACGTCGAACACCCCGACCCACCGCGACACCCGCACCTCGCCGGTGTCCGGGTCGACGCGCACCTCGCAGAACTGGGCCCCGCAGGCGGCCTTCATCCAGCGCCGCTGGTCGCGCACGAACTTCGCCATGAACTTCAGCTGCCCGGCCACCCGGCCGAACCGGGTGTCGGAACCGACGGCGGCTTCGACCGACGGCACGCCGGCCTTGGCCAGGATCGTCGTCGGGCTCATCCCGATCGAACCCGAGCGTTTCGCCAGCGTGTTCAGCTCTCGCTTCAGCTTCTCGCACGCGGCCAGCAAGCTGTTGGCGATGCTCGCCGTCTGCATTGACCCGCCCGCCCCGGGGCTCACCGGCAGCGTGGAGTCGCCGTATTCGACCCGGACCGCTTCGAACGGCACCCCGAGCGCGTCGGCGGCGATCTGCGCCTGCGCCGTCGCGCCGCCCATGCCCATTTCGTGGAAGCCGCACCGCACCAGGACGGTGCCGTCGACCGAAAGCCGGACCGTGACGCTGGCGGCGAACTGCCAGGCCGGGTGGTAGGCCGACGCGACGCCCATCCCGACCAGCCACCGCCCGTCGCGCATCGACCCCGGTTCCGGCGTCCGGTCGGCCCAGCCGAACCGCTCGGCGCCCTGGGCGTAGGCCTCGCGCAGCATCCGGTGCGCGAACTTCTTGCCGTCGATGGGATTCACCGCCGGTTCGTTCCGCATCCGCAGCTCGATCGGGTCGACGCCGACCCGGTAGGCGAGCTCGTCGATCGACGCCTCCAGCGCGTAGGTCCCGATCGACTCGCCGGGCGCGCGCATCGAGGTGTTCGAGATCAGGTCCAGCTCGACCAGGTTCTGCTGGACCAGGATGTTTTCGGCGGCGTAGAGGTGCTTCGACTGCGACGTCACCTGCTCGGGTCCGCCGCCGACCCGCCCGGTGCGCGTCACGCTGGTGTGGACGAGCGCGGTCAGCCTCCCGTCGGTGCCGGCGCCGAGGGCGACCCGCTGCGTGGACGGCGTGCGCCCGCCGACCGTGCGGTAGACGCCTTCCCGCGTGAGCATCAGCCGGACCGGCCGGCCGGTCGCGCGGGCCGCCAGCGCGGCGAGGATCGTGCCGGGCCAGACCATGCCCTTGCCGCCGAAGCCGCCGCCGACGAAGGGGGCGATCACCCGCACGTTCGCGGCCGGGACCCCGAACCGCAGGGCAAGGTGCGTGCGGACCCAGTCGATGCTCTGCGTGCCGTCGTGGATGGTCAGCCGGTCGCCGTCCCAGGCCGCGGTGGTCGCGTGCGGCTCGATCGCGTTGTGGTGGTGCGTCGGCGTGGTGAACCGCAGATCGAGCGACACCGGCGCCGCGGCGAGCGCGGCCTCGGCGTCCCCCTTCTTCGCTCCGCCGGGCATGATCAGGTTGTTCTTCTGCGGCTTGGCGTTCTTCTCTTCGGCCGCGAAGTCCACAGTGGACGGCCACGTTTCGTAGGTCACGGTGACCAGCCCGGCGGCTTCGCGAGCGGCGTCGAGGGTGTCGGCGACGACGACCGCCACCGGCTGGCCGTCCCAGTACACCTCGTCGGTGTTGAGGTAGTCGACCGAAGTGCCGGAGACCAGGGTGGCGAGGTTGAGCGGGCTCACCTTCGGGGCCGGTTTCAGCGGGGGAGCGTTGAGGTGGGTGAGCACCGCGACGACGCCGGGGACGGCCGCCGCGGCTTCGGTCCCGATCGCGGTGATCCGGCCGCGGCTGACGGTCGAGTGCACCAGCGCCGCGTGCGTCAGGTCGGGGAGCGGGTATTCGGCCGAAAAGAGCGCGGCGCCGGTGGTCTTGGCCGTGCCGTCGACCCGGTCGATCGGCCGGCCGACGATCGGGCCGCCGGTCTGCGTCGCGGGCAGGGTCCTGGTCATGCCGCACTCCCGTCGGTGAGCAGGTGGCGCAAGGTCGCGACGATCGTGCGCTGCGCCAGCTCGATCTTGAAGGTGTTGTCCGGCCGGCCCACCGCGGGCGCGAGCTCGGCCGCGGCCGCCCGGCGGAAGGACTCCTCGGTCGCCGGCGCGCCGAGGAGGATCCGCTCGGCCTCGTGGGCCCGCCACGGTTTCGCGGAGACACCGCCCAGCGCCAGCCGGACGTCGGTCACGACGCCGTCTTCGGTCTCCATCGCGGCCGCGACGGAGACGAGGGCGAAGGCGTAGGACGCGCGGTCGCGCACCTTGCGGTAGCGGGAGTGCGCGGCCACCGGCAGGGCCGGCAGCTCGATGGCGGTGATCAGCTCGTCCGCGGCCAGCGCGGTCTCGACCTGCGGAGTGCTGCCGGGCAGGCGGTGCAGCTCGGTCAGCGGGAAGCGGCGGACGCCGCGCGTGCTCTCCACCTCGACTTCCGCGTCGAGCGCGGCCAGCGCGACGGCCATGTCGGAGGGGTGGGTGGCGATGCAGTGGTCGCTGACCCCGAGGACGCCGGCGTTCCGGGCGAACCCGCCGATCGCGGCGCAGCCGCTGCCCGGTGTGCGCTTGTTGCACGCGGCCGCGCCGTCGTAGAAGTACAGGCACCGGGTGCGCTGCAGCAGGTTGCCGCCGACGGTCGCCATGTTCCGCAGCTGGGCCGAAGCACCGTTGAGGATGGCCTGGGCGAGCACCGGGTAGCGCGTCCGGACCAAGGGGTGGGCCGCGAGCTTGCTGTTGCGGACGAGCGCGCCGATCCGCAGGCCGCCACCGGGCAGCTCCTCGATCCGGGTCAGCGGCAACCGGGTGATGTCGACGACCACGTCGGGCTGCTCGATGTCTTCGCGCATCAGGTCGACGAGGTTGGTCCCGCCGCCGAGGAACTTCGCGTTCGGTTCGGTGGCGATCGCGCGGATCGCCGTCTCGACGTCCGGGGCGCTGAGGTAGGTGAAGGACCTCATCTCGCGACCTCCTGGATGGCGTGGACGATCCCGTTGTAGGCGCCGCAGCGGCACAGGTTGCCGCTCATGCGCTCCCGGATCTCCGCGTCCGTCAGTTCGCCACCGGTGGCGGCGAGGTGTTCGGTGACCGCGCTCGGCGCGCCGTCCTTGTGCTCGGCCAGCATCCCGATCGCCGAGCAGATCTGGCCGGAGGTGCAGTAACCGCACTGGAAGCCGTCGTTGCGGACGAAAGCCCGCTGCAGCGGGTCGTCGACGCCCTCGATGGTGGTGATTTCGCGGCCGGTGTACTGCACGGCCAGCGCGAGGCAGGAGTTGATCCGCTCGCCGTCGGCGAGGACGGTGCACGCGCCGCAGGCGCCCTGGTCGCACCCCTTCTTCGTGCCGGTCAGCCCGAGCCGCTCGCGCAGCGCGTCGAGCAGGCTGACATGTGGTGGCAGATCGAGCAGTTCGTCGACCCCGTTGACCCGCAATCGCACCTCGACCACGTGGATCCCCCTTCACTCGTGACGGTGGCCGCCAAGTTAACAGAACGCCGTACTCTTAACAAGAGATCGTTGTTCTGTTAAGTGGACCGTATGATGGCTGAGATATGTCTCAGTCGATGTTCATGCGGGCCAGGCGGCCGGAGCAGAAGGAGCAGCGGCGCGCGGCCATCCTCGCGGCGGCGCGGGAACTCGCGCTCGAATCCGGCGTGCGGAACGTGAGCCTGGGCAGCGTGGCCACGGCCGTGGGGCTGGCCAAGTCCAACGTCACCCGCTACTTCGGCACCCGCGAGGAGATCTACCTCGAGCTGGCCGCCGCGTGCTGGCGCGACTGGGCGGACGAGGTCGCCCGTCGGCTCACGGCCGGGGACGACGTCGTCGACGTGCTGGCCGAGACGCTCGCCGAACGGACGTTGTTCTGCGACCTGCTGGGCCACACGGCGACGTCGCTGGAGCACAACGTCTCGGTCGAGGCCGCCCGCGACTTCAAGCGGGTGGTGCTGGGCACCGTCGCCGAACTCGGCGCGGCGGTCGTCCGGGCGCGCCCGGACCTGACCGAACGCGAAGGATTCGAGCTGGTCGCGGTGGCCAGCGGCTTGGCCGGGATGCTCTACCCGGCCGCGAACCCGCCGCCGACGCTGCTCGAGGTGTACGCCCAGAACCCGGACCTCGCCGCGGCGTGCGTGCCTCTCGTCCCGACGCTGAAGCGCGCGCTCGCCGCCTTGGCCGCCGGATTGCCGTCGCTGCGCTGACGACCGGGGTTCGCGCCGACGGTGGCCGGCCGGAATCGGTCGACACCGGGTCCGCCCCGGCTCGAACTGCCGGGGCGGACCGCCGTCATTCAGCTACCTCGTCAAGGTCGGGGCTGGGTCTTCCACCAGTTTCGGCCGGCTTCGGGCAGGGTGGAGATCGGGTCGTAGTAGGGGTAGTGCCGCTGCAGGGCTTCGGGGTCGGAGTGCTCGATCCCGGTCCGGTAGTTCTTCGTCCAGTACGAAATCCCCAGCTCCCGGTCGTACTCGGCCAGCTGGTGCACCCACCGCTTCCCGACATACGGCACGTCACAGACGATCCGCGGCGTCGCGTACCCCGGTAGGTACCCCATGATCGCGTGCTGGAGTTCCTGCGCCTCCCACACCGAAACGCGCCAGTGCTCCGCGTTCGGGATCATGTCGCACATGTAGAAGTAGTACGGCAGGATGTTCGCTTCGCCCTGCAGCGCGAAGCACAGGTCCAGCAGCTGCCCCGGGGTCGCGTTCACCCCGCGCATCAGCACGCCCTGGTTGCGGACGTCGCGGACGCCCACGTTGAGCGCCGTCTGAGCGGCTTCGGCCACCAGGGGCGTCACCGACTGCGCGTGGTTGACGTGGGTGTGGATCGCCAGGTTGACACCACGTCGCTGGGCGGTCACCGCGACGCGCTCGAGGCCTTCGACGACCTTCGGCTGGATCCAGTGCTGCGGCAGCGCCGCCAGAGCCTTGGTCGCCAGGCGGATGTCGCGGACGGTGTCGATGTCCATCAGCCGCATCAGGAACGACTCCAGCTGCGGCCACGGGACGTTCGCGACGTCGCCGCCGGAAACCACCACGTCGCGCACGCCCGGGGTCTTCTTCAGGTACGCGATCATCGCGTCCTGGCGGTCGACCGGCTTGAGCGTCAGCTTGTGCTTCTCCACCGTCTCCGTGGAGTTGCCGACCAGGTCCATCCGGGTGCAGTGGCCGCAGTACTGCGGGCACGTCGAGATCATCTCGGCCAGCACCTTGGTCGGGTAGCGGTGGGTCAGGCCCTCCACGACCCACATCTCGGCCTCGTGCAGCGAATCCCGCTCCGAGTGCGGGTGGCTCGGCCACGTCGCGTCGCGGTCGCTCTTCACCGGGAGCATGTAGCGGCGGATCGGGTCGGCGTAGAACGCCTCGGTCACCTTCGCCGGGTCGGTGCCCGCCGTGGGCGCCATCGTGTTGAGCATCTGCGGCGGCAGCAGCATCGACATCGTCGCCAGTTCGCGCTGGTCGGCGAGCAGGTCGTCGTAGAAGCGCTCCTCCAGCAGGTCGCCCATCAGGGCGCGCAGCTGCTTGACGTTGCGGACGCAGTGCACGCGCTGCCACTGCGCGTCGCGCCACTCGGCCTCGGTCACGTCGTGCCAGCCGGGGAAGCGGCGCCAGTCGGGTTCCACCAGCTCGGCGCGGGCGTACTCGTAGGGCTGGTCAAAGGCGGCGGCAGGCGTCACAGGTTCCTGGATCGCAGTCACTTGTACTCCTAGTCGTCGGGAACGCGTTAAAATATCCTGCCACAACGCTCTCACGACGTAAATCTTCCTGCATGCTGGGGTGGCTTCCCCCAGGTGGAGGAAGCCCCGACCGGCGGGGCAGACTCAGGGGTGTGACGGACGAACACACGACGCTCCTGCTCGGCGGGCGCGTCTACACCCCCGCCGGCCCGGACGCCACGGCCATGGCGGTCACCGGCGGCACCGTGGTCTGGGTCGGCCAGGACGCCCCGGCCCGCGCCCTGCACCCCGACGCCGAGATCGTCGACCTCGACGGCGCCTTCGTCGCCCCCGCCTTCGTCGACGCGCACGTCCACGCCACCGCCACCGGCCTGCACCTGACCGGCCTCGACCTCACCGGCGTGCGCAGCGGCGCCGAGCTGCTGGTCCGCGTGCGCGACGCGGTCGTCCCCGGCCAGGTCCTGCTCGCCCACGGCTGGGACGAGAGCGCCTGGACCGACCCGCGGCTGCCCAGCCGTGCCGAGCTCGACGCCGCCGCCGCCGGCACGCCCGTCTACCTCAGCCGCGTCGACGTCCACTCCGCGCTGGTCTCCACGGCGCTGGTCGAGCTGGCCCCGGCCGCCCGCACCGCCGACGGCTGGTCGCCCGGCGGCCCGCTGACCCGCGCCGCCCACCACGCCGTCCGCGCGGCCGTGCGCGCCGCCATCACCCCGGAGCAGCGTGACCGCGCCCAGCGGGCCTTCCTCGCCGAAGCCGCGAAGCAGGGCATCGTCAGCGTCCACGAATGCGCCGGCCCCGACATCTCCGGCCGCGACGACCTCGCCGCCCTGCTCGCGCTCGCCGGCCCGGCCACCCCCGAGGTCGTCGGCTACTGGGGCGAACTCGGCGCGGTGGACACCGCCAAGACGCTCGGCGCCCGCGGTCTGGCCGGCGACCTGTTCGTCGACGGCGCCCTGGGCTCCCACACCGCCGCCCTGACGCAGCCCTACGCCGACCACGCGAGCGAGGGGACGCTCTACCTCGACGCGCACCGCATCGGCGAGCACCTGGCCGCCTGCACCGAAGCCGGGCTGCAGGCCGGCTTCCACGTCATCGGCGACGCCGCCGTCGCGGAGGTCGTCGAAGGCTTCCGGCTCGCCGAGAAGGAGGTCGGGCAGCGCGCCCTCGCGGCCCGGCACCACCGCCTCGAGCACCTGGAGATGGTCACCGGGGAGCAGGCGAAGCAGCTGGCCGGCTGGGGCGTCGTCGCCTCGGTGCAGCCGCTGTTCGACGCGCTCTGGGGCGGCGCGGAAGGGATGTACGCCGACCGGCTCGGCGTGGACCGCGCGGCCGGGCTCAACCCGTTCGCCACGCTGGCCGCCGAAGGGGTCCTGCTGGCCTTCGGCTCGGATGCGCCTGTCACGCCGCTGGACCCCTGGGCGAGCGTCCGCGCGGCCGCCTACCACCGGACCCCGGGCGCGGGCCTGTCCCCGCGCGCGGCGTTCACCGCCCACACCCGCGCCGGGCACCGCGCGGCGGGCGTCAACGACGGCGTCACCGGCAGCCTCGTCCCGGGCGCCCCGGCGCACTACGCGATCTGGGACGCGACCGACCTCGTCGTCGCGACGCCGGACAGCCGCGTGCAGCGCTGGTCCACCGACCCGCGCGCCGGTGTGCCGCCCCTGCCTCGGCTCGAACCGGACGCCTTCCTCCCGCGCTGCCTGCGCACGGTCCGCGCGGGTGCGGTCCTCCACGACGCGATCTCCTAGAGTTGGCACCCGTGGCAGTCACCGTGGCCGACCCCGAACCGGGCGCCCCGCACCAACCCTCGCGAACCCGGCGGTTCCCGCGCGCCTGGCTGCTGCGCCTGGCAGCGGCGCTGGTGTCCGGTTTCGCCTACTACCTGAGCTTCGCCCCGCGCCCGCTGTGGTGGCTCGCCCCGCTGGCGTTCGCCGGGTTCGCGCTCGTGCTGCGCGGCCGGACGTTCCGCGGCGCGTTCGGCTACGGCTTCGCGTTCGGGTTCGTGTTCTTCCTGCCGCTGCTGACGTGGCTGCTGGACTTCCTGGGCCCCGACTTCGGGCCGTGGCCGTGGCTGGGCCTGTCGTTCGCGCTGGCGCTCTACTACGGCCTCGCGGGCGGCCTCATCACGTGGGTCTCGCGCCTGCCGCTCGCGCCGCTGTGGGGCGCGCTGATCTTCATCGCGCTGGAGACCCCGCGTGCGTGGTTCCCGTTCGGCGGGTTCCCGTGGGGCCGGGTTGCGTTCAGCCAGCCCGAGGGCGCGTTCCTGCCCCTGGCCTCGATCGGCGGCGCGCCCCTGGTCGGCCTGGCCGTCGTGCTGAGCGGCTTCTGCCTCGCCGCGCTCGCCGCCCGGCTGTGGGAGACGCGCAAGCTCACCTGCCCGGCCGTCTTCGCCGCCGTCGGCACGCTGCTGCCCCTGGTGGCCGGCCTGGCGCTGTGGCCGGCGATCGGGACCGACGCGCAGGACGGCGAGCGGACCATCGCGACCGTGCAGGGCAACGCCCCGGACATCGGCCTGGCGCTGCAGGGTGAACGCGTGCTGCTGCGCCGCAACACCATCGCCGAGAGCCAACGGCTGCTCGACGCCATCCGCGCCGGGAAGGTCCCGAAGCCGGACCTGCTGCTGTGGCCGGAGAGCGCGACGACCGTCACCGGACCCGACCCGCAGGTCGACCAGCTGGTGGCGAGCTTCGGCGTGCCCGCCCTGATCGGCGCGCTCTACGAGCTCCCGGACGGCCACCTGCAGAACTCCGTCATCGCCTGGGACCCGGCCACCGGGCCCGGGCAGCGCTACGCGAAGCAGCAGCTGGTGCCCTTCGGCGAGTACGTGCCCGCCCGCAAGGTCGCCGAGCTCGTCACGCCGTTCCTCGACTCCGAAACCGTCGACATGGTCCCGGGCGACGGTGCCAACCAGGCGATGGCCGTCGCCGGGACGAAGGTCGGGGTGTTCGTCTGCTACGAGGCCGCGTTCGACTACCCGGGCCGCGATGCGGTCCGCGACGGCGCCGAGGTGCTCGTGGTGCCGACCAACAACGCCTGGTACGGCGAGAGTGAGATGAGCGTCCAGCAGCTGGCCATGTCGCGGCTGCGGGCGGTGGAGCACGGCCGCGCGGTCGTGGTGTCCGCCGTCTCAGGAGTGAGCGCGATCGTCGCCCCCGACGGGACGGTTACCAGCTCAACGGGCCTTTTCACCGCGGATTCCCTGGTCGGGCGCGTCCCGTTGCGGACGCAGACTACGCTGTCGGATCGACTCGGTGCGTGGACGGAGTACGGGCTGCTGGCACTGGCGATCGCCGGGGTGGCCGGCGGGCTCGTGCTCCGTTTTCGCACCCGGCGCGGCAGCGCCGGCACGGCAGGGGAAGCGGCGGACTGACCGCCGCGGATATCGGAGGAGCACGGATGTCGCAGGCGCCGCGGGGGGCCCGGGAAATCGAGCCGGTGCTGGTGGTGATCCCGACGTACAACGAGCGGGAGAACCTCGGCCCGATCCTGGACCGCCTGCACAAGGTACTCCCGGACGTGCACGTGCTCGTGGTGGACGACGGCAGCCCGGACGGCACCGGTGAGCTGGCCGACGAGCGCGCGGCCGCGAACGAGAACGTCCACGTGCTGCACCGCACGGAGAAGGCGGGTCTGGGCGCCGCCTACATCGCCGGGTTCCGGTGGGGTCTGGCGCGGGAGTACAACACGATCGTCGAGATGGACGCCGACGGCTCGCACGCGCCGGAGGACCTGCCGCGGCTGCTGGACGCCGTCGGCGACGCCGACCTGGCGATCGGGTCGCGGTACGTGCCGGGCGGCGCGGTGGTCAACTGGCCGCTCAACCGCCAGATCCTCTCGCGCGGGGCCAACGTCTACTCGCAGATCGCGCTGGGCATGCGCACCCGCGACATCACCGCGGGCTTCCGGGCCTACCGCCGCCCGGTGCTGGAGAAGCTGGCGCTGGACGAGGTCAACTCGCACGGCTACTGCTTCCAGATCGACCTGACCATCCGGACGGCCGACGCCGGGTTCGAGATCGTCGAGGTGCCGATCACCTTCACCGAGCGCGAGATCGGCGAGTCGAAGATGAGCGGCTCGATCATCCGCGAGGCGTTCCTGCGGGTGGCCACGTGGGGCGTGGAGCGCCGCTGGCAGCAGCTGCGCCGCCTGGTCAAGCGCGGCTGAGCCTGGACGTCCTCGCCGGGCTTGACCGCCGCGGCCGTGCGGAACCGTTCGTTGTGCGGGCGCACCTCGGCGTCGAACAGTCACTCATGCCGTCTTCTCCCGTTCTCGGCCATCATGGGGCCGATGACGACCATCGTGGCCTTCCACGCGCACGCCGACGACCCCGTGCTGCTCAGCGGCGGCACCCTGGCCCGCGCGGCGGCCGACGGGCACCGGGTGGTGGTCGTCGTGGCCACCGACGGCATGGCCGCGGACCACCCGACGCCGCGGTGGGCCGAGCTGGAGGCGAGTGCGGCCATCCTCGGCGTCCGGCGCGTCGTGCACCTCGGGTACGCCGACAGCGGGCACGGACCTGAGCTGTACGCGGATCCGCCCGGCCGGCAGCGCTTCGCGCGCGCCGACACCGAGGAGGCGGCGCACCGGCTCGCCGCGATCCTGCACGAAGAACACGCCGACCTCCTGCTCGGTTACGACGCCAACGGTGGCTACGGGCACCGCGACCACGTCAAGGTGCACCAGGTCGCCCGGCGCGCGGCCGGGCTGACCGGGACGCGGCTGCTGGAGGCCACGCTGCCGCGGGACTTCGCGCTGCGGTTCGTCCGGGTTCTGCGGGCGCTGCGGATCCCGTTCGACTACGACACCGAAGCGCTCGAGCGCGCCTACAGCCCGGCCTCGTCCGTCACCCACCGGTTCGACGTGCGGCGGTTCGCCGGGCGCAAGCAGGCCGCGCTGGCGGCGCACGTGTCCGACGTCCGCGGCACCGGGCGGCTGGCGGCGGTGCTGCGGCTGCTGGTGTGGCTGCCGGCGCCACTGTTCGCGGTGGTGGCGGGCCGGGAGTGGTTCGTCGAGGTCACGCCGGCAGGATCGGCACCCGCTCTGCAAGTTCCTGCACGTTCTCGGCATCGGTGATCACGCCGGCGACGTCGGCGAGAGGCAGGACCGTGAACCGCGAAGCGGCGCCGATCTTCTCGGCGCTGGCCAGGACGAACGTGTCGGCCGCGCGCCGGGCCAGGGTGCGTTTCATCGCGGCTTCCTCGGCGTCGCCGGTGGTGAGGCCGGCGTCGGGGTGGACGCCGGTGACGCCGAGGAGGAAGACGTCGGCGCTGATCGCCTGGGCGGCTTCGGCCGCGGCGGCGCCGCAGGTGACCGCGGAGTGGCGGAACAGGCGGCCGCCGAGCAGGAAGACGTCGATGCCCGGGTGGTCGAGCAGGGCGACGGCGACGGTCGGGCTGTGGGTGACGACCGTGGCTTCGAGGTCTCTGGGCAGGGCGTTCGCGACGGCGAGGGTGGTCGTGCCGCCGTCGAGGATGGCGGTCGAGCCGGGCCGGACCAGCGTGGCGGCGACGTGGGCGACCCGGTCCTTGCCGTCGACGGCGATGGCCGTGCGGCTCGCGTAGTCGGCGACGGCGGGGGAGACAGGCAGCGCTCCGCCGTAGACGCGCTGGCAGAGCCCGGCGGCGGCCAGGTCGCGCAGGTCGCGGCGGATGCTGTCCTCCGAGACGCCCAGTTCGGCCGCGACGTCTTTGGCCAGCACCTTCCCGTCCGCCGCGAGCCGGGCGAGCAGCAGGTCACGGCGTTCCCCGACCAACATGCACGATCCTCCTTGTTTATGCCGAGTCATGCACATTATGGTCGCGGCATGACCTCTTCGACAACCCCGTCCCGCAATCCGCGCGTCCGGGTGCGGGACGTGGAACTGCTGTCGTCGGCCTGGTACGTGCTGCGCCGCACGACGTTCGACTTCCGGCACCGCGACGGCCGCTGGACGACCGAGCAGCGCGAGACCTACGACCGCGGCAACGGCGCGACGGTGCTGCTCTACGACGTCGCGGGCGGCACGGTGCTGCTGACGCGCCAGTTCCGCTACCCGGTGTACGTCAACGACCACCCCGACGGCATGTTCCTGGAGACGGCGGCGGGCCTGCTGGACGCCGACGACCCGGAGACGGCGATCCGCCGGGAGGCGCAGGAGGAGACGGGCGTGCGGATCGGCTCCCTGGAGCACGTGTTCGACGTGTACACGAGCCCGGGCTCGGTGACCGAGCGCCTCCACTGCTACGCGGCGCCCTACGACCCGGCCGACCGCGGCGAGGGCGGCGGCATCGCGGACGAGGGGGAGGACATCGAGGTACTGGAGCTGCGCTTCGAGGACGCCCTGAAGATGATCGAGACGGGCGAGATCGCCGACGCGAAGACGATCATGCTGCTCCAGTGGGCCGCCCTGCGCGGTCCGTTCCACACCGATTAGGTTTCCGCACCGCGCCCGTCTGTACGTGGGGATCGACCCACAGGAGGCTGACACAAGTGCGGAAACTGACCTTCGGCATGAACCTCACGCTGGACGGCTACATCGCCGCGACCGGCGACGACATCGGCTGGAGCAACGGGCGCAGCGACGAGCTGTTCGAGTGGTGGCTCGACCGGGAGCGGGCGATCACCCTGTCGCTGTACGGGCGGAAGCTGTGGGAGACGATGAGCGCCTCCTGGCCGACCGGCGACCAGCAGCCGGACGCCACGCCGGCGCAGATCGACTTCGCGCGGAACTGGCGGGACACGCCGAAGGTGGTGTTCTCCTCGACGCTCGACAAGGTCGACTGGAACACCCGCCTGGTCACCGGCGACGCGGTCGCCGAGATCACCCGGCTCAAGGCCGGGGACGGCGGCCCGATGAGCATCGGCGGCGCGACGCTCGCCGCGGCCGCCGTACGGGCCGGGCTGGTCGACGAGTACCTGCTGGTCACCCACCCGGTCCTGGTGGGCGGCGGCACGCCGTTCTTCACGGTGCTGGACGGCTGGGTGAACCTGAACCTGGTGGAGACCCGGACGTTCCCCGGCGGTGCGGTGCTGACGCGGTACGAGACGAGGTGATCACAGCGCCGGCGGCAGGCCGAGCCACGGTTTGCCGCCGGCGTCGAACCCGGTGAGCTCGGCGATCTTCCCGTCGGCGATGTGCAGGAGCGCAACGGCGAACAGCCGGTACTCCGAGGCGTCGGAGGCGCGCAGGTACAGCGCGGCGGCGGGCATGCGGTTGACCGTCGTGGGGACCCCGCGCCAGTCGTCGTGGCCGGGCCGGAAGAGCCCGCCGGAGACCCAGCCGTCCACCGCGTCCGTGGCCGTCGTGGTCACGGTGCCCGGGTCGGGCAGCATCGCGAAGCGCAGGTCGTCGCGCAGCAAGGACGCCAGCCCGTCGAGGTCGTTGCGCTCATGGGCGTCGATGTAGGCCTTCACCACGCCGCGCTCGTCGTCCGACAGCTCGTGGGTGGCGGGGCTGCGCCAGTCGAGGCGGCGATCGGGCAGCTGTTCGCGCATCGTCACGCGCGCCCGCTGCAGTGCGCTGGTCACCGAGGCGACGGTCAGCTCGAGGGCTGCGGCGGCGCTCGACGCCGGCCAGCCGAGGACGTCGCGCAGGATGAACGCCGCCCGCTGCCGCGGCGGCAGGTGCTGGACGGCGACGACGAACGCCAGCTCGATCGTCTCCCGCGCCACCGCCGAGTCCTCGGGGAGCATCGGGTCGGGGTAGGGCTGCAGGTACGGCAGCTCGACGCCGGAGCCCGGCAGCTCGGGTTTGCGCTTGTCCAGGAAGTCGAGGCAGGCGTTCGTCGCGATGCGGTACAGCCACGTCCGCAGGGCCGCGTGGCCCTTGAACGTCTCCCGCTTGTGCCACGCCCGCAGGAACGTCTCCTGCGTCATGTCCCGGGCGTCCTCGAAGTTCGCGAGCATCCGGTAGCAGTGCGCCTGCAGTTCACGCCGGTGCGGCTCGACGAGAAGCGCGAACCGGGCCGCGTCGGTCATGGTCATCGATCCTTCCACCGGTGCCAGGGGCCGGCAGTACTGACGGCGCGGCGGCGGATTTCTCATCGGTGACGTCCGCCGGGCATGCGAAAGGCCCCCGCGGGGGGAGGTCGCGGGGGCCTTTCCGTTGTGGTGGGAGCGGTGGCTACGGGCCGACGCTCGATGAGGGCGTTACGCGGACCGGGAGGTCCGCCGGCCCTTCAGCTCGGCGAGACGTTCGTTCAACAGGTCCTCGAGCTCGGGGATCGTGCGCCGCTCGAGCAGCATGTCCCAGTGCGTGCGCGGCGGCTTGACCTTCTTCTGCTCGGGCTGCCCGCCATCCACGATCTCCGACTCACTGCCGTGCAGGCGGCATTCCCAGACCGTCGGGATCTCGGCGTCGTCGGAGAACGGCACCTCGAACTCGTGGTTCTTCGGGCAGGCGTAGCGCACGGTACGGCGTGGGGCGAGGTCGTGGTTGCGGTCGGTCTCGTAGCTGACCGCTCCCAGCCGGCTTCCACGAAGAACACGGTCGGCCATGATGGGTCCTTTCAGTCAGCTCCGGGTGGAGCCAGGGCGATGCTCACCCTATGCAACGACTTGGGGGCCCCGAGGATTCCCGGGACACCATGTCGTTGCTCACGATGAGCTGCGTCACCCAACGGCATCAGCTTCCTCTAGTAGGAGGCGTTTCGCGCTCCGGCGTGACGTCAATACGGCCTTCTTAGTGCTGATATCCCCCGGATGGGCTACTGGCACCCACGTCAGGTCAACCGTAACTGACCGTGACGACCAGTAACGGGCCCCAAGTCACCCGATCGAAAGTGGCGGCGACACAATACCTGATAACGCACAGTAGCGTTTTCGGCCTCAAAACCGGCCAAAGCTGAAGATTCAACTACGGATTGTTCGGTATCTGCCACCACAACGGTGTCACCTTCACGCACAACCTCGCCGTCGAGCACCCGCGCGTTGAACCGCCCGGGCAGCCCGCACCAGCACAGCACCTCCACCTGAACCGGCTGCAGCTCGTCCGCCAGTTCGAACAGACGAGCGGCACCCGGGAACAACCGGCTCCGGAAGTCCGTCGCGATGCCGAAGCAGTACACGTCGATCTCGACCTCGTCGGCCAGCTCCGCCAGCTGGTCGACCTGCCCGGGGGAGAGGAACTGCGCCTCGTCCACCACCACGTAGTCCACGTGCTGCCCGCGCGCCCACTCCTGCCGCACCAGCTCCCGCACGTCGGTGTCCTCGCCGACCTCCACCGCCTGCCGGCTCAACCCGATCCGGCTCGAGATCTGCGGCGCGCCCGACCGGTCGTGGCGCACCAGCACCAGGCCACGACGGCCCTGACGAGCGTGGTTGTGGTCGATCTGCAGCGCCAGGGTCGACTTCCCGCAGTCCATCGGCCCGTAGCAGAACTTCAGCCTGCCCACCGGCGGCGTCCCGCGCCGCGAGCCGGCCGCGGGAACCGACGACAGCGCGTCGGTGGGATCGGGTCCGGTTGGACGGTCGTTCAACAAGGTCACGACGCCCGACCCTATCGGCTCCTACAGCACCTCCGGCGGGGTGTTGCCCGCCGCCACGATCGCCCGCCGCACCGGCACCAGCCAGACCAGCACCAAACCCGCCGCGAAGAAGACCACCAGCGCCACGATGGCCAGCCGGAACGACCCCGTCGCCTGCCCGACCCCGGCGAACACCAGCGGCCCCAGCCACGACGTCCCGCGCTCGCCCACGACATAGAGCGAGTAGTACTGCGCGTCCTTACCCGCCGGGATCATCTGGCTGAACAACGACCGCGACAACGCGTTCGTCCCGCCCAGCACCAGCCCGATCCCGACCGCCACCGCCAGGAACTGCACCATCTGCTTCGGCTGCACGAAGTACGCCCCGGCCAGCACCGCCACCCACACCACCAGGCTGCCCAGGATCGTCCGCTTCGCCCCGATCCGCCGCGCCACCAGCCCGTGCAGCGTCCCACCCAGGTAGGCCACGAACTGGATCACCAGGATCGTCACGATCAGCACGCTGTTGCCGAAGCCCAGCTCGTCCTTGCCGTACTGCGCCGACACCGTCACCACTGTGTTGATGCCGTCGGTGAAGACCAGGTAGCTGCCCAGGAACGCCAGCGTCAACGGGAACGCCTTCGCCGACACGATCGTCTGCCGCAGCTCCGCGAACCCAGCCCGCAGCACCGACTTGCCCGGAACGACGTCCACCGGCGTGTGCCGCCGGGGGAGCGCCCGCACCGCGGGGATCGTGAACGCCGCCCACCACAAGCCCGAGGTCAGGAAGCAGATCTGCACCGCCGTGCCCTCGCTCACGCCGAACGTGTCGTGCCCGAGGTAGAACCCCAGCTGCAACGCCAGCGCCAGCCCGCCGCCGAGGTACCCGAACGCCCAGCCATTCGCCGAGATGTCGTCCCGCTCGTCCGGCCCGCCGATGTCCACCAGGAACGAGTAGTAGACGACCAGCGACCCGCCGTACCCGATGTTCGCGACGACGAACAACACCACGCCCAGCTGCCAGTCCGACCCCGCGAGGAAGAACATCGCCGCCGCGGCCGCCGCGCCCAGGAACGCGAACCCGCCCAGGATCCGCCGCTTGTTGTGGCTGCGATCGGCCACCGCACCCGCGATCGGCAGCACCAGCACCTGCACCACCGTCGCCACCGACAGCAGGTAGCCCCACACCGACCCGGCGGGGAAGTGCAGCCCGAACAACGACACGTCGCAGTTGTGCAACGTGTCGGTCTTGCCCGCCGCATCGACGCACGGGCGGTCCCCGTTAAGGGTGAAGTTCGTCTTCGCGTCCGCCGCCGCGATCCCGCTCATCGACAGCGCCCCGAACACCGTCGTCGTCGACGAATAGAACGGCGAATTCGCCCAGTCGTAGAAATACCAGCCCCAGCGCTCGCGCTTGGTCGAGCGCGTCCCGGCCAGCGTCATCCACGGCTCCTCGAGGTCAAGAACTTCCAGGTCAGCGCGGAGACTACTGGTGCTTCGCAACGCGAAGGACTCCACCCGCCCAAACCGTGTCCGCTTTGTCGCTTCAAGCTCATCCGCCACTTCCGGGGCAAGCACGGTCCGCCCCGCACCGCGTGTCGCAAACAGAAGTGAACGGTGTTTCATGTGAGACTGAGGCGCGCAGTGTGTCTCTTGTGGTCAGTGGGACACGCTCCTACTGTGCTCGCATGATCCAGAACCGGAGACGTACCACCGCGAGAATCCTGCTCCTCGCCTTCACCGCCCTGGGTCTGCAGCTCACCATCCCCGCCACCGCCTCCGCGGACCCCGCGTCCAGCGCCTGGGCCAAGCTCCGCATGTGCGAATCCAGCAACCGCTACGCCACCAACACCGGCAACGGCTACTACGGCGCCTACCAGTTCGACCTGCCCACCTGGCGCAGCGTCGGCGGCACCGGCCGCCCCGACCAGGCCGCCCCCGCCGAACAGGACTACCGCGCCCTCTACCTCTACCGCATGCGCGGCTGGCAACCCTGGCAGTGCGCCGGCATGCTCAAGCTCACCGGCGACGCCGACGCCCGCAGCAAGCGCGTCCCCACCTACGCCGAAGCCGCCTACATCGGCGGGGGAGGACTGCCCGCCCCGGTCCCGGGACCCGGCGGCCCCAAACCCGCCTGGCCCGGCGTCGTCTACCAATACGGCGACTGCGCCACCCCGCTCAAAGCCTTCCAGCTGCGCATGAACGCCTTCGGCTACGGCTTCACCGGCACCGGCTGTTACTACGAAAAGACCCGCACCGCCGTCCTCGACCTCCAACGCGCCAACGGCATCAAGGACAGCGGCCTGCTCGGCCCCAAGACCTGGGACGCCGCCTGGAACGGCAAAGCACCCCGCTGACGAATCACGGCTCCTGCGACCGCTGCCACGTACCCCGCTCGATCAGCACCTCGCGCAGCAGATCCGGCCGATCCGTCACGATCCCGTGCACCCCCAGGTCCAGCAACATCCGCATCTCCGCCGGATCGTCGATCGTCCACGTGTGCACCTCGATCCCCGACCGCCCGGCGATCGACAGGAACGCCTTGTCCACCACCCGCAACGCACCCTGGCGCACCGGCACCTGCGCCATCGCCCCCAGCACCAGCCGCCCGAGGGGGAGCAGCGGCAGCTTCCCCCGCGCCCACAACGCGAACGCCGACCGCGGCCCCATCGCCGTCACCAGCTCCGGCCCCGCCAGCTTCCGCAACCGCACCAACCGCGCGTCCGAAAACGCCGCCGCCGCCACCCGGTCGTGCGCCCTCGTCCGCTCCAGCACCTCGACGAACGGCTCCACCGCCCGATCGGCCTTCACATCGACGTTGAACCGCGCGTCCGGCAGCTCCTCCAGCACATCCTCCAACCGCGACAGCGGCGCCTTCCCCCCGACCTTGACGTTCTTCAGCTGCGCCCACGTCTGCGCCGCGATCGGCCCCGACCCGTCCGTCGTCCGGTCCAGGTTCGGGTCGTGGTGCACCACGACCACCCCGTCCGCCGTCGCGTGCACGTCCGTCTCCAGGTACCGGTACCCCTCTTCGCACGCCCGCCGGAACGCCGGCAGCGAATTCTCCAGCCCGTCGAGCTCGTCGAGGTGCCACCCCCGGTGGGCGAACGCACGGGGGGTCGGATCGGCCAGGTACGGAAACGACGCCTGCATCCCCCAAGTGTGCCCTTCCGCCATGACCCCGGCATGAGCAACCGGTGGCCAGCTAGGGTCTCCCGGGTGAGGGAAGCCGCCGAACTGACCCAGCTCGAACCCGCCCCCGCCCGCCGCGGCGCCCCGAAGCACTGCGGCTGGTGCGGCCGCCGCCTGCCCGAAGCCGGCAACGTCGGCCGCCGCCGCCGGTACTGCGGCCAGTCCTGCCGCCAACGCGCCTACGAACGCCGCACGGCCTTGCAGCGAAGCGGCCTGCCCGAAGACGCCGTCGTGCTCTCCGACACCGAGATCGCCGCCCTCCAGGACCGCCTGTTCCAGCTCAGGTGCGCCGCCGAAGACATCGTCACCGCCGCCGACGACGGCGCCGACCCCCGGGAACTGAGGGGACTGGCCGAAGAGATCGCCCGCGCCGCCAAGGACCTCGAACAACTCCGCTGACGACCGACTTCAGCCCAAGCCGTCCAGCGCCCGGTACGTCCGGTTGCTCGCCGCCGCCGCACGCTGCTCACGACCCGTCGCCTCGATGTAGTTCTGACTCGTCGCCAAACTCGCGTGCCCCAGCAACGCCATGATCTCCGACGCCGTCGCCCCGTCCTCCGCCAGCCGCGTCGCGAACGTGTGCCGCAACGCGTGCAGGTTCGCCCCCACCGGCACCCGGTCGTGCAACCCGGCACCCCGGTAACACGACTTCACCAGGTACTCCAGCGCACCCCGCCCGATCGGCTCACCCGAGCGATCCAGCAGCAACGGCGAACCGGGGGAGAACCGCGCACTCGGAAACCGCACCCGGCACGACTCCCGGTACCGCTCGATCAGCTCCGCCAGCACCGGCTGCACCGGGATCGACCGATCCCGGCTGCCCTTCCCCTTCACGTGCAACCGCAGCTCACCCGCGCGCCCCACCAGCGACCGCGCCGTCAACGCCCGCATCTCCGCCGCCCGCAACCCCGCCACCAGCCCCAGCGCGATGACCAGAACGTCCCGCTCCGGCCACGGATCCCGCGCACGCCGCGACCCCGCGGCCGCCGCCGACAGCAGCTGCTCCGGGGTTTCCTCACCCCGCAACGGCTTCGGCGTCAACGCCGGCGTCCGCGGCCGCGCCACCGCACCCATCGGATTGCCCTCCAGGAGCCCGTCCGCCACGCAGAACGTCAGGAACTGGTTCCACGTCGACCACGCGCGCAGCACCGAGCTCTTCGCGTGCCCGTCGGCGAACACCCCGAACACCGCCCGCAGCGCCGGCCCGGTCAGGTCGGCGACGTCCAGGTCCTCGGCCGGGCGGCCGAGCTCGGAAACCAGGAGAGTGGTGATCCCGGCGAGGTCGCGGCGGTAGGCGTCGGTGGTGTGCGGAGAGTCCTTGCGGGGCCGGCGGGCCGCGAAGAAGGCTTGCTGGGCCTCGGAAACCTTCATGTGGATCTTGTACCGCACACCACCGACAGTTTCGGCCGCCGGGTCACTCTCCCGGTTTCATGCATAATGGCAATTATGCATGAAATGTCGGTTTAGCCCGGAATGGCCCCCTGGGGGATCCGAGACTCTCTCGGAGGCGATTCCGACCCCGAATCGCCTCTCCGTACACATGGCGGGGACGCGCACATATGTTCGAGAGGCTGAGTCACGGTGAGGCATCCCGAGCCGACGGGCCGGCAGGGAGACTGCTGCGTCTCAGTCGCCAAACTGTGTGCGACAACGCCGGATCGGTCACCGCAGTTTCGTCACCGTGACGTTTTGAGGTCGGGTGGCAGCGTATCGGCTGCACGACTCCAGGGGATGCTCCTGCGGCCTTCTGGAGGCGTCTTCAGAGGTCCTGGTGGCTCGAGACGGCAGGATGCTCGGTCGGAAACCTCAGGAGAAGCCGTCCTGACGAACCGAACGCGTCTCCCGGGATTCCCGCCTTCGGCACCCCTCCCGGCTCGTCGTGCCAGCGTGTCCCCAAGTGCCGATAATGTACATTATGTCAAGTAACGTCAGTGCCAGTCGCTGATCATGACGTCCCGCGGTGCCGGGGCGCCCTCCCCGGTCTCCAGCAGCTGCTTGAGGCTCATCAGGTAGATGGCCCACTTCGTGCTGCAGTGGTGCATGAACTCGCCGGCCTCGCGCCAGCCTTCGTGCTTGAACAGGACGATCGTGTGGTCGACGCGCTGCTCGACGTCCCAGCGGATCGTCGTGCCGATCCACTCCGGCGGGCCGTCGACGACCTCCCAGCGGACGAGCCGGCCCGGGTCGAGTTCGATGACCTTCATGTCGAAGCCGCCTGGGATGAACCGGAAGGCGATGACGCCGCCGAGGTCGGTGTCCCCCACGGTCTTCTCGGTCCACCAGCCGGAGAGGCCGTCGAGCGTGGTGAGCGCTTCGTAGACCTGCTCGGGTGAGGACTTCTCGATGCCGATTCGGTGCAGGATGTCCATTTCTACTTCTTCTTCCGTTCGATGGTTTCGGCGATGCGCTTGATGCGCTGGAGGCGCGCGTCCCAGGTTTTGCCGACGTCGGCGAGCTGGGCGGCGGCGCGGGCGAGCTGGGTTTCGTCGACGCGGAACTGCTTTTCGCGTCCTTCGGGCTGGGCGTGGACGAGGCCGACGCGGTCGAGGACGGCGAGGTGCTTGGCGACGGCTTGGCGGGTGACCGGGAGGTGTTCGCTGAGGCTGGTCGCGGTTCCCCCGCCTTGGCTGAGCAGCAGGTCGAGCATGCGGCGGCGGGTGGGGTCGCCGATGGCGGACCAGAGGTCGTCGTCGACGGCGGTGGTCACCGGCGGGCTCCCGCCTTGGTGGCGCAGGCGGGGATGCGGGGCAGGAAGTGGTCCCAGCCGCTGACGTGGTCGGCGTATTCGGCGGCGATCTTGGCTTCGTCCCAGCCGCGTTCGCGGAAGCCGGTTTCGGTCATCCGGAGGCGGGTGCCGGTCGCGGTGGGTTCGAGTTCGAAGACGACGAGGAACGAGTTGCCGGGGGCGGCGGTCTCCCCTTCGGCGTGGGTCCAGCGGAAGGAGAAGAGTTTCGGGGGTTCGGCGTCGACGACGGTGAACCGGACCCAGGTGCCGCCGAAGCCGATGCGGCCTTCTCCCCCGGGTTCGACGGGGTATTCGGCTTCGTCGGTCCACCAGTCGCGGACGTGTTCGGGGTTGCTGACGACGTCGAAGACGACTTCGGGGGTGGCGTCGATGTGGATTTCGCGTTCGAGTGTTCCGTGGTCCATCGGGGCTCCTCGTGCAACGTTTGGTTGCTCGTTACGGTAGCCGCGCCGGCGGCGATGCGCAACCATCGGTTGCTTGAAGGTCCTTCTGGACCCAGGCGACGTCGTGCCAGGCGCCGAGTTTCCAGCCGACGCGGCGGTAGACGCCGGCGGGCTCGAAGCCGAGCGCGCGGTGCAGTCCGGCGCTGGCGTCGTTCGGGAGGGTCATCCCGGCGAAGGCGCGGCAGAGGCCCTTGTGTCGCAGGCGTTCGAACAGCGTTTCGTAGAGGGCGCGGCCGGCGCCGGTGCGGTGGCGGCCGCGTTCGAGGTAGATGCTGGTTTCGCAGGACCACCGGTAGGCGGCGCGTGGGGCGAAGGGGTGGGCGTAGGCGAAGCCGGCGATGTGGCCGTCGTCTTCGAGGACGAACCAGGCGTGGGCGTGGGCGATGCGGTGGGCCATTTCGGTGGTGGAGGGTGGTTCGGTTTCGAAGGAGATGGCGGTGTCGGTGACGTAGGGCGCGTAGACGGCGGCGCAGGCGGCGGCGTCGGTTGGCAGGGCGTCTCGAATCATGGCTCATATGGTAGCCATTTTGGTTCGTATAGTATCCAGGTTTATGACCGATCCTTTGACCGCTCGCCTGGCGGCCACCGTCCACGCGGCTCGCCTGTCCCGAGGTTTGTCGGCGGCGGTGCTCGCGGAGCAGTCCGGTGTTTCGCGAGCGATGATCGGCAAGATCGAGCGGGGTGACGTGCAGCCGACGGCCGCGTTGCTGGCGAAGCTGTCGGCCGCGCTGGGGATGACGTTGTCGGAGCTGATCGCGCGGGCCGAGGACGACGAGCGGCGGCTGGTGCGGGCGGCGGAGCAGCCGGTGTGGGTGGACCCGGACACGGGGTACCGCCGGCGGGCGGTCTCCCCCGCCGGCGGGCGGCCGCTGGAGCTGGTGGAGGTCGAGCTGCCACCGGGTGCGGAGGTGCCGCTGGCGGCGGGGACGTATGCGTTCCTGCACCAGCAGATCTGGGTGCTGGAGGGGCACCTGCGGTTCCACGAGGGCGTGGAGGTGCACGAGCTGGCCGCCGGGGACTGCCTGCAGCTGGGGCCGGCGGCGGACTGCGTGTTCGTGAACCCGGGGTCGCTCCCCTGCCGGTACCTGGTGGCACTGGTGAAGCGGGCCACCTGAGCGGGTGATCCGGGGTGCCGTCGCGGGCGGGGCCGGTTAGCTTCGCGCGGTGCGTCGTCTGCGGAGGTTGTGGTACCAGTGCGCGGAGTTCTTGCTGGTGCTGCTGGGGTTGGGGTGGTTGCTCGCGCCGGACACCGGGCTGGACGTGGTGTTCCTGCTGGCGTGGGACGTGCTGGCGGTGGCGGTGATCGGGACGCGGTTCCTGCGGATCCGGCGGTACCGGGTGGTGGCTGACGCGGAGCCGACGTGGCTGCACAGCCTGCTGGGCCGCCGGTCGAGTTTCGCGGCGACGTTGCTGGTGAGCGTGGTGGGGATGTCGGCGGGCGGGTTGATCCTGGTCGCGAACGCGATCGCGGAGGAGGACGACGAGTACGCGTTCGCGTTGCAGGTCTGCGCGGTACCGGCGGTGCTGGGGGCGTGGATCCTGCTGCACTTCGGGTACGCGGACCGGTACGCGCACCTGCACCACCGGGCGGAGGCGGGGTTGCGCTTCCCGGGGACGGAGCAGCCGAACCTGCTGGATTTCGCGTACTTCGCGTTCACGGTGGGGACGTCGTTCGCGACGTCCGATGTGGAGGTCCGGGCGCGGCCGATCCGGTACACGGTGCTGACGCACAGCGTGGTGTCGTTCGTCTACAACACGGCGATCCTGGGGATCGCGGTGGGTGTGATCACCGGGAAGTGAGCCGGAGGGCGGCGATCGACGAGTCGAGCCAGGCGTCCAAGAACCGTTCCGGCGCCAGGTCCCCCGGGGTGTGGCCGATGAGGACATCCAGGATCGGGTAGTACGTCAGCGACGCCACCAGCACCGCGGCGGTCGCTTCGGGGTCGGAAACTCCTGCTCGACCCGAGTCGCGCAGGGTCGCGATCCACTCCGTCCCCCGCCGGTACACCGTGGCCAGGACGCCCTGCCACATCCGCTCGAACAGCTCCGGGAACCCGGTGAACTCCCGGATCATCAGGCGGATGAGGTCGCGGTCGGCGGCCATGAACGCCCAGACGACGTCGGCCAGGACGCGGAGGGCTTCGCGGGGGTCGTCGGGCAGCTGGGCGTCGGCGGTTTCGGCGGTGCGGGCGGTCAGGCGCGCGAGGTTGTCGTGCACGGCCGCTTCCAGGACCGCGGCCTTGGACGGGAAGTGCTTGTAGAGCGCGCCGGAGCCGGGGTTGAGGCCGCACGCGGACTGGATGTCCGCGACGGAGGTCGTGTCGTAGCCGCGGGTGGCGAAGAGGTGGACGGCTTCGTCGAGGATGCGGCGGCGGGTGACGCCGGGGGTTGTTCGCGCCATAGTGAGAGACTACTCTCTTTCTATGGTGGAAGTGACCGTGGAAGAGTTCGTGTCGTGCCCGCCGGAGGCCTTTCTAGCGCTGGTCATGGACCCGCGGCGGTACGCGGAGGTCGACCGCAAGCTGGGCCGGATCGACTGGGTGCGCCGCGAGGGCGATGTCACCGAGTTTCGGTTCCGGTCGGTGTTGCCGGGGCTGGGGCCGGGCCCGAAGATCGTGTCGCGCATGACGCTGACACCGGGTGAGCGCGTCGACGTCCGGCTCCCCGACCGGCCGGAGAACCGGCTGGCCCGGCGGTTCTCGACGTTCGAAGCAAGCTTCGCGTGCGTACCGGCGAAGGGTGGGATCCGGGTGACGCGCCGGATCGCGTTCGGGTTCGCCGCTCCCCTGCGTCCGCTGCTCGAACCGCTCCTGCGGCGGAAGCTGCCGGCCGACGTCGAGGCCGAGATCCGGGGTGCGAAGCAGCTGCTGGAGCGTTGACTGAAGCAATGAATCAGTGCTTCACTTCTTGACGTGCCCTACCGCCGCACCCCGAAGGTGCAGGAACGCCTGGACGCCCAGCGCGCGACGATCGTCGCCGCCGCGACCGAACAGCTGGCCGAACACGGCTACGGCGGCTGCTCCGTCGCCGCGGTGGCCGAGCGCGCCGGGGTCGCCGTCGGCAGCGTCTACCGGCACTTCCCCACCAAGGCCGATCTCGTCGTGCACGTGTTCCGGCAGGTCGTGACGCGGGAGGTCGAGGCCGTCCGGGCGGTGTCCGCGCAGCCCGGCGAGCCCGCCGAGCGGGTCGTGGCGGTGTTCGAGACCTTCGCCCAGCGCGCCCTGAAAGCCCCGAGGCAGGCCTACGCCCTGCTCGCCGAGCCGGTCGACGCGCTGATCGACGCCGAGCGGCTGGAGTTCCGGCGCGCGTTCACCGAGGTCGTCGCCGAGCACGTCGCGGCCGGCGTCAAGGACGGCTCGCTGCCGCCGCAGGACGGCCGGCTCACCGCCGCCGCGCTGGTCGGCGCGGCCGCCGAAGTTCTCATCGGCCCGTTGACCAGCGGCAACGCCGGTGACGTCGCCGAGCTCCGCACGTTCGTCGTCCGCGCTCTAGGAGGTTCCGATGCCCGCCACGCATGAGGTCACCAACCAGGTCCCGCCGCTGGCCGGCCACGACGTCGCCGACGATCCCGCGCTGCTGGCCGGGCTGGAGCGCGCCGGGGCCGGCTGGGCGTCGGACGAACTGCACGAGCTGGGTCGGCTGTCCGGGAGTGCGCAGGCGCAGGAGTGGGGCCGGCTGGTCAACGAGAACGAGCCGGTGCTGCGCACCCACGACCGGTACGGCAACCGGATCGACGAGGTCGAGTTCCACCCGCACTGGCACGACCTGATGTCCGTCGCGGTGTCGCACGGGCTGCACGGCACGCCGTGGCAGGACCCGCGCGAAGGCGTGCACGCGGCGCGCGCGGCGAAGTTCTACGTGTGGGGGCAGGTGGAGGCCGGGCACAGCTGCCCGATTTCGATGACGTACGCGGCGGTTCCGGCGCTGCGGGCGAACCCGGAGCTGGCCGCGCGGTACGAGCCGCTGCTGGCGGCGACCGAGTACGACTTCGGGCTGCGCGAGCCGAGCACCAAGCGCGGCCTGATCGCGGGCATGTCGATGACGGAGAAGCAGGGCGGCTCCGACGTGCGGGCCAACACGACCACGGCTACGCCGAGCGCAGACGGCAGCTACACCCTCGTCGGGCACAAGTGGTTCACCTCGGCGCCGATGTCGGACATGTTCCTGACGCTGGCCCAGGCGCCCGGTGGGCTTTCGTGCTTCCTGCTCCCCCGCGTCCTGCCCGACGGCTCGCGCAACCCGATCCGGCTGCAGCGGCTGAAGGACAAGCTGGGCAACCGGTCGAACGCGTCGTCGGAGATCGAGTACGACCACGCGGTGGGCTGGCTGGTCGGCGAGGAGGGCCGCGGGGTCCGCACGATCATCGAGATGGTCAACAACACCCGGCTGGACTGCACGCTCGGCAGCGCGTCCGGGATGCGGCTGGGCGCGGTGCGCGCGGTGCACCACGCGACCCACCGGTACGCGTTCGGCAAGGCGCTGGTCGACCAGCCGCTGATGGCGAACGTGCTCGCGGATCTGGTGGTCGAGTCGGAAGCGGCGACGACGGTGGCGATGCGGCTGGCGGCGGCGGGCGACCCGCGTGACGACGCGCAGGAGCAGGCGTTCCGGCGGCTCGGCCTGGCGGTGTCGAAGTACTGGGTGTGCAAGCGCGCGCCGATGCACGCGGCCGAAGCGCTGGAGTGCTTCGGCGGCAACGGGTACGTCGAGGAGTCGGGGATGCCGCGGCTCTACCGCGAGGCGCCGCTGTCGTCGATCTGGGAGGGCTCGGGCAACGTCGCGGCGCTGGACGCGTTGCGGGCCATGGGCAAGCAGCCGGAGTCGGTCGCGGCGTTCTTCGCCGAGGTCGAGCAGGCGGCCGGTGGCGACGCGCGGCTGGACGACGCCGTGGACCGCGTCCGCAAGGAGCTGGCCGACCTCGACGGCATCGAGTACCGGGCGCGGCGGGTGGTCGAGGCGATGGCGCTGGTGCTGCAGGGGTCGCTGCTGGTGCGCCACGGCCACCCGGCGGTCGCGGACGCCTTCTGCGCGTCCCGGTTCGGCGGGGACTGGGGCATCGCGTTCGGCACGCTGCCGTCCGGGGTGGACACGGGCGCGATCATCGAGCGCGCCGCGGTGCGTTAGCGGCCCAGGGCGTCGAGGGCGCCGGCGACCGCCGCGGCCCTCAGGTCGTCGACGGGGGCGTCGGGGAACTGCATGCAGACGTCCTGCAGGCCGCCCAGCGCGAGAACCGCGCGGGCGGCCTGCTCGAGCGACGGCTGCGGGCCGCAGATCAGCTCGGTGAGCCGGTTGCGCCAGCTCAGCACGCGGTCGATCAGGCCGAGGTCGGCCAGCGTCGGCAGCTCGGCCAGCAGCATGATGACCGGCGCGCGGTGGCGGTAGTTGAAGTCGAAGAACCCCTCGATCAGCTCCCGCGCCGGGATGTCGTCGCGCGTCTCGGCGTCGAGGAGGAACTTCTCGCCGTCGTCGAGCAGCGGCTGGATGATGCTGCGGACGAGGTCGTCGCGGGACGGGAAGTGGTAGTAGAGCGCGGGTTTGGTGATGCCCAGCCGGTCGGCGATGTCCTGGAGGCTGGTGCGCTGCACGCCCTGGGTCGCGAAGAGCTCGCGCGCGGCGTCGAGGATGCGCTGTTTGGTGTCGGAGGGTTTCGGCACCGTCACAGCATAACTGACTTAACGATAGGTAAGGAGCTGTGGTACAACTTACCTACCGTTAAGTCAGGGAGGTACTCATGCGGATCCTCGTCTCGGGCGCCAGCATCGCCGGCCCGGTGCTCGCCTATTGGCTCACCCGGCACGGCTTCGACGTCACCGTCGTCGAGCGCGCCCCGGTGCTGCGCAAGACCGGCGGCCACGCCGTCGACCTGTTCCGGCCGGCCGTGGAGATCACCGAAAAAATGGGCGTGCTGCCGCGCGTCGAAGCCCTCAAGACCGGCACCACCCGCATGACGCTGCACCGGGAAGGCGCCCGCCGGCCGGCCCACGTCGACCTGACGAAGATCTACCGCGCCACCTCCGACCGGCACGTCGAGGTCATGCGCGACGACCTCAGCGAGATCTACTACGACGCCGGCCGCGACGACGTCGAATACCTCTTCGGCGACTCGATCACCGCCCTCTCCCCCGACGGCGAGGTCACCTTCGAACACGCCGCACCGCGGAAGTTCGACCTCGTCGTCGGCGCCGACGGGCTGCACTCGAACGTCCGGCGGCTGACCTTCGGCGAGGAGGCCGGGCTGACGAAGTTCATCGGCGCCTACCTGGCCGTGCTGTCCCTGCCCGACACCCTCGGCCTCGGCGACGGCGAGACCGTCATCCACCTCGGCGCCGGGCGCACCGCCGGGATCTACAGCGCCCGCCACCTCGACGAAGCCCGCGCGGTGTTCCTGTTCCGCCGCGACGAGCAGCTCGGGTACCACCACCGGGACGTCCCGCGGCAGCAGGAACTCCTGCGTCAGGCCTACGCCGGGATGCACCCGCAGGTCGACGGCTGGCTGGCCGAGCTCGACGGCCCGGGCCCGTTCTACTTCGACTCGATCACCCAGCTGCAGCTGCAGACGTGGTCACGCGGGCGCGTCACGCTCGTCGGCGACGCCGGCTACTGCCCGGGCCCGGCGGTCGGCGGCAGCACCAGCCTCGCGGTCCTCGGTGCCTACGTCCTGGCCGGCGAGCTGGCCGCGGCCGGTGGCGACCACACGCGTGCCTTCCCCGCCTACGAACAGGAGATGGGCGAGCTGGTCCGCAAGAGCCGCGCGTTCGCCGTCGGCGCCGCGAAGAGCCTGATCCCCGCCACCCGCGCGGGGGTGTGGGCCCTGGCCCGCGGTGGTCAGCTGATCTCGGCCCTCCCGGCCCCCGTCACGACGGCGCTGGCGAAGCTCAACACCGGCGGCGTGCGGATGCACGACTCGATGCGGGTCAAGGACTACGCCGTCATGCCCGTGGGCTGAGCCCGTCGGCGAGGATCGCGACCATCCGCTGGTTGTACTCCAGGTCCTCGCCGCGCACCGGCTGGCACAGCAGGGCCACGGCGTGCAGGAGGTCTTTCGCGCTGACGTCGGTGCGAACCGCCCCCGCCGCGGCCGCCGCCTCGAGCAGGGCGGCCAGCACCGGCTCCATCCGCTCCATGAAGTAGCCCGGCAGGGCGTCGAACGCCGGATCGCCCGAGTGCAGCGCCGTGGCCAGCCCGCGTTTCGTGCCGACCAGCTCGGTGTAGCGGCGCAGCCACTCCCGCAGCGCCGTCTCGGGCGCGTGCCCGGCGCTGATCACCGGTCCGGCGTCGGCCAGGACGTCGATCTCGCGCTGCAGCACGGCCGCGACCAGGTCGGCGCGCTGCGGGAAGTGCCGGTAGAGCGTGCCGACACCGAGTCCGGCCAGGTCGGTGATCTCCTTCGCGGGCGCGTCCACGCCCGAGGTGGCGAACACGCGTTTCGCCGCCTCCAGCAGCGAATCGACGTTGCGTTGCGCGTCGGCCCGCCGCCGGCGCGGCGCACTGCTCTCGGGCACGGTCCTCCTCGCGGTAGCTAAGCGGAAAGGCTTTCCGTATAGTTGCGGAAAAGCTTTCCGCTTAGCTTCGAGCGTACTCCCGAGGAGTTCCCATGCAGTACCGCACCCTGGGCCGGACCGGCATCCAGGTCAGTCCCTACGCCCTGGGCACCCTGATGTTCGCCACCTCCATCGGCAACGCCGACCCCGCCGGCTCCGCCCGCGTCCTGCACAAGGCGCTCGACGCGGGCATCAACTTCGTCGACACCGCCGACGCCTACGGCGACTCCGAAGAAGTCGTCGGCAAGGCCCTGGAAGGCCGCCGCGACGACGTCGTGCTCGCCACCAAGTTCGGCCGCCCGACCGGGCAGGACCCCAACCACCAGGGCGCGTCCCGGCGCTGGATCGTCACCGCCGTCGAGAACTCCCTGCGCCGCCTGCGCACCGACCACATCGACCTCTACCAGCTGCACCGCCCCGACCCCGGCACCCACATCGAAGAAACGCTCTCCGCGCTGACCGACCTGCTGCGCAGCGGGAAGGTCCGCGCGATCGGCGCGTCCGGGACCCCCGCCGCCGGCGTCGTCGAAGCCCAGTGGGTCGCGGCCCGGCACGGCCTGACCGGCTTCCACACCGAGCAACCGGTCTACTCCCTGCTCAACCGCGGCATCGAGCGCGAGCTCCTGCCCACCACCCAGCAGTTCGGCATGGGCACCCTCGTCTGGGGCCCGCTCGGCCAGGGACTGCTCACCGGCCGCCCGCACGACCAGCTGCGCCGCGCCGGCCTGGTCCGCCACCTCGACGACGAGCAGCGGCACACCGCCGCCGGGAAGTTCGCCGCCCTCGCCGCGGAAGCCGGCCTGCCCCTGACCCACCTCGCGATGGCGTTCACGATCGCCCACCCCGGCGTGACCAGCGCACTCCTGGGTGCCCGCACGATGGCCCACCTCGACGACCTGCTGGCCGGCGTGGACGTCACCCTCTCCGACGACCTGCTCGACCGCATCGACGAGATCGTCCCGCCCGGCACCGACATCGGCGTCCTGGACCAGACCTACCAGCCGCCGGCGCTGCAGCGGCCGGAGCTGCGCCGCCGTCCGCTCGCCGACCGCACCGCAGCGTAGACCGCCAGGCACGGAAACCGGGCGGGCGCGCGGGAGGGCATGGCCCGCGCGCCCGCACCCCCAGTGGGCCCCGGCGGAAACCCCGCCGTCGCGGACAGGAGACAACGAGGATCTCGCTGGATACCGGGAAATCCCACGAAAATCCCTGCCCGGACATGGACTGAACCCGTGAAGAAGCGTCAGCCGATCAGCAGCCCCGGATCGGCCTCCGGCGGGCCCGACGGCCACCACTCGCCACCTTCACGCCGGTACGGGTGCCACCGGCCCGCCCGGTCCAGCCGCAGCTGCACGTCCCCGGCCGTGCACCGGTTGCGCTCGAACACCGGCGCCTCGTCGGCGAGTGCGGCCCGCGCCGCTGCCAGGGCCGCTTTCGGCGGACTCCACGACGAGTCCAGGACCTCCAGACCGGCCCGCCCGCCGTGTGTCCAGGCCGCGACCGCCCGCTCGAACTCCGTTCCCTCACCCAGCCGCGAAGCCACCGAAGGGAAGTCCGCGGCCAGCCGGACGGTGTCCACCCGCCGGCCCGGCCACGGCTCACCCGCCAGCACCGCGCGGGCCTGCGCCGCGGCGTTGGCCGCCAGCAACGCGAACGCCGCCGCGGGCACCCCCGGCGCGGCCGGGATCGACGGCGCCCCCGACGGCGCGAACTCCGCCAGGTCCGGCAGCACACCCGGCGTCCGGTTCTCGACGACCAGTTCGGCCTTCGGTGCCGTGCGGCTTTCCAGCTCCTCCCGGATCTCCCGTTCGCCCTTGCCGCGCATCAGCAGCAGCACGAACGGGTCCGCGTCCAGCAGCCACGACGCCTGGAACGACAACGCCGCCGCGTGCCGGCACGGCAGCTCCCAGCCCGGGCACTCGCACCCGGGATCCAGGTCGCCGATCCCCGGCAGCAGGTGGACGCCGGCGTCGTCGGCCGCCGTCACCAGGTCGTGGGGCATGTCCCGGTCCAGCAGCGCCGCCAGGTGCCCGGCGCGGGAGGCCACTCGGTCCAGGAACCGCGTCCAGTCCGCTTCGGAGAGCACCGCCAGCCGCAGCTCGGTCCGGAACGGGCCGCCGTCGGCGTCGTCGACCACCGCCGCGATCCGGCCCGGGCTGACCGTGATCGACCCGACCAGCCCGGCCGCGGCGTACTTGCGCCCGGCTTTCAGCTGCCGCAGGTCCAGGGCCGTGTCCTCCATCGCGCGCACCCACGCCCGCCCCCACCACGAGCGGGCCAGCCGGCCGCCCGCGCCGAACGCCGGGAAACCGCGTACGTCGTCGCTCATCCGCGGCTCCTCAGCTCGACGAGCTCCGCGAGCTCGGTATCCGACAGTTCCGTCAACGCCGCCTCGCCACCGGCCAGCACCGCCTCGGCCAGCGCCCGCTTCTCCCGCAGCATCGCCGCGATCCGGTCCTCGACCGTGCCCTCGGCCACCAGCCGGTGCACCTGCACCGGCCGCGTCTGCCCGATCCGGTACGCCCGGTCGGTCGCCTGGTCCTCGACCGCCGGGTTCCACCAGCGGTCGAAGTGCACGACGTGGTCGGCGCGCGTCAGGTTCAGGCCCGTCCCGGCCGCCTTGAGCGACAACAGGAACACCGGCACCGCGCCGTCCTGGAACCGCTGGACGAGTTCCTCGCGACGGGCGACCGGGGTACCGCCATGCAGCAGCTGCGTCCCGATGCCGCGGGCGGTGAGGTGCTGCTCCAGCAGCCGGGCCATGGCGACGTACTGGGTGAACACCAGCACCGCGCCGCCCTCGGCGAGGATCGTCTCGAGGAGCTCGTCGAGCAGCTCGAGCTTGCCCGACCGGCCGCCGGGCTCCTTGAGGTACTGCGCCGGGTGGTTGCAGATCTGCTTGAGCGCGGTCAGCAGCTTGACGATCCGGCCGCGCCGGGCCATCCCGTCGCTCGCGGCGATGTCGGCCATCATCTCCCGCACCACGGCCTCGTAGAGCGCCACCTGCTCCGGGCTCAGCGCCACCGGCCGGTCGGTCTCGGTCTTCGCCGGCAGCTCCGGCGCGATCCCGGGGTCGGACTTGCGGCGCCGCAACAGGAACGGCCGCAGCAGCCGCGACAGCCGTTCGGCCGCGACCGGGTCCCCGGCTTCGATCGGTTTCGCCCACCGCGCCCGGAACTCCGGCAGCGACCCCAGCAGACCCGGTGCCGACCAGTCGAGGATCGCCCACAGCTCCGAGAGCGTGTTCTCCACCGGCGTCCCGGTCAGCGCCACCCGCGCGGCCGCGGGCACCAGCCGCAGCGCCTTCGCCGTCTCCGACCGGTGGTTCTTGACGTGCTGGGCCTCATCGGCCACCAGCAGCCCCCAGCGGATCCCGGCCAGCGGCGCGGGATCGGCGCGCACCGTGCCGTAGGTGGTGAGCACGAAACCCTCGACGTCCTCGAGCGAACGGGCGGTGCCGTGGAAGCGCCGCACCGGCACGCCCGGAGCGAACCGGCGGATCTCGCGTTCCCAGTTGCCCAGCAGCGACGCCGGGCACACCACCAGCGTCGCCCCCGACGCCCGGTGCAGGTGCAGCGCGATCAGCGTGACCGTCTTGCCCAGCCCCATGTCGTCGGCCAGGCAGCCGCCGAGGCCCAGGCCGGTAACGGTGGCCAGCCACTGCAGCCCGCGCAGCTGGTAGTCCCGCAGCGTCGCGGCCAGCCCGGCCGGCGGCGCCTGGGGTTCCGGCGGCGCCGACAGCCGTTCCCGCAACCGCGCGAGCCAGCCTTCGGTGACGACTTCGACGTGCTCGCCGTCGACCTCGGTGGTCCCGGTCAGCACCGCGCCGAGCGCGTCGACCGGCGTCAACGGCTTGAGCGTCCGGTCCCGCGCCTTCGCGGCCAATGCCGGGTCGACCAGGACCCAGCGGTCGCGCAGCCGCACGACCGGGCGGCGGGCTTCGGCGAGTGCGTCCAGTTCCGCCTCGGTCAGTACCTGCCCGCCCAGCGCGAGCTGCCAGTCGAAGGCCAGGGCCCGGCCACCGCCGAAGAACGACGGCAGGTCACCCGGCGCGTCCCCGGCGTCGACCACCGCCCGCGCGGTCAGCGACCCCGCGAGTTCGGCCGGCCAGTGCACGTCGATGCCCACCGCCGCCAGCCGCGGAGCCGCGGTCGCGACCAGCTCGGTCACCTCGTCCCCGCCCAGCACCACCTCGTCGGGCACCGCCGAGGTGAGCAGCGGGCTCAACGCCGGCCACACCTGCGCGCCGCGCCGAAGCGCCAGCACGACGTCGATGCGCGCCCGCGGCCCGAACCGGCCGGTCTCCCACAGCTCGACCGCGTCGGCGATCTCGGCGTCGCGGTGGACCTGCACGACGGCGTGGAAGCGGCCGGTGTCGAACCCGTCCGGTGCCTCGACGCGCAGGGACACCCGGATGCCCGAGTCGAGCCCGGCCGCCAGCTCGTCCGCCCAGTCCCGCAGCGACTCCGCTCGCTGCGGCGCAACCGCGGCGAACAAGCGTGTCCCGGCCGCCTTCGCCGCGGCGGGCGTGCGGGGCAGGGTGTCGGCGACGGCGTCGAGGAACGCCCGCAGGAGCGGGCCCGGCGCGCGGTCGTCCACCGGCATCGCGGCCGCCAGGTCCCGCAGCCACGCCGCTTCCGCCGGCTCCAGGGGACCGACGCGCCAGGCGTCGTGCCCGGCGTCGGTGACCCCCGGCAACACCCGCCCGGCGGCGACCAGCCGCAGCGCCGCTTTCGCCGCGGTCGCCCAGAACTGCGCGGACGGACCGGTGGCGGCCAGCAGCTCCGGCAGACCGTCCACAAGAGACATCCGGCGCCCGTCGAGCACCAGGCGTCCCGCGCGCGGTGGTTCGCCCGGTTCGAAATCGGCGTTCAGTTTCCCAGCCTCCCGTATCGGCGGACGGACAGCGGCACGAACACCGCGAGCAGCACCAGCGGCCACACCAGGGCCATCAGCACCGGGTGCGTGCTCACCCAGGACGTCCCGGCCGCGCCCGGGTTGCCGAACAGCACCCGCGCCGCGGTCACCGTGGAGGACAACGGGTTCCACTCGGCCACGGTTCCCAGCCACGCCGGCATGGTCGTGGTCGCGACGAACGCGCTGGAGAGGAACCCGAACGGGAACTCCAGCGTCTGCGCGAGCGTCACCATCGCCGGATCCGTGGTCAGCAGCCCCAGGTAGATCCCGGCCCACACCAGCGCGGTGCGCAGCAGGAGCAGCAGCCCCAACGCCGCCAGGGTCTCGGCGAGGCTGCCGTGCGGCCGCCAGCCGACCGCGAACCCGCACCCCAGCAGCACCACCAGCGCGAGCACCGCGTTCACGAGGTCCGCGGCGACCCGGCCGGTGAGCACCGCCGACGGCGCCATCGGCAACGACCGGAACCGGTCGGTGACGCCCTTCGTGGCGTCGTCGAGGACCGCGATCATCGTCCCCGACAACCCGAAGGCCATGGTCATCGCGAACATCCCCGGCATCAGGAACTCGCGGTAGGAGCCACCGCCGGGCACGGTCATCCCGCCGCCGAGCAGGTAGGCGAAGATCAGCACCATCAGGATCGGGAACGCCACCACCGTGGCCAGCCGCGCCGGGCGCCGGGCCAGCTGCGCGAGGTAGCGCCCGGTCAGCGTCCAGCCGTCTTCCAGGGCCCACCTCATCGCGCCGCCTTTCCGGTCAGCTCCAGGAACACTTCGTCCAGCGTCGGGTGCCGCAGCGCCACGTCGGCGACCGCCAGTTCGGTCGCCGCGAGCTCGCGGACCAGCTCGGTCAGCATCGACGGCTCGGCCGGCGCGCTGACCCGCAGCTCCTCGGTGACCGGCTCGGCGCCGGTGACCCGGGCCAGCAACGCCGTCGCCGCACCCACGACGTCCGGATCGGTCAGCGCCAGCTCGATCCGGGTCGCCCCGAGCGAGCCCTTCAGCTCGGCCGGGGTGCCGTCGGCGATCACGCGGCCGTGTTCGACCAGCGAAATCCGGTCGGCCAGCCGGTCGGCTTCCTCCAGGTACTGCGTGGTGAGCAGGACCGTGGTGCCGTCGGCGACCAGGGACCGCACCGCCCGCCAGACCTCGAGGCGGCTGCGCGGGTCCAGCCCGGTCGTCGGCTCGTCGAGGAACAGCACCCGCGGGGCGGCCAGCAGCGACGCGGCCAGGTCCAGCCGTCGCCGCATCCCGCCCGAGTACGCCGAGACCGGCTTCGCTCCGGTGTCCGCCAGGCCGAAGCGCTCGAGCAGGTCGTCCGCGCGGCGCGTGGCCTCGCGACGACCCAGGTGGTGCAGCCGGCCGAACAGGATCAGGTTCTGCCGGCCGGACAAGATCTCGTCGACGGCGGCCTGCTGGCCGACCAGCCCGATCGCCGACCGCACTTTCGCCGATTCGGTGGCGACGTCGAAGCCGGCCACGCGCGCGGTACCGCCGTCGTGGCGCAGCAGCGTGGACAGCACGCGCACCGCGGTGGTCTTGCCCGCGCCGTTGGGTCCCAGCAGGCCGTGCAGCGACCCGGCCGGGACGGAGAGATCGAACCCATCGAGGGCGTACGCGTCGCCGTAGCGCTTGCGAAGTCCCTCGGCCTGGATCTGCGGAGTCATCTAGCCCCTTAACTCTGTACTGTGTACGAAGAAGAGGATAGCACAACTCTGTACGACGTACGGGAATTCGGTGGGCAGAATGAGCGGCGTGAGCACCGAGGACAACGGCGACGGCGACCCGCGACGGGCGATCGAACTGCTCTGGGGCGTCTCCGCACCCCCGCGGCGCGGCCCGAAACCGAAGCTGGCCACGGCCGACGTCGTCCGCACGGCCGTCGCGCTGGCCGACGCCGACACGATCGACGCCGTCACCATCCGCCGGGTCGCCGAGCAGCTCGGCGTCTCCCCCATGTCCCTCTACACCTACGTGCCGGGCCGCGCCGAGCTGCTGGACCTGATGATCGACCACGCCCACGGCGAGCTGCCCGTCCCCGACCCGGACCTCGGCTGGCGCGCCGCGCTGACCGCGATCGCCGAGGAGCAGTGGGCGCTGTTCCACCGCCACCCGTGGCTGCTGCAGGTCACGACCAGCCGCTCGGCGCTGGGCCCGCACAGCTTCGCCAAGTACGAACACGAGCTGCGCGCGATCGACGGCATCGGCCTGGACGACGTCGAGATGGACGCCGCCGTCGCCCTAGTCACCGGCCTGGTGCGGACCACCGCGCGCAGCTCGCTCGACGCCGCCCACCTGGTCCGCACCAGCGGCCTGACCGACGCGCAGTGGTGGGAACGCGCCGCACCGGTGCTCGCCGGCATCCCGGCCGCCGCGACCGAGCACTACCCCCTGGCCTCGCGCGTCGGTCAGGCCGCGGGCGAAGCCCACAACGCCGCCGAAGACCCGGCCTACACCTTCCGCTTCGGCCTCGCCCGCGTCCTCGACGGCATCGAAGCACTCGTGTCAGAGCGTCAGAAGTAGCTTCGCCGGCCGCCAGGTCCCGCCGTCCGGCGCCCGCGGCACGTCGCCGGCCAGCGCCAGGTCCGGGAAGCGCCGGAACAGCGCCGAAAGCGCCACTTCCGTCTCCACCCGCGCGATCGACGCGCCCAGGCAGAAGTGCGGGCCGTGCGAGAACCCCAGCTGCGCCGGCCCGGTGCGCGTGACGTCGAGGCGGTCCGCGTCGCCGAACGCCCGCGGGTCGCGGTCGGCGGCCACCATCGCCGCCGTCACCCGCTCGCCTTCGCGGATCAGCTGCCCGTCGATCTCGACGTCTTCGCGGGCGAACCGCGGCGTGGTCAGCAGCTGCGGGCTGCAGAAGCGCATCAGCTCCTCGACCGCGCCCGGCCACAACCCGGCGTCCGCCCGCAGCAGGTCCAGCTGGTCGGGGTGCCGCAGCAGCGCCTCGACGGCGTTGGCGATCAGGTTCACCGGCGTCTGCCCGGCCAGCACCAGGTGCCAGACGAGCGTGACCAGCTCGGTGTCGGTGAGCCGGTCACCGTCCTGGGCGTGGACGAGGTCGCCGATGAGGTCGTCGCCCGGTTCGGCGCGGCTACGGACCACGGCCTCTTTGGCGCCCTCGATGATCGCCGGGATCGCGGCGGCGAAGTCCGGGCCGACCCCGCTCGCGACCGCGGCGCCGTACTCGCGCCAGCGCGGCCGGTCGGCCTCGGCGATGCCTGCCATCTCGCAGATGACGTCCATCGGCAACGGCCGGGCGAAGTGGGGTACGAGGTCCACGACACCGTCCACGGCGTGGTCCGGCAGCTCGTCGAGCAGCCGGTCGGTGAGTGCCGCCAGCCGCGGCCGCAGCCGCGCAGCGCGCCTCGGGGTGAACGCCGGCGCGACCAGCCGCCGCAGCCGCAGGTGCTCAGGCCCGTCCTGCTCGGCCATCGTCCGCATGTACTCGAGGCAGTGCTCGGGGATGCCGGACGGGCGCATGAAGCTCTCCGAGCGGACTTCGAACCGCGGGTCGGCCAGCATCGCGCGGGCCTCGCGGTAGCGGGTCAGCGCCCAGAACGGGCCGAAGCCGGGGATGACGAGCTTGGCCAGCGCGCTCACCTCCCGGGCCTGGTCGTAGGCGGTGAACGGGTCAGTCAGGACCTTGAAGTCGGTCAGGTCGATCTCGGGGGTCATCCACCACTCCAGATGTTGATATCAGATGTTCTAATCATCTCAGTGGTCACGGTATCTTGGCTCGCGACGCCACGGCAAGGAGGACGATGGTCAGGCTCAGCAGGGCGGAAACCCAGGAACGCAATCGCGCGAAGGTCCTCGCCGCCGCCCGCGACGAGTTCGCCCGGCGCGGCTTCCGCGAGGCCAAGATCGACGTCATCGCCGAACGCGCCGAGCTCACCCGCGGCGCGGTCTACTCCAACTTCCCCGGCAAACGGGCCCTGTACTTCGCCGTCCTGGCCGACCTCGCCGAACGCGCACCCCGACCCGCGACCCCGCCGGTGGACCCCACCGCCACCGACGCCCTGGCCGTGTTCGCCCGCGCCTGGGTCGCCCGGCTGCCCCTGGCCACCGACGCCGACAGCGGCGAAGCCCGCCTCGGCCGCGACCTGCTCCCGGAGATCCTCGCCGACGAGCACACCCGCCGGCCGTTCGCGCAGCTCATGCGCGTCAACGCGATCCTGCTCGGGCTCGCGTTGGAACGGCTCCGCCCCGGCCGGCGTCTCGTGCGCGTCGCCGAAGCCGCGCTGACGACGCTGCACGGCGCGAGCCAGCTCGCCGCGGCCGCACCCGGCTTCGGCGAACCGTTCCACATCGTCACCGCCTGCACCGCGCTGCTCGACCTGCACCTCGACGACGACTGGCCGGCGACCCCGCCCATCACCACCCAGGCCCGGCCCGCCGGCGACCCCTGGACCCCGCCGGCCGCGACCGACCTGCTGACCGGCGAGCCGATCCGGCCCGGCGACGGCGTCGTCACCGTCCTCGGCCTGCACCGCGCTGCCGCCTTCGAAGAAGCCGTGCGCGCCGGCGCCGACGTCACCGCCGTGCTCGTCACCAGCGACCCCGGCGAACTCGCGCCCCTGGCCCGCCTCGCCGTCGCCGACCTCCGTGGCTGCCTCGACCAGGCCGTCGAACCCCCGGCCCGGCCCCGGCTGCGGCTGGTCTGCGACGCGACCGGCGAACTCGCCGCGGCCGCCGGGGTCACCGCCGTCAGCGACGCCACCGAAGCGGCCGTACGCGTCGAAAACGGCCGGATCGTCGCCCGTGCCGAGGGTTTCGGCGCCTGCCACGCGGCGGCGGCCGGGTAGGAGGAAGCCGAGAACAGCAGGCCCGGCTCGAGAGGTCTTGAATGAGTCATTCAGGTCTTGGGAGGTCCTGAATGACTCATTCAAGACGCCGGCCGAGCCCAGCCGCGGCGGCTGTCGGTCCCGGCCCCGGTCGTTCGTCGGGAGGGTGACCCGGCGCGAAGGAGGCACGGTGGACGTCGAGACCGCGGTCGCGGAGGCGTTCCGCGAGGAGTGGGGCCAGGTCGTGGCCACGCTCATCCGGATCACCGGCGACTGGGACCTCGCCGAGGAGTGCGCGCAGGACGCGTTCGCCCTCGCCCTGCGCACCTGGCCCCGCGACGGCGTCCCGAAGCGGCCCGGCGCCTGGTTGACCACCGCCGCCCGCAACCGCGCCACCGACCGGCTCCGCCGCGACACCGCCGGCGCCGCCAAGCTGCGGGAGGCCGCCCTCATGCACGTCCCCGACGAGCCAGAACCGGATGACTCCGGCGTCACCGACGACCGGCTCCGGCTGATCTTCACCTGCTGCCACCCCGCGCTGGCCACCGAAGCCCAGGTCGCCCTCGCCCTGCGCGCCCTGGCCGGCCTCTCCACCGCCGAGATCGCCCGCGCGTTCCTCGTCCCGGAAGCCACCATGTCCCAGCGGCTCGTGCGGGTGAAGCGCAAGATCAAGGGCGCCGGGATCCCCTACCGCGTCCCGCCCGCGCACCTGCTGCCCGAACGCACCGCCGCCGTCCTCGGCGTGCTGTACCTGACGTTCAACGAGGGCTACTCCGCCAGCGCCGGACCCGACCTGCTGCGCCCCGACCTCGCCGCCGAAGCCGTCCGCCTCGCCCGCGTCCTGGCCCGGCTGATGCCCGACGAACCCGAGGTCCTCGGCCTGCTCGCGCTGATGCTGCTGCAGCACGCCCGCCGCGCCACTCGCGCCGGGGCCGACGGCCAGCTCGTCCCCCTCGAAGAACAGGACCGCACCCGCTGGGACGCCGGCGAAATCGCCGAAGGGACCCAGCTGCTGGAGACGGCGCTGCGTCGGCGGCAGCCCGGGCCGTATCAGATCCAGGCCGCGATCGCCGCCTGCCACGCCACCGCCGCCCGGCCCGCCGACACCGACTGGGCCCAGATCGCCGGCCTCTACGACGAGCTGCGCAAGTTCGTCCCCAGTGCCGTCGTCGAGCTCAACCGGGCCGTCGCGGTCGGCATGGCCGACGGCCCGCTCGCCGGCCTCGCCCTGCTCGACCAGCTCGACATGCCCGGCTACCACCTGCTGCCCGCCACCCGCGCCGACTTCCTCCGCCGCTTGGGACGGACCGCCGAAGCCGCCGAGTGGTACACGAAAGCCAGGGATCTGGCGCCCACCGAAGCCGAGCGCGCCTACCTGTCGCGAAGAATTTCGGAAGTGCTGTCGGTCCCGGGCACGCCCGTTCGTCGGTCGGGCGAGACCCGACCTCCGGAGGAACGCCCATGACCACCCTCGCCGTCCCCGGCGCCACGCTCACCTACGACGTCACCGGCCGCGGCCCCGTGCTGCTGCTGGTCCCCGGCGGCCCCGCCGACGCCGCCGTGTTCACCGCGATCCGGCCGGTGCTGGCCGAAGACCACACCGTCGTCACGTTCGACCCCCGCGGCCTCGGTCGCAGCCCCCTCGACGGCGAACCCGCGGGAAACACGATCCGCCGGCACGCCGACGACGTGCACCGCCTGCTCACCGAGGTCGGCCCCGCCGACGTGTTCGCCAACAGCGGCGGCGCCATCACGATGCTCGACCACGTCGTCCGGTACCCCGGCGACGTCCGCACGGTCGTCCTGCACGAGCCGCCGATCACCCGCCACGCACCCACCGCGGACGGGCCCGACATCCCCGCGCTGTACCGCGACCACGGCCTCGCCCCGGCCTTCGCCGCGTTCATGGCGCTCCTGGGCATCGACCCCGCACCGCCGCTCGACCCGCGCGCCGAAGGCAACTTCGCCTACTTCTTCGGCCACCTGATGCCCGCCACCGGCGCCTACGACCCCGACCTCGACGCGCTGCGGGCGACGTCCGCGCGGCTCGTCGTCGCCGTCGGCGAGCAGTCGGCCGGGCAGCTCGCCCACGACACCGGCGTCGCGCTGGCCGCCGACCTCGACCTGAAGCCGGAACTGTTCCCGGGCGACCACGGCGGCTTCATGGCCGAACCGGGCGCCTTCGCCGCGCGGCTGCGCGAAGTACTGGAAGGACGCTGAAGTGCGGTACCTGCTCCTGATCGCCGGCGACGAAACCGCCGAAGAACACCAGTACGACGGGTGCGACGGCTGGGGCGAAGACCTCGCCCGCCGCGGCAAGATCCACGGTGGCGGCGGCCTGCGCCCACCGTCGGAAGCCACCACGATCCGCGTCCGCGACGGCGAAGTGCTGCTCACCGACGGCCCCTTCACCGAAGCCAAGGAACAGATCGGCGGCTACGTCGTCCTCGAGTGCGACGACCTCGACGAAGCCCTGGAGATCGCGGCCAAGCACCCCGCCGCGACCTACGGCAGCATCGAGGTCCGGCCCGTCTTCGTCCCGGAGGAACCCTGATGCCGTCCATTGTGGACCGACCGGCCCAGCCCTACGTCGCCGAGCGCGCGACCCTCGGCATCGAGGAGTTCCCGCGCATCGCCGACCGGCTGCCCCCGCTGATCGGCACCCTCGCCGGGCACGGCATCGTCCCGGCCGGCGCGCCGTTCTTCCGCTACCGCGTCCTGCACCCCGGCATGCGGTTCACCGTCGAAGCCGGCGTCCCCATCGCAGGCGGCTTCACCCCCGAGGAGCCGGCGTTCCTCGGCGAGGTCCCGGCCGGGAAGTACGTGCTCGACACCTACGTCGGCGCCCCCGACGGCCTGGCCGCCGCGACCGAAGCGGTCCTGGCCTGGGGCGCCGCCGAGGGCGTCACGTGGGACGTCACCGAAGGCGCGGGCGGCGAGGAGTGGGGTGGCCGCCTGGAAGTGCTGCGCACCAACCCCCTCGAAGTCCCCGACCCCGCCCAGTGGGTCACCGACCTGCTCTTCCGCCTCGCGGACTGATCAGCGCTCGGTGAGCACGGCCGCGACCAGGCAGCCGAAGCCGGCCGTGCTCACCACCGCGCGCAGGACGTTCCAGCGCACCCACACCGCCTCGAAGTTCGCCCGCACCGCCGCGTAGTCGTCACCGCCGGACTCCAGCGCGTTGTTCAGCGGGATGTTCACCACCCCGGTGATCACGATCATCGCCACCAGGCACGCGAACCCGGCGATCACCCACGGCCGCGGCCCCGGGTTCAGGAAGATCGCCACCCCCGCCAGCAGCGGGGCGCCCAGGAACGTGAGCAGGAAGACCGGGTTGACGATCGCGACGTTGATCCCGCGCATCGCCTCGACGAACGTCTTGTCGTCGCCCCGGCCGATTCCCGGCATCACCGAACACGCGTAGGAGTAGAACAACCCGGCGATCAACCCGGCCGCGACCAGCGCGGCCACCAGCACCACAGTGGACATCGGTCTCACCTTCCCCTTCACCGCGCCCAGACCCCGGCCGCCGCCGCGTCCCGCGCGAAGTCTTCGAAGTCCGTCGCCGGCCGCCCCAGCACCCGCTCGACGTCGTGGGTCACCGACTCGTTGCGGCCGTCGAGCACCCGCGCGAACAGCTCGCTCAACGCCCCCGCCTCTTCGGCCGGCACGCCGTACTCGACCGCCGCGGCCGCGTACTCCTCGCCGGAAACCGGAACATAGCGGACATCCCGCCCCGACGCGGCCGCAATAACCGCCGCCGCGTCGGCGAAGCTCAGCAGTTGCGGCCCGGTCAGCTCGTACAGCCGGCCGGTGTGGCCCGGCTCGGTCAGCACCTTCACCGCGACGTCGGCGATGTCGCGGACGTCGACGAACGGCTCGGTCACCGCACCCGCCGGCAACGCGATCTCCCCGCCGCGCACCGCGTCGAGCAGGAAGTGCTCGCTGAAGTTCTGCGCGAACCAGCTGCACCGCAGGACCGTCCAGCCCGTCCCGGCCTCGGCGACGATCCGCTCGCACGCCTCGGCCTCCTCTTCGCCGCGGCCCGAGAGCAGCACCAGGTGCCGGACTCCGCGCGCCACCGCCAGTTCGGCGAACGCGCGGATGTCGGCGGCCGCGCCGGGCACGACCAGGTCGGGGTAGTAGGTCAGGTAGACCGCGCCGACGTCCTCGAGCACCGGTGCCCAGGTTCCGCGATCGCTCCAGTCGAACGGCGGCGCCCCGCGCCGCGACGTGATCCGCACGCCCACGCCGCGCTCCCGCAGCCGGTCCGCCACACGGCGGCCGGTCTTGCCGGTGCCGCCCACCACCAGGAAGTTCGTTGTCATGGCAGTGAGTCAACCGGGTCGCGGTGAGACTCTCCATGGTTCACAAGCTCGATCGCATGTTCCAGCGTCTACACTGAGCCCATGGATCCGCTCGCCGCGCTCCTTGACGGCCCCCGCGCCCACGGCGCGTTCCTGCTGCGCTCGGTGCTGACCCCGCCGTGGTCGCTGCGCATCGAAGACCGGGCACCGCTGACCGTGGTGTCGGTCGTGCGCGGCGAGGCGTGGATCGTCCCGGACGCCGGCGAGCCCGTCCTGCTGGGCGAAGGCGACGTCGCGATCGCCCGCGGCCCCGATCCGTACCTGGTCGCCGACCACCCGGCGACACCGCCGCAGGCGCTGATCCTGCCCGGCCAGGAGTGCCGCACCCCCGACGGCGGCCACCTCACCGACTACGCCGACCTGGGCGTCCGCACCTGGGGCACCGGCGGCCCGGTCGTGCTGCTCACCGGCACCTACGGGATGGAAGGGGAGATCAGCAAGAAGCTCCTCGCGGCGTTGCCGGCCCTGATCGTCCTGCGGGCGGCGGACTGGCCGACGCCACTGGTCGCGTTGCTGGCCGGCGAGATCGGCCGGGACGTGCCCGGGCAGGAAGCCGTCCTCGACCGGCTGCTCGACGTGCTGCTGATCGCGGCACTGCGGGCGTGGTTCGACCGGCCCGACACGAGCGCGCCCGCCTGGTACCGCGCCCACGACGACCCGGTCGTCGGGCAGGCGCTGCGGCTGCTGCAGCACCAGCCGGCCGAGCCGTGGACGGTCGCGAAGCTCGCCGCGAACACCGGCGTCTCCCGGGCCGCGCTGGCCCGCCGCTTCGCCGCGACGGTCGGGGAGACCCCGATGGCCTACCTGACCGGCTGGCGGCTGGCGTTGGCGGCGGATCTGCTGCGCCAGCACCCGGAGTCGACGATCGCGGCGGTCGCCCGCCAGGTGGGCTACGGCAGCGCGTTCGCGCTGAGCGCGGCGTTCAAGCGCGAGTTCGGCGTCAGCCCGCAGGGGTACCGGACGGCGTGAGCGGCACGGAACTGTGCTCGTGCACGATCTTCCAGCCGTCGGCATCGCGGCGGAACCCGAGGGTGGCGCGCACCGCCATGTCCACGTCGGTGCCGTCGGTCAGGGTGCCGCGGACCTGGAACACGTAGTGCGCGAACCCGACGTCGCCGTCGGCGACCACCTCGAGATCGCGGATCCGCAGGTCGATCGAGGTCCGGTAGCCGCCGAACCACTCCCGCAGCCGGTTCCGTTCGACGTCCTGGCCGGTGTCGCGCAGCGGACCGAGCGCGTCGAACAGCGTGACGTCCTCGGCGTACTGCGCCACCAGCGTCTCGACGTCCTTCGCCGCCACCGCCGCGACCCGCGATTCGACGAGCGCGGTGAGGGCCACGGTCATCGGAGGGCCTCGCCCAGCCGGTCGAGCCAGTCGCCCGTGCCCTGCTCGCGCCACGCCGGTTCTTCGGCGCCGTCGAGGAACGTCCCCTGCTCGGTCAGGACCAGCCGGGTGCCCTTGCCTTCGGCGGCGAACTCGACCGTGGTGATCGAGACCGTCGCCAGCGTCTTGCCGCCGCTGAGCGTCGTGGAGTAGACGATGCGCTGTTCCGGCACGATGTCGTGGTAGGCCGAGACGACGGACAACGCCGTGCCGTCCGGGCCCGTGGCGTCGACGGTTTCGCGGCCGCCGACGCGGAAGTCCAGCTCGTGCGTTCCGTCGGGGACGAACCAGCGGCCCTTCGCGGCCGGGTCCGCCCACGCGGCGAACACGCGCGACGGCGGGACGGGGTAGCTGCGTTCCAGCGTGAAGGTGGCGTGCGTGACGGTCATGTCGTGCTCCCTTCGGAGGTGCCGGGCGGCTCGGCGAGGAAGTCGCCGAGCCGGTCGAGCCTGCTCTCCCACGCCGTGCGCTGACGCCCCAGCCAGTGCTCGCCGGCGCGCAGCACCTCCGGCTCGATCCGGCAGGTCCGGACGCGGCCGGCCTTCTCCGACCGCACGATCCCGGCGGCTTCGAGCACCTGCAGGTGCTGCACCACGGCGGCGAGCGACATGGTCAGCGGCTCGGCGAGCTCGCTGACCGACGCCGGTCCGCGCACGAGCCGCTCCACCAGCGCCCGCCGCGTCCGGTCACCCAGGGCGCGGAACAGCAGGTCCAGCTCATGGTCAAGCATGTACTTAAGTATGCTCGTCGCGCTCAAATAGTCAAGTAACTACTTAAGCATTGCCGTGACGTCGTCGGGCAGCTCCAGCCCCGGCGTCTCCCGCAAGACCGTCAACACCCTGGTCAGCGCCCGTTCCGCAGTGTCGGCCCGGACGGCGCCGGCGCGCAGTTCGGCACCGAGGTTCGTGGTGGTCTCGTGCATGGACCGGACGGTCTGCTCGTGTGCCGCCTGCAGTTCGGCCAGGCGCTCGTCGAAGCGGGCACGCAGGCGGTCGGCGTCCATCCGCGCCTGCTCCTGGGCGGCTTGGTGGGCAGTAGCTGCCTTGCTCAGCTGTTCGTGCGCCGCGTCGAGCCGCGCGGTGGCGGCGTCGGCTCGCGATTCCGCCGCGTCGAGCCGGACCGCCGTCGAGTCGGCGCGGCTCTCCGCGGCCTGGCTGCGTCCGCGTTCCTCGTCGAGGGCCGCGCGGGTGGTCGCGAGTTCGGCGGTCAGCGTCGCGATCGTGCCGGCGCGCTCACCGGCGAGGGCGACAGAGGCGTCGGCTCGCTCGGCGACCCGGGCCAGCTCGTCCCGCACGGCGGCCAGCTGCCCCTCGGCGCGCTGCTGTTCGTGGAGCGCCTCGCGCTGGGCGCCGCGAGCCGCGTCCCGCTCCCGGATCGCCGCGGCCTTCTCCTTCTTGGCCGCCGCAGCGGTGGCGGAGGCCTCCTGGGCGATCTCGCGGGCTTGCGTGGCGTCGGCTTCGGCAAGTCCGCGCTGACGGCGGTGCTCGTCGGCCTCGGCCAAGGCGGCGTCGCGTTCGGCGAGGGCGGCCGCGGTGGTGGCTTCCAGCTGGTGGCGCAGGGTCGTGAGCGTCTCGACGAGGCCGCGTGCGGGTTCGAGCACGCGGTCGACCTGCCCGGCGAGCGCGGTGACGGCGGTGTCGTCCAGCTCGGTGTCGCTTTCCCGCAGCGACTCGGCGTCGGACAGGACCGCCTCGGCGTCCCGGCAGGAGAGGTTCCGCCGGCCCCAGGTCTTGCCGTCCTGACAGAACCGCGCTCGGCTCCCCCGCCCCACCGCCGGCGGCAGCGGCGCCCCGCAGCGCCGGTACTCGCAAATCCGCGGCTGACCTGCCTCTTCCGTCATGATCGCCACCCTATCAAACCTTCTAATCAGAATGAAAAGCAACTGTTCAAAATCAAAAGAGAGCTGAACGACCATCTGAGTTCGGATAAGGTCACATATCCGAACTCAGACGAGCCGATCGAGCGGAAGGGGGATCTGGTAGTAACGGAGGCCTGTTCTCGACGAGTCAGGAGCCGGTGAGCGCATGGAGATCGGCGACAACGACGACTATGTGGTCTCGCTCCAGACGATCGACGGCGTCTCCTACGCCGCCGCGTGGACCGTGCGACCGTGGGATCTTCCGGTCGACGCGCTGGCGATCTCCGTGGGCGCCACCTACGGCGGCGTCGGCGACGCGATGCAGGAGCAGTTCCCCGGGGCCGGCTGGCGCCGGGTCGACCTCGGCTCGATCACGCCAGCCGAGCCCCGCGTCCTGAACCTGGGCACGCACACCGGCGGCAGGCGGCTGCGGTTCGCCGTCCTCGCCACACCCCACGACAAGGAGAGCGGCAACGACCCGACTCCGGCCGCGATCACGACCGCGACGACCGCGGCCATCACCACCGCCGCCGGCCTCGGCGCGACGGCCATCGCCTTGCCGCTGTTCGCCACCGGACGGCTCGGGGTGCAGGCGTCCGTGGCCGCGCGCGCGGCCATCCGCGGCGCGCTCGCCGTGAAGTCCGGCATCCGCGAGGTCGTCTTCTTCTCCGACTACTCCCCCACCTTCGACGCGATCCGGAAGCAGTGGGCCGCCGATGTCCCCGGCTCCGCTGCCTTTCCCCCTCCGGGAACCACCGCGCCCGAGCCGGCCCCGCGCCCCCGCGTTCCGGTGTTCTCCGACAGCCAGCTCGCCGGCGGGGTCGCCCGGGACCTGGTCGACCCGAACGAGAGCATCGCGCTGACCGAGGACCACCTCGGCGTAACCCCGTACGTCTCCATGCTGGCCACCGTCATCGCCGCCGAGGACACGCCGCTGCCGTTGTCGATCGGCGTCTTCGGCGAGTGGGGCTCGGGCAAGAGCTTCTTCATGGGCATGCTGCGCGGCCAGGTCAAGGCCCTGGAGGGCACGCCGGGCCACTGCGCGAAGATCGCCCAGGTCGGGTTCAACGCCTGGCACTACGCCGACGCGAACCTGTGGGCCAGCCTCGGTGACGAGATCTTCCGCCAGCTCGCCGAGCCCGCCCGGCTCCGCGGTGAGCCGGACGCCGAGCACCAGGCCCGGCTCCGCGAAGGGGCCCGGTTGCGCGAGCAGCTCGCCGCCGAGCTGGAACAGCGCAAGCAGCTGACCGCGGTGACCGAGCGCGCCCAGGCCGAGGCCGCCGCGCTGAAACGCCGGATCGGCGACGCCGAACGCGATCGCAAGGTGCGGGCCGGCGACCTGCTGCGCGCCCTGCGGAAGTCACGCGCCTTCCACGAGCAGTACGACGGGCTGTGGCGCAAGCTCGGCGTCGGCGACCTGGCCGATCAGGGCCGCCTGCTGGCCGACGAGATGCGCGGCGCGCACGGCGAGGCCGAGGCGCTGGGCCGGATCGCGCGCTACCGGCACGGCCGGGCCGCACTCGTCACCGCCGCGGTGGTGCTGCTGGCGGGCGTGGCGGTGACGGCCTTCGTACCGGACGTGAAGGCGTGGCTGGCCGGGGTGGGCGTCGTGTTCGGTGGCTTGGCCGCGGCCGGGCTCACGCTGGTGGGTGCCGCCCGCGCCGGGCTGCGCCGCCTGCGGGTGCTCGCCGAGGACCTGCGCGGCGGGCTGGACGAAGGCGCCCAGCAGGAGCTGCTCGCGCTGCGCAAGGCCGACGCCGACCAGGAGATCGCCGAACAGCAGCTGGCGGAGGTCGTCACCCGGATCGGGGAGCTGGGCCGGCAGCTCACCGAGCTGACTCCGGGACGGCGGCTGTACGCGTTCTTGGCCGAACGGTCCCGAGGCGAGGACTACCGGGGCAACCTCGGTCTGATCTCCACCATCCGCAAGGACTTCGAGAAGCTCGTCGCGCTGATGACGGCACCGGTGGCCGACGGCGAGGACGGCGCCCGTCCGCTGGACCGGATCGTGCTCTACATCGACGACCTCGACCGGTGCAGCCCGCAGCAGGTCGTCGACGTGCTGCAGGCGGTGCACCTGCTGCTCGCGTTCGACCTGTTCGTCGTGGTCGTCGGGGTCGACCCGCGGTGGCTGCTGCGCTCGCTCAGCACGCACTACGACCGGCTGATCGAAGCCGACGCCGTCGTGCGCGCGGACGGCTGGCACGTGACGCCCGAGGACTACCTGGAGAAGATCCTCAACATCCCGCTGGTGCTGCCGCGGATGCCGGCGGGCAGCCTGCAGCGGCTGCTGTGGTCGATGGCCGAAACCCCGGCCGCCGCCGACGCCGGTCAGCGACGGGAGACTGAGCCCGCGCACGACGCCGGGACCGGCGTCGTGGCCCCGACGGGTGCGCCGGTCATGCCGGTCGAGCCCGGCTCGCAGGTGGCCGCGCAGCTGGATCCGGGGCGGCCGGTCGAGATCCCGCGGCCGCTGACCGATCCGGAGATCGCGTTGCTGTCCCGGCTGGACCGGCTGGTCGACACACCCCGGGACGCCAAGCGCCTGATCAACCTCTACCGCATGCTGCGGGCCACGCGCGATCTCTCCGACGCCTCGACGTTCCTCGGCGGCGAATACGAGGCCGTCGTCGTGCTGCTGGGTACGTGCACCGCGCACGGCCGCCTGCTCGGCCGGTTCGCCGATGCGCTGCTGCGGGCCGCGCCGGAGACTCCGTGGAACGCCTTCGTCGAACGGCTGCGGCCGGTGGAGCGGGACGAGCACTGGGTGAGCGAGGCCGTCGGCCGGATCGCCGCGGACGAGGCGGCGCAGTGGGAGCACCTCCACGCCAGCCTGGCCGAGCTCACGGCGGCGGTGACGCTGCCCGACGTCCGCGTCTTCCAGACGTGGGTGCCCCGGGTCCGCCGGTTCTCCTACGTGCTCTCACCCGGGATCCGCTGAGGCGCGCTTCCGTTCCAGCAGGGCCTTCTCGGCGGAGTTGCGGGTGAGATCGATGGCCGCGGTGTAGGCCGCCGTCGCTTCCGCGTTCCGGCCCAGCCGTGCCAGGAGGTCCGCCCGGATCGCGTGGAACAGCGGGAAGCGCGGCAACTCCAGCTCGTCGACCAGGGCCAACGCGTCGGCGGGACCGTCGACCTCGGCGACCGCCACCGCGCGGTTCAACGCCACCACCGGCGTCGGCGTGAACGCGATGAGCTGGTCGTACAACGCCTTGACCTGGGACCAGTCCGTCGGCGCGTCGCTGTGGACGGCCTGGATCGCCGCCTGGACCTGGTACGGGCCCGGCTGGTTGCGGCGCAGGCAGCGGCGGACGATCTCCTGGCCCTCGGCGATCAGGTCCGCGTCCCAGCGGGACCGGTCCTGGTCGGCCAGCAGCACCACTTCGCCGGACGCGGTCGTGCGGGTCGCGCGGCGGGCGTCGATCAGCAGCATCAGCGCGAGCAGGCCCCAGACCTCGGGCTCGTCGGGCATCAGGCCGGCCAGGACGCGGGTGAGGCGGATCGCCTCGCGGCACAGGTCGTCGCGGACCAGGTCCGCTCCCGCGCTCGCGGTGTAGCCCTCGTTGAAGATCAGGTACAGCACGGCCAGCACCGCCGACAGCCGCGCGGGCAGGTCGGCGTCCTGCGGGACGCGGTACGGGATGCCGGCGTCGCGGATCTTGTTCTTCGCGCGGACGATCCGCTGGGCCATCGTGGGTTCGGCGACCAGGAACGCGCCGGCGATCTCGGCGGTGGTCAGGCCGCCGAGCAGCCGCAGGGTCAGCGCGACCTGGGTGGGGCGGGCGAGGGCGGGGTGGCAGCAGGTGAAGATCAGCCGGAGCCGTTCGTCGGGCACGGCGCCCTCCTCCACGGGCTCGGCGGTGTCGTTCGAAAGAGTGGCGTGCAGCAACGCCGCTTGGGCGTGCTTGTCCGCGCCGGCGGCCTCGCGGCGCAGCCGGTCGATGGCGCGGTGGCGGGCGGTGGTGATGATCCAGCCCGCCGGGCTGGGCGGGACCCCGGCTTCCGGCCACCGCCGGACCGCCTCGGTGAAGGCGTCCTGCACGGCTTCTTCGGCGACGTCGATGCTGCCGAAGACGCGGACCAGCACCGAGACGGCGCGGCCGTACTCCGCGGCGAAGACCTCCTCGACGGTCATCCGGCGAACGGCCGCACCTCGACCGGCAGCGGCGCGACGGCGTCGGCGAGCCGGCTGCCCCAGGCCAGCGCCGCGTCGAGGTCGGGCGCGGTGATGATCGTGAAGCCGCCGAGGTGTTCCTTGCCCTCGGTGAACGGGCCGTCGGTGACGAGGGTGCCGCCGTCGTCCGCGCGCAGCACGGTGGCGGTGGACGGCGGGTGCAACCCACCGGCGAACACCCAGGCCCCGGCGGCCTTGAGGTCGGCGTTGAGGGCGTCGAGCTTCTTCACCACGCCGTCGAGCACGTCCGGGGGCGGGGTCGGCCCGTCGGGCTGGTAGATGCTGAGCAGGTACTGCTTCACGTCGGTTCCTTTCGCTGCCGTCACCGCTGACACGAACGGCGCCCGCCCGGATCGACAGCCTCCGCGAAGAATGATCCCGTAACCTCGGCGCGTGCCCGAGCTCGAACCGGTGACCGCTGCCGCCCTGAGTCCACAGGACCGGCTCGCCCTGCTCGACGAGGCCGCCGCGCGGCACGTCGACGAGCAACGGCCGCCCAACACGCTCAAGGCCTACGCCCAGGACTGGCAGGTCTGGCAGGACTACACCGCCGAGGCCGGGATCCCGCCGCTGTCGGCGTCGATCGGCGCGCTCACCGGGTTCGTCGTGTGGCTCGAACGCGGCCGGACCCTGCGGCCCGGCGAACGGGCCGTGCCCGAAGTACCCGAGCGGGCCGCTCCGGCGGCGCCGTCGACGATCGAACGGCGGCTGACCGGGGCGCTCGCCGGGCTGCGCCACCACAAGGTCGTCGTCGACCCCGAAGCGAGCCGCGCCGCGTGGCGGGCGCTGAAGGGCTACCGGCAGCGGCTGGCCCGCGAAGGCATCCAGCGCGGCCGCGGCAAGGCCACCATGGTCACCCTCACCGACCTGCGGGCGATGTCGCGGGCCTGCCCCGACACCCTGGCCGGAGCTCGCGACCGGGCGATGCTGCTGATCGGGTTCCCGATCGCCGCCCGGTGCTCGGACCTGGCGAACCTGCTGGTCACCGACGTCGAACCGGTCGACGACCGGGGCCTGGCGGTGACCGTGCGGCACGGCAAGAGCACCGGCGCCATGGTGGTCCCGCGGCGCGAGAGCCCCGACACCGACCCGGTGCGGGCGTGGCACGCGTGGCGGTCCGGCGCCGGGATCGCCGAGGGACCCGCGTTCCGCCGGGTCGACCGGCACGGCAACGTCGGCGCGCCGGCGCTGAGCACCACCGGCGTCAACCAGATCCTCACGAGGGCGGGCGTCCGCGCGGGCCTGTCGTACCCGGTGACCGGGCACTCGCTGCGGTCCGGGTTCGCCACCGAGGCGCGCCGGGCCGGGGCCGACGACCTCGCGATCGCCGACCAGGGCCGGTGGGTGCGCGGCAGCCGCGCGCTGTACGAGTACATCCGGCGCGTCGACCAGTGGGACGACAACGCCGCGGGCGTGCTCGACCTGTGAGTCACGGCGTCCGCGTGGCGCCGACGACTTCGCCGTCGAGGCGGGCGAGCCAGCTGCCGCAGACGCAGCGCACGTAGTCGAGCCGGTGGGTGGCGGGCCGGGCCGCGGTCGCCGGCAGTTCGGCGAGCGGCCAGCCGCAGCGGGGGCAACGGTTTCCGTCCATGCCCCCGATCGTGCTGTAATGGCTTTGTGCACTTCAACCCTTACGGCGGGCCGGCCGCGCTCGTGGCCGCCGACCTGGTGAACGCCGGGTCGGCGAGTGAGCTGCTGGCCGGGATGGTCCGCAACGGCATGTCCATCCCCGCGCTGACCGACGACGAGGCGACCCGGATCGCGGCGTGGGCGGGCCGGCTGCGGCCCGTGTTCGCCGCCGAGCCGGCCGACCGCCCGGAGCTGGTCAACGGCCTGCTGGCCGAAGCGGCGTGCCGCCCGTACATCACCACCCACGACGGCAAACCGCCCCATTTGCACTATTCGGCCGAAGACGCCGGACCGGTGGGCCGCGTCCGCGCGTACACCTCGGGTGGCCTCGCGCACCTGGTCTGCGAAGCCCCGGACCGGCTGGGCATCTGCGGCCGCGAGGGGTGCGAAACGGCGTACGTCGACACGTCCCGCAACGGCCGCCGGCGGTTCTGCTCGACCCGCTGCGCGACGCGGGTGCACGTCGCCGACCACCGGGCCCGGCAGGTCAGCGCTTGACGGCCCGCCAGCCCAGGACGGTCGGCGTGGGTGCGCCGCCTTCGGCGAACCGTTCGAAGACCAGGCCCGCGTCGAGGACGGCGTGGAGCAGTTCGGGCAGCGGCCGGTGGGTGGCGCCGACCTTGTCCCGCAGGCCGCGGTCGGTCCAGGACGCGGTCGTCCAGCCGGGCTCCCGGTACCCGGGCCGGAGGACGACGGCCCGCTCGTCGGACCGGTCGGCGAACGCACCGCAGAAGCACGGGTGCACTCCGATGTGGACGAACACCCCGCCGGGCGCCAGCACCCGTGCCACCTCGCGCAGCACCGCCGGGTAGGCGGGCATGTCGGTGTGCACCATGACGGACGCGACCGCGGGCAGCGCTCCGGTGGCGACGGGGAGGGCTTCGCCGTCGCCGCGTACGACGGGCAGCCGTCGTGCCGCGTGACGCAGCATGCCGGCGGAGATGTCGAGGCCGAGCGGCGTCCGGCCGAGCTCCCGGAGCCGGCCGGCGTGGGCGCCGGTGCCGCAGCCCAGCTCGAGACAGAGCCCGGAGCCGGGCCCGAGGAGGTCCCGGAGCACGGGGCCGAGCTCCAGGGGATCCTCGCGCTGTCCGGGCAGGAACGTCGTCTCGTACCAGTCGGCGATCGCGTCGTAGGACGTCATCTTTCCCGTGTACCGGCCGCCGGCGGCGGTGCGCCAGGGATTCCGCCCCGGGCGGAAGGCACGCGGTAGGGGGCCGCTTAAACTAGCGACATGAGCAAGCGCTTAGTGGCCATGGGGGACTCGTTCACCGAAGGCGTCGGGGACGACGACCCCGCCGCCCCGAACGGCGTGCGCGGCTGGGCCGACCGCGTCGCCGAACAGCTCGCCGAACGCGAGCCGGGCTTCCGGTACGCCAACCTCGCCATCCGCGGGAAGCTGCTGCCGCAGATCCTCGGCGAGCAGCTCGAACCGGGGCTCGCCATGGGGCCCGACCTCGTCACCCTCTACGCCGGCGGCAACGACCTGATGCGCCCGAAGGTCGACATCGACGCGCTCATGACCGACTACGAGACCGCCGTCGCACGCATCCGCGCGGCGGGGGCCGAGCTGGTGCTGTTCACCGGGGTCGACGGCGTCGAGGACGCGCTGTTCCGCAAGATGCGCGGGCGGGTCGCGATCTACAACGAGTTCGTCCGCGCCATCGCCACGCGCCACGGCGCGCACCTGGTGGACATGTGGGCGATGCGGCAGCTGCGCGACCGGCGGTTCTGGGCGCCGGACCGCCTGCACCTCAACGCCTACGGCCACACCGAGGTCGCCATCGCGGTCCTGGCCGCCCTGGGCGTCGAGCATCCGCTGACGGGCGCCGAGCTGGGGCCGCGCGAGGTGCTCAGCCCGGCCGCGCGCCGCAGCCAGAACCTGCAGTGGGCCCGGGAACACGCGCTGCCGTGGGTGCGTCGCCGGCTGCGCGGCGAATCCTCCGGGGACACGCTCACCGCGAAGCGCCCGACGCTGGCGCCGGTGGGCTCAGCGCCGCTCCCCCGCTAACGGGCGGAGACCGTCGAAGAGGATCGTCACGGCCCGGTCGCGCAGCCGCGCGTCCGGGCCCGCGTATTCGGCCGCCTTCGCCACGCCGATGATGATCGTGATCAGCTCGCCGGGAACCAGGTCCTCGCGGACCGCGCCCGCGGCCTGGGCCCGGGACAGCAGCACCCCGAGCGCGCCGAGCAGCCGGCCGCCGATCTCGGACTTCGCCTTCGGCACGGTGACCCCGGCGGCGGTGAGCGCTTCGAAGTAGGCGTTCTTCGCGCTGGACATCTCGATCCAGCCGGCGAGGAAGGTGAAGAACGCCGCCCCCGGGTCGGCGGAGTCGGCCGCCACGACGGCTTCGGCCTCGTCGGCGAAGCGGTGCAGCCGAGCGACCAGCACGGCCTCGAGAAGGGCTTCCTTCGTCGGGAAGTGCCGGAACACCGTGCCGATGCCGACGCCGGCGGCGCGGGCGACCTCTTCGGTGGGCGCCCCGGTGCCCTTGGCGGCGAACACGCTCTCGGCCGCTTCCAGCACGCGCGCCCGGTTGCGCCGGGCGTCGGCGCGCAGCGGTTTCGAGTCGGTGGGCTCAGCGGCGGCGGGAGTCACCTCCCGATCGTACTGCGCCGTTTGTCACCGATCCGACTACAGCCACGGCCGATGACTTTCGCGGCAACGTTCCGGATTGCTCGATGGGCGGCCTACTTCCGGTCGGATCGGTGACGGGCCCTCGTCGTCGAGGGTGTCCAGCAACCGGGCCAGTGCGCGCGGCACGTGGGAGCGCCAGCCGCCGCCCATGATGCGGCGGGAGATGCGCTGGAACTCGTCGTCCGGGTCGAAGCCCTCGTGAGTGAGGAAGAGCCGGGTGCCGGTGCCCTCCGGTGCCAGCCGCCAGGTGACCGTCCACTGCGGACCCCAGCGGATGCTGAGCTTGCGCTCGGGCTCGACTTCCAGGACCTCGCACGCCACCGGGCCGCCGGCGAACCCGGCCGCGGGCACCGGCTCGGCCAGCAGCTGGAACCGGTGGCCCACCACGGGTTTGATGTCGTTGGGCATCTTGATCCAGCGTTCCAGCAGGTCCGGTTCGGTGAGCGCGCGCCAGACCTTGCGGGCCGGGTGGGCGAGGAACTGGTCGACGTGGATCGCGGTCGGGTCGTCGTCGGTCACAGGTCCTCCTCGTCGAGCAGGTCGCGCAGGTTCGCCAGCTTGCTGCGCCAGAACCGCTCGTAGGGCGTGAGCCAGTCGGCGACCTCTTCGAGCGGGGCCGCGTCCAGACGGTAGACGCGGTGGCGGCCCTGCCGCTGCTCGCTGACCAGGCCGGCCTCCCGAAGCACCCGAAGGTGTTCCGACAGGCTGGGCCGGGCCATGTCGAACCGCTCGGCGATCGACCCCGCGGCCATCGGGCCGTCCAGCAGCAGCCGCAGGACCTCCCGCCGCGCCGGGCTGGCGAGGGCGGCGAAGACGTCGTCGTTGACCGGCATCAGTTCGGCACGTTGCCGAAGTCCGACGGCTGCAGCAGGCCGATCGCGTGGCCGTCGAGGTCGTGGAACGACGTCGCCCGCCCCCACGGCCGCTCGTCCGGGTCGGCGACCTCGACGCCGGCCGACCGCAACGCGGCGACGTCGGCGTCGAGGTCGGTGGTCTGCAGCTGGAAGTGCCGCGGACCCGGCTCGATCCCGGTGACCTGCTGGTCGGTCAGCACCACACCCGTCTTCGCCCCCTTCGGCGCGACCATGACGAACCGGCCGCCTTCCGGCGTGCGGCGGTCGACGAGCGCTTCGAAGCCGAGCTTGCCGACGTAGAAGTCGCGCGCCCGGGCGTGGTCGGCGACGGGCAGGGTCAGGAACTGCACGTGGGTGATCGTCATGGCGCCGACAATACGTAGGAGATCTCCTACATGTCAACGCCGGCGCCGAACCACCGCTCGAGAGCCGTCCGCAGCGCCTTCCGCTCGGTGTCATCGGGCTCGGCCGAGCCGGACGCCCAGGCGACGTAGCCGTCGGGGCGGATCAGCAACGCGGTCGCGTCCGCCTCCGCCTGGCCGGTGACCAGGTCGACGCGGTCGGTCCACCCACGCAGCTCGTCGCCGAGCGAGCCGGTGAAGTCCAGCAGCAACGGCCGGGCGGTCCGGGTCAGCTCGGCCAGCCGGGTGCCGTCCGCCAGCACCAGGTCCGGGGCCCACCGGCCGTCGAGCGGGTGGTCGGTGCCCGGTTCGTAGCGGACGTCGGCGCCGGACATCAGGTCGGCGATGTGCTCGACCGTGCTCGGCAGCCGCAGCAGCTCGCCGAACAGCTCCCGCAGCGCCGTGACGTCGCGGCCGGGCGCGATCAGCGCGGACTGGGCCTGGGTGTGCATGACGACGCGCTCGGCGACCGGGCGGCGTTCGCTCTCGTAGGTGTCGAGCAGCCCGGCGGGCGCCCAGCCGTGCAGTTCGCCGGCGAGCTTCCAGCCGAGGCCGACGGCGTCCTGCAGGCCGAGGTTCAGGCCGGGGCCGCCGATCGCGGAGTGGACGTGCGCGGCGTCGCCGACCAGCAGGACGCGGCCCTCGCGGAACCGGTCGGCCAGCCGGGTGTTGCGCCCGCGCAGCCGCCGCAGCAGGTGCGGCCCCTCGCCCTGCGGCGGCCCGATCGGCAGCGCGAAGCCGAGCACACGCTCGATGCTCGCGCGCTGGTCGTCGAGCGTCATCGACGGCTCGTCGGCCGGCTCTTCGTCGTCGGTCCACTCCATCGTCGTCACGAGCGGCCCGGTGGGGAACGGCGCGTAGACGAAGAGGCCGGTTTCGGTGCGGTAGTGGAAGAACGGCGGGATCACGCCGTGGCCGGGCACGTTCAGCCCGCCGGACGCGGGGTCGACGAGCTCCGCGGGGACGGTAGCGTTCGCGGTGAGGGAAAGCGTGCGGTCCTCGGTGACGCCGGGGAAGCCGATGCCGGCCAGCTTGCGCGTGATGCTGCGCCCGCCGTCGGCGCCGACGAGGTACCGGGTGGTGAGCCGGCCCGGCCCGGCGGGCCCGGTGAAGTCGATCGTGACGGCGTCGGCGTCCTGCACCAGGCCGGTGAGCTCGTGACCCCGGCGGATTTCGACGCCGAGTTCGGCAGCGCGTTCCGCGAGCATCGCCGCGACGCGCCGCTGCGGCACGCCGAGGATGTGCAGCGAGTTGTGCTCGGGCAGCGTCAGGTCCAGGCGCATCGCCCCGAAGACGAACGCGGGGACAGGCGGTCCGATCGGCCCGGCGAGGCGGTCGTGCAGGCCGCGCCGGTCGAGCAGCCGCACGACCTGGCCGACCAGGCCGTTGGCGCGGTTCTCCTCGGTCGGCTCGGGCAGCCGTTCCAGCACGAGCGGGCGGATGCCGGCGAGGGCGAGTTCGCAGGCGAGCATCAGGCCGTTGGGTCCGGCACCCGCGATGACGACGTCTTCCATGGCGGAACTCCTTGCGGTGAAAGGGCATGACGAAGAAACCCGGCGACGTGGGCGGGCGTGGAGCGAGGGGATTCAGCGTGGTTCGGGCAGGCCGGCGGCGAGCCGGCCGAAGACGTCCCGCAGGAGCTCTTCCATCGACGGCGGCCGGTCGGCCAGGAGCCACTGCTGCGTGACGGTGTTGAGCGCGGCGCCGACGACACCCGCGACGAGCCGCGGGTAGACGTCCGTGGCCGCGTCGGTGCCGGTGCGTTCGGCGACGACGAGCGCGATCTCGGTTTCGGCCGCCGCGCCCGCTTTCTGGAACTCGCCCTGCAGTGCGGGTTCCGCGACCATCAGCCGCAGGCCGTCGACCCACGACTGCTCCGGCGGCCGTCCTTCGGTCACCGGCTCGCCGAGGGCGAAGCCGGCGAGCGCGGCTTCGGTGATGGCCGTCCAGATCGGCTCGCCTTCCGGACGCTGGCGCAGCGCTTCGGCGATCGCCCGGGCCCGGTCGTGGTGGCGGGCGACGACGGCTTCGCCCTTGCTGCCGAAGTAGTTGCTGAACGTCCGGGTGGAAACCCCGGCTTCGGCGGCGATGTCTTCGATCCGGACGTTGTCGTAGCCGCGTTCCACCGTGAGCCGGATGGCCGCCCAGCTCAGCGCGATGCGCGTCTCCTGCTTCTTGCGCTCACGCAGTCCTCGGGCGTCCATGGGTCCACCGTAGCGGAAGTTGCCGAATCTGCAAAGTTGCAGATTCGGCAAGGTGCTGGCGGGCCGTTCATCACCGACCGGACGAGATACCGGCCATCGATCGCCGAAACCGTCGACGGGCGTCACACTGTTGTGTGACATCAGTCACCGGAGGTGTTGCGAGATGGTCCTAGGCGACAACGGAGTCACTCACAAGGTGGAACCGGACAGCAAGTCCGGGAAGGTGCAAGTACGGCGTGCGGCGCTGGCGAGCGCGATCGGCACGACCATCGAGTGGTACGACTTCTTCCTCTACAACACCGCGGCGGCGCTGGTCTTCCCGCACCTGTTCTTCCCCGCGTCGAGTGCCTACGCGGGCGCCATGCAGTCCTTCGCGACCTACGCGGTCGGGTTCGCCGCGCGCCCGGTCGGGGCTGCGATCTTCGGGCACTGGGGTGACCGGATCGGCCGCAAGGCCACGCTGATCGTCACGCTGCTGCTGATGGGCATCTCCTCCGGCATCGTCGGGATGCTGCCCGGGACCTCGGCCATCGGCTTCGCCGCGCCGCTGCTGCTGGTGCTGCTGCGGCTCATCCAGGGCATCGCCATCGGCGGCGAGTGGAGCGGGTCGGTGCTGCTCGCGATGGAGTGGGGCGACCAGCGCAAGCGCGGGCTGCTGGGCAGTTTCGCGCAGATCGGCGTCCCGGTCGGGCTGGTGCTCGGCACGGGCGGGATGACGCTGCTGTCGGCGACGCTCTCCCCCGCCGCGTTCGACTCGTGGGGCTGGCGGCTGCCGTTCCTGGCCAGCCTCGTCCTGGTCGGGGTCGGCCTCGTGATCCGGCTGAAGATCCTCGAGACGCCGATGTTCGCGAAGCTGATCGAGAACCGGCAGACCGCGCGGACGCCGGTGCTCGACGCGATCCGCCACCACTGGCGCGAAATCCTGCTCTCGGCCGGCGTGCGGTTCAGCGAGCAGATGCCGTTCTACCTGTTCACCAGCTACGTGCTGATCTACGTCGTGTCGCGGCACGAGTTCAGCAAGACGTTCGTGCTCAACGCGGTCCTCGTCGGCGCCGCGTGCGAGCTGGCGCTGATCCCGTTCTTCTCGAACCTGTCCGACCGCATCGGCCGCAAGCGGGTGTACCTGGCGGGTGCGGTGTTCACCGCCGTGATCGCGTTCCCGTACTTCACGATCCTCGCGCACGGCAACCACGCGCTGGTGTTCGTGGCGGTGGTCGTGTCGTTCATCCCGCACGCGCTGCAGTACGGGCCGCAGGCGGCGCTGATCGGCGAGAGCTTCCCGACGCACCTGCGCTACGGCGGCGCGGGGCTGGGGTACCAGCTGGCGTCGGTGTTCGCGGGCGGGCCGGCGCCGCTGCTGGCGACGTGGCTGCTGCACACCACGGGGACGCCGTACTCGATTTCGGGCTACATCATCCTGTCGGCGGTGGTCACGGTGCTGTGCGTGATCTTCCTGCGGGACCGGTCGAAGGCCGACATCGACGACGTGACCGTCTACCAACGCTGACCCCACGAGAAAGGGCCCGGCCACCGCATTTCGATGGCCGGGCCCTTTCTCACGGACGCGTCAGCGGCGCGGGCCGCCGAACGGGGGCTGCTGCGGGAACGGTCCGCTGCCCGGGTTCTGCGGGCCGCCGAACTGGCCCGGCGGCGGGGACTGCGGCGGCTGGCCCTGGTACTGGCCGCCCGGGGGCGGTCCGGCCGGCTGCTGCGGCTGCGGGAGCGGCTGGCCGCTCTGCGGGGTCGGCGGGTTCTGCAGGGGCTGCGGCTGCTGCGGGGCCGGCGCGACCTCGGTGCCGCGTTCCTCGTCCGCCTCGGGCTCGGGCTGCTGCTGCACCGGGCGCGGGATCGACGGCCGCGCGGGCGGGGCCGACGGCGTCCCGAGGGCCGGGACCTCCTGGCGTGCCACGGCTTCCGCCGCCGCGACGGCTTCGGCGACCTTCGGGTCGCTCTTCGTCTCGAACCAGCTGGCGACCTCTTCGTCCTCGACGTCGACCTTGTCCGGCACGGTGTCGTCCTTCGGCGGCTCGTAGCGGAACACGCCGTCGTCGCCGGGGGCGCCGAGCGCGCGGGCGAAGCCTTCCAGGGCCTTGCCGTAGTCGCTCGGGATCATCCAGACCTTGTTCGCGTCGCCCTGCGCCATCTGCGGCAGCGTCTGCAGGTACTGGTAGGCCAGCACCTCCGGCGTCGGGCGGCCGGCCTTGATCGCGGCGAACACCTTCTCGATCGCCTTCGCCTGGCCCTGCGCCTGCAGGTACCGCGCGGCGCGCTCACCCTGGGCCCGCAGGATCCGGGACTGCCGCTCGGCCTCGGCCGCGAGGATGGTGGCCTGGCGGGCACCTTCGGCCGACAGGATCTGGCTCTGCTTCTGGCCTTCCGCGGTCTTGATCGCGGACTCCCGCTGACCTTCCGCGGTGAGGATCATGGCGCGCTTCTCACGGTCGGCGCGCATCTGCTTCTCCATCGAGTCCTGGATGGAGGGCGGCGGGTCGATCGCCTTGAGCTCGACGCGGCCGACGCGGATGCCCCAGCGGCCGGTCGCCTCGTCGAGCACGCCGCGCAGCTGCGTGTTGATCGAGTCGCGCGAGGTCAGCGTCTGCTCGAGGCTCATGCCACCGACCACGTTGCGCAGGGTGGTGGTGGTCAGCTGCTCGACACCGACGATGTAGTTGGAGATCTCGTACACCGCGGCGCGGGAGTCGGTCACCTGGAAGTACACGACGGTGTCGATCGACACCGTCAGGTTGTCCTCGGTGATCACCGGCTGCGGCGGGAACGAGACGACCTGCTCGCGCAGGTCGATCCGGGCCCGCACCTTGTCCAGGAACGGCACCAGGAAGGTCAGCCCGGGCGAGGCCACCGTGCGGAACCGGCCCAGCCGCTCGATCACCGCCGACTGCGCCTGCGGCACGACCATGATCGCCTTGGCTACCGTGATGATCACGAAGAGAGCCAGTAAGACGACCACGACGATCGCTACTGTGGTGGTCAAGAGATCTTCCCCTTACCTAGTACCATTCTTGCGCGGTTGACGGTGGTCCGGGCGCCGCGGGCGGGCTCACCTCGAGCTTGAGCTCCTTCGCGGCGATGCCCCAGCGGCCGGTGGTGTCGTGCAGGACCGTCCACACTGTACGGTGCAGTTCCCCCGGTGCGGTGACGGCGCGCTCGCCGGTGGTCAGGCTCGCCTCCTGCCGCAGCGCGGTGGTGGTCAGCTGTTCGATCGCGATGGCCGGGTTGCTGATTTCGTAGATGGCCAGCCGCGGGTCGGTGACGGCGAAGACGACCTCAAAGCCGATCAGGACTTCGCGGCCGTCGCCGGTTTCGACCGGGCGCGGCGGGGCGGACAGGATCTGGTCGCCGAGGTCGACGCGGGCACGGACCCGGTCGGCGAACGGCACGACGAAGTGGCGGCCGGGGCCGAGCACGGTGCGGAAGCGCCCACCGCGTTCGATCACCGCGGCCCGGCCTTCGGGAACGGTGACGAGACCGAGGCTCACGGCTCGGCCGACACGACGGCGGTGGCGCCGGAGATCTCGACGACGGTGACGGACGTGCCGGGCTGGATCGGCGGGCTGTGCTCCGACAGGCTGCGGGCGGACCAGACGTCGCCGGCCAGCTTCACCTGCCCGGCCTCATAGTCCACTGTGGACACGACGACGGCGCGGGCGCCGATCAGGGCTTCGATGCCGGTGCGGTGCCCGGTGCCGGCGAGGAAGCGGCGCTTGAGCGCGGGCCGGACCAGCACGAGCATGCCGACGGAGGCGACGGCGAACACGGCGACGTCGATGAAGACGTTCCCGGTGAGCACGTCGGCTCCGGCGCCGAACAGCGCGCCGACGCCCAGCATGATCAGCACGAAGTCGCCGGAGAGGACTTCCGCGATCATCAGGGCGATGCCGACGACCAACCAGACCACTGCCCATGCCATGGCTTCATGCTCTCAGATCGCGCCGGTTCGCACCGGCGTAGTGACGGGACGTGACCTCCGCGTGACCTTGGACAATCCGGACATTCAGCCCTCTTCCGCCGGCTCGGTGACGAAGTCGATGAGCCGTTCCACGGCCCCGATGAGCGGGGTCTCAAGGTCGCGGAAACTGCCCACCCCACTCAGGACACGTTGCCAGCCTTCGAAAGGTTGCCCCCAGCCGAGCGCGTCGCAGATCCCCTGCTTCCACTCGGTGCCGCGCGGGATCTTCGGCCACGCCCTGATCCCGACCGCGGCGGGGCGCACGGCCTCCCAGACGTCGATGTACGGGTGGCCGGTGACCAGCACGTTCTCGTCGTGGACGGCCTCGACGAGAAGGGACTCCTTGCTGCCGGGGACGAGGTGGTCGACGAGGACGCCGAGCCGGCGGCCGGGGCCGGTGCCGAACTCGGCGATCCGGTCGGCCAGGACGTCGACGCCGTCGAGCGGTTCCACGACGACGCCTTCGACGCGCAGGTCGTGGCCCCAGACGCGTTCGACGAGCTCGGCGTCGTGCTTGCCTTCCACCCAGATGCGCGAGTCGCGGGCGACGCGGGCCTTCAGGCCTTGGACGCGGACCGAACCGGAGGCCGAGACCTGCCGGGCCGGGGCTTTCGCCGGGGCGCGGTACGGCACCAGCGTGACCGGCTTGCCTTCGAGCAGGAACCCGGCGGGGGCGAGCGGGAAGACGCGGTGGCGGCCCTTGGCGTCCTCGAGCACGACGTTCCCGTACTCGATCTTCACCACCGCGCCGCAGTAACCGCTGGCCGGGTCCTCGACGACCAGGCCGGGTTCGGCAGGCACTTCGGGCACCTTCTTGCGGCGCGGGCCGGCGAGCACGTCGTCATACGAGTGGGAGCGCACGACCAGGCAACCTAGTGGTGATCGGCACCCGGACGGGTCATGCCACGCCGTCAGCGGGCGAGTTCGAGGACCCGGTCGGTGAACGGCGACGGCTCTCCGCGACGCAACGGCGCGAGCGCGATCAGCGGAGCCATCGCGACGCACCAGGCGCGGACGCGCTCGGCGTCGAAGTCCGTCACGTGCGGGGCGAGCGCGGCGAGGCCGTCGTCGATCGTGCCGCCGGCGGCCATCGGCACGAACACCCAGTCGATGGCGTCGAGCGACGGGTCGCCGAGGCCGGGCCGCGGGTCGATGGCGACGGCGCCGCGGCCGGGCCCGGCGTCGAGGACGTTCGCCGGGTGCAGGTCGCCGTGGATGAGCGTGACCGGCCCGCTGGTGGCGAGCTCGAGCGCGCGCCGACGGCCCTGCTCGAGGATCTCCGCGCTCATGTGCTCCGCGGCCGCCGTTTCACGGCGCCGGCGTTCGGAGAGGGCGAAGATGAACTCGATACCCTCGGCCAGCCGCCGGAACTCGCCGACGGGCTCGACGGAGTGCAGCTGGTCGAGCAGTTCGCCGATCTGCGCCCACGGGACGTCGCCGTCGAGCTGGGTGCCCGGGACCAGGCCTTCCAGGAGGATCGCGTTGACGTCGAGGTCGGCGTCGAGGACCTGGACGACGCGGGAGCAGCCGGCCCAGGCGTTCAGCCCGGTGAGCTCCAGGCGGGCGACTTCGGGGTCCGGGGTCAGCTTGAGGACGCGCAGGTCGCCGCCGGGACCGGTGCACAGCAGCGTGCGGCCGGTGTTGCCGGGGCGGGCCTCGCGGACTTCGAGGTGCCACCGGGCACACAGCCGGGCGACGACGTCCGGGAGCGCGTCGCACCAGGGTTCGGCCAGCTCGGCGCCGAAGCGGTCGACCAGCCGCGCGCGGGCGGCGTCGTCGACTAGAACAGCGGCCACGGGATGGCACGCCAGTCGTCGCCGGGTTCGGGGAAGATGCCCTCGGTGAGCAGCAGGTCGGTGCGCTCGGCCAGGGCCCGGACCTCGAACCTGGTGATGTGCTCCGCCAGGGTCTTGCCGAGGCCGCCGTCGAGCTCCGACCGCAGCTTGCGCAGCTTCTCGACGGCGTCCGGCGGCACGGGCTCGCCGATCCAGCCCCACAGGACGGTCCGCAGCTTCGGGTCGGTGTGCAGGCAGATGCCGTGGTCGACGCCGTAGACGCGGCCGTCGACGCCGGGCAGCAGGTGCCCGCCCTTGCGGTCGGTGTTGTTGACGACGATGTCGAGCACGGCGAGGTCGCGCAGCCCGGCGTGGTCGGCGTGGACCAGCACCGCCGGCTCGCCGAGCCGGTCGTGGGCGTGCAGCACCGGCCGCCAGCCGTCGGGGACCTCGTCGGGCGGGAGGACTTCGACGAGGTCGTCCTCGGTGGTCTCGACCCACAGCTGGACCATGCCGGGGCCGAACGGGCCGTCGCGCAGCACGGTCGGCGGGATCGCGCCGAGGCCGGCGGTGTCGCTGATGATCGCGGTCGCGACCTCGCGCCCGGCCAGGGTGCCGTCGGGGAAGTCCCACAGCGGCCGCTCCCCCGACACCGGCTTGTAGACGACCCGGCCGGTCACGCCGTCGAGCTCGATCGCGCAGAAGAGCGTGACGTTGGAGGCGTCGACCAGGCGGCCTTCGACGTCGATGCGGCCGTGGGTGACCAGCTCGCGCGCCGCCGGGTCGGCCGGATCGGGGGTCGTGGCCATGGTCAGTCTTCGTCCGCGTCGGTCTCGCGCCGGTAGCCGTTCTGCCGGGGGCAGATGTGCCCGTTCGGGTCGAGCGGCTCCCCGCACAGCGGGCAGGGTTTGCGGCCGGCGTTGACGACGCGGTCGGCGCGTTCGGCGAAGGCGCGGGCGGCGGCCGGGCTGAGGAAGACGCGGACGGCGTCCGGGCCCTCCTCGGTGTCGTCCAGCACGACCGTTTCGTCGACCTCGCCCTCGGTGATGGCGAGCAGCTCGATGACGACGGCGCTGCTGTCGGCGTCCCAGCCCAGGCCCATGGTGCCGACGCGGAACTCCTCCTCGACCGGCACGGTGAGGGGGTCGAGGTCGACGAGGTCGTCGGGGGCGTCGTCGGGGACGTCGGCACCGAAGCGGCTGGCGACCTCTTCCAGCAGCGAGCCGAGGCGCTCCGCGAGGACGACGACCTGCTGCTTTTCGATGGTGACGCTGATGGTGCGCACGTCCTCGGAAGCCTGGAGGTAGAACGTGCGATCGCCGGGCTCGCCGACGGTGCCGGCGACGAACCGATCCGGCTGGCGGAAGACGTGGATTACGCGAGACATAGCACTGTCGACCCTAGGCCACCGGCGCATGATCGGCATCCGCCGCCCCACCTTCGCGGGCCGCTAGCCTCTGGGGGTGTCTCGGATCTCCCCGTACGGAACCTGGTCCTCGCCCATCACCGCCGCCGAGGTGGCCGCCGCCGGTGGCGGCCCGCAGTGGCTCGACGTCGTCGGGGACGAGGTGTGGTGGGCCGAGGCGCGGCCCGGTGAGCAGGGCCGGGTCGCCCTGGTGAAGGCCGGTCCCGGCGGGACCGAGGACGTGCTGCCGGCGCCGTGGAACGTCCGCAACCGGCTGCACGAATACGGCGGGCGGCCGTGGGCGGTCGCCGGTGGTGTGGTGGTCTTCACGCACTGGGCCGATCAGCGCGTTTACGCCGTGGGCGAAACCGGTGTCGTGCCGATCACGCCGGAGCCCGCGGAGCCCCAGGGCGTCCGCTACGGCGACCTGGGGGCGGGGCGGCCCGGCGAGGTGTGGGCGGTGCGGGAGCGCGCTGTCGGGCCACGCCCGACCGACGTCTCCCGTGAGCTGGTGGCGATCGCCGTGGACGGCAGCGGTGAGCGGGTGCTGGCCGCGAGCCACCACTTCCTGACCGCGCCGAAGCTCGCGCCGGACGGGCGGCACGCGGCGTGGTTCGGCTGGGACCACCCGGCGATGCCTTGGGACGGGACCGAGCTGTGCGTGGCGCCCGTCGCCGAGGACGGCACCTTCGGGCCGCACCGCGTGCTGGCCGGCGGCGCCGACGTCTCGGTGTGCCAGGTCGAGTGGGAGACGCCGGCGTCGCTGCTGGCGCTGCTGGACCCGGACGGCTGGTGGAACCTGCACCGCGTCGGCCTCGACGGGTCGGTGGTGAATCTCGCGCCGGTGGAGCGCGAGCTGGGCGGGCCGTTGTGGAAGGCGGGGTCGCGGTGGTTCGCGCCGCTCGGCGGCGGGCGGCACGCGGTACTGGTGTCGGGGCGGCTGGCCGTGCTCGACGAGGCGGACGGTTCGGTGACGCCGGTCGCGGACGAGCTGACGGCGTGGTCGTCGACCGGCTTCGCGGTGGCCGGCGGCGACGTCGTGGGCGTCGCGGGCGGGCCGGCGCGGGAGTCCGCTGTCGTGCGGGTTTCGCTCGACGGCGCGGTGACGGACCTGACGCCGCAGCCGGAGCTGCCCGCGGCGTTCCTGCCGGAGCCGCAGGAGCGGGTGTTCAGCACCGCGGACGGCGAGACCGTGCCCGTGGTGCTGTACCTGCCGCGGAACCCGGAGTTCGCGGCTCCCGAGGGTGAGCGGCCGCCGCTGCTGGTGCACGTCCACGGCGGGCCGACCGGGCAGTACCTGCCGCTGCTGGACCTGGAGCTGGCGTACTTCACCAGCCGGGGCCTCGCGGTGGCGGCGGTGAACTACGGCGGGTCGACCGGCTTCGGGCGCGCCTACCGGGAGCGGCTGCGGGAGCAGTGGGGCGTGGTCGACGTCGCCGACTGCGTCGCGGTGGCCGAGGCGCTGGTGGCGGCCGGGCTGGCCGACGGCGACCGGCTGGCGATCCGGGGCGGCAGCGCGGGCGGGTTCACCGCGGCGGCGTCGCTCACGACGACGAAGACCTACCGGGCGGGCACGGTGATGTACCCCGTGCTGGACCTGGCCGGGTGGACCGGCACCGAGGGCGACACGCACGACTTCGAGTCGCGGTACCTGGACGGGCTGATCGGGCCGCTGCCGTCGGCGCGGCAGCGGTACGTCGAGCGGTCGCCGCTGGCGAACTCGGCGGCGCTGGCCGGGCCGGTGCTGTTCCAGCAGGGCCTCGAGGACCGGATCTGCCCGCCGGAGCAGGCCGACCGATTCGTGGCCGGGCTGGAAGGGCGCGGGATCCCGTACGCCTACCAGCGGTTTCCCGGGGAGCAGCACGGGTTCCGGCAGGCGTCGACGATCGTGGCGGCGTTGGAGGCGGAACTGTCGTTCTACGGCCAGGTGCTCGGGTTCGAGACGCCGGGTGTCGCGAAGCTGGAGCTGTCGCGGTGAGGCCCCCTCGGTTGCGGGCGGGTGACACGGTCGCGCTGGTGGCGCCGGCCGGGCCGGTGCCGGCGGACCTGCTGGAGAAGGCGGTGCCGGTGCTGCGCGGCTGGGGTGTCGAGCTGCGGGTCGGGCCGTGCGTGCGTTCTTCGCCCGGATCGCCGCCTTACCTGTCCGGTTCGGACGCCGCGCGGGCGGCGGAGTTCACCGAGGCGTGGCTGGACCCGGGCGTGCGGTGCGTGCTGGCCGCGCGCGGCGGCTACGGCGTGCAGCGGATGCTGGACCTGGTGGACTGGGCGGCGTTGCGGGAAGCGGGCCCGAAGGTGCTGGCCGGGTCGTCGGACGTCACGGCGCTGCACCGGGCGGTGAACGTCCACTTGGGACTGTCCACTTTGTTCTCGCCGATGCCGGCGAGCGTGCTCTTCGACGACTTCGCGGTCGAGCACCTGCGGCGGTCGCTGTTCGAGCCCGAGCTGAACGTGGTGGTGCGCGGCGGTTCGGCGTTGGTGCCGGGCCGGGCGTCGGGCGTGCTGACGGGCGGGAACCTGTCGCTGCTGGCGGCCGGGATCGGGACGCCGGAGCAGGGGTCGGCGCGGGACGCGGTGGTGCTGCTGGAGGACGTCACGGAGAGCGTGTACCGGCTGGACCGGATGCTGACGCAGCTGCTGCGCAGCGGCTGGTTCGCCGGGGTTCGCGGGATCGTGCTGGGTTCGTGGGCGGCGTGCGGGGATCCGGCGGAGGTGCGCGCGCTGCTGCTGGAGCGGCTGGGGCCGTTGGGGGTGCCGCTGGTGGAGGAGTTCGGGTTCGGGCACGTGGCGTCGTCGCCGACGTTGCCGCTGGGCGTGCCGGTGACGCTGGACGCGGACCTGGGGACGTTGACGTTCGACAGCCCGGCGCTGACGTGACCCCGGACGAGGCGCGTTCCCGGTTCGCCCAGGCGCGGGTCGCCCGGCTGGCGACGGTGTCGGCGGCCGGGGCGCCGCACCTGGTGCCGGTGACGTTCGCGGTGCGGGGTGATCAGGTGGTGTTCGCGGTGGACCACAAACCGAAGTCTTCCGTGGCGTTGCGGCGGCTGCGCAACATCGCGGAGAACCCGGCGGTGTGCTTCCTAGCCGACGGCTACGACGAGGACTGGTCCCGGCTGTGGTGGGCCCGCGCGGACGGCACCGCGCGGGTACTGGCGCCGGGCGCCGAGCCGGTTTCGTGGCTGGTCGAGAAGTACGAGCAGTACGCGGGGCGGCCGCCGGAGCACGCGGTGGTGGTCACGCAGGTCCACACCTGGCGAGGCTGGACGGCTTCCTAGTCGCGGAGGAACTTTTCCGGGCGGCGCCAGGCGTCGATGATGCCCAGCGGGTCCGGGCGCAGCAGCGACGCCGCCGAGTACAGGCTCGCCACCACGACCAGCGCGATGAACCACCAGTCGTACAGGGCCTGCTCGCCCGTCGGGTAGTACACCAGCGTCACGAACACCGACACCGCCACCACGAGCGCCAGGTGCCTCGGCTGCCACTTGAACGCCGACAGGAGCACGAAACCCCAGGTCAGGTACCACGGCAGGGTCGGCGGCATGAGGATCGCGACCGCGAGGAGCGAGATGCCCGCCCGGTAGACCGCCTCCGTGCCGCCGCCACGGGCGAGCCACCACTGGCGGATGCCGAAGCCGATCAGGACCAGCATGCCCGCGGCGCGGGCGACCGTGACGAACGGGGACACCTGGACGTCCACGACGATGTGGACCAGGTTGTAGAACACCTCGCCGATGCCGGTGGGGATGTTCAGCCAGTTCGCGATGAGCTGCGGGGCCTTGAGCCCGGACCACCAGCCCATGTTCAGCGAACCCAGCGAGATCCACGTGCCCGCGACGAACACCGGCAGGAACAGGCCCACCGAGGCGGCGCCGGCGCGCAGGAAGTTGCGGACCTTCGCCTCGCCTTCGAGGTGGTTGGCCCACATCCAGACGATGAACGGCAGCGCGATCGCCGCCGTCGGCTTGATCAGCATGCCGATCGTAACCAGGACGACCGCGGCCACGTGCTTGCGTTCCAGGGCGGCCAGGACGCCGATGGTGAGGAACGCGAGCATCATCAGGTCGTTGTGCGGGCCGCCGAAGAGGTGGATCACCATCATCGGGCTGGCCACCGCGAGCCACAGCGCGACCGGGAGCTTGCCGCCGAGGTGCTTGACCAGCCGCGGGAGCGCCCACAGCGTCCCGGCCAGGCCGGCCAGCAGCACGACGCGCATGAGGATGACGCCGAGGATCATGTTGTCGCCGGTGGTGGCGACGACGCCCTTCGAGATCAGCAGGAACAGCGGCCCGTACGGCGCCGGCGTGGTCTGCCAGAGCGGGTGGACGTTCTGCACGACGTTCGGGAGCACGTCGAGCTCGGCGGGGCCGTTGGCGTACGGGTCGAGCCCGTAGAGCAGCTGGGCGCCCTGGCCGAGGTAGGAGAAGACGTCGCGGGTGAACAGCGGCGGCGAGATGAGCAGCGGTGCCATCCAGCAGCCGGCGGCGACCAGGATGGGACGGCTGCCGATGCGCCCGGCCAGCACGTAGCGGCCGAGGCGGACCCAGGCCCACACGACGAGGCCGAAGCCGACGTACAGGACGGCGTTGGCGAGCATGCGCCCGTGGCCGTAGCGGATCCACGAAAGCGGGCCGTGGCCGAGCACGGGGTCCTTGATCAGGATGCCGCCGGCGCCGAACGCGGCCAGCATGAGCAGGGTGCTGCCGACCGTGCCCATGGCGATCGTGCGGTACGGGAATCGCGAGGGCACGCGGAGCCGCTCGGCCAGTCCGGCCGAGGGCGTCTGAGTGGGGTCGGTGGTGGTCGCCATTTCCGTTCGGAGATTACACACCGCGCTCGCGCGGAGTTCCCGCAGTGTCAGGTTTCCGGTCTGCGGAGCCGGCGCCGAGTGTCTTGAATGACTCATTCAGGTCTTCGGAGGTCTTGAATGACTCATTCAAGACGTGCGCGGCGGCCGGAGCGGTCAGGTTTCCACCGTGCGGCGCTGGGCCGTGCCGCCGGGGAGGGCGGCCAGCAGGGACTTCGTGTACTCGTGGCGCGGGTCGAGCAGGACCTGTTCCACCGTCCCGGTTTCGACGAGCTCGCCGCGGTACATCACGGCCACGCGGTCGGCGATGTTCCAGGCCAGGCCCAGGTCGTGGGTGATCACCAGGGCGGCGAGGCCGAGTTCGCGCCGCAGCCGCAGCAGCAGCCCCAGGATCTCGCCGCGCACGGACGCGTCCAGCGACGCGACCGGTTCGTCGGCCACCACCACCGACGGCTCGAGGGCCAGGGCGCCGGCGATGACGACGCGCTGGCGCTGGCCGCCGGAGAGCTGGTGCGGGAGCCGGTCGGCGTACTTCTCCGCCGGCCGCAGCTCCGCGGCCTCCAGGGCCCGGTGGACGACCGCGCGCTCGTCGGCGAGCTTGTGGATCCGCGGGCCCTCGGCGACGGCCTCATACACCGTGTGTGCCGGGTTGAGCGCGCTCGTCGGGTCCTGCAGCACCAGCTGGACCTGGCGGCGGTAGGCCTTGAGGCCCGCGCCGGAGGCCGGGACCGGCTTGCCGTCGTAGCGGACCACGCCGGAGTCGGGTTTCTGCAGGCCGAGCAGCGTCCGGGCGAGCGTCGTCTTGCCCGAGCCGGACTGGCCGACCAGGGCGACGATCTCGTCGCGCGACACCGTGAGGTCGACGCCGGCGACGGCGTTGATGCGCTTGCCGGTGCGGTCGCGGAAGGACACCCGCAGGTTCTCCGCGGCCAGCAGCGGCTCGCCTGCCACCCGTTCCGGCGGTTCGGGCGGCAGCGGGGTGCTGGTGGCCGGGGCGAAGCGGGACACCGGGTCGCCGACCGTGGGGAACGCCGCGGCCAGGGCTCGCGTGTGTTCGTGGCGAGGTGCGCCCATCACCTCCGCGCTGGGCCCTTCCTCGACGATCCGCCCGTCGTACATCACGGCGATGCGCTCGCAGGTCGAGGCGAGGACGGACAGGTCGTGGCTGATCATGATCAGGCCGATGTCCTGCTCGGCGACCAGCCGCGAGAGCAGGGCGAGGACCTGCGCCTGGACGATGACGTCGAGGGCGGTGGTGGGCTCGTCGGCGATGATCAGCCGCGGTGAGCACGCGAGGGCCATGGCGATCATGACGCGCTGCTTCTGCCCGCCCGAAAGCTCGTGCGGGTAGGCGCCGGCCCGGCCCGGGGGCAGGTCGACCTGGGCGAGCAGCTCGGCGACGCGGGCGTCGACCTGGGCGTCGGTGAGCGCCCCGGCCGCGGGCGGGTGCAGCCGCAGCGGCTCGGCGATCTGCTCGCCGATCTTGCGGACCGGGTTGAGCGCGTGCATGGCGCCCTGGAACACCACCGACGCCTCGGCCCAGCGGACCGCGCGCAGGCGGCCCCACTTCATGGCGGTGACGTCTTCGCCGTCGAGGACGATTTCGCCGGTGATCTTCGCGGTGCGCGGCAGCAGGCGCAGCACGCTCATCGCGACCGTGGACTTGCCGGAGCCGGACTCGCCGGCGACGCCGAGGGTGCCGCCGGGGTCGAGGGTGAGGTCGACGCCGCGGACGGCGGGCACGTCCTGCTCGCCGACCGCGTAGGTGACGTTGAGGTCCTTGAGCTGCAGCAGCGGGGTGGTCACTTCTTCAACCTCGGGTTGAACACGGTCTCCAGGCCCCGGCCGACCAGGGTGAAGAAGAGGACGACGAGGACGATCGCGATGCCCGGCGGGAGCACGTTCCACCAGGCGCCGCGGCTGATGGCGCCGTTGTTGAGCGCGCTTTCGAGCACCAGGCCCCAGGTGACGGAGTTGGGGTCGCCGACGCCGAGGAACGACAGGGTCGCGTCGGCGATGACGGCGTTGCCGACCACCAGTGTCGTGTTGGCCAGCACCAGGGGCATCACGCCGGGCAGGACGTGCTTGCCGATGACGTGCAGGTGCCCGCCGCCGAGGGCGTGGGCGCGCTCGATGTAGGGCCGGCTTTCGATGGTCAGCGTCTGCGCGCGGACCAGCCGGGCGGTGCTGGGCCAGGCGGTGAAGCCGATGGCGAGGATGATCGTGCCGACGCCCTTGGGCAGCACCGCCGAGAGCGCGATCGCGAGGATCAGCGAAGGCAGGACCAGGAAGAAGTCGGTGAACCGCAGCAGCGCCGCCGACACCCAGCCGCCGAAGTGCGCGGCGGCGATGCCGATCAGCGTGCCGATGACGACCGACAGCAGCGCCGCGGAGAACCCGACGAGCAGGGAGATCCGGGTGCCCCAGACGGTCATGAGCAGCACCGAGCGGCCGAAGTTGTCGGTGCCGAGCCAGAAGTCGCCGCTGGGCGGGCTGAGCGGCTCGCCGGTGGCCTTGGTGACGTCGAGGCCGCTCTGGTCGCTGATCAGCGGCAGCAGCAGCGCGACGACGACGGTGGCGCCGAGCAGGACCAGCCCGGTGAGCGCGGCGCGCTGGGCGGCGAACTCCCGCCAGGTCCGGGCGAGCGAGGCGCGCCGGCGGTGCCAGGCGATCTGCCGGGGTGTCTCGGCGGTGGTCATGACGTACGCACCCTCGGGTCGAGCACGCGGTAGAGCAGTTCCGCGAGCAGGTTCATCAGCACCACGGCGCTGGCCAGCACGGTGAACACGCCTTGCAGCACCGGCAGGTCGGGTCCGTGCAGGGCGTCGTAGGTCAGCTGCCCGAGCCCGGGCCAGCTGAACACGGCCTCGACGGTGACCGCGCCGGCGACGACCTGGCCGAACTGCATGAACACCAGCGTGGTGGTCGGCAGCAGGGCGTTGGGAACGGCGTGCCGCTTGCGGACGAGGTCGTCGCGCAGGCCCTTGGCGCGGGCGGTGGTGAGGTAGTCGGCGTTCATCTCCCCCAGCAGCGACGACCGCATGATCAGCATGTACTGGGCGTAGAACACCGCCAGCAGCGTCACGCACGGCAGCACGAGGTGGTGCAGGACGTCGAGGGTCTGGGACAGGACGTCGGGCGCGGCGTCCGGGGAGTGCATGCCGCGGCTGGGGAACAGGCCGTTGGTGACCACGAGCAGCATCAGGCCGAGCCAGAACTGCGGGACCGACCAGAGGGTCAGCGCGATCCCGGTCTGGGCGCGGTCGAAGAAGCTGTCGCGGCGCCAGGCGGCGCGGATGCCCAGCCACAGGCCGATGATGACGGCCAGCACCGTGGCGCTGCCGACGAGCAGGATGGTCGGCCAGAGCCGTTCGCCGATCATGTCGGCAACCGGGCGGCCGTTGTTGAGCAGCCGGGACTCGCCGAGGTCGCCGTGCAGCAGGTTCCAGAAGTAGTTCCCGAACTGGACGAAGACGGGCTTGTCGACGCCCATCTTCTCGCGCAGCTCGGCGATCTGCTGGGGGCTGGTGACGCGGTCGCGGGTCATCGCCGCGACCGGGTCGCCCGGCAGCATCCGGAAGAGGAAGAAGAACAGCACGATCACCAGCAGGACGCTGACGACGGCTTCGAGGACCTTCGTGAGCACGAACCGGGCGGTGCCGGTCCCGCCGCGGTGCTCGTCGGGGTCGACGAGCACCGCGGCCTGGTCGGGCGTGGTCATGCTTACTCGCGGTCCTCTGTGGTCTTGTTGCGGCGGCTGATGACGACCCCGCCGACGACGATGATCACCACGACGATCGCGCCGACGACGATCCACACGACCGTGCCGCTGCTGCCGGAGTCGGCGGTCGCCTCGGTGCCGGCCGGCGTGGCGCCGTAGACGCCCCAGTAGCCGGTCTGCTCGAGGATCGCGCCCTTGGGCTGCGGCTGGGTGGTGAAGGCGGAGAACTTGTCGGAGCGGTAGGCCTCGAGCGCGTTCTGGTAGTCGAGCACGATCGTCGGGAACTGGCTGTAGAGCCGGGCCTGGGCCTGCTTGACGTAGTCCGCGCGCTTGGCGTCGTCGGTCTCGGTCAGCTGCTTCTTGTAGAGCTCGTCGTACTGGGGGTCGCAGAAGAACGTGTCGGTGCTGCCGCCCTTGCCGTCCGGAGCGGGGCGCGCGCCGCAGGTGTGCAGCGAGAGCGCGTAGTCCGGGTCGGGGTTGGTGCCGTAGCCGCCGATGGCGAGGTCGTACTTGCCGACGGCGGTGCGGTCGGACAGCTCGTCGTCGGAGACGAGGTCCTGCTTGACGGTGATGCCGATGTCCTTGAGCCAGCCGGTGACGTACTGGGCCACGCCCTGGTCGTAGCTGCGGTTGGCGTGGCCGGTCAGGCGCAGTTCCAGCTTGCCGCCGCCGGGGGCGATGCGGACGCCGTCGGGGCCCTTCTTGTAGCCGGCCTGCTCGAGGGTGGCGTTGGCGGCGGCGAGGTCGAACTTGACCTTTTCGCTGTCGCTGGGGTCCCAGTGGTAGGCGCTGTAGACGGCGGGCACGACGCCGCCGCCGACCTGGCCGAGTCCCTTGAGGACCTTGTCGACGATGGCCTGGGTGTCCACGGCCTGGGTGATGGCCTTGCGGACGTTGATGTCCTTGAGGACCGGGTTGCCGTCACCGATGGGGTTGTTCGCGTTGTCGGTGACGCCGAAGTTGATCGACAGCTCGTCGTAGCGGCGGCCGGGCGCGGCGTTGGTGGTGATGCCGTCCTGGCCCTGCAGCGCGGCGAACTGGTTGGGGTTGAGCCGGTTGATGACGTCGACTTCGCCCTGCTTGAGCGCGTTGACCGCGGCCTCGGTGTCCTTGAACTGCAGCAGCTGCAGCTCGTCGATCTTCGGGGCGCCGCGCCAGTAGTCCTTGTTCGCCTTGAGCTTGACGTACTCGTTGGGCTTGAACTCGGTGACCTGGAACGGGCCGTCGGAGACGCCGGCGATCTTGAGCTCGTCGGTCTCGGGGGCCTTGAGGTCCTTGACCGGCTCCCAGATGTGCTGCGGCACGATCGGGACGTCGAGCAGGTTCATGTTGACCTGCACGGCCTTGGTCTTGATGACCAGGGTCGTGTCGTCGGGCGCGGTGACCGTCTCGAAGTTGGCCACGTAGTTGCCGTTGGCGGTGCGCGCGTTCTCGTCGGTGAGCATCCGGTTGAACGTGTAGGCCGCGTCCTTGGCGGTCACCGGCTGCCCGTCGCTCCACTTGGCGCCGCTGCGGATCTTGAACGTCCAGGTCAGCTTGTCCGGCGACGGCGTCCAGGACTCGGCGAGCGCGGGCGAGGCCTCGGCCTTCGCGGCGTCCGGGACGGTGAGGAACTCGTAGGTGAACCGGCCGATCTGCGTGGACGCGGCGAGCACCGCGGTGAACGGGTTCAGGTGGTCGATGCCGGTGGTCAGCGCGACCCGCAGCACCTTGCCCTGCTGGGCTTGGGCGGGCACGGCGAGCGGGATCCCCGCCAGCGCCGCGGCCGCGACGACCGCGCCCGCGCGGCCGAACCGCCCGATTCCGCGTTGGAAATGCACCAAAAACCACCCCATCGTTCTCGCTGTGAGCCTCCCCAAGGACGAGAAGTAACCACATACGGCCACAACCGCGCAATATGTTGCCGCTGCGGCAGGTGTCCGATCGTTATCGATCGGTTTCGGTGACGCTGCGTGATCGGGGAGCTGTGCCGGGGTCCGCGGCGGGCTGGCTAGAGTGCCGGGCATGCGCATCCTGATCTCGGCGGACATGGAGGGCGCCACCGGCGTCACCTGGACCGACGACGTCGTGCCCGGTTCGCCGCAGTGGGACCGCTTCCGGCGGCTGTTCACCGGCGACGTCAACGCGGTGCTGGCCGGGCTGTACGAGGCCGGGGCCGGGGATGTGCTGGTCAACGAGGCGCATTCGTCGCAGCGGAACCTGCTGCTGGAGGACCTGGACCCGCGGGCGCGGATGCTGACCGGGCGGCACAAGCCGCTGTCGATGATGCAGGGGATCGACTCCGGTGTGGACGGTGTGGTGTTCCTGGGCTACCACGCCGGCGCCGGGTTCGACGGCGTGCTTTCCCACACCTACCTGGAGAACCAGATCACCGGGGTGTGGCTGGACGACGTCCCGGCGAGCGAGGGCCGGCTGAACGCGGCGATGGCCGCGGAGTACGGCGTCCCTGTCCTGCTCGTTTCGGGTGACGACAAAACGTGTGACGACGCCCGTGACTACGCTCCGGAGGCGGAGCTGGTCCAGGTGAAGGAGTGCGTGAGCCGGTACGCGGCGATCTGCCTGCCGCCGGCGCGCACGGCGGACCTGCTGACCGGCGCGGCGGCCGACGCGATGGCGCGCGCCGGGCGTGAAGAACGCCGGGTGGGGGCGCACCGGATCGAGGTGGAGTTCGACGCGAGCCACCTGGCGCAGGCGACGGCGGTGATCCCGACGGTGGAGCAGATCGGGACGCGCCGGGTCGGGTTCGACGCGCCGGACATGACCGAGGCGATGAAGGCGTTCAAGGTCGTCACGGCGATCGCGGCGGGGGCGGTGCAGGGCATCTATGGCTGACGTCGTCGAGCTGTGCGCGGACCTGATCCGGTTCGACACGACCAACCGCGGGAACAACGACGCCAACCCGGAGCGGCCCGCCGCCGAGTACGTGGCCGCGTTCCTGGACGGTCTGGGCATCCCGTCGCGGATCCTCGAAGCCGCTCCCGGCCGGGCCAGCGTGATCGCGCGCGTGCCGGGCACGGACCCGTCGCTGCCGGCGCTGCTGGTGCAGGGGCACCTGGACGTCGTGCCGGCGGACGCCGCGGACTGGTCGGTGCACCCGTTCGCCGGCGAGGTCCGCGACGGCTGCCTGTGGGGCCGCGGCGCGACCGACATGAAGGACTTCGTGGCGATGGTCCTCGCCGCGCTGGCCGGCGGGCTGCGGCCGCGGCGGGAGCTGGTGCTGGCGTTCGTGGCCGACGAGGAGGACCGCGGCGAGTGGGGCGCGCACTGGCTGGTCGCTTCCCAACCGGAGTTGTTCGAAGGCTGTGCGGCGGCGATCAGCGAGTCGGGCGGCTACACCTACCACGTCCCGGCGGCCGACGGCCGTGACGTGCACCTGTACCCGGTGGGGACGGCCGAGCGCGGCACGGCCCACCTGCGGCTGACCGCCCGCGGCCGGGCGGGGCACGGATCGCGGCCGAACGACGAGAACGCCGTCACCCGGCTGGTGGGCGCGCTGCACCGGATTTCGGCGCACCGCTGGCCGGTGTCGCTGACCCCGGCGGTGCGGGCGTTCCTGGAGCGGACGGGCGCGGCGCTGGGCGTACCGGTGGATCTGTCCTCTTCGGACTCGGTGGACGCGGCGGTGGCCGCGCTGGGGCCGGCGGGGTCGCTGGTGCTGCCGACGGTCCGCAACAGCACGACCCCGACGATGCTGGACGCGGGCTACAAGGTGAACGTGATCCCGTCGACGGCGTCGGCGCAGGTGGACGTGCGGGTGCTGCCGGGCACCGAGGAGTCGCTGCTTCTTGCTGTGGACGAGCTGCTCGGCGAAGGCGTGACGCGGGAGTTCGTGGCGCACCAGCCACCGGTGCAGGCGCCGGTGGACTCGCCGTGGTTCTCCGCGATGGCGTCGGCGTTGAAGGCCGAGGATCCCGAAGCGGTGGTGGTGCCGTACTGCCTCGGGGGCGGGACGGACGCGAAGGCGTTCGCGCAGCTGGGGATCGCGAACTACGGGTTCGCGCCGTTGTGGTTGCCGAAGGGCTTCCCGTACCGGGCGATGGCGCACGGGGTGGATGAGCGGGTCCCGGTGGAAGGCCTGCACTTCGGGACCCGGGTGCTGTCCCGGTTCCTGGCTAGCGCGTGAACTCCGCCCAATAGCGCGCGCCTTCGCGGATGGTCTCCAGGCTGAGCAGCTTCACGCCGTCCTGGGCGACCGATTCGATCTCCGCGCGGCTGAACGGCCACGGCGGGCCTACCCACGTCTCCATGTCGAAGTGCTCCTCCGCCACTTCGCAGACCAGCATCGTCCCGTCCGGAGCGAGGAAGCCGGCCAGGGACGTCAGAGCCGCGGGGCGGAAGTCGCGGGGCATCGCCTGGACGTTCATGATCTCCACGACCAGGTCGAACGCCTGGTGCCACTCCCCCGGCGGCTTCAGCAGGTCCGCCACCACGTAGTCCACTCGTGACTCCGGGAAGCGCGCGCGGGCGGCGTCGACCGCGGCCGGGGCGACGTCGAAGCCCGTCACCGCCCAGCCCGCCGCCGACAGCAGCTCCGGGTCGTCGCCCAGGGCGCTGCCCACCACCAGTGCCCGGCGGCCCTCGCCCGGCTCCACCCAGTCGGCGAGGTCGGCGTTCGGCGCGCCGCGGGTCCACGGGACCTCGGCCTCGCCGCGGGCGGCCGCGGTGTACAGCTCGTCGAACCAGCGGGTCGGGCTGCCGTCAGCGAGGGAGGCGCGGGAGAGCACTCGGTCGGCGGGTTCCGGCGTCGTCATGGGCGTGACCTTAGCGGCGGCGCCGGACCCGTGGGATCCGTTTTACCTCGCTACCGGGCCGGGAATCGCGTACAGGTGCTCACCGGCCCAGTGGACGACGTCCCGGACCGGCGAGGCGGGCGGCGCCGGGCGGAAGTTGGCCGCGTCGTCGGTGCTTCCGGTGCCGTCGTAGACCGCGCGCTGCGGGTAGGCGAACACCGGTCGCGTCCGCGTGACGTTCCCGGCGGCGTCGCGCCCGGTCGCGGTCACCACCGTCGGCGTGGCGCCGCGTTCGACCCAGGCGACCAGCTGCTTGAGCGGGTCGAACTCGGTGAGCGTGGTGCCGCCGCCGCAGTGGTAGAGCGACGGGACCATGAACAGCCGGACCCAGTCCTGGGCGTGGCCGCGGGTGAGCCGCTGGTAGTAGTCGAGCGTGCCGGCCGGCGGGATGGCCTCGTCGGCCCAGCCGTGCCACAGCAGCAGCTTGCCGCCGCGCTTCTGGAACGCCGACAGGTCGAGGCTCAGCGCGTTGTAGCGGACGCCGACCGGGGTGAGCCGGTCGAATTCGCGGCGGGTGAAGGCGAAGGTGTCCACCGTCGAGGCCGGGGCGCCGATCGGGTAGCCGAGGTAGCGCAGGTAGTTGTCGGCGAGGCTGCGGGCGAAGGCGACGCCGCCGGTCTCGGGCGTCGCGATGATCCACCCCGCCCAGGACAGCTCGGAGCCGGGCTCCTGGCCGCCGGGGTAGAGCAGCGTCCCGTGGGCGTCGGTGGGCGGTGAGTACAGCTTGCGCACGACCGCGACCTGGGCCGGGGTGAGGCAGGACGGCGTGTCGGCGCCGGCGCAGGTCAGCGTGGCCGGCTCGAAGCGGCAGGCACGCGGGTCGTCGAGCTGGCCGTCGGTGAGCCCGTCGAGGCGGTCGCAGGCGGCGAGCACGGCGTTGTGCAGCGCGGGCAGCTTGGCGGCGGTGAGGACCGGGCTGCCGTCGGCGGCGGCGTTCACCCGCGCGAGCCACGTCTGGTACTCCCCGAGCAGCGGGCCCCAGTAGTTCGCGGGGGCGCCGGCGTCGATGCCGTCGAAGTCCGCCGGGTAGCGCTGGGCGAGGAGCAGGCCTTCGCGGCCGCCGTCGGAGCAGCCGGTGAAGTAGGACTTGCGCGGCGGGGCGCCGTAGAACGCCTGGATGATCGCCTTCGACGCGCGGGAGACGACGTGGGGTGCGCGGAACTCGAAGTCGTCGCGCGCGGCCTGGTCGTGCGCGCCCCAGCTGCCGTCGTCGACGACGGCGGGGGTGGTGCCGACGTGCCCGTCGTCGGTGGCGGCGACCGCGACGTCGCCGCCGTGGGGCAGGCCGCAGTCGGCGAAGGCGGGCGGGTTGACCAGGCCGCAGAAGCCGCCGCAGCCGTACTGCAGGTAGCGGCCGGCATAGGTCTTGGTGGGCAGCCGCAGCTCGAAGCGGACGGCGGGTTCGACGTAGCCCTGGACGCCGCAGTACTCGGGGTCGGTGGCGGTCGCGGGGACGACGGCCGCCGACGTGACGTGCGTGGCGGCGCCCGGGAGGGCGAACCCGCGGACCAGGTCGCCGCAGGCGGTGATCGGCCGGACGGGTGACCCCGTCGCGGCGGTGGCCGTCGCCGGGGCGAACCCGGTGGCGGCGAGCAGGAGTGTCGTGAGTGCGGTGAAGATCCGGACTGGTCTCATGGGTTCCCCATTCCCTCGGTTGTCCAGTTCTGGCCAGGTTTGCCGACCGGTCTTGACATCGATGTCACCCGCGCGTTTCGCTCTCTGGGCGCCGCCGGTCCCCGTCCGTCGGTCCCCAGTTCACCCTCCAGAGCTTGGAGCAACGATGCCCCGAAGCGCCAGACCGCCGGTCGCTTTCCTGGTGACCGCCGCCGTGGTCGCCGCCGGCCTGGTCGCCCTCCCCGCGACGGCGTCCGCCGCCGAAGAAGCCCTCCCCGCGGACTTCTCGTCCTCCTTCGAGCCCGGTGACGTCCAGCCGACCTGGACCGACACCGTCGACACCGACGCGGCGGGCAAGCCCCGCGCGTCCGGCATCAACGGCGCGAACGGCACCGCCATCCCCGGCGACATCCGCGGCAAGGTCACCGAGACCAGCGCGAGCAGCGAGAACACCGGCGGCGGCGAGGTCGTCTCGAATCTCGTCGACGGCACGACCGACACGAAGTGGCTGTCGTGGGACCCCACGGCGTGGGCGCAGATCACGCTCTCGGAGCCGACGTCGATCACGCACTACGCGCTGTCCTCGGCCAACGACTTCGACAACCGCGACCCGAAGGACTGGACGCTGCAGGGCTCGAACGACGCCCTTGTCTGGACCGACGTGGACAAGCAGACCGACCAGGCGTTCACCGCCCGGTTCCAGCAGAAGGACTACCGGCTGGCGGCGCCGACCGCGGCGTACAAGTTCTTCCGGCTGAACATCACCCGCAACAACGGCGGGCCGATCCTGCAGCTGTCGGAGCTGCTGCTGGCCAACGACGAGCCGGCGCCGCCGCCGCTGCCGAACATGCGCAGCTTCGTCGACTCCGGCCCGACCAGCGGGTACACGAACAAGAACCGCGTCGGCTTCACCGGGCTCAAGGCGTTCCGCTACTCGGGCAGCCAGACCGCCGACGGGCACGGCTGGTCCTACAACAAGGTCTTCGACGTCGACGTCCCGGTCGTGGCCTCGACCGAGCTGTCGTACGAAGTGCAGCCGCAGTTCATCACCGGCGACCTGAAGTACCAGAGCACGAACGTCGCGGTCGACCTGGTCTTCACCGACGGCACCCGGCTGCGCGACCTGGGCGCGACCGACCAGTACGGCTTCCCGCTGACGCCGGAGGGCCAGGGCGCGAGCAAGGTCCTCTACACCAACCAGTGGAACCTGGTGCGCTCGGCGATCGGGCAGGTGGCCAAGGGCAAGACGATCGACCGGATCCTGGTCGGCTACGACAACCCCGACGGCCCCGGCTCGCTGCAGGGCTGGCTGGACGACGTGAAGATCTCCGCCACGCCGACGCCGCCGGCGAGCACCCGCCCGAGCGACAACGTGCTCACCACGCGGGGCACGATGGCCAACAGCACGTTCTCCCGGGGCAACAACTTCCCGGCCACGGCGGTGCCGCACGGGTTCAACTTCTGGACCCCGGTGACCGACGCCGGGTCGAGCAGCTGGCTGTACAACTACAGCACCCAGAACAACGCGCAGAACCTCCCGCAGCTGCAGGCGTTCAGCGTCAGCCACGAGCCGAGCCCGTGGATGGGTGACCGGGAGTCGTTCCAGGTGATGCCGTCCGCGGCCGCCGGGGTGCCGGACGCCAACCGCGACGCGCGGGCGCTGGCGTTCAAGCACAGCGACGAGGTCGCGCGGGCGCACTACTACGGCGTGCAGTTCCAGAACGGGATCAAGACCGAGATCGCGCCGACCGACCACGCGGCGATGATGCGGTTCTCCTTCCCGGGCGCGGACTCGAGCCTGATCTTCGACAGCGTCAACAACTCCGCCGGGCTGACCCTCGACCCGGCCACCGGCACGCTCTCGGGCTACACCGAGACCAACGTGTACGCCGGGGCCGGCCGGATGTTCGTCTACGCGACGTTCGACAAGCCGGTCACCGCGGGCGGCAAGCTCACCGGGCAGGGCCGCGACAACGTCACCGGCTACCTGCGGTTCGACGCCGGCGCCGACAAGACCGTCAACATGCGGATCGCGACGTCGCTGATCAGCCTCGAGCAGGCGAAGAAGAACCTCGCCCAGGAGATCGCCCCCGCCGCGACCTTCGACACCGTGCGCGACGCGGCGCAGAAGGCGTGGGACGACCAGCTGAAGGTGATCGAGGTCGAGGGCGCGTCGAAGGACCAGCTCACGACGCTCTACTCGAACCTGTACCGGCTCTTCCTGTACCCGAACTCCGCGTTCGAGAACACCGGCACCACCGACAAGCCGGTCTACAAGTACGCGAGCCCGGTGTCGCCGAAGGCCGGCCCGGACACCGCCACCCAGACCGGGGCGAAGGTGGTCGACGGCCAGATCTACGTCAACAACGGGTTCTGGGACACCTACCGCACGACCTGGCCGGCGTACTCGCTGCTGACCCCGGACATGGCCGGCAAGATGATCGACGGCTTCGTCCAGCAGTACCGCGACGGCGGCTGGATCTCCCGGTGGTCGTCGCCGGGTTACGCCGACCTGATGACGGGCACCAGCGCGGACGTCGCGTTCGCCGACGCCTACCTCAAGGGCGTGAAGAACTTCGACGTCAAGTCGTTCTACGACGCGGCGCTGAAGGACGCGACGGTGACCCCGCCGAACAACGCGGTCGGCCGCAAGGGCATCGACGAGGGCATCTTCCTCGGCTACTCCCCGAACACCGCCGAGCACGGGTTCTCCTGGTCGATCGAGGGCTACGTCAACGACTTCGGCATCGCGAACCTGTCGAAGAAGCTCTACGACGAAGCGCCCGCGACCGACCCGCGCAAGCAGGAGTACCTGGCGAACTACGAGTACTTCACCAACCGGGCCCAGCAGTACGTGAACGTGTTCGACCCGAGCGTCGGGTTCTTCCAGGGCCGGGACGCCGCGGGCAAGTTCAGCCGCTCGCCGCAGGAGTACGACCCGCGGGTGTGGGGCATCGACTACACCGAGACCGACGGCTGGGGCATGGCGTTCTCCGTGCCGCAGGACGGTCAGGGCCTGGCCAACCTCTACGGCGGCAAGGCGGGCCTGGCGAAGAAGCTGGACGCGTTCTTCGCCGACCAGGAGACGGCGAACTTCCCGGGCTCCTACGGTGGCGTGATCCACGAGATGCGGGAGGCGCGGGACGTGCGGATGGGCCAGCTCGGCCACTCCAACCAGGCCTCGCACCACACGCTCTACATGTACGACTACGCGGGTCAGCCGTCGAAGACGCAGGCGAAGGTCCGTGAGGCGCTCTCGCGGCTCTACACCGGCAGTGAGATCGGCCAGGGCTACGCGGGCGACGAGGACAACGGCGAGCAGTCGGCGTGGTGGACCTTCAGCGCGCTGGGCTTCTACCCGCTGCAGATGGGCAGCCCGAACTACGCGATCGGGTCGCCGCTGTTCAAGAAGGCCACCATCCACCTGGCCGGTGGCAAGAACCTGGTGATCAACGCGCCGAAGAACAGCGCGAAGAACGTCTACGTCCAGGGCGTGAAGGTCAACGGCAAGGCGTACTCCTCGACGTCGCTGCCGCAGGACGTCATCGCCCGCGGCGGGGTCATCGACTTCGACATGGGCCCGAACCCCTCCACCTGGGGTACCGGCCCGAACGACGCGCCGAAGTCGATCACCACGGGTGACGCGGTGCCGGCGCCGCTGCACGACGAGACCGGCACGGGCAAGGGCACGCTGTCCACTTCGGACGGTTCCAACGCCGGTGCGCTGCTCGACAACACCTCCCGCACCCAGGCCGCCGTCACCGGGGCCGTTCAGTACCAGCTGAACAACACCGACGAGGCCGTCACGCAGTACACGCTGACGTCCCAGACCGGTGCGGGCGACCCGAAGAGCTGGACGCTGAAGGGCTCCTACGACGGCAAGACCTGGGCCGTGGCCGACCAGCAGGTGAACCAGGCGTTCACCTGGCGGCAGCAGACCCGCGCGTTCAAGGTGGCCAACCCGGCGCACTACGCCTACTACAAGCTCGAAGTGACCGCGACCAGCACCGGCGCCCCGGCGCAGCTGGCCGAGTTCGAGCTGCTGGGCAAGCCGGACGCCGCCTGCACCCGCACCGTCACGGGGGCGTCTTCCGGCCCGCTGACGGTGTCGAACGGCACGGTCTGCCTGCAGGACGCGACGGTGTCGGGTCCGGTGACGGTCTCGCCGGGCGCGTCGCTGGTGGTGCGCGGCGGCTCGATCAACGGCCCGCTGTCGGCCACGGGTGCCGGCCAGGTCGTGCTGAACCGCACGAAGGTGGGCGGGCCGGTGGCGATCACCGGGACGACCGGGACGGTGTCGATCGAGCTGACCCAGGTGGGCGGCCCGGTCGCGCTGACGGCCAACCACGGGCCGGTGCTGACATCGAGCACGATCGGCGGCCCGCTGGCGTGCGCGGCCAACTCCCCGGTGCCGACGGACTACGACCTGCCGAACACCGTCCGCGGCCCGGCCGCCGGGCAGTGCGCGAAGATCTAGTCCGGTAGCCGAGTGGATGCCCTCCCCGCGGTCTCGTGGGGAGGGCATCCACTCGTCATGGAGTTCTTCTGCTACCACCGGGACCGGCCGGGCTCGGCGTCCTTGCGCCGGGAGCTGCTGGCGGAGCACTGGTCCTACCCGGACCGGTTCCCGGGGATGATCGCGCGCGGCCCGACGTTCGAGGGCGAGCGGCCGACGGGCAGCGTGCACGTGCTCGACCTGCCCGACGCGGCGGCCGCGCGGGCGTTCGCGTTCGAAGAGCCCGGGTACCAGGCCGGCGCGTACCGGGACGTGCTGCTGCGCCGCTGGCGCATCGGGAGCGCCGGTGCGGGTCGAGGGGCCGCGGGACGAGCTGATCGCGTGCGGGCCGCTGCTGTCGGACGACGGTGAGGCGTGGCTGGGGACCGCGGTGCTGCTGCGGGCGCCGGACGTCGAGTCGGCGCGGTCGGTGCTGAGTCCGGGGCGGTATGCCGGGGTCGAGGTGCACCGCCGGCGGTTCGGCGGCCGCCCGGACTGAGCACCGGGCGGCCGCCGCGGCCGGGGAGCAGCAGCCTCGGTGCCAACGGTGTGCGTGCTCACCGGGGCCCGCCCTCGCGTCGGGCACACGCTACGCCGTTCGGCCGATACGGTGGGCGTATGTCCGACGCCGTGTTCTCCTCCTCGTTCGAAACCGGTGACCCGCGGCCCGCGGACCCCGCCCTGCGGGTGGACAGCGGGCCGGACCGCTCCCCCACGGCCAAGACCGGCGTCGGCTTCACCGGGGCGAACGCCCTGCGCTACACCGCGCGTCCCCGCAGCGTCCTGTTCGAACTCGACGTCCCGGTCACCGAGCGCACCGAGCTGTCCTATGTGGTCTTCCCGCGCTCCGACGGCGACGTCCCCGCCTACCACGCCACCCGGGTCAGCCTCGACGTCGAGTTCGCCGACGGCGCGAGCGCGGGCTTCGACCCGGTGGACGACAAGACGCTGTGGGTGGACCAGTGGAACCCCGTCCGCCGCCCGCTCGGGGCGTTCGCCGGCCGCCGGATCGCCCGGATCGTGCTGCGCACCGACGCGCCCGGCGAGATCACCGGTTGGCTCGACGACGTCCGCGTCGCCGAACGCCCCGACCCGCCGCGCGACCCCGTCGACCACGTCCGCACCACCCGCGGCACGCACTCCAGCGCGGATTTCTCCCGCGGCAACAACTTCCCCGCCACGGCGGTGCCGCACGGGTTCAACTTCTGGACCCCGGTCACCGACGCCGGGGTCACCAACTGGCTCTACTCCTACCACCGCCACAACGACGAGGAGAACCGCCCGGCGCTGCAGGCGTTCGCGCTCTCGCACCAGCCGAGCCCGTGGATGGGCGACCGGCACACCTTCCACGTCATGCCCGGCACCGGCCCGGTCGAGCCCGACCGCCGCAAGCGCGCGCTGGCCTTCTCCCACGACGACGAGACCGATTCGCCGCACCACTACGGCGTCCGGTTCGCGGGCGGCGTCACCGCCGACCTCGCGCCGACGTCGCACGCGGCGATCCTGCGTTGCACCTTCCCCGACGGCCGGGGCTGGCTGCTGTTCGACAACGCCGCCAACCGCGGCGGCCTGCGCCTGCACCCGGCGACCGGGGTCGTCACCGGGCACACCTGGGTCCGCAGCCGGCTGTCGGCGGGCGCGCGGCGGATGTTCGTCTACGCCGAGACCGACGTCCCGGCCGCCCGCGGCGGGAAGATCCGCCGTCCGTTCTGGCGGACCGTCACCGGCGCCCTGGAGTTCGACGCGCCCGAGGTGACGCTGCGGATCGCGACGTCGCTGATCAGCCTCGAGCAGGCCAAGCGCAACCTCGAGCTGGAGATCCCGGCCGGCACGACGTTCGAGCAGGTCCGCGACAGTGCCCGCGAACTCTGGCAGGAGCGGCTCGGCAAGATCGAGGTCGAAGGCGCCACCGAGGACCAGCGGACCACGCTGTACTCCAACCTGTACCGGCTGTTCCTCTACCCGAACGTCGCCCACGAGAACACGCCGAAGGGGATCCGGCACGCGAGCCCGGTGCGGCGCCGGTGGTGGCCGAGCACCCGCACGCGCACCGGCGCGAAGGTCGTCGACGGCGAGCTGTACGTCAACAACGGCTTCTGGGACACCTACCGCACCACCTGGCCCGCCTACGCGCTGCTCACCCCGGCCGAGTGCGGCCGGATGGTCGACGGGTTCGTCCAGCAGTACCGCGAAGGCGGCTGGATCTCCCGCTGGTCCTCCCCCGGCTACGCGGACCTGATGACGGGCACCAGTTCGGACGTCGCGTTCGCCGACGTCTACCTCAAAGGCGTCCGCAACTTCGACGTCGAAGCCGCCTACGACGCGGCCTTGAAGAACGCCACCGTCACCCCGCCGCGGCGCGCGGTCGGCCGCAAGGGCCTCGAGGAGTCGATCTTCCTCGGTTACACCCCGGTGTCGGTCCACGAAGGACTGTCCTGGGCGCTGGAGGGGTGCATCAACGACTTCGGCCTCGCCAACCTGTCGGAGGCGCTTTCCCGGGAGAGCGCCGGACCCCGCGCCCGGATGTACGCCGACTACGCCGCCTACTTCCGCGAGCGCGCGAAGCACTACGTCCACCACTTCGACCCGGCGATCGGCTTCTTCCAGGGCCGACACCGCGACGGCCGCCGCAAGTTCGCACCCGCCGGCTACGACCCGGCCGCGTGGGGCGGCGACTTCGTCGAGACCAACGCGTGGAACACCGCCTTCACCGCACCCCACGACGGCCCCGGCCTCGCCGCGCTGCACGGGGGCAACGCCGGCCTGGAAGCCAAGCTCGACACTTTCTTCGCCACCCCGGAAACCGGCCGGCGCCCCGGCGCGTACGGCGGGCTCATCCACGAGATGACCGAGGCCCGCGACGTCCGCATGGGCCAGTACGGCCACTCCAACCAGCCCTCGCACCACATCCCGTACGTCTACAACCTCGCCGGCGCGCCCGCGAAGACGCAAGCCGCCGTGCGCGAAGTGCTGCGGCGGCTCTACCTCGGCAGCGAGCTCGGGCAGGGCTACCCCGGCGACGAGGACAACGGCGAGATGTCCGCGTGGTGGGTGTTCAGCGCCCTGGGCTTCTACCCCCTGGCCGTCGGCAGCCCGCGCTACGCGATCGGGTCACCGCTGTTCGAGAAGGCGACCGTGCACCTCGGCGACGGCAGGAAGCTCGTCGTCCACGCCCCCGGCAACACCGACGGGACCGTCTACGTCCGAGGCCTCACGGTCGACGGCGAACCGCACGACGCGACGACGATCGCCCACGCCACCCTGGCCGCCGGCGCCGAGCTGGTCTTCGACCTCACGACCGAACCCACCGGCTGGGGCGCCCCGCCGCCGCCCGCCGCGCCGCCGGTTCCGGTGACCGACCTGACCGGCACCGCGACCGCGTCCGACCACACGAGTGTCGACGCGCTCTTCGACGACACCACGCGCACCCAGGTCACCTTCCGCGCCGCCACCCCGGCCATCACCTTCACCGTGACCGGCGAGCCGCGCGAAGTCACGATGTACACGCTCACCTCGGGCACCCGCCGCGGCGACCCCGGCGCGTGGGTCCTCGAAGGCTCCGACGACGGCACCCACTGGACCACCCTCGACGAACGCACCGGCGAACTGTTCCGCTGGCGCCGCCAGACCCGCCCGTTCACGCTCGCCGCCCCGGCGGCCTGCCCGCACTACCGGCTGCGGATCACCGCCACCCGCGGCGGCCGCGCCACCCTCGCCCAGTGGGAGCTGCTCGCCCGATGAACCACTTCCGCACCGCCGCGCTCGACCGGCTGGCCGCGGCCGACCCCGGCCTGGTCCGGCTGCGGCTGGCCGGGTCCGCCGTGCTCGGCATCGTCCTCGCCGTGGCCGCGCTGCTGCCCACGCACGTCCCGCTCACCGTGATGCTGGTCGGCGCCATCGCCGCCATGATGACGGCGTTCACCGTCAACGACGCCACCCCCGGCGGCCAAGCCGGCACCCTCGTTCTCGCGTTCCTCACCGGGGCCGCGTCGATCACCGTCGCCAGCCTCGGCTCCGCGCTGCCGCCGATGGACAGTGTCGTGTTCGTCCTGCTGATCTTCGTCGCGGTCTACGCCCAGCGCTTCGGCGCCCGCGGCACCGCGCTCGGGTCGATCGGGTTCTTCCTGTTCTTCTTCCCGATGTTCCTGCAGGCCCACCTCGCGCAGGTCCCGCAGCTGCTGATGGCGCTCGGCGTCGGCGTGCTGGCCAACGCCGTGGTCCGGTTCGTCCTGCTGCGCCACAACGCCGAAGCCGAGTTCCTGCGCGTGCGCCGCGCCTTCCGCGCGCGCCTGGCCGCGGTCGTGCGGGCCACCGAGGCCTACCTCGCCGTCAACGGCAGCGAACGCACCCGCAAGCAGCTCCGCCACGCACTGGCCCGGCTCCACGAGTGCGTCCTGCTCATCGAGGACGCCGCCCCCGACGTCGTCGACGCCCGCGCCGCCGACCGGCTGCGCCGCCGCGCCATCGAGGTCGAGCTCGCCGTCCAGTGGCTCACCATCACCGTCCAGCGCACCTGCTCCGCCGAACTCGCCGCCGACGTCCGCGACGACCTCGTCGCCCGGCTCGCCCGCTTCCGCGCCCTGATGGAACGCGACCCCCGCGAGCTCCCGCTGATCAGCCAGACCGGCGAATACAGCCGCATGCTCGTCGAAGGCAGCCGCATCGGCGAACACGCCGCCCCCGGCGACGGCGTCCGCAAGGCACTGGCCGAGCTCGCCCTCGCCGACGACCGCGCCCAGCGCGCCGCCGCCCCCGAGTCCACAGTGGACCCCCTCGACGACGAAGACGACGAGCCGACCCCCGCGTTCGCCTACGACAACCGCACCCGCAGCGCCATCCAGGCCGTCGTCGGCGGCGGGCTCGCCGTCCTCGGCGGCGAACTCGTCTCCCACCAGCGCTGGTACTGGGCCGTCCTCACGGTCTTCGTCGTGTTCATCGGCGCCTCCAGCGCCGGCGCCACCTTCGTCAAGGGGGTCCGCCGCCTCGGCGGCACCCTCATCGGCATCGTCGGCGGCGTCCTGCTCGCACTCCTGGTCGGCGGCAACACCGCCGCCACGCTCTCGCTGATCCTGGTCTGCGTGTTCGGGATGGTCTACACCGCCCGCGTCTCCCAGGTCGTGATGGCCTTCTTCATCACCAGCATGCTCGGCCTGCTCTACAGCCTGCTCGGCACCTTCAGCCTCGAAGTCCTCTGGATCCGCGTCGCCGAAACCGCGGTCGGCGCCGCCGCCGGCATCCTCGCCGCCGTCGTCATCGTCCCGGTCCGCACCCGCTCGGTCATGCTCGACGACATCTGCGCGGTGCTCGACGAACTGGCGGAGTTCCTCGAACACACCCGCGACCTGCTCGCCGGCGAAGAGAACGTCAACATCATCGAACTCTCCCGCGACCTCGACCGCGCCGTCGAACAGGTCCGCACCACCGTCGAACCGCTCACCCACCCGGTCAACCTCCGCAGCGCCCGCCGCGACTACGGCTGGCACGTGCTCACCACCCTCGAAACCATCGCCTTCCGCGCCCGCCACGTCGCCGCCCGCGCCCAGCCCGGGATGCTCGCCGGCCCCGACACCGACCGCCTCCGCCAGTTCACCGGCCGGCTGCTGGCCAACATCGACGTCCTCCGCAAAGCACTCGACGCACCGGGTGGCCCCACACCCGGCACGCTCGTGCGCGACGACGGCACCCCGGTGTCCGACCGCGTCGACCAGGCCGAAACCCGCGCCGTCCTCTCCAGCCTCAGCCACCTCGACGAGGCTCTCGTCTCCCTCGGCCGCGTCTTCGACGTCCAGGCCACCGACCCCCGCGCCCCCGCGGAGAAGTGACCACCGGGGCGGCGCGCGGCGCGCCGCCCCGGTTCACCGCGGTCCGGTCACGGGCACTGCAGCCACGCGAAGTGGTACACCGTGGTGATGCTGCCGTCGGTCGAGTCCATCGTGACGTAGCTCGTCGTCTTCTTCGGATCCGACGTCCCGGCCGCGGCCCGCAATTCCGTGTTGATGTTCAGATTGCGTTCCTCGCCGCACGGCTTGAACACGATCGCACCGACTTCCGTCGAATCGGTGAAATGCCAGTCATCTTCGAACGGTCCCGCCAGCGGGTGCTGGACGTAAGCGGTCGGAGAATTACCCTGGAAATAGTAGTTGGCTCTTTCCAGGCCGGTCGCACCGCGTTCCAGGTGGGCGAATCCGCGGTAGTCGGCCTGCGCGATTCCGTAGGTGAACCCCTGCGGAACGTGCACGCGCAGGCCGATCTGGCAGTTCTTCCGCGCGTCCAACGGGCCGGCGCCGACCCCGACCAGCGCCGTGTAAGCGCTGTAGGTCACGGTGAACGCCGTGTTGTCCTGCGAGACCGCCACCGCCGACGTGTTCGGCGGACAGCCCGTGCCGATGGCGTTCACGACGTCGATGACGATTTTGTCGGGCGGCGGAGGGGTGTTCCACGAATGCGGGGTGACCACAGAGGACAGCGCCAAAACGGCAGCAACGACCGCAGAAAGCATCGGAATCCTTCCCAATACATTTCCATTGGGGACGGGGGCGCCGACCATGGTAGCGAATGGATCATGGTCCGAAACCCCGCTGAACGGAGCAACACGCAGTAGCCGTCCCGCCACGCGGTATACCGATAATTTCGAGCCGTCATTTCACCGGCACGGATGAAAAGGACCGGAAAACGATTTCGCGCCGCCGGACCACCGCCCGCCGTCCGCGATCACCCCGCGACGTCCGGGCTTGATCGTTTCACTCCGCCAGCAACCCCGCGACCCGCCCCAGCGTCGCGACCCCCGCCGCCGACCACGGCCCGGCCGTGATCACCACCGCGTGCTCGATCCCCCACTCCGCGAACTCCGCGCACCGCCGCGCGAACGACTCCGCGGACTCCCCGGGTGACAAGCGCGTGCTGATCGTCTTCTCGACCTCCCCGTACGGCCGCCCGGCCTCCTCGCAGTGTCGCGCGAGGACGGCCAGCTTGTGCCGAACGGTCTTACCCCCGTCCGGGATGTCGAACACGTTGCACGCGTCGGCGTACCGCGCGACGAGCCGCAAGGTCCTGCGCTCCCCCGCCCCGCCGATCAGCACCCGCGGGCGGCGCACCGGCCGCGGATTCCCGATCGGACGGTCGAGGCGGTAGTGCACGCCCTCGAACGCCGAGGAGTCGCCGTCCCACATCCGCCGCGCCAGCCGGAGGGTTTCCTCCAGCCGCTCGAAGCGCTCGCCCACCGGCGGGAACGGCAGGCCCATCGCGCGCGCCTCGCCGTCGTGGTGCCCGGTGCCGATCCCGAAGCGGGCCCGCCCGCCGGAGAGGACGTCGAGCGTGGTGACCGCCTTGATCAGCAGCGCCGGCGGCCGGAACGTCACCGCCGACACCATCGTCCCCAGCCCGATCCGGCTGGTGCGGGCGGCCAGGAACCCGAGTGTCGTGTAGGCCTCCGGCATCGCCGAATCCGGCGTGCTGTTCGGGTCGGCCTGCAGCAGGTGGTCGGGCACCCACAGCGTGTCGAGACCCGCGTCCTCGGCGGCCACCGCGATGCCCGCCAGTTCGCCGGTCAGCTCGTCCGGCCACGAGAAGTCCGTGACCCCGATGCTCAGCCGCACGGCTACCCCCTCGTGAGCAGTTCCAGGTTGTGGCCGTCCGGGTCCTCGAAGTAGACGCCGCGGCCGCCGTTCATGGAGTTGATCTCGTCGGCCCGCTCGTGGAACGGGTCCGCCCAGTACGTGACGCCGGCCCGCTCGATCCGCGCCAGCGCGGCGTCGAAGTCGTCCTCGCCGACCAGGAACGCGTAGTGCTGGCTCGTCACGCGATCCACCCGCAGGTAGTCCAGCGTGACGCCGTTCGCGAGCCGGATCGGCACGAATGGCCCGGCGACCGGCTCCGTGCGCAGGCCCAGGATCCCGGCGAGGAACTCCGCCGACTTCTCCCGGTCGGTGGCGCACACGATCGTGTGGTTCAGTTCGACGCTCATCGCCCGTCGCCTCCCGGCGCGAACGGCGGCGGGCCGCCGATCGGGCTCAGGTGGATGCCGGCCAGGCGCCACCGGTCGCCGGCGCGGACCAGCACGTGCGTGGCGCGGAACCGGCCGTTCACCGGGTTGCCCCGGTGGGTCGCGAGCTGGTCGTGGACGCCGACCGCGATCGCGGTGCCGCCGAAGTCGCGGACCTCGACGTCGGTCCAGTTCAGCTTCTCGGTGACCAGGCCGCCGCCGGTGTAGCGCCCCAGCCACGCGTCGCGATCCAGGACGAAGCCGAGCGGGCCGACCAGGCGGAAGCCGTCGGCGACCAGGCCGGCCAGGACCTCGGTGTCCCCGCGCTCTTCCGCGGCCGCCCACACCCGGCCGAACTCGCGGACCTCTTCTTCGGTGCTCATCGCGTTCCCCTTCCGGTTCGATGAGCACAACGTTAGATCTCTAATGATTAGATGTCAAACGCTTAGACCTCTGCGGTAAGGTACCGGTCGTGCCAGCACCCACCACCGCCCCCATCGGCGTCGTCCTCGCCCGCACCGCCAAAACCGCGGGCCGCGCGTTCGACCAGGCCCTCGCCGCCGCCGGCGGCTCCCAGCCCGTCTGGCAGATCCTCATCTCCCTCAAGACCAGACCCGTCGCCAACCAGCGCGAACTCGCCGACGCCGTCGGCATCCAAGGCGCGACCCTCACCCACCACCTCAACGGCATGGAAACCGCCGGGCTGGTCACCCGCCGCCGCGACCCGGAAAACCGCCGCGTCCACCTCGTCACCCTCACCCCCGAGGGCGAACAGCTCTTCCTCAAGCTCGCCTCAGCGGCCATCGCCCACGACGAACGCATGCGAAAAGGCCTCACCGACGCCGAGATCGCCCAGCTCGCCGACCTCCTCCACCGCCTCGCCGCCAACGTCACCGACGACTGAAAAGCGATCCACGCAACAGTGACTGGACGCACCCGACCAGCAACGCCCAGGAGGGATAGGCTCCACACCACTAGCCAAAGTCGTCTCAAGCTGGAGTACCGCAATGACCCAAGCCCCTGTCAACGTGACCGTCACCGGCGCCGCCGGCCAGATCGGCTACGCGCTGCTCTTCCGCATCGCTTCCGGTCAGCTCCTCGGCCAGGACGTCCCGGTGAAGCTGCGGCTCCTCGAGATCCCGCAGGCGGTCAAGGCGGCCGAGGGCACCGCCATGGAGCTCGACGACGGCGCCTTCCCGCTCCTGGCCGGCACCGACATCTTCGACGACCCCAAGCAGGCCTTCGAAGGCACCAACATCGCCCTCCTCGTCGGCGCCCGCCCCCGCAGCAAGGGCATGGAGCGCGGCGACCTCCTCGAGGCCAACGGCGGCATCTTCAAGCCCCAGGGCGAAGCCATCAACGCCGGCGCCGCCGACGACATCAAGGTCCTCGTCGTCGGCAACCCCGCCAACACCAACGCCCTCATCGCCCGCTCGCACGCCCCCGACGTGCCCGCCGACCGCTTCACCGCGATGACCCGCCTCGACCACAACCGCGCCCTCGCCCAGCTCTCCAAGAAGCTCGGCGTCCCCGTCACCGAGCTCAAGAAGCTCGCCATCTGGGGCAACCACTCCGCCACCCAGTACCCCTCGGTCCAGCACGCCGAGGTCGGCGGCAAGGCCGTCGAGGTCGACCAGGCCTGGCTCGAGAGCGACTTCATCCCCACCGTCGCCAAGCGCGGCGCCGCCATCATCGAAGCCCGCGGCCTCTCCTCCGCCGCCTCGGCCGCCTCCGCCGCCATCGACCACGTCTACACCTGGGTCAACGGCACCCCCGAAGGCGACTGGACCTCCGCCGGCGTCGTCTCCGACGGCTCCTACGGCGTCGCCGAAGGCATCATTTCGTCCTTCCCCGTCACCGCCAAGAACGGCAAGTACGAAATCGTCCAGGGCCTCGAGATCGACGACTTCTCCCGCGCCCGCATCGACGCCTCCGTCGCCGAACTCATCGAGGAGCGCGACACCGTGCAGAAGCTCGGCCTCATCTGAGCCCCTCGCCACGACCAGGGCCGCCGTCCACATCGGACGGCGGCCCTTTCGCGTCCGGCGAACACCGCACGCTCACAGCGAAACCACCACCACCGGCCTGCCCACGGCCCTACCGTCAGCCCATGACCCTTCTCGCCGCACCCGACATGCAGGCCCCGAGCACCGCCCCCGAAGACTCGGTCTACCAGCAGCTCCTGCGCGACCGCATCGTCTTCCTCGGCTCCGAAGTCAACGACGACGTCGCCAACCGCCTCATCGCCCAGCTCCTCCTGCTCGCCGCCGACGACCCGGCGAAGGACATCACCTTCTACATCAACTCCCCCGGCGGCTCGGTCACCGCCGGCATGGCCATCTACGACACCATGCAGCTCGTCAAACCCGACGTCGCCACCTACGGCCTCGGCTTCGTCGCCTCCATGGGCCAGTTCCTGCTCTCCTCCGGCACCCCCGGAAAGCGCTACCTCCTGCCCAACACCCGCATCGTCATGCACCAGCCCTCGGCCGGCATCAGCGGCGCCGCCACCGACATCGCCATCCAGGCCGAGGTCTTCGGCAAGATGAAGCGCCGCATCGCCGAAATCACCGCCCGCCAGACCGGCCAGAGCGTCGAACGCATCACCACCGACGCCGACCGCGACCGCTGGTTCGACGCCGAGGAAGCCCTCTCCTACGGCTTCGTCGACCACATCGTCGCCGGCGCCTGACACACCCCTGGCGGGGGATGCCGGCGCCGTGTGCGTCCCCCGCCAGCCGCCACCGCCACGCTCGACCGCATAGCGAAGTCTCCGCGGACCAGTTCGCGGCGGGCTACGACCGCCTCCTCGCACCCCTCGCCGAAGCCGGCGACATCCGCATCTACGACGACGTGCGCCGCGACTGGCGAACCGGCCTCGACCCGAAGATCCGGGCCGTGCGGCACCTCGCGGCCGAGTACGGCGCCCACCTGGTCGCCGCCGACCGCATGTTCGCCGAGCTCTCCGCGGAAACCGGACCGGAACACTGGTCGGCGGACTGTGCCCTCGCGGAAGCCTGGCTCGACCTCGTCTCCTAGCTGTAGCGATCGCTCGCCCCGGTGCCGCACGGACACCGGGGCGAGCGATCGCGGCGATCAGCAGTGACTCGTCAGCCTCATGCTCTGGATCCGGTCGAACGACCCCGCGTCGAACCACCACGTCCACTGGTTCTTCACCGTGCCCCGCACGAACTTCGGGTCACCCCCGTGCGTGATCGGGCCCAGCACGAACCCGTTGACGTCCGTGGCGACCGGCCACATCAGCCACGCGTCGTCGCTGTCGCTGCTGTTGATGATCGCCTCGAAGGACGCGCTGCCGTTGCGGTTCAGCGTCCACTTGGCCCGCTCCATCGCGCAGTCCCCCGCGGTGATGCGGCCCCAGCTGAACCAGCAGGAACCGGCGCCCGTGCAGGTCGCCTGCGTGGTCGCCGCCGACTGCGTCCCGGCCGATGCCGGCCCGGCGAACAGCACGCCCAGCGCCAGCACGAACAAGGCCACGATGACCGAAACCCGACGTGATCCGTTCATCGAATCTCCCTCCCCTGGAGTTGTCGAAGCACCCAAGTTAGCTCCGAGCTGCTCGCGGCGAGGGTCACGGACGTGCGGTTCCCGGGGAAGCGGGTCCCGTCCGTCTTAGCTGTGTTTTCGGGCGGACGAAACGACTGCGGGGCTGGTTTTTCCAAAACCAGCCCCGCAGTATAGGTCGTTATACAGTTTGAGGATCAGACTCCGGTGAGGCCGCGGCGGGCGAGCAGCGGCTCGATTTCGGGGTCGCGGCCGCGGAACGCCCGGAAGGCGTCCATCGGGTCGATGCTGCCGCCGCGGCCCAGGAGGGTGCGGCGGAAGTGGTCGCCGTTCTCGCGGGTCAGTCCCCCGCTCTCCCGGAACCACTGGACGGTGTCGGCGTCGAGGACTTCGCTCCAGATGTAGGAGTAGTAACCGGCGCTGTAGCCGCCGCTGAAGACGTGGGCGAAGTACGTGGTGCGGTAGCGCGGCGGGATGGCTTCGACGGCGACGCCCGCCTTCACAAGCGCGTCCGTCTCGAACCGCTGCACCTCCGCCACGCGGTCGTCGACGCCGAGGCGGTGCCAGGCCTGGTCGAGCAGGGACGCCGCCAGGTATTCGGTGGTGGCGAAGCCTTCGCCGTACTGCTGGGCGGCGAGGAGCTTGTCGACCTGCTCCTGTGGGAGGGCCTCCCCCGTCTCGTGGTGCTTGGCGTAGTTGGCCAGCACCTCCGGCCACAGCATCCACATCTCGTTGACCTGGGACGGGTATTCGACGAAGTCGCGGGGCACGTTGGTGCCGGAGAACGTCGGGTAGCGGACCGCCGAAACGAGCGCGTGCAGCGCGTGGCCGAACTCGTGGAACGCGGTGACGACCTCGTCGAAGGTGAGCAGGGTCGGCTCCCCCGCCGGCGGCTTGCCGACGTTGAGGACGTTGACCACGACCGTCTTGCGGCCCAGCAGGTCGGACTGGTCGACGAAGGTGTTCATCCACGCACCGCCGCGCTTGGCGTCGCGGGTGTAGAGGTCGAGCAGGTACAGCCCGAGCGGCGTGCCGTCGGCGTCGAACACCTCGAAGGTCCGGACCTCCGGGTGGTACTTCGGCAGGTCGGTGCGCTCGGTGAAGGTGAGGCCGTAGAGCTTGGTGGCGGCGAAGAAGACGCCGTCGAGGTAGACGCGGTCGGCCTCGAAGTACGGGCGAAGCGCCTCAGTGTCGACGTCGAAGCGCTCGCGGCGGACCTGGGCGGCGTAGTACGGCCAGTCCGACGGGCGCAGTTTCGCGCCCGGGACGTCGGATTCCAGCAGCTGCTGCAGTTCCGCGGCTTCGGTGCGGGCGTTCGCGACGGCGGCGGGCGCGAGCCGCTCCAGCAGGCCGGCCGCGGCTTCGGCGGTCTTCGCCGTCTCGTCCGCGATGACGTACGCCGCGTGGTTCGGGTAGCCGAGCAGGACGGCCCGTTCCGCCCGCAGGTGCGCGATCTCGGCGACGAGCGCGTTGTTGTCGAACTCGTTGCCGCGGTTGCCCCGCGCCATCGACGCCGCGTGGATCCGCGCGCGGACGTCGCGGTCGGTCAGGGTCTCCAGCGGCGACGCCTGGCTCGTCGGCAGCGTCAGCGGGATGACGTACTTGCCGTCCTCGCCGCGGGCGGAGGCCGCTTCGGCCGCGGTGGCGATCGCACCGTCGCCGAACCCCGCCAGCTCGGCACGGTCTTCGATGACGACCGCCAGCTCGTTGGTGTCCTTGAGCAGGTTCTGCTGGAACTTCGTCTGCAGCGTCGACAGCTGCGCGTTCAGCTCCCGCAGGCGGCCCTGTTCGGCCTCCCCCAGCCCGGCGCCGGCGCGGCTGAAGTCGAGGTGCTGCCGCTCGAGCAGCCGCCGAGACTCCCCGTCGAGGCCGAGCTCGTCCCGCTTCGCGTGCAGGGCGTCGATGCGGGCGAACAGCTTCGGGTTCAGGTGGATCGCGTCGTGGTGGGCGGCCAGCTTCGGCGCGAACTCCGCCTGGATCGCCTGGATCTCGTCGGTGCTGTTGGAGCCGGAGAGGTTGTAGAACACGCTCGCCACCCGGCCGAGCAGCTCACCGGAGCGCTCGAGGGCGACGATCGTGTTCTCGAACGTCGGCTCGGCGTCCTGCGCCGCGATCTGCTCGATCTCCACCGCGTGCTCGGCCAGCCCGGCCTCGAACGCGGGCCGGTAGTGCTCGTCGGCGATCCGGTCGAACGGCGGCAGGGCGTAGGGCAGCTCGCTGGGTGCGGCGAACGGGTTGTCCGGCGAAATCATCGGGGCAGGCTCCTGGTGGGGGTACAACACTCGGTCCCGCCACCCTACGTGGTCCGCCGCCATCGATGTCAGCGCTTTCCGGAGGTGGCCAAGCTCACCGGCCGGTGGTACCGCCCACGACCGCGTCGCTGCTCGAAGCGGCCTTTTTGCCCCGTTTCGGCTTCGGCTCCGGCGGCACGATCCCGCGCAGGTCGCCGCCGTGGTCGTTGACCCGCATGACGAACGGCCGCGTCTCGGTGTAGCGCACGACGGAGATGGACGCCGGGTCGACGACGATCCGCTGGAAGGCGTCGAGGTGCTGGCCGAGCGCGTCGGCGAGGATGGACTTGATCACGTCGCCGTGGCTGCACAGGAGCCAGACGGCGTGGTCGCCGTGCTCGGCGGTGATCCGCCGGTCGTGGGCGCGGACCGCGGCGACCGACCGCGCCTGCATGGCCGCGAGCCCTTCACCGCCGGGGAACACCGCCGCCGACGCGTGCGCCTGCACGACCCGCCAGAGCGGCTCCTTCGCGAGGTGCTTGAGCTCCTTGCCGGTCCAGTCGCCGTAGTCCACTTCGGACAGCCCGGGCTCGACGACCTTGTCCAGGCCGCGCGCGGCCGCCAGCGGGCCGACGGTCTGCTTGCACCGCAGCATGGGCGAGACGACGAGCCCCGAGAGGGGCACGCCGTCGAGGCGCTCGACCAGTTTGTCCGCCTGGGCGCGGCCGGTGTCATCGAGGTTCACCTTCGGCGACCGCCCGGCCAGGATCCCGGACCCGTTGGCCGTCGATTTGCCGTGCCTGAGCAGAATGACCGTACTCACGGGACCCACCCTACGTGGGGACCGATCAAGCGGTCCCCACGTGGGCGGATCAGTGGCCGACCGGACCCGCGTTCGGGTCCAGCACGCCGGTGAAGATCAGCACGAACAGCAGCACGCCGAGGACCAGCCGGTAGACCACGAACGGCACGAAGCTGCGCTTCTTGATGTAGGCCATCAGCCACGCGATCACCGCGTACCCGACGCCGAACGCGACCAGCGTCGCCAGGATCGTCGGGCCCCACTGGGCCGGCGCGTCACCCGAGCCGATGTCCTTGAGCTTGTACACCCCCGAACCGAACACCGCCGGCAGCGCCAGCAGGAACGAGTACTCCGCCGCCTCCGCGCGGGTGTAGCCCAGCAGCAGGCCCGCGCTGGTCGTGCCGCCCGAGCGGGAGACGCCCGGGATCAGCGCCAGCGCCTGGGCGAAGCCGAAGCCGAGGCCGTGCGGCACGGTCAGGTGGTCGAGCGTCCGCTCCTGCTTCCCGACGCGGTCGGCGTAGAGCAGGATCAGGCCGAACACGATGAGCACGGTGGCGGTGATCCGCAGGTCGCGGAACGCGCTGTCGATCTGGTCCTGCAGCAGCAGGCCGAGCACCACGATCGGCAGCGAGCCGACGATGATCAGCCAGCCCAGCCGGGCGTCCGGGTCCTGGCGCCACTCCGCCTTGTACAGCGAGAAGAACCAGGCCTGCAGGATCTTCCCGATCTTCTTCCCGAAGTAGATGATCACCGCCAGCTCGGTGCCGATCTGGGTGACGGCGGTGAACGCCGCGCCCGGGTCGTCCCAGCCGGCGAGCGCCGCGACGATCCGCAGGTGCGCGCTCGAGGAGATCGGGAGGAACTCGGTCAGGCCCTGGACCAGGCCCAGGACCAGTGCTTCGAACCAGCCCACGTCAGGCCACCCCCGCCAGCTCGAGCGCCTCGACGGCGGTGGTCAGCGCGCCTGCCGGGTCGGGGGTGAGCGGCGACACCGACAGGGTCGTCACGCCGGCCTCGGCGAATTCGGTCATCTTCTCCGCGATCCGTTCCTTCGGGCCCAGCAGCGACGTCGCGTCGAGGAACTCCAGCGGCACCGCCGCCATCGCCCCGGCGCGGTCGCCGGCCAGGTACTTCTCCTGCACTTCGGCGGCTTCGGCCGCGAAGCCCATCCGGGTGGCCAGCTGGTTGTAGAAGTTCTTTTCCTTGCTGCCCATCCCGCCGAGGTAGAGCGCCGCGTACCCGCGCACGGCGTCCGCGCACACCTTCCAGTCGTCCCCCGGGACGAGCGGCACCGTCGGGACGACGTCGAAGCCGTCGAGGGTGCGCCCGGCCCGCTCGGCGCCGGCCCGCAGCTGCGCCAGCTGCTCCCCCGAGTGGGCAGGCGAGAAGAACACCGGCAGCCAGCCGTCGGCGATCTCGCCGGTCAGCTCCAGGTTCTTCGGGCCGATCGCGGCCAGGTAGAGCGGAATGTGCTTGCGCGCCGGCCGGACGGTCAGCCGCAGCGCCTTGCCGGGGCCGTCCGGCAGCGGCAGCGTGAAGTGCTCGCCCTCGTGGGCCAGCCGTTCGCGCCGGAGCGCCTTGCGGACGATCGAGGCGTACTCGCGGGTGCGGCCCAGCGGCGAAGTGAACCGCACGCCGTGCCAGCCCTCGGACACCTGCGGACCGGACACGCCCAGGCCGAGCCGGAACCGGCCGCCGGAGAGCGTGTCGAGCGTCGCGGCGGTCATCGCGGTCATCGCCGGGGTCCGGGCCGGGATCTGCAGCACGGCGGCACCGACGTCGATCCGCGACGTCTGCGCCGCGATCCAGGTCAGCACGGTGACGGCGTCCGAGCCGTACGCTTCCGCCGCCCACACGACCGCGTAGCCCAGTTCGTCCGCTTGTTTCGCCAGGGCCAGGTTCGCGGGGTCGTTCCCCGCTCCCCAGTAGCCGAGATTCAGTCCGAGTCGCACGGGGCCAGACCCTAACGGGGGCCCTTGTGGGCGACACGACTCACCTTGGTCATGTTCGGAAGGCGCTGCCCACTAGGCTCGGCGGTCGTGGAAAAGCGACTGCTCGGCCGCTCGGGACTGCGCGTCTCGCGGATGGCGCTCGGCACCATGACCTGGGGTGGCGACACCGACGCGGAAGAGGCCGCCAGCCAGCTGGTCGCCTTCGTGGACGCCGGCGGCACCCTGGTCGACACGGCCGACATCTACGGGGAGGGCGAGAGCGAGCGGGTGCTCGGCTCGCTGCTCGGCGACCTCGTGCCCCGCGACGACGTCGTCCTCGCGACGAAGGCGGTCGCCCGCCGCACCGACGGCCCGTTCGGCGGCGGCGCCTCCCGCGGTGCCCTGCTCAGCGCGCTCGACGGCTCACTCAAGCGGCTCGGTACCGACCACATCGACCTCTGGCAGCTGCACGCCTGGGACACCTGCGTGCCGATCGCCGAAACCCTCGCCGCCCTCGAGTACGCCGTGACCAGCGGCAAGGCCCGCTACGTCGGCGTCTCGAACTACGCGGGCTGGCAGCTCGCGACGGCCGCCGCCGGCGCCGCCGCGGTCGCCCCGATCGTCTCCACCCAGGTCGAGTACTCCCTGCTCGAACGCGGGGTGGACCGCGAGGTCGTCCCGGCCGCCGAGCACCACGGCGTCGGGCTGCTGCCCTGGGCGCCGCTGGGCCGCGGGGTCCTGACCGGCAAGTACCGCACCGGCACGCCCGCCGACTCCCGCGGCGCGAACAGCGCGTACGCCGGTTACGTCGAGCACCACCGCACCGACCGGGCCGCCCGGATCGTGCAGGCGGTCGCCACCGCGGCCGACGGGCTGGGCACGTCTCCGCTGGCCGTGGCGCTGGCCTGGGTCCGCGACCGGCCCGGGGTGGTCGCCCCGGTCGTCGGGGCGCGGGACACCGGCCAGCTGACCGGCTCGCTGGCGGCGGAGGAGATCACCCTCCCGCCCGCGATCCGCTCGGCGCTCGACGACGTGAGCGACATCGAGGTCGGCTACCCGGAGCGCTGGCCGCATTAGGTGTCTGTTGGGTGACATGCGCGTGACGGCAAGACGATCGTGGAGGATGCTGGTGTTGACCGCCCGTCGAGGGACACCTGGAGGCAGCAACGTGCGTCGGTTCGCCGCCGTGTCGTGGATCGCGATCCCGCTCGCCGGTGTCCTGGTGCTCTCCGGCTGCTCGTCGGCCAAGACCGACAACAGCGACGAGCTGCAGATCGTCTCGAACCCCGTGGCGGCGAAGCCGGCGGTCTCCCCCGCCGTAACCGTGCCGCCCGCCGGCCAGGTGCTCGCCACCGGAGCCGTGTCGGCCCTGGCCGTCGCCGAGGGGACCCTCGTCGTCGCGCTCGCTCAACCGCCGTCTTTGCAGCTGTACGACCTGAACGCGCTCGCGTCACCCCCGGTGAATATGCCGTTATACGGCAAGGCGGAGAAGCTGACCGTGGCGCCGGGGCGGGTGGAGATCGCGGAGCCGGCGCAGGGTGTGGTGCAGCAGCTGTCGTTGCCGGACCGGAAGCTCACGGAGACGAAGACCGGCGGGCAGCCCGCGTCGAGCATCGCCTACGGCGCCGACCGGCTGGTGGCGATGGGGCCGGGCAAGGACATCCGGGTGCTGCCCGCGACGGGTCCGGCGCGCACGATCGGCGGGCAGCTCTACAGCGCCGACGACGTCGTGGACACCGGCAAGGGGGTCGTGGTGCTGGACCGGCTGCGGACCGCGGTGTTCTCGGTCGACGTCGCCGCCGGGAAGGTGAACGAGGGCCTGCGCGCGGGCGATGGCGCGGCGAACGCGGTCGCGGACTCCTACGGGCGGGTGCTGGTGACGGACGCGCGCGCGGGCGCGCTGATCGCGTTCTCGGCAGCGCCGTTGATCATGCGGCAGCGCTACCCGGTACCCGGGGGCGCGTACGGGATCGCCTACGACGCGCAGCGGAGCCTGGCCTGGGTGACGCTCACCGGACGCAACGAGGTGGTCGGGTTCGACGTCCGCGGCGGCGAGCCCGTCGAGAAGTACCGGTTCCCCACCGTGCGCCAGCCGGACTCGGTCGGGGTGGACGAAAGGAGCGGCCGGGTGCTCGTCGGCTCGGCCGCCGGAGAAGGGACCCAGGTGATCCAGCCATGACGACGGTCAGCGAGGCGGTGGTCGAAGGGGATTGGGAGTATCGCCGCCTGCACCTCCCCCCGGGCGTGTCCCGGCGCGCGGCGGCGATCCAGCTCTCCATCCACGCGGAGTTCGCGGGCTGGGAACTGCGCACGGTCCGGCTCTACGCCGACGGCACGCGCAGGGTGTGGTTGCGCCGCAAGAAGACGAAGGAAAGCCTCCCGGGCGCGCTCCCGACCTAGCCGAAGACGCGGTTCAGCCAGTCGCTCCAGGCTTTCTCCTCGGTCTGCGCGTCCGCGCCCGGGGTGAAGACGTGGTGGGACGCGACCATCGGGCCGCGGAAGCCGCGGATGAACCTGAGCATCGCGTCCGCTGTGCGGATGCCCACCGTCTGGTCGTTGGCCGCGTACACCACTCCCCCGAGGGAAACCCGATCGCCGGTGACGGGCCGCGCCGGCAACCCCAGCTCCGCACCCAGCCGGGCCCACGCGGACGGCCAATCTCCCACCGGCGGCCCGAACGCCGTGACCGGGACCGCCGGCCGCCCGGCGAAGTGCGTCACGTACTCGACCAGCGTGCGGAAGAACAGCTTGTTGCCCGTCGTCATCGCTTCGAACTCGTCCTCCCAGTCGTCGCCCGGCAGGAAGCCGCTGGTGACGCACCGGATCACCGAGCTACCGCCTTCACGGCCTTCGATGAGGAACTCGTACGCGATCGTCCGCCCGTCCGGTGCCGGGTCGTTGCCGTAGACCAGCTTCTCCAGCGGGTCCCACTCCCGGATCCGGTACTCCGGCTGATACCCGCCGAAGGCGCCGCGGACCACGCCGCCGGTGCCGCCCTCGACCTCGTTGCGGCCCATGAACCACGAGTCGATGCCCGGGCCGGTGGCGATGGCGTCCCACACCTGCTCCGGCGTCGCGTCGACCTCGGCGGAGTCGGTCAGCTCGAACTCATGCCCCACTGGCGGTCTCCTCCGGGACGCTCGGGTGAACGGCGACGACCACCCGGTGCGGGCGGCCCTTCTCGGCCGTTTCGTCGTGGTACTTGCCGACCAGGGTGGTGACCGCGGTCGCGAGCTCCTCGGCGAACGCGGCGCGGTCGGCCGCGGAGGCGAACCGGACCTCGCCGTCGATCGCGAAGGTCGCGACGCGCTGCTTGGCCTTGGCGGCGCCGGTGATCAGCACGCCGACGTCCCGCACCAGCCGGCCGGCGACGGCGAGCAGCCAGCGTGCCGAGAGCCGGTCCGGCGACTGGGCCGGGTCGGGCTGGACCGCGGCGAGCGCGGCGGGCGAGATGACGTACGACGACGCCGTCGCCCGCATCATCCGCTCGGTGACGTTGCCCTTGCGCCGCTCCTCGACCAGCTCCACCAGGCCGTGCGCTTCCAGCGCCCGCAGGTGGTAGTTGACCTTCTGCCGCGGCAGGTCGACGCGCGCGGCCAGCATCGTCGCCGACGCCGGCTCCGCCAGTTCGGCCAGCAGCCGGGCGCGGATCGGGTCCAGCGACACCTCGGCCGCGGCCGGGTCTTCGATCACCGCCACGGAGAACATGCGCCCAGCATCCTGCCGAACAAAGATGTTGTCAAGAACTCTCGTCTTGTCGGTAACCGGCGTTGACCAGGGCGACCACCCGCGGCAGCACCTGGGCCGCGGCCTCCAGCGGCACGACGTGACCGACGCCGGGCAGCACCACCGCCGTCCCGTCGTCGAGGCCGCCGACCCACTGCTCGACGTCGGACGCGCGGACGATCCGGTCCCGCTCCCCCACGATAGCCGTCACCGGCAGGCCGCTGACCTGCGTCAACGCCGCGTCCCGGGCGTAGGCGTCCAGGGCCGGGCGGAACAGCGACACCGTGTGCGGCCAGTTGCCGCGGATCATCTTCACGGTCAGCTCGACCAGCTCCGGGTCCGGGTCGTCGCCGAAGAGCCACCACCGCAGGCCCGCGCTGACCGCCCGGCTCGTGTGCTCCCGCACCACGCCGAAGAGCTTCGAGCCGAGCACCGCTTCGAGGTCGCGGGCCAGCTTGCCCAGCGCGTTCGGCCAGGCCGCCGAGACCTCGGTGGCGAGCGTCCCCGACGACGTCGCCAGCAGCACCAGACCCGAAACCCGCGCCGCGAACAGCGCGGGGTGCCGCTGGGACAGCGACATGATCGCCAGCCCGCCCATGTCGTGCCCCACCAGGACCACCCGGCCCTCGGGGACCTCGCGCTCCAGCAGCTCGGCGAGGTCGTCGCCGAGCTGCGCCATGGTCGCGGTGCCGCGGCGCGCCCGCCCCGACCCGCCGTGGCCGCGCTGGTCGTAGGTCAGCACGGCCACCGGCCCGTCGGCGGCGTCCGGCACCAGCGGCGCGATCCGGCCCCAGCTGCGCTGGTCGAGCGCGTAGCCGTGGACGAACACCACGGTCACCGGCGCGGCCGGGTCGCCCCTGCGCACCACCTGCAGGGACGTGCCGTCGGCGAGCGCGAACGCGGTCATCAGCTGGTGCGCAGGAACCGGTCCAGCACGCGGGTGCCGAACTTCAGCGCCTCGACCGGGACGCGCTCGTCCACGCCGTGGAACAGCGCCGAGAAGTCGAGGTCCGCGGGCAGCTTGAGCGGCGCGAAGCCGAAGTTGCGGATGCCCAGCTCCTGGAAGGACTTCGCGTCCGTGCCGCCGGAGAGCATGTACGGCAGCGTCTTCGCGCCGGGGTCCTCGGCGAGCACCGCGGCGGTCATGGCGTCGACGAGGGCGCCGTCGAACGTCGTCTCGACCGGCGGGAGCTCCATCCACTCCTTCTCGATGTCCGGGCCGAGCAGCTCGTCGAGCTCGCGGTCGAAGGCTTCGAGGCGGCCGGGCAGGATCCGGCAGTCGACCGCGGCTTCGGCGACCGACGGGATGACGTTCGACTTGTACCCGGCGGTGAGCATCGTCGGGTTGGCGGTGTCCCGCAGGGTCGCGCCGATCATCCGGGAGATGTTGCCCAGCTTGGCGACCGAACCCTCGAGGTCGTCCTCGGGGAAGTCCCAGCCGGTGATCTCGGTGACGCCGGCGAGGAACTCCTTCACCGAGTCGGTGAGCACCAGCGGGAAGCGGTGGTTGCCGAGCTTCGCGACGGCCTCGGAGAGCTTGGTGACCGCGTTGTCGCGGTGGATCATCGAGCCGTGGCCCGCCGTGCCGCGCACGCGCAGCTTCATCCAGCGGATGCCCTTTTCGGCCGTTTCGATCAGGTACGCGCGGACGTCGTCCTTGAGCGTGATCGAGAAGCCGCCGACCTCGCTGATCGCCTCGGTGACGCCCTCGAAGAGCTCGGGACGGTTCTCGACGAGCCACTGGGCACCGTACTTGCCGCCGGCCTCTTCGTCGGCGAGGAAGGCGAAGACGAGGTCGCGCGGCGGGACGACGTTGTTCATCTTGTAGTGCCGGGCCAGCGCGAGCGCCATCCCGCACATGTCCTTCATGTCGACCGCGCCGCGGCCCCAGACGTAGTCGTCCTGGACCGCGCCGGAGAAGGGGTGGACCGACCACTCCGAAGGGTCGGCGGGCACGGCGTCGAGGTGGCCGTGGATGAGCAGCCCGCCCCTTTCGCGGTCGGCACCTTCGAGCCGGACGATCACGTTGTGCCGGTTCTTCCCGCCCGACTCGACGTAGGTGATCTCGTAGCCGGCGTCGGTCAGCTTCTCCGCGACGTACTCGGCCGCCACCCGCTCGCCGACCAGCGTGTCGGGATCGCCGGTGTTGGTCGTGTCGATGCGGATGAGTTCACTGGTCAGCGTGACGGCCTCGGCCGCGGCGGCTTCGATCAGGTTCGGTTCGGTCACCGGCCATTCCTATCATTCGGGTGGCCGGTACCGCCGCACGTGGGACGCCTCCGCGCAGGTCCGGCGGCGCGGTGCCGTGTAGTGAATGACTCATTCATGTCGCCAGGCGACATGAATGAGTCATTCACTACATCCGGGCGAGGTGGGGTCAGCCGCGGTCCAGGGCCGAGACCACTTCGGACACCGGGCGCAGGTGCTGGTTGAGGATCCGCAGCGCCTCCTCGGCGTCGTGCGCGTCCAACGCCGCCACCAACGCGCGGTGCTCGGCGTCGATCACCGGCAGCCGCTCCGGGCGGGCCTCCAGGGCGCGGACCGCGACCCGCTGCTGGCGTGAGCGCAGCGTGTCGTACAGCTCGGTCAGCACGGAATTGCCCGCCGCGTTGACGATCGCGCGGTGGAACGCACGGTCCAGGCCGGACACCGCGAACCAGTCGCGGGCCTTTCCGGCGCGGTCCATCTCCTCGATCAACCCGGCCATCTCCGCGGGCGCCCCAGCGCGGGCCGCGCAGACCTCGCCGATCGCGTGTCCCTCGATCAGCCGGCGGCTCTGGTAGACCTCCGCCAGCTCGCGGGCGGTGACCGTGCGGACCTGCGCGCCCTTGCGGGGCAGCAGGCTGATGAAGCGCTCGGCCTCCAGGCGGTGGAACGCCTCGCGGACCGGCGTCCGGGACACCCCGACCACGCCCGACACCCACTGCTCGTCCAGGAACCGGCCGCCTTCGAGCTCGCCCGCGATGATCCCGTCGCGCAGCCAGGCGTACACGCGGTCCCGCGCCGGCCCGGCCGGTGCGCTGGTCGTCATGCCTCTCCCCTCGGTCTTCGAGCCGTCAGCTTAGCGTCTGGACCCACAGATATCCATCGTGTATACACGGTGCACACAACGACCGGAGCTACCGTCGTCCGTGCGCAGGAGGTTCCCCGATGTCCCCAGTCCCCGCCGACCGGCGCTACGCCGTCTGGCTCTCCGACCCGTCGTTCGCGGCCGCTGAGATCGCCCGCGGGATCGGCTACGGCGCCGCCGTGCTCGACATCGAGCACGGCGCCTTCGACCTGGCCGACCTCGAGCGGTTCGTCCCGTTCCTGCGCGCGCTCGGCCTGGAGGTGCTCGCCAAGGTCCTCGGCCCTGAGCGCGGCCCGATCCAGCAGGCCCTCGACTTCGGCGCCGACGCCGTCGTCATCCCGCACGTCGAGAACGCGGCGCACGCCAAGGCCGTGACGGCGTTCGCGAAGTTCCCGCCGCTCGGTGACCGCAGCTTCGCCGGCGGGCGCACCACCGGCTACCGCGGCTTCACCGACGAGTGGGTCGCCGCCCAGGACCGCGGCACCCGCTGCCTGCCGATGATCGAGGACGCCGGCGCGCTCGAGGACGTCGCCGAGATCCTCGCACTGGACACAGTGGACGGTGTCTTCGTCGGGCCGTCCGATCTGTCGCTACGGCGCGAACGTGGGGCGTACACGCGAGAAGCAGGCGACTTCGCCGATCTAAAGCGCGTCGCCGACGCCGCCCGCGCGGCCGGGAAGCCGTGGGTGCTGCCCGCGTGGAGCCGCGAAGAGAAGGAGTTCGCCCTCGCCCACGGCGCCGGGCAGCTGGCGCTGACCATGCAGCACGGCGCTCTCGTCGCCGGGCTCACCGCCGCCTTCGAGGAGACGACGTCGCTCGCGGAGCAGGCGCGATGACGACCGCGGTCCGCACGGCGACGCGGAGGAAGGCCCGCTGGACGATCGCCGGCGTGCTCGGCGTCGGGTCGTTCGTCAACTACGTCGACCGCGTCAACCTGTCCATCGCCGGGCCCGAGATGATGCGCGAGTTCCACCTCAGCGCGGCGCAGCTCGGCGTCGTCGCCTCGGCGTTCCTGTGGACGTATGCGGTGCTGCAGCTGCCGATCGGCGCGATCCTCGACCGGATCGGCGTCCGCTGGGTCAACCGCGCCGCCGCGATCCTGTGGGCGATCGCGTCGTTCCTGACGGCGTCCGCGGGCGGGCTCGGGCTGCTCCTGGTCTCGCGGCTGGTGCTCGGCTTCGGCGAAGCGCCCACGATCCCGGCGGGCTGGAAGGCGATCGGCCAGTGGTTCCCGCGGTCCGAACGCGGCCGGGCGACCGCGATCTTCGACGGCTGTGCCAAGATCTCCAACGTCCTCGGCATCCCGGTGATGGCGTTCCTGGTGACGGTGTTCAGCTGGCACGCGGCGTTCGTCTTCACCGGCGTCCTCAGCCTCGGTTACCTTCTCGTGTGGTGGCTGCTCTACCTGACGCCGAAGCAGGCCCTCGAACTCGGGCGCCTGTCGCCCGAGGAATTCGCGTACCTGCGCGAGGGCGGCGCGGACGACGAAGACGCACCGGCGCCGAGCTCGCTCACCGGCCTGGGCCACCTGCTGCGCCGCCGCAAGACGTGGGGCCTCGCGCTCGGGTACGCGTCCTACACCTACGCCTACTACGTGCTGCTCACCTGGCTCCCGGGCTACCTGGAGAAGCAGTTCGGCGTGAAGCTGCTGGCCGGCGGCTTCTACACGATGATCCCGTGGCTGGTCGCGGTGCTCGCGCAGTTCCTCGTCGGCGGGATCGTGCTGGACCGGCTGATCGCCCGCAGCGGCGACGAGACCAAGGCGCGGCGGATCGTGCTCGTCGTCAGCATGCTGGTGTCGCTGTCCGTCGCCGGCGCCGCCTACGCCGGATCCGTCGCGGTGGCGCTGGTGTTCCTGTCGATCGGCGCCGCCGGGCTCGCCGTTTCGGTGCCCGCCGGGTCCAGCATCGTCGCGGTCATCGCGCCGGAAGGCTGCTCCGGCACCCTCGGCGGGCTGGTCAACTTCGTCGCCAACATGATCGGCATCGCCGCGCCGATCGTGACCGGCGCCGTCGTCGACGTGACCGGTTCTTTCGCCGGCGCGTTCCTCGTCACCGGCGTGGTGCTGCTCGCCGGGATCTTCTGCTACACGGTCGTGCTCGGCAAGCTCGACCGCATGCCCGCCGCTCCCCGGAAGGAAACCGCATGACGCACGTGGGACTGGCGCAGTTCGCCCCCGGCGACGACAAGGCCGCCAACCTGGCCCTGATCACGAAGCTGGTGGGCGACGCCGCCGACCGCGGCGCGCGGGTGGTGGTGCTGCCCGAGTACGCGATGTTCACGGTCCCGGCGATGGACCACCGGTTCGTCGACTCCGCCGAGGCGCTCGACGGCGAGTTCGTGACGGGCCTGCTTTCGCTCGCCGCCGAGCGGGGCGTCACGATCGTCGGCGGCATGAACGAGCGTCTCGACGGGTCGCGGATCTCGAACACCCTCGTCGCGGCCGGGCCGGGCGGGGTGACGGCGCTGTACCGCAAGATCCACCTGTACGACGCGTTCGGCTTCCGCGAGTCCGACGTGGTCCGCGCCGGGGACATCACCGAGCCGGAGACGTTCGAGGTCGACGGCGTCCGCTTCGGCCTCCAGACGTGCTACGACCTGCGCTTCCCGGAGGTGACGCGGCGACTGGCGGACGCGGGCGCCGACGTCGTGCTGCTGCCGGCGGAGTGGGTGCCCGGGCCGCTGAAGGAGTACCACTGGAGCACGCTGATCCGCGCCCGCGCGATCGAGAACACGCTGTACGTCGCGGCGGCGGGCCAGGCCGCGCCGACGGGATCGGGCACGAGCACGCTGGTCGACCCGATGGGCGTGGTGATCACGTCGCTCGGCGAGCAGACGGGGGTCGCCGTCGGCGAGGTGTCGGCCGAGCGGATCGCCGAGGTCAGGGCGAAGAACCCGGCACTGGAGCTGCGCCGGTTCTCGGTGGTACCCCGCTAGCGGCCGGCTCAGGCGACGGTCGCGATCGTCTCGCCCGCCACCGGTGGGCACGTCAGCAGACGGTGCGGCGACGGCTCCCCCGTCCCCGGCTCGACCAGCGAAGCCAGCAGCCGCACCGCCGCGCGACCCAGCGCCCGCCTCGGCACCTCGAACCCGCTGACCACCGGACCCGCCGGCCCGGCCGGGGGACGTCCCAGCACCGCCAGCGAGACGTCCCCCGGCACCGAAACCCCCGCCGCGCGCAGGGCCCGGCGCGTTCCGTCGAACACCGCGAACGTGTCGGTCTCCTCGACCACCAGCGCCGTCACGCCGTCGGCCAGCCAGCCCGCGATCGTCGCCGGCGCCAGGTCCGTCCCGTCGGTGCGGGTCACCACCAGGGACAGGCCCGCGTCGGCCGCCGCGCCGCGCACCCCGCGTTCCCGGTCGCCCGACGACGGCGCCTCGTCCGGCTCGCGCAAGTACCGGACGCGGCGGTGGCCGGCCCGCGCCAGCCGCGTGAGCACCTCCGCCGACGCCGACACGTAGTCCGCGCCGACGTGCGGGATGCGGCCGCCCAGCTCGGTGCGCCGTCCGATGTAGACGATCGGGAACTCGGCGTCCAGGAGGCCGGCGATCGCGTCCACCGGGACATGCCGGCCGAGGAACAGGCAGCCGTCGGCGAGGCGGGTGCGGCGGATCCGGTCGGGCGCCGCACTCGACGCCGTGAACATGATCAGGTCCTTGCCGAGCGCGGCCGCCTCCGCTTCGACACCGGCCAGGATCGGGTAGTACACGTCGGCGACGTCCGGGAACGCGGGCGTGAACGGGTACACGCCGAGCAGGTTGTTGCGCGCGGCCGTCAACCGCGAAGACACCGGATCGGGCACGTACCCCAGCCGCTCGGCCGCCTCCAGCACCCGCAGCCACGTCCGCTCCGAAAGCCGGACCCCGGCGCGGTTGCCGCCCAGCACCACCGACACCGTCGCCTGCGAAACCCCCGCCACGCGCGCGATGTCGGCCTGCCGGACCCTGCCCATCGCCACCTCGCTCGGAGTCAGCCGATCCGATCCAGCCTGCGACCGCGCCTCGGGGGCGTCAACGGGTTTGCCCGAAACTCCAGCAAACCTGTCCCGACCGTACTAATACGTATTACTCTCTTGCTCCCGCCGGTCAGGCCGTGACACCGTCGCCGCATCCGAGACCTCGAAGGAGCGGTCATGACCCTCACCCGACGCGGCCTGCTGGCCGGCGCCGCCGCGCTCGGCGCCGGCGCGTTCCTCCCCGCCACCGCCCTCGCCGCCCCCGCCGGTTTCCCGGACTACCGCTACCAGCGGCTCGCCCTCGTCAAGAGCAAGCTGCGCTACAACCCGACCGGCGAGCTGATCTTCCCCTGCGTCCGCGGCACGAAGGACCGGATCCCCAACGCCCTCGCCGCGTACTACCTCTACTACGCGCCCCACGACGCCCCGGGCGGGATCTGCCTGGCCTACGCCAACTCCCTCGACGAGGAATTCACCGAGTACGCGGGCAACCCGATCATCAAGAACTCGTGGCCCGGCGAGTACTCCGTCAGCCACGTCTCGTCGCCGCACGCTCTGTGGAACGACGACGTCAACCGGATCTACCTGTACTTCCACGGCGAGAACACCGTCACGCGCCTCGCCAGCTCCGCCGACGGCATCCACTTCACCTACGAGAAGGAAGTCCTCTCGACGCGGCTGCAGCCCGCGGGCACCACCGAGACGTCGTACGCGCGGGTGTTCCGCCAGGACCTGCCGGCGAAGAACGCCCGGTACGTCATGGTGTTCATGCTCAACAACACGACCAACCACCGCGACATCGGCTGGGGCTGGTCGCCCGACGCGCTGAACTGGACGTTCTCGCAGACGCCGCTCGTGCGCCACGGCGACGTCGGCGCCAACGACATCGGCGGCCCGCACCTGCTGTACCGCAACAACAGCACGTACGTCGTCTACAACACCGACATCGCGCACGGCGGCAAGCTGATGATCACCGAGGTGGGCAACGACTTCTCGAAGCGCAACCACCTCGGGACCTTCCACACCCCGCTCGCCGGCGCGCCGGACAACGGCCGGTCCGCGGCGCCGAGCTTCGGCACCTACCAGGGCCGCGAGTACATGATCTACGAGGCGGGCGAGCGGCTCGCCGGGAACATCGCCATCGCCCGCGCGGTCTGACCCGGGTGGCAGGATGCGGCCATGCGCTCCCTGCCCCTCGGCGGCGTCACCGTCGTGTCCTGCGAACAGGCGGTCGCCGCGCCCCTGGCCACCCGGCACCTCGCCGACCTCGGCGCTCGGGTGGTCAAGGTCGAGCGGCCGGGCACCGGCGACTTCGCCCGTGCCTACGACGAAACCGTGCACGGCCAGTCCAGCCACTTCGTCTGGCTGAACCGGTCCAAGGAGAGTGTCACGCTCGACCTCAAGAGCGACGCCGCGGCGCCGGTCATGGCGGCCCTGCTCGACCGCGCCGACGTGTTCGTGCAGAACTTCGCCCCCGGCGTCGCGGACCGGCTCGGGCTCGGGGCGGCGGCGATCCGCGCGTCGCGGCCCCGGCTGATCACGTGCTCGGTGTCGGGCTACGGTTCGAGCGGGCCGTACCGCGACGCGAAGGCGTACGACCTGCTCATCCAGTCCGAAGCCGGCCTGGTCTCGGTGACGGGATCGGAGAAGGAGCCGGCCAAGAGCGGCATCCCGGCCGCGGACATCGGCGCGGGGATGTACGCGTTCTCCGGCATCCTGTCGGCGCTCTACGACCGGGAACGCACCGGGCAGGGCACCGAGCTGGAGGTCAGCCTGTTCGACTCGCTCGTCGAGTGGATGGGCTTCCCGCTGTACTACGCCGGCTACGGCGGCACGCCTCCACCGCGCACCGGTACGAGCCACCCCGCGATCGCGCCGTACGGCACTTTCGCCGCGGGTGACGGGACCGAGATCGTGCTGGCGGTGCAGAACGAACGCGAATGGGCGGCGTTCTGCGAGCACGCGGTCGAACGGCCCGGGTGGATCACCGACGAGCGGTACGCCACCGGCAGTGCCCGCGTCGCCCACCGGCCGGAGCTGGAAGGCGAGATCGACGCGATCTTCGCGCGGCTGACCGGCGCCGAGCTGGAGTCGCGGCTGCGCCGAGGCCGGATCGCGCACGCGCGCCGCCGCGACTTGCCGGACGTCCTGGCGCACCCGCAGCTGACGGCGCGCGACCGGTTCGCGGAGGTCTCGACGCCGGGCGGCCCGATCCGGGCCACGCTGCCGCCGATCACCGTCGCCGGCCGGGCACCGCGGATGGACCCGGTGCCGGCGCTGGGCGAGCACACCGACGCGGTGCTGGCGGAGTTCGGGTTCGACGCGGCGGATCTGCGCCGCCGGGGCGTCCTGTAAAGCAGGCGATCTTGCCGGTGGCCGTCTGCGAGAATGGCCGTCATGACCGCCTTTCCCTTGGCGCCCAAGCCGATCCATGTCCCCGACGCGGTCCTCGACGACCTGCGCGCCCGGCTCGCGCTGACCCGGCCACCGCTGGACGAAGGCAACGAGGACTGGTCCTACGGCGTCCCGGCCGGCTACCTCGGTGACCTGGTCACTTACTGGCGTGACGGCTTCGACTGGCGCAAGGCCGAAGCGGCCATCAACGCTTACGAGCACTACGAAGTGAACGTCGCCGGGGTCCCGGTGCACTTCCTGCGCAAGCCCGGCCGCGGCCCGCGCCCGATCCCGCTGATCCTGACCCACGGCTGGCCGTGGACCTTCTGGCACTGGGCGAAGGTGATCGACCCCCTGTCCGACCCGGCCGCGTCCGGCGGCGACCCCGCCGACGCGTTCGACGTCATCGTGCCGTCGCTGCCCGGGTTCGGGTTCCCCGGCCCGCTCACCGGCTTCCCGGACGTCAACTTCTGGAAGGTCTCCGACCTCTGGCACACGCTGATGACCGAGACCCTGGGCTACGAGCAGTACGCCGCCGGGGGCTGCGACATCGGCGGGATCGTCACCAGCCAGCTCGGCCACAAGTACGCCGGCGAGCTGTACGGCATCCACATCGGCTCCGGGCTGCCGCTCGACTTCTTCACCGGCCCGCGCGCCTGGAGCTTCACCCGCAACCGGCCGCTCACCGACGACCAGCCCGCCGACGTCCGCGCCCGGATCATCGAGCTGGACCACCGCTCGGCGGCCCACCTGACCGTGCACATGCTCGACGGCGCCACCCTCGCGCACGGGCTGAGCGACTCCCCCGCCGGCCTGCTCGCCTGGCTGCTGGAGCGCTGGACCGCGTGGAGCGACCACGGTGGCGACGTCGAATCGGTCTTCACCAAGGACGACCTGCTCACCCACGCGACGATCTACTGGGCCACCAACTCCATCGCCACGTCGATGCGCTACTACGCCAACGCCAACCGCTACCCCTGGACGCCGTCGCACGACCGCAGCCCGGTCGTCGAGGCGCCGACCGGCCTCACCTTCGTCACGTACGAGAACCCGCCCGGCATCCACTCCGCCGACGAGCGGGTCCGGGCGTTCGAGAACGGCCCGCAGGCCGCCTGGTTCAACCACGTCAACGTCGCCGCCCACGACCACGGCGGGCACTTCATCCCGTGGGAGAACCCGGCCGCCTGGGTGGACGACCTGCGCCGCACCTTCCGGGGCCGCCGGCCCTAGGACGCACCCGGCTCGAGCACCGCGAGGTCCCGCACCGCGTACCGGTGGTGCTCGGCTTCTTCCTTCAGCACCACCTTGAGGCAGCGCCGCACGACGTACTCCTGTTCGGGGTACGGGTCAGCCGGCTTGCGGCCGCACACGCGGTCGAGCTCGGCCTCGGTGAGCCCGTCGACGACACGCCGCATGACGGCCATGCGGGCGAGGCGCGGCGCGAGCACCTCGTCGAGCGTCGGGGTGGCGTCGAGGGTGAGGCCCAGCTTGGCCGCCTCTTCGGGCGGTGTCCCCCCGGCGGGGAAGCCCAGCGGGTGGTAGGGCGCTTCCTCTTCGAGCACGGCGTTACCGACCCAGGCGTCGCAGGCGAACAGCAGGTGCCGGTGCGTCTCGACGAACGACCACTCGCCGTCGACCCGCTCGTGCAGCTTGGCCTCGGGCAGCTGCCTCGCCCGGTCGAGCGTCGCGTTCCACAGGCTCTCGACGGCGTCCCAGGCGGCCCGGTAGTCCTCGGGCGAAACCGCGTTCCGGGCCAGCACCCGCGCGGGGTGCCGGCGATCGAGTTCGGCCTCGACGTAAGCGGTCACGTCCACGTCGTTGACGACGAGGCGTTCGAAGTCGCCGCCCAGGGAGATGTCGCTGCCGTAGCAGTCGACGATCTTCAGGCCGGTCACCTCGCAGTCGCGGATCTCCAGGCCCGCGAGGTCGCACAGGTGGATCCGGGCACCGCGGAATTGGTCGCTCTGGACGTATTCGGAAGCCATGCGGCAGTCTTGCACCACGCCCGGCCGCCCCGCAGCGGTTTGCCGGACCTGTCCTAGGCGCCGAGGATCCGCTGGGCCCGGGCGAGCACCGGCTTGTCCACCATGGCCCCGTCCACAGTGGACGCGGACTCGCCCGCGGTGACGACCCGGCGGGCCCACTCCCGTTCGGCCTCGGTCGGCGCGAACCCGGCGCGGGCCGGCTCGATCTGGCGCGGGTGGACGCACAGCTTGCCGCCGAAGCCCAGCCGGCGGGCGTACCGGACGTCGGCGGCGAGCCGGTCGTCGTCGCGCAGGTCGGTGGTGACCCCGTCGACCGGTGGGGCGAGGCCCGCCGCCGCCGAGGCGATCACCAGCCGCGAGCGCGCGTAGGCGAACGGTTCCGGGTCCTCGGGCGCGACGCCGAGCTCGGCGGCCAGGTCGACGCTGCCGAACGCCAGCCGCGTCACCGACGGGACGGCGGCCAGCTCACCGGCGCGTTCGACGCCGCGCGCGGTCTCGACGAGCGCCACGACCTCGCGGAACCCGGCGAGCACCCCGGGGGTTTCGGCCTTCGGCACGACGACCGGGACCCGGCGCCCGGCGACCAGGGCGGCGTCGGCCTCGAACCAGGGCGTGCCGGGGGCGTTGATCCGGACCGCGGCCCGGCCGGTCTCGAGCCAGGCGGCGACCGCCGCGCGGGCGGAGTCCTTGTCCGCCGGGGCGACGGAGTCTTCGAGGTCGAGTATCACCACGTCGGCGCCGCTCGCCACGGCCTTGCCGAAGCGGTCGGGCCGGTCGCCGGGCACGAACAGGTAAGTGGTCGCGGGCACGCACCTCAGCCTAGTAAGGGATCGCACCGCCGGAGAGTGCGCGTTCACCCCATGCGGCGACGGTCCCCTCAGGACGAACGTGGAGTCCGCCGGAAGAGCTACGTGAGGAGAAGGCCATGCGCGGCGACTGGATCTACGACTGGGTGCGGGTGGAGATGGGGTACCGGGCCGGGTCTCCCCAGCCGGCCCGGAAGCGACGGGAAGAACCCCGCCACTGGGCGGCGCTGTGGGCCGGCCTGTTCCCGGCCCGGCGGGTCGAGGTGCGCCACGGCGGTTCCCCGGCGAGCGGCTAAGCGTGCGCGTCGAGGAACCGCTTGAGCGGCGGGTTCACCGCCTCCGCGTGCGTGTAGCTCAGGAAGTGGGCACCGCCGTCGACGACGACCAGGGGCTCGGCCGCGGGCAGCGCGTCCGCGAGCTCGGCCGCCCGCTCGACCGGGTAGGCGAGGTCCGCCGAACCGTGCAGCACCAACGCCGGGCACGTGATCTCCCCGGCCCGCGACAGCACCTCGTCGCGGTCGACGAGCGCGTTCATCGCCAAGGTCAGCTGCGACGGCGGCACCGACGCCCACCGCTTCTTGTCCGCCGAGGCGTCGAAGTCGCCGAAGCAGATGCGGGCCACGCCGTCGAGCACCTCGGGCGGCGCTTCCCCGCCCACCCAGGCGTCCAGCACCGCCCGGTACCCGGCCGCGACGGCGGGGTCCTCCGCCGCCGCCGACGTGCCGAGCACCGCGATCGCGGACACCCGGGACGGCGCCAGCAGCGCCATCCGCAGCGCGACGAACCCGCCCTGGCTGGTCCCGACCACCGCCGCGCGTGAGACACCGAGGTGGTCGAGCACGCCGAGGACGTCCCGGGCGACGTCCCAGTAGTCGAACGGCCCGGTGGCGGGCGTGCCGCCGTGGCCGCGCTCGTCGACCGTGACGCACCGGAAGCCGGTCAAGGCCGCGAGCTGCGGGGCGAACATGCCGCCGTCCATCAGGAAGCTGTGCAGCAGCACGACCACCGGGCCGTCGCCACCGTGGTCGGTGTGAGCGGGAAGCGTCATCGATCCTCCGGGAGTCTCAGCCGGCGAACCGGCCCACCGCCACGAACGCCGCCAGCACCAGCAGCACGACGTTCATCGGCAGCGCCTTCGTTTCCTTGCGCCGTGCGTGCACGATGATCGCACCGATCTGGATCACCGCCAGTCCGGTGGCGGCCAGCGGCGTCAGCACGGGCGCGATGTCGAGCGCCCACGGCAGGATCAGCCCGATCGCGCCGAGGATCTCGACGGCGCCGATGCCCTTGACGCCTGCGTCGGAAAAGTCCGCTGTCCAGCCCATGTTCGGGTTTTCCAGCAGCTTCTTCCGCGGCGTCGCGAGCTTCATGCCACCGGCGGCGAGGTACAGCGCGGCGAGCACACCCGACACGATCCACAGGACGACGTTCACGATGACCTCCGGTCCGAAGAAAGTGGTTGAACACTAGACCACTTTCCGGAGATTACTCCTCAACTTGGCTGGACCGTGACCGACTGCCCCGGCCGCAGGCCGATCACCCGGCGCCACCGCCCGGCGCGCACCTCCGTCCGGGTCCCGCCGACACTCGTGATCACCGCCCGCGTCACGTTCCCGTCGTGCCACGCCAGGTCCACCTCGAAGCCGCCGCGCACGCCGATGCCGGTCACCCGGCCCGAGCGGGCCCACGCCGAGGGCAGCGCCGGCAGCAGTTCCAGCACGCCCGGCCGCGAGTAGACGAGCATCTCGGCCATCGCCGCGGGCGCGCCGAGGTTCGCGTCGATCTGGAAGATCGTGTAGCTGCCCTGGCTGTACATGTCGAAGAAGTTGGGCGCGGTGCCGTTGCCGTTGGCGACCGACGGCCGCAGGACCGTGAGCAGCAGCTGGTACGCGCGGTCGGCGTCCTTGAGCCGCGCCCAGCACGCCGAGCGCCACGCGGTCGCCCAGCCGTAGCTGTCCATGCCGCGCGCGAGCAGCAGCGCCCGCACGCCGTCGAGCAGCTCGGGCGGCGCGGTGTCGGCGGCGATCCGGTCGCCCGGGAAGAAGCCGATCAGCGGGGACAGGTGCCGGTGGGTCGTCTCGCCGAGGTTGTCCGGCGACATCCACTCCTCGAGCCAGCCGGTCGTGGGGCTCACCTTCGGCAGGTAGAGCTTCTGCTGCAGCCCGGCGATCCGGTCGCCGTACGCGCGGTCGCGGCCCAGGACCGCCACGGCTTCGCGGTAGTGCTCGAACAGGTCCCAGACGATCTCCTGCGAGTAGGTGTTGCCGCGGGTGTCCTGCGGACCGTGCTCGGGCGACCAGTCGTGGTCGTCGACGAGCACCTCGCGGCCGTCGACCGTCATCGGGACCAGCCGGGCCTCCCAGAACTCGGCCGCGCCCTTGAGCAGCGGGTAGATCCGGGCGAGGTACGCCTTGTCCTGGGTGAAGGCGTAGTGGTCCCACAATGAGTTGCACAGCCAGGCGTTGCCGCCGGGGTGCCACCACCAGCCGGAGCCGCCGTAGATGTTCGTCGAGAACGCGACCGCCCAGCCCGCGACCTTGCCGCTGGTGTTGCGGAAGCGGTTCCTCGGGTCGTTGAACAGGCGCTTCGTGCTGTCCGTCCACACGGGAAGCTGCGCGAGGCAGTAGTCGGCCAGGGCAGTGAAGCTCCCCGGCAGCGCCGCCCGGTCGGCCAGCCAGTAGTTCATCTGGACGTTGATGTCGGTGTGGTAGTCGCTCATCCAGTCGGGCGTGTTGGTGTTCTGCCACAGTCCTTGCAGGCCCATCGGCAGCCCGTCGCGCGAGCCCGTGATCGTCAGGTACCGCCCGAACTGCAGGTAGCTCGCTTCCAGCTCCGGGTCCGGCGTGGCCGGGTCGTCGTGCCGGGCCAGCAGCCGCGACCACGTGTCGAGCGCGCGCTTCGCCGGCGGCGACTGGCCCAGGTCGACGGTCATCCGGTCGTAGAGCCGCCGGTAGTCGGCGACGTGCGTGGCCAGCAGCGCGCCCCCGCCGGCGCGCAGGGCCTTCGACGCCTTCTGCTTCGCCAGCGCCAAGGGATCGAGGGACGCGTCGAGGAACTTCCGGGCAGCGTCGGGCACGTAGTTCGTACCGCCGCTCAGGACGACGACCACGTCCCGGCTGCCGCTGAACGTGGTCCCGCCGGCCACCGAGCACGCGTACTTCAGGCCGTTGGCGAAGGAGCCGGTGAACGCCGTCGCACCGGACATCGCCTCGCCGCGGGTGGGCTCCAGCGACACCGAGCCGGTGACAGGTCCACCGCTGAGCCGGATCACCACGACGTCGTCGGGGTGGCTCGCGAAGTACTCGCGGCGGTACCGCACGCCCTGGTGCCGGTAGGTGATCACGACGACGCCGTTGCTCAGGTCGAGCGTGCGGCGGTAGTCCGTGACACCGGTGTGCGCCGGCACCGAGATCCGCAGCTTCGCCAGCAGGCCGAGCGTGCCGAACTTCTCGCGTTCGTAGGGGAACTGGCCGTCGTCCTCGAGGACGTCGTTGGCGCCGCCGGTCCACAGCGACGCGTCGGCGACGTAGAGGAAGTCGGCGGCGGCGTCACCGCCGACAAGGGCACCGATCCGACCATTTCCGATCGGCAGGCCTTGCTCGATGATCTTGCCCTCGGTCGCCGGGGCCGAGTACCACAGCGTCGTCGCCCGGACGTCCGGGACGAGATCCGCCTCGGCTGGACGCAAAACCTCAGCGCTTGCGGCAAAAGCAGGAACGCCACTGAAGGCGAGACCGGCGCCGACCGCGCCACCGAGCTTGAAGAAGGTACGGCGAGAGGGAGGGTTCGACATGTCGGATCCGTTCGGCGTTGAAGGCGGGACCGGCGTGCAGCCCGCCAAACATATGACCTATCCGGATCCGAGGTCAAGATTCTTCGTAATTAATCCGATTACATACGAGCGTGTTCGATCAGGTACTCCGGGAAGGTGATCTCGCCTTCTCGGTGGTCCGGAGCCAGGTGACCACCGTCGGCGTAGGCGCGGAACGTCTCCCCGGGCACCTTCAGCGGCACGATCCGCCGGAACCGCCCGCTCGCCTCGCCGACCGCTTGGGCCAGCTCCGTCGCCGTCAGGACCTCCGGGCCGCCGAAGTCGGGCACCCGGCCCGCCGGGTCGCCCTGGGCCAGGGCGGTGAGCCGGCGGGCGACGTCCCGGACGTCCACCGGCTGGAACGACATCCTCGGCACGGGTACCACCGGCAGCCGGGTAGCGCCCGTGAGCAGCTTCCGGACCAGGCCGTGGAACTGCGTCGCTCGCTGGATCGTGTACGGCAGGCCCGAGGAGGCGATGAGCTCCTCGGTTTCGTGCTTGGCCCGGTAGTAGCCAAGCGGGACCCGGTCGACGCCGACGATCGAGACGTAGACCAGGTGCTCGACACCCGCCCAGCGCGCCGCTTCGACCAGCGTGGCGGCCAGCGCCGCCTCGCGCCCGAGGTAGTCGGTGGCGCAGTGCACGACGACGTCGACGCCGGCCACGGCGCTGTCGATGCCGCGTCCGGTCCGGAGGTCGCCCCGGACGACCTCCGGGCCGGGCCGCCTGCTCAGCACGCGGACCTCCTCGCCCGCCGCCCGCAGCCCCGCCACGACCGCCGAACCGAGCTGCCCGGTGCCGCCGGTGACCAGGATCCGCACGTCGACCACCTCCGGCGTCATCCTGGCACGGCGGTGCCCGCCGGGAAACGGTTTCCCGGCGGGCACCACACGCTGTCCTCAGTTGCGGTTGATGGTGAACGTGGTCGTCCGGTTGCGGATGTCCTCGTCGTTGTCGCTCAGCGTCAACCCGGTGAAGGTCGCCGAGCCGACGGCCGGGCCCTGGCCCGGTTCCGGCAGCTCGTTGGCCCAGATCCCGATCCCGGACTTGGCGTCGAAGGCGTCCCCGCTGCGGTGGGCGCCGGTGATCGACACGTTCGTCAGCACCGTGTCCTGGACCGTGTTCTGCGGTTGCCCGCCGACGTAGTTGGTCTGGAACATGATGCCGCTGTAGGTCGGGCTCTGGATGTCCACATCGGACACCCGGATGCCGCGGAACTCCTTGGACGCGGAGAACAGCCAGATCGCCGGGAAGGTCTGCTGGCCCCAGAAGTGGCCGCCGTCCCGGACGAGCGAGGCGTTCTGGACCGTCGTCGGCTGCGGCCCGAACCCGAGGAAGGGGTAGCCGAAGTCGAGCGAGCTGATCGTGATCGCCGAGTACGTCAGCGTGTCCGCGATGTAGAGGTTCCGGAAGGTGTTGTTGTACCCGCCATACACCGCCAGCCCGGCCGCGCGCCACGGGGTGAGCGAGGTCAGGTTCTCGAACACGTTGTCGTACTGGTTGCCCGCGTTGATGTCCGTGGCGGCGAACAGCGCGAAGCTGTCGTCGCCGGTGGACCGGGCCTCGATGTTGGCAACGTGGTTGCCGGTGCTCCCGTTCGTGAGGTTGACGCCGTCGGCGAAGGTGTCGCGGATCCGGGAGTTCCTGATCGTGGTGTTGTCCACGTTCGTGCCCCAGACCATGACGACCTGGTGCTCGACCCAGATGTTGTCGATCGTCAGGTTCGCCACGTTCGTCAGGTTGAACACCTTGCCGGGCCCGTCGATGCGGGACGTGTAGTTCCCGAACACCGCGAACCCGCTGAACGTCGAGCCGTTCGCGCTCGACTGCACGTCGATGCCGATGTCGGTGTTCTCCTGGCCCGAAGGCGCGGAGAACTTCGTGAACCACGGCCCGGCGCCGGTGACCGTCACCGCCTTGCCGTAGACGTTGAGCTTGCTCGACAGCGAGTAGGTCCCGGCCGGCAGGTAGACGCCGGTGAGGGTGGTGTCCTGCCGGACCTTGTCGAGGACGTTCTGCACGTCCTGCTGCGTGAACCCGGTGGGCACGGCGAAGTGCGCCGGGTCCGGGTTCGCGGTCGCGGTGGCCTGCTCGAAGTTCACGAAGTCGATCGCGTAGTTCGTGCTGTTGGCCGCGTCCTTCTGCAGCTTGATCTTGTGCCCGGCGGGCACGGTCGTGCCGAGCATGGTGCTGGCCTCGTCGTAGATGTGGCGAGGCCCGGCGCCCGGCGAGTTGCCCGGACCGGTTTCGGCGCCGTAGAGCCACGCGTAGTGCGAGGTCAGGTCGATGGCCTTGAGGAACGTGCCGTCGACGTAGACGTTCAGGGTGGAGTTGATCCCGCCACCGCCCGCGGAGTCCGGGATGGAGAACCGCGTGACCAGGGTGTTCGTCGCCGCGCGGGTGGTGAACTCCACCGACGAGCCGGTCGAGTTCAGCGTCACGGCCTTGCGGCCCGACGCCTCGCCCGCGAGGTCGCCGATGGTGCGGTTCGGGCCCACCACACCCGCACCGCCGGCGAGCACGCCGTCCTCGGCCTCGTACATGTCGTAAGGCATGTTCGCGCCCCGGCCGACGAACAGCGCCTGCGTACTGGTGTTGTTGCCCTGCTTCACCGGCAGCTCGTTGGCGTCGTTCGCGACGACCGTCTTGACGGTGTACCGGCCGTTGGCGGCCGTCCAGGTGCCGACGGTGATCGGCGCCGCGGTGGCACCGGCGGCGATGGCCCCGGTGTAGCTGCCGGTCAGCGTCTTGACGACGGTGCCGTTCTGGTCGGCGACCGTCACCGTGACGCCGTGGGCGCCGCCCGCGCTCGCCACGGTGCCCTGGTTGCGCAGGGTCGTGGTGAACGTGACGGTGTTGCCGGCGGACGGGTTGGTCGGCGACCACGCCGTGGCCGCGACGAGGTCGGAGCTCTGCACCGGGCTGACGACCAGGGCCGTCGAGCTCGTGTAGGAGTTGTTGGCCTCGTTCTGCTCGATGACGGCGTTGGCCTCGTCGACCTTGGCGGTCAGCTGGTAGCTGCCCGCGTCGCGGGTGCCGATGTTCGCCGACACCGTCGCCGACGCGCCGGCGGCGAGCGCGCCGACGTTCGCCGTGCCGACCTTGGTCGTGCCCAGGTAGAGGTTGACGTTCGTCGCGCCGGAAGCGGCCGTCCCGGCGTTGCGGACGGTCGCCGACGCGGTGATCGCGTCGGTTTCGACGGGGTTCTGCGGCGACCAGGACACACCCGAGACCGTCAGGTCCGGGTTGGGCGCGGGGACGCCGAAGACCTGGAACTCCGCGGCCTGCCCGCCGCCGGCCCCGGAGTTGGCGGTGACGCGCAGGCGGACGTCGGCGGCGCGGCCGCTCAGCGGGATGGTGACGGTGTTCCCGGTGGCGGGGGCGAAGCTGTAGGTCTGCGCCGCGGACAGCGTGGTGAACGCCGTGCCGCTCTGCTCCCGGCCTTCGACGGCGATCGTCTGGGTCCGCGGGCCCCACGCGGAGTCGGGGTTCAGCTTGACGACGACCTGGTTGAGGTCGGCGTTGGAGCCGAGCGCGACGGTCAGCAGGTTCGGGTAGGTCCCGCCGCCGCCTTCCCAGTACGTCGTCACGGAGTTGTCGTTGGCGTTCGCCGCCACGAAGGAGAACTCCGTCGAGGACGCCGTGATCGGCTTGCCCAGCGCCAGGTTCGTCCCGGCCTGGGTGCCGGTGCGGGTCACGGTGTTGCTGTTCGCCGACTGGTTGCCGGCGGCGTCCTTCGCCCGCACGTAGTACGCCACGGTCGTGCCGTCGGGCTGGTTGTCGGTGTAGGTCAGGACGGTCCCGGCGACGCTGCCGCGAAGCTGGTTGTTGGCGTAGACGTCGTAGCCGGTGACGCCGGTGTTGTCGGTCGACGCGGACCAGGTGAGCCGGATCTGGCCGCTCGCCGGCTGGGTGTAGGCGAGGTTGCCGGGCGCGGACGGCGGCTGCGTGTCCCCGCCGGCCGGGCCGTGCACCTCGAACTCCGACAGCTGGGCGGCGGGCCAGCCGGTGTTGGCGCTGATGTTCAGCCGCACGTACCGGGTGTTCCCGGTGACGTCCACGGTCACGGTGTTGCCGGTCGCGGGGTCGAAGCGGTAGCCGGCCGAGGCCTTCAGGTCGCTGAAGCCGGTGCCGGTGGTGCTGCCCTGGACGCTGAACGTCTCGGTGCGGGCCTCCCAGGTGGACGGCAGCTTGAGGACCAGCTGGGCGATGGCCGACGTCGTGCCGAGGTCCGCCTGGATCCACTGCGGGAACTGGTTGTTCGTGCTTTCCCAGTAGGTGGCCTGGTTGCCGTCGCCGACGTTCGCCGCCGGGTATTCGCCGAGCTGACTGCTGGCGGTGTAGGTCGCGGAGGCGGCCTGGGCCGCGGGTTGGACGGCGGCGGCCGCGGGGGTGGCGGCCGGGGCGGCGCTCGCGGCCACGGCGGGGGTGGCCAGGAGGAGGGACAGGGCGGCGTAGGTCGCCGCGCGCGACAGGAGTCGCTTCGTTCTCATGGGTTCCTCGGATCCGGGGAGGAGGGGAGACGCGTGGGGACGGCAAAACCAGGGAACGGGACACGCGCGGACCGGACCCGGGGGTGCGCGCGGGCAGCACGGGACAGCCGTCATGGGCACCTCTTCGTCGAGGGCTGGGCGGAATCTTCCTGACGTCTGCCTCGATTTCTCGCGCTGCTGTCAGGTTCTTGCACTGATTCGTTCAAGAGTTACCGTGACGGGGGTCTCAAGTCAACGCCCGCCCACGAAAAAGGCCTCCTCGCGGCGATGCGAGGAGGCCCGGGCGGCTTCGATCAGGAGTGAACGGCACCCAGCCGGATCGCGTGGGTGCCCGGCGCGTTGACCGGGTCGCCGCAGTGCGCGCAGACGGTCGCCGGTTCCAGCACCTCACCGCAGGCGTGGCGCCAGAGCGTGGGCGGTTCGCCCTGGTGGACGTACTTGTCGCCCCAGGCCATCAGGCCGAGCAGGATCGGCTGCAGCGCGCGCCCGGCTTCGGTCGGGTAGTACTCGAAGCGCGGCGGGTGGTCTTCGTACTGGCGCTTTTCGAGCACGCCCGCGTCGACGAGCTTGCGCAGCCGCGCGGCGAGGATGTCCCGGCTGGCGCCGGTGTTCTCGGCGATCTGGTTGAACCGCCGCTCCCCCAGCATGATCTCGCGCAGCGCGAGCAGGCTCCAGCGTTCGCCGACGACCTCGAGGGCCTCGGCGACCGAGCATTCGCGACCACGCCGGGTCATGCCACCTCCCTGGGGTTGAAAATCCAACCTAGCACTTCAGTCGCGTGTGACCTGACATACAGGTGAGTTGTGTAATCCAACTTACCCGGCGTATACCGAAGGCATCCCCCGATCTGCGAGGAGGCAGACGCCATGACGGACGCGGTGATCGTCGACGCGGTACGGACCCCGATCGGCAAGGGCAAGCCGAACGGAACCCTGGCCGGGGTGCACCCGGTCGACCTGCACGCCCACGCGCTCCGCTCGCTCGTCGAGCGCACCGGCATCGACCCGGCCCGGATCGACGACGTGATCAGCGGCGCCGTCGGCCAGATCGGCGAGCAGAGCATGAACACCGCCCGCTGGGCCGCGCTCGCCGCGGGCCTGCCGGAGTCGGTCCCGGCGGTGACCGTCGACCGGCAGTGCGGCAGCAGCCAGCAGGCCGTCCACTTCGCCGCGCAGGGCGTCATCGCCGGCGCGTACGACGTCGTGATCGCCTCCGGCGTCGAGTCGATGAGCCGGGTGCCGATGGGCAGCCAGGCCGCCGGGCGCGACCCGTTCGGGCCACAGGTCGCCGCCCGCTACCCCGATGGGCTGGTGCCGCAGGGCATCAGCGCGGAGCTGATCGCCGCGAAGTGGGGCTTCAGCCGGGCGCAGCTGGACGAGTTCTCCGCGGAGAGCCACCAGCGGGCCGCTCGCGCTTGGGCCGACGGGAAGTTCGCGGGCGAGGTCGCGCCGCTCAAGGCCCCCGGCCCGGACGGCGTGCTCGTCGACGTCACGACCGACGAAACCGTGCGGCCGTCGACGACCCCGGAGATCCTCGCCGGGTTGAAGCCGGCGTTCCGCGCGGACGTCTGGGAGCAGCGGTTCCCGGCCCTCGGCTGGCACGTGACGGCCGGGAACTCGTCGCCGATCAACGACGGCGCCGCGGGTCTGCTGCTGACCAGTTCCGAGACGGCGAAGGCACTCGGGCTGCGGCCACGCGCGCGGATCCACAGCTTCGCCGTCGCCGGCGACGACCCGCTGTACATGCTGACGGGGGTCATCCCGGCGACGCGGAAGGTGCTCGCCCGGGCCGGGCTTTCGGTGGCCGACATCGACGCGTTCGAGGTCAACGAGGCGTTCGCCAGCGTCGTACTCGCGTGGCAGGCCGAGATCGGCGCGGACCTGGCGAAGGTCAACGTGAACGGCGGCGCGATCGCCCTCGGGCACCCGCTCGGCGGCAGCGGCGCCCGGCTGATGACGACGCTGCTGTCGGTGCTGGAGCAGACCGGCGGCCGCTACGGCCTGCAGACGATGTGCGAAGCAGGCGGCCTCGCCAACGCGACGATCATCGAACGCCTGGACTGACGGGCCAGGTACGCCCGCAGCGCCGCCACGGCTCCCCCGGGATCCGCGGCGGCGACCGGGAAGACCTCGTCGAAGCCCTGCGCCAGGAGTTCGGCGCGCGTCTTCTTGAGCCGGCCGCCGAGGACCACCGGCAGGCCGGCGAGCGCCGGGTCGGCGCGTACCCGGCGAAGCACGTCCACCCCGGAAGCACCGAGCACAGTGGACAGCACCAGGCAGTCCGGGCGTTCCCGGCGGCAGACCGAGACCACTTCGCCCGCCACGCGCACGGTGTGGCCCTCGCGTTCGAGGACCACCTGCAACGCGACGAGGCTCCACGCGTCCGCGTCCAAACCCGACAGCACGACCTTCACCCACCGCAGAGCCGCGAGCCCGGCCGGAAAATACGTCAGTCTTCGGGTGGCTCCTCGAGCCCGTCGCGCTCGGCCCACTCCAGCAGCGGCTCGAGCGAGAACACGGCCTTGTCGATGCCGGCGTGGAGGTCGCCCAGCTCGGCGAACCGACCCGGGACCGTGGCGATGGTGAAGTCGCCCGGCTCGGCGTCGTCGATCTCCTCCCAGCGGATCGGCGTCGAGACCGTGCCTTCCGGATTGCCGCGGACCGAGTAGGCACTGGCGATCGTGTGGTCGCGGGCGTTCTGGTTGTAGTCGACGAACAGCAGCCGCGGGTCGCGGTCCTTGCGCCACCAGGTGGTCGTGACGTCGTCCGGGGCCCGCCGTTCGACCTCGTGCGCGAAGGCCAACGCGGCGCGCCGGACGTCCTTGAAGTCCCAGTTCGGCTCGATCCGGACGTAGATGTGCAGGCCGCGGCCGCCGGAGGTCTTGGGCCAGCCGACTGCGCCGAGCTCGTCGAGGACCTCGTGCGCGACGTGGGCGACCCGCCGGACGCGGTCGTAGCCGCAGTCGGGCATCGGGTCGAGGTCGATGCGCCACTCGTCGGGCTTTTCGGTGTCGGCGCGCCGCGAGTTCCACGGGTGGAACTCCACTGTGGACATCTGCACCGCCCAGGCGACGTGCGCCAGCTCGGTGACGCACAGCTCGTCGGCGTGCCGGTTGTAGCGCGGGAAGGTCACCCGCACGGTTTCCAGCCACGGCGGCGCGCCGTTCGGGACGCGCTTCTGGTGGACCTTCTCCCCCGCCACGCCGGACGGGAAGCGGTGCAGCATGCACGGCCGCTCGCGCAGCGCGTTGACGATGCCGTCGCCCACCGAGAGGTAGTAGTTGACCAGGTCGAGCTTCGTCTCGCCGCGGGCCGGGAAGTAGACCCGGTCCGGGTTCGAGATCCGCACCGTGTGCGGGCCGACTTCCAGCTCGATCGCCGCCGACTTCTGCGCCATGGACAAACGGTACAGCGGCGCGAAGCGCCTCCGTTGAGGGTGGCGGTGGGGAGGAAGGCGGAGGCTAGCCCAAAACCGCCGTTACCGTGGGCTGATGAGCCTGCCGCCGGACGGGCACGTCCACACCGAGTGGTCCTGGGACACGGTCACCGGGTCGATGATCGGGTCCTGCGAGCGGGCGGTGGAGCTGGGGTTGCCGTCGGTGGCGTTCACCGAGCACGCGGACCTCACGCCGTGGCTGATCCCCGAGCCGGTCCGCCCGCTGCTGCCGGACCACTTCCGGGTGCGCTTGCGCCCGGACGGTGTGCTCGAGCCGCCGGACCTCGACGTCCCGGGCTACCTGGCGTGCGTCGAGGCGTGCCGGTCGCGGTTCCCTTCGCTGCGGATCCTCTCGGGCGTGGAGCTGAGCGAGCCCCACTGGCACCGCCCGCGTGCCGACGCGCTGCTCGCCGCCCACCGGTTCGACCGGGTGCTGGGCTCGGTGCACTCCCTGCCGGACGGCGGGCACCACCACGAGCTGACCTTGGTCTCGGGACGGCCGCCCGGCGAGATCCTGCGGGCCTACCTCGACGAGGTGCTCGGGCTGGTCGAGTCGACGGCGGACTTCGCGGTGCTGGCCCACATCGACTACGCGCTGCGGTCGTGGCCGGCCGAGGGACCGCCGTTCGCGGCGGTGGAGTACGAGGAGGAGTTCCGCACGGTGCTGCGTGCCCTGGCGTCGAGCGGGCGCGCGCTGGAGGTCAACACGAAGGTGCCCCTGCCGGGCGAGGTGGTGCGCTGGTGGTTCGAGGAGGGCGGGGAGGCGGTCGCGTTCGGCAGCGACGCACACGAGCCGGGTCTGGTGGGTCACGGCTTCGCGAAGGCGGCGGCCCTGGTGGAGTCGTGCGGCTTCCGCCCGGGCCGCACGCCCCACGACTTCTGGCGCCGCTGATCCGCTCAGGCCAAGGCGTGGCGGCCGTAGGCCCGGGACTCGGCGCTCTGGTCCAGCAGCCTCGCGGCCACCCGGCCGATCGCCGCGTCCAGGTCCGCGCGGTTGCCCGTGCCCCAGTCGCCGAGGCGGTCCGCGAGCCAGGCGTGCCACGCGCCGACCACCTTGGCGAACTCCGAACGTCCCGCCGGGGTCAGTTCCCAGCCGTCGCGGGCGTAGCGCAGGTGGCCCGTCAGCTCGAGGCGGTTGAACGCCGGTTCCAGCACCGATGCCGGCACCCCGAAGTACTCGCCGATCGCCCGGAGCGTCGCCGGCTCGTTGCGGCGTTCGCGCAGGTGGACCTGCAGGAGGCACCAGATGCCACCCTCGTCGAGTTCGGTTCCCGCCCGCGAAACGATCGCCGGGGCGACCTTGCGGCGCTCGCGGAAGAACAGCGTCGCGACCGCCCGTTCCAGCTCGCGGTCGTCCGTGCGGGCCTCCGGCATCGCGAAGCCGTCGCCGAGGTCCGGGGCCGCCGCGCGGGCCGTGTCGCGCAGCGGCACCTCCTTGAGGAAGAACGCCAGGGCGAACGCCACCAGCCCGACCGGTGCCGCCGCCAAGAACACGACGTGCAGGGAGTCGCTGTACGCCTTGATCACCGGCGCCGACACGGCGTCCGGCAACGCGTGCAGGGCGGTGGGTACCTGCAGCGCCCGGGGATCGACGCCCGGAGGCAGTGCCGCGACCGCCGTGGCCAGGTTCGGCGTCAGCTGGTTGGCGTACACCGTGCCGAAGATCGCCGCGCCGAACGAGCTGCCGATCGACCGCAGGAACGTCACCCCGGACGTCGCGACACCCAGGTCGGCGTAGTCGACGGTGTTCTGCACCGCGATGGTCAGCACCTGCATGCCGAGCCCGATCCCCAGCCCGAGCACCGCCATGTACGCCGAGGCCTCCCAGAACCCGGTGTCCGTGTCGAGCCGCGAGAGCAGGTACAGCCCGATGGTCATGCCCGCCGCGCCGACCAGCGGGAAGATCTTGTACCGCCCGGTCCGGCTGACCGCGTTGCCCGCGGCGATGGACGCGACGAGCAGCGCCAGCACCATCGGCAGCAGCCGGACCCCGGACGTCGTCGCCGACGTGCCCTGCACGTACTGCATGTACGTGGGCAGATAGGACAACGCACCCAGCATCGCGAACCCGACGACGAAGCTCATGATCCCGCCGACGGTGAACACCGGGTTGCGGAACAGCCGCATGGGCAGCATCGGTTCCTTCGCGCGCAGCTCCACGAAGACGAACGCCGCCAGCAGCACCACCGACCCGATCGCCATCCCGATGATCACCGGCGAACCCCACGCGTACTGCGTGCCGCCCCAGCTCGTGACCAGCGTGAGCCCGGTGGCGGCGAGACCGATGAGCAGGATGCCGAGGTAGTCGATCACCGGCTTGACCGCGGCGCGCGCGTTCGGCATCGCCGCCGACGCCACGACCAGCACCACGACGACCAGCGGGATGTTGACGTAGAACGCCCAGCGCCACGACAGGTGGTCGACGAAGAACCCGCCGAGCATCGGCCCGGCCACGGTCACCACGCCGAACACCGAGCCGAGGACACCCTGGTACTTGCCGCGCTCGCGCAGCGGGACGACGTCGGCGATCAACGCGGTCGAGGTGACCATCAGCCCGCCGCCGCCCAGGCCCTGCACCGCCCGCCAGACGATCAGCCACACCATGCTGTCGGCGAACCCGGCGCAGAACGAGCCGATCCCGAACACGACGACCGACAGCTGGAACATCAGCTTGCGGCCGAACAGGTCGCCGAGCTTGCCGACGACGACCGTCATGATCGTCTCGGCCAGCAGGTAGGACGTGACGACCCAGGACAGGTGCCCGGCGCCGCCGAGGTCGCCGACGATGGTGGGCAGCGCGGTGCCGACGATGGTCTGGTCCAGCGCGGCCAGCAGCATGCCGAGCAGCACGGCGCCGAACACGGCGTTGACCCGGGCCCTGCTCAGCGGCGCGGGTCCCGGCTCGTGGGCGACCTCCGCGGTGGCCGTCATCTACCGCCTCCTCGCTCGGCCTCCGAGGCTAGTGCGCGCAGTCCACTGTGGATAGCCACCCGTTCCGGTGGTCCCGGCCGGTCAGAGGGTCCAGCGGTCCCGCGGCGGCGACTCGAGGACGAGCTCGCCGTCGACGGCCGCGGCGATCTCCTCCGGCGTCCAGGACTCCCGGTGCAGCACGGGCCGGATGATCGCGGGCTGGCGGACGGCGTGCAGGTGCCCGTCCGCCAGCCGCAGCACCTGCCCGGTGATGCCGGCGGAGAGGTCGCTCAGCAGGTAGGTGACGAGCGGCGCGACCCGCTCGGGCGGGTGCGCGTCCGGGTTGCCGTTCGGGTCGGCGGCCATCAGCCGGGTCCAGGCGATCGGGCTGACGGCGTTGACGCGCACCCCGCGCCCGGCCAGATCGGCCGCCCACGAGTACGTCATCGACGCCACCGCGCCCTTCGACGCCGAATAGGCGGCGGCCCCGCGCTGCCCGATCATGGATCCGGACGTCACGTTGACGAGGACACCGTTGCCCTGGGCAACCATCACCTTCACGGCCGCGGTGCCGCAGTGGAGCGGGCCGAGGACGTTGGTCTCGACCAGTGCCCGGGTCCGCTCGGCGTCGTCGTCCTCCCACGGCCGGGCGTGATAGCCGACGGCGGCGTTGTTCACGAGCCCGTCGATCTTGCCGAACCGGTTGTGGCACAGGCCGATCAGCGCCCGCGCGTAGCCGGCGTCGGCCACCGAGCCGACACTGGCTACGGCCGTGTCGCCGGCCGCCTCGATCGCGGCGACGGTCTCGTGAGCGGGCTCCGCGTCGATGTCGTTGACCACGACGGCGGCCCCCGCCCCGGCGGCGTGCCGCGCGAACGCCCGCCCGAGCCCGCGTCCCGCCCCGGTGATCACGACCGCGCGTCCGTCCAGGAGTCCCATGCACCTCAGTGTGACCCAGGCGCACCGCTCACGCTTCCCGCGTCAGCGTCACCTCGAACGGCCGGAAGCCCTGCGTCCGGTAGAACGCCAGCGCGCCGTCGTTCGCCGCGTAGGCCTTCACGACCAGTTCGTTCGCGCCGCGTTCCCGCGCCCACTCCCCGAATGCGGACACCAGCGCCTCCCCCACTCCTTCGCGCCGGCGCTCCGCCGCGACCCGCATGCTCTCCAGCGCCGCCCGCACTGCTTTCGGGCGCAGCGAACTGTTGGGCAGCAGCCGGCCGATCAGGTGGCCGGCGGCCGCGCCGTCCGCGCGGGCCAGCAGGCACAACGCGTTCTCGTCTTGGACGAGACCCTGGTAGTACGCCGCGCCTTCGCGGGCCGGCCAGCCGAGGTCCATCTGCGGGTCGCGGCTTCCGGCATCCTCGGCGAACAGCGCGGCGGCCGAGGCGACGAGTTCGGGAACGTCTTCGGTGACATCGACGGAAACAGTCATACCCAGCACCGTAACCGCGTGTTTTTTCGGAGTAAATAACAAACTTCAGGGCCGCAAATGAGCCAGGCTTTCCAACGCGATCTGTTCCAAATGACCTGCCGCGGCGGCACTTCCGCCCGCGGCGTGGAAGGACGCCGCCACGGTCTCCGCGGCCCGCCGGTACGCCGGCTCGCTCAGCACCTCCCCGACCGCCGCGGCGACACGGCCGGCGTCCGCGCGGCCGAACCGCAGCCGGATGCCCGCGCCCGCGGCCACCACCTGGGCGGCGACGATCGGCTGGTCGTCGCGGATCGGGGCGACCACCAGCGGCAGACCGTGCCACAGCGCTTCGCACACGGTGTTGTGGCCCGCGTGGCACAGCACCGCGTCCACCCGCGGCAGCAGCGCCAGCTGCGGAACCCGCGGCAGCACCAGGACGTTCGGCGGCACCGGACCGAGCACCTCGCCGGGGTCGACGAGCACCGCCCGTGCGTCGAGTCCGGCGAACGCCTCGGCGGCCGTCGCCAGGAACCGGCCGCCCGCTTCGGTGTTCGCCGTGCCCAGCGAGACCAGCACCGTCTGCCGGAGCGGGTCGAGCCACTCCCACGGGAAGTCCGTTGTGGACGGACGCGGGCCCAGCGCCGGCCCGACCAGCCGCACCCGCGGCGGGAGCGTGGCCGCGCCGAGCAGCTCGCGGGTGGTGAACGCCAGGACGCCGTGCGGCGAGAACCGCGGGTCGGCCGAACCGCGGCCGCCGGCGATCCGCGCCCGCAGCCCGTGCAGCAGCGAGCCGACCCAGTCCGCGACCTTCGGCATGCCCGCGAGGGGGTCGACCAGCTCGGCCGACGTCGTCGCCGACGTGACCCACGGCAGCCCGCGGGCGTCGGCCAGCACCCCGCCGGCCAGTGCCTGCTGGTCGGCGACCACGACGTGCGGGGCGAACGCGTCGAGCGCCGCCGCGACGCCGGGGGCCATCGCGTCGGCCAGCGGGACGAGGAAGTCCTCCCAGAGGAACCGCAGCGCGGCCGGGCCCTTGAGCTCCGCCGGGCGCGCGGGAGCCCCGGCCGGCAGGCCGCAGGAAAAGACGAGCGCGTCCGGGCCCGCCAGCTGCCAGAGCAGTTCCTCGTGCCCGGCCCAGGCGACCTCGTGCCCGCGCGCGGCGAGTTCGGCCGCGACGCCGGCGGCCGGGTTGACGTGCCCGACCAGCGGCGGGACGACGAACAGGAACCGGGCCACTACCGCGTCCGCACCGGGACGCGCGAGGTGTCGCGGACCCAGCCGAAGATCAGCTCGATGACTTCGGCGGTGCGCTCGACCAGCACCGAGTGGCCCTGGTCGGGCAGCACGACGCAGCGGCAGCGGTCCAGGTGGGTCTCGAAGTGCGGCACCTGCTCGGCGAGGCCGGAGTCGCCGCCGAAGATGGCGAACACCGGGCAGCGCACGGCCGAGAGGTCGGCGGCGATCGTCGCGCTGCGCGGGATGTCCTCGGCGATCGTGGTGGTCTGGAGGATCTTGTTCGCCGCCTTCGACAGCCGCGCGGTGTGCGCGCCGTGGTGGTCGGCGATCCAGCCGATCACCTCGTCGATCGCCAGCCGGGTCTTCGCGTCGGCGAGCCCGTCGGCCATGTGCCGCGTCCACTCCTCCGTCGGCGGCTCGCCTTCGATGACGACGACGCTCGCGACGCGGTCCGGCCGGGCCGCGGCCAGCCCGAACGCGACCGACGCGCCGAAGGAGTTGCCGATGACGTGCACCGGCCGCGTCACCTCGCACGCGTCGAGGACGGCGACGAGGTCGCCGACGAACTCCTCCAGGTGGTAGCCGGACTTCGGGCGGGTCGTGCGGCCGTGCCCGCGCAGGTCGTACATCAGCACGTCGAGCCCGCGCTCGGCGAAGGCCGGGCCCAGCGTGAAGTAGTAGCTGGCGAGGCTGTCGGTGAGCAGGCCGTGCACGCACACGACGAGCGGCGCGTCCCCGTCGAGCGGCACTTCGGGGGCGAGCCGCTGGACGTGGACGTCCAGCTCGCCGGCGCGGATCTTGCTCACGCCGTCGCCCGCAGCGAAGCGACGATGTAGCGGACGAGCTCGCCGACGGTCAGCGCGATGATCTCCTCGAGGTCGCGCTCGGCGATGAAGGTCGCGAAGTTCACGCGCTCGCCGTAGTGCTCCCGCAGCTGCCCGGACAGCGCCACCAAGTCGACGCTCTCCAGCTCGAGGTCGTCGTGGAACGTCGTGTCCATCGTGATCTCCGCGTCGTCGAGGCCGTACTCCTCGAGCAGCTCCCGCAGCATTCCGCCGAGCTGAGCCAATACGGTCGCCTCGTCCGTGGCCGTGGTCTCGATGCTCATTCCGCGGTCTCCTTCGTCTCTTCGGTCCAGGCGACGACGTAGCGGCGCGGCGGTGCGCCGGGCAGGCTTTCGACGTCGGTGCAGTGCACGAGGAAGTCGTGGCCGCCGGCGCGGACGGTCAGCACCGCCGGCGTCGCGGCCACGACCTCGAAGTCACGGGGTTCGCCGCGCAGCCCGGTGCCGAGCAGCTTCGCCACGGCTTCCTTGGCCGTCCAGAACCGGGCGAACCAGCGCTCCGGGTCGCCGGTGAGGCCGGCGAACAGGGCCTGCTCGCCGGTGCCGAGCGCGGCGTCCACAGTGGACCCGGTGCGGGCGGCGACCTCTTCGACGTCGATGCCGCACCGCCCGTGCCGGGCGATCGCCACGCCGACTTCGCCGCGGTGGGCCACCGAAATCGTCAGCGGCGGCAACGTCCGGCCGTACGCCCCGGTCGCGTGTGGACGGCCGGCCTCGTCGTTGCCGACGCGCAGCTCGGCCGGGAACATCTCCGGTTCGCCGCGCGCCCACAGGAACTGCCGGACGGCGTCCTTGGCCGCGATCCGGCCGAGCAGCCACTGGCGCCGGCCGCGCGGCGGACGTTGTTCGTAGGCGTCGCGTTCGGTTCCCGCGAGGTAGTTGCGCATGATGAGCTCGCGCGTCGCCAGATCGGGCCACTGCTCGTGCACCAGCGCCCAGCCGCCCGGCTGCTCGATCGACAGCGTCGAGCGCTCCGGCGTCCGGTCGGCCTGGCGGATGTGCGGGGTGCTGTCGAACCGGCGGTCGCGCCAGCCGCCGAACTCGGCCCAGACCTGTCCGTTGTGGACGAGCTGCATGTCGGCGTCGAGGAACTCGCCGGTCAGCCCGGTGATCTTGACCAGGCAGTCGAGGCGCTCCCCCGGCGCCGGGTGCGGGCCGTGGAACCGGATCTCGCGCATGCCGACCGGGAAGACGGTGGTCCGCTCGCGCAGGCGGGATATGATCCAGTAGCCGAGGACCTGACCGACGTTGTCGAGCAGTGCGCCGGGCGCGTCGGGGGTCGTCAGGACGGCCCGGACATGCCGCTCGCCGACCGCGGTCAGCTCGGTGACGCCCTGGAAGCGCGGGCCGTGAAACATCCAGCGTTCGTCGTACAGCTGCGCCGCCGTGGTCTCCGGGACCTGCTCGGCGGACGCCGGGAACGCCCAGGGCGCGGGCGCGTTCGCCGGGTACGCCGGCGCAAGCTCGACGGTGGCCTGGGAGTAGCCGTCGAGGGCCGCGAGCACCCGGTCGGGACCCTGTGGGCGGACGCGCACGCCGACGGTGACCGCCGGTACGGCCGTGATCCACTGGGTCAGCCGGACATCGTGCACCGCGACCGCCCGGCGGCCGGGCGCGGCCTGCTCGGCGAAGCCCATCAGGTGGTCGATCACCGTGGTCGCCGGCACGACCGGCCAGCGGTCCCCGGGCTCGGCCTGGGGCGGTTGCTTGAAGAAGCAGTGGTCGAGCAGGTACGGCATCGCCTCGACCGACACCGTGAGCGTCGTGTCGAGCGGCTTCGGTGCCGGGAGGCGGCGGCCGGGCCGGGCGAGCACGGTGGACGCCAGGTCGGCGGTGTCGGCCAGCAGGGCGGCGAACTCCGCGGCGAGCGGACCTTTCGCGGCCAGCTCGTCCACAGTGGACTTGCGGCCGGCGGGCAACGCGATCCGCGCGCGGACCTCGTCGTCCAGGGAGATCAGCCGGCCGCCGAGATCCAGCTTGACGGCCTTGTGCGGGGCCGGGCGGTCGCCGGGCAGCCGCGCGAAGTCGATGTCGAGGCCGTCGGCCCACAGCGCGGTCGCGACGCGGCGCAGCTGGGCGAGCCCGGGCCGGTGCGCGGAGTGCGCGGCGACGACCAGGTGGTCCTCGCCGTGCAGGGTGTCGCCGACCAGCGAGCCGAGCTGACCCGCGCCGACCTGCACGAACGCCCGGAACCCGGCCGCGTGCAGGGCGCGCACGAGCGGCCGGAACCGGACCGGCTCCAGCAGGTGCCGCACGAACAGCTCGCGGATCCCCGCTTCGGAGGCCGGGTACTCCGACACCGTGGTCGCCGACCAGAGCGGCACCCGCGGCGGGTGCAGGGTGAAGGAGGCGGCCGCGTCGCGGATCGGGCCGAGGTAGGGGCGCAGCATCGGCGTGTGGAACCCGGACCGGAAGGGCAGCACCTGGGCCACGATCCCGGCGTCACGGAAGCGGGTGACGAGGGCCTCGACCGCCGCCGCGGGGCCGCAGACCATGGCCTGGTTGGGCGAGTTGTCGTGGGAGAGCACGACGTCCGCGCGGCCGGCCAGCTCCTCGAGCACGCGGGGCGCGGGCGCGCCGATCGCGGCGAACGCGAGGCCGGGGACGACGAGCGCGTCCGGGTCGAACCCGGCGAGGAACGCGTCGACCTCCGCTTCGGCGTGCACGCCGGCGACGGCCATCGCCGTCCACTCGCCCAGGCTGTGGCCCGCGACGGCGTCCGGCGTGACGCCCAGCCGGCCGAGCGCGGCACTGAGCAGCCTGCCCAACTCGAACACCGCGGTGCCCTGGCGGCCGACGTCGCCGACTTCGACGTCGTCGTGGTCCCACGGCAGGCCGAAGTGGCGGGCGACGTCGCCGCAGTTGAGCGCCAGCTCGGACTCCAGGCCGGGGAAGACGAAGGCCAGCTTGCCGCCGCCCGGGCCGAGCAGCGGGCGGTCGGCGAACCAGACGTCGTTGCGGCCGCGCCACGGCTTCCCCCGGCCGACCGCCTTGCGGGCCAGGGCCAGGCGCTTTTCGGTCGGGTCGACGACGCCGAGCCGGACGGGCCCGTCACCGGTCCCCCGCGTTCCGGGGCGGTCCAGCAGATCACGCAGCTCGTCGACGGTCCGGGCCGCGAGCCGCAGCACGCGCTCGGGTTCCCGGACGACGACCGGCTTCGCGCGTCCGGGCGCTTGTTCGAGGACGACGTGCGCGTTGATCCCGCCGAACCCGAACGCGTTGACACCGGCCCGGCGCACCGCCGCGTCCCAGTCCTTCGCGGTGTCCAAAGTGGAGAACCGGGTCTTCGCCAGCGCGGGGTGCGGGTCGTCGCAGTGCAGGGTGGGCAGCAGGACGCCGTGGTGCACGGCCAGCGCGGCCTTGACCAGCCCGGCGATCCCGGCGGCCGGCATCGTGTGTCCGATCATCGACTTCACCGAGCCGAGGACCGCGGCGCCCGCGGGGCCGAAGACCTCTTCCAGGGTGGCGAGTTCGGCCGCGTCGCCGGCCGGGGTCGCCGTCCCGTGCGCTTCCAGGAGCCCCAGCGAGTCCGGTTCGGCGGGGTCGAGCCCGGCCGCGGCCCACGCCTGGCGGACCGCGCGGACCTGGCCGCCGGAGTCCGGGTTGGCCAGGCTGGCGGTCCGGCCGTCGGAGGCGACGCCGGTGCCGGTGATCACGGCGTACACGCGGTCGCCGTCGCGCTCGGCGTCGGCCAGGCGCTTGAGCACGACGATGCCGGTGCCCTCGCCGATGAGCACGCCGTCGGCGTCGCGGTGGAACGGCCGGATGCGCTCGGACGGCGACAGCGCGCCGAGCTGGGTGAATACGCTCCAGAAGGTGATGTCGTGGCAGTGGTGGACGCCGCCGGCGAGCACGACGTCGCAGCGGCCGGAGGCCAGTTCGCGCACGGCGTGGTCGACGGCGATCAGCGAGGACGCGCAGGCGGCGTCCACTGTGTACGCTGGGCCGCGCAGGTCGAGGCGGTTGGCCAGCCGGGACGCGGCCAGGTTGGGCACGAGCCCGATCGCCGACTCCGGCGCTTCCGGGCCGAGCTGGTCGGTGAAGGCCTGGCGGACGGCGTCGAGCCGGTCTGCGCCGAGTTCCGGCAGGAGTTCGCCGAGCGTCCGGACGAGCTGGCTCGCGGTGCGGACGCGCTGGTCGAGCCGGACCAGCCCGGGCGTCAGGTAGCCGCCGCGGCCGAGGACGACACCGACCTTCGCGCGGTCCGCCGGCAGCCGGTCGGGGCCGCCGGCGTCGGCGACGGCCTGCGCCGCGACCCGCAGCGCGATCAGCTGGTCGGGTTCGGTGGCGGGCACCGAGTTCGGCATGATCCCGAAGCCGGTGACGTCCACTTCGGCCAGTTCGTCGACGAACCCGCCGCGGCGGCAGTAGACGCGGTCGGCGCGCCGCTCGTCCGGGGCGTAGTGGACGCCGTCCCACTTTTCGGGCGGGACTTCGGTGATGGCGTCGACGCCGCCGACGAGGTTGCGCCAGTACGTCGCGAGGTCCGGGGCGCCGGGCAGCAGCACCGACATCCCGACGATGGCCACCCGCATGTCCGTCACCACCATCACCACCCGGAAGCGGTGTGGACGACGGCTGCGACGTCCGCGCGGCCCCAGGCGAGCTCACGCAGCAGGCCGAGGGTGCCTTCGTCGGGGTCGATCAGCTCGATGCCGCGGCGGGCGTAGTCACGCATCAGCGCAGGCGTGACCATGCCGTCGTGGTCACCGGTCGGCGCCCACGGTCCCCAGTGGACGGTCACCGCGCGTCCGGCAGGCCACCGCCGCCCGAGCGCCTCGAGGGCGTCGTTGGCGGCGGCGTAGTCCGACTGGCCCCGGTTGCCGAGCGTCGCGGCGATACTGCCGAAGAGCACGACGAACTTGGGCTCGTCGGGCAGGTCGGCGGTGGCCTCGAGGAGCGTCCGGGCACCGTCCACTTTGGTGCCGTAGACGCGGGCGAACGACTCGGGCGTCTTGTCGGCGACGAGCTTGTCCTCGATGACGCCGGCGGCGTAGACGATGCCGTCGAGCCGGCCGTACTCGGCGTGGATCTCCTTGACGGCCCGGTGCACGGCCTCGGCGTCGAGCATGTCGACGGACTGGTAGCGCACCGCGCTGCCTCGTTCGGCGAGTTGCGTCAGGGTCGCGCGGACTTCGCGCTCGCTTTCGATCCGGCGGACGACCTTCTCGATTTCAGCGGGGCTCTTGAGTCCCGTTTGGATGAGGGCGGACCGGAGTGCCTTGGCGTCGCGGGCGTGCGGGTAATCATCGTCGCCGGCGGGGACGGGGGTCCGGCCGAGCAGTTCGATCCGGCACCGGGTCGCCGCGGCGAGGGTGGTGGCGAAGCGGGCGGTGATGCCCTTGGCGCCCCCGACGAGCAGGACGACGGAGTCCCGGTCGAGTCCGATGGCGGCCGCCTCGGCGGCACCGTCGCCGGCCGGGCCCGCGCCGCTGCTGCCGAGGAGGCCGAGGGTCTGTTCGGTGGGGGTGAGTCCACGGCGGGTGGTTCCGTCCCTGATCACGACGGGTTCCCGGTCCACAGTGGATAGTTCGGCGACCAGTTGTGCGGGGTCGGCGTGTTCGACGACCCGGGCGAGGGTGCCGGGGTACTCGCGGGAGATGCTGCGGTAGAAGCCGCGGAGCCCCTCCGCGGGGCCGGCGGTGAGCAGCCACCGCGGCTTCTCCGCGAGGATGGCTTGGTACAGGGGGAAGGCGGCGGGCAGGACGGGGTCACCGCCGGGCAGGTGGAGGTAACCGTCGAAGCCCGGGTGGACATCGTCGCCGATTTCGGCTTCGACACCGTGGGCGGCGAGTTCGGCCCGGACGGCTTCGGCGCGGGGGCCGGAGCCGAGCACGAGGAACCGGCCCCCGGCGATGTCGGGGGTGGTGGCGGGAGCGAGGTCGACTTCGGTCATGAGGTACCGCTTCGGGGCGACGATCACCGGCCGCGGCTCGGAGTTGCTCGCCGAAGCTTCACTCGCCACGGACTGGCCCGATGCAGGCCGGCCGGCTACGGGCTGCGCCCCGGCCTGGCGCGCCGCAGGCTCCCCAGCTACGAGCCGCCGCTCGGCCGATTCGCTCACCACCGGCTCCGGCCCGGCGAGATTCGCTGCGTTCCCGGCGCCGAACATCTCGGCGATCCCCGCCGCCGTGCGGGCCTTGGCGAGTTCCTCCACGTCACCCGCGCCGAGGCGAACCGTCAGCTCACCCGCGATCTCGGCGCGCTTGATCGAGTCGATGCTCAAATCGGCTTCCAGGTCCAGGTCCGGCTCGATCATCTCCACCGGATAACCCGTCCGCGACCCGATCACCTCGACCACGGTCTCCAAGACCGAGCGCCCCAAGGTGGCCTTGGTTGCGTCAGACGCAACGAAGGCCACCTTGGGTGCGTCTGACGCACCCAAGGCCGCATTGGGGCGCTGGGCGCCGACCAGTTCCGCGATCGCCGCCGCCGTGCGGGCCTTGGCGAACTCCTCGATGTCTCCGCCCGTCAAGCCCAGCCGGGAGGCCAGCTCGCCCGCGATCTCCGCCCTCTTGATCGAGTCCACGCTCAAGTCGGCTTCCAGATCGAGGTCCGGCTCGATCATCTCCACCGGGTACCCGGTCCGCTCCCCGATCACCTCGACGATCGTCTCCAGCACTGGCCGCTCGGCGAGAACCGGAACCGACTCGACGGCCGGCACCGAGATCACCGGCGCCGAGATCACCGGTGCCGAAACAACCGCCGGCGCCTCACTGCCGAGGTACCCGAGCAGCACGTCCCGCTGAGCCGCGATCATCTCCCGGCTCGTCCGCAAGAAGTCGGCGACCATCTCTTCCGAAGTGGAGGAGACAGCAGGCGACCCCAGCGAAACACGCGAAGCCGGCCGCAAAGCCCCCGCCGGGATCGCACCGTCGGCCGTCCGTAGGAGGTGACCGTCGACCGTCCACCCGGGACGCTTCCGCCGCGCCGCCGAAGCCGCGTCCACCGCGTCGCGCCCCCGGAACAGCCAACCCGTCTCGACGCCCACCCCGGCCACCGCCAGCTGCGCGAGCGCGGCCAGGAACCCGGGCAACCCGCGGCGGCCCGGCTGCTCGAACCCGACCGTCCGGTGCGGCCGGTCACCGAGGATCGCGTCGACCTGCCTGGCCAGCACCACCCCCGGCCCCGCCTCGACGAACACCCGCGCGCCCGCCGCGTACATCGCCTCGATCTGCGAAACGAACCGGACCGGCGAACCCACCTGCGCCGCCAGCTCGCCGCGGATCCCGTCCGGCGAATCCGGGTACGGCGCCGCGGTCCGGTTCGAGTACACCGGGACGCCGGGCCGCACGACGCCGATCGCGTCGAGGTCGCGCCCGAACGTCTCCTCCGCCGCCGCGACCAGCGGGCTGTGGAACGCGCACGCGACCGGGAGCCGCTTGGCGCCCAATCCCGCCGCGCGCAGCTGCGAAACCGCGGCTTCGACCTCCGCGGTCGGACCGGAGATCACCGTCTGCGACGGCGAGTTGTGGTTGGCCAGCACCACAGCGGACCCGGAGAGCACCGAATCCACCGAGGCCGCCGACGCCGACACGGCCGCCATCGCGCCCGGGTCGCCCGCCGGGATCGCGCCGAGGATGGCCGCCGCCCGTGCGTGGCTCGCGTGCAGCAGCGCCTCCGGCGTCAACGCGCCCGCCGCGGCCAGCGCCGTCAGCTCGCCGTAGCTGTGGCCGCCCACCATCGCGGGCCGGACGCCGGCGCGGGTCAGCAGCCGGAACGCGGCCAGGCCGGTCAAGCCGAGAGCGGGCTGGGCGACGCGGGTGTCGGTGACGCGGTCCGCGAGCGCCTGCCGCGCGGGTTCGCCGAACACCGCCGGGCCGAACACGACGTCGGCCGTCGGTGGGTCCAGCCGCAGGTACCGCTGCAGCTCCGGGAAGGCGACGAACAGCTCGGCGAACATGCCCGGCCGCTGGCTGCCCTGGCCGGGGAACAGCACCGCGACCTCGCCGGGCTCGCCGTCGCCGGCGCGGTACACGCCCGGGGCGTCCCGGCCCGCGAGCGCCTGCCGCAGCAACCCGGTCAGCTCGTCCACAGTGGACGCCACGACCGCGAGCCGGACCGGCCGGCCCTGAGCACGCACCGACGCCGACAGCGCGAGGTCCCGCAGCCGCCACGGCTGCTGTCCCGCCGGGACGTCCGAAGCCAGCGTCAGCAGGTCGCGGGCCGCCGCGTCCGTGCCGAAGACGAACAGCTCGGCCGGCCACTCGTCCGCGGAAAGCGCGGGCGGGACGCTGTCGTGCGCCCCGAGCACGACGTGGAAGTTGGTGCCACCGAAGCCGAACGCGCTCACCCCGGCGATCCGCTCGGCGGGCGGCGCGGCCCACGGCTGCGCGGCCGACTGGAACACGAACGGGCTCGTCGAGGCGTCCCACGCGGGGTTCGGCGACGACAGGTGCAGCGTCGGCGGCTTGACGCCGGTGTGCAGGGCCAGCGCGGTCTTGATCAGCCCGGCCAGTCCGGCGGCGCACTTGGTGTGCCCGATCTGCGACTTCACCGACCCGATCGTGCAGCCACCCGGTGCGGCGCCGGCCTCGGTGAACACCTTCGTCAGCGTGCCGAGTTCGGTCCGGTCGCCGACGACGGTCCCGGTGCCGTGCGCCTCGACCAGCCCGACGCGCGCGGGCGAGACACCGGCGTTGCGGTACGCCCGGGTCAGCGCGGTGTGCTGGCCTTCCGGCCGCGGCGCGGTCAGGCCCAGCGCCCGGCCGTCCGAAGCCGCCCCGACCCCCTTGATCACGGCGTAGACGCGGTCGCCGTCGCGTTCGGCGTCGGCGAGCCGCTTCAGCGCCACGCAGGCGACGCCTTCGCCGAGCGCGATGCCGTCGGCCGCGCTGTCGAAGGTCGCCGACCGCCCGGTCGGCGAGAGGGCGTGCGCCGAGGCGAACAGCAGGTAGTCGTTGATGCCGTTGTGCAGGTCCGCGCCGCCGCACAGCACGAGGTCGCTCGTGCCGGCCGTCAGCTCCTTGCAGGCGACGTCGACGGCGGTCAGCGAGGACGCGCACGCGGCGTCCACGGTGTAGTTCGCGCCGCCCAGGTCGAGCCGGTTGGCGATCCGGCCGGCGATGACGTTGGCCAGCACGCCCGGGAAGGAGTCCTCGGTGATCCGCGGCAGCTGGTCGTCCAGTTCGGACGGTAGTTCGCCCACGTAGGACGGCAGGACGGTGCGCAGGGACATCGCGTTCGACAGGTCGCTGCCCGCCTCGGCGCCGAACACGACCGACGTCCGGGTCCGGTCGAACGGGCGGTCCTCGTACCCGGCGTCCACGAGCGCGCGGTGCGCGGCTTCGAGGGCCAGCAGCTGCACGGGTTCGATGCTGGCCAGCGACGACGGCGGGATGCCGTACTTCAGCGGGTCGAAGCCGATCTCGGGCAGAAACCCGCCCCAGCGCGACGGCGTCCGCTCGCCTTGGCCGCCCGCGTCGTAGTAGAGCGAGGTGTCCCAGCGCTGCGGCGGGACCTCGGTGACCGCGTCCGCGCCGGCCAGGACGTTCGCCCAGAACGTCGCCAGGTCGGGCGCCTGCGGGAACATGCAGGCCATCCCGACGATCGCGATGTCCAGCGGCGCGGGTGCCGGGGGTTCCGGCGTCTCGACGGCGAACGCGGCCGCCCGCTCGCGCAGGACCGCGTTCGCGCCTTCGCCGACCGCGTGGTGCAGGTCGGCGATCGTCGTGACGGCCGAGCGCAGCACGGCGACCTCACCCGCCATGAACATGCCTTCGGCGAGCTGCCGGTCCTCGCCGACGTCGCGCAGTTCGGCGCCGACGCGCTCGATGCCCTTGCTGGCCAAGCGAAGGCGGCCGACGTTCAGCTGCTCCAGCCGTTCCCAGGCGTCCCGGCTCGGCACGCCCTGCTCGGCGAGCTCGGCCTTGATCGCCGCGTACTCCTCGGTGAACGGGCTGCGGACGCAGCGGGTGGCGTGGCCCGGCGCGGTCTCCAGCAGGTCGGTGTGCTCGGCGCCGAGCAGGCTGCGCTGGAACAGCGGGAGCACGGCGCCGGCGTCGACGGCCTCGCGGGTGAAGAGGTAGGCGGTGCCCATGAGCACGCCGATCGCGGCACCGCGCGCGGCCACCGGTGCGGCGAGGGCGGCGACCATCGCGGCCGACCGCTCGTCGTGGATCCCGCCCGCGAACAGCAGCTGCAGGTCCGCGGCCGCGTCCGGGGTGGCCGCGACGAAGTCGGCGAGGACGCCGAGCTGCGCCTCCCACAGCGGAAAACTGGTGCGCGGCCCGACGTGGCCCCCGCACTCCGAGCCCTCGAAGACGAACTTGCGCGAGCCCGCTTCGAGGAACTGCTTCAGCAGTCCCGGCGACGGCACGTGGAGGAACGTCGAGATCCCGGCCGCTTCCAGAGCCGCGGCCTGCGCGGGGCGGCCGCCGGCGATGATGGCGTGCGTGGGCCGCAGCTCGCGGATCACCTCGAGCTGCGCGGCTTTGACGTCTTCCGCGGCGAAGCCCAGGACGCCGACGCCCCAAGGCGCGTCGCCGACGGCTTCCCGGGTCCGTTCCAGGACATCGCGGGTCTGGTCCGGCCCGGACAGGGCCAGCGCGATGAACGGCAGGGCGCCGCCCGCGGCGACCGCGGCGGCGAAGGCGGGCTGGTCGCTGACGCGGGTCATCGGGCCCTGCGCGATCGGCAGCGCCGTGCCGAACGCGCGGCTGCCCGCGCTGCCGGGGCCGAGCACCGGGGTCTCGACGCGCAGGGCGTCGACGATCGCGTCGGCCAGGCCGCGCACGGCCGCCGTCACGGTGCCCCACCGGTCGCGGAAACGAGTGGCGAGAAAGACGTCCTGGCCGGCTTCGAGGGGTTCGGAGCCGTGCCGCGACAGGCGGCGGACGCCGTCGACGACCGTCGTCTCGGAGCCGTCCAGCCCGGTGAGCGCGCGGGTGAGCGCCGACGGCAGTTCGGCTTCCGGCAGCAGGGCGAGCTGGGTGTCGACGACGACCCCGGCCGCGCCGCCCGCGACCGCGGCGGCCGCGGTGTGCGGACCGATCCCGCCGGCCGCCCACACCGGCACGGCGAAGTTCTCGAGCAACGCCTGGAGCAGCACGAACGTGCTCAGCTCGCCGGTCCGGCCACCGCATTCGTGCCCGCGCGCGATCAGGCCGTGCGCCCCGCTGTCGACGGCTCGCGCGGCCGACGCGCGGCTCGTGACCTCGGCGAGCACCCGGCGGTCCGGGAAGTCCCGCGCGGTGCACGGCGAGTCTTCGGTCAGCAACACGGTGGTCACGGCTTCGGGCAGTTCGGCGACCGGGTCGGTCAGCCGGACGCCGTACTGCGGGACGCCCCACTCGGAAAGCAGGGCGAGTTCGTCGGCGGCCGCACCGCCGGTGATGTCGAGGACGCCGAGCCCGCCTCCACGCACGGCGGCGGCGACCGCGCGCGCCGACGGCCACCGCACGGGAGACACGGCGACGATCAGGCCGGCCGATCCGCGGTCGGCTTTCGGAACACGCATGGGAACTCCCGCTACGCACGAAAGGGTGATGGCAACGGGGAGTACTTAAGCGGGTTCGCACCGCCGCCGTCAACAACCCACCACGATTTCGTCGTGCTGGTTCAGAAAATTCCGGAGCGACCAGCCGGAAGACGCAAGAATTTAACGCCGCCGTCACGTTCCGCCGGTCGGGAAGACGCGATGATAGCCGTCGTCACCCGGTCGCCGCGGCCCGACCTGCGGTCCACTTGGCACACACCACCAGATGGGGCAAGCCTTCTCACCCGGCGGACGCAGTGTGACTGACCACACCGGACCACGACGACCGGTGGTCCCATCCTTTCCGGCGCGCGCCACAAAGCGTCGTGCCGGTAAAAACCGCCACGACGAACGAACCGTCCCGCAATCCGGAATCCGCGGAATTCCGGATTGCGCGTCCGCTATTCTCCCGGCATTTTTACCCACAGCCGAAAGTAGTGCCCGGCCCTGGCGCGATTCACGTCGCCGGAACCGGGAGTCCACTGTGGATCCCCGGATGTCCCGGGTTCGTCGTGCTCACGCGACCTCACCCGCGCCGGCCGCGTGCGGACCGCACCGGCTCCGACCAGCACGACTCCGGGTATTCAGCCGGACACCATCGGTACCTCCACTCCCCGTGCCCCACGCCCGCCGACAAGAATTTTCCACTCTCCGGTGACAGATTTTCCTTAGAAGAAGCTGAAAGCGTTTCGCATACTCACCGGTAACGCTGGACGTATCGTCTACACTTCGACCATCTGTCCAACCCGGAGGTGGTCGTGGAGTACTGGTACGCCGACGAGCGGTCGGGGACGCGCTACCCGGGCGACCCGCTGCGCTGGCGCGGCGACGACGGCACGCCCCTGACCGTCGCTCCGCTCCCCGGCCTCACCCCCGCCGACGTCGACACCGGCGTCCGGTCGCTCTGGCGGTACCGGGCCGCCCTGCCCGGCGACCTGCGCCCGGTCTCGCTCGGCGAGGGCTGCACCCCGCTCGTCCCGCGGCCGTGGGGTGACGGTGACGTCCGGTTCAAGCTCGAGTGGTTCAGCCCGACCGGCAGCTTCAAGGACCGCGGCTCCACCGTGCTGATCTCCGCACTGGCCGGCGCCGGCGTCACGGAGCTCCTGGAGGACAGCTCCGGCAACGGCGGTTCGTCGGTCGCGGCCTACAGCGCCGCGGCCGGGATCGCGGCCACCGTGCTCGCTCCCGAGGGGACGTCACCGGCGAAGGTCCTGCAGACCCGCGCGTACGGCGCCGACGTCGAGCTGGTCCCCGGCACGCGCGACGACACCGCCGCCGAGGCCGTCCGCCGCTCGGCCCGCACCACCTACGCCAGCCACAACTGGCACCCCTTCTTCCTGCAGGGCACCAAGACGCTGGCGTACGAACTGTGGGAGGACCTGGGCTTCCGCGCGCCGGACGCCGTCGTCACGGTGGCCGGCGCCGGCAGCATCGTGCTGGGCTGCGACCTCGGGTTCGGCGAGCTGCTGGCCGCCGGCTCGATCACCCGGCGGCCGCGCCTGCTGGTCGCCCAGCCGCACAACTGCTCGCCGATCGACGCCGCCTTCCACGACCGGCAGCCGCCGCCGTTCGCCCCGACCGTCGCCGAAGGGACCGCCATCCGGCAGCCGGTCCGCCTGCCCGAGGTCGTCGCGGCGATCCGCCGGTCCGGCGGCGACACCGTCGCGGTCGAGGAGGACGCCATCGCCGCCGCGGCCCGCCGGCTGGCGTCGCTGGGCCTCTACGCGGAACCGACCAGCGCGACCGCCGCCGCGGCCGTCGACGTCTTCCGCGCGCGGGGTGCCATCCGGCCCGGCGAGACGACCGTCGTCGTCCTCACCGGGTCCGGGCTGAAGGCGGCCGACAAGCTGCGGGAGCTGATCGGATGACCGAGGACGAGCTCCTGCTGCGCGAGGCCGAGAAGATCGCCCACGCCGTGGGCCGGATGTTCCCGGGCCTGTGCGAGGTCGTGCTGCACGACCTGCGCGACCCGGCCCACGCCGTGCGCGCGATCGAAGGCGGCTTGTCCGGGAGGACGGTCGGCGACCCGGCGACCGAACTCGGCCTGGCCCGGATCGCCGACCCCGCGTTCCCGGACGTGCTGCAGAACTACCCGAACCGCTTCCCCGACGGAAGGCCGGCGAAGAGCACGTCGATCGGCATCCGCAACACGAGCGGCGAGTACGTCGCGGCGCTGTGCCTCAACCTCGACGTCTCGCTGCTCGGCTCCGCTGCCCGCGCCCTGACGCGGCTGGCCCGCACCGACGAGCCGGCCCCGCTGACCGAGTCGCTGCGGGCGCGCACCGGCGACGAGCTGCGCGCGCTGGTCGAGGACTACGCGACCGAGCGCGGCCACACCCCGCGCAGCCTGCCGCCGGCCGCGAAGAAGGACCTCGTCCGGACGCTCAAGGAGCGCGGGTTCCTGGAGCTGAAGAACGCGGTCCCGGCGCTGACCGACCTGCTCGGGATCTCCCGGGCCAGCGTCTACAACTACCTGCGCTGAGCGGCGGGTTCCCGCCGCTTGGCCACGAACCGCCAGCCGACGGCGAGGACCACGGCCAGCACCGGGATCGAGTAGAACGCGATCTTCTCGGCGCCGTCGGAGAAGCCCATCAGGACGACGACCAGGGCCAGGAACGCCAGCGTCGCCCAACCCGAGTACGGCGCCCACGGCATCCGGTACGACGGCCGTTCCAGCTCGCCGCGCAGCGCGGCCTGGCGCAGCCGCAGCTGGCAGAACACCAGCGTCGCCCACGTCGTGATCACGCCGAGGGAGGCGATCGCGATGGCGATGTCGAACGCGTCCTTGGGAACCAGGTAGTTGAGCACCACGCCGAGCAGGTAGGCGACGGAGGTGAACAGGATGCCGCCGTAGGGCACGTGGCGGCTGCTCATCCGGCTGACGAACGACGGCGCCTCGCCCTTTTCGGCCAGCGAGCGCAGGATCCGGCCGGTCGAGTAGAGCCCGGAATTGACGCTGGAGAGCGCCGCGGTCAGCACGACCGCGTTCATGACGTCGCCGATGCCCGGGATGCCGAGGCGGCTGAACACCGTCACGAACGGGCTCTCGTCACCGTTGTAGAACGGCCACGGCAGCAGCATCGCGAGCATCAGCACCGACCCGACGTAGAACACGCCGATCCGCCACACCACACCGTTGATCGCCTTCGGCAGCACCTTGCGGGCGTCCTTGGTCTCGCCGGCCGCGATGCCGACGACCTCGATCGCCGAGTAGGCGAAGATGACCGCCTGCAGCGTCATCAGCGCGATGCCGATGCCCGCCGGGAAGAATCCACTGTGGCCGGTCAGGTTGTGCACGCCGGCCGGGGTCCCGCCGATGTCCGCGCTCGTGAAGACCAAGCCGAGCGCGGTGACCAGGAAGACGACGATGGCCAGCACCTTGACCACCGAGAACCAGAACTCCAGCTCGCCGAACAGCTTGACGCTCAGCAGGTTCACCGCGAGCAGCACCCCGAGAGCGACCAGCGCGGTGATCCACTGCGGCACGTCCGGCAGCCACTTGTGGACGTAGATCGCGACCGCGGTGATCTCCGCGATCCCGGTCATGGCCCAGTTCACCCAGTACATCCAGCCCGAGGCGAACCCGGCCCACGGGCCGATGAACTTCCGCGCATAGGTGACGAAGCTGCCCGAGCTGGGCTCGTGCAGGACGAGCTCGCCGAGCGCGCGCATCACGAAGTAGGCGGCCACCCCGCAGATCGCGTACGACAGGACCAGCGACGGACCGACCTGGTGCAGCTTGCCGCCGGCGCCGAGGAACAGCCCGACGCCGATCGCGCCGCCGATGGCGATCATCTGCACTTGGCGGTTGCCCAGTGCTTTCGAGTAGCTTTCACCTTTTTCGGTGAGGAGCGAGGAATCCATGGTTGCCAGACGCTAGAGGTTGTGCGGCAAGTCACCAAGCAGGCTAAGGAAGACTTAAGGTGTGCCGGAGATCACCACCCGCTTTCGTTGGTACCGAGGGGTTTCGATTTGACAGGGGGTGCCGCGCGGCGCGGCAGGCCCGGCTTCTAAGCTGCGGCCGTGGACCTCGCGGCGTTGCTGGACCGGATCGCCGGCGACGTCGCGCCCGAGGTCGGCCGCGGCGCCGTCGCGGACTACATCCCCGCCCTGGCGCGGATCGAGCCGCGCGCGTTCGGCATGGCGGTGGCCGAAGTGGACGGTGCGCTGCACGGCGTCGGCGACTGGCGGCGGCCGTTTTCGGTGCAGAGCATGTCGAAGGTGTTCACCCTCGCGCTGGTCCTTTCCCGCGGTGACGGCGTGTGGACGCGGGTCGGCCGCGAACCGTCCGGCGACCCGTTCAACTCGCTGGTGCAGCTCGAGCACGAGGACGGCATCCCGCGCAACCCGTTCATCAACGCGGGTGCGCTGGTGGTGACCGACGAGCTGGGCCGCCACGGCGACGCGGCCGACGCGCTGCTCGCTTTCCTGCGCGAGGAGAGCGGGCGGCCCGACATCGACGTCGACCCCGAAGTGGCCGCGTCGGAGGCGGGGCACGCCGACCGCAACCGCGCGCTCGCCTACTTCATGGCGTCCTACGGCAACATGCGCCACCCGGTGCCGTCGGTGCTCGACCAGTACGTCCGCCAGTGCTCGATCGCGATGAGCTGCGCGGACATCGCGCGCTCGGCGCTGTTCCTGGCCCGGCACGGCATCCGCAACGACGGCAGCCGGCTGCTGGACCTGAGCGCGGCGAAGCGGATCAACGCGGTGATGCTGACGTGCGGCACCTACGACGCCGCGGGCGAGTTCGCCTACCGGGTCGGGTTGCCGGGCAAGAGCGGTGTCGGCGGCGGCATCCTGGCGATCGTCCCCGGCCGGTGCGCGGTCTGCGTGTGGAGCCCCGGCCTGGACGCCCGCGGCAACTCGGTGGCGGGTGTGTCGGCGCTGGACCGCTTCACCACCCTGACCGGCTGGTCGATCTTCTAGCGCCCCGCCACGGCGGGCATACTCGACGGATGTCCTCGAGCACCGAACCCCGGCGGGTGACGATCCACGACGTCGCCCGCTCGGCCGGCGTGTCGCGGCAGACCGTCTCGCGGGCGCTGAACGACAAGGCGGAGATCGACGGCTCGACCAAGCAGCGCGTCCTCGACGCCGCCCGGGAGCTCGGGTACCGGCCGAGCCGGTTCGCCCGCGGCCTGGTCCGGCCGGACACGACCACCATCGGCCTGGTCGTGCCGGACCTGCTCAACCCCTTCTTCACCGAAGTCGCCTCGGGGGCGCTGGCGGCCGCCCGCTCGCGCGGCTGGCACGTCGTCGTCTACGACACCGCCGGCGACGCCGAGCAGGAGCTCGCCACGCTGCGGGTGATCGGCACCCAGGTCGACGCCGTCGTCGGCTACTTCAGCCGGTCCGAAGAGGACCTCGACCGGTTCACCCCCGGCATCCCGGTGGTGCTGCTCGGCCGCGAGCCGCGCCTGCCGCGGTTCAGCGGCATCCCGATCGACGGCGAGGACGGCGTCCGCGAGGCCGTCGCCCACCTCGCCGGGCGCGGGCACCGGCGGATCGGGATGCTCGACGACGACGGGCGCGAGCCCAGCGTCCGGCAGCTCTGGTTCCGCCGGGCCGCCGCCGAGCACGGCCTCGCGGTCGCGCCCGGGTGGATCGCGCGCGCCGCCCAGACCGTCGACGGCGGCGGCGCGGCCCTCGCGAGCCTGCTCGCCGCCCACCCCGACGTCACGGCGGTGTTCGCCTTCAACGACGTCATCGCCATCGGCGCCCTGCGCGAAGCCCGCCGGTTCGGCCTGCGCGTCCCGGACGACCTCGCGGTGATCGGCTTCGACGGGCTCACCCTCGGCACCCTCGTCGACCCGGAGCTCTCCAGCGTCGCCATCGACACCCGCGCGCTCGGCGCGCTGGCCGTCGAGCAGACCACTCGGCTCGTGACCGGTGCCGCCCCTCTCGACCCCGCTGAGCTGGTCGTGCGCGCCCGGCTCCACCTGCGGGAATCCGCCTGATCCCTTGACACGCCCGCCGGGCGGTCCGCACACTTCAGCCGCGCCCGTGAACGTTCACGGGAACGCTCACGGGAGGTGTCATGGCGTACGTCGAAGACCCGGGTCCGGGCTACGGCTCAGTGGCTCCGCGCGCGGCCTTCGGCTCCGACGCGCCGGCGCTGTCGCTGACCGGCACTTGGCGGTTCCGCCTGTCGCCGAGCCTCGCCGCCGCTCCCCCGGACGTCGCCGATCCCGCGTTCGACGACTCCGCGTGGGACGAGCTGCCGGTGCCGTCGCTGTGGCAGCTGCACGGGCACGGCAAGCCCGCCTACACGAACGTGCACTACCCGTTCCCGGTCGACCCGCCGCACGTGCCGTCGGAGAACCCGACCGGTGACCACCGGCTGCGGTTCGACCTGCCGAGCGGCTGGCCGGCCGGGTCGTCTTTGCTGCGCTTCGACGGGATCGACTCGTGCGGCCGGATCTGGCTCAACGGCACCGAGCTCGGCGTCACGAAGGGCAGCCGGCTGCCGGCGGAGTTCGAGGCCGGGTCCCTGCTGAAGCCGCGCGGCAACGTCCTCGTCGTGCGCGTGCACCAGTGGTCGGCCGGCAGCTACCTCGAAGACCAGGACATGTGGTGGCTGTCCGGCATCTTCCGGGCCGTGACGCTGCTCGCCCGGCCGGCCGGCGGCATCGGCGACTTCTTCGTCCACGCGGATTACGACCACACCACCGGGCTCGGCACGGTCCGGGTCGAGACCGGCCCGGACGTCGTGCTGGACATCCCGTCGCTGGGCGTCGCCGGGCACCCGGCCGGGCAGCCCCTGGAACTGCCCGTCGAGCCGTGGAGCGCCGAGACACCTCGCCTCTACGACGGCACGCTGTCCACTGTGGCCGAACGCGTGCCCGTCCGGATCGGGTTCCGGACCGTGACGATCGAAGACGGGCAGCTCAAGGTCAACGGGCGGCGGCTGCTGCTGCGCGGGGTGAACCGGCACGAACACGACCCGCGGACCGGCCGGGTCGTCTCGCGGGAGACCGCGCTGGCCGACGTCCTGCTGATGAAGCGCCACCACGTCAACGCCGTCCGGACCAGCCACTACCCGCCGGATCCCGCGTTCCTCGAGCTGTGCGACGAGTACGGCCTGTGGGTCGTCGACGAGTGCGACCTGGAAACGCACGGCTTCGGACCGCTCGGCTGGGACCGCAACCCGAGCTCCGAGCCGATGTGGACGGACGCGTACCTCGACCGGATGCGCCGCACGGTGGAGCGGGACAAGAACCGGCCCAGCGTGATCCTCTGGTCACTGGGCAACGAAAGCCACACCGGCGACAACCTGGCGCGGATGGCGGAGTGGGTGCGCGAACGCGACCCGAGCCGGCCGGTGCACTACGAGGGCGACCACGAGTGCTCCTATGTGGACGTCCACAGCCGCATGTACGCGACACCGTCCGAAGTGGAGCAGATCGGGCTTCGCGAGGACGACAACGAGCGCCGCCGCGCCCTGCCGTTCATCCTGTGCGAGTACGCGCACGCGATGGGCAACGGGCCGGGCGGGCTGCTCGAATACCGCGAGCTGTTCGAGCGGTACCCGAACTGCCAGGGCGGGTTCGTCTGGGAGTGGATCGACCACGGCCTGGCCGCGCCGGGCCACTTCGCCTACGGCGGCGACTTCGGCGAGACCATCCACGACGGCAACTTCGTCATCGACGGCCTGCTCTTCCCGGACCGGACGCATTCGCCGGGGCTGACGGAGTTCGCGAAGATCATCGAGCCGGTCCGGATCGACGCGGATCCGTCCGGCCTCCGGGTGTCGAACCACTACGACTTCGTGGACACCGGGCACGTGAGGTTCACCTGGGTCCTGGAAGACGAGGGAATCGTCGTCGCGGACGGTGTCCACGACGTCCCGGCCATCCACTCCGGACAGAGCGCTCCGGTTGCACTGCCGTCGTTGCCGCCGACCCGCGGCGAGTCCTGGCTGACCGTTACGGCGTCGCTGGCGGCCGGGACGGCGTGGGCGCCCGCCGGACACGTCGTCGGCTGGGGTCAGGTGCCGATTTCACCGGCGCCGTCGCGTGCGTCGCCGTCGCCGCGGGGTCCGGTGTTCCGCACGTCCGGACGGCTCATCCTCGGCGCGGGCGAGTTCGACCCGGCGACCGGCACGTTGACGGCGCTCGGCGGGCACCCGGTCCACGGCCCGCGGCTGGACGTCTGGCGCGCCACGACGGACAACGACCGCGGCTCGTCGCCCGGGCCGTCCGAAGCGTCGCAGTGGCGGGCCGCGGGACTGCACCGGATGCAGCACCGGGTGATCGAGGTGGACGCCGACGGCGACGAACTGCTGGTGCGCACGCGCGTCGCCCCGCCGGCCCAACCGTTCGGCCTGTTCGCGGACTACACGTGGACGGCCTTCGACGGCGGCCTGCGGCTGCGGGTCGAGGTGACTCCTGACGGCGAATTCCCGGGCACGCTCCCCCGGCTCGGCCTGGCGATGGCGGTCCCGGGCACGTTCGGCTCGGCCGAGTGGTTCGGCGGCGGCCCCGGCGAGGCGTACCCGGACAGCCGCCAGGCGGCGCGGATCGGGCGGTTCTCGAGCAGCGTCGACGGCCTGCAGACGCCGTACGTCTTCCCGCAGGAGAACGGCAACCGGACGGACGTGCGCTGGGTCCGCCTGACGAACCCGGACGGAACGGGCCTGCGCGTCGACGGCGATCCGACCTTCGGCTTCACGGCCCGCCGCTGGACGGCGGCCGCGCTGGAAGCGGCGCGGCACACCGACGAGCTGGAGTCGGGATCGCTGGTCCACGTGACGCTGGACGCGGCCCACCACGGCCTCGGGACGGCGGCCTGCGGGCCCGGCGTGCTGCCGGCGTACCGGCTGGTGCCGCAGAAGACGTCGTTCACGCTGTCGTTCCGGCCGGTGGCGGGTGGTGTCGCAAATTGAGACCCCGGGACGCTCCCGGATGCGGTGTCGTTGAGGTTCGACCGCCGACAGGAGCGTCCCGGATGACCCCTTCCACGACGACCCCCACGAGCGCCCGGCAGCTCGCGACGCCCGGCGCGCTCGGCCTGGCCGATCTCGTCGCGCTCTTCGACGACCTGCAGTTCACCCTCGAATGCTGCGAACGGCTGGTGGCCGAGCTGGCCCGGCCGCGGGTCGACGCGGTGCTCGTCGAGGCGCTGTGGGTGTCCGCGCTCAACTCCTACGCCCGCTGCTTCCGCACCGGCGACCGCGGACTGCACCTGACGGTCGACGACGTCAAGGCCACCGGGGTGCCGGGCGAAGTCGCCGAGTGGCACGCGCTGCTGGGCCGGATCCGCGACTTTTCGATCGACGGGCCGGTCAACCCGCGGGAGGCCTACTCGGTCGGCGTCTCACAATCCCCGGCCGGCGAGGCTTCGGGGGTGGTCATCACGTCGGCCGCGCGGCCGCTGGTGGACGAGGTCACCGTGAAGCAGACCGGGCGGCTGGCCTTCGAGCTGAGCCGGCTGGTGGACGAGCGGATCAAGGAGCACCAGCAGACGGTGTTCGCGGCGGCGGCGAAGCTGACTCCCGCTCAGCTCTCGGCGTTGCCGGCGATCGAGGTCACGTCTCAATAAGTCTCATTAATGAGTCTCATTATTCCGCGCCCGGCAGGTGCCGGTAGATCGTGGCGCGGGAGACGCCGAGCGCCGTGGCGATGTCGGACGGCGCGTGGCCCGCGTCGTAGAGCCGGCGGGCCGCTTCGATCGTCTCCGGGCTCATCACCGGTGGCCGGCCGCGGCGGCCGCGTGGCCTGGCCTCCGGTTCCGGCACCGCGTACAGCCGGTCGACGCCGTCGAGGACCGCGGCGCGCAGTTCGTCCGCCGGCGCGTCGGCGAACAGCACCACCGGGTCGCTGAGCATCGCGATCGCCTGGGCCGCGCGGACCCGGCCCGGCAGGTCCGCGTCCGGGCCCGCCACCAGGTGGTTCGCCTTGAGCATGCCGTCGCGGAAGCGGTCGAACACCGCCTTCGACGCGGTGAGGCCGAGGTCGCGCAGGTTCATCCGGAGCAGGTAGCGGTGGCTGAGCCACACGTCGAGGACGCCTTCGATCGCCGCGGCGCGCGGGTCGGCGGCTTCGGCGGCTTTCGTCATGGCCGTTTCGAGGTCGTCCAGCAGCGGCTCGGCCAGCGCCGTCACGATGTCGGCCTTGCCGGGGAAGTGGTACAGCACGGCGGTCTTGGTGACGCCGACGCGTTCGGCCAGCTCCCGGACCGACACCGCGTGGAAGCCGCGCTCGGAGAACTCCTCGAGCGCGGCGCGCAGGATCCGGGCGCGGGTGTCGTCGGTCATCGCCCGAGCCTAGCCGCTTGCCTGACCGTTGGACAGGAGCGTACGGTCGGGACTGACCGATGGTCAGGACTTCGATGGGGGTTTCACCATGACCGAGCGGACCGTACTGATCTCCGGCGCGGGCGTCGCCGGGCCGACGCTGGCGTACTGGCTGGCCCGCGCCGGTTTCCGGCCGACCGTCGTCGAGCGCGCCGCGGGGCTGCGTTCGAGCGGCAGTCCCGTCGACGTGCGCGGACCGGCCTCGCGCGTCGCCGACCGGATGGGCATCACGGCGAAGCTGCGGGAGGCGAGCACCGCCGTGACGTCGCTGAAGTTCGTCGACGACGCCGGGCGCCGGACCGGCCGCGTCGCGATGGGCGGCGACAGCGGCATCGAGCTGCCGCGCACCGACCTCGCGGCGATCCTGCACGAGGCCGCGCGCCAGGACGCGGAGTTCGTTTTCCACGACTCGATCACCGAGCTGAGCCAGGACGACGGCGGCGTCGACGTCACGTTCGAGCGGGGCGCCCCGCGGCGCTTCGACCTGGTGCTCGGCGCCGACGGCCTGCACTCGGGCGTGCGGCGGCTGGCGTTCGGGCCGGAGCACGCGTTCGTCGAGCACATGGGCGTCTACATCGCGACGCTGCCGCTGGCCGAGCCGCCCGCCGACCGCACCGAGCTGGTGATGTACAACTCGCCCGGCCGGGCGGTCGCGGTGCACCCGTCGCGCGGCCGCGGAGTCGTCGCGTTCATGTTCCGCGGCGCCGCCGTGCCGGGGTTCGACCACCGGGACGTGGTGCTGCACAAGCAGATGATCGCCGAGGCGTACGCGGGCGCCGGCTGGCGCGTGCCGGAGCTACTGGAGCGCGTGCGCGAAGCCGAAGACCTGTACCTGGACTCGGTGAGCCGGGTGCGGATGGCCGGCTGGGCGGCCGGCCGGATCGCGCTGGCCGGGGACGCGGCGTCGTGCGTGTCGCTGTTCGGCGACGGCTCGACGCTGGCGATGGCCGGCGCGTACACCCTGGCAGCGGAGCTGGGCCGGACCCCGGGCGACGCGGCCGCGGCGTTCCGCCGCTACGAGGCGGCGCACCGGAAGCTGGTGGAACCCAAGCAGCGCAACGTGTCCACGGCGGCGGCGTTGCTGATCCCGGCCACCCGCGGCGGCCTCGCGGTCCGCAACTTCGGCACGCGCTTGCTGCCGCTGGTGACGGCCGCGCGCCGGCTGGCACCCGCTTGACACGCCCTCTCGAGAAGGCGGGAGGTGGTCCACGAGCGGGAAGAAGCGCCGGTCCGCGGCCCGGCGCAAGGTTTATGCGCTGACGGCGGCCGGGCAGGAGCGCGTGGTCGCGTAGATGGCCGCTCCCCCGGTGCCGGCGCAGTTCGGCGTGTTGCTGGCGGTCGGCGTGCTGACCCCGCTGCCCGCGTGGGCCCACACTCGCCGGCCCGCCGGCCGCGCGCTCGGCGCCGGCTGAGCGTCACGCGCGCAACATCGGCGGGTACAGCAGTTCCGCTTTACCGCGCCGGTACAGCCGGGCCGGGCGGCCGCCGTCCCGGGTGGTCGTGCGGCCGGTCGGCTCCAGCAGGCCCTCGGCGCCGGTGACCTTGCGGTGGAAGTTGCGCGGGTCCAGCCGCGTGTCCCACACCAGCTCGTACACCCGCCGCAGCTCCGCGACCGTGAACTCCGGCGCGCAGAACGCCGTGGCCAGCGGCGAATACTCGAGTTTCGCGCGGGCGCGCTCGACCCCGTCCGCGAGGATCCGGTCGTGGTCGAACGCCAGGTGCTCGCGGGTCAGCGACCGCACCGGCGTCCAGCGCGCCTCCGCGGCGTCCGTGCCCGCGCTCGGTGCCGGCAGGTCCGGTGCCAGCGCCAGGTAGGCGACGGTGACCACACGCATCCGCGGGTCCCGGTCCGGGGCGCCGTAGCCGGCGAGCTGTTCGATGTGGACGGTCCCCGGCGCGAGCCCGGTCTCTTCCGCCAGCTCGCGGCGCGCCGCGTCCGAGAGGTCCTCGTCCTCCCGGACGAACCCGCCGGGCAACGCCCACTCCCCCTGGTACGGCTCGACTCCCCGGCGCACGACCAGTGCGCACAGCTCGTCCCCGGTCAGGGTGAGCACGACGAGGTCGACGGTGACGGCGAACGGCGGGTGACCCATGCCACCACCCTACCTTCTAATCGTCAGCTTGACGATTAGAAGTCCGTCCGCATATCGTCACCTCGACGATAAGAGGAGGGCTCATGGCCGACATCGACCGCCGCTTCGGGTTCCGCCACCTGCGCGGCGCACCCACGGTGCACATCCGCCACTACCGCCGCGGCAAGCTCGCGCACGACGGCGTCGGGCTGTCGTTCTGGTACCGGCCGCTGACAGCGGTCGTCTCGGAGGTCCCGGTCGACGACCGCGAGCTGCCGCTGCTGTTCCACGCCCGCACGGCCGACTTCCAGGACGTCACCGTCCAGCTCGCGCTGACCTTCCGGATCGAGAACCCCGAGCTGGCCGCGCAGCGCATCGACTTCTCCATCGACCCGGATACCGGGCGCTGGAGAAGCGATCCCCTCGCGCAGATCAGCGGGCTGCTCACCGAGAACGTCCAGCAGTACGCGGTGGAGGTGCTGACCCGCATCGACCTCGCGGCCGCGCTCGTCGACGGCGTCAGCGCGGTCCGCGACCGGATCCGCGCCGGACTCGCCGAAGAGGACACCCGGCTCGCGCAGACCGGCTCGGCCGTCGTCGACGTCCGGGTGGTCGCGATCCGGGCGGAGCCGGAGGTCGAGAAGGCGCTGCAGACGACCGCGCGGGAGAAGGTCCAGCAGGAGGCCGACCGGGCGACCTTCGAGCGGCGCGCGCTGGCCGTCGAACGCGAACGCGCGATCGGCGAAAACGAGCTGCAGAACCAGATCGAGCTGGCCCGGCGCGAAGAGCAGCTGGTCGCCCAGCGCGGCGCGAACGCCCGCCGTCAGGCCGAAGAGGCCGCGGCGGCGAGCCGCATCGAGACCGAGGCGCAAGCCTCGCGCAAGGAACGCCTGACGCTCGTGGAAGCCGAAGGCAAGCGCGCGCTCGGCGAGGCGGAAGCGGCCGGGGAAGCCGCACGGCTGGCCGCGTACCGCGACCTGCCCGAGGGTGTCCTGACCGGACTGGCGCTGCGGGAGCTGGCGGGCAACCTGCCGCAGATCGACAGCCTGACGGTGACGCCGGACCTGCTCGCGCCGCTGCTGACGAAGCTGGGCGTGCGGTCGTGAGCCTCGCACCGCGCGTCGTGCTGGTGCACCGGCGCACCGAACTGGCCGAGCTGCTCGCCCGGCACGGCACGCGCGGCCAGGCCGAGTTCTTCCTGCGCACGCGCGGGCGGGACCTGGCCGAGGTGACCGAGGCGGACGCCGCCGTGCGGGCGGCGCTCGCCGCGGCGTCGGCGGCGATCCCGCTCGACTGGCGCCGCGGTGAGGTCGAACGGGCGGACCTCGACCGGTTCCTGTTCACCCCGGAGGACGTCGTCGTCGTGGTCGGCCAGGACGGGCTCGTCGCGAACGTGGCCAAGTACCTCGACGGCCAGCCGGTGGTCGGGATCGCGCCGGGCGCGCCCGGGGTGCTCGTGCGGCACCCGCCGGCGGCGGTAGCGGACCTGGTGCGGGCCACCGGCGACGTCGAGCACCGGACGATGGCCGAGCTCACCGCCGACGACGGCCAGCGGCTGCTCGCGCTCAACGAGATCTACCTGGGCCACGCCGGGCACCAGACGGCCCGCTACCGGCTGGGGGTCGGTGGCGGGCCGGCGGAACGCCAGGCGTCGTCGGGGATCCTCGTCGGGACGGGCACCGGCGCCACCGGCTGGTGCGGGTCGGTGTGGCGCGAACGCGGCAGCGCGCTGCGGCTGCCCGCGCCCGGCGAGGCCCGGCTCGTCTGGTTCGTGCGCGAGGCGTGGCCGTCGCCGACGACCGGGACGACGTGCACCGAAGGGGAACTGACGCGGGCACCGCTGACGGTCGAGGTCGAGTCCGACCGCCTGGTCGCGTTCGGCGACGGCCTCGAAGCCGACACGGTCGCCCTCACCCGCGGCCAGACGGCGACCTTCGTCCCGGCGGCGAAGACCGTCCGCCTGGTGCGGTGACTCCCCGGTCCGGCACACCGAGGGGGCGTGCCGGGCCGGCGGGTCATCAGGTGCCGTAGCGGGTCTTGACGATCGACGGCGTGTCGAGGTTGTGGCCCGCGTCCATGCTCTGCGCGAGCCGCAGGTACTGGCCCTCGGCCCACATCAGCGGACCCGCGCTGCCCGTCGGGCGGCCCAGGCCGAAGCAGCCGACGTCCGCGCGGTCCCAGACCTGCTCGGGCACGAAGTACCCGTCGTTGGCCGAGTCCGCCATGGACTTCAGGTAGACCGCGGCCGAGCGGCCGTTGGCGAGTTCGTACTGCCCGCGCTCCCCCGACAGCACCGGCCACAGCCGGCCGAACCGCTGGCCGCCGTTCGCGGGCCAGCCACTGCAGTTCGCGTTGCTGTCGCCGTAGTTGTCGTGCGGGTAGCGGTGGAAGTAGACGTCGCCGTTGGGCAGCGTCACCTGCACCGGGGAGTTGCCGTCGGACGCGGCCGCGGTGGGGGCGACCGAGTTCGCGATTGTCGCGTCGCTCGCCGGGCGGATGCCGAGGCGGACGAGGTCGAGGAAGCCGAAGTCCGTGACGTCGTGCTCGTAGAAGCAGCCCTCGTCGAAGCAGATCGTCGCGCCGTCGTTGGGGTTTCCGGCGCGGTCGAGGCGTTCGTAGTACGTGTGGGCGCCCCAGTAGCCGGAGGTCGTGACCGTCCAGCCGGCCAGGGAGTTGCGCCAGGAGTCCGCTGTGGACTCCCACGACGTCGCGCTCGTGGTGTCGCCGTTGGCCCGGGCGATCGCGCCCGCCGCGATCAGGCCGGCGATCTCGGCGGCTGTCGACGACGGGGATTTGCCGTACTGCTCTTCCCAGCGCTCGGTGGTGTCCGGGCCGGTCGAGACGATGTGGTTCGCCGTGGTCTTCACCTTGGCGTACGTCGACGCGTCGGTGACGCCGGTCAGCCAGGCCAGCAGGATCGCGTCCGCGTCCTGGTCCAGTTGTTCGCAGCAGCCGAGTTGCTGTGCGCTGGCGCCGCTCACCCCGGACACCGGGCTGTAGCGCGGGAAGGACCCCGCCGGGTACGTCGTGCCGTCGCCCGCGGTCGGGGTGCCGATCCACTGGGAGTTCCACAGGAACTGGGCCATGCGCTTGGCCTGGGCACTGTCGCCGGCGGCCAGGAGACCCGTCGCCTGCTGGTAGAGGTCGCGGCCCCAGACCCGGTGGTAGCCGTCGTTGAGCTGGTCGCCGTTCGTGAAGTTGCCCCAGGGTGTGGCCAGGCCCGCGACGCTCGCTCCGGGGTGTTGCTTGTCCTCGGCCGTCTTGAGCGCCATCGCCGCGACGTAGTACGCCCGTCGCCGTTGCGTGTCGCCGGAGACGCTGGCCGGTGCGGGTTTCAGGCTGTTCACGTACGAGTTCCAGCCGGTGCGGTAGGACGTCGCTATTGCCGGGAAGCCCGTGCCGAGTGATCCGGTCGCGTTCGATGTCGCCGCTGCCGCTGTGCTGCCGTAGCCGAGGGCGACCGTGAACGTCGTGTCCGTGCCCACCGGGATCTGTCCACACTGGACCGCGTTGCCCGTGCCGGAGATGTTGTCGAACTGGTTGTTCAGGTTCTTGTCGGCTCGGAGGTCGGTCAGGCAGTCGCTCGCCGCGCCCGCGTAGCCGTTGTCGTGTGCCGTGAAGCCGGTTGAGACTCGCAGGGCTTGCACCACTGTGGTGGCCGTGCCGCCGAACAGCGTTTCGGTTCCGCTGGCCACCAGGCCGGTGCCGTCCCACCACGCGTTGTCGTTGGCGCCTCCGCCGGCCATCGACGGGTTGGCCAGGAGGTAGAGGCGGTAGTTTCCGCCGTCCAGGGACTGGAAACGGGTGTTCGTGATCAGGGTGGCCCGGGACGGGTCTGTCACGTAGTCCGTGGTGATCCGGTACTTGCCGCTCTTCGCCGTGTTCGTGACCTTGTACTGGAGGGCCTTCTCGTCGGGCATCGACACCACGTGGTTGGTCGCGTCGCGTTCGAGGTCCACGAAGCTGCTGCCGTCCGTGATCACGTACTGCATGTCCTGCGTGTTCGGGACGTCTGCTCGGGGGTAGAAGACCTCCGAGGTGACGCCGTCGGCGACGGTGAACCACACCGGGCTTCCGGTCGTCGTCGACGTGCCCAGCGCCGACTTGTTGCCCGTTGCCCAGGATGCTCCGCCGCCGCAGCAGTCCGTCGCCGTTCCTGTTGCGAGGGCGGTCGCCGGGGTCGTCGTGGTGAGCAGGATTGCTGCTCCTGTGCAGGCCAGGACCGCTTTCCACCTGATCATTCGGGGCCTCCGACGGCGTTGTCGTGGATATGTTGTTGGCCGCAACATATTGGGTGACTTCGGGGTGACAAGCAATGTCCGATGGGACTGGATCGATACAGCCCGGGGTAGGCGGGGTGGGCGGGGTTGTGGTGTTGAGGTGGGTGTGACACCTGGTGGGCGCTGCCTGCGGCCCCTGGTGGGGGGTGTCCGCTACCGCGGCGGGCTCCGCCCGCAAACCCCTGGCGGGGTGTGTCCACAACCCCTGCCGGGTTCTGCCCGCAACCCTGGCGGGCTACGCCCGCGACCCCTGCCGGGCTGTCTCCACAACCCCGATGCCTGATTGTGACTACGGCCGGCCACACCGCGTCAAGGCGGGAAAGATGCCTTGACCCGGCGCGGCCGGCCGTGTTCTGGCTTTGGATCGGGGTTGCGGGAGGGCCTGGGTTCTGTCTGGTGCGGGTTTTGGACTGGCCGTGCTTTTACGCGTTTGCTATGCGGTCCAGCCACTCTCCCAGTAGTACCCGCTCTGCCTCCGTCAGGACCGTTGTTCCCTCCAGGCCTGCTCTCAGCGCTATTGCTCGCTCTGGTAGTTCTGATCCCGCCTGGTCTTCGGTGCCCGTCAGGATTCGGGTCAGGACCGTCTCTCTTGCCGTCTTTGACAGCTCTGGGTCGCGCTCGTTCTCCGGGGTTGCTATCAGGGACAGGACCACTCCCATTCCTGTTGCGTGGACCAGTCTTGCCGCTCGGTCGACGCTTACCCTCAGCCTCCCCGCCTCCGCTACGCGCTCGACGATGCTTCGCAGCATCGCCTCCGCCTCTTGCGCCGCTGGTGACTTGCGGCCCTGACGTGCGTCGCCGTACATCAATACGTAGAACTCCGGGCGGGACAGGCCGAACTCGATGTGCAAGTCCCAGCCTCGGCGGAGGTCCTCCACCGCGTTGCCCGTCGAGCCCAGTTCTCGCTTGCTCGTCAGGTACTCGTCGAACCCGTACGCCGCCACCGCGTCGAGCAGGCCGTCCTTGTCTCCGAACAGGCGGTACAACGCCGGTGGCTGGACGCCCGCCGCCGCGCTCACCGCGCGGGTCGACAGGCCGTCGCGGCCCTCTGCCACCAGCAGTGCCGCTGCCGCCTCGAGGATGCGCGCCCTGGTGTCCACCGCCGTCTTCGTTGCCATGGTTTCGATGGTAACAAATTCCGAGTAGCACTCATTCAGAAGTAGTCGGCCGCGAGCCGGCGGGCCAGGCGGCGCAGCAACGGTGCCGCCTCCGCCATGCAGCGCCCCGGGTCCGGTTCCAGGTCCGTCAGTGCGTACGCCGCCGAGATTCCCGCGCCCCTCAGGTCCGTTGAGGACAGTTGGCAGCGGCCGGACACCGCGACGCACGGGATGCCCTTCGCCGCCGCCGCGCGGGCCACTCCGGCTGGGGCCTTGCCCGCCAACGTCTGCTCGTCGAGGGATCCCTCGCCGGTCACGACCAGCGATGCTCCGGTCAGTGCCTCGCCGAAGCCGAGCAGGTCCAGCAGCAGCTCGATGCCGGGGCGCATCCGGGCGCCCAGCACCGCCATCGCCGCGAAGCCCACTCCCCCGGCGGCCCCGGCGCCCGGTCGCTCGGCGAACTCCGGGCCGGCTATCGACGCCCAGTGGCGCAACGCCGCGTCCAATGTCTTGACGTCGTCGGGGGATGCTCCCTTCTGCGGACCATAGACGGCCGCCGCTCCGCGTGGGCCGTACAGCGGGTTGTCCACATCGCTCGCCAGCTCGATGTCCACTTCGGACATTCGCGTCACGTCCAGTGACGCGAGCTGAGCGAGAGCCGCGCCGCCGAACGGAAGCTCACGGCCCGAGTCGTCCAGCAGCTGGGCGCCCAGTGCGGCCAGCATGCCCGCGCCTCCGTCGGTGCAGGCACTGCCGCCTACTCCGAGGACGATCCGCCGGCACCCTGCCCGGACCGCCGCCGCGATGACGTCGCCGGTGCCCGCGCTGGTCGCCGTGAGCGGGGCCGGGGCACCCGGTAGCCGGTGCAGCCCGGATGCCTCGGCCAGCTCGACGACCGCCGTGTCCCCGCGGACCGCGTAGGACGCCGTCACCGGCTCCCCCGTCGGGCCGCGGGCCGGGACCCGCACCCGGTCGTAGCCGGCGGCGACGGCGGCGTCCACCGTTCCGTCGCCGCCGTCGGCCACCGGGAGTTGCTGCACCGCGAGGCCGGGGTGGACGTCCGCCAGGCCGGACGCCACCGCCGAGGCCACCTCGGCCGCGGTCAGCGATCCCTTGAACTTGTCCGGGGCGACCAGGACCTTCACGCGCTCGCCTTGTACGCCCGCCAGTCGCCGACTTCCGTGATGTCGCGCAGGGCGACGTGGGACGTGTACGGCCGCCGCAGCAGCATCGCGAACGCCGAACTTCCGTCCGTCAGCTCCACCACTCCCAGTTCCAGCTCGTGCGGCTCGGACGGGAGCACCTTGTCGCGCAGGTCGTCCAGCGAGACGTCGTAGACTTCGCCGGTCACTTCGGCGCCGCCGTGGGAGACCGGGTACAGCGCCGGGCACTGGTCGCCCACCGCGTAGAACCGGTACTTCGCCGCCGTCCGGGCGGTGCCCACGAACGGCGAGCCGTCCAGCAGGTGGTGCAGCGGTTCGCCGCGCATGGCGCCGCCGTTGAAGAACATCAGGGCCACGAGGGATCTCCTTAGCGGAAGAGGGCTTCGACGCCGTCGACGGCGAAGTACACCGCGAACACCAGCGCCAGCAGGGAGAGCAGCCAGCCGGCCTCGCGCCACTTGCCGCGGCCGATCTTGATCAGCACGAACGCGATCAGGCCGGCGCCGACGCCGTTGGTGATCGAGTACGTGAACGGGATCAGGGCCGCGGTGAGGAACACCGGGATCGTGTAGTCCGGGTCGTGCCACGGGATGTTGCGGCACTGCGCGACCATCATGCCGCCGATGACCACCAGCGCCGGCGCCGCGGCCTGGGCCGGGACGACGCCGGCGAGTGGGGTGAACAGCAGCGTCCCGGCGAACAGCAGGCCGGTGACGACGCTCGCCAGGCCCGTCCGGGCGCCCTCGCCGACCCCGGCCGCGGACTCCAGGAACACCGTGTTCGGCGACGAGCCGGTGACGCCGCCCGCGATCGCGCCCGCGCCGTCGACCAGCAGGATGCGGCCCATCCGCGGGACCTTGCCGTTCTTCGACAGCCCGGCTTCGTCCGAGACGCTGGTGATCGTGCCCATCGCGTCGAAGAAGCCGGACAGCACCAGCGTGAACAGGAACACCGTCGCCGCGAGCGCGCCCGCCGAGGCGAACCCGCCGAACAGGTCGATGTGGCCGAAGAGCCCGAAGTCCGGCGCCGCGACGACGTGGTCGGGCAGGGCCGGGGTGGTCAGGCCCCAGCCGCCGACCCCGAAGCCCTCGTGCAGCACGACGGCCAGCAGCGTCGCCACGCCGATGCTGATCAGCACCGCACCCGGGACCTTGCGGGCCATCAGCACGATCATCAGCAGCAGCCCGAAGCAGAACACGACGATCGGCCAGCCGTGCAGGTGCCCGCTCGCCCCGAGGCGCACCGGGACCGTGGTCTGCGCCGCGTCCGGCATCCGGGTCACGAACCCGGCGCTGACCAGGCCGACCAGGGCGATGTAGAGCCCGATCCCGACGGTGATCGCCATCTTCAGCGGCCGCGGGATGGCGTTCATGATCCGTTCGCGGACGCCGCTGACAGCCATCAGCACGATGCAGACGCCTTCGAGCACGACCAGCCCGAACGCCTGCGCCCAGGTCATCGACGGGGCCATCTGGAAGGCGACGATGCCGTTGATGCCGAGCCCGGCGGCCAGCGCGAGGGGCGCGTTGCCGACGAGTCCCATGAGGACGGTCATCACCGCGGCGGCCAGCGCGGTCGCGGTGGTCACCTGCGCGGCGGAGAGCCGGGCGCCGGTGATGTCGGCGGAGGCGCCGAGGATGAGCGGGTTGAGCAGCACGATGTAGGCCATCGCGACGAACGTCGTGACGCCGCCGCGGACTTCGCGGCCGATCGTGGTCTGCCTCGCCCGCAGCTCGAAGAACCTGTCGAGCAGCGAACGGCGTTGAGGGGGTACTTCCTCGACTACTGGGGTGGGGACTTCGGTCTGGGTCATGCGTCCTGCCCTTGCCGGTGGGTGTGCTCGGCCAGGCCAAGGCACAGCGCCGTGCCTGGGCGAGCGGGACGTTCGATTGGGTTGTGCTCCGGTCAGCTGGCCTTGTGGGTCAGTAGTCGGTGCGGTCGGCCTTGTCGAGCCAAGCCGCGAAGGGGGCGAAACCGTCCTTTGCGGACAGTCGCGTGACGGGAACCGTCCAGGTGTCGCGGGGACGGTCGAAGAGTTCGTAGAAGGCCCGGTCGTCGAAACCGGCCTTGGCCGCGTCGTCGCGGTCGGCGGCGAAGAGCACCTTGTCCACCCGCGCCCACAGCGCCGAGGACAGGCACATCGGGCACGGCTCGCAGCTGGAGACGAGCACGCAGCCGTCGAGCTTGAACGTGCCGAGCGCCTGGCAGGCCGCGCGGATCGCGACGACTTCGGCGTGCGCGGTCGGGTCGAGGTTCGCGGTGACGCGGTTGACGCCGGTCGCGACGACCTCACCGTCCTTCACGATCAGCGCGCCGAACGGGCCGCCGCCGTTCGCGACGTTCGTCTCCGCGATGCGGACGGCTTCGTCGAGCCATTCGGTCTCGGCGGAAATCGACGTGGTCATCTCAGGCTCCAGTGATGTGCTCGGGGCGGATCGGGACGCGCGGCAGCTCGAGGCCGGTGGCCGCGCGGATGGCGTTGGCGATCGCCGGCGTGGCCGAGATCGTGGGTGGTTCGCCGACGCCGCGGACGCCGTAGGGGGCGTGCGGGTCGGGGCGTTCGAGGACGTCGACGCGCATCGGCGGCATGTCGAGGATGGTCGGGATGAGGTAGTCGGTGAACGACGGGTTCCGCACTTTGCCGTCCTTGACCAGGATCTCCTCCATCACGGCGAGGCCGAGGCCCTGCGCCGAGCCGCCCTGGATCTGGGCGACGACGGCGTCGGGGTTCATCGCCTTGCCGACGTCCTGGGCGCAGTCCAGCTGGACGACCTTGACGAGGCCGAGGTCCAGGTCGACGTCGACCACCGCGCGGTGGGCCGAGAAGCCGTACTGGACGTGCGCGTCGCCCTGGCCGGTCTCCGGGTCGAGGGGGTAGGTCGGGCGGTGGTGGAACTCGCGGGTCTCCTCGATCGCGGTGTCGCCGAGCAGTTCGGCCAGGTCCGCGACGACTTCGCCGTCGGCCGCGACGACCTTCCCGCCGGTCAGGGACATGCCCTCGGCGGGCACCCCGAGCCGCGCGTAGACCGCCTCGGCGACCGCGCGGCAGGCGTTGCGGACCGCGCCACCGGTCACGTAGGTCTGGCGCGACGCCGAGCTGGAGCCCGCGTCGCCGACGCTCGTGTCGGCCGGGTGCACGCTGACGCGGGTCAGGCCCAGTTCGGTGCGGGCGATCTGCTGCTGCAGCGTCACCAGGCCCTGGCCGACCTCGGCGGCCGCGGTGTGGACCATGGCCACCGCTTCGCCGCCGAGCACCTCCAGCCGGACGCGGGCGGTCGAGTAGTCGTCGAGGCCTTCGGCGTAGGAGATGTTCTTGATCGTGACGCCGTAGCCGACGCCGCGGACGACACCTTCGCCGTGGGTGGTGTTGGACGCGCCGCCTGGCAGCTCGCGGATGTCGCGTTCGCCGGTGGGCTCGGGCGGCAGCGGCAGGTCGCGGACCCGCTGGACCAGCTCCGCCACCGGTGCCGGGAAGTCGACCACCTGGCCGGTGACCACAGTGGACCCTTCGCTCAGGGCATTGCGGATCCGCAGTTCCGCGGGGTCCAGGTCCAAAGCGGACGCGAGCTTGTCCATCTGGGACTCGTAGGCGTACGTCGGCTGGACCGCGCCGAGCCCGCGCATCGCGCCGCAGGTCGGGTTGTTCGTGTAGACGCCCCAGCCCTCGATGTGCGCGTTCGGGACGTCGTACGGCCCGACGCTGAGGGTCGTGCCGTTGCCGACCACGACCGGGGTCTTGGACGCGTACGCGCCGCCGTCGAAGTACATCTTCGCCCGGACGTAGACGAGCTTACCGTCGCGGGTGGCGCCGTGCTCGTAGTACATCTTCGCCGGGTGGCGGTGGACGTGCCCGAAGAACGACTCGAGGCGGTTGTAGCTCATCTTCACCGGGCGGCCGGTGCGCAGCGCGAGCATGCACGAGTGGATCTGCATCGACAGGTCCTCGCGGCCGCCGAACGCGCCGCCGACACCGGACAGCGTCAGCCGCACCTTCTCCAGCGGCAGGCCGAGAGCCTTCGCCGTCTGGCGCTGGTCGACGTGCAGCCACTGGGTGGCCAGGTAGAGGTCGACGCCGCCGTCCTCGGCCGGCACCGCGAGCCCGGACTCGGGGCCGAGGAACGCCTGGTCCTGCATGCCGATCTCGTAGACGCCGGAGACGACGACGTCCGCGGTCGCGGCCGGGTCGCCCTTGACGATCCGCTGGTGGCGGACCAGGTTCCCGTCCGGGTGCAGCTTCGGCAGGGTGTCGTCGTGCGCGGCGCGCTCGGGGTCGGTGATCGGCTCGAGGACGTCGTACTCGACGACGATCTCCTTGAGCGCCTGCCGCGCGATCTCCGGGTGGTCGGCCGCGAGGATGGCGATCGGCTCGCCCTGGTAGCGGACCAGGCCCTCGGCCAGCGCCGGAGTGTCCTGGTACTTGAGACCGTAGACGTTCTCGCCGGGGACGTCCTCGTGGGTCAGCACCGCGTGCACGCCCGGCTGAGCGAGCGCGCGGGAGACGTCGACGCGGACGATCCGGGCGTGCGGGTGCGGGCTGCGCAGCGTGGCGCCCCACAGCATGTCCTCGTGCCACAGGTCCGAGGAGTAGGCGAACTCGCCGCGGACCTTCAGCGTGCCGTCCGGGCGCAGCGGGCTTTCGCCGATGCCGCCGGCGATCGTGTCGTGCAGCTCCTGCGGGGAGCGGGCCGGCGCGCTCATCGGACGGCCTTCTTCGCGGCCGCGTCACGAACGGCGTCGAGGATCTTCTCGTAGCCGGTGCACCGGCAGAGGTTGCCGGCGAGGGCCTCGCGGATCTCGACGTCGCTGGGGTCCGGAACGCGCTCGATCAGGTCGTGGGCCGCGACCAGCAGGCCGGGCGTGCAGAACCCGCACTGGACGGCGCCGCGCTCGACGAACGACTCCTGGACCGGGTCGAGGGCCTCCCCCACGGCCAGGCCCTCGACCGTGACGACCTCGCGGCCCTCGGCCTGCCCGGCCGCGACCAGGCACGCGCAGGCCGGGACGCCGTCGAGGTAGACCGTGCAGGAACCGCATTCGCCCTGTTCACAGGCGTTCTTCGAGCCCGGCAGGCCGAGCCGCTCGCGCAGTACGTAGAGCAGGCTCTCGCCTTCCCAGACGTTGTCCGCCCGGCGGGACTCGCCGTTGACGGTGACGTTCACGCGCACTTCGCGCTCCCTCCGCAGTATTCGGTCCAAGCCCAGGTCAGCGTCCTGCGCGCCATGACCCCCAGGGCATGGCGCCGGTAGGCCGCGCTGCCGCGGACGTCGTCGATCGGCGCGGCGGCCGCGGCGACCAGGTCGCCGAAGCGGCGCTTGACCGAGTCGGTCACCGGCCGGCGCGACTCCCAATCCAGCTCGGAGGCCAGGAACTCCTCGGCGTCCGTCGCCCGCCGGGGCGTGGGCGCGGCGGAACCGACACCGGTGCCGACGCGCTTCTCCGCCGGGTGCAGGGCCAAACCGAACGCGGCGACGGCGATCACCATGGCGTTGCGGGTCCCGATCTTGCTGAACTGCTGCGGCCCGGTGGCCGGGGCCAGCAGGACGCCGGTGATCAGTTCGTCCGCTTCGAGGACGTTGCGCTTGACCCCGACGTAGAAGTCCTTCGCGGCCACGATCCGGGTGCCGCGGACCGACGCGATTTCGACCTGCGCGTCCGCGGCGAGGAGCGCCGGGTGTGAGTCACCCGCCGGCGAAGCCGCGCCCAGGTTGCCGCCCACGGAACCGCGGTTGCGGATCTGCGGGGACCCGACGGTCCGCGCGGCCATCGCCAGGCCGGGCAGCCGCGTGCCCAGTTCGGCGATGATCCGGGTGTAGGGCACGGCCGCGCCGAGCCGGATCCGGCCGTCGTCGGTGCCGTGCTCGTGCAGCTCGGCGACGCGGCCGAGGTCGAGCAGGGCGTCGGGGCGGCGGTGGTCGAAGTTGAGCTCGACCATCACGTCCGTGCCGCCGGCGATCGGGACCGCACCGGGGTTCGCGGCACGCGCGGCGAGCGCGTCGGCCAGCGAGGCGGGTCGGAGGAATTCCACTGTGGACGTCCTTTCGGGGCTGCTTCGTCAAGGAGTACACACGCTCGCCTGTGGCCGGGACCACGGCAAAACCCCTGAAAGAAGGGTGAATTTCCGGCCCGCGTTTGTACTTTCCGACAACGCCTTGATCGCGGACGCGGAAAGGCCGCCGCACGAGGTCGGGGTCTCGTGCGGCGGCCGTGGTCACGCGGGTGTTATGCGGGCTCGAACTCCTTCACGGCGTCGAGCGCGGCGCCCATGGCGGCGTTGCCCTCGCGCTCGATCATGATCTCCACCAGGACCGGGCGGCTGGTGCGCTCGGCCTCCTTGCGGGCCCATTCGAGGGACGTCCGGATCTCCCCCGGCTCCAGCACGCGGGTGCCCGAGCAGCCGTAGGCTTCCATGATCTTGACGTTGTCCGTGCCGTTCGAGTCGTAGTGGATGTCGACTTCGAAGTTCATGTCGTAGCCGGTCTCGGCCTGGCGGATCAGGCCGAGGTACTCGTTGTTGAGCATGATCAGCACGAACCCGACGTCGTACTGCGCGGCGACCGCCAGCTCCTCGACGAGGAACTGGAACGAGTAGTCGCCGACCACCCCGACGACCTCGGCTTCGGGACGCGCCTTCTTGACGCCGATGGCGGCGGGGATCTCCCAGCCGAGCGGGCCGGCCTGGCCGCACACCTGGTAGTGGCGCGGCTTGTGCGCCTTCTGGAACTGGCCCGACCAGATCTGGTACAGCCCGATCGCCGTGACGAAGTACGTGTCCTCGCCGAAGGTTTCGTTGATCTCCTTGAAGACCCGCGGCGCCTTGATCGGCAGCGTGTCGAAGTCCTCGCGGCGGGGAAGCGCTTCCTTCAGCTCCGCGATCCGGCCCACCCACTCGCGGCGCGGTTCTGCCGAGCGTTGGTCCAGCGCCGTCAGCAGCGCGTCCAGGAACTCCCGCGTGTCCGAGACGATCCCGAGATCGGGCCCGAACACCTTGCCCAGCTGCGTCGGCTCGATGTCGACGTGGATGAACTTCCGGTCACCCCGGTACACCGACAGCTCACCGGTGTGCCGGTCGCCGAACCGCGCACCCAGCGCCAGCACCAGGTCCGACTCCAGGAAGGCCGCGTTCGCCCAGCGCTGCGACGTCTGAATGCCGGCCATCCCGGCAAACAGCTCGTGGTCCTCGGGGAAGCTCCCCTTGCCCATCAGCGTCACCTGCACCGGGACGTCCAGACGCTCGGCCGCCGCCCGCAGCTGCTCGCTCGCCTCGCCGAGGACGACCCCGCCACCGGCCAGGATCAGCGGACGCTCGGCGGCCAGGAGCAGGTCGAGGGCCCGCTCGACCCGCGCCGCGGCGGGCTTGACGGCCGTCACCGGCAGCGGCGAGTCGATCGAGGAGTCCCACTCGATGTCCTGCTTCTGGACGTCGATCGGGAGGTCGATCAGCACCGGGCCCGGCCGGCCCGAGCGGGCGATCCGGAACGCCTCGCGGAAGATCCACGGCAGCTGCGCGGCCTCCTTGACCTGCACCGCCCACTTGGTGACCGGCTTGGCGATCTCGACGATGTCGACGGCCTGGAAGGCTTCCTGGTGCAGCTTGGTCGTAGCCGCCTGGCCGGTGATGCAGATCATCGGGATCGAGTCCGCGTGCGCGGTGTACAGCCCGGTGATCATGTTCGTCCCGGCCGGGCCGGACGTGCCGATGGCGACGCCGACGTTGCCGTTCGTCCTCGCCCAGCCGTCGGCCATGTGCGTCGCGCCCTCTTCGTGGCGGACGATCAGGTGCTGGATCGCCCGGCCTTGCAGGGCGTTGTACAGCGGGAGGATCGCCGCGCCCGGGCAGCCGAAGACGGTGTCGACGCCTTCGCTTTCCAGGACGTCGACGACCGCCTGCATCGCGGGGATTCTGGGCATGTCACACCTCCGCCGGGACGCGGCCCGACAACTGTTCGGCGACCTTCAGCAAGGCCGAGTGGTCCAGGGAGCCGTACCCCATGGCGCGGCCGGCGGCGACGAGCTGGGCGACCAGCCCGGTGAGCGGGAGCGCGACGTCGGCCTGCCGGGCGGCGGCCAGCGCGATCCCCATGTCCTTGTGGTGCAGGTCGATCCGGAACCCGGGCGCGAACTCCCGGTCCACCATGGACTTGCGCTTGAGCTCGAGGATCCGGCTGCCCGCCAGGCCGCCGGCGAGCACGTCGAGGCCGGTGGCGGCGTCCACACCGGACGCTTCGAGCAGCACGATCGCTTCCGCGACCAGGCCGTAGATCCCGCCCACGACGAGCTGGTTGGCGGCCTTCACGACCTGGCCGGCGCCGTGCGGGCCGACGTGCACGATCGTCTTGCCGAGCGCGTCGAACACCGGCCTCGCGGTCTCGAAGTCCTCTTCGGAACCACCGACCATGATGGACAGCGACGCCTGCTCGGCCCCGGCCTGGCCGCCCGACACCGGCGCGTCGAGCACGCGGATCTTCTTGTCCCGCGCGGCTTCCGCGACGGCGATCGACGTCTCGGGCCGGATGGTGCTCATGTCGATCAGCAGCGTGCCGGGCTCGGCGGCGTCGAGGACTCCGCCCGCGGCCAGCACGACCTCCTCGACCTGCGGGTGGTCGGGCAGCATCGTGATGACGACGTCCGCCCCGGCGACCGCGTCGGCGACGCCGGTCGCGGCCCGTCCGCCCGCGGCCGCGAGCTTCTCCCCCGCGGCCGGCGTGACGTCGTAGCCGCTGACGTCGTGCCCGGCCCCGACCAGGTGCGCGGCCATCGGGGCGCCCATCACGCCCAGTCCGATGAATCCCAGTTTCATGCTCGTCCCCTTCGGGTTTTCGGCAGCCAGGCCAGCGACGTGACGGTGTCGGGTTCCGGGACGTACTCGATCCCGACGAACCCGGCGTAGCCCGCGTTCTGCAGCCTCGCGAGGTGCCCCTCGATGTCCAGCGAGCCGGTGCCGGGCTGGTGGCGCCCGGGTGCGTCGGCGATCTGCACGTGCCCGATCCGGGAGACGTGCGTCGTCGCGAGCGCGTCCAGGTCGTCGCCGTTGACTGCCAGGTGGTACAGGTCGGCCAGCAGCCGCACGTTGTCGCGCCCGAGGTCGTCGAGCACGGCCACGGCGTCCGCGGCGGTCTTGAGCGGGTAGCGGTCCGCGCCGGACAGCGGTTCGAGGACCAGCTGCGCGCCGATCTTCGCGGCGGCCTCGGCGGCCGTCGCGAGGTGGACCAGCGCCAGGTCGTCCTGCTTGGCGGGGTCTTCGCCGTCGAGCCGGTTGCCGTAGAGCGCGTTGAAGCTGCGGCAGCCGGTGCGTTCGGCGATGCCGAGCGCGACGACGAGGCTGTCGGCGAACTCGGCCTCCCGGCCGATCCACGACACCAGGCCGCGCTCCCCCGCCGCCATGTCGCCGGCGTAGAAGTTCAGCCCGCGCAGCCGAACCCCGTCGAGGCTCCGCACGAAGGCGTCGACCTCGTCGCGCGCGGGGACCGCGGTGTCGAACGGCCACCAGTACTCGACGTCGGTGAACCCGGCCTCCCGCGCGGCGGCGGCCCGCTCGAGGAGCGGTACCTCCTTGAACAGGATCGACAGGTTGGCGACGTACGGCAGGGAGTGACCTTCTTCGGGCATTGCATCCTCAAATTTCACTATCCGGAATCTTTCTTTCGCATATCGAGAATAGCTGCTGACCTGCGACGCGGTCAACGCCCGGACGGCAAAGGCGCCGCAGCTCGTCGAGCCACGGCGCCTTCGGACGAGGGTGCTAGCGGTTCTGGACGTGCTGCCAGCCGAAGCGGCCCTTGATGCAGAGGTTCCCGTGCGTCACCGAGCTGTCGTGCGGGGACGTCACCTTGACGATCTCGTTGTCCTGGACGTGCAGCGTCAGGTTGCAGCCCACCCCGCAGAACGTGCACACCGTCGTCGTCTCGGTCTGGCGGGACTCGTCCCACGTACCGTCCTCGCGCTTGTCGTACTCGCGCTTGAAGCTCAGCGCCCCGGTCGGGCAGACCTCGATGCAGTTGCCGCAGTACACGCACGCGCTGTCCGGCAACGGGTTCGAGAACTCCGTCGAGATCCGGGCGTCGAACCCGCGGCCGGCCACGCTGATCGCGAACGAGTTCTGCCACTGGTCGCCGCACGCGTCGACGCACTTGTAGCAGAGGATGCACTTCTCGTAGTCCCGGACGTACAGTTCGTTGTCCACAATGGCCGGTTGGGCGACCGTCGCGGCGTCCGGGCCGAAGCGGCCGGGGTCCGCACCCGATTCGGCCAGCCACTCCGCGACGCCGGGGGTCGTCGACAGGTCCGTCGCCGACGCCAGGAGTTCGAGGACCACCTTGCGGCTCGTGCGCGTCCGCTCCGAATCGGTGTGCACCACCATGCCCGGCTCGGCCTTGCGGGAGCAGGACGGCACGAGGGTGCGCGAGCCTTCGACTTCGACCATGCAGACGCGGCACGCGTTCGCCGGCTCCAGGGTGTCGCCGTAGCACAGCGTCGGGATCTCCTTACCTGCCGCCGTGCAGGCGTCCAGGATCGTCGATCCTTCGGGCACGCGTACGGCCGCACCGTCCACAGTGAACTCGACCAGCCGCTTCGGGATCCCGATGTCCACAATGGTCATTGCAAGGCTCCCAGCCGGTCGATCGCGGATTCGATGGCGTTCCACGCCGTCTGGCCGAGGCCGCAGATCGACGAGTCCCGCATCACCCCGCCCACTTCCCGGAGCAGCGGCCGCTCCTCGGAGCCGGCCGCGAGGACGCGCCGGATCGCCTCCTCCTGCCGGACCGTGCCGATCCGGCACGGGACGCACTGCCCGCACGACTCGTCGCGGAAGAACTCCGCGATCCGCAGCAGGAACCCGCCGAGGTCGGCCAGGTCGTCCAGCGCCAGGACGACACCCGAGCCGAGCGTCGTCTTCGCCGCCCGCGCGTCCTCGAAGGTGAGCGGCAGGTCCAGCTCGTCCGGCCGGACGAACCCGCCGGCCGCGCCGCCCAGCAGGATCGCGCGCAGCGAGCGGCCCTCGGGTACTCCCCCGGCCAAGGAGAGGAGCTCCCGCAGCGTCGTGCCGAACGGCACTTCGTAGACGCCCGGCCGTTCGACGTTGCCGGACAGGCAGAACAGCTTCGGCCCGGCCGAGGCCTCCGTGCCGAGGGAACGGTACGCGGCCGCGCCCTCGGTGAGGATCAGCGGCACGTTGACCAGGGTCTCGACGTTGTTCACGACCGTCGGCTTGCCGAACAGCCCCTTCTCGACCGGGAACGGCGGCTTCGTGCGCGGTTCGCCGCGGAAGCCCTCGATCGAGTTGAAGATCGCGGTCTCCTCGCCGCAGATGTAGGCGCCCGCGCCGCGCCGGATCTCGATGTCGAACGAGAACCCCTCGTGGCCCATGATGTCCACGCCGAGGAACCCGCGTTCGCGGCAGACCTCCAGGGCGTTCCGCAGCAGCCGCAGCGCCCGGGGGTACTCGCCGCGCAGGTAGATGTACCCCTGCCGGGCCCCGATGGCGAACGCGGCGATCGTCATGGACTCCACCAGCGCGAACGGGTCGCCTTCGAGCAGCACGCGGTCCTTGAACGTCCCCGGTTCGCTCTCGTCGGCGTTGCACACCAGGTAGTGCGGACCGGCGGGCTGCGCGGCCGTGGCCGCCCACTTCCGCCCGGTCGGGAACGCCGCGCCCCCGCGGCCGAGCAGGCCGGCGTCGGTGACCTCGCGGAGCACCGCGGCCTCGCCCATGCGCAGGGCGTTGCGCAGCGCGGCGTACCCACCGGCCGCCCGGTAGCCGTCCAAACTGGACGGATCGACCACGCCGACCCGGCGCAGCAGCCGCAGCCCGTCCTTCTGGTGGATCAGCGGCGGCGCACCGTCCGAAGCGGACGGTTCCCGCTGGGCGGCCAGCACGGCCGACGCGCCGGTCGCCGGGGCGAGCAGCTCGGTGGCGGCCGGGTCGCCGGCCTGGAACGTCAGCGCCGCGGGGGCTCGTTCGCACACGCCGAGGCACGGGCTGCGCAGCCACGTGACCCCGCCGCGCGCCTTCCCCGCGGCGCCGACGTGCTCGGTGAGGACGTCGCACACGGTGTCCGCGCCCTTGAGCCGGCAAGCCAGGTCGGTGCACACGTGCACGACCCGTTCCGGGCGCTCCTCCAGCGCGAACAGCGAGTAGAAGCTGGCCACGCCGTAGGCCTCGGCGGGCGGCACGTGCAACGCCTCGCAGATGAGGTTGAGCGCACCCTGGCTGATCCACCCGACCCGGTCGTTGACCGCGTGCAGCGCGGGCAGCAGCTGGTCCCGGCCGCCGCCCTCGAAGCCGGCGACCGCGTCCCGTTCCTCGCGTGACGCGACCGCATCGAGGAGTTTGAGGTCCACTTCAGACCTCCGCGAGCTTGTCGACGCGGATGGCCGCGGCCTTGTACTCCGCCGTGCCGGCGATCGGGCAGGTCGCTTCGATGGTGATGACGTTGACGTCGACCTCGTCCGGGAAGTGGAAGGTCATGAACGCCAGCCCGGGCTTCAGGCCCTTGTCGAGCCGCACCGGCGCGACGATCTCACCGCGCCGCGAAGAGATCCGGACCAGCTCGTCGGGTTCGACGCCGAGCGAGCGAGCGTCTTCCGGGCAGAGGTCGAGGGTCTCGCCCTGGCGCAGCGGCGAGGGGAACCCGCCGGACTGGACGCCGGTGTTGTACGAGTCCAGCCGCCGTCCGGTGGTGAGCCGGATCGGGAACTCCTCGGTGAGCAGGTCGACCGGCGGGCTGTGTTCGAGCACCGTGAAGGGGGCCGGGCGGCCGCGCTCGGCCGGGTCCTCGGCCCACAGGCGGCCGTGCAGGAACGTCGGCTCGAGGGTGTCCTCGGAGTAGCACGGCCACTGGATGCCGCCCAGCTCTTCCAGCCGCCGGTACGACATCCCGGCGTGCATCGGGGACAGCGAACGCAGTTCGTCCCAGACCTCCTCGCCCCCGGTGTAGCGCCAGTCGTGGCCGAGCCGGCGGGCCAGTTCCGAGAGCAGCTCGATGTCGTCGCGCGCGCCCTCCGGCGGGTCGAGGGCCTTGCGGACGCGCTGGACGCGGCGTTCGGAGTTGGTGAAGGTGCCGTCGCTCTCGCACCAGGCCGCCGACGCGGGCAGCACGACGTCGGCCAGCTGCGCGGTCTTGGTGAGGAAGATGTCCTGCACCACCAGGTGGTCCACGTTGGACAGCCGCTTGATCGTGTGCTCGCAGTCCGCTTCGGACTGGACCGGGTTCTCTCCGATGATGTACACGCAGGTCAGGTCGCCGCGTTCCATCGCGTCGAGCATCTGGGTGAGGTTGAGGCCCTTGTGCGGCGGGATCGACGAGCCCCACGCGGTGTCGAACTTCGCCCGGACGTCCGCGTCGAGGACGTCCTGGAAGCCGGGCATCCGGTCCGGGATGGCGCCCATGTCGCCGCCGCCCTGGACGTTGTTCTGCCCGCGCAGCGGGTTCAGCCCGGCGCCGTAGCGGCCGACCTGCCCGGCCAGCAGCGCCAGGTTGATCAGCGCGAGGACGTTGTCGGTGCCGTTGTGGTGCTCGGTGATGCCGAGCGTCCACGACAGCTGCCCGCGATCGGCGCGGGCATAGGCGTGGGCCAGTTCGCGGATCAGCTCGGCCGGCACGCCGGTGGTCTTCTCGGCGACCTCCAGCGTCCACGGCTCGACCGACGCGGCGAACTCGGCGAACCCCTCGGTGGCGCGCTCGATGAACGTCGTGTTGGCCAGTCCGGAGTGGATGATCTCGCGGGCGATCGCGTGGGCCAGCGGGATGTCGGTGCCGACTTCCAGCTGCAGCTGCCGGTGGGCCCAGCTCGCGGTGCTCGTCTGCCGCGGGTCGACGACGAAGAGCTTCGCTCCCTTGTGGACGGCCTTGAGGACGTGCTGGAAGAAGATCGGGTGCGCTTCACGGGGGTTGCCGCCCCAGATCACGATGACGTCGGCGTCCTCGATCTCCTGGTAGGACGACGTCCCGCCGCCGCTGTCGAACACCCGGGCCAGGCCCGCGACGCTCGGCGCGTGGCAGGTGCGGTTGCACGAATCGACGTTGTTCGTGCCGATCACCGCGCGGGTGAACTTCTGCGCGACGAAGTTCATCTCGTTGGTCGCACGGGCGCACGAGAACATCCCGAACGCCTCGGGTCCCTTGCTTTCGAGCGTCCGGCGGATGCCGGCGGCGGCCCGGTCGAGGGCCTCCTCCCAGGTCGCCGGCCGCAGTACGCCGGAGTCGCGGACCAGGGGCCGGGTGAGCCGGACGTACGGCTCAGTGTTCCTGCGCTTCACGGGCACCTCCGGTTCAGTGCGCCCCGACGGGGACGGGCGGGTTGCTGGTGTGGTCGAGCAGCGAGATGGCGGCGTGGACGTGCCGCAGGGCCGGCGCGGGCACGCCGGTGAGGCCGGCCAGCTCCACGACCGCGCCGATGATCGCGTCGATCTCGAGGGGCTTGCCCGCTTCGAGGTCCTGCAGCATCGACGTCTTGTGGTGGCCGACGCGCCAGGCGCCGTCGATGCGCTTCTCGACCGAGACGCCGGGGTCGCTGCCGGCCGCGCGGGCGATCGCGAGGGTCTCGGTCATCATCGTGGCGACGAGCGCGCGCGTGTCGTCGTGCTCGCACATCTGGGCCATGGTCGCCCGGGTCAGCGCCGAGAGCGGGTTGAAAGCGACGTTGCCCATCAGCTTGATCCAGATGTCGTCGCGCAGGCGGGGCTCGACCGGGGCCTTGAGCCCGCCGGCGATCATCGCCGCGCTCAGCACCTTGCAGCGCGCGGAGATCTCGCCGTCCGGCTCGCCGAGGGAGAACCGCGTGCCCTCCAGGTGCCGGATCACGCCCGGCTCCTCGATGACCGTGGAGCAGTAGACGACGCAGCCGATCGCGCGCCGCAGCTCGAGCACGGCGGTCACCGAGCCGCCCGGGTCGACCGTCTCGACCCGCCGGTCTTCGAGCGGATGTCCCTTCAGGCCGTGGAAGTACCACCACGGGATGCCGTTCTGCGCCGCCACGATCGCGGTGTCCGGGCCGAGCAGCGGGGCGAGCAGCGGTCCGCACGAAGCGTAGGAGTTGGCTTTGAGGCCCAGGAACACGAAGTCGGCTTCGCCGACTTCGGCCGGGTCGTCCGTGACGTGCGGGTGCGCGGTGAAGTCGCCGCGCGGGCTGAGCACGCGGACGCCGTGCTCGCGCATCGCGGCGAGGTGGGCGCGCCGGGCGATCAGGTGCACCTCGGTCCCGCCGCGGTGCAGCGCGGCCCCGACGTAGGCGCCGATCGCCCCGGCCCCGAGAACAGCCACCTTCATGATGTGCCTCCCTGGTCGAGCGCTCGATTGCATACAGTATCCTGGATTCAGGAGTGAGGCCAGTGGCTGAGCAAAACACCACAGCAGGGTGAGAGTCTGGGATTTTGCATACCAAAACCTGTATCCTGATGGCAGATCATCGCGTTCCTCTCCCCCTTTCGAGGTGTCCCGTGAGCCAGCCCGCTTCGCCCCTCCCCGACCGCGGCCCGAGTGGCCGCCGCACGGCCAAGGGCTCGCTCAGCTCGACCGCCGCCAAGCGCGTCGAACGGCCCGCGCCGCTGCGGCAGGTCGTCTACGAGGCCCTCGCCGAGCTGATCATCAACCGCACCCTCGAACCCGGGCAGCACCTGGTCGAGGCCGACCTGGCCGAGTACCTGGGCGTCAGCAGGCAGCCCGTCCGCGAAGCCCTGCAGCGGCTGCAGAGCGAGGGCTGGGTCGACCTCCGGCCCGCCCAGGGCGCGTTCGTGCACCTCCCGACCGACGAGGAGGCCGACCAGCTGCTGAGCGTCCGCAGCGTGCTGGAGACGCACTCCGCGAAGCTCGCCGCCGCCCGCGCCACCGCCGACGACGTCGCCCGGCTCTGGGACCTGCAGAAGGTGGGGGTCGACGCGCTCGAGGCCGAAGACACCGAAGGCCTGGTCGCGGCCAACGCCGCCCTGCACGCGTTCATCACCGAGCTGTCGGGGAACGCCGTCCTCGCGGAACTGATCGGCCTGGTCGACCGCCGGGTCCGCTGGTACTACACGCCGATCGCCCGCCCCCGCGGCCAGGACGCCTGGCACGAGCACGAAGAACTGATCACGGCGATCGCGGCGGAGGACGGCGAACTGGCCGAGCAGATCATGGCCAAGCACACCGAACGGACCCGCCAGGCCTACCACGAACGTCCGGAGGCGCCCCGATCCTGATTTCGGCAGGACCGGGGCGCTCGCCGGGCTAACCGCCGGCCGAGGCCGACGGTCGCGCCACCAGCTCGGTTTCGGCGAGCTGGTGGCGCTTCCGGCCGGGCTGGCGCAGGAACAGCGTCAGCACCGCCGAAAGGAGCGCGATGCACCCGGCGAGGATGTACGCGCCCGTGTAGCCCCACACGCTGATGACCCCCGCGGCGAGCCCGCCGCCGCCGACGCCACCGACCAGTTTCGCGCTGTAGACCAGACCGTAGTTCGACGCGTTGTTGTTCTCGCCGAAGTAGTCCGGCACCAGCGCCGCGAACAGCGGGTAGAACGCGCCGCTGCCGAAGCCGGTCAAGAACGCGAACACCATGAACAGGAACAGGTTGTGCGTGTTCCCGGCGTAGAGCACGCCGAACTGCGCCCCGGCCGCGATCACCAGTACCAGGGTGAGCGTCTGCCGCCGCCCGATCTTGTCCGACGCCCAGCCGACGACCGCGCGGCCGGTGCCGTTCACGATCGCCAGCACCCCGGCCGACGAGGCCGCGACGAAGGCGCCGAAGTGGCTCACCTTCGCGAACGGCACCTGGAAGTTGATGCCGAACAGCGAAACCCCGCCGATGATGACCAGGCACACCCACATCAGCGGCAGCATGCCGGTGCGGATGGCCTCCCCCGGCGAGAACTGCTTCACCGCGGGCGGGTTCTTCGCCAGGCCCCCGCTCTTGGACCTCCGGTCGCGGACCCAGTTGAGCGGGTCGACGTCCTTCGGCCACCAGCTCTTCGGCGGGTCCTTGAACAGGAACCCGCAGATCCCGACGGCGACGAGCATGTACACGCCCATGACGTCGAGGATCACCGAATAGTTGGCCGGGGTGAGGAAAGCGGCGAACACGTAGATGAACGGAACCGCGCCGTAGGCGAAGCCGCCGTTGACGAAACCGGTCCGCGCACCCCGCTTTTCGGGGTACCACTTGCCGACCATGTTGATGCAGGTCGCGTACACCAGCCCGGCACCGATCCCGCCCAGCACCGAGTAGCCGGCGAACGCCAGCACGAGGTTGCCGCTGTGGGAGATGGTGAAGTAGCCGATGCCGCTGCACACCGCGCCGACCAGCATGGCCGTGCGCGCCGACACGATGTTCTTCTCCCGCAGGCGCCCCGCCGGGAACGCGACCGCGGCCTGGAACACGGCCCAGATGCTGGCCAGCCAGAACGCGTCCGACAGGGTCCAGCCGTACTTCTCTTCGAGGGTGCCTTCGACGGCACCCCAGCCGTACTCGAAGACGCTGACCGCCATCATGGCGATCCAGGGCAGCCAGACCATCCAGCTGCGCGAGCGCCCCATGATGTCGTGCGGCGACTCGCCTACCCGGTACACCCTTCCGTTCTCGTCAGTGATCTCCTGGTATGAAGCTGCGGTCATGAGAGTTCTCTTTCGTCACCGTTGACTCGTGTCCCTCTGCGGTCGTTCGTTGCTCCCGGACGTCAGCCGGTGGCGGGCCGGGCCACGAGCTCGGTTTCGGCGAGCCCGTGGCGCATCCCGCCGGGTTTCCGGCCGGGCTGGCGCAGGAACAGCGCGAGGCCGGCCGCCAGCAGGCTGGTCCCGGCCGCCAGGTAGAAGGCCGCGCCGTAGCCCCACCCGTCGATCACCATCTTTCCCAGGCCCGCGCCGACGATCCCCGAAACGAGTTTCGAGCTGTAGACGAGGCCGTAGTTGCTGGCGTTGTTGTTCTCCCCGAAGTAGTCGGCGGTCAGGGCGGCGAACAGCGGGAAGATCGCCCCGCCGCCGAACCCGGAAACCATCGACGCCAGCAGGAACAGCGGCATGCTGCCGAGCGAGCCGGACAGGTACACCGCGACCTGGGCCAGCCCCAGCACCACGCAGACCAGCAACAGCGTCTGACGGCGTCCGTAGCGGTCGGAGATCCAGCCGATCACCCCGCGCCCGGCGCCGTTGATGACCGCCTTGAGGCTCATCGCCAGCGCGACGATGCCGCCGGCGAAGCCCATCTCCTTGCCGAACGGAACCTGGGCGGAGATGCCGAAGATGTTGACGCCCGCCGTGCACAGCAGGCAGATCCACATCAACGGCAGCATCCCGGTCTTGAGCGCCTCCCGCGGCGTGAACTGCTTGACCGCCGGCGGGTTCTTCGCCAGCGACCGGCGCACGCGCGGGTCGTCGGGCACCTTGAGCGGGTCGACGTGGGCCGGCCACCAGTTCTTCGGCGGGTCGCGGAAGAAGAACCCGCTCACCGCGACGGCGGCGGCCAGGAAGAGCCCGACCGCGGGCAGGATGCTGCCGTAGTTGCCCAGGTCCAGGTAGGTCGTGAAGATGAAGATGAACGGGACGGAGCCGTAGGCGAACCCGCCGTTGACGAAGCCCGTCTTCCCGCCCTTCCGCTCCGGGTACCACTTGCCGACCATGTTGATGCAGGTCGCGTAGACGAACCCGGCGCCGCCACCGCCGAACAGGCCGAAGCCCAGGTACGCCCAGAAAACGGTCGGCGAATAGGCCAGGGCCAGGTAACCGAGCACCGTGCCGGCCGCGCCGAGGAACATCGCCGACCGGGCGGACAGCCGGCCGCTCTCCCGCATCTTGCCCGCCGGGAAGGCGACCGCCGCCTGGAAGAACACCCAGACGGCCAGCAGCCAGAAGATGTGCGCGCCGTGCCAGCCGTGCGCCGCGGACAGCGTGTCCTCGGCCGAAGTGAACGCGTATTCCGAAGAGCTGATGGCCATCATGGCCACCCAGGGCAGGACGACCATCGTCCACCGGGGTCTGCCCATGATGTCCCGGTCGGATTCGCCGACCCGGTAGACCCGCCCGTTCGGGTCAGTGATCTCCTGGTACGTAGCTGCGGTCATAAGAGTTCTCTTTCGTCACCGTTGACTCATGTCCCTCTGCTGCCGTCGTGCGTGCGGTGGATCATCGTCCTTTCCGTGTGGTCGGGCCAGCCCCTGTGGATGACGTTCAGAGCAGGCCCGCGGCCCGGGCCCAGCGGTACTTCGCGCCGAGCACGGCCACGGGCTTTTCGGTCGTGTACGGGTAGGCGACGACGCCGTGGTCGTAGAGGTAGTCGCTCGCCTCTTCGACTTCGACGTCACCGGACAACGACGCGACGACGGGCTTGTGGATGCCCTTCGCCCGGTACTCCTCGACCACCTGGGAGACGAGCTCGGCGAACACCATCGGCGGGGTGACGATGGTGTGCCAGTAGCCCAGGATCAGGGCGTGGATGCGGTCGTCCTCGAGGCCCAGCGCGATGGTGTTGCGGTAGGTCGAGGGGGGCTCGCCGCCGGTGATGTCGACGGGGTTGCCCGCCGCGCCGAACGGCGGGATGAACTCGCGGAACGCCGTGTCGAGGTCCGGCGGGATCTCCATCAGGCTCAGGTCGTTGTCGACGCAGGCGTCCGACAGCAGCACGCCGGAGCCGCCGGCGCCGGTGATGATGACGACGTTCTCGCCCTTCGGCGTCGGCAGCAGCGGGATGCCCCTGGCGTACTCGAGCATGTCGTTCAGCCCGGGCGCCCGGATCACGCCGCTCTGGCGGAGGATGTCGTCGTAGACCTTGTCGTCGCCGGCCAGCGCGCCGGTGTGCGAACTGGCCGCCTTGGCGCCCTGCGACGTCCGGCCCGCCTTGAGCACGACGACCGGCTTGCGCTTCGAGACCCGCTTGGCCGTCTCGGCGAACGAGCGGCCGTCCTTGAGGTCTTCGAGGTGCATCGCGACGAGCTGGGTGTTGTCGTCCTGCTCGAAGAAGGTGAGCAGGTCGTCCTCGTCGATGTCGGCCTTGTTGCCCACGCCGACGATCGAGGAGACGCCCATCTTCGCCGACCGGCTGAAGCCGAGGATCGCCATCCCGATCCCGCCACTCTGGGACGACAATGCCACGCCGCCCTTGACGTCGTACGGCGTGCAGAACGTCGCCGACAGGTTCTCCGGCGTGTAGTAGTAGCCGTAGATGTTGGGCCCGAGGATGCGGACGCCGTGCTTGCGCGCGATCGCGACGACCTCGTCCTGCAGCTCGATGTTGCCGGTCTCGCCGAAGCCGGAGGGGATGAGGATCGCCCCGGCCGCGCCCTTGCGGCCGACTTCCTCCAGCGCCGCGGGGACGAACTTCGCCGGGATGGCGAAGACGGCCACGTCGACGTCGCCCGGCACGTCGGCGATGCTCGCGTAGGCCTTGCGGTCGAGGATCTCGGTGGCCTTCGGGTTGATCGGGTGGATCTCCCCCGCGTAGCCGCCGTTGACCAGGTTTTTCATCACCGAGTTGCCGATCTTGCCGGCCTCGGCGGACGCGCCGATCACCGCGATCGACGCCGGCTTCATGATCCGGTTCATCGAGGCGAGGATCTCCTCCTGGGTGAACCTCTGCGGAGTTTTCGCCGCCTCCGGGTCGACCAGGATCCGGACGTCGACCGCGGTGGCGCCGGACGCCGTCGCGAGCACCGGGTTGAGGTCCACTTCGGACAGCTGGGGGAAGTCGGCCACCAGCTGCCCGAGCCCGGTGATCACCGCGGCCAGCGCGTCCCGGTCGACCGGATCCGAGCCGCGGACCCCGCGCAGGATCTCGGCGGCCTGGATGCCGTCGAGCATGGAGAGCGCTTCCCCGGTGGTCGTCGGCGCCAGGCGGAAGGTGACGTCCTTGAGCACCTCCACCAGGACACCGCCCAGCCCGAACGCGACGATCTTGCCGAACGTCGGGTCGGTGACCGAGCCGATGATCACCTCCTGCCCTTCGGTGAGCATCCGCTGCACCTGGACGCCGAGGACGCGGGCGTCGGCGTTGTACGCCTTCGCGTTCTCGATGATCTTCGTGAAGCCGGCCCTGACCGCTTCGGCGTCCTGCAGGCCGACGAGCACACCGCCGGCCTCGGTCTTGTGCAGGATGTCCGGCGAGACGATCTTGAGCACGACCGGCAGCCCGATGGCTTCCGCGTGCGTCACGGCTTCCTCGGCCGTGGCCGCCAGCCGTTCGGCGGGTGTCGGGATGCCGTAGGCCTCGCAGACCGCACGCCCCTCGGGCGCGGTCAGCGAGGACCGTCCTTCGGCCGCCGCCTGGTCGAGGATCTTTTCGACCGCCGCGCGATCCCCCACTCAGATCACCCCCGCGGCGCGGAACTTGTCCAGCTCGGCCTCGCTGTAGCCGAGTTCGGCCAGCACCTCGTCGTTGTGCTCGCCGAGCAGCGGCGACCGGTGGATCTCGACCGGTGAGTCGGAAAGCTTCAGCGGACAGCCGACGGTCTTGAAGCTGCCGCGCTCGGGGTGCGCGACCTCGACGACCGACTCGAGCTCTTCCAGGGTCTCGTCCTCGATCAGTTCCTTCGTGGACAGGATCGGCCCGCACGGGATGTTGTGGGCGTTGAGCTTCTCCATCACTTCCCACTTCGTGTGCTTCTCGGTCCACTCCTCGACGAGGGCGAACATCTTGTCCAGTTTGGACAGCCGGACCTCGGGGGTGGCCCACGCCGGGTCTTCGGCCAGTTCCTCCTTGCCGATCAACCGGGCGAGCGGTGCCCAGCCGGGTGGCTGGACGATCACGTAGATGAAGTCGTTCGGCCCGCCGGGCGCGCACTTGACCGCCCAGCCGGGCTGGCCGCCGCCGGAGGCGTTGCCCGAGCGCGGGACCTCGTCGCCGAACTGGTCGTTGGGGTACTCGCCGAGCGGGCCGTGCGCCAGGCGCTGCTGGTCGCGCAGCTTCACGCGGCACAGGTTGAGCACGGCGTCCTGCATGGCGACCTGGACGCGCTGGCCGCGGCCGGTGGAGGTCCGCTGGTACAGCGCGGCGAGGATGGCGGCCACCAGGTGGATGCCGGTGCCGGAGTCGCCGATCTGCGCGCCGGTCGCGGTCGGCGGGCCGTCCTCGAAGCCGGTGGTGCTCATCGCGCCGCCCATGGCCTGCGCGATCACCTCGTAGGCCTTGAAGTCGGCGTAGCGGCCCGGTCCGAAGCCCTTGATGGAGGCGTAGATCAGCCGCGGGTTCAGCGCCGAGAGCTTGTCCCACGGGTAGCCGAACCGGTCGACGACGCCCGGGCCGAAGTTCTCGACCAGGATGTCCACTCCGGACACGAGCTTCTCGAAGACTTCCTTGCCCTCGGCGCTCTTCATGTTGAGCGTGATGCTGCGCTTGTTGGCGTTGAGCATCGTGAAGTAGAGGCTGTCGACGCCGGGCAGGTCGCGCAGCTGCCCGCGCGTGATGTCGCCCCGGCCGGGGGTTTCCAGCTTGATGACGTCCGCGCCGAGCCAGGCGAGCAGCTGCGTCGAGGACGGTCCGGACTGCACGTGCGTCATGTCGAGGACGCGGACGCCCTCCAGTGCCTTGCCCATGCCTTGGCCTCCGCTCACTTGTACATGGTCTGGTTCATGGTTCCGGGGGCGTACACGTCGGGATCGACCCAGACGTTGATCAGCGACGGCAGGCCGGATTCACGCGCCCGCAGCAGCGCCGGCCCGATGTCGGCCGGGTCGCGGACCTCTTCGCCGTGGCCGCCGAGCATCCGCGCGAACTCGTCGTAGCGGACGTCGCCGAGGGTGTTGCCGACGCGCTCGCGCGGCAGGCCGTACTTCGCGGCCTGGCCGTAGCGGATCTGGTTCATCGACGAGTTGTTGCCGACGATCCCGACGAACGGCAGGTTGAACCGCACGAGCGTTTCGAAGTCCCAGCCGGTGAGGCTGAAGGCGCCGTCGCCGAAGAGCGCGACGACTTCCTTGTCGGGGCGCGCGTGCTTGGCGGCCAGGACGAAGGGGACGCCGACGCCGAGCGTCCCGAGTGGACCGGGGTCCATCCAGTGGCCGGGTGACTTCGGCTGGACGACCTGGCCGGAGAAGGTGACGATGTCGCCGCCGTCGCCGATGTAGATCGAGTCCTCGGTGAGGAACTCGTTGATCTCGTGGACCAGCCGGTACGGGTGGATCGGGCTCGCGTCGGAGTGCTGCAGCGGCAGGCGCTTCTGCTTCGCCTTCTCCTCCACGGCCTGCAGTTCTTCGAGCCAGGTCTTGCGGCCGACGGCGCCGTTGTCGGACCGGCCGGACGCGGCCTCGGCGACGGCGGCGAGGACCTGGCCGGCGTCGCCGACGATGCCGAGGTCGATGTCGCGGTTCTTGCCGACCGTGCGGTAGTCGAGGTCGATCTGGACGACGGTGGCGTCCTTCGACAGCCGCTTGCCGTAGCCCATCCGGAAGTCGAACGGGGTGCCGACGATGACGATGACGTCGGCGTTGTCGAAGGCGTAGCGGCGCGAAAGCTGGAAGTGGTGCGGGTCGCCCGGCGGCAGCGTGCCGCGGCCGGCGCCGTTCATGTACGCCGGGATGTTGAGCGTGCGCACCAGGTCGACGGCCGGCTCGGTGGCGCGCGCGGTCCAGACCTGGCTGCCGAGCAGGATGGCCGGCTTCTTCGCGCGCACCAACAGGTCCGCGAGCTTTTCGATGTCGGCGGGGTCGCCGGCGTTCTTCGTCGACGCGCGGTAGCGGCCGGCTTCGGGGATCCTCGCGTGGTCAAGGGGTACGCGCGCGTCGAGGACGTCGCGCGGGATCTCCAGGAACGACGGCCCGGGCGCGCCGGCGTAGGCCTCGCGGAAGGCCATGCTCACGAGGTCGGCGACCCGGGCGGTGTGCGGCACGGTGGCGGCGAACTTGGTGATCGGCGTCATCATGTCCACGTGCGGGAGGTCCTGCAGGGACCCCATCTTGTGCTGGGTCAGCGCGCCCTGGCCGCCGATGAGCAGCATCGGGCTCTCCGCGCGCAGGGCGTTCGCGACCCCGGTGACGGCGTCGGTGGTGCCGGGCCCGGCGGTGACCACCGCGCAGCCGGGCTTGCCGGTGATCCGCGCGTAGCCGTCGGCCGCGTGGGCCGCGACCTGTTCGTGCCGGACGTCGATGACCTGGATGCCTTCGTCGACGCAGCCGTCGTAGATGTCGATGATGTGGCCGCCGCAGAGGGTGAAGATCGTGTCGACCCCTTCGGCCTTCAACGCCTTGGCCACCAGGTGGCCACCCGAGATCTCGGCGGGCGCGGGCTCGGCGCCGTTCGTCGCCGCGGCACTCTCCCCCGCGGTGGTGCCGGTCGTGGTCAGCGCCATTGCTCAACTCCTCTGGTCCGCCGCCGGATCTCTCTTGTCCGGCGGTGCGTACTCCGGTCCGCTCGTTCGCCGCTGTCGGCGTCCATCGAGGTCAGCGGCCTCTTCGCAGCAGACTGTAGATTGCATACCGTATGGGGTAGGCATATAGTCACTCTTCAAGCAGCCCGTGTCCAGGGCCATCCGCAGGGTTTTTCCGGCACTCGAAGCCGGCCCCGCGGACCACCACTCCACGCCCTTCGCCCGGCCCCGTCGCGGAAAGGACGCCCCGCATGGACCTCTTCGAACACGAAGCCCGTGACCTCTTCGAGAAGCACGGCGTACCCGTCCCCCGCGGCCGGGTCGCCGCCGATCCCGCGTCAGCCCGGGCCGCGGCCGCTTCCCTCGACGGCCCAGTGGTCGTCAAGGCCCAGGTGAAGACCGGCGGCCGCGGCAAAGCGGGCGGGGTCCGCGTGGTGCGGACCGCCGACGACGCCGAACAGGCCGCCGACGACATCCTCGGCATGGACATCAAGGGCCACACCGTGCACCGCGTCCTGGTGACCGAAGCGAGCGAGATCGCCGAGGAGTACTACTTGTCCTTCTTGCTCGACCGCGCCGGGCGCACGTTCCTCGCCATGGCGTCGACCGAAGGCGGCATGGAGATCGAGGAGGTCGCGGCGTCCCGGCCGGACGCGCTCGTCCGGGTACCGGTCGACCCCCTGTCCGGCGTCGACTCGGCCGCGGTGGCCGCCGCGTTCCCCGCCGACGTCCGCGGCGAGGTCGCCGGCGTCGTCGAGAAGCTGTGGGACGTGTTCGTCGCCGAGGACTGCACGCTGGTCGAGGTGAACCCCCTGGCCAGCACGTCGACCGGGATCGTCGCGCTGGACGGCAAGATCACCCTGGACGACAACGCGGTCTTCCGCCGGTCCGCGTCGTTCGACGACACCTCGGACAGCGATCCCCTGGAACGGGAAGCGCGGTCGAAGAACCTCAACTACGTCAAGCTCGACGGCGACATCGGCGTCATCGGCAACGGCGCCGGGCTGGTCATGTCCACTTTGGACGTCGTCGCGGCCGCCGCCGCGAAGGCCGGCGCGCGCGGGCCCGCGAACTTCCTCGACATCGGCGGCGGCGCGTCGGCGCAGGTGATGGTCGACGGGCTGACCGTGATCCTCGGCGACCCGCAGGTGCGCAGCGTGTTCGTCAACGTCTTCGGCGGCATCACCGCGTGCGACGCCGTCGCGACCGGGATCGTCCGGTCGCTGGAGATCCTGGGCACCCGCGCCACCAAGCCACTCGTGGTCCGGCTCGACGGCAACAACGTCACCGAAGGCAGGCGGATCCTCGCCGACGCCGCCCATCCCCTGGTCACCGTGGTGGCCACCATGGACGACGCCGCCCGCGAGGCGGCGAAGCTCGCGATCGCGGAGGTCTGAACCGTGGCCATCTTCCTGGACGAGAACAGCCGGATCGTCGTCTCCGGCATCACCGGCTCCGAAGGCGCCAAGCACACCCGGCGGATGCTGGCCGCGGGGACGAACGTCGTCGGCGGCGTCAACCCGCGCAAAGCCGGGCAGCACGTTTCGCTCGGCTCGGCCGACCTTCCCGTGTTCGGCAGCGTCGCGGAGTCGATGGCGGCGACCGGAGCGGACGTCTGCGTGCTGTTCGTGCCGCCGCCGTTCGTCGCCGACGCCGTGGTCGAAGCGGTCGACGCCGGGATCGGGCTCGCGGTGGTGATCACCGAGGGCGTCCCGGTGCACGACAGCGCCCGGCTGTGGTCCCACGCCGTCGCCGCGGGCGGGCGCACCCGGATCATCGGGCCGAACTGCCCCGGCATCATCTCCCCCGGCAAGTCGAACGCGGGCATCATCCCGGCCGACATCACCGGCCCGGGGCGGATCGGGCTGGTGTCGAAGTCCGGCACGCTGACCTACCAGCTCATGCACGAGCTGCGCGACATCGGGTTCTCCACGTGCGTCGGCATCGGCGGCGACCCGATCATCGGCACGACGCACATCGACGCCGTCGAAGCGTTCGAAAAGGACCCGGAGACGGACCTGATCGTGCTGATCGGCGAAATCGGCGGCGACGCGGAGGAGCGGGCCGCGGAGTTCGTCCGGGCCAACGTGTCGAAGCCGGTCGTCGGGTACGTCGCCGGGTTCACCGCGCCGGAGGGCAAGACGATGGGCCACGCGGGCGCGATCGTCTCCGGCTCGGCGGGCACGGCGGCGGCGAAGAAGGAAGCCCTGGAGGCGGCGGGCATCCGGGTCGGCCGCACCCCGAGCGAGACGGCGGCGCTCGCCCGCGAGGTACTGGGATGACGTCGGCGGTCCCGCGGCTGAAGCTGGCGGTGCTCGCGTGCATGGACGCGCGGATCAGCGTCTCCCGGCTGCTCGGCCTCCGGGAGGGCGACGCGCACGTGATCCGGAACGCGGGCGGCGCGGTCACCGACGACGCGATCCGGTCGCTGACGGTGAGCCAGCACCTCCTGGGCACCCGCGAGATCGTGCTGATCCACCACCAGGACTGCGGGATGCGGCGGTTCACGGACACGGACTTCGCCCGCCGCCTGGAGTCGTCGACGGGGATCCGGCCGGGCTGGGCGGCGGAGACGTTCACCGACCCGGTCCAGGACGTCCGCCAGTGCATCGCCCGGCTGCGGGCGTCGCCGTTCCTGCGGCACACGGACGCGGTGCGCGGCTACGTCCTCGACGAGCGGACCGGCGCGCTCGACGAGGTGCCGTGATGGAGCTGCGCCAGCTGGCGGTGGTGGTGGCGGTCGCCGAGGAAGGCGGCTTCACGGCGGCCGCCCACCGGCTGCGGACGGTCCAGTCGACGGTGTCCACAGTGGTCCGCGCCCTGGAGCGCGACCTGGGGACCCCGTTGTTCCACCGCACGACGCACCGGGTGGAGCTGACGCCCGCCGGCGAGGCGTTCCTGCCCGCCGCACGGGCGGCCCTGGAGGCGGCGGCCCGCGCGCGGGCGGCCGTGACCCCGGTGAGCGGGCAGGTGCGGCTGGGGGTGTGCCCGGGGTTGCTGGCGGACTGGCACCGGGTACTGGCCACGTTGCGGCACGTGCACCCGGGGTTGGCGGTGGAGGTCCGCCAGGTCGCGGCTTGCAACGGGCCGGGGGCGGTGGCGGAGTCCACAGTGGACGTGGTGCTGACGATTGCCGAAAACTGCGGGCCGGAGTTGCTCGAATCCGCGGCTTTCACTCCCCTGCCGGGCGAAGAGCTCGTTCTCGCCACCGCGCCCGGCGGCTCTCCCTCGGCGCCCGCCGATCTGTCCGAACTGTCCCTCGTGGACTTCCCGGCCGGCTGGGCCATCCGGGAAGCCGTCGACCGCGCCTTCCCCGGCCGCCGGCTTTCGCTCGAGGTCGATGATCTCGCCGTGGCCGCCGGGTTGCTCCGGGCCGGGCTCGCCGCCTGCGTGCTGCCTTCCTCGGCCGCCGCGCGGTTTCCCGATCTCACCGTCCGGCGGTTCGACCGCCCGCCGGCCTGGCAGCTCGGCGCCGTGCACCGGGCCGACGTCTCCCCCGCCGTCGCCGCCTTCCTCGCTCAGCTCGGCTGAAGCCCCAGCCGGTCCGGTCGCGTGTAGACGTTCATCGACGTGCCCCGCAGGAACCCCACCAGCGTCAGCCCCACCTCGGCCGCCAGGTCCACCGCCAGTGACGACGGCGCCGAAACCGCCGCCAGCAACGGGATCCCGGCCATCACCGCCTTCTGCACCAGCTCGAACGACGCCCGCCCGCTCACCATCAGCGCCGTCCCCGACAGCGGCAGCCGGCCGTCGCGGGTCGCCCAGCCGACCACCTTGTCCACCGCGTTGTGCCGGCCGACGTCCTCGCGCAGGCACAGCAGCTTGCCGTCGGCGTCGAACAGCCCCGCCGCGTGCAGCCCGCCGGTCCGGTCGAAGACCCGTTGCGCCGCACGGAGTTCGTCGGGCAGCCCGGCCAACGTCGCCGGGTCGGTGGCGAACGGGTCCGCGGCCACCGGCCACGTCACCGTCGTCCGGACGGCGTCCAGGCTCGCCTTGCCGCACAGCCCGCACGAGGACGTCGTGTAGAAGTTCCGCTCCACCGACGCGTCCGGCGGCGCGACGCCCGGCGCGAGCACGACGTCCAGGATGTTGTACGTGTTGCTCCCGTCGGCCGTGGCGCCGGCGCAGTAGCGGATCGAGTGGATGTCCGCGGCCGCCCGCACCACGCCCTCGCCGACCAGGAACCCGGCGGCGAGGTCGAAGTCGTCGCCCGGGGTGCGCATCGTGATGGACAGCGCCTTCCCGGCCACCCGGATCTCGAGGGGTTCTTCGACGGTCAGCGTGTCCGGCCGCGCGGTGTGCGCGCCGTCGTGGACGCGCAGCACCCGGCGCCGGCTCGTCATCCGCCCCACGTCAGGCCGCCGGCAGCAGCGACTTGGGCCGGCCCGGCTGGGTCAGCCGTCCGGACAGCACGGCGCCGGCCAGGCTCAGCACGCCCGCCGCGGCGAAGGCGCCGACGAACCCGTGCGACGTCACGACGAGCGCGGCCAGCCCGATCCCGACCACCGCGCCGACGGCCTTGGCGGAATACAGTATCCCGAAGTTCTGGGCCGCCGACTCCTCGCCGAAGTATTCGCGCACCAGGCCGACCAGCAGCGTGTAGCAGCAGCCGTTGCCGAGCCCGGCGAGCGCGACGCCGAGCAGCAGCCCGGCGGCGTGCCGGTGCTCGCCCTCGTAGAAGAGGACGAACTGGGCGACACCGCCCGCGAGCAGCGCGAACCGCAGGATCCGGTGCCGGCCGAGCCGGTCGGCGAACCGGCCGATGAGCACCCGGCCACTGCCCGTGGCCGCGGCGAGCAGGGCCAAGGCGGCCGCGGCGAGCCCGGGCCCGCCGCGCTCGGCGACGAACGTCGCGAGGTAGGCCAGGTCGAACAGCAGCACCGCGGCCGCGAGCACGACGACCAGGTACAGCGCGAGGGTCGTCCCGCACCGGAACAGCTCGGCGGGCCGGTAGTGGCGGACGGCCGGGCGCCGGTTGTGCGCCCGGTCGAGAGCCCACGTGCGCGGCTCGGGCGTCGCGGGCCACCAGTGCCGCGGCGGGTACCGCAGCAGCAGGGCGCACCCGGCGATCACGACGAGGACGACGCCCGCGGTGACGTCGAGGAGCACCGGCCGCGCGGCCGGCAGGGCGGCGGCGAGCACGACGAAGGGCACGCTGCCGTAGGCGAACGCGCCGCTCACGACGCCCGCGCTGGGGGCGGTGCGGTCCGGGAACCAGGCCAGCACCGCGCCGACGCAGGTCGCGTAGACCAAGCCGGTGCCGAGGCCGCCGAGGACGGAGTAGCCGAGGAAGACGGTCAGCAGGCTGGTCGCGTGGCCGAGCGTCACGAGCCCGGCGGCGCAGAGCACGGCGCCGGCGGCCATCGCCGCGGACGCGGGGAGCAGGCCGCGCTCGCGCAGCCACGCCGTCGGAAAAGCGGCCCCGGCCTGGCAGATCGCCCACACCGCGAGCGAAAGCACGATGGCACCGAACGTCCACCCGTGCGCCTGGGTCAGCTGCGGGACGAGCGCGCCGAAGCCGTACTGCTGCACGCCGGCGGCCAGCATCGCCGCCCCGGCCAGCCAGGTGATCCACGTCCGCGGGCGGCCGAGCAGCTCCCGGTCGGACTCGCCGACGCGGTACCGCCGTCCGTAGACGTCCCGGAGCTCACGGACCTCGGCCATCGTGACCGCCTCCTCGGAACTCGCAACTGAAGATTGTATGCAGTATGGAGTAGTCTGAGTGTGCGCTCGTTGCGGCCGATTGTCCACAGGCTGGTTGCCGGGACGCCCAATCGGCGGGGAAAGCGCTTCGCGACGAGGACGCCCTCGGGGGCAGAACCGAAGGCGGCCCGGTGACCATCGAGGGAGGAGGCGGTCACCGGGCCGTGCTCCGGCGCGGTACCGGCCGCGCGGAGCACTGACAGTCTGGCGATCGGAGCCACCCTCCGACAAGCTTTACCGGCCGGGAAATGTCCGCGTCCGGTGGCTTTTTCGCGCCGGGACGACGGCGCGTGACCGCCGGCTACCCACCGGACCGGACGGGCGGGAAGATCCACATGCGACGGAGGGGATGTGGCGCCGCGGGACAGCCCGACCGGGACAGCCGCGGATCACCTCTGACCGGACGCGGCCCAACCCGATGGCAGCGCGCCCATTCGACGGAGCGGCGCGAGCCTCCGCGGCGGCAGCCGTACCCCAGCTCACCTGAGAGGGCCGGGATGACTACCCAGCCGCCCCCCATTTCGCGCGCCGGGAGCTCCCCGGCTCCGGGCGCGCGAAACCGACCTGCCGAACACCACCCGATCCGACCGCGCACTCACGCGCGCCGGGACCGAGGCAGCATTCCTTCTCCGACAACCGGTCCCGGTGTCAGGCCTTCTTGCGCGTCGCGCGCTTGCGTGCCGGCTTGGCCTCCACCGGCTCGGCCGCCGCGGCCTGGTCGGCCTCGAAGCCCGCGATGATCTCGCTCGACAGGCGGCCTCGCTCGGCCACCTCGTAGCCGTTCGCCTGCGCCCACTCGCGGATCTGGCGGTTGCGCTCGCGGTCGGTACCCGAGCCCGCCGAGCCCGACAGCGACTGGCCGGTCGCGAGGCGCACCTTGCGGCCGCCGGTCCGCCGCGCCGCGGCGACGTAGCGGGAGAGTTCGTCCCGGAGCGCGGAAGCGTTGCCCTCGGACAGGTCGATCTCGTACGTCACCCCGTCAAGGCTGAAGGGGACGGTCTGCGAAGCCTCGCTCCCGTCGAGGTCGTCCACCATCTCGACGTGCACCCGTTGCGCCATGGTTCGTCGTTCCTCATCTTCTCCAGAACACGGTCGGACAGACCCTAACCTGTCGAATCCCGTCCGGCACGCGCGACACCCGTGAAGCGTCCACAATGGCCGCCCGGGCGACCGCGTCGCCCCCGTCCAGAGTGACTGCAACCGAGCCGGAATGCGCGCCATCTTGTCGAATATTTGTTGTTGTGATATGTTTGAAATCAAATCGGTACCGTTGCCGCATGACCACCGACGACTTTCCCGGTATTGCACCCCGCGTCAGCCGGACGGCCTTCACCGCGGCCGCCGCGCGAGCGGCACATTTGCTCGTCGACGCCGGGCCCGTCATCTTCTCCGACACCCTCGCCGCGACACTCCTCGGCGACCGCGCCGAGGAACTCTTGGCCTACCACCACGTCCACGGCACGCATCCCGTCCTGGCCGGCGCCCGCGCCCAGGCGGTGTGCCGCGGCCGGTTCACCGAAGACCGGCTGCTTCGCGGCAATTCCGGTATAGACCAGTATCTGATTCTCGGCGCCGGGCTGGATTCGTTCGCCTATCGGAGCGTACCCGGACGATTCCGGGTCTTCGAGGTCGACCACGCGGCGACCCAGGCCGCCAAACGGGAACTGCTCGAGCACGCCGGCGTCGCCGTGCCCGCTTCGGTCACGTTCGTCCCGGTCGACTTCGAAGCCGATCCGCTCCGGGAACGGCTCGTCCAGAGTGGACTGGACCCGTTTCGCCCCGTGTTCGTGAGCTGGCTCGGTGTCACCGTGTACCTGACCCGGAAGGCGATTCTCGCCACATTGACGGATCTCGGCGGTTTCGCACCCGGATCGGAAATCGTGACCGATCACCTGCTTCCCCCGGAACTGCGGGACGCGGCCGGAAACGGCTACGCCGAGGCCGTCGCCCCGGTCGCCGCGGAACAGGGCGAGCCGTGGCGCACCTTCCTCTCCCCCGCGGCCATGGCCGATCTCCTGCGTGCGGCCGGTTTCGAAGTCGTCGAACAGGCCGGGCAGCGCGAGAGCGTGGCCCCGGAGCTGTGGAACCGCACCGACGCGCTGCGCCCCGCCGCGCTTTCCGCACTCGCCCACGCCCGCATTCCCGAAAGACCCGGAAACTGACGGTTTTCCCGTCAATCCGGCAGCAGCGGCACTTCGAGGTCGTCCGGGCGGCCGAGCAGGATCGCCCGGGTGACCGCCGCTTTGCCGAACCGGTCCCGCACCGCGTCCAAGGCGGTGTCGAGCTGGGTCGCCCGCTGACGCTCGAACGGCAGCGCCGGCTGGAACGGGTCTTCGTCGGCCAGGTTCGACAGCGCGGCGCCGAGCAGCGTGATGCCGCGGTCGGCGATCATCGGCAACGCGGCGACGAGCAGCTCCCGCGCCGCGGCGAGCAGCACGCCGGTGCCCGCCGTCGGGTCGTTGAGCGTGTGCGAGCGGGTGACCCTGGTGAAATCGGCGAAGCGCAGGCGGATCGTGACCGTCCGGCAGACGCGGCGGGCGGCGCGCAACCGGCGGGCGATGCGGTCGATGAGCGCCACGAGCACGACGTCGAGCTCCGCCGGAGTCCGTCTGCCGCGCCCGAGGGCCCGCTGGGCGCCGATCGACCGGCGCCGCCGGCCGACCTCGACGCGGCGCGGGTCCCGGTTGTGCGCCAGGTCGTGGAGGTGCCCGCCGGCCGCCCGGCCGAGCATGCTCACCAGGTCGACCGGCTCGGACGCGGCCAGCTGCCCGACCGTCGTGATGCCCCGCGCGCGCAGCTTCTCGGTGGTGACCTTGCCGACGCCCCACAGCGCGCCGACCGGCAGCGGGTGCAGGAACTCGAGCTCGGCGTCGTGCGGCACGACGAGCAGGCCGTCCGGTTTCGCGACGCGGCTGGCGACCTTCGCGAGGAACTTCGTCCGCGCAACCCCTACCGTGATCGGTAGCCCGGCACGCTCGGCGACGGTCGCGCGCAGCCGTTCGGCGATGTCACGGGGCCGTCCGCCGATCCTCGCCAACCCCCCGACGTCGAGGAAGGCTTCGTCGATCGAGAGGCCTTCCACCCACGGCGTGGTGTCGTGGAAGACGTCGAAGACGACCTTGCTCGCGGCCGAATACGCCGACATCCGCGGCGGCACGACGACGGCGTGTGGGCACAGCCGCCGGGCCTGCGCGCCGCCCATCGCGGTGCGCACGCCATAGGCCTTGGCCTCGTAACTCGCGGCCAGGACGACCCCGCCGCCGACGATGACCGGACGCCCCTTCAGCGCCGGGTCGTCGCGCTGCTCGACCGACGCGTAGAACGAGTCGAGGTCGGCGTGCAGGATGGGCCCCTCGGCGTCCGTCATAGAACATATGTTCGCATAAAGCGGGGCCAAAGTCCGCACGTCCGCCCGCCGCGGAACCCCTGCCGCCGACCGAAACTGAGCGTTTTCCCGGTTGTCGCCGCGCTGTTGCCCCGGTCACACTCGACGGATCGATTCACCCGACCACTGGGGGCGACATGTCCGAGAAGTGCCGATGCGGCGACCACCACGCGTGGGCCAGCCCGAATCCCGACGACCGCCCCGCGGCGGCGAGACAGCCCCTGCTGGCATCGACGCTGGCGGGCGAGGACCGCGACGAAGACGCCGGCCGGCTCGACCCGACCGACCGCGTCTCGTGCCGCACGCACCGCCGTTGGCTGCACGACTGCGTGGCATCCCCGGTGCACACGAACCCGGCGATCGGGTACCGCTGGTGCCGCAGTTGCGACCACCAGGCGCTGGTGGCGGTGGACGAGCTGACCGGCGAGGTGGCGATCCACTGCGGACTTTGCGGCCGTAGCCCGCGCAGCCGGGCCAACTTGGAGCTGGTGGAGTTGTGCCGGCGGAGCTTGGCGCTGGCCCGCTCGGGGCGGTTCCCGGAGACCGCGGCGGCGTGACGGTTTCCGGAGACCTCCGCATGGTTTTTGGTTTCCGGGACTGGCCGCGCGGTTGTCACGACGCGACAGTTCAGAAGGGTCGCTGACCCGCGGCAGGCAAAAAACCGCGAGTCCGGAACACCGCGGCGCGTGGCCGGCACAAGGCGATGGCTCCCGGTGGCCGTCGACGTGGCACTGCCATGATGCGGGGGTGCCCGAGATCGGAACCACCGCGCTGGTGATCCTGCTGCCCGCCGCCGAATCCGCGCTCGCCGTGGCCCGGCGGATCGATTCCGGCTTGGTGCGGCCCGGGTTGCCCGCTCACGTGACCGCGCTGTACCCGTTCCTTCCCGACGCCTCGCTGAGCGATGAGGTCCTGTCGGCGGTTCGTTCGCTTGCCGCCGCGACTTCTCCGGTTTCCGTCGAGCTGACCGACGTTCTGCCGGCGCCCGGTTTCCTGGCGCTTCCGGCCCCGTCGCTCCAGGCGGTCACCGATGCGGTTTGCGCCCGGTGGCCGGACGTTCCGCCCTACGGTGGGCGGTTCGGGCCTCGGCCGCCGGCGCACGTGACCGTCGCCATGGGCGGGGACGACGACACCCTCTCCCGCGTCGCCGCCGAAGTCCGGCCGTTGCTGCCGATGACCGGCCGTGCCGAAGCGCTGCAGTTGGTCGCCCTCACCGAGCGCGGGTGGGAACCGCGGCTGGAAGCGCCGTTCGGCGGGTGAGCGGTCCGCCCGCGCGAGTGTGGAGCTGCAGTCGCTGCACTTTCGTAGTTGCTACACCATTGAAGTCACTTCGCCGGGCTGGTCACCTCGTCGACCACGGCGCCGTCCAGCTTCCGGTACGCCCGCGCGATCGCCCGCAACCGCGCGACGTCAGCGGCGAACGGCTCCGCCTGCGCGGCCGACGGCGGCTCCTCCTCCCCCGGCTCGTCCGGCAGGTCGCGCACCAGCCGGGCCGCCGCCGGGGCCGGCAGCTCCGGCGTTACCCCGGCCAAGATCAACCCGTCGTTCGTCTCGCTCATCGCCGTCAACAGCCGCTCGCGACGCGACGGCCCGCCCGGGTCGATGCGGACGATCTCCGGGAACCGCCGCGTCAAGTGCGTCCGAAGCGGCCGAAGCAGGCGAAGCGTCTTCGCGTCGCGACGCCCGGCCACCAATCCCGGGACCGACGGGATCGTCAACCCCACCACGATCAGCAACACCGAGACCGCCGGGAAACCCACGTCGAGCGCGCACGGCAGCGTCGAGAACGGCCCGCGGCACAACGCCTTCACCGGGTGCTCGGCCTGCAGCGCCCCGATCGTCGCGACGACCTTGCCCGCGAGGTACGCGACCGCGAACGCCGAGGCCAGCAGCAGCAACGTCAACCCGGCGCGCAGCGCGCCGCCGCTCGCGCGGATCGTCACCGCCGACACCACGCCGATGTCGATCACCGCGAAGCCGAGGTAGACCGTGTACACGAAGACGTAGACGACCAGCGTCGGGTGCGTGCGGTACAGCTCGTCGAACAGGCCGATGCCGCGCGGCAGATCCGGCGTGCTGAAGAACATCACCGTCAGCAGGACCAGCGCGGTGCCGAGCGCCACCAGCCGGAGCCGGCCGCCGCGGTCGCGGGTGCCGCTGATCTCCGCGACCGTCAGGCCGATGCCGTAGGCCGCGACCATCGTCGCGAGGTTCGACAGCAGCCGCCCGAGGCTCGGGTAGATCTCGCTCTCGAAGAGCTGCGCCCGGTTGGACAGGAAGCAGAACGCCGCCCCCAGCGCGATGAGCGAGACGGCCAGCCCGGCCCCCGCCCCGGTGCGCCGGGCGCGGACCGCGCGCCAGATCCCGACCGCCAACGCGAAGAGCCCGACCCCGACGAACAGAATGTCGATCACGAGACGGCACTATCCCAGGAGTGCCGCCAGCCGCCTAGCCTGATCCGCCGCCCGGCCGGACGCACCCGGCTGAACGGCGGGCGGCTCGCTCGTCGCGGCGCTCATCAGCAGCACGGCGATCAGCTCGGCCTCGTACTCGTCGGTGCCGGTCGTCACGCGGGTGAGCAGGTGGGACAACGCCTGCGGCGCGAGGTCCGGGGCGAGCTGCGCGGCCTCGGATTCCGACATCTGGCAGGAGCCCGTGTGCGCGCACAGCATGTGGGCGAGCTCGTGGGCGATGATGTGGTCCTGGTGCAGCGCCGACGTGTGCTCGACGTACGCGATCAGGTCGTAGTCCGGGCGGGCCTGCCACGCGCCGGACGGGCGGCCGGGCCGGTATTCGACCGGGACGAGGTCGATTTCGCGGCCGCGCCAGGTCTCGAGGCGGTCGACCCAGGCGTTCATCGACCACGGACGCGGCACCGGGACGGCGGCGAGCAGCGCGCGCACCCGCGCGCGGGCACCGGCCCGGAGGTCCGTCAAGCCGCGCTCGTCGATGGGTCCTCCCCGGTCACCGGACGCCAGCCGGGTGCACCGGGGCGCCATCACGGACGAGGTCATCGTAGCCGACCGCGCGCGGTCACTCCGGCTTCCGGCGCCGGCCCTCGCGGTGCCGGGTTTCGTCGTAGCCGGCCAGCTGGTCGAGCAGCGCCGTCACGGTCTCGCGGTCGCGCGGCGAGAGCCGCATGGCGCGCTGGGCGAGGTTGCGCGCCTCGGTGTCGCGCCAGGCCACGACGTCCTCGACTTGGCGGTCGACCTGCCCGGCGACCTCGTCGTCGAAGAAGTAGGTCACCGGCACGCCGAAGAACTGCGCGAGGGCCTGGATGTGCGACCGCTTGGGGTCCTTGCGCGCGCCGACGGCGAGCTGCTGGACGTGGGTCGCCGACATCGTCACGCCGGTCTGCTCGGCGACGCCGTGCGCGATCTCCCGGTAGGAGTACGGCTTGCGGTCCGGCGGGTGCACGGTCGCGATCAACTGCGCCAGCCGTTCCGCGAAACTGCGCTCATCGCTCACCACACACCACCTTCGGCCAGGAAACGTGACAACCGTCAGCCTAGCTGTCCCGAAAACTTGACACAGCCTGTCCCGGAAAGACTACGATACTCCTGTTCGGTGTTTCGAAAACAGGACACCGGAGCCCGGGGTGGCGCTGCGGCCGCAGGGTGATGTCACGTGGTCGCTGGGGGTGGCCACGCGCCGCACCGTGCTCCCGCCGCGCCACCCCACCTCAGCCCACTCCCATCGCCGTCGCCAGCTTCGCGAGGTCGTCGCGCAGGCCCGGCACGGCGTCGTCGGTGACGCAGCCGGTGGAGAACTCCACGTAGAGGTCGTCGACCTCGGGGATGTCGACCTCGAAGTCGATGTCGTCCGGACCGAGCCGCTCGAGGTACTGGTCCGGGTCCATCCCCGCCGCCTGCCGGAGCCGCGCTTCGACGGCGCCGGCCGTGGGTGTCCGGCCTTCCAGCTTGAGGTGCAGGTCGGCGGCGCCGGGGTCCGGGCCGAGCACGAGGTCGTTGGTGCGGTCGCAGGGCCATTCGGTGAAGTCGCGGGAGACGTCCGGCAGCGGCGCGAAGCCGGACAGGCCGGTGGCGAGTTCGTTGATCGCCGCGGACGTCGGTCCCGGCGGGAAGGGGCCGCGGTCCAGGGACCGGTCGAACAGCTGGAACCCGAACCAGGCACCGAAGAACAGCCAGATCCCGAGAGCGAAGGCCAGGAACCCGCCGCCGACGCCGAGGCGCGGCGAGTGGTCCCGCGCGTAGGACGCGGGGTCGACACCGTACCGGACTTCGAGGTCGGGGAGCTTGTCGCGCAGGGCGGCGAGGAAGGTTTCGGCGGCTCGGTGGTCGCGCCAGCGGGTGCGCACGCGGCCTTGGCCGGCGCGGAATTCGACGACCTCGCGGTCGAAGTCGCCGGACGGCCGGAGCGCGACGATCAGCCCGACCACCAGGGACGTCGGGATCCAGAAGGCGAGCCAGAACGGCTTGGCCGACACCGCCCCGCGCCGGACGTCGGTGATCGCGCTGTACGGGACCTGCGTCCGGTCGAAGGCGATGGCGTCCGGGAGGAAGGTCGCCACGGGTGGCCAGGCCCGGCCGAGCAGCCAGGCGACGACGGCGACGAGGACGTCGAGCGCGACGCCGATCCAGAAGAAGGGCCGCTCGGGCGCGACGGTGATGCCGTAACCGTGCCAGGCGGCGAAGGCGAGTGCGACCACGACGAGGACCCACGTCCAGCGGCGGGCGCGGGAGAGGGGGACGACCCGGGTCGTCGTGTCCGGCATGGCGGGAGGGTAGCGGGGTGTCGAGGCGGGGTGGCGCGGCAAAAGTACCGCCGCGGCAAAGGGGGGTTCGGCCGACGGTCGCGTCCGCCCACCGGCCATCTCGCGCGCCCGGCGCCACCAAGCCGAAAGTTCCGGCCCGGTGGCGCCGGCTGGGCGGACCTCGCCGACGCCGAAGGCCCGGTGAATCAGCTGCGGTAGACGCCGAACTCGTACAGCGAGTAGCCGTACGCGGTGCCGCGCTGGGTGGCCGACATCCGGACGTACCGGGCGGTGGCGGCGATCGCGAGGTCGTCGGCGCCGCCGTCGCCCGACGTCGTCGAGTACACCGTCCGCCAGCTCGCCGCGTCGTCGCTGACCTGGATCTCGTACGCCTTCCCGAAGGCGGCCTCCCAGATCAGCTGGACGTGGTCGAACGCCTGCCGGCCGCCCAGATCCACCTGCAGCCACTGCGGATCGGCCCACGCGCTCGCCCAGCGCGTCGCGGTGTCGCCGTCCGTGGCGGCCTGCGGCGGGTAGGGCGCGCCGGGGCCGTCGGCCTGGTAGGTCGACGCCGTGGTCGCCCTGCCGCGGGCCAGGTTCGTGCCTGGCACCGGCGGGGCGACCACGCGCAGCGACCGCGTCTCGATGCCGACGTCGCCGTGGCCGTCCCGGGCGTAGAGGTAGATCTTCCAGACGCCCAGCTGCTGCGGCGCGGTGACGGTGAACGTGCCGTTCCCGGTGAACTGCGCCGGGATCAGGCCCGAAGCGTTGTTGATGTACTTGCTGTTGTAGCCCATGGTGTAGGTGATCGGGTCGCCGTCCGGATCGGACACGTTCGCCGTGAGGGTGAACGTCGAGCCGGCCGGGACGTCGGTGACGCGGCCGAGGTTCATCGACGAGATCACCGGCGGCGTGTTGCCGCTCGTCTGTCCACTGTAGAGCCTGCGGACGGCGTACCAGGAGAGCCGCTTCTCGTTGCCGGTCGTGATGTTGAACCAGACGCCGCCGAAGTCGCCTTCGGTGCCGTAGTGGAACAACGTCGCGCCGAGCGCCACACCCGGATGCGCGAGCACGCAGTTCCAGGCGTTGACGTACCCGTCGCGCTTCTGCTGGTCGGTCGGTTCCGTGGGCACGCCGTTGACGTCGTTGGGCACCTCCCACTCGCCGGCCGGGCCGGTCTCGGTGATGATGTACGGCTTCGTGTAGCCGCCCGCGAGCCAGTCCTGCTTCACCTGGCAGACCTGGGCGTAGGAGTTGACGGAGTAGAGGTCGAGGCTCGGCGCGTACGCCTTGTAGTACGGCCACGCGCCGGTCCAGGCGTCGGTCGAGGTGACCGGGTGGTTGGTATCGATCGCGTGGATCGCTTGCGCGGCTTGGTCGACGAACCGCGTGTAGGCGATCCGGTTCTGCTCCAGTTGCGTGCCGGAGTAGCAGTTCTGCATGCCGAGGATCGACTCGTTGCCGACGTTCCACATCAGCACGCCGGGGTGTGCTTTGTAGGCGGTGACCCACTTCTGGATCTCGGCGAGCATCGTGTTCTTGTAGTTCGTGTCGGTGGTGTAGTCGACGCAGCCGCCGCTGCCCGGGCCGCCGCCGGGTTGCAGCCAGAAGCCGGCCACGACCTTGATGCCGTTGGCCGCGGCGGCGTCGAACAGCGGCTGGCTGCTGCCGTCGGTGCCCCAGGTGCGGACGGTGTTGACGCCGATCGAGTGCAGCTCCGGCATCCGCGTTGCCGCCTCGCTCACCGGCGGACCCCACGTCAGGCCCTTCACCGTCCACGGCGCGCCGTCGACGCTCAGCTGCCAGTTGCCCTGGCTGCCGGTCACCTTCGTGACGCCGGGGCCGCCCGGCGTCGAAGTCCCCGGGGTGCCGCTGACCTGGAACTCCCACAGCGAGTAGCCGTAGCCGCCGGCGCGGTGGGTGCCGTAGAGGCGGACGTACCGGCCGTGGCCGGTGACGGCGAAGTTCTGGATACCGCCGGTTGCGGTGGTCGTGCTGTACACGGTCCGCCAGGTACCGGCATCGTCGGAAACCTGGATTTCGTAAGCGGTCGCGTAAGCGGCTTCCCAGTTGAGCGTGACTTGGCTGATGTCGGCGGGCGCGCCGAGGTCGACCTGCAGCCACTGCGGGTCGCTCCAGGCGCTGGCCCAGCGGGTGCCGGCGTCGCCGTCGACGGCCGCGGACGCCGGGGTGCCCGCGCCTTCGCTGCTCGAGGCGGTGGCCGGTCTGCCTTGGGAAAGCAGGGTGGCGGCGTGCGCCGGGGACGGGCCGGCGAGCAACCCCAGCACCAGCAGGGCCACCAGCGCCGGGACGGCACGGAGGAGCGACGGTCGGTCCACGATGACTCCCGTACGACAAGGGGAACGGAGGGGGAGAGCGCTCTCCGGCGCGATCGATGGTTCGGCACGCGCCCCCGCGTTGTCAAGATTCGCCCGCGAACCCGACAATGACTGTCCGGCGGGCCATCCGGGTGCTCCTTGACACGGCCGGGGCCGGGTGCGCATGCTGTGGGAGAGCGCTCTCCCATCCTTGGCACCTCACCGTGGAGGACCCTTGGCATCGAAAATCGCGCTCCTCGCCTGCACCGCCGCCACCGTGCTGGCAGGCGCCTTCCTGACCGCGGCCACCTGGTCGCCCGCCGGCGCGGACGACCTGGTGACCCACCACGAGTTCCAGGTCAACTGCTCCCCCAGTCACCACCAGCCGGACGACCCGATCGTCTTCCCCGGGCTGCCCGGCGCGTCGCACGACCACACGTTCCTCGGCAACAAGACCACCAACGCCGCGACGACCCTGCAGTCGCTGCAGAACGCCGGCGTCGGCAACACGACGTGCCTGGCGCCGGACGACCTCTCGGCGTACTGGTTCCCGACCGTCCTGAACGGCAACCAGGTGGTACTGCCGAACTTCGCGCAGGTCGTCTACTACAAGTCCGGCATCCTCGACTACACCAAAGTCGTGCCGTTCCCGCGCGGGCTGCGGTACGTCGTCGGCAGCGTCACCGCGACGCAGGACGAGTTCCAGCACGCGACCGGCGCCGTCGAGGGCTGGGAGTGCGGCGACAGCTTCCACAACTGGGACATCCCAGTCCGGTGCGTCGACGGCAGCCAGCTCAACATCCGCTACCAGGCACCGAGCTGCTGGGACGGCGTCCACTTGGACTCGGCCGACCACAAGAGCCACCTGGCGTACCCGGACCGGGCGACGCTGACGTGCCCGGCCGACCACCCGGTGCCGGTGCCGATGCTCGAGTTCAAGATGGCGTTCCCGGTCAGCGGCGACATGTCCGGCGTGCACCTGGCCAGCGGGCGCGGGTACTCGTGGCACTACGACTTCTTCAACGCATGGGACCCGCCGACGCTGGAGGCCCTGGTGAAGCACTGCATCAACGGCGGCCTGCAGTGCGACCCGCGCGGGTTCGACCTCTACAAGCCGGACCGCGGCACGGTGCTCGGGCCGAACTACCGGCTGCCCGGCCGTCCGTGAGACGGCCGCTCCTGGGGGCGGCGGTGGTGGCGCTGATCATGGGCGGTTGCGCCACCACCGGCCCCGCCGCCCCCGCCGCTTCGCCCTTCAACCCGACCGATGTGGCGTGGCTGCAGCTGGTGGTGCCGATGACCGAGAACGCGCTGGCGGCCGCCCGGCTGGCGCCGTCGCACGCGGCGGGCCCGGCGGTGCGGGCGGCCGCGGACTCGGTCGCGGCACCGTCGGAGCGACTGCTGACGCGGCTGAAGGCGGCCCGCGACCGGGCGGGACTGCCGGCCACGGATGTCCACAGTGGACATCGAATGCCGGGGATGGTCACGGCGGCGGATCTCGTGGCGTTGCGGACCGGGACCGGGGCGCAGTTCGACCGGCGCCTGGTCGCGTTGCTGCGGGCCCACGCGGCACAGCTCGTGGTGCTGGCGCGCGGCGAGCAGACCTCGGGCGGGGATGCGGAAACCCGGGAACTCGCCGCCGAGGTCGGCGCCGAAGGGGCGCGCCAGGAGCAGGCACTGACCAGGCTCGACTGACCGGAGCCGAAGCAACGGCCCGAGCCGCGCGTCGCCATGAGCGCGGCTCGGGCCGTGGAGGTCACTCAGCCCACGGGGTGACCGAGCCGGGCGCCGTCGAGGCCACCACCCCACGTGGTGGCCTCGACGGCCATACCGGCTCCGCCCGCCGGCAGTCTCAGTAGGTCACGGTCACCGGCCCGTGCCCGCCGTGGGCCGTGACCGTCAACGTCTGCGTCGCCGCGTCCCACTTCCAGCTCTGCGAAGGCGCCCAGCCCTCGCCGACCCGGACCCGCGCCGGCGCCGACGTCACGCCGAGGAACTTCACCGTCCACTCGCGCGAAGCGACCTGGGACCGGCCCCGCGTCGGCTCGACCGTCACCGTGTGGGCGCCGCGCCGCTCCGAGTACGTGATCCGGGTCGTCGAGCTGTGCTTCGACGAGCTCCCGTCGTCCTCGTACAGCGAGAACGATCCCGACGCACCCGGCGCCACGGTGACCGTCGCGCGGTTCAGCGGGTTCTGGACGTCGTTGGTCACGTCCGCCGTGCGGGTCACCGTGATGCCGCCCGCGCGGACGAACACCGGCATCGTCCCCAGGTCGGACGTCACCTGCTGGGTCGATCCGCCCTGGTAAACCTTGCCGCTGAAGTAGTCCGTCCACTGCCCCGGCGGGAACCAGACCGGCGTCGTCGCCGACGTGCCCGGCGACGTCACCGGCGCCACCAGCATGTCCGGGCCGTAGAAGTACTCGCTCGCCGCCGCCGCGTAGGCCGCCGGGTCGTCCGGGTACTCCACGTACGTCGGCCGCACCACGGGAACGCCCGTCGTCGCCGCCTGCTGCGCGAGCGTGTAGGTGTAGGGCACCAGGTTCTCGCGCAGGTTGAGGAACTTCTTCGCCGACGCGTTCGCCGCGTCGCCGTACTGCCACGGCAGCCGGTCGCTGTGGTTGCTGTGCAGCCGGTCGATCGGCTGGAACGTGCCGAGCTGCACCCACCGCGCGTACAGGTCGTCGGGCAGCTTGAACGTCTGGTGCTGCTGCCCGCCGGAAGTGTACGTCTCACTGCCGCGCAACCCGGTCGTGTCGTTGTGGCCACCGATGTCGTGGCTGATCGGCGACAGGCCCGTCGCGGCCGACTCGGCCGGGGTGATCCCGACCTCCATCCGCAGCGTGCCCCACGTCGACGACGTGTCCCCGGTGAAGTGGACCGTGCTGCGCTTGTCGGCCCACGGTCCGGTCGACAGCCCGACCGGGCCGCCGTAGCCGCCGGCCTGCAGCGAACCGTACGCCCGCGAAGTCGCGAAACCCCGCTCGATCGCCGGCGCGGACAGGTCGGCGTACTTCTGGTTGATGTAGGAGTCCGGCGTGACGCCCGGCAGGCTGGACTTCGCCGCGTCGCAGCACCAGTCGAGCCACCAGAAGTCATTGCCCTGGTTCATCATCTGGCCGTGCAGGTCCAGGTACGCCTTCAGCTGGTCGGGGTCGCCCCAGTCGAAGACGTAGCAGTCCGTTCCGCAGTTCGACTTCGCCAGCTTGCCCTTCGCCGTCGCCTGCGCGCGGGCGAACTGCGGGTCCGAACCCATGATGCTCGGGTGGATGTTCAGCGTGTTGTGCAGGCCCTGCGAGTGCGACCAGGCGAAGAACGCCGCCGGGTCCGGGAACTTGTTCGTGTCGAACTGCCAGCCGTTCCACGTGTCCGGCGCCTTGAAGTCGGTGTCGGTCACCAGGACGTCCAGCGGGACGCCTTCGCTGCGGAAGCGCGGCAGGATCCGGTCGCGGTAGTCGGCCGCGGTGCGGTCGATGTACTCGGAGTACCAGACGCCGTAGGCCCAGCGCGGCAGCAGCTCCGACGGCCCGGTCAGGGTCGCCAGGTCCCGCAGCCCCGCCTTGTAGTCGTGGCCGAACGTGAAGACATAGCCGTCCTGGTACGGGTTCCCGCCGTGCGTCGGCCGCTGCGTCACCTTCTCGGTCGCGGTGTCGTACAGCGCGGACGGGCTGTCGTCGAGCAGGTACCAGCCGTCCTGGTGCAGGAGCCCCTCGGTGAGCGACGGCGTGCCGTTGTCGCCGTTGACGCCGTCGAGGCCGCGGCGGTAGCCGCCGAGGGTGAGGTGCGGTTGCGGGACCGCGGCCCCGGTGCGCGTCACCGCGACGGTGTCGACGTTGACGTGGCAGCTCGTGTCGTCGGGGCAGCCCAGGACGACGTCGTTCGTGCCCGCCCGCAGGTCCACCGGGACCGAGGCGGTACCCCAGGTGTCCCAGTTCGCGGTGGCCGGCATGGACAGCGTGCGCGTCACGCCGGCCGAGCCGACCGTCGCGGTCCGCGTCTGGTGCAGGCCGTCTCCGCCGGTGCCGTTGGCGTACCGGACGTCCAGCTGGTACGTGCCGGCGGCGGGGACGTCGACGACGCGGTGGGTCAGCGACGAGCCGCGGTTGAGCTCGGCGACGAACCCGCGCCCGGCGTACCCGGCGTGGTCGGTCGCGACGACGGCCGAGCCGGTGCGGAGCGCGGATTCGGCTTCGCAGCTGACATCCAGGGCGCAGCCGGTGAACGCGCGGGCCGAGGACGGCGGGAAGGGCGCCCCCGCGGAAAGCACCGCGACGGCGTCGACGTTGACGTTGCCGGAGTCGCTCGCGGTCCGCTCGAGGCGGACGCTGTGCCGGCCGGCACCGAGGGTGACCGGCACCGACGCGGTGGCCCAGCTGTTCCAGTCGGCCGTCGTCGGCAAGGTGAGCTTCTGCGCTGCCCCGCCGTCGACGGACACGCTGAGGGTGCGCGTGACGTGCTGGCCGTCCCCGCCGGTGCCGTTGGCATAGCGGGCGGTGAAGGTGTACGTCCCCGCCGCGGCGGCCGAGACGTCGGCGGTGGCCGAGGTGCCGGCGCTTTCGAAGCCGGCGAGGAAGCCCTCGCCGGTGTAGCCGGTGTGGTCGGTGGCGACGCCCAGCCCGTCGGCCGTCAGGTCTTCGCCCTCGCAGAGCGCGCCGGTCGCGCAGGTCAGGTGCCGCCACGGCGCCGCGGTCACCGGGGTGCCCGCCGTCGTCTTGAGCTGGAGGTTGCCGGCGTCGAACGGGCCGGAGTTCAGCTTGTAGGTCAGGGTCGTCGCGCTCGTGCGGATGGTCAGCACGCCGTTCGCCGTCGTCGAGGTGAACGGCGGGGGCGTGAACGAGCCGCGGCCGACGGCGTTGAACGTGGCGGCGTCGGTGAACCGGCCGTCGCCCGCGTACTCCGTGCGGATCAGGGTCGGGGACAGGACCTGGAAGCGCGCGTTCCCGGCGGTGACGGTCTGGCGCGCGGCCGGACCGGCATCGGCGGGGGTGGCGACGGTGACGACCGCGGCGGTGACCGCCAGGACGCTCACCAAGTGGAGGGCTCTCACTGCTCTCGGCCGCACGGCGGAACTCCGTTCCGGTCTGGGGACCAGTTTTACAACGTTGGAAAAGGCGTCCCGATCTGAGCACAGCGGGGGGACGCCTGTCCAGACCGGTGAGCGGAACTGTCCGGACAGGCCGGAGTCCGTGCCCGGCAGGCCACGCGGGCGGAGCATCGGGGCGAACCGGTGACGGGGGTGGTGTCGGGTCAAGCCGAGTCGCGGAGCACCAGCTCCGGGTCGAAGATCACCGACTCCGCGCGCCGCTCGGGGTCGGCCATGCGCTCCAGCACCATCCGGGCCATCGCCGCGCCCATCTCCTCCACCGGCTGGCGGACCGTCGTCAGCCGCGGACGGCAGCTCAGCGCCACCCGGCTGTCGTCGAAGCCGATCACCGCCACGTCGTCCGGGACCCGGCGGCCCGCTTCGCGCAGCACCGTCAACGCGCCGTACGCCATCAGGTCGTTGGCCACGAACAGCCCGTCCAGCGCCGGTTCCTCGGCCAGCAGCCGCTCCATCGCGCGCTCGCCGCCGTGCTCGGTGAAGTCGCCCTCGGCCACCGCCACGTACGCGTGGCCGTGGCGGGCCATCGCGTCGCGGAAGCCGGCCAGCCGGTCCTGGCCCGCCGGCGTCCCCGCCGGGCCCGCGATCGTCGCGACCCGGTGGCACCCGCGAGCCACCAGCCGGTCCGCGGCCAGCCGGGCGCCGTCCTGGTGGGCGACGTCGACGTAGCTCACCGGCGCCGGGCGGCCGGGCCGCGCGAACAACGCCGTCGGCACCCCCGCGTCGGTCAGCATCCGCGGCAGCGGGTCCTCGGCCGGGTGCAGCGAGATCAGCAGCACCCCGCTCACCTGCTCCTGCCGCAGCTTCGGCACGAGCTTCTCCCGCTCTTCGTCGCTGTCGACGAGCATCAGCAGCGGGTGCAGCCCCTGCGGGCGCAGGTGCGCGACCACGCCTTCGACCACGCGGCCGAAGAACGGGTCGCCGAACACGCCGCCGAAGGCTTCGACGTGCCGGTCCGGCTCGGACACCACCAGCGCGACCCCGCCCGTGCGGCGGGTGACCAGCGAGCGGGCCGCGCGGTTCGGCACGTACCCGGTGGCCGCGATGGCGCGTTCGACGGTCTCCCGCAGCTTCGGGTCGACGTTGCGCACGCTGTTGACCACGCGGGACACTGTGGCCCGCGAGACGCCGGCGACCCGCGCGACGTCCTCCAGGGTCGGCGGCGCCGAGGGCGGGTGCGTCGTCACCCCTTCTTTGTAGCATGCTGTGAGAGCGCTCTCCCAGTACCGCGCCGATGACAAATGTCATGGACGGCCGATGCGGGACGGCACTGCCCCGGAACCGCCCGCGAGACGAGCATTTCCGGCATGACCACCACCACTCGCCCTGGGTCCCGCTTCCGGCCCGTTCTCCTGCTCACCGGCGGCTACGTCGCCCTCAGCGTCCTCACGCTCGTCGCGATCGTGCTCCTGCGGAACGACCACGCGCTGGTGACCGACGCGGTCTGGGTGCGCGCCACCCTCGTCGTCGCCAGTTCGCTGCTGACGTTCGCCTTCGCCCGCAGCGCGGCCCGCGGGTCGCGGAAGGGCCTGCTGAGACTGCGGATCGTGGCCGCGGTGATGCTCGTGGCGATCGTCGTCATCGTCGCCCTGCCCGGGTTGTTCCCGGTGTGGCTGCGGATCGAGCAGGCCGTCTGCGGACTCCTGCTGCTCGGTGTCACGGTGCTCGTCAACGGCCGGTGGGCGCGGGGCCGGTAGCGTGCCGGTGGTGGACAGGACGGAACCGGCCGACGTGCAGCGCTGGGTGCGCGGCTGGCGGGTGATGGTGCTCGACGCGGGCATGCTCGTCTACCCGGCCGTGACCGTGCCCGGCGTGCTGCAGCACTCGACCGGCCACGCGGCGGTCGCGGGCTGCGTGCTCGTCGCCGTCTTCGTCGGCTGCTACGTCCTCGCGGCGCGGGCGGCGGCGCAGCGAGCGCCGCGGCGGTTCTGGCCACTGCTGGGGGTATTGGCCGTCCTGTTCGCCGCCGCGCTGCCTTTCGCCCACGCCGAGGCGTTCTTCCTCGCCACCGTCGTCGTGTCCCTGGCCGTGCCGCGGCTCCCCCGCCACTCCGGCGCGCTCGTGGCCGTCACCGCGACCGCGGCGCTGGTCGTCCCGTGGGTGTTGTGGGACGGCCCGGGGTGGACGCAGGCCGTCGCGCTCGTCTTCACCGTGCTGGTGGTCTACGCCTTCGCCGAAGCGGTCCGGGCCAACGCCGCCCTCGTCGAGGCGCGCGCCGAGGTCGCGCGGCTGGCGTCGGAAGCCGAACGCACCCGCATCGCCCGCGACCTGCACGACCTGCTGGGCCATTCGCTCACCGCGATCACCGTCAAGAGCACCCTCGCCCGGCGGCTCGTGGACGCCGACACCGCCCGCGCGGGCGAAGAGATGACCGCCGTCGAGACGCTGGCCCGCCAGGCGCTGACGGACGTCCGCGCGGCGGTGTCCGGCTACCGCGAGGTCACCTTGGCCGGCGAGCTCGCCCGCGGCCGCGAGCTGCTGCGCGCGTGCGGCGTCGCCGCCGACCTGCCGACCGCGACCGACGTCGTCGGCCCGGCGCACCAGGAGCTGTTCGGGTGGGTCGTGCGGGAGGGCCTGACCAACGTGGCCCGGCACGCCCGCGCGACCCGCTGCACGGTCACCGTCTCGGAGTCCACTGTGGAGGTCGTCGACGACGGCGTGGGCGGCTCCCCCGAGGAAGGCTCCGGGCTCGCCGGGCTCCGCGAACGCGTCCGCGCCGCGGGCGGTCAGTTCCGGGCCGGGCCGGTGCGGCCGCGCGGCTGGCGGCTGCGGGTGACGGTGTGACCATCCGCCTGCTGCTCGCCGATGACCAGGAGCTGGTCCGCCAGGCGCTGTGCGCGCTCCTCGCGCTCGAGGACGACTTCGAGGTGGTCGCGTCCGTCGGCCGCGGCGACGAGGTCGTCGGCGCGGCCCGCGAGCACCGGCCCGACGTCGCGCTGCTGGACATCGAAATGCCGGGCCTGGACGGCCTTTCCGCCGCGGCGGTGCTCGCCGCGCAGGTGCCGGACTGCCGCGTCGTCATGCTCACGACGTTCGGCCGCGCGGGCTACCTGCGCCGCGCGATGGACGCGGGCGCGGCCGGGTTCGTCGTGAAGGACGCCCCGGCCGACGTCCTCGCCGACGCGATCCGCCGCGTCCGGGCCGGTGAGCGCGTGGTCGATCCCGCGCTGGCGGTCGCGACGCTCGCGGCGGGCGAGTCGCCGCTGACCGCCCGGGAACGGGACGTGCTCGTCACCGCCCGGACCGGCGCGACGATCGCCGAGATCGCGTCCCGGCTGTACCTGTCCGAAGGCACGGTGCGCAACTATGTCTCGGCGGCGATCACGAAGACCGGCGCGCGCAACCGCGTCGAGGCGGTGCGGATCGCCGACGAACGCGGCTGGCTCTGATCGGCCCGGTGCGGAGGTGCGGACGCGGACCTGCGCGCGGGGAACCACGCGGCGCTCGACCAGATCCGCGAGGACCTCGGCGTTCCCGCGATCCACTGCGGAGCTCGGGCCGGAACACGGTCCGTATGCTGGGGTGATGGATCCGGACAACGGGCCGCGGGGTGATCGTGGGGATGCCTGGAGGCTGGACCGGGCGGAGCTGGCTCGCGAACGGGAGCGCGTGGGGGCCGTGGCACTGCGGACGACGGCGTGCTGCCTGGTCTGGATCCCGGCTCTCGCGTTCTGGCTCTTTTCCTACGTCGTCAGCGACGGTGACGCTGCCCCGAATACTGCGACGACCATTTTGGCATTCTGTCTGGTTGCGGTGTCTTTGTGTTTCACACCGGGCGCGGTGTTGTGGTGGGTGCGCTACGAGTCGGTCCGGCGCACCGGCTGGCGAGCCGCGACGGTCACGGCGGTGAGCGTGGCCCCGAGGGGGTGCCTCGCTCTTCCTTTCCCACAGCCGAACAACGCCAGGAGTCTCGACTACGTCGTCCACTACCGCGACGGCGGTGGTGCGCGGCTGCGGGGTGGTGCCAGCATCTGGCACAGCCCTCCGCTGGTGGCCTTCGACAGTGCGCAACCCGCGTGGGTCGGGGGCTCGGGCCGCTCGATCGTGGTCCTGTTCGCCGACAGTCGCTGGGGCCCCCGCCGTCCGCGCGCCGTACCCGCGAAGTTCTTCGCCGTCCTTCCCGCACGCTCGCAGTAGCGGAAGACCGCGCGGACGCGAGTCAGCTGCGCAGCCGGGCCTCCGCCGCGGCCCAGTCACCGGTACCCGACGGCTCGTAGCGCCTGACCTCCTGGGTTTCCCGCACCAGCGCCCGCATCGACGCCAAGTCCGGCAGGTCCTCCCCCAGCGCACGGGCCTGGACCAGCACGTTGCCCAGCGCCGCCGCTTCGACCGGGCCCGCCAGGACCGGGACCCCGCACGCGTCCGCCGTCAACTGGCACAGCAGCTCGTTGCGCGCGCCGCCGCCGACGATGTGGACCACGTCGATCGTGCGGCCGGTCAGCGAGGCCGCCTGGCGCAGCGTGCGCCGGTACGCCAGCGCCAGGCTGTCCAAGATGGACCGGACCATCGCACCTCGCGAAGACGGCGGCCGCTGGCCGGTCGCCTCGCAAGCCGCGACCAGCCGGGCCGGCATGTCGCCGGGCGGCAGGAACTCCGGGGCGTCGATGTCCACCACCGCCGCCAACGCGGGCGCCGCGGCCGCCGCCGCGAGCAGGCCGGGAAGGTCCGAAGTGGACCACGTCCGCAGCGTCTCCGACAGCACCCACAGGCCCATCACGTTGCGCAGGAAGCGAATGGTGCCGTCGACACCACCTTCGTTCGTGAAGTTCGCGGCCAGCGCCGCGTCGCCCAGCTCCGGCGCGGGCAGTTCCAGGCCCGCCAGCGACCACGTCCCCGAGGAGATGTAGGCGAAGTTCGTCCCCGGCGACGCGGGCACGGCGACCACCGCCGACGCCGTGTCGTGCGAGCCGACGGCGACCACGGGGACGCCGGCCAGTTCGCGGGCCTTGCCCACGACCGTGCCCGGGTCGCGCAACGGCGGGAGCAGCCGGGGCGGGATCCCGGCTCGCGACGCCAGCGAAAGAGCCCACGTCCGCGCCCGGACGTCGTAGAGCTGCGTGGTCGACGCGTTCGTGCGTTCCGCCCCGATCTCCCCCGTCAGCCAGTAGTTCAGCAGGTCCGGGATGAGCAGCACGGTCGCCGCCGCCTCGAGCCGGTCGCCTTCGGCCACCAGCTGGTACAGCGTGTTGAACGGCAGCTGCTGCAGCCCGGTGACGTCGTAGAGCTCCCGGTCGGGCACCGGCACGGTGATGCCGTCGGTGCGCGGGTCGCGGTAGTGGACGGGGTTGCCGAGCAGCGCGCCCCGCTCGTCGAGCAACCCGTAGTCGACCGCCCACGAGTCGATGCCGACACCGTCGAGAGCACCGGCCTCCCCGATCCCGGCAAGGGTTTCGCGGTACAGGCCGAGGATGTCCCAGTACAACACCGGCCCCGCCCGGACCCCGCCGTTCGGGAACCGCCGCACCTCCGCCACTTCCAGCACCGACGATCCGACGGTCCCGGCCATCACGCGCCCGCTGGACGCGCCCAGGTCGACGGCCGCCAACCGCTTCACGGGTTCACCACGGTCAGCTCCAAGCCGAGCAGGTCCGCGACGGCCGCCAGCTCGCCCACGCGGTGGCCGGTGCCGAGGGCCCAGTGGTGCGCGATGCCGCTGGCCGACCAGGCGTCGGTCCACTCCCCCGGGTCGCAGCCGAAGTCCACGCGGGACGTCGTGTTCCCGATCCGCAGCAGCGGCCCGGGCACGACCGTGCCCTCGGACGCGATGAGCGTGAACGTCCCGTCGCGCCGCTGCCCGAGCCCGCACAGCGTCACCGGCCCGTGCTTGACGTCGAACTCGACCGACACGCCCCAGCCGCGCTTGCCGTGGTAGACGCCGAGGCCGCGCAGCAGCGGCTTGCGCGCGCTGATGCCGAGGTGCGCCGGCCCGTCGTGGCCCATCTCGACGACGTCGTCCCGGAAGTTCAGCGCCTGCAGCTCGGTGAACGACCCGCCCGCGCCGAGCCGGTCCATGACGAGCATGGCCAGGGACGTCCGCAGCTCGTACTCGCCGACGGCCGGGATGCCGCGCGCGGTCAGCAGGGACGCGCCGAGGATGAACCCGGCGCCGACGCGTTCGTGCGTCTCGCCGTCCAGACCGCGGTGGTAGTAGGCCAGGGAGTCGAGCGAGAAGTCCTCGACGAGCCGGTCGAGCGCCACCGAGACCCGGGCGCCCCAGGCGAAGTCTTCGTCCACAACGGACTCGTCCACAGTGAACACTTCACGCGCCAGGGCCACGCGCGCAGCGGTCTCGTCGTCGGTGACCTTCTCCACGCGCACCCGCAGGTCGTCGATCTCCAGGATCTCGACGTGGCCGCCGAGCTGCCCGGACACCAGGGTCGGGTCGGTGGAGACGTCCATCATGCCCGGGTAGAGGTGCCCGAGCAGGCCGTGGCGCCCGTGCCGGAGCGCCGCCCGGACGCCGGCCGCCTTGATCCACCGTTCGATCTTCGTCCACGCACGGGTGTCCTCGAGGTAGCCGGACACCGAGCGGAACTCGACGCCCAGCCGACGGAACGCGTTGGCCATCTCCGGCAGCGGGCAGGCTCCGCAGTACGCCAGCCACGCGCCGGTGTCGAAGGAGTCGTGGTCCATCGCCTCGGTCGGCTGCAGGTTCAGCAGCAACACCGGCGCGCCCGAGCGCTGCGCGACCGGCGCCAGCATGCTCGACGTGAGGTAGGTCGTGAGGAACCCGATGATCAGGTCGCACCCGGCGACCCGGAGCTTCTCGGCCGCGGCGGCGCCTTCGGCCGCGTCCGAGACGAACCCGGCGTCGACGACCTCGCAGTCCATTCCGGACAGCCGGTCCGCGACGCGCCGGGCCGACGCCTCCAGTTGCGGCAGCAGCGCGGGGAACTGCGGCCAGTACGCGCCGAGCCCGCCGGCGACGAGCCCGACGCGGGTCTTGCGCGGCGTGATCCGGTCGAGGGTCATCGAACCTCCTTAACGCAGGAACGCGGCGGCCACCCCGGCGTCCACCGGCACGTGCAGCCCGGTGGTGTGGGTGAGGTCGCCGCCGGTGAGGGCGAACACCGCGGCCGCGACGTGCTCGGGCAGCACCTCGCGCTTGAGGATGGTCCGCTGGGCGTAGAACTCGCCGAGCTTCGACTCCTCGACGCCGTAGACCGCGGCGCGCTGGGCGCCCCAGCCGCCGGCGAAGATGCCGGAGCCCTGGACGACGCCGTCGGGGTTGACGCCGTTGACGCGGATGCCCTGCCCACCCAGTTCGGCGGCCAGGAGCCGGACCTGGTGGGCCTGGTCGGCCTTCGCGGCGCCGTAGGCGACGTTGTTCGGGCCGGCGAACACCGAGTTCTTCGACGAGATGTAGACGATGTCGCCGCCGATGCCCTGGTCGATCATCGCCTTGGCCGCCGCGCGCGCGACCAGGAACGAGCCCTTGGCCATCACGTCGTGCTGCAGGTCCCAGTCGCGTTCGGTTGTCTCCAGCAACGGCTTCGAAATGGACAGCCCGGCATTGTTCACGACCAGGTCGATCCCGCCGTAGGCGAGCACGGTCGTGTCGACCGCCGCCTGCACCGCCGCGGCATCGGCAACGTCGGCGGTGACAGCAGTGCCGCCGATCTCCGCCGCGACCTCTGCCGCCGCGGCACCGTTCAGGTCAGCGATCGTCACACACGCACCCTCGGCGGCGAGCCGCTGAGCGATGGCCTTGCCGATGCCCGAACCGGCGCCGGTGACCAGGGCGATCCGCCCGGCCAGAGGCTTGGGCTTCGGCATCCTCCGCAGCTTCGCTTCTTCAAGCGCCCAGTACTCGATCCGGAATTTTTCACGTTCCGGGATCGGCGCGTAGGTCGAGACGGCCTCGGCGCCCCGCATGACGTTGATCGCGTTCACGTAGAACTCGCCCGCCACCCGCGCGGTCTGCTTGTCCTTGCCGAACGAGAACATCCCGACACCCGGAACCAGCACGATCGCCGGATCCGCCCCGCGCATCGCGGGCGAGTCCGGAGTGGCGTGCCGCTCGTAGTAGGCGCGGTATTCATCGCGGTACTCCGCGTGCAGTTCCTTCAGCCGCGCGACGACGTCCTCGACGGCCGCGGTCGCCGGGAGGTCCACGACCATCGGCCGGACCTTGGTGCGCAGGAAGTGGTCCGGGCACGACGTGCCCAGCGCGGCCAGTGGCGCGAGCTTCTCCCGGGACAGGAACTCCAGCACCACCTCGCAGTCGGTGTAGTGCCCCACGACCCGCTGGTCGGTCGAGGCCAGCCCGCGGATCACCGGCGCCAACGCGGCGGCTCGGGCATGCCGCTCGGCTTCCGGGAGAGCTTCGAACCCGGGGGCGACCGGGCCGAACGGCTCAGGAGCACCTCGGGAAGCGAGGAACTCCTCGGCGGTCCGGATGATCTCGAGGGAGTTCCGCTCGCACTCTTCGGAGGTGGCGCCCCACGCGGTGATGCCGTGTCCGCCGAGGATCACCCCGATGGCCTGCGGGTTGGCCGTCTTGACCGCGGCGATGTCCAGCCCCAGCTGGAAACCGGGCCGCCGCCAGTCGACCCACGCCACCCGGTCGCCGAAGCATTCCTTGGTCAGGGCGGGGCCGTCGGCCGCGGTGGCGAGGGCGATCCCGGAGTCGGGGTGCAGGTGGTCGACGTGGGCGGCCTCGACGAGACCGTGCATCGCCGTGTCGATCGAGGGAGCGGCGCCGCCCCGGCCGTGCAGGCAGTAGTCGAACGCGGCGACCATTTCGTCCTCGCGCTCGACGCCCGGGTAGACGTCGACCAGGGACCGCAGCCGGTCCAGCCGCAGCACGGCGAGCCCGGACTCCTCGAGCGTCCCGAGGTCGCCGCCGGAGCCCTTGACCCACAGCACCTCCGTCGGCGCGCCGGTCACCGGGTCGGTGACGGCACCCTTGGCCGAGGTGTTGCCGCCGGCGTAGTTGGTGTTGCGCGGGTCGGCCCCGAGCGCGTTGCTGCGCGCGATGAGCTGCTCCGGCACGGTCATCCTCATGCTCCCCATCCGGCCTGCGTGCCGCCGGCGCGCTCGGCCACGATCTTCTCCTGGTACCCGCTGCGGTGGTAGGCCGCGACGGGGTCCGGGTCCAGCCCGGAGTCCTCGCGCAGTTCGGCCAGCAGCGGCCGGACGTCGGTGTTGTAGGCGTCCATCAGCACGGCGTTCGCGGCGAGCACGTCCCCTGCCTGCTGGGCGGTGCGCAGCGCGGGCCGGTCGACGAGCAGCGCCTTGGCCGTGGCCTCCTGGACGTTCATCACCGACCGGATGATCGCCGGGATCTTGGCCTCGATGTTGTGGCACTGGTCGAGCATGAACGCGATGCCGTAGGCCGGGTCGAGGGCGTCGCCGCGGACGATCTCGTACATGATCCGGAACAGCTGGAACGGGTCGGCCGCCCCGACCATCAGGTCGTCGTCGGCGTAGAAGCGGGAGTTGAAGTCGAACGCGCCCAGCTTCCCCGCGCGCAGCAGGAAGGCCACGATGAACTCGATGTTCGTGCCCGGGGCGTGGTGGCCGGTGTCGATGCAGACGGTCGCCTTCTCCCCCAGCTCGACGCAGTGCGCGTAGGACGTGCCCCAGTCCGGGACATCGGTGGCGTAGAAGGCGGGCTCGAACAGCTTGTACTCCAGCAGCATCCGCTGGTGGTCGCCGAGCCGGTCGTACGTTTCCTTCAACGCCGCGGCGAGCCGGTCCTGGCGGTCGCGGATGTCGTCCTGGCCCGGGTAGTTGATGCCGTCGGAGAACCACAGCTTGAGGTCGCGCGAGCCCGTGGCGTCCATGATGGAGATGGCTTCGAGGAGGTGGTCGGTGGCCTTGCGGCGGATCCCGGCGTCCGGGTTGGTGACCGAGCCGAGCTTGTAGTCCTCGTCCTGGAAGACGTTCGTGTTGATCGCGCCGATCTCGATGCCCTGGTCCCGCGCGTACGCCGTCAGGGCACCGTAGTCGTCGACCTTGTCCCACGGGATGTGCAGCGCCACGCTCGGCGCGACCCCGGTGAACCGGTGCACGGTCGCCGCGTCGGCGATCTTCTCCTCCGGCGTCCGCGGGACGCCGGGTTGGGGGAACACCTTGAACCGGGTGCCCGAGTTCGCGTACGCCCACGACGGCGTTTCGATGCGCTGGGCCCGCAAAGCCGCTTTGACCGCGGTCAAGTCACCCATGGCGATCACTGTCCTTCCCGGACGTCGAGGTGGAAGACCTCGTCGAGCAGCTGGAACCCTTCATCCGGCGGACCGCCGTCCAGGCCGGTGAAGAACTCCGCCATCTCCGCCTGCCAGCGGGTGTTGACATCGGTCTCCGCCATGGCGGCCTGTGCGGCTTCGAGATCGTCCGCCTCGACGTACCCGATCAGCAGGCCGTCGCCGCGGAGGAACAGCGAATAGTTGCGCCAGCCGGTGTCGTGCAGGGCCCGCCGCATCTCGGGCCACACCGCTCGGTGCCGCTCGGCGTACTCGGCTTTCCGGTCGGGCTTGACCTGGAGGCAGAAGCAGTACCGGGGCATCAGAAGTTGAACTTGTCGATGTTGTTCGCGTCGAACGTCGTCGGCGGGCCGAGGACGATCTCGCCGCTCGCGCCGATCTTGTAGTCGCCGAGCTTGCCCGCCTTGAACGTCTCGCCCTCCTTGCCGGTGATCTGGCCGGACTTGAGCGCGACGCCCGCGTAGGCGGCGAGGTAGCCGATGTCGGCCGGGTTCCACAGCGCGAACTGCTTGACCGTGCCGTCCTTGACGAAGGCGCGCATCTGGTTCGGCGTACCGAGGCCGGTCACCGCGACCTTGCCCTTGTAGCTGGAGGTGCTGACGTACCGCGCGGCGGCCGCGATGCCGACGGTGGTCGGCGAGACGATCACCTTGAGGTTCGGGAACGACTGCAGCAGGCCCTGGGCCTCCTGGAACGACTTCTGGTCGTCGTCGTTGCCGTAGGCGATCTTGTCCAGCTTGATGTTCGCGTACTCCGGCTTGGCCAGCTCCTTCTTCAGGACCTCGATCCAGGCGTTCTGGTTGGTGGCGTTCGGCGTCGCGGACAGCACCGCGATCTCGCCGGAGCCGCCGGAGAGGTCCTTGGCCTGCTTGGCCAGCGCCTCGCCGATGCCCTGGGTGGTGGCCTGGTTGATGAAGACGTCGCGGCAGTCCTTGGCGGCGTCCGAGTCGAACGCGACGACCTTGATGCCGGCGCTGCGGGCCTGGTTGAGCGACGGGCACACGGCGTTCGGGTCGTTCGCGGCGATGCCGATGACGTCCTGCTGCTGCTGGATGAGCGTGTTGATGTAGCTGACCTGCGAGGACGCGCTGGCGTCGTTCGGCCCGACCAGCTTGTACTCGCCCTTCAGCTCCTCGAGCGCCGCCTTGCCGCCGCTGACCTCGATGTCGCTGTAGGGGTTGTTGAGCTGCTTGGGCAGGAAGGCCATCTTGACGCCGGTCGCCGCGGTGGCGTTCGGGTTCGCCGTGGCCGTGGACTCACTCGCGCCGGAGCCCGCGGAGTCGTTCTTGGTGGTACCGCCGCAGGCGGCCAGCACGAGCACCAGCCCGGCCGACACTGCGCCGGTGAGGAACCGTCGGGACATCTTCGTCACCTTTCTGGGGATACCGGAGCAGTCGCCCGGCTCCGGCGGCGCAGTGCCGTCCGGGCCGAGGACACGATGTTGGGCAGCAGGACCGACACGATGAGCAGCACGCCGGTCACGATGTTGAGCGCCTCGTTGGACACGTCCTGCAGGCGCAGGGCGTTCTGCAGCGACGCCAGCAGGACCACTCCGGCGAGCACGCCGGGCAGCGTGCCCTTGCCGCCGAAGATGGACACGCCGCCGAGGAGCACGGCGGCCACCACAGCGAGTTCGAGGCCGTAGCCGTTGTCGGCGCGGGCACTGGAGTAGCGCAGGGTCCACAGGATCCCGGCAAGCCCGGCGACCGCGCCGCTCACGACGTAGAGCCAGAACTTGAGCCGCCCGGTGCGGATCCCGGCGAACCGGGCCGCCTGCTCGCCCGCGCCGGCCGCGAACACGCCACGGCCGATCGGCGTCGCGTGCAGCACGACGCCGAAGATCAGGGCCACCACGGCCAGCGGGACCAGGACGTTCGGGATCGGGCCGTCGCCGATGGTCCCGGTGACCCAGGTCGTGTAGTCGCGCGGGAAGTCGGCGACCGCGCCGTCGCCGAGGACGACGAACGCCAGGCCGCGGTACAGCGCGAGCGTCCCGATCGTGACGGCCAGCGACGGCAGCTTCAGCACGGTGACGAAGAAGCCGTTGAGCCCGCCCAGGACCGCGCCGAGCACGACGCAGAGCGGGATGATCGTCTCGATCGACAGCCCCGCGTCCCACAGCGAGCCCATCACCGCGGACGTCAGCCCGAGCGTGCTCGCCACCGAGAGGTCGATCTCGCCGGTGACGATGATGAACGTCATCGGCAGCGCGACCAGCGCGATCGGGAGCAGGTCGAGCAGCAGGAAGGTGAAGTTGCGGCTGGTGCCGAAGTTCTCGACGGCACCCGAGGCGACGATCAGCACGATCACCGTCACGAGCACGACGGCGGCGTCCCAGCTGAGCAGCCGCCCGAGCGGGTTCGGTCGGTCAGACATGGGCGTCCCTCTTCTGTGACACTGAGCGCCTTGACAGTGTTTTCTGGACCCGGACGGCGACGAGCCGGTCGGCGCCGATGGCCAGCAGGATCAGCGCGCCGACGATCGCCTGCTGCCAGAACTGGTTGATGTCGAGCACGGCCAGGGCGCTGCCGATGACGGTCAGCAGCAGCGCGCCGAGGCCGGCGCCCCAGACCGAGCCGCTGCCGCCGAAGACCGCGACCCCGCCGACGACGGCCGCCGCGACGACGTTCAGCTCGTAGCCGGTGCCGGCGGCCGCGTCCACCGTGCCGAACCGGGCGGCGAACAGCACCCCGGCGAGGCCGGCGAGCGCGCCGCTGACCAGGAACGCGGCGGTGGTGTTGCGGCCGACCCGGATGCCGGCCAGCTTCGCGGCCTGCGGGCTCGACCCCATCGCGTAGAGCTCGCGCCCGGCCGGGTAGCTGCGGAGCACGATCCCGGCGATCACCAGGACGAGCACCGCGATGAGCACGAGCCACGGCACGCCGAGCACCGACGCCGTCCCGAAGTCCAAAAAGGACGCGGGGAGCTTGTCGGCGTTGATCTGCTGGCCGCCGGCCCAGAAGTAGCTGACGCCGCGGTAGGCGTAGAGCGTGCCGAGCGTGACGACCAGCGCGGGCACCTGGCCGAACCGGACGAGCGCGCCGTTGACGAGCCCGCAGACCGCGCCGACACCGAGGCCGGCCAGCACGGCGACGATCACCGGCAGCCCGGGGTTGTCGCGCATCAGCGAGCCGACGGCGAAGGCGGCGAGGCCGAGCACCGAGCCGACCGACAGGTCGATGTTGCGGGTGATCATCACGATCGCCTGCCCGACGGCGAGCACCGCCAGGATCGCCGTCCCGAGCAGGATGTCGCGGATGCTCTGCCCGGACAGGAACCGGGAGTTCTGCGTCGCGGTGAACGCCACCAGGACGATCAGGGCGAGGACGATGCCGGATTCGCGGGCCTTGAACACGTTCGCGGTCCACGAGCGTCCGGAGTGGACGGCCGGGTCGCCGGTCACGGGGGCCTCCTTCGTGACGGTCATGCGGCGGCTCCCTGGCCCATCGCGGCGTACATGACGGCGTCTTCGGTCGCGTCGGCGCGCGGAAGTTCCGCGACGAGCCGGCCTTCGCGCATGACGAGCACGCGGTCGGCCATGCCGAGCACCTCGGGCAGCTCCGAGGACACCATGACGATCGCGACGCCTTCGGCGGCCAGGGCCGACATCAGCCGGTGCACCTCGGCCTTCGTGCCGACGTCGATACCGCGCGTCGGCTCGTCCACGATGAGCACCTTCGGCGCCATCGCGAGCCACTTGGCCAGCACGACCTTCTGCTGGTTGCCGCCGGAGAGCGTGCCGACGGGGTCGGCGAGGCGGCGGTACTTGGTGCGCAGGCGCTCGGTCCAGCGCCGGGCCTCCTGCCGTTCGCTCGCGCCGGTCAGGAAACCGAGCTTGGAGAGCGCGCGCGACCGCGGCAGCGTCACGTTCCGCTCGATCGAAAGGTCCATGATCAGGCCCTGCTGACGGCGGTCTTCCGGCACGAGTGCCATCCCGGCGGCCATCGCGGCCCGCGACGAATGCGCTTTCAGCTTCCTGCCGCCGATCTTCACGACCCCGGCGTCCCGTTCGTCCACTCCGAACACGGCTTGGACCACTTCGGAGCGTCCGGACCCGACGAGGCCGGCGAACGCGACGATCTCCCCGGCGCGCACCGAGAAGGAGATGTCGCGGAAAACGCCTTCACGCGTCAGGCCTTCGACTTCGAGCACGACCGCGCCGGGTGTGACGTCCTGCTTCGGGAACAGGGCGTCGAGGTCGCGGCCGACCATGCGCTTGACCATGTCGTCGACGGTGACGTCTTCGAGGAGGTCGGTGGAGACGTGCTTGCCGTCGCGCATGATCGTCACGCGCTGGCAGAGCTCGGTGATCTCCTCGAAGCGGTGGGAGATGAACATGATCGCCGCGCCTTCCTGGCGCAGCGTCCGGGCGACGGTGAAGAGCCGGTCGACCTCGACGCGGCTGAGCGCGGCGGTCGGCTCGTCCATCACCAGCACGCGGGCGTCGGCGCTGAGCGCCTTGGCGATCTCGACGATCTGCTGGTCGGCGATCGACAGGCCACGCGCCGGGCGGGCCGGGTCGATCCGGACGCCGAGGCGGGTGAAGAGCCGTTCGGCCTCTTCGCGGATCGCCGTCCGGTCGATGCGGCCCAGGCTCTTGCGGGGGTGGCGGCCCATCACGATGTTCTCCGCGACGCTCAGGTCGGGGAAGAGCGTGGGTTCCTGGTAGATCACGGCGATGCCGGCGGCCTTCGCGTCGGCGGGCGAGCCGAACTCGACCGGCTCGCCGTCCAGCAGCAGCGTGCCGTCGTCGGGCTTGTGCACCCCGGCCAGCATCTTCACGATCGTGGACTTGCCGGCACCGTTCTCCCCGACCAGCGCGTGGGCCTCCCCGGCATGCAAGCCGAAGCTCACGCCGGCGACGGCGGCGACCGCGCCGAACGACTTGGTCACGCCGCGCACCTCCAGCAGAGGGGCCTGGCCCGGGCGTGGGCGCATCATCGCGACCTCCGGATTGAAAGGTTTCACAAACCTGGCGCGGTGACGCTACTATGCGGTCGGAGAGCAAGTCAATGAATCCGCCGAACCGTGGCCAAACGGCTTCTGGACCGGGCAGTTCGTGATGATGTTACGTTTCAAAGGGGAGGGCACATGACGGTCCAGGAGTCCGGTGCCGAGCCAAGAGCGGCGGGCATGAAGGACGTCGCGGCGGCCGCCGGCGTCTCCCTCGGCACGGTGTCCAACGTGCTCAACCGGCCCGACCGGGTCAGCCCCGCCACCCGCGCGAAGGTCGAGACGGCGATGGCCGAGCTCCGGTTCGTGCGCAACGAGTCCGCGCGGCAGCTGCGGGCCGGGCGCAGCCGCGTGCTGGCGTACGTGATGCTCGACGGCAGCAACCCGTTCTTCACCGACGTCGCCGCCGGGATGGAGGACGCCGCCGACGCCGGCGACCTCTCGCTGTTCCTCTGCAACAGCGCGCACCAGCCGTCGCGCGAGGCGGCCTACCTCGGCCGGCTCGAACAGCAGCGCGTGCAGGGCATCCTCATCACGCCGGTCGACCCGGACGCGCCGCTGCTGGGCGAGATCGCGCACCGCGGCACCCCGGTGGTGGTCGTCGACCGCACCCCCGGCGGCACGACGCACTGCTCGGTCGCCGTCGACGACGTCTACGGCGGCGAAATCGCCGTGCGGCACCTCCTCGAGCAGGGCCACGACCGGATCGCGTTCATCGGCAACCACACCACGGTCGGGCAGGTCCGCGACCGGCGGCTGGGCGCGCTGCGCGCGTTGCAGGCGGCCGGCCTCGGCCCCGGCCACCTGGTCGACCTGACGACGACGGCGTTGACGGTGGCCGACGGCCGCGGCGCGGGCGAGCGCCTGGCGGGGCTCCCGGCGGCCGTCCGCCCGACGGCGGCGTTCTGCGCCAACGACCTGGTCGCCCTCGGCCTGCTCCAGACGTGCGCGAACCTGCGCATGCGCGTCCCGCAGGACCTGGCGATCGTGGGGTACGACGACATCGAGTTCGCCGCGGCGGCCGCCGTCCCGCTGACCTCGGTCCGCCAGCCCCGCCGCCGCCTCGGCCGCACGGCCGCCGAGCTGCTGCTGGCGGAGGCCGAGCCTGGCCACGAACACCGCCAGGTGGTGTTCACCCCCGAACTCGTGGTGCGCGCCTCCACCCTGCGCTGAGCAACGGGCTCCGACAAGAAACTGGCAGCCGGGTACGTTCGCTGGGCGGCGGCCGCGCAAAGGGCAGGAACGCTGCGCGCCGCGAAGCCCTGGGCCACACTCTCGCCACCGGCGTGGGCGCTTGCGAGAGTGCACTGGACCGCGCGGAGCACCGGATCGGCGAACCCGAACCCGATGCGACCGGGGTGCGCGCCTCCACCCTGCGCTGAGCAACCCGCTGATCGTTTGTGACGTCTTACCCGGCACAAGCGATAACCCCAGGGAGCCCGAGCACGGAGGTCGTGGATGGCCGACTCGCAACCGCGGCTGTCCCGGCGCGGGTTCCTCGCGGCGAGCGGGGCCGCGCTGCTCGGCGCCGTCGTCGCCGGGTCGGCCGGGCATGCCGCACCCGGGCCGGACAGCGCGCGGCTGGGCGATTTCTGGCTGTTCGGCCGGTACGACGACGGCTGCACGGAACTCGGCTTCGACGAGATCGACCTCTCCCCCGTGCAGCTGCCCCACTGCGTGACGCCGCTTTCGTGGACCGGCTGGGACCCGGCGTCCTGGCAGGACCGGTGGATCTACCGCAAGCACTTCACGGTGTCCACGGCCGAGCGCTTCACCGCCCGCTTCGACGGCGTCATGACGAACGCTTCGGTCTTCCTCAACGGCGCGCCCGTCGCGACGCACCAAGGCGGCTACCTCCCCTTCGAGGTGGAACTCCCCGGGGTCGTCGAAGGCGACAACGTGCTCGCCGTGGTCGTCGACGGCCGGTGGGCCCTGGACGTGCCGCCCAACCTGCCGCACAGCGCGGGTCCGTCGGTGATCGACTTCTACCAGCCGGCCGGGATCTACCGCCCGGCGGCGATCGGCCCCGTGCCGCGGACCCGGCTCGCCGACGTCTTCGCCCGCCCCGTCGACGTCCTCTCCCCCGGCCGGTCGCTGCACCTCACTTGCACGCTCGACGCACCCGTCGTGGCCCAGGTGACCGCGTCGGTCCGGCAGGCGGGCCGCGAGCTGGCCCACGGCACCGCCCCGCTGGAAGGCACCACCGCCGAGTTCGACGTGCACGGGCTCGACGCGGTCCGGCTGTGGGACGTCGACGATCCGGCGTTGTGCGACGTCGTGGTCACCGTGCGGTCCGGGCCCGCCGTGCTCGACCAGCGGACCGTGCGGATCGGGTTCCGCGAAGCGGAGTTCACCCCCGACGGCTTCTTCCTCAACGGCCGCCGGCTCAAGCTCGCCGGCCTCAACCGGCACCAGTGGTACCCGTTCGCGGGCGGCGCGATGCCCGACCGCGTCCAGCGGCGCGACGCCGAGATCCTGCGGCGCGAGCTCAACTGCACCATGGTCCGGTGCTCGCACTACCCGCAGTCGAGCGCGTTCCTCGACGCCTGCGACGAGCTGGGCCTGCTGGTCTGGGAGGAGATCCCCGGCTGGGGCCGGATCGGCGACGCGGCCTGGCAGCAGCAGAACCTCCGGGACGTGTCGGACATGATCACCCGCGACCGCAACCACCCCAGCATCGTCGTCTGGGGCACCCGCGTGAACGAGGCCAACGGCACGACGGCGATGTACGGCCGGACCGGCCGGCTCGCCCGGCAGCTCGACCCGTCCCGGCCGACGAGCGGCGCGCTCGCCAGCTCGACGGGCGCGCGGTTCGCCGGCGGCGACGTCGAAATCCTCGCCTACAACGACTACACCGCCCGCCGCGGCGCGCCCTTTCAGCTGCGCCCGCCGCGCGCGGGGGTCCCGTACCTGGTCACCGAGACGATCGGCACCCTCTCCGGCGCCCGCGCCTACCGCCGGACGGATCCGGCCGCGACCCAGCAGCTGCAGGCCGAGCTGCACGCGAAGGCCCACGACCTGGCGGCCGCGGACGACCGGTACTGCGGGCTGCTCGCCTGGTGCGCGTTCGACTACCCGTCGGGCTGGCAACGGTCGGTCGGCGGGTCGAAGTACGCCGGGGTGTCCGACTTCTTCCGGATTCCCAAACCGGCGGCCGCGTTCTACGCCTCGCAGGGCGACCCGCTGGTGCGGGCGGTCGTCGAGCCGGGGTTCGCCTGGGACTTCACGGCTTCGCCCGCCGGCCCCGGGCGGGACGTGACGATCTGGTCCAACTGCGACCGGCTCCTGCTGTTCCTCGACGACCGGCCGATCGGTGCGGCGCGCAGCCGCCGGGCGGACTTCCCCCACCTGCCGTACCCGCCGTTCGCCGCGGACCTCGTCGTGCCGCGCGGGCCGCGGCCCCAGCTGCGGATCGACGGTTACGCCGGCGGCCGGCTGGTGGTGTCCCGGCGCTTCAGCGGCGACCGGAGCCGGGACGTCCTGGGCTGCGTCCCGGACGACACGCAGCTGCGCGCGGACGGCGCGGACGCGACCCGGGTGGTGGTGTCGGCGATGGACCGCTTCGGGACGCTGCGCGCGGGGGCGACCGGCAAGGTGACCCTGGCGCTGACCGGACCGGCCGAGCTGGTCGGCGAGCCGGCCCTGGACCTCGGGGCGACCGGCGGCGCGGCGGCGGTGTGGCTGCGGCCGTTCGCGGGACCGCCCGGGGTGCTGACGCTGACGGCCCGGCACGGCTCCCTGGGCACGGCCACCGCGACCGTGACGACGAGCGCCAGTGGCTCAGCAGGCGGGTCGCGGTCGTGAGGTCAGCCTTCACCCGCCAGGACCCGCGCCAGCACCGCGGCCTGGCTGATCGTCGGCGACCCGCTCGCCGTCAGCAGCGTCACCGGGCCGCCCGCCGCCAGCTCGCGCAGCCGCTCCAGGGCCGCCACCCGATCGGGCTCCCGCAGCTCCGCGCGGTACCGCTCGGCGAACTCTTCGAACCGCTCCGGGTCGTGGCCGTACCAGGTGCGCAGCTCGTCGGACGGGGCCAGACCGCGGTACCAGCCGTCCAGGACGACGGCCGTGCGGGCCGTGCCGCGCGGCCAGAGCCGTTCCACGAGCACGCGGACGCCGTCGGCGGGCCCGGCCGGGTCGGCCAGGCGCGCCACCCGGACGTCCGTCGGCTGCATGCGCGCATTCTGCGGTGCGCCCGCGCGCGCCGCCACTCCGGAATCCGGGGGCCCCGGTGCGCAACCGCGTGACGCCGGCCGGCGAGATCGTCGACGTCCCGCTGCGCGGCGCGTGGACCGGCAACCGGGGCGTGCTGCACCGCGGCCACGAGATCGTCCGGTTCCACGGCGGCGACCTCTGGATCACCTGCGCGCTCGCCTTCAAGGACCGGTGGCGCGAGCAGTGGCTGCCGAACCGCTACACCCACCTGTACTTCCACGACGAAGCCGTCTCCTTCGCCGCCGGGCACCGGCCCTGCGGCGAGTGCCGCCGGCCCGCGTACACCGCCTACCGCGACGCTTGGCCCGGGAGCCCGTCGGCCGGTGAGATGAACCGCCGGCTGCACGCCGAACGCCTGGTCCGCGGCACCCGTGTCCGCCGGCTGCACGACCTCGGCTGGGCCGGGCTCCCGGACGGCGTCTTCGTGCTCCGCGGGGACCACCCCGAGCTCAAGGTCGACGGCCACCTCACCGAGTGGACGACCGCGGGCTACGGCCGGAAACAGCGACTGCCCAAGGCAGGGATCGTCCCGGTCCTCACGCCACCGGCCACGATCGCCGTGCTGCGCGCCGGGTACCCCGTGCAGATCGACGACAGCGCCCGCTGAAACGCGCGAAGGGCCACCACGGCGACCGAGGGGGAAGGTCTCCGTGGTGGCCCTACCCCCAGCTCGCGCCGCCCGGGTGGGAGCGGCAGCCCGTCGGTCCGCACCGGCGAGCCGAGCGGGTGCGTGGACATCGTCGGGGTGGTGTCCGTACCGCCCGGCCAGGATCGCCGACCGGGCTTGCAACCGGCTTGCAGTACGGTGGTCACCCGCCCGGGTGAACGGAGGTGACGGAGTGCGGTTCCGCGTCCTCGGCACCGTCGAGGCGTCCGCGGCCGGCACTCCGGTCGACCTCGGCTCCCGCAAGCAGCGGCTCGTCCTCGCCGTCCTGCTCCTCGAAGCCGGCCGTCCCGTCCCGCTCGACCGGCTCGTCGACCTGCTCTGGCCCGCCGCGCCCCCGGCGAGCGCGCGCAACACCGTCCAGGCGCTGGTTTCCCGGCTGCGCGCGGTGTTCCGCGCCGCCGGCGGCCCCGAACTGGTCACCGAGGGGCCGGGGTACGTCCTGCGCGCCGACCCGGAAGCCGTCGACGTCCACCGGTTCACCGCGCTCGTCCGCCGCGCCCGCGCGGCCGACGACGAGACCGCCGTCGCGCTGCTGGACGAAGCTCTCGCGCTGTGGCAGGGCGACGCGCTGGCCGGCACCGCGCCCGCCGACCTGGCCGACCGGCTCCTCGCCGGGCTGAACGAAGCCCGCTGGAGCGCCCTCGAGGACCGGATCGACGCGCAGCTGCGGCTCGGCCGCGGCCGAGCCGTCCTCGCCGAGCTGACGGCGCTGGTCTCCGCGCACCCGCTGCGGCAGCGGTTCGTCGGCCAGCTGATGCTCGCGCTGCACCGCGAGGGCCGCACCGACGCCGCCCTCGCCGCCTTCCGCGATCTGCGGACCCGGCTGGCCGACGACCTCGGCCTGGACCCCGCGCCGGAGCTGACCCGGCTGCAGTCGGCGATCCTCGCGGCCGACCCGGCGCTGGACGCCGTCGCCGAACCGGTACGCCCCGCCCAGCTGCCGCACGACGTCCGCGGCTTCACCGGCCGCGCCGCCGAGCTGGCCCGGCTCGACGAGCCCGCCGCCGGCCCCGGCCCGGACATCCGTGTGCTCACCGGGACGGCCGGCGTCGGCAAGACCGCGCTCGCCGTGCGGTGGGCGCACCGCGTCCGCGACCGCTTCCCGGACGGCCAGCTCTACCTCGACCTGCGCGGCTTCGACCCCGACCACGAGCCGCTCACCCCCGCGGTCGCCGCCGCGCAGCTGCTGCGGGCGCTGGGCACCGATCCGCGGGCGATCCCGCCGGATCCGGACGGCCGGACGGCGCTGTGGCGCTCGCTGCTCGCCGACCGCCGCGTGCTCGTCCTGCTTGACAACGCCCGCGACAGCGCGCAGGTGACGCCGCTGCTGCCGTCGTCGGGCACGGTGCTGGTGACCAGCCGCCAGCGCCTCGGCGACCTCATCGCCCGCACCGGCGCGCGGCCGGTCCCGCTGGCCGTGCTGCCCGCCGAGGACTCGCGGCACCTGCTGGAGACGGTCCTCGGGGCGCCCGTCGTGGCGGCCGAGCCGGCGGCGGCCGCGGAACTGGCGCGGCTGTGCGGGCACCTCCCGCTGGCCCTGCGGCTGGCCGCGGCGAACCTCGGCGACGCGGGCGGGCTCGCCGACCTGGCCCGCGAACTCGCCGACGGCGATCCCCTGGCCGGGCTGAGCGTCGACGGCGCCGAGGAAAGCGCCGTCACGACGGCGTTCTCCGTGTCCTACCGGGCCCTGCCCGCCGAGCACCGGCTGCTGTTCCGGCGGCTCGCGCTCGTGCCGGGCCAGACGTTCACCGCCCCCGCGGCCGCGGCGCTCACCGACGTCGCCGAGGGACGCGCCGGGCAGCAGCTCAAGGCGCTGGCCGCCGCCCACCTCGTCGAACGGCACCTGCCCGGCCGCTACCGCTTCCACGACCTGCTGCACAGCTACGCGACCGGCCGGGTCACCGCCGACGACTCCGCCGAAGCCGCGGCCGCGGCCCGGCGGCGGCTCCTGGACCACTACCTCACGACGGCGGACGCGGCGGGCCGCCGGCTGATCCCGCACTTCCTCCGGCTGCCCCGGCCCGAACCGGCCCAGGTCTTCGCCGGCACCGAGGACGCGCTGGCCTGGCTCGACACCGAGTGGCCGAACCTCGCGGCCGCCGTCGAGCACGCGGAAGCCCGCGAGTACGCCTGGCACCTCGCCGACGCGCTGCGGGCGTTCTTCCACCACCGCGGCCACCACACCGAGTGGATCGACACCGCGACCACGGCGCTGACCGCGGCCCAGGCCGCCGGCGACCGGCAGGCGCAGGCGGCGATGCGGCTGTCGATCGCGCTCGCCGGCGTCAACAGCGGCCGGTACGCCGAGGCGCGCACGCACCTGACGACGGTCCTCGACGCCGGGCTGGCGGCGGACTGGCCGGCCGGGCGCGCGGCGGCGCTCAACAACCTCAGCGCGGTGCACCAGCGCCTCGGCGACCCGCACGAAGCCATCGCGTGCGGCGAGGAGTCGTTGCGGCTGTGCGAAGAACTGGCCATTCCGGGCGTCACGATGGCGCTGGCCAACCTCGGCTTCGCGTGCGGCCAGGTCGGCGAGCTCGACGCGGCGCTGCGCCACTTCGGCCGCGCGCTGGAGATCGCCGAACGCGACGGCGCGCGGTTCAGCGTCGCCGTGGTGCTGGTCGACCTCGCGCACATCCACCGCGACCGCGGCGACGCCGAAGCCGCCGAGTTCTACGAACGAGCGCTGACGGCCAACCGCGAAGTCGGCTACCAGTACGGCGAAGCGGCGGCGCTGTCCGGCCGCGCGGTGCTGGAGGCCCGCGCGGGCGACGACACGCGCGCGCTCGCGGACGCGGCCGAAGCGGTCGAACTGACCCGCCGCATCGGCGACCGGGGCACGGAAGCTTCGGCGCTGGCGGCGCTCGGCGAAGTGAGCGTCCTGCTCGGCCGGCCGGCGGCCGAGCCCCTCACCGCGGCCCTGGACATCGCCCGGGAGACGAGCTTCGCGTGGTGCGAGGCGGCCGCGTTGACCGGCTTGGCGGAAGCCGCGCTCGCCGACGAGGACACCGGCCAGGCCCGGCTGCACGGCGAGGCCGCGGCCAAACTGGCGGCGCAGGCCGGCTACCGCCCGCTCGAATCCCGGGTGGCCCGAGTCCTCGCGAAGCTGCCCGGCTGAGCAGTCTGCCGCGGCTGGTCGTGAGTGTGAAACAGGGTCAGAACCCTGTTTCACACTCACGACCCGTGTCAGCAGGTGCCGGTGGGCGGGGCCGAGCACTTCGCGCGCGACAGGATCGTCGCGAAGTTGTCCTGGTAGGCCGCGCTGATCGCCGGGTTCTCGACCTTGATCAGGATCTCGTCGTTGTCCCGCAGGGCCGCGCCGGAGACGTTGTGCGAGCCGGTGAAGACGATCGAGCGGTGCGCGGTCTCGTTGTAGTGCCCGCGGTAGAGCATGTACTTCGAGTGCACCGAGATCTCGCGGGCGTTCACCGTGGTGCTGAACCGCTTGAGCGTCACGTTCGCCTTGCCCTTGAGCGCCGCGAGCGCGGCCGGCTCCATCGTGCCGTAGACGATCCGGACCTGGCAGCCCAGTTTCGCGATCCGCGCGAGCTCGGTGACGACCGGCGTGCGCGAGTCGGCGATGTTGGCCTGGACGACGTCGAGCGCGCAGCCGGACTCGTACTTGGTGATCCACTTGAGCAGCTGCGCCCAGGTGTCGGTGGCGAACTCCTCGGAGTCGCCGCCCGCCGAGTCGGCGCGGGGCGAGAGGTAGCTGGTCACCTGGCTGTCCGGCGACTTGTGGTACCCGCCGTCGTCGAAGTAGTCGTTGTCCTTCTGCTGCGCCAGCATCTTCTTGACGTGCCCGAGGTAGAAGCCGTAGAGGTCGGGGTCGCCGTAGGTGAGCAGGGCGTTGTTGAACAGGTTGCCCTGCGTGGTGGTGAGGTTGTGCGACCCGATGACGACGACGTCCTTCTTGCCTTCGGTCTCGGAGAACATCCACAGCTTGTCGTGGTTGATCGAGTGCGGGCTGCCGCCGTGGGCGATGCAGCCGGTGTTCGTGCCGCCGGTGCCGCAGAAGACCAGCTGGGTCAGCCCGGCGGACTTGAGGATCGGCATCGCGGTGTTGGCGGGGTCGTCGTCCGCGCCGCCGTCGATGGCGATGCGCACCTTGACCCCGCGGGCCTGCGCCGCCTTGAGCGCCTCGGCGGCCGCCGGGCGGGTCCAGCTGTAGACGGAGAAGTGGATCTCCGAACCGGCCGGCGCGGCGTCGATCAGCTGGACCAGCCGGGTTTCGATCGAGTGGTCGCGGTCGCCGTTCTCCGGCGGGTTGTTGAACAGCGCTTCCATGCCGCTGGTGGCGACCGCGGGCGCGGTCTCGGCGTGGGCGACCGGGCCGCCGGACAGCGCCACCACCGTGCTGACGGCCGCCATCCCGGCGGCGAGTGTCTTGAACCGAGAAATCATGGTGCCAACTTGGCCACCCGGTGTACAAGATCCGTACACCTGGGCTTCACCTGGCATATACGGCAAACAGGACGGTTGCGCGCCGCCGCACCACGACCGAGACTGCCGGGATGAACCAGCACCTCGTCGACCGCGCCCGGCAGCACTCCGTCGGCGATCTGCTCCGCCGCACCGCCCTGCGGCTGCCGGACAAGCTCGCCCTCGTCGACGGGGACACCCGGTTCACCTTCGCCGAGTTCGAGGCCGCCGCCAACCGGTGCGCCCACGCCCTCGCCGACCGCGGCCTGCGCAAGGGCGACCGGCTGGCGGTGCTGAGCCACAACTGCTGGCAGTACGGCGCGCTCGCCTTCGCCACCGCCAAGCTCGGCGTCCTGCTCGTGCCGGTCAACTTCATGCTCGGCGCCGACGAGATCGCCTACCTCCTCCGGCACGCCGAGGTCGCCGCGTTCGTCACCGAAGACGCCCTCGAGCCGACCGCCGCCAAGGCCCTGGAGCTGGCGGAGCGCACCGGCGTCGTCCGCGGCCGGATCGGCCCGGCCGGCGAGTGGGAAGACATCGGCACCTGGCTGTCCGAAGGGGACGCCGAAGCACCCGACGTCCTCGTCGCCGACGACGACCCGCTGCGGATCATGTACACCTCCGGCACCGAGTCGCGGCCCAAGGGCGTGCTGCTGTCGAGCCGGTCGCTCATCGCGCAGTACGTCTCGTGCGTGATCGACGGCGGCATGAGCGCCGACGACGTCGAGGTGCACTCGCTGCCGCTGTACCACTGCGCCCAGCTGGACTGCTTCTTCTCCGTCGACGTCTACCTCGGCGCGACGAGCGTGATCCTGCCCGGTCCGGACCCGGCCGCGCTGCTCGCCGCCGTCGAGCGGGAGCGCGCGACGAAGCTGTTCGCGCCGCCGACGGTGTGGATCTCGTTGCTGCGCCACGAAAACTTCGACCGCACCGACCTGTCCAGCCTGCGCAAGGGATACTACGGCGCTTCGGCGATGCCGGTCGAGGTGCTGCGCGAGCTGCGGCGGCGCCTGCCCGACGTCGAGCTGTGGAACTTCTACGGCCAGACCGAAATGGCCCCGCTCGCGACCATCCTGCGTCCGCACGAACAGCTGGAGCGCGCCGGATCAGCCGGGCGGGCGTCGCTGAACGTCGAGACGCGGATCGTCGACGACGAGGACAACCCCGTGCCGCCGGGCGAGATCGGCGAGATCGTGCACCGGAGCCCGCACGCCACCCTCGGCTACTATCGCGACGAAGAAAAGACCGCCGAAGCGTTCCGCGGCGGCTGGTTCCACTCCGGCGACCTCGGCGTCGTCGACGAGGACGGCTATCTGTCCGTCGTGGACCGCAAGAAGGACATGATCAAGACCGGCGGCGAGAACGTCGCCAGCCGGGAGGTCGAAGAAGCACTGTACCTGCTCGACGGCGTCGCCGAAGTCGCCGTCTTCGGCATCGGCCATCCACACTGGATCGAAGCGGTGACGGCGGTCGTCGTTCCGCGTGAAGGCGTGGATCTCGACGCTGTGCAAGTGATCGACCACGCAAAGGCACACCTCGCCGGTTACAAATGCCCCAAGTACGTCGTGTTCGCGGACCGGCTTCCCAAGAACCCCAGCGGAAAGATCGTCAAGCGGGAATTGCGGGAACGACACAAAGGACTCGCGACCGAGGGCTGAGCCACCGAAAACTCCTTGCGCGGCACGGGAGACCGCGGATACCGTCGGCTGCCCGCCACGGCTTTCCGAGGAACGCGGGACGTGCGTCCCACCAGGGCCGACCGGCCCGGAAACGAGATACCCGAAAGCCATGGCGCGCGGCGTCCGTCGGGTCTAGTAATGAGGCCGTTCCTCGTTCCCGAACCGCGAAAGGAAGCTCCCGTGTCCGTTTTCCTCGCCGTCCTGCTCGCCCTGGGCGCCGGGCTGTTCGTCGGCAGCCGTGTCCACAGCGCCCGCGAGGCCCGCGCCAACTACTCCGCCTACCGGGCCCGGACCGCGAAGGGCTTCGGGGAGATGATCCGCTCCGGCGTGTCCGCCCTCGTCGCCGTCGCCGGCGCCCTCGTCCTGCTCTTCATCCTGCTGAACGTGCTCCAGCAGGCCTGACGCGGAACCCGACTCATGGCGGGTTGTTGCCGCCCCGGCGGCAGCGCACGCTTTCCCCTGGCCCCGACGGGCGGGGCCGGGAAAGGACTCCCCCATGAGATCGAGGGTGCTTTCTGCTGCGCTCAGTGCCCTGGTGGGCCTGCTGGGCACAGTCGTCGTCGCCGCGCCGGCCCAGGCCGCCGCGGTCTGCGGTGACCAGGTCGTCGGCAACGGCGGGTTCGAGAGCGGTACCGCGCCGTGGACCCAGACCAGTGGCGTCATCTCCGCCGCCACCACGGCGGAGCCCGCGCACGGCGGGACGATGGACGCCTGGCTGGACGGCTACGGCAGCACGCACACCGACACCCTGTCCCAGTCGCTGACACTGCCCGCCGGCTGCGCGTCGGCGACGCTCTCGTGGTGGGCGCACGTCGACACCAAGGAGACGACGACCTCCACCGCCTACGACAAGCTGACGGTGCAGGCGGGTTCCGACACCCTCGCGAGCTACTCCAACCTCGACAAGAACACCGGGTACGTCCAGCGCACGGTCGACGTGTCGCGCTACCTGGGCCAGACCGTCACGCTCAAGGTCACCGGCACCGAGGACTCGAGCCTGGCGACCAACTTCCTCCTCGACGACTTCTCGCTGACCACGACCGGGACGTCCAACCCGCAGTCGCCGGTCGTCACCTCGCCGGGTGCCCAGACGAGCGCCGTCGGCCAAGCCGTGTCGCTGCAGGTCCAGGCCAGTGACCCGCAGAACGACGCCCTCACCTACACCGCGACCGGGCTGCCCGCCGGGCTCGCCATCGGCGCGAGCACGGGCAAGATCACCGGCACGCCGACCACGGCCGGGACGTCGTCGGTGACCGTGACGGCCAAGGACCCGGCCGGCAACAGCGGCAGCGCGACCTTCGGCTGGACGGTCACCGCCGCGCCCGCGGACTCCACCCGCACCCCGATCAACCCCGCCTACACGGTCAACCTCACCTCGAACACCGCCGGCACGACGTGGACCGGCCACCAGAGCGTGAGCTTCACCAACGGCTCGGCGACCGCGCTGCCCGAGGTCTACCTGCGGCTGTGGGACAACTACCACGGCAGCTGCCCGACGACGCCGATCACGGTCACGAACGTCACCGGCGGCACGCCGGCCGCGTTGAGCGTGAACTGCACCGCCATGAAGATCACGCTGCCTTCGCCGCTGGCGCAGGGGCAGTCGGCGACGATCGGGTTCGACCTGAGCATCGTCGTGCCGAGCGGCGCCGACCGGTTCGGCCACGACGGCGCGTACAACATGATCGGCAACGCGCTGCCGGTGCTGGCGGTCCGCGACGGCGCGGGCTGGCACCTCGACCCGTACACCAACAACGGCGAGTCGTTCTACACGGTGATCGGCGACTTCGACGTCACGCTGGTGCACCCGACGTCGCTGCTGACCCCGGCCACCGGCACGTCGACCGAGACGACCAGCGGCACGACGACCACCACGCACGCGGTGGCGCCGAAGGTGCGCGACTTCGCCTGGGCCGCCGGGCCGTTCGCGAAGATCACCACGACGTCCGGAAAGGGCGTGCGCGTCAACGTCTACTCGGTCAGCGGGATCTCGACCAGCAGCGCCAACCAGATGCTGACGCTGGCCGCCGACTCGATCGACGTCCACTCGGGCCGCTTCGGCGACTACCCGTACGGCGAGGTGGACGTGGTGCTGGACAACAACTTCTGGTTCGGCGGCATGGAGTACCCGGGCTTCGTGCTCGACCTCGTGTCGACCACGGCGCTCCCGCACGAGCTGGCGCACCAGTGGTTCTACGGGATCGTCGGCGACGACGAGTACAACTCGCCGTGGCTGGACGAGAGCTTCACCGACTACGCCACCGACCTCTACCGCGGGGTCACCGGCAGCGGCTGCGGCATCACGTGGCAGTCGAGCGCGGAGAAGCTGACCAACTCGATGGCCTACTGGGACGCGCATTCGTCCCGGTACTCGACGGTCGTCTACAACTACGGCAAGTGCACCCTGCACGACCTGCGCCGGCTGATCGGCGACACGGCGATGGCGAACCTGCTGAAGTCGTACGCGCAGTCGCACTGGTACGGCGTGTCGACGACGGCCGAGTTCAAGGCCGCGGCGCAGGCGGCGGCCGGGTCGACCGACCTGACGTCGTTCTGGGCCTCGCACCGCGTGGAGGGTTAATCGGTTGGCTCCCCGTCCGTGCGTCCGGCACTGTGGGCGCATGGACGGGGAGCGGCTCTTCTGCGGCACCGCGCTGGCCGCGCGCATCGAGCGGGCCGAAGCGCGGCTGACGGCCGCGTGCAGCGACGCCGCGCGAGCGCGCCGCGGGGACGCCACCGGATTCGCGCGGCCCCTTTCCGGTGGTATCGCCAGCTTCGCCGAGGCGGATTCGCCGTTCAACAAGATCATCGGGCTCGGCTTCGACGGCCTGCCGGACGCACTCGACGAAGTCGAAGCCGCGTTCGCCGAGCTGGGCGCGCCGGTGCAGGTCGAGCTGTCCCAGCTGGCCGACCCCGCGGTGGGCGCGGTCCTCACCCGGCGGGGTTACCACCTGGAGTCGTTCGAGAACGTGCTCGGCAGGCGGCTCGCCGGCCCGGGTCCGGGTGGCGATGCCCGGCTCACCCGCGACGACGAGCTGGAGTCCTGGCTCGCCATGGTCGCCGACGCGACCGCGGTCGCCGACACCGAGGGCGTGCCCTCCCACGAAGACTTCCCCCGCGAGACGCTCATGCACGCGTTGCGGGACATGGCCGGCGTGCGGCGGTACGTCGCCGAACGCGAGGGCGAGTTCGCCGGCGGGGCGAGTTTCCGCGTCACCGACGGGATCGCGCAGTTCACCGGCGCCGCGACCGTGCCGCGGTTCCGGCGCCGCGGGGTGCAGACGGCCCTGCTGCGGGCGCGGCTGGCGGCGGCCGCGGAGGCGGGGTGCGACGTCGCCGTCGTCACGACGCAGCCGGGGTCGAAGTCGCAGCAGAACGTGCAGCGGCAGGGGTTCGACCTGCTCTACGCGCGGGCGATCCTGGTGAAGGGCGTCTCCTCGACGAGCTCTTCGGGCGCCGAGAGCCGCCACGCCTCGTAGAGGAGTTCGGCCAGCTCGTCGGCGTCGATCTTGTCGAGGTACACGACGACCCAGCCGAAGCCGCCTGCCGTGAACTGGACCTCGAAGACGTCGGGCCGCTCGGCGACCAGCGCGAGCTGTTCGGAGATCTCCTGCTTGAGACCGACGGTCCGGGTCCGCGGCCAGAAGTAGCCGAACCGCTTGCCGCGCACGCTGAACGAGGAGTAGTCCCGCGCCTCCGACCGCTGGACCTCCGCCAGCCGGCCGAGCAGCAGTTCGAGTTTCCGGACCGTGACCGTCACCTGTCGCTCCCCCTGTCTCCGGCGACCACCGTAGCGCGCCGGTACCGTGCGGGACATGAGCGATCCGCGTGACGTCGTGGTCAAGCGGGGGCACGCCCCCGGCGCGACCGCCGCGGAGGCCGCGGGACTGCGCTGGCTGGCCGCGGCGGGCACGGTTCCGGTGCCGGAGATCCGCCGCCAGGACGACGACACGCTGGTCATCGACCGCGTCCCGGCCGGGCGTCCGTCCCCGGCCGCGGCGGAGCGCTTCGGCCGCGGGCTGGCCTGGCTGCACGCGGCCGGCGCGCCGGCGTTCGGCTCGCCTCCCCCGGACGGGCCGGCCGACGCGTGGATCGGGCTCGCGCCGATGACGAACGTCCCGGCCGGCGACTGGGCGTCGTGGTACGCGTCGGACCGCGTGCTGCCGTACGTCCGGCGAGCCGTCGACGCGGGAACGTTGGACGCTTCGGAGGCGGCGGTGTTCGAGCGCGCCTGCGCCCGGATCCCGGCGTCGGCCGAGCCGCCGGCGCGGCTGCACGGCGACCTGTGGACCGGCAACGTCCTGTGGGACGGCCGCGAGGCGTGGCTGATCGACCCGGCCGCGCACGGCGGACACCGCGAGACGGACCTGGCGATGCTGCACCTGTTCGGCTGCCCGCACCTCGACCGCGTCGTCGCCGCGTACGACGAGGCCGCGCCCCTGGCCGAGGGGTGGCGCGACCGGATCGGGCTGCACCAGCTGTTCCCGCTGCTGGTCCACACGGTCCTGTTCGGACGGTCGTACGCCGGGCAGGCGCTCGCGGCGGCGCGCTCGTTCTAGCAGCGCTGCAGCATGGTCTCCAGCGCCGTCTTCTCCGGGACGGTGATCGTGAGGCCGTAGTTGCTCTTGACGACGATCCAGTCCGTGGCGTAGGTGCACCAGTACGAAACGAGCGGCGGCTTCCACTGGTCGGGGGCCTTGTCGCTCTTCTGCTCGTTGAGGTTGTCGGTGACGGCGTGCAGCTGCGGGCGGATCAGGTCGTTCGCGAACTGCTCACGGCGTTCCTGGGTCCACTTCTTCGCACCGCTGACCCAGGCCTGCCCGAGCGGCACCATGTGATCGATGTCCACATCGGACGCTTTGTGCCAGGTCTCGCCGTCGTACGCGCTGACCCAGGTACCGGACTTCGGGGCGCAGTCGGCGTTGGTGGTGACATCCTTGCCGTCGCGCTTGAGCACCTGCTCGCGGGTGTCGCAGGCGCCGTCGACCTTGTCCCAGTGCGGGAACTTGTCGCGGCTGTAGCCGTCCATGGTGCCGCGCACGGCGATCGGGAGCTTCGCCAGCTGAGCCCGCGCCTCGGCGGGCGCGATGGGCGGAGCTTGCTGCGTGCCGGCGGGCTGGCTCCCGGCGGCCAGTCCGTCCGGCACCTTGCAGCCGGTGAGGGAAGCGCCCGTGAGGACGGCCAGTAGGACGAGCGCTCGGGTGCGCGGCATCGTGAACCCCTTTCACGTCTACCGGGAGGTGCCCAACCGGAGTCGCGGGGAAACGGTGCAGATGGCGTAGTTGGCGCGAACTTTACGAGCCGTGGAACACCTGCGCGACGAAAACCGCGGCGATGACCCCCACGGTGACGAGCAGGGTGAGGACGAAGAGCAGCGCCCACGGCACGAGCCGGATGGGCCGTTGCCGCGGGAAGACGGCTTGGCCGCGCTGGACCGGCATCCGCGGGACGGGCTCGTCCTCGGCGGGGAGCGGTGGCGACGGATCGGGCGGGACTTCGACGACGGCGGGGAGTTCGGGCAACCGGGACCGGGTGGGGATGCGCGCGGGGAAGCCGTCGGCGAGGAGGGCCGAGCGGGGCGGGGCGAGGTGGGCGAGGGAGAGCGCGTAGCAGGCGTCGAGGACGTCGTCGGCCGACCAGACGGTGCGCCAGCGGTTGTGCTGCCCGATGATCCGGCGCAGGCCGCGCGGATCGGCGAGGACGACGGCGACGGGTTCCCGAGGGTGCGGAACGGCTTCCGGGGCGGGTTGTGCTTCGTCCGGGATCGGCGCCGGGCCGGGCAGCGCCTCGGAGCGGCTCGCCCCGGACCCGGGCGGCTCGGTTGGCCTTTCGGCGGGCCCGGCGGCGTCCGGCATACCCGGCTCGGCCAGCCTGGTCACCAGTTCCTCGTACCCGTCCGCGACCGGGGGCACGACCGCGACCAGCCCCGTCACGTACCTCCCGCCGTCATGTGCGGACAACGCCCCTTTCGCCGCCGCGACCCCCGCGCCCGCCCGCTCCTCCGGACCCGGCGACACGCCTGCGCCCGGCTCGTGCGCCGCGATCACCACCACTCCCGACCGGGTGAACACCAGCGCGTCCACCACCCGGGGTCCGCCGCGGCTCGGGACCGTGATCCCCGCCAACGCCAACCCCGTCAGGTGATCCGGACCCCGCCCCCACGAACGCAGCAACCCCACGAGGTGCTCCGCCGCGGCGGGCAGGCGCCGCTCGTCACCGGTGCGCTGGAAGGCCACGAGCACCGCCGGTCACTCCTCCCACGAGTAGAGCTCCCTCGACGGTAAGAGCGGACCGCTCGCCACCCCAGCAGCCGAACGAGTGATCGAACACCACCGTGCGTAGCCGGGCATGCTGGAACCGCATCCGCACGCACGAGGGAGACACGATGCCCCCAGCCGCCTACCAGGGCCGCGCGCTCGACGTCGACCGGGACTTCTACCGGCGGCTCGCCGAAGAGGGCGGCCGGGAGCTCGTCGACGCCTTCGAGGTCCCCATCCGCTCCGGCCGCGCGTGGCGCGTGCCCGCGGGGCACCTCTGCCGGCTCAAGACCGTCGAAGGCCCGCAGGTCGGCGACCTCAACCTGTGGAACGCCGCCGACCCCCGCGAACGCTTCTGGGCCGCGCGCACCCGCCAGCTCCAGCGCGCCCACGTCAGCACGTTCGACCGGCTCTGGTCGACGCTCCCGTTCCTCCGCCCGCTCGCGACGATCACCGCCGACACCCTCGAGAACTACGGCGAAGACGCCGACGGCGGCCGGGTGCACGACCTGCTCGGCACCCGCTGCGACCCGTACGTCAACCGGATGCTCACCGGCGAGGACTTCGACTTCCACTGCCACTCGAACCTGGTGCGCGCGGTCGCGCCGTTCGGGCTGACCGAGTTCGACGTGCACGACGTCCTGAACGTCTTCCAGTGCACCGGCCTCAACGACGAGGACCGGTACTTCATGAAGGCCTGCCCCGCCCGCCCCGGCGACCACTTCGAGTTCTTCGCCGAGCTGGACCTGCTGTGCGCGCTGTCCACCTGCCCGGGCGGCGACCTGTCCATCCCGCTCTGGGGTCCGGGCGCCCGCGACCCGATCGACGTCTGCCACCCGATCGGCGTCGAGGTGTTCAAGCCACGCGACGGCCTGCTCGACGGCCGGCGCGCGCCGGAGCGCGCGGCTTACGGCGGCCTGCACGGCGTCCGGCTGCCGGAGTGGGGCAAGTAACCCTTGTGCCGCAACGGATCCCGCCACGGTGGTGTACCACGCTTGCGCCGCGTGTGATGATGGCAGTCCGGGGACACCGATCGGCTCGACGAGGAGTGCGAGTGGACCTGCGGACCGAGATCGCGCAGTCGTGGCGGCGGGCGGAGCTTTCCGGGCTCTCGCCGGCGTCGCCGGTCGAGCGCCTGGACGTCGCCGACGTCGACAGCCGCAGCCGGCTGCTGCGGGCCGCCTCCCCGGTGCTGGACGAGCTGGCCCGGCAGCTGGCCGGCACGCGCTTCTGCGTCATCCTGGCCGACGACGAGTGCCGGATCGTGGCCCGCCGGTTCAGCGAGCGGTCGGTCGAGGTGGCGCTGGAGACCATCAGCGCGGTGCCCGGCTGCCAGTTCCTGGAGGAGCGGACCGGGACGAACTCCCTCGCGACGCCGTTCGAGACCCGCCGCGGCGTCTCCGTCGACGGCGACGAGCACTTCCTCGAAGCCATGAAGCAGTTCACCTGCTACGGCCACCCGGTGGTGCACCCGGCGACGCGGCGGCTGGCCGGCGTCCTCGACATCACCGGCCCGGCCGGCGACGCTAACCCGCTGCTCGGGCCGTTCCTGCGCCGCGCGGTCGCCGACATCGAACGGCGGCTGCTCGACGGTGCGAAGCTCGCCGAGCAGCAGCTGCTGGCCGCGTTCCAGTCGGTGCAGCACCGGGCGTGCGCGGTGCTGGCGCTCGGCCAGGACGTCGTGCTCGCGAACACCGCGGCGACCGAGCTGGTCGACACCGCCGACCACCGGCTGCTGCGGGAGCTGGGCCGCACCCGGCGCGGGCTCCGGCGGCTCCGGCTGACGTCGGGCACGCCGGTCGAGGTGCGCGTCGAGGCGGTGTCGGCGAACGCCGGGCTGCTGTTCGAGCTGGCGCCGGTGCGGACGTCGAGCCCGGTCGTGTCGCGCCCGCGAGCCGCGCGCGGCCTCTTCCCCGAGCAGATCGACGAGCGGCTCCGCGGCGCGGGCCGGGCCCGCCGGCGTGTGCTGATCTCCGGCGAGCCGGGCGCGGGCCGGACGACGGCGGCGCGCGTCGTCGCCGGGGACGAGCCGCTGCACGAGTTCGACGCGTCCGACGTCGTTTCGGGCGAAGCCGAGTGGTGCGCGCGGGTCGAGGCGGCGGCGGCCATGCACGGCCTGCTCGTGGTGGACGGCATCCAGCTGCTGCCCCCGCTGGCGGCGGTCCGCCTGTCCCGCCTGCTGGACACGACGACGGCGTGGTTCGCGCTGCTCAGCGGTCCGCCGGCGGAGCTGCGCGGCGAGCAGGCGACCTTGGCGGCGCGCATGCACCGCCGGATCGAGCTGCCTCCGCTGCGCGAGCGCCGCGACGAGATCCCGGCGATCGCCCGCGCGCTGCTGCGCGGTTTCGGCGGCTCGCTGCGGCTGACCCCGGGCGCGCTGGAACTGCTGGGATCCCAGCAGTGGCCGGGCAACCTCCGCGAGCTGGCCGGAGTGCTGGCGGGCGCGGCCGACCGCCGCTCGGCGGGCGACCTGACGGCGGAGGACGTGGCACCGGGCTGCGCGGAGACGGCCCCGGGCGGCGCGCTGAGCGGCTGGGAGCAGGCGGAGTACGACGTGATCGTCCGGACGCTGCGAGCCTGCGACGGCAACAAGGTCCGGGCGGCCAAGCAGCTCGGCATCAGCCGCTCGACGCTCTACAACCGGATGCGCGCGCTCCGGGTCCGCTGACCCCGAGCGCCCCAAGGCCGCCTTGGGGCGCTCGCCGGTGTCCGGGATTTGGACACTCCGCCGGCTCCCCCGCTCCACACAATCGAGTCACCACCGCCGCACGTGGAGGAGATGGCCGTGAAGACCAAGGCAGCCGTACTGTTCGATGCCGGGAAGCCGTTCGAAATCATGGAACTGGACCTCGACGGCCCGGGTCCCGGCGAGGTGCTCATCAAGTACACCGCCGCCGGGTTGTGCCACTCGGACCTGCACCTGATCGACAACGACCTCGTGCCGCGCTTCCCGATCATCGGCGGCCACGAGGGCGCCGGGATCGTCGAAGAGGTCGGCGCCGGCGTGACCAAGGTGCAGGCGGGCGACCACGTCGTCTGCAGCTTCATCCCGAACTGCGGCACCTGCCGCTACTGCTCGACCGGCCGCCAGAACCTCTGCGACATGGGCGCCACCATCCTCGACGGCCACATGCCGGACGGCACCTTCCGCTTCCACGGCGGCGGGCAGGACTTCGGCGCGATGTGCATGCTCGGCACGTTCTCCGAGCGCGCCACCATCTCGCAGCACTCCGTCGTGAAGGTCGACGACTGGCTGCCGCTGGAAACCGCCGTCCTGGTCGGCTGCGGCGTCCCGACCGGCTGGGCCACCGCCAACTACGCCGGCGGCGTCCGGGCCGGCGACACCACCGTCGTCTACGGCATCGGCGGCATCGGCATCAACGCCGTGCAGGGCGCCAAGCACGCCGGCGCGAAGTACGTCGTCGCGGTCGACCCCATCGAGTTCAAGCGGGAGACGGCGCTCAAGTTCGGCGCCACCCACGCGTTCGCGACCGCGGCCGAAGCCGCCGAGAAGGTCACCGAGCTCACCTGGGGGCAGCTGGCCGACCAGGCGCTGATCACCGTCGGCACGGTCGACGAAGACGTCGTCAGCGAGGCGTTCAACGTCGTCGGCAAGGGCGGCACGGTCGTCATCACCGGCCTCGCCAACCCCGAGAAGCTGACCGTGCACGTCTCCGGTGGCGTCCTGACGCTGTTCGAGAAGACGATCAAGGGCACGCTGTTCGGCTCGGCGAACCCGCAGTACGACATCGTCCGGCTGCTGCGCCTCTACGACGCCGGGCAGCTCAAGCTCGACGAGCTGGTGACCCGCAAGTACACCCTCGAGCAGGTGAACGAGGGCTACCAGGACCTGCGCGACGGCAAGAACATCCGCGGCGTCATCGTCCACGGCTGATCATGTCCACAGTGGACCTGGACGCGGCGTACCGGCTCAACCCGCACATCGCTCTCGACGCGGCGGCCCACTGTTGCGAACGACGGGAGCGGTGCCTCCTCGGAACACCGGACGTGGTCCGGTTCGTCCGCGCACTGGTCATGCACGCCTCGGTCCGCGACGCGCTCGACGCCGCGGACCTGGGCGGGACGAGCCGGGCCCGGGTGGTGGCGGCGCTGGACCACCTCGCCGCCACCGGCGTGATCGTCCTCGTTCCCTAGGGGCGCGGCGCGTTGCGCAGGTTGGCGCGCGCCAGGTCGACCATCTTGCCGACGCCGCCGTTGAGCACCGTCTTCGTCGCGCCCAAGGCGAACCCGCGCACCATCTCGCCGGTGATGCGCGGCGGGATCGACAGCGCGTTCGGGTCGGTCACCACCTCGACCACCGCCGGGCCGGGGTGGGCGAACGCCTTCTCCAGCGCGCCGCGGACGTCGGCCGGGTCCTCGACCCGCACCGAGAACACCCCGCACGCCGCCGCGATCGCCGCGAAGTTCACCGGCGCGTGGTCGGTGCCGAAGTCCGGGAGGCCGTCGACGAGCATCTCCAGCTTCACCATGCCCAGCGTGGCGTTGTTGAACACCACGACCTTCACCGGGACGTCGTAGGTGGGCAGCGTCAGCAGGTCGCCCATCAGCATCGCGAGCCCGCCGTCGCCCGACAGCGACACGACCTGGCGGCCCGGCTGGGACAGCTGCGCGCCGATCGCGTGCGGCAGCGCGTTCGCCATGCTGCCGTGCCGGAACGAGCCGAGCACGCGGCGGCGGCCGTTCGGGGTAAGGTAGCGCGCCGCCCAGACGTTGCCCATGCCCGTGTCGACGGTGAACACCGCGTCGTCGGCGGCGACCTCGTCGAGCACCGAGGCGACGTACTCCGGGTGGATCGGCCGGCGCTGCTCGATCTTGCCTGTGTACGCACCGACGACCTTTTCCAGCTTCCGCACGTGCTCGCGCAGCATCCGGTCGAGGAACGCGCGGTCGGTGCGGGGGCGCAGCAGGGGCAGCAGCGCACGCAGCGTTTCGCGGACGTCGCCGTGCACCGCCAGGTCCAGCGGCGTGCGCCGGCCCAGGCGTGCGGCGTCGTGGTCGAGCTGGATCGTGCGGGCCTGCGGGAGGAAGTTGTCGTACGGGAAGTCCGTGCCCAGCAACACGATCCGGTCGGCCTCGTGCATCGCGTCGTAGCAGGCGCCGTAGCCGAGCAGCCCGCTCATGCCGACGTCGAACGGGTTGTCGAACTGGATCCACTCCTTGCCGCCGAGCGAGTGCCCGACCGGCGCGGCGAGCTTCTCCGCCAGCGCCATGACCTCGTCGTGCGCGCCGCGGACGCCCGCGCCGGCGAACAGCATCACCTTTTCGCCCGAGTTCAGCAGATCCGCGAGCTCCCGGACGACCTCGGCCGGCGGCACGGCGGGCGACGGCGTCACGAGCGGGAGCTGTTCGGTGAGCGGGCCGGTCGCCTTGCGGTCGGCGAGGTCGCCCGGGATCGTCAGCACCGCGACGCCACCCTTGCCGACGGCGGCCTGCGTGGCGATGCGCAGCAGCCGCGGCAGCTGCGCCGGGTCCGCGACGACCTCGCTGAAGTGGCTGCACTCGGCGAACAGCCGGTCCGGGTGGGTCTCCTGGAAGAAGCCGGTGCCGATCTGGTTCGAGGGGATGTGCGACGCGATCGCGAGCACCGGCGCGCCGGAGCGGTGGGCGTCGAACAGGCCGTTGATCAGGTGCAGGTTGCCCGGCCCGCAGCTGCCCGCGCACACGGCGAGCTTGCCGGTGACCTGGGCTTCGGCCGCCGCGGCGAAGGCGGCGGTCTCCTCGTGCCGGACGTGCACCCACTCGATGCCGTCGGTGCGGCGGACCGCGTCGACGATCGGGTTGAGGCTGTCGCCGACGATGCCGTAGATGCGTTCGACACCCGCGTCCCGCAGGGTCCTGACCAGTTGTTCTGCCACGGTTGCCATACCTCCAGGGTGGCCCGTCGCGACCGATGCGTCCAATGCCTGATTGGCTGAAAATCCATACACTGAGGGCATGGACGTCCAGACGCTGCGGCTCTTCCGCGAGGTCGCCGGTGGCGCCACGGTCACCGAGACCGCCGCGCGGGGGCACCTCACCCAGCCCGCACTGTCGCGGGCCCTGCGGCGGCTCGAGCACAACGCCGGCGCCGAGCTGTTCCGCCGGTCCGGGCGGGTGCTGCGGCTGACCCCGGCCGGGCACGCGTTCCGGCGGCACGTCGAGGCCGTGCTCGACCAGCTGGACCAGGGCCTGCGCGAGGTCGCCGAGATCGTCGACCCGGGCACCGGCGTGGTGCCGCTGGCCTTCCTGCACACGTTCGGCACGTGGCTGGTCCCGTCGGTGCTGAGCGGTTTCCTGCGCGAACACGCCGGCGCCCGCTTCGAGCTGCGGCAGCACGGCGAAGCCGGCCTGGAAGCCGAACTCCTCGACGGCACCGCGGACCTCGTCATCACCAGCGGCGACCCCGGGCACGCGCAGCTGCAGTGGGAACGGCTGCTGGTCGAGCCGCTGCGGCTGGCGGTCCCGCCGCACCACCGGCTCGCCGGGCGCCGGCGGGTCCGCCTCGCCGACGTCGCGGACGAGACGTTCATCCTCCTGCGGCCCGGTTACGCCCTGCGCGAGACGACCGAGCGGCTGTGCGCCGAGGCCGGGTTCGCGCCGCGGATCGGGTTCGAGGGCGACGAAGTCGAGACGCTGCGCGGGCTCGTCACCGCCGGGCTCGGCGTGTCGGTGCTGCCGCTGCCGCACGCCGCGACGTTCCCGGCGCCGCACCTCGCACTGACCGATGTGGACGCTGCCCGCGACATCGGCCTGGCCTGGGCGGCCGGGCGGACTCTCCCGCCGCTCAGCGAAACCTTCCGGCAGCACGTCCTCGCCGCGGACCTCGACCGTCCACAAGGGACAATGTGAGAACCGCCGTAGGACCAGGCGGTTTTCCCGTGGATGTGCCAGGGTGGGGACATGGCCGCGCTGAGATCCTTCCTGACGTCCTGGACCTCCGTCACGCCGGTGCTCGGGCTCGTCGTGCTGGCGCTGGCGTGGGGCCGCGACCTCGGCCCGGTGTTCGTGGCGGTCGTCGCGATCGCGCTGGGCGCGACCGTGCTGGCGGCGGTGCACCACGCGGAGGTCGTCGCGCACCGCGTCGGCGAGCCGTTCGGGTCGCTGGTGCTCGCGGTCGCGGTCACCGTCATCGAGGTCGCGCTGATCGTCACGATGATGGTCTCCGGCGGGCCGGAGGCCGGGTCGCTGGCGCGCGACACGGTGTTCGCCGCGGTGATGATCACGACCAACGGCATCGTCGGCATCTCCCTGCTCGTCGGCGCGCGGCGCTACGGCTCGACGCTGTTCAACCCCGAGGGCAGCGGGGCCGCGCTGGCCACGGTCGCGACGCTGGCGGCGCTGAGCCTGGTGCTGCCGACGTTCACCTCCAGCACGCCGGGCCCGGCGTTCTCGCCGGCGCAGCTGACGTTCGCGGCGCTGGCGTCCTTGGCGCTGTACGGGACGTTCGTGCTGACGCAGACGGTGCGTCACCGCGACTTTTTCCTCCCGGTGGCGGCCGACGGCGAGGTCAAGGAGGACGACCACGCGGAACCGCCGTCCAACCGGGCGGCGCTCGGCAGCCTCGCGCTGCTGCTGGTGGCCCTGGTCGCCGTGGTCGGGCTGGCGAAGGTGGAGTCCCCGGCGATCGAGGCGGGCGTGCGCGCGGCCGGGTTCCCGCAGTCGTTCGTCGGCGTGGTGATCGCGTTGCTGGTGCTGCTGCCGGAGACGCTGGCCGCCACGCGCGCGGCCCAGCGCGACCGGATGCAGATCAGCCTCAACCTGGCGTACGGCTCCGCGATCGCGAGTATCGGGCTGACGATCCCGGCGATCGCGCTGGCGTCGGTGTGGCTGCCGGTCCAGCTGCTGCTGGGGCTGGGGCCGACGCAGATCGTGCTGCTGGCGCTGACGGTGGTGGTGAGCGTGCTGACGGTGGTCCCCGGCCGGGCGACCCGCCTGCAGGGTGGGGTGCACCTGGTGCTGCTGGCCGGGTTCCTGGTGCTGGCCGTCAACCCCTGACCCGCTCGTGAGTGAGAACCAGTGTTCTAACCCGGTTTCTCACTCACGAGGTCGTGCGGACCTCGATGCCCACCACGCACGTGTCGTCGTCGGTGTCCGCCGTGCTGTAGGTCAGCAGCGTGTCCAGCTGGTTTTCCAACTCACCGTCATGCCCCTTCACCAGCGACACCAGCCGGGCCACCGTCTCCTGCACCGGACGGTCCCGCCGCTCGATCAACCCGTCCGTGTAGATCAGCAGGATGTCGCCCTCACCGAGCTGGACAACCGACTCCTCGTAGGTGACGTCGCGGACCGCGCCCAGAAGCGGGCCACGGATCAGCGGCAGCGTCGTCGCGCCGCCGTCGTGGTGGCGGACGATCGGGGGCAGGTGGCCGGCGCGGGCCCAGCGGAGCTTGCGGTGCGCCGGGTCGTACACCGCCGCCACCGCCGTCGCCGTCACGTGGTCGGTCAGGTGGTAGGCCACCAGGTTCAGCCACGTCAGCAGCTGCGCCGGTCCCGCGCCCGTCGCCGCCAGGCCGCGCAGCGCGTTGCGCAGGCTCACCATGCCCGTCGCCGCGTCGATGCCGTGGCCGGCGACGTCGCCTACGCACAGCAGAACCTCGCCCGTCGGCAGCGCCACCGCGTCGTACCAGTCGCCGCCGACCAGGTGCTCCTTCTCCGCCGGCCGGTAGCGGACCGCCGCGCGCAGGCCGGGCATGTCGATCGGGCCCTTGGCCGGCGGCATGATCGCGTGCTGCAGCTGCAGCGCCAGCCGGTTGCGCTCGATCGCCTGCTGCTCGGTCTCCGCCAGCCGGTCGCGGGTCGCCGCCAGCGCCACCTCGGTCCAGTGCTGCGCCGAGACGTCCTGGTACGCCCCGCGGACCGCGACGAGCTCGCCGCGGCCGTCCACGACCGGCTCGGCGACCACCCGGATGTGCCGGGCGACGCCGTCGGAGCGCTGCAGCCGGAAGGCCGTCGACGCCGGGCGCCGGTGGTGCAGCACCGCGCGCAGGAAGCGGCCGATCGCCTGCGCGTCGTCGGAGTGCGCGTGCGCGGCCAGATCGTGCAGCGACAGCGGCGTCGCCGTGGCGGGGAGGCCGTACAGCGAGAACAGCTCGGTGTTCCAGGTGATCGCGCCGGTCACGACGTTCTCCTCGAACCCGCCGATCCGGCCGAGCCGCTGGGCGTGCTGCAGCAGCACCGCCAGCTTCGCCGCGTCGTCCTGGATGCGCAGGATCAGCAGCACGTTGCCGGCGAACCGGGTCAGGCTGATGTCGCTCAGCACGGTCAGCGGGACCTTGTCGACCAGCGTGGTGATCGCCATGCTGTCGGCGCGGAACGGCTCCCCGGTGGCGTAGACCCGCTGGATCATGTCGAGGAGGCCGCTCTCCTCCGCGGCCAGCGGGTAGGTCTCCAGCAGCCGGGTGCCGACGATCCGGCTGCGGGGCCGCCCGCCGGGGTCGGCGAACCGGACGTTCGCGTGGTGGATCCGGAAGTCGCTCAGCCGGCCGCCGTCGAGGCACGGCGAGAGCAGCACAGCCGGGTCGTGCAGGCCGTCGACGAAGTCCACCAGCTCGCCGAGGAAGTCGCCCGATCCGTCGGCCGCCACCGGCGCGATCACGCCGTCCCAGGTGTCGAGTGTGTGCGCACACAGCTCGGCCAGTGCCTCCAGCTGCCGGCGCAGCCGCCCCGGCTCCGCGGGCAGCGGATCCGGCCAGCACATCTCGACGACGCCGATGATCCGCCCGCCGGTGCCGGTGGGCACCGCGACCCGGCCGCCTTCACCCAGCGTGTGCTGCCCGATCGACGGCAGCCCGCCGCCGGCCAGGGTCGGGAACCAGACGGTGTCGCGCTCGATCAGCGCGCTGCGGGCGGGGGTCGCGACGCCGGGCGGGACGTACCGCCAGCGCGCGGCCTCCTCGGCGGAGAACCCGGCCGACCCGGCGAGGGTCATCGACCCGTCGGGCCCGGCGAGCCACACCGCGACCGCCGTCGCGCCGAGCGGCCGCAGCGCGTGCTCCAAAATGGACTCCGCGACGCGCTGGGTGTCGCCGGCCGCCAGCACTCCGCTTTCGGCCGTGCGCAAGCGGACCGCGACGGAGTCCTCGCCTTCGGCGCGGGCCAGGAACTCCTGCGTCACCTCGCTGATCCGGTCCTCGGCGGCCTCGCCGACGACGTCCGCGGCGAACTCCAGCGGCGTCAGCCCCGCCCGCCCGGCGAGGGTCTCCAGCTGCCGCGCGGCGTCGGCGGGCGTGCAGTGCAGGCGTTCCATCAGGACGCCCTTGGCCAGCTCGATCAGCGCGCGGCCGTCGGCGACGGCGTGCGCGTGGTCGACCTCGCCGCGCAGGCGCGCGACGGTGTCGGCGAGCCGGGCCAGGTTGGCGGACACCTCGGCCGGCGGCGCGAGCACCGGCAGCGTCTCCTCGTCGGCGGTCACCCGATCACGCCGTCACGTGCCGCTTGATGCGGGCGATCAGGTCGTCCGCGTCGACCGGCTTGGTCACGTAGTCGGTGGCGCCCGAGGCGAGGCTCTTCTCGCGGTCGCCCGGCATCGCCTTCGCCGTCACCGCGACGATCGGGATGCCGGCGTGCTCCGGCATCGCCCGGATCTTCGCGGTCGCGGTGTAGCCGTCCATCTCCGGCATCATCACGTCCATCAGGATCAGGTCGATGCCGGGGTGCGCGGCGACGGTCTCGACGCCCTTGCGGCCGTCCTCGGCGTGCAGCACCTGCATGCCGTGCAGCTCCAGGATCCCGGTCAGCGCGTAGACGTTGCGCGGGTCGTCGTCGACGATCAGCACCGTGCGCCCGGCCAGCGTGGTGTCGACGTCGGCGGCCCGCACCGGCGCGGCCGGCTCGTCCGGGCGGACCAGCGGCAGCACCGCGCCGGGCTCCTCCGCCGACAGGTGCAGCGCGATCCGCTCGCGCAGTTCGTCCAGCCCGGACAGCACCTCCAGCGACTGGACGTCCGCACGGGACTGCACCAGCTGCTCCAGCTCGCCGTCGAGGCGGCGGCTGTTGTGCGCGAGCACCGGCACCAGCCGCAGCGCGCTGTCGCCCTGCATCGCGTCGAGGAACCCGAACGCCGCGCGGTCGGGCAGGTCCAGGTCGAGCACGACGCAGTGGTAGGCGTCGGTCGCGAGCGCGGCCGCGGCTTCCTGAGTGCCGACGGCGGTGACGACTTCGACCTCGGCCGGCGAGATGCCGATGTCCCGGCTGTCGGCCAGGTCCGCGGCGGCGCTCTCGGCGACCAGCGTCAGCAGGCCGTGCTGGCGCTCCTCCACGACCAGCAGCCGCCGGTGGGACCGCGGCGCCGAGGTCGTGACGCCGTTGCCGGTGTCGCCGGCCGTGATGGCGGTGCCGGGGTGCTCGCCCGCGGGCAGCGGCGCGAAGTCCGGCCGCGCGATCGGCAGCGTGAACGTGAACGAGCTGCCCTCGCCGGGCGTGCTTTCGGCGGTGATCACCCCGCCGAGCAGCTGGGCGATCTCGCGGCTGATCGACAGGCCGAGGCCGGTGCCGCCGTACTTGCGGCTGGTGGTGCCGTCGGCCTGCTGGAACGCGCCGAAGATCGACTCCAGCTGGTGCTCGGCGATACCGATCCCGGTGTCGGTGACCCGGAAGGCGACGGCGGGCCCGTGCACCCGCAGCGGCCGGGGCAGGGTGTCGGCGTCGACCGGCTCGATGTGCAGCTCGATCCCGCCGACCTCGGTGAACTTGACCGCGTTGGACAGCAGGTTGCGCAGCACCTGCCGCAGGCGCGAGTCGTCGGTGAGCAGCTCGGCGGGCGAGCCGGGGGCGACGGTGATCCGGAAGTCGAGGTTGCGCTGCGAGGTCATCGGCCGGAACGTCGCTTCGACGTAGTCGAGCAGGCCGCGCAGCGACACCTGCTCCGGGGTGACGTCCATCTTCCCGGCCTCGACCTTCGACAGGTCGAGGATGTCGTTGATCAGCTGCAGCAGGTCCGACCCGGCGGAGTGGATGATGCCCGCGTACTCGACCTGCTTGGCGGTGAGGTTGCGGGTCGGGTTCTGCGCGAGCAGCTGGGCGAGAATCAGCAGGCTGTTGAGCGGGGTGCGCAGCTCGTGGCTCATGTTGGCCAGGAACTCCGACTTGTACTTCGACGCCAGCGTCAGCTGCTGGGCGCGGGCCTCCAGCTCCTGGCGGGCCTGCTCGATCTCCAGGTTCTTCGTCTCGATGTCGCGGTTCTGCGTGACCAGCAGCGCCGCCTTCTCCTCCAGCTCGGCGTTGGACGACTGGAGTTCTTCCTGCCGCGCCTGGAGTTCCTCGGACCGGGCCTGCAGCTCCGCGGTCAGCCGCTGCGACTCGCCGAGCAGCTCGTCGGTGCGGGCGTTGGCGACGATGCTGTTGACGTTGACGCCGATCTGCTCCATCAGCAGCTCGAGGAACGCCCGGTGCACCGGGGTGAAGCCGTGCACCGACGCCAGTTCGAGCACGCCAAGGACCTGGTCCTCGACCACGATCGGCAGCACGATCAGGCCGGCCGGCGCGGTGCTGCCGAGCCCGGAGGAGATGGTGGCGTAGCCGGGCGGGACGTCGTCGACCGCGATCGGGCGGCGGCTGCGCGCGGCCTGCCCGACCAGCGACTGGCCGACCCGGAACCGCACCACCGGGCCGTCGCCGTCGTCCGGGTGGCCGTAGGCGCCGACCAGCCGCAGCTCCGGCACCTCGGTGGTGTCGTCGGCCAGGTAGAACGCGCCGTACTGGGCGTTGACCAGCGGGACCAGCTCGTCCATCACCGCGGCCGCGACGACGGCGAGGTCGCGGCGGCCCTGCATCAGCCCGGTGATCGTGGCGAGGTTCGACTTCAGCCAGTCCTGCTCCTGGTTCGCCCGCGTCGTCTCGCGCAGCGACTCCACCATCGAGTTGATGTTGTCCTTCAGCTCGGCGACCTCGCCGGAGGCGTCGACGGTGATCGAGCGGGTCAGGTCGCCCTCGGCGACGGCGCTGGTGACCTCGGCGATCGCGCGGACCTGCCGGGTGAGGTTCCCGGCCAGCTCGTTGACGTTCTCCGTCAGCCGCTTCCAGGTGCCGGACACGCCCTCGACCTCGGCCTGGCCGCCGAGGCGGCCTTCGCTGCCGACCTCGCGCGCCACGCGCGTGACCTCCGCGGCGAACGCCGAGAGCTGGTCGACCATCGTGTTGATCGTGGTCTTGAGCTCGAGGATCTCGCCCCGGGCGTCGACGTCGATCTTGCGGGTCAGGTCGCCCTGCGCGACGGCGGTGGTCACCTGGGCGATGTTGCGGACCTGCCCGGTGAGGTTGTTCGCCATCGAGTTGACGTTGTCGGTGAGGTCCTTCCAGGTGCCGGCGACGTTCGGCACGCGGGCCTGGCCGCCGAGCATGCCCTCGGTGCCCACCTCGCGGGCCACGCGGGTGACCTCGTCCGCGAACGCCGACAGCGTGTCGACCATCGTGTTGATGACGTCGGCCAGCGCCGCGACCTCGCCCTTGGCCTCGACGGTGATCTTCCGCGACAGGTCGCCGCGGGCGACCGCCGTCGCGACCTGCGCGATCGACCGGACCTGGCCGGTCAGGTTGGACGCCATTACGTTGACGTTGTCGGTCAGGTTCTTCCAGGTCCCGGACACGCCGCGGACCGTGGCCTGGCCGCCGAGGTTGCCCTCCGTGCCCACTTCGCGAGCCACTCGGGTGACCTCGTCCGCGAACGCGGACAGCTGGTCGACCATCGTGTTGATGGTCTCCTTCAGCTCCAGGATCTCACCGCGGGCGTCCACCCGGATCTTCTGCGAGAGGTCGCCGCGGGCGACGGCGGTGGTGACCTGGGCGATCGAGCGGACCTGCGCGGTGAGGTTGTCGGCCATGACGTTGACCGACTCGGTGAGGTCCTTCCAGGTGCCGGACACGCCCTTGACGTCCGCTTGGCCACCCAGCCGGCCCTCGGTACCCACCTCGCGGGCCACGCGCGTGACCTCGTCCGCGAACGCGGACAGCTGATCCACCATCGTGTTCAGCGTGTCCTTGAGCTCCAGGACCTCGCCGCGGGCGGTCACGTTGATCTTCTGGGAGAGGTCGCCCTTGGCCACCGCGGTCGCGACCTGGGCGATGTTGCGGACCTGGTCGGTCAGGTTGCCCGCCATGAAGTTCACCGAGTCGGTCAGGTCGCGCCAGGTGCCGGAGACGCCCTTGACGTCGGCTTGGCCACCCAGTCTGCCTTCGGTGCCGACTTCTCGCGCGACGCGGGTGACCTCGTCCGCGAAGGAGGACAGCTGGTCCACCATCGTGTTGATCGTGCTCTTGAGCTCGAGGATCTCGCCCCGGGCGTCGACCGTGATCTTCTGCGACAGGTCGCCCTTGGCCACCGCCGTCGTCACCTGGGCGACGTTGCGGACCTGGTCGGTGAGGTTCCCGGCCATGAAGTTCACCGAGTCGGTGAGGTCGCGCCACACGCCGCCGACGCCCGGCACCTGGGCCTGGCCGCCCAGCCGGCCTTCGCTGCCGACCTCGCGGGCCACGCGGGTGACCTCGTCGGCGAACGACGACAGCTGGTCCACCATCGTGTTGACGGTGTCCTTCAGCTCGAGGATCTCCCCGCGCGCGTCGACGTCGATCTTCTGCGACAGGTCGCCCTTGGCCACCGCGGTCGCCACCTGGGCGATGTCGCGGACCTGGGTGGTCAGGTTGCCGGCCATCGCGTTCACCGAGTCGGTGAGGTCCTTCCACGTGCCCGACACGCCGGGGACCTTCGCCTGGCCGCCCAGCTGCCCCTCGCTGCCGACCTCGCGGGCCACGCGGGTGACCTCGGAGGTGAACAGCGACAGCTGGTCGGCCATGCCGTTGAAGACCGTCGCGATCTCACCGAGCAACCCGTCGGTGCCGCCCGGCAGCCGGATGCCGAAGTCGCCGTCGCGGACCGCGGTCAGGCCCGCCAGCAGGCGGCGCAGTTCCTGCTCCCCCGCCTCGCCGACGCCCGAAGCGTCCGCACCCGCACCCGGGCGCGTCCCCTCGACCATTGCCCCACCCATCCGCCACCCGTTCCTTCGGTTGCCGGCGCCCCGGCGCCGTCCCGGCGAGCACACCGGATCGCCCAGCATAGTGCAGCTGCACTATGCTGAAGGGCAACGGTTGAGCAACCAGCCGCGCCCGTGTCCGCGCGCGCCCGAGGCGGTGCTCGAAAGCCTTTCCTTTCCCCGCAGGCCATTCGGCCGCGTTGACCCATTCGGCTGAACGCGCCCCAGACGGCGGCACCCCGCACTCCGGCAGGGTCACCGCCGGCTTTCGCGCGCGCTTTTGGCGTCTACAATGGACGATCCACTGTGGACGAGCGCGGGGTGCGAGGTCGCGAACGACTCATTGGGGGACCCCAAGGTCGCGAATGCGTGATTCGCGACCTCCGCTCGACCACCGCGGCGTCCTCGCCGGTTCCCCCGCGCCCCAGTGGGTACCCCGCGGGCATGGATGCCGAGAACCTGGTCGTCATCGGAAGCGGACCGGCGGGCGTGTCGGCGGCCCGCGCCTATCGGGAAGCGGGCGGCACCGGAGTAGTCCGCCTGCTCACCGAGGACCCCGACCCGCCCTACGAACGCCCGCCGCTGTCGAAGGAATTCCTCCGCGGCGAACCCGAACTGACGCCATTGGACGAAGACTTCGAGCGGAAGCACGACATCACCGTCACGCTGGGCGACCCGGTCACCGAACTGGGCGATCACGAAGTCCGGACCGCCGCCGGCGCGGTCCACCCGTTCACCACCTGCGTGCTCGCCACCGGCGCGGAACCCGCCCGGCCGGACCTCCCGGGTGCCGACCACCCGGACGTCCGGACCCTCCGTTCGGCCGCCGACTCCCGTGAGCTGCGTGAGGCCGCCTCGGGCGTGCGCAGCGCGATCGTCGTCGGCGCCGGGTTCATCGGCTGCGAAGCCGCGGTTTCCCTCTCCCGGCTCGGCTTGCAGGTGACCGTCGTCTGCCCGGACGACGTCCCGCAGGAGAAGCGGCTCGGTCGCGAGGCGGGCGGGTTCCTGTTGCGCTGGCTCAAAACCGAGGGTGTGAGCGTGCTTCGCGGCACGAAGCTGCTGTCGATCGAGGGCGGCTACCGCGTCCGCACCGACCTGGTGCCGATCCTCGACGCCGGGCTCGTCGTGCTCGCCACCGGCATCCGGCCCCGGATCGGGCTGGCCGAAACGGCCGGGCTCACCATCGAGAACGGCCGGATCCGGACCGACGAACACCTCCGCACGAGCCGGGACGGCGTGCTCGCGGCGGGCGACGTCGCGCTGGCGCACAACCCGGCGGCGGGTCGCGCGCTGGCCGTCGAGCACTGGGGCGAGGGCCTCGCGATGGGTGAGGTGGCCGGGCGGACCGCGGCCGGCGCGGACGCCGCGTGGGCCGAGGTGCCCGGCTTCTGGTCGGTGATCGGCGACCGCGTGCTCAAGTACGCGGCCTGGGGCGACGGCTTCGATCGCGCCCGCCCGCTGCCGCGGGACGACGGTGGTTTCACCATCTGGTACGAGCGCGACGGCAAGGCGGTCGGCGTCCTCACCCACGAAGCCGACGAGGACTACGAGCAGGGCCAGGACCTGGTCCGGCGCGGTGCGCCGGTCCCGGAGTCATAGCCAGTCCCGCTTCTTGAAAAGCGCGTACAGCCCGACCGAAAGCACCAGCATGACGACCGTCGAAACCCAGAACCCGACCGTCGTGCCGTTGCCCGGATACGCGACGTTCTGGCCGTAGAAGCCGGTCACCGCGGTGGGCACCGCGATCACCGCGGCCCACCCGGTGACCTTCTTCATGATCAGGTTCAGCCGGTCGCTCTGCAGGTTCAGCTGCGTCTCCCGGACCGTCGTGAGGCGTTCGCGCAGCGCTTCGGCCTGCTCGGCGGCCTGCCGCGCGTGGTCGCGGACGTCCTCGAAGTACGGGCGGGTGGTGTCGTCGGCCAGCTTCAGGTCCGGCCGCATCAACGAACCGACGACCTCGGGCACCGGTCCCACGACCCGGCGCAGCGCGGTCAGGTTCTTGCGTGACCGGAACGAGCGCCGCTGCAGCTCGGCGGTGTCCGGGCGGTCGTCGAACACCATGTCCTCCAGCTCCTCGACCTCGTCGTCGAGCGCCTGGACGGCGTCGAACTGGCCGTCGACGACGTGGTCGAGGAGGCCGTGCAGCAGGAAGGGCACCCCGGTTTTCGCCAGGTCCTGCGCTTGGTCCCAGCGGCGGGTGACGCCCTCGATGTCGAAGCCGTCGTCCTTGCGGACGGTCACCAGCGCGCGAGGTGTGATGAACACGGCGAGCTCGGTTTTCTTCGTGCGCCCGCTCGCGGCGTCGAACCGGACCGCGTAGACGGTGAGGAACGCGTGGCCGTCGTAGCGGTCCAGCTTGGGCCGCTGGTGCTCCTGGACCGCGTCCTCCACGGCCAGCCGGTGCAGGCCCAGCTCGTCGGCGAGCTCGGCCAGGTCCGATTCGGACGGTTCACGGAGATCCACCCAGACGGCGGTGTCCGGTTCGGCCAGGAAGTCCGAGACGTCCGCCACCGGGAAGTCTTCCTTGAGCAGTGCGCCGTCGCGGTAGGCCCGGGTTTTCGTCATGCCACCGGGTGCCCGGGCGCCCGCCCGCGTAACCCCGCCGGAAACGGGTACTCGTGGATCTTGTGAACGCCCTGCTGGCGGAGACCCCGCCGAAACCCCTGCCGTCGCCACGCACCACCGCCGTGGTCGGCGCGGAACTCCGGTCGCTGCACGCCGCGGGCGCGCTCGACCTGCCGTTGCCCGGTGGCGAGCGGACCGCTGAGCGGTGGGCGGCCCTCGCCGCGTTCGGCCGCCGCGACCTGGCCCTGGCCCGGCTCGCCGAGGGCCACACCGACGCCGTGGCGATCCTCGCCGAGGCCGGCCGCTCCCCCGCGCCGGGCGCGCTCTACGGCGTGTGGGCGGCGAAGTCCGGTGGCACCGGCGCGGTCCTGACGGGCGACACGCTCACCGGGACGGTCCGGTTCTGCTCCGGGCTGTCCCTGCTCGAACGCGCCCTGGTCGCCGCGGGTGACCGGCTCGTCGAGGTCGATCTCGCCGACCCGCGCGTCCGGCGGCACCCGGACGCGTGGCAAGCCGTCGGGATGGACGCTTCCGACAGCGGGGACGTGGTGTTCGATGGCGTGCCCGGCACGCTCGTCGGGCCGGCCGGCTGGTACGTGGCCCGGCCCGGGTTCGCGCTCGGCGGGGCCGGTGTCGCGGCCGTCTGGCTCGGCGGCGCGGCGGGCGTCGTCGACGGCGTGCTCGCCTACCTGCGCGAACGCGGCGACGCCGACGATCACCAGCTGGCGCACGTCGGCGCGATGCACACCGCGCTGAGCTGCGCGGACGCGGTGCTGGCGCGCGCGGCGAGCGCGGGCTTCGACGAGGTGGTCGCGGGGACCTGCCGGGCCGCGGCGGAACGCACCGCCGTCGAGGTGCTGGAACGGGCCCTCAAGGTGACCGGGCCGACGCCGGCGTGCCGGGACCGGCGCTTCGCCCAGCGCGTCGCCGACCTGCCGGTGTACGTCCGGCAGCACCACGCGGAACGCGATCTCGCCGCGCTCGGCCGGGCCGTCCTGGGCGCGGCATGATCCCGGACTGGCCGGAGGAGCCGTTCGAGCGCGCGCTCGTCGTCGCCGCGCACCCGGACGACGAGACACTCGGGGCGGGCGGCCTCCTGCAGCGGCTGCACGCGGCCGGCACGGCGGTCACGCTCGTCGTGGCGACCGACGGCGAGGCGGCCTTCCCCGCGGCGGGGGCGGACGAACGGCGTGAGCTGGGCCGCACCCGGCGCCGCGAACTGCGGGATTCCCTGCGGGCGCAAGGGTTGTCCGAAGTGGAGCCGGTGTGGCTGGGGCTGCCCGATTCCGGCCTGGCGTCCTGCGGCGACGAGCTGACCGCGGCGGTGCGCGCGCACGCGGACGGGCACGACCTGTGCCTGCTGCCGTGGCCGGACGACCCGCACCCCGACCACCAGGCCGTCGCCCGGGCCGCGCTGGCCGCGGCGCCGGTGTCCGCGCAGTGCTGGTCGTACCCGATCTGGCTGTGGCACCGGCTGCGTCGCGACGACCCGGTCATCCCGTGGCCCCGGGCGCGGTCGGTGCGGCTCACCGAGGCGGAACGGGACGCCAAGGCGGCGGCGATCGCGACGTTCACCTCGCAGCTCAAGCCCGGTCCCCGCGGCGAAGAGCCGATCCTGCCGGAGGAGGTGCTGGCCCATTTTTCCGGCGGCAGCGAGGTGTTCTTCCGCGAGCCGCCGCGGACGTCGGCGCCGGTGAGCCGGTTCGCTTCGCTGTACGCGGCCGCGGACGACCCGTGGTCGGTCGCGACGAAGTGGTACGAGCGGCGGAAGCGGGCGATGGTGCTGGCGTGCTTGCCCGACGAGCACTACGGGACGGTCGTCGAGCCCGCCTGCGGTGTCGGGGCGCTGACCCGGGACCTCGCGGCGCGGGCCGATCGCGTGGTTGCGTTCGACCCCGTGGCCGCGGCGGTCGAGCGCACCCGGGCCGCCGTCGCCGACCTGTCCCATGTGGACGTCCACATCGGAGCCGTGCCGTCCGCGCTCCCGGCCGGTCCGGTCGATTTGGTCGTCTACAGCGAGCTTCTGTACTACTTGGCCGACGATGCCCTGACCGCCACGATCGAGGCGTCCGCGGCGGCGCTGCGTCCCGGTGGGCACCTGCTGGCGGTGCACTGGCTCCCGTGGGCGCCGGAGGCTCCTCGCGACGGCCGGGACGCCCACGCGCAGCTGCTCGCGCATCCCGCGTTCGAGCCGTCGGTGGCGCACACCGACGAGGAGTTCCTGCTGCACGTGCTGAGGCGCCGGTGATCACGGCGGTCGGCGTCGTCGTGCCCGCGCGGGACGAAGCTGCTCTGGTGGGGGCGTGCGTGCGCGCGGTGGATCTCGCGCTGCGACGGCTCCCGGTCGCGCGCGCGGTCTGCGTCGTCGCGGACCGGTGCGGCGACGCGACGGCGGACGTGGCCCGCGCGGCGTTCGGTGAGGTGCCCGGCGTGGTGGTGGTCTCCCGGTCGGCGCGGACGGTGGGCGAGGTCCGCGACCTGGGCGTGGCGCGGGTGCGGGCGGCGCTCGGCTTCCCCGCGCCGTCCCGGACGTTGCTGCTGAGCACGGACGCCGACACGCGGGTGACGCCGGGCTGGGCGCGGGCGCACGTGGCCCGGGCCCGCCAGGGTTACCACGCGATCGCGGGGACGGCGGAGTTGTCGGAGCCGTTCACCGAGTCGGCGCGGGCGCTGGCGCACTACGACCACGTCTTGGACCGCGCGCGGACGGCGGAGGGGCACGGGTCGGTGTACGGAGCGAACCTGGGCGTGCGCGCGGACGCGTTCGACGTGGTGGGCGGCTTCGGAGCCCGGGCGACGGGTGAGGACCACGATCTGTGGCGCCGGCTCGGGCAGGCGGGCTTCCGGCGGTGCTACGAGTCGGGAGCGCCGGTGGTGACGAGCGCGAGGCTGGTCGGCCGAGCCCCGGACGGCCTGGCGGCGCTCTTGCGCGGCTTGGCGGAGGACACGGTCGCCTGAGCCGAACCGGCTCGCGGTCGGGTCGACGCCCGCAAGCGGCAGGGCCTCGGCCGCGCGGCCGGGGTCGCCGCCCGCGCGCTGCAAGGCCGGGTCTCCGGCCGGCTCGCGACAGCCCCGCCTCCCGCGCGGCCCGGCGACCGCCGCCCCCACCGCACCTGCACATTCGCGTTTGTAGAGGTTCTTCGTAAAGGTTGTCGCTGTCCCCAGCCGCCACCCGACGCGAAGATCGGTCTCGCCGCCACCTCCGACGCGAAGGGCACCGGTGAGAGCCGCCTGCAGAACCCTTCTCGCCGCGGTCCTCGCCGCGGCCCTGCTCACCGGCGTGCCCGCCGCCGCCGAAACGCGCGCACGACTGCTGCTCCTCGAACGGGTGCGCGACACCGTCACCGTCGCCTGCTCGCACCACGCCGGCAAGATCACCTGCCACCCGGTGCACCGCGCGCGGCCCTACCTGGTCGTCGCCTTCACAACCGCGCCAGCTCCGCCCGGACCGCGGCCGCGCGCTCCGCTCCGCCGTACTCCCCCAGCAGCTCCAGGGCTTCCGTGAGCACCTCCCGGGCCCGGTCGCGCTCGGCCCGGGCGGCGTGGGCGCGGCCCAGCTCGGCCAGCGTCATCGCTTCGTACAGCCGCACCCCGGCCTCGCGCCACAGGTCCACGCTGCGGCTCAGCTCCTCGACCGCCGCGTCGAACCGGCCGAGGTCGCGGTGCACGATCCCGATCCGCATCCGGCCGTACGCCATGCCACGCAGATCTCCGGTTTCTTTGCCGACCGCCACCGCCTCGGTCGCGTACGCCAGTTCGCGCTCTCGGTCACCTTGGCGTCCGTACAGCACCGCCAGGTTGACCAGGTTCAGCGTCTCGACGTGCCGCAGCCCGAGCGACCGGTTGAGCGCCAGGCTCCGCTCGCCGAACCCGATGGCCGCCTCGACGTCGTCGCCGAGGCCGTACACGAAGCAGAGGTTGTTGAGGGTGCCGGCCAGCTGACGCTCGTCGCCGATCGCCTCCCAGTCGGCGAGGCTCCGGCGGAGCAACTCGTGCGAGCGCCGGAACCCCGCCGCTTCGCCACCGCTCGCCAGCTCCGCTTCGGCCACGCCGAGGTCGCCCCGCAGGGTCGCCGCCGCGACCGGGTCGACGCCGTCGACGAGGTCCAGCGCGACCTCGTCGACCTGGATGGCGTCCCGCCAGCGGGCCCGCGCGCGGTGGTACTCGTACAGGCCGAGCCCGACGGCGGCGATCACTTCCGGTGGCACACCCGGCGTGGCGGCGGCCTGCCGCACGACGGTGACGACGTGGGCCTGGTGCCGGTCGAGCCAGGCGAACACCTCGTCCGCGGACGCGGGTCCGGCGGCGGCCCACCGCCCGGCCGCCCAGTCGTGGCGGTGCGAAGCCGCCGAGACGAGCGCCATGCTCCGCCAGGCCATCGCCGCGCACAGCTCGACGACGCGGGTGATCGCCGCAGCCGTCGCATCCGGCGGTGCCTGCTCCCGGGCGTAGAGCCGGAGCAGGTCGTGCAGCCGGTACCACCCCGGCGCGGGCGTGGTGAGCAGGTGCTCGTCGGTGAGCCGTTCGAGCAGCGCCTCCGTCTCGGGTTCGGGCGCGTCGAGCAGCCGGCTCGCGACGGGCACCGACAGCTCCGGGACGTCGAGCAGCGACAGCAGCGGGTACGCGCGGGCGGCCGTCTCGTCCAAGGCGTCGACAGCCAGGGCAAAGCTGGCCCGGACACCCGTTTCGTCGAGCCGGCGGCGTTCGTCGTCGAGCCGGTGCGCGAGGTGGGCGACGGGCCAGCGCGGCCGGGTCGCCAGCCGCGCGCCGACGAGGTGCAGGGCGAGCGGCAGGTATCCGCAGAGGCGCGCGACCGTCCGGGCGGCGGCGGGTTCGGCCGCGACGCGCTCGGCGCCGATCTCGGCCGCGAGCAGGCGGAGGGCGTCCTCCTCGGGCAGGACGTCGAGCAGGACCTGGTGCGCCTGCGGCAGGTCCGGCAGCGCGGCGCGGCTGGTGACGATCGCGCCGGAGCCACCGGCGCCGGGCAGCAGCGGCGCGACGTGCGCGGCGTCGCGGGCGTTGTCGAGCAGCAGCAGGACGCGTTTCGCCGCGAGCAGCGTCCGGAACCGGGCGGACGCGGCCTCGAGCGACAGCGGCTTCGGCGGCTCGTCGCCGAGTTCGCGGATGAGCCGGTCGAGCAGGTCCAGGGGATCGGGCGGGTCGGCGGCGTGGCCGCGCAGGTCGAGGTGCAGCGAGCCGTCGGGGAAGCGTCCGGCGAGCCGGTGGCCGGCTTCCAGGGCGAGCGCGGTCTTGCCGACGCCGGCCATCCCGCCGATGGCCACGACGACGCTGTCCCGCGAGTCGAAGAGGGTGAGGACGCGGTCGAGCTCGGCGTCCCGGCCGGTGAAGACGGCGACCCCGCCGGGCAGTTCCCGCGGCACGATCTCCTTCGCGGCGGCGGGTTTCGAGGGACGCGCGGCCGCGGCGGCGAAGTCGTCGCGGTCGGCGCCGGTGAGGCCGAGGGCGTCGGCGAGCCGGTCGAGGGTGTCGCGGTGCGGGAAGCGCCGGTCGCCGCGTTCGAGCGCGCCGACCGCCTGACCGCTGAGCCCGGACTTCTCGGCGAGCGCCTCCTGGGTGAGTCCCGCGGCGCGCCGCAGCCGGCGCAACCGCGTGCCGAACGCGTTCATCCCCGCCCCTCCTCCCGGAGGAGGATCACACGCGGAGGCGGGTGCGCGCCAGCGACCCAGGATTGTCGCCGAAGATCGTATCGCTTATCGTATACGACACTGTTCCCCTCTCGACGCCGCGAGGTGACCCGTGCCCGCCCCCACGACCCTGATCGCCCGGGACTTCACCGAGTTCCGTGCCGCCGTCTCGCAGTCCTTCGTCCCCCTGCACGTCACCGCCGGCGGTGACGGCTTCCGGGGCCGGATCCGCTCGTCCGGCGCCGACGAAGTGCAGGTCTCCGAGGTCACCGCCTCCCCGCACGTCGTCGAACGCACGCCCGAGCTCATCGCCCGCGGCGACCGGCGGTACTACAAGCTGAGCCTGATCCTCGCCGGCACCGGGCTGCTCGTGCAGGACGACCGCCAAGCGGTCCTCCGCCCCGGCGACGTCGCCCTCTACGACACCCACCGGCCCTACTCGCTCGTCTTCGAAGAGGACTTCCGCACGCTCGTCGTGATGTTCCCGCAGCGGCTGATCGACCTGCCCGCCGAGCTCGTCGGCCGGCTCACCGCGGTGCGGATGTCCGGCAAGGAGGGCGTCGGCAACGTCGTCGTCCCCTTCCTCGCCCAGCTCGGTGGCAACCTCGAGCAGCTGGCCGGCCCGGCGGGCGCGCGGCTCGCGCACAGCGCCGTCGACCTGCTGTCCACGCTGGTCGCCACCGAACTGGACCTGGCGAACGCCGACCCGCACCACGAGCTGATGCGCCGGATCCGCGCGCACATCGACGCGAACCTGCCCTCGGCCGACCTCAGCCCGGCGCGGATCGCCGCCGAGCACTTCATCTCGACGCGGCACCTGCACGGCCTCTTCCAGGAGCAGGGCACCACCGTGGCGGGGTGGATCCGGACCCGGCGGCTCGAGCACTGCCGCCGCGACCTGCTCGACCCCGTGCACGCCGGCCGGCCGGTCGCGGCCATCGCCGCGCGCTGGGGGTTCGTCGACGCCGCCCACTTCAGCCGGGTGTTCAAGAGCGCGTTCGGCCGGGCGCCGAGCGAGCTGCGGCGCGAGTTGACCGTCAGCGACCGGTAGTTGCCCCGCAGCGCGTGACCGCTCGCCCGGGCGGGGTGCCCGCCCGACGATGAGGCCATGCCCGAAGCCCCCACCGACGGCTGGCGCACCTACGACGAGTTCGCCGCCGGGATCGCCACCTACCGCCTGCCGCAGGCAGACCTCACCGGCCGCGAGGTCACGATCACCCTCGACGACGGCGAGGTCCTCGCGCTGACCTTCAAGGACGCCGGAAAAGTCGTGTGCAACGGCGTCGAGGACCCGTACGACGCCGTCGCCGTGCGCGAGGGTGTCTTCTTCGTGAACCTGCCGTTCACGAGCGTCGACGGCGAGGCGCTGACCGTCGTGTACTCGACGACGTCCCACCGCGCGCTCGCCGTCCGCTCGGTGATCGGCGCCGAAGACGTCGTTCCCCGGGTCTCCCAGCGGTTCAGCGCCGGCGTCACCGACGGCGGCCCGCCGTCCGGCGAGGCACCCGGCCCGTCGCGCGACCTGATCGGCAAGCGCAATCTCTACCGGTACAGCCCGGATCACCTCTACGAGCACGTCTACGTCTCGTCCGAGCGGTACGCGTGGCAGTGCCTCGAAGGCGTCCAGCGCGGCCACGGCGACATGGACCTCTCGACGGTGTGGAAGTTCGCCGAGGGGCTCTACCTGTTCTGCTTCCGCGAGTTCCGGATCGCCGTGGCGAGCGTCTGGCTGCACGACCTCGGCTACGCGCTGCGCACCACCGGCGTCTTCCTCGGGCTCACCGGCGACGGCCGGTCCGAACACTCCCGCGCCGGTGGCCACGTCTACCCGCTGGGCTCGGTCAGCTACCCCGACGCCCAGCCCGTCTGAAGGAGCCTTTCTTTGTCCGCTGTGGACGTCATCCGCGCGCACTACGCCGCCAGCGACGCCGGCGACCTGGCCGGCATGCTCGCCCCGCTCGGCCCGAAGACGACCTGGACGGAGGCCGCGGGCTTCCCCTACGCCGGCACGTACACCGGCCCCGGCGAGGTCCGTGCGCACGTCTTCGAAGCCATCGGCCGCGACTGGGACGGCTACACCTTCACCCTCGACGACCTCCTCGACGCGGGTGACACCGTCGTCGGCGTCGGCACCTACACCGGCACGCACCGCCGGACCGGCCGGTCCTTCACCGCCCGCGTCGCGCACTTGTGGCGTTTCGACGGCGGCGACCTCACTTCGTTCGAGCAGATCGTCGACTCCGCGCCCGTCGTGGCCGCGGCCCGGGAGCAGTCATGAGAAAGATCCTTTCCGTCTGGGCGGCCGCCCTCCTCGTCACCGCGGGCTGCGCCGGATCCGAAGCCGGCGGCGACGGCCCGATCGTCGTCGGCTCGGTCAACGCGCTGAGCGGCGCGGCCACCTTCCCGGAGGCCTCGCAGGCGGCCAAGGCCGTGTTCGACGCGGCCAACGCCGCGGGCGGGGTCAACGGCCGCAAGATCGAGTACAAGGCCATCGACGACAAAGGCGACCCGGCGGCGGCCGCGGCGGCCGCCCGCGAGGTCGTCGGCGGTGACGACGCCGTCGCGCTCGTCGGGTCTTCGAGCCTCATCGAGTGCGAGATCAACGCGAAGTACTACGAGCAGCAGAAGATCCTGTCCGTGCAGGGCATCGGCGTCGACCCGGCGTGCTTCTCCAGCCCGAACATCGCGCCGGTCAACGTGGGCCCGTTCCACGACATGACGCTCACCCTGCTCTACGGGTCGGAAACGCTGAAGCTGAACGACATCTGCGCGCTGCTGGAGATCGCGGGCAACACGCTCCCGGCGTACCGGGCGGCGATCGACGAGTGGACGAAGATCACCGGCAAGAAGCTCAAGTACCTCGACGCGACCGTCCCCTATGGAGGGTCGGACTACACGTCGTACATCGTCAAGGCGCGGGCGGCCGGCTGCCGGGCGATCACCGTCAACCCGGTCGAGCCCGACTCGATCGGCCAGCTCAAGGCCGCGCAGGCGCAGGGCTGGAACGACGTCACGTGGCTGCTGCTGACCAGCGTCTACAGCGAGAACTACGCCAAGGCGATCACGAACGCGGGCGCCGGGGTGTACGTGCCGGCGGAGTTCTACCCGTTCACCGACGCCGGCAGCCCGCAGACCAAGGACTGGCGCGACCTCATGACGAAGAACAAGATCCCGCTGACGTCGTTCAGCCAGGGCGGGTACCTGGCGGCGAAGTACTTCCTGGACGTCGTGCGCGGGATCAAGGGGGACGTCACGCGCGAGTCGGTGACGAAGGCGCTGCGCGAGATGAAGCCGGTCAGCGACCCGATGGTCGGGACGCCGTACGTGTTCGGTCCCGCGCCGGCGCACCACAACAACACCGCGGGCTGGCCGATCAAGCTGGCCTCCGGCACGAACAAGTGGGAGCTGGCCGCGCAGGACTGGCTCCGGATCCCCCGGTCCTAGGAGGACGGTCATGCTGCAGGGCGCTCTCGCCGGCCTCGCCGCCGGTGGCCTGTACGCGGTGCTCGCGGTGTGCCTGACGCTGATGTCGCGGCTGGTGCGCGTGGTCAACTTCGCGCAGTCCGCCACCGGGATGTTCGGCTGTTACGTCGCGGTGTTCCTGGCCGTCCACTGGGGACTCCCGGAGTGGCTGGCCACCTTGGCGGGGATCGTGCTCGGCGGCGCGCTGAGCGCGGTCCTCGGCTGGATCGTCTCGACGTGGCTCGCCGAAGCGGACACCGGGACGCGCTCGGCGGTGACGGTCGCCGTGCTCCTGCTGCTGATCTCGCTGGCGTTCATCCTGTTTGGGAACAAGCCGCAGCCGTTCCACCCGCTGCTGGCCGGGCCGGCGTTCACCGTCGGCGGCGTGGTGGTCAGCCAGGTCACGGTGGTGACGGTCGCGCTGGCGACGCTGGTGGCACTGGGCTGCCGGGCGGTGCTGGCCCGCACGACGCTCGGCGTCCGGCTGCGCGCCCTGTCGGAGCGGCCCACGACGGCAGAGCTGCTGGGCATCCCGGCCCGGCCCCTGTCCGTCGGCGTCTGGACGGCGACGGGGGTGATCGCGACGCTGGCGGTGTCGATCGTGGCACCGTCGCAGTCGAACGACCCGACATCCTTGGCGATGCTGGTGATCCCGGCCGCGGCGGCCGCGTTGCTGGGCGGCTTCCGGCGGCTCGACCTGGCAGTGGCCGGCGGGTTGGTGCTGGGGATGGCGCAGGGGGCGGTCGCCCAGTCGGACAGGTTGTCGGTGCTGCGGTACTTCCTTCCGTTCCTGGTGATCGTGGCGGTGCTGCTGTGGACGCAGCGCAAGGAGGTGTGGGATGCGGCTCGCTGAAAGCCCTCGCGCGGGCAGGTCGGCCGTTGACCGGCGTGGGTCGGCTGGCCGGAGCCGCCTCGGCTCCTCGCGGCGGTGCCGGTGGCCCGCCGTGGCCGGCGCAGCCCGGCCGGCGGGGCGGGCCGCAGTCGCGGCCGGCCGGTTCCGCGCCAGCCCTCCGCTGTCCGAAAAGCGGCCCTCCTCGCTACGGAACGCAAACTTCCCCAGCCGGTCGGTACCCCAACCCGCCGCGGCCGGAAAGGCGGTGCGCTGTGCGGCTCGCTGAAAACCCCCTCGCGCGGACAGCCCTGCCGTTCGCCGTCGCGGCTGCTGCCGTCGGCGTCGGCTACGCGCTCAGCGTCGGGCTCGCCGGCTACTTCGTCTACCTCGGTGTCAGCGCCGTCGTCGCGGCGATCGCGCTGCTCGGGCTCGGCGTCGTCACCGGGACCGCCGGGATGATCTCCCTCTGCCAGCTGACCTTCGCCGCCGTCGGTGCGTTCGTCGTCTCCGCGTGCAACGTTGCCGGTGTGCCCGGTGGGTTCGTCGTGTGGCTGCTCCTCGGCGGGCTGGCCGCCGCCGCGGCCGGGGTGCTCGTCGGGCTGCCCGCGCTGCGGCTGCGGGGCATCACCCTTGCCGTGGTCACCCTCGGGCTCGCCGCCGCCGCGGACCTGACGCTCGTGCAGATCCAGTTCCCCGGCGCCACCGAGGGCCTCTCGATCGAGCGTCCCGAGGCGTTCTCCGACGACCGGTCGTACTTCCTGTTCGCCGTGCTCGTCCTGGTCGCCTGCGGGCTGGTCGTGCACTTCCTGCGCCGCGGCCGCTGGGGCAGCAGCTGGCACCTGGTCGCGTTCTCCGAACGGGGCACCGCCGCGGTCGGCGCCGGCGTGCGGACCTCGAAGCTGACGGCGTTCGCGGTCAGCGCCGCGCTCGGCGGGATCAGCGGCGGCCTGCTCACCGGCCAGGTCGGGCTCGCGTTCCCGGCCAGCTTCACCGCGATCCAGTCGCTCGCGCTGTACGTGCTGGCGATCATGTCCGGCGCGCACCTGATCGACATGGCCGTGTTCGGCGCGCTCCTCTGGGTGGCCGTGCCGGAGCTGCTGAAGCGCTGGGGCGTACCGCAGGACTGGGGCTTCGTGATCTTCGGCGTGCTCGGGATCCAGGCCCTGGCCGGGCGCGGCAACCTCGGCACCGCCGTGCGGAACCTCCGGTACCGGTCCCGCAAGCCCACCGGCCTCGGCCTCACGGACGTCCAAGACGTCGAACCGCTGCCACCCGGTGATCCGGTACTGGAAGTGCGCGGGCTGAGCGTCCACTTCGGTCACGTGCGCGCTCTGTCCAATGTGGATATCACGGTTCCGGAGCACGGCATCCTCGGCGTGATCGGGCCGAACGGCGCCGGGAAGTCCACTTTGGTCGACGTCATCAGCGGCTTCCTGCCGCGGGCCACCGGCACCGTGACGCTGGACGGCCGGCCGCTGACCGGCTCGCCCGTCCGGCGGGCGCGACGCGGGCTGCGGCGGACGTTCCAGCAGGACCGCGTCCCACCCGGGCTGACGGTCGGCGCATACGTCCGGTTCGTCGCCCGGCGCCGGATCACCGGCCGGGAAATCGCCGACGCCCTCGAGTTCTTCGGCTGCCCGCCGGCCCGGACCCCATTGTCCAGAGTGGACGCGGGCGCGCGGCGGCTCGTCGAAGTCGTCGGGCACCTGCTGGCCCGGCCGCGGGTGCTGCTGCTCGACGAGCCGGCGGCCGGCCTGCCGCACGAGGAGCACGTGGCGTTCGGGCGGCGGCTGCGGCAGGTCCCGGCGCGGTTCGGGGTGTCGGTGCTGCTGATCGAGCACGACCTCGACCTGGTGCGGTCGGTGTGCGACCGGCTGACGGTGCTCGACTTCGGCGAGGTCCTGGCGAGCGGGTCGCAGGCGGACGTGCTGGCCGACCCGGCGGTCCTCAAGGCGTACATGGGCGAGACGGAGCTGCTGTGACGGCGTTGCGAGTGCACGGGCTGACGGTCGAGCGCGGGGCCGGCCCGGTCATCCGCGATGTCGGGTTCGTGTTGGAGCCCGGCCGGATCACGGCGCTGGTCGGGCCCAACGGGGCCGGGAAGACGAGTCTCCTGGAGGCGGTGTCGGGGGTCGTGACGCCGTCGGCGGGCAGCGTCCACCTGGGCGCGGTGAACGTGACCCGGCATTCGCGGGTGGCGCGGGCGCGGCTCGGGCTGGCGCACATCGAGCAGGGCCGGGCGGTGTTCCCCGGGCTGACGGTGCTGGAGAACCTGCGCCTGACCGCGCACACCCCGGACCGGGTCGACGCCGTGCTCGAGCTGTTCCCCGAGCTGGACAAGCGGCGCGACTCCCCCGCGGCCCTGCTGTCGGGCGGCGAGCAGCAGATGGTGGTGCTGGCGCGGGCGTTCGCGGCGCGCCCGGCGTTCCTGCTGATCGACGAGATGTCGCTGGGGCTCGCGCCGGTGGTGTTCACGCGGCTGCTGCCGGTGGTGACGCGGTTCGCCGCGGACGGGGCGGCCATCCTGCTGGTGGAGCAGTTCACGCACCTGGCGCTCGGCGTCGCGCAGGAGGCCGTGGTGGTCTCCTCGGGCCGGGTGACGTACGCGGGGGACGCCCAGACGCTGCTGGACTCCCCCGCGACGTTGCACACCGCCTACCTGGGGTCCTGACTCACATGCCGGCGCGCTCGAAGGCCAGCGTCGGCAGGTCCACCGCGTGGGCGCCGCCGTCGGCGACGAGCACCGCGCCCGTGAGGTACGACGACTCGGCCGAGCCCAGGAACCGGACCACCGCCGCGATCTCCTCGGGCTCGGCCGGGCGGCGCAGCGGAACCTCCGCCGTCACGCGGCGGTAACCCTCGTCGTGGCCGCCGGTGAAGCCGGCCGCCGCGGCGAACTGGTCCATCTCGGCGTCGGCCATCGGCGTGCGGACCCAGCCCGGGCAGACCGCGTTGGCGCGCACCCCGCGTGGCCCGAAGTCGCGGGCGATCGAGCGGGTCAGGCCGATCAGCGCGTGCTTGGCGACGGTGTACCCGGCGACGTTCGGCCCGGCGAACAGCCCGGCCAGCGACGACACGACGACGATCTGCCCGCCGGTCTCGACCAGCGACGGCAGCGCGGCCCGGCAGAACACGAACGCGCTGGAGAGGTTCGAGCGCAGGGCCAGTTCCCACTCGTCGTCGCCGGTGTCGACGACGGACGACAGGCCGTGGCCGCCGGCGTTGGCGACGACGACGTCGAGCCGCCCGTACGTGCCGACGATCTCGGCGATGGCGGTTTCGGCGTCGTCGCGGACGCTCGCGTCGCACGCGATGACGTGCGCGCCGGTCTCCGCGGCGACTTTCTCGAGGGGGTCACGGCGCCGTCCGAGCACGACGACGTGCGTGCCCTCGCCGGAGTAGCGCCGGGCGACGGCCGCGCCGATGCCGGTGCCGCCGCCGGTGATGGCGACGACCCTGTTCGTGGTGTCCACTGTGGATCCTTTCCTAGGCGGGGAAGGCCGAGCGGGCCGACATGCCGAAGTCGGCCAGCAGGGCTTGGCCGTTGACCGGCCGGGACGCGGGGGACGCGAGGAAGAGCACCTGCCGGGCGACGTCCCCGGCGGCTTGGACGGGGAAGACGGGATCGTCGAGGAGGTCCCCGAGATCGCCGCGCGCCATCGGGGTGTCGACGACCGACGGGCAGACGCAGTTGACGCGAACGCCGGGGATTTCGACGGAGAGGGCCCGGGTCAAGGCGACGACGGCGCCCTTGGAGGCGCAGTAGGGCACCATGCCGGGCGCGGCGGTGAAGGCGGAGTCGCTGCCGAGGAGGACGACCGAGCCGCCGTCGGCCAGGTGCGGGAGGGCGTGCTTGACCAGCAGGAAGGGGCCGGTGACGTTGACGGCCAGGACGGCGGCGACTTCGGCGGCGGTCGTTCGGGCGAGGGGTTTGCCGACGGGACCGGAGACGCCCGCGCACCCGACGACGACATCGAGGCCGCCGAAGTGCCGGGCGAGGGTATCGACGGCGGCGGCGAAGGCGGGTTCATCGGTGACGTCGGCACGGGCGAACGCGACGCCAAGTTCGGCGGCCACGCCGGTGCGGGCGAGCTCGAGGCCGGGGGCATTGCCGACCGAACCGGCCGGCGGCGGCCGGTCGTCCGCAACCCCGCCCGAGCCCGCGACCGGGCCCGGTGAGCGGCCGACCGGCGCCGGCTCGGAACCGCCGTCCGCCACCGCGCCCCAAGGCCCGGCCTCCCGGTCGATCACCCCGACCCGTGCCCCCTCCGCCGCGAACGCCCGCACGCACGCCAGCCCGATGCCGGACGCGCCGCCGGTCACCAGCACCGCCTGGCCGGCCAGTTCCCATCCCATGCGCCCATCCTCACCGCGCGCGCCCCACCCGCGGTTGGCGTCGAGCGCAGCCTTGTTGTCCGCCGCCGCACGGGCGGGTTCCGTCCGCGCCGACAGCGCGCGAGACTGCCCAAGGTGAGCACGCCGCACCCCCTCGACCCGCTGACCGCCGCCGAACTCTCCGCCGGGCGCGGCCTCCTGGCCGACGCCGGGCTCGTCACCGGCACCGTCCGGTTTCCGCAGGTCGTGCCCCTCGAGCCCGCCAAGACCGACGTCCGCGCCGGCCTCGGGACCCGGCGGATCCGCTACACCCTGCTCGACACCGCCACCGGAGAATCCGGCGAAGCCACCGTCGACGTCACCAAGCGCGAGGTCCACTGGGCCGGCTGGACGACCGAACCCGGCCAGCCGTCCTACCTCTTCGAGGAGTACGAGCTCGCCGAGCAGCTGACGAAGGCGTCCGCGGGCTGGCAGGCCGCGATGGCCCGCCGTGGCCTCGGCGACCGGATGGGCCACGCCTTCTGCGCGCCGCTGGCCCCCGGCCACTTCGGCCGCGAAGACGAGACCGGCCGCGTCCTGCGCTCGCTGACCTTCCTGCGCGACGACGAAGGCGACAGCCCGTGGGCCCACCCGGTCGAAGGCCTGATCGTGCACCTCGACCTCACGAAACAAGAAGTCCTGCGCGTCGAGGACGAAGGCGACGTCCCGGTGCCCGCCGAGCACGGGCGCTACACCGGTGTCCCAGCCCGGACGACGCAGCGGCCGATCGAGATCACCCAGCCCGGCGGCCCGAGCTTCGCCGTCGACGGCACCGCGGTGACCTGGGAGGGCTGGCGCCTGCGCGTCGGGTTCAACTCCCGCGAAGGCCTGACCCTGCACCAGGTGAGCTTCCAGGACCGGCCGGTCCTGTACCGGGCCTCCGTCCCGGAGATGGTGGTCCCGTACGGGGACGTCGCGCCCGGCCGGTTCTGGATCAGCTACTTCGACGCCGGCGAGTACCAGTTCGGCAAGAACGGCAACGACCTGCGGCTCGGCTGCGACTGCGTCGGCGAGATCCGGTACTTCCCCGCCTGGGTCGCCGACGACCACGGCGAACCCGTCGAGATCCCGCGGGCGATCTGCCTGCACGAGGAGGACGACGGCATCCTCTGGAAGCACACCGACCTCGCCGGGACGCCGGAGGTGCGCCGCGCACGCCGGCTCGTCGTCTCTTCGATCTCGACCATCGGCAACTACGACTACGGCCACTACTGGTACTTCCACCTCGACGGCTCGATCGAGTTCGAGGCGAAGGCCACCGGCGTCGTCTTCTGCGGCGCCGGCACGCCCGGCCGGGACCAGCCGCACGCCACCGAGCTCGCGCCCGGCCTCTTCGCGCCGGTGCACCAGCACCTCTTCTGCGCCCGGCTCGACGTCGAGGTCGACGGCGAGCGCACCAGCCTGCACGAGGTCGACGTCGTGGGCGTGCCGACCGGCCCGGGCAACCCGTACGGCAACGCGTTCACCTGGCGGAGCACGCCGCTGCGGACCGAACGCGAGGCGCAGCGGCTCGCCGACCCGGCCCACGCCCGCGTCTGGGAAGTCCGCAGCGCGCAGCGGGTGAACCGGCTCGGCAAGCCCACCGCGTACCAGCTCGTACCGCGCCCGTCGGCGACGCTGATGGCCCAGCCCGACGCGTCCGTCCACGCGCGAGCCACCTTCGCGACGCGGCACCTGTGGGCGACGCCGTACCGCGACGACGAGCGCTACCCCGCCGGCGAACGGCCCAACGCCCATCCCGGCGGCGCGGGCCTGCCCGCCTGGACGGCCGCGGACCGCGACCTCGTCGACGCCGATCTCGTGCTGTGGCACGTCTTCGGCCCCACCCACGTCCCCCGGCCGGAGGACTGGCCGGTGATGCCCGTCGACAAGTCCGGCTTCCTGTTCCGGCCGGCCGGCTTCTGCGACCGCAACCCCGCGCTCGACCTGCCGTCGGGCGACCACTGCGACCACTGAGGAAAAATGACGCTTTCGGACACCTCCACCTGGCTTCCCCTCGACGGCCTCGCACCGGGCTTCGACGCCAACAAGGCGCCGACCGTCGACGACCTCCACGGCCGTGAATTCGTCCTGCGCGACGACAGCGGACCCATCCGCACCTGGAACGGCGCGGAACCCGGCGAGACCTTCCTCGTCGACGACGACCTCTACTACGTCCAGGTCCGGCCGTCGGCTCGCGAGGCGGTGTCGCTCTTCCTGGACCTGCGCGACGGCCGGGCGCTCGTCGTCACCACCACGATCGGCGACCACGGCACCCCGCGCGTCACCCAGGACTTCCTGCCCGCGACCATCGACGGCCACGAAGCCCGCGGCGAACCGATGGCCCCGAGCACCGCGCTGATCGGCCGCCGCGTGCTGTGGGTGTACAGCGCCGAGCACGCCTACGAGCACGTCTATCTCAGCCCGCACTGGTACACGTGGCAGTGCCTGGCCGGGCCCGAGCGCGGGCTGGCCGACACCGACGAGAACACCGTCTACCAGCTGCGGCCCGGTATCCACGTCTTCACGTGGCGGGAGAAGGTCATCCCGTGCGCGTCGGTGACCGTCGCCGACCACCGCAACGCCCGCGCTTTGCGCTCGCACGGCGTCCTCTTCGGACTCGACGCCACCGGCGAACAGCCGACGCACTTCACCTTCGGCGCACACGGACGGCTGCTGAGCACCACCGTCCACCCCGGACCGTACGACCCGGCGGAGGGCTGAGGCGTGGCCGCCGACCTCGTCCTCACCAACGCCGTCGTGTACACAGTGGACGCCGCGCGGCCGTGGGCGTCCTCGTTGGCCGTCGCCGGCGGCAAGATCACCGCCGACGAAACCCTCGGGCCGGACACCGAGGTGCGCGACCTCGGCGGCGCGTTCGTCATGCCGGGGCTGGTCGACGTGCACAACCACCACGCGATGGCCGGCCGCGCGGACCTGTTCGAACTCACCTTCGGCGCCGACGCGGGCTTCGAGGAGATCCTCGACGCCGTCCGTGCCCGGGCCGCCTCGCTCGGCCCGGACGAGTGGCTGACCGGCGGCGCCTGGGCGTCCACGCTGGTCTCGCGGCTGTCCACAGTGGCCGCCCGGCGTGCGCTCGACGACGCCGCGGGTGGGCGGCCGGTGTCGCTGGCCGACGACAGCCGCCACAGCCGCTGGGTGAGCAGCCGCGCGCTGGAGCTGGCCGGGATCACCGCGGCCACGCCGGATCCCGCCGGCGGGGTCATCGTGCGGGACGGCGAAGAGCCGAGCGGCCTGCTCCTGGAGGCGGCGGGCGTGCTCGTCGAGCGGGTGACCGGCGAGCTGACGCCCGGACAGCACCGCCGCGCGTCGCAGCGCGCGATCGAGATCCTGCACGGCTTCGGCGTCACCGCGTTCCAGGACGCCGGCGTCTCGACGGACATCCTCGGCGCGCTCAAGGCCCTCGACGACGGCGGCGAGCTGGCCGCGTGGGTCGTGTCGTCGCTGCTGGTCAACGACCCCATCTTCGGCTTCGACCCGGTCGGCGCGCCGCTGCTGGAGGTCGCCGGGCGCTACCGCACCGAACACCACCGGCCGGACTTCGTCAAGATCTTCCTGGACGGCGTGCCGCCGACGCGCACGGCGGCGTTCCTGGAGCCGTACCTGCCCGACGACGTCCACGGCGGCGGCCACCGCGGCTCGACGACCATGCCGCCGGAAGAGCTGACCGAATGGCTGCTCACGGCGGCCGCGGCGGGCTTCTCGGCGAAGGTGCACTGCACCGGGGACGCGTCGGTGCGCCAGTTCCTCGACGCGGTCGGGAAGGTGCGGGCCGCCGGCTACGCGAGCACGCGGTTCCAGGTGGCGCACGGGCAGTTCGTGCACCCCGACGACCTCCCGCGGTTCGCGGCGCTGGGCGTGGCGGCGGACATTTCGCCGTTCCTCTGGGTGCCGGGCGTGATCCCGGACGCGATCGCGGAGGTGCTGCCGGCCGCGCGGGCGTCCCGGATGCAGCCGAACCGGACGCTGCTGGACACCGGCGCGCTGGTCGCGGGCGGGTCGGACTGGCCGGTCAGCGAGTCGCCGAACGCGTGGGAGGGCATCGCGGGCCTGGTGACGCGCGAAGACCCGCACGCGAGGCGGCCCGGCGCGCTGTGGCCGGAGCAGGCGATCACCCTGGCCGAGGCGATCGAGGTGTTCACGCTCGGCGGGGCGCGGGCGTGCGGTCTCGACGACGTGACGGGAGCGTTGACGCCGGGCCGGTCGGCGGACTTCGTGGTGCTGGACCGGAATCCTTTCGAGACGGCCGAGGTGGCCGGGACGCGAGTCGTCGAGACGTGGTTCGCGGGGAGGCGGGTGTTCCAGCGGTAGCCCGGGTCGGTACTCGCCGGTAGTTTCTCCTACACTGGTAGAGAAACCAGTGCGGGAGGTGCCGGGTGCCCAAGATCATCGACCACGACCAGCGGCGCAGGGACATCGTCGACGTCACCTGGGACCTCATCGTCCGCGGCGGGATCGAAGCCGCGACCATGCGCGAGATCGCCGCCGCGGCCGGGTTCGCCAACGGGGCCCTCAAGCTGTACTTCCCCAGCAAGGAAGACATCATCGCGGCCACCTACGAACGCGCCCTCGACATGATGCGGCAGTACGTCGACCTCGACGGCCTCCGCGGCCTCGACGCGCTCCGGGAGATCTGCGTGTCGTCGATGCCCATCGACGAAGAGCGCATCACCGCCGGGCGCGTCCTGATGATCTTCTGGCAGATGTCCCTGGGCAACCGGCGGATGCACGACAAGTACCTCGAGCACGTCCGCGAGTGGCGCGGCCTCCTGCACCGCTTCCTGGCCGAGGGCCGCGAAGACGGCGACATCGTCACCGAAACCCCGGACGAGCAGATCGTCGACGAGATCGTCCTGCTCAACGCGGGCGCGAACGTGATGAGCCTGGTGGCGGGTGAGTTCTCCACGGTCGGGCTCCAGCACCGGCACCTGGAGTCCCTCCTGGAACGGCTCACCCGCCCCTGACCCGTCAGGCGAAGATCCCCCGCAGGTACGCGGCGACCTCCGCGTGCGACCGTGGAGACGCCGGCAGGTCCGTGTACAGCCCGTAGAACCCGTGGATCTGCCCGGCGTACCGGTGGACGTCGACCGCGACGCCCGCGTCGGCGAGCCGGGTCGCGAAGGCCTCGCCTTCGTCACGCAGCACGTCGTATTCGGCCGTCAGCACCAACGCCGGCGGCAGGCCCGACAGATCCGCCGCGCGCGAAGGCAGCAGGTACGGATCGTCCAAAACGGACGGATCCGGGACGTACTGGGCGAAGAAGAACCGCATCGCGTCGGCCGTCATGCCGTAGCCCGTGGCGAAGTCCGCATAGGACGCGAACCCGTCGTCCGGGTGGCCGAAGACCGGGCAGATCAGCACCTGCGCCGCGATCGCCGGCCCACCGCGGTCCCGTGCCAGCAAAGAGACCACAGTGGACAGGTTGCCGCCGGCACTCTCGCCGCCGACCGCGATCGCCCCGGCGTCCACCGCGGGCCCCGCGCCGCCCGCGGCCAGCCATTCCAGCACCTCGTAGCAGTCGGAAGGCGCGGCCGGGTACGGATCTTCGGGGGCGAGCCGGTACTCGACGGCCGCCACCGCGACCGACGCGGCCGCGCACACCGCCCGCGAGGCCACCTCGTTCTCGTCGATCGAGCCGATCGTCCAGCCGCCACCGTGGATCCAGAGGAACACCGGCACCGGGCCGGCCGCCTCCGGCAGGTACAGCCGCACCCGGAGGCCGCCGGGGAGCCGGTGCTCGGTCACCGACGCGACCGGCGCCACCGCACCCGGCCTCGGCCGGGACGCGGCGAAGGCGGCCCGCAGCTCCACCGCCGTCAACGGCCGGGCCGGTGCCTCCGGGCTCTGCGCGAGCAGCTCCCGGACCGCGGGGTCGAGGCTCATGCTCACACCGCTTCCGCGACGAGCACCCGCGGCGAGCCCGGCAGCGTCAGCCGGTCCACCGGCCGCCACCCCGCGTCGGCCAGCCAGCCGCGGACGTCCGCCTCCGGGTACACCACCGTGCCGTCGATGACCAGGTACTCCCCCGCGTGCAGCGCGTCGAGCGCCCGCGGCGAGGGATCGTCGTCCAGGAAGAAGTCGAGCAGCAGCAGGCGCGCGCCCGGCGCCGCCGCGGCCCGCGCGTGCCGCAGGATCGCCCGGTTCTCGTCGGCGGAGAACCGGTGCACCACGTGGTTCACCATTATCAGGTCGAACTCGCCCTCGGGTTCGGCGTCCGGCGTGGGTGCGCCGACGACCGTCGTGCGATCGGCGAACGACGCCACCGCGGAGGTCACCGACGGCACCGACCGCGGGTCGTAGACGAACGTCGCGCGCAGGACGTCGTTGGCCCGCAACGCGCCGAGCGCGAACTCGGCGGAAAGCCCGCCCAGGTCGAGGAGGTTTTTGCAGCCCCCGAAGTCGAAAGCTTGCGCCAGCTGCCGAGCGTGTAGGGCGTTATACACCATGACCCCGCCGAGGAAGGTGTCCCAGCGGTCGCCGGTGAGGTCGAGGTCGCCGGGTTCGCCGGTGTCGGTGGTGTGCGTGAACTGCTGCCAGTGCGGGTAGCTGATCGTTTCGAGGAAGGTCAGGAACGGCGCGAGATCCAGACCTCCTCCGCCGAGGTGCTCGGCGGTGTCGGTGGTGAGCGCGTAGCGACCGTCCACGCGGGACAGCAGGCCGAGCGAAGCCATGGTGTCGGCGAGGATCCGGGTGATCTTCTCCGGCCGGCCCGTCCGCGTGGCGAGGTCCGCGGCGGTCGCCGGGCCGTCGGCGAGAGCCGGGAACAGGCCGATCCGGTTGGCGGCGAAGAGCTGCTGGGCGGCCATGTGGCCCACCGCGATGTCCACGATCCGTTCCGGCGTGGCTGGGGTCGTCGTCACGTCGTCCTCCTTCTGTTCGACGCGGACACTCTACATGCGTAGATAAACGAGTCCAGTGCCGATTTCGCCCGCACAGCACCAAAAACCCGTGAGGTTTCAACTTCCTACGTTTGTAGAATAAAACCATTGACACCGCCTGACCCGAGTGTCAACATGCGTAGAACTACCCCTGCCGGTGCCCGGCAGTCCGGCCCGCCCGTCGCGGCGGGCACGAGGAAGGGGAATCCATGACGCTGCTCGAAATCCGGGACTTCACCGTGGGTGTGGTCGCCGGCGGCACCGAGCGCGAACTCGTGCGGGAGCTGTCCCTCGACCTCGCGCAGGGGCGGACGCTCTGCGTGGTCGGCGAATCCGGCAGCGGCAAGACCGTCACCGCCCTGTCGATCATCCGCCTGGTCGAGTTCGTCGCCCCGGTCCGCACCCGCGGCGAGATCGCGATCGACGGCGTGGACGTCACGAAGCTGCCCGCCGACGCGATGCGCGCCTACCGCGGCCCGCGGATCGGCATGATCTTCCAGGAGGCCCTCGATTCCCTGAACCCGGGCCGCCGGGTGGGCGGGCAGCTGGTCGAGGCCTACCGCGAAGCCGGCTCGCTGCCCGGGCAGGCGGCCCGGCGCGGCAGCCCGCTGCGCAAGCGCGCCGAGGCGAAGGCGCGGCGGCTGCTGACCGAGGTCGGGCTCGCCGACACCGACCGGATCCTGCGGCAGTACCCGCACCAGCTCTCCGGCGGCATGCAGCAGCGCGTGATGATCGCGCTCGCATTGATGGCCGACCCCGACCTGCTCATCGCCGACGAGCCGACCACGGCGCTGGACGTCACCACCCAGGCGGAGATCCTCACGCTCTTCGACCGGGTGCGCCGCGACCACGGCACCGCCTGCGTGTTCATCACCCACGACATGGGGGTCGCCGCGCGGGTGGCCGACCGGATCGCGGTGATGTACCGCGGCCGCCTGGTCGAGACCGGCTCCCGCGACGAAGTCCTGACGCGGCCCCGGCACCCCTACACCCGCGCGCTGCTCGGGTGCGTGCCGCAGCTCGGCGTCAGCCGCCGCGACGGCTTCCCGACCATCTCCCCCGCGCTGCTCGAATCCGCGATGGCCGGCGGCGTCACCGAAGCCGTCGAGACCCGCGCCCTGAAGCCCCGGCCGGACCGCGTCCTCGGCGGGCCACCGCTGACGATCACCGCGGCGTCCAAAGTGTACGGCCGAAAAGGACGGGTGCACGCCGTGCGGGAGGTCTCCCTGGAGATCCCGGCGGGCGAGTTCTTCGGCCTGGTCGGCGAGTCGGGCTCCGGCAAGTCCACCCTCGGCCGGCTGGTGACCGCGCTCGAACCGCCGACGTCGGGCACGATCGCCTTCGGCGCGCACGGGATCACGCCCGCCGGGCTGACCGGCGACGAGCGCGCGTTCCGCCGCCGCGTCCAGCTGATCTTCCAGGACCCGCAGAGTTCCCTGGACCCGCGCCACACGGCCGCGCGGATCATCGCCGAGCCGCTGAAGGAACTGACCCCGCTGCGCGGCGCCGAACTCGACCGGCGCGTCGCCGACCTGATCGACGAAGTCGGCCTGCCGGAGGACACCGCCGGGAAACTGCCTTCGCAGCTGTCCGGCGGGCAGCGCCAGCGCGTCTCCATCGCCCGCGCGATCGCTGCCGGACCCGAGCTGATCGTCGCCGACGAGCCGACGTCCGCCCTCGACGTCTCGGTGCAGGGCCAGGTCATGAACCTGCTGCTGGACCTGCGCCGTACCCGCACGCTCAGCCTGCTGTTCATCACCCACAACCTCAGCCTCGTGCTGTCGGTCGCCGACCGCGTCGGCGTGATGTACCGCGGCGAGCTGATCGAAACGGGCACGCCCGAGGAGATCCGGTTCGCCCCGCGGCACGACTACACCCGGCGGCTGCTCGCCGCCAACCCCGACCTGCCCGCCCTCCCCCACACAGGATCGACGCGCCCATGAAGAGAACTCCCCTGTTCGCCGCCCTCGCCGCCGCGGCCACGCTGCTCGCCGGCTGCATGGGGAACGCCGGCACCACGGCCGCCGCCGACGGGCCGCCGGTCCGCGGCGGCAACCTCACCGTCGCCGTCCCCACCGACCCGCAGTCGCTCGACATGGTCGCCAACCCCGGCCAGGTGACCGCGCAGATCGGCAACATGCTGTACGAGAAGCTGTTCGAGGTCGACCAGCACTTCGTCGCCCGGCCGATGCTCGTCGACACCTACGACACGAGCGCGGACCGGCTCACCTACACGTTCAAGCTCCGCCAGGGCGTCACGTTCCAGGACGGCAACCCGCTGACCGCGAACGACGTCGTCGCGAGCCTGCAGCGCTGGCAGAAGAGCCACCGCACCGGCCAGCTCGTCACCCCGGACATCGCCGCGATCGCCGCGCCGGACCCGGCGACGGTGACGATCAAGCTCAAGCGGCCGCGCTACCCGCTGATCGACGAGCTGGCCGGCGCGGGCACCGAGATCTACGAGGCCAAGAACCTCGTCGGCCTCCCGGCGACCGGTTTCGGGCAGGACAAGGCGGTCGGCACCGGGCCCTACAAGCTGAAGAGCTGGGACATCGGCCAGCAGCTCGTCCTGGAGCGCTACGCCGGGTACAAGTCACGGTCCGAAGAGGACTGGGGCGGTCAGGCCGGGGCCAAGCACGCCTACCTCGACACCGTCACCTACAAGATCGTCGGCGACCAGGACGCGCTGGTCAACGGCCTGCAGACCGGGCAGTGGGACCACGCGATGCCGGCCAACGACCAGTACGAGCAGCTCAAGGCCAACCCGAACCTCGTCGTGCACAACCTGCCCGGCGGCAACGAGAACGTCATCATCCCCAACTTCAACCCCGGCTCGAAGTTCGCCGACCCGCGGGCGCGCCAGGCGTTGAACCTGCTGCTGGACAAGCCGGCGATCAACGCGGCGACCGGTGGCAGCAAGGACCTGACGATCGAGACCGGCGCGTTCGCGTCGCCGGACAACAAGGCGTCGTACTCGACCGCCGGCGAAGACGTCTACCGGCAGCACGACCCGGCGCGCGCGAAGCAGCTGCTGGCCGAGGCCGGGATCACCGCCGGAGCGACGATCCACATCGTCACCACGAACTCCTACCCCGAGTTCGGCAAGTGGGCCGTGCTCGTCCAGGACGAGCTGGGCCGGATCGGGCTGCAGGCCAAGATCGACACCTACGACTTCGCCACGATGCTCGGCACGCTCACCAAGGACCCGGGCGGCTGGGACATCACGACGCTGTTCTTCGACTCGTCGCTGACCTCGCCCGCCCAGATGCCCGCGCTCACCCTCGGCACGCTGAACGGCTCGTCGTCGCCGGAGCTGGACGGGCTGATGACCGAGTTCAACGCCTCGACGACGCCGGAGCAGGCGAAGGCCGTCATCGACAAGCTCCAGGCCTTCACGTGGAAGCAGCTGTCGGTGATCACGCTCAGCCAGTCGAAGCTGTACGCGGCCTACAGCCCGCGGCTGAAGGGCTACGGCGACTTCTACCGCGTCTTCTGGAACGCCTGGCTGGCCGCATGACCGCCGTGCTGCTGCGCCGGCTGCGCGACCTGGCGATCATCCTGGTCATCGTCGGCACGATGATGTTCTTCGTCATCCGGCTGATCCCGGGCGACCCGGCCCAGGCCATCCTCGGCCCGACCGCGCGCCCGGCCGACGTCGCGGCGCTGCGGTCGAGCCTGGGCCTCGACGGCTCGCTCTGGCAGCAGTACCTGACCTGGGCCGGGCACGTGCTGCGCGGCGACTTCGGGACGTCGATCACCTACCACCAGCCGGTGCTCGACGTGGTCGCTTCGCACATCGTGCCGACGTTGACGCTGGCGGTGCTCTCGACGGTCCTCAGCTTCTTCCTGTCGGTGGCGATCACGGCGTGGCAGGCGGTGTCGCCGCGCAACCCGGTGGCTCGCGCGCTCGACCGGCTCTCGGCGCTCGGCATGGCGATGCCGGACTTCTGGATCTCGCTCGTGCTCGTGCTCGTCTTCTCCGTGACGCTGCGGTGGTTCCCCTCCAGCGGCTACCACGACCTGCTGACCGACCCGGTCGCCGCGGTGCCCGCGCTGGTGCTGCCGGTGACCGTGCTCGTGATCGGGCAGACCGCGTTGTTCGTGCTCACCCTGCGCGAGAGCGTGCTCGGCGAGCTGCCGCTGGCCTACCTGCGCACCGCGCGTGTCAAGGGCCTGCCCGAGCGGCGGGTGCTGCTGAAACACGTCCTGCCGAACGCGCTGATGCCGCTGGTGACGCAGCTGGGCAGCAACTTCGCCATGCTCGTCGGCGGGATCGTGATCATCGAGTCGATCTTCGTCGTGCCGGGGCTCGGCCACCTGCTGATGGGCGCGGTGTCCACTCGCGACTTCCCGCTGATCCAGGGCGTGACGTTGTTCGTCGCGGTGCTGTTCGTCCTGGTCAACCTGCTGGTCGACCTGTCGTACGCGCTGCTCGACCCGAAGGTGCGGGTCGCATGAGGAACCGCACGCTGCTCGTCGTCTCGGTGCTGCTCGGCCTGATCGTGCTGGCCGTGGTGGTGCTGCCGTTCTTCCTGCCGAGCGTCAGCGCGACCGACCCGGTGCACCGGCTGCTGCCGCCGTCGGCCGCCCACCCCCTCGGCACCGACTCGTTCGGCCGGGACGTGCTCGCCCGGCTGGTGTCCGGCGGGCGCGCGTCGCTCGGGCTGTCCGCGCTGATCACGCTGTGCGCGGCGGTCTCCGGCATGGTGATCGGCCTGGTCAGCGGCTTCTACCGGGCGGCCGACGCGGTGCTGATGCGGCTGATGGACGCGTGGATGTCGTTCCCGGCGATCATCCTCGCGATGGCGCTGGCCATCTCGCTCGGCGCGAGCATCTGGACCGAGCTGATCGCGTTGACGGTGATCTTCACGCCGTTCACCGCGCGGGTGATCCGCAGCCGCGTGCTCGGCGTGGCCGGCCGGCAGTACATCGGCGCGGCCCGGGTGTCCGGGATGAGCCGCCGGAAGATCCTGCTGGTGCACGTGTTCCCGAACGTGCTTCCGCTGGCGCTGGTGCAGGTCGTCATCCTGGCCGCGGCCGCGATGCTCGTCGACGGCGCGATGAGCTTTCTCGGCCTCGGCATCGCCCCGCCCACCCCGACCTGGGGGAACATGATCGCCGAGGGCCGCTCGTACCTGGTCGTGGCGCCGTGGCTGGTCGTGGTGCCGGGCGTGACGATCATGGTCTGCGTCTTCCTGCTCAACCTCGCCGGCTCGGCGCTGCGGCTCGCCGTCGACGCCCGGGCCCGGACGCTCAGCGACTTGCAACGCCTTCGCCGTTCCTAGATTCGCGAGAGAGGACTTCCTTGACGCTCCCGACTTCCCTGGCCGTGCGCCGGTTCGCTCCGGTCGGTCCGCCTGCCGGGCCGCCGGTGCTGTTGCTGCACGGGTTCGCCTCCGACGGGCCCACCGACTGGGTCAGCACGGGCTGGCCGGCGGCGCTCACCGCGTCCGGCCGTTCGGTGCTGGTGCCCGACCTGCCCGGGCACGGCTCCAGCCCGGCGCCGGCCGACGCGACCCCGCAAGCGGTCGTGAAGGAACTGGCGTCGGCCGTCGGTGACGTGTCCGAAGTGGACGTCGTCGGCTACTCGCTCGGCGCTCGGCTGGCGTGGGAACTGCCCGCACTGCTGCCCGTCCGGCGCCTGGTACTGGCCGGGATCAGCCCGCACGAGCCGTTCGGCGCGGTCGACGTCCAGGCGGCACTGGCTTTCGCCGGGGGCGGGAAGCTCCCGGCCGACCCGCTGACCGCGGCGATCGCCCGGATGATCACCGCGCCCGGCCGTGACCCGGTCGCCCTCGCGCACTGCATCGAGGGTCTGCGCCGGGAGCCGTTCGCACCGCGCGCCGGGACGATCACCGTGCCGACCCGGTTCGTCGCCGGCCGGGACGACCCGATCAGCCAGGGCATCGAAACCCTGGTGCCCCTGGTTCCGGGCAGCGACCTGCTGCTGGTGCCGGGCGACCACGGCGGAGCCCTGCGCGGCTTCCCCTTCCGCACGGCGGCTCTCACCTTCCTCGACACCCCCTGAAACGAGGTCGTGAGTGAGAAACAGTGTTCTGACCCTGTTTCCCACTCACGACCGGGTGGGGTTACCAGGTGCCGTCGGGGTTGACTTCGCGGTCCAGCCAGAGGTGGTCGACCGCGGTCCGGATCTCCGTGCCGTGGTTGCGGGCGAGTTCGAGGGCACCCAGGTTGTCCGTCAGCTGGGCCGCGCGGCTCACTCCGAACAGGACGTTCGCCACCGGCGCGTACGCCAGGCAGAACGCCAGGGCCAGCTGGGCGCGCGTCGCGCCGAACTCCGCCGCGATGGTGCCCAGCTCGGCGGAAGCGTCCACGATGGACTGCCGGATCCCGCCGACGTCCGCACCGATCTTCCGCGCCGGAGTCGTATTGCCCAGCAGGACGCCGCCTTCGAAGACGTCCGAGGCTTGCAGCACCAGGCGCCCGCTCGCGATGTGCTTGCCGTAGTACTCGCCTTCCGCCATCGAGCGGCGGGCGATGGAGTACTTGAGCTGCGCGAACTCCGGCGCGGGCAGACCTTCGCGAGCCGCGAAGCCGTAGGCCAGGTCGAGGTCGGCGGCGAGCCAGTTGTTGACGCCCCAGCCGCCGATCCGCCCGGCCCGCACCTGCTCGGCCACGTCGGTGACGACCCGCGGGACGTCCGGGCGCTCGCGGTAGTCCCCCACGACGACCAGGTCCGCGTGCTCGGTGCCGATCCGCCCCAGCGACGTCTCGAGCTGCTCGGCGAAACCGCTGCGCGGGTAGTCCCAGAGCCACAGCTTCCCGCACAACACGTAGTCGCCGCGGGCGATCCCGGCTTCCCGGACGGCCTCGCCGAAGAGGATGTCGGTGCGCGAGTTCTCGGCGTGCGGCCCGAAGTCGTAGTGGGCGACGTCGAACAGCGTGACGCCGGCGTCGACGGCCGTCCGCAGCAACCCGGCCGCGTCGCCGAAGTCCATCCGGTCCCAGGTGTTCCACGAGCCGAGGCCGAAGACCGATTTTCCGAGCACGCTCACGAGGTTTTCCCTTCGTTCCAGCACTTCGTTCGTCTACGATTGTAGAATGAAAACACGGATCGTGGTGGTGACCGGCGGTGCGAGCGGGATCGGCCGGGGTGTCGCCGAGGCGTTTCTCGCCGAGGGTGATCGAGTGGTCGTCGCCGATGTGGACGCGCGGGCGGCGCACGACGTCGGCCGGGAGATCGGCGCCGAGCACGTCGAGCTGGACATCTCGGACCCGGCTTCGGTCGACGCGGCCGTCAACCTGGTCGCGGACCGGTTCGGGCCGATCGACGTCCTCGTCAACAACGCCGGGCTGGCCGGGGGCGGTGGGCCGCTGACCGACCTGGACGTCGACGTCTTCGACCGGTGCGTGCGGGTCAATTTCCGCGGCACTTTCCTGATGACGCGGAGGATCGGCGCGCACATGGTCGCCGGCGGCACGCGCGGCGCGATCGTGAACGTATCGTCGATCGGCGCCCGCCAGCCGACACCCGGGCTCGGGCACTACGAAGCCACGAAGGCGGCCGTCGACGCGCTGACCCGGTCCGCGGCCGTGGAGCTGGCACCGCACGGGATCCGGGTCAACGCCGTCGCGCCGGGGCCGGTCCTGACGCCGATGACCGCCGGGTTCGCCTCCGACACCGCGGCGCGCGCGGCCTGGGAGTCCCGGATTCCGCTGGGCCGGATCGCCGATGTCGGGGACGTCGTGCCCGCGGTGGTGTTCCTGGCGGGCGCGACCCACGTCACCGGGGTGAGCCTGGCGGTGGACGGCGGCCAGCTGCTGACCTGACTATCCCTTGTGGACGATCCGGCCGCCGGTCACGGTCAGCTCGACCGCGACCGACGGCAGGCCGGCCAGTGCGACGCCGAGGGGATCGGCCGCCAGGACGCAGAAGTCGGCCGCCTTGCCCGGCTCCAGGGAACCTTTCCAAGCCGCGGATCCGTCCTGCGCGGCCGCTTCGGTCGTGTAGCACCGAAGCAGCCGCGCGGTCAGCTCGGACGTGACGCCACGCGCCCCGAGCAGCTCTCCCGCCGCCGCGAGGTGGACGCGCCAGTCGGGCGTGACGACCGGGGCGTCGCTGCTCAACGTCAGCCGGACTCCGGCCTCCAGGATGTCCCGCAACGGCCAGGCCTTCGCGGCGACGTCGTCGCCGAGTGCCGTGGCGACCATCGGCCGCATCGCGGTGGCGATCGCGGGCTGCGTGGTCAACCCGACTCCTCGCGAAGCCATCCGCCGCAGCTGCGCGGACGTGACGAGGTCGCCGTGCACGACGTGGTCACCGGCGCGCAAGTGCTCGAGCGCGACTTCGATGCTGCGTTCACCGGTCGCGTGCACGCCCACGACCAACCCGGCTCGATGGGCCGACGAGATCATCGCCGCCAGCGCGCCCGCGCGCTCCTCGTCGTCGGGCCCGTCGACGAGCAGGGCGCCGTGCGTGCCATCGGGGTAGCAGTGGTGCGTCCACGCCGTCCGCATCGGCGGGATCCCGTCGGCGAAGATCTTGACGCCGGGGACAGCGAGCCACTCCGGATCCGTCGCCGGAACCGGAGTTTCGACGCCGCGCGCGAAGTCCGCCGGCGAACTGGCGCCGTCCAGGAGGCCGAACAGGCGCAGCACGGTGACGCGCGCCCGCAGCCGGCCTTCGTGGTGCAGCGCCGCGTACTCCTCCAGGACTTCCGCCGAGAAGCACCCGGTCTCGCCGGGACCGAGCCCGGGCTCGGTGTAGCTGGTGATGCCGAGCGCCGCGCAGACGTCCCCGGCGCGCAGGATCGCGGCCCGGCGGTCCTCGGCGGTGACCACCGGGGTTTCCTCGTGCGGCGCGCCGAGCAGCGGGTGCGGCCAGCGCGCGCCGAGCCAGGTGGCGTGCAGGTGCGTGTCGTTGATGCCGGGCAGCACCGTACGGCCGGCGAGGTCGACGACCTCGGTGTCCCGTCCGATGTGGCCGGCGACATCCCCGACCGCGGTGATGCGGCCGTCCCGCACGGCCAGGCCGTCCGCCACCGTGCCCGCCGCGTCGAAGGTGCGGACCGGTCCCCCGTGGACCACCAGGTCCGCCGGGCGGATCCGTTGTGCCGTCATGGTTTCCTCCCGGCCCTGGACTTTTTCTTCCACTACTGTAGACTAAAAAGATGGCTCTGCCCACCCACACCGACGCCGCCGTCCTCACCGGCCACCACGCGCCCCTCGAACTGCGCGAGCTCCCGCTCCCCGCGGAACCGGAACCCGGCGCGGCCCTCGTCCGGCTCACCTGCACGACGTTGTGCGGCACCGATGTCCACCTCTGGTCGGGGCAGCTGAGCCTGCCCGGCATGCTGCCGATGGTGCTGGGCCACGAGATGGTCGGCGAAGTCGTCGCCACCGGAGCCGGCACGACCGACACGCTCGGCCGGGAAATCCGGCCCGGCGACCGGATCGGCTGGTCGGAGTCGACGTGCGGGAAGTGCCACGGCTGCACGATCCTGCGCGAACCGGTGGCGTGCGAAAGCCGCGGCTACGGCTTCCTGCAGCGCGCCGACCGGTTCCCCTACGCCACCGGCGGGCTGGCTCGGCACTGCTACGTCACGCCCGGCGCGGCGAAGCTCCTGCTGCCGGACGACGTCGAGGACACCTGGGCCTCCATGTCCGGCTGCGCGGGCAAGACCGTGCTGCGCGCGGTCGCGCGGTCCGGCGGCATCCGTCCGAACGCGACCGTCGTCGTCCAGGGCGCCGGCGCGCTCGGTGTGTTCGCCACGGCGGTCGCGCGGCTCTGCGGCGCCGGCACGGTGATCACCGTCGGCGGTCCCGACGACCGCCTGGCGGTGGCGGACCGGTTCGGGGCCACCGCGACCGTGTCCGTCGAGTCCACTCCGGACGAACGTGTCGAGCGCGTGCGCGAGCTGACCGGCGGCCGCGGTGCGGACCACGTCTTCGACTTCGCGGGCGGCCCGACCGTCGGCGAAGAAGCCGTCGCCTTCGCCGCCCAGCGCGGGACGATCGCGATCGTCGGGTCGACCGGCCCGGCGCCGTCGGCCGTGCCGCTGGGCACGGTGATGGGCAAGGAGCTGACCATCGCCGGCTCGCTCAACGGCGACATCGCCGACTACCACCGCTCGGTGGAGTTCTTCCGCGCCTTCGCCGGGCGGATGCCCTGGGCGGAGCTGTTCAGCGCGCCGGTCGGGCTGGCGGGCGCGTCCGCCGCCGTCGAGTCGATGTCCCGGCTCGGCGAGCTCAAAGCCGTCATCGACCCCCGACTACCCTAGGAGTTCGGAGTGCGCATCCCCCAGCGCCGCATCGGCCGCGACGGCCCGCTCACCGGCGTCCTGTCCCTCGGCTCGTGGCACACCTACGACCGGATGGACTTCCGCGAAGCCGTCACCCTGCTGCAGACGGCCGTCGACGCCGGGATCAGCCTGTTCGACGTCGGCGTGTACGGCCTGCCCGGCAGCCCGCCGGTGTTCACCGACGTGCTGTTCTCCGCCATGGTCCGGGCCGCCGGCCTGCGCCGGGAGGACTACCTGCTGTCGGCGAAGCTGTGGCTCGAGGGCTATCCCGGGCACAGCCTGCGCGCCCAGCTGGAGAACGCTTTCTTCCGCGCCGGTGTCTCGCACGCCGACCTCGTCGTCCTCGGCGACCTGCGGCGCGACGACACCGACCTGCACGCCCTCGTCACCGACCTCGCCGAGCTGCGCGCGGCAGGGCTGATCGGGCAGTGGGGCGTCAACAACTGGTCGGCGTCGGCGATCAAGGCGGTGCACGGCTTCGCCATCGCCGACGGGGTTCCCGGGCCGGCGATCGCGCAGCTGAAGTACAGCGTCGCCCGCCGGTCCATTCCGGACGGTGACCCGTTCGCCTCGGTGTTCTCCCTCGGCGTTTCGCTCCAGGCGTCCGACGTCTTCGAAGGCGGGGTGCTGCTCGGGAAGGGCGGACGTCAGGTCGGCCGGGACCCGGGAGACGTCCGGCAGCGGATCGCCGGCTCGGCCGCCGGGCTCGCGGAGGCCGCCGCGAGCGTCGGGGCGACGCCGGCGCAGCTGTGCCTGGCCTTCACCCTCACCCACCCGGCGAACACGACGACGTTGTTCGGCGCCACCAGCGTTTCGCAGTTGGAGGACAACCTGGCGGCGGTCTCGTTGGTGGACCGCGTGGGCGCGGCGGAGCTGCGCGCGCTGGTGGAGCCGTTCTGGGCGGACCGCGGCGTCGTCGACCCGGAGGGGCCGTGAACCTGTCCGCCGAGAACCTGGCCGAAGTCCGCGCCGCCGTCCGAGCGGACAACCTTGCCCCGGCGGAAGCGATCGGCGACCGGGACATCGTGTGGTCGGACCACGTCCTCGACGGCGGGGTGGTCGTCACGGTCCTGCGGCCGCGGCGCGCGCGGCCGGACGCGCCCGGGCTGTACAGCATCCACGGGGGCGGGATGGTGCTGGACGACCGGTTCGCCGACCTGCCCCGGCTGGTGGCGTTGATCGAGGAGTTCGGGTTCGTCTGCGCGACGGTCGAGTACCGCCTCGCCCCGGAGCACCCGCACCCGGCGCCGCTTGACGACTGCTACGCGGGTCTCGTGTGGTTCGCGTCGGCCTTCGGCTTCGCCCAGCTGATCGTGGGCGGTGGCAGTGCCGGCGGCGGGCTGAGCGCGGGGGTGGCGTTGCTGGCGCGTGACCGCGGCGGGCCGGCATTGGCGGGTCAGCTGCTGCTGTGCCCGATGCTCGACGACCGGACGTCGGCGGACCTCCCGGACCTCGTGTGGACCCGCGAGGCCAACGACTTCGGCTGGCGCAGTCTCCTGAACGGGCAGACCTCGCCGTACGCGGCCCCGGCGCGGATGGCGGATCTGAGCGGACTGCCGCCGGCGTTCGTCGAGGTCGGCGGGGCGGAGCTGTTCCGCGACGAGGACGTGGCGTACGCCCAGCGGCTCGCGCAGGCCGGGGTGCCGACGGAACTGCACGTCTGGGCCGGCGCCCACCACGGCTTCGACCGGTTCGCCCCGGACGCGGAAGTGACGCGCGCGGCCCTGGCGACGCGGTCGTCGTGGTTGCGCCGGCTGCTCAACCGCCGAGGATGAACCGCGCGGCCTGCTCCCCCACCAGGATCGCCGGGGCGTTGGTGTTGCCCGTCGTGACGCGGGGCAGCACCGACGCGTCCGCGACGAACAGACCTGCCAGGCCGTGCACCGCCAGCCGCGGGTCCACCACCGCGTCGGCGCCGGTGCCCATCCGGCAGGTGCCGACCTGGTGGTGGTACGTGATGGCCGTCCGGCGGACGTACTCGCGGACGTCGTCGGACGGGCCGGGGTACCGCTGCCGGGCGCCCCAGTCCGAAGCCAGCGCCGGCGCCCGGCCAACCTCGACGCACTGCTCGACCGACGCCACCAGGCTCTCGAAGTCCGCCGGCTCGGCCAGCGCACCCAGGTCGATCAGCGGCGAGCCGTCCGGCGCCAGCCGCAGGCTGCCCCGGCTCGCCGGCGTCACCATTCCGGCCATCAGCGAGAACCCCGTCGGCGGCCCGGACATCCACGGCTCGTACATCGGCACGCTGAAGCAGATCGGCTGCGTGTCCGGCACCGCGAGCCCCGGGCGGCTGCGCCAGAACCAGTGCACCTGCGTCACCGACCGACCGGAAACCGGCGGCTCGACCTCGCGGGAAGTCGTGAAGACGACCGGTGAGAGCAGGTGGTCGTGCAGGTTCCGGCCCACGCCGGGCAGGTCCGCGACGACGTCGACGCCGAGCGCGCGCAGCTCGTCCGCCGGGCCGACGCCGCTGCGGAGCAGGATCGCGGGCGACGCCAGTGCGCCGGCGGCGAGGACCACCAGGTCCGCCGGCAGCTCCCGCACCTCATCGCCGATCGACGCCACCACCCCGGTCATCCGCGAACCCGAAAAGACCAGCCGGTGCACCACCGCTCCCGTGTGGACGGTCATCCGCGAAGCCACCGGAAGGCCGTAAGCGTGCCAGGTGTTAAAGCGCCTTCCGTCGCGCGCGGTGATCTGCTCGACGGACACTCCGTCCAGGGACCCGCTGTTGTAGTCCGGGTTCACCGGCAATCCCACCGAGACGCAGGCGTCCACTATGGACCGCTGGATCGGGTGCAGCGGCTCGTTCGGCACGACCTCCAGGAGGTCCTCCTCGATCCGCGCGAACACCGGCTCGACGTCGGCCCAGGTCCAGCCGGGCAGCCCCCAGCCGTCGTAGTCGGCGGGCGCGCCGCGGACCCAGATCATCGCGTTGAGCGCGTGCGATCCGCCCAGCACGCGACCGCGCGGCAAGTGCAGCCGCCGGCCGGCCGCGTGCGGCTGCGGGACCGTGTACAGGTCCCAGTCCTCGGGACCGTGCCACAGTTCCCCGGCCCGTGCGGGGTCGTGGATGGCCGGGTTCCGGTCGGGACCACCCGCTTCGAGCAGCGTCACCGCCGCGCCCGCGTCGACCAGCCGCCGCGCCACCACCGAGCCGGCCGAGCCGGCACCCACCACGATCACGTCCATGCGCCCCAGCCTGACGCGCGCCCGATCGCGCGGGACGCATCCCTTCGCGGTCGGTCAACGGGCATGCGTGAGCGGACAAGACCCGAGGCCGCCCGGCGCCCGATACTCGGCTCACCGAAGGCCGAGGAGGAACCGGGGATGGCGACACGCCTGTGCATCGACGGACAGTGGACCGAAGCCGGCGGCGGTGTCCTCCCGACGCGCGACCCCGCCACCGGCCGGGTGCTCGAAGAGGTCGGCACCGCGTCGAAGGCCGACGTCGACGCCGCCGTCGCGGCCGCCCGGCGCGCACTGAGCGCCCCGGAGTGGGCGGGGCTGCTGCCCGTGCGGCGGGCCGCGCTGCTGTTCCGGCTGGCCGACCTCGTCGAGCAGCACCACGAAGAGCTGGCCCGCTTGGAGACGCTCGACCAGGGGCAGCCGATCGGCGTCTCCCGGCAGGTGAGCGTGACCGGCGCGGCGGAGCACTTCCGCTACTTCGCGGGCTGGGTGACGAAGCTGCAGGGCACGACCAACCCGGTGTCCTTCCCGGACACCCTGCACTACACGCGCCGCGAGCCGGTCGGGGTGAACGCGCTGATCACGCCGTGGAACTTCCCGCTGATGATCCTCGCCTGGAAGCTCGCCCCGGCGCTCGCCACCGGCAACACGGTGGTGATCAAGCCCAGCGAGGTCACCCCGCTGACCAGCATCCGCCTGGTCGAACTGGTCCACGACGCCGGCATCCCGGCGGGCGTGGTCAACCTCGTCACCGGCGACGGCGCGGTCGGGGCCCTGCTGACCGAGCATCCGGACGTGGACCACGTCTCCTACACGGGCTCGACGGCGGTCGGGAAGCTGATCACCGCGGCGAGCGCGGCGTCCAACCTCAAGCGGCTCACCCTCGAACTCGGCGGCAAGGCGCCCAGCATCATCGCGGCCGACGCCGACCTCGACGCCGCCGTCGCGGGCAACCTCGCCGGGGCGACGCTCAACACCGGCCAGGTCTGCGCCGCGTACACGCGCTTCTACGTCGACCGCAAGCGCGAGCAGGAGTTCGTCGAGAAGTTGGCGCGCGGCCTGGAGGGCTTGCGGCTCGGCCCGGGCACCGACGAGGCCACGCAACTTGGCCCGCTGGTGTCGGAGAAGCATCGCGAGCACGTCGACTTCCTCGTCGGCACCGGCCGCGAGCAGGGCGCCGACCTGGTCACCGGCGGCGCGCCGGTCGACGGCGACGGCTACTTCTACGCCCCGACGCTGTTCGCCGGCGTCCGCGACGACATGGCGATCATGCGCGAGGAGATCTTCGGCCCGGTCCTGGCCGTGACGGCCTACGACGACGGCGACGAGCTCCTCGGCCGCGTCAACGACACCGAGTACGGCCTCGCCGCGACGGTCTGGACGCGCGACCTGCGCACGGCCCAGCGGTACGCCGACGGCATCCGGGCCGGCGCGGTGTTCGTCAACATGCCGCCGATCCCGGACATGGCGGCGCCGTGGGGCGGCTACAAGGCGTCCGGCTGGGGCCGCGAAATGGGCCCGTGGGCGCTCGACGCGTACACCGAAGTCAAGTCCGTCTGGCTCCACTACGGCGGGTGAAAGGGGGTTTCCCCACGCCACAGATCGTATATCATTTGAGATACCTTCTCCGAACCGGCAGGCAGGACCACGGATGACGACCCTCCCGCAGCGGCCCGGCAAGATCATCGCGCTGCACATCGGCTACCGCTCCCGCGCCGCTCAGCGCGGCCGGGTGCCCGAGCAGCCGTCGTACTTCCTCAAGCCTTCGACGTCGGTCGCGGCGAGCGGCGCCGCGCTCGAACGCCCGGCGGGCACCGAGCTGCTGGGCTTCGAAGGCGAGATCGCGCTGGTCATCGGCCGTACCGCCCGCCGGGTCGCCCCCGAGGACGGCTGGTCGTACGTCGGCGGCGTCACCGCCGCCAACGACTTCGGCGTCTACGACCTCCGCTACGCCGACAAGGGCAGCAACCTGCGCTCGAAGGGCGGCGACGGCTTCACCCCGCTCGGCCCGGCGGTGCTGCCCGCCACCGACGTCGACCCGGCCGCGCTGCGGCTGCGGACCTGGCTCAACGGCGAACTGGTCCAGGAGGACACCACCGGCGATCTGCTCTTCGGCTTCGGCCGGCTGGTCGCGGACCTCTCGCAGCTGATCACCCTCGACCCCGGCGACGTCGTCCTGACCGGCACGCCCGCGGGCGCGTCGGTCGCCGTCCCCGGCGACGTCGTCGAGGTCGAGGTCGACACCGCCGGGCACACCACCGGCCGGCTGGTCACGCCGATCACCGAGGGGACCGTCCCCTTCGGACCGTACGGCGCGCTCCCCCACGTGGACGAGCAGCAGCGGGCGGACGCGTACGGAACGTCCACACCGGACTTCGTGCTGACCGAGGACCTCAAGCGGCGCCTCGAATCCGTGGGTACCGCGACGCTGTCCGCCCAGCTGCGCAAGCGCGGCTACAACGCGGTGTCCATCGACGGCTTGACGTCCACGCGACCCGGCGCCCGGTTGACCGGCCGCGCGCGGACCCTGCGGTACCTGCCCTACCGCGAAGACCTCTTCAAAGAACACGGCGGCGGCTACAACGCGCAGAAGCGGGCGATCGACGGCCTCGGCCCCGGTGACGTCCTGGTCATGGAGGCCCGCGGCGAACGCGGCACCGGCACGGTCGGCGACATCCTCGCGCTGCGGGCGCAGGTGCGTGGCGCGGCCGGGATCGTCACCGACGGCGGCGTGCGCGACCTGGCCGCGGTGTCCGCTTTGGACATTCCCACCTACCACGCCGGGCCGCACCCGGCCGTGCTCGGCCGCCGGCACGTGCCGTGGGACGTCGACGTCGCGATCGCCTGCGGCGGCGCCGCCGTGTGCCCCGGCGACGTGATCGCCGGGGACGGCGACGGCGTCCTGGTCATCCCGCCGGCCCTCGTCGAAGAGGTCGTCGACGCGGCGATCGAGCAGGAGCTGCAGGAGACGTTCATCGCCGAGCAGGTCGCCGCGGGCGAGCGCGTCGAAGGCCTCTACCCGATGGACGAGCACTGGCGCGGGAGGTACGCCGCATGGCTCGCGAAACGGTGAACGGCACCGCGCTGAGCAAGTCGCGGATCGCCTACGAGTGGATCAAGGCCCGGATCGCCGACGGCACCTTCTCCCCCGGCTACCGGCTCGTCCTCGGCCAGCTCGCGCACGAACTCGGCGTCAGCGTCGTGCCGATCCGCGAGGCCATCCGGCTCCTGGAAGCCGAAGGCCTCGTCACGTTCGAACGGCACGTCGGCGCGCAGGTCGCGATGGTCGACGAACGCGAGTACCAGCACACGATGCAGACCCTCGCGCTCGTCGAGGGCTACGCCGCCGCGCTCGCCGCGCCGGTGCTCCCACCCGGAGCACTCGAGCGGGCCCGGGCGCTGAACGCCGAGCTGGCGGACTGCCTCGGGCACTTCGAGCCGGCCCGGTTCACCGCGCTCAACCGCGACTTCCACGCCGTGCTGTTCGACGCCTGCCCCAACCCCCAGGTCCTCGACCTGGTCCGGCGCGGCTGGGACCGGCTGAGCGGCCTGCGCACCTCGACGTTCAGCTTCGTCCCCGGCCGGGCCCGGCAGTCCGTGGCCGAGCACGAGCACATCCTCGGCCTGCTCGACGCCGGCGCTCCGGCCGCCGACGTCGAACACGCCGTCCGCGCCCACCGGCTGGCGACGCTCGACGCGTACCTCGCCCACCGCCACCCCTGACCCAGGAAGGACCCCCATGCGCTTCCGCTCCGACCCCCAGGCCATCCGCGGGTCGATCGCGCCGCTGATGACGCCGTTCACGGCCGACGGCGCCGTCGACCACGACGGCCTGACGAACCTCGTCCGCTGGCAGCTCGCGGCCGGCTCGCACGGCATCTCGATCGGCGGTTCCACCGGCGAACCGGGTTCCCAGACGGTCGCCGAGCGCGCCGAGGCGATCCGGACGGTGGCCGCCGAGGTCGGCGACCGCGTCCCGTTCGTCCCGGGCACCGGTTCGGCGAAGCTCGACGAGACCCTGGAGCTGACCGCGCTGGCGCGGGACGCCGGCATCGACGCGGCGCTGGTCATCACGCCGTACTACGCGCGGCCCACGCAGGACGCGCTGTTCGTCTGGTACCGCACGGTCTGCCGCGAGTTCCCCGACCTGCCGATCGTCGCCTACAACGTGCCGAGCCGGACCGCGGTCGACCTCGCGCCGGAGACGGTCGCGCGCCTGTTCCGGTCGTGCGGCAACTTCGTGGGGATCAAGGAGACGACGAAGGACTTCGAGCACTTCTCCCGTGTGCTGCACCTGTGCGGGCGCGAGCTGCTGGTGTGGTCCGGGATCGAGCTGCTCTGCCTGCCGCTGCTGGCCCTCGGCGGTGCCGGGTTCGTCAGCGCGACGGCCAACATCGCCCCGGCCGCGTGCGCGGAGATGTACACCGCGTGGCAGTCCGGCGACCACGAGCGGGCGCGGGAAATCCACTACGGCCTGCACCCCCTGGTCGACCTGCTGTTCGTCGAGACCAACCCGGCGCCGGGCAAGTGGGTGCTGGAGCAGCGCGGGCTGATCGCCTCCGGGCACGTCCGGCCGCCGCTGATCCCGCCGACCGAGTCCGGCGTCGCGCGGATCACCGACCTGATGGCCGAAGGCGAAAAGTATCTCACGCCGGCCGAAGGCTTCACCGTGGAAGGAAAGCGATGACCCACTACGTCCCGGAAGGGCTGCCGGGCGAGCTCAAGCACTACATCGGCGGTGAGCTCGTCGACAGCGTCTCGGGCAAGACGTTCGACGTGCTCGACCCGGTGTCGAACACCCCGTACGTCACCGCGGCCGCGGGCCAGGCCGAGGACGTCGACCGGGCCGTCGCCGCGGCGCGCACGGCGTTCACCGACGGGCCGTGGCCGCGGATGCTGCCCCGGGCCCGCGCGCGGATCCTGAACAAGATCGCCGACGCCGTCGAGGCGCAGGACGCGCGGCTCGCCGAGCTGGAGACGTTCGACACCGGCCTGCCCATCACCCAGGCGCTCGGGCAGGCGCGGCGCGCGGCCGAGAACTTCCGGTTCTTCGCCGACCTCGTCGTGGCGCAGGCCGACGACACCTACCAGGTGCCCGGGCGGCAGGTGAACTACGTGCACCGCAAGCCGGTCGGGGTCGCCGGGTTGATCACGCCGTGGAACACGCCGTTCATGCTGGAGAGCTGGAAGCTCGCCCCCGCACTGGCTTCCGGGTGCACGGTGGTGCTCAAGCCGGCCGAGTTCACGCCGCTGTCGGCGAGCCTGTGGGCGGGGATCTTCGCCGGCGCCGGGCTGCCGGACGGCGTGTTCAACCTCGTCAACGGCTTCGGCGAAGAGGCGGGCGACGCGCTCGTCAAGCACCCGGACGTGCCGCTGATCTCGTTCACCGGCGAGACCACGACCGGGCAGACGATCTACCGCAACTGCGCGGGGCACCTCAAGGGCATGTCGATGGAGCTGGGCGGCAAGTCCCCGGCGATCGTGTTCGCCGACGCGGACCTCGACGCCGCGCTCGACTCGACGCTGTTCGGCGTGTTCTCGCTCAACGGCGAACGCTGCACGGCGGGCAGCCGGATCCTCGTCGAGCGTTCGATCTACGACGAGTTCTGTTCCCGGTACGCCGAACGGGCGGCGAACATCGTCGTCGGCGACCCGCACGACCCGGCCACCGAAGTCGGCGCGCTGGTCCACCCGGAGCACTACGAGAAGGTGATGCGGTACGTCGAGCTGGGCAAGTCCGAGGGCCGGCTGCTCGCCGGCGGCGGGCGTCCGTCCGGATTGGACACCGGAAACTACGTGGCGCCGACGGTGTTCGCCGATGTGCCGCCGTCCGCTCGCATCTTCCAGGAAGAGATCTTCGGACCGGTCGTCGCGCTGACGCCGTTCGACACCGAAGCCGAAGCCCTGGCGCTGGCCAACGACGTCAAGTACGGGCTCGCGGCGTATCTGTGGACGTCCACTTTGGAGCGGGCGCACACCTTCGCGCAGTCCGTCGAGGCCGGGATGGTCTGGCTGAACTCGCACAACGTCCGCGACCTGCGGACGCCGTTCGGCGGGGTCAAGGCGTCCGGCCTCGGCCACGAAGGCGGCTACCGCTCGCTCGACTTCTACACCCACCAGCAGGCGATCCACGTGTCGCTCGGGCCGGTGCACACGGCCCGGTTCGGCAGCGTCCGGAAGGGACAGTCATGACCGCCACCCCGCCGGACGTCCTCCGCTGCGCGTACGCCGAACTCGTCGTCACCGACCTCGCCGCGTCGCGGGCGTTCTACGTCGACGTGCTCGGGCTCGTCGTGACCCACGAAGATTCCGAGGCGCTCTACCTGCGGGCCTTCGAGGAGTACCTGCACCATTCGCTGGTGCTGCGCAAGGGGTCCACGCCCGCGCTGGCCGTGCTCGCCTACCGCGTCCGCGCCCCTCTCGATCTCGACCTGGCCGAAGAGTACTACCGCTCGCTCGGCTGCCGGGTCGAGCGGCGCGCGGCGGGCGCCACGCGCGGCATCGGCGAGGCGGTGCGGGTCGTCGACCCGCTCGGGTTCCCGGTCGAGTTCTTCCACGAGGCCGAGCACGTCGAGCGGTTCACGCAGCGCTACGACGTCCACGGCGCCGGCGCACTGTCGCGATTGGACCACTTCAACGTGGACACTCCCGACGTCCCGGCGGCCCGGAAGTACTACGAGGGCCTGGGTTTCCGCGTGTCGGAGGACATTCAGGACGAGGAGGGCACGGTGTACGCGGCCTGGATGTTCCGCAAGCCGACGGTCCACGACGTCGCCCTGACCGGCGGCGACGGCCCGCGGCTGCACCACATCGCGTTCGCGTCCCACGAACGCCACCAGATCCTGCACATCTGCGACCACCTCGGCGCGCTGCGCAAGCCCGGCATGATCGAGCGCGGCCCGGGCCGGCACGGCGTCTCGAACGCGTTCTACCTCTACGTCCGGGACCCGGACGGGCACCGCATCGAGATCTACACGCACGACTACTACACCGGCGACCCGGACAACCCGGTGATCACGTGGGACGTCCACGACAACCAGCGCCGCGACTGGTGGGGCAACCCGGTGGTGCCGAGCTGGTACACCGACGCGTCGGTGGTGCTGGACCTGGCCGGCGAGGTCCAGCCCGTCGTCGCACGGGCCGAGCCGCGCGAAGCCGACGTCACCATCGGCGCGGACGGGTTCTCCTTCAGCACCGGGGAGGCGGAGTTCAAGCTAGGCGAGCAGGTCTGAGAACCAGGCCCGCGAGCGGTCCAGGGCGTCGATCTGGTGGTCGCGTTCGCGGAGCGAGTGGTTCTCGCGCGGGTAGACGACGAACTCGTGGTGCCGGTCGCCGAGGGCGCGGTGCAGGAGTTCGGCTTGCGACAGCGGGACGTTGGTGTCGCCCTCGCCGTGCAGGATGAGGACGGGCGTGCGGATGCGGTGGGCGTGGGTGATCGGGCTGTTGTCCCGGCCGCCCAGTGCCGCTTCGAACCGGCTGTGCTCGCCGGTCGCGGCCAAGAGCGGCCAGTCGATGACGCCGGCGCCGACCACGGCCGCTTTGAAGCGGTCGGTCTGCGTGACCGCCCAGGCGGCGAAGAACCCGCCGTGGCTCCAGCCGCCGATGCCGAGCCGGGCTTCGTCGGCGACGCCGGCTTCGACGAGGACGTCGATGCCGGCGAGGACGTCGGTGAACTCCGCACCGCCGACGTCCCCGGCGACACTCGCCGCGAAGGCGTGGCCATGGCCCATGCCGCCGCGCGCGTTCGGGAGGAACACCGCGAACCCGGCCGCGGCGAGCCACTGGCCGGAGGGGTACCAGCCGAGGTGGAAGCGGTCGGCGTAGCGGTCGTACGGGCCGCCGTGGACGAGCGTGACGAGGGGGAACGGGCCGTCGGCCCGCGTTGTGCCGGGCGGCAGGATCAGGAGACCGTCGAGGGCCAGGCCGTCGGGGGCGCGGTAGGCCAGCCGCTGCTGGGTGCCCCAAGTGCCTGGTGGAGCCGGCGCGCTGACGCGTTTCAGGCCGTGTGGCGCGCCGGCGTGGATTTCCTCGGGCACGGCTGCGGTGCTCACGGCGAGCGCGATCGTGCCGCCGTCCCGGCTCGCGGTGAGGGAGGTGCCGTGGACTTCGGTGACCTCGGTGAAGGTCCTCCCGCCGGGCTCGAGGCGGCGCAGCGTCGTGTCCAGGCCGTCGGCGAACAAGGCGAGGGGTGGGCCGGTGTCGACCTGGGTGAGTTCGATCGGGCAGCTGTCCAGGCCCGCGGTGAGGTTGTCGCCGTTGTCGAAGACCGCGGTGCCACCGATGAGACCCGGCGGGGTCAGGCCCAGGTAGGCGAGGTGCCACTCGGTGCCGTCGTGCCACCAGGCCGGGTGGGACGCCTCGAGAGCCGGGGTGGGTTGGTCACGGGTCTCGCCGGTGGTGAGGTCGACGAAGTGGAGGCCGGGTTCGAAGACGCCGGGCTCGCGATCGGCGCAGGACCAGGTGAGGACGGCGAGGGTGGTCCCGTCCGGCCGGGCGGCGACTTCGCGCACGTGCCGGCGGCCGAGGTCGCCGAGGGGCTTGACGGCGGAGGTGCGGAGGTCGAGCAGCCAGAGCCGATCGGGGCGGTCGGCGGTGTCCCAGCGGCCCGGCGGATCGGTGCGGGCTTCGCGTTCGCCGGCGCGGAAACTCTCCGGCCGCACGCCGCCGCCATCAGCCTCCGCAGCGGTCCGGGGCTCGGCCGGTCGCTCCCCACGGCCATCGGCTTCCCCGGCCCGCGGCACGGTCCGCACCCGCGGATCACCCGGCCGTTCCCCGGGATCCGGCGCGATCACGACCACCGACTCCGAGAGCGGAACATGGCCACTGATACCCACCGGCCAGCCGGTGAGCTGCTCGGGCTCACCGCCGTCGAGTGCGATCCGGTGCAGCTGCGCCGTTCCCCGCTCGGCACGATCCGACAGGAAGAACACCGAACCCGAGTCCGGCGCCCACCGCGGCACGTGGTTTTCCGCAACCGCCCCGGCAGCCAGCTCCCGAGGAGCCGCACTGCCATCAGCAGGTGCCAGCCACAACTCGCTCACCGGGTGCTTCCCCGCCCGGCCCACCGGTGCCGTCCGGTGGACGACCCACCGGCCGTCCGGGGAGACCCGCGGATCGCGCGGCACTTTCCGGTCCACCGCAGTTTCCGCGTTCAGCACCCGGCCCAGTGTGCCGCAAACCGATCAGCCGGGGGCCAGCGTTCCCAGCAGTTCCTCGTGCCGGCCCGGCTCGCGCAGCTCCGGGGCCTCCAACGTCCCGGCGTCCGGGTCGCCGGCACGGACCGCCGCCAGGAAGCGGACGACCGCACGGGGTTCGGGGAGTACTTCGCCGCCCAGGTAGGACAGCACCGTCGCGCCGCCGGCGTCCTCGATCGCCGCCGCCCAGCCGTTCGCCTCGTCCCAGACCAGGGCCAGGTCGTGTTCGGCGAACCGGCTCAGGCGCCAGTCGAGCGCGATGTACGCCGCCGCGGGGGTGCCCGCGTCCAGTGTGCAGGATTCCAGCCCGACCCCCACCGCGCGGGCCACCGCGGCGACGTACCCGCGCAACCCCCGCTCGAACGAGAACTCCGTGTCGCGCCCGAAATCGATCAGAATGCTCAACGCCGCCTCGCTTTCCCCGTCCCGCCGCGGGATCCCCGCGGTCCGAGCGCCGGATACCCCGCCACCGCCGCGATCAACCCCGATCGGCTGACGTCATCAATCCGGCGACATCTCACTTGTCATCGTTTCGATGACATGTTAGAACGGTAGTAACAGAACCACCACGAGAAAGGTCCAGTCCCCCGTGACCGCATCGATCGCGCTGCCGACCGGTTACCAGCACCCCGCCGTCCCCGCGCTGCTCGACTACCTGCGTGACGTCACCGCCGAGCTCGGGATCGGCCTCGAGTCGTGCACCCTCGACCACGACGCGCCGCTGTCGGCGTACGTCGCCCTCGACACGCGGCTGCCGCACTACCCCGACCGTGACGTCGCGCTCCTCTGGGACGAGGAACGCGGCTGGGCGGCCGCCGTCGAGACGCACTCCGGCGAGGACCTGATCGTCCTGCGCTACCTGGGCGGCCCGACGGTGGCTCCGGCGCCGCGGCGGGTCGCGCGGTTCGTCACCGCGCTGCACGAGGACGACCACACCGTCGGCCGCCCCGACCCCGTCGAGCTGCGGTCCGCGACCGACGCCGGGCTCGCCGCCCTCCTGCGCCGGTCATGACGCTCCCCCTGCCGGAGAGCTTCGCCCTGACCCTTCGCGGCTATGACCGGGACCAGGTCGACGAGCGGATCGACGAGCTGCTCACCGAGATCCGCCTGCTCACCGCCGACCGCGACGCCGCGGTCGCCGAAGCGGAGACCCTCGCGCGGCGGCTCGAACAGGCTCGCTCCGACAACGCCGCGTTGCGGGCCCGCGCCGACCGCCTGTGCCGGACGCCCGCCGACCCGGCCGCGGTCGGAGACCGCGTGCGGCAGCTGCTCGAGCTGGCCCACGCCGAAGCCGACGGCGTCGTCGCGGCAGCCCGGCAGCGAGCCGCGGCGATCGTCCGCGAAGCCGAGGAAACGGCGGCCCGGAAACTCGACGACGCCCGGGCCCGCGCGGCCGGCGAAGCCGACTACGCCCGGCGCCGCGCCGAGCACCTGGCCGCCGTCGAACGCCGGACCGCCGAGCGGCTGCGGAAGATCGACGCGTTCCTGGCCGAAGCGGCGGAACTGCTCGAAGAGGACACCCCGCTGCACGCCGCCGCCTGAACCGTTCCCGCCTGCCGGGACGGACCGGAAAACCGGGCCGGGACGGCGCGGTGCGCCCGCCGTCGGCGTGAGGCAGGATCGGACTCGTGACCATCGATCAGGCCGGGGTGCCGGAAGCCCCGCCGTTCCCCGAACACGAGGCCCGCGTCGACGCGCTGCGGCGGCAGCTCACGGCGATCGCCGGCGAAGCGACCGTCCGGCTCGCGAAGCGCACCTCCAACCTCTTCCGGTCCCGGGCCGCCGCGAAGCACCCCGGGCTGGACGTCTCCGGCTTCACCCACGTGCTGCGCGTCGACCCCGAAAGCCGCACCGCCGACGTCGAAGGGATGGTCACCTACGAACAGCTCGTCGACGCCACCCTGCCGCACGGCCTGATGCCGCTGGTCGTGCCGCAGCTGAAGACCATCACCCTCGGCGGCGCGGTGACCGGCCTCGGCATCGAGTCCTCGTCGTTCCGCAACGGCATGCCGCACGAGTCGGTGCTCGAGCTCGAGGTGCTCACCGGCGACGGCCGGATCGTCGTCGCGACGCCGGACAACGAGCACCAGGACCTCTTCCGCGGCTTCCCCAACTCCTACGGCACCCTCGGCTACGCGCTGCGCCTGAAGATCGTCCTCGAGCCGGTCAAGCCGTTCGTGGCGCTGCGGCACGTCCGCTACCGCGACCGGGACACGTACTTCCGGGCCCTCACGGAAGCCTGCGACAGCGGCGAGCACGACTTCGTCGACGGCACGGTCTTCGGCCCCGACGAGCTCTACCTGACCCTGGCGAGCTTCACCGACACCGCGCCCGCGACGAGCGACTACACCTGGCTGGACATCTACTACCGCTCGATCCAGCGGCGGGAAACCGACCACCTCACCGTCCGCGACTACCTCTGGCGCTGGGACACCGACTGGTTCTGGTGCTCGCGCGCGTTCGGCGTCCAGCACCGGCTGCCGCGGCTGCTGCTAGGCCGCCGGTTCCTGCGGTCCTCGGTCTACTGGAAGGCCGTGGCGCTCGACCGCCGGTTCCGGATCGCCGAGCGGCTGCTCAAGCTGCGTCGCCTCCCCCCGGAGGAGACGATCGTGCAGGACATCGAGGTCCCGATCGGGCGCGCCGCGGAGTTCCTCGAGTTCTTCGAACGGGAGATCCCGATCAGCCCGGTCTGGATCTGCCCGCTGCGGCAGCGCCCCGGCGGCGTGCGCTGGCCGCTCTACGAGCTGGACCCCGACGCGCTGTACGTCAACTTCGGGTTCTGGTCGGCCGTCCCGCTCGACCCCGGCGAGCGCGACGGCGTGCACAACCGGATGATCGAAGCCGAGGTCACCCGGCTGGGCGGGCACAAGTCGCTCTACTCGGACAGCTTCTACGCCGAGGACGAGTTCTGGCGGCTGTACAACGGTGCCGCCTACCGGGACCTCAAGCGGACCTACGACCCGGGCGGGCGGCTGCTCGGCCTCTACGAGAAATGCGTCCGCCGCCGGTGAAAGGAACGAACGTGAACCAGGCAAGCATCCCGGTCGGCGAGGTCTTCGAGCGCCTGCTCGGCCCCCGCGCGACCGTGTCGATCACCGCCTACGACGGCAGCAGCAGCGGCCCGGCCGACGCGCCGGTCGCGATCCGGGTGCACTCGCCCCTGGCCCTGGACTACCTGATGTCCTCCCCCGGCGACCTCGGCCTCGCTCGCGCGTACGTCGCCGGCGCGCTCGACGTCGACGGCGACCTCTACACCGCGCTGCACGCGCTGGCGGCCCAGGTCGACCAGCTCAGCGCCGCCGACCGGCTGTGGCTGCTGCGCAAGCTCGGCCCGCGCCACCTGCGCGTGGTCAAGCCGCCCGCCGAGGAGCACCCGAGCCGGTTCCGGCGCGGGCTGACCGCGCTGCGGCACTCGAAGGGCCGCGACAGCGAGGCCATCGCCAGCCACTACGACGTGTCCAACCGGTTCTACGAACTGGTCCTCGGCCCGTCGATGGCCTACACGTGCGCGGTGTTCCCGGAGGCGGGCTCCTCCCTGGAGGAGGCGCAGTACCACAAGTTCGACCTGGTCTGCCGCAAGCTCGGCCTCCAGCCCGGGATGAAGCTGCTCGACGTCGGCTGCGGCTGGGGCGGCATGGTCGCGCACGCCGTCCGGCACTACGGCGTCGAGGCGCTCGGGGTCACGCTTTCGCGCGAGCAGGCCCAGTGGGCACAGAAGAACATCGTCGCCCTCGGGCTGGCCGACCGCGCCGAGATCCGCCACCTCGACTACCGGGACGTCACCGAGACCGGGTTCGACGCGATCTCCTCGATCGGCCTCACCGAGCACATCGGCGCCCGCAACGTGCCCGGCTACTTCCGGTTCCTCGCGGAGAAGCTCAAGCCGCACGGGCGGCTGCTCAACCACTGCATCACCAACCCGGACAGCAGCGTCGCCCACCGCTCGCGCGGGTTCATCGACCGGTACGTCTTCCCGGACGGCGAGCTCGAGGCCCCCGGCGAGCTGATGACCGCGATGCACGACGCCGGGCTGGAGGTCCGGCACTCGGAGAACCTCCGCGAGCACTACGCGCTGACCCTGGCCGGGTGGTGCGCGAACCTCGACGAGCACTGGGACGAGGCCGTCGCCGAGGCGGGCGCCGGGCGCAGCCGGGTGTGGGCGCTGTACCTCGCGGCCTGCCGGCTGGCGTTCGAACGCCGGGAGATCGAGCTGCACCAGATCCTCGGGGTGCGGACCGACCGCGAGGGCGGGATGGGCATGCCGCTGCGCCCCGATTGGGGAGTTTGACCACCGGGGCTGGCCTCCACGGTCCGGCAATGCGAGGATGGTCCTGAGACCGGGTGTCCGAACGGGACGTCCAGGCTCACCAAAAAAGAGTAGGTATGGGTATGGCTCAGGGCAGTGTCAAGTGGTTCAACGGCGAAAAGGGCTTCGGCTTCATCGCGCAGGACGGCGGGGGTCCGGACGTGTTCGTCCACTACTCCGAGATCCAGGGCAGCGGCTTCAAGTCGCTCGACGAGGGTCAGCGCGTGGAGTTCGAAATCGGCCAGGGCCAGAAGGGCCCGCAGGCCCAGCGCGTCAGCGTCATCTGAGCCACGAGGCATCCTGAAGGCCCTCGCCCCCACCGGGGCGGGGGCCTTTCTCGTGCGCGGCCACACTGCGGATTCACAACGATCAGGTAACGTGGTGCGGGTCGAGAGCCCCCTCGGATGCCGGCGTCCCGCCGGTCTCACTCCCGACGCAGGGCCAAGCGGGCCGATCGCCGACAGGAGCGGCGACGTGCCCGATCGGCCGCAGACCGCTGACCGCCGGGTGTTCCCGCTCCCCGGCCGCCCGCGCGCGGACACGTCCCGGCGCGCGTCGACCTCGAAACGAGAAGTGCATGACAGCCTCCGTGAAGGCTCCCCGTTCCGTCCCGAAACCCGTGCTCTCCGGCCGCCAGACGGTGGCCGAGCTGATCACCATCCGGACGTTCCTGCTGGTCCCGTTCCTCGCGCTCGCCGCGGCCGTCCCGGTGTTCTGGGGCTGGGGCGTCAGCTGGCTCGACCTCACCATCGGCGGCGCGTTCTTCGTCGTGTCGACGCTGGGCATCACCGTCGGCTACCACCGCTACTTCACCCACGGCGCGTTCCGCGCGAAGCGGGCGCTGCGGATCGCGCTGGCCATCGCCGGCGGCCTCGCCGCGCAGGGCCCGGTGATCGGCTGGGTCGCCGACCACCGCCGTCACCACGCCTTCTCCGACCGCGAGGGCGACCCGCACTCGCCGTGGCTGTTCGGCACGTCGCCGGTGGCGCTCGCCCGCGGCTTCTGGCACGCCCACATGGGCTGGCTCTTCGGGCGCGACAAGACCAACGTCGACCGCTTCGCCCCCGACCTGGCGGGCGACCGCGACATGCGCGTCGTCGACCGGCTCTTCCCGCTGTGGGTCGTGCTGAGCCTGCTGCTCCCGCCGCTGCTCGGCGGCCTGATCACGCTGTCGTGGTGGGGCGCGCTGACCGCGTTCCTCTGGGCCGGCCTCGCCCGGATCTCCTTCCAGCACCACGTGACGTGGTCGGTGAACTCGATCTGCCACATGATCGGCGAGCGCCCGTTCGCCAGCCGCGACCGGTCGGCGAACTTCTGGCCGCTGGCGATCCTGTCGATGGGCGAGTCCTGGCACAACACCCACCACGCCGACCCGACGTCGGCCCGCCACGGCGTGCTGCGCGGCCAGATCGACGTCTCCGCGCGGGTGATCTGGGCGTTCGAGAAGCTGGGCTGGGCGTGGCACGTCCGGTGGCCCACCCCCAAGCGGCTGGCCGCGCTGGCCCGCTGACGAAAGCCCGCCGAAAGTCCTTGCCACCCGCGCCCGCGCCGGGCGACCTTGGCCGGATGGACACGGTGGCGCTGACCTTCGACGACGGCCCGTACCCCTCGACCACGCCGGCGCTGCTGGCGGCGCTCGGCGGGGTGCGGGCGACGTTCTTCCTGTGGGGCGAACACGCTGCCGCGCACCCGGAACTGGTGCGCGAGATCGCGGCCGCCGGCCACGTGCTCGGCAACCACACGTGGACGCACCCGCACCTGACCGGCGTCTCCGCGGACGTGCGCGACCAGGAGGTCCGGCGGACGCAGGACCTCCTGGTTTCGCTGACCGGAGTGCGGCCGGTGCTGTTCCGGCCGCCCTACGGCGACACGGATCCTTCGGTGGCGCAGACGGCCGCCGCGCACGGGCTGACCGAGGTGCTGTGGACCGTCGACACCCGAGACTGGGCGGGCGCGACCGCGGACGACATCGTGGCCGCGGCCGACGGCGCCGAGCCGGGCGCCGTCGTGCTGCTGCACGAAGGCCGCCCGGCGACCGTGGCGGCGGTGCCGCGGATCCTCGCGGCGCTCGCCGCCCGCGGCCTGCGGCCGGGACTCACCAGGGGTTGATCCGCAGGTACGCCGGCTTCGGCTGCAGGTTCTCGTCGAACAGGCAGGCCGCCCCCTCACCGGGGAACACGTCCGGCACCCACGAATGCCGGTCGGTGAAGCCCCACGTCGTGAACTCGACGCACCGGCGGACCGCCTGGCAGCCGTCCCAGAGCTGGTCGAAGTAGCTCGCCTGCGTGTCCAGCTTCGCCGCGTCGGGCGGGGTCGGGATCCGGACGTCCGCCTCGGTGACCGCGGTCTCCACGCCGATCCTGGCGAAGCGGGCCAGGTTTTCGCGGTACTGGCCAGGGAAGCCGTACTGGATCGACAGGTGCCCCTGCACGCCGACGCCGTCGATCGGCACGCCCTGCCGCCGCAGCGTCTTCACCAGGTCGTAGACCGCGTCGCTCTTCGGGTTGATCCCTTCGATGTTGTAGTCGTTGATGTAGAGCTTCGCGTGGGGGTCGGCCGCGTGCGCCCAGCGGAAGACGTCCGCGACGAAGCCGTCACCGAGCTTCTGCCGGAAGACGGTGTCGCGGCGGGTGCCGTCCTCGTTGAAAATTTCATTGACGACGTCCCACGCGCGGATCTTTCCCTTGTACCGCTTGACCTCCGTGGTGATGTGGTCGCGCAGGACGCGGCGCAGCTCGTCGGCGGGCAGCGCCGCGACCCAGTCCGGCAGCTGGGAGTGCCAGACCAGGGTGTGCCCGCGGACGGTCTTGCGGGTCGCCTGCGCGTATTCGACGATCGCGTCGGCGCCCGACCAGTCGTACTGCCCGCGGACGGCTTCGACCGTCCCCCATTTCATCTCGTTTTCGGGCGTCACGTTGTCGAATTCACGGGTCAGCACGGCCCGGTAGTCGGGTTCGTTCGCCAGGTACGCGGCCGCCACCGCACTGCCGACGTACTTGTGGGTGATGGCTTTCAGCGGAACCGACGCCGAAGCCGCGGGCGCCTGCCCCACGGCAATGCCCGCGACGATCGCGGCCGTCATCAGCGCGCGTTTAATAGGAATTCTTCGCAGCATCTGCATCCTCCGTTTTCCGAAAGTTTCGAGGTGTGTCAAACCGGGTTTCGATGACCTAGAATCTCCTCCATGACAACGAAGTCCGACGATCCCGAGCCCCTTCCGTCCCGGGTCACCATCGCCCGGATCGCGGCCGAAACCGGGGTTTCCGTCCCGACCGTTTCGAAAGTCCTCAACGGCCGTCCCGACGTCGCCGAAAGCACCCGGGCGAGAGTGGAAGCCGTCATCGGTAAATACGGTTACCGCCGCCGGGCCGACGAACGGTCCCGCCGTTCCCGCTTGCTGGAACTGATGTTCCACGAACTCGAAAGCACGTGGGCACTGGAAATCATCCGCGGGGTCGAGTACGTCGCCCGCGAAAACGGAATGGCGGTCGTGCTGGCGGAATCGTCGGGCCGGCACACGCCCGGCCAGAGCTGGCTGGAAAGCGTCCTGGCGCGGCGGCCGGTTGGCATCGTTTCGGTGTGCTCCGACTTCACCGGCGGGCAGCTGGCGAAGCTGCGGGCCCGGGACATCCCGCTGGTCGTGGTCGACCCGGCCGGGGCGCCGGGGCCGGAGACGCCCTCGATCGGGGCCACGAACTGGCAGGGCGGGCTGACCGCGACCCGGCACCTGGTGGAGCTGGGGCACCGGCGGATCGCGATGATCGGCGGGCCGGACGGCGTGCTGTGCAGCCGCGCCCGGATCGACGGTTACCGGACGGCGTTGGAGACGGCGGGGCTGGCGTTCGACCCGGCGCTGGTGCGCAAGGGCGACTTCCACGTCCGGTCGGGTTACCGGGAGCTGGCGTCACTGCTGACCCTCCCGGATCGTCCGACGGCGGTGTTCGCGGGCAGCGACCTGCAGGCGCTGGGGGTGTACGAGGCAGCGCGCGACGCGGGGTTGCGCATCCCGGACGACCTGAGCGTGGTGGGCTTCGACGACCTGCCGGTGGCCCGGTGGCTGACGCCGGAGCTGACGACGATCCGCCAGCCGCTGCAGGAGATGGCGGCGGCGGGCGCCCGGCTGGCGATTTCCCTGGCGCGCGGGACGCACCCGGAGAGCCACCGGCTGGAGCTGGCGACGAGCCTGGTGGTCCGGCAGAGCACGGCCGCCCCGGCGCACCAGGTGGTGTCGGTCGGCCGGGTCTGAGCGAGCGACCGGTGGGGCCGGCGGTCGTTCGCCGACTTCCGGGCGCCGGAATTGTCGGTGCCCACCGGTAGAGTGAGAAACGGGGGGCGCCCCGGCGGGTGGGCGCTCGGCAGGCCGCCGAGCCGCGGCCGCTCGCCCCACGAACCCCGCACCGCCCCGCGAACCCCGCACCGCCCCGGCGAGCCGGGCCGCCCTCGGCCCGCTCATCCCGGCCACCGCATGCTCTCCGGCGGCCCGAAGTAGCTCGGCCGCAGCCCACCGGTGTCGACCACGAGCTTCTGCACCACCACCGCCGGGTCCACCATCCACACCTTCAGCACGTGCGGCCCCGCCCCGACCTCGTGCCGCGTCGACGTCAAGTTCACGTTGTCCGACGTCGTGCGCTCCCACTGGCGGTTCATGGTCATGTCGTCCGCGCCCGTGGCCTTCGTGATGTTCACGACCTGCGGCTCCGCGTCGTCGAACGACACCGCGTACCGCAACCCGTCGCCCGGCAACACATTGCTGCGCGGCGACAAGTACGCCCACACCGTCACCGGCCCCGGCGTCACCAGCGTCAGCCGGTACTCCAGCCGCGGACCCGCGCCCGCCGGCCGGCTCGGCGCCGTCACCGGGAACGGCGTCATCCCCGCGCCCGTGCGGCCCAGGTCCGGGATCGCGCGCCACGCGACCGGCCCCGCCGGCACGTTCGCGCTGCAGTGCGCCGCCTCCATCGACACGTACCCGCCCGCCTCGACGAACCCGCGCCGCCACGACGCCGGCAGGTCCACGTGCCGCACGACCGCGTCCACCACCACCGACTGCCCCGCCCCCGACACCGTGATCGGCACCGTCGTGGTCTCGCGAGGCGCCCGGCTCCAGTCGATCCGCACGGTCATCCGCAGCTCCTCCTCCACCCGGCCGCCGCGCGGCTCGACCCGGAGCCACGGCGCCCCGGCGACGGAGACCTGGCACCGGAACGGCGTCCGCCCGCGGTTGAAGACGTCGATGTACTGCGCCGGCGCGCTCTGGTACGGGCTGAACTCCGGCAGCACCGGACGCCCCGCCGCACCCGGCCACGCCTCCGCCGACCCGTCGACCGCGACGCCCAGGGAAGCCGCCACCGGCAACTCGATCCGCCGCACCGCCGGGAAGATGACGTCCGGCAGCGCGACGTTGTTCAGCTCCGGCTGCTGCCACGGCGCGTTGGGCCCGTAGCGGGCGACGTCGCCGTAGTCGATGTGCGGCTGGGTCTGGAACCCCTTCCACTTGCCGCCCGCGATGCCGGTGTTGTACTTCTCCGCGAGCGCCAGGTCGTCGGCGAACCGCGCTTCGGTGACGGCGGCCAGCCCGTTGGCCGACGCCCGCCCCTGCGCCGCGTACAAGAGGTTCGTGAACTCGGCCCGCCGCAACGCGTACAGGTTCGCCGACGCCGTGACCGCGTACCCCACCAGTTCGAAGAACGCGTCCCGGTAGGCCGCCGGCACCCGCGCGGAGATCCGCGCCGCCCGCGCGCCGAGGTCCTGCCACTCCTCGGTGACGCGGTCCAGCTCGCGGTAGTCGACCAGGCTGAACGGCGTCATCCGGTCGTCGTAGGTGATCACCCCGGCGCTGTCCACCGTGATCCGCCGGTTCAGCAGCTCGGGCTTGCGGCGCGACTGCAGCCGCCCGTAGTCGTGCAGCACCGACGCGATGTCCGACGCGAGCGCGGGCCCGAAGTTCTCCGCGGCGAACGAACGCTCCCATGTGGACAGCCGGTCGACCGGAAGAGCGGCGGGGTCCCACGCGTAGTCGAGGAAGAACTGCAGCGGCAGCTCGTTGCCCTTCATGTCGCCGACGTTGGCGACCCAAAGCCGGTCGTTGCCGTGGGAAACCGTCTGGTGCAGCTGCTCCCACGTGTTCGCGAGCAACGCGGTGTCGACCCACTTGTAGTTGCGGCCGCCGCCGACGTAGTCGAAGTGGTAGTACAGGCCGTACCCGCCCGGGTGCGGCGGCAGCGAAAGGTCCGGGTGCTTGCGGACGTTGCCCCAGTTGTCGTCGGTGAACACCACGATGACGTCGTCCGGCGGGCGCAGGCCCTGGGCCCAGTACCGCTGGACCTCCTTGTACAGCGTCCACACCTGCGGGACGTCCGTGCTCAGCTCGCGCGCGAGGATGTCCCGCTCCGCCGCGATGATCTCCCGCATCAGCTCGATGCCGTCACCGTCGGGCAGGCTGACGTCGCCGTTGCCGCGCATGCCGAGCGTGACGACGCCCTCGAAGTCCTCGCGGGCCATCCGGCGGATGCCGTCGGTCCAGTAGGCCTTGATGGCGTCGCCGTTGCGGCGGAAGCTCCACTCCCCCGTGCCGCCGTACGGGTCGTGCCCGGGTGACGCGTGCCGGTTCCACTCTTCGATGCCCCGCATCATCGGCGCCTCGTGCGAGGTGCCCATCACGACTCCGTACTCCTTGGCGGTGGCGTGGTTGAGCGGGTCGTCCTCGGCGAACGCGCGGCCCCAGACCGCCGGCCACAGGTAGTTCGCCCGCAGCCGCAGCATGGTCTCGAACACCTTGGCGTAGAACAGGTGGTTGAACCCGCCGGGGTAGCCGGGCGCGAGACCCGGCCCGAAGTACTCCGGTGCCCAGGTGCCGAGCGCCGGGTTCTCGTCGTTGATGAAGAACCCGCGGTACTTCACGTGCGGCGTCCCGAGGCTGAACCGCTCGCCCGGGATGTGCAGCTCCGACGCCCGGACCGGCGGGACGTCGGCCCACCAGTACCACGGCGAGACGCCGATGCGCCGCGAGATCTCGTAGACGCCGTAGATCACACCGCGCTGGTCGCTGCCGGTCAGCACGAGCCTGCCGTCGACGACCTGGCGCAGCGACGTCTCCCACTTCCCGGCGATCCCGCGGACGTCCAGGCGGCCGGACGACACCAGCGAGTCGACCAGCGGGCTGTGGCCGAGGGTGCCGACGAGCACGACCGGCCCGTCGGCGGGAGCGACGTCGAACGCGACCGCGGGCCGCACCCCCGTGACGCGCTCGACGTCGGCGGCCAGGTCCCCCACCACCCGCCGGACCCCCGGCAGGTCGCCCTGGCTCACGACGATCGTCGCGGCTTTCCCCCGCGACACCAACGGAAACCCGGTCCCGGCCTCGGCCAGGCCCGGCAGGGCTGCCGAGCCGGCCCCGGCCAGCGCGAGCAACTGCAAGAAGGCACGACGGTGTACCTCGGACGGCACGGCAGACCTCCTGAGTCAGCCCTTCACGGATCCGGTCAGCCCGCCGACGATGCGCCGTTCGGCGAGCACGAAGAACGCGAGCGCCGGGATCATCGACAGCGCGGTGAACGCGAGCACGCGGGCGGTGTCCTGGGAGAACTGGGACTGGAACATGGCGACGCCGAGCGGGAGCGTGAAGCGCGCGGAATCGTTGAACACCAGCAGCGGCAACAGGTAGGCGTTCCAGCTGGTGACGAAGGCGAGCACGGCGACCGTGGTCAGCGCGGGCGCCGACAGCGGCAGCAGGATGCGCCAGAAGAAGCCGAGCCTGCTGGCGCCGTCGAGCACGGCCGCGTCCTCCAGCTCGCCGGGGATGGCGTGCATGAACGGACGCAGGATCACGATCGTCACCGGCAGGGAGAACGCCGCTTCGGGGATCGCCACGCCCCAGAAGCTCTCGAGCATGCCGAGCTGGCGCAACCACAGGTAGAGCGGCAGCGTCGCCACGGTGAGCGGGAAGAGCAGGCCGAGCGTGAACAGCGTGTACAACGCCTCCCGACCCTTGAAGTGGTACCGCGACAGCGCGTACCCGGCCATCGAGCCCAGGCCGACGGCGACCACGGTCGCGATCACGGCGATCAGCGCGCTGTTGCCGAGGAACGTCCAGAACGCGCTCGAGCCGAGCACCGAGGCGTAGTTGTCCGTCACCCACGGGCCGGGCAGCCCGGCCGGATCGGTGTTGATCTGGGCGTTGGTGCGGAAGCCGCCGAGCACGACGAACAGCAGCGGCACGACGGTCACGCCCAGCACGACGATCGCCGCGAGGTACCCCGTCGCCATGCCGAACCCGCGCGTGCGCATCAGCCCACCATCCTGGTCAAGGCGCCCTGCGTGTCGCGGCGCAGCGCGAACCGCTGGTACAGCAGGGCGAACACGAAGCAGATGACGAAGAGGATCACCGCGACGGCGGAGCCGAACCCGAACTCGTAGCGCTTGAAGCCGTGGTCGACCAGGTAGGTCGCCATCGTCGTCGACGCGTTCGCCGGGCCGCCCGTCGTCATGATCCACACGACGTCGAACAGCTGCAGGGAGCCGATCACCGACAGGAAGATCCAGATCCGGATCGTCGGCCCGAGCAGCGGGAGCACGACGTGCCGGGTCGTCTGCCAGGCCGACGCGCCGTCGAGCGCGGCGGCTTCGCGCAGCTCGGCGGGCACCCCCTGGAGGCCGGCGAGCAGCAGGATGATGCCGAAGCCGATGTACTTCCAGGTGATCACCGCGAACATCGTGTAGAGCACGATGCCCGGGTCGGCCAGCCACTGGTGGATCAGGCCGCCGAGCCCGGCGCCCTTGAGCACCTGGTCGGCGAAGCCGCCCGGCTGCAGCATGAGCACCCAGATCACCGCGGTGATCGCTTCGGAAAGCACGTACGGCGCGAACACCAGGGCGCGCAGCACCGCGCGGCCGCGCAGCTTCCGGTTGAGCAGCATCGCCAGCCCGATCGACAGCGGCAGCTGCACCACGATCGACAGCCCGGCGATGATCAGGTTGTGCGCGATGGCGCTCTGGAACACCTCGCCGCTGAAGGCGTCGGCGTAGTTGTCGAAGCCGATGAACTTGTCGAGCGGGCCGAAGCCGTTCCACTGGAACAAGCTGTAGAACCCGGCGATCCCGATCGGCACCAGGACGAACCCGGCGAACAGCAGCAGGGCCGGCCCGAGCAGCAGGGCCAGCTCGAGCCGCTTGCCCAGACCGGACCGCTTCGCCCGGGGCCGGGCCGCCGGTGCGGACGGCCGGTTCGCCGTCCGCACCGGCGACGTCGCCGTGGTCACTTGTTGCCCGCCGCGGCCTGGTTGACGGCGGCCACGATGCCTTCGGGGGTGCCCTGACCCGCGAACATGTTCGCGACGGCGTCGTTCAGCGCCGCGCCGACCGCGGTCGGGAACGCCTTGTCGAAGTACATCTGCAGGTAGGGAGCCTTGGTCCCGTAGTCGAAGACCTCTTTCAGCGTGTCGGTCTTCAGCGACTTCGCCGCCGCGGCGTTCACCGGCAGGCCGGTCCCCTGCGCCGCGAGCTGGGTCTGCACCGGCTCGGAGTTCAGGTACTGCAGGAAGTCCGCGCACGCCTTCGACGCGCGGCTGGTGCAGGCGAAGCCGTCACCGCCGCCGAGCACGGCCGCCGGGTCGCCCTGGCCGCCGGCGACCGACGGGAACGCGAACCAGCCGATCTTCGAGTCCAGCTGCTTGTCCTCGGTCAGCGACGACATCGTGCCGGGCTCCCAGTCGCCCTGCAGCTCCATCGCCGCCTTGCCGTTGGCGACCAGGCCGGCGGAGCTGCCCGCGCCCTGCTGGGCGGGAGTGCCGGCGAACCCGGTCTGGAACGGTTGGGTGGCCAGGAAGTTCTTCAGGTCCTGCCCGGCCTTCGTCCAGCACGGGTCCTCGAGCTTGACCGCCTTCACCGACTGCTTGAGCACGTCGGCGGAGCACTCGCGGACCGCGAAGTAGTTGTAGTAGAAGGCGTCCGGCCAGCGGTCCTTGCCGCCGACGGCGATCGGCGCGATGCCCTTGGCCTTCAGCGCGGTGACGGCGGCGTTGAGCTCGTCCATCGTCTTCGGCGGCGCGGTGATCCCGGCCTGGGTGAAGAGGTCCTTGCGGTACCAGAAGCCGACGAAGTGCTGCGCGAACGGCACGCCGTACTGCTTGCCGTCGACCTGCCAGCTCTCGGCGAACTTGCCCGCCTGGCCGATCCACGGCTTGGTCGCGTCGGTGATGTCGGCGAGCTTGCCCGAGGTGACCTGCGAGGCGAGCTCACCGGCGCCCCAGGACTGGTAGACGTCCGGTGGCTCGGCGCCCTGCAGCGCGAGGGGCACCTTGGTGGGGAAGTCCTCGTTCTGCAGCGGCTGCGCCTTGATCGTGACGTCGGGGTGCGCCTGGTGGTAGTCGACGACGACCTTCTCCCAGATCGACTTGATCGGGTCGGTCGTGCCGTTGTGCCACCAGGTGAGGGTGACCGGGCCGCTCGGCTGCGCGGGCGTTTCGGTCCCCCCGCTGCACGCGGAAAGCGCGAGCGGAACGACGGCCGCCAGGGCGGCGAGAACGGGGATCCGGCGTTTGACAGACATCGTGGGTCCACTCCTGACGACTTCGGCCGAGTTGGACGGGGCGCGACTGCGCCCGGGTTGGCGAAGAGTCTGCTCCCGGGCAAATCGGATGTCAATCGTTGTCGATAACGTTTTCCATGGTTAGTCTGAGCCGATGCAGCCCAGTTCCAGGGTGACCATCCGTGACGTCGCGGCCCGGGCCGGCGTCTCGGTGGCCACGGTGTCCAAAGTGATCAACGAGCGCTACGGCGTCTCCGCCGCGACGCTCGCGAAGGTCCGCGCGGTGATCGAAGAACTCGGCTACGAGGCGAGCCTCGTGGCGCAGAGCCTGAGAAACCACCGGACCAACGTGATCGGGATCCTGGTCGCCGACCTCGAACCGTTCTCCACCGAGCTGCTCAAGGGGGCCGCGGACGCCATCCGCGGCAGCGGGTTCGAGCTCGTCGTCTACTCCGCGGGCGGGCGCACCGGCGACCCGTCGGGCTGGGAAAAGCGTTACCTGTCCCGGCTTTCCGGCACGCTCGTCGACGGCGCCGTACTGGTCACGCCGGCCGTCTCGCTGGAGGCCGTCCCCGGCACGCCGGTCGTCGCGGTCGACCCGCACACCGGGCCGTCGCACCTGCCCACCATCGACTCCGACAACCTGCGCGGGGCGCAGCTGGCCACCGAGCACCTCCTCGAGCTGGGGCACCGCCGGATCGCGTTCCTCTCCGGCCGTCCCGACCTCGAATCGGCGACCCTGCGCAAGGCGGGTTACCTGCGCGCGCTCGAAGCCGCGGGAGTGCCGGCCGACGAAAGCCTGATCCGGATCGGCGCGTACGACCCGGAGGTCTCCGCCGCCTCGGCCCACGACCTGCTGACCGGCCCGGACCGGCCGACCGCCGTGTTCGCCGCGAACGACATCTCGGCCATCGCGACCGTCGGGGCGGCCCGCGAGCTGGGTCTTTCGGTGCCCGACGACCTTTCCGTGGTCGGCTTCGACAACGTTCCCGAGTCCGCGCTCTGCAGCCCGCCACTGACCACAGTGGACCAGCCGATCCGCGAAATGGGCCACCGGGCGATCAGCATGCTCATCGCGCTGATCAACGGCGACGACGTCGGGCGCACGCACGTCACCCTCGACACCGGCCTCGTGGTGCGGCACTCCACCCGGGCCCTCTCTTAATCTCCCCACCCGACGAAGGGCGGAAAAGCCTTGACCACGCAGCCCACCACGGCACACGAGCCGTGGCGCGACCCCGCGGCCGACCCCGGCGAACGCGTCCGTGCGCTGATGGCGCGCATGACCCTGCGCGAAAAGCTCGGCCAGCTCTACGGCATCTGGGTCGGCATCGACTCCGGCGGCGAGGTCGCGCCGCACCAGCACGACTTCGACGACCCCGCGGTCGACTTCGACGACCTGGTCCGCCACGGCATCGGCCAGCTGACCCGCGTCTTCGGCACCCGGCCGGTCGACCCGCTGGTCGGCGCGCACAGCCTCGCCCGCACGCAGCGCCAGATCGTCTCCAGCAACCGGTTCGGCATCCCCGCCGTCGTGCACGAGGAATGCCTGACCGGGTTGGCCGCGTGGCAGGCGACGATCTACCCGGCGCCGCTGTCCTGGGGCGCGACGTTCGACCCGGACCTGGTGCGGCGGATGGCCGAGCGGATCGGGCGGACCATGCGCGGGCTGGGCGTGCACCAGGGCCTCGCGCCGGTCCTCGACGTCGCCCGCGACCTGCGCTGGGGCCGCGTCGAAGAGACCATCGGCGAAGACCCCTACCTGGTCGGGACGATCGGCAGCGCGTACGTCGCCGGGCTCGAGTCCGCGGGCGTGATCGCCACCTTGAAGCACTTCGTCGGCTACTCCGCTTCCCGCGCCGGGCGCAACCTGGCCCCGGTTTCGGCCGGACCGCGTGAGATCGCGGACGTCCTGCTCCCGCCGTTCGAGCTGGCGCTGCGCGCGGGCGCGCGGTCGGTGATGAACACCTACACCGACGTCGACGGCGTCCCTGGCGCCGCCGACCCCTCCCTGCTGACCGACCTGCTGCGGGACACCTACGGGTTCAGCGGCACCGTCGTCTCCGACTACTTCTCCGTGGCGTTCCTGCACCGCCTGCACGGCGTCGCGGCCGACCGCGGCGACGCGGCCGGGCAGGCGCTGACCGCGGGCATCGACGTGGAACTGCCCACCATGGACTGCTACGGCGAGCCGCTGCTCGCCGCGGTGGAAGGGGGTGCGGTCGACGCCGCCGCCGTCGACCGCGCCCTCGAGCGGGTGCTGCGGCAGAAGTGCGAGCTGGGCCTGCTCGACGCGGATTGGGCGCCGGAGGTGCCCGAAGAGGTCGACCTCGACGACCCGTCGTCGCGAGCGCTGGCCCGCGAAGTGGCCGAGAAGTCCATTGTCCTGCTGCAGAACGACGGGACGCTGCCGTTGGCGGCGGACGCCCGGATCGCCGTCGTGGGGCCGCGCGCGGACGCGCCCGGCGCGATGCTCGGCTGCTACTCCTTCCCGCTGCACGTCGGCGTCCACCACCCGGACGTCCCGTTCGGCGTCTCGGTGCCGACGGTGGTCGAGGCGCTGCGCGAGTCCTTCGAAGTCACCTACGCGCTCGGCTGCCCGGTCACCGGGGGCGACGACGACGGGATCGCCGAGGCCGTCGCCGCGTGCGATTCGGCGTCGGTGTGCGTGGCGGTGCTGGGCGACCTGGCCGGGTTGTTCGGCGGCGGGACGTCCGGCGAAGGCTGCGACGCGGCCGACCTGCGGCTGCCGGGCCGGCAGGAGGAGCTCCTGGAAGCCCTGCTCGCCACCGGGAAGCCGGTCATCGTCGTCCTGCTGTCGGGGCGGCCGTACGAGCTTTCACGGCAGGTCGACCGCCTCGCGGCGGTGGTCTGCGGGTTCTACCCCGGCGAGGAGGGCGGTCCGGCGCTGGCGGGTGTCCTCAGTGGACGGATCGACCCGAGCGGCCGGCTGCCGGTGAGCTTCCCGGCGGCCGGCGCGAGCCAGCCGTCGACGTACCTCGCCGCGCCGCTCGGCCGCCGCAGCGAGGTGAGCACGGTCGACCCCTCGGCGTTGTTCCCGTTCGGGCACGGGCTTTCCTACACACCGGTGACCTGGGCCGACGTCAGCGCGACGGGATCGCTGTGGCCGACCGACGGCGTCTGCCGGGTCCGGGTGACCCTGCGCAACGAGCACGCGCGGACGGCGTCCGAAGTGGTCCAGGTGTACCTGCACGACCCGGTCGCGGAGGTCGCGCGGCCGGAGCGCCAGCTGATCGCGGCCCGCCGGGTCGCGGTGGAACCGGGGGCGACGGTGGTCGTGGACATCGGGCTGCACGCGGACCTGACGTCGTACACGGGCCGGGCGGGCCGCCGCCTGGTCGAGCCGGGCGACGTCGAGCTGCGGGTGGGGACGTCGAGCGAGCAGATCGTCGCGACCCTGCACTGCACGCTGACCGGCGCCCGGCGTTACGTCGGCGTCGATCGGGTGATGACGCCGGAGTTCGGGGCGTGAAGCGCACCCTGGCGGTCTTCTGCCTCGCGGTCCTGACCGCACTGTTCGTCGGTGCCTCGGGGCGGCCGCCCGCGTCGCACTGGGTGGCGACCTGGACGTCGATGCCGCAGCTGACGGAACCGTCCAACCTGCCGCCGGCGCCGTTCACGGGTGCCGACCGGGTGCTGGACAACGCATCCGTGCGCCAGACCGCGCACGTTTCCGCCGGCGGACCGCGGATCCGGCTGCGGTTTTCGAACGCCTTCGGCGGTTCCGCCCTGCCGATCACCGCGGTTTCGGTGGCCCGGCCGGTTTCCGGCGCCGCCGGGGTTTCCGCGGTGGTGCCGGGCAGCGTCGTCCCGGTGACGTTCCACGGCAAGCCGTCGACGACGGTGCCGATGGGCGCGCAGGTCGTGTCCGACCCGCTGCCGTTCCCGGTGCGCGCGTTCGAGAACATCACGGTGACGACGTACCTGGCACACGGCCAGGCGTCGCTGTCGATCACATCGCACCCGGGCTCGCGGACGACGTCCTACCTGCTGGCGGGTGATCAGGTCGCCGCGCTCGATCTGCCCGGTGCGACGCCGGTCGACCACTGGTACTTCCTGAGCGGCGTCGAGGTGCTGTCGCCGGCGTCGGCGGTGGCGGTGATCGGCGACTCGCTGTCAGACGGCCGCGGGTCGACGACGAACGGCAACGACCGCTGGCCGGACGTGCTGGCTTCGCGGGTCTCGGCCGCCGTCGTGAACCAGGCCGCGGGCGGCAACCGCGTACTGCAGGACGGCCTGGGCCCGAACGTCCTGGCCCGGCTGGACCGCGACCTGCTGGCGACGAGCGGCGTGTCGTGGGCGATCGTCTTCGAGGGCGTCAACGACATCGGCACGGCGGCCCCTCCCGCCGCTGCCTCCACGGCCGCGGACCTGATCGACGCGTACGACCAGATCCTGACGCGCGCCCACGCGGCGGGGATCCGGGTGTACGGAGCAACGTTGACACCGTTCGGCGGCAACACCGGCTACGACTCGCCGGAGCGGGAAGCGGCGCGAAGCACGGTGAACGCGTGGATCCGCGGCGGCCATTTCGACGCGGTCCTCGACTTCGACCGGGTGGCCCAAGACCCGGCGGCCCCGACCCGGCTGCTGCCCGCCTACGACGTCGGTGACCACCTGCACCTCAACCCCGCCGGGTACCGGGCATTGGGTTCCAGCATTCCGGCCGGCCTATTCCGGGAGGGGTGAAGGAATTGTCCAGCGGTCCGGAAGTGGACAATTCCTGGACGCCATTTCCGACCCGCGATCACGGACCGGCGACCCCGGCCTGACGCTCGGTGATCAGTGGTCCAGTCAACGGGTATCCGTTGGGACACAAGCGAGTCTCGAACTCCCGGGTCCGGTGACGTGGGTCACCGGCCTGCCCCTATCATGTCGCCGTCTGCTCGTCCCCCATCCGCAGTCGACGATCCCGAAAAGGGGAAATCATGTCCGACGTCATCAACAGCATCTTCGGTCGCGCCCAGAACGAAACGCCCAGTTCAGAGAGCTACGAGTACGGCACCACGGCCACCGACACGGTGGACGCGGGCACGACGGAGACCGTCGAGCCGGCCGAGGACACCGCCGAGGTCGAGACCGAAGAGGACACCACCGACGCCGTCTCCGAAGAGGACACCGCCGACGAGACCGACGAAGCCGCGGAGTCGTCGGAGTCCGCCGAGGACACCGAGGAAGCGGTTTCGGAGGAAGCCGAAGCGCCGGCCGAAGAAGAGGCCGAGACGCCGGAGCCGGTCGTCGTCGCGGACGAGACCGAAGAAGCCGCGCGGCCCGCCGCCGGTGCCCGCGGCAGCACGACGGTGGCCGACGGCGTCGTCAGCAAGATCGTGATCCGGGTCGCCCGCGGGGCCGAGGGCGTGCACGAACTCGACGAGGCGGGCACGTCGGTCGAGGTGGACGGCGAGGTCGCGACGATCGCCGTGACGCTGGTGGTCGAGTTCGGCCGCGCGGTCAAGACGCTCGCCGAGCAGATCCGCGTCCAGGTGATCGAGGCGGTCGAGGAGTACCTCGGCCTCGAGGTGGCCACGGTGGACGTCCACGTCGCCGACATCCACTTCCCGGACGCCGACTGACGACCGGCTCGGTCCCGGGTACCGCGCACCCGGGACCGGGCGCCCCTCAGCGGCGAACGGTGTAGCGCAGGTGAAGGACGTCGCGGTCGGTCAGCTGCCGGACGAGTTCCAGCTCGATTCGTTCCCCATCGCCGAACAACCGCCGCCCGCCGCCGAGCAGCACGGGCACGACGTGCAGCTCCAGCTCGTCCAGCAGGCCGGCTTCGAGCAACGCATGCGCGGCACCCGCACCGTGCACCATGACCGCGCGGCCACCCGCCGCCGAGCGCGCTTCTTCCGCGCACGCAACGACATCCGTGAAGAACCGCGCGCTCCCCGGCGGCGTGTCGGACGGGTCGACGTGGTGGGTCAGAACGTGGATCGGCACGCCGTCGTGGTGATCGCCGTTCCAGCGCCCGGCCAGCTCGAAGGTCCGCCGCCCGGAGATGATCGCCCCGGTCGCCATGGCCTCGGCGTAGACCTGCGCACTCGGCCCGTCGCCGTGCCGGTCGTCGAGCCAGTCGAACAGCCGGAAACCGCCCCGGCCCAGCTCCTGACCGGGCCGGTCATCGGGTCCGGCCACAAAGCCGTCGAGCGACGTGGTCATGTACAGCCTGATCGGTCCGGTCATCGCGGACTCCCTCCCGGAGTGGGCTACACCGGTGCGTCGAACGAGCAGCCCCCGGATCGACAGCCCGGGCCGCTACTCCCGCTCGTCGCGCGCCCGGGCGATCACCTCCTCCAGGCGCAGGGGGCTGGCCGGGTGGTGGGACAGGCACAGCGGCGTCGCCACCTGGCGGAACCCGAACGCCTCCCCCGCCACGTAGAACTGCGCGCGCTCCAGGCGGGAGATGTCCGCGACCGGGCTTCCCTTGGCCCGCGCCAGTTCGTTCGCCGCCGCGATCTGCGCCGGGCTGTTCAGCCGGCCGAAGAACTGCGTCATCGCGTTGCCGACCACCTGGTTGTGCAGCCCCTTCGGCGCCTGGGTGGCGAACAGCAGCCCCAGCCCGTACTTGCGCGCCTGCGACGCGAGGACGATCGTGCTGCGCGTACTCGCCGTCAGCGTCCCGGACGCGGCCATCGTCTGGGCTTCGTCCATCACGAACAGCGCACCCAGCGGCCGCTCGCCCGCCGGGTTGCGCTTGATCCAGGCGAACAGCTCCATCTGCAGCTGGTTGACGAAGTTCTGCCGCTGCTCCTCCGCCTGCAGCCCGACGAAGCTGATCACCGACACCCGCGCCCGCTTGCCCTCCGCCGGGGTGAGCAGCGCCCCGGGATCGACGGGCTCGCCACCGCCGGCGAAGAGGGGGTCGTTGACCATCGCGGCCTTGAGCACCTCGGCGAGCCCGGCCGCGATGCGCGGGGCGTCGTTGAGGTTGCTGACGTCCTCGGGCAGGTCGCTCAGCAGCTCGATGAGTTCGGGCAGGCTGCGCGACCCGGTCCGCGCGTGCCGCACGACGGCCTGCCGCAGCACGGCGAGCCCGATGTTCGTCTTGGCGGTGCTCCCGGTCAGCCGCGCTTGCGGCGCGAGCGTCGCAACGGCCACCTCGACGGCGGCGGCGAACTCGTCGGAGTCGTCGAGGACCCCGGCGAAGTCCGGCAGCGGCTGGAAGGCGAGCGGCCGCCCGGTGGCTCGCCCGGGCGTCCAGACGACGACGTCGGTCTCGGCGAGGTACCGCTTCGCCAGCTGAGCGTCGTCGGGGCCCCAGCCGTCGGGCGGAGTGGGCCAGGGATCGCCGAGCCGGGCGAGGTCGTTGTTCGGATCGAGGACGATCGCGGAGACCCCGAGCAGGGCGCACTCCTCGATGATCCGCCGCAGCAGCACGGTTTTCCCGGAACCGGACCCGGCGAAGACGGCGGCGTGCTTGCGGAGAGCGGAGAGTTCGACCCGGACGGGTTCACCCGAGCCGACGACGGTCCCGAGGGTGATCTCCCCTTCGGCGGCCGGCACTTCCGACGGCGGCGGGTGCGTCCCCTCGGAGGGCTGCCCCGACGGCTTCTCCGGAAGGACGGCGGAGAGCAGCTCGGACCTGCTGGCGGGGCGGCGGTCGATCAGCCACTCGTGGAGTTCGCGGCCACCGTTGCCGAGCATCTTCTGCAACGCCCAGAAGGTCTTCACGTCGGCCGGGCTCGGCGGGATCGTCTTGCCCCCGGCGGTCGTGAACTTTTCGACTTCTTCCCGCGTCTTGGCCCCGCGCCCCCAGGCGTCCCGGAGAATGACGAGGTGCCGGTTATCGGCACCCTGCAACTGGCCCGCCGCGGACCGGGCCTTCCGGAACCGGCTCAGCGCGGCCCGCGGATCCCGGGCGGCGATCACCCGGAACGCCCAGTGCTCCTGCAGGTCCGCGGTCTCGTCGAGGGTACGGGTGAGCCAGGCGTGAACCTCGCTCCGCCCGTTCTGGCGCTCGCACGACCACTCCATGTCGTCGTCGCCGACCTCGGTGACCCAGCACCGCAGGGCCGCGGAAAGCAGCTCCGGCATGGTCTTGTCCACGGTCTTTTCGGCGAGCAGCTTCTCGGGTTCCGCCTCTGCCTGCAGCTTCTCGAACTCGGCGTCGAGGTCGGCGAACCGGTCGCTCTCCACTGCCGTGCGGACGGGCGCGACCGGAACCACAGCCTTCTCGTCGAAAGAGAAAAGCTCTTGGACTTGCCCGGTGCGCAGGCAGAGCTCGATGTGTGCGCCGATGCGCTTCAGCAACTGCCGCGGGGTCCACTGTTCCCAAGGTTCCGCGAACGCCACCGGTGCGACAGGCCAAGTCGGGTGCGGTGGGGTGAACTCCATCGCCTGGTACGCCACGCCAAGCCGCTTCGCCACCAACGCCCGGCCGACCTCGGCGTCGATGATCCGGCCGAGCGTGACCGACTCGCGGAAACGGTCGGGCACGGTCCCCGCCGCTTTCGCCTTGATCTGCTCCCACGTGGACGGCAGACAGGCCAGCACGGTCAGGGTCTTGTGAGTGACCTCCCGCAAGCCCATGAGCCCATCTGCGATCTGCGCGACGAGCAGGTCGTCTTCGACACTCTCACCGATCTCCTGGGTGCGCTGCGTCGACCGGGCGATGAGGGTGTCGAGCTGGTCGACGGCGATCACGACCGGACCGGTCAGGGCGAGCAAGCTGGTGATTTCCTCCACCAGAACGCGTGAGGGTTTCGGTCGTGAATAGATGTTCCACTTCCGGGCCTCGGGAGAAATCGCGTCGTCCCCGTCCAGGTAGTCCTCGCCGATGTACTTCACCCCACGATCCCGGCTCCCGATCAGCACGAGAGCGCGCGCGGCGTCCTCGCATTGGTCGGCGACCACCTCGTCCAGACGACGCACACCTTCGACGAAAGCTTCGACATCGTCCACGGTCAACCCGCGACCGCGCCGGATCGTCGCCGTGACCTCGGCGCTGACCTGCGATCGCAGGCACACGCGCAGGAGGAAGCTCTTCAGCTGCGACTCCCCCGATTCGTCCTGGCGGGACAAGCCGCGACGCAACGCCTCGGCCGTGTTGTCCCAAAACGCATCCGCAGCTGTCACGTCGTCGAGGAAGAAATAGCCCCGTGCGCGGTGCACGTGCCTGCGGACGAGACCCAGGAGGTGAGTCTTGCCGACGCCCTTCGTTCCGCGCAGGACGAGCCCGATCGGGCTGGGCCCGTCGCTGGCCACGGCGTCACGGATGCCGGTGTCGAGTGCGGCGAGCGCATCGGCGTGCAGCCCGTCGACGTGGTAGGGCGAGTCCCGCCAGACGTGGTCGGGCGTGTCCGCCCAGTCGAACCTCAGTGTCGCCAGTGCCGTCAGCTCGTCCATCATGACGCCTCGATCGAGATGAGGTGGTTGTCCTCACCGCCGATGCGGATCGCCGCTTCGCGATCTGCCTCGGTGAGCGCCTTGCGGTTGTCTTCGGGGACGAGGTGCACCTCGCCGGCGCCACTCAGTTTCTTGAGCAGGGCGTCGACATCCGAGGAGGACGCACCGCCTAGCTTCGGCCGCAGTTCCTTCAACCCGACCCAGCCGCGAGGCTCCTTCGCCAGCTCGCGGTAGGCCGACCGGATGCGGCTCTCGAGTGATTTGCCCGGTCCCGGGAGGATGTCGGCCAATCGCAGGTTCCGGCGACCCAGGTGCTCGTCAAGCCGGCTGGCGAACACGTAGAGCGCGGAGCAAAGGTGGCTCTGGGCGCGTGTTTCCGGCGGGCTGCCGGCCGCGAGCTCCTTCAGGCACCAGGCCCATCCGTTTTCGGTGAGCTCGTGGGCGTAGGGGCGGCCAGGCGCCTTGACCTGCACACTCGTGATGTACCCGCTGTCCTCGAGCTGCGTGCGGTCCTTCCCGGTGAGGGTGAAGCCCGCCAGCTCCTTCAGCTCCGGATTGGGTACCTGCCGGCCCAATGCCATCAACGTCAACATCGCCGCGGTCTGGTGGTGTCCCAAGCGGTCGGTCATCCGAGATCCCTCCGGTGGTTCGGTTTCGTCGTGGTCTGGGCGCGGGCGTCGAGAGTCCGCAGGAGCCAGTCGATCGATTGGCGCACCTTCGGCGGTGCCGCCTGGTGCTCGGCGTCGTTCGGGGAGCGGGGTCGCACCGCCACCTCGAGGTCCGCCGCCAGGTCGTGGATCCGGCCGCTGTCGCCCGCGCCGACCGCTGTCTGCAGGGCTGTCACCAGCTCGTCCACCAGGTCCCAGCGGGACGCGCGCAGGCGGGATCCGCGGGTCTGGCCGAGCAGTGCCGCGAGGTCGAGGTCGTCCGTTTCGGCGAGCGGGACAACGCCCTTCAGCTGACCGGCCAGCTCGCGCGCGATCCCGTCCACGCCGCGCGAACCGCCGAGCCGCAGGTAGCGGAGGTTGCCGACGTAGCCGGGCAGCCCGGCCGCGTCGGTGCCCGCGGTGAGGACCGGGATCACGCGGCGGTCCTGACCGAGCGTGCGGTGGAGGAACAGCTCGACCTCCGCGGACTGCCAACGGCTCACCTTGCCGTCGACGAGCAGGCACAGGTGCCGCGCGTCGTCCTCGGTGCGCGCGAGCAGGGACCGGTCCCCGGACAGGGATTTCACCACCCGGACGCCCTGGTTCTTCAGGGCGATGACCAGGTCGTCGGCCGTACCGACCAACGGGCGCGGGATGCTGACGCGCAGTTCGTGCCGGAACTCCCGCCGGCTCGTGCGCACGGCGGCCACGTAGGCGTCCCGGTTTTCCGCCAGCAGATCCGTGCGGTCGAGCCGGCAGGCGATCACCGCCGCGACGGTCTCGAGCGCGAAGCCGATCTGGTCGGCACTCGGCGACTGTTCCGACAGCACCGGCAGCTGCTCGCCGAAACTCCAGTAGGACACGTACGGCAGGGTGAGGTGGCGGGCCATCGTCGCGGGCTCCACCGTCTGGTCGAGCCACGTCCGGTACAGCTCGGCCGTCTCGTCGACGACGATGCGGCGCCAGGCTTCCGACCGGTCGTACTCCTCCCGGTTGTCGAACCGCGACAGCACCGGGAGGACGGTCAGCCGCGCGCGGTCGAACGGCAGCAGGTTGCGCGCCGCGTCGGCACGCCGCGCCGCGTCCATCGCGCCGGTGATGCTCTGGCGGTTCGCGGTGAACAGCAGGACGAGGTGGTCCGGCAGGTGCGCCGTGCAGATCCCGCCGATGTCGGAGATCCCGGTGCGGCTGTCGATGAGAACGTAGTCGTAGCGCGTGACCCACTGGTCGCGGCACTTCTCGAGGTACTCGCCGAACCCCTCGTCGTACAGATCGTCCCAGTCGATCGCCTGGACCTGCCCGACGTAGCCGGGCTCCTCCGTCCCGGCGGCGAGGAAGTCGAGCACCCCGACGCCCTCCAACCGCTGGACGTGCGCTTCCGGCTCGAACCGGCCGCGCCGGAAGTCGTCGATGAGGTCGACCACTCCGCCGCGCGGCCGAGCGGGCAGCCGCGGCCGGAAGTAGTCGCCGAGGCCGGGGGCTTCGAGGTCCCAGTCCAGGCAGAGCACCCGGTGGCCCCACCGGGCGAGCAGCACGGCGATGTTGGCCAGCGTGAAGCTCCGGCCGACGCCGCCCTTGTAGGAGTAGAAGGTGAAGATCGTTCCCGGCATCCGTCAGAACCTCGGCATCCGTGCCCGCTTCGGGGGTTCCGGGGCCGGGGTGCGCACCGGCCAGTCGTCCCGCCACTCCGGCGCTCGTTCGATGAGGTCCTCCAGCTCCGTGGCGACTTGCTTGATCTGCTGGTTGAACTCGAGGTAGGCCGGGGCGGCCTGGAAGTGTTCGAACGGGTGGTTCCACTGCTGCAGGTCACGGGGACGCCGGGCGTGGGCCCAGTCGGGGAAGTTCCGGGAGTCGCAGAAGATCACCGGGTAGATCAGGGGGCTCCCGTGGTCCCGCCGCGGACCGGCGGTCAGCGCCTCCCGCTCCTCCATCGTGGCCCACTCGGCCAGGCACCACTCGTCCCGGAAGTACTTCGGTGAGCAGACCGGAACCAGCACGCGGGAACGCTGCAGCGCCGAACTCAGTTCCGCCGGCCACTGGGCTCCGACGCGCACCTGGTCGTCGAAGAATATCCGGACGTCTTCGTACCGGTTGTTGTCGAGCACTTCCAGCAGCCGTGGGTGAAAATGGTTGCGAATCCACGCTGATATGTCGGTCGCGGCACGTTGGTAGCTGATGAAGACGTCGTACTCGTACACGCGTGCTGACGCTCCTTCACCGCTCCCCACCAGGCGGATGTCATCCTAGATCCGCTGCGCGCCGACGAAGAAGGCGGGAAACCTGACAGATCCAGGACAATAACTGGCCAGCCCTCAAGTGCCGCCGGAAAATGCATCTTGACAAATCTTACCGGCACAGATAGATGACAGACGGAAGCCGCGCGCGCCAGGCGCGAAGCGTTTCCGGAAAACCGATCTCCCGGATCGGTGAATCACCGACCGATCCCGAGGGGAACCCGATGTCCGAGCCCGAGCCGCCCAGGGTGTTCTTCAGCTACTCGCACGACACCCAGGACCACAAGGACCAGGTCCGGCGGTTCGCGACCTTGCTGCGCAGCCGGATCGGCCTCGAGGTGGTGCTCGACCAGTGGGACGACCACCGCCGCATCGACTGGTCGCTGTGGGCCACCCGGAACATCAAGGCGGCGGACTTCGTCGTCGCCGTGGCCTCTCCCCTCTACCGGGCGCGCGCCGACGGTGACGCGCCGCCGGACGAAGGACGCGGCGCCCAGTTCGAATCCGCCCTGCTCCGCAACAAGGTGACCCAGGACATCGAGGACGGCACCCGGCGGATCCTCCCGGTCGTGCTGCCCGGCGGGTCGATCGACGACATCCCGGCGTTCCTCCACCCATACTCGGTGACGCGGTACGAGATCGGGGAGATCAGCGACGAAGGCGTCGCCGACCTGCTCGCCGCGATCACCGGCCGGGGAAAGCACCCGAAACCCCCGCGCGGCCGGTGGCTCGGCGGAGCGTCGGAGGCGCCGCCGATCCTCGCGAGCGACCTCCCCTGGACCTGCGCCAGCCAAGGGGTCCGCCGTGGCGCGGCGTCGATCGGCGACGTGCGGTACGAGCACAGCATCGTCCTGCGGCCGGCCGCGACCGCGACTTCCGGGACCGGGTTCGTCGAACTCGACCTCGGGGGCCATTACCGGCGGTTTTCGACCATCGCCGGGGTGCTCGACGAAGCGGCCGACCGGTTCCAGGTCGGCCGCGTCCGCGTGCTCCTCGACGGCAGGCCGCGATCCGAGCACGACGTGGCCGTCGGGAAGCCGGCCGCGATCGACCTCGATGTCACCGGTGCCCTGAAGCTCCGGCTCGAGATGTCGCGGCCGGGCGTCGCGGCGTCCCCGTTCGGGTCCGCGGCCGTCGTCGTCACCCGCCGGCGCGGACGGCTGCCCGAGCTCGCCTTCGGGGACCCGACTGTCACCTAAGGCGTGATGACCACCTTCAGCGCCGAGTTGGCGGCCGCGTTGCCGAACACCTCGTACGCCTCCTCCAGCTGCGCGAACGTGAACCGGTGCGTGCCCATCCGCTCGGCCGGGATGCGGCCGGACGCCACCATCTTCAGGAGCGTCGGGATCGACACCGTGTCGACCAGGCCCATCGTCAGCGTGAGGTTCTGGATCCACATCTCCTGCATCGGCAGCTCGACCGGCACCCCGTGGACGCCGATGTTCGCGATGCGGCCGCCCGGGCGGACCAGGGACGCCGCCGTGCGGAGCGTCTCCGGGTAGCCGACCGCTTCGATCGCCACGTCCACGCCGAGGCCGTCGGTCAGGGACCGGACGTCTTCGAGGACGCCGGGACCCGCTTCGAACGCGTCCGTCGCGCCGAACTCCAGGGCCTTCTCCAGGCGGAACTTGTTGGAGTCCACCGCGATCACCTTCGCCGCGCCCCACAGCCCCGTGGTCAGGATGGCCGCCAGGCCGACCGCGCCGGCGCCGACCACCGCCACCGCGTCGCCCGGGCGGACGCGGCCGGCCAGGACGCCGACCTCGTAGCCCGTCGGCAGCGAGTCGGCCAGGAAGATCGCCTGCTCGTCGGTGACTTCCGGCGGCACCGCGTACAGCGACGTGTCCGCGTACGGAACCCGGACGAGTTCGGCCTGCGTGCCGTCGATGAGGTGGCCGAAGATCCAGCCGATCCCACCGACCGTCTGGCAGTGCGAAGGCATCCCGCGCCCGCAGTATTCGCAGCGCCCGCACTGGGTGATCGCCGGCACCAGCACCCGGTCCCCCACCGCGAACGCGCGGACGGCGTCCCCGACGGCGGTCACCGTGCCGACGGCCTCGTGCCCGAGGATCCGGCCGTCGGTGACCGCGGCGACGTCGCCCTGCAGGATGTGCAGGTCGGTGCCGCAGATGGTGGTGGTGTCGACGCGCACGACCACGTCGGTCGGCTCTTCGACGACGGCGTCCGGGACGTCTTCCCAAGCCTTCGCACCAGGACCGTGGTAGACCAGCGCCTTCATCGTCGCCTCCGTCGGCCGCCCGGCTCGCGTGGCCGGGCTCGGCCGCTTCCGACGCTAGGACCGCGGAAGCCGCCCGGCTGTCGCAATTTGAGACCGGCACCCGGCGAGATCCACCTCGCGCAGCGCCGCCCCGACGCCGGCCAACGCCACCGCGTTCATCGACAACGACGTCACGCCCAGGCCGACCAGCGCGCCTGCCAACGAGGGATCCGCCGCCGCCTCGCCACAGACGCCCACCGGCTTTCCGGCCGCCGCTCCCGCCGAAGCCACCATCTCCACCAACCGCAGCAACGCCGGCTGGTGCGGGTCGTTCAATGCGGCCACCGCACCGAGCTGGCGGTCCGCCGCGAAGACGTACTGCGCCAGGTCGTTCGTGCCCAGCGAAACGAAATCGACCTCCGCGAGGATCTCCGTGGCGCACAGCGCCGCCGCCGGGATCTCGATCATCACGCCCACCCGGGGAACCCCGGCCGCCCGGGCACGCGAGGCGAACCACGCCGCCTCGGCAGCCGTCGCCACCATCGGGGCCATCACCGACAGCTCGACGCCGGCGTCGGAAGCCGCCGCCACGATCGCCGCCAGCTGGCGGTCGAGCAGCTCCGGCCGGTCGAACGCCACCCGCAGGCCCCGGACGCCCAGCGCCGGGTTCGGTTCCGCGCCCATCGGCAGGAACGCCAGCGGCTTGTCGGAGCCCGCGTCCAGGGTCCGGACCACCACCGGTTTCCCGGCGAACGGCGCCAGCACCTCGGCGTAGCCGGAACGCTGCTCGGCCTCACCCGGCTCGGCATGAGCCGACAGGTAGCAGAACTCCGTCCGGAACAAGCCGATCCCCTCGGCGCCGGCCGCGGAAGCCGCGCGGGCGTCGGCGGGTGACCCCACGTTCGCCAGCAGCTTGACGCGGTGGCCGTCGGCGAGCCGCCCGACGCCGTCCCACGACGCACGCGCGGTGCGAGCCGGTGCCGAAACCACGCCGTCGGACGGCGAGACCGTGCCCGCGGATCCGTCGACCACCAGCCCCGGCCCGGGCAGGTCGAGGACCCCGGCGCACGCGACCACGGCCGGGATGCCCAGTGCCCGCGCCAAGATCGCCGTGTGGCTCGTCGGGCCGCCCTCCTCGGTCACCAGCGCGAGCACGAGGTCCGGGTCGAGGCCCGCCGTGTCGGCCGGCGCGAGGTCGCGCGCCACCAGGACGCTCGGCGACGTCAGGTCCGGAACGCCCGGCGGAGCCAGCCCGAGCAGCGAAGCGACGATCCGGTCGCGGACGTCGGCGACGTCCGCGGCGCGTTCGGCCAGGTAGCCACCGGCCCCGCGCAACGCCGTGATGAAGTCTCCCGCCGCTTCCCACACCGCGCGCGGCGCCGGCAACGACCGGGTGCGGACGAGGTCCGAAGCGGACGCGACCAACGCCGGGTCCGACGCCATCGCCGCGGTCGTCTCCAGGACCGACCGGGCATCTCCGGACACGGAACGGGCACGATCGGACAGCGAAGCCGCGACCGCTCCCGCCGCCGGCCCGATCTTGCCCGCTTCCGCCGAAAGATCGTCCGGAACCGGAAAGGAAGCGGGTTCCTGCAGGTCAGCGACCACGACCACGCGTGGACCGGCCACCCGGCCGGGACTGACTCCGACTCCGGACAACTGCATGGCGGGACCTCCGGGAGCAAAGGATCTCGTAACTGGGGATTGACAGTACGGTAACAACGGGCACAATCAAACTGCAACGGGCAAACATCGGAGAGGAACGGGCATGTACGCCGCCGAACGGCATCAGCTCCTGGCGCAACGCGCACGTCGCGACGGCCGGGTCGACGTCAACGACGTCGCCACCGAACTCGGTGTCGCCCCCGAGACCATCCGCCGCGACCTCGGCGTCCTCGAACGCCAGGGCGTCGTCCGCCGCGTCTACGGCGGCGCGGTCGCCGTCGAGCGGCTCGACTTCGAACCCGAAGTGGCGCAACGGGACCAGACCAACGCCGCCGAGAAGGACGCGATCGCCCGGGCCGCGCTCGACCTGGTGCCCGACCGCGGCTCGATCCTGCTCGACGCGGGCACGACCACCAGCCGGCTCGCCACGCTCCTGCCTGCCGACCGCGAGCTGACCGTGATCACCAACTCGATCCCGGTCGCCTCGATCCTGGCCACCCGGCCGGGAATCACGTTGCACATCCTCGGCGGCCGCGTGCGCGGGACGACGCTCGCCGCCGTCGAAGCGTGGACGCTGCACGCGCTCGACGGACTGCTCGTCGACGTCGCTTTCCTCGGCGCAAACGGCTTTTCCGCCGAGCACGGCTGCACGACACCCGACATGGCCGAGTCCGCGGTGAAGGCCGCGGTGGTCGCCGCCGCGCGCAAGCGGGTGCTGCTGGCCGACCACAGCAAGTACGGCACCGACCAGCTCAGCCGGTTCGCGCGGCTGGCCGAGATCGACGTCCTGGTCACCGACAGCGGCCTCGACGCCGGCGCGGTGGCCGAGCTCGAAGAGGCGGGCCCGGAGGTGGTGCTGGCGTGATCGTCACCGTGACCCCGAACCCGAGCCTCGACCGGACCGCGCGGCTGGCCGGCCTGCGCCGCGGCGAGGTCAACCGGGCCGAAGCCGTGCGGCTCGACCCCGGCGGCAAGGGCGTCAACGTCGCCCGCGCGCTGGCCGCCGCCGGCACCCCGACCGTCGCGCTCCTGCCCGCGGGCGGCCTGGTCGGCGACCGCCTGGCCGACCTGCTCGCCCCCGAAGGCGTCCCGGTCGTCGCCGTGCCGATCGCCGGGACGACCCGCAGCAACATCACGCTCGTCGAAGCCGACGGGACCACGACGAAGATCAACGAGCCCGGCCCGGAGATCTCCCCCGCCGAGCTGGCCACACTCGAACGCCGGGCCGTCGAGCTGGCCGCGCGCGGGGAATGGCTGGTGTGCTGCGGAAGCCTCCCCGCCGGGGTGCCCGACGACTTCTACGCGCGGCTCACGAAACTCGCGCACGACGCCGGGGCGAAGGTCGCCGTCGACTCCTCCGGCGCGCCGCTCGCCGCCGCCTGCGAAGGCGGGCCGGACCTGCTCAAGCCCAACCTCGACGAGCTGGTCGAGCTCGCCGGCCGCCCGCTACCGCTGCTCGGCGACGTCGTCGCCTTCTGCCGCGAACTGATCTCCGGCGGCGTCGGCACCGTACTCGTCAGCCTGGGCGCACGCGGCGCGGTCCTCGTCGGGGAGACCGAAACCTGCCACGCGCTCGGCCCGCTGGTCGCCGTGCGCAGCACCGTCGGCGCCGGAGACGCCGCACTCGCCGGGTTCCTCCACGCGGGAGGGACCGGCCCCCGAGCCCTGCGGACCGCGGTCGCCTACGGCACCGCCGCGGTCACGCAGGAGGGCAGCCGCATGCCCACCCCCCACGACGTGCACCCGGACCAGGTGCGCGTGCTCGACGCCGACCCCACCCTCACCCTCAGCGGAGCCGCCGCATGACCACCCCGGACCTGATCACCGCCGACCTGGTCGACCTCGGCCTCGACGCCGCCGACTCCCGTAGCGCCACCCGCGCGCTCGCGCAGCGGCTCGTCGACGCCGGGCGGGTGACCGACCTCGACCTCTTCCTCAAGGACGTCGCCGCCCGGGAGGAGCAGATGGCCACCGGGCTCGAAGGCGGCATCGGCATCCCGCACTGCCGCTCCGCCGCGGTGACCGCGCCGACGCTGGCGTTCGGCCGCAGCGCCGCCGGCGTCGACTTCGGCGCCCCGGACGGCCCGGCGACGCTGATCTTCCTCATCGCCGCACCCGAAGGCGGCGGCAGCGACCACCTCAAGGTCCTGGCCGCCCTCGCCCGCCGCCTCGTCCGGGCGGAGTTCAAGCAGCACCTCCTGGACGCCACCGACGCCGTCGCCGTCGCTTCGTACATCCGCCAGGAGGTGTCCTGACCATGAAGTTCGTCGCCATCACCGCGTGCCCCACCGGCATCGCGCACACGTACATGGCCGCCGAGTCGCTGGAGCAGACCGCGAAGGCCAACGGCGACACGATCGTCGTCGAGACGCAGGGTTCGGCGGGGTCCGAACCGCTGTCCGCCGAGGACATCGCGACCGCGGACGCCGTCATCTTCGCCGCCGACCTCGCCGTGCAGGGCCGGGACCGGTTCGCGGGCAAGCCGATCGTCGAGGCGCCGGTCAAGGCCGCGATCAACGACGCGGCCGGGCTGTTCGAACGGGCGAAGGCCGCGGCTCGCGAGCCCGTCGCACCCGCGGCCGCCGGCCCGGAGCTGACCTCGAAGGTCGGCGCGAACGACAAGGCCGGGACCAAGATCCGCCAGTGGCTGATGACCGGCGTCAGCTACCTGATCCCGTTCGTCGCCGCGGGCGGGTTGCTGATCGCGCTGAGTTTCGCCCTGGGTGGCTACCGGATCGTCGACGCCCCGAAGGTCACCGAGCACTTCGACGCGGGTTCGGTCGCCGGCTGGGCCGCGCTGATGTTCCAGATCGGCAGCGCCGCGTTCGACTTCCTGGTGCCGGTGCTGGCCGGGTTCATCGCCTTCGCGATGGCCGACCGCCCGGCCATCGCCCCCGGTTTCGTGGGCGGCGCGATCGCCGTCACCGTCGGCGCCGGGTTCCTCGGCGGGCTCGTCGCGGGTCTGCTGGCCGGTGGTGTCGTGCTGGCGTTGAAGAAGATCCAGGTGCCGAAGGCGATGCGCGGGATCATGCCGGTGGTCGTCTACCCGCTGCTCGGGTCCATTGTGGTCGGTGTGCTGATGTACGTCGTGGTCGGCAAGCCGATGGCGGCCGCGACGACCGGGCTGACGAACTGGCTCAACAGCCTCAGCGGCGCGAGCGCGTTGCTGCTGGGCGCGCTGCTCGGCCTGATGATGGCGTTCGACATGGGCGGTCCGGTCAACAAGGCGGCGTACACCTTCGCCGTCGGCGGCCTGACCACCGGCGCCACCGGCTCGCTGCAGATCATGGCCGCGGTGATGGCGGCCGGGATGGTGCCGCCGCTGGCCCTGGCGCTCGCGTCGACCGTCCGGAAGAAGCTGTTCACCGAGGCCGAGCGCGAAAACGGCCGCGCGGCCTGGCTGCTCGGCGCGTCGTTCATCACCGAGGGGGCGATCCCGTTCGCGGCGGCCGACCCGTTCCGGGTGATCCCGTCGATCATGCTCGGCTCGGCGGTCACGGGTTCGCTGTCGATGGCGTTCGGCGCGACGCTGCGCGCCCCGCACGGCGGGATCTTCGTGCTCCCGCTGATCGGCAGCCCGCTGCTGTTCCTGGTGGCACTGGTGGCCGGGACCTTGGTGGCCGCCGGGTCCGTGATCGCGCTGAAGCAGGTCCGGTTCCGCGCAGCCGAACGTTCCACCGCCGTGTCCGGCCAGACCGTCAACGCGTGAAGGAGTCCACTGTGTACCAACGCCGCACGCTCGTCGCCAGCAGTGTCGGGCTGCACGCCCGGCCCGCGGGCCTGGTCGCCCGCACCGCGGCCGGGCAGCCCGCGAAGGTTCGGATCGCGAAGATCACCGGCGGGGTGGCCGGCGATCCGGTCGACGCCGCGAGTGTCCTGGGTTTGATGACCTTGGGCGCGGGTTTCGGCGACGAGGTCGAGCTGACCGCCGACGGGGACGCCGCCCAGGCGTCGGTCGACGCGCTGGCCGAACTGATCGCGCGGGACCTGGACGCGTGAGTTTCTCCTGAAGTCCCCTCCGGACGCGTTCGGCAGGCGTAGCATCCAGACCGATTTGCCGGATTGCGTCCGGGCGACGACCCATGGTCGTGAAGGGGGAAAAAGTGCAAGGATTCGAGGTCGATCCGAAACTGGTCCAGCACGCCGCCGAGCGCGCGACCGAGGCGGTGACGCATTTCGAAGCGCACGGTTCGGCCGTCAAGAAAGCGCAGGCCACGATCGAGGGGAAGACCGCCCTGCTGGGCGACTACGGCGACGCCGGGGTGTTCTTCCACGCCTGCGAGAGGTTCGACCACAAGTTCAAGGAAATCTTCGACACGCTCATTTCGCACAACGACAACTTCGTCGACACGGCCCGGCGGCTGCAAGGCGGCCTGCAGGGCGCGTCCAAGCTCTACGCCGAGTCCGACGCGGCCGCGAGCGAGCACCTGCGGCGCATCGGCGAATCCTGGGCGGACGGGGGAAGCCGGTGAACCAGCCGCCGTACTTCCCCGACCGCCCGCCGGGCCACTACCCGCAGTTCGACCGGTACGAGGACCAGTGCGGCGAAGTCGCGCTCTGGGCTCGTTGGGTGGCCGGGTGGGTGGACTGGCTGTTGCACGAATACGGTCCCACCGGTCCGCACCCGGACCGGTGGGCCGACTACCCGTTCGAGCGGTTCTTCTACCCGTCCGACGTCATCGCGCAGCAGCGGATCCAGGTCATGCACCAGGCGTGGCAGGCCATCGACGGGCTGCGCTACAAGTCGGCCGGCGAAGAGCACCCGAGCATCGACGTCCTCAACAGCCTCGACAGCGCGCTCGGCGCCGCCCTCGGGAAGTGGGAGGGCGATGTCGCGGTGGGGTGCAGACCTACCGCGAAGAACTCGAAAACTACAGCGAGCCCTACATCCTCGCGGTCGGCAAGCTCGGCCAGTGCCTCATCGCGTACTCGCAGATCTTCGAGCAGGCGCGGGCCGACATGGTCAAGGTCATGAAGCAGTTCGTCGGGGCGCTGCAGGCCGCGACGTTCACCGACCCCGGGTTCGAACGGGTCGGCCTGACCGTCTTCAAGGCCATCGGCGACTGGGTGCTGGGCAAGTTCCCGTTCGAGCTCGACAAGGTCCTCGAGCTGGACACGGTGCTGGCCGAGGCGGTCGACGGCGCGCAGCGGCGCAAGCCCGCCGCGGCGATCGGGGGCTCGAACTACTGGGAGATCTGCGATTCGTACCTGGTGGCCGCCAACCGGATCTGCGACGACGCCCGCGCGGCGATCGAAGAGCTGACCACGCGCTTGGACAAGGTCGACAGCGAACTGCGCGACCCGCCGAAGCTGACCGTCAACGTGGGTTAGTCAGGCTGGGCCGAGCAACGCGATCGAGGCTCGCACCGCGACCTCGGTGACGTCGCCGGCCCGGCCGCCGTCCTCCACGGTCGTCGCGATCAGCTCGCGCAACCCGCCCAGCAGGATGATCGCCGTCTGGCGGGACGGGGGGCTGATTCCCGCCGCCCGCAACGCGGCCGTGTCCGTCAGCCGCTGCGTCATCGCGATGAACCCCTCCATCGCGTCGCGCTGCAGATCCCGCGCCGCGGCGCCCAACGCCGGCACGTCGCGGATCCAGCTCAGCGTGATCGCCGGTTCGGACTCCGCGCACGCGATCCACGCCTCGATCGCCTGGCGCACCTGCAGCGCCCACGGCGCGTCCGGGTCGACGGCGTCGGAGATCTGCTGGATCATCGCGCGGTTCGCGTCCGCCAGCAGCGCGATCAGGCACTCCTCACGGCTGGAGAAGTGCTCGTAGAAGGTCCGGCGGGACGTGCGCGCGCGGCGGACGATGCCGGCGACCGTCGTGTCGCGGAAGCCGTCCTCGGTGATCGACGCGGCCAGCCCGTCCAGCAGCCGCTGCCGGTGCCGGCGGGTGTCGACGTCCACGGAAGTCACGGTATACCGCCTCCTTCTTGAAACGAGATGGTACACCGGCGTACCGTACCGACGGTACGCTCGCGTACCACCATTTCGGGAGGGTCGATGACGACCATGACCAGCGCGGTGACGCTGCCGCCGGGACCGACCGCGCCCCGCGCCGTCCAAGGCGCCTACGCGCTGACCCAGCCCCTGCGCGGCATGCGGCGGCTCAGAGCGCGTTACGGGGACGCCTTCACGGTCAACGTGCCGATCTTCGGCCGCGCCGTCGTGCTCAGCGACCCCGCCGAGATCAAGCAGCTCTTCACCTCCGGCCCCGACCTCGTCGACAACCTCGAAGTCAACCTCGGCCGCGTGCTCGGACCGCACTCGATGTTCGCGCTCTCCGGCGAGGAGCACAAAAGGCAGCGCAAGCTCCTGGTCCCGCCCTTCCACGGGAAGCGGCTCGCGGCGTACGAGCGGATCGTCGAAGAAGAGACCATCCGCGAACTCGCAACCTGGCCCGACGGGAAGGCGTTCGCCACCCTTCCGTCGATGATGCGGATCACGCTCAACGCCATCCTGCGCGCGGTGTTCGGCGCCGAAGGAGCCGAGTTCGCCGAGCTGCGCGCACTGCTGCCGCCGTTCGTCACGCTCGGTTCCCGGCTGGCCGTCGTGCCGATCTCCAAGAAGGGCCGCTTCAACCCCTGGCGCCGCTTCGAGCGCATGCGCTGCGAGTACGACGCCATCGTCGACCGGCTCATCGCCAAGGCCCGCGTCGAAGAAAAGGACGACGTCCTCTCGATGATGCTGCAGACCCGCTACGACGACGGGTCCGGGCTCACCCGCGACGAGATCTCCGACCAGCTTCTCACCCTGCTCACCGCCGGCCACGAGACCACGGCGACCACGCTGGCCTGGGCCGTCGAACGCCTGCGCCGGCACCCCGCGCTGCTCGACGAACTGCGGGAGGACGACGGCAAGCTCCTCGACGCCACCATCCTCGAGGTCCAGCGCACCCGCCCGGTCATCGACCTCACCGCCCGCCAGGTCAAGCAGGACGGCTTCCGGCTCGGCCGCTGGACCCTGCCGAAGGGGTACGCGGTGCTCGTCAGCATCGCGCTGATCCACGACGACGACGCGGTGTTCCCGCGCGCGAAAGAGTTCGACCCGCACCGCTTCGCCGGCGCGCGCCCGGACCTCTACCAGTGGATCCCGTTCGGCGGCGGCACCCGCCGCTGCCTCGGCGCCGCCTTCGCGACCATGGAGCTGACCGTCGTGCTGCGGACCCTGCTGCGGGACTTCACGCTGGTCCCGACGGCCGAACCCGACGAACGCTGGCATTCGCGGGGCGTGGCCTACGCCCCCGCCAAGGGCGGCCGCGCGGTCGTGCGCCGCCGAAGCACCGGAGGAGAGCAGTGACCGAACAGATCGCCGACGCCGGCCGGGGGATTTCCCTGGCGTACGAACGGATCGGGGACGCCGGCGCCGACCCGGTCGTCCTCGTCGCCGGGCTCGGCCAGCAGCTGCACAGCTGGCCGGACGCCTTCTGCGCGCAGCTCGCCGGCCGCGGCTTCGAAGTGATCCGGTTCGACAACCGCGACGCCGGGCGCTCGACCCACCCGCGCTTCCGGCCGCCGAGCCTGCTCGGCATGTTCGCGGGCCGGTTCCCCGCGCAGCAGTACGACCTGACGGACATGGCCGCCGACACGATCGGCCTGTTCGACGCCCTGGACCTCGAGACCGCGCACATCGCGGGCGTCTCGATGGGCGGCATGATCTCCCAGACCGTCGCGGCGCTGCACCCGGAGCGGATCCGCACCCTGACGTCGATCATGTCGACAACCGGGTCGCGCCTGCTCGGCCGGCCCGCGTTCTCGACGTTGCGGATGATGGGCGCCAAGCCGCCGAAGTCCCGGGAAGAGGCGGTCGAAAGCGCCGTCCGGATGTTCCGGCACATCGGCTCCCACGGCTTCCCGTTCGACGAGGCGTGGGTTCGCGAGCTGGCCGGGACGGGCTGGGACCGCGACCCGACGGCCGGCGGCGTGGGCCGCCAGCTCGCCGCGATCATGAAGTCCGGCAACCGGACCGCGCTGCTGCGGAAGATCACCGCGCCGACGCTGGTGATCCACGGCGACCGCGACCGGATGGTCCACCCCACCGGCGGCGCCGCCACCGCGCGCGCGATCCCGGGCGCCCGCCTCGAAACCGTGCCCGGCATGGGCCACGACCTGCCCGAAGGCGCGTGGCCGACGATCCTCGACCTCATCGACAAGCACGCGAGGAGCAGCGATGTCACGGCCCCGTAGTCTCACCGGCCGCCCGGTGGTGATCACCGGCGCCGCGTCCGGCATCGGCCGCGCGCTCGCCACCCGGCTGTCCCGCCTCGGCTCGCCGGTCGCCCTGGCCGACGTCGACGAAGACGGCCTGAAGGCCACCGCGGCCGCCCTGCACGGCCGCGTACTGACGCGCGTGCTCGACGTCCGCGACGCCGAAGACCAGCTGCGCTTCGCCGCCGAGGTCAAGGACTGGCTCCCCGCCCCGCTGGCCGCGGTGTTCAACAACGCCGGGGTCGCGGTCACCTCCACCGTCCTCGACGCGGTGATCGAGGACGACGACTGGCTGCACGACATCAACTTCCGCGGCGTCGTGCACGGCACGCGCGCGTTCCTGCCGATCCTCGTCGAGCAGGGCGAAGGCGCGATCGTCAACACCTCCAGCGTGTTCGGCCTGCTCGGGATGCCGAACCAGAGCGCCTACTGCGCCGCGAAGTTCGCCGTCCGCGGCTTCACCGAATCGCTGCGGCAAGAACTGCGCGGCTCCGCCGTCCGCGCGATCACCGTGCACCCGGGCGGCATCACGACGAACATCGCGCGCAACGCGCGGGTGCGGCGTGATCCCGAGGGCCTGGGCCGCACGAAGGAGCAGATGGCCGCGCAGTTCGAGGCCATGACCATGACGTCGCCGGACAAGGCCGCGGCGGTCATCCACGCCGGCGTCGACCGCGGCAAGGCCCGCATCCTGGTCGGCCCGGACGCCTACCTGTTCGACGCGCTCGCCCGCATCACCCCCACCCACTACAACGCCGTGCTCTCGCGCGTGATGAGGCGCCCGCGGCGGACGGAGGCCGTTCGATGACCGAGCACGTCGAAGTCCTGATCGTCGGCGCCGGCCTGTCCGGCGTCGGCGCCGCCCACCACCTGCGGACCGCGTTCCCGCGCAAGACGTACGCGATCCTGGAAGCCCGCGACGCCATCGGCGGCACGTGGGACCTCTTCCGCTACCCCGGCGTGCGGTCCGATTCGGACATGCAGACCCTCGGCTACCGGTTCCGGCCGTGGACCGACGCGAAGGCCATCGCCGACGGCCCGTCGATCCTCAAGTACGTCCGGGACACCGCGGCCGACGCCGGCATCGACCGGCACATCCGGTTCGGGCACAAGGTGGTCCGCGCCGCGTGGTCCACAGAGGACGCACGGTGGACGGTCGAGGCGACCCACGACGGGAAACCGGTCGAGTTCACCGCGAAGTTCCTCTACCTCTGCAGCGGTTATTACGACTACGCGGGCGGCCACACCCCGGAGTTCCCCGGCCTCGAGAACTTCGGCGGCACTGTCGTGCACCCGCAGCACTGGCCCGAGGACCTGGACTACACCGGCAAGAAGGTCGTCGTGATCGGCAGCGGTGCGACGGCCGTGACGCTGGTGCCGGCCATGACCGACCGCGCCGAGCACGTCACGATGCTGCAGCGCTCCCCCACCTACATCCTGTCCCTGCCGTCGGAGGACGCGCTGGCCAACCGGCTGCGCGGGCTGCTCGGCGCGAAGCTGGCGTACCCGATCGCGCGGTGGAAGAACGTCGCCGTGAGCACGCTGATCTACCAGCTCAGCCGGCGCCGCCCGGGGGTCGTCAAGGCGCTGATCCGCAAGGCCGCGATGAAGCAGCTGCCGCCCGGGTACGCCGTCGACACCCACTTCAAGCCGCGCTACCAGCCGTGGGACCAGCGGCTGTGCCTGGTGCCGGACGGTGACCTGTTCCGGTCCATCAAGCGTGGCGACGCCTCCGTCGTCACCGACCGGATCGCGACCTTCACCGAGACCGGCATCCGGCTCGAATCGGGCGACGAGCTCGACGCGGACGTCGTCGTCACCGCCACCGGGCTGCGGCTGCTGGCCTTCGGCGGCATCGACCTGGTCGTCGACGGCGACCCCGTCAAGCTGCCGGAAACCATGGCGTACAAGGGGATGATGCTCAGCGGCGTGCCGAACTTCGCGTTCACGATCGGGTACACGAACGCGTCGTGGACGCTCAAGGCGGACCTCGTCGGCGAGTACGTCGTCCGGCTGCTGCGCCACCTCGACCGGCACGGCTACGACCAGGCTGTCCCGGTCAACGACGACCCGGCGGTCACCGAGCGGCCGCTGCTCGACTTCGACGCCGGGTACGTGCTGCGGTCGATCGACGAGTTCCCGAAGGCCGGGTCGCGCGCGCCGTGGCAGCTCGGCATGAGCTACGCCCACGACGTCGTCAAGCTGCGGCACGGCCGGCTCGACGACGGCGCGCTGCGGTTCTCGCGGCGGAAGGCGGGAGCGGGCAGACTGACCGCATGACGCTCACCTCCCCCGCCCGGGGCCGCTGACATGCACTCCGCGGGACTCGTGCTGCACCCCCGCCGCGACTCCGCGGCCGCCGTCGAGGCCGTGCTCGGCTGGGCGGGCAACCGGAACATCGAGATCCTCGGCATCGCCGACGAGATCGTCCGCCTCAACTGCGCGGCGATCGGCGTGACGGCCGAGGAGCTCGGCCGCCGGTCCGACCTGGTCGTCAGCCTCGGCGGCGACGGCACCATGCTGCGGGCCATGCGGCTGGCCGACGGGCAGCGCGCACCGGTGCTCGGGGTGAACCTCGGCAAGCTGGGGTTCCTCGCCGAGGTCGACGTCCCGGACCTGCCCGGCGCGCTCTCGGCCATCGACGACCACCAGTTCACGGTGGAGCCGCGGCTGGCCGTGGACGCGGTGCTGGAGGGGCGGAAGATCACGGCGTTCAACGACATCGCCGTGGTCCGCGTGCCCGGCGACGGCAGCGCGGTGGTCGCGGTCCGCGTCGGCGGCCAGCCGTTCGTCAGCTACTCGGCGGACGCGGTCGTGGTCGCGACCCCGACCGGCTCGACGGCGTACAGCTTCTCGGCCGGCGGCCCGATCACCAGCCCGGCGGTGGAGGCGCTGCTGGTCACGCCCGCGGCGCCGCACTCGGCGTACAGCCGGGGCGTGGTGCTGTCGGTGCACGACGAGGTGACGCTGGAGCTGCTGTCGACCAGCGGCCGGCTGGCGGTGGAGGTCGACGGCCAGGTCGAGGGGTACGTCTCCCCCGGCGACCGCCTCGACCTGCGCGCCCGGCCCAGCGCCGCCCGGGTCGTCCGGCTCGGGATGACGACGTTCTACCAGCGGGCGCGGCGCAAGCTGCGGCTGACGGACTCGGCGGAGATCCCGCAGGACGGCGAGCACTGAGTGGCCCGGGTCACATCTCGGGCGTGTCCCGCGACGATCACGGAATGGTCACGGGTAGCGTCCGCGGCTCCGCTTGAACCAGCCGAGCCGCCCGGGAGTGTCCCTCTACATGCTGTGCCCCGCACCCGTCCGTCCCCGTCTCCGCGCCCGGCTGCTCGTGCCCGGCGCGCTGGCCGCCTTCGCCGGCGCCGTCGTCCTGCTCGCGGTGTTGCACCTCGACCGGCGGCTCGCCCCGCTGGACCCGGTGAGCACGATGCTCAGCGACTACGCGCTCAGCCCGGGCCGGTGGATGTGGGACGGCGCGTTGCTGCTCACCAGCACCGGCTCGGCATTGCTGCTGGTGGCGCTCTACCGGCGGGGTCTGCTGGCCAACCCGGCGCTGGTGGCGGCGAAGGCGCTGTGGTGCGTGAGCCTGCTCGCCGTCGCCGTCTTCGCGAAGGACCCGCAGGGTTGCGCCATCACCCCGACCGGCAAGATCCACCTCTACGCCTCGGCCGTGACCTGCTTGAGCCTGCCGATCGTCGGCTGGGCGCTGGGCCGGCGGCACCGTGACGACCCGCGTTGGCGGCGCTTCGCGACCTGGTCGCGGCGGCTGGCGCTGGCGGCGATCCCGTTCTACCTTCCGTTCATCGTGCCGTTCGCGGTCAACGTCGTGCTGGGCGGCCACCTCCCGACGGTGGCGACCGGCCTGGTCGAGCGCCTGATGATGGTGCTGGAGATCGCGTTGCTCGCGGTGCTGGGCCACTGGGCGCACCGGGCGATGCGCGCCGGGGTTCAGCTCCGGGCGTAGGCCGCGATCCGCTCGGCGGGCGGCGCGGGCGCCGGCATCCGCAGCAGGCCGTTCCCGAAGCCCCGCTGCCGGACCGCTTCCTTGATCCCCTCGACCGTGCCGCCCAGCGCGGCCCGGACGGCGTCGGCGCGGGCCTGGGCGGCGCGTTCGGCTTCGGTGTCGCCGGCTTCGACCGCCGCGGCCAGGTCCGTGAAGGGCTCCGGGAACGCCGACGACAAACCGGACACCACGCCCGCCCCGCCGGCCCGGGCCACCGCCGCGACGTCGGTGTCGGCGCCCGACCAGAACCGCGCGGCCGGCAGCGCCGCGCGGAAGTCGGCGAACCGGGCCGCCGCCGCGCCGGACAGCTTGCCGCCGCGCAGGCCCGTCGCGGCGAACTCCGCGGGCGAGAGCGTCACGCCGGTGCGGTCCGGGAAGAGGTAGCCGTAGACGTCGGCCTCCCCGGCGGCGTCGCGCACGGCCGCGAAGTGCCGGCCGACCGTGTCGGCGTCCGCGGGCAGGTAGTAGGGCGTGATGACGGCCAGCCGCGTGGCGCCCGCGGCGAGGGCGTCCCGGGTCAGCGAAACGGCTTCGCGCGTGCTCGCCGCGCCGACGTGCACGATTGTGTGCTCCGCGCCGAACACGTCCAGCGCGAGCCCGGCGAGTGTCCGGCGCTCGGCCCGGTCCAGGGCCGGGAACTCGCCCGCCGTCCCGGCGACGAAGACGCCGTCGACGCGGCCGTGCAGCCAGGTCAGCAACTCGGTGTTGGCGCCTTCGTCGAGCGCCAGGTCGTCGCGGAAGAGCGTGGGCGTGGCGGAGAGGACTTCAGCGCGCATCGGCGTCTCCCGGCTGGTCGCGGGTGCGGTGCAGGAGCCAGTCGCGGTCGGTGCGGATCAGCGCGTAGCGGACCGCGCCGGTCCGGCCGTGGAGGGTGAACACGATGCGCTTGTCCGTGCGGTCGTGCTCCTCCCACCAGCCCGTGTCGGCGACCTTCTTGGTGTCGTCCTCGTAGGCGAGGTGATCGAGCGCGTGGTCGGGCACGGCGACGGCGAGCCGGTTGCCTTTCGCGTCCGGCGGGAGGCCGCGCGGGACGGCCCACGAGCGCAGCACGCCGTCCTCCTCGAGCCGCAGGTCGAAGTGGTGCCGCGGACGCCAGTGCTCGTGCAGCACGAAAGCCGGTCGCTCACCCACGACCCCCACCATGCCAGAAACCCCGGCCGCTACCCGTTTTCCGGCGCGTCAAACACGCCATCCGAGGACTTGACCAGATCCAGAAAGGCGCGCACGGTGGGGTGTCATGACCGAACCGACCACGACGGACGCCGGCATCCCCGTCGAAAGCGACGAACACTCCCTCACCGTCGGTCCCGACGGCCCGATCCTGCTGCACGACAACTACCTCATCGAACAGATGGCGCAGTTCAACCGCGAACGCGTCCCCGAGCGGCAGCCGCACGCGAAGGGCAGCGGCGCGTTCGGGCGGTTCGAGGTGACCGGCGACGTCAGCGCGTACACGAAGGCGGCGGTGTTCCAGCCGGGCACGAAGACCGACCTGCTGATCCGGTTCTCCACCGTCGCCGGCGAGCGCGGCAGCCCCGACACCTGGCGCGACCCCCGCGGCTTCGCGGTGAAGTTCTACACCAGCGAAGGCAACTACGACATGGTCGGCAACAACACGCCGGTCTTCTTCATCCGGGATCCCTTGAAGTTCCAGCACTTCATCCGCTCGCAGAAGCGCCGGGCCGACAACAACCTGCGCGACCACGACATGCAGTGGGACTTCTGGACGCTGTCGCCGGAGTCCGCGCACCAGGTGACGTGGCTGATGGGCGACCGCGGCATCCCGCGCACGTGGCGCCACATGAACGGCTACAGCTCCCACACCTACATGTGGGTCAACGCCGCCGGGGAACGCTTCTGGGTGAAGTACCACTTCAAGACCGACCAGGGCGTCGAGTGCTTCACGCAGGACGAAGCCGACCAGATGGCCTCGGCCGACACCGACTACCACACGCGGGACCTCTATGAGGCGATCGAGCGCGGCGACCACCCCTCGTGGACGCTGAAGGTCCAGGTCATGCCGTTCGACGACGCCAAGACCTACCGCTTCAACCCCTTCGACCTGACGAAGGTGTGGCCGCACGGCGACTACCCGCTGATCGACGTCGGCCGGATGACCCTGGACCGGAACCCGACCGACCACCACACCGAAATCGAGCAGGCCGCGTTCGAGCCGAGCAACCTGGTGCCGGGGATCGGGGCGAGCCCGGACAAGATGCTGCTCGGCCGCCTGTTCTCCTACCCGGACGCCCACCGCTACCGGATCGGCGCGAACTACAAGCAGCTGCCCGTCAACGCGCCCGTCGCGCCCGTGCACAGCTACAGCAAGGACGGGGCAATGCGGTACACGAAGGTGTCCGACCCCGTGTACGCGCCGAACTCGAAGGGCGGCCCGCACGCCGACGTCGCGCGGTACGGGCAGCCGGCGGGCTGGCACACCGACGGCGACATGGTCCGGACGGCGTACACGCTGCGCGAGGACGACGACGACTGGGGCCAGGCCGCGACGATGGTCCGCGAGGTCCTGGACGACGCCGCGCGCGGCCGGCTGGTCGACAACATCGTCGGGCACCTGCTCAACGGCGTCTCCGAACCGGTGCTGGCACGCGCGTTCGACTACTGGCGCAACGTCGACAAGGACCTCGGCGACCGGATCGAGTCCGGCGTCCGGGCCAAGAGCGACGAGAAGGACCCGAAGGCCGCCGACCAGGGCAACCCGGCGCGGTCGAGCATGCAGCACAAGGCCTGACCGGACGCGGACCCGGTGGGCGGCCGCCGGGTCCGCGTCCCGTACGTTGGCCTCTTCGCGGGAGGTGGGGAGGCCGGGTGAGTGTCACCGATGCCGTGCTGCCCGGCTGCGCCGCCGTCGCGCTGCTGGTGTTCGCGGTCCGGCTGGCCCGGGAACCGCGGCGGCTCGGCAACGCCGTCTGGCTCGGCATCGCGCTCCTGCTCATCGGGTTGTGGCTGCTGCGCGCGGCTTGGCACCTGGAGTGGCTCACCCCGGTGCTGGGCGGGCTGCTGGCGGCGATCGCGGTGCTCGTCGCGGTGGTGCTGCCGGCGGCGCTGATCGCCAACGGCGTCCGGATGGTGCGGCGGGAGGGCCGGAGCCTCGGGAACCTGCTGTCGTTCGTGCTCGGGGTCGGCCTGCTGGTGCTCGAAGGGCTGTTCTTCGTGCCGCTCGGCCGGTGGGGTTCGGCGCTGGTCGCGACGGCGGCGGTGCTCGCGTGCTACTTCGGGTTCCTCTTCGCGTCCCTGCTCGGGTACTCGCTCCTGTACGGCCGGCTGCGGCGCCGTTCCGGTGTGGAAGCGATCATCGTCCTGGGCTGCGGCCTGGCGGGCGACCGCGTGACGCCGCTGCTGGCCGCCCGTCTCGACCGCGCGATCCGGCTCTCCGCGCGGGAAGCCGTGCCCCCGCTGCTGGTGGTGTCCGGCGGCCGGGGTGCGGGCGAGACGGTCACGGAGGCCGCCGCGATGCGGGAATACCTGCTTTCGCGCGGGATCCCGGCCGACCGGGTCAGTCTGGAGGACCGGGCGACGACCACCGAAGAGAACCTGCGGTTCTCGGCCGACCTGCTGCCCGAAGGCGTGCGGCCGCACCGGGTGCTGGCGGTGACGAGCAACTACCACGTCTTCCGCACGGCGGTGGAATGCCGCCGGCTGGGCCTGCCGTTCGACGCGACGGGCGCGCCGACGGCGAGGTACTTCCTGCCGAGCGCGCTCCTGCGCGAGTTCGCGGCGCTGATCCTGCACTACCGGCGCACGACGATCGCGGCGTGCACGCTGATCACCGGCACCGGCCTGGCGCTGGCGATCTTCGCCTAGACCGGCACGGCGGCGACCGCCTCGACCTCCACGACGTACTCCGGGCGCGCGAGCCCCGCGACGACCGCGAGGGTCTGCGCCGGGTAGTCGCCGTCCGGGAACCAGCCGGCGAAAGCTTCGGCCTGCGCGGCGCGGTAGCCGTCGAGGTGCTCGGTGCCCGCGACCAGCGTCAGCAGCTTGACGAGGTGTGAGGGTCCGGCGCCTTCGGCTGCGAGGAGGGCGTCGAGGTTGGCGAAGATCTGCTTGGCCTGCGCTTCGGCGCCGGTGAGGGTGCCGTCGGGTCCGACGCCGAGCTGGCCGGCGAGGAAGACCAGCCGGTGCCCGGCGGGGACTTCGGCCAGGTGGCTGTAGCGGCCCAGCGGCGGTGCGACGGTGTCGGGGTTCCAGCGGCGTGGCTTCACAGCTTCATGATCGCAGACCGGTCCGCCGGCTTTCTACAGTTCGTGCAGGACCGAGCAAGCGTGGGCCACGCCGTTTTCCTTGCGCAGCCGGGCGCCGGCGTACTGCGCGCCGCGCCGGAAGAGCGGGTTGGTCGTCAGCTCCTCGAGCCGCGCCGTCAGGGCCTCGACGGTCAGTTCCTTGTGCGGCAACGGACGTGGTCCGGCGCCGAGCCGGTACACGCGGCTGCCCCAGTACGGCTGGTCGGAGAAGACCGGGCAGACGAGCGCCGGGACGCCGGCGCGCAGCCCGGCCGCGGTGGTTCCCGCGCCGCCGTGGTGGACCACCGCCGCGGTGCGCGGGAACAGCCAGTCGTGCGGGACGTCGGCGACGGTCAGCAGGTCGTCGGTGTCCGGCCCGTCGCCGGCGACGAGCCCGCGCACCCCGGTGCGGCGCAGGGCGGTGCGGACGAGGCCGAAGGTCTCCTCGGTGGGCATGCTGCCGAAGCCGACGTACACCGGCGGCGGACCCGTTGCCAGGAAGTCGCGCAGCCGCGGGTCCGGGCGCCAACCGGGGTCGGTGTCGAGGAACCAGTAGCCGGTGACGTGGACCCGCGCGGGCCAGTCCGGCGGCCGTGGGACGACGGCGTCGGAGAAGCCGCACAGGACCGGCGAGTCGCGGCGCGGCCGTTTCCCGGAGAGTCCGAGGGTTTCCGCTCGCCAGCGGTCGATCTCGGGACGCAGGAGGTGCCCGGCCAGCGCGTCCACGGCGGTGAAGCTGAGGTGGCGGCCCCACGGGCCCAGTTTCGCGGCCCACGGGAGGAGGGGGTGCGGGAAGGCCCGCGTCGGGATGCTGGGCTGGTAGTGGAGTTCGACGTTCGGGACGGGGAGGTGGGTGCCGAGGAAGCCGAGGGTCGGCGCGAGGACGAGATCGGCGGTTTTCGTACCGGCGTGGACGTCGGCGAGCATGCGGTCGAGGACCGGGCGCAGGACTTCGCGGAGGCCGGTCAGGAAGGCGAGGCGACGTCCCGAAGTCCAGGCGCGGCCGGCTTCGGAGCCGAGCACCGCGCCGGGATCCGCGGACAGTGGGCCGAACTCGAGGCCGTGCGCGGTGACGAGGGGCTCGAAGGTGGGGGCAGCGAGGACCCGGACCCGGTCACCGTCGGCGGCGAGCCCCCGCCCGAGGGCGACGCAGGGCTGGACATCCCCGCGCGAACCGGGCGCGATGATGACGACCCGGCGGCTCATCGCGTCGCCGCCTCGCGGCGCAGCCGCCGGCCGAGCCTCGCGGTCGCCGTCATCGCTTCGCCGCCGTCAACCGGTACCGCAGCCGGTGCGGCAACCTCGCCAGCACGGCCGCCACCCGGGCATCCCGGCCGACCAGGTACCTCGGCGCCGGACGGCGGACCGTCAGCGCCCGCACCACCACCTCGGCGGCCCGCCGCGGCGGCACCCCCGTCCGGGCCGAGCGCAGCGCACTCCGTTCCGCCGCCGCCAACTGCTCGCCGTACCTCTCGAGCCCGGCCGCCGGCAGCGTCGCGCGCACCTCCTCCGCCGCCTCCCGGGCCCGGGTCCAGATCGCCGTCGCCACCGCGCCCGGCTCCACCAGGATCACCTCGATCCCCTCCGGGGCCAGCTCCGCCCGGAGGCTGTCCGTCAAGCCCACCAACGCGAACTTCGACGTGTGGTACGGCCCGACCATCGGCCCCACGATGCGGCCGCCGATCGAGCCGACCGTCACCACCCGCGCGACCGGGGCGATCCGCAGCGCCGGCAGCATCGCGCGGGTCACCGCGAGCTGGCCCGTCACGTTCACGTCCAGCTGCTCGCGGAACGCCGGGAGCGGCACGTACTCCAACGGCCCCGGCCGCGCGAGGCCGGCGTTGTTCACCAGCCCCCGCACCGGTCCCGCCGCCGCGACCCGCGCGCCGCACTCGGCGATCGAGTCCGCGTCCCGCAGGTCCATGCGCAACACGCTCACCGCACCACCGAAAACGCGGTCCAGCTCCTTCTCGTCCGCGTCGGTCCGGACGCTCGCCCACACGTGCGCACCGCGGCGGACCAGCTCCGCGACGCACGCGCGGCCGATCCCGCCTGACGCCCCCGTGACCACATAGGACGGTCTCACGACGCCACCACCGCCAGCATCCGCGGCCACGTCTTGTGCAGCTGCTCCTGCCAGTACGCCCACTGGTGCGTACCCGGCCCGTAGAGGTCCGCCGTCACCGGGACGCCGAGCGCGCGCAGCCGGCCGGCCATCGCCGTGGTCTGGCCGCCGCACAGGAACTCCAGCAGCATCGCCCCGGGCAGGACGTCGACCGGGAGCTTCGCGTCGAGCGGTCCCGGCAGGCCGTTGCCCGCCGACAGGTACAGCTCCGTGCCGCGCAACCGGTCCGCGTTCACCACCGGGTCGTGCGCCTCCCAGCGTGCCGCTTCGCGACGGCGGTCGCCCCACAACGCTTCCGGGTCGAGGTGGGCCGAGGCGACGATGGCGTCGGTCAGCAGTTCGCCCGTCGGACCGGCCGGGTTGAGGTTCCCGCTGTACGACGCGGCGTAGCGGAACACGCCCGGCCGCCGCGCCGCGAGCTCGATCGCGCCGTAGCCGCCCAGCGACAGCCCGGCCGCCGCGCGCCGGCCGTCGCCGCGGTAGCCGCGGTCGACCAGCTGCGGCAGCTCGACCGCGGTGAACGTCTCCCACTGGTTGAGCGCGAGGTCCTTGCCGTAGTTCCACCAGTCCGTGAAGAACCCCGCCGGGCCCGAGCCGGGCATGACGACGAGGACGTCCGCGTCGTCGGCGAGGCGCCGGACGTCGGTGTTCGCGCTCCAGCCGCGGTAGTCCTGCAGCCGCGTCTCCCCCGCGAGCAGGTAGACGGCGGGCCACTGCCGGTCCGGCTCGGCGGCCCAGTCCCGCGGCAGGATCAGCCGGACCATCGCGTAGGCACCGACGCCGGTCGAGCGCACGGTCAGGTCCAGCACCCGGGCATCACCGTCCACAGTGGTCTCCGCGACGACGTGCGACCCGTCGTCGGCGCGCGCGTCCGGCACGCTCGTCGCGGCCCGGGCGGGCGGGCCCGGCAGCGTGGCCACCACGGCGAGCAGCACCGCGGCGCACCGCGACCACCTCGCGGATATGCGCATCTGTTTTCCTTTCCCGGGAAAGTGACGGCGATCACCCGGAAAACACTTCGGGCGTGCCGCCAAGTTAGCGGAGGGAGAAACGAAAACGCAATTGTCCGATGCCGGACAATGTGAAGCGCAGGCAAACAAACTCCCCCACACGGGTGAGTCGACGACCACCCACGGTGACCGAAGTCGGACGCCCGTGCCACAACGCTGGGCCCGACTCGTGAGTAACCAGCCATTCCGCAGGTCACGCCGGGTACACGCGGCACGTTTACGCAATCTTGAGGCTCTTCCGGTAACCGATTACCTGCCGTAGGGTCTCCCGTGCCGCCGGGCTCGGCCGTCCGTGGACGCGTCGCCGGCGAAGGGTCCCAGTGCGGGGGCCGTGAAATCCCGGAAGGCTCCCCGAAAGGGATACCGATGGCTGCCCGAATGCGATTTTCCCCGATCCTCCTGGTCGCCGCGGCCGCGGCGACGACCATTTCCGGCTCCGCCGCGAAACCGCCGCCGGCGGTTCCACCGGCCGCGCTGCTGCCCGCCGAAGCGATCCCGGGCAACTCCGCCCGCGCCGAATTCGACGTACCCGAAGCACCATCCACAGTAGACAGAGATGACGGCTGCACCGCCGTCGTCCACGGCCGGTTGCTCCCCGGCGGCCCGGTGACCGCCCGCGGCTTCCAGACCGCGGTCCCCGGCGGCCAGGTTTCCGAACTCCTCGCCCGCACCCGCACCGACCTCACCGCCTGGACCGCGCAGGCACGCCGCTGCGCCCAGGTCACCGTCGACGACCAGGACCTCCCGACGGTCTCGACGCTCACCCTCGCCACCCCGCCCGCCGTTCCCGGCGCGGAAACCCTGTCTTACCAGCAAGTCCTGAGCCTGCCCGGGCAGACCACCGGGCCGATCCTGCGCACCGTCGCCATCGCCGCCGACGACGTGCTGCTCGTGCTCCGCGACGCCGGGACGACCGGCCTCGACCTCGACACCCTGGCCGTCGCCGCGTGGCAGCACGCGGGCCCGCGGCTGGGCCGCTGAACCGCAAGGAGAACCCCGATGTCCCTGCAGCACCTCGGCGGCGGCACCCTCACCGCCTGCCTGCGCCACTGGGCGGCGGCGACGCCCGACGAGCCCGCCGTGACCTTCCTCGACTTCGCCGCCGACCCGGCCGGACGGCGGCGCGGGCTGACCTGGCGGCGGCTCGCCGAGCGCGTCGACGCCGTCGCGGCCGCGCTCCCGGTCCGCCCCGGCGACCGCGTCGCCGTGCTCTGCCCGCAGGGAACCGACTACGTCGCCGGCTTCCTCGGCGCGATCGCCGCGGGCGCGATCGCCGTGCCGCTGTTCGACCCGGGCCTGCCCGGGCACGCGGGGCGCCTCGCCGCGGTGCTCGCCGACTGCGCACCCACGGCCGTCGTCACGACCACCGGCGCCCAGCTCGCGGTCGAGGACTTCCTCGACGGCCGTGTCCCGGTCGTCGCCGCCGACCGCCCGGGTCCCGCGCGCTCGTGGCCGGCTGCCGCGGCGTCGCCGGACGACGTCGCGTACCTGCAGTACACGTCCGGTTCGACGCGCAGCCCGGCCGGCGTGGTGCTCACGCACGCCGCCGTGCTCGCCAACGTCGCCCAGGTCGTGCGCGGCCTCGGCCTCGACCCGCGGACGGCCACCACGGTCTCCTGGCTCCCGCTGTTCCACGACATGGGGCTCGTCCTCGGCCTGATCACGCCCCTCGCGCTGGGCCTGCGGTCGGTGCTGATGGATCCCCTCGCCTTCGTCGAGCGCCCGGTCCGCTGGCTGGAACTGCTCGGCGACCACCCGGGCGCGTGGAGCGCCGCGCCGAACTTCGCCTTCCACTACTGCGCGACCCGCGTCCGCGAGCCGGAACGCCTGCGCCTGGGCGACGTCGCGGCCATCGTGAACGGCGCCGAGCCGATCAACCCCGACGTCCTCGACCGCTTCCACACCGCGTTCGCCGTCGCCGGTTACTCGCCCGAGAAGACGCGTCCCGCCTACGGCCTGGCCGAGGCGACCGTCTTCGTCACCACGGGCCCGGCCGCGGCTCCGCACGTCACGACGTTCGACCGGGACGCCCTCGCCACCGGGACCGCGCTGCCCGCGGGCACCGGCATCCGGCTCGTCGCGTGCGGCGTCCCGGCCGGCCAGCAGGTCGCCCTCGTCGATCCGCGGACCGCCGTGGCCCTCGCCGACGGAGAAGTCGGCGAGATCTGGGTCCACGGCCCCAACGTCGGCGCCGGTTACTGGGAGAAACCCCTGGAGAGCACCGAAACCTTCGGCGCCCGGCTGACCGGCGAGCACCCCGGGCTGCCCGACGGGCCGTGGCTGCGCACCGGCGACCTCGGCGTCCGCCACGATGGCGAGCTGTACATCGCGGGCCGGATCAAGGACCTCATCATCGTCGACGGCCGCAACCACTACCCCCAGGACGTCGAGACGACGGCCGCGTCGGCCGACCCCGCGATCCGCCCCGGCAGCGTCGCCGCGTTCGCCGTCCCCGGCGCCGACACCGAGTCCGTCGTCGTGGTCGCCGAGCACCGCGCCCACGAAGAGCTGACCGGAGAAGCCGAACGCGCCCTGGCTGTCGCGGTCCGCCGGCTGGTCTCGGACGCGCACGGGCTGTCCCTGCGGGACGTGCTGCTCGTCCCGCAGGGCCGGGTGCCACGCACCTCCAGCGGCAAGATCGCGCGCGCGGCCTGCCGCGACCGCTACCTCGCCGGCGACTACGGAAAGGCACTGGTGCGATGAGAAACCGCGACTTGCGCGACCGGCTTCTCGAGCTGCTCGCCGAGCACACCGGCACGACCGTCGAACCCGACCGCCCGCTTGCCGACTACGGCCTGTCCTCCCGCCAGGCCGTCGGCATCGCCGCGGACCTCGAAGACCTGGCCGGCACGCGGCTGCCCGCGACGCTGCTGTGGGAAAGCCCGACCGTCGACCACCTCGTCCGCAGCCTCACCGCGGGCGACGAGCCGGAGGCGCCGCCGGCCGACCGGCGGCGGACCGACCCGATCGCCGTCGTCGGGCTCGGCTGCCGCTGGCCCGGCGCCGACGGCGTCGACGAGTACTGGGACCTGCTGCGCGGCGGCCGGGACGCCGTCCGGACCGCGCCGCCGGGCCGCTGGGACGCCGGCGAAGCGCCGATCGTCGGCGGGTTCCTCGACGACGTCGCCGGGTTCGACGCCGAGCACTTCGGCATCACCCCGCGCGAGGCCGCGACGATGGATCCCCAGCAGCGGATGCTGCTGGAGGTGACCTGGGCGGCGCTCGAGCACGCCGACATCGCCCCCGCGTCGCTGCGCGGCAGCCGCACCGGCGTCTTCACCGGGATCGCCACCCACGACTACGGCCACCTGACCCTCTCCGGCGCCGCACCGGACCTGTGGACGGCGACCGGCGCGGCGGGCAGCATCGCCGCCAACCGGCTGTCCTACGTCTACGACCTGCGCGGACCGAGCATGGCGGTGGACACGGCCTGCTCGTCGTCGCTGGTCGCGGTGCACCACGCCATCCGTGCGCTGCGCGACGGCGAAGCCGACCTGGCGCTGGCCGCCGGGGTGAACCTCATGCTCGTGCCCGGGCCGACGGCCGCGTTCGCCGCGGCCGGGCTGCTCGCCGGTGACGGCCGGTGCAAGACCTTCTCGGCCGGCGCGGACGGCATCGCGCGGGCCGAGGGCTGCGGCGTCGTGGTGCTCAAGCGGCTGGCCGACGCCGAGGTCGACGGCGACCGCGTGCTCGCCGTCCTCCGCTCGTCGGCGGTCGGCTCCGACGGCCGGTCCAACGGCCTGGCCGCCCCGAATCCCGCGGCCCAGCAGGCGATGCTGCGCGACGCCTACCGCGGCGCCGGGCTCGATCCGTCCACTGTGGATTACGTGGAGGCGCACGGGACCGGCACGCTGCTCGGCGATCCGATCGAGGCCGGCGCGCTCGGCGCGGTCCTCGGCGCGGGCCGCTCCCCCGCCGCGCCGCTGCTGATCGGGTCGGTCAAGACGAACATCGCGCACGCGGAGGCGGCCGCCGGGATCGCCGGGCTGATCAAGGTCGTGCTCGCGCTGGTGCACGGCGAACTGCCGCCGCAGCTGCACTTCACCGCGCCGAACCCGCACATCCCGTTCGGCGACCTGCGGCTGAAGGTGGTCACCGAGCCGACGCCGTGGCCGTCGTACTCCGGGCGCGCCACGGCCGGGGTGTCGGCCTTCGGGTTCGGCGGGACCAACGCGCACGTCGTGCTCGAAGCGGCCGCGCCGGTCGGTGCTCCCGCGCCCGGTCCGGGGGTCCGGATCGGGCTGCTGTCCGCGCGGAGCCGTTCCCGGCTCGCCGAACGGGCGACGCAGCTGGCGGACTGGCTGGACTCGTCACCGGGCCAGTCCCTCGCCGACGTCACGCACACGTTGTTCCGGCGCGACAACGGCGACCGGCACCGGGCCGCGTTCGTCGCCGGGGACACCGCCGAGCTGGCCACCCTGCTGCGGGCGGTCGACGCCGATCCGCTGCCCGCGGGGGTGGCGACGGGGACCGCGGTGCCGGGCGAAGGGCCGGTGTTCGTGTTCTCCGGGCACGGTTCGCAGTGGACCGGGATGGGCCGCGGGCTGCTGGCCTCGTCGGCGGCGTTCGCGGCGCAGGTGGACAAGCTCGGCGACCCGTTCACCGAGCACAGTGGACGGTCGCTGCGGGCGTTGCTCGGCTCGGATCGCCGGTCGCTGCCCGAGACCCAGCTGGCGATCTTCGGGACGCAGGTGGCACTGGCCGCGCGGTGGGAGGCGCTCGGCGTCCGGCCCGCCGCCGTCATCGGGCACTCGCTGGGCTCCGCGGCCGCCGCCGTGGTGAGCGGTGTGCTGACCGCCGACGAGGCCGTCCACCTGGTCGCCACCCGGGCGCGGCTGCTGGGCACCATCGACGCGGGCGGCGCGATGGCCGCGGTTTCGCTGACGGCGGCGGACCTGCCGGCCGGGGTGGAGCTGGCGGTCGACTCCGCGCCGGGGCAGGTGACGGTGGCCGGCGACGCGTCCACTTTGGACTCACTGGTGGCGTCGCTGACGGCTTCGGGGCGGACCGCGCGCCGGCTGCCGGTGTCCGTCGCCGGGCATTCGGCTTCGGTGGACCCGATCCTGGGGCCGTTGCGCGACGCGCTGGCCGAGCTGGGCGGGCGGCGGCCGTTGGTGCCGTGGTACGACACGGTGCTGACGGACCCGCGCGCGCTGCCGGACTTCGACGCGGACTACTGGGCGGCGCACGTGCGGCGTCCGGTCCGGTTCCGCCAGGCGGTGACGGCGGCGGCCGCGGACGGGCACCGGGTGTTCGTCGAGGTCTCGCCGCACCCGATCCTGCGCGGTTCGTCGGCCCGGACACTGGAGGCGGCGGGGGTGCGGGACGCGGTCGTGGTGGGAACGTTGCGGCGCGGGCAGGACGAGGTCCGGGCGTTCGGCGCGGCCGCGGCGGAGCTGTACTGCGCGGGGACGCGGATCACGGTGAGCGCTCCGGACGACGGTGCGAGGTTGGCGGACGTGCCACCGATGCCGTGGCGGCACGTCCGGCATTGGTACACCGATGTCGCGGCGGCGGCCCGGGTGGCGGAACCGATCGCCACCACCGGTACCCGGGCCGGCGCGTCCGAGGCGCCGGCGTCGTCCGGCGACCGGCTCACCGAAATCGTCGCCGCGGTCATGGGTCTCTCGCCCGCCCACCTCGATGCCGACACCCCGCTCGTCGACCTCGGGCTCGACTCGCTCATGGCCAACCGGATCCGCGAAGCCGTCCGGCGGGAACTCGGCGCCGAACCCGATACCGCCGCCGTTCTGCGGGGTGCCACCCTCGCCGACCTCAACCGGGACCTCGCTCCCCGCGAAGGCGAACTCCCGCGTCCCGCCCGCGGCCGCGCCTGGGACGCCGCCGATCGCCTCGTCCTGCGGCTCTGGCGCAAGCACACCGGCGACGACCCGGGCCCGCACCCCGTCCTCGACGAGCACCTCGCCCGGCTCCTCGCCACCGACCTCTCCACCGAGCTCGACACCCCGATCGACGCCGCCGACCTGCTCCGGCACGACTCGCCCGCCGCCATCGCCGACGTCGCCCGCGCCGTCCTCGACACGCGCGAAAGCCGTGGCCCGGTGCACGTCCTCACCCCCGGCGACGCCGGCGCCGTGCCCCTGCTGCTGTTCCACCCCGGCGGCAGCACGTGCACCGTCTACCGCCCGCTGCTCGACCGGCTCCCCGCCGCCGTGCCGTGCCTCGGCTTCGAACGCGTGCCGGGCACGAGCATCGAGGATCGCGTCGACCGGCTGCTGCCGCTGGTCCGCGCGCGGCTGCCGCGCGGGCCCTACCGGCTCGCCGGGTGGTCGTTCGGCGGCGCGCTGGCCTACGGCGTCGCCGCCCGGCTCGCCGAGGAAGGCGAAGACGTCGAACTCGTCGCCCTCCTCGACACCATGCTGCCGCTGCCGGAACCGGACCTCGACCCGCGGGCGTCGTCGGCGCGGCGGTTCCTGCGGTTCACCGGGTACGTCGAAGGCACGTACGGCCGCCCGGTCCGGCTCGGGCACGACGAGCTCGCGCCGTTGCCCGAGGAGGAGCAGATCGAGCTGACCATGCGCCGCGTCGCCGAAGCCGGGCTGCTCAGCCCCGGCGTCCTGCGGCACCAGCGTCAGTCCTTTTTGGACACGCTCGCTGCCGAACGCGGGACTCCGCGCCCCTACGACGGCCGCGTCGTGCTCTACCGGGCGACCGAGCCGTACGCCGCCGGGCTGGCCATGGAACCGCGCTACTCCCGCTCCGACCTCGCCGCGGGCTGGGCGGACCTGTGCCCGCGGCTGGAGATCGTGCCGGTGCCCGCGCACCACCTGTCGGTGGTCGACCCGCCGCACGTCGACGTCGTCGCGCGGCATCTTGCGCGGTTGCTGTGAAGCTGCTGGCCGTGCTCGGCGCGGGGCTCTTCCTGGTGGCCGTGGACGCGACGGTGCTGCACGTCGCCTTGCCCGACCTCATTCGGGAGCTGCGCCCGGGCGCGGCGGCCCAGGTGTGGATCGTGGCGATCTACCCGCTCACGGCGGCGCCGCTGTTGCTGCCGTTCGGCACGCTCGGCGACCGCTTCGGACGTCGGCGCGTGCTGGTCACCGGCTACCTGGTGTTCGGCGTGGCGTCGCTCGGGTGCGCGTTCGCGCCGGACGTCACGGCGCTGCTCGTCGCCCGCGCGGCGCTCGGCTGCGGTGGCGCGATGATCATGCCGGTGACGATGTCGCTGCTGCGGGAGCTGTTCCCCGACCGGCGCCGCCGGCGCACGGCGATCGCGGTGTGCAGCGGCGTCGCCGGGACGGGCTCGGTGTTCGGGCCGGTGCTGGGCGGGGTGCTCGTCGAGGCGTGGGGCTGGCGGGCGACGTTCCTGGTGAACCCGCCGGTGATCCTCGCGGCGGTGGTCGCGGCGCTGCGGTGGCTGCCGCGGTCGCCGCCCGGGCGACGGCCGTGGGACGCGCTGAGCGCGGTCCTCGCGGCAGGTGGCGTGCTCGGGATCGCGTTCGCGGCCGGACCGTCGGGCGGTGGCCTGCTCGCCGGCGCGGCCGGGTGTGTCCTGCTGGGACTGTTCGTGCGGCGGCAACGGCGGTCGGCCGCGCCGTTGCTGGATCTGACGCTGTTCCGCCGCCCGGGCGTGCCGGGTGCGGTGGGCGGGGTGCTGCTGGTGATGAGCACGCTGGTGGGGCTCGGCGTGCTGCTGGCGCAGTACCTGCAGGTGGTGCTGGGCCTGTCGCCGACGGCCGCGGCGGCGCGGTTGCTGCTGGTCCTCGGGGCGTCGGCGGTGGGCAGCGTGACGGCGCCGGCGCTGCTCGGCCGGTTCGGCAACGCCCGGGTCCGGACGTGGGGATTCGCGGCGGCGGGGGTGTCGCTGACGGTGCCGGCGGCGGGCGGCTTGACGTCGTGGTGGCTGGCCGCGGCGCTGGTCGGCGCGGGGTTCGGGATGGCGCTGGCGCTGACGTCGAGCACGGACACGCTGTTGACGGCGGCCCCGCCCGGCCACGCGGGCGGCGCGGCGGCGGTCGAGAAGACGGGGTACGAGCTGGGGGCGGGCCTGGGCACGACGGCATTCGGTTCCCTGGCCGCGGCGGTGTACGCGGCGCGGCTGGTGGTGCCGCCCGGGGTGCCGGTTTCGGCGGCGCGGTTGGCGGAGGCGGGTCCGGCCCAGGCGGAGGCGGCGGCGCGGGGGTTCGCGGCGGAGGGGTTGCTGGCGGCCGCGCGGACGGCGTGCACCGCGGGGGTGCAGGTGGCGGCGGGGGTCGCTGGTGGACTCTTCGTGGTCGCTGCGGTGGTTTCGGTGTTCGGCCGGGTTAGGAGGGGTGTTCGGTCGGCGGCGGTATAGGGCGTTATACGGAAGTCTGGTGCCTTCGCGGAGTGCCGGGAGCGGAATCAGCGGCAGCGCAGGTTTTATCTCCCGGCCAAAGCGGCGAGCCGCTGCCTGCGGCAGCAGCCGCGGCTCGGCAGGCCCCCGGCGATCATCGGCAGACGCGGCCCGCAGGATCCGGCCATTCACCCCCGGCAGCCGCAACCTGGCACGACCCAGCCAGCCACCCCCGACAGCCGCCGTCGGAGCGGCGCGGCCCGACCTACCCGGCCGCCGTCAGCGGAACCAGGCGCCCGCCGCCGAGCGCATCGCCACTCCCTGCGGCTCCGGCGGGATCGGCAACGACCCCTGGCTCGGCGGCCACAACGTCACCGCCGGTACCTCACGCAACTGGGCTCGCAGCTTCTGCAGCGGCAACGGCCGCCGCCGGGTCAGCAACGTCGTCGTCCGCGGGTGCAGGTCCACGAACGGGTACGTCGCGTGCAGCGCCGCCAGTCGGGACTCCCAGTGGCGGCTGCGGGCCGCCAGCTCCGCCGCCGGGACCGCCGGCTGGACCACCAGGAACTCCCCCGGCCCGAGCCGGACCGCGCGGTCGAGCGGGCGCAGGCCGCGGCGCAGGAGGTCGGCGATGTTCTGCGCCGTGTGCATCCGGACGCGCGGGCCGTGGCGGCGCTCGACCGCCGCCAGGTCGTCGACCGCGACCAGGACCAGGCCCAGCGGCACTGTGTCCGTCGCGTCGCCGAGCCACGGCGTGATGCCCGCCAGGGTGTCCAGCCCCGTCTCCGGGTCGACCGCGGGCCCCGCCGGGACCGGGGCCGACGCGCGGGCCGCGTCCAGCCGGGACGCCACGTGCCGCAGCGCCGCCTCCGCGCGGCTCTCGATGTCGACCTCCGCCGGGGTCTCCACCGACGCCAGCACGTCGCCGACCGTGCGCCGGACCGCCGGGGGCAGCCGGTCGCCCATCGCGTCGCGCAGCCGGACCACTTCGGCGTACGCCTCGTCGCGGCGCAGTCCCCAGCGGCCGCGGAACAGCCGCGCGCGTTCGACCGACGTCGCCTGCGGGTCGATCTCGTCCAGGTCCTGCGCCACGACCGACGCCCCGAACGTCGGCGACAGCACGGCGACCGACCACTCGCGCGCCATCGGCTCGTCGGGGCGCAGCAGCACCGGCGTGACGCCGTGCGGGAGGTCGGGCCGGCCGGAGTCGACCATGCCGACCACCGTGACGGCGGCCTTCCGCGCGATCTTCGCGTACATCTCGCGCTCGCGTTCGAAGTACGGCAGCCGCTGGAACAGCGCGAACACGACGGTGTCGGCGCCGGCCCCCTCGGCGAGGGCCGCGCGCTCGACCGCGTGCGACGCGGTCACCAGAGCACGTTTGGACAGCAGGCCAGCGCGCGGGTCTGCGTCGGGCATGGAGGGGTCGCCTTCGCCGGGGGAAGAGAGGCAATCACCGTAAAAGAGCAGAACCTGCCCGGCTAGCCACACAATGAGGTGAAATCAGAAGTGGCGACGGTCAGCCTCCCGGGCGACGACCTCGTCACGGTCCGCCAGCCTTTCCAGGCCCCGCAACGGCTGCCGCATCCGGTGGTTGTCCCGCAGCCGCCCGGCGTTGCGGTCGAGGAACGCCCAGTACCCGGCCGTGAACGGACAGGCGTCCGGGCCGGTCCGCTTCTTCGGGTCGAACACACAACCGGGGCAATGGTCACTCATCCGGTTGATGTACGCGCCGCCGGCGGCGTACGGCTTCGTCGCGACGACCCCGCCGTCGGCGTACTGGCTCATGCCGATCACGTTCGCCGGCATCACCCATGGGAAGCCGTCGACGAAGGCGGTGGCGAACCAGCGGGTCAGCTCGGCCGGGTCGTACCCGCGCTGCAGCGCGTGGTTGCCGAGCACCATCAGGCGTTCGATGTGGTGGGCGTAGCCGCGGTCGCGCACCCCGGCCAGCGCGGTGCGCAGGCAAGCCGCTTCGACGGCGTCCGCGTCGAGCGAACGCCACCACTCCGGGAGCTTCCGGCGCGCCTGCAACGCGTTGCGCCGCAGGTACTCCGGCCCCTGGTACCAGTACAGGTGCCACACCCACTCGCGCCAGCCCAGCACCTGCCGGACGAACCCTTCGACGCTGCTCAGCGGCGCGTCACCGGCCCGGTAGCGCTCCTCGGCGCGCCGCACGACGTCGCGCGGGTCGAGCAAGCCGAGGTTGAGCGGCACCGAGAGCAGCGCGTGCGCCATCGCCCAGTCGTGGGTGAGCATCGCGTCCTGGTGCGGGCCGAAGACGGGCAGCCGGTGGTCGAGGAACCGCCGCAGCGCGCGGACGGCCTCGTCGTGCCCGACGGCGAACTGCCGCGGCCCGTCGACCCCGACCGGGTGAATCTTCCCCGCGCGGACGGCTTCGTCGAGTTCGGCGCGGACGCGGTCGTCGATCTCGTTTTCCCGCGGGCGCCAGGGCGCGGGAACGTCGAGCCGCGTCGTCTTCGGCGGCGGCTGCCGGTTGTCGTGGTCGTAGTTCCACTGCCCGCCTTCGGGTTCGCCGTCGGCTTCGAGCAGCACGCCGAACTTCCGGCGCTGGTCGCGGTAGAAGTCCTCCATGACGAACCGCTTCCGCCCGTCGGCCCAGGTCTTGAAGTCCTCTTTGGACAGTACAAAGCCGGGCGTGGGCCGGATGTCCGTGACGACGCCTTCGTCGCGCAGCCGCCGGACGAAGGCATCGGCGGCGTGCGACGTCGGCTCGTGCACGACGACCGGGCGCCCGAACCGCCGCAGGCCGGTCCGGTAGTCCGGCGCGTCGACGAGGGTGACCCGGTCGCCGAGATCGGCGGCCAGGCGGTGGAGCGCGGCCTGCACGAGGTGCAGTTTCTGCCGGTGGAACGGCTTGGCCCCGAAGGCGGCGGCCGACCGGATCACCAGCACGTCGCGGCCGCGGTGCTCGGGGGTGCTGTGGAAGTGCGGCCCGAGCTGGTCGGCGAACAGCCAGAGCGCGGGCTCGTTTCGCATGGGCGGAACGCTAGCCCGGTTCGCGCGGTTCCGCAGCGGACGCCACGGGCCGTTCCCGCCTCAGCTCGACGATTCCCTCTTGGTGTCGTAGGACGTCCAGCCGCCCTCGCCTTCGGCCGCTTCGACGTCGGCGTCGGCGCTCGCCGCGTGGGTCATCGCGGCCACCGTGCGCTCGAGCCCCTGCTGGACCTCTCCGCCGCCGGCCTCCCGGACGCTGTGCAGCGTCACGGTGATCTCCGACGACGCCGGGCCGTCCTCGGCGATCCGCAGCTCGCCGTGGTAGTCGTCGGGGCCTTCGGCGCCCCAGGACAGCGAACGGTTCGCCGCGTCGGTGTGCAGCCACGCCTCGCCGGCGACGCGCCGGCCGTGCACCTCCGCCTCGACGTGCACGCTGTCGCCCCCCTTCGGCTCGGCGACCTTCATCTCGGGGAAGTACCGCGGCAGGTTCTCCGGGTGGCTCAGGAACGCGAACAGCTCGTCCGCGGGGACGTCGGCCGTCGCGGTGTGGCGGTACTCGGTCATCGGCTCACCTTTCGTCGGCCCCTGGGTTACCCCTGAAGTCGTGCATTAAAAGGCGTTTTCCGGGGAACCTGGTGAGCATGACGGCCACCGAACCCGAGACCCGGCGCGGTCCCGCCCCCGTCCAGGGCATGGGCATGCTGATCGGCTTGCTGTTCCTCGTGCTCGCCGCGCTGGAGCTGATGTCGGGGGTCGCGGACGGCACCGGCCCGCACGAGCTGTTCGGGCTGTTCTCGGTGTCCGGGCTGTGGGCGCTGCTGCACCTGCTGACCGGCGCCGTCGCGGTGTTCTGCACCCGTTCTTCCCGCCTGGCCGCCCGGTTCCTGCTCGCCGCCGGCATCGGCTACTCCGTGGTCGGCCTGGCCGGGCTGCTCCCGCTGCCGCACGCGGTCACCGACGTGCTGCCGATGAACACCGCCGGGGTCTGCCTCGCCCTCGCCCTCGGCACGGTCATGCTCGTCCTGGGAGCCGGCTGGCGGCAACGGGGACGGCGCCGCTGAAGTCGTCCGCCGGCCGCGGGAAGCGCACCAGCGCCGCCGCGACGAGCACGGCGAACCCGAAGAGGACGTAGCCGTTGCCGGTCAGCTGCTGGAAGAACGTCCAGTCGCGCTCGACTTCCCCGCCGCGCGGCCACCACCACTGCGGCCCGGCGACGAAGAGCACCGCACCCGCCCCGGCCAGGACGGCCAAGCCGCGCCGCCGGGCGCGGCGCGCCAGCTCCGCCCAGCCGAGCAGCACGACCACGGCCCAGACCCAGTGGTGCGTCCACGAAATCGGCGAGACCAGCAGGCCGCCGACGGCGTTGACGCCGAGCGCGACCGTCCGCTCCCCCGCGTTCAGCGCGCGTCGCACGCCCAGCGCGGTCAGCACGAGGACTACCGCCACCAGCGGCAGCCACCACGCGGTCCGCGCGTCAGCGGGCACGCCGGCCCGGGCGAGCAGCCCCAGCAGCGACTGGTCGCCGGCGTAGGTCGGCTCGCCGACGCGACCGGTGTCCCACAGCGCGCCGGTCCAGTACCGCACCGAGTCGGCGCCGGCCAGCAGGAAACCCAGCGCCGTCGCGGCGAGGAACGTGACGACGCTCGTCACGGCCGCCCGGGTGTCCCGGCGGAGCAGGAAGTAGAGCAGGAACACCGCCGGGGTCAGCTTGATCGCGGCGGCGAGCCCGATCAGCAGGCCGCGCGGCCACCGCGGGGTGTCCACCAGGACGTCGAGCACGACGAGGGCGAGCAGCAGCAGGTCGATCTGTCCCGCGTAAACCGTGCGCAGCACCGGCTCGAGGACTTCGGCGGCCAGGAGGACCACCGCGACCCGCCGCCGGCCGGCTCGCGCCCCGAGCGCTCGCAGGACCGTGACCAGCACCAACGCGAGCAGAGCGAGGGTGCCGACGGTGACCACGACGCAGGCGGCCCAGTACGGCAGGACGGCCAGCGGCGCCAGCACGACCGCGGCGAACGGCGGGTAGGTGAACAGCAGCAGCTGACCGTCGCCGGTGGGCGGCAGGGTGCCGTACAGCGCGTCGCCGTGCAGCAGCGCCGCCGACCCGAGCCGGTAGACGTCCAGGTCGACGCGGTAGGCGGGGAACCGCACCCGGCCGTCGTTGAACGACACCAGCAGCACCGCCAGGACGAGCACCTGCGCGCCCAGCAGGACGTACGCGTTCCCCAGTTTGGCCCGCACCCCTCGTCCCCCTCCGATCACCTCTCGCATTCTGTCGGGTCCCCGCCCGGGCGCCATCCGGGAAACCCCCGGACCTCTGCTCCCGAAAAACGGGTTGCCCGCCGTGCCAGCCTGGGCGGATGGGGACACCGACCGGCTTCGCCTACCGCGTCGACGAACGCGGCACCGTCACGATCACCCACCACGGCCGCCCGGCCGGGACGCTGCGCGGGTCCGCCGCCGCGCGGTTCCTGGCCGCCGCCGACCGCGGTGACGACCGCCAGCTGCTGATGGCCCGCGCCACCGGCAACTACAAGCACGGCACCGAGCGGCGGGCCCGCGAGCACCCCCGGAACCGCTGACTTCCTGGCACGCTGGCGCCATGAGCTACGACGTGCAGACGATCCGCAAGCACTTCCCCGCCCTCTCCGCCGCGCACTTCGACGGCCCGGGCGGCTCGCAGGTTCCCGACGTCGTCGGCGAGGCCGTGGCCGGGACGCTGTGCGCGGCGATCGCCAACCGCGGCGTCGTCACGGCGGCCGAGCGCCGGGCGAGCGCGGTGGTCGCCGACGCGCGCCAGGCCGTCGCCGACCTGCTCGCCGCGGACCCGGCCGGGGTCGTTTTCGGCCGCAGCATGACGCAGCTGACCTACGACTTCTCCCGCACGCTGGCCAAGAACTGGGGGCCGGGCGACGAGGTCGTCGTCACCCGGCTCGACCACGACGCGAACATCCGGCCGTGGGTGCAGGCCGCGTCGGCAGCCGGCGCGACCGTGCGCTGGGCGGACTTCGACGCGGCGACCGGGGAGCTGGCCCCGGCCGCCGTCACCGGGCTGCTGTCGGAGCGGACGCGGCTGGTGGCGGTGACGGCGGCGTCGAACCTGCTCGGCACCCGGCCGGACATCCCGGCGATCGCGGCCGCGGTGCACGACGCCGGCGCGCTGCTGTACGTCGACGGCGTGCACCTCACGCCGCACGCCGCCGTCGACGTCACGGCGCTGGGGGCCGACTTCTACGCGTGCTCGCCGTACAAGTTCCTCGGCCCGCACCTGGGCCTGGTCGTCGCGGCGCCGTCGCTGCTGGAGACGCTGCACCCGGACAAGCTGCTGCCCTCGACCGACGCGGTGCCGGAGCGGTTCGAGCTGGGGACGCTGCCGTACGAGCTGCTGGCCGGCACGACCGCGGCGATCGACTTCCTGGCGGGGCTGGTGCCGGGATCGGGCTCGCGCCGGTCGCGGCTGTCGAGTTCCTTTGCGGCCGTGGAGGAGCACGAAAACGCGCTGCTCACCCGTCTCGACCAGGGCTTGGCCGAGCTCCCCGGCATCACCCGGTACGGCGCGCCGGAGCGGCACCGGACGCCGACGGTCCTGTTCTCCGTCGACGGCGTCGCGTCGCAGGCGGTGTACGAGCACCTCGGGGCTTCCGGGGTGAACGCGCCCGCGGGGAGCTTCTACGCGATCGAGTGCTCGCGGCACCTGGGGCTCGGCGACACGGGCGCGGTGCGGGCGGGGATCGCGCCGTACACCACGGAAGCCGATGTCGACGCCTTGCTGGCCGGAGTGGCCTCGCTGCCCCGCGCCTGAGTGGATCCGCCTGCCTGAAGCGCCCCAATGTGGCCTTCGGTGCGTGTGACGCACCGAAGGCCACCTTGGGTGCGTTGAATCAGCACCGCGGCGCGGAGCGCCTCCGTTGAGGGTGGTGGTGGGGGCGTGGGCGGAGCAACCAAGTCCACCTTGGGGCGCTTGGGCCGGGCTACGGCGCCGGGGCGTAGCCGGACGGCCGCGCGGTGAACGTGCCGCGGCCCTGCGTCCGGCTGCGGAGCCGGTTCGCGTAGCCGAACAGCTCGGCCACCGGGACCGTCGCCGTCACCACCGCCGTGCCCGCGCGGACCTGCGAGCCGGCCACCCGGCCGCGGCGGGCCGCGAGGTCGCCGAGCACGCCGCCGACCGCGTCGGCCGGCACCGTCACCGCCACCTCGGCGACCGGTTCCAGCAGCCGCAGTTGGCACGCGCGCAGGGCTTCCCGCAGGCCGAGCCGCCCCGCCGTCCGGAACGCCAGGTCCGACGAGTCCTTCGGGTGGGTCGTCCCGCCGGTCAGCACCACCCGCAGGCCCGTCACCGGGTGCCCGCCCAGCGGCCCCTCGGCCAGCGCGTCCCGGCACCCGGCCTCGACCGCGCGGACGTACTCGCGCGGCACCGCGCCGCCGACGACCGCCGAAGCGAACTCGAACCCCTCGGCGGCCGGCTCGACGTCGAGGACCACGTGGGCGAACTGGCCCGCCCCGCCGTCCTGCTTGACGTGCCGGTACAGCAGCCCGGACACCCCGCGGACCACGCTTTCCCGGTGCGCCACCGAAGGCCGGCCGACCGCGACTTCGAGCCCGCGATCGCGCCGCAGCTTCTCCACCGCCACCTCCAGGTGCAGCTCGCCCAGGCCGGACAGCAGCGTCTGCCCGGTCTCCGGGTCGGTCCGCACGACCAGCGACGGGTCCTCCTCCGCCAGCCGCGCCAGCGCCGACACCAGCCGGTCGCTCTCACCCGCCCGGCGGGCTTCGACGGCCACCGAAACCACCGGGTCCGCCGTCGGCGGCGGCTCCAGCAGCACCGGGGCGTCCGGCGCGCAGAGCGTGGCGCCGACGCGGGCCGCCTTCGGCCCGGCCACCGCCACGATGTCGCCGGCCACCGCGCTGTCCACCGGCGCGTGCCGGTCGGCCTGCACGCGCAGGACCCGCGCGACGCGGTCGACGCGATCGCCGTCGCGCACCTGGTCCCCCTTTCGCAGCGTTCCCGAGTACACCCGCACGTACGTCAGCCGCCCGGTGGCCGTCGCGGCCACCTTGAACACCAGCGCTGCCAGCGGCGCCGCCGGGTCGGCGGGCCGGTCGGCGCGCACCGGCGGGACGTCCGAGGGTGCCGGCAGGTAGGCCACGACGGCGTCGAGCAGCGGCTCGATCCCGCGGTCGCGGTAGGCCGCGCCGCACAGCACGACGAGCCCGTCGCCGCTGAGGGTCAGCTCCCGCAAGGCCTTCTCCAGCGTCTCCCCCGAGATCGTCCCGGTGGCGCAGAACTCGTCCAGCGCCACCGGGTGCAGCTCGGCGACGGCTTCCTCCAGCGCCCGGCGTCGTCGTCGCGCCTCCGCCGACGCGTCCGCCGGCGGACGCACCAGGTCGAGGACGCCGGTGAAGCCGCCCTCGCGCCCGATCGGCAGCTGCACGACCAGCGGCGCCGGGTGCAGCCGCTCCCGGATCGACGCGACGGCCGCGTCGAGGTCGGCGCCCGCGCGGTCCATCTTGTTGACGAACGCGATCCGCGGCACGCCGTGGCGATCCGCTTGGCGCCACACGGTTTCGCTCTGCGGCTCGACGCCCGCGACGGCGTCGAACACGGCGATCGCGCCGTCGAGGACGCGCAGCGACCGCTCGACCTCGGCGGTGAAGTCGACGTGGCCGGGCGTGTCGACGATGGTCAGCCGGTGCCCGCGCCACGCGCAGCCGACGGCCGCGGCGAAGATCGTGATGCCGCGGTCGCGTTCCTGCAGGTCGAAGTCGGTGACGGTGGTGCCGTCGTGGACCTCGCCCGTCCTGTGGGTGGCTCCGGCGAGGTGCAGGATCCGTTCGGTGACGGTGGTCTTGCCCGCGTCGACGTGGGCGAGGATGCCCAGGTTGCGGACGGTGGTCAGGTCGTGCGTGCGCATGGCGCGAGTCCTTTGTGGACGATCCGGTCGGGGCAGCGCGATTCGCCGCGACGGAAGGCGTCACGGAAGCGGTGTCAGCCGCGCGGCGGACACCGGAAGCGCGAAGACACGAGGATCACCTCGGACCGCGGACGGGAGACGACGGCGACCTGCACGGCCGGCTCCCTTCGTTCACGCGATCTCGGACTCGCGGGCAGCGTAACGGCGGCTTTCCGGGCCGCCAACCGGTTTTGCGCGGCGAAGGCCACCCCGGTTCCCCGGAGTGGCCTTCGCCGCGTGAGTGGACTAGCTGGGGTCCTGGTCCAGCTGGGTGGCCTTCACCGCGTTGCCGACCTGGGTGCAGTCGTCGGCGGTGATGCCCGCGGTGCCCGCCGTGGCGAGCGCCGCGCAGGAGGAGTTCAGCGCGTCGCCGACGTCCTTGAACGTCGCGCTCTGGGTCAGCGTGTTCTCGACGCCCCACCAGATCTGGACGGACTTGTCGAGGCCGAGGCCGCGCACGGTCTGCCCGTTGAAGGTGTCGCCGTCGGTGATGAGGTAGTCGGCCTTGTTGACGACACCGTCGTTGATGTGCTCGTCCGGGTTGTTCGTGTCCCAGCCGGGGCCGTTGACCATGTCCGGCTGCGGTTTGAGCGACGAGCGCGGGTCCTTCATGTTCCGGATCGCGCCCAGCGACGAGCCCGCGCCGAGCAGCCAGCGGTTGTCCCCGGTGTCGTTCGGGTCGTTCGAGGTGATGCCGATGAACTTGCCGAAGACGTCGGAGAGGCCTTCGTTGATCGAGTCGGCCTGGCCGCCGCTCAGGCCGGACGTGTGCTGCGTGACGCCGTGCGTCAGCTCGTGGCCGGTGATGTCGTCGGTGGTGACGCCCTCGCCGAAGGCCATCTGCTCGCCGTCCCAGAAGGCGTTCGCGAACGGGCACTCGCCGCTGACGCAGATCCGGACGGTGCCGCGCAGCGCCTTGCCGGTGCCGTCGGAGTAGTCGGCGCCGATCAGGCTCGTCAGGTCGACGTTGACGTACTTCCGGTAGAAGTCCGAGGCCTGGCCGAAGAACGTGTAGACGTTGTTGACGTCGGCGACGCCCGACTCGGCGCCGCCTTCTTTGCGCGCGACGGCGAAGGCGGTGCCGCAGCGGACCGACGCGGTGCTGCCGCTCACCACCTTCCGGTCGGCGTCGCAGACGTCCCGGTTGGCCTCGCGGACCTCCGACCACGACACCAGGACGTCCCGGGTGCCGGCCTCGACGACCTCGGTCCACTTGTCGTTCAGCTTCGCGCCGTGCACGGTGACCTGGTAGGTCGGCACGGCGACGCCGTCGCCCTTCGCGCCGCCGAGGGTGGCGTCGTACCAGTACGCGCGGGGCGCGTCGGCCTTGAGCGTGGTCACGGCGAGACCGGTGCGCTTGGCGACGTCCGCGATGGCGGCGTCCGCGGCACCGGCATCGCTCGCCGGGAAGGCGCCGGTGGTCTTCTTCGCGGTGCGGCCGTGGGTCGCGAGGACCGCGCCCGCCTTGTCGCGCAGCTGCACGAGCTGGCCGCCGAACACCGGCACGCCGCCGATCTCCTGCTGCGACCGCACGACGCTGCCGAACGGCATCGCGAGGGAGTTCAGCGCGTGCATCGACGGCTGCGCGATGGTCGCGTAGGCCGGCGAGCCGGTCGTGGCCAGCGACACCGCGACGACGGCGGCGCTTACTGCTGCCGTCCCTGCGACGACCCGTTTGCGTGACACCCGGTACACCTCCGTGGAAGCTTGATCACCTGTCGTGAAGTCCGAGCAGGGTCACATGCCCCGATGGGGTCGCACACCGGTCGAAAGTAGGTAAGTCACCACATGGGCGTCGTAAGTCGGTAGTTAATCACCGACATTTCGGGCAGGTCAGGATGCCGGCGGGGCCACGACGCGGAGCTGCAGCATCGCCGCGAACCGGGCCTCCGGATCGGTCATGTCGAAGCCACCGACCTCGGCCAACCGGCTTCGGGACGCCGGCGGGCCCACCACCCGAAGCTGAAGCCTGGTCGCGAAACGGTCTCCCGGATTGGGCCCCGTCCGCCCCGGCGACCTCGGCGAGGCCGCCGCGACCGACCTCAGGATGCCGGCGGGGCCACCACCCGCAACTGAAGCATCGCCGCGAACCGCGCCTCAGGATCGGTCATGTCGAAGCCACCGACCTCGGCCAGCCGACGCAGGCGGTACCGGAACGTGTTGGGATGAACGTGCACGGCAGCCGATGCCGCGATCACGTCGCCGAAAGCGTCGAGCCACGCCCGCAGCGTCTCGACCAGATGGGCGTGGTGCTGCTCGTCGTAGTCGAGCAAGCGCGCGACCGGGCCGGTCGGGCGGTCGCCGCGGGCCGCCACCAAATCCTGCAGCTCCAACAACAGCGCCTCGACGTGCACGTCGGCCAAAGCCGCCACCCGGCGGCCCGCCCCGCTGCCCGACCTCAGCACCCGCAACGCTCGGTCCGCGCTGTCGCGGGCTTCCGGCAGTTCCGCCGCGCTGCGGGCCACCGGCCCGATCCCGATGACCGCCCGGACGCGGTCGCCCACCCGGTCCAGGAAGTCCTTCGCGATCCGCAGCGCGCGGCGTTCGCCGTCGGCGTCGCGGGTCACCGGCACCAGCCCGTACGCGGTGTCGCCGACGAGGGCCGCCGCGCAGCGCGGGTGGACCGCGCTCAAGTGCATCGCCAGGCCGTCGGCCAGCCGCTGCCGCTCGGTCGCGACCTCCGCGTCCTCGGCGCCGTTCTCCAGCACCGCCAGCGCCAGCACGACCACCGGCTGGTCCGCCAAACCCAGGCGGCTCAACGCTTCCCGCGCGGCCGCCCCGCCCTCGAGCGCCGTGCTCAGCAAGTCCGCGCGCAGCCGGCGTTCGACGTCGGCACCCGCCCGGACGCGCAGCAGGTGCAGCGCCACCAGGCGGGCCGCGTCGCACAGGGCCTGGGTGCGGTCGGGAGTCAGCGGTTCGCGCACCGCGGCCCAGATCGAGCCGAGGATCTCGTCGCCCGCCCGGACCGCGACCGCGACGCGGGGGATCATGAACCCGTCGGGGCTCTCCGGCGGGCGGTCGACGTACACCGGCCGGTCGCTGCGGTAGAGCTCGCGGAAAACCCCGCGGTCGGCCAGCATCCGCGAGAAGCGCTCGGGCACCTGCCGGCCGAGGATGGTCTCGACGCGCGAGGGGTCGGCTTCGTCCTGGCGGCCGGAAAACGCGAGCACACGCGAACGGCGGTCCTCGATGGTGACCGGTGCGTCGATGAGCGCCCCGATCGCGTTGGCCACCGCGAAGAGGTCACCCGACGGCAGCCCGGCGAGGGTCTCGGGTTCGGCGTCGCCGACGTCGCCCTCGGCCAGCAGCGACCGCAGCATCGCCGCGAGCTGGGCCCACGACGCGCCGCGGGCCAGGCTCAGCAACGCGACGCCGGACTCCTCGACGGCGGCGGTGATCGCGGCCGTCACGGTGACCGGCGCGCGCAGCACGAGCCCGGCCGCGTCGTGGCGGGCCAGGACCCGCAGCTGGCGCACCACTTCGTCGGGCTCGGCGAGGCCGACGCCCAGCACCAGCGCGTGCTGCGGCAGCGCGGGTTCGTCGAGCGGGTCGTGGATGGCGACACCGCCGATGCCGCCAGGCCGGTCGGCGTCCCCGAGGACGAGGTCCAGGAGCGTGCCGCCCAGGTCGTCGAGGACGCGGCCGAGGCTGGCGTGCGGGCGCAGGTTCACCGAAACGAGCACCTCCCGAAGCTAGGCGGGACACCGCCAGCCTAGTTCGTCGGGAGGGACGAATTCACCTCGTCGATTCGTGCGCCCGCACCAACCGGGCTACGACGTCAGCTTCGCCGCCACGTTGTAGGCCTCCACCTGCAGCCGGGCCCCGGGCACGCGCCGCCGCGGCTCGACGCGGACCGTGCGGCTCTCCCCCGGCAGCAGCCAGAAGTAGTTGTCGCCGTAGCGGGTCGGCAGGACGCGGTCGGTGCCGTTGCGCTCCCGCAGCGACAGCCGGATCATCGCCGCGACCGTCTGGCCGTCGTTGCGGACCGTCGCGGTGAAGGCGTCGCCGTCGGCCTTCAACGACGACGTCAGCCGCGCGCCCGGGAGCTGGTTGAGCGCGCGCATGGCCGCGTCGCTGCGGTAGCGCCAGTACGTGTTCTCCGACAGCACCGCCCCGCCCGCGTCGGTCAGGGTCAGCCGGAGCAGGTGCAGGTCCGGGTGCCCGGCGTCGAACGGCACGGTGAACACGGGCGCGCCGACGTTCGCGGCGACGTCCAGCTTCTGCTGCACCGGGGCACCGAGCGAGGCGCCGTCCAAGGAGAACAGCCGCGCGGCGACCGTCACGCCGCTCAGCGCCGACGGCGTGTGGTTGACGACGCGGACCTGCCACGTCGTCAGGTCGGCCTGGACGTGCCGGGCCTCGCATCCCTTGCGTGCGCCGTAGTAGCTGCCGTTGACGTCGAGGTCGTAGTCGTAGGTCTGCCACACCGTGCTGTGCCACGCGGGGTGCGACATCCAGAGCAGCACGCCGGTCGCGTCGGCCCACAGCCTGGTGTTCCACGCCTCGAAGATCGCGCGCATGTTCTCGTAGTTGACGAACTGCGCCTTGCGGCAGAACTCGGCGAGGCTCGTCGACGGCGCGAGCCGCGCGTCGATCGCGGCGAGGTAGCTCTGCGGCGACTGGTTGCCGCCCGTGGACCAGTCGTGCAGGAACCACGGCGCACCGATCGGCCAGCCCGGGTCGTCCTCGCCGACGAGGTTGCGCATGCTCTCCACGACCGACACGGTCGGCAGCCCGATCTCGCTCCAGAACCCGTACTTGCCGCCCGTCGCCTCACCGGTGAAGTACCGCTTCGGGTCCTGCCAGAAGTACGGCCCGTCGCCGGTGATCACGCCACCCGCCGAGTTGCCCTGGTACAGCAGGTCGGTGTGGTCGTGCACGATGTCCCGCAGCGCGTTGTCGATCACCGGCGGCGGGGTGCCTTCGTTGCAGCCGAACCAGACCGTCGCGCACGCGTGGTGGCGGTAGCGCAGCACCGTGTCCTTCGCCTGCGCGAGGAAGATGTCGTGGTTGGCCGGGTCGGTCGACCAGCCGTCCCAGAACTCGTTCCACAGCAGGACGCCGTACTTGTCGCAGGCGTCGAACAGCTCCTGGCGGTAGGACGAGCCGACCCAGTTGCGGAGCAGCGTGAAGTTCATGTCGCGGTGCATGGCGACGACCGCGTCGGTGCGCTCGGCCGGCATCCGGCGCAGCAGCTCGTCCCAGCCCCAGCTGCCGCCGCGGGCGAACACCTTGACGCCGTTGACGAGGAACGTCAGCGGCTTCGGGCTGTTGTCCACCGAGGCGGCGTCGGTCCAGGTGCCGCCGTCGGCCGACACCTGGATCTTGAAGGTCGCGGCGTAGGCGGTCTCCCAGGTCAGCACGACCTTGTCGAACGCGGTCGCGGCGCCGAGGTCGACCTGCAGCCACTGGTTGTCCTCGTAGGCCGAGGTCCAGCGGGTGTTCGGGTCGCCGTCGAAGGCGCGCTCGGGCGGGTTGCCGTCGGCCACCGACAACGAGCTGGCCGCCTTGCCCTGCGCCACGTCGGTGCCCGAACCGTCCAGCACGGCCATCGTCCACAGCGAGAAACCCCAGCCCGTGGCGCGTCTCAGGCCCTGCATCCGGACGAACCGGGCGTTCTGCGGCGCGAGGTCGACGGTCTGGGTGGCGCGGCCGTCGGCGATGACGATCGGCAGGTCGTACTGGTAGCCGATCTCGCGCAAGCCGATCTTGACCGTCCGGCGGTCGCTGGTGCTCGCGCCGATCGCCGCGGTCAGCGTCAGGTCGTAGAGGTTCGGGTCGCCGTAGCCGTTGGGCCACCACAGCTTCGGGTTCTTCACCACCTGCTTCGGGAACGCGACGTCGGTGGTCTGCCCGGCCGGGACGGTGACCGTGGCCGAGACGCTGACCGGGCCGAAGGCGGCACTGACCTTGACGCGCTGGGCGGTCGCGGCGGCGTTGCGCACCGGCACGGTGAGCGTCACCTCGGCCGTGGCCGCGTCGGGCACCAACGTGTCGACACGGACGTCACCGAGGACCGCCGCGCCGGTGGAGCGCAGGCGGACGTGGTCCCAGATGCCCGACGCGCGGTCGCGGACCGCGGGCATCCAGTCCCAGCCGGACACCGCGAGGTAGGTCGGCGAGTTGTCGAACATGGTGCTGCCCGCGTCGCGCCACGAGCTGCCGTCGGCGCCCTTGTCCCCCGGGCTGCCCGGCCGCGGCATCGGCGAGATCTTCACCGCGAGGGCCTGGTCGCCGGTGCGGCGCAGCGCCGCCGTGACGTCGTACGCGCCGCGGCCGAACGGGTGGCTCTGGGTGCCGATTTCGGCGCCGTTGAGCCAGATCCGGGCTTCGTGGTTGACGCCGTCGAACTCGAGCCAGACGTGCCGGCCCGGCGAGGTGTCGAGGCCGCGCGGCAGGGCGAAGCGGCGGCGGTACCACCAGGCGTGGCGGGACAGCGCTTCCGGGACGTGGAGCTGGTTCATCCCGGAGACCGGGTCGGGCAGCTGGCCCTGCTCGACCAGCGATGCGAGGACCGTGCCGGGGACGGTCGCCGGGAGCCAGCCGCGGGTGTCGACGGTGTCGCCGGAGAGCGCCTTGCCGTCGCCGGTGGGCGCCCAGTCGTCCATGGTGAGGACCCAGCCGGACTCGAGCGGCACGGTTCCGTCGGCCGCGACGGCGAGCGCGGGCGGGTCGTCGTGCGGGCGGACCGGGAAGCTGGTCCAGCCGCGGACCGCCGGGCGGGTGTCCTTGCTGGTACCGAAGACCTGGAAACCGTTGAGGCCCAGCGGGTTGGTCGTCGAGCGGCTCGCGGCGCTGAAGCGGACCCAGCGCGCGGTGACGGCCGGCAGCGGGATCGTGACGACTCCGCCGGTGCCGGCGTCGGTGTGGTGGACAGTGCGCCAGGCCTTGCCGTCGCCGGAGACGTCGAGGTCGAAGGACACGGCGTAGCTGGACAGGATCTCGAAGCCGCTGGTGTGGCTGCGAGAGCCGGCGGCGTCGAAGGCGGGGTCGCCGGGCTGGGCTTCGAAGGTGAGGACGACCGAGTCGATCCGGCACTGGCCCTGCAGGTCGACGACGATCCACTGGCCGTCGCCGTCCGCGGCGCGCCAGCCGGAGCCCTTGACGCCGACCTGGGCGAGGCCGTCGACGGCGAAGCCGGCCGGGGTGGCGGCGTAGGCGGTCGAGGACACCTGCACCGGGCGGAACAGGGCGAGGTCGGTCTTCGCCGCCTGCGCGTCGGCGGCGGCGGGCGCGGCGGACGCGACCCCGGGCAGGACGGCCGCGAGGCCGAACCCGGCCAGCAGGCCGGTCCCGGCGGCCAGGACGTGCCGCCGCGAAACGGCGGTCACCTCCGCGGGCTCGACATCGGCGGTGATGCCGTACTCCTCCGCCATGGGAGAACTCCGTTCGGGCGTGGGTGACAACGTTGCCAGGAAGCTTCCGCCGCGCGCGTTGCGAGCGTCAAGAAGACAAGGAGGACAAGAATTAGGAAAAATGACATCGATGTCGGCGAATCGCTCGCCGTGCTCCGGTGAGCGGTGCCCGCTACGGTTGCGACGAATCCGCAACCCTCCGGGAGGTCCGATGGTCCAGGTCGAACGCACCCTCACCGTGCGCACGCCGGTCGAGCGCGTGGCAGCGTACCTCGCGGACTTCGCGCACACCGAAGAGTGGGACCCGGGCACGGTGAGCTGCACCCGCTCCGACGAGGGCCCGATCGTGGCCGGCGCGCGGTGGCACAACGTGTCGGAGTTCCGCGGCCGCCGGACGGAGCTGGACTACCGCCTGACCCGGCGCGACGCGGGCCGGGTGACGTTCGTCGGCAAGAACAGGACGGCGACGTCGACGGACGACTTCGGCCTGTCGGCGGGCCCGGACGGGACGACGGTCCGGTACCGCGCGACGATCGAGTTCCACGGCCTGGCGAAGCTGGCCGGGCCGTTCCTGAAGCGCGAGTTCGAGCGGCTCGGGGACGAAGTGGTGCCGAAGCTGACGAAGGTCCTCGAAGACCTGGGCTAGTCCCCCGCGGTGTCCACCGCCAGCTCCACCGCGGACGCCAGGTCGTTCACCCGCGCGAAGCCCCGATCACCGAGGTGCTCCCAGCCCGGCCCCGCCGTGCCCACCACCCGGCCCAGGTCCCGCACCCGGGCCGCCAGGAGGTCGTCGGCCGTCGGAGGCGCCAGCGACCACAGCAGCACCAGCACCGGGTCGAGGCGCGCGGCCAGGTCGGCGACGGTCTCCGCCGGGACCAGCTGGCCGAGGTAGGCCACCGGGATCCCCGCTTCCGCCAGCGTCGCGCGCAGGGCCTCCAGCGGCAGCGAGTGCCGCTCGGCCGGGCAGCAGGCCAGCAGCACCGGCCGCCCCGGGACCGCCGCCGGGAAGCGGCGGCTGAACCGCTCGAACGCCAGCGAGATCTCCGTCGTCAGCGCCCATTCCGACGCGAAGCAGACGTCGCCGCGCTGCCACCGGTCGCCCAGGCCGCGCAGGACCGGGGCCAGGACGTCGGTCCACGCCGCCGCCGGGCCGAGCGTGCCGAGCGTCTCGTCGAGCAGGCCCGCGACCGACGCCGAGCGCAGCTCCTCGGCCGCCTCCTCGAGCTCGCGCACCCGGCGGGCGGCCGGCACTTCGGGCGGGTCCGCCGCCGCGCCGCCGAACGCCGCCGCGGCCGCTTCCCGCACCGGCATCCCGCGCCCGACGAGCCGCTGCATGTGCTGCAGCCGGCGGACGTCGGCGTCGGAGTAGCGGCGGTGGCGGCCGGCGCCGCCCGCGGACGGGCCGATCCCGTACCGCGCACTCCAGCTGCGCAGGGTCACCGGCGAAACGCCGAGCAGCTCCGCGACCTTGCCCGGCGCCCAGGCACCCGCTCCGGACGGCTCGTCGACGCTCTTCGGTTCCACCATTCCCCTTCGCCTCGATCGCCGCAGCTTAGCGACGGCCGGAGCACCCGGCCGATGGCGACACGGCGGACAGACCGGAACGAGGAGCGAAGCGGACGTAACGGTCCGAAGCGTGCGCGGGGGACGCGGCGGCGGGGCGTCGACCTGCCGCGTCCCCTTCGGCGCCGCCCGGCGCCGGGACCCGGCCCGCGTCAGCCGGGTCCGCACGGCCGCGGGGGTGTGGCAACCCGGCACGGCCGGCACGTCCCGAAACGGTGCTGCCACCCCAAGCTACCGCCGCGCGCAACGCTCGTGCATCGTTATCCCTCGGATGCCGCAGCGATCCACCCCACGTGGACGAGTGATCCCGGGCTGCGCAGGGTACTTGGCACCGCAGGAGGGACTCCGATGACCGAGAACCGCACCTCGCCCCGCTTCGCGACGACCACCGACGCCGGTGTCGTGACCGTCCGCTGTGCCGGCGACCTCGACCTGGCCACGACGTCCCGGCTCCGGGAGGTCCTGCTGAGCCCGTTCGCCGACGGCACCCGGGGGGTCGTGGCCGACCTCACCGAGACGACGTACTGCGACTCGACGGTGTTCAGCGTCCTCGTCGAGGGCTACCGCGAAGCGCTGGCACGCAAGATCCCGTACGCCATCGCGGCGGCCCGGATCGCCGTCGCCCGGCCGCTGGCCATCCTCGGCCTCGACCGGGTGCTGCCGCTGCACCCCGGGGTCGCCGAGGCCCGCGCGGCAGTCGCCGGGACGCCGGCCGCCCGCGTCTCCTGACCCCTCACCCGGGGAAGTCCGGGTGGAGCACGTCGTCCAGCACCGCCCGGTGCGCGCGCCGCAGCTCCTCCCCCGGTTCGACGCCCAGGTCCGCGGCCAGCCGGTCGCGGATCCGGCCGTACACGGCGATCGCCTCGGCGCGCCGGCCGGTGGCCTGCAGCGCCCGCATCAGCAACGCCGCCACCGGCTCGCGCAGCGGTTCGGCGGCCAGCACGGCGGACAGCTCGTCGGCGGTTTCGGCGTACCGGCCCAGCCCCAGCTGCAGCCGCGCCTTGCGGGTCAGCATCGCGGCGCGCCGCTCGGTCAGCCGCAGCCGCTGCCCTTCGGCGAACGGCCCCGGCAGCCCGGACAGCGGCTCGCCGTGGAACAACCCGAGCGCGGCGGCCCAGGATTCGACCGCGGCGGCCGGCTCGTCCGCCTCTTCGGCGGCGGTGGCGTCCGCGGCCAGCTCGGCCAGCCGCGCGGTGTCGAGCCGGACGCCGTCGGCGGCGAACCGGTAGCCGCCGCGCGTGCGGCCGATCACCGAGTCCGGCGTGCGCTCGCCGGGCGCGCGCAGGCACTTGCGCAGCCGGTGCACGTAGACCGGCAGCACCCGGCCGCCGGTGCCGGGCGGCTCCAGCCCCCAGACGCCGTCGAGCAGCTCGGCCTGGCTGACCGTCACGCCGGGGCGCAGCACCAGCGCCGCCAGCAGGGCCTGCTGGCGCACCGGCCCGAGGTCGAGCGGGGTGCCGCCGCGCCAGGCGCGCAGCGGTCCCAGCACCGAGAACCGCAGCCCCGGCGACGGATCCGGCGCCGGCACGGCCGCCCGCACCGGCGCGTCGTCCACGACGGTCCCGCGCGGGCTGACGATGCCGTGGTCGAAGGCGTACACGACGGCCGCGGCGCGGTCGCGCAGGCCCAGCTTGGTGAAGATCCGGCCCAGGTGGCTCTTCACGGTCAGCTCGGAGACGACGAGCGCGGCGGCGATCTCGGCGTTGGACAGCCCGCGCCCGGCCGCCCGCAGGACGTCCAGTTCGCGGGGTGTCAGCAGTCCCGGCGGCGGCCCGGCGGGCTCGTCGGCGGGGGCGCGCCGGTAGGTCGTGAGGACGCGCGCGGTCACCGAGGCGTCGAGCCAGGCGTCGCCCGCGGCGACCGCGCGGACGGCGCGGATGAGGTCCTCGGCGGGCGAGTCCTTGAGGATGTAGCCGACCGCGCCCGCCCGCAGCGCGCCGGCGAGCAGCTCGTCGTCGTCGAAGGTGGTGAGGGCCAGCACCGGCGGGCGGCCGCCGATCCGCCGCGTCGCCTCGATCCCGTCGACCTGTTTCATCCGCAGGTCCATCACGACGACGTCGACAGCGTGGGCGGCCAGCGCGGCGGGGACTTCGGCGCCGTCGCCGCACTCGCCGGCGATGACGAACCCGTCGCGCTTGCGCAGGATCCGCCGCAGCCCGGACCGGACGAGGTCCTGGTCGTCGACGAGCAGGACGCGGACTTCGCCGGCCGTCACGGCGCGCCACCCGCAGGTATGCCGACCACGACCACCCAGTCCGCCCCCTCCGGCCCCGCCGTCAACTCGGCACCGAGCTGCCCGGCCCGCGCCGCCATGCCCTTGAGACCCGATCCGCCGGTGGCGCGCGGTCCCTCGGCCGGCAGCCGGTTGCGGACGACCAGCCGGGCCTCCGCCGGGCCGATGTCGAGGCGCATCCGGGCGGGTGCGCCGTCGCCGTGCTTGGCGATGTTGGCCAGGGACTCCTGCGCGATGCGGTACAGCCCGAGCCCGGCCAGGTCCGGCACCGCGGCCAGGTCGCCCTCCTGCTCGTAGTGGACCGGCAGCCCGGCCGCGCGGGTGCGCTCGACCAGCGCGGGGATGTCGCGGGCGCCGGGCAGCGGGCGGGTTCCGGCGGGCGCCTCGGCGAGCAGCCCGACCGTCCGGCGGATGTCGGCCATCGCCGTCCGCCCGACGCGCTCGGCCTCGGCGAGGCCTTCGAGGGCCTCCTCGACGTCGCGGTCCTGCTGCAGGGCGTGGCGGGTGCCGGTCAGGTGCAGCAGCGTGATGCTCAGCGAGTGGGCGACGACGTCGTGCACCTCGCGGGCGATCCGCTGCCGTTCGGCGAGGACGGCCTGGTCGCGGACGGCGTCCCGGGCGGCGCGCTCGGCGTCGAGTGCGCGGACGTACCAGCGCATCATGAACCCGCCCGCGGTGCCGAGCAGGACGGCGGCGACGTACACGGGGAACCCGACGAGTCCCACCCGTGCGGCGGCCACGCCCAGGGTGGCGACACTCGCGGCGGCGACGGCATACGCGATGCCGGGACGTGCGATGGCGGCGGTTTCGGCGGCCAGCACGACGAGCACGACCGGCGCGAAGTCCGGGACGGCGGGCCGCGCCAGCAGGATGGCGACGGCCGCCAGGACGGTGAGCGCCTTGAGCCACGGCGGGACGATGATGCCGGTGACGGCCCAGGCCAGCGCGGTCACGATGGCGAGCAGCCCGGCGAGGGCGATCGGTGCCGGCGGCACCAGCGCCCCTCGCTGCGCCACCGCCGCCACCGCCAGCACCACCCCGAAGGCGGTGACACCCACGGGGACCCACCACGGCAGCCCGATCCCGGCGCGGCCGAGGCTCGCCTCCAGGCGGGCCCGGATCCCGCTCACCACCCTCGCCCCCACGCCGGACAGCCTAGGAAGCACGCGGGGCGGGCGCATCCCGCCCCGGGAGGAGGTTGCGGTCATCCGGATTTCATCGGCGCAGGTCCGTCCACTGTGGCCACCTTGGCAACGGTCGGCTCGACCCGCTGCCCGGCCGACCACCCTCCCCGATCGAGTGGATCGCCGGGCGACCCCGCTGACCAGCCGCTATCGTCCGGCACGGAGAGTCCACAGTGGACAGGGGAGGTCCCGTGCGCGTGACCCATGCCGCCCTGGCGGCGCTGGTGGCCGGTGGGCTCGTGGCGCTGTCGGTGCCGCTCGGGCGGACCGCGCACGCCGACCCGCTGCCCGACGGCCTCGGCCCGTGCGTGCCCGGGACGTGCCCCGCCGTCCACCCGCCGGTCGGCAACGGTCCGTTCGCCGGCCGTGACAACGGTGTCAACCTGTTCGTCGGCGGCGACCTGCGCGTGACCGGCAGTGCGGCCGAAGCGGAGGGCCGCGTGGTCGTCGGCGGCGGCTTCACGCTGCGGAAGACGTCCGGTTCGTCGATCTACAACGTCGGCGTCGCCGGGGTCGGCTCCCGCGTTCCGCCGCCGGACGGGGCCGACTACCTGACCGTCGGCAAGGACCTCACCGTCGCCGAGGGGCAGCGGCTCGACGCCGTCGGCGACTCGGCGGGCGGCGTCGTCCGCCACGCCGGCTCGGTCACCGGCACCGTGATCGGCAAGCTCGTCCACGACCCCGCCGCGCTGGAGCCGTACGCCGGCCTGCGGGGACGGCTCAAGGCCGCGAGCGAGTGCTACGCGCGGGCCGAGACCACCGGGACCGCGAAGAACCAGGGGTACCAGACGCTCTTCACCGGCGACGGGAAGGCGAAGCTGCAGGTCTTCACGATCGACCAGGACATCGCCGGGCCGGGCGGCGCCGCGCAGGGCATCGCGTTCGCCGGCATCCCCGAGGGCGCGACGGTCCTGGTCAACCTCACCGGCCGCGTCCGGACGATCACCACCTACAGCGGCACCCTCGACGACCGCGACCCGCTCAACCGGCTGCGGCCCCGGCTGCTGTGGAACTTCCCGGACGCGAGCACGGCGGCCCTGACCGGCAGCGGCATGTTCCAGGGCAGCGTGCTCGTGGGCAACCCGGCCGGCACGACGACCGTGACGCTGCCGGGCACGAACGGCCGCTTCTTCACCGCGGGCGACCTCGTCCACGGCTCGGGCACCGGGCCGGGCAGCGGGCAGGAGTTCCACGCGTACCCGTTCGTCGGCGACCTGCCGTCGTGCCACGGCAAGCCGGAGCCGACCACGACCACCACCACGCCGACCACCACCACCCCGACCTCCACCACCCCCACGAGCACGACGAACGCGACCACGACGACCACCCCGGCGAGCCCGGCGACGACCGCGCCCGCCACGTCGCCGACCGCGGCGGCACCCGGCCCCGCGCCGACCGGCCCCGCGGGTCCCGGCGGCCTGCCGGCCACCGGCACCGACGCCGGCCCGGTGCTCGGCCTCGGTGTCCTCCTCCTCGCCGGCGGCACCGCACTGGTGCTGGTCACCCGCCGGCGCCGGGCCTGACCGCCCGGCAAGCCGTCCACAGTGGAGCCCGGCCACACTGCGGGCGCACGCCGGCCATGCCACGATCGGGTGATGTCGAACGCGCCGACGGACCTAACCGTCTCGTAGCACCGCGGTAATGAACTCTCACTACGGTCCCCGGGCTATGTCGATCGGGCAGGTGGCGGACGTGGCGCCACCACAAGGTGAACGAGTGCTTCCGGAAACAAGCGAAGGACGCGCGAGACCCGGCGGCCGGTGGCTGCCCGTCTTCGGGGCGCTGCTGGGCGCCGCGGTCTTCTTCGTGGTGCGCGGCAGCCTCACCGACGACGGCTACATCACCCTCGCCTACGCCAAGAACCTGGCCGTGCACGGCGAATGGGGCATCATCCCCGGCTCGCCCTCGAACTCCGCGACGTCACCGCTGAACGTTCTGCTCCTCGGCGCGCTGACCCTGGTGACGCGGATCGCGGGCGGCCCGCACCCGGTCGTCGCCCTGGGCGTGCTGACGGTCCTGTGCGGCGGCGGGCTCGGCTGGGCGTGGCAGCGCATCGGGCGCAAGCTCGCGCTCCCGCCCGTGGCCGGGGTGCTCGGCGTCGCGCTCGTGCTGCTCAACCCGTTCGTGCTGTCCGCGATCGGCCTCGAAGTCCTCCTCATCCCCACTGTCCTGCTCGTGCTCACGGTCTTCGCCCTCGAAGGACGGCCGGTCCTGTTCGGGGTCACCGCCGGGCTCACCGTGCTCACCCGGCTCGACCTCGTCGTGTTCGTGGTGGTGATCGCGCTCAGCGCACCCGCGATCCGGCGCCGGCTGCTGCCCGCCGCCGGGACCGCCGTGCTGACGGCCGCGCCGTGGTTCGTCGTGAGCTGGCTCTTCTTCGGCTCGTTCGTGCCCGACACGCTGGCGATCAAGCAGACCCAGGTGGGGCTGTTCGCGCCGTGGACCTACAGCACCGGGCCGGTCATGTACTACCTCGGCTACCCGGTCACCGTGCTGGTGACGTTCGTCCCCGCCCTGCTCGGCGTGGTCGCGCTGGCCGTGTGGGCCACGGCTCGGTTCGCCGTGCGCTGGCCGGAGTTCCCGGCACTCGGCCCGGTCGCGGCGCTCGGCGCCGGCGGGGTCCTCTACTTCGTCGTGTACTCGTTCATCGGGGTCGGCCCGTTCCACTGGTACTACGTCGCGCCGACGACGACGGCGGGCTCGTTCGCCGTCGCGGCCTTCGGGGTCTGGCTCGGCCAAGCTCGCGAGCGGCCGGCGTTGCGCACCGGTCCCCCGCTGCTCGCCCTCGGGGTCGCCGGGGTGCTCGTGCTGAGCGCGGCGGCCGTCGACACCGCGCGGGGCCTGCCGTGGAAGTCGCCGGTCATCTTCGGGAACTGGGCCAGCGCGCAGGACTACGCGCGGGTCGGCAAGGCGCTCGGCGAACGGCTCGACGGCGCCAGCGTGGCCAGTCCCGGCGAGATCGGCACCCTCGCCTACTACTGCGAGTGCGCCATCATCGACGAGTTCTCCGACCGGGGGCACGCCAAGGAGCTGGTCGAGAAGCGGATCGCCACGGCGAACCCGCTGATGAGCCTGGCGCTGCGGGTGAACTACCACTGGCTGGACCGCTCGATCACCCCGCGCAAGCCGGACTACCGGCTGCTCTACGGCGCGGGTCCGGCGACCGGGCCGGACAGCTGGCAGGTGTACTCCGCGGCGAAGGGCGTCGGCCACTTCACCCTCACCCGCGAACCGTGACCGCGACGCTGCGGCGGGAGCCGGGCGTCGCGACGGCGGGCCCGCGCTCCCGTGGCCTGGTGCTGCCCGGCGTGGTGGCGCTGCTGTCCGCGGGCGTCTTCGCCCTCGTGCGCCCGCACCTGGTCGACGACACCTTCATCACGCTCGCCTACGCGCGCAACCTGGCCTTCCACGCGCACTGGGGACTGATCCCGGCGGAGACGTCGAACACCGCGACCTCGCCCCTGAACGTCCTGCTCCTGGCCGCCCTGACGGTCGTCCTGCGGAACGCGGTCCTGGCCGCCGGGGCGCTGTTCGTCCTCTGCCAGGTCGCCCTCGCGCTGGCACTGCGCCGAGCCGGTGACCGGGCCGGGCTGCCGGCGTGGTTCGCGCCGGGCGCCGTCGCCCTGCTGACGGTGAACCCGCTGCTGCTGTCGTCGATCGGGCTGGAGGTCGAGCTGGGCGCGGCCGGCGTCGCCTGGCTGCTGGTCTGCGCCGCGGAACGGCGGCCGGTCGCCTTCGGCGTGCTGACCGGGCTGCTCGCCCTCGTCCGGCCGGACCTGGTCGTGGTCGCGCTCGTGCTGTTCGCGTTGCGGGCCCGGTTCTGGGTGCAGGCCTGGCAGTCGGTGCTCGCCGCGGCGGCGGTCGCGCTCCCCTGGTTCGCGTTCAGCTGGGTGGTGCTCGGGTCGGCGGTGCCGGACACGGTGATCATCAAGACGCTGCAGAAGTCCTGGGGGAAGTGGGACTTCGGCAACGGGCCGGGGCTCTACGCCGAGGTCTTCCCGTGGGCGACGGCGGCGGCCTTCCTCCCGGCCGCGCTGGCCCTGCTCGCGTTCGCGGTCTGCCTGGTGGACGCGGCGCGGCGCGGTCCGCTGTGGACCCGGGTGCGGCCGTTCGTCCCGCTGGTGCCGGCCGGGATCGCGCACTACCTGGCCTACTCGCGGCTGCACGTGCCGCCGTACCACTGGTACTACGGGCCGAGCCTGGTCGCCGCGACGCTCTTCCTCGCGGCCGTCGCCGCGGCGACGGTCCGCGTGCCCGCCCGGGTGGCGGCCGCAGCCGCCGTCGTGGGGGTGCTCGTGGTCAGCGTGGGCGCGTACGCCGCGGGCGGGCTGCCTCGGCGGTTCGCGCCGCTGATGTCCAACCACGCCGCGACCGCGGACTACGAGCGGATCGGCCCGGAGCTGGGCCGGCTGGTCGGCGGCGGCACGGTCCGCAGCGGCGGCGAGATCGGCGTGCTGGCCTACAGCTGCGGCTGCGCGATCGTCGACCTGTTCGACGACCGCGGCGCGGTCGGGCCGGCCATCGCCGAGCGGAAGGCGCACCTGGGCGCCCTCGGCCGGGTGCTCGTCGACGCGAACTTCCGGTTCTTCGACTTCGGCGACCGGCCGATCGTCACCGACTTCGCCCTGGTCCGCGGCGACCCGCCGGCCGGCGCGCTCGCCCACTGGACCCTGACGTCGCCGTGGGCCGGCACCCAGCAGCTGTACCTCGTCCGGGGCAATGGAAGCGGAGCCTGACCATGACCGACCTCATCACCCAGCGCGGCCTGTACGCGGGCCCGGCGCCGATCGTCAGCAAGGACCTCTACGCCGAGGTCCACCGCGGCTCGGCGATCCGCGACCGGGACTCCGTCCGGCTCGGCCCCGGCACGCAGGTGTCGGGCAACACGTACTTCGGGCGGTTCCCGGCCAGCTACTGGCAGCGCTGGACCACGGTGACCGAGGTCTCGGTCGAGGCCGTCGTCACCGGCACCGGCCTGCTCTCGATGGGCGCCTCCGACGTCGAAGGCGAACCCCGCGTCGTGGCCGCCGAGCAGGTCGCCGACGCCAAGCAGACCAAGGTCACGCTCACCTCGAAGCTGGACAAGTTCTACGACGGCGGCGCGCTCTGGCTGGACCTGGAGACCGAAGGCGGCCAGAACCTGCGCGTCGAGCAGGTCCGCTGGACCGTCGAGGCGCCGGAGAAGATCCGCCCGACCGCGGTGACCATCTGCACGATGAACCGCGCCGACGACTGCCTCAAAAACCTCCAGGCCCTCGCCGCGGACGTGTCCTCGCTGGAGACCCTGGACGCGATCTACGTCGCCGACCAGGGCACCGACCTCGTCGAGTCCCGCGACGGGTTCGAGCAGGTCGCCAAGGACCTCGCCGACAAGCTGCACTACATCAAGCAACCCGACCTCGGCGGCGCCGGCGGCTTCACCCGCGGCCTCTACGAGGTCGCCGGGCACACCGCCACCGAACACGCCAACGTGCTGTTCATGGACGACGACGTGCTGCTCGAGCCGGACCTGGTGATCCGGATGACAGCGTTCTCCAACCGCGCCGCCAACCCGATCATCGTCGGCGGGCAGATGCTCAACCTGTTCCACCCCAACCAGCTGCACGTCGGCGCCGAATACGCCCGCCTCAACACCCTCGAACCCGGCCAGCCGGTCGAGCACTCCCTCTCCACCGCCGACCTGCTCGGCGTCGACGAGGAGACCCTCAAACCCAACCGCCAGGAACGCCGCCTCGACGCCGGCTACAACGGCTGGTGGTCGTGCCTGATCCCCTATGAGGTCGTGCAAGCCACGGGCTATCCGATGCCGTTCTTCTTCCAGTGGGACGACGCGGAGTACTCCTACCGCGCCCGCGCGCACGGCTTCCCGACCGTGACCCTGCCGGGGGCGGGGGTGTGGCACGCGGACTTCCACATGAAGGACTGGGACGAGTGGCACCGGTACTTCAACCTGCGCAACTCGATCATCACCGCGGCGTTGCACTCGCCGTTCAACCTCAACCTGCTCTCCCGGATCCTGCTCGCGCAGCTGGTGCGGTACCTGCTGGGCATGCAGTACGGGCTGTCGGCGACGCTGATCAAGGCCGTGGAGGACTTCCTGCAGGGGCCGGAGATCCTGCGTGACGGCGGGGTCGAGGCGATGCAGGAGATCCGCCGCATCCGCGACCAGTACCCGGAGACCAAGCGCCACAAGGCGACCGACGTCCCCGGGATCGCGTCCAACGACATCGGCATCATCAACAGCGCGCCGCCGCCGAGCCGGTCCCTCGTCGTCCTCCTCAAGCGGCTGCTGCACCAGACCACCGGCCGCCACCGGTTCGGTCTGGGCGCCGTGCCCGCCGACGAAGCCCACTGGTGGCACACGTCGCTGTTCGCCACCGTGCTCGTGACCGACGCCAACCAGGAAGGCGTCCGCGTCCGCTCCTACGACCGGGCGAAGGCCCTCGAGCTGGCCAAGTCCGGCATCCGGGTGATCCAGCGCCTGCGGCGGGACGGCGCGGCGGTGCAGGAGCGGTACCAGCAGGCCATGCCGGAGCTGACCTCGCGCGAGAACTGGACCCGCCTCTACGGGCTCTGATCTTCGCGCTCATCCGAGCAGTGACCGAAAACTCCGAAGATTCCCCTGGACGCCAGACTGCGCCACCGGCCGGGGCTGCCATAGGGTTTCGGTCATGAAGGTCGGCCTGCTCACCCGGGAATACCCGCCGGAGGTCTACGGCGGGGCCGGAGTTCACGTGGAGTTCCTCGCCCGGGAGTTGCGGCCGCTGGTCGACCTCGACGTGCACTGCTGGGGCGCGGACCGCCCCGACGCCACCGGGCACACGGACCCCCACGGGTACCGCCAGCCCGCGTTCACGACCATGGACATCGCCGTGTCCATGGCGAACGCCCTCGAAGGCCACGACCTCGCGCACAGCCACACCTGGTACGCGAACCTCGCCGGGCACCTGGCGAAGATGACGCACGGCATCCCGCACGTCGTCACCGCGCACTCGCTCGAGCCGCTGCGGCCGTGGAAGGCCGAGCAGCTCGGCGGCGGCTACCGCGTCTCGTCGTGGATCGAGCGCGAGGCCTACGAAGCCGCGGACGCGATCGTCGCGGTCAGCGGCGGCATGCGCCGCGACGTCCTCGCCGCGTACCCGGCGGTCCCGCCCGAGCGCGTGCACGTGATCCACAACGGCATCGACACCGGGCTGTACCGGCCCGACCCCGCCACCGACGCGCTCGAGAAGCACGGCATCGACCCCACGCGGCCGTACGTGCTGTTCGTCGGCCGGATCACCCGCCAGAAGGGCGTCCCGCACCTGGTGCGCGCGGGCGCGTCGCTCGACCCCGGCGTCCAGCTGGTGCTGTGCGCGGGCGGCGCGGACACCCCCGAGCTCGACGCCGAGTTCCGCGGGCTGGTCGCCGACCTGGAGAAGACGCGCACCGGCGTCCGGTGGATCCCGGAGATGCTGCCCCGGAACGAGGTCGTGCAGCTGCTGACCCACGCCGCGGTGTTCGCGTGCCCGTCGGTCTACGAGCCGCTCGGCATCGTGAACCTGGAGGCGATGGCCTGCGGCACGCCGGTGGTGGCCAGCGACGTCGGCGGCATCCCGGAGGTCGTCGACGACGGCCGCACCGGCCTGCTCGTGCACTACGACGAACAGGACCCGCACGGGTTCGAGGCGCGCCTGGCCGCCGCGCTGAACGAAGTGGTCGGCTCCCCGGACCGGGCCGCCGAGATGGGTAGCGCCGGCCGCGAGCGTGCGGTCGGCGAGTTCGGCTGGAAGGCGATCGCCGAGCGGACGGTCGCCCTCTACGAAGCGTGCGGGAGGTCGTCGTGAATCTTGGAGCCGACGTGCTGGGCATCGTGCTCGCGGGCGGCGAGGGCAAGCGGTTGATGCCGCTGACCGCCGACCGCGCGAAACCGGCCGTGCCCTTCGGGGGCGTGCACCGCCTGGTCGACTTCGTGCTGTCCAACATGGTGCACGGCGGGTTCCGGCGGCTGTGCGTGCTGACGCAGTACAAGTCGCACTCGCTGGACCGGCACATCTCGACGACGTGGCGGCTGTCGTCGCTGACCGGCGAGTACGTGACGCCGGTCCCGGCGCAGCAGCGGCTGGGCCCGCGCTGGTACCAGGGCAGCGCCGACGCCATCCACCAGAGCCTCAACCTGGTCTACGACGAGGACCCCGAGTACATCGCGGTGTTCGGCGCCGACAACATCTACCGGATGGACCCGCGGCAGATGCTGGAGTCCCACATCTCCTCGGGCGCCGGCGTCACCGTGGCCGGGATCCGGGTGCCGCGGGCGGAGGCGAGCTCGTTCGGCGTCATCCGGACCACCGACGGGCTGATGATCGACGCGTTCATGGAGAAGCCCGACGACCCGCCGGGCCTGCCGGACTCCCCCGAGGAGTCGTACGTGTCGATGGGCAACTACATCTTCACGACGAAGGTGATGCTCGAAGCACTGCACGCGGACGCCGAGAACGCCGCGTCGCACCACGACATGGGCCGCGACATCATCCCGGCGCTGGTGAAGTCCGGCGAAGCGGCGGTGTACGACTTCAACGGCAACGTGGTGCCCGGCGAAACCGAGCGCGACCACGGCTACTGGCGCGACGTCGGGACGATCGACAGCTACTACGACGCGCACACGGATCTGATTTCGACGCACCCGATCTTCAACCTGTACAACCGCAAGTGGCCGATCCTGGCGCACCCGGGCCAGCGCGCGGCGGCGAAGTTCGTCGAGGGCGGCTCGGCGAACCAGTCGATCGTCAGCAACGGCTGCATCATCTCGGGCGCGCAGGTGGTGGACTCGGTGCTGTCGCCGGACGTGCTGGTCGAGCAGGGCGCGGTGGTGCAGGGGTCCGTGCTGCTGGACGGCGCCCGGGTGGGCCGCGGCGCGGTGGTGCGGCGGGCGATCCTGGACAAGAACGTCGTGGTGCCGCCGGGAGCGCACATCGGCGTCGACCTGGCTCGCGACCGCGGGCACTACCACGTGAGCGAAGGCGGGATCGTGGTGCTGGGCAAGGGAGAACGCGCGATCTGACGAGCGCGGCGGCCGTCAGGACCCGGCGGTCGCCGCCAGCCGCTCGACCACCTGGCGCGGGTCGATGCCCCAGCGTTCGGCCAGCTCCGAGATCGTGGCGCCCGCCGCGTGCTCGGCGGCGATCATGCTGTTCACCACGCTTGCCACGTTCCGCTCCTCGGGCCGCCGATGCACGTGCAGGCGACATGCTACATGTTCACTGCGGACGTCGAACAAACTGCCTCAGATCAGCGCGCGGCCAGGCCGCACGCCGCCGCGACGCCCGGTTCCGCCGGACGCTTTTCACCGCCCCGTTTTGTCCGGCTCCCCCGGCGGATTGTTCGTATTGGACCGCGCGCGCGTGGCGCTGAACACGGCGTCGAAGATCGGTGTCGGTTCCCCGTCATCGCGCTTCGGCCGCTCGTCCCCCGGACTGCGCTTTTCCTCTCCCACGCGCCCAGTTTCTGCGACGACGGCCGATTCCGCGCGGGCAACACCGAAAATCGCCCGGCCGGGGGATCACCCGCGCGGCGCTTGTTTTTCGCGGATTTCGCCTTCGGCGCGGATTCGCATTTCCGGCGACCCGGGAATAACCCGGGGTACCCCGGGATTGCACCGGACATGAAAGCAGTCGTCTACCGCCGCCACGGCGGACCCGAGGTGCTGTCGCTGTCGGAGCGGGCTGTCGCGGACCCCGGGCCCGGTGAGGTCCGCGTCCGGATCGTCGTGTCCGCGGTCAACCCCACCGACTGGAAGGCCCGGGCCGGCCGCGGCGCCGCGGCCGGGACCGAAACGCCGGACACCGTGCCCAACCAGGACGGCGCGGGCGTCGTCGACGCGGTGGGCCCGGACGTCACCGGCCTGTCCCCCGGCGACCGCGTGTGGCTGATCCTCGCCGGCACCCACGGGCCCGCGGCCGGCACCGCGCAGGAGTACACCGTCCTCCCGGCCGCGCAGGTGGTTCCGCTGCCCGACACCGTCGGGTTCGACGAAGGCGCCGGGTTCGGCGTCCCCGGCCTGACCGCGCACCGGGCGCTGACGGTCGCCGAAGACGGGCCCACCCGGCTCGCGCCCGGCGCCCTCGACGGCCGGACCGTGCTGGTCAGCGGCGGCGCGGGCGCGGTCGGCAACGCCACCATCCAGCTCGGCCGCTGGGCCGGCGCCACGGTGATCGCCACGGTCAGCAGCGACGAGAAGGCCGCCCTCGCCCGCGCGGCCGGCGCCCAGCACGTGCTGCGCTACCCCGATCCCGAGCTGGCCGCGCGGATCCGCGAGGTCGCGCCGGAGGGCGTCGACCTGGTCGTCGAGGTCGCGGCCGGGGCCAACGCGCAGCTGCACACCGAGGTCCTGCGCCCGCGCGGCACGGTCGCGGTCTACGGCAACGACCGCGGCGGGGCGACCCTGAGCCTGGACTTCGGCGCGAACCTGTGGCTCAACACGCGCTACCAGTTCCTCGTGCTCTACACGGTCGGCGCGGACAAGCTCCGCGCCGGCGCGGAAGACGTCACGGCGGCCTTCGCCGCCGGCGCCCTGCGGCTCGGCGAGGACCGCGGCGTGCCGGTGCACCGCTTCCCGCTGGAAGAAACCGCGAAGGCGCACATCGCGTCCGAAGAAGGGGTGACCGGCAAGGTGCTGATCGACGTCACCCCGGCGGGGTGACCAGCGCCTGAAGCAGGTCCGGGAGCGTGACGCCGTCGTCGTCGCGGTGCTCGCGCCAGCGGCCGAACAGCTCGCGCACGGCGTCGGGCAACGCCGGTGACAACCCGGCGGCGGCGCAGGCTTGGGCGATCTCGGCCATTTCCCCCTCCCACCGCCACGCCCGCCGCCCGGCGGAGGCGATCCCGCCGGGCGCGCCCAGCGGGGTGGCCGGCAGCACGTCGGCGGCGAGCTCCCGCAGCTCGCCGCCGACGCCGTGGTGCTCGGCCAGCGCGTACGACTGGGCGGCCAGGGCGAAGGTGAGCTTGTTGTAGGCGGCGAAGGCGAGCTTGAGCGCCGACGCGCGCCCGACCGGACCCGCCAGCACGACGGGCCGCAGGTGCGTGTCCTCGAACAAGCTCGCCGGCAGCGTGACGGCGGCTTCGGGCCCCGACAAGTACAGCCGAGTGGTCCCGGGCGACCGCGGTGGCGGGCCGACGATGCCGCCGTCGGCGACGACCGCCGTCCCGCCGAAGAGCGCTTCGACCTCCTCGGCGTGCCGTGGGCTGATGGCGTTCGCGTCGAGGTAGACGCCGCCGAAGCCGGTGGCGGCCACCTCGCGGGCGACGTCGAGCGCGGCGGCCGGCGGGCAGACGCTGAGGACGACGTCGCACCCGGCCAGCGCGGCGACGTCGGGCACCTCGGTCAGCCCGGCCTCTTCGGCGCGGCGGCGCGTCGCGGGGCCGCGCCGAGCCGGGACCCAGGAAACCGGGGTCCCGGCGCGGGTGAGCACGGCCCCGACGGCGGCGCCCATCGCGCCGGGGTGCAGCAGTCCGACCGAGGGCACGGCGGCTCCTTTCGCGGGGAGCCCCCATGATCGCGCGGTCAGCCGGTCACGCGCAGGCCGCGGCGCAGCGCGTCGACCTCGTCGGCGAACATCCGGCGCGAGATCGCCGCCGTCTCCACCATGCCCGAGCCGTGGAACGTGCCCGGGTAGTGCCGCAGCTCGGTCGCCACGCCGGCGTGCGCGAGGCGTTGGGCGTACTCGATTCCCTCGTCCCGCAACGGGTCGAACTGGCACGTCGTGACGAACGCGGGAGGCAGGCCGGCCAGGTCCGCGGCGCGGGCCGGAGCCGCGTACGGCGAAACGTCTTCACCGCCCGGTTCGGCACCGAGGTAGCTGGTCCAGCTGTAGATCGCGTTCGGCCGGTTCCACAGCGGCGTGTCGGTGTAGGCCGTCATCGAGGGGGTGCCCAGGCGGTCGTCCAGCTCCGGGATGCCGAGGTACTGGAAGCACAGCGCCGGGCCGCCGCGGTCGCGCGCCAGCAGCGCCACCGCCGCCGACAGGCCGCCGCCCGCGCTCTCACCGCCCACCCCGAGCCGGGCCGGGTCGACGCCCAGCTCCGCCGCCTTGGCCTCGACCCACTGCAGGGCCGCGTAGCAGTCCTCGACCGGCGCCGGGAACGGGTGCTCCGGCGCCAGCCGGTAGTCGACCGACACGATCACGATGCCGAGCTCGTCGACCAGCCGCAGCAGCGACGCGTGGAACATGTCCAGGTCGCCGAGGACGAACCCGCCGCCGTGGATGTAGAGCAGGCCGGGCACCGCGCCGGCGCGGTTCGCCGGGGAGTAGACGCGCACCGGGACCTCCGGCGCGTCGGACGGCCCGGGCACGGTCGTGTCGCGGACGTCGACGGGGCTCGCCGGCTCGTAGGCCGGCAGGACGGTGCCCAGCTCGCTCATCGAGGAGCGCGCGGCGACCAGGGCGTCGTAGTCGGTCAGGGTCACGCCCGGCAGCATGTCCAGCCAGGGCAGCAGCTCGGGATCGATCGCGTAGGTCATGGGACGATCTTCGGCCGCCGGGCGCGGTCCCGGCCACCGCCACGCGGCGGGCGTTGCGGGCGCGGACCTCGCCATCCGGCGGCGGGCGCGCCTATCGTGACGGCATGAAGGGGCTGCTGCTGCGGCTGTCCGGGCTCGACGCCGACGCCGAGAACGCCGTGCGGGTGATCGGGTTCTTCGACCGCCTGATCACCGGCCGGGCCGGCCTGGACGCGCTCGTGCGCAGCACGGCCGAGCTCGCCGGCTGCCGGGTCGGCGTCCACGCGCCGGGTCAGGGGATGTCGCTGCGGGCGGACCCGGGCGGGGCCGTCACAACGCCCGGCACGGCACCGCCGGGAGCGGCGGTCCGCCGGCTCGAAGGCGGCGTCGAGGTGTGGGTGGCCCGCGACGGCGCGCCCCTCCCGCTCGACGACATGCTGCTCGAGCGGTTCGCGATCGCCACCGCGGTCCTCTTGGAACAGAACGGCGTGCCGCGGCCCGAACTCGGCGACCCGGCGCTCGTCGAGCTGGTGCTGTCCGGCGACGCGGGCACGGCCGAGCGGTCGCGCGCCCTGCACCTGCTCGGGATCGCGCCGTCGGCGCGGCTGCGCGTGCTGGCGGGCACCGGCGTCGAGGGGCTCGCGGGGCGGGCGGCCCAGCTGGGCGGCGTCCGCGCGATCCTGGCCGAGACGGTCCCGGCCGCGGTTCCGGACGGCGGCCGGGCGGGCATCGGCCCGGAGCTGCCCGCCCTCGACGCGGCCCGCTCCTGGGCGGCCGCCCGGACGGCGCTGCGGTTCACTTCGGACACCGAGCCGGTCGTCTGGTGGGAGCGGCTGGGCAGCCTCGGCGCGCTCGGTTCGCTGCTCGGCGACTCGGACCTCGCCGGACTGCCGGACGTCCGCGCCCTCGACCGGCTCGCGGCCGAACCCCACGGCGCGGACACCCTGACGGCACTCGACGCGCTGTGCGCGACCGGGTCGGCCCGCAAGGCGGCGGCGGTGCTGCACCGCCACCACAGCACGATGCCGGCCCGGCTGGCCCGCGCCGAAGCCGTCCTCGGGTTCGAGGTCGACTCCCCCGCCGGCCGGTTCCGGCTGCACCTCGCGCTGATGCTGCGGCGGCTGCGGGACAACGGCGACGTCAGCTGAACGTCCTCTGTGGACGGTGGACCAGATCTTCCGCCGCCGCCGGCCAGTCCGGGTGCTCGAAGGCGAATCCCGCGTCCAGCAAGCGGCCCGGCACCACGCGGCGGCTCTTGAGCAGCAGTTCCGTGTCGCTGCGCAGCGCGAACGCGCCGATCCTCGCCAGCCACTTCGTCGCCGGGAGCCCGAACGGGACCCCCGCCGCCGCGCGCAGGGCGCTCATGAAATCCCGGTACGGCAGGGGTTCCGGGGCCGCCAGGTTCACCGGCCCGCTCAGGTCGTCGCGCGCGACGAGGAAGTCGATCGCCCGGACGAGGTCGTCTTCGTGGATCCACGACAGGTACTGTGCGCCGCCCGCGACCGGGCCGCCGAGGCCGAGGCGGGTGAGCCGCAGCAGCATCGCGAACGCGCCGCCGGGCTCGGGGCTCATCACCATCGCCGTCCGCAGCGCGACCTTCCGCGTGCGCGGGGTGTCCGCCGCCTCCTGCTCGCGCTCCCACGCCCGCGCGAGGTCGACGCTGTAGGCCCAGTAGCCGGGCACGCCCGGCTCACCGCCGCCGAGGACGCCGGTGGTTTCGTCGTTCGGGGCGTCGAAGCGGTGGGCGTAGATCGTCGCCGTGCTCATCTGCAGCCAGACCCGCGGCGGCCGCGCGGCGCGCTCGATCGCACCGCCGACGACCCGCGCCGAGTCGATCCGCGAGGTCCACATCTCCCGCAGGTTCGCCTGGGTGTAGCGGCAGTTCACCGACCGGCCGGCCAGGTTGAGCACGACGTCGCTGCCGTCGAGCTCGGCGGTCCACGGCCCCGCGGCGCGCGCGTCCCAGCGGACGTGGCGCACCCCCGGCTCCGGGGCGGTGTCCCGCCGGGTGAGCACGACGACCTCGTCGCCGCGTGCGGTGAACGCGCGGCTCAGCACGCGCCCCAGGTGCCCGGTCCCGCCGGGGATCACGACCTTCACGGATCCCACCGTACCGAAACTTTTGAACGCGTTCAAATATCGGCGGCCAGCAGGTCCAGCAGGGTCCGCAGCGCGCGGCTCGGCGGCTTCGCGGCCGAGGTGACGACGTTGAGCGGCCAGTCCAGGCCCGCGCCGGACAGCGGTCGCACGATGACGGCCGGCTCGGCGGGCGCGGGCATGTCCGGGGCGACCGCCACGCCCAGCCCGGCCGCGACGTAACCGGGCACCGTGCGCAGGTCGGCGACCTCGACGGTGACCCGCCGCGGCGACCCGAGCGCGTCGAAGGCCCGGTCCAGGGCGACCCGGTTGCCGAAGCCGCGCGGGGTGTCGATGAAGGACTCGCCGGCGAGGTCCGCGAGCCGGACCGCACGGCGGCCGGCCAGCCGGTGGGTGTCCGGCAGCAGCACGACGAACGGCCGCGTGTCGACACCCACGACGTCCAGCCCGGCGAGGTCCGACTCCGGCAGGCCGACCACGGCGACGTCGAGCCGGCCTTGGCGGACCTCTTCGGCCAGCCCGGTCGAGCCGGTGAGCGACACCGTCACGTGGATGTCGACGCGGGGGTGCCGCCGGTGGAACGCCCCGAGCAGCCCGGGCAGGTCCACCCCGCCGATCGAGGTGAGCGTGCCGATCCGCAGGCTCCCGCGCAGGCCCTCCGACGCCTCCTGGACGGTCGCGCGGGCCCGTTCGAGCGCCTCGATCGCGCTCTTCGCCTCGGGCAGGAAGGCCGCACCCGCCGCCGACAGCGCGACGCGGCGGGTGGACCGGTCGAACAGCCTGGTGCCGAGTTCGGTCTCCAGGGCCCGGACGGCGGCGGACACGGTCGACTGGACCGCGAACATCCGCTGGGCGGCCCGGGTGAAGCTCAGTTCCTCGGCCACGGCGACGAAGTACTCGAGCTGACGCGTCTCCATTCATCGATCGTAGCGATAACTGCGGCCAGGACTTTTCGTTGGACTTGCTGAGTCGGCGGGGACATCGTGGAGATCGGAAGATCCCTTGGCGTCCCGGAAGGTCCCGATGTCCGTCACCCTCGCTCCCGCCCGGCTCCGGATGAGCCACGGCTGGGGCTTTCGCGTCGTCGCGGCCGCGTTCGCGACGGCGCTCGCGTTCTCCACGGTCCCGACCCCGCTGTACCCGCTTTACCAGCAGCGGGACGGGTTTCCGACGTTCCTCGTCACCGTCGTCTTCGCCGCGTACGCGGTCGGCGTGATGCTGAGCCTGTACCTGGCCGGGCACGTCAGCGACTGGCTCGGCCGCCGTCGCGTGCTCGTCGCGGGGCTGCTGGCCGAGGCACTCGCCGCCGCGCTGTTCCTGCTGTGGCCGGCCGTGCCCGGCCTGATCGTCGCGCGGCTGGTGAGCGGCGCCGGGATCGGGGTGATCACCGCGACCGCCACCGCGCACCTGTCCGAGCTGCGCACGCAGGCCCGGCCCGGCCTCGCCGCGACGGTGGTCAACGCCGGCGGCCTGGCGCTGGGGCCCCTGGCCGGCGGGCTGTTCGCACGGTTCGCGGACCAGCCGTTGCACACGCCGTTCGCGGTGTTCCTGGTGGTGCTGCTCGGGGAAGCGGTCGCGGTGAGTCTCGTGCCGGAGACCGTCGAAGGCCGGGAAGAGCGCCCGGCCTACCGGCCGGCTTTGGCCGGGCCGCTGCCGGCCGCGGCCCGGTCCGGGTTCGCCGGGGCGGCGATCGGCGCGTTCGCGGCGTTCGCGCTCAGCGGGCTGTTCATGGCGCTCGCCCCGACGTTGCTGGCGCACGAGCTGCACGAGCCGTCCCGCCTGCTCGCCGGCCTGGCGCCGTTCACGATGCTGGGCAGCGCGGCGCTCGCCCAGGTCGGGCTAGCGCGCCTGCGCACGCGGTCGCAGCTGCGGGCGGGGTACGCGCTGATGGGCGCCGGACTCGTGCTGCTGGCCTTCGCCGGGTCGTTGCCGCTGTTCTTCGTGGCGAGCGCGCTCGCCGGCGCGGGGTTCGGGCTGGGCCTCCGCGCGGCGGTCGGCACGGTCGCGGCGCTCGCCGACGACCTCACCCGCGGCGAGGTCCTGGCCGCGTTGTTCCTGGCCGCCTACGCGGGGCTGGTGCTGCCGGTGCTGCTGATCGGGCTCGCGATGCTGGTCGCGCCCGGGTCGGTGGTGCTGGCCGGGTTCGCGGTGCTGGAGCTGGGTTTGCTCGGCTGGTCGGCCCGCCGCACCCTCGGTTCCCGGGGCTGATCGGGCCCGGCCGCCCCCTCGTCGGGCATAGAGTCGGCGGATGACCGCTGCGCCGATCGTCACCGGGGTGGACGGGTCGGCCGAGTCCCTGGACGCCGTCCGGTGGGCCGCGCGGACCGCCTGCCTGCGGGACGCGCCCCTGGAGATCGTGCACGCTCTCGACGTTCCCGCGCTGCTCGCGGGCGGGGTCGTGCCGCCGCCCGACGAGATGATCGACGCGCTGCGCGCCCGGGGCCGGCGGGCGTTGCGGACCGCGCGGGAACTCGCTGCGGCGCAAGGGGTTCCGGACGCCGCCACCCGGCTCGACCCCGACCGCGCCGCCCAGACGCTGATCGAGGCGTCGCGCGCCGCGTCGCTGCTCGTCGTCGGCTCCGCCGGGCACGGCAGGCTCACCAGCCTGCTGGCGGGCTCGGTCGCCGCCGCGCTCGGGACGCACGCCCGCTGCGACACCGTCGTCGTCCGCGGGGACAGCTGGGACGAGCCCGGCGCGGGCGACCGACCCGTCGTCACCGGGATCGACGGCAGCGAAGCCGGCGCGCGAGTGCTCGCGGCGGCCGTCACCGAAGCCCGCGCCCGCCGCGCTCCCCTGGTCGTCCTGCACGCGTGGGCGGACACGCCGCCGCCGCGGCCGGACCCGCGGTGCGTCGACGACGCCGGGCGGCGGCTGCTCGGCGAGCGGCTCCACGACCACGACACCGGTGACGTTCCCGTCGAGCAGGTCGTCGTCCACGCCCACCCGCGGCGCGAGCTGATCGACCGCAGCGGCACCGCGCAGCTGGTCGTCGTCGGCGACCGCGGCCGCGGCGGCTTCCCCGGGCTGCTGCTCGGCTCGACCGGCCAGGCGCTGCTGCACCACGCGGCGTGCCCGGTCCTGCTCGTCCGCACCGCCCGTTGAGCGGAAGCGGGACGGAAGCGCGGCGCGGCAGGATGGCGCGGAACGAGAGGGAGAACCAGATGAAGACAGTGGTGCGAGCGGGACTCGTCGCGGTGCTGGCCACGGCGCTGGCGGCGCCGGTGCAGGCGGCGACCGTCAAGCAGGTCACGAGCACCTGCAACGCCGGCGGCTTCAGCGGGACGTTCACGCTGCGCTACGAGACGTCCGGCGGCTACCACCACCCGATCGGCTCCATCACGACGTCGGGGCCGTACATCGGGGACTCGGGCACTCAGACGCTGCGGATCTCCTACAGCGACGGGCTGGGCACGCACGCGGTCTACAGCTGGACCGGCCCGGCGACGAACGGCACCCAGTACTTCCCGACGGGGCTTTCGATCCCGGCCACCGCCCGGGGCACGGCGTCGACGAAGTTCGACAACGGCACGACGGCCTGCACGGCGACGGTGCCGATCACCTAGGCCGTCAGCGGCCGCGGCCGACGTGGCCGCCGAGGAAGCCGCCGGCGACGAGGATCGCGGCGCCGCACCGGCTCAACCGGATACCGGTGCGCTCGCGGCCCCGCGCGCGGGCGGCCCAGGAGCCGAAGAAGACGACGGTGGCGGCGCCCAACTGGCGATGCGAGCCGCCTTGGGCTGAGCCGCGGCCACCGCCCAACTGGTGATGCCAGCCGCCGCGGGTTGGCCGGGTGGCGGCCCCGCGGCCACCGCCCAAACCGGTGCGAGCCGCCGTGGGCTGAGCGGCGGACCGGGGGCATTCGCCGGGGATCGGCCCCTCGATCCCCGGCTCACCCCGCCGGTTCCACGGCAGCCCGGAAGATCGCCCGCGCCGAGGCCGCCAGCACCTCCGCCGCGCGCTCGCGATCCAGCCCGCCGATATCCGTCAACCACACCAGCGACTCGATCCCCGTCGCCGAACGAATCGCGACCGCGAGACCGTGCACGTCGACCTCCGGGTGCGTCTCCACCAGCGGGGCCAGCGCCTCCTCGATCCACCGGATCGCCCGGCCGCCGCGCAGGACCGGCTGCTCCGCCCCCGGCTCCAGCGACAGCCTCAGCTGGGCGCGCAGCTGGGGCTCCCAGCGGATCGTGAACGCGATGAACTCGCGCATGACCAGGTCCAACCGCGCGGCGGGGTCGGCGGGCGCGTCGGCCGGGAGCAGGCCCGCGTCGGCGTCGATCTGCGGGTACGCCGCCAGCAGCAGCGCGCGCTGGTTCGGGAAGTACCGGTACGCCGTCGTGCGCGAGATCCCGGCCGTCGCCGCGGCGTCCTCGACCGTCGGGGCTCCTCCACGCGCCAGCAGCTCGTGCGCGGCCTCGACCAGCGCCGCCCGGGTCCGGCCCTTCTGCCGCCGGCGACCCGTGGACTCATATGGCACTTCCATGCCATCATGGTACCCAAGTCCCATAAAGGAGGACGCCATGACCGCCGACCCGGCCGAAACGAACCCCGACCTCTACCGCGTGGTCCTCGAGAACGACCGGGTGCGGGTCCTCGAATACCGCGACCGGCCCGGCGACCGGACCGCGCCGCACCGGCACCCCGACACCGTGATGGTCACGCTCAGCTCCTTCAGCCGCCGCATCTCCGCGGGTGGGCGCGAGGTGCGCGTCGACCTGTCCGCCGGGGAAGCGCGCTGGGTGGCGGCGCAGGAACACGCCGGGGAAAACGTCGGCGACACGCCGACCCACGCCTTTTTCGTCGAACTCAAGGAACCCGGGCACACGAACGTTCCGGGTGCCGCGCTGGGCCCCGGCGAGCCCTGAGCCACGACGTATCTCGCGCGCCCCGCCAGGCTCCTGTAGACCTGAACGCGGAGGGGCGGGGATGGTCGGGAACACCACCGGCGGGGTGGACCTCGGAGTGCTGGGACCGTTCGAGGTCCGGATCGGCGGCGCACCACGGGACGTCGGCGGGCCGCGGCTGCGGGCCCTGCTGGCCGTGCTGACGGCGGAGGCGGGTCACGTAGTGAGCGTCCCCGCGCTCGGCCGCGCGCTGTGGGGCGAGCGGCCGCCCGCGCACGCGGACCGCACCGTCCGGACCTACCTCTCGCGGCTGCGCGGCTCCGTGGACCCGCGGCTGATCCAGACCCGCCCGCCCGGCTACGTGCTGCACGTCGAGCCGGAAGCGCTCGACGCGGCCCGGTTCGAGCACCTCGCCGCGGAGGGACGGCGCGCGCTCGCCGCCCGGGAGCCCGACGTCGCGCGCGAGCACCTGACCGCTGCTTTGGCGCTGTGGCGCGGAAACGCGTACGAGGAGTTCGACGACGTCGAAACCCTGAAGGCCGAAGGGATGCGGCTGGACCGGTTGCGCCACGACACCGTCCAGGACCGGATCGACGCCGACCTCGCCGCCGGCGAGGACACCGGGCTGATCGCCGAGCTGGAGGCGCTGACCGCCGCCTTCCCCGGCCACGAACGGCTGTGGGCGCAGCTGATGACGGCGCTCTACCGCGCCGGGCGCCAGGGTGACGCGCTGGCGGCGTTCCGCCGGGCCCGGCACGGGCTGATCACCGCGTCCGGGGTGGAGCCGTCGCCGGTGCTGGCGCAGGTGCACCGGCAGGTCCTCACCCACGACCCGGGGCTGCTCGCGGTCCGGGCCGGGACCGTGGCGACCGTCCCGGACGACGCGCTGGCCGCCGGGGAGCACGCGCTGCTGGAGGACGGCGACCTGCGCACCGGCCGGGAGCACTTCGAGACCGCCTACCGCCGCGCCGAGCAGGCCGGGGACGCCGACGGGCTCGCCCGCGCGGCCCTCGGCCTCGGCGGGGTGTGGGTGCACGAGCACCGGACGTCCGCCGCGTACGAGCTGCTGCTCACGCGGCTGCGGCACGCGCTGGCGCAGGTCGATCCGGCGTCGGTGCTCGCCCGCCGGCTGCGGACGCGGCTCGCCGGCGAAGAGGACTACCAGCACGTCACGCACGACCGGATCCTGGCCGCCGTCGAGGAGACGCGGCGGGCCGGTGACGCGGCCGCGCACGCCGAGGCGCTGAGCCTGGCCCACCACTGCCTGCTCGGCCCGGACCACCCGGCCCGGCGCCACGAGCTGGCCACCGAGCTGGTCGGGGTGAGCGGCCGGTCCGGGCGGCGCACCGACCTCGTGATGGGGGTGCTGTGGGACACCGTCGACCTCTTCCTGGCCGGCGACCCGCACGCGCAGCGCCGGCTCGGCGAACTCGACGCGCTCCTGGCGGCGCGCCGGCACCTCGCCGCGGGGTTCGTCGCGGACGCGCTGAAGGTCATGCTCGCCATCCGCGCCGGCCGCTTCCGCGAGGCCGAGCAGGGCGCGCAGGCGTGCGCGGAGGTGGGCCAGGCGGCGGGCGATCTGGACGCGCTCGGCTGGTACGGCGCGCAGCTGGTGGCGATCCGGTGGTTCCAGGGCCGGCTCGGCGAGCTGATGCCGGTGCTGGACGGGCTGATGCACTCCCCCACGCTCAGCCCGATCGACAACTCCTACTACGCGGCGCTGGCGGTGGCGGCGGCCTCGGCGGGCGACCGCCGGACGGCCGCGGGCGCGCTGGCCCGCCTGTGCGGCGGCGACCTGGGGGCGTTGCCGCGGTCGAGCACGTGGCTGATTTCCCTGTGCGGCGCGGCGGAAACCGCTTACCTGCTGGGCGACGTCGAAACGGCGAAGCGGGTGTCCGAGCTGTTGCGCCCGTTCGGCCACCTGCCGGCGATGGCGAGCCTGGCGATCGCGTGCTTCGGGTCGATCCACTACCCGCTGGGCACGGCGGCCCTGACGACGGACGACCCGGACCGCGCGGTGGCCCACCTGCGCGCGGCGGTCCACCACAACCTGGCGTTGGCCCACTGGCCGGCGGTGGTGTTCTCCCGGCGCCGCCACGCGGAAGCCCTGGTCCGGCGCGGCGACCCGGGCGATGTCGTGGCGGCGGAACAGGAACTGCGAGCAGCCGACGAGGAGGCACGCACCTTCGGCCGGTGAAAGGGCCTTCAGCGCGCCGCGAGCGTCGCCGTCTCGCGGCCCTCCAACCGGAACAACGGCCCGCCGCCACGAGGTCCAGCGCGCGCCTGACCACCGGGGACGGCTTCACCACCAGCTCGATGCCCACCTCCGCGCAGTAGTTGCGCAGCCGGCCCAGGGCCGCCACCCCCGTCACCCCGCGGAAGCCGGCGCCGAACAGGTCCAGCACCAGCCGTTCGGGGGCCGCGGACACCACCCGGTCCGCGGTCGTCACGGTCAGCAGCAGGTCGGACGGGTCGAGCATCCGGGCTTCTCCTTCCGGGGGACAGGAAACGATGATCGGCTCCCACCCGGTTCCCGATGGCGGCAGACCTCGCGGAAATCGCCGTTTCCGTGGTTATCGCCCGGGCGCCCGGGAATGCGGTGGCTTCCGGCCACCGGTTCCGCCCCGGGAACCACCGGCGCCGACGAAAGGCATCCGCGCGTGTTCCGACACACGAAGCTGCTCCAGTTCGAAGCCAAGCCCGAAAGGCCCGACGCCGTCTACGCCCACAAGCTGCAGGAACTCATCGGCGGCGCCTACGGCGAAATGACGGTCACGATGCAGTACCTGTTCCAGGGCTGGAACTGCCGCATCGAAGGCAAGTACAAGGACCTCATCATGGACACCGCGACCGAGGAGATCGGGCATGTGGAAATGCTCGCCACCATGGTCGCGCGCCTGCTGGAAGGCGCCCCCGCCACCGCCACGGCGGAAGCCGTGAAAGACCCGGTGATGGCCGCCGTCATCGGCGGGATGGACCCGCAGCAGGCCATCGTCGCCGGCGGCGGCGCGCTCCCCGCGGACAGCAACGGCTACCCGTGGAACGGCAAGTACATCGTCGCCTCCGGCAACCTGCTCGCCGACTTCCGCGCCAACGCCGCCGCCGAAGCCCAGGGCCGCCTGCAGACCGCCCGGCTGTACAACATGACCGACGACCCGGGCGTCAAGGCGATGTTGAAGTTCAACCTCGCCCGCGACACCGTGCACCAGAAGCAGTGGCTGGCCGCCATCGAAGAGCTGAAGGCCGACGGGCTCGAAGAGGACATCGCGCCGGGCGCCCTCCTCGACGAAGAGGACCAGACCCACAACCACACGATCTGGCACCTGTCCGACGGCCCGGACGGCGCCAAGGGCAGCAGCTGGACGACCGACGCGGGCATCGAGTACCTGATGGACCCCGAGCCCCTCGGCGGTCCCGGCACCGCGCCGAAGCCCGACCCGGCGCTCTACGGCACCTACGCGCCGCTGCAGGACGCCAAGGGCACCGCGAAGGGCAAGGCCAAGGCGGTCAAGAACAAGCTGACCTGACCGGGAGCCCGGCGCGTCCCCCGGGGCGCGCCGGGCCCTTCCCTTCTCCCGCCCCCGGCTGCCAGGCTCGGGCGGCGACGAGAAGGAGCGACGATGCCCGGACTTCTGCTGCGTGACGGCCGCCCGTGGAGAGCGGGCGGCCGGGCCGACCTCCTCGTCCGCGACGGCGTCGTCGCCAAGATCGGCCCCGGGCTGGATCCCGGCGACGCCGACGTCCTCGACCTCGGCGGCCGGCTGGTCCTGCCGGGCCTGGTCGAAGCCCACTGCCACCTCGACAAGACGCTCTTCGGCGGGCCGTGGCGGCCGCATTCGGCCGGGCCGGCGCTGGCCGACCGCATCGCCGACGAACGCGTCCGCCGCGCCGAGCTCGGCCTCCCCGACCCGGCTCACGTGACCGCGCTGCTCGAGGCGATGGTGGCCGCGGGCACGACGCACGTCCGCACCCACACCGACGTCTACGCCGGCACGGACCTGACCGGGGTGGAGGTCGTGCGCGACGTCGCCGCGCGGCTGGCCGGGCGGATCACCGTCGAGCAGGTCGCCTTCCCGCAGAGCGGCATCCTCACCAACCCCGGCACCGCCGAGCTGCTGGAGCGGGCGATCGGCCTCGGCGTGCGCGCGGTCGGCGGCATCGACCCGGCGGGGCTGGATCGCGACCCGGTCCGCCACCTCGACGTCGTGTTCGGCCTGGCCGAGCGCCACGGTGTGCGGGTCGACCTACACCTGCACGACCCGGGCTCGCTCGGCGTGTTCGAACTGGAGCTGATCATCGAGCGGACACGGGCGACCGGGCTGGCCGGGCGGGTGACGGTCAGCCACGCGTACGCGCTCGCCCAGGCGGACGCGGCGACGCAGGACCGGCTGGCGGCGGGCCTGGCCGAAGCGGGCATCACGATCACGACGGCGGCGATCTTCGACTTCCCGGTCCCGCCGCTGAAGCGCCTGCGCGCGGCGGGGGTGAACGTGGCGTGCGGCCACGACGACATCCGCGACCTGTGGAGCCCGTTCGGCAGCGGCGACCTCCTCGAGCGCGCGATGCACCTGGCCTACCGCAGCACGTTCCGCCGGGACGAGGACATCGAGCTGGCTCTCGAAGCGGTCACCTACGGCGGAGCCGGCGCCCTGGGTCTCGACGGCTACGGGCTCACCGAAGGCGCGCCCGCGGACCTCGTCGTGGTCGACGCCGAGGCCCCGGCCCACGCCGTCGTGACGCGGCCGCCGCGCGACCTGGTCCTCAAGGCCGGCCACGTCGTCGCCCGCCGGATGTAGTGAATGACTCATTCCTGTCGCCAGGCGCCATGAATGAGTCATTCACGTCGTCACCACGGTCGCCACCGCGGTGAGTACACGGGCCGGACCGGCACGCCGCCGCGCGCCGAGCCCAGGTCGGTCAGCGCCACGTGTTCCAGGCCGTTGCCCGCGCCGCCGTCACTCGTCACCGCCAACGCCAGGGTGTTGCGGCCGTGCGGGTCGAGAACCCCGGCCGGCAGCGCGAACGTGTGCTGCGGCCCCACGTCGGCGACGTACTGGCCGACGTTCCACCCGTTGAGGAAGAGCCGCGGCCTGGGCGGCGGGCACGCCCAGCAGGGCGGCCGCCACGGCGACGACGGCCGGGACGCGGCGAGTCTCATGGTGTCCTCGGTTCGACGCTGATCCAGGGATTGTTAACGCTGACAGGAACGGCCCGGTACTTTCGTCGGGTCAGTGGACGGGGTTCCACCCGTCGCTTCCGGCGAGGTAGCGCTGAGCGGTGAACGTCGCGGCCTGTGCGGCACTCAGCTGCGGGCGGTCGGTTCCGGTACCCGCGCCCGGCCCGGTGTTGCGGTACTCGAAGAACCGGGCGTCCCGCCACGAGAAGCCGGACATGTCCGTCCACGGCGTGGTCTTGATCGCCGCCGGCAGGGCGGTCTCGCGGACGACGACCTGGGCGATGGCGTCTACGTCCCCGCCGGGGTGCCACGGCCGCCCCAGGTAGAAGCTGCCGGTCGCCGCCGTGCTGAGCACCTTGCTGCCGACGATCAGGAAGCCGTACGGGTTGCCGCGGCGGGTGCTGGCCGCGGTCAGGTAGCCGTTCGGGTTCGAGCCGCGGTCGAGCGCGGTGATCGTCGCCCGGTCGAACACGGCGGTGGCGCGCCCGAACAGGAAGTCGACGTCGCCGCTGATCGCGCAGTCGCGGTAGTACTGGCGGCCGGCCGTGCCGGTCGCCGCAGTGTCGGCGTAGAGCGTGTCCTGGTGGCCGAGGAACGTGACGTTGTCGAAGACCATCCGGTCGCCGGTCGTCTTCACCGCGACCGCCTGGGTCGCGGTGATCTCCGGGTGGGCCAAGCGGTCGAAGGAGTTGCGGAACGTCAGCGCGGTCGCGGTGAAGCCGTTCGCGGCGATCGTCGCGGTCGCGCTGCCCGACGTGCCGTACGTCGAACCGTCGGGCTTCTTCGTGCCGCTGGCGTTGTCGTAGTCGACGACGACGTCGGCGGCCTTGCCGGTGGTGCCGCGCAGGGTGATCCCGGTCTTGGCCGCGGGAACGGTGATCACCTCGCGGTAGGTCCCGGGCTTGACCGAAACGGTGCCGCCGGCGGAGACGGCATCGATCCCGGCCTGGACGGTGGGGTAGTTCCCGGAGCCGTCCTTGGCCACGACGACGTTCGCCGCGGCGGGTGGGGCCAGTGTCGTCCCGGTGAGCACCGAGACGAGGAGCAGGGTCTTGAGCATGGCACCTCCACGAGGGGACGCCCGGGGGTGCCGGACGGCGACCGGCACCCCCGGTCGCTTACTGGTAGGTGATGTTCGCGGTGGTGTAGAGGCAGTTCGTCGAGTCCGGCCCGCTGCCGATCTTCGTCGGCTCGCCGCTGGTGACGCCCTTGTACTTCTCGCAGGGCACGATCTTGCGGCTCGAGTCCCCGACGATGGTGATCCGGGTCAGCTTCGCGGTGTCGCCGTAGTTGGTGTTGATGCCGACGAGCGTCTTGCCGGGCACGGTCGCGGTGACGTTGTCGACGACGACGTTGCGCTTGTACTGCGTCTTGCAGTTGCCGCAGGAGCGGTACAGCTTGCCGAAGTCGTCGACCTGGAAGTTCCGGATGTACATCGTGCCGGGACCGTTGTGCTGGAAGACCTTGTCCGACGCCTTGCGCGCGCCGCCGCCGTCGATCGTCATGGTCTGCGAGGCCGAGGTGCCCTTGAAGGTCGCGGCGTCCTCGCCGACGTCCTCCCACCAGACGTTGAGCAGCGTGCAGGTGCCGAGGCAGTGCACGCCGTCGGCGGCCGGGTTGCCGAGGACGACGTTCTTCAGCGTGGTGCCGTTCGCCAGCTCGAAGAGCGGGCCCTGGTCCTCGTCCTGGCCGCCGGTGCCGAGGTCACCGGTGCCGTAGAACCGCTTGAGGCCGCCGTCGTAGGTGCCGCTGGTGACCTTGATGGTCGCACCGACGGGCACGCTCGTGCTCGGGTTCGGCCAGGACGCGGCGGACGCGGTCGCGCCGGCACCGACCACCGCCGAAACCGCGAGGGCGGCGACGGCCGCGGCCCGGAGCACCCGGGATATCGGGGACATGCTCATCACTCCTTGGTTCTTCCCGTGCGGGAAATGGTCCTCCTGAGTGCTGAAAGCGCTTTCTCAGTCTCCGATCACCGGGATCGGCGTGTCAATGTCACCGGCCGCAGCGGCGGCCCTGTCGCCCGGATGGTCGCTCGGGCACCAGGTTTTCAGAAAACGGGACCGGTGCCGAAGGAGTCCGGTGTCTTGAATGAGTCATTCAGGTCCTGGGAGGTCCTGAATGACTCATTCAAGACCTCGGGGTCAGCGGCTCACGGGACCGGCGCCGGCCAGTACGCGCGCGGGCACGGCCCACGCCGGGTCCAGCCGCTCCACCAGCGTCGGCGTCCAGCCCACGTCCGGTCCCAGGTCGGGGTCGTTCGCCGCGTTGTACTCGGCGAGCAAGTCCACCGGACGCGGCAAGGAGGCGCCGGACGAAACCAGCGTCCCGGTCGCGTGGAACACCGTTCCCTTCCAATAGTGGACCAGCGCCCCCACCGGCACCGGCGCCGGGATCCGGAAGAAGTTGTTCTCCGCGTAGATCCGCGATTCGACCCCGACACCCAGTGAATACGTGTACGCCGCCGCATCCCGCACCACATACAGGTTGTCGTACACGTGCACCTGCCCGTACCGCACCCGCGGCGCGCGCTGCCCGATGTCGGCGAACAGGTTGTGGTGCACCGTGACGCGCAGCTTGCCGACGTCGTACGTCGGCTTGTCGGTGTTGCCGATCAGCATCGTCTTGTCGTGGTCGTGGAGGCGGTTGTCCGACACCGTCACCAGGTCCGAGCCGTTGACGATGTCCAGCAGTCCATCGTGGACTTCGTACTTGCGTCCGAAGTACGTCGGCTGCGAGGTGTTCCCGCCGTCGCTGAACTCGTTGTGGCTGACCCAGACGTGCGTCGCCCCGACGAGGTCGACGTTGTCGTACTCGGAGTTCCAGTTGCCGTCGGCGCCGTCGAGCGGGTCCCACTGGGGGAAGCAGTCGTGCGCGTCGGCGAACCGCAGGTTCCGCAGGATCACGTTGTCGCCGGTGACGCGCAGCGTCAGGCCGTGCAGGGTGGCGCCGCCGAGGCCGTAGACGGTCGTGTTCGGGCCGACGTCGACGACGACCTGCGCGGCCTGGTTGGCCTGCGACCGCGCCCGTGCCTCCTCCAGCGGCCCCGACGGCTCGGCCTTGCCCCAGGTCGCCGGGTCGTACGCCGCCAGGTACGCGGGCAGGTTGTAGCCCGGATCCGCGAAGTCGTCGCACGTCCGGGGCCGGTCGGCGGCGTCGACGTTGCCCTCGATCGTGCCGCGGACGTAGACGATCTTCGGCGCGCCCGGGTGCGCCGCCAGCGCGGCGACCAGCTCGGAGCGCTTGGTCACCGTGTGGACGTCGGCGGGGGCGGCCGCGGCTCCGCCGGTCGTCCCCGCGCCCCAGCCGTCGTGCGCGCCGAGCACGACGCGGCCCGGGTCGTGGCCGCGGGCGTCCGCCGTCCCGGCGGTGAGGGTGAGTCCGAGCAGGGCCAAGCACCCCGCGAAGGCCTTCCAGCGCATGTCGGCTCCTTCTACTCGGCCGCCCGGGCCGCGAGCTCGGCCAGCCGGGCGGGCTCCGGGTCGCCGTCCACGACGACGACGTGGTGGGTCAGCGTCAGCTCCCCGCCGGGTTCGAGCAGCCACGGCCGGTGGTAGGTCGCGGCGAAGCTGACCACCGGGAACGGCTCGGCGCGGACGTACCAGGCGGTCGGGAACCCGGGGTTCGCCGGGCTGTCGGCGAACAGCAGCGTCGAGGTCCGCAGGCTTTCGTCGTGGCGGCCGGTGAACGCGAGCCACGGCGCGCGGTGCCCCATCGCGTCGTCCGCCTCCCGGCCGTCGGACGTCCGGACCGTGCCGCCGACGAACGAGCGCGGGCCGCGCCAGAACAGCCCGCCGTACCCGGCGGTGTCGCGCCCTTCGGTGACCGGGCTCCCCCAGCGCAGTTCCTGGTTGCTCGTGTTGCGCAGCCGGCTCGACCACGTGAGGGTCCAGCTGTCCGGCGAGACGTCGCCGAAGCGCAGCGTGCGGTGCTCGGTCAGCCACTGCCGGCCCGACGCGGTGCGCCAGGCGAGCTCGTGCCGCAGTTCGCAGTGCGCGGGCGCGCTCGCGATGCTCTCCCAGCGGACGTGGCCGACGGTGCCGTTGTTGTCGAGCGGGGTGTAGCCGCGGCCGCGCACGTAAGTCCGGCCGCCCCAGAAGTTCTCGCCGGACAGGTGGGCCATCGTGAACTGCAGGCCGTTGTGCCAGGTGTGGTCGTGCGGCCGGACCGCGGTGACGGTCTCGCCCGCCGTGCTCCGCAGCGGGTGCAGGTACGGCTTCGGCGAGTCCCCGGCGGGCGTCGGCGGCGCCACGACGTACTCCGCCAGGACGAGGTCGCCGAGGCGGACGCGCACCGCGCCGTCGTCGTCTTCGGCCAGCTCCAGGGTCCCGTCCCCCACCGCCGCGCGGCTCACGCCGGTTCCCCGATTTCGTCCAGCAGCTCGTCGACCGCCACCGGCGCACCGGTGACGACGGAACGGTTGGCGGCCAAGCCGGTGAGCAGGGCCCGCAGGCCGGACTCGTGGTCGGCGGCGCACCCCAGCGGGTCCGGCTCGGCGTCGCCGAGCAGCTCGGCGAGCATCCGCTCGTCACCGCCGCCGTGCCCGTCGCCGAGGACCCCGTCGAACACGGCTTCCGCCGGCGCCCACTGCCGTTGCACGGTCAGCGTGGCGCGGGCGGGCCCGCCGGAATCGGTGGCGTATTCGTTTTCCCGGACGTCCAGTTCGAGCCGCCCCGAGCTGCCGGAGAACGCGACGCGGTAGCCCTCGCGCGGTGAGTAGGCGTGCAGGTGGTAGTTCAGCACCACACCACCGGGGAAGCGCACGAGCACGGACAAGTCGTCTTCGATCGTGACACCGGGCGCGAACACGTCCTGGTTCCGGACGTAGCCGTCCTCGTGCTCGGCGTCCCGGTAGAGCGCGCGCAGCCGGGGCGAGGCATCGAGGTCGAGGGCGAACCGGTCGTCCGCGTGCCCGTTTCCCTCGCCGTAGAAGAACAAGCGGCCGAACGCGAACACCGTCTCCGGGCCGCGGCCGAGCCACCAGTTGACGAGGTCGAAGTGGTGCCCGGACTTGTGCACGAGCAGGCCGCCGGAGTTCGCCTTGTCGCGGTGCCAGCGGCGGAAGTAGTCGGCGCCGTGCGCGGTGTCGAGCAGCCAGCTGAACTCGACCGAACCGACCTCCCCGATCGCGCCCGCCGCGAGCAGTTCCCGCACGCGCCGGTGCACCGGGTTGTAGCGGTAGTTGAACGCGACCCGCACCGAGCGTCCCGTCTCGCGGCGGGCCGCCAGGATCCGCCGAGCGCCGTCGACGTCGGTGGTCATCGGCTTTTCCGTGACGACGTCGCAGCCCGCGTGCAGCGCCGCGACGACGTAGTCGGCGTGCGTGTGGTCGGGTGTGCAGACCACGACGACGTCGATGCGTTCTTTCGCCAGCATGGCGGCGAAGCCGTCCGGCCGGTAGCCGGGCACCGCCGCGGCGAGCCAGCCGTTGTGGACGCGCATGCGGGTTTCGTTGGGGTCGCAGAAGGCCGCGAGCTCGGCCCGCGGCGAGCCCGCCAGGGCTTGGGCGAACAGCTGGGCGCGCGAACCCAGCCCGACGATCGCGTACCGGCGCGTCACCATCACGTCTCCTCTCGGGCGGGGGTCCAGGGCAGGGCGAGTTCGGAGAAGAGCGCAAGGCGTTCGGCCGCGGCGTCGACCGCCCGGTCGACGCCCGGCACGACGAACCGGCGCTCCGGCCCGGTACCGACCGTGCGGGCCTGGGGCAGCCGCCGCGGCTCGGGTGCATCGCGGACGGCCTCGACCAGGGCGGTGAACGCGCGGGTGGCGGCCAGCGGCGCGAGCAGCGGGACGCCGTCGCGGAGGTGGTGGACGAGGTTCGCCAGCAGGTCCTCCGGCGGGCCGACCGGCACCGGCTCGTCCCCGACGAGGACGACGTCGGTCTTGTAGGGCCACCGGATCCGGCCCTCGGTGCCGTGGATCAGCACATAAGGCTCGTGATCGGCTTCGGCGGCGAGCGTCGCAGCAGCGACGACGTCCGGGGCGCCGGCGAAGCACAGGCGGGCGCACGCCGTGTCGTCCGCTTCGATCTCGCGGGCGCGGTACAGCTCGACGGTGCTCCGCTCGGGCAGCGCCCCGGCCGTGCCGTTGAGCAGCAAAGCGGTCGCGACGGCGTGGGCGAACGGGTTCGTCAGGGCGCCGTCCACGACCGCTCGCCCGTCGAGCCGGCGCCGGCCCGCCCACGCGGTGCGCGCGAAGTAGCGGTCACGCCGGATCCACGCGCCCGCGGCGGCGATCCCGGTGACCGTCCCGATCGCCCCTCCTGCCAGCACGGCCCGGATCACCGCGACCGCGGGCGAGCCGAAGCTCTGGAACCCGACCTGGCAGGCCCGGCCGCGGGCCCGCTCGGTCAGCTCGTCGAACGCCGCCAGGTCGAGCACCGGCGGCTTCTCCACGAGCACGTGGCAGCCCGCGGCGAGCGCGAGCCGGGCCAGGGGCAGGTGCGTGTGCGGCGGGGTCGCGATCACGGCGATGTCCGCCGGCACGCGCGCCAGCAGCTCGGCCGGGTCGCGGGTGAACACCGGCACCAGCTCGGCGGCGCCGTCCGGCGGTTCGCGGACGTCGCACGCGCCGGCCAGGACGAGCTCGCCGCGGTCGTGCAGCGCCCGGGCCCGGCGCAGGTGCGTGCGCGCGTAGCCGGCCGTGCCGAAGACGACGACCCTGGGGGTCATCGGCGGCCGCCGGTCGCCACCGCGGCCAGGGCCAGCGGCCCGGCCACCACCAGTGCCAGGATCGGCAGCATCCACACGAGCACCACCGCGAGGCCGGCCGCCCCGGCCAGGAGCACGGCGTTCCCCGGTGCCGCCGCGGTCTCGCGAGCGGCCGCCACCACCGCGCGGCGCCAGGACGGCTCCCCGGCCGCCACGACTCCGCAGGTCCGCACCGCGACGACGACAGCCGCCGCGGCCAGCACCCACAACGCCGGTCCGAGCACCCCGGCACCCGGCATCGACCGCACGACTTCGAGGTCCACCGCGAACACCAGCACCACCAGCAGACCGAGCCCGCCGAAGGCGAGACCGCCCGGGGCGTGCCGCCGGAAGTCCGCCCAGAAGGTCGTCCACAGTGGACTTCCGATGTCGAGCCGTGTCCGGTCCAGGGCCCGGCAGCCCGCCGCGAACGCCGGCGGCGCGGTCACCAGCGGCACCGAGGCGAGAGCGACGAGCAGGCCGGTCAGCAGGCAGTCCGAAAAGTCGGCGAGCCCGGTGCGCCACGGGGTTCGCATCACCGTCACCCCTTCAGGCCGCTGGTGGTGACGCCTTCGACCAGCAGGCGCTGGAAGGCGAGGAAGAACAGGACGATCGGCACGAGCGCGAGCGCCGACATGGCGAACATCGCGCCGAAGTTCGACTCGCTGCTGGTGTCGACGAACAGCCGCAAGCCCAGCGGCACGGTGAACTTCTCCGTGTCGTTCAGGTACACCATCTGCGTGAAGAAGTCGTTCCACGTCCAGATGAACGTGAAGATCGACGTCGTCACCAGCGCCGGTTTCGACAGCGGCAGCACGACGTGCCAGAACGTCCGGTAGACCGAACAGCCGTCGATGGTCGCGGCTTCGTCGAGCTCACGCGGGATCCCGCGCATGAACTGCACGATGAGGAACACGAAGAACGCCTCGGTGGCCAGCAGCTTCGGCAGGATCAGCGGGACGAAGGTGTTGACCAGGCCGGCCTGCTGGAAGATCACGTACTGCGGGATGAGCGTCACGTGGTAGGGCAGCATCAGCGTCGTGATCATGAACGCGAACAGTGCGCCGCGGAACCGGAAGTCCAACCGGGCGAAGGCGTACGCGGCCAGCGAACAGGACAGCACGTTGGCCGCCACCGACAGGCCGGCGACGACGAACGAGTTGAGGAAGAAGCGGCCGAACCCGACGTCGGCCGCCCCTTCCCAGCCCTTCGTGTAGCCGTCGAAGACGAACCGCGTCGGCAGCAGGGAAAGCCGGGACAGGATCTCGTCCGGCGGCTTGACCGACGCGAACGCCAGCCACACCAGCGGGTAGAGCACCACGGCGACGATCACGAGGCACAGCACGTGCCGGCCCGCCGAACGCGCGGAACGCGGGAGCACGGTCACTAGTGCACCCTCTTTCCTGCGAGTCCTTGGATGGGGCTTGTGGTAGGAACTAGGCGGAAGCCGGGGTGACGGCCTAGCATGGTCGCCCTTCGTGGGCCTTCATGACACTGCCGCCCCCGGCTTCCCCGGAACCGCGAAGCGATGACAAAGGGACGCGCCTTCGAGCGCCGGTTAGTGACCACTCCGCCCTCGGTTCCCTCGCCTCCGCCTGGCTCCCGCTGACCACCGCGAGCAGGAAGACGACCACGTTGTCGCTGCAAGACCAGCCGTTGTTCTTCGTCGGGATCGACTGGGCCGCCGCCGAGCACGCTGTGTGCGTGCTCGGCCAGACCGGCCGAAGTGTCACCGCCTTCACCGTCGAGCACACCGCCGCCGGGTTCACCCGGCTGGCCACCCGACTCGGCAAGCTGGGTGACGCCGACCGCATTCCCGTGGCGATCGAGCGCCCCGACGGGCGGCTGGTCGACGCCCTGGCCGAGGCCGGACATCCCGTGCTGCCGGTCAAGCCCACCGCGATCAAGTCCTGGCGCGAGAACGAGGTGCCCTCCGGCGCGAAGTCCGACCCCGGCGATGCTTACGTGATCGCCGACTACCTGCGCGTCCGCTTCCACCGGCTGCGTCCGGCCGCGCCGTTGTCCGGCCACACCAAGGGCCTGCGCGCTGTGGTGCGCACCCGCGGCGACCTGGTCGAGACCCGTGTCGCGGTAACCAACCAGCTCGCCGCACTGCTGGATGCCCACTGGCCCGGCGCCAAGGCCATCTTCGCCAACATCGAGTCCGCGATCGCGCTGGCCTTCCTCACCCGATACCCGACCGCGGCCTCGGCTGCCCACCTGAGCGACAAGCAACTCGCCGCGTTCTGCTCCCAGCACGGCTACTCCGGCAAGAAACCCGCCGCCGTCCTGCTGGCCCGCCTGCGCTCGACTCCCGCCGGCACGCTCGATCCCGTGGTGTCCGAAGGGATCCGCGCCGCAGTACTGGCCCAGGTCGACGTGCTCACCGCCCTCAACGCCGCGATCAAAGACCTCGACCGCGCCACCGCCGAGCGGATGGAGGCCCACCCTGACGGCGCGGTGTTCCGTTCCTTCCCCCGCGCCGGCACGATCAACGCGGCCCAGATTCTGGCCGAGTGGGGCGACGCCCGCGAAGTGTTCGACCGTCCTGACGCGATCGCCGCGCTGTCCGGGATCACCCCGGTCACCAAGGCTTCCGGCAAACACCGCGGCGTGTCCTTCCGCTGGGCGTGCAACAAACGCCTGCGCGTGGCCATCACCACCTTCGCCGCGAATAGCCGGTTTTCCAGTCCCTGGGCAGCCGGGATCTACGACCGGGCGCGGGCCTCGGGCAAGGACCACCCGCACGCCACCCGCATCCTCGCCCGCGCCCGGGTGCGGGTCATGTGGCGCTGCTGGCAGAACCGAACGTCCTACGACCCGGCGCTGCACGGCGGTGCCCAACGGCAGCTCAATCAGCAGGTCGCAGCCTGATTCTGCGCCCGAGGTTGACACAAGGGGTGTCATGAGCGCTCCTCGGCGTCGTCGTAGAACACCCACAGCTTCGCGGTCTTGAAGACGATCGCCGTGACGATGGCGATCACTGCCAGCAGCACCCAGGCCATCGCGGACGCGTAACCCATGCGGAAGTCCTGGAAGCCGACCTCGTACAGGTAGAGCGTGTAGAACAGGTCCGCGTCGGCCGGTCCGCCGCGGCCGCCGCCGATCACGAAGGCCGGCGTGAACGCCTGGAACGCGTGGATGGCCTCCATCACCAGGTTGAAGAAGATCACCGGCGACAGCATCGGCAGCGTGATGTGCCGGAACCGGCGGAACGCGCCGGCGCCGTCGATCGCGGCCGCCTCGTGCAGCTCCGCCGGGATCTGCTTGAGCCCGGCCAGGAAGATCACCATCGGCGCGCCGAACTGCCAGACCCCGAGCAGCACGATCGAGGCGAGGCTGAACCGCGGGTCGTCCACCCAGCTCGGCGTGTGCCAGCCGAAGGAGGCCAGCACGTCGTTCACCGGGCCGCCGCCCATGAACAGCGCCCGCCACACCAGCGCCGCCGCAACGCTCGCGCCGAGCAGCGACGGCGCGTAGAACGCGGCCCGGTAGAAACCGCTCGCACCGCGGCGGGTGTTGAGCAGCATGGCCACCAGCAGCGACACGGTGAGCTTCAGCGGCACCGAGACCAGGACGTAGATCAGCGTCACCTTCACCGACTGCAGGTAGCGGTCGTCGTCGGTGAACATGTGCGCGAAGTTGCCGAGGCCGACCCACTTCGGCGAAGTGAACAGGTCGTAGTCGGTGAAGGACAGGTAGAGCGAGACGACCATCGGGCCGACGGTCAGCGCCACCGCGCCGAGCAGCCAGGGCGTCAGGAAGGCGAAGGCCTCCGGCTGGGTGCGGCGGCGCCCGGCCGGCCGGTCCCGCGCGGCCGCCTCCGTGGCGACCGGCGGGTCCGGCGTGCGCAGGGTCGTCATCGGCTAGCCCAGCGCCTTCTCGGCTTCGGACAGGAACCGGTTCACCGCGTCGTCGATCCCCATCCGGCCGAACGCGACCTCTTCGTAGGTGCGCTGCAGCAGCTTCTGGATCGAGCCGGCGCCCTTGGGCGGGACCGGCGGCGCGGCCCCGAGCTTCGGCTCGAGCGCGGCTTCGTAGTCGTAGAGCGTCTTGTCGGCGCCCTTCGCGGACGTCGCGAGCTGAGCGCGGACCTTGAGGTTCGGCGCGAGGCCGCGGTCGGTGCCGACGATCTTGCCCACTCCCGCGTCGTTGACCAGGAAGTCGACGAGCTTCGCGGCCGCCTCCTGCTGCTGGCTGCGCGCGGACACCGACAGGAACATCGACGGCCGCCGGTACTGCCCGAGCTCACCGCCCGCCGCCGTCGGGTACGGCGCCACGTTCAGCGGCTTGCCGTTGGCCTTCTGGTAGGCGGGCAGCAGGTTGTCGTAGGCGAATTCGGAGCTCGTCAGCTTCTTGCCGAGCGGGGACTGCTCGGGCGAGGTGTTGTAGGACGCGGTGACGTCGGCCGGGGACGCGCCCTTGCTGTCGCGGAACCTGCTCGCGAGCTGCCAGTACCGGCGCAGGTCGTCGGCGGCGAAGCCGAGCTTGCCCTCGGGGGTGTAGAACTGCTTGCCCTGCTGGCGCAGCCAGATCTCCAGGGTGGTGTCGAGGATGCCGAAGTCGGTCGTGCCGCGGGCGGCGCCGGCCGCGCTGACCTTCTGCGTCGCGTCGGCGTACTGGTCCCAGGTGAGGCCCTTCGCCGGGTCCGCGCCGGCCGCGGTGAACGCGGCGGGGTCGTAGAGCATCGCCGGGGTGTTCTGCGCCCACGGCACGGCGTACCGCTTGCCCTGGTACACGCCGGTGGCGGCGAGCTCGGGGTTGACGTCGGCGAGCGAAACCGACTTCCCGGCGCCCTGGTTCAGGTCGGCCAGGACACCCCGGCCGCCGTACTCGGCCAGGTAGCGCGTGTCGACGTTGAGGACGTCCGGCGGCTTCCCGCCCGCCGTCTGCGTCGCCAGCTTCTCCCAGTAGGCGGCGTACGCCGAGAACGACGTCTGCAACTTGATCTTCGGGTTCTTCTGCTGGAACAGCTCGACGGCCTTCTTGGTCAAGTTCGCCCGGCCGTCACTCCCCCACCAGACGAAGGTGATCGTCACGTCCCCGCCGTCGCCGGAGTCCGAGCCGCACGCGGCCACCCCGGTCAGCAGCAGCGGCACCACCGCGGCCAGCGCGACGAGGGTCCGCCGCTGTCTTGTCCGACGCATCGAGCTCTCCGTTCTCAGCCGGTCAGCACTTTTCTGAAAACGCTGTCAGCGCGCTCACGGTAGGCAGTGCGCGTGGCACGTGTCAACGGGCGAATCGGAGCAATAACCCTTGTGCAGCAACATCTTTGGCATCGCGTGGGCAGCCCGAGAAAGCGCTTACAGCAACCGGGTGGACGCGGGAGCTGCCAGCGCTGGGGCACCGGGGGTGCTACCCGGTGCGTTCCGCGCCCGGGCGGACGGCGCTCGCCCACGGGACGCCGATCTCGGAGAACAGCGCCAGCCGGTCCGCGGCGACGGCGACCTCCTCGCCGATCCCCCGGACCACCGGGTGCCGGCTCGCTCCTTCACCCGCCGTGCGGATCCAGCCCGCCGGGATCCGCGCCGGCGAGGGCGCGTCCCGCACCGCTTCGACCACCGACGCGAACGCGCGGGTGGCCGGCAGCGGGGCGAGCAGCGGCACCCCGGCCGGGTCGCGGTGGTGGGCGACCAGGTTGCGCAGCAGGTCCACCGGCTCGCCGAGGTGGACGCGCTCGTCGTCCAGCTCCAGCCGGTGGCTCTTGTACCAGAACTTCGCGCGGCCCTTCTTGCCGTGCACCACGACGTACGGCTCGTGGTCCTGCTCGGCGCACAGCGACGCGGCGACGACGATCTCGGGCCCGCGGTCGAAGCGGATGCGCAGGCACGCGGTGTCGTCGGCCTCGATGTCCCGCGTGCCGTACAGCTCCAGGGCGATCTCCGCCGGGTCGCGGCCACCGACCCCGCCGACGAGCAGCGCGGTGGCGACCGCGTGGGAGAACGGGTTGGTCAGGGCGCCGTCGACGACGGCTTCGCCGTCCAGCCACCGGCGGCCCGCCCAGGGGTTTCGGCGGTAGTAGGCGTCGGTGCGGATCCACGCCCCGGCCGCGCCGACGCCGGCGATCTCGCCGAGCCGGCCCGCCGCGATCGCCGCCCGCAGGACCGGCAGCGCCGGGGACCCGAAGCTCTGGAACCCGGTCTGGCACGCCGCCCCGTTCTCCGCGGCCAGCCGCGACAGCGTCCGGAACCCGGCGAGGTCGAGCACCGGCGGGGTTTCCAGCAGCAGGTCGCCGCCCGCCCGCAGCACCGCGCCGCCGACCCGGACGTGCGCGTGCGGCGGCGTCGCGACCACGGTGATGTCGGGACGGCAGCGGCGGAGCAGGTCGTCGACGCCGACGTGCGCGGTGCCGCCCTCGGGCAGCAGGGCGATCGCGGCGGCCGAGGGCACCCGGATGTCGGCCATGCCGGCGAACCGCACGAGGCCTTCGTCGTGCAGGATGCGCGCGCGGTGCAGGTAGCTGAACGCGTAGCCGGACGTGCCGACCACCGCCAGCTTCGGCGGGTCCGCGACGGTGCGGCGCCTGCTCCCCGACATGGGTCTCCGATCGGCGCGGCCGGTTCCGGCCGGGCGGGAACTGACGAATGGGCAGTTCGGGAGAAACTTCCGGTGGTCACGGTAGGGCGTTCGCGACAAGTGTGTCAATGTCCGCCGGCACTCTTCGAATTCGTCGAAAACCGGGTACTCCGAACGGCGGTGGCCGGTTCGAGTAAGCGCTTACTCGATCCGGCCGCGCCACTCAGATCCGGCCGGTTCCCGCGCCCGCGGTCACCGTCGCCTTGACCGTCGAAGTCGGCTCCAGCGTGAAGGAATACGGTGCCTGCGTCAGGCTTCCGGTGCGGGTGATCTTGTTCGTGCAGCCGCCGAAGGAGTTGCCCGACTCGTTCAGGTAGCCGTCGACGTCGCTGTCGCCGGTCGTTTCCAGGCACACCTTCGTCGATTCGAAGACGTTGTTCTGGGCGAGGAACTGCGCGTTCATCCGCGAATGCACGGCGGAACCGGTGACCGAGCGGAAATAGTTGTCGTAGGCGTGCCCGGTGCCGAACCGCAGGCTGGGCAGCCGCGAGTTGACGTTCTCGAACCAGTTGTGGCTGTAGGTCACGTGCAGCTTGCCGGTGTCCTCGGCCGCGTTGTTGTCGCTGTGCCCGACGAGCGAGACCTTGTAGTGGTCGTGGAACTTGTTCCAGGACACCGTGATCCCGTCGGCGGCGTGGCTGATGTCGAGCAGGCCGTCGTAGTAGTCCTTGCCGTGGTCGAGGTCCGACGACAGGTCGTTGTGGTCGATCCACACGCGGGTCGCGCCGCGCTGGATCTGGATCGCGTCGGTGCCGACGGCCTTCGCGATGGCCAGGTTGCGGATGATCACGTTCGACGACTTGTCCACGGCCAGCCCGCCGCCGGTGAAGCCCGACCCGGACCCGACGCCGAGGATCGTCTTGTTGGAGCCGATCTTCACCAGCGTCTTGTTCGCCAACGTGATCTTCCCGCTCACCCGCACCGTGCGGGCCGTGGCGTCGGCGACGGCGCTGGTGAACGCCGACGCCGTCGTGACCGTGACGGTTTCGCCGCCGGCGCCACCGGTCGTGCCGGCCGCGAAGCCGACCGGGGAGTTCTCGTAGGCGTGCGCGACCCCGGTGGGCACGGCGACGGCCATCGCAGTGGCGACGGCGGCGGATCCGAAAACGCGCAGGGACTTCCTGGTCATCAGGCACCTCGAAGGGGGTGGGGACCCGCGCCCCGGGAGCGGGGAACACGGCGGAGACTCCGTTCTACGATTTGCAGCAAAACCCGGTCAACGCTTTGCAGGATTTTCAGCGCAAGACCGGCCGAATGGCCCTGCGACGCCCGGATCCCCGCTGCCGCAAGGCGATCCGTTGTTGACAACGCTGCCGGGCGTTTCCATGATGTGGCGGAAGCCTGCCGAGGAGTAGCCGTGAGCGTGACCATTCACGACGTCGCCCGCCGGGCCAACGTGTCGATCTCGACCGTGTCGCGCGCGTTCACGTCCCCGGACCTGGTCCGCCACCAGACCCGCAGCCGGGTGCTGGCGGCCGCGAGCGAACTCGGGTACCACGCCGCCGGCGCGCCCCAGCCGGTCGCGCGCACCGGGCACCTCGGGATCGTGGTTTCGGACCTCGGCAACCCGTTCTTCACCGGCGTCCTCGACGGGGTCCAGGCCCGCGCGCGCCAGGACGACGTCGCCGTGCTGTTCGCCAGCAGCGACCAGGACCCGGCGACCGAGCAGAACCTGGTCCGCCGGATGGCCCGCCAGGTCGACGGCGTGGTGCTGGGCAGCCCGAGCATGACCGACGACCAGCTGCGCGCGCTGGCCGGCCAGACGACGCTGGTGCTGCTCAACCGCGAGGTGCCGGGGATCCCGTCGGTCGTGATGGACGCGGCGGACGGGATGCGCCAGGCGATCGAGCACCTGGCCGCGCTGGGTCACCGCCGGTGCGCCTACCTCGGCGGGCCCCGCGCGTCGTGGGCCGACCGCGCCCGCCGTCAGGGCCTTGCGGAAGCGGCCGAGCGGCACGGCACGGAGGTGGTCGAGTTCGGCCCGTTCCCCCCGGTGTTCGAGGGCGGCCTGCAGGGCGCGGACCTCGCCCTGGCCGCGGACGTGACGGCGATCGTCGCCTACAACGACCTGGTCGCCTTCGGGGCGCTCGCCAGGCTGAACGCCCGCGGTGTCCCGGTCCCGGACGAGATCAGCCTGGTCGGTTTCGACGACCTGGTGTTCGCGGCGATCTCGGCACCCCCGCTGACGACGATCGCGATGCCGACGGAGGCGGCGGGCCGCGCGGCGGTCACGATCCTGCTCGACCTGCTGGACGGCGACGCGGCCGAGCGCACCGACCAGGTGCTCGACACGTACCTGATCGTCCGCGCCACCACAGCCCCGCCGGCGGGCTAGCCCCCGAGGACGTGCCGGTCCAGGAACGGGTTGCGGAACTTGCCCGCCGGGTCGAGTTTCCCCGCCAGCGCCCGGAATTCGGCCAGCCGCGGGTACTCGCCGCCGACGGCGTGGAAGAGCTTTCCCCAGTGCGGCCGGGCCCCGAACGGCGCCAGGCGCTCCTCCAGCACCGGGAGCACCGCCTCGACGTCGGCCTGCCGCGGCTGCCACGTGAAGTGCAGCGCCACGCGGTCGCCACCGTGGCACGGGCTCAGCCACAGCTCGTCGCCCGCGATCGCGCGGATCTCCGACACCAGCAGCACCGGCGCCAGCAGCTCGCCGAGCTCGCGGACCGCGCGGATGGCGGCCACGGCGTCGGCGTAGGGCACGAAGTACTCCGACTGCAGCTCGTCCCCGACGCTCGGGGTGAACGCCAGCGCGAAGTGCGGCAGCCGCTCGTGCCACGGGCCCGGGATCCCGAGCTGCGGCGTGCAGTTGTCCGCCGGGATGCCGGCCGCGTGCGCCGGGTGGCGGGGACCGTCGGCCGGCACCGCGCCGAACAGCCCGGGCCGCGCGGTGAACGCGTCCACGCGGCTCTTGACCCACACCTGGTCGATCGTGTCGTTCGCCCAGTTCGTGAACAGGCTGACGCTGTAGCCGGCGTCCTCGATCTCGTCGAAGTGCCGGTACGCGGCGTCCCACGGCAGGGCGTCGAAGACGTCTTGGCGGACGTCGAACGCGGGCACGACGTCGAGCGTCAGCCGCGTGACGACGCCGAACGCGCCGAGGCCGACGACCACCCCGGCGAACTCCGGGTCGGCGCGGGTGACCGTCCGCAGCTCGCCGTCCGCGGTGACCAGTTCGACCGCCGAGACGGCCGCGGCGAGCCCGGGCTGGCGGCGGCCGGAGCCGTGGGTGCCGGTCGCGACGCTGCCGGCCACGGTGATGTGCGGCAGCGACGCGAGGTTCGGCAGGGCGAACCCGGCCGCGTGCAGCTGCCCGGCGAAGTCGCCGTAGCGCGCCGACCCGCCGACGGTCACGCTGTCGTCGTGGAGCTCCACCGGGACGTCGAGCGCGCGCAGGTCCAGCAGGACGCCGCCGGGCGAGTCCGCGATGTCGTTGAAGCAGTGCCGGCTGCCCAGCGCCTTGACGCGCGACGCGCCGGCGACGGCCGCCCGCACCTCGTCGACCGTGCGCGGGGCCACCACCGCGTCCGCGGTGTAGGCGTGGTTGCCCGCCCAGTTCGACTCGCCCAATGTCCCTCCACAGTGCCGGATAATCCCCGCCTTCGACCCTACGCGGCCGCCTCCCGCCAGAAGTCGCGCATCCACTCCGGGGGAACCGGGTTGTCCTCGCCGACCTGGGTCAGCAGCACCGCGGCCGTGCCGGTCGAGGGGACGACGTGGGCGGTCGTGCCGGTGCCGCCGACCCAGCCGTAGCGGCCGGGGACGGTCCACGGTCCGCCGGCGGCGACGTCCACCGCGCCGCCCATCCCCCAGCCCTGGCCTTCCAGGAACAGCGCGCCGATCTCGCGCTGGGCCGCGGTGGTGTGGTCGGTGGTCATCGCGCGGACCGACTCCGCGCTCAGCACGCGCCGGCCGTCCGGGGCGGCACCGGAAGCGAGGAGCATCCGGCCGAAGGCCACCCAGTCCCCCGCCGTTCCGGCCAAGCCGCCGCTGCCGAGCGGCAACGCCGGCATGGTGCTCCACTGGCCGTCCGGCGGATCGGCGAGGACGAGCCCGTCCGCGGTTCTCTTGTAGAAGGTGGTGAACCGGTCGCGCCGGTCCGGGCCGACGACGAACCCGGTGTCGGCCATGCCCAGCGGCGCGAAGATCCGTTCCTCGAGCAGGTCCGGCAGCGACCGGCCGGACGCGCGGGCGGCGAGCACGCGCTGGATCGTCGAACACGTGTCGTACAGCCACGCCTCGCCCGGCTGGAAGGCGAGCGGCACCTCGGCCAGCCGCGCCGGCCAGACGTCCGGCGACGGGAAGCTCTGCACTTCGCGGCCGTCGCCCTGCACGGGGAACAGCGCCTGCACCGCGGGGAGCGTGAAGTCCGACGCGAAGCCCCAGCCGGCCTGACCGGTGAGGACGTCGAACACGGTGATCGGCCGCTTCGCCGGGACGACGTCGTCGACCGGGCTCGACGGTGTCCGCACCACCTTCGGGTCCGCCAGCTCGGGCAGCCACCGGCCGATCGGGTCGTCGAAGGCCAGCGTGCCGTCGTCCACGAGCGTGAGGACCGCGGCGGCGGTGATCGGCTTGGTGATGGAGGCGATCCGGAACAGCGTGTCCTCGGCCATCGGCCGGCTGCCCTCGACATCGACCGCGCCGACGGCCACGACTTCGCGGACACCGGCCCGGTCCACGATCGCCACCGCGCCGGGCAGCGTGCCCGCGTCGACGTGGCGTTGCAGGGTTTCGCGCAGGCTCATGATCCTCCCCAGGGTCTCCTCGCCCGCACGATAGTCAGCGGGCGGGGATGATCGCCTGATGGGTGCCGCCGAGGCCGTGCGGGCTGAGCAGCCGGCCCATCCGCTTCGGCATCCGCAAGGTGATCGCGCGATCGAGGACGCGGGCGCCGGGTGCCGCGGTCGCCAGCCGCTGCTCGTAACCCGTGCAGCCGGCCGGTTCCCGCAGCCACGCCGAGACGACCAGGTTGCCCTCCCCCACCACCGCGGCCGAGAGCCGGGTCTCGGGCAGCTGCGCGATCGCCGTGCCGGCGCGGTCCAGGTCGCCGGCCGCGATGTCGAGGCGGTAGCCCGCGATCACCGGCCAGCCGGCCGGGACGTGCGCGAGGTCGCAGCGGAAGTCGAGCTCGTGGTTGCGCAGCATCCGCGCCAGCGTCCGGCGCACCGCCGACTCGCTCATCCGGCAGTCACGGGCCAGCTCGGCGTAGCTGCGCCTGCCGTCCGCGCCCAGGGATTCGACCAGCGCGCGCACGTCGCGGTCGTCCCACTGCTGCGGGACGACCAGCCGGGCCTGCACCGCCGTCTTGTCGAGCACGGCCCGCTGCTCCGGGGCCAGCGCGTTCACCAGCCAGCCGCTGCCTTCGCGGTAGACGCGCGTCGCGACGGCGAACCGGACCTCGCGCACCCCAAGCAGGGCACCGACGCGGCCGGTGACCAGGGCGTCCAGCGCGTCGAGGTCACGGGCGGCCAGCGAGAGGAACAGCGAGAACCGGCTGGTCGTGCGCTCGACGCTGAACACCGACGGCCAGGCGCACAGCTCGCGGGTCAGCTCGGTCAGCGCGTCCGGGCGGCAGGCCAGGTCGACGTAGCCGACCGTGGTCGTCGGGGCGGTGGCGTACGCGGTGAGCCAGGCCAGCCCGGCGGCCTGCAGCCGGTCCCAGCGGCGGGCGGCCGTCGTCGCGTCGGTGCCGACGGCGGCGGCGATCCGCGTCCACGGCGCCCGCGGGTCGCGCTGCAGCGCCTCGACCAGCGCGAGGTCCGACCCGGTCAGCCGCGCCGGTTCCGGCTGGGCGGCCGTGGGAACGGGCATGGCGCATTGTGCCCTGATCATGATCACCTGCCAAGGGGCCGCCGGGCGCGCCGGCGGCCCCGGCCGTCCTTACCGGCGCCGCAGCCGCGGCACCACGACCGCCCCGGCCACCAGGACCAGGACCCCGCCGAGCACGAACGGCAGCACCGGTACGGCACCCGGCTCCGCGGCCGGCACCGCGCGCTCGCGGCCGCCGTAGCCGCCGCCCGCGCCGTCGCGGTCGTAGGCCGAGCCCGGCAGCTTGTCGGCGTACCGCTGGTGCAGCTGAGCGCGGTAGTCGGCGAGTGCCAGCTTCGTCCCCGTGGCGAGGCCGGTGACCGAGCCGTCCAGCACCGTCACGGCGTCGCCGTGCACCGCGTACCAGGCGTTGACCTGCGGTTCGTGCAGGAGGTACCCGCCGGCCGCGGCCTCGGCGTACTTGCGCTCGTAGTCACCGGACGCGACGTTCACGACGGTCCAGGCCGCGCCCTGCCGCTCGGCCCAGACGGTCGCGGTCGTGCCGTCGCCGGTCCGCGCCGGCACCGCGACGTAGGCGAGCGCGGCCGGGACGTCCGAGGTCCCGGCGACGAACGCCGCCGTCGGTTCGTAGACCGCGACCTGGGTGCGCGCGTCCGCGTTCGCCTGCGAAGCCGCCGCGGCCGCGTGGGCACCGGGGAACTTCGTCTCCGCGAGCCGCTCGAGGGTCTGCTTGCCGCCGGTGACCTGCCCGATCGCGGCGGTGTCGGCCGCGGTCGGGGTGCCGGCGGGCCCGGTCGCCGCACCGGCGGCGCCGGCCGTGGCGAGCATCGCGGCGCCGGCCAGCACGGCCGCGCCCAGCGTTTTCTTCAGCACGCTCATCCCTCGATCCCGTACAGCGTGTGCGTCCACTGGAACTGGTTGTTCGAGCGGTAGGTGTCGTAGTTCATCGAGTTGTAGCGGCTGTTGTTCGGCCACGGGTCGCCGTATTCGACGCGGGTCGCGCCGCCGGAGTTGTCGTAGCCGTAGAGGACGTGCATGTGCCCGCCGCCGGAGCGCCAGCCGATGCGGGTGCCGATCGGCTGCCCCGCGTCGATCTGGTTCTTGATGGTGGTGAAGGAAAGGACCTGCCCGTTCGAGTTGTACGACCCGACGTTCGAAAAGCCGAGCCAGCGGAACACCCGCTGCTGGTCGGACAGGTAGCCCTGGTTGTTGGCGCAGTCGCTGCCCGACTCGTTGTGGGCGACCTGGCAGAACTTGGTCTGGGAAAGCGAATAGCCCCAGTAGTCGGCGATCGTGTTGCCGCTGGCGTCCCAGCACCACTGGTCCTTCTGCTGGGCCTGCATGCTGATGCCGAGATCGGTCCGCGCGGCGGCCGCGGTGGCGGGCGCCTGCAGCGCGACGACGGCCACCGCGGCCGAAATCGTCGCGAGTCCACGCAGGACTCCTGAAGTGGTTTTCACGAAGTGGTCCTCCAGCCGGTGAGGATTCGACCTGGTGGCGAGAAATACTCCGCGCACGCCCGGTGCCGGCGGTACCTACTAAGGGAGGATCACGTTGGGAGGGAACGGTTTCCGGCGGATCCCGGCATTTCCCGGGTGCCGGATTCCGGCATCGGCTCCGGCCCGCCGGACGGATTCCGGCGGGCCGGGCGGTGCCGGGCGGAGGTCAGCTCACCGTCGTCGTGCCGAGGGTGGCGTCCTGGTCCGGCGGGTCGAGCGTCAGGGCGACGTCGAACTCGCCGAGCCCGCTGTCGGTGACGACGTGGGTGGTCGCCGCGGCGTCGACGCTGCTGGTCGCCTCCCCGGCCGGGGTGCCGGCGGGAACGGTGAAGTCGACCTGGCCCTGGGCGGTGAACTTCAGGCTGCCTTCGGCCGGGACGGGCGTCTCCGGGATGGGCAGGTCGATCGGGATGGCGACCGACTGGCCGGCGATCGCGACGTTCACCTGCGACTTGATGGTGCCCGAGACCTTCGTCGCGCCGACGAGGCGCAGGCCGTCGCCGGCCGCCTGCCCGGCGTCGACGTCGAGGCTGAACGGCACCGAAACCGGCGTGCCCGCCGTGGCGGTCGCGGGGATGTCCGCCTTGACCACGACGGTGACCTGCTGGTCGCCGATCAGCGGGAAGCCACCTTTGTAGGTGAGCGTTTTCTCGGCCGCCGCGGCGGGTCCCGCGGAAACCACGGCCACCGCGCACGCGAGCAGCGCGGCGAGCCCGATTCCCCGGAACCGCTTTTTCCGCACGAGGGTTTCCGTCATGTCTGGTCCTTTCGTCGTTGAACGGCGTTTCGGATGCTAGGCGGAAACTTCCCAACCGGCCAATGCGCTTTCCGGTGGCCGCGTAATTTGTCACGTGCCGCGGTGCGAACGGCTTTGTTTTTTGTCACGTGCCTTTTCCGGGATGACAATTTTCCGAGGCCGCGCACTCACCCGCGTCAGCACCGCGAGAGCGCGGGTGTAGTGCCGGTGTAGGGGGCACGCGCAGGGTCTGCCGAGTCGGAACCCCGTTCCCCGAGGGAGAAGTGATGCGCACGATCTACCCGGCGGCCACGCTCGCGGCCGCCCTGCTCGTCGGCGGCGCGACCGTCGCTTCGGCCGCGCCGGCCGACGTCTACGCGGAGGTGACCGCCGCCGACATCGCCGACCCGGGTGCGGTGATCGCCGACTCGCCGGCCGCACTCGCCGCCGCCCGCACAGCCGCGCAGGCGATCGCGTGGTATTCGAGCCGCGCCGGCAGCACGGCGTACCAGGGCTACTGCGAAAAGGCCGCGCGCCTGGCGTGGAACCGCACGACGCACCACCCGAGCGCGATCGAGCACTGGCGCTCGTCCGACGGCGCCCGCCACACGACGGGCACCCCGCCGAGGGGCGCGTTCGTGTTCTGGAACATCTCGGCGTACGGCCACGTCGGCATCGCGGACGGCAGCGGCGGAGTCTGGGCGACGAGCGTCAACGGCGCGATCGGCCACGCCCGGCAGGGCTACTTCGCGAACTACCTGGGGTGGAAGCCGGGCAACAGCAACTGACCGAACCGACGTGAATGACTCATTCCTGTCGCCAGGCGACAGGAATGAGTCATTCACTACATCGCCGCCGGAGTCCTCGCCCGCCGGACCTGGTCCAGCAGCTCCAAACCCGTCGTCTCCCCTTGCCGGTTCCCGGTTTCCCGGAACACCCGCAACGCGCGATCGCACACCCCGCGCGCCTGGATCCGCTCCCCCGCCGCCAGCAACGTCTGCCCGATGCCCAGCAACGCGTACGCGCTGCACCGCTCGTCGTCGAGGTCTTCGAGGATGCCCAGCGCCGATCGCAGGCACGTCAACGACTCCGGCAGCCGGCCCCGTTCGCGGTGCAGCGTCCCCAGCTCGGTCAGCACTTTCGCCTCGCGATGGGGATCCTCGATCTCCCGTGCCAGATCACGGGCTTGCCGCAGCCAAGAATCGGCTTCCTCGAACGAACCCAGCAACGCGTACGTCGTCCCCAGCGAGTTCCGCAGCTGCGCGACGCCCCGGCGGTCGCCTGCCCGTTCCAGACCGGCGAGGGCCCGGCGGTAGCACTCCAGTGCCTCACCCGGCCGGTCGCCGATCCGCGCCACCGTGCCCAGGCCGGCCACCGCGAGGGCTTCCCCGCGCACGTCGCCCAGCGAGGCGAACAGCGACGCCGAGCGCTCCATGTCGCGGACGGCCTCCGGGTATTCGTCGTGGTACAGCCGAACCTGACCGAGTCCCCGGTGCAGGACCGCCGCGCCGAGGCGGTTGCCCGCCGCCTCGGCCGCCGCCAGCGCCGTCAGGTGGCTTCGCCGCCAGTCGTCGTACGCGCCGCGCAGGTCGTAGAACGGGACTGCCGTCGCCGTCAGCTGCCAGGCCAGCTCGTCGAGGCCGGCGTCCGCGGCCAGCTGGACCGCGGCCGCCAGCAGCTTGCGCTCCGCGGTGAACCAGCCGAGCGGGTCGGCCGGCCCGGCCATCGCCACGGGCGGGCCGACCGGCGGCCCGGTCATCGCGCCGAACGCCGGCGGCAGGCCCGCCGCCGCGGCCTTCGCCAGCGCCAGCAGCACCGTCAGCACCCGGGTGAGCGCGTCCCGCCGCACCGCGATCGGCTCCGCGGCCAGCAGTTCCGCCGCGTGGCAGCGCAGGAGGTCGTGCAGCCGGTACCGCGGCCGGCCCCGGGAATCCCGGCCCACCAACGCGACGAGGTTCGCGTCGACGAGCACGTCGAGGACCTCGTGGGCGTCCGCGCGATCGAGGAGCGCGTCGACCACCCAGCTCGGGAAGTCCTGGGCACCCAGCACGGCCGAGCGGCAGAACGCCGTCCGCGCGGCCGGCGGCAGCTGACGCAGGCTGAGCTCGAAGCTCGGCCGGACGCCGAGGTCGCCGACGCACAGCTCGTTCAGCCGGCTCGACTCGTCGGCCAGCCGCTCGTGCAGCGTCCGCAGGCTCCACGCCTGCCGCCCGGCCAGCCGCGCGCCCGCGACGCGGATCGCCAGCGGCAGGTAGCCGCAGCAGCGCACGATCGCCGCCGCCTCGGCCGGTTCGCCGACCACCCGGTCGCCGCCCGCCACCGCGGCCAGCAGGTCGAGAGCCTCCCGCTCGCCGAACACGGGCAGCTCGACGTGCTTCGCCCCGGCCAGTTCCGGCAGCCGCCCGCGGGTGGTCACCAGCACCGCGCACCCGGCGTCCCCGGGCAGCAGCGGGCGGACCTGCGCGGCCGTCGCGGCGTCGTCGAGCACCAGCAGCACGCGCCGCCCGGCCAGCCGCGAGCGGAACACCGCGGCCCGCTGGCCGGGCCCGGCCGGGACGGTGTTCCCGGTGACGCCCAGGGCGTGCAGGAAGTCGGCGAGCACCTCGGCCGGGTCGCGCGGCGCGCCGGTGCCCGCGAGGTCGACGTACAGCTGCCCGTCGGGGAACCGGCCGGCGAGGCGGTGGGCGACGTGCATGGCCAGCGCCGTCTTGCCGGTCCCCGGCGCCCCGGTCAGCACGACCGGCGCGGGGCCCAGCGCGGTTTCCAGCTCCCGCACGTACTCCGCGCGGCCGGTGAAGTCGGGCAGGTCGGCGGGCAGCTGACGCAACGGCGCCGGAACCGGCGGCGCCACCGGATCGTCGGCGAGGATCGCCGTCTGCACGGCCCGCAGCTCCGGCCCGGGTTCGACGCCGAGTTCGGTGACCAGCCGTTCGCGAGCCGTCGAGTACGCCCGGAGCGCTTCGGCCCGGCGGCCGGCGCCGGTCAGCGCGAGCAGGTACTGCCGCCAAAGCCGTTCCCGGTAAGGGTGTTCGGCGAGCAGGACGGTGAGCTCGGCGATCGCCGCGTCGGGCCGGCCCAGCCGCACCTGCAGCGCGAGCCGTTCCTCGACGGCGGCCAGCCGGTTCTCGACGAGCCGCCCGAGCTCGGCGTCCCACGCGGCTGCCGTCGGCAGGTCCTCGAGGGGATCGCCGCGCCACAACGACTCCGCCTCCGCGAGCAGCCGCAACGCCGTCTCGGGAGCGTCCGCGCGCGCGGCGTCGGCGACGAGCCGGGCGAACCGGTGCGCGTCGACGTCCCCCGGGTCGACGACCAGCGAGTAGCCCGGGCCCCGGGTGCGCAAGGCGTCCTCCGGCAGCAGCCGGCGCAGGCGCCACACGTAGGTCTGCAGGTTGGCGGTGGCCGACGTCGGCGGTTCGCCCGGCCAGATCGTGTCGACGAGCTGGCCCGGTGAGACTGTCCGGTTCGCGTTGAGCAGCAGGTGGGCCAGCAGCACCCGCTGCTTCGTCCCGCCGAGCGGCACCGGCCGGCCGTCGACCGTCACGGTCAGTGGTCCGAGCAGGTGAAACCGCACTTCAGGCCCCATCGCGCACCCCGTTCCCGCGGCCGCCCCCAGGCGGCGCCCAGTGGCCGGACTGTAACCGGGGGTGGCGGGGCCCGGGCGGGATTCACCCACTTTCGAGACAGCGAGCCAGAACATGTCACCCGCTGCGCCGGACAGCCCACGACGAAAGTCGCGTTTTGGATCAACCGACTATCGGCGGGTTCCGGAGATTCACCCACAGCGGTGACGGTAGGTGCGTCCTTCACCACATGTCACCGCGAGGCCTTCGGGTCCGCGACAGGAGGTTGATCCTAAGTGCGAATCGCGCGAACCGGCGTAGTCGTCTCCGGCGTTTTGTTCTCGGCCCTCGCGGCCGCGGCGCCGTCCCTGGCCGCCCAGCCGGCCATCATCGACGGCGGCAACGCCGGCTCGCTCCACTCCGCGGCCCGGATGTTCGCCGGCGGCCAGGAGATCTGCTCGGCGACGATCATCGCGCCGGACTGGATCCTCACCGCTCGCCACTGCACGCAGGGCGCCGGCGGCAAGCCGATCAGCTTCCACGTGGGCGACCTGGACCAGACGAAGGGCACCACGGTCAACGCCACCTCCGTGCACGAGGCGCCGGACTCGGACATCGCGCTGGTGCAGATCGACCAGCAGGTGCAGACCGAGTACGCGCCGCTGGGCAGCGAGGGCGACGTCAAGGTGGGCGACCAGGCCGAGGTCTACGGCTGGGGCGCGACGTGCACCGACAAGCCCGAGATCGAATGCCAGTCGCAGCTGCTGAAGGTCGCGAAGGTGAGCGTGACGTCGATCGACTGCCCGGACGGCGCGGCGGGCGTTTCGGTGTGCGCGAACCGCGGCGACGGCATCACGGCGGGCGGCGACTCGGGCGGCCCGATGTACGCGAACGGCAAGCAGGTCGGCGTCGCCTCGACGAGCGACCGGCAGTCCTATACCGCGTACATCAACATCACGAAGTACCGCGACTGGATCTCCTCGACCGCCGGCGTCTGAGCCGTCCCCGGCGCGCCCGCCCGAGTCCACAGTGGACCCGGCGGGCGCGTTCGCGTGGCCGGGCCGGCGGCGCGGGAGTAGCGTCCCCGTGCTGTGGGTGAAGTCCTCGAAGCGCTCGCGCTGGCCGGGTCGATGACCTGGGAGATCCTGTGGGCCCTGATCCTCGGGTTCCTGCTGAGCGCCGTCGTCCAGGCGGTCGTCCGGAAGTCGACGATCGTGCGGCTCATGGGCGACGACCGGCCGCGCACGCTCGCCGTGGCGTCCCTGCTGGGCGCGGCGTCGTCGTCCTGCTCCTACGCCGCGGTCGCGCTGGCGCGGTCGCTGTTCCGCCGGGGCGCGCACTTCACCGCCGCCATGGCCTTCGAGATCGGTTCGACGAACCTGGTCGTCGAGCTGGGGATCATCCTGGCCCTGCTGATGGGCTGGCAGTTCACCGCGGCCGAGTTCGTCGGCGGGCCGATCATGATCGTGCTGCTGGCGGTGCTGTTCCGCGTGTTCGTCCGCCGCCGGCTGCTGGAAGAGGCCCGCGAACAGGCGGAGAAGGGCGTCGCCGGGTCGATGGAGGGCCACGCGGCGATGGACATGTCCGTCCAGGGCCCGGGCACCTTCCGGCAACGGCTGTTCTCCGGCGTCGGCTTCACGGCGGTGGCGCACGTGTTCGTCATGGAGTGGGCGGCGATCCTGCGCGACCTGGTGATCGGTCTCCTGATCGCGGGCGCGGTCGGCGCGTGGGTCCCGGAATCCTGGTGGCGGACGCTGTTCTTCACCGACCACCCGGTCGCGTCGGCGGTCTGGGGGCCGATCATCGGCCCGGTCGTCGCGATCCTCGCGTTCGTCTGCTCGATCGGCAACGTGCCGCTGGCCGCGGTGCTGTGGAACGGCGGCATCAGCTTCGGCGGCGTGGTTTCCTTCATCTTCGCCGACTTGCTGATCCTGCCGATCCTGAACATCTACCGGAAGTACTACGGCGTACGGATGACACTGGTGCTGCTCGGCACGTTCTACGCGGCCATGGTCGGCGCCGGGTACGTGGTCGAGCTGCTGTTCGGCGTCACCGGGCTGATCCCGGCCGAGCGCTCGGCGACCGTGATGCGGGAAGGCGTGTCGTGGAACTACACGACCTGGCTGAACATCGCGTTCCTGGTCTTGGCCGGGGTCTTGGTGACGCGCTTCCTGCGCACCGGCGGCGCCGGGATGCTGCGGATGATGGGCGGCGCCCCCGACCACGGCTGACCAGCGGTGTTGCACCCCAGACGAGAGTGAGTGTACAGTCACTCACATGACGAAACGCGGTGCCACCCTCTCCACCTCCGACGCCCGGCGGGACGTCGTCGTCGACGCGGCCATCGCCGAGTTCGCGCGGGCCGGATACCACAGCACGCCGATCAGCGCGGTCGCCGCCAGGGCCGACATCTCCCCCGCGTACGTCTTCAAGTTGTTCCCCGGCAAGGTTTCCCTCTTCGTCGCCGCGCTCGACCGGTGCTACGAACTCGTCGCGCACGCGCTCTCGAACGGCGCCGCCCGCGCCGACGGCGGCGATCCCGAGAAGATCCTCTACGAGATGGGCGGTGCCTACGCCGAGCTCATCGCCGACCGGAACCTGCTCATGCTGCAGGTGCACGCCCAGTCCGCCGCCGACACCCCCGAGATCGCCGACGCCGTGCGCCGCGGGCTGGCGAAGGTGACCGAACTGGCCCGCCGGCGCTCCGGCGCCCCCGACGACCAGGTGCAGCGGTTCATCGCCTACGGCCAGCTCTGCCACCTCATCGCCACCCTCGACCTCGACGAACGCACCGGCGACTGGGCCGCGGTCCTCGCGGCCGGCATCCGTCACCCCGGCAAGAACTGATCCACGCCCGACCCGCCCTTTTTCCCGCCCATTGAGTGATTGACCAGTCACTCACACCCGGAAGGATCCACCATGACCGTCACCGAAATCGTCCTCCCCGGCCTCGTCGAGCCGGCCGGCCTGCGCGTCCAGCACCGCGAGATCCCCCGGCCCGGCGCCGGCGAGGCCCTCGTCCGCGTCGAGGCGAGCGGGGTCTCGTTCGCCGAGCAGCAGATGCGCCGCGGGAAGTACTACGACCAGCCGCCGTTCCCGTTCGTGCCCGGATACGACATCGTCGGCACGGTGCTCGAAGCCGGCGACCCCGCCCTCATCGGCCGCCGCGTGGCCGCCATGACCAAGATCGGCGGCTGGAGCAGCCACCTCGTCCTCGCGGAAGCCGACCTCGTTCCCGTGCCCGGAGAACTCGACGCGGCCGAGGCCGAAACCTTCGTGGTCAACGGCATCACGGCGTACCAGATGCTGCACCGGTGGGCGAAGGTGCCGGCCGGCGGCACGATCCTCGTCCACGGCGCGAGCGGCGGCGTCGGCACCACGCTCGTCCAGCTCGCCCGCGCCGCCGGGATCACGGTGATCGGGACCGCGTCGGCCCGCAACCTCGACGTCGTCACCGCACTCGGCGCGACCGCCCTCGACTACCGCGGCGACGTCCCGGCCCAGGTCCGCGCGCTGGCTCCCGGCGGGGTGGACGCCGTCTTCGACCACGTCGGCGGACCCGGCATCGTGGACTCGTTCCGGTTGCTCGCCCCCGGCGGCACCCTGGTCGCCTACGGCAGTGCGTCCACAAAGGACGACGCCGGCAACTCGCGGCTGCCGGTGCTCAGGCTCTTCGCGCGGCTGCTGTGGTGGAACGCCCTGCCGAACCGGCGGCACGCGCACTTCTACAACGTCTGGGGCGGCAAGCGGAACCTCACCCGGTTCCGCGCGCGGCTCGCCGACGACCTGACGGCCGTGTTCGCCCTGGCGGCGAAGGGAGACCTCAAGGCGCAGGTGGCCGCGCGGATCCCGCTCACGGACGCGGCGAAAGCCCTGACGCTGGCCGAATCCGGGACGGTGACCGGCAAGGTCGTGCTCGTCCCCTGAACGCACCGAAGGCCACCACGCGACCGTGCGTGGTGGCCTTCGGGCTTGGCGGATCAGTCCGTGCCGAACTCCATCGCGGCGTTGTCGAGCAGCTCGACGTCGTCGGTCTTGCCGCGCGAGGCGATCACCTCGGCGCCGCCCTCCGGCATCGCGCCGATCAGACCGGTCGACGCGGCCTGGGCGGCGCCGATCAGCTTCGGGTTCGAGCCGCCGACCATGCCGAGGCTCGCGTACTGCTCCAGCTTCGCGCGCGAGTCGGCGATGTCGAGGTTGCGCATGGTCAGCTGGCCGATCCGGTCGACCGGGCCGAACGCCGAGTCCTCGGTCCGCTCCATCGACAGCTTGTCCGGGTGGTAGCTGAACGCCGGGCCGGTCGTGTCGAGGATCGAGTAGTCCTCGCCGCGCCGCAGCCGCAGCGTCACCTCGCCGGTGATCGCGGTGCCGACCCAGCGCTGCAGCGACTCGCGCAGCATCATCGCCTGCGGGTCCAGCCAGCGGCCTTCGTACATCAGCCGGCCGAGGCGGCGGCCCTCGTTGTGGTAGCTGGCGAGGGTGTCCTCGTTGTGGATGGCGTTGACGAGCCGCTCGTAGGCGGCGTGCAGCAGCGCCATGCCGGGCGCCTCGTAGATGCCGCGGCTCTTGGCCTCGATGATCCGGTTCTCGATCTGGTCGGACATGCCGAGCCCGTGCCGGCCGCCGACGGCGTTGGCCTCCAGCACCAGGTCGACGGCGGTGGCGAACTCCTTGCCGTTGATCGTCACCGGCCGGCCCTGCTCGAAGCCGATCGTGACGTCCTCGGTGAGGATTTCGACCTCGGGGTCCCAGAACGCGACGCCCATGATCGGCTTGACGATCTCGATCCCGGTGTCGAGGTGCTCGAGCGACTTGGCCTCGTGCGTGGCGCCCCAGATGTTGGCGTCGGTCGAGTAGGCCTTCTCGGTGCTGTCCCGGTAGGGCAGCTCGTGCGCGAGCAGCCACTCGGACATCTCCTTGCGGCCGCCGAGCTCGGTGACGAAGTCCGCGTCGAGCCACGGCTTGTAGACGCGCAGGGAGGGGTTGGCCAGCAGGCCGTAGCGGTAGAACCGCTCGATGTCGTTGCCCTTGTAGGTGGAGCCGTCGCCCCAGATCTGGACGTCGTCCTCGAGCATGGCGCGCACCAGCAGCGTGCCGGTGACCGCGCGGCCGAGCGGGGTGGTGTTGAAGTAGCTGCGGCCGCCGGTGCGGATGTGGAACGCGCCGCACGTCAGGGCCGCGAGCCCCTCTTCGACGAGGGCTTCCTTGCAGTCGACGAGCCGCGCGATCTCGGCGCCGTACTGGCCGGCCCGCCCGGGCACCGACTCGATGTCGGGCTCGTCGTACTGGCCGATGTCGGCGGTGTAGGTGCAGGGGACCGCGCCTTTGTCGCGCATCCACGCGACCGCTACGGAAGTGTCGAGGCCACCGGAGAAGGCGATACCGACACGCTCGCCGACGGGCAGGGAAGTGAGCACCTTGGACATGCGAATGATTATGCACGCCCATGCATCGTCGTGCAATCCGGGGGGTGCGCGGCGTCACGAAACCCCGTTGACGTGCGTGGTTCGGTGATCCCATGGCCGTTATCGACACTGCGCTCGTCCGGCGCCTGCTGCGCGGCCAGTTCCCGGAGTGGGCGGACCGGCCGATCACTCCCCTGGCCTCCGGCGGCACGGTCAACGCCGTGTACCGCCTCGGGGACGACCTGACGGTCCGGCTGCCCCGCACCGCCGAGGACGTCGCAGGAGAGCGGCGGATCCTGAGCGTGCTCGGCGGATTGCCGGTCTCCGTTCCGGCCGTCGCCGCGCTCGGCGAACCCGCCGAAGGCTTTCCGCGGCCGTGGGCGGTGCACCGCTGGCTCGACGGCGAACCGGCGGTCGAAGGCGCTCCGGCCCGCGGACTCGCGGAGTTCGTCACAGCGCTGCGAGCCACCTGCGCGGACGGGCCCCCGGCCTACCGCGGCAAGCCACTGTCCTCGGTGGACACCGGGGTCCGCCGGGCGATCGACGAGCTGAGCCGCACCGGCGAGCCGTTCGACGCGGACGCGGCCCTCGCCGCTTGGACCGCGGCGCTCGAAGCTCCACAGTGGACCGGACCGCCGTGCTGGGTCCACTCCGACCTGATGCCGAGCAACCTGCTGCTCGACGACGGCCGGCTCACCGGGGTCCTCGACTGGGCGACGGCCGGCCTGGGCGACCCGGCCTGCGACCTGATCCCCGCGTGGAACCTGCTGACCGCCGCGGACCGCGAACCCTTCCGCGACGCCGTCGGCGCCGACGACGCGACCTGGGCCCGCGGCCGCGGCTGGGCGCTGGCGATGGCCGTGATCCAGCTGCCGTACTACCGGCACACCAACCCGGTCATCTCCGCCAACGCCCGGTACGTGCTCAGCGAGCTCGGTTGCCGACCGGCTCCCCGAAGCGCCACAGCACCGCGTGGGCGTTCTGACCGGGCACCGCACACGAGCCCGTGACCTCCCAGTCGTTCAGCCCCTTCGCGGAGCAGGTCCCGCCCTCGGGCACCGGCAGCCGCAGCACCCGGCCGGCCCGGTCCCAGACGAACGGGGTGTGCCCGCCGTCCTCCCCGAGCACGGCACCCGACCGGCTGACGGCCGTGACCCGGGACGGCCCGCCCGGGAGGACGGTGAGCGTGCCCGCCGGGTCCCAGCGCGCGATCCGCGTGGTGGAGTCCTTGTCGCGCACCTCGCCGACGATCGTCCCGTCAGCGGTGATGGCCAGCGCGTCGCTGGAATCCCAGGTGGTGTCGAGCACCGTGAGCCGGCCCGTCGAGTCCCACTTCGCCGCGTGGGCGCCGGTGCTGCCGACCACGGTGCCGGCGTTGTCGAGGTCGTGCAGTGAACCGCCGTCGGTCAGCGCGACGGCGTTGCCCGCCGGGTCCCAGTACGTGGACTCGCTGATCACCGCGCCCGCGTCGTTCATCGCCCGGACCCGGCCGAGGCCGAGCACGGTCGCCCGGCCCGAGGTGTCCCACCGCACCGCGGCGTCCGGGCCGGGCGCGCCGTACGCGGTGCCGGCGACCATGCCGCTTGCGTTGATCGCGACCGGCGTGGACCACGGGTAGCCCGGGAACCCGGTCGGCTGCTCCAGCTCCGCCGGCACGCCGGAAGCGTCCCAGCGGGTGGCACGCCCGGTGGTGACGTGGTTGGTCGAGTCCCCGATCGCCACCCCGGCCTCGTTCACCGCGGTCGCCTTCACCTCGGCGTAGCCGTCGAGCGGCCGCAGGTCGCTGATCCGGCCCGCCGCGTCCCAGCGGGCCCCGTGGACGGCGAACGCCTTGTCGTACGCCTCGCCGAACACGACCCCGTGGCCGGTCACCGCCAGCCCCGAGCTGGTCAGCCCGCCGGGCAGCGTGCCCAGGTCGATCGGGCCGGTCACCTCGTCCGCACTCGCCGGGACGGCGGTCAGCACCGTCAGCGCCGCCGCCGTCGCGAGAACACCTCTGAACATCCCCTGCTCCTCCCCTGTCAGGTGGGTTCCGGGGTGTCCACGCGCGGCGGCGGCGATCGGTTGAGTCAGCCCGGCAGCAACGCCGGGGCCGCGAGGCGGGTGGCGTTCGCCGCCGCGTCGTCCGGGGCCTCCTGGGCCGACCGCTCCGCCTCGACCCGCGCGAGGTAGTTGGCCACCTCGCGCTCGACGCGGTGGGCGTCCCAGCCCAGCTCCGGGGCGATCAGCCCGGCGACGACCGGGCCCGCCGCCACGCCGCGGTCGCGTTCCTCGATCGAGATCCGCGTCCGCCGGGTCAGCACGTCCTCCAGGTGCAGCGCGCCCTCGTGCGTGACCGCGTACACCGCTTCCACGCGGAGGTATTCCGACGTCTCCGTGATCGGTTCCCGCAGCGCCGGCTGGTCCTCCATCAGCGAGACGAGGTTCCAGATCCGCGTGCCGTACCGGCCCAGGAGGTGCTCGACCGTCGTCACCGGCAGGCCCGTCTTCGAGGCGACGGAGTACCGGTCCTCCCACAGCTCGTGGTAGCCCTCGGCACCGGCGATCGGCAGGCGGTCGGTCCAGGACGGCGGCGCCGGGCGGCCCAGCTCCTCGACCACGACGTCGACCGCGTCCGCGGCCATCACCCGGTACGTCGTGTACTTGCCGCCGGCCACGATCACCAGGCCCGGCACCGGGTGCGCCACCGCGTGCTCCCGCGACAGCTTCGTCGTCGCGGCCGCCTTCGCCGCCAGCAGCGGGCGAAGCCCGGCGTAGACGCCCTCGATGTCGTCGTGCGTCACCGGTGTCCGGAGCACCTTGTTGAGGTGCTCCAGCACGTAGTCGACGTCCGCGCGGCTCGCCGCCGGGTGCTCGCGGTCGAGGTCCCACTCGGTGTCGGTGGTGCCGACGATCCAGTGCCGGCCCCACGGGATCACGAACAGCACGCTCTTCTCGGTGCGCAGGATCAGCCCGGTGTCGAGGTCGATCTTCTCCCGCGGCACCACGAGGTGGATGCCCTTGGACGCGCGGACGGTGAACGGCGCGGGAATCCCGGCCGCCTCGGCCATGTCGTCGCTCCAGACGCCGGTCGCGGCGACGACCGTCTTGGCCCGCACCTCGATTTCGGCGCCGCTCTCGCGGTCGACGACCTTCGCCCCGACGACCCGGTCGCCGTCGCGCAGCAGCGACGTGACGCGAGCCCTCGTCAGCACCGAAGCGCCCTGCTCGGCGGCCGTCCGCGCGATCGTCATCGTGTGGCGGGCGTCGTCGACCTGGGCGTCGTAGTACTGGATCGCCCCGATCAGCGCGTCGTCCGCGAGCGCCGGGGCCGCCTTGAAGGCGCCCCGCTTGGACAGGTGCCGGTGCCTGGGCAGCGCCCGGGCGCCGCCGAGGGTGTCGTACAGCGTGACGCCGGCGCCGATGTACCCGCGCTCCCACACCCGGTGCTGCAGCGGGACCAGGAACTTCACCGGCCGCACCAGGTGCGGGGCGAGCTTCTGCAGCAGCAGCCCGCGTTCCTTGAGCGCCTCGCGCACCAGCTTGAAGTCCAGCTGCTCCAGGTAGCGCAGGCCGCCGTGGATCAGCTTGGACGACCGGCTGGACGTGCCGGCGGCGAAGTCGCGGGCCTCGACCAGCGCGGTCGAGAGCCCGCGCGACGCGGCGTCGAGCGCGACGCCCGCCCCGGTCACTCCCCCGCCGACGACCAGGACGTCGACCTCTTCGTTCGCCAGCTTCCGCAGAGCGTCGGCGCGGTACTGCGGGGAAAGTGCGGTCACGGTGTTCCTCCTCATGGTCACTGCACGTCGACCCAGTCGAGCGTGCGGCCGACGGCCTTCTGCCAGCCCGCGTAGCCCTCGGCGCGTTGTTCGCCGCTCCACGACGGCGCCCAGCGCTTGTCCTCGTTCCAGTTCTGCTCGAGCTCGTCGGTCGAGGACCAGAAGCCGACGGCCAGCCCGGCCGCGTAGGCGGCCCCGAGCGCGGTGGTCTCCGCGACGACCGGCTTCGACACCGGCACGCCGAGGATGTCCGCCTGCAGCTGCATGCACAGCTCGTTCGCGGTGACGCCGCCGTCCACGCGCAGCACGTCGAGGGTGACGCCGGAGTCGTTCTGCATCGCCTCCACGACGTCGCGGGTCTGGTAGCAGATCGCTTCCAGGGTGGCCCGGGCGAGATGAGCGTTGGTCGTGGCGCGGGTGAGCCCGACGATCGCGCCGCGGGCGTCCGAGCGCCAGTACGGCGCGAACAGGCCGGAGAACGCCGGCACGAAGTAGACGCCGCCGTTGTCCTCGACCTGGCGGGCCAGGCTCTCGCTCTGGGCCGCGCCGCTGATGATGCCGAGCTGGTCGCGCAGCCACTGCACGGCCGACCCGGTGACGGCGATCGAGCCTTCCAGGGCGTAGACCGGCTTGTCGTCGCCGAACTGGTAGCACAGCGTCGTGAGCAGGCCGTGCTTCGAGCGGACCAGCTCGTGACCGGTGTTGAGCAGCAGGAAGTTGCCGGTGCCGTAGGTGTTCTTGGCTTCGCCGGGCCGGAAGCAGACCTGCCCGACGGTGGCGGCCTGCTGGTCGCCGAGGACGCCGGTGAGCGCGACCTCGCCGCCGAGCGGGCCGTCGGCGCGGGTGGTGCCGAAGCGACCGGGGTGCGACGACGGCCGGATGGCCGGCAGCATCTGCTTCGGGACGTCGAAGAACGACAGCAGCTCGTCGTCCCAGTCGAGGGTTTCGAGGTCCATCAGCATGGTGCGGGAGGCGTTGGTCGGGTCGGTGACGTGCACACCGCCGTCCGGGCCGCCGGTGAGGTTCCAGATGAGCCACGAGTCCGTGGTGCCGAAGAGGGCGTCGCCCTTCTCGGCGTCCTCGCGCACGCCGTCCACGTTCTCGAGGATCCACTGCAGCTTGCCGCCGGAGAAGTACGTCGCGGGCGGGAGGCCGGCCTTGCGGCGGATGACGTCGCCCTTGCCCTCGCGCTCCAGCGCGGAGGCGATCCGGTCGGTGCGGGTGTCCTGCCAGACGATCGCGTTGTAGTACGGGCGGCCGGTGCGGCGGTTCCACACGACGGTGGTCTCGCGCTGGTTGGTGATGCCGAGCGCGGCGAGGTCGGCGTGCGTCAGGTTCGCCTTGTTGAGCGCGGTCGCGATGACCGAGCGGGTGCGTTCCCAGATCTCGGTGGCGTCGTGCTCGACCCAGCCCGGCTTGGGCAGGATCTGCTCGTGCTCGAGCTGGTGGCGGGCGATCTCGTTGCCGCCGTGGTCGAAGATCATGAAGCGGGTGCTCGTGGTGCCCTGGTCAACGGCGCCGACGTAGTCAGGCATGGGAGTGCTCCTCGGTTTCGGACGGCGGGGTCAGTTCGCGGGCTCGAAGTCCTTGGCGGGCATGGCGTCGAGGGGTTCCCCGGCGGGCAGGTACCGCTCGATGAAGAACTTGTAGATCGCGCCGCCGATCACCGCGCCGATGACCGGGGCCACGATCGGGATCCACCAGTAGGGGAAGCCGTACTGGTCGGACCACGCCGTGTCGTAGCCGGTGAGCCAGGACGCGAACCGGGGGCCGAAGTCGCGGGCGGGGTTGATCGCGTAGCCGGCGTCGGTGCCCCAGGCCATCCCGATGGCGACGACGAGGAAGCCGACGACGACCGGCGCCAGGTTCGCGCCCGGCGAGGTGTTGCGGAGGTCGGTGATGGCGAAGATCACCAGGACGAGGATCGCGGTGCCGATGATCTGGTCGCGGAAGGCGCCCCAGTCACCCACCGGGAGCGTGCCGTTACCCGGAAGGGTGGAGAAGACGCCCTGGGTCTTGATCGTCAGGCCGGGGTCCTTGGCGTTGAGCACCTCGGTGTAGTTCCAGCGCACGAGCAGCGCGGCGAGGAACGCGCCGGCCGTCTGGGCCAGGGCGTAGGGGGCGACCTTGCGCCATTCGAAGCCCTTGAAGACGGCGAGGGCGACGGTCACGGCCGGGTTCAGGTGCGCGCCACTGATCCGCGAAGCGACGTAAACACCGAGCGTGACACCGAGTCCCCAGGCCCAGGCGATGCTGTCGTGGTCCCCGATGCCCCCGGCGACGACCTGCGCCACCACGCCGCACCCGAAGAGGATGAGGATCATCGTCCCCACGAACTCGGCGGCCATCTCGCCGGCGAGCCCGTGGGCCTTGAGGTTTCGCACCATTGCTTCCTCCACAAAGGACCGTTCATTCCCCCTGGTGGATGAAAGTTAAGTTCGCGTTGCGGAGGGGTCAACGCACGCCGGTCGGCATTGTCGAACGGCCGATGTGGATGTTCGACATTGTCGAATCAGGGCCGGTCGGGTTAGGGTCGCGCCGTGCCCGGTCCGATCCAGTCCATCGAGCGCGCCGCCGCGATCCTGCGCTTGCTGGCGCGCGGCTCGGGCCGCTTGGGCGTCGGCGAGATCGCCGACGCCCTCGAACTGGCGAAGGGCACCGCGCACGGCATCCTCCGCACGCTGCAGGGCGTCGGGTTCGTCGAGCAGGACCGCGACACGGGCAAGTACCAGCTCGGCGCCGCGCTGCTGCACCTGGGCACGAGCTACCTGGACGTCAACGAGCTGCGGTCCCGGGCGATCAACTGGGCGGACGCGCTGGCCGCCCGCAGCGGCGAGGCCGTCCGGATCGGCGCGCCGCTCGAAGGCCGGGTGCTGGTGGTGCACCACGTGTTCCGGCCGGACGACAGCCTGCAGACCCTCGACGTCGGCACGCTGCTGCCGCTGCACGCGACCGCGCTCGGGAAAGTGCTGCTGGCCTACGACACGACTCTCGTGGCATCGTTGCGCACCGGCGAACCCGAGGCCTACACCCGCCGGACCCTGGTCACCCAGACCGCGATCAAGCGCGCCTGCGGCAAGGTGCGCGAGGCGGGCTGGGCGGCGGAGAACGGCGAGATGATCGCCGGCGAGGCGGGGATCGCGGCCCCGATCCGCGGCCACGGCGGCATCGTGGTCGGCGCGATCGGGGTGTCCGGCGCGGTGGAGCGGATCTGCGAGCCGGACGGCAGCCCGAGCCCGCGGCTGCTGGGCCACGTCCGCGACGCGGCGCGCGCGGTGTCACGCGACCTGGGTGCGTCCCGATGGTGAAGGGAGGACCATGGTCCAGCGGTACGTGATGTCCATCGACCAGGGCACCACCTCCACCCGGTGCATCCTGTTCGACGCGCGCGGCCGGCTCGTCTCGGTCGTCCAGCGCGAGCACCAGCAGCACTTCCCGCGGCCCGGGTGGGTCGAGCACGACGCCGTCGAGATCTGGCGGAACCTCTCCCGGATCGTGCCGCAGGCGCTGGCCGACGCCGGCGCGACCGCCGACCAGGTCGTCGGGCTCGGGATCGCCAACCAGCGCGAGACCACCGTCCTGTGGGACCGGCACACCGGCAACCCCGTCGGGCGGGCGATCGTCTGGCAGGACACCCGCACCGACGCCATGCTCGAACAGCTCGCCCGCGAACCGGGCGCCGACCGCGTCCGGCAGCTGTGCGGCCTGCCGCTGGCGACGTACTTCTCCGCGCCGCGGGTCCGCTGGCTGCTCGAACGCACGCCGGGCCTGCGCGAACGCGCCGAGCGGGGGGACGTCCTCTTCGGCACCATCGAGAGCTGGCTGATCTGGAACCTCACCGGCGGCGCCGAGGGCGGCGTGCACGTCACCGACGTCACCAACGCCTCGCGCACCATGCTGATGAACCTGCGGACGCTCAGCTGGGACGACGAGCTCCTGGAGTTCTTCGACGTCCCGCGCGCGATGCTGCCGGAGATCCGGTCGTCGACCGAGGTCTACGGGACGACGTCGCGCGTGGTGCCGGGGATCCGGATCGCGGCCGCGCTCGGCGACCAGCAGGCCGCGCTGTTCGGCCAGACGTGCTTCGCGCCCGGCGAGGCGAAGTGCACGTACGGCACCGGCAGCTTCCTGCTGCTCAACACCGGCCCGACGCCGGTGCTCTCCACCCACGGCATGCTCACCACGGTCGGGTTCAAGATCGGCGACGAGCCGGCCGTGTACGCCCTCGAAGGGTCGATCGCCGTCACGGGGTCGCTGGTGCAGTGGTTCCGCGACGGCCTGGAGCTGATCGGCAGCGCGCCCGAGATCGAAACCCTCGCGCGGACGGTCGACGACAACGGCGGCTGCTACATCGTGCCCGCGTTCTCCGGGCTGTTCGCGCCGCACTGGCACAGCGAGGCGCGCGGCGTGATCGCCGGGCTGACGTCGTACATCACGAAGGGCCACCTGGCGCGGGCGGTGCTGGAGGCGACCGGCTGGCAGACGCGCGAGGTGGTCGACGCGATGAACGCCGACTCGGGCCTGGCCCTCAAGACGTTGAAGGTCGACGGCGGCATGACCGCGGACAACCTGCTGATGCAGTTCATCGCCGACGTCCTCGACGTGCCGGTGGTCCGCCCGATGGTGGCGGAGACGGTGTCGCTCGGCGCGGCCTACGCGGCGGGGCTGTCCGTCGGGTACTGGCCGGACCTGGAGGGGTTGCGGCGCAACTGGCACCGGGCCGGGCAGTGGCTGCCGGCGATGGACCCGGCCCGCCGGGATTCCGAGTACGGGCACTGGCGCCAGGCGGTGGAGCTGACGTTCGGCTGGATGCGCCCGGGCCCGGCCGCCGCCGCGCCGGGGTCCGACCTGGTCGAGGTGCTGCTGGCCGACCACCGCCGGTTCGAGCAGCTTTTGCGCGACCTGCGCAACGCCGAGGCGGACCGCCCGGCGCTGGTGGCGGAGCTGGCGGCCCTGCTGGTCGCCCACGCGACGGCGACCGAACGGATCGTCCGCCCGGACGCGCCGGGTTCCCCTTTCGCCGACGAGCTCCTCGCCGTTCTCGAGACCGAAGATTTCGAGAAGGCGTTGCTGCGCTTGGAGAACGTGGTCGACGCGCACGTGCGGGGCGAGGAACGCGGGCTGCTGAACGACTTGCGCCGCACGATGTCCACTTCGGACCGCACCGGGCTGGGGCGGGCGTTCGTGGCGGAACGCCGCCGCCAGCTCGACCTCGGCTGCGGCAACGCCGGCCACATCCGCGACCTCGGCGACCGCCTCACGCTCTGACGCGGCCGGAGCTCGGCCTGCCATCCGGGTGAAGCGGGTCCGGACCCCTGCCCCGGCGCGGGAACCGGGAGAAGACTGCGGGAACCGGTTCGCCACTGGAGGGAGCGCCATGTCCGCAGCCGCCGACGAAGCCCTGCTGTCCCTGTCCACCCCGGCCGGGCTCGCCGATCCGTACCCGGTCTACGCGAAGCTCCGCGAGGAGGCGCCGATCTTCCGCAGCGAAGTCTTCGGCGGCTGGGTGCTCAGCCGGTTCGCCGACTGCCAGGCGGTACTCGCCGACGGCGAGACCTTCCGGGTGCTGGACGCGCCGTGGCGCGACCGGCACACGCCGGGCTGGCGCGACAACGCCGCGATGGCGTTGTTCGCCGATCTCCTGCCGTGGAAGAACCCGCCGGACCACACCCGTGAGCGCCGGTTGCTCGTGCGGGACTTCACCGTCCGGCGCGTGCAGGGGCTGGAGCCCGCGGTCCGCCGGGCCGTCGACCGGGTGCTGGACCGCTTCGCCGACGCCACGGCGGACGGGACCGCGGCGGAGTTCGTCGGCACGGTCCTCTACCCGCTCGGCATGGCCGTGATCGGCGACCTGGTCGGTGTGCCCGAAACCGACCACGACCGGCTTCGCCGCGTCACCGACCTGATCGGCAAACAGGTCGACCCCGCGATGTCGCCCGGCCTGCGCGCCGAGGTCGACGCGGCCGCCGTCGAATACCGGGCCTACTTCACGGAGCTGATCGCGCTGCGGCGCGCGGAACCCGGTGACGACCTGACCTCCGCGCTCCTGGCCCGGCCCGCCGCCGGCGCGGAGCTGATGTCCGAGGACGAGGTGCTCAACGCGCTGCTCGTGTTGTTCGGTGGTGGCTACGAGACGACCGCGGGCGCGCTGGGCAACGGTGTCCACGCGCTGCTGACCCACCCGGACCAGTTCGCCCTGCTCGCCGGCGATCCGGGGCTGGCGGCGGGGGCGGCCGAGGAGATCCTGCGGTGGGACGGGGCCGCCCAGATGAGCCAGCGTGCGGCCGCCCGGCCGGCGGTGCTCGACGGCCGGGAGATCCCGGCGGACGAGGTCGTGGTGATCCTCGCCGGTGCGGCGAACCGCGACCCCGCGCGCTTCGCGGACCCGGACCGCTTCGACATCACCCGCGACGCCGGCCGAGGGCTGTTCTTCGGGCACGGCCTGCACTTGTGCCTCGGCGCGGCCTTGGCGCGGCTCGAGATGACGGTGCTGCTCGAACAGCTGGGAAAGCGGTTCCCGGAGCTGCGGATCGGCGGCGAAGCGCAGCGCCGCCCCAACCCGGCACTGCGCGGAATGGCGGCGCTGCCGTTGACCCGGTGAGCCGCGAGCCGGCGCCAGGTGCCGCAGCGCTGCCGCTCAGCCGGCGCGCAGGCAGCGGCTGCTCTCCCGCACCACCAGTTCGACCTCCACCGGCCGTCGGGGCGCCGGCACGCCGTCGATCCGGGCCAGCAGGTCCGCGACCGTCTGCCGGCCCGCCGCCACGAAGTCCTGGCGGACCGTCGTCAACGGTGGTTCGAAGTAGGCCGCCTCCGGGACGTCGTCGAAGCCGACCACGTGGGCGTCGCGCGGGACTCGCATGCCCGCCTCCGTGAACGCCGACAGCAGGCCCAGCGCCATGTGGTCGTTGGCCGAAAACACCGCGCCCACCCCCGGCTCGACCGCCAGGGACTGGCCGGCGCGGTAGCCGGACCGGGCGGACCAGTCGCCGCGGACCACCGGGGGCACCTCCGCGCCGTGGTGCTCCAGGGTTTCGCGCCAGCCGCGCTCGCGGGCGCGGGCGATCGGGCCGTCTTCGGGGCCGCCGAGGTGCCAGACCGTCGGGTGGCCGAGGTCGAGGAGGTGCTCGGTGGCCCGGCGGGCGCCTTCGGACTGGTCGGCCGACGCGGCCGGGACCAGCGGGACGCCGTCGACCGGGGGCAGTTCGGCGGCCAGGTGGGTGTCGAGCACCACGATTCCCGACACCCCCTGCAGCAGCAGGCCCGCCACGGCGGCGGGCAGCGCGGCCCGGCCGCGGCCCGGCACGCCGAAGACGACGAGGACGTACCCGTGCTCGCGCGCGGCGGCGCGCAGACCGTTCAGGACCGGCCCGGACGCCGCGGTGCCGGTGGCGATCACGCCGAGCGTGCCCCGGCCGCGCGTGCCGAAGGGACCTCTGGGACCCGCGTCGTCCTCGGTCATGGCACCGATGTTAACGATCACAGCACTAGACGTGAACTTCCTTCACTTTCCATAAATAACGAAACGGTAACGCGCTGAACCGGGCCTCCGCCACGGCCGTTTCAGCCAGTGCCGGAACCAGTGACACCGGGCGCGGTTCCCCGATTCCCGCGCCCGCGGTGGCACTCCCCCGGGTTCCGCGCGTCTCCCCTCGGGCACGCAGCTTTCCCGTCGTGCCCGGAAAACCGAAGAAGGTGACCATGCCCCGGAAAACTTCCCCCGCCACGGGCAGACATCGCATCACCCGCCGCACCAAGATCGCGACCGGCGGTCTCGCCCTCGCGCTCGCGGTCGGCGGCATCGTCGTCGCGACCACGGCCGGGCGCACCGGCCAGGCCAGCGCCGATCCCGCCGACGCGTCGTTCTTCCTCGACATCGCGAAGGTGCCGTCCGGTGTTAACGTGAACAAAGCGTTGCAGCAGAAAGGTGCGCGCGGAACGTTCACAGTGGACTGCGGCCGCAACGAGAACCAGCACTTCAACCCCGACAACTTCATCGCCCAGCCGGGTGTCAAGAACGGCGCCCAGCACCTGCACGACTACGTCGGCAACCTCTCGACGAACGCCGACTCGAACAACAAGAGCCTGGCCAAGGCCGGCACCACGTGCAAGAACGGCGACAAGTCCGCCTACTTCTGGCCCGTCGTGCGCATCGACACCGGCGAAGAGGACGAGAACCCACCCGCCACGCAGCCCGACCGCGCCGGCAGCGCGGCCGACAAGGCGAGCAGCCAGGTCGACTGCCCCGACGTCGCGAGCAAGCTCCCCGACGTCCCGGACCAGGCCATGGACGAGGTGAACCGCAACCTCGACCTGCTCGACAAGCAGATCGACGAGGCGAACAAGCGGATCGCGAACGGCGACCTGAAGACGCCGCAGGACATCCAGAACGCCGTCGTCGGCCCGCTGAAGGACAAGCGGGCGGCCACGATCGACCGGATCGCCATCGCGATCGGCCGCCGGGCCGCGAAGCCGACGAACCTGGGCGGGCTCGCCGCCTGCGTGCTCAAGCAGAACGGCCAGGGCGGGCTCGACAACGGCGGCCAGAACAGCACCGGCCAGGCGGGCGAACTGCCGGGCGTCAACGACCAGAACGAAGTGGCCGGCAACGACGGCGAGATCCAGCGCGTCCGCTCGGCGACGATCACGTTCACCAGCGGCGGCGCGAACAAGGTCGTCGCGATGCCGCAGTTCCTCCGCATCCTCTACGGCGACGCCAAGCAGAGCACGAACGGCCCGGCCAACGCCCGGCCCAGCTGGACCTGCACCGGCTTCGAGGACCGGCTCACCGACCACTACCCGATCTGCCCGCAGAACAGCCGGGTCGAGCGGATCCACGCGTTCCCGAACTGCTGGGACGGCAAGAACATCGACAGCGCCAACCACCGCACGCACATCGTGTTCGCCGACCAGCAGGGCAAGTGCCCGCAGGGGTTCAAGAACGTGCCGCAGCTGGTGATCAAGCTGGTCTACGACATCCCGCACGACATCCAGGTCAAGGGCCAGTACAAAGTGGACGCTTTCCCGCAGGAGAGCCACAACCCGCGCTCGGACCACGACGACTTCGCCAACGTCATGGGCCAGCGGCTGATGAACCAGGTGGTCAACTGCATCAACACCGGACGGACCTGCCGGCAGTAAGAGGTCGTGAGTGAGAAACAGTGTTAGAACACTGTTTCTCACTCACGACCGGTGCGGGAGGGTCAGGAAGCCGCGCGGCGTTTCGTCCAGATGTCGTACGCCACGGCCGCCAGCAGCACGACGCCCTTCACCAGCATCACCCGCTCGCTCGGCGCGCCGATCAGGGACATCCCGTTGTTGATCACCGCCATGATCAGGCCGCCGGTGATCGCGCCGACCACCTTGCCGACGCCGCCCTGGACGGCCGCGCCGCCGATGAACGCCGCCGCGATGGCGTCGAGCTCGAAGTTGACGCCCGCCGTCGGGCCGGCCTGGTTGAGCCGGCCGGCGAAGATGATCCCGGCCAGCGCCGCCAGCACGCCCATGTTGACGAAGATCCAGAACGTCACCTGCTTGACCTTGACGCCCGAGAGCGTCGCGGCCTGCAGGTTGCCGCCCACGGCGTAGATGTGCCGCCCGAACACCGACTTCCCGGCCACCAGCGAGTAGCCGAGCACCAGCGCCGCCAGCAGGATCAGCACCCACGGCAGGTTCTTGAACCGGGCCAGCTGCACCACGAGCGCCAGCACCAGCACCGCGATGCCGACCAGCTTCAGCACGAAGACTCCGAACGGGTCGACGTCCTGGCCGTAGCCGAGCCGGCCCATGCGCTTGCGCCACTGGGTGAACGCGATCCCGGCCACCGCGGCGACGCCGGCGAGCAGCGACACCAGGTCGGCGCCGCCGAGCGGGCCGAGGCCGATGTTGCCGAGGTAGCCGTCGGTGAAGCCGTTGGACAGCGTGCGGATGGCGTCCGGGAACGGGCCGATGCCCTGGTTGCCCAGGACGGTCAGGGTCAGCGCGCGGAACGCCAGCATGCCGGCCAGCGTCACGATGAACGCCGGGATGCCGAAGTAGGCGACCCAATAGCCCTGCCAAGCGCCGATCGCCGCGCCGACGACGAGGGTGATCAGCACCGCCAGGAACCACGGCACGTGCGAGTTCACCATCAGCACCGCCGACACCGCGCCGGTCATCGCGACCACCGACCCGGCGGACAGGTCGATGTGCCCGGAGATGATCACCAGGATCATCCCGATCGCGAGGATCAGCACGTAGCTGTTCTGCACGATGATGTTGGAGATGTTCTGCGGTTCCAGCAGCGCGCCGCCGGTGAGCACCTCGAACAGCACCACGATCAGCGCGAACGCGACGTAGATGCCGCTCTGGCGCGGGTTGATCGAGATCCTCCGCTTGGAGCGCTCAACCGGGGGCACGGCGGGCCGCGCTTCGGTCGTGGTCATTCCCGTTCCTTCGTCATGTACTGCATCAGCAGTTCCTGAGTGGCTTCTTCGCGCGTGGCCTCGCCGGTGATCCGTCCCGCCGAGAGCGCGTAGATCCGGTCGCAGAGCCCGAGCAGCTCCGGCAGCTCGGAGGAGATGACCAGGACGGCCTTCCCCTGGGCGGCCAGGGAGTTGATGATCGTGTAGATCTCGAATTTCGCCCCGACGTCGATGCCGCGGGTCGGCTCGTCGAGGATCAGCACGTCCGGGTCGGTGAAGATCCACTTGGCCAGCACGACCTTCTGCTGGTTGCCGCCGGAGAGCTTCCCGGTCACGCTCTGCACGCTCGGTGCCTTGATCCGCAGGTCGCGGCGGTAGGAGTTCGCCGTGTCGTGCTCGGCGTGTTCGTTGACCCAGCCGCGCTTGGCCAGCTTGCCCAGCCCGGCCGCGGACACGTTGCGCTGGATGTCCTCGATCAGGTTGAGCCCGTAGCGTTTCCGGTCCTCGGTGGCGTAGGCGATGCCGTGGCGGACGGCGTCCTGCACCGACCTGACGTCGATCTCCTCGCCGTGCTTGAGGATCCGGCCGGAGATGTCCTTGCCCCACGACCGGCCGAACACGCTCATCGCGAGCTCGGTGCGGCCCGCGCCCATCAGCCCGGCCAGGCCGACGATCTCCCCGCGCCGCAGGGAGAGCGACGCGCGGTCGACGACGACCCGGCCGGCCTGGGTCGGGCTGTGCACCGTCCAGTCCTCGATCCGCAGGACCTCTTCGCCGATCTCCGGCTCCCGGGGCGGGAACCGGTGTTCGAGGTCGCGGCCGACCATGCCGGTGATGATGCGCTCTTCCGTCAGCCCCGCCGCGTCGAGCGTTTCGATCGTCCTGCCGTCACGCAGGATCGTGACGGTGTCGGCGATCGCCGTCACCTCGCCGAGCTTGTGCGAAATGATCACGCACGTGACGCCTTCGTCCCGCAGCCCGCGCAGCAGGTCGAGCAGGTGGGCGGAGTCGTCGTCGTTGAGCGCCGCGGTGGGCTCGTCGAGGATCAGCAGCTTGACCTCTTTGGACAGTGCCTTCGCGATCTCGACCAGCTGCTGCTTGCCGACCCCGAGTTCCTGCACCGCCCGGGTGGGGTTTTCGGCGAGGCCGACGCGCTTGAGCAGCGCGCCGGCCTCGTGGTTGGTGCGGTTCCAGTCGACCCAGCCCCGCTTCTGCTGTTCGTTGCCGAGGAAGATGTTCTCCGCGATCGACAACTGGCCGCACAGCGCGAGTTCCTGGTGGATGATCACGATCCCGCGCCGTTCGCTGTCGCGCACCGACCCGAACTCGCACCGCTGCCCGTCGAAGGTGATCTCGCCGTCGTACGTCCCGTGGGGGTAGACGCCCGAGAGCACCTTCATCAGGGTGGACTTCCCGGCGCCGTTCTCCCCGCAGATCGCGTGGATCTCCCCTTGGCGCACGGAAAGCGTGACGTCGGACAGCGCCTTGACCCCGGGGAAGGTCTTGGTGATCCCGCGCATGCCGAGTAGTTCGGTCATTTCAGCTGACCTGCCGTGTAGTAGCCCGAGTCGACGAGTTCCTTCTGGTAGTTGGCCTTGTCCACGGTCACCGGCTGCAGCAGGAAGGACGGGACGACCTTCTTGCCGTTGTCGTAGTCGGTGGTGTTGTTGACCTCGGGCTTCTGTCCCTTGAGGACGGAGTCGGCCATCTTGACGGTGGTGTCGGCGAGCTTGCGGGTGTCCTTGAAGATCGTCGAGTACTGCTCACCGGCGATGATCGACTTGACCGAGGCGACCTCGGCGTCCTGCCCGGTCACGATCGGGTACGGCTGGCCGGCGGTGCCGTAGCCGTTGCTCTTCAGCGCCGACAGGATGCCGATGGACAGGCCGTCGTACGGCGAGAGCACCCCCGCGACCTTCGCGCCGCCGGTGTAGGTCTTGGTGAGCAGGTCCTCCATGCGCCGCTGCGCGGTGGCCGGGTCCCAGCGGAGGATGGCCGCGCGGGCGAAGTCGGTCTGACCGCTCTTGACGACCAGCTTGCCGCTGTCCAGCAGGGGCTTGAGGACCGACATCGCGCCGTTGAAGAAGAAGGTGGCGTTGTTGTCGTCCGGGGAACCGGCGAACAGCTCGACGTTGAACGGCCCCGGCCCGTTGCCCAGGCCCTTGACCAGGGAGTTCGCCTGCTCGACGCCGACCTTGAAGTTGTCGAAGGTGGCGTAGTAGTCGACGTTCGGCGAGTTGCGGATCAGCCGGTCGTAGGCGATGACCGGGATCTTCTTGTCGGCGGCTTCCTGCAGCTGGGTGGTGATGGCGGTGCCGTCGATCGAGGCGATGACCAGGAGCTTGGCGCCCTTGGTGATCTGGTTCTCGATCTGGTTCACCTGGGTGGGGATGTCGTTCTCGGCGTACTGCAGGTCGACCTTGTAGCCGAGCTTCTCCAAGGCGGCCTTGATGTTGTCGCCGTCGTGGATCCAGCGTTCCGACGACTTCGTCGGCATCGTGACACCGACCAGGCTGCCCTCGGCGCTCGCGCCGGGCGCGGCCGTCTGGTCCGCGGTCTTCTGGCTCGAGCCGCACGCCGACAGCGTGAGCGCGAGCCCCGCGGCCGCGAGCGCCGCGATTCCTCTGGTGAACTTCATTGTTCTTTCTTCCTTTCTCAGAAGCCCTGTGCGAGCCGGTGGTACGCCTGGTTCCAGCGGATGCGGTCGGCGAAGTCGTGCGGGGTGGTGTCGGCGTCGATCACGAGCAGCTCGACGCCGAGCAGGTTCGCGAAGTCGCGGAGGGTTTCGGTGCCCACGGCCTGGGTCAGCACGGTGTGGTGCGGGCCGCCCGCGGTGATCCACGACTCGGCCGACGTCGACAGCGACGGCGCCGGCTCCCACACCGCGCGCGCCACCGGCAGGTTCGGCAGCGGCTCGTCCGGCTCGACGACCTCGATCTCGTTGGCCACCAGGCGGAAGCGGTCGCCGAGGTCGACCAGGCCGAGGGTGACGCCGGGGCCGGGGGCGGCGTCGAACACCAGCCGGACCGGGTCCTCGCGGCCGCCGATGCCCAGCGCGTGGATCTCGCAGGACGGCTTCGCGGCCGCGATGCTCGGGCAGACCTCGAGCATGTGCGCGCCGAGGATCTTCGGCGTGCCCGGCCCGAAGTGGTAGGTGTAGTCCTCCATGAACGACGTGCCCCGCTCGAGGCCGACGCCCATGGCCTTGACCGCGGCGAGCAGCGCCGAGGTCTTCCAGTCGCCTTCGCCGCCGAAGCCGTAGCCGTCGGCCATCAGCCGCTGCACGGCCAGGCCGGGCAGCTGGCGCAGGCCGCCGAGGTCCTCGAAGTTCGTGGTGAACGCGCCGAACCCGCCGTCGGTGAGGAACTTCCGCAGGCCGGCCTCGATCTTCGCCGCGTACCTCAGGGATTCGTGCCGCGCTCCCCCGGCGGCCAGGTCCGCGACAACGTTGTAATCCTCGGCGTACTGCGCCACCAACGAGTCCACATCGGAAACTTCGTCGACCAGTTCGACGAGGTCGTTCACGCCGTAGGTGTTGACCGAGACGCCGAACCGCAGCTCGGCCTCGACCTTGTCGCCTTCGGTGACGGCGACGTCGCGCATGTTGTCGCCGAACCGGGCGAGCCGGAGGTTCCGCAGGTGGTCGGCGCCGATCGCGGCCCGGGCCCACGCGTCGATCCGCGCGACGACGGCCGGGTCCGACACGTGCCCGGCGACGGTCTTGCGCGGCACGCCGAGGCGGGTCTGGATGAACCCGAACTCGCGGTCGCCGTGCGCGGCCTGGTTGAGGTTCATGAAGTCCATGTCGATGGTCGACCACGGCAGGGCTTCGTTGAGCTGGGTGTGCAGGTGCAGCAGCGGCTTGCGCAGCGCGTCCAGCCCGGTGATCCACATCTTCGCGGGCGAGAAGGTGTGCATCCACGCGATCACGCCGACGCACGCGGGATCGGCGTTGGCCTCCTGCAGGACGCGGCGGATCGACGCGGCCTCGGTCAGCACCGGCTTGCCGACGATCTCGGCCGGGAGCCCGCCGGAGGCGGCCAGGAGCTGCTGGATCCGCAGGGACTGGCCGGCGACCTGCTCGAGGGTCTCCTCGCCGTAGAGGGCCTGGCTCCCGGTGAGGAACCAGAGCTGGGGTTTCGACGCGCGGGTCATCGTTCTCCTTGGAATCAGTGCTGGCCGTAGACGTTCTGGTACCGGGCGTAGAGCCGGTCGACGTCCTCGGGCGGCAGCGGTTCGGGCGTACCGAGCTCGAAGGCCTTGTGCACGGTGCGGGCCACGTCCTCGACCATCACCGCGGCCTTGACGGCGTCGCGGGCGGTGCGGCCGACGGTGAACGGGCCGTGGTTGCGCATCAGCACGGCCGGCGACCGGCTCGAGCGCAGCGTTTCGACGATGCCCTTGCCGATCGAGTCGTCGCCGATCAGGGCGAACGGCCCGACCGGGATCTCCCCGCCGAACTCGTCGGCGATCATCGTGAGCACGCACGGGATCGGCTCGCCGCGCGCGGCCCACGCCGTGGCGTACGTCGAGTGCGTGTGGACGACGCCGCCGACCTCGGGCAGGTGCCGGTAGACGTAGGCGTGCGCGGCGGTGTCGGAAGACGGCGCCAGCTCGCCGTGCACGAGTTCGCCGTGCAGGTCGGTGACGACCATGGTGTCGGCGGACAGGTCGTCGTAGGAGACGCCCGAGGGCTTGATGACCATCAGCTCGCGGCCGGGCACCCGCGCCGAGACGTTGCCCGCGGTCCAGATGACCAGGGCGTTGCGGGTCAGCTCGCCGTGCAGGTTCGCCACGGTCTCGCGCAGTTCCGCGACGGTGTCGAGGACTTCGTCGGTCAGGGACATCAGGACCGTCCTTTCGCGACGGCGCGGCGGCGGGCGGCGAGGCGGTGCATGACATCGTTGCCGCCACGGCCGAAGTAGTCGTGCAGGGTGGTGTATTCGGCGTACAGCTCGTCGTAGGCCGCCACGTGCGCGGGCACCGGCCGGTGGACCGCGCGGTCGACCGAGCCCATGGCCGCGGCGGCCGCGCGGATGTCCGGGTAGGCGCCGGCGGCGACGGCCGCGTGGATGGCCGAGCCGAGCGCGGGTCCCTGTTCGGAGCCGATGACCGACAGCGGCAGATTGGTGACGTCGGCGTAGATCTGCATGAGCAGTGCGTTCTTCACCAGGCCGCCGGCGATGATCAGCTCGGTGACGGGGACTCCGGCCTCGTTGAAGGTCTCGATGATCTTGCGGGTGCCGAACGCCGTGGCTTCCAGCAGCGCGCGGTAGACGTCCTCGGCGCGGGTGGCCAGCGTCTGGCCGACGATGACGCCGGACAGCTCGTGGTCGACGAGCACCGACCGGTTGCCGCTGTGCCAGTCCAAAGCGACCAGGCCGTGTTCGCCGATCTCCTGCCGCGCGGCCAGCCGGGTGAGCTGCTCGTGCCCGCCGGGGGCGAAGTGCTCGGTGAACCAGCCGAAGATGTCGCCGACGCCGCTCTGGCCGGCCTCGTAGCCCCAGAGCCCGGCGACGATGCCGCCGTCGACGACCCCGCACATGCCGGGGACTTCCCGCAGCTCGGCGCCGTTCATCACGTGGCACGTCGAGGTGCCCATGATGGCGACCATCTGGCCGGGCTCGACGGCGTTCGCGGCGGGCGCGGTGACGTGGGCGTCAACGTTGCCAACGGCCACGGCGATGCCCTCGGGCAGTCCGGTCCACTCGGCCGCTTCGGCGCTCAGTGAGCCGGCGCGCGAACCCAATTGACCCAGGGGGTGTTCGAGCTTGTCGGCCACGAAGGTCTCGAAGCCGGGCGCCAGTTCGCGGAGGAAGTCGCGGCTCGGGTACTGGCCGTCCTGCAGGATGCCCTTGTACCCGGCGGTGCACGCGTTGCGGACGTACGTCCCGGTCAGCTGCCAGACGATCCAGTCGGCCGCCTCCACCCAGTGCCGCATCGCGGCGTAGACCTCGGGCGCCTCTTCGAACACCTGGAGTCCCTTGGCGAACTCCCACTCCGAGGAGATCAGCCCGCCGTAGCGCGGCAGCCACTTCTCGCCGCGGGTGCGGGCCAGCTCGTTGATCCGGTCCGCCTGCGGCTGGGCCGAGTGGTGCTTCCACAGCTTGACGTAGGCGTGCGGGTTGCCTTCGAACTCGGGCAGCTCGCACAGCGGCGTGCCGTCCGCGGCCGTCGGCACCATGGTGCACGCGGTGAAGTCGGTGGCGACGCCGATGACGTCGGCCGGGTCCGCCCCCGCCGCGGCGAGTGCGGCGGGAACGGCGTGGCGGAGCACCCCGACGTAGTCCGACGGCACCTGCAGCGCCCAGTCCGGCGGCAGCGCGCGGCCGGTGGCGGGCAGCGTCTCGTCGAGCACCCCGTGCGGGTATTCGAAGACCGCGCTGCCCAGCTCGGCGCCGTCGGCCACGCGCACGACCACGGCGCGGCCCGACAGCGTGCCGAAGTCGACGCCGACGGTTAGTGGTTGTCCCACGGTGTCCTCTCTCCTGGTGTTGTTCAGCGGCCGGTCAGCACGAGCGTGGTCACCGAGTTGGCGGGCAGCGTCAGCTTCGACGTCGCCGCCAGCCCGGTGATCTCCCTGGTCTGCGGCACGATGGCGGTCGGGGCGGCGAGGCTGTTGCGCCCCGCCGGGTCGCCGGTGAGCGTGGTGAGCGTCCCGGTGCCGTCGACCGCGGTGACGCCGGTGAGCGCCAGCCGCGCGGTCTGCACCTGGCCGGTCGGGTTGACGAGCTTGACCGTGAAGGTCTTCCTCCCGCTCTTGGTGGTCACGTTGACCACCTGCCGCAGGGGGCTGCCCTGGTTGAGGCGGCTGGTCACGATCTGCTTGCCGAGGGTGCTGGCGAACATCTGCTGCACCCAGTACGACGGCGAGGCGTAGCTCGTCCCGGCGTCGAAGCCGATCAGGTTGACCGGCCAGTTCGACTGGTTCTCCTGCACCAGCACCGGCGCGTACATCGAGCCGATGACGATGTCGCTGTTGCGTTCGAGCCCGGTGAGGAACGCGGCTTCGCCGATCGCGGCGGCCAGGGTGCCGGTGGGCCGGCCGTCCTGGGCGCCGTACTCGCCGACGAGGATCTCCGGGCCACTGCGGTCCGCGGTGTCGTAGCGGGTCGAGTTGTCGGTGAACCACTGCGGCGACTGGTAGTAGTGGTCGTCCGCGGCGTCCGGGCGCACCCCGGTCGGCGTGCTCGACGCGGCCCCGCCCTGCAGGCCGCCGGTCGTGGCGATGACCGTCAGCTGCGGGTACTTCGCCTTGATGGCGTCGGACATGTCGGTGAAGCGCCAGGCGTAGCTGCCCGAGCCGTCGAACCAGTCCTCGTTGCCGACTTCGACGTAGTGCAGGTCGAACGGGGCCGGGTGCCCGTCGGCGACCCGCTTCGCGCCCCACGTCGTGGAGGCGTCGCCGATGGCGTACTCGATCTCGTCGAGGGCTTCCTGGACGTACTGCGGGTAGTCGACCTGGTCGACGTGCTGGCCGTTGAGCGTGTAGCCGGCGAATAGGGCCAGAAGGGGCTGGGCGCCGATGTCCTCGGCCAGCTTGAGGTAGTCGAGGATGCCGAAACCGTCGGTGGACCAGTAGCCCCACGCGGTGTTCTGGTGGCCCGGCCGGTCTTCCTGCTTGCCGATGGTGTTCTTCCAGGCGAACCGCGTGTCGAGGGTGTTGCCCTCGAGGTAGTTACCGCCGGGGACGCGGAACAGGCCGAGTTTCATGGCCGCGAGCTTCTGCCCGAGGTCGAGGCGGACGCCGTGGTTCTTGAAGGTGGGCGGGAACAGCGACACCTGCTGGAACCAGGCGTCCCCGGCGAGGGCCTGCTTGCTCTTGTTCACCAGGGACACGACGATCCGGTTGTCGGTGGACGTCGTGATCGTCGACGGCGTGGTGAAGCTGAACGTCTGCTGCGCCCACTCCGTGCCGACGGGCTGGACGTCCTTGCTCGCCAGGACCGTGCCGTCCGGCTTCTCCAGGCTGACGCGGACCGCGCCGGTCCAGGTGCCCTTCGCGAAGAAGCTGCCGGTGTACTTGGTGGCCGGTTTCGCCGCGACGCCGTAGTAGCCGACGTTGGCCGCGGCCACGCGTCCGCCGGCCGGGACCGCGTCGGCGTGCAGCTTCAGCGACCGGTCGAGGGCCGTGTTCAGCGGGGTCGCGGTGTCGATCGCGTAGGTGCCGGTGGCGCCGGTCGAGGCGAGCAGCGACCAGTACGGGACCGGGGTGTCGCCCGCGCCGCTGCCGCCCTGGTAGGCCTCCTTGAAGGTGCGGTTGCGGACGAGTTCGGCGTAGAGGCCGCCTTCGACGGAGTGGCTGATGTCTTCGAGGATCGAGCCGTAGGTGGTCGGGCGGGTGTTGGCGCGGACGACGTTGGCGTCCACGGCCAGCTGGTTGGCCCCGGCGAGGGTGCCGATCTGGGCCGCGGTGAGCGGGAAGCGGCGCAGTTCCAGTTCGTCGATCGTGCCGGTGAACCCGGCGCCGACCGTCAGGGGTGCCGCGGCGGCGCCGGACGCTGGGCACGCCGAGACGTCCAGCGTCGTGCCGGTCGGTGTGCCGCAGGTGCTGGTGACCGTGGCCGCGTCGCCGTCGGCGTAGACGGTGAGCCGCTGGGAAGCGCGGTCGAGGACGACGGCGGCGTGGTGCCAGTTCCCGTCGGCCAGACCGCTACCGGTGGTGGTCACCTGGATCGTGCCGACGCGGGCGGTGAGCTTGCCTCCCGCCACGCCGAGGGCGTACCCGTCGCCGTGGTCCACGAGGGTGCCGTCCGCGGTGGTGCGGAACCACGCGGCCAACGACAGCGAGCCGGTGCCGGTATCGAACGCGGGCGAGGTGCCCAGGTCCACAGTGGACTTGCCGTCGAGCTGGACGGCCTTGCCCGCCGCGCCCGCGGTCCAGGTCGCGCCCTTCAAAATCCCATCGGCCGCGTTGGCGGAGGAGTCTCGGGCGACCGTGCCGGTGCCTTCGTCGAAGTGCCACGAGCCGCTCGCGGCCAGCGCGGCGACGGCGGACGCGGCCAGCGGCGTCGGGTACGCGCGGACGTCGTCGATGCCGCCGGCGAACCAGTCGGCCGGGTTGCCCGCCCACTTGCCGCGGCCGATCTCCAGGTGCCCGGCGGCGGTCCACGGCGTCGTGAACGGGACGCTCTGCTGCAGGGTCCCGTTCACGTACAGGGAAAGCGTGCCGGCACTACGACTGTAAACGCCCGCGACGTGCTGCCACTGGCCGGCCTGCGCGGGCAGCGTGGACACCGCCGCGGACGACGCCGTGTCGCCGTCGCCCGCGCGGCGGGTGAAGGCGAACCGGCCGTCGGCCGCGCGCTGGAGGTAGAAGCCGCTGATCGTCGAGCCGTCGACGCTCACGGCGGTGCGGAAGCCGGTGGCCGCGGTCGGCTTGAGCCACGCGGACACCGTGAAGCTCTGCCCGGTGTCGACGACCGGGGCCGGGGCGTCGATGGCGGCGTCGGTGCCGTTGAAGACGGCGCCGTGCGGGCCGACGACCCCGTCGCCCCAGGTGGTGCCGCCGGTGAGGGTGGCGGTGCGCGCGTCGAGTGAGTCGTCGGCCGCGGTGGTACCGGTGCCTTCGTCGAGGGTCCAGTACCCGGCGATGGAAAGGCGGGCGGCGTCGGCCGCGGTCAGGGCACCGCTGTAGGCGCGGACGTCGTCGATCGAGCCGTCGACGTAGTCCACCGGGTTGCCGCCGTACTTGCCGCGGCCGATCACCAGGTGGCCGGTGCCGGCCCAGCCGGCGGGCGCGGCGACGGTGGCCTGCCGGGTGCCGTCGACGTACAGCGACAGCGTTGACGCCGCCGCGTCGAACACGCCGGTGAGCTGGTACCACTGGCCGACGACCGGGTCGAAGTTCGCACCCGCGACGACGCCGTCGGCCGGGGCGTCCCCGGCGAGGCGGGTGAAGGCGAACCGGCGCGAGTCGTCGCGGAACTGCAGGAAGAAGTTGCTGACCTGGTTCCCGTCGACGCTCACGAACGTCTGGTAGCCGGACGTCCTGTCGAGCTTGACCCAGCTGCTCACGGAGAAGCTCTTGGTGGTGTCGAGCACGGGCGCGCCGGCGTCGGCGAAGCCGCCGGCACCGTCGGTGGTCAGGGCGCCGCCGCGGATGCCCGGGCCCCAGCCCGCGCCCGCGTTCAGCGTCGCGGGGTGGTCCCCCGCGCTGTCGGCGGCGGTGGTCCCGCTGCCCTCGTCGAACGTCCACTGCCCGGCGAGCGCCGAGGCGGGTTCCGCCGCGCCGGCCGTCGCGGGCAGGGCGGAGAACAAGGTCAGGGCCGCGAACCCGGCCAGGATGCGCCGGATCATCGACGGTTCCCTCGGGTGACGAGGCGCTGCAGGACGATGAAGACGAACAGGAGGGCCCCGGTGATGATCGAGGTCCACCAGGAGTTGAGGGTGCCGTCGAAGGTGATCAGCGTCTGGATGATGCCCAGCACCATGATCCCGAGCACGGTGCCCAGCACGTAACCGGAGCCGCCGGTGAGGATGGTGCCGCCGATGACGACCGCGGCGATCGCGGTCAGCTCCAGGCCGACGCCGTTGAGCGGGTCGCCGGAAGACTTGTACAGCACCAGGAGCAGCCCGCCCAGCGCCGAGCAGAAGCCGCTGATCGTGTACACCGCGATCTTCGTGCGGCCGGTCTTGAGGCCCATCAGCATCGCGGACTGCGCGTTGCCGCCGATCGAGTAGACCGTGCGCCCGAACCGCGTGAAGGCCAGGACGTACACCGCGACCGCGACGACGACCAGCGCGACGACCACGCTGATCGAGATGTGCAGCTCGCCGCCCAGCGGGATCTGCGTCTGGGCGAGCGTGGCGATCGTCGGGTTGTCGATCGAGTACGCCTCGGTGCTGATCGTGTAGCAGAGCCCGCGGGCGAAGAACATCCCGATCAGCGTCGCGATGAACGGCTGGATCTCGAAGAAGTGGATGAGCGCGCCCATCCCGGCGCCGAGCAGCGCCCCGACCACCAGCACCACCGCGATCGCCGCGTACGCCGGCCAGCCGTGCTTCTGCATCAGGTCGCCGGAGACCACAGTGGACAGTGCGACGACCGAGCCGACCGACAGGTCGATGCCGCCGGTGAGGATGACGAACGTCATCCCGATCGCGACCACGAGCAGGAAGGCGTTGTTGATGAACAGGTCGAGCACGACCTGCCCCGACCCGAAGGCCTCGTACTGGGCGGCGCCGAAGATGTACGCGGCGATGAGCAGCGCCATCGTCGCCAGGATCGGGACGTGCCGCTGCTGCGGCCGGTAGCCCTTGACGCGGGTCAGCGTGGTCATGCCGTGACCTCGACCTTCTCCGGAGCGGACGCGGGGGCCGGCGCGGCCGGGCGGGCCTTGCGGCGGCGGAGCTTGCGGCGGAAGGCGGGCGACTGCAGCAGGCAGACCGCGAGCACGACCAGGGCCTTGAACAGCATGATCGCCTCGGGCGGGATGCCGAGGGCGTAGACGGTGGTGGTCAGCGTCTGGATGAGCAGCGCGCCGATCACCGCGCCGCCGAGGGAGAACCGGCCGCCGGTCAGCTGGGTGCCGCCGACGACGACGGCGAGGATCGCGTCGAGCTCGATGAACAACCCGGCGTGGTTGGCGTCGGCGCTGTGCACGTTCGCGCTGATCATCAGCCCGGCGATGCCCGCGCACAGCGCGCAGAAGACGTAGACGAGCCAGGTCAGCCGGGCCGACCGGAGGCCCGCCAGCCGGCTGGCCTCCGGGTTGCCGCCGACGGCCTCGACGAGCATGCCGAGCGCGGAGCGGCGGACCAGCAGCGAGGCGAGCACGAAGACGAGCAGGGCGATGAGGATCGCGCTCGGCAGGGTCAGCACGAACCCGCTGCCGATCCATTCGTACGGACCGGAGTTGATCGTGATGATCTGCCCGCCGCTGATCAGCTGCGCGATCCCGCGGCCGGCGACCATGAGGATCAGCGTCGCGATGATCGGCTGGATGCCCAGTGCGGCGACGAGCCAGCCGTTCCAGACGCCGAGCACCAGGGACAAGCCCAGCGCCAGCCCGACGGCGACGAGCGTGGCGCCCACGCCGTCCGGGTGGTCGGCGATCCACAGGCACGCGAGCGACCCGCTGATCGCGACCACCGCGCCCACTGACAGGTCGATGCCGCGCGTGGCGATCACCAGCGTCATGCCGATCGCGATGAGGATCAGCGGGGCGCCGTTCTTGAGGATGTCGACGAGGTTCCCGTACAGGTGGCCGTCGCGCAGCTCGATCTTGAAGAACGCCGGGCTCGCGATCAGGTCGCCTGCCAGCAGCGCGAGCAGCGCCACCACGGGCCAGAACAACCGGTGCTTGGTCATGAGACGGCTCCCTCGGCCATCGTGGCCATGATCTCGTCCGCGGTGAGGCCCTGATTGTCGCGCTGCGCCACGACTTTCCGGTCGCGCAGCACGACGACGCGGTGGCTCAGCCGCAGCACCTCGTCGAGCTCGGCGGAGATGAACAGCACGGCCATCCCCTCGGCGGACAGCTGCGTGACGAGCCGCTGGATCTCCGTCTTGGCACCGATGTCGATGCCGCGGGTCGGCTCGTCGAGGATCAGCAGGCGGGGTTCGGTGATGAGCCAGCGGGCCAGCAGGACCTTCTGCTGGTTGCCGCCGGAGAGGTTGCCCACCTGGGCTTCCGGGTCGGCGGGGCGGATGTCGAGCGCCTTGATGTACTTCTCCGCGAGCTCGTCCTGGCGGCGGCGCGACAACGGCCGCGCCCAGCCGCGGGAAGCCTGCAGCGCCAGGACGATGTTCTCCCGGACGGTCAGTTCCTCCACCAGGCCCTCGGTCTTGCGGTTCTCCGAACAGAAGGCGATCCGGTGGTCGAGCCCGGCGCGCGGGGTCCGCAGGTTCGTGGTCTGGCCGTCGACCTGCACGGATCCGCTGTCGGCGTGGTCGGCACCGAAGAGCAGCCGGGCCAGTTCGGTGCGCCCGGAGCCGAGCAGGCCGGCGAGGCCGACGACCTCGCCGGCGTGGACGTCGAGGCTGAAGGGTTCGACACCGCCCTTGCGGCCGAGGTCTTCCGCGGACAGGAGCACCGGCGCGTCCGCGACCTCGGCCCGGGTCGGGCCGGAGTCCTCCAGATCCTCGAGGACCTGCAGCTCCTTGCCGATCATCTTGGTGACCAGCTCGACGGGGGTGATGTCCGCGGTGCGGTATTCGCCGATCAGCTTTCCGTTGCGCAGCACGGTCATCCGGTCGGCGACGGCGAAGACCTGGTCGATGAAGTGGGAGACGAACAGGATCGCCAGCCCCTGCTCGCGCAGCGACCGGACGACCTTCAGCAGCTGCTCGACCTCCCCGGTGTCCAAACTGGACGTCGGCTCGTCGAGGACGAGGACCCGCGCGTCGACGTCGAGCGCGCGGGCGATCGCGACCAGCTGCTGCACCGCGATGGAGCAGGTGCTCAGCTCGGCCGAGACGTCCACGTGGACGTCCAGCCGGGCGAGGAGCTCCTCGGCCCGCCGCCGCATCGGGCCCCACTGGATGCGGCCGAAGCGGCGGGGTTCCCGGCCGAGGCAGACGTTCTCCGCCACGGACAGGTTCGGGCAGAGGTTGACCTCCTGGTAGACCGTGCTGATGCCGGCCTGCTGGGCCTCGCCGGGGCCGCCGAAGGCGACGGCGGTCCCGGCGAGGGTGATCGTGCCCGCGTCCACGCCGTACACCCCGGTGAGCACCTTGATCAGGGTGGACTTGCCGGCGCCGTTCTCCCCCATCAGCGCGTGGACTTCGCCGGGGAACAGGCGGAAGTCGACGCCGTCGAGGGCGAGGACGCCGGGGAACTCCTTGCGGATCCCGGTCATGGTCAGGATTTCGGTGGACACGGGGACCTCTCAGTACTGCCGCTGCGGCAGGGCGGCCTTGGCGGACGCCTGGTCGAACTCGGTTTCCTGGGTCTCGATGCGGGCGGGCACCTGCTCGCCGGCGGCGACCTTCTTGACCAGGTCCATCAGCTGCGGGCCGAGCAGCGGGTTGCACTCGACGACGTGGTTGATCTTGCCGTCGGCCAGTGCCTGCAGCGCGTCCTTCACGCCGTCGACCGAGACGATCTTGATGTCCTTGCCCGGGACCTTGCCCGCGGCTTCGATCGCCTCGATGGCGCCGAGAGCCATGTCGTCGTTGTGGGCGTAGAGGACGTCGATCTTGGGCTGGGACTTCAGGAAGGCCTCCATGACCTCCTTGCCCTTGGCGCGGGTGAACTCACCGGTCTGCGACGCGACGATCTTGTACTTCGGGTCCGCCGCGATGACGTCCGCGAAGCCCTTCTTGCGGTCGTTGGCCGGGGCCGAACCCGTGGTGCCTTGCAGCTCGACGATGTTGACCTGGCCGGTGGCGCTGCCGAACTCCTTGGTCAGCCACTCCCCCGCCTTCTTGCCCTCGGCGATGAAGTCCGAGCCGAGGAAGGTCTTGTAGAGGGACTTGTCCGGCGAGTCGATCGCCCGGTCGGTGAGGATGACCGGGATGTTGGCCGTCTTGGCCTCCTTGAGGACGGTGTCCCAGCCGGACTCCACGACCGGCGAGAAGGCGATGACCTTCACCTTCTGCTGGATGTAGGAGCGGATCGCCGAGATCTGGTTCTCCTGCTTCTGCTGCGCGTCGGAGAACTTGAGCTCGATGCCGGCGGACTTGGCCGAGTCCTGGATCGACTTGGTGTTCGCCGTCCGCCACCCGCTCTCGGCGCCCACCTGGGCGAAGCCGAGCGTGATCGCCCCGCCGGAGCCACCGGAGGAGCCCCCACTCCCGCAGGCGGTGAGCAGCACGAGTCCGGCCGCCGCGGCCGCCGCGGCGGCCCATCGCTTCTTCAGCACGTTCACTCCTCGATCGACGGTGATCATTTCTGTTAGCGTTAACATTCGGAGCTGGTCTTCTTCGGTGGGGCGCGCGTACGAAGCTAACGCGGCCCGGTGCTTTCGCGGACGATCAACTCGGGCACGACCAGGGCGCGCGCGTGCCGGTCGCCCCCGTCCATCCGCTGGGTGAGCAGGCCGAACGTGCGCCGGCCGACCTCGATGAAGTCCTGGCGCACCGTGGTGAGCGGCGGCGTGAAGTACGCCGCCTCGGGCACGTCGTCGAAGCCCGCGACGCGCACGTCCCGCGGCACCGAGATGCCGGCTTCGGCGAAGGCGCGCAGCAGGCCGAGCGCCATCTGGTCGTTGCCGGCGAAGACGGCGTCCAGGTCGCGTTCCTTGGCGAGGGATCGCCCCGCCTCGTAGCCGGAGCGCGAGCTCCAGTCGCCCTGGATGACCTGCGGCACGTTCGCGCCGTGGCGTTCCAGGGTTTCCCGCCAGCCGGCCTCGCGGTCGCGGGCTTCCAGCCAGTCCTCGGGCCCGGCGACGTGCCAGACGGTCCGGTGCCCGAGGGCCAGCAGGTGTTCGGTGGCCCGGCGGGCGCCGTCGCGCTGGTCGACGGAGATGACCGGAACCGGTGCCGTCTCCCCGCCGCCGACCGCGACGACCGGGAAGTCCGCGGGCGCGGCTTCCAGTGCCCGGCCGGCGGTGACGTGCGGGGCGATGACGATGATGCCTTCGACGGCTTGGCGGCGGAGGTTCTCCACCGCGTCGGCGATCGACGACCGGCCCGGGCGGCTCACACTGGAGATCGTGATGGCGTACCCGGCTTCGCGGGCGGCGTTCTCGATGCCGTAGAGCGTGCTGGCCGGACCGTACAGATTGGACTCGAGCGCGACGACGCCGAGGGTCCCGGTGCGCCCGGTGACGAGCGCGCGGGCCGCGGAGTTCGGGCGGTAGCCCAGTTCCTCGATGGCGGCGAGCACCCGGGCGCGGGTCTCGGGCCGCACGGGACCGGTCCCGTTGATGACCCGGGAGACGGTCATGTGCGACACGCCGGCCACGCCGGCGACGTCGGTCAGGCTGGGCTGCCGCGTACCGGCCGCGGTCACCCGGACGGGGCCGCCGGAGCGGGGTCGTTCGGCCACCGGCATCCCCTTTCGCACACCTCGTCGTGGTCTCCGTCACCCGTTCGGGTGGCGGCGAGGAGTCAGTGTTAGCGATAACACCTGCGGGGTCAAGCCTGGGTCGCGTAACGGTCTAGTCACGTGCGTTCACCGGCCGGCAACGTCGCCGACCAGCGGAGGACGCCGTGGGGAATTCACCGGTTGGACGGCGCGGCGGTGTTCAGGGGGCATGTTCGGCCCGCACCCGGACGCCGTGAACGACTCTTCCACCGCGTCCGGCGAGATGAACGACTCGTTCATGCCAACCGCCACCTGAACGACTGCGCCAAAGGCGAGAGGCCCCCGAGAACAGACACCGACGAGAACCCAGACTCCCCCGCACCCCGATCCGAAGCCAAAACACGGCCGGCAGCACCGGGTCAAGGCATCTTTCCCGCCTTGACGCGGTGTTGCCGGCCGTAGTCACAATGACAGCTTCGGGGTGCCGGAAGGGCTTTGGCAGAACAGCTGTTCCAGCCCGACACCACCGCCCGCGGAACGCTGGACCGAAGAGGCGCTTCAGCAGAATGCCGAGCTTCGGTGGTCATGAACGAGTCGTTCATGACGTCTGCGGTCAGAAGGCGACCGAAGCCGCCACCGGAAGGTGGTCGCTGCCCGTCCCGGGCAACGTCCACGACGCCACCGGCCGCAGCCCCACCACGAAGACCTGGTCGATCCGCGCCAGCGGGAGCCCGGCCGGCCAGCTGAACCCGAAGCCGTCCCCCGCTTCCTCCTGCGCGGACGTCATCCGCGCCGTGATCGGGGCCAGGGCCCGGTCGTCGGCCGTGCCGTTGAAGTCGCCGACCAGTACCTTGCGCGCGGACGGCTCTCCCGCCAATGCGTCGGCGAGCAGGCCGATCGCTTCGTCGCGGCCGTTCGCCGTGAAGCCCGCCTCCAAGCGGACCCGCACCGAAGGCAGGTGTGCGACGAACACCGCCACCGGGCCCTTCGGAGTGTCCACTGTGGTCCGCAGCGCCCGCGTCCACGGCATGATCGCGACCGGTTGCGTGTCGCCCAGCGGGTAGGTGCTCCAGATCCCGACCGTGCCCTGCACCGAGTGGTGCGGGTAGCCCGCCGCGAGCGCGTCTTCGTACTTCGGGATCTCGGACTTCTTCAGCTCCTCCAACGCGATCACCTGCGCCCCGGAAGCGGCCAGCGCTCGCGCCGTGCCCGCCGGGTCCGGGTTCTCGTCGTTGACGTTGTGCGAAACGATCGTGAGGTCGCCGCCGGCCTCGGTCTTGTCGAACAGCCGGCCGCCGAAGAAGCCACCCCACACCAGCGCCGGCAGCAGCAGCGACACCAGCGCGAGCGCCGAACGCCGCAGCAGTGCCGCCACGAGCAGCGGGAGCACGAGCAGGCCGGTCCACGGCAGGAACGTCTCGAGCAGACTGCCCGCGTTGCCCACCCAGTTGGGCACCAGCGAATGCGCGAGCAGCAGCAGCGCCGCTAGTGCGGAAAACACCGCGATCACCCGGCCGCGGCGCCAGGTTCCGCGGTCCGGCGCCGTTTCGAGCACCGCCGTCATCGAGTGGCCGCCGGCAGTTCCCGCTGGATCGCCGCGATGAGCGTCCGGCTGTTCTCCAGCGCGGCCCGCAGCCCCTGCGCCGGGCTCCCGCCCGGGCTCTGGTGCAGCACGACGCCGAGGATGAGCGCGCCGCCGGGCCCCTTCGCCGCCCACATCAGCGCCCCGCCGGCCGCGGTCGACGAACCGGTCTTCAGCCCGATCACGCCGTCCCGGCCGAGGAGGGTGTTCGTGTTGACCACACCGGGCACGCCGTCGACGCGCAGGCTCGTCGTGGCGACGATCTCGCGGATCACCGCGTTGCGCATCACCTCGCGAGCCAGACGCAGCTGGTCGGTGGCGGTGCTCGTCGTCGAGTCTTCGACGCCGCTGGCGCCGGTGTAGGTCGTGTCGGTCATGCCGAGCGCGGCCGCCTCGCGGTTCATCTTCCCGACGAACTCCTCTTGCCCGCCCGCGTCCCAGCGCGCAAGCAACCGGGCGGCGTTGTTGCCGGACGGCACCAGCATCAGCGCCAGCAGGTCCCGCTCACTGACCTGCCGACCCGCCCGCAAGGACACGGTCGACTCCTCGCGGGACGTCGATTCGGCGTCGGCCTGCTCGTCGACGGTGATCATCGGGCCCGCCTCGCCCGGGGCGAGCGGGTGGTCCTTCAGCACCACGTACGCGGTCATCACCTTGGTGACGCTGGCGATCGGCACCGGCCGCTGCTCCCCGCGGCTGCCGAGCGAGCCGAGGCCCTGCACCTCGGCACTCGCCTGCCCGTCGGCCGGCCACGGCAGCGGCAGGTCGACGGCGGGCCGGGCGGCACTCGCGCGGCCGTCCACCGAGGGCGGGAACAGGACCCAGCAGGCCGCGGCGAGCGCCACCGCGACGGCGGCGGACAGCCCGCCGGCGACGGGCGGGATGCGGGTACGGGCCATGGTTCTCCTCCGGGTGCCGGGGCGCTTCGTGAGCGCGCACCGTCACTGTGTCCGGGGAAGATCGCCGGGCCGTCGGGGTTGTTCGACAGGTCTGAACCAGAAGTGTCCCGGTTCTGTACCAGAAGACGTGGCGCGGGACCGGCTCCCCTCCGCCGCGCACGGAGGAAAGCCGGTCCCGCTGTCCCGGCCGCTCAGCTCACGTGGACGTAGTCGACCACGAGCTGCTGCGGGAACTGGGTGCTGCCGTCGGGGTCGCCGGGCCAGTAGCCGCCGACCGCCAGGTTCAGGATCACGAAGAAGTCGTGGTTGAACACCCACTGGTTGCCGCCGACGTCGGCCGGCGTGCGGGTCTGGTAGGCGTTGCCGTCCACCGACCACACGATGCGGTCGGTGGACCAGTCGACCGCGTAGGTGTGGAAGTCGTCGGAGAAGTTCGGGCCGTTGTAGGCCGCGCCGATGCCGCCCGAGCCCGAGTAGCCCGGGCCGTGGATGGTGCCGTGCACGGTGTTCGGCTCGAACCCGACGTTCTCCATGACGTCGATCTCGCCGCACTGCGGCCAGCCGACGCTGCCGATGTCGGAGCCGAGCATCCAGAACGCGGGCCACATGCCCTGCCCGCGCGGCAGCTTCATCCGGGCTTCGACGTGCCCGGACGACGCGGTGAACTTGCCGGAGGTGTTGAGCCGCGCCGACGTGTACTCGCAGGCGCCGTACCAGCAGTTGTTCCCGCTGTTCTCCTTCTTCGCGGTGATCACGAGGTGGCCCTGGCCGTCGAGCGCCGCGTTGGCGGTGCCGTCGGTGTACCACTGGCGCTCGTGGTTGTTCACGTTGTCGCCGGTTTCGTGGACCCACTTCGAGCCGTCGACCCCGCTGCCCGCCGGGCCGTCGAAGTCGTCGCTGAAGCTCGCGAAGGTCCGGGCCGGCTCGGCCTGGCTCTGCGGTGCGGTCACCACGGCACCGGTCACGAGCAGGGCCGCGGGCACCGCCAGCAGGCGGGCGGTCCGCCGCCATCGGGCGGAGTTCCTGGTCGACATCGTCGTCGCCCCTTCCGTTCCGCGGGCGACGGCTGGCGGCTCACCGGCACCCTATTTGTTGTCGAACGCAACAAAGTATGAACGGGCCGGTGGCGAAGAACAAGGCTATCCGGTCGGACATTTTCCGACGAGTACCCGATGGTCCGGACCATCGGGTACTTTCGGGCACCTCACGCGGCGGGGCGCTGGATGCAGTCGAGGCCGAGCCCGACGCCGGTGAGGACGTACTGGCAGATGTGCGACGCGTGCGCCTCGTCGGACTGCGTGCAGGCGACCGGCACGCCGAGCAGGTCGACCGAGCAGTAGGCGTAGAACTGGGTCGAGCTGCCCGGGACCGGGTCGGCCGACGCCGGAGCCGCCGTGGCGGCCACCGCGGAAACCGTGAGCGCCGCGGCCGTCGCCCAGGAAGCGATTCGGGTCTTCATCGTGCTCTCCTTCCGCAATCTCCCCTGCGTGTCAGGGGTTTGTGCTGATCAAGATTCCCCGTCCGGACCGCGTTCAGCTCCGGGTCACCGGAAAGTGTCACGCCGGCGGTCCGCGAACCGAACAGCTCGTGAACTTCACGCTGGGTGATTACGTACCTTCGTCGGTGTCACCGCGCGGCTTCGGGTCCCTACGCTGGCGCTGCCCTGCCGAGGTCCCCTGGAGGCTCCCGTGATGGCCGACCCGCACGAGCTCACCCGACGCAGCTTCCTCGGCGGGGTCGCCGCCGCCGGCGCCCTCGGCGCCCTGCCGCCAGGTATGGCCGAAGCCCTCGCCGAACCGCGTGTCTCCGGCAGCCTGTCGGACGTCGAGCACGTCGTGGTCCTCATGCAGGAGAACCGATCCTTCGACCACTACTACGGCACGATGAAGGGCGTCCGCGGCTACGGCGACCGCTCGGCGATCGTCCAGCCGAACGGCCAGAACGTCTTCTACCAGCCCGATTCCGGGCGCAGCGACGGAAAGTACCTGCTGCCGTTCCGGGTGGACACGACCAAAGTGGACGGTCAGGACCTCGGCGACCTCGGCCACGGCTGGGCCGACCAGCACCAGGCGATCGCCGGCGGGGCGAACAACGCGTGGATCCCCGCCAAGGGGGAAATGACCATGGGCTACTTCGGCTCCGGTGACATCCCGTTCCACCGGGCGCTGGCGGACGCCTTCACGGTGTGCGACCACTACTTCTGCTCGGTCCAGGGCCCGACCACGCCCAACCGGCTCTACCTGTTCACCGGCACGATCGACGCCGACGGCAAAGCCGGTGGTCCGGCGAACTACAACCCCGCCGACTACCAGCCGGTCTTCAGCTGGACGACCTACCCCGAACGCCTGCAGCAGCACGGCGTTTCGTGGAAGGTGTACGCCAACAAGGAGGTCGGCGACGCGAGCGGCTCGTTCGTCGGCGACTACGGCGACAACCCGCTGTGGCTGTTCAAGGCCTACCACCAGGACTACAACTCGGAACTGTCCAAGCGGGCCAGCGTGTTCAAGACCTGGGGACCCGATTCGGGACAGGGCAGGGACGTCGACCACGTCCTGGCCGAGTTCAAGGCCGACTGCGCGAGCGGCGCACTCCCCCGCGTCTCGTGGGTCGTCGCGCCCTACGGTTACTGCGAGCACCCCGAAGCCCGCCCGGTCGACGGCGCCGCCTACACCCAGACCGTGCTGAACGCGTTGTGGGCCAACCCGAAGCTGTGGGAGTCCACGGTGGTCCTCATCAACTACGACGAGAACGACGGTTTCTTCGACCACGTCGCCCCGCCGATCGCGCCGGCCGGCACCGCGGGCGAATACGTCGGCGGCAAGCCGATCGGGCTCGGCGCGCGCGTGCCGATGACCGTGATCTCGCCGTGGAGCCGCGGCGGCTGGGTCAGCTCCGAGGTCACCGACCACACGTCGGTGCTCCGGTTCCTCGAGCGCTGGACCGGTGTCGCCGAGCCGAACATCAGCGCGTGGCGGCGGGCGCTCTGCGGCGACCTCATGACGTGCTTCGACTTCGGCGGCCCGAACGTGCAGATCCCGCTGCTGCCGGACACCGCAGCGCTGCGCAAGCAGGCCGACGACACCCAGAAGAAGCTGCCGAAGCCGGCGCCGCCCGCGACCGGGAAGCAGCAGGTCCCGGTGCAGGAAGCCGGCACCCGCCCGGCTCGCGCCCTGCCGTACCGGCCGCTGGTCACGACGTCCCTGAGCGCCGACCGCAAGATCCTCACCACGACCTTCGCCAACCAGGGCACCGCGGCCGTGCAGCTGATGGCCTACCGCAACGACGGCCAGACCGACGGCCCGTGGCCCTACGACCTGGCCCCGGGCGCGCAGGTGAGCGACACCTGGCGGATCCAGCTCTACGGCGGCGGCAAGTACGGCGTGGCGGTGCACGGGCCCAACCGGTTCCGCTGGGTCCTCGCCGGGGACGCGAACAGCGCGGGCGCGGCTGTCGACGTCCTGGGGAATTACACGACCGAGAACAAGCTGCGGCTGACCATGCGCAACAGCGGCACGACCGCCGTGCGCGTCACGATCACCGCGAACCACTACCGCACCGACGGCCCGTGGACGTACTCGCTGGCCGCGGGCCAGACCGTGACCGACGACTGGAACCCGGTCGCGTACGGGAACGGCTGGTACGACCTGTCCGCGACGCTCGACGCCGACCCGAAGTTCCTCCGCCGCTTCAGCGGGCACCTCGAGACGGGCGCGCCGAGCGTCACCGGCTAATGCGTTCACATCCATGACGGACGTTCAGCTCATTGACGCACGTCACATCCGTGACCTATAAAGGGAAAGTCCGGGTGTCCGCCGCACACCTCCGCTGTTCCCTTTTCCGGAGGCCATCGGTGTCCCCACGAACCCGTCATGCCGTTCTGCTCGGTACCGCCGTCGCCGCGGTCGCCGTCGCCCTGACCGGCGGCGTCACCGCGCAAGCCGCCGCGGCGAACCTCTCCGCCACCTTCGCGCGGACGTCGGTCTGGACCGGCGGCTACGGCGCCGGCTACACGATCGCCAACCGCGGCGACGCGCCCGCCACCGGCTGGACCGTCGAATTTGACCTGCCCACCGGCACGGCGGTGAGCAGCTCGTGGAGCTCGGTGCAGACCCGGACCGGGCAGCACTACAAGTTCACCAACGCCGGCTTCAACGGCACGGTCCAGCCCGGCGCCACCGCGAACTTCGGCTTCAACGTCGCCGGCTCCGGGCTGCCTACGGGCTGCACGGTCAACGGCCTCCCGTGCGCGGGCGGCCAGGTCACCACGACCCCGGCGACGACGACCACCACCCCGGTACCCACGACCACCACGACTCCCCCGCCCGCCGGCGACACCGTGAACGTCGCCACCGCCGCCCAGCTGCAGTCCGCACTGGCGAACGCGGCACCCGGCCAGGCGATCAAGCTCGCGGCCGGGACCTACCGCGGCTCGTTCGTCACGACGAAAGCCGGCACCGCGGCGAAGCCGATCACGCTGTCGGGTCCGGCGAACGCGGTCCTGATCAACGACGGCCCGAGCGGCGACGCGCCGGACTGCCCCACGCCGACCGCGGGCTGGGATTCCGGCTACGGCCTCTGGCTCTCCGGCGCGCCGTATTGGAACCTCGTCGGCTTCACCGTGCAGGAGTCGAAGAAGGGCATCGTCGCCGACGACTCGCCGCACACGACGATCGACGGCGTGACCGTCCACCACATCGACGAGGAGGCGATCCACTTCCGCCGCTCCTCGGCCGACAGCGTCCTCAAGAACTCGACGATCACCTACACCGGGCTCGTGCAGCCGGGCTACGGCGAAGGCGTCTACCTCGGTTCGGCCAACTCGAACTGGGCGTGCCACGGCAACTCCGGCGGCGTCGACCGCGGGGACCGGATCCAGGTGCTGGACAACCACATCGGCCCGTTCATCGCGGCGGAACCCATCGACGTCAAGGAAGGCACGTTCGACGGGGTGATCCGCGGCAACACCTTCGACGGCCGCGGCATCTCGGGCGAGAACTCGGCCGACTCCTGGATCGACGTCAAGGGCATCGGCTACACGATCGAGGACAACACCGGCACGTTCGCATCGCCGGGCACGTTCGCCAACGGGTACGAGAACCACAACACGAGCACGTCCCCGTCGTTCGACAACGGTTGCGGGAACGTGTGGCGGAACAACAAGTCCGACCTCGGCGGCGTCGGCGCCTACGCGATCAGGATCAGCTCGGTTTCGAAGTGCGCGGCGAACCCGAACGTGGTGTACGCGTCCAACACGGTGACGAACGCCAAGTCGGGCCTGACGAACATCCCGGTCACGCCGTAGCTCACAGGTGCACGGCGAGCCAGAGAGCCACCCAGGCCGCGGCGGCGAGCAGCGCGCCCGCCGCCGCGGCGAGCAGTACCCGGCGCAGGCCGCGGGCGGGTTTCGCGGGCGTCTCGAGGTGGTCCATGAAGTCGATCATGACCCACGCGCGCCGGGTGCGACAGCCGGCGCGCCCGTCCGGGCGACCCCTGCGCGGGGTACCCCGGACGGCGGCGACGCACGTCACTCCCGGCCGCGGAACACCACACCCGCCGAAGCGTTGTACAGGGTGTCGGTACGGCGGTGCCCCCGGGCCTCACCCCTTGCCTTCACGGAATACCGGTAACGCAGGAGCCGTGTCGTGCCTTCCGCCGCGAGGCGGCCCCCGTACCGGCCCCAAAACCCCCGTTCCCACCCGGGCCTCCCCCGTGCGCCCGGGCGGGAGCGGGCCTACGGCACGATCGAGTCGACGTACCCGCCGTCCACGCGCACGGCCGCGCCCGTGGTCGCCGAGGCGAACGGGGAACTCAAGTACACCACCAGGTTCGCGATCTCTTCGGGCTCGATCAGGCGCTGCAGCAGCGATTGCGGGCGGTGCTTCTTCATGAACTCGCGCTGGGCTTCCTCCCACGGCAGGTCCTTGTCGACCAGCTCGTAGACGAAGTCCTCGACACCGCCGGTGTGCGTCGGGCCCGCGATCACGGCGTTGACCGTGACGCCGGTGCCGGCCGCGTGCTTGGCGAACCCGCGCGAAACCCCGAGCAGCGCCGTCTTCGACACGCCGTAGTGGATCATCTCCGCCGGGATCACGACCGCGGAATCGCTGGCGATGTACTGGATCCGGCCCCAGCCGCGCTCGGTCATCCCGGGCAGGTAGGCGCGCGTGAGCCGCACCGCGGCCAGGACGTTGACCTCGAAGTAGCGCCGCCAGTCGGCGTCGGTGATGTCGAGCGGCTCCTGGGCGCCGAAGATGCCGAGGTTGTTGACCAGGATGTCGGCGTCCGGCACCTCTTCGACGACCTGGGCCGCGCCGGCTTCGTCCGAGACGTCGCCCGGCGCGGGGAGCAGGTCCGCGTCCGGCTGGTCCTCCTTCAGGCGTGCGATCGCCTTCGCGACCCCCGTCTCGCTGCGGCCGTTGATCGCGACCCGCGCGCCCGCGGCGGCGAGCCCCGCCGCGATCGCCGAGCCGATGCCCTGCGTGGACCCGGTGACCAGGGCCGTCTTCCCGCTGAGGTCGACCCGCATCGTGAAAACCCTTTCTCGCGTCGGCCGGTCCCCCGGCCGATTCAAGCACAGGCGCCCGGTGCGCACCGGCTGGAAATCCGGTTGCCCGGCTCGGCCCGCCGCTACACCATCTGCGCATGACCTCTTACCGCACGCCGCTCCTGCCGACCGTCGCCGCGACCACCGCGCCGGTCCAGCAGCAGCCGGGCCGGCCGCGGAGGTCGATCACCCCAGCGCCGTGACGGGCGCGCTGCTCGCCGGCCTGCTGGCCGGCTACGGCATCGCAATCCCGGTCGGCGCCGTCGCCACTTACCTCGTCGCCCTCACCGCCCGCACGTCGCTGCGGACCGGCTTGGCCGCGGCGCTCGGCGTCGCGACGGCCGACGGCGTGTACGCGCTGGTCGCGGTGCTCGGCGGGGCGGCGATCGCCGGGGTCGTCGCGCCGGTCGCCGGGCCGTTGCGGCTGGTCTCGGCCGGGGTCCTGGTCGTGCTGGCGGTCCGCGGCGCCGTGCTGGCGCTGCGCTCGCACCGCGGCACCACCGCCCGGCCCGTGACGCCGCTCGCGCCCGGCCGCGCCTACGTCAGCCTCCTCGGCATCACGCTGGTGAACCCCACGACGGTCGTCTACTTCACCGCCCTGGTCGTCGGAGACCGCGCCGGGGACGCCGTCTCGGTGCTCGACCAGGCCGTCTTCGTGCTCGCCGCGTTCGCCGCCTCGGCGAGCTGGCAAGCGCTGCTGGCCGGCGGCGGGGCGCTGCTCGGACGTCTCCTCACCGGACCGCGGGGCCGGCTGGTGACGGCGCTCGCCTCCAGCGCGGTGATCACGGCACTGGCCGTCCGGCTTGTCCTGTCTTGAGCGGAAAACCGTTGTGGTGTAACGGTTTGCCCGGTTCTCGGCCGCACGGACGAAGACGTTCGGCGGCCGGTTCCGCGGCTAGCCTGGGCGGGACGCGGACGGGAGGCGGCCATGACCATGCCGATGGGGACGGTGTCCGGCTGGGACGTCGCGGGCGCGACACTGCTCGTGCTCTGGGCGCTGGCCATGTGGGCCGCGGTCGGCGTGCTGGCGTACGCGAACCGCGGGCCGGTGCGGCCGTGGGTGTACCGCGGCTCGGTCGCGGTGATCGGCGTCGGCGTGCTCGGCCAGCTCGGGCACGTCCAGGAGCACGTCGCCCAGGTCGGCTACTGGCTCGGGCACCCGAACTCCCCGGCGTGGATGACGCCGTGGGGCACCGGGCTCGCGAACGGCCTGCAGCTGCTCCTGCCCGAACGGAAGACGTTCGGGATGGAACTGCTGCACCTGACGGGCAACTTCATCTTCCTGGCCGGTCTGACCGGGGTCATGGTGATCACGCGGCGAGCGATCGGGACCCGCGCCCGCCGCTGGGCGAAGATGGGTGTCTGGATGCAGGGCCTGCACGGGCTCGAGCACCTCGTCCTCACGCTGTCGATCGCCTTCGGCGCGCCCCGGGCGATCGGGCTGTCGACGTTCTTCGGTCTCGTCGACGCGGGCCCGGGGCTGACCACCTACCGCGTCTGGTGGCACTTCGCCGCGAACGTCGTGGGTTCGATCATCTTCGGGCTCGCGCTGTACCACCTGTGGCGCGAACGCCGCGAAGTCCGCGCCACCTTCTTCCTCCGGCCGGTTCCCGCGGTCACCGAGCGGGCGGCGTAGCGCAGGTCAACGTCGGCAGCGCCCAGTCGGCGTGGTCGTTGCCGTTGCCGTCCCCACCGTCGCCCACCAGCAGGTCCAGGACCTGGGCCCCGGTGACGTCGACGTCGATCGGGACGGCCGCCTGGCCACCGCGGACCACCGGCGTCGTCACCTTCGTCGCCCCGTCCGCCGAGACGCTGAAGCTGACGCTGCCGCCGGTGCCCGTCTCGCCGTCCACGCCGACGGCCGCTGTCAAGCGGGTGCAGGCGCCGGCCAGGTAGAGCTGGACGTCGCTCGCCGCGTGCGCGCCCAGGCCCTTCGCGTACGCCACTCCGCCGATGGTCATCGGCTTGCCGTCGCCCGCGTTCGCCTCGCCGTTGCTCGTGTCGCGCTCTACCGGGCCCCAGCCGTTGGTCGCCGTCAGGAAGGGCAGCGAGCTCACCGCCACCTGCCCCGCCGGGGGTGCGGGTGGCACCGCGCCGACGATCCGCTCGTCCGAAGCCGAGCCCGGCCGACCGGCCTGCCGGTACGCCACCGCCACCTCCAGCGCCGAGGTGTCCACTGTGGAGGGGGCCGTGACGGGCCAGGTGAAGGTCGCCGCCCTTCCGCCGTCGATCTTCACCACCGAAGGCGGGGACGCCGTTCCGACGCTCCACCCGGCCGGCGCGGTGAGCACCGGCTTGACGTCGAACGCCGGCGGCGCGCCCGCCGCCACCCGGACCGTCGCCGAAGCGGTGAACCGCTGCCCGCCGGACGCGGTGTCCGGCGCGGTCAGCGACACGGTGGTGGCCGACGCCGCCGGCATCGCGTACCGCGCGGGGTCGAAGCCCGGCGAGGCGTTCTGCCGCACGGTCAGCGGCGAGGAGTAGCTGCCGTAGTTCGTCCACGCGATCTTGCCGAGGCCGCCGGTGCTGCCGTCGAGGTTCCACACGGCGACGGCGATCGTGTTGTGCCCGTTGGGGTTCAGGATTCCGTTCGGGATCGGGAAGCTGTGCTGCGGCCCGAGGTAGTTGACGTACTGGCCGAGCTGCCAGCCGTTGACGAACAGCAGCGCCCGGTACTGCCGGGCCGGATCGTCGGTGATCGTCAGGCCGAGTGAGGTGTCCTGGCCGCGCGGGAGGTCGAGGTCCGCGGTGGTGCGGTACCAGGACACGCCCGGCGTGCTGTCCTTGGCGGGCAAGGACGCCGACGTCCAGCGGCCGTCGGGGAAGCCGGGCAGCGACCAGCCGGCGCGCTCGCCGTACAGGCCGCCGGTGTTGAGCGGCCCGCGGACCGGGTCGAGCCCGGTCTCGCCGCCCCGGACGCCCTGCAGCCGCCAGGTCACCGACGTCAGCGGCGCCCCGGTCAGCCGGGCCGAGGTGAGCCCGCGCGCGGCCTTGTTGCCGTTGCTGGCGCCGTAGTCCTCTTCGTGCCCCATGTTCACGGTCAGCACGGAGATCTCGTTCTCGCCCGGCTTCAGCGATCCGGCCGGGAAGGGAAACGTGTGCTGCGGATCCGTCGAGCTGCCGAGGAAGACCCCGTTGAGCCACGCGGAAAACGCGCCGGCCGGGCCGCCGCTCTGGCTCGACAGCGTGATGCCGGTCTGCTTCCCGTCGCCGGTGAACCGGCCGCGGTACCAGGTGTTGCCGGTGTGGAAGCCGTAGTCGTCGGCGAAGAGCACGGGTTTCGTGCCGAGCGTCGTCGAGCTGTTGGTGGTGTCCTTGTCGGCCACCGGCCACGCCGAGTCGTCGAAGCCGGGCTGGCTCTCCGGAGACTCCTGCTGGTGCTTCCAGCCGGTCAACGCGGGCAGCGTCACGGCCTTCGCCGTCGGCGCGGCGGCGGCCAGGCTGCCGCTCGAGGTCGGGGTCACGGCAACCCGGGATCCGTTCCACGACAACGACTTCTCGGCCGCGAAGACCTCGAACGCGCCGTCGGTGCCGGTGTCGCCGGTCAGGCTCAGCGTGCCGTGGTCGTCGGCCGCGGTGCGCACCAGGTGGGTGCCGCGGACCAGCACCGGGCCCGCCGCCGTGTCCTGCCGCCAGAAGGTCGCCGCCGTAGCCTTGTCCGCGAGCAGCAGGAGCAGCGGCCGCGCACCGGGCGCGGTGACGAGCACCCGCGTCAGGCCGTCGTGGGTGTAGTTCAGCCGCAGGTCGCCGCGGGTCGCGTCCCAGGTGGACGTCGCCGCGCCGCCGAGCACCTGCACGGACGGCTGCTGCGCGAACCGCAGGACGGTCTCGCCCGGCCCGCCCTTGTCTCCGTAGAGGACCGCCACATCGCGGCCGCCGATCGTCGCGTTCGTCATGATCTCCGACGTCGAGTACTGCAGCCGCGTCCGCCCGAGGTCGTAGCCGGCGACGACGATCTTCGACTGGCGGCCGTTCAGGGTGATCCCGGTGCCGGGCTGCTGCGGGACGACCGGGTAGTAGTCGCCATTGCCGGTCAGCAGGTCGACGGCGTCCACGACGACGAACGACCCGGTTGCGCTCGCGTTCTTCTGCCCGGTGACGACGATCTTCAGCGTGTGCGCGCCGGCAGGCAGGCCACGCACCTCGTAGCCGGTGACCTGGTTCTGCTTGCTGCCGGCGTAGAGGTCGACACTGTCCACCTTGGACCCGTCGAGGTAGACGTCGGCGATGCCGTGGTTGCCGTCCTTCGACGTCACCCAGCGGATTCCGCTGCCGGTGAAGGGAATGCTGACGCTGTCCCCGGCGACCTCGGAGAACGACTCGGTGTGCTGGTAGTCGCCGCCGGTGTAGTTCACCTCGGGCCCGACGTGGCTCCAGGTGCCGGTGTAGCCGACCTCGGCGCCGCGGTCGTCGTAGGTGTAGCCGGCGTGCGCGGCGAGGTCGAGCGCCATCGTGGTGGTGTTCGTGGCGGTGGACGTCGAGTCGCTGTGGCGCAGGGTGTGGAACTGCGTGCGGGTGTCGGGGTTGATCCGGGCGGTGTCGGTGAGGGCCGGGTCGGTCAGCGGGGCCTGGGCCAGCCCGTCGGTCTTGGTCAGCGGGGCGACGGACTGGGTGAAGTAGCCGATCAGCTTGTCCTCGTCGTACTTCGGGTCGAACTGACGGCCTTCGGTGATCGCGGCGCCGTAGTCGTAGGAAGTGTAGTTCTGCGGGATCGCGCTCCAGCCCCACGACGTGCCGCCGTGCAGCATGTAGAAGCTCTGGCCGGTGGCGCCGACGGCGATGTTCTGCTTGTAGAAGACGTTCGCGAACTGGTCGTTGATCAGCTGCGCGCACTTCTCGTAGCCGGGGCCGCCCCACGGGTCGAAGGCGCCGCCCTGGAACTCGGCGGTGATCAGCGGCTTGCCGGGGACGTGGTCGTAGCTGATGTCCGGGACGCCGTTCCAGCGCGTCGGGTTCGAGCAGTCGAAGCCCTGCGGGTAGGAGTCGGCGGCGTCGACGTCGAGCGCTGCCTCCCCGGCGTTGAAGGTGCCGTTGTTGTTGCCCACCAGGGGAACCGTGATGCCGTCGGCGCGGGCCTTGTCCTCGAGGTGCTTCATGTAGGCGCGGCCGTCGGCGTTGCCGTTGTAGTACTCGTTCTCGACCTGGTAGGCGAGCACGCTGCCGGTGCCGTTGGTCAGCTGGTGGCGCGCGATGATCCGGTCGATCTGCGTCTGCCACTCGTCGGAGTACTTGAGGTAGACGGGGTCGGCGCTGCGCGTGTGGCCGGGGGTGGTGGACAGCCACGTCGGGAAGCCGCCGCCGTCGACCTCGGCGTTGATGTAGGGCCCGGGCCGCGCGATGACGTAGAGGCCGGCCTGCTGGGCCATGTCGAGGAGCTTGTCGAGGTCGCGGACGCCGGTGAAGTCGTAGACGCCCTGGCGCGGCGAGTGGTAGCCCCAGTCGAAGTAGAGCGAGGTCGCGTTGAAGCCGGCGGCCTTCATCTTCTGGAAGATGTCGAGCCAGAGGTCGGGGCTGGGGAGGCGGTAGGAGTGGAACTCGCCGGACCAGAGGTAGGTGCGGTTGCCGTCGACGAGGAAGGAGTAGCCGTCGTAGGTGACGGTGTGGGCGGCTTTGGGCGGCGGCGCGGCGGTGGCTTGCGGGACGGTCAGCCCGGCGAAGGCGAGCACGGCGACGAGCAGGGTCCGGACGACGGCACGCATGCGGGGACCTCCAGGAACGACGCTGAACCGAACACGATCCTTTGCCGATCACACAGAAGCGGTCAAGATGCAACACCGGGATGGATCAGTGCCGAGGTTGTGTTAGCGCTAACAGTGCTGGTCGATGTCTTGAATGAGTCATTCAGGTCGTCGGAGGTCCTGAATGACTCATTCAAGGCGTTTTCAGCGGGGGCCGGTGCTCTCCCGGACGATCAGCTCGGCCGGCACCAGGTGCCGCGCCCGGACGTCGCCGCCGGCCATGCGGTCCTCGAGGAGCCCGAACGTCCTGCGGCCGACCTCGATGAAGTCCTGCCGGACCGTCGTCAGCGGCGGGGTGAAGTACGCCGCCTCGGGGACGTCGTCGAAGCCTGCCACCTGGACGTCCTCCGGCACCCGGATCCCGGCCTCGGTGAACGCGCGCAGCAGGCCCAGCGCCATCTGGTCGTTGGCCGAAAACACCGCCTTGAGCCCGCGCTTGCCGACGAGCGCCCGGCCCGCCTCGTAGCCCGACCGCGGGCTCCAGTCCCCCCGCACGACCGCCGGGACCCGCAGGCCGCGCCGCTCGAGGGTTTCGCGCCAGCCGCGTTCGCGGTCGCGGGCCTCCAGCCAGTCCTCCGGCCCCGCGAGGTGCCAGACCGTCTTGTGCCCCAGGGCGAGCAGGTGCTCGGTCGCGCGGCGGGCGCCGTCGTACTGGTCGACCGAGATCACCGGCACCGGCGCCGACTCGCCGCCGCCGACCGCGACCACCGGGATGTCGCCCGGCACCGCCGCCAGCGCCCGGCCGGCCGTCACGTGCGGGGCGATCACGACGATCCCCTCGACCGCCTGGCGCCGCAGGCTTTCCACCGCGTCGCCGATCGAGGTCCGGCCCGGCCGGGTGACGCTGCAGATCGCGACGCCGTAGCCGGCCTCGCGCGCGGCGTTCTCGATGCCGTACAGCGTGCTGGCCGGCCCGTAGAGGTTCGACTCCAGCGCGACCACGCCGAGGGTCCCCGACCGGCCGGTGACCAGCGTCCGCGCGGCCGTGTTGGGCCGGTACCCGAGCTTGTGCACCGCGGCGAGGACCCGCTCACGGGTCTCCGGGCGCACCGGCCCGCTCTCGTTGACCACCCGCGAGACGGTCATGTGCGAGACCCCGGCCATGCCGGCGACGTCGGCCAGGCTGGGCTGCCGCGGCCCCGGGGCCGACGTCCTGGCCTGTTCCCCCGGCTTCGCCCGGTCCACCACCCTGGCCCCCTTCGCCTCGCGCCGCGTCACCACCGGGAAGACCGTACCGCCGAACGGCCCGTCGACGGCGGACGCCGGGCGCGTCACGACCGGCCGACCCGCCACCTCGATCCGAGTGCGAGCGACCGGGCACCGTCTTGAATGACTCATTCAGGTCTCTGGAGGTCCTGAACGACTCGTTCAAGACACCATCGCGCGGGCGCGTCACGACCGGCCGACCCGCACCCGGGTCGCCGGCGGGCGCTTCGACGTCGTCTCCGGCGGCGCGGACGTGGCCGTCGTGGCCACGCTCGTCGTGAGCGGCGGTGCGTCCGGCGGCGCGGCGGGCGCCGGCGGCCGGACCGCCGCGGCCACGACCAGCATCGCCACCACCAAAGCGGCGCACGTCGCGGCCAGCACCATCGCGCTTCTCCTGGGCATACAAGCTGTTGTCCGCAACCCCCGCCGCTGTTCGCGGATGTGGCGTGGCTCTCATCCGGGCGGGCGAGGCGGGACGCGGGCGGCGGGTCGCGACAACCAGTAGCGTGACCAGAATCGTGGAACGGCTCGACCGGCCCGACCTCGCCGCGAAGGATCCGAAAGAGGTCTTCTCGCGACTCTTCGACGAGTACGCCCATCCCCTGCGCGGCTACCTCGCGGGCCGGGTGGGCGTGCACGCCGCGGACGACCTCGTGGCCGAGACGTTCGTCGTCGCCCTGCGAAGACGCGCCAGCTACGACCCGGACAAGGCGCCCATCCGCGGCTGGCTCTACGGGATCGCCACCAACCTGCTGCGCAACCACCTGCGCCAGGAGGTCCGCGGCTTCCAGCTGACGGCGAAAGCCGGTTCCGAAGAGCGTCCGGCCGAGAACCACGACACCGCGGTGGCCGGCCGGGTCGACGCGGCCGCGCGCCTGCGCGTCCTGGCCGGCGAGCTCGCCGCGCTGTCCGAACAGGACCGCGACGTCCTGCTGCTCACGTCCTGGGCCGGGCTCGAACCCGCCGAAGTCGCCGAAGCGCTCGGCGTGCCCGCCAGCACGGTGCGCTCGCGGCTGCACCGCGTCCGCCACCGCCTCCAGGCCCTGCTCGTCCCCACCGAGGAGAACCCCCATGCGTGAGCTCGACGAAACCCTCGAGCTGCTCCACCGCGACGCCCGCACGGCGCGGGCCGACCTGTCCGCCGCCCGCGCGCGGCTGCTGGCCGAGCTGGCCGCCGAAACCACCGTCGTCCCGCTGCGGCCGAAGCGGTCCCGCCGGTGGATCGCCGTACCGGTGGCCGCCGCCGTGGCCGGAGCCGTCACGGTCGCCGTCGTCGTCCAGACCAGCCCGGCGCCGGCGCCGGACGTCCCGAGGGCCGCGTCGCCGAGCCCGAACCCCACCGCGAACTGGCCCGACATCAAGCTGATGTCGGCGGCGCAGGTGCTCGACCGGGCGGCCGACCTCAGCGTCGGCGCCACCGACCAGCCCGTCGGCCCCGGGCAGTTCCGCTTCGTCGCGGAGCACACGTGGGTGCAGCGCGGCGTCCACACCGGCGAGGCGACCGGGTACACGTACCTCTGGGAACAGCAGGTCGACCGCTGGATCCCGGCCGACGCGCACGACGTCTGGCAGGAGAACCGCCAGATCCTCGGCACCGGGAGGTTCCTGGGCGGTTCGGTGCCGCAGTCCCAGGCGCCGGTCCCGGAGGTCACGGACACCGACCAGGGCCAGTGGCAGGGCCGCTGCGGCGACTTCTTCCCGAACTCCAAGCCGGCCAAGAAGTGCGACGACCCCACCGACTGGGACAGCCCGGCGTTCTACGCGACGCTGCCGCACGACCCGGCGGCGCTGTACGCGAAGCTGCGGGCGCTGACGGCGGGCCGCGGCTCGACGCCCCGGGCGATGTTCCACTACGGCATCGAGATCCTGCGGGCCGGGATGATGCCGGCCGGGCTGCGCGCGCAGTGGTACCGGGCGCTGGCGAAGATCCCGGGCATGACGGTGCTGGCGGCGGAGACGAACCTCGACGGCCGCACCGGCGTCGCCCTCGGCCTCGACGACCGCCACGAGATCCGCCAGCTGATCGTCGACCCGGTGACCGGGCAGTTCATCGGCGAGCGCCAGGTCGCGGGCGCGGAGCCGGACGAGCCGTGGATCAAGCCGGGCACGGAGATCGGCGCGAGCGCGATCACGACGGGGGTCGCCGGGCAGCTCGGGGTGGTACCGGCCAAGTAGCGTCGGCGCCGTGGTGGCCGTCCTGCTCCTGGCGGTGCCGGTCGGCGTCTTCATCGGCGCGATCGGCATCGGCGGCGTCCTGCTGCCGCCGGCGCTGACCTGGCTCGCCGGGCTCGACGTCCACGCGGCGGCGGGCACCAGCAGCTGGTGCTTCCTGTTCACCGGGGTCGTCGGCACCGCGGCCTACGCCCGGCACCAGGCCATGCCGTGGCGCTTCGGCGGGTGGCTCACGCTCGGCGCGGCCCCGGCCGCGGCGGCCGGCGCCCTGGTGAACGGCGTCGTCCCGGCGACGGCGCTCTGGCTCTTCCTCGCGGCGGTGACCGCCGGTTCCGGGGCGTTCAACCTCTGGGCGCGGCCGCGGGAGTCCCGCGAGCTGCCCGCGCCCGCCGCCGTCGCGGTCGGCGCGGCCGTCGGGTTCGGCTCGGCGCTGACCGGCACGGGCGGGCCCGTCCTGCTCGTGCCGGTGCTGCTGGCCCTCGGCGTGCCCGCGTTGACGACGATCGCCGCCGGCCAGCTGATCCAGCTGCCGCTGGTGGGTTTCGCGACCCTGGGTTACGCGGCGCAGGGGTCCGTCCACTTCGGACTCGGCAGCGTGCTGGGGGTGCTGGCGGGCGCGGGAACGCTGCTGGGCACGCGGCTGGCGAGGACACTTCGCGGCCGAAGCCTCCACCGCGTCGCCTCGGCGGCCCTCGTCGGCTTCGGCGCGTTCCTGTTCGTGCTCGCGTTCCTCCCGCGCTAATGCACGTCCGGCACCAAACGCACGCAGCAGAACCCGGGCTGGGGATCGAGCCGGGCGCGCAGCCGACGGTCACCCGAGCTGTCGAGCAAGCCCTCGACCAACCCCAGATTCATCTCGCAGACCAGCCGCGTGTGCGTCCGCGCCAGCCGCTGGAACGGGCAGTTGGCGAGCAGCACGCCGTCGCCTTCGACGCGCGGCTCGAACCCGTGCTCCTCCAGCGCCACGACGATGTCCGGTGCTGCCAGTCCCGCGCCGTGCTCGCGGGCGCGGCGGCCCAGGATCTCGCGCGCCGACCCGCCGGTCTCGTCGGCTTCCTCGATCGCCGACGCGAGGAGCTCGCCGGCCAGCTCGTAGTGCCGCTCCGGCAGCGAGACGCTCACCTGCCGGTCGGACCGGCGGTAGAGCTTGGCCGGCCGCCCGGCGCCCGGTCCGGTGCGGCCGCTGCGGCGCTCGTACTCGACGACCAGCAACTGCTCCTCCACCAGGCGGTCCAGGTGGAAGGCGACGGTCGCGCGGGGCACGGCGAGCGCGGCGGCGACGTCATCGCGGCTGACCGGAGCGGGGCGCCGGACGACGTACTCGTACAGCCGGCGGCGCGTCGGCTCGTCGAGCGCCGCCACCGCGGCCAGCGCGCCGACCTGGGACTTGTGCATCCGAGCACTCTAAAACAAACAACCGTTGACGGAAACCCCCGCGGGCTTCTAACGTCGGTTCGTCTTGGTTTTAGAAGGAGGCCTCCCGTGACCGTCGAACCCGTCAGCGAACCGGTGCCCCTGCGGCACCTGGGCGTCGTCCACGAGCGCGACGCGATGGACCTGCCCGCGGCGGAACGCGCGGTCGCCGACCTGCTGCGCGCCCTGGGCAAGGACCCGTCGTCCGAACACCTCGGCGACACGCCGCGACGGGTCGCCAACGCCTACGCGGAAATGCTGAAGCCGCGCGACTTCCGGCTCACGACGTTCCCGAACGACGAGGGCTACGACGAGCTCGTGCTCGCGAAGAGCATCCCGGTACAGTCGCTGTGCGAGCACCACCTGCTGCCCTTCCGCGGCGTCGCGCACGTCGGGTACCTCCCCGGCGAGCGGATCCTGGGACTGTCGAAGCTCGCCCGCGTCGTCGAGATGTTCGCGCGCGACCTGCAGGTGCAGGAGCGGCTGACCAAGCAGGTCGCCGACTGGCTGCAGGAGCACCTGGCGCCCAAGGGCGTCGGCGTCGTGATCGAAGCCGAGCACCTGTGCATGTCGCTGCGCGGCGTGCGGGCCGCCGGCGCGCTCACCGTGACGTCGTCGCTGCACGGCCTGCTGCGGGAGGAACCCAAGACGCGGCAGGAGTTCTTCGCACTGACCGGGGTGCATGCCTGATGGACGCGTTCGTCATCGTCGGCGCCGGGCTGACCGGCGCGAAGGCCGCGGAAACGCTGCGGGCGGAAGGGTTCGCCGGGCGCGTCGTGCTCGTCGGCGCGGAGCCGGACCTGCCCTACGAGCGGCCGCCGCTGTCGAAGGGGTACCTGCTCGGCCAGGACGACCGCGCGTCGGTTTTCGTCCACGACGAGAAGTGGTACGCCGACCAGGGCATCGAGGTGCTGACCGGCCGCCGCGTCACGGCGCTGGACCGCGCCGCCCGCGAAATCGAGCTGGCGGACGGCGAACGCCTCGGCTACACGAAGCTGCTGCTGGCGACCGGGGCGTCGCCGCGGCGGCTGCGCGTGCCCGGCAACGACCTCGAGGGCGTCCACTACCTGCGCCGGCTCGCCCACGCCGACCGGCTGCGCGACGCACTGGCCGCGGGCGGCCGGGTCGTCGTGGCGGGCGCGGGCTGGATCGGCCTGGAAACCGCGGCGGCGGCCCGCACCTACGGCTGCGAGGTGACGGTCGTCGAGCCGAGCCCGTCCCCGCTGCACGCGACGCTCGGGCCCGAGCTGGGTGCGTTCTTCGCCGGCCTGCACCGCCGCCACGGCGTCGACCTGCGGCTCGGCACCGGCGTGACGGGCTTCGCGGGCGACACCTCGGTCACCGCGGTGCGGACGGAAGCGGGTGAGATCCCGGCCGACGTGGTGGTCGTCGGCATCGGCGCGCGGCCCGAGACGCAGCTGGCCGAGGAAGCCGGGCTGGCGGTCGACGACGGCGTCTGCGTGGACGCCTCCCTGCGCACCGAGGACCCGGACGTGTTCGCCGCGGGCGACGTCGCGAGCGCGTGGCACCCGCGCTACGACCGCCGCGTCCGCGTGGAGCACTGGGCGGCGGCCACGAACGGCGGCCCGGCGGCGGCGTTGTCGATGCTGGGGCGCGAAGTGGTCTACGACGACCTGCCGTACTTCTTCTCCGACCAGTACGACGTCGGCATGGAGTTCACCGGCTGGTTCCCGCCCGGCGGGTACGACCGCGTGGTGACCCGCGGGACCGACGAGGCGTTCCACGCGTTCTGGCTCGCGGGCGGCCGGGTGGTCGCCGGCCTGCACGTGAACCAGTGGGACGACGGCCTCGACGCGGTCCGCGAGCTGATCCGCAGCGGCCGGACGGTGGACCCGGACCTGCTGGCCGATCCCGCCCGTCCCCTCCCGAGCTAGCCGCGCCGGCTACGGGTCGTGAGTGGGAAACAGTGTTCTGACACTGTTTCCCACTCACGACCGGTCGTGGCCTAGTTGTCCCGGCGGTGGCGTCCGCCTCGGGAGCCGGCGATCGCCCGGACCCGCGAAGCCAGGTCACCTCGGCGCGAACGGCGGGCGTACTCCAGCAACGCCTCCGCCTGCTCCTCCGGCAGCCACCCCTCTTCGGCCCCGACTTCGAGGCACAGCAGGTGCCCCACGAGCTCGCGCGACTCGACGTCGTTTTCGCCGGCCAGCTCGGCGAACCGGCGGGCCGCCTCGGCCTCGCCGTCGCACCACGCCGTCATCGCCAGGAGCGTCGCCGTCGCCGTCAGGATGTCGCCGCGGTGGACGCCTCCCTCCGCCGCCAGGTGCTCCGCCAGCTGGAAGCTGCGCGTGCCGACCCCGCCGGCCCCTTCGCTGCGCACGGCTCTCGCCAGTGCCCGGATCTGCTGCGTGACATAGTCCCCGCTCGACAACCCCGACATGCCGTCCCCTCTGTCGCGCACGCAATCCGTGCGTCACCCGACAGGTGTATCGCATCGGGGGCCAGATACGTCGGATGCCCCACGGGTTTGCGCCGAGTGGGCGTGCGATCAGCTTGAACGGCCACCGTCGGCGTGTCGCTGCGACAAGTACACCGCCGCCGAGGTGCGCCGCTCGACCCCGAGCTTGTGCAGCACCGACGACACGTAGTTCTTGACCGTCTTCTCCGCCAGGAACAACCGCTCGGCGATCTGCCGGTTGGTCAGGCCTTCGGCGACCAGGTCCAGCACCCGCCGTTCCTGCGGGCTGAGCTGCTCGTACCGCGGGTCCGGCGCCGCCACGTCCGCGCCGCGCAGCTTGTTCATCACCGACGCGGTCAGGGTGGCGTCCAGCAGCGAGCCGCCGACGGCGACCGTCCGGACGGCGTCCACGAGGGACCGGCCCGACACCTGCTTCAGCATGTACCCGGCCGCCCCGGCCATGATCGCGCCGAAGAGCGCGTCGTCGTCCGAATAGGACGTCAGCATCAGGCACGCGGGCGGCGGCGCGACCGTCGAGCGGATCTCGCGGCACACTTCGACGCCCTGGCCGTCGGGCAGCCGGACGTCGAGGATCGCGACGTCCGGGCGGGACTGCGGGATCCGGACCAGCGCCTCGGCCGCGGTCGCCGCCTCGCCGACCACTTCGATGTCCGATTCGGACTCGAAGACGGTCTTCAGCCCGGTGCGGACCAGCTCGTGGTCGTCCAGGAGGAACACCGAGATCGTCATCGCCCACTCCCCTGCTCGCCGGTCCGCGCCGGCAGCTCCGCGGTCCATTCCAAACGGGAGCCGCCACCCTCGGCGGCCGCCAGGACGCAGGTCCCGCCCCACCGTGCCGCACGAGCGGCCAGGTTGCCCAGCCCGCTCACCCGGCCCGCTTCGGCGGGCGGCCCCGTCCCGTCGTCGCGCACCGCCAGGGTCAGCCGGCGGCCGGCGGCGTCCACGGTGACCTCGACCGAGCACGACGTCGCCCCGGCGTGCCGCGCCACGTTCGTGATCGCCTCGCGCAGCGACGCGATCAGGTCGGACCGGACGGCGTCCGGCACCGCCGCGTCGAGCGGCCCGTCGAAGCCGACGCGCGGCTCGAAGCCCAGCGTGTCCCGCGCGTCGACGGCCACCCGCAGCAGCTCCGCGCGCAGGCTGCCCTGCGCCTGCGCGGGCGCCTGCAGCGAGAAGATGCTGTTGCGGATCTCGCGGATCGTGCCGTCGAGGTCCTGGGCGAACCCGGCGACGCGCCCGGCGACCACCCGGTCCGCGATCAGCCTGCTGACGCCCTCCAGCCCGAGCCCGGTGGCGAACAGCCGCTGGATGACCAGGTCGTGCAGGTCGCGGGCGATCCGGTCGCGGTCCTCGAACACCGCCAGCTGCTGGCGCGCGTCCTGGGCCCGGGAGAACTCGACCGCGAGCGCGGCGTGGCCGGCGAAGGTTTCGGCGAGCTGCACTTCGGCTTCGGTGAACGGCGTCTTGTCGCGGAACTTCGCGACGACCAGCACGCCGAGTGTCTCCTCGCCGACGATCAGCGGCACCGAGATCGCCGAGTCCAGGTCCTTGATCACGGCCGGCATGGGCCCGGCGCGGTCGCGCTGCAGCTCCTGCACGCGGTCGCCGTAGTCGCGCACGACGACCGGGCGGCGGGTGGTGTACGCGACCCCGGTGGCCGTGCCTTCGGTCGGCACGGTCAGCCCGGTCAGCCGGTCGGCGTCCTCGCCCGGCGGTTCGACGACGTCGAACACGAGCTGCCCCGGCCCGTCGGGCAGCGCGATCGCGCCGGCGGTACCGCCCGCCACCACGCGCGCGCGTTCGGCGATCAGCTGCAGCGTCGCGTGCAGGTCCTTCGTGGCGAGCAGGGCGCGCGTGACGTCGTAGGAGGCTTCGAGCCAGCGTTCGCGGCGGCGCATCTGGTCGACGAGGACGGCCTTGTCCACGGCCATCGCGGTCGCCGCGGTGAGCGCGCCCAGCACCTCCCGCTCGCGGGGACCGAACTCGCGGCCGGCGGACGGCTCGACCACGAAGGTGCCGAAGGTCTTCGGCCCGGCCCGCACCGGCAGCTCGACCCCGCCGGTGCCACCGGCCCGGCCGTACTCGGCCACGCCACCTTCGGGGCCGGTCAGCTCGACCCGGCCGTGGCGGGCGCCGAGCAGGTCGCACACCACCGCCACGGCGGTGTCCAGCACCGCCGGCACTTCCAGCTCCCGCGCGATCCCGGCCACCGCGGCCAGGATCGCCGGCATGCCGATTTCGTCCGCCACGTCCCGCCGACTCCGTGTCAGTCCGATCCCGAGGGTGTCCTCGGGCCGTCAAGGGTCCCACAGGCGACTGCCCGTGTCGGCCCAATCCGGTTCGTCCATCCGGTGGGTCGATCGGCGGAGCGGCTTTGTTACCCGGCGTGGCAGCCGATGCGGTGGCCGGTGATGGCCTCGACCGGGATCCGCAGGAACCGGCGGCCCGCCGGGCCCGGGCACGGGCACAGGCAGGCGAGGCGGGCCACGTCGGCCGCCGACTCGGTGGCGCGCCCCAGCAGGCTGACGTACCACCCGGCGCCGAAGTCGGCCGCGAAGTCGTCGGCTTCGAAGGCCACGACCGCGTCCCGCGCGCCCGCGTAGAGGGGACTGCCGGCCGGGACGGCGAACACGACGGCTTCGTCGACGACCGCGAACCGCACCGGGCGGACCGCCGGCATGGCCCGGTGGGTGAAGATCACCCGGCCGAGGTTCGCCGTCCGGAGCAAGGCGAGGCACTGCTGCCGATCGAGCAGCAGCCCGAAGCCCACGTCGTCCACCATCGCGTTCCCTGTGTTTCTCCTGTGAAAAATCCCCGGCCACCAGCGTGATCGCTGGGCCGGGGAGGCCGATAGGGCCGTTCGGCCCGGCCGCCGCCGCGCCACCGCGGCACGCACGACGGCGGCGCGGGCGCCAGGGCCGGAAGACCCGGGTCGTGGCGGCCGCCCGGCCGGTGTCGCGACCACGCGGGGTCACCTAGCGTCGTGACGGTCCGTCGCCGACGAGAGGTGAGATCCGATGCCGCCGCAGTCCGCCGCGGGCGAACCCGCGACGTTCGGCCTCGACCCGGCGCTGGTCCGGTCCGCCATGGCCGGCAACCGCGCCGCGGTCGCGGGGGTGCTGCGCGCGCTGCGGCCGATGGTGTTCCGCTACTGCCTGGGCCGGCTCGGCACGTGGCAGGACGGGTCGTCGGACGCCGAGGACTGCGCGCAGGACGTGCTCCTGGCGGTGGTCGGCGCGCTGCCGGGGTACCGCTACGAGGCCGACGGCTTCCTGCCGTTCGTGTTCGGCATCGCGGCGCACAAGGTGTCCGACTTCCACCGCCGCCGGGCGCGCGACCGCACGAGCCCGATGGCCGAGCTGCCGGCCGACCGCTGGACCGGCCCCGACCCGACGGGTGAGGAGGTCGAGCGCGCCGCCGGCCTCGACTGGTCGGAGGGCCTGCTCGACACGCTCCCGGCGCGCCAGCGGGAAATCCTGGTGCTGCGCATCATCCTGGGCCTGTCGGCCGAGGAGACGGCGGCGGCGGTCGGGCTCAGCAGCGCGGGCGCGGTCCGGGTGGCCCAGCACCGCGCGCTGACGACGCTGCGGCGCGGACTGCTGGCCCAAAAGCCCGAAGCGTCCTGAAGGGTGGGACCGCCGGATCGAGGGACTTGGCCTCCCCCGATCCGGCGGTCCCGCCGTGCGATCATGCCCCGGTGCCGCCGCTGCTGATCGTCGTCGGGGGGCTGCCCGCCACCGGCAAGACCACCGTCGCCGCGGAAGCCGCCCGCCGCACCGGGTTCTCCTACCTGCGGGTCGACACGATCGAACAGGCCATCGTCCGCACCACTCCCCTGGCGCAGCCGCTCGGGCCGGTCGGGTACGTCGTCGCCCAGGAGGTCGCCGCCGATCTGCTGCGCACCGGGGTCAGCGTGATCGCCGAGTGCGTCAACCCCCTGGCCGTCACGCGCGACGCCTGGCGGGACACCGGGCGCGGCCGGGGCGCGCACGTGCTGGAAGCCGAGATCGTCTGCTCCGACCCCGCCGAACACCGGCGCCGCGCGGAAACCCGCGACACCGGCATCCCCGGGCTCGTCCCGCCCACCTGGGCCGAGATCACCGGCCGCGAGTACGAGCCGTGGACCCGCGACCGCCTCGTCGTCGACACCGCCCGGCGGTCGGTCGACGACGCGGTCGCGGTCATCGTGGCAGCGGCGCGGCTTCGTCGTTGACGCTCTCCAGCCGCCGGCCGGTCGTGCGCGGGCCGAGCACCGCCACGTCCGCCGCGACCACCACCAGCGCTCCGGCGACGACCGCGAACAACGTCGTCGGGCCGTGCGAGTTCAGCAGCGGCACCAGCACGAACGGCATCGCGCCGCTCGCCAGCCGCGACAGCGAATAGGTGCCGCTGGACGCCGTCGACCGCAGCGCCGTCGGGAAGATCTCGGCCTGGTAGATGTGGTAGGCGTTCGAGAACACGTTGCTGGTCGCGGTGTAGAGGAAGCCGAACACGAGGATCAGCGCCATCGAATCCGCGTAGCCGAAGGCGATGCCGAACCCCGCCATCGCCAGCACCGAGCCGACGACCAGGTACTTGCGTTCGACGCGTTCCACGATCGGCAGCGACAGCGCGGACCCGACCGGGTAGCCGAGGTAGGTCAGCGCGGCGAACAGCAGCGACTGCGAGACGGCGTACCCCTTGGCGGCCAGCACCAGCGGTACGAGCGTGCCGAAGCCGTAGTAGCCGAGCGTCTGCAGGATGTGGAAGACGACCATCATCCCGGTGCGGCGGCGCAGGGCGGTGCCGAACAGCTCGCGCACGGGCGCGCCGGCGCGCTTGCGGGTGGTGCCGCGCGGCGGGGCCGGCGTCTCGTCGACGGTGCCGCGGGCTTCCGCTTCCATGCCCGCCACCAGGTGCTCGGCCTCCTCGGTGCGGCCGACGGACTCCAGCCACCGCGGCGACTCGGGCAGGCCGCGCCGCAGCAGGAACACCGCGCCCGCGCCGAGCGCGCCGATCACGAACAGCCAGCGCCAGCCGGCGACGCCGAGGATCTCGTGCTCGGTCAGGCCGCGGGCGAGGAAGCCGACGACCGGGAAGCCGCAGAACGCGAGCGTGTACGCCCAGGCGATGAACCGGCCGCGCTTGCGGGCCGGCAGCAGGTCGGTGAGGTAGGTGTCGGCCAGCGGCGGCTCCGCGCCCAGGCCGATGCCGGCGAAGAACCGCGTCACCAGCAGCATCAGCGCGCTGCCGCTGAACGCACCGAGCAGCGAGAAGACCGAGTAGAGCCCGAGGTTGAGCAGGAAGGCGCCGCGGCGGCCGAACCGGTCGGCGAGGCGGCCGAGCAGCAGGGCGCCGAAGAACATGCCGACGAAGGTCGACGCCAGCAGTGGCGGCAGCTCGGCCTTGGTGAGTGAGAACTCCTTGACGAGCACCGAGCTGAGCACGCCGGTCAGGAAGACCTCGTAGAAGTCGAAGAACAGGCCGAGGCCGACGGCGACGGTGGCCCGGCGGTGCGTGCGGGTGATGGGCAGCCGGTCGAGCCGGCCCGCGATCGTGCCGGTGTCCGGCACGGCGGCGTCGGGGATGTTCGCCATCCGTCGTCTCCTTTGACTTCTCCACTATGTGGTTGGCCGACTCATAATGTGACGGCAGCACGGCAGAGTCAAGGGCGCGACCGTGCCCGGCACGTCGCGGAGACAGGATGGATCAGAGAGCGGCGACCCGCTCGACACCCGGGCGGTAGCCGAGGCGCTCCGAAGCGCGGCGCCCGGCTTCGACCACGATCGGCGCCAGCCGCGGCACGTCGGCCGGGGTGAACCGCTGCGTCGGCGCGCCGATCCCGATCGCCGCGCTGACCTCGCCGTTCAGGCCGAACACCGGGGCACTCAGCGACGCCGCCCCCAGGTCGCGTTCCTCGAAGCTCACCGCGTAGCCGGCCTCGCGGATCTGCCCGAGCTGCTCCGACAGCAGGTCGATGTCGACGACCGTGCGCGGGGTGAACCGGGCCAGGCCGTGGCCGATCGCGTCCTTGACCGCCAGCTTGTCCCAGGCCAGGAACACCTTCCCGGCCGAGCCGGCGTGCAGCGGCATCACCATGCCGACCACGAACAGCCGGACCACCGGGTGCCGGGACTCCGCCAGCGAAATCACCGTGCGGTACGCGCCGTCGCGGACGTACAGACAGGCCGTCTCGCCCGTTTCGTCCCGCAGCTGCTGCAGCACCGGCCGGGTCAAGCGGACCAGGTCGAGGCCGAACGTCCCGGGCGCCGCCCAGCGGACCAGGCCGAGGCCGACGCGGTAGGTGTCGTCGTACCGGTCGAGGAAGCCCTCGCGGACCAGGTTGTGCACCAGCCGCTGGCACGTGCTCGCCGGCAGCCCGGTCGACCGGGTGATCTGCTGCAGCGTCAGCTCGGGGTTGTCGATCGTGAACGACTCGAGGATCTGCTTGAACTTGCTCAGCACCAGCACCGGCGTCGTGCCGCTGCGTTCTTCCTCTGCCATCGCCCCGCCCCGTGCCGTGGTGTGTCGCACAGTCTATCCAGGCTCGACGCTGTTGACTCCCCGACACTCGCCCGTATTCTGGGTTTGCAACTCACATAGTGGTTTGGAGTCGGGCATGAGTGAGCAAACCGGACCCCTCGCCGGCATCCGGGTGGTCGAGCTGGGCAACTTCATCGCGGCGCCGACCGCCGGCCGGCTCCTGGCGGACTTCGGCGCCGACGTCGTCAAGGTCGAGCGCCCCGGCACCGGCGACGAGCTCCGGCGCTGGCGGCTGCACGACGGCGACACGTCCCTGCTGTTCCGCACGCTCGGCCGCAACAAGCGCTCGGTGACCGTCGACCTGCGCCGGCCCGAAGGCCAGGACCTCGTCCGCGCACTCGCCGCCCGCAGCGACGTCCTGCTCGAGAACTTCCGGCCCGGCACCCTCGAACGCTGGGGACTGGGCCCGGACGAGCTCCGCGCGCTCAACCCGCGGCTGGTCGTCGTCCGCGTCTCCGGCTACGGCCAGACCGGCCCCTACCGCGACCGGCCCGGCTTCGGCGGCGTCGCCGAGGCGATCGGCGGCCTGCGCGCGCTGACCGGCTACCCCGACCGGCCGCCGACGCGGGTCGGGGTCAGCCTCGCCGACTCCGTCGCCGGGCTCTACGCGGTGATCGGCGCGCTGATGGGCCTGCTCCGCCGCGAGCGCGAGCCGGGTGCCACGCCCGGCGAAGTGGTCGACGTCGCGCTGTACGAAGCCGTCTATTCGCTGATGGAGTCGCTGCTCCCGGACTACGACGCGTTCGGCGTCACGCGCGGGCCGGCCGGTTCCGCGTTGCCCGGGGTGGCGCCGTCCAACACCTACCGCTGCGCCGACGGCAAGTACATCGTGGTCAGCGGCAACGGCGACGCGATCTTCCGCCGCCTGATGCGGGCCGTCGGCCGCGGTGACCTGGCGGCCGACCCGCGGTTCGCGGACAACGCCGGCCGGGTCGCCCACGCCGGTCTGCTCGACGACGCGATCGGCGCGTGGACGGCGACGCTCACCCAGGAGGCCGCCGAAGCGGTGCTGCGTGCGGCGTCCGTCCCGTGTGGACCGATCCTCACCGCCGCGGATATTGCGAAGGACCCGCACTTCGAAGCCCGCGGCATGCACGAGCGGCACCGGGTGCCCGGCCTCGACGCCGAAGTCACCTTTCCCGGCATCGTGCCGGCGCTGACCGAACGGCCCGGCCGGACCCGCAGCCTCGGGCCGGAGCTGGGCGCACACACCGAGGCCGTGCTCGCCGAGCTCGGCGTCACCGGCGAGGCGGTCACCCGCCTCCGCGAGAGTGGAGTGATCTGATGACCGAAGTCCTCCTCACCGAGGTCGTGCTGCGCGACGGCCTGCAGGACGAGCCGATCACCGTGCCCACGCACGAAAAGGTGCGGCTGGCGCGCGGGCTCGTCGACGCCGGCGTGCGCTCCCTGGAGGTCGGGTCGTTCGTCTCCGCGCGCCGGGTACCGCAGATGGCCGACACCGGTGAAGTGCTGAAGACGCTGCCGGACACTCCGGCGGTGCTCCACACCCTGGTCTTCACCGAACGCGGCGCGCGGCAGGCGATCGACGCGGGCGCTCGCTCGGTGCGGTTGGTCGTCTCGGCCAGCGACGGGCACAGCGCCGCCAACGCGGGCGTCCCGACGGACGCGGCGCTCGACCGGTTGGAGGGGTGCGCTTCGCTGCTCGCGGAGGCGGGCGTGGCGATCGAAGCTTCGGTGGCGGCGGCGTTCGTCTGCCCGTTCGACGGCGACACGGATCCGGACCGGACCGCCGACGTGGCGGCCCGCCTGGGCCGGCTGGGCGCGCGGGTCGTCCACCTCGCCGACACGATCGGCGCGGCCCGGCCGGGCCAGCTGCGCGCGACCGTCGCCGCGGTGCGCGACGAGCTGCCGGACGTCCCGCTGGGCCTGCACCTGCACAACACGTACGGCCGCGCGGCGGCCAACGCGTGGGAGGGACTGTCACTCGGCATCCGCCGCTTCGACTCGGCGCTGGGTGGCCTCGGCGGCTGCCCGTTCGCGCCGGGGGCGTCGGGCAACGTCGCGACGGACGACCTCGTCGACTTCTTCCACCGCGAAGGCATCGCGACGGGCATCGACGTGGCCAAGCTCGCGGAGCTGCGGGATCAGGTGGGTCTCGCGGTCGGCCACCGGCTCGACTCGGCCCTGTCGGCCATCCCGGCGGTCCCGGCCGCCCTCCGATGACGTGAATGACTCATTCATGACGTGTGGCGACAGGAATGAGTCATTCACGTCGGTCGGTCGGCCCCGGAGCTTTCTCCTACCGTGCCGCGGGCACGGATTCGGCCGCACCGGGGGCGCATTCGACCGGCGGGCATTCGGCGGGTCTCACCCAGGGATACGTACGCCGGTTCGGATCGGTTCAAAGTTTTTCGCCACACCCGCCGAAGCTGGACAACACGCCGGTCAGCGGCCCAGGATGGCCGCACACCCGAGCAAGCCGGAGAGGGACACGCGCGGCGATCCAGCGTGATCCAGGTGCGGGCCGTCGTGCCCGCGTTTTTCGCGTCCGCCATTCTTCCTTGATTTCCGAGGCGTTTTCGCGCACTCACCCGACTACGCAGACGAGAACCCGGAATAACGGTTCGTGATTGCCGGAAATACCTTCTTGCCCGGTGTCAAACCCCGGTGTAGCTTCCATCACGGAACGATAACCAGCCGGTTGACGGCGTGGCCACGGGCAGGTGGCCGCGCACCCACCGATGTCGGGTCGGTGGCCGGCGCGGGCGTCGTTCCGTCCCGCCGACGCAGTACCTGGTGGGTACGAGCCTGGGCTCGCACCGCCAGTGTCGCGCGTTCCCGCCAGCCCGACACCCCGGAGGATCCATGTCCCGCACCCAAGGGCGCCATCGCATTTCCCGCAGAACCAAGATCGCGACCGGCGGCATCGCGCTCGCGCTCGCGGTCGGCGGCATCGTCGTCGCGACGACGACCGGCAACACCGGTGAAGCGAGCGCCGACGAGGCGAACCCCGCGTTCTTCGTCGACATCCTGAAGGTCCAGCCGAACCAGTTCGACCCGCGCCCGGTCTACGGCGCGGCGACCGGCACCTTCACCGTCGACTGCGGCCGCAACGAGAACGGCCACTTCAACCCCGACAACTTCATCGCCCAGCCCGGCGTCCGCAACGGCGCCCAGCACCTGCACGACTACGTCGGCAACCTCTCGACGAACGCCGACTCGAACAACAAGAGCCTCGTCCGGGCCGGCACCACCTGCCGCAACGGCGACAAGTCCGCCTACTTCTGGCCGGTCGTGCGCATCGACACCGGCGAAGAGGAGAAGAACGAGCCCGCGAAGAAGCCCGACGGCGACCGCGCGCAGGCCGACCAGGAGGCCAAGACCGTCCAGGTCGCCTGCCCGGACGTCGCCAGCAAGCTCGCCGACGTCCCCGACCAGGCCATGGCCGAGGTCGACAGCAACCTCGACCAGCTCGACACGCAGACCGACGAGGCCAACCAGCGCATCGCGGCGACGCAGGGCCAAGGCGGCGCGAACTTCGTCCAGAACGCGATCCTGAACCCGCTCAAGGACCGGCGCGCCGCGATCATCGACCGCATCGCCATCGCGATCGGCCGGTTCGCGCCGAAGCCGCAGGACCTGGGCGGCCTCGCGCCGTGCGCGCCGAAGCCCGGCAAGGACACCGGCACGCCGACCCCGCCGCCGAGCACCACGGCGGGCGGCGCGCTGCCCGGGCAGGACGAGAACAACGAGCTGCCGGGCAACGACGGCAAGATCCTGCGCCCGCAGAAGGTCCAGATCACCTTCCGCGGCAGCCCGGTGGGCAAGGTCGTGGCGATGCCGAAGTTCCTGCGCGTGCTCTACGGCGACGCGAAGGTGTCGACCAACGGGCCGGCCAACGCCCGGGCGAGCTGGACGTGCACCGGGTTCGAGAACCGCGTCACGGACAAGTACCCGATCTGCCCGCAGAACAGCAAGGTCAAGCGGATCCACACCTTCCCGAGCTGCTGGGACGGGAAGAACACCGACAGCGCCAACCACCGCACGCACATCGTCTTCCCGGACCAGTTCGGCCGGTGCGCCAAGGGGTTCAAGGCCGTTCCGCAGCTGCAGATCTCGCTGACCTACGACATCCCGCACGACATCCAGGTCAAGAAGCAGTACAAAGTGGACGCTTTCCCGCAGGAGAAGCACAACCCGGGTTCCGACCACGACGACTTCGCCAACGTGATGTCGCAGCGGATCATGAACGGGCTGGTCAACTGCGTGAACCGCGGCAAGACCTGCCGGGCGTGACGCTCGCCTGAGCCGGCGGCGCGGGGGCATCCCGCGCCGCCGGCTTCTGCGGTTTACTGACCGGCATGGTCACCGGTGACGAGGTCCGCGCGTTCGCACTGACGCTTCCCCGCGCGTACGAAGCCGTCGTGCGGGACCGGCCCAAGTTCCGGGTCGGGCAGATCGTGTTCGTGGCGCTGTCGCGGGACGAGACCGTGATGGGCTTCGGTTATCCGCGCGACCAGCGGGACGCGCTGGTCGCCGGCGAACCGGAGAAGTTCTTCATGCCCGAGCCGTCGGACCTGCGCTACCAGTGGGTGCAGTGCCGGCTCGCGGCGATCGACGTCGAGGAGATGCGCGAACTCGTCCTCGACGCGTGGCGGATGTGCGTGCCGAAGAAGGTTTGGAACGCTTACGTCGAGACCCACCCGCTCTGAGCGAGGGCGTCCTCGGTCACGACGCGGAGGCCGGCCACGACCGCGAAGGCCAGCACCGCCATCACCACGAACACCGCGTGCAGCCCCGCCCACTGGGCGATCGCGCCGCCCGCGAGGGCGCCGAGGGACTTCGTCCCCCACGCCACCAGGCGGTAGCTGCTGTTGAGCCGGCCGAGGAGCCGGTCCGGGGTGAGGCGCTGGCGCAGCGACACCATGACCACATTGGACACCATGACGCCCGTGCCGCCGAGGAAGAAGCCCGCGCCGACGGCGTAGGGGTTCGCGGTCACGGCGAGCGTGCCGACCGAGAGCCCGCCGGTGAGCCACGAGACCCAGAGCGCGCGGATCCGGCCCAGGCGGCGTTCGACGGCTTCGGCGAGCAGCGACCCGGTCAGCCCGCCCGCGGCGCTCGTGGCCATCAGCAGGCCGAACGCCGGCGCGGACAGGCCCATCGCCGAGCCGGGCCCGACCGCGTAGAGGACGAGGACCGCGAAGGTCGCACCGGTGGCGAAGTTGAACGTGCCGACCATGAGCGAGAACGTCCGCAACACCTTGTGCCGCACCAGGAAACGCAGCCCTTCGGCGATGTCCGCGCGCAGGGTGGTGCGGCGCTCGCGCGGGATCCGGTACTCGCCGCGCACGAGCAGCAGGGCCGCGACGGCGACGGCCCACAGCGCCACGGGGGTCACGAGCGCGGCGACGACGCCGGCCGCGGCCAGGACCCCGGCGAGCGGCGGGCCGGCGAACTCGTTGGCGGTCTGCTCGGCGGCGAACATCCGGCCGTTGGCGCGGGCCAGCTGCTCGCGCCCGACGACCTGCGGGACGATCGACTGCGCCGCGGTGTCGTAGACGGTTTCGGCACACCCGACCCCGACGGCGACGACGTAGAGCGCCCAGATCGAGCCCGCGCCGAAGACGGTCAGCAGCGTGACGACGGCGAGGAGCCCACCCCGGACGAGGTTGGCGGCGAGCATCGCCCGGCGGCGGTCGAGCCGGTCGACCAGCGCGCCGGCGGGCAGCGCGAGGAGCAGCCACGGCAGGCTGAAGGCGAAGGCGAGCCCGGCGATGAGCGCGGGCTCGCGGGTGTAGCCGACCGCGATGAGCGGCAGGGCGACCTTCAGGACGCCGTCGGCGAGGCTCGACAAGCCGGCAGCGGTCCACAGCCGCCAGAACGCGGTGGTCATGGATGGAGGATCGCACATCGATGGGGTTTTCTCCATCGATGTGACCCGATTCCATCGATGGACTACGCTCCGCTCATGACGGAACCCCGCCGCCGGCGCCCGGCGACGCCGGAGGAGGCCAAGGCCCTCGGCCACCCGCTGCGGCTGCGCATCATGCGGTTGTGCCTGGTCGAGGAGCTGACGAACAAGCAGCTGGCCGACCGCCTCGACCGCGACCCGGGCACGGTCCTGCACCACGTCCGCCAGCTGGTGGCGGCGGGCTTGCTGGAGCAGGCCCCGGTCCGGACGGGCGCGAGCGGGGCGTTGGAGAAGCCGTACAAGTCGAACAACGAGACGTGGTGGCTCGACGGGCCGCTGTCCGAAGCCGACGCGGAGACGCGGTTCGCGCCGATCGAGATCTTCCAGGAGGAGATCCGGGCGGCCGGGCCGGAGTCGGTGGCGGTGCACGAGAAGTTCCTGCTGCACCTGTCCCCCGACGAGATCGAGGAGCTGGACCGCCGGATCCTGGCAGTGCTGGACGAGTACGTGGCCACGGACCACGAGCGAACGGACCGCCCGGCGGTGGGCGGGATCTTCGTGCTGCACCGCCTGAAGCCGGGCGGCTGAGCGGAACGGCCCCTGCCCGGGGAGGTGGGCAGGGGCCGATCGAAGCCGACCACGTCCATCCGGTTCTGGCCGGGGATACCGGACAGAACCGGGCTGTGGTCCTCTCGGCGCGTGGCCGCCACCCCGGGCGGGTCTCGCCGCCCCCAGGGCCGGCGAGACCCGCTCCCCCGCCTCAGCGGGTCAGTGGTTCACCTTGAACCACGGCTGTGACCAGCCGAGGTAGGTCTGGCCCCACTTGCTCTTGATCTGCGCGATCGTCGTCTCCGTGTACGTGCCCGCGCCGTTGATGTCGTTCGACAGGAACTTGCCGCCGCCGATGGAGATCATCGTGTGGCCCGCGCCGCCGTTGGAGAAGAACGCCAGGCCGCCCGCCGGGACGTCCAGGCTGCCCGGGTGCTTGTACTGGCTGGGGATCTGCGTCCAGTGCACGTACGCCGTGGTCGAGCCGCTCGCGGTGAAACCGTAGTTCTGGGCGTTGATGCGGTCGCACCAGCCGTCGTAGGACGAGTCGTAGTTCGTGTGGACCCGCGACTTCGCCTTCGTGACCGCCTGGGCGCACGTGTTCGGGTCGCCCAGCCCGGAGGTCGAACACACGTCGGCCGGGACGGTCGGCACGTCGGTGCAGTCCGGCGCGATCCGGCCGTCGGAGCCGGTGTAGACGTAGGTGTCGGTGATGTAGCCGCCCGGCACGTGGTCCCAGATGTTGCTGGTGCCGTACTTCCCGGTGACCGTCTCGCCGGTGGTCTGGCAGTCGATGTCCACGGCGGTGCCGTCGGCGACCGTGCCCGCCGAGGCCGCGCTCGTGCTCGGCGCCGAGCGCACGGTCAGCGGCGCGCCCGAGTCGGTGTGCACCGTGCCCGTCGCGGCCAGGGCCGGGGTGGCGCCGACCAGCACGATCGACGCGGCGATGCCGACGACGCCCGCCGCACGCTTCCCGATCCGAATTCTCATTTGTCCGTCCTCCAGTCGTGGTGTGCGGACAGAATGGCGCCCGGCGATACAAGCCCCGTACAAAAGCCGGGGCGGCGTCTGGAGATGCGGCAAAAAGGACGAAGCCCCGCCGGAAGCGGGGCTTCGTCGTGAAAGAACTCAGGCCAGGTACTCGGCCGCCGCGCGCAGGCTCACGTAGGAGCCGCTGAACGTGTCGATCCGCGGCCCCGCACCATCCGGCGGCCCGGGCACTCCCGTCTCCACCCGGATGAAATCCACAGTGGACAACGCGGCCAGCAGCTCGCGCACCCGCGGGTGCCGGTGCGCCTCGCGGGTGACCACGACGACGCTGCGGACCTCCCGCGCCGCTTCCAGGACCTCGGCGACGTCGTCCGGGGTCGCGGTGAGCGTCCGCGTGCCCGGCAGCAGCTCGGCCAGGTGCGCGCCGAGGCCCCACGGCATCGGGCCGGCCGCGATGGTCGGCTCGGTCTGGACGTCGACCACCAGCGGCGGCCCGTCCAGCCGAGGCTCACCCTGGACGCGCAGTGCCTTGCGGGCCGCTTCGAGGCCGAGCCGCCGGTCCACCGGGCCCACCGCCGCCGGTGCCGGGTCGGTGCCCAGCGCGGCCGTCCGCGAAGCCGCCTCCGCCAGCCGCTCCAGGGGCAGCTCCCCCGCCGCGACCGCGGCCACGATCGCCGACACGCAGGCGTCGAGCGCAGGAGCTTCGAACGCCGCGCCACCGAGGCACAGCGCGTCCGCTCCCGCGGCCAGCGCCCGGACGGCGGAACGGCCGAGGCCGTCGTGCCGTCCGTAGGCCCCGGACACCGCGCCCATCTCGAGCGCGTCGGTGATGACCGCGCCGGTGAAACCCAGCTCGCCACGCAGGACATCGGTGAGCGCGACCCGGTTGAGCGTCGCCGGCTCGTCGCCCCAGGCCCGGACGACCAGGTGCCCCGACATCACCGAGCGCACGCCGGCCCGGATCGCCGCGGCGAACGGGACCAGCTCGATCTCCCGCAGCTCTTCGACGGTCCGCGGCAGCACCGGCAGGGCCACGTGCGAGTCCTCGGTCGCCGCGCCGTGGCCCGGGAAGTGCTTGGCGCAGGCCGCGACGCCGTACTTCTGCAAGCCCGTCACGTACGCCGCGACGTGCGGTGACGCCTTCGCCGGGTCGGACCCGAACGCCCGGACGCCGATGATCGGGTCCTCGGCCGCCAGGGTCAGGTCCGCGCACGGCGCCAGGTTCACCGTGACGCCGCAGGCCGCCAGCCGTTCGCCGAGCGCGGCGGCGACCGCCGTGGTCAGCTCCGGGTCGTCGGCCGCGCCGAGCGCCAGCGGCCCCGGCACGAACGAGCCGGTGTTGACGTCGAGGCGGGTGACGTCGCCCCCTTCCTCGTCGATGCCGACGACCACGCCGTCCCGCTCGCCGCGCAGCTGCGCGGTGAGCGCCGCGACCTGCTCGTCATCGACGACGTTGCGGCCGAACAGCACCACCCCGCCGAGGCCTTCGGCGACGCGTCTGCGCAGCCAGTCCGGCGCGGTCGTCCCGGCGAACCCGGGCAGGAGGACGGCTTCGGCGAGCTTCTCGGCGGATGTCACCGGCTACCCCTTCACCGCGCCGGCGGCGACGCCGGCCACGAGCTTGCGCTGCACGATCAGGAAGAACACCAGCGCCGGGACCGCGTAGATGACCGACGCGGCCATCACCCCGCCCCAGTCGGTCGCGAACGCCGTGCGGAACGACGCCAGCCACACCGGCAGCGTCTCCTTCGGCTTGTCCCGGATGAACACCAGCGCGAACAGGTACTCGTTCCACGCCGTGATGAAGCTGAACACCGACGTCGTGACCAGGCCCGGCCCGAGCAGCGGCAGCGTCACCCGGCGGAACGCGCCGGTCTGGCTGCAGCCGTCGATCATCGCGGCCTCCTCCAGCTCGTACGGGATCCCGTTGACGAAGCCGTAGAGCATCCAGACGGTGAACGGCAGCGTGGTCGCGAAGTAGATCAGCAGCAGCGACGGCAGCGTGTTGAGCAGCCCGGCGTCCCGCATCAGCAGGAACAGCGGGATGAACAGGGCCGACACCGGCGCCAGCTGCGCCACCATGACCAGGACCAGGAAGCCCTTGCGGCCGGTGAAGCGCAGCCGCGAGAGCGGGATGGCCGCCAGCGTCCCGGCGATCAGCGCGCAGAGCACCGACCCGACCGTGACGATCAGGCTGTTCATCAGGTAGACCGGGAAGTTGTCCTTGCCCAGCGCGGTGGCGAAGTTGCCGAACGAGAACGACGTCGGGATGAGGTCGTACTTGGGCGAAAGGATCTCGCCGGGTGTGCGCAGCGACGTGACGAACATCCAGTACGTCGGGAAGACGATCAGCAGCGCCACGATGACGCCGATGACCGACAGCACGATCCGCTGCGACAGCGGTTTCCTCACTTCAGATCACCTTCCGGGGTCCGGACCAGCAGCTGGATGTACCGGCCGGTGATGAGCGCCAGCACGATCAGCATCAGGGTCGCGATCGCGCCCGCCGCGCCGAAGTGGTTGCCCGCGATGCCCTTGAGGTAGAGCACGACGGCCAGCGTGGTGCTCCCGCCGTCCGGGCCGCCCTCGCGGATCGCCCAGATCTGGGCGAAGGCGTTGAAGTCCCACAGCACCGACAGGAAGGTCACCATCGTGGTGATCGGCCGGATCGCGGGCCAGGTGACCGCGCGGAACGTCTGCCACGCGCTGGCGCCGTCGATGCCGGCGGCCTCGTACTGCTCGCGTGGCACGCCGATGAGGCCCGCGTACAGCGAGAACGTCACGAACGGCACGGCCTGCCACACGATGAGCAACCCGATCACCGTCAGCGTGCTGGGTCCGCTGGAGAACCACGAGAACCCGATGAAGCTGTGGAACCCGAGCCGGTCCAGGGTCTTGTTGAGGATGCCGTACTGCTCGTCGAAGATCCACTGGAACACCGTGGTCGTCGCGATCACCGGGGTCGCCCAGGCGAGCACCAGCGTGACCTGCAGGATGATCCGGACCACCGGGTCGAGGTGGCGCATGAGCACCGACAGGAGCAGGCCGCCGAGGATGGTGGCGGCCACGATCGACGCCGTGAAGACGAGCGTCCGGACCGTGATCGTCCAGAACTCCGGGTCCGAGAGCGTGTTCGTGTAGTTGTCGAAGCCGATCCAGATCGTCTTGCCGGAGATCAGCTGGCCGATGTCGAGCTTGCGGAAGCTGATCGCGAGCACCTGGACCAGCGGCCAGGCGAGGAGCACGAGGATCGCCGCGAGAGCGGGGAGGAGCAGCAGGTACGGGAGCACCCGGTCGCCGAACCGGCCCTGCCTGCGCTTCTTGGCCCGCGCGTCGCGCGGCGATGCCGGCGGGGTCGCCCCCGCCGGCATCGTCACATTCGCGGTCGCTGTCATCCGCCGATGAGCTTGTTCAGCGCTGCGTTGGCGTCGGCGGTCGCCTGGTCGAGCGTCTTCTTGCCGGTGAGGTACGCGGTCAGCATGTCCTTGACCGGGTTCTGGCCGGACTCCACGTCACCCCACTTCGGGCTGGCCGGCACGGCCTTGCCGTTGGCCGAAGCCTTGGCCATCACGCTGCCCAGCGGGTCCTTGTCCAGGCCGGTGAGGTCGGTCGACGTGCCGGGCACGACGCCGGCGGCGGCGAGCTGGCTCTGGTACTTCGGGCTGGAGAGCAGCTTGATGTACTCCTTGGCCGCGGCCGCGTTCTTGCTGTTGGCCGGGATGGCCAGGTTGGAGCCGCCCAGGAAGACCGGGGCGCTCTGGCCGGCGTTCTTGCTCGGGATGGCGAAGGCGCCGGTCTTGGCGGTCAGGCTCGCGTCGGTCTTGGCCGCGGTGGCCAGCTCCCACGGGAGACCGATCATCATGGCCACCTTGCCGGCGCCGTAGACGGTCGCCTGCTGCGGCTTGGCCTCGTCGGCGTCCTTCGGGGCCTTGGTGCCGGAGGTGTCGACGAGCTTCTTGTAGAAGTCGAGACCCGCCTTGGCACCGGCGCCGTCCAGCGTCGCCTTGTAGTTCTTGCCGTCGGCCTGGGCGATGTCACCGCCGTTGTCCCAGATGAACGACAGCAGGGCGTACCAGTTCTGGCCCGGCATGTAGAGCGCCTGGAAGTCGGGGTCGGAGCCGAACTTCGTCTTCAGCTTGGTGATCGCGTCGAGCCACTCGTCGTTCGACGTCGGCGGCTTGGCGATGCCCGCCTGCTCGAACATGTCCTTGCGGTAGATGACCTCGCGGTTGGCCGCGTAGAACGGGACGCCGTAGACCTTGCCGTCGTAGGTGCCCGAGTCGGCGAGACCCTTGAGCCACTGCGCGCCGTTGAAGCTGTCCTTGTCCGCGGTCAGGTCGGTCAGCACGCCGTCCTGCGAGGCGAACGCCGCGGTCTGCGTGTTGCCGATCTCGATGACGTCCGGCGGCGCGCCGCTGGCCAGCGCGGTGGTCAGCTTCTGCTGGATGCCGTCCCACTGCTGGACTTCGTACTTGACCTTGACGCCCGGGTGGGCCGCCTCGAACTCCTTGTTCAGCGCGTCGGTCAGCGAAGCCGGCGCGGAACCCGTCATCAGCCAGACCGTGACGTCGCCGGTGATCTGCGCCGGAGCGCCGCTCGACGACGCGGCCGTGTCGGTTCCGCCGGAGCCCGCGCAGCCTGCGGTCGCGAGCGTTACTGCGGCGGCGCCCGCCGCCAGCTTGAGCCAGCGTTTCACTCGATGCCGTCCTTCCCTGCCCGGCCACCGTGGCCGAGCGCCCCAAATGGTGTAGACCAATGTTGGGGTTAGAGTGGTACGTACCACAGGCGGTGTCAAGGCGGTTGCCGGAACGTTGTAAACGCACCGGGGAGTTGTACGCCGAGTAGCCGAGCGGTTACCGGGGACTGACGAACGGGCGGCGGAAGTCGTCCTGATAGGAAGGTGTCCGGGCCGTTTTTCACCGCAGGGAAGCCGAAAAGCCGGGCGACCCCGCGCGGGCGGCACGACGAAAACCGCCCCGGGAAAGGTTTCCCGGGGCGGCGGTCACGCGCGTCGCGTGAATCCCGCTGATCACACGGCCGTTGTCGCGGGTGCCCCGGTGTCCCGGCGTGCGCGGTGGGCGGCCATCCGCACCGGGGCGTTGGCCACGCCGTACCCGCGGTACCCGCCGATCCGCTGCACGACCTCGAAGAACACCCGGGCCCCGGCCAGCGCCGTGTAGAAGTGCAGGAACTCGCCGTGGGCGTCCCGGTCGTAGAGCACCGAGTGCTCCCGCAGGCCGGCCAGCCGCTCGGGCGGCAGGTCCAGGCGGGCTTCGAGGTCGTCGTAGTAGTTGGCCGGGATCGCCAGCAGCGGCGCGCCCGCCGCCCGCATCGCCGCGGCCGCCGCGAGCGCGTCCGCGCAGGCGAACGCCACGTGCTGCGGTTCGGGGACCGCCGGCGCCCATTCGCCGCGCCGGACCAGGGCGCTGTCCAGCGTCAGCCGCACCTCCCCCGCCGCCACCGCGCGGCTGCGCACCAGCCCGAACGGCGCCGCGAACTCGGCCACCGGGGACGGCGTCAGCCCGAACACCGACCGGTAGAACAGCGCCGCCTCGTCGAAGTGGTCGAAGGGCTGGGTGAGCGCCACGTGATCGATGCCGAGGATCCCCGCCCCGGCCGCCGTTTCGCCGGTGTGCACGAAGTCGTCGCGCCAGTCGTCGCCGCAGAGGAACACCTGCGTGCCGTCCGGTGCCGCGACCGAGGCCAGGTCGGCCTCGCGCGGGCCGCGCACCCGCGGCAGGACCGGCGCGAGCAGGGCCTCCGCCCGGCGGGCCGACCGGGCCGGATCGGTGCTGGCCAGCGCCACCGCGCCGACGGCGCCGTGCGCCGCGCCGCCCTCGTTGACCACCACCCGGGCCTCGCCCTGTTCCCACAGCTCGACCGGCTTGGTGCGGTGGACGCCGGTGCGCGCGAACCCGAGCGACGCCAGGACCTTCCCCGCGCCCGGGTCGGTGACGACCTCGGCGAACGCGTGGCCGGTCAGCGCGGGCGCGGCCGGCACGTCCCGGACGCCGAGCGACTCCTGCAGCGCCAGCAGCGACCGCATGGCGTCGACCGCGGCGGGGCGCGGGTCGGCCTGCCGGTACACGTCGTTGAAGACTTCGAGCGACAGCGGGCCGCGGTAGCCCGCGGCCAGGACGTGCCCGGTGAACGCCGTCAGGTCGAAGTCGCCCTGGCCGGGGAAGAGCCGGTGGTGGCGGCTCCACGGCAGGACGTCCATCGGCAGCTCGGGCGCGTCGGCGAGCTGCAGGAAGAAGATCTTGTCGCCGGGGATCGCGCGGATCGGCGCCGGGTCGTGGCCCTTCGACAGGATGTGGAAGCTGTCGAGGCACACGCCGAGGGCGGGGTGCGCCGCGCGGCGCACGATGCGCCACGCGTGTTCGTAGCCGCTGACGTGCCGGCCCCAGGCCAGCGCTTCGTACGCGATCCGCAGTCCCCGCTCGTGGGCGGCGTCCGCCAGGGCGTGCAGCTGTTCGGCGGCGAGCTCGTCGTCGTCGATCGCGTCCGGTGAGACGGACGAGCAGACCAGCACGGTGCCGGCGCCCAGCTCGGCCATGACGTCGAACTTGTGCCGCGCGCGGCGGAGGTTGGCCGCGTGGACGTCCGGCGGGACGGCTTCGAAGTCGCGGAACGGCTGGTAGAGGTCGATCGAGAGGCCGAGGTCCGCGCAGCGGCGGCGGATTTCGGCCGGACCGGACGGTGAGACCACCAGGTCGTTCTCGAACAGCTCGACGCCGTCGAACCCCGCCGCGGCGGCCGCGGCGAGCTTGTCCTCGAGCGTTCCGGAGAGGCAGACGGTGGCGATCGCGGTGCGCGGTTCAGACGGCACGGGCGGCCTCCCCTTCGAGGGCGTCGAAGTGGCGCAGCATCCGCGCCGGGTCCGGCTCGACGCCGGTGAACAGCCGGAACGACTCGGCGGCCTGCAGCACGACCATGCCGCCGCCGTGCAGCACGCGGCAGCCGCGGGCGCGGGCTTCGGCCAGCAGCGCGGTCTCCAGCGGGCGGTAGACGATGTCGGCGACCCACAGCTCCGGCCGCAGGTACTCCGTCGGGAGCGGCGAGCCGGGGTGGGCGGCCATCCCGGTCGGGGTCGCGTGCACCAGGCCGTCGGCGCGGTGGACGGCGTCGAGGCCGCCGGTGTCCGCGCGCCCGGCGCCGAACCGCTGCCGCAGCGCCTCGACGAGCTTCGCGCTGCGTTCGCCGTCGACGTCGTGGACCGTGAGCCGGCCGGTGCCGAGGGACAGGAGCGCGTGTGCCACCGCGGCGCCCGCTCCCCCGGCGCCCAGCAGGACGACCTCGTCCATCCGGACGTCGGGCAGGCCGCGGGTGAGGCTGCGGGCGAAGCCGGTCGCGTCGGTGTTGTGCCCGATCGCGCGGCCTCCCTCGAAGACGACGGTGTTGACCGCGCCGAGCGCGGCGGCCTCGGGCGACAGGTCGTCGAGGTGCTCGCACACCAGCTGCTTGGCCGGGTGCGTGACGTTGAGGCCGTCGAACCCGGTGAGCCGGGCCGCGGCCAGCACTTCGGCGACCGGCCGGCGCAGCGCGTCGAGGTCCAGCAGGCGGTAGACGTAGCGGAGGCCGAGCTCGTCGGCCTCGCGTTCGTGCAGCGCCGGGCTGGCGGACGGCCCGATGCCGGTGCCGACGAGTCCGATCAGGTAGCTGGTCACGCGGTCGCCCTCCGGATTAATGTACGAACTAGTACGTTCACGGTAGCGCGGCACGTGGTCCGGGGGAAGGGCTGGGCTAGAGTGGGGCCGTCGACCTGCAGCGGAAGGAGCCCGGTGGCCGCACCATCGTCGGAGGCCGAGCGCCAGCGCGACAAGGACCGCACGCGCGCCGACATCCTCGCGGTGGCCACGCGGGAGTTCGCGGACAAGGGCTACACCGGCGCCCGCGTCGACGAGATCGCCGCCCGCACGAGCACGACCAAGCGGATGATCTACTACTACTTCGGCGGCAAGGAACAGCTGTACATCGCGGTGCTGGAGAAGGCGTACTCGACGATCCGGTCGCTGGAGCGGCAGCTCGACGTCCAGCACCTGGACCCCGAGGACGCGCTGCGGCAGCTGGCCGCGCTGACCTTCGACCACCACGAGGCGAACCCGGACTTCATCCGGCTGGTCAGCATCGAGAACATCCACAACGCCGAACACCTGGCGCAGTCGGAGATCCTGGCCGGGCTGGCCGACCCGGCGCTCGGCGGGCTGACGGTGGTCCTCCAGCGCGGCCGCGCGGCCGGCCGCTTCCGCGACGACGTCGACCCGCTCGACGTCCACATGATCATCAGCTCGTTCTGCGTGTTCCGGCTGGCGAACCGCCACACGTTCCAGGCGATCTTCGGCCGCGACATGCTCGACCCGGCCCGGCGCGAGCACTACCGCACGATGCTCGGCGACCTGGTGATCGACTACCTCACCGCCTGACCGCCGGCTTTGCCGAGCCGCGTCGCCGGTCCGCGTCCGCCGTCGCGGCAGGCGCCGAGCGACGTGCGGCGGCCCCGAAACCGCCTCTTGACACCCGGGGCACGGTCTCGCACTCTCTATTAACTAACTAGACCGTACATTGCTTCCCCGCCGACTCTGAGCAACGAAGCACGGACGTCAGGAGCTCATCCCCGTGACCGGATCGATGCCCCGCAAGGCGGCGCTGGCCGCCTGGATCGGCAGCGCGCTCGAGTACTACGACTTCTTCATCTACGGGACCGCCGCCGCGCTGGTGTTCAACAAGGTCTTCTTCCCCGCTTCCTCCCCCGCGACCGGCACCCTGCTGGCCCTGGCCACCTTCGGCGTCGGCTACCTGGCCCGGCCGGTGGGCGCGTTCGTCCTCGGCCACGTCGGCGACCGCTTCGGCCGCAAGCGCGTCCTGGTGTTCACGCTGCTGCTGATGGGCGTGGCGACGTTCGCCGTCGGCTGCCTGCCGACCTACGGGTCCGTGGGCGTGCTCGCGCCGGTCCTGCTGGTCGTTCTCCGGCTGCTGCAAGGACTTTCGGCGTCCGGCGAGCAGGCGGGCGCCAACTCGATGTCGCTCGAACACGCCCCGGAACGGCGGCGCGCGTACTTCACCAGCTTCACCCTGAGCGGCACGCAGGCCGGCCAGATCCTGGCGACGGCGATCTTCCTGCCGGTCGCCGCGCTCCCCCAGAGCGACCTGCTGACGTGGGGCTGGCGGGTGCCGTTCTGGTGCAGCGCGGCGGTCGTGGTGGTCGGGTTCGTCATCCGCCGCAAGCTCGACGAGACGCCGGTGTTCGAACGCACCGACGTCGCGAAGCTGCCGGTCGCGGTGCTGTTCCGCCACCACTGGGCGGACGTGCTGCGCGTGGTCGTCGCGGCGACGATCGCCTCGGTGAGCACGATCTTCACGGTGTACGCGCTGAGCTACGCGGTCAACACGATCGGCCTGGCCCGCACGCCGATGCTGTGGGTCGGGGTGCTCGCGAACGTCGTGGCGCTGGGGGCGATCCCGCTGCTGGCCGGCCTCGCCGACCGGGTCGGGCGCAAGCCGGTGTTCATCACCGGGTGCCTGCTGTGCGGGGTGCTGATCTTCCCGTACCTGTGGTCGATCTCGATCGGCTCGTACGCGCTGCTGTTCGTGCTGGGCATCGTGCTCTTCGGCGTGGCGTACTCCGGCGTCAACGGCGTCTGGCCGTCGCTGTACGGCGAGATGTTCACCGCCCGGGTCCGCCTGTCCGGCATGGCGATCGGCACGCAGATCGGCTTCGCGGTGGCGGGCTTCGCCCCGAGCGTGGTGGCGGCGATCGGCTCGGCCAAGGAGGACTGGCTGGGGGTCGCGATCTTCACGGCAGCGGTCTGCGTGGTGGCGGCGGCCGCCGCGGCGACGGCGCGGGAGACCTACCGGGTGCCGACGGCGGAGCTGGGCCACCGGGCACCGGTGCCGTCGTCAGCGTCCACTGTGGTCGCTTCCGCCGTGGACGGCTGAGGACAGCGCTCGCCGCCCGGGTGAGAGTCGTGCGGCGAACGGGTGAACCGCCGGGAATCCGGGCGACGATCGGCGGTCCCGGACCGACTGGGTGCGTAAGCCAGTCGGTCCGGGAACCGGGAGAACGATGAAGTCAGCTTGGCAAGTCCGCGCGGGTAGGCAAGGCGAGCGCGACCAGGAGTCCCTCGCCGAAGGTCTGGCGATCGTCGGCTGGGGCGGCGTTCCCGCGCTCGGCGGGTTCGGCGACAAGGGAGCGCTCAAGGCGGGGCTGCGGGAGTGCTACCCGCACCGGTCGGCGTCCGTGATCGGGAACTGGGCCGGGCAGCTGTGGCGGTTCTACCGGGAGATGAGCGAGGGCGACCTCGTCGTCATGCCGCTCAAGAACGTCCGGAAGTTCGCCATCGGCGAGGTCACCGGGCAGTACCACTACCGCCCCGGCGCGACCCCCGAGTGCCGGCACGCCCGGCCGGTCCGGTGGCTCCGGACCGACATCGACCCCGGTGAGTTCGGCCCCGACCTGCGCGGCAGTCTCGGCTCCCTGCTCACCGTCTGCCGGCTGAGCCGCCACGACGCCGCCCGCCGGATCGCCGAAGTCGCGGCCGGCCGGCCGGATCCGGGCTGGCAGCACGCGTCGGCGAACGTCGATCCCGACGCGACCCGGGCCGACCTGTGGGAAGCCGTCGAGACCGGTGCGGCGCCGGTGACGCTGACCGTCCGGAACCTGCTGGGCATGTGGGACTACCGGCGGCGCACCGCGACTTCCCTGGTGACCGTCCAGTCCGAGCTGGCCGAGCACGGCGTCACGACCAGGCCGCCGTTCACCACGGTCCGGATGGACGCGGCCGTCGAGCTGGTGCCCGTCGCCGACGAGCCGGGCACGGCGGACCCGGAGGCACCCGACGTCGAGGTCCCGGACGAGCTGCCCACCAAGTGGATGGTGCGCGCCGTCCTGCCGGACGAGCCGGCCGTCGAGGCCGTCACGGCCGGGAGACCGCTCGCCACCGCGGTGACGCTCATGCTGGCCAAGAACTACTCCCAGCTGGCGGTCACGGACGAGGACGGGTTCTGCGTCGGCGCGGTCAGCTGGGAGTCCATCGGCCGGGCCCGCCTGGCGAACCCCGCGCCGACGTTGCGGGACGCCACCACCCAGGTCCGGGTGATCGACTTCGACGACGAGCTCTTCGAGCAGATCGACGAGATCTACCGGCACGGCTTCGTCTTCGTCCGGGGCGAAGACCGCCGGAAGCTCATCGGCATCCTGACCGCCAACGATCTCGCCCGGCAGTTCGGCACGCTCGCCCGGCCGTTCTCCCTGCTGGAAGAAGCCGAGCTGCGGCTTCGCCGCCAGACCAAGCGAAACCTGCCCGAGGACCTGCTCGACCGGGTCACGCCCCGGTGGGCGAACGGGAACCCGACCTTCGGCAACTACGTGCGGCTCTTCGAGGAACAGCACCACTTCGCCATGCTGAAGTGGCCGCTCGACCACCAGGCGTTCCTCGACCTGCTCAAAGAAGCGCGCCGGATCCGCAACGATCTCATGCACTTCTCCGGCGACGAGGTCCCGAAGCAGGACCTCGCCGCCATCGAAGGGTTCTGCGCGACGATCAAAGCCGTCGACCAGTAGGCGCGCTCAGGGCTTGGGTGCCGCCTCCGGGGCCTTCACCCGCTCCAGCAGCAGCTGCGCCACGTCGCGGACGTCCACGTTCTCCGCCTTCTGCTCGCTCTGCCGCTGCACCAGCCCGTCCGTCAGCATCACCCGGCAGAACGGGCACCCCGTCACGATCGTTTCCGCGTCTGTCGCGATGGCTTCGTCCACGCGCTCCAGGTTGATGCGCTTGCCGATCTGCTCCTCCATCCACATGCGCGCACCCCCCGCTCCGCAGCACAGGGCGCGATCCGCGTGGCGGGGCATCTCCGCCAACGTCGCGCCCGTCGCGCCGACCAGCTCGCGCGGCGGGGTGTACACCTTGTTGTGGCGGCCCAGGTAGCACGGGTCGTGGTAGGTCACCCGCGGGCCGTCCTCGACCGGCTTGACCGGGGTCAGAAGGCCGCCGCGGACCAGGCGGTTGAGCAGCTGCGTGTGGTGGACCACCTCGTAGTGCCCGTCCAGGTCCGGGTACTCGCGGCCGAGCGTGTTGAGGCAGTGCGGGCACGTCGTGACGATCTTGCGCAGCTTCGGCTCGCGGCCCTCGAACACGGCGTTGAGCGTCTCCGCCGTCTGCTGGGCCATCATCTGGAACAGGAACTCGTTGCCCGCCCGGCGCGCCGGGTCGCCGGTGCACGACTCTTCGTTGCCCAGCACCACGTACTTGACGCCCGCGATGTGCAGCAGCTCCGCCGTCGCGCGGACCGTCTTGCGGGCCTGGTCGTCGAACGCGCCCGCGCAGCCGACCCAGTAGACGTATTCGACGTCGTCGGCGAGCTCGCCGTCGAACACCGGGACGTCGAAGCCGAGGTCCTTCGTCCAGGCCAGCCGCTCGGAGTTGTTCTGGCCCCACGGGTTGCCCTTGGTCTCCAGGTTCTTGAACAGCCCGCCCAGCTCGGTCGGGAACGCCGACTCGATCATCACCTGGTAGCGGCGCATGTCGACGATGTGGTCGACGTGCTCGATGTCCACCGGGCACTGCTCGACGCACGCGCCGCACGTGGTGCACGACCACAGGACGTCCGGGTCGATGACGCCGCCGTCGGCCTCCGGGCCGACCAGCGGGCGCGCCTCCTCGTGCTCGGTGCCCGCGAGGATGTAGGGCGCCTCCTCGAACAGGTTGTCGCGCAGGTTCATGATGACGAGCTTGGGCGACAACGGCTTCCCGGTGTTCCACGCCGGGCACTGCGACTGGCAGCGGCCGCATTCGGTGCACGTGGCGAAGTCCAGCATGCCCTTCCACGTGAAGTCGCCGATCTTGCCGCGGCCGAACGTGTCGTCCTCGCCCGGGTCCTCGAAGTCGATCGGCTTGCCGCCGGACTCCATCGGCAGCAGCGGGCCGAGCGCGTCCGGCAGCCGCTTCGCCGAGACGTTGATCGGCGCCACGAAGATGTGCAGGTGCTTGGAGTAGAGCACGATCGACAGGAACACGAGCATGACGCCGATGTGCAGCAGCAGGCCGACCGTCTCGAGCACCTCGGTCGTCGAGTGCCCGAGCGGTTCCAGGAGGTTGCCGACACCGAGTGAGACGTACGCGCCGTTGTCGTACGGGAAGTTGCCGGACGCCGAAGACGCGCCGCGGAAGAAGAACATCGTCCAGACGACGTTGAAGATCATGATCAGGATCAGCCACGCGCCGCCGGTGTGCGAGCCGTAGAAGCGGGACGCGCGGTCCTTGCGCTCGGGGGCGTTGCGGATCCGGATCACCGTGAACACGCCCAGCGAGACGGCCACCGCGACGGCGATGAAGTCCTGCAGGAAGCCCAGCACCGCCCAGTGGCCGATCCACGGGATCGCGAACTTCTCGTCGAACAGCGCGCCGTACGCCTCGAGGTACACCGAAGCGAGGATCACGAAGCCCCAGAACGTGAAGAAGTGCGCCAGGCCGGGCACCGACCACTTCAGCAACTTGCGCTGGCCGAACACCTCGCGCACCTGCGCGAAGAGCCGGGCACCCAGGTCGTCGGACCGCTTGGTGTCCGGTTGGCCGGCCTTGATCAGCCGGTACAGGAACGCCACCCGCTTGCCGGCGACGGCGAGGCCGACGACGGTCATGAGCAGGCCGAGGATGAGACGAACGAGCACGAGTCCTCCGTGACGTGCTGGAAGGAACGGCTCAGTGCGAGCCGGTGTAGTACCGGCACGCCTTGCACGCGTACCGCATCTTCGCGACCCGCCAGTGTTTCCGGTACAGATCGAGGTCGGCCGACCGGCGGACGCCGAGGCGCTGGTAGCGCCCGGGACGGCGGCGGCCGGTTTCGTACTGTTCGGTGGCGCGGCCGAGGTGGGCGCGCCGCAGCACGCACCCCCGCGTCCCGCACCGGCCGAGCGCGCCGCGGCAGAACCGGTGCAGCAGCACCAGTTCCCCGGTGACTTCTTCGACCACGCCGTAGCCGGGGTGCGCGCCCGGTCCGGTGAGCCGCACCGGCAGCCCGCAGTACCCGCACTTGAGGGTGCAGGAGAGGCAGCCGGCGATGTGCCTGAGCCGCAGTTCGCGCCGGTCTTCGGAGCCGGGTCCTCGGACGCGCGACGCCATAGAGCCTCCCGGAACGACTGTGATCGGCACCACTGTCTGCTACTGGAGGGTAATGACGAGATCACTTCGCGCGACAGGACCGAACAGCCTAGTTACATTGCTCCGTTCAGCGTAAAAATCGAGGCAAGGTAGACCTTACTGTCCGTATGTCGAACGCTCAACGCCGCAAATCGCACGTTCGGCCCTGCTGCGGCGGGCGTGTCCCCCGCCACAATCCGGGCATGACCTTCCACCCGGTCCCCTACCGCCCCGCCCGGCTGCCCGACGACGAAGCGCTCGCCCAGGCCGCCGCGCTGCGGCAACGGATGGAGGCGCGGCGCTCGGTCCGGATGTTCTCCTCCGACCCGGTCCCCGAACGCGCGGTGCTCGACGCGATCGCGGTGGCTTCCACGGCACCCAGCGGCGCGCACCAGCAGCCGTGGACGTTCGTGCTCGTCACCGATCCCGAGGTGCGCCGGCGGCTCCGCGAAGCCGCCGAGGCGGAGGAGCGGATCTCCTACGACGGCCGGCTCGGCGAGGCGTGGCTCGACGCGCTGCGACCGCTGGGCACCGACGCGGTGAAGCCGCACCTGACCGACGCGCCGTACCTGATCGTCGTGTTCCAGCAACGGTTCGCCCTCGACGACGACGGCGGCGTCCGCAAGCACTACTACGTCGACGAGTCGGTCGGCATCGCGGTCGGCATGCTGCTGACGGCGTTGCAGGTGGCCGGGCTGGCGGCGTTGACGCACACGCCGTCGCCGATGCGGTTCCTCGGCGAGCTGCTCGGCCGGCCCCGCAACGAAAAGGCGTTCGCGGTGATCCCGGTCGGCTACCCCGCCGACGACTGCGTGGTGCCGGACCTGCGGCGCAAGTCCCTCGACGAGGTACTGGTCCGGATCTGAACCCTCAGGACGGCAGCCCGTCCGGCAAACCGGTGAACAGCGGCCCCGACAACCGGTCCGCGCCGCGGTCGCGCCACCACTGCGCCTGTTCCTCGGTCGCGATCCCGGTCACCCCGACTTCGGCGCCGGCCAGGTGGGCCGCGTCGATCAGTGCCGTCAGCGCGGGCTCGACCAGCGGGTGCTCGCGCCGCTCCACGACGTGCGCCGCCATGCGGACCGCGCGGGCCGGGAACTCCGTCAGGCACGTGACGTCGCCGAACTCGTGGATCTCCGCGCCCACGCCGATTTCGGCCAGCACCTTGAGGTTGTCCGCCGCGTCGCCGGTCGCCGCCGACAGCGACGCCATCGGGAAGCCGGGGCGCAGCCGGTCCGGTTCGAGGCCGGTGGACTCCAGCACCTCGCGGATCTCGCCGACCAGCTCGGGGTCGGCGGCCTGGTGCGCGGCCAGCTCGACGGTGAGCGGCACGGTGACGTCGGCGGCCACGACGCGCTCGGCCGCCGCGCGCAGGAGCCACGTGCTCAGCGGCAGCGCCAAGCCCGTCTCCGCCGCCAGCCGCACGCACGTCTCGTGTGACAGGACGCCTTCGGCGGGGTGGTTCCAGCGCAGCCGCGCCTCGACACCCCGGACCGCGCCGTCCCGGGCGTCCACCAGCGGGCGGTAGCCGACCTCGATCTCGCCGTTCTCCCAGGCGCCCGCCATCGCCGCGGCGAGGCCGAAGTCGTGGCGGTCGCGGCGGTCCAGCTCGCGGTCGAACAGGCCCCACTGGTTGCCGGTCCGCTGGACGCGGCGCAGCGTCAGGTCCGACGCGCGCAGCAGCTCGGCCGGGGTGACGTCGCGCGGCGGCCGGTGGACGACGCCGATGCTGGCCGACACCGCGACCCCGCGGTGCCCGTCCACGTACTCCGGTTCCGCGAGCTCGTGGGTGATCTTCCGGACGAGCGTCACCACGCCCGGCGTCTCGGCCGCGTTCTGCACCAGCACGGCGAACTCGTCACCGCCGAGGCGCGCCACGAGCGCCTTCTCGCCGTCGAACACCGTCTTGAGCTTCGCGGCGACGCCGCGCAGCACCCGGTCGCCCAGGTCCTGGCCGAGCCCGCCGGTGATCTGCGAAAAGCCGTCGAGGTCGAGGTGGAACAGCGTGACCCCGCGGGACGCGTCGGCGTCGCGCAGCAGGGTTTCCAGGCGGGTGCTGAAGAACTGGCGGTTCGGCAGCCCGGTCAGCACGTCGTGCAGGGCCTGGTGGGACAGCCGCCGCTGCAGCAGCGACACCTCGGTGTCGTCGTCGACGATCGTGATCAGCTGCCGGGGCGCGCCGAGCGCGTCGCGCACCACCGAAGCGGCGAAGGTCGCCCACATCGGCTCGCCGTCCTTGCCGACGAGCCGGCGTCCGACGCGCAGCCGGTGCAGCCGGCCGGCGACCAGCTCGCCGTAGGACTCCCGCAGCTGCTCGACCTCGTCCGGGTGAACCAGGTCGAACAGCGTCATCGACGCGATCTCGGCCGGGGTCCGGTTGAGCGTCTTGGCGAGCGCCGCGTTGGCCCGCAGCACCCGGCCGTCCAGCTCGGTGAGCGCGACGCCGCTGGCGGAGCCGGCGAACACCTCCTCGAACTGCGCGCGCGTGATGACCTGCTTCTGCCGCGTCTCCTGCTCGACCTTCAGCAGCGCGCGGCTCAGGCCTTCCTGGCGCTTCTGGATGTCTTCGCGCTGCATCTCGCCGTAGCCCGAGCTGAGCGCGCCGAGCACCAGCACCACCCGCTCGGCCAGCCCGTCGACCTGCCGCAGCTCCGGTTCGCGCAGCAGCGCCTTGCCGAGCACCTCGAGAGTGCGGCGCAGGCTGTCCGCGCCCACGCAGCGCAGCTCGACGAGCCGCCCGCCCGCGGCGGCGGCCGCGTCGAGGTCCGGCGGCTCGCTCGCGACCGCCTCGAACAGCCTGCCGACCAGCACCGCCAGCTCGCGCTCGATCTCTTCGGGCGTGTGCGGCAGGTACGCGGTGGTGGAGATCAGGTAGCCCCATTTGCGCGCGAGCGTGCCCAGCCGTCTCGCCGCGCGTTCGGCGGACGGCTTCTTCCGCGGGTCGTCGCCGCGGGGTTGAGGAGCAGTCACCTCAGCCTGTCCTGGGGTTCAGGGAAACTCCGGTCCGGGTAGCCGATATATCTTGGCGCGAAATTGTGTCCGGTGCACGAAACAGCATTCATCCAATCGAGTGATAACCCTGCGGAGCGATCGCCAGGCGGTCCCGCAGCCACGACCGGGTGGCAGCACGGTAGTCGGCCGCGTTTTCGTGCAACGCAACGGAATGACCGGCACCCGGGAGGACGTACATCGACAACTTCGACGGATCGGCGTAATACGGCGCCTCCTGCGCGCGCAGCACGCCGGCGTCCGAACAGTCACGCAGGGCGAGCAGCCCGCAGAAAAGGACGTCCTTTTCCCCCACCACCTGGAAAACCGGTACGGTAATTCCCTTCGTCGCCGGGAGCACGATCCCGAACAACGCGACCGTGCCCATCCCCGGCACCGAAACCTGGTCCTTCGTCGCTTCGTCGGCCGCGATCACGGCCGGGTCGGAATCGCCCGCCGCGTAGAACAACCCGGCTCGCGCGCCCGGTTTCGTCGTGAAGTACAGCGGGTCGCTGCCCAGGTGCCCGAGCTGACCGTCGAGCAGCGCCGGCTGCAGGCCCAGCGCCGCGCCGAGCGCCAGCACCGGCAGCGCGGGCAGGTGCGTGATGCCGGTGAGCACGACGCCGTCGACGTCGTGGTAGGTCGACGCCTCGACCGCGACCACCCCGGACCCGACCGAGTGGCCGACGATCACGACCTTCGCGAACGGCACCCCGCCGACGCGGCCGGCGCGCAGGTGCCCGACCACCTCGTGCATCGACTCGGCCGCCGCCCAGACCGACAGCGGCAGGCTGAGCGGGTGGCTGCTGCCCCCGGCGCCGAGCTGGTCGGCGGCGAAGGTCGCGTAGCCGTGCGTGGCCATGTCGCGCTGGTAGGAGTAGCGCTGCGGCTCGTACGGCAGGTCCCAGTACGCGCTGTTGTACGTCCCGCCGTGCACGAGCAGCTGGACGGTGTCCGGGGCGTCCCCGCCGGGCAGGCACAGCCGGCCGTGCACCGTCGCCGGCGCGCCCGGCACCAGGGGCGGCAGGCCGGGGCCGGTGACCGGCAGATCCGTGTCGGTGCAGGAGATCGCGGCGGCCTCGGCCGGCATCGCGGCGGTCAGAGAAGCGAGCAGAACACCACAGGCGAACAAGGCCGACGTCACCTTGACGGGCAGCTTCACGCCGCACTCCCTCTGGACTCGGACAGGTGAAGGAACTCGGGAACACTACACCTCGTAGCCGAACGCGTACCGTCAGGTCCCGCGCGGCACCACGGTCATCGGCAGGCGGTTCGGCTGCATGGTCGCCTTGAGCTGGGCGCGGACCTTCTTGCCCGGCACCGGGACCAGCCGCCAGCGCGCCCCGATCGTGGCGGCGACGATGCCGATCTCCGTCGGCGCGAACACGTGCCCCGGGCACAGCCGCGCACCGGCGCCGAACGGGATGTACGCGCCCTTCGGCAGCTCCGCGGTCTCGCCGGGAGCCCAGCGGTCCGGGTCGAAGCGGTCCGGCTCCGGGAACCAGCGCGGGTCCCGGTGCAGCGTGTGCTGGCTGACCGCGACTTCGCTCCCGGCGCGGAGGGTGACACCGCCCAGTTCGACGTCCTCGCGGGCGCGGCGCATGAGGATGAGCGGCGGCGTGCGGCGGACGATCTCGTTGACGATCTGGTGCGTGTACACGAGGTCCGGCAGGTCTTCGAAACGCGCGGGCCGGCCGCCCAGGACCGCGTCGACCTCCGCGTGGAAGCGCCGCTCGACGTCCGGGTGCTGCCCGAGCTCGTGGAAGAACCAGGCCAGCGCGACGGCGGTGGTCTCGGCACCGGTGGTGAGGATGGTGATGACCTCGTCGTGCACCTGCCGGTCGGACATGCCTTCGCCGGTGTCCTCGTCGCGGGCCAGCAGCAGCATCGACAGCAGGTCGCCGTGGTCGGCGCCCTCTTCCCGGGCGGTGACCACGGTTTCGCCGATCACTTCGCGCAGACGCGCGGCCGCGGCGTCGAACGTCCGATTCGCGGGAATCGGCAGTTTCTCCACGAATTTCGGAGAGAACGCGCGGATCAGCACGTATTTCAGCATGATCGGGATCGACCGCTGGATCTCCGCGAGTGCTTCGTCGCCGAGGGCGGTCGAGAAGAGCGTCTGGCCGGCGATCGTGAGCACGAGGTCCTGCATCCGCTTGTCGAACTCGACGACTTCGCCGGGCCGCCACGAATCCGCCAGTTCGCCGGCCAGCTTCGTGATCGTGTTCTCGGCGTAGCCCGCGATGCGCGTCCGGCCGAACGCGGGCATGACCAGCCGGCGCTGGCGGCGGTTGAGCTCGCCGTTCGAGGTGGCCAGGCCGTCACCGAAGAGCGGGCGCATCTTGTCGAAGACCAGGCCCTTGTCGAACTTGTCGGCGTCGGTGGCCAGCACGCGCCAGGCCAGCTCGGGCGTCGTGACCACGTGCACCGGCAGCGGGCCGAGGCGGAGTTCGACGACATCTCCGTGCGCCGGAAGGGAAGTGAAGAGCTTCAGCGGGTCGCGGAGCAGGGGCACGGTGTGCCCCAGCACGGGCCACCGGCCGGGCACGTTCGTCATGGCCTCGTCTCCTCGTGACCGGAACACCCTAGCGGTGCGCGTGCGGACCCGAACGCGAGTCCACACGAACGGATGAGGGGGCTACACTCCGGATTCTCTGACGCGAGGGTGGGAGGTCCCGTGACCGGGGAGCTGAGCTGGGTACCGCCGGAGATCGACACCACGGTGCCGAACCCGGCGCGGGTCTACGACTTCTGGCTCGACGGCGACCACAACTTCGCCGCCGACCGCGCGCTCGGGGAGCAAATCCTCAAGATCATGCCGGGCGTGCGCGACGCGGCCCGCCTCAACCGCGCGTTCCTGCGCCGCGCGGCGAAGTTCATGGTGGACTCCGGCGTCCGGCAGTTCCTCGACATCGGCTCCGGCATCCCGACCGCCGGCAACCTGCACGAGATCGTCCAGCAGGCCGACCCGTCGTGCCGCGTGGTGTACGTCGACCGCGAGCCGGTGGCCGTCGCGCACAGCCGGCTGCTGCTGCAGGACAACGACCGCTGCGTAGTGCTGCAGGCCGACCTGCGCGACGCCAACGAGGTCTTCGAGGGTACGGCCGAGCTGCTGGACCTCGACCAGCCGGTGGGCGTGTTCATGTTGCTGCTGCTGCACTTCGTCCCCGACTCGTGGGACCCGGCGGGCATCGTGGCCCGCTACCGCGACCGCTTGGCGCCGGGCAGTTTCCTGGCGGTCACGCACGTCGCGGCGGACTCCGAGTCCGAGCGGCTCGACGAGGCCGTCGAGGTGTACCGGAACAACCAGGACCAGCAGAACCAGCCGGTCCCCCGCACCCACGACGAGGTCCTCGCCTTCTTCGACGGCTTCGAGGTGGTCGACCCCGGCGTGGTCGGCTGCGCGATGTGGAAGCCCGAAGGCGTCGGCGACATGTCCGACGACCCCGCCATCAACTCCCTGCCGTACGCCGGGGTCGGCCGGAAACCCTAGTCACCGCAGCGAAAACGTCGCCAGGTTCACCGGCCCGTCGAAGGTCAGGTAGACGTCGTGCCGACCGGTCGCCTTCGCCAGCGCGGCCGTCACCGTCGTGTACGCGTACCGGTCCCCGGTGGACGGCACCGGAGCCGTGCCCAGGACGCGGCCGGTCGGCGAGTCCAACCGCACCGTCACGTGCGCCGGCTCCACTGTGGACACCGAGGCCGTGAACCGCGCGGGGCCGTTCAGCGCGACGTCGCGGTACGCCAGCCAGCTCCCGGCCACCGCCGCGACCGACGTACCCGCCGTCTTGGCCGTGTCCGTCAACGTCGTCCCGGAGTAGTCGTCGAAGTTCTGGGCCGGCGTCGGCCTGCTCAGGTCGCGGGGCTCGGCCCGCTCCCCCGGCACGAAGACCGGCTGCGCCGCCGACACCTCCGATGCGTTGCGTCCCACGGCGAAGCCGTACCAGCCCTGCGCCACCACGGATCGGCCGCGGGACACGTCCCAGGACGCCAAGTCGGCGACCGGAACGGAGAACCGGACCGTCCGCGTCTCGTGCGGGGAAAGCGTCACGCGGGAGAAGTCCCGCAGCCGCTGCACCCCGGACTCCTTCGAGTACAGCTGGACGACGTCGGTCCCGGCTCGGCTGCCGGTGTTCGTCACCTCGACGCTGACCCGCACGGCAGAACCAGCCCGCGCTGCGCGCGCCGAGCCGTACCGGAAGTTCGTGTAGCTGAGCCCGTACCCGAAGGGGTACAACGGCTTCCCGCGGTAGTACTGGTACGTCATCCCCGTCTTCGAGATGTCGTAGTCGAGGATGCTCGGCAGCCCCGCGTCGGAGGCGTACCAGGTCTGGGTGAGCCGCCCGCTCGGGTCGACGTCGCCGAACAACACGTCCGCGACCGCGTGCCCGGTCTCCTGGCCGGCGTGGCTCGTCCACACGATCCCCGGCACGGACAGGGTGTCCCAGCCGGTCGTCGGGTAGCTGTTCTCCACCACGACCACGGTGTGCGGATTGGCTTTCTGTACCGCTTCGACCAACGCCCGTTGCGCCGGCGCCAAGGAAGTGCTCGTCCGGTCGTTGGCCTCCCGGCCGTTGATGAACGGCATGCTGCCGACCACGACCACCGCCGTGTCCGCGCCGCGGACGGCCGCGACCGCCGACGCGACGCCACTGGTGAGCACCTCGCGGCCGAACTTCGTCGCGTGCGCCGCGTCCGGCGACGAGATCGTCAGGACCCCGTCCGCGCCGACGACGGCGAAGCGGTCGGGGCCGAACCACGGCTCGGTGACCTCGTTGCCCGCGTACTCGAGCACGTAGCTGCCGTCGGGCTGCGGGTCGAGCTTGAGCTGCTGCTGCACGAACCAGCCGGCGGGCTGGTCGACGTCGTTCACCAGCGCGCCGCCGGAGTAGCCGAGGAACTTGCCGTTCGCGGCCGCGCGCAGGGTGTTCTTGCCCGCGCCCCAGTCGAAGACGTCGAAGGACTCCGCCGTCCCCGCAGTGGTCCCGCCCGCGGTCACCTTGCCGGGCGCGGCGGGCGCCGTCAGGTAGCGGCCGGTGGCGAGGTCCTTCAGCGCGATCCGGTCGACACCTTCGGACGAGACGACCGGCGCCCCGAGCCGCTCCGAGATGCCCTGCTTCGGCGTGACGCGGTACTGCATCGCGCCGCTGTACCAGTCTTCGTACAGCGTGTCGGACAGCGGACCGACGACGGCGACCTTCTTCTTCGCCGCGTCGAGCGGGAGCGCGTTCGCGTTGTTGCGCAGCAGGACGACCTGCTCGCCGGCCACCTTGCGGGCGAGCGCCCGGTGCTCCGGGGAGTTGATGACCGCCGGCGTGATCTTCGCGTACGGGTTGCGGCCCGGCGGGTCGAACTCGCCGAGCCGGAACCGCAGCGACAGCAGGTGCCGGTCGGCCTTTTCGACGTCGGCCATCGTCAGCAGCCCGCGGGAAAGCGCTTCCTTGACCGCCTCGACGGTGATCGAGCCGTTGGTGTCGTTGTCGGTGAAGCTGTCGAGCCCGGCCTTGATCGCCGCCGCGTCGGCTTCCGCCTTGGTGGCGTAGTACTTCTCCGAGTTGACCAGGTTGGACGGCGCACCGGCGTCGCTGACGACGGCGATGTCCTGCGGCGCCCACTTCCGCAGCAGACCACCGAGGTCCGGGCTCACGGTGTTCGGCCGCCCGTTGACCAGGTTGTACGACGGCATGACGGCGTTGGCCGCGCCGGCCTGGAGCGGGATCTTGAACGCCTGCTCGTCGTAGTCGTGCAGGATCTCGGGCGGCACCGAGGAGTTGCTGGTGTCACGGCTGGCTTCGTTGTTGTAGGCGAGGTAGTGCTTCAGCGTCGGAGCCGCCTGCAGGTAGCGCGGGTCGTCGCCCTGGATGCCGTGGCCGTAGGCGGTCGCGAGCGCACCGGTGAGGTACGCGTCCTCGGAGTAGCCCTCCTCGTTGCGGCCCCAGCGCGGGTCGCGCAGCAGGTTGACCACCGGCGCCCACAGGTTGAGGCCCCACAGCGTCGGGTTGCGCGCGTTGAAGCCGCGCGCCTCCTGCCCGACGGCCGCGCCGACCTGCTTCACCAGTGCGGGGTCCCACGTCGACGCCAGGCCGATCGCCTGCGGGAACACCGTGCCGTCGGCTTTCACGACCGCGCCGCCCGCGTCGTAGTCGGTCGACCAGGCGACGCCGTGCAGCGCTTCGGTGCCGGTCTTGAACACCCCGATGCCCAGCCGCGGGATGGCCGGCTCGTACTGGTGCAGCAGCGAGATCTTCTCGTCCGCAGTCAGCCGGGAGAGCAGGTCGTCGATCCGCGCCGCGAGGGGCAGGGCGGGATCGCGGAACGGCGGTGGCGGCGCGGCGAGCGCCGGCGCGGGGGCCAGCAGCAGGGTGGCGGCCACCGCCGGGACGAGGGCGCGGCGGAGCGGGGACTGGCGCACGGACGGCCTCCCGGAATCGTCGAATCGTTTCGACAGTGCGGCGCGGAACATTCGCGTCGAAGGTGAGGATGGACTCGACTATTACAGTCGGGTGAGCGCGGGGTCAAGACTTTCTGGGCGCGCTCCCAGGAAGTCCGGACGGCTGCCAAAACCGCGCACTGAGCTGGGGGAAGAGCCACCATCAGCGATGTTCGACAATTTCGACACGACCGGTGATCGTCGAATGCGAATCGAATATCCGCGCACGGCAAATCGTGCTTGTGTTTCCGACCGGTGTCTTCTACCTTCGTGCCATCGTCGATGCGCTTCGACGGACCCACCGCCCCGCCCGTCCCCAGGAGGCCGCCCGTGGTCACGATCAACGACGTCGCGACGGCGGCGGGCGTGGCACCCAGCACGGTGTCGTACGTGATCAGCGGCAAGCGCTCGATCTCGCCCAAGACCCGGCGGCTGGTCGAGGAGAGTATCCGCAAGCTCGGTTACCACCCGCACGCCGGGGCCCGGGCGCTCGCCAGCAGCAAGACGAACGTGCTCGCCCTGGTCGTCCCGCTGCGCACGGACCTCAACGTCGCCGTGGTGATGGAGTTCGTCGCCTCCGCGGTCACCGCGGCCCGCGCGCACGACCACGACCTGCTGCTGCTCACCAAGGACGAAGGCCCCGCGGCGCTGCAGCGGGTGGCGTCGTCGGCGATCGCCGACGCGCTGATGGTGATGGACGTCGAAGCCGCCGACCCGCGGGTGCCGATGCTCATCGCGCTCGACCTGCCGGTGGTGCTCATCGGCGTGCCCGACCACCCGGCCGGGCTGAGCTGCGTGGACCTGGACTTCACCGCCGCCGGTTCGGCGTGCGTCGCGCACCTGGCCGAGCTCGGCCACCGCTCGATCGCGCTGATCGGCCCCTCCCCCGCCGTCTACCGGCGCGGCACGAGCTACGCGACGCGGTTCCTGCGCGGGTTCGACGACGCCGCGAAGACCCACGACGTGCGCGCGACGAACCGCCCGTGCGCCCACTCCTACGAGGCGGTCAGCGCCTGCCTCGACGAGCTGCTCGCCGCCGACCCGGACCTGACCGGCCTGGTCGTGCACAACGAGGCCGTGCTGCCCGGGCTGCTTTCGGACCTGCGCCACCGCGGGCTGCGGGTGCCCGAGGACATCTCCGTCGTCGCGGTCTGCCCGGACAGCATGGCCGAGCACCACGCGGTCGCGCTGACCACGGTCGCCATCCCGGCCGAGGAGGTCGGGGCCCAGGCCGTCGAGATGACCATGCGCCGGCTCGCCGGCCGCACCACCCCGGAGGTCCGGCTGCTCGGCCCCCGGCTCACCCGGCGCGACAGCACCGCCGCGCCCCGCGCCTAGCCAGATTCTGCTCCAGCGTCGTAGGAGGATCACCATGTCCCTACCCCGTCGCGCCCTGATCCTGGCCGCGAGCGCCGCTTTGGTCGCCGCCTGCAGCCCCAGTCCTGCGCCACCCGCCGCGTCGAACGACGCCCCGCCGGCGTCGTCGATCACCGAGCTCGACTACTACGCCGACGAGCAGGGTTCGGCTGCGTGGCAGAAGATCCTCGACGCGTGCGCGACGCAGACCGGGATCAAGATCGAGCGGCAGAAGGTGCCGACCGACCAGATGCTGCCGAAGGTCCTGCAGAGCGCCAGTTCGAAGACGCTGCCGGACCTGCTCTTCACCGACAACCCGACGTTGCAGCAGGTCGCCGCCACCGGCGCGCTGACCCCGCTGGACACCTACGGCATCACCACCGACGGCTACTACGACAGCATCGTCAAGGCCGGGACGTACCAGGGCAAGGTCTACGGCGTCGCCCCCGGTGTCAACGGCCTGGCGCTGATCTACAACAAGGACCTGCTCACCGCGGCCGGGGTCGAGCCGCCGAAGACCTGGGACGAGCTGAAGGCCGCCGCGGCCAAGCTCACCAAGGACGGCAAGTACGGCCTCGCCTTCTCCGCGATCCCGTCCGAAGAGGGCACCTGGCAGTTCCTCCCGTTCTTCTGGAGCAACGGCGCCGAACTGTCCCGATTGGACTCCGCGCAGTCCGTGAAAGCGCTTCAATTCGTCACGGACCTGGTGACCTCCGGGTCGGCGTCGAAGTCCGTGGTGACGTGGAACCAGAACGACGTCGCCGACCAGTTCGTCGCGGGCAACGCGGCGATGATGGTCAACGGGTCGTGGAACCTGGCCCGGCTCGACGAGGAGAAGTCGCTGCACTACGGCGTCGTCCCGATCCCGGTGCCGCAGGCGGGCGCGAAGCCCGTCGTCGCGCTCGGGGGCGAGGTCGGCACCGTGCCGGTCACCAGCGGGCCGGCCCAGCAGGCCGCCGGCAAGGTGCTCTCCTGCATCCTCTCCGAGCCCACCATGCTCGAGTGGAGCAAGGCCCACGCCTACATCCCGTCGAAGACGGCCACCGCCGCGAAGTTCGGCGCGGAGCAGCCGGCGATGCAGGCGTTCGTCGACGAGGTCGGCAGCGCCCGTTCCCGCACCGCCGAACTCGGCGAGAAGTACCCGAAGGTCTCGCAGGCGCTCGCCGACGCGCTGCAGGCGGCGCTCACCGGCAAGCAGCCCGCCGACCAGGCCCTGCAGGCCGCCCAGCAGGCGAGCGGTTCGTGACCCTGGTCGCCCCGGCCGTCGCGGCCGGAAACCTCGGCGCCGGCCGGAAACCCCGGCGCGGCACCCGGTTCGCCGCGTGGGCGTTCCTGCTGCCCGCGCTGGCCTACATCGTGGTGTTCTTCGGCTACCCCCTGGCCGCGAACGTCGTGATGAGCACCCAGAACTACACGGTGAAGTCGTTCTACACCGGCGAAGCACCCTTCGTCGGCATCAGCAATTACGCGGCCGTGTTCGACAACCCGCTCTTCGGCACGGCGGCGCTCAACACGGTGCTGTTCACCGCCGGCTCGCTCGTGTTCCAGTTCGGGATCGGCCTCGCGCTCGCGGTCTTCTTCACCGGCCGTTTCCTCGGCAGCGCGCTGCTGCGGTCGCTGCTCCTGCTGCCGTGGCTGCTGCCGCTGGTGGTCAGCGGCGCGGTCTGGCGGTGGATGTTCGACCAGGACCACGGCGTGCTCAACGCCGCGCTGCGGTTCCTCGGCTTCGACGCGGTGCCGTGGCTGAGCAGCACGGGCTGGGCGCTGCCGGCGGTGATCCTGACCAACATCTGGATCGGCATCCCGTTCAACCTGGTGATCCTGCACGGCGGCCTGCGCGCGATCCCCGCGTCGCTCTACGAAGCCGCGGCGCTGGACGGTGCGGGCGCATGGCAGCGCTTCCGGCACGTCACCTGGCCGCTGCTGCGGCCGGTCACCGGGATCGTGCTCATGCTCGGGCTGGTCTACACGATCAAGGTGTTCGACGTGATCATGGTCGTCACCGGCGGCGGCCCGGCCAACGCGACCCAGACGCTCACCACGTGGTCCTACCGCCTGTCCTTCCAGGACTTCGCGTTCGGGCAGGGCGCCGCGGTCGGCAACGTCCTCATCCTGGTGGCGACGGTGTTCGGGCTGCTGTACCTGCGTTCGGCGAAGGCGACCCTGGCCGAGGCGGCGGCATGAAGACCTCTTCGTGGCCGCGCACGGTCGCCGGCGTCCTGATCGTCGCGGTGCTGCTGTTCCCGCTGTACTGGATGGTCAACGCCTCCTTCCAGCCCAGCGGCGCGCTGCTGCGCCCGGACCCGGCGTTCTTCCCGGCCGGCGGCACGCTCGACGGCTACCGCAAAGCGCTGTCCTCGCAGGGACCGCACCTGCTCTCCAGCCTCGTCGTCGCGCTCGGCACGGTGCTCGTGTCGCTCGCGATCGCCGCGCCGGCGTCGTACGCGCTCGCGCAGCTCAAGGTCCGCGGCGGGCCGGTGCTCGTGTTCGTGCTGCTCATCGTGCAGATGATCCCCGGCATCGTGATGGCCAACGCGCTCTACACCGTGTTCGGCAACCTCGGGCTGATCGACAACTACGCCGGGCTGGTGCTCGCCGACTCGACCGCGACCATCCCGTTCGCCGTGCTCCTGCTGCGGGCGTTCATGATCTCCGTGCCGAAGGAGCTCACCGAAGCGTCCCGAGTGGACGGTGCCGGGTACTGGCGGACGTTCGTCTCGATCATTCTGCCGGTCAGCCGCAACGCGCTGGTCACCGCCGGGCTGTTCTCGTTCCTGTTCGCGTGGGCGGACTTCCTCTTCGCCGTCACCCTCACCACGGGCCAGTCGTTCGAGCCGATCACGGTGGGCATCTACCGGTTCGTCGGCAACCAGTCCGCCGACTGGAACGGGATCATGGCCACCGCCGTCCTCGCCGCGATCCCCGCGGCCGTCCTGCTCGTCGTCGCCCAGCGGTACGTCGTCGCCGGGCTGACCAGCGGCGCCGTCAAAGACTAAGGAGACCGCGTGATCACGTCCGAAGACGGCCGCTCGCTCGAGGTCACCGTGCGGCATGAGGTGCTGCGCGTCGAACCGTGGGGCGACGGCAGCCTGCGCGTGCGCGCGGGACGCCACCGGATCCTCGACGACGTCCCGGGCGCGCTGCTGCCCGCGAAGCCGTCCGCCGCGACCGCGTCGGCCGAGGGCCGCACCGGCCGGGTCGTCAACGGCGCCCTCACCGCGATCGTCGAGATCGCCGACACCGACACCGGGATCGACGCGCAGCTGAAGTTCGTCCGCACCGACACCGGCGAGGAGCTGCTGTCCGAGCAGCGCGCGCACTTCTGGTGGCCCGGCGCGCGGCTGTTCATGCCGTCGCGCAACGGGTACGGCCGCCTCGAACAGCGGTTCACCGCCTACGACGACGAGCGGCTCTACGGGCTCGGCCAGCACACGCACGGCCGGCTCGACCAGAAGGGCCTGGTGCTCGACCTGGTGCAGCGCAACGCCGAGGTGTCGGTGCCGTTCCTGCTCTCCAGCCGCGGCTACGGGTTCCTCTGGAACAACCCGGCGGTCGGCCGGGTCGAGCTGGCCGCCAACGGCACCCGCTGGGTCGCCGACGACGCCCGCCAGCTCGACTACTGGGTCACCACCGGCGACGGCCCGCGGGAGATCCTCGGGCACTACGCCGACGCGACCGGGTACGCGCCGATGCTGCCGGACTGGGCGGCCGGGTTCTGGCAGTCGAAACTGCGCTACCGCACCCAGGACGAGCTTCTGGCCGTGGCGCGCGAATACCACGCCCGCGGGCTGCCGCTGTCGGTGATCGTGGCGGACTTCTTCCACTGGACCCACCTCGGCGACTGGCGGTTCGACCCGGCCGAGTGGCCGGACCCGGCCGGGATGGTGCGGGAGCTGGCTTCTTTCGGTACCAAGCTGATGGTTTCGGTGTGGCCGTCGGTGAGCCCGTTGTCGGCGAACTACCGTGCCTTGCACGAACAGGGTCTGCTGGTCGCCGCCGAGAACGGCGTCCCGGCACACGCGCCGTGGAAGGACAAGGGGTTCGACGTCGAGATGCCGGTGGCGTTCTACGACGCGACCAACCCGGCGGCGCGGCAGTTCGTCTGGGGCAAGATCAAGGAGAACTACTACGACCTGGGCGTGCGCGCGTGGTGGCTGGACGGCGACGAGCCCGAGATCCAGCCCGGGCACCCGCACAACCTCGGCTTCCACGCCGGCCCGGGGTCGGCGGTGTTCAACCTCTACCCGCAGGCGAACGCGCAGGCGTTCCACGACGGCATCCGCGCCGAGGGCGACGACGAGGTCGTGCTGCTGAGCCGGTCGGCATGGGCGGGCAGCCAGCGGTTCGGGGCGGCGCTGTGGTCGGGCGACGTCGGGGCGACGTGGGAGTCGCTGCGGGCCCAGGTGCGCGCGGGCCTGAACGTGGCGCTGGCCGGGATCCCCTGGTGGACCACGGACATCGGCGGCTTCCACGGCGGTGACCCGGAGTCGGAGTCCTATCGGGAGCTGCTGGTCCGGTGGTTCCAGTACGGGGTGTTCTGCCCGCTGTTCCGCCTGCACGGCTTCCGCGACCCGCGCACCGCCTTCGGCCCGGAGATGACCGGCGGCGCCAACGAGGTGTGGTCGTACGGCGACGCGGCTTACTCGTCGATCGTGGCGTCGTTGCGGCTGCGCGAGCGGCTGCGGCCGTACTTGATGGAACAGATGCGGGTGGCGCACGAGCAGGGCGTCCCCCCGATGCGGCCCCTGTTCGTCGACTTCCCCGGGGACGCCGTTTCGTGGGAGGTTTCCGACCAGTTCCTGCTGGGGCCGGATGTGCTGGTGGCGCCGGTTCTTTCGCCGGGGCTGACGTCTCGGCGGGTGTACTTGCCCGCCGGGGCTTCTTGGGCGGACGCGGTCACCGGCTCACGCCACGACGGCGGCGGCTGGGTCGACGCGCCGGCACCGGCGGACCGCATCCCGGTCTTCCTGCGCGACGACGCCGACGTGCCGGTCCGCCCGCCGGCCTGAAGGTCTTGAATGAGTCATTCAGGACCTCCGGAGACCTGAATGACTCATTCAAGACCAGCGGGCGGGCCGGCCGCGGTGCTGGCGGAGGTCTGCAGCTCGGCCCATACGCCCGGCTTGCGCGGGGACGGCGAGCAGAGGGTCCAGCCCGGCGGCCAGGTGCGGCGCGCGTACACATCCGTGCGGGCGCGCGCCCGCGGGAAGCGGAACCGCTCGGCCGTGACCCCGGTGAAGTCGGCGTGCCCGCTGAACCGCGCTCCGCCGAAGAAGGCGTCACCGAACCGGGCGTCGCGAAAGGACGTCCGGCCCGCGAAGCCCACGTCCGCGAACGACACGTCCGCGAAAGCACTCCCGGAAAAGTCGGTGTGCGCCGAGAACCGGGCGTGGTCGAACCACACCTCGCCGCCGGCGATGGCTTCGGCGAACAAGGCCGTCCCGGTGAAGGTGACGCTCTCGAAGTCGGCGCCCGCCTCGAAGGCGGTACCGCGGAACAACGCGTGGCGCGCGAAGCACGCCCCTTCGAAGCTGACCAGGCGGGTGAAGACCGCGCCGCCGAACCGGGCGGTGCCCGCGAACCTGACACCGCGGAACGTCGCGTCGCGGAGTTCGCAGCCCCGCAGGTCCACGTCGTGGAGCACCATCGGCGCCACGTGCAGGTCCATCCCGGGCCAGAACCGCGGCGAACCGGGACGCAGGCGCGCCAGCAGCACCGGCCACAGCCGGGCCTGCCAGGCGGCGACGTCGTGCCACCCGTAGCCGAGCTGGGCCAGGACGTGGTCGACGAAGTCCTGGCGCAGCGCCGGGTCCCGGTCGGCCACCTCGGCGAACTCGTGCACGCCCGCCAGCCGCGTGCCGCGCTCGTCGGCGAAGGTCTTCCGCTCGCCGTCGGAGCCGGCGGATTCGGGCGCGGCGGTCAGCTCGGCGTACTGGTCCCGGCGCACGACCAGCCACGCCGTCACCAGGCACGCGGCGACGGCGGCGTAGAAGACGACCCAGCCGGACACGTCCGGATTGTCGCGTGGTGGCGGGCCTGGCCGACACCGGTTTAAAATGGACCCGTGAGTCCAACGCTGACCCGGAAGGGCGCCGCGACGCGGCAGCGGATCGTGGAGGGCGCCGCGGCCGAAATCCGCGAGCGCGGGGTCGCCGTCACGACGCTCGACGACATCCGCGCGCGGACGGCCACCAGCAAGAGCCAGCTCTTCCACTACTTCCCCGAGGGCAAGGAAGAGCTGCTGCTGGCGGTCGCGCGGTTCGAGGCGACGCAGGTGATGGCGGCCCAGCAGCCGCAGCTGGGCGAGCTGGACTCGTGGGCGGCCTGGCGGCGCTGGCGCGACACGGTCGTCTCGCACTACCGCGAACGCGGGCAGTACTGCCCGCTCAACGTGCTGATCTCCCAGCTGGGCCGGGCGACGCCGGGGGCGCAGGCCGTGGTGACCGAACTGCTGCGCAGCTGGCAGAACGAGCTCGAAGCGGGCATCCGCCGGCTCCGCGACGCGGGCGAGGTCAGCCCCGACCTGGACACCGAACGCACCGCGGCCGCCCTGCTGGCGGGTCTGCAGGGCGGCGTCGTGGTGATGCTGTCGACCGGCCGCATCGACCACCTGGAAGCGGCACTCGACGTCGGGATCGAAAACCTGCGGGCGAGCGGGAACCGGCGCTGAGGCCGGCCCCCGCTCCCGAAGTCAGGCGTTCTTGATCGCGGAGATCTCGAACTCGAGGGTGACCTTGTCGCTCACCAGCACGCCACCGGTCTCGAGGGCGGCGTTCCAGGTGATGCCGTAGTCCTTGCGGCTGATCGTGGTCGAGCCCTCGAAGCCGATCCGGTCGTTGCCGAACGGGTCCTTGGCGGAGCCCTCGAACTCGAACGGGATGGTGACCGAACGGGTGACATCCTTGATGGTCAGGTCGCCGGTCACGTCGAAGGAGGTGTCGCCGGTCTGCTTGATCTCGGTGGTGGTGAAGGTGATGGTCGGGTACTCGTCCATCGACAGGAAGTCGTTGCTCTTCAGGTGACCGTCGCGGTCGGCGTTGCGCGTGTCGATGCTGTGCGCCTGGATGGTCACCTGGGCGGACGACTTCTCCGGGGCGTCGCCGTCGATCGTGGCGGTGCCGGTGAACTCGTTGAAGCTGCCGCGGACCTTGGTCACCATGGCGTGCCGGGCGACGAACCCGATCCGCGAGTGGGCGGCGTCCAGGGTGTACTCACCGGTCAGCTGGGGGTAGGTGGTCGCGCTGGTCATGGCTCTACGTCATCTCCTCGTGGTGGCACCCCCAGGTGATTGAGGGTTCAACGACACTGTACTCACTTTCACTGGTTGCGCAAGCAAGCATTGGCTAGACTCGCCGGTATGGGTGAACAGTCCGCGCTCGACCTCGACGAAGCCCCGTTCTGGCGGGCCTTGATGCGCATCACGACCGCGCTGCCGCGAGCGCTCGAAGACCAGTTCCTGCCCGAGACCGGCCTCGCGATCACCGACTACGGCGTGCTCGTCGTGCTGTCGGAGGCGCCGGAGCGCCTGCTCCGCATCTCGGCGCTGGCCACGACCACCGGGCTCTCGCTGAGCCGGATCAGCCGGGTCGTCGACGACCTGACCCGCCGCGGCCTGGTCGAGAAGCGCAAGTGCGCCGAAGACGGCCGCGCGTCCAACGCCGTGCTGACCGACGCGGGATTGGCCAAACTGGAAGCGGCCTACCCGAGCCACCTCGCCCGCGTGCGGGCTTCGGTGTTCGACCACCTGAGCGCCGAGGACATCCGCACGGCCGGGCCGGTGCTGGCCCGGCTGGCCGCGGCGCTGGACACCGCTCCCCCGACCGACGACTGCTGAGGACGCCGATGAGCGACAAGGGCGAGTACAAGCGGGACCTGAACTACATCCCGGACCGCATCACCGCCGACGGCCGCGACGGCTGGCCGGTCGAGCCCGGCCGCTACCGGCTGGTCGTCGCGCGCGCGTGCCCGTGGGCCAACCGCGCGGTGATCGTGCGGCGGCTGCTCGGCCTCGAGCCGGTGCTGTCGATGGGCATCGCCGGGCCGGTGCACGACGAGCGGAGCTGGAGCTTCGACCTCGACCCCGGCGGTCGCGACCCGGTGCTGGGGATCGAGCGGCTGCAGGAGGCGTTCTTCAAGCGCGACCCGGAGTACCCGCGCGGCATCACGGTGCCGGCCTTCGTGGACGTCCCGAGCGGCCAGGTCGTCACCAACGACTTCGCGCAGATGACGCTGGACATGTCGACCGAGTGGACCGCGTACCACCGTTCCGGCGCGCCCGAGCTGTACCCGGAGAAGCTGCGCGACGAGATCGACGACGTCGCCGAGAAGGTCTTCACCGACGTCAACAACGCGGTGTACCAGTGCGGCTTCGCGCGGTCGCAGGAGGCGTACGAGCACTCGTACCGCAAGCTCTTCGCGCGGCTGGACTGGCTGTCCGACCGGCTCGCGGACCAGCGCTACCTGGTCGGCGACACGATCACCGAGGCCGACATCCGGCTGTTCACGACGCTCGTCCGGTTCGACGCGGTCTACCACGGCCACTTCAAGTGCAACCGGCAGAAGCTCACCGAGCTGCCGGTGCTGTGGGCTTACACGCGCGACCTGTTCCAGACGCCCGGCTTCGGCGACACGATCGACTTCGCGCAGATCAAGGAGCACTACTACGTGGTGCACAGGAACGTGAACCCGACCGGCATCGTGCCGCTGGGCCCGGACACGTCGGGCTGGCTGACGTCGCACGGCCGCGAGGAGCTGGGCGGCCGCCCGTTCGGCGACGGGACGCCGCCGGGGCCGCCGCCTACCTCCGAGAGGGTGCCCGAGCTGTAGTTCCTTGGCTACGGTGATCGCCATGGAACGCCTGCGCGATCGCCGGATCCTGGTCACCGGCGCCGGCTCCGGCATCGGCCGGGCCACCACGTACCGCCTGATGGAGGAGGGTGCCCGGGTCATCGGCACCGACGTCTCCGAAGAGGGCCTGATCGAGACCCAGAAAGCCGCTCCTCTCGGCGGCCTGACCACGTACGTCATGGACGTGGCCGACGAGGCGTCGGTGGCGTCCGGGGTGACGTCGGCGACCGAGGTCCTGGGCGGTCTCGACGTCGTGGTCAACGCGGCGGGGATCCTGCTGGCGTCGCACACGCACGAGACGTCCCTGGAGCTGTGGAACCGGGTGCTGGCGGTGAACCTGACGGGCACGTTCCTGGTGACGCGGGCGGCGTTGCCCGCGCTGCTGTCGTCCGAGCACGGCGTGGTGGTGAACTTCAGTTCGACGTCGGCGACGTTCGCGCACCCGTACATGGCGGCGTACTGCGCGAGCAAGGGCGGGATCCAGGCGTTCACGCACTCGCTGGCGCTGGAGTACGGCAAGCGGGGGTTGCGGGCGGTGAGCATCGCGCCGGGGAGCGTGAAGAGCGGGATCACGGACTCGGCGGCGAGTTGGCTGCCGTCGGACGTCGACTTCTCGCTGTTCGGACGGTTGCTGCCGATCCTGCCGACGGACCACACGACGGAGGTCGGCAACGCGGTGGCGGGCCCGGAGACGGTGGCGGGCGTGGTGGCGATGGTGGCGTCGGAGGACGGAAAGTTCATCACGGGCACGGAAATCCGCATCGACGGCGGCACGCACACCTGAGAAAGCCGATCGATATCGCTCCTTGACCTCCACCCTGAAACTTTTCGCCGTCCCGCAACGACATAGGGCGGACGGCGCAGAGGACAGGAGCAGATGTGGGTGTTGAGGCCTTCGGCATCGAGAAGGAGTTCCTCAAGGACCTGCTTTCGCAGGTCGATCAGGGCGAAACGCAGCTGCCCGAGTTCCAGCGCGGGTGGGTCTGGCCCGACCGAAACATCGCGAGCCTGATCGCCTCCATCTCGCTCGGCTACCCGGCGGGCACGGTCATGATGCTGCGGCAGGGCGGTGAGACCCGCTTCAAAACCCGTGCGGTCGAAGGCGCCCGGCCGTCGCCGAGGACCACTCCCGACCGGCTGATCCTCGACGGTCAGCAACGGCTGACCTCCCTCTACCAGTCGATCTTCCGCAACGCCCCCGTCGAAACCCAGGATGTCCGGGGCAAGGACGTCAAGGGCTGGTTCTACCTCGACATGGAACGGGCTGTCCTCGACGACAGTGACCGCGAAGAAGCCATCGTGTTCGTGCCGGAGACGAAGATCCGCCTCGACTTCCGCGGCCGCACGGTCCTCGACCTCTCCACGCCGGAGAAGGAATACGCGGCGAGGATGTTCCCCTGCACCGCGTTGTTCGACTCCATGCAGTGGATGATGGGTTTCTGCCAGTACTCCCCCGAGCTGCAGAGCGAGAACTTCAAACTGTGGGGCAAGTTCCAGGTAGCGGTCGTCCAGCGCTTCCTCCAGTACCAGCTGCCGGTCATCGAGCTGGGCCGCAGCACACCGCGGCAAGCCGTCTGCCAGGTCTTCGAGAAGGTCAACACCGGTGGTGTCACGCTCACGGTCTTCGAACTGCTCACCGCCACGTTCGCGGCCGATGACTTCGACCTGCGCCAGGATTGGGACGACCGCAAGGCGGCGTGGAACACCGGGAAGTACGACATCCTGGCCAACGTCGCCAACACCGACTTCCTCCAGGCCGTGGCGCTGCTGGCCACCATCGAGCGGCGGCAGGCCGCCATCGAAGCCGGGCGCGACGAAGCCAGTGCTCCCCGGATCGGCTGCCGGCGCGCGGACATGCTCAACCTGACGCTGCCCGAATACCTCAAATGGGCACCGGACGTGACCGAAGGCCTCAAGGCCGCGGCACAGTTCCTCCACGCCCAGCGCATCTTCGATACCCGGTTCCTCCCCTACGGCAGCCAGCTGATCCCGATGGCCGCTGTGTTCGCGTTACTGCGCCAGCAGGCCGAGACCGTCGGCGCCCGGCAGAAGATCTCCCGCTGGTACTGGTGCGGAGTCTTCGGCGAGCTCTACGGCGGCACGACGGAAACGCGGTTCGCCCGCGACGTCCCGGATCTCGTCGACTGGGTCCGCGGGGCGGACACCGAACCGCGGACCGTGCAGGAAGCCCAGTTCGTCTCCAGCCGCCTGTGGTCCCTGCGAACTCGTGGATCCGCCGCCTACAAGGGTCTCTACGCGCTGCTCCTCCGCGAAGGCCCGCGTGACTGGTGCACCGGCTCGGACATGTCCGACGAGAACTACTTCGACAACGCCGTGGACATCCACCACATCTTCCCGAAGGTGTGGTGCGAGAAAGCCGGCATCGACGCCAACCGCTACAACTCCATCATCAACAAGACCCCGCTGACCGCGCGCACCAACCGGATCATCGGTGGCCGGCCGCCGTCCGTTTACCTGCGCGGGCTGGCGAAGAGCGCCGAAACGACGCCCGAAATCATCGATCGGAACGTGCATTCCCACCAGGTCTCCGCGGCCGATCTGCGCAACGACGACTTCGAGGCCTTCATGAGCCGGCGAGAGCGAGCGCTGGTGTCGCTGATCAGCCGCGTCATGGGCAAAGAGGTGCAGACCGACGCGCCGGTGGACAACGACCTGAGAGGCGTGTTCAGCGGCGGTCTGTGACGGCTTCGGCGTACCTCGCGGAGAGGGTCCGCAGCCGTTCGGCCAGCTCCGGCGGGGACTCCACCTCGAACGCCACATCCAGCATCCCCACCACGAACGCCACGAGGTCCCAAGAATCCGACGCCAGCTCCAGCCGGCAGGTCCCGGCGTCGATCGGAGTCACCTCGCCCTCCACCCGCCCTTCGATCGACGGCGCCGGCGCGAAGACCTTCAACACCGCGCGCAACGGCCACATCTCCCGGCCCATCGTGCGGGTCAGGTACGCCGTCAAGTCGCCGTCCGGGGGTGGGCGGTGGGTGAACCGCGGCCCGTTCGGCGTCCGCAGCGACAGCCGGTCCGCGCGGAACGTCCGCCAGTCCGAACGGCCTGCGTCCCAGCCGATCACGTACCAGCGCCGGCCCCACGACACCAGGCGGTGCGGCTCCACCGACCGGCGGGACGAACCACCGAAATGGTCCACGTAGTCGAAACGCACCGTCGAAGCGTCGCGGATCGCCGCCGACACCGCTGTCAGCACCGCCGGGTCCACAGTGGACCCCCGCACCGGGAGGGCCAGCGTGCTCGCCTCCAGCGCCGCCACGCGGTGGCGCAGCCGGGACGGCAGCACTCGGGACAGCTTGCTCAACGCCCGCTGCGCCGCCTCCGAGCCCGCCATGCGCAAGCTGAGGGTGACCGCGACCGCTTCCTCGTCGTCCAGCAGCAACGGGGGCAGCTCCGCGCCCGCGCCGAGGCGGTAGCCGCCGATCGGGCCCATCGCCGCGCGCACCGGGTAGCCCAGCTCGCGCAGGCGGTCGACGTCGCGGCGGACCGTCCGCGTCGTCACGCCCAGCCGCTCCGCCAGCTCCGTTCCGGACCAGTCGCGGGGCAGCTGCAGCAGAGCCAGCAACCGCAGCAGCCGGCCGGGGGTTTCGCGCATGCCGACAGCCTCGCAGACATCCAGGACCGATCCTGTCCTACATGCGCGAGACCGTCAAAACATGGATCCCTTCCGCATCGACGTCCCCCAGGCCGACCTCGACGAGCTGCGCCACCGGCTCGCCCGCACGCGGTGGCCGGGCGAACTGCCCGGCGCCGGCTGGGACTACGGCGTCAGCGAGCCCTACCTCGCCGAACTCGTCGAGTACTGGCGGACGAGCTACGACTGGCGCGTCCATGAAGCCCGGCTCAACGCGTTCCCGCAGTTCACCACCACCATCGACGGTCAGCGCGTGCACTTCCTGCACGTCCGCTCGCCCGAACCGGACGCCACCCCGCTGATCCTCACCCACGGCTGGCCGAGCACGGTCGCCGACTTCGCCGACGTCCTCGGCCCGCTCACCGACCCGCGCGCCCACGGCGGCGACCCCGCCGACGCGTTCCACGTCGTCGCACCCTCGGTGCCCGGGTTCGCCTTCTCCGGCCCGACGAACGACCGCGGCTGGAACACCCGGCGGACGGCCCGGGCGTGGGCCGAACTCATGCGACGGCTCGGCTACGAGCGCTACGGCGCCCAGGGCGGCGACTTCGGCAGCATCGTCTCGCCCGAGCTGGGCCGGACCGCGCCCGAGGCGGTGCTCGGCGTGCACGTCAACGCCGTCGCCAACGCCGGTGTCCCGACCGCCCCCGGCGACCTCGACCGGCTGTCCGAAGAGGACCGGAAGCGGGCCGGGGAGAACCAGGCCTGGTGGTACGGCCATTCCGGCTACGCCACCCAGATGGCCACCCGGCCACAGACGCTCGCCTACGCCCTCAACGACTCCCCCGCCGGCCAGCTGGCCTGGAACCTCGAGTGGTTCGTCGACTGGGACCCCAGGACGACGACCCAGACGCCGGTGGACCGGGACGCCATCCTGACCGACGTGACGATCTTCTGGCTCACCGGCACCGCGGGCTCGGCGGCGCGCCTCTACCTGGAGGCGGGCCAGGACGGCTGGGGCGAGCGGCCGGCGCCGTCGGGCGTGCCGACGGCGGTGGCGAACTTCCGCGGCGACCACGCGATCCGCGGGCTCGCCGCGCTGTCGAACACCATCACGCGCTGGACCGAGTACGACACCGGCGGGCACTTCGCGTCGCTGCAGGCGCCCGAAGTCCTCGTCGAGGACATCCGGGAGTTCTTCCGCGACCTCTAGGACGCGGCGCCGTCGAGGAGCGGCCGCAGCTCCTCGACCACCGTGTCGAGCGGTGCGACGTCCTGGTGCGCCCGCGCCAGGACGATCGCGCCCTCCAGCGCGCTGAGCATCAGCACCGCCAGCGACGTGCTGCGCGCCGCCGGCACGCCCAGCTCGGAAAGCGTCGAAGCGACCGGGCGCTGCCAGCCTTCGAACGCCTTGCCGACCGCCTCGCGCAGGCTGTCGCTGGTCGCCGCGGTGTCGGCGACCGTCGCGACCAGCGGGCAGCCGCCGTCGAACCCCTGCGCCGTGAACTCGTCGCGCCACTGCGCGGCCATCGCCTCGAAGAGCTTGCCCGGCGTCGGCTCCTCGATCTTCGCGGCGACGCGCGCGACGCGGCGGGCCGCGTAGTCCCCCGCCCACGCGACGGCTTCGGCGATCAGCTGGTCCTTACCGCCCGGGAAGTAGTGCTGCAGGGACCCCCGCGGCGCCTCGGCGTGCGCGACCACGTCCCGCATGCCGGTCGCCCCGACGCCCTGGATCCGCACCAGCTGAGCGGCGCTCAGCACCATCCGCTCGCGGGGTGTCCGCGTCATCCGCCGCCTCCTTCATGACGTTCGTCATGGTAGCCCAGTCCGGGACGACGAGGGCGAAGTCCCGTTCGCCGCGTTCGTAGGACGGCACCGGCCGGAACCCCTGGCGCAGCAGCAAAGCCTCGGCGCCGGTGTTGCCCGCGCGCACGGTGGCCCGCACGGTCCAGCCCGGCCACCGCCCGGACGCCCACAGCCACCGGGTGAGCGCGCTGCCGATCCCCTGCCGCTGCCAGGGATCGGCGACGAGGATCCCGATCTCGGCTTCGCCCGGGGTCTCCGCGGCGAAGTTGAGCAGCCCCACGGGCACGCCGTCGCGCAGGGCCAGCAGCGCGGGTGTTCCGGCGAGCAGGAAGCGCTGGTAGCGCCGGAAGACCTCGGCCGGTCGCGCCGGGCCGCCCATCAGGAACCGCAGCCGGAGGCTTTCCGGTGAGCAGGCCGCGACGAGCGCGGCGACGCGGTCCCGGTCCGCCGGGTGGTCACCCAGCTCCCGGACTTCTATGACAGCTGTCATGACTCCATGAGAGCACAGTGCGACCGGAAGCACACTATGACAGCCGTCATACAACAGCCGCATGCGAAAGCTCGGAACCTGGTATCAAGGGCTGGATCTGGGAAGACGTCCCGGAGAGCGGAGGGAGGAAAACCACTCCCCTCCATATCTAACGTATAGCGCACCCCCGGGCTTGCGGCAAGACCCCCGTTGTGCCGCACAATTCTCAGCCGTTGCCACAACCTGCGGAAACGCGGGTGATCCAAGGGGGTCTTCTTGTTCGACGTGATCATCGCCGGCGGCGGTCCGACCGGCGTGATGCTGGCGGCGGAGCTGCGGCTGCACGACGTCGGCGTGCTGGTGCTGGAGCGGGACGCCGAGCCGACGAAGGTCGTCCGCTCGCTCGGCCTGCACGCGCGCAGCATCGAGGTGATGGACCAGCGGGGGCTGCTGGAGCGGTTCCTGGAACTCGGCACGAAGTACCCGGTCGGGGGTTTCTTCGCCGGCATCCCGAAGCCGTCGCCGGAGAAGCTGGACACCGCGCACGCCTACACGCTGGGCCTCCACCAGCCGGTCATCGACCGCCTGCTGACCGAGCACGCGCTCGAGCTGGGCGCGGAAATCCGGCGGGGCGCCGAGGTGACCGGGCTCGGCCAGGACGACGAGGGCGTGACGGTCGAGCTGGCCGGCGGAACCCGGGAACGCGCCCGGTTCCTCGTCGGCTGCGACGGCGGGCGCAGCACCATCCGCAAGCTGCTCGGCGTCGGCTTCCCCGGCGAGCCCAGCCGGAACGACATGCTGCTCGGCGAGGTGGAAGCCGGCGTCTCGCGGGAGGAGATCGACACCGCGAACGTCGAGGTCCGCAAGACGCAGAAGCGGTTCGGCTTCATGCCGGTGGAAGGCGGCACGTACCGGGTCGGGGTCCCGGCCGCGGATGTCGCCGAGGACCGCCGGACCCCGCCGACGCTGGACGAGCTGAAGGAGCAGCTGCGCGAGACCGCCGGGACCGACTTCGGGATCCACTCGCCGCGCTGGCTTTCGCGCTTCGGCGACGCGACCCGGCAGGCGGAGCGCTACCGGGTGGGCCGGGTACTGCTGGCGGGCGACGCGGCGCACGTCCACCCGCCGGTCGGCGGGCAGGGGCTCAACCTCGGCGTCCAGGACGCGTTCAACCTGGGCTGGAAGCTGGCGGCCGAGGTGACCGGGTGGGCACCGGACGGGCTGCTGGACAGCTACGAAGCCGAGCGGCACCCGGTGGCCGAGGAGGTGCTGAACAACACCCGGGCGCAGATGGAGCTGATGCTGCTGGAACCCGGGCCGCAGGCGGCGCGGCGGCTGCTGGCCGAGCTGATGGACTTCGACGAGGTCAACCGGTACCTCACCGAGAAGATCATCGCGATCGGCATCCGCTACGACTTCGGTGCCGGGCCCGCCCTGCTGGGCCGGCGGCTGCGGGACGTCGAGCTGAAGCAGGGCCGGCTCTACGGGCTGATGCACGCCGGGCGCGGGCTGCTGCTCGACCAGACCGGCCGGCTTTCGGCGGCCGGCTGGGAGGACCGCGTCGACCACGTCGTCGACGTCAGCGAGGAACTGGACGTGCCGGCGGTGCTGCTGCGGCCCGACGGCCACGTCGTCTGGGCCGGTGCAGACGAGGACGGGCTGCCCGGCGTGCTGCGGAAGTGGTTCGGCACGCCCACCGCCTGAAAGCCGTCGCGGGACAACGAAGAGGGAATGTGACACAGGGGTACGAAGAAGAACTGCGGTCCGAACGCGACCACGTCGCCGGGCTGTACGCGCGGCTCGACGCCGAGCGCGCGCGGGTCAAGGCCGAGTACGAGGCCGCGCTGGGCGGCAACGGCGTCGGCGCCATGGAACGGGACGTCAGCGTGCGCGCGCTCGGGCGGCAGGTGAAGCGGCTGGACGTCGTCGACAACGGGCTCTGCTTCGGGCGGCTGGACGCCGTCTCGGGCGAGCGGACCTACATCGGGCGCGTCGGCCTGTTCGACGAGGAGGACGAATACCGGCCGGTGCTGCTCGACTGGCGGGCGCCCGCGGCGCGCCCGTTCTACACGGCCACCGGCGCGAACCCGGAGGACATGCGGCGGCGGCGCCAGTTCCACACGCGCGGGCGGCGCGTCCTCGGGTTCACCGACGAGGACCTCGGGCGCCCGGGCGGGGACGCGCAGGGGGACGCGGCCCTGCTCGCGGCGGTCAACGCGCCGCGCGGCGAGGGCATGCGCGACATCGTCGCGACGATCCAGGCCGAGCAGGACGAGATCATCCGGCTCGACCACCCCGGCGTGCTGGTGATCGAGGGCGGCCCGGGCACCGGGAAGACGGTCGTGGCGCTGCACCGCGTCGCCTACCTGCTGTACACGCAGCGGGAGCGGATGGAACGCCACGGCGCGCTGGTCGTCGGGCCGAACCCCGCGTTCCTGGACCACATCGGCCGCGTCCTGCCGTCGCTGGGCGAGACCGACGTCGTGTTCACGACCACCGGCGACCTCGTCCCGGGCCTGCACGTCACGGCCGAGGACACGCCGGAAGCCGCGCGGCTGAAGGGATCCCTGGCGATCCTCGACGTGCTGAAGGCGGCGGTCGCCGATCGCCAGCGGCTGCCCGCGGAACCGCTGCCGATCGTGCTCAAGGACGTCACCGTGCGGATCGACGCGGAGACCGCCGAGTGGGCCCGGCAGGAGGCGCGCGACAGCGGGTTGCCGCACAACGAGGCCCGGGCGGTGTTCACCGAGATCGTCACGTACGTGCTCACCGAACGCGCGATCGGCCGGATCGGCCGCGGCTGGCTCGGCCGCGACGACAAGGACGAGTGGGAGAGCATGCGGAAGGGGCTGCTGACCGACCTCGCCGGCGACGCGAAGTTCACCGCGGCGATCGACGCGCTGTGGCCGATCCTGACGCCCGGGGAGCTGCTGTCCTCTTTGTACACCTCGCTTCCTGCGGATTCGCCGCTGTTCCGGGCCGAGGGTTCATCGTGGACGGTGTCGGACGTGCCGCTGCTCGACGAGCTGGTCGACCTGCTGGGCCACGACAAGACGGCGGAGAAGACGGCCGCCGCGGCGGAAGCGCGACGGCGGCAGGCCGAGGCCGAGTACGCCGAAGGCGTCTTCCAGACGATGAAGCTGGACCGGGAGGAGATGGACGAAGACGTCCTGCTGTCGGCGGAGAACCTGCTCTACGCCGAGGACCTGGCCGAGCGGTTCGTCGAGGCCGACACGCGCACGCTGGTCGAGCGGGCGTCGGCGGACCGGGACTGGACCTACCGGCACGTCGTCGTCGACGAGGCGCAGGAACTGTCCGAAATGGACTGGCGGGTGCTGATGCGGCGCTGCCCGGGCCGGTCGTTCACGGTGGTGGGCGACCTGGCCCAGCGCCGCTCGGCGGCCGGCGCGCGGGCGTGGGGCCCGATGCTGGCGCCGTACGTGGCCGACCGCTGGGTCTACCGGTCGCTGACGGTCAACTACCGCACGCCGGCGGAGATCATGGCGATCGCGGCGGCGGTGCTGGCGGACTTCGCGCCGGACGTCCGGCCGCCGGAGTCGGTGCGGGCGTGCGGGGTCCCGCCGTGGTCCCGGCGCGTCACCGGGGACGAGCTGCCCGCGGCGATCGAGGAGTTCGTCCGCGAGGAGGCCGGGCGGCCCGGGACGAGTGTGGTGATCGGCCCGCCGGGGGTGCCGGGGGCGGTGCTCGCGTCGGAGACGAAGGGACTGGAGTTCGACGCGGTCCTGGTGGTGGATCCGGCGGCGATCCTCGCCGACAGCGCGGCGGACCTGTACGTGGCGTTGACGCGGGCGACGCAGCGGCTGGGCGTGCTGCACGAAGGGGCGTTGCCGCCGGCGCTGAGCGGGCTCGCGGAGGTCGTGCGGAGCTGACCGCGGTTCGGCGGGAGGGAGCGCGGGTACGTCACGGGCGCCCGCGCTCCCCCACCGCGAAAGGCGTTTGCGATGCAGTTCTACGCCGAACGGCCGATCCGCCGCACCGCCCAGCTCGTCAGCGACTTCCTCGCCCTGCTGCTCGTGATCTTCGCGGTCTGGCTGGGGACGTCGGTGTACGACGAGGTGCTGAAGCTGCGCGCCCCCGGGGACGGGCTCGTCGACGCCGGCACGGGGCTGCGGGGGACGTTCGATTCGGCGGCGAACTCGGCGGGCGGGCTCCCGCTCGTCGGCGACGCGCTGGCGAAGGCGCTGCACGGCGGTTCGGACGCCGGCACCAAGCTGGTGAACGCGGGCCACTGGCAGATCGAGGCGGTGGAGAGCCTCGCGTGGTGGATGGCGGCGATCATCATCGCGCTGCCGGTGGTGACGCTGGTGGCGACGTGGGTGCCGCTGCGCTGGCGGTTCACGCGCCGGGCCACGGCGGCGGCGCGGTTGCGCGCGCTCGGGGACGAGGGGCTGGACGTGCTGGCGTTGCGGGCGTTGACGACCCAGCCGCCGCGGCGGCTGGCGTCGATCGGTGAGGTCGCGACGGGCTGGCGGGAGCGGGATCGGGACGTCATCCAAGAGCTGGCGGGGCGCGAACTGGCGCGCCACGGCCTGGTGACTTGACCGCCGAAACGACGTGAATGACTCATTCATGTCGTCAGGCGACAGGGCTCCGGCAAAGTCGGGTGGGTGATGCTCCGCCGGGCACCACCGCCCGCGGAACGCCGGGCCGAAGAGGCGCTTCGGCAGGATGCCGAGCTTCGGCGGTCATCAACGACTCGTTCATCGCATCCGGCGAGGTGAACGACTCGTTCATGCCAACCGCCAACCGCCGCCTGAACGACTGCCCACCGCCTCGCCACAAAGCCGACACCAAAGGCGAGAGGCCCTCGAGAACAGGCACCGACGAGAACCCAGACTCCCCCGCACCCCGATCCGAAGCCAGAACACGGCCGGCAGCGCCGGGTCAAGGCATCTTTCCCGCCTTGACGCGGTGTTGCCGGCCGTAGTCACCATGACAGCTTCGGGGTGCCGGAAGGGCTTTTGACAGGACAGCTGCTCCCGCCCCGCCCGCGGAGCGCCGGACCGAAGAGGCGCTTCGGCAGAATGCCGAGCTTCGACGGTCATCAACGACTCGTTCATCGCATCCGGCGAGACGAACGACTCGTTCATGACGTCACCGGCCCCCGGACCGGCCGCACCGATCCGACTTTGCCGGGACCCTGTCGTCAGGCGACATGAATGAGTCATTCACGTCATGGGCCGCGCCGCGCGACGGCGAAGGTCCCCTCACCGGAGCTCAGGACACCGGTGAGGGGACCTCCGTTCCCCGTGGGCCGCGGACGAAAAGCTCAGCCCACGGAGGGGCCCATCCCGAGGGACTGCGGCGTGCTCGCGTCGGGCGAAGGCTGGTGCAGCCCTTCGTCCAGCGGCCCGAACTCCGTCATCAGGGCCGCGCTGCCGCCCCACGGGGTCTGTTCCTCGGCGATCAGCGAATTGGTCGTCAGCAGCAGGCCCGCCACCGACGCCCCGTTCTGCACCGCCGACCGGCACACCCGCAGCGGGTCGACCACGCCGAGCGCGATCATGTCGCCGTAGCGGTCGTGCAGGGCGTCGAAGCCCTCGTCGGCGCCCAGCTCCCTGGTCCGCGCGACGATCTCGTGCGCCGGGTGGCCCGCGTTGTGCGCGATGAGGAACGCCGGTTCGGCCAACGCGCGCCGCACGATCTCGACACCGATCGCCTGGTCGCCTTCCAAGCCGAGGCCTTCCAGCGCTTTCTCCGCGTGCAGGAGCGCCGCTCCCCCGCCGGCCACGATGCCTTCGGCCATCGCCGCCCGGGTCGCCGACAACGCGTCCTCGACCCGGTGCTGCAGTTCCTTCAGCTCGGCCGGTGTGGCCGCGCCGACCCGGACCACCGCGACCTTGCCGGTCAACGCGCCGATCCGCTCGGTCAGGACGTCTTCGTCGACGCCGAACTGGGCGCGTTCCAGCTCCGCCCGCAGCTGGCCGACGCGGAAGTCCACGGCGGAGGACGACCCCGCGCCGCCGACGATCGTCGTGCGGTTCTCGGTGACCCGGACCTGCTTGGCCCGGCCGAGGTGCTCCAGCGTCATCGTCTCCATCGTGAACCCGGACTGCCGCGAGAGCACCGCGCCGCCGACGATCGCGGCGAGGTCCTCCAGCTTGTGCAGCCGCCGGTCGCCGAAGCCGGGCGCGCGGATCGCGACCGACTGGAACGTGCCGTTCATGTGGTTGTGCACCAGCATGGACAGCGCCGTGCCTTCGACCGTCTCGCCGATGACGACCAAGGGCCGCGGCGCGCGCATCACCTTGTCCAGCAACGGCATCAGCTGCTGCACCTTGGTGATCTTCTCCGCGCACATCAGGATGTACGGGTCGTCGAGCACCGCCTCCAGCCGGCCCGGGTCGGTGACCAGGTACGGCGAGAGGTAGCCGTTGTCGAACTCGAAACCTTCGACGAAGTCGACACTCATCCCGATCGACGGCGACTCCTCGACCGTCACCACGCCGCCGTCGCCGACGGTGTGCAGCGCCTTCGCGATGACCGCGCCGACTGTGTCGTCGTCGTTCGCGGAGATCGCCGCCACCCGGGCGTAGTCCTGTTCGGACACCACCGGGTGCGCCTGCTTCTCCAGGTGCGCCACCAGCAACCCGACCGCGTGGTCGATGCCGCGCTTGACGAGCACCGGGTTGCCGCCGCCCGCGATCGCCCGCATGCCTTCGTGGACGATCGCCTGGGCCAGCACGGTGGCCGTGGTGGTGCCGTCGCCGACGACGTCGTTGGTCTTGATCGCCGCTTCCTTGACCAGCTGCGCGCCCATGTTCTCGAACTGGTTCTTCAGGTGGATCTCGCGCGCGATGGTGACGCCGTCGTTGGTGACCACCGGCGAACCGGTGATCTTTTCGATGATCACGTTGCGGCCCTTGGGCCCCAGCGTGGACTTGACCGCTTCGGCCAGCTTGTCCACGCCCGCCAGCAGCAGGTCGCGGGCGTCCGAGCCGAACCGCAGTTCCTTCGCCATGTTTCCTGCTCCTAGGGGGTGAGGATGGCCCGACCGCGCACGCGACCGGCGTCGAGGTCGGCCAGTGCGTCGAGAGCCGCGTCCAGCGGGTACTTCTTCGTGTGGAGCGTGACCTTCCCGGCCTGGGCGAGCACCATCAGCTCCACCAGGTCGTTGTAGGTGCCGACCAGGTTGCCGATGACGTTGCGCTCGGTGGAGATGATGTCGATGGTCGGGATGTCGATGTTGCTGCCGTAGCCGATCACGAAGTGCGATCCGGCCCGCCGGGTCATCGCGAACGCGTCCTGCTGGGCGCCCTGCTCGGCGACGAAGTCGAGCACGACCTCCGCGCCGTTGCCGCCGGTCAGGTCGAGCACGGCGTCGACCTGCTTGCCGTCGCCGAGCACCGTCTCGTCGGCGCCCAGTTCGGCCGCCAGCTTCAGCGCGTCGGCGTTGCGGTCGACCACGATCACGCGGGTCGCGGTGAGCGCCTTGAGCGACTGGATGCCGATGTGCCCGAGGCCGCCGGCGCCGTTGACGACGCAGGTCGTGCCCGGGTACAGCAGCGGCACGGCCTTGCGCACCGCGTGGTAGGCGGTGATGCCCGCGTCGGCCAGCGCCGCCACGTCCTCCGGCTGGGTCGACGGGTCGAGCTTGATGCACGCCCGCGCCGACGTCAGCAGGTACTCCGCCATCCCGCCGTCGCTGTCGATGCCCGGGAAGCTCCCGTTGGGACAGTGCATGTCGTCGCCCGCGCGGCAGGCGTGGCACAAGCCGCACGTCGGCGTCGGGTGCAGGATGACCGTGTCGCCGACCTCGACGTTCGTCACCGCCGGGCCGACCTCGTGCACCCAGCCCGCGTTCTCGTGCCCGATCGTGTAAGGCAGCTCGACGCCGGACTTCTCGGCCCACTGCTCCTCGATGATGTGCAGGTCGGTGCGGCACACGCCGGCGCCGCCGATCTTGACCACGACGTCGAAGGGCCCGGTCGCGCGCGGCTCCGGCACTTCTTCGATCACCGGGTGCTGGTGGTACTTCTGCAGCCGCACGGCCTTCATCCCGTGCCCTCCTCGTCTTCGGTCAGCGCGTACCGCGCGCGCAGCATGCCGCGGCACACGCCGGAGTTGGCCTCCATGCTCGTGCGGGTCAGCCGCGCGAACGCCAGGTGGCGCTTCGCGTCGGCGGGAGCCACCGCCTGCCCGGTGGCCGGGTCGAGCAGCAGCGGGTCGCCGTCCTCGGCGGGCAGGCCCAGCTCGCGGCGCCGGGCCCGCAGCCGGTCGAGGTCCGGGCTCGGCGGGACCTCGCCGAGGGTCAGCGACGCCGGATCACGCCCGGCCAGCGACCGGCAGACGCGGTCGGTGCCGGCCAGCACGGCCTTGCGGACGAAGTCGTACCGCAACGTGTCCAGCTCGTCGGCGGCCTCGCCTTCGAACGACGCGACGAACCCCTGCCGCGCGGCGACCCCGCGATTGATGACGTCCGACGCGAAGTGGTCGTCGAGCCGGATGTCGAGCGCGGTCAGGCCCGGCACGCCGGCCACGGCGTCGTAGGCGTCGGCCACCATCAGGAACGCGAAGTTGGGCGCGCAGAAGTACGTCGGCAGCCGCAGCCGGACGACGGCGCGGCCTTCGTCGTCCACTTCGCAGCGGGCGACGAACCCGAGGTCGGTGAGGGGTTCGTCCAGCTCGGGATCGCGGACGGTGCCCAGCGCCGCCCACACGGCGGCGCGGGCACCGAGCACCAGGGTGGTCATGAGTTCGGCACGCCGACCGGCTCGACGTTCTCCGGGTTCGCGAGCTTCAGCTCCTCGGGGACGTCGATGTCGTACAGGCGGGCGGCGTTCAGCCCGAGGATCTTCTTCTTCTGGTCGACGGTGAGCGGCGCGAAGTCCGACAGCTCCTCGTCACCCGGCATGTTCCAGTCCACGAACCCTTCGACCTGCCACTTGGGTTCCCAGATGGCGTAGTCTGCGCCGAAGATCAGCTTGTCCTCGCCGAGCCAGAACATCAGCTCGCCCATGACCTTCGCGAAGAACTTCGGCCGGGCGTGCATCAGGCCGCCGACCACGACGGCCAGCCCCGCGTAGACGTTCCGCTCCTGGGTGGCCATGAAGCAGAAGTCCTCGATGCGCGGCAGGCCGACGTGCTCGACGATGAAGTTGAGGCCCTGGAAGTTCGTCGCCACGTGGTCCACATCGGACACGTCGAAGGCGTCCTTGTCGAGGGGCCAGATCGTCGGTCCCTTGTGGATGTGGATGTTCTTGACGCCGAGCTCTTCGCACTTCTCCAGGTACCGCGCGGCTTCCGGGTCCTTCAGGCTCCAGCCGCGGGAGTCCCCGCGCCACTCGGCCGTGTACAGCTTGACGCCCTTGCAGCCGTACCGCTTGACGCGCTCTTCCAGCGCCTTCAGGCCTTCGTCGCCTTCACGCGGGTCGAAGGTGGTGTTGACGAGGAACTTGCCGGGGTGCTTCTCGGCGAGCGCCGCGTCGGCCTCGGTCGTGTTGAACCCGTTCTTGTACCACTGCCGCAGGTTGGTCGGCTGGAAGATGGCCGTGTCGACGTGCCCGACCTCGAACAGGTCGTGCATCATCAGTTCCTCGGAGTACTTCTGGAACCGGTCGATCGGCCAGTGCGTCTCCTGCGGGCCGAGCCCCTGGTAGGCGTGGAAGCACTCGATCCAGCCCTTGGCGTATTCCTCCTGGCCCTTTACCCAGTTGTCCGGGCTCGCGTCCCAGAAGTGGGTGTGGGCGTCCACCACGAAATACTTTTCGCCGTCTTTTTCGTACATGGTTGATCCTCCTGAGCGGGATCGAGTGCTTCCTACGGGATTACTTGAGGGGCTTGAGGTCGAAGTCGAGGTATTCGGCCGCGTCCTCGGGGTTGGCGAACATGATCGTGCGGTCGTCTTCGTGGATCATCCGCCCGTAGTGGGTGGACATGCTCTCCTCGAACTCCGCCGCGTTGAACCAGCCCTCCTCCTCGCCGGCGGCCTCGTCGACCTCGGCGTAGACGACGTCCATGCGGCCGACCGCGTCGACCCGGATCATCGACGGCAGCGGCGTGATGGTGACGTTGTCCTTCGTCCCCATGACCTCCGCGATGATCGCGCCGACCTGGTTGTTCATCAGGGTGAACCCGCACATGTTGGACGCGGTGTTGTCCGCCTTGAACGGGCTTTCCGCGGTTTTGAAGACAGTCACTGGCCCAGCTCCTCGGGTGCCTTGAGGCCCAATTCGGACAGGATTCCGGCGAACCGGCTCTTCACGCGGTCGAGACCGTCCTCGAACCGGATCGGCTTGGCGTCGGGCTGCGACCACAGCGGCTGCAGCGCCCGGGCGGCGGCGATGCTCTTCGGCACCCACTCCTGGAGCCACTTCTGCAGCAGCCCGCGGTTGTGGTCGGCGAACTCCTTGTCGTTGACCAGCAGGTCGAACATCGGCTTGGTGTAGCGGAGGTCGCGTTCGGAGAAGTCGAACTCCTCGGCGCCGATCAGCGTCGGGGTGACGAAGTCGCCGTTGGCCGGCGCGGCCTGCTGCACGAGGTTGCTGCGGAACAACTCGCCGACGAGGGGTTCGAAGACGATGTTGGCGGCGAAGATCGCCTCGCCCCAGTCCCAGATCCCGGTCAGCTGCTCGGCGGTCTCCCGCACGCCCTGCCAGGCCGGGTCCTCGTTCCAGGTCGAGAGGTGGGCCGTGCCGTCGAAGCCCTCGATCTCCTCGGTCAGCGTCAGGTTGTACAGCGCCAGGTCCTGGGCCGCGCGGATCCGGTGCATGCTGTTCACCGAGATCGCGTTGTTGTGCATGTTCGTCGGGGCGCGGCGGTTGGCGTTGGCGAACAGGTACAGGCCGAGGCCGTGGTCGACGTGCATCCACGCGCCGACGTGCTTGGCGACGAACTCGACCCAGTTGCGGTTCCACTGCTCGAACGCCTTGGCCTGGCGCGCGGCGTCGATGTTCTGGTTGAGCTGGCGCACGACGTTCGCGTTGTACCGGTAGAGGGTGAGCTCCCACTCCTCGTTGGGGTCGCGGAACTCGTGCCAGCCGTGGGCCGGCCAGTCGTAGCCCTTGCCGCCGGAGCCGGGGCCGCGTTCGGGTACCGGGCGGTCCGAGCCCCACGCCTTCAGCGCGGTCCACTCCAGCGGGTACCCGGCCTTGCCGTCGGCGAAGGCGTAGAGCCAGCCCTGGGACAGGTAGTGCCGCGGGTCGGGCTGGACCTCGACGGTCACGTCTTCGTAGTGGCTCTGCTTGCGCTTGGCCGGGGTGAAGTAGTTGTACTGGCGGGCAGTGGAGTCCGGGAAGACCTTCGCGCCCGCTTCGGCGTCGGTGAACGCCGGCTTCGGCACGCTGCGTTCGGAGGTGGCTGTCATGGGTTTCCTTACCCTTCGCCCGTGGTGGTGAACTTGTCGTAGAAGACGCGCTTGTCGGCGACGCCGAGCGCGGGCAGCAGTTCCAGCGCGGCTTCCACCATCGGCGGCGGTCCGCAGACGTAGGCGTCGGCTCCGGTCAGGTCGAGGCCGGCCCGGCGCAGGACGTCGGTGATCAGGCCGGTCTCGCCGTCCCAGGCGTCGTCACCCGGTTCGGAAAGCGCTGGTACGTAACGGAAGTTCGGCAACCGCTCCTCGAGCTCCCGCAGCTCCGCCTCGAAGCAGAGGTCGTGCCGGCGGCGGGCGCCGTAGTAGAAGACCGCCTTCCGGTCGAGGCCGCGCTCGGCCATGGACCGCAGCAGCGCCAGGATGGGCGCCATCCCGGCACCGCCGCCGACGAAGACCAGGTCCGCGCCCGGGTTGTCCCGGAGGGTGAACACCCCGAACGGACCGGTCACCCGGAGCCGGTCGCCGACCGCGACTTCGGCGTCGAGGAACCGGGAGAACAGCCCGTCGGGGTAGACCTTGATGACGAACTCCAGCAGCCCGTCGCGCGCCGAGGTGTTGGCCATCGAGAACGACCGCGTCTCCTCGGTGCCCGGGATCGCGAAGTCCAGGTACTGCCCGGGGAAGAACTTCAGCTCTTCGTCGAGCCGCACCACCAGGTGCCGGAGGTCGTGGGTGACGTTCTCGTTCGAGACGACCTCGACGGTCGCCTCCTGGATCGGCAGCCCGGACTGGATCATCTCCTCGTCGTAGTTGAGCAGCTCGATCGTGAGGTCCTCGTAGGCGTGGGCCCGGCACAGCAGCGTGAAGCCTTCCTCCTTTTCGTAGTCGGGGAGCGCGAAGGTCGAGTACCGGTCGTGTTCGACGTCGTCGCCGTCGAGGATGAACGACTTGCACGCCGCGCACTGCCCTTCCTTGCAGCCGTGCATGAGCATGACGCCCTGCTCGGCGGCGGCGCGCAGGATCGTGGTGTCCTCGTCGACGTCGATTTCGATCCCGACCGGCTCGAACCGGACGCGGTGCTTTTCCGCCATGCCAGGCCCTTCCCGTCTCGTCAGGCCGTCTGCGGCGCCGGGCGACCGGCCGGGCCCTGGCGGTTGTAGTCGGCCACGAAGGCGGCGCGCTGCTCGTCGGTCATCTGGTTCAGCAGCACGTTCGGCGACTGCACCTCCGGCATCCGGCGCAGGTGGTCGAGCGTCCACATCTTCTTCGGGTCGAGGTCCAGGTGCGGCTGCGCGACCATGGTCTTGCCGTCGTCGCGGACGAAGCCCATGTCGGAGACGACGTCGGCCCAGTTCCAGCCGTGGTAGAGCGTCTCCCACTCGCGGGCGCCGACCAGCTGGCCCATGTTCGGGGTGTTGCGGCCCTGGTAGGTGGGCCGGAACGCCTCGGCGTCGGTCCAGCGGCACGTCTCCGAGCAGTACGTGCGGTGCTGGCCGTCGACCTGGTCGACCACCATGTCCTCGCGGATGAGGCACGGCACCATGCACGTCCAGCAGCGGTGCGGGTACACGTAGTCGACGTCCTCGGCGACGATCGGGTGGTGCCCGTTCGGCGTCGCGAGGCGGGCGTAGTTCTCCCACCACTTGCCGTACTTGTCGTACCAGCCCGGGTACTTGTACTCGAACCACTCGAAGTCTTCGTCGGTCATCGGGTCGATGCGCCAGTAGTTGGCGAGCCACCCGGTGGCGAAGAACTGCGCGACCTCGTGGACGTAGCCCTTGTTCCAGATCCGGTTCCAGGCTTCTTCGATGAGGTCGTGCGGGATGACGAGCCCGTACTTCTCCAGCGGGACCAGGTACGAGCGGTAGTAGTCGTCGTAGATCCAGCGGCGCCACATCTCCGCGTAGCTTTCGCGGTCCTTGCGGCGGTCCTTGGTGCCGTACTCGATGAACGTGCCGATCGCGGCGTCGACGACGGCGTGGTTGTTCCACCACGCGTACCGCAGGTCGCGTTCGAGCAGCTGGTGGTTGCTCTCGTCCGACAACGCCATCAGCAGGGTGGCGTAGCCGTTGCTGATGTGGCGGGACTCGTCGGACTGCACCGAGTGGAACACCGTGGGCAGCAGGTAGTCGCCGTTCGCGGCGGCCTCGGCCGGCATGGCGACGAACAGCGTGTTCGTGAACGCCGTTTCGGCGACGATGGTGAGGTAGATGCTCGCCGCGGTGATGGCGTCACCGGTGATGAAGCCTTCGGCGAACTGGCGGCCGATGGTGCCGCAGTAGTCGTTCTGGAAGTTGCGCAGGCTCGAGTTGAAGCCCGCCGGGTCGATGTAGTTCTGCATGTACAGGCGCTTGAGGTTCTGCTGGATCGTCGAGTGCCGGACCTCGTCGATCATCTGGATCGCCTGGCCGTTGTGCAGCTCCGGGTTCGGGACCGTGCGGAACAGCAGCGGCATCGCCCGCGCCGCGGAGATCTCGGGCAGCGGGATGATCGACAGGAACAGCTTCTGCCACTCCAGCCAGCGCTCCTGCACCTGGCGGAACATGTTGCCGCGGATCGCGCCGTCCTCGGCGCCGTAGACCCGGTGGTCCTTCTCCTCCTGCATCGGGAAGTACGAGCGGAGGACCTGCTTCAACGGGTCCTTCTTCTTGGCCTTCTGGAACGTGTAGTCGGTCCCGTAGTGCGAAACCGGGGTGTGGTACGCCGGCTCCCACGACAGTTCCTGGATCTTCTGGTGGGCTTTCGCCACACTCTGGCGACTCATGGATCAACTCCTTGTCGGTCGCTCGCCGTCGGGGCGGACGTCCTGCGTTGACCATTGAAGGGGTGCGCTCGCGTGACGCGGGTCTCAATCTGAGACAGAACCGCTGCTCAGGGCGTTTCGTCCGGGCCGAGCATCCGGGCGCGCAGCTCGGCGAGCTCGCTGTGGACGCTCGTGCGCACGCGCGCGTCCCCCTCGACGGTCGGGGTGATCCCGAGCGCGCGCAGCAGCGCCGCGGCCGGCTCGCCCGGGTGGCCTTCCTCGCCGAACGTCGGGTGCAGCCCCTGTTCGGCCAGATGCGTGAAAACCAGGTTGACGATCGTCCACGGGTTGTACGTCTCCGCGGCATCGGCGGCCATGGGCACTCCTCCTGGTCAGCGGTGGGTCGGACCTCCATCGGACCGCCGGGGGCGCGGCCCGGGCGTCTCAATTTGAGACACCGCTCGTCGCGCGCCGCATCTAGGCTGAACGGGCGGCACAACGGGTGTGCCCGCACCCACGTGGGCCGCGGGAAGCTGGAGGTCACGTGGACGAGATGGCGCCCGGAACTCTGCTCGCCGACGACGAGCTCGCCCGCACCCGGGTGCGTTTCCTGACGGCCGAACCGGTGCCGCCGGGCACGGTCCGGCAGACGATCCTGGCCTCCTGGCGGCGCTCGCAGCAGTTCCGGGTGGAGGCCGACCGGATCGATCCCCGCTACTTCGGCGACCAGAACCTCGACATCCCGCTCATGCGCGGCGCCGAACCGGTGCTGGACAAGCTGGGCGAGCAGTTCGACGGCCAGCCGATCAGCCTGATCCTCACCGACGCCAGCGGCGTCGTGCTCACCCAGCGGACCGGCGACGCCGACCTGAAACGGCACCTCGAACGCGTCGAGCTGGTGCCCGGGTTCAGCTACGGCGAGCAGTCCGTCGGGACCAACGGCATCGGCACCGCGCTCGAGGACGGCCGCGCGACCACGGTGTTCGGGCACGAGCACTACGCCGAGCACCTGGAGAACCTGGCCTGCGCGGGCGTGCCGATCCACCACCCGATCTCCGGCAAGAAGATCGGCGCCGTCGACCTCACCTGCTGGTACAAGGACGCCGGCGGCCTGCTGATCGCGCTGGCGCGCTCGACGGCCGAGCAGATCCGGCAGGCGCTGCTGCGCCACAGCGACCTGCGGGAGATGATCCTCTTCCAGGCCTACCTGCAGACCTGCCGCCGGTGGACGGGCATCGTGCTGGCGTTCAACGAGGACATCGTGATGATGAACGACCGGGCCCGGCAGCTGCTCGACCCGGCCGACCAGTCGGTGCTGCTGAGCCACGGCACCGCGGCCCTCACCGACGGGCGCCGGACGTCGGCGACGCTCGCGCTGTCCAGCGGCCTGCGCGTGCGCGTGTTCTGCCGCCGCGTCCCGGGCCAGCGGGAGACCGACACCGCGGGCGGCGTGCTGTCGGTGAAGCTGATCGAAGCCGAAGAGGCCCTCGCGGTGCCGTCGACGCCGATGCTGCCGATGTACCTGCCGGGCGTGGTCGGCTCGGCGCCGCTGTGGCTGCGCTGCGGGCACGAGCTCGACACGGGCCACCAGCGCGACGAGTGGGTCGCGCTGGAAGGCGAGGCCGGGACCGGCAAGCTGACCCTGGCGAAGGGCCTGCACCAGCGGCACCACCCGGCGGCGCGGCTGCTGACCGTGGACGCGGCGGTGGCGAGCGGCACGGACTGGGCCGCGCTGCTGCGCGAGCACGCCGAGGCCCCGATCCGCACGCTGGTCGTCCGCCACGCCGACCGGCTGGCGGCGCCGGCGGCGAACGCGCTGGCCACGACGTTGCGGGAGCTGCGCGAGCGGGCCGACGCGCCGTGGGTGGTGCTCACGCTCGTGCCGGAGGCCGAGACGAAGCCGGCGCTGGCCGAGCTGCTGAAGTCGTTCCCGCGGACGGTGCGGGTGCCACCGCTGCGCCACCACGTCGAGGACCTGGCGGAGCTGGTCCCGCTGGTGCTGAGCAAGCTCGGCTACGGCGGGCGGCTGACGTGCTCGGCCGCGGCGCTGCACCTGCTGATGCGGGCGGAGTGGCCGGGCAACACCGGGCAGCTCTACCAGGTGCTGCGGGCGGTGGCCCAGCGCCGCCGGGCGGGCACCATCCGCCCGGGCGACCTCCCGGCGGAGTTCCACACCGTCGGGCGGCGGCCGCTGAACCGGTTCGAGTCGATCGAGCGCGACGCGATCGTGAAGTGCCTCGAAGACGCGGACGGCAACAAGGTCCGGGCGGCGAAGCTGCTGGGCATCTCCCGGGCGACGATCTACCGCAAGATCCACGAGTACGGGATCGTGCCGCCGGCCCGCTAGGTTGGCCGGTGTGACTTGGCCAGCTGCCCCTGTTCCCACCGAGCGGCTCGTGCTGCGCGAGTCCGAAGCCCGTGACCGGCCGGCGTACGTCGAACTGTTCGCCTCGCCGGAGGTGGGGACCTACCTCGGCGGGTCCCGGCCGCGCGCCGAGGTCGAGGCCGCGGTGCCCGAGCTGCCGGGGCGGCGGTTCGGCTCGTTCGTGGTGGACCTCGGCGGCGCGATGATCGGCATGGTCACCCTCGACCGGAGCGAGGACGGGGAGACCGAGATCGGCTACCTGTTCCTGCCTTCGGCGTGGGGGCGGGGGTACGCGACCGAAGCGTGCGCGGCAGCCCTCGAGTGGTTCGCCGGCGCGCGTCCCGGCGAGCCGGTGGCGCTGCGCACCCAGACCGCCAACGCCGCCTCGATGCGGCTCGCGGCGAAGCTGGGGTTCACCGAGGTGAAGCGGTACGAGGACTTCGGCGCGGAGCAGTGGCTCGGCCTCTGGTCACCGGCTCGCTGAGACGTTTGAACGACTCATTCAAGACCTCCGGCAGGCCCTACGGCCACCCGGACTAGCAGTCGGCCGAGCGCGACTGAGTCCTGGATGCCCGTGTTCATACCCTGCCCGCAGGCCGGGCTGCGCACGTGCGCGCGTCGCCGCCAGCGGGCCCCGGCACGCGCGGTAGTGGCCGGCCATCCGGCGTGGACGCGGAACCGCGAGCTCCACACCACTTCGGTAGCCCGCGACCGCGCACCCTTCGGACTCCGTTCGCCCACAACGGACTGGATGTCGGCGATCCCGGGGTGCTCAGGCGCTTCGGAGATGGGTCGCGAGCACCCGGTAGTGATCGTCGCTGCCGGGCACTGGGGCTACCACCGTCACGCCTCCGGCGACGGGCGCAGGCTGACCTGTTCGAGGGCCAGCGGCCAGTTCATCCCGAACATCACTCCAGGTCACCCTGCGGACGTCATGCGCGAAGCATGGCGACTCGACTGATATATGGAAGCCGCGTGGAGAGTCCATCTTTCGTCGCTAGTTGCTACAAACCTCCAGCTCAAAGGCGTCGGCCAGATATGTAGATACCACAGAACGTGGATGCATCCGCCATTCGTTCCAGTCTTCCGGAAGGATCGACGTAGTCTTCGGAAGGTTAGCCTCGTTTGCATGCGCTTGACCAGGCACAACAGTGCAGCGAGTCCGGTCATCTTGCCGAACCTCGAACATCGAAAAGTAGACAGAAGATGGACACAGTTGTCTACCATCCTTTCAGGATGTACAGTCGACATGACCACGACATGGAAGGCGGCAAACATGAACGTCAGTACTGTCCTGAAGGAGGCATGGTCCGCTGTCGAAGCAGCAGATCTGCCTGAGAAGATCCACGAAATCGCGTTCCGCGAGGCAGTGCGACTCATCGCGCCACCTGCGCCCACGCCGACTCAGCCAGCATCCTCGACATCCAAGACGGGTCGCCGCCCCAGCAACACGTCCGGCACAACCGGCGCCAGGTCGGCCGAAGACCAAAGTCAGGCGAATGAGAACGTCATCACCGTTTCCGAAGGAGATCTGGTGACGAAGACGTCAGCGGGGACAAACACCAGCGCGAGCGCACTGGAAAATCTGATCCACCTCGACGACGGCAGGTTGCGCTTGAGCCTGCCCGGCATCAAATTGGGAAAGAATAACGCGGACCGAACCCGAGCAATCGCCGCTATCTTCACCATAGTGCGCTCGTTCGGTTTGGATGAGGACGACACGTCGGTTGAGCTAGTGCGCGACGAGGCGCAGCGCCTCAAGTGCTACGACTCAGCAAATTTCTCATCGCACTTGAAGGCATTGCAGGGGTTCGTCATCAAGGGAAGCGGGAACAACCGTCGCATTCAGGCCAAAGGCCCCGGGATCAAGGCGTTCCCTGACCTAGTCAGCAAGCTGATGGGTGAATCGTGACCGCAACACTTGACGTGTCACAAGCCCTCGGCCACCTGCCCCAGAGCCTACGCACGGAGTTAATCGCCGAGTACTCCAAGATTGCCAAAAACTACACACGACATCACTGGCAAGCGACCGAACTGAACGGTGGACGATTTTGTGAAGTAGCCTACTCAATACTCAAAGGTTACATCGATGGGACTTACCCAACAATGGCCTCGAAGCCTCGAAACTTCCCCAAAGCGTGCGAGGAACTTGGCCAGGCAGACAAAACCAAATTCCCGCAGTCTGTCCGGATCGGCATCCCCAGAGTTTTAATCGGGCTCTACGAAATTCGCAACAACCGAGGCGTCGGACACGTCGGTGGTGACGTTGACGCCAACCACATGGACGCAACATTCGTGCTCCATGCCGTACAATGGGTGATGGCTGAGTTAGTACGGATCTTCCACGACACTGACGTCGAGACGGCCACCAAGACGGTCGAAGCATTGGTCGAGCGAACACTGCCGTTGATCTGGGAAGTCAACGGCCGCCGTCGCGTCCTGAATCCATCCATGCGCCTGGCGGACAAGACACTGCTGCTCCTCTATGCCGCAACCGGTGGAATGTCCGATATTGATCTTGCCACAAACCTGAAGCACCGTCGGATTCGCGACTACAAGAAGGTACTACGCTCACTAGATGACAACGTCCTAGTCGAGTACGACCAGGCCGACGGGCACGTGCAGATCTCGCCCAGCGGCGAGGCCGACGTTGAGGCCCGACTCTTACCATCCATTACGTTTGAATATATTTGAATGCGCCTCGAATCCGGTCGGCGCCACTAGGCCCTTCATAGTGATTACGTGAATTATTCATCGGCCGTCGGTGACGCGGCTGACCGACCAACTGGAGTCCCTCGGTTACGTGGCGCACGGGCGCTACGCGTGCAACCGGAGCGCCGCAACCCTCGAGGTCACCGATTCGGGCACGAGGCTGGTGGCGCGGATCTTGGAACGGCTGGCGCCGTCGCAGTGGAAATTCGCGGCACAGCGGCTGGTGAACACGGCCGCCCTGATCCCCGCGCTCGGCACCGGCGGCCGTGCCATCCTGGACGGCATGGCGACCCGCTGGACGTGCCCGCGCTGCGACCGCGAGTTCGCGCGCGCCGGCCAGGGCCACACGTGCGTCCCGGGCTGCACGGTCGAGGAGACCTTCGCCGGGCGCGACCCGAAGTTCCGCGCCATCTACGACGCCGTCCTGGACCACCTTCGGACGCTCGGCGACGTGCACGAGGACGCCGTCAAGGTCGGGGTGTTCCTCAAGCGGGACCGGAAGCTCGCCGAGCTCCGGCCCCGCTCGCGGGACGTCCTGGTGTACCTGTTCCTGCCGCACCCGGTCGAGTCGGCCCGGATCGCCCCGGCGCGCTGGGCGTCGGGGCCCCGGGTGGGTCACCAGCTGAAGCTGCGTGAAGTGTCCGATGTGGACGAGGAAGTCCGCGGCTGGTTCACGCTCGCCTACGACTTCTCATGACCCGGCCGGGCCGGTCCAGCCCTCGGGGACGTGGCCGAGGCGGACCCGCTGCGGGTGGTCGCCCACCGGCACCGAGACCAGCTTCTGCCCCGTCGCGAAGTCGATCGCCGTGACCCGGTCCGCGCCGGCTTCGGAGATGACGCACGCGCTGCCGTCGCCGCTCACCGTGGCCCAGTACGGCTTCACCGCCGGTACCAGCGTGCCCTGCTGCAGGGTCGTGCGGTCGACGACCGTGGCGTAGTCGTCCATCGTCCCGGCGACGCAGAGCTTGGTGCCCGCCGGGTTCATCGACAGGCCGTGGTGGCGGGAGTCGTTGACGAACGTGGTGCGGTCGTCGCTCGTGGCCGGGTTCTTCGGCAGCTCCTTGACGCGGGTGATCTTGTCGGTCGCGACGTCGTACTCCAGGAAGCCGTTGAAGAACGACACCTGGAAGTACAGTTTGGACTCGTCGGGGGTGAACGCGACCGGCCGCACGGCGTCCGAGAGGTCCCGGCGCCCGAAGGCGTCGAGCCGGTCGCGCATGTCGATCACCTTGACCTGCTGGAAGGTCGTGGCGTCGACGACCGTGATGCGCCGGTCCCCCTTGGTGAAGTCCCAGCCGGGGTCGTCGAGGTTCGTGTCGACGTTGCCGATCGACATGTTCCACAGGTACCGGCCGCCGGCGGTGAAGACGTTCTCGTGCGGCTTGTCGCCGGTCGCGAACGAGCCGACCTGCTGCCCGGTCACGATGTCCAGCACGTGCACGGTGTTCGACGTCGAGGCCGAGACGGCGACGCGGCGGCCGTCCGGCGAGACGGCCATGTGGTCGGCGCGGAAGCCGGAAACCGGGAAGCGCCAGTTGATCCGGCCGGTGGCGAGGCTGATCGAGACGACGTCGGCGAAGCTCGGCCGCGACGCCACCACCGAGGCCCCGTCCGGGGTCGTGTACATGTCGTCGACGAACTGGTCGTGCCCCTCCCCCGGCCCGTTGCGGATGCCGAGGAAGAACGCCAGCTTGATCGGGTTGAGGTAGATCTCCCGCAGCCGGTCGTCCTTGTCGGGGATGATGTTCACGCGCCCGATCTTCGCGAAGGAGCCGCGCGAGGCGATGACGTCGGCCGTCCCCTCCCAGTTGTTGCCGACGAACATCACCTCCCGCAGCGCCGCGGGGGCGCCGGTCGCGGGCACCGCCGCGCCGGTCGCCAGCAGGGCGACGGCGGAGGTCAGGTACGCCAGGCGCGAGAGGTAGGACCGCCGTCGGCGGGTTCCCGGGGAAGTGCGCACGACAAGACACCTTTCGACGCTGAAGAGGTGCGGCGGTGGTTTTTGCCCCGGGCAGGGGTTACTGTCCGGTATTGCCACGATAACCGGGCACCGGAGCCCGTCCGGTAGGGTCGGCCGCCCAACGTCGCCGGTGCCGGTTGTGGCGGTGCCACAACGGTTTCGGGAGGTGCCCGGTGACGCCGCTGCTCCGCCGGATCCTCGACGACCTGGCCGCGGACGAGGCCGTGCTCGACGAGCTGGTCAAAGCGGCGCGCAGCGAGTCGCCCGAGGTCGCGCGGCTGCCGGAGGCCGAGAACCGGCGGCACATCCAGGTGCTGCTCTCGGCGGCGCTGCGGGCGACGGCGAGCCCCGACGGCCCCGCGCGAGAGGACTACACCACTGCCGAGGCCCTCGGCGCGGACCGCGCGGCGCAGGGTGTCCCGCTCACCGAGCTGCTGCGCGGGGTCCAGGCCGGCCGCACGCACGCGGCCCGCGTCGCCGTCGAACGCGCCCGGGCGGCGGGCGTGCCGGACGACCTCATCCTCGAAACCGTCCTCGACGCCGACCGCTACACGGGAGCGCTGGAGCACCACATCGTCAAGGGCTACCACGCGGCCGAGCTCCAGCTGTCCCGCACGGTCCGCGACGCGCGGACCCAGCTGCTGCGGACGTTGCTGCTCTCGGGACACCCGCCGACGCCCGAGGAGCTGCGGCGGGCGGGGCTGCACCCGGACGTCCGGTACTTCTGCGTGGTGTCGGACGTCAGCGAGCCGGCCCAGGCGCGGACGCTGGAGCAGGCGCTGCTGGAGTTCGGCGGGGTGTACGGCCTGGTCGAGGGCAGGCTGACCGGCTTGGCCGTGCGGTCACCGGCCGGGGTCGCGCTCGCCGAGGACGTCCTGCTGGTGGTGGCGCCCCCGGCGGCGTTGCCGGCGTTGCAGGAGGTGCACCGGTTGTGCACGGCGGCGGCGCGCCTCGCCGGCCCCGGCTACCACGACTTGACGGCGCTGGCGGGCGAGATCGCGTTGACGGCCCAGCCGCTGCTGGCCGGTTTGCTGACGTCGGCGCTGCTCGGTTCGCTCGACCCGGCGAACCCGTTCCACCGCGAGCTGGCGGCGACGGCGCTGGCGTACCTGGACCACGGCCAGCGCCTGCGCCCGACGGCGGAAGCACTGCACCTGCACCCGAACACGGTCCGGTACCGGTTGGACCGGCTGGCGGAGCTGACGCCGTTGCCGTGGGCGGAAAACACGGGCGGCCGGGTGCTCGACGCGGTGCGCTCGTGGTGGGCGTTGCACCACTGGCTCACGGCCGCCGAACGCCCGTGAGGGGCACCCTGGCCGACTCGCGAAGACCGCGGCCGAGTGGGCCGCCCATGCCAATCTCGGTTGCCTCGGCGGAAACCGGTCGTGATCGGCTCAGCGGGCCGGGCTGATGCCGCGTACCGCCAGGTCCAGCAGCCGCTGTGCCTCGGCCGCCGGGTCGCGGTGGTGTTCCGTGGCCAGCACGATCCCCGTCACCACCGCGATCAGGTCCGCCGCCGTGACGTCCGCGCCGACCGCGCCCGCCTCGATCGCCCGGCGCACCAACGGCTCGCCCGCCGCGGTCATCGTCGTCGAGCACGCGTGGGCCATCGACTCCTCGTCGCGGACCAAGGCCGTCGCCAAGCCCCGGGCGGTCGCCGCGTACGTCGTCACCGCGCGGAGCCAGTCCAGCAGCGCCGTGCGGGCGTCCGATTCGGCCGCCAGGGCGTGGGCCCGCTCGGCGAGCGCGTCCACCTGCCGCCGGAACACCGCCTCCAGCAGCGCCGGCCGGCTCGGGAAGTGGCGGCGCACCGTCGCCGAGCCGACGCCCGCCGTCCGGGCGATCTGCTCCAGGGACGCGTCGGCACCGCGCGCCGCGACCTCCTCCTCGGCGACGGCGAGGATGCGCGCGTAGTTGCGGCGGGCGTCGGACCGCGGCACGGACCACCTCCGGAACAGGAAGTGGCGGGGCCCGCCACTTAGTGGCTAGTGTAGCGACCACGAAGTGGCGGGCCCCGCCACTTAGCGGCCCGAGGAGTCCCCATGTCCCCCGTCCTGGTCACCGGCGCCACCGGCAAGCAAGGCGGCGCCACCGCCCGCGCCCTCCTGAAGGCCGGCGTGCCCGTCCGCGCGCTCGTGCGGAATCCCGGCAAGGCGGAAGCCCTCCGCAGGTCAGGTGCCGAAATCGTACAAGGCGACCTCTACGACCCCGGCTCCCTCGCCCCCGCCATGAAGGGCGTACGCGGCGTGTTCTCCATCCAGATGCCCGACCTGACGAACCTCGAAGGCGACTCCGAGTGGGTCCAGGGCCGCAACCTGGTCGACGCCGCTCGCGAAGCCGGCGTGCCGCAGTTCGTGCACACGTCCGTCTCCGGCGCCGGGCAGCACCGGGGCGTGCCCGGCTGGGCCGAGGGCCGCTGGACGTCGATGGAGCACTACCTGGAGACCAAGACCGCGATCCAGGACCGCGTACGCGATGCCGGCTTCGCGCACTGGACGTTACTCAAGCCGGGCTTCTTCATGGAGAACTTCCTGCCGCCGTCGTTCCTGCTGCCCCACGGCCGGCTCGTCACGACCATCAAGCCGGCGACCGAACTGGCCCTGGTCGCGGTGGACGACATCGGCGCCGCGGCCGCCGCCGCGTTCCAGGAACCGGCGCGCTTCGACGGCGTCGAGCTGGAGCTGGCGAGCGAACTGATGACGATGACGCGGGTCGCCGAGATCCTGTCGCGTTCGCTCGGCGTCGAGCTGACGGCGCCGGACATGACCGCCGAGGAGGCGATCGCCGCCGGAGCGCCCGCGTTCGCGGTCCGGCACGAGTGGCAGAACGAGGTCGGCCACCCCGCGCGCCCCGAGTTCGCCCGGGCGCTCGGCATCCCGCTGACGACGTTCGAGGAGTGGACGGAAAAGCACCTGACAGCGGCGTGACCGCCTGGCTACGGTCGGTGCCATGGCCCAGCCACCACAGCTGCCCGCGACCACCGCCGACGGCGAGTGCGTCTTCTGCGCCATCTCCGCCGGGCGGGCTCCGGCGGCGTTCGTCCACGAGGACCTGGTCTCCCTGCCGGCCAGCGCGGGAACGCGGATGTTCGAGCTCGCCCACGAGCTGGCCGCAGTGGCGGCGAAAGTCCGCGCCGCGCGCTAAGCCTGGTGGAGCTTGTCCGGGTGGTGCACCGCGGTCTTCCCGGACTTCTCGCTCTTCACCAGGTACTGCGGCTCCTCCGGCGACGCCTTGACGTCCCGCTTGCCGGCGTGGGTGTCCTTGGTGATCTTCTCCTCGACCGTCCCCACCGAACTCTGGTTGCCCGCGTCCCAGCGGACGCGGTCGCCCTTCTTGAAGTCCTTGCTCACGAGAACCACCTCCTCGGGTGGGCATACCCGTGATCGCAGCGGGTATGCGTCCCGAATGGACGACGAAGAAACCCGCCGCGAGTTCGGCGAGAACGTCAACATGACCGCCAAGCAGCTCGAGGACTGGCTGAAGACCGACGAATCGAAGGGCGCCGGGCAGCACAAGGACGGCGGCGAGTCCGTCGGGCACGAGTCCGGGCGGCGGATCATCGGCATCCTGACCAAGAAGAAGGGCGACCAGACCGCCGACGACCTCGCCCACATGCGCAAGGTCGTCGGCTACGTCCACCGCCACCTCGCGCAACGGCCGGCCGGGGATGTGCAGGAGACGACCTGGCGGTACTCGCTCATGAACTGGGGGCACGATCCGCTGAAGAAGTGAAGTCCTCGAGCACCAAGGCGTTCGCCGCTTCCCGGACCGGGCGGGCCATCTGCTCCAGGACGCGGTTGCGGCCCGGGAGGTACGGCATCAGCTTGATCATCCGGGTGTTGAACCACGCGAACGCGCGCGACTGCGGGAGGATCCCGCGCAACGCCGTCTTCGCCAGGGCCTGGTTCTTCTCGATGTAGGGCCGCATCCCGCTCTCGTACCGGGCGAGCGCCACCCCGAAATCGGCGGCGGTGGCCAACTCGCCCGCCAGGACGTACGCACCCGCCAAGGCCAGGCTCGTGCCCTGTCCCGACGCCGGCGACGGGCAGTACCCCGCGTCGCCCAGCAGCGTCACGCGGCCGGCCGACAGGCGGTCCATGACGATCTGGCACACCGGGTCGAAGTAGAAGTCGCCGGCTTCGCGCATCGCGTCGAGCAGCGCGGCGGTTTCCCAGCCGAGGCCGGCGAACTGGTCGGCGACCAGGTCCTTCTGCCCCTCGACATCCCAGCGGTCGTACGGCAACAGCGGCGCGCTGAACCAGAACGCCGCCTTCGCGTCGTCGGCGCGGGCGGTGCTGTAGACGTTCACCATCTTGCCCGCGGCCGCCGAATGCAGCAGTTCCCAGCGGTCCAGTGCGAACGTGTTGGGCACGGTCGAGATCGAGATGTAGGCGTCGAACCGGCGCAGGAAGTCCTCCTCCGGGCCGAACGCCAGCGCGCGGACGCCGGAGTGCAGGCCGTCGGCGCCGACGACCAGGTCGAACCGGCGTGGCGCCCCGTGGGCGAACGTCACGTGGACGCCGTCCGCGCGCTCGTCCAGGCCGGTGATCCAGTCGCCGAAGACGTACTCGGTGTGCTCGCGGGTCGCGTCGTGGAGGATCTTCGCGAGGTCGCCGCGCAGGATCTCGGTGTCGTCGCCGTGACGGAAGCCGAACGTGTCGGCGTCCAGCGTGGCGATCTCCTTGCCGCGCTTGTTCACGAACGCCGCACCGCGCATGTCGGTGCTCGCCGCGTGCACCTCTTCGAGCAGCCCCATCCGGCGGACGACGTCGACCGCGACACCGCGGATGTCGACCTTGTAGCCGCCTTCGCGCAGGTTCGGCGCGCGCTCGACGACGGTGGCGCGGAAGCCGTGGTGGTGCAGCCACCAGGCGAGGGCGGGGCCGGCGACGCTCGCGCCGGAGATCAGGATCGTCTTCGTCATGCCCCGGACGGTGCGCGCGGCCGCTGACCGGTCACGAACCGAGTGCGAACCGCCGCTGACCGAACTCGCTCAACGCCTGCTCAGGGGGCATTTCTCGGCCGCGGTCGAAGGCTTCCGCGTAGGCCTCGGCGCCGATGCGGGCGCGCACTCGGTCGGTCACGCCCGCGACATCCGGGTCGCCGGTGACGGGCGCGCCGCGCAGCCCGACCGCGACGCCGAGCAGGAACGCGGCCCGCTCGTCCTCCTCCCGCACGGCGAGGACGCCGGCCAGACCTTCGATCGCCTGCGCCGCGCCCGGCAGGTTCGCGTGTTCGAGGGCGGTGGCCAGCGCCTCCTGGTGCAGTTCGGTCGCCTCGTCGAGCCGGCCCTCGGCGGCGGCGGTCCAGCCGAAGCCGGTGTGGAGCCGGATCCGCGTCTCGCCGCCGGTGACCGGGCCCGCGGCGAGGCCGACGGCGGCGGTGTACCAGCGCCGGGCCGCGGCCAGGTCACCCGCGCGCCGCGCGATCTCGCCGAGGCCGCCGCGGGCCCGCGCGAGCGTCACCGGCGTGCCGGCCGCGCGGGCCTGCTCGGCGGCGGTTTCGTAGTCGGCGCGGGCGGTTTCGACGTCGCCGGTGCGGAGGACGCCGTCGGCACGGCGGCAGAGCAGGTCGGCGGCGTCTTCGACGGAGCCGAGCTCGCCGGCCAGCCGGACGGACTCGTCCATCAGCTCGCGGAACCGCGCGTGGTCGCCACGCCAGTCCGCGAACTCGGCGAGCTTCTCCAGCGCGCTCGCTTCGCCCCAGCGGTCACCAAGGGCGCGAAACCCTTGCAACGCCGCCGAAAAGTGCGTCTCGGCCTCTTCGATCCGGCCGCGGTACTGGGCGCCGAGGCCGTCGCCGATGCGGGTGAACGCCCGCGACCACGGGTCGTCGCCCACCAGCGCGGCCAGCCGTTCGCCGTCTTCCACCTTGGTGCGCGGGGAAAACGCCCACAGCAGGAAGAGGTACGGGTGGCGCAGCGGCCCGGCCAGCTCCCGCAGGATCGGCTCCGGCTCGACGTCGGTGTCCGACGCGTGGATCAGGCAGACCACGTACTCCTCGGCCAGGCCGGGCGGCGGCTCCGCGCCGAAGGCGGCGACGACGGCGTCCGCGAACGGCGTCGCCTCGCCGCGCCGGCCGCGCAGCCACCAGTACCAGGTCAGCGCGGCGATGAGCCGGACCGCGGTTTCCGGGTCTTCGGCGGTGCTCCAGCGCAGCGCCGCGGTCAGGTCGGCGTGCTCGGCGGTCAGGTCGTCCAGCGCGCTCAGCTGCGCCGCGCCACGCAGCTTCGGCTCGGCCGCCAGCGCCAGGTCGAGGAAGTACTTCGCGTGCTCCGCGCGCCGGTCGTCCCCGTGTTCGGCGCAGAACGCCCGGATCGTCTCCAGCATCCGGTACCGGCCGCCGGCGAACTCGACGAAGGACTTCTCGACCAGGCCGGTGAGAACCGCGTCGGAGACATCGCAGACGCGCTCGGCCGCGGCGAGCCGAGCGCCGCCGGCGAACACCGCGAACCGGCCCGCGAGCCGCCGCTCGTCCGGCTCGAGGAGGTCCCAGCTCCACTCGACGACGCCGCGCAGGGTCCGGTGCCGCGGCTCGGCGGTCCGGTCGCCGCGCGAGAGCAGCCGGAAGCGGTCGCCGAGCCGGGCGGCGACGTCGGTGGCGGACAGCGACCGCAGGCGCGCGGCGGCGAGCTCGATCGCCAGCGGGAGCCCGTCGAGGGCGGCGCAGATCCGCGTCACCGCGCCCGGGTCGAGCTCCACGCCGGGCGCGACGGCCGCGGCCCGGTCGGTGAACAGCTTCGCCGCCGCGGCGGCGGGCAGGGCGCCGACCGGCACCAGCGTCTCGCCGGTGAGGCCGAGCGGTTCGCGGCTGGTGGCGAGCACGCGCAGGCCGGGGCACCCGGCGAGCAGCCGTCCGACGAGCCGCGCGGCCACGGCGACGACGTGTTCGCAGTTGTCGAGGACGAGCAGCAGCGGCCGGTCGGCGAGGGCGGTGGCCAGCCGGTCGGCCGGGTCCTCGGCCGCTCCGGGGGTCAGGACGCCCTGTTCGCGCAGGCCCAGCGCGGTGAGCACGGCCCGGGGCACGTCGGTCGTCGTCGCCAGTTCGACGAAGCAGGCGTCGCCGGTCGCGGCCTCGATGGCGAGGCGGGTCTTGCCGGCGCCGCCGGGTCCGGTGAGCGTGACGAGCCGGGCAGTGTCGAGGGCTGTCCTCAGCCGCTCGAGTTCGGTCCGGCCGACGAACCCGGTGAGCGGCACCGGAACCCGCCGGGCCGGGGCCGGCGCGGCGGAGCGCAGGACGGCGGCGTGCGCGTCCGCCAGCTCCGGTGACGGGTCCGCGCCCAGCTCGTCGGCGAGCCGCTCCCGCGTCTCGGCGAAGACGGTGAGGGCCTCGGCCGAGCGGCCGCCGCCGTGGAGCGCACGGACGAGCTGGGCGGCGAGCCGTTCGCGCAGCGGGTGTTCCCGGGTCAGTTCGCGGAGTTCGGCGACGACGTGGTCGTGGCGGCCGAGCACCAGGTCGGCTTCGACGCGGTCCTCGGTCGCGGCGAGGCGCAGTTCGGCCAGCCGGGCCGCGCGCGGCGGATCGGCGAGCCCGTCGAGCGCCGGCCCTCGCCACAGCGCGAGCGCTTCGGCGAACAGTTCCCGCTTCCCGGCCGGGTCCGGCGTCTCGCGCGCTTCGGCAGTGAGGCGTTCGAAGCGGTGGACGTCGACGTCCTGCGGGTCGACGGCCAGCCGGTAGCCGGCGGGCGTGAACTCGACGAGCCCGTCGGGCGCACCGCCGTCCCGGAGCCGGCGCCGCAGCCGCGACACCTGGGATTGGAGTGCTTCGGCGGCGCCCTCGGGCGGGTGGTCGCCGTGCAGGCCGTCGATCAGCCGTTCCGCGCTGACCACCCGCCCGGCGTCGAGGGCGAGGAGCGCGAGCAACCCCCGCAGCTGCGGGCCGCCCAAGGCGACGACGGTCCCGTCGGGACGGCGGGCTTCGACCGGCCCGAGGATCGCGAACTGCACGCGGTGATTCTGGCCCACCGCCTCCCGTCGTGAGTGGCAATCCGGGTTCTAACCCGGATTGCCACTCACGACGGCCACGGAAGACTGCTGCCGCGCGCCGAGGAACTCCAGCACGCGCTCGCCTTCCGCCTCGATATCCGCCCGCTCCCCCGCCGTGAGCCGGTCGTGCGCCGAGACCTCCAGGACGGTTCCGGACAGCCGCCAGTCCGCGCGGTAGAAGCCGTCCACCAGCAGCGTCCCGCGGGAAGCGCCGGTGCCCGGCGGCAACGGGACCCGCCGCCCGGGCGGGAGGACCCGGGCGCGGTTCGCGTGCGAGAGCAGGACGTTGTCGTATTCCGGCAGGAACCGGACCGGGGCCGGGGTGTCCGGGTCCGGCAGCACGCCGTCTTCGACGTCGTACAGCACTTCGCCGGACTCCGCGCGGAACGTGCGCAGACCCATCGGCGCCACGACCTCCCGCAGCTTCGTCAGCCCCGACCACGCCTGGACGTCGGCGACCGACGCCGGGCCGTACGCCCGGAGGTACCGCCGGATCACGGCGTCGAGCGACGGACGGCAGGCGAGCGGACGGCCGAGCCAGCCCTGCAGGGTGGTCAGGACGGCCGGGCCGGTCGACCCCCAGACGCCGCGGGGCGTCACCTGCGCGGTCGGCACCAGGTAGCTCACCGCGTAGGACAGTGCTTCGGCGTCGTGCTCCGGCCAGCGCTCGGCCAAGGCGTCCTGCACCTGCCGCCGGGTGCGGGGCCGCTCGGCCAGCAGCTCACGGCCGAAGCGCGCCACGGCGTCGAGATCGGCGTCGCCGACGCGGCCGCCGAAGTGCCCGGTGTAGCCGTTCGCCACCACGCGCTGGACCAGCGGCCGCAGCACCCGCGCGTCGTCGGCGGTCACGAGGTGGACGGTCCCGCGCATCAGCAGCCCGCGCACGGCAGCCCGCCCGGTGAGCAGGGCCGCCAGCTCGTCCGGCCGGAACCGGGCGAGCCGCGTCCACAGCCCGACGTACGGCGCGAGCGGTGCCTGCGCCTGCATCCCGACGAGGTGCTCGATCATCGCGGCGGCGGGCCGGGAAGACCGGTCGAGGAGGTGCTGTCGCGCCAGCAGCGCCCGGTTGAGCGCGCGGACGTTCACGGCCGCAGCCCGCGGAAGAACGCGCGGACGTCGTGCACGAGCAGTTCCGGCTCTTCCATCGCCGCGAAGTGGCCGCCTTCGGCGAAGTCCGACCAGTGCGCGATCTTCTCGTCGGGGTCCATGATCCGCCGCACCACCGGCGAGCTGTTGAAGACCGCCCAGCCGGCCGGCACGTCCGACGGCGCCAGCCAGCCGTGGCCGGAATGCGCGGCCTCGTACAGGAACCGGGCCGCGGTGGCGCCGCTGCGGGTGAACCAGTACAGGCTCACGGTCGTCAGCAGCCGGTCGCGGTCGACGCTGGCGCCGGTCCACGCCTGGAACTTCTCCGCGATCCACGCCAGCTGCCCGACCGGGGAGTCGGTGAGCGCGGCCGCGATCGTCTCCGGCTTGTGCGACTGGAGGTCGAGGTAGCCGCGGCCGGCCCGCCACGCCGCGCGGGCGGCGTCCAATTCGGACTGTTCGGCCGCGGACAGGTTCGCGGGCAACGGAAGCTGCTCGCCGGCGAGGGCGATCGTGCCGCGGTCGCTGGTGACGTGGGTGCCGATCACGCGGTCCGGGTACAGCGCGGCGAGCCGCCCGGTGACGCCGGCGCCGATGTCGCCGCCCTGCGCGGCGAAGCGGTCGTACCCGAGCCGCGTCATCAGCTCGGCGAACGCGTCCGTCGTCCGGGCGAGCTCCCAGCCCGGGCCGCTCAGCGGCGTCGAGAACCCGAACCCGGGCACCGACGGGACGACGACGTGGAAGGCGTCCGGTCCCGCCTCGGTGAGCGGCCCGATGACGTCGAGGAACTCGGCGAACGAGCTGGGGTAGCCGTGGGTGAGCAGCAGCGGCAGCGCGTCGACCCGCGGCGACCGGACGTGCAGGTAGTGGATGGTCTGGCCGTCGATCACGGTCGTGTACTGCGGGAACGCGTTGATCGCCGCCTCCTGCGCGCGCCAGTCGAAACCGTCGCGCCAGTACTCGGCCAGCTCGCGCACGGCGGTGGTGGGGATGCCGCGGGACCAGTCCGGCTCGTCGCCGGGCACGGGGTCGGCGAACCGGGCCTCGGCGAGGCGGCGGTGCAGGTCGGCGAGCTCGGTCTGCGGGATCTCGATGCGGAAGGGGTTCGTCATGAGCAGCACGTTACGAACCATTGCGGAAGACTTCCTTCCGCGATTCATGCGATCCTCGAAGAATGTTGCAGACCTCCGCCCGCCTGCTGCGGCTGCTGTCGCTGCTCGAGACGCGGCGCGACTGGACCGGCGCCGACCTCGCCGAGCGGCTGGGCGTCACCGCGCGCACCGTCCGCAGCGACGTCGGGAAGCTGCGCGACCTCGGCTACCCGGTCGAGGCCTCTCCCGGCGTCCAGGGCGGCTACCGGCTCGGCGCGGGTGCGCAGCTGCCGCCGCTGCTGCTGGACGACGACGAAGCGGTGGCCGTCGCGGTCGGGCTGCGGACGGCCACCGGGGTCGCCGGGATCGCCGAGACGTCGGTGCGCGCGCTGGCGAAGCTGGAGCAGGTGCTGCCGTCGCGGCTGCGCCACCGGGTCCACGCGCTGCAGGCCGCGACGGTCGCGGTGCCGGGCGGCGGCCCGGCCGTCGACGCGGACGTGCTGACCGCGATCGCGGCGGCGATCCGGGCCGGCGAGCGGCTGCGGTTCGACTACACGAGCCACACGCGCGCGGCGAGCCGCCGCGACGTCGAACCGCACCGGCTGGTCAGCTGGGGCCGGCGCTGGTACCTCGTCGCGTGGGACACCGCGCGCGACGACTGGCGCACGTTCCGCGTCGACCGGATGACGCCGAAGGTGCCGAACGGGCCGCGCTTCACCCCGCGCGAGCCGCCGGAGGGCGACGTCGCGCAGTTCGTCCAGCGCAGCGTCGGGGCGGCGACGTGGCGGTTCCACGCGAAGGTGCGCCTGCACGCGTCCGAGGCGTACGTCCGGGCCCGGCTGCCGCTCGCGGTCGAGGTGACGCCCGACGGACCGGATCGCTGCGTCGCGGAAGTGGGCTCGGACAACGCGCAGCTGCTCGGGCTGTACCTCGGGCTGCTCGAAGTCGACTTCGAGGTGCTCGACGCGCCGGACCTGGCCGCCGAGCTGGCCAGGACGGGCGAACGGTTCCTGCGCGCGGCTAGCGCAGGGAGTCCGCCAGCTCCTGGATGAGCACCATCTGCTCCCGGACGCCGACCTCCATACCGGACTGGAGGATCGTGTCGCGCAGCTCCTGGCTGCCGGTGACGGTCAGCAGTTCGAGCCGCGTGCGGTCCCCGTCCAGGGCGGTGAAGGTGACGGTGTTGAGCGGCCCGTCCACGGAGTCGAGGTCGACGCCCGGCATTTCGAACACCTCGGTGTAGACGATCCGCTCGTCCGGCACGACCTCGCGGTACTCGCCGTGGAAGCCGACCTCGGCGCCGTCGTTCGTCTTCAGCACGTACCGCCAGCGTCCACCGGGCCGCAGGTCCAGCTCCACTTCGGTGGTGGTCCCGCGGTGCCCGCTCCACCAGCGACGCACCAGCTCCGGCGTGGTCCACACGCGGTAGACGAGGTGCTTCGGCGCGTCGAATTCGCGCGTGATCAGGATCTGGTCGTCGGCGGGGGTGGTGATCTCCACGTCACTTCTCCTGTTCCTTGAGCTCTTCGAGGACTTCGTCCATCAGGTCGAACCGCTCGGCCCACGTCCGCTCGTAGCGCTTGACCCAGTCGTGGATGGGTTTGAGCGCGGGCCCGTTGAGCCGGTAGAGCCGCTGCCGGCCGTCACCGCGCACGTCCACCGCACCCACCTCCCGCAGCACGCGCAGGTGCTTGGACACCTGCGGCTGGGCGAGGCCGAGCAGGTCGACGAGGTCGCCGACGGACCGCTCGCCCGCCATCAGAAAGTCGAGGATCTGCCGCCGCCGGGGTTCGGCGACGGCGTTGAAGGTGTCGGCGGTCGTCGCTGCTCGTGCCACGCGAGCCATCATATGCCCATATGGGTATGCGTCAAGCCCCACATCCTGGACACGCTGGGCTCGCGCACCCGCGTCTGCCACGATCAGCCCATGGCCACCCCGGTCGACAGTCCACAGAGGACGGACGCGCGCGGCGCGCGGCGCAGTGCCAGTGCCAGCGCGGTCCTCCGGACGGTCCTCGACGAGGGGCCGATCGCGCGCAGCACCGTCGCGCGGCGGACGGGGCTGTCCGCGGCCGCCGTCACCGGGCACACCGCCGAGCTGCTCCGGCACGGGCTGCTGCGCGAACTCCCGGAAACCGGAAAGCGAAGCGTCGGGCGGCCGCACGTGCCGGTCGACCTCGACACCGGACGGCACGTCGCCGGCGCGGTGCACTTCGCCGTGCACCACGCGACCGTCGCGCTGCTCGATCTGCGCGGGAACGTCCTGGCACAGCACGAAGAACCGCACGACGGGCTGGCCGCCGAAGACCTCCTCGCCCGCGCTGCCGAGATCCTCGACGACCTGCTGCTCGGGCACGCCCCGGACCGCGAGCCGCTCGGGCTCGGCGTCGCCACCGGAGGCTGGGTCGACCGCGAATCCGGCACGGTGGTCGACCACCCGCTGCTGGGCTGGCGGGACGTCCCGGTGCGCGACCTGCTCACCGCGACGACCGGGCTCACCGTCGCGGTCGACGGGCACGCGCGGTCCCTGGTGCACGCCGAGCAGCTCTTCGGGCACCCGCGGGCGCGGGACAGCGTCGTGCAGCTGTTCACCGGCAACGTCGTGGACGCCGCGTTCGCCACCGGCGGCACCGTGCACCACGGGCCGCGCTCGGCCGCGGGCGCGGTCGCGCACCTGCCGGTCGACGACAGCGCCGAGCCGTGCCGCTGCGGGCGCACCGGCTGCCTCGAAGCCACCGTCTCGGAAGCGACGCTCGCGCGCAAAGCCGCGGAAAGCGGGCTCATCACGCGGCCGGACTTCCCGGAATTGCTCGCGCTCGCGACTTCCGGCGATTCCGCGGCGGTGCGGGTTTTCCACGACCGCGCGCGGCTCATCGGACAGGCCGCCGCTTTGCTGCTCGACGTCCTGAACCCGGCCGTGCTCGTCGTGGTCGACCGGAGTGTAGCCCAGGTGCCCGGTTGCCTTCCCGCCATCCGGGACGAGGTCGGCGAGCGTTCGCGGACCTGCGCCGATCCGGCGGAAACCGTTGTGCCGACGAGCTTCCCGGGCACGGAGCTGGCGACCGCGGGCGGCGCGGTGCTCCTCCAGGCACTCTACGACGACCCGCTCGGTCCGCTTCTCACCCGGTTGTCGCACGCCTCGTGAATCACCGGAGTTATTTCACGAACTCGCAAAATTGACCGTCCGGCCGGTGGGCCCGAACAATCGGTGCATCCCCACCGACTCCCGGAACGGACGAAACCACCGTGAAGAAAACCCTGCCCCTCCTGGCCGCCGCCGCGCTCCTGCTCGCCGGGTGCGCGTCGGCGACGGCGACCGGCACGCCCGGGCAGCCGGAGAAACTCGAACTGCGCTACCAGGGCAGCGCCAACGCCGTGACGCTGCCCGAACTCGCCGAAGACCTGGGCTACTTCGGCCCGGTCAAGCTGAAGTGGGTCGGCAACACGATCAGCGGCCCACAGGACATCCAGTCCGCGGCCACCGACCAGACCGACTTCGGCGGCGCCTTCACCGGCGCGGTCGTCAAGCTCGCCGAAGCCGGCGCGCCGATCAAAGCGGTCGTCAACTACTACGGCTCCGACGACAAGGCGTTCATCGGCTACTACACCAAAGAGGACAGTCCGATCCGGACCGCCCGCGACCTGATCGGCAAGAAGGTCGGCGTCAACACCGCGGGTGCGAACCTCGAGGCCGCGCTCGACACCTGGCTCAAGGGCCAGGGCCTGTCGGACGACGAGATCAAGCAGGTGCAGCTCGTCGTCATCCCGCCGGTGAACGCCGAGCAGGCCCTGCGCAACGGCCAGCTCGACGTCGTCGCGCTGCAGGGGATCCTGCAGGACCACGCCCTCGCCGTGGGCGGCGTCCGGTCGCTCTTCAGCGACGTCAAGGCGTTCGGGCCGTACAACGGCGGGCCGTACGTGCTGCGCACCGACTTCATCAAGAAGTACCCCGAGACCACGAAGATCTTCGTCTCCGCCGTCGCGAAGGCGATCGAGTGGGAGCGCACCACCCCGCGCGAGCAGGTGATCGCCCGCTTCACCAAGATCATCCAGGCCCGCGGGCGCAACGAGAACACCGACACGCTCAAGTACTGGAAGAGCGTCGGCGTCACCCGCGGCGGCCTCATCGCCGACAAGGACTACACGCTCTGGGAGCCGTGGCTCAAGCAGCAGGGCTACATCAAGGGCGACCGGATCGACACCTCGAAGCTCTACACCAACGAGTTCAACCCCTACCGCGACGGCGCCCCGGCGGTGACCAAGTGATCAGCATCCGGGCGGTCACCAAGACCTTCGGCGCGCTCACCGCTCTCGACGAGGTCTCCCTCGACGTCGCCGACGGCACCTTCCTCTCCCTGGTCGGGCCGAGCGGCTCGGGCAAGTCGACGCTGCTCGACCTCCTCGGCGGGCTCACCACCCCGACGTCCGGTGAAGTCCGCATCGACGGCGAACCGGTGCGCGGCCCCGGGCTCGACCGCGGGGTCGTCTTCCAGCAGTACGCGCTGTTCCCGTGGCGCACCGCGCGCGCCAACGTCGAGTTCGGCCTCGAAGGCGGCCCGCTCGGCAAGCGCGAGCGGGCCGAGCGGGCGCGGGAATACCTGTCCCTGGTCGGGCTTTCCGGCTTCGAAGACCGCTACCCGCACGAGCTGTCCGGCGGGATGAAGCAGCGGGTCGCGATCGCCCGCAGCCTCGCCTACGACCCCGCCGTGCTGCTGATGGACGAGCCGTTCGCCGCCCTCGACGCCCAGACCCGCGAGCAGCTGCAGGACGAGCTGCTGCGGATCTGGCGCCGCACCGGCAAGACGATCGTCTTCATCACCCACGGCATCGACGAAGCCGTCTACCTGGGACAGCGGGTGGCCGTGCTGACGTCCCGGCCCGGGCGGCTCAAGGCCGTCGTCGACATCGAGCTCGGCGACCGCTCCGGTGACGTCCGCTCCGACCCGGCGTTCGGGCGGCAGCGGCACCGGCTCTGGGAACTGCTGCACGACGAGGTCCGCAAGGCGGCCGAACACGAACGGAGCGCGGCCGGATGACCACCACCCTCGAGAAGCCGTCCGTCCACATCGGACCGGACCTTCGGTCACCGAAGCCGCGGTGGGTCCGGAAGAAGCTCACGCGCGCGGTGCACGCGTCCGCCGCGGTCGTGCTGTTCGTCCTGCTGTGGGAGCTGGTCCCCCGGTTCGTCCTCGACGAGGGCACCCGCACGTTCCTCCCGCCGCTGTCGGAGGACCTGCAGGCGCTCTGGGAGCTCACCCTGGACGGACAGCTCGCCGACCACCTGCTGGCCAGCATCGGCCGGTCGGCCGCCGGGTTCGCGATCGCCGTCGCGGTCGCGGTGCCGCTGGGGCTGCTGATCGGCTGGTACCGGCCGGTGGCGCGGTTCCTGCAGCCGCTGCTCGAACTGGCCCGCAACACCGCCGCGCTGGCGCTGCTGCCGGTGTTCACGCTGCTGCTGGGCATCGGCGAACTGTCCAAGGTGACCTTGGTCGTCTACGCCTGCGTGTGGCCGGTGCTGCTCAACACGATCGCCGGCGTCAACACCGTCGACCCGCTGCTGGTGAAGGCGGCCCGCTCGCTCGGGCTGTCCAGCCCGCGGCTGTTCCGGAAGGTGATCCTGCCCTCGGCCGTGCCGACCGTCTTCACCGGCATCCGGATGGCGGCGTCCTACTCGATCCTGGTGCTGGTGGCGGCCGAGATGGTCGGCGCGAAGGCCGGGCTCGGCTACCTCATCAACACCAGCCAGGTGAACTTCCAGATCCAGCAGATGTACGCCGGGATCATCGCGGTCTCGGTGCTCGGCGTGCTCGTCAACGCCGGCTTCGTCGGCCTCGAACGGCGGTTCTCGACCTGGCGTCCCAAGGAGAAAGCATGATGCACCTCAACGCGTTCGTGATGCCGAACGGCCACCACGAGGCCGCCTGGCGGCACCCGTCGACCGACCCGCACCGGGCACGGACCCTCCAGCACTACGCCGACATCGCCCGGACCGCCGAACGCGGCAAGCTCGACTCGCTCTTCCTCGCCGACGGCGTCGCGTTGTGGGGCAACGTCAAGCACAACTCCCACAGCCACTTCGAGCCTTTGACGCTGCTGTCGGCCCTCGCGGCGAGCACAGTCCACATCGGACTCATCGCGACGGCGTCGACGACCTACAACGAGCCCTACCACCTGGCGCGCAAGTTCGCCTCGCTCGACCACCTCTCCGGTGGCCGGGCGGGCTGGAACATCGTCACTTCGGCCGGCGTCGACGAAGCCCGGAACTTCAACCTGGCCAAGCGGCCGGCCCACTCGGCGCGCTACGAGCGGGCCGAGGAGTTCATCGAGGTCGTCAAGAAGCTGTGGGACAGCTGGGACGACGACGCCGCGCTCGTCGACCGCGAGACCGGCGTCTACGCCGACACCGACCGGATCCGGGCCATCGCGCACGACGGCGAGCACTTCCAGGTCCGCGGGCCGCTCAACATCGAACGCCCGGTCCAGGGCCACCCGCTGCTCGTGCAGGCCGGCTCGTCGGAGACCGGCAAGGAGTACGCGGCCCGGCACGCCGAAGCCGTCTTCACCGCGCAGCAGACCTTCGCCGAGGGCAAGGCGTTCTACGACGACGTCAAGGGCCGGCTCGCCAAGTACGGCCGGACACCGGACGAGATCAAGATCCTGCCCGGCATCTCCCCCGTTCTCGGCCGCACCGAGGCCGAAGCCCGCGAACGCGAAGCCGAACTGAACGCGCTGATCACGCCGGACTACGGGCTGCGGCAGCTGTCGAAGATGCTCGACCACGACGTCACCGGGTACCCGCTCGACGGTCCGCTGCCGGACGTCGGCAGCTTCACCGAGGGCGGCCAGAGCCGGTTCGAGCTGGTCGTCGGCCTGGCCCGGCGCGAGGACCTCACCATCCGGCAGCTCCTCGAACGGCTGGCGGGCGGGCGCGGGCACCGCGTCTTCGCCGGGACGCCGGTCCAGGTCGCCGACGAGCTGGAGGCCTGGTTCACCGGCGGCGCCGCCGACGGCTTCAACGTCATGCCTCCCACCCTGCCCGGTGGGCTCGACGACTTCGTCGACCTCGTCGTCCCGGAGCTGCAGCGGCGCGGCCTCTTCCGCACCGAGTACTCCGGCACCACCTTGCGCGAGCACTACGGCCTCGCGCGGCCCGTCAACCGCAACCGAGTGAAGGAGCCCGCATGACCGCGATCAGCACCGACGTCCGCAAGATCACCGGGAACATCGGCGCCGAGATCATCGGCCTCGACCCGGCCGGGGAGCTCGACGCGTCCCAGGTCGCGTTCCTCGCCGACGCCCTGCACGAGCACAAGGCGCTGGTGTTCCGCAACACCGAGCTCGACGACGAGGGCCAGCAGCGGTTCGCCGCGCGCTTCGGCGAGCTGACCAAGGCGCACCCGACCGTGCCCGCCGTCGACGGTGCCCCGGCGATCCTGCCGGTGGACAGCGAGCGCGGCCGGGCCAACCACTGGCACACCGACGTCACGTTCGTGCTCAACCCGCCCAAGGCCAGCACGCTGCGCAGCCTGGTGGTGCCGCCCTACGGCGGGGAGACGCTGATCGCCAACGCGGCCGCGGCCTACCGGGACCTGCCGGAGCCGCTGCGGGCGTTCGCCGACACGCTGCGGGCGGTGCACACCAACGACTACGACTACGTCCAGCCGCCGGAGACGGTGGACGAGCAGGAGCAGGCGCGCCGGGCCCAGTTCGTCTCGCGCAAGTACCGGACGGTGCACCCGGTGGTGCGGGTGCACCCGGCGACCGGCGAGCGCGGCCTGTTCATCGGCGGGTTCGCGCAGCGCATCGAGGGCCTGTCGGTCGCCGAGTCGCGGGACCTGCTGCGGCTGCTGCAGTCCTACGTGACGCGGCCGGAGAACGTGGTGCGCGTGGCGTGGGAGCCGAACCAGCTGGTGCTGTTCGACAACCGGATCACCCAGCACTACGCGATCGACAACTACGACGGCCTCCCCCGGCGCCTCAACCGCGTCACGGTGGCCGGCGACGTCCCGGTGGGCGTCGACGGGCGGGCCAGCGAATCGCTCGAGGGTGACGCGTCGCACTACACCTCCGTCGCCTAGTTATTCCCGTCCGGGCCCGGGTACCCGGGCCCGGACGGGAAGGAGTGCGTGGTGGTCAGTGTGCAGGCGAAGGTCAGGATGGGGTTGCTGCGGGCGTCGGGCCAGAAACGGTTCTACGACAACGCGTCGGCGCTGCACCACCGGCTGCCCCGGCACCAGAAGCCGTCGATGGCCCGGCCGCCGCGGCGAGTCGAGCGGCGGTGCGAGGTGGAACGGCACGAGGTACACGGCTTCCCCTGCTTCACCTTCCGGCCGCGCGGCGGCGCTTCGAGCGACCTGCACGTCCTGCACCTGCACGGCGGCGGGTACGTCGAGCAGGTCGAGAAGCACCAATGGAAGTACGCCGCCGACCTGGTGGCACGGCTCGGCTGCGCGGTGACCCTGCCGGTGTACCCGCTGGTGCCGCACCACGACCACACCGCGACGATCCCGATGGTCCAGGCCGCCTACGACGGGATCGAGGCCGAGCGCGTCGTGGTTTCCGGCGACTCCGCGGGCGGCGCGCTGGCACTGGCGATCGCGCAGAACCTGCGGGCCGACGGCCGGCCGCAGCCCGAACGGCTGATCCTGTACTCGCCGTGGCTGGACGTCCTGCTGGAGGACCCGGTGTCGGAACTGCTCGACGAGACCGACCCGATGCTCGGCATCGCCGGGCTGCGCGAAGCGGGCCGGATGTACGCCGAGGGCACGGATCCGCGCGACCCGCTGGTCAGCCCGGTCCACGCCGACCCGGCCGGGCTGGCGCCGATCACGCTGTTCATCGGGACGCGGGACGTGCTGCTGCCGGACTGCCGCCGGTTCCGCGCCCGCGCGCGGGAAGCCGGGACCGAGGTCGACTACCGCGAGTACGGCGGGATGTTCCACAACTGGCTCATGCAGGCGATCCCGGAAGGCGTCGAGGCGATGAACCACGTCGAGCGGCTCCTGCGCCGCCCGCCGGTCAGTGGCCGTTCCGCTCCAGGTCCCGGAAGCAGTCCCACACCCGGCTGACCAGCGCCGGGTGCGTGCGCAGGTCGATCGCCGTCCGGGCCAGCGCCGCCGCCGAGGCCAGCATCGCCGACCGGCCGCGCGGGCTCGCCGCCGCCGCCGCGAACTCCGCCGTGTGGTCGGAGTACTCCTCCGCCGTGATCGCCACGAACGGGTGGATCGCCGGGACCCGGACGCTCACGTCGCCGATGTCCGACGACCCCAGGAACACCCCCGGCGCCGGTGGGGTCGCGTGGATCCCGCACGCCGCCAGGTGCTCGGTGAACCGCTCCGACAGCACCGGGTTGTCGCGGAAGTGCGCGTAACCGCGGCCGAGGCGTTCGACGTCGACCTTCGCCCCCGTCGCCAGGGCCGCGCCTTGGGCGCACGTCGCGACGTCCTCGGCCAGCCGGTCCAGCGCGTCGGTCGTCAGCGCGCGGAGGCCGAAGCGGCCTTCGGCACGGTCGGGGACGATGTTCGTGGCGTCGCCGCCGTGGGTGATGATGCCCTGGACGTGCGAACCCGCCGGGAGCCGCTGGCGCAGGGCCGACACCGCGCCGAACGCCTGGATCAACGCGGCCAGGGCGTCGATGCCGGCCTCCGGGTCGCCGGTCGGGTGGGCCGCGCGGCCGTGGAAGGTCACCTTGAGCTCGACCTGCGCGGTCAGCGGGGCCCACGACCACGAGTGCACGCCGGGGTGGACCATCAGGGCCGCGTCGACGTCGTCGAAGACGCCCGCCTCGGCCAGCGCCACCTTGCCCCCGCCGCGCTCCTCGGCCGGGCAGCCCACCGCGAGCAGCGATCCCGGGCCGTCCGCCAGCACCTCGCGCGCCGCCAGCGCGGCCCCGAGCCCGGCCGCGGCGATCAGGTTGTGCCCGCACGCGTGGCCGAGCCCCGGCAGCGCGTCGTACTCCAGCAGCAGCGCCACGCACGGCCGCCCGCTCCCGGCCCGCGCGACGAACGCCGTGGGCAGGCCGGCGACGCCGGTCTCCACGGCGAACCCGTCCGCGGCCAGCTCCCCGGTCAGCCGCTCGGCGGCCGCGTGCTCCTCATAGGACAGTTCCGGCCGCTCGTGCAGTGCCGTCGCGACCGCCCACAGCCGGTCGGCCAGCGACCCGATCCGCTCGTCGGCCCGCTCGTGCAGCTCTTCGTGCCACTCCATGCCCACGGGAATACCCCTACCACGCACGGTCACACCAGTGGGGGTGTTTCACCCGGCCGGCTTCCGGCTACCCGCGCGGAATGGACCACAGCAAGGCACCGGTGCTCGAAGCGCTTCGCGACTACCACCGCATCGGGTACGTCCCGTTCAACGCGCCCGGCCACAAGCAGGGCCGGGGCATCGACCCGCGGGTCCTCGACGTCGTCGGCGCCGACGTGTTCAAGTCCGACGTCATCGCGCTCAACGGCCTCGACGACCGGCTGATGCGCCAGGGCGTCCTGGCCGAGGCCCAGCGGCTGATGGCCGACGCGGTCGGCGCCGAACACACGTTCTTCTCGACCTGTGGCAGCTCGTTGTCGGTGAAGAGCGCGATGCTCGCGGTCGCCGGCCCGCACGAGAAGCTGCTGGTGCCGCGGCACGTCCACAAGTCGGTCATCTCCGGCCTGATCGTCAGCGGCGTGCGACCCGTGTGGGTACGGCCGCACTGGGACGCCGACCTGAAGATGACCCACCCGCCGGGCGTCGAGGAGTTCGCGGAGGCCTACGAGCGCGACTCCGACGTCAAGGGCGCGCTGATGGTGACCCCGACCGACTACGGCACGTGCGGTGACATCCGCGCGGTCGCCGACTGGTGCCACGGGCACGGGATCCCGCTGATCGTGGACGAGGCGTGGGGCGCGCACCTGCCCTTCCACGACGGCCTGCCGCCGTGGGGCATGGACGCGGGCGCCGACGTGTGCGTCACGAGCGTGCACAAGATGGGTGCCGCGGTCGAGCAGAGCTCGGTGTTCCACCTGCAGGGCGACCGGGTCGACCCCGCCGTGCTGAAGGCGCGCGAGGACCTGCTCGGCACGACCAGCCCCAGTTCACTGGTCTACGCGGCCCTCGACGGGTGGCGGCGGCAGATGGCCGAGCAAGGAGAGCAGTTGCTCGACGGGGCGCTGCGGCTGGTGACGTCGGTGCGCGGCCGGCTGGGCGAGCTGGGGTTCACCGTGCTGCACGACGAGTTCCTCGGCCCGGACCTCGCGGACTCCGTCGACCCGCTCAAGGTCGTGCTCGACCTGGACCCGCTGGGCATCAGCGGCTACCAGGCGGCCGACTGGCTGCGCGAGCACCGGCACGTCACCGTCGGCCTGTCGGACCACCGCCGGACGGTGGCCCAGTTCACCCATTCCGACGACGAGGGCACGGCGGCCACGCTGGTCGACGCACTCGGTGCGTTGCTGAAGGCCGCGCCGTCGTTCGAGAAGCCGCCGAAGGTCGAGATCCCGCCTCCGCACGAGTTCGAGCTGGAGACGGCGATGCTGCCGCGTGACGCGTTCTTCGGCCGGACCGAGCAGGTGCCGGTGGGCGAGGCCGCGGGCCGGATCGCGGCGGAGATGATCACGCCGTACCCGCCGGGAGCGCCGGGGGTGCTGCCGGGCGAGGTGATCACCGAGCCGATCCTGGACTACCTGCGCAGCGGGTTGGAGGCGGGCATGGAACTGCCCGACCCGGCCGACTCCGAGCTGGCGTCGGTCCGGGTCGTGGCGCGCGGCTAAGCCTTGGCGCTCTTGAGTTCCAACGGGTTCTTGGGCGCGTCGCCGCGGGCGTCGAGCATCCGCTGCCCCAGCTCCTGCAGCCGCTTGCGGCCCATCGCCGAGCGAACCTCCGGGAACCACTCGTCTTCTTCCTCTTCGACGTGGTGGCGGACGTTCTCGGTCAGCACCGTCACCTTCGCGTCGAAGGTCTCGTCCTTCGGGTCCATGCCGACCAGCTCGGACAGCATCCACACGACGACGTGGTGCTCCTCCACGCTTTCCAGGACGTGGTCCTTCGTCTCCGGCACGGCTTCGCGCGCGGCCGGGTAGAAGATCTCCTCCTCGATGTACGCGTGGACGGTCAGCTCTTCGATGATCGAGTCGGCGAGCCGCCGCTTCTCGGCGTACGCCTCCTCACCCGCTTTCTCGAACTCCTTGAACAGCTTCTCCACGGTCTTGTGGTCGTTCTTGAGCAGCACGATCGCGTCGGTCGACATCGGTGTCCTCACGGTGCGGCCAGGTCCCGCAGCGGGACCTGGGCGTTCTGCAGTTCCTTCGTCATCAGCAGGGCCACGGTCCGGGCGTGGGTCAGTGCCCGGCCGACGGCGCCCACCGCGTCCCACGTCGCCGCGACGGCGTCGCCGCCGCCGTGGCCGGTCACCCGGCCGGACAGCAGGCCCTCCTCCAACCGGCCCTGCAGGGCCGGCAGCAGGTGGGTCAGGTCGTCCGCGAGCAGCCGCAGGGCGCCCAGCACGCGGTACATCTCGGCGGGTGAGTCGAGCTCGCCGTCGCCGACGCAGCGGGCCAGCCGGCGCACGGTGGCTCCGGCGTCGGCGGCCAGCAGTGACGGCGTGGGAGCGTCCATGAGCGCCCGGTTACCCGCTCCCCGCCCGGGAAAACGCCGTTTGCGCAGGCATCCGCCCGGGTATTCCCCCGGCTCCCCGACCCGCAGGAGAAACCCCGGTGAACCCAGACGTGCTGACCTTCGGCATCGAAGAGGAATTCTTCGTCGTCGACCGGCGTGGTCACCTTTCGCAAGCCGGCGACGACGTCGTCGACGCCGCGGAAGCCGCCGAGGACGTCCAAGGCGAGCTGCAACACGAACTGAACCTGTCGCAGGCCGAAGCCGCCACCGACGTGTGCAGTACGCACGCCGAGGCCCTGCGCCAGCTGAGCGGCCTGCGCGAAGACCTGGCCAACGCGGCCCGGGCGCGCGGCTACCGGCTGCTGCCCGCCGGCGCGCCCCCGCTGGCCGAAACCGAGCCGCCGCGGATCACGCCGAACCCGCGCTACCAGCGGATGGCCGAGCACTTCGGGGCCACCGCGTGGACTTCGCTCACCTGCGGCTGCCACGTGCACGTCGCGATCCCCGACAAGGCGCGCGGGATCGACGTGCTCAACCACGTCCGGCCGTGGCTGCCCGCGCTGCTGACGATCACCGCGAACTCGGCGATCGTCGACGGCTACGACACCGGTTACGCCAGCTGGCGCTACCACCAGTGGAGCCGGTGGCCCTCGGCCGGGCCGCCGCCGCGGTTCGCCTCCCTCGACGAGTACGAGAGCATCGTCGACGGCTGGCTGCGCAGCGGCGCGATCCTGGACCGCGCGATGATCTACTGGGACGTCCGGCTCTCGGAGAAGCAGCCGACGCTGGAGTTCCGCATCTCCGACGTCGCCGCGACGCCGGCGGAAACGGTGCTGCTGGGGGTGCTGGCCCGCGGGCTCGTCGCGACCGCGCTGGCGGAAGACGGGCCGGCGCCGGAGCTGTCGAACGAGGTGCTGCGCGGCCGGCTCTGGCGGGCCTCGAAAGAAGGCGTGACCGGCACGTGCCCGCACCCCCGGACGGGCGACCTGGAGCCGGTGAAGGCGGTGCTCGACGACCTGATCACGGTGACCACCCCCGCGCTGGCGGCGGCGGGCGACCTGGACTTCGCGCGCGAGGGCGTGGCCCGGCTGGTGGCCGAGGGCGGCGGCGCCGACCGGCAGCGGCGGGCCTTCGCGGAGAAGAACCGGGCGGAAGCGGTCGTCGACCTGCTGACCGGTGGGGGCTAGGACTTCGGGAGCGGGTCGGCGCCCAGCCGGCCCAGCAGGTCCAGCGCGCGCCCCACGGCACGGGACCGGCCGGCGTCCACCACGAGGTGCACCCCGGCGTCGTCGGCCAGCAGGTGTGCCCGCTGGAGCGCCCGGATGCCGGCCGTGCCGAGGAAGGAGACTTCGCCGAGGTCGACCCGGAGGGCGGCGGGCCGCGCGAGAACGTGCGCGACCAGGGTTTCTTCCAGGTCCGGCGCCGTGCACGCGTCGATGTCGCCCGCCACCTCGACGACGATCGCGTCGGCGCTCTTCCACCGGACCTCGCTGTGCAGGTCGGCGGGAGCACGCGGAGAGGGCAGCTGGTGGGCCGGAGAGGCGGTCCTGGCCTCTCCGCGCCGGGAATCGGTCGTCATGGGAAGTGAGGTACCCCTCGCACGTCGACGGCCAAACAACGGCCGGGCCCAGGCGCATTTCCGGCCGCCGAACGGGTAACCGCCGCCGAGCGCCCGCGCGGAAGGAGCCCGCCCATGTCCGACGGCCCGCCCACGATGGGCGTCGAAGAGGAGTTCCTGCTGGTCAACCCCCGCACCGGGCACGCGTCGCCGGGCGCGGAGCCGGTGCTGGCGCGGTACCGCCACCACGGCCCGCTGCCGGACGGCGTCCGGGTGCACCGCGAGTTGCGGCTCACCCAGATCGAGGCCGCCAGCGGCGTCTGCACCACCGCCGGCGAGCTGCGTGACCAGCTGACGGCCGCCCGGCGGGTGCTCGCCGGCGCGGCCGCCGCCGAAGACTGCGCGCTGCTGGCCACCGGGACGCCGGTGGGGCCCGGACCGGCCACGCCGCCGCCCGCGGCCACCGGCCGCTACGCCGACATCGACGCCGCCTACGGCGCGCTGGTCGCCGACTACGAAGCCTGCGGCTGCCACGTCCACGTCGGGGTCGCCGATCCCGACACCGCGGTCGCGGTCGTCAACCACCTCGGCCGCTGGCTGCCCACCCTGCTCGCGCTGTCGGCCAACGCGCCGTTCGACCACGGCCGGGACACCGGCTACCACAGCTGGCGGATGGTCCTGCAGTCCCGCTTCCCCGGCTCCGGCGTCGCACCGCACCTGCGCGACCACACCGAATACCGGCAGGCGGTCGACACGCTCGTCGACTGCGGCGCGCTCGTCGACCCGGACCAGACGTTCTGGCTGGCGCGGGTCTCCGGTCGCTTCCCGACCGTGGAGTTCCGCGTCGCCGACACCGCGCTGACCGTCGACCACGCCGTGCTGCAGGCCCTGCTGAGCCGGGCGCTCGTGCGGCGGGCCCTGGCCGACCTCGCCGCCGGGCGCGAAGCCGCCCCGCTGTCCCCGCAGGTCGCCGCGGCGGCGGTCTGGGCCGCGGCGCGCCACGGGCTCGCCGGCCCGCTGGTCGACCCGCTCGAAGGGACGCGCCACCCGGCGTGGTCGCGGGTCGAAGCGCTGCTGGACCACGTCCGCACGGCGCTCGAGGACAGCGGGGACCTGGCGGAGGTCCAGGCGCTCGTCGCGGCGCTGCGCGCCGACGGAACCGGTTCGGTGCAGCAGCGCGCGGTCGCCGGGCGCGGGACGGCGGAGGCGGTGCGGTGGCTCACCGCGCGGACCGTGCCGGCCGGGCATGGAACGCGGCTGACCGGGTAAACCCCGGCCATGACGACCTTCACCGCCGCTGCCACCCTGCCGGCGTCCCGCGGTCCGCTTTCGGAGACCGTCCTGCAGACGTTGCTGCGGGCACAGCCGCGTGCGGACCTGGGTTTCGACGGCCTCGCGGACGCCGACCCGCTCGGCGACGACCTCCAGCTCGCGCTGCACCTGTGCTACGAGCTGCACTACCAGGGCCTGCCGGGTGTCTCGCCCGACTGGGAGTGGGACCCGGAGCTGCTGCGGCTGCGCGGGGCGCTGGAGGCGCGGTTCCTGGCCGCGCTGCGGGAAAACGTGCCGGGCGGCGAGGACGTCACCGCCGAGCTCGACGCCCTGCTCGTCGAACCCCTGGACGCCGAAGGGGTGTCGCACTTCCTGCGCGACCACGGCGGCTGGGACCAGATGCGGGAGTACTTCACGCACCGCTCGATCTACCACCACAAGGAAGCGGACCCGCACGCCTGGGTGATCCCGCGGCTGCGCGGCCGGGCCAAGGCGGCGCTGGTGGCGGTGGAGTTCGACGAGTTCGGCGGTGGTCGCGCGGAGCTCGCGCACGCCCGCCTGTACGCGGACCTGCTGCGCGCGGCGGGCCTGCCGGACGGGTACCTCGAGCTGATCGACCGGGTGCCGGGCACGATGCTCGCCGTGGTCAACATGATGTCGATGTTCGGCCTGCACCGGTCGCTGCGGGGCGCGCTGTGCGGCCACTTCGCGGCGGCGGAGATCACCACGGCGCCGTCCGCGACGCGGCTGGACCAGGCGTTGCGACGGCTCGACGCGCCCGAAGCGTGCCGGTTCTTCTTCACCGAGCACATCGAGGCGGACGCCGTCCACGAGCAGGTGATGCGCCACGACGTGCTCGGCGACCTGCTCGAGCAGGAGCCCGGGCTGGCCGCCGACGTCGTGTTCGGGATCCAGGCGACGGAGTTCCTCGAAGGCCGGTTCGGTGCCCGGCTGCTGGAGAGCTGGCGCGCCGGGCGGTCTTCGCTGCGTCAGCCGTCGGCGGGCTGAGCCCGGACGCGTTTGCGGTGGCTCGTGTCGCAGAAGGGGAACCGCTTGCTCCGGCGGCACGCGCACACCGCGACGACGAACCGGTCGGACGTGACGACCTCGCCGTCCGGGGTGCACAGCTCGACCGGTCCTTCGACGAGGACCGGTCCACCCGGGACGACGGTGACGCGGCGGGGACGGTCAGCGTTCGGCACGCAGCACCACCAGTTCCTCCATCCGCTGCCCCGGCTCGATCAGGCCGGCGGCCTCCAGGAACTCCGTCCGTCCGGAGAGGACCGGACCGAACGGGATGCGGGCGCGCCGGACCACCTCGGCACTCAGCCCCTGAGCGCTGAGCATCCTCAGCGACTTGTCCACATCGGACAGTGCGGAGTGGACGATCAGCATCGTCCCGCCGGGTCGCAGGAGCGTGCGCGCCCGGGCGCAGAGCGGGTCGAGGACGGCGCGGCCGTCGGGGCCCGCGTCCCAGCCGCGGGTCGAGCGGACCGTCGCGGCCGGGGCGGGCACGTACGGCGGGTTCGCGACGACGACGTCGAACGGCCCCTCCCCCAGCGCCGTCGTGAGGTCGCCGCGGCGGGGCCGGATCCGCAGGCCCCGGGTGAGGGCGTTGAGGCGGACCGACGCGAGCGCGCGGCGGGAAAGGTCCAGCGCCAGCACGGTTTCCGCGCCGCGACGCGCGAGCGTGAGCGCCTGGGCGCCGGTGCCCGTGCAGAGGTCGAGGGCCCGCGCGCCGGGCGGGATCGCGAGGTCGCCGATCGCCGCGGCGAGCAGCGCTGTGTCCTCCTGGGGGCGGTAGACGCCCGGGAGCCGCAGCAGCCGCGGGACGGGCCGGAGAACGACGGGCCGGGCGGCCAAGGGGCCCGGGCGGACGGGTTCCGCCGACGTGGTCATCTCGGTCTCCTTCACTCGCCGCGGCCCGGCGCACTCGCCGGCGGACAACCGCGTCGACCCCGGCTACCCGGCGAAGATCGGCGCAAACGGATCAGCAACGGGTGGTTGAACGGCGGGCCGCGGGGTAACCGCATCCGAAAGAAACCCAGGAGGAGGATCCGAAATGACGTCGCAAGACCGCACTCAGCACCCGACCGATCCGGCCGAGGGCGAAGACCCGCACGGCGACACCCCCGAGGCCCAGCGGGAAACCCTGCGCGGCGAGCAGGGCACGTCGAGCGGCGACGAGCACGACGACAGCGACCCGCAGTCCGGCTGACCCGGCAACTGCGCGGATTTCTCCCCGCCACTCCGGCCGGAACCAGCTACGTCGCCGGCGTGGTCTCCTCCATCATCAGCAGCGCGCCCTGGCTCTCGCCGTTCGCGCTCCGCAGCGCGCTGCAACGCAAGTGCACCACCGTCGCCCGGCCGCGGCGGTTGATCGCCTCCAGCGTGACCTCGGTGTGGAAGGTGGCGTCCGCGAGCGCGTCGCGGACCGCCGGCCGCAGCTCCGTCAGCGGGAGCCCGATGTCCAGGTTGAGCAGGTGCGTGCCCTCGGCTTCCTCGCGGCGCACGCCCCACAGGTCCTCGGCGCCGCGGTTCCACGCCTTGACCCGCATCTCGCGGTCGACCACCACGATGCCCGCCTGGACCGAGGTCAGCACCGACTCGAAGAACTCGTTGACCTCGTCGAGGTCGAGGCTGCGCTCACGCAGGGCGTCGTTGATCGTCTGGAGCTCGTCGTTGGTCGACTGGAGTTCTTCGTTCATCGTCTCCAGCTCTTCGTTGGTGGACTGGAGCTCTTCGTTCGTGGTCTCCAGTTCCTCCACTGTGGACTGGAGCTCCTCGTTGGTCGTCTCCAGCTCTTCGTTCGTCGACTGCAGTTCTTCGTAGGCCGACTCCAGCTGGCGGTTCGTGTGCTCCAGCTCGGTGAGCAGCTGCCGCGCCCAGCTGACGTCGTGGAACACCACCGACACGCCGAGGAGCTTCTTCTCCTTGCCCACCAGCGGGTTGACGTGCACCTCGTACCAGACGACCTCGCCGGCCCGGCGCCACTCGACGTCCTTGATCCGCAGTGACCGCCGCTCCAGCCGCGCCTGCTCGACGTATGCGCGCAGCGCCACCGGGCGGTAGGAGACGTCGAGGTCGCGCAGGGGCCGGCCGATGTCGCGTTCGGACAGTCCGAACGCGACCTCCGCCTGCGCGTTGACGAGCGCGGTGACCTCGTCCTCGGTCACCACGATCTGCGCCACCGGGCTCGCCGAGAAGGCGTGTTCGCGCAGCTCGTCCAGCCCGGAGATGTCGCGGGTCCGGCGCTGCGGGAAGCCCGTCGAGACGAAGTGGTTGTAGCTGACCGGGGCGTTGACGGCCTTGCGGAAAACGCGGCGCTTGAGGTCGAGGGGTTCGAAGATCCGGGCGTGCGAAAGCAGCATCTCGGCCTTGCCGAGGAACAGCATGCCCTTGGGCGCCAGCGCGAAGTGGAACCGCTCGAGGATCTTCGTCTGCGTCTCGGCGTTGAAGTACATCAGCGTGTTGCGGCAGACCAGGAGGTCGATGCGCGAGATCGGCGCGTCCTGCACCAGGTCGTTGCGGCCGAAGATCACCGAGCGGCGCAGGTCCTTGCGGAAGCAGTACCGGCTGCCTTGCAGCTCGAAGTACTGCTCGAGCTGCTCCTCGGTCAGGCCCTCGACCTCGGCGGGCGTGTAGGCCGCGTGCCGCGCCTGCGCCAGCGCCTCTTCGTCGACGTCGGTGGCGTAGATCTTGACCCGCTGGCGGAACGCGTCGATGCCGATGGTGTCGGCGAACAGCATGGCGAGGCTGTAGGCCTCCTGGCCGCCCGCACAGCCGGCGCTCCACACCCGGATCGGTTCCTCCGGGCTGCGCTCGGCCAGCAGCCCGGGCAGCACGTGCTCACGCAGGTAGTTCCAGGCGTCGGGGTCGCGGAAGAACCCGGTGACGTTGATCAGGATCGTGTTGAACAACGACACGAACTCCTCGGCGTTCACCTGGAGCTGGTCGATGTAGTCGGTGTAGCTGTCGGTGCCGATCTGGCTCATCCGCCGGCGGACCCGCCGCATCAGGCTGCTCCGCTTGTACCCGGTGAAGTCGAAGCCCCGCGACTCCTTCAGGTAGGCGAGCACCGACTCGAATTCGCCGTTCGGCTCCTTGGGCTCGGTCACGGTCCGACACGCTACCCGCCGCGGCGGTCACCGGACGGAGCGGCACGCCCGGGGAGGACCGCCCAGACGACCTTGCCGCCGGACCACGACCGGTTGCAGCCCCAGACCTTCGCGACCTGGGCGACCATCCGCAGGCCGAGGCCCGGTTCGAGGGCACCGAGCCGCTCGAGCAGGATCGCCTGCTTCTGATCGTCGTCGCTCACCGCGACGCTCAGCAGGCCACGCCGCAGCTCCAGCCGCACCCGTGGGGTGGAGCCGGTGTGCTGGATGACGTTCTCGACGAACTCCGTCACCACCAGCAGGGCGTCGTCGGCCAGCTCCGGCACGGTCCACTCGATACAGACACGGCGGACGAAATCACGGGCGAGCGCCGACGAGTTCGCCGACCGGGTCAGCAGCTGCACTGCGCGACGGCGCGGCGGCACCAGCAGCCGGTCCTCGGCGGTTTCGCGGTCGCCGAGCACCGGCACGAACCGGTCGACCGTCCGGTCGGAGAACATCGTCCGGTGCTCGGCCCGGCCGGTGACGACGCTGAAGGGGATGCCCGGCCAGTCCCCGATCCGCATGGCGACCAGCGAGAACACGGTCACCAGCGCCGGGTCGTGGATGGTCAGCCCGTCGATGTCCGCGATGAGCCCGTCGGGGGACTCCGCGGCGATCTTGAGCAGCCCGTCGCGCAGCTGGGGATAGGACTCGATGTCGAGGACCCCCGTGACCAGCGCGGTCGTCGCGCTCGCGCGGTAGCTCGGCTCGAGGTGGACCCGGCCGGCCGCCGCGCTCACGGCCCGGCCTCCTCCCGGCCGTCCGTCGACAGCGACAGCAGGAACTTGCGCAGCGTCTCCGCGGCCGTGGTGCATTCCTTCGCCGTGACGGCGTACCGGTCGGCGAGCAGGCCGTGGTGGCGGTGCTTCGACTCCTTGTGCAGGCGCTCCGCCAGCCCGGCCTTCTCGTCGAGCGAACGCAGTGCCGTCCACAACGCCCGCTGGAACTCGGTGTCGTGGGCGCCCAGCAGGGCTTCGGCCGACCACGCGTGCCCGATCCGGCACCGGTACTGCCCGGCCCGGTCGACCTCGAGCAGGGTGCCCTGGCAGTCCGGGCAGGTGTAGCCGGACGGCGGCAGCTCGGCGCCGGGCAGCACGGCGCCCAGCCGCACGCCGTCGCGGGCGATCCGGTCCTCGAGCAGCAGCGCGGGCGACGGCGTCGGCTCGGCGGACTGGTCCAGCGGGACCCGGGTCAGCTTGTCCAGCGCCGCGCCGAGCTCGCTCGCGGGCAGGACGAACTCCGCGTCGACCGCGGCCAGCGCGCTCTCCGGCATGCCCGAGTAGATCGCGTCCGCCGGGTCCTGCACGACGGCAAGGCCGCCGCATTCGACGATCGCGCGCAGCCCCGCGGCACCGTCGTCGAGGGTGCCCGACAAGATGACGCCGATCGTGCGCGGCCCGGCCGTCACCGCCGCCGAGCGGAACGTGGCGTTGATGGCCGGGCGGTGCCCGTTCTCCGTCGGGCCCTGGGTGAGGATCACCGAACCGTCGTCGGTGAGCAGGTGCCGGTCGGGCGGTGCCACGTAGATCACGCCCGGCCGCAGTGGCGCGCCGTGGGTGGCCGGCAGGGCCGGGAGCGGGCCGGCCCGGTCGAGGATCTGGGGCAGCGCGCTGCGCGCACCCGGCGACAGGTGCATGCACACCAGCAGCGTGGCGGGAAAGTCGGCGGGCAGCGAGCGCACCAACGCGCGCAGCGCCTCCACCCCGCCGGCCGACGCCCCGGCGACCACGACGTCCCGCCGGACTGCGGGCACGGTGACCACCTCCTCGCGAACCACGGTAGACCTCACCCCGGTCCCCGGGTAGCCCACCCGGTGCTCGTCGAAACCCGGCCGTCACCCTTCGTCGAACTCGAACCGCAGGGCGTCCACGCACGCCTGGTACTTCTGCGTCATCTCGTGCTCGGTGTGCGCCGCCACGAACAGCTGAGCCAGCTCGAAGCTGTAGCTGTCCTGCTCCGGCAGCTCCGAAAGCCGCTGCCCGGCCGCCGGCACGATCTCGATCTGCGTGCCGTCGATCCGGTCTTCGATCGCCGCGATCTCTTCCCGGCTCGGCACGCGCGTGACGACGCCGTCTTCGAAGCGGCGCAGGTACCACTTCCCCGCGATCTGGTACTTGCCCTTGCTGGGCCGGCGGCCGGGATCCTGGCCGAGGCCCAGGCGCACCATGATCTCGTGGTTGGCGACGCCGTCGACGAACTCGAACAGCTCGGCGTGCGACTGCGAGTGCCGCGGGTTGATCTCCAGCAGGGCGACCTGGCCGGATTCGGGGTCGCAGAAGAACTCGATGCTGAAGGTGCCGTTGTCGTAGCCGATCTGCCGCATCACCCGCTCGGCCACGTCGCGCATCCGCTGCACGGGCTCCTCCCCCAGCTGGGACGGGTACTGGTGGCGCAGGAACGACGAGCTCTCCGGGTAGTTGATCGAGTCGAGGGCGCCGTAGACGACGACCTCGCCGTGGTAGACGTAGCCCTCCACGGCCGCCTGGACGCCGTGCAGGGCTTCTTCGGCCAGGCAGGCGGCTCCGCCGACCTGGGCGATCTCCGGCGGCAGCTGCACTTGGTCGAGCACGTACCCGAACGGCTCGCCCACGCGGCCGACGCCGGCGCGGATCTCGGCGACGGCGTCGGCGAACTCGGCCTCGTCGCCGGCTTTGAAGGCGAGTTCGGAGGAGAACGACTTGACCGGCTTGAGCCACATCGGGAAGCCGACCCCGCGCGGCGGGGCCGGGTGCTCGTCGTCGAGGTCGACGACGCCGAAGTTCGGCAGCTCGTCGATCACCTTCCGCTGCTCCAGCCGGCTCCAGTACTTGTGTTCGCACTTCAGCACCGCCTCCAGCGAGAGGCTGGGGAGACCGTAGCGGGCGCACAGGATCGGGACGAGCGTCGCCGCCGGGAAGTCCCAGTAGGTGACGATCGCGCCGACGTCGCCGTCGAAGGCGTCGAGCTGGTGCTGCGCGGTCTTCAGCAGCGCTTCGAAGTCGATGTCGCCGTGCTGCAGTTCCTCGGGGGTCAGCAAACCGTGGAACTCGTAGGCGCCGGCCCACGGCAGTCTCCGCAGAACGCGCTCGTTCTCCTCGTCCAGTCCCACTACGAAGATGTTGGTACTCATGACGTTGGGCCTACCCGGCACCCCTGGGCCGAAACGGTCCGGACGGCCGAGTTTCGGGCCGCCGGGAACGGGCACCCCGCGCGCATGACCGCTCTGCCCGAACCGCTTTCCCTGTGGGTCGAGACCGCTCCCGCGCCGGACCGCACCGGCGTGCCGGTCCCGGAGTCGGCCGACGTCGCGGTGCTGGGCGCGGGCATCGCCGGGCTCACCACCGCCCTCCTGCTCGCCCGCGGCGGCCGCTCGGTCGTCGTGCTGGAAGCGGACCGGGTCGCCGCCGGGGTGTCCGGCCACACCACCGCGAAGGTCAGTGCCCAGCACGGCGCCAAGTACGCGGACCTGGCCTCCAGGCACGGCGAGAAAGCGGCGCAGACCTACGCCAAGACGCAGACCGCGGCCCTCGAGTGGATCGCCGCCACCGCGGCCGACCTCGGCATCGACTGCGGCTTCACCCGCGCGGACAGCTACGTGTACACGACGCGGGAGAAGACCGTCGACTCGCTCAAGCACGAGGCGGAAGCCGCCGCCGCGGCGGGCCTGTCCGCGTCGTTCACCACGGACGTCGCTCTCGACGTGCCCGCGCTCGGCGCCGTCCGGACGACCGGGCAGGCGCACTTCCACCCGCGCCGCTGGCTGCTGGGGCTGGCCGCCGAAGTCGAGCGCGCGGGCGGCACGGTCGTCGAGAACGCCCGGGCGACCGCGCTGAACGGGCAGACCGTCCGCACCTCGCGCGGCGACGTCGCGGCCGGCGAGGTCGTCGTCGCCACCCACTACCCCGTCCTCGACCGCGGCCTGTACTTCGCCCGGCTCGAGCCGATCCGCGACCTCGTCGTGGCGGGTCCGGCGGCCGGGAACGCGGCACCGCAGGGCATGTTCCTCGACGCGGACACGCACCACTCCGTGCGCGGGTACACCGAGGCCGGCACGCCGATGGTGATCGCCGGCGGCGAGCACTACCGCGTCGGGGCGCACGTGCACGTCGAGCGCCGGTACGGGCGGCTCGCGGACTGGGCGGACGCGCACGCGGGCCTGCACCGGGTCACCCACCGCTGGTCCGCGCACGACCTGTCCACTGTGGACCTGTTGCCGTACGTCGGCCGGTACCTGCCGGGGACGAAGAACCTGTGGGTGGCCACCGGGTTCGGCCAGTGGGGCATGACCGGCGGCACCGCCGCGGGGCACGTGCTCGCCGCGCGGATCCTCGATGAGCCGCACCCGGCCGCGGACCTGTTCGACCCCAACCGCTTCGACGCCCGCTCGGTGCTCGGGGTGGCCGAGGACAACCTGACCGTCGCGAAGTACCTGATCGGCGACCACGTGGCGGCGCTGTGGCGGTCGGAGAAGCTCGACGACCTCGCGCCGGGTGACGCCGAGGTCGTCCGCGTCGGCGGCGAGCTCGTCGCGGCGCACCGCGACGAAGCCGGGCAGCTGCACACGGTCGGCGCGCACTGCACGCACCTGGGCTGCCTGGTCTCGTTCAACGACGCGGAGAAGACCTGGGACTGCCCCTGCCACGGCTCGCGGTTCGGCGTGGACGGCGAAGTCGTGCAGGGGCCCGCGGTCCGCCCGCTGCGGCGTGGACCCACCTGAGCGGTTTGCCCGAGCTGGAGGACGCTGGCCCTCTCCCGCCGGGCGCGTGGCCGGCCCGGTCCCGTGAAGACGCCGGTCAGCCGGACGCCAGCTTCTTGCCTGCGTCGTAGAGCAGGTGCAGCGCGTCGGCGACGCCCACGGCCGTCAGGACCGTCGCCGCCAGGCGGGTCGGCCGGGGTGCGATGACCAGGCCCGCCGCCAGCCCGGTGCCGACCCACACGTTCAGGCAGAACGGGCACGTCAGCAGCTCGCCGAGCGCGTGCTCGACGTGGCCTTTCGCGGGCACGGACTCGTTCAGCTCGTCGTCGCCGGCCGGCTCTTCGTAGCGCGTGAACGGCGCGCGCAGCGGGCTGGTCACGGCATCCTTGGCCAGCAGGCGGCTGGCCTTGAACGTCGCCGTGCCCAGCAGCACGGTGTCGCCGGCGCCGAACCGGCTGGGCAGCCGCTTGCCGAGGACGCGGCCCACCGCGGTCAGCCCGCCGACGAGGGTGCCGTAGGCGCCCATCACCCCGAGGTACCCGGCCAGCGGGCGGTCGGCGTCGCCGGCGTAGCCGCGCTGCACCCGCTTCGCCTTCTCCTTGACCACGCTCATTCCTCCGCCGATCCGGGCTTCATCATCTTGCCCTGCTGCTTCGCCTTGGCCTGGTCCGGCAGCACGCGGGAAGCGGCCGCCTGGACCTTGTTCTTCGCCGCGCCGGGCACGATCTTGTCCTCGCCGTTCATGAGGGCTTCGTAGCCGGCCTCGGCGATCTCGGCGGGCGAGTCCTTGTCCCCGGCGGCGATCTTCGTGTCTTCCATGTCCGCGCGTTCGAAGAACTCGGTGTCGACCGGGCCGGGCAGCATCGCCGTCACGGTGACGCCCTTGTCCTTCACTTCGGCCCGCAGGCCTTCGGAGAACGACGTCAGGAACGCTTTCGACGCGGCGTAGACCGCCTGGTAGGGCGCCGGGGACGTGCCGGCGATCGAGGAGGTGAACAGCACCCGCCCGTGACCGCGGCCGACCATGCCGGGCACGACCCGCTTGGTGAGGTGCACGGCCGAGCGCACGTTGAGGTCCACGACGGTCAGCTGGTCTTCCAGGAGGGTGTCGCCGGCGAACTCGCCGTTGATGCCGACCCCGGCGTTGACGGCCAGCGCCTCGACCGGGCGGCCGTCGAGGTGCCGGACGAGCTCCTCGACCCCGTCGGCGGCGGCCAGGTCGGTCCGGACCGCCTCGACCCGGGCGCCGCAGGCGCGGACCTGGTCGGCGGCCGCGGCCAGTTCCCCGTCTTCGGCGGCGAGCACGAGGTCGAAGTCGTGCCGGGCGAACTGCTTCGCCAGCTCGAGCCCGATCCCGCTGGAGGCGCCGGTGACGACGGCCAGTGGCTTGGTGGCGGTGCTCATGCGAGGCACTCCCTTCCGGTTGGCTCCCCCCGGCGTACCCGGCCCGCCGCCGGGCAATCATGGTTTCCCGGTTCGCCGGGCGGGTATTTCGCGGCGATGGGACGCACCAGACTCCGCCGCAGCGACCTGCGCGGCCCCGGCATCCGGCGGATCCGCCGCGGCCGGGGCTTCTCCTACGCCATGCCCGATGGCTCGCCGGTCGCCGACCCGGAGCTGCTCGACCGGATCAAGGGCCTGGTCATCCCGCCCGCCTGGCGGAACGTGTGGATCTGCCCCTACCCCAACGGGCACGTCCAGGCCGTCGGCACCGACGACGCCGGGCGGCGGCAGTACCTCTACCACGAGCAGTGGCGCCGGGACCGCGACGAGGAGAAGCACGACCGCGTGCTGGCGATGGCGCGCCGGCTGCCGTCGTGGCGGGCGTCGGTCGAGGACGACCTCGCCGGGTCCGGCCTCACCCGGAAGCGGGTGCTCGCGGCGGCGCTGCGGATGCTCGACCGGGGGATCTTCCGCACCGGCGGCGAGGAGTACGCGGAGGAGAACGGCACCCACGGCGTCGCGACGCTCCTGCGTTCCCACGCGTCGGTCCGCGGCGACGAATGCCGGTTCTGCTACGTCGCCAAAGGCGGTCTCGACCGCGAAGTGGCGATCCGGGACGCCGCGCTGGCGTCGGTGGTGAAGTCGCTGCTGCGCAGCAAGTCCGGCAGCGACCGGCTGCTCGTCTACCGCGAGGGCCGCACCTGGCACGAGGTGCACGCGGCCGACATCAACGAGCGGTTCAAGGAGCTGGCCGGCGACGACTGCACGGCGAAGGACCTGCGGACGTGGAACGCGACGGTGCTGGCCGCGGCCGCGTTCGCCGCGGCCGAGGCGCCGGCGTCGAAGGCCGCGGCCAAGCGCGCGGAGTCCGGGGTGATGAAGGAGGTCTCGAAGGCGCTCGGCAACACGCCGGCGGTGTGCCGTTCGTCCTATGTGGACCCGCGACTGGTGGAGGCCTACCGCGACGAGCGCACGATCTCGGCGGCGGCGAAGCGGGCCGCGCGCCTCGAGGGCGACGACGCGCGAGCGGTGCTGGAGAAGGCGTGCGCGCGGTTGCTCAGCCGCGCGTGATTGAAGATCACCCGGACGGGGAAGACCTCCCCAGTCGAGTGACAGGAGACACGGTGAGTGAACTGCGATCCACCCGTCCGTGTACTGGCCCGCGGACGCGGTCTTCCGGGAACCTGGGACCGATGAACCCCGACGCTTCCCCCGTGCGCTGGCGCGCGTCGATCGGCCTGACGGTCGGCGGCGACGGCCCGGTGTCGAGCATCGTCGAGTCCGAGCACGGCAGCGAGGGATCGGCGCGCGAGTGGGTCGAGCGGAAACTGCCGCGGACGAGGTTCCCGGCGTGGATTCCGGCGGCCCGGCGAGCCGACGGCGTCGAGTTGTTCGGCCAGGTGGCCCGCGGACGGGTCGTGACCGGACGGCTGGTGCCCACCTGGGAGTCCGAGGGGACGGCTGTTTGGCACGCCGATCCGGCTGGGGACCAGGTTCGGTGGCGCCGGTGTGCCGCGGAGCCCGCGGAAAGCTGAGACTCTCGGTGGCTGGTTGTGCGGAGAGCCCGCCGGTTGCCAGCTGGCGGGGCCGGAAGGGCCAGTTGCGCGAAGAGCCCGCCGGTTGCCGGGTGGCGAAACCAGAAGGGCCCGTTGCACGGAGAGCCGCCGGTAGCCGGCTAGCGGGGCCGGAAGGGCCGGTTGCGCGAAGAGCCGCCGGTAGCCAGCTGGCGGGGCAGGAAGGGCCGGTTGCGGCGGCAAGGAACTTTGCCGCGCGAGTCGACTGGCCCCAGCGGCTCGCCCAAAGGTCTTGAATGAGTCATTCAAGACTTCCCAAGACCTGAATGACTCATTCAAGACCTCCGAAGCCCTGGGCTTGAT
>NZ_JBGDMD010000002.1:0-1171732 GCF_041679295.1 Amycolatopsis kentuckyensis | reverse complement strand
ACCTCCCAAGACCTGAATGACTCATTCAAGACACTCGGGCTTCGCTCAGGCGCCCCGGAACGCCGACTGGCCCGGGAGGACCGCGAGCGTCAGCCACGACCGGCCGTCCACGTGGACCCGGTTGGTGGCCACCACCTTCCGCCGGTCGCCCACTTCGCGCGCACCCGTGCCGGTGTTCACGTCGAAGCGCGGGAAGTTGCTGGAGCTGACGTCCAGCCGGATCCGGTGGCCGGCGCGGAACAGGTTGGCCGTGTCCGGGGCCGCCACCGTGATGTCGTAGACCTCGCCCGGCACCAGCGGCGCCGGTTCGGCGAACGAGTCCCGGTAGCGGCAGCGCAGGATCCCGTCGGTCAGGTTCATCGCGAACCCCTGCGGGTAGTCCTCGCTCGGCGGGTGGACGTCGATCAGCTTGACCGTGAAGTCCGTGTCCGCGGCCGTCGACGAGACCGCCAGCCGCACCGTGACCGGGCCCGCCACCGCGACGTCGTGGGCCAGCGGCGGCGTCTGGAACACGAGCACGTCCGGCCGGCTCTCCAGTGGCAGGAACGGCGGCGCCGCCCCGAAGAACCGCTCGTCGGGACGCTGGTGGAACGCGCCGCCGCTCATCACCGGCTCACCCGAGGTCACCTGGCCGCCGAGCGTCGGGACCGGGTCCGCCGGGTCGAAGTCGTACTCCAGGTGCGTGCCGGACGGCGGCGTACGGGTGAGGTCGCCGTCGGCGCTCAGGTAGAAGACCTGGTCCTCGGCCGTCTCCGGCGGCCACGCCGTCGCGGTGCGCCAGCGGCCGCCGTGGTCGAGGCGCCCGTCGGCGGTCCGGCGCCCGGACCCGCCGCCCATCAGGAAGTACCGCACCGGCGGCGGGGGCTCGCCGGCGCCGGCGAGGTGGGCGTCGAACCAGCGCAGCCGCATCGTCACGTAGTCGTCGTCGAGGTTCCCGTCGAGCGGCGCCTCGGGGCCGAAGTCGACGTCGCCGGCGTGCCGGACGCTGCGTGCGCCGTGCGTCCACGGCCCGAGCACGAGGTAGGCCGGGCTGTGCTTCTTGCGGCCCAGCTCGCGGAAGTTCTCGGTGGCCGTGCGGACGTACGGGTCGTACCAGCTGGAGATGTGCAGGCTGGGGACGTCCGGGAACCGGTCGTAGAACCCGCGGGCGAAGATGCCGGGCTGGCGCCAGTAGTCGTCGAAGACGCCGTGTTCCCACTGCTCCAGCAGGTAGTCCTCGTAGCCGGGGACAAACCGCAGCGGCGTCGCGCCCCGCCGCCACGGCATCCGCGTGAACCACGCCCGCAGGTCCTCGGAGTCCAAAGTGGCCCGCAGCACCGGGTCCGCGCGCACCTCGGTGCTCGTGCGGGCGCGGTGGAACGCCCAGGTCACCTGCTTCAGTTCGAACGCGCCGCCCATCCGGGTGCCCGCTTCGTAAGCGCTGGCGAAGCCGCCGGAGTCGAGGAACATCGCGGCCAGGTGCGGCGCGCCCAGGGACGCGAGCGCGGCCTGCGCGTGCGCCGAGTAGGAGACGCCCATCGTCGCGACGCGCCCGTCGCACCAGTCCTGCGCGGCGATCCACTCGACGGTGTCGTAGCCGTCTTCGGCCTCGTTGAGGTACTTGGTGAACGTGCCGCCCGAATCGCCGCGGCCGCGGCAGTCCTGGCGCACCACCAGGTACCCGCCGTCGACGAACCGCCGCGCGACCGCCTCGGGCGACGGCGGGCCGGCCCCGTCCGAAGGGCGCGTGAGCCGGCGGCCGTAGGGCGTGCGTTCCAGCAGCACCGGTCCGGCGGGCGGCTCCGGCCGCGCGGCGTAGAGGTCGGCGACCAGGGTGGTGCCGTCGCGCGCGGGGACGTCGAGCACCAGCCGCCAGCAGTCGCCGCTCAGCCGTTCCCAGCCCATCAGAGCCCACCCGCGAACTGCGCCCCGAGCGCGGGCCAGGCGGCGACGAGCTGCGGCAGCGGCGCGGTCGTGAAGTACTTGCGGTACAGCCGGGCGTACGTGCCGTCGGCGACCATCGCGCCGATCTGCTGGTCCAGTGCGGTCAGCAAGGCGCCGTGGTCCTTGGGCACGGCCATCGACGTCGGGTGCGCCACCGGCGCCGAAGCGGCCTGCCGCAGGGCCGGGTACTGCTTGAGGAACTGCGCGGCATCGGGACCACCGACGACGAACGCGTCGAGACTGCCGTTGAGCAGCTGGCTCACCGCGGCGTTGGCGTTGGGGAACCCGATCGGCAGCGCGCCCGGCATCTTGGCCGGCACGAACGGTTCCTGCGTCGACCCGGTGACCACGCCGACCTTGTGGCCGGCGAAGTCGGTGAGCTTCGCCGCGGCGCTCTTCGCCGGGGTGAGGACGGCCGTGGTGCTCCAGAACAGCGGCTTGGTGAAGGAAACGCTCTTCTGCCGCTCCTCGGTGACGCCGAGGCCGGCCGCGGCGAGGTCGTACTGGTGGCTGGTCAGCCCGGCCAGCGACGACGTCACCGACGTCGCCTTGTAGTCGACCTTCAGCCCGAGGCGCTTCGCGGCTTCGTCGGTGATGTCGATGATGAACCCGACCGGCTTCCCCGTCGGGTCGCCGTAGGCGAAGGGCGGCTGGCTGGTCTGGGTGGCGGCGCGGATCGTGCCCGGTTCGAGCAGGCCGTACGGGTCGTCGGCGGCCGGCGTGCCGCCGCAGCCGGTGAGCAGGAGGGCGCCGGCGAGCGCGGCGAAGGCGAGGCGCAGCATGGGAGTGTCCTTTCCGGACTTTCAGAGGACGCGGGCGAGGAAGTCGCGCAACCGCGGGGTTTCCGGGTCGTCGAGGGTGGCGCGGGCCGGGCCGGACTCGGCGACGCGGCCTTCGTCCATGAACACCACGCGGTCGGCGACTTCGCGGGCGAAGCCGATTTCGTGCGTGACGGCGAGCATCGTCATGCCCGACCCGGCCAGCGAGCGCATCACGTCGAGGACGTCCTTCACGAGCTCGGGGTCGAGCGCGGAGGTCGCCTCGTCGAAGAGCATCACTTCGGGTTCCATCGCGAGCGCGCGGGCGATCGCGACGCGTTGCTGCTGCCCGCCGGAGAGCCGGCCGGGCCGCTGGTGGGCCAGGTGCGCGAGACCGAGCCGCTCCAGCTGGGTCAGCGCCGCGGCGTCGGCGGCGTCCCGGCCGAGGCGCCGGACGTGCCGCAGCGCGGCGGTGACGTTCCGGAGCACGCTCAGGTGCGGGAACAGGTTGAAGTGCTGGAACACCATGCCGACGCGGGCGCGGACGGCGTCGACGTCCACGCCGGGGCCGGTGATCGCCGTGCCGGCGACGTGGATCTCCCCGGAAGTGGGCTCCTCGAGCAGGTTGAGGCACTTGAGCAACGTCGACTTCCCGGAGCCGGACCGCCCGATCACGCAGACGGTTTCCCCGGCGGCGACGTCGAGGTCGACGTCGCGGAGCACTTCCAGTGGGCCATAACGCTTGTGCAGGCCGCGCACGGACACCGCGGGCATCAGACGGCCGCCTTCGCCGGGACGGCGACCGGCGCCGCGGCCGTCGTGAAGCGCCGTCCTTCGCGCATCCGCCGGTCGAGCCGGTTCACCGCGTACGTGAGGGGAATCGTCAGCAGCAGGTAGCAGAGCCCGGCGGCGACGAGCGCCGACGAGTTGTACGTCGCCGCTTGCCGTTCCTCGGCGATGAAGTACAGCTCCCGCTGGCCGAAGCCGAGTCCGAGCAGGTACACCAGGGCGCTCTCCTTGACGTCGATGATGAACTGGCCGGCCAGCGCGGGCAGGACGTTGCGCACGCCCTGCGGGACGACGACCACGCGCATGGCCGTCAGGTAGGGCATGCCGAGGCTGCGTGCCGCGTGCAGCTGCCCGGCCGGGACGGCCTGGATGCCGGAGCGGAAGATCTCCGCCGAGTAGGCCGCGGAGATCAGCGCGATGGCGAGCACGGCGTAGCCGAGCGGTTCGCGGCCGAAGGGCCGCAGGCCGGCGGCGGGCAGGCCGACGCCGACCAGGCTGACGGTCACGATCGCGGGCAGCCCGCGGAAGACGTCGACGTAGATCCGGGCGGGCAGCCGGACCAGGCGCCGCCGGGACAGCAGCAGCATCGCCAGCAGCACGCCGGCGACGACGCCGAAGACGATCGCCAGCGCGGCGATCAGCAGGGTGTTGCGCAGCCCTTCGGTGAGCAGGGCGGGCAACACGTCCAGGATCTCGCGGAGATCGAAGAAGGTGCGCAGGAAGTCGTGCATGGCCTGGCCTCTCGTGTGTGTTCCGGGAAGGCTAGGTCCGTTTCGCGCACCCGCCGCCGACGTTTACCGCGACCGCGGTAAGGATGGGTCGTACGCTGCACGCATGTCCGTGGTGCTGACCGTCCAGGGCGCGCGGGCGGCCGACCTCGTCGCCGGGGTGTCGCCGGTGGCCGAGCTGCTCGCGTGCCTGCACTCGATCGCCGAGCCCGAGCACCACTTCGAGGTGCGGCCGTGGCTCACCCGCGTCCGCGCGGACACCTCGGCCGCCCTGCACGGCAGGCTGACGACCTACGCGCCGCTGTGGGCGCGCCGCCGCTGCCGGCTGCTGCTGCCGTTCGAGCTGCCGCTCGGGCGGACCTTCGAAGACGAGCTGCGCCGGATCGAGGCGCTGCCCCTGGACCGCTTCACCGCCACCGCGGCCGACGCGATCCACGGTGGCCTGGCCGAGGTCGGTGACCTGCTGGGCGACGCGGCGGCGAGGGACGCCTACGTCGTTTCGTGCGAGCGGCGGTCGTTCGGCCGCGGCGAGCTGGCCCGGCACCTCGTGGCCGATCCGGACGCGTTCCGCGCCGACCTGCTGGACGTCCTGCGCGCCTGCGCCGACGAGTTCTTCGCCGACGAGTGGGCGCGGGTTTCCCACCGCCTGGAAAGCGAATGCGCGACCGTGCGGGCGCGGCTCAGCGCGCTGCCGGTGGCCGAAGCGCTGGCGTCGCTGAGCACGAACGCGGCGGTCCGGCACGACCCGGCGTCGGTGGTGTTCGACAAGCTGCAGTCCCTGCACGCCGACCTGCGCGGCCGCCGCTGCCTGCTGGTGCCGTCCGTGCACGCGCGGCCGCACCTGATCGTCAAGGTCGACCCGGAGTTCCCGGTGGTCGTGCACTTCCCGGTCGAGGGCGACGGCGCCCGCGACACGCTCGCCCAGGTCCGCCTGCGGCTGGCGATCCTCGCCGACCCGGCCCGGCTGTCGCTGTGCCGCCACCTGGTGAACGAGCCGATCACGACGTCCGACCTGGCGGCGCGGACGGGGATGACGGTGCCCCAGGTCTCCCGCCACCTGGGCCGGCTGCGCGAGGCGGGCCTGCTTGTGTCCCGCCGCGACGGCCGGATGATCCAGCACCGCCTCGACCTGCAGCGGCTGATGCAGCTCGGCGTCGACGTGCTGACCACGATCATGCGGTGACGGCGCTCAGCCGCGCCCCCGAAAAGGACAGAGCACAGCGTCCCGTGTCAGCGTGACGTGGCGCGGGCGTGCAGGTGCTCGAGGGCGTCGAGGACGATCGTGCGGCTGTGCCAGTCCAGCCAGCGGCCCGCGTCGGCGCAGACGCGGTCCACCAGCTCCAGCTCCGGGGTGCCGGGCAGGTCGGCCGCGCGGTCGTGGTGGGTGGTCAGCACGCCCGCGCACGCGCCGTCCGGGGTGAGGATCGGGGTGCTCTGAGCCGCCCGCGCGCCGGCCAGCAGGACGGCGTCGCGGTGTTCGGACGTGTACACCGGGCTGGACGCGACGTCGGGCACCACCACCCGCTCGCGGCGGTGCTGCGCCTGGGTGCACGCCGCGCCGCTGTCCAGGTGGGTGAACAGGTCCACGTACCGCGGGCCGAGGCCGTGGTGGTGCTCCAGCGCGAGGCCGCCGGCGAGGGGTTCGACGCTGTGCACCGCCCCGTGCGGCGCGCCGGTCACCCGCACGGAAATGGTGAGCGCGGCGGTCAGCAGCGCGGGCGGCGTGCGGCCCGCCGGGCGCAGGGCGGTGGCCGGCGCGGCCCGGCGGGTGCGGCCGGGGAACCACACCGGCCCGGCGGGCGCGGGCACGGCGTGTACGGCCGCGGCGAGCGCGCGGATGGTGACGTTGTGGCTCTGCGACGCCTCCCGCACCAGTTCGAAAGCTTCGTCGGCCGTCGCCAGCCCGTAGCGCTCGCAGAGCACGTCGAGCGCCCCGGCGATCCGCGCGCGGTTGCGCGCCCAGCGGCCCTCGACGGCCTCGTTCGACGCTGCGCCGCCCAGCCGCGCGAGCGCCTCCTCGCGCGTGTTCGCGACGGTGACGCGGCGATCCGCCTGCCGCAGGCTCCAGGCGACCATCCGGTCGCGGGTGACGACCACGAGCCGGTGCCGCCGCCGCGCCGCGAGGTCGTGCAGGCGCACCAGTGTCCGGATGACGACGGCGGAGACGAGCGTGGCCTCGGCGAGGTCGACGACGACGTCTTCGTCGAGCGTGCCGACGGCTCTGCCGATGCGGGGCGCGGCGGCCAGGTCGAGCTCACCCCGCCAGGCCAGCGTGCGGACACCGCGCGAGGGAGCGCGGCGCAGCGTGCCGGCGGCGTGCTGCTGTTCGGACATTCGCGTACCCCAAAGCTCGGCCAGGGAAACTGGCACGCCACTCTGCTGGACGCGGAATCCGTGACCTTACTGTGGCAGAGCCGGGAAGCGCCCGCGACCGGCCGCCCGCCGTCAAAGGATCGGCTTGCCGCCCGTCACCGCGACGCGCGCGCCCGACACGTAACTGCCGTCGTCGGAGGCCAGCAGCACGTACACCGGGGCCAGCTCCGCCGGCTGGCCCGCGCGGCCCAGCGGTACCTGCTGCCCGAACGATTCGACCTGCTCCTCGGGCATCGTCGACGGGATCAGCGGCGTCCAGATCGGCCCCGGCGCCACGCTGTTCACGCGGATTCCGCGGGGGCCGAGCAACTGCGCCAACGCGGCACACATGTTGGCGACGCCCGCCTTCGTCACGTCGTAGGGCATCAGCTGCGGGGTCGGGTTGTCGGAGTTGACCGACGAACTGCCGATGATCGACGCCCCGGCCTTCAGGTGCGGCACCGCGGCCTTGGCGAGGTGGAAGAACGCGCTGAGGTTCGTCGCCAGCGTGTGGTCCCATTCCTCGTCCGGGATCTCTTCCAGGGTCTCGTGCGTCATCTGGAAGGCAGCGTTGTTCACCAGGACGTCGAGCCGGCCGAACTCGTCGACCGCACGGGCGACCAGGGCGCGGCAGTGCGCCGGGTCGGCGACGTCCCCCGCGACGACGACGGCCTTGCGCCCGGCCTCCTCGACCCAGCGCCGCGTCTCCTCGGCGTCGTCGTGCTCGTTCAGGTACGAGATCAGGACATTGGCGCCTTCGCGGGCGTAGGCGATCGCCACCGCGCGGCCGATCCCGCTGTCCGCGCCCGTGATCAGGGCCGCCTTGCCGGTCAGCTTCCCGGAGCCGCGGTAGGAGTGTTCGCCGTGGTCGGGCCGCGGGGTCATCTCCGCGGTGGAGCCGGGCGGGTTCTGCTGCTGGGCGGGCTGGGACACGGCTGACTCCTCGAACGGGGGCATGATCCCGGCCGAGTACCCGGCGGTCCCCGGTTCACACGGCCGCGCAAGGGCATCGCCTCGGGCACGCCGGCGGGATTACCCTGGTCGGCATGGGGGTTTTCGGCAAAAACGGCCAGTTCGGGCGGAGGCGCCGGTACCTGTCGGCCGTCGCGGACCGCATCGGGGCCCGGGACGGTGTCGTGCTCGACGACTCCTTCTCCTGCGGCGGGTGGTCCACCAGTCCCCTCGTGCTCGGCGTGATCACCCTCCGGGGCGGCTCGCGGCCCGACGTCCTCCGCGCCCAGATCGACGCGGCGATGGCCGCCGGCTACGCCGCACCGACCCGCTCGGAGGAGCGGGGCTGCGGGTTCGTCCGGAACCCGGGCCTGCCGATGCTGATCATCGAAGCCTTCCCCGCCGGGCAGGTCATCCCGCACCACGGCCCGGTCCCGCCCGGCCGGACCGGCGTCGTGGTCAGCTTGACGTAGCCGCCAGGGCCGACAGGCGGTAACGCATCACCCACTCGGTCGATAACCCGTTCGTGTCCGGAACACCCGGACCTTCACGAACGGACCCACTCACCATGTCTCGTCTCCACCTGGGAGCCCTCATCGCCACCGGGGCGGTCGCCGCCCTCCTCAGCGCCGGGTGCTCCAGCACCACCGGCACCGGCACCGCGGAGCCGGCCGCCGCCACCTCGGCGCCGACTTCCGCGAGCCCCGCGGCCGCCTCGCTCGACGCCGCGAAGGCGGGCTCCGCCGTCGTCGACGCCGCGAAGCAGGCCAAGGCCGTCCACGTCCGCGGCGTCGTCTCCGAGGGCGGGAACCTCAACCTCGACCTGCAGCTCAACCCGGACAGCGCGAGCGGCACCGTCGTGCAGGACGGCCTGGAGATCCCGGTCCTGCGCACCGGCGACAAGTACTTCTTCCGGTTCAGCGACTCGCTGGTCAAGAAGGCCGGGGTCCCGGCGTCGGTCGGCAAGCTGCTCAAGGACAAGTGGGTGCCCTCGACGTCGCAGATCGGCGCGGGCATCGGCGAGGCGTTCAAGCAGTTCCTCGACTACAAGACGTTCACCGACAACACCGTCGGCCAGCTGGACTCGGCGACGTTCACCGCGAGCGGCCAGACCACGACCGACGGCATCCCGGCCCTGACGTTCACCAGCCCCGACGGCACGGCGACCATCGCCGCCGGCGAGCCGCACTACCTGCTGCGCATGCAGGAGCCCAAGAGCGGCACGCTCGAGTTCTCCGACTGGGACAAGCCGACGACCGTCACCGCCCCCAAGGCGTCCGAGATCTACTCCGGCCCCGGGGCGTAGCCGGCGTCAGCGGGATTTCAGTGCAGTTCGGTCGTGTAGCCCCCGTCGACGGTGACCGTGGTGCCGGTGATGTTCGCCGCCACCCGGTCACTGGCCAGGAACACGGCCAGGTTCGCGATCTCGGCCGGCCGGGTGAACCGGCCGGTGACGGCGTGGGCGGCGGCCTCGTCGGCGACGGACGCGGCGTCCGCCCCGGTGGTCGCGGCGATCGTCTCGGCGACGCCGCCCGCGCCCAGCCACAGGTCCGTCGCGACCGGGCCCGGGTTGATCGCGTTGGCACGGACGCCGCGCGGACCGAACTCCTTCGACACGGACTTCGTGAAGCTGACCAGTGCCGCCTTCGCCGCGCTGTAGTCGATCACGCCGGGGTCGGGCAGGGTGGCGTTGATCGACGCGATCGTGACGACGCTGCCCCGCCCGGCCGTCACCATCGACGGCAGCACCGCGCGGGTCGCCCGGACCGCGCTCAGCAGGTTCAGCGTGAGCGAGCGCGTCCACTCCTCGTCGGTGACCAGCAGGAAGCCGTCCGGCCGCGGGGTGACGGCGCCGACGTTGTTGACCAGGACGTCGACGCGCCCGAGCTCGCTCAACGCCAGCTCCACAAGCCGGCCGGGGCCCTCGGCCGTGCCGAGGTCCACGGCCAGCGCGTGCGCCTTCCCGGCGTGGACGAGCGCCTCCAGGTCGGGCCCCGGCTCGCGGGCCCCGGCCACGACGTGGGCGCCCTCGGCGGCGAGCGCTTCGGCGACGGCGAGGCCGATGCCGCGGCTGGCCCCGGTGACGACGGCGACCGCGCCGTCCAGACCCAGGTCCACCGGCCTAGACCCCGTGCTCGCGCAGCCAGCCGAGCACGGCGTCGGCGACCTCGCGCCAGCCGCTGTCGATGGTCAGCGAGTGGCCGCGGCCCTCGAACTGCTTGAGCTCGGTGACGGCGGTGGAGTCCCGGTACTGCTTGAGGGTCGAGCGGGTGACCACGTCCGGGACGGTGTGGTCGGCGGTGCCGGAGATCAGCAGCAGCGGGCCGCGGTCCGCGCGGTGGGTGTCGACCTTCGCCTGGGAGTGCAGCACGAAGTTGGCGGCCGCGGCCTGGAACAGCGGCCGGGCCGGCGACGGGATCGTCCAGCGCCGGAACAGCTCCGACGACTCCTCGTCGCTCAGCGCGTTGCCGAAGCCGAACCGGAACTCCTTCTCGGTCAGCGAAACGGACCGGTGGAGGTTCGCCGGGTTGCCCAGCGCGGGCAGGGCGGCCCGCAGCTGCGCCAGCGGCAGCGGCAGGACGCCCTTGATCTGCGCGGGGTCGATCGCGACGCCGGCGAGCCCGATGCCCTGGCCGAGCAGCTTTTCGGTGATCAGGCCCCCGAACGAGTGGCCGATGATCACCGGCGGCCGGTCGAGGCCGGCGATGATCGACGCGTAGTGGTCCGTCGCGTCGTCGATGGAGGTGTCCGCGACGGCGTCGGGGTTGTCGCGCGCCGCCTCGACGGTGGCGGGTTCGTTCGGCCAGCCGGGCGCGACGGGCGCGTACCCGGCGGCCCGGAAGTGGTCGATCCAGGGGTCCCACGACGTGGCGTGCAGCCACAGACCGTGGATGAACACGACCGGGGTTCCCGTGTCTGCCATCGCGTCCTCCGCTTCGAGCCGGTTCTCCTGCCGACAGCCAACCGGTCCGCGGCCCCGGCGTCCAGGACCTGGTGCGTGCGCATCGATAGCCGGAATGGCATCGTTGGCGCTCTGTTCCCCTCGCGCGGGAAGGCCCGGATGGACCTCGACCTCAGGCTGGTGCGGTACTTCGTCACGGTCGCCGACGAGCTCCACTTCGGCCGGGCCGCCGCCAAGCTGTTCATCAGCCAGCCGGCGCTGTCCAAGCAGATCCGCCGGCTCGAAGCCGACGTCGGCGCGCCGCTGCTGGTGCGCGACAGCCGCCACGTCACGCTGACCCCGCGCGGCGAGCGGTTCCTGCACCACGCGCGGCAGCTGCTGGCCACCGCCGAGCAGATGCTGCGCGAGCCCGCGCCGAACCGCGTGCGGGTCGCGCACATCTTCGAGCTGGACACCAGCCGCGTGGTCGCCGACGCGTTCGTCGCCGCCCACCCCGGCGTCCAGCTGGTGCAGAGCCAGATGGACAGCGCCCGCCAGCTCGCCGCGCTCCTCGACGACCTCCTCGACGTCGCGGTCATCCGCGTCACCGCCGCGCTGACGGCCGAGCACCCGGCGGGCTGGCGGCACGAGCGGCTGCGGCTCGAGCCGTTCCGGCTGATCGGGCGCCCCGGCGACCCGCGGCGGGCGACCGCGTCGCTGCACGAGCGTCCCCTCGAGGTGTTCGCGGACGCTCCCGGCACGGCGCTGTACAACGTGCACGGCCGGTACCTGACCGCGCTCGAGCAGCAGACCGGCCTGGCCCTGCGCTGGCTGGGCAACCCCGGCACGTTCGAGCACTGCTACGCCGCCCTGGGCCGCGCGACGGACAGCGCGTTCCTGCTGGAGTTCGACAGCTACGCGCGCCGGTATGCCGAGCGCGGTGTCCCGGTCCACCGGCCCCGGGAGCTGCAGCCCGTTTACCCGTGGTCGCTGGCGTGGCGGGACGGCGAGCCGCCGGAGACCGTCCGGGAGTACCTGCGGATCGCCCGCGAAACGGCGAGCCGGCACCGCTGGCTGCACCCCGAGCGAGCCGATGCCGCGCCGCTGTGGGCGCCGCCGGGAGACCTCGCCTGACGCGTGTCAGCCGGCGTGTCAGGCCGGTGGCCGCCGGGTGTCAGGGCGGCCGGACATCGTGGTTCTCGTCCCCACCGACGGGGACACCGGAACCGAGGAGACCACGATGCCGAACTTCACCACCCCCGCCCCGATCACCGCCGTCCTGGACCTGCCCGCCGGGCGCGTCCACCTCGCCGCCGGCGACCGCGCCGACACGACCGTCGAGGTCCGGCCGGCCGACCCGGCCAAGAACCGCGACGTCAAGGCGGCCGAGCAGACCACCGTCAGCTACGGCGACGGCGTGCTGACCGTGCGGGCCCCGCAGGGCGAGAACCGGTACTTCGGCCCGACCGGCGCGATCGAGGTCGTCGTCGGGCTGCCGGCCGGCTCCGACGTGCGGGCCACGACCGCCGCGTCGGAACTCGTCGGCACCGGCCGCCTCGGCGACGTCGCCTTCGAAGGCGCGTACCGCCGCATCCAGCTCGACGAGGCGGCCGGCGTCCAGCTCACCGCGACCGACGGCGACGTCGAGGTCGGCCGCCTGGACGGCCCGGCGCGGATCAGCACCGCCCGGGGCGACATCCGCATCGCCGAAGCGGTGCGCGGCGACGTCGTGCTGGACACCCAGCAGGGCGCGATCACGGTCGGCGCGGCCCCCGGTGTCTCGGCTTCCCTCGACGCGGGCACGTCCTACGGCCGCATCGACAACGCGCTGAAGAACACCGGGAAGCCCGAGCTGGCCATCCGCGCCACCACGTCGTACGGCGACATCGTGGCCCGGAGCAAGTGACGGCCGCATGCGCCCCAATGTGGCCTTGGTTGCGTCAGACGCACCGAAGGCCGCCTTGGGTGCGTGAGACGCACCGAAGGCCACATTGGGGCGCTTGGGCCCGGAGCAAGTGACTAGCGGGACCCGGCGCCGATGCAGACGAACCCGGCGGACGCGGCCAGCGCGCCGGGACCGTCGGCCGCCACCTTCTGCTGCGCGGACGCGAGCGCGGCCGCCGGCGCCTCGCCCGCCGCGAGGCGCCGGTGGACCTCGGTCATCAGCGACGTCGTGGCGAGGTCGGGCACCGGCACGACCGAAGCGACGAGCTGGGCGGTGCCGCGTTCGATGAAGGTGGCGCTCAGGCCGAGCAGCTCGTTGCCCGGGCACACCACCGACCGGCCGACGTCGCACGCGGCGAGCAGCACCGTCTCCGGCACCCGGGGCAGCCGCCGCACGTCGTGGACCAGGAGTGGCCCGTCGTGCAGGCGCAGCGCCGAAAACAGCGGGTTGTCCACCGCCAGCCGGCCGTGCGCGGCGAGGTGCACGGTGCCGGCCGTGGTGAGCGCGGCCAGCACGGCTTCGACCGTCGCGGCTTCGTCCACCAAGGCCGTTCGCCGGTGGATTTCCGCGACCGCCAGCGCTTCCTCGCGGGCGCCCGGGAGTCCCGGGCCGCCCGCCACGGCGACGTCGCGCCCCGGGCCCGGCGGCCGGGTCGCCGCCGCGTGCCAGAGCGTCGCCGACGGCGAGACGGCCACCGGGCGGCCCGCGCACGACGGCAGCACCGCCCACGGCACGTTGTGCAGGATCCCGGTCGGGACCACGACCAGCGGCCGGTCCCCGAGCTCGGCCAGCGGACCCAGGACCAGGGCGTCGAGGCGCGCGCCCGCGCCGTGCAGGAACTGCTCGACCGGCATCCGCGACCGGTCGGCCGCGCGGGCGGCAAGCTTGCGCAGGGCGAACGGGATGCGGTCCAGCAGCCCGGCCACCTCGGCGACCGAACCGAGGGTGTGCAGCCGCAGCCTGCCGTCGACCAAGCTCAGCCCCAGGACCGTCCCGTCGGCTTCGACGAACTCCAGCAGGGCGCGCTCGCCGAGGGCCGCGGCGAGGTCGTCGACGGACACCGGGCGCGCCGCGGCGTCCCCGCCCGCCGCGGGCAGCAGCCGGCTTCGGTCGCGGATCCGCCGTTCGAGCTCGACCTGCCGGTGCAGCAGCCGGCCGGTGGGCGCGCCCGCGCCCCGGGCCTCCTCCAGCGCGCCGGCGGTGGCCCGCAGCCGGGGCAGGAGCGCGGCCAGCTCGGGATCGTCCGGCGGCAGCGCGGACCGGTGCAGCAGCCGGCTCGCCCGGCCGCGTTCCGCCCACTCGAAGACGCCGCGCACCCGGCCCTCGTCCAGCGCGACGCGCAGCCCGAGGCCGACGAGGTCCGCGCGGTGCGACGCCGAGTACGCCCGCAGGTCGCTCGCGCCCAGTGCGGCGTGGTGCTCGTCGAGGATGCGCAGCCCGGTCCGGGCGGCGGTGAGCGCGCCGCGGGGATTCTCCTGACGACGGCGCAACGCTTCGGCGTACCAGCCCCGCGCCCGCAGGGTCGCCGGGCCCGATCCCCGCCGGGCCCGGGCCGCGACGGCGAGGTGTTCCGCGGCCACGGCCGTGCGCCCGCGGGCCGCGGCGAGCCGGGCCGCGTCCACCCGGGCCTGCACCGCCGCCAGTGGCCGGCCGTTGGCGTCCAATGTGGACACCATGGTTTCCGCGGCGGCGCCGGTGATCCGGCTGCGTTCCCCGGCGCCCAGCTGCGCGCGCAGCCGAGCCGAGCGCGCGAGCTCGGCCCACTGCGCCCGTCCCTGCGCGGTGAACGCGCGCAACGCCGTGCGGGCCTGCTCCGCGGCCGTCGGCCAGTCTTCGTCCAGCAACGCGATCTGCGCGAGCAGCAACCGCATCTCGGGGACCTTCAGCCGCCGGTTCTCGGCGGCGAACACGCGCACCGCGCGCTCGGCCGTCCGGCGCGCCTCGGTGACGAGGCCGACCGACAGCAGCAGCTCCGCCCGGTCCTGCAGCACCGGCGCGAGCTGGCCGCCGTGCGCGCCGATGATCTCCTCGGCCCGGTCCAGGCAGGCGAGCGCGGCCGGGACGTCGCCGCGCTGGCTCTCCACGAACCCCAGGTTCTCCGCGATGATCCCGACCACGAGGTCGCGGCCGAGCTCCCGCGCGAGGACGTCGGCCTCGGCGAGATCCCGGACCGCCGCATCGAACTCGTAGCGCTCGGCGTGCAGGATCCCCCGGTTCATCAGGGCGCGCTGCAGCCCGAGCCGGTCGTCGGCGCGCCGCAGTTCCCGGACCGCGGCCTGGTAGTCCACGGCCGCCTCGTCGAGCCGGCCCACGTGGTACCGGATCACCGCGCGCTGGGCGAGCACCTTGCCGATCCCGTCCAGTTCCCGCACGGCGACGTCGATCTCGCGCAGCGCGGCCCGCGAGCTGCCCCGCTGCACCAGCGCGAACGCCAGCTTCATCCGGCTTTCCCCGGCCAATGCGCGCCGGCCGGCACGTTCGCCGTGCCGCACCGCGCGGCGCAGGTGCCGCACAGCCTCGCCGACCTCGCTGCACTGCAGCAGCGCGTGCCCCCAGGCTTGTTCGGCGAGCGCGGCGGCGTGGGGATCGCGTTCGCGCAGCGCCCGCCGGACGGCCCCGGCCGCGACCGGGACTGCCCTTCCGGGCTGCAGATCGGCCAGCCGCATGGCCATCCGGGCTTCGGCGAGGGCCGAGTCCGCCACCATGGGTCCCAGCATTCCCGGCGGCGCGGTCCTCCGCCAGCGCGTATCAGAGCGGGCCCCGCGCGCGTCTGAAGAGGTGCCACCACATCGAGGAGGGGATCGCGGTGTCCGAGAACGGCCCTTACCAGCCCGACGCGGCCGAACACGTGGAGCCCGACGAGCTGATCATCGACCTGCGCGAACGCGGACTCGTGGGGCCCGCGCTCGAGAAGCTGGGCATCACCATCGCCGAGGAAGACCGGATCGAGCCGTTCGACCTGGCGAAGTTGAAGCTCGCCTACCCGGAAGGCCTCGGCTTCGAGATGGCCATCGACCCGGTACTGGCCGAGCTGCGCCGCCGGTTCGCGGCGCGGTGCGGCGGCTGGGTCCCGTTGCTGGGGAAGAACCGGACGCTGAGCAACCAGTTCGGGGCCTACCCGCAGACCCGGTCGCAGTCGGACTTCGACCCCTCCCCCGCGGATCGGCCGGCGGGTACGGGCGCCGGCCCGGCGGCCGGCCACGGCGTCCGGGTCGGGATCCTCGACACCAGGCTCTACCGCCACCCCGATCTCGAGGGTCACTACGAAACGCCGGCCAGCGGCACCACCTTCGAAACCCCGGCCCCGGGGACGGAAACCCCCTGGGAGGACGGGCACGCCACGTTCGTGGCGGGGCTGATCCTCGCCCAGGCCCCGGCGGCGACCCTGGTGGTACGCGACGTCCTGAAGTCGGACGGCCGGGCCCCGGTGTGGGCCACCGTGGGGAAGCTGGCCGAATTCCTCGACGACGACATCGACATCCTGAACCTCGCCATGGGCACGCGGGCGGCACAGGACGAGGACGGTGACTGCCCGGTGGCCGTGCGACGCGCGATCGAGCGGCTGAGCCCCCACATGGTGATCGTGGCCGCCGCCGGCAACCACGGTGAGATCCCCGGCCTCCGCAACGGCCTCACGCGGACCGCGCCGACCTGGCCGGCGGCGCTCACCGGCGTCGTCGCGGTCGGGGCCACCCGGGCGAACGGCGCACCGGCGCCGTACAGCCCGGACCTGCCGTGGGTCTCCTGCACCGCCCTGGGCGACGGGCTCACCAGCACCTACCTCCCCGGCGATGTCCGGCTGCGCACCGGTGGAGTGCAGGAGTTCCACGGCTACGCCACCTGGAAGGGAACCTCCTTCGCCACGGCCACGGTCAGCGGGGCCATCGCAGCCGGAACCAAACGCGGCGAGGTGACCGCGACCGAGGCCTTCCACGCCGCGCTGGCGGCCGGGGACGTCGTCAAGCCCTACGGCTGGAAGGACGAGGCGGTGTTCGGCTGACGTCAGGGAACCACGACCAGCTTCCCGCTCGCCTGGTCGTCCTCCATGTACCGGTGGGCGGCGGCGATCTCGGCCAGCGCGAAGACCCGGTCGACGTTCGGCCGGTACACCCCGGCCTCCACCTCGCCGACGATCCGCTGCAGCACGTCCGCGCGGCCCTTCATGTCGTCGCTGTGGAAGGCCGTCAGGCGCGTGCCCGACGGGATCATCGCCACCGGCTGGAAGTCCGCGATCGACCAGCCGCTCAGCGAGCCCGCCACGCAGACCGTGCCGCCGCGGCGGACCAGCTTCAGCGAGTCCACCGCGGTGCGGGCGCCGACGAGGTCCAGCACGTGGTCGGGGCCGTCGGGCCACGGCAGCGCCAGCGGCCCGCCGTCGTCGATCAGGACGTGGGTGACGCCGGCCGCGGTCAGCGCGGCCGCCTTGTCCGGGCGGCGGGTCGTCGCCGCGATCTCGGCGCCGTGGCCGGCCGCGATCGACGCCGCCGCCAGCCCGACCGACGACGTCCCGCCGCGGATCAGCAGCCGGGTCCGGCCGATGCCGAGGGTGTCCAACGCGCCCTGCGCGGTCAGGTACGTTTCGGGCAGCGCGGCCAGGACGTCCCACGGCAACGCCGTCGTGATCGGCATGAGCAAAGCGTTGGGCAGCAACGCGTATTCCGCGTAGCCGCCGTCGAACTCCCGCCCCATCTCGCCCATCACCGCCGCGACGGTCGTGCCCTCCGGCAGCGCCGGATCGGTCGACTCGGCCACGACCCCGACGCACTCGATCCCGAGCACGCGCGGGAACCGCACGTTCGGCGAATGCCCTTGCCGGGTCCGCAGTTCCGACCGGTTCAGGCCCGCGCCCAGCACCCGGACGAGGCTCCAGCCGGCCCGCACCGCCGGCACCGGCACCTCGCGGACTTCCAGGACTTCCGGGCCACCGGCTCCGACGCAGACCGCCGCGCGCATAGTCGTGCTCACGCGCGCGACCGTGCCACGGCGAAGATCGGTTCGGCAACGCCTTTTCGCGGGGTAGTGCCAGCGCTACCCGCGATCCGGTGGCCCGCGCTACTGATCTTCGTGCCGGATTCGAGCAGCATTTCCGCTATCGATCCGGACCTGGAGGAGAAACGATGCGCAAGGGTGTGGCGATCTTGACCGTGGCGGGCCTGCTGGGCACCGTCACCACGGCGGCGGCGGCCGCCGCGGACCCGAAGTCCCCGGTGCAGGGCAGCCTCAACGCGCTGGTGAGCCAGGAGAAGTTCCCCGCCGCCCTCGCCTGGGTGGGCGACCGAGGCGGTTCGACGTCGCTGGTCGCCGGGTCCGCGCGGCTGGACCGCCGGGTGCCCGTGCCGCGCGACGGCCGGGTCCGCGCGGGCAGCAACACGAAGACGTTCACCGCGGTCGTCGTCCTGCAGCTGGTGGCCGAGGGCAAGGTCGCGCTGGACGCGCCGATCGAGGAGTACCTGCCCGGGCTGGTGCGCGGCGAGGGCATCGACGGCCACGCCATCACCGTGCGGCAGCTGCTGCAGCACACCAGCGGGCTGCCGAACTACACCGCGTACCTCGGCGTCGAGAACTTCGAAGACGTGCAGCACAAGTTCTTCCAGCCCCACGACTTGCTCGCCGCGGCCCTGGCCCACCCGGCGGACTTCGCGCCCGGGACGAAGTGGGAGTACAGCAACACCAACTACCTGCTGGCGGGCCTGCTGATCGAGCGCGTGACCGGGCGCCCGGTGCAGGAGCAGATCACCGAGCGCGTGATCGAGAAGGCGGGGCTGCGCGACACGTACTGGCCGCAGCCGGGTGACCAGACGATCCAGGGGCCGCACCCGCACGGCTACGCGCTCGCGGACAGCACGGGCACGAAGGTCGTCGACGCGACCGAAATGGACCCGTCGTGGGGCGGGGCGGCCGGCCAGCTGATCTCGACGCCGAGCGACCTCGCGAAGGTCGCGCGGGCCCTGCTCGAGGGCAAGCTCCTGCCGCCCGCGCAGCTCGCGGAGATGCGCAAGACGGTCGACGCGCCGCTGTTCCCGGGCTGGCAGTACGGCCTCGGCGTCTTCCGCGTCCCGCTCAGCTGCGGCGGCGTCTACTGGGGCCACGGCGGCGACATCCCCGGCTACGAGACCCGCGGCGGCGCCACCGAGGACGGCCGCTCGGTCGGCCTGGCGGTGACCGCACTGCCGGGCACGTTCGGCGACCCCGAGAAGGCGGAGAAGGCCGTCCTGTCCGCAGTGGACACCGCGTTCTGCTCCTGAGCGGCCCGCTTGGCCCGGCGGTTCCCGGGTAACCGGGTCCCATGACCGAAGCCGAGAACGGACCCATCACCCCCGACGCGCCGCGCCCGCCCGGCACGCCGGAGCTCGACCTCGACGTCCCCGTCCCGGAGACGGACCGCGAGGAGCCCGAGCACCAGGACGTCGACGAGGACGCCGCGCAGCCCGAACCGCCGAGCTGATCACCGGATCGAGGGAAATCCCGGTGCCGTCGGGGGTCTTCGGGCTGCCCGCGCCCGTCCCGCCGTGCTTGGGTGTTCCCGGGTTGCCTGGGAACGAGGAAGGAAAGCTGCGGTGCGGACGTCCAAAGCGGGGCTGGCGATCGCCGTCTCGATCCTGGTGGCGGCGACGGCACCGGCCGCGGCGACCACGCCCGACCCCCTCGCGCCCTACCTGACGCAGAAGGTCGAGTGGGGCGGCTGCCCGTTCAAGGCCGCGAAGGCCCAGTGCGCGCGGATCACCGTCCCGCGGGACTGGTCCGCGCCGTCGCCGGGGACCGACCTGAAGGTGGCGATAAGCCGCGCCGCCGCGACCGGCGAGCGGCGGGGCGCGATCCTGGTCAACCCGGGCGGGCCCGGCGGGCAGGGCACCTCGCTCGCGGGCGCGCTGGCCGGCCTGGAACCGGCGGTGAACGAGCACTACGACTTCATCGGCATGGACCCGCGCGGCACCGGCCAGGAGGGCGGCGACGACGAGGGGTTCGTCTGCCGGGTGCCGACCGGTCGGCTGCCCACCGAGGCCGGCCTCGACGCGCGCGACCGCTCGGCCGCCAGCATCCTGGCCCACCAGCGGACGCCGCGGGCGGTGGCGGAGGCCTGCCAGAGCGACGCGCTCGCGCCGTACGTCACGACCTGGCAGACCACGCACGACATGGACCTGATCCGAGCCCTGCTGGGTGACGAAAAGCTGAACTACCTCGGCTACTCCTACGGCACCTGGCTGGGCGCGAAGTACGCGTCGCTGTTCCCCGAGCACGCGGGCCGGATCGTCCTCGACTCCAGCGTCAACTTCGAGGGCAGGCTGCAGGCCGCGTTCGAGGCGTTCCCGAAGATCGACCAGCGCCAGTTCGACCGCGTCTACGCGCCGTGGCTGGCCCGGCGGTTCCCGGACCAGCTCGGCAGGACCGTCGGCGAGGTCAAGAAGACCTACGAGCGGGTGCGCGGCTACTTCCGCGAACAGGGCGTCTCGCCGGACGTCTTCGACCACGTCTTCGTCGGCAACGGCAGCTCGCGGCAGTGGCTGGTCGGCGCGCTGGTGCTGACCAAGGGCGTGGCGGCGCTCGACGGCACCAAGCCGGCCCCGCCGGCCGCGCTGGCGGACGACCTCGACCGCGTGTCCCGCGCGGAGTTCGGCGTCCCGGTCGCCCGGCTGACGGCGGCGGACGTGGCGCCGCCCGAGCCCGACTACGCGGACGTGGGCGGCACCCGCCTGGCCGTGGCGTGCGGCGACCAGCCGACCCGCGCGGCCACCTGGTACAAGCTGCTGAGCGACCTGCAGGGCCCGGCGTACCCGCTGTTCGGCTGGGCGTACGGGCTGAGCGAGCCGTGCGGGTTCTGGTCCGACCTCCCGCGCCACCAGCTGCCGACGTTGCCGGCGGAGGCGGCGAAGAACGTGCTGGTGGTGCAAGGCGAGTTCGACCCGCAGACGGGCTACGAGCAGGCCGAGGCGGCGGCGCGGGCGGCCGGGGTCCCGATGGTGTCGGTGGCGGATTCGCCGTTCCACGGCCAGTACGCGGTCAGCAAGAATTCCTGTGTGGACGGTCTGGTGAACGGCTACTTCCTGGGCGCCCCCCGCCCGGCGGCGACGATCTGCCCGGGGGTGCCGCTCCCGGGCGAGAAGACGGTGTACCCGGTGACCGGCCCGGCGGGCGAGGCGACCGGGCAGGCGGTCCCGGAGCCGGCACCGCGCGACGCGCTTTCGCCGACGCGGGAACGGCTCCAGGCCCGGATCAGCACCGTCAACCGCGGCTCCTAGCCCGAGTAGGCACCTGCGGCGAGGTCCTCGAGCAGCGTCGGCCCGTCCGGGACCCAGCCCAGCAGTTCCCGCGTCGCCGCGCTCGTCGCCGCCAGGTCCATCGCGAAGAACCCGCCGATCCACCCGTAGTGCGCCGCCACGTCGGCCGGGTCGACCGACGCCACCGGCAGGTCGAACGCCCGGCCGATCGCCTCCGCGATCTCCTTCGTCGGCACGCCCTCCTCGGCCACCGCGTGCAACCGCGCGCCCGCGGGGGCCTTCTCCAGGCCGAGGACGACCATGCGCGCCGCGTCCGTCACGTGGACCGCCGCCCAGCGGTTCGTGCCGTCGCCCGGGTAGGCCGACACGCCCTTCTCGCGGGCGATCGCCGACAGGACGGCGATGAACCCGTGGTCGCCGGTGCCGTGCACGGTCGGGGAGAACCGCAGGCTCACCGGCCGCACGCCGCGGCCGGCGTACTCCAGCGCCAGGTTCTCCGCGCCGCCGCGCGGGGAGTCCGGGCCGTGGAACGGGGACGCGTCGGCTTCGGTCGCCGGGCGGCCCTGCCGGATGCCGGCGATCCCGGACGCCAGCAGCAGCGGGCGGCCGCTGCCGGAAAGCGCGTCGCCGATGGTCTCGACCGCGGCCCGCTCGGCCGCGTTCGACACCGCCGGGTTGGCGAAGTCGTGCTTGTTCGCCAGGTGGATGACGGCGTCGGCCGCCACGGCGCCGGCGCGGATGCCGGCCAGGTCGTCGAGGTCGCCGCGGCGGACCTCGACGCCCTTCGCCTCGAGCTTCGCGGCGGACGCGGCCGACCGGGCCAGCCCGGCGACCTCGTGGCCGGCGGCCAGCAGCTCGTCGACGACGGCGGAGCCGATCCAGCCGGAGGCTCCGGTGACGAAAACGCGCATGGCGTGAACTCCTTCGAGAGAGACATGATGTCAGTGACCGACGTCAGTTGCTGACATCCACACCCTACGCCTCCATGTCAGCCGCTGTCATCACCTAGACTCGACCGCATGGTGCGCTGGGAACCCGGAACCGCGGAACGGCTGCAGAAGGCCGCGCTCGAGCTGTTCGCCACCCGCGGCTACGAGCAGACGACCGCCGCGGAGATCGCCCAGGCCGTCGGCCTCACCGAACGCACCTTCTTCCGGCACTTCAGCGACAAGCGCGAGGTGCTCTTCCAGGGCCAGGAACTGCTGGTCCAGGCGTTCCTCGACGGCATCGACGCCGCCCCGGCGGACGCGTCGCCGTTCGAGGTCGTCGCCTGCGCGCTGCGGTCGGCGGCGGCCTTCTTCCCGGACGAGCGCCGCCCGCACTCCCGCACGCGGCAGTCCGTGATCGACCGGAACCCCGCGCTGCAGGAACGCGAGCACCACAAGCTGACGACCCTGGCCACGACGGTCGCCACCGCCCTGCGCGCCCGGGGCGTCGACGACGTCGCGGCCACGCTGGCCGCGGAGTCCGGCGCCACCGTGTTCGGGATCGCCTTCACCCGATGGCTGCGGGAGGAGCGGTCGCTGGCCGACATCGCGGCCGAAGTCCTGGCCGAGCTGCTGACGCTGGCCGCTCAGGCCTTGCGCCCCACGAGGTGAAAGACGCGGCTGAGCCGGCGGTAGGGATCGCGCCGGCCGGCTTCGAACTCGACGGCCGCGACCCGTTCGGCGTCGGCCGCGGCCACCTCGGCGCCGCCGAACCCGAGCCAGTCGACGAACAGCCAGACCCCGTACCAGCGCACGGGTTCCACGCCCCGGGTGCGGATCAGCTCGCTGAGCTCCTCGACGGTGTCGGCCCGGGTCGGGACACCCAGCACGCCGATCTCGCCGCGGGCGTCGAACGCCGCCAGCGCGTCGTCCCACCGCTGCTCCAGCGCCGGGCGGACCGCCATGGCGTGGGCGTTGCCCGCCATGATCGAGACGACGCCGCCGGGCGCGGCGAGACGGCACAGCTGGTCGAGCACCGGTTCCGGCCGCTCGAGGTACCCGAGGACGCCGTGGCACAGGACGGCGTCGAAGCGCCGGCCGCCGACGGCCTCCTCGGCGTGCTCGCCGTCGGCTTCGACGAAGGCCACGCGCTCGGCACCCGGCCGCTCCCGCGCCTTGGCCAGCATGGCGGGCGACGAATCCAGCAGCGTGACTTCGTACCCGGCTTCGGCCAGCGGGAAGGACTGGTGCCCGGCGCCGCCGCCGACGTCGAGCACGGTGGCGGGCGGGGACGGGAGGTGTTCCAGCAGCTGGCGGTGCAGGACGTACGTGCGCACACGGCCCTTCACCGACGCGTAGGCGTCGTCGGCGAACCGGCCGGCCAACGCGGCCCAGGTGTCGTCACCCACGCGGCTCACGGTACCGGCGCGCGGCTGGTGACTCGGGGTGCCGTGCGGGGTAGTGTCGTCGTCGCTGCGGTTGAGCACAGCAGCCGCCTCCTGGAACCCCGAGGGCCCGCGCGATCCCGCGCCGGGCCGGGACCGAGGTGAGAAACCATGCACGCCACCATCACCCGTCCGGGCATCGCCCTGCTGGCGGGCTCGCCGTCCCGGACGGCGATCACGACGACGGCCGAGCGCACGGTCGTGGCCGTCGCCGGCGAACTGGACCTGGCGCGGACGGACCGGCTCGCGGCGTTGCTCGCCGAAGAGCTCGACCTGGCGCCGAGAGCGCTCGTCCTCGACCTGACCGGGCTGACCTTCTGCTCGGCCCGCGGGCTGGGCGTGGTGCTGGACGCGGTGTCGGCGGCCCGCGCGGCGGGGGTGCCGGTGGCCGTCGTCGCCGAGGGCCGGGCGGTGCTGCGGCCCGTCCAGGCCCTCGGACTCGAGGACGAGCTGCCGCTGCACCGCACGCTCGACGGCGCGACGGGACACCATGGCCACTGAGCAGGAATGGCAGCGTGACAAGGAAACCTTCGTCGCCGGCGAAGCCCGGCCCGGCCCGCTGGCCGGGGAGTTCGCCCGGCTGACCGCCCGGCTGCTGACCGCCCCCAGCATCGAGGACGTCCTCGAGCGCGTCCTGGAGGCGACCACCCTGATGGTCCCCTCCGCCGACCTCGCCAGCTTCACGCTCATCGGCTCCGACGGGCAGTTCCACACGCCCGCGGAGACCGGCGAGGTGGCCGTCGAGCTGGACCTGCTGCAGTACCGGTTCCGGGAAGGGCCGTGCGTCGAGTCCGCCGAGCCCGCCGGGCCCGCGGTCGCGATCGCGCCCGACCTCGCCGACGAGCCCCGCTGGCCGCGGTGGGCCCCCGCCGCGGCGGAGCTCGGCGTGCGGGCCGTCGTCTCCACCGCGCTCATCCCCGGCCCGCCGGCCGGCCGGTCCATCGGCGCGCTCAACGTGTACTCGCGCTCCCCGAACGGGCTGGACGAAGCCGACCGCGACGTCCTGCTGCTGCTGGCCACGCACGCGTCGCTGGCGCTGGCGGCCACCGACGCCGTCACGCGCGCCGAGCTGCAGGCCGCGCACCTGCGCAAAGCGATCGACAGCCGGGACGTGATCGGCCAGGCGAAAGGCATCATCATGGCCCGCCGCGGCGTCTCGGCCGACGAAGCGTTCGACGTTCTGCGGCGCACCTCCCAGGACCTGAACGTCAAGCTGGCGGAGCTGGCCCGGACCCTCGCCGAGCGGCACACCGAAATCGACCTGCCCGCCGGCTGACGTCATCACTTCGACGACTTCCCTCTTGTCATCGTTCGGACGACATGTTAAAACGGTAGTGCGTGTTGACACCCCGATGTCGAACAGGAGGAGAACGATGTTGATGCGCACCGACCCGTTCCGCGAACTCGACCGCTTCGCCCAGCAGGTCTTCGGCAGCCCCGGCACCTGGTCCAAGCCGGCCGCGATGCCGATGGACGCCTACCGCGCCGGTGACGAGTTCGTGGTCTGCTTCGACCTGCCCGGCGTCACCAAGGACGCCATCGAGCTCGACGTCGAGCGCAACGTCCTGACCGTCAAGGCCGAACGGCGGCCCCTGCCCGGCGGCGACGACGTCCAGATGCAGGTCTCCGAACGCCCCCTCGGCGTCTTCTCGCGCCAGCTCTTCCTCGGCGACACCCTCGACGTCGACCACATCAAGGCCGACTACGAGGCCGGCGTCCTGACCCTGCGCATCCCGGTCGCCGAAAAGGCGAAGCCACGCCGCATCGAGATCACCGGCGCGGAGTCCGACCGCAAGCAGATCAAGGCCTGACGCACCCGGCCGCGGCGGACCGGCACCGGCCGGTCCGCCGCGAAGGGCTTTCGAGGAACAGCATGACCGATCCCGCGCACGCCGCGGCGGAGCGGATCTTCGCCGCGGCCGAAGAACTCGGCACCCCCCGCCAGGAGGCGGTGCTCGTCACCCGCGCGGTGCACGCCGTCAAGAACGGCCGCCCCACCGACGTCGCGCTCACCGACTCCGGGCCGCACCGGCGGCGCCGGCTTGCGCACGTCGTCGGCTGCGCGCTGTGGGACCCGGCCCTCGACGCGGACGCGGTGCTCGCCGCCGTCACGAGCACCGCCCGGAATTCGCGTACGGCGGCGTGATTCCGCAGTGGACGTCCACTGTGGACGTCAGGGCGCTTCGCGGATCCAGGCGCAGGCGGCGTCGACCGACGCGTGCACGGCGAACGCCTCGTCGAGCCGGCTCAGGCGCACCGCGCGCAGCACCGGGTACCGGTCGGCGACCACCGCGAGCGGCACGCCGTCCGCTGTCGTCCGGGCGGCGAGCTCGGCCAGCACCTGAAGGCCGGCCGAACCGCAGAACCCGATCCCGTCCAGGTCGACGATGAGCGCGCCCGGCCGGTCGTCGAGCACGGCCCCGGTCCGCTCGCGCAGCACCGGTGCGGTGCCGAGGTCGAGGTCGCCGTCGGCCGCGACGACGACGGCCTCGGGCACTGTGCGCACCCGCACGGTCAGCGTCCGTTCGCCGGTCACCGCGCCCTCCTTCCGCCGGTGGCCGACTTTAGGCGGCCCGCATCGTTTTGTCATCGATTCGCCGGGTAACCGGACCTGGACCACATCAGGAAGGAGACGCCCACGATGAGCACCGTGACCGAGACCGTCGACGTCGAAACCGATGTCAGCACAGCGTACAACCAGTGGACCCAGTTCGAGTCCTTCCCGCACTTCATGGAAGGCGTCGACGAGATCAGGCAGCTCGACGACACGCACACGCACTGGAAGATCCGCGTCGGCGGGCAAACGCGCGAATTCGACGCGACGATCACCGAGCAGCACCCCGACGAACGCGTCGCCTGGAAGTCGGACACCGGCCCGAACCACGCCGGTGTGGTGACGTTCCACCGCCTCGACGACCGGCACACGCGGGTGACCGCGCAGCTGGACATCGACCCCGAGGGCTTCGTCGAGAACGTGGCGGACAAGCTCGGCGTCCTCGACCGCCGGGTCAAGGGCGACCTGGGCCGCTTCAAGACCTTCATCGAGGAGCGCGGCGGCCGGGAGACCGGCGCGTGGCGCGGTGATGTCGAGCGGCCCGGGAGCTGAGCCGACGGGCACGCCGGCGACCGCCCCCGCCGTCACGTGGACGGCGGGGGCGGTCGCGCGCCTGCTCGGCCTGCCGCCGTCGACGCTGCGCGCGTGGCACCGCCGCTACGACCTGCGGCTCACCACGCCCCAGACGGGCAGCCACCGCCGGTACGGCCGGGCCGACGTCGACGCGCTGCTCCGCATGAAGCACCTGATCGACTCCGGGCTCGGCGCGGAGTCCGCGGCCGCCCGCGCGTTCCACGCCGGCGGCACCGACGTCGAGACGCTGCTGACCGCGGTCCGGCAGCTGAAGCTCGACACCGCGACCGCGCTGCTGGACGCCCACCTGGGCGGCCACGACGTCGTCGGCACGTGGGAGCAGCTGTGCCGGCCCGCGTTGGGTGCCCTCGACGGCGACCGGTGCATCGACCTGGTGCACGGGCTGTCGTGGGCCATCGCGGCGGCCCTGCACCGCGTCCCCGCCCCGGGCGGCACGGCGGCGCCGGTCCTGCTGGCCTGCGCCGACGGCGAGCGGCACACCCTGCCGCTGGAGGCACTGCGCGCGGCCCTGGCCGAACACGGCCGCGCGGCGCTGTTCCTGGGCGGGTCCATTCCGGACCCGGCGCTGCGGGACGCGGTGGCCCGCACGCACGCGGTGGCCGCCGTGCTGTGGGCCGGCCGCCCGGCATCACCGCCGCCCCGGCTCCGCGTGCCCCGGCTCGTGCTGGCCGGACCGGGCTGGCCGCCTCGCCCCGGACGGGCAGCACGCCCAGCCACCCTCGGCGACGCACTTTCTTGCCTCGACGGGCACATCGACGGGCGGCCGGGGTAGCCGGCGCGACGGCGCACCGGCTCGAGTACGCACCGCTCAGCGGGAAGGTCGCGCACCTCGCCCAACGGTCTTGAATGACTCATTCAGGACCTCCGAAGACCTGAATGACTCATTCAAGACGGCCGCACTCGCCGCCGCCCGGTCGACGAACCTCGGACGCGCGACAACCCACTACCCAGCCTGCGCGGCCCGCCCGTCCCCCATCCGGCATCCTTGTGCGCGGAGTTGTCCAGCGAAGAGGGGACGAGGATGGGTGCTTCACCCGAGGTGACCGTGCCGGCGAGTGTCGACAGCCCCGTGCCGCCGAAACCGCCGGCCTCCGGGCTGGCCCGGTGGCTGCTGGAGCACCGCGTCGCCCCCGTCGGCCGGCAGGGCGGCGAGGACCACGGCACCCCGCAGTCCTGGTGGAAGGTCATGTGCCTGACCGGCGTCGACTACTTCTCCACGCTCTCCTACTTGCCTGGCATCGCCGCGCTCGCCGCCGGGGCGCTCTCGCCGCTGGCGACCCTGCTGATCGTCGCGCTGACGCTGCTCGGCATGCTGCCGATGTACCGCCGGGTCGCGCGCGAAAGCCCGCACGGCCAGGGCTCGGTCGCGATGCTGGAGGACCTGCTGCCGTTCTGGCGCGGGAAGCTCTTCGTGCTCACGCTCCTCGGCTTCGTCGCGACGTCGTGGATCATCACCATCACGCTGTCCTCGGCCGACGCCACCGTGCACATGCTGGAGAACCCGTACCTGCCGGGCTTCCTGCACGGGCACGCCGTGCTCATCACCGTCGTGCTGCTGCTGATCCTCGGCGGGGTCTTCCTGCTGGGCTTCAGCGAAGCGGTCGGCGTCGCCATCCCGCTCGTCGCGGTCTTCCTGGTGCTCAACGCCGTGGTGACGGTCGCCGGTGTGATCGACCTGCTCGGCGACTCCGCGGCGCTGTCCCGCTGGACCGACGCGCTCACCGCGGGCGGCGGCGGGTTCGGCGGCATCGTCGGGCCGGCCGTGATCGCCTTCCCGCTGCTGGTGCTGGGCCTCTCCGGGTTCGAAACCGGGGTCAGCATGATGCCGCTGGTCGCCGCGGAGGGGAAGACGCCGGAAGAGAAGCTCGAGTCGCGGATCCGCAACACGCGCAAGCTGCTGACCGCCGCCGCGCTGATCATGTCCGTCTTCCTGATCGCGACCAGCTTCGTCACGACGGTGCTGATCCCGGCGGACGCGTTCAAGGAGGGCGGCGAGGCCAACGGCCGGGCCATGGCCTACCTCGCCCACCACGAGCTGGGCGAGATCTTCGGCACCGCCTACGACATCAGCAGCGTCCTGATCCTGTGGTTCGCGGGCGCGTCAGCGATGGCCGGGCTGATCAACATCGTCCCGCGGTACCTGCCGTCCTACGGCATGGCGCCCGAGTGGGGCCGCGCGGTGCGGCCGGTGGTGATCGTCTACACGGTGATCAGCATCCTCATCACCGTCGCGTTCGGCGCGGACGTCAACGCGCAGGCCGGGGCGTACGCCACCGGCATCCTCGCGATGATGGTGTCGGGCTCGGTCGCGGTCACCATCTCGGCGATCCGCCGGCACCAGCGCGGCGCGGCGATCGGGTTCGGCGTCCTGACGCTCGTCCTGCTGTACGCGCTCGTCGAGAACGTCATCGAGAAGCCGGACGGCATCGCCATTTCGGCGCTGTTCATCCTCGGCATCATCGTCGTCTCGCTGGTGTCGCGGGTTTCGCGGACGACGGAGCTGCGAGCCGAGCGCATCGAGTTCGACGAGGAGGCGCGCCGGTTCATCGCGGAATCCCTGGCCCACGACGGCAACCTGCACATCATCGCCAACCGGCGCCAGGGCGGCGACGAGGCGGAGTACTCGGCCAAGGAAGCCGAGCAGCGCTCGATGAACCCGGTCCCCGGCGCCGCGGACGTGATCTTCCTCGAGATCGACGTGGTGGACCCGTCGGAGTTCAGCAACGTGCTCGAGGTGCGCGGCGTCGACATCGGCGGCTACCGGATCCTGCGCGCGGACAGTCCCGCGGCGCCGAACGCGATCGCGGCGATCCTCCTGGCCCTGCGCGACGTCACCGGCGTCCGGCCGCAGTGCCACTTCGAGTGGGCGGAGGGCAACCCGCTCGGGCACCTGTTCCGCTACCTGATCCTGGGCCGCGGCGACACGGCGCCGGTGGTCCGGGAGATCATCCGCAGCGCGGAGAAGGACCCGGCCCGCCGGCCGGGCATCCACGTCGGCGGCTGACGGCGGTCACGCCGCCTTCGCGGGCACGAATGCGGCGTGACCGAACGCGTCGGCCTCCCGCACATCCACCACCTCCCGTGAGCGGGGCTACCCCGTTCCCGGCCGGACACGCATGCCTGTTTATGCCGGTCCCGCCCGGGTAGCCCGCCGCTCTACGAAGCCGAGGGCACCGGATGTGCCTCTCCCGCAAGGAGATCGAGATGTCACAGGGATCCGGCGGCCAGTCGCCGCCGTCGACGACGGACACTGCCAAGCACGAAGCCCGCGAAGTGGCCACGACGGCCGCGGACCGCGGGGGCGAGGTCGCGCAAACCGCCGCGCAGGAAGCGAAACACGTCGCCGAGCACGCTCAGCACGAAGCCCGCGACCTCCTTCGCGAAGGCCGCGCGCAGCTGGAGTCCCAAGCCAGAGACGGCCAGCGGAAGGCCGCTCAGAGCCTCCACCAGCTGGCGGGCCAGCTGGACCGGATGGCCGAGCAGACCGACTCCCCCGGCGTCGCCGCCGACGTCGCGCGGCAGGTGTCCGACCGGACGCGCTCGGTCGCGGACTGGCTGGAGCACCGCGAACCCGGCGACCTGCTCGACGAGGTGCGGCGCTTCGCCCGCCGCCGTCCCGGCACCTTCCTGGTGGGCGCGGCGGTCGCCGGTGCCCTCGTCGGACGGCTCACCCGCGGCGTCGTCGCCCAGCAGCAGCAGGAAAACTCCTCGAACGGCCAGGCCGCCGCGGCCACCCCGCCGGCGCACCCCGGGCCGGCCGGGGTCCCGCCGGTGCCCCCGGCGCCCGGGCCGGACGGGACGGGCTACCCGCCGCCCGTGGCGCCGGGCGGGTACAACGCGCCGCAGCCCGGTCCCGGTGGGCTCGACGCGCCGCCGACCACCCCCGGCGGGTTCGCCGCGCCGCAGCCGGGCGGGTACGCGACGCCGCAGCCGCTTCCGCAGCCCAGCCGCCACACCGCACCCGGGCAGGTGCCGTGATGACGCAGTCCCCCGGTCCCCACCCGGACGTCGCCGACAGCTCGGTCGGCGAGCTGATGTCCAACGTGATGAAGGACCTCTCCACCCTGGTGCGCCAGGAAGTCGAGCTGGCCAAGGCCGAGACGAAGGCGGAGGCCACCAAGGCGGCCAAGGGCGCCGGCATGTTCGGCGGCGCCGGGTTCGCCGGCTACATGGTGCTGCTGTTCCTGTCCGTCGCGCTCTGGCAGGCCCTCGAGAACGTGCTGGACGGCGGCTGGGCCGCGCTCATCGTGGCCGCGGTCTGGGCGATCGCCGGCGCGGTCCTGTACGCCACCGGGCGCGGCGAATTCCGCCGGATCAACCCGAAACCCGAACGCACCGTCGAGACCCTGCAGCAGGTCCCGGACGCACTGAAAGGCGAACGACCATGACCGAACCGGACCGGATCCGCCGGGAAATCGAAGGCACGCAACGGAACCTGAGCACCGACGTCAACGCGCTGACCGAGAAGGTGAGCCCCGGCCGCATCGTCGAACGCCGGGTCGGCCGGGTGCGCGCGGCGTTCGGCGGCGCGAAGGACCGAGTCATGGGTACCGCGGACCACCACGCCTCGGTCGCCGGCGACAAGGTCGGCTCGGTCGCCTCGACGGCGCAGGACAAGGTGAGCTCCGCGGCCGACGCGGTCTCCGAAGCACCGCAGCAGATCCGCCGCGGCACGCAGGGAAACCCGCTGGCGGCCGGCCTGATCGCGTTCGGCGCCGGCTGGCTGGTGTCGTCCCTGCTGCCCGCGAGCGAGCCGGAGCGCAAGCTGGCGAGCCAGGCGACGGACCTGGCCCGCGAGCAGCTGGCCCCGGTCGCCCAGCAGGCGGCGGAGGAACTCAAGGACAACCTCCGCGAGCCGGCGCAGCAGGCGGTGGAGTCGGTGAAGTCCGAAGCCGCCGACAGCGCGTCGACGGTGAAGGAGGAGGCGCGCTCGGCCACCGGCGACGTCACCGACCGGGCGCAGGAAGCCCAGCAGAACGTCCGCTCCTGACCGACGGACACGGCGCGGCCGCGAGGCCGCGCCGTGCCCGTCCCCTCGGGGTCACCGCCGGTGAGAGCGGTCACCTCCGGACGAGACCGCCTGCATCACCCACCCGCGGAGCGCGAAGCTGAGCCGCTCCTTCAGGCGCAGGACCTTCCCGGCGACGATCGCGGTGGCCATGGCGGTGACGACCACCGACCAGATCGCGGCCGGATCGACGGCCAGGGCGATCCCGGCCAGCAGCACCACGGCGACCGACCCGGCCAGGCCGCGGCGCGAAGCTCCGAACGGCTCTCGCCGGTCCGGCGGCGGCTCCGGCGCGCTCACCGGGGCCGGTGCCGACCGGTCCGGCACCTTCGGCGCGGGAGCCGTGATCGTGGCCTTGAAGCGCCCCCGATCGGCGTCGAGCCGGCGCCACCGGGCCAGCACGAAGCCGATCTGCTCGCCGTGCAGGCGGCAGGCGGTGAGGAACGCTTCGACCTGGCTTTCCTTGCGTGGCAGCGAATTCCGCTTCGGATCGATCAGGTTGTACGTCTGCGAACGCGGGATCCCCGACTTCGCCGCGACCTGCCCCGCGGTCAGTCCCGCGCCCGCCATGCACCGCGCGAGCAGCCGGGCCAGGTCGACCGGGTTGTCCACGACCAGCTCGTGCTGGGGCAGGACCAGTTTTCCGGAGTGGACGGCCGGGTTCGCCGGAGCGGGCCGGGCAGGCGGGCGCCCGCGGTGCGGTGAATCGGTCAGCGCCGAGAGGAACTCGGCTCGCCGGGCCGTGGTGTCGAGCTCGTTGAGCGCCCGGACGAGCCGGTCCACCTCGAGGTGTTCCCAGCTTCGCCGTCGGGGCTCGTCGCGGCCGGCCGCCGAGGCGGTGGCCGGCGGCGGGTGTGCGGACATGGTTCGTTCCCATCGTGGACTTCGGCGCCGCCCGGGTGTGCCGGGCGGCGTTCTGCGAAGTGACCGGCCGGAGACTGAGATCTCGGGTCGCCGCCGCCGGGATTGCCGTCCCGCCGGGCGGGGCGCTTTCCGCGTGCACACCACGCGAGGAGGAGCGCCTGGCCGACATCTTTGCACGACGAGGTCGTGCGCGGGTGCCCCGAAGGCGAAGATCGAGCGGGAAAAGGCTTGCACCGCAACGAATCTGTCCACCTCGGCGGCCGAGTTGGACACCGAATGCCGGTCCGCCGAGGACCCGCGAAGCCCGGAACGTGGCTGGTCGACGCCGCGTCTGCGCAGGTGGGAACCCGTTCCGCTGTCCAACTCGAGCACGGCACCCGCGCCGCGAGGGGGTATGTTCGAGCCGGGTCGCGTCCGGCGCCGTCCGGACCGGCACCTCCCTGGGCTTGCTGCTGTGACCGGCCGGAGCATCGGGGATCCGACAGGAGACGCTGTTGCCGCGGCGTCCTGTCGCCGGGCTCGCCCGGCCCGCCCGGCACCGGGCCCGGCCGGGCGAGCCCACCGGCCACGCGCCCGCCGCCGGTTCACCCGATGCCGCGGAGGATCCGCTGCGCACGGGCGAGTCCCGCGGCGTCCGGTGAGCCCTCGGCGATCGCGGCCCGCGTGGCGCGCGTCAGTTCGTCGAGGACGGCGTCGCACACCGGCGGGCAGCCGTTCGCGCGGCCGGCGACCAGCACCGGCGCGTTTTCCGGACGCACGCGGAGGACGCGGTGCCAGACCTGCAGCGCCTCGGCCACGCGCCGCCGCACCATGGCACCACCGGCGTCGCGCCCGGTGACCTGGCTGATCAGCACGGTGAGCAGCACCTCCAGCGTGCGCTCGTTCTTCGGCACGGTGCCGCGGCCGAACGCGTCGGAGAGCGTGCTGCGGCAGGTGACCGCCGTCTCGTCGTGCTCCTTGGTGGCCTTCTCGACCTGCCGCAGCGTCAACCCGGACTCGGCGATGAGGGTCTTGAGGTAGTTCGCGAACTGGGCCTGGGTACCGATCTCCTGCAGTTCCGGCGGCAACCCGAGCCCCGAAGGGGGCAGTCTCAGCCGCGGCACGGTCGGCTGGTCGACGGAACTCCGCGCGGCGGCCCGCGGACCGGACGCGACGAGCGGTTCCGGCCGGGCCGCCGGCACCGCGGGCACGGTGAGGGCGAGGTCGATGCGAGCGGGGTCCAAGCGGTCGTCGGTCCCCGCCGGCCCGCCGGCCTCGACCGCGTCCCGGGCCAGCACCGCGCGGACGTAGAGCACGAACATCCGGCCCACGGCGGCGTCGTCGCCACCGCAGGCGCGCACGACGGCGACGTAGATCTCCGGCGCGAGGAGCACCGTCGCCTGCAGGTCCCAGGCCCGGCAGAGCACGTGCTCGGGGACGTCGGGCAGGGCGGCCATGATCTCGACCCGGTGCCGCTCGACCGGGTAACCGGCGATCAGCAAGTGCAGGCGGCGCAACAGGTCCCGCGCCGCGAACTCGGGATCCGCGGTCACGGCAGGCGTCCCACCACCCGCTCGGCCGCGCGGGCTCCGGATCTGCGGCGCCGGACGGCCGGCCGCGGGTACTGCGACGACGAGTACATCTCCATGGGGATCCTCAGCTGATTCCTGCGCGCCCGGACCGGACGCCGACGCGGGTGGGGACGACCGAACGCCGGCCGGGTGACCGGGCGCGGCGGGGTGCACCGCCGTAACGCGCCGAGTCACTCGATCGGGTTCACCGGCAATCGAACACGAACGGGTCACGTTTTCCAAGCCGCCCGGCCGCAATTTCCATTGTCCGGCTTTGTCCGGCCCGGACGGCAAGTGAAACGGCTGGTACAAGTTACCGATCGGTTGTGTTCCGGATCACATGCCGCATTACCCGCCGGATCACCGCCGTCCAGGAAACAGCAGCTCAGCAACACTCTGCGTCCACCCCTCGGAGCCGCATCCTGTCCGGATCTATTCCGATAAGCGGGTGAAAGGTATAGCCCTCGTTCTGACCAGCGGCTACATTGATCAATGCGGCACATTTCAATCCGGAAGCGGCGATAATCGCGCTGCGCCGGAACGGGGATTCGTGATCTCTCGACGCACCCTCGACGCGGGTGAGGATCGAGTGGCCGGGCTCCCGGGTGGTCTCCGGGTGCACGGGGACCACCCGGGCTCGGCGCCCGCACCGGCTCTTCGACGCAGCGGCCGGTGACCGGGAAAGCCCGGCCGGCATCCGGTTTCCGCCGCGCTTTCGCCCGTCCGCTCCGCGATCCGCCGGACGCCTCCGCGGTGCGCGGCCGAGCCGGACCGGGTACGACCAGGCCACTGCGGCGTGGTCGTCCGTCACCCGTTAGGTTGTCCCCTCAACGGGGACGCCCACCCCTACCCGACCGGTGGACGCCAGACCGGCACTTCCTCACCGAGCGACACCGCGAAGTCCGGTCGCACCCATCGTGACCCGACGGGCCAGTCCGGGAAAGGTCTCCTCTTCCGCGGTCGGGACGAGCGGCGATGGCGCCCGTCGAGGGGGAGCACCACGAGTGCGAGCGGGAGGACGGGCGTTGGTGGAGGCGCACCGCACGAAGGAAGAACCCGGCGAGAGCGGCTCGGCAGCCGAACCGCCGCCGCGGTGGCCGGCCCGGCGCGGCCGCTCGGTCCTGACCGGGCTGTCGTCGACCGAAGACTTCCGGCACCGGGACAAGCTCACCCCGGCGGTGCGGGTCCTGGTGCTGTACCTCGTCGTCGTGCTCAGCGACGACCACGGACGCATCACGACCGTGGCGCAGCGGCTGCACGAGACGTACGCCGACCGGGAAGGCCACTGGGCGTTCGGCAGATCGGCCGCGTCCCTGCGCGACTCGATGAGCAAGTGGCTGGGCAAGTCCGCCGTGCGGTGCGCGAGCTGGGACCGGATCCGGGACGCCCTCACCGTCCGGGTGCCGGCCGAGCACTTGCCGGAAGCACTTGCCGTCGCCGCCGCCCTCTACGAACGGGCGACCGGGTGCGAGCTCCCGGCCGGCGAGCGCATCGAGCCCCGGCTGCCGGACTGGGCGACCGCGGCCACGGTCGACGTCGGCACGATCCGCCGGAATTCGCCCGCGCCCACCGCGGACGACGCCCACCCGAACGCGACCGCGGAAGTCGTCCGCCTGCGGGAGAAGCTCGACAACACGACGACGCTGCTCCTCTCCACCGTCCGCGTCTACCGGGAACTCGAAGCGGCGAACGAGTCGCTACGCGCGGAGGTCGCCGCGCTCCGCGGCCAGGCGCGGCCGCCGCAGCAGCGGCGCAGCTCCGAAGCGAGCCGCCGCCACCGCGAGGCCGCTTCCCAGCTCGACCGGCTCGTCCAGCGCCACGTCGACCTGCTCCGCCAGTACCACTACCCGTTCCTGGACGACAACACCCTCCGCACCATGGTCTTCGAGCAGATCTCGCCCGGCCGGCCGCAGCAGTGGGAGTTCCGCAACCCCATCGAATGGCTGGACCGCCCCGAGCCGGCGCCCCCGGCGAGCACCGAACGCATCGTCACCCGGCGCGCCGGCGGGCCGAACCGGACCGGCCGGTCGCCGTCCTCCCGTCCGCCGAGCTGAGACCGGCACGCTGCTGTACACCGGGAATTCCGCCGAGAGCCGTGTGGAATCCGTCGTGGCCCGGGTACGTTGCTTCGCGTGAAGACGAGGATGCCGCTCGCCCTGGTTCTGTCCGCCGCGCTCACCCTCGCGCTGGGTTCGCCGGCCCAAGCTCACGGCGAGGACGTGCTCGCGCCGGGCCTGACCGTCTCCGCCACCGTCACCGGTGAGGGCACCGGCCACAACTCCTGGACCGTCACCACGCAGGTGCCCGGCGGGTCGAGCCCCGACCCGGACGCGCCGCCGTCGGTGCTCGGCACCCGCGAGCACGCCGAAGCACTCGTGACCGCCCTGCGCGGCAAGGGTTTCGCCGCGCGCGCCGAAGAGGTCGACTGGCCCGCCTTCGCCGACACCCCGCGGGGTGCCCTCGGCTGGCGGGTGCGGGTCGGCTCCTTCGCCGACCGTGCGCAGGCCGCCGCCACCGCGAGCGCCATGGCCGCGAACGGCTTCACCGGCGCCGTCGAGTGGACCGGCCAGGACGGGCCGGAAGCGCAGGGCCCGCAACGCGTCCGCGTCGCCGTCGTCGATCCGCGGCGGTTCCGCGGCGACGTCGTGGCCTCGCACGGCGAGTCGGTCGCGGGCCGGCGCACGACGTCGGCACTCGCGGCCGCCGCGGGCGCGCTCGTCGGGACCAACGGCGGCTTCTTCGTCATCGACCCGCGCGACGGCATCCCCGGCGAACCGGCCGGCATCGGCGTCTACCAGGGCCTCCTGCAGAGCGAAGCCACCGCCGGACGGCCCGCGCTGCTGCTCGGCGAGCGGCCGTCGATCGGCGTCCCGCGGACCGCACTCACCGTCGGCGGCCGCGAGGTCAACGGCGTCAACCGCAAGCCCGGCCTGATCCGCAACTGCGGCGAGCCCGGCGACGTCCCGACCGACCGGCCGCTGCACGACACGACCTGCACGCACCCCGACGAACTGGTGCTGTTCACCCCGCAGCTCGGCACGCCGACCCCGGCCGGCGACGGCGTCGAAGCCGTGCTGGATGCCCGGGACGTCGTCACGGCGGTGCGTCCGGCCGGCGGCGACGTGCCCGCCGGCGGGCACACCGTGCAGGGCATCGGCGCGGCGGCGACGTGGCTGACCGGGCACGCGCGGCCCGGCACGAGGCTGCCGGTCGGGACGCGCGTCTTCGACGCCGGCCGGCCGATCCACCCCACCGGCGTCGTCAACGGCGGCCCGTGGCTGGTCCACGACGGCCGGATCGCGGTGAACGCGGCCTCGGACGGCATCGTGCACCCGGGCGACCCGTCGTTCGTGTACGGCTGGGGCGTCAAGCGCAACCCGCGCACGATGGTCGGCCTCGACCGCCGGGGGCGGCTGCTGATCGTCACCGCCGACGGCCGTCAGCCGGGCTTCGCCGAAGGGCTGTCCCTGATCGAGGGCGCAAAGCTGATGGCGCGCCTGGGCGCGGTGACGGCGATCAACCTCGACGGCGGCGGCTCGACGGCGATGGCGATCGACGGCAAGCTCGTCAGCTCGCCTTCGGACGCGACGGGCGAACGCCCGGTCGGCGACGCACTGCTGGTGCTGCCGCGGCGGTGAGCCGGGCCGCGGTGGTGTTGGATGATCGCGTGGAGCAGAAGAAGTCCGCCGAGCGGCTGGTGTTCTTCACCGACGCCGTGGTCGCGATCGCCCTGACGTTGCTGGTCCTGCCGCTCACCGACCTGGTGCCCGAGCTGGTCGCGGAGCACAAGCCCGCGGTCGAGGCGGTGACGCACAACTGGTCGAAGATCGTCAGCTTCCTGCTCAGCTTCGTCGTCATCGGCCGCTTCTGGGGCGTCCACCACCGGATCTTCGAGCACGTGCGCTCGTACAGCACCGCGCTCATCCGCGTCAACTTCCTCTGGCTGCTGACGATCGCCCTGCTGCCCTTCCCCACCGAGCTGATCGGCGCGTACCAGTCCGAGCGCTTCACCGTGCTGTTCTACCTCGGGACGCTGCTGGCCAGCAGCCTGTGCCACACGACGATGGTGTTCATCATCCGCCGCGACCCGGCGATCCGCGGGGACGCCGAGCCCGTGTCGGACGAGGTGTTCTGGAACCACGCGTTGAGCTCGGTCGTGTTCGCGCTCGCGGTCGTGGTGGGCTTCATCAAGCCCGGATTCGGTTACTACGTCCTGTTGCTGCTGATTTTCCCCGCCCGGATCGCCTTCTGGCTGCGGGAGCGCCGCACCGCCGGTAAATGAGTTGGGCGCCGGGGTGCCGGGTCGCTATCGTGCCGGGGACCGTGACTCGACGCCGGGAGGTGAGCCCCATGAACGCTGTTTCGATGTGGGTGCTCCCCTCGTCGTCACGGTCGGGCGACTGACGTAGGGGTCGCCGGGAGCGCTTCGAGCACTCCCGAGAGGTACGAACCCATGCAAACCACGCATTTCACCGCGGGCGAACCCGCGGTGGCGATCACGCGAGTCGCGCCACGGCATTGGCACGCGCTGGAGGACGACGTCGTCGTCGGCCGCGGCGAGGCCACCACCCGCCCCGACGGGCGCACGTTCCTGAGCATCGACGCCTGGCACCGCTCGGTCTTCGACCAGCTCGCCGACGCGATGGTCGCGGACCTGCCCGCGCCCTTGCACACGGTCGTCGACGAAGCCCACACCGACCTGACGGCGGGGTGGGAGCGAGCCGGCTTCACGATCCGCCGTCGCGAGTGGGACTACCTGGTGCCCACTCAGCAGGCGGCCACAACTCCGCCATCGGGGGTGACTCTGGTGCCCCGCGGCTCGGCGACGGAGGGTCCGCTGCGCGCGCTGGATCGCGTGGTCCGGGCCGAGGTCGAGGCGAGCGTCGGCTGGCAGGAGATGCCGGCCGAGGTGCTGCCCCGGCCGGCCGGGGACACCATCGTGGACCCGGCGTTGTACGCGGCCGCCGCCTCGGGCGATTCGTACGTGGGCCTGGTCCGGGTCGTCCAGGTGACGCGGCTGCCGCGGATCGGGCTGATCGCCGTCCGCGCCGACCGGCGGCGCCGCGGTATCGCCCGGGCGCTGCTGGCCGACGTGCTGGGTTCATTGCACGCGGAGGGAATCCCGACGGCGTCGGCGGAAGTGAACGAAGCCAACCCGGCGGCGACGGCGCTGTTCGAGAGCGTCGGCGGCCGGCGGGCGAGCAGCACCCTGGAACTGGTGCGCCATGGCGAATAAGGGCGGCATCGAAGTCGAGGGCACCGTGATCGAGTGCCTGCGCAACGCCACCTTCAAGGTGGAGCTGCCGAACGGGCACCACGTCCTCGCGCACATCAGCGGGAAGATCCGGAAGAACTACATCAAGATCCTGCCGTTCGACCGGGTCCTGGTGGAGCTGAGCCCGTACGACCTCGCCCGGGGCCGCATCCTCTTCCGCTACCGCACGTAGTACCGCTCACCCCAGCTCGGCACGCCATTTGCGTTCGAGCTCCCGCAAGAAGGCCGGAGGGCTTTCCGCCACCCGCGGAAAGCTCTCCAGCCGCTCGTACGGGCGGCAGGCGTCGATGATCGCGCGGCTGTTGAACGGCGGCTCACCCTCCACCGACAACGGGTCCAGCTTGCTGCCCCACGTCCGCTTCAGCACTTCGATGTCGCCGGCCGGGTCGCTGCGCGTCGACATCGCCCAGATGACCTGGTCGAGGTCCGCCGGGTCGATGTCGTCGTCGACCACCACGACGTACCGGTTCATGTACGCCGCCGCCGGGCACTGCGCGGTCAGGTACGCCACCTGGCGCGCGTGACCCGCGTACCGCTGCTTCAGCGAGACCGCGACGAACAGCCGTCCGCCACCCGATTCGTGGGCCCACGCCTTGACCACGCCCGGGACACCCGACGCCGCCAGCTCGTCCTGGATCATCGCCGACTTCATCACCGTGCGCATGTACGAGTAGTCGTGCGGCGGCTTGCCCGGCGGGGCGCCGAGCAGGATCGGGTCGTCGCGGTGGTACAGCCGCGTGATGTCCACCGCGAGGTTCGGCCGGCGGCGGCCCGAGTAGTAGCCCGTCCACTCGCCGAACGGCCCCTCTTCGCGCAGGTGGTCCGGCCGCAGCCAGCCCTCGATCGCCAGCTCGCTGCCCGCCGGGATCGGCAGGCCCGTGTCCGGCCCGGTCACGACCGGAACGCGCTCGCCGAGCACCGCACCGGCGTACTCCAGTTCGGAAATCCCGTGCGGTACCTCGGTTCCGCCCAACACGAGCAGTAGCGGGTCGTGTCCGAAAGAGACAGTCACCGGCGCGCGGCCTTCGCGCTCGAACCACCGCCGGATGTTCTGGTCGCCGTGCTTGCCCGGCACCACGGCGAGGGTGACGGACCGGCCGTCGTCGGCCACCTCCATCCGGTAGCACCCGCCGTTGTGGACCCCGGTGTCCGGGTCGCTGGTGACGACGAAGCAGCCGGTGCCGATGAACCGGCCGCCGTCGTGCTCGTGCCAGCGCGGCACCGGAAAGGTCAACAAGTCGACTTTCTCGCCGGGGACCTCGTTGGCCAGCAGCGGAGCGTCGCCGACCGGCCGGACCGGGAAGGCCCGAGCCGCCGCCGCCCAGCGCGACGGCTTGCCGCGCAGCGCTTCGACCACGCCGACGTCGTCGAGGTCGTCGCCCAGGCGCAGAGTCCGCCCGAACCGCCGCGGCGAGCCGGTGCTGCCGGTGAGCACGCGCATCCCCGCCGGGTAGCCGGCGATCTCGTCGAACAGCACCGCGGGCGTCCCGGGCAGCCGGTAGCTCAGCTCGGCGATCCCGCCGAGCTCGAGGTCCCAGTGCGCGCCCCGCACGGTCCGCAGCTCCCCGAACCCGGCGACGGCGTCGAGGTGCGAACGCAGGCTCAGCAGCGGTTCCGTCACGACGGCTCCCCGGCGAAGTGCGCGGCGACGACCGGCCAGAGGTCCGGCCGTTCCAGCAGGCTCAGGTGCCGCGCGCGGTCGAGCACCCGCAGCCGCGCGCCCGCGATCCCGGCCGCCAGTTCACGGGACATCTCCGGCGGCGTCGCGTAGTCCTCTGCGCCGACCAGCACCAGCGTCTCGGCTCGGACGTCGCCGAGCCGGTCTCGCGCGTCCAGCCCACCGAGGGCCCGGCACGCGGCCGCGTGCGCCTTCGAGTCCGTCGCGACGAAGATCTCGCACACGCGCTCGACCTCGTCGGGCCGGGCCGCGCGGAACGCGTCGGCGAACCACCGGTCGCGTTGGAACTCGAGCTGGGCGTGGCGGTCCAGGCCGAGTGCGCGCTCGGCCCGTTGCGCCCACTCGGCCGCGCTGTCCGGGCCGTACCACGCGGTCGCGTCGGCGAGGACGAGCCGGTGCACGAGGTCCGGCCGGCTCGCGGCGAGCACCAGCGCCGTGCTGCCGCCCATGGACAGCCCGATGACGTCGGCGGGTCCGGCGCCGAAGTCCTCGATCACGGCGGCCGCGTCGGCGGCCATGTCTTCCACCGAGAACTCGGCGCCGTCCCAAGAGGACTCCCCGTGCCCGCGCGCGTCGAGGGCGAGGACCTGGTGCTGCGGCCCGAGGTACTCCGCGACCGGGTCCCAGACCGCGCCGCTGAGCGCGAGCGGGTGCAGGAGAACGACGGGCCGCCCCTGGGTCCCGGTGCGGTGGACGTGCAGCTCTTTCACGCGCTCTTCCTTCCCTCGCGGGCTTCCCGGCGGGCGGCCGCGGCCTTGATCGCGGTGCGGATCTCGCCGTAGGTGCCGCAGCGGCAGATGTTGCCTTCCAGGTGCTCGGCGACGTCGTCGTCGGTCGGGCGCGGGTTCTCTTCGAGGAGCTCGTGCGCCATCAGCACGAAGCCGGGGATGCAGTAGCCGCACTGCATCGCCCGCGCCGCGACGAACTCCTCGACCACCTCGTCGTCGTCCGGCAGCCCGTCGGCCGTGGTGATCTCGGCGTCGTCGTACCGCGCGGCGCGGGTCAGGCAGCTGGAGACACTGCGTCCGCTCACCAGGACAGTGCAGGCCCCGCACGCGCCGACGCCGCAGCCTTCGCGGGCGCTCGTCACGCCGAACTCGCGGCGCAGCACGTCGAGCAGGAGTTCGTCGTCGGCGACGGCGAGGCGGCGGCGCCGTCCGTTGACGGTCAGCTGGATCTCCCTCATGGCTGCTCCTGCTCGGTGATCGCGGTGAGGATCCGCTCGGGGGTGAGCGGCAGCTCGGTCAGCCGGACGCCGGTCGCGTCGCGCACGGCGTTGGCGATCGCCGGGGCGAGCGGGATGATCGCGGTCTCCCCGACGCCCTTCGCGCCGAACGGGCCGGTCCGATGGGGACTTTCGATGACGATCGGCGTCAGCTTGTCCGGCATGTCCTTGATGGACGGCAGCTGGTAGTCCAGCAGGGTGCCGTTGACGATCTGGCCCTCGTCGAACACGAGCTGGTCGAACAGCGCGTGCCCCAGGCCCATGATCGCGGCGCCGGAGAGCTGCTGCTCGACCATGGCCGGGTTGATCGCGCGGCCGACGTCGCCGGCGACCGCGAGGTGCTCGACGTGCACGCGCCCGGTCGCGGTGTCGACGGTCAGCTGGACGGCGGCCGCGCCGGCGAACCAGTGCTCGGTGACCTGCGGCGACTGCCCGGTCTCGTGGTCGTAGGGCTGCCACGTCGTGCTGAAGTTCGCCTCGGCGGTGAGCGTGGTCCCCCGGGCGCCGAAGTGCGCGAGCAGCAGGTCCGGGATGCTGACGGTGGCCTGGTTCTGGGCGCTGACCAGCCCGTCGCCGGTGATCTTGAGGTCGGTCGGCTCGACGTCGAAGTGCTTCGCCGCGAGCGCGAACAGCTTGTCGCGCATGGACTCCGCGGCCAGCCGGACGGCGTTGCCCGTGTGGTAGGTCGACCGCGAACCCGCGGTGATCGTGTCGTACGGCGTGACGTCGGTGTCCGCGCCGATGACGCGCACCCGGCCCTCCCCGAGGCACAGCACCTCGGCCGCGATCTGCGCCATGATCGTGTCGCTGCCCTGGCCCATGTCGACGGTGCTGATCAGCACGGTCGCCGAGCCGTCCTGGTTGAGCTGCACGGTCGCGTTGGAGATCGTCGGGGTCAGCACGGCCTTGATCCCGACCGCCACGCCCCGCCCGCGCACGAACCGGCCGTCCGCCGGCGGCAGCGGCTCGGCCCAGCCGATGGCTTCGGTGACGGCGTCCAGGCAGCCGACGAAGTCCGCGCTGTGCATGGGCGTGCCAACAGGCGCGATGTCGCCTTCCCGCAGCAGGTTGCGCCGCCGGAACTCGGCCGGGTCCTCGCCGCGTTCGCGCGCCAGTTCGTCCACAAGGGACTCGTGCGACCACGTCACCTGCGGGACACCGAAGCCGCGGAACGGCCCGGCGGACGGCTTGTTCGTGTAGACGCACCGGGACCGCACGCACACGTTGTCCACTTTGTACGGCCCGGTGGCGACCATGCCGGACTTCGCGGTGATGCGCGGCCCGACGTCGGCGTACGCGCCGGTGTCGTACCGGACGTCGGCGGTGGCGGCGACGATCCGGCCGTCCTCGCCCGCGGTCATGCTGCCGGACACCGCGGCGCCGTGGCGCGTGGTGAGCAGGAACGCCTCCTCGCGGGTGGCGGTGATGCGCACGGCTTTCCGCTGCGTCCACGCCAGCGCCGCGACCAGCGGTTCGAGGCGGTCGTACATCTTGGCGCCGAAGCTGCCGCCGAGCGGCGCGGTCCGCACCCGGACCCGGTTGAGCGGCAGGTCGAGCAGGTCGGCGAGGCTCTGGCGGACGTACGACGGCGTCTGCGTCGTGGCCAGCAGTTCGACGCGGTCGCCCTCGGGCCACGCGGCCGCGTACGGCAGCTCGATCGGCACGTGGTGGGTCGGCGGCGCCCAGAACTCCGCGCTCACCTTGGTTCCCCCGGCCGCGTCCGGGTCGCCTCGGCGCAGGGTGAACTCGTAGTTGACGTTCGTGTCGCGCTTGCCGCGCAGGTGCTTGAGGTCGCCGAACACCGCCGACGGCCGGAGTTCCTCGTGCACGTAGGCGGTTCCGGTGATGGCGGCGTCGACGTCGTGCACCGGGTCCAGCTCGTCGTAGTCGACCTGGATCTCCTCGGCCGCCCGGCGGGCCGCCGCGACGCTGTGCGCCAGCACGGCCGCGACCGGCTCGCCGACGTACCGGACCTTGCCCACGGCCAGGCACGGCTGGTCGGAGAACGCGGGCCCGGTCATCATCCGGTCGCCGAGCAGGGCGAACAGGTCCGCGCCGGTGACGACCGCGACGACGCCCTCGGCCGCGAGCGCGCGGGAGGTGTCGACCGCGACGATCTTCGCGTGCGGCCGGGTGCTGCGGTGGACGGCGACGTCGAGGCACGGCCGGACGGGTTCTTCGGCGGCGTACCGGAATTCGCCGCGGACCTTGGCGCGCCCGTCGGTGCGGGCCCACCGCTCACCGACGGCGACGCCGGCCGAGGAACGGGATCCGTCGCTCATCGTCTCGCTCCTTCCAGGAACCTCGCACGGCTTCTTCGACGGCCACCAGGCCGAGCCGCGTCTTGTAAGCGTTTCCCCCGCGCACGTCCGGCAGGGGGTCGATCAGCGGCCGGGCGACTTCCTTCGCCGTGGCCACGGCTTCGTCGGCCGGGGTGTCGGCGGCCAGCTCGAACTGGGTGAACACCGGCACGTGGGCCAGCGCGCCGAGCCCGAGCCGGACCTGGCGGCGGCCGCGGGAGACCGGGACGACCAGCGCGGCGGCGGACGCGGCCGGCCAGTCGTTGACCGCCAGGCTGGACAGCTTGGCGAAGTGCGCGCCCGCGTCTTCGGGCTGTCGCGGGATTTCGACCGCGGTGATGATCTCGCCGGGCGCGAGGGCGGTCTGCTGGAAGTCGACGAAGAACTCGCGCGCGGGCACGGTCCGCTTGCCCCGCGACGACGTGAGCTCGATACGGGCGTCGAGGACCATCAGCGCGGTCGGCGGGTCGAGCCGGTAGTCGCCGTGCGCGAGGTTGCCGCCGACGCTCGCGGTGTTGCGGACGCGCGGGTTGGCGACCCGGCCGTAGACCTCGGCGGCCAGCGGCGCGAGCTCCCGCACGAGCGGGCTGGTTTCCAGCTGCCGCAACGTGACCAGCGGACCGGCGCGCAGGCCGTCCTTGGTGCGGGTGATCTCCCCGAGGCCCGGGACGGCGCCGATGTCGACCAGGTCGGACGCGAAGAGCACGCCCTGCTTGAGCAGGATCTGGACGGCCGTTCCGCCGCCGTAGACCATCGCGTCTTCGCCGGCCGCCAGGATCGAACAGGCTTCGCCGAGCGTGTCCGGGTAGTGGTAGACGGGCATCAGCTCTTCTTCCCGAACAGGCGCGCGAGCAGGCGGCGCCACCACGAGACCGGCGTCTCGGGCTTCTCCGAGGGACCGTTGCGTCGCTCGAGGACGCTGCGCAGGCCGGGGTTGTCCGGCCCCGGCGGGCCGGCGGCGCAGATCTCGGAGAAGGCCGCGACGAACTCCTTTTCGACCTCCTGCGACCGGCGGCGCACGAGCGACTCGCCGAGCCGGCCGATCCGGCCCCAGATCGCGACGTCGAGGCTGTAGTCCACTTTGGACGAGTCCGCGCCGTCGGGCTGGACGGCGAGCCGGGCGTCGATCTTGATGGAGCTGCCGAGCTTGTGGTCCTCGCCCTTGAGCAGCGCGCGCACCAGCTTCGGCTCGTCCAGTTCGGTGATCTCCGCGGAGAACCCGGCGCTGAACCGCACGTGCGCGATTTCGTTGACGAGCCGGCCGCGGTAGTGCGCGGGATCCGCGCGGTCGAGCTCGGTGCAGCCGGGCACGCTGACCCGCATCGAGTCGGGATCGAGGAAGTGCGCGAACACGCGATCGTGTCCGGCGGGGACGAGGAAGGAGGATCCGAGCTTCATGTGACCACCAAATTACTGACCGCCAGAGAGGACTAGGTGTCTGATATAGAGGACACTAACACGGTCCTGGCGACACGCAAACCCGCTCGGCTACCGTGCGCGAAGGAAGAACGACGAGGGGCGAGGATGACGAGCGACGTACCAGCGGTGCTGAGCGCCGTGCGGCTCCTGGAGCGGATCGCCCGGGACTGGCCGGAACCGGTGGCCTCCGGGGTGCTGATCGAGGAGCTGGGGCTCAACCGCAGCACCTGCTACAACATCCTCGGCACGCTGCAGCGCGCCGGCTGGACCTCCAGCCGCGACGGCTGGTCGCTCGGGCCGCGCCTGCTCGCGATGGCCCGGCTGGCCGAGGACTGGATGACGGAGATCGTCCAGCAGGAGCTCGACGAGCTCAACCAGCGGATCAACTTCGTCGTCTTCGCCGTGCAGCCGCACGGGAAGGGCGAGTACTCGGTGCTGGCCAAGGGCGACCGCGGCAAGGGCGTGCGGATCACCGTCGGCGTGGGCGACACGTTCCCGTTCTCCGCGCCGGCCATCATGCGCGCGTTCCACGCCTGGTCCGAGCCGGCCGAGGTGGACCGGCTGGTCGCGCAGTTCGGCGTCGAGGAGTTCACCCCCGAGACGGTCGCGACCCCCGACGAGCTGCGCGAAGTCCTGGACGACACCCGCGAGCGCGGGTACGCCGAGAGCATCCGCGAGTACGACCTCGGCCAGTCCGGCGTGGCGGCGCCGGTCTTCGACGCCCAGGGGCACGTCCGCATGGTCGTGTGCTCGCTGGCGTTCGCTTCGGAGCTCAACGAGTCCACTGTGGATCACTACGGCGCCCTGATCCGCGACTGCGCGCTGCGGATCACCGAGCGCACCGGCGGCGCGGCGAAAGTTTCCGGCTGAGCCTCTCGCATGTAGTGAATGACTCATTCCTGTCGTCTGGCGACATGAATGAGTCATTCACTACATGCGCCGGCGCCGAGTCCACAGTGGATCACCGCGCACTGATCCGCGAACGCGGCCGCAGCAGCCCAGCAAGTCCGCAGATGCGCATCCAAGACCGAGAAAGCACCGCTTTCGCCGCCTCGCGACCACGCCAACTGTCGACACTTTCTTGACCTCGCCCGCCGGCTCGCCTACCGTTCCCGCCAGCAGGACTCGATGTCCTCGATGGAGGACAAGATCCGGCCCACGGCGGCCCGGAAAGGAGATCCCGTGTCCGAGGTCGCGCTCGTCCGGAAACCCTGGGCCAAGACACTCGACCGCACGCAGTGGCGGTCCCTGCTCGCCGCGAACCTCGGCTGGCTCTTCGACGGCTTCGAGACCTACGCGCTCATCCTGACCGCCAGTCTCGTCCTCAGGACACTCGAGCCCGGCGCCCCGGCCACGCAGGTGTCGTTCCTGACCGGCGCCACGATCGCCGTCACGCTGCTGGGCTGGGGCTTCGGCGGGATCGCCGGCGGGGTGTTCGCCGACTACTTCGGCCGCCGCAAAGCCCTCCTGACGTCGATGGTGCTCTACGCCGCCTTCACCGGGCTCACCGCGGTTTCCTGGTCGTGGACGTCGTTCCTCGTCCTGCGGTTCATCACCGGCTTCGCGCTCGGCTCGGAGTGGGGCACCGGTACGTCGCTGGTCGCCGAGACCTGGCCGGCGCACGCGCGGGCCAAGGCCGCCGGCCTCATGCAGTGCGGGCTCGGGCTCGGGTTCTTCGTCGCGTCGGCGTGCTGGTACTTCATCGCGCCGCTGGGGCCGGCCTCGTGGCGGTACATGTTCCTCATCGGCGTGCTGCCCGCGCTGTTCGCGTTGTGGTTGCGCCGCAAGGTGCCCGAGTCCGAGTCGTGGACCAGCGCACACCGCCGCCGCCGCGAGCTGAAGGAGCGGGACGGCGAGCTGACCACCCACGAAAAGTCGTTCACCCGTCTCACCCTGCGCCAGATCCTGGTCGACCCCAAGCTGCGCAGGCTGACCATCCTCGGCTCGCTGATGTCCTTGGTCACCACCCTCGGCTGGTGGGGCATCTCGACCTGGGTCCCGGCCTACGTCGCTTCGCGCGCCGCCGGCTCCGGCCAGTCCACGACCGCGTGGGCCAGCGGCGCCGGGATGATCTACAACGCCGGCGCGATCGCCGGGTACATCGCCTTCGGCTTCATCGCCGACCGGGTCGGCCGGAAACCCGCGGTGCTGCTGTACTTCGCGGCTTCCCTCGTCCTCACCCCGGTGCTGTTCCTGTGGACGCACAGCCTCGGCCTGATCGTCGTCGTGCTCGTCGTCAACGGCTTCTTCACGCTCGGCCAGTACACCTGGATGCCCGTGTGGCTGCCCGAGTTCTACCCCACCCACCTGCGCGCCACCGGCGCGGCGTTCGTGTTCAACGCCGCGCGGTTCATCGCCTTCCTCGGCCCGCTCACCGCCGGCGCGATCATCTCGAAGCTCGGCGGGTACGGCGTCGCCGCGACCGCCGTCGGGTCGATCTACGTGCTCGGCCTCGTCGTCGCCCCGTTCTGCCCCGAGACCCGGGGCCAACAGCTGCCTGACTGATCCCCGGGAAAGGGAACCTCCTTGTCGACCCTGCGCACGCCCACCGGTGCCGGTGGGCTCACTTCGGCACGCCCGCAAACCGCCCGCATCCTCTTCTTCGCCTTCCTCGGCACGCTCTTCGACGGCGCCGAGCTCAACCTCGTCGGCTACCCACTGTCCTATTTGGCCGAAAGCTTCCACGTCAGCACCATCCAGATCGTGCAGGTCGCTACGCTGCAGGGGTTCGCCTCGATCGCGGGCGGGATCCTGTGCGGCTGGCTCGGCGACCTCTACGGCAGGCGGTGGACCTACACCGGGTCCGTGCTCGCGTTCGGCGTCGCGGCGCTGCTCGGCGGGCTCGCGCCGAACTACTTCGTGTTCCTGCTGACCCGGTTGCTCGCCGGCGTCGGGATGGGCGGCCTGTTCGGCCTGTCGTTCTCGATGTTCGCCGAGTGCTGGAAGACGCGCAAGCGGGGCATGATGGGCGGCTCGATCCAGGCGATGTACTTCGTCGGCCAGATCCTGACCGAAGGCGTGGTGTACGGCTGCCTCGTCGCGTTCGGCGAGGACCGCGGCTGGCGCACCGGGTACGTCCTGATCGGCGTCGCGACGCTGGTGATCGGCGTGGCGTCGGCCGTGCTGCTGCCCGAGTCCGAGCAGTGGCTGCTCTACCAGCGCGAGCTGAAGGCCGGGCGGGTGCCGGAAGAGCTGCGGCGCACCAAGGTCCCGCTGTTCGACGTGTTCCGCGGCGGCTACGCGAAGGGCACGATCGTGTTCATGGCGCTGGCGACGGCGTTGTTCCTGACGACGAACTCGCTCATCTCCTACCTGTCGACGTTCCTGATCAAGGTGGAGAAGGTGCCGCTGGGCACCGCGAGCCTGATCGTCCTCTTGGGACTGATCGTCACCGGAATCACCTATCCCCTCACGGGAATCCTGTCCGACGTCCTCAAGCGCAAGTGGGCGATGTTCGCGTCGGCGGTGTTCGGGGTGCTCGGGTTCGGCTGGTTCCTCAGCCTCGTCGTGAGCGGCTCGGCCAGGATCGGCACGGACTTCTGGGCGTACCCGACGTTCTGGGCGCTGATGATGTGCGCCGGCGGCAGCGGCGGGTTCGGCGTGCTGGGCATCTGGATGGCCGAGTTCTTCCCGACGCGCGTGCGGTCGAGCGGGTCGAACCTGTCCTACTACGCCGGCCGCGGGTTCGGCGCCGGGCTGTTCCCGCTGGTCGCGCTGTCGCTGGCGGGCACGGTGCCGCTCGCGCTGGCGCTCGGCATCGTCGGCCCGGTCGCCGCCGCGGTCCTCGCGATCGCGGCGCCGGACAAGACCGGCCGGCGCATCGAGGCGATCGAATGACCACGCTGGTCGTCGCGATCACCGGAGCCAGCGGCGCGTGCTACGGCGTGCGGATCCTCGAGCTGCTGGCCTACCGGCCGGACGTCGAGGTCCACCTGGTCCTGTCGAAGGCGGGCGCGGTGACCGTGCGCCACGAGTGCGGGCTTTCCCCGTCGGACTTGGAAAACTCGCCTCGGTGCACCACCGGCCGGGCGAGATCGGCGCGTCGATCGCGTCGGGCTCGTTCCCGGTGGACGCGATGCTGGTCGCGCCGTGCTCGATCAAGACGTTGTCGGCGATCGCCTGGAGCTACACCGACGACCTGGTCAGCCGCGCGGCGGACGTGTGCCTCAAGGAGGGGCGCCCGCTGCTGCTGATGGTGCGCGAAACACCGTTGCACGTGGGCCACTTGCGGGCGATGACCGCAGCCGCCGAAGCGGGCGCGATCATCGCCCCACCGGTCCCGGCGTTCTACCCGAACCCGGCCACCCTGGACGACGTGGTGGACCACACGGCCCGCCGCGCTTTGGCCCGCGTCGGAGTCACCGACCTGGCCCCACCGGCGTGGAACGGAGACCTCGCGCGCTCCGATCGGCGAACTCGACGGTGAAGCCGTCCGGGTCACGCAGCTGGAGCTGCCGTTCGAAGCCCCGGTCGCGGGGCGGGTTGGGCACGGAGACGCCACGGGCGAGGAGGTCCCGGTAGAGCTCGTCGAGGTCGTCGGCGAGCAGTTCGACCTGGACGAACTGCCTCAGGTTGGCGGCTTCCCGGGCCACGACGGCGCCGAGCTCGAGCAGGCCGAGGGTGCCGGAGTCCAGGCGCAGCAACACGAACCGGCCGTTGCAGACTTCGGTGGTGAAGCCGAGGGACTCGTAGAAGGGAACCGAACGCCCCAAGTCGGTGACGGGCAGGCTCATGCCGGCGAAGGTGATCAAGGCGCACTCCTTTGAGGTGTGCGCCATGGGCATTCCGGGCGGGCGTTCCGACGCTGCACCCGCTCGGGGTCAGCTTAACCGAGTTCCGCGAGCAGTGCCCGGATCGACGGGCTCGCGTCCGCGCTCCGCCGCCAAGCCGCGTGGACCTCCCGCTTCGGCTGACGGCGCAACGGACGCGTCACCAGATCCTCCCCCAACGGCGGCCGGGCCAGCCGGGGGATCAGCGCGATCACCTCCCCCGCCCCGACCAACGCCAGCTGCGTCGCGAAGTCGTCGACCAGGTGACGCACGTCCGGCTCCTCCGGCGCGTCCGCGAACAACCGGCGGAACCACTGGTGGCAAACCGTTCCCGGCGGGCTGGTCACCCACGCATGCCCCGCGAGATCGAGCGGGCCCAGCGGCGTGGTGGCCGACGCCAGCGGGTGCGCACGGCTCAACACCACGTCGCCGACGTCCGTGTGCACCAAAAGCTGCGTCAACGACGAAGGCGCCGGGGCCGGCAGCCCGTCGGCGTCGTGGACGAGTGCGACGTCGGCCGTTCCCGCGTCGACGCTGCGCAACGCCTCGTCCGGGTCCTGCTCGGTGATCCGCACCCGCAGGTCCGGGCAACGCTCCGACAGTCCCCGCAGCACCGGCGCGAGCAAGCCGCGGATCGCCGTCGAGAACGCCACCACCCGGAGCGTGCCGCGCGGCGCGCCCTCCGACACCGACTGGGCTGCTTCCGCGCACCGCTCCAGCGCCTGGAACACCGAAGGCGCCGAGTCGGCGATCGCCTGGCCGGCCGGGGTCAGCACCACCCCGCGGCCCGCCGGCGCCAGCACCGGCACGCCGACCTGCCGCTCCAGCCGCTTGAGCTGCTGCGACACCGCCGACGCCGTGAACCCCAGCTCCTCGGCCGCCCGGGCCAGGGTGCCGAGTGCCGCCACCGACCGCAGCGCCCGCAGCGCGCCCACCTCGATCATCAAGCCAGGCTACTCAATACTGCCAAAAAAGCATCGCTGGACCGCAGCATTCACCCCGGGCAGAGTCGACGTCATGACCGACTTCGGCGCCAACCTCGTCGCGATGGTGACCCCCATGCAGCCCGGCGGGGCGATCAGCGGCCCCGGCCTCGCGAGCCTCGTCGACCATCTGCTCGCCACCGGCTGCGACGGCCTCGTCGTGGGTGGGACGACCGGCGAGTCCCCCACGCTGACCGAGCCCGAAGCCGCCGGGCTCGTCCGGAGCGTCGTGGCGCGGGTCGCCGGCCGGGCGCGGGTGATCGCCGGCGTCGGCACGTACGACACCGCCGCGAGCGTCCGCCGGGCCCGCGACGCCGAGGCGGCCGGCGCGGACGGGCTCCTGCTCGTCTGCCCCTACTACTCCCGCCCGACGCAGGCCGGCGTCGTCGCCCACTGCCTCGCGGTGGCCGACGCGACCGGGCTGCCGGTGATGCTCTACGACGTCCCCGCGCGCGCCGGCATCGCGATGACGCCGGCGACGCTGGCCGAGCTCGCCGCGCACCCCCGGATCCGGGCGGTCAAGGACGCGAAGGGCGACCTCTTCGAGGCGATGACGGTCATGGCGAGCACGGGACTGGCGTACTACTGCGGCATCGACGAGCTGAACCTGCCGTACCTCGCGTGCGGCGCGGCGGGCGTGGTCAGCGTGGTCGCCAACGTGGCGGCGGACCGCACGGCGGCCTTGATCGCCGCCGTCCACCGCGGCGACCTCGAGCCGGCACGGGACATCACCCGGTCACTGATCCCGCTGGTGGAGACGATCATGCGAGCCGGCCCCGGAACCACGGCGGCCAAGGCGGCACTGGCCGAGCGAGGGATCATCCCGCACGCGACGGTCCGGCTCCCGCTGGTCGAGGTCAGCTCGACGGCAGCCGGTAGACCGACACGTGCGACCGCGATCGCGTCGTGAACTCCCCGCCGGTCCAGTCCGCGTGCCGGGACTCCAGCTCGAACCCGGCCAGCCGCCCCATCAGGTCCAGCTCCGCCGGCCAGATGTAGCGCTGCGGGCACCGGCTCACCCGGGCCTGCCGCCCCTCGCCGAACGTGAAGTGGTGCGACACCAGGTGCTGGCTGACCGTGTCGTACGTGTCCACCCCGACGTACCCGGACTCGGCCGTGAAGACCAGCGCCTCCTGGTCCGGCGGGAGGCGGCGCAGCTCGGGGACGCCCAGCTCGACCACGAACCGGCCGCCCGGGCCCAGGTGACGGGCCGCGTTGCGGAAGCACTCGATCTGCTCGTCCTGGGTCAGCAGGTTGCCGATCGTGTTGTACACGACGTAGACCAGCGAAAACTCACCCGGCGCCGTCGCCGTGGCCATGTCGCCGACGACCACCGGGATCGACGCCTTCGAGCGCAGCTTCCCGAGCATCGGCCGCGACAGCTCGATGCCCGTGACGGACACACCCCGCGCGGCGAGCGGGACGGCCACCCGGCCGGTGCCGATCGCGAACTCCAGCGCGCGGCCGTCGCCGGCCAGCGCGGCGAGGCGGTCGACGACCGGGTCCACGACCTCCGGCGCGAACATGCCGCGGCCCGGGGTGTCGTAGCGTTCGGCGGCCTCGACGTCCCAGATGTCTTCTTGACGCACATCCCCACCCTCGCCGCCACCCCTAAACCTGTCCAACCATTAAAGCTTGCCCGATTTCGGGCAGGAATTTGAAGTCGTCGACACGCGCAAGGCATGATGGCCGACGTGGCAGAGACCGACATCGTCGAGCGCGTGGCCGCGTCCACCGGTCTGCCGCCGGGGGTCGCCGCCCGCGTCGTCGACGACGTCCTCGCCTACTACCGGACACCCACCGAGGCCTACGTCCGCCGCCGGCACGCCGAGCTGCAGGCCGAGGGCCGGAAGAACCCCGAGATCTTCCCGCTCATCGCCGCCGAGCTCCGGGGCCGGCTGGTGGCCGCGCCCGACCTGTCCGAGCGCCAGCTGCGGCGCATCGTCTACGGCTGAAAGAAGGTTCGCCATGTGCGGGATCGTCGGCTACATCGGCGGCCAGAACGCCGCCCCCATCCTCCTCGAAGGCCTGACCCGGCTCGAGTACCGCGGGTACGACTCCGCGGGCATCGCCGTCCTCGGCGCCAAGGGCGCCCCGCAGGTCCACCGCGTCGTCGGCCGGGTCCGCAACCTCGCCGCCGCGCTGCCCAAGCGCCTGGCCGGCAAGGCCGGCATCGGCCACACGCGCTGGGCGACGCACGGCCCGGCGTCGGAGGCCAACGCGCACCCGCACACGTCCGAAGACGGCCGGATCAGCGTCGTCCACAACGGCATCATCGACAACGCCGACGCGCTGCGCGCCCAGCTCACCGACGCCGGTGTCACCCTCACCTCCGAGACCGACACCGAGGTCCTCGCCCACCTGATCGCGCGCTCGGCCGCGGAAACGCTCGAAGACGCCGTGGTCGAGGCCGTCTCGCGGATCACCGGCACGTACGCGATCGCCGTCGCCGACAGCGAGCACCCCGACCGGCTCGTCATCGCCCGCAACGGCTCCCCGCTGATCATCGGCGTCGGCGAGCGCGAGATGTTCGTCGCCAGCGACCTCGCCGCGCTGGTCCGGCACACCTCGCAGGTCGCGCACCTCGACGACGGCGAGTTCGCCACGGTCTTCGCCACCGGCTACCGCACCTTCACCGTCGACGAGAGCGACACCACCAAGCCGGCCACCGAGATCGACATCGCGGCCGAAGACCTCGACCTCGGCGGCTTCCCGCACTACATGGTCAAGGAGATCCAGGAGCAGCCCGAATCCGTCGAGCGGATCATCCGCGGCCGGCTCGACGACCGGTTCGGCGTCGCCCGGCTCGACGGGCTCAACCTGACGCCGCGGGAGCTGCGCGGGTTCAGCCGCGTGAAGATCCTCGGCTGCGGCTCGGCCTACTACGTCGGCCAGATCGGCGCGACGATGATCGAGGAGCTGGCCCGGATCCCGGCCGACGCCGAAGCCGCGTCGGAGTTCCGCTACCGCAACCCGATCATCGAAGCGGACACGCTCTACATCGCGGTCAGCCAGTCCGGCGAGACGATCGACACCGCGTTCGCCGTCGAGGAGATCAAGCGCAAGGGCGGCCGGGTGGTCGGCCTGGTCAACGTCGTCGGCTCGACCATCGCGCGTGCCTGCGACGGCGGTGTCTACCTGCACGCCGGCCCGGAGATCGCGGTCGCCTCGACCAAGGCGCTGACGAACATGGCCGTCGGTTTCGCGTTGATCGCGCTGGCCCTCGGCCGGGTCCGCGATTTGTCCAATGCGGACGGTCAGCGGATCATCGCCGCGATCCGCGCGCTGCCCGGCCAGATCAAGGCCGTCCTGGACGCCGAACCGGAGATCGCGGAGCACGCGAAGGCCGCGGCCACCGCGAAGAGCCTGTTCTTCATCGGCCGCGTCCGCGGCTACCCGGTGGCCCGCGAGGGCGCGCAGAAGTTCAAGGAGATCTCCTACCGCCACGCCGAGGCGTACCAGACGTCGGAGCTGAAGCACGGCCCGCTGGCCCTGATCGACGACACGCTCCCGACGGTCGCGATCGTGCCCGCCGACGAGCTCGCCGGCCGGAACCTGGCCGCGTTGCAGCAGATCAAGGCCCGCGGCGGGGCCGTCCTGGCCGTGACGCACGAGGACGTCGACTTCGGCGAGCTGGACGTCCCGCGGATCGTCGTGCCGCGGACCGAGCCGGAGCTCGACCCGATCCTGCTGACCATCCCGTTGCAGCTGCTCGCCTACCACGCGGCGCTGACCCTGGGCTACGACATCGACAAGCCGCGCAACCTCGCCAAGTCCGTCACGGTGGAGTGAAGCCGGGCCTGCTTGGGCATGTTCCAGCCGAGCACGCCGGTCACCCGGCCACCCTCGCGGTACTCGGCCACGAACCGGTTCGCTGCCACCTCGCCGTCCACAATGGACACCTCGGCGTCGGCGGACAGTGTCCCGTACACGTGGATCCGGGCGTCGAACTGGTTGGTCCAGAAGTACGGCACCGGCGTGTACGGGCGGTCGTCGCCGAGGATGGTGCCCGCGACGGCGGCCGCCTGCTCGGTCGCGTTGGTCCGGTTTTCCAAGCGCAGCAGCGCGTCCAGGCCTTCGTGGTGCCAGCGCGCCACGTCGCCGGCCGCGTAGATCCCGTCCGCCGCCCGGCAGCGGGAGTCGCACACGACGCCGTTGTCGCACAGCAGCCCGCTGCCCGCCAGCCAGTCCGTCGCCGGGGCCGCGCCGAACGCCACCACCACGACGTCGGCGGGCAGCACCTCACCGGTCTCCAGGCGGACGCCGGTGACCCGACCGTCCTCGGAGGACAGTCCGGTGACCGCGGACCCCAGTCGCAGCGCGACACCGCGGTCGGCGTGCAGCGACGCGAGCAGACCCGCGGCCAGGGGCCCGAACTGGTACGCAAGCGGCGCGGACTGCGGACCGGCCAGGGTGACCGGCACGCCGAGGCCGCACACGGTCGCCGCGATCTCCGCGCCGAGGACGCCGTCGCCGACGACCACGACCCGCTTGTCCGGCGCCAGGTCCGCGCGCAGGCCCAGCGCGTCGTCGAGGGTGCGCAGCACGTGGACCCCCGCGAGGCCGGCCTGGCCCGGCAGCGTGCGGGGCCGGAGCCCGGTGGCGAGCACGACAGCGTCCGCGGTCAGCGCCCGCCCCTGTGCCGTGTGGACGGTCCGCGCGCGGGCGTCCAGCCGCACCGCGGGATCGCCGAGCACGAACTCGGCGTCCAACGCGGACAGGGCGTCGGGGGTACGTAAGCTCGCCTGCGTAGGTGTCCAGCTCCCGGCGAGGACCTGTTTGGACAGCGGCGGCCGGTCGTAGGGGAGGTGCGTTTCGGCGCCCAGCACGGTCACGCCACCGTCGTAGCCCTTGCGGCGCAGGGCTTCGACGGTCGCGAGGCCGGCCGCCGAAGCGCCGACGACCAGGACGTTCACGCGTCCTCGCTGACCGAGATCGCGACGCCGGGGCAGACGCTCGCCGCCTCCCGGACGGTCGCGTGCAGCTCTTCGCCGGGGGTCTCGTCGAGGAGGATGACGATGCCGTCGTCGTCGCGCTGGTCGAACACGTCCGGCGCGAGCATCACGCAGGTGCCGGCGCCGCAGCACTTTCCTTCGTCCACAGTGACCTTCATGCCTGTTCCTCTCCTGGGTTCCGGGGTGTCACGGGAGCGAGCCAGAGGCCGACGAGGGCGTCGGTGAGGCCGGTGGCGGCTTCACGCCAGTTGGCTCGCGGGGTGTTGCCAATCCGGCCAAAAGTAGGCCGCCCCCCGGGCGGCGCGCGACCGTTGCTACGAAGCCATTCGGCCGTGACTGTGATCGGATTGGCAACGATCGGCGCAGTGCTGCCTTCGGCGAGCGCGCGTTCGCGCTCGGCCATCGTGTGGATCAGCAGCTGACGGGTCATGGCACTGCGTTCGGCGCGGACGTCGGCGGGCAGCTCGGGCAGGCACCGGCTCAGCCCCTCCACGGTCCGCGCCAGCGACGGCGACGAGAGCGTCTCGGCGGCGACGGCCGACCGCAGCGACGGCTCGGTCATCACCTGCGCGGTGAACCGGGCGAACCAGCTCGGCGTGCCCGCCCGCGCCAGGTGTTCGGTCGACGGGTGGACCAGGCACCGGACCCAGTCGCGCAGGTCCGCGCCGGCGCCGAGCCCGGCGAGCATGCGCGCCCGCAGCTCTTCCACCGCCGCGGAGTGCCGGCGGGCAATGGCCCGGACGAGGTCGGCGCGGGTGCCGAAGTGGTACCCGACGGCGGTGTTGTTGCCCTGCCCGGCGGCCTCGCTGATCTGCCGGTTGGACACGGCGAGCACGCCGTGCTCGGCGTAGAGCCGTTCCGCCGCCGTCAGGATCGCCTCCCGCGTCGCGTACGCCCGGTCCACCGCGGTCACCACCGGACGGGCAGTTCCCGCAGTCCGCCGACGGCGAGCCCTTCGACGCGGCGCAGCTCGTCCGCGGGGACGGCCAGCTCGAGCGACGGCAGCTTGCGCAGCAGGACTTCCAGCGTCACCTGCAGTTCGGTGCGGGCCAGCGGCTGCCCGAGGCAGGCGTGCGCGCCGGCGCCGAACGCGAGGTGCGGGTTCGGGCTGCGGCCGAGGTCCATTTCGGACGCGTTCTCGAACGCGGTCTCGTCCCGGTTCGCCGCGGCCATGCTGCACATCGCGGTGGTGCCACCGGGCAGGACGGTGCCGGCGACCTCGAAGTCGTCGGAAAGGTAGCGGGACATGCCGATCCCCGCGTTCGCGTCGAACCGCAGGGACTCCTCGACGGCGGTGCGCACGAGCGCCGGGTCGGCCAGCAGCCGCTCCCACCGCGTCCGGTCGGCGAGCAGCATCGCGACCATCTTGGCGATCATGTTGGCGGTGGTCTCGTGGCCGGCGATCAGCAGGCCGATGCCGGTGGCGATCAGCATCGAGTCCGGCCAGCCTTCGGGCAGCAGCGCGCTGAGGATGTCGTCGCCGGGGTCTTCGCGCTTGGCGGCGATGAGCCCGCCCATGTAGCGCCCGAACTCCTGCTGCGCGGCGTCGAACTCGGCCTGGGTGTAGCGGGTCATGCTGAGCATGACGTCCGACCAGTGCGCGAACCGGTCCCGGTCGGTGTCGGGCACGCCGAGCATGTCACAGATGACCCAGACGGGCAGCGGGAAGGCGAGCCCGGCCTTGAGGTCCCCGGGCGCGCCCTTCGCGACGAGGTCGTCGACGAGCTGCTCGGCCATCGCGGCCATCCCGGGCCGCAGCGCGTTCATCCGCTTGGCGGTGAACCACTTCCCGATCGTGCGGCGCCAGGTGAGGTGGGCCTCGCCGTGCTGCGGGAGGACGGTCGCCATCTCGCTGTTGAACACCCCGCCGGACTCGGTGTCGGCGACGCGGGCGGCGTTGTCGGCCGGCGTGGGCCGGGTCCACCGCGGATCGGACAGCACGTTCTTGACGTCGGCGTAGCGGGTGACCAGGGCGGCCTCGTCCCCGCTGGCCAGCCGCACGGGCGCGACCGGGCACTTCGCCCGGAACTCGGCCCACTCCGCGGGCGGCGCCAGGGCGGTGTCGGCGACGAACGGGAAGCGCGGCAGCTCGGTGTGGCTTTGCGTCATGGCGGTCTCCTCGTTGGTGAATGACCCCTGTGATGCAGCATGGCCACGAAACTAGATTACGTCAAGCGCTTGACTTAAATGTCGATGATGACGGGCGCCCGGACGCTTCCGGCCGGTCTACTCGCGCTCGACCTTGCGCAGGCCGCCCTCGGGCGTCCACCACTCGACGACCAGCAGCGTCGCCGCCTCGTTCAAGTGGGTGTGCACCACCTCGGCGACGTCCACGCGGAAGCGCTCGCCGTCGTCGACGGCCCGGCCGGAGATCTTCGCCTCCCCCGGCCACTTCGCCTCTTCACCGTCGACCGGGTCGACGGTCGCGCTGTGCAGCGCCACCCGTGGATCCCGCCGCAGATCGGCACCCTTGCGCGCGTTCGGCATCGAGCCGAACGTCAGCTCGCCGTCGTCGAACTTCATTTCGATCCCCGAAATCCGGGGCGAACCGTCGGCCCGCAGGGTCGCCATCGTCTTGTGCCTGCGCGCGTCGAACAACGTCCGCACGCGCTGAGCGAACTCCGGTTCCGCCGCTTCGAACTCACGCCACGCCGTCATCCGGGCATGATGGCAGCCACCGCGCGGGGACGGCGACGGGTTTGCGGAACACCAGTCCCGCCGGCGCGGCCGGCTCTGCCAGCTCGATCCCGGGCAGCCGGTCGAGCACGGTCTCCACGGCGATCCGCGTCTCCAGCCGGGCGAGGTCGGCGCCGAGGCAGAAGTGCGGCCCGTGCGCGAACGCCAGCTGCTTGCGCAGGTCCGGCCGGGCCGGGTCGAAGACGTCCGGGTTCTCGAACACCGCCGGGTCGCGGTTGGCGGCCGTGAGCGAAACCGTCACGAGGTCACCACGGGCGATGGACGCACCCGCGAGCGAGACGTCCCGGGTGGCGTACCGGTCGACCACCGCCGCCGCGGGTTCCAGGCGCAGCGACTCCTCGATCGCGGCCGGGACGAGCGCGCGGTCCGCCCGCACCGCCTCGAGCTGGGCCGGGTCGCGCAGCAGGTGCAGCAGGAGGTTGGCGATCATGCCCTCGGTCGTCTCGATGCCGCCGAACATCAGCACCGCCGCGTTCGACACCACCTCCGGCAGTTCCAGCGCCGTGGCCGCCTCGGTGAGCAGCGACGGCCGCCCGACCGTTCCTTCGATGTGCGCGCGCAGCTCGCCGAACGCCGCCGCGCCCCGGTCTCCCGGCTCCCGTCCGGCCGAAATGTCGTCCACTGTGGACACGATGGCGTCGTACCAGGCCAGCACCTTCGCGGTGTCAGTGCCGTCCAGGCCCAGCGCGTCGGCCACCACCGCGACCGACAGCGGGCCGGCCAGCGCCCGCCGCAGCTCCGCCCGCCCGGCGGCGGCGAACCCGTCGACCAGCCGGGCGCACTCCGCGCGGACGAACCCTTCGAAGCGCTCGGAAATCTCCCGCGGCCGGAAGTGCCGGGCGAACGGCGTCCGGTGCCGGGTGTGCGCACCCGCGTCGAGCGAGAGCATCGACGGGCCGACGACCCGGGCGGTCGAGAAGCGCGGGTCGTCCACGGTGAACGTCGCCGCATCACGCATGACGTGCAGTGCGAGGTCGTGCCGCGTGACGAGCCAGCCGGTCAGCTCCGGCAGCCAGGCCACCGGCTCGGTCGCCCGGAGCCGGGCCAGCAGCGGGTACGGGTCGGTCGTGAGCTGCTCGATCGTCACGCGCGCAGCCCCGCGATGAGCAGCCCGACCAGCCGGCGAGCGTTGTAGTCCGGATTGCCGTCTTCCGCGCCGACGCACAGGTTGCCGACCCCGCGCATCAGCTCCAGCGGGCGCACCTTCGCGGTCAGCTCGGCGGCTTCGAGCAGCTGGGCGCACACCGGGACCAGGCGATCGAGGAAGTACGCGTGCAGTGAGGCGAAGCCGTCACCCTGCAGCACCCCCGCGAGCCCGTGCTTGGTCACCAGGAAGTCGACGAACAGGTCGATCCACTCCGCCAGGGCCGCGTGCGGCGAAGACGCCGTCTCCAGCAGTACCGGGCCCGCGTCGGCGCAGGCCTCCACCTGGTGCCGGTAGACGGCGACGATCAGATCGGCCCGCGTCGGGAAGTGGCGGTAGATCGTGCCCATCCCGACGCCGGCCTTCGCCGCGATGTCCCGCACCGGCGCGTCCACCCCCGACGCGACGAAGACGGCGGCCGCCGCGTCGAGCAGCGTCTTCTCGTTGCGCCGGGCGTCCGCGCGCTTGGGTTTGCTCACACCACACCTCCCGGGTTGCTAACCGGAACAATGCTCCGTATGGTTAACGGAGCAACGTTCCGCTTGCCATCATCCCACGGAGGGATCCCCTCATGCAGTACCGCACCCTGGGCCGCACCGGCGTCCAGGTCAGCAGCCTCGCCCTCGGCGCGATGAACTTCGGCGCGATCGGGCGCACCACCCAGGACGAGGCCACCGCCATCGTCGACGCCGCCCTCGAGAACGGCGTCAACCTGATCGACACCGCCGACATGTACGGCCAGGGCGAGTCGGAGGTCATGGTCGGCCAGGCGATCAGGAACCGCCGCGACGACCTGGTGCTCGCCACGAAGGCCGCCATGCCGATGGGCGAGGAGCGCAACCACCGCGGCACCTCGCGCCGCTGGATCTTCAAGGCCCTCGAAGACAGCCTGCGCCGGCTCGACGTCGACCACGTCGACCTGTACCAGATGCACCGCTGGGACCCCGCCACGAGCGACGAGGAAGCGCTTTCCGCGCTGACCGACCTCCAGCGCGCCGGCAAGATCCGCTACTTCGGCTCGTCGACGTTCCCGGCGTACCGGATCGTGCAGGCCCAGTGGGCCGCGCGGGAAAACCGGCTGGGCCGCTACGTCACCGAGCAGCCCAGCTACTCGATCCTGCAACGCGGCATCGAGGCGCACGTCCTGCCGGTGACGCAGGAGTACGGCCTCGGCGTGCTGGCCTGGAGCCCGCTCGCGTCGGGCTGGCTGTCGGGCGCGGTCCGCGCCGGCCGGGAGATCACGACGAACCGCGCCGGCGTCCTGCCGCAGCGCTTCGACCTCACCGACCCGGCCAACCAGGCCCGGCTGGACGCCGTCGAGAAGCTCGTCAAGATCGCCGAGCAGGCCGGGCTGACGCTCATCCAGCTGGCGCTCGGGTTCGTGACCGCCCACCCGGGCGTGACCAGCGCGCTCATCGGCCCGCGCACGCTCGGCCACCTGGAGTCGCAGCTCGCGGCGGCCGACACCGCCCTGCCCGCCGACGTCCTCGACGAGATCGACGCGGTCGTCGCGCCCGGCGTCGACCTGGCCGCGCACGAGAAGTTCGACACCCCGCCCGCCCTGCTCGAGAAGTCCCTCCGGAGGCGTTGATGACCAGCTTCGGCATCCTGACCGCACCGATGAACGTCGGCTACGACGAGATCCAGCGCGTCTGGCGCGAAGCCGACGAGATCCCGGAGATCGAGCACGCCTGGCTGTTCGACCACCTCATGCCGATCGGCGGTGACCCGGACGGCCCGATCTTCGAGGGCTGGACGCTGCTTTCGGCGCTGGCCGCGCAGACCGAGCGGATCCGGCTCGGCCTGATGGTCACCAGCAACCGCTTCCGGCCACCGGCGGTGCTGGCGAAGATCGCGACCACCGTGGACATCGTCTCCGGCGGACGCCTCGACTTCGGCATCGGCGCCGGTTCGCGGCCCAGCCACCCGTTGGCACGGCGCGAATACGACGGCCACGGCCTGCCGTACCACACCCAGGACGACGCCGTCGCCGCGCTGGCCGAGGCGTGCACGGTCATCCGTCGCTTGTGGACAGAGGACTCCCCGTTCGACTTCGACGGCGAGTACGTCAAGCTGAAGGGCGCGTTCGGCAACCCGAAGCCCGTGCAGCGGCCGCACCCGCCGATCATGATCGGCGGCCGGGCGAGCGCGACGCTGCGCGTGGTCGCCGAGCACGCCGACCAGTGGAACATCCCGGGCGGTGGCGACATCGACGACCTCGCCGGCCGCAGCAAGCTCCTCGACCGCTACTGCGCGGAGATCGGCCGCGACCCGGCTTCGATCCTGCGCTCGATCTTCCTCGCCGTCGACTACGACAAGCCGGCCGCCACGCGCGAGAAGATCGAGGAGGCGGTCGACCACGGGTTCGGGCACGTCGTGCTCGGCCTGGGCAACCCGTATCCGGACGGCGTCGTCCAGTGGGTCGCCGACGAGCTGATCCGCTGACCTACTTGTCGGCTCCTTCGTAGGTGCCCTGGGTGAACCGGCGCGAGAACACGAAGTAGACGATCGCGACCGGCAGCGTCATCAGCAGTGCCGCGGCGAGCTTCAGCGGGAACTGGTTGCCCTGGCCCAGCTCGCCGGACACCAGGCTCGCCACACCGCTGGTCAGCGTGTTCAGCGCCGGGTCCTGCCGGGACACGATGTAGTGCGGCAGCTCGTTCCACGATCCCTGGAACGACAGGATGGTCACGGTGATCAACGCCGGTTTCGACATCGGCAGGACCACCGACCAGAAGGTCCGGAACGGTCCGGCACCGTCGATCCGGGCGGCTTCCTCGACGCTCACCGGCACGGTGTCGAAGAACTGCTTCATGATGAACACCCCGGTGCCGTCGACCAGCAGCGGGATGATCATCGCCGCGTAGGTGTCGTACATGCCGAGCTGGTTGAGCACCAGGAACTTCGGGATCAGCAGTACCACGCTCGGGACGGCGATGACCGCCAGGACGGCCCCGAAGACCGTCCGCCGGCCGCGGAACCGCAGCCGGGACAAGGCGTAGCCGGCGAGGGAGTCGAACACGACCCGGCCGACGGTGATCGTCACCGAGACGAACACGGAGTTCATGGCCCAGCGCGGGAAGTCCTGCTCGGCCAGCGTCCGGAAGACGCTGACGGACCACTGCTGCGGCCACGGCAGGAGCGGGTGCGCGGTGGCGTCGGCGTCGGTCTTGAACGCCGTCGCGAGCTGGATGAGGAAGGGGTAGATGTACAACGCGGCGACCAGGACGAGGACCGCGTACCCGAGCCAGCGTTTCTTCATCGGCGCTCCCGCAGGGCCCAGCGCTGCACCAGCGTGAAGGCCACGATCACGACGAACAGGAGGAACGCGATCGCCGCGCCCTGGCCCCACTGGTGGCCGACGAACGACGTCGAGTACGACAGGTACGCCGGGGTCAGCGTGGTGTTGGCCGGGTTGCCGCGGCTGAGCACGTAGACCTGGTCGAAGACCTGCCACGTCCCGATCAGGCCGAGCGTCAGCACGAGGAACAACGTCGGGCGCAGCTGCGGGAGCGTGACGCGCCAGAAGCGTTGCCACGGCGTCGCGCCGTCGATGAGGGCGGCCTCGTCGACCGACGGCGGCAGGTTCTGCAGCGCCGCGTAGAACATCAGCATGAAGCCGCCGGTGGAGGTCCAGACGACGAGCACGATGATCGAGCACATCGCCACGCTGGGGCCGGCCAGCCAGTCCCACCAGGACAGTCCCAGGAAACCGTGGCCCGCCAGGGCGGCCGGCGGGTTCGCCGGGTCGCCGACGGCGAGGTGGAAGATCCCGCGCGGGTCGGCGAACCAGCTGGGACCGTCCACTCCGAACAGCTTCAGCGCGGCGTTCACCGTGCCGGTGCTGGAAAAGAGGAAGAGGAACACGACCGAGATCGCGACCGAACTGGTGACGGTCGGAAAGTAGAAGGCGGTCCGGAAGAACTGGCGGCCCTTGAGCTTCTTCTGGTGCAGGGTGAGCGCGAGGAACAACGCCAGCGCCGTCTGCAGCGGCACGACGAACAGCACGAAGTAGCCGTTGTTGCGGACGCTGGTGGCGAAGTTCCGGCGCGTCAGCCCGGGTTCGGCGAGCAGCGCGGCGTAGTTGTCCCCGCCGACGAAGTGCACGCGCGAGGAGAACGGGCTGCCGTTGCCGGTCCAGTCGCTGACACTCACCCACAGCGCCATCAGGATCGGCAGCACCATGAACAGGCCGAGCACGAGCAGCGTCGGGGTGAGGAAGAGCCAGCCGGCCCGGCCGTCGCGCCGGAGGGGGCGGCGGCTCCGGCCGCCTCGCGCGGGCGCGGCGGCCGGAGCGGTGAGGACGGTGCTCACGACGTCACTGCCCGAGCGCGGCCGCGGTGTTCTGCTGCAGCTGCTGCAGGATCCGCTTCGGGTCGGCGCCCGGCAGCTGCTGCAGCTGGGCGTCGAAGTCGGTCAGCACGGGGTCCATTTTGGTCAGTGTGACGGGCCCGTGCGCGTGCTCGGCGCCGGCGACGAACGCCGCCTGCGCGGGGAACTTCTGCTCGTACTGCGTTCGCACGGACTGCCGCGACGGGATCACGCCGAAGGCTTCGGCGAACGCGAGTTGCTGCTGCGGCTGCATGAACGAGTCGACGAGCTGCTTGGCCTGCTCCTGGAACTTGCTCTTGGCGGCGATGCCCCAGCACTGCGTGAACGACAGCGTCCCGGGCCCGGCCGGCCCGGCGGGCAGCGCGACGACGCGGTACTTGACGTTCGGGTAGTCCTTCTTCATGCCGCCGGCCAGCCAGTTGCCGTCGATGCTCATCGACGCCTTGTGCTGGCCGAACGCTTCGCCGGAGTCGCCCGCGCCGATCTGCTTCGGGTACTTGGCCGCCCCGGAGGCGAGCAGGTCGCGGACGTAGGTCAGGGCCTGGAGGTTCTGCGGCGTGTCGGCGGTGGCCTTCTTCTGGTCGGCGTCGACGGCCCAGCCGCCGGCCTGGACGAGGAAGGCGCCGATGCGGTCCCGGGTGTCGTTGAACACCAGCCCGGTGCGGCCGCCGGTGGTCAGCTTCTGCGCGACGGTCTTCAGCTGGTCCCACGTCTTGGGGACGTCGTTGTCGGTCAGCCCGGCCGCGGCCCAGTCGTCGGTGTTGATCGCGAGGGCGAGGGTCGAGAAGTCCTTGGGGGCGCAGTAGAGCTTGCCGTCCTTGGTGAAGGTCGTGCGCAGCGTCGGGTAGATGTCGTCCTTATAGGACAGGTTGTCGCCGTACGGGAGCATTTCGTCGGCGTAGCCCTGGAACTTGGTGGCATCGACGGCGAAGACGTCCGGCGGGCTGCCCGCGGCGAACCCCTGGCTGAGCTGCTGCGCGAGGTCGTTGGCGGAGACGACCTCGGCTTTCGACCCTTCGGGGTGCCACGCGGCGGCGGCGTCCTGCATGGCTTTGAGCTCGGCGCCCCCGCTCGCGGCGATCATCACCTTGAGCGTGGCGGGCCCGGCCTGCTGGGTGGCGGGCCGGGACGAGTCGTCGAAGCCGCTGCCGCAGGCGGAAAGCGGGAGCAGCAGGCCGGCCGCCGCGAAGGCGGCCACAGTTCGGCGGGGAAGCATCGATCCTCCTTGATCGCGCGGGGACTCAGGTGGTGCGGAGCACGAGGTGCGGGGTGAAGAGGGTGGTCGCGGGTTCGGTCTTCCCGCGCAGGATGGTCCGCAGCTGCCGCACGCATTCGGCCGCGACATCGGCGATGGGCTGGGCGACACTGCTCAGCCCGAGGACGGCGGCGGTGGGGGTGTCGTCGAAGCCGATGACGGCGGCATCGGCCCCGGGCCGGATCCCGCGGTCCCGGAGTTCGGCGGTGACACCGAGGGCGAGCGAGTCGCTGGCGCAGACGAACGCGGTCGGCGCGCCGCTGTCGGCAGGGTGGGCGGCGCCGGGCAGCCGGGCGGGGGCCGGGTCGCTGCCCCCCGCGTCCAGCAGCCGGGCGGCGGCCGACCGTCCCCCTTCCACGCCGTCGAACACCGCGACCTGCGGCCCCTCCCCCAAGCCGGCCGCGGCCAGGCCCGCCGCCCAGCCGGCGCGGCGGTCGTCGCCACTGCCCGACCCCTCGGGCCAACCCACGAACGCGATCCGCCGGTGTCCCTGGCGGACCAGGTGATCGGTGGCCAGCCGCGTCCCCGCGGCGCCGTCGACGTCGACCCACGGGTGCGTGTCCTCCGCACCCCACGGCCGGCCGAACGTGACGAACGGCAGCTCGCGCTCGAGCAGCCAGCGGGTGCGCAGGTCGTCGTGGTGGGTGCTGGTCAGCACGAACCCGTCGATCCCGACCGAGGCGATCAGGTCGGCGTACGCGCGGGTCTCGGCCTCGTCGTCGGCCGCGGTGAACAGCATGATCCGGTGGTCGTAGCGCTCGGCCGTCGCGGTCAGCGAGTGCAGGAACTGGTCGAGGACGACGCCGCTCACGCCGTTGCCCGACGGCGGGATGCACAGCCCGATGATCTGCGACCGCGTGGTGCGCATCTGCCGCGCCGCGGTGTTCGGGCGGTAGCCGAGCCGTTCGATGGCGGCCAGGACGCGTTCGCGCGTCTCCGGGCTCACGACCTCGGGCGAGTTGATCACGTTGGACACGGTCTGGCGCGACACCGCGGCCGCCTCGGCCACCGAGTTCAGCGTGGGCCGTCCCATGTCCTGCCTCCGGGTTTGAACGTTCAACTGCGGGCCACTCTGAACCCGTGGCGCTGAGCTGTCAAGACTTCGAAGTCAGTTGACATTCTTTCGTTTGATCGATCCAATCGTAGTCATGGCCGACCTCCAGCCCCTGCTCCACGACCTCGCGATCGCGCTGCACGCCCCGACCGTCGTCCTGTCCGGCCGGGACGGGCAGATCCGCGCCGGCGGGACCCAAGGCCTGCTCCACGGCGACCTGCGGCTGCTCAGCGAAGCCGTGGTGACGGTCGACGGCGACGAGCCGGAGGCCATCGGCGGCGACGAGCCGGGCGCCGGCCGCGCGCGGTTCACCGGGCTGCTGCGCCGGCTGGGCGACCCCGGCCCCGACCCGACGGTGTGGCTGCGGCGCGACCGCACGGTCACGGCGTCGGGGATGACCGAGGAGCTTTCGCTGGTCTCGACGGCTTCGGTGAATCGAAGGCGCGTCGTGGAGGTCGTCCTGGCCGCCGACTTCGCGCCGATCGACGAGATCAAGTCGGGCGGCCGGCGCTCCCCCGTCGTCCCGGCCGGCACCCGGTGGGCCGCTTCCTCGGCGGTCTCCGAAGTGACGGCCGAAGGCGCCGAAGTCGTCGTCGACGGGCCGCGGCTCCGGCTGCGCTGGACCGTCGACGGCCCGGCGACGCTGCGCTGGTCACTGTCGGTTTCCGACGAGCGGGCGTTGTTCGCACCGGCCGGCACCCGGCTGCCCCGGCCGGAGGTGCACGCCGACGACCGCCGGTTCACCGCGTTGCTCGACCGCGCGCTCGACGACCTCGACGGGCTGCTCCTGGCAGAGCGCGACCACCCCGCCGACGCGTTCGCCGGCGCGGGCGCGCCGTGGTTCCTCACGTTGTTCGGCCGCGACAGCCTGTGGGCCGCGCGGCTCGCGTTGCCGCTGTCGGTCGGCCTCGCGGGCGGGACGCTCCGGACGCTCGCCCGGGCGCAGGGCACGCGCCACGACCCGGCGACCGGCGAGGCGCCGGGCAAGATCCTGCACGAGCGGCGCCGCGACGTCTTCGAGACGATCGACGGCGCCTCCCTGCCCGCCGAGTACTACGGGACGGTCGACGCGACGGCGTTGTGGGTGTGCCTGCTGCACGACGCCTGGCGCTGGGGCCTGCCCGAGGACGAGGTCCGCGACCTGCTGCCGACGCTGCGGTTCGCGCTGTCGTGGATCACCGGCGCCGCGGACCCGGACGGCGACGGGTTCGCCGAATACCGCGACGAGAGCGGGCACGGCCTGGCCAACCAGGGGTGGAAGGATTCCGGCGACGCGGTCCGCTTCCACGACGGTGCGCAGGCGAAGCCGCCGATCGCGTTGAGTGAAGTCCAGGCGTACCAACACGAAGCCGTCGTGGGTGCGGTCTCGTTGCTGACGGCTCTGGGTGAGCCTGTTTCCGGTCTTTCCGAGTGGGCTGATTCCCTTCGTTCACGGTTCCGGGACAGGTTCTGGGTGTCCACTTCGGACGGCCGCTACCCGGCATTGGCTTTGGACGGCGACAAGCGGCCGGTGGACGCGTTGACGAGCAACATCGGCCACCTCCTCGGCACCGGAATACTTTCGCCTTCCGAAAGTGCGTCGATCGGTTCGCTGTTGCTGGACCCCGCACTGGCGTCGGGGTACGGCCTGCGCACGATGAGCGCGTCCTCGGGCGGTTATTCGCCGTTGAGCTACCACTGCGGCTCGGTGTGGCCGCACGACACCGCGATCGTCGTGCGCGGTCTACAGCTGTCCGGCCAGTCTTCCCGCGCGGCTTCCCTGGGCGCGCAACTGCTTTCGGCCGCTCCGGCGTTCGGCTACCGGCTACCGGAACTGTTCGCCGGGTACGGCGTTTCGGAGACGTCGGCGCCACTGTCGTACCCGGCATCGTGCCGCCCGCAGGCGTGGTCGGCGGCGGCCGCGGTGAGCCTGCTCGTGGCCTTCCTGGGCTTGGAGGTCGATGTCCCGGCGGGCACGATTTCCCTGTCCCCGCCCCGGCCGAGTCCGGTCGGCGCGTTGCGGGTGAGGGGGTTGCCGTTCGCGGGTGGCACTCTCGACGTGTCCATTTCCGTTGCCGGCGAGGTCACCGAGCTGCGGGTGCCGCCGGGGTTTTCAGTCCTTTCGGAACAGTCCGGCGAGTAGGAAGGTCTCGCCGAAGCGGCCGGTGTTCTCCTTCATCGGGCGCAGTTCGAGTTCAGTGAAGCCGTCGAACAGCTTTCGCAGCTCGTCCGGCGCGTAGGCGAGGCCGCCGTGGAGGCTGCGGTCGCGGTAGAGCTGCGCGTCCGGGATCTCGGTGCCGGAGTCGGGGTTTCCGGTTCCGGCGGCGAAGCAGACGAGGCCGAAGTGCCCGCCGGGCTTGAGATAGCGGTCGAACAGGGCCAGGTAGCTGATCCGCCGGTGCGGCGCGAGGTGGTGCAGGCAGCCCGAGTCGTAGACCAGGTCGTATTCCTCGTGCGGCAGACCCATCGCGAAGATGTCGGCTTGGTGGAAGCGGACGCCGTCGACGCGTTCGCGGGCCCAGGCGATCGCTTCCGGTGAGCCGTCGACGGCGTCCACGTCGTAGCCCGCCTCGGCGAGCCTTCGCGCGTTGCGGCCGGGTCCACAGCCCAGCTCCAGCGCGCGGCCGCCGGTCAGCGGCCCGTCGCGGAGCCAGGTGTCGAGGTTCTCGTCGGGTTCGTCGACGAAGAACGGGATCGGCCGCTCGCGGTCGGCGTAGAAGCCGTCCCACTCGATGTTTTCGAAGAGGCCGTCCAGCATCCTCAGGAGGTCGTCGAGCGACCGGATGTCCCGGTTCACCGTTCGACGTGCGCGCGGACGGCCCGCAGTTCCTCGTCGATGACCGCCATCTGCGCGTCGACGGCCGCCGGTTCGGTGTTCTCGGGGAAGAAGAGGCTGAAGATCAGCTCGGCCCCGGCCAGGTTGGGCACGACGCGCGCGAAGAGGCCGAGGTTGGGGGCGTCGGCGCTGACGAAGTCGACGACGCCGTGGTCGGCCGCGACCTTGACGGCGACGGGCCGCGCGTCCTCGCCGACGCGCCAGACGTCACCGTGGTCGTGCTCGACGGAGGTGGCGAAGCCCGGCGCCCACTCGGGCAGGCGGCGGACGTCGGACAGGTAGGCGAAGACCCGCGCGGGCGGCGCGGAAACGGAGATGGTGCGCGTCTCGGCGCGCCCCGGCTTGAATGCGGTCATGAAGCAAACGATACGCATCTGCTTATCATCTGTCCACGCGTAAAATCTCCTCCCGTGAACGAGGACGACGATCTCGGGGCGTTGTGCGCCGGAGCGGGCCGCGCGCTGGCCGAGGCCGAGCGCCCGGTGCTGGAGTCGCACGGGCTCACGATGTGGCAGTACGTGGTGTTGTCGGCGTTGTCCCCGGGGGCGGCACCGAGCCAGCTGGTGCTGGCCCAGCAGATCCACTACGACAAGACGCGGTTGATCGCGTTGCTGGACGGCCTGGAAGCGGCGGGGCTGGTGAGCCGAGCCCCGGACCCGGCCGACCGCCGGGCCCGAGTGGTGCGGTTGACGGAGTCGGGAATCGAGCGGCATGCGGCGGTCCGGGCGGCGATCAGGGTTTTGGAGGAGCGCAAGTTGGCTGGGTTGAGTGCTGAGGAGCGCCGGGTGCTGCGGTCGGCGCTGGCCCACTTGGCGAACTCCGACTGACCCGCACCGACGTAGTGAATGACTCATTCATGTCGCCTGACGACATGAATGAGTCATTCACGTCGGTTCAGCCGAGCGAGCAGAGGGTCCCGTTCAGCCTGAAGGCCGTAGGCAGGATGTTCGGCCCTCCATAATCAGCCACGAACCCGACGTCCGTACCCGAAACCAACGCCGCCGACGACGTCACCTTCACCGCCGCTCCCTCCTGGACCCACGTGCCGTTCCAGCCGCTCGTCACCCGCTGCCTCGCCGTCGGCCACGTGAAGGTCAACGTCCAATCGCCCGTCACCACCGACGACGATACGGTGATCCCGCCGACGAAACCGCTCGCCCAGTCGTTCACGTCCGTCAATCGGACCCGGCAGCTGCTCGACGCCGGCGCACCCGTCGTCAACGTCAGCGGCGGTGACGCCCACGACACCCGCCCCGCCGCGTCGCGGGCCAGGACGTTGACCGTGTACCGCGTTCCCGGGGCAAGGTTTCCGACCGACAAGGACGTCCCCGTCGTCTCGCCCCACTCCTCGCTGACTGCCCCCAGCTGCCGGTACACCTCGTACTTCACGCCCGGCGCCGATGCCGGCCAGCTGATCGTCGCCGTCGTGTCCGTTGTCGTCGCCGTCGGCCGGCCGGGGGCGGGCAACGGCGAAACAGCGCCACGCAGCACCAGCGTCGTCAGGGAATACGGTGGTAGCGTTCCGTCCCAAGTAGACGATTGCGTGATCGATGATGCGCCGTTCGTGAACGTGTACACCTCGGACACCCGCGACGGCAGACCGGAGAGGTTGACCGACCGCGCCGCCGCGGGGTCCTTGTTCGCCAAGAGGATCGCCACGTCCCCGTTCGGACGGCGGGCCGCGTGCACATCGATCAGCGGGTCGTCCGCGGCGGCGCGGATGAACTGGTCACCGGGGCGCGCGAACGTGCTTATCATCTTCAACCCGTAGTACGGCGCGAACGGGGTGTTCAACGCCGGCTCGCAACCACCGTCCAAACAGGTCCCGCTGGACAGCACACCCAGGTCACCGTAGTCCGGGTAACCAGCCACTGTGGACAATGCCGTCGGTCCGTTGTGCGTGTCCCACCAGTCCACTGTGAACACGCCGTTCTCCAGCATCGACGCGTACGCCTCGGCCGCGAACAGCGCGCCCGGCTGGGTGTTCATGCCCACCGGTGTGTTCGTCTCGGTCAGCGCGATGCCGAGCGGCTTGCCCGCGTACCTCGTGATCTGCTCGCGCGCCAGGTAGAGCATGTCGTCCACCTGCTCACTGCGGGAAAGCGCTTCCTCCGCCGTCGAGCCGCTCGGATACCAGTGCAGCACGGCGAAGTCGACGTGCGGGCCCGCGATCGAGAGCACCGTCTGGTTCCACGTGCCGGTGTCGCCGGCCGCGACGATGCCGTCCGGCCAGTTCGCCGGGGTCGTCAGCACCGCGCCGATCTTCACCGTCGGGTCGACGGCCTTCATCGCGTCGGCGTAGGCCACGACGCCCGCGGCGTACGCGGCCGGGCTCTTGTCCTCGTGGTTGTCGGCCTCCCAGTTCGCGCCGTAGTGGCCGTTGCCGTACAGCTCGTTGCCGATCTCCCAGTACTTGACGCCGTAACCCTTCGTGACGTTGGCGTACCGCACCCAGTCCGCGGCTTCCTCCGGGGTACCCGTGCCGTAGTTGGCGATGACGATCGGCTGGGCGCCCGCCCGCCGGACGCCGCCCATGAACGTGTCGAAATCGGTGTTCGGCGCCACGTAACCGCCAGGCGCCGTGTTGTCCTTCCAGTGGTAGATGTCGCCGTACGAGCCACCCGGGTACCGCATCGTGCGGACCCCGGCGGCGCCGAACAGGTCGGCGACGGCATCGGTGCCGAGCTGGCTGTCCCACACGGCGTGGTTGACGCCGACCGCGGTGTCCGGCACGGTGGCCAGCCCCGCTTTCGCGTTGACGGTCACGGTCGTTTCGGCCGGCGTCGCCGCGGCGGCCGCCGGCACCGCCGCCACGAGCACGGCCGCCACCGGCCACGCTGCCCAGCGCAGACGTCGAGCTGTCATCGAAGGGTCCATCCTCTCGTCGGGCGCGAACGGATGGCTGGAAGCGCTCTCAGAGCAGAGAACCAGCGCGCGGCCCGGAAGTCAACGGAAGTCCCGGGACGGCCCCGTCCGCATCGTCAGGTCGAGCGGCTCGAGCCGGTCCGCGACGAGCGTGACCACCCCCTCGGCCGCCTGGACGTACCCGCGGACCAGCAACGCGGCGCTCGTGTGGGCGACCAGCCGCTGCCGGCGCCAGAGCCCCTGGGACACGATGACGTTGGCCATGCCGGTCTCGTCCTCCAGGTTGAGGAACGTGATCCCGCCCGCGGTCGCCGGGCGCTGGCGGTGGGTGACCGCGCCGCCGACCCAGACGCGCGTCCCGTCCTCGGCCCGCGCCAGCTCGGCCGTCGTGATCGCGCCGCGCTTCCGGAGCAACGAGCGCAGGTACTCGACCGGGTGGCTGTCCGGGGAGACACCCGTGGCCCACAGGTCCGCCGCGGTGACCTCCAGCCGCGTCATGCCCGGCAACGCGGGCGCGTCGAGGCCCGGGGCGAGACCGGGCAGGTGCCCGGGCCGGGTGGTCGCCGCGGCGCCGGCGGCCCAGAGGTCCTGACGCCGGTCGCCGCCGAACGCGCCGGCCGTGGCCAGTGCCTCGACGACGTTCTTCTTCAGCTGGACGCGGCGGGTGAGGTCGCCGACCCCGGCGTAGGGGCCGTTCGCGGCGCGTTCGGCGACGATTTCGTCGGCGACGGCGGCACCGAGGTGCCGGACACCGGCCAGGCCGAGGCGAAGCGCCACCCCGCCGGTGCTCTCGGCGTCGGGTTCGAGCGTCGCGTGCGCGAGGCTGGCGTTGATGTCCGGTTCGCGGACGCGGACGCCGTGCCGCCGCGCATCGGCCACCAAGGACTGCGGTGAGTAGAAGCCCATCGGCTGCGCGCGCAGCAGGCCGGCGCAGAAGGCGGCCGGGTAGTAGCGCTTGAACCACGCCGACGCGTAAACGAGCAGGGCGAACGACATCGAGTGGGCTTCGGGGAAACCGTAGCCGGAGAACGCGTGGATCTGCTCGAAGATCCGCGTCGCCAGCTCGCGGTCGAGGCCGTTGGCTTCGCAGCCGGCGAAGAACCGCGCCATCAGCGCCTTCATCTTCGCGCTGGACCGCTTGGCGCCCATGGCGCGCCGGAGCTGGTCGGCTTCGGCCGGGGTGAAGCTCGCGACGTCGACGGCCATCTGCATCACCTGTTCCTGGAACAGCGGCACGCCGAGCGTCCGGTCCAAACTGGACGCCAGCAGCGGGTGGGCGTGTTCCCACTGCTCGTCACCGCGGCGGCGCCGGATGTACGGGTGCACCGAACCACCCTGGATCGGGCCGGGCCGGATCAGCGCGACTTCGACGACGAGGTCGTAGAACTCCCTGGGCCGCAACCGCGGCAGCGTCGCCAGCTGCGCGCGGGATTCCACTTGGAACACTCCGACGGCGTCGGCTTCGCACAGCATGTCGTAAACCTTCGGGTCGGCGAGGTCGAGCTTGCCGATGTCCACAGTGGATCCATGGTGTTCGGCGACGAGGTCCAGCGTGTAGTGCAGCGCCGACAGCATGCCGAGGCCGAGCAGGTCGAACTTGACCAGACCGACGGCCGCGCAATCGTCCTTGTCCCACTGCAACACGGACCGGTCCGCCATGGCCGCCCATTCGACCGGGACCACTTCGGACACCGGCTGCTTCGAGATGACCATGCCACCGGAGTGGATGCCGAGGTGGCGCGGGAAGTCCTCGATCCGCGCGGCCAGGTCGAGGACGTCCGCGGGGATCTCGCCGGCGGTCTGCTGACCGGTCCGGCTCCAGCGGTCGACGAGCTTGCCGTAGGCGTCCTGCTGCCCGGGACTGTGGCCGAGGGCCTTCGCGGCGTCGCGGATCGCCGACGGCGCGCGGTAGGTGATGACGTTGGCGACCTGCGCGGCGTGGAACCGGCCGTGCTTTTCGTAGACGTACTGGATGGCCTCCTCGCGACGGTCGGACTCGATGTCGATGTCGATGTCCGGCGGGCCGTCCCGTTCGGGCGCGAGGAAGCGCTCGAACAGCAGGTTCCACTTCACCGGGTCGGCGTGGCAGATCTCCAGCGCGTAGCAGACCGCGGAGTTCGCCGCGGAACCGCGGCCCTGGCACAGGATGTCCGCCTCCTTGCAGAACCGGACGATGTCCCACACCACGAGGAAATAGCCCGGGAAGCCGAGTTTTTCGATGACGTCGAGTTCGTGGTCGAGCTGGGCGTAGGCCTCGGGGTTCTCGTCCCGCGTCCCGTAGCGTTTCGCCGCGCCGCGCCAGGTCAGTTCGCAGAGGAACGACATTTCGTCGTGCCCGGGCGGCACCGGGAACGGCGGCAGGTCGGGGGCGACGAGCTTCAGGTCGAACGCGACTTCGACGCCGAGCACGGCGGCGCGTCCGACCGCGCCCGGGTAGCGGCGCTCGAAGCGGCGGCGCTGCTCCATCCCCGACCGCAGGAACGCCTGCCCGGACGGCGGCCGCCAGCCTTCGAGGTCCTCGGCCGAGCGGCGCGCCCGGACGGCGGCGACCATGTCGGCCACGACCGCGTCCTCGGGACGGGCGTAGTGCACGTTGTTCGAGACGACGGTCGGCAGCCCCAGCTCGCGGGCCATGCCGTCGAGGAGGTCGTTGGCCGCGTCGTCGAGGGGCTGCCGGTGGTCGATCAGCTCGACGGCGACGTGCCGGCGTCCGAACCGGTCGACGAGCCGGCCGAGTTCGGCCCGCGCGGCGGCGGGCCCGTGGGCGGCCAGCGCCCGGCGCACCGGTCCTTTGCGGCACCCGGTGAGCACGACGACGTGCCCGGCCAGCTCGTCGACGAGCTCGTCGAGGTCGTAGGCGGGCCGGCCCTTCTCCCCGCCGGCGAGCTGCGCGCGCGAGATGACCTTGCAGAGCCGGTGGTAACCCGCTTGCCGGCGCGCGATCACGAGCAGGTGCGACCCGGCCGGATCGGGCTCGCCGGCCTGCGGCCCGGGCAGGCCGAGGGAGAGCTCGGCCCCGAACCCGACGCGCACCCCGAGCTCCCGGGCGGCGTCGTTGAACCGGACGGCGCCGTAGAGGCCGTCGTGGTCGGTGAGGACGAGGGCGTCGAGCTCGAGCCGCGCGGCCTCCTCGACGAGCGTCTCGGGGTGGGAGGCGCCGTCGAGGAAGCTGAAGTTGGAGTGGACGTGGAGCTCGGCGTACGGGGCGCGGATCCGGTCGCCGCCGTCGTCCCGGGCTCTGCGGGATCGCAGGTCCTCGGGCGCGCCGGCGTACCCTTCGCGTTTGCGCGACCACGCGGGGGCATCGTTGCCGTCGCCGGGAACCGGGGGTCGCCCGGAGGCGATCCGTTCCACTTCGGACCACGGCACACCCGGATTGTTGAACGCCAAAACTCCGCTCCCCACAAGGAGTTCGCTGTGGGGAAGCCAGCGACTACTGTTCGAACACACGTACGAATATCGTGGTTCGATCCTGAGCGGAGCGGGGCGCGGTGTCAACTCGGCAGTCGCGTCGATCACAAAGGACGGTCAGTCGTAGACACCCTCGACCGTCCACTGTGGATCCATGCCCACGGTGACCCGCAGCAGCAGCGCGAGGTCGTCGTGCTCCCCCGCCAGCACCACCTGGATCCGGGCCAGCGGGCGGTCGCCCCGTTTTGCGGGCAGTGACGACTGCACCACCCACGGTCCCGCCGAGCCCAGGACGCGGCGCACCGGGCCGCCGTCGATCGCGATCGTCGCCGGGGGGTACGTGAGCTCGCCGCGGTCCGTGCAGGCGACCGGGTCGCCCACCGCGTCGAGCACGCTCGCCGGGGGCGGCTCGGGTGGTACCCGCGTCGGCGATGGTGCCGGGAGGCGGCCCGGCCACGGGCGGTCTTCGACCGACGGTTTGCGCGGCTCGCCCCACGGGATCAGGCGGACTCGCTCGGCCGGGCCGCGGCCGCCGTCCAGCAGCGGGGTCACCACAGCGTCGGGCCCGAGGAGCCCCTGGATGCGGACCAACGCGCGGCCCGCGCGCTCGGCCGCGTCGGCGTCGCGGCCCAGGGAACCGAGCTGCAGCTGCAGCGCCTGGCCGCCGACGACCTCTTCGGGGTCGAGGCGCAGCCGGACGATCCCGGCGCTGGGCCGGTCGCGCGCGGTGAGCCAGCCTTCGCACTGCCAGCGCACGCGGTCCGCCGTCGCGCGGGCGGTCAGGGGCTCGGCGCAGCGCCAGACGCGTACGCGTTCTTCGCCCGCTTCGGTGATCGCGACGATCGCCAGGCGCGTACAGGCGAGGCCGTGGTTCGCGAGGCCGGCGAAGAAGCGCTCGCCGAGGGTTTTCGCGATGAACGCGGCTTCGTCGACGCGGCTCAGGGGGTGGTCGAACTCCTCGGTGACCGTCAGGTCCGGCGGGAGGGCGCGGCGCAGCGGCGGGCGTTCGGCGAGGCCGCGGGCGAGGCGGTGGGCGGTGATGGCGTCCTTCGGGAAGCGGCCGGCGACGTCGCGTTCGGCCAGCGCGGCGAACGCGCCGAGGGTGCGCAGGCCCAGGCGCCGCAGCAGGCCGACGAGCTCGCCGCGGTCGTCGCCCGGCTGGTTCAGCTCGGTGATCGGGAGGGGCGCGAGGAAGGCTTCGGTGCCGCCGGGCGGCACGAGGGCCGCGCGGCGGGCGGCGAGGGTGGCGGCGAAGAGCCCGTCGGCGATCCCGACCTGGCATTCGACGCCGGCGCCCGCTTCGACCTCGTTGATGAGGAGCTCGGCGAGCGCTTCCTCGCCGCCGAAGTACCCGGCGGCGCCGGCGACGGGCACGGCGACGATGCCCGGCCGCACGACCTCGACCCCGACGGCCTGCCGTTCGACGGCGGCGGCGACGGGTTCGAAGAGGCGGGCGTCGCGGTCGGGATCGTGCTGGTGGACGACGAGATCGGGACACCGCGACTGGGCATCCCGCCGGCGCATCCCGCGCCCGACACCATCGCGGCGGGCGGAGGCGGAGCAGGCGACGACGCGGTTGGCGGAGAAGACGGCGGCGGGCGCGAGGGGCGGAGTACCGGCCACGGCCCCGGCGGCGACGACCGGCCAGTCCGGGCACCACAGCACCAGCAGCCGTGGTGAACCGCTCATCCCGCGAACGGCTTGCGCGGCAGTGGATCCGGGGTCATCACGAGACTTCGGCCGGCACGACCCGGAATCGCGCGCCGGTTCGCGAGCACGCAGAACGAGGTGCCCGGCCGGCCGCGCAGACCACGGCACCCGCGCCGGTCATCGTGCGACCACCGCGGGAAACCGGCTCACCCGGCCACCTCGGCGAGCCGCCGCTTCCGGGGCTCACCCGCCGCAACCGCCCCACCAGGTCCCGGCAACTGCAACCGCACCGACGACGGCCGCACCGCCGCGCCCCGCCCGATGCTCGTCGCCAGCACTTCGCGCGTCCGCAAATGCCCGTACCCGTCCGGGGTCAAGCCGTGCCAGCGGCGGCTCGACACCCGCAGCTCCACGTCCGCGCCCGGCCACGGGCCCACCGTCACCAACACCGCCCCGCGGTTGCGGACCCTCCCCGCCAACCGCCGCGCCAGCTGGGACTCGACGTGGACCGGGCCGAGCACCACCAAGTCGAACCCGTCCACCAACGCCGACAGCACGCCCGTCAGCTCCGCGCCCGGGTGCGGCACCAGCGCGATCCGCTCCAGGTCGACGCCGAGCTCCGCCGCCGCGGCCAGGCCCAGCTCTGGGAGGGCCGTCACCGCCGCCCACGAGCCCTCGCGGGTCGCCGCCGCCAGCAGGGCCAGTGCCAGCGATGTCGCGCCGCGCACCGAAATCGTGCTGCCTCGCTTCAAGCCGCCGCCCGGCAGCAGCTCCGCCAACGGCGGCAGCACGGCCAGCAAGTCGGAAGCCGGGGAAGAATCCAGCTGCGCCGCCGTGCGGACCCCCGGGATCGCCGTGAGCCCGGCCAGCGCGTCCGGCACCGCCACCACCGCTCACCTCCAGCACCACGTACTCGCACCGGGTAGGCGTACCCAGGAGAAAGTTATCGAACACTTGTTCGCATAGTGCGAGACGAGCGGCCCGCTGTCAAGCCGGGGGTCACCCCCGCGGGGCAGGACCGCTCCGGCCCGGCGCCGCGACCTGCACGAGGAGCACCACCGCGAGCGGGTCCTCGCTGTGACGCGGCTATCAGTCACGTCCTCGCCCGCCACCTCGTCCAGGGGGTGAAGCGAGAAAAGAGGACGAAATGCGCCGGATCCTGATCGTCGGCGGGGGCTACGCCGGGTTCTACGCCGCCTGGAAGCTGGAGAAGAAACTCCGCCGGAACGAGGCCGAGGTCACCCTCGTCGACCCGCGGCCTTACCTGACCTACCAACCGTTCCTGCCCGAAGTCGTCGCCGGGGCCGTCGAGGCGCGGCACGCCGCCGTGTCGCTGCGGCGGCACCTGCGCCGGACCCGCGTCGTCGCCGGGACCGTCACGGCCGTCGACCACGCGCACCGCGCCGTCACCGTGCAGCCGACCGACGGGGACGCCTTCGAGCTCGGCTACGACATCGTCGTCGTCACCGCCGGCGCCGTCACCCGCAAGCTGCCCGTGCCCGGCGTCGCCGAAGAGGCGATCGGCCTCAAGCACGTCGAGGAGGCGGTCGCGATCCGGGACCGGCTGCTCACGTCGTTCGACCGCGCCGCCGTGCTCCCCGACGGCCCGCAACGGCGGAAGCTGCTCACCGTCACCTTCGTCGGCGGCGGCTTCTCGGGCGTCGAAGGCTTCGGCGAGCTGCTGTCGCTGGCCACCGCGCTGCTCAAGCGCTACCCCGAACTGCGTCGCGACGAACTGGCGTTCCACCTCGTCGAGGCGTCGGGCCGGATCCTGCCCGAGGTCACCGACCGGCCGGGGCGCTGGGTCGTGCGCGAACTGGAACGGCGGGGCGCGCGCGTCCACCTCGACACGCTGGTGACGTCGGCGACCGGTGGGCACGTGACGCTCTCGACCGGCGAAGAGTTCGACTCGGAGCTGATCGTCTGGACCGCCGGCAACGGCGCGAACCCCGTCATCGGCAAGCACACCGACCTCCCGGTCGACGCGCGCGGCCTGGTCGTCGTGCGGCCCGACCTGCGGGTCGAGGGCGTGACCGACGCCTGGGCGGCCGGCGACGACGCCGCGGTGCCCGACCTCGCCTCGCCGGTCCCCGGCGCGCGCACGGTGCCCAACGCGCAGCACGCGTACCGGCAGGGAAAGCTGTTGGCCCGCAACATCATCGCGACCCTGCGCGGCCGGACGCCGAAGCCGTACGTCCACCACAGCCTCGGGTCGATCGCGACGCTCGGTCTCGGCCGCGGCATCTTCCAGTACCGGCGCCTGGTGCTCACCGGCCTGCCGGCGTGGCTCATGCACCGCGGTTACCACGTGCTGGCGGTGCCGAGCTGGGAACGCAAGGTCCGCGTGCTCGCGGTGTGGCTGACGGCGGCGCTGTTCGGGCGCGACATCCTGTCGCTGGCTTCGGTGCAGCACCCGCGCGACGCGTTCGTCAGCGGCGGTGCCCGGCCGGAGGAACTCCCCGCCCCCTTCAAGGTATAGCCGACCCCGGGGCTTGCGGCAAGGCCGGGGTGATCCCCCACAATGGCCCGCCGTAGGCCACCACCAGGGAAAACGGGGGAACGATCAATGCGGGTGCTGTTGACGACGTGGGGTTCACGAGGGGACGTCGAGCCGCTGGCCGGGCTCGCGGTGGCCCTGCGGGAACTGGGCGCGGACGCCGTGGTCTGCGCGCCGCCGGACGACGACTTCGGGCGGCTGCTGGCGCGGGCGGAGGTGCCGCTGGTGCCGCTGGGCCCGACGGTGCACTCGATCGTCGCCAATCCGAAGCCGCCGACGGCCGAGGACGCGTTCAAGCTCGCGCCGCGGCTGGTCGACGCGCGGTTCGAGACGCTCACGGCGGCGGCCGAGGGGTGTGACGCGCTGCTGGCGACGGGCCTGATGCCGGCCGGCGCGCGGGACGTGGCGGACCACCTGGGCCTGCCGTACGTGTTCGCGTGCTTCCACCTGCTGGGGCTGCCGTCGCGGCACTTCCCGCCGGGGGCGCGGCCGGGCACGCCGTCCTCGCCGGACGAGACCGACAACCGGGTGCTGTGGCAGCAGGACGCCCAGCGGGTCGACGCCCTGTACGGGCCGGCCGTGCGCAGCCACCGCGAAGCGCTGGGCCTGCCGCCGGTGGACAACCTCCGCGACTACGTGTTCACCGATCAGCCGTGGCTGGCCGCGGACCCGCTGCTGTGCCCGTCGGAGGGCAAAACCGACCTGGACGTCTTCCAGACGGGCGCGTGGATCATGCCCGACGACCGGCCGCTGCCGACCGGGCTGGAGGAGTTCCTGTCCGCCGGCGAGCCGCCGGTGTACGTCGGCTTCGGCAGCATGGCCGCCTACGCGCCCGACGGCATCGCGCGGATCGCGATCGAGGCGGCCCGCTCACGGGGCCGCCGGATCGTGCTGGCCGCCGGCTGGGCGGGACTGGCCCCGATCGACGACGGCGACGACTGCTTCGCCGTCGGGGAAGTGAACCAGCAGGCGCTGTTCCGCCGGGTGGCGGCGGTGGTGCACCACGGCGGCGCCGGCACCACCACGACGGCGGCCCGGGCCGGCGCGGCGCAGCTGGTCGTGCCGCGGATCGCCGACCAGCCGCACTGGGCGGCGCGGGTCGTCGAGCTGGGCATCGGCGCGGCCCACCCGGATCCGGCACCGACGGTCGAGTCCCTGTCCGCCGCGCTGGACACGGCGCTCGCCGCACAGAGCCGGGCGAAGGCCGTGGGCGGTGAGATCCGTCCCGACGGCGCGCTGGTGGCCGCGAAACGGCTCGTCGAACTGGCCGGTTGAGCAATGGGGCGGCACTTTCCCGGGAAAGTGCCGCCCCTTCGCCTCAGCCCGCGAACGGGCTCGCGTCGATCGCGCAGGTCTTGCCCGCCGCCGGGAACGCCCCGGAGATCAGGTAGTCCCGCTTCACCTGCTCGGTGCAGGTGCTCGGCACGTACATCGACGAGTGGCCGTACCCCTCGGTGACGAACACCCGGGCGCGGGCCAGTTCCGCCGCGCCGTCCCGAGCGCCGTGGAGCGGCGTCGACGGGTCGTAGCGGTTGTTCAGCACCAGGATCTCCGCCGACGTCGGGCGGTTCCACGGGCCCGTGTAGCGGTCGGTGTCCTTCGCCTGCCAGAACGCGCAGCTCATCATGTCCAGCACCGCGATCCGGCCGAAGTACGGCACGCGCTGGTCTTCGGATTCGGCGTACCGGCTGTAGATCGCCGGGTCGGTCGGGACGTCGCTGTCACTGCACTGGATCGCGTTGAACGCCTCGGTGCGGTTGGACGTGTACGGCTCGCCCGCCTTGAACGCGGCCGCGGTGCGCGGGGCGTCGTACAGGCGCTGCAACAGGGACGCGATGTCCGGCCAGCCCCGCGAGTCGGACAGGTCCGCCGCCGCGTTGATGATCCCGGAGTACGTCCAGGTTTCGCCGTCCACGGTGATCGGGGCCTGCTTGGCCCGTGCCGTGATGGCCGCCCACTTCGCCTTCGGGTCGCCCGACGAGAACGCGCATTTCGGGCCGGCTTCCGTGCACAGGCGCAGGAACTGGTCGAACGTCTGCGAGATGCCGGTGGCGACGTCCTGCCGGGTGTCCAGCGGGACGGTCTTCCCGGCGCCGTCGTGGCCGGTCGCGTTGCCCACGAAGTCCATCGTGCCGTCGAACACCATCGCCCGGATGCGGTTCGGGAACAGGTTCGCGTACGTGGCCCCGAGCTGGGTCCCGTAGGAAATGCCGTGGTAGGTCAGCTTCGCGTCGCCGACCGCGCGGCGCAGCAGTTCGAGGTCCCGCGCGGTGTTGGCCGTCGAGACGTGTTCGAGGATCGGGCCGGCCTTCGCCGTGCAGCGGTCGGCGAGCTCCTTGGACTTGGCGTAGAAGGCGGCGTTGCCGCTCGGGTCGCCGGGCATCTCCGGGAAGGAGCCGAAGAACGACTCCTGCTCGGCGACGGTGTCGAAGCACCGGACGGCGGTGCTGTTCGCGATGCCGCGCGGGTCCCACGAGACGAGGTCGAACCGGGCGCGCAGCTGGTCGGAGAACAGCCACGGCCACTTGCCGCGCTCCCGCAGGCGTTGCAGGCCGGACGCACCCGGGCCGCCGAAGTTGACGAACAGCGTGCCGATCTTGTGCGCGGGATCGGTGGCGGGCAGCTTGATGAGCGCGAGGTCGATCTTCGCGCCGGCGGGCCGGTCGTAGTCCAGCGGCACCGAAGCGGTGGCGCACTGGAAGCCGTCTTCGCAGCCGGCCCAGCTCAGCTTCGGTGCAGGAACGCTGTCGACGGAGGCGGAAGCCACCGCCGGACCGGCCACGACGGCCATCGAGACACCGAGCGCGACGACGATGCCGCGGACGATGCCTCCCCCAGGAAATCGACGCACGAAGAACCCTTTCGTCGGAGGAAACGATCACCCCCACAGACGGGTGAGGGGGTGATGGGGTTGGCAGCCGCGCCGAAAAAGATCACGGCTGTCGTGGGTTGTTCGCGCGAGGCCCGGGGAGGGTTCCCGCGCAGGGAGGTAGGGCGCCGGCCCGCGAGGCGGAAGCCCGCGGCCGGGCGGCGGAAGCCCGCGGCCGGGTGGCGGGCGGCGGGCGCGGACGCGACAGCGCGGGGCGGCTGGGCAGGGCGCGCGGCAGGGCGGGGCGGGGCGCGCGGCCGGGCGGGGCGGCGGCCGGGCAGGACGCCAGGCACCCCGCGCCCGCCCGCGAGTGCCGGCGGTCCGGCGTCCTGAATGAGTCATTCAGGTCTTCGGAGGTCCTGAACGACTCATTCAAGACCTCCGAGCCCACCGTCGCGCGCCGAGGGGCTGGCGCGAACTTGCACCGCTTAGCTATAGTACTAGGCAACTAGATAAATGGAGTTGCCGATGATCGAATTCCACCTCGACGCCCGGTCGGGCCTCTCGCCGTACCAGCAGCTGGTCCAGCAGGTGCGGCACGCCCTCCGCCTGGGCCTGCTCGCCGAGGGAGACCAGCTCCCGAAGGTCAAGGACGTGGTCGCCTCCCTCGCCATCAACCCGAACACCGTGCTGAAGGCCTACCGCGAGCTGGAGCACGACGGCCTCGTCTCGGCCCGGCCCGGCGTCGGCACCTTCGTCACCGCGACGCTGAACGGCGGCGCCTCCTTCGCCGTGCTCGGGTCGCTGCGGCAGGACCTGCGCCGCTGGCTGGGCAAGGCCCGCAAGGCCGGGCTCGACGAAGAGAGCATCGAGGCCCTGCTGATGTCCACGTTTCGCGACTCCGCCAGAGAGGACATAGCGTGACCGTCCTGACCGCCCGGGGACTGGGCAAGAAGTACAAGCGCAAGCAGGCGCTGACCGGCTGCACGCTCGAGATCGAGGCCGGCCACGTCACCGGGCTCGTCGGCCCCAACGGCGCCGGCAAGTCCACCCTGCTCAACATCGCCTCCGGCATGCTGGAGCCGACCACCGGCACCATCGAGGTGTGCGGCGGGGTGCCCGGCAGCGGGCCGGACCAGCTGGCGAAGGTCGGGTACGTCGCCCAGAGCACGCCCGTCTACACCGGGCTGACCATCGAAGAGCACCTGCGGCTCGGCGCGCACCTCAACCCGCGCTGGGACACCGCGCTCGCCGCGAAGCGGATCGAACGCCTGGGGCTCGACCCGAAGCAGCACGCCGGGAAGCTGTCCGGCGGCCAGCGCGCGCAGCTCGCGCTCACCCTCGGCATCGCCAAGCGCCCCGAACTGCTGCTGCTCGACGAGCCGGTCGCCGCGCTGGATCCCCTGGCGCGCCGGGAGTTCCTGCAGGACCTCATGGAAGCCGTCGCCGAGCACGGGCTTTCCGTCGTGATGTCCTCGCACCTGGTCAACGACCTGGAACGCGTCTGCGACCACCTCGTCGTGCTGGTGGACTCGCAGGTCCGGGTGATCGGCGAGGTCGAAGAGCTGCTGGCCACGCACCACCGGCTGTCGGGGCCGCGCCGCGACGTCGGCACGCTGCCGGCGGACCAGCACGTCGTCTCCGAGAAGCACACCGACCGCCAGACCACCGTGCTCGTGCGCACCGAGGCGCCGATCCTCGATCCCGCGTGGACGGTCGCGCGGATCGGCCTCGAGGACCTCGTCCTGGAGTACATGAGCAACCCCGCCGCCGCCCGTCCCGCCCTGGAGGTCCTCCGATGACCTGGCTGACCTGGCGCCAGTTCCGCTTGTCGGCGCTGTCCGTCTTCACCGCGCTGGTCCTGATCGGCGTCGTGCTCGCCGTCACCGGGCCGGACCTGATCGGGCGCACCGACTTCTCCGACCAGGACGTCCTCTTCGGCGGCACGATCCTGGTGCTGTACCTGCTGCCCGCGGCGATCGGCGTGTTCTGGGGCGTCCCGATGATCACGCGCGAGCTGGAGAGCGGCACGCACAGCCTGGTCTGGAACCAGACCGTCACGCGCAAGCGCTGGCTCACCACCAAGCTCGGCTTCGGCCTGCTCGCCGCGATGGTGGCGGCCGGCCTGCTCGGCTGGGCGGTGTCGTGGTGGGCGAGCCCGATCGACGCGCTCGCGGCCCAGCAGACCGACCGCGGGATGCTCTCGCGCATCATGCCCGTCGTCTTCGGCGCCCGCGGCATCGTGCCGATCGGCTACGCGGCCTTCGCGCTCGCGCTCGGAGTCGCGGTCGGGATGCTGCTGAAGCGGACGGTCGCCGCGATGGCCGTCACGCTCGTCGCGCTCGCCGCCGTGCTGCTCGTGGTGCCGAACTTCGTGCGGCCGTACCTCATCCCGCCGGCGCAGATGACGGTCCCGATCGTCAGCAAGGACATCACGAACATCACCGGCGACGACACCCACGGCATCCTGGAGATCGGCGTGCGGAACCCGGCCGGCGCGTGGGTGCTGGCGAACGAGACCATCGACCCGGCGGGCAACGTCGCCGAGCCGCTGCCGGACTTCATCCAGACGTGCGCCCCACGGCCGGGTCAGGGCCCGCCGGAGCGCGGGAGCATGGAAGCGTGCATGGCCCAGCTCGGCCAGCACGGCTACCAGCAGCGCCTGACCTACCAGCCCGGCTCGCGGTTCTGGCCGCTGCAGTGGCTCGAACTCGCGCTGTACCTCGCGATGACCGCCCTGCTCACCTGGTTCTGCTTCCGTCGCGTCCGTCACCTGTCCTGAACCGATTCCTGGGGGAATCATGCGCACTCTCGCGGTAGCCACCGCTTTGACACTCACGCTGTCCGCGTCGCCGGTCGCTTCGGCGGCCACGACGCCCCACCTGCCCCGGCCGACCGGCCATGCGCCCGTCGGCGTCAGCACACTGTCCCTTGTGGACTCTTCGCGCCCCGATCCGTGGGTGGCGACGGTGCCCTACCGGGAGCTGATGGTCTCCGTCTTCTACCCGGCGACCTCGGCGAACGGGCCCACGAAGCAGTACATGACGCCGCTGGAGTCCGAGCGCAACCTCGAACGGGAGAACATCCCGGGGCTGCCCCTGGACGTCCTGAGCACCGTCCGGACGAACGCCGTCGTCGACGCGAAACCGGCCGGGCGGTGGCACGACCTGCCGCTGGTCGTGCTGTCACCGGGCTGGACGCAGCCGCGCGCCACGCTCACCGCCCTGGCCGAAGACCTCGCCAGCCGCGGGTACGCCGTCGCGGCGATCGACCACACCTACGAAAACCGCGCCACGACCTTCCCCGACGGGCACGTCACCGGCTGCGCCGCCTGCGAAGTCGACGACCAGCCCGGGTTCTGGGAGAAGTTCGCGCAGGTCCGGTCGAAGGACACGTCGTTCGTGCTCGACGAGCTGCTGCGCTCGAAGAAGTGGGGCGCCCTGATCGACCCGGCGCGGATCGGCATGACCGGCCACTCCGCGGGCGGCGCGATCACGACGCAGGCGATGCTGGCCGACCCGCGCATCCGGGCCGGCGCCGACATCGACGGGAGCATCCACGTCCCGCTGCCGGCGTCCGGGCTGTCCCGGCCGTTCCTGTTCCTCGGCAGCATGGACGACTACGTGCCGGGTCAGCCGGGTCCGTACGACGACTGGGAGACGGACTGGGCGCACCTGACGGGCTGGAAGCGCTGGCTCATGGTGTCCGGCACGGTGCACGCGTCGTTCACCGACCTCGGCGTGCTGGCCGAGCAGCTGGGCGTCGACCTCGGCGCGTCGATCGACGCCGGCCGGGCACTGACGATCACGCGGAACTACGTAAGCGCTTTCTTCGACCGGAACCTGCGGTGCCGGCCCCAGCCGCTGCTGGCCGCGCCGTCGCCCGCCTACCCGGAAGTGACGTTCATCGGATGAAAACGACGATCTTCGCCGCGGTCACCGCGCTGGCGTTGTCTTCACCCGTGGCCCCGGCTCTGCCGCACTCCCCGGAGGTCGACATGACGCTCTCCCTGCCCGCGCCGACCGGGCACCGGCCGGTGGGCAGCACGCAGGTGTACCTGAAGGACACGTCACGGCCGGACCCGTGGGTGCCGTCGGTGCCCTACCGGGAGCTGATGGTCTCGCTCTTCTACCCGGCGGCGCCCGCGCACGGGCCGAAGACGCAGTACCTGACCGCGGCCGAATCCGCGGCCCTGCTGCGGGACAGCGGCCTGGACGTGCCGCCGGACCTGCTCACCGGGGTGGCGACCAACTCGGTGGCCGATGCCCGGCCGGCCGGGCACCACCTGCCCCTGGTGGTGCTTTCCCCGGGTTACACCAAGCCCCGCGCCACGCTCACCGCGCTGGCCGAGGACCTGGCGAGCCACGGGTACGCCGTCGCGCTCGTCGGCCACACGTACGAGAACACCGGCACGAGCTTCCCGGACGGGCACTTCGCCGGGTGCGCGTCCTGCGAGGTGCCGCACGACGGCGCGTTCTGGACGAAGCTGGAACTGGGCCGCGCCGCCGACGTCTCGTTCGTGCTGGATTCCCTGACGCACTCCCGGTGGGCGTCGCTGATCGACGCGTCGCGGATCGGCATGGCGGGGCACTCGGTCGGCGGGGCGAGCACGCTGCCGACGATGGTCGCCGACTCCCGGATCCGCGCCGGGATCGACATCGACGGCACGACGAACGTCGCGCTCACCGCCCCCGGGTTGGCGCGGCCGTTCATGTTCCTGAGCCACCAGCTCGCGGCGGCGCCCTGCCCGCCGAACGAGCCGTGGGACCGCGACTGGGCGCGGCTGACCGGCTGGAAGCGCTGGCTCGAGGTGACGGGCACGCAGCACGCGTCGTTCACGGACGTGGGTTTGGTCGGCGACCAGCTGGGTGTCGACATGGGCGCGACGACGAGCGCCGCGCGCACGCAGGAGATCACGCGGACGTACGTGAACGCGTTCTTCGACCGGCACTTGCGGGGCGAGAACCGGCCGGTGCTCGACGCGCCGGGCTTCCCGGAAGTCTCGTTCTGCCGCTAGGGGGACGGCGGAAGCGGCACTCGCTGGGGGTGTGCCGCTTCCGCCAGGCGGTCGCGGTGCTCGTACCGCGCGGAATTCGTAGATCGAACGTTCGGCCCGCCAGGCCCGATACTGGACTCCGTGTACGAGACGCTCACCCTGCTCTCCGCACTCGTCAGCGCCGTCGCCGCGGTCGTCGGGTCCTGGGTCGCGGTCGCCCAGTGGCGGGCGTCGCGGCCGAAACCGCCGGTCGCCGCCGCAAGGACGCCGGCGCCGCCGAGCGTCCCCGTGGCCGCACGGCCGCCCGGGCGCGGTCTCGCCCGCGCCGCCGCGGTGGCGGTCACCCTCGGCACCGTCACCGCCGTGTGCTCCGGGCTGGGCGACGTCGTCTTCGGGCTCCAGCAGCAGGATTCCACCTCCGGTCAGGAATCGCTGCTCAGCTTCCTGCTGGGCGCCGCCGTCCTGGCCGGTCTGGCGGCGACGCTGCTCGGGCTGGTCCTGATCGCCGCCGGACTGGGGAAACGGCAGCGGCGGCTCGTCCGGCTCGGCCTGCTCGCCGTCGTGCTGAGCCAGACGTTCTGGCCGGCGACGTGGCTGACCACGTTCCTGTAGCGCTCAGAGCTTGCCGCCGGCGACCGGCGGCATGTCCGGCGCGTCCTCGACACCGGTCGCCGCCTCGCGGTAGAGGTGGTTCTCGACCTCGAAGAGGTTGTCCGCGGCGCGCTCGACGACCGTGAGCAGCGTCGACATCTGGGCCACCTCTTCGACCTGCTCCTTGAGGAACCAGGCCACGAACTGCTCGCCGAGGTAGTCCTCCTCCGCCCGCGCGGCCTTCGCCATGGCCTCGATGTCGGCGGTCACCGCCCGCTCCTGGTCGAGGGCCAGCTCGATCGCCTCGTGCACGCTGGAGAAGTCGTTGCGGACGTCGCCGCTGCCGGGGATCGCCACCGGCTGGTCCCGGTCGAGCAGGTACTGGACCATGGCCAGCGCGTGGTTGCGCTCCTCGATCGACTGCCGGTAGAAGCGTTTCGCCAGCCTCGGCAGGTCACGGGCGTCGAACCAGACGGCAAGGGCGGTGTACTGCTGGGCAGCGGTGAACTCGTGCCGGATCTGCGCCTGCAGGAGCTCGGAGAACTTCGAACGCTGGGTATCGGCCATGCCCCACAAGGTACGCGCGCGGGCTACGGACGGCGCGCGCCCCGGACGCTGTCCTTGACGGCGTCGAGCAGCTCGTTGCGGGCCGCGTTCAGGGCCCGGTACTCGGGTTTCCCGGGGTTGATCAGCTCGTGCCACAGGGAAACGACCGCGGCGCTGCGGTCCTCCAGCTCGTGCGCCCGGGCGATCACCGCGGGCGTCCCGATCACCTCCAGCATCGCGACCTGCTCCCGCAGGCCCGCGAGCGCCTCGGCGCCGGCCTGGTACCTCGACCGGCGGTCGCCCTCGTCGGTGAGCACCTGGTACCGGAACGCGGTGATCCGCCCGAAGTACCGGGTGATCGCCAGGTAGGAGTCGCGGAGGTCGCGGTCCTGCTGGCGCCGGTCCTCACGGCTCAGCCGCCGTCGATCGCTCAGCGAGGTCGCGAGGAACGCGATCACCGCGCCCGCGAGCAGGAAGCCTCCGGCGATCACGGGAACACCCCACCACGGCGCGGAACCCGGTGCGGCTGGGGCGAGGGCGGCGAGCATGTCGGCACGATACCGGGGAAAGGCGGCAAATCCGCCGGAAGAATTTCGCCGGGAGCTACGATCGCCCGCGTGCCGAGCCACCTCCCCGACCTCTCCGGGACCGTCACCTGCGTCACCGGCGCGGCCGGCACCCTCGGCCGCGGAATCGCCCTGAGGTTCGCCGAAGCCGGGAGCGCGGTCGCCGTGCACCACCGGCGTCCCGGTGCGGGCGACGACCTCGTCGCCGCCATCGAAGCCGCGGGTGGCCGGGCCCGCGCCTTCGCCGCCGAACTCACCGACGACAACGCGTGCCACGCACTGCTGGCAGCCGTCGCGGACTGGGGTGGCCGGCTCGACGCGCTCGTCAACAACGCCGGCGTCCAGCCCGTCGAACCCCTCGCGGACCTGACCGTCGAAGGCTGGCGCGCGATGCTCGACGCAACGTTGACCAGCGCCTTCTCCTGCACCCAGGCCGCCGCGCGGTTGCTGGGGGCCGGCGGCAGCGTCACGCACGTCGCGTCGATCGAAGCCCGGCAGCCCGCGCCCGGGCACGTCCACTACAGCGCGGCCAAGGCGGCGCTCGTCATGCACGCCCGCGGCGCCGCGCTCGAGTACGGCCCGCGCGGGATCCGCGTCAACACCGTGTCGCCCGGGCTGATCGCGCGAGACGGCCTCGAGCGGGACTGGCCCGAAGGCGTCGAGCGGTGGCACCGCGCGGCGCCGCTGAGCCGGCTCGGCACGCCCGAAGACGTCGGCAACGCGTGCGTCTTCCTGGCCTCCCCGCTGGCTTCCTGGGTCACCGGGCACGACCTCGTCGTCGACGGCGGCGTCACGGCCCGGCCGACCTGGTAACGTGGAACACGTTCTAGTTCCTGGGGGCGCGATGACCTTCCCGATCGTCGACGGCGTGCCGCCCGGGCGCGCGCTGCTGGGGTCCCGGATCCGCGAGCTGATCGAAGCTTCCGTGTGCGCGGGCGACGACGCCGACCTGGCCACCGCCGCGAGCCGGGTCGAAGCGGTCACCGCCGCGCTGCGGGCGACCGGCGCCGCACCGCCGTTGCTGCTGGCGGCCCTCGAAGGCGGCGGTCACCTGAGCGTCAACAACCCGCTGGAGGGACCGGGGAACCCGTTGGCGCCACCGTTGTCGTGGACGCACGTGGGACCGGACGAGGTCCGCGCGGAGGTCCTCCTCGGCGCGGCGCACGAAGGACCACCGGGCCGGGTCCACGGCGGCTGGGTGGCAGCGGTCCTGGACCACGTGCTGGGCCGCGCCACCGCCGCGGCCGGCTTCCCCGGCATGACGGCGTCCCTGACGGTCGACTACCACCGGGGCACGCCGTACGCAGTACCGCTCAGCGCGGAAGGGCGGCTGGAACGCCGGGACGGGCGGAAGCTGCACGCGACCGGCACCCTCCGCGCGGGCGAGGAGATCTGCGCGACGGCCAAAGCGATCCTCGTCCACTTCAGCTTCCCGGCGTCCACTTCGGACTAGGGCGCGACCGAGGTGTGCCGGGGCGCGTCCGAACTGGACGACGCCATCAGCACCGCGCAGATCGGCACCGCCATCGCCAGCGCCGCCAGCACGAACACCGGGAACAGGAACGAAAACACCTCCGCGCCCGACGGGTCCGGGGCGCCCGGGTCGAGGTGCAGCCGGACCGCCGCCATGCCCGTGTAGTGCATGCCCGTCACCGCCGCCGCCATCACCAGGCCGGCCGCCAGGCGGGGCAGGAGCTTGTCCAGCCCGACCGTGAACCACAGCGCCGCCGTCGCCGCCACGACCGCGATCACCACCGACAGCGCCACCAGCGTCGGGTCGTAGCCGATCGTCCCCTTGATCTCGACCGCCCACATCCCCGTGTAGTGCATGACGGCCACGGCGAGCCCGGTCAGCAGCCCGCCGAGCAGCAGCCGCCGCCAGGCGAACCGGTTGCGGACGCCGAACACCAGCAGGCCGCAGAACACCGCCGCCACCGACAGGACCGCGGACAGCGCGGTGCGCAGGATGTCGTAGCGCACCGGCAGCCCCGGCGTCGAGAACCCGAGCATCGCGATGAAGTGCATGACCCAGATGCCGACCCCGCCGATCGACAGCGCCGCGAGCCCGAGCCAGGTCAGCCGGGTGCGCGCGTTGTCGGTCGTGCGCGCCTGCAGCGTGCACGCGAGCCCGAGCGCGCACCCCACCACCGAAGTGAGGTACGCGAGCACCACGAGCCATTGGCCCATCGCGAAGTCGTCGTGGTCCATGTGCATGTCGGGCTCCTTCAGGCCTGCCGCTGCCGCGGCGCGTGCAACGCGACCAACGCGTGTTCGGCCGCGGCGATGAGGGTCTGCTTCGTCGACTCCGGCGAGCGCGCGTCACAGGTGACGACCTGGACCTCCGCCGGGATCTTCAGCGCTTCGCGCACCTGCTCCGGCGGGTGCTGGCGGGTGTCCTGGAACTGGTTGACGGCGACCAGGAACGGCAGCCCGCGCGACTCGAAGAAGTCGATCGAGGCGAAGCTGTCCGCCAGCCGGCGCGTGTCGACCAGGACGATCGCCGCCACCGCGCCGCAGACGAGGTCGTCCCACATGAACCAGAACCGGTGCTGGCCCGGCGTGCCGAACACGTAGAGGATCAGGTCGTCGGCCAGCGTCAGCCTGCCGAAGTCCATCGCCACCGTCGTGGCGAACTTCCCCGGCACCGCTTCGGTCCGGTCGACGCCGATGGCCGCGGCCGTCATCACGGCTTCGGTGCGCAGCGGGTCGATCTCGGAGACGGCGCCGACGAACGTCGTCTTGCCGGCCCCGAACCCGCCGGCCACGACGATCTTGGCCGAGGTGATCCGCTTGTCAGAGTGCACGTAGTCCACTGAGGACCCTTTCGAGCAGGTCGTTGCGTTCGTCGAAGGAGGCGTCCGCGGTGAGCGTGTCGCGGATGGACACCTGGCCGGCGACCAGCAGGTCGCCGATGAGCACCCGGGCCACGCCCAGCGGCACGCCCAGGTGCAGCGCGACCTCCGCCACCGAGCGCTGGTGCAGGCACAGCTGCGTCACCGCGGCCAGCGGGTTGGTCGGGCTGAAGGGCGCCGTCCGCCCCTCGGCCGTCGTCTCGACGAGGGCTTCCACCGCCAGATCGACCGTCGGCCGGGTGCGCCCGGCGGTCCACGCGTACGGGCGGGCCAGCGATGCCGCGTGCCGCCCGCCCTCGCGGCGCCGGCCTTCCGTCACCGGCCCACCCCGGGCCGGGCCGGCGTCTCGACCATCTTCCCGACCCGGTCGACGAGCAGCGTCATCTCGTAGCCGACCAGGCCGATGTCGCAGCCCGGGTTGGCCAGCACGACCAGGTTCGAGCCGTCGCCGACGTTCATCAGCAGCAGGAAACCCTGTTCCATCTCGATGACCGACTGCACGACCCGGCCGGCGGTGAACAGGTCCGCGGTGCCGAGCGCCAGGCTGGCGAGCCCGGACGCGATCGCGGAGAGCTGGTCCGCGCGGTCGCGCGGCATCGCCTCGTTCGCCGCCACGAGCAAGCCGTCCGCCGAGACGAGCGCGGCGTGCGCGACGCCGGGCACCTCCTGCGTGAACGCCGACACCAGCCAGTTCCGGGACTGGTCGGTCACTTCCGCTCCTTCCTGCCGGGTGGTCATGCTCATCACGGGCCCTTCGGGTCGGTCGCGACCCGGTGGCGGGCCGCGCGCATGCCGCTGTAGTGCCGGGAAAGGTTGCTCCGCACCGCGGCCGGGTCCCGGAACGACGAGTCGGCCTGCTGCGGCTGACGCGGGGTGACCGAGCCGGGCGCGAGCTGCGCGCCGGGCTGCCGGGTCGGCAGGCCGGACTCGGTGAACTCGAGGTCGTCCAGCGTGCCGACCGCGGCCTCGGCGGCCAGCCGGACGTCGTCGGCCGGGGTCGCCCACTCGCCGGGGCGCGCCGGTTGCGCGGGCGGGTCGGCGAACCAGTGCGACAGCATCTGGTCGAAGATCGGCGTCGGCATCGGCACGGGGTCGGCGACGGCCGGCGGTTCTTCGGCGGGCCACCGGGGTTCCGGCTCGTGGCGGGCACTGCCGTTGCGAGCCGGCGGCACCGCCGGCAGTCCGGGCCGCGGCGGCAGGTCGACCAGGATCAGCACCCCGGGCACGTGCACGCTGGCCGTGATGCCGGCGCTCGCGGTCCGCGTGGTCGTGTGCCGCAGCCGCACGGTGATCCCGTGCGAGGCGGCGAGCCTGCTCACCACGAACAGGCCCATCCGGCGGGTGGTCTCCGGGCTCACCGACGCGCCGGCGGCCAGCCGGGCGTTCGCCGCCTCGAGGTCCTCGCGGGTCATGCCGAGCCCGACGTCGACGACCTCGATCAGCACGCCGCCGTCGAAGCCGCGGTCGGCGGTGAGCACGACCTGCTCGTCCGGCGGGGACGACCGGATCGCGTTCTCCAGCAGCTCGGCGAGGATGTGCACGACGTCGGCCGCGGCCTCGGACTGCACCGACCCGCGGGGCGCGTTGCCGAGCGTGACGCGCTGGTAGTCCTTGACCTCCGACGTCGCCGCGCGCAGGAGCTCGACCGTCGCGACCGGCCCGACGTCGCGGCGCACCGGCCGCCCGCCCGCGAGGACCTGCAGGTTCTCGCCGTTGCGCCGCAGCCGGGTGGCGATGTGGTCGATCCGGAAGAGCTCGGCCAGCCGCTGCGGGTCCTGCTCGTCGGCTTCGAGGTCCTCGATCACCGACAGCTGCAGCTCCACCAGCGACTGGCTGCGCCGCGACAGCGTCATGAACATCTCGCTGACCTGGATCCGCATCTCGGCCTGTTCGCCGACGGCCAGCCGCACCGCCTGCCGGTGCATGTCGTCGAAGGCGCGGGCCAGCTCGCCGACCTCCTCGCCGGACTCGACGGGCAGCCGCTCGGTCGTCTGCCAGTCGACGTCTTCGCCCTCCCGGATCCGCTCGATGGTGGCGGGCAGCCGGCGGCGGGCGGTGTCGACCGCGGCCGCGTGCAGCCGCCGGATCGGGGCGACCACCGAGCGGGCCACGGCGAGCGCGATGGCGAGGGCGCCGAGCAGCGCCGCGATCACCAGCGCGGCGTCGCGCAGCGCGTCGGACCGGGTGAGGTTGGTCCGCGCGCCGACCGCGTCGGAGAGCGTCTTCACCTCGTCGTCCAGGATGGTCCCGAGCGCCGCGCGCTTGGCCGCGGGCCCGCCGGCGCCGGGGATGGTCGCGGCGGCGAACCGCGCCGCCACCGCACCGGACGGCAGCGCGCGGCGGATCTGCCCGGTGAGCACCGCCTCTTCGGCGACGGCGGCCGCGAGCGAGTCCGCGGATCTTCCGGCCGGCACCTCTTGACCGGCGAGGGACGTCCTCAGCTGCGTCAATGCTTTCGTGATATCGGCCGGAGCGTCGAGATCGACATTCCCGGCTTGCGCGACGATGCCGGGGATGACCTCGCTCAAGCTGACGACGAAGTCGTGGTAGGCGGCGGCTTTACCACCGGCCGGACCTTCCTGCTGACGCAGGCCGGCCAATTTTCCCAATTGATCTTCCAGCGTGCGGGAAAGCTCCGGACCGAGCTGCGCGAATTCGGCGTCATGCCGGATCGAGGCGGTTTTCGCGTCGACCGCGGCGGTCTGCACGGCCGCGCCGTCGTGGATCATCTCGTCGTCGACGAGGCCGGTGAGCTCGGCGATCCCTTGCACGACCGGCATTTGATCGCGCACGGCGCTGAGCGCACCGGCCTCGGCGAGCTCGGCCTGTACCCGTCCGCCCGCCAGCAGCAGCGCGACCAGGACGGGCAGCAACAACACGACGGAGATCTTGGTGCGCAGCCGCCAGGTGCCGGGATTCCACGACACGGCGGAACGACGGCGAAGCGGTTCGTCTTCTTTCATCGGTGGCGTGGCTCGATTCGTACCGGTGGCCCGAGAACGATTTCCTGGATTTTTTTCCTGGAATTCAGACCGGAGACATAACTCCGCGGGCGGCGGTGCTGTCAAGGAACGGCGGCCGTTTCCCCCGTACGCATCAGCTACGGAGGGTAATGGTCGGCGACGCCGCTTTTCGCTTTCGCCGAGTGCGTGAATTTCCGTCCGCTTCGGACGGTCCCGGGCCGGGCCGACCCCCAGCCGGCCCGCGCCACTCGCCGTGAAATCCGGCGAGAGGTGAGCAAGACGGTGCCAGCGGCTCGTGAGCAGCGTCAACAGCCGTGCGGACCTTTCGCGCCTGGGTGAAACGTCACTCCCCGTCACCACGGCTATCCTCGGCCGGGAAAGGGCGGTGCGGGCATGCTGAAGATCCACTTCACGGACGCGGACCTGGCGAAGGTGACCATCGCCGAGGACGCCGATCCGATGTGGGAGCTGCTGATGAGCAGCTACCGGATCCGCCGGCCCGAGGGCGAGCCGTTCTTCGGCCGGTGGCGCAAGGGCTCGCGCACCGCCGTGCCCGAGTCCGGCCGGCTGCTGATGTCGGCCGTCCCGCCGTACGGGTACTGCCCGGACTTCCTCACCCCGGCCGGGCACACCACGATCGGTGACGGCGTGGCCGCGGTGCTCGAGACCCCGGTGAAGGCGCTGGCCGGGGACGTCGCGGAGCTGGCGGCGCAGGGCACGCGCGTCTCGCCGTGGCTGCGCCGGCTGGCCGGCGGCGAGACCCGCGAACTGCACCGGCTCGGCACCGCCCTGCACGACTACTACCGCCAGTGCCTGGCCCCGGACTGGGCGACGGTCCGCCACGTCGTCGCCCGCGACCGCCGCCGGCTGCAGGCCAACCTGGACCGCGGCGGGCCGCAGCTGCTGCTCTCGACGCTGCACCCGGACGTCACGTGGACGCCGCCGGTGCTGCGGGTGCGCTTCCCGATCGAGCAGGAGCTGCACCTCGACGGCCGCGGCCTGCGCCTGATCCCGACGTTCTTCGCGCACGGCATGCCGACGACGTACAAGGACCCGGACCTGCCGCCGGCGCTGGTCTACTCGATCGGCCACCCGCGCTTCGACAGCGACGCCGAGCCCGGGCCGTCCCTGGTGGCGCTGCTCGGCCAGACGCGGGCGCGGGTGCTGGTGACGGTCGCGACCACCCGGTGCAACACGAGCGAGCTGGCGTCGATGACGGGCGTTTCGCTCGCGACGGCCAGCCAGCACGCGTCGGTGCTGCGGGCCAGCGGGCTGATCACCAGCGCGCGGTCGGGCAAGTCGCAGATCCACGAGATCACGCCGCTGGGCCTGGGCGTCATCCGCGCCGGCTGACGCCGGGGTTGCGCACCCCGCCCGCCAAAGCGAACAATCATTCGCTATGGAGTCCCGAGCCAGCTTCACCGCGGAGACCATGGCCCTGCAGCGGGCGTTCGAGTCCCACCGGCCGGCCGCCCGCCGCCTCTTCGACGACCCGTACGCGACCGCCTTCCTGCGCCCGTCGCTGCGCGTCCTCGCCGAAGCGGCGCGGCTCCCCGGCGTCCGGCACCTCGCCTTCGGCCTCTACGACGCCGTCGCCGGGCCGGGACCGCGCGCGTCCGGCATCACCCGGACCAAGGTCATCGACGACGCCGTCACCTCGGCGATGACCGGCGAAACCCAGTGCGTCCTGCTCGGCGCCGGCTACGACGCGCGCGCCCACCGGCTGCCCGCGCTCGCCGGCCGGGCCGTCTTCGAGGTCGACCACCCCGCCACCCAGGCCCGGAAGCGGGCCGTCCTGGGCGCGGGCCCGGAGTACGTGCCGGTCGACTTCGAACGCGACGACCTCGCGGCCCGGCTCGTCGAAAGCGGCTTCGACCGGGGGAAACCGAGCGTGTTCGTCTGGGAGGGCGTCACCAACTACCTCACCGCCGAGGCCGTCGGCACGACGCTGGCCGCCGTGCACGGGCTGGGCGGCGACCTGGTCTTCACCTACGTCGACGTGCGGGCCCTCCACGAGCCGAGCCCGTTCCCCGAGGCGCGGCGGTGGGTGCGGGCCGTCGCGCGGTCCGGGGAGCCGTGGACCTTCGGGCTGCTCCCCGCCGAGACCCGGGCGTTCCTGGCCGGGCACGGCTTCGACCTGCGCAAGGACGTCTCGGCCCGGGACGCGGGCGGCGGCTCGCGGCTCTACCGGATCGCGATCGCGGCGAGGAGCGCGGATGCCCCGCATCAGTGACGAGCGCCGCGCGGCCCAGCGGCAGCGGATCCTCGACGCGGCGATGGCCTGCTTCGAGAAGGCCGGCCCGGACGGGGCGTCCATGCAGGACATCGTCGCCGAGTCGGGGATGAGCGCGGGCGCCATCTACCGCTACTTCGACGGCAAGGAGGCGATCATCGAGGCGGTCGCCGCCGACCGGCACGAGCGCGAACGCGACCTGGTCGAGGCGGCGATCGCGGACGGCGGGCCGGCCGCGCTGAAGCGGTTCCTGGACGCCTACTTCGACTGGGTGGCCGACCCGGAGGAGGCCCGGCGGCGGCGCGTCACGGTCCACGTCTGGGCCCGCGCCCAGCACGACGAGCGGCTCCGGCGGATCGTCGCCGAGGGGCTCGCCCCGCTCGACGACGTCGGCCGCGCGCTGGCGGGGACCGGGCTGCCGGAGGGCGTCGAGCCGGACATGTTCGCGCGGGTCCTGCTCGCGCTCATCCAGGGCTTCCTGCTCCAGCGCTCGTGGGAGCCGGAGCTGGACCCGCGCCGCTACCGCGACACGGTGACCGCGCTCCTGGATCGGGTGCTGCCCTCGTGTTAGCCTGACGCCGTGCAGCGCCTCATGACGTCCTCGCGACTCGTAACCCGGCGCGCCGGCTGAACCCAGGTCGCCGGCGCGCAGCGTCGTCGATCGCGTTTTTCCGGGACCTGGCCTCTCATACCCTTCTTTCTCTTGGGAGATCAGCCATGTCCACGTCTTTCGCCATTCCCGCGGCCCGCTCGGCCATGCTGCTGCGCCGCCGCATCGCCACGTACTTCGTCGGCGGCGCCGAGGAGATCCCGGCACTGGTCGGCGCCTTGGGCGGCCACTTGGTCCACGAGCTGTCGGTCGACATCAAGGACGGCGTCCGGGAGAGCAGCATGGTCTGCGCGGTTTTGCTGGCCGCCGAGGAGACCGCGCCGCTGCTGGAGCGGTTGCGGGAACTGCCGTCGGTCGTCTCGGCGGAACTCGTCTAACTGCGGACGAGGGTGCGTGAGCGCATCGCGTTCGCCACCATCGCCATCCCGCCCTCGGTGAACAACGACTCCGGGTGGAACTGGACGCCCTCGATCGGCAGCTCGCGGTGCCGTACCCCCATCACCTCGCCCGTCGACGACCACGCCGTCACCACCAGGTCCGCCGGCAGCGACGCCGGGTCCAGCACCAGCGAGTGGTACCGGGCCACCGTCAACGGGTTCGGCAGCCCCGCGAACACGCCACGGCCGTCGTGGGCCACGGGTGAGCACTTTCCGTGCATCGGCTCGGCCGCGTGGACCACCCGGGCGCCGAACGCCGCTCCGATCGCCTGGTGCCCCAGGCACACCCCGAGGATCGGCACCCGGCCCGCCAGCGCGCGGACCAGCTCGACCGAAATGCCCGCGTCCGCCGGGTCGCCCGGGCCCGGGGAGATCAGCACCAGCTCCGGCTCGAGCGCTGCCACGTCCGCCACCGAAACCTCGTCGTTGCGGTAGACCTGGCAGGACGCTCCGAGATCGCCCAGGTACTGCACCAGGTTGTAGACGAACGAGTCGTAGTTGTCGAGCACGCAGATCACGCGGCCGCCCCTTCCACCGTCACACCGAGGGCCCGCGCCCCGGACCCGAGCTTCGCCAGGCACTCCGCGTACTCCTCGGCCGGGTCGGAGTCGTGGACGATGCCGCCGCCCGCTTGCAGCCGGATTTCGCCGTCGCACCACACCATGCTGCGGATCGTCAGGTACAGGTCCACATGGGACACCCCGAACGAGCCGACCGCGCCCGAGTACAGCCAGCGGCGCGCGGGCTCCAGCGAATCGATGATCTCCATCGCGCGCACCTTCGGCGTGCCGGTCATCGTGCCCGCCGGGAACGTCGCCCGGATCAGCTCGGCCGTGCCGCGTTCCCGGGCGGGCTCGCCCCACACGTCGGACGTCAGGTGCATCACGTGCGAGTACCGCTCGACGGCCATCAGCCGCTCCACCGAAACCGTGCCGGGGCGGCACACCCGGCCCAGGTCGTTGCGGGCCAGGTCGACCAGCATCCGGTGCTCGGCCAGCTCCTTCACCGACGAGCGCAGGTCGTCCTCGGCGAGCCGGTCGGCGAGGCCGTCGCGGCCCCGCGGCCGGGTGCCGGCCAGCGGGCGGATCAGCGCCCGGCCGCCGGACAGCGTCAGGCACGGCTCCGGCGACGCCCCCACGGCCTCGAACTCCGGCCCGCCGAACCAGAAGTGGTACGGCGACGGGTTGATCTCCGTCAGCCGCCGGTAGACCGCCAAACCGTCCACAGTGGCCGGTGCTGTCCAGGGGTTGGACAGCACGAGCTGGAAGACGTCCCCGTCCAGGATGTGCTGCTGGGCGCGGCGCAGGGCGTGGACGTACTCGTCGTACTCGAACCCGAACGTCCCGGCGCCGACCGCGACCGTCCCGAGTGGAGCGACGACGAGCCGGTCGAGCGTGCGGGCGACCTGCTCGGCCGCCTTGCGGGCCGCCGCGGGGGTCGTGCCCCGGCCGATCACCCGGCCCTCGGTGACCAGGACCTCGGGCAGGAAGAACTCGTACACCGGCCGCCCGCTCGCCGGGTGCCGGCCGGGCAGCCGCTCGAAGTCGCGCGCGGCGTCGTAGGCCAGGAAGCCGTACCACGCCACCTCGGCGTCGGTGGTGTCCGGCGGCAGGTCCAGCCCGGCCAGCAGGTCCACCGCGGCGGTGAGCGGGGCGGGTCCGTCACCGCCGGGGTGCGACAGGACGGCGAGCTCGCCCGCAGCAAGTACCGCGTCCCGGCCACCCGGCCCGGCGGTGAGCATGACGCGCCCGGCCGGCCGCAGCGCCGCGGCGGCCGCCACCGGGTCCACTGTGGACGTCAGCGGGACGACGCAGCGGTGCAGCCGGGCGCCCGGGGACAGCGCGGACGTGATCATCGCGTGACCGCCGGCACCCGGAACTGCGTCCGTTCGTGGTCGCCGACGGGCTTGCCCATGGCGTAGCGGAACGCGGCGAGCTGGATCGCCCGCGGCGGGCAGCCTTCGACGAAGATGCCGAGGTCCCGGCTCTCGTAGAGGCAGTTCCCGACGAGGATGACCTCGCCACGCAGCGGCGGAACCTCGACTTGAGGCCCGGAGATGACCGTCATCTCGCCGTCCCACTCGCACAGTTCGCCGGCCAGCGCCCGCATGGCCCCGGCGACGAACCGGCTGCACGCCGGGCAAGCGTTGTCGGCGTAGACGTGGATGCCCTCACGCGGCACGACGATCTCGACCGGCGCCTTCACCATGTCGAACGCCAGCTCGTCGAGCGGGGTCCCGAGCAGCTCGATGTCGTCGGGGGAAAGGGGGCCCATCCCCCGCGCGTGCGCGTCCCGCAGGTACGCGACGCTGTCCGGGTCGAAGCCGGCCAGGGTCCCGACGGCGACGTCCAGCGCGACGGCGTTGCGGCTCGCCGCCAGGAAGCCGACCTCCCGGGCCTGCCCGTCCATCGGGTAGTTGCCCTCGATCACGGTGGTCCCGTCGCACACGACCAGGTCCTGCGGGCGCATCAGGTTGAGGTCCACAGTGGACTCGTCGACGCCCGCCATGTGCACGATCCGCGTGGTGTACCCGGGCAGCAGCCCGACCAGGTTCTTCATCGCGTTCGAGTAGACGACGCTCGCGTGCGTGCGCAGCTGCGGGACGCCGATGAAGTAGTCGCAGTCCAGGATCAGCTCGGGGACGGCGATCGGCACCCGCAGCGACGTCGCCCCCGGGATGCCGGTGATGCGCAGCGGCAGGTCGTCGAAGCTGACGACGCGGGCGTACTTCGCGGCCTCGTGGTCGCGGAGGATCTCGTAGATCGCGTGCGTGCGCTCGGCGATCACCGGCCGCGCCCCGTGTTCGGCGACGGCGCGGGCGATCGCGGCCAGCAGTGCCGGCCGCACGTGGAACCCGGGCGCGGTCTGGAAGAGGTTCGGCTTGATCAGCACCTCCGCGCCCGGCGGCAGCGCCGACAGCGGGTCGCCGAGCAGGTCGAGCATGCGGGCCAGGCCGTCCGGCACATCGGCGTCGCCACCGACGGCCGTGAGGGCGACCTGTTCAGTCATCGCTGTCCTCCACGGCGATCACGCGCGCGGGCGCGGCTTCGGCGCCGGCGACCTTGGTCGGCAGCGCGATCAGCTGCACCACCTGCTTGGTCAGCTCGTGCATGTTGGTGACGTACTCCAGCAGCGGGATCCCGGCGGCCAGCAGCGCGTGGTGCACCGGCGACTCGCCGTCGCCCGGCCGCTCGGTGAGGCAGTCGAAGCCGATGAGGCACGCGCCGTTGTCGATGGCCCACTGCGCGGCCGAGGGCGTCAGGTACGGCGGGCGGTCCCAGTAGTCGGGCCGGCCCCAGTTGTGCCGCAGGTAGTCGGTGCGGATGAGCAGCCGGTCACCCGCCTGCCACACCGGCCGCAGCGCCTTCTCCAGGTCTTCGCCGGTCACCTCGTCCAGCTCGCCCTTGTGCGACAGGTCGGCGACGCACGCGCGGCCGATCAACGTCCGCAGGGGCACCTCGTCGATGCCCTCGGTGCCGGGGTAGAAGTGCAGCTTGTACTCCATGTGCGTCCCGTTGTGCGGGAACACGTGCAGGTACGAGAAGGTGCGCTTGGTGCCGTACGGGTCGGTCTCCGGCGTCATCGAGCGTTCACTGACGAACTTCGGGAACCAGTCGGCGGGGTAGGACGGCATTCCGTCGTAGAAGCCGTGGGTGAGGTCGACGAGTCGAGGCACCGGGGTTTCTCCTTGCTCAGCAGGTGAAGAGGCAGGTGTTGCGGACGTCGGGGTTGTTGATCATCGTGATGACGGTGGTGCCGCCGGGCGGGATCGCGCGCACGCCGCCGCCGGAGAGGCCGGCCGGGGTCATGAACGCCGCCCACAGCGCGTACCACTCGGACCGCTCGCCGGTGCCGGGGTCGATCACCGTCTCCAGGTTGGGCCGCACGATCTCCTGGACGAGCGACCCGGTCCGCGAACCGGCCTCCAGGGTTTCCCGCCACGTCGCCGCGTCGACCTCCGGGCCGATGACGACGCCTTGGCCGCCGTAGAGGCCGGTCGGCTTGAACACCAGCTGGTCCTGCCGCTCGATGCATTCGTCGATGCGCCCGGCGTCCGGGCCGGCGCCGGGGCGCCCGAGCATCCGGCACCATGGCAGCACGCGCTCGATCGCCGCCCGCTCGGCCGGCTCGAAGGTGTCCACGAACTCCGACAGCATCGCGAGCGTTCCCTTGTTGCTGAACACGTTCGTCGGCGTCCAGACCACGACCTGGCCGGTTTCGTGGGCGCGGAAGACCGGTTCCAGGAGGGCGTCGCAGTCCGGGTGCGCCAGCATTTCCTCGAGGCCGTAGTAGCGCAGGATGACGTCGACGCCCGCGCCGTCGAGGTACGGCTTCCCGGACCGGAACTCCAGGTCGCCGATCTCCCCGACGCGGCAGGCGACGTCGTTCTCCTCCAGCAGCTCGGCGATCGCGCGCCGCTGGTGGCCGTACGTCGTCATGCCGCCGGGGCCTTCGACGATCGCGACCACCGGCTCGCCGGCCCCGATCGTCTTGCCCGCGTTGCGCAGCGCCTCGGCGAGGTCGGAGCCCATGTCGAGGAACCCGAGCCCGTGCTCGGCGGCGAACTCGGCGACCGCCGGGATCCGCAGGTACGCCTTGGGCAGCGTGCCCACCATGTCGAGGCCGCCGAGCGCGCTGCCGATGTTGTACTCCAGCAGCTTGAACGCCGAGCCGTCGTAGTAGACGTCGGCACGGCCGTACAGCGGCGGGGGTTCCTCGCCGAGCAGCCGGGTCATCAGCGCCGCGTGCCGGTCGTCGATGCCGAGCGACCGGCGGAACCGGTCGAAGTCGCCGTCGAACAGGCGACGCGGCAGGCTGCCGACGAGTTCGTAGACCGTGACGAGGTCGCGGCCGAACGCCCGGTACTCCGCTTCGTCGACCACGATCGGCCGCGGCAGCAGCCGGGGCCAGGACAGGCGTTTGGTCTCCGACAGCTCGAGGCTCGCCCGCGCGTGGCGCAGCGGGCTGTCCGCCTCCTCGCACCCGGCGAGGTAGGCCTTGGTGATCCGCTCGGACCGTGCCGACATGGTTACCTTCCCAGTGGATTCAGGCGGAGACCGCGACGCGGGTCTCGCGGCGGGCCAGGATCGCCCGGTACTGCAGGATGATCACGACGCCGAAGGCCAGGTAGATCCCGGCCATCCCGGCCATGCTCACCACCGCGCTCAAGCTGATCAGGATCGAGTTGACGATCTGGCCGAACCGGATGTGCAGGTAGTACGCGGCCAGGTACCGCGGCCGGCCGTCGTCCGGGGCCAGCTCGGCGAGCAGTGCCTGCTGCACCGGCAGGTTCATCAGCTCCCCGACGGTCAGCACGACGACGGCGACGAGCAGCAGCCAGGCGTCGTCGGTGACGGCGAGCACCGCGAACCCGCCCGCGTACAACGTGATGCCCGCGTAGAGGCGCGCGCGGTCCGGCATCCGTTTCAGCAACGTGTTGACCACCAGCGCGAACGCGACGACCAGGATCGTGTTGACCGCCTTGAGCACGCCGAGCATCTCCACGCCGGTCACCGCGCCGAACGGGAACACCGGCTGCGTGGGGAAGTCCGTCGACAGCCGGATGCCGATCGCCGTGCTCAACTGCCCTTCCAGCGTCAGGATCAGCGTGGCGGCGATGATCAGCCGGCGGAACGTCGAGTCGGCGAGCACGACCTTGTAGCCCTGGGCGAACTGCGCGAGCCCGGTGAGCTTCGTGGGCGGCCGGGGAACCTCCGGTCTGGTCTCGGCGACCATCGTCACGGTGATCGTGAGGGCGAAAGCCATCCCGATGGCACCGCCGAGGATCACCGCGCCGAAGTGGGCGCTGTACAGGAAAGCGCCGAGCAGCGCGCCGGTGCCGAGGGCGAGGTTGATCACCCAGTAGTTGACCGTGTAGACAAACTTGCGCTCGTCGGGCGGAGTGACGTCGATGATCGTCGCGTCGTTGGCGGGCAGCGCGAGGTTCGTCCCGAACTTCACGACGGCGTAGGAGAAGTAGACCGCGAGCGCGCCCCACTCCGAGTAGTAGGCGACGGCCATCACCGCGAGGAAGCCGGTGCCGATCAGGTCGCCGATGACGAGCACCGGCCGCCGGCCCCAGCGCTCGGACAGGTGCCCGCCGACCAGCATGCCGACCACCGCGAACGCGGCGAACACCAGGATCAGCGCGCCCGCGACCGCGACGCCGACGTGCGCCGCGAGGTAGATCGCGATGAAGGTGAGGATCATCGCGTCGATCAGCTTGTGCACGAACGCGAGGCCGATCCGGACCCGGACGTTGCGGTGCAGGGCGAAGAAGCTCCTCATCGGAGGACCACCTCGATCAGCGAGCGGACGTGGTCCGCGCGGGCTTGGGCCTGGTCCGCGTCTTCGGAACCGGTGAGGATCACGAAACCGTGCCGGGTCTTGGAGCTGACGGTCTCCGGCAGGACGTCTCCGGGGACGAACGGGAAGCTCAGAGTGTCCACATAGTCCAGTTCGCGCACCTTCTCGAGCCCCGTCACCGACCGCAGAACCCCGGCGGGGAAGGAGAAGTACGCGATGTGCCCCACCGAGCCGCCCGGCTCCGGCAGCGACGTCCGCCCGGCGAGCGCGGCGAACATCGCGCGCTTGACGTCGAACCCGCGCGCGTGCGCGATGATGTCCGGGATCTTGTCCCCGCCCAGCCGCGCCTGCGACTCGACGATCCGCGGGCCGTCGGCGGTCAGGATGACCTCGGTGTGGGCCGGGCCGCACTGGTAGCCGACGGCGTCGAGCAGCTCGACCGCCAGCGCGGCGACCTCCCGCGTCTCCGCCGTCTCCGGCTCACCGAAGAGGTGGCCGCGCTCGACGAAGTGCGGCAGCGGGCCGAGCAGCTTGCGCGTCACGCCGATGACGTGGTGCTCGCCGCGCACGGTCATCGTCTCGACGCTGAACTCGGGGCCGCGCAGGTATTCCTCGACCAGCAACGGCCCGGAGTAGGCCAGCGCGGCCAGTTCGTCGCCCCAAGCGGGCAGCTCGGCCGGGTCGGTGAGCAGCCGCGTCCCGCGGCTGGCCGACAGCGCGGCGGGCTTCACCACGACGGGCATCGTGAAGTCGCCGAGCAGCCGTTCGACGTCCTGCCAGCGGTCCGCGACGGCGAACCGGACGGTCGAGATGCCCTTGTCGCGCAACAGGGTCCGCATGGCGAGCTTGTCGTTGAGCAGGAACACCGAGCGCGGCGAGTTGACTGCCACGCCCAGCTCGTCGGCGACCTCGTAGGCGAGCTGCATGCTCTCCTCGCTGCCGACGTGCCAGACGTGCCCGGCACCGGTGTCCCGGACGGCCGCGCGGATCGCTTCGGCGTAGGCGGCCCGGTCGGTGAAGTCGACCAGCCACAGGCTCTCGGCGAGGCTTTCGACCTCCTTGAGGTACGCGGGCGCGTCCGCGCCGAACAGCCGCGTGGCCTCGGCCGGGTCCCAGATCGCCGTGACCCGGAAGCCCTCCGCCCGCGCCTTGCCGAGGTATGCCTTGTAGGGCATCACCATCACGAGGTTCGGCATTTCTTCTCTTCCTCCCGTCCGGACGCCGTCCAGCCTCGCCGACGCCGCCATCAGCGGGCCATCGGCGGCGCATCGGCGCGGGTCTCGACCACGATCTGCTGGGCGGCGGCCTCGGCGATCCGGCCCGCCAGGTAGGCGTCGGCGGCCGTCGCGAGGACGTGGCCGACGCGGTCTTCGTTCACCCGCAACGGGTCCACCCGCCCGCCGGGCCCGACCGACACCCCGGCTTCGCGGACCCCGGGCACGGCGGCCGCGATGTCCAGGCCGGTCACGGCGGTCACGACCCCGGGGTCGGCGGTGAGGTACCGGATCGCCGCGCCGCGCGCCGGCTCGGTCACGACGTCGCCGGCGGACTCCCCCAGGTACTGGCGGATCAGCAGCTCCATCGTGCACCAGCCGAAACTGGCGTCCATCAGCTCGGTGATCCGGTCGCCGGCCGGCCGCGGGTTGATCTCGATCAGCTTCGGGCCGTCGCCGGTGTACTTGAGTTCCACGTGCGCGATGCCGAGGTCGAAGCCGACGGCTTCGGTGGCGGCCACCGCGGCCGACTCCAGCTCGCGCCGGACGGCGGCCGGCAACGCCGTCGGGAAGCTGTGCCCCAGCTCGACGAACCGGTTGCGGCCGCCGAGGATCTTGTCCGTGACGCCGAGCACGCGGACCGCGCCCGCCTCGGCGAGCACCTCGACGCTGACCTCGAACCCGACGAGGCACTCCTCGACGAGCACCTCGGGCGAGCGGGCCTGGCCGCGGCGGTTGGTCGTCGCGGAGCGGATCGCGGTGAACGTCGCGGTGACCTCGTCGAGCGTGGTGCAGCGGACGACGTGCGCGCCGCTGGTCTCGTCCACCGCCTTCACCACGCACGGCAGCCCGATCTCCCCCGCCGCCCGCACGGCCTGCCCGGCCGTCGTGACGACGCGGAACTCCGGCACGGGCACCCCGCGTTCGGCCCACCGCCGTCGTTGCGCGGCCTTGTCGCGGGCGATCCGGATGGCGGCCGGGTCGGGGCCGGGCAGGCCGAGCTGGCGGGCCGCTTCGGCGGCCTGGATGACCTCGTACTCGGCCACCGAGAGCAGCGCGTCGAGTGGCTTGGCGGCGTCGACGGCCTTGACCGCCTCCAGCAGCGGTTCCAGCTCGTGGGTCGGGCAGGACACGAACTCGTCGACGCACGTTTCGAGCACCTCGGTGCCGCCCGGCGTCGCGTGGTAGCGATCCAGCCCGCAGCTGAAGAAGGTGACGTGCAGGCCCAGCCCGCGCGCCGCCCGCAGGGCGTCGAAGCCGGATCCGGACCGGTTCGACTCGACGAACCCGATGCGTCTCATGTCCGTTCCCTCACTCGTAACTCAGGCCCGGCGTCCGGGCGCGCTTCAGCTCGAAGAAGTGCGGGTTGCGCGAGAGCGCGACCACGCCGTCGAACAGGTCGACGGCGTCCTGGCCGCGCGGGATGGCGTTGAGCACGGGCCCGAAGAAGCCGGTGCCGTCGACGTGGATGGCCGGTGTCCCGAGGTCGGCGCCGACCGGGGCGAGTGCCTCGGCGTGGCTCTTGCGCAGGGCCTCGTCGTACTCGGTGCTCTCGGCGGCGTCCGCGAGCGAAGCCGGCAGCCCGACCTCCGCCAACGCCTGCGCGACGACGTCGGGGAAGTCCTTGTTCCGTCCCTTGTGGATCCGGGTACCGAGCGCGGTGTAGAGGTCGCGCAGGACGTCCTCGCCGTGCTCCTGGGCGGCGGCGACGCAGACCCGGACCGGGCCCCACGAGCGGTCGCAGAAGTCGCGGTACCACGGCTCGATCTCGCGGTCTTCGTTGAGCACACCGAGGCTCATCACCCGGAACCGCAGGGTGACTTCGCGGTGCTGCTCGACCTCGAGGATCCACCGCGAGGTGATCCAGGCGAACGGGCAGGCGGGGTCGAAGTAGAAGTCGATCTTCACGAAGTCCTCCCGGTGACCGCGTGCAGCCAGCCGAACTCGTCGGGGGTCTCGCCGTACTGGATGTCCAGCAGGGCGTTCAGCAGGCGGCGGGTGACCGGGCCCGTCGTGCCGTCGCCGATGGCCCACTCGCGGTCCGGCGTGACCGCGTGCCCGACCGGGGCCAGCGCGCGGGCCGTCCCGCACGCGAACGTCTCAGTGATGCGACCCTCCCGGCAGCCGCGTTCCCAGTCGTCGAGGGTGACCGGTTCTTCGGCGACCGCCAGGCCGAGCCGCGGGGCCAGCCGCAGGATCGAGTCGCGCGTGACGCCGGCCAGCAGCGTTTCGCTCAGCGGTGGCGTCACGAGCCGGTCGCCCTCGACGAAGAACAGGTTGGAGCCGCCCACTTCTTCGACGTACCGGCGCTCGCGCGCGTCCAGCCAGACGACCTGGTGGCAGCCGTGCGCCGCGGCCTCGCGCTGCGCGACGTAGGACCCGCCGTAGTTGCCGCCGCACTTGATCGTGCCGGTGCCGCCGTCGGCCGCGCGGACGTACTCGGGGGACGCCCACAGCCGGATCGGGGCCGGTTCCGCGGCCGCGGGCCGGGCCGGGCTGCCGATCACCGCGAACAGGTACTCCTCGGCGGGCCGGTTCGACAGGTGCGTCTCGCTGGCGATCATGAACGGGCGCAGGTAGAAACTGTGCCCACGGGCCTTCGGCACCCAGTCGCCGTCCACGCGCAGAAGCGCCGTCACGGCCGCGAGGAAGTCCGCCTCCGGCAGTTCGGGCATGGCCATCCGGCGGGCCGACCGCGCGAACCGGGCGGCGTGGTCGCGCGGGCGGAAGAGGACGTGCTTGCCGTCCGGCCGCCAGAACGCCTTCAGCCCCTCGAAGATCGTCTGTCCGTAGTGGAACGCCATGGTGGCGGGGTGCAGCGAGAACCCGGCGAGGGGCCGGCTGCGGGCGTCGTGCCAGCCGCGGCCGGCGGTCCACCGGGCGGTGATCATGTGGTCGGAGTACAGCGACCCGAAGCCCGGCATCCGCAGCAGCTCTTCGCGCTGGTCGGCGGGCATCGGGTCGGTCCGCTCGTGGGCGAAGTCCAGGGTCGTCATCGTCGCTCCTCGCGTTCGAAGCGGGCCAGGGCCCGGTCGGCCAGCGGGCCGGAAAGTCCGGTGTAGCCCGCCGGGTCCAGCAGGCCGGGGGAAACGTCGAGCAGGCCGGCCAGGTCCGCGCCGGTGCGCTCGGCTTCGGCGGTGGCCTCGGTCAGCAGGCGCTTGGCCGCGGCCTTGCCCAGCTTCGGGGCCAGGACGGCGTTGAGGCGTTCGGAGACGATCGCGCCCCGCGTCAGCCGCAGGTTCGCCGCCATCGCGTCGGGATGCACCCGCAGCGTCTCGGCCAGCCGGACGGCGTTGGCGGCCGCTCCGGCGGTGGTGCGCAGGGCGTCCCGCAGCGGCTGCCACTCGGCGTGCCAGCCGCCGGACGAGCGTTCGTCCTCGGCGGTCATCGACCCGAACAGCACGACGGCGAGCGGCGGCAGCTGCCGGGCCGCGGTCGCCACGAGCGTCGCGAACACCGGGTTGTGCTTCTGCGGCATCGCCGAGGACGCCCCACGCCCGGGCGCGCGCTCCTCGGTGACTTCGCCGATCTCGGTGCGGGTCAGCACGAGGACGTCCGCGGCGATCTTGCCGAGCGCGCCGGTGGTGACCAGCAGCGCCGAAGCGACGTCGGCGATCGGCGTGCGGATCCCGTGCCAGGGCAGGACTTGCGGGGCCAGGCCGAGCTTTTCCGCCACCCGGTCGGGCAGTTCCAGCGAGCCGGGCCCGTACTCCTCGTACGCGGCGAGGGTCCCGGCCGCGCCGCCGAGCGAGACCGGCAGGTCGGCACGCGCCCGGCGCACCCGCTCGACGGCGTCGAGGACGAGGTGCAGCCAGGTCGCCGCCTTGAGCCCGAAGGTGACGGGCACGGCGTGCTGGGTCAGGGTGCGCCCGGCCATCGGCGTGTCCCGGTGGGTCCGGACGTGCTCGGCCAGGCTCGCGGCGGTGGTTCGCAAATCGCGCTCGACGCGGTCGAGGGTGCTCGCGCACAGCAGCATCAGCGCGGTGTCGAGGATGTCCTGGCTGGTGCTGCCGCGGTGGACGTACTCCGCGGCGGCCGGGTCGACGGCCGCGGTGAGCCCGGTGACGAAGGCGACCACCGGGTTCGCCGTCTCGCGCACGCCCGCCGCGATGGCCTGCGCGTCGAGGTCTTCGACCCCGACGGCCCGGATGGCTTTCGCGGCCGTTTCGGGGATCGTGCCCAGCTCGGCTTGCGCCTCGGCCAAGGCGGCCTCGGTGGCGAGCATCGCGGCCAGCAGAGCGTGGTCGTCGACGAGCGCGCCGGCGCCGGTCCCGGCCCACGCGGGAGCGAGCAGCTCGCTCATGCGGTCCTCCCCAGGTCGTCCCGTTCGACGGCGATCCGCAGGCACGAGCGCGCGATGGCGTCCGCGTCGCCGAGGATCACCGAATTGACGCCGGGCCGGATGCCCGCCGCCGTCACCCAGTGCACCGCTTCCGTCGGCACGCCGAAGGCGAACCGGCTCGGGTGCGGCCGGTTCCCCGCGTCCAGCACGTGGTACGGCCGGCGCGTCACCGCGAGGCCGCCCGTCTCGAACTCCCCGATGCGGTACGGGCGGCATTCCCCGCGCGCCAGCAAGGCGCGCAGCAGCGGGTCCGTCGTGCGCCGCAGGTCGGTGTCCGGCAGGCGTGCCTCGATCAAGGTCTTCGCGCGGATCGTGACGTCGGGGCACGCCGCCGACCGTGCGGCGAACCGGCCGCCGGCCGCCTCGATCCGCAGGTCCGGGCCGAGCACTTCGAGCACGCCCGCGTCCAGCAGCGCGCCGAACTGCTCGACGCGCTCGGCGGGCGGCCCGATCGACAGGTACGCGTTGAGCGGCATGTACCAGCGCCGCAGGTCGTCGCGGTAGGACGCGCCGGAGATGCCGCCGTGGTCGACGACCAGCCGGATCTCGTTGCGCAGGTCGCGCAGGACGTCCGTGGCCGCCTTGAGCGGGCCGGTCACGTTGCCCTTCTGCGCTTCGACCAGCTCTGTGTCCACATAGGACCGCAACCACGTGCGGAACGCCGACGTCGAGGCGAGGTCGGTGGCCGAGTAGGGCGCCGCGACGCCGCGCCAGTCCCAGGTCCGGTCGAGCCGGAACTTGGTCAGCACGATCCGCTGGGCCTCGGTTTCGCGCATCGCCAGGGGATCCGCGGGCACCTCCGCGGGCCCGGCCGCCGCGAACGCTTCGGTGAACTCCTCGACGTCGCACGCGCACCCGCGTTCCCGCACGAGGGCCGCGTAGAAGACCGTGCGGACCTCCTGGTCGATCAGCGGCCAGACGTCCCGGCGGAAGTCGGCGCCGTCCCGCAGCCGCTCGATGACCGACGTGGTGAGGAACCGCGGTTCGTGCCGGCCGGACGCGCCCTTTTCGTTGCGGGCGCGGGCCTGGTACGGGACCCCGCGCCGCGACCCGGCGACCAGCCGCGGCTCCCGGCCGGACGGCACGTAGGTCAGCGCCCCGCCCGGCTCGCGGGTGAACTCGCCGCCGCGCCCGAGCGTGAACAGGGCCAGGTGGTCGAAGAAGTTCAGGCCCATCCCGCGCAGCAGCACCGGCTCCCCCGCGGGCACGTCGTCGAGCGACGCGTCGGCCGGGTTGCCCGGCGGCACGTACCGCAGGTCGTGCCGCCCCGCGTACCGGCTCAGGTCCGCTTCGGCCGGGCTGAGCTCGTGCGGCTGGTGGCCGAGCGCGAGCACCACGGCGGCCAGCCCGCCGATCGTCGTGCCGTCGTCCAGCAGGACGTCCTGCCGGCCGACGCGGTCCCGGACGTCGACGGCCCGTGCCTGGTGCGCCACGAACTCGAGCGACGGCGGCGCGGTCCGGGTGATCCGCCGCCGCGTCCACCGCAGGTAGCTGCCGTAGAACGCGCGCGACGGGTAGTCGTCCGGGCCCAGCTCCTCGGCTTCGGCCCGGACGGCGTCCGGCACGGCCGGGCTGCCGAGCAGGGCGATCGAGCGCGCCCACTCGTACAGGCTCGGGCCGCGCACGACCGGGCCCGCGCAGTCGACGGTGTCGTCGACGAACATCGTCACCTGCGACGCGACGGTGTTCATCAGCAGCAGGCGGTCCTGCGTGCTGCGCCACACCTGGCCGCCGTCGGCCAGCCGCGGGTCGACGAGGTGCACCACGAGCCGGTGGCCCCGCGGCACGAGCGCGCGTGCGTTGGCGCTCAGCCGTTCCGCGACCGACAGCCCGCGCGGGCCGAGCCCGACCACGGCGATCTCCGACGTCTCCCCGAACACGATCTCCCACTCCCGTACAGGTCGTGAGTGAGAAACAGGGTTGGAACACTGTTTCTCACTCACGAGGTCTTGGTCAGCGTTTCCGCAAGGTGCGGCCCAGGCCGGCGGCAGCGCCGGCGAGCCGGGTCATCAGCCCGGCGAACTGCTCCGGCCGCAACGCCTGCTTGGCGTCGCACAGCGCCTCCTCCGGCCGGACGTGCACGTCGATCAGCAGCGCGTCCGCGCCGGCCGCGACCGCGGCGAGCGACAGCGGCTCCACCAGCTCCGGGCGCCCGCCCGAGTGGCTCGGGTCCACGATCACCGGCAGGTGGGTGCGCTGCTTCCACAGCGCCACCGCCGTCAGGTCGAGGGTGAACCGCGCCGACGGCTCGAACGTGCGGATGCCGCGCTCGCACAGCACCACCTGGTCGTTGCCCTCCAGCAGCAGGTACTCCCCGGCGGCGAGGGTCTCCTCGACGGTGCAGCCGAACCCGCGCTTGAGCACGACCGGCAGGCCGCTCTGGCCCACCGCGCTCAGCAGCGCGAAGTTCTGCATGTTCCGCGCGCCGATCTGGAAGCCGTCGACGACCTCGGCCAGCCGCTTGACGTGCTCCGCGTCGACGACTTCGGTGACGAACGGCAAGCCGGTCTGCTTCCGGGCCTCGACGAGCAGTTCGAGACCGCCGAACCCGAGTCCCTGGAACGAATGCGGTGACGTCCGCGGCTTGAAGACCCCGCCCCGCAACGCGACGGCACCGTGCTCGGCGACGAGCTCCGCCGTCGCCAGCATCTGCTCCGGCGTCTCGACCGCACACGGGCCGGCGATCACCGCGACCGAGCCGTCCCCGATCGTGGTCGGTCCGAGCGTGACCTCGGTCCCGGCCGGGCGCAGCTCCCGGCGGCCCAGCCACGCCTCGCCGCCCCGCGGCACGCGCCGGGTCGGCGACGGCAGGTCCGCCGCCGCGGCGAGCAGCTCGGGGTTGTCCACTCCGGACACCGGGAGGACGTGGCTCGCGCCGAGGCGGTACACCTGTGTCGGCGAGCCGGCGGACTCCAGGTACCGCAGCCAGCCGTCGACCCGGGCGCGGGTCACGGTCTCGTCGAACACGAGCAGTTGGTCTTGGTGGGTCACGGCGATCGTCTCTTCTCCGGTGGTCACGCGAGCGCGTCGCTCGTCGCGAGGTTTTTGCCCCGGCGGTCCCGGACGTGGACGGCGAGGTCCTTGTACTTGTCGCGGAGGAACCGCTTGAGCGACTTCCCGGTCACGCCGAGCGGGAAGTCGTCGGCACCGGTGGCGACCTCGACGACCGACAGCTCGGGTTTCCCGTTGGCGCGCAGGGCTTCGTTGGCCGCGAACAGCACCTTCTCGGCGTCGACGTCCCGGCCGGTCACGACGGCCACGGCCACCTTTTCCCCGCCGTAACCGCCGGCCACGACGGTGCAGTCCTCGACGCCGGCGACCTCGTTGAGGATCAGCTCCTCCATCAGCACCGAGTAGCCGGGGCCCTCGGCGGTGTGCACGACGTCGACCGCGCGGTCGACCTGGTAGAAGTTGCCCTCTTCGTCGCGGTAGGCGACGTCCCCGGTCAGCCAGTAGCCGGCGAGCTTGCTGCGGTAGTAGGTGTCCTGGTTGCCCCAGTACCCCACGGTCATCGACGGCGGCTTCGCGCCGAGGAAGCCGTACTCGTAGGGCTCGGCGAGCGTGCCGTTCTCCCGCACGATGGCGACTTCGGCGAATCCGACCGACTTGCCGACGCAGCGGTCGTTGCGTTCGGTCGCGAGGGTGCGCGGCTGCATCAGCACACCCCAGCCCAGCTCGGTGGTGCCGAGCCGGTCCAGGAACGCGGCCGGCGGCAGCTCCGGCGACCGGCGGCCGAGGATGTTCTTCAGGTGCCGCTCGTGAATGGCGTCCGCCATGGACACCCAGATGTTCACCGAGTCGAGCGCGCCCTTCGGCGTCTCGATCGCCGCGAGCTCCGGGTAGGCGTGGCCGAAGGCCATCACCATCGTCGGCTTGTGCGCCTCGACGGCTTCGGCCAGCTCGCTGCCGGAGACGTCCCGGTGGACGACCATCGGCTGCCCGCCCAGCACGGCGTAGGCGTTGAACGACACACAACCCTGGTGTGACTGCGGAAGCGCGTTGAGGATGAGCGCGTCGGACTCTTCCTGGTAGTTCACCGCCCGCCACTTCGGACCGTCCAAAATGGTCTTGTGGGTGTGGATGACCGGCTTCGGCAGGCCGGTGGTCCCGGAGGAGTGCATGAGGCCGACGGGGTCGTCCGGGTGGTGCCGGAACCGGTCCGCGTCGGGCAGGACGGCCGAGGGCGGCCCGTCCTGGTCGGTGTGGACCCACTTCAGGTTCAGCCGGTCGAGGTCCGGGGCGATCCGGGCGAGCCGTTCGGCGTCGGTGTAGAGGCCGGTGGCCCCGCTGCGCTCGATCAGGGCGACCGCGCTGTCCCGCTTCGCGTTGCTGTTGATCAGCATGGAGATCGCGCCGATCTGCGCGAGCGCCGACAGGTGCAGGAAGTACTGGATGGAGTCCGGCGGGAAGACGGCGACCCGGTCGTGCGGCCGCACCCCGCGCTCGAGGTACCAGACCGACCAGCTCTGCACGAGGTGGTCGAGGTCGCGGAGGCTGAACCAGTGCCGCGTTCCGCCGTCGGTGTACGGGATCGGCGTGAGCGAGTGGATGAAGGGCTCGTCCGGGAACGGGTTGAGCTCGAGCATCGCGGGCAGCAGGTTTCCCCCGCCGATGCTCGGATCGGCGAGCACCCGGGCGCGCAGCTCGGGGCTCAGGACGGTCTTGTGCGTGAACTCCATGGCATCACTTTCTGCTGCGGGACCACGGTTTTGTCTCCTGGACCCGAGGATGCCGGGCGGGACCATCGGCGTAGCCTCGCCGGTGCATCGGTGGTGCATCGGGACGGAGGCATTGCGGGGCAAGGGTTTGCGCTGGGTACCGGAGTTGTCACGGAAGGACAGCCCGGACGACGTGAATGACTCATTCCTGTCGCCTGGCGACAGGAATGAGTCATTCACTACACCGCGGCGGGGTCAGCCGAGGCTGCACTCCAGCTCGCCGACCGAGGGCAGCGTCGTGCGGCCGAACGTCGTCAGCAGCGCCTCGGGCTCCTCGCCCTTCGCCCGCGCGTGCTCCCGGACCAGGGCGTGGAAGTGGTACCGGCCCGCGGTGCGCTGCCGCAGCACGTGGGCGTCGAACAGCTCCTCCAGCACCCGTTCCGCGTCCGGCACCGGCCGGCTCAGCAGCAGCGCCGCGTCGGCCGCGTCGAACTCCTCGCCCGCGAACGCGCCCAGTGCCCGGAACAGCCGGCGCTGCTCGGCCGTCAGCCGCTCGTACGACACCTCGAACCGCGCCGCGACGCTGCGGTCCTCCAAGCTGAGCTCGGCCAGCCGCCGCCCGCGGTCGCGCAGGCGGAAGGCCAGGTCGTCCAGGGTCCACGCGGGCCGGTTGTGGAAGCGGCACGCGGCGATCGTGATCGCCAGCGGCAGGTTCCCGCACAGTGCCACGATCTCCGCGACCGCGTCCGGCCGGCCCGCGGTCCGCTCCGGTCCGGCGATCCGGGTGAACAGCGCGGCCGCGTCCGACGCCGGGAAGACGTCCAAGGAACGGGACGTCACCCCGTCGAGGCCGGTCAGCCGACGGCGGCTGGTGATGATCACCTGCGCCTTGCCGGTGCCGGGCAGCAGCGGGCGGACCTGCCGGGCGTCGAGGGCGTTGTCCAGCACCACCAGGACGCGCCGCTCGGCGACCTCCGCGCGCCAGCGGGCCGCGCGCTGCCGGGCGTCGCGGGGGATCCGGGCCGCCGGGAGCCCGAAGTCCAGCAGCAGCCGCTCCAGCGCCGCGTCCGGTTCGAGCGGCGGCTGGCCGTCCGTGTGCCCGTGCAGGTCGATGTAGAGGTGCCCCTCGGGGTACCGGTGCGCGAGCTGGTGGGCGAGCCGGACGGCCAGCGTCGTCTTGCCGGCGCCGGCCATCCCGTCGACGGCCAGGATGCTCAACGCGGTCCCGGCCGGCCGGCTGCCGGCCAGGAAGCGCAGTTCCTCGGCGCGGCCGGTGAAGTGCGCGGTGTCGTACGGCAGGAACGACCGGCCCGGCGCGGGCTCGGGCCGCCGCTTCGGCGGGTCGTCGCGCAGGATCCGTTCGTACAGCTCACGGATGCTCGCGCCGGGGTCGACGCCCAGTTCGTCGCGCAGCATCCGCCGGCCCTGCTCGTACGCGTTGAGCGCGTCGGCCGTGCGGCCGCACCGGTGCAGGGCCAGCATCAGCAGCTTGCGGGTCTCCTCGCGCAGCGGGTGCCGTGAGACGAGCTCGCCGAGCTGCGGGACGAGCGCCGACGCCTCGCCGCCGTCCAGGCGCAGCCCGATGAGCCGTTCGGTCGCGGTCAACCGGTTCTCTTCCAGCCGCGCGGCGGCGATCTCGAACACCGAGCTCGGCAACCCGGACAGCGCGGGCCCGTTCCACAGCGCGAGCGCCGCCTCCAGGTGCTCGACGGCGGAGGTGGTCCGCCCGGCCGCGGCCGCCGCCGAGGCGGACGCGACCAGCGCGGTGAACCGGTGCGCGTCGACGTTCTGCGGGTCCGCGGTGATCCGGTAGCCGGGACCGTCCTTGACGACGAGGTGCTTGGCCGCCCCGAAGCTGCGTCTCAGCGCGGCGACGGCGTTGTGCAGCTGTCTTCGCGCGGTCACCGGCGGCTCACCGTCCCACATGGCCTCCAGCAGCCGGTCGGCGCCGACCACCTTGTTCACGTTCAACAGCAGCATCACCAGCAGCCGCTGCTGGCGCAGCCCGCCGAGGTCCACCCGCTCCCCGTCACGCTGGACCCGCAAGGTGCCGAGCAACTCGAAGTACATGCGATCCTCCCCCACCGTACGCGGGCGGCTACCGCTCGCAGCGGTGACCGCCGAACTCGGGAAATATAGCCGAGAAACGCGCTCGGCAGGACGGAACAACCGACACGGTGTTTTCGGCACGGCAACCGAGAATGATCGACTCGGTCCGTACACGAATCGTCGCAATTGGCCGACGAATATGTCCGACGCGATAGCGACGGGTCCGGTGTGTGGTTTTTTCATAGCCCGTTCGGCGACGGCACAAATCACCGCGCAGGCGAATGACCTACGGCGGTGGCGCGAGTGCGGGTGGGCGATAGGCCCCGACCTCGCCCGGGCCGGTCAGCCCGAGGCCGGCGAGTTCGCCGACCACGGCCGCGGCGAGCCCCGGCCGCGCTGCGACTGCCCCGTGCGCAGGGCCATCCACCTCCACCCGGAATCCCCGGCCGAGCAAGCGGACGCGCAGGTCGTGCGGGCGGATCCCCGCCTCGGCCAGCCGCGCGCCCACCGCGATCTCGGCGCGTTCCACCAGTCCCAACCTTCCTAAAGAGACGGGCACGCCCACGGAGATACGTGAGGCCAGGCAAGGTGTCGACGGCTTGTCCGCCACGGGCAGCGACCAGGCGGCCGCCAGCGCCCTGACCTCGGCTTTCCCCAGCCCGGCCGCGGCCAGCGGCTCGACGACGCTCAGCTCGCGGGCCGCGCGCAGGCCGGGCCGGTGCAGGGCGCGGTGGTCGTCGGCGTGCGTCCCGGTCGCCACGTGCGCGAACCCGCGCCGCAGCGCGAGCGCGCCGATCGCGTCCAGCACCGTGCGTTTGCAGAAGTAGCAGCGGTCGCCGGCGTTGTCCCGGTATCCGGGAACGTCGAGTTCACCGGTCGGGACCTCGGCGAGCTCGACGCCGAGGCCGGCCGCGATCCCCCGCGCCGCGGCGAGTTCGGCCCGCGCGAGGCTCGGCGAGTCGGCGATCGCCGCCAGCACGCGGCCGCCGGGCAGCGCCCGCACGGCCGCGGCCAGCACGAGCGCCGAGTCGACGCCGCCGGAGAAGGCGACGGCGACGGCGCCGAGCGCCCGGACCTGCTCCAGCAGCCGGTCTTCGATTCCGGCGTCCATTACGGCGTCCCCGCTGGTAGCACGGGCACGGTGATCCCATTTCGGCAAAAGAACGGCACTATGTCCTCCGCTCGAGGCGTCTTGCGTGCGATAAGTCGATCGCGGCGGGTCCACCCAGTCAACCCATTGCCGTATTCGTGCGACATCCCCCGGGAGCAGTTTACATACGACGCGGAAGAAGGCTAACGTGTCGAAGGTGGTATCGACTGGGGTTACGGCGGCGACCGCCGATCTGGGCTTTGCGCGATTGGACCTCGACCGGGCCGCCCGGACCGGGGACCCGGAAGTGGTGTTCGGGGCGGGGAAGACCCCGGAGCAGATCGCGGCGGCGCTCGCGCGGCTGCACGAAGCCCATCCGGACCGCGCGGTGCTCGCCACGCGGGTCGGCGACGAAGCCCGGAGCCGGTGCCGGGATCGCTTGCCCGGCGCGGACATCGACGACGCCGGCCGCACCGTGACGCTCGGGACCGTCCCGCCGCCGCGCGGCAAGGTGGCCGTCGTGTGCGCGGGGACGTCGGACCTGCCCGTCGCGCGGGAGTGCGCCACGACGGTGGCGGTCTTCGGCGCGGAGCCGGACCTCGTCGTCGACGTCGGCGTGGCCGGGCTGCACCGGCTGCTGGCCGAACGCGACCGGATCGCCGCGGCCGACGCCGTCGTGGCGATCGCCGGCATGGAGGCCGCGCTGCCGACCGTCCTCGGTGGACTGTGCGGCAAGCCGCTGATCGCCGTGCCCACGAGCGTCGGCTACGGCTGGCACCTCGACGGCCTGACCGCGTTCCTGACCATGCTCAACAGCTGCGCCCCCGGCGTCGTGACGGTCAACATCGACAACGGCTTCGGCGCGGGCGTCGCCGCGGCCCGGGTGGCCCGGCAGTCGGTGGCGCCGTGACCGTCGCGTGGATCGACGCCGGCAACGGCTGCGCCGGCGACATGCTGCTGGCCGCGCTGGTCGACGCGGGCGCGGACTTCGACGTGATCACCGAAGGCCTGGCCGCGCTGCGCGTCGACGACATCCGGCTGACCGAGCAGGTGGTGCGGCGGCACGGCCTGCGGGCGCGGCACGTCGTCGTCGAAGCGCCCGAGACGCGGCACGCCCGGCACCTGCCGGAAATCCTCGGCCTGATCGCGTCCGCTGCCCTGCCCGACGCCGTGAAAGCCTTTGCCACCAAGGTGTTCGACCGGCTGGCGGACGCCGAAGCCGCCGTGCACGGCATCGGCCGGGACCACGTGCACTTCCACGAAGTCGGCGCGCTGGACGCGATCGCCGACATCGTCGGGTGCGCCCTCGGGCTCGACCAGCTGGGCCTGCTGGACGCGACCGTGACGGTCTCGCCGATCGCCGTCGGCGGCGGCACGGTGACCGCGGCGCACGGCCGGCTCACCGTGCCACCGCCCGCGGTGCTCGCGCTGCTCACCGGAGCGGGCGCGCCGATCGCCGCGCACCCGGCGGCGCGGGAGCTGTGCACGCCGACGGGCGCCGCGCTGCTCGTCACGCTGGCCGACGCCTACGGCCCGATGCCGGCGTGCGTGCCGGTCAAGGTCGGCGTCGGCGCGGGCACGGCCGATCCGCCCGGGCACGCGAACATCGTCCGGGTGGTCGTCGGTGCGGCTTCGGAAGAACACGCCTGGGTGCGCGCGAAGATGACCGTCGTCGAGACGACCGTCGACGACCTCGATCCCCGGCTCTGGCCCGAAGTCCTGGCCGCGCTGCGCGGCGCGGGCGCCGCCGACGCGTGGTGCGCGCCGGTGACCGCGCCGAAGGGGCGGCCGGGCATGGTCCTGACGGCGCTGGCGGCCGACGACCGCGTCGACGGCGTCTGCGCGGCGGTGTTCGCGCACACGTCGACACTGGGCGTGCGGCTGTCCCCGGTCGAGCGGCGGTCCCTGCCCCGCGACCGCGTGACCGTCGACTACCGCGGGCACGAGGTGAGCGTGAAACGCGGGTTCCTCAACGGGTCCGTCGTCACCGCGCAGCCGGAGTACGACGAGGTCAAGGCCGCCGCGGACGCCACCGGGCAGCCGCTGCGCCGGGTGCTGGAGGAGGTGCGCGCCGCCGTCGAGGCGTGACCGGTTTGTCCGCGCCCCCGCCGGGTAGCCACGCAGCTACCCATTCACGCGGAGGTGTCATGACAACGGAAGTCCACGTGCGACGCAGTACCGCGCGGTCCGCCGCGCTGGCGGTCGGGATCGCGTTCCTGGTGGTGGGGGTGCTCGGGTTCGTGCCGGGGATCACCGCCGGCTACGGCGATCTGCACTTCGCCGGGCACGAGTCGGGGGCGCGGCTGTTCGGCGTGTTCACCGTTTCCGTGCTGCACAACCTGGTCCACCTGCTCTTCGGCGTGCTCGGCGTGCTGGCCGCGCGGAGCAACGGCGGGTCGCGGGCGTTCCTGATGATCGGCGGCGGGGTGTACGTGCTGCTCTTCGTGTTCGGGCTGGCGATGAACCACGACAGCCCGGCCAACTTCATCCCGGTCGACAACGCCGACGACTGGCTGCACCTCGGCCTCGGCGTCGCGATGATCGCCCTCGGCATCGCGACGACGGCGATCGACCGCCGTCGCGGCCAGTACCCCGAGCCGGAGATCCAGGGGCACTGATCAGGGCAGCGCCGGCAGCAGCTTGTCCAGGGTGATCGGCAGGTCGCGCACGCGGACGCCGGTGGCGTGGAAGACGGCGTTGGCCACCGCCGCCGCCGTCCCCACGATGCCGATCTCGCCGACTCCCTTGCTGCCCATGGGGTTCACGTGCGGGTCGACCTCGTCGAGCCAGTCCGCCTTCAGGTCGCGGACGTCCGCGTTGGCCGCGATGTGGTACTCGGCCAGGTCGTGGTTGACGACGTGCCCGAACCGCGGGTCGAGCAGGCTGTGCTCGTGCAGCGCCATGGACAGGCCCATGGTCATGCCGCCGAGGAACTGCGAGCGCGCGGTGCGCGGGTTGACGATCCGGCCGGCCGCGAACGTGCCGTGCAGCCGCGAGACGCGCACCTCGCCGGTGTCGGCGTCGACGCGGGCCTCGGCGAACTGCGCGCCGAAGGCGTACATCGCGTACCGGTCCTCGTCCGGGTTCTCCGGCGTGTCCGCCGAAACCTCGTCCCCGTCGCCGGGGTCGTCGCCGTACTTGGCGCGGAACGCCTCGGCGGCCGCGACCAGGGTCGCGCCCCACGACGTCGTCCCGGTGGACCCGCCGGCCACCGTCGCCTTCGGCTGCTCGGTGTCGCCGATGCGAACGTCGACGTCCTCGACCGGTACGCCGAGGGCGTCGGCCGCGATCTGCGGGAGGACCGTCCACGCGCCGGTGCCGAGGTCGGCGGCGCCGATTTCCGCGGTGTAGCGGCCGTTTTCGAACCGGACGACCGCGGTCGAGCCCGGCATCCGCTTCGCCGGGTAGACCGACGCGGCGACGCCGGTGCCGACCAGCCACCGGCCGTCCCGGCGGACGCCCGGCCGCGGATCCCGGTCCGCCCAGCCGAATCCGGCCGCGCCGGTGCGCAGGCATTCGACGAGGTGGCGGCTGGAGAACGGGTTGCCGGTCTCCGGGTCGCGCTCGGGTTCGTTGCGGACGCGCAGCTCGACCGGGTCGACGCCCAGCTCGTACGCCAGTTCGTCCATCGCCACTTCGGGTCCGAACATGCCGGGGCACTCCCCCGGCGCGCGCATCCACGACGGCACCGGCACGTCGAGCGCGGCGAGCCGGTGGCTCGTGCGCCGGTTCGGCGCGGCGTACATCATCCGCGCGGGCACGGCGGTCTGCTCCGCGAACTCCTTGATCCGCGACGTCTGCTCGACGACGTCCAGCCGGATCGCCGTCAGCCGCCCGTCGCGGCCCGCGCCCAGGCGCATCCGCTGGATCGTCGGCGTGCGGTAGCCGGCCAGGCTGAACATCTGCGGCCGGGTCAGCGCGAGCTTGACCGGGCGGCCCGGCACGGCTCGTGCGGCCAGCGCCGCGAGGACGACGTGGGCGTGCGCGGTGCCCTTCGACCCGAAGCCGCCGCCGACGTACGGGCAGATCACCCGCACCCGCTCTTCGGGCAGGCCGAACACCTTCGCGACCGTGCCGCGCACCGGGTGGACGCCCTGCGTGGAGTCCCACAGCGTGAGCGCGTCGTCCTCCCAGAGCGCGGTCGTGGAGTGCGGTTCGAGCGGGTTGTTGTGGTACATCGCGGTCGTGTAGGTCTGGTCGACGGTGACCTCGGCGTCGCGCAGGGCGGCGTCGACGTCGCCCTCGTCGGTGTCCGTCGGGAACGACGGGTTGACCTTCTCCGGCTGGTAGAGGTCGTCGCGGTCGGCCCGGAGCTCGACGTCGGCTTCGTCGTGGTCGTACTCGATCTCGACGAGGTCCGCCGCCTGCCGCGCGATCTCCGGGCTTTCGGCGATCACCAGGGCGAGCACGCGGCCGCGGAACGGGACCTCTTGATCCTGCAGGACGGCCAGCTCGGCGTCCTCGGTGTCCGCCAGCCGTTCGGCGGTGAACGGCGTCAGCACCCGCAGCACGCCGTCGAGCGACTCGGCCGCGACGGTGCCGACCCGGGTGCAGCGGCCCCGGGCGATCGTCGCCTGCACGGGGTGGCAGTGGGCGGCCTGCTCGACGGGTGCCTCGTAGGCGTAGGGCGCGGTGCCGGTGACCTTCGCCGGCCCGTCGCGGCGGGTGAGGGCGCGGCCGATGGCTTGCGGTTCCAGCAGTTCGGTCATCGGCCCGGCTCCTCGGCGGTCAGGTCGCGCAGGACGGCGGTCAGGGTGCGGGTGACGAGCGGGAGCTTGAAAGCGTTTCCCCCGTCGATCCCGTCGAGGGGACGGGCGTCGGCGAGTTCGGCTTCGGCGGCCGCGCGGAACAGCGCTTCGTCCGGACGCTCGCCGCGCAGCACCTCTTCGGCACGGTGAGCGCGCCACGGCTTGTGCGCGACGCCGCCGAGCGCGACCCGGACGTCGTCGACCTTGTCGTCCACAATGGATACAGCGGCGGCCACGGAAACCAAGGCGAACGCGTAGGACGCGCGGTCGCGGACCTTGCGGTAGGCCGACCGGCGGGCCCACGGCAGCGCGGGGACGGTGATCGCGGTGATCAGGTCGCCGTGCTCGAGGACGGTGTCGCGGTCCGGCCGGTCGCCGGGCAGGCGGTGGAGGTCGGTGAACGGGACTTCGCGGTCACCCTCCGGCCCGAGCACGTGCACGCGGGCGTCCAAGGCGGACAGTGCCACCGCCAGGTCGGACGGGTGGGTGGCGACGCAGTGCTCGGACACGCCGAGGATCGCGTGGTGACGGGTGGCCCCGCCGAGCGCCGAACAGCCTTCGCCCGGGTTTCGCTTGTTGCACGGCGTCGTGACGTCCTGGAAGTACACGCACCTGGTGCGCTGCAAGGGGTTGCCGCCGGTGCTGGCCATGTTCCGCAGCTGCGCCGAAGCGCCGGACAGCAGGGCCTGGGCCAGCACCGGGTAGCGCTCGCGCACGCGCCGGTCGGCCGCGAGGTCGCTGTTGCGCACGCCCGCCCCGATCTCCAGGCCGCCGTCGGCGTCCTCGCGGATCTCCGCCGACGTCAACGCCGTGACGTCGACGATCCGGCCGGGTGCCGTGATACCGAGTTTCAGGTGGTCGACGAGGTTGGTGCCGCCGGCCAGGAACGCCGCGGCCGGATCGCCCGCGACGGCTTCGACCGCCTCGGCCGCCGTGGCCGGCTTGCCGTAGGTGAACGCTTTCACCGGTTCCCTCCCGCCTGCCGGACGGCGGCCACGATCCCGGCGTAGGCCCCGCAGCGGCAGAGGTTCCCGCTCATCCGCTCGGCGATCTCGTCGTCCGTCCACTGTGGAGTTTCGCTCACCGGCTCGGTGACGTGGCTCGGCGCGCCCTCGGAGAACTCCGTCAGCAGCCCGGCCGCGGAGCAGATCTGGCCGGGGGTGCAGTAACCGCACTGGAAGCCGTCGTGCTCGAGGAAGGCCTGCTGCACCGGATGCAGCTCGCCGTCCGGCGCCAAGCCCGCCGCCGTCGTCACCTCGGCGCCTTCACAGGTCACCGCGAGGACGAGGCAGGCGAGCACGCGGCGGCCGTCGAGCAGCACCGTACAGGCACCGCACTGGCCGTGGTCGCAGCCCTTCTTCGGGCTGTACACGCCGAGCTGGTCGCGCAACAGGTCGAGCAGGGTCCGCCGCGGATCGACCGCGACGCGGCGCGCGGTCCCGTCGACCCGCAGCTCGAATGCCACTTCGGTGGTCGTCATGGGCCCTCCTCGTCGGCGGCGAACAGGGCGGTTACCCCGCAGGTCCCGGCGTCAACCACCCGATCGTGCGGCGCCGGGCCCGCCTCGGCACTACGCTCGGACCGTGCTCAGGCTCGGGTTCCCGGTGCTCGGCGTCTCCGACGTCGACCGCGCCGCCGCGTTCTGGTCGGCGGCGCTGCGCCTGGTCGTGGCCGAGGAGTGGGCCAGCGACCGCTGGCGCACGCTGGAGCACGCCGACGGCTCCGGGCACGCGCTCGGGCTGATGCACAGCGAGTCACCGGTCGAGCCGTACCCGCGCGTGCACCTGGACCTGCTGGTCGACACGACGGCGGAGCAGACGGCCGAGGTCGCCCGGCTGCTGGAGCTGGGCGCCACCGAGGTCGGCTGGGACCGCTACCCCGCGGAGCCGGACTTCGTCGTCCTCGCCGATCCGGACGGCAACCGCTTCTGCGTCGTCGACCTCAGCAAGGCCCCGTCCAGCGGCTAGGGGCGCTCGCCGACGCCGGTCGCGATCTCGTGCAGCCGGTGCCGGTCCGGGGCCAGCGGGGCCGTGTCCGCGCCCGCTCCCTCGCGCAGGCCCTCGAGGAATTCGTTCAGCGTGTACGCGGCGTCGTGCTCCGGCCGCCAGTCCAGCTCGGCCTCCGCCCGGCTCGTGTCCATCAGCGGCAGCCGCATGACCGCGTCGAAGAGCCCCGGTGTCGCCGGGACGGCGTGCAGGCGCCAGGCCGCGTCCACCGCGGCCCGGACCACGCCGGCCGGCACCGGGATCGTCCGGGCGTCCAGCAGGTCCGCGGCGAACTTCGGGTCGACGACCGGGCCCGTCGCGATGTTGAACGCCCCGCGCACCGGCCGCGTCACGGCCCGGCGGACCGCGTCGGCCAGGTCGTCGGTGTGCACGACCTGCGCGCGCAGTCCACGGACGTCCGGGACCACCGGGATCAGTCCCGGCCGGACCAGGCTGCCCGGGACGAAGGGCCCGGCGAACAGGCGGCGCTGCGCCGTCGCGGCCGCGCGCTGGAAGACGAACGCGGGCCGGACGCGCACGACGTCGAGCTCGGGGTGCCGCTGCTCGAACGCGTCGAGGTAACGCTCCACATAGGACTTCTCGCGCGTGTAGGCCGCGCCGGGCCAGCCGTGCGTCGGCCAGTCTTCGGTCACCGGTTCGTCATCCACCCGGGGCGAGTAGGCACCGACGGAAGAGGAGTGGACGAGCTTCGGCACGCCCGCCGCGGCTGCGGCGTCGAACACCCGCAGCGAGCCGAGGACGTTCGCGCGCCAGGTGGTTTCCGGGCGGCGCGTGGGCTGGAACAGCCAGGCCAGGTGCACGACCGCGTCGGCGCCCTGGAAGAGCGGCGCGAGGTCGTCGCGCTCGACGTCGGCCGCGACGACGCCCTCGGCCGGCCGCCGCGCCAGCCCGACGACCGTCTCGACCTGCGGATCGGCCTTCAGCGCCGCGACGACGCCGGTCCCGATGTTGCCCGTTGCTCCCGTGACCACGATGCGCATCGGGGGCGGTTACCCGGCCGGTCGCCGGACAACCCTGCTATGTTCGGGGCAAGATCCTTGTGGAGGAGACCAGTCGTGGCAGGTGACGTCGACATCTCCGGGTAGCTCCGGAGTGTGCAGGCCCCCGGCAGTGCCGGTGCGGGCCGCTTTCGACGTCCCCATTCGCTTCGCACCACTTCGAGGTCTTCACCATGTCCGAAATCGTGCTGTCCGGCCTGTCCTTCTCCTGGCCGGACGACACCCCCGTCTTCGACCGCCTCTCCGCCACCTTCCCGGCCGGCCGCACCGGGCTCGTCGCCCCGAACGGCTCCGGCAAGACGACGCTGCTGAAGCTCGTCGCGGGCGTCCTGCGGCCGTCGGCGGGCAGCGTCACCGCCGACGGCGTCCTCGGCTACCTGCCGCAGGACCTGCCGCTGAGCGGGGAGCCGTCCGTCGCCGAGGTCCTCGGCGTCGCGCCGGTCCTGGCGGCCATCGCGGCCGTCGAATCTGGCGACGCCGCCGAGGCGCACTTCACCACCATCGGCACCGACTGGGACATCGAGGAACGCACCCGCGCCCAGCTCGACCGGCTCGGCCTCGACGTCGCGCTGGACCGGTCGCTGAGCACGCTGTCCGGCGGCCAGATCGTCTCGCTGGGGCTGGCCGCGCAGCTGCTCAAGCGGCCTGACGTCCTGCTGCTCGACGAGCCGACCAACAACCTCGACCTCGACGCCCGCCACCGGCTGTACGCGGTGCTCGACGACTGGTCCGGGTGCCTCGTCGTGGTCAGCCACGACCGCGCACTGCTCGACCGGATGGACCGGATCGCCGAGCTGGACCGCGGGGAAATCCGGTTCCACGGCGGCAACTTCACGTCGTACGAAGAGGCCGTTCAAGCCGCGCGAGAGGTCGCCGAGAAGAACATCCGCAACGCCGAACAGGAGGTCAAGCGCGAGAAGCGGGAGATGCAGCAGGCCCGCGAGCGCGCCGCCCGCCGCGCGAGCACGGCGTCGCGCAACCTCGGCAACGCCGGGCTGCCGAAGATCTTCGCCGGTACCATGAAGCGCAACGCCCAGGAGTCGGCGGCCAAGGCGGACGGCACGCACGCGGCCCGCGTCGGCGCGGCGAAAGCCAAGCTCGACCAGGCCGAACGCGCGCGGCGGGACGAGCAGAAGATCAGCTTGGAGCTCCCGCAGACCGAAGTTCCGGCGGGCCGCACGCTGTTCCTCGGCGAGGGCCTGCGGGCGCGCGGGCTGTTCCCGGACGGCGTCGACCTGGCGATCCGCGGGCCGGAGCGGATCGCGCTGACCGGGCCCAACGGCGCCGGGAAGTCCACTTTGCTGCGGCTGGTCAACGGCGACCTGAGTCCCGACAGCGGTTCGGTGTCGCGCGCGGACGGCCGGATCGCGTTCCTGTCCCAGCGGCTCGATCTCCTGGACGACGACCGCACGGTGGCCGAGAACCTGGCGTCCTTCGCGCCGGCGTTGCCACCCGCGCAGCGGATGAACCTGTTGGCGCGCTTCCTGTTCCGCGGCTCACGGGTCCACCTGCCGGTCGGCTTCCTCTCGGGCGGCGAACGGCTGCGGGCGACGCTGGCGTGCGTCCTGTTCGCCGAGCCGGCCCCGCAGCTGCTGTTGCTGGACGAGCCGACGAACAACCTCGACCTGGTCAGCACGGGCCAGCTGGAGAGCGCGCTGACGGCGTTCCGCGGCGCGTTCGTGGTGGTGAGCCACGACGAACGCTTCCTCGACGCGATCGGGATCGACCGGTGGTTGCGGCTGGAAGGGGGCGAGGTGCGCGGCTGATCTCATCCGCGGGCGGCGTCGAGGATCGCCTGGGCGAACGGCTTCGGCGCCTCCTGCGGCACGTTGTGCCCGATCCCGTCGAGGATCCGGTGTTCGTACTTCCCCGTGTACTTGCCGCGGTAGGCCTTGCCGTCCTTGGCCGCGCCGTCGAAGTCGCTGGCGATCGTGATCGCCGGGACCGTGATGGCCGGGCCCGCCTGCAGCTTCTGTTCGTACGCCTCGTACTGCTGCTCGCCCGGGGCGAGGCCCAGCCGCCAGCGGTAGTTGTGGATCACGATGTCCACGTGGTCCGGGTTGTCGAACGCCGCCGCGCTGCGGTCGTACGTCGCGTCGTCGAAGTGCCACGCCGGGGACGCCGTCTTCCAGATCAGCTTGTTGAAGTCGTGGCGGTTCGCCGCGTAGCCCGCGCGGCCGCGCTCGGTCGCGAAGTAGTACTGGTACCACCAGCCCAGCTCCGCCTGCGGTGCCAGGGGTTTCTGGTTCGCCGCCAGGTTCGTGACGATGTACCCGCTCACCGCGACGACGGCCTTGCACCGCTCCGGGAACAGCGCGGCGATGATGTCGACCGTCCGCGAGCCCCAGTCGTAGCCGCCCAGGACCGCCTTGTCGATCTTGAGCGTGTCCAGCAGCGCGACGACGTCGAGCGCGACCGCCGCCTGCTGCCCGTTGCGGACCGTCTGCACCGACTTGAACGTCGTCGGGCCGTAGCCGCGCAGGAACGGGATGATCACCCGGAAGCCGGCCGCGGCCAGGATCGGCGCGACGTCGACGTAGCTGTACGGGTCGTACGGCCAGCCGTGCAGCAGGACCACCGGCTGCCCGGTCGCCGGCCCGGACTCGTGGTACGCCATGGTCAGCACCCCGGCGTCGGCGTGCTTGACTTCGCCGAGCGAAGTGTGCTGACCCGATCCGGCCCGCAGGTCAGGGGTCGTCGGCGGCGCCGCGGCGGGGGCGGCGGCGTTCGACGAGCAGGCCGCCAAGGACGTCGCCGCCAGCCCCGCCGCGAACGCCTGCCCGAACCTTCTCCTGCTGATCATCGTGACTCCTGTGCGAAAGACCGTGGGACTTTCACGACGTTAGAGCCGGTTCGGTGACCTTCGCGCCCGTCAGGTGACGCAGCCGGTGTACGTCACCCTTCGAGGGTCTTCAGCATCCCGGCGAGGTCGGCGCGGGAGCTCACGCCCAGCTTGGGGAAGATCCGGTGCAGGTGCGTGCCGACGGTCCGGTGCGAAAGGTACAGCCGCTGCCCGATCTCGCGGTTCGTCAGCCCCTCCGCGGCCAGCTGCGCGATGCTCAGCTCGTGCGGGGTCAGCTTCTCGCGCGCGTCCGGGCCGCGGTTCGGGCTCGACTCGCCCGCGCCGCGCAGCTCGCGCCGGGCCCGCTCGGCCCAGGCCGTCATGCCGAGGGCGTCGAACGTCTCGCGCGCGGTCCGCAGGTGCGTCCGGGACTCGACGACCCGCCGCTGCCGCCGCAGCCACTCGCCGAACGCCAGGTGGACGCGGCCGCGTTCGGCGGGCCAGCCGCTCAGGTCGGCGCCGAGCGCTTCGGCGAACCGCTCGTCGCTCGGGTCGAGCACGGCGCGGGCGTACCGCAGCCCGATGTGCAGCGCGGGCGACGGCGAGTCCAGGCACTCCAGCTCGGCCAGGACGCCCCGCAGGTCGTCGGTCCGCCCGGCCCGGACGGCGGCTTCGGCCAGCTCCGCGACGCAGTACGCGCGCAGGGCCAGCTGGTAGGTCGGGTCGGCGGGGTCGAGTGGCCGGCGCAGGTCGGCGAAGGCGTCCTCGAAGCGGCCTTCGCTCAGGTTGGTGAGCCCGCGCGTGAGCTGGACGGTGACGAGCACCGGCCGGGCCCCGGCCGCCAGCCCGGTGCGTTCGGCCTCGCCGGCGAGGGTTTTCGCCTGCTTGTGGTCGCCGCGCAGGGCGGCGATCTCGGCCTGGACGGCAGTGGCCAGGCCGTACATGAACGGCTGACCGGTTTCGCGGGCGAAGCGGGCGGCCTCCGCGGCGGCGGGCACGGCACCGGCCAGGTCCCCGAGCCGGACGCGGCTCCACGCGAGCACGGCCAGCGCCCGCGGCAGCGCCCCCAGCCGTCCTTGCGCGCGCAGGCCCGGCGCGGCGGCCGCGGAGAAGCGGGCGGCGAGGTCGAAGGCCCCGACCTGGAGTGCGGCGCTGCCGAGGTAGCGGTCGACTTCCGGATCGGCGCCGGTCCGCGCGGCCAGCTCTTTCAGTTTTTCCAGGACGCTCCGGCCGCGGTCGAAGGGGGCGACGTACGCGGTGACGGCCACGATCCGCGGATCATCGGCCGGGACGGGCAGCGCGTCGGCGACGTCGAGCAGGGCCTGCCGCGCGGCCGGCCCTGGCTCGGTCCAGAAGCACCGCATGGCGGCGCTCCAGAGGATCCGCAGGGCGGCATCGGTTTCGCCGGTAGCGGCGACGGTCCGGGCGGTGGCCGCGAGTTCGGCGACGCGGGCGGGGTCTTCGCGGACGCCGTCTTCGAACTCGCTGAGCAGCCGGCTCGCGGTGGCCCGTTGGGTCGCGCCGGCGGGGTTGGCGGCGTGCACGAGCCGTTCGGCGGTCTCGCGCCGCCCGGATTCGACGGCCAGTTCGGCGGCTTTGAGCAGCCGATCGGTCTTGGTTCCGGGCCGTTCGCTGAGCCGCGCGGCCTGTTCGAGAGCGGCGATGGCGGCAGCGGCGCCACCGCGGTACCGGGCGCGTTCGGCGGTCCGCTCGAGTTCGGCGGCGACGGTTTCATCGGGCCCGGCGGTCGCGGCGGCCTGGTGCCAGGCACGGCGGTCGGGCTGGTCGTGCAGGGCTTCGACGAGGGCGAGGTGAACGCGGCGCCGTTCGTCGGGCGCGGCGGCGGCGGGGATGGCCGAGCGCATGAGGGGATGGCGGAAGGTGACGGTGCCGGCGGAGAGTTCGACGAGCCGCGCTTCGACGGCGGGGGCAAGGATGCCGGGCTCCACGTCCGCAGTCAGGAGCGCGCCCGTCGCCGTCAACGTCTCCGCCAGCGCCGTCGTCTCGTTCAGCGCCGCCACCAGCAGCGCCGTGCGGGTCACCTCCGGCAAGCCCGCCACTCGCGCCGTGAACGTGCGCTCCAGCCGCTCCGTCAACGGCAGCACCGGGTCCAACCCGTCGAAGTCCGCCAGGGCCGACGGCAGCTCCGTCAACGCCAGTGGATGCCCCGCCGCCTCCGTCAGCAACCTCGTCCGGACCGCCGGCGCCAGCCGAGGCGCGACCGCGTCCAGCAAATCCGCCGCGTCGTCCGCCGCCAGCCGGTCCACCACCATCGGTGCCAGTCCCGCGTCCAGCAGCGGTGACGCAGCTCCCTCCCGGACCGTCGCCACCAGGACGATCGGCTCGTTCTCGATGCGCCGCGCCACGAACGCCAGGACGTCCGCGCTCGCCCGGTCCAGCCAGTGCACGTCCTCCGCCACCAGCAGCAACGGCTTCGCCACCGCCTCCTCGGCCAGCAACGTCAACGCCGCGAGCCCCACCAGGTAGGCGCTCGGCGAAGCGCCGTCCGCCAGGCCCAAAGCCGTGCGCACCGCGTCCCGCTGCGGCCCGGGCAGCTCGGCCACCCCCGCCCGGACCGGGTACAGCAGCTGGTGCAGCCCCGCGTACGCCAGGTTCTGCTCGGCCTCCGCCCCGGTCGTCCGCAGCACGCGCAAGCCCGCGACCGACGCCGCGTCCGCCGTCTCCGCCACCAGCGCCGACTTGCCGATCCCGGCTTCGCCGCGGAGGACGATCCCGCTGCGGTCCCCGGGACCGTCGACGAGCTCGCCCAGCTCCTTCAGCTCGGCTTCCCGCCCGTGCAACGCCATGCGACCGACCTTACCCAACCCGCGTTTCCGCAGCTCAAGGCCGGGTGACGTACATCGACAGCGTCACCCGACGGGCGCGGCGACCACCCGCCGCCCCCTAGCTTCGCAGCGTCCACGCAAGCGATCCGAGGAACCGATGAGACGCATCCCCAAGTTCTTGGCGGCCGCCGTGCCGCTCCTGCTGACCGGCCTGATCCCGCTCGCCCCGAGCGCGTCGGCCACGACGCCGGTCTGTGCCGCGGTGCCGGTCGAGGCGCCCGCCGGCGCGAAGATCGAGTCGGTCCAGGCGGAGCACAAGACCGGTTACTGCCAGCTCACCGTCACGCTGACCCACTCCGGCACCGACCACGTCAAGGTCGCCGTGGCCCTGCCCGACACCGGCTGGACCGGCCGGCTGCAGGCCCTCGGCGGCAGCGCCTACGCCGCCGGCAACTTCGACGGCCTCGCCCAGGCCGTCAAGGACGGCTACACCGGCGTGACGACCGACGCCGGCGTGTCCCTGGACGGGCTCGACACGTCGTGGGCGCTGACCGCCCCCGGCAAGGTCGACCAGACGCTGCTGACCAACTTCGCCACCCGTTCGGTGCACGAAGAGGCGCTGATCGGCAAGGCCGTCACGCAGCGGTACTACCACCGCCCGGCGACGTACTCGTACTGGACCGGCTGCTCGACCGGCGGCCGCCAGGGCTACTCCGAGGCGCAGAACTACGCCCACGACTTCGACGGCATCCTGGCCAACGCCCCGGCCGTCGACTGGACGCAGTTCGCCGTCGCGACGCTGTGGCCGCAGGTCGTGATGAACCAGAGCCACGACTTCCCCAGCACGTGCGTGCTTTCGGCGTTCCGGACCGCCGCGGTCCAGGCGTGCGACGCGAACGACGGCGTCACCAACGGCATCGTCGACCGGCCCGACGAGTGCAGCTACGACCCGCGCAGCCTCGTCGGCACGAAGGTCGTCTGCGACGGCAAGGAGTTCACCGTCACGGCGGCGGACGCCGACGTCATGCGCAAGATCTGGGCCGGCCCGACCGACGAGCGCGGCCGCAAGCTGTGGTCCGGGCTGCCGAAGGGCGCGGACTTCACCTGGCTGGCCGGCACGACACCCGGCCCCGACGGCACGCTCGTCGCGCCGGGCTTCCCGGTGGCCGTCAAGTGGGTGCAGTCGTTCGTGGAGAAGCAGGCCGGCTTCGACACCTCGAAGCTGACGTACGCCCAGTACGCCGACGTGTTCCGCCAGTCGGTGCGGGAGTACGACGACGTCATCGGCACGTCCGACCCGGACCTGTCGGCCTTCCGCCGCGCCGGCGGCAAGCTGATCACGTTCGTGGGCGCGAACGACCAGCTGATCCCGCCGGGCGGCACGCTGTCCTACCGCCGTGAGGTGGAGCGGACCATGGGTGGCGCGCACCGGGTGAACGACTTCTACCGGCTGTTCTCCGCGCCGGGTGTCGAGCACTGCTTCGGCGGTGGCGGCCCGGAGCCGACGAACGCGCTCGGGCAGCTGGTCGACTGGGTCGAGAAGGGCAAGGCTCCGGCGACGCTGACGGCCGCTTCGGCGGACGGCAAGACCCGGAACCTGTGCCCGTACCCGTCGGTCTCGCGGTACACGGGTGGCGACCCGGCGGTGGCGTCGAGCTACCGCTGCCGCTGACCCCAGCGCCCCAATGTGGCCTTCGGTGCGTCAGACGCACCGAAGGCCGCCTTGGGTGCGTGAGACGCAACCAAGGCCACATTGGGGCGCTCGCGGACTGGACTTGCGGGTCCAAAAACGGCTCGGCACGCTGAAGTCATGGCACTCGACCAGTACTACCTCCTCGGCCGGTCCGGACTGCGCGTCAGCAGGCTCGCGCTCGGCACCATGAACTTCGGCACCGGCGGTTTCCACGCCGCCTACGGGAAAACCGAAGACGAAGCCCGCCCGATCTTCCGCAAGTACCTCGACGAGGGCGGCAACTTCCTCGACACGGCGGACTTCTACACCGCCGGCGAAAGCGAGACCATCCTCGGCCGCCTCATCGCCGAAGCGAACGTGCGCGACCGGGTGGTCCTGACCACCAAGTTCACCAACAGCGTCGACCCCGGCGACCCCAACGCGGGCGGCAACGGCCGCAAGCACCTGATCCGCGCGCTCGAGGCGTCGCTGCGCCGGCTGGGCACCGACTACGTCGACCTGTTCCTGCTGCACACGTGGGACCGGCTGACCCCGGTCGAGGAGGTCGTCCGCACGCTCGACGACCTCGTCCGAGCGGGCAAGATCCGTTACGCGGGCCTGTCCGACGTACCGGCCTGGTACGCGGCCCGCGCCCAGAGCATCGCCGAGGCACAGTCGCTCACCCCGATGATCAACCTGCAGCTGCCGTATTCGCTGGTGCAGCGCCAGATCGAGACCGAGCACGTTCCGATGGGCCAGGAACTCGGCCTCGGCGTGACGGCGTGGAGCCCGTTGGCCGGCGGCTTCCTGACGGGCAAGTACCGCGACGGCGGTTCCGGCCGGTTCTCCGACCCCGACGCCCAGACGTGGACGGACCGCGACTGGCAGCTGCTGAAGCCGCTGGAAGAGGTGGCGGGCAAGCTGGGCGTGACGATGGCCCAGGTGGCGATCAACTGGGTGGCCACGCAACCGGGCATCGCCTCGGCGATCGTGGGCGCGAGCAGCGCGGGCCAGCTGGAAGCGAGCATGGCGGCACTGGACTTCGCAATCCCCGCCGAGCTGCGCAAGGTGCTCGACGAGGCGAGCGCGGTCCCGCCGGCGTCGGTGTACCGGATGTTCACGGCGCAGTACCAGAACTGGATCGTCACACCGGAAACGAAGGTGGGCGACAAGCCGGCGGGGTACGCGCCCGCAGTGCGGAACTGGTGAACGGGCGCGGAGCGGCACCGGCCGCTCCGCGCACCACCCCGCTCAGCCCGAAACCACCTCGCCGGCCTGGACGATGTGGCGGAAGTGCTTCGGGTCCGCCAGAACGCCGATGTCCGCGAGCGGATCTCCGTCCACCACCAGCAGGTCCGCGTGCGCGCCCACGGCCAATGTCCCGATCTCGCCCGTCAGGTTCAGCAAGTCCGCCGCTGTCGAGGTTGCCGAACGGATGACCTCCAGCGGGGTCTGGACTTCACCCCGCAGGCGGAACTCGTGGTTCTGGTGACGGTGCATGCCACCCAGCAGGTCCGTTCCGTAGACCAGCTTCACGCCGCCGCGGGCCGCTCGCTCCAACGCCGCCATGCCCGCGCCCAGGACCTCGTCGACCTTGCGCCAGCTCGCCTCCGGCAGCCCGTGCTCGCGCCCTTCCTCCTTCAACGCCCAGTACGTCACCAGTGTCGGGACCAGGTACGCGTCCTGGGACAGGAACAGCGAAACGCTCCGGTCGTCCAGCAGGTTGCCGTGCTCGATCGAGCGAACACCCAGCTCCAACGCGCGATTGACGGCCCGCGCGGTGTACGCGTGCGCTGCCACGTAACGGTTCGCCGCCGTCGCCTCTTCGACGATCGCGCTCAGCTCCTCCGCCGAGTACTGCGTCGAATCGATTCGGTCGGTCGGGGACGCGACGCCGCCCGAGGCCATCACCTTGATGTGGTGCGCTCCCTTGCGCAGCTCGTCGCGGGCGGCCGCGCGGACCGCGTCCACGCCGTCGGCCACCCGGCCCAGCCCCGCGCAGCACGGGTGGTCGTCCTTCACCTGCGTACCGCGGGTGCGGCTGTCGCCGTGGCCGCCCGTCTGGCTCAACGCGCGACCGCAGAACAGCAGCCTCGGCCCGCGGAACAGCCCGTCCGCCTGGGCGTCCGCCAGGCCGTAGTCGGCGCCCGACGCGTCGCGGACCGTGGTGAACCCGCGATCCAGCATCCGGCTCATCGTCTGCGCGGCCTGAGCGGCCACATAGGACGGTGATGACGACGACAGCGAACCCAGGTCCGCCGTCGACGCCGTGACGTGCACGTGCGCGTCGACCAGCCCGGGCAGCACGACCGCGCCCCGCACGTCCAAGGACGGCACGTCCGCCGCGGCGAGACCCGGCCCCACCTCGACGATCCGGCCGTCGGCGGAACGCACGTCGCCCTCGGTGTACTCGCCGGACAGCGGGTCGAGCAGCCGGGCGTTGCGCAGCAGCAGTGATCCGGTCACCGGTTCTCCTTCTCCAGGTCGAGCAGGGCGGACACGGCCAGCGGCGCCAGCGATTCCGCCACCACCACCGCATCTTCGTCGTAGCTGCCTTCGGCGTCGAGGATGTTGAGCACCCCGAGCGTCCGGCCGTCGGCGACCACCGGCACGTTGATGATCGAGCCGCAGCCGAGGCCTTCGATCAGGTCGTGGTCGGCGAAGATCTCGCGCACCGCCGCGCGGTCCGGCCCGAAGTACGGCTCCTGGGCGGTGATGCAGCGCTCGAGCCAGCCGGCCGCGACCTCGACCGTCTTCTCCCCGCCCACCGGGTACTCCGCCGGGTGGCTGCTGTGCACACGCCGCAACGCGCGCCGCTGCGGCACCCACGCGAGCACCGTGAACAGCCGCACGCCGATCGCGTCGCGCACCCGTTCCTCCACAGTGGACAAACTCACTTCGTCATCTCCTTCGCGGCGGCCTTCGGCGCGCCGTGTTCGGTCAGTTCTTCCAGGGACCGGCCCGCGGTGGACAGGCCGAAGACGAGCACGCAGAGCACGCCGGCCGCCAGCACCGCCGTCGTCATGCCGAAGACGCCGGCGAACCCGAGGCTCGCCGAGGACAGGCCGATGATCGTCGGCGCGAGGATGCTGCCGACCCGGCCGAACGCGCTGGACAGGCCGGTGCCGCTGGCGCGGATCCAGGTCGGGAACACCTCGGGCGTGTAGGAGTACACCCCGGCGTAGGTGCCGTTGAGGAAGAACGACAGCACCGCGCCGGCGAGCGTGATCGACCACGGCGCGCTCGTCTGGCTCAGCCAGAACGCGCTCACGGCCGAGCCGGCGAGGTACAGCGCGATGGTGTGCTTGCGGTCGAGCCGTTCGGACAGCCACGCGGCGGAGAAGTACCCGGGCACCTGGGCCAGGTAGATGATGATCGAGAACTCGAAGCTCTTCGTGACCGTGATGCCGCGTTCGACGAGCAGCGTCGGGATCCACGAGAAGAAGCCGTAGTAGGAGAACGTGATCACGAACCAGACGGTCCAGATCACCGCCGTCCGGCGCCGCATCGCGGGGCTCCACAGGAACTTCAGCGCACTGAACAGGTTGACCTTCGGCGTCTCGGTGGCCGGCTGGGCGTCGGCGGGCGGCACCGGCGGGAGCGTCGTGCGGGTGGCCTTCTCGACGTCGCGCTCCATCTTGGCGACGACGTTCTCGGCTTCGGCGACCCGGCCTTGCGCGAGCAGGAACCGCGGTGACTCGGGCAGCGACCGGCGCCACCACAGCAGCATCACGATCGGCAGCGCGGTGACCAGCTGCGCGACCCGCCAGCCCTCGTCGAACGACGGCACGACGAACCGCCCGATCAGCGCGGCCGCGACGAACCCGAAGGAGAAGAACCCGGCGAGCGCGCCGACGAACCAGCCGCGCCGCTTGGCCGGCACGAACTCGGACAGGAACGGCGCGATGATCGCGCTTTCCGCGCCGGCGCCCGCCCCGGCGAGCACCCGCGCGCCGAGGAAGACCTCGTAGTTGGGCGAGAAGGACGCGACGACGGAGAACAGCGCGTAGAAGGCCAGCGCGTACATCATGACCTTCTTGCGGCCGATGCGGTCGCCGAGCAGGCCGGCGGCGATCGCGCCGAAGAGGAAGCCGAACGGCGTCGCGGAGCCGATCAGCCCGAGCTGGCCGTTGTCGAGGCCCCACGCCGCCTTGGCGCTGGGCAGCAGGAAGGCGACGACCGCCGAGTCCATGCCGTCGAAGGTGTAGCCGAGCCCGCCGATCAGCAGCAGTTTGTAGTGGGGCCGGCTGAGCGGCAGCCGATCCAGTCGTGCCAGCAGGGTCATGGGGAACGCCTTCCGTGTCCGGGCGCCGGGGAGTGCGGACAACGTATACTGCGTTTTCTTGTTTTTGCAACGTTCGTTGCAAGTCGAAACACCTGCGTTACGGTCTACGCGATCCGATGGGAGGGCACGCGGTGGCGGAAGACGACGGTTTCGAGGCGTGGCTGCGGGACCGGCTGCCCGAGCGCGGGCTGCGGCCGAAATCGGCCGCCGTGCTGGAGGTTCTCGTCTCCCAGCCGCGGCGGGCGTCCTTCGGCTCGACGGCCGAGCTGGCCCAGCTCGCCGGCGTCAACGTCGCGACCGTGACGCGCACGGCGCAGGCGCTGGGCTTCGCCGGCTGGCCGGCGTTGCAGCAGGAGCTGCGGGCCCGGTACATGTCGTCGCTGAGCGCGCCGCAGGTCGCCGAGGAGCACCGCGGCGTCGACTCGCCCGGCTCGGCGTCGCTGCGCCGCGACCTCGACAGCCTCGCCCTGCTGAACCGGCGGTTCGACGAAGAGGTGATCCGCGAGGTCGCCCGCGCGATCGCGGCGGCCCGCCGGACGCTGGTGATCGCCGACGGCAGCTACGCGGCGGTCGGTATCGCCTTCGCGCACAACGCGCGTCTCGCGGGCTACGACGTCCACGCGGTGACGGCGGGCGACGCGGAACTCGCCAACCAGACGGCGAAGCTGACCTCGGACGACGTCCTGGTGGCGATCAGCTTCTGGCGCCTGTACGAGAGCACGGTCCTGGCGGCGAGCGAGGCGAAGAGCCGCGGCGCGCGGGTGTTCGCCGTGACGGACGCGGCCAGCCCGGCCCTGGCGGGCGCGGTCGAGCAGGTGCTGATGGTGCCGGCGGAGGGCGTGACGTTCTTCCCGTCGCTGACCGCGGGCATGGCGCTGGTCCAGGCGATCGTCGCCCAGCTGGCGGCGGTGGACCCGGCGCGGACGAGCGAGTCGATCGAGGCCGCGGAGGCGATGTGGTCGCGGTTCGACCTCCTGCACCGCCGCCCGTCCGCCAAGCCCTCGTGAGTGTGAGCTGGGTCACTCGGCGACGGTTTTGCGCTCCCCCGGTGGTCTCGATCCGGTCCGCATCGACCACCTCGGGAGTGCCCATGTCCACCCAGTCCACCGCCGTCGTCACCGGGGCCGGCCGCGGCTTCGGGCGCGCCATCGCCGCCGCGCTCGTCGCCGGCGGCCGCACCGTCGTCGGGATCGCCCGCAGCGCGCCCGAACTCGACGCCGTGCGTGACGAGCTCGGCACGAGCTTCGTCCCCGTCGCCGCCGACGCGACCGACGACGCCCTCGCCGAAAGCGTGCTCCGCGAACACCGGCCGAACCTGCTCGTCCTCAACGCGGGTGCCGTGCCGCACATGGCACCCGTGCACGAACAGACCTGGGAGACCTTCAGCCGCAACTGGCACGTCGACACCCGGCACGTCTTCGCCTGGACGCGTGCCGCCCTGCGGCAGCCCCTCGAAAAGGGCAGCGTCGTCGTCTCGATGTCGAGCGGCGCGGCCATCGGCGGGTCGCCGCTCAGCGGTGGGTACGCCAGCGCGAAAGCCGCGATCCGGTACCTGCGCGCGTACGGCGCCGAGGAGTCGGAGCGCGCCGGGCTCGGCCTCCGGTTCGCCACGCTCCTGCCGCAGCTGACGCCCGCCACCGGCCTCGGCACCGCCGGCGTCGAGGGCTACGCCGCGCGCAACGGCGTCGACCGCGACACCTTCGTCGCGAAGATGGAATCGGTCCTGACGCCGGAGCAGGTCGCCAAGGCCGTCCTCGAGATCGTCGACGGCGACGCCGCGGAGTACCAGGTCAGCGGCACCGGCCTGCGTACGCTCTGACTGCCATGACCGACTTCGCCGCGCGCACCGAGCAGTTCCGGCCCGAGCTGCTCGCGCACTGCTACCGCCTGCTCGGCTCGATCCACGACGCCGAGGACCTCGTGCAGGAGACCTACCTGCGGGCGTGGCGCGCGTTCGGCGGGTTCGAGGGCCGCTCGTCGGTGCGGCGCTGGCTGTACAAGATCGCCACGACCGCCTGCCTGACGGCATTGGAAACCCGGGCCCGGCGGCCGCTGCCGTCGGGGCTGGGCGCGCCGGCCGACGACCACCGGGTCGCGGTGGCCGAAGCGGACCCGTCGGTGCCCTGGCTGCAGCCGATCCCCGACGCGCTCCTCGACCCGGCCGCGGTCGTGGCGGGGCGCGCCGGGGTGCGGCTGGCGTTCGTCGCCGCGCTGCAGCTGCTGCCCGCCCGGCAGCGGGCGGTGCTGACCCTGCGGGACGTGCTGGCGTTCGGCACCGCCGAGGTCGCCGAGATGCTCGGCACCACCCCGGCCGCGGTCGACAGCGCGCTGCGCCGGGCCCGCGGCCGGCTCGCCGAGGCGGGCCCGGTCCAGGAGGACCTCGCCGAACCGGCCGGGCAGGGCCGGTTGCTCGACCGGTACGTGGACGCGTTCGTCCGCGCCGACCCGGGCGCGCTGGTGACGTTGCTGCGCGCCGACGTCGAGCTGGAGATGCCGCCGATCCCGACGTGGTTCACCGGCCGGGCCGCGGTGGCCGGGTTCCTCAGCCGCCGCGTGCTGCGGCCGGGGGCCTGGCGGCTGGTGCCGTCGCGGGCGAACGGCCAGCCGGCCCTGATCGAGTACGCGAAGGAGGGTGACCGGTTCGCGGCGCACGGGGTGCAGGTGCTGACGGTCACCGGGACGCGGATCGCGCGGATCACGGCGTTCAACGACGCGACGCTGGTCCCGGTGTTCGCGGTCCCTAGCCACGACCTCCCTCGGTCGAACTCATCCTCTTCGTGAAACGGGCCGCGACGTCGCGCAGCTTCGTGTTCGTGTGCTGCGACTCGACGATCAGGCGCTGCATCGCCGCGTCCTCGCTCGCGCGGTGGATGAGCATCAGCATGCCCTTGGCCTGCTCGATCACCGCCCGGGTCTCCATCGCGTTGCGGAGCTCGTCGGCGAGCCGGCGGGCCTCCCGGTAGCGGCGGGTCAGCCGCAGGACCGTCTCCACGCACAACGTGAACAGCCGCAGCACCTTCGTGTCGAACTCGTGGTAGCCGTGCGCGCCGAAGCCGAACAGCGTGATCGCCCCGACGAGCGTGTCGTCCACGCGCAGCGGGATCGCCAGGTAGCTGCCCACGCCGAGTTCCTTGGCCGCGAGGACGAACTCGGGCCACCGGTCGCCGGTGTCGCCGACGGCGACCCGCACCACCTCGCCGGTGAGCGCCGCGAACAGGCCGGGACCGTCGCCCGCCGCGTACTGCACGTCGTCGATGCGCCGGGCGCGCTCGTCGGTGAAGGCCGCGGTCTGCGTCACGCCGTCGCGGACCACCACGATGCTCGCCAAGTCCGCGTCGGGCACCACCCGGACGGCTTCACCGCACACCGCGTCCAGCAAGCCCGGCGTGTCCGAGACCGATTCGAGGACCCCGACGAGATCGGACAGGACGGCGTTCAGCTCGTCGACCCGCTCCGCCATGGCGTCGCCAGTGGTCGGCAAGATCCACCCCTCCCATGCGTCAAGCGGCGAGCAATGGGAAAGAGCTCGCCAGCAGCGTCAACCGAGACCACCGCTGGCGTTTCAACGGGTCCGGGAGAACTCTACCGGCCGTGCGCGTGCGGTTTGGCGAGGGCCGCGCCGGGTAGCCCGGGAAAATGAGCAACACGGCAGTTGACGACGAGTTGTGGGCGGAGTTCCACCGGGTGGTGAACATGACGTCGCGCGAGCTGGAGGAGTGGCTGCGCACGCGCGACGCGGGCCCGGAGGCCGAGCCGCTGCCCGACGAGGCGGGCCCGCCGACCGGCCACCAGGTGCTGGCGGTGCTGCGCAAGCGCCGGGGCGACGCGGACTCCCGTGACGCCGAGGTGATGCGGAAGGTCATCGACCGGGTGCACGCGCAGCGCCGCGACGACCTCGAGCCGACGGCGGGTGAATCCCACTGGCGGCACCGGCTGATGTCGATCGGTCACGACCCGCTCAAACCGGCGGGCTGAGCTCGCGGCCGGGTTTGCCGCCGCCTCCGCCGGGTACGCGACCGGGCACAGGGGGCAGGTGAGGAGGCCGTCATGGCCGAACAGGAGCACCACCACGGCTGGGCACCGGACGTCGCGGGCGACGACCCGACGGCGGCGGCCGCCGCGGACAAGGCCCGGGAGGCGAGCGGTTCGCACGGTTCCGGGATCGCGTCGGAGGGGACGATGTCCCCGACGGACGTGGAGCCGGACTCGGGCGACAGCGGCCGCCGCGGCGCCGAGGAGATCGCGGCCGACGAGGGCCGTGAAGCGGAGGGCCACAAGGGCGCGTCGCAGCGTCCGTACGGCTCAGCGGACTGAGCAGCCCCCGGTTTCCACGCTAGCGGAGGGCACCGACGGAATCGGCGCCCTCCGCGCGCGGCTGCCCGGGTTGTCCACAGCCCCGGCCAAGCACCCCAATGTGGCCTTGGTTGCGTCTGACGCACCCAAGGCGGCCTTCGGTGCGTCAGACGCACCGAAGGCCACATTGGGGCGGTCCGGCTACCTCGCTACGGCCTGCCAGCGCTGGTTCGGCCCGTTCGTCGGCCGGTACAGCCCGATCCGTGCCCCGTCGTCGCGGGACTCGCCGGTGACGTCCAGCAGCTGGCCGCTCGCCGCGTTGACGAACGTCCACGTCCCGTCACCCGTGGTCGACAGCGTCCACTGCGCCGCCGGGTCCGATGTTCCCGGCGGGGCGAGCGTCACCGCGCCACCCGACGTGCTCAAGACCTGGCCCGTCGCCGCCGACGCGATCGAGAACCGGTCGCGGTTGCCGTAGCGGCCCGTGCGGTCGGTCAACGTCCAGCGCTGCGCGGCCGCCGACGCGTCCGTCGTGCGCTGGACCAGTCCGCCGTTCTCCGCCGACAGCGACTTGCCGCTCTGCACCCCGGTGAACGTGAACGGCTTTCCCGAACCCAGCCCCGTGCCCGCGGCCGTCGACGACACCCCGTCGACCACGAACGTCGTCACCGAACGGGCCGGGACCCGCAGCGTCGCCTTGGCCGACGTCACCCGCACCGGCTTGCCGCGGCGCAGCGCGCCGGTGACGTCGGTGACGACCGGCGTCACCGACGCGCCCGGCCGGACGCACCCGAAGCCGGCCAGGTCCAGCGTGACGTCCTGCTCCGCCGTCCCCGAGTTGACGTGGACCACCGAAGACAGGTCGTCGCCGCGCATCGCGGCCGTCGAGGAAGTGTCGTTCGACGCGATCAGGCGGTCACCCGGCCGGATGTAGTGGGTGAAGTTCCGCATCGTGTCGAACTTCGTGTTGGTCCTAATAGGACAGTCCGAAGTGGTGCAGTCGAACGGAACCTGGATCTCGCCCCAGTTCATCCCGGCCGCCGACTCCCCACCGGGCTTCATGTTGTCGTAGTCCTCGATCGGCTGCCAGCTGACCCACGCGCTCGGCTCCAGCAGGCGCAGGTCGTCGGTGATCTGGCCGGCCAGCCCGAGCCCGGGGTCCATGCTGGTGAAGTCCTGCCGGTCCAGCCAGCTCCCGCCGACCTCGCTCATCCACAACGGCTTCGACGCGCCCTTCGCCAGGTCACGCGGGATCGGCCGGTTGCCGGTGCCGTAGGTGTGCACGTTCAGCCGGCCCGCTGCCGCCCGCGCCTCGGCCGACCAGCCCGCCCAGTCCGCGGCGAAGATGTCCGGGTTCGTCTCGTCCGGCGCGGAGACGACCTTCCCGGGCAGCGCCGCGGCCGTCGCCGGGATCAGCCGCGACTGCACGGCCGGCCCGATGTGCGCGCCCTCCTGGCGGCCGCCGGTCGGGTTCCCGTCGGCGCCGAGGGTGGTCTTCCAGTAGTTCGTGTTCGGCTCGTTCAGCGGGTCCACCGACGAGAACTCGATGCCGTGCGCGCGTTCCAGCGTGCGCACGACCTGCGCCAGGTACGCGGTGAAGTCGCCGATCTTGTCCGGACGCAGCTGTTCGTCGGTTGCGTCGAAGCCGCCGGAGACGTACCCCGAAACGGTCTGGAAGTACGGCGGCGAGTTGCTGAACGCCTCCCACTTCGTGACGCGCTTCTTGATCTTGTCGACCCACCAGCGCTGGTTCGGGTCCGCGGCCGCGTCGAACTCGGCCGGGTCCCCGGGTGTCCACCAGTCCTTGTCGGCGCGGGTGGTCCCGGCCGGTGCCTTCCACCAGCCCGGGACCGCGCCGCCGGGCCGCAGGTAGGCCGGGACGTCCGGGGCGTTGCCGCCGCCGATGTTGAACCGGGCGATGTTCAGGTTGAGCCCGTCCGGGCCGAAAACGAGGTCCGCCAAGCGGTTGCGGACGGAGTCGGGGTAGCCGCCGGTCGCCTCGGCCATCCACGCCAGGCTCGACCCCCAGCCCTCGAACGGCTGCTGGCGATAGGTCGGGTCGGGACGAACGGTGACGGCGGTGGCGGCGGTGGCGGCGGTGGCGGCGGAAGCGGGTGCCGCGGCCACCCCCATCGCCACGATCGGTACACAAAGGACGGTCAGCAAACGCCGCAGGTTCATCGTCGAACTTGCCCTTCGTTCGGTGGGGATTTCCTCAGGCCTCCGTGTGGCCCAGCAGCGGCCGCGGCACGAACCGCGCCGCCGGGTCGAGCATCGTGTCCAGTTCGAGCACGACGAGGTCGTTGGCGCCCGCGTGGACGACCGGGCGCGGCACGTACAGCGTCCGCTGCGGCCCGCGCCGCCAGTACCGGCCGAGCGGGAACCCGTTGAACCACACCAGGCCCTTGCCCCACTCGCCGGTGTCGAGGAACAGGTCGGCGGACGCGTCGACGTCCACCGAAGCCCGCAGCAGCACCGGCCCGGCCACCGCCCCGGCGACCAGCGACGGCGCGGCCGGCCGCAGCCCGGGGAGCGCGTCCAGCTCCAGCGGCAGGACGTCCCAGCCGGTCAGCGGCTCGCCGTGCAGCGCCGCGCCGCCGATGACGCCCTTCGCCTCGCCGATCCGCGGGCCGTAGTCGACGCGGCCCTGGTCCTCCACCAGCACGAGCAGCTCGCCGTGCGCCCGCGGCAGCGCGATCGCCCGCTCGTGGTGGTCGCGCTGCAGCGTGCCGACCGGGTCGCCGTCGAAGAACACGGTCGCGCGGTCGCGGACTTCGCCGAACGTCAGGACGCCCGGCCGGTCGCCCGAAACGGTCGTGCGCAGCAGTGCCAGGCGCGGCATCGGCGTCAGGTCGTCGAACGCGGGCAGCTCCTCGTGGAACTCCCAGGTGCCCCAGCGGTCCGGGGCGTCGAGCAGCCGGACCGGGTCGCGCAGCACGGCGTGGGCCGTCGGGGCGGGCCGCGCCGGCGGCGGGACGGAGTCCGGAACCTTGTGGTAGCGCGCGATCACGTCCCGGAACGCGTGGTACTTCGGCGTCGGGTCGCCGGCTTCGTCCAGCGGCGCGTCGTAGTCGTAGGACGTCACCAGCGGCTGGTAGACGCCCTTGTCGTTGGCGCCGTTGGTGAGGCCGAAGTTGGTGCCGCCGTGGAACATGTACAGGTTGACCGACGCGCCCGCGGCGAGCAGCGCGTCGAGCTCCGCCGCGGCGTCCGCGGCCGGCGTCGTGTGGTGGTGCGCGCCCCAGTGGTCGAACCAGCCGTTCCAGAACTCGCTGCACATCAGCGGCCCGGTCGGCTGGTGCGCGCGCAGGATCGCGAGCCGCTCCCGCGCGCCGGAACCGAAGGACGCGGTGCGGTGCAGCCCCTCCAGGCTGCCGGCTTCGAGCATGTCCGGCTGGTCCACTGTGGTCAGTGGCACGGTGATCCCGGACGCGCGCGTGTGGTCGGCCAGCGCCCGCAGGTACTGCTTGTCGTCGCCGAACGCGCCGTACTCGTTCTCGACCTGGACAAGCAGCACCGGCCCGCCGCGGTCGACCTGGTGCGGCACCACGACTTCGTAGACGCGCGTCAGGTACTCGCGCACGGCGGCGAGGTAGCGCGGATCGTACCGGCGGACCCCGACCGCCGGGTCGCGGAACAGCCACGCCGGCAGGCCGCCGTTGTCCCACTCCGCGCAGATGTACGGGCCGGGCCGGACGATCGCGTACATCCCGGCCTCGGCGACGAGCCGCAGGAAGCGGTCGAGGTCGAGCCCGCCGGACAGGTCGAACGTGTCCGGCGAAGGGGCGTGCGCGTTCCACGGGACGTACGTCTCGATGGTGTTCAGGCCCATCCGCCGGGCCTTGTCGATCCGGTCCGCCCACAGGTCCGGGTGCACCCGGAAGTAGTGCAGGGCACCGGAAAGGATCCGGAATGGCTGCCCGTCGAGCAGGAAGTCGGTGTCCCCGATGGCGAACTCAGGCATGCGAAGCCGCCTCCGGGCTCAGCTGGAGCACGGTCCAGGACAACGGTGGCAGTGTCACGGTGATGGTCGTCCCCCCGGGGTCGGACGTCGCGGCGGCGCCGGGTAGCGGCACCGGCCGGACCGGTTGCGCGGTGGCGGTGTTGGTCGTGTGGCGCGTCCCGCCTTCGGGCGTGGTCAGCGTTTCGGCGGCGTACAACCCGTACCGCGCGCCGCGCAGGCGGATCCGGACCTCGGTCGGCGACGCGGTGGCGCGGTTGGTCAGGAACACCGCGCCACGCCCGGATTCCCCCGCCGTCGCGGCGACGTCGACGAGGTCGACCTCGCCGTGCTGCGCGGTGCGGAGCCGGTCGCCCTCGACCGACAGGCGCAGGCTGGCCCCGCTCGCCAGCGCGGCCACCCGCTGGAACGGGTGGAACGTCGTCTGCCGCCACGCCGGCCCGCCGGGCTCGGTGCGGATCGGCGCGATGACGTTCACCAGCTGGGCCTGGTTCGCCATGGTGACGCGGTCGACGTTGCGCAGCAGGGAACTCAGCAGCGAGCCGACGACGACCGCGTCGGTGACGGTGTAGTCGTCTTCGATGATCCGCGGGTGCTCCCGCCAGCCGCCCTCGGCGAGCCGGGCCTGGTCGACCTCGTTCCAGCGGCGCAGGTCCCAGACGTTCCACTCGTCGACGCTGATCCCGATCTTCTTGTCCAGGCCCAGTTCGGCGAGCGTCTCGTCGATGATGCCCGCGGTGGTGCCGATGAAGCGGTCCAGCGCGGCGCCGCTGGCCAGGTAGCTGTCGGTGTCGCCGTGCAGCTCCTGGTAGTAGGCGTGCAGCGAGATGTGGTCGACCAGCTCGGCGGTGTGGCGCAGCACCGTGCGTTCCCACGAACCGAACGTCGGCATGTCCGCGTGCGAGCTGCCCGCGACGACCAGCTCGACGTCCGGGTCGATCATCCGCACGACCCGCGCGGTCTCGGCGGCCAGGCGGCCGTACTCGTCGGCCGTCTTGTGGCCGATCTGCCACGGGCCGTCCATCTCGTTGCCGAGGCACCACAGCTTGAAGCCGAACGGGCGGTCGGCGCCGTTCGCGCGCCGCCGCTCGCTCAGTTCCGTGCCGCCCGGGAGGTTGCAGTACTCCAGGACGTCGACGGCTTCCTGGATGCCGCGGGTGCCGAGGTTGACGGCGTACATCACCTCGGCACCCGCGGCTTCGGCCCACGCGACGAACTCGTGCAGGCCGAAGCGGTTGGACTCGACGCTGTGCCAGGCCGGGTCGAGCCGGCGCGGCCGGTCGGGGCCGACGCCGTCCTCCCAGCGGTAGCTGGAGACGAAGTTGCCGCCCGGGTAGCGGAGCACGCTCGGACCGAGTTCCCGGACCAGCTCCAGCACGTCACCGCGGAACCCGCGATCGTCCGCTGTGGAGTGGCCCGGTTCGTACAGTCCCGTGTAGACGGACCGGCCCATGTGCTCGACGAACGAGCCGAAGAGGCGACGCGGGACCGGGCCGATCACCTCGCCCGCGTCACCTTCGATGTGGACGCTCATCCGGCGCTGGCGGTGAAGCCCTGCTGGTTGCCGTAGTCGACCAGCGCCTGCTGCCAGGCCGCCAGCCCGGCGTCCAGGCCGGTGCCGTTCAGGTAGGCCTTGCCGACGGTGTCGCTGAAGACACTGTTGGCGTAGGTCTGGTACGGCAGGTAGGTCCAGCCCGGCGCGACGTCCTTCGACGCGCTCGTCAGCACCTGGTTGATCTTCTGGCCGCCGAAGTACGGCACGGCCTGGTCGACGAACGCGGGCGAGGTCAGGTCGGCCGTCGTCGACGGGAAGCCGCCGCTCTTGATGAACGGCTGGACGCCGCCGCCGTGGTTGAGCCAGCGGACGAACGCCGCGGCCAGCGCCGGGTTGGCGCTCTGCTTGACCACGGACTGCGTGCTGCCGCCGTTTTCCGCGGTCACCGGCTTGCCGTCGTAGGTCGGCATCGGCGCGACGGCCCACTTCCCGCTGCCGGCGGCCACCGAGGACATGAAGTTGCCGGGCATCCAGGCACCGGTGACCAGGGACGAGATGGTGCCGTCACCGAGGGCGCGGAACCAGTCGTCGGACCACTCCTTGACCGGGGCGAGCAGCTTGCCCTGGATCAGCTGGTCCCAGTCCGCGGTCCACTTCTTGACGCCCGGGTCCGCGAAGTTGATCTTCACGTTCTTGCCGTCGACGGTGAACGGCCGCCCGCCCGCCTGCCAGATCATGCTCAGCGCGAACCCGGGGTCGCCGGTGTCGGAGGTGATGTACTTGGTGGGGTCGGCGGCGTGCAGCTTCTTGGCCGCCGCGATGTACTCGTCCCACGTCTTCGGCACGGCGATGCCGTTCTTGTCGAAGACTTCCTTGTTGTAGAACAGGGCCATGGGCCCGGAATCCTGCGGCAGGCCGTAGAGCCCGTTGCTGTTCTTCACCTGCGCCCAGGTCGAGGCGCTGTAGTCCTTTTCGAACGCACCGAAGCCGTATTGATCCAGGTTCACCAGCGAATCGGTCAACGCGAACTGCGGCAGCGCGTAGTACTCGATCTGCGCCACGTCCGGCGCGCCGTTGCCGGCCTTGATCGCGTTCTGCAGCTTGGTGTACTCGTCCTTGTTCGTCCCGGCGTTGACGTAGTTCACGTGCACGTTCGGGTATTCCTTCTCGAACGCGGCGACCTGGTCCTTGGCCGAGGGGGTCCAGCTCCAGTACGTGATCGTCCCGCCCGCCTTGAGCGCGGCGTCGACCGAGTCCTGGGTGCCGGTGGCGGCGGCCGGGCCGGACGAGCTCCCGGACGAGCAGCCGACCGCGAGGGCGGCGGCGAGCGCCACGGCGGCGAACGCCTTGGCGCGACTGCGGATGCGTGACATCGGGTGTCCCTTCACGACGGTGTGACGGCTATTGCTTGACGCTGCCCGCGCTCAGCCCGGATTGCCAGAACCGTTGCATGAGCAGGAAAGCGAGGACGAGGGGGATGATCGTGAGCAACGACCCCGTGAGCACGAGGTTGAAGATCGGCTGGGCGCCGGCGCCGTTGGCCTGCGCGCTCCACTGGTTGAGGCCGACGGTCAGCGGGTACCACTTGGGCTCGCTGAGCATGATCAGCGGCAGGAAGTAGTTGTTCCAGGTCTGCACCATCGTGAACAGCGCGACCGTGACGATGCCGGGGACGAGCTGGCGCAGCGTCACGGTGAGGAAGATCCGGAGCTCGCCGGCGCCGTCGATCCGCGCCGCTTCCAGGAGCTCGTCGGGGATCGCGTCGGCGGCGTAGACCCAGATCAGGTAGAGGCCGAACGGGCTGATCAGCGACGGGATGATGATGGCGAGCGGCGTGTTGGTCAGGCCGAGCTTGCTGAACATCAGGAACGTCGGCACGGCGAGCGCCGTCGCGGGGACGGCCACGGCGCCGAGGACGACGGCGAACACCGCGCGGCGGCCCGGGAAGCGGTACTTCGCCAGGCCGTAGCCCGCCGCGGTGGCGAGGATCGTCGCGCCGCCGGCGCCGACCACGACGTAGAGCAGGGTGTTGCCCAGCCAGCGGAAGAAGATCCCGCCGTTGTAGGTGAAGGTCTGGGCGATGTTGTCGAACAGCGCGAACGAGCCGCCGAAGGACAGGCCGGACGTCGAGAACAGCGCGTCCTGGGTCTTGGCGGCGTTGATCAGCAGCCAGGCCAGCGGCACCAGGGTGTAGAGCAGGTACAGCGCCATGACCGCGGTGAGGACGCGGGACTTGCGCGGCCGCGTCACCGAGAAGGTCGCCACGTCACATCCCCTTCCGGGAGCCGCGCAGCTGCACGACGTAGGCGATGACCGCGGTGATCACGCCCATCACGATCGCGACCGCGGCGGAGTAGTTGTACTGCTGGCCGGCGAAGGAGAGGTTGTAGGCGTACATGTTCGGCGTGTAGAACGTGCCGATCACGTTCGGCACCAGGTTGCGCATGATGTTCGGCTCGTTGAACAGCTGGAAGCTGCCGATGATCGAGAAGATCGTGGCGATCACGATGGCCCCGCGGATCGCCGGGAGCTTGACCGACAGGATCGTGCGGAACGCGCCGGCGCCGTCGATCGAAGCCGCTTCGAACAGCTCCTTGGGGATCACCTTGAGCGCGGAGTAGAAGATCAGCATGTTGTAGCCGACGAACTCCCACGTGACGACGTTGCCGATGGAAGCGAGCAACCAGTTCTGGGACAACGGCTTGATCGCGTCGGTGCCGAACAGGTGGTTGAGGTCCGCGGCCAGTCCGAAGTGGTCTCCGTAGATGAAGCCCCACATCAGGGCGGCGACCACGGCGGGCACGGCGTACGGCAGGAAGATGACGACCCGGAAGAACCCGGCGGCGTGCAGGCGGGCGCTGTCGATCGCCAGCGCCGCGATCAGCGCGAGCACCAGCATGATCGGCACCTGCACGGCGAGGAACACCAGCACCCGCCGGAAGGCCTCCCAGAACTTCGGGTCGGCGAGCACCTGCGCGTAGTTGTCGCCGCCGACGAACACCGTGCCACCGAAGAAGGCCTGGTCGCGGAAGAGGCTGAGGACGAACGCGTAGCCGACCGGCGCGACGAACGTGAGCGCGAACACGAGCATGAAGGGGGCGACGAAGAGCCAGCCCCGCCAGTTCCGCCGCGGGCGGCGGGCCGACGGCGCCGGGCGAGCCGGTGCCGCGACGGGCGGTGCCGCTGTGGACGTCATCGTCCCTCCGGGAGTTTCCTGTGGATGTTTACGTCAACATTTCCGCGCCGAAGGGTAACGTGTTGACGTAAACATGTCCAGGACACTCCCGAGGAGACACTCGTGCCGGCTGCATCCCCCCGTCGTGGACCGTCGATGGCGGACGTGGCCCGCGAGGCGGGTGTGTCGGGACAGACGGTGTCCCGGGTCGCGAACGGCCGGACGAACGTCGACGACGCCACGCGCGAGCGCGTCCTCGCGGCGATGCGCCGGGTCGGCTACCGGCCCAACAGCGCGGCGCGGGCGTTGCGCAACGGCAAGTTCCGCAGCATCGGCGTGATCATTTCGGCGCTGCCGACGTTCGGCAACAGCCGCACGCTCGACGCGATCGCGGCGGCGGTCGTGCCGGAGGGGTTCTCCATCATCCTGATGCCGGTGACGCGCCCGACGCAGGGCGAGGTGACGGGGGCGTTCAGCAAGCTGAACGAGCAGGCCGTCGACGGCGTGATCATCCTGATCGAGCAGCACCAGCTCGACCAGAGCGAGATCGAACTGCCGCACGGGTTGCCGGTGGTGGTGATCGATTCGAGCGCGCGGTACGACTACCCGGTGGTGGACACGGACCAGGCGGACGGCGCGGCAACGGCGACGCGGCACTTGCTGTCCCTGGGGCACGCGACGGTGTGGCACATCGCGGGACCACCGCAGTCCTATTCGGCCGAGCGGCGCCGCAAGTCGTGGCGGGCCACATTGGAATTGGCGGGAGCGTTCGTGCCCCCGGTGTTGACTGGGGACTGGTCTCCGTCGTCGGGTTACGAGGCGGGGTTGACGTTGGCCCGCGATCCAGCGGTGACGGCGGTGTTCGCGGCGAACGACCAGATGGCACTGGGGTTGCTGCGGGCACTGCACGAGTCGGGACGCCGGGTGCCGGCGGAGGTGAGCGTGGTCGGTTTCGACGACATGGAGGAGTCGGCGCACTTCTGGCCGCCGTTGACGACGATCCGCCAGTCGTTCGAGGCGGTCGGCCGGCACGCGGTTTCGGCGCTGCTGGCGGAGATCGAGACCGGCGCGGAGGTCGGGGAGCCGGTGTCGGTGCCGACGGAGCTGGTGCTCCGGTCGAGCACCGCCCCGCCGCCGGCTTGAGCTGGGGCGTCGCCGCGGCGGTCCGGAATTGTCGGTGCCCGCCGGTAGCGTGGAAGACGGGGGGCGCCGCCCCGTCCGGAACTTCTCGTTTGAGCGCGCGGAGCCGCGGGCATTACCGGCCACCAAGCCGGGACCGCCGGTCCCGCGAACGTCGCAGTGGTGTGGACCATTCGGCCGCACCGCAGCAGAAACGAGGCCGTCATGCTCGCCATTCTCGCCGCTGTCCTCTTCGGGCTCGCCCTGCTCATGGAACTCGCCGGGTTCGGCCTGGGCCCGATCATCACCACCGGGACCCTGACCACCGCCGGGCTGCTGTGCGTCGCCCTGCACCTGGCCGGCGTCGCCACCGACCGGTCGCGGTTCAGCCGGCGGCGGCGTCGCTGACCCGGCGCAGCACCTGGGCGAACACCTCGGGCGACTGGGCGCCCGCGACGCCGTACCGCCGGTCGATCACGAAGAACGGCACTCCGGTCGCGCCCAGCGCCCGCGCTTCTTCGCCGTCCGCCACGACTTCGGCTTCGTACTTGTCCGACTCGAGCACCGCTCGGGCCTCGGCCGCGTCGAGGCCCGCTTCGGCGGCCAGCTCCACCAGCGACTCGCGGTCGAACAGCGACCGCCGTTCGGTGAAGTGCGCGCGGTAGAACCGGTCGACGACGGCGTCGGCCAGCCCGTGCTCGCCGGCGAGGTGCACCAGGCGGTGGCCGTCGACGGTGTTTCCCATGTGGACACCGTCCAGGTGGTACTCGAGACCGTCGGCGGCCGCGCGCTGCTCCATCTGCGCTTCCATCGCGTCGGCCTCTTCGAGCGTCCGGCCGTACTTCTCGGCGAGCACCTCGCGCGTCGGCCGGGACGTCCCGCGCGGGAACGACGGGTCGAGCTGGAACGAGTGGTGCACCACCTCGACGTCGGCGCCGAGGTCGGCGACCGCCCGTTCGAAGCGGCGCTTGCCGAGGTAGCACCAGGGACAGACGAGATCGGACCAGATGTCAACGCGCACGCGACCAAGCTAACCCGGCCGGTGGCACGCACTTCAAGGTAACCGGCCGCGAGCTGTGGATAGGGTGGCCCGGTGACCGTCTCGACCGACGACATCGTCCGCCACGCCGCGCGGCTGCTGTTCGCCGGGACCCGCCTCGACCTCGGCCGGATGGCGACCGAGCTGGGGATCTCGCGCACGACGTTCTTCCGCCGCGTCGGCAACCGCGACGACCTGATGGGCGCCGGCCTGCGGCTGCTGTCCGACCGCACGTGGCAGCGCGCGCTGGACCGGTGGCATGCCTCCCACGGCTCCTCCGTCCGCACCCCCGAGGGACGCCTGCGGTGCCTGTGGGTGATGGAGGAGTACCGCCGCGAGGTCGCGGGCAACGAGGGGATGCGCAAGCTGATCGAGGCGGAATCGACGGTGGCGTTGCGCGTGCTGACGGACCCGCGCGGCGCGGTCCAGCCCGCCCTCGTCGACGCGCACGTGGAGCTGTTCCGCGCGGACGCCTCCGCGGCCGGCTTGACGCCCCTGGTCGGGCTGCCGGACCTGGCGTTCGCGGTGGTCCGGCTGGGCGAGTCGTTCTTGTACTCCGACGTGCTCGCGGCACGGACGGTCGACCTGAAGGTCGCGACGACGCTGCTGGACACCTTGGTACGCGGGGCGTTGGAGCCGGCACCGGCTCGCTGACGGGAAGCTTTTACTCACCCCTGTGAGTGCCACCTTGCCCCGACTCACTGAGCAAGCGCACAGTCGGCCAACTACTCACCCGTTCGGGTGTTGTGGAACATTTGGGCGAAGTGTTTCATGAGTCCACGGGAAAGCGGTTACCCCGCGTCCCGCACGCGGCACGCCCTTCGTTGCCGTGCAACGGTTCCATCGGTCCGCCCGTCCGTGTCCGGGCGCGCTTTCACCTGCCCGGGGAAAGAGAGCATCCATGTCCGTACTCACCAGTCCGCCGACGTCGTCTGACTCGGGTGAGAAAATTTCCCGCCGCCGCTCGTGGCGGGCCAAGGCCGCCGGGGTCCTCGCGGCCGCCTTGACGGTCACCACCGTCGTCGCCTCGCCGGCACCCGCCGCCGACAACCCCTACGAACGGGGACCCGCCCCGACCACCGCCAGCATCGAAGCGAGCCGCGGCAGCTTCGCGACCAGCACCGTCACCGTCTCGCGGCTCGCCGTCTCGGGCTTCGGCGGCGGGACCATCTACTACCCCACCACCACGACCGCCGGCACGTTCGGGGCGATCTCGATCGCGCCCGGCTTCACCGCGCTCCAGTCGAGCATCGCCTGGCTGGGCCCGCGGCTCGCGTCGCAGGGGTTCGTCGTGTTCACCATCGACACCCTGACCACCAGCGACCAGCCCGACAGCCGGGGCCGGCAGCTGCTGGCCTCGCTCGACTACCTCACCCAGCAGAGCAGCGTCCGGTCCCGCATCGACAGCAGCAGGCTCGGCGTGGTCGGGCACTCGATGGGCGGCGGCGGCACGCTCGAAGCGGCGCGCTCCCGGCCGTCGCTGCAGGCCGCGATCCCGCTGACCGGCTGGAACCTGACCAAGAACTGGTCGACCCTGCGCGTGCCGACGCTCGTCGTCGGCGCGGAAGCGGACACCGTCGCCCCGGTGGCCACGCACTCGATCCCGTTCTACACCAGCCTGCCGTCCTCTTTGGACAAGGCGTACCTCGAACTGCGCGGCGCCAGCCACTTCGCCCCGAACTCGTCGAACACGACGATCGCGAAGTACACGCTTTCCTGGCTCAAGCGGTTCATCGACAACGACACCCGCTACGAACAGTTCCTGTGCCCGATCCCGGGCACCAGCCTGTCCATTTCGGACTACCGCGGCAACTGCCCGCACAACGGCTGACCGGTCAGCCGGGCACGCCGAGGGTGACCGACACCTTTCCCTTGGCGTGCCCGGCTTCCTGGTAGGCGAACGCGGCGGGCAGGTCGTCGAACGGGTAGGTCCGGTCGATCACCGGCGTGACCGCGCCTCGCTCCACCAACGCGGTCAGCTCGCCCAGCACCGCTTTCTTGTCACGGCAGGCGACGGCGTCCGCGAGCACGACGCGCCGTCGCGCGAACGGGCCGGCGGCCAGCGCGGCGAAGACATGCCCGGCGGGCTGCAGCCAGCGCCCGGCCGGGCCACCGACCGCAACGAACGTGCCGCCGCGCTCCAGCACCCGGCGGCACGCGAACAGCGAGCGGCCGCCGGCGACGTCCAGCACGAAGTCGTAGCGGCGCCCGCTGCGCGTGAAGTCCTCCGACCGGTAGTCGACGACGTTTCCGGCGCCGAGCGAGCGCACGAGGCCGGCGTTGGCGGCACCGCACACAGCGTCGACTTCGGCGCCGAGCGCCTTGGCCAGCTGGACGGCGAAGGTGCCGACGCCGCCGGAAGCCCCGTTGACCAGCACCCGGTGCCCCGGCTCCACTCCCCGCAGGGACAGCAACGCCGTCACGGCGGCCATCGGCATCGCCGCCGCCTGCTCGTGGGACAGGTTCGCCGGCATCGGCGCCAGGAGGTCCTCGGGCACGCAGACGTACTCGGCGTGCGCGCCCCTCGGCAGCAACGCGTAGACGTCGTCACCGGGCGAGAACCGCTTCCCCGCGGTCTCGACCCGGCCGGCCAGGTCGCAGCCGAGGACGCCGACGGGCGGCCGGCGCAGGCCGAAGCCGCCGGTCATCAGGCGCGCGACGTACGGCTCGCCTCTCAGGAAGTGCCAGTCGTACGGGTTGACCGACGTGGCGTGCACGCGGACGAGCACCTCGCCGTCTCCCGGGACGAGATCCGGGACGTCTTCCCAGGTCAGAGTCTCGGGCGGACCGTACACACGCTGAACCAGAGCCTTCACGACGTCTCCCTTACGTTGTAAGTCGTACGTTGTAAGGTAGCTGCGGAACACGCGCGGGGTCAAGGAGCCTTACGTTGTACGATCTTGGGCGTGACCACCGACGCCCGGACCCCGCTGAGCCGGGAGCGCGTGCTGCGCGCCGCCGTCGCGCTCGCCGACGAGCACGGCCTGCGCGCGGTGACGATGCGCCGGCTCGCGGAAGAGCTCGACGCCGAGGCGATGTCGCTCTACTACCACGTGGCCAAGAAGGAAGACCTGCTCGACGGGATCGTCGACGTCGTCGCGCAGGAGATCAACGAGACCGTCGCCGGGCTGGCGCCCGGGCCGGACTGGCGGCAGACGGCCCGGCGGCGCATCCTCACCGCCCGCGAGGTGTTCCTGCGCCACCGCTGGGCCCCGGCGCTGTTCGACACGCGGTCGTCGACGAGCCTCGCGGTGCTGAAGTACTACGACGCCCTGGTCGGGGTGATGCGCGAGGGCGGCTTCACGCACGACCGGATCCACCACGCGCTGCACGCGCTCGGCAGCCGGGCCCTGGGGTTCAGCCACGAGGTGTTCGACCCGAACGCGGGCGCGTCGGCCGAGATCCCGGCGGAGCTGGCCGCGCAGTTGCCGAACCTCGTCGGGATGTTGAGCGAGATCGCCCACGACGACCCGGACTCGACCCTGGGCTGGTGCGACGACCAGGCCGAGTTCGAGTTCGGCCTGGACCTCATCCTCGGCGGCTTGGACCAGCTGCGGGACCGGTAGTCCAGCACGTGGGACACCACCCCGCGCCGGAGCAGAATCGGCGGTGTGTCGCGACCACTGCGGAAGCTCGGCTTCCTGACCATCGGCCTCTTCGACCCCGCCGACCCGCGGCGGGGGCACGAGTCGACGCTGGAGATCATCCAGCTCGGTGAACAGCTCGGGTTCGACAGCGCCTGGGTGCGGCACCGGCACCTGCAGCACGGCATCTCCTCGCCCGTCGCCGTGCTGGCCGCCGCGTCGCAGCGGACCGAGCGGATCGAGCTCGGGACCGCCGTCATTCCGCTCGGCTGGGAGAACCCGCTGCGGCTCGCCGAAGACCTCGCCACCGTCGACCTGCTCTCCGGCGGCCGGCTCAACCCGGGGCTCAGCGTCGGACCGCCGATGCGCTACGACGAGGTCAAGCGCGCCCTCTACCCGGACACCGCGGACGCCGAGGACTTCTCCTACGAGCGCGTGCGGCGGCTGCTGGACTTCGTGCGCGGCAAGCCCGCCACCGGGTTCAGCGGCACCGAAGGGTTCGAGGTCTTCTCCGACCGCGTCCAGCCGCAGGCGCCCGGGCTCGGCGACCGCCTCTGGTACGGCGGTGCGAGCCTGCGTTCGGCCGAGTGGGCGGGCAAGCACGCCATGAACTTCCTGACCAGCAGCGTGGTCAAGGCCGAAGGCGAGAGCACGGACTTCGCCGCGATCCAGCTGTCGCACATCCGGACCTTCCGCGAGCACCACCCCGCCGGCCGTGTCTCGCAGGGCCTGGTCGTCATCCCGACCGACACCGCGACGCCGGAGCAGCGCGCGAAGTACGAGGCCTACGCCGAAAAACGGCTGCCGCGCACCGCGGCACCGCAGGGCCCGGCGCGGATGCTGTTCTCCCCCGACTTCGTCGGCACCTCGGCGGAAATCGCCGAGCGGCTGAACGGACACGAGGCGTTCCGCGAGATCGACGAGGTGGCTTTCGCCCTGCCGTTCACCTTCGAACACGAAGACTACGTGCAGATCCTCACCGACATCGCGGAACGCCTCGGCCCCCTGCTCGGGCGGAAGTCCTGACTTACTTGTTGGTACCCGGGGTCAGCACCTTGTCGATCACGAAGACCGTGGCGTTCTTCGTGGGGATGTTGCCGCACAGGATCTTCGCGCCGTTGACGGTCAGGTTGTCGCCCGACCCCTCGATCTTCAGCGGCCCGCCGGCGGTGTTCAGCGACTCCAGCGTGCCGGCCGACTCGAGGCCCTTGGCGTCGTAGCGCTTGCCGACGACGTGGTACTGCAGGATCGGCGCCAGTTCGGCCGGCTTGCCCGCCAGCTCGTTGAACTTGGCGTCGCCCAGGGCCGCGAACGCCGGGTCGGCCGGCGCGAAGACCGTGATGGCCTGCTGGCTGTTGAGCGTGTCGACCAGGTTGGTGGCCTTGACCGCCGCCACCAGCTTGGTCAGCAGCGGGTTGGTCGACGCGGCCGAGGCGACCGGCTGCGGGCCCATCGAGTCCAGCGAACCGGGCGCGGAACCCTGCGGCAGCTGCGAACAGGCCGGGCCGAACACGTCGGCGTTGGTGGTCACGCCGTCCCCGGCGGCCGCGCTGGACGACGGCGCGGCCATCGACGACGACGGCGCGGGGGCCGGGGCACTGCTGGAGCTCCCGGAGGAAGCGGTGTCGCTGCCGCTGCACGCGGTCAGCGAAAGCGCGGCCACGGCGGCGAAACCGATTCCGGCGACACGAAGCTTGGTCACGAAAATCACTCCAAAAAAGCGGCTGTGAACTTCTTCTTACTCGGTATTCGGAACTACTCGGAAAGCGGATTGGCGCCCGATCGGGTGACGCGGGTCACCTGGCCGTGAAATTGATGCCGTGCCACCCGGTCGCGCCATCGGGAACGGTTCCGGCCCGGTCCTCGGTTTGCGTGTACCCGCTTTTGTCGGTGGCCCGGCAGACGACCTGGTGGCCGCCTGACGGAACGTCGAACTCGATCCACCACATGCGCCAGGTTTCGAGGTTGACCTCGTGGGACAGCATGGCTTCGCGCCACGGGCCGTCGTCGAGGCGCACCTCGACCTTCTCGACGCCGGTGTGCTGCGCCCACGCGATCCCGGCGACGCGCACCTTCCCCGACGGCACGGTTTCGAAACCCTTGGGCGTGTCGATCCGCGATTCCGTCTTGATCGGCGCTTCCCGGCTCCAGCCGCGTTTCAGCCAATAGGCCTGCCGGGCCTGCCAGGTCGTCACTTCGAGGTCGGTGACCCATTTCGTCGCCGACACGTAACCGTAGAGCCCGGGTATCACGAGGCGCGCCGGGAATCCGTGTTCGATCGGCAGCGGTTCACCGTTCATCCCGATGGCGAGCATGGCGCCGCGCCCGCGGTCCATCGCCGCGGCCACCGGGCTGCCGGACGTCCAGCCGTCCACACTGGACGAATAGAGCTGCTCCGCCCCGGGCCGGACCCCGGCCTCTTCGAGGAGGTCGGCCAGGTCGACGCCGATGAAGTTCGCCGTGGACACGTACGTGCCGCCGACCTCGTTGGAGACGCACGTCATCGTGATGGTGCGTTCGACGAGCGGCCGGTTGCGGATATCGCCGTAGCTGTACCGGATTTCGCGGTCGACCATGCCGTGCAGGCGCAGGCTCCAGTCCTCGGTCCGCACCTGCGGGACGGACAGCGCGGTGTCCACGCGGTAGAAGTCGGCGTTGCGGGTGAGGAACGTCGGCGTGCCCAGCTTCGCGAAGTCGGCGTCGGCCGGGATCATCGGCGCGGTCCGGGCCGGGACCAGCCGCCCGACGGCCTCGCGCGACGCCGCCGCGTCCCGGCTGCCGGCGAGGAGCTGACCACCGAGACCGGCGACGCCCGCGCCGACGACCACGCCGGCGCCGGCCAGCAGGACCGTCCGGCGCGAGGCGTCCGGGGCGACATCGCGCCGCGCGGCCCGGTGCAGGAAGCCGAAGGTCGCGACCCCTACGACCAGGCTCGCCAGCGGGGCGAGCAGGGCCACGGTGGAGAGGTCGGGACGGGCGTACACCGCGACCACGCCGACGAGGCCGAACCCGGTGACCACGACGAGCCCCGGCCACGGCTTGCGGCGGGAGGCGAGGCCCGCCGCCGCCGCGGCCAGCACCATGACCACGGCCATGCCGGAGAGCAGGACGAGCTTGTCGTACGTGCCGAAGGTGCGGACGGCGAAGTCCTTCAGCTGCACCGGCGTCAGGTCGATGGCGCCGTTGCCGACCGCCAGGTACGGCGAGGCGTTGACGCCGACGAAGCCGGCGACGAGGTGACCCGCCGCCAGCGCCGCCGCCAGCGCGAGGACGCCCAGGAGGGCGGCCACCCACCGGCGCAGCTTCGGTGCGGGCGTCTGTTCGGTGCTCATCGCAGTCCGATCGCTAGGCAAGGGAGATCCGGGTGACCGCCGGGGTCGTCGGGCCCGCGGATCCGCCCGCGGGTTCGACGGTGATGCCGATCCGGTCGGTGCCGGGCGGGATGTCGGACATGAGCATCCGCGGCTGCAGGATCCCGGCCGAGTGCGCCTCGCCGGCGCGGATCAGCCACACCTGGTAGACGTGGCCGGCGTCGAGCGCGGGCAGGTCCGAGGCGAGCAGCACGGCCTGGTTGCGGCTGCGCGAGACGACCAGCGTCGCGTGGCCCTCGCCGGTGCCCTGGATCGCGGACGCGTCGGGCGCGGACAGCACGGAGTCGACGGGAGCCGGCGGCGGGGCCGAGGTGATGACGCCGACGCCGACCGCGACGACGGCCGCCGCGGCGGCCGCGACCAGCGTCATGCGCAGCCGGAAGACTCTGCCGCGCTTCGGTTTTCCGCCCCGCTGGACCGGGATCCGCGGCGGCAGCTGCCGCGTGCGGGCCACGTCGGCCAGCACCAGCAGCTTCAGCTCGGCCGGCGGGGTCACCGAGTCGGCCGCGCCCAGGCGGGCGCCGGTCGCGCGCAGTTCGGCCACTTCCTGGCGGCACGCCGGGCATTCGCCGAGGTGCCGTTCGAACCCGGCACGCTCCACATCGGACAGTGCGTCCAGCGCGTAGGCCCCGGTCAGCGTGTGCAGCTCGGCGGTCATCGATCCACCCCCAGGCAGTCACGCAGCCGGATGAGACCGTCCCGGATGCGGGTCTTGACGGTCCCGGGCGCCACCTTCAGCACCTCGGCGACCTCGGGATACGTGTAGCCGTTGTAGTACGCCAGCACGATCGACTCGCGCTGGAGATCGGTCAGCTGCGCCAGGCACTGCCGGACGCGCTGCTGGTCGAGCGTGGCCAAAGTGGACTCGGTGACCTCGTCGAACGGCCGCCGCACGTCCATCCGGCCGGCCTTCTCCTCACGGTCGAGCACGGCCTGGTGCGAGCGCACGCGGTCGACGGCCCGGCGGTGGGCGATGGTCAGCACCCACGACAGGGCGCTCCCGCGGTCCGGGACGTACCGGGCCGCTTTGCGCCACACCTCCACCAGCACCTCCTGCGCCACTTCCTCGGCCTGGGCGTGGTTGCGCAGCACGCGCGTCACCAGCCCGAGCACCGGCCCGGCGATGACGTCGTAGAGCGCCGCGAAGGCGGGTTCGTCGCCCGCCGCGACCCGTCTCAGGAGTTCTTCGGCGTTCGCTGCGGGCACCGGCGCTCCGTCCGGTTGCAGCCGCAGCCGCCCTCGCTCACCCATGCCCGGCACCCTCCGCCTCACCCTGGTTGTGCGAGGCGTTCGCGGCCGGACGGCGGTGCGGACTGGTGTGCGGTGAGGCTTCCCACCCGGACGGTGCAACTCGGGCGCCGGGACCCATCCGGGGACGGGACGGCTCCGAAAGTCTGCTGTCGAGGTCGGTCGGCGGGCCTGCTCGGTTGCACGCGGCTCGGTCGAAGCGACGCGGCGACGTCCTGAATGAGTCGTTCAGGACCTCCGCGGCCTTGAATGACTCATTCAGGACACCCCGGCAGCGGCACAACCGCGCAGGCACCCGGCCGTCGACACACGGCCGAGGTGGCGCGACTCCGAAAGTTGAGTCACTTCATGTCTGAAGTGACTCCGACTGCGCACGCGGCCGCCACGACGTAACGACGTCGAAGGTGAAACGACTGCACCTGTGCAAGGACTCCGAACGACTGCTCACCCTGAGTGAGAAAACTGCCCGTAAGGCCACGCCGGCGGTGACCTCGGACACTTCTTGATCACCCCAGAGTGTGAAAGTTTTTCGGAACGCTGGGCGTTGAACTCACTATGGGTTATCCCTGGAACAAGACGAAGTTAACCGACGAGTAGCAAAGGCAGTCCCGATGGCCGACCCGCACAACGTGACCAGCGCCAGCATCGACTTCGCCCTGCGCACCTTCGGGGCCGAGCCGCGGCCGGTGCCCGCCGAGCTGGAGTACGACACCCGCGACCCGTACGCGGTCGCCGTGGTGCTGCACGCCGGCGCGAGCGCCGTCCGCTGGCTCTTCGGGCGCGACCTGCTCGCCGACGGCCTGCTCGCCCGCTGCGGCGACGGTGACGTCCGCGTCGGGCCCGCCGGCGACCCCGCCCTGGTCGTCGTGGAGCTGACCTCTCCCGACGGTGCCGCCGTGCTCGAGGCGCCCGCCAAGGAGATCGCCGCCTTCCTCGACCGGACCTACGACGTCGTGCCCGCCGGCAGCGAGAGCGACTGGTTCGACTTCGATCAGGAACTCGAGAAGCTCTCGTACCAGGACTGAGTACCGTCCTCGCGGTGAGCTTCTTCCTGACGAAGGTCCTCGCCGCGCTCGAGGACGGTGGTGACCGGCCGCTGTTCGTCCACGACGGCGTCACCACCTACCACCAGGCCCGCGACCGCCTCCGGCGCCTGCACGGCGGCCTCGGGGCCACCGGGAAAACCGTCGCCGTCGACCTGCGCAACCGGCCCGAGACCGTCCTCGTCCAGCTCGCCGCCCTCCTGCGCGGCGCGACCGTGCTCCTGGTCCCGGCCTCCGCGCCCACGCAAGACCGGCTCGCCGCGGCGAAGGGCGCCACCGTCGTCACCGACCGGCCCCGGGACTGGCCCGGCGCCGACACCAGAACCCTCGCCGACCTCGATGGCGAGCCCCAGCCGCTGGACCCGCCGGACACCGTGCACCTCCTCTTCCCCACCGGCGGCACCACCGGCACCCCCAAGCTCATCCGCCACAGCGGCATCTACGACGGCATGGCGCACATCTTCGCGCCGGACCCGGCCGGCCCCGGCCGCACGCTGCTCGTCGCGCCCATGACGCACATGACCGGCAACGCCACCGTCCTCGGCACGCTGCTGAAGCGCGACACCCTCGTCGTCCACGACGGTTTCGACGCAGGCGCCGTCCTCGACGCGATCCGGGACCACCGCATCGACACGCTCTCCCTGACGCCGCCGCGGCTGGCCGCCCTCCTCGACCACCCCCGGCGGAAGCACACCGACCTCAGCAGCGTCCGCTCACTGTCCGTCGGCGCCGCGCCGCTGCCGCCGCACCGGCTCGCCCAGGCGCTCGACGTCTTCGGCCCGGTCGTCGGCCAGGGCTACGGCCTCACCGAAGCGCCGATGATCGCGAGCATCTCCGCCGCCGAGCTGATCGCGCGGCCCGAGCTGCTGGGCTCGGTCGGCCGGATCGTGCCCGGCATGGAGGCCCGCCTCACCACCGACGGCGAGGTCGAGGTGCGCGGACTGTCCATGATGGACGGTTACCTCGGCGGCCCGGACGTCGGCGCCGGCTGGCTGCGCACCGGCGACCTCGGCCGCTTCGACGACGACGGCTACCTCTACCTGCTCGACCGCGCCGACGACGTCGTCGTGGTCGGCGAGCACGGCACCAAAGTCCCCACGACCGTCGTCGAACACGCGCTGGAGACGCACCCGGCGGTGCGGAGCGCGGCCGTGTTCGGCCACGGCGATCTGCTGCACGCCGTCGTCGTCGCCGAAAACGTCACCGAAGACGAGCTGAAGGCGCACGCCCGGGAAGCCTTCGGCCAGGAGCACTACGTTCCGGCGAAGGTGGACTTCGCCGCCGCGCTGCCGCTCACCGAGGTCGGCAAGATCGACAAGCGCGCGCTCGCTCAGCTCGTGACGGCGCCGTAGGACGACGACCGGACCAGCTTCGCGTACTTGCCGAGCACCCCTTCCGGGAACTTGTTCGGCAGCGGCTCCCAGCCTTCGCGGCGGCGGGCCAGCTCGGCCGCATCGACCAGCAGGTCCATGCTGCGGCCCTTGATGTCGACGGCGATCCGGTCGCCGTCGCGGACGAACGCGATCGGCCCGCCGTCGACCGCCTCGGGCGCGACGTGGCCGATGCACAGCCCCGTCGTGCCGCCGGAGAACCGGCCGTCGGTCAGCAGCAGGACGTCGCGGCCGAGCCCGGCGCCCTTGATCGCCGCGGTGATCGCGAGCATCTCGCGCATGCCCGGCCCGCCCTTGGGGCCTTCGTAGCGGATGACGACGACGTCGCCGGCCTCGATCCGGCCCTCGTTCAACGCCGCCATCGCCTCCTGCTCGCGCTCGAACACGCGCGCCGGGCCCTCGAAGTTGGCCGTGTCGAAGCCCGCGGACTTCACGACGGCGCCATCGGGCGCGAGCGAGCCGCGCAGGATGGTGATGCCGCCGGTCGGGTGCAGCGGGTTGTCGAGGGTGCGCAGGACCTCGCCGTCGATCGGGTCGGGGTCCAGCTCGGCGAGGTTCTCCGCGACGGTCCGGCCGGTGACGGTCAGCGCGTCGCCGTGGATCAGCCCTTCGTCGAGCAGTGCCTTCATCAGCACCGGGATGCCGCCGTGGCGGTCGATGTCGTTCATGACGTACTTGCCGAACGGCTTCAGGTCGCCCAGGTGCGGCACGCGGTCGCCGACGCGGTTGAAGTCGTCGAGGGTCAGCTCGACCTTCGCCTCGTGCGCGATGGCCAGCAGGTGCAGCACGGCGTTGGTCGAGCCGCCGAGGGCCATCACGACGGTGATGGCGTTCTCGAACGCCTCGCGCGTGAGGATGTCCCGCGCGGTGATGCCCTTCTCGAGCAGCCCGACGACGGCTTCGCCCGAAAGGTGCGCGTAGTGGTCGCGACGGCGGTCCGCGGACGGCGGCGCGGCCGACCCCGGCATGCTCATCCCCATCGCCTCGGCCGCCGACGCCATCGTGTTCGCGGTGTACATTCCGCCGCAGGCGCCTTCACCAGGGCAAATGGCGCGCTCGATGCGGTCGAGGTCGCCGGGCCCCATGCGCCCGGCCCGGCACGCGCCCACGGCCTCGAAGGCGTCGATCAGCGTGACGTCCTTCTCGGTGCCGTCGGTCAGCTTCACCCAGCCGGGGGCGATCGTGCCCGCGTAGAGGAACACCGACGCGAGGTCGAGCCGGGCCGCCGCCATCAGCATGCCGGGCAGGGACTTGTCGCAGCCGGCCAGCAGGACCGAGCCGTCGAGCCGCTCGGCCTGCATGACCGTCTCGACGGAGTCGGCGATGACCTCGCGGGACACGAGCGAGAAGTGCATGCCGTCGTGGCCCATGGAAATGCCGTCGGACACGGAGATCGTGCCGAACTGCAGCGGGTAGCCGCCGGCCGCGTGCACGCCCTCCTTCGACGCCTGCGCGAGCCGGTCGAGCGACAGGTTGCACGGCGTGATCTCGTTCCAGGAACTGGCGACGCCGATGATCGGTTTCGTCCAGTCGCCGTCGCCCATCCCGACGGCGCGGAGCATGCCGCGCGCGGGCGCGGCCTCGATCCCGTCGGTCACCGTGCGGCTGCGGGGTTTCGGATCGATCGTCATCGCGGGGCCCTCCGGTACGACGTTCGGACGCACTGCAGCCTACTCGGCTCGGCGCGGTCCGCTGGCCGGAACGAACGGCTTCCCGGACCCGGGCGAACCGGCGAAAACTCGGGCAGATGATCGCCACAGTGGTGTGGGGCACGGGCAACGTCGGCCGTGCGGCAATCCGGGCCGTCGACGCCCATCCGGCGCTGGCGCTGACCGCCGTGCTGGTGCACGATCCGGCGAAGGTCGGCAAGGACGCGGGCGCGCTGGCGGGCGTCGGAGACCTCGGCGTCGCCGCGACCGACGACATCGACGCCGTGCTCGGCGCGAATCCACGCGCCGTCGTCTACGCAGCCTCGGGGGACGTCCGGTTCGACGACGCGCTCGCCGACATCGTCCGCGCGGTCGGGACGGGCGCGGTCGTCGTGACGCCGGCACTCTACCCGCTCTACGACCAGCGCAACGCGCCCCCGGAACTGCGGGACCCGGTGCTGGCCGCGATCAAGGAAGGCGGCGGCTCGCTGTTCGTCTCCGGCGTCGACCCGGGCTGGGGCAACGACGTGCTGCCGCTGCTGATCAGCGGGCTCGGCACGGACGTCGACGTCATCCGCTGCCAGGAGATCTTCGACTACTCGACCTACGAGCAGCCCGACTCCGTCCGGTACCTGGTCGGCATGGGCCAGCCGATGGACTACGACCCGCCGATGCTGATGACCGGCGTGCCGTCGATGGTGTGGGGCGGGCAGGTCCGGCTGATCGCGCGCGGTCTCGGCGTCGAGGTCGACGAGCTGCGCGAGACGCTGCAGCGGCGTCCCCTCGAAGAAACCGTTTCCACGCGGACCATGGGCGACTTCGAGAAGGGCACGCAGGGCGCGGTGCGGTTCGAGGTGCAGGGCATCGTCGACGGCGAACCGCGGATCGTCATCGAGCACGTGACGCGCATCCACCCGTCCTGCGCGCCGGACTGGCCGACGCCGCCCAGCGGCGACGGCGCCCACCGCGTGATCATCGAAGGCCGGCCGCGCATCGAGGTCAGCGTCGAAGCCTCGGACGAAGGCGAGAACCGGTCCGCGGGTGGCAACGCCACCGCCGTCGGCCGGCTCGTCGGCGCGATCGACTGGCTGGCCGAGGCGGAACCCGGCCTCTACGACGCACTCGACGTCCCGCTGCGCCCGGCAGCCGGCAAGCTCGGAAGGAGGCGCTCGTGAACATCGACATCCCCGAAGGCAAGGACCCGATCGGGTACGTGTGGGGCGAGATGGTGCCCGGCATCGGGATCGCCGCGTCGCAGTTCTCGCTGGCGGTGTACTCGCACACCACGTTGGGGTTGCGGGAGTTCGAGGCCGCGCGGCTGCGGATCGCCCAGATCAACGGGTGCGTCTTCTGCCTGGACTGGCGCACCGAACGCGACGGCGTCAAGGTCGAGCCGGAGTTCGCCGACGCGGTCACCGAATGGCGCACGACGGAGCTTTTCGACGAGCGCACGCGCCTCGCGGCGGAGTACGCCGAGCGGTACGCGACCGACCACCACAACCTGGACGAGGACTTCTGGAAGCGGATGTCCGCGGTGTACAGCCAGAAGGAGATCGTCGAGCTGTCCATGAGCCTGGGCTCGTGGCTGGCTTTCGGTCGCCTGAACCACGTCCTGGGCCTGGACACCGTCTGCGTCCTGCCGTCCCACCGGTCGTGAGTGGGAAACAGTGTTCTAACACTGTTTCCCACTCACGACCGGCTGCGGCAGACTCTAGAAGTCGGTGGCGATGATCTTCTCGATGTTGCGCTCGGCCAAGGCCGTGATCGTCACGAACGGGTTGACGCTCGTGTTGCCCGGGATCAGCGAACCGTCGATCGCGTACAGGCCCGGGTAGCCGGCCAGCCGGCCGTAGTTGTCGGTCGCCTTGCCGAGCACCGCGCCGCCGAGCGGGTGGTACGTCAGGTGGTCGCCCCAGATCTTGTACACGCCGAAGAGGTCCGTCCGGTAGATCGTCCCCTCCTTCGCGTTGATCTTGTCGAAGATGGACTTCGCCATGTCGATCGACGGCTGCTTCCACGCCGTCTGCCAGTTCAGGTCCACGCCCTGCGTCGCCGGGTTGTACGTGAACTGGCCACGGTTCGGGTTCTTCGTGATCGACAGGTAGAACGACGCCCAGGTCTCGATGCCGGTCGGCAGCGGCGCGACTTCGGCGAACGCGCCGCCCGCGGCCCAGTTGTCGATGCCCCCGCACGGGATGGACGACTGGAGGCTGCCGGTCGGGTCCCAGATGTGGTTGGCGCGCCCGCACATCACGTTCCCGTTGTCGCCCCAGCCCTTCCCGACCTCGCCGTTGAGGTTGGGCAGCGCGCCGGTGGCCTTCAGCTTCACCAGCAGCTTGCTCGTGCCGACGCTGCCCGCGGCGAAGAACACCTTGTCCGCGGTGACGCCCTTGGTCGCGATCACCGCGCCCGAGGTGTTCAGCTGCTCCAGCGTCACGGCGTAGCCGCCGCCGGCCGCGGGCGTCACCGACGTCACCCGGTGCAGCGGCGAGATCGTGACGCGGCTGGTCGCCTTGATCTGCGGCAGGTACGTCTTCTGCAGCGACTTCTTGCCGTAGTTGTTGCCGTACAGGATTTCCCCGGCCAGCGCCGAGCGCGGCACGGTGTTCGCCTGCTCCTGCTGCATGTAGTTCCAGTCGTAGACGTCCGGGACGAAGACGAACGGGAACCCGGACCGCTGCGCCTGCTTCCGGCCGACGCGCGCGTACTGGTAGCACTCGGCGGAGTCGAACCACGCCGGGTCGACGAGGCCGACGCCGAGGCCGGCGTTGGCGCGCGGGTAGTAGGTGCTGTACATCTCGTCGGCGTTGACCGTCGGCAGGATCGCGCCGAAGTTCTCCCGCTTCGGCGTGACGGCCATGCCGCCGTTGACGAGCGAGCCACCGCCGACGCCGCGGCCCTGGTACACGATGATCCCGCCGAACTCCTCCGCGTCGAGGATGCCGGTGTACTTCGGGATGTCCTTGTCGATCGGGAACCCGAGGAAGTTCGACAGCGGCTGCTTCGTCCTGGTGCGCAACCAGAAGGAGCGCTGGTCCGGGGCGGTCGTGTTCGCGAAGATCTTGCCGTCCGAGCCGGGCGTGTCCCAGGCCATGCCCATCTCGACGAGCTGGACGTCGATGCCGGCCTGAGCCAGCCGCAGGGCGGCGACCGAGCCGCCGTAGCCCGACCCGATGACCAGCGCGGGTACGCGCGCCGCATCGGAGATGGTGGCGGCGGCCGCCCGGCTCCCCACAGCCGCGGCCGCCAAGATAGAACCAGTTCCAGCGATGAAAAGACGACGGGAAACTTGCCCAGAAGCTGTTCTCCATACGGATTCGTCACGCATGTGATGGTCCTCACCGTTGAGGTATATTAGAACAGGTTATAACTCAGTGGTGCAGACAAGTCGACATATACCCGCGAGTAACCTCCCCGGGTTGCGCGAGGATTCCGCTGAATGGGCCATGATGGACGACTGTGGAGTCGACCCGAGTGGACCGCTGGCTCTGGGCGGTCCGGCTGACGAAGACCCGACCGGACGCCGCAGCGGCGTGCCGGGGCGGGCACGTGCGCGTCAACGACAAGCCGGCCAAGCCCGCGACGACCGTCGTGCCGGGTGACGAAGTCCGCCTGCGCATCGGCGGGACGACCAGGATCCTCGACGTGGTACGGGTGATCCAGAAACGCGTGGGCGCGCCGGACGCGGTGACGTGCTACGTGGACCGGACGCCGAAGCCGCCGCCGGAGACCGCGATCCCGGTCGCCCGGCGCGATCGCGGCGCGGGCCGTCCGACCAAAAGGGAGCGCCGCGTGCTGGACGCATTCCGGCACCAGGAGTCCTGAAGTCTTGAATGAGTCATTCAGGACCACGGAGGTCCTGAATGACTCATTCACTACACGCGGCCAGGAAATTGGGTCGTTCGCAACACAACCGGCCGCGCGCGTAATCCGGCTCCGAGAGGCCGACCGCGGGGCGGCCTTTTTCTCACCGGCGCCGTGCCGGTGCGGCCGGCGAGGGCGGGCGACTTCGGGAGCTCGGTCAGGCCGGGGCGCGGCAGCGGTCCTCACGGCCCGGTCCGATGGCGAGCTGGACGAGGTGCGGGCCGGAGGTCATGCCCCGGCGTGCCATCCGCCCGATGGTCATCTCGCCCGATGACCATCGGAACCGCCCTCGCGGGCGGGATTCGCCGGGGATACCGGGGACTTCGCCCGGTTCGGGTCCGTTCCGGGCGAAAACGGGTAGTACCCCCGCCGGATGGAGGGGAACCATGACAACGGCAGAAGAAGCCCCGGACCGCCTGCTCGCCGCGGCCCGGCCGCTGGTGGTGCGCTACTGCCGCGCCCGGCTCGGCGCGGGGCCCGACACCTGGCGCTCGGCCGACGACGTCGCGCAGGACGTGTGCGTCGCCGTGTTCAAGGCATTGACCACCCGGCCGCCGGACCGGCCGTTCCCGAACTTCGTGTGCGGCATCGCCCGTCACAAGGTCGCGGCGGCCCGCAAGGCGGCGGCGCGGCAGTGGGACGAGCCGGTGGCCGAGTTGCCCGACGAGGTCGACGCCTCGCTGGACCCGGAGCACCACGCCCTGCGCCGCGAACTGGGCGAGCGGATGGCGAAGCTGCTGCAGGTGCTGCCGGAGAAGCAGCGCGAGATCCTGGTGCTGCGGGTCGCGGTGGGGCTGTCGGCCGAGGAGACGGCGGAGGTGGTGGGGTCGACGCCGGGCGCGGTCCGGGTCGCCCAGCACCGGGCGCTCAGCCAGCTGCGCAAGGTCGTCGGGGGCTGAACCGGCGCTACCCTGGCCGGGTGAGCGACAGCGAGAACTTCGAAGGACGCGATGTCGGGTCCGGGATCTCCGTCATCCGCGAAAGCACCGACGTCGTCGGCTCCGGGCCGCGCCTGCACCGGCACCCCTACACCGAGACGTTCGTCATCATCCGGGGCCGGGCCCGGTTCACCGTCGGCGACACCGAACGCGACGGCGGCGCCGGCGACGTGCTGGTCGTGCCGGCCGGCACGCCGCACAAGTTCGCCGTGCTCGGCCCCGGCGTCTACGAGGCCGTGCACATCCACGAAAGCGACCACTTCATCACCGAGTGGCTGGAGTGACGCTCAGAGCCCGCCGTCGGGGATCATGCCGCGCAGCTTCGTCAACGCGCGGTACTGCGTGATGCGGACGTTGCCGGCGGAGATGCCCAGCGCCTCCGCCGTCTCGTTCGCCGACAGGCCGACGACGATCCGCAGCGACAGGATCTCCTGGTGCAGCGGCGGCAGCGACGCCATCAGCTTGCCCAGGCGGGCGCCGAGGTCGAGGTCGAGCACGTGGCTTTCCGGCTCGTTGCCGCCCAGCGGCCGGTCCGGCAGCTCCGGCACCGGCTTCGACCGGTCGCGCGCCACCGAGCGGAAGGCGTCGGCGACCTTGTTCGCGGCGATGGCGCGCACGAGGTAGAGGAACGAGCCGCCGCGGTCCTGGTAGCCCGGCAGCACCTTCAGCACGGCCAGGCAGACCTCCTGCGCGACGTCGTCGGCCGACAGGTAGGACAGGTCGCGCCCGCCGATCCGGGCGCGGCAGTAGCGCACGACCGTCGGCTTGATCAGCCGCAGCAGGGCCTGGACGGCGTCCGGGTCGCCGGCGCGCGCCGCCGCCACGACCGGGTCGAGCTGCTCCTTCGTCAGCTTCCCGTCCGGGCGCGGCAGCTCCTCGAGCACGACGTAGCCGTCGACCGCCGTCTCCGCCATCATGGTGTCCACGGGTTCCCTCCTCGCATCGTCCACCGGACCGGGTCCCCGTCGTCCACAATGGACCGCACTGGTCCTTTGTCCGCATCCGCCGGTTCCCGGTCCGACAACCGGAGTAATCGAGGCGCTGACCAGCAACGTTGCAGCGGTGTGGTTCTTGTCCAGATATTGTCCGTTAACCAGAAACGGCCCACCGGGCTTACCGGGCGGTCATACCCGCCGGGCGGGTCAAATAGTGGACAGATCCTGCCGTCCGTAGCGAATTCGCGACCCGTTCCGATCCTTGGCGCGTGACCGCACTCGACCTCCCGGGAACCGAAGCCATGATCACCCATTGACCGCCGACGTCTTCCTGTGCCTGGCGGCCGCCGGCAAGGTGGAAAAAGCCCTGCGCACCGACGGGCTGCGCGTTGTCCGAGGTTCACCTTTCGACGATTTCGACAAGATCGCGCCGGAACTGGCGGCGTGCCGCGTGCTGCTCACCGAGCATTCCGCCGCGGTTTCCGACCGCGTGCTGACGACCGTTCCGGGGGAACCGCTCGCGGACCTGGTCCGGCGGGTGCGCGAGGCCGCCGCCGGACCCGGGCACGTGCTCCCCTGGACTGTCCACAGTGCACTCGTCGAGCGGCGGGCGGTCCTGGTCCGCGGCCTGCCGGGCGCCGGCAAGACGACGCTGGCCGAGCGGTACGCGAGCCTGGCCGCCCGGTTCGGCGGCCGGGTGCTGCGGACGGGACCGTTCGGCCACGTCGACCCGGACGAGTTCCTCCCCCAGTTCCACCTCGCGCTGGCGGCGGCCGCGGGCACGTCCTGCGGCGGGTTCGAGCGGTTGCGAGCACGGCTGGCGGCCCGCATCGAAGCGGCGGGTTCGCGAGTGCTGGTGCTGGTCGACGACGTCCCGGCGGAGGTGCCCCCGAACGAGCTGGCCCGGGTGCTGCTGCCGGCGGCGGCGGTCCGGACGTTGCTGACGAGCCGAGCGGCGTGCTGGCCCGGGGCGACGGTGGAGGTGCCGGGGCTGACGGTCGCCGAGGGCCTGCGGCCGGGGGCCGGGTTCATCGCCCGCTGCGACGGCCACCCGATGACGATCCGGGCCGCGGAGTTCTTGCTGCGGCTCGGTGTGTCGCTGGACGAAGTGCCGGATACGGCACCGGACGCGATCCGCGAGGTGCTCCTCCGGTCGGGGCGGCCGGCGTGCGAGCTGCTGCGGCTCGGGTCGGTGCTGGCGCCTTCGCCGATCCCGGTCGAGGTGGCGGGTCAGGAGTTCGAGCCGGCGGTGGCGGAGTTGGTGGCTCGGGGGTTCGCAGTGCGGGTGGCCGGCGGGGTGCGGCTGCAGGGGTTGGCGGTGGAGGTGGCCCGTGGTGAGTTCGGGGCGCCGGCTGCCGGCGGGGCGGTGGAGGCGGTGTTGAGGGGGTTGGCTGGCGGCTCGAGAGCGGTAGGGCTGGGCGACGGCTCCCCGCCGGATCACGGCAGCACTCCCGAGCCGATCGAGGCCTCCCCGAGCGAGGCTGAACTCGGTGAGGCCTCCCCGCCTGGCCTCGCAAGCACGGCCGCCACCTCCCCACCCGACCACCCGCCCACCATCACCCACACGTACCTCATCGAGCACGCCCGAGCGCTCGCCGAACACAGTCCCGCCCGCCGCTCAGCCCTGCTTCGACCCGTCGCGGCCGCCTACGAAACCCTCGGCGACCCCGCCACCGCCGGTGAAATCCACGCCACCATCCTCGCCACCGGCGAAGCGAGCCCCGCCGACTTCACCGCCGCCGCTCGCGTTGAACTCGCCTGCGGCTTGGTCCCCGAAGCCCTCACCCACGCACGTCGAGCCCTGGGCGCCGGCCACCACCCCGCCGCCCGCGTCGTCGCCCAAGCCCTCGACTGCCGAGGCGACTACGCCGAAGCCGACCGGATCTTCTGGCACACCCACCACCCCGCCACCGCCGAAGACCGGCTCCACGCGGCCAAAGCCCGGCGCCTGCGCGGCCACCCCGAAGAAGCCATCGCCCTCCTCGAACCGGCACCAGGCGAACTCGCCCTCGAATACGCCCGCAACCTCCTCCAAGCCGGCCACGCACAGCGAGCCCAAGAAGTCGCCCGAGCACTCGACAGCCCCGACGCGGACGTGATCCGGGCCGAAGCCGCCCTCGTCGACCAGGACCCCGCCGGCCTCGAACAGACCTATGCGCAGCGATACGGCATCGAAAGCCCCCTCACCCTGACCGCCTCCGTCCACGCCGCCCGGGCGCGAAACCGGGACGCCCTGAACCGGATCGAACCGGCCGTCCGGCGGGTCCTCGGCGACGACCACCCGCTGCACCACCGGCTCCGGCACGCCATGGGCCTCGCCCACGCCCGGCTCCGCCAGTTCGACCGCCAAGCCGACCTGCTCGACGACGTCCTCGGCGCCCAGGTCCGGCTCCTCGGCCGGACGCACCCGGAAACCGTCGAAACCCGGCTCGACCTCGGGCTCGCGCTCGCCCTCAGCGGCCGCGGGCCGCTCGATCGAGCTGTCGCGATGGTCGACGAAGCCGCCCGGGACGCCGGTGCGGCACTGGCCGCCAAAGCCCGGGCCGCCCGGGTGATCGTCCGGCGGCCCGCCCCCGAACGGCTGATCCGGCCCTGACCGTCAACCGCACTGCCAGCGGATCCCGTACGCGAAACCCGGCGCCAGGTGCCGGAACCGGACGTGCACCTCGCCCACGTCGTCGGGCTCCAGCACCGCCCCACGGGGTGATCGCGTGTCGTTCTGGAACGCCTTCTCCAGCAGGACGATCCGGCTCGGCACCCGGTCGCCGAAGCGGACGTGCAGGTCGAACAGGTCGCACGGGTGCCGCGGCACGCAGATGTAGTGCGGCTGGCGCATGTTCGCCCGGAACCGCAGTCCGATGTCGTGCCGCTCGCCGCGCCGCAGCGGCTCCGGCAAGCGCAACGCCAGCCCGATCCGGTCACTCGACTCCATCGCGCGGCCGGCGAGCGCGCCACCGTGGAACACGTCGACGTCGAGATCGGACTCCCGCACGGAATCGCCGGATTCGGCGGGCGAGGTGAGCGTGAGCGCCAGGTCCAGCTCGGCGATTTCGTCGGCGTCGGCGACGACCCGGCGGAATTCGAACGCCTCGGCCACCGGCTGGTCGAGTGCGAGCGTCACGCGCAGTTCTTCGGTGTGCCAACTGCGGCTCGGATAGCGCGGCCGCGGATCCGGTCCGCCCGTCGCGACGGCCATTGCCGCGACCTGCTCGATTCCTTCGTCGATCCGCCGCCGGACCGTCCGGTCGTCGCGGTCGAGCGTGATCGCCGCCCAATGCACCCGTTCCTGGTAGAACGGTTTTCGCGCGCGCTCGTCCAGCGCGAACGCCGCCCGCAAAGCGATCTTCAGGTCCTCCGGCAACGACTCGACGAGCGGCCGCAATCGGTCGGTGAGTTTACGCCGCACCGCCACCGAGTCGTCATCTTCCAAAATGCCGCATGCGGCGCGCAAAGCGGGTCCGACGCGATCCGCGAGGGGTGTGGTGAAAATTCCCCGCCCTTTGCGCAGAACCTTCAGCTCACCGACCACGTCCGCCGCACTGAGGTCCACCGTTCCTCCCTCGCCCTTACCGCACGGGGATCAATATTCGTCAGCCCCGACGCCGATGTCCAGTCGATCAAGCGGCGGCAAACGGATCGTTATCCGCCGCATTCTTGACGGGCCGCATCGATTTCCCGCGGAAATCGCCGCGATCCCCGATGCGACCGGACGGCGCACCCGGGCGTCGAAAGTGTCGAACGCCCGCGCGCCACCCCGGCGGGTGATCGTGGGGTCGCCGGGCGCGGGCCGGGGTACTTGTTGATCATGAACCCGAAGATGTGGCGCCTGCTGATCTCGGGGTCGCTGCGGCTGTTCCTGATCAGCGCCGTGCCGGCCGCGGCGCACCTCTCCCTGTTCGTCGGGGTGGTCGCGACGGTGATCGCGGTCGTCGTACCGGCGCCGCGGACCCCGCACGAGCGCCTGGGCCCCTAGCCCGCCACGACGCGCGCCAGCACGGCCGGGACCGCCCGTTCGAGCTCGGCCGCCGCGTCCTCGCCACCGGCCAGGTGCCGGAGCAGGGCCTGCTGGAAGAGGCCGTCGAACAGCGCGTACGCGACGACCTGCGGCACGCTTTCCGGCACCGACGCCAGCTCGGCGTAGCGGGCCACGACGTGGTGGATCATCTCCTCGCGGCGCCGGTCGATCTCGAGGACGTCGGCGCGGAAGGACGCCTCGAACAGGCTCTGGTTGCGCAGGTCGTACCAGAGCCGGTGCATCTTGGCGTCCGCGCGCAGCGTCGCGGCCATCGCCGCCGCGAAGTCCCGTTCCAGCTCCGCCGCCGTCCGCGCGCGGGCGACGAGCTCGTCGTACCGGGTGACGCACACTTCCTCGAACCGCCGGACGCAGTGGGTCAGCAGGTCGACCTTGTCGGCGAAGTAGTAGTGCAGGACGCCGTGCGAGAACTCCGAGTTCTGCGCGATCTCCCGCAGGCTGGTGCGCGCGTAGCCGAGCTCGGCCAGGGTCTGCAGCGCCGACTCGGCCAGCTGGGCCCGGCGGTCCGCGAACTTGTCCACCTGCCGGCGCGAGATCCGGTCCCGGGTCCGCTCCTTCGCCTCAGTCACCTGCACCGTCCGTCACGTCGGGAGCTGCCGGGTTCAGTCTATCGGGCAGTTGACCGGCTCAGCCTTGACCGACGCCTGCCAGGGGCGCAGCTTCTCCGGGTTCCGCACCGCCCAGATCCGCCGGATCACCCCGTCCGCGACGTCGAACGCCAGCACCGACTCGACCACGCCGTCCCGCTCCGCCACGAGCCCCGGCCGCCCGTTCACGACCCGCTCGACCAGCGTCATCGCCGGCACGCGGCGGGTGATCTCGACCGTGTACCGCGCGACGTTCTCGCCGCCTTCGACCGGCCGCAGCACGGTGGTGGCGAGCCCGCCGCCGTCGGCGACCGCGACGGCCGCCGGGTCCAGCAGCCCGATCAACCCCGGGATGTCCATCGCCTCCCACGCCGCCTTGAACGCCCGGACGACCGACGCGTCCCCCGGACCGGCGGGAGCCGGCGCGGGCCGGACGCGGCGCCGGGCCGACGTCGCCAGCTGGCGGCACGCGGCCGCTGACCGGCCCAGGACCGACGCCACCTCGGCGAACGGGTAGCCGAACACGTCGTGCAGCACGAACGCGACCCGCTCCGCCGGGGTCATCGACTCGCAGACGACGAGGAACGCCATCGTGACCGACTCGTCGAGCACCAGCGCCTCGGCCGGGTCCGCCAGGCAGTCCGGCGGCAGCGGCTCCGGGATCCACGCGCCCGCGTACCGCTCCCGCCGGACCCGTGCCGAGCCCAGCAGGTCCAGGCAGAGCCGGCTCGCGACCGTCGTCAGCCACGCCCCCGGCTTCTCGATCGCCTCCCGCTGCCGCCCGGACAGCGCGAACCACCGGCCGTACGCCTCCTGGACGACGTCCTCGGCGTCGCTCAGGGAACCCAGCAGCCGGTAGGCGATCCCGAGCAGCTGCGGCCGCTCGGTCAGCACGTCGTTCTCGCTCACCCCACCCTGACGAGCCGGGCCGGCGATCTGTGACAAAGGCGTTCTGGACGCGCGCCCTCGCGCTGAGCCGGATGTGCCCCGCGTACGTCCGCCGGCGTAGCGGCGATTGCCGTACGCCGTCGGACGACCGGGGCCGTCCGGAACCCGACCATGGGAAGCGCCACGAAGGAGGCGACCCATGATCCAGCCGGTGGAAACCACCGCACTGACCAAGCGCTACGGAGCCACCGCCGCCGTCGAGGGGCTCGACCTTTCGGTGCACGCCGGCGAGGTCTACGGCTTCCTCGGCCCGAACGGCGCCGGCAAGACCACGACGCTGCGGATGCTGCTCGGCCTGATCCGGCCGACCGCCGGCCGCGTCCGGGTGCTCGGCGCCGAACCCGGCCCTGGAAGCCTCGCCCGCGTCGGCGCGCTGATCGAAGGCCCGGCCTTCTACCCGTACCTGTCCGGCCGGGCGAACCTGCGCGTCCTCGCCGACCACGCCGGGGTGCCGCGGACCCGCGTCGACGCCGTGCTCGACGTCGTCAGCCTCGCCGACCGCGCGAAGGACCGGTATTCGGCGTACTCGCTCGGCATGAAGCAGCGGCTCGGGCTCGCCGCGGCCCTGCTGAAGGAGCCCGAGCTGGTCGTGCTCGACGAGCCGACCAACGGCCTCGACCCGGCCGGCATGGCCGACATGCGGGTCACCCTCCGCAAGCTCGCCGCCGGGGGCTGCACCGTGCTGCTGTCCAGCCACCTGCTGGCCGAGGTGGAGCAGATCTGCGACCGCGTCGGCGTGCTCGACCACGGCCGCCTGGTCACCGAAACCACGGTCGCGGACCTGCGGGCGGGCGGCGCGCTGCGCGTCGTCGCCGACCCGCTCGACCAGGCTCGCGACCACTTGCGACGGCTCTACCCGGGCGTCCGCGTCGACGGGGACGCCCTCGAACTCGACGTCGACCGCGCGGAAGCCGGGCGGGTCAACGCCGAGCTCGTCGGCGCCGGGCTGACCGTCACCGAGCTGCGCTGGCGCGAACCCGACCTGGAACAGACCTTCCTCACCCTCACCGGAGGTACCGGCCATGCTGCGTGACACCCGCGCCGAACTGACCAAGCAGGCCCGCCGCCCGGCGAGCTGGCTGCTGCTCGCCGTCGCCGTCCTGCTCTCGCTGACGTTCGGCTACGCCGTCCCCTACGCGGGGTTGAGCGGCGCCGCCGGGCCGCCGGGCTCGGGACGCGGGCTGGACGCGCTGCTGCCCGGCGCGTTCGTCGGCAGTGCCCTCGGCGGCCTGCCGATCTTCGTCGGCGCCCTCGCGCTGATCTTCGGCGTACTCGTGGCCGGCAGCGAATACGGCTACGGCACGTGGAAAACCGTGCTGGTGCAACACCCTTCGCGCGTCGCCGTTTTCGCCGCGAAGCTGGTCACCGTCGCGGTGGGAGCGCTGGCCGCGGTGCTCGCGCTGTTCGCGGCGACGGCGGGGGCGAGCGTGCTCGTCGCGTCCTTGAAGGACCAGCCGCTGGACTGGCCGTCGGTCTCCGGCGTCCTGCTCGGCCTCGGCGCCGGCTGGCTGGTGACGACGATGTGGGGCGCGCTCGGCGTGCTGCTCGCCGTCGGGCTGCGGTCGGTCGCGCTGCCGATCGGGCTCGGGCTGGTGTGGCTGCTGGCCGTGCAGAACCTGCTCGCGTCGATCGCCGCGCCGCTGCTGGACTGGGTCGCGCAGCTGCAGAAGGCGCTGCCCGGGCCGAACGCGGGCGCGCTCGCGGCCGCGTTCGGGGCGAGCGCCCCGGGGGTCGACCCGATCGTGGGATCCGGGCAGGCCGCCGCCGTGCTGGCCGCGTACCTGATCGCGTTCGCCGTGCTCGGCGGCTGGCTGCTGCACCGCCGCGACATCGCCTGACGCGGGAATCCCGGCCATCGGTGCGGTGTCCCGGCACGGCCGTGCGCGCGGTGTAGTGTTTGCCGGTCCGACCGGCGGGTGACCCACGTGAGGTGCCATGACAGTGCGGCGGTACCCAGTCGCGGCCCTGCTCGTCTTCCTCACGGTGGCCCTCGTCGTCGTCAACGGCTTCGCGTTCTGGGGCGACACCTTCGCCCTCTGGATCGACGACGCCATGCAGCTGAGCGCCGGGGTCGGCGCGGTCGTCTGCGGCGTGCTGGCCGCGCGCCGCGCCCGCGGCCACCAGCGCTGGTGGCGGGTGCTCGTCGCGATCGGGATGGCCGGCTGGTCGCTCGGCCAGTGCGCCTGGTCGTGGTACCAGCTGATCGACGGGCGCGGGCTGCCGTCGCCGTCCGTGGCCGACATCGGCTACCTCAGCTTCCCGCTGTTCGCGCTGGCGGCGCTGTTCGTCCTGGCGCGGGCGCGCGTGCGGCCGGACCGCGAACGCTGGCAGCCCGCCCAGTGGACCGCCCACTTCGGCGTCGCGGTCGTGCTCGACGGCCTGATCGTCACCGGCTCGCTGTTCATCCTCACCTGGACCGCGGCGCTCGGGCAGCTGGTGCGCGCCACCGCGCCGGACAAGCTGACCTGGGCCGTCGCCATCTCCTACCCGCTGTCGGACCTGGTGATCGTGGTCGTCGCGGTGCTGCTCGTCGTGTTCGACCGGGTGGACCGGCCCTACCGGGCGAACCTGCTGCTCGCCGCGGTCGGGATCGTGGCGCTGGCGGCGTCCGACAGCGTCTTCGCCTACCTCGTCAGCATCGGCGCGGAGAGCATGAAGCCGTGGTCGGACGGCGGGTTCGTGCTCGGGCCGCTGTTCATCGCGTTCGCGCTGCTGGCCACGCCCGGGCCCCGGCACCGCGAGGAAGCGGGTCCGGCGGCCGGCGTCGACTGGTGGCAGCTGGCGCTGCCGTACGTCCCGGTCACCGCCGTCGCGCTGCTGATCACCGTGCAGCTGCTGGCCGGCGCCGGCCCGGACGGCGTCGAGGTGTTCGTCGGCGTGCTCGTGGTGTTCCTCGTGCTCGCCCGGCAGCTGCTTTCCTTGCTGGACAACCGGTTGCTGCTGCGCCGGGTGTACGAGGGCCAGCAGCAGCTGACCCACCAGGCCTACCACGACCCGCTGACCGGGCTGGCCAACCGCGCGCTCTTCGCCGACCGGCTCGACCGGGCCGTCGAGTCCACCGGCCACCCGCTCGTGCTGATCTTCGTCGACCTCGACGACTTCAAGGAGGTCAACGACCGGTTCGGGCACGCGGGCGGGGACGTCCTGCTGCACGCCGTCGCCCAGCGGCTGCTGAGCTGCGTGCGCGCGGGCGACACCGTCGCGCGGCTGGGCGGCGACGAGTTCGCGATCCTCCTCGAAGGCGAGCTGGACGCGCCGCAGGCCGTCGCCGACCGGATCCAGGGCGCGCTGCGGCGGCCGTTCGCGGTGCACGGCACGCTCGTCCCGGTCCGCGCGAGCATGGGCCTGGTCGTGCCGGACCCGGCCGAGCCGCAGGTGACGTCGGACGTGCTGCTGGGCCGCGCGGACACGTCGATGTACGCGGGCAAGCGGCTGGGCAAGGACACGACGGTCGTCTACCGCCCGTCGCAGGACGGCCCGCCGGACTTCCCGGCCGCGCTGCGGCGCGCGTCGGGCGGGATCCCGGAGGGGTTCGGCCTGGTGTTCCAGCCGATCGTCCGGCTGGCCGACGAGACCCCGGTGGCTGTGGAGGCGCTCGCCCGTTGGACCACGCGCGACGGTACGGCGGTTTCGCCGGAGACGTTCGTCCGCGCCGCCGAAGGCGCGGGGCTGGGCGCCGAACTGGACGCGCTGGTGCTGGACCTGGCGTGCCGTGAGATCACTTCCGCCGGGCTGGACCTGACGGTGCACGTCAACGTGTGCGCGAGCCGCCTCGGCGCGGCGGCGCTGGAGCAGAGCGTCGGGTCCGCTTTGGACCGCTACCGGCTGCCGGCGTCCCGGCTCGTCGTCGAGATCACCGAGACGGTCCCGGTCCCCGACCTGGCCGCGGGCGCGGCGGCGATCCGGCGGCTGCAGGCGCTGGGCGTCCGGGTGGCGCTGGACGACTTCGGGGCGGGGTACAGCTCGCTGACCGTGCTGCACGCGCTGCCGGTCGACCTGATCAAGCTGGACCGCGCGTTGACGACGGGGGTGCAGCCGGACCGCGACGCGGCGCTGTGCCGGTCGCTGGTCGGGCTGTGCGCGGACCTGGAGCTGGACGTGGTCGCCGAGGGGATCGAGACGGCCGAACAGGCGTCGCTGGTGACGCGGGCGGGGTGCACGACGGCGCAGGGCTACCGGTACGGCCGCCCTGCGCCGCTGTCCGCGCTGAAGCTGTCGGCGATCCCCGCGGGTTAGTGCACGCCGGGCGGGAGGACGCCGAAGATCGTCGCCGTCGAGCCCGCTCCCTTCCGGTTGATCGGGCCGCCCGCCAGCACCCACGCCCCCGTCGTCGGGAGGGCCTTCAGGTTCGCCAGGATCTCCAGGCTGATCCGGTGCCGCCGGTAGACCAGCTTCGACACCGTGTACGTCTCGTCGGTGCCGACGTCCGGGCTGAACGTGTCGGTACCCGTCCCGCCGCGGCGGCCGAGCCGTCCGGTGTCGATCAGCCACTTGACCGCCGGGATCGAGAAGCCGGGCTGGTGCAGCACGCCGTCGGCGTCGGTGTTCGGGTAGGCCGGGGTGCCCCACTTCGCGTCCCAGCCGGTCCAGAGCACGACGACGGACTCGTCGGGGATGCGGCCGTGGCGCTTCTCCCACGCCTTGAGGTCGTCGACCGTCACCGCGTAGTCCGGGTTGCCCGCGGCCTTCGCTCTAACGTCGATCTTGACGGCGGGCCGGAATAGATCCGCCGGGTCCATGTCGTCGGCGAGCGGCTCGCCGGTGTTGAAGTGGCCCGGCGCGCCCCAGTGCGTGCCGGTGTGCTCGCCTTCGCGGACGAACTGCAGGTAGTAGCCGTCGTCCGGGATGGTGGCGATGGTTTCCAGCTCGAACGCCGGGTCGCCGGGGAAGACGTTCGTCGTGGCGGGGTCGTTGACGTGCGACAGGTTCACCAGGTTCAGCTGGTCGAGCCGGACCGGCGGCGCGGTCGCGGCCTGGGCGGTCCGCCCGGACAGCGCGGCGCCGAACACCCCGGCCAGGCCCGCGGCCAGCACCCTGCGTCTCATCGGCATTGGGGATCACCTTTCACCGGAACACCGCCCGTGCGGCGGACGTGCTCGGTGATATCACCCGAGCCGCGCGGGGCCAAGGAGCTGAGCGAGGATGGACGCATGAACGACGACATCGAAGACCACGCCGACGAAGGCATCCTCGACCCCGAGGACACCTTGGACGACCGCGACGAGCTCGCGGAGGGATATTCGCCGCCGGAACGCCCGCGGGAGACCGAGGAGTGGGGCACGACCGCGCGGGAGACCGCGGAGGGCGAAAGCTGGGAGGGCCGGCTGGCGCGCGAGGTCCCGGACCTGGCCGCCGACGAAGGCGACGGCCTCGGCGACAGCGAAGACACCGACGGCGAGCTGATCGACGACGAGGTCGGCGACGTCCGCGCGGGCCGTCTGGTGGCGACGGACGAGGGTTTCGGCGAAGACACCGACGAAGAGCTGTACGCGTCCGACGCGGGCATCGACGGCGGAGCGGCTTCGGCGGAGGAAGCGGCCGTCCACGTGATCGACCCGTCGCGGCGCTGGTGACGAGCCGGACCCGCCCCCTCGACGGGTCCGGCCCTTTTTCGCGACCGGCCTAATCCTTTCCCCCGTCCGGCGCGTGGGGTAGGCGGCAGAGCGGTCGTGTCCGGATCCGGCCGGGCTCGCTCGCGCTGCCGGAAAGGGACACGGGATGCTCGAGGGGCTGCTGACACCCGGCGCGGGCGCGCTGTACGACACGATGGTGCGCACCGGGCCGCTACCGCTGGACGACCCGCGGGCCGAGAGCCCGGAGATGCGGGAGCTGTTCGACCGCGGGTTCGTGCGCCGCGACTACCGCGAAGACCCGGTGATCGCGCCGATGGAGCCGGTCCGCGCGGTCGACCACGCCATCCTGGGCGCGCAGCAGCAGCTGCTGGAGCAGCAGCGGCAGATCGTCGCCGCGCGCCAGCAGCTGGACGTGCTGCAAGCGGTGTACCGGGCGGCGAACGGTTCGGGCGGCGACTCGGCCGTCGAAGTGCTGACGGACCCGCGGCGCATCGGCTCGCTGTCGCTGGAGCTGTGCCTGTCCGCGCGCGAGGACTTCCTGACGTTCACTACGCACCACTTCAAGCGCAAGCCGGACGCGGGCACGGTGATGCGCCTGCCCGAGGCGGTGACCGAGCGCGGAGTCGCGTTGCGCAACGTCTACGAGCGCGCGGCGCTGGAGTTCGAAGGGGCGAAGGCGGTCGTCGACGCGAGCGTCGAGGCCGGCTGGACCATGCGGGTGGCGCCGGAGCTGCCGATGAAGATGGTGATCGCCGACCGCCATTCGGCGCTGGTGCCGCTGGACCCGAGCGGCATGGAGGGCGCGCTGTTCATCCGCAGCCCGACGATCGTGGCGGCGCTGCGGATGCTGTTCGAGCTGGTGTGGAGCCAGGCGGTCGCGGTGCACGGCCCGGCATCCCGGCCGCGGCACGGGTTGACGCCGACGCAGGCGAAGGTGCTGGACCTGCTGGCGACGGGCATGACGGACGGCGCGATCGCGCGGCACCTGGACGTGAGCGAGCGAACGGTCCGCCGGCACGTGCAGGGGTTGCTGGAGGCACTGCAGGCGGACAACCGGGTGGCGGCGGTCTTCGCGGCGACCCGGTTGGGGTGGCTGGGCTGAGCCCGAGCGCCCCAAGGCGGCCTTGGTTGCGTCTCACGCACCCAAGGCGGCCTTCGGTGCGTCTCACGCACCGAAGGCCACATTGGGGCCCGGCCGGCGCCAACCCATCGCGCCGGCCGGGTCCCTTCCCCATCCGGGGCCTCCCCCTACCCCGGAGCTACTCCAGCTTCTTGCACTGGGGCGGGCCTTCGGTCCAGATCCACACGCACACGCCCGGCGGGCGGTACGCCGGGTCGCCGTTTCCCGTCGCGGCCGCCGCCGCGGGTGCGCACAGCGTGCCGATCGCCGCCGCCACGGCCAGTCCGGCCAGCGCTCGCTTGATCATTTTCCTGCTCCCCGCGAAGTGATCTTCTTCCCTTCTCCAACCTAAAGCCGGGACACCGCGCACCGGCAGGGGCGGGTTCGGCCACTGTCCGCTTCCGGCCAGCCCGAACCGGCCGAAACCGGACGTTGGCCGCCCTCGACCGGTGTGCTCGCACCGCTCCCCCTCCTAGCGTCGACCCCATGGGTGAGGACGCGCCCCCGCGCTGGTGGGCCGACGAAGGGGCGCGTCCCCGGCCGGAACCCGCCGGCTGGTGGCCCGAACCCGACACCCTGCACTGGGTGCGGACCCCCGACGAACCCGACTAGGCCGGGTCGTACGCGCGCACCGCGTCGAGGTACTCGGCGATCGCGTCGCGGTTGCGCAGCAGGCACTCCGCCCGCCGCGCCATGCGGTCGCGCTCCTCCTCGAGCGTCGCGATCATCTCCGGGGTCGCGTCCGGGAAGTAGATCGCGCGGGGCTTGTCCAGGCACGGCAGGATCTGTTTGATGATCCTCGTGGGCAGCCCGGCGTCGAGCAGCCCGCGGACCTGGAGCACGCGGTCGACCGTCGGCTCGTCGTAGTCGCGGTAGCCGTTCGCCCCGCGCGAGGCGATGATCAGGCCCTGCTCCTCGTAGTACCGGAGCAGCCGCCGGGACGTTCCCGTGCGCTCCGCGAGCTCGCCGATCCGCATGTGCCCCACCTCACGTAGACCTTCACACGTATGTGAAGGTTCGAGCATAGCGGCATGACGAGCACCGAAGTCCGCCGACAGACCCCCGCCCTCCTCGCCCTCACCACCGCCGCGTTCGTCACCGTGCTCACCGAGGCGCTGCCCGCCGGCGTGCTGCCCGGCATGAGCGCCGGCCTCGGCGTCGGCGAGGCCGCGGCCGGCCAGGCCGTGACGATCTACGCCCTCGGCACGGCCCTCACCGCGATCCCGCTCTCCGCCGCCACCGCGAGCTGGTCCCGCAAACGCTTGCTGCTGACCGGGGTGGCCGGGTTCGCCGTCGCCAACACCGTGACGGCGCTGTCCGCGAACTACCCGCTGACGATGGTGGCCCGGTTCGTCGCCGGCGTGGCCGCGGGCGTCGTCTGGGCGCTGCTGGCCGGGTACGCCCGGCGGCTCGCCCCCGGGAACCAGGGCAAGGCGATCGCGATCGTGATGGCGGGCATCCCGCTGGCCCTGTCGCTCGGCATCCCGGCCGGGACGTTCCTCGGCGGCCTGCTCGGCTGGCGCTCGGCGTTCGGCGTCATGTCCGCGATCGCCGTCGTGCTCCTCGCCTGGATCGCCGGCGGGGTCCCGGACCAGCCCGGGCAGACCGGCGGCCGGACACCGGTCCGGCGCACGCTGTCCGTGCCCGGCGTGGCGCCCGTGCTGGCCGTGACGCTGGTGTTCGTGCTGGCCCACACCGTGCTCTACACCTACGTCGCCGCGTTCCTCGGCCACGCCGGGATGGGCGACGCGGTGGACGTCGTCCTGCTCGTCTTCGGCGTCGCGTCGATGGCGGGGATCTGGGTCGTCGGCGCGCGGATCGACCGCGCACTCCGCATCTTGACGGTCCTCAGCACCATCCTGGTCGCCGTCGCCGCCACGATCCTCGCGACCGCATCGGGCAGTCCGGCGCTGGTCTACGCCGCCGTCGCGCTATGGGGCCTCGGCTGGGGCGGCGTCCCGACGCTCCTGCAGACCGCCGCCGGCAACGCGGGCGGCGCCGCGGCGGACAACGCGCAAGCCATGCTCGTCACGCTGTGGAACGCGGCGATGGCCGCGGGCGGCGTGCTCGGCGGCGTCCTGCTCGACGCCGCCGGCCCCGCGTCCTTCCCCTGGACGTTGCTGCTGCTCCTGCTGCCGGTGCTCGCCGTGGTCCTGGGCGCCCGGCGGCACGGCTTCCCGGCGTCGTCCTGAATGGACGAAGGGCCCGGGCGGGTTCGCGCCCGGGCCCTCCAGCTTGTTTCAGCAGCGGCCGGCGATGGCCCGCAGCAGTTCCGCGTTCGCGGTGTCGCCCGAGAGCTCCCAGGCGAACATCCCGCCGAGCCCCTGCGACTTCGCGTAACCGGCCTTCGCCGACGCCGTCTCCGGCGTGTCGTAGCTCCACCACTGCGAGCCGCACTTCGCGTACGCCGTACCGGCGACCTTGCCGTTGGCCGGACACGTCGTCTTGAGGACCTTGTAGTCCTCGACGCCCGCTTCGTACGTGCCCGGCGCCGGGCCGGTGGCGGTGCCCCCGGGCTGCTTCTGCGTCACGCCGTCCCAGCCACGGCCGTAGAACCCGAGGCCCAGCAACATCTTCGCCGACGGAACGCCCTGGTGACGCAGCTTCTGGATCGCGGCGTCGGCGTAGTACCCGGCGTGCGGGATGCCCGGGTAGGACCGCAGCGGCGAGTGCGGCGCGGTGGGCCCGGCCGGCTGGCCGCCCGCGACGAAGTAGTCGTAGGTCATCACATTGTACCAGTCGAGGTACCGGCTCGCGCTGCCGTAGTCGGTGGCGTCGATCTTGCCGCCGTTCGAGCCGTCCGCGGTGATCGCGGCGGTGACGAGCTGGCGCCCGAACTTCGCCCGCAGCGCCTTGACCAGCGTCGTGAAGGCCTTCGGCCCGCTGGTGTCGCAGGTGTCGCCGCAGGCGTTCGGGTACTCCCAGTCGATGTCGATGCCGTCGAAGACGCCCGCCCAGCGCGGGTCGTTGACCAGGTTGTAGCAGGACTCGGCGAAGGCCTCGGGGTTCTTGGCCGCCTCACCGAAACCGGCCGACCAGGTCCAGCCGCCGAACGACCACAGCACCTTCAGCTTCGGGTGCAGCTTCTTCAGCTCGAGGATCTGGTTGAAGCTGCCGTGCAGCGCACCGCTGTCGGCTTGGCCGTTGACGCTCATCGTGGCGTCGTAGGGCATGTCGTGGTCGGCCCACGGGTCGCCGACGGCGCACCCGCCGCCGGTGACGTTGCCGAACGCGTAGTTGATGTGGGTCAGCTTCGCGGCCGAACCCGACGTCTCGATGTCCTTGACGTGGTAGTTGCGGGCGTAGACGTCCCAATCGGCGAAGTAGGCCATCACCTTGCCCGAGGGCTGGCTCGCTTCGGCGGACGGCGCCACGACGCCGGCCGCGGCCAGCGCCAGTGCGGCGACAGCGACGCTCTTTCTCATGCGGAGCACGACTTTCCCTTCCGGCCTGCGGACTGGGTGGCGCGCTGAGGCTAACAGGTCCAGACCACTGCGGACCAGGGCGAAACGTTGTGGTCAAAGGTTTCGCGATGACACCGCAGCCCGGCGCGAATTCACGGCGTGGCATGATCGGCCGATGACCGAGTTCGGCTGCGCCCGCTGCTCCGGCGAAGACGCCCTCACCGCGCTGGCCTTCTGCACGACCCGGCTGCGCGAAACCCACCGCCTGGTCGAACAGTCCCACTTCGGCATCTCGCTGCGCGAATGTCCGGAGTGCCGCCAGGGGTTCGCCGCGATCTTCACCGAGTTCGTCGACTGGTCCGGCGGCGAGGACGCGCAGTACTTCGACTTCGTCCCGCTCACCCCCGCCGAGGTGACATCGTTGGCAGCGCAGGGTTCCCGGGTCGACCTCGTCCGGCTGGGCGCGCTCGGCAGCGTCCGGCGGCGGCTGTCGTCGAGCTGGCCGACCGGTGCGGAGAAGCAGATCGGCTGGCGGACGGACCCGCTTTCGGTGCGCGAAGGCTACTGAGCGGCCAGCCGGAGGATCGCCGCGGCCGAGCGGTCGACGTCCGCCTCAGTGGTCGTCCAGTTGGACACCGAAATCCGCAGGTACCGGCGGCCGCGCCAGGTGGTTCCGCCGAGCCAGCAGGTGCCGTCGCGCTGAACGCGGTCGATGATCGTGTCGGTATTGTCCCCGAAGGACACGAGGACCTGGTTGAGGACGACGTCGTTGGCGATTTCGGCGCCGCCTTCGGCGAGGGTGCGCGCGAAGCGGTGGGCCAGCCGGCAGCAGCGGTCGACGAGTTCGGCGACGCCGTCGCGCCCCAATTCGCGCAACGCGGCCCAGACCGCGAAGCCGCGGGCGCGGCGCGACGACTCCAGCGTCAGGTCACCCATCCCGGACACCTCGCCGGCGCCGGTCAGGTACGCGGCGCGGTAGGCGATCGTCTCGGCGTGGACGTCCGGGCGCGCGCAGAAGACGAACCCCGAGTCGTACGGGACGTTGAGCCACTTGTGGCCGTCGCAGGCCCAGGAGTCGGCCAGCTCGACACCGTCGAGGAGGCTCGCGGTCCTGGGGTTGGCGGCGGCCCACAGGCCGAAGGCGCCGTCGACGTGGATCCACGCGTTCTCCGCCACCGCGCGGGCGGCCCGCATGTCGTCGCAGGCTCCGGTGTTCACGTTGCCCGCCTGCAGGCAGACGATGGTGGGTCCGTCGACCTTGGCCGCGAGGTCGTCGATGTCGATGGCACCATCCGCTTTGGCCTTGACCGGCACCACGGCCCGGGTGCCGAACCCGAGCAGCCGCAGGGCGCGGTCGACGGTGGCGTGCCGCTCTTCGCTCGCGACGACGCGGACGCGCGGGGCGCCGGCGAGCCCGTCGCGCTCGACGTCCCAGCCGGCTTCGGCGAGCACGTGGTGCCGGGCGGCGGCCAGCCCGACGGTGTTCGCGGCCTGCCCGCCGGTGACGAAGCCGGCGGACGCGGTGGCGGGGAGGCCGAGCAGCTCCTTGAGCCAGTCCCCGGCGGCCTGTTCGGCGGCGGCCGCGGCCGGGGAGAGGACGGCGTTGAACGCGTTCTGGTCCCACCCGGCGGCGAGGACGTCGGCGGCGGTCGCGGCGGGCAGCGCGCCCCCGATGACGAACCCGAAGAACCGCGGCCCGGCGGTGGCGACCAGCCCGGGCTCGGCGGCTTTCGCGAGTTCTTCGAGGACGGTCGCGGGTGGGGTCGGCGCGTCGCGGAGCTGCCCGAACGCCGCGCGCAAAGCTGCGGGGTCGACGGGCTTGGCGACCGGGCGGTCGTCGAGGCCGGCCCGGTGGTCGGCGGCCAGCTCGGCGGCGCGGGCCAGGAGATCACGCAGTTCGTCCACAGGGCGACTGTAAACCCGGAGTGACGTGCGCCGGAGCCGGGAACAATCACGGGCCACCGGGCGTAGCGTCCTGGTATGGAGACCCCGCTGAGCACCGACCGGCTCGTGATCCGGGACTGGACGGTTGACGACGCCGAAGCCGCGTACGGCATCTACGGCGCGGAAGACGTGACGCACTGGCTGACACCGGCCATGGACCGCGTCGGCGACATCGGCGCGATGCGCGCGGTGCTGAACGCCTGGCAGGAGGCGCAGCCGAACCTGCCGCCGCCGCGCGGGCGCTGGGCCGTCGAGCGCAAGGAGGACGGTGTCGTGATCGGCGGCCTCGGCATCCGGCTGCTGCCGCCGTTCGAAGAGGACCTCGAACTCAGCTGGCAGCTCGCCCCCGGCGTCTGGGGCCGGGGCTACGCGTCGGAGGCGGCGACCGCACTGATCGAGTGGGCGTTCACCCAGGACACCGAAGAGCTCTTCGCCGTCGCGCGGCCGAACAACACGCGCGCGATCGCGGTCGCGAAGCGGCTCGGCATGCAGTGGGTCGGCGAGACCGAGAAGTACTACAACCTGCGGCTGCAGGTGTACCGGATCCGGCACACCGACCTCATCGACTAACCGGCTCCAGCAGGAACACGCGGATCTCGCGGTCGCCGGCGCGCACGGCGTAGCGGTCGTAGGCCGGCCAGTACGACGCGACGGCGTCCCACATCTCCTGGCGCTCGTCGCCGGTAAGGAGCCGTCCGGTGACCTCGACGGTCCGGCCGCCGATCGCGACCGTCGCCTGGGGCTGGGCCAGCAGGTTCGCCGACCACGCCGGATGCGCTTCGCCGCCCCAGTTCGAGCCGATGACGACGTACCCGCCCCCGCGCTCGACGTAGAGCAGCGGCACCTGCCGGGGTTCGCCGCTGCGCCGGCCGACGGTGGTGAGCAGCAGCGTCCGCAGCCCGACGGCCGCGCCAACCCCGACCCGGCCACCGGTGACCCGCAGCAGCACCCGGTCGGCCGGCACGAGCGCCCGCCCGAGCACCGCGAACGCCCTGCTCTTGCCGAACCCGGCGAAGACACCCCGCAAACCCGTCACGGGCAAAACCCTAGCGGCCCGGCCCGCGCGACGCCGCGACGACATGAATGAGTCATTCACGTCGTCTGGCGACAGGGCTCCGGCAAAATCGGGTGGGGCGATGCTCCGCCCGGCACCACTGCCCGCGGGGCGCCGGGCCGAAGAGGCGCTTCGGCGGGACGCCGAGCTTCGGTGGTCATGAACGACTCGTTCATCGCATCCGGCGAGGTGAACGACTCGTTCATGCCAACTGCCGCCTGAACGGCTGCCCACCGCCTCGCCACGAAGGCCGACGCCAAAGGCGAGAGGCCCCCGAGAACAGGCATCGACGAGGACCCAGACTCCCCCCGCACCCCGATCCGAAGCCAGAACACGGCCGGCAGCGCCGGGTCAAGGCATCTTTCCCGCCTTGACGCGGTGTTGCCGGCCGTAGTCACAATGACAGCTTCGGGGTGCCGGAAGGCGCTTTGCCAGAACAGCTGCCCCCACCCCACCCCCGGAACGCCAGGCCGAAGAGGCGCTTCAGCAGGATGCCAAGCTTCGATGGTCACCGGCCGCCAAACCGACAGCACCGATCCGACTTCACCGGGACCCTGACATCAAACGACATGAATGACTCATTCATGTCGTTTCGGCAGTCACCACCCCGAAGGCGCCGGGGGTGGCACGACGGGCGGCCGGTCGTCGCAGGTGATCGTGTTCGGCAGCAGCCACGGCGCGAGCCAGCTGCCGTTGCCGCCCAGGTCGGTCAGCGCGAACTCCGAGCCCGTCGGCGGGAAGTTGAACGACCCGCAGTTGTTGACGCCGACCGCGCCGACGCCCCGCGCGGCCACGTTCCGGAACGACGCCGACCCCGCCGACCGCGCGCTGAGCACCGACGTCCCCGTGCCGTCGACGCGCAGGTCCGCGAACCGCAGCCCGCTGATCGAGTACTCGTCCTTCACCGGGAAGTCGCTGACCAGCATGATCGCGTTGTAGGTGTTGTCGAGGAAGTGGTCGCCGGTCACCGAGATGTCCGCGGCGATGTCCTTTTCCAGCGCGTAGAACCAGATCGCGCCGAGCCCGATCTTCCAGTTCAGCTCGAACGTCCCGGCCCGGACGGTCGTGTTGTCCGCGATCCGCAAGCTGCCCTCGAACGGCTCCGCGCCGAACCGCGAGCCGACCTGGATGGCGCTGCCCTCGCGGATCGGGTCGGCGATCAGGTTCGCCGAGACGACGTTGTCCACACCGCCGTAGAGCGCGATCCCGTTGGCCAGCACCGGCGTCTGGACGGTGTTGTGGTCGAACGTGTTCCGCGCGTCCTGCGCCTTCTCCGACCACATGGCCAGGCCGTCGTCGCCGGTGTTGCGCAGGAAGTTGTTCGCCACCACCGAGTCCGTCACTCCCGTGTGGAAGTTCAGGCCGTCGGCGATCTGGTCGGCGATGACGTTGTTGGTGATCCGCGTGCGGGACATCGGCCCGTCGAACCACAGGCCGACCTTGGTGTGGTGCAGGTACAGGGAGTCCACAGTGGAGTCGTTGAGCGCGCCGCCGACCGCGTTGACCTGGTCGGTGTCGACGCGCTCCCGTACGTCGCCCTCGATCGCGAAGCCGGCGAGGTGGACGTCGTGGCTGCCCTCGGCCTTGCCGTAGATGCCGACGCCGTGGCCCTTGACGATCGTGTACCAGCTGCCGGCGCCTTCGATCGTGACGTCGTCGACGATGACGTGCCGATCGACCCGGTAGGTGCCGGGCGGCAGGTAGACCTTCAGGTGCGCGCGCCGCGCGAAGGCGATGGCCCGGTCGAGGGCCCCGGCCGAGTCGCGGTGGCCGGTCGGGTCGGCGCCGAAGAGCAGCGCGTTGGCCGCGAAGGGCAGCACGCGCGGCGGCGCGACCAGTTCGGAGTCGAGCAGGTCCACGACCGTCCAGGCCGCGCCCGCCGACGCGGTGAGCCGGATCTTGGCGCCGGCCGGGTAGGACGAGCCGAGCAGGAGCCGCTGCTCGTCGTAGAAGTGCGTGGGGCGGAACGGTTTCGCGACGACCGGCGCGGGCGTGGTCGCCGCGGGCACACACGAGCACTCGGTGATCCACCAGTCCGGGTGCAGCAGGTCCGCTTCGGGGTCGTTCGTGAACGGGTACTGGTTGTACAGCCAGGAGTACTGCGAAGTCAGCGTCATCCGCTGCCGGTGCGCGCCGTTCACGGTGACGTCGAGCGGCGCGGTGATCCCGCCGCCGCGTGGGGCGTCCGGAATGCTGTAGCGGACGGTGATCGCGTTCGCCGCGGCCGGCAGCGTGAACTCGACGTACTGCTTCGGCGCCAGCCGCACGGCCCGGCGGCCGGACGCCTCCGACGGCAGCGTGTAGGCCGAGCGGTCGGGGCCGAGCACGACGCCGTCGGTACGCGCATTTTCCGCTTCCTGTTCCAGGAAGCCGACGCTGGCGCCGCGTCCGGCGACCAGCGCGGGGTCGAGTGCCGCTCGCGTCACGACCGGCCGGTCGGCGGCGGCCGCCGGTGCGGCCACCGACACGAGGGCGGTGACCGCGACGAGCGCGGCTCCGAAGGTGCGTCGCGACATCCAGGGCCTCGTTTCGCCGGAGGGACTGCGGCGGAAGAGTAAGTCACCCTCGCGAATCAAACAAGACTTTGCCTCAAACTTGCAAGAAGAAGTCGATTCCTTGCGAATGCCGACTGTCTGGCAGGGTGGGCGCATGACGCGTCCCGAAACCGCCGCCGAAGTGTTCGACGCCCTCGGCACGGACTACGAACACGCCTTCCGGAACCTCGCCGAGCAGCGCGCCGCGCTCACCGCGCTGGCCGAGCGGCTGCCGGCCGGGGCGACCGTGCTCGACCTCGGTTCCGGCACCGGCCGCCCCACCGCGGACGCACTCGCCGCGGCCGGCTACGCGGTGACCGGCTACGACGTCGCACCGAAGATGGTCGAGATCGCGCGCGCCCAGGTGCCGGCCGCGCGGTTCGAGGTCGGCGACATGCGCGAACTGGCTTTCGAAGACGGTTCGTGGGACGCGATCACGGCGTTCTTTTCGATGCTGCAGCTCCCCCGCGCCGACCAGGAGACGATGCTCGGCCGGATGGCGGCGTGGCTGAAGCCCGGCGGCCTGCTCGTCTTCGCCACCGTGCCCGCGGACGTGGACGGCGTCGACATCGTCTTCATGGGCCACCCGGTCCGCGCGAGCAGCTTCGACGCCGAGACCCTGAAAGAGAAACTCCGCGCCGCCGGCCTGGAGATCGTCCGCGAGGAGCAGGCGGTGTTCGTCCCGGACCACCCGGAAGCCGGGCCCGAACCGCACGTCTACCTCACCGCGCGGCGCCCTTCGTGAGTCGATCGTGGCGTCAACCCCTCACCGGGCCGATCACCCAGCGGACATGAATTTTGCTCAAGTTCGTGCATGTCCCGGGCGCGGGACCCGAGCTAAAGTGAGGAATGGGCATCGAAGCTCCAGCCAGGCCGGTACCTCGCGAACACCGCGAGCTGGTGCGCGAGATGCTGGCCAGACTGCCGGAGTTCGCCGACCGCCTCGCCCGGCTGCTGAGTGAAGAGGACGAGTTCTACCGGCAGGTCGACCACGTCTCGCCGGACGAGCTGCGGCAGGTCTGCCGCGCCAACCTCGAGCGCGCGCTGACCGCGCTGGCCGAGGGCCGCGGCCTCGCCCTCGACGCCGCCCGCAAGACCGGGCTCGTCCAGGCGCGGCAGGGCATCCCGCTGCCCGCGGTGCTGCGCGCGTTCCGGATCGGCGGCACCTTCGTCTACGAGGCTCTGCTGGAGCTGGCCGGCCCGGAGTTCCTCAACCCCACCCGGACGATCGAGATCAACTCCTACGTCTGGAAGGCGATCGACCTCTACTCCGACGCGCTGACGACGGCGTACGAGGAGGTCGCGGCCGAGCCGTCGCACGCCGACGTGCGGCTGCTCGACGACCTGCTCCGCGGCCGGCTCGCGAGCCAGGCCGACATGGAGGCCGCCGCCCGGGAGCTGGGCCTGCCGACGGCGGGCATGTTCGTCGTGGTGGTCACCGAGCGCGTCGAGCCCGACGAGCACGACACGGTCGAGGCGTTGCTGCGGGCTCGCCGCTGGCGGTCGGCGTGGCGGCCGGGCGGCGAGGCCGGCCTGGTCGCGATCGACCGCGTCGAAGACGTCCGGCGGCTGCGCGAAGTGCTGGGTTCGCTGCCGGTGGCGGCCGGGATGAGCAAGCCGTTCAGCGGCTTCCCCGACGTCCCGGACGCGCTGCACCGGGCCCGGATCGCCCGCCGCTCGCTGCCGTCGGGGACGGCCGGTGTCGTCGTGTTCGGCGACTCGCCCGTGACGACGCTGGTCGCCGCGGCGCCGGGGATGGCCCGCGACGTCGTGCGCTCGGCGCTGGCCGGCGTGCTCGCGCTGCCGGACGCGGAGCGGAAAGTCCTGCTCGACACGCTGCTCGCGTGGTTCGCCGGCCACGGCTCGGCGAAGGAGGCCGCGGACCGGTTGTTCGTGCACCCCAACACCGTCCGCTACCGGCTGCGCCGCGTGCAGGACCTGACCAAGCGCGACCTGACCGACCCCGTCGACATCGGCGAGCTGTACGTCGCCCTGGAGTCGGTACGTCTCGATCCCGACTCGACCGATTGACTTTCGATAGATATCGAGCGATAGTCGGCGCATGATTTCCGAGAAGTGGGCCGTTCGCGCGCTCAGAGTGTTCCTCGTGGTGCTGTTCGGCGTCCTCGTCGTGTTCCAGACGCTGTCGCTGCCGGGCGGGATCGCCTACCACACGCAGCAGAACCCGCACGACGCTCCGCTGCGCTGGCCGTTGACCGCGATCGCGGTGTTCCTCGTGCTGTGCGTGCAGGTGGTGCTCGTCGCGACCTGGCAGCTGCTGACACTGGTCAAGAAGGACCGGATCTTCACGACCGCGTCACTGAAGTGGGTCGACGCGATCGTGTGGGCCATCGGCGCGGCCTGGCTGGTGTTCGTCGGCATGCTGCTGTTCGTCGGCTTCAACGCCGACGACCCGGGGATGCCGATGCTGCTGTTCCTGGTGACCGTCGGGATCACCGTCCTCGGCCTGCTGATGGTGGTCATGCGCGCCCTGCTGCGGCAGGCCACTACGCTGCGGTCCGACATGGAAGCGGTCATCTGATGGCGATCGTCGTGCGCATCGACGTCGAACTGGCGAAGCGCAAGATGAGCGTCGGGGAGTTCGCCGAGAAGGTCGGGCTGACGCCGGCCAACGTGGCGGTGCTGAAGAACGGGCGGGCGAAGGCGGTGCGGTTCAGCACGCTGGAGGCGATGTGCCGGGTCCTCGGCTGCCAGCCCGGCGACCTGCTGGAGTGGGTGGACGAATAGCCCGCCGCGGACGGATCCGCGACGGGCGGGGCGTCACCTCGTCTGCGCGTTCGGCGAGAGGAAGCTCCAGCCGAGCCCGCACGGCGCAGTGGACCAGGTGGGGTCGCCCTGGACCCGCCAAGCGCCGTAGAAGTTCGAGTAGTCGACGCTGCCGGTCGGTGTCACGTACTTGCAGTAGGCCACGGCCCGGAACTGCGTGCCCGAAGCCGAGGCGTAGCAGTAGGCCTTCGCGCCGTTGCCGGACTGCGAGGCGGTGCAGTAGGCGGGCGCCGCGGACGCGGGCGCGGCCAGCGGAACCGCCAGCCCGACGGCCGTCAGCGTCGCGGCGAACACGGTCTTGACGATGCGGGATTTCATCGATCCTGCCTCCTGGCGTCGTGGATGGGTACACGGCATCCACGCCGCCGGGGGTGACCGGTTGAGCCGAAGGCCGGGGCATCACCTGGTCGGACCAGCTAAGCCGCGTCCGCTTCGACCAGCCGGGCCAGTTCCAGCAACGTCCCTTCGAAGCCGGGACCGGCGGTGAGCGCCACGGTGAGCGGACCCCCGCGCCGGTCCGTGCCCACCGGGAGCGTCACCGCCGGCTCCGTCCACTGGGGACGGTCCACACCGGCCGAGACGACCACGTCCGGCCTGGCTGCCGGGCGGCGGCGGCCGCCCGCGTCGAGGTCGAGCACCACGTTGCCGTGCAGGGAAAGCAGCGCCGCCACGTCGGCGACGGCGTCGCGCAGCTCGCGGTCGGCGATCGAGTCCGAGTGGGCGCCGATCGCCGCCCGGGAGGGCTCGCCGCCGAGCCTCGGCACGATCACGCCGAGGTCGCCCAGCGTGCAGGCGAGCGGCCGGATGCCGGGCACGCCGGCCAGCGGGTCGGTCAGCGTGATCCCCGCGCTCGCGGCCGCCGCCACGATCCGGGCCCGCCAGCGCGCGGTGGCCGCGATCGCGACCATCGATGGGTCCTGGGGCAAAAGGGATTCTCTCCTTTGCGGTCCGGCGCGGCGGAGTGAGGATCGTCCGATGGTGGGCCCGGGCCCGTTGTGCCCGGGAACAAACTTGGTTGGCCGCTTGGTCCGAACGGCGGCGCACATGCGACCTTCCGGTGGCACCGGGTGGCTGTGACCGCCGGTCACACTTTGACGCGCGGCGTGGCGCGGGCCACTATCCGCAGCACTGATTACCGCCGGGTAATTTGTGCTGTCGACGAAGACGACCCAGGAGGACCGTTGCGACGTGCTTTCGGCCTGATCTTGCTGGCACTGGGCGTCTTCGCCGCCGCCGGGGCGGTGCTCCTCCCCACCTACGTCTACCCGAAGCTCGCCAAGGTGCCGCTCGACCAGGACTCGACGTCGGTACTCGAGGGCACCGCGAGCAAGGTCCTCGCGGTGACCGACGACGGCTCCGGCCCGGTCTCGAACATCCGCGAGAACGCCAAGCTGACCGCGGTGGCGCACGTGCAGGCGAACTTCGCCGCGCCGGAGATGCACCGGGACACCGACTACGCGGTCTGGCTGCTCGCGGTGCAGGTCACCGACGACGCCGACGGCACGGTGCTCAGCGCGAGCAAGCGGCAGGTCTGCTTCGACCGGCGCACCGGCGAGGGCTACGACCCGCGCGGCGCGACCGACCCGTCGTGCGCCGCCGACAGCAGCTACGTCACCGAGCTGAAGGACAAGGCCGACAAGGACGGCCAGAAGCCGCCGGAGACGAACATCGAGAAGGCGCAGCCCGGCCTGAACTTCAAGTTCCCCTTCGGCACCGAGCAGAAGGACTACAAGGTCTACGACGACAACACCGGCGCGGCCGTCACCGCGCGCTACACCGGCACCGAGACGGTGAACGGGATCGAGACCTACAAGTTCGTCCAGGAGATCCCGGACACCAAGCTCGACTCGAAGAAGGTGCCCGGTTCACTGGTCGGCTCCGATCAGTCCACTGTGGACGCCGACCTCTACTACCGCGGCGTGAACACGCTGTGGGTCGAGCCGGTCACCGGGATCGAGGTCAAGCAGCAGCAACAGCAGCACCAGGAGCTGCGCGTCGGCACCGGTGGCAGCTCGACGGTCGTGTTCGACGGGACCCTCGCCTACAACGGCAAGACGATCTCGCAGATGGTCGACCAGGTGAACGCGAACAAGGGCAAGCTGGAGTTCCTGTCGAGCACCGGGCCGCTCTGGCTCGGCATCGGCGGTGGCGTGCTGATCCTCGTCGCGATCTTCCTGCTGGCCCGCCGCCGCCCGGCCGAGCCGCCGGCCCCGCCGCAGCGGCGGCACCGGGTGCCGGTCGGCGCCGACCGGTAGTTCACCTCCGGCGCAGGACCAGAACCAGATTCCACGAAGCGATCTCACGAAGGCCGGGAATCCGCACGATCCACATCGCCCAGCTCGGGTGGTAACGCGGATACCCGGCCACCAGATCGGCGAGCGGCGTCGTCTTCGCCCAGCGAAGTGCGGCGCCGACCGAAACCGGGAACAGGCTTTCACCGAATTTGTTCTTCGGCTGCTTCCCCTCTTTCCGGGAATACCGCTGCCGGGCGTAGTACCCGCCGAGGAAATGCCACGGCGCGGTCTCGTGGCCGCCCCACGGGGAGAACCACGGCGTGAACGACGCGAAGACCGTGCCGCCGGGCTTGGTCACCCGGCACATCTCGTCGAGCATCACCCACGGCTCGCTGACGTGCTCCAGCACGTTCGACGAGTAGCAGACGTCGACGGATCCGCTGCGCACGGGCAGTTCCGTGCCGCTGGCGCGGATCATGTTCTCGCCGGGCTCGCCGCGCGCGGACAGCTCGCCGACGTCCGGGTCGAGGCCGAGGTAGACCGCGCCGGCCGCGCGGAAGGCGTCGGAGAAGTACCCGGGGCCGCCGCCGACGTCGAGCACCGTGCGCCCGGACAGCGGAGTGTGCGCCGCCAATTGCCGGACCGAGTCGGCGGCCAGCGCGGAATAGAAGCCGTCCGGGTCGCTCTGCTCGGTGAGGAACGTGCGGAAGAGCGTCACGGAACGGCCGAGCGTCGCCCGGTGCGGCCGGTCGACAACAGAATTACCTACCATTGAACCGTCGCTTTCCCGATTACGTTCATCTACTGTGTACGCACCGGTAACCTAGCATCGTCGCTACAGTTTGGATAACCCGATGGAACGACCTCGTGTGCTCCTCGTCAACTGGCGCGACACCGGCCACCCCGAAGGCGGCGGGTCGGAGCGGTACGTCGAGCGGATGGCCGAAGGGCTCGCGAGAGCCGGGTACCGGGTCGAAATCCAGTGCGCCGCCTACCCGGGCGCGACCGCGGGCGAGTGGCGCGACGGCGTCCGCTACCGCCGCCGCGGCAACAAGTTCGGCGTGTACGTCCACGCGTTGCGCGCCATCCGGCGGGCCCGCGCCGACCTGGTGGTCGACGTGCAGAACGGCATGCCCTTCTTCGCCCGGCTGGTCGCGGGGTGTCCCGTGCTGGTGCTCGTGCACCACGTCCACAAGGAACAGTGGATCAGCGCGCTCGGCGAGACGCTGGGCAGGGTGGGCTGGTGGATCGAGTCGCGGCTGGCGCCGTGGCTGTTCCGGAAGTGCCGGTACGTCACGGTTTCCGAGGTCACCAAGGCCGAACTGGCCGGGCTGGGCGTCGAACGCGCCCGGGTGGCCGTGGTGCCGAACGGGCTCGACGCACCACCGGCAGGCGTGTCCGAACGGGACACCACGCCCACGCTGGTCGCGGTGAGCAGGCTGGTGCCGCACAAGCGGATCGAGCACGCCATCGACGTCGTCGCGCGGCTCGCGCGGCGGTGGCCCGCGCTGAAGCTCGAGGTGGTGGGCCAGGGGCCGTGGGACGAGGTGCTGCGCGAGCACGCGGCGTCGCGCGGGGTCGCCGACCGCGTGGTCCTGCACGGCTGGGTCGACGAGCACGCCAAGCACGAGATCCTCGCGCGGTCGTGGCTGCACCTGTGCCCGTCGGTCAAGGAGGGCTGGGGCATCGTCATCATGGAGGCGGCGGCGCACGGCGTGCCGTCGGTCGCCTACCGCGCGGCCGGTGGCGTCGCCGAATCCATTGTGGAGGGCCGCACCGGCCTGCTCGCGGACGACTTCGAGGACTTCACGGCCCAGGTGGACGGCTTGCTCGCCGACGGGCTGCGGCGCGCCGAGATGGGGTTGGCCGGCGCGGAGCGGGCCGGGATGTACAGCTGGGACGCGAGTGTCGGGCAGTTCGAGGCGCTGGTTCGGGACGTCTCCGGGCTTCCCGGGCCCCGGCCGCGGGTCCTGGGTCAGGTGGCGCACGGCACGGCTCTGGCGTCATGACCGAACGACGTGAATGACTCATTCCTGTCACCAGACGACATGAATGAGTCATTTATGTCGTCTGGTGACAGGGTCTCGGCAAAGTCGGGTCGGCGTGGCCGGTCCGGCGGCCGGCAACGTCATGAACGAGTCGTTCACCGCGCCGGATGCGGTGAACGGGTCGTTCATGACCGCAGGAACCTGGGATCTCGGTGAAACGCCCGTTCGGCCTGGCGTCTCGCGTTCGGCCGGCCAGGCGTCGGGCGGTGGTGCCGCATCCGTGAGCCGCCCCGCCAGACGACATGAAAGGGTCATTCACGTCGCCACACGACATGAAAGAGTCGTTCATGTCATCGCGGCGGCGCCTGCTCCCGGACTGCGTCACGGAACTCGTCGAGCAACCTCCCGGCGGCCGCCGCGTCGAAGTCCTTCCGACGAGCCCGCACCGTCACGGTGGTGACGTCCCCGGTCGTCGCCGCCCCGAAGGCCACCCCTGACCGCCCGCTCGCCGCCGGGTAGAACGCCAGCGAGCGCACGGAATCCCCGGTGGACACCACGCCCAGGTTGGACACCAGGAACGTCGAGCCGAGCCGGCTCGCCAGCAGCCGCGTGCCCAGCCGGGCGAGCCTGCTGCTGCGGGCCGGGAAGTCGGGTTCCGGTGGCTGGGCCGCCAGAACCGCGGCGACGTCCGCGCCGGGACGCAACCGCAGCCGGAAGAACGCGCTGTCGTGCACCGGTTCCGGCGCGGCCCCGGACCGCCACGACGCGCCCAGCGCGGCCACGACCCGCGCGGTGCGGGCGCCGTGCGCGCCGTTCCAGCGTTCGGTGGCGCGGGCGGCCGCCGCGACGAACCCCGCCGCGCCCAAGCGCAGCCGTGGTTCGTGCCGGGCGGCGAAGACGTCTCCCACGGCCTCGGCACCGCGATCCGGCGTAATCCGGCCTGGCGGCGCGAAAAGCGCCTCAGCGAGCCGCTGGAGGGCCGAAAGCGCAAAGGGTTTGCCGCCGGTGCGTTCACCGATCCCCGTCGCACCCGAGGAAACCGGGACGTCGAGGAGGATGCCCAGCAGCGAAAGCAGACCGAGACCGTCGAGGGCGCCGTGGTGCGCCGCGACGAGGAGAGTCGACTCGCCGGCGGCGACGCGCAGGAGCGGCGCCCCGCGTTCGTAGGGAGCCGACGCGAACCGGTCGCGAGTGGACGGCAGATCGGTGACGCGCTCGTTTTCCGGCACGGCGCCGAGGTGCGGGTACTGCTGGACAGCGGCCGCCAGCCGGGCGCGGAGCTTTTCCGGGTCCGGTGCGGCCGTGCCGAGTTCCGCTTCGAGGAGGATGCTCCAGGAAACGGTGGGGTCGCCGTAGAGCCCGACGACGCGGTGGGCGTGGTCGGAGGCGAGCCGGGTCACGCGTCAGCGGTCCCCGTAGATCTTCCCGGGGTGGTCGGCCGGGTTGTACTTCACCTGCGCGTTGAGCTTTTCCTGCACCTGGGCGGAGCTGTCCGGGTCCGCGCCCTTGGTGAGGGCGAAGCCCGCTCCGGTCGCGAGACCGCCTCCGAGGATGACGGCGGCGACCACGCCGATGACCGTGCCCACGTGTCACTCCTTCCGCGGCGGGGAATTCCTGCCGCGGCCCAATGTACGCATCGGTAACATGCGGCACAACAGTGCGACGCACAGCAACGTGAGCGCTACTCCGTTTGCCACCAAGGCGGGCGTCCACGAGATCGCCTTGACGGCGGGCACACCCGGGGTCCGGTAGAGCGTCAGCCAGTCACCGGACCACACCTGCGTCGCGTCGGCGAGCAACCGTTCGTCGACGTCGCCGGGTGTCCCGTGTTCGACGAGGATCCAGCCGATGCCCGCCTCCGTCAGCTCACGCGCGGACGTCGCGGCCCGGACGTCGCCGACGCGCGGGTCTTCGCCGGCGATGCGGTCCGCTCCCACTTGGAGGGTGTCGTCCATCAGCACGGGTCTCGGGAGGACGCGCGGCGCCGGGTCGAGCTGCGTGCGGTCGTCGTTCCAGGCGAACCCGCGGAACGCCGACAGCGGCAGCGTCAGCACGTCGCCGGGGTGGTCACCGAGCACTTCGGACACTGCCTGCCAGTCGGCGGGGTACCGGACGGTGGCGAGCCGGCCCCAGCCGCCCCACGCCAGGTCGGGCAGGGTGAGCAGGGGGAAGACGGCCGCCGCCGTCACCAGCGCGACGCGCCCGCGCTCGGTCTTGAGCTTGGCCGCGGCGACCTCGATGGCGAGCGCGAACCCCAGCGCGAGCGGCAACGCCCACCAGGCAACCCATTTCTGGGCGTCACGCAGGAGCCCGGCGCCGGGCAGGTGGCGGGTGGCGGCGGTCAGCAACGCGTCCCCGCCCGGCAGCGTCGCCAATGACGCCAGCAGCACACCCGCGGCACCGAGAGCGAACAGGGAACGCGCAGGCGCCTTCCCCCAGCGCTCGGTGAGCGGCTTGAGACCGGCCACCGCGATGGCGACGACCACGAGCGTCAGCACCGGGACGAGCGGCATGGCCCGGCTGCCGGGAACCGTTTCGGAGTTCCAGATCCCGCCCAGGCCGAGGACGCTCAGCAGCGCGGGGCCCCAGCTTTCGGCGCGGGCGCTGAACGCCGTGACGCCGGCCGGGTCGGAGTACGTGCCCCCCGCGTCGAGGAACGTCGGGACCAGCCACGGCAGGTTGAGCACGATCGCGATGGCGAGCGTCTGCCAGAGGCGGCGGGAACCGGCGGCGACGGCCATGACGGCGGCGGCGAGCACGCCACCCGGCGGCGTCAGGACGGCGGGCGCGCAGGCGATCACGAGTCTCGGCAACGCGTTCGGTTCGTGCTTCCGCGCGGCGAGCCCGGCCTCGACGATCCAGGGCAGGGCCGCGTACATCAGGAGCAGCGGCCAGTGCCCGATGAAGAGCCGCTCCGCGACGTACGGCGTCCAGGCGTACGCCGTCGCGGCGACGAGCCGCGTGCCGAGGTGTTCGGTCGGGACGAGCCGGCCGGCGCCCTGCGCGGCGGCGAAAACGGCCAGCAGCAGGACGATCTTCTGGACGATGTCGCCGGGCAGCACGGTCGTGGCGAGCGCGACGGCGGCGTCGGCGGGCACGGACCGCGGCAGCGTGCTGCCGATCCCGAACGCGTCCGGCACGAAGTACTGGCGGGGCGCGAACACCATGTCGTAGCTCAGCACGAACCCGCGCCCGAGCAGCGGCGCGCAGACGGCGAACGCGAGCAGGACGGACACCACGGGGAGCGCGAGCCGTCTGCCCGGTGCGTCCACTGCCCTTCCTTTCCGGTGTCCGCGCGGTTAGGGTCCCTGGAAATTACCCGCCGGTAATGGGAGCCCGCCGTTGAGCGTAGCCACCGAAGAACCGGCCCGGACCGGCAACCGGGTCGCGGCGATCCTCGTCTCGCTCGCGCTCGCGGGCAACAACGCGGGCAGTTACGTGCTGAGCCTCGCGGCCGCACGGATCCTCGCGCCGGGGGCCTTCGGGGAGCTGAGCTCGCTGCTGGCGGTGCTGGTCATCGGCGTCGTCCCGGCGATGGGGCTGCAGACGGTGGTGGCGCTGCGGGTCGCACGGTCGCCATCGTCGGCGCAGGGTTCGCTGTTCGCCCTGGGGCTGATGACGAGCGCGATCGTCGCGACGGCGGCGTTGACGCTCAGCCCGTTGCTGGTGCTCCTGCTGCACCTGGGGTCGCTGACGCCGGCGCTGCTGGTGACGGCCGCGCTCGGGCCCTTGACGCTGCTGGGGGTGTTCCACGGGCTGCTGCAGGGCGCCCACCGGTTCGCGGTGCTGGCCGGGTTGATCGCGCTGGAGGGGCTGGGCAAGGTCGGCGGTTCCCTGGTGGGCCTGCTGGTATCGGGCTCCCCCACGGGCGCGCTGGCCGGGACGGCGCTCGGGTCACTGGCGGTGGTCGTGGCGGGCTGGTGGGTCTGCGGCCGCCCGCGTCCCCGCTGGGCCGACCGGCACGGCGCCGAAGTACTCCACACGGCGCAAGCGATGCTGGCGCTGGTGCTGCTGGTGAACCTGGACCTGGTGCTGGCGCGGCACACGCTGCCGTCGGCGTCCGCCGGCGAGTACGCGCTCGGGGCGATCGTCACGAAGATCGCGTACTGGCTGCCGCAGGCGGTAGGAGTGTTGGTGCTGCCCCGGTTCGCGGCTTCTGCCGGACGCCGGCGGGTGCTGCCGGTGGCGTTGGCGGTGTGCGCGTTCCTGGACGCGTTCGTGGTGCTGGCTTCGGTGGTGCTGGGGCCGTCGTTGCTGGGGCTGATCGGTGGAGCGCGGTACGCCGGGAGCACGATGCCGGTGTGGCCGTTCGCGTTGGCGGGGTCGATGCTGGCGTTGGTGCAGATCCTGCTGTACGCGCGGTTGGCCGACGGGGACCGCCGGGTGGCGGTGCTGATGTGGGCGGCGGTGGGCGTGGAGGCGTTGCTGATCACGGCTTGGCTGCACGGGTCGGCAACGCAGGTGGTGACGGTCGCGGCTTGCTGCGCAGGCGGGCTGGCGATGGCGGGCGCGGTTTTGGAGCTGCGGGCGCGGCGAACGACATGAACGACTCGTTCATGCCAACCGCCGCCTGAACGACTGTGCCAAAGGCGAGAGGCCCCCGAGAACGTGCACCGACGAGAACCCAGACTCCCCCGCACCCCGATCCGAAGCCAGAACACGGCCGGCAACACCGGGTCAAGGCATCTTTCCCGCCTTGACGCGGTGTTGCCGGCCGTAGTCACAATGACAGCTTCGGGGTGCCGGAGGGGCTTTGGCAGAAACAGCTGCCCCCGCCCGGCACGACCGCCCGCGGAACGCTGGACCGAAGAGCCGCTTCAGCAGAATGCCGAGCTTCCGTAGTCATCAACGACTCGTTCATCGCATCCGGCGAGGTGAACGACCCGTTCATCTCATCCCCGGCCTGAGCAGCCCCCGTTTTCCACGCTACCGGGAGGCACCGACAGTTTCCCCGGCTAACCAGCCGGTTCGGTCGGGTTGTCCTTGCGGGTGAACCAGTCCACGCACGTCGACACCATCGCGGCCGCCGCCAGGAGCAATGCCGCCTGGGTCACCGGGCCGTACGCCCACTCCTGGCCGTGGCCCAGGATGCGGCCCGTCACCGACACAGCCGCCGCCACGGTCATTCCGCCGAACGCCAGGTAGCGCGGCGCCCGGTCCCAGAACTGCCGCGCCAGCAGGCACGCGATCAGCAGCACCACCGGGAGCATCCCGCCCAGCGCCACCAGCAGCCCGATCAGCACCACCGGCACGAAGGAACCACCCGGCCGCACCGGGAACGCCCGCCGCCGGGCCGGCCAGAAGACGCCCAGCAGCAGCAGAACCACCGCCACCGCCCCCACCAGCAGCGAGATGCGGTACGCCGAGTCCGGCGTGAACGACAGCGTCACCACGCCGCCCGCGCCGGCCGGGACGATCCACGCCTGCTGCCAGCCGTCGACGCGGGTGCGGGCCAGCTCGCGTCCGTCCATTGTGGCCACCCAGCCCGCGTTCGCGTTCTCCGGGACCGCCAGTACCGCTTCCGCGCCCGGCGCGACCGTCACCGACCGCGAAGCCGCGTCCCACTTCCCCACCTGCACCGCGCGGTGCACCGGCGGGGCGGACTCCACCGCGGGACGCAACCACAGGTCCTGGACGACGAACGAGTCCGACCGGTCCGTCCGCAGCTCGTGCCCGCCGGACGGCAGCGAGATCCCGCCCTCCGAGTCCCGGCACATCCGCAGCTCCAGCGGCCGGTGCGCGACGACGTCGGACAGCGTCCCCTGCACCGACGTCCGGTAGTCCAGCCCGTCGAGGTGGACGTTCGGCCCGGACCCGCACGGCACGGTGAACGCCGGGTCCGGCCCGGGCAGCAGCCCGTCCGTGCCGGACAGCTCCAGGCTCCCGATGCCCACCACGGCCCGCGCGGCCGGGTCGTCGTCATCGCCCGGCAGCACGATCTGCAGCTGGTCGGTGTCCAGCGGTTCGAAGGTCGCCGACCCGCTCGCGTCGAGCTGGACCGTGCGCGACCCGGACTTCCCCACCAGCTCCAGCTGCTTCGGCGCCCGCGCGCCGCTCGCCGGCGCGACCCCGATGTGCAGCCCCGAAATCCGTTTCGGGGCGCCCCAGTTCAGGGTCAGCGCCGGGCGCAGGTCGGTGACGTCGGGACGCCACGTCGTGCCCGCGTCGCCGTCCACCGCCGCGAACCCGCCCGCCGCCGGGTCGCCGCCCAGCTGCGACGTCGACGCCACCGTGACGCCCGGCAGCGCGACCGGGTTCTTGCCGCCGCCGGCGGGCAGCACCGTGCCGCCGACGAGGAACGTCTGCTCGGCCGGCGTGCTGAACAGGCGCCGGATGCCGTCGGGTTCCTCACCGTCGCGGGCCGCGGACGCATCGCAGCGGACCGCGCCGCCGGCGGGCAGGCACGCGTACCGCGGCTGGGCGCCGCGGGTGAACGCGAACCCGGGCGCGGGCCCGGCGGGCAGGTCGGCCGGGACTTCCAGCGCACGCTGCGGTTCGGTGCCGGGGATCGTCAGCTCCGCGATGCCGACGTTGCCGTCCTGCCGCCCGACCACCAGCGACAGCAGGGTGATCCGCACCTTGCGCGTGACACCCGCCGCCACGGCGTAGGTGTGCGGCCCGGCCCCGCGGATCACCTGCTGGTCGACCGAACCGTTGTCGGTGGTGATCCGGACCCGCGTGGCCGGCCAGCCGACCCGGAGGTCGTCGACCATCTCCAGGTCCACCGAGTTGACCAGCCTCGGTGTGTCCAGCTCGACTTCGAGCCACTGGCCGATCGGACCGGTGAACGACGACGAACGCCACGACGTGCGCGGGTCGCCGTCGATCGCCGCGAACGGCTGGTGCCCGGGGTCGGACCCGCCGAACGCGTCGGCGAACGACGCCGCCGTCGACGCCGTCACCGCGCGGATGCCCCGGTAGGCGGCGACGGTCTGGTGTTCCTCGCCCGGGAACGGCAGCACGTCCCCCGCCGCGCGCTGCTGCCGGAACGCCTCGCCGGCGGTGAGGGTCTGGCTGAGGTTGTCGCGCACGCCGCCGACGTTCCGCTCGGCGCGGCGCAGGCCGTCGGTCACCAGCCGCGGGCCGCCGGGCGAACCGCCGTCGCCGGTCAGCACCGTCGGCGTCGACGGGTCGAGCTGGCCCGAATCGATCAGCGGGAGCAGGTTTTCCGGGCCGCCGCTGACCGTCGGGACGTCCGTGGTGGCCGTCGCCGTCGCGAGGGGCACGGGCTTGCGCACCTCGTAGACCTCGAGGGGCCCGAACTCCGCCGCCTTGCCGATGCCGGGCGAGCCGGCCAGCCCGGCGCGCAGCGTCGCGATCGGCGGCGCGTTCGTGCGATCGCGGTCGATGTCGTTGCGCAGCAGCAGGAACCGGTAGCCGGACCGGGCGAGCAACGCGGCGAGCCCGGGGTCGCCGCGGCCGTCGGCCAGCGCCGCGTCGACCGAGTCCATCAGCCGCGTGTTGCCTTCGGACCCGAGCGGCACCTGGTTGCGCACCGCCCACGGGCTTCTCGCGATGGCCTGCGCGGGTTCGTCGACCGTGCGGCCCCAGTCGTATTCGCCGAACCCGGTGGCCGGCAGCAGCAGCGTCCGCGCGTTCGGGTCGGCCTTGGCGACGTAGCCCATGGCGTCGTACCAGTAGCCGGGAACCTCGTCCCAGCCCGGGCCGGAGCGCAGGTTCAGCAGCCACGCCGGCGCGGCCATCACCAGCACCAGCAGCAGGCCCAGCGCGGGCCGCAGGAACCGGCGCGCGGACTTCACCCGCACCGGGCTCGCGATGCCGTGGACGAACGCCAGCATCAGCGGCAGCCGCAGCACCGGCTCGAACTTGTGGACGTTGCGCAGCGGCGCGAGCGGGCCGTCGAGCAGGTGCCGCACCTGCTCGGCCAGCGGGCTGTCGAGCGTGCCGACGTACCCGATGGTCAGCAGCGTCAGTCCGGTGAGGACACCCAGCACGAGGAACCGGCGTTCCGGCAGGCCGCGGCGGGTCAGGCCGAGCAGGCCGACGCCGGCGACGAGGCCGGTCGCGAGCATCAGCACCGGGTTGTCGATCAGCGACCAGCCGCCCGGCCACCACGGCGTGCCCTGCACGACGTAGGCGACCCACTGGTTGGTTCCGCGCAGCACCTCGAACAGCGACATGGGCGCGGTGGTGTTCGTCGCGGACTCGATGTAGTCCAGGAACGGCAGGCTGTACTCGCCGAGCAGCAGCAGCGGCAGGATCCACCACAGCGTCGCGCCGACGACGAAGACGAACCACCACAGGACGAGTTCGACGTGGTGGCGCGTCCACTTGCGCGTCAGCAGCCACAGTCCGGGCAGGACGAGCGCCATCACGACCATCGCGCCGTTGACCCCGCCCATGCACAGCACGGCGACGGCCGACAGCCCGGCGGCCCGCCGCGGCGAACCGATCGTCCCGGCCCGCACCAGCGGCACCAGCACCCACGGCAGCAGCACCGCGGGCAGCATTTCCGCGGACAGGCCACCGATTTCGGTCAGCATGCGCGGCGCGAGCGCGTACCCGAGCGCGCCGATCAGCCGCGTGCGTTCGGTGCCGAGCTTCATCGCGCGCGCCAGCAGCAGGGCACCGCCGAACGCGGCGATGAGCAGGATCGCGCCCCACAGCCGCTGCGCGATCCACGCGGGCATGCCGACGGCCTGGCACAGCGCGAAGAACGGGCCCATCGGGAAGAGGTAGCCGTACGCCTGGTTCTGCAGCTCCCCCGCCGTCGCCTGGGGATTCCACAGGTGCAGCGCGCGGCCGAGGAACGCGAGCGGGTCGACGGCGAGGTCGAGCTTCGTGTCGAACGTCGTCTTGCCCGGCATCTGGAGGAATGACAACGTGGTCAGCGCCAGCACGATCCACGTGCTCGGCCGGCGCACGAACGCGCCCACCGAGAACTTCCGGGCGCCGCTCGAGGGCGGGGCGTCGTCCCGGGACCGTTCGCGGGTGGCGGTTACCATCCGGTAGATACTAGGCGGAAACCTGGCTACGATGTGCCGACGATTTTGTTGGGTCCCCCGAACTCCTGGCAGGTGCGCCATCTCGTTCGAAGATGCCTGGGCCTTGGCCGAGCCGGTCAAGGGCTGGATGACGCGCGCGCAGGGCGAAGCGCTCTGGAACGCGGTGTGCCGCCTGGAGAAGGGCGACGTCGTCCTGGAAATCGGCAGCCACCAGGGCAGATCCACGATCGTCCTCGGCGCGGCGGCGCGCACGGTCGGCGCCACGGTGATCGCCGTCGACCCCTTCGTGGACGGCCGCCTGTTCGGCGGATCGCCGACGCGCCGGCTGTTCGAGCGCAACATCCGCCAAGCCGGGCTGGACGACGTCGTCGAGCTCGTCGCCGGTTACAGCACGGAACTGCGGCCCGACTGGGACCGGCCCTTACAGCTGCTTTACATCGACGGCAAGCACGACTACTGGACCTACACCGACGACCTGCGCTGGTCGGACCACCTGCCGCCGGGCGCGGAAATCCTGGTGCACGACTGCTTTTCCTCGATCGGCGTCACGCTCGGCACGATCGCGAAAGTCCTCTTCGGACGCCGGTACACCTATGTGGACCGGGCGACGTCGCTGGCGCGGTTCAAGCTCACGCCACCGTCCACGGCGGACCGCGTGCGCGTGCTGGCGCAGCTGCCGTGGTTCGCGCGCAACGTCGTGCTCAAGGTGCTGCTGCGCCTGCGGTTGCGGCCGGTCGCGCGGCTGCTCGGGCACGACAGCCCGTACGACCCCTACTGAGCAACCGGTTTCCCGACCTCGACCTTCGCGACGCACACCGGCGCGCCCGGGCTCGACAGCTGCAGGCCGACGTGGTCGAAGAGGCCGTCGACCGGCAGGTACAGCGAGTGCAGCCCGGCCTGGAACCACACCGGCGTCCGGTCGACGAGTCCTTCGCCGCCGTCCGAGGTGAAGTAGTCGATCTTCAGCAGGTGCCGGCCGAGCACCGGTTTGTCGAGCGGGACGCGCACCAGCGTCTCGCCGACGGTGTACCCGCAGTTCGGCACCGGCCCCTGGAGACCGCGGGATTCCGCGTCGACCCCGGTGATCGCGTGCGGCGTGCCGGTGGCGTCGAGCAGGTGCATCCGGTTCGTCGGCTGGTCGAAGTGCGTGCCGGGGATCAGGCCGGCCACCCGGGAAGCCTGGGAGTCGGCGCCGAACCACTCGTGGACCACATCGGACGGCACGAAGGTGTCGTAGAAAACCAGGTCCGGATCCTCGGCCACGGCCGCCCGGACGTTGCCGAGGTACTGCGCGGAATGCCCGAAGCGCAACGCCGGCGCCAGCCCGGAAAACCCGATCGCGGAGCTGACAAGCAAAAGCACGCACAGAGTTAGCGCGATCGGCCGTTCACGCTTTCCGCCGGACGGCGCAATTTCCCCGGGACGCAGAAACGCGAACGCTCCACAAAGGGCGGCCGCCAGCACGAGATCGGCGACGTACCGCGGATCGTCGCCGGCCGACGGCCCGACTTCGCGCAGCCGGGTCAGCGCCAGCAGCCCGACGTCCACCGCGAACAGGGCCGCGAGCAGCGCCCACGCGCCCCACGCGCGCCGGCCGCCGGCCCGCACCCCCGCGAGCGCCACGGCGATCGCGGCGACGAGCAGCGCAACGACCACCGCGAACGGCGACGCCGCCCAGGTCGCGCCCGCACCGGCGCCCGACCACGGCCCGCCGGCCAGGCCCGGCAGCAGCGTGTCGCCGAGCATCCGGCCGGTCAGGTCGGCGACCGTACCGGCGGACACCGGCTGCGCGCCGGTCCCGATCTGGCTCGCCGTCAACGCGAAGTAGCCGCCCACGAACGCGGCCAGCAGCGCGGCATGCCCCGCCCAGTAGCGGGCGTGGTCCCGGAAGGACCGTCCGAGCAGGACGGTCACGCCGGCCAGCAGCACCGGGATCAGCGCGGCCTTCTCGTAGAACGCGAGGCCGAACAGCGTCCAGGCGAACGCGCCGATCCACCACCGGCCGCCGCCGTCGAGGTAGCGGACGTGCGCGTGCAGCGCCCCGGCCGCGGCCAGCACGACCGGCACCAGCTGCACGCCGAACGACCACCACAGCGTCGGGACCAGCAGCAGCGTCGAGGCCGTGAACACGGTGAACGGCACCAGGATCGCCCAGCGGCGGCCGAAGCAGCGCACCAGCACGCACCAGAACAGCACCGTCGCGACGGCCCGCATCAGCAGCAGCGGCGCCATGAGCAGGGCGAAGTTCAGCGGCGCCCACCACGTCAGCACCGCGGCGAGGAAGAACCCGCCGGGCTGCAGGTGCCCGTGGTAGTCCTGGAAGAGGTAGCCGAGGTCGAACGGCCCGGCCGCGGCGGCCCGGTAGGTGACGACGAAGTCGTCCTGCGCGAAACTCCCGTGCAGCGCCGCCCAGGCGTGGAACGCGAACGGCACCACCCCGGCGACGAACGCCGCCAGGACCACAGTGGACGGTCTTCGCGTCACCCGTGGCGCGGGCTTTTCGGTCTCCACCAACACGGGCGTCCTCAATTCTTGCAGGCGGGCGGCTGGCACATGAGCTTGCTCAGTGCCTGGTAGAAGACGTCGGAGATCTTGCGCGGGTCGGGCGTGGTGAACGAGTCGCCACCGGTGGCGGCCGAGATCCGCTTCAGCTCGCTCGCGTCGATGTCCGGGCCGATGCCGATCCCGATCACCGGCAACGGCTTCCGCGGGTCCTGCAGCCGGCCGAGTTCACCGAGCAGCCCGGGCAGGCCGACCGAGTCGCTGTCCTCGTTGCGGCCGTCGGTGAGCACGACCACGACGTTGATGCGGCCGAGCTGCCAGTTCTGGCGGGCGTTCTGGTACGCGGCGAGGATCGAGTCGTACAGCCCGGTCGCGCCGCCGGCCTTCGGCTTGACCGCCTGCAGCGTCGCGACGCCGCCGGCGGCGAGCTGCTGGGAGATGGGCCGCATCGGCAGCAGTTCCTTGTAGTCCTTGTCGCCGTCGAGCTTGGTCGAGAACAGCCAGAGCCCGATTTCCGTGGTGGGCTTGAACAACCCGAGGCCCTGGGTGGCGGCTTCCAGCGTCAGGGCCATCCGGCTGCGGCTGGTACCGGGCACGGTGGCGGCCATCGAGCCCGAGACGTCGAGCAGCACCTGGACGCGCGCGCTGAGGTTCGCGCCGGCCCAGGCCTGCAGCACGCCGTACATCGCGTCGGGCGCCGGCGGCCCGGCCGGGCGCGGTGCGGCGTCCGTGCGCGTGTCCCGGGGCCGGTCGCCGAGCAGCTGGCCGGCCGGCGTCCGGAACCCGGCGTCGGCGAACGTCTTCGTCGCGGTCTGGTCGAGCAGCAGCCGCAGGAACCGCTCGGCCGCCGACCGGGACGCCTCCGACGCGCGCGGCAGCACGACGTACGGGTAGTCGAAGCTCGGCACGCCGGCCGCCGGGTACGCGGCGACGAGCTTGCGCGCCAGCACCGACTGCTCCGACGCCGGCGACGCCGTGAACGGCTGCTTCACCGCGGACACCTTGCGGATCTCCTCGGTGAACGCCGCGCCCGGGTCGGGCGCGTCCTTGGTCAGCTGCTGGAGGCCGATCAACGCGGCGATCGCCGACGGGTCGCGGCTCGGGTCGGGCAGGCCGACCGGGCTGCCCGCGAGGACGTCCGACCAGGACGGTGACTTCCCCGGCCAGCCCGCCTGTTTCGCGACCTCGTCGGTCAGCGCCAGCACGACCGGCGAGCTCGCCACCGACTGGCCGGACTCGGGCAGGTTCCACGCGCCGAGGTCGCGCGCCTGCAGCAGCCAGCTGCTCGACTCCGGCACCCAGACGTCGGGGCCGTTCGCGCCGTTGGCTTCGAGCGCCGCCGCGGTGGCCGTCGACGCGGCCGCGGTGACCTCGACGGTGTAGCAGTCCGGCGCCGGCACGGTCCGGGAGAGCGCGCTGAGCACCGGCGCGACGTCCGGCGCCGCCGTGATGCGCACCGGGGTCGTGGTGTCGCAGCCGCCGGCGGCGAGGCGGTCGCGCAGCCAGTCGACGCCGGCCCACGCGAGCAGGGCGACCACGAGCAGCACGGTCAGGACGACGACCCGCGCGTCGACGCGCCGGGCCCGCGCCGGGTGTGCCGCCATGCACTCGCCTTCCGTCGTGGAGTCCTGGCAGCTTGCCAGCCGGGTGAGCGGGAAGCCAGACCCGGCAGCGGAAAGTGACCACGGGTGCGTGAGACCGTGGTGAAGGAATTGCGCGATGCGGCCGTTTTGGTGATTGCTCCGAACTGCGTAACATTCGCGCTTGACGCCCGTCCCACATGGGTAACAGCACGATGGCGGATCGCGATGACGATTTCGCCGTCCCCGAAACGGCGAACGGCACCGAACGGAGACGCAACCCGTGCGCACGATGTACGACGCGGTCACGGCCGCGAACATCCCCGCCGGCGCGGAGATGGTCGCGGGATACATCGACAAGATCAAGCTCGAACCCTGGTCGGCCGCCGACTGGGCCCGCTTCCCGAACGCGGTCAAGGTCACGATCGTCAAGAAGGCCTCGACCAACGACGGTCACGTCCTGGACGTCGAACCCGGGGACGCCACCCCGGCGGAGGCGCCGGGCTGGGTCCGGATGCGCCGCGCGGCGGGCGCCGACCCCACGATCTACTGCAACCTCTCGACCTGGCCGACGGTGCGGTCGGCGTTCTCGTCGGCCGGCGTCGCCGAGCCGCACTACTGGATCGCCCACTACAACGGCGATCCCGCCATCCCCGCCGGCGCGATCGCCAAGCAGTACCGCGGAGACGTCGCCCCGGGCTACGACGTCTCGTCCGTCGCGGACTACTGGCCCGGAGTGGACGGAAACGGTTCCGCCTCGACTGGAGTGGAGATCATGGAGCGCATCACCGTCACCCCGCCGAACGCCAACCAGAACACGGTGCGGGTGTTCCTGTCCGGCAGCCCCGGCGCGGCGGTCATCGTCCGGCCGCGGCTGGGCGGTGACGGCTTCTCGAAGCCGATGTGGGTCGGCGACATCTTCGCGTGGGGCAACGACCACCAGGGTGTCGGCCACAACCCGACGCAGGTCGCGGGCTACAACAACAAGCTGACGTCCCACCGGCGCTACGACCTGCCGGGCGCGGTGTGGGCCGACATCAACTACAGCGCGGCCGACCCGTTCGAGATCGACATCGTCGGCTGAGGACGATCTGGCAGGATCGCGGCATGGAACGCGTGCTCGGCATCGGTGGGTACTTCGTCCGCGCGGCGGACCCGGAGGCGCTGGGCGCCTGGTACCGGGACTGCCTCGGCCTGGACGCCGACGCGACCGGTGTGTGGCAGCAGCAGCCGGGCCCGACGGTGTTCGCTTCGTTCGAGGCGTCGACGGACTACTTCGGTTCGCCGGCGCAGCAGACGATGCTGAACTTCCGGGTCCGCGACCTGGACGCGATGCTCGCCCAGCTGCGGGAGAAGGGCGCCGAGGTGGTCGACGACGTCCAGGAGATGGACGGCGTCGGCCGGTTCGGATGGGTGGTGGACCCCGAGGGCAATCGCGTCGAGCTGTGGCAGCCCGCCTAGCGCGGTGGCAGCGCGCGGCACAAGGCGTCGATCGCCGCCGGGTACGCGTGCTCGGGCGGGGTCGCGTAACCCACCACCAGTCCGTCCATTGTGGACATCCTGCTCGCCGGGTGACGGAAGCCGGCCAAGCCGTCGAGCGCGAGTCCCTGCCACGCAGCGGCTTTCACCGCCGACCGCTCGGTTCCCGGCGGCAACCGCAGCACCGCGTGCAGTCCCGCGGCGATGCCGGTCGGCACCACGTGCGGCGCCCGGTCCGCCAGCGCGTCGACCAGCAGGTCGCGCCGGCGGCGGTACCGCTGGCGCATGCGCCGGATGTGCCGGTCGTACGCACCGGCCTGCAGGAACTCCGCCAGCGTGAGCTGATCGACCACCCCCGCCCACGCCTCGCGTTCGCCCTTCGCCGCCAGCACCGCGTCGATCAGCGCCTCCGGGAGTACCAGCCACCCCAGCCGCAACGCGGGTGACAGGCTCTTGCTCACCGAACCGACGTAGACGACGTGCTCGGGGTCGAGCCCCTGCACCGCGCCGACCGGCTTGCGGTCGTAGCGGAACTCGCCGTCGTAGTCGTCCTCGATGAGCACGCCGCCGGTCGCGCGGACGTGGTCGAGCACCGCCGCGCGGCGGTCGTGGTGCAGCGGGCCGCCGGTCGGGAACTGGTGCGCGGGCGTCAACAGCACGGTCGGGACGGTCAGTTCGTCGACGCGCGCGCCTTTTTCGTCCAGGGCAAGGGGAATCGTTTCGACGCCGGCCGCGTCGAAGATCGAGCGGTGGAACGGCAGGCCGTAGGCCTCGACAGCGAGCGGGCCGGGCAGCACCGCGGGGAACAGCAGCCGCAGCGCGTGCGCGAACCCCGAGCACACGACGATCCGCTCCGGCGCCGTCCGCACCCCGCGGGCCCGCGCGAGGTAACCGGCCAGCGCGGCCCGCAGTTCGGGCCGGCCACGCGGGTCGCCGGGCCCGAAAGCGTCGTGCGGGGCGACGTTCAGCGCGCGCCGGGCGGCGGCGAGCCATTCGGTGCGCGGAAACGACGTCGCGTCCGGCTGGCCTTGACGCAGGTTGTGCCGCGGCGCCGGCACGGGCGCCTTCTTCGGCGTCCTGGCCGGCGGGAGCGGCTCGGCCCGCGAGGCGACGCGCGTCCCGGAGCCCTGGACCGCGGTCAGCCAGCCTTCGGCGACCAGTTCGGCGTAGGCGTCGGCGACGGTGTTGCGGGCCAGCCCCAGGTCGGCGGCCAGTGCCCGGTACGGCGGGAGCCGGGTGCCGGGGGCGAGCCGGCCGGTGCGGACGGCGTCGCGCAGGGCGGTGATGAGCGCGGCCCGCTTGCCGCCGGCCGCCAGTTCCAGGTGGAGGTCGACTCCCGAATTGACCCACGATTCCGGCACGGAAATGCACCCTACACGGGGGTCAAAGTGGCCCTAGATTTCTGGTCATGACGAACTCCCGCCTCACCTTCGCCAAGACCGCCCCGAAAGCCTTCAAGGCCCTGATCGGCTTCGACGCCGCCGCCCGCGCCGGGCTGGACCCCGCACTGGTCGAGCTGGTCCAGATCCGCGCGTCACAGCTCAACCGCTGCGCGTACTGCCTGCACATGCACACCTCCGACGCCCGCAAGGCCGGCGAGAGCGAGGAGCGGCTGCACATGATCGCGGTGTGGCACGAGGCCGCGAGCTTCTTCAGCGAGAAGGAGCAGGCCGCGCTGGCGCTGACCGAAGCGGTCACGCTGATCGCGGACGGCGTCCCGGACGACGTCTACGCCCGGGCGGCCGGTCAGTTCGCCGAGGAGGAACTGGCCCAGCTGCTCGCGCTGATCTTCACGATCAACACGTGGAACCGCATCGCGATCACCACGGCGAAGGTGCCGGGCACGGACGAGCGGGTCGCGCGCTGACTCGCCGTGAGTACTGCCGGCCGGTCCCGGTGGTCAGCGCAGGGTCTCGTTGAGCACTTCGCGGTGCGTCCGCTTGGCCGCGAGGTACTTCTCCCGGCCGGCCTCGGTGATCGTCACGAAGATGCCGCGCCGGTCGACCTCGCACAGCGCGCGCTCGACCAGGCCCTCCTTCTCCAGCCGGGCGACCAGTCGTGACGTCGCGCTCTGGCTGAGGTGGATCGCTCCGGTCAGGTCGGCCGAGCGGCACTTGAAGTCGCACGTCGCGAGGCGCTCCAAGGCCTCGAACTCGTTCGCGCCGATGCCGTGGCGCTCCTGGAGGCGGCACTCGAGCGTGGTGAACACGGCCGAGTAGCGGGCCAGCAACTCGTGCCACTCCTCGACCAGGCCTTGCTCAGCGACGTCGCTCACAGCGGTCAACTTACCATGCACGGACATCAGATGCAAACGCATTAAATGCTTAGACATTAGATGCGCGTGCATGTAGTGTCGCCGCCATGAGCTCTTCCGTGTCCTTGTCCACCACTTCAACCCGGTGGGACGCACGTCTCTGGGGTGTCCTGCTCACCGTGTCGATCGTCGTCGGTCTCGACGCGCTCGACGTCTCGATGGTCGGAGTCGCGCTCCCCGCCATCCAGGCCGACCTCGGCCTGTCCACCAACGCGCTGCAATGGGTCGTCAGCGGGTACGTCCTCGGCTACGGCGGCTTGCTGCTGCTCGGCGGCCGCACCGCCGACCTGCTCGGCCGCCGCCGCGTGTTCCTCGTCGCCGTCGCCGTGTTCGCGCTGGCCTCGCTGCTCGGCGGCCTCGTCGACGACGGCGCGCTGCTCATCGCGAGCCGCTTCGTCAAGGGCCTCGCCGCCGCCTTCACCGCGCCGGCCGCGCTCTCCATCATCACCACGACGTTCCAGGAGGGCCCGGCCCGCAACAAGGCGATCAGCATCTTCGCCGTGTTCGGCGCCAGCGGGTACTCCGCCGGCCTGGTGTTCTCCGGCCTGCTGACCGAGGTCGGCTGGCGCTGGACGTTCCTGCTGCCCGCCCCGATCGCGCTCGTCGCGCTGGTCGCGGCCTGGAAGCTGATCCCGACGTACCGGCCGGAAGAGGGCAAGGGCTACGACTTCCCGGGCGCCGTCACCGGCGCCGCCGGGTCGCTGCTGCTGGTGTTCGGCGTCGTCGAGGCACCGGAGATCGGCTGGGCCGCGCCGCGCACGCTGATCACGTTCGCCGTCGCTCTCGCGTTGCTGGTGACGTTCGTGGTCATCGAAAAGCGCAGCGCTCACCCGCTGCTGCGCCTGGGGATCCTCAAGTCCGGCCCGCTGGCCCGCGCGAACCTCGGCGGCGCGCTGTTCTTCGGCGCGTACATCGGGTTCCAGTTCGTCGTGATGCTGTACCTGCAGCGGGTGCTCGGCTGGTCCGCGCTGCAGACGGCGCTCGGCTTCCTGCCGGCGGCGCTGATCGTGGCCTTTGGTTCGCCGCGCATCGAGCCGCTGATCGACCGCGTGGGCACGCCGCGCACGATCTTCGCGGGCGTGGTCGCGCACGTCATCGGCTACGCGCTGTTCCTGCGCATCGACGAGCACTCGGGGTACGCGGGCAGCGTCCTGCCCAGCATGATCCTGCTCGGCATCGGCTTCACGCTGGCGTTCTCGTCGCTGAACATCCAGGCCACGGCCGGGGTCCCGGACAGCGAGCAGGGCCTGGCGGGCGGTCTGCTGAACACGTCGCTGCAGGTCGGCGGCGCGATCGGCCTCGCGGTCGTGACGGCGGTCCTGACCGCCAACGGCGGCCGTGAGGCCTCGCCGGCCGCGCTGCTCACCGGGCTGACCCCGGCGTTGAGCGTGGTCACCGGCATCGCGGTGCTGGGCCTGCTGATCGCGATCAGCGGCCTGGTCGCGCGCCGGAAGCCGGCCGAAGAGCCGGTCCCTGAGGCCGATCTCCTGGCCCTCGCGGACTGACCGCTTCGGATCACCGCCGGGAACACGCGGGGCACCACCACCATCGTCGGGATCGGTGGTGGTGCCCCGCGAGCCAGCGGCAGCCGCCGTCAGCCCACCGGCACCGGCTCAGCCGACGGGCCCCTCGGCCGCCGTCACCGGCAGCTGCTGCTGCGCCCCCGACGCGTCCGTGACCGACAGCGTCAGCTTGTCGCCCGGGTGGTGGGTGTCCATCACGTTCGTCAACGTCGTCGCCGAGTCGACCGGCTTGCCGTCGATCGCCGTGATCACGTCGCCCGCCGCCAAGCCCGCCTGCTGGGCCGGGCCGCGGGAGACCACCTCGCGGACCTGGGCGCCGCCCTGGCCGTCCGACACCGAGACCCCGATGAACGCCGTCTTGCCGATGTGGATCTTGTCGGTCGCCGTGCCCGCGACGATCTTGTGCGCGATGTCGACCGCCTGGTTGATCGGGATCGCGAAGCCCTGCCCGGCCCCGCCGCTGCGGCGGCCGTTGAGCTGGTAACCCGTCGACGCGGCCGTGTCCACGCCGATGACCTGCGCGTCCGCGTTGACGAGCGGCCCGCCGGAGTCGCCGGACTCGATGTTCGCGCGGACCTGGATCAGGCCGGTGAGCTGCTCGGACGACCCGCTCGACTCGTCGGACGCCGTGATCGACTGGTCCAGCGCCGTCACCGTGCCGGGCGCCGGCACCGGGTCGCCGCCCTTGCCGCCCGCGTTGCCGAGGCCGAGGATCTGGTCGCCGACCTTGACCGTGCCCGAGTCGCCGATGCTCGCGGTGGGCAGGCCGGAGGCGCCTTCGAGCTGGATGACCGCGATGTCCTCGCTGCGGTCGTAGCCCACGACGTGCGCCTTGTAGGTGTCGCCGGTGCCGATGCTGGTGGCCTTGATACTGGTCGCGCCCGCGACGACGTGGTTGTTCGTCAGGATCTCGCCGTCCGCGGTGAGCACGATCCCGGTGCCGGCCGCGGCCGCGCCCTGCAGGCCGAGCTCGGTGTTGATGTTGACGATGGCCGGGTTGACCTTCGCGGCCACGGCGTCGGCGTCGAGCACCGTCTGCGACGAGCTGGGCTGGCCGGAGAAGCCGAAGTTCTGGTTGCCGCTCGCGCTCGGGCTGGTCGAGGCCGAGATGAGGTGCCCGATCCCGAGCCCGGCGACCACGGCGATCGCCACCGCGAAGACGGCGAACGCCAGCGCGCGCACGGGCCGCCGGCGCGGCGGCTGCGGAACGGGCGGCGGGTAGCCGTACGCCGGCGGGCCGTAAAAGCCCTGCGTGTGCCCGTCGGGGCCGTAGAAGCCCTGGGGCTGGGTGTACTGCTGCGGGTACGGACGGCCCCACTGGTCACGGGGCTGCTGGTCGTAGTAGCCCTGGCCGTAGCCGTACGGGTACTCGCCGCCGCCCTGCGGTCCTCGGTCGTACTCGCTCATGCACAGCTCCAGCCCTCGACAAGCCTCCGGCCCCTCCAGGAAACGCCTCGTTCCTGAGAATTTCCTGGCGCGCTTCCATGGACTTGCTGTGGATGTACCCGCGCCGGCGAGCCGGCATGCCGACGTGATCGACGTTACGTCGGCACCCGGATCGTGGCCGTCCGCCCGGTCACCGCCGGATCCGTTCCATGCCGGGGTCGACCAGCGGCTCGGCGGCCACGGTGGCCGCGACCCGGCGGCCGAAGTACTCGATCTCCACGCTGCTGCCGATGTCCGCCGACGCCGGGAGCCACGCGTAGGCGATCGGTCGCCCGACGGTGTACCCGTACGCCGCGCTCGTGACGTAGCCCGCGGCCACGCCGTCGACGAACACCGGTTCCTTGCCCAGCACGACCGTGCGGCCGTCGTCGATCGTCAGGCACCGCAGCCGCCGCGACGGTGTCCGGCCCTCGAGCGCGTCCCGGCCGAGGAACTCCCCCTTCGCCGGCCGCACCGCGAAGTCGACGCCGGCCTCGTACGGGTCGTGCTCGGTCGTCATGTCGGTGCCCCACAGCCGGTAGCCCTTCTCCAGCCGCAGGCTGTTGAACGCCGCCCGCCCGGCCGCGATGACGCCGAGGGGCTGCCCGGCCGCCCACAGCGCGTCCCACAGCCGCAGGCCGTTGTCCGCGCTCGTGTAGACCTCCCAGCCGAGCTCGCCCACATAGGACAGTCGCATCGCGACCACCGGCACCCCGGCGATCCGCGCCCGCCGGGCCCGGAAGTACTTCAGCCCGGCGTGCGAGAAGTCTTCGCGCGACAACGGCTGCACGAGGTCCCGCGCCAGCGGGCCCCAGACGCCGACGCAGCACGTTCCGCCGGTGGTGTCCCGGACCCGCACCCCGGCCGGCGCGTGCTTGACGAAGTGGTCGACGTCGATACCGCCGTTGATCCCGACCTGGAACAGCTCCGGTTCCAGCCGGGCCACGGTGACGTCGCTGCGGATGCCGCCCGCGTTGTCGAGCATCAGCGTGTAGGTCACCGAGCCGACCGACTTGTCGAGCTGGTTGGTCGTCAACGACTGCAGGAACTCCAGCGATCCGGGTCCGCTGATCTCGACGCGCTTCAACGGAGTCATGTCGTACAGCGCGACGCCGTTGCGCGTCTGCCACGCCTCGGCGGCCGCGATCGGCGAGTGGAACTGCGCCGACCACGCGTCCCGCGCCGGCGGGAGCGCGTCGTGCGGGAGCTTCTTCAGCAGCGGCGCGTTGGCCTCGAACCAGTGCGGCCGTTCCCAGCCGCCCGCCTCCAGGAACACCGCGCCCAGTTCGCGCTGCCGCGCGTGGAACGGCGTCACGCGCAGGTCGCGCGGGGACAGCTTGGGCTGCAACGGGTGCAGGATGTCGTAGACCTCGACGAAGTTCTGCTGCGCTGTCTCGCTCACGTACGACGGCGCGAGCTGGACCTCCTCGAAGCGGTGGACGTCGATGTCGTGGGTGTCCACTTCGGAATGCCCGTCGACGAGCAGCTCGGCGACCGCCTTCGCGATGCCGGCCGAGTGCGTCACCCAGATCGCCTCGGCCAGCCAGAACCCGCGGACGTCGGCCGACTCGCCGACCAGCGACTGGCCGTCCGGCGTGAAGGAGAAGATGCCGTTGAAGCCTTCCTCGACCTTCGTCTGACGCAATGCGGGAAGCAACAGCCGGCTCTGTTCCCAAGAAGGTGCGAAGTCGTCCTCGGTGAAGGGCAGCATGGACGGCATCGCCGTCTCGGTCACCGAAGGGTCCAATGTGGACTCCTCGACCGGCATCGGCCGGTGCGCGTAGGAGCCGATGCCGAGCCGGTCGACGTGCTCGCGGAAGTACAGGTCCTGGTCCTGGTGGCGCAGGATCGGCAGGCTCGCCTCGACCTCCTCGGTGTTGCGCCCGACGAGTTCCGCCACCTGGCCGGTCTTCGCGTACTGGTGCGCCAGTGGCAACAGCGGGACGTCCATGCCCACCATCGCGCCGATCTCGCGGCCCCAGAACCCCGCGCACGACACGACGACGTCGGCCGGGAAGTCACCCTGGTCGGTCCGGACACCGGTGACGCGGCCGCCTTCCTGAAGCACGTCAGTGACGCGAGTGGACCCGATGAACTTCGCCCCACGGGACCCCGCCCGCGTGGCCAGCACCTCGACAGCCTTGGCGGCCCGCGCGAGCCCGTCGGTCGGGACGTGCAGCGCGCCGAAGATCCGCGAACCGTCCAGGAGCGGCCACCGCTCGACGCATTCCGCCGCGTCGATCAGGCTCCCGGCGACGCCCCACGAGGTTGCCCAGCCGTGCTTGCGCTTGAGGTCTTCCCAGCGGGCCGGGGTGGTCGCGACCTCCATGCCGCCGACCTGGAGGAAGCAGTCCAGCTCCTTCAGCTTCGAAACGGTGTAGCGCGCGAAGTCCGTCATCGCCTTGGACGCGTTGGTCTGGAACACCAGGCCGGGCGCGTGCGAAGTGGACCCGCCGGTGCGCGGCAGCGGGCCCCGGTCGAGCACGGTGACGTCGGTCCAGCCGCGGGCGGTCAGCTCGTCGGCGAGGTTCGCGCCGACGATGCCGGCGCCGATGATCACGACTCGCGGTGCGGTCATGGCGAACTCCTAACGGAAGACGACGGTGCTGTTGCCGTTGAGCAGGACGCGGTGTTCGCAGTGCCAGCGGACCGCGCGGGAGAGGGCGAGGGCTTCGGCGTCGCGGCCGACGGTCACGAGCTCGCGCGGCGAGTACGTGTGGTCGACGCGCTGCACCTCCTGCTCGATGATCGGGCCCTCGTCGAGGTCGGGCGTGACGTAGTGCGCGGTCGCGCCGACGTACTTCACGCCGCGGTCGTAGGCCTGGTGGTAGGGCTTGGCGCCCTTGAACCCGGGCAGGAACGAGTGGTGGATGTTGATCGCGCGGCCCTCGAGCTTCTGGCACAGCTCGTTGGACAGCACCTGCATGTACCGGGCGAGCACCACCAGATCCGCGGAAAACTCCCCGACCAGGTCGAGCAGCCGCTGCTCGGCCTCCGGTTTGGTGTCCGGCGTGACCGGGACGTGCACGAACGGCACGCCGGCCGCTTCGGCCATCGGCCGCAGGTCCTCGTGGTTCGACACAACCACCGCGATCTCGGCGCCGAGGCCGCCCGCGCGCCAGCGGAACAGCAGGTCGTTGAGGCAGTGCCCGAACTTCGACACCATCACGAGGATCCGCGGCGGCGTGCCGTCGGAGAAGCCGAACTCCATGCCGAAGTCGCCGGCCACCGGGGCGAACGCGCGGGTCAGATCGTCCACTGTGGTCGCCTCGGTGCAGGTGAACGACGTGCGCAGGAACAGCGAGCCGCGGACGTCGTCGTCGAACTGCTGGTGCTCGACGATGTCGCAGCCCTGCCCGACCAGGAACGTCGTGACGGCGTGGACGATGCCCGAGCGTTCGGGGCACTTGAGCGTCAAGGTGAAGGTCACGAGACGTACTCCCAGCTCGCGTCGGCCAGCCACGCCTTGAAGTAGTCCGAAAAGGACTGTCGCACGAGGATCGTGAAGCCTTCTTCCCGGACCATCAGCACGATCCCGGTGCGCGCCAGCAAGGTCTGCACGCACGTACCCGGCGGTGACACCTCCAGGTCGATCGAGCACCCGTGCGCCAGGACGTCGGCCGCGTGCGTCCCGGTGAGCCGCACGACGTTGCGCTGCGCCGAGACATCCACCACAGCGTCCGCTTCACGGGAAAGGGCCGCTTCCAGCTCGGCCTGGCGACCGGGTTCGGCGAGCACGAGGTACTCGTCGGGGCCCATCCAGAGAATGTCGACGCCGTTGCCGCTGGTGAACGTGCACGGCGTGGGCAGGTCGACGCCGAGCAGGGCCTGCCCGTCGCGGAGGCAGACGGTGAGCTGGGTGCGGAACGGTTCGTCGACCGCGTCAACCGTCACGGCGGGCTCCTTCCTTGTCGAAGAGCACGGATTCGGTCACGGTCACCGGCACGACCTGGTCCCCGACCGGCACGTACAGCGTCTCGCCGATCCGCTCGCGACCCGAGCGCACCAGGGCGAGGGCGAAGGTGCGGCCGAGGGCGGCGCTGTCGTAGCTGGAGGTGACGTGGCCGAGCATCCGCACCGGCGGTTCGGGCACGACCTCCGATTCGATGAGCTGCGAGCCCTCGGGCAGCAGCACCGACGGGTCCGCCGCGAGCAAACCGACCAGGTGCTTGCGGTCGGGGCGGTTGTTCTCGGCGCGGGCGAAGGAGCGCTTGCCGATGAAGTCGGCCTTCTTCTTCGACACCGCCCAGGACATGCCGAGGTCCTGCGGGGTGACCGTGCCGTCGGTGTCCTGGCCGATGATCGGGTAGCCCTTCTCGGCGCGCAGGACGTGCATGGTCTCGGTGCCGTACGGCGTGACCCCTTGGTCCACTATGGACTGCCAGAGCGCGGGCCCGTGCCACGAGGGGACGTTGATCTCATACGCCAGCTCGCCGGAGAAGCTGATCCGGCAGACGCGCGCCTGGAGGCCGGCGACCTCGGCGTCCTGCCAGGTCATGAACCCGAAGGCCTCGTTCGAGACGTCCAGGTCCGGCGCGAGGCGGCCGAGGACTTCCCGCGACCGCGGGCCGACCAGCGGGATGGTGGTCCAGTGCTCGGTCACCGAGGTCGCAAAGACGCGCAGGTGCGGCCACTCCGTCTGGAGCCACTCCTCCATCCACTCGAGGATCTTCGCCGCGTTGCCGGTGGTCGTGGTGACCAGGAACCGCTCCTCGCCGACCCGGATGACCGTCCCGTCGTCGATCACCATGCCGTCGACCCCGCACATCACGCCGTAGCGGATGCGCCCGACGCGCAGGGTGCTCATCAGGTTCGTGTAGAGCATGTCGAGGAACCAGCCGGCGTCCGGGCCCTGGACGTCGATCTTGCCGAGCGTGGACCCGTCCATGCACGCGACGTCGTTGCGGGCCGCGCGGCACTCGCGCCGGACGGCGTCGGCCATCGATTCGCCGGGGCGCGGGTAGTACCACGGGCGCTTCCACTGGCCGACGTTCTCGAACTCGGCGCCGTGTTCGACGTGCCACGGGTGGATCGTCGTGACGCGCACCGGGTCGTGCAGGTCACCGCGGTTCCGTCCGGCCAGCGCGGCGAACGGGACCGGCGTGTACGGCGGCCGGAACGTCGTCGGCCGCCGGTCGGCGAGGTCGACGCCGAGGGCCTCGGCCGTGATGCCGGCGGCGAGCATGCCGGACGTCTTGCCCTGGTCGTGCGCGGTGCCGATCGTCGTGTAGCGCTTGATGTGCTCCAGTGACCGCAGCCCGGCGCCGGTGGCGCGCAGGACGTCCGACACGGTCGCGTCGCGCTGCTGGTCGACGAACCGAGTGTCCACTTCGGACTCCGGGGCGGGCACCTGCCAGAGCACCTTGGTCTCCGGCAGTCCCTCGCCCGCGGCCGCGCCGACGACGCTCACGTTCGGGAGGTCTCCGGCCGGGACGTACGCACCGAGTTCCGGTGAGTACCGGAGGGTGCCGCGGGCCTGGCTGTAGAGGTGCACGGCCGGGTTCCAGCCGCCGGACACGAGCAGCAGGTCGCACTCGACCCGCTCCCCCTCCATCGATCCCAGCGGAGCGACGTACGCGGCAGTGATGTGCTGGTCGCCGTCGGTGCCGATGACGCCGTAGCCCTCGCGGGCGTCGACGATCCGCACGATCTCGGCCCCGGCCTCGGCCAGGTCGGCGGCGGCGGCGAGCGCGGAGTCGTTGGTGGTGAACACGACCACGCGCTGCCCGGCGAGGACGCCGTACCGGTTCAAGTACGTCCGCGCGGCACCGGCGAGCATGATGCCGGGACGGTCGTTGTCCGGGAACACGATCGGCCGCTCGTGGGCGCCGGTGGCGATGACGATCCGCTTCGCCCGGATCCGCCAGACCCGCTGCCGCGAGATCCGCTCGGGCGCGGCGGGCTCGCCACGGCGTTCCAGGGCCAGCACGAACCCGTCGTCGTAGACGCCGAACGCCGTGGTGCGCGAAAGGAACCGGACTCCTTCGGGAGCTTCGCCGTCAGGCTGGTCGTCGACGAGCAGCACCCGCCCGGACGCGGCGGCAGCGGCGGCGCGCCCGGCAGGTCCGGCGCCGATCACCAGGACGTCGCAGTGGACGTGCTTGGCGTCGTACCGCGCCGGGTCCGGCTCGGCGGCCAGACGCCCCTGCCCGGGCAGGCCGCGGGCGACCAGACCGTCGTACAGCTCGACGGTCGTCGCGCTCAGCATCGGCTCCGGGAACGGCTTTTCGATCTGCACCAAGGCGTTCGAGTCCTCGACGCCGGCGCCGACGATGCCGCGCGGCCGGCCGTACTTGATGCTGGTCGCGACCTGGTGGATGCCGTTGGCCAGCAACGCGGACGCCAGGGTGTCGCCGAGGAAACCGGTCAGCTCGCGGCCGTCGAAGGTGAACTTGAGCGGGACGCCGGACAGTCGGGTCATGGGATCACCGGCTTGGGTTCGTCGAGGCGGTAGACCGCCTTCAGGTCGTGGGTGCGGGTGTCGCGGACGGCGTTGAACCACCGGCGGCAGCCCGCGGAGTGGCTCCACCGCTCGGCGAACGGCCCGCTCGGGTTCTCCCGGAAGAAGACGAACTTCGCCCATTCCTCATCGGACAGTGCCGACGGATCCGCCGGGTAGGCGACGTGCGCCTGGCCGCCGTAGTGGAATTCGGCTTCCTCGCGCGGCCCGCACCAGGGGCAGGGAATGAGTTGCATGTGGACACTCCTAATGCGCGACGGCCGCGGCGCCGTGCTCGTCGACGAGGGCACCGGTGGTGAACCGGTCGAGGGCGAAGGGCTCGGCGTACTCGTGCGGCTTGCCCCGCGCGATGGTCTGCGCGAAAACGTCCCCGACGCCGGGGGTGGCCTTGAAGCCGCCGGTACCCCAGCCGCAGTTGAGGAACAGGTTTTCGACGGGGGTCAGGCCGATGATCGGCGACGCGTCCGGGCTGGTGTCGACGATCCCGGCCCACGTCCGCAGCAGGTGCGCCCGCGCGAACACCGGGAACAGCTCCAGCGCGGCCGCCATCTGCTGCTCGATGATGTGGAACGAGCCGCGCTGGCCGTAGCCGTTGTAGCTGTCGATGCCCGCGCCCATCACGAGCTCACCCTTGTGCGCCTGGGAAACGTAGACGTGCACGGCGTTCGACATGACGACCGTCGGGTGGATCGGCTCCAGCAGCTCGGACACCAATGCCTGCAACGGATGCGAAGTCAGCGGCAGGTCCAGCCCGACCATGCGGGCCAGCACCGACGTGTGCCCGGCCGCGCACAGCGCCACCTTGCCGGCGGCGATCCGGCCCCGGGTCGTCTCGACGCCGGTGACCCGTCCGTCCACCGTGGAGATCCCGGTGACCTCGCAGTTCTGGATCAGGTGGACGCCCATCTCGTGCGCGGCGCGGGCGAACCCCCAGGCCACGTAGTCGTGCTTGGCGATGCCCGCACGCGGCTGGAAGGTCGCGCCGAGCACCGGGTAGCGGACGTCCGGGGAGGTGTTGACGATCGGGCAGATCTCCTTGACGCCGTCGGCGTCCACCCACTCGGCGTCGATGCCGTTGAGCTTGTTGGCCTCGACGCGGCGGACGCTGTCGCGGACGTCCTGCAGGCTGTGCGCCAGGTTCAGCACCCCGCGCTGGCTGAACAGGATCGGGTAGCCGAGGTCCTCTTCGAGCCCTTCCCACAGCTTGAGGGAGTGCTCGTAGATGCCGGAGCTTTCGTCCCAGAGGTAGTTGGAGCGGATGATCGTGGTGTTGCGGGCCATGTTCCCGCCGGCGAGCCAGCCCTTCTCCAGCACGGCGACGTTCGTGATGCCCTGCTTGGCCAGGTAGTACGCGGTGGCGAGGCCGTGCCCGCCGCCGCCGACGATGACGACGTCGTAGGCCTTTTCCGGCTCGGGGTCGGGCCAGAGGAAGTCGGGGTGGTCCGGCAGGTCCGCGCCGGGCGTGCGGGTCATCGGGTGGCCTCCGGGTACAGCGGGAACTGCTCGGTCAGTGCGGTGACGCGGGCGCGGAGCTTCTCGACGTCGAAGCCGGGCTTCAACGCCTCGGCGATGACGTCGGCGGCCTCGCGGAACTCGGCGTCGCCGAACCCGCGGGTGGCCAGCGCCGGCGTGCCGATCCGCAGCCCGGACGTCACCATCGGCGGCCGCGGGTCGAACGGGACGGCGTTGCGGTTCACCGTGATGCCGACCTCGTGCAGCCGGTCTTCGGCCTGCTTGCCGTCCAGCTCGGAGTCGCGCAGGTCGGCGAGCACGAGGTGGACGTCGGTGCCACCGGTCAGCACATCGACCCCGCCGTCCAGCAGCCGCTCGGCCAGGAGCTTCGCCCCGCGCAGAGTGCGCTGCTGGCGTTCCACGAACTCGGGCTCGGCGGCCATCTTGAACGCGACGGCCTTGGCGGCGATGACGTGTTCGAGCGGACCGCCCTGCTGACCGGGGAAGACGGCGGAGTTGATCTTCTTGGCCAGCGCCGGGTCATTGGTCAGCACGACGCCGCCGCGCGGGCCACCGAGGGTCTTGTGCGTGGTGGTCGTCGTGACGTGCGCGTGCGGCACCGGCGACGGGTGCAGGCCGGTGGCGACCAGCCCGGCGAAGTGCGCCATGTCGACCATCAGGTACGCGCCGACCTCGTCGGCGATCTCGCGGAACCGGGCGAAGTCCAGCTGACGCGGGTAGGCCGACCAGCCGGCGATGATCACCTTCGGCCGGTGCTCGCGAGCGAGCCGCTCGACCTCGGCCATGTCCACGCGGTAGTCCTTTTCGGACACTTCGTACGCGGCGACGTCGTAGAGCAGGCCGGAGAAGTTGATCCGCATCCCGTGCGTCAGGTGCCCGCCGTGGGCCAGCGAGAGGCCGAGGATCCGGTCGCCGGGCTTGAGCAACGCGGCCATCGCGGCCGCGTTGGCCTGGGCACCCGAGTGCGGCTGGACGTTGGCGAACCCGGCGCCGAAGAGCGCCTTGACGCGGTCGATGGCGAGCTGTTCGAGCACGTCGACGTGTTCGCAGCCGCCGTAGTAGCGCCGGCCGGGGTAGCCCTCGGCGTACTTGTTGGTCAGCACCGAGCCCTGGGCTTGGAGCACCGAAAGCGGCGCGAAGTTCTCGGAGGCGATCATCTCCAGCGTCGACTGCTGCCGGTGCAGCTCCGCGCCGATCGCTTCGGCGACCACGGGGTCGTAGTCGGCCAGGGAGTGATTGAGCATCATGAACCCTTCGTGGTCGACTTCTGATATATCAATCGTCGATGTAGGCTAAGCGCCATGCACCCGCAGGTCAATCCCCCGTCCCTGGCGGAACAGGCGTACCACTTCGTCCGTGATCGCCTGGTCATGCTGGACATCCGGCCCGGCTCCCCCATCAACGAGGAGGAGCTCGGCAGCGAACTCGGCATGGGCCGGACGCCGATCCGCGAAGCGCTGAAGCGCCTGGAGTCCGAGCGGCTGGTCGTCGCCTACCCGCGGCGCGGGACGTTCGCCACCGACGTCAACATCTCCGACCTCGCGCACATCTCCGAGGTCCGGCGGACGCTGGAGCCGATGGCGACGGCCGCCGCGGCCGACCGCGCGACCGCGGCCGACCGGGCGACCCTGACCGAGCTGCGCGCGCAGCTCGACGCCGGCGTCCCCACCGGGGACAACGCCGAGCTGCTGCGCACCGACCTTGCCCTGCACCGGGCGATCTACGGGTGCGTGCACAACCCGTTCCTCGAGGACACGCTGATCCGGTACGACAACCTGGCGACGCGGATCTGGTGCGTGTTCGTGCCCCGGCTGTCCGGGATGGCCGGCCACGTCGACGAGCACGTCCCGCTCCTCACCGCGATCATCGAGGGCGACGGCGAGAAGGCCGCCGCGTTGGCGCTGGAGCACGTCACCGGCTTCGAGGCCGCCATCCGCACGTTGATCTAGACCGCGCTTTTCAGGAACCCAGCCGCGCGCGGACCCAGTCGTGGAACGCGCCGATGTGGTGCTCGCTGGGCACGAGCACCCCGCCGCGCGCGTACGACCGCGAGTCCATCGCGAGCTGGCAGCGTTCGCACGCCTCGAAGTCCTGCAGGTTGACGCGGTGGAACAGTTCCACCGACCGGCTGAGATCCCGGCCGGACTCGACCACTTCCGGCAAGTACAGCCAGTCGCAGCGCACCAGCGTCCGGTCCGGGGCCAGCGGGAACATCCGGTGGACGATGACGTGGTCGGGGACGAGGTTGACGAACACCCCGGGCTTGATGGTGATGGCGTAGTACTTGCGGTCCTGGGCCTCGGTGACGCCGGGGAGGCGGTCGACGCCCTCGGAGCCGTCGACGGTGAAGCCCTTGATCTCGCCGCCGAACTCGGCGCCGTGGCCGACGTAGTACTGCGCGGCGTAGCCGTCGGCGAACTCCGGGAGCACCTCGGTGAGCTCCGGGTGGATCGTCGCGCAGTGGTAGCACTCCATGAAGTTCTCGATGATCTGCTTCCAGTTCGCCTGCACGTCGTACTCGATGCGCTTGCCGAGCGCGAGGCCGTCGATGCCGTAGGCGTCGATCTCGGTCGGGCCGCCGAGGCGTTCGGTGACGGCACCGACGACGGTCTCCTCGAACGACGGCGGTTCGTCGGCCAGGCAGACCCAGGCGTAGCCGAGCCACTCGCGCAGGTGGAGCTTCGTCAGGCCGAACTCGGTGCGGTCGACGTCCGGCATGCCGGTGAGGTTGGGCGCGGCGACCAGCTTGCCGTCGAGGCCGTACGTCCAGGCGTGGTACGGGCACTGGAAGGCCCGCTTCACCGTCCCGCTTTCGGACGTGCACAGCCGGGCGCCGCGGTGGCGGCAGACGTTGAGGAAAGCGTTGAGCTTGCCGTCCCGCCCGCGGGAGACGAGGACGCTCTCCTTGCCGATCTGGACGGTTTCGAACGCCCCCGGCCCGGCGAGGTCGGCGCTGCGCACGGCGCAGAACCAGTCCGCCTCGAAGATCTTCGCCTGCTCCTGCGCGAAGATCGCCGGGTCGGTGTAGGCGGAGCCGGGCAGGGTGGCGAGCAGGCTCGGCGGGAGATCGATTGCGGTCACCGGCGTGGTCCTCTCCGCGGTCAGGACGGGAGTTGCGCAGAACGCGTCTTGTTGCTCACTCCGGAACAGAGTGACTGCCGCCGCGCACGCCTGTCAACAAGTTCGGGCCGGCGGTCCCTCGATCGCCCGCCGGAACAGCGTTTCGATCTCCGCACGCGTCGGCCGCGGGTCGGCCAGCGCCGCCTGCATCAGCAGGCCGCAGAACAAACCCGCCAGCAGCCGGCCGGTGAGCGGGTCGGTCCGGGAGCCGAAGAACGCGATGAGCGCCTCGTCCCACGCCGCACTCGCCTTGCGCAGCGCGGGCCGGTGCAGGGCCGCGACGTACAGGTCGTACTCGACGACGGTGTCGCGGTACTGCTCGTTGATGTAGCCCATCACCAGCTCGGCGAGGGCCGCGGCGAAGTCGGCGTCCGGCGGGAGCGCGGACTCCCACTCCTTCAGCGCGTGGACGTTCTTCTCGGCCGCCTCGTGCAGGGCGACCTCGAGGAGGTCGTCCAGCGTCGCGAAATGGTAGGTCGTCGAGCCGAGCGGGACGCCGGCCGCCGCGGCGACCGAGCGGTGCGTGACCCCGTCGATCCCCCGCTGCGCGACGACCTCGATCGCGGCCTTGGCGATCCGCGCGCGCCGCTCGGGGTCGTTCGGACCGCGGCGCCTCGTCGCGCCGGGTTCGCTCTTGGCCATCGAGCCCCCTTGTGGACATCTGTACATGTTTCGCGTACAAATGTACGCACTCTCGACCCGTACCGGCCACCACCGATCCGGAAGGAGCCGGAGTGAAGGACCTCCACATCGACGGCATCTGGCTGGACGCGTCCACCGGGACGCGCTCCGACGTGCTGAACCCCGCGACCGGCGAGGTCATCGTGACCGTCGCCGAAGCGAGCCGCGCGGAGGTCGACGCCGCTGTCAGAGCGGCGCGAAGGGCCTTCGACGAAGGCCCGTGGCGGCGGACCACCGCCACCGAACGAGGTGCCTTACTGCGCAAGGTGGCCGACCTCCTGGTCCGCGATCGCGAAGAGCTGGCCCGCACCGAAAGCCTCGACACCGGCAAGACGCTCGGCGAGGGCGGCATCGACATCGACGACGTGACGAACGTCTTCCGCTACTACGCCGACCTCGCCGACAAGGACGCCGGACGCCTGGTCGACGCGGGCAGCGCGACCGTCGTCAGCCGGATCGTGCACGAACCCGTCGGCGTCTGCGCGCTCATCGCGCCGTGGAACTACCCGCTGCTGCAGATGTCCTGGAAGGTCGCGCCGGCGCTGGCCGCGGGCAACACCGTCGTGCTCAAGCCCAGCGAGGTCACGCCGCTGACCACGATCAAGCTCGTCGCCCTGCTCGAGGAGGCCGGCGCGCCGGCCGGGGTCGTCAACCTGCTGCTCGGCGACGGCCGGGTCGGCGCGGCGATGGTCGAACACCCGGGCGTCGACCTGGTCTCCTTCACCGGCGGCTACGCGACCGGCGAGAAGATCATGACGGCCGCCGCGAAGGGCGTCCGCCGGGTCGCGCTGGAACTGGGCGGCAAGAACCCGAACGTGGTCTTCGCCGACGCCGACTACGACACCGCGCTGGACTACGCGCTGATGGCCGCGTTCGTCCATTCGGGACAGGTCTGCTCGGCGGGCGCCCGCTTGATCGTCCAGGATGAGATCCATGACCGGTTCGTCGCGGACCTCGCCGCCCGCGCCGACCGGATCCGCGTCGGCGACGGCCTGGACCCCACGACCGAAACCGGTCCGCTCGTCTCGGCGCAGCACCGTGACAAGGTCGAGGGCTACATCGAAAGCGCTCTCAAGGAGGGCGCGACATTGCGGGCCGGCGGCAAGCGTCCCGAAGGGCCGCAGTACGAAAACGGCTTCTTCCTGCGTCCGACGGTGTTTTCCGACTGCACCAGGGACATGGCGGTCGTCCGGGAAGAGGTCTTCGGCCCGGTCGTCACCGTGGAACGCTTCACCGACGAGGCCGACGCGATCGCGCTGGCCAACGACACCGAGTACGGGCTCGCCGGGGCGGTGTGGACGTCGGACGCGTCCCGCGCCCAGCGGGTCGCCGGGGCCCTGCGCCACGGCACCGTGTGGATCAACGACTACCACCCCTACCTGCCGCAGGCGGAGTGGGGTGGTTTCGGCAAGTCGGGTATCGGCCGCGAGCTCGGGCCGTCCGGGCTGGCCGAGTACCAGGAGAGCAAGCACGTCTACCAGAACATCGATCCCGTTCCGCAGCACTGGTTCAAAGGCTGAAATTCCCCCACCCACCACGTGAGGACGCATGCCATGACCACTCAGGAAATACCGGCGGGCGGGGGGCCTGCTGCCGACGACAGCTCCGAACTCGAGAAGTTCGGCTACCGCCAGGAACTCGAGCGCTCGCTCGGGTCGTTCTCCAGCTTCGCCGCCGGGTTCAGCTACATCTCCATCCTGACCGGCGTGTTCCAGCTCTTCTTCTTCGGCTTCGGGTCGGGGGGCCCGGCCTTCATCTGGACGTGGCCGCTGGTCTTCCTCGGCCAGGCCGCCGTCGCCCTGTGCTTCGCCGAGCTCGCCGGGCAGTTCCCGCTCGCCGGGTCGGTGTACCAGTGGGCCAAGCAGATCGCGAAGCCCGCGACGTCGTGGCTGGCCGGCTGGATCATGATCATCGGCGCGATCGTCACGGCGGCGGCCGTCGCGGTGGCCTACCAGATCATCCTGCCGCAGGTCTCGACCGCGTTCCAGATCGTCGGCAGCGACGAAGACGCCGGTCTGACGTCGACACCCGGTGGCGCGCAGAACGCCATCATCCTGGCCCTCATCCTGGTCGTGTTCGCCACGGTCGTGAACATCATCGGCGTCAAGCTGATGGCGAAGATCAACAACTTCGGCGTCGCGGTCGAACTCGGCGCGAGCATCCTGCTCGTGATCGCGCTGGCCATCCACATCAAGCGCGGCCCCGGCCTCGTCTTCGACACCGCGGGCACCGGCGAGGGTCACTCGTTCGGGTATCTCGGCGCGTTCCTCGTGGCGTCGCTGATGAGCGCGTACGTCTTCTACGGCTTCGACACCGCGGGTTCGCTGGCCGAGGAGACCACCCAGCCGCGGCGGCACGCGCCCCGCGCGATCCTGCGCGCCATCACCGCCGCGTTCGTCGTCGGCGGGCTGATCATGCTGTTCGGCATGATGGCCGTCGGTGACCTGAGTGCCAAGGAGCTCAGCACGTCCGGCATGCCGTACCTGCTGAAGAGCACCCTCGGCGAAGGGCTCGGCGACGCCTTCCTGATCTGCTCGGCGATCGCGATCACCGTGTGCTGCCTCGCCGTGCAGACCGCCGCCATCCGGATGGCCTGGGCGATGGCCCGCGACGGCCGCCTGCCGTTCAGCCGGGCGATGTCGAAGGTCTCGCCGCGTTCCAAGGTGCCGGTGCTGCCCGCGCTGCTCACCGGCGGCCTCACCGTCGTGGTGCTGCTGATCAACCTGGGCAACCAGCGGGCGTTCTTCATCCTGACCTCGACCGCGATCATCCTGTTCTACATCCCCTACCTGATGGTCACCGGTCCGATGCTGGTGCACCGCCTGCGTGGCGGCTGGCCCCGCCCGGAGCACGGCCCGTACTTCAAGCTGGGCCGCTGGGGCACGCTGGTGAACCTGGTCGCGGTGCTCTACGGCGCCGCGATGACGGTGAACCTGATCTGGCCGCGCGCCGAGGTCTACGGCGACGACCACTGGTACTTCCAGTGGGGCGCGGTGATCGTCACCGGGCTGATCGTGGTCATCGGTGCGATCATGCTCTACGTCCGGCGCCGCACCTGGGGTTCGTCGCACACGAGCCCCGAGCACATGCCCGACAACGCCCCGGACACCCTGCCCGGCTAGGAGGCGCCATGAGTTCCGGAACCTACGACTTCGTCATCGTCGGCGGTGGCTCGGCGGGCTGCGCGCTGGCGAACCGGCTTTCGGCCGACCCGGCGAACAAGGTCCTCGTCCTGGAGGCGGGCCGGTCGGACTACAAGTGGGACGTCTTCATCCACATGCCGGCCGCGCTGACGTTTCCGATCGGGTCGAAGTTCTACGACTGGGGCTACCGCAGCGAACCCGAGCCGTACATGAACCGCCGTCGCATCTACCACGCGCGCGGCAAGGTGCTCGGCGGGTCGTCCAGCATCAACGGGATGATCTTCCAGCGCGGCAACCCGATGGACTACGAACGCTGGGGCGCCGACCCGGGGATGTCCACTTGGGACTACGCGCACTGCCTGCCGTACTTCAACCGGATGGAGAACTGCCTCGCCGACCCGCCGGACGGGAAGTGGCGCGGGCACGACGGTCCGCTCGAACTGGAGCGCGGCCCGGCCTCGAACCCGTTGTTCCAGGCGTTCTTCGACGCCGCCGAGCAGGCGGGCTACCCGCGCACCGACGACGTCAACGGCTACCGGCAGGAAGGCTTCGCGCCGTTCGACCGCAACGTCCGAAAAGGACGGCGGCTGTCCGCGGCGGGTGCGTACCTGCACCCGGTGCTGGACCGGCCCAACCTGACCGTGAAGACGCACGCGTTCGTGTCGCAGATCCTCTTCGACGGCACGCGCGCGGTCGGCGTCGAGTACGCGCAGGGCCGCGGCGCGCCGGGTGAGGTGTACGGCAAGGAGATCATCCTCTGCGGCGGCGCGATCAACAGCCCGCAGCTGCTGCAGCTGTCCGGTGTCGGGAACGCGGCCGAGCTGGAGAAGCTCGGCATCGACGTCGTCAAGGACCTGCCGGGCGTCGGCGAGAACCTGCAGGACCACCTGGAGGTGTACATCCAGTACGCCTGCAAGCAACCGGTGTCGATGCAGCCGTCGCTGGCGAAGTGGAAGCGGCCCTACATCGGCGCGCAGTGGCTGTTCCTGCGGTCCGGGCCGGCCGCGACCAACCACTTCGAGGGCGGCGGGTTCGTCCGGTCGAACGACGAGGTGAAGTACCCGAACCTGATGTTCCACTTCCTGCCGGTGGCGATCCGCTACGACGGTTCGTCGCCGACGGGCGGCCACGGGTACCAGGTGCACGTCGGCCCGATGTACGCCGACACCCGCGGCTCGGTGAAGATCACCTCGACCGATCCGCGGCGGCACCCGGCGATCAAGTTCAACTACCTGTCGACCGAGACCGACCGCAAGGAGTGGGTCGAAGCGGTGCGGGTGGCGCGGAAGATCCTCAACCAGCCCGCGCTCGACCCGTACAACGACGGGGAGATCTCGCCGGGGCCGTCGGTGGAGACCGACGAGGAGATCCTCGACTGGGTCGCCAAGGACGCCGAGACCGCGCTGCACCCGTCGTGCACGGCCAAGATGGGCGTGGACGAGAAGTCCGTCGTCGACCCGCAGACCATGCGGGTGCACGGCACCGAGGGCCTGCGCGTGGTCGACGCGTCAGTGATGCCCTACATCACCAACGGCAACATCTACGCGCCGGTGATGATGACCGCCGAGAAGGCCGCCGACCTGATCCTCGGCAACACCCCGCTCGCCCCGATCAAGACGCCGTTCTACCGGCACGGCGAGAACTAGCCCCGACGTCGTCGCGCGCCCGTACCGCCATCCCCGGTACGGGCGCCTTCGGCGTGCCCGGAAATCGTCGTTACCGGACAACGGAAACTACCGGGGCGTACCCCCTTGACGACGTCCGCCACGGGACTCAGACTTTGTTGCGTATCACAGTTGATGTTCCCCCATGCGCAACACATTCGGAGGACTCATGATTCGCGCGTGCACGGTGGACGAGCTGCCCCCCGGTGAGTCCGTCCGGATCCCCGGACCGCCCGCCATCGCGGTGTTCCACACCGAGGAGGGCGAGCTGTACGCCATCGGCGACACGTGCACCCACCAGGACGCCTCCCTGGCCGACGGCTGGCTCGAAGGCTGCTTCGTCGAGTGCCCGCTGCACGCGGCGCTGTTCGACCTGCGCACGGGCATGCCCACCTGCCTGCCGGCGAAGGACCCGGTGCGCACGTACGCCGTGTCGGTCGCCGACGGCGTCGTCTACGTCCAGGACCTGGCCGGCGAGGACGCGGCGTGAGGCGCATCGCGGTCGTCGGCGCGTCGCTCGCCGGGGTCCGCGCGGCGCAGGAGCTGCGCGCGCAGGGGTACGACGGCGGGATCGTGCTGATCGGTTCCGAGGCCCATTTGCCGTACGACCGGCCGCCGCTGTCGAAGGGTTTCCTCGCCGGGACGGCTTCCGCGGCTTCACTGGAGCTGCTCGACGCCGGGGACCTCGCTTCGCTGGCGTTGGACTTCCGGCTCGGTGTGCGGGCGACGGCGTTGGAGCCCGCGGCACGTCGAGTGCTGCTGTCCGACGGCGGTTCGGTGCACGCGGACGGCGTCGTGATCGCGACCGGCGGCCGGGCCCGCACCCTGCCGGGGTTCGAGGGCGCGTTCGTGTTGCGGACGCTCGACGACGCGCTCGCTCTGCGCGCGGCTCTGGTGCCCGGGGTGCGGGTGGCCGTCGTCGGGGCCGGGTTCATCGGGGCCGAGGTGGCTTCGACGTGCCGTTCGCTGGGTCTGGACGTGGTCGTCCTGGAGGCGTTGGACGCTCCTCTGGCGCCGGTGCTGGGCCCCGAGCTGGCCGCGGTGTGCGCCCGGCTGCACCGCGACCACGGCACGGACCTGCGGTGCGGGGTCCGGGTTTCGGGGCTGTCCCCGGCCGGCGTCTCGCTCTCCGACGGTTCGTCGGTGCCGGCCGACGTGGTCGTGACGGGCGTCGGGATGATCCCGGAGACGGAGTGGCTGGCGGGCTCGGGGTTGAAGGTCGGCGACGGCGTCCACACGGACGCGGGACTGGTGACGTCGCTGCCTTCGGTGGTGGCCGTGGGCGACGTGGCCCGGTTCGCCGGCCGGCGCCACGAGCACTGGACGAACGCGTCCGAGCAGGCGCCGGTCGCGGTGGCGAACCTGCTGGCCGGCCACACCGCGCGGACGTACACGCCCAGCGGGTACGTGTGGTCGGACCAGTATTCGGGGACGTTGCAGCTGGCCGGGCACCCGTTGCCGACCGACACGCTTTCCTTCGTCGACGGTGATCCGGCTTCGTCGTCGTTCGCGGCGGTGTGGCAGCGGGACGGGGAGACGGTGGGGGTGTTCGCGTTGAACAACGCGAAGCTGTTCAACCGGTTGCGGCGGCCCCTTCGCCGCCCGGCGGTCGTCTGAAAGTCTCAACCGGGGTTTCAAAGATACGCTTCACCCACATGGAGCTGACTCTCGACGAACTGCGGGCCCTGACGGGCTGGGCGGCCGACTGCGCGGAGCGGGTGCTGCCGCTGGTGCCGGATCCGCGCCCGGCGGCGGCGATCGCGGCGGCGCGGGAGTTCGCTGCGGGAGGTCCGCGAACGCGCGCCTTGCGCACGGCGGCGTGGGAGGCGTTGGCGGCGAGCAAGACTTCGGACCCGGCGGCCGCGGCGGCTGCTCGTGCGGCGGTGGGTGCGGCGGGGGCGGCTTACCTGCACCCGCTGGAGTCGCCGCACCAGGTGAAGCACATCGTCGGCCCCGCGCAGCAGGCGGCGTTGGCCCGCGAACTGGCGGGTGATTCGGCGGAGGCGGAGATCCGGTGGGCTCTCGAACACGCGCCGCGCGAGGTGGGCGAGATCCTGCGGAGGTTCCCGGAGGGCAAGCCGGGCCGCACCCGCGCGGGCGACCTGCACCGGCAGCTGGAGTCGGCGCTGCGCGGCTGAACGCCTACAGCGAGAGGTCGTCGAGATCCGACTCCAGGCGCGCCCGCCAGGTCCACCGCCGCTCGGTCGTGTCCGCGTCCTCCGGCGCCGGCGGGCCCAGCGGCAGCGCCGGATCCACCACCCCGAACGTCACCCGGTACGCCAGCACCGACGCCGCCGTGCGGATCCACGCGTCAGCCGATGCACCGGCCGGCGGGGCCACCCCCAGCGCGTGACCGAACCACGTCGGCAGCAACGCGTTCGAGCCCAACGCGTCCGTGATCCGCGTCCGCAACCGCACCTGCAGGTCGTGCCACGCGCGCTCGGCCCGCTCCAGCTGCGGGACCACCCGGGCCTCGACCGCGTCCGCTTCCCGCAACGCCAGCCGAGCCTGGTCCGCCGCCGCGACCGCCGCCGGGATCTCCTCGTCCAGCAACGTCCGGCGCCGCGTCGACAACGCCCGCAACGACGACTCCGCGTCCCCCCGCGCCCGCGAAGCGCGATCCGTCGACGCCAGGACCCCCATCACCTCCAGCAGGTCGGCGTCGCAACGGGACAACGCCGCCTGCACCGACGAAAGCCGCGAGATCTCGTCGGAGTACCGCGCGCGCTGCTCCTTCGTGACGAGCTCCTTGTGCAGGTCGTCCCAGCGCGCCGCCTCCGCCGCCAGCGCGCGGGTCTCCGCGCCGACGTCGTCGAGGTTCACCTGCGGCACCCCGTCCGACACGCGGACCGCGCGCTCCAGGGCCTGGACCTGCTGCTGCAGCCGGTCCAGGCGCCGGCCGAGCAGGTCGAGCCGGTCCTCCTGCCGCTGCGCGCCGCCGGTCTCGAGGCGCTCGGTCAGGTCGGCGACGTCCTGGCGCAGGCGGTCGTCGGTCTCCTCGACGGCCGCGCGCAGCCCGTCGACCGCCGCGAACAGCTCGTCGAGGTCGCGCCGCGTCGGGTCGACGGGCTCTTCGTAGCCGACCGAGAACTCGGGGTCGTCGCCGTAAGTCGCGTAGCCGTGGCTCACGGGATCCGGCTTTCCCGCCACAGCAGCCCGCACGTGGCCGCGACGCCCAGCGCCGTCAGGACCGTGCAGACCACCGCCCCGGACCACGGGACCAGCGCGAGGACCAGCAGCCCGGCCGTCGCACTGCCCGCCCACGCCGCGCGAGTCCGTTCGCGGATGACGTCGCCGACGCGCCGGACCGGCCCGAAGCCGATCCACAGCCCGGCCGCGAACAGCGGCACCAGCGCGAACAGCCACCCCGGCGACAGCACGTCGAACAGCACCAGCGCCGCGGCGACCAGCGGCACCAGCACCGGCGCGGCCGCGTAGTACACGACCGCGCGCTGCGTCGCCGCGTGCCGCGACTCGAGCTCGGCGTTCGCGAGCCGGTGCTTCGCCTCGTCGAACGCCACCTCGGCGTCGAGCAGCCGGTGCGCCGTCGCGACGAGCTCGTCCATCGCCTCGACGTCGGCGGGCGGGGTCGCCAGGCCGGCCCGCAGGTCCTGCTTGAGCCGGCCCACGCGGGCTTCCGCCTGGTCCCGGTCGTGCTGGGCTGGAGTCGTCACGCGAACACTGTAAGTGCCACGGCCGTCACCACCGGCCAATGCGGCCGGTGCGTCTACAAATCACCGAGGGCGGTGACCGGCGACTCCACGCAGTCGGCGACGAACCGCAGGAACCCGCCGGCCGTGCCGCCGTCGCAGACGCGGTGGTCGAACGCCAGCGTCAGCTCGCACACCTTGCGCACGCCCAGCGCGCCGTCGACCACCCACGGCCGGTCGATGATCCGGCCGATACCGAGGATCGCGGCCTCGGGGTGGTTGATGATCGCCGCGGAGCCGTCGACGCCGAAGACGCCGTAGTTGTTGACGGTGAACGTGCCGCCGGTGAGGTCCGCGGGCGCGAGCTTGCCGTCCCGCGCGGTGCGGGCGCGGTCGCCGATCGCCGCCGACAGGTCCCGCGTCGACAGCGCCCCCGCGTCCCGCACGACCGGCACGACGAGCCCGCGGTCGGTCTGCGCGGCGAACCCGAGGTGGATCTCGTCGAGCAGCACGATCTCGTCGCCCTCGACGCGCGAGTTCAGCTCCGGGAACTTGCGCAGCCCCGCGACGGCGAACCGCGCGATCAGCCCGAGCAGGCTGACCGGCCGGTCGGCCTTCGCGTTGAGGGCCGCGCGGGCGGCGACCAGCTCGGTCGCGTCGACGTCCACCCAGACCGTGGCCTCGGGGATTTCGCGCCGGGAGGTCGTCAGCTTGTCCGCGACGGCCTTGCGCACCCCGGTCAGCGGGATCCGCCTGCCCTTCGCGACCGGCTTCTTGAGCACGGCCTCGACGTCGGCGCGGCGGATGATGCCGTCCGCGCCGGTCGCGGGGACCTTCGCGAGGTCGATCCCGTTGTCGGCGGCCAGTTTCCGGACGAACGGCGAGATCACGCCGGGCGCCTTGGCCTTCGGCGCGGGCGCCTCGACGCGGCGGGCACGCTTGCGGCGGGTCGTCGGCGCGGTGCCGTACCCGATGAGGACGTTCCCGCTGCCGGACGACGTCGTCACGCCGGGCTCGGCGAATCCGCCGACGGACAGCAGCGGCGCGCCGACCGGCAGCAGCTGCCCCGGCTCGCCGTGCAGCGCCGACACCACACCCGCGAACGGCACGGGCACCTCGACCGCGGCCTTCGCCGTCTCGACCTCGACGACGATCTGGTCGACCTTGACCGTGTCGCCGACGTTCACGTGCCAGTTCAGGATCGCCGCCTCGGTCAGGCCTTCGCCGAGGTCGGGCAGCAGGAAGTCAGGCACCGGCCACCACCGGCGTGTCGTGCCACTGCAGGCGCGCGATCGTGTCGAGGATCCGGTCGACGTCGGGCAGCGTGTGCCGCTCCAGCTTCGGCGCCGGGTACGGGATGTCGAGGCCGGTCACGCGCAGCACGGGCGCGTGCAGCTGGTGGAAGCACTGCTCGGTGACGCGCGCGACGACCTCGGCGCCGTAGCCGCCGAAGCCGGCGGCCTCGTGGACCACGACGGCCCGGCCGGTGCGGCGCACGGACGCCGTCACGGTCTCGTCGTCGAACGGGCTCAAGGAACGCAGGTCGACGACCTCGACGTCCCAGCCCTCGTCCTTCGCGGCTTCGGCGGTCTCCAAGGCGGTCGCGACCATCGGGCCGTACGCGATGAGCGTGACGTCCTTGCCTTGGCGCCGCACCACGGCCTGGTCCATGGCCGGGCCGGTGCGGGTGAAGGTGACTTCTTCACCCGACCAGTAGCGGGCCTTCGGCTCGAGGAAGACGACCGGGTCCGGCGACTCGATGGCGTCGCGCAGCAGGTCGTAGGCGTCCTGCGCGGTGCCCGGCGTGACGACGCGCAGGCCCGGCGTGTGCGTGTAGTAGACCTCGCTGGAGTCGCAGTGGTGCTCGACGCCGCCGATGCCGCCGGCGTAGGGGATCCGGATGACCATCGGCAGTTCCAGCGCGCCGCGGGTGCGGTTGCGCAGCTTCGCGACGTGCGAGGTGATCTGCTCGAACGCCGGGTAGGCGAAGGCGTCGAACTGCATCTCGACGACCGGGCGGAACCCGCCCATCGCCATCCCGACGGCGAACCCGACGATGCCCGACTCCGCCAGCGGCGTGTCGAAGCAGCGGTCCTCGCCGAAGTCGGCGGTGATGCCGTCGGTGACCCGGAAGACACCGCCGAGCGTGCCGACGTCCTCGCCGAAGACGAGGACGCGGTCGTCGTCCTTGAGCGCGTCCCGCAGGGCCGCGTTGAGCGCCTGCGCCATCGTGGTCGTCATCAGGCCTCCAGTTCGGCTTGCAGGGCGGCCCGCTGGGCTTCGAGGTGGCGGGTCGGCTCGGCGTAGACGTGGTCGAACAGCGACATCGGGTCGAGCTCGGTGTCGGCGTTGAGGGTGTCGCGGACGGACTGGGCGAACTCCTCGGCTTCGTTCTGGTACTGCGTGGCTTCGTCCTGGGTGAGGGCGTCCCCGAGGTAGGTCTCGAGGCGCTTGAGCGGGTCCGCTTCGCGCCACTTCGCGACTTCGTCCGCGTCGCGGTAGCGGGTGGCGTCGTCGGCGTTGGTGTGGGCGTCGATGCGGTAGGTGTGGGCCTCGACGAGCACCGGGCCCCTGCCCTCGCGGGCGTGCTTGACGGCGTCGTCGAGGACGGCGAGGACCGCGACGGCGTCGTTGCCGTCGACCTGCTCCGAGCGCATGCCGTAGCCGATCCCCTTGTACGCGAGGGCGGGTGCGGCGCTCTGCTTCTCGAAGGGGACGGAGATGGCGTAGCGGTTGTTCTGCACGAAGAACACGACGGGCGCCTTGAAGACGGCGGCGAAGTTGAGGGCTTCGTGGAAGTCGCCTTCGCTGGTGGCGCCGTCCCCGATCAGTGCGAGCGCGACGGCGTCCTCACCGCGTCGCTGCATGGCGTGCGCGAGACCGGCGGCGTGCAGGGTCTGCGTCGCGAGCGGAGTGCACTGGGGCGCTACGCGCGTCTCGACGGGGTTGTAGCCGCAGTGCGCGTCGCCGCGAAGCAGCGTCAGGACTTCGCCGGGGTTCAGGCCGCGCGCGACGAGGGCGACGGAGTCGCGGTAGGTCGGGAAGAGCCAGTCCTGGGTCCGGAGCGCGAGCGCGGCGGCGACCTGGCAGGCCTCCTGGCCGGCGCTGGAGGGGTAGACGGCGAGGCGGCCCTGCTTGGTGAGGGCGGTCGCCTGGACGTCGAACCGGCGGCCCAGGACCATCAGCCGGTAGGCGGCCTTCAGGCGGTCCGTCGCGGGCTCGGGGTAGCCGCCGTGCTGGTCGACGCGAGCCCCGTCCTCGGCGACGAACCGCACGGGGGACGCGGAGGGCAGCAGGGTTTCCACGGGCACCACCTCTCGCAGACATATGATGCTCGAATGGTGGTTCCTGCTGGTCGAGTGTTCAAGGTGTTGGCCGAATGAGCGACAAACGGTCTCTCGACGGGGTCCCTGGTGACCAAACGTCCATCGGCGCGCTGGCTCACGGCGGCCGTCCGGGACGAACGGCCCCGGCCTTGGACGAGGTCGACCGCGCCATGCTGGCGGAGCTGTCCGCGGACGGCCGGCTGGCGGTCCGGGCGTTGGCGGAGAAGCTGCACATTTCGCGCACGAACGCGTACGCGCGCTTGGAGCGGTTGATGGCCGAGGGGGTGATCACGGGGTTCGGCGCACGCATCGACCCGCGCCGGGCCGGTCTGGGCACGTCGGCGTACATCATGGTGACGGTGGAGCAGACGTCGTGGCGGACGATGGCCACGGACCTGCACGAGATCCCGTACGTCGACCACGTGGCGCTGGTCGGCGGGGACTTCGACATCCTGCTGCTGGTGCGGACGCCGGACAACCAGACGCTGCGGGACGTGGTCCTGGAGCGGCTGCAGGCCTTGGAGGGGGTGCGGTCCACGCGGACTTGGTTGATCTTCGAGGAACTGCCGGGCTCGGTGCTCGGCTGAGCCGAACGGCTCAAGCGCGACCTCCGACGAGCGGGCAAAACCGTTGCCCGCAAGCACCCTTGTCTTTCACCACCCGCACCGGCTAAGCAGGACACCAGGTGACCCCGTCGCCGGGCGACTCTTATTTTATGTCGAGAAATAACTAGCTCGAAACCTATTGACGCCGCCCGCTCGCCCGGTGAGGATCGGCCGGTCCGCCGTTCATCGCAGAATGGACCAGACCATGGCCAGAAGATCCCGCGCGTGGGTCCGTGCGCGCCGAAGTTCGCTCGTCACCTTGATGAGCCTGAGCCTGCTGGGCGGGATCGCCCAGGCGACGCCGGCTCAAGCAGACGCACCCGCTCAGCCCGTCATCGGCCAGCCCGCCAAGGACAAGGACGGCTGCGCCAAGATCGAGAGCAGCCTGCCCACCCTCGCCGACTGGCCGAAGGTCGACAGCCGGTTCAAGGGCAAGGCCGACGACGAGGCGCGCATCGCCAAGATCCTCGCGGGCATGACCCTCGAGGAGAAGGTCGGGCAGATGACGCAGCCCGAGATCACCTCGATCACCCCCGACGAGGTCAAGCAGTACGCCATCGGCTCCGTCCTCAACGGCGGCGGCGCGTGGCCCGGCGGCAACAAGCACGCCACCCAGCAGGACTGGCTGAACCTCGCCGACGCCTACTGGAACGCCTCCAAGACCAGCCGCACCAAGATCCCCGTCATCTGGGGCATCGACGCGGTGCACGGCAACAACAACGTCTACGGCGCCACCGTGTTCCCCCACAACATCGGGCTCGGCGCCGCGCACGACCCGTGCCTGGTCCGCGACGTCGCCGGCGCGACCGCCCGGCAGATCCGCGCCACCGGCCAGGACTGGGCCTTCTCGCCCACCCTCGCCGTCGTGCAGGACGACCGCTGGGGCCGCACCTACGAAGGCTTCTCCGAGGACCCGCGCATCACGCGCTCCTACGGCTTCGAGGCCATCAACGGCCTCCAGGACGGCGCCACCAAGCGCATCGGCTACAACGGCGTCATCGCCACCGCCAAGCACTTCATCGGTGACGGCGGCACCATCAAGGGCCAGGACCAGGGCGTCAACCCGTCGTCCGAAGCGGACATGATCAACATCCACGGCCAGGGCTACTACGGCGCGCTCGCCGCCGGCACCCAGACCGTCATGGTGTCGTTCAACAGCTGGACCAACGCCGACCTCGGCATCAACGAGGGCAAGCTGCACGGCAGCGACAAGGCGCTGAACCAGATCCTCAAGGGCAAGATGGGCTTCGACGGCCTCGTCGTGTCCGACTGGAACGGCATCGGCCAGGTCACCGGCTGCACGAACTCCTCGTGCCCGCAGGCGATCAACGCCGGCATCGACATCGTGATGGTGCCCGCCGACTGGAAGGCGTTCATCACCAACACGATCGCCCAGGTCCAGAGCGGCCAGATCCCGATGGCGCGCATCGACGACGCCGTCACCCGCATCCTGCGCGTCAAGATCCGCGACGGCCTCTTCGAGTCGCAGAAGCCGTCCGACCGCTCCTACGCGAACTCCGACGAGGCGCTGAAGGACAACTGGCTGGCCCGCGACGCCGCGCGCGAGTCGCAGACGCTGCTGAAGAACAACGGCAACGTGCTGCCGCTGAAGCCGAAGTCGAAGGTCCTGGTGGTCGGCAAGAGCGCCGACAACATCCAGAACCAGACCGGCGGCTGGACGCTGAGCTGGCAGGGCACCGGCAACACCAACGCCGACTTCCCCAACGCCACCTCGATCCTGACCGGGATCAAGGAGGACCTCGGCGCCGAGAACGTCACGTTCGACGCCACCGGCAACGTCGACCCGGCCGGTTACGACGCCGTCATCGCGGTCATCGGCGAGACGCCGTACGCCGAGGGCGTCGGCGACCTGACCCGCAAGACCCTCGAGGCGTCGAAGCTCTACCCCGAGGACCTGGCCGTGCTGGACAAGGTCAGCGGCAAGGGCACCCCGGTCGTCACCGTGTACGTCGGCGGCCGCCCGCTGTACATGAACAAGGAGATCAACCGCTCCGACGCGTTCGTGGCGGCCTGGCTGCCCGGCACCGAGGGCGGCGGCGTCGCCGACATGCTGGTCAAGGGCAAGGACGGCACGGGCTACCAGGGCACGCTGTCGTACTCGTGGCCGAAGAGCGCGTGCCAGTCGCCGCTCAACCCGTGGTCTCCGGACTACGACCCGCTGTTCAAGCTGGGCTACGGCCTGAAGAGCGGCCAGCGCGTCACGATCGGCCAGCTGGACGAGACCCCGGGCCCCGCGGCCTGCGGCACGACCGGCGGCGGCGGGACGGCGACCGAGGACCTGTCGATCTACGACCGCACCGATGTCGCGCCGTACACCAGTCAGATCGGCTCGGCTTCGAACTGGGGCGGCACCGTGATCGGCCCGGACGGCACGGCCTCGCACCCGGAGATCAACACGGTCCCGACGGACGTCAACGTGCAGGGCGACGGCCTGAAGGCGACCTGGACGGGTGCCGGAGCGGCTCAGCTCTACATGCAGAACACGGCGGGCACGAACGACCTGCGCAGCTACCTGAACGCGGACGGGGCGCTGGAGTTCGACACGACCGTGCAGCAGGCACCGGTCAACCGGACGGTGATCAGCATGCACTGCGTCTACCCGTGCTTCTCGGAGGTGAACGCGACGAAGCTGTTCACCGACCTGGCGGGCGGCCCGAAGACGACGGTCAAGATCCCGTTGTCCTGCTTCAACAACGGGCTGGACTTCGAGCACATCAACACGCCGTTCCTGGTGTACACCGACGCCGCGTTCCAGGCGTCGTTCGCGAACGTGCGCTGGGTACCCAACGGGGCGAAAGATCCTGATGCGAGACCCTGTTCGAGTTTGACCTGATCGGCGACCGGGCCGGGAGCGGAAAGCTCCCGGCCCGGTTCGCGTAACAGCCCGGCCGGCCGCAGCGACCTCTCCTTCGCTCACTCGCGAAGGAGACAGCGTGATCAGCGTAGCCGCCGTCGACGACCATCCGTTGATCCTCCGCGGGCTGCAGGCGTACTTGTCGGAGCACGCGGACGACATCGACCTGTGCGCGGTGTACCCGGCCGTTTCGGCGATGCTCGCGAGCCCGGTCACCGTTTCGGTGGTGCTCCTCGATCTGCTCCTCCCCGATGAGCGCGATGTCACCGAGAACGTCCGGCGGATCCGGTCCGCGGGGGCCGAAGTCGTCATCTACACGTCCGACTCCCGGCCGGGGATCGTCCGGGAAGCACTCGATGCGGGCGCACTCGGTCTTGTGCTGAAGGGGGACCCGGAGGAGCGCGTGGTCGACTCGATCCGCGACGCCGCCGAAGGCCGGAAGTCCTATTCGAGCAGGCTCGCGCACGCCATCGTCACCGACCCGCGAGCCGTCGTGCGATTGGCCGCACGCGAACGGGAAGTGCTCACCCTGATCGCGAAGGGCATGCCGCGAAGGTTGATCGCGAAACAGCTGGGCATCAGTGAGAAGACACTGCCGACGTACCTCAAGCGGGTGGACGAGAAGTACGCGAAAGCCCGGAACGCCAGCGCGAGCCCGGGCGAATTGGCGGCCTTCGCGCTCCAGGACGGCTACATCGAACTCCCGCCCGACCCGCCGGCCGGGTGAGCCGGTTGCCGGAAACGTACCGCTACAGCGTCGAGCGCGGCCTTCAGCGTGCCTTCGCCGTCCTCATCGTCATGCTCGTGATCTCCCTGCTCGGGGCGTTCCTGCCGGTGGCGAGCAGAGTCCACGTGGCGGCGTTCGTCGCCATCAGCGGTTTTCTCGGCTACCTCGTCCTGCTCATGATCAGGAGCTGGAAACTGCAGCTGGGCCGCGGTGACGGAATCGTGGCGTCGACGGCGGCGTCGGTCACCGTGCTGGCGAACCTGGCGCCCGCGCCGGCGCTGCTGCCCCTGTCCGCGCGGCCCACACCGGTCGTGGTGGCGGTGATCCTGGTTGCGGGCTTCCACCCCAGGACCCGGGCGTGGCTGATCTGCTTCGCGCTGGCGTCGGTACACGTACTGGTCGCCGTCCGGCTGGGCGGTTTCGACAGCGCCGTGGAAGGGCTGTGGCCGATCCTCGCCGCACCGGTCGCCTCGGCCGCGGTGACCAAAGTGCTGCGAGAGGCCGGAACGCGCGCCGATGACGCACGGGAAAGCCTGCACGACGCTCGAATCACCGAGGCGAGGGCGAGCGCTCGGCGAGCGGCTCACCGGGAGTTCCAGCGGGTACTCCACGACGACGTCTCGGCCGCGCTGCGCGCGGTGGCCACGGTCGGTATCGACGAGCGGAGCGTCCGCACCGCCTGCGCGGAAGCCGCGCGTCGAGCCGACCGGGAACCCGAACTCGCGGCCGAGCACGGAGAAAGCCTCGAGCACCTGCTGAAAGCGTTGCCGGCGCCCGCCGGGCTGGCGCTGAGGCTGGTCGCCGAAGGGGCGCCGGCCGTGCCGGCCCCCGTCGCCCAGGCGACGGCGGACGCCGCGCGCCAGGCCTTGGTCAACGTCGAGCGGCACGCCCGCGCGGAATCGGTGACCATCGAGCTGAGTGCCGACGGAGACGCGTTCACCGTCCGCATCACCGACGACGGCGCCGGGTTCCGGCTTTCCGACGTCCGGGGTACCTCCGTCGGGCTACGGGACTCCGTGACCGGGCGGATGACGGAAATCGGTGGGACCGCGAAGGTGATGTCCGAACCCGGCCGGGGCACCACCGTGGAACTGTCTTGGTCGGCTGCCGCCGACGCCGAGCCGGCCACGGGATCGTGGATCCAAGGCCTGCACGCGGCCGTCGACGACGTCCGCGGTCCCTTGGCGGCGGTGTGCTTCCCCTACCTGCTGAGCATGTCCATCCCGGTCGTGCGCCACCTCGACGCGGCTCCGTCGATGTCCTGGCTCGCCGGGTGGTACGGGATCATGGCCGTGGCGACGACGTTGCTCATCTTCCGCGCTCACCGCCCGATACACCGGCTCTGGGGCCGGCTCGCGGCGGTGTGGACGGGGGCGGGCGCGGTCTGGGCCCTGCTGGTCATCCCGGCGGACAGCATCCAGACCTACGTGTCCTGGCCGGTCGGCGCCATCGGGCCGATCCTGGTCGTCCTGTTCACCATGGGACTGCGCTGGGAAGCCGTAGCCACCCTGCTGGTACAGCAAGTCACCCTGACCGTGCTGGTGGTCAACGGAAGCCTGCACACGCGGTCTTGGGCCGAGGCGCTGCCTTCCGCCATGTCGTCGACGCTCTGCCTCGTCTCGGGCGCGGTCATCACGAGCACGATCGCCCGCCTCGGCAAGGTGGTGCTCGAAGCGGGCGCGGAACGCACGGAGATCGCCAGCTCGGCAGCGGCTCGAGACAGCAGGCTCGCCCTGCGGTCACGCCGCATCGACGAGATAGGTCGGGAAATCCTGCCTTTCCTCCGCGAGGTCGCGGCCGGTGGCCGGCTCGCCACCGATCCCGGAGCCGTGCGGAACCGCGCCCGCGCGCTCGAGTGGATGGCACGGGACGAGCTGCACATCCCTGGCGTACTGGACACGGCAAGCAGGCGACGGCTCGAGACCGCCCGGTTGAGCGGCTGCGTCGTGACCATCCAAGCCGACACCGAGACGATGGAGCCGCCGGTCGTGGTCCGCGATCTGCTCGACTCGGCGTTGAGCACGCCGGACGCCCCGCGCGAACTGATCTTGAGCCTGCACCCCGAACGGGATCGGACGACGATCAGCCTGGTCTGCGTCCCCGGCGACCCGCGACGGGCCGAGCGGCTCCGCGCGACCGTGTCCGGCGCCGAAGTCGAAGACGAACCGGAAGCCACCTGCGTGGAGGTTCACGTTCCCTCGGCCGGCTGACGTGTCCGGGTTTTTGCGGACAGCGGGCGAAGGGTTTCCCGGGCCACGATGAGTTCACACCGGGCAAAGAGCCCGGGACGAATCATCGGAAGAGATGGTGTGGAAAATGGAATCCTTGCGTGAGCAGTTCACGAACCCGATGTGGACGCAGAAGGTCGTCATGCACGTGACCCTGACGGACGCGGTGACCCTGAAGACCCGGACCGGAGACGTCAGCTGGCTGCCGACGATCGCCTGGTTCTTCGACCAGGTCGGCGAAGCGGTCGAGCGCCAGGGCGGCGCCATCAGCAAGTACCTGAACGACGGGGTCGTCGCGGCCTTCCCCATCGACCGCGCGGCCGAGGCGATCAACGCCGCCATCGTCGTCCAGGAACGGATCACCGAAGCGCAGCGGGAGAACAGCTACCGGTGCAACTGCGCGATCGGGGTGGCGACCGGACGGGCCGTCGAGTTCCCGTGGAGCGCCGGCACCGACTACATCGGACCGGTCGCCGACCGGGCCGAACGCCTTTCGGACGGGGCGAACGCCGGGGCCATCTTCGTCGACGAGCCGACCGTGGGCGCCGCCAACATGATGAAGGTGTTCGCAACGTACGGGAACGTGATCAACCGGGAAGGCAGCCAGTACCTCGCGACGCTCGAAGAGCTGCCCGCCGAAGGGGCCGGCGAGCGGATCTCCTACCACGAGATCCTCTGGGCGGCCCAGTCCTTCGGCGTGCGGTCGAGAGCCGTCACGAAGATCAACGTGCCGCCGCCGATCCCGTCCGATCCGGCGCCGGTGCGTACCCGCATCGCCTGGCAGCGAGGCACGGTGACCACCTGGCTCGACGAGCGTCGACCACGAGCGCCGGGGGGCCTTCGTGGGAAAACCGACGCTGGATCGGCGGGGCGAGCGCGCGGTCGCCGAGCATCGCCGTCACCACGCTGGCGAGGTCCACCGACTCCGCGGCCACCCCGGCGAGCACCGCGCGGCCGTCGCGCAGCACCGTCACCCGGGACGCGATCCGCAGCACCTCCTCCAGGAAGTGCGACACGTACAGCACCGCCACTCCCCGCGAAACCAGCCGGCGCAGCACTCCCGTCAACCGCTCGACGGCGTCGGCGGGCAACGCCGATGTCGGCTCGTCCAGGATCAGTACCGACGGCTCCCGCAGCAACGCCCGGCCGATCTCCAGCAGCTGCTGGTCGGCCAGCGACAGCGACCCCGCCCGGGCCCCGAGCGGGACGGCCAAGCCCAGCTCCGCCAGCACCGGCGAAGCGAGCTGGGCCATCCGCCGCCGGCTGACCAGCAAACCGCGCCGCGGCGGGGCGAGCGGGAACAGGTTCTCCGCCACCGTCAGGTCGGGGAACACCGTCAGCTCCTGCGCCACCGAAGCGATCCGGTCCGGCCGCGACAGCGTGCCCGCGTCCGGACGCTCCACACCGGACAGGATCTTCACGAGCGTCGACTTGCCCGCGCCGTTCTCCCCCACCACGGCGTGCACTTCGCCCGGCGCCACCGAGATATCCACTTCGGACAGTGCGGTGACACCGCCGTAGTGACGGGTCAGCCCGTGGGCGTGCAGCACGTCAGCGCGCCTCGGCCAGGGGACGGACCAACGCGGCGGGGTTCGCCAGGATGCGGTCGATCTCCGGCTTGTAGAAGTCGTACGCGGCCTGCGGCGACGTCTGGCGCTTGATGACCGCGTCGATGTTCGACGAGTCCACGACCAGCCCCGGCATCCGCAACCACCCCTGCGGCAACGGCTTCTTCTCCTTCACCGACCGGATCAGCAGCGCCGTCACGACGTACCCCTTGAGGAAGTGCTCGGGGTCGATGGTGACGAAGTCGAGGCCGTCCTTGACGCCCTGCAACGTCTTCGCGTCGACGTCGGCGCCCGCGACGAGGTACTTGCCGTTCTCCGTCTGTTTGATCTTTGCGAGGTCGTAGCTGTCGGCGTCGCCGACGCCGAGGAACGCGAGCGCGCCCGGGTTCGCGTGCACCAACGCGGCCCAGGCGCCGTAGTTCTGGTTGGGGTCGCTGTAGGTCTGGAACGGACCCAGCACGGTGATCCCCGGCGCTTTCGCGGCCAAGGTCTCCTTGATGCCGCGCGCGCGGCTGTCCAGCACCGGCGTCCCCGGGTTCGGCACGCCGACCACGACCGTGCCGGATGGGTTGGTGGGCAACCGTTTCAGCAGTTCCGAGGCGAGCTGGACGCCGAGGTCATAGTTGTCGTTGCCGACGTAGAACGTGATCTTGCTGCCGTCGGTGGGCGCGGTGTCCAGCGCGACCACCGGGACACCGCGGTCGATCGCGGTCGCGGCCGGGCGGGTGAAGATCGGCGGGTCGAGGTTCTCCAGCACCACGCCGTCCGGGTTGGTCTGCGTGAGGTTGGTGAACAGCTGCTGCTCGGCCGGGCCGTCGGTGTTGGGCGGCCCGACGGCCTTGAAGTCGACGCCGCCTTCGTGCTGCGCCGCGGTTTCCGCGCCTTCGACCATCTCGTGGGCGAAGTTGAGGCTGATGTTGGCGACGGCGATGCCCATCCTGAGGTTCCCGCCGCCTCCGCCGGAACTACCGCACGCGGTCGCGGTCAGGCACGCGATCAGGGCCAGGATCGGGATGCGTTTCACGGGATCTCCTAGTGGACCGGCCGCGCGTGCGGCGCAGCACGCTGTCGAAGGCGACGGCGACCAGGATCACCGCGCCGGTGGCGAACGTCGTCCAGTTGATCGGCACCTGCAGGAACACCAGGCTGGCCGCGACGGTGGTGAGGATGAGGTTGCCGAGCACCGCGCCCGGCACCGAGCCGCGGCCGCCGGCGAGCGGGGTGCCGCCGATGATGCACGCGGCGATCGCGGTCAGCTCGTAGCCGTTGCCGACGGTCGGGTCGCCCGCGGTGAAGAACGCCAGCCCGAGCACGGCCGCGACGCCGCCCATGAAGCCGGACAGGCCGAGCGCGGCGATCCGCGTCCGGGCGATCGGCAGGCCGCTGAACTCCGCGGCGTCCGGGTTGGACCCGACCGCCCGCACCCGCGCCCCGAACCGGGTCCGGGTGAACACCACCGTGAGCACGATCGTCGCGGCCAGCAGCACCCAGACCGACGTCGGGACGCCGGCGACGTCGCCGCCGAGCACGCTGAAGAACGCGTGGTCCAGCGGCATGCCGCCGATCTGCTTGCCGTCGGCCAGCGCGAGCGCGGCGCCGCGGAAAAGCAGCGCGGCGGCGAGGGTGACGATGAACGACGGCAGCCGCAGGTACGTCGTGAGCACGCCGTTGAGGCAGCCGAGGGCGGTCGCGACCACGAGGATCGCCGGCAGCGCGAGCCACGGCGACCAGCCGTCGCGGATCAGCACCGCGCCCAGCACGATGCCGAGCGCGTACTGCCCGCCCAGCGACAAGTCGACTTCGCGCATCGCCAGCGGGAACACCATGCCGCAGGCCATCAGGCCGACGTAGACCGAGCTCTGCGCGGTGGACAGCAGGTTGACCGGGCGCAGGAAGTCCGGGTGCGCCAGCCCCACGACGCCGACCAGCACGGCCAGGACCAGCACGACGCCGAGCTCGTCGCGCAGGAAGTGGCGGTACCGCGGGAGCGTCGACATAGCCGCGAAGGTCACCAGGCGGGGGCGGGTTCGGCAAGACGCGCGTTTCGGTGGGTGAAACGGTGCCCTTGCCGGGACGCGGCGCCGGCCGCCACGCTGCCCGCCATGCCGTCCAGCCGGGTCGCCGTGGTCACCGGGGCCGCCCGCGGGCTCGGCCAGGAGTTCGCCGTCGCGCTCGCCGGCCTCGGCCACCGCGTGGCCGGCTGGGACGTCGGGAACCAGGCCGAGACGTCCGCGCGGGTGGTCGCCGCGGGCGGGGAGTTCCTGCCGGTGACGGTCGACGTGACGCACCCGGTCGCCGTCGAAGCCGCCGTCGAGCAGGTGGTGGCCGCCTTCGGCGCCCTGCACATCGTGGTGAACAACGCCGGGAGCTACCCGCCGATCGCGTTCGAAGAGACCACTGTGGACGAATGGCGCGACGTCATGCGGCTGAACCTGGAGGGCCCGTTCCTGGTCACCCGGGCCGCGCTGCCGCACGTGCGGGCCGCCGGCTGGGGCCGGATCGTGAACATCGCGTCCGCCGTCGTCTTCCTCGGCCCGCCGGACCTGGTCGCCTACACGACGTCGAAGGCCGGGCTGGTCGGGTTCACGCGCGCGCTGGCCAACGCCGTCGGCCCGGACGGGATCACGGTGAACGCCATCGCGCCCGGGCTGGTGACGACCGCGACCGCCGCGCGGACGACCGGCGCCGGCGGCGGGTTCGAGCGCGTCCGGGCGAGCCAGGCGGTGCCGCGCACGGGAAGCCCGGCGGACCTGGTGTCGACGCTGCGGTACGTCTGCGACGAGGGCAGCGGGTTCCTGACCGGCCAGACGCTGACCGTGGACGGCGGGTCGGCGTTCACTTGAGGGGGCGGAGTGAGCCAGCTGCTGGGCGCCGGCGAGGCGACCGTGGTGACGCGGGTGTGCGAGCTGCTCGTCCCCGGCTCGGCCGCCGCGCGCCCGGACCGCTACCTCGCCGCGACCCTGCCCGCCCTCTCCCCCGCCGACGAGGACGCGGTGCACGCGGCGATCGGCGTCATGGCGGGGGTCGCGGACGCGCCGGCGCTGGCCCGGCTGGCCGGGAGCGCCGCCTTCGACCGGTTCCGGCGGCTGGCGATCGAGGCGTTCTACGGCGACCACGCACCCCCGGGCCGGCGGGGGCCCGATCGGGCCGACGTGCTGGTCGTCGGCGCCGGCGGCGGGGCGATCGCCGCGGTGCTGGCCGCGCGCGGGGCCGACGTGCTGCTGCTCGACAGCGGTCCCGGTCACGCCTGCTTTATGTCCACAGTGGACGATGAGCCGATCGGACCGCCCACCGCGCCCGGCCCGGCGAAGGCCGAGCGCGCGCCCGCGTCGGACATCGCGAAGTTCCACGAGCACACCGGGCTGCTCGGCGCGGCGGGCCCGTTCGGACCGGCCGACCTCGAACCGTGGTACGAACGCCCGGCGCCGGCGGCCGGGGCTCGGGTGCGCCGGCGCCACGACGTCCGGCACGTCCTGGTCGACACGTCGGGGCCGCGCCCGAAGGTCACCGGCGTCGCCTGCGCGGGCGACAGCGTGCTCCGGGCCCCGGTCGTGGTGCTCGCGGCCGGCCCGCTCGCGACCCCCCGGATCCTGTTGCAGACCCACGAAACCGCCGGAATCGACGCACCGTCGGCGCGGTTGACCGGGCGGACGCTGGGCCTGCGCCCGGCCCGGCTGGTGTACGGCCTGCGCGCCCGGTCACCGGCTCCCCACGCGGGCGCGGGGTTCGCCGTCGAACCGGCCGCGCTGCCGGGCCCGGTCGCCTTCGCCGCGAGCCTCGTCGACCCCCGGCACCGGCCGCTGTGGGGCGGCCGGCTGGCCGAGGTCGTGCGCGGCCACCCGCGCTGGACGGGGGTGCGGGTGCTGGTCACCGACGACAACACCGCCGTCGCCGGCCTCGGCGTGGGCGGCGAGGTCGTCGTGGGCAAGCGGTTCTCGACGGCCGAGCGGCGGCGGCTGGCCGGGGCGCTGGAGTTCGCGGTGCAGCACCTGCGCGCGGCCGGGGCCCGGGATGTCGTGTGGAGCGGGCTGTTCGCGGCGCACCCGCAAGGCGGCGCGCCGATGGGCGACGACCCGGCCCGCTCGGTCGTGGGCCCGGACGGGCGGTCCCACGACGTCGACGGCCTGTACGTCGCCGACGCGTCGCTGCTGCCGGCCGTGCTTTCGGTGGCCCCCGACCTGACTGTGCGCGCGCTGGCCGCCAAAGTCGCCGAGGCGATCCGGTGACCGCTCGGCTCAGCGGCGTTGCCTCGGCGGGACCACCGGATCATCATCACGGGATGACCGGCCCGCCGAAGTCCGTGCTCGCCCGCGGCCTGACGCTGCTGGACGCGTTCTCCTCCGCGGACACGACGCTGTCGCTCGCCGAGCTGACGGCGCGGACGGGCCTGCCGAAGCCGACCGTGCACCGGCTGGCCGCCGAGCTGGTCGGCTGGGGCGGCCTGGAACGCACCGACGGCCGGTACCGGCTCGGCATGAAGCTGTTCGAGCTCGGCCAGCGCGTGCCGCGGCGGCGTGACCTGCGCGAAGCCGCGCTGCCGTACCTCGAGGACCTGTACGAGGCGACGCACGAGAACATCCACCTCGCGGTGCAGGACGGCCCGCACACGCTGTTCCTGGAGAAGGTGAGCGGCCGCCGGTCGATGCCGATCGAGTCGCAGGTGGGCGGGAAGCTGCCGCTGCACTGCACCGCGACCGGGAAGGTGTTCCTCGCGCTCGGCTCGCCCGACTGGTTCCGCCGGGTCGCCGTCGGCGGGCTGGCGCGCTGGACGCCGCGCACGATCGTCGCGCCCGGGCGGCTGCGGCAGGAGCTGGCCCGCGCGGCGGTGAGCGGCTACGGCGTCAACCACGAGGAGTACGAGGTCGGCGTGTCGGCGGTCGCCGCGCCGGTGTTCGACGCGCGGCGCCGGGTGCTCGCGGCGCTGTCCATCACCGGCAACGCGGCGAAGCTCGACCTCGACCGGCTGGCCCCGGCGGTCCGGACAGCGGCGCTCGCGCTGTCGCGGGAGCTGGCGTTCGCCCCGGTGCGAAATCCCCTGGATCGCGGCTGAGCCGCGCCGACAGAATGGGAAGATGACCTCCGCCATCGCGCTCGCGGACGAACTGCTCGACGTGCTCGGCACCTGGATGCCGCTCGAAGCGACCTTCGTGGGCATCCCCGGCCACGACGCGGAGCTGCCCGACCCTTCCGAAGCCGGGCACGCCCGGATCAGGGAGCGGGCGGCCGGCGTCCTCGCGCGGGCCCGGGCGTCGGCGGACGCGGACCGGGTGACGCTCGGCGTCGTCGTCCAGCAGGCGGAGGCCGTGCTCACCCAGCTCGACGCGCGGGTCGTCGAATTCACCCTCGCCGACCCGATGTTCGCTGTCGGCATCAGCCACCTGGCGTTCCTGCCGCAGCTCGCGCCGTCCGGCGAGCGGGCCGAGGAGGACTACCTGACCCGGCTGGCCGGGCTCCCGGCGTTCTACGAAGCGCTGGCGCGGCGCCAAGGCGACGGCCTGCGCGCGGGCCGGACGCCGGTGGACCGCAACGCGCGCAACGCGGTCGCGTTCCTCGACCGGTACCTCGCGCAGGAAGAGCTGCTCGCCCAGCCGCTGACCGGCGGCCGCGGCGAGCGCCGCGACCGGCTGGTGGCCGAGGTGGTCCGGCCCGCGCTGGCGCGCTACCGGGACTTCCTCGCCACCGACGTCGTCGGGCGCGGGCGGCCCGACGACCGGCCCGGCCTCTGCCGGCTCGAGGACGGCTCGACGCACTACGCGGCGTTGGCGCGCATGCACACGACCACCGGTCACACGCCGGAGGAACTGCACCAGCTCGGTCTCGACGTCCTCGCCGGGCTCGAGGCCGAGTACGCCGAGATCGGCGGCCGCGAGTTCGGGCTGACCGACCCGGCCGAGGTGCGCCGCCGGTTGCGGACCGACGAAAGCCTCCGCTGGACGGACGCGGAGGAGATGCTCGAAACGGCCCGGGCGGCGGTCGCCCGGGCGACAGCGGCGGCGCCGGACTGGTTCCACCGCATCCCGCGCGCCGAGTGCGTCGTCCGGGCGGTCCCGGAGGCCGACGCGCCGGTCGCCGCGCCCGCGTACTACCTGCCGGCCGCCCTCGACGGCTCGCGTCCGGGCGTCTACTTCACGAACACCCACGAGGTGCGCACGCGCGACCGGTTCATCGCCGAGACGGTGGCGTTCCACGAAGCCGTGCCCGGCCACCACTTCGAGGTCTCGCTGGCGCAGGAGCTGACGGACCTGCCGCTGCTGCGCCGGATCGCGCCGGTGACGGCGTACGGCGAGGGCTGGGGGCTGTACTCCGAGCGGCTGGCCGACGAGATGGGCTTGTTCTCCAGCGACCTGATGCGGCTGGGCATGGTGGCCGAGGACTCGGTCCGCGCCGCGCGGCTGGTGGTCGACACGGGACTGCACGCGCTGGGCTGGACGCGTTCGCAGTGCGTCGGGTTCCTGCGGACGCACACGGTGCTCAGCGAGGTGGAGGTCCAGTCCGAGACCGACCGGTACATCGAGTGCCCCGGCCAGGCGCTGGCGTACATGACGGGCCGGCTGGAGATCCTGCGCCTGCGCCGGTTCGCCGCGGCCGCGCTCGGGGAAGCGTTCTCCCTCAAGGACTTCCACGACGTGGTGCTCGGCGGTGGCCCGCTGCCGCTGTCGGTGCTGGAGGAGGTCGTCCGCGCCTGGGTGGGCTCGTGGCACACTTCGTCGACCACGATCCAGTCAGGGGAGCACGACGCATGACCGATCGCCCGGCCCGGCGGACGCAGGAGCAACGACGCGCCGAGACCGAGCGGCGGGTGCTGGACGCGGCGATGGCGCTCATCGCGCGCAGCGGGTCCCGGGCAATCACGCTCGCCGAGGTCGGGGAAGCCGCCGGCTACAGCCGCGGCATCGTCTACCACCAGTTCGGCAGCCGGGAGCGGCTGCTGGAAGCCGTGCTCGACGAGGCGCAGCGGTTCGACGTCCCCGGCTACCAGGGAGACGGCTTGGACCACTTGGTGCGGATCGTCGAGGCGTACCTGCGCAACGTCGTACGGCGGACCCCGGCGGCGCGCGCGTTCCTGCAGCTGTGGGGCGAGGCGATCGCGGCCGACCCCGCGCTGGCCCCGCTGTTCGCCCGCCGGGACGCCGACTTCCGGCAGCTCCTGGCGAACGTGGTCCGCCAGGGCGTCGCCGACGGGTCCGTCCGGCCCGACGCGAACCCGGCCGCGGCCGCCGTGCTGGTCGTCGCCCTGGTCCGCGGGACCGGGCTCCAGCTCATCGCCCAGCCCCCGGTCCGGGGCGTCCCCGCCCTCATCCGGGAGGCGACGCGATCGGTGCGCGCGGCCTTCGCCGTCACGCCGTAGCTTCCGGCAGTGGTCTCCGGCCGCGGCCACTGCTACAGTTACTTGCGTACATGCACGCAAGTTAGGAGTCGAGATGGGGAATCCCCTGGTACTCGTGCACGGCAATCCGGAGAGCTCCGGCGTGTGGGGCCCGCTGGTCGAGGCGCTCGGCCGGGACGACGTGGTGACGCTGTCGCCGCCCGGCTTCGGGATGCCCGCGCCGGACGGCTTCTCCGCCACCGTCGAGGGTTACCGCGAATGGCTCGCCGCGCGGCTGGAGCAGTTCCGCGAACCGGTCGACCTCGTCGGCCACGACTGGGGCGGCGCGCACGTCGCCGGAATCGCGATGACCCGCCCGGACCTGATCCGCAGCTGGGCGTCGGATGCGCTCGGCCTCTTCGACCCGGGTTACGTTTGGCACGCGCGAGCCCAGGTGTGGCAACAGGAAGGGGCGGGCGAGGCCTCGGTGAAGGAGATCTTCGGCGGCACGTTCGAGCAGCGGCTGGCGGTCGTCAACGCGCTCGGGATGACCGGTCCGGCCGCGGAACGCGTGGCCGCCGGAATGGACGACGGCATGGGGCGCGCGGTGCTTTCCCTGCTGCGGTCGGCCGCCCAGCCGGCGATGGCCGACGCGGGCCGAGGCCTCGCGAAGGCGCGGCAGCGGCCCGGCCTGGCTCTGATCGCGCTCGCGGACGTCGACCAGGCCAGTGGAACGCCGGCGCAGCACCGGGCCGCGGGTGAAGCCGCCGGCGCGGAGATCGCCGAACTCCCCGATGTCGGGCACTGGTGGCCGGTGACGGACCCGCACCCGGTGGCGCGCGCCCTGACCGCGTTCTGGTCCCGGTTGGACGGTTAGTGCTGCATGCCGTAGGACTTCTGGCACGGATAGCCGTCGCCGGTGGCTGACCAGCTGGCCGGGTAGCCGTTCTGCGCCCAGGCGGCGTACGCCTGCGCGTAGGAGTAACCGCGCGCGTGGAGCCACTGGCACGGTGTCTGCCCGGCCGCCGGGGTGATCGTGATCCACGGCTGGGCGTTGATCCAGCTCGACTGCGCGTACCACTGACCGGCAGCGCCCTTCGGTTCGACGACGACGGTCTGCGGCGGCTGGACGACCACCGTCTGCGGCGGGGCCACGGTGACGGTCGGTGTGCTCGGCGCCGTGGTGACCACTGTGGACACCGACGGCTGGCCAGCGGTCCCGGAGATCGTGCGCGGCAGCCCGCACGCGGCGAGCGCGAGCACGGCGGAAAGGGTTGCGGTGGCGCGGAAAAGACGCATGGGCTGGCTCATTTCGTCCGGGTCATGTGGCTGCCGGTGATGACGCCGCCGGAAACGGTGTACGTGCCGGCGAACGTCCGGGTGCTGCCATCGGTCTGGACGGCGGACAGCACGACGGAAACCGTGCTCCCGCGGACGTCGGTGACGGTCAGCGTGTCCCACGACGTCGTCGCGAAACCGTTGACGTACTTGGCGTACCCGCCACCGCCCGCGATGCGGCTGCCGCCGAGCGACCACGCCGTGGCGAAGTCGCGGCGGTTGAGGGCGTCGTAGTACGCGACGACCGTGCGCGCCTCCGACGTGTCCACGGGAGCGACGTAAGCGGGCGGCTGCGGAACGTAGACCGTCTGCGGCGGCGCGGGCACGGCGACCACGGCGGTGCTGGTCGTCGGCGGCGCCGGTGTCACGGCGACGGGGACGGGCACCCCGACCACCGGCGGCACCCCGCACGCGGCGGCGCCCGCTCCGATCAGGACGGCGACGAGAATTCCGGCGGGTTTCATGGGAATCAACTTCTTCCGTGTCCGCCCCCTGGAATCGGCCGCCCGCGCCGATCCGCAACGGATCGGGAGAACCGCGACCCAAGCGTTATCCCGTGGGAATCAGCCGTTCTGCCGCACGATGTCGTAAGCCGTCATCGCGGCGGCCAAGTGGCGGGCGTCCGCCGGCTGCGTCGCGTCGTACCCCGTGATCAGCTGGATCCGGCCCAACCGGTACGTCAGCGTGTTGCGGTGGATGCTCAACGCCGACGCCGCTTCGCCGCGGTTGTAGCCCGACGTCACGAACGCGCGCAGAGCGTCGATCAGGTGCGGATGGTCCGCCAACGGCGTCAGCACCGAAGCCAGCGCTTCCCGGGCCGGGCTCGGCTGGGCGATCTGGTACTCGATGGCCAGGTCGGCCAGCCGGTAGAGCCGCGGCGGGCGGCCCAGGTTCTCCGCCAGCGCAAGGATTTCCAGTGCCGACGTGTGCGCGAAGGGGATGTCCGCGTGCGTCGACGCGCGGGCCGTCGCGGCGAAGCAAGGACGGCCGCAGACCCGGTCCACCCGGGCCGCCACCTCGTCGGCGGACGACGAGGCCGGCACCAGCAGCACGCCCCCGTCACCCTTGAACGTCACCAGCAAGCCGGGCTGACCGTCCAAATCGGACCGGACCGCGCGGAAGAGGTCGGTCGCCGCACGGGCGTCCGCGGCCGCCGGCGGCGCGGGCAGGTGGAACACCACGACGTCGTACGCCTCGGCCAGCTCGCGACGGCGCACCGGGCGGCCGGCGAGCAGGTTGGCCGTGAGGTGCTGCCGGTCCTCGCGCTGCTCCCAGTCGAGGTCGTCGCGCTCGCGCAGGTACGCCGCCGCGACGCGGGGCATCACCTCGCCGAGGAACGCCAGCATCCGCGCGCCGAGCACCGCGCGGTCGCCGGGCACCTGCTCCCACGCCACGCTCGCGGCCAGCGGGTAGATCCGCAGCACGGCTTCCAGCGGCAGGCCGTCGCGAGCCCGTTCGGCACCCCATGCGATCGGCAACGCCAGCTCGGCCTCCGTCGGCCGGCGGTCCTCCGCCACCGTGGTCAGGAACAGCTCGAACACGGCCATCGCGTTGGCGACCAGGTCACCTTCGAGCACGCTCGCCGGCAGCAGCCGGTACGCCGGGATCTCGGCGGCGCACCGGGCGATCATCGCGGCGGCGATCTCCCCGGACCGCGGGAAGAGCGCCTCGACGGCATCCACCACCACATTGTCACCATGCACAAACGGCCACGGCAAGTTTCTGCGCGTTTTGCCAGCAGACAGCATTGATCAACCGGCGCATGCTGTGCACACCACCAGACGAAGGGACTTCGCAATGGCGCGGGGAACGAAACGATGGCTGGCCGCGATCGGCCTGGCGGGGGTGCTGACGCTGAGCGCGGCGGTCCCGGCCCAGGCGGCCGGCGGCGGGAACAACGACTTCGGCTGCCGCCCGGGCGCGGCCCACCCGAACCCCGTCGTCCTGCTCCACGGCACCTTCGCCACCTACTACGAGGACCTCAACTTCCTCCAGGCCGACCTGGCCGCCCGCGGCTACTGCACGTTCTCGCTGACCTACGGCGCCTACCCGCAGTTCCCCTTCGTGGGCGGGCTGAAGCCGGTCGCGGAGTCGTCGCTGGAGATCAAGGCCTTCGTCGACAAGGTCCGCGCGGCCACCGGCGCGGCCAAGGTCGACGTCGTCGGGCACTCCGAGGGCGGTCTTCAGTCGCTCTACCTGGCCAAGATGCAGGGCATCCAGAGCGAGCTCGGCCAGGTCGTCGCGATCGCCCCGCCGACGCACGGCGCGAACGCGTCCGGCCTCCTGACGCTCGCCTACACGCTGCTCGGCAAGAGCACGTGGGACACCATCGTCAAGACCATCGGCCTGCCGATCTTCGCCGACGAGCTGGACGGCGGCGCCGCGATCGTCGCGCTGAACACCGGCCCGGTCGCCCAGCCCGGCATCGGCTACACGATCATCACCTCCCGCTACGACGAGCTGGTGACGCCGACCGAGACGTCGTTCGTCCGCGAGCCCGGCGTCGAGAACCAGTACGTCCAGGACTTCTGCCCGTTCGACCCGGTGGGCCACATCGGCGAGGCCTACGACCTGAACGTGTGGCACCTGGTGCGCAACGCCCTCGACCCGGCGCACGCGGCGCCGATCAAGGTCTGCGCCGCCGGCTCCCCCGGCTGAGTATCTGCACCCGCGCCTTCCCCCTCCGCGTCGAGCGGCTGAGCCGGCGGGAGCGCGAGATCTTCGGCCTGCTCGGCCACGGCCTGTCCATCCGCGGTATCGCCCGCCGGCCGGCGATCAGCAACGTCCTGATCAAGCTGCGCGTCGAGCCGCGGCTGCAGGCCGGGTCGGTGGCGTGCCTGCTCCTCGCCCGGCCTCCCCTGAACGGGCAAGCAACGGGGAGGTGCCGGAATGCAGCCCCGCACTTCGGCGACGCGGCGATCAACGTCTACAACGCCCAGCAAGCCGCCTGACCCCACCCGTCAGCCGAGGCCGATGGCGAACACGTGCAGGTTGCTGTCGGAAGGCAGGGTCACCGACGCGATCTGCTTCCCGGGCGGGGCGTCGAACGGCGTCGTCGCGTAGATCGACGCTCCGCCACCCGGGCCGCCCGGCTGGTTGCGGTGGTCCGTGCGGGCCACCAGCGTGTTGCCGAACACCGGATCCGTGCCGCCGCCCGGGAACACCCAGTCGCCGAAGGACAGGTCGGCCGCCGCGGTGGTGCCGTCGGTGAACGTCACCGTCGCCGACGCCTGGTGGTCACCGTTCGAAGCCGTGCCGATGAACGACAACCGCGTCCCGGACAGCCGGATCGTCTGCCCGGCCGGGACGACGTTGTCCGGCCGGCCCGCCGGCGCCGCGGGCCACCCGAACGACGTGCCGACCGCCTGCGCGGTCTGACCGCCGACCAGTCCGGCCGCGGCCAGGGCCTGCCGCGACAGGCTGTTGCCGGCGCCGTCGATGTCGGCCGCCCCGGTGTCACCGTCGTCCGAAATGCCGACGTTCGAGTACGCCGCCGCCAGCCCACCCGGAGGCGCGACCAGCACGATCACCGAGCCCGGCACCGACGTCGAACCGCCGCGGACGGTCACCGGCACCTGGTAGTAGCCCTCGGGTGTCCCGGCGGCCACTGACACGGTCAGCTTCGCGGAACCGCTGCCGGTCCGGTCGTCGAGCCGCAGCTGCCGCGGCCCGGTCACCGAGATCCCGGCCGGCGCCTTCGTGGTCACGTCGAGCACGCGGTCGTGCCCGCCGAGCCGCTGTCCGCTCACGGTCGCTTCCCCGGTGCTCCCAGGCGAAACGACGACCTGGTTGGTCGCCGAGGCCAGGAACGGCTTCTCACTGTCGCGATAGGACGGCGGTACGGAGTCCGCCGCCCACCGCTTGTCCGGAGTGGACACGAGCGAGAAGTCCAGCCGGCCACCGTCGCGAGCCGTCCCGGCGGGCAGCGACGTCTTGTTCCAGTCCCGGCCGTTCAACGACAGGGAGTGGACGTACGTCGCCGGCGCTTTCGGCGCGCGGATGTCGATCGTCCGCCCGGAAGGCAGCGACAGCACCGCCCGCTCGAACAACGGACTGTGCACGACCAGGTCCGGCGTCCCCGGCGTGGCCGGGTAGATGCCGAGCGCGGCCCAGACGTACCACGACGACTGCGCGCCGAGGTCGTCGTTGCCCGGCTCGCCGTCCGGCGTCGCGCTGAACAGCGTCGTCGCGATCTCGCGGACGACCTGCTGCGTCTTCCACGGCTGCCCGACGTGGTTGTACAGCCACGGGACCCCGAAGTCGGGTTCGTTGCCCGCCCACATGTACGGCTCGTTCGGGCCGACGTTCAGCTTCTGGAAGAAGGTGTCCAAACGGGACGCCGTGGCGGCCGGTCCGCCCATCGCCGTCACCAGCCCGGCCGGATCCTGCGGGACGAGCCACGTGTACTGCGCCGCGTTGCCCTCGTCGAAGCCGTCCTGGCCGAACTTGCCGGGCGGCGGCGGGACGTAGCCGGGGCCGTCCGGGAAGCGGCCGTCCTGCCCGCGCGGCTGCAGGTAGCCGGTCAGCGGGTTGAAGATGTTCTGCCAGTTCTGCCCCCGCCGGGTGAACTCGCGCGCGACGTCGCGGTCGCCGATCCCCTGCGCGAACTGCGCGATCGCGAAGTCGTCGATCGCCCACTCCAGGGTGATCGACGCGCCGACGCGGGCGTGGTCGCCGCGTGCGGCGTCGTTGTTCGGCAGGTACCCGCGAGCGACGTAGTCCGCGATGCCCCGCCGTTCCTGGTACGCCCCCGGCGTTTCGTCGACCGAAGTCGCGCCCTTGACCAGGTACTGCAACGCCGTCTTGACGTCGAAGTCCCGCGCCCCGAAGGCGTAAAGGTTCGAGATCAGCGCGACCGAGCTGTCGCCGGTCATCTGGCCGGTGTAGCCGTTCGCCATCGGCCAGCGCGGCCACCAGCCGCCCTGCACGGCGTCGTTGGTCAGCGACTGCGCCATGTCGCTGGCTTCCTGCGGGAACAGCATGGCGTGCAGCGGCGCGAGCGAGCGGTAAGTGTCCCAGTCGGAGAAGTTCGCGTACTGGTGGCGACCCGCGGGTAGCGTCCGGACCTGGTTGTCGAAGCCGATGTAACGGCCATCGGCGTCGTCGAACGTGTTGGGGTGCAGCAGCGAGTGATACAGCGCGGTGTAGAACGTCTTGAGCTGAGCCTCATCACGCCCGGCGACGCGGATCTTGCCCAGCGCCTGCGTCCACTTGTCCCTTGTGGACTTGCGAACCGCGGCGAAGTCCCAGCCCGGGACTTCCGAGGCCATGTTGGCCTTCGCGCCGTCGACGCCCACATAGGACATCGACACCTTGGCGTGCACGGTCTGCGAGGCGAACGTCAGGTACGCGCCCGCCCGCGGTGAGTCGACGCTGTCGGTGCCCGGCTTGACCGCCGAGCCGTCCCACGTGCCGTGCGCGGTGAACGGCTGGTCGAACGCGATGTCGTAGTAGACCGTGTAGTGGTTGCCCTTGCCGCAGAAGTTGCCGGTGGTCGCCGAGCCGCTGACCTCGCGGTCGCCGGTGATCTTCAAGGTCGCGGCGGAGTTCCCGGCCAGGCTCGCGCCGCCCTTGACCAGCACCTGCGGTGTCGAGCCGGCCGGGTAGGTGAAGGTCGCGAGCCCGGTGCGGGTCGTCGCGGTCAGCTCGGCGCGGACGTTCGAGTCGGCGAGCGTCACGGCGTAGTAGCCCGGCTCGGCCTGTTCGCCGTCGTGGCCGAAGTGCTCGGTGCGGTCCCAGGGCGCGCTGCCGACGTCGCCGGTGACCGGCAGGATCGGCACGTCGCCGAACGCGTTGCAGCCGACGGAGGCGTGGTCGAGGCTGAATCCCCGGATCCGGTCGGAGTGGTACTGGTAGCCGGCGTACGCGCCCTGGGTGTCCGGCGAGAACTGCATCATCCCGAACGGCGCCGCCGGCCCGGGGAAGTTGTTGATCTCGCCGACCGAGCTGCCGCCCCGGCCGGTGCCGATCAGCGGGTCGACGTAGGCCGCCGGATCCCCGACCAGCGGTGACATCGTTGTCGGAGCCGCTGAGACGACGGCGGGCGCCCCGATCACCGCCGTCGCGACCACCGCCGCCATGAACCGATACCGCACCCGGTGCCTCCCGAAGCCGACAGCCTTGTCATCCGACCTTTGCCTGCGTCCGGGGCCGCGGTCAACACTTTGACAAAGACCTGGCTCGTGCCCTCAACGTATGAAGATCCGGTCAGGATCGGGTGGCGACCGCGTCAGGACGCCTAACCTCGACGCCGTGTGCGCACGTGTACTGGTCGCCGAGGACGACGAGAAGCAGGCCGAGGTGCTCCGGCTCTACCTCGAGAGCGAAGGGCACACCGTGGTGCTGGCCCCGGACGGCCGGGCGGCCCTCGACGAGGCCCGCCGCGAGCGGCCCGACCTGCTGGTCCTCGACGTGATGATGCCCAAGGTCGACGGGTTGGACGTCTGCCGCATCCTGCGTGGCGAGTCCGACGTGGCGGTGCTGATGCTCACCGCCCGCGCGACCGAGGAAGACCTGCTGCTCGGCCTCGACCTCGGCGCCGACGACTACCTGACCAAGCCGTACAGCCCCCGCGAGCTGATGGCCCGGGTCCGGACGCTGCTGCGCCGGACGTCGGCCCGCAGCGAGCCGCCCGACCCGGCGTTGCGGGCCGGCGCCCTGCGGCTCGACCCGGTCCGGCACGAGGTGTCGGTCGACGGCCGCCCGGTCGAGACCACACCCGGCGAGTTCCAGCTGCTGGAGACGTTGATCCGGCAGCCCGGGCGGGTGTTCACCCGGCGCCAGCTGCTCGAGCTGACCCGCGGCGACGACCGGTTCGTCAGCACCCGGATCATCGACGTCCACGTCCTCAACCTGCGCAAGAAGCTCGAGCCCGACCCGCAGAAGCCCGTCTACCTGCGTACCGTCTTCGGCGTGGGGTACAAGCTGACGGCGGAAAATGACGCGTAGCTTCCCCCTCCGGCGCAGTCTCGTCGTCCGGCTGACGGCGGTCTCCCTGCTGATCGCGCTGGGCTCGATCGCCGCGACCGCGTGGCTGGCCGTGCAGACCACCACCCGCGCGATCCAGCAGGAACAGGGCCAGGCGCTGTCCGGCGACGCGACCATCTACACCGAGCTGATCGGCTTCGCCGCGGCCAACCACACGTGGGACCAGGTCGGCCCGCGGCTGCGGGAGCTGTCCGCCGGCACCGGCCGCCGGATCGTGCTGACCACCCTCGACCGCCGGGTGCTCGGCGACTCCGGCGGCGAGCCGGTCACGCTGCCGGTGAAGGCGACGGCGTCGGTCGACCCGCTGCACGTCGACCCGGTGCTGCTGCCGCAGGCCGGGACCAGCGGCATCGACCCGCGCGCGGCGGGCCCGTTCCGGCTCCCCGTCGACGAGCGCGAGGACCTCGACGGCCTGGCGAGGAAGGCCGCCGCGTGCCTCACCTCGTTCGGCTTCCCCAGCCAGGTGCGCGCCGGGGCGAGCGGCCGGCCGCAGCTCACCGGGCTCGACCCGCTCGCCGCCCGCTACTTCGCGGCCAAGTGCGGCATCTACGACCTCGCCACCCCGACGCCGACCGAGCAGACCGCGCTCGACAGCCTCGACGAAGCCGTGAACCGCTGCCTGCAGGCCCAAGGCGCCGAGCAGGTGAAGCTGGGCCTCGACTTCGACGCGCTCGGCGTCGCCGACCAGGGGCCGAGCCGCGCCTGCGTCGACTCCGCCCGCCGCGCGCAGCTGACGCCGTTCGTCGCGCCGCCCGCGCTGCTCTTCACGCTCGGCCCCGGCGGGTCGCAGCTGCCGACGTTCACGCTGTCGCGGGAGAACCTCACCCGGATCCTCGCGGTGACCGGCGGCGTGCTGGTGCTGGCCGCGGCGATCACCGTGCTGGTCGCACGCCGGCTGTCGCGGCCGCTGCGCGCGCTGACCGAGGCCGCGAAGCAGGACCGGCCGGCGCCGGTGAAGTCCCGCGACGAGGTCGGCTACCTCGCCGCCGCGTTCAACGACCTCACCGCGCGCCGCGAACGCATCGAGGAGCAGCGCAAGGCGATGGTCAGCGACATCGCCCACGAGCTGCGCAACCCGCTCAACGTCATCCGCGGCCGGCTGGAGGCCGCCGAGGACGGGCACCTGCCGTTCGACCGGGCGCTGTCGACGTCGCTGCTCGAAGAAACCGTACTGCTGCAGCACATCGTCGAGGACCTGCAGGACCTCGCCGCGGCCGACGCCGGCCGGCTGCGGCTGCACCCGGAGCCGGTGGACGCGGCCGAGCTGGCCGGCCACGTCGCCGCCGCGCACGCCGACCGGGCCGCCGCGGCCGGCGTCACGCTCACCGTTTCCCCGCGCGGTTCGGCGCTGCTGACCGCCGACCCGGTGCGGTTGCGCCAGATCGTCGGGAACCTGGTGGCCAACGCGGTCCGGCACACGCCGGCCGGCGGCCGCGTGACGATCCACGTTTCGTCCACTGTGGACGAGGTGGTGATCGCCGTCGCGGACACCGGCACCGGGATCGCCGCCGAGGACCTGCCGCACGTGTTCGACCGGTTCTGGCGGGCCGAGAAGTCCCGCAGCCGCCAGACCGGCGGCAGCGGGCTCGGCCTCGCCATCGTGCGCCACCTGGTGGCGGCGCACGGCGGAACGGTCACCGTCGAGTCCGAAGTGGACGCCGGGTCGACGTTCACCGTCCGGCTACCGAAGCCGGATCTCCGTGGTGAGGGCGCCGGGGTGCGGGACGCGCAGGACGTGCAGCCGCCGGGCGCCGTCGCGCAGGAACGTGACGGTGGTGGCGGTGACGGTCGCGGCCAGGGCGGTGCCCCAGCCGACGGCGATCGTCGTGCCGCCGCGGCGGATCGCCAGCCCTGACGCCGTCGCGCTCGCGTCGGCGCCGTGCGTGACCGGGGTGCCGTCGGAGAAGCGCACGTCGTCGCCCGGGTGCAGGACGAGCGGGAGCTGCTCGGTGAGCGGGGTCGTCCCGCGGACCGCTCGGGTGACGGTGTCGCGCGTGATCGTCAGGTCCGTCCGGATCCGCGTGTCGAGGCCGTACCGGACGACGACCGGCGCGGAGCCGGGCACCTTCCGGCTGCCGTCCCACGGGCGGTCGCCGATGGCGTAGGTCGCGTCGAGCAGGCCGCGGGCGTCCGGGCTGCCGCTGGGCAGCAGGCTGGCCCAGCACTGCGTGTCGTCCTGTTGCGAGTGGACGACCATGCCGGCCCGCGGGTGCCACAGCATGCCCTGCGCGCCCCGGACGTAGGTCGACGGCCGCGTGCCCCAGAACCCGGCCAGGTACAGCTGCGGGCGACGCACGTAGACGTACGTCTGGTTCAGCTCGGCGTCCCGCCGCTGGACGGCGAAGTCGGTGGACCGCAGGTAAGGCAGCTGCCGGATCGACGCCTGCTTCTCGCCGCGCGACGGGAACGCCTCGCCGTACGGGACGTGCGCGAGGATGCGCGGTGAAGTGTCCTGTTTGGCCGGTCCGATCGCCGGCCCCGGCGTGGCCGCCCACTGCCTGCGCGTCTCGGCGCGGTCCTCGCGGGTGGTGAAGAACGCGGCCAGGTCCGGGACTTCCGGGACGAACAGCGAGGCGAGGTTGGTCCGGTCGGGATCCGGGAGGACGTCGTCGTAGCAGGACACGTGCGTGCGGCTCGACGTGGCGACGTAGGTCAGCGAACCGGAGCCGTCCGGTTCGCGGACGACGTTGTAGCCGAACCAGTCCGCGAACTTCCGGGCCATCCCCACGACCGTGCGGTCGCGGGTCAGCGCGTAGATCTCGGCGAGCTCCGGGAGCATCACCTCGAAGTTGTAGTTGACGTCCATGCCGGTCGGCTCGTAGAAGAAGCCCGCCGGGCTCTGGCCGTTCGCGGCGAGGAATCCGATCCGGTCCCGCAACTGGTTGCGCAGCACGGCATCCGGGTCGAGTTTCAACGCCAGCTGCGACGACGACAACCCGGACGCGTTCTGGTTGGCGAACTCGACCGGGTGCGCCCAGATCGGGTTGGCCGGGTTCAGGAACCACGTCATGCCCTGGTGCAGCGCGGCCGCGAGCTCGGCGCGGCGAGTCGGCAGCGCGTTGACCTGGCGCAGGTTGGCGAGGGTCTTCGCGAGATAGCCCATGCCGAACCCGGTGGCGGCCTTGGACTTCTCGGTGATCGAGTACTCCGGGAACGAGCCGTCGGCGTGCTGGAGGTTCAGGTAGTGCCCGATCGCCGCGTCGAGCCGGTTCCGCAGGGCGGGGTCGAGGTAGTACGGGTTCCACGGCCGCCGGTTCGCGTAGAACCAGCTCAGCGTGTAGACGTGCTCCTGGACGCGGGCGTTGTACGGCTCGCTCGGCGTCCGCCACCAGCCGCCGCCGAAGAAGCCGAGAGTGGCCGGATCGACGCTGACATCGTTGACAATGCCCGGCAGAATGGCGAGGTAGGGCGCGAACCGCTGCTCCAGCGGGGAGAAGAGCCGCCGGTTCGGGGCGCCGGGCGGGAGCGGGGCGAGCGGCGGGAACGGCACGCTGGCCGGCGGTACTTCGGCCGCCGCCGTCCGGGCGCCCACGAGGCCGAGCGCCGCGGCGGCGGTGGCTCCGCCGAGGAAGGTTCTGCGATCGATCACGACTGCCTCCCAGCAGTTCGGCAGCGCTAGCCTTTGAGGCCGCTCTGGGCGAGCCCTTCGACGAACTGGCGCTGCGCGATGATGAAGACGATCAGGACCGGCACGACCGTGGTGGTCGCGGCGGCGAGCTGGACGTTCCAGAGGTGGCCGCCGTAGACGTCGACGTACTGCGTCAGCGCCACCGGCAGCGTGAACATGTCCTTGTCGGTCAGGTACACGAGGGGTTCCAGGAAGAAGTTCCACGTGTTGAGGAACGTGAAGATGGCGACCGCGGCGAGCGCGGGCTTGGCGATCGGCAGGGCGACGCGCCGGTAGAGCCCGAACCGGGACAGGCCGTCGAGCCGGCCGGCTTCTTCGAGCTCGTTCGGGATGGTGATGAAGAACTGGCGCATCACGAACGTCGCCAGCACGCTCGGCGCGCCGAAGATCGGGACGACGATCAGCGGCCAGTGCGTGTTCGTCAGGCCGAGGTCGTCGACCAGCCGGAACAGCGGGATGATCGTGACCTCGCTCGGCACCATCAGTCCGATGAGGATCAGCGCGAAGAGCTTCTCGCCGCGGAACCGGATGCGGGCGAACGCGTACCCGGCCAGCGAGGAGAAGAACATCGTGCCGAGCGTGACGAGCACGGCGATGTAGAGGCTGTTGAAGTACTGCCGCGCCAACGGGAAGTCCGTGAACGCGACTCTGTAGTTCTCCCACTGCGGCTGGTTCGGGAACAGCTTCGGCGGGTACGCGAGCACTTCGTTCGCCGGCAGCAGCGACGCCGTGATCATCCACCAGGTGGGGAACACGAACGGCACGGCCAGCACGACCATCACCGCGTAGCACGCGATCTTGGCCCTACGACTCATGGAACACCCACCGCTTCCGCATCCGCCACTGCAGCAGCGTGAGCACGAGGATGACGAGGAACAGCACGACCGCCAGCGCGGAGCCGTAGCCGAGGTCGTGGTTGGCGAACGCCTGCTGGTAGAAGTAGAAGACCAGCACGTTGGTGCTGTCGGCGGGCCCGCCGAGGGTCAGCACCTGGATCTGCGCGAACACCTGCAACGCGCCGGCGACGGTGATGATCGCCGTCAGCAACGTCGTCGGGCTGATCATCGGCAGGATCACCGAGCGGAACCGGCGCCACGGCCCGGCACCGTCCAATTGCGACGCCTCCATGACGGACGCCGGGATGCCCTGCAACGCGGCGAGGAACAGCACCATGTTGAGCCCGACGTTCTTCAGCACCTGCACGACGATCACCGACAGCATCGCGGTGCCGTTGCCGCGCAACCAGTTCGGCCCGTCGACGCCGATCGTCTGCAGCAGCGCGTTGATGCCGCCGTTGTCCTGCAGGAGGAAGTTCCAGACGATCGTCCACGCGACGAGCGTGACGACCACCGGCGAGAAGAAGACCGTCCGGAACACCGTGGTGCCGCGCAGCTTCAGGTTGAGCAGCAACGCCAGCGACAGCGCGAGCGCCAGGTTCAGCACGACCAGGCCGACGCAGAAGATCGCCGTGGCGCGGGCGACCTTCGGCGCGGTCGGGTCGTCGAAGAGCTTCGCGTAGTTGTCCGCACCGGCGAACGTCGACGTCCCGGCCAGCAGGTTGACGTCCTGGAAGCTGTACCAGATCACCGCGACCAGCGGCGCGACGACGAAGGCGAGGAACCCGAGAGCCTGTGGGGCGACGAAGAGCCACCCCGCCAGCTCTTCGCGCTTCCTCGACGTCCACATCACTGGCTCAGCGCCGGGTCGATCGCCTGGCAGACACCGGCCAGCGCGGCGGGCACGTTCGCGTCCGGCTTCCACATCGGGTCCAAGGCGGACTGGACGAGCGACGCGATCCGCGCGCTCCCGGTGTGCGACGGGAGCACCGCGCCGGTCTTGATCCCGTTGACCACGACGTTCTGCAGCTGCTCCTGGCTGAACAGCGGGTTCGCCTTGGCCAGGGTGGCCGCGTTGAGCAGGCTGTCGCGGGCCGGCGGGAAGTACTGGCCGAGCTTCGCCGAGTTGGCCGGGTTGGTGAAGAACGCGAGGAAGTCCGCGGCGGCCTTGGCGTGCTTGCCCTTGACCGGGACGCCGATCCCGGCCTGGCCGATGACCTGCGCGTTCGCCTTCGGGCCAGCGGGCAGCGGGACGATCCCCCACTCGAACGGCTTGGCCTTGAGCAGCCCGGCGCGGCTGATCTGGGCGATGGTCAGGCCCGACTCGCCGGCGAAGAAGTCCGCCGTCGTGCCCGGGCCGGGCAGCGCCTTGTCGGTGAAGATCGCCTGGTGCAGGAACGTCATCGCGGACGTCATCTCCGGCGAGGTGAACCCGCACGTCCTGCCGTCCGGGCCCCAGGCGTCGGCGCCGAAGCCGCGCCAGACCGAGGCGAGCAGCACCCACTGCTTGTACTCGAACTCGCGGATGACCAGGCCGGCTTTGCCCGCATCGCGGGCGGCGACCTGGGTGGCGATCCGCTTGGCGGCGTCCCAGGTCCACCGTCCACTCGCGAGCAGCTGGTCCGGGGTCTCGGTGATCCCGGCCTGGGTGAGCAGGTTCTTGTTGTAGAACATGCCGAACGGCGACGTCGAGAACGGGTAGGCGTACAGGCCGTTGTCCTTGGTCCACAGTTTCGTGGCGGACGGCACCAGCTCGGCGGCGTTGTACCCGGCGGCACTGTCCAAAGTGGGCTTCAGGTCGGTGAGGGCGCCGGACTGGACGAAGTCCGGGGCGTCGCGCTCGAGGATCCACGCCAGGTCCGGTGGGTTGCCGCCGGAGAGCTGGGTGGTGAGCGCGGCCGAGTACGCGCTGGTGTCCCCCGGGACGACGTCGAACTTGACCGACGCGACCTCCGGGTGCGCCTTGCGGTACTCGGCGGCGATGGAGTCGAAGAGGGCGAGCTGGTTCTTGTCCGTCGTCCAGACGGTCATGCGCAGGGCGATGTCCTTGTCGTCGCCGGCGCCGCCCGAGCACGCCGTCGAAGCCAGTGCGACGGCGGACAGGGCCGCGGCGAGCAGCCGGATTCTCCGGTAGGCCACGATGCCTCCTGGTTATTCGAATTAGCAGGGACCGTAAGCGTCGCCTGCGAGGGTGTCAACCGGCCGTTCGGCGTCAGCGTGAGTCTGTTGTGGAGGGTCTCGCCGTCGTGGCGCCCTCGTGGATCGTGCACGGCAGGAGCAGCTGGCGGGGCTGGGGGTTCTTCAGCAGCCCGACGAGCACGCGCACGGCGTGCGCGCCCATTTCGTGGCGCGGGATGCGGAACATCGACCAGTCCGTGCCGGTGCTCGGCACGGCGTGCGCGTGCGGCTGCTGCGACGGGTCGGCGTCCCCGAGCACCACGATGGACAGGTCGCCGGGCACGCCGAGGCCGAGTTCGTGCGCGCCGGCCAGGATGGCGTCGGCCATCGCCGAGCTCTCGACGAGCAGCGCCGTGACGCCCTCGTCGAGCGCCTGCCGCAACGCGAGCGCCGGGTCCTCTTCGAGGAAGACCAGCGGCGGACGGCGGTGCTTGCGCGCCGCGGCTTCGTAGCCGGCCCGGCGGTCGAGCGTCGGCTCGTTCTCCTCGGTCACGCTGAGCAGGCCGATCCGGCGGTGCCCCAGGCCCCACAGCCGTTCGTGGACCTCACGGGTGGCCGCGACGTAGTCCGCGCCGACGTAGCTGATCGGCCCGGTCGGCGACTCGCGGCGGCCGACGAACACGAACGGGAACTGCTCCTCGACGAGCTGCGCGAGCTCCTGCGGGTCGTTGTGCCGGCCGAGCAGGACCGAGCCGTCGGCGATGCGCAGCCGGTTCGTGCCCGCCTCGTAGATCCGGCGGCGCCCATCGCGGCGGCCACCGCTGGTGAACAGCAGCAGGTCGAAGCCCTGCGCCTCGGCTTCCTCCTCGATACCGAGCAGGAACGGCCGGTAGAAGTCGGCCACACCGGAGGGGAACACCGACTCGTAGGTGAAGACGCCGAGGATCTGGTTGGACCCGCCGCGCAGCCGGCGGCCCATGATGTCCACCGTGTACCCGGTTTCGCGCAGCACCTGCTGCACGCGGTCGCGGGTCTCGGGGGTGATGCGCAGGCTGTCGGAGCCGTTCAGCACCATGGACACGACGGCCTGCGAGACGCCGGCCAGGCGCGCCACCTGGGCCTGCGTGACCCGGCCCGAACCCGCCGTCATCCGTGACTCCCTCCCGCGCGACTCCGTGAGACCTTACCGGCGGCACGGTCAGTACCCCCGCACTTCCGGCCACCGGCGTTCCACCCCGGCGGCGTCGAGCACGCGGGCGAAGTCCTCGAAGAGCCGGGTGTCTTCCCGGACGGCCTTCGGCTCGACGTCCTCGCTGATCGCGAAGGTCGCGAGCAGCCCGGCGACCTCGCCGATGTTCCACTCCACCGGGTGCAGCCGGAAGCAGCCGTTGGTGATGTGCGTGGTGCCGATGTTCTTGCCGGCGGGCAGGAGGTTGGTCGTCCGCACCGGGAGCAAGGCGCCCAGCGGGATCTCGTAGGGCACGCTGGCGACGTCGATGTAGTTGTCCCCGCCGGTCGACGGGTGCAGGTCGATCCGGTAGCTCCCGACCCCGACGGCGTCCGCGCGGCGCACCCGGCCGTCGACGCCGAGGATCTCGGCCGAGACGTCGTGCTCGGTGACGGTCGTGACCGCCTTGATGCGCCGGGCTTCCCGGACGTACGCGGATTTCGCGAGTCCGTCCTCTGTGTCGGTGACGTCGGGACGCAGCTTGAGACCCGGGAAGCCGGTGCCGCCGTCCGCGCGGGGCGCCTCGGTCTGCAGCCAGTACAGGACGGACAGGCTGAGCTGCTTGGCTTCGTGGTGCGCTTCTCGGACGTCCGCTTCGGTCGTGTGGCCGGGGATCGTGAGCGCGGGCTTGAGCCAGTAGTCGTTGAGGGGCCAGTTGACGAGCGTGATGTCGGAGTCGAAGGCGCCTTCGGTGTGGAGGTTGCGGGCGAGGATGCGGCGGAAGGCCCACAGTTCCTTGTCGCCGGCGTCGGCGCTCTGGTCGGCGCTCACCGCCAGAGGGTCACCGGGCGGGTTCGGGACGAAGGTGCGCTTGACCGGTTCGAGCGTCCGCGGGTCGGGGGCGACGAAGCCGAGCAGCGGGCCGGGCCAGAAGTCCGGCTGGTAGTCGCGCCAGAAGCCGTACATCTCCGGCTTGTCGATGACGTGGTTTTCGCCTTCGTGGTGGGAAACCGCGAAGCAGTAGGTGATGCCCTGCAGGTTGGCCGGGTCGGCTTTCGCGGGCGCGTGCGGTTCGTCGTGGTCCGCCTTGGACTCGGCGCCGGTGACGTGCTCGGTTCCGGTGAGCGGCAGGAGGTCGCCGTTCTCGGTGGCGTCGAGGACGTACTGGGCCTTGACGGTGATCCGCTCTCCGCCGTTCTCGAGCGTCACGGCGTCGACGCGGTCTTGTGTCGTGTGCGCTTCGACCGGCCGGTGGTGGCGCAGGACGTGGATCCGCCCGGCGCTGACGTGCGGCGCGAGCATGGCCTCGATGACGGCCAGGGCCACCCGGGGTTCGCTGCAGAGCTTGCTGACGCGGCCGGCGCCGGGGTTCAGCTCCGGCCGTTTCGCGGCTTCGGCCCGCAGCGGGTAGTGGCGGCGGTAGTGGTCGCGGATGCCTTGGCGCAGGTCGCGGTAGGTGCGGGTGGAGCCGAACCGCTCGATCCAGGGGTTCTCGTCCGGCGGCACGGCCTGGGCGGTGAGCTGCCCGCCGAGCCAGCCGGTCTCCTCGGTGAGCACAACGCGCCGTCCGCGGGCCGCGGCGGCCAGCGCGGCGGCGACCCCGCCGAGTCCCCCGCCGACCACCAGAATCTCCGTGTCCAGTTCCCTCATGAGCCCTTCCCGGCGCTGATAATTCGAATTACTACGCGGGTATGGTGCGACGGGGGTGGGCTGGGCGTCAAGGGTGGGTGTAGTGAATGACTCATTCCTGTCGCGTGGCGACAGGAATGAGTCATTCACGTCGGTTACAGCGGCAGACCCGCGTAGTTGTCGGCCAGCTCGGTCATCGCGGCGGTCGAAGTGACCGTGCGGCGCAGCTGGGACAGCTGGAGCTGGGCGTCGAAGTCGTCGCCGTGGCGGTGCAGCATCGACGTCATCCACCACGAGAAGTGCGTGCACCGCCAGACGCGCCGCAACGCCGTCTCCGAGTACGCGTCCACGAGTTCGTCATCGCCGTCGAACGACGCCTTCAGAGCGCGGGCCAGCAGCGCGACGTCGGCCACCGCCAGGTTGAGGCCCTTCGCGCCGGTCGGCGGCACGATGTGCGCCGCGTCCCCGGCCAGGTACAGGTTCCCGTGCCGCATCGGCGTCGTCACGAAGCTGCGCATCGGGAGCACGCTCTTCTCGGTGATCGTCCCGGTTTCCAGGGTCCAGCCGGGGACGCCCAGCCGCTCGGACAGCGCCGTCCAGATCCGGTCGTCGCTCCACTCGGCGATGTCCTCGTCCGGCGCCACCTGCAGGTAGAACCGGCTCACCCGCGGCGAACGCATGCTGTGCATCGCGAATCCGTCCGGGTGCCACGCGTAGATCAGCTCGTCCGTCGACGGCGCGACGTCGGCCAGCACGCCCAGCCAGGCGAACGGGTACGTCCGCTCCCAGACCTTCGGCTCCGGAATGGACGCCCGGCTCGGCCCGTGGAACCCGTCGCAGCCGACGACGACGTCCGCGTCGATCCGCCGCGCGGTGCCGTCACTGTCCACAAAGGTCACATACGGCCTGTCGGCCACGTCGTGCACGGCGACGTCCGAAGTGGAGTAATAAGCCGGACGGCCGGCCTTTTCCCTTGCCACCATGAGGTCCTTGGTGACCTCGGTCTGCCCGTAGACGGTCACCGACCGTCCGATGAGGCCGGTGAAGTCGATGTGGTGGCGCTCTCCCGGCGACTGCAGGTAGATGCCGCGGTGTTCCATGCCCTCGACGTCGAGCCGGGCGCCGAGGCCGACCTGACGCAGCAGCTCGACCGTGCCCGCCTCGAGGATGCCCGCGCGGATGCGGGCCTGGACGTACTCGGCGGTCTGCCGTTCGAGCAGCACCGAGTCGATGCCGTCGAGCCCGAGCAGGTGGGACAGAAGCAGCCCGGCCGGGCCGGCGCCGACGATGACGACCTGGGTGCGCACTGGAGACGTCCTTTCCCGCGACAGAGCCCGAGCATCGCCCGCCGACGCCCCGCCCACTACCGTATTCTCATTCAGCGAGAGAGCATCCGCGAGATGCCGCGGGCCGCCGCCCGCAGCGCCGGGATCTGCATCCGCGCGTTGCGGTCGTTGGGCACGATCACCGACAGCGCGGCGACGACGTCGCCGCCGCGTCCCCGCAGCGGCACGGCGATCCCGGTCGTCTCCTCGTCGATGAACCCGGCGCAGAACGCGTAGCCGTCGCGCCGGACGTCGGCGAGGAACCGCCGCAGCCGCGCCGGGTCGGTCAGCGTCGTGCGGCGGAACGCCTCGAGCGGACCGGACAGGACCTGTTCCTGCAGGTCGGCGGGCGCGTGGGCGAGCAGCACCAGCCCGGACGACGACGCGTGCAGCGGCAGCCGGCCGGCCACCCGCGTCACGTTGACGACCGCGCCGGGCGCCGAGAGCCGCTCGACGAACAGCACCTCGCGGTCCTCCAGCACGGCGAGCTGGGTGTGGTGCCCGACGACGGCGTGCAGGTCCTCCATGAACGGCATCGCGGCTTCGCGCAGCCCGAGCGTCGGCGACGCGCGCGACGCCAGTTCCCACAGCCGAACGCCCACGCGGATCCTCCGATCGGGGTCGCGGCGCAGCCAGCCGTGGCCGACCAGCTCGTCGACGAGCCGGGACGCCGTGGCGACGTGCAGGCCGGCGCGGCGCGCGATGTCCGTGACGCGCAGCGCCGGCGTCTCCGGCCCGAAGGTCTCGAAGATGCGGACGACGCGCGTCAGCACCGAGTCGCGTTTCTCCACGTCAGGCAGTGTGCCCCAGCTCGGCGGGGCACACTGCCCGGCGTCACGGCAGCGAGTTCAGGAACGGCTCGTGGCTGTTCTGGAACTCCCAGTTGTAGTACTTGTCCCAGTTGATCGACCACGTCATCAGGCCCCGGAGGGCGGGCGAGGTGCCGCCGCGCAGCGTGTACGAGCCGCACCCGCTGCCCTTGACCAGGCAGTTCACCGCCGTCTGGACGTCGGCGGGCGAGGTGTAGCCGTTGCCGGCGCTGACCGCGGCGGGCAGCCCGATCGCGATCTGGTCCGGGCGCAGGCCGGGGAAGAACTGGCCGGTGTTCGCGACGGTGAAGCCGGCTTTGAGCATGTCGGTCATCGCGATGTGGAAGTCCGCGCCGCCCATGTTGTGGTACTGGTTGTCGAGGCCCATGACGGGGCCGGAGTTGTAGTCCTGGACGTGCAGCACGGTGAGCGAGTCCCGCAGCGCGTGGATGACGGGCAGGTAGGCGCCGGTCCGCGCGTCCCCGGCGCTGGTGCCGCCGTAGAACTGGTAGCCGACCTGCACGAAGAACGTCTCCGGCGCCATCGTCAGGACGAAGCCCGAGCCGTACTTGGCCTTGAGCGACTTCAGCGCGGAGATGAGGTTGACGATCACCGGCGTGGTCGGGTTGCGGAAGTCGCTGTCGCCGGCGTTGAGCGAGAGCGAGTGGCCCTCGAAGTCGACGTCGAGTCCGTTGAGGCCGTACTTGTCGATGATGGCGGAGACGGAGCTGACGAACTTGTCCCGCGCGGCGGTGGTCGTCAGCTGGACCTGGCCGTTCTGGCCGCCGATGGAGATGAGGACCTTCTTGCCCTGCGCCTGCTTGGCCTTGATGGCGGCGGTGAAGTCGGCGTCGCTCTCGACGTTCGGGCATTCGGTGGCCGGGCAGCGGTTGAACCGGATGTCCCCGGAGGTGACCGAGGTCGGTTCGCCGAAGGCGAGATCGATGATGTCCCAGGCGGCGGGGACGTCGGCCATCCGGACGTATCCGGAGCCGTTGGCGAAGCTGGCGTGCAGGTAGCCGACGAGGGCGTGCTTGGGCAGGCCGGTGTCGACGCAGCCGGAGGTGCTCCCGGTGGCGGCGGCGCTCTTGGGCGACTCACCGGCTCCGTTGTAGGCGGCGACCGTGTAGCTGTGGGTCGTACAGGCGGTCAGGCCGCCGACGGTGGCGCTGGTCCCGCTGGTCGTGGCGACGACGGTGCCGCCTTCGTAGACGCGGTACCCGGTGACGGTACCGGCACTGGCGCCCCAGCTCAGGGTGATGGAGCCCGCCGTGGCGGTGGTGATCTGCGGGGTGCCGGGCGCGGTGGGCGTACCGGGGGTGTTGCCACCGGGCCCGTCGAGGACGACGTCGTCGGCGTAGTAGGTGCCGGCGCCGTACCAGCCGTGGAGGTAGAGCTGGGCGGAGGTCTGGGTGCCGGTGGTGAAGGTGAGGGAGAGCTGGTTGTAGGCGCCGCTGTTGCCGGACCACGTCGAGGGGCCACCGGTGACACCGAGGTAGACGGGGTTCCCGCGCACCCAGGCCGAGACGGAGTAGGTGGTGTTCGGCTGAACGGCCACGGTTTGCGAGCACTGGGCGTAATCGGCCCCGACGGGCGTGCCGGCGAGGGCGTAGCCGCCGCTGTGGGTGGGGCTGCTGACGGTGGTGGCGTTGGCGCAGGTCCAGCCGGAAAGCGAGCCGGCTTCGAAGCCGGGGTTGGCGAGGAGGTTGGCCGCTTCGGCGGTTCCGGTGGCAAGCCCGGAGAGCGCGAGCATCGCGGCGGCGAGGATTGCGGACAGTCTGGAACGCCTCATCGGGTCCTCCAGTCGGGGAGACTGGGTATATTGTCTAGACCAATATGTAAAATGTCCAGACCAACCGAGGGCGGGTTCCGCCGCGGCCGCGACGACGACACCCGGCGGTTTCGCCACCCCGGCCCCGCCGCCGCCCCGCCACCTCCTCCACCGCCCAGCCTCAGCGTCCGGCGATGTCCGCACCGCGCCACCCGGCCCCGCCGCAGCTCCGGCCGCGACAACCACCAACCCGCGGCCGCCCCCGGGCGGTCTTCCGCAGCTTGTCGTGAGTGGCAATTCGGGTTAGAACCCCAGTTGCCACTCACGACACCCCGACCGGCCGAGCAGTCGATCCGGTGCCACCAACTCCACCGGCACGTGGCCATCACAGCCGCGTCAGCAGCCCACCAGGGACTTGGCCACCACCCGCGTCCGGCCCGCGCGGGCCCGGTCGATCACCTGCACGCTGCTCCACCCCGCCGGCACCCGCTCCGCCAGCAACCCCTCCCGCCAGCGCCCCACCCGCCGCACGTGGCGGGCGAACGACCTCGGCCGCACCACTCTCCCGCGGCTGCGCTGCCCGGCCAACGCCTCCGATGCCGTCACGTCCAGGAACAGCAACCGCACCGGGCGGCCGCTCAGCACCCCCACCAGGGCCAGCAGCGCCCGGGTCGAAGCGCGCGTCGACGGCTCGTGGACCACGATCGGACCCCTCGCCAACGCCCGGCGGACCACCCGCGCCCGGTGCCACGCGTGGACCACCGGCCGGTAGCAGCGGTACGGCACCGACGGCACCGCCGCCGCCAGGCGGGTCCGGACCTGGTCGGAATCCAGCACCACCAGGCCGGGCGCGGCGTGGTTGAGCATCGTCGTCTTGCCCGCGCCGGGGAGGCCCGCCACGACCAGCATGTCGCGGGGCCCGAGTTCGATGACCGTGGGCTCGCTCATGCCCCGTCAACGCCCCGGCGAAGGTAATGGTTCCTTTACCTTTAACTCACGGAACGTGACCGAACCCGGCGCAGACCCGACCGTACGGCCGACGCCACCCGGAGAGACGCGCCGATGTCACCTCGCGTGCCCGAAGTCACCCACTCGCCTGAAAACCCATGCGTGGCAAGGCATCCGACGGCCGGGAACCGCTTCGGGTGAAGATCGTCCCGCCCCCTTCCCGGCGTCCGGATTTTCCCTATCTTCTGAAGGGGACGCTCGGCCTAGAACAGGGGAACTCGTTATGACCCAGTCGCTGGAACTCCCGGTCCAGGAATTCTGTCTCGATTGGACGCTCACGGGCGACGAAGGTGGGCGCGTCGGGGTCACGCTCTCCGGGCAGGTCTCCCTGCTCGACAACAACCGGTTCTACAAGATCGACGGCGTCGTCTACGTCACCGAGGGTGACGCCGACATCCGCGCGGTCGGCAACCCGTGCCTGTCCGTGCGCCGCAACGGCGTCGAGAAGTCCGGGCGCCAGTGGGGCTGGGAGATGTGCTCGGCCCGCAAGCGGCTCGGCGCGCTGAACACGATGGAGGGCTACTTCGTCCGCACCGGCTACTGGGCGCCGGCCGACCGCGCGATCCAGCTGAGCCTCTGCGCCGAAACCGGGTGGAGCCGGCGGAAGAGCTACAGCCCGCACGTCACCGTCCGGATGGTCGACTGACCACTGTGGACGCCCGGCGCCGCGCCGCCGCGACCACGAGCCCCGCCGCGACCGCACCCGCGACGGCGCACCCGGCCCCGAACCCGGGCGCCGGTTCGTGCACCCGCAACACGCAGACGCACAGCCATGCGACGGCGCCGAACAGCAGGCCCAGCACCGGCCCGCCGACGGCCGCGCCGCGCCAGCGGTGGCCGTTGCGGATGGTCCGCAGCCCCGATTCGAGGTAGGCGAGCGCGAACAGCGCCAGGATGAGGCTGCCCGCGCCCATCGCGCTGGCCAGCGGGTGCTGGCTGGTGAGCAGGGTGAAGGTCTGGGTGACGGGTCCGGTTTGGACGGTCGCGGTGACCGCCCCGCCGACCACCCACCGCGCGAGCGCCGGCAGGGTGAGCTCGGCGGTGAAGCCGTTGCCGGCCGGCTTGGCGAGCGTTTCGGCCGAGCCGAGCGGAATCCCGGCGGCGGACAGGCTGATGGCGACCCGGCCGGGATTCCCGGCCCCGGCGAGGACGAGCGGCTTGCTGAGGTCCACTTCGACCGGAGCGGTGACCTTGGTGTTGCCGAGGAGAAGGGTGGGCGACGCCTCGTGCGACAGCCGCTCGGGATTGAGCAGCGCGAGAATGACCAGCACGACGGCGGCCGCGGCGGCGGCGAGCCGCAGCCAGAGAACGGCGGCCCGCGAGCGGCTGGAGGAGTCGGAATCCGGGGCAAGCGTGCCGCCGCCCGCGCCGCCGAAGCCGGACGTGGAGCCCGGGCCGCCAACGGAGCCGGGGCCGCCCGCCGGGCTCGCGCCGCCAGGACTCGAGGGGCCTTGGCCGCCCGCCACGCCCAGGCCGCCCGCCGAACCGGCACCCGGGCCACCGGCAAAGCCGGCCGCCGAGCCGGATCCGGGGCCGCCGGCATAGCCGGCCTCCGCACCGCCTGCCCGGTCCCCGCCGGCGAAGCCCGGTCCGAAGCCGCCCGCAGCGCCGGCGCCGGCCGCCGAGCCCGGCGCCGTGTCCAACCCGCCGCTCGTCGCGACCAGTGTCGCGTTCGGACCCGTCGGGCGCCGGACCGGTCGCGTCCGCTCGTCCCCCTGCGGCGCCGTCGGCGAGTTCAACCCCGCGATCACCCGGGGCGTCAGGTGCAGCACCGGCACCCCGGACCGCTCCAGCCACCCCGGCCCGTAAACCGCCGTCGCCGCTCCCGCCAAATCCGCCGCGAACGACTCCGCCTCCCGGTACCGCGCGTCCAGCTCGCGAGCCAACGCGCGCATGATCACGCCGGCGATCGGCATCGGTACGCCCGAAATCGGCTTCGGGTCGGTGAACATGTGCTGGCGCATCATGCTGATCGCGCCGCGCGTGTTGTCGAACGGCAGCTCCTTCGCCAGCAGCTCGTACAGCACCGTGCCCGCCGCGTACACGTCGGCCGCCGGGCTCAGCGCATTGCCCATCGCCTGCTCCGGGGCGATATACGCCGGCGTGCCGAGGATCTCGCCACCGTGCGTGACGAGCGTCGCGCCCTCGCTGATCACCCGGGCGATGCCGAAGTCGGCCACCTTCACCACGCCCTGCAGGTTGAACAGCAGGTTGCGCGGCTTGACGTCCAGGTGCAGCACGCCCGCCCGGTGCGCCGCGTGCAGCCCGGCGAGCATCGCGAGGCCGATCGCGCACGCTTGTTCACCGCTCACGCCGTCGCCGTGGAACCGGCTGTGCACCGTGCCGCCGTCGAGGCGTTCCATCACGAGCAGGTGCTCGCGACCGGTGCGGACGTAGTCGTACACCGGCACGATGTGCGGGTGGTCCAGGCTGGCCAGCACGCGCGCCTCGCGGTCGAACAGCTCGCTGCTCGCCGCGTGGTTGAGCACGTCCCACGGCAGCTGCTTGATCGCGACGTTCCGCCCGAGCGTCCGGTGCGTCCCGGCGAACACGACCCCCATGCCGCCTTCGCCGATCTCCGCCCCGATGTCGTACTGCGGCAGGGCGGCGACCAGCTCGGCCGGTGCGCTCATCGGGTGAATTCCTGCGTCGGCGGGACCGCCAGCCGGACCGTGGTGTCACTGCCGGTGACGACCGGCGGCGGCGCGGGGTGCGGCGTCAGGTAGCCGAGCAGGAACGCGATCGCCGCGGCGCCGAGCACCACCGGGATCTCGACCGCAGGCTCCGGCGGGACCAGCCGCAGCACCGACAGCGTGATCACCGCGACCAGGCCGGTGCCGAACCCGGCGGGCAGGAACCGCAGGCCACGGCGCCAGCGGTTGGGCGCCAGCCGGTGCCGGGCCAGCGCGAGCAGCGCGGTCAGCCACGCCAGGACGGTCAGCACGAGCATCGCCAGGCCGAAGACGCCGTAGACCGACCAGAACGAGCCCTGGACGTCGGCGACGGTGGTCGCTTCGCCGAGCGTCGCGCGCTGGGCGTCGAGCAGCTCGACCGACGACGGCAGCAGCCCCGTCGCCTGTCCGGCGAGATCGCCGAGGTCGAGCACGAACGTCCGGGTGATCGAGCCCCGCGCCGGCACTTCGAAGGGCGCCGTCGTGTCGTAGGCGAAGAACGTCAGCGCGAGCGCGACGCCGGAAAGCCGCACGCTGCGGACCTTCACCGGCGCAGTGCCCGAGTTGGTGGCCACGACCTGCAGCTCGATCTGCTGGGCCGGGTCGATCGGGACAGTGGCGTCCGCGACCGGCCGCCCGTCGATCGACGCCTGCACGTCGAGCGAGCCGGAGTCCGCCGAAGCGGCCGGCGCGCCGAGCAGCACGGCGCACAAACCCAACGCAACCCCCGCCGCGATGACACGTCCCATTGGGCATCCCCTACTTGCGTTATCCGACTGGTCCGGAATGCTACAGCGAGCACACACCGGGGAGGGACGTCCCAATGCGATTCGTGGTTCGGCTGTTTTTCGGCGCCGTGGCCGGAACGATACTTCTGCTGGCCACCGCGACCAGCGCCAACGCACAATACACGTCTTCGGTTGGTTTGAAACCGTCGAGCGGAAAGGCCGGGAGTTCCTTCACCATTTCCTGGAATTTCTACCCGTGCGGCACGGCGATCACCTTTTCCTGGAACGGCACGCCGATGTGGGCGGCGAACGCGACGCTGCAGCAGACCAGCGGCACGGTCGCGGCCACGGTGCCCGCCGGCGCGCAGCCCGGCACCTACCCGGTGACCGGCACGTGCACCAACGCCCGGACCAAGCAGCCGCTCACCGCGAGCAGCCGATTCACCGTCACCGGCACGCCGACCACCACCCCGCCGCCGCCGACCACGACGACTCCACCACCGCCGGTGACCACGCCCCCGACCCGGCCCGGCACCACCACGACCCCACCAAGCACGACCACCACCCCGCCGACCACCACGACCACGCCACCGACGTCGACCACCCCCACGACGCCCGGCACCCCGACCACCACGAGCACCGAGCCGAAGCCGGGTGAACTGGTGCTCGACCGCCCGAGCGTCCAGCCCGGCGACAAGCTGTCGGCGTCCGGGAAGGGCTGCAATCCGGCGCGGCGAGTCACCCTGACCGCCGACGGCACCGAGGTCGGCTCCGCCTTCACCGACAGCACCGGCGCCTTCACCGCGCCCGTCCAGTTCACGCGGATCGAGGCCGGGCGCCACACGGTCGTCGCCGAGTGCGGGGTGCGGCTGACCGGCTCGGTCGACCAGGTCGTGACCCGCTCGTCCGGTGGGCAGACCGGCACGCTCGTCGTCCTGGTGTTCTTCGTGCTCGCGAGCATCACGGTGATCCGCTTCCGGTGACCCCCGGTTGACATGCAGCCGTTTGGCTGCCTATCGTGCATAGGCAGCCAACCGGCTGCATGTCAGGAGAGGGCGCGATGGACGAGGTGTTCAAGGCGCTGGCCGACCCCAGCCGCCGCCGGCTGCTGGACGTGCTCAACGAGCGCAACGGCCTGACCCTGCGCGAACTGTGCGCGGGGCTGGACATGGCCCGCCAGTCGGTGAGCAAGCACCTGGCCGTGCTCGAAGGGGCCGGGCTGGTCACGACGACCTGGCGCGGCCGCGAAAAGCTGCACCACCTCGACGCCGCGCCGATCAACGCGATCACCGAGCGCTGGCTGACCCGCTTCGACCGGCAGCGGGCCGGCGCGCTCGCCGATCTGAAACGAGCCCTGGAGTCCGAACCGATGAACGAATTCGCGTACACCACCTACATCAGCACCACCCCGGAAAAGCTCTGGCAAGCGCTTACCGAACCCGCCTTCACGCGCCAGTACTGGGGTGTCGCCTTCGAAACCGACTGGAAAAAGGGTTCGCCGATGGTTTGGGCGGAAGGCGGCGCGAAAACGAGCCACCCGGACCAGGTCGTCGTCGAATCCGACCCGTTCCACCGCCTTTCCTACACTTGGCACACGTTCACCGAGGAATGGGCGAAGGGCAATGGAATCGACGGTGAAACGCTTGCGAAACTGCAGAGCGAAGGCCGGTCGAAGGTCACGTTCACCCTGGAACCGCAGGGAGAAACGGTGAAGCTGACCGTGCTGCACGACGGTTTCGAGCCCGGCAGCACGGTCATGGCGATGTGCAGCCAGGGCTGGCCCGCACTGCTGTCCAGCCTGAAGACGCTGCTGGAGACCGGTTCCCCGCTGCCGGCAGCGTGACCAACCGGACCAACCCGCCCAACCCGACAGATCTGGCACACGAATTAGTCTGATTCCTCCCCCTTTCGTGGGCGCCGGGCTGAAGTCCCGGTGAATTCCCTCCTCTCGACGGCATCCGATGCGGTTTTCCGGGCGCTAGGGTCGCATAATCCGTGACCGGTGATGGTCCGATCGAGTGACGGGAGAGTGTGCGTGCCGGGGTCAGTGCGTACCCGCTGGATCGTGGTGGCCGTGGTCGTGGCCGCCGCGGCGGGAGCCGTCGTCGCTTTCTGGCCGGACAGCGCCGCGGCCGGCGATCCCGAGATCGCGGTGTCGCGCTCGGCGTGCGGCACCGGCTGGGCGGACCCGAAGCCCGGGCCGCAGACGTTCCGCCTGCACAACACGGGATCGGTGACCGCCGAGGTCGACCTGATCGACCCGGCGACCGGCGTGATCTACGGCGAGGTCGAGGGCCTCGGCCCGGCGACCACCCGGCCGCTGCAGGTCAACCTCGGCAACGGCAGCTACGCGTTCCGCTGCCTGCCCGAGGACGCGGGCGCGATCGTCGGGCCGGCCGTGCAGGTCAGCGGGGGCGCCGAGCGGACCGGCCCGGGCGTCGCGCCCGTGACGCACAACGACCTGCTCGGACCGCTGAAGGCCTATCAGCAGCACGTCACCACGGGCCTCGGCGAGCTGGTCGCGAACACGGGCGCGCTGAAGGACGCCGTCCACGGCGGCGACCGCGCGGCGAGCGAGGCCGCGTGGCTGGCGGCCCACCTGACGTACGAGCGGCTGGGCGCGGCGTACGACGCGTTCGGCGACTCCGACGGCGCGCTCAACGGCACCGCCGACGGTCTCCCGGACGGCACGGCCGACGCGGGGTTCACCGGCTTCCACCGCCTGGAACAGGGGCTTTGGCACGGCGAGGACCTGGGCGCGCTGGGCGCGGTGGCCGACAAGCTGGACGCCGACGCCCACGCGCTGCAGGCGTCCTTCGGCGACAGCCAGGTCGACGGCAACGACCTCGGCCTGCGCGCGCACGAGATCATGGAGAACACGCTGCAGTTCGAACTGACGGGCCGCACGGACTACGGCAGCGGCACCAACCTGGCCACGGCCCGCGCCAACCTCGACGGCACGCGCGCGGTGCTGGACGTGCTCCGCCCGCTGCTCGCGCCCCGGTACCCGGATCTGTCCAAGGTGGACAGCTGGTTGACGCGCACGCAGTCCCTTTTGGACTCCGCCCACCGGCCGGACGGGAGCTGGACGCCGCTCGCGCAGTTGCCGCAGCGGGAAAGGCAGAAGCTGAACGCCGACGTGAGCGAGCTGACCGAGCTGCTGGCCCCGATCGCGGCGATCGCCGAGCCGAGGAGGGTTTCGTGAGCGACCAGTCTCGCTGCCCCGTACCCCATCCCACCGGGCTGCCGCGCCGCTCCTTCCTGCGCCGCGCGGCCATGGGCGCCGGCCTGACCGTTGCCGCCGGTGCCGGGCTCGGGGCCTCCTCCTCCGTCACCGACAGCACCGCGCCCGTGCCCTTCCACGGGCCGCACCAGGCCGCCATCCTGCGGAAGCCGCCCACCCAGACCGTCGTCGCGTCGTTCGACGTCGTCGCCGAGTCGAAAGCCGAGCTCACCGACCTCTTCCGCGCCGTCACCGACCGGGCGCGGTTCCTCACCGGTGGTGGTGCGCCCGCCGCGCTCGGCATCTCCGCGCCGCCCGCCGACTCCGGCGTCCTCGGGCCCGTCATCCCGGGCGGTGACCTTGGTGTCGTCCTCGGGGTCGGCGCCTCGCTCTTCGACGACCGCTACGGTCTCGCGAAGCTCAAGCCCGCCAAGCTGAAGCCGATGACGACGTTCCCGGACGACGCCCTCGACCCCGCCCAGTGCCACGGCGACCTCAGCCTCACGCTGTCGGCGAACTCCACCGACACCGTCCTGCACGCGCTGCGCGACATCGCCCGCGCGACTCGCGGGGCCATGCAACCGCGGTGGAAGATCAACGGCTTCAGCTCGCCGCCGCGGCCGGCCGGGACGCCGCGGAACCTGATGGGCTTCAAGGACGGCACCGCCAACCCGGAAGAAGCCGACTTCGACCGTCTCGTGTGGACACCCGGCGATCCCGCGTGGAACGCCGGCGGCAGCTACCAGGTGGTCCGGCTGATCCGGATGCTGGTCGAGTTCTGGGACCGGGTCTCGCTGGCCGAGCAGGAGAACATGTTCGGCCGCCGCCGCGACACCGGCGCGCCGCTCGACGGTACCGAGGAAACCGACGTCCCTCGCTACGCCGACGACCCGATCGGCACCGTCATCCCGTTGACCAGCCACATCCGCAAGGCCAACCCGCGCACGCCGGAGACCGACGCCAGCCGGATCCTGCGCCGCGCGGTGAACTACGACCGCGGTCTCGACAGCAACGGCAACCTCGACATGGGCCTGGTCTTCGTCTGCTACCAGCAGGACCTGGAGCGCCAGTTCGAGGCGGTCCAGACGCGGCTGGCCGGCGAACCCCTGACCGACTACATCTCCCCGTTCGGCGGCGGCTACTTCTTCGCGCTGCCGGGCGTCACCGGGCCGGACGACCACTTCGGCCGCGCATTGCTCGCCTGAACCGGCGAACCCACCACGAAAGGAAACCATCCACTGTGGACAAGAGAACCCGCCGGCGACGGCGCGGCCTGCTCGGCGCCGGGGCCCTCGCCTCGGTGGCCGCGCTGGCCGTCGTCACCGGCTCCGCGTCGAGCGCCGCGGACGCCCAGCCGCTGAACCTCTTCCCCGCGCACGGGATCCCGACGGCGACGCCGATCAAGCACGTCGTGGTCATCTTCGGCGAGAACATCTCGTTCGACCACTACTTCGGCACCTACCCGAAGGCGGCCAACACCGACGGCACCCCGTTCACCGCCGCGCGCAACACCCCGAAGGTCAACGGCCTCGACAAGAAGCTGCTGACGGACAACCCGAACGCGTACAACCCGAAGCGGCTGACGCCCCAGCAGGCGCTGACCTGCGACCAGAACCACAACTACGGCGCCGAGCAGGCCGCCTTCAACGGCGGCAAGATGGACAAGTTCGTCGAGAAGACCGAGACGGACAAGTGCACCGGCCAGCCGGTGCTGTTCGGCGAGCCTGGCCTGGTCATGGACTACTTCGACGGCAACACCGTCACGGGCATGTGGAACTACGCCCAGCACTACGCGATGAGCGACAACTCCTTCAACACGGTGTTCGGCCCGTCGACGCCGGGGGCGCTCAACCTGATTTCGGGGCAGACGCACGGCGCCCAGGCGGTCGACCCGGTGACGCACCAGCCGGTCAGCGACGCCTACGCGGTCGTGTCCCCGGACGCGAACGGCGTCGGCACGGTGATCAACGACCCGGACCCGGCCTGGGACGACTGCTCGGACAAGAACCACACGAGCAAGGACAACCTGGCCACCATGCAGGGCCGCAACATCGGTGACCTGCTCAACCAGCGCCACGTGACGTGGGGCTGGTTCCAGGGCGGCTTCCGCCCGACCGGCGAAGCCAACGGGTACGCGGTCTGCGGCCAGACCCACACCAACGTCGGTGGCAACGCGGTCGTCGACTACAGCCCGCACCACGAGCCGTTCCAGTACTACCCGTCGACGGCGAACCCGAAGCACCTCGCGCCGTCGTCGGTGCGGGCGATCGGCCAGACCGACCGCGCGAACCACCAGTACGACATCTCGGACTTCAACGACTCGCTGGGCGCCGGCTCGATGCCCGCGGTGAGCTTCCTGAAGGCCCCGGAGTACCAGGACGGCCACGCCGGCTACTCGGACCCGCTGGACGAGCAGCAGTTCGTCGTCAACGAGATCAACAAGATCCAGCAGTCGCCGGAGTGGAAGTCGACGGCGATCGTGCTGGCCTACGACGACTCCGACGGCTGGTACGACCACGCCTCCTCGCCGATCGTCAACGGCTCGCACGACGCCGCGCAGGACCAGGCGGTCTGCACGGCCAAGCCGACGAAGGTGGGCGGCTACGCCGACCGCTGCGGCTACGGCCCCCGGCTGCCGCTGCTGGTGGTTTCGCCGTACAGCAAGGTGAACCACGTCGACCACACGCAGACGGACCAGACCTCGGTGCTGAAGTTCATCGAGGACAACTGGTTCACCGGCCGTGTCGGCGACTCGTCTTTCGACTCCCGCGCGGGCTCGCTGAACGGCCTGTTCGACTTCTGGTGGCCCGAAGCGAAGAAGGTCACGCTCGACCCGAAGACCGGGGCGGTCGTGCACAGTTAGCCCACAGTGGAGGACGGGCCCGTGGCGGCTGTCGCCACGGGCCCGTTCCGTCAGGTCAGGTGCCGCGCGAGGAAGCCCTCGTCGACCCCGGTCCAGCGGATCGTGCGGTGGTCACCCGGGTTGGCGTGCAACGTCTTTTCGGCGGTCGCGAAGGCGTCGAAGAGCTCGAAGCACGACTGGCGGTCGACGTGCTCGTCGTCCCACGGCAGCAGGAACTGGACCGGCACGGTGATCCGCCGCGCGGCCGCGAGCAGCTCGTCGTACACGAAGAACCCGCCGCCGAAGATCGCCGCGGAGATCCGCGGATCGGCCGCGGTCAGCGGGATCCCGATCGCGGTGCCCAGCGAGATCCCGCCGCCGTAGCCGATCGGTGCGTCACGGCCGATTTCGGGCACCTGCTGCAGGGCGTCCAGCGTGGCCTGCCATTCCGGGACGGCCCGCTCGGCCAGGGAAAGCGCGTAGGCGATGCTGACCGACCGGAAGCGTTCGCGGTCACCCGTCGCGTGCGCCTCCCGGAAATCGGCGCGGACCTGCTCGTCTTCGGCCGTGCGCGGGCGCTCGCCGTGCCCGGGCGCGTCGATGGCGACGACGGAGAAACCCTGCCTGGTGACGGCTTCGCGGGCGCGGGCCGCCTGAGCCGGCGTCTTCTTGTGCAGGCCGCCGCCGTGCCCCATCAGGACCAGGGGCGCGGCCGCCGGGCCGGCCGCGGGTGACCACAGGACACCGGGGACGTCGCCGACGGTGAAGCCGCGCTCGACCACCCCGTCCGACGAGGTTTCGGACGTGAAACACAACGAATCCATGGGGAGTGCCTTTCGGGAGTTTCGAGGCGCTCCCCTGGCCTATCGCCCGACCATGACGGCGAGGGGGAGCACCCACGTGCGCTGAACGTTCACGGGTCTCACCTCCTCGGGTGGGTCACGGTCGACGGCACGCTACCAGCCGGCCACCGGGGCACCCAACCGGTTTTCGGTGCCGCCGCTCAGGGCCGGACCGGCGCCAGGTCCCACGCCAGGGTCACCACGGTCCCCGACTCGCCGGACGCGATGTCCGCGCGGTCGGCGCTCGCCCGCAGCAGCAGCAATCCCCGCCCCCGCAGGGAAACCGGGCGCGGGTCGACCACCGGGGTGCGCCACCGGCCGTGGTCGCCGATGACCACCTCGATCCGGTCCGGGTGCACCGCCGCGTCGATGTCGACCACGCCGGGGCCTGCGCCGTCGTAGGCGTGGTCGGCGACGTTCGCCAGCGCCTCGTAGCTCGCCAGCACGATGTCCTGCGCGCGGGCTTCGTCGACGCCCGCCGCGAGGACCCACGCCATCAGTTCGTGCCGCACCCGGCGCAGGGCTTCGGGTGCCGCCTCCACACCGTGGCAGCGGAACGGTCCCGGGGGTTCGTCCATCGGTCGCCTTTCCGGGCCCGTCACTGGCTCAGCGCTTCGTCGACCGTCGCGTGGATGCCGATCCACGTGTCGAGGCCGGTCGTCTTCAGCGGTCCCGACGTCACCACCGAGTCGCTCACCACCCGCAGCGCGCGCTCGGGCAGCCTGCGGTGCGCCGCCGCGAGCACCTGCAGGCCCGCGGAGCTGAAGAACGTCACCGCACGCAGGTCGACCACCAGCGTCCGCGGCTCGTCCGCCAGCACGGTGTCGACGACTTCCTCGAACTCCGGCGCGCTCAGCAGGTCGATCTCCCCCGCCACGCGCAGCACCGCGGCCGTGTCCCGCCAGTCGAGCGTGACCGCCAGCTCGACGGCGGGAAGATCCCGGGATGATGAGGTCACGGCGCTTTATGGTGCCCCAATCGCCGCCGCCGCGCCAACGACGGCCCTCAGCGGTGCGGCAGCTTGACCACCGTGACCCAGAAGTCGTCGATCTTCCGGACCACCTCGACGAACTTCTCGAAGTCGACCGGCTTGGTGACGTAGGCGTTGGCGTGCAGGTCGTAGCTGCGGACGATGTCCTCCTCCGCTTCGGACGTCGTCAGCACGACCACCGGGATGGTGCGCAGCTCCGGGTCCTGCTTGATCTCGCCGAGCAGCTCGCGGCCGTCCTTGCGGGGCAGGTTGAGGTCGAGCAGGATCAGCCCCGGCCGCGGCGCCCCGGCGAACCGGCCCCTCCGGTTCAGGAACTCGAGGGCCTCGACGCCGTCGCTCGCGACGTGCAGCGCGTTGCGGATCTTGTGGTGCTCGAAGGCTTCCCGGGTCATCAGCACGTCACCCGGGTCGTCCTCGACGAGCAGGATGTCGATCGGGAAGTGCGCCCCCGTCATGCGTCCTCACCGTCCTCGGTCGCCGCCGGCAGCGTGAAGCGGAAGGTGGTGTTCTCGGCTTCGGTGTCGAGCCAGATCCGGCCGCCGTGGTGCTCGACGATCCGGCGGCACAGGGCCAGGCCGATCCCGGTGCCCGGGTAGGCGCTGCGGGTGTGCAGCCGCTGGAACAGCGCGAAGACCCGTTCGGCGTACTCCGCGTCGATGCCGATCCCGTTGTCCGACACGGTGAACACCCAATCGTCGCTGTCGCGGTCCGCGGCGACCCGCACCTCGGGCGGGGTCTCGCCCTTGAACTTCAGCGCGTTGCCGATCAGGTTCTGGAACACCGCCGTCATCAGCGCCGGCTCGACGCGCACCTCGGGCAGCTCGCCGCGGTCGACCTTGCCGCCGCTGAGCGAGAGCGCGACCTCCAGGTTCGCCAGCGCGTCGTCGACCAGCCGGCCCGCGTCGACCACGACGTGCTCGGCCGGCTTGCGGCCGACCCGGGAGAACGCCAGGAGGTCGTTGATCAGGACCTGCATGCGTTTCGCGCCGTCGACGGCGTACTCGATGTACTGCTCGCCGCGCTCGTCGAGCAGGCCTTCGTAGCGCCGCTGGAGCAGCTGGCAGAAGCTCGCCACCTTCCGCAGCGGTTCCTGCAGGTCGTGCGAAGCGACGTAGGCGAACTGCTCCAGGTCGGCGTTCGACCGCTCCAGCTCGTGCGTGCGGCGGTCCAGCAGCGTGTGGGCCCGCTCGAGCTCGGCGACCTCGTCGAGGATGCGCTGACGCATGGCTTCGACGTCGGCGCCGAGCTGGGCGATCTCGCGCGGTCCGCTCCCGTGCACCGGGTGGCGGATGTCCCGGTCCGCGGTCTGGCGGACCTCACCCGCCAGCCGCAGGATCGGCCGGGTGATGACCCGGCGCAGGCCGAGGAAGAGCACCGCGCAGAGCAGCACGACCAGCACGCCGATGGCGACGAGCATGGCGGTCAGGAAGGTTGCCGCGCCGTCGAGGTCGGCCCGGCCGGTGTCGCGCACGGCGGTGAGGTGGTCGAACTGGGTGTCCAGGGCCTGGCGCACGCCGTCGAACAGGGCCCGGCCGCGCTCGATCTGCGCCGGGGTCATCGGGCCCGCGCCGGGTTCGACGGCGGGGGCGGCCACGGCCTGCCAGGCGGTGGCCGCCCGCACGACGGCCTCCAGGTCGTCGCCGGCCTGGGTGCCGGGGACGGCGCCGAGCTGGCGCAGCTGGCTGACCGCGTCGCCCTCCGCCTGTCGGCCCTGGGTGTAGGGCGCGAGGAAGTCCGGCTGCCGGCCCAGCTGGTAGCCCCGGATGCCGGTCTCCTGGTTCAGCAGCGCCGTCGACAGCTGCGTCGCGGCCAGCCGCTGCGGCCCGATGACGTCGAGGAGGCTGTTGCGGGCCTCGGTCAGGTTGTTCAGCGCGATCACGCCGCCGGCCACCGCGGCGAGCAGCAGGACGGCTTCGACGACGGCGAACAGGCTCAGCCAGCGGCGGATCGTCCAGCCGCGCGCTTCAGTGCTCATCAACCGGTTCCTGTCGGGTCGTGGCTGAGCAGGGCGAGGGCGACGTCGTCGTCGAGCGGGCCGGAGTTGAGCCGTTCGGCGCGGGCGATCAGCTCGTCGAGCAGTTCGGTGCCGGCCAGTCCGGTCTCGTGCTGGATCTCCAGGACGATGGCGGCCATCCGTTCGTGGCCGAGCCGCTCGGCCCCGGCGCCGACGCGGCCCTCGAACACGCCGTCGGTGTAGAGCAGCAGGGACCAGCCCGGTTCGAGCGGCACCTCGAGGGCCTCCCACTTCGTGCCTTCGACGACGCCGAGCGGGACGCCGAGGCGTTCGCCGGACAGGAGGTGCCCGTCGCCGGGGGTGAGCAGCAGCGGCGGCAGGTGCCCGGCCAGCGACAGGCGCAGGGACTTCCGGTCCGGCGCGACGACGACCATGCAGACGGTGGCGAACAGCGGCTCGATCCGCTCGTGCACCATGACCCGCTCGACCATGCTCAGCACGTCGGCCATCGGCAGGCCGGCCATCACCAGCGAGCGCCACGCGATCCGCAGCGCGACGCCGAGCGCGGCCTCGTCCGGGCCGTGGCCGCAGACGTCGCCGATCATCATGTGCACGGTGCCGTCGGCGAGCTCGATGGCGTCGTAGAAGTCGCCGCCCAGCAGGGAACCGTTGCGGCCCGGGCGGTAGCGGGAGGCGAGCTCGAGGTGCGGGTCGCGCAGCAGCGGGACGGGCAGCAGGCCGCGTTCCAGCCGCGCGTTCTCCCGCGCCAGCAGCTGCTGCTGCAGGAACTGCTGCTCGACCTGCTCGGCGCGCTTGCGTTCGCGGGCGAAGCGCAGGGCCTTCACCAGCAGCGGCCCGTCCACCTGGTCCTTGACGAGGTAGTCCTGGGCGCCGGCGGCGACCGCGGCGACGCCGGTGGCCTGGTCGTGCTGCCCGGTCAGGACGACGACCGCGACGAAGGGCGCGTGCTGGCCGAGCTTCGTCAGCCCGCTCAGGCCCATGGCGTCGGGCAGCTGCAGGTCGAGCACGACGCAGTCGGCGGTGAGCGGACCGGCCAGTGCGGCCGCGAGCGTTTCGACGCGTTCGAGGGAGAACGGCACGGACGTGTCCGCCAGCATTTCTTCGACGAGCAGCGCGTCGCCGTCGTCGTCCTCGATCAGCAGCACGCGCAAGCGGGTGCCGGAGTCCCACGATGAGTCGTGCGCGGCGGTCACCGGCTTCTCCCGTTCGGCTGCTCGCGAGCCCAGCACATCCAGACGATCACCCTAGCGGCCCCGGCGGCAGCCGCATACGGCCGCGAAACCGGTCCCACGGAGGTAGCGTTTTATAGCACTCCGGTGTGACACCGGGCCGGTAACGGTTCGGGTCGTGACCGTGCCGGAACCGGAAGATCCCGCACTACCCTGCGCGCATGTCCGAAACCCAGGGGGACGGCGAAGGGTTTTCGCCGGGTTCGAATCCGTACGGTCACTTCCCGGCGGCGCCGCCGTACGCCCACCAGCCCGCCCGGCCGGAGCCGGTCCGGCGCGCCGCGTTCGCCTGGTGGGGCGGGGTCGCGTGCTGGTTCCTCGGCTCGCTGCTCAGCCAGCTGCTGGACAGCACGAGGATGGCGCCGGGCCCGCTCCCGGTGGACATCGCGGTGCTCACGTTCCTGCTGCCGGGCGCGCTGTGGGCGCTGCTGGTGTACGGGATGTACCGCGGCGCCGGCTGGGCGCGCAAGGTGCTGGCGATCGCCGGCGTGCTGGGCATCTTCAACGTGGTGTTCCAGCTGCTCTGGCTGGCGACCGCGGACCCGATGCTCGGCGGCGATGTCGCGCACCTGGGGTTCTTCCTGGCCGCGCTGGGCCTGTCGATCACCGGTTTCGTCCTGATGTACCGGGACGGCACCGCGCCGTACTTCGTCAGGCGCCGCTGAGCCGAGCGGCGAGGAATTCCTGCTCGACGGCGTTTTCGCTCAACGCCAGCGCGGCGCGGTACGCGTCGGCCGCTTCGGCGTCGCGCCCGAGGCGGTGCAGGAGGTCGGCCTTGGCGGCGGGCAGGTAGCGGTAGCCGGCGAGCCGGCCGTCGGCCTCCAGGCGGGCGATCTCGTCGAGAGCGGCTTCGGGCCCGTGCACCATCGCGAGCGCGACCGCGCGGTTGAGCGCCACCACGGGCGAGGGCCACAGGCGCAGCAGCACGTCGTAGAGGGTGAGGATCTGCGGCCAGTCCGTCTCGCCGTAGCCGGGGGCCTGGGCGTGCAGGGCGGCGATCGCGGCCTGGACGCTGAACCGCCCGGGCGGGCCGGTCTTCAGCGCCTCGACGACGAGCCGGTCGGCCTCGGCGATCATCGCGGTGTCCCAGCGGGTGCGGTCCTGGTCTTCGAGCCGCAGCAGGCGCCCGGCGGCGTCGGTCCGGGTGGCCCGACGGGCCTGCTGGACGAGCAGGAGCGCGAGCAGCCCGGCGACCTCGGTGTCGGCGGGCAGCAGGGCGCGCAGCATCCGCGCCAGGTCCAGCGCGCGGCCGGTCAGCTCGTCACGCACCAGGTCGTCCCCGGACGGCGCGGTGTGGCCCGCCGCGTAGAGCAGGTGCAGCACGGTCAGCACGACGGATACGCGCGCGGGCAGCTCCTCGGCCGCGGGTACCGCGTACGGGATCCGCGCGGCGGCGATCTTCTTCTTGGCGCGGGTGAGCCGGGCGGCCATCGTCGGCTCGGGCACCAGGAAGGCGTGCGCGATGTCGGCCGTCGCGACGCCGCAGACGAGCCGCAGCGTCAACGCGATCTGGGCTTCCTGCGCGAGCGCGGGGTGGCAGCAGGTGAAGACGAGCCGGAGCCGGTCGTCGGGGATCGGCCCGGCGGGCTCGGGCGGCTCGGCGACGTCCGGTTCGACGAGCAGCGGCAGCTTGCGCCGCAGCACTTCCCGGTGCCGGACGCCGTTGAGCGCGGTCCGGCGCGCGACCGTGGTCAGCCAGGCGCCGGGCCGGTCCGGGACGCCGTCATCGGCCCAGCGCTTCAGGGCCTGGAGGTAGGCGTCCTGGACGGCCTCTTCGGCTTCGTCGAGGTCGCGGGTGACCCGCACCGTCGCGGCGAGCACGTAGGCCCACTCGCGACGGTGCGCTTCGGCGACGGCGTCGGCGACCGCGGTCAGTCCGCCACGACCTGGAAGTCGACGAGCGGCCGGACCTCGACGCCGCCGTCGACGACCGGCGTCAGCTTCGCGCAGGCGAGGGCGTGGTCGAGGTCGCGGGCCTCGAGCACGTACACGCCGGCGAGCACCTCCTTGGTCTCCACGAACGGCCCGTCGGTGACGAGGTCGCCGCGGATGGCGGTGGCGGTCTCGTTGGGCTGCAGGGCCAGCCCGGCGGTCACCTTGCCGCCCTTCGAGGCGATCAGCTCCGGCAGGCCGATGTGCCGGTCCATGATCTCCTTCGGCAGGTCTTCGGCGGGCACCCGCTCGTAGATCAGCACCGCGTACTGCGCCATGTCCGTTCCTCCTGGTCGTCGGTCCTTTCCTACTCCGTCACGCGGGGAACGGCGAAATCGACAATGTGAACGCGTTGCCTTCCCCCTGGACCAGAGAGCTGAGGTACGCGGTGAACGTGCCGCAGCCGGTCAGCGCCGGGATCGTGAACGTGCCCGTCACCGGGCCGCCCGTTGCCGGGGTGAAGCCGCCGCCGGACCGCAGGTCGACCGGGATCGACGCGCTCGCCCGGCAGCCCGCGTCCGCGACCGGCAGCCCGAACAACGTCACCTGCGGCAAGGACAGCGCCAGCTTCGCGTGCGCGACGAAGTCGTCACCCTTGATTTCCCCGGTTTGCGGGCCATCCGGGCCGAACAGCAGGTCGGCCGTCCCGGGGACGAACCCGAACACCTTGAACTCCGCCCGTGTCCGGTCGAACGCCGGGCTGAATCCCGTGAACGACCCGGTGAGCGGCGCGGTCGCTCCCAGCGTCTTCAGCGTCGTCGTCCCCGTGACGCGGTAGTCGCGGGACGCCGGGGCACCCAGGTCGAAGCTCAGCAGCACCGGGTCCTGCCCCGGGTCGAGCGTGCAGTCCGAGGTGAACGAGCCGAGCCCGGTGAACGAGCCGTCGGCCTTCTTCGGCGTGAGCCGGGCGCTGAAGCCGCCGATCGTCAACGTCGTCTTGCCCGCGTTCGGCAGCTGCACCGGCGGGACCGAACCGGACGCGTTGGTGGTGAACGGCCCCGACGCCGGCACCGCCGTCTTGGCCACCGTCAGCGGCAGGGCGAGCGGCAGCGTCAGCGGACCGTTGGCCAGCGTCACCCCTGCGGACGCCGTCCCCTCGATGCTCGCCGCGCCGACCAGGGCCAGGCCGCGGGTGGACTTGTCCGGCACGGTCACCGCCACCGCGAGACCGTCCGTCGTGAACGTGCCGCCGGGCGCGGCCGGCACCTCGAACGACGCCTTGACCTGAACGTCCAGCTTCTGCAGCCCGATCAACGGGAACGGGCAGGTGAAGCTCAGCTTCTTGTCGATCGGGGTCGACGCCGACGCGGGCGTGGCGACGGCGAGAGCGAGCACGCAGGCGGCGAGCAACGACCGGGCGATCCGCACGGGCGCTCCCCTTTCTCGAGTTTCTCGGCGCGTGGCACCGGCCCCCGCCGCGGCACTCGGCGCGCGGCGGGGGCCGGCAGTTCAGGTCACTTCTTGGCGAGCACGAGGTCCAGCGTGTTGCCGTCACTCTTGGCGAACGCGCTGATGATGTCGTTGAACGAGCCGCAGTTCTGCAGCGCGGACAGCGAGTAGGTGCCCGACAGCTTCCCACCCTTGAGCAGGTCGAAGTCGGCGCCGGTGGTCATCTCGCTCGTCGAAGAGCTGACCGTGCCGCACTTCGGGTCGGTGCTGATCGGGATGCCGAACAGGTTGACCGTGGTGAGGAACGTGTCGAACTTGATGTGCGCCTTGAAGCCGGTGCCCACGAGCTCACCGGTCTGCGGGCCGTTCTGCACGACCTTGACGTCCGAGCTGCCCTGGAGGAAGCCGAACAGCTTGAAGTCGGTGTGCGTCGGGTTCAGCTGCAGGTTGCCGGTGAACGTCTTGGCCGACAGGTTGACGTCGGCGTCGAACGAGCCCGTGATCGGCGCGGTGCTGCCGAGGGACTTCAGCGCCGTCTGGCCGGTGATGCCGAAGGAGTACTTGATGCCGCCGCCCGGCGGGGTCGTGGTGGGCGGGGTGGTCGTCGGCGGCGTGGTGGTCGGCGGGGTCGTCGTCGGCGGGGTCGTCGTCGGCGGGGTGGTGGTGGGCGGCGTCGTCGTGCCGCCACCGCCGGCGATGGTGATCGTGGCCAGGGTGTTGTTCTGGCCGGCGTCCTGCGTGCAGGGCGCGTCGATCGTGCCGTCCGGCGTGATGCCGGTGACCGAGCCGTCGGCCTTGCGCGGGGTGACCTTGAGGTTCAGGTCGCCGACGGTGATCTTCGCCTGGCCGGCCTGGGTGAACGTCAGCGACGGCGTCTTGCCCGACGCGTTGATGTTCAGCTCACCCGACGCCGGGATGTTCGTCTTCTCGAGCGTGATCGGGACGTTGACCGGCAGGTTGAGGCTCGGCGCGGCCACCGTCGCGGCGGCGGTCGCGGTGCCCTCGATCGTGGTGGCCCCGATCAGGCTCAGGCCGGCGACGGTGTCCGCGTTGATCGTGGACACCGCACGGATGTCGAACGCGCCGGTCGGCTGCCCGGTGTTCACCGTGGTCGGCAGGTCGGTGTTGATCACCACCTTCAGCGACTGGGACCCCACCAGCGGGAGCGTGCAGTGGTAGTTCAGCGTCAGCGAGATCGGGTCGGCGGCGCTGGCCTGCGCCCCGACGACCAGCGCGGTGGCGACGAGCCCCACCGCGCCCACGGCCGCGGCGGCCGCGACCGTCTTCTTCTTGCCTCTTGGGTGACTCACGATGGTCCTTCCGTGTATCAACAGTGATACGAAACGGCCCGCGCTATTCGAGAATCGCGACCGGAACGTAAGCTAACGAGCACGGATGGCGCCGATCAAGGGCTTTCGGTGAAAAGGCAACCCGGACCCCGCAAATTGTCACCCCGGCACGTCACCCGGCCCGGGTTCCTAGCAGGCCGGGGAAGGTTTCCCCAGCGCAGAGCCATCGCCGAAGCGCTGACGAGCGTGACAATCCCCGCTCACAAAATGTTGACGCACGTGCCAATCGGCCATTCCCGCCTTGCTCGTGCGCAACCGCGCCGCGTAGCTTCGAAACCCATGAAAAGAATGCACAGCGCGGTGCTCGCAATGGCGGCGGCCGCGCTTCTGTCGTGCTCCGCGTGCGGGTCGGACACCCCCGCCGACCCCGGCCGGCACGCCGATCCCGCGGCGCTCGCCTGGGTCGACAAGGTGTGCACCGGGGTGGCGGCGGGCTCGGCGAAGCTGTCGCAGCCGCCCGCCGTCGACGACGCCGACCCGGTGAAGACCCGGGACGCGATGGTCGACTTCCTGGGCCGTCTGGGTTCGGCCCTCGACGACATGGCGGGCGGCCTGCGCACCGCCGGCGTCCCGCCCGTCCCGGATGGACAGTCCGCTGTGGACAAGGCGACCGGCAACCTGACCGAGACGAAGACCAAGCTCGCCGAGACGAAGGCCAAGATGGAGCAGGCGAAGGTGACCGACCAGCCGAGCCTGCGCAAGGTCATCTCCGACGCCGACGCCACCATGGGCCAGCTCGCCGACCCGGAGGGCCCGATCAAGGACCTCAAGGCGAACCCCGAGCTGAACCTGGCCTTCAGCGAGTCCGCGACCTGCAAGCGCGTCTACGGGACGGGCTCGTGACCGCCCGCCGCGTGCTCGCCGTCTGCGTGGCGCTGCTGCTCGCCGCCGGGGTCGCGCCCACGGCGTCGGCGGCGGTCCCGGAACCCGGTCCGGCCGGCGACTCGTTCTACACGCCGCCGTCGCCGCTGCCCGCGGGCAAACCGGGCGACGTCCTCCGCTGGCGGCCGTCGAACGCCGGTCCGCGCAAGGCTTCCGTCGACGCGTGGCAGGTGATGTACCTGTCCACGAACGCGCTCGGGCAGCCCGACGCCGTCACCGGAACCGTGCTGGTGCCGAAGAACGCCGACCGCGCGACGGCGCCGATCGTCTCGTTCGACCCCGGTACGCACGGGCCGGCGTTCGGCTGCACGCCGTCGAAGATGATCGACATCGGCGCGTTCTACGAGCAGCCCGGCCTCGACGACCTCCTGGACGCGGGGTACGCCGTCACGGTCCCGGACTACGAGGGCTACCAGAGCGCGCCGAAGACCACGTACGTCGTGGGCCGTTCCGAAGGCCCGGCGGTGATCGACGGGGTCCGCGCGGCCCAGCGGCTCCCCGCGGCCGGGCTGTCCTCGACGGCGAAGGTCGTCTTCCGCGGCTACTCCCAGGGTGGCGGCGCCGCGGCGTGGGCCGGGGAGCTGCAGCCGGCGTACGCGCCGGAGCTGAACCTCGTCGGGATCGCGGCCGGCGGCGTGCCCGCCGACCTCGTCCAGGTGACGCTGCAGCTCGACGGCAAGTTCGGGTTCGGCGTGTTCGCCTACGCCCTGCTCGGCCTCGACCAGGCGTACCCCGAGCTGCAGCTGGACTCGTTCCTGAGCGACAACGGCCGCGCGAAGCTGGCCGAAATGAAGCAGAGCGCGTGCACGTTCGAGCTGCTCACGACGTACGCGAACCAGAAGATCGCGGACTACACGACCGGCCCGGGCTACATCAAGCCCGCGTGGGTCGCGCGGCTGAACGAGAACAAGCTCGGCGGCACCCCGCCGCGCGTCCCGGTGTTCCAGTACCACGCCACCGGCGACCAGCTGGTGCAGTTCGCGCAGGCCGACGCCTTGCACAAGGCGTACTGCGCGGCCGGGGTGGCGGTGACGTGGAAGACCTACGACACCGACCACATCACGCTGGTCTACACCGGCAACGCCGACGTGCTGGCGTTCGTCAAGGACCGGATCGCCGGGAAGCCGGCGACGCCGAACTGCTGATCAGCGGTTCGGCCTGCCGTGCGGGTGCTGCTGCCACGAGCTGATCACCGAGCTCACGTACTGCTGCCACTGGTCTTCGGCGGGCGGCGCCGTCGTCGAGGGGCGCGCGGGCTTGCGCCCCGCGGCGGCGGGCGGGTTGGTGGTCCGGACCGGCGAGTCGTGCACCTCCGCGGTGAGCGGCGGCGGCGCCGCCGAGGCGCTCATCGTCTCCACCGCGTCGCTCGAGGCCGGCGGCGCGGCGGGGACGGTCGCGCCCGGCGGCGGCGTGGCCGTCCCGCCGACCTGCTGCGGCTGGAAGAGCACGACGGCGGCCAGCCCGAGCGCGACGGCGGCACCGGCGGCGAGGACGTACGGCTTGGTGCGGCGCGACTCGGCGGGCGGCGCCTCGAGCGGGCGCTCGTCCTCGGGCTCCGGGGCCGCGAGCTCGGCGTCGAGGATGGCCAGCGGGTCGGGCTTGGGTTCCGGCTCGGGTTCCGCCGCGCTGAGCATCGCGTCGAGGTCACCGCGGATCATCAGCGGTTTCGTCTGCGAAAGGTTCACCAGCTCGGCGACCGAGGGGATGTCACCCTCACCGCCCGTGCGTGCCATCGAAAGACCTCCACCCTGTCGGCGTCACCCCGGAGGAACCATGCCGCGAGAGCTGCTCCGCTTCGCCGTCGTCGGCCTGGCCGCGTACGGGGTCACCCTACTGGGCGACTACAGCCTGAAGCTCACCGTGTTCCGCGAGAAACCGGTGACGGCGCTTTTCTGCGCGACGGTGGCCTCGACGGCGTTCGCGTACCTGCTGTCCCGCCGCTGGTCGTTCGCCGGCCGCGGCGGCCACCACCGCGTCCGCGAGGCGACGCTGTTCTTCGTGGTCAACGCGGGTGCGGTGGCGGTGAACCTGGTGCCGCCGCTGGTGTCGCGGTACGTGCTGCACCTGTCGGTCCCGCACGTGAGCTTCGTGGCGCAGGAGATCGCGGACTTCGTGGCGGGGATGGTGCTCGGGACGTTGTCCGGGACGGCGTTCCGCTGGTTCGGTTACCGCCGGTGGGTGTTCCCGACGTCAGCGCCACCAATGGGAGTCACCCAGGGTGGTGAACCCGAGCTTGTCGTAGAGCGGCTTCCCGGCCCGCGAGGCGGTCAGCGTGACGGGACGGTCGCCGAAGTGCCGTAGCACGGCGTGCATGAGGGCGCGCCCGACGCCTTTCGAGCGGTGTTCGGGCATCGTGGTGACCCAGTAGGCGCCGCCGACGCCGCCGTGGGCCATGGTGAAGCAGGCTCCTTCGGTTCCTTTGCGGAAGAAGGCTTGGGTGAGGAGTGCGCCCGGGAAGACCTTGCCGGGGTCCAGGGGCTGGTACTCCTCGAGCGGGAAGCCGCGGACGATGACGTCTTCGGCTTCGCGCAGTTCAGCGGGGGTTTCGACGCGGGTGACGGCGGGTTCGTCCGGGGTAGGGCCGGGCTCTCGCGCCATGACGGGCAGCAGACGGACTGCCATCCCGATCCCGGTCAGTCCGACCGTCCGGAAGGGATCCTCGACGACGACGGTCCGGCCGTTTCGCCGGTATTCGTCGGTTCGTGCGGTGATCTCGGCTTCGTCGGGGGTGTCGGTCCGCACCATGATCCGGACTCGGCGGCCCTCGACGACGGTGAAGGTGGGGTGTTCCCGGACGCGGTCACCGCGGACGGTCGCCAAGGTGGTCCACATGGCGACGGCGTTGTCGGAGGCCTGCTGAAGGCGCTCGGTGAGCAATCCGGTCATGTCGGGCAGCTTAGGGGTGGATTGGACCTTCCCGTAGAGCCAATCCGGGCGGTCGGGACCAGGCCACTTTGGCTTTGTCCACAGCTTCGGGCAAATGTGGACAGCTCGGGTCCTGGCCGAGCGGCGGGTGCAGCGCTTTGGCAGACGTCTTGAATGAGTCATTCAGGACCTCGCACGCCCTGAATGACTCATTCAAGACAACCGCCGGCGAGGCCGCCGACCTGCGCCCACCGAACCATCCCGCCGGGCGCCGGCTTTGCCGAGCCTCCCGCGGGCTCACTCCCCGCCGGGCAACACCGCCCCACGTCGGCCGTGTGCCGCGAAGGACCCATTGGCGACGCCAGAGGTCCCGAACGAGCCATTCGCAACCCCGGCTGCGGCTTGCCCAGCCGACTCACTCCCCGCCCGGCAACCCCCACCCCACCAGCCCAGCGCGGCGAACGAGCCGTTCGCAACCCCGGCTGCGGCTTGCCCAGCCGGCTCACTCCCCGCCCGGCAACGCCCACCCCACCAGCCCAGCGCGGCGAATGAGCCATTCGCAACCCCGGCAGCCCCGCCACCTCACTCCATACCTGGCAACCCCGCCAGGCCAGCACCACGAGCGACCAACCGCGACACCAAAGCCCCGCCAAAGCCACCCCGCCAACTCACTCCCCGCCCGGCAGCGCCCGTTCCGCCAGCAGCGCCAGCTCCAACCGCAGCCGCTCCCCCGGATCATCCAACCGCGCCCCGAACAACTCACCCAGCTTCTTCAACCGCGCCCGGACCGTCTGCGGGTGCAGCTCCAGCACCCGCCCCAGCTCGGGCGCGCTCCCGCGGGTCTGGACCAGCGCCAGCAACGTCTCCGCCAGCTGCTCCCGCCGCCGCTCCGGCAAGCCCGTCAACGGCGCCAACGTCGTCGACGCCAGCTGGGACACCAGGAACTCGTCCGCCAGCAGCAGCAACGTCGTCAAGTGGTCGCGGCACCACACCACCGGCCCCGGCGCGTCCAGCAACCCGCGCGCCGACAACTCCAGCGCGCGGCGGGCCACCCGGAACGATTCAGGCGCCGCCGCCGGGGGGACCAGTGGGCCGACCGCTGCCGTCCAGCCCGCCGGCAATCCGGCCAGTCCCGCCAGATCCGTGTCCGGGGCCGGGGTCAGCGCCGCCGGCGGGTCGCCCGACGGGTCCGCCGGGACGTGCTCCGGCAGCAACCCCGCGGGGAACTCCGGTGCGCCCGGCAGCGCGCGGAACGCCACCGCCGCCACGCACGACGGCACCGGCAGCCCCGACGCCGCGATCAGACCGTCCACTTCGGCCGGTGTGCGGCCGCCGAGCAGCGCGTGCAGCAGGCGGCGGTGGCGCTCGCCCGTGCCGGACATCGCCGCTTCCGCCGCGCGGTAGCCCTCGGCGACCGCCGCCATCGACGTCTCCACGTCGGCGAACATGCCCTCGGCCGCGCCGTACAGGACGTCGCCGGACAGGCCCGCTTCCCGGGCGATGTCGGCGATCCAGCGCCACGTCACCCGGCTCGACACGCGCACGGCCGCCTGCACCGCCTCGCGGCTCAGGCCATTGTGGAACGCCTCACGCCCGTGCCCGCGGAACTCCGCCAGCCGGTCGGCCTGCCACATCGCGGGCGTGCCGACGCGGTCGATGTCCCGCTCGATCCCGCGCCGCGCCTGCTCGATCGCCGCGACGCGCGTGGGGCCGCGGCCGAAACTCCCGGAATATTCCGGAATCTCGGCGGCGATGCCGTCGACGCAGGCCCGCGCGATCTCCGGGATCCGCGGGCGCACGGCGTCGCCGAGCTCGTGGGGCAGCCGCGCCCACACCGAGCCGTCCGAAGCGGGAGAACCGCGCATGGGGAATTCGGTCCTCCACCGGATTAATCGACACTCGGAAATAGCCCCCACCATCTGACACGGAGCGTAGGACGCCCACCCGTCCGTGTCAAAAGGACGTCATCCCGTCACCCTTTCCGGGAACACCTCGTTGATTTTTCAGTGACACAACCGTCGGATACGCTCTGCTCCGCCCGGACCGACTCGAAGGGGGATCGGTGGTCGAGTACCGCAGCTTCCGCCTGCTGGCCTCGCTGCCGCGCGCGCTGGGCGCGGGCCTGCGCCCGCATGTAGGACGCGCCGCGGCCGCGATGATCCAGGAGGTCCAGCGCACGGTCCCGGCGTACAGCCAACCGCTCAAGGGCGTGTTCGGGAAGGTGCTGGTCAAGAGCGTCGAGTACGCCGTCCAGCACTGCGTCGACTCGATGGGCGAGCCGGAGCTGGCCCACGACCACTGGATCGACTTCTACCGCGGCCGCGGCCGCATCGAGTTCACCGAAGGTCGCACGCTCGACGCGCTGCAGGACAGCGCCACCCTCGGGGCCCGGGTGGCCTGGCGGGCGATGCACCCCGGCGTCGTGGCCGCCGGCGTCGACCCGGCCGTCATCTCGGTCGCCGCGGAGGCCATCTTCGCCTACGTCGACGAGCTCTGCGCGACCGCGATCGAGGGCTACCAGCAGGCGCAGGCGGACGCCGAAGGCGCCGTCCCGGTCCGGCGGCGGCGCCTGCTCGAGCTGATCGTGCAAGCCCCGGAAGGCGCGGCGAGCAGCATCGCCGAGCTGGCCGGGGGCGCGGGCTGGCCGCTGCCCGAGACCGCCGCGATGGTCGCCCTCGAACGCGGCCCCGACGCCGCCGGCTTCCCCGCCGACCTGCTCGGCGACGGCGTCCTGGCCGACCTCGACGGCCCCGAGCCGTACTTGCTGACCCGCGACCCGGACGCCGACCTCGCGCCGCTGGAAGCCAAGCTCGACGGCTGGCGGGCCGCCGTGTCGCCCACCGTGCCGCTCGCCGACGCCCCGGCCGCGCTGCGCACCGCCCGCCGGGCGCTGCTGCTGTCCGGGCCCGACGTGCCCGGCCCGATCATCTGGTGCCGCGACCACCTGGCCACGCTCTGGCTGCTCGCGGAGGACTTCCTGGCCGCCGAGCTGGCGCGGCAGAGCCTCGACCCGTTCGCCTCCCTCAGCGAAAAGCAGCGCGACCGGCTCGGCGAGACCCTGCTGGCCTGGCTGGAGACGCGCGGCGGGGCGCCGGAGATCGCGCAGCGCCTCGGCGTCCACCCGCAGACCGTGCGCAACCGGCTGCGGCAGCTGGAGGAGCTGTTCGGCGATCGGCTGAAGGACGCCGACGACCGCCTCGGCATGCAGCTGGCGCTGCGGGCTCAGCGGCTCATGCGCGCGCACCGGCCGGACGGTGAGCGGGAGCGCTGAGGGCGCGGTCGAGCACGCGCACCGGCACCGGCAGCACGCGCCGCCACGGGCGCCGCACCGGCCGCGGGGGCCGAGGCTCTCGCGAACAGGGGTGGAAACTCGCGCGGCAGGACATCAGCGCGTCCGGTGCGTCATTGCGACCATGCCTTCGAGGAATACGCGGATACCGGCGGAATGTCGATACGCATTACCGGGTGAACCGGGAAAACCCGCACCCCCGATCGCCTTTCGGCGGCCGTTCTTGTCACCCGCACCCGCATTCCCGGGAAGTGGCGTGCGACACATCCGGCGCGAGTGGTCGGATGCCCTATTTTCGGGTCCGCGAGAAAGGGCTCCCGATGACACTCGAGACGCACACGCTGACCCTCCACGGCCGCCGGCTCCGGCTGCACGAGCACTTGCCCACGACGGGTGCGCGCGACGAAGCGATCGTGCTGCTGCACGGGATCGCGGGCAGCGCCGAAACCTGGACACCGGTGCTGGCGCGATGCGGGGCACTCGGCAAGCGCGTGCTGGCACTCGACCTGCCCGGCCACGGCGAATCCGAGGCGCCGCGCGCGGATTACGGTCTCGGCGCGCTGGCGAGCACCGTGCGGGATGTGCTCGCGGTGTCCGGCGTGCGGCACGCGACCGTCGTCGGCCACTCGCTCGGCGGCGGCGTCGCGCTGCAGTTCGCCTACCAGTTCCCGGAAATGTGCGACCGGCTCGTCCTGGTCGCCAGTGCCGGGCTCGGCCCGGAGGTGAGCCCGGTGCTGCGCGCGACGGCGTTGCCGGGCGCCCGGGCCGTCGTGGCCTGCGCGGTCAACCGGGGCACGCTCGCGATCGCGCGCGCCGCCGCTCGGCTCGGGCGCCGGCTCGGCGGATCGTTGAAAACTGAAACACGTGAGCTGGCAAGGCATTTCGGCTCGCTCGCCGACCCGGCGCGGCGGCGGGCGTTCTTCTCCATCGCGCGCAGCCTGATCGACCTGCGCGGCCAGCGTGCGACGGCGCTGGAGAAGCTCTACCTGGCCGAAGCCGTGCCGGTGCTGCTGGTCTGGGGCGCGCGCGACCCGCTCATCCCCGCCGCGCACGGCCGCCGGGCCGCCGAGCTGCTGCCGAACAGCCGCTTGACCGTACGAGAAAACATGAAACACTTTCCGCACGTGGCCGATCCGGACGGGTTCCGCCTGCTCCTGCACGAGTTCGTGACAACGACCGAACCCGCGCGGCTCACGCTCGACGACGTCGTCGCACGCCTGACGGCCGGGTGGTGAGCCCGCGGAAACACCCCGCGGAAAAGTTGTCACCCGCGCACCATCCGCCCGAAGCGGAAGTGTCACCTCACATCGCGCCGTTCCACCCGTTCGGGTGTAGTCCGGACGGGTTACCGCAAAGTCAGCGGAGAACCCGTTGACACTGCGGTTCGCGCGAAATTATGTTGCCTGAGCCACAAAATCCGGACCGGCTTCGACGACGAAGAGGCCGGTTTTGTTGCCAGCAAGGATAAAACACATGACCGACGTGGACACCGGGTTCGCCGCCCCCGCCCTGCGCGCGGGACGGCCGAACCCCGGAGAACGCCCTTCCGGACCGGCTTACCGGCACCAGTCCGTGTCGGCCGACCGGCCCCGGACCGCCTACCCGCCCGCTCCCCGGGCCCCGGCGGAACCCCGGCCCGTGCGCGCTTCCGGCGCCATCGGGCTGTGGGCTTCGCTGCCCCGTGAGCTGGCGATCCGCTTCAAGCCGCGGGTCGACCCGCTGGCCCGCGCCATCCTGCAGGAGGTCCAGCGGGCGGTGCCCGAGTACCGCCAGCCCCTCGAAGGCGCGTTCGGGCACATCATCACGCAGGGTGTCCGGCAGGCGATCATCCAGTGCCTCGACAGTGTCGGCACCCCCGGTGCCGTGCCACTCGAAACGTGGACGACCGTGTTCCGCAACCTCGGCAAGATCGAGTTCAACGAGGGCCGCAGCCTCGACTGCCTCCAAACGGCCTACCGGGTCGGCGGACGCGTCGCGTGGCGCCACATTTCGGAGTTCGGGCAGGCCGCCGGCGTCGCCGCGGACACGCTCTGCACTTCGGCCGAGGCGATCTTCGCCTACGTCGACGAGATCTCCGCGCTCTCGATCGAGGGCTACACGGCGGCGCAGACCCGCGCGGCCGGCACCCGGGCGAGGCGCCGGAGACGGCTGCTCGAACTCCTGCTCGCCGACCCGCCGTCGGCGCCGCAGACCATCAGCGCGCAGGCCACGACCGCGCAGTGGGCGCTGCCGGCGGAAGTCACGGTCGTCGCCCTCGAACCGCGCGCCGACCAGCACAGCCTCGCCGCGCCGGACCTGCACTCCGACGTCCTCGTCGACCTCGAGGGCGGCGAGCCGTGCCTGGTCACCGGGGACGCGGAAAAGCACCTGAAGAACCTCGGCGAGCGACTGCAGGGCTGGCGCGCGGTGATCGGCCCGACCGTGCGGCTCACCGACGCGCCGCGGTCGCTGCTGTGGGCGCGCCGGACGCTCAAGCTCGTCCAGCGCGGCGTGCTGCCGGACGCGCCGGTCACCCGCTGCACCGACCACCTGTCCACGCTGTGGCTGCTCGCCGACGAGTTCCTGGTCCGCGAGCTGTGTTCGCGCAGCCTGGAGCCGTTCAACGACCTCACCCCGAAGCAGCGGGCGCGCCTCGGCGAGACGCTGCTGATCTGGCTGCAGTCCCGCGGCAGCGCGCCCGAGATCGCGAAGAAGCTCAAGGTGCACCCGCAGACCGTGCGCTACCGCATGCACCAGCTCATCGACCTGTTCGGCGACCGGCTGAACAACGCCGACGACCGGCTCGACATGGAGATCGCGCTGCGGGCGGAGGCCCTGCTCGGCTCCTGACTCCCCTTCAACGACGAGGTGGGCCATGACGGGACCGTCCGGCGAAACGACGTACGGGCCGATGCTCGGCGGCGACGGCCGGCCGGGACAGCTGTGGGCCATGCTCCCCCGCGAGCTGGCCGCGGTGTTCCGGCCGCGCCTGCTCGACGTCGCCGACGAGGTGCTGCGCGAGATCCAGCGGACCATCCCGGACTACGCCCGGCCGCTCGACGGCGCCTTCGGCAAGGCGCTGCGGGCGGGCGTGCAGGCGGCGATCCTGCAGTTCATCGACCGGATCGCCGCGTCCGGGCCGATCCCGGACTCGCGGCGGAAGGTGTTCGTCGGGCTCGGGGTGCACGAGCTCGCGCAGGGCCGCAACCTCGACGTCCTGCAGGCGGCCTACCGGGTCGGGGCGCGCGTCACGTGGCGGCGGATGGCCGAGGTGGGGACGCGGGCGGGCGTCCCGTCGGCGACGCTGTGCCTGCTCGCCGAAGCGATCTTCGCCTACATCGACGAGCTGTCGGCGCTGTCGATCGAAGGGCACGCGGCGGCGCAGGCCCGGGCCGCCGGCGCGCTCGAACGACGGCGTCGCCGCCTGCTGGACCTGCTGCTCGCGGACCCGCCGTCACCGTCGCGGACGGTCCAGGAAGCGGCGACGGCGGCGGACTGGCCGTTGCCGCACCGGCTGGTCGCGGTGGCGCTGGACGGACCCGCGGACGTCGCCGGATTGGGCGCGCTGGAGGACTTCGAAGACGGGACACCGCGGCTTCTCCTGCCGGCGCCGTCGGACCGTGCCGCGTTGACGGCCGCGCTGTCGGGGCACCGGGCCGCCGTCGGCCCGCCGGTGCCGCCGCGGCAGGCGGGCCGCTCGCTGGCGACGGCGCAGGAGGCGTTGCGGCTGATCCCCGACGTCCTGCCGGACGAGCCGCTGACCTGGTGCGAAGACCACCTGGCGACGCTGTGGCTGCGCAAGGAACCGTTCCTGGCGACGGAGGTGTCCCGGCGCCGGCTGGCGCCGCTGACGGCGTTGAACCCGAAGCAGTACAACCGGCTGGCGGGGACGTTGCTGGCGTGGCTGGAGACGTGCGGCAACGTCCGCGAGGTGGCGGACCGGCTGGCGATCCACCCGCAGACGGTCCGCGCCCGCGCCCAGGAGCTGGAGGCGTTGTTCGCCGACCACCTGCGGGACCCGGACGACCGCTTCGAGATGATCCTCGCTTTGCGCGCGACGCTGACCTAGACCGGCGTGATGCCCGGGCTGGTGCGGCCGGCCAGTTCGGCGGCGAGGTGGCTGACGTGCGGCGGCTCCAGCATCGACCGGTGGTCTCCCGGCACCACCTCCACGTGCAGGTCCGGGCAGCAGGCCGCCCAACCGGCCGCGGCCGCGGCCGCCGTCAGGTAGAGCACGACCCGGCCCGCGTACGGCTCGGCCGGTTGTGGGGCTTCGGCCTCGAACAGCACCACGACGTCGACCTGATCGCCCAGTGCGGTCAGCCGTCGTGCGGTTTCGAAGGCCAGCACGCCGCCGCTCGCCCAGCCGCCCAGCCGGTACGGCCCGGCCGGCCGCACCTCCCGCAGCTTCTCGACGCCGGCGTCCACATCGGACACGTCGAGGACGTGGCACGGCACGTCCTCGAGGTAGTCGAGGAGCGGCCGGTACACCTCGGGGTCGCCGAACAGCACCAGCGGTGTGCCCGAGCGCCGGGCCCGTACGGGGACCGGCGTGCCCGTCACGTAGCCGGCGAGGTCGTCGAGGCGCGCCCCGCCCAGCAGCAGCGGTACCGGCAGCGCGACGCCGAACTCCCGCTCGACCGCGGCCCGCGCGCGCATCGCCGTCAGGGAGTCCAGGCCCAGCTCGACCAGCGGCACGTCCGGCGTTACCTCGCGGCCGAGAATTTCCGCGACGACGGCCGTGAGCCGGTCGCGCGGCGTGGCGGCCGCGGGAGCGCCGGCGGGGAAGTACGGCCGCCGGACGAAGTCGCGGCTCGCGTCCGGTCGCGCGATCCCGACCGACGGCCGGTCGGCCGCCAGCACGGCCGGCAGGGCTTCGACGGCTTCCGGCAGCGCGCCCCAGTGCACCGTCGTCGTGGGCAGGCCGCGCGAGCGGCGCCAGGTCGCGAACGCGTCCAGCCACGCGTCCGCCGTCGCGTGGGCCGTGCGGCCGGGCTCGCCGAACAGCGCCGCGGTCGAGGCGTACGTCAGCCACCAGTCCGGTGGCGCGTCGGCGGTCGCTTCGTGCAGTCGCCGCGCCCCGAGCACCTTCGGGCGCCACACGGCCGCGACGTCGTCGCCGGGCGCGCTCGCCGCGTGCACGATTCCCCGCAGTGGCAAACCGTCCTCGGTGGCCGCCGCGACGAGCCGTTCCGCGACGCCGGGCGCCGCGATGTCGCCGTCGACGACCACGACGTCCACCCCGGGGAGTTCGATCTCGTCGAGTCCACAGAGGACTATGCGGGTCGCCCCACCGCTCGCCAGCCAGCGCGCGGTGGCCGAGCCCAGCGCGCCGAACCCGCCGGTGACCACGTAGGCGCCCGGTCCGATCGCCCCACCGTCGACGAGCGGGACGCGGGTCAGCCGCGCCGCGTACCGGACGTCGTGGCGCCAGCGTACTTCGTCGTCGGGGGCGTCCGAACGCAGCTCGCGTGCGAGACAGTCCACATCGGACCGGGCGTCGCAGTCGACGAGCGTCGCCCGTAGTTCCGGCCGGTCGAAGGCGAGCACGCGCACGAGCCCCCGCAGGAACACGAGCCCCGGCTCGCCGCTGGACTGCGTGACGAGGTGGAACCGGACGTCCGGGCCGAGGCGCGCGACCACCGAGCGGACGGTGTGCAGCAGGTCCCGGGCGTCCTCGGGGTCGTGGTAGGCGTGCGGCGCGCCGGCGAGGAAGACGACGCCGCGCACCGGCCGTTCGGTGAGGAAGCCCGGCAGCTCGTCGAGGTCGTCCTGCGGCAGGGAAAGCGCCTCGTCGCCGGCCGCGGCCAGCGCGAGAGCGAGGCCGACGGCCCGGCCCAGGGCGGCCGGGTGCTCGTCCGTCAGCAGCAGCCACGAACCCGGTTCGCCCGGCCCGGTCAGCGGCGCTTCCGGCCACGTCGTCCCGAAGGCGCGGGCGGCGAGCGGCACGTCGCCGGGTGCCCGGAAGCGGACGTCGGCGAAGTCGGCGACGACCTCGCCGTCTTCGGTGACGAGCTGGACCGCTCCGGTTCCGTCTTTGCGGCACCGGACGCCTCGGCCCGGGTCGCCGAGCAGCCGGACCCGGCCGAACCCGGCGGGCTCGCCGGGCCCCAGGCAGGCGCCGGCGAGAACCGGGTGCAAGGCGTACCCCGGCGGCGAGGGGTTCACCGTCCTGTCCACTTCGGACAGCGGGGTCGGCGCCGGATCGGTGTCGGCCGCAACCCACGCGGTCGCGTGCCGCACCCAGCCCGCGCCCGCTTTCGCCCGCACCACGGCGGTGCCGTCGACGCGGATTTCCGTGCTGAGCAACGTCTCCCCGGTCACCGCGAGCACCCGGTGCACCTCGAGGCCGTCGACGCGGACGCGGCGGGTGCCGAACAGCTCCCGCGCGCCAGCCAGGAACAGCTCGAGGAATCCGGTCGCCGGGAACACCGGGACGTCGTGCGTGCGGTGTTCGCCCAGCCAGGCGGGGGCGTCCGGGGCGATCGTCGCCTGCCAGAGGTGCCGGTCCTCGCCCGGAACCTCGACACGGGTGCCGAGCAGCGGGTGGTCCGCAGGCCGCCGTGGCAGGCGGAACGTGCGGTGGTCCCACGGCGGCGGGGGCAGGTCGAGCACGGGTGCCTCCGGGTAGCGGCGATCGAGCACCGCCGGGTGGCCGGCGGTGTGGAGTTCGGCGAGCGAGCGCGCGAAAGCGTTTTCTTCACCGTCGCGGCGGCTCAGGCTGGCCAGCGTCCGCACACCGGCGGCGGTCTGCTCGACAGCGGGCAAGGCGATGGGGTGCGGCGAGATCTCGGCGAACCAGCGGTGCCCGTCGGCGACGGCGGCGGCGACCGCCTGGGTGAACCGGACCGGCCGCCGGAGGGTAGCGACCCAGTGGTCCACATCGAACACCGGGCTTTCCACCGCGCTGGAATAGCAAGTGGTCACCGGCGGCCGGGGCCGCAGGTGCCCGAGCGCGGCGCGGAACCGGCCGAGAACCGGCTCGACGGCGGCCGTGTGCCCGGTGCCGTCGAGCCGTCGCGCGAGCCGGCCGAGACCGTCCACCCGGGACACGAGGGCGGCGATGTGCTCCTCGCGGCCGGCGACGGTGCACTGCGTCGGCGAGGTGTACTCGACAACGGTGAGGCCCGGCTCGTGCACCTCATCGCCCGGCAGCTCGACGACGGCCATCGCGCTCGGCGGAAGTTCCGCGAGGAGATTCGCGGCGGTGACGACGACGTCGAGACCGTCCCCGACATCGAGCGCCCCGGCGACAACAGCCGCGGCGACCTCACCGGTCGAGTGCCCGAGCACGGCGGCGGGCTCGACACCGTGGGCCCGCCACCAGTTCGCGAGGGCGACCTGAGTGCCGAACACGAGCGGCGCCACGACGGCGGGGTCGCCGAGCGGCCGGCGCAGCGCACCTCGCAGCGAAAACCCGGCTTTGGCGAGGAAGACCGGCTCGAGAGCGGCAACGGCGGCCCGGAATTCAGGCTCGGCCCCGAGCATGCGCCGCCCCATCGCGGGCCACTGCGACCCGGCACCGGAGAAGACGAAGACCGGCCGCGGGAGTTCGCGCCCGGCGGTGCCCCGTACCAGATCGGCGGTAGTCCGCCCCTCGGCGAGGGCCCGCAGGCCGTCGAGGAGGGCGGCCCGGGACGAGGTGACAACGGCGGCCCGCAGAGGCAGGTGCTCCCGCCGCCGGCCGAGTGCGGCAGCAAGATCACCGGGCGCGGTGGACCGGCCCGGCCCGGCAAGCCAGTCGGCGAGGTCACCGGCCCGGCGGCGAAGGGCAGATTCCGAGTGGGCGGACAAGGCGAAGATCTGCGGCCGCCCACTCCAGCGTGAGCCCGGCGCGGCGGGGATGAGGGGTTTCGGCCATTCTTCGAGAACGACGTGCGCACCGGCCCGCCCGAAGGCCGAGACCCCGGCGCGAGCGGTCCCGCCATAGCGCGGCCAGTCAGTGGGGCTGTCCACCAGGGACAACCGAGGCGTGCCGGACCGCCGCGCCGGCGACTGCCGCCCGGACTGCGGGTCCGGCGGCGCGGGCCGACCCGCCGGCTCAGCCGCACCGGAAAGCCGAGCGAGGTCCGGGCGCGCAGACCGGTCCGCCGGCTCGCCCGCCCCCGACAGCCGAGCCGGGCTCGGCCCGGCGAGGCCCGACGAGGGCGGGATCCGGTTGTGCCACAACGCGAGCACCACCTTGATCAACCCGAGAATCCCCGCCACCTCATCGAAATCACCGAATCCCGGCGAACCGAACAACAGCGGCCGGCGACCGTCCCGGTTGCGGCCGAGCACCACCTCCAGCGCCTGGCCCTCCACCAGCGACCCCTGCGTCTCGACATAGTCCACAGTGGCCGGATCCGAACCCGCCACCGCATGCGCGTCAGCCAGGACCTGCGCCGGCAAGCCACCCGCCCGACCGGCCGCACCGACCGCGCTGCCGCGGATCACCGCCAGCACCCGGTCACCGTCACGGCGGGCATCGGCCAAGCGCTTCAGCACTACCACCCCGGCCACCAGCCCCGCCACCCCGGCGGCGACCATCACCTCGGCTTCCCCCGCCGCCAAAGCGCGCACCGCCTGATGGACCGCCGTCAACGAGGCCGATCCCTCCGCGTCCACCGAAACACTCGGACCGCGCAAGTCGAACCAGTCCGACACCCCGCTCGCGATCGCCGACGCCCCGGCCGAAACCCCCGCGAACACCCCCGTCCGGCTGCCGCGCAGTGTGCCCGGTGCCAGGCCCGCGTGCTCGAACGCCGCCCACGTCGTCTCCAGCAACAGGCGCTCCCGCGGGTCCAGCTCCGCCGCCTCGGCCACGTCGATGCCGAAGAACGCCGGGTCGAACTCCGCGTGCGAAGCGCCGGGCACGACCGCACCCGAATTCAACGCCCGCCAGTACCCCTCGGGCGACTCGATCCCCGGCAGCCGGCACCCGATGCCGAGCACCGCCACCGGTTCGCCCGCCCGGGGCCGCGGCCGGACGTCGAGCGCCGCCACCAACGCCGTGATCGACGGGTACCTCCCCAGCAGCCCCAAGTCCGGTTCGCGGCCGAGCAGCTCCCCCAGCTCGGCCGCGATCGTCGCCGCGTCCCGCGACGACAGTCCCAGCTCGGCCAGCGGTACCCCCGCGTCGACCAGCTCCGGCGTGAGGCCGGCCAGCGCGGCGATCCGCTCGGTGAGCCACCGCCGCAGCTCGTCGGGGTCGTTCACCGCAGGCCACCGAGCGCCGCGCCCGAGGGCAGCACGACGACCCTTCGCGGCGTCAGCCCGTGCCCGGCCGACAACGCGGCCCGCACGGCCCGCTCGACCTCCCCGCGCGGCGGCACCTCCCCCGGCCGCAGTTCGACGACGACCACCACCCGCTCCCCACCGAACGCGGCCGCCGCGCGCACCGCCGCATGCGCCCCCCGCACCGTTCCTTCGAGGTCCCGGGGGTCGTGCCCGCCGACGACCCGGCCGAGCACCGAAAGCGCGCCCGACTCGGCCAGGAACCCAAGGTCCCCGGTCCGCAACCACCACCGCGGCTCGTCGTCCTCGGCGAGCAGGGCGCAGAAGACGCGCGCGGACTCCTCCGGCCGGTTCCAATAGCCGCGGCCGACGTTCGGGCCGCTCACCCAGATCTCGCCGACCTCCCCCCGGGGTCGCCGCCGGCCGCCGGAGTCGACGATCGCGATCCGCTGCCCCGCGGGCGTTCCCTCGACGCTGACCACTGCCGTCGCTTCGGCCAGGACGTGGCACACCCGCACCGCGCCCGCGGCGAACGCCTCCCGGAACCGCGCCAGGTCCGGATCGGCGGCACTCGCCAACGTGCCGGCGTCGAGCGGCAAGGAGGAAAGCGGCTCCCGCCGGTCGAAGAGCACCACGGGCCGTCCGGTGGTGACCGGCAGCGCGACCGCGAGCAGCAACCCGAGCGGATCACACGGCGGCAGCCAGCTCGCGATCGTCCGGCCCGGGAGCACGCCGGCCACCTGCCGCGCGTTGGCCAGGATGTTCGCGTGCGTGACCAGCACACCGGCCGGGTACTGCAGATACGCGACGTCTTCCGCGGCCACCGGATCTTCGGTGAATTCGCCCGCTTCTTCGACGATATCGACGGCCAGCACGCGGTGCCCGCAGGTGTCCAAACCGGAAAGGAATCGCCGGGTGGCGGCCACGGTGTCCGCCGTCGCCAGCACGATCGAAGGTTCGGCGTCGGCGAAGGCCGCCCGGTTCCCGGCGGCCAGGGGGATCGCGACGAGACCGGCCCGGATCGCGCCGAGGAACGCGACGACGTGGTCCACGGGCCGCGCGACGAGGATCGCGGCCCGCTGCCGCGGTTCGGTGACCTGGCGCAACGCCGCCGCGACGGCGGTCACGCGGCGGTTCAGCGCCGCCCACGTCCACGTGGTCCCGAGCCACGTCAGCGCCGGCTCGTCGCCCGCCACCGCGGCCCGGCCGGCCAGCAGGGTGGAAAGCGTCGTGGCCCCGGCTTCGGCGACGCGGCCACCGAAGACCCGTTCAGAACTCGTGAGCATGGATTCCTCGCGCATTTCTCGCGGCGGATCGGTGATTCACCGTATTTCCCGCGTTGAATCCGTGTCAACGAACCGGGAATGCGCGGAAATACTTTGTCATTCCGTTCACTGCGACGCGGGCAACGCCTGTTGTCAACGTGACAATCACGCGGCGGACATCCCGGTGACGCGCCACTTCCCGGCCACGCGCTCGGCCGTGACGCTCAGCTGGGCCGCCCCGGTGCTCCGCTGCCCGTCGCCGCGGGTGCCGGTCTGGTCGAGGAACACCAGCAGCGCCGCGCGGTCGCCGTCGAGCAGCTTCACGCCGGACGCGACGGCGGTCGACGTCACCACGAGCTTCTGGTCCGCGGCCAGCTTGCGGACCTGGCCGAAGAGCTGGTCGTACTGCGCGAGCGCGGGACCGGCGAGGAGGTCCTTCGCCGCCTGCTCGTTCTTGGCCGGGTCGTCGTAGCGGTAGGAGAACAGCGTGCCGAGCGCGGCGCTGATCTGCTTGCCGGCTTCCGCCGTGCCCGCGACGTCGGAAAGCGCGGTGTTGTGCGCGACGACGGCGTTCGTGCTCCGCGCTTCGAGCGTGAACCACACCGCCAGCCCGGCCATCACGACGGCGAGCGCGACGACCACCCACGGCACTCGGCGGCGCGGTTCCACAACCGGCGTTTCGGGCTCCGGCGCGGGTTCGTGGTGCCGCCCGGCGACCTTCACCGTTCGCTTCTTCGTCGGCACGGTCATGGCGTCTCCCCCGTCGGGACCTGGCCCAGCCCGGTGACCCGCCAGCCGTCGGGCCCGCGCGTCAGGTCGGCCTGGAACCGGTTGCGTTTCGTCACGGCGTCGCCGCCTTCGGGCGCCACCACCAGCTCGACCGACGCGATCAGCTTCGCCGTCCCCGCGCCGGTGTCCACTTCGGTCACCGCCGCGTCGGTCACCTTTCCGGTGGTGACGGTCTTCGCCTGCGCGATCCGGTCGAGACTGCCTTGCCGATCGGCGGCCAGCTCGTCGTGCAGCGCGCCACCCGAAAGGTCCAGCCAGTGCTGGTAGCCGGGCGCCGCCTGCCGGTAGTCCAAAGTGGTCAGTCCGGCGACGGCCGCCCGGCCCGCCGCGAGCGCGTCCTCGCGGACGACCGCGCGTGCGACGCCGTCGTCGTGCGCCGCCTGCCACCAGGCGTACCCCGACCACCCGGACGCGGCGGTCGCCAGGACCGCCAGCACCCACACGACAATCCTCACGGCCGTCCTCCCGGTGCGTTCTGCGAACCCCGCACGTTCGTCGGATTCCCCTTCGGCAGCGCGCACCGCGCGGCCGTGTTCAGCGGGCGGGTCGACGTGTCGAGGCCGTTGCGGTACGGCGTCGGGTACCCGGTGGTGCACGGCGGCGGGTCGAAGAACGTCAGCGACAGCCCGAAGTGCGCACCGTCCGGCCGGATCACGGCGCTGCCCGCGGCGACCGCCTGCGGCGCGGTGATCAGCAGCTGCCGCAGCCCGTCCTGGCGGGCTTCGAGGATGTCCGCCGTGGTCAGCAGGTTGGCCAGCAGTACGCCCAGCTGGGGTCCGGAGTCGCGGATGAGCGCGCCGACCTCGTTCGCCGCGGCGGGCACGGCCGGGATGAGCGTGCGCAGGTCGCCGTCGGACTGCTTCAGCGTCGACGCGAGCAGCTTCGCGTTCACGCCGAACTCGCGGATCGCGTCGGCCTGCTGCACCTGCGTGTCGAGCACCGTGTGCGCGTCGGTGACGAACCTGGTCAGCGGCGCAACCTGAGCGCTCGCGGCCTGCACGAACTCGATGCCGCGGCCGACGAGCTGGTCCAGCGCCGGGCCGGCGTCGGTCGTCGCGTTGTACAGCTCGTCGACGACCGTGCGCAACGCGGGCTTCGGCACCGAGTTGGCGAACGAGTCCACTGTCGACAAGACGACGTCGACCGGCAGCGGGATCTTCGTGTCCGCTTGGGTGATCACGGACCCGTCGTGCAGCTTCGGCCCGCCGTCGGTGCGCGGCCGCAGGTCGACGTACTGCTCGCCGACGGCCGAGCGGTCGGCGACGACGGCTTCGGTGTCGGCCGGGACGGGCGCGGTCCCGGAGTCGATCTCGAGGTCGGCTTCCATCCCGGCCGGGGTCAGCCGCAGCTCGCCGACGCGGCCGATCGGCACGCCCCGATAGGTGACCTCGGCGTTGGTGAAGATGCCGCCACCGGTCGGGAACTGGGCTTTCACGGTGTACCCGCGGTCGAAGAACACCTTGTCGAGCCCGGCGTAGGTGGCCCCGACGTAGGCGACGCCGAGGACCGCGACGACGACGAAGATCGTCACCTGGACGCGCACGAACCGGGTCAGCATCAGTGGCCCACCTTCAGGAACCCGTTGAGGTAGTCGCCGCGGATCGTGTCGAGGGCGGCGTCCGGGAACGGGAAGGTGAAGATCATCTCCATCGCCTTGGGCAGCTTGTCGCCGGAGTCGGCCAACCGCCGCAACAACGGTTCCAGGGCCTTCAAGTCGGCGACGAGGTCGTCCTTGCTGCGGTTCACCGTGTCGACGGCGACCGAAGTGAGGCCGTCGAGGGATTTGAGCATGCCGACCAGCGCTTCCCGCTGCTGGTTGAGGACGCCGATGCCCGGAGTCAGGCCGTTGAGTGTCGTGGTGATCTGGTCGGTGTGCGCGTTCAACGTCTGCGCGAGCTTGTTGACGCTCTCGATCGCGCGGGTGATCTCGGTGCGGTGCTCGTCGAGGCCCTTCACGAAGGCGTCCAAACTGGACAGCAGGCTGCGCGCGGCGGTTTCGCGACCGCCGAGGGCCTCGTTGAGCTGGTGGCTGATGTTCTGGACCTGAGCGACGCCACCGCCGTTGAGCAGCAGCGACAACGCGCCGAAGACCTCCTCGATCTCCGGCGTCAGGGTCGACCGGTCCAGCGGGATGGCCGCGCCGTCGAGGAGCCGGCCGGACGGCGTCGCGTCGTCCGGCGGGGCCAGCTCGACGAACTTCTCGCCGAGGATGCTGGCCTGCCGCAGCCGCGCGACGGCGTTGCCCGGCAGGTCGACGTCGCCGTTGAGCAGCAGGTCCACGACGGCGCTGTGCCCGTCCGGCGCCAGTTCGACCTTGACGACCTGCCCGACCGGGACGTCGTTGACCTTGACCCCGGACTGCGGCACGAGGTCGAGGACGTTGGTGAAGCTCGCGGTGACGTGGATCGGGTGGTCGCCGAGCGCGGCGCCGCCGGGCAGCGGGATGTCGTAGACGCTTACCCCGCGCCCGCAGCCGGTGGTGACCAGCGCCAGCGTCACCACCGCGGCCAGCTTGACCAGGGACTTCATTTCGGCTCCGCGAACTCGAGGAGGTTGCCGCGGCCGTCGATGGTGCCGTTGGCCTGGTCGTAGGCGCCCAGCAGGTTCGTGAGCGCGTTCGGGGCCGCGCTGAGCGCTTCGGCGAGGGAGTCCTTCTGGTTCACGAGCACCTTCGTGACGTCGGCGAGCTTGTCCACATCGGACTGGACCTTGCCGCGGTTGTCCTTGATGAACCCCTGCACGACGGTCAGGGCCTGGGTCAGCTCGGTCAGCGCGCCGGAGAACTGGTCGCGCTGGTCGGCCAGGACCTTGCTGAGCGAAGCGATCTGCGAGATGGCCTGCTTGACCTGCCCGTCGTTCGCGGCGAGCATCGCGGTGAACTTGCTGATGTTGTCGACGGAGCCGAAGAGGTCGTCCTTGGAGTCGCTCGCGGCGCGGGCGAACTCGCCGAGGTTCTTGATCGCCGTGCCGATGGTCTGCCCGTTGCCGTTCAGGTACTCGGCCGACTTGGTCAGCACCTCGCTGACCGCGCCGTCCCGGTTGGCGCCCTGCGGACCCAGTGCGGTCATCAGCTGGTTCAGGCTGTGCAGGAGGTCGTCGACCTCGACCGGGGTCGCGGTGCGCTCTCGCGGGATCGACGCGCCGTCGGCCAGCTGCGGGCCGCCGTGGTAGACGGGCGTGATCTGCACGTACCGGTCGGCGACCAGGCTGGGCGTGATGACGACGGCGCCGGCTTCGGCCGGCAGCTGGACGTCGGGCTTCAGGGTCATCGTCACCTTGACGTCGGTGCCGTTCGGTTCCACTTTGGACACCGAGCCGATGGCGACGCCGAGGACGCGGACGTCCGAGTTCGGGTAGATGCCGACGGCGGCCGCGAAGTAAGCGGTCAAGGTGCGTTCGGCCGGCGCGGTGGCAATCGGCCAGGCCGCCGAGACCACCAGTGCGAGGAGCACGCCGAGGGTGAGAGCCCGCATTCTCGCGCGCCGGCGCGCCTGGGCTCCCAGGTCGATGAGCTGGTGGGCCATCAGCGTCCCCCGTTCTTGGGTGGCAGGCAGCTGCCCGGCGTGGTGCCGGTGGGGATGAGCCCGCAGATGTAGGTGTCGATCCACCGGCCGTTGCCGACGGCGTTGCCGAGCAGCCGGTAGAACGGGCCGGCCAGGCGCAGGCTGTCCTCGAGCTTGCCCTGGTTCTGCTGCAGCACGGTCGCCACGCGGTCGAGCTGGTCGAGTGCCGGGCCGAGCGTCTTCTGGTTGTCGGCGACGAGCCCGCGCAGCTGGATCGACAGGTTCTTGATGCCGGTGAACAGCTGTGCGATGGCGTCCTTGCGGGCGTTGAGCTCGGTGAGCAGCGTGTTGCCGTCGCGGATCAGCGCCTGGATCTGGTCGGAGCGTTCGCCGAGCGTCTTCGACACCTGATTGGTGTTCTGGAACAGCTTCACCAGCTCGTCGTCCCGGGACGCAAGCGTTTGCGACAGGGCGGCGATGCCGTCGAACGCCGTCCGGACGTCCTGCGGCGCCGAAGCCCCGAGCGTGTCCGACAGCACCCGGAACGCCTGTGCGAGCTGGTTCGTGTCGATCGCGCCGACGGTGCTCGCGAGGTCGTTGAACACCTCGGTGACGTCGTAGGGCGAGCTGGTGCGCTCGGCCGGGATCGGCTGGCCGGGGTTCAGCTCGCCGTTGCCGACCGGGTCGAGGACGAGGTTCTTCTGGCCCAGCAGCGTCTTGATCTTGATGGCCGCGGTCGTCCGGTTGCCGATCCAGGTGTCCTTGACCCGGAACAGCACCTCGACGTGGTCGCCGGCCAGCCGCACGTCGGTGACCTCGCCGACCTTCACGCCGGCGACGCGGACCTCGTCGTTCGGCTTCAGCCCGGCGGCCTCGTGGAACTCGGCCTTGTAGGTCGTGCCGCCGCCGACGATCGGCAGGTCGTCCGAGAAGAACGTCGCACCGCCGATCAGGGCCATGACCAGCGCGGTCACCGCGCCCACGACGATCGGGTTCCGGCTGCGGAACGGCTTGATCCGAGGGGGTTTCACCGGCACCTCGCAGCGGTCACGGGGATGCCGGGCGGCGGACCGCCGGGCGCCGGCTTCGCGTCGGAGTCGACCGCGCACAGGTAGAAGTTCGCCCACGAGCCGTAGGAGAAGAGCGTGCCGATCCGGTCGAGCTTCTTCGGCAGGTTGTCGATGAACTGCTGGAACACCGGGGTGTTGTCGGCCAGGTTCTTCGACAGGTCGCCGAGCGCGGTGATGCTGTCCTTGAGCGGCTGACGTCCTTGCTGCAGCAGCTCGGCGGTGGCGGTGGTCAGCTCCCCGAGCCCGCCGATGGCCTGCCCGATCGGCTTGGCGTCCGCGGCGAGGCCGGTGACGAGCTGCGCGGTCGTGTCGACGAGCGCGTCGAACTGGTCGCCCTGGGCGTTCACGGTGTCGAGGACGGTGTTGAGGTTGCCGATGACCTGGCCGATCACGGCGTCCTTGCCGGCCAAAGTGGACGTCAGCGAGGCGGTGTGCTGGAGCAGGCTTTCGATCGTGCTGCCTTCGCCCTGCAGCACCTGGATGATCTCGAACGACAGCTGGTTGACGTCGTTCGGTGACAGCGCCTGGAAGAGCGGCTTGAAGCCGTTGAACAACGCGGTCAGGTCGAGCGCCGGTTTGGTCCGCTCCAACGGGATCTGCGCACCTTCGGCGAGGGTCGGCGAGGTGTCCGTGGCGCCCGGGTCGACCGAGAGGTACCGCTGGCCGACGAGGTTGCGGTAGCGGATGGTGATCGCGGCCGACGCCGTCAGCCGGTGCGCGCGGTCGACGGAGAAGCCGACGTCGGCGAGCCGGTGGTCGACCACCTTCACGTCGTCGACCTGGCCGATCCGGACACCGGCCATCCGGACTTCGTCGCCGGGGTTGACCGAGGTCGCGTCGGTGAACCGGGCCGTGTACCCGATCGTCGCGCCGACGCTGGAGTTGGCGATCGTGATCGCGAGGATCCCGGTCGCGACGGCGGTCACCAGGAAGAAGACCAGCCCCTTGACCGCGGGAGCCACCACGCTCCTCATCGGACGCTCACCTCCGTTCCGCGCAGCGCCGGTCCGATGAGGACACTGCTCCAGTCCGGCATGTCCCCCAGCGCGGGTTTCAGGATCTCGGCGACGAGCTGCCGTTCCCCCGGCGAGTTGGCCGGGCCGAGGTCGCCGTCCGTAGCGCCCGAAGACGCGGACCCGCCGCCGTAGCACTTCGGGCCGCCGGTCGCGTCGTAACGCGGGTTGTCGCGGCCGGGCACGTACTTCTCGCGCGGGTCCTGCACGGTGAGCGTCACGTGCAGGCCCGGCTCGTTCGTCCCCTTGCCGAGGGCCTTCTCCATCAGCGGCTTGAGCCGGTTGACGGCGTCGAACAGGCACGGGAACTCGGGCGAGTACCGCGACAGCAGTTCCAGCGACGGCCGGCTCGCCGCCGAGACGCCGATGATGTTGTCCTTGTTCTTGCGCAGGAAGTCGTTGAGGTGCCCGGTCGCGCTCGTGACGCTCGAGTACAGGCTGTCGAGGTCCGCGCGGGTGTCCACAATGGTTTTCGCGGTCGTCGACAGGTCGGTCAGCGCCTGCAGGATGTCCGGCGCCGCGGTCGTGTAGACGTCGGCGGCGTTGGCCAGCCCGGTGATGTCCGCCTTGAACTGCGGCATCAGCGGGTTCACCTGGCCGAGGAGGTCCTGCAGCTTGACGATGCTGTCGCCGATCGGCTGACCACGGTTGTCGAGGGCTTGCGAGATCGCGCCGAGCGAGCTGTTCAGTTTCTGCGGCTGGACCGCGCGCAGCAGCGGCAGCAGGTCGCCGAGCACGCGTTCCAGCTCGATCGCGTTGGCGGACTTGTCCTGCCCGATGACGTCTCCCGCGGCGAGCCTCCCCTGTGGACGGTCCGGCAGCACGAGGTTGACGTACCGCTCGCCGAACACGGTCTTCGGCAGGAGCCGCGCGGAGACGTTCCCGGGCAGCAGGCCGATCTTCGCCGGGTCGAGCGCGAGGTCGATCTCGGCGCCGGTGCGCGTGCTGCGCACCGCCCGGACCTCGCCGAACGGGACGCCCTTGACCTTCACCTCGGCGGTCGGCGCGAGCTGGTTGCCGACCCGGTCCGCGCGCAGCGTCACCAGCTCGGAGTCGTCGAAGTCCTTGTCGTAGATGGCGACCGCGAGGTAGCCGAGCAGGACGAGCACGCCGAGGAACGCGACCCCGGCGAGCTGCGTGCCGAACCGGCTCATCCCGACACCTTCACCGTCGTCGTCGCGCCCCAGATGGCCAGGGACAGGAACAGGTCGAGGACGCTGATCAGCACGATCGAGGTCCGCACGGCCCGGCCGACCGCGACGCCGACCCCGGCCGGCCCGCCGCTGGCCCGGTAGCCGTAGAAGCAGTGCGTCAGGATCACGCCGACGCTGAAGACGAGCACCTTGCCGAACGACCACAGCACGTCGCCGGGCGGCAGGAACAACGTGAAGTAGTGGTCGTAGGTGCCGCCGGACTGTCCGAAGAAGACGACCGTGGTGAGCCGCGAGCCGAGGTAGGAGATCAGCAGCCCGATGACGTACAGCGGGACGATCGCGATGAACCCGGCGACGATCCGGGTGGTGACCAGGTACGGCATGCTCCGCACGGCCATCACCTCCAGGGCATCGATCTCCTCGGAGATCCGCATCGCGCCGAGCTGGGCGGTGAACCCGCTGCCCACTGTGGACGACAGGGCGAGCCCGGCCACGAGCGGCGCGATCTCGCGGGTGTTGAAGTACGCGGTGAGGAACCCCGTCATCGCCGAGATGTTGATCTGGTTCAGCGCGCTGAAGCCCTGCAGGCCGACGGTGACGCCGGTGAACACGCACAGCCCGACCATCACGCCGATGGTGCCGCCGATCACCGCGAGCGCGCCGCTGCCGAACGTCACCTCGGCCAGCAGCCGGACGACTTCGCGGAAGTAGCGCGTCACGGCGAGCGGGACGGCCGCGATCGCGCGGACGTAGAAGAGCAGCTGGTCGCCGAGGTCGAACAGCCGGTCGCCGGGTTTGCCGAGGATGGCCACTCAGGTTCCCTTCGCGGGGACGAGCTGCAGGTACAGCGCGGTCAGCACGGTGTTGACGAAGAACAGCAGCAGGAAGGTGATGACGACGGACTGGTTGACGACGTCGCCGACGCCCTTCGGCCCGCCCTTGGGGTTGAGGCCGCGGTAGGAGGCGACCACCCCGGCGAGGTAGCCGAAGATCACCGCCTTCACCGAGCTGACGACGAGGTCGGGCAGCTGGGCGAGGGCGTTGAAGCTGGCCAGGTACGCGCCGGGCGTGCCGCCCTGGATGATGACGTTGAAGAAGTAGCCGCCGAGCACGCCGACCACGCTGACGAGCCCGTTGAGCAGCACGGACACGCCGACGGCGGCCTGCACCCGCGGCACGATCAGCCGGTGGATCGGCGAGACGCCGAGCACCTCCATCGCGTCGATCTCCTCGCGGATGCTGCGCGCGCCGAGGTCGGCGCAGATCGCGCTGCCGCCGGCGCCGGCGATGATCAGCGTCGTCACGATCGGGCTGGCCTGCTGCACGACTGCCAGGACGCTCGCCGCGCCGTTGAACTGCTGCGCGCCGATCTGGCTGGTGAGCGAGCCGAGCTGCAGCGAGATCACCGCGCCGAACGGGATCGAGACCAGGATCGCCGGCGTGATGGACACGCTGGCGATGAACCAGAACTGCTGGATGAACTCGCGGACCTGGTACGGGCGGCGGAACATCGCGAGGATGATGTCGAGGCCCATCGCGCACATGCGGCCGAATTCGCGCAGGCCGTTGACCGCCCGCTGCTGCACCTGGATCGTCATGCCTTGCACCCGCTGCTGAAGCACCGCAACGTGAGGTTCGAGACGAACGTGTTGCCCGGCCCCGAAACCAGGCCGGTGAGCAACCGGCTCACGTCCTCGTGCCCGACGCACCCGGCGAACGGCGGCGCGGTGAACGTCGAGGTCACCTTCACCGGCGGGGCCGGCAGCGAGATCGGCACCAGTGCCTTGATGTTCACCGATGCGGGCTGTGCCGTCCGGCAGTTCGGGCCGACGTCGAGGGTCTTACCGTCCACTTTCGCGTCTGAGAGCTTGATGAACACCTTTGCGGTCACGTCGGTGTCGGCGCAGATGTTCGTCTGCGTGGCCTTGCAGTTGGTGTCCTTGCCGGTCTTCACGGTGGCCGTGCCGGTGGCGTCGCCGTCGGGGATGATCTCGACCCGGCCGGTGGTGGCCATGAACCGGAACGCGACGAAGTAGCCGTTCGTGGGCGGGATGCTGAGCTTGCCGGAGATCGGCACGGTGCTGGTGAGGCCGCCCAGCGCGCCGTCGAAGGTGCCCGGAGGGAAGGCGATGTCGGAACCGAGCTTGGCCACGTGGCTCGTGGTCGGCTGCTGCGCGTCCCCCAGCGTGAACCCGAAGGGGATCGGCGTGGCCGCTTGAGCCTGGGACGGCGCGGTCTCGCCCGGCGCGGCTTCCGCGGCGCCGAGCGAGAACGCGGTCAGCGCCAGCACGAGCAGGAGCGGCACCGCGCGTGTCAGCACTGACATCCGTAGTTCCTCATGGTTCGTAGTTACTCACGATTCCCGTTGTCACACAAGGAATCCCGATTTCTTGTCACACCGCTCAGTGGTGCGCGGCGCGGTTCTTCCGCGCCGCGTCACAACTTCACTTCTTGGTCAGGTTCACTTCCAGCTTGTTGCCCGGGCCGGAAGTGATGCCGGTGATCAGGCCGGTCAGGAAGCCGCAGCCGGTGAACTGCGGGATGCCGTAGGTCGCCGTCAGCTTGCCGCCCTTGAGCGGGTCGAACCCGGCCGCGGAGACGAGCGGCACGTCGGCCGGCTTGACCGTGTGGCACGAGTTCGACGACAGGATCGGGAACCCGAACACGCGAACCTTGGTGAGCTGGACGTCCACCTGCGCGTTGGCCTTGACCGCACCGCCGGTGAGGGTGCCGTTGATCGCGCCGACCTGGTTCAGCTTCACCGTCGCGGACGCGGGGATGAAGCCGAGCACCCGGAAGTCCACATCGGACTTGGGCAGCGCGAGCCGGGCGCCGAACTTGCCGGACGCGGCGTCGAGCTTGGCGTCCAGGGTGCCCGGGCCGAGCGGCAGGGTGGCGTGCAGCTGCTTGATCGTCGACTTGCCCTTGACCGTGTACTTGACCTCGATACCGCCCGGCGGGGTGGTCGGCTGGGTCGTCGGCGTGGTCGGTTCGGTGGTCGGGGTCGTCGGCTCGGTCGTCGGGGTGGTCGGCTCCGTGGTCGGAGTCGTCGGCTCCGTCGTCGGCGTGGTCGGCTCCGTGGTCGGAGTCGTCGGCTCCGTCGTCGGGGTCGTCGGCTCCGTGGTCGGAGTCGTGGGCTCCGTCGTCGGCGTGGTCGGCTCCGTCGTGGGAGTCGTCGGCTCGGTCGTCGGGGTCGTCGGCTCCGTCGTGGGAGTCGTCGGTTCCGTGGTGGGAGTCGTCGGTTCCGTCGTCGGAGTCGTGGGCTCCGTCGTCGGCGTGGTCGGCTCGGTCGTCGGAGTCGTCGGCTCCGTGGTCGGCGTGGTCGGCTCGGTCGTCGGCGTCGTGGGCGTGGTCGGCGTCGTCGGGGTGGTCGGCGTCGTGGTGCCGCCCGCCGGCTTGATCTCGAACGTGCCCAGCTGCTGGTTCTGGCCCGGGACAGCGACGCAGTCCGAGGTGAACGTGCCGAGGTCGGTCGGCTGGCCGTCCGCCGTGCGCGGGGTCATCGTGGTGCTGAAGTTCCCGACCGTCACCGACGCGGTGCCCGGGCTGGGGAACGTCACGGCCGGCGCCTTGCCGCTGCTCTTGACGTGGAACGCGCCCGACGGCGGGACCGGCGTCGAGGCGATGGTCAGCGGCAGGTTCAGGTTCAGCGTCTTGTCGACCGGGTACTTGAGCACGGCCGCGGCCTTCGCCGAGCCGTCGAGCGACGTGGCACCGACCAGCGCCAGGCCCTCGGTCGCGGTCTCCGGCACGGTGACGTCGACGTCGAAGGTGATCGGGGTCGACGAGGCGCCCGCGACGGCGTTGTCCGGCAGGTTCGTGTCGATCTTCACCGACAGGACCTGGTCGCCGATCAACGGGAACGGGCAGTTGTAGTTCAGCGTCAGGCTCACCGGCGCGGCCTGGGTCGGCCCGGCCCCGACCAGCGCGACGGTCGCCGCGACGCCCGCGACGGTCGCGACGGCGAGGCCGTAGGCGGGCTTTCTCGACTTCCACGAAAACTTCACGGATCGTCACCTCGGGGAATGGGGGTAATTTCAGCGAAAAGTACCTCCGTAAAACCGGGTTAACAAGCGACGCCGAATTCTTTGTCACGCGCAGGGGATCGCCACCTCCGCGAAGGGTCACGCAGGTCAGCCCTTGTCACGCGCGTGCTATCCGGCGTCACGAAAATTGTCACGCACCCGGCGAATGGCGGCGATCTTCTTGCCCGGATCGGCCGTTTCCCGATACCTTTTCGCGGGCAGGGAAAGGAGCGGCCATGAACCAGCCGGTCATCGCCGTGACGGACCTCGCGAAGACCTACGGCGAAGTCACCGCGCTCGCCGGGATCAGCCTGTCCGTCGCCCGTGGCGCGGTGCTGGCGGTCCTCGGCCACAACGGCGCCGGGAAGACCACGCTGATCGACATCCTCAGCACGCGCGTCCGGCCGAGCGCCGGCAGCGCACGCGTGTGCGGCTACGACGTCGTACAGCGCGGACGCGCGGTCCGGCGGCGGATCGGGGTGACCGGGCAGTTCGCCGCCGTCGACGACGCCCTGTCCGGGCGCGGGAACCTCGTGCTGATCGCCCGGTTGCTGGGCGCGAAGCCGCGGCAGGCCCAGGCGCGGGCGGCCGAGCTGATCGCGTCGTTCGGCCTGGAGGACGCGGCGGACCGCCCGGCGGGCACCTACTCCGGTGGGATGCGGCGGCGGCTGGACCTGGCCGCGGGCCTCGTCGGCGCGCCGCAGGTGCTGTTCCTCGACGAGCCGACGACCGGTCTCGACCCGGTCAGCCGGTCCGGGCTGTGGTCGGTCGTCGAAGGCCTGGCCGCGCGGGGCACGACGGTCGTGCTGACCACCCAGTACCTCGAAGAGGCCGACCGGCTGGCCGACCACGTCGTCGTCCTCGGGCTCGGCCACATCACGGTGTCGGGGACGCCGTCGCAGCTCAAGGCGCGACTCGGCAACCGGACGGCGACACTGACGTTCGGCACCGAACTGGCGCTGCGGCGCGCGGTGGACGCCCTCTCCCGCCTGGGTTTGGCGGCCGGCCGCACCGGGCTGGTGCTGTCGGTGCCGCTGAGTGGCCCCGGCGACATCCCGGTGCTGGTGCGCGCACTCGACGCGGCCGGTGCGCCGCTGCGCGACCTCACGGTGACCGAGCCGACGCTCGACGACGTCTACCTGTCGCTGCACCGGACCGCGTCATGACGCAGGCCCGCCACCGCGCCGCCGTGGCCGCGCTCGGCGACCCCGCGGCGTGGCCCGAATCCGGCTTCTGGACACAGGTTCGCGTACTGGCGGCCCGGTCGCTGCGCACGGCGTTCGGCGACCGGCGGCTGGTCTTCTTCGGACTGTTGCAGCCGGTGGTGCTGCTCCTGCTGTTCAGCCAGGTGTTCAGCGGCGTCGGAGCGCTGCCGGGGGTGGCGGCGTACCAGGGTTACGTGAACTTCCTGGTGCCGGCGACGCTGGTCAACATCGCGATGACGACGGCGATGAGCTCGGGAGCGGGCCTGCTGGCCGAGATCTACGGCGGCTTCACCGGCCGACTGCGCTGCCTCCCGATTTCGCTGTTCTCGGTACTGGTGGCCCGCACACTGGCGGACGCCGCACGGCTCGGCGTCCAGCTGGTGGTGACGGCGCTGGCGAGCGTGGTGTTCCTGGGGTTCCGCCCGGCGGGCGGAGTGCTCGGCCTGGGGCTGGCGCTGGTGTTGACGCTGGTGGTGGGCTGGTGCCTGAGCTGGGTGTTCGTGGCGATCACGACATGGCTGCGCAAGGCGGAGACGCTGCAGGCGGCGTCGTTCGTGGTGATGTTCCCGCTGATGTTCTCCTCGAGCGCGTACATGCCCCTGGACACGATGCCGGCGTGGGTCCGCGCGGTGTCGGCGGTGAACCCGCTGACGTACGCGATCGACGCGACGCGGGCGTTGGCGTTGGCCCGCCCGATCGGCTGGTCGGTGTTGACGGCGTTGGTGATCGCCGCGGTGGCGGCGGTGGCAGGCTCGTTCTTGGCGGCCCGCACGTTCCGCAACCGCGGTTAGCCCAGCGCCTCCAGGTGCGTCGCCGCCTCCTCCGCACCACCGGCCGCCTCGAACGACTCCCGGATCCGGACCGCGCCAGGCCGGAACGCGTCCGCTGACTCGATCGCCTTGCGGATGTCCGCCGCCTTGGCGCGGTCGAACCGGACTCGCACCCCCGCGCCGGCCGTCGTGACCTGCTGGGCCAGCATCGACTGGTCGTCGCGGATCGGGGCCACCACCAGCGGTACCCCCGCCGACAGCGCCTCGCACACCGTGTTGTGCCCGCCGTGGCAAACCACCACCGACGCGTGCTCGAACACCGCCACCTGCGGGATCCGGCGGACCACCAGCACGCTCTCGCTGACCAGCCCACCGGAAGGGTCCACGACCAGCCCCCGCACCGAAGGCATCCCGGCCAGCGCGTCCACGCTCTCGGCGAGGAACCGCGCACCCGCCGAAGCATTGGACGTCCCCAACGTCACCACGACCAGCGGTCGATCGTCCCCAGGAGACCACTCGCCCGAAGCCGCGGGCAGCGCCGGGCCGACGTACGACACCGGTACCGCCAGCCGGGACTCACCGGCCAGCGCCCGGGTCGTGAACGCCAGCACCAGGTGCGGCGAGAACCGCAGGTCGCCGAGGAGCACGCCGTGGCGGGCGCGCAGCCCCGCCTGCAACTCCCCCACCCAGGACGCGATCTTCGGCAGCGAGCCCAGCGGGTCGGCCAGCTCGGTCGACGTCGACGCCGACGTCGCCCACGGCAGGCCGCATCGCGCGGCCACCAGCGCTCCCGCCATCGCCTGCTGGTCCACCACGACCACATCCGGCGCAAAAGACACGACCGCCGAGGCCACCCCTGGCACCATCGCGTCGGCCAGGGGAACCAGGTACGACTCCCACAGGTACTTCAACGCGGCGAACCCGCGCAGCTCAGGCGGTCGCAACGCCAAGGAAAAAGGCCCGGAGTCCCCGGCCGGGAACACCGGGCCGGAGACCAAAGTGGACAGTTCCGGGCACGGACCGCACCAAGCCACCTGATGGCCACGCGAAGACAGCACCGCAGCGACTCCGCGCAACGGTGCCACGTGCCCGGCCAGCGGTGGCACGACCAGCAGGAACCTCACGCCGCGTGCCGTTCGACCCACTTGAGCACCAGTTCGCGGACCTCTCGATGCTGTTCCACCAGCACTGAATGCCCCTGCCCTTCGAACACGTGCAGCTCGCCCTGCGGCAGCATCGACGTCAGCGCTTCGAGGTCGTCGGCCTGGTAGCCGTGACTGCCCAAAATGGACAGTACGGGGCAGCCGATCGCCGCCACCTGCTCCCACGTCAGCAGCGGCCCGAGCGGTACCTCTTCGGCCATCTTCGTCGACGTGATCCGCTCGGCCGCCATCCGCGCGAGCCGCCGGTGGTGGGCGCTGAAGTTCGCCTCGATCCAGTCGAAGCTCTCCTCCACCTGCAGGAACCGCACGGTGTGCGCGAGGATTTCGGCCATCTTGCCCGCCCACACCTCGGTCGCGGGCTCGGACTCGATGCACACGATGCTGCGGACCCGATCCGGCGCGGCCACGGCGTAGCTGTAGGCGAGCGTCCCGCCGAAGCTGTTGCCCACCAGGTGCACCGGCCGATCGACGCCGAGCTGCCGCAGCAGGTCGTCGAGGTCGGCGACGAAGTCCCCGAGCGTGTAGCCGCGCTCCGGCCGTTCGGTCTTGCCGTGCCCGCGCAGGTCGTAGCTGATCACGTCGATGCCGGCGGCCGCGACCGGCGGGGCCAGCGTCAGGTAGAAGCTGGCCAGGCTGTCGGTGCCCATGCCGTGCAGGAACACCACGGTCTCGGTGCCGCCGGCGGACACGAGCTGCACGTTGGTGCGCAGCCCGTTCACGGTCATCGTGGGCACGTGCGCTCCCCCACGAACCGGGCGATGTCGCCGACGGTCAGCCCGATGACGTCGTCGAGGTCCTTCTCCGCCAGGTACTCGGCGAGGTTGACCTCCGCGCCGAAGTGCTCGGCGAGGATGCTCGCGAAGGTCACCAGGTCGATGCTCTCCAGCTGCAGGTCCTCGTGGAACGTCGTGCTCGGCGTGATTTCGATGCCGAGCACCTCGGTGTCGCCGGTGAGCTGGGTCAGCAGCTCGGCGACGACGTCGAAGACGGCGGACGCGTGGTCGATGGTCATGGCGTGCTCCTGAGTCGTGCGGTGGCGGTGTCCCCGGCCAGTTCGACCGTGACGGCGAAGTCCGGGAGTGCGCGGCCGCGGCCGGACACCCGGCCGTCGGGGTGGACGCGGATTTCCGCCGGGTAGACGGGTTCGGCGAGCCGGGCCCGGACGGCGTCCTTCGCGGCGATGCGTTCGAGCAGCCACCCGCGAGCCCGGAGTGGGGGCACGGCGGCGAACTCGGCGCGTTCCTCGGCGCTGAGGTAGACCCCGGCGTAGATGTCCCGCGCGGCGACCGTCGGCCAGCGGTCGGTGACCGTCACCGAGCCGTCGTCCCGCCGCTCGGCCAGGAGATTCTCCGCCGGGAACGCGTAGACGCGGTGGGCCGCGCGGTCGCAGGGGAACCGGACGTCCCGCCAGCCCTCGACGCTCGCCAGCACCCGGCCGTCGCGCACCAGCTCGGCGGTCATTTCCAGGACGTCCGGCCGCGGCAGGCGGACGCGCACGAGGCAGTCGAGCCGGGTGCCGGGCGCGGGTTCCGGGCCGTGCCAGGTCAGGCTGCCGATCGACCGCGGGAAGGCGAGCAGACCGTCGGAGCGGGTGGCCATCAGCCAGCAGCCGAGCAGCTGACCGACGTTGTCGAGCAGCCCGCCGGGCGCCTCCGGGACGACCAGTTCGCCGCGGATGTGCTGCTCGCCGAGCCCGGTCAGCCGAGCCAAGCCTTGGTAGGACGGGCCGTGGAACATTTCGCGCCGCGCGTAGATTTCGGCCGCGCTCAGCGGGGGCTCGGTCTCCGGGCCGGGCACCGGCATCCGGGACGGCGGTGGCGCGTACGGTCCCAGATGGACGGTCATCAGCGCGTACGGTCCGATTTCGACGGTCACGCGGTCGCCCTCGCGGCTCATCGCCAGCGGCACCCGCTGCGCCGGGGACGCGATGAGCCACCGCGAGAACACCGCGTCCCGCACCGCGACCGCTGTCGTGCCCGGCCAGGTGCGTTCGACGGTCCGGCACGCGAGGTCCACCAGCGTCGTCGCCGGGACCACCGGCCGGAAGTCGGACTCGTCGGGCCAATCGTCCCGTTGCCGGAAGAACCGGTGGTCGCGCAGGTACGGCATCGCCGGCAGCGAGACGTCCACTGTGGACTCGATGCGCCGCCGCGCGGCCGCCGCGACGACGTCCGCCGCGGTCTGCCGGGTCTCGGTGAGCAGCGCGGTGAACTCGGCGACGATCGCGTCCGGCACCCCGGCCGGCAGCTCCGGCACCGCGCGGTCGTCGAGCAGGCCGCGGGCCGATTCCCCCAGCGACAGCAGGGAATTCCCGGTGCGGAGCCGGATCCGCCGCGGTTCGAGCGCTTCGAAGTCCGGGCTGCCGCCTTCGACCCACCACGCGGTCGCGACGCGGCGCAGCTGCGCGAGCCCGGACCGGGTGCCGGACGCGGCGGCGACGACCAGGTGCCGCCGCTCGCCGAGCGTGTCGGTGACGTACGAGCCGAGCTGCCCGGCGCCGATCTGCACGAACGCGCGGAACCCGGCGTCGTGCAGCGCCTCGGTCAGCGCCCGGAACCGGACCGGGCGGATCAGGTGCACGAGGTAGAGCTCGCGGACCGCGTCCGGCTCGGCCGGGTAGGGCCGCGCGGTCGTCGCCGACCACACCGGCAGCGCGGGCTGCCGCAGGTCCAGGTCGGCGGCGAGCCGGGCGAACGGCGCGAGGTACGGCCGCATCAGCGGGGTGTGGAAGCCCGACCGGAACGGCAGCGTCCGGGCCACGATCCCGAGGCCGCGGCAGGTTTCGCCGAACTTCGCGACGGACTCCGGCGGGCCGCACACGATCGTCTGCTTCGCCGCGTTCTCGTGCGAGACGACCAGGTCGTCCGGCAGCAGGTCGGCCACGCGCCCGGCCGAGCAGCCCAGCACGAGATAGTCCGCGTCCGGCAGCTCGAAACCGCCGGGCCAGTACCGGTCCAGCAGGTCCGGCACCGGCCGGTACATCCCGGCGGCCTGCATCGCGGTCCACTCGCCCACGCTGTGCCCGGCGAGTGCGTCCGGCCGGATCGCGAGCCGCCGCAGGGCTTGGTCCAGCAGCAGCCCGCTCGCCGACACGCTGGCCGCGCGGTCGAGCACACTTGCGGTCGACCACTGTGGACGGTCGAGCCCGAAGTGCCGGGCGACGTCGTCGATCCGCGGTTCGGCGCCGTCCTCCAGTCCTGGGTGGACGAACGCGACCTTTCCGGACGGGAGCAGCGGGTCGACCGAGCACCAGACGTCGCCGCCGCCGTGCCACGACCGGCCCTCGGCGGCCACCTTGGCGAGCACCTTGCGGGCCGTGGCCAGCTTGCGCTCGTCCGGGCCGGCGATCCCGAGCCGGCAGGGCCCGTCGCCTTCGCCGTCGCCGGGCCGGTCGAGGCGCTCCAGCAGCTCCTCGGGTGTGTTCGCGGCCAGCCGCAGCACGCGTTCCGGCTCGTCGACGCGGGCCCGCCGCTTCGGTGCCGGGTCCCCTGCCTCCAGCACGACGTGCGCGTTGACGCCGCCGAAGCCGAACGCGTTGACCGCGCCGACCCGCGGCAGCGCGCCCCACTCCTCCGCCTCGGCGAGCACGCGGAACCGGGTCTTGTCCAGCAGGGGGTTCGGGTCGGCGCAGTGCAGCGTCGGCGGCAGCACCCCGTGGTGCAACGCGAGCGCCACCTTGACCAGGCCGGCGACCCCGGCCGTCGGCAGCGTGTGCCCGATCATCGACTTGACCGAGCCGATCACCGACCGCGTCCCGTCGGCCTGGCCGAAGACGTCGGCGACGGTGGTCAGCTCGGCGGCGTCACCGGCGGGCGTGGCCGTGCCGTGGGCCTCCAGCAGGCCGATCTCCGCCGGGTCCCGCCCGTCCCACGCTCGCCGCAGCGCGAGGGTCTGGCCGGCGACAGACGGGCTGAGCAGGCTCGCGCCGCGCCCGTCGCTCGACGTCCCGCTGCCGCGGACCACGGCGTACACGCGGTCGCCGGCGCGGCGGGCGTCGGCCAGCCGCTTGAGCACGACGAGCGCGGTGCCCTCGCCGATGAGCATGCCGTCGGCTTCGCGGGAGAGCGGGCTGATCCGCTGGCTCGGCGACAGCGCGCCGAGCTGCGTGAACAGCGACCAGAGCGTGTCGTCGTGCGTCTGGTGCGCGCCGCCGGCCAGGACGACGTCGCAGCGGTGCCGGGTCAGCTCGCCGATCGCCTGGTCGACCGCGACCAGCGAAGACGCGCACGCGGCGTCCACTGTGTACGCCGGGCCGCCGAGGTCGAGCCGGTTGGCGACGCGGGCGGCGGCGAGGTTCGGCACCAGCCCGGCGGCGGTCTCCGGCCGGAACTCCCCGAGCGGTTCGAGCAGCGCCGTCCGCAGCCGGTCGAGGACGTCCGGGCCGGCCGACGGCAGCAGCTCGCCGACCGTGCGGGTGATCTGCCGGACGGTGCGAACCCGCTGGTCGAAGCCCTGCAGCCCGGGCGAGAGGTAGCCGCCGCGGCCGAGCACGACGCCGATCCGTTCGGGATCGCCGAGCCGGCCGAGGCCACCGGCGTCCTCGACGGCGTCGACGGCGACGGCCAGCGCCGTCAGCTGGTCCGGCTCGGTGCCTTCCAGGGACGTCGGCGGGACGCCGTGGGCGACCGGGTCGAACTCGATGAGGTCGGGGGCGAACCCGCCACGGCGGCCGTGGGTCCGGTCCGGGGCGGTGCCGTCGTGGCCGTGGAACGCCGGGTCACGGCGGTGCGCGGGGATCTCGGTGACGGCGTCGACGCCGCCGACGAGGTTGCGCCAGTACTGGTCCACTGTGGACGCGCCGGGCAGGAACACGCCCATGCCGACGATGGCGATCGGCTCCTGGCTCACCACAGCGACGCCGTGTAGAGGACCGCGCGGTCGGTGCCGTAGGCGAGTTCGCGAAGCAGGGCGGCGGTGCCCGCGTCCGCGTCGAGCAGGCTGATGTCCCGGCGCTCGTACTCGCGCGCGAGTTCCGGCGACACCATGCCGCTGTGGTCGGCCGCGGGCGCCCACGGTCCCCAGTGGACGGTCACCGCGCGCCCCGGCCAGCTCGTCGCGAGTGCTTCCAAGGCGTCGTTCGCGGCGGCGTAGTCGGTTTGGCCGCGGTTGCCGAGCACCGCGGCGATGCTGCCGAAGAACGTGACGAACCCGGGTTCGGCGTCGAGCGCGTCGAGCAGGACCTGTGCGCCGTCCACTTTGGTCTCGTACACGGTCCGGAACGACGCCTCGTCCTTGTCCGCCATGAGCTTGTCGTCGATGACGCCGGCGGCGAAGACGACCCCGTCGAGCCGGCTGGGCAGGTTCTTGACGAGGCGTCGCACGGCATCCGGGTCGCGTACGTCGAGCGAGGTGTAGCCGGCTTCTCCCCCCGCGGCGCGGATTTCGTCGAGGGTGCGGCCGATTTCGCGCTGGGCCAGGACGGTCCGCACGCGGTGTTCGATCTCGGCGACCGAGCCGCCGCGGCCGGCCAGCACCGCGCGCATCGCCGTCGGGTCGGCCGGCAGGTCGTCCGGCTCGCCCGGCCACGGCGTCCGGCCCGCGAGTTCGAGCCGGCAGCCGGAGGCGGCGAACGCGATCGCCGCACGGGCGGCGATCCCGCGCGCCCCGCCGACCAGCAGGACGACGGAGTCCGGCCCGAGGCCGAGTGCCGCGAGCTCCCCGCCGCCCGGCCCGGCACCGGAGTAGGCGATCGACGGGAGGTCCGCCGGCCGCGGCTCGATCGTGAAGCGGCCGGTCTCGTCGTGGCCGACGACCGAGGGGCCGTCGCTGAGGGCCTCGTCGACGAGGGTTTTGGCGACGTCTTGCCTGACCTCGACGAGCCGCGTCACGCCGTCGCGTTCCAGCGCGGCCGAGCGGACCAGGCCGCGCAGGCCCGGCGTGCCCGGCTTCGCCGCGACGAGCACCGTGCCCTTGGCGTTCTTGAGGTGGGTGAACACTTCCGGGACGTCCGAAGCCAGGATGACGGTGATGCCGGCGTTCTCGGTGACGATCTCGGCGCCCGCTCCGATGAACGCGGCGCGCACGGACTCGTCGTCGCCGATGATCGCGACGGACTTGCCGCGCAGCCGTCCGGGATCGGGGTCGAGCGGCACGGGCACCCGCTCGAGCCGGTACCGCGTCGGCGCGGCCGCGGCCGGCGTCGGGTTCAGCCAGCTCTCGAGGTGCGCGGTCAGGGCGTTCGCGGTGCGGTCGCGGCTGAGCTGGTCGGTGCGGTCGTCGGCGGGGAGGCCGAGGCGGCCCAGCAGCGTCCCGGCGATCTCGGTGCGCTTGATGGAGTCGATGGAGAGGTCGGCTTCGAGATCGAGGTCACCGGCGATCATCTCGGCCGGGTAGCCGGTGCGTTCGCTGATCACGCCGATCACGGTGGTGAGGACGTCGGCTTCGGGTTCCGGCTGTGGTTCGGGCTGGGGTTCCGGGATCCGGACGGGTTCGGGAACCACGACGGGCGCGGGTGCGCTGCCGAGGTAGCCGAGCATGACCTCCCGCTGCGCGGCGACGAGTTCGCGGGTGGTGCGCAGGAAGTCGACGACGGCCTGGTCGCGGCCGGAAGCGGGCTGGGTCATGGCGGAACTCCGGATTCGTCGGGCCGGGGACAGGGCGGGCGCTTCGGCGCCGGGAGCGCGGGCGGACCGCCCGTCGACGGCCCAGGCGGTCGGGGCCGGTGCCGGGCGGTTGTTCCTGGTCAGCCGTTCGGGACGGACGTCGACCCCGGCTTGCGCGAGGGTTTTCAGCGCGGTCAGGAAGGCCGTGAGATCGGGACCGCACGCGACGACGGTGTGCGGGCGGTCGCCGAGAATGTCCTTGACGAGCCGGGTGAGCACGCGTCCCGGGCCGACCTCGACGAACGTCCGCGCGCCGGCGTCGTACATGGCCTCGATCTGGTCGAGGAACCGCACGGGCGCGCCGATCTGCGCGGCGAGTTCGCCTTTGACGTCGCCCGCGTACGGTTTCGCGGTGCGGTTCGACCACACCGGCAGCCGCGGATCGCGGATGGGTTCCCGGGCGAGTTCGTAGGCGAAGAGGTCCTCGGCTTTGGCGACCAGCGGGCTGTGGAAGGCGCAGGCGACGGGGATCCGCTGGGCGCTGACACCGGTCTCGCGCAGCCGCCGGACCGCGCGTTCGACGGCGGCGACCGGTCCGGAGAGGACGACCTGTTCGGGTGCGTTGTGGTTGGCGACGACGACGTCCGGGCCGATCAGGGTGGGGGTGAGCCGGTCCCGAGGTGCTTTGACGGCGGCCATGGTCCCGGGCTCGGCGACGTCGGCGATGGAGTTCGCGCGGGCCCGGCTGAGGCGCAGGAGGGTCTCGGTGTCGAAGGCCCCGGCGACGGAGAGCGCGACGAGTTCGCCGTAGCTGTGCCCGGCGAGGAAGTCCGGCCGGACACCGGTTTGGTCGAGGAGCTTGGCGACGGCGGTTTCGACGAGCCCGAGCGCGGGTTGAGCCACGCGGGTGTCGGTGAGGGCTCGTTCTTGGGCGTCGGCGGCGTGGAAGGCGTGCGGTGGAAACGCTTTCGCGGCGACGTCGGGGGCGAGCCGGAGGTAGTCGGCGAGTTCCGGGAAGTGGACGAAGAGGTCGGCGAGCATGCCGGTGCGCTGGCTGCCTTGGCCGGGGAAGAGGAAGGCGACCTTGCCAAGGTCGGCGGCGGCCGCGCCTCCGCCGGCCTTGCCGGAGGCCATATCGGCCCGCCGGCACCCGGCCGGCCCGGCGTCGCCGGGCTCGGACCGCCCGGCACCAGCCTCGCCACCGCGGACCCCGGGCCGCTCCACCGCGCCGAACTCGCCGGACCGGGCCGGGCGGGCTGGTCCTGCGCCGAGCTTGCCGGGTTCGGCAGCTGCCCGCCGGAACCCGGCCGGCTCGGCATCGCCGGGCTCGGACCGCCCGGCACCAGCCTCGCCACCGCGGACCCCGGGCCGCTCCACCGCGCCGAACTCGCCGGACCGGACCGGGCCGGCCGGTCCTGCGCCGACCTTGCCGGGTTCGGCAGCTGCCGGCCGGAACCCGGCCGGGCCGCCGCCGGCGCGCCGCGTCGGGCGCTCGGCCAGCACGCGGCGCAGGTCCTCCAGCGCCGCCTCCGCCTCCGGGGCCCAGTCCCTCAACCCGTGCCGCCGGTCCGGGGCCACCGGGCCCGCGCCCAGCACCGCGTGGAAGTTCGTCCCGCCGAAGCCGAACGCGCTCACCCCCGCCAACCGGGCCGGCTCCGCCCACGGCCTCGCCGCTGTCGTGAACGTGAACGGGCTCGTCTCCGCGTCCCACGCCGCGTTCGGCGCGGTCAAGTGCAGCGTCGGCGGCACCACCTCGTGCCACAACGCCAGCGCCGCCTTGATCAGCCCCGCCAGGCCCGCCGCGCACTTCGTGTGGCCGATCTGGCTCTTCACCGACCCCAGCACGCACGATCCCGGCGCGGCCCCCGCCGACGAGAAGAACCCCGTCAACGTGCGCAGCTCGGTCGCGTCGCCGACCACCGTGCCCGTTCCGTGCGCCTCCACCCGTCCCACGTCCACAGGGGACACACCCGCGTCCCGGTAAGCCCGTTCCAGCGCCCGGTGCTGACCCTCCGGCCGCGGCGCGGTCAACCCCAGCGCCTTGCCGTCGCTCGCCGCGCCCACGCCCTTGACCACCGCGTAGATCCGGTCGCCGTCGCGTTCGGCGTCGGACAGGCGTTTCAGCACCAGGCACGCCACCCCCTCGCCGAGCGCGATGCCGTCGGCCGCCGCGTCGAACGGGCGGCAGCGGCCCGTCGGTGACAACGCGCCCGCCGATGTGAACATCAAGTAGTCGTGGATGCCGTTGTGCAGGTCGACCGCGCCGCACAGCACCAGCTCGCTCGTCCCGGCGCGCAGCTCCTTCAAAGCCAGGTCCAGCGCGGCCAGGGAAGAACCGCACGCCGCGTCCACCGTGTAGTTCGCGCCGCCGAGGTCGAGCCGGTTCGCGATCCGGCCGGAGATGACGTTCGCGAGCGTGCCGGGGAACGTGTCCTCGGTCGGCTCCGGCAGCTGGGCGAGCAGTTCGGGCGGCACCTCGTCGAGGTAGCCGTCGAGCAGGGAACGCACCGTGCCCGCGTTGGCGAGGTCGCCGCCCGCCTCCGCGCCGAACACGACGCTCGTGCGTTCGCGGTCGAACTCCCGCTCGGCGTACCCCGCGTCGGCCAGCGCCCGCCGCGCGGTCTCCAGCGACACCAGCTGCGCCGGGTCGATGCTGCCCATCGCCGACGGCGGGATGCCGTAGTCCAAGGGGTCGACCGACACCGGCGGCAGGAACCCGCCCCACTTCGACGTCGACTGTCCGAAGTAGACAGCAGGGTCCCACCGCTCCGGCGGCACCTCGGTGACGGCGTCTTCGCCGCGCAGGACGTTCGACCAGAACGCTTCCAGGTCCGGCGCCCCGGGGAACGTGCAGGCCATCCCGATCACGGCGATGTCCCGGCTCTCCCGCGGCTCCGGTTCCCCCTGCCGGGAAAAGGTTTTCCCCGACGTGACGTCCCGGTGCAGCTCGGCGATGGTCGTCCGGCGGTCGCGCAGCACCGCGACCTCACCGGCCATGAACATCCCCTCGGCGAGCTGCGTCTCTTCGTCCAGCGGCGAGCCGTCCCGGCGGACGCCCTTGCTCGCGACGCGCAGCCGTCCGGTGTTCAGCTCTTCCAGCCGCTGCCAGGCTTCCTGCGCCGGCACGTCCCGCAAGCCGGCCTTGACCTGCTCGAACTCCGCCGTGTACGGGCTCGGCAGGCAGCGCGTGCGGTGGCCCGGCGCGGTTTCGAGGGTGACCGTCGCGCCGGCGGCGAGCGCCCGGTCCTGGAACAGCCCGGTGATCGCGCCGTGCGCCACGGCTTCCTCGGTGAACAGGTAGGCGGTGCCCATCAGGACGCCGGCCGCGTCGAGCGGCGCCGCCATCGCGGTGACCATCGCCGCGGAACGCGCGTCGTGGATCCCGCCGGCGAACAGCACCTCGACGTCCTTGGCCGCGCCGAGCACGGCCAGTTGTTCCTCCCACAGCTCGAAACTCGGCCGCGGGCCGACGTGCCCGCCACACTCGGCGCCCTCGAAGACGAACCGGCGGACCCCGGCTTCGAGGTACTGGCCGAGCAGGACCGGCGACGGCACGTGCACGAACGTCGCGATCCCGTCGGCCTCCAAAGCCTTGACCTGTCCCGGTTTTCCGCCCGCGATCAGCACGCACCGAGGCCGGACGGCCCGGATCGCGGCGAGCTGCTCGGCACGCAGGTCGTCGGGCACGAAGCCGAGGATCCCCGCGCCCCACGGCCGGTCGCCGAGCCGCTCGGCGGTGCGCGTGAGCAAGTCCGTGGTGCGTGTGCCGTTCGACGTGGCCACCGCGACGAACGGGAACCCGCCCGCGTCGGCGACCGCGGCCGCGAACCCGGGCTGGTCGCTCACCCGCGTCATCGGCCCCTGGACGACCGGCAGCGCGCTGCCCAGCGTCCGGCACAGCCGATCCGACGACGGCACCGCCGGGACCGAGGCACCGACGACCCGGCGGACGTCCGCTTCCACTGTGTCCGACTCAACAGGGGACTCGATGAGCACCCCCGCCGCACCCCCGGCGAACGCTCCCACCGCCGTCCGCGGCCCGGCCACGCGGCCCCACACCGGCACGTCGAAGGCGCCGAGAAGCTGTTGCAGCAGAACGAAGTCGCTCAGCTCGCCCCCACGGGCGAGAAGGCCCAGCGCACCACCCGCGACGGCTTCCGCGGCCGTGGCGACGTCGGACACCTCCGCAAGCGCGCCGGTCCACGGCGCCGTCGTGCGGACGGCGAAGGCCGCCCCCTCGGGCACTGGGCCGTCCGTGCGCACACCGTAGGGCACCCGGACCCGCGCCGCCACGAGCCGGAGCTCGGCCGGATCGGCGCCGTCGAGGATCCCGAGGCCCCCGCCGCGCGCGACGGCCGCCACCGCGCCGGGGTCGCCGATGCCGAGGCACCGCAGCCGTCGAGCGTGCGACGGCGGGACGAGCTCGGCCATCGGCGGACCTCCTGTGCGGGGTGGGGTGATCTTCACGAGACCAATCACAGGAATAACGCACCAGGGCCGGAAAAAGCAATACTCGTGCTAAGGTGCGAAAGTGTGCAACACGGCACGATCACCGCCCTGACCAGCACTTTTATCATATGGCTTCTAACCGGAAAATACCATTCACTCACCTGCGTAACAATGGCTCGAAAAATACGGGAGCCCACGTGGAACTGACCGGACGGGTCGTCGTGCTGACCGGCGCGGCACACGGAATCGGGGCGGCGATGGCCCGCCGCTTCGCCGCGGAAGGCGCGGCGGGGGTCGTCGTGTCCGACCTCGACGCCGCCGGCGCCGGCCGGGTGGCGGACGAGATCGCCGGCGCGGGCGGGCGCGCGATCGCCGTGACCGCCGACGCGACGTCCAAAAAGGACCTCAAGACGCTGGTCGCGGCGGCGCGCGCCGAGTTCGGCGAGGTGGACCTGTTCTGCGCCAACGCGGGCGCGGCCTTCGGCACCGGTGTCCACGCGGCGGACGAGCAGTGGGCGAAGTCGTGGGAGATCAACGTCATGCAGCACGTCCACGCCGCGCAGGTCGTGCTGCCCGCGATGCTCGCGCGCGGCGAGGGGTACCTGCTGATCACGGCGTCCGGCGCCGGGTTGCTCGGCACGCCCGGCGACGCGCCGTACTCGGTCACCAAGCACGCGGCCGTCGGCCTCGCCGAGTGGCTGGCGATCACCTACCGGCCGCGCGGGGTGCGGGTCAGCGCGCTGTGCCCGCTCGGCGTCCGCACGGCGCTGCTCGAACCCGGCATCGCCGCCGGTCACCCGGCCGCGCTGGCGATCGCCGCGGCGGCGCCGCTGCTCGAACCCGAAGACGTCGCCGAGGCGGTCGTCGCCGGGCTCGGCAAGGAGGAGTTCCTGATCCTGCCGCACGCTTCGGTGCGGGAAGCGTTCCTGCGCAAGGCCGGCGCGGTCGACGCGTGGATCGACGAAATGGCCGTCCAGGGAGGCTGAGGAGTGGAGTACCGCAGGATCGGCGCGAGCGGCCTCGCCGTGAGCGAGATCGCCTACGGAAACTGGCTGACGCACGACGCTCCCGGCTGCGTCGCCGCGGCGCTGGACGCCGGCGTCACGACGTTCCACACGGCGGCCGCGTGGGACGGCGGCGCGGCGGAAACCGCTTTCGGGCAAGCGTTTTCCGGCGTCCGCCGCGACGAGCTCGTGCTGTGCACCGGCGTGTTCTGGCCCGAGGGTCCCGGCCCGAACGACGCCGGGCTGAGCCGCAAGCACGTCATCGCGTCACTGGAAGGCTCGTTGCGGCGGCTGCGCACCGACCACGTCGACGTCTACCAGCTGCTGCGCTTCGACTACCGGACACCGGTCGCGGAGACGTTCCTCGCGCTCTCGGACCTGGTGCGGCAGGGGAAGATCCGGTACGTCGGCACGGCGGAGTGGACGGCCGAGCAGCTGCTGCAGGCCCACGACGCGGCCGCGCGGTACGACGTCCCGCTGATCAGCAACCAGCCGCACTACTCGATGCTGTGGCGGGTCCCCGAGGCGCAGGTGATGCCGGTGGGCGAGCGGATCGGCGTCGGGCAGTTCGCGTCGCTGCCGCTGGCGCAGGGCGTGCTGACCGGCAAGTACCGGGACGGGCGCGTCCCGGCGGGCTCACGCGCGGCCGGGAAGCCCCACGCGCGGCCGCTGCTGCTGCCGGAGCTGCTCGAGCGGGTCGAGATGCTGCGGGGCGTCGCCGACGACGCCGGGCTGACGATGGCGCAGCTCGCGCTGGCGTGGACGCTGCAGCACGAGACGGTCGCGTCGGCGGTCGTGGGCGCGAGCACGCCGGAGCAGGTCACCGAGAACGCGAAGGCCGCGGGCGTCCGGCTGGACCTCGACGTCCTGACCCGCGTCGACCACCTGCTCGGCAGCTTCGTCCAGACCGACCCGCGGCTGGTGTGGTCTCCTCCCGCGTACTCAGCCTGAGCCGAGGCAGACGAAGGGGCGGCGGAACGGGTCCACGGCGATCGCGTCGGCCAGCGCCAGCGCGGGGCTGTCCCGGACGGCCAGCGCGCGGTAGTAGTCGTCCATCGCGGCCGCCGAGGCCAGGTCGCCGACGCGCGACAGCGGCGCGATGACCGTGCGGGAGCCGCTGGCGAGCAGGGCGCTGGCGAAGCCGAGGGCTTCGTCGCCGGGCCGGATCCGGTTGAGCGCGAGCTCGCACGCGGCGAAGACGACCTGCCGCGGCGGTTGCCGCAGCCCGGCCATCTCGTGCCCGAAGAGGGCGCCGTCGGCGAGTTCGAGCCGGGAGAACAGCGCGTTCTCCGGCTCGTGCGCGCCGTGTGCGGCGAAGTGGGCGAGCTTGGCGCCGTCCATCGCGCGCAGCACGGACTTCACGGTGGCCTTGGCGCCGGTCATGGTCGTCGCGGTGCGGTAGTGCGTGGTGAGCTTCTCCAGCTCACCGCGCGCGCCGGCCAGGCCGGGGCCGCGCACGAGCACGATCTTGCGGGCGCGCGGCGACTTCGTCAGCTCGGCGGCGAGCCAGGCGGTCGCCGACGGCGCGACGACGGTCGGGCGCCCCCGCAGCCCGGGCAGGACGCCCCACGGCACGGCGTAGAGCGGCCCGGTCGGGACGATGACCAGCTCGCGGTCGCCGATCGTGCCGGCGAGGGGCTGGATGAGCTGGGCGTCGAGCTTGTCGGCCTGCTTGCGCGCCGACGCCATGACGACCTCGGCCAGCCGTTCGGGCAGGTTGTCGGGCGCGAGGGCGTCGAGGTCGACGTTGAGCACGCGCGCGGACTCGGCGGCGGCCCCGGCGGACCCGAGCCGCACGAGCCGGCACTCGCCCCCGGCCACGACGACGGCCACGAGCTCGTCCCCGGAAGCGGCGAAGCTGACCATGGCCCGGTCACCGAGCCGGTCGAAGACCTCGTCGAGCCCGGCCACCGGCCGCGGCCGGCCCCAGCGCCCGGTGTGCCAGCCGAGCCGCTGGGCCTCGCGCAGGCGTTCGTTGTACTTGGCGCGCAGGCCGGCGATGGGGTGGCCGTCGTGCTGGGCCTCCTGGATGGCCTGCCCGAGCCCCCGCACTTCGGCGACGCGCGCGGCGAGCTCGGGATCGGTCCCGGCGGAGAGCGGTTCGTACCGGTAGGTCTGCGCGCGAGTCCGTTCGAGCCAGACGAAGAGGCGCCGGGCGTCGTTGCGTTCGAGCACGAGCTTGACGGCGAGATCGGCGAGTTCCTGGCCGTGCAGGGCGGTCCCGGAGACGAGGTCGAGCCCGCCCATCCGGTCGCGGACGGCGTCGAGCTCGGTGAGGCCCGACCGGATTTCGGTAAGCGCTTTGGCCCGGCTCCCCTGCGCGACGGCCAGCTCGGCCCGGCAGAGGCGGCGCAGCATCCGGTAGTCGATGGGGGTGAGCTGCCCGGGCCGGGGGACCTTCTGGAGGGTCTCGGCGGCACGTTTGAGGTTGCCGCGCCGGATGTCGAGGCGGACGGCGAGCATGCGTGCCGTGGCGGCCTGGTCGGCCAGCTGGGGGGTCGGCATCTTGTCCGCGAGCCGGAGCGCCCGCGTCGGCAGCGCGCCGGGGACGGTCCCGGAGCGCAGCGCGTCCCGCGCGTCGGCGTGCAGGCCGGTCAGCGTGGCGTTGGCGATGCAGGTCTGGCAGCCGACCCGCAGCATCTTGCGGCGCGCGGAGTCCGCCATCTGGCGCGCCAGCTCGATCTCGTCGGTCATCAGCGCCGCGGAGGCGCGGTACTGCTCCGCACGCGCCACCTCGCGGGTGATGCTCTGCTCGGCGAGCAGCTTGGGCAGCACCTCGTCCAGGTGCGCCCCCGCCTCTTCGGCGAGCCCGGCCGCCAGCAGCGCTTCCGCCTGCTCGAACCGCAGCCCCGCGGGAACGTCCAGCTCCAGCGCGCGATAGCTGCGTTCGGCCATTTCGTACAGCCGGAGTGCCTCGGGGACGTCACCGGTGCGCAGTGCGAGCATGCCCATGGTGCTCCGCATGTCGGCGGCGACCGTGCGGAGCTCGTACTTCTCGGCGAGCTCGAGCGACCGGTTGAGGTCCTCCTGGGCTTGGCGCACGTTGCCGAGGCGGATCTGGACCCACGCCCTCGAGGAGAGGGTCTGGACGAAAGCGCCCATCCTCGTCTCGGGCGCCGGGCCGTTCGCCAGCCGGTACTCCTGGTGTTCGACGGAGATGTCGAACGAGACCAGGCTCTCCTCGTTGCGGCCCACGCTCATCAGGCGGGCCGCGTAGTTGTGGTTGAGCACGCCGTTCAGCTCGGCTTGGAGGACGTCGTCCGGCACCGCGTTGATGAGGAGCCGCACGTCGTCGAGCCCCGCGAGACCGGCCGCGAGGTCACCGCTGATCTCGGAGGAAAGCGCGGCCATGAGGCTGGCCAGCCGGATCCGCGTGACCAGCCAGTCGGTGCGGTGCGGCGGGGCGACGGGGTGGATCGAGTCCAGCATCGTCATTCCGCGGCGGAGGAGCCGGACCCCCTCCCGGTAGTGCTTCAGGCAAGACCCTTCGGCAGCTTGGCGCTGAAGAGCACGGACCGTCTCGATGACTTCGGTCGGGTCCAGGTTCGTCACAGGCACACTCCTATGACATCACAGCAAGTCGCAGAAAGAAGCCCGCCTGCCAGGCGAAGATCGGCAGGCGGGCGATCACGAATCGGTGACGGTCAGGGCTTGACGACCTGGTAGCACGGGTTCCCGCAGTTCGGCGTCATGATCGGGCCGTCCTTGAGCGGCGGGTGGTCGATGTGGACCCAGCCGTGCTCGTCGGGTTCCGGGACCACCGGGCCGGCCTTCTCGACCGGTTCCGGGGTTTCTTCGGGCTTGGTGTCCGTGGGCGTCGACATGGTCGATCTCCTCTCCCCTGGGGATCTGCATGGGGACGCTGGCCGTGACGGTGAGTCCCCCTCGCGGGGCCCTCTCCCCGCGAACGGCCCAATAGTTGCACAACGGAGCAGTGATCGGGAGGGTTTTCGCTACGTAAAGTCAGTCCGGCGTCCGTGATCAGGCGAAACGTCCGGCTGGGAACGTCCTAACGAGTGAACTCTGTAACGACGTCCACTGGGGACGTGCATCCGGCCGGGTGGCGGAGCGGGGACCGGGCCGTCCGGGCTTGCGTGTTGGTCCGGGTGCGGAGTACGACCTCGTCCGGGTCCGGCGGGTGGGCCGGTTTCGGTCGGGGTTGACCGGTTTCGGCCAACCCCGACCGAAGCCGTCGGCATGGTCCTTTGTAGACAGTCAGCCGCGCTTTGCCGTCACCGCCTGGTGAACCGCGCTGACGAGCCGCACGTTCTCCGGCGCCGCCCCGCCCGGGAACGCGAACCGGCGGCGGTTGTACCCGTAGGCCAGCCCGCTCCGAGGATCGGCGAACGCCTGGGACCCCGCGGCGCCGCTGTGCCCGAACGCCGCCTGCCCCAGCACCGGGTAGTCGTCCGACACGACCGCGAACCCCAGGCCGAAAGCGTTGTGGTTGCGGGTCGACAGGTCGTCCCCCACCGAGTGGATCTGCGCGAACTCCGCCGCCGTCTCGACGTTCAGCAGTTCGGTCGCCGCCACGTACATGCCCGCCAGACCGCGCGCGGAGGCCACGCCGCCCACCGAAGCCGGGCTCAGGCGGCGGACCACCTCGATGTTCGGGAGGTCCCAGAGCTCCGGCGCCTTCGGGTGGTTGCGGTTGAACGCGATGCCCGTGATGCTGTCCGCGCCCGTCGCGCGGGCCTCCAGCTCGGCCAGCTGTTCCGGGGTCGGCAGCATCGGCTGCGTCGTCAGGAACCGGGGCTCCAGCTCCTCCGGCAGCCCGAGGTAGAAGTCCAGCTCGAACGGCTTCCGGACGCGCTCCTCGTAGTGCTCCTGGATGCTGCGGCCGGTCACGCGGCGGACGACCTCGCCGGTCAGCGCGCCGATGACGAGCGCGTGGTAGCCGAACGCCGTGCCCGGCCGCCAGTACGGCCGCTGCGGGGCGAGCCGCTCGGCGATCACGCGGTCGTCGGCGAGCTCCTCGGCCGTGAAGCCCTCGTCCGCGCCCACGACGCCGGCGCGGTGCGCGAGCAGCTCCCGCAGCGTGATCGCGGCCTTGCCCGCCGCGCCGAACTCCGGCCAGTAGTGGGAGACGCGCTGGTCGAGGTCGAGCACGCCGTCTTGGACGAGCAGCGCGACCACCAGGTGCGCCGCGCCCTTGGTCGAGGAGAAGACGCCGGTCAGCGAGTCGGCGGTGAGTTCGGGACCGGTCCACAGGTCGACGACGCGCTCGCCGTGGACGTGCGCGACGAGCTGGGCGGCGTAGTCACCGCCCTGGTCGATCGCGACGGCGGCGAACTCCTCGCGGACGGACTCGAACCCGTCGGCGACGGTCCCTTGGATGTGCTCGGACGACATGGCGGCTCCCTCAGTGATCTTCAGCCTGTGCCCTGGGATCAACCCGCGCGGCTCCGCGGTATTCCGCGCAACGCCGAGGCGTCCGGGCTGACGCCGGCTTGGACTACTTCGACACCCAGACCGCCCGCGCCCGGTAGAAGTCCCGGGCCTGCGGGTAACACCGGACCATGAAACTCACCTCCACCGTGCTCGGCGCACCCGACCCGCGCGCGCTCGCCGCGTTCTACTCGAAGCTGCTCGGCTGGCCGATCAAGACCGACGAGCCGGAGTGGGTGACGCTGCGCCCCGAAGACGGCAGCGCCGGGCTCTCCTTCCAGCTCGAGCGCGACCACATCGCCCCCGTGTGGCCGCCCGCCGGCGGCGCCCAGCAGATGCAGCTGCACCTCGACATCGAGGTCGACGACCTCGCCGCGGCGACGGCCACCGCGACCGCCGCGGGCGCCGTCCTCTCGGACTTCCAGCCCCAGGCCGACGTCCGCGTCTGCTTCGACCCGGCCGGGCACCCCTTCTGCCTCTGGACGCGTGAATGACGTGACGCCCCGCGTTCGTCCGGTCACAGGATCCGCTATGTTCGGCTGAGGTCCTGTTTCCGGCGAACGGAGTTGAGTCCTGTGGGGGTGCACCGGATCTGGCACCACGGACTGGTCCCCACCGAGGGGAAACGCCCCCTGGACGCGTTGCGCAGCAGGCTCATCACCCGCCAGCGGCAGCACGACGACTACACGGTCGCCGACCTCGGCTCGTCCGACGACGGCGGATCACGCCGCTGCGACCTCAAGTTCGGCTGGACGGACGGTCGAGGCCGCTACTCCGTTCAGGTATTGCTTTCCCTGTGCTACCACGCCGGCGAAGACCGCGTCGCGTGGCTGCTGGCCGCCGCCTGCACGCGGCCGTGGCGCAGCTGCCACGAAGCGCCCGCGCAGCGGATCGGGCTGGAGGAGCTCGGCGCGAGCGGGAGCGACGAAATCCCGATCGAAGCCCCGGTTCTCGCGATGCGCGGATGGTCTCGCAAAGAATGCGACCGCGTCGCGGAACTGCTGGGCGAGGCGCTGGTGGCGGACTGGCGGACGTCGGCGGTGCTGGTGCTCACCGAACCGCCGACGGTCCCGGTCGACGGCTGGCCCGGTCTGGTCAACGTGTTCGACGTCGACGACCGCTTCCGCCGCACGCTCAACCAGCACGTGCCGCTCGGCTACGAGGTGCCGCAGGGCGCGCGGCTGTACGCGCCGCTGTGCGACCAGCTCCCGGACTACGTCGAGACGGCCAGCCCGGTCTCCGGCGAGGCGCTGCAGGGCGCGATCACGCGGCTGCTGCAGACGCGTGGCCGGACGCCGCTGCCCGCGGAATGGGCCGAGGTGCCGAGCGTGCAGGCCTGGTACGCCGCGGATCCGTTCGACGCGCCGGAACGGGAACCGGACGCCGAGCTGACGGAGAAGCTGGACCGCGCCGAGCGCGAGCTGGCCGAGGCGCGGGGCGTGATCACGATCCTGCGCAAGAAGGCGAAGGCCGACGCCGAAGAGCGGAACCGGCACGCGGGCGAGGCGAAGGCGCTCCGCCGTCGGCTCGACGAGCTGTCCGCGGTCGACGTCGGATGCCTGCGGACGCAGCTCGGGCAGCTGCAGGGGGTGGTGGACGACTACGCGCGCGCGTTCGAGGAGACGGAGGCCGAGCGCGACGAGCTCAGGCGCGTGAACGGGCTGCTGGCGGGCACGCTGGCCCGCTTCCACGACGCCGACGACGAGGTCGCCGCCGCCGAGCGGCCACCCGAGGAGTTCCCGAGCTTCGCGGAGCTGATCAGCGCGGCGACGGCGACGCTCAAGCACCTGGCGATCACGGCCGAGCCGGCGCCCGCCGCGATCCTCGACCACCACCCGAAAGCCACGGCGTGGCGCCGGAAGGCGTGGGACGCGCTGCGCACCCTCGACGCGTACGCGTGCGCGCGCACGACGTTGCTCGACGCGGGCCAGGACCCCGGGCCCGAGCTGTCGGACGTGCTCGCGTTCGCCCGCACCGGCCAGCCGGGTTCGCTGATCAGCGCCAACATCATCGCCCTGGCGGAGTCGGACACGGTGACCACGAACGAGCGGCTCCGCCAGGCGCGCACGTTCCGCGTCGACCCGCGGACGAACCCGGCGGGCCGCGACTACTTCGGCGCCCACATCGCGCTGGAGCGCTTCAAGGCACCGGCGCCGCGCCTGCACTTCCTCGACGACACCGACCGCACGGGCACGGTGTACGTCGGGTACCTCGGCGCCCACCTGCCGACGTCGAAGACCAACTGAGCGAGAATCGCCGGCATGACGGAGACGAAGTACCTGGCGTACTGCTGGATAGCCCGCGGCGACCGGGTGCTGTTCCTCCGGCGCGCGCCGGGCGTGTTCCTGTCGGGACGGTGGGAGCTGCCCGGCGGGACGGTCGAGCCGGACGAGGACTTCGAAGCGGCGGCGATCCGGGAGGTCGTCGAGGAGACGGGGCTGAAGGTCCAGGTGACGGGCGAGCTGTCCCGCACCGCCTGGCCGGACGTGGCGGGCCGCGCGATGGAGATCCACGGTTTCGTGTACACGGTGGAGGAGGACGGCGCGGGAGACGTCGTGCTCAACCCGGAGGAGCACGACGACTTCGCTTGGGTGACCACGGAAGAGGCGCGAGAACTCGAGATGGCCCAGCACTTCCGCCGGTTGCTGTGATGGGAGCTTCCGTTCTTCACGTCGGCTGCGCGATGTGGACCCACAAGGCGTGGCCGGGGCGGTTCCTGCCTCCGTCACTGCCCGCGAAGGAGCGCCTGCGGGCGTACGCGGGCTGGTGCAACGCGGTCGAGGGCAACACCACCTTCTACGCCACCCCGTCCCGCGCCACCGTCGAAACTTGGGCGGAACAGACCGGCCCCGATTTCCGGTTCGTGGTCAAGGTGCCCAAGCTCGTCACGCACGAGCGCCGGTTCGCCGGCGTCGAGACCGAGATGCGCGCGTTCCTCGACGCGATCGAGCCGTTGGGCGACCGGGCGGTCTTGTGGACTCAGTTGCCGGGCTCGTTCGGCCCGTCCGACGTCGACGCTCTGCGCCGGTTTCTGCGCCGCCTGCCGGCCGATCGCCGTCGTGCGGTGGAGGTGCGCCACCCGGACTTCTTCGCCGGCTCGGCGTCTCTGCTGGAGCGGTCGCTCGCGGACGCGGACGCCGAGTGGGTGCCGTTCGACACGACGGTCTTCTTCCAGAGCCCACCGACCAGCGAAGCCGAGCAGGACGCGTGGGCCAAGAAACCCCGGCTGCCGCGGCGGACCCGGGCCCTGACCGACCAGCCGATCGTCCGCTATCTGGGCCGGGACTCGGTCGAGGAGACGGTCAAGGGGTGGCGGCCGTGGGTCGAGGCGGTCGCCGATTGGCTGCGCGAGGGGCGGTCGCCGACGGTTTTCGTGCACACGCCGGACAACGTCGACGCACCGGCGTTGGCCCGCCGGTTCCACACCGAGGTGCGGGCGCTGGTGCCCGGCCTCGGTGCCTTGCCCGAGCCGGAGCCGGTCGAGCCCGCGACGCTGTTCTGAGCGAGATCACGCGGCTGATCTACACCGAATCGCCGGCGCAGCACAGTCAAATCTGGCCACCGGTTCCGCTTGACCACGTCGGAGCACCGGCGGGATTCCGGCCTACCAGATTCCCATCGTTCTGCAGCCAGAGGGTGATCGTGCTGTTCGTGCCGGTCCACCACAAGGGTGCACCGGCTGCCGAATACACCACGACATTGCCGTCCGCCTGCACCGCGATATAAGCCCCTCCGGGATGACCACCGGTCCCCGTTGACCACAGTACGTGGTATCCCGGGCTGTACAGCACGATGTTCCCGTCGGTTTGGGCTGTGAGAAAATACCTGCCATCAGCTGATCTGATGTACTGATCCGGATGAATCTGATCGCCTGCCGCCAGGTCGTCCGCATTCAGGTACGTCAGGGGCGCCTGACCGCCCGTGCCCGCTTGCCACTCCGCCGGACCGCCGGACGGGTAACCCGCCAAGTTGCCGTCGGTCTGCACGGTGAGCGCAGTGACACCGGTCGTTCCGGTCCACCACAGCGGCACGTTGCCCGCCGAGTAGACCACGACGTTGCCGTCGGTTTGCACGACGGCATAGGCACCGGGATGACCGCCGGTTCCGGTGTTCCAGAGCGCAGTGGCGGTGGCCCGGTAGAGAACCAGGTTTCCATCGGTCTGCATCACGAGGACAGTCTGCCCGTTCGCGGACATGAGATATTCGTTGGCGTGCAACTCCTGTCCCACCGAAAGAGTTGCCCCACCTTTGAAGGTGGCACTGCCCACACCCGGGTACGGGACCGCGCCAGGCGGTGGTGTGCTCGTCGCGATGTCACGGGCGTGGATGTAGTGGAACGTCGACGCCGCGACCCGGCGCTCGTTGTAAGTGCCGTTGTACTCTTCGATCGTGACCGTGCCGTCGCCGTTCACCGCCTCGACCCAGGCGACGTGCCCGGACGACTCGGCGATCGCCCCGACCCCGGGAGTGCCGTTCACCGCGTACCCGTGCGCGGAGAACCAGGAGCCCCAGCTGCCGGCATTGCCGATCGCCCTCGGCATCTCGAATCCGTTGCGCGCGTGCAGCCGCCACGCGACGAAGCTGGTGCACTCACGGTTGTAGTAACCCCACGAGTCGACCGCCGAGTCCTGGGCGGCGTTGCGCCACTGCGCCGGATAGTCGTCCGTCCCCGCTCTGGCCGTCGGCGCGAGAACCAGCCCCGCGAGCAAGGCGATGACCAGGGCGAGCAGCATCCGTCTTCGACTCACGACATCTCCAGTCCGCGGAAACCCGGCCAAGCAAGGTCGCTCGTCGGACATCGCGACGCACACTGCTCGCCTGAAACCAGCCGATCGGCGTAGTGGGTACCCGGACCAGCGGCAGGAGAGCGCGTTCGGGGTCGACGCGATAACCGGTGGACCGGCCCGTGCGGGCCCCCTAGTCTTCCGTCGAACCGCTCTACCTTCCGTCCGAAGAGGTGCATTCGATGTTTGTCCGGGTAGTCCGGCCGTCCACGGCCGACTCAGCGCTGACCACCGTGCACTACCCTTTGGACGTAAGGAATCACCGAAGTGGATCTACCCCGTAGCTTCACCATCCGCGAAAGTGGCCACCGCATCCACAACCCGCTCACCAGCAGGAAACTGGCCGTCCTGGGCGAGGCGCTGAACCCGGCGCCCGGCACCCGGATGCTCGACCTGGCCTGTGGTTCGGGCGAGCTGCTGTGCACCTGGGCCCGCGATCACCGCATCACCGGAACCGGCGTCGACATCAGCACCGCGTTCCTGGCCAAGGCCCGGGCCCGGGCGACCGAACTGGACGTCGCCGGGCAGGTCGCCTTCATCCATGGTGACGCGTCGAACCACGTTGCCGGCGACCCGGTCGACATCGGTGCGTGTGTCGGCGCGAGCTGGATCGGCGGTGGCGTCGCCGGCACCGTGGACCTGCTCCGACGCAGCCTGCGCCCCGGCGGCACGATGCTGATCGGCGAACCGTTCTGGCGCCGGGAACCCCTGGACCAGGCCACCGTCGAAGGCTGTCACGCCACCAGCGCGGACGACTTCCGCCTCCTCCCGGAACTGCTGGAACAGTTCGGGGAGCTGGGTTGTGACGTCGTGGAGATGGTCCTGGCCGACCAGGACAGCTGGGACCGCTACGTCGCGGCCCAGTGGCTCAACACCCGCCGCTGGCTGGACGCGAATCCCGGCGACGAGCTGGCCGAGCAGATGCGCTCGGAACTCACGTCCGCTCCGGTACTCCATGCGCGATACCAGCGCGAGTACCTCGGCTGGGGTGTTTTCGCTCTGATGGACCGCTGACACCAGTGAGGTGAGTGAGTCCCGGTGACCCGACACCGGGACTCACTCACATCGGCATGAACGAGCGGGCGAGCGAACAGGCGCCTTGCGGCATGTGCGTGCGATCGCGGCGGCGCGTTCAGCGGCAAACGGGCGTGTTCGCCGATGGTTCCGGATCGTGAACGCGCGAGGAAGCGACAGTCACGTTCGTAAGAATGTGTCCTGCAGGGTGAAGATCGGTTGGGCCTGCACGCGTGTTCGGCCGTGGCAACCTTCTGCCTGATATTCCAAAGCGACGACGGGGCCAGCCTCGTGGTCTTCGATAGTAAGGAGGGTCGCCTGTTCACGGAAGACATCCACGATGACGTCGGATGCCCGCTTGTATCGAACGCGTACGCTCCGGTCGGTCGTGTCCCAGGTGATGTGGAGTTCCTCGGTCGCGGAGACTGGGAGTCGCACTTCCCTCACTTCGTCGTCGCCCGTCGCCTCCTCGACCTGCGGGAGAACCCCGAACGCGGACAGCCACACCTCGTCCTCAGTAACCACGAACTCCACACGACCACTCTATCCGCTCACCCGGCAACCACCCTGATCTCGGCACGAGCGGGCGGAATTCAGTCGAGGTGCGGCCGTCCTGGTCCGTCGGTGGTCTGATCCTCGGTTCCGACGCGGTGGAGGACCGTTCCGGTCGCGATGTCCAGGACCTCGATCAAGCGTGCCGAGCGCTGCACCGCTATCCAGGGCAGCTCGTGGTGACGCACGACCGGTCCGGCGAATTCGACGACCGTGCGCACCTCCTCCGGTGCCCGCGCTCGGACGGCGGCACCTTTGCGGGTCAACAGCGCCGGCTGGTCGCCGATCTTCGTCAAGCCCAGCACCTCCTCGTCCGGCGGGACGGCGATGAACGCGTCCTGCCGGTCGTGCCGCCACGCTCTCCGGGTGGGTCCCTGGGCGGTGGCGAACCACCAGTCCGGCCCGAACAGCACCTCGCCCGCACCGTCGCGTCTCGTGTGAGAGGGCGATGAGCCGGGCTGGTGAACGACCGCGTTCGACCGGTGGAGGCAGGTTCGCCCGCTTTCCCAGTGCAGGTTCCACCACGCGCCCGCGCGGCGGAAGTAGACGCCGAACCTCCACGGCTCGTCCAGGTCGAGGTAAAGCGGCGACAGGTCGTGTGCGGCCTCGTCGGCGACGCTGAATTCGATCGGCGTACGGAGCTTGCTCAAGTCGGATTTCCGGTCGCCTTCGATGTGCACGACCAGTTCCTGTTCGACCTCGATCAAGGTGATCAGCTGTTCGGTGGCCGAGGCGGACACGTGGATCGCGGCGAGCACCGGGCCCGGCAGCCGGAACTTGGCCGCCGGTATGCCGCACCGCCACAGCACCAGTTCGCGCGGTCCGTCGCCGCGCGCGAGCATCGAGGGGCCCGAACTGGGGAAGATCGGGAACCGCAGCGTGGTGCCCCGCACCTCGGATTCCAGCAGCCGACGGCACTCCTCCTCGGACGGCGGAAAAACCTCGATCCGCACGCCGTTCACCGCTACGCGCACGAACCCGTCGTCGCCGTCGGCCACGGTCACCGTGCGTTCCGGCGGCTGCTCCTCGCCGTTGTAGAAAACGAACCCGCGCGCCGGCTCGGACCGCGAGATCAGCCACTCCGTGCCGATCCGGTTCCAATAGCACGCAGTGACCGGGAGTATTCCGACGCTCTCGGCGTTCCGCTCCAACGCCACGATCACGGCCAACCGCACCAGGTCCAGGCGCGCGGAGGAGTCCGGCAGATCGTCGAGCAACACCCGGATCCGGCCGTTCGGCAGCGGCACCGCCACGGCGATCGCGTCGACCAGTGCGCGGAACTCCGTCCCCAGATCCGCGCCGGCGAGTACGGGCAAGGTCGTTCGCGTCATCGTCCCCCCAGACATAGTTGACACTACTTTCCCAGATCTTGCCGCCCAGGGGTGTAGCGCCAAAAGGACCGCACCGACACCGCCCCGCCCACCACGATCACCACGCACACCAGCGCGGTCCCCGACCAAGCCACCGCCAGCGGCAACGCCGAAGCCATGATCCCGGCGCGAAGGTCACCGAGCCGGGGGCCGCCGGTCACGACGACCGTGTACACCCCCTGCAGCCGCCCGCGCATCCGGTCGGGGACCGCCGTCTGCAGGATCGTCTGGCGGTACACCGCGCTGACCAAGTCGGCCGCGCCCGCGATGATCAGCAACGCCACCGCCACCCACAAACTCGGGGCGACGCCGGCCAACGCGACCGCTGACGCCCAGATCGCCACCGCCGAAGTGAGGGCGACGCCTTGGCGGCGCACCCGGCCGATCCAGCCGCTCGACACTCCCGCCAACACCGAGCCGATCGCGATCGACGCGTACAGCAGACCCACGCCGCCGTGCCACTTCGTCTCGGCCGCCTCGGGGAACAGCGCCGTCGGCATGGCCAGCACCATCGCGAAAACGTCGACCAGGAACGACATCAGCAGGACCCGGCGGCCGGCCAGGAAGCGCAACCCGTCGAGGACCGAACGCAGGCCGGGGCGGCCGAGGGGGTCCGCCGCGGGCAACGGCGGGAGCCGGAACGTGGCGTAGAGCGCCGCCGTGAACAACACCGCGTCGGCGCCGTAGGCGTAGCAAAACCCGTTGGGGAGAACGAGGAGTACGCCCGCGACGAGGGGACCCAGCACCTGCCCGACCGTCGACGCGGTGTAGGTGAGCGAGTTGGCCGCGGGCACCAGGCCGGGCGGGACGAGCGCCGGGACGATCGCGCCGCGGACGGCGGACGACACCGCGAAGCCGCCCGACTGCACCGCGACGAGCGCCAGGATCAGCGGCACCGACCCGAGCCCGGCCACCGCCTGGGCGAGCAACGCCAGCGTGACCGCCCACGTGAGCGCCGACGAGGCCAGGTACAGGCGGCGCCGGTCCACGGCGTCGGCGACCGCGCCGCCGTAGAGCCCGAACACCAGGATCGGGACGAGCCCGGCCAATCCCGCCAGACCGACGTCGAACGACGAGTGCGAAAGGTCGTAGATCTGCACCGGCACGGCGACTTCGGTCACCACCGTCCCGACCACCGCGGCGCCTTGGCCGGCGAACGTCCGGCGGAACACGGGGTCCGCCAGCGGTCGCGTGTCCATCGCGACGCGGCGGAGGCGGCTGGTCGTCATGCGCTCACGTTCGCAGCAGCCACCGGGGCGGCACTTCCGATAATCTGTCGACTTGTGTCAGAAAACCGCCACCGGCACGCGGCCGGGCACGTCATCGAGCGGCACCGCCACGACGAACACCAGCTCGTGTCCGTCATCCGGGGCGTGCTCGCGGTCCGGACCGGCCGCGGCGCGTGGGTGGCCTGCGCCGATCGCGCCGTCTGGATCCCCGCCGGCACCTGGCACGAGCACCGCGTCTACGGCGCCTCCGAGGTCCTCACCCTCATGTTCCCCGTCGACGACACGCCGTTGGACGGCAGTGCCCCGGCCGTTGTCGCGGTCAGCGCGCTGCTGCGCGAACTGCTGCTCGCGAGCACCGATCCCGGCCTGGAGGCAGCCGAGGCTTCCCGGCTCCACGCCGTCCTCCGCGATCGGCTGCGCCGCGCCCACGACCAGCCGCTGACGCTGCCCGAGGCCCGCGACCCCCGGCTGGCCCACGCGTGCCGGCTCGTCACCGACGACCTCAGCCGGCCCCGCACGACGGCGTGGCTGGCCCGGCACACCGGCACCAGCGAGCGCACGCTGGCCCGGCTGTTCCGCCTCGAGTTCGGGACCACCTACCCGCAGTGGCGCACCACGACCCGCGTGTTCCACGCGATGATCCAGCTGGCCGAAGGCGCCGGCGTCACCCAGACCGCGCACCGCTGCGGCTGGGCCACGCCGAGCGCGTTCGTCGAAACGTTCACCCGCACCATGGGCCGCACACCCGGCAGCTACCGGGCCATGGTGGGGTGACGGGCCTCGGCCAGCACGGCCGAGAGGCCTTCTCGCAGATCCTTGACGAAATACGCCGGAACCTCCAGCGACGGGAAGTGTCCCCCGGTTTCCGGCTCCGTCCAGTGGACGATCCGCCGGAACCGCTCCTGCGCCCAGGGACGCGGGCACTTCTCGATGTCCTGCGGATAAACACTGATCGCCGACGGGACGTCGACCTTGAGCTCGGGGTCGAGCGAGTTGTGGCTCTCGTAGTAGATGCGGGCCGCCGACGCGCCGGTGCGCGTCAGCCAGTACAGCGTGACGTCGTCGAGGATGCGGTCCCGGGAGATCGTCTCGAAAGGACTGTCCGAAGTGTCCGTCCACTCGGCGAACTTGTCGAGGATCCAGGCGAGCAGCCCGACCGGTGAGTCGACGAGCGAGTAGCCGATTGTCTGCGGCCGGGTGGCCTGCTGCTTCGCGTATGCCGCGCGGTGGAGCCAGAACTCGCGGGTTTCCTCCGTCCACTTGCGCTCGGACGCGGTCAGGCCGTCCGTGGACAGCCCGGGTGGCGCTTGCGCGGTCGTGGTGTGGATCCCGAGGACGTGCTCCGGGAAGCGGCCGCCGAGGATCGTGGTGATCACGCCTCCCCAGTCGCCGCCGTGGGCCACGAACTCGGGGTAGCCGAGCCGGTCCATCAGTTCGACCCACGCGGCCGCGATCTTTTCGGTGCCCCACCCGGTGGTGGCCGGCTTGTCGCTGTAGCCGAAACCCGGCAACGACGGCGCCACGACGTGGAACGCCGGCGCGTCCGCGTCTTCCGGATTCGCCAGCTCGTCCAGCACGTCGACGAACTCGGCGACGCTGCCCGGCCAACCGTGCGTCAGGAGCAGCGGCGTGGCGTCCGCGCGCGCGGATCGGCGGTGCAGGAAGTGGATTCCCAGGCCGTCGATGGTCGTGCGGTACTGCCCGATCCGGTCGAGGCGCGCTTCGAACGACCGCCAGTCGTACCCGGTGCGCCAGTAGTCCACGAGCTCGACGAGGTCGGCGAGGGGAACGCCCTGTTCCCATCGACGCCGCACCGTCTCGGCTTCCGGCAGCCGCGCCGCGGCCAGCCGCGCGCGCAGGTCGTCGAGGTCGGCGTCGGTCGCGTGGGCTTCGAACGCGTGCACGTCGGGCATGAGACCTCCTGGCCATCTCGGAACCGGCTAAGACGGTTCTAACACGCCTCGCCGCCCGAGAGCAACCTGCTAAGCTGGTTCCATGCGCGCCGAGGTCCCTGGTTTCCGTCTCGGCACCGTGCTGGCAACCAGCTTCACGGGGACTCTGTCGGAGCGTCGCGGCGACTCCGTGGAGCGCATTCCGACGCCGGACCGGCTCGTCGACTGGCTGGCGGTGAGCGGTCTCGCCGTGGCGTCCTGCACCACCGCCCAGCTCGAACTCGCTTGGGAGCTGAGGGAAGCTGTGCACGCCGCCGCGACCGCGGCCGCGACCCAAGACGCTCTCCCCGCGGCCGCGGTCCAGGTCATCAACGACCGCAGCAAGGAAGGCCGGGCCGCGGCTGTCCTGACGCCCGAGGGCGAACGGCGCTGGCAGCTCAGTTCGCCGTCCGCCGTGGAAGACGCCCTCGGCGTGATCGCCGCCGACGCGATCAGCATCATCGCGGGCGAACGCGACGGAAAACTGGCTCTGTGCGCCTCGCCGACCTGTCAGGCCGCTTTCTTCGACACCAGCCAAAGCCGCACCCGGCGGTGGTGTGACATGAACACGTGCGGGAACCGGCAGAAGAAAGCGCGTTTCACCGCCAAGAAGCGCGGGATCAGCGAGGCAGGGTGAGCAGTTCGTCGATCGCCTGCTCGGAACCGCCGTAGGTGAGGTAGGCGATGGCGAACATCGGGGCGATCACCTGGCTCCACGTGTAGAGCCGGTCCCCGTCGAGCCCGCACGCGGTTGCGACCGTTTGACAACGAGTCTCGACGCCCTCGTGCCCGGCGCCGGCCACCACGTAGTCGACGGCGTCGAAGCACGGATCGCCGAGGCACGCCTTCGGGTCGATCGCGACCAGGCCCCGCGCCGGGCCGCCGTCGAGGACGTTGCCGAGGTGCAGATCGCCGTGCACCAGCACGACCCTGGACTGGGTGTCCAGCAAGTCGTCGCAGCGCCGCCGCGCCCGCTGCCACGTGCCTTGGCCGATCCGGGCGCCGATGGCCGGTTCGGACAGCCGCCGGCCGATGCGGGCGAAGGCTTCGTCACATCGACCGCGGAGGTGCCACGGCCAGCCCGCGGGCGGGGCCACGGCGTGCAACGCGGCGAGCAGCTCACCCCACTGCCGCGGCAACGACGTGCGGGGGAGGTCTCCGGCCTCGGTGCCGGGCCGGACCTCTTCCAGCACCATGGCGCCGGCCTCGGCGTCCGCGGCCAACACGGCCGGCACCCGGCCCGACGACGCGAACACGCGCAGCATTTCACCCTCCTTGGTCACCAGCGCGCGATCTGGGCTGAGCTTGAGCACCGCCGGCGTTCCGTCCGGCCACCGGCACCGCATGACGATGGAGGACGCGCCGCTCTCGAACGGTTCGCCGAGCACGAGACCCCATCGTGAGGCCAGCCGCGCGGCGAGGGCGGGGACCTCCGCGAGCCACCCCTCGGCCGCGGGACCGAATCGGCTGACCAGCCGTGCGCCGGCTTCTCCCATGTCCACTCCGGCAGTCTGCACCGGCCGGAGAAATTTCTTCGAAGAGCCTGTCGGATCCGGGCCGGGGCGTTCGTAGCAGGGGTGAGGCCGCCCCGAACGGAGGCGGCGCCGAAGACAAGGAGCCCCGATGAAGCTGACCACCATGACCCAGCTGACCCTCGACGGAGTCGTGCAGGGCAACGGCGGTGCCTCGGACGAGGACCGCCGGAACGGGTTCGAACGCGGCGGCTGGGCCCTGGGGAAGGGCGACGACGAGACCCGCGCCTTCATCACCCGGACCTACCAGGACGCCGACGCGTTCCTGTTCGGCCGACGCACCTACGAGCTGTTCGCCGCCGCCTGGGGACCGCAGAAGGCCCACCCCATCGGCGCGGCCCTGAACGCCGCCCCCAAGTACGTCGCCTCGACCACGCTCAGCGCACCCAGCTGGGAGAACTCCACCGTGCTCGGAGCGGACCTCGCGGCGGCCGTCCGGGAGCTGAAGGCCGCGCCCGGCGGCGAACTGCAGGTGCACGGGAGTGGCACCCTGGTCCGGTGGCTGCTGGCGAACGACCTGGTCGACGAAATGACCCTGATCGTGATCCCGGTGGTCGTCGGCCAGGGCACGCGGCTGTTCCCGGAAACCGGCCCGGACCTCGCGCTCGACCTGGTTGACTCGCGGGTCGACGCCAACGGCGTGACGATCCAGGTCCACCGGCCGGCCGGCCGCCCCCAGTACGCGGCCTGAACAGGAGAACGAACATGCGCTACCTGGTTTCCGTGATCGACGACAAGAGCAACCCCGGCAGCACGGACCGGCAGCCCCTGATCAGCGAGTTCAACGACCGGCTGATCGCCGACGGCTACTGGGTCTTCGCCGGCGGGCTCGCGGACACCGACGCGGCCACCGTCGTCGACAACCGCGGCGAGCAGACGGTGGTCACCGACGGGCCCTTCCTCGAGTCCAAGGAGTACCTCGCCGGCGTGTGGGTGTGGGAGGCCCCCGACCTGGACGTCGCGCTCGAGCTCGCCACCGAGGCGTCGAAGGTCTGCGACCGCAAGATCGAAGTGCGGCCCTTCCGGTGAGCGACGTCGAGCAGGCGATCACCCGGGCGCACCACGAGGAGTGGGCCCGGGTGGTCGCCGCCCTGACCAGGCGCTTCGGTGACCTCGACATCGCCGAGGAGGCGGCCGCCGAGGCGTTCGCGGTCGCCGTCGAGCGGTGGCCCGCCGACGGCGTGCCCCCGAACCCGGGCGCCTGGCTGACCACCACCGCCCAGCGCAAGGCCATCGACCGGATCCGGCGCGAGAGCAAGCGCGACGACAAGCAGAAGGAGGCGGGGCTGGTGTACGACGACGACCCGCCCGAACCCCTCGGCGCCATCGACGACGACCGGCTCCGGCTCGTCTTCACCTGCTGCCACCCGGCCCTGGCGGTGGAGGCCCGCGTGGCGTTGACGCTGCGCCTGGTCGGCGGCCTGACCGTGCCCGAGATCTCCCGCGCCTTCCTGGTCGCCGAGAGCACCATGGGGCAGCGGATCACCCGCGCGAAGGCCAAGATCAAGGCGGCCCGCATCCCCTACCGCGTGCCGTCCGCCGGGGATCTCCCGGCTCGCGTCTCCGGCGTCCTGACCGTCCTCTTCCTCGTGTTCAACGAGGGCTACCTGGCGACCGGCTCGGACACGGACCCGGTGCGCCACGACCTGACCGCCGAGGCGATCCGGCTCACCCGCCTGATCCACGCCCTGCTGCCGGACGACGGCGAGGTGACCGGGCTGCTCGCGCTGATGCTCCTCACCGAAGCCCGCCGCCCCGCCCGTGTCTCGGCCGGCGGCGAGCTGGTCGCGCTCGACGAGCAGGACCGCGGGTCCTGGGACAGGGAACTGATCGCGGAAGGCCACCGGCTGGTGCGCGAGCGCCTCGCCGCTCGGGTGGCGCCGGGCCGCTACCAGATCCTGGCCGCGATCAACGCCGTGCACACCTCGGCCCCCGACATGCGCGACACCGACTGGTCGCAGGTCCTCGCCCTGTACGACCAGCTCGTCCGCATCGACGCTTCACCGATCGTCGCGCTCAACCGGGCCATCGCGGTCGCCGAGCTCGACGGCCCGCAGGTGGCGCTGGCGGCGGTCGACCAGCTCGAGCCCCAGCTGGCCGGCTACCACCCGTTCCACGCCACCCGCGCCGACCTGCTGCGCCGGCTGGGCCGTGGTCCGGAGGCGCGCGCGGCCTACGACAAGGCCATCGAGCTGGCGGGCAACACGGCCGAGACCGCGTCCCTGACCCGCCGGCGCGACCAGCTGCCTACCGCGGGCTGAGGTACCTCAGCAGCACGCTGGCGCCGTCCGTCAGCACCGAAGCCAGCTCGAGCGACGCCGGGTCGATCGCCGCGCCGACCGCCGCCCGGCTCGACGTGCCCGCGACCAGAAACGGGGCCACGGTCAGGCGGAACTCGTCGACGACACCGGCTTCGATCAGCGAACCGAACAGCCGGGGTCCGCCCTCGCAGTCGATGCGGCCCAGTCCCTCGGCCACCAACGTCTCGACGACCCGCGCGGCCGAAACGCCCGTCGAGCCCGCGACGAACACCCGGGCGCCGTTCGCGGTCCACGCGTCACGCAGCGACGCCGGCGCTGCCTCGGACGTGAACACCAGTGTCGGGACCGCCGCCTTGGTGATCACCGGGGCGTCCGCGGGCAGCGACCGCCCGGTCGTCACCACCGCGACCGGGGCGATCGGCGCCAGGCCGAACCGGCGGCGGCGGTCGGCCGTCCGCTCGTCGGGGCGCAGGCCCTCGAAGCCTTCCGCCATCGCCGTGCCCGCGCCCACCAGCACGACGTCGGCGAGGTCGTTGCCGAGCCGGTAGACGATCCGGTCGGCCGGGGTCGACAGGCTCGCCGACTTGCCCTCGACCGTGATCGCGCCGTCCGCGCTGGACACGAAGTTGACCGCGACCCAGCGCGGGTCGGCCGGGTACCGGTACAGCTGCTCCAGGTCGTGGTCGTCGAGGCCGCGCTCGACCGGCCAGATCTGCCGGATCACTCCCATCGGACCGCCTTCGCCGGCGGGCGGGTGCCCGCGATGCTCGCCGCCATCTCGGCGACGTGCCGGGTCGCGCGCACGTGCCGGGTCCGGATGATCGCCGCGCCCGCCGACGCCGCGAGCGCCGCCAGCGCCAGGCCGGCCGGGGTCCCGTCGCCGGCCACTTCCACCAGCACCGGGACGTCCGCCGGCAGCGACGGCGCCGACCGCAGCACGCCGACGTCCAGGACGAACCCGGGCAGCTCGGCCGGCGAAGAGCCGGCGTAACCGGCGCCGAACCGCGCCGCGACGTCGGTGAGGTCGGTCCGCGCGAGGATGAGATCCGCGCCGGCCGCGCAGGCATCCGCGGCCACCGACGCGTCCGCGGTGTCGACCGCCAGGAACAGGCCGGGGAACTTGTCCCGTGCCCACGAGATCAGGGGTTCGACGCCGGATCCGGCGAAACCCACGAGGTCGGCGCCCTCCTCGACGGCGCTCACGACCGCCTCCCGCGCCGCGTCGGGCTCCGGGAGCACCTGGATCGCGGCCAGCACCAGCGCGCGGTCCCTGCTCAACCGGCGGCCCCGGAAAACGAGGTCGGGGGTGTTCATCGCGCTCTCCCTGCTGGACGTCCGTGCCTCGCGATCATAAGCGAGCCAGCGGGAAAGCACTTTTCGCCGGCAGGTGGCGGGGCCTCGTCGCCGGGCCACCCGTCCGTGGCGGAACTCCTCAGGAGGCGATGGCCTCGTTGATCGCCAGCAGCTCCTGCGCGGTGCGCGTGGCGGTGAATTCGATGACTTCGTAGCGGGCCAGCCGCTGGACGACGAACGGGTCGCTGGCGAGCACCGCGTCGAGCTTGCCGCGCAGCACCGACCGCGTGAGGATCACCTGGTCGGCCGCGCCGTTCCCCTTTCCGGAAACGAGGAAGACCCCCTTCGTGAATTGTTTGCGCAACCATTCCGAATGGTCCGGCAGCGCGTAGTCGACTTCTGTCTCGGGTGCCGTGTAGGTCAGCAGGGCGATGTACATGATTCGATGGTAGAACTCTTCCGGCCGGGCCGCATCCGCCTGGCGAGTGTCGCACCGCACTTCTTTTCTCCCCATTCGGTCAAGAACACCGCAATTCCTTTACCGGCGCTTTTCGATATTCTTCACCATTGCCGTACGCCCGTCGTCGTACGCCGCGGTGCCGCCACCGGGCCGACGCGGTGACCCGCTCCCGGGAGCGACACTGCCCTTCATGAACGCACTGACCCGGATCCGGCACGACGGCAGGCGCGCCGAAAAGATCGCCTACGCCGTCGGCGCGGCGCTGTTCGTGAGCGGCTTCGTCCACGCGATCGTGCTCATCGCCTCCGGCGGCTCGTGGCTGGGCCCGCTGTCGATGCGCAAGGCCGTCACGTTCGGCCTCTCGTTCGGGCTGACGCTCGCGTCGGTCGCCTGGGCGACGTCCTTCCTCACCGTCCGGCCGCGGCTGCGGACGGTCCTGCTCGGCGCGTTCACCACCGCGAGCGTCGCCGAGGTCGTGCTGGTCAGCATGCAGGCCTGGCGCGGGGTGCCGTCGCACTTCAATTTCGAGACTTCGTTCGACACCGCCGTGTCGATGACGCTCGCCCTGGGCGGCGGCGTGCTCGTCCTGACCGTCATCGGGTTCACCGCCGCGGCCCTGGTCGAGCCCGGCCCGGACGCGGCGAGCCTGCGCCTGGCCGTCCGCGCCGGCCTGGTCGTGCTGCTGGTCGCGCTGGCCACCGGCGCCGTGATGATCGGCCGCGGCGTCGTCGCGGCACGCGGCGGCGACCCGCAGGCCGCGTACACGACCGCCGGCTCGCTCAAGCCGCTGCACGCGGTCGCGATGCACGCGATCCTCGTCCTGCCCGCGCTGGCCTGGGTCCTGCGTTTCACGCGCTGGCCCGAGGCGCACCGGCTGCTGGTCGTGAAGATCGCGGTCGCCGCCGACGCCGTGCTCACGGCGGTCATCGGCGTCGAGTCCTTCACCGGCGTCTCACCGTTCGCCGCGCCGCTGCCGGTGCTCGCCCTGTCCGTGCTCGCCGCGGCCGCGCTGGCCGGTACCGGAATCTACGCGCTGTCCGGCATTGAACCGCCCGTCCGATTCACACGTATCCCCATCGGGAAGGCAAGGGGCCGGTAAAGCGGCGGACGGAGACCACGCGTGCGGCACGGCATGACCACCAGAGGCCTTTTCCAGCAGAGTGCGGCGCACAGCCCGTCATTCTTCTCCGTGGCGCGCGCGATGGGCCAGCACGCGGACGACCTCGCGGACTTCTGCATCCCCTGCAACCCTTACTTCCCGACCGACGAGATGTTCGGCGAGCTCGAGCGCAACCTCCGCACGATCCTCAAGTTCTACCCGAGCGACGCGGGCGCGATCACCGCGCAGCTGGCGCACGTGCTGCGGCTCAACCCGTCGACGATCTCACTCGCCAACGGCTCGACCGAGCTGATCACCTGGATCGACCGGCTGCTGGTCGACGCCAGCGTCGCGGTGCCGATCCCGACGTTCGGCCGCTGGACCGACCAGCCACTGGAGACCGGCAAGCGGGTCGACATGTTCCTGCTCAAGGAATCCGACAACTTCGAGCTCCGCGTCGACGAGTACGTCGACTTCATCAAGCGCCGCGGCTCCCGGGTCGCGGTGCTGTGCAACCCGAACAACCCCGACGGCGGTTACCTGCCGCGCCGCGAGGTCGTCCGGTTCATGGACGCCCTGGAAGACCTCGACCTCGTCGTGATCGACGAGTCGTTCATCGACTTCGTCGAAGCCGAGATGAGCCCGTCGGTGGCCGCCGAAGCCGTCGTGCGGCCGAACGTCATCGTGCTGAAGAGCCTCGGCAAGAACTTCGGGCTGCACGGGATCCGCTTCGGCTACCAGGTGTCGAACCCGGCGTTGACGCGCAAGCTGTCCGGCGCGCTGCCGAAGTGGAACCTGAACTCGCTCGCCGAGACCGTGATCTTCATGCTCGCCGAGCACCGCGCGGAGTACGAGGACAGCCTCAAGAAGCTCGCCCTGGACCGGTTCATGATGAACTCACAGCTGAACCAGTTCCAGGAATTGACGGTGTTCCCGTCGCAGGCGAACTTCCTGCTCGTCAAGCTGCCCGGCTCGGTCGACGGCGCCGAGCTGTGCGACTACCTGCTCGCCGAGCACCACCTGCTGGTGCGCCAGTGCGGCAACAAGATCGGCATGACCAGCCAGTTCATGCGCTTCGGGGTGCGGCCGGACACCGAGGTCGAGCGGCTGGTCGAGGGTCTGCGCGGGGTCGAGCGGCTGGGTGGCGGCGGGCGCCACACGCCGACGATCGAGCTCGTCGCGCACTCCCGCGAGCCGGAACGGTCGATCAGCTGAGCACCTGGGCCATGGCCGGCTCGACGGCGAACGACCGGCCGTTCGCCGAGCTGGACCGCTCGGGCCGCACCCGGCGCCTGCGCCGGCTCGCCGAAGCCGCGTTGACCGACTACGACGTGCCGGTCGCCCGGCTGACGCCGCTGGGCCGCGGGCTCAACACGACGTTCCGCGTCGACGGTGCCGACGGCCACCGGTACGTGCTGCGGGTGCAGCGCGCGGACGGCCCGGGCGCCGCGCAGGTGCGGGCCGAGATGGCGTGGCTTTCCATGCTGCGCAGGGAAACCGACCTCGTCGTGCCGCGGCCCGTGCCGACGCGGGCGCGGGACCTGGTCACCGTGGTCGCCGACCCGGCCGTGCCGGAGCCGCGGACCTGCGTGCTCTGCCACTGGGTCGACGGCCGGTTCGTCGACGAGCGGCTCAGCGCGCCGCAGCTGTACGCGGTGGGCGAGTTCACCGCGCGGCTGCACCTGCACGGCGCCCGGATGAACGGCCTCGACCGCGGGCGCGTCGACGACCTCACCGACTTCGGCCGGTCTCAGGTGGACGGTTTCTCCGACGCGGTGCTCGACCGGGCGGTGACGCTGGCCGGCGGCGACGAACGCGTCCGCGGCGCCGTCGAGCGGGTCCGTGCGGTGCGGGCCGCGCTGGGCTGCGGCGCCGACGTCTTCGGCCTGGTGCACGGCGACCTGCGCCAGGTGAACTACCTGTTCCACCGCGGGCGCGTCCGGGCCATCGACTTCGACGACTGCGGGTACGGGCACTACGCCTACGACCTCGCCGTCGCGCTCGACGAGCTCAAGCACCTGCCGCAGCGCGCCGAGCTGCGCGAGGCGCTGCTGGACGGCTACCGGTCGGTGCGCCCGGACGCGGCCACGACCGATCCGGCGGTGCTGAACGCCTTCGCCGGCCTGCGCCGGGTGCAGCTGCGGCTCCGGGCCTGACGCTACAGACCGGCGCTACAATTGCTACATGGCCGGACGATCGAGCAACGCCACCAGCACCCGCGACCGCCTGCTGCTGGCAGCCGGGCAGCTCCTGCACGAGGCGCACGGCGGCGCGGTGTCGACGCGGGCGATCTGCGACCGCGCCGGCGTCCAGGCCCCCACGCTGTACCACCACTTCGGCAGCAAGCAGGGCCTGCTCGACGCCGTCGTCAACTACGGGTTCACGCAGTACGTGCAGGCCCCGGCGCCGGGCGGCGATCCGGTCGACCGGATCCGCGCGGGCTGGGACCGGCACGTCGAATACGGTCTGGAGAACCCGCAGTTCTACGTGCTGCTCTACGGCCAGATCGAACCCGGCGTGCCGTGCAACCTCACCTCGAGCGCCGAAGCGATGCTGCTGGAGCTGTTCACGCCCTTGGCGCGCGACGGCCGGCTGCGCGTCGAGGCCACGGAGGCCGCGCGGCAGTTCGCGGCGGCCAACAGCGGGGTCACGCTCAGCCTGATCGCGCAGCCCGAAGAGACCCGTGACCTGGCGATGTCCGCGCACGTCCGGGAGTCGGTGCTGGCCGGGCTGCTCGCCGAACGACCGGCCGAGGGCTCGTCCGTCGGCGCGCTCGCGGTCGCTTTGTCGACCCGGCTCGCGGACGACGTCGACGCCTTGACCCCGACCGAGCGGCAGATGCTGCGGGAGTGGCTGCACCGCCTCTCGAACTGACCGCGCTACATTTGCTACATTCCATCGTATGACAAGTGTAGTGAACCTTGGCACCTACGGCGTCTTCCTGTCCCCGCACCGCGACGACGTGACGCGCAAGCAGCACGCCGTCGCGGCGGACGCGCTCGGCTACGGCACGGCCTGGCTCGGCACCGGGCGGGCCTCGATCAGCGACCTCGCCTTCGTCGAAGACATCCTGGCCTCGACCGAGCGGATCACCGTGGCGACGGCGATCGTGAACGTCTGGGCCGACGAGCCGGAGGCGCTGGCCGAGTCGTACCACCGGCTCGCCGACCGGTACGGAAAGCGCTTGCTGCTGGGGATCGGCGTCGGCCACCCCGAGTCCGTCACCGGCTACCACAGCCCGTACGCGACGCTCGTCGGCTTCCTCGACCGGCTCGACGCGGCCGGCGTGCCGCCCGAAGCCCGCGTGCTCGCCGCGCTCGGCGACCGGGTCCTGGAACTGGCTCGGGACCGCGCCGCGGGCGCGCACCCGTACCTGGTGCCGGTCGCGCACACGCGGCACGCCCGGTCGGTCCTCGGCGCGGGCAAGATCCTGGCCCCGGAGCAGAAAGTCGTCCTCGGCGACCCCGAGGAGGCCCGCGAAGTCGGCCGCGCCTTCATCCGCGAGCCCTACCTCGGGCTGCGCAACTACGTGCGCAACCTGCTGCGCCACGGGTACACCGACGCCGACGTCGCGGGCGGCGGCAGCGACCGGCTGATCGACGACCTCGCGCTGCACGGGACGCCCGAAGAGGTCGCGAAGGGGCTGCGGTCCCATGTGGACGCCGGCGCCGACCACGTCGCCGTCCAGGTGATCGGCCGGTCGGCCGAGGTCGAGGCCGAGAACCACCGGCGGCTGGCCGAAGTGCTGCTCTGATCAGCCGGGCGCGGGCAGGAGGGCGTTCAGCGCGGTGACGATCGTCCGTTCCTCGTAGGCGAAGTGATCGTCCAAAGCGGACGCGAGCCGGTCGAGTTCCGTGCGCAGGCGGGCCGGATCGGTCTCCTCGTCGACGAGCCGCTGGATCTCCTCCTGCAACCGCGCGACGACGACGTGCTCCTCGCCGAGTTTCTCCAGCGCGGGCGCGAGGGCCGGGAAGCGCGCGGCGAGCATCGGGAAGATCGCCGCGCCTTCCCCGGTGTGGTGCCGGGTGAGGGCGGCGCAGAAGCCGGAACACCGCGTGCTCAGGCGGTTCGAGCCGCCCGCGCGCAGTTCCCGCAGCTCGGCGCGCAGCCAGTCGTGCACCTCGACGAGCCAGTCCCCCATGCGCCGCACGGCATCGAGCCGGTGCAGTTCGACGACCGGCAGCACACGGGTCGTCCTCGCCTGGTAGGCCGCGAAGCCCGGTTCGCGCGCGACGATCTCGGCGAACAGCTCGTCGCGGTCCGGCGGGAGCGCGGCCATCGCCTCGAACGTCTCGCTCTCGGTTTCGACTGTCGCAAGAGGATTGTGCCGGATGTTGTGGTACCAGGCGGGGTGCTTCGGCGAGCCCATCGCGGACGCGACGACGACCAGACGGCCGTCGATGTCCAAGGCCCCCAGGGGAACCCGGTGTGGGCGGCCGGTGCGGGCGCCGGTGGTGGTGAGGTGGATCAAGGTGCTCCTTTGGCGACGGAAGTGATCGCCGGAGGCCGTGAAGCGACACGGAACGGGCGCGCGGAGGGCACACTTCTGCCTGGGACAGCAGAACGTGTCGATTCAGGGGGGCTGAAGTAGCCACTACCTCCGTGCGTAGGCCCATCCGGGGCGCATCCGTACCGTAGCACGGAATCAGCGCGCGGCGTCGGCGGCTTTCTGCGCGGCAGTGGCGGCCTTGTCGGCCCGGTCGAAGGTCTCCTCGGCCTCTTCGAACTCCGCCGTCGCGCGCTCGGCGCGTTCTTCGGCTTCGGCCAGGCGGGTCCGCAGGTCTTCGACGCGGGCGGTGGCCTGCTCGGCCGCGCGTTCGGTGCGGACCAGGTCGCGCTCGGCCACCGCGCGTTCCTTGGCCAGCTCGGCGGCTTCCTTGCGCAGGCGCTCGCGTTCGGCGCGGACCCGCTCGCGTTCCCTGCGGTCCGCTTCCTGCTGCCGACGGTCCTTTTCGGGCCGTTTCGACGTGGCCGGTTCGGCTTTTTCCACCATCCGGGCCGGACGCCTGCCGCTCGACGGCGGGGACGCGGTCGCGGCGAGGGTGAACCACTGGTCGGTGTCCTGGTGCGCCACCGACGTCAGCCGCCCGGCCAGGGCGAGCGCCGCGGTGTCCGGGTCGGCCGCGACGGCTTCCAGGGTCGCCTCGACCTCGCGGGAGACGGTGTCGCTCATCGACGGCAGGCCGTGGACGATCCGCCGCACGAGCTGCCCGCGGCGGCGGGTCAGCGCGCGCAGGTCGTCGCCGGCCAGCCGGGTGTGCGCGTCGCGCAGCTCGTCCCCCACCTCGGCGAGTTCCCGCAGCTCATCGGGGTCGTCCCGGGCCAGGCGGTTGACGATCGCGGCGGCCGTGGTCGGCTTCCGCAGCTCCCGGATCTTGGCCGCGAGCTCGGCGTCCCCCTCGGCCTTCGCGGCTTTCGCCGCCGCGTTGCGCGCGCTGACGAACTCCGCGAGGTCACCCCCGTAGAGCTCGCCGGCCACCGTGTCGAAGTCCATCGCGCTCCAGCGAACCACATCGGACTGGTGCGAGCACCTGCGACGAGTCATCATCGGGGGCATGTTCTTCGATCTGGGTGTCCGGGACTTCCTCGACCGCGCGGAAACGGTGTACCCGGACCGCGTCGCGGTGGTCGACGAGCCGGACCAGCCCGCGCCGAGCTGGGGTTCGCTCACCTACGCCGAGGTCGCGCGGCGGGCCCGCGCGCAGGCCGCCAACCTCGACGCGCTCGGCGTGCCGGTCGGCGGGCGCGTCGCGATGGTGTCGCACAACGCCGCGCGGCTGCTCGTGTCGTTCTTCGGCGTGTCCGGCTGGGGCCGGGTCCTGGTGCCGGTGAACTTCCGGCTCGCGCCGGCCGAGGTCAAGTACATCGTGGAGCACTCCGGCGCCGAGGTGCTGATCGTCGACCCCGAGCTGGAGCACCTGCTGGACAAGGTGACGGCCAAGCACGTCTTCGTCCTCGGCCGCGACGACGAGGCGATCTGGGGCGGCGAGGGGACGCCGCGACCGTGGGCGGGCGACGAGTCGGCCACGGCGACCATCAACTACACCTCCGGCACGACGGCGCGGCCGAAGGGCGTCCAGCTCACCCAGCGCAACATCTGGCTGAACGCGGCCGTGTTCGGCCTGCACACGACGTTGAGCGACAACGACGTCCTGCTGCACACCCTGCCGATGTTCCACTGCAACGGCTGGGGCATGCCGTACGCGGTGACCGGCCTCGGCGGCCGGCACATCGTGCTGCGCAAGGTCGACGGCACCGAGATCCTGCGGCGCATCGAAGAGCACGGCGTCACGATCCTGTGCGCCGCCCCGGCGGTGGTCACGGCGGCACTCGACGGTGCGGCGACGTGGGAGGGCGAGATCCCGGGCCGCGACCGCGTCCGGATCGTGGTGGCCGGCGCCCCGCCGCCGACCCGCACGATCGAGCGCGTGCGGGCCGAGCTGGGCTGGGAGTTCATCCAGATCTACGGCCTGACCGAGACGGCCCCGCTGCTGACGGTCAACCGGATGCGCAGCGAGTGGGCCGACCTCGACCCGCACGAGCAGGCCCGCCTGCTCGGCCGCGCGGGAACGCCGGCGCTGGGCGTCCGGATCGCCGTCGACACGGACGGCGAGGTGCTGGCCCGGTCGAACCACAACCTGGACGGCTACTGGGAGAACCCCGACGAGACCGCCCGGGTGCAGGAAGGCAACTGGTTCCACACGGGCGACGGCGGTTCCTTCGAAGACGGCTACCTGACGATCGCCGACCGCAAGAAGGACGTGATCATCTCGGGCGGCGAGAACGTGTCGTCGATCGAGGTGGAGGACGCGCTGAACTCCCACCCGGCGGTCCGCGAGGCCGCGGTGATCGGCATCCCGGACGAGAAGTGGGGCGAGCTGGTGACGGCTCTGGTGGTGACGTCCGAGCCGGTGACTTCCGAAGAGCTGATCAAGCACTGCCGCGAGTACCTGGCCGGCTACAAGTGCCCGAAGCGGGTGGAGTTCCTCGGCGAGCTGCCCCGGACGGCGACCGGGAAGATCCAGAAGTTCAAGCTGCGGGAGCCGTTCTGGCAGGGCCAGGCGAGGCAGGTCAACTGACGTGAGCCGCTAAGCTGCGAGTACCGGGTCCTCGCGCCGCCGGAGCACCCGATCACCTGAGCTCAGACCAGCCGGAAGAACGTCCGCACCTCGTCGGCGAACAGCTCCGGCTGCTCGTAGGCCGCGAAATGCCCGCCGCGGTCGAGCTCGTTCCAGTGCCGGATGTCGGTGTACCGCTTGGCCGCCCACCGACGCGACGGCCGGGGCATCTCCTTCGGGAAGATCGAACACCCCACCGGCACGTCGACCGTGTCGTCCGTGGCTTCCGAGAACCACTTCTGCACCTTGCGGATGCTCTCCCAGTACAACCGCGCCGACGACGTCGCCGTGCCGGTGAGCCAATACAGCGTCACGTCGTCGAGCAGTTCGTCGCTGGTGAACGGGAAGCCGTCCGACCACGCGTGGAACTTCTCCACCAGCCAGCCGCACAACCCCGCCGGGGAATCCAGCAAGCTGTAGCCGAGCGTCTGCGGCCGGGTCGACTGCAGCACCGAATAGCCGTCCTCCCAGCGCTTCGCGTGGTCCAACGCGGAAAGCGCGTCCCGCTCGGCGGGAGTCAGGTCGTCGAACGTCGCCGGGTCCGGGGCCGCGATCGGCGGGTTGAGGTGGATGCCCGCCAGGTGCGCCGCGTCCCGCTGGGCCAGGGCGGTCGTGATCGACGTGCCCCAGTCGCCGCCCTGGGCGCCGTACCGGTCGTAGCCCAAGCGGGCCATCAGTTCGGCCCAAGCGGCGGCGATCCGTTCGATCCCCCAGCCCGGCGACGACGGCTTGTCGCTGAAGCCGTACCCCGGCAGCGACGGGATCACCAGGTGGAACTCCGGCGTCAGCAGGGGAATCACCTTGAGGAACTCGAGGAACGACCCGGGCCAGCCGTGCGTCAGGATCAGCGGCAACGCGGCCGGCTCGGGCGACCGCACGTGCAGGAAGTGGATACCCAGGCCGTCGATTTCCGTGCGGTACTGCGGAAACCGGTTCACCCGGGCTTCCAGCGCACGCCAGTCGTAGCCGGAAGCCCAGTAATCGCACAGAGAACGCAGGTAGGCCGGCGGCGTGCCCTGGCTCCAGTCGTCCGGCCCGGCCTCGGGCCAGCGCGTCCGGCGCAACCGCGCGCGCAGGTCTTCGAGGTCGGCCTCGGGAACCTCGACGCGGAACGGCTTCACGCCGGGACGTAGGTCAGCTGGACGACGCCGTTGGCGAACGTCGCCGACTTCTTCAGCACCAGCGGGAACGTCGGCCCCTCCTCGGGGAACAGCCGCTTCCCGCGGCCCACGACGATCGGGTACAGCAGCAGGTTCAGCTCGTCGACCAAGCCTTCGGACAGCAGCCAGCGCACGGCGGTCGTGCTGCCGCTGGTCATGATGTCGCCGCCGGGCTCGGTCTTCAGCGCGCGGATGGCCGTGGCCGGGTCGCCGGTCAGCAACGTCGAGTTGTTCCAGCTCACTTCGGACAAAGTGGACGAAAGCACGTATTTGCGCACGTTGTTCATGAACTCGGCACCTTCGTCGTCCTCGACGGTCCGGCCGGGCCACGCCTCGGCGAACCCTTCGTAGGTGACGCGCCCGAGCAGCATCGCGTCGGCCGCGGCCATCCCACCGCCGACCGCCTGGCCGATTTCGTCGGTCCAGTACCGGAGCGACCACTGGTCGGGCGCCTCGACCACGCCGTCGAGCGAGATGAACAGGTTCGAAACGATCTTGCGCATGGGCACCCTTCGGTTGAGGGGTCCCACTATAAACCGGGGAAACCTCCGGATCGTCCACTCGCGACAGTCGCACGAACGCGCACGCTGTCGGCCTCCGCCCGCTCGCGCTCCGCCTCCGTCGCCGGCTCCAGCCGGGCCGGGACGTCCTTGTGGTGCGGCGTCCCCGCGATCGGATCGCGGTCGAGCGCGTCGGTCAGCAGGTTGATGCGCGGGCCGCTGACCACGCGCCGGCCGTCGGCGTCCGGGTGCGCCATGCCGTAGCCGTGCGGCAACGACAATTGCCCCGGCCGCAGCGCCGGATCGGCTTCGGCGCGGACGACCACCCGGCCGGCCGGCGTCACGACCGCCACCCAGTCGCCCGCCGAAGCACCGATGGACGCCAGCTCTTCGGGACGCGCCCGCAGCGCGCCGTCCGGATCCGTGCGGCGCCAGCGCGGGTCGCGCAGGATCTGGTTCGCGTTGTGCGCCCGGCGCTGGCCGTTGATCAGCGAATACGGGAAGGAAGGATCCGGCCGTTCCGAAGCCGGGTCCAGCGACGAAAGCCAGTCCAGCAGCTCCGGTACCGCCAGCCGGACGCGCGACCGGCGCATCAGGCTCCACACCTCGTCCTGCTCGTGCGTCGAAAACGGCGTCGGGCCGGCCAGCACGCGCGCGAACAGCTCCTCGCCGAGTTCCGGACCGGAAGCGGAGCTGCCCAAAGCCCGCTGCACCGGCACAGTCATCGTCTTCGCCGCGCGGTGGCAACCGGCCCACAACGGCGCGATCGACGCCGCGCCGTCGGGCAGCGACGCGCCCAGCGTCCGGTAGAGCAGTACCGGCAGGATCGCGGCCCGCTCGGGCATCGCCTGGACCAGCGCCCCGATCCCCGCCTGCAGCTCCGAACGCGGCCCGGCGGCCAGCGACGCGAGGACGTCGGACGGCGGCAGCACGCCCAGCGCGTCGAACAGCCGCGTGTAGATCTCGGCTTCGACCAGCGTGCCGGGCAACGGGTCCAGCAGCGGCGGGCGCAGCTGGAAGTAGTTCGTCGGCCATTCGAAGGTGAAGAGCGTGAACTCCCACTTCTCGTGCTGGGACGCCGCCGGCAGCACGTAGTCGGCCAGCGCCGCCGTCTCGGTGTACGCGACGTCGACGACGACCGACAGCTCGGTCTCGCGGATCGCGCGTTCGACCTCCCGCGTGCCCGCGTAGGTGTTGGCCGGGTTCGACGACTCGACCCACAGCGCGCGGACGCGGTTCGGGTGGTCGGTGCGGATCTCCTCGGCCAGGGTGTTCGCCGGCAGCAGGCCGCCGATGTACTCGAACCCGGTGACCTCGGACCGCTTACCGCCGCCCGAACCCCACAGCGGCAGCAGCCACGAGTGCAGGTTGTTGGTCCCGCGCCGGCCGAAGTGCCCGGTGACCAGGTACAGCAGTTTCTCGAGGTAGCTGTTGAGCGTCGAGTGCCGGCCCTGCTGGATGCCCAGCTCGACGCGCACGGTCATGGCACGGGCCGCCAGGATCAGGTCGACGGCCTTCTCGACGTCCACACGGGACACTTCGGCGTGCGCGATCCACTCGTCCACCGGGATCTTCGCGAGCACCGCCGCGACCTCGTCGAAGCCTTCGGTCCGCTCCGCGAGGAATGCGGAATCCACGCCCCCGCGCTCGATCAGCAGCGCCAGGATCGCGCCCAGCAGGTAGGCGTCGGTACCGGGGCGCAGCGGCAGGTGCAGGTCGGCGATCTCCGCCGTCTCCGTGCGCCGCGGGTCGATGACGATCATCCGGCGCGCGGGATCGTTCTTGATCGTGTTGAGCGCGTGCCGGGCGTTGCTGAACCCGTGCGCCTGCCAGGGGTTGCAGCCGAGCACGAGCAGCAGGTCGCAGTGCTCGACGTCCTCGGCGGTGTGCACGAGCGTCGAGCCGTACAGCTGCCCGTTCACCCAGAAGTCGCCGGTCTTCTCCTGCGACAGCGCGTTGAAGTGGCGCGTCGAGTTCATCCACTTCAGCAGCGACGCGCCGTACGCGCCCCCGGAGTGGTTGCCCTGCCCGCCGCCGCCGACGTACGCGAAGGAGCCGGGCCGGCCGGCCTCGGTGTCGGCGTCCCGGATTTCGCGCAGCTTCCCGGCGATCTCGGTGAGCGCGGTGTCCCAGTCGATGGGCTCGTGGGTGCCGTCGGGACGCCGGCGCAACGGCGTCGTCAGCCGGTCGTCGTGGTCGCCGTACCAGGTCAGGCGCTGCGCCTTCTGGCACAGGTAGCCGCCCGAGCGCGGGTGCGCCTTGTCGCCGCGGACGCGGGTGATCTTCCGCCCGTCGAGCTGCACCTCCAGCCCGCAGTTGAGGTAGCAGAGGCTGCACGCGGTGCGGTGCCACTCGCCGGTCATATCAGCTCCAATGCGCGGCCGAGCGTCGTGAGACGCGCGTCGAGCGTTTCGCCGGCCGGGTACAGCCGGACGGTGTCGATCCCGGCGTCGCGCCAGACGCGCAGCCGCTCCCGGACCATTTCTTCGGTGCCGATCAGCGTGGTGCCGAGCACCATTTCGTCGGTGACGAGCGCGGTCGCGCCGTCGCGGTCGCCGGCCAGCCAGCGCTCGCGGACCTCGGCGGCGACGTCGGCCCGGCCTTGGCGGCTGTAGGCGTTGTTGTAGAAGTTCGTGGTGGCCGAGCCCATCCCGCCGAGGCTGAAGGCCAGTTCCTTCTTGCGGCTGCCGACCAGCACGCGCAGCTCGTCCTCGTTGGCGGCGAAGGCGACTTCGGCACCCTGGCAGACGTCGATGTCCTTGCGCGTGCGACCCGACTTCGCGAGCCCGGCGTCGAGGTGGGTGAAGTACGCGCCGGCGCCTTCGGGGACGAAGCTGGTGCCGAGCCAGCCGTCCGCGACCTCGCCGGTCAGTTCGAGGAGCTTCGGTGACAGCGTCGCGAGGTAGATCGGGATGTCCGGGTTCGGCGCGGTGGACAGCCGCATCGGCCGGGCCTCGCCGGGCAGCGGGATCTCGAAGGCCTTGCCGGAGAACGAAATCTTCTCCCCGGCGAACGCCTGACGGATGATCTCGACCGTCTCTCGCATGCGGGTCAGCGGTTTCCCGAACGGGACGCCGTGCAGGCCCTCGATCACCTGCGGCCCGGACGGGCCGAGTCCCAGGGCGAACCGGCCGCCGGACAGGTCGGCCAGCGTCAGCGCCGCCTGCGCGATCGCGACCGGCGTGCGCGTGCCGAGCTGGACGATCCCGGAGCCGAGCCGGATCCGGTCGGTGCGGGCGGCCAGGTAGCCGAGCGCGGACGGCGCGTCGGAGCCCCAGGCTTCGGCGACCCAGCAGACGTCGAGACCGAGCTTCTCCGCCTCCAGCACGAAGTCCAGCGTCGTGCGCGTGTCCTTGGAGAACTCGACGGTCGTCGCGGTCTTCATCGGCCCTCGATCCGCTCCTTGATCGCGGCGAGGTTGCCGGTCATCGCGGCTTCGAACTCGCGCAGCCGCACGAAGACGATCTTCTGCTCCTTCTCGGGCATCCGGTCGATGGCGAACGACAGCCCGGAGCGCCCCGGGCCCATCTGCATCCACTGGTGCAGCCGCGTGCCGCCGTTGTCGGGCTCGAGGGTGAACTTCCAGATCGCGCTCGGCTCGGCCGGGTCCGCGACGGCCCAGGCGAACACGCGCGGGGGCTCGCATTCGACGACGTACGACGTCGTCTCCCACTCGCCGAACGCGTCGTGCTTGCTCCGGCCCAGGAACTTGCGGCCTTCTTCGCACCACTCGACGGACTGGAGCTCCGGGCTCAGCTCGGGCATCAGCGAGATGTCCGAAACGACCGGCCAGACGTCCTCGGGGGCGGCGTCGATCCAGGTCGAGACCTCGGCCGTCGGCTTGTCCGCGTACCGCGCGCCGGTCCACTCCATCGTGGTCGCACTCCCCTCGATCGGCCGTTGACCACGATAGTTGCGTAGATAGACCTACCCTGTCAACGTCACTCTTGCCGCGCGAAGCGGGCTTCGACGTCCGGGCGCCGCGCCAGCCGCGACGGGAACCCGGGGCCGCGGCGCATGCGCGTGTCGTCCGGCGTCATCGGCTCCCGGCACTCCGCGCAGACGATTTCGGCGTGCGTGTCGTGCCCGCAGGCGAGGTGGTGCACGGTGATCGGCGGGCCGGCTTCGGCGGCGAGCCACTTGTCGCCCCACCGCGTCATGGCGAGCAGGACGGGGTAGAAGTCGCGGCCCTTTTCGGTGAGGACGTAGTCGTAGCGCACCGGCTCGCTCTGGTAGGCGACTTTCTCCAGCAACCCCTCCTCGACCAGCCGCTTGAGCCGGTCGGCGAGGGTGTTGCGCGCGATGCCGAGCGCCTGCTGGAACTCGTCGAAGCGGCGGACGCCGTAGAAGGCGTCCCGCAGCACGAGCGGGGTCCACCAGTCGCCGAGCAGGTCCATGGTGCGCGCGATCGAGCACGGCCACTGCGCGAACGAGGTCCGTTTCATGCGGCCGAGCGTACCGCGTTTTCCAGAAGGACTCAGCAGGTCAGCCGCATGACCACCCGGCGCGCGGTCGGCCGGCTGACCTCGGTGAAGCCGGCGTCGGCGAAGACGCCAACGGTCCCGACGAACAGTTCGCCGGGCCAGGCGACCTGCTGCCCCGGCGCGACGGCGATCGGGTAGCCCTCGACCGCGCGGGCACCGCGCTCGCGGGCGAAGCCCGCGGCCGCTTTCGCCAGCGCGGCGCTGACTCCGCGACGGCGAAAGCCCTTGCGGGTGACGAAGCACGTCACGGCCCAGACGCCGTCGTCTTCCTTGTCTTCGTCGCGGCCGTCCCAGACCAGCCGGCTGGTGCGGAGGCGGCGGTAGGCGGTGCGCGGCTCGACCGCGCACCAGCCGGCGGGCTCGCCGTCGAGGAAGGCGACGAGCCCGGTGGCGTGGTCCGCGGTCTGCGCGCGGAACCGGTCTGCGCGGTCCGCCGGGGTGCCTGCCCGCCACTCGGCGGCGGTGTCCTTGAAGTACTGGCACCGGCAGCGGGCCGGATCCCCGCGGTCGCCGAAGATCGCCTCCAGGTCCGCCCAGGACACCTCGTCGACCGGTACGACAGTCAGCATTTCCCCGACGTTAGACCAGGTGCCCGGTGGTGACGTCGACGTGCTCGGGCACTTCGTCGTGCGCGTCGCCGACCGTGAGGGTGCCCGCCGGCTCGACCAGGAGCACGCTCGCGCCGGTCTTCGACGACGGCTTGTGGAACGTCCCCTTCGGCACCACGAAGACCTGGCCGCGTCCGAGGGTGACGACGCGCTCGCCCGGGTCGCGCACGCCGATCTCGATCTCGCCGTCGAGGACCAGGAAGAACTCGTCGGTGTCGGTGTGCACGTGCCAGACGTGCTCGCCGTCGAACCGGGCGAGCCGGATGTCGTAGTCGTTGACGCGGGTGACGATCCGCGGGCTCCAGGCGGCGTCGAAGGTCGCCAGGACTTCGTTCAGGTCGATCGGGTTCATGCGGCCATGCTCGACCTGGTGTTCCGCCGGCGGGAGTGCTAGGAATCGCACATGCCGCAAGAATTCTCGCACCGGGTCGTCGCGATCGTGACGGCGGAGTCCAATCCGTTCGAAATGGGCGTCGCGACCGAGCTGTTCGGGCTGCGGCGCCCGGAGCTGGACCGGCCCTGGTACGACTTCACGCTCTGCGCCGCGACGCCGGACGTGCGGATGAACCTCGGCATGTTCACGCTCACCGGCGTCGCCGGGATCGAGGCGGCCGACACGGCGGACACGCTGATCGCGCCGGCCCGGCCGGACACCGGGGTGCCGACGGACCCGGCGGTCATCGCGGCGATCCGCCGGGCCGCCGCGCGCGGGGCCCGGCTGGTCAGCTTCTGCACGGGCGCGTTCGCACTCGCCGAAGCCGGCGTGCTCGACGGCAAGCGGGCGACCACGCACTGGCAGTGGGCGGCCGAGTTCGCCGCGCGGTTCCCCGCGGTGCGCTGGGAGCCGGACGTGCTGTTCGTCGACGAGGGCAACGTCCTGACGGCGGCGGGCAGCGCGGCGTCCCTCGACCTGGGCCTGCACCTCATCCAGCGCGACCACGGCGCCGAGGTCGTCAACGCGGTGAGCCGCCGCCTGGTCTTCACCGGCCACCGCGACGGCGGCCAGCAGCAATTCATCGCGCGGCCGGTGCCGGCGGTCCCGGAGACGTCGCTGGCCCCGGTCCTCGCGTGGGCACTGGGGCGCCTGGACCAGCCCCTGACGGTCGCGGACTTGGCCACCCGCGCGGCGGCCAGCCCGGCGACCCTGCACCGCAAGTTCCGCGCGGAGCTGGGGACAACGCCGCTGGCGTGGCTGACGACGGAGAGGGTGTCGCTGGCCTGCCGCCTGATCGAACGCGGCGAGCTGCGCCTGGACCGGGTGGCGTCGGCAAGCGGCTTCGGCACGGCGGCCAACCTGCGCCTGCAACTGCGCCGGCACACCGGGTTGAGCCCGAGCGCTTACCGCCGCCGGTTCGGGCCCGCCGCTTAGGCCGGCCCGCGGCACGGGCGTCGCGACCGCGGTGCGCCCGCGAGCTGTGATCGGTTTTCCGATGGCCACCCCAGCCCGAGCTATTGGTGGCCGGGGGCGCACCGGGCCTACCGTCGAAGGCACGGCGATCTGGGGCTCTTTTCGCCGTTCCCTTCACGAAAACGGAGTTTCCTTTGCGCATCAAGCAGATCGGTGCCGTGCTGGCCGCGGCCGCCGTCTTCGCCCTGCCGGCCACACCCGCGACAGCGGCGTCGCGGATCATCCCCCTCGACGCCGCCACCGGGCAGCAGCCGGAGAACATCGCCTTGGAGCCCGACGGCTCCGCCGACCTCACCTTCGCCTGGACCGGCGAGATCGGCCGGGTCACCCCCGGCGGCCGGGTGAGCGTCATCGCGCGCGTCCCGGTGCCGGACGACGGTGACGTCCCGGTCGTCCACCGGAAACTGTTCGTCGGCGGCATCGTCCGCGCTCCCGGTGGCGACCTGTACTTCGCCGTCTCGACCGGCACCGCGGCGACCGGCCTCTACCGGGTCCGGCCCGGCGGCACCCCGGTCAAGGTGGCTTCGCTGCCGCCGGCCGGGTTCCAGAACGGCGTCGCGCGCGACCCGGCCACCGGCGACCTGTTCGTCGCCGATTCGTTCGGCTCGACGGTCTGGCGGGTCTCCCGGGGACGCGTCACCGCCTTCGCCACCGGTGAGCTGCTCGCACCGGTGTCCGGCTTCGGCGCCAACGGGATCAAGGTCCACGCCGGCGCGGTCTGGGTGTCCAATCTGGACCGGGGGACGCTGGTCCGGTTCCCGCTCACCGGGGCACCGGGCCGGGTCGTCGCGTCGGGCCTCGGCCCGGTCGACGACTTCGCGTTCCACGGCGGCACGGTCGTCGCCGCGATCAACCAGGAGAACCGCGTGGTCACGATCGGCCACGACGGGGTGCGGACCCTCTTGTCCACTTCGGACGGACTCACCAACCCGACGGCGGTCGCCGTCCGGGGCGACGCGGTGTACGTCACCGACGGCGCCTACTTCGGGGGATCACCGAACCTCCTCCGGACCTCGCTCGCCCGGTAGCGCTCGAAGCGCAATTTGCATTGTGCAGATGGCACGTGCCGGTCACCGATGATCGGCACGTGCATCCGCACGCGAGCTGTGCACGCTCGCCGTCACGGGTGCGCCGCGCACGCGCGAAATGGTTGCTGTGCGCCAAATCCGCCGGTATGTTGGCGCCGTCCCGGTCGGGCCGACAGCGGCTCCCGGGACTCGCGCTGCTCGGCCGTGGTGGGGAGGCCGAAGCCGAGATAGCGCTTTCCGGAGGTAGGGGTCGCCGCCGGACAGGAGGGAAGCAGTGCCTTGGTGTACCCGGGGACGGTCATGGACGACCGCGTGACCGAGCCGTACCTGGTCGGGCAGGACGCCATCGCGGGCGAGCTCAGCCGCGGCAAGTGGTGTGTCTACCTGCACGAATGGCTCGGCGACGAGAACGACCTGCCCACGTGGCGGATGCAGGTGGCCGAGCACGCGGCCGAGTTCGGCGTCGACGTGTGCTTCATGGACATCCCGCGCAAGGACATGACGCTGGTGGCAAACGTGCACGCGTTGCCGAGCTTCGAGCAGGTCACGCAGTCCGTGGCGGCGTTGGAGCACTACCGCGAGCAGGTCGCGGACCGCCGCCGCTCAGCCCAGTGACACGAGCGCGATCGCCGCGCCGGCCCCGAGCAGGCCGGCCACCTGCGCGCGGCTGAGCCGTTCCCGCAGGAAGACCAGCGCGAGCAGCACCGGGACGGCGGGGTAGAGCGCGGCCAGCACGGTGGCGACCGCGAGCAGCTGGTGCTGCGCGGCGAGCAGGTACAGGACGATCGCGGCGCTGCCGCACACGCCGGCGAACGCGGCGGGCGCGAGCAGCCGGGCGGGCAGCCGCCACGGCGCCCGCGTGGCCGTGACCAGGCCCGCGATGGCCACCACGGACACCGCGCGGCTGACGACCACCGGCCAGAACCCCGCTTCGGCGGGGATCCGCGACAGCGCGACGAACTGCACGGCGAACCCGAGCCCGGCGACGAAGGCGTCCGGGATACCGGCAGCCGTCCGCTTTTCCCCCGTACTGCGGGAAATCAGGCCCAATGCGGGGATCGCGCAGCAGACGCCGATGAGCGCAACGGGCGAAAGCCGTTGCCCCAGCAGGAGCAGTCCGAAGAGGACCGGAAGCACCACGGCGGCGACGTCGCAACGCACCCCAGCCGAGCGCGGCGACCCCGGGGTCGCTGCCGAAGGCGAGCGGGACGGTCACGACGGTGCCCGCGACCTGCGCGTACAGTGAGACGGTCATCCTGGGCGCCCGCCGGGACGCCAGCCCGCTGACGAAGTGCGTGACCCCGAAGCACAGGGCCGAGACGAGCGCGAGGACGTTCCCCATCAGGACCTCCGTTCGGCTTCTCCCACGGGGCAGACCTTGCGCTGGGCGACGCAGCCGGGGCGGTCGCACAGGCGGCACATGAGGTCGCCCGCGCGCACTTCCGCGTGCAGGCCGCGCAACAGCTGCTCCAGCACGGGTTCGAGGGCTTCCCGGCCGGCGACGGACCGCAGGGCTCGGACCAGGACTTCTTGCCGGGCGCCGAGGGCTCGCTTCGCGGCTTCCCGCCCGTCTTCGGTGAGCACGACGGCGACCCCGCGGCCTCGCTTACCTTGGCGTTCGACGAGGCCCCGGGCTTCGAGCTGGTCCAGCATCCGCGCGGTGGCGGGCTGGCTCAGCCCGATCCGCTGCCCGAGATCGGTGCCGCCGAGGCCGGGAAACTCGGCGAGCACGACGAGAGCGGCAGTCCCGCTGAGACTGACCCCGGCCGCGGCCGCCGCCGCGGCGGTCAGGCGATCGAACAGCGTGAGGACCGTCGCGCCGAGCAGGTTCGCCAGCCGGGACTCATGCATTACTCATGCATAACACGGCTGGAGCCGAGGGGCAAATCAGGGCGTCGCCGCGCGCTGCTGCTCCGCCAAGAAGTGCGCCGTCGCCGCCGTGGCCTCGTACAACGCCCGGTAATGCCGGTAAAACTCCTCGTACCGCGCGGCATTCTCCGGATCCGGCGCCACCGTCGCGGCGATCGGGTTGCCGCGCACCGGTTTTATCCCCACCGCCTCCGCCGCGAGCAGCGCGTCACCGAGGCAAGCCCCGATCGTCTCCGCCGGGATCTGCTGCGGCAACCCGGTCACGTCCGAGACGATCCGCGTCCACAACCCGCCCTTCGTCCCGCCGCCGACCGCGACCAGCCGTCCCGCCGCGCCGCCCGCGGCCGCCATCGCCTCGAGGTTGTGCCGCACGCCGTACGCGATCCCCTCCAGGGCGGCGCGGTAGAGCTCGGCCCGGCCGTGCGACGTCGTGAGTCCCGCCAGAACGCCTCGCGCGTCCGGGTCGAACAACGGCGTCCGCTCGCCCGCGAAGTACGGCAACACCAGCAACCCGCGGCTGCCCACCGGCACCGAAGCCGCCTCCGCGACCAAGTCCGCATAGGACCCGCCGGTCAGTTTGCGCAGCCAGTCGGTCACCGCGCCGGAGGTCGCCATGCCCGCCGCGAGCGTGAAACTGCCCGGCGTCACCCCACGCGTGCCCCACAGGCCGGGGTGCGGGCGCGGTTCGGTGAGCACCTGGATCAGGAACATCGTCGTCCCGTACATCACCATGACATCGCCCGGCTCCCGGACGCCGACGCTCGCGGCCTCGGCCCACGCGTCGACCGTCCCCGCCGTCACCGGCAGCCCCTCGGGCAACCCGGTCAGCGAGGCGGCGGCCGCGGTGACCTCGCCCGCGACCTCCGTCGGCCACAGCAGTTCCGGCAGAGCCAGCCCCGGCGCGACGAGCGAGGCCCAGTCCTCGGCCCACTGGCCGGCCACGAGGTCGTACATCGGCGTGCACTGGCTCGCCGAGTGGTGGTCCAGGACGTACCGGCCGGTCAGCCGGTGCACCAGGAAGGAGCTCGCCATCAGCAGCTTTCGCGTGCGCGTGTAGACGTCCGGCTCGTGCCGCGCCAGCCAGCGCACCTTCGGCCCGACCGCCTGGCTCGTCAGCGGCGAACCCCCGCGCGCGAGGATTTCGGAAGCGCCCAGTTCGGCGTTCAGCTCCGCGATCTCGGCGCCCGCCCGGGTGTCGACGCCGTAGAGGATCGCCGGCCGCAGCGGCTCGCCCGCGGCGGAAGCCGGGAGCAGGCACGGCCCGATGCCGCTGACCCCGAGCCCGGCGAGCGGCCGTCCGCCGGCGGCGCGCACCAGCTCGGCGACGATCGCGGTGAAGTCCGCCCACCACACCTCTTCGGCGTCGTGCTCGAACCAGCCCGGCCGGGGCGTCGAGACGGCGTGCTCGCGGACGGACCGGGCGAGCACCGCGCCGCCGGGGTCCACCAGCACGCCCTTCGAACTGGCCGTGCCGATGTCCACGCCGAGCAGCAGCCCCGCCACGGATTCACCCCTCGGGAAATCGATTACCACCACGCTATGGTGTGGCGGGGGGACTGTCAACGAACGAGGCGAGGACGCGGTGGCGACCATCTCCGACGTGGCGGCGCTGGCCGGCGTCTCGACCGCGACCGTGTCCAGGGCGCTCAACGGCAAGTCCACTGTGGACCCGGTGCTGGCCGAGCGCGTCGCCCGGGCCGTCGAAGAGCTCGGCTACACGCCGAACGGCCTCGCACGCAGCTTGCGCCGCCGCGAGACCGCGGTACTGGCGCTGATCATCTCCGACGTCGAAAACCCGTTCTTCACGGCGATCGCGCGCGGCGTCGAGGACGCGGCGCAGGCCGCCGGGTATTCGGTGATGCTGTGCAACTCCGACGAGAACACGGCCAAGGAACGCCGGTACGTCGAGGTCGCGGCGCAGGAGCGGCTCGCGGGCGTGATCATGTCGCCGACCACCGGCGACAGCGACGTCCGGCCGCTGACCACGCACCGGACGCCGATCGTGACCGTCGACCGGCGCCTCGACTCGGCGGACTGCGACGCCGTGCTCCTCGATTCCCGCGTCGCGGCCCGGGAAGCCGTGGCGCACCTGGCCGAAAACGGCTACGAGCGGATCGGCTGCATCGCCGGCCCGCCGGGCGTCACCACGGCCGACGACCGGCTCGACGGTTACCGCGACGGACTCCGCGCGGCAGGCCGGAAGTACTCGGCGAAACTGGTGCGCCGCTGCGAATTCCGCGAAACCGGCGGCCGGGAAGCCGCGACCCAGCTGCTGACCCGGCCCGACCCGCCGGACGCGCTCCTGGTGTCCAGCAGCACGATGTCCGTCGGCGTGCTGCAGGCGCTGGCGGACCTCGGCCTGCGGTCCGGCCGCGACGTCGGGATCGTGTCGTTCGACGACGCGCCGTGGGCGACGCTGATTTCGCCGGCGCTCACCGTCGTCGCCCAGCCGGCCCACGCGATGGGCCAGCTGGCCGCGCGACTGCTGCTCGACCGCATCGGCGACGGTTCCCGCGCGACGACCACCACGACGATGGCCGCGCAGCTCATCGTCCGGGGCAGTTCCGCCCGTTAGTCCGCCCGAAGTGACGCTTGACACACCCCGACATCGCCCTTAGCGTCGAGTAATCGATTACTCCCATCTTCCGCCGACGCGAGGGGTGTCATGGAAGAGGCGGGTCCCCCGCTGGTCGCGCTCACCGGCATCAGCAAGGCCTACGGCGGCGCGCTCGCCTGCGACGGCGTGGACTTCACCGTCCGCCGCGGCGAAGTCCACGCCCTGCTCGGGGAAAACGGCGCCGGCAAGTCGACGCTCGTGCGCATCCTCTCCGGGGACATCACCGGGTACCGCGGCACGATCGAGGTCGACGGCGAGCCCGTCGTGTTCGGCGGCCCGGCCGACGCGCAGCGCCGCGGCATCGCGCTGATCCCCCAGGAGCTCGACCTCGTCCCCGGCCTTTCCGTCGCCGCCAACATCTTCCTCGGCCGCGAGCCGCACACGAAGCTCGGCGCGGTCGCGCGGCAGCGGATGCACCGCGAGACGCGCGAATTGCTGGCCCGCACCGGGATCGCGCTCGACCCGAAGCGCGCCGTCGGCGAGCTGCGCACCGGCGAACAGCAGCTCGTCGCCATCGCCAAGGCCCTCGCGCTCGACGCGCGTGTGCTGGTCATGGACGAGCCGACGTCCGCGCTCACCGGCGCCGAGGTGGAGCGGATGGTCAAGGTGATCGACGAGCTGCGCGACGCGGGCGCCGGCATCGTCTACATCTCCCACCGGCTCGAGGAGATCGGCCGGCTCGCCGACCGCGCGACCGTGCTGCGCAACGGCCGGGTCGCCGCCGAGTTCACCGCCCGCGACCTGACCGTCGAGCGGGTCACCGAAGCGATGATCGGCCGGCCGGTCCAGGCGTTCTTCCGCGTCAAGCACGGCGAAACCGGCGAAGAGCTGCTGCGCCTCGACGACTTCGCACTGCGTCCGCGGCGACACCGGCCCGGCCGCCGGGAACCCGCCGGGATCACGCTGACCGTCCACGCCGGCGAGATCGTCGGCCTCGGCGGGCTGCTCGGCTCGGGCCGCACGGAACTGCTGGAGACGCTGTTCGGGGCCGGGACACCCGGCCGCTGGCACGGCCGCGTCTCCCTCGGTGGCCGGGAAATCCGGCCGAGGAGCCCGCGGCACGCCGTCCGGCTCGGGTTGGCACTGGTCCCGGAGGACCGCCGGATCGCCGGCCTCGCGCTCCCCCATTCCGTCCGGGCCAACACCGCTCTGTCCGTTGTGGACAGACTGGCCACGGCCGGGTTCCTGACCCGGCGGCGCGAGAACGACACCGTCGCGAGGGTCCTCGGCGACCTGAAGGTGAAGGGGGCCATCGCCGACCCGGTCGGCACGCTCTCGGGCGGCAACCAGCAGAAAGTCGTGCTGGGCCGCGCGTTGCTCACCGAACCGAAACTGCTCCTGCTCGACGAGCCGACCCGCGGCGTCGACGTCGGGGCGAAGGCGGAGATCTACCAGCTGCTGGCCGCCGCGGCCGCTCGAGGCATCGGTGTCCTGCTCGCGTCGTCCGAGCCCGCCGAGCTGGTCGGGCTGTGCGACCGGGTCGTCGTCCTGCACGACGGCCGCGGCGCCGCCGAACTGGACACGCACGACGCCGGCGAAGCCGAGCTGCTCGCCGCGGCGATGGGGGAAACACGATGACCACCACCGAGTTCCTGCCGCGGCGCGACGTCGTGACCGCGCTGTTCCGCTTCCAGAGCCTCTTCGGCCTGGTCCTGGTGCTGGCCGCGGCGATCGTGTTCTCGCCGAGCCACGACGGCGACCTGGTGTTCCTCAGCGGCGAGAACCTCTTCAACGTCGTCCGCGCGATCGCCGAGATCGGCATCATCGCCGTGGGTATGACATTCGTGATCCTGGTCGGCGGGATCGACCTGTCGGTCGGCGCGGTGCTCGGCCTGGCCGCCGTCGGTTCGGCGGTACTACTGGTGAACGACGGCTTCGGCGTGCTCCCGGCGGTGCTGATCGTGCTCGCCGCCGGGCTGGCTTTCGGCCTGCTGCAAGGGATCGCGTCGGCGGTGTTCGGCATCCAGGCGTTCATCGTCACCCTCGCCGGGCTGCAAGTCGCGCGCGGGCTGGCGCGGATCTGGTCGGGCGGCCAGGGCGTCGCGATCGCGTACGGCGACGGCCCCGGCGAGGCACCCGTCGCGTTCTCGCTGCTCGGCGAGCGGACGTTCAACGGGCTGGTGCCCATCCCCGCGGTGATCTTCGCCGTGGTCGCCGTCGCCGCCATCGTCTTCCTGCGCACCAGCGCGTTCGCGCGACACGTCTACGCGATCGGCGGCAACGAGAAGGCCGCGCGCCTTTCCGGCGTCGCCGTCACCCGGGTGAAGGTGCTGGTCTACGGGCTGAGCGGGCTGCTCGCCGCGCTGGCCGGGATCATCCACGCCGGCCAGCTGAACCAGGGCAGCCCCAACGACGGCAGCGGCTACGAGCTCGACGCGATCGCCGCGGTCGTGATCGGCGGCACGGCGCTCTCGGGCGGCCGCGGCTCGGTGTCCGGCACCGTGGCCGGCGCGCTGCTGCTGGGCGTGCTCAACAACATCCTGGCGCTCAACAGCGTCGACCCCAACGTGCAACTCCTGATCAAGGGCCTGGTCATCGTGGTCGCCGCGGGTCTGCAGCGGCTGCGTCCGACACCGTAGAGGGGAAAAAGAGATGTCCGGCAAGCACTTCGCGCTACCCGCGCTCGTCCTGCTCCTGGCCGCCTGCGGCACCACGCACGAGAACTCGGGGCAGGGCGCGACGACGTCCGCGGCCGCCTGCAAGGGAGCCGCCGGGAAGTACACGATCGGCGTCAGCCAGGCCAACCTCAGCGAGCCCTACCGCAAGCAGATGGACGACGACATCGCCCGCGCGGCCCGAGAAGTCTCGCAGTTCACCGTGAACTTCGCCGACGCCCAGCAGGACAACGCGAAGCAGGTCGCCGACGTCGAGAACTTCCTGACGCAGCGGATCGACCTGCTGATCATCAGCCCGAACGAGGCCACGCCGCTGACCGCGGTCGTCAAGAAGGCCTACGACAAGGGCATCCCGGTGCTGGTGCTGGACCGCAAGGTCGACGGCGACGCGTACACGCAGTGGATCGGCGCCGACAACGTCGACATCGGTCGGCAGGCCGGGCAGTACCTGGCGGACCAGGTCCTGCCCCAGGGTGGGAAGATCGCCGAGATCCGCGGGCTCGCCGGGTCCACCCCGGCCAAGGAGCGCCAGGACGGCTTCGCGAAGGGCATCGAGGGCCGCGGCATCGACATCGTGACCACTGTGGACGGTGACTGGCTGCGTGAGAAGGGGCAGCAGCAGGCGGACGCGATCTTCAAGGCGCACCCGGAGATCAAGGCCGTCTACGCCCAGAACGACCCGATGGCCGAAGGCGCGTACCTCGCCGCGAAGGCCGCGGGCCTGGACAAGAAGGTGAAGTTCATCGGCATCGACGGGCTGCCGATCCCGTCCGGCGGCATCAAGGCGGTCGAAGCGGGCCGCCTCGCGGCGACGTTCGTCTACCCGACGGGAGGCCGCGAAGCGGTGGCGTCGGCGAAGAGCATCCTCGTCGACTGCGCGAAGCCGGCCAAGACGCAGATGCTGCCGACGCAGCTCGTCACGCAGGCGAACGCCGCCGAGGTGTACGCGCGGGGCAACCGCTGACGTCGTCCTTGACTTCAACCTTCCTCGAACTTCTACCGTCGCCACCATGACCACTGCCCCACCCATCCCCCGCACCGTCTGGATCGCCTCCGGCGTCATGGCGCTCGGCGGGTTCCTCGGCAACATGGACGGGTCGATCGTCGCGGTCGGGCTGGAATCGATGAGGCTGCGCCTGGGGGTCAGCCTCATCGAGATCCAGTGGGTCGCGACGGCCTTCCTGCTCGGCCTTTCCGCCGCGCTCCCGCTGACCCCGTGGCTCGTCAAGAAACTCGGCGCCGGAAGGCTCTGGCTCTGGGCACTGGGGGCGTTCCTGCTCACGTCGATCGCCTGCGCCCTCGCCCCGGACGCCGTCACCTTGATCGCCGTCCGCGCGCTGCAGGGCATGGCCACCGGCGTCATGGTGACGGCCGGGCAGACCGTGATCGGCCTGGCCGTCGGCCCGGAGCGGCTCGGCCGCACCATGGGCACGCTCGGCCTGGTCGTCGGGCTGGCGCCGGTCGTCGGGCCGAGCGTCGGCGGGTTCCTGCTCGCGCACTTCTCGTGGCCGGTCCTGTTCTGGCTCAACCTGCCGATCGGCCTGGTCGCGTTCGCCCTGGCGCTGCGGTACGTCCCGCGCGGCGACCGCGGGCAGCCGCCGCCGGTGGACTGGCCCGGCCTGGCCCTGATCACGCTCGGCCTGCCGCTGCTCGTCTACACGCTCACCGAGCAGAACGCGCTGTTCGCGGCCGTCGGCGCGCTCGCGCTCGCGGTCTTCGTCTGGCGCTCATTGCGCGTCCGGCACCCGGTGCTGGACCTGCGCCTGGCCGCCCGGCCCGTCCTGGGCTCGGCGCTGGCGTCGGTCCTGCTCGCCGGCGCCGGGATGTTCGGCGCGGTCCTGGTGCTGCCGCTGTGGTTCCAGGTCCGGCTCGGCGCCGGACCCGCCGAAGCCGGCGTGCTGCTCGCGCCGATGGGCCTGGCCACGACGGCGTTCGTGCTCGTCGCCGGCCGGCTGACCGATCGCTACGGCGGCGGCACCGTCTCGCTCACCGGGTCGGTGGTGGTGCTCGCGGCCACCGTCCCGCTACCGTGGCTCGGCCCGGACGCGCCGATGTGGCTCATCCAGGCGCTGCTCGTGGTCCGCGGCGCGGGACTCGGGCTGTCGATCATGCCCGCGTCGACGGCGGCGTACGCGTCGGTCCGGGCCGGCGAGCTCGGGCACGCGACGGCGTTGGTCAACATCGTCATGCGCGTGGGCGGCGCGGCCGGGGGCGCGTTGTGCGTGATCGTGCTGTCGCGCGGCCTCACCGTCGATCCGGCGACCGGGTTCGGCTGGGCCTTCGGTGTCCTCGGTGCCGTGTGCGCGTTGGGCACCGCCGCGACGGCGTGGCTCCGGCACGCGGAACGTGCGTCCACAGTGGACACCTCGGCCTGATCCACCTGGGAACCTGGCGCGAACCCCCGAATGGTGATTTCCTGGAGCCGAACAACCACTGTCGGTAAGGGGAAGGGCTGGCATGGCGGGGGTAGCGAAGCTGCTGACAGCGGCGGCAGTACTGGGGAGCCTGCTGGCGGCGACGCCGGCATCGGCGGCCACCGCGGCGATCGACTGGAAGCCGTGCGGTGACGCGCCGGGCGTCGACTGCGGCACGGTGACCGTGCCGATCGACTGGGCCCACCCGGACCGGGGCACCGCGAGCATCGCGCTGGCCCGGCGCAAGGCCACCGACCCGCAGGCGCGCATCGGGTCGATCCTGATGGACCCGGGCGGTCCCGGCGGCCCGGGCGCGGGCGAGGTCGAGGCCGGCTGGTCGCTCTCGCCGGAGATCACCAAGCGGTTCGACACCGTCGGCTTCGACCCGCGCGGCGTCGGCGACAGCACGCAGATCAAGTGCGGGCTCGACGAGGTCATCGCCGACCACCCGCAGGTTCCGCGCAACCAAGCCGAGTTCGAGCAGCTCGCGGCCTACAACCGGAAGCTCGGCGAGAGCTGCAACAAGCTTTCCGGGCCGCTGGGGCAGTTCGGGGACACCGAGAGCGTCGCGCGGGACATGGACGCGATCCGCGCCGCGCTCGGCGACGAGAAGCTGACGTACTACGGGGTTTCGTACGGCACGCTGATGGGACAGCAGTACGCCGAGCTGTTCCCGGACAAGGTCCGCGCGCTCGTGCTGGACAGCAACATGGACCACTCGCAGTACACCGCGTTCGAGTTCCTGAACAGCGAAACGCAGTCGGTGCAGGCGGAGTTCGGCGAATTCGTCGCGTGGTGCGGCCGGACGCCGAGCTGCGCGTTGCACGGCCGCGACGTCTCGAAGCTGACGCGCGACCTGCAGGACAAAGCCGCGCGCGGGGAACTGAACGATCCGCAGAGCGGCGAAGTCATCACGCCGCTTTCGCTCGCGGGGATGTTCCAGGGCTCCTTCTACGGCCCGAGCTGGGACAGGCTCGCGACGGTCCTGAAGTCGCTGGCGGACGGCACCCCGCGCCCCGCGTCGGTGCGGCTGAAGGACGACATCCCGGTCAACACCGTGTTCCAGAGCGTGTTCTGCGACGACTGGAAGCTGCCGGTGCACAACTACGCCGAGCTCGAGGCGTACCGCCGGACCGCGGCGGCGCTCGCCCCGGACGTCAAGGTCAACTCCCTGGGCTGGGCGGCGGTCACCGGCTGCATCGGCTGGCCGAACAGGACCAGCAACCCGCAGCACCCGCTGCAGGTCCACGGCGCACCGCCGCTGCTGATGCTGAGCAGCAAGTACGACCCGGCGACGCCGTACGCGTGGTCGCGGGCCGCGGCCCGGCAGAGCGGCAGCACGCTGCTCACCTACGACGGCTGGGGCCACGGCGCGTACTCCAAGAACAGCCGGTGCGTGATCGAGGCGACCGACGACTACCTGATCACCGGCAAGCTCCCGGCGCGCGGAACGCACTGCGCGGCCGTCGAGCCGGGGACGCCCGAAGCCCGGATGGCCGGGCCGAAGCCGCCGTCGACGGTCGGCTTCTGACGCTTCCGTCGCGCGGCCGGAACGAGGACAATCGTTCCGGCCACGCAACGGTGCGGGGAAGGGAGCCGAGGATGCTTCGTCGATTCTTCGTCATGGCCGCGGCGGTCATCGCCGCGAGTGCACTCCTGACGGCGCCGGCGCAAGCGACGTCCCGCCACGGCGGGTACCTCGCGCTCGGCGATTCCGTCGCGTTCGGTTACCGGCCCAACGCGGACTACTCGAACGCGGCCGACTTCAGCGGCTACGCGGAGAAATACGCGGCGCTGCGGGGATTGCGGCTGGCGAACGCGTCCTGTCCGGGTGAGACGACGGGCAGCCTGCTGGTGGTCACCGCGCCGAGCAACGGCTGCGAGAACGGCTACCGCTTGGCGTATCCCCTGCACGTTTCGTATGCGGGCGCCCAGATCGCTTACGCCGTGCAGTACTTGCGGTCGCATCGCGACACGCGGCTCGTGACGCTGACGATCGGCGCGAACGACATGTTCCTGTGCCAGGACACGACCCCGGACCACTGCACGGGCGCCTCGTTCACCGCCGCCCTGAACCAGGTGAGCCGCAACCTCGCGTCGATCCTCTCGGCGGTGCGCGCCCAGTACCGCGGCGACGTCGTGCTGGTGTCGTACTACTCCCTCGACTACCGCGACCCGACGCAGGTGGCGCAGGTCAAGGCCCTCGACGCGGCGCTGGCCCAGGTGACCCGCCGCTACCACGGCAAGATCGCGGACGGCTTCACAGCGTTCCTCCTGGCGTCCCTGCACACGGGCGGCGACCCGTGCGCGGCCGGGTTGCTGATCAAGCTCCCGACGGGCGGCTGCGACGTCCACCCGAGCGCGGCCGGCCACCGGGCACTGGCCGCAGCGCTGGCGTTCGCGCGTTAGACGGTTCGCACGTCGACCCCGACGGCTTCGAAGGCCCGCACGGCTTCGGGGTCGGCGTCGGTATCGGTGACGAGCGCGTGCACCTGCGTGGTCTCGCAGATCCGGGCAAAGGCGCGTCGCCCCAGCTTGGACCCGTCCGCAACGGCGACCACGCGCTCGGCGCGTTCCACCATGAGCCGGTTGATGCTGGCCTCGCCTTCGTGGTGGGCGAACGCACCGGCGTTCGCATCGAAGGCGTCGACACCGAGGAACAGCAGATCGATGGTGAGCTCACTGAGCACGCGCGTGGCAAGGGGCCCGCTCAGTTCGAACGACTGCGGCCGCGCAACGCCACCGGTGACGACGATCTTGACGTTCGGCCGCACGGCGAGCTCGTGCGCGATGTTGAGGGCGTTGGTGACGACGGTGAGCCCGGGACTGCTGTTGAGTTCCGCCCGCATGGCCAGCGCCCGGGCGACGCCGGCGGTGGTGGTTCCACCGTTCAGGCCGACCACCATGCCCTTCGTGACCTCCGCGGCCGCCGCGGTGCTGATCCGCTGCTTTTCCGGGACGTGGCGGGCGGTTTTGTAGCGGAGGGGAAGGTCGTAGGCGAGATCGTTCGCCACCGCGCCGCCGCGGGTGCGGGTGAGGAGTTGTTGTTCGGCCAAGTGGTCGAGATCCCGGCGGATCGTGGCTGCCGAGACGTCCAGTTCGGCTGCTACGTCCTCGACGTCGATCTTTTCTCGCTGGCCCAGCATGTCCAGGAGGGTGGTGAGTCTTTCGTGCCGGGCCATTCGGGTGCTCCTTCGCGCATTCCCATGCGCTGTTTGGCGGTGTTCCGAGCATTATGGTGCATTGGGGGTGTCTCTTGCACGCTACCCCTCGGGGCGGCTTTCAAGCTGACGGCTTCGCCGGGGCGTGGGGAATCGGCGCTCCTCGTGGTCACCTTCTGATGGTGGTCACCAGCGCCGATTCCCCACGCTACGGTGCCCCTGCCGGAGTTCTCGGTACCACCTGATCGTGTGGTGATCATGCGTTCGAGTTCGGCTAACCTTGTTGTATGGCAACGGAAGCGGTGTGGAAAACGGATGCGACGGCGCTGGCCGATCGCATCTCCACCCTGCTCACCGTCGTGCGCTCCGCCGAGGCCGAGATCGGTGCGCTGCTGGCCGAAATCGAGACCCGCGGGGTGATGGAACTCTTCGGCTACCGCTCCACCGCACGCCTGCTCGAGCACCTCGCCGACATCCCCAAGTCCGCGGCCGAGACGATGGTCAAACGCGCCCGCGCCCTCCACCCCGGACACCACCTCGACGCCACCCCTGCCGTCGCTCCCTTGACTGCTGCTACTGCCGCGGAAGGCCGCCTGAGCAACCCCATGATCGACACCATCGTCGGCGCCCTGACCCAGATCCCGCCCGAGCACCGCGAGGACGCCGAGCAGCACCTGCTGGCTCTGGCCGCCGACGCGGGCCACAAGCAAGTCGCGGCCTTGGGGGCCCGCATTCTCGCCCACCTCGACCCCGACGGCCCCGAACCGGACACCACCGAACCCGCAGTCCCTCGCCGTGAACTGTCCCTCCGCCGCAAAAGAACCGGGGTATGGGAGCTGCACGGCCGTTTCGACGACGAGACCGGCACCCGAGCCAGCGCCCTGCTCGACGCGTTAGCCGAACGCCGCACCACCACCGGCGAAGGCGCCGACCTGCGCTCCCCGCAGGAACGCTACGGCGACGCCTTCTCCGACACGATCGACCTGGCCCTCAACTCTCCGACCCTGCCGATGCAGGCCGGCGAACGAGCCCACGTGATGGTCGCAGTCCACCTCAACGACCTCAAGACCGGTCTCGGCGAGGCCACCCTCGGCGACACCGGCACCATGTCGGCGGCAGAGGCTCGGCTGCACGCCTGCGACGCCATGCTCATCCCCGCCGTCCTCGGCGACAAAAGTGAGCCGTTGAACCTGGGCCGCCTCCGCCGCCTGATCTCCGCAGGCCTGCGACGCGCGCTCTACCTGCGCGACCGGGGCTGTGCGTTCCCCGGCTGTCACCGCCCGCCCCGGCATTGCCAGGGCCACCACATCCACCACTGGTCCGAAGGCGGCCCAACAGACCTGAACAACCTGGTCCTGATGTGCGCCCACCACCACCGACTCCTGCACCGCTCCGGCTGGGAAGTCCGCATCGCCGCCGACGGCCTACCCGAGTTCCTGCCACCAGCATTCCTGGACAAGGAACGAAAACCCAGGCGCAACAACCTGCACCAACCGCTGCCCTTCGCAGCGTGACACAACCGAACACATGGGACAGGCCCGCAGCCGGACGGCTACGGGCCCATACCCACGTCCTCACTCGCCACCGGCAGATCCCACCAACCGTGCCGCACCCCAATCGATTGCCTGCTTCAGCCGACAGAAACTGCCACCACCTCGTCCCTAGGCAGTGACCCAACACGGTCCATCGACTGGTACTGCCGCCCTCAACCAAAAAGAGCCACCCTCGCCACAATCCGCCAGCAAGCCCGCAGCCACCTCAACTACAACCGACCACCCCACACCACCCCCGCAGGCAAGCACCACCTCAACCACAACCAGCCACCTCAACGCGAGCGAGCACCGCAATCACCCCAAGCACGACCGACTTCCCGTGCCGCTTGCCCGCCGACCGGAACCGCCGCCAGCTCAGCCAAACCGACTGCCCCGTAGGCATGTGCGAGATCTCGCCCCGTCACCGCAATCCACCGCCGACGCAATACCTCCGCGAATCGCCGACTCACGAAGAGCCCCACCAGTCTCGCAGCGCCGCACAAGCCGGGCATGAATCCTCGATGCCCACCCGCCAACGCCGGCAGCCGTCGAACCTCGGCCGTCACCGCCGCCCGGCCGGCTCCCGAATACTTCCGCGGATCCACCTGCTCAAGGTGAGCCCGCCAATCCTCTGCAGCCCGTTCGGTGCAGCCGAACCGTCCTGGCGACCTCCGCCGCCGTGAAGGCCAGCGCACCTATCGCGCAGTCGCGTGCAGCCAGCGGGCACGAAAAAGGCCACCCTCGACGAGGGTGACCTGCGAAGAAACAGCGCAGCTCAGCGCGACCGATCTACCGCGACTTACGCCGCCAAAGGCTCGTGACCACCGCCAACGCCCGGGACCGGGGCGTCCGCGCGGTCACCGGCTCCGGGCCCACCCGGCGGCGCATCCGGTACGCCAGCTCGAGCACCTCCAGGTCCTCGGGCCGGCGTCTGCCGTGGACGTCCGGGCGGAGCATCAGCTCGCCCACCGTCACTGGCTTGCCACTGGCACGGTTTGCCGTGCGGGCCATCGGGAACCTCCGCTGGATTGGGCGATCGGGAGCTGATGGCTGCAGATTCTATGAATCGGATTCGGGTTCGTCACCTTACTGGCCAGTTGTGTCCGGGCGTGTCAACCTCGAAGGCATGATCACCACTGGGGTACTCACCGCTGAAGACCGGCCGGCCTGGGAAAACCTGTTCGCCGGCTACAACACGTTCTACGGCCGGACGCTCGCACCCGAAGTCGTCGACCGCGCCTGGCGCGAGTTCGAAAGCGGCGAACGGATGCACGCGCTCGGCGCTCGGCTCGACGGCGAACTCGTCGGCATCGTCCACTTCTTCACGCACCCGAGCACCACCTCCGCCGACGTCTGCTACCTGCAGGACCTCTTCACCGACGACAAAGCCCGTGGTCGCGGGGCCGGCCGGGCGCTGATCGAAGCCGTCGCCGACTGGGCTCGGGCGCGAGGCTGCGTGCGCGTCTACTGGCACACGCAGACCTCGAACACGACCGCGCGGCGGCTCTACGACCAGGTCGCGGTCGACAAGGGCTTCATGCAGTACCAAATCCCGCTCTGACGTCACCGGCGGTGGCGGCCGCACCCGTCGTGCCGGCCGTGGGACGACGGCTGGTGCTCGGCCCACCCGCGCCACCACGCCGAAAAGTCCGGGATCTCGTGCCGGACCGGCGCCGCCTTCTTCGACGGAGACGGAGACGGAGCCGCCGCCTTCAAAAGCTTCTGCGGCTTCACCTTTCCGACGACCTTGACCGCCTTCGCCAGATTCCCGCGACGGGCCGGCGCACTGACGGAATTCGAAACCGGCTGGACCACGACCGGCGTGACTTCGTCGGGATGACCAGTCGCGGGAACGGATTTCGGAGCCGGCGCGGCGGGCGGCACGACGACGTCCGCCGGGAACGGCACCAGCGCGGCCGCCGGTGGTTCCAGCCCGGCCGGTGGCCACGACGCTCCCGCGCCGCGCTCGACCGGCATCGACACCGCCGTCGCGACGCCGCCGGTCAGCGCCAGCGCGCCGGCGACCACGGACAACACCCGCAACCGGGCCAAGGACCGCAGCGCCTGCGGTTTCTCCCGGTGCCGCGGGGGCTCGTGGTGACGACCGTCCGCTGCGGACCGGACCAGCAACTCGGCGACCGTGACCGCTTCGCCGCGCGGAGCCCTGCGTGCCATCAAACCCTCCACCTGGGCCGACCGGACGCGGGCAACTGCGTCCGGACGGCCGATCATAGGAATGGTTCAGGCCGCTGTAAAGGCTTGCTCACCCAGCGTTCTTAAGCGAGCCTGCCGCCACCGTCCACGTGCAGCACCGTGCCCGTCACGAACGGATTCGCCAGCGCCTGCAGGGTCGCCGCCGCGACATCCGCCGGCCGGCCCACCCGGCGCGCCGGATTCGCTTCCGCGGTCCGGCGGAGGAATTCGTCCTTCCCGTCGCCGAGGCGGTCCCACGCGCCGGAGTCGACGATGCCCGGGGAGACGGCGTTGACCCGGATCGGCGCGAGCTCGACGGCGAGCGCTTCCGCGAGGAACGCGACCGCGCCGTTCGTCGTGGCCATCACGACCCGCTCACGCGCCGGGCGCCACGCCGCGACCCCGGAGAACAACGCGATCGCGCCGCCGTCCCGGAACCTCGGCGCGAACTGCCGGGCCAGCAGCAAGGGCCCGATCACCTTGGCGTCGAAAGCCTGGACGACCGCGTCCCGCGAAAGCGCCGAGACGGGCCCGTTCGCCGGCGCCGCCGCGAGCGTGACGAGGTAATCGAGTTCGCCGACCGCTTCGGCAAGCGCTTTCAGCGACGATTCGTCCCCGAGATCCGCGAATGCGGCGCGAATACCGGGAACGTCGATCCGCGCCGGGTCCCGTCCGGCCAAGACGACTTCCGCGCCCGCCGCATACGCGTCCTCCGCGATGCGCCGCGCGATCCCCGAACCGCCGCCGACGACGACCAGCCGCTTTCCTTCGAACGACATTTCCGTGCTCCTTCCGTTTCGCACACCGGAGTCAGCGCGGCACGCCGCCGGAACCATCCCGTCGCGATCCGAATCTTTTCGATGGCTGCGATAGGATCGGCGAATGCCTACGCTGCGCGCGCTCGAGTGCCTGGTCGCGGTGCTGGACGCCGGGTCGATCACCGAGGCGGCCGCGCGGCTACACCTGTCGCAACCCGCGCTGTCCCACCAGATCGGCGCACTCGAACGGGAACTGGGCACGCCGGTGCTCGAACGGCTGCCGCGCGGGATCCGGCCGACCGCGACCGGCCGCGCGATCCTGGCCGACGCGCGGGCGGCGCTGGCCGCCGCGGACCGCGTGGTCCGGACCGGCCGCGCGGTGGCCGGCGGCGACGAGGGCACGCTGCGGATCGCGTGCGCGGAGAGCATGACCGCCGGGCTGCTCGCGCCCGTGCTGCGGGCCTGGCACCGGCACCGCCCCGGCGTGCTGATCACGCTGACCGAGACGACGAGCGCGGACGCGCTGGTCACCGCGCTGGAAACCGGCGAGGCGGACGTCGCGGTCGGCCCGCGGCCGACCCGCTGGACCGGGCACACGGAACTGGTGGGACGCGAGGAGGTGGTCGTCGCCTTGGCCGCCGACCACCCGCTCGCCACCCGGGCGGCGGTACCGATGGCCGACCTGGCCGGCCTGCCCGTGGTGCACTACCACCCGGACAACGGCCTCGGCGGCTGGCTCGACGAGGAGGCGGCGCGGCGCGGAACCGTGCTGAGCGCGGTGATGCGGACGAAGCAGGCGGCGACCGCGGCGCAGCTCGCCGCGGCCGGGCTGGGCGTGGCGCTGGTCCCGGCGACCGCGCTGACCCGCACGTTCGCCGGCGCGCTGCGGCGGCTGAAGCCCGCCCTGCACCGGGACGTCGTCACGTTCACTGCGACGCCGTCGGATCCACTCGTCCGGCGGTTTTCCGCGGACGCAAGGCACCGCGGGATCGCCCTTCCGGGCGCTCTGCAGGGCAAACTCTCCTCAGCACCTCGTTAAGTCCTGGTGAATGTGACAGATTTCCTACGAAGGTTTTGTGCCATCAGGACGAACTTCGCTTCGACGCCCCGATTTCGCTGTGCTATTCGCCAAAGTTTGGTTCCATCGGATAGCTTGCTCCTACCGGTCAGTACCGGTGGGTGAGGCCGATCGGGTGAGGCGATCAGCGAAGATCGAGGGAAGCGGGGACGCACCATGGCGAAGCACCGGCCACGTCGCAAGAGCTCGCGGGCGGTCCGCCGCGCCGCGGCCGCGCTCGCGGGCGGGGCGCTCGTCGTGCTGCCGACGCTGACCACCGGCCTGCCCGCGCCGGTCGTGGTCGCCAACGCCGGGGACGCCCTGCCGGACCAGGCCGCCCCGCTGCAGCAGCCGAACATCGTCATGCCGCCGGTCGCCGTCGACGGCAGCCTCCCGCAGCCGCCGCTGCCCACCCCGCTGGTCGTGCCCGGCGGGCGCGCGGGCTCCGCGGGCATCTCCGGGCCGCTCGGCATCCCGGCGAGCATGCTCAAGGCCTACCAGAACGCCGCCGCGATCCTCGCCAAGGAGCAGCCGAACTGCCACCTGGACTGGGCGCTGATCGCGAGCATCGGCCGGATCGAGTCGAACCACGCGCGCGGCGGGTACGTCAACGCCAACGGCGACACCCTCGAGCCGATCCTCGGCCCGGTGCTCAACGGCGCCGGCGCGTTCGCCGCGATCCCGGACACCGACGGCGGCAAGTACGACGGCGACGCGGTCTGGGACCGCGCGGTCGGCCCGACGCAGTTCATCCCGTCGACGTGGCGCGGCTACGCCTCCGACGGCAACGGCGACGGGGTGTCGAACCCGAACAACATCTACGACGAGGCCCTGGCCACCGCGCGCTACCTGTGCTCGGGCGGGCTGGACCTGTCGACGGACGCGGGCCAGCGCCTGGCCGTCCGCCGCTACAACAACTCGCAGTCCTATGTGGACACCGTGCTGGCGTGGGCCGCGGCCTACCGCGGTGGCGTGGCCCAGCTGCCCGACAGCGAGGTCCCGATCGGCACGCCGAACGCCCCGGACGCGGCCGCCGCGGGTGGCCCGGTCGGCGCGCCCGCCCCGCCGGCGCCGCCGGTGGTCGCCCAGCCGCCGGGCTCGCTCCCGGTCACGACGACGCCGCCGGCCACCACGCCGTCGTCGCCCACCTCGACCACCAAGCCGAGCACGCCGACGAGCGAGACGACGACCCCGCTGCCGTCGTCGTCCACCACGCCGCCGCCGGAGACGACGTCCACGACGCCGACGACGAGCTCGGCGGCACCGACCAGCACCGCGGCGGACTCGGTGGAAACCTCCACGGAGTCCACCACGACCAGCCCGACTGGGTGAGCCCGGTGGAGCCGTTCCTGGTGCACATCCGCTGCGACACCGACGGCTACACCCACGCCGTCACCGAAGACGAGTTCGCGGCGGGCCGGCACGACGGGCGGTTCCGCGCGGTGTGCGGGCACGTGGTGCTGGCGGCGCCGATGATCGAGGCACCCGGCCGGTTCGACCCGCTATGCCGGGACGTCCTGCGCGACGCGCCCGAGCCGTCGGTGCCGCGGCAGGAACGGCGCCGGTCGAGGTGGCGGACCCGGCGCTAGCCGACCAGCGCCTGGATGCCGTCGAGCATGCGGTCGAGCCCGAACTCGTAGGCCGCGTCACCCTGGTCCTTCGCGCTCTCGTCGAAGCCGCCGCCGAGCCAGATCCGGTTCATCGCCGGGTGCGCGTCGACGACGAAGTAGTTCTCCCAGAACGACGAGCGCTGGTGCCACCAGGCCTCGGTCGACTGCCCGGTGCTGCGCTCGAGGCGGGTGTTCTCCGCGCCGAGGGCCGCGTTCGCGTCGACGTACGTGCCGATCCCGTTGGCTGCCGCGACGGCCTGGCGCGGCGACAGCCCGAGACCGTCCATGATGGACAGCAGGTACTCCTGGCCCGCCAGCTGGCCGGGCCCGAGTGGCGGCCGGACCCGCGAAACCTCGCACAGCCACGGATGTTTGCGGTACGCCGCGCGCGTCCGCTCCGCGTACAGCGCCACCTGCGCGCGCCAGTCCGCCGGCCGCGGCTCGCCCGGGCCGGGCAGCCGGCGCTCGACGAGCACGTCGTCGACCATCAGGTCCACCAGCTCGGCCTTGCCGGGGACGTAGGTGTAGAGCGTCATCGTGCCGGCGCCGAGCTCCTTGGCGACGCGGTGCATCGACGCGGCCACCAGCCCGTCGGCGTCCGCGACCGCGATCGCCGCGGCGACGATCCGCTCGATCGTCAGCGTCGGGCGGCGGCCCCGGGTCGGCTCGGCCGCGCCGCCGCGGGCGCGCCAGAGCAGCGCGAGCGTCCGGTCCACGTCGTCGGCACCAGTGCGTTCGGCGGTCATGCGCTCCCCTCGCTCCCCGCCGGTGATCCTACCCGGGCCGCCCGCCCGACCTGGCATTCTGGAGACATGACCCGACGCAAACCGCCCAAGGTCTCCTTCCGCTGGTGGGTCGACCGGCAGATCGACCAGGCCCGCGAGCGCGGCGAGTTCGACGACCTGCCCGGCACCGGGAAGCCGCTGCCGAAGCCCACCGGCAACGACGCGGCGACCGACTGGGTGCTGCGGCAGGTCCGCGCCGGCGGCCACGACACCAAGGCGTTGCTGCCGCCCGCGCTCTCGCTCAAGCGCGAAGTCCAGGACCTGCCGGGCCGGCTCACCGCCGAGCGGACCGAGCAGGGGGTGCGGGAGGTCGTCGGCGACCTCAACGAACGGATCCGCCAGGCCTACCTCAACCACCACACGGGCCCGCCGCTCACGGTGGCGCTGGTGGACGTCGAGGAGGCCGTCGCGGACTGGCGGCGCTCACGAGCCGCGTCGTAGCAGCGCCCGTTCCGCGGCGGTCCACGCCGTCGTCGTGAGCAGGTAGATCCCGGCGGCCTGCGGCAGGACGAGCGTCGCGAGCACGGTGCCGTACGGCAGCAGCCGGATCAGCTTGCCGCCCGGGACGCCGTCGGCGGCCTGCCGGTTCTGCCGGACCGAAAACCACGCGACGACCGCCAGCCCGGCCGCGATGACGAACACCAGCGGGCTGCCGGCGAGCCCGTGCGCGCCCAGCGGCGTCCCCAGGAGCGTCGCGCCGAGCAGCGAGTTGGGTTCGCCGCCGATGACCGGTGTCGTGAAGAGCCGGTACATGACCGTGAAGAACGGCAGCTGCAGCAGCATCGGCAGGCAGCCGGTGAACAGCGAGGTCCCGGACTCCTGCTGCAGCTTCGTCACCTCGGCGGCGAGCCGGTCGCGGTCACCCCCGTGCTTCGCCTGCAGCGTCTTGATTTCCGGCAGCAGGGCGGCCCGGGCGCGCTCGCCGCGCGCGGCCGACCGGGCCAGCGGGTGCAGCAGGAGCCGCACGCCGAGGGTGAACAGGACGATGGCCAACGCGGTCGAGAACGGGCCGGTCAGCGCGTGGATCAGGTGGTACGCGCCGGCGACGGGCACGTCGAGAAAGCCGAACATGGGCAGCACTCCGCATGAGTGGAAGGGATGAGGGTGTGCGGAATGGCTGCGTCGAAGAGGTTCCTACGCAGCCGTGCTGCGGGAACCGGGTGCTCGTGGCCTGCTGCGTCCCGGGGCGCCGGGGTCGCGCAGGCGGATCGACTCGGCGCGCCGGGCGCGGCGGCGCAGGGCGGTCGCGCGGCTGCGCACCGGCGCCGACCAGAGGGCGAGCTCGCCGCGGTGGGTGCTGCCGACCAGCAGCACGACCAGGAGGCTCGCGGCGGCGATGGAGGCGAAGGCGACCAGCGCCGTCGGGCTCGCGAGGACGGGGAACGCCAGCTCCAGCAGTGTGTTCACGGCGTCGTCACCCCCTATCGTCCGAAACCCCAGGGTAGCGGAATCGCGACCCCGGCGGTCCGGGCTAACAGCCCGATGGGCTGTAACCTGAATCGATGAGAGGCCAATTCGTCGTCGTGCCGATCCTGGCGCTGATCCTGCTGTTCACCGTGCCCTGGTGGACGCTCGTCCTCGCGCCGGACTGGGGCACGGCGGCCACGGTCGCCGGCACCGCGGTGTTCGCGCTGGGCCTGGTGACGATGCCGGTCGCGATGTTCCGCGGGCACGCGCGGCACCAGGACGGCGCCGCGCGCCTCGGCGACTCGCTGCTGGCCGTGATCTGGGTGCTGTTCAGCTGGTCGGTCCTGAGCCTGGTGCTGCGCGCCGGGCTGCTCGGCGTCGACGATCCGCTGCGCTCGCGGATCGTCGCGGGCGCGACGTTCGTGGTGGCGGCCGGCCTGCTCGTGCACGGCAACCGCGTCGCGATGCGGGTGCCGCCGGTGAAGGCGACCGACGTCGTCATCCCGCGGCTCGGCCCCGGCCTCGACGGCCTGCGCGTCGCCGTGCTGACCGACACCCACTACGGGCCGATCGACCGGACGAAGTGGTCGGAGCAGGTCGTCGCGGCGGTCAACGCGCTGGACGCGGACGTCGTCTGCCACGCGGGCGACCTGGCCGACGGCGCGGTCTCCGAACGGCGCAAGCAGGTCGACCCGCTCGGCGGCGTCCAGGCCGCGCTCGGCCGGTTCTACATCACCGGCAACCACGAGTACTTCGGCGAGGCCCAGGCCTGGATCGACCACATGGAAGGGCTCGGCTGGGACACCCTGCACAACCGCTCGACGCTCCTGGAGCGCGACGGCGACCGCATCGTGTTCGCCGGCATCGACGACCCGACCGGTTCGGCGTCCGGCCTGCCCGGCCACGGTCCCGACCTGGCCGCGGCCCTGGCGGACGCCCCGGCCGACGTCCCGGTGGTCCTGCTGGCGCACCAGCCGAAGCAGGTCAAGCAGGCGCGCGAAGCCGGCGTCGCGCTGCAGATCTCGGGGCACACGCACGGCGGCCAGATCTGGCCGTTCCACCTCCTGGTGCGGCTCGACCAGCCGACGCTGTCCGGGCTGACCCGGCACGGGCCGACCCAGCTGTACAACAGCCGGGGCACCGGGTTCTGGGGGCCGCCGTTCCGGATCTTCGCGCCCAGCGAGATCACGCTCCTCACGCTGCGCTCCGCCTGACTTCCTCTCGAGGGCCCCTCGGTGACTGACAACTTCGCGACCGACAAATTTTTTTGTCTTGACAGTTTCAACAGTCGGATGGCACGCTGTCCGCCATGACCACCACGACGCTTCCCACCAGCACCTTCCCGACCACCCGCACGCTGCTGACCGGCGGCATCCTCGCCGGACCCGTCTTCATCGCCACCGGCGTCCTCCAGGGCCTGACCCGCGCCGGCTTCGACTTCACGCGACACCCCGCGAGCGTCCTGTCCAACGGGTCGCTCGGCTTCGTCCAGATCATGAACTTCCTGGTCACCGGCCTGCTCACGATCGCGGCGGCGGCCGGGATCCGGCGCGTCCTGCCGGGCAGATGGGGGCCGAGACTGCTGACCGTCTACGGCGTCAGCCTGCTGTGCGCCGGCGTGTTCGGCGCCGACCCGCAGGACGGCTTCCCGGCCGGCACGCCCGCCGGACCGCCGTCGACGGTCAGCTGGCACGGCATCCTGCACTTCGCCGCCGGCGGCGTCGGCTTCCTCGCCCTGGTCGCGGCCTGCTTCGCGATCGGCTCGCACCTCACGCCCACCCGGGCGTGGTACTCCCGGCTCAGCGGGTTGCTGTTCCTCGCGGGCTTCGCGGGCGTAGCGTCCGGATCGACGAGCCCGGTCGTCACCCTCGGCTTCTGGGCGGCCGTCGCGATCGCTTTCGCCTGGCTCGCCACCACGTCCGCCCACCTGCTGTCGCGAGGAGAATCCCGATGAGCACTACGGTTTCCGCCGACGGCACGAAGATCGCCTACACCCGCGCCGGGTCCGGCCCCGCGCTCGTCCTGGTCGACGGCGCGATGTGCTACCGCGGCTCGTCCCCGAACGACGCGCTGGCGAAGGAGCTGGCCGCGCACTTCACGGTGTTCACCTACGACCGGCGCGGCCGCGGCGAGAGCGGCGACACGGGGCCGTACGCGGTCGAGCGTGAGGTCGAGGACATCGCCGCGCTGGTCAAGGAAGCGGGCGGCGAGGTGTTCCTGTTCGGCATCTCGTCGGGCGTGGCGCTGGCACTCGAAGCGGCCCGAAGCCTCCCGGTGACGAAGCTGGCGTTGTACGAACCCCCGTTCGTCGTGGACGACACGCGCCCCCGCGTCCCGGCCGGCTACCCGGCCCGCCTCGACGCCGCGCTCGCCGAGGGCAAGCCCGGCAAGGCGGTCACGATGTTCATGACCGAGGGCGTGGGCTTGGGCCGGGTGACGGTGGCGCTGATGCGGATCATGCCGTTCTGGGCGAAGCTCAAGCGCGTGGCCCACACGCTCCCGTACGACACGGCGCTGGTCGTGGACCACCAGGCCGGCGAGCCGTTGCCGGCGGCGTGGCCGGAGGTGAAGGTCCCGACCCTGGTGACGGACGGCGGCAAGAGCCCGGAGTGGATGCGCCACGGCGTGGCATCGCTGGCGAGGGTGCTGCCGTCGGCGGAGTACCGGACGCTGCCGGGCCAGACGCACATCGTGAAAGCCGCGGCCCTGGCCCCGGTGCTGAAGGAGTTCTACCTGGGCTAGCCGCCCTCGTCACAACTCCCTTGCCCGAACGATCACCGGGCGGGCAGGGTGCAGGCGTGCCCACCCGCGCTCTGGTCTTCGACTTCGACGGGACCCTCGCCGACACCGAGTCCGCCGTGCTGCAGTCGTGGCGGGAGCTCTTCCTCGACCACGGCGTCGAGCTGCCCATGGATGCCTGGTACGCGGTCATCGGCACCCAGCACACCACGCCCGCCATGTTCGCCCTGCTCGCCGAGCACGTCCCCGGCATCGATCCCGAGGCGCTGCGCCCGAAGTCGAAAGCGCGCGTCTTCGAACTCCTCGACGAGCTCGGCCCGCGCGAAGGCGTCCTGACCTACCTGGAGACCGCGAAGCAGCGAGGCCTCAAGCTGGCCGTCGCCTCCAGCTCGTCCGGGGCCTGGGTGAACCCGCACCTCGAGCGGCTCGGGATCGCGCCCTACTTCGACGCCGTCCTCACCGGGGACCGCCACAAAGCCAAGCCCGACCCGGACCTCTACCTGGCCGCGCTGGACGCCCTTCGAGCGGCACCGCACGAGACCATCGCCTTCGAGGACACGCCCCACGGCGTCACCTCCGCCAAGGCCGCCGGGCTGACCTGCGTCGCCGTGCCGAACGCCATCACCGAAAGCCTCGATTTCGGGCAGGCGGACGTCGTGCTGCCGTCGTTCACCGCCAAGCCGCTCGAGGCCCTACTGACCCACTAGCTCGAGCAGCCGGTCCAGGAACGGCAGCTGGCCCTTGACCAGCTTCTCGCGCGCGGCCTCGAGCGAGAACCACGCCACCCGGTCCACCTCGGGGAACTCCTGCTGACGGCCCGAGCGCGGCGGCCACTCCATGGTGAACGTCCCGGGCACCACCGACGCCGGGTCGAGGTCGGCCTCGACCGCCCACGCCGTGACGACCTTGCCGCCCGACTGCTTGACCTCGCCCAGCGGGACGTACTCACCCGCGGGCGCCGGCAGGCCCAGCTCCTCCTCGAACTCGCGCCGCGCCGCCTTCTCCGGCGGCTCGTCCGGGTCCAGCTCGCCCTTGGGCAGCGACCAGGCCGCCGCGTCCTTCTTCGCCCAGAACGGCCCGCCCATGTGCCCGAGCAGCACTTCGACGTCTTCGCCCCGCCCGCGGTGGAGCAGGAGCCCGGCACTGCGTTTGCCCGCCATCGCCACAGTGAACCTCATCCGGTCGCCGGGCCGAACAGGACACCGGCATTCGTCGCGCGGGGCCGATGAGCCAGGACGTCGTAGGCGGCCCGGACGCTGACCTGGGTCGCGGTGAGGACCGGGCAGCCGGCGGCGGCGTCGAGCCGGTCGGCGATCGTGGCGGTGTGCAGGGCGGTCTCGGGCAGGACCACGGCCTGGGCCGCGTCGTGCCGGCAGGACCGGACCAGCGCTTCGATCCGGTCACCGGTCCACCCGGCGAGCTCGCGGTCGGAGGGCGCGTCGGCGTCGACGCGGGCGACGGTGGTCGCGCCGGCCTCGGCGAGGCGCCGGGCGAAGTGCTCACTGGCCGAGGGGTGGTAGACCGAGGCCAGTGCCACCCTGGTCAGCCCGAGCCGCTTGACGGCGTCCTGGAACGCCGAAGTCGTGCTGACGACCGGCAGCCCGGTCAGCCGCCGCAGGGTGCGGAGCTGGTGGCCGACGCCGTGCTCGCCGTGCAGGAAACTGGCGCTGGTGACGGCGAAGATCGCCGCGTCGAAGCCGTCGAGCGCGGGGATGACTCGTTCGAGGTGGGCGTCCGAGCCCAGCTCCCGGACCGCCGCGTAGGTCTGCTCGGTGTCGAGCGCGGACAGGTCCCCGACGCCTTCCGGCCAGGGGAAGTGGACGGGGACCACCTCGGCCGGCGGGTCACAGCGCGCGGCGAGGTCGATGAAGTCGTCCTCGGCGGCGTCCCGCGTGGGATAGAGCAGGGCCAACCGGATCACCCTGACGAGTACCCCGGCCGGGCCCCGGAAACTCGTTCAAGATTTTTCCGCGGGGTTGTCGATCCGGGGAGAAGCCACTCGACGCGTAGGCAGAAGGCAAGGAAGAACCCAGGGAAGGAACCCGCAATGACCACCACCACCGCCCGCGAGACCCAGTCCCGCACCGCCGCCACCAAGACCACCCCGGTCACCGGCATCGTCGTCGGCGCGAGCCGGATCGTGATCTCGTTCCTCTTCGGCTTCCACGGCCTGCAGGGATTCGGCTTCTTCGGCGGCATCGACGGCCAGGGCGGCGGCGTCCCGTTCGGCTCGTTCCCCGGCTGGTGGGGCAGCCTGCTCGAGCTCGTGGGCGCGGTCCTGCTGCTCGTCGGGCTCGCCAGCAGGCCCGCCGCGATCCTGCTGTCGGGCGTCATGGCCTACGCCTACTTCACCGTGCACGCCCCGATGGGCCTGCTGCCGCTGCAGAACATGGGCGAGCCCGCCGCGGTCTACTCGTGGATCTTCCTGCTGTTCGCCGCGATCGGCCCGGGCCGCCTCGCGCTCGACAACCTGCGCAAGCGCTGAGGCACCCGGCGCGGTCCGATCAGTAGCCGCCCTGGGCGGCCGCGAGATCGGACCGCGCCATCACGTGTTCCATCAGGCTGGTCAGGACCTGCTTCGTCGACTCCCGCTCACGCGCGTCGCACAGCAGCAGCGGGACGTCCATGCCGACGTCGAGCGCCTGCCGGACCTCCTCGGTGCCGTAGCGGTACGCGCCGTCGAAGCAGTTCACGCCGACGACGAACGGCAGGTTGCGGCGCTCGAAGAAGTCGACCGCCGCGAAGCAGCTGTCCAGCCGGCGGGTGTCGGCCAGCACGACGGCGCCGAGCGCGCCCTCCGCCAGCTCGTCCCACATGAACCAGAACCGGTCCTGCCCCGGCGTGCCGAAGAGGTACAGGATCAGGTCCGGGTTGATCGTGATGCGGCCGAAGTCGAGCGCGACCGTCGTGGTGGTCTTCTGCTCGATCCCCGAGAGGTCGTCGACCCCCTCGGACGCGGTCGTGATGACCTCTTCGGTGCGCAGCGGCGGCACTTCGCTCACCGAGCCGACCATCGTGGTCTTGCCGACCCCGAACCCGCCGGCGATGAGTACCTTGACCGCGGTCGCGGTCAGGTTCCGCCGGGGGTCAGAGTTTCCGGATGCCATCAAGGACCGCCTGCAATACGTGTCGGTTGGGGGTTTCCTGGACCGGTGCCGCGGTACGGAACAGCACCAGGTTCTGCTCGATGAGGTCGCTGAGCATCACCTTGACCACCGGCAGCGGCAGGTCGACGCGAGCGGCGACCTCCGCCACCGAGACCGGCCGCTGGCACAGGGCGATGATCCGCGCGTACTCCGGTTCGAGCATGCCCGCTTCGTGCGCCGTCCGCAGCGCGACGACGAGCGTGATGAGGTCGAGCCCGAGCGTGTCCGACCGCGTGCGGCCGCCCGTGACCGCGTAGGACCGGACCAGCGGGCCGGCCTCGTCGTCGAACCAGGCTTCGTGCCGTCCGCTCATGGCGACGTGGGCAGGACGCCGGCACCGGTCCGCGGAGCCGAAGTGAGCACCTGGCCGACCCGCTTCACCATCAGGTTCATCTCGTACGCGACGAGGCCCATGTCCGCGTCTTCGCGAGCCAGGAGCGCGAGGCAAGCGCCCCGGCCGGCCGCCGTCACGAACAGGAACGCGTGGTCCATCTCGACCATCGTCTGCCGGACGTTGCCGCCGCCGAAGTGCCGGCCGGTTCCGCGGGCGAGGCTCTGGAACGCCGAGGCGACCGCCGAAAGGTGCTCGGCGTCCTCCTCGGACAGGTTGCCCGACCGCCCGATGAGCAGGCCGTCCGAGGACAGGACCACCGCGCGGTCCGCCCCGGCGACCCGCTTGACGAGGTCGTCCAGCAGCCAGTCGAGCTCACTGACGTTGGCCATTAGTCGCGCTCTCCGTACCTGTCGTCGTTCTCAGCCGGTTCTTCGTCACGGGCCCGGCGGGTGCCCTGCTGGAAGGCGGACAGCCTGCTGCGGGCGGCTTCCGGCGAGTCCAGCCTGACCTCTTCGCGTTCCTGTGCGGGCCTATCTTCCCGCAACTGGGGCACGAGGCTCTGCTGGCGTCGCCGTTGCGGCAGCGGCGGGCGGCCGGGGGCCTCCGGGCGGCGCGGCTGCGAGGGCCGGCCTTCGGGCACCGCGGGCCGCGGCTCCGACGGCGGCCACACCGGCTGCTGCGCGGCCGGGCGGGCCGGGCGCGACGTCCGGGCGGGCGGCGCGGCCGGGCGCACCGGGGCGACCGCCGGCTGTGCCTGCGTCGGCTGGCTGACCGGCTCGGACGCCGGCACGGACCCGACCGGGACCGGCGTCGGCGCCGACGGCGGCTGCGCCGGGGCCGGCGGCGCGACGGGCGCGACCGGCTCGGGCTGGGTCACCGGGGCCGGCGGCACCGGCAGCTCGGTACGGTGGCGGGCCGGGCGGCGGACCGGCCGGCGCAGCGGCGCGACCTCGTCGTTCGCCTGCTCCGGCTCGACCGGGTTCGGCACGAGCTCCGGCTTCGGCGGGGTGATCGGCTGCTCCGGCTCGGACTCCGCCAGCGGGGCCAGCAGGTCGGTGCGCACCAGCACGATGGCCCGGGTGCCGCCGTAGGCCGACTCGCGCAGGTGCACCTGGATGCCGTGGCGGGCGGCCAGCCGCGCGACCACGAACAGGCCCAGGCGCGGCTCGTCGGACAGCGCCATGATCCCGAAGTCCGGCGGGTTGGCCAGCATCGAGTTGATCTCTTCGGTCTGGTCCGGCTCGAGCCCGAGGCCCTGGTCCTCGACCTCGATCACGACGCCCTTGCCGACCACGTTGCCGCGCACCTCGACGCGCGACTGCGGCGGCGAGAACGACGTCGCGTTGTCGATCAGCTCGGCGAGCAGGTGCACGAGGTCGCCGACGACCGGGCCGCGGATGGCGATCTGCGGCAGCGCGGCCGTCTTCACCCGGGCGAAGTCCTCGGTCTCGGCGGACGCGCCGCGGACCAGCTCGGCCAGCCCGACCGGGTTGCGCCACTGCCGGCCCGGCTGCCCGCCGCCGAGGATGATCAGGTTTTCGGCGTTGCGGCGGGCGCGGGTGGAGAGGTGGTCGAGCTGGAACAGGGTATCCAGCTGCTCCGGGTCCTCCTGCTTGCGCTCGGCCTGGTCGAGCACCTTGAGCTGGCGGTGCACGATGACCTGGCTGCGGTGGGCGATGTTGAGGAACACCGTCTTGGTGCCCTCCTTGATCTTCGCCTCGTCGATGGCGGCCGCGATGGCGGTCTGCTGCGCCTTGTTGAACGCGTCGGCGACCTGGCCGATCTCGTCGGTGCCGTGGTCGAGGAAGTGCCCGCCCTCTTCGAGGTCGACGGGCTCGCCCGCCTGGACCCGGGCGACCAGCTCGGGCAGCCGGACCTCGGCCGCGTCGAGGGTGTCCTCGCGCAGCCGGTGCAGCCGGCCGATGAGCCGGTTCGACAGCCGGACGGCGACGAACACCACGAAGACCGCGAACAGGACCGCGATCACACCGGCGATCAGCGACTCGGTGAACGTCGAGTCGGCGTCGTCGATGGCGGCCGCGCTCGCGTTCGAGCTCTGCGCCACGAAGATGCCCATCAGGGCGTCGCCGACCTGGCGGGCGGCAGTGCGCCACTGGTCCTGCGCGACCGGCAGCTTCGACAGGTCACCGCGCAGGAAAGCGGTTTCGACCTGGGTGACCGTCTGCCACGGCTGGCTGGCCAGCAGCTGGTCGTACTTCGCCTTGACCTCGGGGATCATCTTCGGCGCCGACGCGTCGAGCTGCGCGTGGTAGGCACCGACCTGGCCGACGTAGGTGCGGAACTCGTCGTTGCCGAGGCCGCCGGCGGCCAGCCCGGCCGCGGCGAGCGCGTCACTGCGCTGCATCTGGTCCGCCGCGGTGAACAGCGGGATGGCGGTCAGCCGGTCGAACGCGTTCTGCGCCCCGCGGGCGTTCTGCGCCAGCCCGGCGACACCGTCGGTGAACTGGTCGATGATCTTGTTGTAGTAGGTGAACGCCTGCAGCATCTGGATCTGGCCGCCGTCGACCGCCTGGCGGGTCTGCGGCAGCTGCTGGAACAGCCCGAAGAACGTGGCGATGTTCTTCTGGACGCTCGGCGGCGTGCCGTCGTAGTCGGCGAAGTTGTCGCGGAGGTTCTCGATCTCCTTCGCGGCGGTCGCGTCGACCTTCGGGCGGATGGCCGCGAGCACGGCGCGCTGGTTGCCCTGGCCGGCCAGGAGGCTCAGCGTCGCCTGGCGCTCCTGCTGGAGCGCGGCGAAGAACGGGATCGCCGGGGCTTCCGAGTTCCGGATCTTGGTCGTGTAGTCGCGCGCGCTGACCGCGTCGTAGATGAGGTAGCCAGCGAGGGCCACGCCGACGAGCAGCAGGGCCACACTGGGGATCAGCGCGATCGTGAGCACGCGCTTCCGAATCGAGGATCCCCGGTTGCGTCGAAGAGAAATCTGCTTCACCTGGGTCCGTTTTCCTTCCGGCAGTACATGGTTTCGGGTCGCCCGAGGCGGTCAACACCCGGATTCCGACCAGCCGGATCAACATCACCGTGGTCTGCTTCGCCCGCGACGACGGTATGCAGCCGCTCAGGGCGCGTCAAGTCCGTGGCGAGAACGTGATCTTGGAACGGTGACCCGTCCACACTTGCTGCCTGCGCTTGGAAAGTCCACCACCTAAAGTCGTGACGTTCGTCCCAGGCCGACTTCCGTTCCGCCCCTTGGGTGCAGGCTCTTCGGTGGTGCGATCGACCCAACGGTCCCGGCGGGTTCCGCTACGTACGGAACGGCCGGACGGTTCGGTGAGAAAGGTCACGGGCACGCCACGAAGACCGGAGCCGGCCCCTTCGTCCGGGGTTCACGGTCTCCGCAAAGCGGAATTGCGCGGCATCCGACACCATCGCCGCGGATTCCCCGGACGGCGACCCGAAATTCCCGCCATTCCGCACGCGCAATGGTTCGGCCACTGCGCGTGGCGCCCGCGAAGAGCCCGGAACCGGTTCCGTGGCCGTCAGCCCGGGAACTCGTCCGCGAGGGTGTTCCAGAACTGCAGTTCGTAGCTCTGGAAGAGCCGGGCGCAGAGGTGCGCTTCGCGTTCGTCGAGCCGGTGCGCGTCGATCCCGGCCTGGATCGCGGCGAGCGCTTGTTCTTCGATTTCCGGAACGTCCGCAGCGAAGAAGTCGAAGAACGCGCAAGCGTCGTCGCGGAAGCCGTAGTGGCGGCGCATGCCCGCGGCGACATCCGCGCAGTAGCGGCCGAAGGCAGCGAAGTTCGCGAAGATCCCCGCCGCGGTCGCGGCCGACTCACCGTTCAGCGCGAGCCACGCGACGTACGCCGGGTAGGCCTGGCAGCCCGCGCGCGGCCGTTCCTTCCCGTGGTCCGGACCAGCCGCCGCGATCAACGCGTCGAGCATCGCGTTCGCCTGCTGCTCCCCCGGCGCGAGGCCGCCGAAGAACGTGCGGGCGTTCGGTTCGTCGGCGCGGGCGGCGAGCGCGTGGAAGCTGCGCCAGTCCGACAGCGTGATCCGCTTCTCCTCCGCGGCGAGTGCCGCGAACACCGTGCGCGGCGCGCGGCCGGCGGTGATCAGCGGGACGAGCCGGTTGTCGCCGTCGCGCGGCGCGAGCTCCGACTGGATCTCTTCGAGCAGTTTGCGGGCCGACCGCGTCATCGCTTCCCCCTAGAAGTCCTCCTCCATTGAACCGGAGTTCGCGCGCCACCGCCCGTGTGCACTGTGGACGGTCGTGGGGACCTGACCGGGACGGGCCGGGTAAAGGGGGCGTTTGACGTGGCCGCGATTCTCTATCCACCTCGGCGGGGAGCCAATACAGTGTGGGCCATCTTCAGCACCGAGGAGGCCAGCGTTGACCACCCCGTCCGTCGCCGAGCAGACCGAAGGCCTGACCATCCCGCGGCTGCTGCACCGCAACGCGGTCGACTACCCGGACCTGCCGGCGATCACCTCGCTCGACATCGAAGGCAAGCCGACGCTCAGCTGGCTGGAGTTCCGCACCGCGATCGCGGAGGTCTCGCGCGGCCTCGCCGGGCTGGGGCTCGCCGCCGGCGACCGGATGCTGATCATGGCGCCCGGCTGCCCGGACCACATCATCGCCGACCTCGCCGCGACGCACCTGTCCGCGATCCCGTGCACCGCCTACGCCACGCTCAGCCCGGACCAGATCCGGTACGTCGCGCGGCACAGCGCCGCGCCGGTCGTCGTGCTCGGCGGGGAGAACGAGCTGGCGCGCTGGCGGCAGGTGCTCGACGACCTCCCGGCCCTGCGCCACATCGTCGTCATGGACGAGTCGGCGATCCCGGACGGCGACGAGCGCTTCCACTCCTTCGCCTCCGTGCGCGAACAGGGCCGGGAAGCGCTTGCCGCGGACCCCGACGCGTTCGAGCGGTCCTGGCAGGAGATCAAGCCGGACGACCCGCTGTCGATGATCTACACCTCCGGCACGACCGGCGACCCCAAGGGCGTCGTGCTGTCGCACCGCAACGCGATCCACCAGGCGTACGCGGTGACCGAGCTGCACCACCCGCCGATGCACGCGTCGAACATCGCGTACCTCCCGCTCGCGCACATCGCCGAGCGGGAGCTGTCGATCTACCTGCCGATCGTCTGGGCCGGGCACGTGCACACGCTCGCCGACCCGGCCGGCGTCGTCGGCGCGCTCGGCCAGGTGCACCCGGAGAGCTTCTTCGGCGTCCCGCGCGTGTGGGAGAAGATGGTCGCCGGGCTGAAGAACATGCTCGGCGGGGTGCCCGAGGACCGGCGGACCGCGCTCCTGCAGGCGAACGAGCTGCTGCAGCAGGGCTACAAGCTGCGCAGCGCCGGGCAGCCGGTGCCCGAGGAGCTGGCCGAGAAGATCCGGCAGACCGACGAGACCGCGCTCGCCCCGATCCGCGCTCTGCTCGGGCTGGACAAGGTGCTGGTCGCCTCCAGCGGCGCGGCCGCCCTCCCGGTGGAGATCATCTACTTCCTGGCCGGCCTCGGCGTCGAGATCTGCGAGGTCTGGGGCCTGTCCGAGACGACCGGCGCGGCGACGTCGAACTCCGGCTCGGACTTCCGGGCCGGGACCGTCGGCAAGCCCCTCGCCGACGTCGAGGTGAAGGTCGCCGAAGACGGCGAGCTGCTGGTGCGCGGCCCGATCGTCTTCCTCGGCTACCTCCAGGAGGACGGGACGATCCAGGACGCCACCGACGCCGACGGCTGGTACGCCACCGGCGACATCGGCACGGTCGACGAAGACGGCTTCGTGACGATCACCGACCGCAAGAAGGAACTGATCATCACTTCGAGCGGCAAGAACATCGCGCCGACCCGGGTCGAGGGCCTGCTCAAGGAGCACCCGCTGATCGGCCAGGCGGTCGCGATCGGCGACGACCGGCCGTACGTGACGGCGCTGATCGTGCTCGACGACGAGATCGCCCCCGGCTGGGCCGCGGCGAACGGCGTCGAGGCGGCGCCGGAGGAGCTCGCCGACCACCCGGCCGTGCGGGCCGAGCTGGAACGCGCGGTCGAGTCGGCGAACAGCAGGCTGGCCCGGATCGAGCAGATCAAGCGCTACCACGTGCTCCCGAAGGCGTGGACGCCCGAGTCCGGCGAGCTGACCCCGACGCTCAAGCTCAAGCGCCGGGTCATCAACGACCGCTACTCGGCCGACATCGAGGCGCTGTACGCGGCGACCCGCGACCCCGAACCGGCCGCGGGCAGCTAGGCAGTCCGAGGCGAGGTCGTCTCCGTCCACTTGCGCAGCCGCGGCGGCACGCGCTTTTCCAGGCCGTAGTTCTCCAGGTGGGCGGAGAAGACCTCGTCGAACGCCTTCTGCACCGTCTCGGTGTCCCACACCGGGCGCTCGAGGATCGGCTGCTTGAGGAACGGCTGGCCCATGACGTGCAGCTGCGGGCCGTTGCACCGGATCATCTGGCCGGTGATGCCGTGCGAACCCTCGCCGAGCAGGAACAGCACGACCGGCGCGATCCGGGCCGGCGTGCGGTCCGGCGGGCACGCGCGCAGCGAGCGTTCGGACTTCCACACCATCCGCGTGTGCGCGAGCGGGCAGACGGCGTTGACGCGGATGCCCTGCTCTTCGAGGTCGAGCGCCCACGAGTAGGTCAACGACGCCACCGCGCCCTTGCTCGCCGCGTACACGCCGAGCTTGCGCTGCCCGAGCGACGCGCCCGAAGAGATGTTGACGATCGAGCCGCCGGTGCCGGCGTCGACCATCGCCTTGATCGCGGCCAGGCCGGTGTTCACCACGCCCATGACGTTGACCTGGACGAGCTCGCGCGCCTGCTCGGCGTCGTCCTCCCAGGGCAGCGCCTCGTAGTTCAGGCCGGCGTTGTTCACCAGCCCGTCGATCCCGCCGAACTCCTTGACGCAGAGGTCGACGATCTCCTGCGCCTCCCCGGCCTCGGCCACGCTGTGCCCGCTGGCCACGGCGCGGCCGCCGTGGGCGCGGATGTTCTCCGCCGTGCGCTCGGCCAGCTCGACGTCGATGTCGTTGACGACCACCGACCCGCCCGCCCGCGCGACGTGCACCGCGAACGCCTCGCCCAGGCCACGGCCGGCGCCGGTCACCACGACCGCCTTGCCCTGCATCAACCCGTCCATCGTCGTCTCCCCGCTCTGCGGTGCGCCGCCATTGGCGCGGTCCGTCCACCCCGGCCGGCTCTGCTGTCCAGTCTTGGCCCATTCGGTCCAGTGGGACATCGTCGCCACGACGAGCGGCCGCCGCCCTGCGCCGAGCGAATCCGGTTCGATCAGCCCGGAGGTACCCGCGAGCCGGTCACGGCCAATCAGGGGCCCCCGCGAAGGGCGTAACCCGATCGGCTCCGAAGGGCACGGAGCCGGACGTTCCGGAGACACCGGCGCGTAGTCGGCGGCATACTGTCAGTGCTTCCGGGCGGAGGGGTGTGACTCCCCCGGACGGGGTCGTCACACACGAGGCACAATGCGGACGACCCATTCACTCGATCGGGGGACGGTGGTTACGAGGTGACGACGCGCGCGACTCCCCGGCTCCGGGCCGTCCTGGCCAACCGCGAGTTCCGCGCGCTGTGGTTCGCCGAGACGCAGTCGATGCTCGGCGACCAGCTGACCATCGTCGCGCTGGCCATCCTGATCTTCGACCGGACCGGGTCGCCGCTGCTCTCGGCCGTCGTCTACGCGCTGACGTTCCTGCCCGCGCTCGCCGGCGGGCTCGGGTTGTCCCAGCTCGCGGACCGGTTCCCGCGCCGTGCGGTGCTGGTGGCCGGCTCGCTCGCGCAGGCCGTGCTGATCGGGCTGATGGCCCTGCCCGGGATGCCGATGGGCTGGCTGTTCGTCCTCTTCGTCTTCGCCCGGCTGGCGAACGCGCCGGGCAACGCGGCGCAGAACGCGCTCGGCCGCGAGATCTTCGGCGACGACGACGTCTACCTGCAGAGCCAGGACCTGCGCGGGATCACGAACAACACCGCGATGCTGGCCGGCCTCGCCGCCGGCGGCCTGCTGGTGACCGGCGTCGGCACGTCGTGGGCGCTGGCGATCGACGCGCTGACGTTCCTCGTCGCCGCCGTCGTGGTGCGCCTGGCGGTGCTGCGCCGACCGGCCGCGGGGGACGGCGGCGCCCCGTGGTTCGGCGCCGTCCGGCAGGTTTTCGGCGACGAACGGCTCCGGGTGCTGCTCTACCTGTCGTGGCTCGTCGGCCTCGCGGTGATCCCGGAGGGCCTCGCCGCACCGCTCGCCGCGCAGCTGGGCGCGGGCGACCAGGCGGTGGGCTGGCTGCTGGCGGCCGATCCGCTCGGCTTCGTCGTCGGGACGTTCCTGCTGTCGCGGTTCGTCTCGACGGAACACCGGCGCCGGCTGCTGGGGGTGCTGGCCGCGCTGCCGCTGGCCGCGCTCGCGGCGTTCGCCCTGCGGCCGAACCTCGCGGTCGCGCTGGTCCTGCTCGCGCTGGCCGGCGCGACCGGCGCGTACGTCATCACGGTGACCGCCACGTTCATCACGTGGATCCCCAACGAGATCCGCGGCAGCGGTGGCGGGCTCTACCGGACCGGGCTCCGGGTGGCCCAGGGTGTGGGCGTCGGCATCGGCGGGCTCGTGGCCCAGTGGCTCGGTTCCGCGCACACGACCATCGCCCTGGCGGGGGCGGTGGGACTGCTGCTGGCCGTCCCGGTCGCGGTCGCCTGGCGCCGGGTCGGCGAAGCGGAACCGGAGCCGCGGTCGTCATGAACGGATATCCCACGGGTTTCAGCCGTCACGGTTGGCCATCGGTCGCCACCTCTCCGTACAGGCAAGATCATGAATGACATTCAGCTGGGGGACGGCGAGCAATTCGCGGTCGACTCAGGCGTCACGGTTACGCACTGGTCCACCTCCATCTTGGGAAGCTTCGACAACCTATTGAGCCGCGTTCCGGCGACCCGGCGTTGTTGAAGGATGATACCCGGGCACGGAATGCGTCAACACTCTGGCAGGTACCGATGAGATTACTCAAGTGCGGGGCTAGGCTGGAAAGGAGGTGACCAATTGCATGCCGGACCAGACGACGACCCGTCCGCCGACGACGGCGGGTCCGCACGGGACACCGCCGGGCGCCCGCCGGTGAACGAGCACGCAGACCGGCCCGTCGATCCAGCCGGGACGGCCGGGCGCGTCCACCCGTACCACCCCCGCAACTGGGCGCTCTGGCGCCGCCCGCCGGTGCTGATCGCGTTCATGCTCGGCATGGAAGCCGTCGCGGTCGCCGTACTCGCGGTTTCCTTCGCCCATTCCCCGGTCCCCGGCTCCCGCGATTGGATCAATTTCGGAATTCTCGCCGTCGGCGCCACCGTCCACATTCAACTGACGCAGCGGCAAGAGGAACGGCGGCGGAACCGGACCAAAAAGGTCCTGATCGACCTGACCGCCGTGTGGACGTTTTCCGCGGCGCTGATCCTGCCCGTTCCCCTGACCCTGCTCGTCGTTTCCCTCATTCGCACGCAGCACTGGTTCATCGCCCGGCGACCCGCCCACAACTTCATTTTCTCGTCGATCACGCACGGCCTCGCCGGCGCGGTCGCGCACCTCACCTACGTGGCGCTCGGACCACACCTGCTCGGGCAGTCCGGCTGGGCCGGCTTCTGGCAGGAAGCGGGGACCGTCGTCGTCACCGGTTTCGTGTACGAAGCCATCCAGATCCTCTACGTCGGCGGCGCACTGGCGCTCGGGCTTTCGTCCGAACCGACCCTGCGTAACGTCCTGGGCAGCCCGGCCGACAACCTTCTCGAAGCGGTCACCATCGGCCTGGGCGCGGTGACCGCGATCCTGCTCGCCGTCGTGCCGCCGTTGGTCGTCGTGATGGCGGTGGCGACCGTGGTCTTCAATCGGCTCGCGGAACTCGACCAGCTCCAGAACGACGTCCGGACCGACCCGAAAACCGGGATTCTCAACATGCGCGGCTGGTCCGAGTCGGCCGAGCGGGCACTCGAACGCACCGCTCGATCGGGTGATCAACTGGCACTGCTGATGGTCGATCTCGACCACTTCAAGTGGATTAACGACACCTATGGACATCCGGCGGGTGACGACGTGCTCCGCACGGTTGCGCAAACCCTCGACGAAGTGACGAGACCGAGCGACTTGGTCGGCCGTTTCGGGGGTGAGGAATTCCTCATTCTGCTCCCGGACATCGACGAAGAGTCGACGTGGGACGCGGCCGAGCGGATACGTGTTGCGATTGCCAAGTTGCATATAGTGACAACGGACAAGCGCGGCGATCCGGCCACGATCGCCGACCGGACGACCTCGATCGGCGTGGCCCGCCACCCCCGCCACGGAGACACGCTGGAGCGGCTGCTGCAGTCCGCGGACGCGGCGGTGTACCTGGCGAAGGAGAACGGCCGCGACCAGGTGTGTTTCGCCCCGGACACCCCCGGCGGCGGGCTCCCGGGCAGCGACGAGAACACGCCGCGCTAGGCGTCCGCGGGCCTGGCGAACTCGCGCGGCCAAGCCGCTCCGCCGCCAGTGGCCCCGCCGCCCCGCGGCCACGCGGCCACGCGGCCACGCCGCTCCACCGCCAGTGGCCCGCGGCTACGCCGCTCCACCGCCAGTGGCCCCGCCGCCCCGCGGCCCGCGGCCTCGCGGCCACGCCGCTCCACCGCCAGTGGCCCCGCCGCCCCGCGGCCCGCGGCCACGCGGCCACGCCGCTCCACCGCCAGTGGCCCCGCGGCCCCGCCGCTCTGCTGCCCGTCGCTCCGCGGCCACGCCGCCGGTCGCTCCGCGGCCACACCGCTCCACCGCCAGTCGCTCCGCAGCCCCGCGGCCACGCCGCTCCACCGCCAGTCGCCCCGCCGCCCCGCCGCCGGTCGCCGACGTCTTGAATGACTCATTCAGGTCTTCGGAGGTCCTGAATGAGTCATTCAAGACCTCTCACGAGGCCGGAACGGGAAGCCGGCCGGCCGCCGACCGGCGCCGCTAGGCCCCCAGCCGGACCGTCAACTCCCGCTTCACCAGCACCTCGGCCGACGTCCCGTGCGCCGCCGCCGACCCCAGCCGCAGGCTCTCGCCCCGGTACCCCGCCGACTCCAGCCTCAGGACCTTCGTCCCCGGTGCCGGGCGTGGGTGGCACCAGTGGCGCACCACCCCGGTGCCTTCCGGGTCCTTCCGCAGGATCAGGTACTCGTGGCCCAGGTCGTCGGTCACCCGGCCGAGGCCGTTCCACCACAGCGCCCGCAGGGTGAGGGCCTCGCCGTCGCCCAGCAGCTCCACCGGTGGGTCCGCCCGGACGTCGACCCGGAAGCCGCCGTCGCCCACCCGCAGCGACCGGGCCTCGAGGAACCCCGACCCGCGGCCGTCGAACGCCACGGCCTCGCCGGCCGTCTCCGCCCGCGGCAGCAGCGCCGCCACCGTCAGCTCCGCCGCGAACCGGCCGTCGGCCGCGTCCGGCACCAGCGGCTCGCCCCGCAGCGAGCCGGCCAGCAACCGGGCGCCCGTCGCCGAGGCCCAGCCCAGCGCCGCCGCCCGCAGGCCCGGTTCCGCCCGGACCCGCGAAAACCCCGCACCACGCCCGCTGAAGCGGGCCGCCCGCACCAGCCGCGCCGCCTCCGGGGCGTCCGAGCCGAACAGGCCCGTCATCGCCCGGTCGAGCGCCCGCGCCTGCGCGGCCAGCACCGCCCGCGCCACCGCACCCGGCTGCGCCGCGGCCAGCTCCGCCGGCGGACAAGACCGCAACGCCCGCGCCAGCACCCGCAGCTCCGGGGCGGGCGGCGAGCGCAACGCCGCACCGGGAGCGAGCCGGCGCAACGCGCCCACCGTGTTCTCCACGGGCACCACAAGCGAGCCCACCGCACGCCCTCCTGGTCGCCGCACCCCCGTCCGTCATTCTCCCCGGCCCGAAGCGAAGACGGAACGTAAGAAGGGGCAGCCCCGAGCGCCACCCGATCGGGCAACGCCGGTCCCGGGGGTTATCCCCGTGTCGCCGCTCACGCGGGGCTGGCACCCTGGGACCATGCCAGCCCCGACCCAGCCGCCGCGTGTCCGCCGACCCTGGTCGACGTCCGGCTGGCTGCTGCTGGTCCTGCTGGTCGTCTTCGCCTTCGGCCTGATCGCCTCGCGCCCGCCGGCTCCGCCGGACCAGGGCCCGCCCACCGGCGACGTCCTGGCCGCGCAGAACGCCATCGAGGCGCTCGTCCACCCCGGCCCGCACCCCGACGCGCTCGCGCGGCTGCCGAAGGACTTCACCGCGCTCAGCGGCGTCACCCCCGGCGCGCTGCCGGCCCGCGACGGCACCGTCCGCGCCGTGCACACCGACGGCGGCTGCTCGACGCCGTGGGGCGACGACAACACGAAGTGGGACTACGCCGTGCCGTGCAAGGCGCACGACCTCGGCTACGACCTGCTGCGCTACGCCGACCGCAAGGGCCACCCGCTCGGCCCCGAAGTCCGCGAAGCGCTCGACAACCAGCTCTCCCACGACATGCACCACGCCTGCGACCTGAACCCGATGAACTCGGCGGGCACCTGCCGGGTCGTCGCGACGCTCTACTCGGCGGGCCTGGTCGTCAACTCGTGGCACCAGCGCTGGGGCCCGCCGGTCGGCGACCCGATCGGCCCGATGGTCGCCGGCGTGCTCGTGATCGCCTGCCTGCTGGTGTTCCGGCTGCGCGGCTGGCTGCGGGCCCGGCGCGAGCCGCGGGTCCCGGCGCCCGCCGCCGTCCCCGCCGAAGTCAGCCGGTGGGCGCTGCTCGGCGCGGGCGGGGTCGTCCTGCTGCTCGTCGGCGAGTCGGTGACGGCGCTCGCGCACTGGGCCGGCGCGCCCGAGGCGTCGCTGTGGCCGCTGACCTGGCTCGCCCAGCTCGCCCCGCTGATCTTCTTCGCCGGCGGCCACGCCAACGCGGCCGGCTGGCGCGCCGAACAGGACCACGGCGGCGGCTACCGCCACTTCCTGGCCGAACGCGCGAGCCCGCTGCTGCGGCCGGCGCTGATCTTCGCCGTCGTCGCCCTCCTGACGCCGCTCGCGCTCGAACTGCTCGGCATCCCGGCCGGCACGACGGCGACGGTCATGCGGATCGCACTGCACCCGCTGTGGCTGCTCGGCGTCTACCTGCTGACGATCGTCTGCGCGCCGCCGCTGCTGGCCCTGCACCGCCGGGCCCCGGTGAGCGCGGCGGCCGGGCTGCTCGCGGTCGTCGTCGCCGGGGAAGCGACCGCGAACTGGATCGGCTCGCCCCTGCCCCGCTTCGCGGCGACGTTCGCCCTCGCGCTCCTCGCCCAGCAACTCGCCTTCGCGCACGCCGACGGCGTACGCCCGTCGCGACGCCTGCTCGCCGCGGCCGCCGCCACCGGGGTCGCGGGCCTCGCCGTGGCGAGTGTCCTGCGGGCCGGGCCACCCGTCCTGCTCGGCAGCCCGGGCGCCCCGGCCGCGTTGTCGGCCCCGCCGTGGGGCGTGCTGCTGCTCGGCCTGGTCCAGCTCGGCGTGCTCGGGCTCGTGGCCGGCCCGCTGACCCGGCTCGGCGACCGGCCCCGCGTCGCCGCCGCGTGCCGGTTCGTCCTGCGCGCGCCGATGAGCCTCTACCTGGCGTTCCTCGCCGGGATGCTGCTGCTGGTCGCGGTCGTCTACCTGCCCGGCCGGATCGCCGACGGGCTGAGCTGGCTGGTCCGGCCGCGCACGCTGGTCGCGGTCGGGCTGCTCGCGGTGCCCGCGACCCTGGTGTTCTGGTGGTTCGAGCGGCACGCCCACGGCGTCCGGCGGCCCCGCGCGGCCGAGCTCCCCGGCCGCCGGACGGTCGTCCTGACCCGGGCCGCGGCGGCGTTCGGCATCGGTTACGCGACGCTCGGCGTGTTCGGCTTCGCGCTGACCCGCTTCGGCGGGGTGGCCGCCGACGCCGACCTGCTGGGCCTGCGGCTGGACCCGATCCAGAGCCTCGTGCACCTGCTGCTCGGGGTGTTCCTGCTGCACACGATCCGGCTCGGGGCGGGCGCGGCGACCGGGACCTGGCTCACCACCGCGCTCGCCTGCGCGCCCTCGCTGCTGTTCGCCGACGGCAGCGGCACGTCCGAACTCCTCGGCGTCACGCTCCACGCGGGGACCGCCGGGTTCGCCCTGCTCGCGGCCGCGGGCACCTTGCTGCCGGCCCGGCGGGCGGCGAATGTGCCGTCCTGACCAGGCGTAACCCGTACGGATGCGGGAAACTGGGTGGTGCGTGCCACATTCACAGGGGGATGTGTAACGCTACGGCAACCAGGTGAGGGCACCATGCGTCCCAACCCCAGGACCACCGATCGAAGCAGTGAGGAGTCGCCCGCGTGGATCACCCGCCTCGGAACGGGCAAGGCGACCGCCGCCCCGCCCGGCCCTGGCAGGACGAGCCAGGCCGGCGCGGCACCCCGCCGCCCCGCCGCCCCGCACCCCGCCGTGAACCGGTGGACGCGCGCCGCGGCGCTCCGCCGGCCCGCCGGCCCCAGCCGAAACCCGCCCCGCGCGCCCGCCGCAACTCCTTCCGCGGCGCGAAGATCGCGCTGGCCGTCGTGTCACTGCTGGTGATGGGCCTGACCGGGTACGCGTGGGCCGCCATGCAGGGCCTGGTGAACGGGCTGAACTACGCGAACGTGATCAGCGACGGCGGTGGCGGCGACAAGCCCGCCGACGGCGCCCGCGACATCCTGCTGGTCGGCCTGGACAGCCGCACCGACGCCCAGGGCAACCCGCTCTCGCGCGAGGTGCTCGACGAGCTGCGGGCCGGCGACTCCGACGGCGAGCTCAACACCGACTCGCTGATCTTCGTGCACATCCCGAACGACGGCAGCAAGGCCGTCGCGATCTCGCTGCCCCGCGACACCTACGTCGACATCCCCGGCGGCTTCGGCAAGCACAAGATCAACTCCGCCTACGCCCGCGCGATGCTGTCGGCCCGCAAGGACCTGCAGAAGCAGGGCGTCACCGACCCGAAGGAACTCGACGTCAAGGCCAACCAGGCCGGGGCGAAGGAGCTCATCGAGACCGTCGAGAAGCTCACCGGGTCGACCATCGACAACTACGCCGCGGTCAACCTGCTGGGCTTCAGCGACATCACCAAGGCCATCGGCGGCGTCGACGTCTGCCTCAACAACAACGTCAAGGACCAGTACTCCGGCGCGGACTTCACCAAGGGCCAGCACACGATCTCCGGCGTGCAGGCGCTGGAGTTCGTCCGGCAGCGCCACGGCCTGCCCAACGGCGACCTCGACCGGGTCGTCCGCCAGCAGGTGTTCATGGCGGGCATGGCCCGCAAGGTGCTCTCGGCGGGCACGCTGACCAACCCCTCGAAGCTGTCCGACCTGATCGACGCCATCAAGAAGTCGGTCGTGCTCAACCAGAACTGGGACATCTTCGGGTTCGCCCAGCAGATGAAGGGCCTGACCGGCGGCCAGCTCGAGTTCCGCACGATCCCGGTGAAGAACGTCGAGTACAAGACGCCCGAGGACGGCGTCGCCATCCAGGTCGACCCGGCCGAGGTGAAGCAGTTCGTGCAGGGTCTCGCCGGGCCGCAGCCGGGCGCGACGACGCCGCCGGCGGAGCAGGCCGACCCCGCGAACAAGGCGACCACGGTCGACGTGCGCAACGCCTCCGGCAAGACCGGCCTGGCCGCGAGCGTCGCCAAGACCTTGGAGACGAAGGGCTTCACCTCCGGCGACACGGCGAACGCGACCGCCCGCAAGACCACGGTGATCTGGGTGCCGAAGGGCGGCAAGGACAAGGGCCAGGCCGTCGCCGACGCCCTCGGCGGCTCGCCGACGATCCAAGAGGACAAGAGCGTCCAAACGGGACACGTGATGGTGTTCCTCGGCGCCGACTACGAGGGTACGAACTCCAATGCGAGCGCCGGGTCCGGTGCCGCCGCGGGCGCGACGTCGCAGGCCCCGGCGCCCCCGCCGGTCGCCGACGAGGACAAGCCGATCACCGCCGAAGGCGTCCCCTGCGTCAACTGAAAGACGGCCGGAAACCGCCTCTTCACAGGCTTTTCCGTAGTCTGCAAACTGCAATTTGCGTTCTGAGCTACCTGCTGTTAACCCGTTCGGCCTAACTCGCGCAATCGGTATCAAAGACATGCCCGGAATCGCGTAAGGGCCGGGCTCCTGCGCACTTACATACACGTGAGGGTGCACCTGCACGGGAAACTTGTCACCACCGTGCGGGTGCCGCGGGAGAGCACGGCAGGGGACATTGATGTGCTGATCGACGCTGAGGAGTATCAGCGGATTCTCGGAGACGAGCTCCGCAAGCTCAGGCGCAGCCGAGGCTGGACGCGCAAGGAGCTGAACCAGCACCTGCAGAGCGAGATTTCGCTGCAGACGCTGGCCACCTACGAACTGGGCACCAGACAGTGCTCCGTGGTGCGCCTGGTCGAGCTGTGCGTCGCGATGGACGAGCTGCCCCAGGACCTGCTGGCCAAGGTGCACCGCCGGGTGTTCGTCGACGAGCCCGGCCGGGTCCGCGTCGACCTGCGCAAGGTCGTCGCCGACGCCTCCGACGACCTGCTGCCGCTGCGCCGCTGGGCCGATGACCGGCTGCACCAGGCCGGCGAGCACGGCGCCGGCGAGATCGCGCTCGACCTGCCGGCCCTGGAGCGCATGGCCGAGCTGTGCGGGCTGCCGACCGTGGACCTGATCGCGCGCCTGCGCCGCTACGCCTCCCGCTGATCCCGCGGTCCCCCACCGGCCTCCTCCGCCGGTGGGGGACCGCGTCCGGGTCAGCCGACCAGGAAGTCCTCGCGCCGCACCTTGCGCGTGTCCAGCCAGTACCGCCAGGTGAAGCCCGGCCAGATCGTCCGGTTGACGCCCTTCGCGTCCAGGTACCAGCTCTTGCAGCCGCCGCGCGTCCAGATGCCCTTCGCGAGCTTGCGCTGGATCGCGGCGTTGAACCGCTCCTGCGCCTCGGGCTTGGGCTCGATCGCCTTGCCGCGGGCCAGCCGCAGCGCCTCGGCGACGTAGGAGATCTGGGCCTCGATCATGAACACGACGGAGTTGTGCCCGAGGCCGGTGTTCGGGCCGAGGAGGAAGAACAGGTTCGGGAAGCCGGCGACGGTGATCCCGAGGTGCGTCCGCATCCCCTCGGTCGCCCACTCCTTGCCGAGGTTCCGCCCGTCGCGGCCGACGATCTCCAGGTCGTCGAAGGCGTCGGTGACGTGGAAGCCGGTGCCGTAGACGATGACGTCGGCCTCGTGCTCGACCCCGGCCGCGTCCACGACGCTGTGCTCGCGGACCTCGCGCACGCCGTCCGTCACGACGTCGACGTTGTCCCGGGCCAGCGCCGGGTAGTAGTCGTTGGAGATGAGCACGCGCTTGCAGCCCATGGTGTAGTCCGGGGTGACCTTGCGCCGCAGCGCCGGGTCGGCGATCGCGCGGTCGATGTTGCGCTTGGCCAGGCGCTGCCCGAGCTTCATCACCCACGACTGGCCGTTGAAGCCGATCGCGCGCGCTTCGAGCAGCCAGTAGAGCAGGTTCCGGTAGGCGCGCTGGGCCGGCGGGAACGCCTTGAACAGCGCGCGGGTGCGCCCGGACATCTCGCGGTCGGCCTTCGGCATGATCCACGGCGGGGTGCGCTGGAACAGCGTCAGCTCCTCGACCTCCGGCGCGATCTTCGGCACGAACTGCACCGCGCTGGCGCCGGTGCCGATCACGGCGACCTTCTTGCCCTTCAGGTCGACGTCGTGGCGCCACCGCGCGGAGTGGTAGGCCGGGCCCTCGAACTTCTCGATGCCGGGCAGCTCCGGGATCATCGGCAGGTGCAGGGCGCCGACCCCGGCGACCAGGGCGTCCCCCACGAACTCGTCGCCGCCCCTCGTGGCGACGTGCCAGCGGTTCTCGTCGGCGTCCCAGCGGGCCCCGGTCATCTCCTGGCCGAAGCGGACGAACCGGCGCAGGTCGTGCTTGTCGGCCACCTCGCGCATGTACCGCCAGATCTCCGGCTGCGGCGAGTACGCCCGCGACCAGCCCGGGTTCTGCTCGAAGGAGAACGAGTACATGTGCGACGGGATGTCGCAGGCGCACCCGGGGTAGCTGTTGTCCCGCCACGTGCCGCCGACGTCGTGCGCCTTTTCGAGGATGACGAAGTCGTCGCGCCCCTCCTTGCGCAGCTGGATCGCCATGCCGAGACCGGAGAACCCGGTCCCGACGATGACGACCCCGGTCTCCGTGCGGTTGCCCATCGCGCCTCCCGGTTGCCCTGTTTCCTGTTACTCGTCGTCCAGCTTACTCAGAGTAGGTTACTACCGGTAGAGTCTCACCCGTGACCACCGCGAAGCGCAAGCGCATGCCCCGGGCCGAGCGGATGCGGCAGATGGTCGAAGTCGCCGAAGAGGTCTTTTCGGCACGCGGCTACGCGGCGGCGTCCATGGACGAGATCGCCGAACTGGTCGGCGTCTCCAAGCCGATGCTCTACGAGTACTTCAACTCGAAGGAAGGCCTCCTCCTGGCCTGCATCCGCGAGTCGCGCTCGGTCCTGCGCGAGGTCACCGAGCAAGCGACCGTCGGCGCGGCCACCGCCGAGGACGCCCTGCGCCGCGGCCTGCTGGCCTTCTTCGTCTTCATCCGCGAGCGACGCCAGGCGTGGTCGCTCCTGCGGCACGAGATGGCCCTGATCGGCACGCCGGCCGCCGACGAGGTCGAAGAGACCCGCCGCCAGCAGACCGACCTCATCGCCGCCCTGATGAGCGGCCACTTCGACAGCGGCGACGACCTGCGAGCCGAAGCAGCCGCGGAATTCGTGGTCGGAGCCTGCGAACGGCTCGCGATCTGGTGCGAACGACACGACGAAGTGAGCCCCGAAACGGCCACCGAATACGCCATGGACGTGCTGTGGAGCGGCCTCCAGCACCGTGCACGGTAGGATGCAAGTGCATTAGGCCATTCGGTCGTTACTCAGCGCTGTCGTGTCGTGTGACACAGAGTTGCTCTACGGTGTCGAGGACACGGTAGAAAGTGTGCTGGACTTTTCACAGCCGAGAGGGGGCGCCGATACCGCGTCATGGGAATGCGGTGGCGGCGTCACGGTTGTGTAAAGCATGGTGGCGGAGAAGAGGGGCGTGAGGCAGATGGTGGAAGCGATCACGGCGACGTACGTCCAAGACGACGCCGACTGGGCAATCACGGTCAGCGGCCTGGGCAAAGAGCTCACCGCACGAGCACCCGGCATCATCGCCGCGCGCGACCGAGCCGACCAACTCGTCGAGGAACTCGGCGGCGACGGCAAGACCACCGTCGTCCACCTCCTCAACGGCAGCGCCTTCGAGTTCACCCAGGCCTACATGACAGCCCGGCTGACCCTCCCCAAACTGCCCCCGCTCGAGGTCCCGCCACCCGGCAGCGTCCCCAAGCAGCAGACCACCGAGAAGGCCGCGACCGACAACAAGCCGGCGCTGCCCCCGAGCAAACAACTCCCCAAAGCAGTCGAGGAAAGCAAGCCGGCAGCCGAGCCCGCCACCACCGCCGAGAAGACAGCGGAGCAGGCCCGCGCCTGACCCGCGCTACTTCAGCAGCTTGCGCACCAGCAAGACCAACACGAGGATCCCGCCACCGATCAACGGGTACTTCACCTTCGGGTTGTCCAGCTTCGCGCGCACCCCACGCTGCGCCGCATCCGCGAGCTTCTTCGGGTCCGCCTTGACGGTCAGCTGATCAAGCGTCGCCGCCAAAGCGGTCCTGGCCTGCTCGATCTCACGCTCGATCGTCTCCGGATCGCGAGCCACATGTCCTCCTCGCCACAACAACTACCCCACCCAACTTAGACGACCGCCCCGCAACCACCACACCGGCCACGCCGCACGCTACGCTGCCAACTGCAACGGGCCCGTAGCCCAATTGGCAGAGGCACATGGTTTAGGTCCATGCCAGTGAGAGTTCGAGTCTCTCCGGGCCCACGCATTCCGCTTCCTTGCTCGGCGCTTCGCTGCCTGCGCCGGGCTTCATTTCGTCGTGTCCTCTGGGGGTGCAACCCCCAGACCCCGCCCGGCGGGCTTCGCCCCCGGACCCCCTCCCCGGGGCTTCGCCCCGGACCCCTTCTCCGGGGCTTCGCCCCTGGCCCCCGCTTCGCTTGCGGGGTCAGCTTTGTGTTCCTGGCTGCCAGTTCTCTTCGGCGTACGCCTTCGCTGTGCGGGGCCTTCTTCCCGTCAGGTGCTCGAAGTCCTTCGTTGTCGGGGTGAAGACTCCTGCCCTTACCAGCTTGAACAGGTGCAGCATGTGGTTTATCCAGGCCTCCGGGCGTCCTGATTTTGCGAAGTGCTCCCGGTGCTGCTCCGGTGTTGCGTCCACGTGGTGGATCGGGCGGTCCGATGTCTTCGCCAGCAGCTCCGCCATCTCTCCGAACGTCAGCTGGTCCGGGCCCGTGATCGTGTAGCCCCGCCCCTCGTGGCCCTCCTCCGTCAAGACCGTGACCGCCGCTTCTGCCAGGTCCCTTGTGTCCGTGAAGCCCACCCTGCTCGAGCCGCTTCCCGCGTACAGCTCGTTCCTCTCCCGCAACGCCCTTGCGAACACCCACTCGTCCTCGTCGAAGTTCTGCAAGAACCAGCTCGGGCGCAAGATCGTCCAGCTCCTGCCCGAACGCTCCGCCGCCAGCTCGACCGCTCGGCGCGGTGCCTCCTCTGGGGTCTTGTCGACGCCCACCGCCGACATCAGCACCACCCGGCTCACCGACCTCGCCTTCGCAAGGAACTTCTCGATGACTGCCGCCGCCTCGTCGTTGCTGTCCAGTCCCTTCAGGAACACCGACTCCGCGTCTCCGACCGCCGGCGCCCACGTTGCTTCGTCGTACCAGTCGAAGCGGACCGGGATTACCGAGCCCTTTGCTTTGCCGGGGTGGCGGCTTGCCGCTCGGACCGGTACTCCTGCCGCCGTCAAGGCCTCCACCACTCGTCTTCCGGCCTTGCCTGTTGCGCCTTCGATCCACACTGTCATTACTTCAAACTAAAGACCGTTGGCGAGACGGTGAATGGCTCAAACGCGCGTTGCGTTGTCTGATCGTCTTGCTACCTTGGAGCCATGGATGTGCTTGCCGATGTGCTTGGTGCCCTGCGGGCCGGTACTCCTGTTGCCGCTCATACCGAGGCGCATGCTCCCTGGGGGCTTCGCTTCGATCACACCACCGGTGCTTCCTTCCACGTTGTTCTGCAGGGCACCTCTTGGCTCACGCCGCTGCCCGGTTGTGCCGACTTCGAGCCCGTTGAACTCGGTCCCGGTGATGTTGTTCTGCTCGGGCGTGGTGTTCCGCACGCCATGGCCTCGGCGCCCGGTACTCCCCTGATCGACTTTCGGCCTGCTCGGCCCTCTGCCGCCACGCCCTTCGGGCGTGTTTCGCTACCTGGTCCTGGTGCTCGCGCCACCGTCGTCTGTGGTGCCTATCGGCTGCGTCGGCACCGGCCGCACCCTCTTCTGCGGGACCTGCCCGAGGTCGTGCACCTGCCTGCTGTGCCCGGTCGGCACCCCGGGTTGCGGGCGATGGTCCAGCTTCTCGGTGACGAGCTTGCCGCGCGTCCTCCCGGTGCCGCCGTTGTTGCTCCCTCGCTCGTCGATGCCCTGCTCGTCTACATGTTGCGGGCCTGGCTGCACGAGACCGCCGGTGCGGCCGGGTGGTCGGGTGCGCTCGCCGATCCCGTCACCGCGCGGGCGCTGGCCGCCATTCACGGCGATCCCGCTCGCGCCTGGACCGTCGAGCAGCTCGGTGCTGCCGCCGGGCTCTCGCGGGCCGCCTTCGCCCGGCGGTTCACCTCGCTGGTCGGCGAGCCGCCGCTCACCTATCTCACCCGGTGGCGGATGACCACCGCCGCGCAGCTGCTCCGCGAGTCCGATCGGCCGGTTGCGCAAGTTGCCGCGGCCGTCGGGTATGGGTCGGCTTTCGCCTTCTCCAAAGCCTTTCGGCGCGAGTACGCCACCACGCCCGGTGGCTACCGCAGTGCCGAGCTCAGCTGAGCTCGACCGCGATGTGCGGGTGGAGGGCCTTGAGGAAGTCGGGCGCGTCGAAGATCTCTCCTGCCGACGCGACTCCCGTCGCCGTTGTCCGTCCACTCAGGATCCGCTCCACCGCTTCCACCGCCAGCGGCGCGCTGACCGCGTAGATGTCCTCGCCTCGGGCGATCGCCCGGCGCTCCTCGCCTCCCGCGCGGACCAGCACCTCCACCACGAACGTCTCCGCCGTGTCGCGCTCGTTCGCTGCCGCCAGGCCGTTTGCCGCGTCGGTCGTCAGGTAGCTGGTGACGTCGGTGACCTTCAGGTGGCTCGGGATCGTCACGATGTCCGCCATCGAGAACTCGCCGAGCACCTGCTTGGTGCCCAGCGGCTCCGGGAACGTCCACTCCAGCGACGGCAGTGCGTCCTCGCGGTGCTCCAGGCGGCCACCCGCGAAACGGATGCGCTTGCCGCCACGACGTTCCCGGGACACCCGGCCCGCTTTGAGCGTGCCGGGCGTCGGGTGCCAGCCGCTCAGCCCGTACGCCACGTGGACCTCGTCGGCCGCCGGCCAGCCGCCCATCGCCGCCGTCGCCAGCAGGTCGGCCAAGCCGCCGAAGAACGCCATCGCGGGCACCACCACTGTGTCGACGGCCAGCGCGAACGTGTCGAGGTTGGCCTCGATCTCGGCCGCGACATCCACGTACGGCACGCCGGCGCGCGCCGCCGCCTCGATCAGCGGGCGCGCCGTCGCGGCGAACGGGCCGGCGCAGTTGAGCACCGCGGCGACACCCTCCAGCGCGCGGACGAGCGACGCCGGGTCGTCGACCGGCGCCGGCCGTCCGCCCGGGAGCTTCGCCGCGTCACGGCCGGAAAGGACCGGGGTGAAGCCGCGTTTGCGCAGCTCGGCCACCACGAATCGGCCGGTGTGTCCGTAAGCGCCGTAAACCAGTACCGAAGTCATGCGGCAATCCTCGCGGTCGTTTTCCGCTTGCGACAGTGTCCGGAACGCCGCGCTGCGTACACTTTCGGACATGCACGCTGTCGCGCTCGCCGCCACCGACGGGATGCTGTCGTTCGAGCTGACGATCGCGACCGAGGTGTTCGGCGACGACCCCCGGTACGACTTCGCCGTCTGCGGCTCGGCGCCGGTCCGCGTCGGCCGGTTCCTCCTGGAGCCCGACGCCGGCCTCGACCGGCTGGCGCGCGCGGGCACGGTGCTCGTGCCCGGCTGGGCGGACGTCGACGCCGACCCGCCCACCGACCTGGTCGAGGCCGTGCGGGCGGCCCACGCGGCGGGCGCGCGGGTGGCGTCCCTCTGCACGGGCGCGTTCGTGCTCGCCGCGGCCGGCCTGCTCGACGGCCTCCGCGCGACGACGCACTGGGCGCACACCGACGTCCTCGCCGCCCGCTTCCCGCGGGTGACGGTGGACCCGGACGTGCTGTACGTCGACAACGGCAGCGTGCTGACCTCGGCGGGCAAGGCGGCGGCGATGGACCTGTGCCTGCACCTGCTCCGCGCCGACCACGGCCCGGCGGCGGCCAACGCGGTCGCTCGCCGCCTGGTGGTGCCCCCGCACCGAGCGGGCGGCCAGGCCCAGTACGTGGCCACACCGGTCCCGCCCCGCGACGACCACCCCCTGGCGGCGCTCCTCCCGTGGATCACCGCGCGCCTCGACCGGCCGTTGACGGTGGAGGACCTGGCCCGCCAGGCGAAGGTGAGCACCCGCCACCTGACGCGCCACTTCCACGCGGCAACGGGCACGACACCGTTGCAGTGGCTGCTGACCCAGCGAATCCGGCGGGCGCAGGAGCTGCTGGAGAACACGGATTCACCGGTGGAGACGATCGCGGCCGCGGTCGGGATGGGCACGGCGACGACGTTGCGCCGGCACTTCAACCGGACGGTGGGCGTGCCCCCGGACACCTACCGGCGCACCTTCCGCGGTCAGTAGCGCACGTCGCTCTGCAACAGCGGCGGGTACACAGTGGACGGTTCGCCGTCGACCGTCGCGCCCGCGAACTGCAGCATCGCCCGCTGGGCGCCGTGCATCGGGGCCGGGTAGTCCAGCGTCGGCTTCGAAACCTCGTCCAGCCGGGCCAGGTGCGACGCCGACAACGTGACGTCCAGACCTGCCAGGTTGCCCGTCAGGTGCTCCAGCCGCCGCGCGCCGACGATCGGGACCACCGTGCCCGGCCGCGCCCGCAGCCACGCCAGGGAAACCGCCGCCGACGTCGTCTCCAGCTCCGAAGCGATCTCCGCGACGAGATCGATCACCGCGTACTCCGCTTCCGACGGGCCGCCCACGAACGCCGCGCGGGCGGAATCCGGTGCCGACGAGCCGCGCCGGTACTTGCCCGACAGGAAGCCGTTCTTCAGCGGGCTCCACGGCGTCAGCGCGATGCCCTGGTCCAGCGCGAACGGCGCCAGCTCCCCCTCCACCGTCCGCGCCAGCAGCGAGTACTCGACCTGCAGCGCGACCAGCGGCGTCCAGCCCCGCAGCAACGCCGTCGTCTGGGCCTGCGCCGTGACCCACGCCGGGGTGTTCGAGAAGCCGACGTAACGGATCTTGCCCGCGCGCACGAGGTCGTCGAGGGTCCGCAGCGTCTCCTCGATCGGCGTGTGCCGGTCCCAGTTGTGCAGCCAGTACAGGTCGAGGTGATCGGTCCGCAGCCGGCGCAGCGACTCGTCGAGCTGGGCGATGATCGACGCGCGCCCCGCGCCGCCGCCGTTGGGGTCGCCCGGGAACATGTTGCCGAAGAACTTCGACGCCAGCACCACCCGCGAGCGCAGGCCGGGGCGAGCCGCGAAGAAGTCGCCGAGGATCTTCTCCGAGTGGCCGTTCGTGTAGAAGTTGGCCGTGTCGACGAAGTTCCCGCCGAGGTCGAGGTAGGTCGCGAGGATCTTCTCGGACTCCTCGACGCTGCAGCCGGCGCCGCCGGGGTCCTCGCCGAAGGTCATCGCGCCGAGCGCGAACGGGCTGACGCGCAGCCCGGACCGGCCGAGGGTGACGTAGTGGTCGAGTGGCATGGAACTCTCCTCCGGTGTCGGATTGGCACCACCAGGAAACCGCGAACACCCAGTTCAGCGGTAGATCGTTCGACGCGGGCTCTTGCACGATCCGCGCAACCTGGATTGTCGTCGGCAAGCGGGCGTGCTTCCCTGGAGGAGTGCTGACCGAGCTCCGCGACCTCGTCGCCGCCCACGCGCGCGCCGACCTGCGCACGCCGATCCCGGGGCTGCTGCTGTCCGAAGTGGACACCAGCGAGCCGCACCACTCGCTGGCCGAGCCGCTCCTGGTGGTGCTGGCCCAGGGCGGCAAGCGCCTGCTGCTCGGCGAGCAGGTGCACACCTACCGCGCCGGGCAGTACCTGCTGGTCAGCACCGACCTGCCGGTGACCGGCCACTTCCTCGGCGCGACGCCGCAGACGCCGGCGCTGGGCGTCGGCCTGGCACTGCGGCCCGCGGCCATCGCCCCGCTGCTGCTCGAAGCCCCACCGGGCCGGTTCCCGCGCACGCCGCCGCCGTCGCCGATCGCGACCGGGGACGCGAGCCCCGAGCTGCTCGACGCCGTCGTCCGGCTGGTGCGGCTCGTCGGCCACCCCGCCGACGCGCCCGTGCTCGCCCCGCTGATCGAGCGCGAGATCCTCTGGCGGCTGCTGACCGGCCCGCACGGCGGCCTGGTCCGGCAGATCGGCCTGGCCGACAGCGGGCTCGCCCACGTCGGCCGCGCGATCCGGTGGATCCGCGAGAACTTCGCCGAGCCGATGCGGATCGACGAGCTCGCGCGGCTGAGCGGGCTGAGCCCGTCGGCGTTCCACCGGCACTTCCGCGCGGTCACGGCGATGAGCCCGCTGCAGTTCCAGAAGCGCATCCGCCTGCAGGAGGCTCGCTCGCTGCTGCTGGCCGACGCGGGTGACGTCGCCGGCGTCGGGCACCTCGTCGGCTACGACAGCCCGTCGCAGTTCAACCGCGAGTACCGCCGCCTCTTCGGCGCCCCGCCCGGCCAGGACGCCGCCCGGCTGCGCGCGGCGGCCGCCCCGGGGCCGCAGCTGCCGTGACGTCCGATCCGTTCAAGACCCGCGTCCGCGCCGGTGCCACGCTGAGCGCATGGCTGTGAACCTTTCCGCGGCGGCGTCGTTCATGGCGACGCACGCCCGGCTCCTCGACCGACGCCGCTTCGAACTGCTCCGCGGCGAAACCCACGCCGACGCCGTGCTGGCCGCCGTCGACGGCTACCGCAACCCCGACGGGGGCTACGGCTGGGGCCTCGAGCCCGACCTGCGAGCGCCGGAAAGCCAGCCCGGCGGCGCGCTGCACGCCTTCGAGGTCTTCGAAGAGCTCGGCCCGGACACCACCCCGCACGCCGCGCGGCTGTGCGACTGGCTGGCCTCGGTGTCGACCCCGGACGGCGGCCTGCCCTTCGCCCTGCCCGTGGCGGACCCGGCGGGCTGCGCGCCCTTCTGGGTCCAGGCCGACCCGAAGGAGGCGACGCTGCAGAGCACGGCGTTCGCCGCCGGTGTCGCCCTGCGCGTCGCCCGCCACGACCGCGCGGTGCGCGACCACCCGTGGCTCGCCGCGGCGACCGAATACTGCTTCCGCGAGATCCGCGCGCTTTCCGAAGCACCGCACGCGATCGCGCTGTCGTTCGCGGTGGGCGTGGTGGACGCGGCGCACGACTTCCACGCCGAGGCCGCCCCGCTGCTGGACCGGCTGGCCGCGTACGTCTCGCCCGACGGCTTGGTCCCGGTGGCCGGCGGTTCGGAGGGGGAAACCCTGCGCGCGCTGGACTTCGCGCCGCTGCCGGACCGCCCGGCCCGCGCGTTGTTCGCGGACTCCGTCGTCGAAGCGGAGCTGCGGCGGCTCGCCGAGCAGCAGCAGGACGACGGCGGCTGGCGCGTCGACTTCGCCAGTTATTCGCCCGCCGCCGAGCTCGAATGGCGCGGTTATGCGACTGTCCGGGCGGTGTCGATCCTGCAGCGCAACGGAGCCGTCTGAGCTTCTACACGAGCGGTGTCGAGCTTCACTCGGCCGTGGCACATCGAAGTTACCGGCGGTGACCGGTCACGTCCCTTATGGTGTGCCCGGCTGAACCCGTACTGTGACGGGACGCAGCTGCCTCGGAGGTGAAGCATGACGTCGCGCAACCCGTTGAGCTGGTTCGCCCGCTGGGCCGACTGGTTCGAGGAACGCGGCGTCTACGTGCCCGGCGAGGAGAGCCGCGCGGTGGACCCGGTCCGCGATTTCGGCTGGCTGATGGCCGCGTGGGTGGCCGGCGTGGCGATCTTCATCCTGCTGTTCGCGCTCGCGGTTTAAGTGGCATGTCGGTGGTGATTGTCACCACCCGTGCCGTTCCGGTCACGGATTGGCCACGGGGCGGCACCAGGTGCGCGACAACCCCCTGTGTTTCCTCGTAACCCCGCGCGATCACGGCCAGAGTGGAGCGGGTTCGCCCGGCACGCCCCGTTGCCGAACGGCACCCCCGACCCGCCGACTGGAGTACCCGCGATGGCGCTCGCGCGCACGTGCAAGATCATGTTCACCACAGGACTGCTTTCCCTGGCGGTGGCGTGCGGGGTCCCTTCGGCGCAGGACGGCACCGCGGCCCTCGGCGCGGGCTCGCCGGCGGGTGCGGGAGCGTCGGCATCGCAGGCGGGCAACGACCTCAAGTTCGGCGCCGACCACCGGTTCGCCAGCGGCCTCACCATCTCGGTCGGCTCGCCCAAGTCGTTCCAGCCCAGCGTCTCGGCGTACCCGCGCAGCCCCCGCGGCGCGGCGTTCGACGTCGAGCTGACGAACGACGGCGCGACGACGTACAAGCTCTCGGGCCTCACGGTCACCGCGACGTCGTCGGGCAGCCCGGTCAAGCAGGTCGTGGACACGACGCAGGGGTTCACCGGCATCGCGGACGCGGGCAAGGACGTGCTGCCGGGCCGTTCGGTGCACGTCACCCTGGCGTTCGCGGTCCCGCAGGAGCCGGCCCAGCTGCGCCTGCAGATCCGCCCGAGCGCGACGGAGCCCGCCGCAGTCACCTACTGCGGCCCGGCCTGACGCTACGCTCGGCGCATGACCGAGCGACTTTCCCCCGGCGACGAAGCCCCGGACTTCACCCTGCCCGACAGCGAGGGCAAGAGCGTTTCGCTGCGCGACTTCCGCGGCAAGTCCGTGGTGGTGTACTTCTACCCGGCGGCGAGCACCCCGGGCTGCACCAAGCAGGCGTGCGACTTCCGCGACAACCTCGCCGACCTGAACGACGCGGGCTACCAGGTCATCGGCATTTCCCCGGACACACAGGCGAAGCTGGCGAAGTTCGCGGCGAACGAGAGCCTGACGTTCCCGCTCCTGGGCGACCCGGAGAAATCGGTGATCGAAGCCTGGGGCGCGTACGGCGAGAAGAAGAACTACGGCAAGACGTATCTGGGCGTGATCCGTTCGACGTTCGTCGTCGATCCTGAGGGCAAGATCGCGAACGCGTTCTACAACGTCCGCGCGACCGGCCACGTGGCGAAGCTGATCCGGGACCTCGGCCTGGCTTCCTGACCGCGGTCAGCCCTCCGCGAGTTCCCGCAACGCCGGGAGCAGGGCCCGCAACGCCCTGCCCCGGTGGGAAACCGCGTCCTTCTCAGCCGGCTCCATCTCCGCCGACGTCCGCGACTCCCCATCAGGCACGAAAATCGGGTCGTACCCGAACCCGTTCACACCCCGCCGCGCACGAACCAGCGACCCGCGCCACTCGCCGCGGACCACCGTCTCCTCACCCGACACCAGCACCAAAGCCGCCGCGCACACGAACTGCGCCCCACGACGCTCGTCCGGTACGTCCCGCAGCTGCCCCAGCACCAGGTCCAAATTCGCGTCGTCGTCGCCGTGCCCACCCGACCACCGTGCCGACAACACGCCCGGCATGCCGTTCAACGCGTCGACCGCGATGCCCGAGTCGTCGGCGATCGCCGGCAACCCACACGCCGCCACCGCGTCGCGGGCCTTCGCCACCGCGTTGCCCTCGAAATCCGGTGCCGTCTCGGGTGCCTCGGGGAACGGCGGGACGTCCGCGAGCCCGATGACCTCCAGACCGGAGATCCCTTCCGCGGCAAGGATCCGCCGCAGCTCGCCGAGCTTCTTCTCGTTGCGCGTCGCCAGGAGCAGCTTCGTCACTTCGAGCCCCTCTTCTTGTCCGGACGCGGCTCCGGCAGCTCACCCGGGTAGGGCAGCGCCAGCGCCTCGTTCTGCAGCCGGGTCAGCTCAGCGCAACCCGCGAGCGCCACGTCCAGCATCGTGTCCAAAGTGGACCGCGCGAACGTCGCGCCCTCGCCGGTGCCCTGGACCTCGATCAGCGTGCCCGCGTCCGTCGCCACCACGTTCATGTCGACCTCGGCGCGCGAGTCCTCTTCGTACGGCAGGTCGAGCCGGACCCGGCCGTCGACCACGCCGACGCTCACCGCCGCCACCGAGGACGACAGCGGCTGCGGGTCGTTGAGCCGGTTCGCCGCGCCCAGCCACGTGATCGCGTCCGCCAGCGCCACGTAGCCGCCGGTCACCGCGGCCGTGCGGGTGCCGCCGTCCGCCTGGATGACGTCGCAGTCGATGACGATCGTGTTCTCGCCCAGCGCCGCCAGGTCGATGCAGGCCCGCAGCGACCGGCCGATCAGCCGCGAGATCTCGTGCGTGCGCCCGCCGATGCGGCCCTTGACCGACTCGCGGTCGCCGCGCGTGTTGGTCGCCGACGGCAGCATCGCGTACTCCGCCGTCACCCAGCCGAGGCCGGAGCCGGCCCGCCAGCGCGGCACGCCTTCGGTGACGCTCGCCGCGCACAGCACGCGCGTGTTGCCGAATTCGATCAGGACCGACCCCGCCGGCCACTGCTGGAACCCCCGGGTGATCTTGATGTCCCGGAGCTGGTCGTCGTTCCTGCCATCTTTGCGAGCCACGGAGAGCACTCTAGGACCGGCCGCTCAGACGTCGTATACGGCACCCTGCTTGACGACCTCGGCGCCGGGGAACTCCGCCGAGGCCTCGGCCAGGACCGCGCCGGCGTCCGTCCACGGCGCGATGTGCGTCAGCAGCAGCCGCCCGACCGCGGCGTCGCGCGCCAGCTCGCCGGCCTGCTTGCCCGACAGGTGCACCCCGGCGGGCCGCTCCGCCGAATCCGTCCAGGACGCTTCGGCGAGCAGCAGGTCGACGCCGTCGGCGAGCTCGTTCAGCGCCCGGCACGGCCCGGTGTCGCCGGTGAACGCCAGGATCCGGCCGCCGTAGGAGATCCGCAGGCCGTAGGCCGGGGTCGGGTGGTCGACCTCGACCGCGACGACCTCGAACGGCCCGATCCGGAACGGCTCCGGCCGCAGCGGGTGGAAGGCGTAGACGTCGGAGAGGTCCGTGACCGCCCGCTCGGTCTCGTTGGGCGCGTACGCGTTCGCCAGCCGGACCGGCGCGTCTGGCGGCGCGTACAGCGGCAGCAGGCGCGGGCGCGCCGGGTACGGCGGCGCCGGGTGGTAGCGCCGCAGGACGGTGAGTGCGCTGACGTCGGCGCAGTGGTCGGGGTGCAGGTGCGTGAGCACCAGGGCGTCGAGGTCGAACGGGTCGGCCACGGCCTGCAGCTGCGCGAGCGTGCCGTTGCCGAGTTCGAGGCCGAGCAGGAAGCCCTCGGCCTCGACCAGATAGCCGGACGCCGCGGTGTTCGGCCCGGGGATGCTGCCGGAGCACCCGAGGATGGTCAGTCGCACGTCGACACCCTAAGCGCCTTCAGGCCTGATCATGCGGTGGTGGGAGCGAGGACACCCGGGGCGAACCCCATGAACCGCGCGGCGAGCCGGGTGAACGGCTCCGCCGAGCCGGTGGCCAGGAACTCGTGCCGCGGCGGGGTCTCCCGGGTCGTCAGCAGGTCCCGCTCGGTGAGCACGCGGACGACGTCCTTGGCCGTCTCGTCCGCGCTCGACACGAGGGTGACCTCCTGGCCCATCACGATCTGCAGCACGCCCTGCAGGAGCGGGTAGTGCGTGCAGCCGAGCACGAGCGTGTCGACCTGGGCGTCGAGCAGCGGCTGGAGGTAGCCCTGCGCGAGCCCGAGCACCTGGCGGCCGGAGGTGATGCCGCGCTCGACGAAGTCGACGAAGCGCGGGCAGGCGACGCTGGTGAGCGTGACGTCCGGAGCGGCGGCGAACGCGTCCTCGTAGGCGCGCGACCGCACCGTGCCTTCGGTGCCGATCACGCCGACCCGGCCGGTGTGCGTCGCCACGACGGCGCGGCGCGCGGCCGGGAGGACCACCTCGATCACCGGCACGTCGTAGCGCTCGCGAGCGTCGCGCAGGCAGGCCGCCGACGCCGTGTTGCACGCGATGACCAGCGCCTTCACGCCGCTCTCGACGATCTCGTCGAGCGCCTCGAGCGCGTAGCTGCGCGCGGTGGCGATGGGGAGCGGCCCGTACGGGTTGCGCGCCGTGTCACCGACGTACCGGAGCTGCTCGGCGGGTAGCTGCTCGAGGAGCGCCCTCGCCACCGTCAGCCCGCCGACACCGGAATCGAACACGCCGATCGGGGCATCAGCGGGCGAAGAGGTCACCCTTCGAGGTTACCCGCCGCCGCCGGGACGTCCTTGCGCGACCGGCGGCTCGTCAGCCACGCCGCGAGGACGCCGGCCAGCGCGCCGAAGACGTGCCCCTGCCAGGAAACGCCGGGGTTGCCCGGCAGCAGGCCGGCGAGCATGCCGCTCCACACGCCGAGCAGGACGACGGCGACCAGGATCTGCCCGGCCGCGCGGTTGAAGATGCCGCGCACCAGCAGGTAGGCGAGCCAGCCGAAGGCCAGCCCGGACGCGCCGACGGTGACCGCGTTCGCCGGCCCGATCAGCCACACGCCGAGCCCGGACACCACCCAGATGATGGCTGTGACCAGGGCGAACCGGCCGATCCCGGCGGCCATGGCGAGGAAGGAGAACAGGAGCACCGGCACGGTGTTCGCGAACAGGTGCGACCAGCCGGCGTGCAGCAGCGGCGCGAAGAGCACGCCGTCGAGGCCGGACAGCGCCCGCGAGTGGATGCCGCCTTGGTCCAGGTCGCCGGGGATGATCACATCGGCCAGCTCGACCAGGTAGAGGAGCAGGGTGAACGAGAGCGCGACGAGCGCGGCCGCCTTGGGCTTCGGCGGCAGCACGCGCTTGGCGGCGTCGGTTTCCGGGGCGGGGTTCAAAGTGCTCACGTGATCGACGGTACGTCGGTCCGAGCGGGTCCACCTCGGGTGAAATCCCTGATCCGAGCTTTTTGTCGGTCCCTACCGTTAGCGTCTGCGGCATGGGGAACTTCGACGTGAACGGGTACCTGGACCGGCTCGGCCTGGAGGCGGAGCCGCCGAGTGTGGGCGCGCTGCGGCGGCTGCACGCGGCGCAGGTCGAGCGCGTGCCTTACGAGGCACTGGAGATCCAGCTCGGGCGGCCGACGCCGCTGGAGCCGTCGGCGTCGCTGGCACGGATCCTGCGTGGTCGCGGCGGGTACTGCTACCACCTGAACGGCGCTTTCTCGGCGTTGCTGCGCGAGCTCGGTTACCAGGTCACGCGCCACCTCGGCGGGGTGCAGGGCGGCCCGGGCGACGCGCCGAACGTCGACCGCAACCACCTGGCGCTGACCGTCTCCGGCCTGCCGGACGACCCGGGCACGACGTGGCTGGTGGACGCGGGGCTGGGTGACGGCATCCACGAGCCGCTCCCCCTACGGGAAGGCACGTACACCCAAGGCCCGCACACCTACCGGCTGCGGCCTTCGGAGGCGGCGCCGGGCGGCTGGCGGTTCGACCACGACCCGTCGGGCAGCTTCGCCGGCTTCGACTTCGCGCCGGGCGCGGCGGAGATGGCCGACTTCGCGGAAAAGCACGCGTGGCTCTCGACCGCGCCGGAGTCCGGGTTCGTCCGGGTCTGCGTGCTGCAGCGCCGGGACGCGGCGGGCGTCGACACCCTGCGGGCGCGGACCCTGAACCGCCACGGCGCCAAGGAGCTCGTCGAGTCCCCCGAGGACTGGTGGGCGGCCGCGGCGGACGTCTTCGGCGTCACCCCGGACCTGTTCACCGACGCGGAGCGCGAGCGGCTCTGGCGGCAAGTCGTGGCGCAGCACGAAGCCCACACGGGAGGGCCGGTGGTCAGCGTGTGACCGGGGACGGCGGCAGCGGCGTCCGGCCCAGCGCGAAGCCGACGGCGGCGTCGGCGTGCAGGTGGGTGGTCGGGAACGTCGGCACGGGCGAGTCGGCCGGGCCGACGAGCAACTCGATCTCGGTGCAGCCGTAGATCACGCCCTCGGCACCCGCCTCGACGAGCCGCGCGATCACGCCGCGGTAGGCCTCGCGCGACTCCGGCTTCACCACGCCGAGCACGAGTTCGTCGTAGATGACGCGGTGGACGAGGTCGCGGTCGTCCTCGGCGGGCACGAGGACGTCGAGGCCGTGCGCGGCGAGCCGGTCGCGGTAGAAGGGCTGCCCCATGGTGAACCCGGTGCCGAGCAGCCCGACGCGCCGGATCCCGGCGGCCCGGATGGCCGCGGCGGTGGCGTCGCCGAGGTGCAGCAGCGGGATGCCGAGGCCGTCGGTGAGCCGGTCGGCGACCAGGTGCATGGTGTTGGTGCAGAGGACGACGAAGTCCGCCCCGGCGGCCTCCAGCGCGCGAGCGGCCCGGTTCAGCTCGGCACCGGCGTCGTCCCAGCGTCCCTCCGCCTGCATCCGCTCGATGGCGGCGAAGTCGACGGAGTAGAGCACGGTGTGCGCGGAGTGGAAGCCGCCGAGCGCGGTCTTCACCCGTTCGTTGACGAGCCGGTAGTACTCGATCGACGATTCCCAGCTCATCCCGCCCAGCAGCCCGATGACCTTCATGATGGTCAGCATGCCCGAACTGCGCACGGCCTTCGCCGGGGTGTCGAACGTCCTGGTCACCGACGGCACGTCGGCCGTCCTGGTCGACGGCTTCTTCTCGCGGCCGTCACTGGTGAAGATGGCGACGCGGGTGGCGCCCGACCGCGGCCGCATCGACGACGCCCTCCGGCGCCTCGGGGTTACGCAGCTGGACGCCGTCCTGGTCGCGCACTCCCACGTCGACCACGTCCTCGACGCGCCGGTCGTGGCCGAGCTGACCGGCGCCACGCTGGCCGGCTCGCCCTCGACCCGGAAGGTGCAGGAGGGCTACGGCCTGGCCGCCGAGCCCTTCGAAGAGCTGGTGCCGGGCAAGCCCGTCGAGTTCGGCGCCTTCACCGTGACGCCGGTCGACGCCGTGCACAGCCACGGTGACCGGGTGCCCGGCGAGATCACCGAGCCGGTCCGGGTGCCGGCCAAGGCGAAAGCGTTCAAGACCGGCCGCTGCTACTCGTTCCACGTCGCGCACGCGGCGGGCAGCGTCCAGGTCCACGCGTCGGCGAACTTCGTGCCCGGTGCGCTCGCCGGCTACTCCGCGGACGTCGTCTACCTGGGCATCGGCGCGGCGGGGAAGCAGCCTGAGGGGTGGCGGGAGCAGTACTGGCGCGAGACGGTCGGCGCGCTCGGACCGCGCAAGGTCCGCCCGATCCACTGGGACGCCTTCTGGCGCCCGCTGTCCAAGCCGCTGAAGCTGCTGCCGAAGCTGTTCGACGACCTGGGGGCGACGATGGCGACCTTCGAGCGGCTGGCCGAGGCCGACGGCGTCGACCTCGCCCTGCCCGAGCTGTGGAAGGCCGAGTGACTCAGGCCCAGAGCTGCCCGTCGAGCCGTTCGGCGGCCTCGTCGAGCGACCCCGCGTAAGCCCCGGTCGAGAGGTACTTCCACCCCGCGTCCGCGACGACGAAGGCCACGTCCGCCGCCTCACCGCGGGCCGCGGCCTTCTCGGCCACCGCCAGCGCCGCGTGCAGCACCGCGCCCGTCGAGATGCCCGCGAAGATGCCTTCGTGCTCCAGCAGCTCGCGAGTGCGCCGCAAAGCGTCGTACGCGCCCACGGAGTACCGGCCGTTGAGCACCGAAGCGTCGTACAGCTCCGGGACGAACCCCTCGTCGAGGTTGCGCAGGCCGTACACCAGCTCGCCGTAGCGGGGCTCGGCCGCGATGACCTGGACGTCCGGCTTCGCCTCGTGCAGGTAGCGCCCGACGCCGACCAGCGTGCCGGTCGTGCCGAGGCCGCCGACGAAGTGCGTCAACGTCGGGAGGTCCTTCAGCAGCTCAGGCCCGGTGCCGCGGTAGTGCGCGTCGGCGTTGGCCGGGTTGCCGTACTGGTAGAGCATCACCCACTCGGGGTTCGCCTCCGCCAGCTCCTTCGCCCGCCGGACGGCCTCGTTCGAGCCGCCCGCGGCCGGCGAGAACACGATCCGCGCGCCGTAGGCCTGCAGCAGCTGCTTGCGCTCGGTCGAGGTGTTCTCCGGCATCACGCAGACCAGCCCGTAGCCCTTGAGCTTGGCGGCCATGGCCAGCGAGATGCCGGTGTTGCCCGACGTCGGCTCCAGAATCGTGGAGCCGCGCCGGAGCTTGCCTTCGCGCTCGGCGGCTTCGATCATGGCCAGCGCGGGGCGGTCCTTGATCGAGCCGGTCGGGTTGCGGTCCTCCAGCTTCGCCCACAGGCGCACGTCGTGCGTCGGGGACAGCCGGGGCAGCCCGACCAGCGGGGTGCCGCCGAGCGCGTCGAGCAGCGACTCGAAGCGAGCCATCGATCAGCCACCGGCCACGGCGGGGAGGATGGTCAGGGTGTCGCCGTCCTTGACCTCGGCCTCGAGCCCGCCGGCGAAGCGCACGTCCTCGTCGTTGACGTAGACGTTGATGAAGCGGTGCAGCTTCTCCTCCTTCACCAGGCGGCCCTTGATGCCGGCGTGCCGGGATTCGACGTCGTCGATGACCTCGAGGACGGTCGAGCCCTTCGCCTCGACGGACTTCTCGCCGCCGGTGTGGGTGCGCAGGATCGTCGGGATGGAGACGGTCACGGCCATGGGTTCTTACCTCCGGTGGTTTCCTAGACGCAGACGCCTTCGGCGCGCGGTTTGTTCCGACGGGACTCAGTCGACGATCTCGACCGGCTCCTCGGTGATCTCGGCGTCCACGATCCGGTACGACCGGAACTCGTGCACTTCGGGGTCGCGGGTGGAGACGAGCACGTAGTGCGCGTCCGGCTCGGCCGCGATGTTCGCGTCGGTCCGCGACGGGTAGGCCTCGGTCGCGGTGTGCGAGTGGTAGATCACCACGGGCACCTCGTCGTTGGCGGCCATCTCGCGGTAGAGCTTCAGCAGGTCGCCGGAGTCGAACTCGTAGAACGTCGGCGACCGGGCGGCGTTCAGCATGGGGATGAACCGCTCGGGCGAGTCGGACCCTTCGGGCCCGGCGATCACGCCGCAGGCCTCGTCGGGGTGGTCACGACGGGCATGGGCGACGATCTCGTCGACGAGTTCACGGCGGATCCGGAGCACACCGCCATCTTAGGTGGTGGACACAAGCTGTCCAGATGATGAGATATTGCGCTCACCAGGACAATCAAGGCATGCCGATGCCCGCGCACGCCCGCGAACGCTGCCGCGAGTTCCTCGAAGACGGCGAAGTGATCCAGTACCTCATCCCCGGCACCTCACTCTACGTCGACGGCGTCCGCACCCGGGCCGCGTTCTTCATCGTGGTCACCGACCGCGCCATCACCGTGCTCTACGGCGGCCGGTTCCGCCGCTACACGCCGAAGGCGGTCTACGACCGGGTCTCCCGGCGCACCGAGATCGGGCCGGTCGAGGTCCACCCGTCGCTGGGCCCGGTGCTGTCCTTCGCCCGGCTGCACCTCGAGATCGACGAGGAGTACGTGAGCGCCGTCCGCGCGGCGAACCTCGAAGGCGCCCACGACCTGCCGCCGGACCCGCTCCCGGATCTCTGAACCGGTCACAGCTCCAGGAAGACCGGCACGTCGTCCCGGGCCAGCGCGGCCGTCGCGACGTGGCTTTCCAGGTCCTGCAGCCAGACGACTGTCCGCTCTTCGCCCCACCGCGCGGAGAACGGCCCGGTGCCCGTCGTCTTCCACCGCGGCAGCCGCAGGCTGACCGTCTGGGCGTGGGCCAGCGCGAGCCGCAGGTCGCGGGCGCCCGCGAGGTCGAGGTCGAGCTCGGTCCCGCCGTCCCACGCCGCGAGCACCCGGGTGAACACCGCGGCCACCTCCGCGCGCATCGCGGCGCCGTGCCGGTCCCGGAAGCCCGCGCTGAGCGCGCGGGAGCCGTAGGCGTCGGGGAACAGCCTGCCGTCGGGCACCCCGGCCCGCCGGCCCGAGCCAGCCAGCCGCGCGGCGACGCCGGTCAGCGTGTGGTGCAGCACCGTGGCCGTGTTCGGCGCGAGCACCAGCCGGACCCGGCCGGCGAGCCCGGTGACGTGCGCGAAGTCGGTCATCCGACGCGCCTCAGCGTCGCGCGCAGGCCGCGGATCTGCAGTGCCGCGACGGTGTTTTCCGCCTCCGGGGCCGTCACCGGGGGTTCGAGCTCGGCGGAGCCGGTCGTGTGGATCCGCGCGGCGGTCGCCCAGCAGGCGTCGACCGGCCAGCCGAGGAGCTCTTCGAGCGCCAGGGTCACGCCGGGGAAGGAGTTCACGTCGTCGTCGTGGATCCGGACGACCCACTTTTCCTCGCTCCGCACTCGGAGATGATCCGAGCGCGGCGGGCGGGCGTTACGCGAACGCCTCCGGCCAGACGTCCCGGTACGCGGGCACCCCGCCGGCCGTAGTCGCCGCGAGCAGCCCGTGGACCATCGCCCGCGCGAACACCCGCGCCGCCGCCGAACACAGCGCGTCGAGGGCAGGCGGGCGAGGTTCCGGCAGCTCGCGCGCGCCCGTGGCCAGCGCGAACACCGTGTCGCCGTCGAACATCGTGTGCGCCGGGCGCACCGCGCGGGCGAGCCCGTCCTGCGCCGCGACCGCCAGCCGCCGCGCCTCGGCCTTGGACAACGCCGCGTCCACCGCGACGACGCCGATCGTCGTGTTGAGGTCCGACTTCATCGAGGGCAGGTCCACCGCCCGCGAAGGCCAGGTCACGCCGAAGTCGCCGTGGTCGGCCGCGTACGCCCGGCCGGTCGCGGGGTCGACGGCCTGCCCGGCCGCGTTGAGCGCCGCGATCGCCCCGACCGTGAACTCGCCCACGACCTCGCTCGCGGAACCGATCCCGCCCTTCAGCGACCCCACGGCCGCGCCCGCGCCCGCGCCGACCGTCCCCTGCGCGACCGGGCCCGAAGAGGCCGCGTCGCAGGCCGCGTACCCGAAGGACGCGTCGGGCCGGTTGCCCCACTCGCTGCGCGGCAGGTCGAACAGCACGGCCGCGGGCACGATCGGCACGACCTCGTGCGGCTTCGCGCCGACCGGGAAGCCCAGGTTGCGCTCCGCGAGCCACTTCATCACGCCGTCCGCCGCCGCGAGGCCGTAGGCGGAACCGCCCGACAGGCACACCGCGTTGACCCGCTGGACCAGGTTCTCCGGCTCCAGCAGGTTGGTCTCCCGCGTGCCCGGCGCGCCGCCGCGCTGGTCGACGGCGCCGACCGCGCCGTCCGGGACCAGGACCACCGTCGTCCCGGTCGCCCAGCCGTCGCCGACCCGCTCGTGGTGCCCGACGAGGACCCCCGGCACGTCGGTGATCATCCGGTCAGCGCCTGGATCAGCGTCTCCTGCACCCAGGTCAGCCAGTGGTAGACGCCCAGGTGCGGCGCCCGCGGGTCGTCCTCGGGCAGCTCGTCGGGCATGTCCTCGGTGACGTCGAGCGCGGTGCCGAGCGCCAGCCGGACGTCGTTGAGCGCGCCCAGCCACGCGTCGGCCTGCTCCTCGGTCAGCCGGACGTGGCCGCCGTCGCGCGGCAGCGTGTCGAGCACGATCTTCGCGACGCCGACCTTGACGTCCAGCAGTTCCGGCTCGTGCAGCGAGCGCATCGCCGCGGCCGAGTCGATGTCCTCGCGCGACGGGTTGTCCGGGTCGAGCTTGTGGAAGTCCGGGAGCAGCCGCGACAGCACCGGGTCGTCCGGGGACTCGGTGGGGCCGGTCCGGATGCCGGTCAGCTCGGCGAGCTCGTCCTGCGGCGCCTCCTCGGCGCGCGCGGTCAGCATGTCCTCGAGCTGGCTGACCAGCCCGCGCAGCACCGCCGCCTCCTGCTGCTCGAAGCCCGCGTGGATCACCGCGCCCTTGCGCCGCCACCCGTTCACGAGGGCTGCTCCATGGTCGCCCACAGGCCCGCCGCGTGGAGCTTCGCCACGTCCGTCTCCACCTTTTCCTTGCTGCCGGACGACACGATCGCCTTGCCCTTGTGGTGCACGTCCAGCATCAGCTTGGTGGCGTGGTCGCGGCTGTAGCCGAACAGCTTCTGGAAGACGTACGTCACGTACGACATGAGGTTCACCGGGTCGTTCCAGACCACGGTCCGCCAGGGGGTGTCCGACTCGGCGACTTCCGCACCGGCCGGTTCGACCTGCGTCTGTTCGGATGCGACAGGCGTGGACATGCACCCCATGGTGTCACGGGGCGCACGGGGTACGCCGCGCCAGGTCCGGCCATGTGGGTGAATAGGCTTACCCCATGGGTTCACCGGAGCCGGCGACGGCCAGCACTGCGCTGCTCACCGACCACTACGAGCTGACCATGCTGGGCAGCGCGCTCGCCGACGGGACGCACGCGCGGCCCTGCGTGTTCGAGGTGTTCGCCCGGCGGCTCCCGGACGGGCGCCGCTACGGCGTGGTCGCGGGGACCGCCCGCGTCCTCGACGCGATCGCGGACTTCCGCTTCACCGACGCCGAGCTGGCGCAGCTGGAGGCCACCGCGGTGGTCGACGACGCGACGCTGTCCTGGCTCGCGGACTACGAGTTCTCGGGTGACGTCGACGGCTACGCCGAGGGCGAGCTGTACTTCCCGGGCTCCCCGCTGCTGACCGTCAGCGGCTCGTTCGCCGAGTGCGTGCTGCTGGAGACGCTGGTCCTGTCGATCCTCAACCACGACAGCGCGATCGCGTCCGCCGCGGCCCGGATGTCCGGCGCCGCGCACGGCCGCCCGATCATCGAGATGGGCGGCCGCCGCACGCACGAGTACGCCGCCGTCGCGGCCGCGCGCGCCGCCTACCTGGCCGGCTTCGCGACCACTTCGAACCTCGAAGCCGGCCGCCGCTACGGCATCCCGACCCGCGGCACCGTCGCGCACGCCTTCATGCTGCTGCACGACAGCGAAGAGGCCGCGTTCCGCGCGCAGGTCGAGAAGATGGGCGCGGACACGACGCTGCTGGTCGACACCTACGACATCACCGCCGGCATCGAGACCGCGGTCCGCGTCGCCGGGCCGGAGCTCGGCGCGATCCGGATCGACTCGGGTGACGTCGGCCCGCTCGCCCGCCGCGCCCGCGAGCAGCTGGACTCGCTCGGGGCGAAGGACACCCGGATCGTCGTGTCGGGCGACCTCGACGAGCACGCCATCGCGGCGCTGCGCGCGGAGCCCGTGGACGCGTACGGCGTCGGGACGTCGGTGGTCACCGGGTCCGGCGCGCCGACCGCCGGGATGGTCTACAAGCTGGTCGAGGTGGACGGCAAGCCGGTCGCCAAGCGCAGTGCGCACAAGGAGTCCCGCGGCGGGCGCAAGTCCGCGCTGCGGCGCCACCGCGGCACCGGCACCGCGGTCGAAGAGGTCGTCTGGACGACCGCCGGCGCCGCGCCCGAGGCGCAGGAGAACGACCGGCCGCTGCAGATTCCCCTGATCCGCGGCGGCCGCGCGGAGGCGGACCTGCCTACGCTCGACGACGCGAGGCAGCGGCTGCGCCGCGGCCTGGTCAGCCTGCCGTGGGAGGGCCTCAAGCTTTCGCACGGCGAGCCCGCAATCCCGACGCTGTTTCTCTGAACGGAGTTCGACATGGGAACCGCGCTGATCGTGGTGGACGTGCAGAACGACTTCTGCGAAGGGGGTTCGCTCGGCCTGCCGGGCGGGGCCGCCGCGGCCGCCGCCATCTCGAAGCAAGCCGCCGAAGGCGGGTACAGCCACGTCGTGGCCACCCGGGACAACCACATCGACCCGGGCGACCACTTCAGCGAGACGCCCGACTTCAAGGACAGCTGGCCGGTGCACTGCGTCGCCGGCACGCCGGGCGCGTCGTTCCACCCCGCGCTCGACGTCGTCCCGATCGGCGAGGTGTTCTCGAAGGGCGAGTACAGCGCGGCCTACTCCGGGTTCGAAGGCGCGGCCCGCGACGGGAAGTCCCTGGAGACGTGGCTGCGCGAGCACGACGTCACCGACGTCGACGTCGTCGGCATCGCCACGGACTTCTGCGTCCGCGCGACGGCGCTGGACGCGGCCCGGGCCGGCTTCGGGGTGCGGGTGCTGCTGGACCTGACGGTCGGCGGCTCGCAGCCGACGGTGGACGCGACGATCGCGGACTTCGACGAGGCGGGGGTCACCCACACCGGCACGGCGTTCGTCGGGTCGGCCGGGTGAAGGACCTGCGGGCACCGCTGGCCGAACACCGGCTCGTCGCGATCCTGCGGGCGACCGACGCGTCGCGGTTCGCCGACGCGGCGATGGTGCTGCACGCGGCGGGCGTCCGCCTGCTCGAAGCGACGCTGACGACGCCGGGCGCGCCCGCGGCCATCACCGCGCTGCGCCTGGCGCTCGGCGACGACGCGCTGATCGGCGCGGGCAGCGTCCGCGAACCGTCCGATGTGGACATCGCGGTCGACGCGGGCGCGGCGTACCTGATCACGCCGACGGTCAACCCGGCGGTCCTCGAGCGCGCGGCCGAGCTGGACACCCCGGTGGTCTGCGGCGCGCTGACGCCGACCGAGATCGACCAGGCGTGGCGCCTCGGCGCGGCCGCGGTGAAGGTGTTCCCGGTGGCGGCAGTGGGCGGGATCGCCTACCTGCGCGCGGTCCGCGCCCCGCTGCCGGACGTCCCGCTGGTCCCGACGGGCGGCGTCCACCTGTCCGACGTCGAGGGCTACCTGCGCGCGGGCGCGATCGCGGTGGCCGCGGCGACGCCGTTGCTGGGCGACGCGCTGTCGCCGAGCGGAAGCCTCCCGGACCTGGCGGCCCGGGCCGGCGAGTTCGTCGCGGCGGCGGCCCGCTTCAAGACCGCCTAGCTACTTCTTCCCGAACGGGTCGCAGGCGGCCGTCCCCAGGTAGATGTCGCCGCTCGCCGGGCCGCCCTGCGGGAACAGCTCGATGTGCACCGCGTGCGTCACCAGGCTGCCGTCGGGCGGCTGGGGCGTCACGGTCTCGTTGAGGATCACCGTCGCCAGCGCCGTGCCCGCCGGGCCGCCCGGGATGACGATCCGGTGGTTCGGCGGGATCTGCGCGGGCACGGTGATCCCCTCGACCGCGCCGATCGAGACCTCGCCGCCGCTGCCGGTCTCGCTCGTGGCGCACTTCGCCGAAAAGGTGCGCACCGCGAGCACCGGGCCGCCGTAGCGCCGGAGCAGCGTGGCCTCGAACCGGTGCCCCGACGCCTGCGCGACCGACACCGCGCCCGAGCGGCCGCAGCCGCTCTCGCCGATGCCGAACACCGCGACGTCGCCGGTCGCACCCCCTGTCGTCCGCGCGCTGTAGGGGCCGTCGACGGTGCACTTCGCCAGCTCACCGGTGACGACGTGCTCGTTGTCGACCGTCACGTCCAGTGAGCCGGAAGACGCCCATCCGGTGGACGTGACCGGCGCCGCCGCGACCAGGAGCGGAGTGGCCAGCGTCGTCACCGCCAGCAACCGGAATGTCCTCTTCCTGGCGATTCGCATGCACCAGCCTCCTCGGCGTCGTGACAGTTCGTAGTTACCCATTTCGTCATCGGCAGGCCGGCCACCGCACCTGATCGGGTCCACCCGGACGAGTGGCCGGTGAGGAACGCAACTTAAGGGGCTGCGGCGGGGGTAACGAGCGTTAACCTCGATCGTCGCCTGTGTCCCACCCTGGGAGGTTTCGTGTCTTCGCTGTCCTTCGCCGCCAAGCGGCCCGTGCTGGCCGACCTCGTGCCCGGTTCCCTCGTCCGGGACATCGCGCTCGTCGCCGGCGGTGCCGTGCTCACCGGCGCCGCCGCGCAGCTGACGATCCCGGTGCCGGGCAGCCCGGTGCCGATGACCGGCCAGACGTTCGCCGCGCTGCTCGTCGGCGCCTCGCTCGGCATGTCGCGCGGTGCCGCGTCGATGCTGGTGTACCTGCTCGTCGGGGCGGTCGGTGTGCCGTGGTTCCAGCACGGGACTTCGGGCCTGTCCGGCGCGAGCGCCGGCTACATCGTCGGGTTCGTCTTCGCCGGCGCGCTCGTGGGCGCGCTCGCCGGCCGCGGCGGCGACCGGACGCCGGTGCGCACCGCGGGCACCATGGTGCTCGGCAACCTCGTGATCTACGCGTTCGGCGTGCCGTGGCTGATGGCGTCGACCGGGTTCGACCTGTCCACGGCGTTCGCCAAGGGCGTGACGCCGTTCCTGATCGGGGACGCGATCAAGATCGTCGTGGCCGCCGGCCTGCTGCCGCTGACCTGGAAGCTCGTCAAGGGCCGCACCGAAGACTGACACGCGCGTGAGAAGGGCCCCGCGGGGCCCTTCTCACGTCCGAAGCACACGGCGCGAGTGGCCCGTTCGCGACGGATCACCGATCCTGGCGGCCCCGGCGGCTAATGTGTGTCGCTGTGCCCGCCCGAACCGATTTCCCCGGCGTCCTCGAACTCCTGACCCACGCGGTGGAGTCCGTGGGCGGTGCCGAACGCCCAGGGCAGGTCGAGATGGCCCAGGCCGTCGGCCGCGCCATCCGCACCGGCGAGCACCTCGCCGTGCAGGCGGGCACCGGCACCGGCAAGTCCTTGGCCTACCTCGTCCCCGCGATCCGCCACGCCGTCGAGAAAGAGGCCACCGTCGTCGTTTCGACGGCGACGATCGCGCTGCAGCGCCAGCTCGTCGACCGCGACCTCCCGCGCCTGGCGAAGGCGCTGAAGAAGCCCCTCGGGCGCGAACCGACCTTCGCGATCCTCAAGGGCCGCCGCAACTACATGTGCCTGCACCGCCTGGACTCCGGCGCGCCGGACGAGCCGGAGGACGCCCAGCTCTTCGACCCGTTCGCGGTGTCGCGGCTGGGCAAGGAGGTCACGCGGCTGCGGGAGTGGGCGTCGGACACCGAAACCGGCGACCGCGACGAGCTCGTCCCCGGCGTCACCGACCAGGCGTGGCGCCAGGTGTCGGTGACGGCGAAGGAATGTCTCGGCGCTTCGCGCTGTCCGATCGGCACGGACTGCTTCGCCGAGAAGGCCCGCGCCGAGGCCGGCCGCGCCGACATCATCGTCACCAACCACGCGCTGCTGGCGATCGACGCCCTGCAGGGCTACCAGGTCCTGCCGGACCACGACGTGGTGATCATCGACGAGGCGCACGACCTCGTCGACCGCGTCACCTCGGTGGCCACCGGCGAGCTGACCAGCGCGATGTGCGCGTCGGCCGCTCGCCGCTGCGGCAAGCTGATCGACGCCGACGTCGCCGACGGCCTCCTGGAGGCGGGTGACGGGCTGGCGCTGATCGTCGACGACCTGCCCGCGGGCCGGATGGACGAGCTGCCCCGGCCGCTGAAAGGCGCGATTCCGGCGGTCCGCGACGCCGCGCACGCGTGCATCACGGCGCTGGGCTCCGACCGCAAGGAGGACGTCGAAGGGGCGACCGCGCGCAAGCTGGCGCGTTCGCTGCTCGACGAGGTGCACGACACCGCGGTCCGGCTCCTGGAAGCGTTCGACGACGACCAGGCGCACCAGCGCGACGTCGTCTGGCTGTCGGGCGACAAGTACGCGTCGAACCCGCGGCCGCCGGCGCTGAAGGTGGCGCCGCTCGGCGTCGCCGGCCTGCTGCGCGAGCGCGTCTTCAACCTGCACACGACGATCCTGACGTCGGCGACGCTGACCCTGGGCGGCACGTTCGACACCATGGCGCGCCAGTGGGGCCTCCCGCCGGGCGCGGCCCGCGTCGAGCAGGCGCCCGGCGCGGCCACCGAGAAGGAAGCGCCGTCGGACACCTCCGGGCCGAAGTGGACCGGCCTGGACGTCGGCTCGCCGTTCGACCACAAGCGCAACGGCATCCTCTACCTGGCCAAGCACCTGCCGCCGCCGGGCCGCGACGGCCTCGCCTCGTCCACAATGGACGAACTGGCCGAGCTGATCGAGGCCGCGGGCGGGCGCACGCTCGGGCTGTTCTCCTCGATGCGCGCGGCCAAGCAGGCGGCCGAGGAGATGCGCGAGCGGCTCGACTTCCCCATCCTCTGCCAGGGCGAAGACGCGACTTCGCTGCTGGTCCAGAAGTTCTCCGAGGACGTCCGCACGTGCCTGTTCGGCACGTTGAGCCTGTGGCAGGGGGTGGACGTGCCCGGGCCGTCGCTGCAGCTAGTGGTCGTCGACCGGATCCCGTTCCCGCGCCCGGACGACCCGGTGTCCTCGGCGCGGCAACGCGCGGTGGAAGCCCGCGGCGGCAACGGGTTCCTCACGGTCGCGGCCACGCACGCGGCGCTGCTGCTCGCGCAGGGCACCGGGCGGCTGCACCGTTCGGTCACCGACCGCGGGGTGGTCGCGGTGCTGGATTCGCGGCTGGCGAACGCCCGCTACGGCGGATTCCTCCGTGCTTCGCTGCCCCCGTTCTGGCCGACGATGGACCCGAAGGTGGCGCGGGACGCGTTGCGCCGGCTTGACGCAGCCGCGCCCGCGTGACGCGGTCCACGGCCGCGCCCGGTACGGTGAACCCACCGACGCAGCAAGGGAGCACCGGTTGACCCAGGATTCGTCCAGCGCACAGTCCCGGACCGTCAGTGTCGACGACACCGGCGTGCGGCGACGGCTCGCGGACGGCAGCGAAGAGGCCGTCACGTGGGCCGGTCTGTCGTCGGTGATGGTCCGCGTCATCCCCGACGGCCCCTGGAACGAAGACGTCTTCTTCATGCTGGTGGGCACCGACGGCAAGGGCACGGCGGTCCCGAGCGGCGACCCGGCGGCCGACGCGCTGATCGAACGCCTCCAGGCTCTGCCGGGGTTCGACAACGAGAAGTTCATCGAGGCCATGACGACCGACGCCGACCAGGCCTACGTCGTCTGGGAATCCAGCGAGAACTAGGCGGTCGGGAACTCCTCCGTCACCGGGATCCCCTTCTTGAGCGTCCGGCTCACCGTGCACAGCCGCTCGATCGCGCGGTCCACGGCGCCGGCCAGCGCTTCCCGCTGATCCGCGGCCAAAGTCGACACGTCGACATCGAACGCGACGTGCACGGCGTCCAGCTCCGAAGCCCCTTCACGGCGATCGGCACTGACGGTGACGCGGAACTTCGCGTCTTCCCCGACCCGCCGCGTGATCAGCTCTTCGGCCGTCACGGCGCTGCAGCCCGCGGCCGCGATCTGCAGCAGTTCCGCGGGCGAGAACGCCCCTTCGGCGCCGGTGCGGCCCAGCCGCACCTCGGCGCCGCGGTCGTTGCGGCCGACGAAGGAGTGCTGCCCGTCGCGCTGTACTTCGAGTCCCATGCCCGCTCCAACCGGCTCAGGAAGCGCCTTGTTCCGGCTCCCACTGCGCGAGAACCGTGATGGTGCCCGGGTCGACCTCGGTGAACCCTGCGTCCCGTACGGCGACGACGCGGTCGCGCCGCCACGCGCCCTCGGGGTCGTCACCGGGGTGCAGTTCCTTCCACCGCGCGACGCTCGCCGCCCGCACCGCGGTCCGGTAGCCCCGCGCGGCCCAGGCCGCGCGCTGCTCGTCGTCCAGCAGCGCGGCGAGGATCATCGTGGCGTGCCCGACCTGCGCGGCGGCCTTGCCGACCGTCATCGGCGCGTGCGGGTTGAGCAGGAGCAACGGAACGCCGTCGGGGATCGGGCCCGGCTCGTCCGGCGGCAGTTCGCTACCCGAGATCTGCAGCCGCGAGACCTCTTTGGGCGCCTCGGCGACCAGGCCCGGCACCAACGCCCGCGCCTCGGCGCCGTCGATCTCGACGGTGATGCCCGGCAGATCCTGCACAGCCGCCCAGTGCGCGCCCCGCGCCCGCCGCGCGACCTTGCGGATCCGGTTGTCGAGCCACGCGTGCATCGGCTCGGCCCACTCGCCACCGGGCGCCGAACGCTCGTCGAGGCAGACCGCCAGCGCAGCGGCCGCGGCGGCCTCCAGCAGCGGCGTGCGGCCGGGCGGCTCGGCGCGTTCGATGCACAGGATGACCGGCATCGCCCGGACTTCCTCCGGAAGCTCGTCCGAGGTGTCCGAAGTGTCTTCGGCCGGGAGCCCCAGCCAGTAGGCGTAGCGGGCGCCCAGGGGGTCGAGAACGCTGCTCACGGCCGCATCAGCTCGAGCCCGTCGGCGGCGTCGGCCGCCTCGACCTCGCCGCGGGTGAGGCCGAGCACGAACAGCACGGCGTCGAGGTACGGGTGCGACAGCGCGGTGTCGGCCACCTCGCGCAGCGCGGGCTTGGCGTTGAACGCGACACCCATGCCCGCCGCCGACAGCATGTCGATGTCGTTGGCGCCGTCCCCGACCGCGACGCACTGCTCGAGCGGGATGTCGTACTCGCCGGCGAAGCGGCGAAGCACCTTCGCCTTGCCCGCGCGGTCGACGACGTCGCCGACGACCTTGCCGGTCAGCTTGCCGTCCACGATCTCGAGTTCGTTCGCCGCCGCGAAGTCCAGGCCCAGCTCTTCCACCAGGCCGCCGATGACCTGCGTGAACCCGCCGGACACGACGCCGGTCTTGAACCCCATCCGCTTGAGCGTGCGGATCGTCGTGCGCGCACCCGGGGTCAGCTCGATCGATGCGGCGACCTCGTCGATCGCCGTGGCGGGCAGGCCCTCCAGCAGCGCGACCCGGCGTTCCAGCGACTCGGTGAAGTTGAGCTCGCCGCGCATGGCGGCTTCGGTGATCTCGCGGATCTCCGGTTCGACGCCGGCGTGCGCGCCCAGCATCTCGATGACCTCGCCCTGGATGAGCGTCGAGTCGACGTCGAAGACGACCATCCGCTTCGCCCGGCGCGTGATCCCGGCCCGCTCGACGGCGATGTCGACGCCCACCTCGACCGCCGCGTCGGCGAGCTCCGACCGCAGGACGGCGTCGGCCTCGGGCGTGTCCCGGTCGACCGAGACGTACAGCTCCAGGCCGGTCACCGGGTAGTCGGCGACGCTGCGGATGGCGTCGATGTTGGCGCCGAGCGCCGCCAGCCGCCGCGCGACCTCCGAGAAGCCCCGGGCGGTGACCGGGCGGCCGAGCACGACCAGCACGTGGGAGGAGTCGCTGCGGCCGAGCGCGAACGGGTCTTCCCCGATCGCCGAGCCGATCTTGACCTCGACCTGCATCCCGACGGACGCCATGGCCTGCTCGACGGACTCCTGCAGGCCCTCGGGGTCGCGATACACGCCGGCGAGCACGCCGAGCACGAGCTGCCCGCGGATGACGACCTGCTCGACGTCGAGCACGTCGACGTCGTGGCGGGTCAGCACGGCGAACAGCACGGACGAGACACCCGGCTTGTCGGGGCCGGTCGTCGTGATCAGGACGGGGGTCTGGGTCACTGGTCATCCCTCGTTCGGCAACGCTGCACGGTCAGTCTGCCGGTCCGGGCTCGGACATAAGTAGAGCGCGTGCCCGGCTTCACATCAGCCGGGCACGCGCTCACTCGTTCAGGGTGTTACTTGTCGTCGCCTTGCTCGCTGGCGTTGTCCTTGGAGTGGTCTCCCGGGATCACCGCTTCGGTGAGCAGCTGCGACGGCGCCGCGTGGCTGTTGACCTTCTGCTTCCCGAAGAAGCCGATCTCGCCCTCGTTGTGGATGCGCTCGATCATGTGCGGGTAGTGCAGCTCGAACGCGGGCCGCTCGGAGCGGATCCGGGGCAGCTCGGTGAAGTTGTGCCGCGGCGGCGGGCAGGAGGTCGCCCACTCGAGCGAGTTGCCGTAGCCCCACGGGTCGTCCACCGTGACGATCTCGCCGTACCGGTAGCTCTTGAAGACGTTCCAGAGGAACGGCAGCGTCGAGGCACCGAGGATGTACGCGCCGATCGTCGAGATCGTGTTCAGCGTGGTGAAGCCGTCACTGGTCAGGTAGTCCGCGTACCGGCGCGGCATGCCCTCGGCACCCAGCCAGTGCTGGACGAGGAACGTGCCGTGGAAGCCGATGAACGTGGTCCAGAAGTGCCACTTGCCGAGCTTCTCGTCCATCATCCGGCCGGTGATCTTCGGGAACCAGAAGTAGATGCCGGCGAAGGTGGCGAACACGATCGTGCCGTAGAGCACGTAGTGGAAGTGCGCGACGACGAAGTAGCTGTCCGACACGTGGAAGTCGATCGCCGGCGCGGCCAGCATGATGCCGGTCAGGCCGCCGAAGAGGAACGTGACGATGAAGCCCATCGAGAAGATCATCGGCGTCTCGAAGGACAGCTGGCCCTTCCACATCGTGCCGATCCAGTTGAAGAACTTGATGCCGGTCGGGACGGCGATCAGGAACGTCATGAAGGAGAAGAACGGCAGCAGCACGGCGCCGGTGGCGTACATGTGGTGCGCCCACACCGCGACCGACAGGGCCGCGATCGCCAGCGTCGCCCAGACCAGGCTCTTGTAGCCGAACAGCGGCTTGCGGCTGAAGACCGGGAAGATCTCCGAGACGATGCCGAAGAACGGTAGCGCGACGATGTAGACCTCGGGATGGCCGAAGAACCAGAACAGGTGCTGCCAGAGGATCACACCGCCGTTTTCGGGGTCGAACACGTGCGCCCCGAGGTGCCGGTCCGCCAGCAGGCCCATCAGGGCCGCGGTCAGGATCGGGAAGGCGAGCAGGATCAGGATCGACGTCACCAGGATGTTCCAGGTGAAGATCGGCATCCGGTACATCGTCATGCCGGGCGCGCGCAGGCAGACCACGGTGGTGACCATGTTGACCGCGCCGAGGATGGTGCCGAGACCGGAGACCACCAGGCCGGAGATCCACAGGTCCGCGCCGACGCCCGGCGAGTGGATCGCGTCCGACAGCGGGGTGTAGGCGAACCAGCCGAAGTCGGCGGCGCCACCCGGCGTCAGGAAACCGGACAGCACGATCAGGCCGCCGAAGAGGTACAGCCAGTACGAGAACGCGTTCAGCCGCGGGAACGCGACGTCCGGCGAGCCGATCTGCAGCGGGAGCACGAAGTTCGCGAAGCCGAAGAGGATCGGGGTCGCGTACAGCAGCAGCATCACCGTGCCGTGCATGGTGAACAGCTGGTTGTACTGCTCCTGGGACAGGAACTGCTGCCCCGGCCGCGCCAGCTCGGTGCGGATGAGCATGGCCATCGCGCCGCCCGCCATGAAGAAGGCGAACGACGTGACCAGGTACATGATCCCGATCTGCTTGTGGTCCGTCGTGCGGAACAACCGCAGCAGGTACGAACCCTTGACCGACTCGCGCGCGGGATACGGGCGCGTCGCGATCGGCTTGGGGGCTACGGCCGTCACTCCTGCCTCCAACACTGAAACCTTGTGGTGGTCATCGTCCGGCCGCCGGGCGCGGGCGGGGCCCAGTTCCGGCGGTCATGGGGATCGTAGCCCTCGCTACCGACAGTCGCGCGCACCGGCTGGCAAGATCGGGCCGTGGCCGACGAATACACGCGGGCGGCGGTTCGCGCGGCACTGACCGTGACCTCCCGGCTCGGCCTGCGCGCGCACGAGCCCGAGGTGCTCCACGAACGCTCGAACGTGCTGGTGAGGCTGGGTCCGCTGGTCGCGCGGGTGCCGGGGACGACCCGGCTGGCGCGGCCCGGTCCGGCCTGGCAGGAACGGGACCTGGCGGTGTCGGGGTTCCTCACCGAACGTGGTGTGCGCGTCGTCTCACCGGTCACGGATCCCCCGGCCGGACCCCATTTCGCGGAGGGGCTGCCGGTCACGCTCTGGAACTGGACGCCGCACGATCCGGACCACCGGTACGCACCGGACGTCGTCGCGCGCTCGCTCGCCGAGGTGCACGCGGCGCTGCGCGAGTACCCCGGCGAGCTGCCCCGGCGCGGCCCGCTGGACGACCTCGAACGCATCTTCGGGCGGCACGACCTGGACCCCCGGCTGGCCGCCGAGGCGGCCCGGCTCGCCGCGGCGCTGCCGGACGTCCCCGCGCAGCCGCTGCACGGCGACGCGCACCCCGGCAACCTGATCGCCACCCCGGCCGGACCGTGCTGGCTGGACTTCGAAGACACCTGGCGCGGTCCGCTGGCCTGGGACCTCGGGATCCTCGCCCGCCAGGGCGGCCCGGAGTACCTCGCCGCGTACCCGGCTTCCGTCGACGAAGACACCCTTCGCTTCTTCACGCGGCTGCGAGAGCTTTACGCCGTGGTGTGGCGCTTCATGATCGCTCAGCGGTTCCCCCACCGGCTGCCCGAAGCCCGCTCCGCGCTTTCCGCCTACTTCTCGTGAGTCGCCGGGTACCAGGAGAGGATCGCCTCGACCACGCCCGCCGGGTCCTCCAGCGGGGTCAGGTGCCCGGCGCCCGGCAGCACCACGAGCGTCGCGCCGTCCAGCACCTCGGCCATGGCGCTCGCCGCCGCCACGGGGGTGATCGGGTCCTCTTCGCCGACGATGACCAGCGCGGGAACGCCCGACTCGCGCAGCAGCTCGACCGAATCCGGCCGCGTCCGCAGCGCGAGCGCCGTCCACGAGATCCCGGCCGGCGGCTGCGATTCGATGATCCCCCGGACGGTCTCCACGACGTCGGGCCGGGTGGTGCGGGTGGATTCGGCCAGCAGGTTCGGCAGGTTGGCCTCGGCGAGCCAGCCCTCGATGCCTTCGTCGTCGACGCGCTTCGCGACGTCCAGCCGGCTTTGCGCGGCCTCGGGCGTGTCGGGCGTGGCCTTGGTGTCGATGAGCACGAGCCCGCCGACCCGCTCGGGCGCCAGCCGCAGCACGGCCATCGCGAGGTAGCCGCCCATCGAGCAGCCGCCGAGCACCACGCGGTCCAGTTCCAGGCGGTCCAGCAGGGCGACGACGTCCCGCGCGGCGTCCTCGAGACTCGGTTCGCGATCGGACTCCGGCAGCGGCGAGCGGCCGAGCCCGCGCTGGTCCGGGGTGATCACCCGAAGGTGTGAAGCGAGGGGCTCGCGCACCGCGTTCCACATGCGGGCGTCCAGGGGAAAGGCGTGGAGGAGGACCAGCGGCAGTTCGGTCATGCGGGCCATTTTGTCGGACCCCCGCGCTAGCTTCGCCGATGTGTTCACCGACATCGAAACCGACCGGCTGCTGCTGCGTCCGCTCCACGAGGCGGACCGGCAGGCGATGGTCGACATCCACACCGACCCGCGCACCAACCGCTTCAACCCCGACCCGCCCGACGTCCCGCGCGCGTCGGCGATGTTCTCGGACTGGCTCGCGCACTGGGCCGAGCACGGCTTCGGCTACCCCGCGGTGCTCGAACGCGGGGGCACCGAGGTGCTCGGCATGTGCGGGGTCCGGCTGCGGGAGTTCCACGGCGAGAAGGTGCTGAACCTCGGCTACCGGTTCCGGCCGTCGGCGTGGGGCAAGGGGTACGCGGTGGAGGCCGGGCTGGCGGTCCTGGAGTGGTGCGCCCGCGACCTGCCGTCGGTGCCGGTGCTGGCGAGCGTCAGCGTCGAGAACAAGCCGTCGCTGCGGGTGGCGGAGCGGCTCGGCTTCACCGAGTACACGGAGGAGATGTACGACGGCGCGTTCTCGCGCCACTACCGGCGCTGAGCCGGGCGGTGTTTGACAACTCCAGAGCGTTCAGCGGCGGCGGTTCGGCCGGCGCCGGGCCCGGGCGTCCCAGCAGGCCCGGTGCCAGTGCCGCCGGTCGGCGACGGAGCCGGTGTCGTCGGCGGGCCAGACGACGAGGTGCGGCGTGCCGGGCCGGATCTCGTGGTCGCAGCCGGGGCACCGGTAGGTCTTGCCGGCCTGCGAGCCGGGCACGGTCCGCACGAGCCAGTCCCCATCGGAGCCGGATTCGGCACGCGCCCACCCGGTGGCGGCACCGAGCTCGCGTTCGGGCGGCCCGCCGTCCGAGCGGCGGCCGGGACGGTTCCGTCGAGGCACGCGGCCAACGGTAAACGGCGAGAGCTGAAGCGGACCGGCCAGGCCCGCGCGGTGCGAGCCCATGCCAGGTCGGCCGCTCGGCCCGGCGCGCGGCTCCGGCCGGCCCGCAACCGTGCCGGATCCCGTCGCAGCCGCATTTCCGCGCCCGGCCCCGGCGCCGCCCGCATCCTCGACCCGGCACCGCCGCTCGTCACCACGCGCAACGTCAAGCCGCGCGGTCCGTCACCGCCCGCCCGGCCCCCAACCGGCGCACGATCCCCTCGTGTCCCAGCCCGTCCCACCCGAGCCGGGCCAGCGTCCGCCCGGTCCGCCGGAAGTCCTCCCCGCCGAGCACGGACATGATCGTGATCGCGGCGTCCACCATCGGCGTCGCCACCCCGGCGCACCGCGCGAGCGCCTGCAGCGGCACCAGCGTCGAGCGGATGTCCTCGGTCAGGAACCGGTGGTCGAGGCTGGTCGGCGCGGCGATCGTCCGGTACGGCTCCACCGTCCGCAACGCGTCCAGCAGCGTCGTGGCCGGGCACCCGTAGTACCGGTCGAGCACCTCGGTCATCGGCATCAGCCGCGCGCCGTAGGCCCGCGCGACGAGCGCGAACTCCGCCTCGGTCCGCTCCAGCAACGCGACCGTCCGCGCCGAAACGCCGTCGACGTAGAAGAGCAGCTCCTCCGCGCGGTCGATGGTGCCGAGGTTGGCGAGCGCGATCGGCACGTGCGCGACCGCGCCGAAGTCGTGCAGCCCGCGTTCGACGGGGTTGCGCGCGACCTCCAGCATCGGGAACCACTCGCGCAGCAACCCGGCGTGCCGCGCGACGGCGGCCGGCGTGCTGCCCGAGATCAGGTTCCAGCCCTTGGCGCCCAGCACCGTCACGCCATCGGTGCCGGACGGCCGGGCGGCGAACAGCGCGTCGGTCTCCACGACGTCGACGTCCGGGGCCCCGGCGGCGGCGAGCGCGTGCGCGAATTCGACGCTCCCGCAGAGCTTGCTCGAAAACAGCACCACGAGCTGCCCGGCGCGCAGGTGTGGCGCGAGCCGGAGGGCGACCTCCGGGTAGGCGGTGGTCACGGTGGCGACCAGGACCACGGCCCGCCCGGCCAGCGCGGCGGGGTCGTCGGTCACCTCCCGCAGCGGGAACCGCCCGCCGAGCACCCCGCTCGCGACGATCTCCCGCCGGCGCGCGATCTCCGCCACCGCCTCGAGGTCGCGCGTGCAGAGGTGCACCGCCAGTCCCCGCGAGGCGAGGTACGCCGCGACGGCCCGTCCCTCGCCCCCGGCCCCGACGACCCCGATCCCGTCCAGCCCGCCCATTCCGCCCACTCCCGTCACTCGGGTACGCAGTGGACAGGTCGGGGCACCGCCCGGGAAAGTTCCCGCGGGCGCACGTTCCCGGAAACCGGACCCGGTCAGCCCTGGGCCAGGGCGAGCGGAACCAGCTGTTCGGCGGTGGTGAGCGACCCGTGCTGCCCGATCAGCGACGTCTCGACGGCCTCGGCGAGCCCCCGCACCATCCCGAACCGGTCGCGGGCCGCCGCGACGACGTCGCCGATGCGCGGCAGCACCCGGTCGCTGACGGTGTGCCCGAACCACCCCTCGGCGACGGCCTCCTCCCGCGAGCGCACCCAGGCCCGCTCGCCCAGCACCTCCCGCCAGGCCGCGAGGACGTCCGCGGCCGCGCCCGGTTCGGTGTAGACGTGCCGGGCGCGCACCTCGCCCCCGAACGTCCGGACGCCGTCCAGGAGCTCCGGGGCGTCTTCGAGGTCGAGCTTGTCGTCGACGGTCACCATCCCGTGGTCGGCCACGACGGCCAGCAGGGCGCCGGGCGGCAGACCGTCCACAAGAGACTCGACGAGCCGGTCGATCTGCCGCAGCTGCATCCGCCACGCGGCCGAGCCGGGGCCGTACACGTGGCCGAGCAGGTCGAGTTCGCTGTGGTAGGCGTAGCAGAAGGCGCGCCCGTCGAGCACGGACAACGTCCGCGCGGCGAGGTCGCCGAGGGCGTGCACCCCGGCGTACTGCGCTCCGCCCTGGGTGGCCAGGGTCAAGGCGGTGTCGCGGAACTTGGCGGAGGAAACGACGGCCGCGTCGATGCCCGCCGAAGCGGCCCGCTCGAACGTCGTCGGCAGCGGCTGCACTTCCCGCGGCGGGAGGGCGCCACGGAGATCACTGCCGTCCTCGTGGCTGCACCAGCGCAACGCGTTGAGCACGCCGGTGCCCGGCATCTCGAAGGTGTAGCCGACCATGCCGTGTTCACCGGACGCGAGCCCGGTCCCGATCGCGGCCACCCCGGCGGCGGTCGTGGACGGGAACCCGACGCGCAACGACTCCTGGACGAGCTCGGTGAGGACGGGAGCATCCGCGGCGTGCTCGGCGAGCAGCTCCCGGCCGAGCCCATCGACGAGCAGCACGCCGGCACTGCGCGCCTCCGGCAGGGCGAGGGTGTTCCCGCAGCCGGGCACCCCCAGGGCGGCGAGCAGGGAAGGGACGACCTGGCCGAGATGAGGAACATCGGCAAGCAAAGGCGGCTGCACGCGCCCAGCTTCCCACCGGCGAGTCCCGACGGCCGAGCGGCAGCGCCGGGCCACCGCCCAGCGGTTCGAGAAGTCCTCCCAGCGGCTGAAGTCCCGGATGCCACCGCTCGGCACACCGCCGATTCCCGCCCTAGCGCGCAGCCACCACTCGGTACTTCCGCCGTTCCCGCCCCAGGCGCCGAGGTCCGGATGCCACCGCTCGGCCCACCCCGCCCCTCGCCCAGCGCGGAACGCCATCGCTCGGCTCTTCGCCAATCCCCCGCCCGGCGCAGGCCACGACCGCTCGGCATCTCCGCCCATCCCTGCCCGGCGCGGGCCACCACCGCTCGGCACCTCCGCCAATCACCCGCCCGGCGTGAGGCGCGACCGCTCGGCATCTCCGCCCATCCCTGCCCGGCGCGGGCCACCACCGCTCGGCACCTCCGCCAATCACCCGCCCGGCGTGAGGCGCGACCGCTCGGCACCTCCGCCCATCCCTGCCCGGCGCGGGCCACCACCGCTCGCCACCTCCGCCAATCACCCGCCCGGCGTGAGGCGCGACCGCTCGGCACCTCCGCCCATCCCTGCCCGGCGCGGGCCACCACCGCTCGCCACCTCCGCCAATCACCCGCCCGGCGCAGGCCACCACCGCCCGACACCCCCGCCCATCCCCGACCGCGCAAAGGTCCCGTAGGCCGCAGCCCGGCGATCCCGCAGCCCAAAGCGACCTATCCCTGCCACGGGAGCCACAACCCCGCAAGCCCACGCGACGCAACCCCAGTCCGCCGCGGAGACCCGGGCTGTCCCACCAACCCGTTTCCGGCGATAATCGCGGCATGCCGACCTACGCCTACCGCTGCCGCGAGTGCACCGAGACCTTCGAGCTCCTGCGCCCGATGAGCGAATCCGGCGCGCCGGCGGCCTGTCCGGAAGGCCACGCCGACACCGTCAAGCTGCTCACCACCGTCGCCCTCACCGGGGCCGCGAGCGGCCCCGCGGCCCCGGCCGGCGGCGGTGGCTGCTGTGGCGGCGGCTGCTGCGGCTAAACCGCCTTCAGAGCCTGCTCCAGATCAGCCCAGAGATCCTCGACGTCCTCCAACCCCGCGGAGAGCCGGATCAGCTGATCGGACACACCGGCGTCGTGCCGGTCGCCCTCGTCGACGATCCGGTGGCTGATCGATCCCGGGTGCTGGATCAGCGTGTCGACGCTGCCGAGGCTCACGGCCGGCGTGATCAGCCGGACCGCGCCGATCAGGGCGTGCGGGTCGCCGGCGACCTCGAACGCCACCAGCGGCCCGCCGATCCGCGGGTAGTGCACCGCCGTCACGGCCGGGTGGTCGCCGAGCCGGGCGGCCAGTGTCGCCGCGGTGGCCGACGCCGCGTTGACGCGCAGCGGCAGCGTGGAAAGCCCGCGCAGCAACAGGTATCCGGCGAGCGGGTGCAGCACGCCGCCGGTGGCGAAGCGGATCTGCCGCAGCCGCGCGGCTTCCGCGGCGTCACACGCGACGATCCCGCCCATCACGTCGCCGTGGCCGCCGAGGAACTTCGTCGCGCTGTGCAGCACGATCCGCGCCCCGTGGCGGCCCGGGCGCTGGAGCACCGGCGTGGCGAAAGTGTTGTCCACCAGCAAAGGCACGTCGCCGCAAGCAACGGTCAGCGCGGCGATGTCGGCCTCGGCGAGGGTCGGGTTCGCCGGCGTCTCGACGAACACCAGCCCGGTGTCGGGCCGCAGCGCGGCGGCGACCCCGTCCGGCGCGGCCCAGGTGACCTCGGTGCCGAGCAGCCCGGACTCGAGCAGGTGGTCGCTGCAGCCGTACAGCGGACGCACCGCCACGACGTGCCGCTTTCCCTGCGCCACCGCGGAAAGCAGGCACGCCGAGACGGCGGCCATGCCACTGGCGAACGCGACGCCGTGCTCGAAGCCTTCGAGCTCGGCGAGGGCCCGCTCGAACCGCTCCACGGTCGGGTTGCCCACCCGGCCGTAGATCGGCGGTCCGTCGAGCTCGCCGCCGGCGGCGAAGGCGTCGATCCGGGCGGCTTCGGCGGCACTGTCGCGGGACGGGTACGTCGTGGACAGGTCCAGCGGCGCCGCGTGCACGCCGAGGTCCGTGAGGTCGTCACGGCCGGCGTGGACGGCGCGGGTGCGCAGCGAGGAAGTCATGCCAGCATGGTCGAGCTTTCGCCGGATCGAGGGCAACAGTCTCGGATATCATTCGGCGATGTCAGATTCTGTCGAACTGAGTCCGGTCGATCTGGAGATCCTGCGCCTGCTCCAGAACGATGCCCGGATCACCAACAAGGACCTGGCGGCCGCGGTCGGGATCGCGCCGTCGACGTGCCTGGACCGCGTGGCCCGGCTGCGGGACACCGGCGTCATCACCGGGCAGCACGCGTCGGTCGACGCGGCGAAGCTGGGCCGCCCGCTGGAGGCGTTCCTCTTCGTCCAGGTCCGCCCGCACCGGCGGCCGCTGGTGGACCCGTTCGTCGAGCACCTGCTGTCGCTGCCCGAGGTGCGCGCGGTCTACCACCTGACCGGGCCGGACGACTTCCTCGCGCACGTCGCGACCAGCTCCGCCGGCGAGCTGCAGCGCCTGGTCCTCGACGAGCTGACCGCCCGCGACGAGGTCGCCCGCGTGCACACGAACCTCGTCTTCCAGCACTGGAGCGGCGGCCCGCTGCTCCCGCCGGCCTGAGCTCAGAACGTCGAGAGCCAGCGGCGGGTCTCGCGCGGCGACGTCAGCCGGACGACCGCGGGGCCCGGCGATGACGACGCCCATTCCCGGATGGTCGCCCGCTTCCGCGCGAACGACCGGAAGTGCCAGCGGATGATCGAGTCCGCCGAGAACATCTGGCGGAACGACTCCACGTTGCCGTTGCAGATCCGCTCCCGGGTCACCGAGCGCACGGCGGTCCGGCGCACCAGGCGGCCCAGCGAAAGCCAGCGCGGGTAGTCGAGGCCGACGAGCAGCTGGGTGCGAGGCAGCACGACGTCCTTCCACTTGCCGTACGCGGCGTCGAGCACCCAGCGCTCCCCCGCGCACACCTCGGCGATGCGGCGGCGCTGCTCGTCGTCCGGGACCGCGACCCAGCCCGGCTCCCAGGTGAGGTCGTCGGCCGAGACGTAGGGCAGGCCGGCGCGCTCGGCGATCCGGGCCGCGAGCGTCGACTTGCCCGAGCCGGTCACGCCGTAGACGACGATGCGCTCAGGCGTCGAGGTCACGGGCGGGCTCCCGCGGTCCGCGGTAGGGCAGGGTCTGGCTGTAGACGACGTTCGTGGTCGTGCCGCCGAACTGGGCCAGCTCGTCCATCGTGTGCTCGAGGTGGGCCATCGAGGCCGCGGCGACCTTGAGCGTGTAGCAGTCGTCCCCGGTGGTGCGCAGGCATTCGAGGATCTCGAAGCGCTCACCGAGCAGTTTGTGCAGGGCCTCGTGCCGGCTGCCGGGGTACTTGAGGCGGACGACGGCGAGCACCGGGTAGCCGACCTTGCCGAGGTCGATGTCGGCGCGGTAGCCGGTGATCACGCCCGTCGCTTCGAGCCGCCGGAGCCGTTCGGTGGTGGCCGACGCGCTGAGGTTCACCCGGCGGCCCAGCTCGGTGAGCGGCAGCCGGGCGTCGCGCTGCAGCTCGACCAGGATGGCCCAGTCCGTCTGGTCGAGACTCTCGGTCATCGGCCGAATGTACCGCGAGATCCACGGCCGAAGCCGTCGAACACCGTGATCATTCCCTTCCGATCACGGCTTCGGCCTCGATAGCCTTTCCCGGTGAAGATCGGCGTGAACGTCCCCAACTTCGGCCCCGGCACGGACCCCGGCGTGCTGCGCGCGTGGGCGCGGACGGTGGAGGGCCTCGGCTTCGACCTGCTGATGGTGTCCGACCACGTCGCGATCACGCCCGACGTCGCCGGCCAGTACCCGGCGCCGTTCTACGAGCCGTTCACGACGCTGTCGTGGCTCGCGGGCGTCACCGAGCGGGTGCGGCTCGGCACCACCGTGCTGGTCGTGCCGTACCGGCATCCCCTGCTGGTGGCCCGGATGGCGGCGAACCTCGACGCGCTCAGCGGCGGCCGGCTGGTGCTCGGCGCCGGCATCGGCTGGGCGAAGCAGGAGTTCGCCGCGCTCGGCGTGCCGTTCGAGCAGCGCGGGAAGCTCACCAGCGAGTACCTGCGGGCGATCCGCGCGGCCTGGGCCGACCACGACGACTACCGCGCCGGCCCGATCCCGCTGTGGCTGGGCGGCCACAGCGACGCCGGGCTGCGCCGCGCGCTCGAGCTGGGCGACGCGTGGCACCCGCTGCGGATGACGATGGCCGGCTTCCGGGAAGGCTTGGCACGTTTGGAAACCCTGGCCGGCGAGCGGCCGGTACCGGCCTTCGCGCCGCGGATCCTGCTGCGGGTGACCGAGTTCCCGGTGACCGGGCCGGACCGGCGCGCCGGGGAAGGAACGCTCGACCAGGTCGTCGACGACCTGGCGCAGCTGCGGGCGCTGGGCGCGGACACCGTCGTGCTCGACCCGTTCGATGCGGACCCCGCCGAGACCCTCCACCCGGAGGTCGCTTGGCGAGACCTCGCGGCGCTCGCCGCGTCCTGGAAGGAGAACCGGTGAAGGACACCGAAGAAGCCCTGTTGCGCCGCGCGATCGAGCTCGCCCGCGAGGCGCGCGAGGAACACGGCAACCCGCCGTTCGGCTCGCTGCTGGCCGACGCCGACGGCAACGTCCTCGCCGAGGACCGCAACACGTCGTTGACCGACAACGACATCACGGCGCACCCGGAGCTGAAGCTCGCCCGCTGGGCGGCGCAGAACCTGGACCCGGAAACCGCGGCGGCGACCACGATGTTCACGAGCACGCAGCCGTGCGGGATGTGCACGGGCGCGATCGAGCGGTCCGGGCTCGGCCGGGTCGTCTACGCGCTGTCGTCGGAGCAGTTCCTCACACTGCGCCCGCCGGTGAAGTGGGGTTACAAGACGGAAGGCCCGGCGCTGTTCGACGAAGCTCGCGTACCGGTCGAGGGCTACTACAAGTGACGAGCTACGAGGTGCGCCCGGTGGCGCGCGTCGAGTCGCCGTTGACGGACCGCGCGGCGGCCCCGAGACAGGCCGACGAGGGCGCCCCACCGGCCCGGGTGGTGTTCGCCGAGGAGTACCACCCGGCGGCGGCCGACCTCCGCCCGGGCGACCGCCTGGTCCTGCTGACGTGGCTGCACGAGGCCGACCGCGAGGTCCAGGCGGTGCACCCCCGCGGCGACCCGGATCGCCCCCGCGAGGGGGTGTTCTCGACGCGCTCCCCGGACCGCCCGAACCCGATCGGCCTCCACACGGTGACGGTGACGGCAGCGGAGAACGGCGTGCTGACGGTGACGGGCCTGGAAGCGATCGACGGCACGCCGGTCCTGGACGTGAAGCCGGTTTTGGGCGAGGTCGCCGAGCGCTGATCAGTAGTCCTTGAAGCCCTTCCCGGTCTTCCGCCCCAGCCGCCCGGCGGTCACAAGGTGCTCCAGCAGTGGCGCCGGTGCGAAGCCCTCCTCGCGGAACTCGTTGTACAGCGTCCGCTGGATCGCCAGCGACACGTCCAGCCCGACGACGTCGAGCAGCTCGAACGGGCCCATCGGCAGGCCGCAGCCCACCTTCATCGCCGTGTCGATGTCGTCCGCGCCCGCGTAGTGGGCCTCCAGCATCTTCACCGCGTCGTTCAGGTACGGGAACAGCAGCGCGTTGACGATGAAGCCCGCGCGGTCTCCACAGTGGACCGCGTGCTTGCCCACCGCCGTGCACACCGCGCTCGCCGTCGCGACGACGTCTGGGGCCGTCGCGATCGTCGAGACCACCTCGACCAGCTTCATCACCGGGGCCGGGTTGAAGAAGTGGAGGCCGAGCACGTCGGCGGGCCGGGACGTCGCCGCCGCGCACTCGATCACCGGGAGCGAGGACGTCGTCGTCGCCAGGACCGCGCCCGGGCGGACGACCTCGTCGAGCGCCGCGAACACCGCCTGTTTCACCGAAAGCTCTTCGGCCACCGCCTCGACGACCAGGTCGACGTCGGCCAGCGCCTCGAAGTCCGTCACCGGGGTGATCCGCGCCAAGGCCGAAGCAGCGTCCTCTTCGGACAGCTTGCCGCGGACCACGGCCTTGTCGAGCGACTTCTTGACACGAGCCACGGACGCCTGGGCCTTCTCCAGGCTCCGGGCGCGCAGTACGACGTCGAGGCCGCGCTTGGCGAAGACCTCCGCGATGCCGGTGGCCATCGTCCCGGTGCCGACGACCCCGACCCGTGACACCGGCCGCGGCGGCATCGAGTCCACAGTGGACACCACTTCGGATGCGACCACGTTGGGCGAATCCGGTGCGTCGTAGGTGTAGAAGCCGCGGCCGGTCTTGCGGCCGAGCAGGTTCGCCGTGATCATCTGCTTGAGCAGCGGCGCCGGCGCGTGCAGCCGGTTGCGGGACTGGTGGTACATCGTGTCGAGGATTTCGTACGCGGTGTCCAGCCCGATCAGGTCGAGCAGCGCCAGCGGCCCCATCGGGTAGCCGCAGCCGAAGCGCATCGCCGCGTCGAGGTCCTCGCGCGTCGCGTACCGCTGCTCGTACATCCGCACCGCGTGGTTGAGGTAGCCGAACAGCAGCGCGTTCGCGATGAACCCGGCCCGGTCGCCGATCACCACCGGCACCTTGCCGAGCCGTTCGGCGAACGCGACCGCCTCGGTGACCACCTCCGGCTCGGTCACCACCGTCTTGACGATCTCGACGAGCTTCTGCACCGGCGCCGGGTTGAAGAAGTGCATCCCGACGACCTTGCCGGGACGCGCGGTGTGCACGCCGATCTCGGTGATCGACAGCGACGAGGTGTTGGACGCGAAGACGACCTCGGGCCGGGTGATCTTGTCCAGTTCGGCGAAGACGTCGGCCTTCAGCCCCAGGCTTTCCGGGATCGCCTCGATCACCAAGTCCACTTCGGACAGATCGGAGAGCGAGGTGCCGTACCGGATCCGGCCCAGCAGCGCCTCACGGCCGGCCGCGTCGAGCTTCCCGCCGGAGAGGGCGCGCTCGGTCGAGTGCTCCAGGTGCCCGCGGCCGCGGGCGACGCCGGCCTCGTCGAGCTCGACCGTGACGACGTCGAGCCCGCTGCGCGCGAGCACTTCGGCGATCCCGGCCCCCATCGTGCCCAGGCCGACCACTCCGACCGTCGAGATGTCCCGCGCCATCGAGGCCTCCAGAGATGTTACTCGCTGGTAATTGGCCCCTGACTCTGCCACACGGCACCACCCGAAGCCCAGACGGAATCGAGTCAGTACCGCGCAAGTCACCCGGTCGGCGACCCGGGATCACTCGCCGAAATTGCCGTCCACCAGCTCTTTCGCCTTGTCCAGCGCGGCGGCGGCCTGCGGGCCGCGCGCCCGCACGCGGATCCGGTCACCCTGGCGGGCGCCGAGCGACATCAGCGCCAGCACGCTGTGCCCGTCGGCCTCCTGGTCGCCGAGTGAGACGGCGACCTCGGCGTCGAACGCGCTCAGCGCGCGCACCAGCACCGCGGCCGGGCGCGCGTGCAGCCCGACCTCGTTGCGCAGCACCAGCTCGACCTCGTCGCCACCACCGGCGGCGGGTTCGGCGGGCTCGAGGTCCTCGGGCAGCCCGGCCGCGGCGGCGGCCTCCGCCACCGCCTTGCGGTCCTTGCCCGACTGCGCCGCGACCGCCGCCGCGATCGCGCCTTCGACCAGCGGGCCGTCCGCGACGAGGGCGGTCGACGGGTCGGCCAGTGATTCGACGGCGAGCTCGGCGGTCATCTGCGCGCTGCCGAGGTCGTAGAGCAGCACGACGCCGTCCCCGGAGTCGGCGCGCTGGGTGGCCGCGACGACCTCGTCGTAGTCCGTGCCGATCGAGCCGTCGGAGAGGCCGCCGGCGGGCAGGATGGTGACGTCCGGGGCCATCTGGGCGGCCAGCTCGGCCAGGCCTTCCGCGAGCTTCGAGCTGTGCGAAACGAGCACGATGCCGACGCTCACCGGGCGGCCTCCGCGAACGCCCGCAGCAGCAGCGCCGACGACCGGGCGCCGGGGTCCAGGTGCCCGACCGCCCGCTCGCCCAGGTAGGACGCGCGCCCCTTGCGCGGCACCAGGTCCACTGTGGACTCCGCGCCGCGGTCGGCCGCGTCGGCCGCCGCGGTCAGCACCGCGGCGACGTCCCCGCCGTCCTCGGCCGCCTTCTCCGCGGCCGACACCGCCGGGATCAGGGCGTCGACCATGGTCGCGTCGCCGCCCACGGCCTTGCCCCGGGCCTGGACGCCTTCGAGCGCGGCACGCAGCGCGTCGAGCAGGCCCGCGACGTCGAGGTCCTCAGCGGTCCCGAGCTTGGTCGACGCCCGCAGGAAAGCCGTGCCGTACAACGGTCCCGCGGCCCCGCCGACCTTGGAGATCAACGTCGTCGCGACGAGCTTCAGCACCGCGCCCGGCGTCTCGGGAGCACCCGCGTCGAGGGCCGCGACGACGGCCGTGAACCCGCGGTTCATGTTCTCGCCGTGGTCGCCGTCGCCGATCGCGCGGTCGAGGTCGATCAGCTCGGCGCGGTGCTCGGCGACCACGGCCGCGGCGGCGCGCACGGCGGCCGCGACCCCGTCGGCCTTGCAGGTCATCAGCGCCCCCACCGCAGGGCCGCGGTGTTGACCGGGGCGTCCCAGAGCTCGGTCAGCTCGTCGTCCAGTTTGAGCAACGTCAGACTCATCCCCTGCATCTCGAGGCTGGTGATGTAGGGCCCGACCAGCCGGCGTTCGACCACGATCCCACGCTCGGCGAGCAAGCGCTCGGCGATGCCGTGGGCCAGGTACAGCTCGACCAGCGGGGTGGCGCCCATCGAGTTGGTGAACAGCAGCACGCGGTCGCCGGACTCGAACGGTAGATCGGACACGACCGCCTCGACCAGCCGCGCCACCAGCGCGTCGGCCGGTTCGAGCGGGATCCGCTCGCGGCCGGGCTCACCGTGGATGCCGATGCCGAACTCGATCTCGCCGTCGCCGAGGTCGAAGCTGGGGGTGCCGGCGTGCGGCACGGTCGGCGCGGTCAGCGCGACGCCGATCGAACGCACCTGGCCGATCACCTTCTGCGCCAGCGCCGTCACGGCGTCGAGCGAGTCGCCTCGCTCGGCGGCCGCGCCGGTGATCTTTTCCAGCAGCACCGTGCCGCCGACCCCGCGGCGGCCCGCGGTGTACGTCGAGTCCTTGACCGCGACGTCGTCGTCGATCACGACGCTGCGCACCTCGATCCCCTCGGCGGCGGCCAGCTCGGCGGCCGTCTCGAAGTTCAGCACGTCGCCGGTGTAGTTCTTCACGATGAGCAGGGCGCCCGCGTCGCCGGTGGTCGCGGTGACGGCGGCCTGCACGGCGTCCGGCGTCGGCGAGGTGAACACCGCGCCGGGCACGGCGGCGGCGAGCATGCCCTCCCCGACGAACCCGCCGTGCAGCGGCTCGTGCCCGGACCCGCCGCCGGAGATCACGGCGACCTTGCCCGCGACGGGCGCGTCGGCGCGCACCACGACATCGGGGTCGTACTGGACGCGGAGGATGTCGGCGTGCGCGGCGGCGAGGCCCCGCAGCGACTCCGCGACGACGTTCGCCGGATCGTTGATGATCTTCTTCACGGCAGCCTCCGGCGCATCGGCGGGTGGGGTGTCCCCTTCCTACCTCGCCGCGCGGCCGACCGCCAGATCAGGGTTTCGGCAGCTTTGTGACGACGTTCTTCGCGACGGTGACCGCTTTGCCGCACGGATCGTCGGCGTCCGGTTGGGCGGCGTAGCTCCGGTAGTCCACTTGGGCCAGTTCGACGTCGTCGCCCTGCCACGGCCGGTGCTGCCACTCGACCTGGCACTGCGACGAGCTCGTCGACCCCTTCTTCTGGTAGCCGGTGACCCCGCCGCCGAGGTCCACCTTGGCGTACCCGTCGCCTTCGAGCGGCGGGAGGCCGGGCAGGAACTCGACGGCGATGGTCGGGTCGGTGCCGTTGCTCTTCCATTCGCAGGAGTGCAGGCCCGTGGGCGCGGCCTTCGGCGACGGCACGACGGGGGTCACCGCCGCGGTGTCGGCCGCCGTGCAGGGGTCGGCCGTCAGCAGGGTGCCGGTCGGCGTCGAATACTTCTCCGGCCCGCTGTGCACCTTCTGGACCGCGGCTTCCAGCACCGTCTGGCCGGGACGGCACGGGTCGCCGGCGTAGGTGACCGACAGCGTCAGGGCCTGGTCCGGGTTGAGCGCCGTCATCGCCGCGACCGTGCAGCTGGTCTCGTCGGTCTTGTTCACGCGCAGGGGCAGCCCGCCCACCTGGCCGGTCGTCTTGTCCGCGCGCGGCAGCAGGGTGTTGCCGATCTCGAACTCGAGCCGGATCTCCTTGCCGCCCGGGTCCTTCACCTTGTTGCTGCACCGGTCGAAGGCGATCGACGACGGCGACGGGTCCTCGTCGACCGTGCCGAGCCCCAGCGAGCCGAGGGCCTCCTTGGTCAGGAACTGGCACGGCTTGATCGTGCGCAGCGCGTTCGCCGCCACGGCGGCGTCGGTGATCGGGCCGTCGGAGGACTGGCCGGTCCCGCCCGCCGCGGGCACCGTCGTCCGCGCGAAGTTGGACTTGCCGAGGTCCTGCCCGCACGCGGTCAGCGGCAGCGCGAGGGCGGTGACCAGCAGGAACAGCTTCGGGAGACGGCGGCGTCGAGCGTCAAGGAGCACGCGGTGCACGGTAGCGGGAACCTCGCGCCCCTGTCCGGACAACCCGGCTATTCGGCCTTGGCCGCGGGTGTGTCGTCGCTCTCGGGCTCGGCCGGCACGACCAGCGGCCGGACCTTGGCCCAGATGACGAACAGCGCGGCCACGACCAGCATGCCGATGCCGGCCCAGAGGTTGATGTTGACGCCGGCGGCCTTGGCGATCTCCTCGTCGGAGGTGAAGCCGATGCCCATGACCGTCAGGATGATCCCGTACACGCCGATCAGCAGGGCGATGATCAGCCGGATGTCGAAGGCGCCGGCCTTGTGCGGCCGCGCTCCGGATTCGGTAGCCATTGCGGCCTCCTCAGAAGATCACGTTGAGGGCGATGGTCACGACGAGCACGATGCCCGCGAGCAGGCCCGGCTTGCGGTACCAGCCCGCATTCTCGCCGGTGTCGTCGTGCTTGAGCGAGTCGCGCGGGGTGAGCGAGTAGACCAGCCCGACCAGTTCCTCGTCCGGCTTCGGTTTGGTCGCCAGCGACACGACGACGCTGACCACGATGTCGACGACGAACGCGGTCCCGGCGGCCACGAAGCTGGTGCCCTGGCCTTCGAGGCCGATCACCCCGCTCTGCGCGAGGCCCCAGACGGTGATCGCCGACGCGGTGCCGAGGAGCAGGCCGCTCCAGCCGGCGTGCGGGGTCATCCGCTTCCAGAACATGCCGAGGATGAAGGTCGCGAACAGCGGCGCGTTGAAGAACGAGAACAGGTCCTGCAGGTAGTTGAGGATGTTCCCGGAGTTCGACGCGATGAACGCGGTGCCGATGGCGAGGATCGTGCCGACCGACGTCACCACGCGGCCGAGGCGCAGGTAGTAGCCGTCCGGCCGGTCCTTCTTGATGTAGGTCTGCCAGATGTCGTACGTGAAGACCGTGTTGAACGAGCTCAGGTTGGCCGCCATGCCGGCCATGAACGAGGCCAGCAGGCCGGCGATCGCGATGCCGAGCATGCCGTTCGGCAACAGGTCGCGCATCAGCAGCAGGAGCGCGTTGTTGAACGTGACGCCGCTCTCGGCCTTGCCGCCGTCGAGCAGCACCTGCTTGTCCTTGACGTACTCGGACACGCTGACCGCGGCGATCATGCCGGGGATGATCACGATGAACGGCACCAGCATCTTCGGGAAGGCGCCGATGATCGGCGTCCGGCGCGCCGCCGACATGCTCTTCGACGCCATCGCGCGCTGGACCTCGACGAAGTTCGTCGTCCAGTAGCCGAAGGACAGCACGAAGCCCAGACCGAACACGATGCCGAGGATCGAGAGGATGTTGTTGCCGAAGCCGGTCAGGTTGTCACCGGGCCACGAGTGCAGCTGCGCGGTGCCGCCCGGGCTGTTGGTCACCTTGTCGACCAGGCCCTGCCAGCCGCCGACCTTGACCAGGCCGATGATCGTCAGCGGCACCAGCGCGATGACGATCACGAAGAACTGCAGCACCTCGTTGTAGATCGCCGCGGAGAGGCCGCCGAGCGCGGTGTAGGAGAGCACGATCGCGGCAGCGACGATGATCGACACCCACAGCGGCCAGCCGAGCAGCAGGTTCACCACGCTGGCCAGCAGGAACAGGTTCGCGCCCGCGATCAGGATCTGGGCCGCGGCGAAGCTGATGCCGTTGAGCAGGTGCGCCGGCTTGCCGAAGCGGCGGCGCATGAACTCGGGGACGCTGCGGACCTTCGAGCCGTAGTAGAACGGCATCATCACGATGCCGAGGAACAGCATCGCCGGGATCGCGCCGATCCAGAAGTAGTGGACGGTCGGCAGGCCGTACTGGGCGCCGTTGGCCGACATGCCCATGACCTCGACCGCGCCGAGGTTCGCCGAGATGAACGCCAGGCCGGTGACCCAGGCGGGCAGCGACCGGCCGGACAGGAAGAAGTCGAGACTGCTCGACACCTGCCGGCGCGCCAGGTACCCGATGCCGAGCACGAGGGCGAAGTAGAACGCCAACTCGATGTAGTCGATCGCGCTCGCGTCGAGTCGCAGGTTCGCATCGGCTAGGACGAGCACCCGACCCACCTCATTTCCCAACTGGACAACAACCCACAGGAATCACCACTGTCCTGTCGGATCCGGACAGTACTGCATGGATTCAGGGTCGGCACGCTGACGTGTCCAAAATGGTCAGAGGGCGCGTCGCCCCGGCTGCGACCTGGGGAAACGCGCCCTCTTTCGGGTGCCGCGGGAGCGGTGGTGGATCACCGGTCGGTCGGGACCCCGATCTCGCCCTCTTCGTCGATCAGCTTGGCGAGCACTTCGTCGGGCAGGTAGGTGCGGTGCGGGTAGCCCGGCCCCCACGAGTTGAGCAGCGGCACGGCGCCGAGCTCGTCGGCCCGCGGGTTGGCGAGCACGGAGTGCACGTCGTCGACCGACTTGGCCCAGCGGAAGGCCTTGATGCCCTGCTTGACCTCGGGCGCGTACTTCTCGCGCGCCTCCCAGTCGTCGCTGCGGTAGGAGTCGTCCCAGAGGACGTGCCCGGCTTCCTTGAGCACCTCGGCGGCGGCCCGCACCGACGTGCCGTTGTCGTCGCCGGGGTTGGTTTCGGGCCATTCGTCGCGCTTCTTGGCCGAGTCCCAGAGCCAGCGGGCGGCGTACTCGCTGCCGTTGAAGAGCGACATGCACCGCGACCAGCCGAACCCGACGCAGGCGCCTTCCTTGCCCTGGTCGTAGAACGCGTACCAGGCATCGGTGTCCGGCGTGCCGCCCGGTTCGAGGCAGACGCAGTGCCCACCGCGGATCCGGCCGAGCTTCTTGACGCCGGCCTTGGCGATGAAGAACTCACCGGAGGTCTCGTCCTGCACCGGGGTGTCGAAGGCGGAGTACCAGTTGACCCCGATGACGACGGGCGCCTGACTGGGCCGGTCGTCCTCGGAGAGCGCGGTGAGCGGATACCGTTCGACGTGCCGCCAGTCGTCCGGAATGAACCGGCCCAGCCGCGGGTCGGCCGGATCGGAACCGAGTGGGCGATAACGCATGACTTCCTCCTCCGTGCGGGCGAAAAAGCGCGCACACCGGCCGGAAGAAGTGGCGCACACCGAGCTCGAAGGCGGACTGAACCATAGGCACGACAAAGAAAGACGGCCGAGCGCACCACCCTCCGGCCACGCCGGACGCACCGGCGGAACCCCTCGGAATATAGTGTGCCACCCGGACGCGGAAAAGGATCCCGAACTCACCCGAACAGCGCATAAAGCCAGGTCAGAAAGGGACGGGTAACTCCTCGGCGGCCTATCGGGTCAACGATTTCCTTGCGGAGTAATCACGTGGGAATCGAGATACCGGAATCAGGCATCGATTCGGTATCGGTGTTTCAGGCGGCCCTCAGTCCGCCACCCGACGGAACCGCGGCACCGGCCCCGAAGCCGTCTCGACGGCCTCCGCGAACATCGCCTCCGGACGCACCCACAACCCCCGCGAACCGTAAAGCGCCCGGTACACCACCAACCGCTCCTCGGTCTCGCTGTGGCGCGCCACCCCGATGACCTCGTACTGGCCGCCCTTGTAGTGGACGTACCGGCCCGGCTCCACCTCAGAACAGCCGGAACTCGTCGGACTCGATGCCGCGCAGCTCGTCGTAATCCAGCGTCAGACACCGGATCCCGCGGTCCTCCGCCAGCGTCCGGGCCTGCGGCTTGATGATCTGGGCCGCGAACACCCCCTGGACCGGCGCCAGCAGCGGGTCGCGGTTCAGCAGCTCCAGGTACCGCGTCAGCTGCTCGACGCCGTCGATCTCGCCTCGGCGCTTGATCTCCACCGCCACCGACTTGCCGTCCGCGTCGCGGGCCATGATGTCGACCGGGCCGATCGCCGTCGGGAACTCGCGGCGGACCAGCGTGTAGCCGTCGCCCAGGGTCTTGATGTGCTCGGCCAGCAGCTCCTGCAGGTGGGCCTCCACGCCGTCCTTCTGCAGGCCCGGCTCCGCTCCCAGCGCCTGCGAATAGTCGTGGAAGACCTCTTCGATCGAGATCACCAGCTTTTCGCCCTGCTTGTTCTCGACGATCCAGAGCTTGCCGTCCTCGATCAGCCAGCAGGGCGGGCTCATCCAGTTCAACGGCTTGTACGCACGGTCGTCGGAGTGGACCGACACCGAGCCGTCGGACTTCACGAGCAGCAGGCGGGTGGCCATCGGCAGGTGGGCGGTGAGCCGGCCGGCGTAGTCGACCTGGCACCGCGCGATCACGAGACGCACCCGAGGAGGGTAGGACAGGGTCGGTGATACTGGGCGCGTGGACCCCATTCAGCGTGTCGCGTCCCGCGAGGTTTACCGGAACAACTGGATGACCGTGCGCGAGGACGACATCCGCCGCCCCGACGGCTCGGCCGGCATCTACGGCGTGATCGACAAGCCGGACTACGCCCTCGTCATCGCGCAGGACGGCGACCGGTTCCGGCTGGTCGAGCAGTTCCGCTACCCGCTGGGCGAACGGCGCTGGGAGTTCCCGCAGGGCACCGCGCCCGACCTCGCCGACGTGCCGCCCGCCGAGCTCGCCGCGCGTGAGCTGCGCGAGGAGACGGGCCTGCGCGCCGGCTCGATGACGCCGCTCGGCAAGCTCGACGTCGCCGCCGGCATGAGCAGCCAGCGCGGCTGGGTGTTCCTCGCCACCGACATCACCGAAGGCGAGCCCGAACGCGAGCTCGAGGAGCAGGACATGCGCAGCGCGTGGTTCTCCCGGGCGGACCTCGAGAAGATGATCCTGGCCGGCGAGATCACCGACGCGCAGTCGATCGCCGCGTGGGCGCAGCTCATGCTCTTCGAGCGGCACCGGCCTTGAGCATCCCGCGGATCACCAGGTGATGGAACGGCTTGATGAGCGCGAAGTAGGCCGGGCCGACGCGGTTGTGGAAGTGCACGAGCGTGCCGAGCCGGAAGCCGCGGGGCACCGCTTCGACCGTCAGGTACCCGGTCAGGTGGCTGTCGTCGACACCCGCGACGAGGTAGCGCTCCGGATCGCCGGCCCGGACCGTGAAGAACGCGACCCGGTCGCCGGGCGCGAACCCGACGTCTTCGGGCCGGAGGCGGCCCGAGCGCGGCACGGCCGCCGTGTCCAGCCGCAGCGCCTTCGCGAGCAGGTACCGGACGCCGAAGAGGGCCTTCACCCAGGCCGGCGACCAGCCGAACACGCCCGCGACGAATTCGCGCAGGCTGTTCTCGCTCTCGATCTCCTTGAACTCGACGTAGTCCGCGCCGTCGGCGAAAGGTTCGGTCATTTCCGTCTCCCCAGTACGAGTTCCAACGCGTTCTTCAGCTGCCGGCCGGACAGCGGCGGCACGACCTGCCCGGCGCCGACGACGATCAGGTACAGCGCCCGCGCGAGCTCCGGGTCGCCGCTGACCTCGGTCAGGTAGGCGACGCGGGTCCGGTCGACGCGCTCCTGGACCGCCCTCGCTTCGGCGTCCTGCAGGGCCCACGCCCGGACGGCGATCTCCAGCTCCGGCCCGGGTCCGGGCGCGAGCACGAGCTTCAGCAGCGCGCCCAGCCGGTCTTCACCCGCCGCGTCGGCCTGCTCCACGAACCGCGTCGTGCGCTCGGCCTCGAAGTGCGCCAGCAGGGCCGTGCGGAAGCCGCTCATGCCCTTGAAGTGGTGGTAGAAGGAGCCCTTCGACAGGCCGAGCCGCTCGGTCAGCCGCTCGATGGTGACCGACGGCGCGCCGTGCTCCGCCAGCAGCACCAGCCCCGCGTCCAGCCAGTCCCGTTTGCCCGCCATGGCCGTACCATACCGTATGGTACGGCTGGCGGCCACGACGAAAGTCCGCCCGGAAGCGGGCGGGCTCAGTCGGGCCAGGAGGGCTTGCGCTTCTCCAGGAACGCGGCCATGCCTTCGCGGGCGCCGGGCAGCTGCGACGCCGCGGCCATGACCTCCAGCGCGATCGCGTAGGCGTCGGCCTCGGGCCGGTCGAGCTGGGCGTACAGGGTCACCTTGCCCATCGTCTTGCTCGCGCGGCTGCCGCGCGTCGCCCGGGCCAGCAGCTCCGCGACGGCGTCGTCGAGCTGCTCGTCGGGCACGACCCGGTTGACCAGGCCCCACTCGAGCGCGGTCGGCGCGTCGATGACGTCGCCGGTCAGCGCCAGCTCCATCAGGCGCTTGCGGCCGATCGAGCGCGCCACCGGCACCGCCGGGGTGTGGCAGAACCAGCCGCCCTTGCCGCCGGGCAGCGCGAAGCCCGCGGACTCGGCGGCGATCGCGAGGTCGCACGACGCCACGAGCTGGCAGCCCGCCGCCGTGGCCAGGCCGTGCACCCGCGCGATGACGACCTGCGGCACCGACTCCATGGTCTTCATCAGGTCCGTGCACAGCGTGAGCAGCTCGCGCACGCCCATCAGGTCGCGCGCGGCGACGTCGCCGAAGTCGTGGCCGGCGGAGAACACCGGACCCGCGCCGGCCAGCACGATGCCCGTCGCGTCGGAGGTCCCCGCTTCGTGGAACGCGGCGAGCAGCTCGGCCAAGTGGTCCGCCGACAGCGAATTGCGGCGCGCCGCCCGGTTCATCGTGATCGTGACCGTGTCGCCGTCGCGCTTGACCAGGATGTGTTCGTACTCGGTCATGCCCCGACCGTAACTCTTCGGAACGTGCGCCGATAGCTGTCCGGACCGACGCCGACTTCGGCGCGCATCCGGCGGCGCAGGTTCGCCGCGGTACCCAGCCCGGACCGCTCCGCCACGCGGTCGACCGGCAGCGACGTCGTCTCCAGGAGCTGTTGTGCGAGCCGGACGCGTTGCACGCGAAGCCAGCGCCCCGGCGTGACGCCGGTGGCGGCCGCGAACTCGCGGTGGAACGTCCGCTCGCTCATCCGCGCGTGCCCGACCAAATCGTCCACACCGATCCCGGAACCGAGCCGCGCGAGCGCCCAGTCCATTGTGGACGAGAGGCCCGGCTGCGTGGCGGACGGCACCGGGCTGTCGACGTACTGCCGCTGCCCGCCCTCGCGGGCCGGCGGCATCACCAAGCGCCGGGCGAGCCGAGCGGCGACCTCCGCGCCGTGGTCGCGCCGGACCAGGTACAGGCACAGGTCGAGGCCGCCGACGACCCCCGCGGACGTCAGGACACCGCCGTCGTCGGTGTAGAGCACGTCTCGCTGGAGGTCCGCCCGCGGTGCGAAGCGGGCCAACGCGTCGAGGTCGCGCCAGTGCGTGGTGGCCGGGCGGCCGTCGAGCAGACCGGCGGCGGCCAGCGTGAACGCGCCGGAGCACAGCCCCGCGACGGTCCGGCCGTCCCGGTGCGCCCGGCGCAGCGCGGCGGCGGCCGAAGCCGGCACCGGCGCGAGCGGGTCGTCGCGGCCCGGGGCCAGCACGAGGTCGCAGCCGGCCAGCCCGGCGAGCCCGTGCGTCGCCGCGACGTCCCCGAACGGCGACACGGCCGTGCGCGCCCGGCCCGGGCTGCACAGCCGCACGGTGAACGGGCCGATCCCGCTGTCGGTGCGGTCCTGGCCCCAGACCTCGCCGATCACCGCGAGGTCGAACATCCGGGTGCCCGGCAGCAGCAGAACGCCGATGGTGCGCATGGCAGGAAAGTACCGCATCGCGCGTCTTCTGCCACTCCCCTGAGCGCGAAAAGCCCGCGAAACTCGACGTCATGACCGAAACGGCACTCATCCTGATCGACGTCCAGCGCGGGTTCGACGAGGCGGACTTCTGGGGACCGCGCAACAACCCCGGCGCCGAGGCGAACATGAAGGCACTGCTCGACGCGTGGCAGGAGCGGCGGCTGCCCGTCGTGCTCGTGCACCACGACTCCGTGAAGCCGGACTCGCCGCTGCGGCCCGGCCAGCCGGGCAACGACTTCAAGCCCGAACTCGACGGCGCGCGGCCGGACCTCGTGTTCGGCAAGAAGGTCAACTCGGCCTTCATCGGCGACGTCGACCTCGACGCGTGGCTGCGCAAGCGCGGCATCACGAGCTTCGTCCTGGCGGGGATCCAGACGAACTTCTGCTGCGAAACCACCGCGCGGATGGGCGGGAACCTCGGCTACGACGTGACTTTCGCCCTCGACGCCACGTTCACGTTCGACCTCCCGGAGGTGACCGCGGACGAGCTGTACCGCGTCACGGCGGCGAACCTGGCGAACCAGTTCGCCACCGTGAAGTCCACAAAGGACATCCTGGCCGGGCTCAGCTGAGCCCGTTGCGCTCCCGGACCAGCGAGACGATGCCGTCCATGATCTCGGTCAGCTCGTAGTCCTTGGGCGTGAACACCCGGGCGATGCCGCGTTCGGTCAGGAGCGCGGCGTCGTCCGGCGGAATGATCCCGCCGACGATCACCGGTACGTCACCGGCGCCCGCGGCACGCAGGCCGTCGACGACGTTCGGGACGACCTCCAGGTGCGACCCGGACAGCACGGACAGCCCGACGACGTGCACGCCCTCCTGCACGGCGGCCGCGACGATCTGCTCGGGCGTCAGCCGAATGCCCTGATAGACGACCTCGAAACCGACGTCACGAGCCCGCACGGCGACCTGCTCGGCGCCGTTGGAGTGGCCGTCGAGCCCCGGCTTGCCGACCAGGATGCGCAGCCGCTCGCCGAGTTCCGCTTCGGTGGCGCGGACGCGTTCGCGCACCCGCTCGACGCCCGGGTCGCCACCACCCGCGGCGGCCGCGGAAACCCCGGTGGGCGCGCGGTATTCGCCGAACACCTCGCGCAGCGCGCCGGACCACTCGCCGGTCGTCACGCCGGCCCGCGCACAGTCCACAGTGGCCTCGAAGAGGTTTTCCGTGGTCCGCGCGCGTTCCTTGAGCGCGGCCAGCGACCGTTCGACGGCGTCGTTGTCGCGGTGGGTGCGCCACTCCTCGATCGCCGTGACGGCCGCCTTTTCGACGGCCGGGTCGATCGTCTCGATCGCCTTCGCGCCCTCGGCCTGCAGCGGCGACGGCTCGGTCGTCTCGAACTTGTTGACGCCGACCAGGATCCGCTCGCCGTTCTCCATCCCGCGGCGGTACTCGGCCAGCGACGCGACGAGCTGCGACTTCATGTAGCCGCTCTCGACCGCGGCGACCGCGCCACCGAGGTCCTGCACGCGGGCGATCTCCTCGCGCGCACCGGTCATGATCTCGTCGACCTTGGCCTGGATGACGTGCGAGCCGTCGAAGATGTCCTCGTACTCCAGCAGGTCCGTCTCGAACGCGAGCACCTGCTGCATCCGCAGCGCCCACTGCTGGTCCCACGGCCGCGGCAGGCCGAGGGCCTCGTTCCAGGCGGGCAGCTGGATCGCGCGGGCACGCGCGCCGCGCGACAGCGACACCGCGAGCATCTCCAGCACGATCCGCTGGACGTTGTTCTCCGGCTGGGCTTCGGTGAGCCCGAGCGAGTTGACCTGGACGCCGTAGCGCAGGCGGCGCGCCTTCGGATCCGTTACGCCGTAACGATCCCGCGTGAGCTCGTCCCAGAGCGCGGTGAACGCGCGCATCTTGGACATCTCCTCGACGAACCGGACGCCGGCGTTGACGAAGAACGAGATCCGCGCGACGACCTTCGCCATGTCGGCTTCGTCGACCTGCCCGGAGTCGCGGACGGCGTCGAGCACGGCGATCGCGGTGCACAGCGCGTAGGCGACCTCCTGCGTCGGCGTCGCGCCGGCTTCCTGCAGGTGGTAGCTGCAGATGTTGATCGGGTTCCACTTCGGCACGTGGTGCACGGTCCACGCGATCATGTCGGTGATCAGCCGCAGGCTCGGCCCCGGCGGGAAGATGTAGGTCCCGCGGGACAGGTACTCCTTGATGATGTCGTTCTGCGTGGTGCCGGTGAGCTTCGCGAGGACTTCGTCGACGTCGCGCCCCTCGGCCTCGGCCTGCTCGCGCGCCACGGAGACGTACAGCGCGAGCAGCCACATGGCCGGCGCGTTGATGGTCATCGACGTGTTGGCCTCGGCGAGCGGGATGCCGTCGAAGAGCCGGCGCATGTCGCCGATGTGCGACACCGGTACGCCGACCTTGCCGACCTCACCGCGCGAGAGCTGGTGGTCCGGGTCGTAGCCGGTCTGCGTCGGGAGGTCGAAGGCCACCGAGAGGCCGGTCTGCCCCTTCGCGAGGTTCCGCCGGTAGAGCTCGTTCGACGCGGCCGCGGAGGAGTGGCCCGCGTAGGTCCGCATCACCCACGGTCGGTCTCGCTCGCGGTCCGTTGGGTACGGCACAGGGCACCTCCGGCGGTGGACGTTTCGTCGAGTGTACCGACCGGTAACTTAAGGTGGCAGTGCAATGGAACACGTCCGGGTGACTCAGGCCGCGGTCTGGGCCGCCGCGATCAGGTCGCGGACCCGTTCGGCGTCGGGCACCCCGAGCAGCCGGGGCGAAGCGGGGTTGGGCGCCTTCGGTCCGCCCGTGCCGAAGGTGACGTCACCGAGGCCGTCGCGGCCCACCTTGGCGCTCGGCGCGGGCAGCCGGCTCAGGCGCTCCGAGGCGATGACCGCGCCCGACCGGCGGTCGGCCACGACGATCCGGCGGTCGGTCACCGCGTATGCGGAGCGGCGCCGGGTACGCAGGCGCACGGCCACGCCGCCCCAGGCGACCAGGAGCCCGAGCGGGCCGACGACCAGCGGGACGATCGAGATTCCCGCGCCGCCGAGCCACGGAACGCCGAAGGCCAGGGCGAGCCAGAGCAGCCCCAAGGCCACGCGGAGCCAGTCCGGAGCCTCGAGCGCGAACCGCTGCGGCCGCCCGGACCAGAGCAGCCGCTCACCCGGCTGCAGGACGTTCCCCGGCAAGTCCATCGTTCCCCCAGTGCTCGTTGCCGGGCTGACGCTCCGGAGGGCCGCGCCGGTTGCCTTCAGGCCGCCGAATTGTCCGCTTCGGGCGGGGCTTGGCGGGCCTTGGCCTCGTCGATGGCCTTGGTGAGCAGGTCGCGGACGCGCTTGGGCTCGCCGACGCCCATCAGCGTCACCGAGCCGGGCTCGCCGAAGCCGATCGTGCCGGTGCTCGACCGGCCGGGCTTCAGCACCGGCGCCGACAGGCCGGCGAGCTCGCTCGAGCGTTCCTTCTGGCGGAACAGACCCGAGCGAGCGATGATCCGGCTGTCCGTCACGGCGTAGGTCGTGCGGCCGAGCGCGAGGTACCGGACGGCTTGCCGGCCGACGGCACCGTAGAGCCCGAGCACCAGCACGACGACGGCGCCGGCCATCGCGCCGCCGCTGGGCTGCTTCACGAGCAGGAACCAGAGGGCGGCGACGGCGAGGATGAGTCCGGCAGGGGCGATCACCCCGTCCGCGGCGACGTAGAGCGGGCGCTGGACCGGCTCTCCCGCCCAGAGCACGCGCTCACCGGGTAGAAGATCGATTTCCCCTGCTGACATGGCCGAACACTACTCTGTGGACGCTCCGCACGCCGAGTCCCGCGCGCGCCGCACGTGTTCGTGCACCCTCTGTGCCCTCCCGTACCCCGGGTCCGAGCGGTGTGACGGAAATCCGCGAGACCCGGCCGATGCTCCTCGATTAGCGTGGGCAGCCGTGACGTGGAGTGCTTACGGGAGTTACCTGGTCATCGTCGTCCTGATCGTGCTGGCGCCCGGTCCCGACACGATGGTGATGCTGAAGAACGCGCTGTCCGGCGGGTTCCGCGGCGGGCTGCTCGCCTCGCTGGGCATCTTCGCCGGCAACGCCGTCCAGGGCAGCGCCGCCGCGCTCGGGCTGGGCGTGCTGATCGCGCGGTCGCAGCCGGTGTTCCTCGCGCTCAAGTGGGCCGGTGCGGCCTACCTCGTCTTCCTCGGGTTCCAGGCGCTGCGCGGCGCGTTCCGCGGCAGCTACGACGTCGTCGGCGAGGCGCAACGCCGCCGCGGTGGCGGATTCCGGCGGTTCCGCGAAGGGTTCCTCTCCAACGTCACGAACCCGAAGGTACTGGTGCTGTACCTGTCCGTGCTGCCGCAGTTCCTGACGCCGTCCTCGACGGTCGGCGACTCGCTCGTGCTGGCCTACACGGTCGCGGTGCTCGGCGGGCTGTGGCTGCTGGTGCTGCTGCTGTTCGTGCACCGCGTGCGCGAGTGGCTGGGCCGGCGCCGGGTCCGTCGTACGCTGGACGGCGTGACCGGCACCGCGCTGCTCGGGTTCGGGGCCGCCCTCGCCCTGGAGTCTTGATGACCTTGAGCACCTACCTGGCGTTCGCCGGGATGATGGCGTTCCTGGCGATGATGCCGGGTCCGGACACGATGGTGGTCCTGAAGAACGCCCTGACCGGCGGCGCTCGCGGCGGCGGCTGGGCGTGCGCGGGCATCAGCGTGGCGAACTTCCTGCAGGGCACGGCGGCCGCGCTCGGGCTGGGCGCGGTGCTCACGAGGTACCAGCCGCTGTTCGAGACGGTGAAGTGGCTCGGCGCGGCCTACCTGGTGTTCCTCGGGATCCAGGCCCTGCGCGGCGCGTGGCGCGGAAACTACGAAGCGCTGGACGACGTACGGCGAGCGCGCGCGACGCCGGGACGGCGGTTCCGTGAGGGGTTCCTGTCGAACATCACCAACCCGAAGGTGATCGTGCTGTACCTGTCGGTGCTGCCGCAGTTCCTCACCCCGGCGTCGACCTTCACCGACTCGCTGCTGCTGGCGTACACGGTCGCGGCGCTCGGCGTGGTGTGGCAGGTGTTGCTGCTGTTGTTCGTGCACCGGGTACGCGGGTGGCTGCGGCGCCGCCGCGTCCGCCGCGCCATGGACGGCGCGACGGGCGCGGCTCTCGTCGGCTTCGGTGCTGCCCTCGCCTTCGAAGGCTAGAGCGTCCGGTCCAGCCAGTCGTAGATCCGGCCGGCCGCGAGCCGCTGGGCGCCGACGTGGCAGTGCGCGTCCGCGCCCTCCTCCGCCGTGAACGTCATCAGCGTCTTCGGCGCCTTCAGGTGCGCGTACAGCCGTCGCGGCTCGGTCTCCGTCTCGCCGCCGAAGAACAAGTCGTCCGCCGCTTCGCACACCAGCGTCGGGCACTCGATCTGCTCCGCGATGCCGCCTTCGAGCGTGTACTCGAGGTACTTCGCGACGAACTCGCGGTCCGTCGCCGCGCCCAGCACGTACCGGCCGTGGTCGCACGCCCAGCGCAGCGTCGGACTGGCTTCGCGGCCGACGGCGAGGATCGCGTCGAACTCCGCGTCCTCCGCGGCGCGCGCCCGGCGGACGATCTCCTCGCGCGGCCACGGCAGCATCTGCGTCACCGCGGAACCCGCGTCGTACACCCCGTCGACCGCGACCACCGCCGCCAGGCGGTGCTCGAACGCCGCCGCGCGCGGCGCCAGCACGCCGCCCAAGCTGATGCCCAGCAACGCGATCCGCGCCGGGTCGACCCCGTCGAGCCCCAGCGCGAAGTCCACCACCGGCGTCACGACGTGCTCCCAGTCCGGGCGGAACACGAGCTTGTCGCGCCGGATCGCGCTCGGCTGGCCCGGACCGTCGAACGTCAGGACGTGGTAACCACGCGAAGCACCCGCCGCCGCGCCCATGAAGTGGCATTCCTCGGCGCTGCCGTCGAACCCGCTGTGGATCAGCAGCAACGGCTTGGGCCCTTCGCCCGGCGCGCGGTAGAAGTACCCCTGCAGAACCGTTCCCTCGTAAGGGATTTCGACCGGCTCCGCGACACCCGCCCGCCGGAAGCACTCGACGCTGCGGTCGTACGCCGACGCGATGCGCGGGTCCGCCGGGTCACCGTGCAGGAAGAACTCCGCCGAGAAGTAGTACGTCGACGCGCGCAGCAGCAGGTCGCGCGCGGTGACCGGGCCGGCCTCGGCCGCTTCGGCGTACAGCCGGTCGGCCAGGGCGCGGTAAGCGTCGTGCCAGCTGTCGTAGTCGCCGGCCGTCACGGTCGACGCGGCGGCGAGCACCTCGCCGAAGTCCGAGCCGCCGTAGGTCGTGTGGCCGAACAGGCGCAGCGTCTCGAACCAGAACTGCGGGTCTTCTTCGAACAGGATCTGCTTCATCGGATCTCTTCCTCCACAAAGGTTTCGAACGAGCGGGCGGGCCGGCCGGTGACCTCTTCGACGGCCGTGGTGACGCGGTCTTCGGCGCCGCGGCGGATGTCCTCGTCGAGCGCGGCGAGCACCGCGGCGAACTCCGCCGGGATCCCGGACGCGGTCACGCGCGCCGCGAATTCGGTGGTGCTCACCGCGCGGTGGCGCACCGGGCGTCCGGTGTGCGCGGTGATGATCGACGCGGCTTCGGCGTAGCTCACCGCACCGGGACCGGTGAGGACGTGTTCGGTGTTGTGCGGTTCGCGGTCGGTCAGGGCGCGGACGGCGACCGCCGCGATGTCACCGGCGTCGACGAACGCGACCCGCGCGTCACCGGTGGCCGTGACGATCTCGCCGTCCCGCACGCCTTGAGCCACCAGGTGCTCGCCGGTGAAGTTCTGCATGAACCAGGACGGCCGCAGCACGGCCCACTCCGGGAACGCGCGCACCAGCCGCTGGAGATCGCCGAGCCCGGGCGTGTCCGCCGTGACGGCCGACGAGCTGAGCAGCACGACCCGGCGGACGCCGGCCGCGAGTGCGTCGTCCAGGAACGGCTCGACGAGACCGGCCGGCGCGGCTTCACCGATCGGCGCGAGCAGGTACACCGCGGAGACGTCGCGCAGTGCGGCGGCGTGGGTCGAGCGGTCGGTCCAGTCGAACCGGACCTGACCGGGCTCGCCCGGCTTGCGCGTGGCGGCCCGCGCGGCGAACCCGGCGGCCCGCAGGCCCGCGACGACCCGGCGGCCGGTGGTGCCGGTGCCGCCGAGGACGAGGACGAGGACGTCACCCACCGAAGGCCGCCGTCAGCTCGTCGGCGCCGCCGAGGACCTCGGCCGCGGCCAGCGGGCTCCAGTAGTCGCGGTAGTGCCGGATTTCGCCGTCCTCGACGGTGAGCACGGCGATGTACGACAGCTCGTACGGCTTCCCGGTAGCCACCACGACCCCGGCGACCGTGAACTCGGCGACGATCACGGCCGGGTCGGTCGTCTCGTGCACGGTCTTCGCGACGACCGCGCGGACGTCGAGCAGGTTCGGGTAGTCGCGCAGGTACTCGCGGATCGCGTCGCGGCCGTCGACGCGCGGCGGGTAACCGGGGCCGGCGAACGGGAACTCCAGGACGCCGTCCGGCGCCCAGAGGTCGGCGAACCCGGCCATGTCGTGCTTCAGCAGCAGGTCCAGCGCCTGCTCGACGAGGTCGCTTGGTCGCATGAACACTCCTTGTGCGGTTGGACGAGACGGTACCGTCCCGACGCAAGGTTAGCCGGGACGGTACCGTCTCGTCCACCCGCTAGACTGCCCCCATGGCACGCACCCCCACCGGCGCGGCGGTCCTCCAGCCCGAGGTCACGCAGGCGATCACCGACGCGGTCCTGCACGAGCTGGCCGAGCAGGGCTACGGGCGGCTGTCGATGGAGGCCGTCGCGAAACGCGCCGGCGTCGGCAAGAGCGCGCTCTACCGGCGCTGGAAGTCGAAGGACGAGATGATCGCCGCGGTGGTCACGGAGTTCAGCGTGTCGCGCGCGGTGCTCGAAGACACCGGCTCACTGCGCGGCGACCTGCGCGCGACGCTGCAGGCGGTGCTCGACTGGCTGACCCACCCGCTGTTTTCGCGGATCCTGCCGGACCTGGTCGCGGAGGACGCGCGGAACCCGGACCGCGGCCGCGCCACCCGCGAGAACATCGGCGGGCCGCGGCGCGAGGTCGCCGAGGTGATGCTGCGCCGGGCCATCACGCGCGGCGAGCTGCCCGCGGACCTCGACCTGGAAATGGCGATGGACGTCCTGGCCGCACCGATCTACTGGCGGCTGGTGGTCCGGCAGGCACCGGCGGAACCCGACTACCTGGACCGGCTGACCGAATTCGCCCTGCGCGCACTGGGCGCGCAGGGCGCGTGACTCACGCCCGGTCCGGCTCGCCACTGACGCGCTTGATGTTCGCGCCGAGGCGGTTCAGGTTCTCCACGAAGTGCGGGTAGCCGCGGTCGATGTGGAAGACGTCCCAGACCTCGGTGACGCCGTCCGCGCACAGGCCGGCCAGCACCAGGCCGGCGCCCGCGCGGATGTCGGACGCCCAGACCGGCGCGCTCGACAGCGTCTCGACCCCCCGCACCACCGCGTGGTGGCCGTCGGTCCGCGCGTCGCCCGACAACCTGACCATCTCCTCGATGAACCGGAACCGCGCCTCGTAGACGTTCTCCGTGATCATCGACGTGCCTTCGGACACCGCCGACAGCGCCACCGCGAACGGCTGCAGGTCGGTCGCGAAGCCGGGGTACGGCAGCGTCACCCAGTCGACCGCCTTCGGGCGCTCGGGCTGGACCACGCGGAAGCCCTTGTCGTCGTAGGTCTCCACCTCGGCGCCGGCCAGCTGCAGCTTGTTCAGCACCAGGTCGAGGTGGTGCGGGTTGACGCCGCGGACCGTGATGTCGCCGCGGGTCATCGAGGCGGCGAACGCCCAGGTCGCGCCGACGATCCGGTCGCCGATCACGCTGTGCGTCGTGGGGTGCAGCTGCTCCACGCCGTGCACGGTCAGCGTCGACGTCCCGGCGCCTTCGATCTTCGCGCCCATCTCGGTCAGCATCGTGCAGATGTCGACGATCTCGGGCTCGCGCGCGCAGTTGTCGATGACCGTGGTGCCCTCGGCCAGCACGGCCGCCATCAGGATGTTCTCGGTCGCGCCGACGCTCGGGAAGTCCAGCCAGATCTGCGCGCCGACCAGCGTCTCGGCCTTCGCGACGACGCAGCCGTGCTCGATCGTGCTCGTCGCGCCCAGCTTGCGCAGGCCGTTCTGGTGCATGTCCAGCGGGCGCGAGCCGATCGCGTCGCCGCCCGGCAGCGCCACGACAGCCTGCTTCAGCCGCCCGACCAGCGGCCCCAGCACGCAGACGGACGCGCGCAGCTTGCCCATCGCGGCCGAGTCCGCGCGGTGCGACAGCTCGGCCGGCGTCGTGATGGTGGCGGTGTCGCCCTCGATGACGACCTCGCAGCCGACGCTCCGCAGCACGTCGCCCATCAGCGGGACGTCCAGGATCTGCGGGCAGTTCGTGATGGTCGTGGTCCCCTCCGCGAGGAGGGCGGCGGCCATCAGCTTCAGCACGCTGTTCTTGGCGCCGACCACGTCGACCTCGCCGACCAGCCGGGCTCCGCCATGCACGTCGAAGTGCTCGCTCATGGCCGCCAATCATGCCCTCTCGCCCGGATTCGGCCCGGGCGGGGGCCGCTATGGTGGGTTCATGGTCGTTCGCATCAACCGCGTCTACACGAAGGTCGGCGACAACGGCACGACCGCGCTCGGCGACGGGTCCCGCGTGCCGAAGACGTCCCCGCGGCTGGGCGCGTACGCGGACACCGACGAGACGAACTCGGTGCTGGGCCTGGCGATCGCGGTCGGGCAGCTGCCCGGCGAAATCACGGACGTGCTGCGTACGGTGCAGAACGATCTCTTCGACGTCGGCGCCGACCTGTGCCTGCCGATTTCCGACGACCCGCCGTACCCGCCGCTGCGGATCACCGAGAAGTACGTCGAACGCCTCGAAGGCTGGTGCGACGAGTTCAACGAGCGGCTGCCGAAGCTGACGTCGTTCATCCTGCCGGGCGGCACGCCGGGCGCGGCGTTCCTGCACCAGGCGCGGACGGTGTCCCGGCGCGCGGAGCGGTCGGCGTGGGAGCTGTACGAAGCGGAGCCGGAGACGACGAACCCGGTGGCGCTCAAGTACCTGAACCGGCTGTCGGACCTGCTGTTCATCCTCGCCCGGCTGGCCAACCCCGAGGGTGACGTGCTCTGGCAGCCGGGCGGGCAGCCCTCCTAGATCCCCCAGCTCTCCCGCAGCGACCCCAGCGCCTGGTGGAAGCCGGGGAACGTCTTCTTCACGCACTCCGGGTCGTCCAGCGTGATGCCCGGCGTGCGCAGGCCCGTGATGCTGAACGCCATCGCGATCCGGTGGTCGCGGCGGCACTTGACCAGCGCGCCCGTGGGCGTGCCGGGCTGGATTTCGATCCAGTCGCGGCCCGTCTCGACCTCGATGCCCAGCGCGCGCAGGTTCTCCTCGCACGCGTCGAGCCGGTCGCACTCCTTGATGCGCGTGTTGTAGACGTCCTCGATGCGCACCGGCCCGGACGCGAAGGGCGCGATCGCCGCCAGCGTCGGGACGGTGTCGGAGATGTCGCGCATGTTCACCGTGACGCCGCGCAGGCCGTCGGACGGGCCGGCGACCGTCACCGAGTCTTCGGCGAGGTCCACGTGCGCGCCCATCTCACGCAGCACGTCGGCGAACTTCACGTCACCCTGCAGGGCCGACGAGCCGAGGCCCGGGATGGTCACCGTGCGGCCCGTGACGGCCGCCGCGGCGAGGAAGTAGCTGGCCGTCGACGCGTCCGGCTCCACCGGGTACTCGCACGCCTGGTACGGCTGCGGCGGCACGACGAACGTCTGGCCCTCGCGACGGACGTCGACGCCGAAGCGGCGCATCATCTCGAGGGTGATCTCGACGTACGGCACCGACACCAGGTCGGTCACCGTGATCCGCAGCCCCTCCGCGGTCAGCGGCCCGAGCAGCAGCAACGCCGTCAGGAACTGCGACGACAGCCCCGCGTCGAGGGTCAGGTCACCGCCCTTGACGCCGTTCGCGCGGACCGTCACCGGGTGGTGCCCCGGCTCGCCGTGGAACGTCAGGTCGACGCCCAGCTCGCGCAGCGCGTCGGTCAGCGGGCCGAGCGGACGCCGGCGCATCTGGTCGGACGCGTCGAAGTGGAACGTGCCGGTGCCGGCCGCGGCCAGCGCGGGCAGGAACCGGGCCGTCGTGGCGCCGTCGCGGCAGAAGACGTCCGCCTCGGCGACGCCCGGGCCGGCCGGGCGGCCCTCGATGGTCCACGCGCCCGGCTGCCGGTCGACGCGGTAGCCGAGCTTGACCAGGCCCTCGGCGAAGCCCTCGGTGTCGTCCGAGTGCAGCGGGCGGCCGAGGGTCGTGGTGCCGTGCGCGGCGGCGGCCAGGAACAGGCCGCGGGCGGTGACGGACTTGGAACCGGGGATCTCGACGAGGGTCACGAACCCCAGTTTAGTGGGGCTGGATCTCCGCCATCGGGCCCCAGTCGGAGGCGTCCTGGACGTTGATGATCTGCGGGTTGTCGCTGATGTAGGCACCCAGGTTCGCGACCGCCCACTTGAAGTGGTCGGACCCGACGTGCGCGACGGCCGCGTCCTGGCCGTCGAAGCCTTCGACCAGCACGTAGGTGTTCTTGTCCTCGAGGCTGCGGGACCACTCGAAGAACCGGTTGCCGTCTTCGGCGCGGGTGTTCCGGGTGTAGTCGGCGACGATTTCCGGCCACTCTTCGGCGTGTTCGGGCTTGACCGGGAACTTGACCACGATGAAGATCATGGCCCCAACCCTAAGGCCTGGAGCGGGGTTCCGGCTGTCCCAGTTTGAGACAGCCAGGGTCAGGAGGCGCGCGGGAGACGCCGCCCGGGCGGGGCGGATTCGAGCCAGGAGAGGAACCCGGTCAGCGCGCCCGGCCCCATGGCGATCTCGATCGCCTCCTGGGTCTCGGACTCGCAGCGCAGCACGGTCGAGCCCTCGGGAACGGCGTAGGCCTCGGTCCCGGACGGGTCGCGCCGGTCGGCGATCTGCATGCTTTCGCGCTGGAAGACGCGGTCGGGGCCGGTGCGCAGGCTCCACACCCGGTACCAGACGAACTCGTCGCCCTCGTAGCGGCCCAGCCCCAGGTGCCAGCTGGACCGCGCGGCGTCCGGACGCCACCGCAGCGCGACGCTCACGCCCCCACCGCGGCGCATCCGGATCCACCGCTGGCCGTACCAGGCGGCCAGCACGGCGAGCACGATCAGGAGCCCGACTACCACCACGGTGATCTTCACGGCCCGGCTCCTGCCCGTCTCGCGCTCAGACCGACTTGCCTGCCGCGCGGAGCTGGGCCGAGGCCCTCGCCCGCTCGGTTTCGTCGTCGGCGCTCAATGCCGCCTTCGCCGCGTCGACGTCGATTTCGTCGGAGAGCTCGGCGCTCTCGGCGAGGATGCTCACCCCGGTGCCGGTCACGGAGAGGAATCCGCCGTGCACGGCCGCGCAGACCGTCTCGCCGTCGGTGGTCGTCACCTTGACCACGCCACCCTCGACGAGCTGCCCGAGCACGGGCTCGTGACCGGCCATGATGCCGATCTCGCCCTCGGTGGTCTGCGCCACCACGAAAGTGGCGGTACCCGACCAGAGACGGCGCTCGACGGCCACCAGCTCCACGGACATCTCAGCCACGTAGCACTCCTTAACTCGGGGTGTTGCCACCGAGTGTAATAGGTCTGTCTCCTGCTATGAGAACGGCGGGGGCCCGAGTCCACATAGGACACAGCCCCCGCCGAGCTCACGAGATCACTTCTTGGTGATTTCCTTGTACTTCTTCTCGAGGTCTTCGAGGCCACCGATACCCAGGAACGCCTGCTCCGGGTAGTGGTCGAAGTCACCCTTGGTGATGCGGTCGAACGACTCGATCGTCTCCGACAGCGGCACCGTCGAGCCCGGGATCTGCGTGAACGCCTCGGCGACCAGCATGTTCTGCGACAGGAACCGCTCGATGCGGCGCGCGCGCTGAACGGTCAGCTTGTCCTCTTCCGACAGCTCGTCCATACCGAGGATCGCGATGATGTCCTGCAGCTCCTTGTACTTCTGCAGGATCCGGATGACCTCGGAAGCCACCCGGTAGTGGTCCTCACCGACGATGGCCGGGTCGAGGATCGTCGACGTCGACGCCAGCGGGTCCACCGCCGGGAAGATGCCCTTCTGGAACACCGACCGGGAGAGCTCGGTGGTGGCGTCCAGGTGGGCGAACGTCGCGGCCGGGGCCGGGTCGGTGTAGTCGTCCGCGGGGACGTAGATCGCCTGCATCGAGGTGATCGAGCGACCCCGGGTCGAGGTGATCCGCTCCTGCAGCTGACCCATCTCGTCGGCCAGCGTCGGCTGGTAACCCACGGCCGACGGCATGCGGCCCAGCAGGGTCGACACCTCCGAGCCGGCCTGGGTGAACCGGAAGATGTTGTCGATGAACAGCAGCACGTCCTGGTTCTGGACGTCGCGGAAGTACTCCGCCATGGTCAGCGCGGACAGGGCGACGCGCATACGCGTGCCCGGCGGCTCGTCCATCTGGCCGAACACGAGGGCGGTGTCGTTGATGACGCCGTCCTCGGACATCTCCAGGAAGAGGTCGTTGCCCTCACGGGTGCGCTCGCCGACCCCGGCGAACACCGACGTACCACCGAAGTTGCGGGCGACGCGGGTGATCATCTCCTTGATGAGCACCGTCTTGCCGACGCCGGCGCCGCCGAACAGGCCGATCTTGCCACCCTGGACGTACGGGGTGAGCAGGTCGACGACCTTCAGGCCGGTCTCCAGCATCTCCGTCTTGCCCTCGAGCTGGTCGAAGGACGGCGGGTTGCGGTGGATGCCCCAGCGCTCGAGGTCGTCGCCGTAGCCGGGCTCGTCGAGGCACTCGCCGAGCGCGTTGTAGACGTGACCCTTGACCTTGTCGCCCACCGGCACGGTGATCGGCTTGCCGGTGTCGGTGACCTCGGCGCCCCGGACCAGGCCGTCCTGCGGCTGGAGCGAGATGGTGCGGACGAGGTTGTCACCCAGGTGGGAGGCGACCTCGAGGGTGACGGTCTTGCGCAGCTGCTCGAACTCGATTTCGACCTTGAGCGCGTTGAACTGGTCGGGCACGGAACCGCGCGGGAACTCGACGTCGACGACCGGCCCGGTCACCGAGACGATGCGCCCCTTGGCGCGCGGGGCTTCAGTACTGGTCATCAATCATCACTTCCTGCTGCGGTGAGCGCGTTCGCGCCACCGACGATTTCGGAGATCTCCTGGGTGATCTGCGCCTGGCGGGCCTGGTTCATCTCCCGCGTCAGGTTGCCCACCAGCTCGTTCGCGTTGTCCGACGCAGCCTTCATCGCCGTCCGGCGGGCGGCCAGCTCGGACGCCGCCGACTCGAGCAGCGCCGCGTAGAGCCGCGTGTTGATGTACTTCGGCAGCAGGGCGTCCAGCAGCGTGTCGGCACTCGGCTCGAACTCGTAGCTGGGGAGCAGCTCGCCCTGCTTCGGCTGCTGCTCCTCCTCGCCGTCGGTGTACTCGACCTCGAGCGGCGCGACGCGCTTGGCGACCGGCCGCTGGGTCAGCATCGACACGAACTCGGTGTAGACGATGTGGATCTCGTCGACACCCGTGATGCCGTCGGCATTGCCGTGCGCGTCGTCGGCACCGAGCATGAACGACTCGACCAGCGCCTCGCCGGCGGCGACCGCGTTGGCGTAGGCGGGCTGGTCGGAGAAGCCCGTCCAGCTGTTCACGACCTCGCGGTCGCGGAACCGGTAGTAGTTCAGGCCCTTGTTGCCGGTGACGTAGACCTCGGGCTCCTTGCCCTCCGAACGCAGGAGGGCGAGCAGCTCTTCGGTCGCGCGCAGCACGTTGGAGTTGTAGCCACCGCACTGGCCCTTGTCACTGGTCACGACCAGGACGGCGGCCCGCGTCGGGTTCGGGCGCTCGACCAGCATGGGGTGGTCGAGGTTGGCCGCCGCACCGGCCAGCGCCGAGAGCACCTTGGTGATCTCGTCCGCGTACGGCCGGGAAGCGGCGACCTTCGCCCGCGCCTTGGTGATGCGCGCGGTGGCGATGAGCTCCATCGCCTTGGTGATCTTGCCGATCGACTTGGTCGCCTTGATGCGCGACCGGAGTTCCCGGAGTTGTGCGGCCATGAGCTATCAGCTCACTTCTTCGGGGCGGGCTTGTTGACCTTGACGGTCTCGTGCCCGACCTTGTCGGCGTCCATCGCGTCGGCGTCCGCCTCGACCAGGGGCTTGCCCTCGGAGGTGGTGAACTCCTTCTTGAACTCGTTCACCGCTTCGACGACGGCCTCGCGGGTCTCCTGCGGGAACTTGCCCGACTCGCGGATGCCCTTGATGAGGTCGGCGTGCTTGCGGCGGGCCGAGTCGATGAACTCGTGGTTGAAGCGGCGGACGTCCTCGACCGGGACCGAGTCGTAGTGGCCGTTCGTGCCCAGGTACACCGTGAGGACCTGCTCCTCGACCGGGATCGGCGAGTACTGCGGCTGCTTGAGCACCTCGTACAGCCGGGCACCGCGCTCGAGCTGCGCCTTGGAGGCGTCGTCGAGGTCGGAGGCGAAGGCCGCGAAGGCCTCCAGCTCGCGGTACTGGGACAGGTCGATCCGGAGCGAGCCCGCGACGTCCTTCATCGCCTTGACCTGCGCGGCACCACCCACGCGGGAGACCGAGATACCCACGTCGATGGCCGGGCGCTGGCCGGCGTTGAACAGGTCCGACTGGAAGAAGCACTGGCCGTCGGTGATCGAGATGACGTTCGTCGGGATGTAGGCCGACACGTCGTTGGCCTTCGTCTCGATGATCGGCAGCCCGGTCAGCGAGCCGGCACCCAGCTCGTCCGACAGCTTCGCGCAACGCTCCAGCAGGCGGGAGTGCAAGTAGAAGACGTCGCCAGGGAAGGCCTCACGGCCCGGCGGGCGGCGCAGCAGCAGCGAGATCGCGCGGTAGGCGTCGGCCTGCTTGGTCAGGTCGTCGAACACGATGAGGACGTGCTTGCCCTCGTACATCCAGTGCTGGCCGATGGCCGAGCCGGTGTACGGCGCGATCCACTTGAAGCCGGCCGAGTCGGACGCGGGGGCCGCGACGATGGTGGTGTACTCCAGCGCGCCGGCGTCCTCGAGGGACTTCTTCACGGCGGCGATCGTGGAGCCCTTCTGGCCGACCGCGACGTAGATGCAGCGAACCTGCTTCTTCGGGTCGCCGGTCTCCCAGTTGGCCTTCTGGTTGATGATCGTGTCCACGGCGACGGCGGTCTTGCCCGTCTTGCGGTCACCGATGATCAGCTGGCGCTGGCCGCGGCCGATCGGGGTCATCGCGTCGATGGCGGTGATGCCGGTCTGCAGCGGCTCCGACACCGGCTGGCGCTCGACCACCGAAGCGGCCTTGAGCTCCAGCGCGCGGCGCTCGGTGGTCTCGATGTCGCCGAGGCCGTCGATCGCCTGGCCCAGCGGGTTGACGACGCGGCCGAGGTAGCCGTCGCCGACCGGCACCGACAGGACCTGGCCGGTGCGCTTGACCTGCTGGCCTTCTTCGATGGTCTCGAAGTCACCGAGGATCGCGGCACCGATGGAGCGCGCGTCCAGGTTCAGGGCGACGCCCAGGATGCCGCCGGGGAACTCGAGCAGCTCGTTGGCCATGGCCGAGGGCAGGCCCTCGACGTGGGCGATGCCGTCACCGGCGTCCACCACGATGCCAACTTCTTCCCGGCTCACGTCCGGGGCGTAACTCGAGACGTAGTTCTCGATCGCGCTACGGATCTCATCCGAGGAGATCGTCAGCTCGGCCATGTCTTTCCCGCTCTCGCTTCGTTCTTGCCAGTATGCAAAGTCTTGTGTGACCCGGCGCTATGCCCGGGCCAGCCGCCTGCGCAGCGCCGCCAGCTGACCCGCCGCGCTCCCGTCGATGACCTCGTCGCCGACGCGGACGACGAGCCCGCCGCCGAGCCGGGGGTCGACCTCGACGTGCAGCGCGATCGGCCGCCCGTAGAGGGCGTCGAGCTTCGCGCCCAGCTGGGCGGTCTGCTCGTCGGACAGGGCGTTCGCGCTGGTCACGTAGGCGACCGAGCGCTGACGGCGTTCCGCGGCCAGCTTGACCAGCTTGTCGAGCCCGATGCCGACGCCGCGGCCCTTGGCCCGGCGCACCACCTGCTCGACGAGGGTCTCGGTGACCACGTCCACCTTGTCGGCGAACAGCCCGCGCACCAGGGTGCGCTTGGCGTCGGCGGGACCGGCCAGGTCGGAGAGCGCGGCCTCCAGTTCCGGGGCGCCGGCCACGATCCGCGCGACCTGGAACAGCTGGGACTCGACGGTGTCGACGTTCCCGGTCTTCTCGGCCGCGGTGAGCAGCGCCGAGCGGCCGAGCTCCTCGAGCCCGTCGGTCAGCTCGCGGGGGCTGGACCAGCGGCTGCCGGCCACGGCGTCGAGCACCTTCAGGGCCGGTTCGGACAGCTTGCCGTCGAACAGCCGGCGCACCAGCTCGGTGCGCGCCTCCGGCGTCGTCGACGCGTCGCTCACCGCCCGGCGCAGGCCGATCTCCCGGTCCAGCAGGTCGACGACCGAGAGCAGCTCGTCGCCGACCGTGGCGGCGTCGGCTCCCGCGTCGGCCAGAACCTCGCCGAGGCGTTCCTCGGCGAGGCCGAGCGCTTCACGGCTCGCAGCATGCAGCGTCATTTCTGGCTACTTCCCCGCTCCACCAGCGGCACCGGCGGTCTCCAGCTCCGCGAGGAACCGGTCGACGGTGCCACGACGGCGCGCCTCGTCTTCGAGCGACTCACCGACGATGCGGCTGGCCAGCTCCACGGCGTTGCGGCCCATGTCGGCCCGCAGCTCGGCGATGATCTGCGCCTTCTGGGCCTGCAGCTGGGCCTGCCCCTGGGCGACGATGCGCTGGGACTCGGCCTCGGCCTCGGCCCGCAGCTCCGCCTTGATCTGCTCGGCTTCGAGCCGCGCGTCGTCACGGATCTTCGCGGCTTCGCTGCGGGCTTCCTGCAGCTGGGCCTTGTACTTGGCCAGCGCCTCTTCGGCCTCGGCCTGGGCCTTCTCGGCCTTCTCGATGCCACCCTCGATCTTCTGCGCACGCTCTTCGTACGCGGCCTCGAAGCGAGGGACGACGTACTTCTTGAGGATGAACAGCAGGATGAGGAAGGCGACGATGCCGAGGATCAGCTCCGAGATGTCGGGGATGATCGGGTTGTGCGTTTCGCCCTCTGCGGCGAGGACCAAGGCACTGTTCAGCACGGCGTCTCCTTAAAGCGATGAGCCGAGGACTCAGGCGGCGGAGGCGATGAAGTAGATGACGATGCCGATCAGGGCGAGCACCTCGGTCAGAACGAAGGTCGAGAAGCCGATGCCCTGCAGCTTGCCCTGCGCCTCCGGCTGACGCGCGGTGCCGTTGATGACGGCGGCGAAGATCAGACCCACACCGATGCCCGGGCCGATCGCGCCCAGGCCGTAGCCGATCGCGGCGAGGCCGGGGTTGATGTTGGCGGCCTGCTCGGCGGCCTGGGCCAGAACGATGTTGCTCACGTGCATTTCCCTTCACTTCGGTCCACGCGCTCGCGTGGATCGGGGGCTTGTGTTCTCAGTGCTCCGACGCCAGCGCGGCGCCGATGTACCCAGCCGACAGCAGGGCGAAGATGTAGGCCTGCAGCACCTGGATGAAGGCCTCGAGGAACGTCATCCCGATGGCGAAGATCCACGCCACCAGCGAGACCGGCTTCAGGGCCCAGCTCGACGTCTCGGTCAGCAGGAAGGTGCCGCCGAGGGTGAACACCGCCAGGATCAGGTGACCCGCGAACATGGCGGCGAAAACACGGATGGCGAGCGTCAGCGGGTTGAGGAAGAACTTCTCCGCGAACTCGATCAGCGAGAAGAGCGGCAGCACCGCCTTGGGAACGCCCGGCGGGGCGAGTTCCTTCTTGAAGTAGCCGGCGAAACCGTGCCGCTTGAACCCGACGAAGTGGTAGACCGGGTACACGACGAGGACCGACAGGGCGACCGGGAAACCGAAGCGCGCCATGGTCGGGAACTGCAGGACGGGAATGATCCCGTAGAGGTTGTTCACCAGCACGAAGGTGAACAACGCGAAAACGAGGGGTACGAACGGCTTGAAGTCCTTCGAGCCGATCTGCTCGCGCGCGATGTTGTTGCGGCTGAAGTCGTAGATCGACTCCGCCACGAACTGCCCCTTGCTCGGGACGACCTGAAGCTTGCGGGTCGCCAGCAGGAAGTACGTCGCGATGATGACCACCGAAAGCACTACGAGCAGCATCGGCTTGGTGACCGAGCCGAACAACGGCGGCAACTCGAAGCTTTCGGCGCCGGGCGGCGCGAATACCGCACCCTCGGCCAAAACCAGCGCGCCCACTGGGCTCCTTCCGGTTCTCCCGGCCGGCGTTCACTCCGCCGGGGGAATCGTCACGATCTGGACTTAACGTACCCGATACGTATCGGGACGTCGGAGGCGGCTACCCCACGGTCCGCAGAACACACCTTCACGTTCTGCACACGGGGTTGTCTCGCGTGAACACTGCCCTGCTGTCTACTTCGGACCAGCGGCGGAAGAGGCGGAACTACACGGTCGCCACACTGCTGATCGCGGTTCGTCTTGGGGAGTGCGCGGTCGAGGCCGCCACCCTTGACGCGGACCATACCAGCAGGTCAATCAGTGCCGTACACGCGTACTCCATACCCACCGATCAGCCCAGGACCTAAGTCCCGGGTCGATCCGGGACCGAGGTCCGGGACCGGGCGGGACCGGGTTCGCAACGGTGCAGGCGACAGGTCCCGGGCCGGTTTTCCGGCCCGCACGAAAGCGCACTTTTGTGGCGCCGGTCACACTCGGGCGGCCGCAGGCCGGTTCACTCTCCGTTACGAAGGTTCCGGACGAACCGGACGGACGTCAAGAGGGGATGATCGTCGGGATCTTGGTCTTGCGGAAGGCGGCGAACTCGGCCGCCGCGGCCACCAGGATGGCGACGATCATGGTGATGCCGAGCGACATCGGGTGCAGCGCGGTGACGCCCTTCAGCAGCGTCAGGGCGCCGAACAGCAGGACGACCTTCACGACGTACCCGCCGAGCGCGATGACCATGACGAACATCGGGTCCTGGCCGGCGCTGAAGCGCATCAGGCCCAGCGTCGACAGCGACGCGAGCATCGCGAGGACCGCGCCGACGAGAGAGCCGAGGAAGCCGGGCATCCCGTTGAGGATGCTGAAGAGCACGATGCAGACCAGCACCGCGGGCGGGGTGACGAGCAGCGAAGCCTTCGTCATCGCGCGGGCGGCCTGCAGCACCACCTTGGCGTGCGGGTTCTCCTGCGCTTCGGTTTCGGTCTCGCTCACGGCTGGCTCCCTGCTCGGTTCAGCCACCGAGTGTAGAGAACCCGGCCGGTCAGGTTCCGGGCTGGTTGCGCGAGCGCAGCCGCGGGACGATCGAGACCACCACCGCGAACACGAGCCCGGCCCCGATGATCCAGAGCGCCGCGGCGTCGTCGAACAGCGTCACCGAGACCGCGCCGAACGCCAGGATGCCCGCCCACAAGTAGATGAGCAGCACCGCGCGGCGCTGGGAGTGGCCGATCTCCAGCAGGCGGTGGTGCAGGTGCATCTTGTCGGCCGCGAACGGGCTTTCGCCGCGGCGCGTGCGGCGGACGACCGCCATGATCAGGTCCAGCAGCGGCACGAACAGCACTGCGGCGACGACCACCAGCGGCGAGAGCAGCGCGATCGCGTCCTTGCCGCTGAACTGCGGGTACGGCACGCGCCCGGACGCCGAGGTCGTCGCGGCCGCGAGCATCAGGCCGATCATCATCGACCCGGAGTCGCCCATGAATATCTTGGCGGGCTGGAAGTTGTACGGGAGGAACCCCAGGCACGCGCCGGCGAGCGTGGCCGCGATCAGCGCCGGCGGGTACGTGCCGACGTCGCCGCCGGAGCTGTCGAGCAGGCCGAGGGAGAACGCGCACGTCGCCGTGGCGGCGATGAACCCGAGGCCGCCGGCCAGCCCGTCGAGGCCGTCGACGAAGTTCATCGCGTTGACCATCACGACGACCATCACGACGGTGAGCAGCGCGCCCTGGTTCTTGTCGAGCACCAGCACCGAGCCGAACGAATCGCCCTGGCCGCCCCACGGCACCCAGAACGACACCCACTGCACGCCGAAGATGACCAGGATCCCGGCGCACATGACCTGGCCGGCCAGCTTCGTCCAGGCGTCCAGCTCGAACCGGTCGTCGAGCGCGCCGATGAGCGAGATGACCCCGGCGGCGAGCAGCACGCCGACCGAGTCGAACGACGCGTCGAAGCCGTGCGACAGCGCGGGCAGCTGGTGGGCCAGGCCCATCGCGCCGGCGACGCCGAGGAAGATGCCGATCCCGCCCATCCGCGGGATCGGTGCCACGTGGACGTCGCGGGCCCGGGGGTTGGCGATCGCGCCGACGCGGATCGCGATCCGGCGCACGACGCCGGTGAGCAGGTAGGTCACGGCCGTCGCGGTCAGCGCGACGAGGATGTATTCCCGGATGGGGAGGAGACCGGATGTGGGCGGCACGGGTGCGTCACGCTCGCGGGGTCGGGGTCACCCGCGACACGCTATCGTGCCGCGGATTCCCGCTCGATCCGGCTTCAGGCCAACGATTCCGCGGGTACACCGAGCACCTCCGCGATGGCGTCCTTGCGCACGGCCCCCTCGCGCAGCACCACCGGTTCGGTGCCGGTGAGGTCCACGATGCTGGACGCGACGGGCTCGCCGCTCGACCCGCCGTCGAGGTACACCGCGACCGAGTCGCCGAGCTGTTCCTGCGCTTCCTGCGCGGTGCTGGCCGGCGGCCGGCCGGAGACGTTCGCGCTCGAGACGGCCATCGGGCCGACGTCGCGCAGCAGTTCCAGGGCCACCGGGTGCAGCGGCATCCGCAGCATGACGGTGCCGCGGGCGTCGCCGAGGTTCCACTGCAGACTCGGCGCGTGCGGGAGCACGATGGACAGATCGCCCGGCCAGAAGGCTTCGATGAGCGCACGCGCCTGCGGGGGCACGCCGAGCACCAGGCCGTCCACAGTGGACCAGGACCCGACGAGCACGCCGACCGGCATGTCCGGGCCGCGGTTCTTCGCGCGCAGCAGGGCTTGCACGGCGCCCGCGTCGAAGGCGTCGGCACCGATGCCGTAGACCGTGTCGGTCGGCAGGACGACCAGCCTGCTCGACCGCACCGCGCCCGCGGCCGCCGCCAGTCCGTCGGCCCGGGACTCCCGCTTGCTGCAGTCGTAGACCACGCTCATGGTGGCCAAGAGTAGTCCGGCGGCCGGAGGGGGCGTTCGCCGCGTCACACCCGGCGGCCCCGCCCGGCCCGGCCGCCTTGGGGGCGCCCCTCGTCTTCCACGCTACCGGCGAGCACCGACAGTTTCCGGCGCTCCCGGGCCGCGTGGCCGGAGTTGTCCACAACGCCCGGCCCAACGACGTGAATGAGTCATTCACGTCACCAGGCGACAGGGTTCCGGCAAAGTCGGATCGGCGCGGCCGGTCCGGCGGCCGGTGACGTCATGAACGGGTCGTTCATCTCGCCGGATGCGATGAATGAGTCGTTGATGACCGTCGAAGCTCGGCATTCTGTCGAAGCGGCTCTTCTGCCTGGCGTTTCGCGGGCGGTGGTGCTGGACGGAGCATCGCCCCGGCCGACTTTGCTGGAGCCCTGGCGTCAGGTGACTGGAATGGGTCATGGCGTTTGGGGTGGGGCTTGGGGACGTGCATTCGGGTCGCGTGAGGTGGGGCGGGGGCAGCTGTCCTGTCAAAGCCCTTCCGGCACCCCGAAGCTGTCATGGTGACTACGCCCGGCAACACCGCGTCAAGGCGGGAAAGATGCCTTGACCCGGCGCTGCCGGCCGTGTTCTGGCTTCGGATCGGGGTGCGGGGGAGTCTGGGTCCTCGTCGGTGCCTGTTCTCGGGGGCCTCTCGCCTTTGGCGTCGGCCTTCGTGGCGAGGCGAGGCGCTGGGCAGTCGTTCAGGCGGCGGATGGCATGAACGAGTCGTTCACCTCGCCGGATGCGATGAACGAGTCGTTCACGACCACCGAAGCTCGGCGTCCCGCCGAAGCGCCTCTTCGGCCCGGCGTTCCGCGGGCGGTGGTGCCGGCGGAGCATCGCCCCACCCGACTTTGCCGGGACCCCGTCATCGGAGGAGGTGAATGAGTCATTCACACGTCGTCCCGGCTGGGCCGCTCGCCGGCGCGCGGCAGGCCCCGGCTGCGCGCCGGGCTGACCACCGGCCAGACTTTCGTCGTGGGGCAAGCGGGTAAACCTCGCCGCGAGGCAGAACCACGACAGCGGGGCTCAATACGGTCGATCTTCGGGAACCACCACCCCCGTGGGTTCCCAGTGAAGGAGCCGCAGATGCGCCCCAGAACCCCGAAAGCGCTCGCCCTGCTCGCCGCGGTCACCGTCCTCACCGGGCTCGGCGCCGGCACCGCCGCCGCCGAGCCGCTCACCCGTGGCTGGCCCGCCCCGATCGACGCCGCGCACTGGGAGAACCAGGACCACATGACCTGGTCCGACTACCGCAAGGTGCCCGGCACGAACTGGGCCGATCCGTCCCTGAAGCCGACCCAGCGCACGTTCAAGGGCGCCGTCGTCCTCGCCGACTACCCGGACCAGGACTTCGTCGTCACGAAGCCGGCGAACTCGACGATCTTCGGCAACCCCGGCCCCGCCGCCGCGAACATCCCGCGGGCCGGCGTCGCGCAGTACTACCAGGACTTCCTCAACAAGCCCGAAGCGCTCAACAACGGGCACACGATCAACGAGTACTGGATGGAGGACTCCGGCGGCCGCTTCGGCGTGCAGCTGACCGCGTTCGGGCCGTACCGGATGCCCGGGAAGTCCTACGAGTACGGCATGGAGTTCCAGCCGAGCGCGTGCCCGCCCGGCGCGAACTGCAGCCGCGACATCCGCAAGGACGCCGGTGACGCATGGCGCGCCGACGTCGGCGACACCGCGAGCCAGTTCGACTTCGTCTTCTACCTCTCCGCCGGCCAGGACGAGAGCTCGACCTGGCAGGAGTTCGGCGAGATGAAGTTCGGCGCCAAGGAGAACGTGCCGGACGCGTTCGGCCCGCCGAACCACGACCTGCCCAACTACGCGGCGACGCGGTACGTGCCGTGGACGTCGTGGGCGTCGGCCGCCAGCATCTGGCCCAACGCCCAGAACGGCAGCTCGGTGCAGGCCGAGAGCTCGGGCCAGTCGACCTACGCCCACGAGTTCAGCCACATCCTGGGCATCGGCGACAACTACAACAACCCGTTCGGCATCCCGCCGTGGCGCGACTACTCCGGGGCCTGGGAAATGCTGTCGCGCGGCACGTTCAACGGCCCGGGCGGCCCGCACACCCGCTGGCAGATCCCGGCGACGCAGGGCAGCTCGATGGGTGCCCAGCACATGCTGCGCAACAAGATGAAGCTCGGCATCGTCGACCCCGCCGACGTCCTGCAGCTCGACCGGAACCAGCTGGCCGCCTCCGGCCCGGTGTCGGCCCGTGTCACCGCCCGGGAGGCGGAGGCGCAGCCCGGCGCGTTCACCGGGCTGAACATCAAGCTGACCGGCGGCGACAAGAGCCCGAAGTGCGACAAGGCGACGGACCCGTTCTGCGACGGCGGCGGCTACGACAACTACACGGTCGAGGTCGTCGACCGGATGGGTGCCGACTCCTTCGCCCCGGACTCCGGGGTGCTGATCGCGAAGACGAAGAACAAGGACAACGCGCCGTTCGAGTGGGTGATCGACGCGAACCCGCAGGACATCGGCATCACGGACTACACGAAGGCCGACGGCACGCCGGTCAAGATCACCATCGGTGACTACCGCCAGCTCAACGACGCGCTGTTCAAGGCGGGCACGGAGGCGGCGAGCCCGTACGAGTACACGGACGCGGCGAACCGCCTGCGGTTCCTGATCACGGACCTGGCCCGCGACCGCCACGGCGTGTTGTCGTACACGGTGACGGTGGCGTCCCTGGACGGCTCGGGCAGCCAGGCCCGAGGGGCGGCGGTCACCCCGGCACTGCCGGCGTTCGCCCGCGGCGGCCTGGCGACGTGCGACTTCGGCCTGCTCAACACGGGCTCGGCGCGCGGCGCGCAGGCACCGTACGACACGGACACGTACCGGCTGAGCGCGTCGACGGACGCGCGCGGCTGGGAGGTCCGCTTGCCGAACGAGCTGGCGACGGCGAAGTTCGGCGGGCACGTGAAGGTGCCGGCGTACGCGAAGCGGTCGTCCGGCGGAGACCTGGCGGCCAGGGTGAAGCTGATGGCGACCTCGGTGAGCGACCCGTCCAAGACGGCGACGGCGAGCTGCACGGCGTTCGGCTTCTAGCGATCGGCTCGGAGGGGCCCGCCCGGCGTGGGCCCCTCCGACGGCCCCGCGGTCCACAGCCCGGCCGAGATGTGGACAAGCCGTCGCGATCGCGGTCGTTTCCGGCTTTCCGTCGAAGGGCCCGCGCCGGTCCGGACGGCCCCTCCGACGAGCCCGACCGGAGCCGGCCCCGGGAGCACGGTCACCGATGGGTCCACGCCGAGCGGGCTTGGCCCCCCGCCGCGGCTCCGCGCACGTCTTGAATGACTCATTCAGGTCCTCCGACGACCTGAATGAGTCATTCAAGACATCGAAGGCCGCCCGGCGTGCTCAACCCGTGTTGTGGACAACTCCGGCCGCCCTCGCGCAAGAGCGCCCGAAACTGTCGGTGCTCCCCGGTAGCGTGGAAGACGGGGGGCGCCCCCGCGGGCGGCCGCTCAGCCCAGCCGGCGGGCCGTGACGAACCGGGCCCGGCCCGTCAGGTCCGCGTGGTCCTCGACCCCCGTCAGCACCCGCCGGGCCCGGACCAACGCCGGGACCGCCGATCCGTGCGTGTCGTCGTGCTCGATCGCCAGCCCGCCGCCGGGCCGCAGCAGCCTGGCGCCCGCCGCGATCGCGTGGCGGATCACCGCCAGCCCGCTCTCCTCCGCGAACACCGCGCGCGGCGGGTCGTGCTCCGCGACCTCCGGCGGCACCGGTGTGCCTTCCGGGACGTACGGCGGGTTGCACAGCACCAGGTCGACCAGGCCGTCCAGCTCGGCGAACATCGTCGGGTCGCCGATGTCACCCGAATACAGCCGGATCGGGGTGTTGCCCGCGTCCGCGTGGACGTCCGCGTTGTGCCGCGCCCACGCCAGCGCCTGCGGGTCGACGTCCACCGCGTACACCACCGCGTCCGGCCGGGCGTGCGCCACCGCCAGCGCCAGCGCGCCCGAGCCCGTGCACAGGTCCACCACCACCGGGAACTCGCGCCCCTGCAGGAACTTCACGCCCCACTCGAGCAGCAGTTCCGTCTCCGGGCGCGGCACGAACACCCCCGCGCCGACCGCGACCGTGATCTCCCCCAGCGCCGCCCAGCCCGTCAGGTACTGCAGCGGGATCCGCTTCGCGCGCTGCTGGACGAGCTGGCCGATGGCCTCGATGACCGGCGGATCGACCAGCGGCACCATCGGCAGCCGCCCGCGGTCGACACCCAGCACGTGCGCCGCGATCACCTCGGCGTCGAACCGCGGGGACTCGACGCCCGCCCGTTCGAGAATCCGGGTGGCCTCGATGATGGCCAGGCGCAGCGGCTGCCGATTCACTCGTCGTCCTTCACCTCGTCAAGCCTGGCACACCAGGCGGAACTCCCCCGTCAGGACACGCGCCGGTCCCGCGCCCCTCAGCGTATCGAGGCCCCGTCTCCGGTCAGGTACCCCGCCAGCGTCGTCCGCCGCCGCTGCAGCGCGCCGATCCGGTCGTCCATCGCAGTCAGCTCGCGGTGCAGCAGTCCGGCCAGTTCCGGGCACAGGTCCAGGTGTGCCTCCTCGCCCCGCGCGCACTGCAGCGCCGAGGCGATGACCCCGGTGTTCAGCCCCGCCGCCAGCAGCCGGCGGATCTGCCGCACGCGGACGACGGCGTCCTCGTCGTAGGTCCGGTACCCGTTGCCGTCGCGCGAGGGCGTCAGCAGGCCCTGCTCCTCGTAGTAGCGCAGCAGTCGCGTGCTGACGCCGGTGCGCGACGCGAGCTCTCCGATCCGCACGTAACCCCCTGAAGCTTGACCTTCACACCGATGTGAAGACCTAACGTCGCCGGCATGACCGGACATTTCCTCGAGGTCGTCCTGCCCAACGAGCAGCCGGACCTCGACCCCGCACGCCCCGCCGAGCTGGCCCGCCTGGCCGAGGACCTCGGCTACCACGCCGCCTGGCTGCCCGACCACCTCATCCCGCCCGGCGCGTACGGCGAGGTGTTCGGCGGCGTCTACGAGCCGCTCGTCACCCTCGCGCACGTCGCCGCCCGCACGGACCACATCCGGCTCGGGACGTCGGTGCTGATTGTGCCGCTGCGGGAGCCGTTCGCCCTGGCCAAGCAGGTCGCGACGCTCGACCGGCTGTCCGGGCACCGGTTCGACCTCGGGATCGGCACCGGCTGGAACGAGCCCGAGTTCGCCGAGGTCGGCGCGGACTTCGGCGCCCGCGGCAAGCGGACCGACACGACCCTCGACCTGCTCGCCGAGCTGTTCCGCACCGGCCGCGGACCCGGCGGCGGGTACTTCGAGCCGCGGCCGGCCGGGCCGGTGCCGATCACCGTCGGCGGCAACTCGGCCGTCGCGCTGCGCCGGGTCGCGCGGATCGGCTCGGGCTGGATGAGCGCCGGGCTGTCCCCCGCCGAATTCGGCGAGCGCGCCGAAAAGCTCACGGGCATGACAAACGGCCGCGAAACACGGCTGACCGCCAGAATGGAATGGAACGGGGACGATCTCGGGGCCGCCGTCGCGCGATTCCGGGCGTATATCCTGGCCGGGGCGGACGCGGTGGCCGTCCACTTCGGCCCGGCCGAGGACTACGGACAGCGGATGACCGTGTTCGCCGAGGGCGTCGCCGATCTTTAGGATGCCCGAGACGCCGACCCCCGGGAGCGCCAGTGCCGACCGAGCCGACCACGCGCCGCCGGGTCGCGTTCATCTTCCCCATCTACAACGAGGAAGCGAACATCGACCTGCTGCACCGCACGGTCGACGAAGTGACCGCGCCGCTGGCCGGGCGGTACGACTTCAGCTTCATCTACGTCGACGACGGCAGCCGCGACGCGTCCCTGGACCGGCTCACCGAGCTGGGCGCGCGCGACCCCCGCGTCACGGTGGTCGAGCTGTCGCGCAACTTCGGCCACCAGATGGCCGTCACCGCCGGGCTCGACCTGGTGGACGCCGACGCCACGATCATCATGGACAGCGACCTGCAGGACCCGCCGCGGGTGGCCCTCGAGCTGCTCGAGAAGTGGGAAGAGGGCTACGAGGTCGTCTACGCGCAGCGCCGGTCGCGCCGCGATTCGCCGTTCAAGCGGTTCACCGCGAGCGCGTTCTACTGGTTCCTGCAGAAGATGGCCGCGGTCGAGATCCCGAAGAACACCGGCGACTTCCGGCTGGTCGACCGCAAGGTCGTCGACGAGCTGCGCAAGTACCGCGAACGCGACCGGTTCCTGCGCGGCCTGGTCAGCTACGTCGGGTTCCGGCAGACGGCGGTGCTGTTCGACCGCGACCAGCGCAACGCAGGCGTCACCGGCTACCCGCTGACGAAGATGCTCCGCTTCGCCGCCGACGGCATCCTCGGCTTCTCGACGACGCCGCTGCGGATGATCACACGGATGGGGTACCTGATCTCGCTGCTGAGCTTCCTCGGCGTGCTCTACGTCGTCGGGGTGAAGCTGTTCGCGCCGGAGACCGCGGTGCCCGGCTGGGCGTTCATCACCATCGCGATGTTCTTCCTCGGCGGCATCCAGATCATCATGCTCGGCGTGCTCGGCAGCTACATCGGCCGCACGTATTCACAGGTCCAGAACCGGCCGTTGTATACAGTGGCGACAGTGCGCACCGGCGCCGGCGACCGGAGCGCCGCCCGATGAGGCTCGTCACGGCCACGCAGGTGCGCTTCGGGATCGTCGGCATCGGCAACACCCTCGTCGACGCACTCGGCTACGCGCTGCTGGCGACGCTCGGCGTGCCGACGTTCGTCGCCAACTTCATTTCGACGACGGCCGGGATGCTGCTGTCGTTCACGCTGAACCGGAACTTCACGTTCCGCGCGAAGGACGGCGACATCCGGAAACAGGCGCTGCTGTTCTTCGGCGTGACGGCGTTCGGGCTCTGGGTGGTGCAGTTCGGCGTCATCACGCTGGTCAGCCGCCTGTTCCCGGGCATCAACCTGCTGATTCCGAAGGGCGCGGCGATCGTCGTCGGCCTCTTCTGGAACTACCTGCTCTACCACTACGTGGTGTTCCGGCACCGGCCCGTTTCGCCCGTTCCCGGTGCAGCACCCGCCGACTCTGCGTGATCTCGTACCCTCTTCGGAGTGCGATTCCGTGAACTGCGCTTCGGCTTGGGCGTCTTCGTCCTTTCCCTGGGCGTCCTGCTGGTCCGGTTCCTGGTGCCGCGGCCGGTCGGGATGGCCGACAACGGCGACGGCTGGCGCCTGCTGTGCGACCTCGGCGGCCGGCACCCGGAGCTGAGCTCCGAGTTCTACGTGCACTTCAGCTACGGGCCGGGTTCGGCCTGCAAGAGCGACTACATCTCGAGCCAGGCGTGGCTCGACTGGTTCGCGAGCAAGCTCGGCAAGGTGCTCGGCTCGTCGGCGGAGCTCAACCTGCTGGTGCTGGGCGCGATCACGTGCGTGCTGGTCGCGGTGGGCGTCGCGGCGACGGTGCTCGCCCTCGACCTGAGCCGCCGCAACCGCGTCATCGCGGCGGTGCTCCTGCTGCTCGTGATGGCCGACTCGGCGTTCTTCGGCTACTTCGCGTCGGTGCTGAGCGAAGGCGCCGGGTTCGTCGGGATGCTGCTGATGGCCGGCGGCCTGCTGCTGATGAGCCGCACGGGCGCGGCCCGGTACTGGGGCGCGGCGCTGACCGTGGTGGGCGCGCTGATCGGCATCAACGCGAAGTCGCAGACGCTGCTGCTGATCCCGCTGTTCGTGCTCGCGCTGGCGCTGCTGAAGCCGCTCGGCAAGCGCGGCTGGTCGCGGTGGCTGCTGCCGCTGGGCGTGCTGGTGGTCGTCGGCGCGGGAACGGCGGCGGTGCAGTCCCACGGCGATCCGGCCAACGCCGAATACCGCGAAGCGAACATGTACCACGTGGTGTTCGACAGCATCGTCGACGGCAAGCACGACACGGACGCCGACCTGGCCGCACTGGGCCTGCCGCCGAGCGCGAAGAAGTTCATCGGCACGGGCTGGTGGGCGGCGCACCCGTGGACGGACGCGGACTACAACGGCTTCCGCGACAAGATCAGCCGCCGCAACGTGCTGAGCTACTACGCGGGCCACCCGCAGCGCACGCTGCAGATCCTCCAGCAGGGAGCGGTCGACACGCTGACGGCGCGCCCGTCCCGGCTGGGAAGCTTCGCGGAGTCGTCCGGGCTGCCGAAGATGGCGCAGGAGTACCGGGTGCCGGTGTTCTCCGGGCTGTCGAAGCTCGCGGCGCCGCTGGGGCTGTTCGTGCTGGTCCCGTTCTGGCTGCTGATCGGCTGGGCGGGCGTGCGCGCGTTCCGCCGGCACCGGCGCGAGTACGGGATCGTGGTGTTCTTCCTGCTGCTGTTCGCGGTGGGGCAGTTCGGGCTGTCCGCGCTCGGCGAGGGCGTCGAGGGCGTGAAGCACCAGCTGCTGACGCTGTTCCCGACGTTCCTGGCGTTCGTGTTCGCGGTCCTCAGCCTGTTCCCGAAGCCGGCGCGGCCCGACCCTGAACCCGAAGAGGTCCCGGACGTGGATCAGCCGACCGAGATCTTCGACGCCTTCCGCGAGCCGGAGAAGCCCGCCGTCCGCTGAGGCGGCGGGCCCGGCCTCGTCAGCCGGCGGAGGCGGCCAGCCGCTCTTCGCGGTCCGCCGTCGCCAGGGCGTCCAGCACGCCGTCCAGGTCGCCGTCCAGGACCTGGTCCAGGTTGTACGCCTTGTAGTTCACCCGGTGGTCCGAGATGCGGTTCTCCGGGAAGTTGTACGTCCGGATCCGCTCCGACCGGTCGACCGTGCGGACCTGGGACTTGCGCGCGTCCGACGCCTTCGCCGCCGCTTCTTCCTCGGCGATCGCCTGGAGCCGGGCCTGGAGCACCTGCAGCGCCCGCGCGCGGTTCTGGATCTGGGACTTCTCGTTCTGGCACGACACCACGATGCCCGTCGGCAGGTGCGTGATCCGGACCGCCGAGTCGGTCGTGTTGACGCTCTGGCCGCCCGGGCCCGACGAGCGGAACACGTCGATGCGCAGGTCGTTCGGGTCGATCTCGACCTCGACCTCCTCCGGCTCCGGGTAGATGAGCACCCCGGACGCCGACGTGTGGATCCGGCCCTGGGACTCCGTCGCCGGCACGCGCTGGACGCGGTGCACGCCGCCCTCGAACTTCAGCCGCGACCAGACGCCGTCGACGACCGCCGACTTCGTCTTGATCGACAGCGTGACGTCCTTGAAGCCGCCCAGGTCGGAGTCGACCGAGTCGAGGACTTCGGCCTTCCAGCCGTGGCGCTCGGCGTAGCGCAGGTACATCCGCAGCAGGTCACCGGCGAACAGGGCCGACTCCTCGCCGCCCTCGCCGGACTTGATCTCCATCACGACGTCGGAGCCGTCGTACGGGTCGCGTGGCAGCAGCAGCTCGGTGAGCTTCGACTCCAGCTCGGGGATCTTCGCGGCCAGCTCCTCGGCCTCCGCGGCGAACTCCGCGTCCTCCGCGGCCATCTCCCGGGCGGCCGAGAGGTCGTCACGGGCGGTGTCGAGTTCGTGGACCGCGCGGACGACCGGCGTCAGCTCGGCGTAGCGGCGGCCGAGCTTGCGGGCGCGCGCCTGGTCGGCGTGCACCGCCGGGTCCGCCAGCTGGGTCTCCAGCTCCGCGTGCTCGGCGAGCAGCCCCTTGAGCGAGCTCGAATCCACCTCTGCCACCTCTCAGCCCAGGAAGAACAAGACAAAAAACGACGCCCACCCGCGCAGGCGGATGGGCGTCGTCGGAAAAGCTACTTGGCGTCGGCCTTCTTCTGGCGCTTGCCGTAGCGAGCCTCGAAGCGCGCGACCCGGCCACCGGTGTCCATGATCTTCTGCTTGCCCGTGTAGAACGGGTGGCAGTTCGAGCAGATCTCGACGTGGATGTTGCCGCTGGTCTTGGTGCTGCGCGTGGTGAAGCTGTTGCCGCAGTCGCAGTTCACGTTCGTGACCACGTACTCGGGGTGAATGCCGCTCTTCATGGTGTCCTCTCTCGTTGGCTCCGGGTCCCCAGTCGTTCCGCGGGGTGAACCGGCGCCGGACTTCAGCGGGTGATTCTGCCAGACGGGCTGACGCTCACTGGAACGCACCCCGCTGACCTGGTATTCCGAACGTGCCGGAGGCCTCCCCGCGGCGAAGCGGGGAGGCCTCCGAGGAGCACGTTCAGTCGTCCTCGCCGCCGCCGAGGGCGGTCTTCGAGACCTGCATCAGGAACTCGACGTTGGTCTTCGTCTTCCGCAGGCGCGAGATCAGCAGGTCGATGGCCTGCTGCGAGTCGAGCGCGTGCAGCACCCGGCTCAGCTTCACCGTGACCGCGAGCTCGTCCGGCGAGAGCAGCAGCTCGTCCTTGCGGGTACCGGACGGGTTGACGTCGACCGCCGGGAACACGCGGCGCTCGGCGATCTTCCGGTCGAGCTTGAGCTCGGCGTTGCCGGTGCCCTTGAACTCCTCGAAGATGACCGTGTCCATCGTCGAGCCGGTCTCGACCATCGCCGTGGCGAAGATGGTCAGCGAGCCGCCGTTCTCGATGTTGCGCGCCGCGCCGAGGAACCGCTTCGGCGGGTACAGCGCGGTCGAGTCGACACCACCGGACAGGATCCGGCCGGACGCCGGGGCCGCCAGGTTGTACGCGCGGCCGAGCCGGGTGATCGAGTCGAGCAGCACGACGACGTCGTGGCCCATCTCGACCAGGCGCTTGGCCCGCTCGATCGACAGCTCCGCGACCGACGTGTGGTCGGACGGCGGCCGGTCGAAGGTCGAGGCGATGACCTCGCCCTTCACCGAACGCTGCATGTCGGTGACCTCTTCCGGACGCTCGTCGACCAGGACGACCATCAGGTGGCACTCGGGGTTGTTCGTGGAGATCGCGTTCGCGATGTCCTGCATGATCGTGGTCTTACCGGCCTTCGGCGGCGACACGATCAGGGCGCGCTGCCCCTTGCCGACCGGCATGATCAGGTCGATCACGCGGGTGGTGAGCTTGTGCGACTCGGTCTCCAGGCGCAGCCGCTCGTTCGGGTACAGCGGGGTCAGCTTGGTGAAGTCGGGACGGCGCTTGGCCTCGTCCGGCTCCAGGCCGTTGATCGAGTCGACGCGCACCAGCGGGTTGAACTTCTGCCGCTGCTGCTCGCCCTCGCGCGGCTGGCGCACGACGCCGGTGATGGCGTCACCGCGGCGCAGGCCGTACTTGCGGACCAGCGACAGCGAGACGTACACGTCGTTCGGGCCGGCGAGGTAGCCGGAAGTCCGCACGAACGCGTAGTTGTCGAGCACGTCCAGGATGCCCGCGACGGGCAGCAGGACGTCGTCCTCGCGGATCTCGGTGTCCGGCGAACCGCCGTCGCGCTGGCCGCCACCGCTGCCCCGGCGGCGACGGTCGCGGAAGCGACGGCCGCGACGGCCGCCTTCCTCGTCGTCGTCCGGCTGCTGGTTGCGGTTGTCCTGGCCGCCGCGGTTGCCGCCGTCCTGCTGCTGGTTGCGCTGGCGGTCACCGCGGTTGCCGTCCTGGCGGTTGCCGTCCCGGCCGCCGCCCTGGCGCTGCTGGTCGCGGTTGCCGCCCTGCTGGCGGTCGCCGCCGCCCTGGCGGTCACCCTGCTGACGGTCGCCGCCCTGCTGGCGGTCGCCGTCGGGCGAGCCGGCGGCGCGGTTCGAGCCGCGGCGACGGCGGCTGCGGCCGCCCTCCTCGGGCTGGCCGTCCTGGCCGTCCTGCCTGTCCTGCTGCGGGCGCTCGGCCTGCGGCGGGGCGTCGGCCGGGGCGGACGCGGCGGCCTCGGCCTTCGGCTCCGGCTTGCTCTCGACCGGGGCGGCGGGCGCCTCGGCCTTGGGCTCGGCCTTCGGGGCCGAGGCCTTGACCGGCTCGCCGACGCCCTCGAGGGGCAGGGTCTCGGCGGTCGCGCGCTTGCGGGACTTGCCCTGGCGCTCGCGGATCGCGGCGATCAAGTCGCCCTTGCGCATGCCCGTCGTCTCGCCGACGCCGAGCTCCCCAGCCAGCGAACGCAGTTCGGCGACGGTCTTACCGGTCAGCCCGCCGACCGTCCGCTTGGGAGCGGGGGCGGTGCCGTTCGTCTCGGCCGTGCCGCTCACGTCGCTCAAAAGATCGGTGTTGCTCACACATGTCCTTCCTGACCGATCCACGCCTCCAGGTGGATCAGCGGACTGCCGCTCGCTTCTGATCGCGAACCGGCGTATCTGCCCCCCGATACGCGAGATGAGCTCTTCGGCCGTGCGGAACACAGCTGGAGCGCCTCCACCACAGGGGTTTGCGTCCTCCAAACGGAGGACACGGAATTCGGCACCGCCGAAACCGGAAACCCGCCTGCGTTCATCCGCGTTACCCCGCTCGCCAGGCGGTGCGGATTCGGCGGATCAACGAAGGATGCGATCCCAGAGGACCGGCATCGGGTGCGGAAACGCACGGTGATCGAACGCCCCCGAGGGTAGACCGCGGCGGTTCCGGGTGCAACAACCACCCCCCGCGTGGCGGGCGTGTGACCCGGCCTTCACCGAGCCGCAACCTGCACACCCGTGAGATCCACGGGCAGCTCGGAGACGTCGAACCCCTCAACGTCGACCCCCGGCGGCAGTATTCCCGTGGTGGTCAGCGCCAGCACCGTCGGACCCGCGCCGGACACCGCGGCGGCCACTCCGCGTGCACGCAGCGTCGCCACCAGCTCGCCGCTCGCCGGGTACGCCGGGGCGCGGTAGTGCTGGTGCAGGCGGTCTTCGGTGGCCGCGAGCAGCAGCTCCGGCTTCGCCGTCAACGCGTGCACGGCGAGCGCGGCGCGGCCCGCGTTGTGCGCGGCGTCGGCGTGCGGGACGGTCGCCGGCAGCAGGCCGCGCGTGGTCGCGGTGGCCGAGCGGACGGCCGGGACGGCCACGACCGGCCGGATCGATGCGTGCGGCGCGAGGCGCTCGGCGTGGAATTCGCCGGCTTCGCACCAGGCCAGGACGAACCCGCCGAACAGGCTCGCCGCGGCGTTGTCGGCGTGGCCCTCGAAGCCGGCGGCCAGCTGCAACGCGCCGAAGGCGTCGAGCTCGCGGCCCGCGAGCGCGTACCCGGCGGCGACGCCGGACACCACCGCGGCGGCCGACGAGCCGAGGCCGCGCGCGTGCGGGATCGCGTTGTGGCAGCGCAGGTGCAGGCCCGGCGGCTCGACGCCGAGGTGCGCGCAGGTCTCGCGGATCGCGCGCACGACCAGGTGGGTCTCGTCGGTCGGGACGTCCTCGACCCCGCCCGCGCCGGCGTCGACCACCTCGACCTTGAGGCCGGCGTCGGTGGCCTGCACCTCGACGACGTCGTAGAGGCCCAGTGCCATGCCGAACGCGTCGAAGCCCGGCCCGAGGTTCGCGGTCGAGGCCGGGACCGTGACCGTGAACGCGCCGGTCACCGCAGGTCCAGCGCCGCCGCGACCGCCGAGGGGTCCACCGCGAGGGGTTCGACCTCGACGTTGCCCGCCAGCGCCGTCTGCGGGTCCTTCAGGCCGTGCCCGGTGACCGTGCAGACCACGCGGGAGCCCTTCGGCAGCCGGCCGTCGGCGGCGGTGGCCAGCAGGCCGGCCACGCTGGTGGCCGACGCCGGCTCCACGAACACGCCCTCGCGCCCCGCCAGCAGCCGGTACGCCTCGAGGATCTTTTCGTCCGTCACGGCTTCGAAGAGGCCGTTCGACGCGTCCTTGGCCTTCACCGCGGCCGTCCACGAGGCCGGGCTGCCGATCCGGATCGCGGTCGCGACCGTCTCCGGGTCCGCCACCGGCTCGCCGTGCACCAGCGGGGCCGCGCCGGCCGCCTGGAAGCCGAACATCCGCGGCGTGTTCTTCACCACACCGTCGGCCGCGTACTCCGAATACCCCGCCCAGTAGGCGGTGATGTTGCCCGCGTTGCCGACCGGCAGGCAGTGGATGTCCGGCGCCGTGCCGAGCACGTCGCAGATCTCGAACGCGGCGGTCTTCTGGCCGGCGATGCGCACCGGGTTGACCGAGTTGACCAGCGTGACCGGGTAGTCGGCCGCGGTCTTGCGGGCCAGTTCGAGGCAGTCGTCGAAGTTGCCGTCGACCTGCAGGATCCGCGCGCCGTGCAGGACGGCCTGGGCGAGCTTGCCCATCGCGATCTTGCCCTGGGGCACCAGCACCGCGCAGGTGAGGCCGGCGCGCGCGGCGTAGGCGGCGGCCGAGGCGGACGTGTTGCCGGTCGACGCGCAGATCACCGCCTTGAGCCCGCTGGCGAGCGCGTGCGTGATGGCCACGGTCATCCCGCGGTCCTTGAACGAGCCGGTCGGGTTGGCGCCCTCGACCTTGAGGTGCACCTCGCAGCCGGTCAGCTCGGACAGGTGCCGCGCGGGCAGCAGCGGCGTGTTGCCTTCGCCGAGCGTGACGACCTGCGCGCCGTCGGGAACCGGAACGCGGTCGCGGTAGGCCTCGATGAGACCGGGCCAGGGGTGCTTGATCACTGGTCTTCGCCTTCCACCCGCATCACGCTGACAACTTCGTGGACGACGTCGAGCTTCGCGATTTCGTCCACAGTGGACTGCAGCGCGGCGTCCGGTGCCTGGTGGGTCACGACGACCAGGCTCGCGCGGTCGCCGACGTCGCTCTGCCGCACGGCCGCGATGCTCACCCCGTGCCCGGCGAACGCCTGCGCCACCTGGGCGAGCACGCCGGCGCGGTCGGCCACGGAAAGGCTTACGTGGTACCGGGTCGGCGTCTGGCCCATCGGCCGCACCGGCAGCGCCGCGTGCGCGGACTCGCGCGGGCCGCGGCCGCCGGCCACGAGGTTGCGGGCCACCGCGACGAGGTCGCCGAGCACCGCGCTCGCGGTCGGCGCGCCACCCGCACCCTGGCCGTAGAACATCAGCTCGCCGGCGGCGTCGGCCTCGACGTAGACGGCGTTGAACGCGCCGCCGACCCCGGCCAGCTGGTGGCTGCGCGGGATCATCACCGGGTGCACGCGGGCGGAGACCGACTCGACGCCGTCGTCGTCGGTCACGCGCTCGCAGATCGCCAGCAGCTTGACCGTGCGACCGAGCATCCGGGCCGCGCCGAGATCGGCGGCGGTGACGTCGGCGATGCCTTCGCGGTGGACGTCCGAAGCGGTCACGCGGGTGTGGAACGCCAGCGACGCGAGGATCGCGGCCTTCGACGCGGCGTCGTAGCCGTCGACGTCGGCGGTCGGGTCCGCCTCGGCGTACCCGAGGCGGCTGGCTTCGTCGAGCGTCTCGGCGTAGCCGGCGCCGGTCGAGTCCATCGCGGACAGGATGTAGTTCGTGGTGCCGTTGACGATGCCCATCACGCGCGTGATCCGGTCGCCCGCGAGGGATTCGCGCAGCGGGCGCAGCAGCGGGATGGCGCCGGCGACGGCGGCCTCGAAGTAGAGGTCGGCGCCGGCGGCGTCGGCCGCCTCGAACAGGTCGGCGGAGTGCTCGGCCAGCAGGGCCTTGTTCGCCGTGACGACGGACTTCCCGGCCTTCAGCGCGGCGAGCAGCCAGCCGCGCACCGGCTCGATGCCGCCGACCAGCTCGACGACGACGTCGACGTCGTCGCTGGTCACCAGCTTCTCCGCGTCGGCGGTCAGCAGCTCCGGCGGCAGCTCGGGGTGCTTGTCCGGGCGGCGGACGGCGATGCCGGCCAGCTCGACCGGCGTGCCCGCCCGCGCGGCGAGCTCGTCGGCCTGCTCGGTGAGCAGCCGGGCGACTTGACCGCCGACGGTCCCGCAGCCGAGCAGGGCAACGCGCACGGCCCGGCGTTCCTCTGGGGCAGCCACTGTGTTCAGACCTCCAGGCGCAGCATGTCGTCGGTCGTCTCGCGCCGCAGCAGCAGCCGGGAGCCGCCGTTGCGCACGGCGACCACGGCCGGGCGGGGCTGCCGGTTGTACGTGCTCGCCATCGAGTAGCAGTAGGCACCGGTCGCCGCGACCGCCAGCAGGTCGCCGGGAGCCAGCGTGTCGGGCAGCCAGCAGTCTCGTACGACGATGTCGCCGGACTCACAGTGTTTTCCCACCACCCGGGACAGTACGGCCCGCACGGGCCGGCCGGCGTCTTCCGCGGAGCGGGAAACCAGCCGGACGTCGTACACGGCGTCGTAGAGCGCGGTCCGGATGTTGTCGCTCATCCCGCCGTCGACGCTGACGTACCGCCGCGCCGACTCGTCGCCGAGCGAGACGTCCTTGATGGTGCCGACCTCGTAGAGCGTGATCGTGCCGGGACCGGCGATGGCGCGGCCCGGCTCGCCGGCGATCCGCGGCACCGGCAGGCCCGCGTACGCGCACTCCTTGCGGACGATCTCGCGGATCTGCGTGATCATCTGCGCGGGTGGCGGCGGGTTGTCCTTCTCGGTGTAGGCGATGCCGAAGCCACCGCCGAGGTCGACCAGGCTCAGCTGGTCGAGCAGCTCGGGGCCGTGCTCCTTGGCCAGGTCGGCGAGCAGCCCGACGACGCGGCGGGCGGCGACCTCGAAGCCGTCGGCGTCGAAGATCTGCGAACCGATGTGGCTGTGCAGGCCGACGAGCTTGAGCGACCGCGCGTTGAGCACCCGGCGGACCGCCTCGGCGGCGTCCCCGCTGGCCAGGGAGAACCCGAACTTCTGGTCCTCGTGGGCGGTCGCGATGAACTCGTGGGTGTGCGCCTCGACGCCGACGGTGACCCGGATGAGCACCGGCTGCACGACGTCGTGGCGCGCGGCGATGTCGCCCAGCCGGGCGATCTCGAAGTACGAGTCGAGCACGATCGTGCCCACGCCGGCGACGACCGCGGCCTCGAGCTCCGCGGGCGACTTGTTGTTGCCGTGGAAGGTGATCCGCTCCGCCGGGAAGTTCGCGCGCTGCGCCACGGCGAGCTCGCCGCCGCTGCAGACGTCGAGGCTCAGCCCCTGCTCGGCCACCCAGCGGGCGATCTCGATGGAGAGGAAGGCCTTGGACGCGTAGTGCACGAGCGACGGGTCGTCGAAGGCCTCGGCGTAGTCCGCGCAGCGGGACTTGAAGTCGGCTTCGTCGACGACGAACAGCGGCGTGCCGTGCTGCTCGGCGAGCTCGCGGACGTCGACCCCGGCGATCCGGACGACGCCGTCGCCGGCACGGAAGGTGTTGCGGGGCCACACCTTCGCGGGGAGCTTGTCGAGTTCCTCGGCCCCCGACGGCTGGAGCCCGGAGGTGTCGGCGTGGGGGTAGACGTCGGCGTGCCTGGGGCCCGCGGGGTGCGCCATTTCTTACATCCGTTCCGGAGCGGAGACACCGAGGAGCGCGAGGCCGTTCGCCAGCACCTGGCGGGCGGCTTCGCAGAGCGCGAGCCGGGCGTGCGTCAGAGGGGTCGCCTCTTCGTCGCCCATGGGCAGCACGCGGCCCACGGTGTAGAACTTGTGGTAGGCGCCCGCGAGTTCTTCGAGGTAGCGCGCGATCCGGTGCGGCTCCCGCATTTCGGCGGCGCGGCGCACGGTTTCCGGGAACTCGCCGATGGTGCGGATCAGGTCGCCCTCGGCGGGCAGCGTGAGCAGTCCGAAGTCGACGTCCGAAGTGGACTTGAGTCCCAAATCGGCCGCGTTGCGCTGCAGGGACGCCAGCCGCGCGTGCGCGTACTGGACGTAGTAGACGGGGTTGTCGTTGGAGTGCTTGCGCAGCAGGTCCAGATCGACGTCCAAAGTGGAGTCCACGGAGTAGCGGATCAGCTCGTAGCGGGCCGGGTCGACGCCGACCGCCTCGACGAGGTCCTCCATGGTGATCACGGTGCCCGCGCGCTTGGACATCCGCACCGGCTTGCCGTCGCTGACCAGGTTGACCATCTGGCCGATCAGCACCTCGACCGTCGCCGGGTCGTCGCCGAACGCGGCGGCCGCGGCCTTGAGGCGCGCGATGTAGCCGTGGTGGTCCGCGCCGAGCATGTAGATGCAGAGGTCGAAGCCGCGGTTGCGCTTGTCCTTGAAGTAGGCCAGGTCGCCGGCGATGTAGGCCGGGTTGCCGTCCTGCTTGATGACGACGCGGTCCTTGTCGTCGCCGTACTCCTTGGACTTCAGCCACCAGGCGCCGTCTTCGAAGTAGAGGTTCCCGGAGTCCTTGAGCTCCTGGACGGCGGCGTCGACCGCGCCCGACTCGTGCAGCGAGTTCTCGTGGAAGTAGACGTCGAAGTCGGTGCCGAACTCGTGCAGGCTCTGCTTGATCTCGCCGAACATGAGGTTGATGCCGATCCGGCGGAACGTCTCGTGGCGCTGCTCCTCCGGCAGCGACAGCGCGCTCGGCTCCTGCTTGAGGACGTTGGCGGCGATGTCGTTGATGTAGCCGCCCGCGTAGCCGTCCTCCGGCGCCGGCTCGCCCTTCGCGGCGGCGATCAGGGACCGGACGAACCGGTCGATCTGGGCGCCGGCGTCGTTGAAGTAGTACTCGCGCGTGACGTCGCCGCCCTGCGCGGCCAGCACGCGGCCGAGCGCGTCGCCGACCGCGGCCCAGCGGGTGCCGCCGAGGTGGATCGGGCCGGTCGGGTTCGCCGAGACGAACTCGAGGTTGATCTTGGTGCCGGCCAGCGCGTCCCCGCGGCCGAACGCGGCGCCGGCGTCGAGCACCTGGCGCACGATGTCGCCCTGCGCGGCCGCGGCGAGCCGGAAGTTGAGGAAGCCGGGGCCCGCCACCTCGGCCGAGGCGACGCCGTCGTCCGCCGAGACCGCCTCGGCCAGCGCCTCGGCGAAGTCGCGCGGCTTCAGCCCGGCCTTCTTGGCCACCTGGAGGGCGATGTTCGTCGCGTAATCGCCGTGTTCGGGGTTGCGCGGGCGTTCGATGGTCACCTGCTCCGGCAGCACGGTGTCGTCGATGCCGCGTGCAGTCAGTACCTGCACGGCGGAGCTGCGGACCAGGTCGGCGAGAGCGGCGGGAGTCACTCGTCGAATTCTAGGTGTGCCCAGGTGGGGCGCTCGCATCGGTCTCGGCGACGTCACGGCGGGTGGGTGTGTGAGGCGTTAACGGTGATCAGACGCACGGTCTCTACACTGGCCCGGGCGGGAATCCGTCCGCAGCCACCAGAGGGAGAACGCGGGAGCCATGGCGAACCGGACAACTAAGAAAAAGGGGTCGGCCGTGAAGGCGGCCCGCGGTTCCGTCGTGAGCAAGAAGGGCACGCCGTGGGGCACGATCATCGCCGTCGTGGCCATCGTGGCCCTGCTCGGCGCCGTGATCACCTACTACATGGTGAAGTCCGCGCCGAAGCGTGAGCAGGCCGACCGCGAGGCCGCCGCCGCGTCGTTCGCGCCGAGCGCGCAGGACCCGGACCCGTCGAAGCGCATCCCGGGCGTCGTGACCGCGACCTACACCGGCAGCGTGCACGTCCTCCCGACCGAGCGCGTGGCCTACGACAAGACCCCGCCGTTCGGCGGCCCGCACGACCAGACGTGGGCCACCTGCACCGGCATCGTCTACCCGACCGCCGTCCGCACCGAGAACATGGTGCACGCGCTCGAGCACGGCGCCGTCTGGATCGCCTACAACCCGCAGCAGGTCACCGGCGAGGCGCTCAACCTGCTGAGCGTCCGCGCCAAGGACAAGCCGTTCACGATGATGTCGCCGTACCCGGGCCTGGACAAGCCGATCTCGCTGCAGTCGTGGGGCCACCAGCTGAAGCTGGACGACGCCAACGACGCGCGCATCGACGAGTTCATCGCCGCGCTGCGGAGCAACCCGAACGGCGTCTACCCCGAGGTCGGCGCGTCCTGCGACGCCGTCCCCGGCCAGTTCGACCCGGACAACCCGCCGCCGTTCGACGCGTCGAAGCCGGGCCCGGACGCCAAGCCGATGGACTACAAGGGCAGCACGGCCGCGCAGGGTGAGGGCGGCATGCCCGCTTCCTCCGCGCCGGCGTCCGCGCCCGCGTCGTCCGCCCCGGCTTCGGCGACCCCGACCAAGTGATGGCCGAAGCCGACCTCGACACCGACTTCGACACGGAAGAGGTCACCGAGCAGCCGACGTGGTCGCGCTGGGTGATCATCGGCGGGACGCTGCTGGCGGTCCTGCTGATCGGTGCGACGGCGGGAATGTTCCTGACCCGCACCGTCGACGACTCCGGAACGGCGGCCACCCCGGCCGCCGGTTCGGTCGAGGTCGGCTTCGCCCAGGACATGTCGACGCACCACCTCCAGGCGGTGACGATGGCGGGCATCGCCCGCGACCGCACGACCGACCCGGAGATCAAGCAGCTGTCGTTCGACATCGAGCGCACGCAGCTCGAGCAGGTCGGCCGCATGAAGGGCTGGCTCATGCTGTGGGACCAGCCCGAGCAGGCGATCGGCGCGCCGATGAAGTGGATGACGGAACCGATGACGGGCCACGACGGCATGTCGATGGGCACGTCCTCGGTCAACCCGTCGGGCGGCGCGCTGATGCCGGGCATGGCGACGGACACGGACCTGAAGAAGCTGCGCTCACTGTCGGGCCGCGAGTTCGACGTCTACTTCCTGCAGCTGATGCTCCGCCACCACGAGGGCGGAACGTCGATGGCCCAGTACGCGGCGGCGCACTCGACGTTGCCGGCGTTGAAGGCGCTGGTGAACAGCATCCTGGCTTCGCAGGGCGCCGAGATGGACCAGATCAAGCTGATGCTTTCGGGCCGGGGCGCCCAGCCGCTCCCGGCGTAGCTACCAGGACAGCTCCTGGCACCGGCGCGCGCACTGCGGCGCCTCCACCTGCAGCGTCGCGTGCTCGATCGCGTAGCGCGAAGACAGCAGGTTCTGCGCCTCCGTCAGCACGTCGGACTGCTTCGCGGGCGGCGCCAGCGTCAGGTGCGCCGAAGCCACCTCCATGCCCGAAGTCAGCGTCCAGACGTGCAGGTCGTGCACGTCCGCGACGCCCGGCAGCGCGGCCAGCTCGGCGTTGATCGCGCCGACGTCGACGCCCTGGGGCGCGTGCTGGAAGAGGATGCGCAGCGCTCGCCGGGCCAGCGTCCACGTGCGCGGCAGCACGAACAGCCCGATCGCGACGCCGATGATCGGGTCGGCGTAGCGCCAGCCCGTCAGCAGCGTCAGCGCGCCGCTGACCAGCACGCCGACCGAGCCGATCAGGTCGGCCAGCACCTCGAGGTACGCGCCGCGGACGTTGAGACTCTCCTTGGCCCCCGACCGCAGGACGGCGAAGGAGACGATGTTGGCGGCGAGGCCGGCCGTCGCGGCCAACAGCACGGGCAGGCCGGGCACCGCGGGCGGGTCGCCGATCCGGCCGACGGCCTCGACCAGGACGTACCCCGCGACGCCGAACAGCAGGACCGCGTTGGCCAGCGCGGCCAGGACCTCCGCGCGGTAGAGCCCGAAGGTGCGGCTGACCGTGGGGCCGGTGCGCCGCGCGAGGACGATCGCGGTCAGCGCCATGCCGACCCCGAGGACGTCGGTGAACATGTGCGCGGCGTCGGAGATCAGGGCCAGCGAGCCGGTCGTGAAGCCGACGACGAACTCCAGCACCATGAAGCCGGCGCCGACGCAGAGGGCGATGGCCAGGCTCCGCACGTACCGGCCCGAGGCGCTCGCCGGCGCGCTCGTGTGCCCGTGTCCGTGGCCGTGTCCCATTCCGCCTCCGATCTTCACCGTCGAGGCCAAACATATAGTCGGATGCGCATATGTGCAATAGAGGGCACCCTAAGTTCACCCACCCGAAAGCTACTACCCGGAACAGCGCTCACCTATCCACCAGCCGGGGTTTCCCAGCGACCGGACCCGTCACGCTTCGACGTCGACGATCCGCCGCAGCAGGTCGCGCAGCCGCACGCGGTCGTCCGGACCCAGCGCCGCGAGTGGTTCGGCCGCGAAGCCCAGCGAGCGCCGGAAGTCGCGCGCCAGCAGGGCTCCCGCGGGCGTGGCCACGATGTTCTTGACCCGCCGGTCGCGCTCGCCGGGCCGCCGCTCGACCAGGCCGCGCGCTTCGAGCCGGTCGATGATCCCCGTCACGTTCGAGCGCTCCGACTTCAGCTGCTCGGCGATCCGGTGCATCGGCAGCGGCTCCTTCAACGCCGCGAGCACCTTGGCCTGCACGGTCGTCAGCCCCTGCGCGGCGGCCGCGGACTCGTACGAGCCGACGAACCGGTCGACGATCCGCGCGAGCAGGGCCACGACGTCGTCGGTGATCGGGTCAGAGCTCATCGTCCGAGCGTAGTAGTTGACTGCATGAACCATCAATGCCTATAGTCATTTAGTTCACTCCATTAACCATCATCCACCTGAAGCACATCGAGGTTCCCAGATGAGCACCGACCGCGTCGCCCTGATCACCGGCACGTCCACCGGCATCGGCCTCGCCACCGCCGTCCGGGCCGCCCGCGCGGGCTTCCGGACCGTCGCCACCCTGCGCGATCCCGCCCGCGCGGACCGCCTGCGCGAAGCCGGCGTCGACCTGGACATCCGCCCCCTGGACGTGACCGATCCCGCTTCGGTCCGCGCGGCGGTCGAGGGCGTCCTCGCCGATTACGGCCGGCTCGACGTGCTGGTCAACAACGCCGGCGCGGGCCACATCGGCACGCTCGAGCAGGAACCGGTCTCCGCGGTGCGCGAGACCATGGAGGTCAACTTCTTCGGAGTCGTCGAGACGACGAAGGCCGCGCTGCCGGCGTTGCGCGCGAGCGGCGGCCGCGTGATCACGGTGACCAGCATCGGCGGCGCGGTCGGCCAGCCGTTCAACGAGGCCTACTGCGCGGCGAAGTTCGCCGTCGAGGGCTTGATGGAGTCCCTCGCGCCGGTCGCGGCGGCCCAGGGCGTCACGGTGTGCGTCGTCGAGCCGGGCGCGGTCGCGACGGAGTTCGTGAACAACATCGGCGTCGACGAGCGGCTGTTCGCCGACGCCGGCCCCTACGCGGAGTCGCTGCGGAAGTACATCGCGAACGTCACGAACTCGTTCGAGGGCGCCCAGACGGCCGACGAGGTCGCCGAGGTCATCCTGGGCGCGATGACGGCCGAGTCGCCCGCGTTCCGCATCCAGACGTCGAAGCAGGCCGAGGAGTTCACCGGGCTCAAGTTCGCCGACCGCGACGGCTCGGCCGTCCAGCGCCTGACGACCGGCTGGCTCGCCTAGCGCACCAGCCGGAAGAAGCCGCGGACCTGCTCGACGAACAGCTCGGGCTGCTCCAGCGCGGCGAAGTGCCCGCCGACGGGCAGTTCCTCGAACCACCGCAGGTCGGTGTAGCGCTGCTCGGCCTGCCGCCGCGACGGCCGCACGATCTCGCGCGGGAACACCGAAACCCCGGCCGGCACGTCCACAGTGGACAGGTCCCGGTCGTTGTTCTCCCAGTACATCCGCGCCGACGAAGCCGCCGTCGCGGTGAACCAGTAGACGGAGATGTCGTCGAGGATCTTCTGCCGGTCGACGGCGTCCTCCGGGTGCCCCTTGTTGTCGGTCCAGGCCCAGAACTTCTCGGCGATCCAGGCGGCCTGCCCGGCGGGCGAGTCGGTGAGTCCGTAGCCGAGCGTCTGCGGCCGCGTGCCCTGCTGCGCGGAGTAGCCGCTCCCGCTCCGCCGGAACTCCTCGAGGTCGGCGAGCGCCCGGCGCTCTTCGGGCGTCGGATCGTCCAGGGTCATGCGCACGGGCGCGAAGTTGACGTGCACCCCGGCCACCCGCCCGGACCGCGCGAGGGCGTTGGTGATGGCAGCGCCCCAGTCGCCGCCCTGGGCGCCGTAGCGGTCATAGCCGAGTTCCTGCATGAGCAGGTCGAAGAGCTCGGCGACCCGCGCGATCTTCAAAGCGGGCTTGTCACTCCACCCGAACCCGGGCAGCGACGGAGCGACGACGTGGAAGGCGTCGCGGGGGTCACCGCCGTACTTGGCGGGGTCGCTGAGCGGCCCGAAGACGTCGAGGAACTCGGTGACGGAACCAGGCCAGCCATGGGTGAGCACGAGCGGCAAGGCATCAGCCTCAGGCGACCGCAGGTGCACGAAGTGCAGGCCGACGCCGTCGACATCGGCCCGGAACTGCGGGAAGGCGTTGAGCCGGCCGGCGAACCCGAAGTCGTACTCTTCGGCCCAATCCCGGCAGAGTTCACGCACGTAGTCGAGGGGAACGCCCTGAGACCAGTCCCCGACGGTCTCGGCCTCGGGCCACCGAGTCCGCCGAAGCCGCTCCCGCAGATCGGCAACATCGGCCTCATCGAGAGACACCTGGAACGGCTTGACCATCTCGGCTCCTTCAGGTGGGCTTCCCACGCTAGCGACGGTCCGGCAAGCCGATCAACTTCAGGCCGTTGACCAGCGGTTTCCCCAGTCGGACCACCTGCGCGCGAGGGGGCGTCGCGATGCGCTAAGCTTTCCGAGTCGCCCAGCGATGGGCCCTCGTAGCTCAGGGGATAGAGCACTGCCCTCCGGAGGCAGGTGTCGCAGGTTCGAATCCTGCCGAGGGCACTTCACAAACGGTCCCGCGAGATGCTGCGGCCAAAATCGCCACTGTCTGGCCAGGCTGTCATCGATGAGTCGCGTTCGCGCGCCGCACTCTCCCCCAGCACCACGCCGTGTCATATCTGCCGCGAGCAGCTACTACACCAGGTAGTAGAAGACCGCCCGTGGTTGATACGGTGAAATCGTGACGGCGACCCGGCTCGGGAAGGTGCAGCAGGTTCTCCTCCTGTGCGCGCTCGCTCTGGGCGTCGTCGCCATGCACCACGTCGGCATGGCGAACGCCGCCGGCGGCACGGCGATGCACGCCATGTCGGCCCCTGCCCCGCAGGCAGCCACCGCTCCGCCGGAAACCGGCTCCGGCGAACACGATCCGGGCATGCCGGGCGGCCTGCACGACATCCTCCACCTCTGCCTCGCCGTCTTGTGCGCGGCGGGTGCCTTTCTGCTGACCGTCTTTCTCCTGCTGGGTACCTCGTGGTTCACCACGACGTTCTCCCGGGCGACGAACTCCCGCGGCTCACCGAGCCGAGGACGTCCGCCGGACGGAAACGGCCGCGCCATCCTGACTTCTCTGTGCGTTCTGCGGACCTGATCAAGCGGTTTCACCCGACCGTCGAATCAGGCACATCCACAGAGAAAGATCTGTCATGCGCAAAAACTTCATCATCTCGGGCCTCGTGCTGGCCTCCGCCGTCCTGCTCGGCGCCTGTAGCGGCAATGACTCCATGCCCGGGATGAACTCCGGCCCGTCGGCGCAAGCGGACGCCGGCCACAACGCCGACGACGTCACGTTCGCCCAGCAGATGATCCCGCACCACAGCCAGGCGCTCGACATGGCGAAGCTCGTCCCCTCGCGCAGCACCAACCCGAAGGTGCTCGACCTCGCGAGCCGGATCGAAAAGGCCCAGGACCCCGAGATCCAGCAGATGCGCGGCTGGCTGACCACCTGGGGCGCCGGCATGCCCAGCATGCCGGGGATGTCCCACGAGCCGATGCCGGGCATGAGCGGGTCGATGCCCGGCATGATGTCCGACACCGACCTGAAGCAGCTCGAGGCCGCCAAGGGCGCGGAGTTCGACAAGATGTGGCTGGACATGATGATCAAGCACCACCAGGGCGCGATCGACATGGCCAAGACCGAACTCGCCAAGGGCGGCGACGCCGCCGTCAAGGCGCTGGCGCAGAAGATCATCGATGCCCAGCAGGCCGAGATCACCGAGATGCAGGGCTTGCTCACGCAGAGCTGAGCCCGGGTGGCCGGGGCGGCCGGGTGCCGCCCCGGCCACGCCGCGGAACGTATCCTGGCCCGCGGAGGTGCCATGCTGGGCTTGGGCGAGCTTGAGGCGTCGGTGATGGACGTGCTCTGGGATGCGACGGAACCGATGCGGGTCCGTCAGGTGCTCGACGTGCTCAACCGGCACCGCGACCTCGCCTACACCACGGTCATGACGGTCTTGGACAACCTGCACCGCAAGGGCTGGGTCGTCCGCGAGCTGGAGAACCGCGCCTACCGCTACAGCGCCGTCACCACCCGCGCGGAAGCCACCGCACGGAGCCTGCGCGAAGTCCTCGATTCCGTCGACGACCGCGAGTCGGTTCTGCTGCACTTCGTCAGCACGGTCACCGAGGAAGAGTCGGACGTCCTCCGGAAGGCGCTGCGCCGGAAGCCGAAGAAACGATGATCCTCGCCGCGGCCCTGCTGCTCGGCAGCGTCGCGATCGGCTGGGGAGCACCGTGGCTGCTCGGCCGGTCGCCCGCGACGAAGGCCGATCCCCGCGCGGTGCTCGCGTGGTGGCTGCTGACCGCCGGCGGCGTGGTCTCCGCGGCGGTCGCCGGGGTGCTGTTGCTCGTCCTGCCCGGGCACGGGCCCGCGGACGCGATCATCCGGGCGCTCCACGACTGCTGGACGACCGTCAACCACGACGACCTGCCCGCACTCGACCCCGTCACCGGCACCCTCGCGGGCCTCGTGCTGACTGCCGCGACGAGCCGGCTGGCACTGACCTGGCTCGGGCGCCGTCGACGGCGGAACGTCCTGCACGAACGCCACCTGACAGCACTGCGGCTCACCGGCACCCGCGACGCCCGGCCGATCCCCACGCTGTGGCTCCCGGAGGACCAGCCGATCGCCTACAGCCTCGGCGGCCGGCAGGCCCTGGTCGTCGCCAGCGACGGCCTCGCGGCCCGGCTGACGAGCCGCGAGCTCGGGGCGGTCCTCGCGCACGAGCGAGCGCACGTCCACGGCCACCACCACCTGCTCACCGGCTGGTCGGAGGTGCTGGGCCGGACACTGCCCTTCGTGCCGCTGATGCGGCGGCTGCCCGCTGCCGTGCGCCTGCTCGTCGAACTCGCTGCCGATCAGGTGGCGGCCACCCACCACGGGCGCGAGCCGCTCCGCTCGGCGATCCTGGCGATCCGCGCGGGGGACGGGCCACCGCGTGCCCTCGCCATGGCGGGTGGCGACACCGCCATCCGCCTGAGCCGGCTCGACAGCGAATCGCCACGGCGACGGCTGACGTCCGCGGTCGCCGGCGGCATCGCGGCCTTCCTCGCCCCGGCGGCGGTCGCGCTGATCCTCGTCGTGGGCGGGAGTCTCCTCACCTGCGTCCACTAAGGATGGTCGCCGACCTTGATGTCAAGAAGGACAACGAATCGGCGACCTACTACCGTGGATAGCGGACAGTACTATGCGCGATAGCAGAACGTGACGGGTTTCTCGCCCCGGAAGGTAGACGCGGCCGAAGTCTTTTCGTAGCCTGGCCGAGATCTCGCGGCAGCTGCCGTCGACCGGACGGCGACGCGGGATCACGCCGGCCCGGCTTTGTCGGGAGCCGGAGACCGGAACCCACACCGCGAGCCTCATCCTGTTGCGGAAGAACGCGGCCTGGTTCCGGCCGGCGGACAACGAGCAAAGGAGACCCGCGCGACCGTGCAGTCGCAGCCCATCAGGCGGGTGGTCTCGGGCATCCTCGCGGCGACCTCGGTGATCCTCGTGATCACCGCCGCCCAGCCCACGGCCACCGCCGCCCCAGTCCCCTTCCTGCAAGCTCCGCCCTCCGGGTCGGACGCGCTGGCCAAGTACCGCGACCTCGCGGCACAGGCCGAAAAGCTCAACGAAGACCTGCTCAAGGCGCAGGACGACCTGACGGCCAAGCAAGGCGAGCTCGACAAGGCCACCAACGACGTCAACGCGGCGAAGGAGCAAGGCACCAAGGCCACCGAAGACCAGAAGAAGTTCCAGGCCGAAGTCAGCCGGTTCGCCGGGGCCTCGTTCACCAGCGGCGTCCAGCTGAACAAGCTGTCGGCACTGCTTTCCGGCACGTCCACTCAGGACTTCCTCGACCGGTCCTCGGCGCTCGAGGTGCTGGCCACGGACAAGAACGCCGCGATGAGCAACTTCACCGCGGCCGTCCAGCAGGCCACCGACGCCACCAACAAGGCCGCGGACGCCGCCAAACGGGCCCAGGACGCCCGCGACGCCGCGGCCAAGCTGACCGAAGACATCAAGGCCAAGCAGAAGACGCTCAACGACCAGATCGAGCAGGTCAAGGCCGCCGACAAGACGTTGAGCGCCGCCGACAAGGCCGCACAGCGGGATACCGGCGGGAAGGCACCGAACGTCAAGGCCCCGACGGCGGCGACCCAGACCGCGGTCAACGCGGCGTTGAGCAAGCTCGGCAGCCCCTACGTCTGGGGCGCGACCGGGCCGGGCTCGTTCGACTGCTCGGGCCTGATGCTCTGGGCGTACGCGAAGGCCGGCATCACGCTGCCCCGCAACTCCGCGTCGCAGGCCCAGTTCGGCACCCCGGTGCCGCGCGACCAGCTGCAGCCCGGTGACCTCGTGGCCTACTACTCGCCGGTGTCCCACATCGGCATGTACATCGGCGACGGCAAGATGGTCCACGCCCCGACCAGCGGCGACGTCGTGAAGATCTCGCCGCTGCAGAGCCAGTACGCCGGAGCGACCCGCCCCACGGCCTGAGTTCGCGGAACGACGCCGGGGCGGTATCGCGCGCGTGCGATGCCGCCCCGGTTCCGTCGGCAGCGCGGAAACCATGACCTGTCACGCGGTCGGGTCGCCTGCGGTCCTCCACGCCGCTGAAAACTTCCGGTCAGCGGCGGGACCATCTGCATCGTGCCTGCCGAGACACCCGAGATACCCGAGGTGTCCGCGGAACGCGTGGACATGTCTCTGCCTCCCTCACCTGGGCCGGTCTCCGATGTCAGGGTCGCCGGATTGCGTATTCGCAGCTCCGGGAATCGCTACCCGCCAGTTACTTGTTTTCGGCGGTGCGCATCTGAGGGCTGCTAGCATTCCGCCGCATCTGCGGATGTTGAGGGGAAATCTTGGACGCCGAGGACCGCATAGATGATCTTTTGACGCGTGTCGCCGAGGTCTGTCGGCTGTACTGGGCGAAACAAGATCATCCGGGCGCGGACGCTCGTGAAGAAGAAACCGAGCGCGATGGGTGCCGGATCAATTACGTCCGCGTTTCCTACGGGGACAACTACTTCACCGAGCACGCCATCGTCGGCACACACGACGGCCCCGTCGACGCAGACACGGTGGCACGATTCGCCCGGTTCTTCGACGAGCACGACGAAGTACGCTCGCCCCGGGAACTCGTCTTCCGAGGGGAACAACCCGGCCACGCGATCATCGAAGCCGCGCGCGACCACCGCATCAGGGTACGTTCCTTCACCGGGTACCAGGACACTCTGTGGAACTACTCGTCCTACCTCCGGGAACAGGCCGAACGCCTCCTCAAGGACGCCGCGTACCCCCTGGACCGGCACGTCGACAAAAGGTGGGCGCTGCTCGGCAAGGAACCCGGCGAAGCCAATGCGGCCGCGCAGGTTCTCGATTGGCTCGACACCGAAGAGCCCCGGTTCGTGCTGGTCCTGGGGGACTTCGGCACCGGGAAGACGTTCCTCATCCGATTCCTGACCCGGGAACTGGCCACCCAGCCGGACCGGATCCCGGTCCTGGTGACGATGCGCGACCTCGAGAAGGGCCGCCGGCTTGACGAGCTGATCGCCCAGCACATGGCGCGGCACAACCCCCGCGAGTCGTTCCACGCGCCCTCCTTCCGCTACCTCTTGCGCGAGGGCCGGATCGTGCTGTTGTTCGACGGGTTCGACGAACTAGCCCAGCGACCCACCTACGACCGGGTGAAACAGCACTTCGAGACTCTGCGGCAGGCGGCCGAAGGCGTCGCGAAGGTGGTCGTCACCAGCCGCTCGCAGCATTTCGCCACCGACCGGGACGTCCTCAACGAACTCGGCCGCGACGCGCGGCAGCTGCCCGGCGCCCGCATCCTCCGGCTGTTCCCTCTGGACAACGGCCAACGCCGCGACCTGGTAACGAAGACACTCGACGCAGACGCCGGAACGTTCCTGCGCGATCTGGAGACGGTCCCCAATCTGCCGGAGCTCACGTCGAACCCGCGGATGCTGACGTTCCTCATGAGCCGCCGCGATGGCCTCGCGCGCCTGATTTCGACCGGTTCCGAGACGGAACCGATGACCGCCGGCCGGTTGTACGAGACTCTCCTGACCGACTGGCTGGAGCACGAAGAGCACCGCCAGTCCGCACCGGGGGGCGCCGAGCCGTTGAGTGCGATCCGGCGCCGCGACGCGCTGCGCAAGCTCGCGGTGTTCCTCTGGCGCACCGGCCGGGCAAGCGTGCCACTGACCGAACTCGGCGAGTTCGCCGAAGGCATCACCGATCTCGCGGCGTGGCAGACCCAACCCGGCGAAGCAACGCACGTGATCGGCTCTGGCACAGTCCTGGTCCGCGACGACGACGAATTCGAGTTCATCCACCAGTCGGTGCTCGAATGGTTCGTCGCCGACGAGCTACGGGAGAAGCTGGAGAGCGACCCCGAGGGCGCACATCAGCTGCTCGCCGAGAACCCGCTGACGGTGCCAACGGCGGACTTTCTTCGCGACCTCGCCGGCGTCGAACCATTGGCCCGCTGGGCGCTGCGGGTCGCCCTCGACGGGACCGAACCGGGCTCGTGGGCGAAGGCCAACGCCTCTTTGATCCTCCAGCGCACAAAAACCCACCTCGGCGGCATCGCCAACTACGAGGGCCAGGACCTCCGCGGCCAGGACCTCACCGGACAGGACCTGACCGGCGCGCAGCTAAGCGGAGCATTGCTCGACGGCGCAGTACTCCCAGCCGCCCTGTCCGGCGCAGACCTGAGCGGGGCGCAGCTGCCGGCGGCTCGACTCGACGGAGTCGATCTTTTCGGAGCCGATCTACGCGGCGCGAACCTGCGCGGCGCGCGCTTGCTCGGCGCGGACCTTCGCCGAGCCAAGCTGGACGGCGCGGTGTTCGACCGCGCGGTTCTTCTCGGCGCCAAGGTGGACCCTGCCCAGCTGGCGGCGGCGAGCACTCTCGGGGCCGCACTCCCCGGCACCGTGCCCACCCCGGAGTTCGAGGACCGATTCCTGGCGACCGGGTTTGCCACTCTGGCGAATGGCACCTTGATCGCGCTTGGCGGGGCCGACGGCACACTACGGATCCTCGACGTCAGTTCCAGACGGACCATCCGAACTCTGGCGGGCCACCCGGCCCGCATCGCCGCGCTCGTCGGGCCCCGCGACGGCACGTGGTTTGCAACAGCCACGCGAGGAGGCCGCATCACCGTCTGGGACCTCCAGACGGGAAGCGTCCAGACGACGATCGCAGGCGGACGCGGGTCCGTGAGCCTGGTCGCCGACCCCAAGGGGCAATGGCTTGCCGGTTTCGCCGCGAACGCGGACATCCAGCTCTGGGATCCGACAACCGGGAGGGTAATCCGCACGCTTCCCGGCACTTCCGCACCGGCAACCACTCTGACAACGTCCAGTGACGGCAGCTGGATCGCCGCCACCCGCTCCGACGGAACCGCAGAAATTTGGGACCCCGCCACCGGGCATCCGATTCGTTCATTTCGCTTCAGCAAAGGAAAACCAGGCCATCCACCGGTTTTCCTTGCTACTGCCTGCAAAGAGTGGCTTGCCATCACGACGCCGGACGGAAAGCTGACCAACTGGGACGTACGATCGGGAGAACCACATTGGGAATACGACATTCCCAACGAAAAGATCAGAGCGGTGACGTCAGCCCCGGACGCCGCTTGGTTCGCGGTCCGAACCGACGAGTACGTGACAATCTTGGATGTCAATGGCACCGTAATTACCCGGTCGAGCTGGCAGGGTGACGAAAGCTCGAGGGACATGGTGGCGTCCCCCGGCGGAGAATGGCTGGCGACAACCAGTGCGTGGGGAATCGCCCTGCACTTCTTCGACCTGGCGGACGAGAGCACGCAACGAGTACACCTCGGTGCCCGAATCCCGGTCAGCACCATGCGCGCTCACCCCCACAGGTCACTGTTGACCGTAGGTGAACGATACTCAAGACTACGCAATTGGGATCTGGTTCGTCAGGTCATGGTCCGCGAGGTAAGTAAAACAAGGGGTGGATGGGCATCGATCACCACGGATCACCGTGGGGATCACATGGCCGCTGTCGACCTGAGCGGTCCCAAGACCAGCGACATCCACATCTGGGACATCACCGCCGGCGGCAATCGCATCCCGACTCCTCGGTTCAAGGACGCCACCAGTGCTGCACTCTCGCCCAATGGACGAATGCTGGCCGTTGTCGAGGAGGGGCGTTCGATTTGTCTGTGGAAGCTCGACGACACCCTCGGCAAAGACGTGAAGCCCTTGTACACATCCAGCGACCGCCTCGTGACGTACAACTTCGGCCCGACTTCCGAGTGGCTGTTACTCATCAACGAAGCAGGCGAAATAGTTCGTGTCGACACCGAAACGGGAGATGTGCTGTGTACGTGGTCCGTCTCTCCGGACAGAGTCCTGCACTGGGCGGCGCCCGCTGATCGGCGGTGGGCTGCCTCCGCCGGCCAGACACAGACCGTCACCCTGTGGGATCCGCTGACCGGAGCCGATCTCATCACCTTTGCGTCAAACACCGGCTGGGCCACAGCTCTCGCCACCCCGCCCGACGGCAGCTGGCTGGCGGTCGCCGGGCGGAACCGCGTCATCGAGGTCTTCGACCCCCTCTCCGGGCAAGTTCTGCGTTCGCTCGAACTCCGCACCGGGTACGCGACCAAGCTGGCGGCTTCCCCGGACGGAAGGCTGCTGGCCGCGGCCGGCCGCCGCAGAGCCATCGAGGTGTGGAACATCCCCACCGGCCAGCTCCAGTCAGTCCTCACCGCCGACTCCGGTGGCTGGGCCGCCACCATGGCCGACGGGAGCTTCCGGCTGGAAGGCACTCCTTCGGACATCTGGTGGACCGCCGGGCTCTGCCGGTTCGAGGCCGACGAGATCGACGAGATCGCTGCCTACGTCCCCCAGCTCCGGAGGCTGTCGTGAGCGCCGCGCATTCGGAGGACGTCCGTTGGGAACACCTGGACGCGCCCGCCAAGCTCGCCATGCGGTGGGCGCTGGCCGTCGCGCAGGTGCGTCTCGGGGGCACCGCTCAGCTCCCCCGCGTCGGAACCCGGGAGCTTGTCGCCGGCATCCTGCTCGCCGATCTGCGCGGCAACCCCGCCCGGATCCTGCTGGACCACTTCCGCATCGCGCCGGGAGCCGTCCTCGCCCAGGTCGGCATGTCACGCCTTACGCCCGAAAAGCTGGCGAGCGCGCTGGAGAACGTCACGGACGCCGGGCTACCCCCGCTGGACGACACCGTCGCGGCCGGCCTGAACCACCTGCAACGCGGCGCGAGCGAACTGATCTCGCTCCGGGATCTCTTCGGCATCACCCTCCACGGTGACTCCGACGTGGCAGTCCAGCTCACCGCGCAGGGAGTCGACGTCGGCGCGCTCGCGCGCGCCTACCCGCGGTACCTGGCCGGCCGCACCTCTTTCGCCGACTTCTTGCAGGCCAACTTCCGGAGCCAAGAACCGCGGATCCAGCTGCCGGCCTACCTGCCCGACCAGAACGCCAACCGGGCACCACTCGCCGAGCACCAGACGGACCTCGTCGGCGTGCAGAGCGAGATCGACGCCTTCGCCTACCTCATCGCGTCCAAGCAGCTGGTGCCGCCGCTCGCGGTCGGGTTGTTCGGCGCGTGGGGTTCCGGGAAGAGCTACTTCCTGCGCGGCCTGCAGCACCGCATCGAGCGCGTGGCCCGCGAAACCCGTGCCCAGCAACGCCTCGGCTCGACCACGGAGTTCCACCAGCACGTCGTCCAGATCGAATTCAACGCCTGGCAGTACGTGGGCGGCAACCTCTGGGCGAGCCTGCTCGAGCACCTGTTCCGCAACCTTCGCCGGACCAGCGACGAACCGGACGACCTCCTCGCCGAACGGCAACGGTACTGGAGCGAGCGCGTCGAGACCGCCGCAGCGGAGCGGCACGCCGCCGACAACCGCCGCCGGGAACTCGAGCGCGACCGCGAAGCCGCGGCCGAGACGGTTACGCAGGAGAAGTCGGAGCGGGACGCAGCCCTGCAACGGCTCGAGGAGGAACAAAGGCGGAATCCGCTCACCGGCACTCGTCTGTCGCGTGAACTGCTCAAACCGATCAAGGCAGCGCTGGCAAAAGCCGGGCTCACCGCGATCGACGACGAAGGATCGGCTCTCGCCGAAGAACTCGACCGGGCCAAGCAAAGCCTCAGCGAAGGCAGGACGATCCTCGCCCCGCTCCGGGCAAAAGGCTGGCGCTACAACCTCGCTCTCCTCGGGATGGTGCTGTTCACACCGCTTCTGGTCTTCCTGCTGCAGAAGTTCGACGTCTCTCCGCTGATCAGCGCGATCGGCGGCCTCATGGCCACCGCGACGATGTACCTGAAGTTCGGGGTCAACCTCGTGGCGAAAGCGACGAAAGCCGTGGCCGCGGCGAAAGAAAGGTTGGACGCCGAGGCAGACCGGCGCCGGAGCGAGCTAGATCGGAAGGTGGCGACCGCCGCCGACGATCTGGAGGCCATCGAGATACGGCTCGCCACCGCGGTCGCCCAAGAGGCCGAACTGGCCGAGAAGGTCGCGGAGCTCAACGCGGAACTCGCCGCCGCCACCCCGCGCCGGGTACTGAGCGAGTTCCTCGCCGACCGGCTGGCCACCGAGGACTACCGCCGCCACCTCGGCATCCCGGCGCTGGTGCGGCGTGATCTGGAACGGCTCTCCCAGCTCGTGGCGAGGCAGCACCACGATCCGGGGTCGGAAGCCGTCCAAGAGACGCATGCGATCGACCGGATCGTGCTGTACGTCGACGACCTGGACCGCTGCCCCACCGAGCTCGTGATCCAGGTGCTCGAAGCGGTCCACCTGCTCCTGGCGTTCCCGCTGTTCGTGGTGGTGGTCGCCGTCGACGAACATTGGCTGGCCAGTTCGCTGCGCTCCCACTACGAACAGCTGACCGGCAAGGACGCCGGTCCTGAGGACTACCTCGAGAAGATCTTCCAGGTTCCCTTCCGAGTGCTGCCGCTCGGCGGATCTTCGCGTCGGCGGATGTTGCGCACTTTGATGGAGCCGAACCTCTTCCGTCGCGAGGCCACCACCGCGGACGCTCCCGCCACGCGCGCACGCGTCGAGGTGCCGGAAGTCGACGAGGATGAGTTCCGGCACCTGGTCGAGTCGTTCGCGCATTCGAGCCGTGTGGACCCCGTTTGGCCCGGCGCCGTCGGACTTTCGGTCAGTCCGGTCGAAATCACTCAAGTCGAGGACACCGTCGCGCTCATCGGCGCCACTCCGCGGGCCGTGAAGCGATTCGTCAACACCTATCTACTCGCAAAGTCCATGGGGCTGGCGAGGGGGTGGGAGGTCCCGGCGGACGGGCAGCTGGCGGTGTTGCTCGCGCTGGCAACTTCGCATCCGTGTCTCCTGGACGCCTTGATTCCCGAACCGCCCGAGTCGGGCGACGGAACTTGGCCGTTGAAATCCGCGCTGCCGGAACGTTCGGCTGCCACGCCGAGGAGGCTGCTGGATGCCATCGACGCCGTCGAAGCCTGGCTCACGGAGGATCCCCAGCGCGCTGGCCTCGACCTCGCGGGGGCTGGTACCTGGAAGTCGCTGGTTTCCCGGTTCCGGCTCAGCGCTGACTGATTCTAGCCTTCGGCAGCTGCGCGGTAGGTGCCCGGTGCGACGCCGAACTCGCGCTTGAACGCGTGGGAAAACGCGAAAGGTGAGCCGTACCCCACCTTCGTCGCTATCGATGGCAGTGGCAGCTCTGTCTCCCGCAGCAACCGCGCCGCGGTTGTCAAGCGCCACCAGGTCAGGTAGCCCATCGGTGGGTACCCCGTCAGTGTTGTGAAACGGCGGGTCAGCGTCGCCCGGGACAGCCCTACCCGGTTTGCCAGATCCTCGATTCGCCACGGTGCCTCGGGATTCGCGTGCAGGGCCTCGAGCACCGCCGCGATCGGGGGGTCGGTCAGGGCCTCGGGCCAGCCCGGTGCCGGGTCCTGCTCCAGCCACGCTCGCAACAGGTAGACCAGCAACAAGTCCAGCAGGCCCGTCAGCACCGTCGCCGAGCCCGGGCGGTTCGTGGCCACTTCGCCGCCCAGCAGGTCCATCGCCGCCCGGAGTTCCGGGTGGCTGCCGATCCGGGACGGGATGTGGACCACCTCCGGCAACGCCGCCAGCACCGGGTGACGGCGCCCCCGGGACAGGCGGTACTTGCCGCACAGGAACTCCGTGCGTCCGCCGGGCTCGGCGGTCGCGGTTTCGAACGGCACCGCACCTGACCCGTCCGGGCGGGAAGACAGGATGTGCTCGCTTCCGTGCGGCACCAGGACCGCGTCGCCCGCGCTCAACGCGACCGGCGAGCCGTCCGGGGTGATCAGCCAGCCGCTTCCGCGCAGCAGCACGTGGAAGCCCGCGCCCTCATAGGGTGCGAAGCGGTAGCACCACTCGTCACCCGCGCGCAGGCGGTTCGACGTCGGCCGGCCGATGCGCACCGCCGCGATCGCGTCGCTCAACAGGTCCACCCTACGACCATACCGTGAGCCGATCGCGCATCAGTTTGAGCAAATGAAGCATTGAAAAGCTCAGAAGGCCACGACATCGTGGATACATGCACATCGGTGACGTCGAAGTCGTGAAAGTGGTCGAATGGCAGGGCGAGATCGCTCCCGCCCGGACCATCGTGCCCAGCCCGGCCGCGCTCTGGCAGGACAACGCCGGCTGGCTCGCGCCCGACCACTTGAACGCGGAGACCGGCGGCTACCGCGGCGCGGTGCAGACCTGGGTGCTGCGCAGCGAAGGCCGGGTCGTCCTCGTCGACACCGGCGTCGGCAACGACCGGCACCGCCCGCAGATCCCGCTCTTCGACCACCTCGCGACGCCCTTCCTCGACCGGCTCGCCGACGCCGGCGTCCGGCCCGAAGACGTCGACGTCGTCGTCAACACCCACATCCACTACGACCACGTCGGCTGGAACACCCTGCTGCGCAACGGCGATTGGGTCCCCACCTTCCCCAACGCCACCTACCTGATCCCCCACGCGGACCAGACGTACTTCGACCCGCGCAACGCCCACCGGCGTCATGCTCCGCGCACCGGACACGACCAGCTCCGCCGCGAAGGCAGCCTGCTCGTCTACGCCGACAGCATCGCCCCCGTGCTCGGCAAAGCCGTGCTGTGGGAGGGAAGTCACCGCATCGACCGCAACCTCACCCTCGAACCCGCGCCCGGCCACACCCCCGGCTCGTCGGTGCTGCGGGTGGCCTCGGGGAACGACCGCGCCGTGTTCGTCGGCGACCTGCTGCACAGCCCGGTCCAGATCCTCGAACCGGAGCACAGCAGCTGCTTCTGCGAAGACCCGGTGCAGGCCGCCGCCACCCGGATGGGCGTCCTCGAACGCGCCGCGGACCGCGGCGAACTCGTCGTCCCCGCGCACTTCGCCGGGCCCGGCGCCGTCGAAGTCCGGCGCGACGGCACGAAGTTCGCCGTCCGCCGTCAGCTCGGGTGACTCACCAGTCCCGCAGCAGCGCCTCGAAAGCGGCGTCCACGGCAGGACCCAACGACTCGGGGTCGTCGCCCGCGACAGTGCGGCCCGCCCGGAAGCACGCCAGCCCCACGTGCGCCGCCAACGAGGCTTCCGCCGGCGGCATTCCCTGTCCCCGCAAGCGGTCCGCCATCGTTTCGGTCAGGTTCAGCAGCTTCCGCTCGCTGCGGTCGTGCAGCTCTTCGTTCTCCGCCACCAGCTTTTCGTGCAGCCGGTAGCGTTCCCGGTCCGCCGTCACCGCCGCGCACATCGCGCCGACCGCCAGCCGGCCCAGTTCCAGTGCCTCGCGGACCGTCGGTGCCTTCGCCGGCGGGGTCGCGTCGGCGCGCAGGGCGTCCAAAAGGCTCTGTTCCTCGACGAACAGCACTTCGCGCTTGTCGCCGAAGTAGCGGAAGAACGTCGTGCGGCCCACTTCCGCGCGCTCGGCGATTTCCGTCACCGTCACGTCCGCGAAGCCGCGCTCGGCGAACAGCGCGTACGCCGCGTCGACGATCGCCTCCTGGGCACGGCGTCTCTTGCGCTCACGCAACGGCAGCGGGTCGGTCATCAGCGCATCCTAGCGACGTCGGACCAGATCCCGTACGGTACTGAGTACCAGTTGGCATCGAGTTCGGGGAGACGCCGTGAAAACCGTGCTGATGACCGGGGCGAGCCGTGGGCTGGGGCGCGCCGCCGCCGAGAAGATCCTGCGCGAGCAGCCGGACGTCCACCTCGTGGTGACCGCGCGCGGCGGTGACCTCGCCGACGACCTGGCCCGCAGCACCGGCAACCCGAACGTGACGGCCCTGACCTGCGATCTCACGTCGAGCGCGGCGATCCGGGCGGCCGCCGGGCAGCTGGCCGATCGACCGGTGCACGGCTTCATCGGCAACGCCGGCCTGCAGCTGACCAGCCGCGCCCACGCGACCGAAGACGGCCTCGAACCGACCTTCGCGGTGAACGTCCTGGCCAACCACCTCTTCATCCGCCTGCTCTGGGACCGGTTCACCGCGCCCGCCCGGATCGTGCTCGTCGGCAGCGACACCCACTTCGGCGACTTCCGGCACAACCTGGGCATGGTGCCCGCCCCGCGCTGGGAACCCGTCGCCGAACTCGCCCGTCCGCGGCCGGACCGCCGGACCTTCACCGACGGCCGCCGGGCCTACTCGACCAGCAAGCTCGCCGTCGTCTACCTCGTGCACGCCCTCGCCCGGCGGCTGCCCGACGGCGTCGACGTCTACACCTTCAACCCCGGCTTAGTGCCCGGGACCGGCCTCGTCCGCGAAGCGAGCCCGGCGGTCCGGTTCCTCTCGCGCACGCTGATGCGTTCGCTCGCCGCGACGCCGCTCGCCATGACCGCCGCCGCGGCGGGCGGGTTGCTGGCCGGCGCCGCTTTCGGGCCGCGGCCCGGCGAATCCGGCGCGTACATCGACCGGCGCGTGGTCACACCGTCCGCGCCGGATTCCTACGACGTCGACCGCGAAGAAGAGCTCTGGGCCGCGCTCGATCCTGTTGAAACGCTGTGAATCGGACAGAACTGGCACTCCCCGCCCCGCCCGCGCGTTCTCAGGGGGACGGAGGAGGAACCATGGGTGCACTCGGGACGCTGCTCGGCTTCGCGCTGACCGTCTACCTGCTCGTGCTGATCGCGCGGATGGTGCTCGACTGGGTCGGGATGGTCGCCGACAGCCCGCCGTGGGCGCGGCGCGCGCGGAGTCTCGCCTACTCGGCGACCGAGCCGGTCATCGGGCCCGTCCGGCGGGTCGTGCGGCCTGTCCGGATCGGCGGGATTTCCCTGGATCTCGCCTTCACGCTCGTCTTCATCGGCGTCGTCGTGCTGCGGGGGATCGTCTTCGCGCTTTAAAGACTGCCGCGGAAGCCCGCCGCCAGGCGATCGATGCCGCGCTCCAGCTCGGTGCGGACGCCGCGCAGGTCGATACCGTCCGGGTCGATCAGCGCCTGCATCGAAATGCCGCGCAGCTGGGCCAGCATGGCCGAGGCGTACGCGTCGGCGTCGCGGACGCCGGTGATCGAACCGTCCGCGACGCCGCTGGCGAGCGTCTGGGCGATGGCGAACCGGAACCGGCGGTCGGCCTCGGTCAGCGCGCCGCGCAGCGCCGAGTACTCCGCCGCCGCGTCGCCCCAGAGCACCAGGAAGGCCTGGTTGAGCGTCGGCATCGTGCGGATCAGCTCGAAGATGATGTCCAGCAGCGCGCGCAGCATGTCCATCGGCGTCGCGGTGGCCGAGCCGGTCCGCGCCGCGACGGCCTCGCTGTAGGCGTTGGTGAACTCCTCGACGGCGTACTCGACCAGCCGCCGCCCGAGCCCGTCCTTGTCGCCGAAGTGCTGGAAGATGACGGACCGCGCGTAGCCGGACCGGGCGCAGACGGCTCCGAGCTTCAGCCTGCCGAAACCCTCGTCGGCGACGAGGTGCGCGGCGGCGTTCAGGATGCGTGCCTCGACGGCGGCATCCTCGCCGTCCTGCGGAATCCGGCCTTCGTCGGAGCGGTCCACGCGCGTCATGCTAGCCACTCGAACCGGACACCACCGGCCGAACGGTCAGCGGATCGTGCGCGGACCGTCAGCGCGCCCGCGCAGTCTCGGGTCACCACGACCGAGAGGAAACCCGATGAAGACAGTGCTCGTGTCCGGGGCCAGCATCGCGGGCCCGTCCGCGGCCTACTGGCTGCACCGCTACGGCTATCGCGTGACCGTCGTCGAGACCGCGCCCGCGCTGCGGCCCGGCGGCCAGGCCGTGGACTTCCGCGGTGAGCAGGTGAAGCTGCTGCGGGCCATGGGCGTCCTCGACGACGTCCGGCGGTTCGAGACCGCGATGGGCGACCAGACGCTGCTCGGGCCCGACGCCCGTCCCCTGTTCACCGTGCCCGGCGCCGCGTGGAGCGGCGAGGTCGAGATCCTGCGCGGCGACCTCGCGCGCGTCCTCTACGAACACACGAAGGGATACACGGAATACGTCTTCGGCGACCGCGTCACGAGCCTCACCGAGACCGCCGGCGGCGTCGACGTCACCTTTCGCCGGGGCGCACCGCGCCGGTTCGACCTCGTCGTCGGGGCCGACGGCGTGCACTCCGGGGTGCGGGCCGCCGCGTTCGGGCCGGAAGCGGACTTCCGGCGCGACCTCGGGTTCGGCATCGCCGGGTTCACCGCGCCCAACCACCTCGGCCTCGACCACACCAGCGTGATGTACAACGAGCCGGGCCGCGGCCTGACCGTGGGCAGCCACCGGCTGCCGGACAAGCTGCACGTCGGCCTGGTCTTCGCCGCCGACGGCGTCGAGTTCCGCCGCCGCACCCCCGGCGAGCAGCGCGCCCTCGTCTCGCAGCTCTTCGCGAACACGGGCTGGGAGACGCCGAAGCTGCTCCAGGCCCTGCCCGCGGCGGACGACCTGTACGTCGACTCGATCAGCCAGATCCACCTCGACCACTGGTCGAGGGGCCGCGTCGTGCTGCTCGGCGACGCCGCTTGGTGCGCGGGCCCCGGCGGGTCCGGCACCGGGCTCGCCATGATGGGCGCGCAGGTGCTGGCCGGCGAGCTCGCGGCGGCCGGCGGCGACCACGTGACGGCGTTCGCGAAGTACGAAGAGCGCCTGCGCAAGCCGGCGACGGTGGGGCAGAAGAACGGCAAGGGCTCCGGCAACTTCCTCGCGCCGCGCACCGCCGCGAAGATCCGCGGCCGCAACCGCGCCTACCGGATGCTGAGCACGCGGCTGTTCGGCAAGGTGTTCACCTGGATGACCGATCGCGCGGCCAACGCGCTGGAATATCGTGAGTACCCCGCGCTGACGTCCGCGTGAGCCGGCGATCTTCGTCTCATCGGGGGACTCGGCTGGCGGCCCGGCGTGGTGTGCGTCACTCTTTACGCCATGTCAATACGCCGGGCCGCCGAGGTCCCGGTCAGGACGGCGGTCGCCGGCCTGACCGTGCTGGCCCTGGGTGTGCTGACGGCGCTCAACGCGCGTTCCCTGCCGGTGATCGGGGACGGCACGACCTACTCCGCCGAGTTCAGCGAAGCGGCGGGACTGTTCCAGGGCAACGACGTCCGCATCGCCGGCGTCGAGGTCGGCCGCGTCTCCGACGTCAAGCTGCGCGGCGACCGCGTGCTGATCTCGTTCCGGGTCAAGGGCGCGTGGCTCGGCGACGCGACGGGCGCGGCGATCCGGCTGAAGACCGTCCTCGGCCAGAAGTACCTCGCGCTGGACCCGCAGGGCGAGGGAACCCTCGATCCCGGCAAGCCCATCCCGCGCTCGCGCACGACTGTGCCCTACGACATCCTCGCGGCCTTCGGCGAGCTCTCGTCCACTGTGGACCGCATCGACACCACTCAGCTGGCGAAGAGCTTCGACACGCTCTCGACGACACTGGCGGACACGCCGCAGAGCGTCCGCGCCGCGCTCACCGGCCTGTCCCGGTTGTCGGAAACGCTCGCCACGCGCGACTCCCAGCTCGCCAACCTGCTGGGCAACACGCGGGTTGTCTCGCAGACGCTCGTCGACCGCGACGCCGCCGTACAGCGGCTTCTGAACGACGGCAACCAGCTGCTGTCCGAAGTGAGCGACCGGGAACAAGCGATCAGCTCCCTGCTCGACGGCTCGCGGCGGCTCGCGACCGAGCTGTCCGGGCTGATCGAGGACAACGACAGCAGCCTGGATCCGCTGCTCACCCAGCTCGACCAGCTGACGTCGATGCTGCAGCGCAACCAGGACGCGCTCGCCGCCGGCATCCGCGGTTTCGCGCCGCTGGTCCGGCTCGGCACCAACCTCTCCGGCAACGGCCGGTTTATCGACGGCTACCTGTGCGGGCTGATCCTGCCGTCGATGGGGCCGCTCAACGAGGAGGGCTGCCACGGCTGAGCCCGCGTGGCATGCTGGCGCCGTGCGATACCTGCTCCTGCTGTGCGGCGACGAGTCCGCGGCCGCGTCGGCCGGTCCGGAGATGGCACGGCGCTGCCACGAATGGGCCGCCGAAGCCGAACGTCAGGGCGTCCGACAGGCCGGCACGGGACTGCGCCCGCCTGCCGAAGCGAAGACGATCCGCGTGCGCGACGGCGACGTGCTGCTGACCGACGGCCCGTTCGCCGAGACGAAGGAGCAGGTCGGCGGCTACAACATCCTCGAGTGCGCGGACCGCGCGACCGCTGTCGAGGTGGCGTCGCGGCACCCGTGGGCCGAGGTCGGCACGCTGGAGCTGCGCGAAATCCTCGACGGGCCGCCTACGGCTTCGTGATCTTCACCGTGACCTGGTTGTCACTGTAGGTGTAGGCGACGTACTCGAACTCGACGCCGGTGCGTTCGACGTACTCCGTCCAGGCGCGGTACTCGTGCCGCTTCCAGCCGGGGAAGTTGAAGAACTCGTCGAAGTGCACGATGCTGCCGGCGCGCAGCCGCGGCCCGCACAGGTCGAGCACGGTCTTGGCGGAGCTGTAGAGATCGCCGTCGACGTGCAGGAAGTCGATGTGGCCCTGGTGGTTCTCGAGGAAGCCGGGGAGCGTGTCGGCGAACAGGCCGACGACGAGCTCGGCGCCGGGGACGTCCGGCAGGTCGTCGCGGGCGAAGGCACCGGCGGGCATGCCGTTGAGCCACGCCTCGGGCAGCCCGTCGAAGGAGTCGAAGCCGTAGACCTCGCGGCCCCCGCGCGCGCCGGCGATGGTCCGCAGCGTGTTGCCGGACGCGACGCCGAACTCCAGTGCCAGCCCGCCTTGCGGCGCCAGGGAAAGCGCGTACTCGAGTGTCTCCTTGGGACGGCCGAAGTGCTGGGCGCCGACGAGGTTCTCGCGGGCGAAGACGTTGCTCTCGAGAGCGGCGTCCTGGTCGCCGGCGTAGACGATGTCCCGGCGGCTGCGGATCTCGAACTCCACCACCCGATCGAGGACTCGGTCACCCTGGCGGATGATCTCCTCGCGGAGCTCGGCGGCCATCCGGTTCAGCTGATCGGTGTACGGGTCGTGCACTTTCGCGGCGGCCTGGTTCAGCAGCCTACCGAGCGTGCGCCTCACGGTTTCCGTTACGGGTGAACGGTTTTTCGTTTCGTTCATCTCGGGACGGTACCTCAGCTCACCGGACGATCAGCCGGAACCCCGCGTCCCACTCGGTCAGGTCCAGCAGGTCGGCGTGTTCCTCGTGCCAGCGCCCGGACGCCAGATCCGTGCGCAGCCGGGCGATCCCGCGCTCGACGGCCGCCGGAGAGGTCTGCGCCAGCGCCGAACACGCGCGCCGCACCGCCGGGTCGAGGTACGCCTCCGGCCGCCGCCAGTGCGCCGGGAACACGCCGTCCGTGAAGTCCCACGGCACCGGCAGCTCGCGCACCGAAGACGCGCCGAGGTACTCCGCGATCTCCGGCGCCGACGGACGCGAAAGCTCCAGCGCGGCGACTTCCGGCACGTACTCCCGCACGAGCCAGAAGTCGTTGTGCAGCGCGGTGTCGTAGGCCAGCACGACCTGACGGCGCGAGACGCGGCGCAGCTCGTCGAGACCGCGGCGCCAGTCACGCCAGTGGTGCACGGTCAGCACCGCCAGCCCGGCTTCGAACACCGGCGAGGAGAACGGCAGCGCCTCCGCGAGCGCGCGCACGACCGGTGCGGAGCCGGGCGGCCGCTGCCGGATCATCTCCGCCGACGGCTCGACCGCGACGACCCGCCGGCCGGGCGGTTCGTACGAGCCCGTCCCGGACCCGACGTCGAGCACCGAAGCCGCGTCGCCCAGGGCGTCGAGCACCGGCGCGAGCCAGCGCGGGTCGGTCCGCCGCCCCACCGCGTAGCCGACGCCGATCTCGTCGTAGCGCATCAGCGCTCCGGGCCGTCGCCGCCGTTCTGCTCGGCGAGGAACCGCTCGAACTGCGAGCCCAGCTCCTCCGCGGTCGGCATGTGCTCGACCGACTCCGCCAGCAGCGAACCGCGCTCCGAAGCCTCGATGAACGTGTCGTACTGCCGCTCCAGCGCGCGGACGACGTCGGCGATCTCGTCGGACTCCGCGACCTGGCGGTTGATCTCGGCGTCGGCGAGCTCGGCGGCCGCGCGCAGCTCGCCTTCGGCCAGGCTCAGCCCGGTCGAGCGGCTCAGCGCGTCGAGCACGATCAGCGACGCGGAAGGGTAGGTCGACTGCGCGAGGTAGTGCGGCACGTGCGCGGCGAACCCGATGGCGTCGTGTCCCCACTCGCCGAGCCGGAACTCCAGCAGCGCGGCCAGGCTGCCCGGCACCTGCAGCCGATTCGGCAGCGGCTGGTGGTCGCCGACCAGGTCCTTGCGGGTCGCGTGCGCGGTGACGCCGAGCGGGCGCGTGTGCGGCGCGCCCATCGGGATGCCGTGGAAGCCGGCGGTGAGCCGGACGCCCCAGCGTTCGACCAGGTTGCGCACCGCGAGGCAGAACCGCTCCCAGTCGTGGTCGGGCTCCGGGCCCGAGAGCATCAGGAAGGGTGTGCCGTCCCCGTCGTGCAGCAGGTGGACGACCAGTTCCGGCGCGTCGTAGTCCTCCCAGTGGTCCACGGCGTAGGTCATCGTCGGCCGGCGGGAGCGGTAGTCGATGAGCCGGTCGACGTCGAAGCGCGCGACCACCCGGTGCTCACCGCCGAGCAGGTGCTCGGCCAGGAGACGGCCCGCCGAGCCGGCGTCCATGAACCCGTCGAAGTGGTGCAGCAGCACCGCCCCGGTCAGGTCGGGGACGTCCGAGTCCACCTCGTACAGGTCGTCGGGATCGAGTCCCACCGGTGCCTCCTGCTCGCCTACACATCAATCCTTCAAGCACAACACACCCCGACGGCGAATCCATTCCTCCGACGGTGTGGCCGATCGTAACGGGACGCGATCGAACCCGGACCGGATCGGCATCATGACACTTGTCGTGGGCGCGCAAGGCGCCGATCGGGCACGCTTGAGGGCGTGAGCGAACACACCACGAACACGGCGGGCCTGCGGCTGCGACCGCCCGCGCACCGGGTCAGCCGCCGGGCCATCGGCTACTGGACGGCGATGGCGTCGATCTCCTGGATCGTCGTCATCGGGATCCTGACGGCCATCGTGGTGACCAGCGACGATCCGCCGGCGTTCCTCACGGTCGCGCTCGTGGCCGCCTGCGTGGTGGGTCCGCTGCACCTCATCGTGATGCCGCAGTGGCGGTACCGCGTGCACCGCTGGGAGGTCACCGGCGAGGCCGTCTACACGCAGTCCGGCTGGCTGAAGCAGGAGTGGCGGATCGCGCCGATCTCCCGGATCCAGACCGTCGACATCGAGCGCGACCCCGGCGAGCAGCTCTTCCGGCTGGCGAAGATCACCGTGACGACGGCGTCCGCGGCGGGCCCGCTGCGCATCTCGGGCCTGGCGCACGACCGCGCGCTCGAACTGGCCGACGAGCTGACCAAGACGACCCAGGCCGTCCGCGGGGACGCGACGTGAGCAGCGGCGCCGAGGCGGCCGCCGTGGCGACCCTGCCCGCCGAGGGGACGCCGGAAGCGCCGTGGCACCGCCTCGACCGGCGCATGCTGCTCATCCGGCCGGTGCTGGACCTGGTGCGGTCGCTGCCGGTGCTGCTGGGCGCGCTCCTGTTCGGCCACGGCGAACCGTGGCAGTGGATCGGCCTCGTCTTCACCGTGATCGCCGTGTGCACCGGCGTCTCGCACGTGCTGACCTCGCGCTACCGGATCACCGAGACGCAGGTCGAGTGGCACACCGGGCTGCTGCTGCGCAAGCAGCGCGCCATCCCGCGCGACCGGGTCCGCACCGTCGACGTCACGTCCGAGCCGAAGCACCGGCTGTTCTCGCTGGCCGCCGCGCGGATCGGCACCGGGCGCCACTCCCACGGCAAGGGACCGGGCAAGGACGAGCTCGTCCTCGACGCCGTCACGATCGCCGAAGCGCAGCGGCTGCGGACCCTGCTCCTGCACCGCAAGGCCGTGGCTACCACCGAAGAGGAGGCCCCCGCGCCGCCGGAGCAGCTGGTGGCCGCCGTCGACAAGAAGTGGCTGCGGTACGCGCCGTTCACGCTGTCCGGGCTGGCCGTGGTCGGCGCCGCCGTCGGCACCGTCTACCACTTCGCGCACGAGCTGCACTTCGACCCGATCCAGTTTTCGCTGGTCCAGACGGTCGTCGGGCACTTCGCCGACACTCCGACATGGGTCAGCCTGGTGCTCGCCGCGGCCGGGCTGCTGGTGCTCGTCTCGCTGCTGTCGATCGGCGGGTACATCCTCTCGTTCTGGAACTTCCGGCTCACCCGCGAACCCGCCGGCACGCTGCACATCCGGCGTGGGTTGATCACGACGCGCTCGGTGTCGATCGAGGAAGACCGCCTGCGCGGCGCGGAGATCCGCGAGCCGTTGCCGCTGCGGCTGGCCGGCGGCGCGCGTTGCGTCGCCATCGCCGGTGGCCTGCGCGAGGGCAAGGGCGCGGACAAGAGCGGCGGCCTGCTGCTCCCGCCCGCACCGCTGGCGAAAGCGCACGAAGTCGTCGCGGAAGTGCTCGGCGAGGACCCCGCCGCGACGCCGCTGGTGCGCCACCCGCGCCGGGCGCTGTACCGGCGGCTCACCCGGGCCGTCGTCGGCGTGCTGCTGCTCGCGGCGGCGCTCTACGGGCTGGCGTGGCTCGGCGCCCTGCCGGACTGGCCGTGGCAGGCGGCACTGGTGCTGCTGCCGTTCGCCGCGCTCGTCGGCTGGGACCGCTACCGCGGGCTCGGGCACGCGTTCACCGGCCGCTACCTCGTGACGCGCTCGGGGTCGCTGGACCGCGGCACCGCGGCGGTCCGCTGCGACGGGATGACCGGCGTCGTCGTCGAACGCTCGTACTTCCAGCGGCGCGCCGGGCTGGTCACGATCATCGCGCCGGTCGCCGCCGGCAAGGGCCACTACCGCGTGCTCGACATCGGGGAGTCCGACGGGCTCGCCCTCGCCGATCGGGCCGTTCCGGGCTTGCTGACGCCGTTCTTGACCGATCAGCGGGACCGCGGTTGACGCTCCACCCGCGCGGCTCCTAACGTGAAATCCGCCGTCCGAACCCGCTATCAGCGCTGGAGAGAGGACGGCAGGGATGTTCCGGAAGCTCCTTGGTGTGGTGGCCGCGGCGATCGTCGTGGCTTCGGTCCCGGTGCCGGCCGCCGCGGCCGACAACCCCTACGGCGACCCGAACCTCGTTCCGATGTTCGACGGCACGAGCCTGAGCGCCTGGACGTCGTCGAAAACCGGCCTTTGGTCGGTGAAGAACGGCGTGATCCACGGCAATGGCACGGCCCGCGGCTGGTTGTACTACAACAAACAGCAGGTCGGCACGTTTCGGTGGATATTCAATGTCCGTCAGGTCAAGGGGAACCACAAACCGACCGTGCTGATCTGGGGCACCACCGACCCGATCCGCGACGCGTTGAGCGCCATCCAGTTCCAGCCGCCGAACGGCGGGCACTGGGACTACCGGCCGGGCCACAACAACGGCGGCGGCAAGCTCTTCCAGCAGCTGCCGCACACGTCGATCGACATCAAGAAGTGGGCGCAGTGCGAGCTGATCGGGGACATGACGACCGGCGTGGCCCGGATGGCGTGCTGCCCGCTCACCGGGACCGCGGTGACCTGCAAGGGCGTCGAGGTCCTGCGGTTCACCGACAAGACCGCCGGGCGTGTCGGCCCGCTGGCGCTGCAGGTGCACAACTCCGGGATCCAGGACGAGTACCGCGGGCTCTACGTCGAGTCACCGGTGGTGACGAAACCGGGCGAGTTCCTCACGCTCTGACCCCGGTTTTCCCGAATGGCGGTCCGTCGGCGCAATGCTGGCCTCCGATTAACACAACGTGCTAATTTATTCACCGCGTGTGATAGCGAAGGTCGTTTTTGTCTCACCGAGAGGTCATGATGACGCCTGCCGTCAGTGCCGTCGACGGTTCCGCCACCACCACCGCCCCGCGCCGGACCCCCGGCGCCAGCAGTTCCCGCAAAGTCCTCCAGCTGCTCCTCGCCTTTTCCGAACGGCGCTGGGAAGCCAGCGTCGCCGAGCTCGCCGCGATCATCGGCACCCCGGTCGCGACGACCTACCGCTACGTCGCACTGCTCAAGGAGCTGCAGCTGCTCGAGGAGGGCCGGGCCGGGCACTACCACCTCACGAGCCAGGTGATGCCGCTCGCGCGGGCCGCGCAGCTGGCGAACGACCTCGTGCGGCTGGCGAAGCCGTCGATGGAGGAAGCCGCGCGGGAGCTCGGCGAGACGGTGATGCTCTTCCAGCAGTTCGGCGACGCCGCCGTGTGCGCGGACCGCGTCGAGTGCGACCGCGCCATGCGGTTCACCTTCGAGCCGGGGCATTCGCTGCCGCTCGGCCTCGGCGCGTCCGGCAAGATGCTGCTCGCCCTGCTACCGGAGATCGAACGCGACCGGCGGCTCGCGCCGGTCGTCGAGCAGCGCGGCACCTTCGTGCGCGATGAGCTCAAGCACGCGTTGGAGAACCGGTACGCGGTCAGCTCCGGGGAAATCGACGAGGGCGTCTGGGCGTGCTCGGTGCCGGTGACCGCCTACGGACGGCGGCCGACGGTGCTGACCATGGCCGGCCCGGCCGCCCGCATCACCGAAGAAGCCCGGCACAACGCCATCAGCGCGCTGAAGGGGTACGCGACCCGCATCGAACGCACGATTTCGTCTTATTCGCTGTGAAAATCCCGGCGGGGCGCGTACGAATGCCTTCGTGATCCGGCTCGCGCGCCCCGACGACCTGCCCGCGTTGATCGACGTCGAACGCGAAGCGGGCAGCCTGTTCCGCGCCGTCGACATGGCGGCGATCGCCGACGACGACCCGGGTTCGGTGGCGGAGCTGGCGGGGTACCAGTCCGCCGGCCGCGCCTGGGTGGCCGTGGACGACGGCGACCGGCCGGTGGCGTACCTCGTCGCGGAAGTCGTCGACGGGCACGCGCACATCGAGCAGGTCTCGGTGCGGCCGTCGCACGCGCGGCGCGGGCTCGGCCGCGCGCTGATCGAGACGCTCGCCGAGTGGGCGGCTTCTCGCGGGTTGCCGGCGCTGACTCTTACGACGTACGAGACCGTGCCGTGGAACGCGCCCTACTACGAGCGGCTGCGGTTCCGGGTGCTGGCCGACGTCGAAATCGGCGACGGGCTGCGGGCGATCCGCCGCGCGGAGGCGGCCCGCGGGCTCGACGCCTGGCCGCGCGTGGCGATGATCCGGCCACTCTGAGTGGTTCTCACCTGCGCGGGGGATCCAGTGGCGCGGTCAGTCGAACATGTGTTCTACTGTGCTCGCCGGCCTCGGAGGGGGAAGCTCCTGGGCCGGCCCACACACTTCGGGAGGTTGTCATGGCGGTCAAGATCACCCACCTGACGAACGGCCAGCAGGTGCGGTTCGCCAACGCCGACGGCGCCCGCCGCTACGCCGAGATCATGGGCGGCGGCGTCGACAAGTGGCGCTTCACGGTCGTGCCCGAGGACCCGATGCTCCGGAAAATGTCGGACTCGGTCGTTAACGTGCCCGTATGGCGCATGACTTCCAGGTAGTGGTGGATACGGCCGACCCGCACGTGCTCGCCGACTGGTGGGCCGAGACGCTCGGCTGGCCCGTCGAACCGACGGACGAGGACTTCATCCGCGAGATGATCGCGAAGGGGTACGCGAAGGAGGAGGAAACCCGGACGTACCACGGATCCCTGGTGTGGCGGACGGGGGCGGCGATCCGCCATCCGGACTCGCCACCGGACGGCCCGCCACGGCGGATGCTGTTCCAGGAGGTCCCGGAGCCGAAGACGGTGAAGAACCGGCTCCACGTGGACGTGTGGGTGGGGGCGGACAACGTCGAGTCGGCGCTGGAGAAGCTGACGGCGCGCGGGGCGAAGTTCCTGCACCGGGGGCGGCAGGGGCCGCACAGCTGGGTGACGTTGGCCGATCCGGAGGGGAACGAGTTCTGCATCTCGTGACGTCGTGACCGGCTCTTTCCTGCCGTCTCCAGGACTGGAAAGAGCCGGTCACGGCTTCAGCTCTGTGCCGCCAGGCGGTCCAGGGCCTTGGGCAGCGCGGAAGCGAGCAGGTCCAGCTCCGTCTCCCCCGCCACGAGCGGCGGCGACACCGCGATGCCCCGCCCGAGGTTGCGCACGATCACACCCTCGTCGCGGCACGCCCGCTGCAGCTTCACCGGGGCTCCCGGGTCCGCGTCCATGACCTCCGCCGTCAGCTCGACCGCTGCCAGGAAGCCCAGCCCGGCCCGGACCTCCGTGACCAGCGGGTGCCCGTTCGCGGCCGATACCGCGTCGGCCAAGGGCTTCTCCAGCTCGCGGCCGCGGGGGATCAGGCCGTCGCGTTCGTAGATGTCCAACGTCGCCAGGCCCGCCGCGCACGCCACCGGGTGGCCCGCGTACGTCGCGCCGTGGCGGAAGATCGGTGCCCCCGGCGCTCCCGTGAAGAACGGCTCCGCCACCCGCGGCGCCACCACCAGCGCGCCCAGCGGGATCGTGCCGCCGGTGATGCCCTTCGCCGTCGTGATCATGTCCGGCTCGACCGCCCAGCGGTCGATGCCGAACCACGTCCCGAGCCGGCCCCACGCCGCGATCACGCAGTCCGCGACGAACAGCACGTCGTGCCGTCGGCAGATCGCCGCCACCTCCTCGAGGTACCCGTCCGGCGGCAGCAGCACGCCGCCCGCGCCGATCACCGGTTCGCAGAAGAAGGCCGCCACGCGTGCCGCGCCCACCCGCTCGATTTCGGCCTCCAACGCGGGGGCGCTGTCGAACGGAACGTGCGAGAACTCCGGCGGCTGCGGCCCGACGCCTGCCGCGTTGGCCGGGATGCCGCCGACGGCCGTGCCGAAGCCGTGCGTGCCGTGGTAGCCCTGCGCCCGGCCGATGACGTGCACCTTTTCCGGCCGTCCGGTCTGCGCGAAGTACGCCCGCGCGAGCTTCACGGCGGTGTCGATGACGTCCCCGCCGCCCGAGCCGAAGAAGACCTTCGAACCCGGCGTCGGCGCCAGCTCGGCGACGCGGTCGGCCAGCTCGATCGCCGGCTCGTTGGCGTTGTAGCCGAACAGGTTGTACGAGTCGAGAGTCTGCAGCTGCTTGGCGACGGCGTCGGTGATCTCGGGCCGGCCGTGGCCGAAGTTCGCGTACCAGAGCGACGCGGTGGCATCGAAGTACCGGCGTCCGGCGTCGTCCCAGACGTAGGACCCTTCGCCGCGGGTGATGACCATCCGGTCGTTCGCGACCGCGCCCATGTCGGCGAACGGGTGCCAAAGGGCGTGCTGTGCTGACATCGGTCCTCCATAAGTCCTTCCCCCATCCCTACCAGGGCGAAGCGGGGAGCGCGAACACTCCATCGTGCACAGTTCGCGCCGCCGGACTGGCCGGAACGGCAGCGCAACCTGTAACGGCGACGCCGCCGGGCCGACCTCGTGGGCGTGCGCATCCCACGACGGTGGCGAACCGACGACCACCACCTCGGCCCGCTCGCGGAGTACTCGGCGCTGCGCGCGGAGATCATCCACCTGATGGACCAGCAGTGGAAGGTGACCGCCTTCCTGATCACCACCAGCGGCGCCGTGTTCGGCTTCGCGTTCACCTCGACGGCCCGGATGCCGCTGCTGCTGATCATCCCGTTCAGCAGCAACATCCTCGCCGCGCGGTGGGTGCTGTGCCAGCGGCTCGTCGAGCGGGTTTCGCTGTACATCCGGACCGAGCTCGACCCGCACGTGCCCGGCGGCATCGGGTACGAGAAGTGGCTGCGCCGGGCGAGCGTCGAGCCACCCGGCGTCCGCCGCGTGCTCCGGCAAGCGCAGACCAGCCCGACGATCCTCGCCTTCCCCGCGCTCGCGGTCCTCGCCCTCGGCACCGTCGCCTGGTGGTTCCCGCTCTCCGGCCACACGTGGTCCGACCCCGCGCTGGTGCCCGGCCTCGCCGCGTGGGCGATCGGCGTCCTGCTGACCGTCCTCAGCCTGCGGCTGATCTGGCTCGCCGCGAAACGGCGGACGGTCGCCGACTACCTCCACTGGCGACCGCCGGGAAGCTGAGCCTCAGTCCAGGAACTCCGCGATCTCCTCCGCCGAGTACCCCAGCTCCGCGAGCACCTCCGAAGTGTGCTGACCCAACGTCGGCGGCGCGGACGTCGGCCGCGCCGGAGTCTCCGACGCCTTCACCGGGAACCCCGTCCCCACGTACGTCCCCACCGTCGGGTGCGGCAGCCGGACGACCTGGTCGCGCGCGGCCGTCCACGGGTCCGCGTACACGTCGTCGATCTCGTTGATCGGGGCCGCCGGGATGCCCGCCGCGTCGAAGGACTTCAGCCAGTCCGCCGCCGTGCGCGTCAGCAGGACCGGCTCCAGGATCGCGTTCAGCTCCTCGCGGTGAGCGGCCCGAAGGGCGTTCGACGCGAACCGCGGGTCCGCCGCGATGTCCAGGTCCAGCACCCCGCAGAGCGCGTGCCACAGCTTTTCGCTGCCCACCGCGATGATCAGCCAGCCGTCCGAGACGTGGTACGCCTGGTACGGGACGATGCTCGGGTGCGCCGAGCCCATCCGGCGCGGTCGCGGGGTGTCGTAGAAGGACGCGCCCGCGGCGTACACGTGCCAGGCCAGCTGACTGTCCAAAAGGGACACGTCGAGGTACTGGCCGCGGCCGGTCGTGTGGCGGGCCTGCAGGGCCATCAGCACCGCGATGATCGCCCACGTCCCCGCGTTCAGGTCCGCCACCGGCAGCCCGACCTTGGCCGGCGCGCCGTCGGGCTCGCCGGTCAGCGACATCACGCCGCCGAGGGCCTGCGCCACCAGGTCGTAGCCCGCGCGGTCGCGGTACGGGCCCGTCTGCCCGAACCCGGTGATCGACACGTGGATCAGCCGCGGGTTCAGCTCCGCCAGTACCGAGTACCCGAGGCCCCACTTCTCCAGCGTCCCCGGCCGGAAGTTCTCGACGAGCACGTCCGCACCGGCCACCAGCCGTCGCAGCGCCTCGCGGCCGCGGTCGCTCTTGAGGTCGAGCACGATCCCGCGCTTGTTCCGGTTCGCCGCGAGGTAGTACACGGCTTCGTCGCTCTCGCCGACGAACGGCGGTCCCCAGCCGCGGGTGTCGTCGCCGTGCCCGGGCGGCTCGACCTTCACCACGTCCGCGCCCATCTCGCCGAGGTACTGCGTGCAGTACGGCCCGGCGAGGATGCGGGACAGGTCGACGACCTTGATCCCGTCGAGCGGGCGGAATCCGGTGGGATCGGCAGGCATCATGTTCCTTCCCTGTCACCGGCCGCCGTCGAGGAGGACGACGGCCTGCGGGGTCCGCTGGTAGAGCACGAACCGGCCGTCCCGGCTCCGGCTGACGAGACCCGCCCGGTGCAGCGCGCCGAGGTGGTAGGAGACGGTGCCCGGCGCGTACCCCGTCCGCGTGGCGAGCTCGGCCGTCGACCGCGCGGTTTCGAGGTCCGCCAGGAGCGCCGCGCGGGCGGCGCCGACCACCGGGGCGAGCCGGTCCGGCGGGGGCGCCCCGCCCGTCCCGATCCCGTGCGCGGGGTAGCAGAGCACGACCTGTCCCGGCACGTCGACCTGGATGCTGGTGCCCGGCCAGCTGAGCACGCCGGGCGCGAGGACCAGCTCCCGGCCGGCGACGTCGACTTCGCCGTCGAACGGCTTGGCGAGGGTGATCGCGTCGCCCGCCCAGCCGATGCTCGGGTGCAACGTGCCGAGCGCCGCGCCGACGCCGTGGCCGGCGATGGTCTTCGCGCGGTGGGTGATGTCCCGGTCGAGGACGGACTGCAGGCCGGCCCAGCCCTCGGCGAGCGCGTCGCGCCAGAACCGGGCGAGCCCGTTGGCCAGGCGCCGCGGCATCGTCCCCGACTCCGCGACCCGGCGGGCGGTGAGCGACAGCGGCCGGCCCCAGTGCGCGCTCGTGTGGGAGAGCACCTGCTCCTCGAGGTCGTCCTGCGGCGTCGCTTCGATCTGCGCGAGCTGCTCGTCGAGCAGGTCGCGGTGCCGGGCGGCCGTGCCGGGCTGCGGGGTCAGCAGGTCGGGCGTGTAGACCTCGCCGGCGCGCGGCAGCAGGTCCAGCAGCAGGGCGACGTCGGGGTGGGCGAGCGCGGCGCGGGCGAGCGGGCCGGGATCCCCGAAGACGGGGTGGCGCGCCGAGTCGGCGGCGAGCTTCAGCCAGGCCAGGGACTCCGCCGCGAGCGACGGCGAGAACCGGGTCCTGGCCACCGTCTCCGCGTCGACGCGCAGCGTGAACACCGACCGACGGTAACAGCCGCGGCGGTGGATTTGAACCGGCTCGAATCCTTTCCGGCCGGTGGCCGCCGCGAGGTTGACTGGTGGCGTGTTCCGAGGACGCGCGTGGACCCTGGCCGCCGTCGCCGCGGTGTTCCTCGCTTCGGCGCCGCCCGCTGCGGCCGGCTCCCCCGGTTGCGCCGTGTCCACCGTCGTGCGCACCATCGCCTGGCGCAGCTGGTCGGCCGGTCCCGACGGGACTTACCGCGCGACCACCTACCGCAAGCTTTACGTGGTCCATGTCCCTTACGTCGTGGGTGTGCTGAGCGCCAGCAGCCGGGCCTCGGCGTCCCGGAGGTAGCGGTCCAGCGCGGCTTCCGCCGCCGCGAACCGGCCGCGCCGCAGGTCGCGCAGGATCTGCTCGTGGCAGTCGAGGAACGGCTCGTAGAACTCGCGCGTGTTCTCGTTGAGGACGAAGAACAGCCGCGTCTCGGCGAGCACCTGCCGCATGGTCGCGGAGATCCGCTCGCTGCCCGCGAGGTCGGCGAGCGCCTGGTGGAAGTGGATGCTGGCGGTGCCGACCGCGGGCCAGTCCTGGGCCCCCGCCGCCGTCCGGCCGTCCCGCAGCGCCTGCTCGGCCGGCATCAAGTCCACAGTGGACAGCTCGGCTGCCCGCCGGAGCGCCCCGCATTCGGTGGCCCGGCGGACGACGTACAGGTCCTCGATGTCCTCTGTGGTCAGTTCGCGGACGAACACCCCGCGGTTCAGCTCGTGCACCGCCAGCCGCTCGTGGGCCAGCAGCTGGAACGACTCGCGCAGGGTGTTGCGCGAGACGCCGAGCGCCGAGCTGATCACCGGCTCCGAAAGCCGTTCACCGGGAGCGAAGACGCCGTCGGTGATGTACTGGCGCAGGATCGCGGCGACCCGTTCGGCCGTGCCGCTGCGCTCGAGCAGGTGCCGCTCGCTCTCCAGCCTCGAAGCGTCCACGGACACGGCGCTACCTGACGCCGAGGTCGAAGTCGAGGCTGTAGCGGTTGCCCGGCAGCGCGCCCGCGGCCTTCGCGCCGTCGATCGGCAGCACGACGCCGTTGATGAACCGCGACTCGTCGCCGGCCAGGAACACCACGGCTTTCGCGACCTCCCAGGCTTCGCCGACGCGCGCGGCGGGCGTGCTCGCGACCAGCTGGTGCTGCTTGGTTTCGAACTCCTCCGGGGAGTTCAGGGTGCTGCGCAGCATGTCGGTGTCGATCGCGCCGGGGTTCACCGTGTTGGCGCGGATGCCCTGGTGCGCGTGCGCGACGGCGATCGACTTCGTCAGCCCGACCAGCGCGTGCTTCGTCGCGTTGTAGACCGGGTCGCCGGGGCGGCCCATCACGCCGCCGTTCGACGACGTCGTGATGATGCTGCCGGCCTTGCGCTCGATCATGTGCGGCAGCACGGCGCGCGTGCCGAGGAAGGCGGCGCGGACGTTGAGCGCGAAGATGTTGTCGAACTCGGCCAGCGTCGTGTCGGCGAGCGGCTTGCCGAGGTGGATGCCGACGTTGTTGAACAGCACGTCGACGCGGCCGGCCTCGGCGAGCACGCCGTCGACGAACGCCGCCACGGCGTCCTCGTCCGTGGCGTCCACTATGGAGTGCCGGTAGCCCTCGACGGGCTCCGCGGGCTCGCGGATGTCGGAAGCGAACACCGTCGCACCTTCGGCGACGAACTCCTTCACCGTGGCGAGGCCGATGCCCCGCGCGCCGCCGAAGACGACCGCCACCTTGCCGGCCAACCGACCCATGTTACTTCCCCGCTCTCAGTCGTGCTGTCTGCTCTTCGTCGACCGCGTAGTCCTCCGGCAACCGGACGAGCGCGTCCGGGTATCCGTGGTACCTGATGGATACTCCGTATACATTGCGTGCGGCGTCGACCGAGACGTAACCGTCGACGACGTCGGCGAGCACCGCCGCCACCGGCCGCTCGAACGGCGGCCCGTACCCGCCGCCGCCCGGCAGCGTGACGTCCACGAGCGACTCCGGCGTCAGGGTGACGCGGCTCTTCGCGGGCAGGTCGGGCCCGTCGTGCAGGCCGAACCGGCCGGCCGCACCGGGCGCTCCACCCTCCACCCCGGAGGCCGCCGCGCGCACGCGATCGACGTTCCCGTTGACGCTCCACGCTTCGCCGTCGCGCAGCGCCATCTTCGTCACCTGGCCGAGCCCGCCCCGCCACCGCCCGGCGCCGCCGGAGTCCACGCGCAGCTCGCGCGTGTGCTGGACCAGCGGCGCCATCGTCTCGATGACCTCGGTCGGCGTCGAGCGCAGTCCACTCGGGAACCCGGTGGTGTTCAGCCCGTCCTTGCCGGCACGCGCGCCCATCCCGCCGGTCTGGAAGACGTTCAGCATGAACCCCTGGCCTCGCCAGATGGTCATCCACAGCGCGTCCGCGCTCGGCGCGATCGCGGCGCCGGGCAGCGCGCCGATCAGCAGCGAGGGCAGGAAGTGCCCGATGAGGTGCCGGGACGCGACCGGCGCGGGCGGCAGGCAGTTCAGCACCGAGCCTTCGGGCGCGGTGACGCGCACCGGCCGGAACGACCCGGCGTTGTGCGGCACCTCCGGCGCGATCGCGGCCTTGACCGCGAACGACGCGTACGCCCGCGTGTAGTTCAGCACGACGTTGATCCCGCGCCGGCTCTGCGGCGACGAACCCGCGAAGTCGAGGTCGATCGCGTCACCGTCCACAGTGGCCGTGACGCGCAGGACGATCTCTTCGTCGTCGAAGCCGTCGGTGACGATTTCGTTGGTGTAGACGCCGTCCGGCAGCTTCCGCAGGGCGTCGCGCAGCGCGGTCTCGGACCGGTTCATGAGTTCGGCGGCGACGTCGTCGAGGGTGTCGAGGCCGAACTCGCCCAGCAGCCGCAGCAGGCTCGCCGCCCCGACTTCGTTGCCGGTGACCTGCGCGTAGAGGTCGCCGATGGTCTCCTCCGGCGTCCGCACGTTGGCCCGGATCAGCCGTTCCAGGTCGGTGTTGACCTCGCCCGCGCGCAGGAACTTCAGGATCGGCAGCCGCAGGCCCTCTTCGAAGACCTCGTGGGCCTCGGCGGACACGAGCCGGCCGCCGATGTCGGGGGCGTGGCAGCAGGACGCGAACCACGCGACCGGCCGGCCGCGCCGGAACACCGGCGTCGCGACGGTGATGTCGTTGATCTGCCCGGCCGTCTGCCACGGGTCGTTGGTGAGCAGGACGTCGCCGGGCTCCAGGGTCTCCGGCGGGTACGCGGCGACGAAGTGGTGCATGCCGGTGGCCATCGCGTTGATGTGGCCGGGCGTGCCGCCGACGGACTGGCCGATCATCTCGCCGCGCGAGTCGAACACCGCGCAGGCGAGGTCGAGCGATTCGCGGACAACAGCGGAGAAGGCCGTGTTGACCAGCGCGTTCTGCTGTTCGGCGAGGATCGAGTGCAGGCGGTTGCCGAACAACCCGACCAGGATCGGATCGACGTTCACACCGTCACCTCCAGCGCGGCGTCGTCCCGGACGACGCAGTGCGCGCCCGGCGGGACGACCACAGTGGACTCGCGCTCCTCGACGATGGCCGGTCCGTCGACGCGCTCGCCCGGCTTCAGGAGGTAGCGGTCGAAGATCGCCGTGTCGACAAATCCACCGGCCGCCGGGAAGTACGCCTTGCGGGTGCCCTTGCGCGCGTCGCCGCCGTGCGCTGGTGCCGTCAACCGCAGCGTGACGTCCGGCGCGGGGCCGCTCGAAACCACCCGCCAGTTCAGCACTTCGACGCCGACCTCCGGTCCCGATCGCCGGTAGAGCGCGCGGTAGGTCCGGGTGAACTCGTCGATCAGCGTTGCGGGCCAGGGACCGTCGTGCACCGGAACGCGGATCTCGTAGCCCTGCCCGGCGTAGCGCATCTCGGCGATCCGCCGGTGGGTGACCTCGGCCGCACCGGACTTCGCGAGCAGCGCCGTCCCCTCGGCTTCCATCTCGGCGAACAGCGCGTCGACCTGCTCCCACGCCAGGTCGTGCACGGCCGCGCGGGCCGACCGGACGAAGTCGAACGCCAGCGGCGCGGTGAGGAACCCGGCCGCGCTGAGCACGCCCGCGGCCGGTGGCGCGACGACCGACGGCGCCCCGAGAGCGCGCGCGACCCCGACGCCGTGCACCGGGCCGGCGCCGCCGAACGTGTACATCGGCAGCTTCGCCGGATCGTGGCCGCGCTCGACGGCGTGCACCCGGGCGGCGTTGGCCATGTCCTCGTTGACGCTGGTGTGGATGCCCCAGGCGGCCTCTTCGACGCTCACCCCGAGCGGGACGGCGATCTTGCTCTCCAGCACCGATCGGGAGGCTTCAGCGTCCAGGCGCATGCCGCCGCCGAGAAAGTAGCCCGGGTCGAGGTAGCCGAGCACGAGGTCGGCGTCGGTCACCGTCGGCTCGGTGCCACCGCGGCCGTAGCAGACCGGGCCGGGCTCGGACCCGGCCGAGTCGGGACCGACGGTCAGCAGGCCCAGCGCGTCGATCCGGGCGATCGACCCGCCGCCGACGCCGATCTCGATCATGTCGGTGACCGGCACCTGCACCGGGAGCCCGGAGCCGGGCAGCAGCCGGTACTTGCGGTCCACTTCGAACTGGTGCGTGACCAGCGGCGCGCCGCCCGCGATCAGGCACAGCTTCGCCGTCGTGCCGCCCATGTCGAACGCGAGCAGGTCGGCCGGACCGACCGCCGCGGCCGCGAGGGCCCCGCCCGCCGGGCCGGACTCGAGGATGCGGATCGGGTGCCGGGCCGCGGTGTCCACAGTGGCCAGACCACCGCTGGACAGCATGATGTGCGACGCCCCGGTGATCCCGAGCCGTCGCAGCCGGTGTTCCAGGTCGCGCAGGTAGCGCTCGGTGAGGTCCTGGACGTACACGTTGGCGACGGTGGTCGACGCGCGTTCGAACTCGCGGATTTCCGGCACGACCTCCGACGACAGCGCCACCCGAAGCGACGGCGCCACCTCGGCGAGGATCTCCGCCACCCGCCGCTCGTGCGCCGGGTTCGTGAACGCGTGCAGGAAGCAGACGGCGACCGCCTCGACCCCCCGTGCGGCCAGCTCCCGGCCCAGCTTCGCGACGAAGTCCTCGTCGAGTCCGGTGTGGACGGATCCGTCGGCGAGGACCCGCTCCGGGACGTCGAACCGCAGGTGCCGCGGAACCAGCGACGCGGGCAGTTCGAGGTGCAGGTCGTACAGCTCGTACCGGTGCTCGCGGCGCATCTCCAGGACGTCGCGGAAGCCGGCCGTCGCGAGCAGCGCGGTCCGCGACCCCTTGCGCTCGATCAGCGCGTTCGTCACCAGCGTCGTCCCGTGCACGACCTGCTCGACGGCGCCGAAGTCGGTGACCAGCGCGGCCAGGCCCTCTTCGACCGCCCGGGCCGGCTCGTCGTGCGTGGTCAGGACCTTGCCGACCGCGACGATCCCGGTGTCGTCCACCGCGCAGACGTCGGTGAACGTGCCGCCGATGTCGACGCCGATCCTCATGTCCGGTACCACCGCGGCGACGTGTTGAGCGGCGGCTTCAGCCTGGCTTTCACGACCAGGACGTTCGGCTCGTCCGACTCGACGAACTCGCCGAGCAGCCGCCGGAACGCCCGGCCGAACCCGGACACGCGGTCCGCGTGCACGCCGAAGGACCGCGCGAGGCCGACGAAGTCCGGGCTGTCCCAGTCGACTCCGCGCCGCGCGAGACCCGAGCGGTCCTGGTCGTAGCGCAGCATGCCGTACCCGCCGTCGTCGACGAGGACGACCGTGACCGGCAGCTGCTCCTGCGCGAGCGTCGCCAGATCGCCGCAGCCGTAGAGGAAACCGCCGTCGCCGGTGATGCAGATGGCGCGGCCGACGCCGGCCGCGGCGGCGCCGAGCGACGCCGGGAAGCCGTAGCCCAGGGTGCCCCAGCCCATCGGGTAGGCGAGCTTGCGCGGCGCCCGGACCCGGTGGAAACCGCCGACCCAGTACCCGGCGACGCACATGTCGGACACCAGCACGGCGTCCGTCGGCAGCACCTCGTCCAAAGTGGACAGGAAGTCGTAGGCCTGCGGTTCCTCCTCGCGGATCCGCTGGCGCACCCGGCGGCCGATGCCGGCCAGCCGCAGGGTGATGTCGTCCAGGCCCGGCCGTTCCTTCGGCAGCAGCCGCTCGACGATCCCGCGCGCGTCGCCGACGAGCGTCAGGTCGGGCTGGTAGTTCTTCGCGGCGTCGTCGGCGTCGACGTTGACCGCGATCAGCTTGCGCGGCTTCGGCATCCGCCAGTTCTGCGTCATCAGGCCGTCGAAGTCGGTGCCGATGGCGAGCACGACGTCGGCCTCGTCCCACAGCTCGCCGACCTCCGGCGTGTGCACCGGGTTCGGCGCGAGGCACGGGTGGTCGAGCGGGAGCAGGCCGCGGGCACCGAAGGTCGTGATGACCGGCGCGGCGATCTTCTCGGCGAGCGCGCCGATGGCGTCCCCCGCCCCGGACCGCAGCGCGCCGCCGCCCGCCCAGATCAGCGGGTGCTCCGCGTCGGACAGCAGGGCCTCGGCGCGCGCGAGGTCGGGGACGTCGCCGTCGGGCTTGCGGTGCGGCGCGGGCGGACGCCGGTGCGGCACCGTCTCGCGCAGGTAGTCGGTCGGCACGCCGAGGTAGACGGGACCGCTCTGCGGCTGCAGCGCGAGCCGGGCGGCGCGGTGCACGGTGGTGCCGATCTGGTCGGCGGCCCGCACGGTGAAGCCGCCCTTGGTCACCGGCGCGAACATCGCCTGCTGGTCGGAAGTCTCGTGCAGCACGCCGCGGACGACGCCGGGCCGCCGCAGCGTCGAGGGGATGTCGGTGGCGATGACCAGCACCGGCGCCGCGGACGCCATGGCTTCGCCGACCGCGCCGAGCGTGTTCGCCGCGCCCGGACCGGTGGTGACGAGGGCGACGCCGAGCTTGCCGGTCGCGCGCGCGTAGCCGTCGGCCGCGTAGCCCGCTGTCTGTTCGTGGCGGACCCCGACGAGCTTGATGCGGGTCTCGGCGAGCGCCTCCCACAACGGCAGGTTGTGCACCCCCGGGAGGCCGAAAACGATCTCCGTCCCCAGCCCTTCGAGCGCGTCCACCAGCTCCCGAGCACCACTCACAGCCACGGCGCGGATACTGCCAGATCGTTGAACGATCTGGCAATCAGCCCCTAGACGATGTGCCGCTCCACCGGTGCGGTATCGGCGCAGCCGAAGCGCCGGACGTCCAGCTCGGTGATGTCCACCGCCGTCGGTCTGCCCAGGTAGAGGTCCCGGATCAGCTCGCCGGCCGCCGGGCCCATCTGGAAGCCGTGGCCGGAGAAGCCGGTCGCGTAGAAGAACCGTGACAACAGGACGCTTTCCCCGATGATCTGGTTGCGGTCCGGCGTCATTTCGTACAAGCCGGCCCAGGCCGTCCGGACGCCGGCGTCGAGCACGGCCGGGATCCGGCGGCCCGCGAGCTCGGCCAGCCGCGGCAGCCACTCGCCCGGTTCGTAGCGGGTGTCGAACCCCGGGAAGCCGTCGTCCTCGCTGAACGACATCGCCAGCCCCGCGCCTTCGCGGTGGAAGTAGAACGCCGACGGCAGCTCGATGGTCAGCGGGACCCGCTCCGGCAGCCCGGGCACCGGCCCGGTGAAGACGACCTGCCGCCGGAACGGCCGCACGGGGAGGTCCAACCCGGCCAGCTCCCCGATCCGGCCGGACCACGCGCCCGCCGCGCACACGACCGCACCGGTCCGGACGAACCCCGCCGTGGTGTTAACGCCGGTTAACGTGTCGCCGTCGCGCTCGACACCGGTGACCTCGACGCCGGTGCGCAGCGTCGCCCCGCACACCCGCGCGGCTCGCGCGTAGCCCTGCACGACGGCGTCCGGTGTCGCCTTCGCGTCGTCCGGGGACCAGAGCGCCGCAACGATCCCGTCCGTCTCGAGCATCGGCAGCACCGCGCGCGCTTCCGCGGGCTCCAGCAGGTGACTGCGGACGCCGTACTCGCGCTGCAGCTCCGCGCAATGTCCGATTGCGCTCACGTCCGCCGGGTCGATGAGCAGGTACAGGTAGCCATCGCGGCGGAAGTCGATCTCCGTGCCGAACCGCTCCGGGAAAGCACTGTATGCGGCGAGCCCGCGCAGTCCCAGCTCGACGTTCACGCGGCTGGTGAACGACGACCGGATGCCGCCCGCGGCCTTCGCCGTCGAGCCTCCGCCCAGCCCGTCGCGTTCCAGGAGCAGGACGTCGACGCCGGCTTCCGCCAAGCGGAACGCGCAGCTCACGCCGATCACCCCGCCCCCGATCACCACGCACTCGGCCATCGGTGGCAACGACGTTTCCCGGGCGCCGGCGACGGTCATACTCGCCAATGTAGAACGTGATCCACCAGCGGCCGCCGGGCGCGTAGAGTCGGCGTGCCGAGTGCGGAAGGTGATGTCCCATGGCGATGATGCCCGTGACCGACTCGATGTTCCTCCTCGTCGAAACGCGCGAGCATCCGATGCACGTGGGCGGCCTGCAGCTGTTCAAGAAACCGGACGGCGCCGGGCCGGAGTACCTGCGGGACATCCGCAAGAACCTGCTCGAATCGGACAACATGCGCTCGGTGTTCCGGCGGCGCCCGGCTCGGCCCGTCAACACGATGGGGCACGTGGCCTGGCGCGCGGAGACCGACCTCGAGCTCGACTACCACTTCCGGCACTCGGCGCTGCCGCAGCCGGGCCGCATCCGCGAGCTGCTGGAACTCACGTCCCGCTGGCACAGCACCCTGCTCGACCGGCACCGGCCGCTCTGGGAGACGCACCTCATCGAGGGGCTCGCCGACGGCCGGTTCGCCGTCTACACCAAGGTCCACCACGCGCTGATGGACGGCGTCTCGGCGCTGCGCCAGCTGCAGGGCACGCTGTCGGACGACCCCGCGGACCTGGACTGCCCGCCGTGGTGGGGCAGCCGGCGGAAGCCGGGCGAAGGGCGCGTCAAGCGGCCCCGGTCGTTCCTGCAGACCGCGAGCAAGACCGCCAACCAGCTCGCGAGCCTGGCGCCGGCCGCGATGAAGGTCGCGCGCGAAGCCTTCGGTGAACACACGTTAACCCTGCCCGGACAGGCGCCGCGCACGATGTTCAACGTGCCGATCGGCGGCGCGCGGCGGTTCGCGGCGCAGTCGTGGTCACTGGACCGCGTCCGGCAGGTGGCGACGGCGGCCGGGGTGTCGCGCAACGACGTCGTGCTCGCGATGTGCTCGGGCGCGCTGCGGGACTACCTCATCGAGCAGCGCGCGCTGCCGGACGCGCCGCTGATCGCGATGGTGCCGGTGTCGCTGCGGCGGCAGAACGACCCGGGCGAAGCGGCCGGCAACAACATCGGCGCGCTGCTGTGCAACCTGGCCACCGACCTGCCGGACGCGGGCAAGCGGCTCGTGACGATCCACCAGTCGATGCGCAACGGCAAGCGGCTGTTCTCGGAGCTGACACCGTTGCAGACGCTGCTGTTATCGGCCGTTAACGTCGCTCAGCTGGGTGTCTCGCCGATCCCGGGCGTCGTCAACAACACGCGGCCGCCGTTCAACCTGGTGATCTCGAACGTGCCGGGGCCGCGCAAGCAGATGTACTGGAACGGCGCGCAGCTCGACGGCATCTACCCGGCGTCGGTGCTGCTCGACGGCCAGGCCGTCAACATCACGCTGACCAGCAACGGCGACCACCTCGACTTCGGCGTCACCGGGTGCCGCCGCAGCGTGCCGCACCTGCAGCGGATCCTGACACACCTCGACACGGCCTTGGTGGAACTCGAAGCTGCGGTAAAGTAACCCGCTCACCGACACGCCCGCTCCCCCGTCGGAAGGAATCTTTCCGAACTGGCTGGTCAGTCGCGTCCGCCCGCTCTTAGGGTGGCGGCGATCAGTCCCGGAGAGGAGCAGGAAATGACCGAATCCGTTGAGGTGTGGACGACTCCCGACTTCGTCGAGTACGAAACCCCCATGGAGGTCACCGCCTACGCGGCCCGCATGGCGGACTGACCGGTGCCCGTCGAGCCGCTCGCGGAAAGCGCATTCATCGCGGCCCTGCGCGGACTTTCCACCCGTTACTGGGGCACGCACCCGTTCCACCACCGGCTGCACGCGGGCGAGCTCGACGCGCACGGGCTGCGGACCTGGGCGGCCAACCGCTGGTACTACCAGTGCATGCTGCCGCAGAAGGACGCGGCGATCATCAGCAACTGCCCGCTGCCGGAGATCCGGCGCCAGTGGCTCGACCGGATCGTCTACCACGACGGCCCGCACGCCGGCACCGGCGGGATCGAGCGCTGGCTGCGGCTGTGCGAGGCCGTCGGCCTGGACCGCGACGAGGTGCTCGACGAGCGGCACGTCGCTCCCGGGGTCCGGTTCGCCGTCGACGCCTACGTGACGTTCGCGCGGACGAAGCCGTGGTGGGAGGCCGTCGCGTCCGGGCTCACCGAGATGTTCGCCGGCCACCTGATGCAGCAGCGCGTCGCGGACATGCTCGCGCACTACTCATGGATCGCGCCCGAGGACCTCGCGTACTTCACCAACCGCATCGACAAGGTCTCCGGCGAGGGCAAGGACACGCTCGACATCGTGGTCCGCCACTGCGTCACGCGCGAGCAGCAGGACCGCGCGATCGCCGCGCTGTCGTTCAAGTGCGACGTCCTGTGGTCGATGCTGGACGCGATCGAGCGGGCGGCGCGGTGATCACCGTGGGTTCGGTCCCGCAGCTCCGGCGCGGTGTCCGATTGTCCTTCGACCACGTCCGCGAGACGCACGTGCTGCTGTTCCCGGAGGGCGTGCTGGTGCCGAACACCACCGCGGCGGCGGTGCTCGAACTGTGCGACGGCGTCCGGACCGTCACCGACATCGCCTCGGCGCTGGGCAGCCGCTTCACCGGCGTCCGGGAGCAGGACGTCCTCGACGTGCTGGCCCGGCTGGGCGAACGGCGGGTCGTCGCGTGGACGTGAAACCGCCGCTCGGGCTGCTGGCCGAGCTGACCCACCGCTGCCCGCTGCACTGTCCGTATTGCTCGAACCCGGTGGAGCTGGTTTCGCGCGCCGCCGAACTGTCCACCGCGGACTGGATTTCGGTGCTCTCGCAAGCGCGTGAACTGGGCGTGCTGCAGGTGCACCTGTCCGGCGGCGAGCCGCTGGCCCGCCCGGACCTGCCGGAACTGGTGGCGCACGCGAGTTCGCTCGGGTGCTACGTCAACCTCGTCACCTCCGGGCTCGGGCTCACCGCGGCCCGGCTCGACGACCTCGTCTCGCGGGGACTGGCGCACGTCCAGCTGTCGGCGCAGGGTGCGACGCGGGAGCGGTCCGACCTGCTGGCCGGCGCCAAGGCGTTCGACCACAAGCTCGCCGCGGCCGCCTTGGTGAAGTCGGCCGGACTTCCGCTGTCGCTGAACGTCGTGCTGCACCGGCGCAACCACGACCAGCTGGCCGGGATCATCGAACTGGCCGAGCGGATGGGCGCGGACCGGCTCGAGCTGGCGAACACGCAGTACTACGGCTGGGCGTTGCGGAACCGGTCGGCGCTGATGCCGACTCCCGAGCAGCTCGCCGCGGCGGAACCGGTGGTGCGGGCGGCGGTTTCGCGCTTGCGGGGCACGATGGAGATCGTCTACGTCGTCGCCGACTACTACGAGCCGTACCCGAAGCCGTGCATGTACGGGTGGGGCGCGCGGCAGCTGACCATCGCGCCGGACGGGACGGTCCTGCCGTGCCCGGCGGCGTCGGCGATCTCGACGCTGCGGCTTTCGTCCGTGCGGGACACGCCGTTGGCCGACATCTGGTACCGGTCCGAGTCGTTCAACGCCTACCGAGGCGAGGACTGGATGTCCGAACCGTGCCGCACGTGCGACCGCCGCGGGCTCGACTTCGGCGGCTGCCGCTGCCAGGCGTTCCTGCTCACCGGCGACGCGGCGGCGACCGACCCGGTGTGCTCGCGGTCTCCGCAGCGTTCACTGGTCGACCTCGCGCTGTCCCGGCCACCGGCCGCCGACCTGGTCATGCGCCGGTGAAGGTGATCCTGCTCGGCACCGCGGCGGGCGGCGGGTGTCCACAGTGGAACTGCGCGTGCCGGCTGTGCGCGTCCGGGCTGCCGCCGCGCTCGCAGGACTGCGTCGCGATCAGCGCGGACGGCGCCGGCTGGTACCTGCTCAACTGCTCGCCGGACATCCGCGCCCAGATCCTCGGGACGCCCGAGCTGCGGGCCGGGCCGGGGCCGCGGGAGATCCCGCTGCTCGGGGTGCTGCTCACCGACGCCGAACTCGACCACACGCTGGGGTTGCTGATGCTGCGCGAGGCCGGCGGGCTGCCGGTGCGGGCACCGGACGCTGTGCTGCGCGCGCTGTCTCCGTTCCGCTCGATAGTCGACGGCTACGGCGGCTGGACGTCACTCACGGATCTTCCCGGGCTGCGCGTCGACGTGCTGCCGGTGAGCGACAAGAAGCCCAAGTACGCGGCCACTGGGGAAGGTCCGTGGGTGGTCGCCTACCGGATCTCGGACCTCGCGACCGGCGGCGTCCTGGTCTACGCGCCGTGCCTCAAGAGCTGGCCTCCCGGATTCGATTCCTTTGTGGACGGTGCCTCGCTGGTCCTGCTCGACGGAACCTTCTACGCGCCGGACGAAATGGCTGGAGTCGGCGGACCGGACCAGCTCGCGATGGGGCACCTGCCGATCACGGCGAGCCTGCCGCGGATCGCCGGGCGGCGCTGGGCGTTCACGCACCTCAACAACACGAACCCGGTGCTGGACCCGGCATCGCCCGAGCACGCGGCCGTCCTGGCCGCCGGCGCGCTGCTGCCACCGGACGGCGCCACGTACGTGCTCTAGGCGATGCCCTCGGGAGCGGCGCCGGCGACCTGGACGGCGTCGGCGGTGATCCGGTCGATCTCGGCCAAGTCATCCGACGTCAGCTCGACGTCGGCGGCGGCGATGCTCGCTTCGATGTGCTTCGGCCGCCGCGCGCCGACGATGGCGGCGTGCACGCCGGGCCGGGCGAGCGTCCAGGCGATGGCGAGCTGGCCGACTTCGAGACCCCGGCGCGCGCCGTACGCCGTGAGGTCGTCGACGATCTTGAGGTTGCGGCGCAGGTTGTCGCCCTGGAACGCGCTGGACTTCGAGCGCCAGTCGGTGGGTTCGAAGGTCGTATCCGGGGTGAGCGCGCCGGTGAGCAGGCCGCTGCCGAGCGGGCTGTATACGAAGACGCCGATGTTCTCGGCGTGTGCGTAGGGCAGCGGATCGGTCTCGATACCGCGGCGGAACAGGTGGTACGGCGGCTGGAGCGTCTCGGCCACGCCGAGGTCTTCGAGCTGTTCCGCGGTGTAGTTCGAGACGCCGACGTGGCGGACCTTCCCGGCGTCGACGAACTCCCGCAGCACCCCGGCGACGTCCGCCGCCGGCGTGTCCGGGTCGGGCCAGTGCACCTGGTAGAGGTCGATGTGGTCGACGGCCAGGTTGCGCAGGCTCTGGTCGAGCCCCTGGGTGAGCCAGGCGCGGCGGGAGTCGCGCGGCCGTTCGGCGCGCGGGTTGATGCCGCCCTTGGTGGCGATGACGACGTCCTTTTCCTTGCGGAGGGCCCGCCCCAGCAGCACCTCGGATCGGCCGCGGCCGTAGGCCTGCGCGGTGTCGAAGAAGTTCACGCCGAGGTCGCGGGCGTGGTGGATCGCCGCGATCGCGGTGTCTTCGTCGAACGTGCCCCAGTCGCCGCCGAGCTGCCAGGTGCCGAAGGCGATCTTCGACACTTCCAGGCCGCTGCGACCCAAGATCGTCATACGCATGCGTCCAGCACAACACAGACGTCGGACCATTGGGGCGATCTTCCCGGCCAACGAGACCCCCAAATAACTCTTTGACGGTCATGTCAGACTGACGCCATGCCCCACGACAACCTGCGAGTGCTGGCGCACCCGCTCCGCATGCGGATCCTCTCGTTGCTGACGGGAACGGCCCTGAGCGCAGCCGAAGCGGCGCGCGAGCTGGACGGCACGCAGGCGAACATCAGCTACCACGTGCGCCGCCTGCACGAAGCGGGCCTGCTGGAGGTGGCGGAGGAGGTGACGATCCGCGGCGGCCGAGCGAAGCGCTACCGCCACGACCCGGACTCGGGCCGCCGCTTGACCAGCCGTTCACCAGTCGAGGAGCAGTTGCTGACCAAGGCGATAGCGGGCGAACTGCTCCGGCGGGCATCGCAGCGAGCCCACGGCCGCCGGGCATCGTTGACGGACGCGGAGCTGTGGGTGGACCCGGCAGTGTGGGCGCGGGTGCTGAAGCAGGCATCGGAGCTGAGCGGGGAGTTGCACGCCGCGGCCCAGCCACCGCGCACCCCCGGGACGGTCCGAGTCAGCGCGAGTGTGGCGCTGTTCGAATTGGAGGAAGCCGCGGCGAGTGCGGCTTCGCCAGCAGACGCCCAGCCGGAGGACGAGCGCCGGTGAGCGCGGCGGCCGCAGCCCCCGCCCTGCCGGGATGCCGGCTTACGCCGGGCACTCGCACTCGTCCAGGCGCCGGCGAGGCACCGGCCCGACCGAGCCGCCATCTCACCCCGACCACCCGCACCCGCCACCGCGCCGGCTCGGCCGCCGTCCACCTGGAGCTGCTTCCATGAGTGCCCCACTCCTCGCCCCGCTTCGCGAACCTCGGTTCCGCGCGCTCGTCACCGGGCGGACCTTCGCCGACTTCGCCAACGCCGTCGCGCCCTTCGCGCTGGCCTTCGCCGTTGTCGATCTGACCGGTTCGGCCGTGGACCTCGGGATCGTCGTCGGGGCGCGGTCGATCGCCAACGTGCTGCTCGTGCTCTTCGGCGGGATGCTCGCCGACCGGTTGCCGCGGTCCGTCATCCTGCAGGGCACCGAGACCGCCGCCGCGCTCACGCAGGCCGCCATCGCCGCCAGCGTCCTCTGTGGATTCGCCTCCGTCCCGCTGCTGGTCGGGCTCAGCCTGGTCAACGGCGCCGTCTCGGCCATCTCGCTGCCCGCCGCCGCGTCGCTCACGCCGTTGACCGTGCCCGCGTCGCTGCTCGCCCAGGCGAACGCGCTCGTCCGGCTGCTCTCCAACGCCGGCCGCATCGCCGGTGCGGGCCTCGCCGGGGTCCTCGTCGCCTTCGCCGGCTCCGGGTGGGCGCTCGCCGGGAACGCCGTCCTGTTCCTCGCCGCCGCCGTCTCCTACCGGCGCATCCACCTGCCGCGCGGCGAACGGATCCCCGGCAGCCGCCCGCTCGCCGAGCTCGCCGAGGGCTGGCGCGAGTTCCGCGCGCGGTCGTGGGTGTGGATGGTCGTCCTGCAGTTCATGATCGTCAACGCGGTCAACGCGGGCGCGCTGCTGGTGATCGGGCCGCTGGTCGCCGACGACACGTTCGGCCGCACCGGCTGGGGCCTCGCGCTGGCGGTCCAAACCGCCGGGTCATTGCTCGGCGGCGTCCTCGCCGCCCGCTGGCAACCCCGGCGGATGCTGCTGATCGGCGTCGCGCTCGTGATGGTCGACGCCCTGCCGATGCTCGCCCTCGGCCAGACGCCGTACCTGCTGCCGCTGCTGTTCGCGATGTTCCTCTCGGGCGTCGCGATCGAGCAGTTCGCGGTGGCGTGGGACGTCTCGCTGCAGGAGAACGTGCCGCCGGAGAAGCTCGCCCGCGTCTACTCCTACGACATGCTCGGCTCGTTCATCGCGATGCCGCTCGGCCAGATCGCCGCGGGCCCGCTGGCCGAGCACGCCGGCCGCTCGGCGACGCTCCTCGGCGCCGCGGCGCTGGTCGTCACCGCGACGGCGGTCGTCCTGGTCAACCCGCAGATCCGTGGACTGGTCCGCCGCGCGCCGGTCACCCCGGCGTGAGGCGTTCCGGGGTCAGGTCGCGGTGGCCCTCCAGGCGCCACCAGCTCTCCAGCGTCTCCCGCAGCACTTTCAGCAGCTCGCCGCCCGTCTCCAGGGGGACCAGCGCCGCTTTGCCGTCGTCCACCCGGAGGGCCGCCGTCAGCCGGTCGCCCTGCTCGATCAGGCCCACCACCACCCGGGTCGGCTCGCCCGCCGGGTCGACGGTCGGGATGACGCTTTCGTACCGCCAGCCTTCAGCGTTCACCCGGCCGACAGTGGCACAGCCTTCGCCGCACCGGCACGGGTTTCACCCTCACGTGTGGTTTAGGCCGGCGCCCAGGGCCGGACTTCCTCCAGGAGCTTCGCGACCGCGAGCACGAGGTCGTCCGAATGCCGCGGCCCGACGATCTGCAGACCGACCGGCAGGCCCGCCGACGTGTGGCCGGCCGGGACGCTGATCGCCGGCTGCTGGGTCATGTTGAACGGGTACGTGAACGGCGTCCACTCCGGCCACTCGCTCAGCCCGCTGCCCGGCGGCACGTCGTGTCCCGCTTCGAACGCCGGGATCGGGACGGTCGGCGTGATCAGCACGTCGTAGCGCGTGTGGAACTCGCCCATCAGGATGCCCAGCGCGGCGCGCTCGGCGGTCGCGTCGAGGTAGTCGCTCGCGCTCCACTTCTCGCCGAGCTCCCAGACCTTGCGCAGGCCGGGGTCCGTCCGCTCCTCGGACCCCGGCGGGAACGTGTCGAGCAGCTTGGCCGCGCCCGAGGACCACAGGATGTCGAACGCCGGCTTCGGGTCGGCGAACCCGGGGTCGGTCTCCTCGATGTGCAGGCCCGCGTCGCCCAGCGCGCGCACCGCCGCCGCGACGATCTCGGCCACCTCCGGGTCGACGTCGACGTACCCGAGCGTCGGCGAGAACGCCGCGATCAGGCCGCGCACGTCCCGCCGGACGGCCTCGCGGAACGACCCCACCGGCGGCGCCAGCGCCGCCGGGTCCCGGTGGTCGGGCAGCGACAGGACGTCGAGCAGCAGCGCGGTGTCGTCCACCGACCGCGCCATCGGGCCGGCGTGCGAGAGCGGGCCGAACGGGCTCGCCGGGAAGAGCGGGATGCGGCCGTGCGTCGGCTTCATCCCGACGATCCCGCAGAACGACGCCGGGATCCGCACCGAGCCGCCGCCGTCGGTGCCGACGGACAGCTCGCCCATCCCCGCCGCGACGGCCGCGGCGCTGCCGCCGCTCGACCCGCCCGCCGTCTTCGACGGGTCGGCGGGGTTGCGCGTGATGCCGCACAGCGGGCTGTCGGTGACGCCCTTCCACGCGATCTCGGGCGTGGTCGTCTTGCCGAGCAGGACCAGCCCGGCCTCGCGCATCCGCGCGGCGACGGGACTGTCGACGTCCCACGGCTGGTCCGGGCTGATGCTCTTCGAGCCCCGGACGGTCGGCCACCCCTGGGTCAGGAACATGTCCTTGATCGAGGACGGCACGCCGTCGAGCCAGCCGATCGGGTTTCCGTCCCGCCAGCGGACCTCCGACGCCTTGGCCTGCTCCAGCGCGCGGTCGGCGTCGACCAGGCAGTACGCGTTGCAGTCGCCGTCGCGGGCTTCGATGGCCTGCAGCGCGTTCTGCGTCGCCTCCACCGGTGACAGCTCACCGGTCGCGTAGGCGGCGACGGTCTCGCTGGCGGTCAGCATCCTGTCGTTCATCCGGCTCCCTGGTTCCCCGACGGCACGTAGCCGAGCGACTTGTCGACGACGTTGCGCAGCGGCTCCCCAGCCTGCCAGCGGCGGAAGTTCTCGGTGAACACCTCGACGAGCGTGTTCCGCCAGCCGACGAAGTCCCCGGACATGTGCGGCGAGACCAGCACGTCCGGCATGGTCCACAGCGGACTGTCCGGCGGCAGCGGCTCGGTGTCGAACACGTCGAGCGCGGCGCCGGCGATGGTCCCGCTTTCGAGCGCCGCGACCAGGTCGGACGTGACGACCAGCTCGCCGCGGCCGACGTTCACGAACCGCGCCGACGGTTTCATCGCGGCGAACGCGCGCGCGTCGAACATGCCCTTGGTGTGCTCGGTCAGCGGCGCGACGGCGACGACGTAGTCGGCGTGCGGCAGGAACTCCGCGAGCCGCGAGGACTCGTGCACGACGCCGAAGTCGGGATCGCCCGTGCGCTCGCGACGCCCGGCGCCGCGCACCCGCATCCCGGCCGCGCGCAGCAGCCGCGCGATGGCCCGGCCGATCGGCCCGGTGCCGACGACCACCACCTCGCGCCCGGCGATCCGCTCGCTCTCGCGGTGCAGCCAGCGGCCCTCGCGCTGCAGGTCGTGCGACCGCGCGAAGTCCTTCGCGAACGCCAGGACGACGCCCAGCACGTACTCCGCGATGGCGTCGTCGAAGACACCCCGCGAGTTGGTCAGGACGACGTCGCTCTCCACCAGTCCGGGGAACAGCACGGGGTCGACGCCCGCGCTCGCGATGTGCAGCCAGCGCAGGCGGTCGGCCGCGTGCCAGGCGGCGGGCACGGCCGTGGAGAGGAAGTCGTAGACGAAGAGCGCGTCGGCTCCGGACAGCGCTTCGGGCAGGCCCGCCGCGTCCGTGTAACGCACGACCGCCCCGGATTCGACAGCACGCATGTCCGGTGGGCGGTGCTCGCCACAGAGCACTGCCAGGACCGGAGCTTCCTGGTTTTCCGAGGCGATCACGTTGACACGGTAAAAGCGGCTCGTATGATTGTCAACAATCCGAGGAACGACCCCCGGAGCACCGGACGTGTCATCAAGTGCAGACGTATTCCGGAGGCTGAGCCTTGGATTTCGACTTCCTGGCGTTCGACGGCCCGCTGGCGCAACGCGGCATCGGGGTGATCGCGCCCTTCGACCTCGCGCTGGAGCGCGAGCTCTGGCGCTGGGTGCCGATGGAGGTGTCCCTCCACCTCGCCCGCACGCCGTACGAGCCCGTCCCGGTCAGCATGGAGATGGCCCGCCTCGTCAGCGACAGCCACCACCTGGCCAGCGCGACCCGCGACGTGCTGCACGTCGAGCCCGAGGTGGTCGCCTACCTCTGCACGTCGGGCAGCTTCGTCAACGGCGTCGACTACGAGCGCTCGCTGACCAAGGCGATCTGCGACGCCGGCGCGCCGGACGCCGTCACCACCTCGGGCGCGCTGGCCGAGGTGCTGCACCAGCTCGACCTCCACCGCGTCTCGGTGCTGACGCCGTACGACGCCGACCTGACCCGCGCCCTGCACGACTTCCTTGCCGAGCTGAACGTCGAGACCGTCGCCAGCGACCACCTCGGCCTGGGCGGCGGCATCTGGAAGGTCAGCTACCGCACCATCGCCGAGCGCATCCTCGCCGCCGACCACGGCGAAGCCGAAGCGATCTTCGTCAGCTGCACCAACCTCCCCACGTACGACCTGATCGAGCCACTGGAGTCCGCGCTCGGCAAGCCGGTGCTGACGGCCAACCAGCTGACCATGTGGGCGTGCCTGCGCCGCATGAACCTCCCCATCGTCGGACCCGGGAAGTGGCTCCGTGACGTGTCGTGAAGGATTTCCTTGACGCAGCCCTCTAGGATTGTCGACAATTTGCGTCCCTCCGGAGGATCCGTGACCACCATCGGTTTCATCTACCCCGACCACGCGGCCGAAGACGACTACCCGCTGGCCGAGCAGCTGCTCGGCGGCGCGGCCGCCGACGAGGGCGACATCCGGCTCGCGGTCGAGCACATCTACGGCACCGACAAGCACGCGGTCGCCGAGCTGCTCGACCTCGGCAGCGAGAGCCGTCTCGCCGACGGCGCCGCCCTGCTCAAGAAGCACGAGCCGGACGCGGTCGTCTGGGCCTGCACCAGCGGCAGCTTCGTCTACGGCTGGGACGGCGCGCGCGACCAGGCCGACCGCCTCGCCGCCGTCGCCGGGGTCCCGGCCTCCAGCACCTCCTTCGCGTTCGTGCACGCCGCGCGCGCCTTGGACGTCAAGCGGGTCGCCGTCGCCGCCAGCTACCCGGACGACATCGCCCGGCTGTTCGTGGACTTCCTCAAGGCCGGCGGCATCGAGGTCGTCGCGATGGCCAGCGCCGACATCATCACCGCCGCCGAAGTCGGCGCCATGCCGCCGGAGGCCGTCGTCGAACTCGCCGTGCGCCACGACCACCCGGACGCCGACGCCGTCCTCGTGCCGGACACCGCCATGCGCACCCTCGGCGAGATCAACGCCATCGAAGCCGCGCTGAAGAAGCCCGTGCTGACCGCCAACCAGGTCACGGTGTGGGAGGGCTTGCGCCTGACCGGGCAGCACCGGCTTGTCCGCTCGCTCGGCGCGCTCTTCCGGCACCTGCCGGACGGGAGCGCCTGACATGGCTCTCCCGCCGGGCATGCTGCCCGAGATCGAGCCGGTCAGCCGCGAGTCGACGGCCGCAGTGATCGCACGTCAGCTGCGCGACGCCATCATGACCGGTGCCCTCCCGCCCGGGACCCAGCTCGGCGAGACCGAGCTGGCGTCCCGGTTCCAGGTGTCGCGGGGGCCGCTCCGGGAAGCGATGCAGCATCTGGTTTCCGAAGGCCTCCTCCGCAGTGAGCGGCACCGCGGGCTGTTCGTCATCGACCTCGAGCCCGGCGACGTCTACGACATCTACGCCGCTCGTTCGGCCATCGAACGCGCCGCCATGCTCCGCGCCCTGCGCGGTGGAGACCGCGACCGGATCGCCGACGTCCTCGAGCACACCGTCGCGGCGATGGCCACCGCAGCAAGCGAAGACGACCCGAACGCGCTCTCCACCGCGGACCTCAGGTTCCACGAGGCCCTCATCAACGCTTCCGGCAGCAAGCGGCTCGTCCGGATGGCCCGGACCCTCCTCATCGAGACGCGGATGTGCCTCACCGCGCTGCAGAGCACCTACCAGCGGGTCGAGGAACGCGTGGAGGAACACACGAAGCTCATCCAGGCGCTTCGCGACGGGGACGAAGAAACGGCGCTGTGCCTTCTCGAGGCGCACATGGAAGACGCTGTCCAGCGGCTCGCTCCCGGGACCAGCCTCCGGGACGGGCACGCCCCGCCGGTACCGGGCAGCGCGTGAGCGAAGCTCCGGCAGCCGTGACCTGAGGGCCCACGCACGTGCTCGGTAAACGGGCGCGTGCAGCCGCCGCCGGGGCGGCACGGGCGCCTGGACGGTCGGCTCGGGCTCGGGCTCGGGCTCGGGTTCCGGTTCGGGCGGCAGCTCGGGCTCAGGCATTCGTTCCCGTTCCCAGTAGTCGGCCGGCAGGCGCACGTGGACGGCCCGCCCGGGCGGCGGCGGGAAGCAGTTGGACGGCGGAGAGCACCCGCAGCTAAGCGCCATGACGCACCCCCAGAACCGGCTGGCCGCCGAGGCCGTCGCGGTAGTCCGGCGACCACGGCCAGCGGCCGCACGCGTCCGGGTAGACCAGTTGCAGCGCGCGGATTCCCGTGCCGTACAGGTCGGCCGCGAACACCAGGTGCGCCGACGGCTCCGCCAGTGCGACCACCTCGAGCAGCGTGCCGCCCGGCAGCGAGACGCGTTCGCCCGCGGCGGGCGGTGAGCTGTCCAGGACGCGTGCGGCGGAGTCGTTGAGCAGCCTGGCGGCCGCCTCGACCGGCAGGCCCGTCACGACCAGTTCGGGCAGGTCGTACCCGCTCAGGCCGATCGTGTAGGCCCATGGCGGGTACGACCCGTCGCTCTCGACTCCTTGCACCATCCAGCCGCGCTTCGCGACGCCGTCGCGAAGCTGTTGCAGGTAACCGGATCTGTCCGGGTTCTGGCAGGCAAAGCACATCGGTGGCTCCTCCCCCTCGGTGGGTGTGCGACCACCGTGCCGGAGGGCACCGACAAAAACTCAGCCCAGCGCTTCGGCCACTGCCGTGCCGAGGCGTTCTGTGGTATCCGTGCCGCCGAGGTCGGGGGTGCGCACCCGGCCCTCGTCGAGCACCCGGTCCACCGCAGTCCGGATCGCTTGCGCGGCAACGGTTTCACCGAGGTGCTCGACCAGCATCGCGGCCGCCAGGATCTGGGCCACGGGGTTCGCGATCCCCTGTCCCGCGATGTCCGGAGCGCTCCCGTGGACCGCCTCGAACATCGACGGATGTTCACCCGATGGGTTGATGTTGCCGGACGGTGCCATGCCGAGCCCGCCGGTGATCGCGGCCGCGAGGTCGCTCAGGATGTCGCCGAAGAGGTTCGACCCGACGATGACGTCGAGCCGGTCCGGCGCCTGAACCATGCGCGCCGCCAACGCATCCACATGCATCTGTTCACTGTGGACGTCGGGGTACTCCGCCGCGACCTCGGCGAAGATCTCGTCCCAGAACGGCATCGAGTGGATGAGCCCGTTGGACTTCGTCGCGGAGCAGACGCGGGAAGTCCGCGTCCGCGCCAGTTCGAAGGCGTAGCGGATGATCCGTTCGACGCCGACGCGCGTGAAAACCGACTCCTGCAGCACGAACTCGTCCGGCCGGCCGGCGTTGTGCCGGCCGCCGATCGCGGAGTATTCCCCTTCGGAGTTCTCGCGGACGATGACCAGCTCCAGCTCCTCGGCCTTCCGCCCGGCCAGCACGGACGTCGTGCCCGGCAGCAGCCGCACCGGGCGCAGGTTGACGTACTGCTGGAACGCGCGCCGCAGCGGGATCAGCAGGCCCCACAGGGAAACGTGGTCCGGGACGCCGGGGAAGCCGACCGCGCCGAGCAGGATCCCGTCGAACGCCGACAGCTGCTCGACGCCGTCGTCCGGCATCATCGCGCCGGCCTTCGCGTACCTTTCGCAGCTCCAGTCGAACTCCGTCCACTCCAAGGAGAAGCCGAACAGTGCCGACGCCCGGTCGAGGACCTTGCGGGCCTCGACCGTGACGTCCACGCCGATGCCGTCACCGGGGATGCTCGCGATGCGGTACGCCGTCACAGGGCCACCGCGATGTACTTGGTCTCCAGGAACTCGTCGATGCCGACCGAGCCGCCCTCGCGGCCGAGCCCGGACTGCTTGATCCCGCCGAACGGCGCCGCCGGGTTCGACACGATGCCCTGGTTGAGCCCGATCATCCCGGCTTCCAGGGCTTCGGAGACCCGCAGCGCGCGCTTGAGATCGCTGGTGAAGACGTAGGAAACGAGGCCGAACTCCGTGTCGTTGGCCTTCGCGACCGCTTCTTCCTCGGTGTCGAACGGCGTGATCGGGGCGACCGGCCCGAAGATCTCTTCGTGCGTCAGCCGCGCTTCCTGCGGGACGTCGGTGAGCACGGTGGCCTGGTAGAAGTGGCCCGGCCCGTCGACACCGGAGCCGCCGGTGAGCACCTTCGCGCCGCGGTCGGTGGCGTCCTTGACCAGCTCCGTCACCTTGTCGACGGCCTTGTCGTCGATCAGCGGGCCGACGACGACGTCCTTCTCCGTGCCTCGGCCCATCGGCAGCGCTTCCATGCGCTCGGTCAGCCGCCGCGAGAACTCCTCGACGACGCCGCGCTGCACGTAGAACCGGTTGGCCGCGGTGCACGCTTCGCCGATGTTGCGCATCTTCGCCTGCATCGCGCCGTCGATGGCCGCGTCCATGTCGGCGTCGTCGAAGACCAGGAACGGCGCGTTGCCGCCCAGCTCCATCGACGTCCGCAGGATCTTGTCCGCGCACTGTTCGAGGAGCTTCCGGCCGACGCCGGTGGAGCCGGTGAAGGAGAGCTTGCGGGCGCGGCCGTCGCGGATCAGCGGTTCCATCACGCCGCCGGAGTCGCTGGTCGTGATGACGTTGAGCACGCCTTCGGGCAGCCCGGCCTCGGCGAGGATGCCGGCCAGCGCGAGCATCGACAACGGCGTCTGCGCGGCCGGCTTGATCACCGACGTGCAGCCCGCGGCGATCGCCGGGCCGATCTTGCGGGTGCCCATCGCCATCGGGAAGTTCCACGGCGTGATCAGCAGCGTCGGGCCGACCGGCTGCTTGGTGATGAGGAACCGGCCCACGCCGTTCGGGGCGGTCGCGTAGCCGCCGTCGATGCGGACGGCCTCTTCGGCGAACCAGCGGAAGAACTCGGCGGCGTAGGCGATCTCGCCCTTCGACTCGGCGAGTGGCTTGCCCATCTCCAGCGTCATGAGCAGGGCCAGCTCTTCCTGGCGCTTCATCAGCAGCTCGTACGCCCGGCGCAGGATCTCGCCGCGTTCGCGCGGCGCCATCTTCGCGAAATCGGCCTGCGCGGCGACGGCGGCGTCCAGTGCCGCGAGGCCGTCCGCCGGAGAGGCGTCGGCGACCTGGCACAGCTCCTTGCCCGTGGCCGGGTCCACCACCGGGAACGTCTTCCCGGACTCCGCAGCGACCCACTTGCCGCCGATGAACAGTTCCTTGCCGACCGCGTCGACGACGCCGGACTCGGTGCTCGCGCTCATCCCGACTGCTCCTCACGTGTTGTCCCGAGGGCCATGCTATGGATATTGTCAACAATCGACAACCCGCTCAACCGACCTAGGAGCACGCTGCCATGGCCCAGCTATCTCCGCTGCTCAAGCAGGCAACGCCCGTCGTGGTCGACCACGGTGAAGGGGTTTACCTCTACGACGTCGACGGCAAACGCCACCTCGACTTCACCGCCGGCATCGGCGTCACGAGCACCGGGCACTGCCATCCGCACGTCGTGCGCGCGGCGCAGGAGCAGATCGGCAAGCTCGTCCACGGGCAGTACACGACGGTGATGCACCAGCCACTGCTGGAGCTGACGAAGCGCCTCGGCGACGTCCTGCCGAGCGGGCTCGACTCGCTCTTCTACGCGAACTCGGGCAGCGAAGCCGTCGAAGCGGCGTTGCGGCTCGCGCGGCAGGCGACGAAGCGCCCGAACGTCGTCGTCATGCAGGGCGGCTTCCACGGCCGGACCGTCGCGGCGGCGACCATGACGACGTCCGGGACGCGGTTCAGCGCCGGCATCGGCCCGCTGATGGCGGGCGTGCACGTCACGCCGTTCCCGTACGCCTACCACTACGGCTGGGACGAGCAGACCGCGACGAAGTTCGCGCTGCGCGAGCTGGACTACCTGTTCCAGACGGTCAGCGCCCCGAACGAGACCGCCGCGATCTTCGTCGAGCCCGTGCTCGGCGAGGGCGGGTACGTCCCGGCCAACACCGAGTTCATGGCGGGGCTGCGCGAACGCGCGGACCGGCACGGCATCCTGCTCGTCCTCGACGAGATCCAGACCGGCTTCGGCCGCACCGGCAAGTTCTGGGGCCACGACCACTTCGACGTCTCCCCCGACATCGTGCTCATCGCGAAGGGCCTGGCCAGCGGCTTCCCGCTGTCCGGCATCGCCGCTTCGCAGGAGCTGATGGCGAAGGCGCTCCCGGGCTCGCAGGGCGGCACGTACGGCGGCAACGCCGTCTCGTGCGCGGCGGCGATCGCGACGCTCGAGGTCATCCAGCAGGAGAACCTCGTCGAGAACGCCGCCGAGCGCGGCCGCCAGCTGCTCGAAGGCGCGCGGGTGATCGCGGACAAGACGCCGGCGATCGGCGAGGTGCGCGGGCTCGGGCTGCTGGTCGGCTCGGAATTCACCACGGCCGACGGCGAGCCGGACGCCGCGACGGCCGCGGCCGCGCAGCAGACGGCGGCGAAGAACGGCCTGCTGCTGCTCACCTGCGGGCCGTACATGAACGTCGTCCGGATGGTGCCGCCGCTGATCGTCAACGCCGAGCAGGTCGACGACGCGCTGCGCATCTGGGGCGACGTCGTCGCGTCCGTCACGGGGAGCTGAGCATGGCCCGGTACATCACGATCACCCTCGACAAGCGCGGCGTCTCCTGCCGCGCCCGGCTGCTCGACGACGAAGCCCCGCGGACGTGCAAGGCGGTGTGGGACGCGCTGCCGCAGAGCGGCTCGGCCTACCACGCGAAGTACGCGCGCAACGAGGTCTACACGCTCGTGCCGCCCTTCGCGGAGCCGAAGCCCGGACGCGAGAACCCGACGATCACGCCGATCCCCGGCGACGTCGTGTACTTCGGCTTCGAAGCCTGGGAGATCGGCAACCCCGCGTACGGCTACGACGACGAGAGCGAGGCGCACAGCGACCAGGGCGCGACCGACCTCGCGATCTTCTACGGGCGCAACAACCTGCTGATCAACGGCGACGCGGGCTGGGTGCCCGGCAACGTGTTCGCCACGATCGAGGAGGGCCTCGCCGAGATGGCGGCGGCCGCGCAGGACCTCTGGCTGCGCGGTGTCGAGGGCGAGACGCTCTCGTTCGCGCGAGCCTGATTCCCTTTCCTCCCAAGGGGACGCCGGGCGTGCCGACACACCCGGCGTCCCCTTTTCGCCGCCTGCGGCCACTCGAAAGGGTGATCATCGAGAACTCACCTTTCGTGGCCGGTGATCACCGGATCGAGCTACGCGCGTACCCGGGATGCCGGATCAAGGTCAGCATCACCGACAGTGATGATCGGCCCGCTTACTACCCAGAGTGGCTGACCGCCGAAACGGGCACCCCGGCGTCAAACACGAAGGGATTACGTGTTTAGCATGGGAAGATTCCGCCGCGGCGCAGTCTTCCGAAAACGGCTCTTTGACAGCTCGCCAGCACGGTGAAAACCTGACTCCGCTTTCGCGAAAGCATCTCCAGGGAAACCGTTTTCGAGTCATCAAGGAGCCATTCCATGCAGACGTTCGCCCAGCACGCCCACTACTGCCACGACATCATCACCGGCGCGCTGGCGCACCTGGCGCACGTTCTCGGCTGGCTCGTCTGAGCCTGACCGGAGCTCGACGCCCGGCCGCGGGAAACCGCGGCCGGGCCGCTTTCACGCCAGCTCGGACAATCGCGCGAAATCGTCGTCGGAAAGCGTTACTTCGGCCGCGCCGCAGTTTTCTTCGAGGTGTGCGAGCGACGACGTGCCGGGAATGGGGATCACGACCGGCGAGCGTCGCAGCAACCAGGCGAGGGACACCTGAGCGGGGGTCGCGCCGAGGCCGGCCGCGACCTTTCCGAGCACCCCGCCCGCCGTCGCGTGGTCACCGCGCGCGATCGGCAGCCACGGGACGAACGCGATCCCCTCGCGCTCGCAGTAGTCGAGAATGTCCTCGGACGCGCGGTCGGTCAGGTTGTAGCGGTTCTGCACGCTCGCGATGGGCGCGATCGCCCGCGCTTCGGCCAGCTGCGCGACGCTGACCTCCGACAACCCGATCCGGGCGATCTTGCCCTCGTCCCGCAGCCGGGCGAGCGCGCCGACCTGGTCGGCGATGGGGACCTGCGGGTCGAGCCGGTGCAGCTGCAGGAGATCGAGCCGGTCGACGCGCAGGCGCCGCAGTGAGAGTTCCGCCTGCTGTCGCAGGTATTCGGGCCGGCCGAGCGGTACCCACTCGCCTCGGCTCGGCCGCGCGTGGCCGCACTTCGTCGCGATGAACAGTCCCTCGTACGGGTGCAGCGCGTCGGCCAGCAGTTCCTCGTTCAGGCCCAGGTCATAGGCGTCGGCGGTGTCGAAGAACGTCACGCCGAGCTCGGCCGCGCGGCGGGCCACCGCGGCGGCGCCGTCCCGGACGTGGTCCCACTCGGTGAGCCGCATCGCGCCGAAACCCAGCCGCCGCACGGAAACGCCGTCTTCGAAGGTGTACGTCGATGTCATACGCGAAGCTTCGCCCGCGGCCGACGTCACCCACCAGAAATTTAGCCTGAGCTAAATCCTGCCCAGTAACCGGGTGGTCACGCATTTCATCCGGATTTCATCACCTCTCCCTAACGTCGCCGGCGCAGTGATCAACTGACGGAGGGGACTGCGAAGTGAAAAATCTGAAACGCCTGTCGCTGATCGGGGCCGCGGTGGCCGCACTCGTCACGGGGTTCGTCACCACGCCGGCCGCGCACGCCGAAGGCGCGCACTACTACATCCTCATCGGCGGCACCTGCAACGGGAACGCCGACCAGTACCAGGAAGCGTGGCTGCGCGGCGGGATCCGGAAGGTGGTGAACTACCCGGCCGGCGCGTCCGGGCTGCCGGGCCCCTGCGGCCAGACGCCGATGGACCAGAGCGTCGCCATCGGCCGCGAAGAGGCGAAGCGCATCGCGCAGGACGCGTTCAACGAAGATCCGGGCGGCGAGTTCACCGTCGTCGGGTACTCGCAGGGCGCGATCGTCGCGAACTTCCTGTTGAACGACATCGCGGACGGCGTCGTCGACGTGGACCGGAGTCACTTCAACGCGAAGCTGTACGCGGACCCGATGCAGCCGGTCGGGCCGCCGGGACGCGGGATCAGCGCGGTGCTCCCGGCGGGTGCGGGCGCGCCGTCGCCGTTCGGCGGGTACGTCTCGTTCGGCCCGGGACGGACGGACTTCGCCGGCATCCCGTACATCCGCTACTGCATCCAGACCGACGGCGTGTGCCACTTCGACACCCTCGAAGCGCCGGGCGGCTACTTCGCCCAGCACTGGTGCTACGTCGAGCGCCCGATCATGGCCGACACCCTGGCCGACGGCGTGTACACGAACTCGTCGATCGAGCTGCCGCGGCAGGACTGCCGTCCGCCGTGGCCGATCGGCTGATCCGCCGGGGCGGGCGCTCCGGCGTCCGCCCCTACCGGCGCGCGAAGTACTCGGCCGCGAAGTCGGACAGCCGCTGCGCCGCGACGGAAAAGTACGCGTCGGCGCGCCAGACGAGGTTCAGCGTGCGGTGGCAGTCCGGCGCGTCGACGTGCAGCCAGACGCCCGGGATGTGAGTGGCGCCGCGCGAGTACGCGGGCACCAGCCCGACCCCGAGGCCCGCGCCGATGAGGTCGCCGGTGGCGCCGGGCTCGTCGCTCTCGCAGGTGTACTCGGGATGCAAGCCGGCTGCCGCGAACAGCCGGTCGGCCAGCTCGCGCGGCCAGTAGCCGGGGCGGGTGGTGACGAACGGTTCGCCCGCGAGGTCGGCGATCCGCACGCGGTCCCGGCCGGCGAGCCGGTGCCCGACCGGCACGGCGAGCAGCACCTCCTCGCGCAGCAGTTCCCGCGTCCGCAGGTCCGCGCCGGGCAGCGGCTGGGAGGCAAAGCAGAGGTCGACCTCGCCGGCGCGCAGCTGGTTCGCCATCTCGGTGGCCGACGACTGGTACAGCCGGATGTCGACGCCGGCGTGCGCCGCGCGGAACTCGGTGACCACGCCGGTGAGCGTGAGCAGGGTTTCCGCGGCGACGGAGACGCTGCCGTGGTCGAGCCCCGCCGAGTCGGCCAGCTCGCGGCGGGCGTCGTCCAGCTCGGCTAGCGCCCGGTCGACGCGGCGGAGGTAACCGGCACCGAACCGGTTGAGCCGCAGCCCGCGGCCCACGCGGTCGAAGAGCGGCACGCCGAGGTCGGCCTCGAGCCGGGCGATCGCGCGGCTCAGCGACGGCTGCGCGACGCGGAGTTCGGCGGCCGCTTGGCTGAGGTGCTCGCGGCGGGCCACCGCTTGGAAGTAGCGCAGCTGCAGCAAGTCCATCTCATAGCCTCAAAGTCATGATTCCATGTCGATTCCGGTCTTGGACAGCATAGATCGGCGTCCCTAGCGTCGACCGGGTGAGCAAAGCAAGGAGTGCGACGCGCGGGTTCGTGACCGTGCACGCCATCGTGATCTTCGGCCAGCCGGTCTTCGCGGGCCGCTACCTGACCGGCGACTACGCCATGCTGGCGGTGCACCGGTTCGGCGCGGACCTGGTCTTCGCGATCGGGCTGGCGCAACTGGTGCCGACGGCGCTGCTCTGGCGGCACGGCGGCCCGCGGTGGCCGTTCTGGGCAAGCCTGCTGCTGGTCGCCGGCGAGACCGCGCAGTACTTCGCCGGGCTGGCCGGCGCCCTCGACCTGCACGTCCCGCTGGGCGTCGCGCTGGTCGCGCTGGCCGTGGTCGTGCTGATCGCGATCTGGCGATGAGCGGGCTGTCCCGGCGCCGGTTCCTCGGGCTGGCCGGCGGCGCGGGTCTCGTCGTGGCCGCCGGAGCCGTCGGGCCGCGGCTGCTCGGCCGCGCCGCGGCCACCGGGGAACTGCTCACCAGTGAGGTGCCGCTGCCCCCGCCGTTCCAGGTCCCGCTGCCGATCCCGGCCGTACTGCCGCCGCTCGCCCGCGAAGCGGACGCCGACCGGTACGAGATCGTCCAGCGCGCGGCCGCCGCAGAGATCTTGCCCGGGTTGCGCACGCCGATCTGGGGCTACCAGGGCACCTTCCCCGGGCCGACGATCGAATCCCGGAGCGGCCGGACGGCGGTCGTCCGGCACCGCAACGAACTCCCGGTGCCGACCGTCGTCCACCTGCACGGCGGGCGCACACCCCCGGAGTCCGACGGTTACGCCACCGACCTCGTACTGCCGGCGAGCGGGTGGCACGCGACGCACCAGGGCATGCTCGACCCGGACGCGAAGATCACCCAGGGCGTGCGCGATTACGTCTATCCGTTGCAGCAGCGGGCGTCGACGCTCTGGTACCACGACCACCGGATGGACTTCACCGGCCCGGCCGTGCACCGCGGGCTCGCCGGGTTCCACTTCGTCCGCGACGCCGAAGAGGACGCGTTGCCGCTGCCGCGTGGTGAGCGCGAACTGCCGCTGATGATCGCCGATCGCGCGTTCGCCGCGGACGGTTCGATGCGCTACCCCTCCCTCGACTCGACGCTGAGCACCGTGCCCGGCGTCGAGGAGCCCTACGCCGCGGGCGTGCTCGGCGACGTCATCCTGGTGAACGGTGCGCCTTGGCCGGTGGCGGAGGTTTCCGCGACGCGACATCGGCTGCGCCTGCTCAACGCGTCCAACGCCCGCCGCTACGACCTCACCCTCGACCCACCGCCGCCCGACGGCCCGGCCTTCACGCAGATCGGTTCGGACCAGGGCCTGCTCGACGCGCCGCGCGGGCACGACCACCTGCCGATCGCGCCGGCCGAGCGGTACGACGTCGTCGTCGACTTCGGCCGCTACCCGGTGGGCACCGAGATAACGCTCGTTAACCGCGCCGGCACCGGCAGCACCGCGTACGTACTGCGGTTCCGCGTGGTCCGCCGCGGTACCGAGGACAGTCACGTGCCGGACCGGTTGAGCACGGTCGAACCGCTCAATCGGACACAGGCGAGAGTGATCAGGGAGTTCTCGTTCCGGGGTGCGCCGTCGGGTGGACGGCACGGCTGGCTGATCGGCGGGGAGCCGTACTCGCCGTCCCGGATCGACGCGCGGCCGCGGCTCGGCGACGTCGAGGTCTGGCGGTTCGTGGCGGACGTGCACCACCCGATCCACTTGCACCTCGCACCCTTCCGGGTGCTCTCCCGCGGCGGCCACGAGCCCGGGCCGTTCGACGGCGGCCTCAAGGACACGGTCGATCTGCGGCCGGGTGAAGCTGTGGAAGTGATCGTGCGTTTCGACGGCTATCGCGGGCGCTACATGTTCCACTGCCACAACGCGGAGCACGAAGACATGGGCATGATGGCCAACTTCGAGACCGTCTGAGCCGAATGTGAAAAACCTTCATGGCGGCGTACCGGCGGTACGTACTACGCTGCGGTAACCACAGCAACGGCGCGGAGGAGAAGCTGTCGATGGGCGACGTGGCGGCACGGCTGGCCGAGATAGTCGGGGACAAGAACCTGCTGACCGGCGAGGCGATCTCCGAGGACTACGCGCACGACGAAGCGTTGACCGCGGAGCCGCAGAAGCCTGCGTACGTCGCGAAGCCGGCAACCGCGGAAGAAGTCGCGGAGCTACTGAAGGCCGCTTCGGAACACAACGTGCCTGTCACCGCACGAGGCTCCGGAAGCGGGCTTTCCGGCGCCGCGCGGCCGCGCGAAGACGGGCTGCTGATCTCCTTCGAGCGGATGAACGCCGTCCTCGAAGTCGACACCGGGAACCACGTCGCCGTCGTGCAGCCCGGCGTCACCCTCGCCGAACTCGACGCGAAGACCGCCGAAGCCGGGCTCAGCTACACCGTCTACCCCGGCGAGCTGAGCGCGAGCGTCGGCGGGAACGTCGGCACCAACGCCGGTGGCATGCGCGCCGTCAAGTACGGCGTCACCCGCAACAACGTGCTCGGCCTGCAGGCCGTGCTGCCGACCGGCGAGATCCTCCGCACCGGCGGCAAGACGTCGAAGATCTCCACCGGCTACGACCTCACGCAGCTGATCATCGGCTCCGAAGGCACCCTCGCGCTGGCCACCGAGATCACCGTCAAGCTGCACCCGCGGCTGACGCACGGCGCCACCGTGCTCGCCCCGTTCGGCAACCTCGCCCAGGTGATGGCCGCCGTGCCGGCGATCCTCTCCAGCGGGCTCGGGCCGCACATCCTGGAGTACATCGACAACCTGACGATGGCCGCGATCGTCTACAACGAGAAGCTCGAGCTCGGCGTCCCGGACAAGATCCGCGAGACCAGCGAGGCCTACCTCGTGGTCGCGCTGGAGAACCGGGACGACGAGCGGCTGCACGAAGACGTCGAGACGGTCGGCGAACTGCTCGGCGAACTCGGCGCGACCGACGTCTACGTCCTCGAAGGCCCCGCCGCGCGCAAGCTGATCGAAGCGCGCGAGAAGGCCTTCTGGACCGCGAAAGCAGCCGGCGCCGACGACATCATCGACGTCGTCGTGCCGCGCACCGCGATGCCGGAGTTCATCGCCAAGTCGCGCGAGCTCGCGATGGCTGCGGGCGGCGGCGCGCTCGGCTGCGGGCACGCCGGCGACGGCAACGTCCACTTCGGGATCTTCTGCAAGGACGCCGACAAGCGTAAACAGCTGTTAACCGACATCTTCGCGTACGCCATGGAACTGGGCGGCGCGATCTCCGGCGAGCACGGCCTCGGCCGCACCAAGGCGAAGTACCACCAGGAACTCGAAGACCCGGCGAAGATCGAGCTGATGCGCCGGATCAAGCAGAGCTTCGACCCCGCCGGGATCCTCAACCCCGGCGTTCTCTTCCCCGAAGGAACCGCATGAGTGAGCAGAACGGCGCCCAGTCCCTGATCCGCACGCTGGTCGACGCCGGCGTCGAAGTGTGCTTCGCGAACCCCGGCACGTCTGAGATGCACTTCGTCGCCGCGCTCGACACCGTCCCGGAGATGCGGGGCGTGCTCGCGCTGTTCGAAGGCGTCGTCACCGGTGCCGCCGACGGGTACGCGCGCATCGCGGACAAGCCCGCCGCGACGCTGCTGCACCTCGGCCCCGGCCTGGGCAACGGTCTGGCGAACCTGCACAACGCGCGTCGCGCGCACACGCCGATCGTGAACGTCATCGGCGACCACGCGACCTACCACAAGCAGTACGACGCGCCGCTGGAGTCGGACATCGAGGCCATCGCGGGGTCGCTCGAGGGCTGGGTGCGCCGCTCCGAGCACACGAAGGACGTCGGAGCGGACGCTGCCGCCGCGGTCGCCGCGTCGCAGGACGCTCCCGGCCGCGTCGCCACGCTGATCCTGCCCGCGGACGCTTCGTGGGGTGAGGGCGGCGAGACGTGCGCGCCCATCCCGCCGCGCGTGCCGCAGGCCGTCGACGCCACCACCGTCAAGGACGTCGCCGCGGTGTTCGGCGCCGGCGAGCCGGTGGCGCTGCTCATCGGTGGCGCCGCGTGCCGCGAGGAAGGGCTGCGCGCGGCCAGCCGGATCGCCACCGCGACTGGCGCGAAGGTGTTCGTCGAGACGTTCCCCGCCCGGCTGGAGCGCGGCGCGGGGCTGCCGGCGATCGAGCGGCTCGGCTACCTCGCCGAGCAGGTCACCTACCAGCTCGACGGGATCAAGCACGTCGTCGTCGCGGGCACGAAGGCGCCCGTGTCGTTCTTCGCCTACCCGGGCAAGCCCAGCGACCTGGTGCCCGATGGCGCGCAGGTGCACACGCTTGCGTCCGTCGGCCAGGACGTCACGCGCGCGCTCAACGAGGTCGCCGACCTCGTCGCCGCGGACACCGAACCGGTGCTGTCCCCGGCGTCGCGGCCCGCGCTGCCGAGCGGTCCGCTCACCCCGCAGAACTGGGTCGACGTCATCGGCGCGCTGCTGCCGGACAACGCGATCATCGCCGACGAGGCCAACACGTCCGGCCTGCTGCTCCCGACGGCGACGGCCGGCGCGCCGCGGCACGACGTCCTCACGCTGACCGGCGGCGCGATCGGCTACGGCATGCCGGTGGCGACCGGGGCGGCCGTCGCCGCGCCGGACCGGCCGGTGCTGAACCTGCAGTCCGACGGCAGCGCGCTGTACACGATCTCGGCGCTGTGGACGCAGGCGCGGGAGAACCTGAACGTCACGACGGTTCTGCTCAACAACCGCGCGTACGCGATCTTGCGGATGGAGCTGCAGCGCGTCGGTGCGGCCTCGGGCGGCCCGAAGGCGAACGACCTGCTCGACCTCTCGCGGCCGGACATGGACTTCGTCAAGATCGCGGAGGGCATGGGCGTCCCGGCGACGCGGGCGACCACGGCCGAGGAGCTGGCCGAGCAGCTGCAGCGGGCCTTCGCCGAACCGGGTCCGCACCTCATCGACGCCGCGGTGCCGCCGCTGCTCTGATTCGGACTATTCTCCCGTCACACCTCGAGCCCGGGAGCGGCGGATGAGCGAAGACGAACACGCGAAGCGGGGCATCGACCTCGAACGGCCGAACGCGGCGCGCGTGTACGACTACATGATCGGCGGCCAGCTGAACTACGCCGTCGACCGGATGTTCGCCGACCAGATCCAGAACGTGCTGCCGAACGCGCGGCACATGGCGCTGACGAACCGGGCGTGGCTGCGCCGCGCGGCGCGGTTCGCGGCGGAACAGGGCGTCCGGCAGTTCCTGGACATCGGTTCGGGGATGCCGACGGTCGGGCACGTGCACGAGGTCGTCCAGGCCATCGACCCCACTGCACGCGTTGTCTACGTCGACAACGAGCCGATCGCGGTCGCGCACAGCGAGATCGTGCTCGAGGGCAACGACAACGCGGCAATGGTCCAGGCCGACGCCGAGTACCCGGACGAGGTGCTGGAGCACCCGACCACCGAGGCGCTGCTGGACTTCAGCGAGCCGGTCATGGTGATCATGGCGGCGTTCGTGCACTTCATCCCGGACTCCCGGGACCCGGCCGGGCTGATCGCGACCTACCGCGACGTGCTCGCGCCGGGCAGCTACCTCGCGTTGTCTTCGGGTACGTGGGAGGGGCAGGGCGAGGAGTCCCGGCGCTCGGTGGCGCTGTACGAGAAGAGCGGCACGCCGCTGACGCTGCGTTCGCCCGACGAGCTGCGCGCGCTGGTGAAGGGCTTCGAGATCCTGCCGCCGGGCGTGGTGTTCACGCCCGAGTGGCGCCCGGACGGGCCGCTCGAAGACCCGCCGGAGCAGTCGGGCGGGCTGGCGCTGGTCGCTCGCAAGGAGTAACCGGCGCTATCCTCGCTGTCGCACCGACGGTGAGGGGACGGCGATGACCGACGACCACGCGACGCGCGAGATCGACTTCGACAAGCCGAACGCGGCGCGCGTGTACGACTACCTGATCGGCGGCAAGCTCAACTACGCGATCGACCGGATGTTCGCCGAGCAGATCCTCAAGGTGCGCCCGGAGGCCAGGGAGCTGGCCCTGCTTAACCGGCGCTGGCTCCGCCGGGCGGTGCGGTTCGGCGCCGAGCAGGGCATCCGGCAGTTCCTCGACATCGGCTCGGGCATGCCGACGGTCGGGCACGTGCACGAGGTCGTCCAGGCGATCGACCCCACTGCACGCGTTGTCTACGTCGACAACGAACCGGTCGCCGTCGCGCACAGCGAGATCGTGCTGAAGGACAACGAGAACGCGGAGATGGTGCAGGCGGACGCCGAGTTCCCCGCGGACGTCCTCGAGCACGAGACCACCGAGATGCTGCTGGACTTCGACCAGCCGGTGATGCTGATCATGGCCGCGTTCGTGCACTTCATCCCGGACGAGCGCGACCCGGCGGGACTGATCGCGGCCTACCGCGACGCACTCGCGCCGGGCAGCTACCTCGCGTTGTCGTCCGGCACGTTCGAGGGTCAGGGCGAGGAGGTCCGGCGCGCCGCGGAGATGTACCAGAAGAGCGGCACGAACGTGGTGGCCCGCTCGAAGGACGAGCTGCGCGCGCTGCTGGGCGGGTTCGAGATCCTGCCGCCGGGGATCGTCTTCATGCCGGAGTGGCGACCGGACGACCCCGGCGAGGTCGGCGAGCACCCCGAGCTGGCGAGCCAGCTCGCCCTGGTGGCGCGCAAGAACTGAGAACGGCTCACGTCGGCTATTCTCGCCGTCACACCGGACCGTGGAGCGGCGAATGAGTGAAGACGAGTACGCGCGGCGTGGCATCGACCTCGACAAGCCGAACCCCGCGCGCGTGTACGACTACATCCTCGGCGGCCAGCTCAACTACGCCGTCGACCGGATGTTCGCCGACCAGGTGCTCACCGCCCAGCCGAACGCGCGGGAGCGCGCGCGGCTGAACCGGCAGTGGCTGCGCCGGGCCATCCGGTTCGGGCTGGACAACGGGATCCGGCAGTTCCTCGACATCGGCTCGGGCATGCCGACGGTCGGGCACGTCCACGAGATCGCCCACGCCGTCGACCCCACTGCACGCGTTGTCTACGTCGACAACGAACCGGTCGCCGTCGCGCACAGCGAGATCGTGCTCGAGGGCAACGAGAACGCGGTCATGGTGCACGCCGACGCCGAGTTCCCGGACGACGTCCTCGAGCACGAGACCACCGAGATGATGCTGGACCTGGACCAGCCGGTGATGGTCGTGATGGCGCTGTTCGTGCACTTCATCCCGGACGAGCGCGACCCGGGCCGGCTGATCGCCGCCTACCGCGACGCGCTCGCGCCCGGCAGCTACCTGGCCATGTCGTCGGCCACCCCCGAGCAGCAGAGCGACGGCACCGCCCGCGCGGTCGCGATGTACCAGAAGAGCGCCAACCCGGTTACGCCCCGCACGGCCGACGAGCTGCGCGCGCTCGTGGACGGCTTCGAGATCCTCGACCCGGGCGTCGTCTTCATCCCGCAGTGGCGGCCGGACGACCCGGCGGACGTGCCGGAGAACCCGGCCGAGTGCGGCGGGCTCGCGCTGGTGGCGCGCAAGAACTAGCCGGCACCGGACTAGACGGCGCCGACGAGTTCCGGCGCCACCTTCGTCTTCGGCACCAACCCCGCCAGCAGCACGCCCGCGAGCGCGGCGCACGCAGCCACCGCGAACGTTGCCCGGAAGCCGAACAACGACGGCACCGTCAGCCCGCCGACGGTGATCGTCAGCTGGGCCAGCATCGCCGCCATCACCGCGCTCGACACCGCCGTGCCGACCGAGCGCATCAGGGAGTTCAGGCCGTTCGCGGACGCCGTTTCGGTGACCGGCACCGAGCCCATGATCAGCGCGGGCATCGCGGCGTAGGCGATGCCGACACCGGCGCCGATGATCACCGACGCCGTGATCAGCTCGGCCGCGTTGTCCATCAGCACGATCGCGAACACGTACCCGACGGCGATCACCAGCGCGCCGGTCATCAGCGTCGGGCGCGGGCCGAAGCGGGCGATGAGCCGGGCCGACACCGGCGAGAGCAGCATCATCACCAGGCCGTTCGGGGCGAGGGTGAGGCCGGATTCGACCATCGTCTGGCCCAGGCCGTAGCCGGTCGAGGCGGACGCCTGCAGCAGCTGCGGGAAGGACAACGCCATGGCGTACATCGAGAACCCGACCATGATCGACGCCAGGTTCGTGAACAGCACCGGCCGTCGGGCGGACACGCGCAGGTCGACGAGCGGGTCGCGCCGGCGCAGCTGGTAGGTGCCCCAGCTGAGCAGGACGACGACGGCCGCCGCGGCGAACCCGAGCGTCGGGGTGCTGGTCCAGCCCCACGTGGCGCCCTTGACCACCGGCAGCAGCAGGCAGACCAGGCCGGCGGCGAGCCCGAACGCGCCGAAGTAGTCGAACGGCGCGGGCGTGCGCAGCGGCGACTCCGGCACGAACTTGACGATCAGCAGCGCGAAGAACAGCCCGAGACCGGCGGCCATCCAGAACAGCACGTGCCAGTCGGCGTTCTCGGCGACGATCGCCGCGACCGGCAACCCGATCGCGCCGCCCACTCCGAGCGTCGCGCTCATCAGCGAGATCGCGCCCCCGACGCGTTCGGGCGGGAGCTCGTCGCGCATGATGCTGATGCCGAGCGGGATCACGCCCATCGCACAGCCCTGCAACCCGCGTCCGATGATGTGAAACGCGAGCGCGCTCGTCGTCGCGGACACCACCGAGCCGGCAACGAGCAGCGCGAGGCTGACGAGAATCATCCGCCGCTTGCCGTAGAGGTCGCCGAGCCGTCCGCTGACCGGCGTGATGACGGCCGCGGCCAGCAGCGTCACGGTGACGACCCACGACGCGTCGGCCGCCGAGGCGTTCAGCAGCCGCGGGAACACCGGGATGAGCGGGACGACCAGCGTCTGCATGAACGACGCAACGAGCCCGCACGAGGCGAGCACCACGACGATCGCGCGAGCGGACCGTCCGGGTCGGGACACCAGCACACCCCCGGTGTGTAGTTAGTACGCATCATGCAACTTGATGCACTCTACCTACCGGGTGGCCGGTTTCGGTCCGATTGGTGATTCGTCACAGCCAGGTGCGGACACCCCCGTGGCCCGAGCAGGTGCCGGAGCGGTGCTGGCTGTAGCTGTAGGTGCCGTCCTTGCAAAGGGCCGTGGCGCCGGCCGGGTTGTCGCTGGGGCGGTGGACGCAGTTGCCGTCCGAGTTCCGGTAGTAGTCGGCGCCGCACTCGGCCGGCTTCGACGCGGCCTGCGTGGTGGTCTTCGGCGCAGCTTTGGGCTTGGCCTGGGCGTATCCGTCGCGCTCGGAACGGAGAACGTAGGCGTTGTATACGAAGTCGGCGGCGCATCCAGAACACCCACGCCGCCCGAATCCTTCGACGACGACTCCTTAGCAACACGAATCAATGCCGCAGAGTCGCTCACCCCGACGCGTTTGTTACGGCGCCTAGACTCGCCGCATGGCCTGGTTGCGGCGGTGGGCTCCCGAACTCGCGGTCACCGTCGCGGTGCTCGTCGGCTCGATGTTCGCCGTCCTGAACGACGGGGCCAAGCCCGCCCACCACGCCGCCGTCGGCTGGGTGCTCACCGTCTTGGCGTGCGCCGCCGTCTTCTTCCGGCGCAAGTACCCGTTGACCGTCGCCGGGTTAACGCTCGTTTGCTGCGCTCTCTACTACCCGCTCACCGATCCCGACGGCCTCGTCCTGCTCGCCTTCGCCTATGCCCTCTACAACGCCGCCGCGGCGGGGCGGATCCGCGCGGCCGCGCTGCTCGTCGTCGCCGCGATGGCCGGGGTCGCCGTCGGCGAGGTCAGCTCGCGGACCGGGCGGCACGTCGACAACTTCGCGTTCTTCCTGATGACCGGCTGGTTCGTCGCGCTCGTCGCCGGTGGCGCCGTTGCGCACTACCGCGCCGAGGCCGAGCGCACCAAAGAGGCCGAAGCCCGGGCCCGCGCCACGGAGGAGCGGCTGCGCATCGCCCGCGAACTGCACGACGCGCTCGGCCACCACCTGTCACTGATCAACGTCCAGGCGGGGGCCGCGCTGCACCGGCGTGATCCCGCGCAGGCCGAAGAGGCCCTCGGCACCATCAAGGACGCCAGCAAGACCGCACTCCAGGAGTTGCGCGCGACGCTCGGCATGCTCCGCCAGGCCGAGCCGAGCCTGTCCCGCGTCGCGGAGCTGGCCGAGTCGGTCGGCGCGTCCGGGCTGACCGTCCGGACCGAGATCGACGGCGTCGCCCGCGACCTGCCGCCGGACGTCGAGCACGCCGCGTTCCGCGTTGTGCAGGAAGCGCTGACGAACGTTGCGAAGCACGCCGGCGCGAAGACCGTCGTCGTCCGGCTCGGGTATGGCGCCGACGCGCTGTCCGTGCAGGTCGACGACGACGGCTGCGGCGGCGACGCCCCGCCGGGCACCGGGATCCGCGGCATGGCCGAACGCGCGCGGGCGCTCGACGGCGAGCTGACCGCGGCGCCTCGCGAAGGCGGCGGTTACCGGGTGCGCGCCCGGTTGCCGGTGCGATGATGGGCCGATGATCCGGGTCCTGCTCGTCGACGACCAGCGGCTGGTCCGCGCCGGTTTCCGGTCCATTTTGGACGGAGAGGACGACATCGACGTCGTCGCCGAAGCCGCCGACGGCCGCGAAGCCCTGCAGGCCGCGCACGACCACCGTCCGGACGTCGTGCTGATGGACATCCGCATGCCGGTGCTCGACGGCCTCGCCGCGACACGGCACCTGCTCGAGGACCCCGCCGTGCACAGCAAGGTCGTCATCCTCACGACATTCGACCTCGACGAGGACGTCTACGGCGCCCTGCGCGCGGGCGCGAGCGGGTTCCTGGTCAAGGACACCGAGCCCGAAGAGCTGATCCACGCCGTGCGCGTGGTCGCGCGCGGCGACGCGCTGCTGGCGCCGTCGATCACCCGGCGGCTGATCTCGGAGTTCGCCGCACGCGTCACACGCCCGACCCCGCCCCCGGCGCTCGACCGGCTCACCGACCGCGAACGCGAGGTGCTCTCCCTGGTCGCGGCGGGCCTGTCGAACGACGAGATCGCGCGCGAACTGACACTCAGCCCCGCGACGGCGAAGACGCACGTCAGCCGGATCATGACCAAGACCGGCATGCGCGACCGCGCGCAGCTCGTCGTCCTCGCCTACGAATCCGGCGCGGTGACGCCGAGGTGGCTCACCCCCTAGCCGTACTCCCGCGGGGGTACGGGAAACGCCTTAAGGGACACCTTCGGGAGCACGGCAAGTGTCCTCCGCTGCGCGACGCGGAGTAGCGCCTTCGCGGCGAATCCTTGTCCACCATGGACACCATCACTCGCCCCACCGGGGGAAGCCTGGCCCGCCTGGCCGGCTGGGCGCAGCGCCACCGGTGGCTCGCCGTCGCACTCTGGGCGCTGGTCCTCATCGGCGTCACGTTCACCTCCCGCCTCACCGGCAGCGCGTTCCACGACGACAACTCGCTGCCCGGCACCGAATCGCAGCAGGCCGTCGACATGCTGCGGAACACCGCGCAGTCCGGCGCGTCCGCGCAGATCGTGTACAAGGTGGACAACGGGCTCGGCACGCAACGCGCCGCGATCGAAAACAGTCTGGGAAATGTCCGATTGCAGCCGCACGTGCGGTCGGTGACCGGGCCGTTCGAGACGCTCTCGCGCGACGGCCGGATCGGCTACGCGACAGTCACCTTCGACGTCGCCTCGACCGACCTCCCGTACGACGACATCGTCGAGTTCGCCGACGTCGCGAAGCAGGCCGGACCGGTCGAAGTGGCGCTGGCCGGCGACCCGATCGAGCGCATCTCGGGCGGTGGCGGTCCGGCGGAAGGCGTCGGACTGCTGGCCGCGCTGGTCATCCTCGTGTTCCTGTTCCGCTCGCTGCTCGCCGCCGGGCTGCCGGTGCTCACCGCGGTGTTCGCCGTCGGCAGCACTCTGGGCGTGATCACGGTCGTCTCGCACTTCGTCGACATCGCGAGCTACACCTCGCCGTTGATGATGCTGGTCGGGTTCGGCGTCGGCGTCGACTACGCGTTGCTGATCTTCTCCCGCTACCGCGGCGAACTCCTCGCCGGCCACGACCGGGACACCGCCGCGCGCCGGGCACTCGACACCGCCGGGCGCTCGGTGCTGTTCGCCGGGACGACGGTGATCATCGCGCTGCTCGGCCTGCTCGCGCTCGGCCTCGGCGGGCTGCGCGGGGTGGCGCTGGCCGTCGCGCTCACCGTCCTGATGACCATGCTCGCGTCGGTGACGCTCCTGCCCGCGCTGCTGTCGCTGTTCGGCAAGCGGCTCGAACGCGGCATCCGCAAGCACGCCGCCCGGCGGGAGCACGGCAAGACGTGGCGACGGCTCGCCGACGGCGTCCAGAAGCGCCCGGTGGCCCCGCTCGCGATCGGCCTGATCGTCCTCGTCGGGCTGTCGATCCCGGCTGCGGGCATGCGGCTCGGGTTCGCCGACGCCGGCACCGACCCCGCCGGATCGACGACGCGGCGGGCGTACGACCTGCTGGCCGAGGGCTTCGGACCTGGTTTCAGCGGCCCGTTAGCGATCGTTAACGAAGATGGCGACACCGTCGCACTGCAGCAGAAGCTCGCGGCAACCCCGGGCATCGCGCGCGTGCTGCCGCCGATGGGCCGGACCGTTCTGGCGTTCCCGACGACGTCACCGCAGGACGCGGCGACCGCCGAACTCGTGACGCGCCTGCGGACCGACGTCCTCCCGACGCTGCCGGGCCACTACCTGGTCGGCGGCTCGGTGGCGGCCGCGACGGACTTCGCGGACGCCGTCGCCGACCGGCTGCCGCTGTTCGTGCTGGTCGTCGTCGGGCTGTCCGCACTGCTGCTGATGGTCGTGTTCCGGTCGATCCTCATCCCGCTGAAGGCGGCGTTGCTGAACCTGCTGAGCATCGGCGCCTCGCTCGGCGTCATGACGCTGGTGTTCGGCGACGGCTGGTTCGGCGCGCAGCCGGGACCGATCGAGGCGTTCGTACCGGTGATGATCTTCGCGATCGTGTTCGGGCTGTCGATGGACTACGAGGTGTTCCTCGTGTCGCGCATGCACGAGGAGTGGCGCCACACCGGTGACGCGCGGCTCGCGGTGCGCGAAGGCCTCGCGTCGACCGGCGCGGTGATCACCGCGGCGGGCGCGATCATGGTGCTGGTGTTCGGCGCGTTCCTGCTCGACCCGTCGCGGATGCTGGCGCAGTTCGGCCTCGGCCTGGCGACCGCGGTCCTGCTGGACGCGCTGGTGATCCGCTGCCTGGTCGTCCCGGCGGTCATGCGCCTGCTCGGCGCCCGGGCGTGGTGGCTGCCCCGGTGGCTGGACCGCCGCCTGCCGCACGTCGCGCTGGAGCCCTACTGCGCCGATAGTTACCAATCCGACCACAGTCACGGCCGAATGACTTCGTAGCTACGGTTACGTGCCGCTCGGGGGGCGGCCTACTTTTGGTCGGATTGGTAACTCCCCCAGGGCGTCGGCGTCTCGGACAGGCGGAAGTCCAGGGTTCCGCCGCGCAGGAAGGACGCGTCGACCTTCCAGTCGCGCTGCGGCCGGCCGTCGCGGCGGACGTCCTGGACGTACTTCCCGCTGCCCGACGTCGTGATCCGGATCGGCGCGCCACCCGCCGGCCGGATCACGGCGGCCGGGAACAGCGGGCTCGACAGCAGCAGCTCGCCGAAGCCCGGCGTGCGCGGGTAGACGCCGAGCGCGGCGAAGACGTACCAGGCGGACATCGTGCCGAGGTCGTCGTTGCCGGGGAGCCCGGACGGACCGGTGCCGTATACGGAGTACACCAGCTGCCGGACGGTCTCCTGGGTCTTCCACGGCTGCCCGAGCTCGTTGTACAGCCAGGGCGCATGGATGTCGGGCTCGTTCGTCGGGTCGTACTTGAGCGGGCCGCCACCCTTCAACTGCCAGTTGCCGCTGGCGTCGTGGAAGAACCCGTCGAGCCGGGTGACTGCGGTGGCCTTGCCGCCCATCGCGTCGGCGAGACCGGAGACGTCCTGCGGGACCATCCAGGTGTAGGCCGCCGCGCTGCCCTGCGCGAAGCCGCGGTCGCTCGCCGGGTCGAACGGCGTCACCCAGCTGCCGTCGACGTTGCGGGCCTGCAGGTATCCGGTCTCCGGGTTGTATACGTTGCGCCAGTACGCGCCCCGCGCGCGCATCTCCGCGGCTTCGCGCGGGCGGCCCAGCAACTCCGCGAAATGTCCGATTGCGGAGTCGGCTACGGAGTCTTCCAGCGTCTCCGCGGCACCGCCCCAGCAGTGGCAGACGTCGTTCGGCGCGTAGTGCGAGGTGACGTACTGCGCGAGGTTGGGCCGCTGGCCGACGCACTGTCCGGGGCAGCCGCCGTCCTGCAGGCCCTCGGCCCGCGGGACCGTCGCCTGCTTGTACAGCGAGCCGAACGCGCCGCGGTAGTCGAAGTTGCGGACGCCCATCGCGTAGAAGGTCGCGATCGTCGCCGCCGACGGGTCGCCGGTCATCACGTGCGTCGCGCCGTTGACGTGCACCCAGCGGTCCCAGACGCCGTCGTTCTGCTTCGCGTAGTTGTACAGCGATTGCGCGAAGTTCCCGGCGACGCGCGGCTCGATCAGTGCCAGAAGCTGCACCTGCGCACGGTACTGGTCCCAGCCGGAGAAGTTGGAGTACTGCGCGTCCTGCCCGCGTTCGACGCGGTGCGGCTGCCGGTCCATGCCGAGGTACTGGCCGTCGACGTCGCTGACGAGGTTGGGCTGCTGCAGGCCGTGGTAGAGCGCGGTGGTGAAGGTGATCCGCTGGCTGGCGGTGCCACCGGTGACGTTCACCCGCTCGAGTTCGCTGTTCCAAGCCTTCTTCGTCCTGCCGACGATGCTGTCCACAGTAGACTTCTTCGGCTGTTCGGCCTGCAGGTTGCGTTCCGCGCCTTCGAGCGAGACGTAGGAGATCGCGATCCGCATGGTGACCTTGCTGCCGGGCGCGAAGGTGACGTAGCCGCCGGAACCGCGGCCGGCGCGGTCCTTGCCGGTCGCGTAGCCCTCGCCGCCGGTCTGGTCGGTGCCGCCGGGCTGGAGCGTCGCGTCCTTCCACGTCCCCGTGCCGGTGACGGGCTGGTCGAACTGCGCGGTGAAGTACAGGCGGTAGTAGGACTTGCGGTTGTTGACGCCGCCGTTCGCGCGGCGGCCGCAGAAGGCGCCGGTGAGCACGGACCCGGTCACGCGCCGGTTCGCCGCGTCGATGTGCGTCTCGGCGTCCTCGCTGCCGTTGAGGGAGTTCGACGTCCGAAAGAGCAGGCTGGCCGGCTTGTCCTGCGGGTACGACAGCGTGCCGATCGCGGTCCGTTCGGTCGCGGCGACGTCGGTCGTGACGCCGTTCTGCAGGCCGAGCCGGTAGCGGCCGGGCGTCGCGGCTTCGTCGGCGTGGCTGAAGTTGCTCGCGTAGACGGCGTCGGTGGTGTCGGCGGTCGGCGACGAGGTGACGTCGCCGGCGAACGGCAGGATCGGCACGTCGCCGGCGGCGCCGGGGTTGCAGCCAGCGCCGTTAACGTGCGTTAACGCGAAGCCGCGCAGGCGCGTGGCGTCGTACTGGTAGCCGTTGGCGGCGCCGGTCGACGTCTGGTCGCCGCGGGTGCTGGTGGGGCTCCAGGCGAGCATCCCGAAGGGCGCGGTCGCGCCGGGGTAGGTGTTGCCGTCGCCGGCGGAACCGATCAGCGGATCGACGAAGTCGGCAGGACTCAGGTCGGCGGCTGCCGACATCGTTGTCAACGTCGAGGCGAGCAGGGTGGCGGCAAGAGCCACCGTGACAGGACGGCGCATGGCCGGAGGTTAACGCGCGTTCAGCGGCTTTTGGGCGAACGCAAGCGGACAAACTGCCGGACACTCCGGCACACCCGGAGGTCGCAAACCGCGGGTACCTTCGAGCCCCTCGACGGATTGGGGAACCGAGGATGATCGCACGCACTTGGCGTGGCTGGGCGCCCGCCACGAAGGCCGACGACTACCAGCGGCACTACGAAACCGACGTGGCGGAGCACCTGCGTGACGTGCCCGGCTTCCGGGGCGCCCGATTGCTGCGCCGCCTGGACGGCGACGAGGTCGAGTTCACCTCGATCACGTTCTTCACCGACCTCGACGCCGTACGCGGCTTCGCCGGCGACAGCTACGAAGACGCCGTCCTCGAGGAGGACGCGCGGCGGGCGCTGAGCCGCTGGGACGAGCACGTCAACCACGCCGAGGTGGCGGTCGCCCTCTGAAAACCGTGAAGGCCACCTCGATGAACTCGAGGTGGCCTTCACGGAGTCACTGCTTATTCGTAGATCTCGCCCTTGGCGGCCTTCTCCACGAGCGAAGCAGGCGGCTCGAAGTGGTCGCCGTACCGCGCCGCGAGCTCACGCGACCGGTCGACGAAGCCCTGCAGGCCACCCTCGTACTGGTTGATGTACTGGATGACACCACCGGTCCACGCCGGGAAGCCGATGCCGAAGATCGAGCCGATGTTGGCGTCGGCCACCGACGTCAGCACGCCTTCGTCGAAGCACTTCACCGTCTCGAGCGCCTCGGCGAACAGCATCCGCTCCTTGAGGTCCTCGAACGGCACCTCGGTCGAGCCGGACTTGAACGCGTCGCGCAGGCCCGGCCAAAGGCCGACGCGCTTGCCCTCCGAGTCGTACTCGTAGAAGCCCGCGCCCGTCGAGCGGCCCTTGCGGTCGTACTCGTCCAGCATCCGGTCGATCACGGCCTCGGACGCGTGCGCCTTCCACGTGCCGCCCGCGGCCTCGATCGCCTCGCGGGTCTCCTTGCGGATCTTGCGCGGCAGGGTCAGCGTCAGCTCGTCCATCAGCTGCAGCGGCGGCGCCGGGTAGCCGGCCTGCGAACCCGCCTGCTCGATCGACGCCGGCTCGACGCCCTCGCCCAGCGCGGCGACGGCCTCGTTGATGAACGTGCCGATCACGCGCGAGGTGAAGAAGCCGCGGCTGTCGTTGACGACGATCGGGGTCTTCTTGATCTGCAGCGTGTAGTCGAAGACCTTGGCCAGCGTCGCCGGCGACGTCTTCTCGCCGCAGATGATCTCGACCAGCGGCATCTTGTCCACCGGCGAGAAGAAGTGGATCCCGATGAAGTCCTCGGTCCGCTGCACGCCCTCGGCGAGGGTGGTGATCGGCAGCGTCGAGGTGTTGGAACCCAGCACCGCGTCGGCGTTGACGACGCTCTCGATCTCGCCGAACACCTTGTGCTTCAGCTCGACGCTCTCGAAGACGGCCTCGATGACGAAGTCGACGCCCGCGAAGTCGGCCGGGTCGGCGGTCGGCTTGATCTTCGCCAGCAGCGCGTCCGACTTCTCCTGCGTGGTCTTGCCGCGCGAGAGGGCCTTCTGCTCCAGCTTCTCCGCGTAGCCCTTGCCCTTCTCGGCTGCCTCCTGCGAGACGTCCTTGAGGACGACGTCGATGCCGGCCTTCGCCGACACGTACGCGATCGCGGCGCCCATCATGCCCGCGCCGAGCACGCCGACCTTCTTGGCCGTGTACTTCTCGAAGCCGTCCGGACGCGAGCCGCCCGAGTTGATGGTCTGCAGGTCGAAGAAGAACGCCTTCGTCATGTTCTTCGAGACCTGGCCGGTGGCAAGGTGGATGAAGTAGCGCGTCTCGATCTGGATCGCGGTGTCGAAGTCGACCTGCGCGCCCTCGATCGCGGCGGCCAGGATCGCCCGCGGCGCCGGCATGTTCGCGCCCTTGATCTGCTTGCGCAGGTTCGCCGGGAACGCCGGGAGGTTGGCCGCGAAGCTCGGGTTGGACGGCGTGCCGCCCGGGATCTTGTAGCCCTTGACGTCCCACGGCTGGACGCCGCCTTCGGGGTTCGCCTTGATCCACGCCTTCGCGGCGGGGACGAGCTCCTCGACCGTGCCGACGAGCTCGTGCACGAGGCCGAGCTCGAGCGCCTTGGCCGGGCGGTGGCGCTGGCCCTGCAGCAGGACGTTCAGCAGTGCGCTCTGGATGCCGAGCAGGCGCACGGTGCGTACGACGCCACCGCCGCCGGGCAGCAGGCCCAGCGTCACCTCGGGCAGGCCGATTTGGCTGCCCTTGACGTCGGCGGCGATGCGGTGGTGCGTCGCCAGCGCGATCTCGAGGCCGCCGCCGAGCGCGGCGCCGTTGATCGCCGCGACGACCGGCTTGCCGAGTTGCTCGATGCGGCGCATCTGCCCCTTCATCGCGACGCTGCCCTCGGTCAGCTCGGCCGCGTTCTCCGGCTTCGCCTGGATGAGGTCGTTCAGATCGCCGCCGGCGAAGAACGTCTTCTTGGCGGACGTGATCACGACGCCGGTGATGCTGTCCTTCTCCGCTTCGAGGCGGTCGACGGTGACGCCGAGCGACTCGCGGAACGCGGCGTTCATCGTGTTCGCCGACTGGTTCGGGTCGTCCAGGGTCAGGGTGACGATGCCGTCGGAGTCCTGCTCCCAGCGGATGGTCTTGCTCTCGGCCATTGTGGTCCTCACACCCGCTCGATGATGGTCGCGACGCCCATGCCGCCGCCGATGCACAGGGTCACCAGGGCGCGGCGCGCCTGGCGGCGTTCCAGCTCGTCGACCACGGTGCCGACCAGCATCGCGCCGGTGGCGCCGAGCGGGTGGCCCATGGCGATCGCGCCGCCGTTGACGTTGACCTTGTCCTCGTCGAGGTGCAGGTCCTTGATCCACTTGAGCACGACGGACGCGAACGCCTCGTTGAGCTCCCACAGGTCGATGTCCTCGGGCTTGAGGCCCGCGATCTTGAGGACCTTCTCGGTGGCCGGCGTGGGGCCGGTCAGCATGATCGTCGGCTCGGAACCGATCGACGCGGTCGCCACGATCCGGGCGCGCGGGGTCAGCCCGAAGGTCTTGCCGACCTGCTCGGAGCCGACCAGCACCAGCGCGGCGCCGTCGACGATGCCGGACGAGTTGCCGCCGGTGTGGACGTGGTTGATCTTCTCGACCGAGTGGTACTTCTGCAGCGCCACGGCGTCGAAGCCGCCCAGCTCGCCGATGCCCGCGAAGGCCGGCTTGAGCTTGCCGAGGCCCTCGACTGTGGAGCCGGGACGGCGGTGCTCGTCGTGGTCGAGGACCGTGACGCCGTTGATGTCCTTGACCGGGACGACGGACTTGGCGAAGTAGCCGCCGGACCAGGCTGCCTCGGCACGGTCCTGCGAGCGGACGGCCCAGCGGTCGACGTCCTCGCGGGAGAAGCCCTCGATGGTCGCGATCAGGTCGGCGCCGGTGCCCTGCGGGACGATGTAGTTGTCGTACGCCGTGGTCGGGTCCATGAACAGCGCGCCGCCGTCGGAGCCCATCGGCACGCGCGACATCGACTCGACGCCGCCGGCGATGATCAGGTTGTCCCAGCCGGAGCGGACCTTCTGCGCGGCGGTGTTGGTGGCTTCCAGGCCGGAGGCGCAGAAGCGGTTGAGCTGCACGCCCGCGACGGTCTCGGGCAGGCCGGCGTTCAGCGCGGCGGTGCGCGCGATGACGGCGCCCTGCTCGCCGACCGGCGAGACGACGCCGAGCACGATGTCGTCGATCGCCTTCGGGTCGAGGTTCGGGTGGCGGACCTTGAGCTCTTCGATCAGGCCGACCACCAGGTCGACCGGCTTGGTGCCGTGCAGGGCACCGCCCTTGTTCTTGCCGCGAGGCGTGCGGATCGCCTCGTAGATGTAGGCCTCGCTACTCACAGAACAACTCCTCGCGAGCGTGTGGGACGTCTTCGTACCGTGGCCGATGATACCGGCCAGTAGTGCTAATGGCCATTAACATATCGTCGGATAACCCCATGGTGTCAATGGGTTGCGGGTGTGCCGTTAGCCGCTATGGTTCACTCACCATGACCGACTCTGTGCGTAGTGCGCGCCCGCGCGACCGCAAGGCCCAGCTGGCCGCGGTGGCGGCGGAGCTGTTCCGCGCCCGCGGCTTCCCCGGAGTCGGCATCAAGGACATAGCGGACGCGGCGGGCGTCACCGGCCCGGCGCTGTACCGGCACTTCGCGGACAAGCAGGCGATCCTGGCTTACGTCGTGCTGAGCGGCTTCGAAGACCTCGAGGCGGCGACGACGGAGGCGCTGTCGGACTCCGTTCCCACGCCTGACCAGCTCGAAGGCTTGTTGAGCCGGCTGGCGACCCAGGCGGTGGAGCGACGCGAGATCGCGGCGCTGTGGCGTTGGGAGGGGCGCCACCTCCCGAAGGAGGACCAGCGCGAGATCGCCCGCCGCTCGACGCTGGCGCTGGCGACGTGGTCGAAAGCGCTGCTGGTCCAGCGCCCGGACCTGCCGGTCGAGGACGCGGAGCTGCTCTGCTGGGCCGCCCTGTCGGTGTTCGGGAGCGTGTCCGTCCACCACACGTCGGTAGCACGCCGCCGGTTCGCCGCACTGCTGGTCGAGCTGGCACTGGATGTGCTGAACGCCACACTCCCGGCGCCGTCGTCCGAGCCACCTTCTCCGACGCTGAGCCTCGGTACGCCGTCTCGCCGCGAGCAGGTCCTGGCGGAGGCGACGGCGCTGTTCGCCCAGCGAGGCTTCCACGACGTGAGCATGGAGGACATCGGAGCGGCGGCGGGCATAGCGGGCCCGAGTGTCTACCGCCACTTCCCGAGCAAGGCGGCCCTGATGGTCGCAATCGGACACCGCGCGGCGGACAGGCTGGCGTTGGCGGCGGAGCGCGCGCTGCAGGCACCGGACGAAGTGTCCGCCCTGCGTCGGCTGGCGGCGTCGTACGTGCACACGATCTTGCATACGCCGGAGCTGCTGGTGTCGTTCTCGGCGGACCGCGTGACGATGCCGGACCGCGACAAGGCGGACCTGCTGCGGGTGCAGCGGGACTACGTGGCCCAGTGGGTGACGCTGTTGTCAGCGGTGCGTCCGGAGTTGCCGGCGAGGGAAGCGAAGATCACGGTCCACGCGGCGCTGACGATCGCTAACGACCTGGCCCGGACCCGCCGCCTGGCGACACGGCCGAACTTCGAAGCCGAACTGACGACGTTGCTGCACACCGTGCTCGGTCTCGCCTGAACCCGGTCAGCGGTCCTCCGGCCACCGTGCGATCAGCTGGGCCAGCCGCGTGACCTCCGGAGAATGCGGATCGATCGTCAGCACCACGTCGAGCAGGCACTGGAGGCCGGCTTCGAAGCGCAGGCACGTCTTCGCCAGCGCGATCACGTGCAGCCGGTCCTGCGGGTGGTAGGAGACCTGCGACGCGATTTCCTTGCGGGGGAACATTTCCAGCAGCAGCCGCCGGCTGTCGCTGTTGCGCACCCACGGCACGTCCATCAGCGCTTCGATCAACGCGGTGAAGTCGGGCGCCGCTTCGGGGGCCACCGCGCGGCGGGCTTCCGAGGCACCCATGAGGCGCAGCCACGCGATCGTGCTGGTTTCCTTGACCGACACCGGGATCCGCGCGTACTCGCCGGGCGCGGCGGCCGGATCCTGGGCCACGACGTCGTCGTAGAACATGGCGGCCGCCAGCAGTGCCAGGTCCGCGCCGGTGGCCTTCTGCGCGGCTTTCGCCGCCGGGGCGTCGAGGATGCGGAACGTGGCGCTGATGGCCTTGCCGACCGCACCCTGGCCACCCCACTGCACTTCGCCGGCGTTCAAGGCCACCCGCAGCTGGATCTGCGCCGCCTCGGAATGCACGGCGTTGTAGCGGCGCAGTTCGGCGTGCAGGCGCTCGGGCAGCTGCGCGACGAGATCCGCCTTCGCGATTTCCGGCGGCAGCAGGATCATCGCGCCGTCGCCGGTGTTCTCCACGAAGCAGACGTCCCACGGGACGCCCGTCTCGGCGAAGCTGCCTTTGAGAACCGACCAAAGCCCCTCGTGAACCTCGCGCAGGTGGGCCAGAGTCCGGTTCGGGTTGTTGTAACCGGCGATGTCGACGGCCATGATCGTCCTGTGGTGCGCAGCCGAAAGCGAATCCACGCGACACCTCCCCGTCCCGTCGTTCATTGTCCCAGACCCATGCACGCCCGGCCATGTTCGCGCAGGGCGTTACCGGGAAACCGGTCCTCCTTGTCCTTGTTTCGTCCATAATTCGGCGTGCCCACGAGACGACTGCACCTGGTGAGCGCGGATGAGGACCACCGCGTCTCGACCATCGAGCTCTTCTTCGACCTGGTCTTCGTCTACGCCATCACCCAGACCACCCAGCTGATGGCCGACCACCTGAGCCCGATGGGCGTCGGGCAGGGGCTCGTCATGCTCGCCGTCCTGTGGTGGTGCTGGTGCTCCTACGCCTGGCTCGGGACCACCATCCACGTCGACCACGGGGTCGCCCGGCTGGCCATGTTCGGGGCCATGACCGTGATGTTCCTCGTGTCGCTGACCATTCCCGAGGCCTTCGTCGACCGGCCGGGTGGGCTCTTCGCGCCCGTTCTCTTCGTTGCCTGCTACGCGCTCGTGCGGCTGCTGCACCTCGTTGCCTACCTCGGCGCCGCGAAGCACGACCCCGGGTTGCGCAAAGTGCTGCTGCGGATGTTCGTCGGGCTGCTGCCGTCCGTCGTGCTGCTCGCCGTGAGCACCGCGCTGAGCGGGCCGTGGCAGCTGGGGCTGTGGGTCGTCGCGCTGCTGGCCGACTACCTCAACGTCTACCTCGCCGGGCCGGACGGCTGGCGGCTGAACTCGCCCGCGCACTTCGCCGAGCGGTTCGGGCTCATCGTGATCATCGCGCTGGGCGAGTCGATCGTCGCGATCGGCATCGGGATCGGGCCGCTGCCGATGTCGTGGCTGGTCACCGGCGCGGCCGTCTGCGGGCTCGCGCTGGCCGCCGGGATGTGGTGGACCTACTTCGACGTCGTCGCGCGCGTCTCCGAGCACCGGCTGACCCAGGCCACCGGCACCGAACGCACGAAGCTCGCCACCGACTCCTACACCTTCCTGCACCTGCCGCTGATCGCCGGCATCGTGCTCGTCGCGCTCGGCCTGAAGAAGGCGTTTGTATACATTGCCGACACTGAACACCACTCGCCGGGCGAAGCGCTGCACGGCGTCCCGATCTGGGCGCTGACCGGCGGGCTCGCGGTGTACCTGATCGCGCTGAGCGCGCTGCGCAAGCGCAACCTCGGCAGCTGGAACGTCCAGCGGCTGGTCGTCGGCGTGCTGCTGGTCGCGGCGACGCCGTTGCTGGAGCACGTGCCCGCCGCCGCGCTGCTGCTGGTCGTCGCCGCGGTCGTGCTCGGGCTCATCACTTTCGAACGACTCCGGTTCGCCGAGTGGCGCAGAAAGGTGCAGACCGCGCACTCGTAAGTGAGCCCACACTGGCGCGATCCCAGCCCAGCGGTTAACCTACTGGCGAGTAGGTAACGGATGGAGGGCCACATGGCTGCGCCAAGGAAACGGGACGCGATGGGCTGGGGCCTTTCCGCGCTGACCCGGCTGGCCGGGAGCAAGGTCGTCGATCGGGCGGGGCTGCGCAAGCCCATCGAAGGCCTGGTCACCGCGGGAACGCGCAACGGCTTCCGCGTCGCCGGCGCGGCGACCCGGTCGTTCAAGTCGGTGCAGAAGCTGGGCAAGCCCGCCCGGCTCGCGCCGTCGTCCGACACCGGGTTGTTCGACCTCACCCCGAGCGAGGACCAGCAGCTCATCGTCGAGACGGTCACCGAGTTCGCCGCCGAGCAGCTGCGCCCGGCCGCCGCGGACGCCGACGCCAAGCTCGAGGCGCCCGAAGGACTGCTGACCAGGGCCGCCGAGCTGGGCATCAGCCTCGTCGGCATCCCCGAGGAACTCGGGGGCGTCGGCACCGAACGCTCGGTCGTCACCAACGCGCTCGTCGCGGAAGCGCTCGCGCACGGCGACCTCGGCCTGGCCGTGGCCGTCCTCGCGCCGTCCGCGGTCAGCACCGCGCTGGTCAGCTGGGGCGACGAGCAGCAGCAGGCCGACTACCTGCCCGCGTTCGTCGGCGAGAACGTGCCCGCCGCCGCGCTGGCGCTGCAGGAGCAGAAAGCGCTCTACGACCCGTTCAAGCCCGCGACGAAGGCGCGTCGCACGCCGAAGGGCTACCAGCTCGACGGCGTGAAGTCGCTGGTCCCGCGCGCGGCGCAGGCGGAGCTGTTCATCGTGTCGGCCGACCTCGAAGGCCGCGGACCCGCGCTGTTCCTCGTCGAGTCGTCGACCGCGGGCGTGACCATCGAGGCCGAGCCGGCCATGGGCCTGCGCGGCGCCGCGACCGGCAAGCTGCACCTCGAGCACGTCAACCTGCCCGCGGGCGCGCTGCTCGGCGGCGGCAAGCTCGACGTCTTCACCGACCTCGTCCGGCTTTCGCGGCTGGGCTGGGCGGCGCTGGCCGCCGGCACCGCGAAGGCCGTCCTCGACTACGTCGTCCCCTACGTCAACGAGCGGGTGGCGTTCGGCGAGCCGATCAGCCACCGGCAGGCGGTGGCGTTCTCCGTCGCGGACATCGCGATCGAGCTGGAGGGCCTGCGCCTGGTGACGCTGCGCGCGGCGGCGCGGGCCGAGCAGGGCAAACCCTACGCGCGGGAGGTCGCGCTGGCCCGGAAGCTGGCCACGGACAAGGGCATGCAGATCGGCAGCGCGGGCGTGCAGCTGCTCGGCGGGCACGGCTTCGTCAAGGAGCACCCGGTCGAGCGCTGGTACCGCGACCTGCGCGCCATCGGCGTCATGGAAGGCGCCGTCCTTCTTTAGAAAGGGCTTTGAATCATGATCAACCTGGAAGCTCCCAAGAAGGCCGGCGCCCTGATCAACCAGGCGTACCAGGCCGCGGCCGAGGTGTTCCGGCCGATTTCGCGCAAGTACGACCGCGCGGAGCACACCTACCCCAGCGAGCTGGACATGTTCGCGGCGCTGCTGGACGGGCTCAACTCCTCCGGCGAGGGCGGCGCGGGCGCGGCGGGCGTGCGCCGCTCCAAGGACGAGAACGAAAAGGGCAACCGCAACGGCGCCAACCTGAACGTCGTCCTCGGCACGATCGAGATGTGCTGGGGCGACGTCGGCCTGCTGCTGTCGATGCCCCGCCAGGGCCTCGGCAACGCGGCGATCGGCTCGGTCGCGACGGACGAGCAGCTCGAGCGCTTCTCCGGCATGTGGGCGGCGATGGCGATCACCGAGCCGTCGTTCGGCTCGGACTCGGCGGCGGTCAGCACGACGGCTCGTCTCGACGGCGACCACTACGTGTTGAACGGCGAGAAGATCTTCGTGACGTCGGGCGAGCGCGCGGACGCGGTGGTCGTGTGGGCGACGCTGGACAAGTCCAAGGGCCGCGCGGCGATCAAGTCGTTCGTGGTGGAGAAGGGCACGCCGGGCTTCGAGGTGGTGCGCGTCGAGCACAAGCTCGGCATCCGCGCTTCGGACACGGCGGTGCTGCGCTTCGAAAACTGCCGCGTTCCCAAGGAGAACCTCCTCGGCACGCCGGAAATCGACACGGCCAAGGGTTTCGCGGGCGTCATGCAGACGTTCGACAACACGCGCCCCCTGGTGGCGGCAATGGCGATCGGCGTCGCCCGCGCGGCCCTGGAGGAGACCCGCCGGATCCTCACCGAGGCGGGCGTGGAGATCGACTACGACCGCCCGGCGAACTCCCAGCACGCGGCTGCGGCGGAATTCCTCCGCCTGGAAGCGGATTACGAGTCGGCGTACCTGCTGACGCTGGAATCCGCGTGGATGGCGGACAACCGCAAGCCGAATTCGCTGCAGGCATCGATGGCCAAGGCCAAAGCTGGGCGATCGGTGGTGGAGATCGCGCTGAAGTGCGTGGAGCTCACCGGGGCCTACGGCGAGGAGTCTTTGCTCGAAAAATGGGCTCGGGACGCCAAAATCCTGGACATCTTCGAGGGGACGCAACAGATTCAGCAGTTGATCGTCGCTCGCCGCATCCTCGGGAAGACGTCCGCCGAATTGAAGTGACGTCGTGCGCGGTCGGCCTCCGGTACCCTCGGGTTCAGGGAGGCCGATCGTGACCGACTTCATCGTTCACCAGCCCGATGACTCCATGCCCATCAAGACACCAGAGGAATGGGACGCCGAAGGCTGGGACTCCGACCGGCGAGGTCCGAAAGACCTCGACGAAGCCCGGTCCGCTCTCGACGCCCGCATCGCGGATCCGCATGCTCCCGACACCGAAGCCGAGTCCGGCGCCTACGACGGGCTGGAGGGCTGATCGGTGTACGTTCCCTGGCTCGTCGATGCCGCCCGTAGCACCGGCTATCCCGTTGTCGAAGTGCCCGGGTGGCAGACCCGCGGCCACGGCGGCATGCGCGTTGTCGAAGGGGTTGTCGGGCACCACACCGCCACCGCCGACTCCGCTCCCGGGGACTACCCCTCGCTCGACATCGTCACCAACGGTCGCGCCGATCTCGCGGGGCCGCTGTGCAACCTCGGGCTCGGGCGCAGCGGCACTGTATACGTTGTCGCCGCTGGATGCGCTTATCACGCCGGGGCCTCGCGGTGGCTCGGGTTCCTCGACGTCAACGACGAATTCCTCGGTATCGAAGCCGAATCCGCGGGCGCCGGCGACTGGACGGACGCCCAGCGGGACGCCTACCCCCGGCTCGTCGCCGCGCTGCTGCGCTACATGTCGCGCGGACTCGACCGGTACGCCGGGCACAAGGACGTGTGCCTGCCCGTCGGCCGCAAGATCGACCCCGTCGGCATCGACACCGGCTGGCTGCGCGAGCGCGCCGCCAACCCCGGCGCCGCACTCCAGACGGCGGGCGTCGAGATCCTCGAGCGGATCACCGTAACTCCGCCGGACGGCGGCGAGCACACCGTGCGCGTCTTCCTGTCCGGCAGCGCGGGCTCGGCGATCGTCGTCCGGCCCCGGCTGGGTGGGGACGGCTCCTCGAAGCCGATGTGGGTGGGCGGCATCCTCGCCTGGGGTTCCGACCACGCCGGCGTCGGCCACAACCCCGCGCAGCTCCCGGGTTACGACCCGCGGCTGACGTCGCACCGGCGGTACGACGTGCCCGGCGCGGTGTGGGCCGACGTCCGCTACAGCGCGGCCGAGCCGTTCGAAATCGACCTAGTCGGCTGAGAGCTGGTCGTCCAGGAACTCGTCGAGGTAGCGCCACGTCGTCCCGCGGGCCTTGCGGCCGGTCAGGACGCCCAGGTGGCCGCCCGGTGCCGTCTTGAAGCGGACCTCCGGGGCCTTGTCCAGCAGCTCCACCACCCGCTCCACCGACGGCCGCGGCGCGATCGTGTCGTTCTCGCCCGCCACCACCAGCGTCGGGACCCGCACCGACGACAGGGAAATGATCCGCCCGTTGAGATCCACTTTGCCCTCAGCCAGGTCGTTCGTGCGGAACAACCGGTGGTACAGCTGGCCGAACGTCCGCCCGGGGTAGGCGTACATGTTGCTCATGAAGTGGTCGACCGCCTCGATCTGCGCGAGGTAGTCGCGGTCGTCGAGGTGCGAGAGGATCGCGATCGGCTTCGTGATCTCCTTGCTGATGCCCGTCGCGCGGAACACTCGGCTGACCAAATAGGACGGTGCGCCGCCGAACGCGCGGTAGATCGGCGTCAACAGGTGGCCGTTCGTCAGGTCGACCAGCGGGCGGAACGGCGCCACGATCGGGATCGCCGTGAAGTCCACCGGGGAACCGATCGCCGTGATCGACGCGATCGGGAGGTCCGGCTGGTCGGCGTTCACCAGCAGCGAGAAGATCCCGCCCAGCGACCACGACACCAGGTGCACCGGCTGGCCGCCGGCGTCCGCACTCACGCGCCGGATCGCGCGCGGCAGCACCTCGTCGATCCAGTGCTCGATGCCGAGACGCCGGTCCGAGAACGCCACCATGCCGTAGTCGACGAGGTAGGCGTTGCGGCCGCGCTCGACCAGGTGCTCGATGAGGCTGCAGCCGCGGCGCAGGTCGAAGCAGATCGCCGGCGCGGCCAGCGGCGGCACCAGCAGGACCGGCGGCCCGGACACCGGGCGGCTGCTGTGCGTCATCCGGTACACCGAGCGGTTGGGGCCCTGGTCGATCAGCACCCGCGGCATCGGGCGCAGGTCGGCGACCCCGCCGTGCAGCACCTTGCCGACCACGTTCGACGCCGCCGCGGCCAATCGTGCGGGCGGTGAAACCATTTCGAAAGCCTCCTGCGACGTCCCCGGGCACTTCCGGTCAATCTTGCCCGGTCAGGCCGGTGGACTCAACACCGTCCACGTCCAAATCGGACAGTCGCTAGGCCGTCCGAGTTACTCCTGGGACGCGCCAGGAGCGCTCTCGGCGGCGCGCGCTTCGTATTCCGCGCGGGCCGGGGAATGGGCCGCTGAAGCCAAAAGCTGGTCCGCCTTGAGAGCCCGCGCCAGCGCTTCGCCGGCCCGCCGCGGCAGCAGCCGGGTGAGCTTGCCCATAGTGCCCACCGAGCGGGGCACGAAGACCTCGAAACGAGGCTTGCGCAGCGTGGATACGATGGCGTCGGCCACATCTTCCGGCCGCGAGGACTTGAACAGCTTCGCTTCGCCGAGGCCGCTCGCCAGCTCCGTCCGGACGATCGCGGGCATCACGCACGAGACGTGCACGCCGCTGCCGTGCAGCTCCAGGTACACCGCTTCGGACAGCCCGACGACCGCGTGCTTGGTCGCGCAGTACGTCGCCGCGCCCGGGAAACCCGCTTTGCCCGCGAAGGAAGCGACGTTGACGATGTGCCCGGACCGCCGCGGCCGCATCCGCTTCATCGCCTCGCGCGTCCCGTGGATGACGGCGTGCAGGTTGATCTCCAGCTGCCGCCGGGTCGTCGCGTCGCTCTCCGCCTCCAATTCGCTGAGCGGCATGATCCCGGCGTTGTTGATCAGCACATCGATGCGGCCGTGGCGGCGTTCGACCTCGTCGAGGAACTCGGTGAAGCCGGCGATGTCGGTGACGTCCAGCGGGAGAGCCTCGGCGTCCAGCTCGCCCGCGGTTTTCTCGGCCCGGACCTGGTCGAGGTCGCCGATCACCACCTTCGCGCCCAGCCGGGACAGCGCCGACGCGGTCGCCGCGCCGATCCCCTGCCCGCCGCCGGTGATGACGACGACCTTGCCCGCGAGCTCCTCGGCCATGGCGACTCCTTCGTCTGTTGGCAACGCGTCAACAGTGTCACCCCTGGCCCGCGATCGCGCTACCCCACGCGTTGCTCGAGGACCTGCCCGACCCACTCGTCGACGTGGAACCGCACGGTCGGCTTGAAGCCCTGGCTCTCGTAGTAGCGCTGCAAGGCGCCGTCGCCGCCGGCCCAGCAGTCGACGCGCACGAGGTCGATGCCGCGCCGGCGCGCCTCGTCGAGCGCGTACTCGATGAGGCGCCCGCCGACGTGCCGCCCGGCGAAGCGCCGCGACGTGATCAGCAGCCGGACGTAAAGTTCACGCTCGTTAACCGGCGGCACGTGCGGGTCGTGCTCCTCCGAGACGATCAGCGCGCCGGCCGGCTCGCCGTCGACCACCGCGATGCGCAGACCCGGATCCGCGGCCATGCCCGTGACGCGTTCGACGCGCTTCGGCACGCGGCTCCACGGCTCGGTTCCCCACTGCTTCGAGCTGCCGCGCGCGACGAGCCATTCGACGGCTTCGTCGAAGAAGCGCAGCAGTGTTTCGGCGTCCCCAGAGTCACCCGATCGGATGACGGTGTTGTCCATGCCCTTGTTTACCGCACCCCGCGTACGCGCGGGCCGACTTCGGCGATCCACGTCGCGTTAAGCCGTCGGCTCGGTTCGCGTCATCCGAGCTTCAAGGAGCGCTGATTGACTTTCGCCGTTCCCCACCTCTCTCGCGACGAGGACGAATTGACTCAGTCAGTGCCCCCGGGCGATCCGTTGGCCGCGTTCACCGTCGAACTCGAAGAAATCCGGGCAAAAGCCGCGACAGCACAGGAAACGCTCCGGTCGGCCACCGCCAGCGTGCAGTCGCCGGACGGGGCGGTCTCGGTGACCGTCGGCCCCAGCGGCGTGCTGCAGGACCTCCGGTTCGGCCCCCGCGCGTACGAACGTCCCCCGCAAGCCTTGTCGGGCCTGGTGCTGCAGCTGATCGGCAAGGCGCAGCAGAAGGTTTCGGCCCAGGTCGCCAGTGCGTTCGAGGGCATGGTCGGCGAGAGCTCGGCCGCCCGCGAACTGCTGGACGAGTTCCTGCCGGCACCCGAGGCGGACGCGGGACCACCGCCGGACAAGAGCGACGTGTTCATGCCGGAGCAGGAGGCCGACGACCGCCCGCCGCGGCCGCCGCACCGCCCGCCACCGCCACCTCAACAAGGCCCGCCGCGTCGTCGCCCCCGGCCCGCGCCGGACGAGGACGACGGCGACAGCAATCCCTGGTAGCAGGAGGAGAAACCAGTGGTTTCCGGAGAAGGCTTCTCGGTCGACCCGGCCGAGCTGCAGAAGTTCAGCCAGTTCCTGTCCGGCACCACGCAACCGGCGGTGCAGGACGCCGCGAACCGGATGCAGGCCGCGAACGGGTTCGACAACGCCGCGTTCGGCATCCTGCTCGCCCAGGTCCTCGCCGTGCCTTCGCGGGTCACGATGGCCGTGATCACCGGGGAGATCAACAACCTCGTCGGCGACATCGGCAAGTCCGCGGCCGACGTCAAGAAGGCCGCCGAGACGTACGCGACCCACGACTCGAACACGGCTCAGGGTTTGAGCACCTTCGAAACGGAGCTGGGCAAGTGACCGTCCCCATCACGTCCGCGAACTCCACCACGGGCGCCGGCGTCTTCGACAGCTGGAAACAGGTCGGCGACTCGATCGGCAAGGTCCAGACCGAGCACGGCGGCGACCTCGCGGCCGTCAGCGTCGAACTGGGCATCAACGTCATCAGCGCCGTGCTCGACACCGTCGCCTTCGCGATGGACCCGCTGGCCAAGCTGATCGCGGCCGGGCTGGGCTGGCTGATCGAGCACGTCTCGTTCCTGAAGTGGCCGCTCGACCAGGTCGCGGGCAACCCGTCCGAGGTCACGAAGGTCGCCAACGAGCTGCACAAGATCGGCGAGTCGCTGCGCAACACCGGCACCGAGCTCGACGAGACGCTCAAGTCGACGATCACCCAGTGGCAGGGCAAGGGGTACGACAGCTTCCTCAAGTCGATCAACGACCGGAAGGGCTGGATCGACGCCAACGCCAAGGCGGCCGACGTCGCCGGCTACATGGTCGAAACCACCGGGGCGCTGATCGGCGCGGTCCGCTCGCTGCTGCGCGACATCATCACGACGATCCTCGGCGACATCATCTCCACGATGCTGATCGCGCTCGCGCTCGCCATCCCCACCTTCGGCGCGTCGATCGCCGTGGGCGTGACCAAGTGCGTCGCGACCGTCTCGGTGCAGGTCGCCGCGATGATGGCGAAGCTCGCCAAGGTCGTCGCCTACGCCGGCCGCACGCTGGCCCGGCTCACCGGACTGTCGAAGCTGGTCAAGCGGAAGCCGGGCTCCTCCTCCAGCGCCGGGCACGAGATGACGCCGATGCCGCCGCCGGGCACCGCGATCACCCACGACCGTCCCGGTGGCGGCGCCACCCCGAGCACCCGGCCCCCGGGCGACGGCACGACCCCGAACTTCTCGCGGCCGCTGCCCCCGCCGGGCACGGCGGTCACGCACGACGGTCCTGGTGGTGGCGCCACCCCGAGCACGCGGCCTCCCGGCGACGGCACCACGCCGAACTTCTCGCGGCCGCTGCCGAAGCCCCCGGAGCCGCCGAAGCCGACGCCGCCGAAGTCGCACCTGAGCGACCACGACATCTCGACCATCAAGAAGCACGAGGACTGGCTGAAGACGAAGTTCGGCGACAGCTACAAGAAGATGAAGTTCGTCGACGACTGGCTGAAGGCCAAGGCCCCGGACTACTACCCGATGCTGAAGGCGCTTTCCGACGCCAAGAGCTCGAAGAACTTCGTGGGCTGGGCGGGCAAGGACATCGTGCAGGTCGACCGCGGCCTGACCGACATCCAGATGCAGGCGGAAGCGGCCTGGGCCGAGGAAGACAAGAAGGAACAGCAGCAGCAACCGAAGTAAGACGTGACGGGGCTCCTCACCGGCCGGTGAGGAGCCCCGTCGTCGTTCTCAGGCGACCCCGAGGTGGCGCGAGATGAGCATCTTCTGGACCTCGCTCGTGCCCTCGCCGATCTCCAGGATCTTCGCGTCGCGGTAGAAGCGGCTCACCGGGAACTCGTTCATGAAGCCGTACCCGCCGAAGATCTGCGTCGCGTCGCGGGCGTTGTCCATCGCCGCGTTGGACGCCACCAGCTTCGCGATCGACGCCTCCTTCTTGAACGGCTCGCCGCGCAGCATCTTCGACGCCGCCTGGTAGTACGCCAGACGCGCGGTGTGCGTGCGGACCTCCATGTCCGCGATCTTGAACTGGATCGCCTGGTACTCACCGATCCGCTTGCCGAACGCGACGCGGTCCTTCACGTACTTCAGGCTTTCGTCCACGCAGCCCTGCGCCAGACCCACTGACAGCGCGGCGATCGCGACGCGGCCTTCGTCCAGAATGGACAGGAACTGGGCGTACCCGCGGCCCCGGACGCCGACCAGGTTCTCCGCCGGGACCCGAACGTCCGAAAAGGACAGCTCGTGCGTGTCCGAACAGTTCCAGCCGACCTTCGAGTACTTCGGTGCGACCTCGAAGCCCGGCGTGCCCGACGGGACGATGATCGCCGAGATCTCCTTGCGGCCGTTCTCCATCACGTCCGTCACCGCCGTGACCGTGACCAGGCGCGTGATGTCCGTGCCCGAGTTCGTGATGAACGCCTTGCTGCCGTTGATCACCCACTCGTCACCGTCCAAAGTGGCGCGCGTGCGGGTCGCGCCCGCGTCCGAGCCGCCGCCCGGCTCGGTCAGGCCGAACCCGCCCAGCGCCGTGCCCTCGCACAGCGACGGCAGCCACTTTTCCTTCTGCTCCTGGGAGCCGAAGCGGAAGATCGGCATCGCGCCGAGCGAAACGCCGGCCTCCAGGGTGATCGCGACCGACGAGTCGACCCGCGCGAGTTCCTCCAGCGCCAGGCACAGCGCGAAGTAGTCGCCGCCCATGCCGCCGAACTCCTCGGGGAACGGCAGCCCGAACAGGCCCATCTCCCCCATCTTCGCGACGATGGCGTACGGGAACTCCTCCTTCTCGTACAGCTCGCCGATGACCGGCGCGACCTCGGCGTGCGCGAAGTCCTCGACGGTCTTGCGGAGGGCCTCGTACTCCTCGTCCAGGCGGAAGTCGATCACTGCTGCTCCTCTTGGGGCGTCACTACGGCAAGGGTTTCGTCGAGCGCGACCTGTTGGCCGGCCCGGACGGGGAGTTCGCTGACGACGCCGTCGATCGGCGCGGTGACCGTGTGCTCCATCTTCATCGCTTCGACGACCAGCAGCGGCGTGCCGGCCTTCACGACGTCACCGGCCGCGACCTTCACGACGAGCACCGTGCCCGGCATCGGGCTGGTGACCGGCCCGGCGCCGGCGGCCTCGCCGCGGGCCGAGAGCACGAACTCCTGCTCCCCGAAGGGGAAGCTCAGGCCGTCGCGCGCGAGCCAGACCGTCCGATCCGGCCCGCAGGCCTGGCGGTAGCGGTGGAACCCGCCGGCGTGGCGGATCTCCAGGACGTCGCCGTCACGACGGGCCGAGACCTCGACCGGCGCGGCGTCATCGACGAACACCGTCGCCGCGGACGGCGTGCCCTGCACCCGGACCACGGCGCGCGCGGTGCCGGACTTCAGCCGGAACACCACGCCGCCGGAGCCGCCCATCCGCCAGCCGTCCGGTACGTCCCACGGGTCCACAATGGACCCCGACGGCTGCAGTTCGAGGAACCGGTCCAGCGCGGCCGCGACGAAGAACTCCGCGGGCACGTCCGGCGAGACCAGTTCGGACAGCCGCCGGTCGACCAGCTCGGTGTCGAGCCGGCCGGCGCGGACGTCGTCGTCGGCCAGCAGCCCGCGCAGGAACGCCGTGTTGGTGCCGACGCCCAGCAGCGCCGTGTCGGCCAGTGCGCGGTCGAGCCGGTGCAGCGCGGCCGCGCGGTCCGGACCCCAGGCGATGACCTTGGCCAGCATCGGGTCGTAGTTCGAGCCGATCACCGCGCCGCGCGTCATCCACGAGTCGACGCGGACGCCGTCGCCGGACGGTTCGTGCACCGCCAGCACCGTCCCGCCGGTCGGGATGAACCCGCGCGCCGGGTCTTCGGCGTACACGCGCGCTTCGACCGCGTGTCCGTTGAGGACGACGTCTTCCTGCCGGACGGAAAGGTGTTCCCCCGCCGCGACGCGGACCTGCCACTCGACGAGGTCGAGGCCGGTGACCAGCTCGGTGACCGGGTGCTCGACCTGCAGCCGGGTGTTCATCTCCATGAAGAAGAACTCGTCGGGGTTCTTCGCGGACATGATGAACTCGACGGTGCCGGCGCCGACGTACCCGACTGAGCGCGCGGCTTCGGCGGCCGCCGAGCCCATCTTCTCGCGGGTGGCGTCGTCCAGCAGCACCGACGGCGCTTCCTCGATGATCTTCTGGTGCCGCCGCTGCAGGCTGCACTCGCGCTCGCCGAGGTGGATGACGTTGCCATGCTTGTCGGCCATGACCTGGATCTCGATGTGCCGCGGGGTGGTGACGAACCGCTCCATCAGCAGCGTGTCGTCGCCGAACGAGCCCTTGGCCTCACGCCGCGCGGACTCGATCGCGGCGTCGAGTTCTTCGGGTGCGTGCACGAGCCGCATACCCTTGCCGCCACCGCCGGCCGACGGCTTGAGCAGCAGCGGGTACCCCACGCGAGCGGCGGCTTCCGCGAAGCCGCCTTCGGGAATGTCCACATCGGACGCGCCGGGCACGACCGGGACACCGGCCTTGGACACCGTCGCCTTGGCCCGGATCTTGTCGCCCATCGCGTCGATCGCCCCGACCGGCGGACCGATGAACACCAGCCCGGCGGCCTCGCAGGCGCGCGCAAACTCCGCGTTCTCCGCCAGGAAGCCGTACCCCGGGTGCACGGCCTGCGCGCCCGAGGACACCGCGGCGTCCACGATGGCCGGGATCGAAAGGTAGCTGCGCGCGGCTTCGGCCGGGCCGATGCGCATCGCCGTGTCCGCTTCCCGGACGTGCCGGGCGTCGGCGTCCGCGTCGCTGTACACCGCGACCGCGCGGATGCCGAGCGCCCGCAGCGTGCGGATGACCCGGACGGCGATCTCGCCGCGGTTCGCGACCAGCACTGAGTCGAACATCTGCCTCACATCCGGAAGACGCCGTAGTTGACATCGGCCAAGGGCGCGTTGGCCGCGGTCGAGAGCGCGAGGCCGAGCACCGTGCGGGTGTCCGCCGGGTCGATCACGCCGTCGTCCCACAGCCGCGCCGTCGAGTAGTACGGGCTGCCCTGCGCCTCGTACTGTTCGCGGATCGGGTCCTTGAACGCCTCTTCGTCCTCGGCGGACCACTCGCCACCGCGCGCCTCGATCGAGTCGCGGCGGACGGTCGAGAGCACCGACGCCGCCTGCTCGCCGCCCATCACCGAGATCCGCGCGTTCGGCCACATCCACAGGAACCGCGGCGAGTACGCCCGGCCGCACATCGAGTAGTTGCCGGCGCCGAACGAACCACCGATAACGACCGTTAACTTCGGCACGCGCGCGCAGGCCACCGCGGTGACCATCTTCGCGCCGTGCTTGGCGATACCGCCCGCTTCGTACGCGCGCCCGACCATGAACCCGGTGATGTTCTGCAGGAACAGCAGCGGGATCGAGCGCTTGTCGCACAGCTCGATGAAGTGCGCGCCCTTCATCGCGGACTCGGCGAACAGCACGCCGTTGTTCGCGACGATCCCCACCGGGTGGCCGTGGATCCGGGCGAAGCCGGTGACCAGGGTGGACCCGTACTCCTTCTTGAACTCGCCGAACCGGCTGCCGTCGACGATGCGCGCGATCACCTCCCGCACGTCGTAAGGGGTGCGCGGGTCGGTCGGGACGACGCCGTACAGCTCGGCCGGGTCGACCGCCGGCTCCTCGGTCGGCAGGACGTCCCACGGCCGCGGGGTGCGCGGACCGAGCGTCGAGACGATCTGCCGGACGATCCGCAGTGCGTGCGCGTCGTCGTCGGCCAGGTGGTCGGTGACGCCGGACTGGCGCGAGTGGACGTCGCCGCCGCCGAGCTCTTCGGCCGTGACGACCTCGCCGGTCGCGGCTTTCACCAGCGGCGGGCCGCCCAGGAAGATCGTGCCCTGGTTCCGGACGATCACGGCTTCGTCGCTCATCGCCGGGACGTACGCGCCGCCGGCGGTGCACGAGCCGAGCACCGCGGCGATCTGCGGGATGCCGCGCGCGGACATCGTCGCCTGGTTGTAGAAGATCCGGCCGAAGTGTTCACGATCCGGGAAGACCTCGTCCTGCCTGGGCAGGAACGCGCCGCCGGAGTCCACCAGGTAGACGCACGGCAGGTTGTTGTGCAGCGCGACCTCCTGGGCGCGCAGGTGCTTCTTGACCGTCATCGGGTAGTACGTGCCGCCCTTGACGGTGGCGTCGTTGGCGACGACCACGCATTCGCGGCCGGACACGCGCCCGATCCCGGTGATGATGCCCGCGGACGGCGCCTCGTCGTCGTACAGCCCGTTCGCCGCCAGTGGCGAGAGTTCGAGGAACGGCGACCCCGGGTCCAGCAGGGTGTCGACGCGGTCGCGCGGCAGCAGCTTGCCGCGTTCGACGTGCCGCGTGCGGGACTTCTCCGGTCCGCCGAGCCGTGCGGCGGACAAGCGTTTGCGCAGGTCCTCGACGAGCTCCGCGTGGGATGTGGCGTTGCGGGCGTAGGCCTCGCTGTCCGGGGCAGCCGAAGTCCCCAGTGCAGGCGTGTCCATGGGCTCCCTCGAAGTTAGCGGGCGTTAACCTCCGCTCCGATGTTAGCGACCGCTAACGTGGGTGTCCAGTCGCCGGAACGCGGCAGCGCCGGAATGCAGAAAGGCCACCCCGGCGAACCGGGGTGGCCTCCGCTCCGCGGGAGGAACGTCAGCCGATGGCACTCCGCAGCGGGGCGTAGTAGCCGCCCGACTGCCCGGCCACCGTCGGGTGGTAGGACTCGATCACCGGCCAGGTGAGGCTGTGCAGGTAGTCGTCGGACGACGAGCAGATGTTGTGCCCGACGAACGACGGCCGGACGTCGACGAACGTCGCACCCGCCGACGCCGCGCGGGACTGGATCACCGAGGCGAGGGTGTCCGCACCGGAGTTGATCGCGGTCCGCTTGGTGTCGCTGAGCCCGACCCAGCAGGAGCCGGGCACGGTGTAGAAGCGCGGGTAGGACAGGACGACGAGGCGGGCGCCGGGCGCCTTGGCCTTGATCGCGTTGTAGGTGTTCGTCAGCAACGGGGGCAGGGTGTTGTTGACGTAGGTCTTCGCAGTGTTGACGCGGTTGGTGCAGTCCGAGTCGCTGCCGAGGGTGCAGGTCTGGATCACGTCGCTGAAGCCGGCGTCGTTGCCGCCCACGGTGACCGTGACCAGGGTCGCGTTGGAGGGGATGGAGTTGGCTTGGTTGATGACGTCGCCGGTCTTCGCGCCCGAGCAGGCGAGGAAGGTGAACGACGTGCCGCTGTGGGCGTTGGCCCACAGCTGACCGTAGGCGTTGGAGCTGCGGTAGCAACTCCCGGAACTGCCGTAGCTGCCGGCCCCGACTCCCGAGGAGTAGGAGTCGCCGAGCGCGGCGTAGACGGTCCCGGCGGCGTGGGCGAGGCCCGTGACGCCGAGAGTGGACAGGACGACGGCCCCGAGAGCCGTGCTCAACCTCTGGACAAACCGTCGCGAAAGACGGATCGGAACCCCCATGGGCCACTCCTTTGTGACAGAACCGACCTGAAAATCACAGCAGGTGGAAGCTCCACAAGGAACCCCTAGTTACCTGTAAGTAACCCACTCGGCCCACGCCGGAAGACGGGAACACGGTTAGCGCTCGCTAACGGGAAGTTTCACCGCGGCGGTGGGACGGACAGGCCGGACATCGGCGACACGCGAAGAGGTTCACCCGGGACGGTGACCCGCACCTCCCGGACGTCCCGAAGCGAGGCGAGCGCCACTGGGTGTTAGCGCTCGCTAACCTGCCGCTCTACTATGACCGGATGGCGGCCAACTCCACTCCGCTCGTGAACGGCGAGAAGGCGAGCAGGCGCGAGCAGATCCTGGCCGCGGCCGCCGAGCTGTTCGCCCACCACGGGTTCCACGGCGTGGGCATCGACGACATCGGTGCCGCCGTCGGGATCTCCGGGCCCGCGCTCTACCGGCACTTCCGCAGCAAGGACGCGATCCTCGGCGAGATGCTGAACTCGATCAGCCGCTACCTGCTCGACGGCGGCACCACGTGGGCGAACCGGCCCGGCTCGGCGGACGACGCGCTGACCGGGCTCGTGGCGTTCCACGTCGGCTTCGCGCTCAACCACCCGGCCTTGATCACCGTTCAGGAGCGCAACCTCGCGAACCTCACCGACGCCGACCGCAAGCAGGTCCGCGCGCTGCAGCGCCAGTACGTCGAGGTGTGGGTCAGCGCGATCCGGGAAGCCATGCCGGGGCTGGGAGAACGGCAGGCGCGATCGGCGGCACACGCCGTGTTCGGACTGATCAACTCGACGCCGTACAACCGCCATCTCGGTGACTCGGAACTCGCCGAACTGCTCGCCCGGCTCGCGCTGGGTGCGCTCCGCGCGGTCGGATGACCGACCCGGATCAAGGTATCCCCACGACCGCCGTCGCTGGTGTTTGATGGGGCACGTGGATGCGGACTGGAACGAGCAGGAGCTCGTCGAGAAGGCTCAGCGCGCGCTGACGGCGTTGAGCCTCGGAGACGACGCCGAAGCCCTCGTCGAGGTCGCGCCGACGGCCGTCGAACCGCAGGCCCGCGCCGACGAGACGAAGGCGTTGATGCTGCTGCTGTTCGGCGAGTGCAGCGCGATGGTCTCCACCCTCGGCGACGGCGGCAGCGCCCCGGTGAAGGTCCAGGTCTTCGACGAGGACGGCGAAGAGGTCTCGATCGACCAGGCCGACCCACCGGTGCGCACGGCGGTCCGGACGCTGCTGGCGGAGGTCCACGGCAACACCGAGGCCGCGCAGGAACAGGTCGAAATCGCCCTCGCCAACGCGGCGCCCGACGAGGTGGACAGCCTGGTGCTGCAGGCCCTGCGCTGGACGATCCGGCTGTCGGTCGAATGCCTCGACCGCGACCTGCCGGTGGCCCCCTGGATCTCGGAAGCGGTCTCCGACTAGGCCCGGAGGCCGTCGACGATCACCGCCACGATCCGCGGCGCCCGCTCGTCCCACTCGGCTTCCGGGATTCGGGACAGCGCGCCGAGGAGCAGGATGACGTCGGCCGCGTCGACCCCGGCGCGGATCTCCCCCGCGGCTTTTCCCCGGTCCAGCAGTGTTTCGAGCGCTTCGTCGAGCCGGTGGTGCTGGCCGGAGTAGAGGTCCTGCCACGCCGGCACTTCGATCGCCGCCATCACGCCGCGTTTGACGCGCGCGTACTCGACCAGCCGCTCCAGCCAGCGGGCCAGCGCGTCGAGCGGGGAATGCTCCGCCAACAGGGGTGCCACCGTGTCGACGAGCTGGGTCAGCTCGGCCCGGTAGACCTCCGCCAGCAGGTGCTCACGCGTCGGGAAGTGCCGGTAGAGCGTGCCCTGCCCGACGCCCGCGGCCTTGGCGACCCGGTGCAGCTTCAGGTCGTCGGCCGCGCCGTTGGACTCGCTGAGTTCCGCCCGCGCGGCCTCGACGATCCGGTCGCGGTTGGCGACGGCGTCCGAACGGCGCTCGCGACCGGCCACGGCACTCTCCTCGCATAAGTGGACAAGTGTCCGGTACAGTTAACCGGACAGTTGTCAGTTTAACGGAGGACCCCATGACGAACGGACTGGACAAGGTCGTCGCGATCACCGGCGCGAGCAGCGGGATCGGCGAAGCGACCGCGCGGGAACTCGCCGGCCGCGGCGCGGCGGTGGTGCTCGGCGCCCGGCGCACCGACCGGCTGGAAACGCTCGCGCGGAAGATCCGCGACGACGGCGGCCGGGCGGAAGTGCTGGACGTCGACGTCACCCGGCGCGCCGACCTCGAGCGGCTCGTCACGCGAGCCGTCGACCGCTTCGGCCGCCTCGACGTCCTGGTCGGCAACGCCGGCGTCGCCCGGATCGCGCCGATCTCGGACCTCGACGTCGACGACTGGGACGCGATGATCGACGTCAACCTCCGCGGTGTCCTGCACGGCATCGCCGCCGCGCTCCCGGTGTTCCGCGCGCAGGGCCGCGGCCACTTCGTCACGACCGTCTCGACGTCGGGGCTGAAGATCGTCCCGACCCAAGCCGTCTACGCGGGGACCAAGAACGCCGTGCGGACGCTGATGGAAGCGCTGCGCCAGGAGTCCACCGACGGTGTCCTGCGCACGACGTCCATCTCACCGGGGTACGTGCGCACCGAACTCGTCGACCACGTCGAGGACCCCGCGCAGCGCGAGCAGGCCCAGCAGGCGATGGCGACGCTCGGCATCAGCCCCGACGCCGTCGCGCGGGCCATCGCCTTCGCCATCGAGCAGCCGGACGACGTCGAGATCGGCGACCTCACCATCCGGCCCACCCGCCAAGGCTGAGTCAGGGACGCAGCGAACGGACGATCGGCGCCAGGTACAGCTCCGCCAGCCGGCGGCGCTGGGCGTCGTCGTCCACCGGCAGGACCGTCTCCTGGGTCAGCACCAAGGAAACGACGATCCGGATCAGCAGCTCGGCCATGCCGTCGACGTCCCCGGCGGGCAGGCTGAGCCGGCCCGCCGCGATCTCGGCGTGGAAGTGCGCCGCGATCCGCGCGCGGGCCGCCGCGAAGAGGCCGCCCGCCTGGACCGTCAGGTGCGGGAGGATCAGCTCGGGTTCGGTGCGCAGCAGCCGGTTGAGCAGCCGGTGCCCCCGCAGGTACCCGAGGGAGAAGCTCAACCCCTCGATGAGCTTCTCCTCAGGGGTCGCCTGCGCCTCGACGACGGCGTCGACCTTCGTCAGGAACCGCTTCATCTCCCGCTGGATCAGCGCGCCCAGCAGCTGGTCCTTCTTCGGGAAGTAGCGGTAGATCGTCACCCGCGAGAGGCCGACGCGGCGCGCGACGTCGTCCACGGTGAACCGGCGCAGCCCGAAGTCCTCGGCCTGGGTGAGCGCCGCGCCCATGATCCGTTCCGCGGTCTCGTCGCCGGGCAGTTCGGCTTCGAGTGCGTGTTTCAGGAGATCGCGCATGGACTGACTTTACATCTTGACGGAGATTGTTTCATGCGTTCTAGTGTTAAACGACACAGGGAGGCACGGATGGGTGATCGCGAAGCCACCGCCGAACGGCTGCTCCGCTCGAGCGCCCGGCTCTCCTACGACCCGGACGTCGACGTCCACTGGGCCGCGCCGCTGAACGACGACCAGTTCTTCATCCCCGAAAAGCTCGTCTCCCTGTACGGCACGCCGGTGTGGGACACGCTGAGCCGGGCGCAGCGGATCGAGCTGTCGCGCCAGGAGCTGGTGAACACCGTCAGCGTCGGGATCTGGTTCGAGCTGATCCTCATGCAGATGCTGCTGCGCGCGTCCTACCGCCAGGACCCGACGACCCGGCACGTGCACTACGCGCTGACCGAGGTCGCCGACGAGTGCCGGCACTCCACGATGTTCGCGACGCTGATCGAGCGCGTCGGCGGCCGGCCGTACCGCAACAACCGCTGGCTGCAGCTGACCGCGCAGGCACTCCCGGCGATCCTGCACGGTCCGGCGATGTGGGTGGCGACGCTGATCGGCGAAGAGATTTTCGACGCGCTGCAACGCGAACACCTCGACGACGAGTCCGTGCAGCCGGTGGTCCGCGCGGTGATGCGCATCCACGCCACCGAAGAGGCGCGGCACGTCCGGTACGCGCGCGACGACCTCGTCCGCGAACTGGCAGACGCGCCCTGGTGGCGCAAGGAGTTCGCGCGGGTGGTCGTCGCCGTCGGCGCGTTGCTGATGTCCCGCCTGCTTTCGCGGCCGCGGCAGTACCTGCGCGCGGGGATCGACCCGGACGTCGCGGTGACCGCCGCGCGGACCAGCCCGCACCGGCGCGAGACCCTCGCTTTCGGGGCCCGGAAGCTCGTCCGGTTCCTGCGGGAGAACGACCTGATCGGCGGCCCGAGCGCGGTGCTGTGGCGCCGCGCCGGAATGCTCTAGCGGAGGGGAAAGCCATGGCACTCAAGGACCTGCTCGCCGCGAGCACGGGACGGCTCGCCGACCGGATCACCACGGCCGGCGACGAAGCGGGCGACCGCGCGGACGACGTCGCGTGGCGGGTCGCGAAGCTGTCCGACCGCGCGGCCGAACGCGTCGGCGACTACGCGGCGGGCGCGTCCCGGCGGGTCGCGACCACCCTGGTTCGCTTGGCGGAGCGCGTTTCTAGCCGATGAGCTGCTTCACCAAAGCCGCGATCTGATCCGTCTCGATCAGGAACGAGTCGTGGCCGTACGGCGACGTCACCACCGCCGGCTCCGGGGCGTCCGGGATGCCCGCGGCGATCTCCGCCGACTGGTACAGCGGGTAGAGCCGGTCGCTGTCGACGCCGCCGATCACCGATCGAGCCGTCACCCGGCCCAGCGCCGCCGCCACGCCGCCGCGGTCGCGGCCGACGTCGTGGGTGTTCATCGACTCCGTCAGCACCAGGTAGCTGTTCGCGTCGAACCGCCCCACCAGCTTGTCGGCGTGGTGGTCCAAATAGGACTCGACGGCGAACCGCCCGCCCCGCAACGGGTCCTCGTCACCTTGGTACGTCCGGCCGAACCGCTGGGCCAGCTCGGACTCGCTCCGGTAGGTGACGTGCGCGATCCGGCGCGCGATGCCGAGACCCCGAAAAGGTCCCTCGGACGCCGAGTAGTAGTCACCGCCGTGGAAGTGCGGGTCCGACCGGATCGCGTGCAGCTGCGGTGCCGCCCACGCGATCTGCTCGGCCGACGCCCGCGCCGTCGAGGCCAGCACCAGCACCGACGCGACTCGAGAAGGCAGCGAAACCGCCCACTCGAGCGCGCGCATCCCGCCCATCGACCCGCCGACGACGGCCGCCCAGCGGTCGATGCCCAGCGCGTCCGCCAGAACGGCCTCCGCGGCCACCTGGTCCCGGACCGTCACGACCGGGAACCGGCTGCCCCACGGCCGGCCGTCGAACTCCGACGAGGGCCCGGTCGAGCCCTGGCAGCCGCCGAGCACGTTCGGGACCACGACGAAGAACTCGCCGGTGTCCAACGCCTTCCCGGGCCCGATCAGCCCGTCCCACCAGCCCGCGCTGGGATGACCCGGCACCCGCGGCCCGGCCGCGTGGCTGTCGCCGGTCAGCGCGTGTTCGACGAGGACCGCGTTGGACGCGTCGGAGTTCAGCGTCCCCCACGTCTCGTACGCGATGGTGAAGGACGGCAGCACGCCACCGGCCTCCAGCGCGAGCGCGCCGGGGCCGGTGACGAACCGCCGGCGGCCCGGCGGGTCCCCGACCCGCCAGGCACCGGTAACGGTCACAGTTCCGCCTTGGCCGCCCGGAATCCGGCCTCCAGGTCGGCCTTGAGGTCCTCGATGCCTTCCAGCCCCACGGCGATCCGGACCAGGCCCGGCGTGACGCCGCTGGCGAGCTGTTCCTGCGGCGCGAGCTGGCTGTGCGTGGTCGACGCCGGGTGCACGATCAGGCTGCGGACGTCGCCGAGGTTCACCAGCTGGCTGTGCAGCTCGGTGCCGTCGACGAACTTGCGTCCCGCTTCGACGCCGCCGCGCAGGTCGAACGACAGGACCGCACCCGCGCCGCGCGGCAGATACTTCTGCCCCGCCTCGTAGTACGGGCTGGACGGCAGGCCCGCGTAGTACACCTTCTCGACCTCGTCGCGCTGCTCGAGCCACTCCGCGAGCGCTTGCGCGTTCTGCACGTGCCGCTCGATGCGCAGCGACAACGTCTCGATGCCCTGCAGGATCAGGAAGCTGTTCAGCGGGGCGATCGCCGCGCCGGTGTCGCGCAGGAGCTGCACGCGCGCCTTCGCCGCGAACGCGCCCGGGCCGAGCGCCTCCCAGTACTTGAGGCCGTGGTAGCTCGGGTCCGCCTCGTTGAAGCCCGGGAACTTCGCCGGGTCCTTGCCGAAGTCGAACTTCCCGCCGTCGACCAGGACGCCGGCGATCGTCGTGCCGTGGCCACCGAGGTACTTGGTGGCCGAGTGGATGACGACGTCGGCGCCGTGCTCGATCGGCCTCACGAGGTAAGGCGTCGGGATGGTGTTGTCGACCAGCAGCGGGACGCCGGCCTCGTGCGCGGTGTCGGCGACACCGCGGATGTCGAGGACGTTGCTGCCCGGGTTGGCCAGCGTCTCGGCGAAGAAGAACTTCGTGTTCGGCCGGACGGCGGCGCGCCACTGCTCGAGGTCGTCCTGGTCGTCGATGAACGTGACCTCGATGCCGAGCTTCGGCAGCGTGTAGTGGAAGAGGTTGTAGGTGCCGCCGTAGAGCGACTGGCTCGAGACGAAGTGGTCGCCCGCGCCCGCGAGGTTGAGGATCGCCGCGGTGGTCGCCGCCGAGCCGGACGCGAACGCCAGCGCCGCGACCCCGCCTTCGAGCGAGGCGACGCGCTGCTCCAGCACGTCCTGCGTCGGGTTCATGATCCGCGTGTAGATGTTGCCGGGCTCGGCGAGGCTGAACAGGTCGGCGCCGTGCTGGCTGTCGCGGAAGACGTACGACGTCGTCTGGTAGATCGGCGTCGCCCGCGCGCCCGTGGCCGGATCCGGCGCGGCTCCCGCGTGGATCTGCCTGGTCTCGAAGGACCACGCCGAGGTGTCGTCCGCGCTCATCGGTTTCTCCTTGCGGCTCAAGGGGTCTGGTGGTTCGAAGCTACTTCGGCCGAACGGAGTACCCAACCGTTCCCACGTCCTGGGAGCCAAGTCTTCTTGTCAATCGAATCTCTTTGTGTCTAAGATATTCACGCAGGGAGATTCACGGACTGGGAGGAAGTCATGGCGGAGCGGGTGCAGGTGCTGGTCGTGGGGGCCGGGCTGGGCGGGTTGTCGGCGTCGCTGTTCCTGGCGCGGGAGGGAGTGGACGTGCTGACGGTCGAACGGTACGCCGGAACGTCGGTCCACTCGCGGGCCGCCGGGCAGAACTGGCGCACGATGGAGCTGTTCCACTGGGCAGGAATCGACCGCGAAGTCCTGGAAGTGAGCCCGCGGGCGTCGCAGGGGCTGCGGATCACCGTCGCGACCAGCCTCGCGGGCCGCGTCCTGCACCGGCTGATGGAGGACGGCAGCGAGTTCGACGTCTCGGCGTCGACGACGATGCCGGCCGGCATGGCCGGGCAGGACGTCGTCGAGCCGATCCTGCTGGCGCACGCGGAGAAGGCGGGCGCGCGGGTGCGGTTCCGCACCGAGCTCGTCGACCTGGTCCAGGACGACGACGGCGTCACCGCGACCCTGCGGCACCGTGACTCGGGCGAGGAGACGGTGGTGCGCGCGGACTACGTCGTCGCCGCCGACGGCGGCCGCAGCGGCGTCCGGGCCCGCCTCGGCATCGGGACCACCGGCCTCGACGCGCTGAGCCACTGCCTCGGCGTCGTGTTCGACGCCGACCTCGGCGACCGCGTCCAGGCCGGCGTGACGGACCTGTTCTACCTGCAGCACGGCGACTTCACCGCCGGGCTGGTCAACACCGACGTGCCCAACCGGTACGTCTTCGCGCCGGACTACTTCCCCGAGAAGGGCGAGAGCCCGGCGGACTTCAGCCACGACCGGCTGGTCTCGATGATCCGCGCGGCCACCGACCTGCCGGACCTGGAGCCGGAGATCGTCTGGACGGGCTCGTGGGAGGTCGCCGCACGGCTGGCCGACCGGTTCCGCGCCGGCCGGGTGTTCCTGGTCGGCGACGCGGCGAAGGTGACGCCGCCGACCGGCGGCCAGGGCGGCAACACGGCGGTCGGCGACGGCGCGGACATCGCGTGGAAGCTCGCCGCGGTGCTGCGCGGCGAAGCGGGTCCGGCGCTGCTCGACACCTACGAAGCCGAGCGGAAGCCGATCGCGCGGATGATCATCGACACCTCGCTGCACAACATGAAGCAGCGCATGCACCCGGACCTCGACGTCTCCGGGATCGGCGAGCCGGAGGACATGCTGAACGCCGTCCTCGGGTTCCGCTACCGCTCGACGGCGGTGCTGCCCGAGGAGCCGGACGACGGGTCGCGCGTCGAGGACGTCCACGCGCCGACCGGGCGGCCCGGCTTCCGGGCGCCCGGGCTCGCGTCCACTGTGGACCTGCTGGGCCGGTCGTGGGTGCTGCTCTGCGCGGACGACGGCTGGGCCTCGGCCGCGGCCGAGGCGGGCGTCGACTGCCATGTCGTCGACGACGACCAGTTCGCCTCGCGCTACGGCCTTTCGGCGGGTGGCGCGTCACTGGTGCGCCCGGACGGCATCGTCGCGTGGCGCGCGAAGGAGCCGGTCGCCGACCCGGCGGGCGAGCTGCGGCGGGTCCTGGACGCGGTCCTGTCGCGTTAGCGACGGCCCAGCACCCAGTGGAAGGTGGCCGGGTCGGGCTCGTGCATCGTCACGGGCTCGTCCACCACCAGGCTGAACCCGGCCGCCTCGAGCAGGCGCCGGTTCACCGCCGTGGAATGGCTGCTGAAGAACATCGGCGTGCCCAGCCAGTTCTCCTCGACGCCGTTCGCCTCGCTGCACCCGAGCGCGGCGAGGAACCAGCCACCGGGCCGCAGCCAGCGCGCGATCCGCGTGAAGAGCGCGCCCTGCTCCTCGCGCGGGACGTGCAGCACCGAGTAGAAGGCCGTGACGGCGTCGAAGCTGCCATCCGGAAAGGACACCGCGGCCATGTCCGCCTTCTCGAACCGCGCGGCCGGGACGTTGCGCCGCGCGAGGTCGAGCTGCGCCGCGGACACGTCGACGCCGAGGACGTCGTGGCGTTCGGCGAGCAGCTTCGTGCACGGGACGCCCGCACCGCAGCCGAGGTCGAGCACGTCGGAGCCGTCGTCGAGCCGGTCGGTCAGCTCGGCCAGGAAGCGCAAGCGGGGGTCGTCGGCGATCCGCGCGCTCCACTCGAGATAGCGCTCCGCCGAGCTGTCGTAGCCGGCTTCGACGATCTTCCGCGCGTCGCTCACCGTTTCGACCCTACCGAGCCGTCCAGGGGTTTCTCGGCCAGAATGATCCCGTGGTCTCGGTGCGCAGCGTGGTCGACCGGGTGGGGCCGACGCTGCTCCACGCGCTCCAGGTGCCCGACGGCTCCCCCGCCGTCGCCGACGTCGTGATCGCCGAGCCCGGTGGCGCCGTCGCCGCCGGCGACCTCGTGCTCGGCGTCGCCACCACCGGCCCCGAAGACGCCGCCCAGCTGGTGAAGCAGAGTGCCGAGCAGGGTGCCGCCGCCGTGTTGCTGAAGCCGCCGCTCGCCGGGAAGCCGGCCGTCAAGCGCGCTGCGAAGGCCAGCGGGATCGCGCTCGTCCAGGTGCACGCCGCGACGTCGTGGGCGCAGCTGGTGTGGCTGCTGCGGACCGTCCTCGACGCGCTCGCCGACGAGTCCGAAGACCTCGACCCCGGTTCCGGCGACCTGTTCCGGCTGGCCGACGCCGTCGCGTCCGTTGTGGACGCGCCGGTGACGATCGAGGACACCAACTCCCGCGTGCTCGCCTACTCCGCGCGCCAGGACCTCACCGACCCCGCGCGCGTCGCGACGATCATGGGCCGGCGCATCCCCGACGACGTGCTCGCGCGGTTCCGGTCGCGTGGCGTGTTCCGCGAACTGTCCCGCGGCCGGCAGACGATCTTCGTCCCGGCCCAGCGCGACGGCACGCTGCCGCGGCTGATCGTGCCGATCCGGATGGGCGGCGAGCTGCTCGGATCGATGTGGGCGGTGGTCGCCGGGCCGGTGTCCGACGAGCGCGCGGCCGCCTTCGCCGATGCCGCCCCGGTCGTCGCGCTGCACCTGCTGCGGCGGCGCGCGCACACGGACGCGCAGCGACGCGCGTCGGCCGAGCTGCTGCGCGGCGTGCTCGAAGGCCGGGCGAACCCGCGTAAGGCGATGGCCGAGCTGGACCTGTCCGACGAGCCGCACCGCGTGGTCGTCATCGAGGTCACCGGCGGGGACGGGCGCGACGCCGAGGGCCTGCGGCTCGCCCTGCTCGAACGGATCTCCCAGGGCATCGGCCACCGCCCGGTGGCGACCGAGCTGGGCGGCCTGCTCTACGCCGTGGTCCCCGACCGGCCGGGTCCCGGCGGGTGGGCGGAGCTGCGCGAGGCGCTGACGACGACGTCGTCCCGGCGCGGCGGCGCCCCGCGAGCCGCGGCCGGCGCGCCCGGCGAAATCGGTGATCTTTCGACGTCGCGGCTCCAGGCCGACGAAGCACTGGGCCTGCTACGCGCGGAGCTGCTCGGCGAGCGCGTCATCACGTTCGACGAGGCCTGGACGGCGTTGACGCTGCACCGCGGCGCGACGGCGGCGGCCGGGGCGAAGGTCGCGGAGCTCGGCCCGCTGGGCGCGTTGCGCGCGCACGACGAGCCGGGCAAAGCCGGCTACGTCGAGACGCTCTACGAGTGGCTGCGTCACCCCGGCGACCCGCGCGCGGCGGCGCGGGAGCTGCGGATCCACCCGAACACCCTGCGGTACCGGATGCGCAAGCTCCTCGAACTGGTCCCGCTGGACCTCGACGACCCGGACGTCCGGCTGGCCCTGATCACCCAGCTGGTGGCGCTGCGCTGGAGTTAGGCCGTTCGGCGCAACGCGCGTCGTATGCGTTACTCCGCATGGATCGCGCCGAACGTTCCGATTGTCTTTTCCAGCCGAAAGGTGGTGGATTCCGGTGATCGGCTGACGCACCTTCTTCGCAGCACCCGGGGTAGCCGGGTCGTCGCAGAGGAGTCTCCATGAGCAGTTCGGAGCGGTTCCGCCGGGCCGTCAAGCTGGGCGCGGTGTCCGCGCTCTCCCTGGTCGCCCTGGTCGTCCCGGGCACCACGACCGGCAGCGCCGTCGCGGCGCCGTCGGGCGACTGCTTCACCCCGGCCCAGTCGGCCGACCGCAGCAAGGACGGGCACGCCGACAGCCTGTCCCCGGCCGAAGCGGCCCGCGTCGAGGCGGACATGCAGAGCAAGCTCGCCGGCAAGCGGACGGCGTTCAAGGCCGCCGCCGCCGTCTCGATCCCGGTGTACTTCCACGTGATCACGAGCGGCTCGACGGGCAACCTGCCGGCGTCGACGATCACCAAGCAGATCTCGGTGCTCAACAGCGCCTACTCCTCCAGCGGCTTCAGCTTCTCGCTGGTCAGCACCGACTACACGAACAACTCCACCTGGTACAACGGCATCACCGACGGCACGTCCGCCGAGCGCAACATGAAGAACGCGCTGCGCAAGGGCGGCAAGAACGCACTGAACATCTACACCGCCAACCTCGGCGACGACCTGCTCGGCTGGGCGACGTTCCCGTGGAACTACAACTCGCAGCCCAAGCTGGACGGCGTCGTCATCCTCGACGAGTCCCTCCCGGGCCGCTCGGCGACGAACTACAACGAGGGCGACACGGCCACCCACGAGGTCGGCCACTGGATGGGGCTCTACCACACGTTCCAGGGCGGCTGCTCCGGTTCGGGCGACTACGTGTCGGACACCCCGGCCGAAGCGACGGCGACGTCCGGCTGCCCGGCGAACAAGGACACCTGCACGTCGACGGGCAAGGACCCGGTGCACAACTTCATGGACTACAGCTACGACGGCTGCATGTACGAGTTCACCGCGGGCCAGGGCACGCGGATGAACAGCTCGTGGTCGGCCTACCGCGCCTGACGTTCGTTCCGTGAAGGGCACTCCCCTGTCGGGGGGGGTGCCCTTCACGGCATTTCAGGCGACCAGCAGGGTCTTGCCGATGGTCGTGCGGGACTCGATCGCCGCGTGGGCGTCCGCGGCCTTCTCCAGGGGGAAGCGCTGGCCGATCACCGGGACCAGCCGTCCGGCCGCCGCCTCGGACAGCGCCGACTCCGTGAACGCCCGCAGGTCCGCCGGGTTTCCGATCGAGCGCACCAGCGTGATCCCGCGCGCGGCAGCGTCCTCTTCGGACACTGCCGCCCACGAGCCGCCCGCCAGGCCGTACACCGCCATCCGGCCGCCCGGTCGCAGCTGCCCGAACGCCGCCGTGCCGATCTCGCCGCCCACGCCGTCGAACACGACGTCCAGCTCACCGGCGCGCGCCGCCCAGTCCGGTGCCAGGTAGTCGACGACGGCGTCCGCGCCCTCGATGCGGGCCACCTTCGCCGGCCCGCCCGCCGCGCCGATCACGAACGCGCCCGCCGCCTTCGCCAGCTGCACCAGCAGGCCGCCGACGCCGCCCGCCGCCGCCTCGACCAGGACTCGATCGCCCGGGCGCACGCTGGTGGCATGCACCAAGCCGGTCGCGGTGCGGCCGTCCGCGAGCAGCGCCACCGCCGCGTCGAGGTCCAGGGCGGCCGGGACCGGGAACACCGCCGAGGCGTCGACTGCCACGCGCTGGGCGTACCCGCCGGAGCCGCCGGTCGACGTCACCACCCGCTGCCAGGCCAGGCCCGGATCGACGCCGTCGCCGACCGCGCTGATCACGCCGCCGACGCCGTTGCCCGGGATCAGCGGCGGCTCCGCGCGGAACGGCCCGGGAGCGCCCGCCCGGAACTGCGTCTCGACGAACGTGGTGTTCGCGAACGCCACTTCGACCAGCACCTGACCGGGCCCGGGGACCGGGTCGGGCGCGTCCCCCGGGACCAGCACTTCCGGCCCGCCGAACTCCCGCAACCACACAGCTCTCATGCGGCCACGCTGCAACCTCCAGTGAGGTCGAAGTCAACACACTTGTCCGCCGAGCACCACGAAATCGGCGCAGAAATGTCCGCTCAGCACGATGACACCGCCGTCCGGGTGGTTCACCGTGAGTGGCGACACCGCCTTGCACCCGGACGCAGACCGACCCAGGAGGCCGACCGTGCGTATCGCCGTTCCCCGTGAAATCAAGAAGCACGAATACCGGGTCGCGCTGACCCCGGCCGGGGTCCACGAGCTGGTCGGCCGCGGGCACGACGTCTTCGTCGAGACCGGCGCCGGCGTCGGTTCGTCCATCACCGACGAGGAGTACGTCGCGGCCGGCGCGAAGATCCTCGCGACCGCCGACGAGACGTGGGCCGAGGGCGAGCTCGTCCTCAAGGTCAAGGAGCCCATCGCCGAGGAGTACCCCCGGCTGCGCGCCGACCAGGTCCTCTTCACCTACCTGCACATCGCCGCCGACCGCCCGCTGACCGACGCGCTGCTGGCCGCCGGCACCACCGCGATCGCGTACGAGACGGTGCAGACCGCGAGCGGCGCGCTGCCGCTGCTCGCCCCGATGTCCGAGGTCGCGGGCCGGCTGGCCCCGCAGGTCGGCGCGTTCTCGCTGATGAAGCCGAGCGGCGGCCGCGGTGTCCTGCCCGGCGGCATCCCCGGCGTGCACCCCGCGCGCGTCGTCGTCATCGGCGGCGGGGTCGCCGGCCTGAACGCCGCCCGCGTCGCGCTGGGCCTCGGCTCGGACGTCGAGATCCTGGACACCAACGTCGACCGCCTGCGCCAGATCGACAACGACTTCGGCGGCCGCATCCGCACGGTGACGTCGAACCGGCTGTCGGTCGAGGAGTCCGTGCTGCAGGCCGACTTGGTCATCGGCGCTGTGCTGGTCCCCGGCGCGAAGGCGCCGAAGCTGGTCTCGAACGAGCTCGTCGCGCGCATGAAGCCGGGCAGCGTGCTCGTCGACATCGCGATCGACCAGGGCGGCTGCTTCGCCGACTCGCGCCCGACCACGCACGACGACCCGACCTACACCGTGCACGAGTCGGTCTTCTACTGCGTCGCGAACATGCCGGGCGCGGTGCCGCGGACGTCGACCTACGGCCTGACGAACGTGACGCTGCCGTACGCCGTGCAGCTGGCCGAGCACGGCTGGAAGGCCGCGTTGCAGGCGGACGCGGCGCTGGCGAAGGGCCTCAACACCCACGCGGGCGACCTGACGAACGGCCCGGTCGCGGTCGCCCACGACCTGCCCCACACGGCGCTGGAGACGGTGCTCGCCTGACCCTTTTCCCACGAGCGGGTCCCTGTCGTCCACCGGCAGGGGCCCACTCTTCTTCGTTCAGGCGCCCGTCACGTGGTAGCCGGCCCCGCGGACGGTCCGGATGGTCTCGGCGCCGTACGGGACGTCGATCTTACGCCGTAAGGCACTGACGTGGACCTCGACCAGGTTGGCGGTCGCGGAGGCGGCGAAGTCCCAGAGGTTGTCGAGCAGTTCGGCCTTGGTGACGACCTGCCCGGGCCGTTGCATGAGGTAGGCGAGGAGGGCGAACTCCTTGCCGGTGAGGGTGATCTCGGCGGAGCCGCGCCGGCAGGTCCGCCCGGCCTGGTCGAGTTCGAGGTCACCCAGTTTGAGGACCCCCGCCCGGGTGGCGCCCCCGCGCCGGATGAGCGCGCGCAGCCGCGAAAGCAGGACACCGTAGGAAAAGGGCTTGGGCAGGAAGTCGTCGGCGCCGGTGTCGAGGGCCTCGATCTCGTCGTCCTCGCCGTCCTTGGCGGTGAGCATGAGGATGGGGGTGGCGTCCCCCTGCTCCCGCAGCCGGCGGCAGACGCGGTAGCCGTTCAGGCCGGGCAGCATGATGTCGAGAACGATGGCGGAGTAGGGGTGTTCCCCGGCGAGCCAGAGCGCATCCCGCCCGTTGTGCGCGACATCGACGGCATAGCCCTCGGCACCGAGCCCGGCCCGCAGCGCCTCGGCGAGCCGCCGTTCGTCTTCCACGAGCAAGATCCGCACGGGGCAACGATGTCACACGGAGAACCCGGGACATGAAGGGGCGACCCGCTCAACCAGCCTGGGGGTCACTGGGAGCGGGCCGCCGATACCTAGCTTAGAGGTGTTCTGCGCGGCGCGCTGCACCGGGTCGGCAAGTCACACGAATTCTTTACCAAGTTGATCTGACCCGCGGATGGCACCCGCGGCGAAACCTCAGGTCAGCGCCTTCCCCGTGCACGCGCAGCCAGCGAATCCGGTTGCTGAACGTGACGAAGGTCGCTCAGCACGGGTTCCGGCGTTCCGTGCGCGCGGGCCGCGCCGGTAGGGCAGGATGACGCCGCATCAAGCGGGAACGTTAGGGGACGGTATGCACGACGGCAGTGGCCGGATTGTGGTGCAGAACCTGAGCAAGCAGTTCGGCGCGGTGAACGCCGTGCAGAACCTCAGTTTCACGGTCGAGCCGGGTTCGGTGACGGGCTTCCTCGGCCCGAACGGCGCCGGCAAGACGACGACGTTGCGGATGCTGCTCGGGCTGGTCACACCGACGGCGGGGCAGGCGACCATCAACGGGCGCCCGCACTCGCAGCTGGGGAACCCGGCTCGGGTGGTGGGCTCGGTGCTGGAGAACGAGGGGTTCCACCCGAGCCGCACGGCGCGCAACCACCTGCGGGTGTACGCGGCGGCGATCGGCGTGCCGGACCGGCGCGCGGACGAGGTGCTCGGCCTGGTGGGCCTGGGCAGCGCCGCGGACCGGAAGGCGGGCGGGTTCTCGCTCGGCATGCGGCAGCGGCTGGCGCTGGCGACGGCGCTGCTGGGCGACCCGCAGGTGCTGGTGCTGGACGAGCCGACGAACGGCCTCGACCCCGAAGGCATCCTGTGGCTGCGCACCTTCCTGCGCTCCTACGCGCGGGAGCAGCGCCGGACGGTCCTGGTCTCGAGCCACCTGCTCAACGAGGTCGAGCAGCTGATCGACCAGGTCGTCATCATCAGCCAGGGCGTCACGCGCTACTACGGCTCGCTCGACCAGCTGCGCAAGAGCCAGCAGTCGCGCGTGCTGGTGCAGCCGGCGGACCCGTCGGCGCTCGTGAAGGCGTTGCAGGAGAACGGCATCACCGCCGTTTCCCCGACGCCGGACGGCCGGGTCGCGGTCGCCGGGTCGAGCGTGCAGCAGATCGGGGACATCGCCGCGAAGGCCGGCATCGCCGTCTACGGCATGCAGGAGGACCACGCCGACCTGGAGCGGATGTTCTTCCAGCTGACGCAGGGTCAGTACACCGGCGGGCCGGGTTACCAGCCGCAGCCCCAGTACCAGGGTCCGCCGCCGCCCGGTTATCCGCCGTCGGGCCCGCAACAGCAGCAGTACTGGGGAGGACCGCAGCGGTGATGGGCAACCTGATCAAGGCGGAGTTCCGCAAGACGCTCTCGCTCAAGACGTGGTGGGTGCTGCTGATCCCGCTGGCGCTCGTGGCCTTCTGGCTGACGTTCGCGTGGGGCAAGATCACCAACGACTTCGCCGACTTCCTGAGCAGCGACAGCGACGCCCGGCAGGTCACCCGGCTGATCGGCCTGGACCCGAACCAGGTGCCGGTGGGGCTGCTGGCGCTCGCGCACGGCGTCAACATCGCGCAACTGGTTCCTGGGCTGTTCGGGATCTTCGCGCTCGCCGGCGAATACCGCAGCAAGACGATCACGACGACGTTCCTGACCGCACCGAACCGGATCTCGGCGCTGACGGCGAAGATGCTCACCTACGTCGGGTGGGGCGCGATCTACGGGCTGGTCAGCTTCGGCGTCTCGGCGATCGCCGTCATGTCGTCGGTCGATTCGGGCCGGTGGCCGTCGGCGGGCCAGTGGCTGGCCGCGCTCGGCGGGACGATCCTGGCGTCGGTGCTGGTGACGTTGTTCGGCATCGGGTTCGGTGCGGTGCTGCGCAGCGTGCCGCTGGCGGTGGTGCTGTTCCTGGTGTGGTTCCTGATCGTGGAAAACGTGCTGGTGATCCTGCTGTGGGGCCAGACGACCCTGCTGGGCGGGATCCTGCCGAACGGCACCGCCAACGGGATCGTCGGCGGGATCGCGGCGGACGCGTTCGGGTTCAACTCGCTCAACCTGCCCGACGACGTCAACGCGGGTGCGCAGCTGCTGCTGCAGTACACGGCCGCGGCGCCCGGCGTGCTCTCGTGGTGGGCTTCGGCGTTGATCTTCTTCGCCTGGACGATGGTCTTCTTCGGCCTGGGCTGGGCGGGCAACCAGAAGCGCGACATCACCTAGGTTTCACCCGTTCGTGAAGGCCGTCTCGAAGTCTTCGAGACGGCCTTCACGGCTTTCCGGGAAATATTTTGTCGGTGGCGGCGCTTAGTGTTGCAACGTGACCATCGCTCCGCCCCGCTCCCGTCAAGAGCTCCCACCGGCTGAGACCGTCGGCTGGGTCCGCCGGCTGTCCGCCGCGGCCTGGGAGCACCGCGCCATCGTCGTGCTGTCGCTGCTCGCCGCCGTGTTCAGCGTCGGCGTGCAGGCCGCGAGCCCGCTGCTGGTGCGCACGGCGGTCGACGACGCCGTGGCGGGGCAGACGGGCGCCCTGCCGGGGATCGCCGTCTTCCTGGTGGCGCTGCAGCTGCTCGCGTTCGCCACCGCCTTCCTGCGCCGGTACTTCGGCGGGAAGCTCGCCCTCGACGTCCAGCACGACCTGCGCCAGCGCGTCTTCAACGCGGTCTCGCGGCTGGACGGCGGCAAGCAGGACGCGCTGCGCACCGGCCAGGTCGTCTCGCGCGCGATCTCGGACCTGCAGCTGGTCACCGGGATCCTGATGCAGGTCCCGCTCTCGTTCGGCTCGGTGATCTTCGCGCTGCTGTCGTTCGCGGCGATGCTGTGGATGTCGCCGGTGCTGACGCTGATCGCGCTGGTCGTCACGCCCGCGGTCGGCGTCATCATCGCCCGCAGCCGCAAGCGCCTGTTCCCGGCGACGTGGTCGGCGCAGCAGCGCGCGGCGGACGTCGCGCAGCAGGTCGAAGAGACCGTCACCGGCGTCCGGGTGGTCAAGGGCTTCGGCCAGGAGGCGCGGGAGGTCTCGAAGCTCGAAGGGACCGCGCGCAAGCTGTTCGCGGAGCGGCTTCGCGCGGCGAAGCTGTCGGCGGTACCGACGGCGACGACCGCGGCCCTGCCCGCCGCCGGCCAGGTCGCCGTGCTCGGCATCGGCGGCGTCCTCGCGCTGAACGGCTCGATCACGCTCGGCACGTTCCTCGCCTTCGCGACCTACCTCGCGACGCTGATCGGCCCGGCCCGGATGCTGTCCGGCCTGGTCGTGCAGGCCCAGCTGACCCGCGCGGGCGCCGAGCGCGTCTACGAGCTGATCGACGCGCAACCGGAGGTCGTCGACTCCCCCGGCGCGCGGCCGCTGCCGTCGGGCCCGCTCGGGGTCGAACTCGACGACGTCCGCTTCGGCTACACGCGCACCGAGCCGGTGCTGGCCGGCCTCTCGGTCACCGCGAACCCGGGCGAGACCCTCGCGCTGGTCGGCACCGCCGGGTCCGGGAAGTCGACGATTTCCCTGCTGCTGCCCCGGTTCTACGACGTGCACGCCGGTTCGGTGCGGGTCGGCGGCCTCGACGTCCGCGACGTGCCGCTGCGGCAGCTGCGGCAGGCGATCGGCGTCGTGTTCGAGGAGGCGTTCCTGTTCTCCTCGTCGATCCGGGAAAACATCGCCTACGGCCGGCCGGACGCGAGCGAAGAAGAGATCGTCGCGGCGGCCCGCGCGGCCGAAGCCGACGAGTTCATCCGCGCCCTGCCGGACGGCTACGACACACTGGTCGGCGAGCGCGGCCTGACGCTGTCGGGCGGCCAGCGGCAACGGCTCGGGCTGGCCCGCGCGCTGATCACCGACCCGCGGATCCTGATCCTGGACGACGCGACGTCGGCCATCGACACCGTCACCGAGGCGGCGATCCACGACACCCTGCGCTCGGTCACGGCGAGCCGGACGACGCTGCTGATCGCGCACCGGCGCTCGACGCTGGCCCTGGCCGACCGGATCGCGGTGCTGGACGAGGGCCGCGTCGTCGACGTCGGCACCGAAGCCGAGCTGATGGCGCGTTGCCCGCTGTTCCGCGAACTGGTCGCGGGGCCGGGCGACGACGTCGAGGAGAAGCATCGCTGCGAGGGCCTGGACTGCGGCCAGGACGGCGTCACGCCGGCCCTGTGGCCGCGGGACGAGAACCGCGACGAGGTCGACGAACTGGCCGACGCGGCGCGGCAACGCAGCGGCGACCCGAGCAGCAGCGGGTTCGTCGGCGGGGGCGGCGGCAGTGGCGGGCTGGACGTGCCGCCGACGCCCGAGCTGGTCGAAGGCGTGCGCAAGCTGCCGGCCGCGGTCGACGAGCCGCGGATGTCCGGTGTGGACGTCACCGCGCCCGACCCCGGCTTCCGGCTGGCCCGGCTGCTGCGGCCGGTCCGCTGGCCGCTCACGCTGGTCATCGGGCTGGTGGCGGCGGACGCGCTGGCCTCGATCGCGCTGCCGGGGCTGTACCAGTTCGGCGTCGACCACGGCGTGCGGCCGGGCGTCGAGTGGATGGTGTGGCTCGCCGCCGGGATCGGCGCGCTGGTGATCGCGGCCGACTGGCTGGTCGTGTTCGCGCAGACGCGGCTGACCTCGCGGGTCGGCGAAACGGTGCTGTACGCGCTGCGCGTCCGCAGCTACGCGCACCTGCAGCGGCTCGGGCTCGACTACTACGAGCGGGAGCTGTCCGGGAAGATCATGACCCGGATGACGACGGACGTCGACGCGCTCTCGACGTTCCTGCAGACCGGCCTGGCCACCGCGGTGGTCAGCGCGCTGACCCTGGCCGGCATCACGGCGGCGCTGCTGGTCACCGACGCCGGGCTGGCGCTGTTCGCGCTGGCCATGGTGCCGGTGCTGGCGGTGGCCACGGTGATCTTCCGGCGCGCGGCGTCAAAGGCGTACAACGAGGCACGCGAGCGGGTCAGCGTCGTCAACGCGGACATGCAGGAGAACGTCAGCGGGCTGCGCGTCGCCCAGGCGTACACGCGCGAAGACCGTTCCGCGGAGGCGTTCGCTTCGCGCAGCGACGACTACCGGCGCTCGCGGCTGCGGGCGCAGCGGTACGTCGCGACGTACTTCCCGCTGGTGGCGCTGCTGTCCGACCTGGCGATGACGACGGTGCTGGTCGCGGGCGCGAACCGCGTCTCGGCGGGGACGCTGTCGGCCGGCGTGCTGCTCGCGTTCCTGCTGTACCTGCAGCAGTTCTTCTCGCCGATCCAGCAGCTGTCGTCGGTGTTCGACGGGTACCAGCAGGCGCGCGTCGGCCTGAACCGGATCGGCGACCTGCTGCGGACGCCGACGTCGGTGCCGGCGGCGGAGAAAGCGGTCGCGGTGCCTCCGCGGTTGCGGGGCGAGGTGTCGTTCAAGGAGGTCGAGTTCGCGTACGCGGGCACGGACGCGCCGGCGCTGGCGGAGTTCTCGCTGGACGTCGCGGCGGGCGAGACGATCGCGCTGGTCGGCGCGACAGGAGCCGGGAAGTCGACGGCGGTGAAGCTGGTGGCGCGCTACTACGACGTCACGGGCGGCGAGGTCCGGATCGACGGCACGGACGTCCGCGAGTACGAGCTCGCCGGCCTGCGGCGCCGGATGGGCGTGGTGCCCCAGGAGGCGCACCTGTTCTCGGGCACGGTGGCGGACAACGTCCGCTACGGCCGCCCGGCGGCCTCGGACGCGGAGGTCGAGGCGGCGGTCCGCGCGGTGGGGGCGTTCGACGGGGTGGCGGCCCTGCCGGCGGGCTTCCTGCAGCCGGTGGGCGAGCGCGGCCGCTCGCTGTCGGCGGGCCAGCGCCAGCTGGTGGCGCTGGCCCGGGCGGAGCTGGTGGACCCGGACGTGCTGCTGCTGGACGAGGCCACGGCGGCGTTGGACCCCTCGACGGAGGCGGCGGTCCTGCGGGCAACGGAGACGGTCGCCCGCCGCCGCACGACGTTCGTGGTGGCCCACCGCCTGGCAACGGCGGCGAAGGCGGACCGCATCGTGGTCCTCGACCACGGCCGCATCGCGGAGACGGGAACGCACGAGGAGTTGCTGGCGGCGGAGGGTTTGTACGCCCGCCTGTGGGCGCTGGGCTGAGGAAGGACCGGAAGCCACCACTGCGGCGGCCCCGCCTCATCGCGCGCTGGACCTAGCAGCGCGGCGACAGGTCCCCACCAGCGCTCGCCGCCCAGCCGAACCGCGCCCGCCAGAACCGCAGCCACCCAGCGCTCCGACCCCACCCACGCCGCGCCGCGGCCAACCCGCGCTCGCCACCCCCGCCGCCAAGCCGACCACCGAAAGTCCGTGGCCGCGCCGGCCCCGCACTGGAACCATGGCAGGCATGTTCGAAGAGAAGCGGGTCCCCGACCGGCAGATCCGCGCGGCGCAGACCGACACGACGCTGCGCGTCTACCAGGCGTACTCGCCCGCGATCGCCGACGCCGCTCTCGAGAAGCAGACCTTCGTCGAGCCCTTCAAGCGCGACCGGATGACCTGGATCAAACCGTCGTTCCGGTGGATGGCCTACCGCTGCGGCTATGGCAAGAAGCCGGGCCAAGAGCGGATCCTGGCGATCGACATCACCCGCGCCGGCTTCGAGTGGGCCTTGGCGCACGCCGCCCTGAGCCACCCGCGGCGGGACCAGGCCAAGGACGCCTGGCAGCAGGAGCTCAAGATGAGCCCGGTGCGCATCCAGTGGGATCCCGAACGAGACCTCCACCACACCGCGCAGAACTTCCGGGCCATCCAGGTCGGGCTCAGCGGCGAGGCCGTCGACCGCTACCTCGACGAATGGATCACCGCCATCACCGATGTCACGCCGGTGATGCGCGACATCTCCGGTCTACTGGCCACCGACCAGCTCCACAAAGCGGTGAAACTCGTTCCCCACGAGCCGCCGTACGAGCTGCCCGAAGACCTCGCCCGGGCCATCGACGCCACCGGCTAAGGCAGTGCCCGCCACTTCAGCGAGCCCATCCCCGCCGCCTCGACGTCCGGGCGCGAGGCCCACCTGACCGTCCCCGGGCGGACGTGGACCCCGGCCCCCACCAGCCAATCCGGCTCGTCGGGCTCGACCCACTCCATCTCTTCGAAGTCCGCCAGCGTCGGCCACACCGCCGCGCACGAATCGCACGTCAGGACGACCGCGCCGGACTCCGTCACCAGCGGCCGCACCAGGCCCTGGTCCCAGAACGAAGGACATTCGACCAGCCACATCCCATCAGTGGAACCCGCCGCGGTGAACGACCGACGGCCACCGGGAGAAGCCGGACGAAAGAGACCGCGAACCCTGTACCCGGTCCAGCGCTTAAGGTTCCCTTAGCACATCTTGATCGAGTCAGTGACCGATCCCCTAGTGCGCCACGCCTCACACAGGCCGGTTCCATCACATCGCGGTCACCGAGGGGGTTAGCCTGGTAGGCGCATCAGCGGATTCATGATCGAGATCGAGACGGATAGAGGCGAGCCCAAGCCGTGTCCAGCAGCAGCCCTGCGTCACAGTTCGGCCCCAACGAGTGGCTGGTCGAAGAGATGTACGACCAGTTCCTCGCAGACCCTTCCTCAGTCGATGCCGCCTGGCACGACTTCTTCGCGGACTTCAAGCCGACGCAGAACGCGCAGGCCAAGGCGGACAACGCCCGGCAGCAGGCCGACGCCAAGCCGGCCACCAACGGCCAGGCGGCGCAGCCGTCGGCCACGGCCAGGCGGAACGCGGAGTCGGCGGCCAAGCAGGCCGCCCCCGCGAAGGCGGAGCAGAAGGCGGCGCCGAAGCCGGAGCCGAAGGCGGCACCCAAGCCGGCCGTCAAGGCGGAGCCGAAGGCCGACGCCAAGAAGGAAGAGCCGGAGTCGAAGCAGCTGCGCGGCGCCGCGGCCGCCATCGCCAAGAACATGGACGCCTCGCTGAGCGTCCCGACCGCGACCAGCGTGCGCGCGGTCCCGGCGAAGCTGATGGCCGACAACCGCATCGTCATCAACAACCACCTCAAGCGCACGCGCGGCGGCAAGATCTCCTTCACGCACCTCATCGGGTACGCCATGGTGCGGGCGCTGAAGAACTACCCGAACATGAACCGGCACTACCAGCAGATCGACGGCAAGCCGTTCGCGATCACGCCGGAACACGTCAACTTCGGGCTCGCGATCGACATGAAGGGCAAGGACGGGTCCCGCAACCTCGTCGTGGCCTCGGTCAAGTCCGTCGAGGACATGTCGTTCCTGCAGTTCTGGCAGGCGTACGAGGAGATCGTCAAGAAGGCCCGCAACAACAAGCTGACGGCCGACGACTTCTCCGGCACCACGATCTCGCTGACCAACCCGGGCGGCATCGGCACCAACCACTCGGTGCCGCGCCTGCAGGCCGGCCAGGGCGCCATCATCGGCGTCGGCGCCATGCAGTACCCGGCGGCGTTCGAGGGCACCAGCGAGAAGACGCTGGTCGACCTCGGCATCAGCAAGATCATGACGCTGACCTCGACCTACGACCACCGCATCATCCAGGGTGCGGAGTCCGGCGAGTTCCTCAAGCGCATCCACCAGCTGCTGCTCGGCGAAGACGGCTTCTACGACGACGTCTTCACCAGCCTGCGCCTGCCGTACGAGCCGATCCGCTGGGTCGCCGACATCCCCGAGGGCCCGGTCGACAAGACCGCCCGCGTGATCGAGCTGATCGACGCGTTCCGGATGCGCGGCCACCTGATGGCCGACACCGACCCGCTGAACTACCGCCAGCGCAGCCACGCCGACCTGGACGTCCTGTCCCACGGCCTGACGCTCTGGGACCTCGACCGCGAGTTCCCGGTCGGCGGCTTCGCCGGCCAGGAGCGGATGAAGCTGCGCGACATCCTGGGCGTGCTGCGCAACTCCTACTGCCGCACGGTCGGCATCGAATACACCCACATCCTCGACCCCGAGGAGCGCCGCTGGATCCAGGAGCGCGTCGAGATCCCGCACGAGAAGCCGGACCCCGCGGTCCAGAAGTACGTGCTCTCGAAGCTGAACGCCGCCGAGGCGTTCGAGACGTTCCTGCAGACCAAGTACGTCGGCCAGAAGCGGTTCTCGCTGGAAGGCGGCGAGACGGCGATCCCGCTGCTCGACACGCTGCTGGACAAGGCCGCCGAGCACGAGCTCGACGAGGTCGTCATCGGCATGCCGCACCGCGGCCGGCTGAACGTGCTGGCCAACATCGTCGGCAAGCCGATCAGCCAGATCTTCCAGGAGTTCGAGGGCAACCTCGACCCGGGCCAGGCGCACGGCTCCGGTGACGTGAAGTACCACCTCGGCGCCGAGGGCAAATACTTCCGGATGTTCGGCGACGGCGAGACGAAGGTGTCGCTGACGGCGAACCCGTCGCACCTGGAGACCGTGGACCCGGTGCTCGAGGGCATCGTCCGCGCTAAGCAGGACCTCCTGGACAAGGGCGGCGAGGGCTACACCGTGCTGCCGGTCCTGATGCACGGCGACGCGGCCTTCGCGGGCCAGGGCGTCGTCGCCGAGACGCTGAACCTGGCGCTGCTGCGCGGGTACCGCACCGGCGGCACCGTGCACGTCATCGTCAACAACCAGGTCGGCTTCACGACCGCGCCGGAGCACTCGCGCTCGTCGCAGTACGCCACCGACGTCGCCAAGATGATCGGTTCGCCGATCTTCCACGTGAACGGCGACGACCCGGAGGCCGCGCACTGGGTGGCCAAGCTGGCCGTCGAATACCGGCAGGCGTTCCACAAGGACGTCGTCATCGACCTCATCTGCTACCGCCGCCGCGGGCACAACGAGGGCGACGACCCGTCGATGACCCAGCCGGCGATGTACGACATTATCGACACGAAGCGCTCGGTGCGGAAGACCTACACCGAGTCGCTGATCGGCCGCGGCGACATCTCCGTCGAGGAGGCCGAGGCCGCGCTGCGCGACTTCTCGAGCCAGCTGGAACACGTCTTCAACGAGGTCCGCGAGCTGGAGAAGCACCCGGCGAAGGCCAGCCCCTCGGTCGAGGAAGAGCAGCCGATGCCGGCCAAGGTGCCGACGGCAATCACCACCGAGACGCTCGAGCACATCGGCGACGCGTTCGTGAACGTCCCCGAGGGCTTCACGCCGCACCCGCGCGTCAAGCCGGTCATGGAGCGCCGCCACAAGATGTCGCGCGAAGGCGACATCGACTGGGCCTTCGGCGAGCTGCTCGCGTTCGGGTCGCTGGCGATGGAGGGCCGGCTGGTCCGGCTGTCCGGCCAGGACTCCCGGCGCGGCACGTTCACCCAGCGGCACTCGGTGTTCATCGACCGCAAGACCGGCCAGGAGTACGCGCCGCTGCAGAACCTGGCCGACGGCCAGGGCCGCGTGATGATCTACGACTCGGCGCTGTCGGAGTACGCGGCCGTCGGCTTCGAGTACGGCTACTCGGTAGCCAACCCCGAGTCGCTGGTCATGTGGGAAGCGCAGTTCGGTGACTTCGTCAACGGTGCGCAGACCGTCATCGACGAGTACATCTCCTCCGGCGAAGCCAAGTGGGGCCAGCGCTCGGACGTCGTGCTGCTGCTGCCGCACGGCCACGAGGGCCAGGGCCCGGACCACACCTCCGGCCGCATCGAGCGGTTCCTCTCGCTGTGCGCGGAGGGCTCGATGACGGTGGCGGTGCCGTCCACCCCGGCGAACTACTTCCACCTGCTGCGCCGCCACGCGCTCGACGGCATCCAGCGCCCGCTGATCGTCTTCACGCCGAAGTCGATGCTGCGCAACAAGGCCGCGACGTCGGCGACCACGGACTTCACCGGCGAAAGCCGCTTCATGTCCGTCATCGACGACACGACGCCGGACCCGGCGAAGATCCGCAAGGTGCTGCTGACCTCCGGGAAGCTGTACTGGGAGCTGCTGGCCGAGCGGACGAAGCGCGAGGCGGACGACGTCGCGATCGTGCGGATCGAGCAGTACTACCCGCTGCCGAAGAAGAAGCTGGTGGCGGCGCTCGAGCGCTACACCAACGCTTCGCAGGTGGCGTGGGTCCAGGAGGAGCCGGAGAACCAGGGCGCGTGGCCGTTCTTCGGGCTCAACCTGCCGCGGAAGTTCCCGGAGCTGTTCTCGAAGCTGGAAGTCGTGTCCCGGCGCCCGATGGCGGCGCCGTCGGCCGGCTCGTCGAAGGTGCACGAGGTCGAGCAGAAGGCGCTGATCTCGAAGGCGTTCGACTGATCGCTTGAGCCACGGAGAAGGCCCCCGCACGTCCGGTGCGGGGGCCTTCTCCGTTCAGCCGAGGGATTCGGAAGCGGCCTTCGCCAGGCTGTGGGCGTTGCGGCGGCAGCGTTCGACATTCTTGTCCGTGGTGTCCGCGGCCGTCACGATCACGGTCGCGTCGACGTTCCCCTGGTAGAACCGCACGCCGCACTGCATGGTGCCGCTGCTGTCGTAGTCGACGTCGGCTGCCTTCGTCGCCTTCCCGATCTTCTCGGTGATCGGCTTCGCGCCGCGCTCGACCTCGATGTCGTAGCCGGCCTTCGCGTAGCCGGGACCGTTGCCCGAGCCCGGCTGGTTCGACTTCGCCAGCATCATCGACACCGTCCCGGACGACGAACCCGCCTTCGACCACGAGCAGCTCAGCTGGGACAGCTGGATCTTGTCGTCGGACGTGCTGGCGGGCTCGGCCGGGGCGTCGCTCGACAGGGGCGGCAGGTTGTTCATCCGGCTGCCGACCTCGCTGCAGCGCGGCAGCGACGTGTACTTGTCCGGCTCGCCCGCCGCGGACGTGGTGGGCGGCGCGGCACCGGACCGCTTGTCGTCCGCCGTGAGGAGGAAGAACGCGCCGACGCCCGCCCCGGCCAGGACGAGCACGCCGACCACGACCAGCACGACCACCAGCGCCGTCTTCCCGCCGGACTTCGGCGGCGGGTAGCCGGGGTACTGCTGCTGGGGGTAGGGCTGCTGCGGGTACGGGTACTGGGGTCCTTGCTGCACGAACCGGACACTAGGCCATTCGTGCGACCGGGGCGGGCCTTTTCGGGCGAATCACTCAGCGGGGCAGAGCGCTCAGACGGTCAGCGACCAGGTGTCGATGCGCCCGGTGTCGATCGCGGCGACGTCCTGGACCCGCAACGTCCAGGTGCCGTTGGCGGCTTCACCCGAGACGTTCGCGCTGTAGGTCGTGTTGATGTCGTTGCTCGAGTCGTTGCTGGAGTTCTTCAGCCGGTAGGCCGACCCATCCGGCGCGACCAGGTCGATCACCAGGTCGCCGACGTAGGTGTGGACGATGTGGACCTCCACGGCCGTCGTCGCGGACGCGTTCCGGTTGCAGCCCGACACGCTCACGGCGCTGGTCACGGCGGCGCCGTTGTCGGGGATGGCGACATCGGTGCCGTTGGTGACGGTGCCGCAGGTCGGCGGCGGCGGGGTGGTGCCGGTGCCGGTGTAGAGCAGGACGTTCGGCGAGCCCGTACCCGGGCTCGTCACCTTGCCGGTGGTGCCGTTCGCGACGAGGGCGTCCCGGACCTGCTGCGGCGTCGCGCCGGGGTTGGCGGCCAGGTACAGCGCCGCCGCGCCGACGACGTGCGGGGTCGCCATCGACGTGCCGCTGATCGTGTTGGTGGCGGTGCTGCTGCCGATCCACGACGAGGTGATGCCGCTGCCCGGCGCGAAGATGTCGAGGCAGGAGCCGATGTTGGAGTAGCTGGCGCGGGCGTCGGTGGACGTCGTCGCGCCGACCGTGATGCCGGCGGCGACGCGGCCCGGGGAACCGTTGCACGCGTTGGCACCGTTGTCGTTGCCCGCGGCGAGGCCGTAGGTGATACCCGCGTTGATCGAGCGCTGCACCGCGGAGTCGAGGGTGCTCGACGCGCCGCCGCCGAGGCTCATGTTCGCCACCGCCGGCTTGATCGCGTTCGCCGTCACCCAGTCGACGCCGGAGATGACGCCGGCCGTCGTGCCGGAGCCGCTGCAGTTGAGCACGCGCACGGCGACCAGCTTGACCTCCTTGGCCAGGCCGTACTGCGAGCCGCCGATGGTGCCGGCGACGTGCGTGCCGTGGCCCTGGCAGTCGGTGGCGTTGCTGTCGTTGTCGACGAAGTCGTAGCCCGACGTCGCCCGGCCGCCGAAGGTGCTGTGCGTGAGGTTGATGCCGGTGTCGATCACGTACGCGTGCACGTTCGACGCCGTCGTGCTGTAGCTGTACTTCTGGTCGAGCGGCAGGTTCCGCTGGTCGACCCGGTCCAGCCCCCACGACGGCGGGTTCAGCTGGTCGGCGCTCGCCCGCACGACCTTGTTCTGCTCCACGTAGGACACCGCCGGGTCGGCTGCGATGCGTTTCGCCTGCGTCTCGGACATCGAGCCGGCGAAGCCGCGCAGGGCCGCCGAGAACGTCCTCGCGATCGTGCCGCCGTGGCGGCCGGTGACGGTCTTCGCCGCGCTCTCCACCGCGGTGCCGTCCTTGAACACCACGATGTAGCTGTCCTTCACCGCGTCGGCGCCACCGGCCCCGACGATGCTTCCTTCGCTCGCTGTCGCGACGGCGTTGCCGCCCAACGCGGTCAACGCCGAGACGGCGGCGACGACCACCGATTTGGTCAACAGGCGCATGGTTCGTCCCTTTCTGGGCAGGGTCGACCGGGCGGCGCGCGGCCGCCGGATCGCCAGGGGTGAGACGTGAAGCGCGTTCACGTGGAACGTGAGCGGAACTGTAGGTCGGGGCCTTCGAGATCGGTAGATCGTCCGGTTTGCCCTGTTCAGCTACCACTCGAACGGTCCCCTACCAAAGTCGGCCCGCGAAAACGATTTCCGCTCGGCGCCGGTTCGCGGCAAGGTGACGGCCATGCTGATCCGCCGCGAGACGCCCGCCGACCGGACCGCCGTGCACGCGATCCACAGCGAAGCGTTCCGGCGCGAACCCGGCGTCACCCCGGTCGAGGCACCGCTGGTGGACGAGCTGCGCGCGGACGGCGACCTGGTCGACGCGCTCTCGCTGGTGGCCGTGCGCGACGGCGAGGTCGTCGGGCACGTGTGCTGCAGCCGGGCCCGCGTCGGCGGGGACACGACGTCCGCGGCCGGGCTGGGACCGCTCGGCGTGCTGCCCGCGTACCAGGCGAGCGGCGTCGGCTCGGCGCTGGTGCACGCCGTGCTCGGCGCCGCGGACGCACTCGGCTACGGCCTGGTCGTCCTGCTCGGCAGCCCCGAGTACTACTCGCGGTTCGGCTTCGTCACCGCGTCGACGCTTTCGGTCGCGTCGCCGGATCCCGCCTGGGGCAAGCACTTCCAGGCGCGCACGCTCACCGGCTACAAACCCACGCAAGCGGGCGCGTTCGAGTACGCGCCGGCGTTCTCCCGGATCTGAGGAGCCTCGCATGTACGCACCGAGCTCGTCCGTCGGCGTCCGCATCAACCGCGAACAGCACCCCTCGAAGCTGGTCGACCTGGCGCGGCAGGCGGAAGACGCGGGCCTCGACGAAGTCTGGCTGGTCGAAGACTACTTCTGGGCGGCCGGGATCGCCACGGTCGCGACGGCGCTGGCGGTGACGTCGACGATCAAGGTGGGCATCGGCGTGCTGCCGGCGGTGGCCCGCAACCCGGCGATCGCGGCGATGGAGCTGGCCGCGCTGGCGGAGCTGCACCCCGGACGGCTGATCGGCGGGCTGGGTCACGGGGTCGCGTCGTGGATGCGCCAGATCGGCGCGTACCCGGCGTCGCCGCTGGCGGCGCTCGACGAGACGCTGGTGGCGGTCCGCCGTCTGCTGGCGGGCGAGCGGGTGTCGCTGCACGGCCGGCACGTGAACCTGGACGAGGTCGAGCTGGTGTTCCCGCCCGCTTCGGTGCCGCCGGTGCTGGCCGGGGTGCGGCGGCCGAAGTCGCTGGCGGTGGCCGGTTCCTCGGCGGACGGCACGATCCTGGCCGAGCCGTCCCCGCCGGAGTTCGTGCGGACGGCACTGGCCGGGATCGCCGCCGGCGGGCCTGCCGAGCACGCGGTGGTGACGTACAACTGGCTGGCCCTCGGCGACCGCGAACGCGCGCGGCTCACCGTGGCCGAGTCCCTGACGCCCGGGGCGCGGGTGCAGGTCGAGGACTTGCCGTTCGCCGGCGAGCTGCTGGCACTGGTGGACTCCGCGTCCACAGTGGACGAACTGGCCGCGGGCCTGCGGCCGGAGTGGCTCGACCGGCTGGCGATCTGCGGCGACCTCGACCAGTGCGTGGCGTCGGTGCGCGCGCTGCACGCGGCCGGGAGCGGTTCGGTCGTGCTGCTCCCGCTGCCGGAGGAGCCGCCGGAGCGGGGCATCGAGGACGCGGGCAAGGTCGCGGCGGCCCTGCGCGCCTGACCGTCAGCGCGAGAGGCTCGCTTCGATGCCGTCGAGGAGGTAGCCGAGGCCGATCCGGAAGGTTTCGTCGACGTCCCAGTGGACGGCGTCGCGGACGACCTTCTCCAGCGCCGGGTACCGGCCGGTGGCGAAGGTGCGCTCCAGGTACGGCCCGTACGTGCGCTGCCACTCGGCCTCGTTCAGCCCGGTGGACCGTTCGGCACGCCGCTCGGTGATCTCGCGGCGCACCGCGCCGGCCACGTACGCGTTGACGGCCTTGACCACCGGCATCACGGCGTCCACGTCGACGCCCTTCAGCCCGGCCAGCACCGCCTCTCCCCGAGCCAAGGCGTGCGGCCCGAGCTGAGGCCGGCCGCCGAGCAGGTCGGCGAACCACTCGTGCCGGTGCGCGGCCCGCCGGGTCGTTTCGGCCAGGGAAACCAGCACCTCCCGCCAGCTGTCGCCGGTCGGCCGGATGCCGGCGTAGACGTCGTCCACCATCAGGTCGAGCAGCTCTTCCTTGGTGTCGATGTAGCCGTACAGCCGCATCGGCCCGACGTCGAGCACGCCGGCGACCTTCCGCAGCGACACCGCCGCCAAGCCGTCCGCGTCCGCCAGCCGGATCGCCGCGCGGACGATCAGCTCCCGGCTCAGCGGAGCCGGTGTCGGCCTCTCCGGCGGCTCCGGCCGCTCCCACACCGTCACGCCGGAGACCATACAGCGCATAGTGCGATACAGTGTATCGAGAGATACAGCGTATCGAAGGGGGACCTCATGACCATCGCAATCATCGGAGCTGGGCCAGGCGGCCTGGCCCTGGCGCGGGTGCTGCACGTCCACGGCATTGAATCCGTTGTATACGAACGCGAGTCCTCGCGTGACGCGCGCGGCCAGGGCGGCATGCTCGACATCCACTCCGGACAGCGCGCGCTGCGCGAGGCCGGCCTGCTCGACGAGTTCTTCGCGATCGCGCGCGGCGAGGGCCAGGACATGCGGCTCCTCGAGCCGGACGGCACCCTGCTGCTCCAGGAGGACACGCCGGACGACGCCCCGCTCCTGCGTCCCGAGGTGGACCGCGCCGACCTGCGCGACCTGCTGCTGGACTCGCTGCCCGCCGGCACGGTCCGGTGGGGACACGCGTTCGAGTCCGCCGGCGACGGCGTCGTACGGTTCGCCGACGGCCGCAGCACGACGTACGACCTGCTGGTCGGCGCGGACGGCGCGCAGTCCCGCGTCCGCCCGCTGGTCACCGACGCCCGCCCGGCGCACTCCGGCCAGAACGTCGTCGAGGTCGGCATCCCGGACATCGACCGCACGCACCCGGACCTCGCGGCGATGGTCGGCCGCGGCACGTACTGGGTGATCGGCGGCGGCCGGTCCCTGGCGGCGCAGCGCAACGGCGACGGACGCGTCCGCATCGGCATCAGCTTCTACGACACCGGCGAGGACTGGTTCGCGTCGAGCGGGATCCCGTTCGACGACCCGGCCGCCGCCCGGGCGCGCCTGATCGAGCTGCTCCCCGGCTGGGACGCCCGGTTCACCGCGCTGATCAAGGCCTGCGACGACACGGTCGCCCGGCGGGCGATGACGACGCTGCCGGTCGGGTTGAGGTGGCCGTCGAGGCCGGACGTGACGCTGCTCGGCGACGCCGCGCACCTGATGCCGGCGGTCGGGGAAGGCGCGAACCAGGCCCTGCTCGACGGCGCGTCGCTCGGCCTGGCGCTGGCGGCGCACCCGGACGACCACCCCACGGCGGTCGCGGAGTACGAACGCGAGATGTTCGAACGCACCGGCGCGGCGGCCCGGATGTCCGCGGGCATGCAGGAGCTGCTGCGGTCACCGGACGCGGCGCAGCGGCTGCTGGAGTTCTTCCAGCCGAGCTAGAGTTGTGCACAGCCCGGCGGAGATGTGGACAACTCAGCCGCGCGGCGATCATCCCGGGCCGCATTGTCGGACGCACTCGATACGCTGGAACCGGGACGGCCCCCTTGGGAGGGCGGGCGCTGCTCGGGGCGCGCGCTGCTCGGGGGCGGCCGCTGCCCGGGGGCGGGCGCTGCTCGGGGCGCGCGAAAGTTCCGGCGTGTTGGCGGCGCCGGCCGCCCCCGGCCGAAAAGCAGTTCGCCCCGGCCGGGCAGCGTGTCAGGATCGGCCCATGCCGGTCGACCCGCACCTCCTCGTCGCGTTCGTCGTCACCACCGTGATCGCGATGATCACCCCCGGTCCGGACATGCTCTTCATCCTCGGCTGCGGCATGCGAGGCGGCCCGAAAGCCGGGCTGCTCGCCACCGCCGGGGTCGCCACCAGCGAGGCCATCCACGTCGCCGTGGCCGCGGCCGGGCTGGCTGCCCTCTTCGCCGCCGTTCCCGTCGCCTTCACCGTCGTCCGCATCGCCGGTGCCGCCTACCTCATCCACCTCGGGATCCAGGCCATCCGGAACCGCAAACCGCTCGTCGAGCGGAAGAGTGACCGCGCCTACCTCAGCGGCCTGCTCACCAACCTGCTCAACCCGAAGATGGTCACCTTCACCATCGCGTTCCTCCCCCAGTTCATCGACCCCGCGCGCGGCCACGTCTGGCTGCAGTTCGCGGTCCTCGGCGCGATCATGATCGTGTTCGAGTTCCTGGTCGACGGCGCGGTCGGCGTCCTCGCCGGCCGCGTCGGCGGGTGGGTCCGGCGGAAGAAGAACCAGCGCCGCATCGAGGTCGCCACGGGCGGCATCTTCATCGGCCTCGGCGTGAAGCTCGCCCTCGACTAGGACTTCAGGTTGTTGCGCGCCAGGAAGTCCTCGGCGATGTCCAGCGGGTTGCGCTTCTCCTCGGTGAACTCGACGTTCAACCGCGTCAGCTGCTCGGTGGTCAACGCGGCCGAAACCCGGTTCAGCGCAGCCACTTCGGCCGGCGACAACGTCCCGCGCGCCACCAGCGGCACGATGTTCTGCGCCGGGAACATGTTCTTGTCGTCGACCAGCGGCACGAACCCGTTCGCCGCGATCGTCGACGACGTGCTGAACAGGTCCGCGACCTGGACGTCGCCCGACTTCAGGGCCGCCACCGTCACCGGGCCGCCCGTGTCCGTCGTGCGGATCTCCTTGAACTCGCAGCCGTAGAGCGTCTTGATCTTGTCCTTCCAGCGGCTGCTCCACTGACCCGGTCCGCCGAACACCAGCTCGCCACAGCGCCGCCCCAGGTCCGAAAACGTCCTGATGCCCGAGGAAGCCAGCTGCGGCCCGACCACCAGCAGGTCCTTGTCCTCGGCCGGCGCCTGGTCGAGCACCTCGAACCCCGCCGGGATCTTCTGCCGCAGCTGCGCGTAGACGTCCTGGGACGTCGTCGCGGTCGTGTCCTTGTCGAAGTACCGCAACAGGTTCCCGCTGTAGTCCGGCACCACCGACAGCGATTTGTCCTGCAGCGCCTTGACGACGACCTCTCGGCTGCCCACCGGCGGCCGCACCGTCACGTTCGTGGCGCCGGCATTGCGCAGCGCCCCGGCGTAGATCTGGGCCAGCAGCAGGCTTTCCCCGACGTCGGACGCGCCGATGATGATGTCGCCGGACGACCCACCCTCGCCGCCGCCCGCCAGCGGGTTGCCGCACCCGGCGGCCAACAGCACCACGACGAGGAAAGAAGCCAGCCGTTTCACGCCGCCACCTTCTTCACAGCCGCCGCGAGCCGGACGCCCCGCGGCACCAAAGCGCGGTTCAGCAACGAAAAGAGCAGATCCAGGACGATCGCGAGCAACGTCGTCAGCACCGCGCCCGCGATGACCTCGGAATAGTCCAAAATGGCCAGTCCGTCGAGCAGGAACCGGCCCAGGCCACCGAGTCCGACGTACGCGGCCACCGCGGCGGTCGCGACCAGCTGCAGCACGGCGTTGCGGATGCCGCCGAGCACGAGCGGCAGCGAGATCGGCACCTCGACCTGCCACAGCCGCTGCCAGCCGGTCATCCCGATGCCCTCGGCGGCGTCGACCACACCGTGGTCGGTCGCCTGCAGGCCGGCGTACGTGCCGGCCAGGATCGGCGGCACGGCCAGCACGACGAGCCCGATGATCGTCGAGGTGACGCTTTCGGTGAAGAGCAGGAACAGGAACGTCACGAGCCCCAGGGTCGGCAGCGCGCGGATCGCGTTGCCGGCACTGACCAACGCGACGCCGCCGCGTCCGGTGTGGCCGACGAACAGTCCCAACGGGACGGCGATGACCAGCGCGATCACCAGCGACAGGAACGTGTACCCGAGGTGCTCCAGCAGCCGCTGCGGGACGCCGTCCGGGCCCGACCAGTGCGCCGGGTCGCCGAACCAGTGGACGAGGTCGCTGATCATGCGGTGGCCACCCGTTCCCACGGCGTCAAGAGGTTGCGCAGCAAGACCAGCACCAGGTCGACGACCAGCGCGAGCAGCAGCGTCAGCACGATGCCGACGACGATCGGCGAGAAGTACTCGCGCTGGAAGCCGTCGGTGAACAGCACACCGAGACCGCCGGTGCCGATCAGCGCGCCGACGCTGACCAGGCTGATGTTGCTGACCGACGCCACCCGCACGCCGGCCGCCAGGACCGGCACGGACAGCGGCAGCTCGACGGCGAAGAACCGGCGCACCGGCTTGTACCCGACGGCGGTCGCGGCGGCGGTCACCGGCGGCGGCACGGCGTCCAGCGCGTCGAGCACCGGGCGCACCAGCAGCGCCGTGGTGTAGATCGTCAGCGCGACGACGACGTTGACGCTGTCCAGGATCTTCGACCCGATCAGGCCGGGGATGACGACGAACAGGGCCAGCGACGGGATCGTGTAGAGCAGGTTGGCCAGCACCACCAGCACCTGCCGGGCCGGGCGCCAGCGGTGGCCGAGCCAGCCCGCGGCGATCGCAAGCACGATGCCGACGACCAGCGGGAGCAGCGCGAGGTAGACGTGGTCGCCCAGGTCACCGAGGATTTCGACGCGCGTGTTCCCGCTGCCCAGGTAGCGCCCGAGCTCGTCGAAGAAGCTCATGACGCCTGGGGCGTCGCCTCGATCACGTCCAGCACTTGCCTCGCGACCACCCCGCCGAGCACGCGGTGGTCTTCGTCGACGACCACGCCGAGGCTGGCCGGCGACGACAGCGCCGCGTCCAGCGCGCCCCGGATCGGCGTGCCCCGGACCCACAGCGAGCCGCCGGCCACCAAGTCGTCTTCGGACAGTGAACCGTCCACAGTGGAGTTCGGCGGCAGCCAGCCGCGCGGCTGCTTGTCCGCGTTGACCGCGAGCCGCCAGCCGTCGCTCGCGGGCACCGGAGAGCCGATCTCGACCAGCTCGATCTCCTTGACCTCGACGCCGTCGGCGGAGAGGAACGACAGGCCGCGGTAGCCGCGGTCGCGGCCGACGAACGACGCCACGAAGTCGTCCACCGGGTGGCGCAGCACGTCGGCGGGCGTGCCGTACTGGGCGAGCTTGCCGCCGACGCGCATCACCGCGACCTTGTCGCCGAGCCGGACGGCCTCGTCGATGTCGTGCGTGACGAACACGATCGTCTTGCCCAGCTGCGACTGCAGCCGCAGCAGCTCGTTCTGCAGGTCTTCGCGCACGATCGGGTCGACGGCGGAGAACGGCTCGTCCATCAGCAGCACCGGCGAGTCCGCGGCGAGCGCGCGGGCGACGCCGACGCGCTGCTGCTGGCCGCCGGAAAGCTGGGCCGGGTACCGCTTGCCGAGCTCGACCGGCAGGCCGATGGTCTCGAGCAGCTCGGCCGCCCGCTTGCGCGCCTTCGCCTTGTCCCAGCCCGACAGCAGGGGCACGGTGGCGATGTTGTCCAGCACCGTCCTATGTGGAAAGAGACCGGCGTGCTGGATGACGTAGCCGATGCCGCGGCGCAGCAGCGCGGGGTCGCCCTCGGCGACGTCCTTGCCGTCCAGCAGCACCTGCCCGCCGGTCGGCTCGACCATCCGGTTGATCATCCGCAGCGACGTCGTCTTCCCGCAGCCGGACGGGCCGACGAACACGGTGATCGTGCCGTCCTCGACCGTCAGGTTCAGCTTGTCGACGGCGACCGTCCCATCCGGATACTGCTTGGTCACGTCGCGGAATTCGATGGTCACTGCCCACTCCCCATGTCCGGTGCAACCGACCGTAGCCGAGTCGGCGGCGGTTGGCACGGTGTTCCGCAGGGTGGTGACTAGGCTCAAGGCCCGTGAAGGCACTCGACGACGTCCTCGCCGCGCACGGCGTCGGCGTCCGCCCGCTGTACCGCGTCATCGACCTGCTGCGCACCGGCGACCACGACCTCGGTGAGCTGGTGCGGCTGTCCACGGCGCCGCGTCGCAGCGTCGAAGACGTCCTCGCCGCGCTCGGCGACGACCTCGACCGCAGCGGCGACCGGCTGCGGATCTCCCCCGGCGTCGCGGCGTCCTACCTGCAGTACAGCGCACCCCGGTACGCGGATCCGCTCGACGAAGCCGTCGCGAACCACGAATTGCTGCCCGAGGTCGCCGAATGGGTGGCCGAGGTGCCGCCGCCGCTCGCCGCCCTCGACCACGTGCAGGCGACGCCGGAGACGGTGCTGCGCCGCGCGCTGTGGCTGGACGCGCGCTACGACCTCGCGTCGGCGCGGCTGCTGTTCCTCGGCGACCACGACCTGACGTCGCTGGCCGTGCGGGCGGTCTGCCCGGCGGCGGCGCTGACGGTCGTCGACCTCGACGAACGCGTGCTCGCCCACCTCGACGACCGCGGCGGGCGCGAGATCGCCACCGCGCACGCGGACCTGCGCGTCGGCCTGCCGCCGGCCGTCACCGGCGGCTTCGACCTGGTGTTCAGCGATCCGCCGTACACGCCGGAAGGCATGGGCCTGTTCGCGGCGCGCGGGGTGCAGGCGCTGCGGAACCCGACCGAGGGACGGCTGCTGTTCGCGTACGGCTACAGCCCCCGCCACCCGGCGCTGGGCGCGCAGGTGCAGCGGTCGCTGGCCACGCTCGGGCTGACGTTCGAGGCGATCCTGCCGGACTTCAACCGCTACTTCGGCGCGCAGGCGATCGGCAGCGCGGCGGACCTGTACGTCTGCCAGCCGACGGCGAAGGCCAAGAAGGTCCGCGCCGGCAAGGCGATCTACACGCACGGGCCGCAGTCGGTGGAGGCGGCCGGAACGAAGCCGGCGCTGCTGGAGAAGCTGAAGGAGATCGCGGGGGCCGGCGGGCTCGCGCTGGAGTCGCGGCCGGTGGACTGGTCGATCTCCGGGCCCGAGGGCGACGCGGTCGCGATGGACCTCTCGGCCGACCCGGGCCCGTGGCTGCTGCGCACCTTGCTGGGCACGAACGCGCGCCGGCTCGCGCTGCTCGTCCCGAACGCGCACCCGGACCTGGCGGACCAGGCGTCGCAGGAGGCGCTGGCGGCCCTCATCCGGGGCAAGTACGCGCTGCGGTACCTGCGGAGCACGCCGGACAACCGGCACGCGGTGGTGGTCGCGGACGCGGTGGAGCACCAGGACGAGGTCCTGAGCCGCGCCCACGCCCGGTTGGCGAACGTCTCGCTCGACGTCCCGGAAGACCTGGTGAACCTGCGCCTGGTCGACGTCCCCCGGCACCGCCTGGCCGAGCTGCTCTGAGACGCCGAAAGCGGCACTTTCCCGGGAAAGTGCCGCTTTCGGACCGACGTCAGGCCGTGACGCCGTCGGCTTCCGCGGCCTTCGCCACCGCCGCCGCAACCTCGGGGGCCACGCGCGGGTCGAGCGGCGAGGGCACGATCCGGTCCGGGCCCAGGTCGTCCATCGCCACCGACACGATCGCCTCGGCGGCCGCGAGCTTCATGCCCTCGGTGATCGCCCGCGCGCCGGAGTCCAGCGCGCCGCGGAACACGCCGGGGAACGCCAGCACGTTGTTGATCTGGTTCGGGAAGTCGCTGCGCCCGGTGGCCACGATCGACGCGTACCGCGCGGCCACGTCCGGGTGAACTTCCGGGTCCGGGTTGGACAGTGCGAACACGATGCCGCCGCCCGCCATCCGGCCGAGCAGGGACTCGTCGATCGTCGCGCCGGACAGGCCGAGGAAGACGTCCGCGCCCTCGAGCGCCTCCGCCAGGCCGCCCTTCAGGCCGGCCTTGTTCGTCGTCGCGGCCAGGCGTTCCTTGACCGGGTTCAGGCCGTCGCGGCCGGCGTGGATGATGCCGCGCGAGTCGAGGACGGTGACGTCCCCGATGCCCGCTTCCTGCAGGATCCGGGCGCACGCGACCCCCGCCGCGCCGGCGCCGGAGACGACGACGCGCTGGTCGGCGATCGCCCGGTCGAGGACCAGGTTGGCGCCGCGAAGGGCGGCCAGTGTGACGATCGCCGTGCCGTGCTGGTCGTCGTGCATGACCGGGCAGTCGAGCGCCTCCTTGAGCTTGTCCTCCAGCTCGAAGCACCGCGGCGCGGAGACGTCCTCCAGGTTGACGGCCCCGTAGGACGGCCGCAGCCGCACCAGCGTCTCGACGATCTCGTCGACGTCGGTGGTGTCCAGCACCAGCGGGATCGAGTCGAGGCCGCCGAAGGTCTTGAACAGGACCGACTTGCCCTCCATGACCGGCAGCGACGCGCTCGCGCCGATGTCGCCGAGGCCGAGCACCGCCGTCCCGTCGCTCACCACGACGACGAGCCGGTCCGCCCACGTGTACCGCTTGGCCTTGGCGGCGTCCTCGGCGATCGCGCGGCTCACCTTCGCCACCCCCGGGGTGTACGCGATCGAAAGGTCACGCGGGCTGGAAATCGGGCGGGTGGCCGCCACCGAGAGCTTGCCGCCCTCGTGCCCGGTGAAGATCTCTTCGTCGGTGACCGGTGCTCCGGCACCGGTGGGGTCGCTCATGGGGATTCCTGTCGTCGTTTCCGTCATTCCCCCAGTGGGAATGACGGAACTCGCGGATCGGACTTGGGTCACTGGAATTTCTCCTGGGCATGCGAGCGGGGGACCACGGCTAGCGGGGAACCGTGGTGAATTCCTCCGGCACGGCAGCCCAGCGCGGTAGCGCCGGCCTGTCGGCGAGGCGTCACGTCGGCCATCGGTGCCGTGGGTCTGGCGATGGCCGCGGACGCGGCGGTCCACTCATTGTGACAGGTCCGGTCCGGAAGGGGACCCCTCGGTGCGGCTGATGTCACACCGGACCCCTATTCCGGCAATTGCCAAGACGTCCGTTCGGTTTTTTAGCCGCCCGATAAGGTGACGCCATGGAATTCCGCCGGCTGAGCGTCCCGGACGCCTTCGAGTTCTCCCCCCGGGCGTTCCCCGACGAGCGAGGCCTGTTCGTCGCCCCCTTCCAGGAGGAGGTCCTGCGCGAGGCGACCGGTCACCCCCTGCGGCTCGCCCAGGCCAACCACAGCGTGTCCCGGCGGGGCGCGATCCGCGGCATCCACTTCGCCGACACGCCTCCCGGGCAGGCGAAGTACATCTACTGCGCGCGCGGCTCGCTGCTCGACGTCGTCGTCGACATCCGTGTCGGTTCGCCGACCTTCGGCACCTGGGACGCCGTCCAGCTCGACTCGGCCCGGTACAACGCCGCGTACCTCGCCGAGGGGCTCGGGCACGGCTTCATCGCCCTCGAGGACGACACGGTGATGGCCTACCTGTGCTCCGAGGGCTACAACCCGGCCGGCGAGCACGGCATCACCCCGCTCGACCCGGAACTCGGCCTGCCCTGGCCCGCGGACATCGAGCCGATCCTGTCCGAGAAGGACCGCACCGCCCCCACGCTGGCCGAGGCGCTCGAGCAGGGCCTGCTGCCGTCGTACCAGGACTGCGTCGCGTACTACGACAAGCTGCGCTCCGCGCACTGATCACCGGCAACGCCTCTGGCGCCGATAGCCAGTGCGCATATAGTATGCGCGCATGTCAATTTACGAGTACGAGCACAGCGAGACCTCCACCGCGCCCGCCGCCGCGATCTGGCCGCTCTGGGCCGACACCGGCCGCTGGCCCGAGTGGGACGCGGGCGTCCGGTCGGTGGTCCTGGACGGGACGTTCAGCGTCGGGACGAGCGGGACGATGACGATGGACGGGATGCCGCCGATCCCGTTCACCCTGACCGAGGTCACCGAGGGCCGGAGCTTCACCGACGAGACCCGGCTGCCGGACGCGTTCCTGCGGTTCGAGCACGTCCTGACCGACGTCGACGGCGGAACGCGGATCACCTACCGCGTCACCGTCGACGGCCCGGAGGGGTTCGGCCCGCAGGTCACGGAGGACACCCCGGACGCCATGCGCGCGCTGGCCCGTCTGGCCGAGGCAAGCTTGCGCGTATGACCGCCCCGAAGTCCCGCCTGCCCGGCCCCGAGCGCAGCCCCGGCTTCCTGCTGTGGCGCGTGACGCTGGCCTGGCAGCGGGCGATGCGGGCCGCACTGGCCCCGCACGACCTCACGCACGTCCAGTTCGTGCTGCTCACGACCACGTGGTGGCTCACCCGCTCGGGCGAGCTCCCGACCCAGCGGCAGCTGGCCGAACGGGCCGGCACGGACACGATGATGACCAGCCAGGTCGTCCGCAAGCTGGCCGACCGGGGCCTGCTGGCCCGCGCCGACGACCCGGCGGACGCCCGCGCGAAGCGGCTCCAAATCACCGCGGACGGCCTCGAACTGGTCGCGAAGGCGCTGAAGGACGTCGAAGCCGCCGACGCGTCCTTCTTCGAAGGCGTCGGCGACGACTTCACCGACTCACTCGCGAAGCTCAGCCCCTGAGGTCCTCGGCGAGGACGCGCTCGATGTTGCGCTCGGCCAGCGCCGTGATCGTCACGAACGGGTTGACGCCGGTGCTGCCCGGGATGAGCGAGCCGTCCGTGACGTACAGGTTGCGGTAGCCCTTCACCCGGCCGTAGTCGTCGGTCGCCTCGCCGAGCACCAGGCCGCCCAGCGGGTGGTAGGTGAAGCGGTTCTCGAACGCGCGCGTGTCGCCGAACAGGTCGTAGCGGTAGATCGTCTTGTTCGCCCGGTTGATCTTGTCGAACAGCGCCTTCGCGGCGTCTACGGACGGCTGCCCCTGCGACGCCGTCCAGTGCAGCTTCGCCGAGTCGCTCGCCGCGTCGTAGGTGAAGTGCCCGCGTTCGGGGTTCTTCGTGATCGCCAGGTACAGGCTGACCCACGTCTCGAGGCCGGCGGGCACCGGCGCGATCTCCGCGAACGCGGGGTGCACCGGGTCGGCCCAGTTGTCGATGCCGAGCGCGGGCATGCCCGACTGCAGGCTGCCGGTGGTGTCCCAGACGTGGTTCGCGCGGCCGCACATGACGTTCCCGTTCGTCCCCCAGCCCCGTCCGATCGCGTCGTTCAGCTCCGGGAGCCGTCCGGTCTCGCGGGCACGCACCAGCAGCTCCGTCGAGCCGACGCTCCCGGCGCCGAGGAACAGGTACTTCGTGTTCACGTGCCGCGCGCCCAGGACAGTGCCGTGCTCGTCGATCTCGCGGACGACCAGCGTGTACGTCCCGTCGGGCCGGCGGAGGATCTCGCGGACCTCCCGCAGCGTCTCGATGGTGACGTTCCCGGTGCCGAGCGCGGCGGCGAGGTACGACTGGTCGAGCGAGCGCTTCCCGTGGTTGTTGCCGTAGATGACCTCGGACGCGTCGGCCGAGCGCGGGACCTCGCCCGCTTCTTCGCGCCGCAGGTAGTCGACGTTGTATACCGTGGATACGAAAGTCGTGTCGAAGCCCGCCTTGCGCGCGGCCTTCCGCGAGACGCGCGCGTACTGGTACGACCGGCACGTCTCGAACCAGTCCGGGTCGACGACGTTCACGCCGAGCTCCGCGTGCGCCCGCGGGAAGTACTTGCCGTACATCTCGCCGGCGTCGACGCGCGGCAGGATCTCCTCGAAGTACGACCGCTTCGGCGTCACCGCCATCGCGCCGTTGACCAGCGACCCGCCGCCGACGCCGCGGCCGAGGTACACCGCCATGTCGCCGTAGTTCACGCGGTCGAGCACGCCGGCGTGCCGCTTGATGTCGCGGTTGGCCAGGTCGAGCCAGAGGAACGACGCCAGCGGCGCCTCGGTGCGGTCCTTGAACCACATCGCCCGCTCGTCCGGCGCGAGCATCGAGCAGAACACCTTGCCGTCGGCGCCGGGCGTGGTCCACAGCTTGCCCATCTCGAGCATCAGCGTCGGGATCCCGGCCTCGCCGAGCCGCAACGCCGTGACGGCGGCGCCGTAGCCGGTGCCGATGACTACCGCCGGCGCGTACTCCGGGAGCGGGGACGCGGCCGCGGGCCGCGTCGAGACCGTGGTCAGCCCGAGGGCGGCGGCGGAGTTCAGGGCGGCGAGGCCGAGGAACCGGCGGCGGGAGAAGGCAGACATGGGCCCGAGCATGCCCGAACTCGGTAAACGGTGTTAACTATTCAGAACGTGTTTCACCCAGTCGAGGGAAATTCCGGACTTCCCCTGGGGGCGATCCCGGATGTCCGCGCCCGGCAGCGCGAGCAAGCTCACCGCCATGAAACTTCTCGCACTGGGGGCGGCCGCGGCCGCCGTGGCCGCACTGGGGGTCGTGCCCGGGACGGCGTCCGCGGACGAGCTGCCGGCATTCGACTTCACCGACTGCCCGGCCCCGCCCGCGAACGCCGACCCGGGCACGTGGCGCTGCGAAGCCTTTGTCTCGCAAGGAAACCTGACCATCCGCGACCGGGAGGTCCCACTCGGCGAAATGCGGCTGACCTTCAGCGAAGGCAGGGTGAACGGCCAGTACGCGCAGGTCTTCGGCGCGCTGCGGCACGAGCCGGTGCGCGTCCCGGGACTGGCGGGCACCACCATCCAGCTGCGCTACGGCGGGTACTCGGACTTCCAGGGCAACGACGAGCGGCGCGGCGAACTGGACGTCTACGCGGTGCTGCGGCACCCGTTGCTGCGCAAGGACTGCCGGCTCGGCGTCCTGCACACGGTCGTCCACGACGACCCGGCCGTGCCGCCGACCGTCATCTCGAAAACCCCGCCGACCATGCACTTCGGCGTCGTGGACCCGGATCTGGCCATCCCCGCGACCACCGGGTGCGGCCCGCTCGGCGAGCTCGTCGACCGCCGGCTGGGCCTGCCTTCGGCGGCCGGCGAGAACACGTTCCACCAGACGACGTACGTGCAGTACAAGCCGCTCTAGCGCTTCTTGGGCGTCACCCAGATCGTGATCGTCCCGGTGACCACGGGCTTGCCGTTCGCGTCCGAAATGGTCACCGGGACGGGCAGCTCGAAGCCCTCGTCGCCGAACTCCGGCAGCTCGGGCAGCGAGGCGACCGCACGCAGGCCCGTCTCGGCCTTCGCGACGTACTGGACTTCCATGCCCTTCGGCAGCCAGCGGTGCGTGCCGGGGACCGTCGCCTCGGCGAGCATGCCCATCGCGATCTCGGCGAGGTTGCACGCGGCGATCGCATGGAACGTGCGGATGTGGTTGTAGACACCCCACCACTTCGGCGCGGTGACCTCGCAGTGGCCGGGACGCAGCTCGCGCACCGACGGCAGCACCGTGCGGAAGTACGGCACGCGCACGCACATCGCGGCACTGAACAGCTGTTTTCCACCCGGCTTCGCGGCCAGCTTGTGCCACAGCGCGAACGTCGGCGTCTCGGACATCGGCGTCTCCTCGAACTAAGCTACTGTTCAGTAGCTAAGCAGACGACCGGCCGCCGGGCAAACCGCCGGATATATTCGCCCGTGTGGCGAACCGTCTCTTCCTCCTCCGGCACGGCCAGACCGAATGGTCGGTGAACGGGCGGCACACCGGCCGCACCGACATCCCGCTGACGCCGGCCGGCGAGGGACAGGCCCTGGCCGCCGGCGGGACGCTGCGGAGCCTGGTCGGCGGGCCGTCGCTGGTGCTGTCGAGCCCACGGACCCGCGCGCTGCGGACGGCCGCGCTGGCCGGCCTGCGCGTCGACGAGGTCACCGAAGACCTGTCCGAATGGGACTACGGCGAATACGAAGGCGTCACCACACCGGAGATCCGCGAAACCGTGCCGGGCTGGACGGTCTGGACCCACCCGATCCCCGGCGGCGAAAGCGCTTCGCAGGTGTCCGACCGCGCGGACCGCGTGCTGGCGCGCGCCCGGAAAGACATCGAAGCCGGCGACGTGATCCTGGTCGGGCACGGCCACTTCAGCCGCGTGCTGGTGGCCCGCTGGCTCGGCCTGCCCGCGACGTCCGGCGTCCACTTCGGACTCGACGCGGCCGGCATCGCAGTGCTCGGCGACGAGCGCGGCGAACCCCAGATCGAACACCTCAACCTGCCGCCCGCCCTGGAGGACTGACGTGCCCGACGACCGCATCCGCCGGATCCGCCCCGACGACGTCGAGGCCGCCGTCGGCCTGGCGTACGCGCTGGCCGACTACGAGCGCGCCCCGGACGAGTGCCACCTGACGGCCCCGCAGCTGCACGAGGCGCTGTTCGGCGAGGCGCCGAAGCTGTTCGGGCACGTGGCCGAAGTGGACGGCGAGGTCGTCGGCTTCGCCGTGTGGTTCCTCAACTACTCGACCTGGCGCGGGGTGCACGGGATCTACCTGGAGGACCTGTTCGTCCTGCCGTCCCACCGCGGGTCCGGCCTGGGCAAGGCCCTGCTGGCCGCGCTGGCGGCGGAGTGCGTCGAGAAGGGCTACGCGCGGCTCGAGTGGTCGGTGCTGGACTGGAACCCGGCGACGGAGTTCTACAAGGCGCTCGGCGCGGTCCCGATGGACGAGTGGACGGTCAACCGGCTCACGGACGAACCCCTGAAGGCACTGGCCGCCCAGGCCTGACGTCTTGAATGAGTCATTCAGGTCTTCGGAGGTCCTGAATGACTCATTCAAGACCTTGCGGCTCAGCGGGCTTAGTCGTCTTCGTGGCCTTCGCGCTCGGCGCGGCGGCCGGCGAGACCGCCGCGTTCGGCGGCTTCCGTCTCCGTCTCGCCTTCGCGCAGGCCCAGCGCCCAGGCCCGGGACGGCCGCCGGAACAGGAGCACCAGCGCCACGATGCCGAACAGCGCGACCGGCACGCCCCACGCCGGCTCGCCCGACGGGCCGAGCAGGTACCAGCCGAGGCCGATCACGATCAGCGCGATCACGACGCCCGGCGAGCGCGCCCACGTCTGCCCGAGGACCAGCCCCGCCGACGCGGCCAGGAACGCCAGGGCCACCACGATGAACGTGCCCGACTCGACGTAGACGTTGTTGCCCGGCTGCGCGGGCGAGCCCAGCCCGTTCACCAGCACGACCACCCCGAACACCAGCAGGGCGAGCGACGGCACCGCGGTGACCGCGCCGGCCCAGCGGACCTCACGGGGAGCGGGCGAAAGCTTCACGGCGGGGCCTTCCGGGGGTCCTTTGCGAGAGCACAGTGGACTCGACCAGGGCGAGTCACCGTGCGTGAGCTGATTCGATCGTATGCCACCCGGTCGGCCGTTTTCGCGGGACCGCCCGGGCGCTGAGAATTCAGGAGTCGTCGATGAGCGGGCGGTCGGCCCGGGTGCACTTGTCACGACGAGCGGACACTCGCACGTGAAGGAGGGCCGCCCGGCACAGGGTCTCGAAGGTGCTGTTCGTCAGGGTTGCGCCCGTCACCATGCGGGTCCGGAAGGTTCTCGGGCCGCCGGAAGTCACCTACCCTGCGGTGGTGCGCGCAATCCTCGTCGTGAACCCCCAGGCCACCTCGACCACCGCCGGTGGCCGGGACGTCCTGGCGCACGCGCTCGCCAGCCAGGTGAAGCTCGACGTGGTCGAAACGGACTACCGCGGGCACGCCATGGCGGTCGCGCGCTCGGCCGCGCGGGACGGCATCGACCTGGTCGTGGCGCACGGCGGCGACGGCACGGTCAACGAGGTCGTCAACGGCCTCCTGGCCGATTCCGATGGCGACCCGACGCAGATCGGGCGTATCCCCGCACTGGGCGTCGTGCCCGGCGGCTCGGCCAACGTGTTCGCGCGCGCCCTCGGCATCTCCTCGGACCCGGTCGAGGCGACCCACCAGCTGCTGCACGCGCTGGAGAACGACCGCTCGCGCCGGGTCGGGCTCGGCCTGGCTGACGGGCACTGGTTCACCTTCAACTCCGGGCTCGGCTGGGACGCCGACGTCGTCGGCCGGGTCGCCAAGCGCCGCGGCAAGCAGACGACCGCCGGCCTCTACATGCGCGCCGCCGTCCGCTCCTACTTCCGGCCGCCGCTGGGCCGGCCCGCCCTCACCATCCGCGTCCCGGGTGAGGAACCCGCCGAAGCGCTGACCGCTTTCGTGTCGAACACCGATCCGTGGAGCTACCTGGGCGAGCGTCCGGTCCACCTCAACCCGGGTTGCTCGTTCGAGACGGGATTGGGCCTGTTCGCGTTGAACGGTCTCGGGTTGCCGACGGTGTTCAAGCATGTACGCCGCGCTTTGGCTACGAAGAGCAACCAAAAAGGGAAACGTCTCGTGCGTCACGACGACGTGCCGATGATCCGCATCGACGCAGCTGAACCGGTAAACTTCCAGGTGGACGGCGACCTCGTCGGCCAGCGGACCAGGGTGGAATTCTTCAGCGTCCCGAACGCACTCACGGTAATCGTGTGACGACGGGACCGCTGATCGCCTGCGGCAAAGTGCAATCTGCCGTTCGTCGACGCAGAAGCTCCACTCACCGCATCAGCCTTCCCTTCGGGTGGCTGTTTCGGAGAGAAACCGCAGGTCAGACGTGTCGCTCGGCCGGGTGAGCTGACTCACCGATCTTCCGGAAACCCTTGTCGAAAGCGGTGCTTCGTGAAAGCATTCACAAGCACCCAAGAACACGACCGCCATTGACGACTGTGGCGCGGCCCTCCCGCGCCATGTGAAGGAGCTCACGAACATGGACTGGCGCCACGACGCGGCCTGCCGAGACGAGGACCCCGAGCTGTTCTTCCCGGTGGGAACCAGCGGGCCCGCTCTGTCGCAGGTAGCTCAGGCGAAGGCCGTGTGCCACCGCTGCACCGTCGCTTCCGACTGCTTGGCCTGGGCTCTGGCCAGCGGCCAGGACGCCGGCGTGTGGGGCGGCATGAGCGAGGACGAGCGACGCGCGCTCAAGCGCCGCCGTACGCACATTGGCACGCGTACCAACGCCTGACGCTTTTTAGATCAACACAGTTCCCTGTAGTACCGGAACCGCGGAGGAATTCTCCCGGCGGGGCACTCTTGCGCCCACGTCGTCTGGGGTGATACCTACCCGGTTCGAGCTTAACAACCGAGGCGAAACCACCTGACAACGGGTGTGCTGAAACCTCACCAGGACTTCAAGTCCTCGCAAAACGTTGAACGGCCCGGCACCTGGTCACCAGGTGCCGGGCCTTCAGCGTGTTTGCGCTCGAGTCGACTGCGACGCTCTCAGAGCCGCCGCGAAAGCGGGATGCGCAGCGCGGCTTCCGTCCCCGTCACCCGGGTCGACGACGCCTCCGTCCGCACCTTCCGCAGCGAAAGCGACCCACGCAGCTCGGACTCCACCAGCGTCCGCACGATCTGCAGGCCCAGCCCGTCCGACCGCTCCAGCGAGAACCCCGCCGGCAGGCCGCGTCCGTTGTCGCGGATCACCACGTCCAGCCACCGCGCCGAACGCTCCACGACCAGCTCGACCTTGCCCGACCGGCCCGCCGGGAACGCGTGCTCGATGGCGTTCTGCACCAGCTCGGCCAGCACCATCACCAGCGGCGTCGCGATCTCCGCGACCACCACCCCGAACGAACCCTTCCGGGTCAGCCCGACCTGCGACTCCGCCGTGGCGACCTCGCCGACCATCGGCAGCACGTTGTCGAGCAGCTTGTCGAGGTCGACGCGCTCGTCCACCGAGATGGACAGCGCCTCGTGCACCAGCGCGATCGACGTCACCCGGCGCACCGACTCCGCCAGCGCGAGCCGCGCCTCCTCCGACGACGTCCGGCGGGACTGCAGGCGCAGCAGCGCCGCCACCGTCTGCAGGTTGTTCTTCACCCGGTGGTGGATCTCGCGGATCGTCGCGTCCTTCGACAGCAGCGCGCGGTCGCGGCGCTTGACCTCGGTGACGTCGCGGACCAGCACCAGCGCCCCCGCCGCCTGCCCGGCCGGCCGCAGCGGCAGCGCGCGGAACAGCACCACCGCGCCGCGGCGCGAGTCGGCCTCGGTGCGGCTCGACGGCTTCCCGTCGAGGGCCTCGATGATCCGGTGGGACACCTCGGTCGCGTCGAACGGGTCGCGGATCAGCGACCGCGTCAGCGGCGCCAAGCGCGTCCCGACCAGGTCGGACTCGTGCCCCATCCGGTGGTAGGCGGACAACCCGTTCGGGCTGGCGAACACCACCGTGCCGCTCGAGTCGAGGCGGATCAGCCCGTCACCCACCCGCGGCGACGTGTGCGTGTCGGTCGCGTTGCTGCCGTTCGGCGGGAACGTGCCGTCGACGATCATCTGGCACAGGTCGCCGGCGCTGCCTAGGTACGCGATCTCCAGCGGCGACGGCACGCGCGGCGCGGCCAGGTTCGTCTCGCGGCTCATCACGGCGATGACCTGGTCGTGGAAGCGCACCGGGATCGCCTCGCGGCGCATCGGCAGGTCGCGGTACCAGTGCGGGTCCTCTTCGCGGCAGATCCGCACCTCGCGCATGGCCTTCGCCAGCTGCGGGTGCTCCTCGACCGTGAACCGGGTGCCGACGACGTCCTCGGGGTGCGCGGTGGGCGCCGTCGTCGGGCGCGCGTGCGCGACGCAGACGAAGTCGCCGCCGTCCGGCTGCAGTTCCTCGGTCACCGGGACCCAGAGCAGGAAGTCGGCGAAGGACAGGTCGGCCAGCAGCTGCCACTCGGCGACGACGGTCTGCAGGTGGTCCGCCGCCTCCCCGGGGAGGCCGGTGTTGTCGGCGAGCAGTTCGGCGAGCGTGGACACGGGTTACTCGACCGTCCCGAGGACGTCACCCTGCTGGACCCGGTCACCCTTCGCCACGGCGAGGCTGGTCAGCGTGCCGGCCCGCTCGCTCACGGCGGGCAGCTCCATCTTCATCGACTCCAGGATCAGCACGGTGTCCCCGGCGTTCAGCGCGGCGCCCGGCTCGGCGACGACCTCGAGCACGGTGCCGACCATCTCGGCCCTGATCTCCGCCATCGACACCCTCCTCGCGCTCGCCCGACCACCCCATCCAACCAGAACGGGACGTCATGACACACTTGAGAGGTTGACCAGCTTTGACGACGAGGAGTGAACATGTCGAAGCGCGCCCGCAAGCGTCGCGACCGGAAGAAGAACGGCGCGAACCACGGCAAGAAGCCCAACGCCTGATTCCCGGCGTCGGCATGACGAAGGCCCCCACACCGCGGTGTGGGGGCCTTCGTCGTGCTCGGGCGCTTACTCGGAACGCTGCTCGAGGGTGATCTCGGTGCGCTCGACGGTGACGCCACCGCGCGTGGCGACGGTCTGGCGGATCGACGCGCGCAGGCGGCTCTTCAGCTCTGCGGGGGCGTGGTCGCCGCCGCACTTGCGGGCCAGCAGCTGCTTGATGTGCTCGTCGATGCCGTACTCCTCGAGGCACGGCGGGCAGTCGTCGATGTGGGCGCGCAGCGCGGCGTCGCGCTCGGGACTGCACTCGCGGTCGAGGAGCAGGTAGATGTCGGCGAGCGCCTCTTCGCAGCGGACCTTGTCGGACGCGCCCTCGCACATGTCGTTCATCGCCCCGCCACCTCTTCCTTGGCACCCCGGATGAAGCCGCGCTCCCGGGCGACGTCGGCGAGCAGGTCGCGCAGCTGCGCGCGGCCGCGGTGCAGGCGGGACATCACGGTGCCGATGGGCGTGTCCATGATCTCGGCGATCTCCTTGTACGCGAAGCCCTCGACGTCGGCCAGGTAGACGGCCAGCCGGAACTCCTCGGGCAGCTTCTGCAGGGCGGCCTTGACGTCGGTGTCGGGCAGGTTGTCCATCGCCTCGACCTCGGCCGAGCGCAGCCCGCTGGAGGTGTGGCTCTCCGCCTTGGCGATCTGCCAGTCGGTGATCTCCTCGGTGGGCTGCTGCACCGGCTGCCGCTGCCGCTTGCGGTAGCCGTTGATGTAGGTGTTGGTGAGGATGCGGTACATCCACGCCTTGAGGTTCGTGCCCGCCTTGAAGGAGGCGAAAGCCGCGTACGCCTTCAGGTAGGTCTCCTGGACCAGGTCCTCGGCATCGGCGGGGTTGCGGGTCATCCGCATCGCGGCCGAGTACAGCTGGTCGAGCAGCGGCATGGCGTCCCGCTCGAAGCGCTCGGCGCGCTCGGCTTCGGTCGCTTCTTCCGGCGCGGAGTTCTGCGTGCTCGGCAAACCGTTCCCTTCCCGCTCGGCGTCGATGCGCGTACGCGCATACGGCGGACCCGAGTTTACGCGGGGGCCGGGCACACCGCGGTTCGCCGGTGCCTCAGGGCGGCGGCTGCGAGAGCGTGTGGTAGCGAGCGTTGTGGTCACGTCCCGTACAACCGATCGGGTCACGCGGGCATTCCCTAGACTCCGCCGCATGGCAGGCAAGGGCACCCCGGCGACGGCGTTGCTGGGGAAGCAGAAGGTGGCGCACACGCTGCACGCGTACGACCACGACCCGCGCGCGGAGTCGTACGGGCTGGAGGCGGTGGAGGCGCTGGGCCTGGACCGCGCCCGGGTGTTCAAGACGCTGGTCGCGGAGGTGGACGGCCGGTTGGTGGTGGGCGTGGTCCCGGTCACCGGCCAGCTGGACCTGAAGGCACTGGCGGCCGCGGCGGGCGGCAAGAAGGCGAAGATGGCCGACCCGGCGGCGGCCCAGCGGGCGACCGGGTACGTGCTGGGCGGGATCTCGCCGTTGGGCCACCGGAGCAGGCTGCCGGTGGTGATCGACGAGACGGCGTCGGCGTTCGAGACGGTGTACTGCTCGGCCGGCCGCCGGGGACTGGAGGTGGAGCTGGACCCGGCCGAGCTGATCCGGCTGACCGGCGCCGTGGTGGCGCCGATCGCGGCCGCCTGAGTCAGGCCAGCGGCCGCAGCACCCGGGACAACCACTCGGTAGCCGCCCGCGAAACGGTCTCCAGATCCTTCGACAGGCTGTGGTCCCCGTCCACCATCACGACTTCGTGGTGCGGCCCCGCCTTCGGCCGCCCGAACGGGTCACGCTCCCCCTGTACCACCAAAACCGGCACCTCGACCGCGTCCAGCTCCGGCTGCCTCGTCTTCTCCGGCTTGCCCGGTGGGTGCTCCGGGAACGCCAGGCACAACACCGCCACCGCCTGCCCGGCCGACGCCGTCCGGCAGGCCACCCGCGCGCCCGACGACCGCCCGCCGAACACCAGCGGCAGTGCGTCGAAGCGCTCCGACAGCTCGTCCGCCACCGTCAGCCACGCCGTGTCCAGCTGGTTCGCCGGGGCCGGCGCGCGGCGGCCCGCCACCCGGTACGGCTGCTCGACCAGGGCCACGTGCACCCCGGCCGCCTGGGCGGCGCGCGTCACCGCCACCAGGTCCTTCGCGCCGAGGCCGCCGCCCGCGCCGTGGCCCAGCATCAGCACCGCGTCGCCCTCCTCCGCGCAGTGCAGGTACACCCGCGCGGGGCCATACGCTGTGTCGACCGAGACGGCCGTCATGACTTCGGCACGTCGAACAGGGCGCCCTCGTGCGCCGGCTCGACGCGCTCCAGCAGCTCCGGCCCGTTGTTGCGGACGTTGTTGACCAACGTCGAGATCGGCCGCAGCTCCAGCGACTCGACGATGTCGTCCGGAGTCGGGACCAGCAGGTCCTTGACGTCTTCGCGGTCCGGGTCCAGCCAGCCGTCCCAGTGCGCGCGCGGCACGATCAGCGGCATCCGGTGGTGGATGTCGGTGAGCTGGCCCGCCGCGTCGGTCGTGATGATCGAGAACGTGATCAGCGGCGCCGCGTCCTTGTCGTCCTTCGGGTGCCAGGTCTCCCAGATCCCGCCGAACGCGATCGAGGAGCCGTCCGGCTCCGTCATGTAGAACGGCTCCTTCTCCTTGCCGGTGCGGCGCCACTCGAACCAGCCGTCGGCGGGCACCAGGCAGCGGCGGGACACCAGCGCGCGGCGGAAGGCGGGCTTCTCGGCCGCCGTTTCGGCGCGCGTGTTGATCATCCTCGAGCCGACGGACGGGTCCTTCGCCCAGAACGGCACCAGGCCCCACTTCATCATCCGCAGCGAACGCTCGGCGGGCTCGTCCTCGAGGACCTGGCCGTCTTCGTCACGCGGGTGCCGCTGCACGACGGTGACCACGTTCTTCGTCGGCGCGACGTTGTGGTCGGCCCGCGCGTGCCCTTCGGTGAGGTCGATGGCCTCGAACTCTTCGATCAGCTTCGCCGGGTCCTTCGTCGCGGCGTAACGGCCGCACATCGTCAACCTCCTGGTGCCGGGACCGCCATCGTTACACGCAGGCCAGGGCGCTGGCGAGCGACGTGGGATCATTCGGGTGGCACCGGCGCACGAGAGGACGAGGGTTTGGCGCGCAACGACTGGAGCAAGCTGGACGAGTCCGACGTCCGCGTGCGTCCGGGCAAGGGCACCCGCCCCCGCAGCAAGCGCCGTCCCGAGCACGCCGACGCCGTCACCGCCATGGTCATCGGCAAGGACCGCGGCCGCTGGACCTGCGCGGTCGACGCCGATCCCCAGCAGGTCGTCACCGCGATGCGGGCCCGGGAACTGGGCCGGACCCCGGTGGTCGTCGGCGACCGGGTCGGGATCGTCGGTGACGTCTCGGGCAAGCCGGACACCCTCGCGCGCATCATCCGCGTGGACGACCGGACCAGCTCGCTGCTGCGCACGGCCGACGACACCGACCCGTACGAGCGGCTGGTCGTCGCCAACGCCGAACGCCTGCTGATCGTCACCGCGCTCGCCGACCCGCCGCCGCGCACCGGCTTCATCGACCGCTGCGTCGTCGCCTGCTACGCGGGCGGCGTCGAACCGGTGCTGTGCTTGACGAAGGCCGACCTGGCCAGCCCGGACGAGCTCCTGGCGGGGTACGCGGGCCTCGACATCCCGGTGATCGTCAGCCGCTACGACGAAGAGCCCGAAGGCCTCGCCGAGCTGCTGAAAGACCGGGTGACGGCCCTGGTCGGCCACTCCGGTGTCGGCAAGTCGACATTGGTCAACCGCCTGGTACCGGACGCCGAGCTGGCCGTCGGCGTCGTGAGCGCGGTCGGCAAGGGGCGCCACACGTCCGTCGCGGCGGTCGCACTGCCGCTGCCGGACGGCGGCTGGGTGATCGACACGCCCGGCGTCCGGTCGTTCGGCCTGGCCCACGTCACCGCGGACGACATCGTCGACGCCTTCGAGGAGTTCGCCGCGGCGGCCGAAGAGTGCCCGTCGGGCTGCGGGCACCTCGGGCCGCCCGAGGACCCGGACTGCGCGCTCGACGACGTCGTCACCGAGGGCCGGGCGAGCGCCGAACGGCTGACGTCGCTGCGGCGCCTGCTGGCCTCTCGCGGCGGCCACGAAGTGACCCGCGCCACAGAGTCGTGAGACAACCGGGAACCGACTGCGGATCGTCACCGTCAGAGATGTAATTATTCGCCCGTTCGGGCGATATCCCGAGTGGACCATCCGACTCTGAGGGGACTTTGATGCGCAAGACCACCCTGGTCGTCGCGAGCGCCGCCGCGCTGGCGCTGACGCTGACGGCGTGCAGTGGCAACTCCGGCACCGCCCAGCCGGCGGCCGGCACCCAGACCCAGGCCGAGGGCGGCAGCTTCCTCGCCTCGCCGTTCACCGACGCGATCCAGCTGGCCTCGGCGTCCAAGCAGGGCACCGAGAAGTCCAAGTCGGCGAAGTTCACCATGGAGGGCTCCGCCGCCGGCCAGACCATCAGCGCGACCGGCGCGATGGCCATGGACGGTGCGAACACCAAGTTCTCGATGACCAGCACCGCGGCCGGCGAGACCACCGAGATGCGCATGGTCGACAAGGTCATGTACATCAAGCTGCCCGCCGACCAGCAGAAGCAGATGGGCACCGACAAGTCGTGGGCCAAGATCTCGGCCGACGGCGACGACCCGATCTCGCAGGCGCTCGGCAGCTCGCTGTCGCAGTCGGCCGAGCAGAGCGACCCGAGCAAGATGCTCGACCAGATCTCGAAGACCGGCCGGATCATCTCGTCCGACCAGACCGAGCTGAACGGCGAGAAGGTCAACCACTACAAGGTCGAGCTGGACGTCGCCAAGGCGGTCGACCAGTTCACCGGTTCGCTGCCGGCGGCCTCGCGCGACAAGCTGACCGAGATGCTCAAGGGCAAGGACGTCAAGATCCCGGCCGAGCTGTGGCTGAACAAGGACAACCTGCCGGTGCAGGTCACCATGGACCAGGGCCCGATGATGCAGGCGCTGGGCGCGCCGGCCGGGGACGCGAAGTTCACGATGAAGTACACCGACTGGGGCACCACGGTCGACGTGACGGCCCCGCCGGCCGACCAGGTCGTCGACCTCGGCGAGCTGATGAAGAAGGCCGGTCGCTGAGACTCTGAGTAAAAGCGGCTCCCCCGAACGGGTTCGGGGGAGCCGCTGTGTTTTTGTTGCGCCATGCGCAAAGCCGCCGTCGTGCTGCTGCTCGTCCTGCTGACCGGCTGCTCCGGCCCGCCGTCACCGCCACCCGCGTTCACCGACGCGCGGGCGCTGGCCGACGCCGCCACGGCGGCGACCACGAGCGGCGGCTCGGCGAAGTTCGGCACGGACGTCGCGGTCGGCCAGGTCCGGTCCAAGAGCCAGGGGCAGGCGCGGTTCGGCGCGGGCGGGACGGCGCAGGTGCTGACGACCGACTTCATCGGCGAGCCGATGGAGCTGCGGCAGGTGGCGGGGAAGCTGTACGCGAAGGTGCCGGAGGGATCTCGCGACGAGGTCGGCGCGGGCAAGCCGTGGGTGGCGGTCGCGGCGGACGGCACCGACCCGGTGTCCCAGGTGCTCGGCGGCAGCCTGGCCCAGCTGGCGGCCCAGAACGACCCGGCGCACACGCTGGGCGAGATCCGCACGGCGGGCTCGATCGTCTCGGCCGAGCGCGGGAAGCTGGACGGGGTGACGGCGGAGCACTACCGCGTCGAGCTGGACCTGGCGCGGTTGGGCGCGGACCTGCCCGCGGGGCTGCCCGCGGGCTCGCTGGGCAAGTTCCCGGTGGAGCTGTGGCTCGACGACGCGCACCGGCCGTTGCAGATCGTGCTGGACCTGTCCCCGATCCTGCAGGGCTCCGAGGCCCGCATCACGACGAGGTATTCGGACTGGGGCGTCCCGGTCGACGTCCAGCCGCCGCCCCCGGGTGAGGTGGGGTAGTCACGTTTTCTCCCGCGGCCTCGTCCAGGCGGTATGAGCAAGCGAGTGATGGTGATCGGCGCGACGGGCGTACTGGGGCAGCCGGCGGTGGCCCGGTTGCTGGCGGAGGGGTATTCGGTGAGCGGCCTGGCGCGGTCCGCTTCGCGGGTGGAGACAGTGCGCGCGACGGGCGCGCAGCCCGTCGTCGGCGATCTGTTTTCAGCGTCTTCGCTGGTCACGGCGTTGCGGGGGCATGACGCGGTGCTGAACCTGGCGACGCGGATTCCGCGGAAGATGACCCGCGCGTCCGCGTGGGCGGAGAACGACCGGGTCCGGGTGGCGGGGAGCGCGGCGCTGGCGGCGGCGGTCCGGCAGGTCGACGAGGTGCGGGTCGTGGTCCAGGAGGGGATCTCGTTCGTGTACGCGGACGGCGGCGCGGCTCTTTTGGCGGAGGACGCACCGCTGCGGCCTCGCGGAGTCACGGCGTCCTCGGTGACGGCGCACGCGAACGTGGCGGCTTTGGCGGACCGCACGGTGGTGCGGCTGCGGATCGGGACGCTGCTGGGGACGGACGCGATGACATCGGCCCTGCTGGCGGCGGCTCGCCGCGGAGCACCGTTGATCATGGGTGCGCGTTCGGACTGGACGACGGCGATCCACCCGTCCGACGCGGCCGCGGCGGCGGTGGCGGCTTTGGACGCGCCATCGGGGGTTTACAACGTGGGGGCGCCACCGGTGCTCAAGGGGGAGCTGGGCGAGGTGATGGCGTCGGTGGCCGGGGTGCGGCGGGCCCGGGCGCTGCCGAAGTGGCTGGTTTCGCGGATCCCGCTGGCGGAGCCGATGGGGCGGTCACAGCGGGTGGTTTCGGGGAAGCTGATGGCGGTGACGGGGTGGAAGTGCGAACGGCCGGTGCCGGGCCCGGACTGGTTCACCCAGGACTAACGCACGGGCCCCTCAGGACCCAGCGGACAGCCCCACCCATCCCGGCAGGGCTCCGGCAAAGTCGGGTGAGGCGATGCTCCGCCCGGCACCACCGCCCGCGGAACGCCGGGCCGAAGAGGCGCTTCGGCGGGATGCCGAGCGTCGGTGGTCATGAACGACTCGTTCATCGCATCTGGCGAGGTGAACGACTCGTTCATGCCAACCGCCAACCCCGCCTGAACGACTGCCCACAACCTCGCCACGAAGGCCGACACCAAAGGCGAGAGGCCCCGAGAACCGACACCGACGAGGACCCAGACTCCCCCGCACCCCGATCCGAAGCCAGAACACGGCCGGCAATGCCGGGTCAAGGCATCTTTCCCGCCTTGACGCGGTGTTGCCGGCCGTAGTCACAATGACAGCTTCGGGGTGCCGGAAGAGCTTTGGCAGGGCAGCTGCCCCCGCCCCGCCCCACTCGCCCCGCCCCAAACGACATGAATGACCCATTCATGTCACCTGACGCCAGGGCTACGACAGTCGGGCGAGGCGACGCTCCGCCCGACCCCACCGCCCACGGAACGCCGGACCGAAGAGGCACTTCGACAGAATGCCGAGCTTCGACGGTCATCAACGACTCGTTCATCGCATCCGCCGAGGTAAACGACTCGTTCATGACGTCACCGGCCGCCAGACCGACCACACCGATCCGACTTTGCCGAGACCCCCACCCATCCCGGGGGGCGTCCCTGTTCCAGTCTATCGGCCACCCCTGACGCAAACCCCCACCCGAGCCGAGTTGTCCACAGGTCAACCCACCTGTGGACAACTCAGAGCAACTCCAGCAAGAACGGCAATTCCTGCGGCGCGTACCAAGCCAATTCGTGGTCCTCGGCGTCCCCCAGCGTGAACTCCGCGTCCGGATCTCCCAGGTCCGCCGCGTCGATCACCGCCGCGGCCGCCGAGACCGCGTCGGCTGCCTCGGCCGCGTCCACGTGGATCGCCGCCACCGCCGACAGCGGGATCGGGCCGCCGATGCGGACCACCGGTGCGTCCAGGTCCGGTCGCAAAGTCACTCCGGAAACGTCCGCCGAAATCACCACCCGCCGCGGCTCGCCCTTCTCCTCCGCCGCGATCAAGCGCAACGAAGCCCGGGCCGCGTCCAGCAGTGCCGCGTACTCCAGCTCCTCGTCCGAACCGCTCACGTACGCCTCGCGCAACGCCGGCGTCAACGCGAACGCCGTTCCGCTGCGGGCGCGGAACTCCCCCGATGATTCGAGGTCGCGAAGCATCGCGATGGTCGCAGGCAGATAGACCCTCACCAGTGCGCACCCTTCAGCTCTTCCAGGGACTCTTCGATCATCCCGGCCACGATGTCCACGTCGAAGGCGGCCTTGCGGTCGCCGTTCAGTCCGAAGTAGACGCCACCGTGGTAGGACGTCACCCCGACCGCCAGCGCCTGGGTGCGCATCAGCGGCATGACCGGGAACATCTCGACCAGTCTGGCCTCTCCCGCGTACATCGGCACCTGCGGGCCCGGTGAATTCGTCACCATGACGTTGAAGATGCGCCCGGACAGCGACCCCGCCGCCCGCGCGCCGAGCGAGTGGAGCGTCGCCGGGGCGAAACCGCCCACCTTGAGCAGCCCGCGCGCCGTCACCGGGCGCCCGGAGTCGAGGTGCTCGGCCATCGCGTGGCCGATGTGCTGCAGCCGCAGCACCGGGTTCGGCTCGCCGACCGGCAGGTCCACCAGGTACGCCGCCACCTGGTTGCCGACCAGCGCCGGGGTCGAGTACTCCGCCGTCTCCGCGTCGCGGACCGCCAGCGGCACCAGCGCGCGGATCGTCGTCGTCGGCGTCAGCTGCTCCTCGCGCGACAGCAGCCACTCGCGCAGCGCGCCCGTGATCGCCGCGAGGACGACGTCGTTGACCGTGCCGCCGTGCGCCGCGCGGATCTTGCGGAAGTCCTCCAGCCGCGTGCGGACCACCGAGAACACGCGCCCGCCGGACACCCGGACGTTCAGCGGCCCGGTCGGCGCCGGCTTCACCAGCGTGCGCAGCGTCGTCGCCACCCCGCCGACGGTCTCGGCGAACTTGCCCGCCGCCGCGAACGCGTCGTTCGCCGCCGAGCGGACGTTCTCCACGACCTCGCCCGGCCGCTGGACGCCCTCGCTGACCGCGTCCAGCACCAGCTGCGTCCGGCTCGGCTCGCGCCGCGGCGTCCAGATGTCCTCGAACGGTTCCGGCTCGGCCGGTGTCGGGTCGAGGATGAGCTGGCCGAGCTCGATCGTGCCGACACCGTCCACAACGGACTGGTGCGTTTTCGTCACCAGCGCGACGCGGTCGCCGGCCAGGCCCTCGATGAAGTACGCCTCCCACAGCGGCCGTTCCGGCGCCAGCCGCCGGGACATCAGGCGCGCGACCAGGTCGAACAGCTGCTCGTCGCTGCCCGGCTGGGGCAGCGCCGAGCGCCGGACGTGGTAGTTCAGGTCGAAGTCGACGTCGTCCACCCAGACCGGCCGCGCGAGGTGACCCGGCACCTCCGCCACGCGCTGGCGGTAGCGCGGCAGGTACGCCAGCCGCGCGCCGACGAGGTCGAGCAGCTGCGCGTAGCTGAACCCGGACCGCGGGCGCTCGAAGATCGCCACCCCGCCGACGTGCATCGGCGTCGCGTGGTCCTCGACGTAGAGGAACGAGGCGTCCAGTGCGGAAAGGCGGTCGGGCATGAGCGAATCGTCGCACAATGCGAGACTGCCCGGTGTGGGTGATGAGTCGACGATCTCGCCGAAGGATCGCTTTCTTACGGTGTACGGCCGGAAGCCGGTGCTCGAAGCGCTGGCCGACGCCGGCCTGCGCGTGGACAAGGTGATCCTCGCCGACACCGCCCGCGGCCCCGGCGCCGCGGAGATCCAGCGCGCCGCGAAGGACGCCGGCGTGCCGGTGCAGCGCGCCAGCGCGCACCGGGTCAAGGTGCTCGCCGGCAACGGCAAGCAGGACCAGGGCGTGCTCGCCGACGTCGTCGCGCCGCGGATGCGCGCGCTTTCGGCGGCGCTGGCCGACCGGCGGCCGCCGTCGCGGGTGCTGCTGCTCGACGGCATCACCACGCCCGCGAACGTCGGCATGATCCTGCGGACGGCGACCGCCGCCGGGCTCGACGGCGTGATCGTGCCGCGGCGCGGGGTCGCGGCGCTGGACCCGCTGGTGGTCAAGGCTTCGGCCGGCGTCGCCTTCCGCGCGCCGGTGCTGCGGTGCGGTTCCGCGCGCGAGGCCGCCGAAATGCTCAGCGAAGCCGGATACGGCCTTTACGCGCTGGGCGCGTCGGCGCGCACGACCGTGTTCGACGTCGACCTGCCGCAGCGCGCCGCGTTCGTGCTCGGCGGCGAGACGGCCGGGGTCGGCACCGAAGTCGGCGAGCTCGTCACGGAATGGGTGTCGATTCCGATGCCGGGTGACGTCGAGTCGCTGAATGTCTCAGCCGCGGCGGCGGTCCTGTCGTTCGAACTGGTCCGCCGCGCCCGCTGACGCTCACCGATCCGGGAAAAGCACGTCGAGCTCGGTGAGCGTTTCCCCGACCGACCGGTGGTGCACGCCGACCATGCCCGCCTGGACGGCGCCGCGGATGTTCGCGGCGGAGTCGTCGACGAACGCGCAGCGCACGGCGGGCAGGCCGAGCCGCTCGGCCGCGATGAGGTAGACCGCCGGATCCGGTTTGGCCACCCCGACCTCGCCGGAAAACACGAGAGCGTCGAAATAGTCGAACATCGTGTTCTTGACCTCGTCCGACGCCCCGGGGGCGTTCGACAGCAGCGCGGTGCGGACGCCTCGCTCGCGCGCGGCCGCCAGGTAGTCGTAGAAGCGGCCGGCGTCGGGATCCGTGAGAACTCCGGCGAAATCGACCAATAACCCCTTCAGCACCCGGCACACCATAGCCGGGGCGGCGACGCGTTGTCTCGCATAGCGCAACAACGCGACACGGCGCTTACCGCACGTACTCGGGCGAATCCACAGCTTCGGCGGTTCTTTGCCGAATCGGGCGATTCCCGTCGCCTTTCCGGCCGGTTCCGGCCTCTAAGCGCTGGCGACGGCGAAATGCCGCGCCCGGGAGGGGAGGAAATGTCCGAGGAACACCGCGTGAGAACGCTGATCCACGCCGAAGTACCGCGCCGCGCCGAGCGGCCGCCGGCGGTGCCCCCGCACGGGAACCGCGGGGGTGACGCCCGGTGGCCGACGCCTCGGCAGCTCGAAGCGAGCGAGGTGGGCCGGCTGCTGGCCATGCTGCTGGAGGCGTACGACGGGCGCCGCCCGGTGCCGCAGATCCGCGGGCTGGTGGCCCCGGAGGTGTACGCGGGCCTGAGCGGGCCACGGGGGACGCGGCCGCGGCACCGGTTGTGCCGGGTCCACACGTGCACGCCGGCGCCGGGGGTGATCGAGGCGTGCACCCGCGTGGAGGCGGCCGGCCGGTCGTTCGCACTGGCGGCCCGCTTCACGCGCACCCCGGCGGGGTGGCAGTGCGTGCGGTTCGCGCTGCTGAAGCCGAGCCATCCGGCCCAGCACCCCCACCGGCAGGCGGCGGCGTGAGACCCGCCCGCTCAGCTCGCGCACCGCCGGACCCGAGCGCCCCAAGGTGGCCTTGGTTGCTCCACCCATGCCCCCACCGCCACCCTCAACGGAGGCGCTTCGCGCCGCGGTGCTGATTCCACGCACCCAAGGTGGCCTTCGGTGCGTCTGACGCACCGAAGGCCACCTTGGGGCGCTTGAGTCCGGGACCGTTCGGACCTACTCGCCGCTCACGACCGGCAGCGTTGCCAAGCCGCGCAGGGTCGTTGTCGCGTTCCAGCTCGGGGCGCCCGACAACCGCAACTCCGGCAACCGGCGTGACAGCTCGCGGAACGCGATGCGGCCCTCCAGGCGCGCCAGGGGTGCGCCCAAGCAGAAGTGGATTCCCTGGCCGAACGCCAGATGCCGCCCCGGGGCCCGCGCCGGGTCGAACGACTCCGGGGCCGGGCCCGTCGCCGGGTCGCGGTTGGCCGCTCCGATCAGGACGATCACCTGGCTGCCCGCCGGCACCGCGACGGACCCCAATCCGGTGTCCCGCAACGCGGTCCGGGCCGTCAGCTGGACCGGGCAGTCGTAGCGCAGCACTTCCTCCACCACCCGCGAGGGGTCCGCCGCGCCGACACCCCCGTTGCGCAGCAGCGCCAGCACTCCGTTGCCGATCAGGTTCGTCGTCGTCTCGTGGCCGGCGATCAGCAGCAGCGTCAACGTCACCAGCAGCTCGCCCTCGCTGAGCACGTCCCCCGCGTCCGACACCGCCACCAGCGCCGACAGCAGGTCCTCCCCGGGCTCGCGCCGCCGCTCGTCGGCCAGTGAACGGAAGTACGCGACGAACGACTGCCGCGCCTTCACCGCCGGTTCGATCGTGTCCGGGTGCTGCAGGAACGGCGGGTCCAGCGCCCGCGCCATCGCGTGCGACCACGCCGCGAACCGCTCGCGGTCGGCCAAGGGCACGCCCAGCAGCTCCGCGATCACCTCCACCGGCAGCGGCTTCGCCAGCGACGTCATCACGTCGAAGGACCCGCCCACGCCGTCGATGAGCGACGCGGTGATCTCCTCGATCCGCGGGGTCAGCCGCTCGACCATCCGCGGCGTGAACGCCTTCGCCACCAGCCGCCGCAGTCGCGTGTGGTCGGGCGGGTTCAGCGACAGGAACGCCCGGACCACGCGTCCCGACTCGTCGACCGGCTGGTCCGGAAGCCGGTCCGCGGGATCCAGGTACTCCGGTTCGGGGTGGCCGAACGCCGGGTCGCGCAGCACCTGCGTCGCCTCGGCGAAGCCGCTGACCGCGAACATCCGCTCGGCCAGTTCCGCGACCGGAAAGCGCTCGCGCCACCGCCGGTACTCCGGGTACGGGTCCGGCCGCCGCTCGGCGGCGAACAGCGCGAAGAACTCCTGCGGATCCGCCAACTCGCTCCCCCTCATGCAAAAGGGGCCGGGGTGCACGCACCCCGGCCCCGGAAAACCACGTCAGCGACGCGGGCCCTTCTTGCCCTTCTTCTGGGCGTCACGCTGGGCGGCGCGACGGTCCCGGCGGGTCCCGCCGGCGCCACCGCCCGCGGCCTGCGCCCCGCCTTCGGCGTGGGACTCGACCTCGCCGTCCTCGCCCGGGCCGGACAGCGTCATGCCCGACTGCCGGCCACCGCCGCCGAGGCCCTTGCCGCGCAGCGCGGCCGGGACGGACTCGGTGTCGGTCGTCGGCGGCTGCGGCGGCGCCGGCCGCGCGTGCCGGCCCTCGGCCGCCTGGCCGTTGCCCGAAGCGACGCCCGTCGGCACCGCGGCCGCGGCCTCCGCCGGGGGCGCCTCCGCCCGCTCGACCTGCAGGTTGAACAGGAAGCCGACGGCCTCCTCCTTCAGCGAGTCGAGCATCGCGCGGAACATGTCGAAGCCCTCGCGCTGGTACTCGATCAGCGGGTCGCGCTGCGCCAGCGCCCGCATGCCGATGCCCTGCTTGAGGTAGTCCATCTCGTAGAGGTGCTCGCGCCACTTGCGGTCGAGGACCGTCAGCATCACCTGGTGCTCCAGGGTCCGCATGCCGTCCGGGCCGACGAGCGCGTTGATCTCGGCCTCGCGCTTGTCGTAGGCGTCGCGCGCGTCCTGGACGAGCGCCTCGCGGAGCGTGTGCTCGTCGAGGTCGCCGTCCTCCATCAGGTCGTCCCACTCGATGCTGACCGGGTAGAGCTGCTTCAGCGCCGACCACAGCTTCTCGTGGTCCCAGTCCTCGGCGTACCCGTTGGCGGTCGCACCGTCCACGTAGGCGTTGACGACGTCCACGAGCATGCCCTCGATCTGCTCACGCAGGTTCTCGCCGGCGAGGACGCGGTGGCGCTCGGCGTAGATCACCTTGCGCTGCTCGTTCATGACCTCGTCGTACTTGAGGACGTCCTTGCGCTGCTCCATGTTGATCTGCTCGACCTGGGTCTGCGCGCTCTTGATGGCCTTGGAGACCATCTTGTGCTCGATCGGCACGTCGTCGGGCAGCCGCATGGTCGTCATGACGCGCTCGACCATGGTCGCGTTGAAGCGGCGCATGAGCTCGTCACCGAGCGAGAGGTAGAAGCGGGACTCGCCCGGGTCGCCCTGCCGGCCGGAGCGGCCGCGGAGCTGGTTGTCGATGCGGCGCGATTCGTGCCGCTCGGTGCCCAGCACGTACAGGCCGCCCGCCTCGCGGACCTCTTCGCCTTCGGCCTTCGACTCCGCCTTGACCTGCTCGAGGACCTCGGGCCACGCGGCCTCGTACTCCTCGGAGTGCTCGACCGGGTCCAGGCCGCGCTCGCGCAGGACCTGGTCGGCGATCAGGTCGGGGTTGCCGCCGAGCACGATGTCGGTACCGCGGCCGGCCATGTTCGTGGCGACCGTGACGGCGCCCTTCTGGCCGGCGCGCGCGACGATCAGCGCCTCGCGGTCGTGGTGCTTCGCGTTCAGCACCTCGTGCGGGACGCTCAGCTTGACCAGCAGCTTCGACAGGTGCTCGGACTTCTCGACGCTCGTGGTGCCGACGAGGACCGGCTGGCCCCTGTCGTGCCGCTCGGCGATGTCCTCGGCGACGGCCTCGAACTTGGCCTGCTCGGTCTTGTAGATCAGGTCCGCCTGGTCGACGCGGATCATCGGCCGGTTCGTCGGGATCGGCACCACACCCAGCTTGTAGGTCTGGTGGAACTCCGCGGCCTCGGTCTCGGCCGTACCGGTCATCCCGGACAGCTTCTCGTAGAGGCGGAAGTAGTTCTGCAGCGTGATTGTCGCGAGGGTCTGGTTCTCGGCCTTGATCTCGACCTTTTCCTTGGCCTCGATCGCCTGGTGCATGCCCTCGTTGTAGCGGCGGCCGACCAGGATGCGGCCGGTGAACTCGTCGACGATCATGACTTCGCCGTTGCGGACGATGTAGTCCTTGTCGCGGTGGAAGAGCTCCTGCACCTTCAGCGCGTTGTTCAGGTACCCGACCAGCGGCGTGTTCGCGGCCTCGTACAGGTTCTCGATGCCGAGCTGGTCCTCGACGAACCGGACGCCCTTCTCGGTGACGGCGACGGTGCGCTTCCGCTGGTCGACCTCGTAGTGGTACTTCGAGTTGATCAGGTTCGCCTTCTCGGTGCGCTCCCGCGACCCCATCGTGGTGGTGTCGATGCCCTGCATCAACGGGGCGAGGCGGGCGAACTCGACGTACCAGCGCGACGACTGGTCCGCCGGGCCCGAGATGATCAGCGGCGTCCGGGCCTCGTCGATGAGGATCGAGTCGACCTCGTCGACGATGGCGAAGTTGTGCCCGCGCTGCACGCAGTCGTCGAGGCTCCACGCCATGTTGTCGCGCAGGTAGTCGAAGCCGAACTCGTTGTTCGTGCCGTAGGTGATGTCGGCGTTGTACTGGGAGCGCCGCACGTCCGGCTGCTGCTCCGACAGGATGACGCCGACCTCGAGGCCGAGGAAGCGGTGGATGCGGCCCATCCACTCCGAGTCGCGCTTGGCGAGGTAGTCGTTCGTCGTGACGACGTGGACGCCCTTGCCGGGGATGGCGTTGAGGTAGGCGGGGAGGACGCAGGTGAGCGTCTTGCCCTCACCGGTCTTCATCTCCGCCACCTGGCCGAGGTGCAGCGCCGCGCCGCCCATCAGCTGGACGTCGAAGTGGCGCTGGCCGAGCACCCGCTTGGCCGCTTCCCGGACGACCGCGAAGGCCTCCGGCAGCAGCTCGTCGAGGGATTCGCCGTCGCCGTTCCGCTTGCGGAACTCGTCTGTCTTGGCCCGCAGCTCGGCGTCGGTCAGGTCCTTGACGTCGTCTTCGAGGGTGTTGATGTGATCGGCGATGTTGCGCAGCCGCTTCACCATCTTGCCCTCACCCGCGCGGAGCAGGCGGTTCAGCACCATCCGGTCGACCTCACTAGCTGAATATGAGCACGCCCAGGCCGGTCCCGGGCAGGTTCTCCCGCGGTGGCGGCCGTGTTCGGCGCCACCTTCCCACCCCCATCGTAGGGAACGGTGGCCGTCGTGTGCACACGCCGTACGTCCTGACATGCGGATGGCCCGCACGCGAGCCGCGTGCGGGCCATCCGGCGGGCCTCCTTGGACCGGCTCAGCCGAGCCGGATAACGCCGTAGTCGAAGCCTTTCCGCCGGTAGACCACGCTGGGCCGGCCCGCTTCGGAGTCGTTGAAGAGGTAGAAGTCGTGGCCGACCAGCTCCATCTCGTAGAGAGCCTGGTCCACCGTCATGGGCTCCGCGGTGTGCTGCTTCTCGCGAACGACGCGACCGGGCTGGTGACCCAGGTCGTCGTCGGCCCAGCTCTGCTGCTGGGGCAGGTGTATCTCGCCGGCACTCGCGAAGCCGTTCGCCTGCGGTTCCGGTGCTTCGAGCACCGCGGTTCCCGCGACGGGACCGGCCGCGGCCGGGGCTGCGCCACCCGGCAGTGCCGAGGTCGCTTCGGCGACCGATTCGGGACGGCTGCGGCCGTAGTGCACGCGCCGCCGGTCGTGTGTCCTCCGCAGCCGGTTTTCCAGCTTGGTGACTGCGGAATCGAGCGCTGCGTAGAAGTCGGCGGCACACGCTTCAGCGCGTACGGCCGGGCCCCGCCCCTTTCCGGTGATTTCGACGCGCTGGCAGCTCTTGGCCTGGCGCCGGTTGGGTTCGTGGAACAGCTCCACGTCGTACCGGATGACTTTCCTGTCGTAGCGCTCGAGCCGGGCCAGCTTTTCGCTGACAAGCGCCCGGTAGTGGTCGGGCACCTCCACGTTGCGGCCCTTGACGACGATATCCATACACGACCTCCCTCGCTTCGATGACTGCGAGCTGTTGAGTTCACACACGGCGCCGGTATTGCGGGGACGTAAGCCCGGATCGCGGGCTGAGAAGGAACTCGGGAGCGGTTCACGACGTCTCGTGCCGGGAGCCCGAGCGCGGACTCAGCGCACCTCCGGCGCCAGGGACATGGGCTCGTCACCTCCCTGCCTGCGGGGATTGCTGATTGCGGAGCACGTTAGCTTCCTCACGCCCGGAGCAACAGCCCCCGAGCCGGGGGATGTCGAGGAATGAGACTCCGTCACCCCGCGCAGTGAGCGGAGGGTGAACACCGGAAAACACCCGCTGGTCGGACGCTCGCTTCGGAGCGTGACATCACACGGACGGCGCAGCACCGCCCGCTGGTGGACGCCGAGGGTGACGGCCAGGTTCCCGGCAGCCGCCACTCCGGTGGAGTGGTGTGGCGGCCAGGTGGTCTTGATCGACACCCTCATGCCCGGACAACGGCCGGGACGCCGGCTGCGTTCCCGGCGGATTCACTCGTGTAGGTGACCTGCCGGTTCACCCGGGGGCGGGTGAAGTGAGGGTTGGCCGGGTATGCGGTGATCATGGCCGGTCGCGGAGGTGCGGATGGCTTTGGTTGCGGTTGCCGGGGTCGGGTGGCGTGGGCCGCCGGGTTCGCAGTGGGCAATTTCGGTTGGCGTGGGCGCACTTTGCCGGCGCCGGCAAGCACGGGGACCGGTGGACCTGCGTGGGCGGGGCCGGCCGACAGCGCCGCAAGCTGGGCCCGCGAGCCACCGAGGCCGCGAGGGCAGGTTCCGAACACAGCCCCGCGAGCAGGACCCGGCCGCGGCCGCGCGAGCCGAATCGAACACCGCGACAAGCGCCGGCGCACCGACCACCGCACGCCGGCCGAGGCCGCGATCGGCAGGCCCGAGCGCACGTCCCGACCACAGCCCCGCAGGCAGAACCCGACCGCGGCCGCGCGAACACCGCGAAGGCACAGGCCGGGCCGCCACCGCCCGAAGCCACGCCGACCCACAGCATCCCGGGCACTCACCCGGAATTCACCCGGCCGCGAGCAGGGTCAAAACCGCCGCCACCTCGATCCCCTCCCCCGCCAAAGCCCGTACGCAAGCCGCGGCGGTGGCGCCCGTCGTGACCACGTCGTCCAGCACCACCACCGGCATCCCCGGCGGCGGCCGCCCCGCCTCGCGGAACCGCAACCGCCCGGCCAGGTTCGCCACCCGCGCCGCGCGGTCCAACCCGACCGCGTCCCGTGCGCCACCCGACAGCTCCAAAGCCGGAGCCACCGCGACCTCGAACCCCCACCCGGCCAGCACCCGCGCGGCCGCCGAAGCCAGCCGCTCGACGTGCGGCCCGCCACGCACCCGCGCGGCCGACCGACGGCTCGGCGCAGGCACCAGGCACAGCGCAGAACCCGGCAACGGCAGCACCACCAACGCCCGAGCCAACGCCAACCCCAGCGGAACAGCCAGATCCCGCCGCCCGCGTTCCTTGAACGCGATCAGCAACCGGCGCCCCACGCCGCGGTACCGGGACAGCGCGAACACCCGCGCCAGCCCCGCCACCGGCACCCGCACGACTTCGGACACCGAACCCCACACCGCCGCGCACCGGTCGCAACACGGCATCCCACGGGCCCCGCAGCCGGCGCACCGGGCGGGGATCAGCAGATCGAGCAACACCACACGGACAGTGTCCCCGGCACCACCGACAGTTTCGGCGAATCAGCCCGGGTAGAAGGGATCCGCGTCCTTCATCGAGTGGCTCTGCGGCCGCCACACCTCGCCCAGCACCGACGCCGTCCACAGGCCGCTCGCGTCCGCCACCACGATCGGGCGGCTCGGCGCCGCCGTCACGCCGTGGACCTGGGGCGTCAGGTTGGAGCTGTTGAACGCGTCCATCCGCTGGCCGTCCACCGTCACGCGGACCACCGGCTGGGACGTCGACTTCGTCGCCGCCACCAGCAGGTCCTGGGCCAGCCAGTCCACGTCGACGACGTCCTTGAGGTCGTGCGGCTGCAGCAGCCTCGGCTCGCGCAGCGCCACCGAGTCGCCGCTGCCGGTCACCGACGCCACCCACAGCTGGCCGTTCACCACCGCCGCCACGCGGGCGCCGTCGCGGGAAAACCGCAGCTCCGTGACGGCGCCCTGCTGGATCAGGTCCGTCGCGTTGACCGACAGCGCCGTCCACTGGTTGTTCTGGTTGACCACCATGCGGCCGATCGACGTCTGGTCGACCACCGTCCAGACCTCGCCGGTGCCCGGCCGCCACGTCGGGCGGCTCAGCGTCGTCCCGCCCAGGTTGACCAGCGCCAGGTCGTGGCCCAGGTCGCCGATCCGCAGGCGGACCTTGTCGGCGTCGCGCTCCACCACCGCCAGGCGCTTGCCGTCGATCGACTGGGCCGCGCTCACGACGTCGTAGCCGCCGTTGCCCGCCGGGCCGCCGACCGGCGCGCCGTCGTCGAGGGACCGGACGCGGCCGCCGACCGTCATCAGGCCCGGCAGTTCCCGGCGCGGCGACAGCGTCGCGTCGTACGCGGGCAGCTCGTTCGCCCGCCAGTCCGGGTGGTTGGCGACCAGCGGGGCGCCGTCGGCGAGGATCCGGATCCGCGCCGACGTCACGTACTGCAGCGTCAGGACGATCTGCGCGGCGATCAGGTTCCGGATGTCGTCGGCCGCCCCGGACAGCCCGGTCAGCGGCACCACCAGCGTCCCGTCGTCGAGGCTCTTGACGTTCGTGTCGACTTCGACCGGCTCGGCGAGCAGGTTCTTCACCGACCCGGCCAGGCTCGTCGACGGCCCGCTGACCAGCAGGTTCACCACGCGGCTCGGCAGCCCGGACTGCGGCTTCGCGACGACGTAGCGCCGGTCCGGGACGAAGGTGGCCGACTGCTCCGAGTAGAAGTTCACCGGCACCGCGGTGTAGTTCTCGCTGAAGTCGGACTCGGTCGCGTACAGGTCGGGCGGCGGGTCGGTGATCCGCCACTGGCCGTTCGCCTGCTTGCGCACCTTGATCCGCAGCGCCGCCGCGCTGTAGTCCGGGACGAACGCGCTGCTCTGGTCGAGCGTGCCGACGTCGAACCCGCGCACGTTGACGACCAGCGTGTTCGGGTCGGGCTGCGGCGCCGGGTCGTAGACCGTGCCGAAGGTGTTCTGGATGATCGTCAGGCTGCGGCTCGGCCGCCAGGCCGCGCGGCTCTGGTCGTCCAGGTAGGCGCGGGCGGCCGCGTTGTTCTGGCCCGGCTTGAGCGTCGCGCCGATGAAGCCGCGGACCAGCGTCAGCGGGTCGATGTCCTTGTCCGGCTCCGGAACGACGTCACCCGAGCCCTGGCCTTGACGTTCCCCGGAGACTACGACGGGCTGGGATTCCAGGGGGACGTTCGCGCAACCGGCCACGAGAGCCAGGCACACCACCGCGAGCAAAAGCCGTTTCACTGCCCGATTTCCTCACGTTCCGCGAAGATCGCCTCCGGCGCCGGCGTGATCTCGATCAGCCCCAGCGGCACCTCGGCGGCGACGCGGTCGGGCGGCGGCAGCACGAGCGGCGGGTCGCCGGCCGGCACGTCCTGGCGGCGCGGCAGCACGAGCCGGAAGCAGGCGCCCTGGCCGAGCTCGCCCCACGCGTCGAGCTCGCCGCCGTGCAGGCGCGCGTCCTCCTGGCTGATCGCCAGGCCGAGCCCGGTGCCGCCGGTGCGCCGGTTGCGCGACGGGTCGGCGCGCCAGAACCGGTTGAACACCAGGTCGGCCTCGCCCGGCCGCAGGCCGACGCCGTGGTCCCGAACGGTCACCGCGACCGCGGTCTCGTTGGCGGCGACGGTGAGCACCACCGGCTTGCCCTCGCTGTGGTCGACGGCGTTGCCGAGGAGGTTGCGGAGGATCCGCTCGACGCGCCGGGCGTCGACCTCGGCGATGACCTCCTCGTCGGGCAGCACGAGCTCCACCGAGCTGCCCGCGTTGCCGGCGATCACCCGCACCTGCTCGACCGCGCGGGTGGCGATCGGGCGGACGTCGATGAACTCCGCGGACAGGTCTTCGACACCGGCGTCGAGCCTGCTGATCTCCAGCAGGTCGCCGAGCAGCGCTTCGAACCGGTCGAGCTCGTCCACCAGCAGCTCGGTCGACCGGGCGAGCCCGGCCGGGAACTGCTCGCGGGACGCGTGCAGCACGTCCGCGGCCATCCGGACGGTGGTCAGCGGCGTGCGCAGCTCGTGCGAGACGTCGGAGGTGAACCGCCGCTGCAGCCCGCCGAAGTCCTCGAGCTGGCGGATCTGGCGCTGGATGCTGGCGGCCATCCCGTTGTAGGACACCGCGAGCTTCGCCAAGTCGTCTTCGCCGAGCACGGTGAGGCGCTGGTCGAGGTCGCCGCCGGCGAACTGCTCGGCCGCCGCGGCGGCCTGCCGGACCGGGCGGACCACCTGCCGCGTCACCAGGTTCGTGATGCCGGCCAGCAACAGCAGCAGCACGAGCCCGCCGACGAGCAGCGTGTTCTGCACGGTCGCGACGGTGTTCTGCTCGGTCGTCAGCGGGAACAGCAAGTAGAGCTGCAGCGGGCTCGCGACGGTGTTGAGCGGCGTACCGACGATCAGGTACGTCGTGCGGCCGCCGTCGGGGTCGGTGACCGTGTGCTCGAGCCAGCTCATCTCGTTGGCTTCGACGAACTGGCGCAGCCGCGGCGGCACGCTGTCGAACGGCCCGGCGGACGCGGGGTCCTCACCGGACTGGTCGCGGCCCCCGCTGGCGAGCACCGGGACGAACGTGCCGGCCGCCGAACCCGCGGCGTCCTGGCTGGTCGGGGTGATCGCGATCTTCTTCAGCGCGTTCTGGAGCCGGTTGCTCAGCGCTTCCGGTGTCTCGCCGCCGAGGCCGACCAGCTCACCTGCGGCGGTGTCTGCGGCCGCGCGGGTCTGCGCGATCGCGGCTTCGCGCTTGGTGTCCAGCAGGCGCTCGGTGATCTGGTTCTGCAGGACCATGCCCAGCACGAACACGACCGCCGAGGACAGCGCGAGCGTCGACACGGTGACGCGGAACTGCAGCGAGTGCTTCCACAGCTCGTTGAACGCGACCGCGCGACGGCGCGCGAAAACGACGACACGCCGCACCAGGCGTGCCGTCGAACGCGCGAACGCGGGGAGCCCTCTGGGAGTCTCCGAGGTCATCGACTCATCACGGCGGGCCGGCCTTGTACCCGACACCGCGAACGGTCAACACCACCTCGGGGTGCTCCGGGTCCTTCTCCACCTTCGAACGCAGGCGCTGGACGTGCACGTTCACCAGCCGGGTGTCGGCCGCGTGCCGGTAGCCCCACACCTGCTCGAGCAGCACCTCGCGGGTGAACACCTGACGCGGCTTGCGGGCCAGCGCCACCAGCAGGTCGAACTCCAGCGGGGTCAGCGGGATGGCCTTGCCCTCGCGCGTGACTTCGTGGCCCGGCACGTCGATCGCCAGGTCGCCGATGGTGAGCGACTCCGCGGGCTCGGCCTCGGTGCGGCGCATCCGGGCGCGGACCCGGGCGACCAGCTCCTTCGGCTTGAACGGCTTCACGACGTAGTCGTCCGCGCCGGACTCCAGGCCGAGCACGATGTCGACGGTGTCGCTCTTGGCGGTCAGCATGACGATCGGCACCCCGGACTCGGCGCGGATCGCCTTGCAGACGTCGATCCCGTTCATCCCGGGCAGCATCAGGTCGAGCAGGACGAGGTCGGGCTTCAGCTCGCGCAGCGCGGGCAGCGCGCGGGAACCGTCGGCGACCACGGCCGTGTCGAACCCCTCCCCGCGGAGCACGATGGTGAGCATCTCCGCGAGTGCGGGGTCGTCGTCGACCACGAGAACACGTGCCTTCATGTCCACATATTCGCACTAGTTCCGGCGCCCGCACGCACGACCCGCGTGTTTGACCACCAGAAAGATCAAGATCGCCACGGGTGCCTGCTCCATCCGGGTGCCCCTGGACGGTCCGTGAAGGCCGGCACGCGGCCTTCACGGACCTGCGGGAGAAGGTCAGGGAACCGCCGGGACGGGCACGTCGACGTGGACGTCGCCACCGTCGACGACCACGGCGTACGTGCGGACCGGCTCCTTCGCCGGCAGGCACGTCGGCGCGCCGGTGCGCAGGTCGAACCGGGCGGCGTGCAGCGGGCACTCGACGAAGCAGCCTTCGAGCCAGCCGTCGGCGAGCGAGGCGTCCTGGTGGGTGCAGGTGTCGTCGACGGCGAAGAAGCTGTCCTCGGTGTGGAACACCGCGACCGGGACCGGGCCGTCGACGCGGACGGCCTCCCCCACGGGCAGGTCGGCGACGGCGCACGCTCGGATCATCGAGGCCTCCGGAAAGGACTGGCGGGATGCCGGGACGGTTCGTGAATGTTGCGCATGGCGCGACTCTGCGCTTCTTGCGCAACAATCCGGCTTCACCGGCGCCCACGTCAAGAGATTCGCCCACTCAGCCGATAGGAACGGCACGAAACGGATACTGTTGCGCTATGCGGAACCAGGACTCGGGCAACGCAACTCAAAGCCAGGTGCAGTCGGTCGACCGGGCGATCAGCGTGCTGGAGCTGCTCGCCCGCAACGGCGAAACCGGCATCACCGAGATCGCGGGCGAGCTGGGCGTCCACAAGTCGACGGCGTCGCGGCTGCTCAGCGTCCTGGAGGCGAGAGGCCTGGTCGAGCAGCTCGGCGAGCGCGGGAAGTACGCGATCGGGTTCGGCATCGTGCGGCTGGCCGGTGCCGCGACCGGCCGCATGGACCTGGCCAAGCTGGGGCGCGCCAGCTGCCAGTCACTCGCCGAGGAGCTGGGCGAGACGGTGAACATCGCCATCGCCGACGACGGCGTCGCGATCAACATCAGCCAGGCCCGCGGTTCGGCGGCGATCACGACGCAGAACTGGACCGGCCAGCGCACCCCGCTGCACGCGACCTCCAGCGGCAAGATCTTGTTGGCGTACATGGGCGAAACCGAGCGCAAGCGGGTGCTCAAGCGGAAGCTCGAGCAGTACACGCCGCGCACGACGGTCGAGCCGGACGAGCTGATGACCGAGCTGGACCGGGTCCTCGAAGACGGGTGGGCCGCCTGCTACGAAGAACTCGAGCTCGGCATGCACGCCGTCGCGGTGCCGATCCACGGCCCCGGCGGTGACGTCGTCGCGGCGATGAGCGCGTCCGGTCCGTCGTACCGGCTTTCGAAGCAGCGGGTGAAGCAGATCGTGCGCCCGATGACCGAGGCAGCGGACGAGCTTTCCGCGCAGCTGGGCTACTTCCGGGAGTAGCCGTTCATCCGGATATCCGGATATATTGCCGGCATGCGTGTTCTCGTGATCGGGCGCGGCCCGGTGGCCCGGGTGCTGGTGACGTCGATGGCGCCGGCCCACCAGGTGACGCTCGCGGTGCGCGAGCCGGCCGCCGATTCCCTGGTCGTCGCCACGAACCGGCGGCGTGGAGCCCGACGCGTCGAGCGCCGGGCCGACGTGACGCCGGTCGACGGCCCGGTCCGGGACTGGGACGTGGTGATCAGCACGGCGTCGCCGGCCGAGCCCGCGGTGGCCCGGCTGCTCGGCGGGTCTTCCGCGATCGTCGCCGCGGTCACGCAGGTGCCGTCGGAGGTGACGCGGCTGCGTGAGCTGGCGGGCGAGCGGCCGTGGGGCCTGGTGGTCCCGGAGTTCTTCGCGGCGGCGGACTGGTGGTGGCAGCCGGGACCGTTCCGGTTCACGACCACCGGTCCCGCCGCACTCCGCGCCTTGTTCGCCCGGTCGCGCGGCGCGTCTCCGGCCGCACCGCTGGTCTCCGCCGCGGGCATGATGCCGGTGGTGGCCGGGCTGCAGGCCGCGGGCTTCGACCTCGCCGCGGCTCGCCGGAGTGCCCGGCCGCTGGCTCTCGCCGCCACCCAAGCCCGCAACGCCGTCGCGGCGGAGTTCGGGGGCCGTCGGCCGAAAGCTGTGCGCCCGGCCGCAATCCGTGCCGCGCTGACGGTGTTGCCGCGCCTCGCGCCGTTCGACGTGCCGGAGTACCTGCGAAACCACTTCGGCGGGCACAGCGCGCAGACGGCCCGCATGCTGCGCGACTGGATCGAGCTGGGCCGGCGCCACGGCCTTCCGGTCGACGAACTCGAAGCGCTGCTCCCCTCGGCGGTGGCCGAATGATCCACGACGCGCTCACCACCGCGTTGCCGGTCCTGCGGGCGATCGGCGAAGAGACGCGGGTGCGGATCATCGGCGTGTTCCTCGAACGCGGCGGCTCCGCGACGGTCGGCGAAATCCAGTCGGCACTGGAGCTGCCGCAGTCCACAGTGTCACGCCACCTGCGGATCCTCCTGGACGCGCGCCTGCTGGCGGTCAGCCGGGTGGGCGCGCAGCGGGTCTACCGGCTCGACGTCCCGGCCGATGCCCTCGACGCTCTCGACGACGTCGTCGGCGAAGTGCGGCGGTGCCAGGCGGAACCGCACGCCTAGGGGTACAGCCGCAGCATCGCGCGGATCGTGTTTCCCATGTGCGCCAGCAATTCCGCCGGTTCGAGCACCTGCGCGTCCGCGCCGAGCCGCAGCAACCCGGCGGCCGCGTGGGGCACGCTTTCCAACGGCACGCGAGCACGCTGCCAGCCGTCGGCGTCCGCCGGTTCGAGCGTGCGCGCGACGAGCCGGGCGGCCCGCGGGCCCAGGATGTCCGGCAGGGCCTCGATTCCCGCCGGGGACAGCCGCACGAGAGCAGTCTCGCCGGCGTCGCTCTCTTCGTAGCTTTCGACGTTCTCGCGCCAGAATCCGGCCAGGTCGAACCCGGACGGCCGGGTGAAGTGCTCCTCGAGGGTCCGCAGTTCTTCGATGTTCGCGACGCGGTAGGTGCGCACGCGCGGCCCGGCGACGAGGTACCAGACGCCGGCCTTGAGGACCAGGCCGAGCGGGTGCAGCCGGCGCGTCACCACACCCGGCGTCGGCGACCAGCGGCGGTAGGAGATTTCGACGACCTGGTCCTGCCACAGCGCTTCGGCCGCTGCGAGCAGCTGCGGCACCGGGTCGGCTTCGCGGTACCAGCCGGGCGCGTCGAGGTGGAAGCGCTGGCGGATGCGCACCGACGCGTCGCGGTACGGCGTCGGCAGCGCCGCCATCAGCTTCAGCTCGGCCGCGGCCACCTGCGCGCCGAGGCCCAGTTCGGCGGCCGGCTGCGGCAGCCCGGTCAGGAACAGCGACCCGGCCTCCCCCGCGGTCAGCCCGGTCAGCCGAGTCCGGTAACCCGCCATCAGCTGGTACCCGCCGTCCGGACCGGTTTCGGCGTAGATCGGCACGCCCGCCGCGGCGAGGGCCTCGACGTCCCGGTACACCGTCCGCGCGGTCACGCCGAGCTCGGCCGCCAGCTTCGCCGCGCTCATCCGGCCGCGGTTCTGCAGCAGCAGGAGCAGGGACACCAGCCGGCTCGCGCGCACGCCGGGAAGTCTGCCAGCCACCACTGACAGAAGATGTCAGTGGCCGCGGCCCAAGATCACCGGCATGAACGACTTCGACTTCTTCATCGGCTCCTGGACCGTGACCAACCGGCGGCTCGCCAAGCCGCTCACCGGCAGCGACGACTGGGACGTCTTCCCCGGCACGTCGACCTGCTGGTCGCTCTTCGAAGGCGGCGGCAACGTGGACGAGATCGTCTTCCCGACCCTCGGCAGCCGCGGCTGCACCTTCCGCCTCTTCGACGTCGAGCGCGAGGAGTGGTCGCTGTACTGGGCCAACAGCCGGACCGGCGTGCTCCAGCCGCCGGTCGTCGGCGCCTTCGCCGGCGGCCGCGGGGACTTCTACGGCGACGACACCCACGAAGGCGCGCCGATCAAGGTGCACTACGCGTGGACCGGCATCGAGACCGCCACCCCGCGCTGGGAGCAGGAGTTCTCCGCCGACGGCGGCAAGACCTGGGAAGCCAACTGGGTCATGGAGTTCGCCCGCGCCTGAGCGGGCACCTTTTCGGGCGCTTGACACCGCGTCTCGCATCACGCACGTTGTTGCCGAAGACGCAACTTCGTCGCCCGGAGGGAACGCATGGCAGGACGGCCCCGGGTGGTCGTCGTCGGCGCCGGCCTGCTCGGCTGCGCGCTGGCCGACGAGCTGACCGAGCGCGGCTGGACCGACGTCACCGTGCTGGGCGGCGGCGAGGCGGACGACCACCCGGGGCTGGTGTTCCGGACCGACGCCGACCGCACGTTGACGGAGTTCGCGAAGTACACCGTCGAGAAGTACGCCGGCCTCGACGGCCAGTGGTGCTTCAACCCGGTGGGCAGCCTCGAAGTGGCGACCACGCCCGAGCGGCTCGAAGAGCTGAAGCAGCGCCGCGGCTGGGCGACGTCGTGGGGCGTGCGCGCTTATCCGCGCACGCCCCGCGAGTGCGCCGACCTGCACCCGCTCCTCGACGAAACCCGGGTACTGGGCGGATTGCACGTCCCCGGCGACGGCCTGCTGCACGCGCGGCGCGCGGCCGAAGCGCAGGCCCGGCGGGCGAAGGCCCGGGGCGCGCGGTTCGCCGCCGAGGACGTCGTGGCGGTCGACCGGTCGGGCGGGCGGGTGACCGGCGTCGTCACCGCGGCCGGGCGGTACCGCGCCGACGTCGTCGTGTCGTGCGCGGGCGGCCTCGCCGGCTTGAGCGTGCCGCGGGTGCCGCGGACGCACGAGTACGCGATCACGGCACCGCTGCCGGACCTGGCCGGCGACAACGACGAACACGTGCAGGCGGGCAAGCCCGTGCTCCGCCACCTCGACTCCGGGATGTACGTCCGCGAGCACGTCGACCGGCTCGGCGTGGGCGTGACCACGGCGGCCGAACTGCTCCCCGCCCTCCGCGGCGCCCGCTTCGAAACCACCACGACGGTGGTGCTCCCCGGCACCCCGGACGGGCGGCCGCTGCTCGGCGAGCACCCGGACCTCGACGGCTTCTGGGTGGCCGAAGAGGTCCGGCCCGAACACTCCGCGGGTGTCGCGCGCGAGCTGGCGCGCTGGCTCGTCGACGGGCAGCCGTCGCTCGCCCTGCACGGCTGCGACCTCGCCCGGTTCGCGCCGTCGGCCCGGTTCACCGCGGAACCGGTGCGGACGAGTCCCTTCCACGAACGGCAGATCGCGCTGGGCGCGCACTTCGGTCCGGCGGACGGCTGGGCGCGGCCGGAGCGGTACCGCTCCGACGCCGGCGCGGAGGCGCACGCGGCTCGGGAACGCGTCGCGATGTTCGACCTGACGTCGGTGCCGCGGCTGGCCGTCACCGGTCCCGGCGCGTTGCCGTTCCTGCGGGCGATGACGACCGGGGATCCGGCGGAACCGGGCACGGTGGTGTCCACTTTGCTGCTCGGCGAGGACGGCGGAGCGCGCGGACAGCTGACCGTGGCCCGGCTGGGTCCCGAGCGGTTCCACGTCGGCGCGGGCGGCCGCCTCGACTTCGCCTGGCTGCGACGGCACCTGCCCGGCGACGGCGCCGTGCAGCTCCACGAAACCACGCCCGGCACGTGCTGCGTCGGCGTGTGGGGACCCGGCAGCGCGGCGACCTTGCCGGAACTGTCCACAACGGACTTTTCGGCCGAGGAGACCTGGGTGGGCGACGTCCCGGTCGTCGCGTTGCGACTGTCCACTGTGGGCGAACCGGGCTGGGAGCTGCACACGACGGCGGACCTGGGCCGGCGCCTGTGGGACACCCTGCGCGAACGGGACATCGCCGTCGCGGGTCAGCGGGCGTTGACGAGCCTGCGGCTGGAGGCCGGCACCCCGGTCGCCGGCGTCGACTTCACCACCGAACACGACCCGTACGAGGCCGGGCTCGGGGCCGCCGTCCGGATGGACAAGGGCTACTTCGTCGGCCGCGACGCGCTGGCGGGCCGGTCCGCGGCGACCGTGAGCCGGCGGCTGACCCGGCTGACGACCGATTCGGTCGTGCACGGCAAGGAACCGGTCTACGTCGACGGCCGCCCGGCCGGGTACGTCACCAGCGCCGGCTACGGCCACACCACGGGCCAAGCCCTGGCGTTCGCCTGGCTGCCCGTGGAGCACAGCCGCCCTGGGACGCCGGTGGAGGTCGAGCACTTCGGCACGCGCGTGCCCGGGAGGGCCGGATGACGCCGGCCCGCTACTGCCCCAGCAGCGTCGTCGCGAGAGCTTCGAGGTCGACACCCGCGACGCCGTCCAGGACGTGCCACGGCGCCAGCCAGCCCGACGCCGCCAGCTCGTCGTACACCGCCGCGCAGCGCCGCTGCAGGCCGTCGTCGGTCTCGAAGGCGTCGCGCTCGCGGTCGGTCTCCGCCTCCGCGCGGCGCTCGGCGCGTTCGGCCGCCACCGCGGGCGCGACCCGCAGCAGCAGGTGCGCGTCGGGGCGCGGCAGGCCGAAGCGGTCGACCTCCAGCTCCCACACCCACTTCACGACTTCGCCTGTCGCGTCCTGCCGCAGCCGCGCGGCCGCGTACGCGGCGTTGGACGCGACATAGCGGTCGAGCAGGACGACGTCGTGCGCGTCCCGCAGCGCGCGGATGTCGTCCGCCGCACCGCTGCGGTCCAGCGCGTAGAGCACGGCCATGCCGTACACCGAGTCGGCGAGGTCACCGTGCCCGCGGTGCAGCGCCTCCTTGACGAGGTCCGCGTGCACGCTCTTGCCGTAGCGGGGAAACGCCAGCGACGCGACGCTCGCGCCCTTCGCGCGCAGCTGCGCCGTCAGCCCGTCGGCGAGCGTGCGCTTGCCCGCGCCGTCGAGCCCTTCGATGACCACCAGTCGACCCACGGACGTCACAGTAACGGTGGTGGACCGGCGGGCTCGGTGGAAGGGGATCGACGCCGAGCCCGCCGGTTCGTCTTCAGGCGGAGATCCGCCGCAGGTGGAGCACGTAACCGAGGCCGCTGACCGCCAGGACGCCGACCAGGATCAGCAGCGGCACCCAGCCGGTGTCGTTCGCGGACGGCGCCGGGCCGCCGTCGCCGCGGGGCATCACCTGCGACGTCGAGTCGTAGCCGCCCGCCTCGCCTTCGCGGGCGTAGTCCGAGCCGGGGAGCTTGTCGGCGTACCGCTGCGAGACCGTGCGCTGGTAGTCCGCGACGTTGACGACCGTTCGCTCCGCCAGCGACGTGAGCCGGCCGTCCTTTACGGCGTACCACGCGTCGACCTGCGGTTCGTGCAGGAGCTGCGCGCCCGCGGGCAGCGTGCGGGCGTAGCCGCCTTCGACATCGCCCGAGGCGATGTTGCCGACCTGCCAGACGCCGTCGTCGCCGCGGACCGACCAGAGTGTCGCGGTCCGGCCGTCGGACGCACGGACGGGAACGGCGAAGTAGGCGAAGTCACCCGGCGCCGCGCCGGGCTTGCCCGCGACGAAGTCCGGCGAGAGCTCGTAGACGGGGTACGCGTCCGGCGTGATCTCGACCGTCACCGGGCCCTTCGCGTCCGGGGCCTGTGCGAAGAACCGCACGAGCGTGTCCTGCAAGCCGGTGGCCGCGGTGTGCGCGGCCACGGCGTCGGCGCTGCTGATGCCGGCGGCCTGGGCCGCGCCTGACACCGGAGCCGTCATCAGCAGCGCCGCGCCGGTCAGCACGGCGAGTGCCAGCACCCGCCTGCTCATCGGGCGATCCCGGTGAGCGTGTGCGTCCAGGTGAACGACGAATTGTGGGTGTAGTAGCCGTAGGTCGACCAGTTGTAGCGCTTGGCCGGCCCCGGGTCGCCCCAGAACACCCAGTTCCCGCGGGTGTCGTAGCCGTAGAGGACGTGCGCGTGGCCACCGCCCGAGCGGTAGCCGACGCGGGTCTCGACCGGCCGGTTCGCCGCGGTCTGCGTCCGGACGTCGGCGTAGGAGATGCGGCGGTCGAGGTAGCGGCCGGGCGAAGCGAACCCGAGTTCGGCGAAGGCGCGCTGCGGGCCGGCGAGGGTGCCGGGCAGGTTCGCGCAGGCTTGCCCGGTCTCACCGTGAGCAAGCTGACAGAACCGCGTCTGGTCGACGGCGACGCCGTGGGCGGCCGCGATGGCGGCGCCGGCGGCGGCCCAGCACCACTGGGTCCGCTGCTGGGCCTGGATGGTGATCTGGGTCCGGTAGGTCGACGGCACTCCGGGCGCGGCTCCGGCGGTGACCGGCGCGACCAGGCACAACATCAGGCTCACGGCCAATACGGCGTGGACCCGACTCGACTTCACCAGCACGGACGGCCTCCTGCTCGAACGTGGGCGAACCAGCGGTGGTCACAACGGTGAACAACGCGGTCACAAGGAGCAAGAACGCCATCCGGCGGAACGGACCGTTCCGGGGCACAGCCGGAACGCGGAACAGTCACCATAACGAGGCCAACCACCCTGAACGGGGGTCGGCGTGGGCACTCTACGCTGCTAACGTGAACGTTCCGCGGTGTTCACGCCCAGCGCACACACTGGTCGGGTGAAGGGACGAGCGGTGGCACAAGACGGGAACCTCCCACTGATCATCGATGGCGCCCGCACGACCCGGGCATCGGTCGCCGAGCTGCCGAAAGAGCTGACCGAGGCACTCCGCACCGGCGAGTTCCACCACGCCCTGAGACTGGCGATCGCCTACCGCGGCCTGTCGCTCGCGCGGCTGCGCGCGCACCTCGCGCTGCGCGGGGTCCAAATCGGACAGTCCACGCTGAGTTACTGGCAACGCGGGCTGCGCCAGCCCGAGGTGCCGAAGGCGCTGCCGGCGGTCCGGGCCCTGGAATCGGTCCTCCAGCTGCCCGCGGACGCACTCGTGGTGCTGATCGGGCCGCGACTGGTCCGCCGCGGCCACCAGCCGGCGGCGTCGTTCCACGACCTGCGTTCCGGTGACATGGGGTCGATCGTCGAGGACCTGCTGGCCGAGCTCGGCGCGTACCCGTCGTCGAACCACTACAACGCCGACCTCGAGCTGCTGTCGGTCCACGACACGATCACGTTCGACGCGGAGCACCGCCAGGTCAGCCTGCGCACGCGGCTGGTCACGCGGGCCCGCCGCCACGGCCCGGACCGTTACCTGACGGTGTACAACGGCGATCCGGGGTGCCGGATCGACGACGTCGAGCTGATCACGGACGAGGGCTGCCGCGTCGGGCGGATGCGCCGCAACCCGGACGCGGACACGATGGCGACCGAGCTGCTGTTCGACCGCAAGCTCGCCGAGGGCGACATCCACGTGTTCTGCTTCGAGGTCCGCGACGATTCGGGGTCGGCATCGCCGGGGTACTACCGGATGCTGCGCGATCGGTGCGCGAGTTACCTGGTCCAGCTGCGGTTCGACCGCAACGCGCTGCCCGCCCGGTGCACTCGGCAGGTCCGGGCCCGCGACGACGCCCTGCCGGTGGTGGCGGAGGAGCTGGCGTGCGACATGGGCGGCGTGAGCAGCGCGTTCTTCAGCGACGCCGGGCCGGGGCTGGCCGGCGTCGCCGTCGAGTGGAACTGAGCTAACGCCCGCGGTGCTTGCTTTTGGCCTTGGCTCGCGCGAGGGCACGGCGGCGGGTCGCTTCGGCGGCGGCACGGCGTTTGCGGGCGGCCTTGTTTTCGGTCGCCCGCTCGGCGACGGCGTGCTTGAGCGCGCGCTGGGCAGCGGTGCCGATGCCCTCGTCGATCCGCTTGAGCCGCTCGGTCACCTTGACTGGCGGGGCTTCGCGAGCTTCGTCGGCAAGACGCACGAAGTCGCGACCGGCGGCGAAGGCGGCGAGCTCGGCGTTGTTCGGCTCGGCGCCGAAGATGTGCCGCGCGGCCCGGACCAGGCCGTCTTCGTGGATTTCGTAGACGCCGACCCAGAACCGGCCGTCGTGGTAGAGCGTGAACACCCCGTGCATCGGAAACCTCCAGGCATGACGGATCAGCCTGGCGCCACCGGTTTCCCTTGCCGGGACAACGAGCCCTTGCAAGAGGGCCGCCCGGACTACCTACCGGGCCGTGAGGTTCGTGAAGCCAAGAACGTGCTCGAGGTTACGCGGGTCCGCCGCCGATGCCGAGTTCGTTTCCCTCGGGGTCGCGGTAGATGATCTTGCGCACACCGTTGTCGTAGGTTTCGCGATCGGCGGGTTCGATGCCGCGCGCGGAGATGGCGGCGATGCGCTCGTCGAGGTCGTCGACGAAGAGGGTGTGCATGGCGAGGCCGGCCCGCTCGGGCCGGAGGACGACGTAGACCGAGCCGTGGTCGGCGACTTGCCAGAGGGCTTCGGTGTCGCTGACGACGTAGGTGGGCGGCGAGCCGAAGAGGCGCTCGTACCAGGCGAGAGCCCCGGCGTAGTCCCGGACCGCGATGCCGGCGAAGAGTTCGGTCACAACACCTCGAATCCGTTGGCCTTGGCGGCATCGGCCTGGCGCTCGTCCCTGGTGACGAAGGTGACGGGTTCCCCACCGGTGAGTTCGGCGGTGGAGTGCATCGCGACGGCGATGTGGATCGCATCCAGGGTGCGCACGGGGTAGTTCTCGGTGACGAGCCGGCGCGCAGCGGGAATGACCCGGCTCGGGTCGAACGGGATGAGCACCAGCTCCCCGTCCGGGGAGGAGAGGTAATCGAAGTGCGCCAGCATCGCCACGGGATCGGGGATCCGGCCGGTCCGCTTGGCGGCCGTCATGGCGCCGGCGAACTCGATGCGGGTGAAGTCGCTGCTCACGACCGGGGAATCCCCTTCGAGGAGAAGCTTGCGGAACCTGCCGTGCTCCGGCTCGTCCGCCAGGTAAGCCGTGACCAGCGCACTGGTGTCGACGTACAGCACGGTCACCACTCCCCTCGGGTCCAGTCGAGCGCTTCACTCACGGCCGTGCCCCAGCCCCGGGAGAGGTCTTCGAGCTCGTCCAGGGTCGGCACGCGAGCCGGCGGCTCCACGTGCACGACCTTGCCTTCGGCGATCAGCCGCCGCTTCCATTCCGCCCGCGTTTCGGTCTTCGCCACAACGCCCCTCAACGCTTCCGTGACCAGGTCGTTCATGCTGCGCCCTTCGGCTTCGGCTCGCGCCTTCAGCCGGGCGTGCAGCTCGTCGTCGATCCTCGTGATCAACTGCTTCACGACTCCATGATAACACGTCACCCGATCGTGCTATCACTGTTCAGAGCGCAGAACAAAGGGCCGCCCCGAACACTTTCGGGGCGGCCCTGACCAGCGAAAACCTCAGTACCGGTAGTGCTCCGGCTTGAACGGCCCTTCGACATCCACATCGATGTACTCGGCCTGCTCCTTGGTCAGCTTCGTCAGCTCACCGCCGAGGGCCTGGAGGTGGATCTTCGCGACCTTCTCGTCCAGCTTCTTGGGCAGCCGGAAGACCTCCTTGTCGTACTCCTCGTGCTTGGTGAACAGCTCGATCTGCGCGATCACCTGGTTGGAGAAGCTGTTCGACATCACGAACGACGGGTGCCCGGTCGCGTTGCCCAGGTTGAGCAGCCGGCCCTCCGACAGCACGATGATCGTGTTGCCGTTCGGGAAGATCCACTCGTCGACCTGGGGCTTGATGTTGATGCGGCGGATGCCCGGGTAACGGGCGAGCCCCGCCATGTCGAGCTCGTTGTCGAAGTGGCCGATGTTGCCCAGGATCGCCTGGTGCTTCATCTTCGCCATGTGCTCGACCAGCACGACGTCCTTGTTGCCGGTCGTCGTGATGACGATGTCGGCCTCCGGCAGCGCGTTCTCCAGCGTGCGGACCTGGTAGCCGTCCATCGCCGCCTGCAGCGCGCAGATCGGGTCGATCTCCGTCACGATCACGCGCGCGCCCTGGCCGCGCAGGGACTCCGCCGCGCCCTTGCCCACGTCGCCGTAACCGCAGACCACCGCTACCTTGCCGCCGATCAGGACGTCGGTGCCGCGGTTGATGCCGTCGATCAGGGAGTGGCGGATGCCGTAGCGGTTGTCGAACTTCGACTTCGTCACCGCGTCGTTGACGTTGATCGCCGGGAACAGCAGCTCGCCGGCCGCCGCCAGCTGGTACAGCCGCAGGACGCCGGTGGTCGTCTCCTCGGTGACGCCGCGGATGCCCTCGCCGATCTTCGTCCACTTGCCCGTGTCGGCCGCCACCGAGTCGCGCAGCAGCTCGAGGAACACCTTGAACTCGTCCGAGGTGTTCTCGTCCGGGGTCGGCACGACGCCCGACTTCTCGAACTCGGTGCCCTTGTGGACCAGCATGGTGGCGTCGCCGCCGTCGTCGAGGATCATGTTCGGGCCCTCACCGTCCCAAGTGAGCATCCGCTCGGTGCACCACCAGTACTCCTCGAGCGACTCGCCCTTCCACGCGAACACCGGGACGCCCTTGGGCTCCTCGACGGTGCCGTGCGGGCCGACGACGACCGCGGCCGCCGCGTGGTCCTGCGTCGAGAAGATGTTGCAGGACGCCCAGCGCACCTCGGCACCCAGCGCGACCAGCGTCTCGATCAGGACCGCCGTCTGCACGGTCATGTGCAGCGAGCCGGAGACCCGCGCGCCGCGCAGGGGGTAGACCTCCGCGTATTCGCGCCGCAGCGCCATCAGTCCGGGCATCTCGTGCTCGGCGAGGCGGATCTCCTTGCGGCCGAACTCGGCGGCCTCGAGGTCGGCGACGGCGAACTCGATGCCGTTGCGGGTCTGGTGCCGCTTGGCAACGCTTTCGGGGGTCATAGTGGCGATTCCTCCAAGACTCGATGACGTCCGAACACTACCGTTGTCCGCTCGACCTTCCCTAGGATCACGTAGGAGGCCTTTACCGTGCCCATGCCCGGCCCGGACACCCGCGTCGTCGAAATCCGCGTCGCCGGCCTGGTCGGCACCAGCGGGGAGACGCTGCTCGACGCCGTTTCCACCGTCGACGTCGCCGGCGACGGGCTGGGCCGCGTGATCCGCCCGGCGGACCGGCTGCGCCGCCCGGCGCCCGGGCCCGTGCTGCCGGCGCTGGGCCGGTCGATCCCGCGGACCCTCGAAGGCTACCTCTGGAGCGGCATGACGTCCGGGGGCGCCGCGAAGGCGACCTGGGCGCTGCTGTTCCCCTTCTCGCTGGCCAACGTCGCGTTCTGGATGCTGCCGCCGGCCCCGCCGGGACGACGCCTCGCGCACGTGCTCGGCGCCGTGTGCCGCGGCCTGCTGCGCGTGAGCGCCCTGCTGCTGACCATGCTGCTGATGGGCCAGCTCGCGACGATCGCGCTCGACCTGTTCGCCGCGCAGTGCCTCGCGCCCGGGTCGGGCTGCCTGCCGGCGATCCCGGACGTCCTCCGCTCGGTGCCCGCGCGGATCGCGGTCGGCGTGCTGCCCCTGCTGCTCGTGATCTTCGTCCTGCACCGGATCTCCAGCGCGACCTGGGCGGTGCACGCCGACGGCGACCTGACCGCGGGGCCGCTGCGGATGCGCGCCGACCCGGAGACGCCGGCGCTGCGCTGCCTGCACACCGTCGCGGCGCTGGCCTCGGTCGCCCTGCTGCTGCTCGGCGGGCCGTTCCGGGCGCCGGTGAACGGCTTCGACCTGGTGGTCTGGATCGTGACGCTGGCGCTGGTCGTCGCGACGGTCGTCGCCGCCGCGATCGGCGTCGACACCGGGCGGTTCGCCCGGCCCGGCGTGATCGGGCTGGCCGTGGTGCTCGTCGTCCTGGCCGCGGTCCGGCTGCGGCCCGGTGCCGGCCCGCTGCCGGGCACCAACGGCGTCGTCGAAGGGCTCGGCGCGGCCCTGGTCGCCGTCACGGTCCTGTTCGCGCTGTTCCTGCTCCCGGCCGCGCTGCTGGCCCGGCCCGGCTGGGAGCACAAGCCGCGCCGGCTGCGGCCGTGGCTCGGCGGCTGGGCGGCCGCGCCGGTGCTCGCGCTGGCCGGGCTGCTCGGCGGCGGGTTCGGCGCCGGCCTCGCCGAAGCCGTCCGGCGGCTTTCCGGGGCGGAACTCCTGCGCGTGCCCGACACCTATTTGCTGGTCACGGTCCTGTGGGGCGCCGGGCTGGCGCTGGCCGCGGTGCTCGGCGTGCTGGGCTTCGCGGTCGCCGTCCCGCTGCGGCGGCTGCGGCGGGGCGTCCCGGAGATCGTCACGCTGATGGAGCACGACGAGCGGCAGGAAGCCCAGGCCGCGGCGGCGTGGGCGCGCTCGGCGTGGGAACGGCGGCACCTGCACCACCTGGCGCTGACGGTCGCGAGCGCGATGTCCGCGGGCGGTGCCGCGCTGCTGGTGCTGCGGTTCGGGTTCGGGCTGGTCCCCGGCTGGTTCGGGCCGCTGTCCGCGATCGGTGTGGTCGCGCTCGGCGCGCTGGCCGCGGGCCTGCTGCGCGTCGTCTACACGGCCGCGCGGACGCCGCAGCGCAGCCGGCACCTCGGCGCGCTCGCCGACCTCGTCTGCTTCTGGCCGCGGGCCGCGCACCCGACCGTGCCGCCCTGCTACGCGCTGAAGGTCGTCCCGGAGCTGGCGGCGCGGGCGCGCGAGCACCTCGCCGAGCCGGGGACGCGGGTGGTGCTGTCGGGCTACAACCTCGGCAGCCTGCTGACGGTCATGGCCGCCGCGCGGCTCGCGGCCGAGCTGCCGGAAGCCGATCTCGAACGCGTCGGCGTGCTCACCGCGGGCTCACCCCTGCAGTGGGGCTACCAGCGCGCTTTCCCGGCGTTGCTCCCCCAGGAAGCGCTCGAAACGCTCTTCGCCGACCTCGACGGCCGGTGGCGCGCCCTCTGCCGCGGCACCGACATCTTCGGCGGCGGCGTGACGACGTGGCGCCACGAGGTCTCCGACCGGCAGCTCTTCGGCGTCGGGTTCCAGCCCGAGGGCGGCTCCGGGCCGTTGAAGGCACGGGCCGACGGGAACGGCGTCCTCATCCTCGGCGGCGACCACTGGCTGCCGGACCCGCTGCGCGGCCCGACCGGCCGGCACCGCTGGGCGCCGGGCGTGCTCAAGCACCAGGACTACGTGGTCGACGCGGAGTGGGACCACGCCGTCGCGATGGCGGCCGGGCTCGGCAAGCCGTCCGGCGGTGAGCAGGGCCTGCTCTTCGGGGACTTCCCCTCGAAACAGTGAAGGCCCCTCGCCGGAGCGAGGGGCCTTCACCGGTCAGAACGTCACTCGGAAGCCTTGCGACGGAACTTCAGCAGCGCGAGCAGGCCGCCGCCGCCGAGGATCAGCAGGGCCGCGATCCAGACGAGCCACATGTTGTCGAAACCGGTGTTGGCCAGGCCACCGCCGGTACCGGACTCGTTGCCCGCCGGCACGACGGCCGCACCCGTGGTGCTGGTCGGCGCGACCGTGGTCTCCGAGGAGGCCGGAGCGCTCGGCTTCGTGGTCTCGGTCGGCTTGGTCGGCTTCGTCGTGACGGTCGACTCCGGCGGGGTCTCCGTCTTGGTGCCGCAGGCGAACCAGTGGCTGATGGTCGGGACGTTCTGGAAGTTCTTGCCGACCATCGGCGCGTGCAGCTTCTCCCACGGCGGCGTGGCGGAGAGGCCCTTCTTGCCCGGGCGGTAGGTGTTGTACTCGTTGCCGCCCTTGACCACGATCGCGGCGACCGTGACACCCTTGGGGACGCTGTCGACCGTCAGGTACTGGTCCTTCTGCGTGCCACCGGTGACCTTGAGCAGGTCGCTCACGTCGATGGCCTTGCCCAGACCGATGTCGGAGCACTTCGTGGCGTTGCCGACGGTGCCTTCGGCACGGTCGTCACCCGGGACGCACGCCAGCGCGGAGCCGGCGGTGCCGATGAGGGCAGCGGTGGTCAGCGCCATGATCGCGACGGCGCCGCGGAAGGTACGTCTGCGCATTCAGAACTCCTGTACCGGCGGGAAGAGAACTTGCGAAATCTGGGGTCGCGAAGCCACCGAGCGTGTGAATCACGCTGCTGTAATTCACCCGTCAGTGGTGCGCGAAGGATCGAAAGGTATCGCACGTCACTCGCCTCGCTACACCGGGTCCCCTTATAGGCACGAACAGCAAGATCGCCCGATGTGAAATCCCGCGAAAAAGCCCCGCCGACCTGCGCGGACGCGGATCGGCGGGGCTTCACGAACGAGTGAAGTGCTACGCCTCGGGTGCCTTGACGGGCTCCTCGAGACCTTCGGCCTGCCGCTTGCCGAGCAGCGAGTGCCGCCGGCTGTAGGCGAAGTAGATCAGCACGCCGACGACCATCCAGGCGACGAACCGCAGCCAGGTCAGGACGGTCAGGTTCAGCATCAGCCACAGGCACGCGAGGATCGCCAGGATCGGGATCAGCGGCACCAGCGGCACCTTGAACGCGCGGGGCAGGTCGGGCCGCGTCCGGCGCAGGACCAGCACGCCCGCCGACACCAGCACGAAGGCGAACAGCGTCCCGACGTTGACCATTTCTTCGAGCTTGTCCGCCGGGAAGAAGCCGGCCGCGAGCGCGACCAGGCCGCCGACGATCAGCGTCGCGCGCTTCGGCGTGCCGTGCTCGCCCGTCTTGGCCAGGCCGCGCGGCATCAGGCCGTCGCGCGACATCGCGTAGATGATCCGGACCTGGCCGAGCATCAGCACCATGACGACCGTCGTGAGGCCGGCCAGCGCGCCGAAGGAGATGATGTTGGCCGCCCAGTCGACGCCGTTCGCGGCGAACGCCGTGGCGAGCGTCTTGTGGCTGCCGTCGCCCGCGGAGGTGGCGAGGTCCTTGTACGACGTCATGCCGACGACCACCAGCGACACCGCGACGTACAGCACGGTGACGATCGCCAGCGAGCCCATGATCCCGCGCGGGACGGCTTTCTGCGGGTTCTTCGTCTCCTCGGCCGTGGTCGCGACGATGTCGAACCCGATGAAGGCGAAGAACACCAGCGACGCGCCGGCCAGCAGGCCGAAGACGCCGAACGAGCTGCTCGCCCCGCCCGCGATCAGCGAGAACAGCGACTGGTCGACGCCGGTCTCGCCCGAACCGCCGGTCGAGCCCGGCGGGATGTACGGCGAGTAGTTGGCGCCCTTGATGTAGAAGATGCCGAGGATGATCACGAACAGCACCACGGCGACCTTGATGCCGGTGATCACCATCGAGACCCGCGAAGACAGCTTCGTGCCGACGGCCAGCAGCGTCGTCAGGACCGCCACCACGAGCAGCGCGCCCCAGTCGACGGTCACGCTGCCGATGTCGAACGTCGTCTTGGTGCCCTTGCCGAAGAGGTAGCCGAGCACCGTCTCGAGGTAGACCGACCAGCCCTTCGACACCGCGGCCGCGCCGACGGCGAGCTCGAGGATCAGGTCCCAGCCGATGATCCACGCCATGAACTCGCCGAAAGTGGCGTAGGAGAACGTGTACGCGCTGCCCGCGACGGGCACGGTCGACGCGAATTCCGCGTAGCACAGCGCCGCCAGCGCGCAGGCGATCGCGGCGAAGACGAAGGCCAGCGAGACCGACGGGCCGGCGTAGTCACCGGCCGTGCGCGCGGTGAGCGTGAAGATGCCGGCGCCGATGACGACCGCGACGCCGAACACCGTGAGGTCCCACGCGCTCAGGTTCCGCCGGAGCTTGGTATCCGGCTCGTCGGTGTCCGAAATGGACTGCTCGATGGATTTAGTGCGCCACAATCCCGTTCCGGGCACCGTTGACCTCCCTGCGGCTGGCCTGCATGTATCGCGGTAGGTCACCCTATCGGGTCAGACGCGTGACGGCTCGCCGAGCGAGGAGACCTACTTGGCGAGGCTGCGGTCGAGGTCCGGTTCGAGGTAGATCAGCTTCGCGACGGGCACCTTGGCGCGGACGCGCGCTTCGGCGTCGTCGATGGCCGTGGCCAGCTCGGCGGTGTCGAGGCCGGGCACCATCGCGAGCTTCGCCGCGACGAGCAGCTCGTCCGGGCCCAGGTACTGGGTGCGGATGTGGATGACCCGCTCGACCTTGCCCGCGGCCAGTTCGTCGACGATCGTCGCGAGCATCGGCTCGTTGGCGCCTTCGCCGATGAGCAGGCTCTTCATCTCGATGATGAGGATGATCGCGATGACACCGAGCAGCGCGCCGATGGCGAGGGTGCCGACGCCGTCCCAGACCGGGTTGCCGGTGAGGACGGACAACCCGACGCCGAACAGCGCCAGGACCAAGCCGAGCAGCGCACCGGCGTCCTCCAGGAGGACGACGGGGAGCTCGGGCTCCTTGGCCTGGCGGATGAAGCCCCACCAGCTGGCGTCGCCCTTGATCTTCTTCGACTCGCCGATGGCGGTGTAGAAGCTGTAGCCCTCGAGGCCGACGGCGACGAGGAGGATGATCACGGCGACGATCGGCGACTCGAGCGGCTCCGGGTGGCCGACCTTGTGGACGCCTTCGTAGATCGCGAAGGCGGACCCGAGGCTGAAGAGCATCAGCGCGACGATGAAGGAGTAGAAGTACCGGTCGCGGCCGTAGCCGAAGGGGTGTTCCTTGTCGGCCGCGCGCTTCGAGGTCTTCTGGCCGAGCAGCAGCAGGCCCTGGTTCGTGGTGTCGGCCAGCGAGTGCACGGACTCCGCGAGCATCGACGACGACCCGGTGACGAGGAAGCCGACGAACTTCGCGGCCGCGATCCCGGCGTTCGCCCCGAGCGCGGCGATGATCGCCTTGGTTCCGCCTCCAGCTGACACGACCGCTCCCCTGGTAGGTCCTGTATGTCCGGGTGGAGCCTAATAGGGCGCCGCCGTCGCGGCCGTGCCCGCCCGGGGTTACGGGCGAACCCGCGGTTTCTGTCGGACCCCTTCGCTACGGTGGCCGCTCCGGCACTGGGGAAGGTGGACATGGCTCACTTCGGTGTGCTCGGGCCGCTCGCCGTCGAGGGGCCGCCGGGGCACTGGATCACGCTGCGCGGCGACCGGCAGCGCACGCTGCTGGCCGTGCTGCTGCTCAACGCCAACCAGCACGTCCACGTCGACGTGCTCGTCGAAGCACTGTGGCCGGAGCGGCCGCCGAAGTCCTACGCGTCGAACCTGCACACCTACCTCTCGCGGCTGCGCGAGCGGATCGACGGCCTGCGCGTCGACCACGGGCCGCCGGGCTACCGGCTGCGCGTCGAACCGGACGAGCTCGACCTGCTCGTCTTCCGGGCGGCCGTCGCGGACGGGCAGCGGGCGGGGGACGCCGTCGCCGCGTCGCGGCACTACCGGCGGGCGCTGGCGCAGTGGCGGGGGCCGGTGCTGGCCGGGCTGCACGTCCCGCGGCTCGACGCCGACGTCGCGCGGCTGGAGTCCGAACGGCTCGCCGTGTTCGAGGACTGCGTCGACGCCGAGCTCACCGCGGGGCGCCACGGCGAGCTGACCGGCGAGCTGCAGGCCATGATCACCGAGCACCCGCTGCGCGAACGGCTGGCCGCGCAGCTGATGATCGCCCTGCACCGGGCCGGGCGGCAGGGCGACTCGCTGGAGATCTACCGGCGGCTGCGGACGACGTTGATCGAGGAGCTGGGCGTCGAACCGGGCGCCGAAGCCCGCCGGGTGCACGCCGCCGTCCTGCGCGGCGAGGACCCGGTGCCGCGGATGCCGCCGCCGGTCTGGCCGGTGTGCCAGCTGCCGCCGGACATCGCGGACTTCACCGGCCGCGACGCCGAACTGGCCGAGCTGACCGGCGTGCTGGGCCGCGGCACCGGCGTCCCGGTCGCCGTGCTGAGCGGCGAACCGGGCGCGGGCAAGAGCACCCTGGCCGTCCGCGCCGCGCACGGCATGCGGGCGCGGTTCCCGGACGGCCAGCTGTACGTGCCGCTGAGCGGGCGCGACATCGGCGAGGTGCTGGCCGACCTGCTGCGCGCGCTCGGCGTCCCCGGCCCGGCGGTGCCGGACGACGTCCGCGCCCGGGCGGCGGTGTTCCGCGGCAGGCTGGCCGACCGGCGGGTGCTGGTGGTCCTCGACGACGCCGGCGACCCCGAGCACGTCCGCGCCCTGCTGCCGGGCACGCCGGGCTGCGCGGTGCTGGTGACCAGCAGGCAGCGGCTGAGCGGGCTGGCGGGCGCGCACCGGCTGGCGCTCGGCCCGCTGTCCGACGCCGAAGCGGCCGAGCTGCTGAACCGCCTCGCCGGCGCGCGCGTGACCCGCGAGCGCGCGGACGCGGGCCGGATCATCGCGGCGTGCGCGCGGCTGCCGCTGGCGCTGCGGATCGCGGGCAGCCGGCTGGCCATCCGCCCGCACCTGCGGCTGGGCGAGCTGGCCGACCGGCTGGAGGACGAGGTCCGCCGCCTCGACGAGCTGACCGTGAGCGACCTGGCCGTCCGGGGCAGCATCGCGCTGAGCCACGAAGGGCTGCGGCCCCCGGCGCGGCGCGCGTTCCGGCTGCTGGGGCGGTGCCGGCTGGTCGACCTGCCGGCGTGGGCGGTCACGACGCTCATCGGCACCCCGGACGCCGACGAAGCGGTCGAGGAGCTCGTCGAAGCGAGCTTGCTGGAGGCGCGCGAACCGGACGCGACCGGCGAGGGCCGGTATCGGATGCACGACCTCGTCCGGCTGTACGCGGCGGAGGGGCCGCCTGTCGAAGGCGGCTCTTCGACGGTGCTGGCGGCGACCCTCGCACTCGCCGACGCAGCCGCGGCCCGCCTGCCGCGCACGGTGCCGATGCCGGCGGTGGCGCACTCGCCGTTGCCGCAGCCGTTGCCGGACGCGTTGGTGTCGCGGCTGCTGGAGCGTCCGGAGGACTGGTTCGCGGCCGAGCGCGCGAACCTGATGCGGCTGATCGGCTCGCTGGGTGCGCGGGAAGCGTTGCTGCTGCTGGACAAGCTGAGCGTGTACTTGTACCTGCACGGGCACTACGCGGACATGCGCGCGGCGTACGAGACGGTGCTGTCGGCTGCGGACGACCGCGCGACGGCCGTGCTCGCGGAGGCGAACCTGGCCCTGCTGCGGCACGCGCGCGGGCAGTACCTGGAGGCGGCGTCGGCGTACCGGTCGTGCGCGAAGGAGCTCGAGGCGAGCGGCGACCGGCGTACGCACGCGTGGGTGTCGGCGAACCTGGCGCACTGCTTGATCGGGCTGGGCCGCGCCGAAGAGGCGTTGCAGGCGGCGGCCGAGGCCCGCGAACTGTTCACTGTGGACGGTCAGCAGGAGGCGCACCTGGTCCGCGCGGCGGAATCGGCGGCGCTGCTGCGGCTGGGCCGGGTGGCGGACGCGCACGAGGTGGACGAGCTGGCCTTGGCGGCGGCCCGCGCGACGGACGACCCGCGCCGGATCGGCATGGCGTTGCACGGGTTCGCGTGGTCGTCGCTGCTGACGGGCTCGGACGTGGAGGCGGCGTCGGCGATCGCGGAGTCGGTGGAGCTGCTGCGCGCAACGGTGGCGCGGTCGGCGTTGGCGAAGTCGTTGCGGACGTTGGGAGCGATCTCGGCGGCAACGGGAGCCCGCGCCCGAGCGACGGCGGCGTTCGAGGAGGCCCGGGCGCTGGCGCGCGACCTCGACGAGCGGCCCAGGGAGTTGTCGTGCACCCGGGCGATCGCGGCGAGCTGGATCGGCGACGGGCGCGCGGCGGAGGCGATCCCGGTGTTGCGGGAGTGCCTGGCGGAGTTCCGCTCGATGGGCGGCCGATCGGCGACGGGGTTGACTTGGCTGGTCCTGGCCCGGGCGTGCGAAGCGGTGGGTGACGCGGCCGGGGCGGTGGAGGCGACCGCGGAGGCGGAGGAGCTGGCGGACCCGCGAGACGCGAGTGCGGCGGTGGTGAGGCGGGCGTTGGTGGCGTTGACCGAGCCTGCTTGAGGACAGTGCGCTCCAGCGGCGCGGCCCGCGCGGTAACCGGACTCGGTCGCGGCGCTCGGTGAGTGCCCCTCACCCTCACCGAACCTCTCTCCCGACGGCCCGAACCCGAGCGGATCGGCGCCGGCCCTCCCCGGCCGTGCGCCGATCCCCTGCCGAAACGGGGTGGTGCCGCCCCCTCGCGGCACCACCCCAAGCCCACGGACGCCGGGCCCCGCGACCGGCGTCACCCCCAGGGGGCTAGAGACCCTTGCGGGCCTTCGCGTACCTGTTGACCGCCGGCAGCCACGACAGCACCACGGCCAGCAACCCCGTCGCCAGCACCAGCCACGCCACTGCGCGGATTGCCGCCGTTCCGCCCTCGATGTCCGTTGCCAACCGCAGCGCCACGCCCGCGTTGGCCAGTGCCGCCAGCGTCAGCAGCACCCGCACCCACGCCGCTCCGCGCAGCGCCAGCAGACCCCACACCAGCAGCACCACGCCGAAGAAGATCGCCAGCGCGCCGCGGACCTGGAGGGTGCTCTGCACCTCGTCCGCGGCCGCCTGCAGGAGGGCGCCGCCGTCGGCCTTCACCGAGTCCGCCGATGCTCCCGTGATCGACGCGATCGTCTGCGCCGAGACGTCCAGCGCCAGGTCGCGGCCGCCCACGAAGTACAGGACCCCGTCGACGATCGCCGCCAGCGCGGACAGCACGGCCACCCCCACCAGCGCCAGCAGCGCTCCGGGCCGGGTCGGTGCCGCGACCGGGGCGGGCTGGGGAAGCCCGGTCGCGGCATCGGGATAGGAAGTCACAAGCTCGTTCTCCTCGAAAATCGACGCGTTGGGGCGTAACAACCACCCCTACGAGCGATAGTGGAGAAGAGCACCACACGGAACGCACACAGAACCGCGCGGAAGTCAGTCCTCGCAGGTTCCCGCCGTCGCCCGGAACAGCTGCGCCCGCTCGCCGCCCAGCGGGCGGACGCGGACGGGCGGGTCCGCCGCCGGCAGCCACACCGACTGACCCCGCCGCAGCTCGACCTTCTCGCCGTCGTCGGCCGTCACCAGCAGGTCGCCCGCCGTGCACAGCAGGATCTGCGGGCCCGCGCTGTCGACCGAGATCTCGTCGTCCTGGCCCGGCGTCCACTCGACGCGCGAAAGCTCGAACTCCGGCGCGTCCGTCCGGTACACCGACAGGCGGTCGCCGCTGTCACCGCACTGGACCGGCATCTCGCCGCACGCGAAGTCGACCACGCGCAGCAGCTCCGGCACGTCCACGTGCTTCGGCGTCAGCCCGCACCGCAGGATGTTGTCCGAGTTCGCCAGGATCTCCACGGCCGTGCCGTGCAGGTAGAGGTGCAGGTTGCCGGCCGGCAGGTAGATCGCCTCGCCCGCGCGCAGCGTCAGCCGGTTCAGCAGCAACGCCGCCAGCACGCCCGCGTCGCGCGGGTGCGCCTCGCCGAGCTCCAGGATCGTCCGGCACTCGACCGCGAACTCACCGTGCTCCTGGACGTGCCGGACGCACGCGTCGAGCACCTCCGGCAGCAGCGAGTCCAGCGACGGCTGCGGCAGTGTGATCCACGTCGTGAACAGCGCCCGCAGTCCCGAAGGGTCCGGCTGCGCCTCGAGCAGGCCCGTGTACTTCGCCAGCCCGGGCGTCTCGATCGCCTTCAGCAGCTTCACCGTGCGGTTGGGCTCGCGGAACCCGGCCAGCGCGTGGAACTCCGTCAGCGCGCAGACCAGCTCCGGCTTCGCCGTCGGGTCCGGGTAGTTGCGGTTCGACGCGTCGCGCGGGATGCCCAGCTTCTCCTCGCGGGCGTGCCCCTCCGCGGCCTGGGCCGCCGACGGGTGCGCCTGCATCGACAGCGGCTCCTCGGCCGCGAGGATCTTCAGCAGGAACGGCAGCCGCCCGCCCCACCGCTTCGCGCAGCGTTCACCCAGCTGGCCGAGCGGGTCGGCGTCGACCAGCTCGAGCAGGCTCCGCTCGGTCCCGTCGGGGCCGATGACATGCGACGGGTCGCCCGGGTGGGCACCCATCCACAGCTCGGCCTCGGGGTGCGGCGCGGGTACCGGACGGCCCAGCAGCTCGGGGATCGCCGTCCGCGATCCCCAGGCGTAGGGCCGCACCGCGTTGCGCAGCAGCTCCACTGTCACCTCAACTCCACTCCTTCGGCGCCGGCCGGGGCCGGTGCTCGGCGGGTCTCACGCCGTCGCGGGGGCGAAGCGGCCCGCGCCGCCGATGCTGCCCGCCGCCAGCCCGAGATAGACCGCCGCCAGTTCGAACCGCAGCGCCAGCACCGCGGCCCGCACGATTTCGTCGGCCTCGATCTCCTCGGCCGGGGCGATGACGTCCGCGCCCGGCAGCAGATCCTCGGCTTGGTAGCGCGCCGCGTCCGTGGCCGGACCGGTCCGCACCGAGAGGAGCAGCACCCGGGTGGGGATGTCACCTGATGGATCGTCCGGATCGGCGAAGATGTCACGCTCCGCGCCACTCGATTGCGCAGCCCGCCGCAATGCGGGACGCGCAAGAGCCTGACGATAGTCCTCGACGTCGCACACCGTAGCCGCATGGGCGGCGAACGCGTGCGCAGCGTGCTCGCCGACGGCGACGGCGACCGGGTCCAGCCCCCACAGCAGCGGCACGCGGTCGGCGACCCGCAGCGCGAGCGCTTTGGCCGGGTTCGCGAACGACTCGCGGGCCAGGTAGTCCTTCTCGGCTTCCAGGTCGAGCTGGTCGGCCAGCACCTGGACGTCGGAGATCAGCAGGCCCAGCGCGTTCGCGGTGAGCAGCCCGGCGGCCAGGCCGCGCGGGAACGCCAGCTCCGGCGGCACCGGGATCCGCGGCGCGAGCAGCACACCCTTGCCCGCGACGGCGGCCGCCACCGGACCTTCCGCCGGCGCCGAGAGCACCACCGAGGCGCCGTAGCGGGCGGCGCGCTCCAGCGACGCGGCCAGCTCGCGGTCGCCGGGGTCGTCGGTGTGCGCGAAGACGACGTCGAGCGCGCCGATCCAGCTCGGCACCACCTCGGCGACGACGACCGGCACCGGGCACGACGGCGTCAGCAGCGCCGCGAGCAGCCGGGTGAGCGTCCGGCTCACGCCCGGCCGGTCGATCAGCACGACGGCGCGCGGCCGGCCCATGTCGAGCCGCTCGGACAGCTCCAGCTCGGCGGCCAGTTCGGCGGTCGCGCGCACCTGGGCGCCCGCCATCGCGGCGGCCCGGAGCAGCCCCGCGCTGTCGGCCTCGGCCAGCCGCGCGGGGTCGTCCAGCAGGGTGTCGTCAAGCACTGTCGGCATCGGATTTTCCGTTGTCGGCGGGACCCGTCGCTTCGTCGAGGAGCAGCACCGGGATCCCGTCGCGGACCGGGTAGACCCGGCCGCACTCGGTGCACGTCAGCGCGTCGGCCTCGGGGTCGCCCGGCGCCCCTGGGCGCAGCGGGGCGTGATCGGGCGACGGGCACGCCAGGATCTCGAGGAGCTGGGCGTCGAGCGTGATGGCCATGGTTCCTCCATACCACGCAGAGGGGTGTGGTGAAGGGCACCTTCCGGACACGGTTGCGCCCTTCACCGGGGACGGTCAGTTGCGGATGATCGCGAGTACCTCGTCCACCAGCCCCTGCACGGCCTCGGCGTTCGCGGCCTCGACGTTCAGCCGGAGCAGCGGTTCGGTGTTCGACGGGCGCAGGTTGAACCAGGCGCCGCCCGGCAGCTGCACGGTCAGGCCGTCCAGCTCGTCGAGCTCGACGCCGGAGCGGGTGCCGAAGGTGTCCTTGACGGCCATCATCTTCGCGACCTGGTCGTCGACCGTGGAGTTGATCTCACCGGAGGCCGCGTAGCGCGAGTACGCGCTGGTCAGGTCGGACAGCGGGCCGGTCTGCTCGCCGAGCGCGGCGAGGACGTGCAGCGCCGCCAGCATGCCGGTGTCGGCGCGCCAGAAGTCGCGGAAGTAGTAGTGCGCGGAGTGCTCGCCGCCGAAGATCGCGCCGGTGCGGGCCATCTCGGCCTTGATGAACGAGTGGCCGACGCGGGTGCGGACCGGCTTGCCGCCGTGCTCGGCGACGATCTCCGGCACGCCCTTGGACGTGATCAGGTTGTGGATGATCGTGCCGCCCGGGTCCTTCGCCAGCTCGCGGACGGCGACCAGCGCGGTGATCGCGCTCGGCGAAACCGGCTCGCCGCGCTCGTCGACGATGAAGCAGCGGTCCGCGTCGCCGTCGAAGGCGACACCGGCGTCCGCGCCGACCTCGCGCACCTTCGCCTGCAGGTCGACGATGTTCGCCGGGTCGAGCGGGTTGGCCTCGTGGTTCGGGAAGCTGCCGTCGAGCTCGAAGTACATCGGCACGACCTCGATCGGCAGGCCGTCGAAGACGGTCGGGACGGTGTGCCCGCCCATGCCGTTGCCGGCGTCGACGACGATCTTCAGCGGCCGGCTGCCCGACAGGTCGACGAGGTTGCGCAGGTAGGCGGCGTAGTCGGCGAGGACGTCCCGCTCGCTCACGGTGCCGCGCTGGCCCTCGAAGCCGGGCACGCCCTGCTCGACGGTGTCGCGGATCTCGGCGAGCCCGGTGTCCTGGCCGACCGGCGACGCGCCCGCGCGGCACATCTTGATGCCGTTGTACTTGGCCGGGTTGTGGCTCGCGGTGAACATCGCGCCCGGCAGGTTCAGCGAACCGGAGGCGAAGTACAGCTGGTCGGTGCTGGCCAGCCCGATGCTCACGACGTCGAGGCCCTGCGAGGTGACGCCCTCGGCGAAGGCCGCCGCCAAGCCCGGCGACGAGTCCCGCATGTCGTGCCCGATCACCACCGCCGGCGCTTCCGGCTTGATGAGCAGGGCGAACGCGGCGCCGAAGTCGCGGACGAGGTCCGCGTCGAGCTGCTCGCCGACCACGCCGCGAATGTCGTAGGCCTTCACGATGCCCGAAAGGTCTGGCACGCCGTCTCCCCGCGAATAGTCGTCCCGGCGCCCGCTGCGCCGCGCGGAAAGCCTACCGGCGGGGTGGGTGGGTTACGCGTTCAGGCGCGACCGGGGAGGACCCGCAGGTGGCCGCGGCGCCCGGACGGGCCCTCCGGCTCGGGCGCGGGGGCCGGTTTGCCGGGGCGGCCGGCCTCGCGCACGGCCTCGGCCAGCGCCGTCAGCTCGTCGGCCGACGGGTCCGGTGCCGCGAAGGCGCCTTCGTGCCGGACGACTTCCCAGCCCTTGGGGACGGTCAGCCGGAGCGCGTGGGCTTCGCAGAGGTCGTAGGAGTGCGGCTCGGAAGCGGTGGCCAGGGGGCCGACGACGGCGGTGGAGTCGCTGTAGGCATACGTCAGCGTGGCCACAGCCGGCTCGAGGCAGCCGGTACGCGAACACTTCCGTACGTTCCGCACGATCCGAAACGATAGCGCGTCGCCGCAAGCTAGTAGGAGCGACACGCGCTGAGACGCGCCGACCGCATAGACTTCCGGGGTGGCGACGGCTCGTGACTACCGACAGCGGCGGCGTTCGCGACGGGACCGGCACGGCCGGGGCCTGCGCGGGACGCTGTACCCGGCGACCCTGCCCGCCGCCGCGAGCCGCGCGGAGCGGTTCGACGCGCTGGTGCTCGACGCGCTGGAACCGATCGAAGCCCGCTGGCGCCACGAGCTGACGAAGCTGGACGTGGCGGTCGACGACGTGCCCGAGGTCCGCGAGAACGGCCGTGCGCCATCGGACGGCGTGCTGCACGACGGCGCGGTACCGCTGTCACGCCTGGTCCCGGCCGGGGTCGACCGGACGGGGCTGCCGACGCGAGCCCGGATCGTGCTGTACCGGCGCCCGCTCGAGGCGCGCGCGAAGGACCCGTCGGAGCTGGCGGACCTGGTGCACGACGTGCTGGTGGAGCAGGTGGCGGGGTACCTGGGCGTGGAACCGGACGTCATCGAAGGCGAGTAGCGCCAGGCTCTGCTGAGTGCTCGCTGCGAACCGGCAGCCGGCAACGCAGGCCGACCGCCAACTGAGAATCCCACCGGAGGGGCGGGGGAGGTCGGACCCGCCCAGCCGCACGGGCGCTCCTCCGGCTACAAGCCCACAACCCTTACAAGCCCACAACCCGCGCGCGTGGAGGGACCCCCGGTTTTCACGTTACCGGGCACCACCGACAGTTTCGGAGCGCCGCCGAGCCGGAACCGCCGTCAGCAGCGTGAACAGCACCGCCGCGAGTTGAGCCAGCAACAGCAGATTCCGCTCGGTACCCGGGAACTCGACCGTCACCTCGGACGACGCCGGCGGCACGGACACCGCCACCTGGTGCCCCCACGCCGGCACGATCGGCACGCTCTTACCCGCCACCGAAGCCTTCCAGCCCGCCTCCTGCTCCGCCGCGAGCACCAGCAGCCGCCCGGTCGGGCCGTCGGACACCCGGACCCGCACGTCCGGCAACCCCGCCTGGACCGGCGCCACGCCTGGCGCGTTCCCGGGCGCGCCGCCGCCCGTGACCGCCGCCTTGGCCTGCTCCGGCGAGATCAAGATCACCTGGCCGGCCGGCGGGAGCACGCGCAGCACGCCCCGGCCGTCGGACGTCGGCGCGGCCACCGAGACCAGGTCCTTCGCCAGCGGTGGGTACGCCTGCGGGTCGACGCCCGCCGGGAGGACCACGAACTGCACCCCCGCGGCCGCCGCGGCGGCGAACGTCCGCTGGACCGCCGCCGCGTCGCCCTGGCCGAGGTCGCGGCGCCACGTCGCCAGCCGCGCCGGGGTGCCGGGGGTCGGCGCCAGTTCGTCGTCGCCGTAGTGGGGCAGGCGGCCGCCGATCTGGCGGGTGGCGTCGGTCTCCAGGTCGAGGATCGACCGGCCGGAAGCCGCGAGCTCGGCCGAAACCTCCGGCGCGAGCGAAGGCCGATCGCCGGCGCGAAGCGGTCCCTGCCCGCCGACGGCCACCGCGCCCGCCGCCAGCGCGAGGAACACCACGACCCCGGCGACCGCGAACACCTTCGGCAGCCACGGCGACGGCACCCCGGCCGAGCCGCCGCGCTGCCACGAACCGAGCACGACCCACAGCAGCCCGGCGCCGACGATCAGCAGCGGCACGCCCGCGTAGCCGTGCGCCGCGGCGCCGCCCTGCATCGGCGTCGCCGTCACCAGCCGCACCAGGACCAGGCCGCCCGCGCCGAGCGCCGCCAGGGCGAGCCCGCCAGCAGCGAGCTTCGTCGGGCGGACGACGATCGCGATCAGCGCCGCCGCGATCACCGCGACGCCGATCGGCCACGCGCCCGGGCCACCGGGGTCGAGGCCGGCGAGGTCGGTGCCGGACACCGTCGCGGCCGCGCCACCGAGCCCTTGCACCAGCAGCTCCGGGTGCCGCAGCAGGACCGTCGGCCACGGCAGCAGCAGCGCCAGCGGCAGCAGCACGACGATGCCGACCGACGCGATGCGCCGCGCGAGCCCGGTCGGCGCCGGCAGCACCACGAACCCGATCAGCAGCCCGGCGAGCGCGAGCCCGTGTGCCAGCGGGGAGAACGCGCCGAGCAGCGCCACCCCGAACGCCGAAAGCGCCGACACGTGCAGCCACCGCGTGTCCGCGCGGACCAGCAGCCCGGCGATGCCGGCGGCCACCAGCGGCAGCGCGAGGTGCACCACGACGACGTCGAGCCGGCCCTGCGCCACGCCGGCGGTCGCGGCGGGCAGCAACGCGTAAGTCGCGGCGACGACCGCGCGGACCCAGCGGCGCACGCGCAGCCGTCGCGTCGCCGCGTACGCGCTCAGCGCGGCCAGCGGGATGTCGCCGATGAGGAGGATCGCCACCAGGGCGGCCGGGCCGCCGATCGGCGCGAACACCGCGCCGAGCGTGCCGAGCACCGGGAGCGTCGCCGACGCGGGTGCGCCGGTGCCGCCGGCGATCGCGTGCCACGGCGTCAGGTACGACGACCAGAGTTCGCCCAGTCCCCCGACCGGGAGCAGCTTGCCGCCGAAGAGGTCGAGGCCCAGCCGGGCCCGGTTGACGACCAGCCCGAGCGCGGTCATCACGACGAGCAGCACGACCGGCGGCGCGAAGATCGTCGCCGCGAGCACGCGCCGGCGGTTCACCTCGACGAAGACGAGCTCCGGTTCTTCCGCGGGCTCCTCGGTTTCGGCGACCGCTTCGGGCGCCACGGTTTCCGGCAGCGCGACGGCGACGAGCGTGCCGGGCTTGCGCAGCCCGGACCCGCGCGAGCTGACCCCGCGCAGCGCACCCGCCGGCAACGCGTCCGGCCCGACCGGCCGGGTCTCGCGCGCGTCGAGCGCCTCCGGCGTCACCCACGCGGATTCGGTTTCGACGGTCTCGGGCACACGGCCGAGCGCGACGTCTTCCTCGACGCCCCGGCGCACCAGGCCGACGACGCCCGCGCGCACGGCGTTGCGCAGGCGCGTCCCGCGTCCGGTGAAGAGCCCGCGAACCGTGCCCGGCCGCGGATTCCGCCGTCGCCGGGCCCGGGCGGCGCGCAATCCGCCGCGTCCACTGAGGAGGTACGTCGCCGCGGCGAATTCGGCGCGGGCTTCGCCGGTGCGGCGCAGCAGGACGAAGGCGAGCGCGCGCAGCAACGACAGCAGCGGGAGCCGGATCATGCCCAGCCAGAAGGAAAACGGCGAGCAGTTCACGAGGAACACGCGCAGCCCGTGGGCGCGGTTCGCGGCCGCGAGCGGGGTGGCGACGGCGTCGGCCGCGCGCTGCCCGGTGGTGACGGCGCGCGCGTGCCGCACCCGCGCGGTCGGCACGGAGAGGACGAGCCCGCCGGCGGCGTTCGCGCGCCAGCCGAAGTCGAGATCCTCGCGCAGCAACGGGAATTCGGGGTCGAAGCCGCCGAGGTCGTCCCAGGCGTCGCGGCGTACGAGCGAGCCGGCGCTGGGCACGGCGAGCACCTCGGCGGGTTCCTCGCCGAGGGCGGCGATCTGCTGACGGTGGCCGGAAGCGTCGGTGGACAGACCGGCTTCGACGATCAGCCGCGGGTCGGTCCAGTCGAGGCCGAGCGAGCCGAGCACGGTCGCCGACGGGTTTTTGGTGGCGACGCGCAGGAGTTCGTCGAGGCAGTCGGGCTCGGGGGCGCAGTCGTCGTGGAGCAGCCACAGCCACGAGCCGGGATCGCCCCAGCGCTCGGTGGCGTGCGCGACGGCTTCGGCGACCGCGGCGGCGAAGCCGGAATCGCTCGAAAGTGTGATGACCCCGGAGAGCACGGGCGAAGAATCCGGGCCGGGATCGGCGGCCGCTTCGGCGAGCAGCCGCGGGGTGGCGTCGGTGGATCCGGTGTCGACGGCGAGCACGTGCCGCGGCCGGACAGTGCTGCGGCGCAACGAAGAAAGCGCCAGCGGTAGCCAGTTTTCGCCGTTGTGACAGACCACAATGGCCAGAACGGGCGCGGTGCGCAGGACGGGCGGCGCGGCGGTGCGGGGCAACGAACACTCCGGTTCAGACGGGGAGTCGGTGCGGCCACCCTACGGCCCCGGTCCGTCACCCGGTGGTGAACCCACGCCGTGTTCACCTCGTGGAATCACCGGTGACGCCACGCATCACCGGTGACTCCCCCTCTAGATGGCCCGTTTCTTGAGCTTGCGACGCTCCCGCTCGGACAGACCGCCCCAGATGCCGAAGCGCTCGTCGTGGGCCAGCGCGTACTCAAGGCACTCGTCCTTGACCTCGCAGCCCAGGCAGATCCGCTTGGCTTCGCGGGTGGAACCGCCCTTCTCGGGGAAGAACGCCTCCGGGTCCGTCTGCGCGCACAGAGCGCGTTCCTGCCAATCCTGCTCTTCTTCGGTGGCATCGATGAGCTCGGTGAGATCTCCCAGAGCCTGCTCCGGGATCTCGCCCCAACTCATGACGTGCCCCCATTCCTTCCCATCGGCTTCCAACCGCACGTCCGCCTCCTCGCTCCCTAGCACTCCCCAGGCTGGCGGTGGTGAAACGACACCCGCCGTCCCCTCTAGGCGGCGAATGACATCACTGTGATTACACCCGTGTAGTGCGGTCAGGTCAAGCGGAGTAGCGAGTTCGGGGGACGTTCGGGCCCGATCGCGCAAGGGGACACGCCGGTAACTTCACACCGGGCATACGGAAGACTGGAAGCGTGCAGAAGTCAGCAGTGCGCCCCAGCCCGGTCTTCCTCGGCATCCTCGCGCTCACCGTTGCCGGCGGCGCGATGGCCGCGTTCGGTGACATCAACACCGTTTTCGTCCGCGACCGCGACCCGCTGCTCATCGCCGGCGTCGTGATCTTCGTCGCCGCCGGCTGGGTGGCGTCGCTGTCGCTGCACGAGTTCGGCCACGCGATGGTCGCCTACCGCGGCGGTGACTACAGCGTCGCCCACAAGGGTTACCTCACGCTGGACGTGCGGAAGTACACCGACCCCGTCCTGTCGATCATCCTGCCGTTGATCTTCCTGATCATCGGCGGCATCCCCCTCCCGGGCGGCGCGGTCTGGATCAACCGGGGCGCGCTGCGCAACCGCGCGACGTCGTCGTGGGTGTCGCTGGCCGGGCCGCTGAGCAACCTCGCGGTCGGCGCGGCGCTGGCGCTGGTGGTGTCGCTGGTCCCGATGGCGGGCGGCCTGGTGATTGCGATGTCGTACCTGGCGCTGCTGCAGATCGTGACGTTCCTGTTGAACATCCTCCCGATCCCGGGCCTCGACGGCTGGGGCGCGATCGAGCCGTACCTGCCCCCGCAGGCGCGCGAGATCGGCGCCAAGGTCCGCCCGTGGGCCCCGATCATCCTGTTCGCGATCCTGTGGTTCTTCCGCCCCGCGAACGCGGCGTTGTGGGACGCGTCGTACTCGATCTTCGGCGCCTTCGGCGGCTATGTGGACGGTGCGCAGATCGGGTTCAGCGTCTTCCAGTTCTGGAACTGAGGTTTGGGCCGGGCACCGCGCGGGAAGATCACGTGCGGTGCTCGGTCAGCCAGACGTGCGCCCGCTTCCAGACCTCCCGCAGCCCCGACCGCTCGCCGAGGTAGTCGCCCGCCGCGCCCACGACCGGGAGCATGCAGATCGCCCGGTGCAGGAAATTCCCGCGCGGCCGCGGCCCGACCGGGCAAGCCGTTCTCACGGCTCGCCGCACGCCCCTCGACGGCACCCGCCGCAACACCGGACCGCGGTGATGCAGGCGGTATCAGCGGTTCTCGGTCAGCCAGACGTGCGCCCGCTTCCAGACCTCCCGCAACCCCGACCGCTCGCCGAGGTAGTCACCCGCCGCGCCCACGACCGGGAGCATGCCCAGCGCCCGGTGGAACAGGTTCCCGCGCGGCCGCTTCTCCAGCTCCTCCGTGATCCCGAGCAACCCCCGGCCGAGCCGCCACAGCGTCCGGCCCGCGGCCTTGATCGTCGCCTTGCCGTGCTTCTTCTCCGATGCCGTCAAATCCTCGGTCAGGCGCGCTGCTTCGTCCGCCTCCGCCGCTTCGTCGTGCTCCGGGTGCTTGCCCGCCGCCAGGTCCGCGTCGATGTCGCGCTCGAACAGGACCCACGCGATGAGCCGGACCCTCGTGCCGACGTCCGTCACGCCGTATTCGCCCGCGATCGCGCACAACAGCAGTCCCTGCGACGCCGCCCCCAGCGTGTCCTGCACCGGGAGCCGGTCGGCCAGTGCGCCGCCCAGGCCCGGGATCGACGTCAGCAGCGCCGTGAAGCGCCCCACCCGGTTCATCCACCAGCTCGACCGGTCGTAGCCCGTCATCCGCGCCCACGCCGCCGTGCCCGGCACCTTCACCGACGTGACGCCGTGGATCAGCTTCGCCTTCAGGCCGGACTCGACCTCGGCCAGGTCGTCGCCCGCGCGCGCCTGCAGGCCGAACGGGTCGGACTCGCGCAGCGCGTCGAGCATCGGCCCGCACGCCCGCACGAACGGCCGCAGCACCGCCACGACCTGCTTGTCGGAGATCGCCTCAGCCACGTCCCGGTTTCCTTCCCGCCGCCTGGCCCAGCCCGCCGCCGAGCACCAGCGCGCCCGGCAGCGCGCTCGCGCCGAGCAGCACCAACGCCCGCCAATCCTGGATCAGCACCAGGTCGCCGCCCGGGCCCAGCAGGCCGAGCCCGAACACGACGACCACCCACACCGCCAGGGGTACCCACGAAAGCCCGGGCCGCACCAGCTTCGCCGTCGTCGACACCAGCCACGGCGTGGTCACGGCGCCGACGACGACCGTCACCGGCAGCGGCACGACGCCGATCCGCAGCGGCAGGAAGAACAGCTCCAGCACGGCCAGCAACACCGTGTCGAGGACGAGCAGCGCCAGCAGCAGCCGCTGGTCCCAGGTCAGGGGCTCCGGCACGGTCACAGCCCGCCGAACAGGTCGTCCGCGGCGCCCTCGGCCGGCCCGTGCGCCAAGACGAAGGAGTCGTGCGCCGGGATCGGCTGGGCGATCTCGTTCGTCAGCGCGAAGTACGGGACGGCGCCGTCGACCACGGCCAGCTGCGTCGCGTGCGCGCGCAGCGCCGCCAGCTTCGCCGGGACGTACGCGGCGACGTCGAGCGACGTCGTGATCTCCTCGTCCGGCGTCGTGGGCAGCTCGTCGTCCGGCGGCACGGCGAACACCGTGTCGCCCAGGGAACGCAGCGCGGCCAGCCCGGCGCGGACGGCGTCACGCGACGTCACCGTGTGGAACACCCGCGCCACCGACTCCGCGCGCGGCGCCGCGGCCATCGTGATTTCGTGGGCGCGGATGTGGTCGGGGTGGCCGTAGCCGCCGAAGGCGTCGTAGGTGACGACGACCTGGGGCCGCACCTCGTCGAGGATCTCGGTCAGCTGCGCGGCCTGCTCCTCGGCGCTGCCGCCGGTGAAGGCCCGCGGGTGCGACGCCGACGGCGTGCCCGCCATGCCCGAATCGCGCCACCGGCCGATCCCGCCCAGATAACGATGTCGTGACACCCCCAGCGCGGCGCACGCGCGCTGCAGCTCGGCGACGCGGTAGCCGCCCAGCTGGTCGGCGGCCCACGCGCCCAGCCCGGCCAGCTCGCCGAGGCCGGCCATGACCTCACCTTCCTCACCGAGCGTGCAGGTCACCACGGTCACCTCGGCGCCTTCGGCGGCGTATCGTGCGATCGTGGCGCCGGTGGTGATGCTCTCGTCGTCGGGATGGGCGTGGACGAGCAGCAGCCTGCGCGGTACCGGGGAGATCACGGGTTGAGCGTAATTCCCGTGCTCCGACCTTAGTCGGGGACACCCTCGGTTATCCTCGCGCGAGTCGCGACCGCCGCGTCGCGATCGTCTGTACCCCCACGAAGGGCATCTTGGTGAGCACTGAAGCAACTTCGGCGGACGTCGCCGGCGTGTCCGGATCCGTTCTGTCGATCTCCGATCTCAGCGTGTCGTTCCGGACCGAAGACGGCGTCGTCGACGCGGTCAAGGGCATCGGCTTCGACGTCAAGCCCGGCGAGATCGTCGCCGTGGTCGGGGAATCGGGATCCGGCAAGTCCGTCACGTCGATGTCGGTGCTGGGCCTGCTGCCCAAGACCAGCAAGATCGCCGGCGAGCTGCGCCTCGGCGAGCGCAACCTGGCGGATCTCAAAGAGAAGGACATGCAGAAGATCCGCGGCAACCAGGTCGCGATGATCTTCCAGGAGCCGATGACCGCGCTGAACCCGGTCTACACGGTCGGCTGGCAGCTGCGCGAGGCCCTGCGCTCGCACCTGGACATCTCGAAGGCCGCCGCGGACAAGCGCGCCGTCGAACTGCTGGACATGGTCGGCATCCCGAACCCGCCGCTGCGGTTCAAGCAGTACCCGCACCAGCTCTCCGGCGGTCTGCGCCAGCGCGTCGTCATCGCCATGGCGATCGCGTGCGACCCGAAGGTCATCATCGCCGACGAGCCGACCACCGCCCTCGACGTCACCGTCCAGGCCGAGATCCTGGGCCTGCTGCGCAAGCTGCGCGACACCCTCGACACCGCGATCGTGCTGATCACCCACGACATGGGCGTCGTCGCCGACATGGCCGACCGCGTCATCGTGATGTACCAGGGCGAGATCGTCGAAGAGGCGCCGGTGCGCGAGCTGTTCGCGTCGCCGAAGGAGGACTACACCCGGCGGCTGCTCGCCGCGGTGCCGGTGCTCGGCCAGCGTCCCGAAGGCCGTCGCCTGCTCGACGACGCCGGGATCGCCTCCGACAGCACCGAGGCGGCCAAGATCGCCGAGGAGATCCGGCTGGCCGACGAGGAGCTCGAGGCCGTGATCGAGGAGGCCGCACCGGCCCTCGAGATCAAGAACCTGGTGCTCGAGTACCCGGGCCGCCGCGGTCAGGGCAAGAACCGCGCGGTCGACGACGTCTCGCTGACCATCGCCAAGGGCGAGATCGTCGGCCTGGTGGGCGAGTCCGGCTCGGGCAAGACGACGGTCGGCCGCTGCGCCATCCGCCTGCTCGACCCGACGTCGGGCACGGTCTCGATCGCGGGCAAGGACATCACGAAGATGTCGGCGAAGGAGCTTCGCCCGCTTCGCCGGTACTTCTCGATCGTGTTCCAGGACCCGGCGTCGACGCTGGACCCGAAGATGACGATCGGCGAGTCGATCGCCGAGCCGATGGTGCTGCACAAGGTGCTGTCCGGCAAGGAGCTGTCGGCCCGCGTGCGCTCGCTGCTCGACAAGGTCGAGCTGGGCGGGCACTACATGAACCGCTACCCGCACGAGCTGTCCGGCGGCCAGCGCCAGCGCGTGGCGATCGCGCGTGCGCTGTCCCTCGACCCGGCGCTGCTGATCGCGGACGAGCCGACGTCGGCGCTGGACGTGTCGGTGCAGGCTCGCGTGCTGGACCTGTTCCTGGACCTGCAGCAGTCGCTGCAGTTCGCGTGCCTGTTCATCAGCCACGACCTGGCGGTGGTCGACCTGCTGGCCGACCGCGTCGCGGTGATGCAGCACGGCAAGCTCGTCGAGGTCGGCACGCGCGACCAGGTGCTGCACTCGCCCCAGCAGGACTACACGCGCCGGCTCCTGTCGGCGGCGCCGGTGGCGGACCCGGTGCTGCAGGCCGAGCGCCGCGCGGCCTGGGAGGCCGGGAAGCTGGCCCCCGTGGCCGACTGAGGCACTGAAGCCGAAGGGCCCCACCCGGTTGTTCGGGTGGGGCCCTTCGGCGTTCCGGAGGCCGGGCGTCAACCGACGCGGATGCGGGGGTCCAGGATGCCGTACATCAGGTCCGCGACCAGGTTCGCGATCACCACGCTCGCCGCGATCACCACCAGCCAGCCCATCAGCACCTGTGGGTCGTTCTTGTTGACCGCCTCCACCAGGAGCGTGCCCATGCCGTGCCAGTTGAAGACGTCTCCGTGATGATCGCGCCCGTCACCGTGGCGCCGAAGTTGACCGAGAACAGCGTCATCACCGGGATCAGCGCGTTGCGGAACGCGTGGCGCCAGATCACGCGGCTGTTCGAGACGCCCTTCGCCCGCGCTGTGCGGACGTAGTCCGCGCCCAGGACCTCCAGCATCGACGCCCGCTGGAAGCGGCTGTACGCGGCGAACGTGATGGCCATGATCGACAGCGTCGGCAGCAGGAACGCGCCGACGTACTTCGCGAGCGCGTCGCCCACTCCGGTCGCCGTGAGGCTCTCCGGGCTCGTCGTGCGCAGCCACGGGTCACCCAGGACGTCGGACAGGCCCAGGTCCCGCACCCAGCCGTTCAGGCGGATCGCGTACCCCTTGAGGACGATGGCGATGCAGAAGATCGGCATCGAGAACATCAGGAACGCCAGCGTCGTCGCCAGGTAGTCCCAGATCGAGTACTGCTTGACGGCCGCGAGCACCCCGACCAGCACGCCGAAGACCAAGGCCAGGATCGACGCCGCCAGGACCAGCTCGAGCGTCACCCTGAAGGCCGCCATCACCTTGGGCGCCACCGGCTGGAGCGCGTTGCCCTGGGCGATGGAGATGCCCCAGTCGCCGGTGAGGAAGTGGCCGAGCCAGGTGAAGTACCGCGCGACGACGCCCTGGTCGAGGCCGAGCTTGTGCTCGGTGTCGGCGATCGCCTGGAGGTTGATCCCCGGCTTGCTGCGCAGTTCGCCGAGCGGGTCGCCGGTGTTGGCCACCATGACGAAGCAGAGGAAGGTGCCGACCAGCAGGACCGGGACGGAGATGGCCAGCCTGCGGAGCACGTAGAGCACGAGATTCATCCGAAACCCCCAGGTCCGGCGATCGTCGCGCGAAAACGGACGCGGGGGCGACCGGAACCGGTCACCCCCGCGTCGGCGTTCAGGCCTTCATTCTCCGCTGCCGCGGGTCGAAGGCGTCGCGAAGACCGTCACCGATGAAGTTGATCGTCAGTGAAATCAGCACGAGCACGATGAACGGCCCGAAGAACAGCGCCGGCCGCGTCTGCAGCTGGGCGTAGTTCTCCAGGATGACGCGGCCCAGCGAGGTGTCGGGCAGCTGGACACCGAGGCCGATGAACGACAGCGCGGCTTCCGCCAGCACGGCCTGCGCGACCGCGAGGGTCGCGTTGACCGTGATGCTGCCGACCATGTTCGGCACCAGGTGCTTGAAGATGATCCGGAACGTGCCGGCACCCGAAGCGCGCGCCGCGTCGACGAACTCGCGCTGGGACAGCGACATCGCTTCGGCGCGGGTGATCCGGGCGATCTGCATCCAGCCGAACGCCGCCAGCACCAGCGCGACGATGTACCAGGAGCCGCTCCCGAACACCTTCGCCAGGATCGCCGCCGCGGCGATCTGCGGGATGATCAGGAACAGGTCCGTCACCCGCGAGACCGCCGAGTCGGTGAAGCTCCGCAGGTAGCCCGCCAGCGCACCCAGCACGACGCCGACCACGGTCGACAGGATCGACACCGTGAGCGCGATGAGCAGCGAGAACTGGGTGCCGCGCAGGATCTGCGACACCATGTCCTTGCCGACCTGCGTGGTGCCCAGCGGGAAGTCGCCGCTCGGCTTGGCGAAGGACGGGAAGGAGCTGTCCTCGTAGCTGTGCTTCCAGAACAGCGGCAGGATGATGCTGAGCAGCACGATCAGCACCAGCACCGCGGTCGACGCCATGGCCAGCTTGTGGTGCAGGAACTTCCGGAGCACCAGCTTGCCCTGGCTCCGGGGTTCGGGCAGTGCCTCCGGCGGGAGCGTGCCGTCCTTGGTCGCGGTTTCGCTCGCGAGGAGGGAGTTCAAGTCAGCCAACGCGAATCCTCGGGTCCAGGATGCCGTACACCAGGTCGGCGATCAGGTTGGCGATGATCACGCTGGTGGCGATGACCACGAGCCAGCCCATCATCACCTGAGTGTCGTTCTTGTTGACGGCTTCCACCAGCAATGTGCCCATACCGTGCCAGTTGAACACCGTCTCGGTGATGATCGCGCCGGCGAGGACCGAGCCGAAGTTCACCGAGAACAGCGTGGTCACGGGGATCAGGGCGTTGCGGAACGCGTGCCGGAAGATGACCCGGCCGTTCGCGAGACCCTTGGCGCGCGCGGTGCGCACGTAGTCCGAGCCCATCACCTCGAGCATCGAGGCCCGCTGGAACCGGCTGTACGCGGCGAAGCTGATCGCCATGATCGACAGCGTCGGGAGCAGGTAGGCGCCGATGGTGCTCGTTATGAAGTCCCCGACGCCGTCCGTCCTCAGCTGCTCGGGGCTGGTCGTGCGTAGCCACGGATTGCCGAGGACGTCCTGCAGGCCGAGGTCGCGGACCCAGCCGTTGATCTCGATCGCGTAGTTCTTCAGCACGATCGCGATGCAGAAGATCGGCATCGAGAACAGCAGGAAGGCCAGCGTGGTGGCCAGGTAGTCGACGATCGAGTACTGCTTCACCGCGGCGAGGACGCCGACGATGATGCCGATGATCAGCGCGAGGATCTCGGCTCCGACGACCAGCTTGAACGTGACGCCGAACGCCGCCATCACCTTCGGCGCGACCGGCTGCAGCGCGTTGCCCTGCGCGATGGACGTGCCCCAGTCGCCCTGGAGGAAGTCCCCGAGCCAGCTGAAGTACCGCGGCACGACACCCTGGTCCAGGCCCAGCTTGTGGGAGAGCGCGTCGATCGCGTCCTTGCTCAGCTGCGGGTTGTTGCGGAGCTCGCCGAGCGGGTCACCGGTGGCGGCGACCATCACGAACGACAAAAAGGTCCCGACCAGCAGGACGGGAATCGATATCGCCAGACGGCGAAGGATGTAGATCACCAGGTTCAACGAACTGCTCCTCATCCGGGCCTGGTCGTCAGAAGTGCGCTGGACCGCTACCCGGTTGTCTACCGTAGTGGGGGTAACCCTACGGTCAACAGCTACTTCCGGTGGGTACCGGGGCCCGGCTCGTGGCCGGACCCCGGTACCTCCCAGGTCATCTGGAACGAGGGGAAAGAAGAGTCGGGACGAGCCCTACTTCTTCTGCTCCCACTCGCCGGCGTTCCACAGGACACCGTTGTAGGACTGCATGTACACGCGGTCGATGCCCTTGAACGCCCACATGCTCGGCGTCTGGAACAGCGGGAGCGTCGCGTACTTGTCCGCGATGGCCTTGTCGGCGGCCTGGTAGCTCTGGAGCTTGACCTGCTCGTCCGTCGCCTTCACGGCCTCGGTGAAGGCCGAGTCGATCTTCGGGTCGCACAGGTTCTGGTAGTTCTGGTCGCCACCGTTGTTCGGGCAGACGTAGATCGAGCGCGACTGCGACTTGAACGGCGCCGACGACCAGCCGAACAGCGCGATGTCGTAGTCACCGGTCGAAACGCGGCCACCCTTGAGGAAGTTGGCGTCGGTCTCGTCCTTGACCTCGATACCGGCCGCCTTGGCCTGCGAGATGATGATCTCGACGGTCTGGCTGCGGCGGGCGTTCTGGTTGTGCGTGATCTTGAACGAAGCCCGCTGGCCACCCTTGGCGAAGATGCCGTCGGCACCCTTCGCCCAGCCCGCGTCGGTCAGCGTCTTCGCCGCCGCCTCGGCACCCAGGCCGGCCTTGCTGCCGTACAGGTCGGTGTAGCCCTCTTCACCCTGGAAGAACACGATCGAGTTCAGCGGGGCCGCGTCGGCCTGGACTTCCTTGAGCAGCTTGTCGGTGATCGCCTTGCGGTCGACGACCTCGAAGAACGCCTTGCGGAGCGCGTCGTCCTTGAACATGCGGTTGAACTGCAGGTCAAGGTGCTCGTAGGTCAGCTGCGGGGCCGAACCGTAGGTCACGCCCTGGGCCGAGAGGCCCTTCATCGTGTTGGCCGCGGTGGCGTCCGGCTGGGTCGACGCCGCGACGTCGATCTCACCGTTCTGCAGCGCGGTCGCCATGGCCTTGGTGTCTTCCATGGCGCGGACCACGATCTTGGCCGGGCCGCCCTTGCCGCCCGCCCAGTTCGGGTTCTTCACCAGCGTGACGGACTTCTGGTTGGCGTCGAACGAGTCGATCATGTACGGCCCGGAAGCCGGCATGAGGGCCTTGTCGAAGCCCTTCCACTTGTTCGTCCAGAAGTCGCCGGCCTTGGACAGCAGGGCCGGGTCGCCGGTCGGCGCCAGCTTGGTGATGTCCGGGATGTTCGTCTGCTTCTCGAGGATGTGCGCCGGCAGGATCGAGACGCCGGAGAACAGGCCCTTGTAGTCGAGGTACGGCTCGCTGTAGTCCGTCTCGAAGGTCAGGTTGTCCTTGCAGGTGGCGGTCTTGATCTTGTCGTAACCCGTGGTCGAAGCGGCGTTGAACGGGTTCTTGCCGTCCGTGCCCTTCGCCTGGCCGCTCTGCGACAGCCAGTTCAGGTACAGGTCCTTGCAGTCGAAGGCCTCGTTGTCCGACCACTTGAGGTTCGGCCGGATCTTGTAGGTGACGACCTGCGGGTCCTTGGAGGTCACGTCGACCGAGTCGAACATGTCCTTGTTGAGCAGGATCTTGTTGTTGCCGTCGAGGACGAAGGAGTCTTCGAGGACGGCGGTCAAGATGTAGGTGTTGTACGAGCTGTTGGTGTCCGGGGTGTTGTTGTTGTACCCGGAGTACCCGTCGTCGATCCCGACCGTGACCGTGCCGTCCCAGCCCTTGACGTCCGCGAGCTTGAACGTGTCACCCTGCTCGGCCTTGCCGACCGCCATCGACTTGACGTCGGTCGACGACCCGTTCTGGTCGGTGCTGCCCGAGCCCGAGTCGCCACCGCTGCAGGCGCTCAGCAGCAGCGAGGCGCCTGCGACGAGCGACAAGGCGGAGACTGCTTTGGTTCTCCTCATGAAGTGTGCCCTCCTAGCACTGAGTCCTTGAATTGTGACAAGGACCCACACCGCTCCGGTTTGGTGCCGGAGCCTACGACACGCCAAGCGACACTCAACTGGCGCACTGCGGGAGCACGCTAGAAAGGAAAAGCACCGACAGTCACCAGTTCAGGGTCGATCGTGACCAAAGGGTGACTTCCAGCCGACATCCAGAAATACGACGGTTACCTCACGGATTCATCGGGTCCCACTCGAAGGCGTGCGTCAAGATCACCCGGTAGTACTGAATGCGTAGCCGAGCGATTACTTCGGGCCGCGAGTCCAGTTCACGGCGGACCCGAACGGGCCCACCATCGGTGGACCGGGGGTTACGCCCGAGATGCCCGAACCGATCGCCAGGGTGTCAGCCGATTGGAACAGCGGAATCACCACGTTCTGGCGCCAAAGTTCAGGCTCGAGGGTGGTCAGCGCCTCGGCGATCGGCGTCGAACCGGACAGCGCCGCGTCGATCGACGGCTGCAGCGCCGGATCGCAGAACCCGGCGGAATTGCCCGGAACGACGGGTTTCGTCCGGTCGGCGCCGGCGGCGGTCTGCTCGGGGCGGCAGCCGAAGGTCGAGGCGAGCACCGACGCCGTGTCGCCGCCCACCGCCTGCGGCACGACCGCGATGTCGACGCCGACGTTGCCCGCCGAGTCGCCGGTCGGCTGCTGGACCCCGGAGACGACGGGCATCGCGAGCAGGCCGCTGAACAGGTCGCGCGGCTGCGGCGTGATCGCGTTGACCTCGACGCCCTGCGCGGCCAGCTGGCCGGTGAGCTCCTTGGCGATCGTCGCGTACGGCTCCTGGGTGCCCGGCGAGGCGATGACCAGCGAAAGCGCTTTGCCGTTCTTGCGCCAGGTGCCCGCGGTCTTGGCGTAGCCCGCCGCCTTCAGCGACTGCTCGGCCTTCGCGACGTCGGGCGCGGTGGGCGGGCCGGGCGGGATGGTCGCCGCGTAGCCCTTCACCGACGGCGCCGTCACCTGCGCGTCGGCGTGCAGCTGCGACGACGGGCCGCCGTTGACGCCCTCGGTGATCAGCTTGGTCCGGTCGATCAGCGCGGCGATCCCGGCCCGTACCTGGGCATCCTGCAGGGTGGCGCTGACCGGGCGCAGCAGCACGTCGGCCACCAGCGGCCGGGCCACGGTGTGCAGCTTGACGGCCGGGCCGAGGTCGCCGAGCCGCTTGAGCTGGTCGCCGGTGGTCCTGGCCAGCGCGAACTGGTCGTTGCCGCTCTGCAGCGCGGCCAGCAGCGTCTGCGGGTCCGAGCGGCGCAGCACGATCCGGTCGATCGCGGCGGGCTTCTCCCAGTAGCGCTCGTTGCGCTCGAGGATGACTTCGCCGCGCGCGGTGTCGAGGCTCTTGATCGAGAACGGGCCGGCGATGGCCGGGAAGTTCGAAGCGAGCGCGCCGCGCCAGCCGTCGGGGGCGTCCTTGAGCAGGTGGGCGGGCAGCAGGTCGGAGAACAGCGTCTGCCAGCCGGGGTACGGCTTGGCGAAGGTGACCTCGACGCGCTTGCCGCCTTCGCGGGACTGCAGGTCGGTGATCTGCCGGTAGCCGGCGGGCTCGATCACGCCGGGCTGGTCGCGCATCTGGGTGCGCAGGTAGTCGAAGTCCTCGGCGGCGATGGGCGCGCCGTCGGACCAGGACGCGTCCGGCCGGATCTCGTAGGCGACCACGAACGGCTGCTGCGAGACCACCTCGGCGGACTTCATGAGGTTCTTGTCGAGCTGGGTGCTGCCGTCGTCCTTCTGGCGGAACACAGAGGGCAGCAGCAGCTGCGACAGCGCCGAGGTGACCTGCGAAGAGTCGGCCAGGTTGTGCGGGTTGTACCCGCCGAGCACGTCGTCGACCCCGACGACGATCTGCGACGGCGTCTTCCCGGTGGTCGAGGCGGGCGGCACGGACGACGACACCACCGGTGGCGGCGGGGTGTTCGAGCAGGCGGTGACCAGCACGGTCGCGAGCGCCAGCACCGGCACCGCCTTGCGATTCACCCGCACGCCCCGTTCCTCCCCAGACTCTCCCCGATCGGGTCAGCCATGCTCCCACGACCGAGTCCGCCGCCGGAACCGAGATTCCCACACCCGGATCGGCCGGGTCCGGCACCCCTGGGGTGCCGCTATGGGAAAGGACGCGCGGAGCACCGTCCGGGTTCCCGGACCGTTCCGGAACGGCGGAACGAACACGCGCGGGACACGGTGCGGGATTCACGCGGTGGTGCACACCAGCCATCGACCCCTATAAAGATATAAGGAGAAGAACAGCGGAATTCGTGACGTCCCGTCGGCCTATTATCCACCCAGGGTGACGGATGAGCAACGAAAAAACCTCCCGATGGAGAACACCGGGAGGTTTTTTCGCTATTCGCCGATCAGGAGTTGTCGCGGCTCTTCGCGCGCGAACGCTCCTTCGCGCGGGTATTGACGTCCAAAGTGACCTTCCGGACGCGGACGACGTCCGGCGCCACCTCGACGCACTCGTCGACCGAGCAGAACTCCAGCGCCTCTTCAAGGCCCATCTTGCGCGGGCGGGCCAGCGTCTCCATCACGTCGGCGGAGGACTGACGCATGTTGGTCAGCTTCTTCTCCTTGGTGATGTTGATGTCGAGGTCCTCGAAGCGCGGGTTCTCGCCCACGACCATGCCCTCGTACACCTCGGCGCCCGGCTCGACGAAGAACGTGCCGCGGTCGGCCAGCTGGATCATCGCGTACGCGGTGACCGGGCCGGTGCGGTCGGCGACCAACGAGCCGCTGTGCCGGGTGCGGATCTCGCCCGCCCACGGGAAGTAGCCCTCGAACACGTGGTTCGCGATGCCGGTGCCGCGGGTCTCGGTGAGGAAGTCGGTGCGGAAGCTGATCAGGCCGCGCGACGGGAGCACGTACTCCAGCTTGATCCGGCCGGTGCCGTTGCCGCTCATGTCCTCCATGCGGCCCTTGCGGGCGGCCAGGAGCTGGGTGATCGCGCCGAGGTGCTCTTCCGGCGAGTCGATGTAGAGGCGCTCGAACGGCTCGTGCAGCTTGCCGTCGATCGTGCGCAGGACCACCTGCGGCTTGCCGACGGTCAGCTCGAAGCCCTCGCGGCGCATCTGCTCGACGAGGATGGCCAGCGCCAGCTCGCCACGGCCCTGGACCTCCCAGGTGTCGGGGCGCTCGGTCGGCAGGACGCGGATCGAGACGTTGCCGATCAGCTCCTGGTCGAGGCGGGCCTTGACCAGCCGCGCGGTGACCTTGTCGCCGCCGTTGCGCCCGGCCAGCGGCGAGGTGTTGACGCCGATGGTCATCGAGATCGCGGGCTCGTCGACGGTGATCCGGGGCAGCGCCACCGGGTTCTCGGAGTCGGCGAGGGTGTCGCCGATCGTGATGTCCGGGATGCCCGCGATGGCGACGAGCTCGCCCGCGCTGGCCTCGGTCGCCGGGACGCGGGTGAGCGCCTCGGTGACGAGCAGCTCGGAGATGCGGACGTTCTGCGTCGTGCCGTCTTCGCGCATCCAGGCCACGGTCTGGCCCTTGCGCAGCTTGCCGGCGTGGATGCGGATCAGCGCGATGCGGCCGAGGAAGTTGGACGCGTCGAGGTTGGTGACCAGCGCCTGCAGCGGCGCGTCGAGGTCGGCGGCCGGCGGCGGCACGTGCCGGAGCAGGGTGTCGAACAGCGGGTCGAGGTTCTCGCTCTCGGGGATCTCACCGTCGGCGGGCTGCTCCAGGCTCGCCTTGCCGGCGCGCGCGGAGGCGTAGACGACCGGGAGGTCGAGGATCGCGTCGTGGTCGGCGTCCTCGATGTCGCTGGCCAGCTCGAGCAGCAGGTCGTGGGTCTCCTCGACGACCTCGGCGATCCGGGCGTCCGGCCGGTCGGTCTTGTTGACCAGCAGGATCACCGGCAGGCCGGCTTCGAGGGTCTTGCGGAGCACGAACCGGGTCTGCGGCAGCGGGCCCTCGGACGCGTCGACCAGCAGGACGACGCCGTCGACCATGGCCAGGCCGCGCTCGACCTCGCCGCCGAAGTCGGCGTGGCCGGGGGTGTCGATGACGTTGATCGTCACCTGGCCCTCGGGCGTCTGGCGGTGGATCGAGGTGTTCTTCGCGAGGATGGTGATGCCCTTTTCCCGCTCGAGCTCACCGGAGTCCATCACGCGGTCGACGAGCTCGGCCCGCTCGGCGAAGGCGCCGGACTGGCGCAGCATCGCGTCCACGAGCGTGGTCTTGCCGTGGTCGACGTGGGCGACGATCGCGACGTTGCGCAGGTCGGGCCGGGTCTTACCGGTCGGCCGGCCGGTTTCGACGGTAGCGCTGGCTGCGGGCACGCGAGAACTCCTGAACTTCAAGGGGTGGGTGGCCGCGCAAGCCGTTCAGGCATCCCGTGACCGGCTCTGGTCACACGCGGACCTCACCCAGGATACCTGCCACCCCATTGTGAGCGGCCCCACGCCCCCCTGGCGGTTAGGCTGGCCTAACGTGGAAACCCGGTGGAGGTCGCCGATCCGGAAGGTGCGTGCGCGTGGGCAAGAAGCACGACGACCCGCGAAAGGTCGTGCGCAAGCTGATGAAGGCCGGCAAGGTCAAGAAGAAGTGCTGCCGGTCGAAGCCTCGCTGCAAGAAGTGCCCGGTATTGGCTCTGAAGAAGGCGAAGCTGGACTTGGCCGCTTGAGTTCTAGTGGGGCACGGCCTCGTTGAGCAGCCGGAGCTCCGGCGCGGTCTTCGTCGGCGAGAACTCGATGACCTCGTACTGCGCCAGGTGCTTCACGCAGAACGGGTCGGACGCCAGGATGGCGTCGAGCTTCCCGCGGGACATCGGGCGCGTGATGATCACGCCGCCGGTGCGCGGGTTCCGCCGCCCGGACGCCAGGAAGTGGCCGTGCTCGTACTGCTTGTTCAGCCACTCGGCGTGGTCCGGGAGCGCGTAGTCGATTTCCTCGATCGGGGCCGTGTAGTTCAGCAGGACGACATACATGGCTAAGACCGTAACTCCGCTCGCCGCCTTCCGCGTCCGGACGATGCGAAGTGGTGACGGTCTCGGCTAAGCTCGGTGTATGCACGCGCAGACGTCCAGCTGGTGGCCGCCCACGGCGGCCGATCCAGTCCTGCGCTGATCACCAGCGGCCGCCCCGGACGGGCGGCCTTTTTCATGCCTTCTCCGGGGTGGTCCCACCTCGGAAGGAATCCCATGAGCAAGCTGTCCGGCATCACCCCGTCCGGCCACGTCCACCTCGGCAACTACCTCGGCGCCGTGCGTCGCTGGGCTCGCGAAGGCGGCGCGGACGACCTGTACTTCGTCGCCGACCTGCACGGCATGACGACGCCGCACAACCCGGCGAAACTCCGGTCACTGGCGCACGAACAGCTGGCGGTGCTGATCGCCGCCGGCATCGACCCAGAGCGGGTGTTCGTCCAGTCCGACCTCGCCCGCGAGCTGGGCGCGCTGACGTGGGTCCTGGAGTGCACCTGCAACTACGGCGAGGCCGCCCGGATGATCCAGTTCAAGGAGAAGTCCAAAGGCCAGGCCGGGGTGCGGTTGTCGCTGCTGACGTACCCGGCGCTGATGGCCGCGGACATCCTGCTGCAGGGCGCGGACGAGGTGCCGGTCGGCGAGGACCAGCGCCAGCACGTCGAGCTGACGCGCACGCTCGCCAAGCGCTTCAACGGCACGTACGGCGACGTGTTCACCATCCCGCGGGCGGTGCTCCCGCCGGCGGGTGCGCGGGTGAAGGACCTCGCGGACCCGACGCGCAAGATGTCGAAGTCGGCGCGGGACGCGGCGGGCGTGGTGTTCGCGCTCGACGAGCCCGACCAGGTCCGTCGCAAGATCCGCCGCGCGGTCACCGACGGCGGGACGGTCCCGGTGCACGCGCCGGACACCCGGCCGGGGATGGCGAACCTGCTGGAGGTCCTGGCGGCGTGCCGGGGTGGCGAGCCGGCGGAGCTGGCCTCGGAGTTCACGTCGTACGGCGCGGTGAAGGACGCCGTCGCGGACGCGGTGATCGAGGAGCTCCACCCCCTGCGTGAACGAGCGTTAACGCTGCTCGACGACGTCGCGGAGCTCGACCGGGTCCGCAAGGCCGGCGCGGAGCGGGCTCGCGAGCGCGGTTCGCACCGGCTCGACGCGGCGCTGCGGATGATCGGCGCGAATTGAAGAGCGTCCTGCTCCCGGCTCAGGAGAGCAGCTCCCGGAAGGCCGGGAGCAGGATGCGGTCGGCGGGCAGCCAGTCGACGTCGTCGAGGTCGTCGGGCCCGAGCCAGCGCACGGCGAGGTGCTCGACGGCCCGCGGTTCCTCACCGGGCGAAACGAGCTTCGCGGCGTAGATGCGGAGGACCTTCCCGCCGGGCAGTTCGACGTCCTCGCCGACCCGCCGCCCGACCTCGATGACGACGTCGAGCTCCTCGCTGCACTCGCGGGCGAGCGCGAAGGCCTCGGACTCCCCGGGTTCGACGCGGCCACCGGGCAGCTCCCACTGCCCGGAGTGCTTCGGCGGCCAGGCCCGCTGCTGGGCGAGCAGCTTGCCGTCCCGCACCAGGGCGGCACCCACGATCACACCGTTCACAGCCCCGGAATCTACCCGGAAGCCCCGCGGCGGGCCGTCTCGCCGCTGCCGTCCGCGCGCCAGACGACCACGAACCGCGCCCCGCCGTCCGGGGACTCGCCGACCTGGACCCGGCCACCCCGGCGCCGGACCGTCTCCGCCACCATCGCCAGCCCCAGTCCCGTCCCGCCGGACGACCGCGCCCGGTCGTCGGCGATCCGGTAGAACCGGTCGAACACCTTCTCGCGGTGCTCCGGTGCGATGCCCGGGCCGTCGTCGTCGACCACCACCCGGACCGACGACCGCGACGCCAGCACCGACACCACGATCTCCCCGCGCGCGTAGCGGCACGCGTTGCGCAGCAGGTTGTCGAGCACCAGCTCGACCTCGGCGTGCGCGGCCGACGCCCACGCCTGCGCGACCGCGTTGCTGACCCGCGTCTGCGGCGCCCCCGCCGGCAGCCGCGCGACCGCCGCGCGCACTTCGCTGACCAGCTCGACCGGTTCCGCCGCGGGCACCTCCCCCGCGTCCGACCGGGCCAGCGACAGCAGGCCGTCCAGCAGCGACGACAGCCGTTCGGCTTCGGTCAGGATGTCCGACAGCGTCTCCTGGGACAGCTCCGGATCCGGGTTGGTCACCGCGACCTCGGCCTGCACCCGGATCGACGCGACCGGCGACCGCAGCTCGTGCGCCGCGTCGCCGGTGAAGCGCCGGAGCCGGTCGCTCGCCTGCTCCTGCCGCTCGAGCAGCGCGTTGAACTCCTCCGCCAGCGCGCGCAGCTCGTCGTGCGAGTCGGGCAGTGCCAGCCTCGCCCCCGGCGGCAGCGCGCGCACCGAACCCCGCATGCGCGCCACCGGCCGCAGCGACAGCCGGACCACCAGCCACGTCGCGAACCCGGCGACCAGCGCCCCGACCGACGCGACGACCACCAGCCACACGCCGCCGTAGTGCACCGCCGCGGAGAACCCGACCAGCCCGGCCCCGGCGACGACCAGCCGTTGCGACCCGTCGGGCGCGCTGACGACCGTCCCCAGGTAGCGCGCGCCGTCGCGCTGGACCGGCTGCCCGGCCTTGAGCGTCGAGACGTCCGACGGCGCGAGGCCGGTGGGGGTGCCGCCGTCGACCGGGGTCCCCGCGATGTCGAGCACCCGCAGCGTCACCGGCGCCGCGCCGGACAGCGGGCGTCCGGCGCTCACGTCGGCGCCGGCCGGGCCGAGCGCGGCCGAGAGCTCGCGGTCGACCGAGCCGATGAGCAGCGGGGAGAGGTTCGACGCGGCCAGCGCGGCCAGCCCGAGCAGGCAGGCCAGGGTGATCGTCGCGGCCAGCAGGGTGATCCGGACCTGCAGGGACCGGCCCCGCCACCAGGAGCTCACGGCGTGATGACCTCGTCGAGCTGCGCGTCGGAGGCCAGGTAGCCGTGCCCGCGCACCGTCCGCAGCAGCGCGCCGGCGCCGACGGCGTCCAGCTTGCGCCGGACGTATCCGACGTACACCTCGACGAGGTTGCGCGTGACCGCCTGCTCCTCGCCCCAGACCGCGCGCAGCAGCTCGTCCTTCGTGACGACCGTGCCGGCCCGCCCGACGAGCACCTCGAGCAGCGCGAACTCCCGCGGGCTCAGCCCGACCTCTTCGCCGTTCCAGTGCACCTGCCGCAGCCCGCGGTCGACCGCCAGCGCGCCCAGCCGCAGCGTGCCGCGGCCCGCTTCCGGCCCGGCGCGGCGCAGGGTCGCGCGGACCTGCGCGACCAGCACGACGAAGGAGAACGGCTTGACGAGGTAGCCGTCGGCGCCGAGGTCGAGGCCGTCGGCCTGGTCGATCTCGCCGTCCTTGGCCGAGACGAGCAGCACCGGCGTCATGACGCCGTCCTTGCGCAGGCGTTCCAGCACGCGGTAGCCGGACAGGCCCGGCAGCATGATGTCGAGCAGGATGACGTCGAACGAGCCCGTGCTCGCCAGCTGCAGCCCGGTGGGGCCGTCCGCGGCGGTGACCACGTCCATGTCCTCCGCCCGCAGCCCGCGTTGCAGTGCTTTCCGCACGCCCGGTTCGTCGTCGACCACCAGCACCCGAGGTTTCACGTCGTTCATCATGGCCGGTTTGCGCAGGTCCTGCGTCAGCTCTCAGCACGATCTCAGCCGGAGAGGGAGAACCTTCAGGGGTATCTCAGTCTCGAGAGGGAAGCGTCGGTGCCGGGAAGCCGGGCACACTCGAGCCCGGGAACACCACAGGGAGAGACGCATGAAACCGAAGACGAAGGGCATCACCGCCGCGGTCGTCGGCACCGCGCTCGGTGCGGGCGGGCTCGCGTTCATCGCGATGCCGGCCAGCGCCGACGACAAGCCGGCGCTGCCGCAGGTGAGCGCCGAAGACCTGGTGCAGTCGGTCATGAAGGCCAAGCCGGGCGCGTTCGACGGCACCGTCAAGATCAGCAACGACCTGGGGCTGCCGTCGGTGGGGAGCGCGATCCCGGGGGCGTCCGCGCTGAACATCGACTCGGCGCACATCTTCAGCGACGGCGCCGGCAAGAGCCGCCTGGCCGCCACGCAGGGCGCGAGCCAGGAGACCGTGGTCCACGACGGCACGACCGTCTGGGACTACAGCTCCAAGACGAACACCGCGACCAAGGTGACCATCCCGGCCGACGTCGCCAAGCAGAAGGGCGCGGGCAGCGAGAAGCTGGCCGACCCGGTCGCGGCGTCGACCGAGCTGCTGGCGAAGGTCCGCGAGAGCAGCACGGTGTCGGTCGACGGCACCGCGACCGTCGCCGACCGCCCGGCCTACGAGCTGGTCCTGACGCCGAAGCCGAGCGAGCGGACGCTGCTGCGCGAGATCCGCGTCGCGGTCGACTCGCAGACGCGGATGCCGCTGCGGGTGTCGGTGCTGAGCAACGGCACGTCGACGCCGGCGCTCGAGGTCGCGTTCAGCGAGATCCAGTTCACGCAGCAGCCGGCCGACCTCTTCACCTTCACCCCGCCGAAGGGCGCGAAGGTGCAGGAGAAGACGCCGACGATCGACGACCAGGACAAGGCCCTCGCCGAGCAGGCGAAGGACGACGTCAAGGTCGTCGGCGACGGCTGGGACACCGTCATCACCGGCAAGGTCCCGGCGGACGCGCTGAACGCGGCGCCGAAGCAGCAGAACGGTCGCGATGGCCGGAACGCGGACCCGAAGGCGCTGCTCGAGCGGTTCGCCAAGAAGGTCAACGGCGCCTGGGGCAGCGGCTACCTCGTCACCACGAAGGTGGGCAGCGCGGTGCTGACCGACGACGGCCGCTTCGCCGCCGGCGCGGTGCCGGAGCAGGTTCTGTACGAAGCGCTGGGTCAGAAGTGACCAGCACGGCCATCGAGTCCGGGGCGGACGTCTCTTCGGAGGCGTCCGCCCCGGCGGTCCCGCTGGCCGCGCGCACGCGGGGGTTGCGCAAGGTCTACGGCAGCACGGTCGCGGTCGACCACGTCGACCTCGACATCCCGGAGGGCGCGGTCGTCGGGATGCTCGGGCCGAACGGCTCGGGCAAGACGACCACCATCCGGATGCTGCTCGGCCTGGTCCGGCCGACCGAGGGCGAGGTCGAGCTGCTCGGCCGGCCGATGCCGGACGCCGCGGCGCACGCGCTGCCGGACGTCGGCGCGCTGGTCGAGGGGCCGGGCTTCCACCCGTTCCTGTCCGGGCGCGACAACCTGCTGCGCTTCGCCGCGGCGGAACCGCGGCTGACGTCGGCCGGGATCCCGGCGGCGGTGGATTCCGCGCTGGAGCGCGTCGGGCTGACCGGCGCGGCGCGGCGGCGCTACAAGGGCTACTCGCTCGGCATGAAGCAGCGGCTCGGGCTCGCTTCGGCGTTGCTCGTGCCGCGGAAGATGGTCGTGCTCGACGAGCCGACCAACGGCCTCGATCCTGCGGGTACCAGGGAGATCCGCAGGATCGTCGCCGAGCTGCACGCGGCCGGCGTCACGGTTCTGGTGTCGTCGCACCTGCTGGCCGAGGTGGAGGCGACGTGCACGCACGTGGCCGTGCTGCAGGCCGGCAACGTCGTCGCGCAGGGCGAGCTGGCCGAGCTGCTGGAGTCCGGCAACGCGGCGCTGCTGGTCCGCACGCCGGACGCGGAGAAGGCGGTGGAGGTGCTGCGCGAGCACCGGATCGGCGTCCGGCTCACCCCGGACGGTGTCCGCGCCGACCTCACGGCGACCGAAGCTCCGCGCGTGCTGCAGGTCCTGGTGGGCGCGGGGGTCGCGGTCCACGAGGCGACGCGGGCCCGCACCGGGCTGGAAGACCTGTTCGCGCGGCTCACGGAGGGGGCGGAATGACGGCGGTCCTGGAGGCACCGGCGGCCCGCACGGGCCACGACACGGTGCCGTTGCCGCGGCTGCTGGCCGCGGAGCTGCGCTGGATCTTCCGGCGGCCGCGCACGCTGGCCGTGCTGGGGCTGCTGGCGCTGATCCCGATCGTGATCGGCATCGGCCTGACGCTGGTGGACGACGCGGGCTCGCAGGGCGGCGGCCCGGACGACGGCGGCGGAGCGCTGCTGGCGTCCGCGGTGAACAACGCGTTCGTGCTGCCGATCGCGGCGATCGTGATGTCCCTGGCGTTGCTGCTGCCGCTGGCCTCGGCGATGGCGGGCGCGGACGCGATCGCGGGCGAGACGGCGCACGGCACGCTGCGCGGCTGGCTGATCGCCCCGGTCGGCCGGGGCCGCCTGCTGGCGGTCAAGGCGTTCGGCGTCGCGACGGTGTCGGTGGTATCGGTGCTGGCGATGTGCGTGACGGGCGTGGTGACCGGCCTGATCATCAACGGCACGGATTCGCTGTTCACTTTGTCGGGCACGACGTTGTCCCTGGGCGGCGCGCTGGCCCGCATCCTGCTGGTGGCGGGCTGGGTGGTGCTCCAGCTGTGGGCGGTCGGCGCGGTGGCGCTGGCGATCTCCAGCTGGACGGAACACCCGATGCTGGTGGTGGCGTCGGTCCTGGCGGCCGACATCGTGTTCACGATCCTCGGGTTCTTGACGTCCCTGGATTGGCTGCACCCGTTCCTGTTGACGCAGAACTGGTCGATGGCACCGGCGGAGGTGCTGCAGGACCCGATGGGCGGCCAGCTGCTGGGCGAGGGCGCCCTGCGGGCGGCGTGCTACATCGTGATCGGCCTTTCCCTGGCCTACGCCCGCCTGTCCACTCGCGACGGCTGAGGTTCTTCCCGGACGGCGTCAGCCGACCAGCGCGACGCCGTCCGGGTCGAACTCCAGCTTCACCGCATCACCGGCCCGAAGGTCCGAAGCCGCCGGTGCAACTGCGTCCACAGTGGAATCTTCGAGTTTCACGACGAGCCGCACGTGCTCCCGGCGGTGCACCGCCGCCACGACCTCGCCCGGCACTCCTTCGGCCGACACTCGCAGCGCGTGCGGCCGCAACCCCAGCCGGACCGGGCCGTCCTCCACCTCCGGCAAGCCGACGTCGCCCAGCGCCGTGTGGGCCACCCCGCCGGCCACGACACCCTCCACGAACGTCGTCACGCCGAGGAAGCGGGCCACGTCGTCGTCCGCCGGGTTGCGCCACACTCTCCGGACCGCGCCCTCCTGACGGACTTCGCCCGCGTCCAGCACCGCCACCCGGTCGGCCAGCGTGAACGCCTCCTCCTGGTCGTGGGTCACCAGCAGCGCCGTGATCTTGCTGCGCCGCAACAGGTCCGCCAGGTCGATCGCCAGCTGCTCGCGCAACCCGGCGTCCAAACCGGACAGTGGCTCGTCCAGCAACAGCAGCCGCGGCTTCGGCGCCAACGCGCGCGCCAAAGCCACTCGCTGGGCCTGCCCGCCGGACAGCTCCGTCACCCGCCGTCGTTCGAAGCCCGAGAGCCCCACCAGCTCCAGCAACTCCGCGACGCGCGGTGCCCATTGTGTCCGCGGTATACCGTGCATCCGAAGTCCGAACGCGATGTTCGCCGCGACGTCCCGGTGGCCGAACAGCTGGCCGTCCTGGAACACCAGGCCGAAGCCGCGCCGGTGGACCGGGACCGCGCCGAGGTCGTCGCCGTCCCAGCTCACCGTTCCGCGCGCCGACTGCTCCAGGCCGGTGATCGCGCGCAGCAGCGTCGACTTCCCCGAGCCGGACGGCCCCAGCAGCGCCAGCACTTCGCCGTCGGCGATGTCCAGCCGGACGTCGCGGACCGCCGTGAACGATCCGTAGTGGACAGTCAGGTCCCGCACCGACAGCGCCATCAGAACTCCCCCACCCGGCCGCGCCCGAGCCGGTCGATCAGGGCGACCGCCAGCACCGTCACGAGCATCAGCAGCGCGCACGCGGCGTACGCCATCTGGTTGTTCAGCTCCCCCGGGCGGCCCATCAGGGACGCGATCGCGACCGGCAGCGTCGGCGCCGTCGGCCGCGCGAGGAAGCTCGTCGCGCCGAACTCGCCGAGCGCGACGACGAACCCGAAGCCGGCGGCCGCGACCAGCGGGCGCAGCGTCAGCGGCAGGTCGATCTCCCGCCACACCCGCAGCGGGCTCGCGCCGAGCGTCGACGCGGCCTGCCGCAACCGGACGTCGACCGAGCGCAGCACCGGCAGCACCATCCGCACGACCAGCGGGATGATCACCAGTGCCTGGGCCAGCGGGACGAGGTAGGGCGACGTCCGGAGGTCGCCGGGCAGCGCGTCGAGCGTCACCAAGTAGCCGAACCCGACCGTCACCGCGGACACCCCGAGCGGCAGCATCAGGACGGCGTCCATGGTCTCGCCGAGCCCGCGCGCGGCCCGCGCCGGCGACCGGCGCAGCGCCACCAGCACCACGGACGCGAGCACGCCGACGACCATCGCGAGCAGCGTCGCGTCGATCGCCACCTTCAGCGAGTTCACCGCCGCGTCCCAGCCGGACACCTGCAGCGCGCCCTTCTCGCCGGTGCTCGTCAACGCTCGATAACCGGCGAAGCTCCAGCCGTCCGGAGTGGATACCGACTCGGCGAGCAGCGCGACGATCGGCGTCACGAGCAACGCGAGGACGACCCCCGCCGCGCCGACGACCCACCACTCGCCGCCCCGCGGCCGTCGCGCGCCGCCGGAGCCGATCCGGGCGCCGTCCTTGCGCCGGCGCGCCAAGCCGCCGAGCACCAGCGCGGCGACGACGGCGGCGAACTGGATCAGCGACAGCGCCGCCGCGCCCGACAGGTCCAGGAGGTCGACCGTCCGCAGGTAGATCTCGGTTTCCAGGGTCCGGTAGCGCGCCCCGCCCAGGATCAGGACGACGCCGAAGCTGGTGGCGCAGAACAGGAACACGACGGCCGCGGCGGACGCGATCGCCGGCGCCAGCGCGGGCAGCGTCACCGAGCGGAACGCGCGCCACGGCGACGCGCCGAGCGCGCGGGCGGCGTCGGTCGTCCGCGAATCCAGCCGCGCCCACAGCCCGGCGACGGTCCGCGCGACGACGGCGACGTTGAAGAACGCGTTGGCCAGCACGATCGGCAGCACGCCGCCGTCCGGCCAGAGCGCCCGGAACGCCAGGCCGACGACGACGGTCGGCAGCACGAACGGCACCAGCACGAGCGTCCGCGCGAGGCCGGCGCCGGGCAGCCGCACCCGCGCGAGCAGGAACGCCACCGGCAGCCCGGCCAGCACCGCGACGACCGTCGACGCGGCCGCGCTCGCGACGGTGAACCCGGCCAGCTGCCAGGTCCGCGCGTCGCCGAGGACGACGTCGAGGCCACCCGCGGCGAACCCGCGACCGATGATCGCCACCACCGGCCACGCGAAGAACACCACCAGGAACCCGATCGGCGCCAGTCCGAGCAGCGCCAGGCCGAGTCCGCGACCGGTCCTGGGCGGGGCTACTGCTGCACGAGCGTGCGCCATTCGCCGATCCACTTCTCGCGCCCGGCCTGCACCTGGTCCGCCGTGAGCGACTGCGGCTTCTGCGGCAGCGGCGCGACCTGCGCCCAGCCGGCGGGCAGGTCGACGCCCTGGCGTGCCGGGTAGACGTACATGTTCGCCGCGACCGTCGCCTGGAACTGCTGCGACAGCAGGAAGTCGACGACCTTGCGCGCGCTCTCCGCCTGCTTGCCGTTCGCCAGCACGCCGGCGTACTCGACCTGCCGGTAGCAGGTGTCGAGCAGCGCCTTGGTGCGCGGCTTGCCGTCGTCGCCCACCTCGGCGGCCGGCGAAGACGCGTACGAGACGACGATCGGGCGCGGCCCCTTGCCGGACGAGCCGGAGAAGTCCTTGGTGTAGGCCTCTTCCCAGCCGCTGACGACCTTGAGGCCGTTGGCCTTCAGCTTCGTCCAGTAGTCCTTCCAGCCGGCTTCGCCGTACTTCGCGATGGTGCCGAGCAGGAACGCCAGCCCGGGCGACGCCGTCGCCGGGTCCTCGGCGACCAGCAGGTCCTTGTACTTCGGGTCGGCGAGGTCGTCGTACGACTCCGGCGCCGGGATCCCCTTGCTCGTGAAGTAGTTCGTGTCGACGTTGACGCAGACGTCGCCGACGTCGACCGCGGACAGCCGGTGCTCGGGGTCGACGGCGTAGCGCTGCGGCCCGCGGTCGGCCTCCGGGCTGGTGTAGGGCTCGAAGACGCCTTCCTGCAGCGCGCGGGAGGCGAACGTCGAGTCGACGCCGTACGCGACGTCGCCGATCGGGTTGGCCTTGGTCAGCACGAGCTTGTTGGTCAGCGAACCGGCGTCGCCCTGCTTGAGCACGGAGATCTTGATGCCCGACTGCTTCTGGAACGCGTCGAGCACCTCCTGCGGCGCCAGGAAGGAGTCGTGCGTCACGAGGGTGACGGTGGGCGTCTGCTGCGTGCCACCGTCACCGTCCGACAGCGAGCACCCCGCGGCGACGACGCTGACGGCGACGACGGCCGTCGCGGCGCGAACAGCCCTGCTCTTCATCTACCCTCCTGCACTTCTCCGGACGAGGAGGGAAAGCCCTCCCTTCGCCGGCATGATCCGGTCAGGTGCGAACGGTCGCGGGGTGACCCGCCTCTCAGCCCGGCTGACCGGACTCCCGTGGCAACCGTGCAGCGTAGTCCAGGACGTACGACCATGGAGACATGACGGAAATCTTGAGCGACGCCGAGGCCGACGAACGGCTGGGCGCCGGCTGGACGCGGGCCGGCGCGGTGATTTCGCGCGAGGCGGAGCTGGCGAGCTTCCCGCAGGCGATCGAGGTGGTGGACCGGGTCGCGGTGCTGGCCGAAGCGGCCGACCACCACCCGGACATCGACATCCGCTGGCGCACGCTGACGTTCCGGCTCTCGACGCACTCGGCCGGCGGGCTCACGGAGAAGGACTTCGCGCTGGCGGCGCAGATCGACTCGGTCCTCGACTCGCTGTGATCTCGATAACTCTGGGTGCACTTTTTCGCGGTTTCGACGTCTCTCGGTAAACGGCACTTGCTATGGAGGGACGGCATGACGCAGGCGATCGTGGTGGGCACGGCGGCATTCGCGACGATGGTGGCAGCGGCCGGCGGGGTGCTCTGGTTCACCGCGCGAAGCCGCCGTCACCCGGATGCCGGTGAGTTCGATCACAGCCGCTAACAAAGAGCATGATCAGCGCGCTGAGCAGGGCGGAAGCATCGGTCTCGGCCCTAGGAAACGTCATGAACAGCACCGCCGCCCTCACCCCCGCCCAGCGCGCCTGGATCAACGCCCTCGCCCCCGCGGTCGTGCTGATCGCGATCGCGTTGATGGGCCTGCTCGGCTGAACCGGCCGCCGGCCTGGCTTCCCGGTCAGGCCGGCCGGCTTCAGTAACGCGGCATGTTCGGGATGGCCTTCTCGGCCACCTCGATGATCGCCAGCACCTTCGGCACGTCGGCCGCCACGTCCTCGGCGGTCATCGATGGAGCGTCCGAGGACCGGTAGGCGACTTCGTTGCGCCGGGCCCGCATGCGGTTGAACGGCCGCAAAACCGGCCCCAGCGGCGGGTCCAGCTGACCGAGGACAGCCTCGTAGACGGTCACGTGGCCACCCCGGCTCGTCACCCGCAGGCCCTGGTTCTGCAGCACGGCCGCCAGCGCCCGGCGCGCGCTGTCGTAGGCCAGCGTGTAAGCGCCTTCCGGATCCGTGTCCTGCAGCTGCCGCGCCGAAGCGAGGTGGGTACGGGCCCGGAGCAGCTCGGCCTCGGCCGCCTCCCGCGAGGCCGGGACGTGCTCGATGGCGCCGCGCGCGATGAACGCGTCGATCCGGTCGCGCCCTTGGTTCCACTGGGGCATCAAGCCTCCTGGTCGAGGTTCAGCCGGGCCAGCGGCCGTTCACGAACGCTGGTGACGAACGGATCCGTCGTGTCCGCCGCCCACGACCGCGGCGAGATCCGGTGCACGTTGACCTCGCGGCCCAGCCGTCGCGACACGCCCTCGGCCACGTCGAAGAGCTCGTCCGGATCGGGCGAGCCGACGACGAGGACGTCGACGTCGCCGGGCGGCGGCCCCGGTTCGCCGCTGTAGCGCGCGGCCCAGGACCCGTAGATGTAGGCCTCGGTCACGCCCGCGAGGCCGGACAACGCCTCGGTCAGCAACGGCATCGGCCCGAAGGTGACCGCCATGAGGTCGCTCAGCGGCCGGTAGATCGGCGTGTCCGTGCGGGCCTTGACGAGCCGGCTCCGGCCCACCCGCCGGTCTTCCAGGATGCCGCCGTCCACCAGCCGCCCGACCTCGCGCAGCGCGGCCGTGGGGGTGACACCGGAGGCGTCGGCGAGCTCGGTGATGCTGTACTCGCGGTCCGGGTGCAGCAGGACCAGCGCGAGCAGCTCACCTTGCGTGCGCGACCGCAGCAGCGGCAGCAGGCTCGGCGACACTTTCATCGGACGCAGCATATCCTGCGTTCAATGAAAGTAACAACCAGTGATCAGACGTTGAAGCGGAACTCCACCACGTCGCCGTCGGCCATGACGTAGTCCTTGCCCTCCATGCGGACCTTGCCCGCCGCCCGGGCCGCGGCCATCGTGCCCGCCTCCATCAGGTCGTCGTAGGAGACGATCTCCGCCTTGATGAAGCCGCGCTCGAAGTCCGTGTGGATCACACCCGCCGCCTGCGGAGCCGTCGCGCCCTGGGGGATCGTCCAGGCGCGGGACTCCTTGGGGCCCGCCGTCAGGTACGTCTGCAGCCCCAGCGTGTGGAAGCCCGCGCGGGCCAGCGAGTACAGGCCCGGCTCCGGCTGGCCGACCGACTCGAGCAGCTCGCGCACCGACTCCTCGTCGTCCAGCTCCAGCAGCTCCGCCTCGACCTTGGCGTCGAGGAACACCGCGTCCGCCGGCGCGACCAGCTTGGTCAGCTCCTCGCGGCGGGCTTCGTCGGTCAGCACCGACTCGTCGGCGTTGAAGACGTAGAGGAACGGCTTCGTGGTGAGCAGGCTCAGCTCCCGCAACGCCTCGAAGTCGACCTCCTTCTGCGCCTGGAAGAGCGTGCGCCCGACGTCGAGGATCTCCTTCGCCTTCTGCGCGTTGTCGAGCGCGGGCTTGTTCTCCTTCTTCGTCCGCGCTTCCTTCTCCAGCCGCGGCAGCGCCTTGTCCAGGGTCTGCAGGTCGGCGAGGATCAGCTCGGTGTTGATCGTCTCGATGTCGCTCGACGGGTCGATCCGGCCGTCGACGTGCACCACGTCGGGGTCGTCGAACACGCGGATGACCTGGCAGATCGCGTTGGCCTCACGGATGTTCGCCAGGAACTTGTTGCCCAGCCCGGCACCTTCGGACGCGCCCTTCACGATGCCCGCGATGTCCACAAAGGACACCACGGCGGGGACCGTCTTCTCCGACTTGTACAGCTCGGCCAGCTTGTCCAGCCGCGGGTCCGGCAGCGGCACGACGCCGACGTTCGGCTCGATCGTCGCGAACGGGTAGTTCGCGGCGAGCACGTCGTTGCGGGTCAGCGCGTTGAACAGGGTGGACTTGCCGACGTTGGGCAGGCCGACGATACCGAGGGTGAGGCTCACGACCCCGCAGTCTACGTGGCTGTTCCGCCCGAGCCCCACGCACCCAACGCCGCGTCGGATTTCCGCCAGCGGGCGCGCCGACCTGCTGACATGCTCGGATCCATGGTCACATCGACGGAGGCACCGGCGCTCTGGCGCGACGCCGAGCGCTGCTACCGCGTGGTCACCGCTCGCGACTCGCGCTTCGACGGCCAGTTCATCATGGCGGTCCGCACCACCGGCATCTACTGCCGTCCGTCGTGCCCGGCGTCGACACCGAAGGAGCGCAACGTCCGCTTCTTCCCGACGTCGGCGGCCGCGCAGGCCAACGGCTTCCGCGCCTGCCGCCGCTGCCTGCCCGACGCGGTGCCCGGCTCGCCGGACTGGAACGTGCGCGCCGACCTCGCCGCGCGGGCGATGCGCCTGATCTCCGACGGGACCGTGGAGCGCGAAGGCGTTCCGGGCCTGGCGCGGCGGCTCGGCTATTCGGAACGCCAGCTCGGCCGGGTGCTCACCGCCGAGCTGGGCGCGGGCCCGCTCGCCCTGGCCCGGGCGCACCGCGCGCACTCGGCCCGGCTGCTGATCGAGATGTCGGAGCTGCCGCTGACGGACGTCGCCTTCGCGGCGGGCTTCTCCAGCGTGCGGCAGTTCAACGAGACGATCCGCGAGGTGTTCGCGACGACGCCGTCGCAGCTTCGCGCCTTCGCCGCGTCACGACGTCGACACGACGTGAGCGGAACCCGGCTCAGCCTCCGGTTGCCGTTCCGGCCGCCCTTCGACGCTGTCGGGTTGCTTCGCTTCTTCGCCGCTCACGCGCTGCCGGGCGTCGAGGAAGTGACGTCGACGTCTTACGCGCGGACGCTGCGCCTCCCGCACGGCACCGGCGTCGTCCGGCTGACGCCGTCGTCCGGCCACGTGCGCTGCGAGCTGACGCTCACCGACCTGCGCGACCTCGGCAGCGCGGTCAGCCGCGTGCGCCGGCTGCTCGACCTCGACGCCGACCCGGCGGCGGTCACCCGGGTCCTGGGTGCGGACCCGGCGCTGGCCCCGGCGGTGGCGGCCGTGCCGGGCATCCGGGTGCCGGGCGCGGTGGACGGCGAGGAGCTGCTGCTCCGGGCGTTGCCCGACGTTCCGCTGCCGCCCGGCGAGGAGGTCCCGGGCGAGTGGGGCGTGACGCGGCTGTTCCCGACGGCGGCCCAGGTCGCCTCGACGGGTCACCCGGTGGCCGAGGCGCTGGCCGAGGGACGGCTGGAGGTGCACGTCGGCCGGGACGCGGCCGAGCTGCGGGCGGAGTTGCTGGAGTGCCCGGGCATCGACGAGGCGGTGGCGGACCACGTGCTGACGCGCGTCCTCGGGGCGCCGGACATCCTGCTGACCGGCGACCCCGCGGTCCGGCGTGGTGCCGAGGCGCTGGGCATCCCGCCGGACTCGCTGGCAGAGCGGGCGCGGGCGTGGACACCGTGGTGCTCGTACGCGGGCATGTACTTGCGCCACGCGGCGGCGAGGCTCGGCTGAGATAGCACAGCGGCCGGGGCCGCCCGGCTCGCCCAACCGGCCGCTGCCCGGGTCGCCCAACCGGCCGCCACATGGGCTCACCCAAACGGCCGCCGCTCGCTGCCGGCCCAACCCGACCGGCTCCTCGCTTGGAGCTGGCCGGCCCCGCCGGCTCCTTGCGCGAGGAGGCCCGCCCCGGCGGCTCCTCGCGCTCGGGGGTCAGCCTTGCTCGCCTCGCCAGAGGAGCGCTTGCGCCACGATCACCTGGTTGCCGTCGAACGTCGCGGCCGGGGAGCCGTGCAGCCGGTAGCCCAGCTCCAAAGCCTCGCTGACCCGGTGGCAGAACTTCGCGTCGTCCGGGCCGGTGAGCAGGCGGTAGCGGGGCAGGCCGTTCGGGGGCACGTCGGTCATGGCTTCATCTTGTCCGAATCCGTCAACCGGCGCGCACCTCCACTGTCGAGCCCGTGCGGGACTTCCGGACCCGCAGCCGCGTCGGGATGCGCTGCCGCAGTTCCTCGACGTGGGACACCAGGCCGACCACCCGGCCGCCCGCGCGGAGCTCGTCGAGGATGTTCATCACCACGTCCAGGGTTTCGGCGTCCAGCGTGCCGAACCCCTCGTCGACGAACAGCGTGTCCAGCAACGCGCCGCCCGTCTCGCCCGCCACGACGTCAGCCAGCCCCAGCGCCAGGGCCAGCGACGCCAGGAACGACTCGCCGCCGGACAGGGTCTTCGCCGGGCGGATCGTGCCCGAGTAGTCATCCAGCACGTCGATGCCCAGCCCGCCGCGGGTGCCGCGCGCACCCGCCGCGTCCGAGTGCACGAACGAGTACCGCCCCTGGCTCATCGTGCGCAGCCGGTGGGTGGCCGCGACCGCCACCTCTTCGAGCCGCGCCGCCAGCACGTACGAGCGCAGCGACATCTTCCGGCTGTTCTGCCCGCGCCCGTTGACGACGTCCGCGAGCGCGCGTAGCTCCGCGTACGCCGCTTCGGCCGGTGCGAGGCCGGCGAGCGCGTCGCGCAGCAAGTCGGCCAGCCGCGTCAGCTCTTCGTGCTGGGCCGTCGCCACCCGCAGCGCCGCGTACGCGGAGTCGGCGCGCGCCCGCGCCAGCTGGGCCGCATCCGCCGCGCGGTCGACGTCCGCGACGTCGTCCGGCGAGATCCCGAACAGGTCCGGCTCGGACAGCAGGGCCCGCGCCCCCGCCGCGGCGGCTTCGGCCTCGGCGATGCCTTGTTCCAGCTTCTCGATCTGTTCGTCCGGCAGCATCGCGGCCCGCGCCTTCTTCAGCGACGTGAACCCCTTCGCCTTGACCGCGGCCTCGACCAGCGCGCGCTGCTGGGCGACGCGCTCCCGGGCGCCCGCGACGGCCGTCCGGGCCTCGGCGACCCCTTCGAGGGCCTCGGCCAGCCCGACCAGGTGCTCCCGCCGGGCCGTGACGTCCGCGAATTCACCGCGCCCGGCGACGAGCCGGCGTTCACGCTCGGCCAGCCGTTCCTCGAGGGCCCGGACGTCGGTCGTGGCCTCGGTCGCCGCCTGTTCGGCCTGCCGGCGACGTTCGGTCCGCAGCTCCAGATCGCGTTCCAGGAGGACGACCTGCTCGCCGAGCTTCGCCTTCCCGGCCGCCCGCTCGGTCAGGCCGGCGACCGTGGACCGGGCTTCGGCGAGCTCCGCGGTGATCGACTCGGCCGTGCGCCCGGCCAGCCGTTCGACCAGCCCGGCCAGCCGTGCCTTCGCCTCTTCCAGCGCGACGACCACCCGCTGCCGCACCGCGTCCGCCGCCTGCTCGGCTTCCTCGGCGGCGCGTTCCTCGGCCGGGTCGACCAGTTCGGCGTCCCGGTTGGCCGGCGCCGGGTGCTCGGCCGACCCGCAGACCGGGCAGGGCGCGCCGGCCGGCAACGCGGCGGCCAGCTCGGCCGCCATCCCGTCGAGCCGCCGCTCGCGCAGGTCGAGCCGCCGCTGCCGGGCCGCTTGGTGCGCGTCGACGACCTCGCGCAGTTTCGCTTCGCCTCGCCCGACTTTCGCTTGTGCTTCGGGGAGTTCCGCCGCGTCGCGCGCGAACCCCCGCAGCTCGTCCACCCGGGCGCGCGCGCCGTCGAGCTTCGCTTCGGCTTCGGCCGCCTTAAGGGCATCCGCGCGCAGCTTGGCCAGCTGACCCGGGATGGCGGCCAGCTCGGTGGTCAGCGCTTCGACCTGCTGCTGAGCCGTGACGGCGGCCAGTTTCCGGTCGTCCCGCCGCATGACGTCGAGCTGCTGCTGCTCGGCCTCGGCGACGAGCTCCGCGACCGCGCCGGCCTCTTCCCGCGCGGCGGCCGCCCGCGCTTTGAGGTCGCCGGTCGCCCGGGTGCCGAACTCCCGCAGCCGCGCGCCGCGCTCCTTCTCGGCCTGCTCTGCTTCGGTCAGTTCCGCGGCCCGCCGGTCCAGCAGGTCGGCCTCCACCGCGACCCCGGCCGCCCGCCGCGCGGCCGCCACCTCCTGGGCCCACTCGGCGCGTTGCGGCGCCTGCTCGGTGATCTCGACGAGCCGCAGGTGCGCCGTGCGGACCCGGCGGATCTTCTCCGCGCCCGCGCGTTCTTCCTGCAGGTAGACATCGGCGCGCTGCGCCGCCGACCGCGTCCGCTCCTCGTCGGCGGTGACCTGCCCGACGCGTTCGGCGGACGCCGCCAGCACGACGTCGACCCACTCCGCCACGTCGGCCTCGGGCGGATCCTGCTGGGCTTCCTGCGCGTACCGGGCCAGCAGCTCGCGCACTTTTCCTTGCCGGTGTTCGAGTTCCCGGCCGCGCTCGACCCGCAGGTCCGCGAACCAGCGTTCGACGTCGGCGAAGCGTTCGGTGCCGAACAGCCTCTCCAGCAGCTTCTCGCGCTCGGCGGTGTCGGACCTCAGGAAGCGCGCGAACTCGCCCTGCGGCAGCAGCACCACCTGGAAGAACTGGGCCGCCGTCATCCCCAGCAGCCGCTCGACGGTGCGCGCGACCTCCTCGATCCGGATCAGACCCTCCGGTGGCAGCCCGGCGGGCGCGGCGCCGACCCAGCTCAACGACACCTTCGCCTGCTGGGTGGTCGTGCCCTCGCCGCGCCGCTTCGGCCGCTGGTACTCCGGGTTGCGCAGGATCTTCAGCCGGTGGCCCTGCACGGTCAGCTCCAGCGCGACCTCGGTGACCTGGTCGGGCTCGGCGAGGTCGCAGCGCAGCCGCTTGGCCTCGTTGCGGGCGCCGGGAACCACGCCGAACAGGGCGAACGCGATCGCGTCCAGCAACGTGGTCTTGCCCGCGCCGGTTTCGCCGTGCAGGAGGAAGAGACCGTCGGCGCCGAGCACGTCGAAGTCGACCACTTCGCGTGCGCAGTACGGCCCGAAGGCTTCGACCTCCAGCCTGTGCAGCCTCATTTCGCGAGTGCCCCCCGGTCGGCCGCTTCCAGGGCCCGGAACAGGAGCTGCTCTTCGCTTTCGGTGGGCGGCGCGCCACGGCAGTCGTCGAGGAAGCTGCGCGAGACCTCGATGTCCGACCGGCCGCGGACGGCGTCGGAGTACCGCAGCGGGGCACCGCTGTGCCCGCCTTCGGGTTCCCACTCCAGGTGCACCGCGAACGGGAACCGCTCGCGCAGCCGCCGCATCGCGTCCACCGGGCGCACCCGGTCGGTGACCGTGACCGACAGGAAGTGCTCGAGGAACTGGTCGTGTTCCGGCACCACGAGCAGGTCTTCGAGCTCGCCGCGCAGAGTGGCGAGCGCCCTCGGCACCGGCAGTTCGTGGCGGCGGACGTCGGCGAGCCCGCCCGCGTCGAAGTCGACCAGCCAGACCGATTTCCGTTGCCGCGCTTCGGAAAACGAGTACGCCAGCGGGCTGCCGGAATACCGCAGGTGCTCGGCGAGCGTCTGCGGGCCGTGGAGGTGGCCGAGCGCCACGTAGCCGACGCCGTCGAAAACCGAGCCGGGCACCTGCTCGACGCCGCCGACCGCGATCGTGCGCTCGGAGTCGGTCGGCTCGCCACCGGTCACGAACGCGTGCGCCAGCACGACGGATCGGACCCCGGGGCGGGTTTCGAGGTCCGCGCGGATCCGCCGCATGGCCTCGGTGAGCACGCCGGGGTGGCCGCGCGCGTCCGGCACGCCCAGCGCGTGGCGCGCCGGTTCCGGTTCCAGGTACGGAATTCCGTAGACGGCGACCGGGCCGTGGGCGTCGTCCAGCAGCACCGGCTCGGCCAGCCCGCCGACGGTGGTGCGCAGGTGCAGCCCGCCCGCCGCGGCGAACTCCGCGAAGGCGCCGAGCCGCGGCGCGGAGTCGTGGTTCCCGGGCGTGACGATCAACTGCGCGCCCGCGGCGCGGATCCGCGCGACCGCCGCGGTGGCCACCCGGACGGCCTCGGCCGACGGCACCGCGCGGTCGTAGATGTCGCCTGCCACCAGGACGGCGTCGATCGCCTCACCGGCCACGAGGTCGGCGAGGTGCCCGAGCACCGCTTCTTGTTCCGCGAGCAGATCGGCGCCGTGAAAGGTACGGCCGATGTGCCAGTCGGAGGTGTGCAGGAATCTCACGAGGGCCAAGGTACGACCCGGCCCCGACGAAATCGCGGCGACTCGCCGCGGACTCACTCGAACGTGTGTACGAACACTAGCAGGTGCCCAGTTCGAAGGCGAGGTCCTCGAAGGCCGCCAGCTGCTCGTCCACGCCCAGGCCCACGACGTTGAGGTCCCAGATCACCTCCGTGACGCCGAGATCCGCCGCCCGGCCGAGGTCCTTGACGATCGTCGGCTCCAGGAACGCCGCGCCCGGCGGCCCCGCGCGCAGCACGATCCGGCCGTCGCCGCCCGCGTCGCGGTAGATCCGCAGCTGCTCTTCCGTGTTCTCCCAGGAGAGGAAGGCGACGATCAGGCCGTCAGCGAGCCGCGCGGCGCGTTCGACGGCTTCGGGCGCGACGGCGCCGAGCAGGATCGGCAACGGCCGCTCGGGCTTGGGCCCGATGAGCGCCCGCGCGACCGGGTAGCGCGGGCCGTCGTGCTCGACGGGGTCCGGCGCCCAGCAGGCGCGGAGGACTTCGAGGTACTCCTCGAAACCGCGGCCCCGGCGCGCCGGGGGCACACCGCTGACCGCGAACTCCTCCGGCAGCCAGCCCTGGCCGAGCCCGGCGCAGACGCGGCCGCCGGAAAGCCGGTCGAGGGTCGCCAGCCGCCGCGCGAGCAGGACGGGCGGCTGGAACAGCGCGTTGACCACGCCCGGGACGAGGCGGACGTGCTCGGTGACCGCCGCGACGAAGGTCAACGCCTCCAGGGCGTCGAAGGCCGCGTGCTCGGGCAGGCCGGCGTCGTTGCGCCAGGCGGGCGTCGCGGGCACGAGGAGGCGGTCGTAGGTGCCGACGCTGTGGAAGCCGAAGCGGTCGGCGGCGAGCGCGATGCGCCGGATCGCATCGGGGCCCGCGAGCGGTTCGATGATCGGTAGGCCGACGCCGACGAGGGGGAACGTCATGGCGTGCTCCGTTCTCTTCTTCGAGTACTGCAGAAGGGGTCGGAGCGGTGCGCCCGGACCGGACACGCCCTGCCGGAATTTCATTTGTTCGCAGGTCAGCTACCCAGAGCGACGGTTCGGCTGCGGTTTTTGTCGGTGCTGTCCGCCATGATGTCTGCGCGGTCCGAACCAGGCGGCCCGGAGGGAGGAGGCGGAAGTGGCGACGGTGCTGACCACCGCGGCGATCGTGCTCGCGGTCCTGTTGCTGTTCGCCGTCGCGGTGCTGTGGCGGCTGTACAACGACGGGATGCGCCGGGCGGACGCGGCGGCCCGGCAGGTGGCGGCCGAGCGGGCGAAGTCGGACCAGCAGCAGCTGGCGTTGCGGCGCTACGAGGTCGCGTTCGCCTCGATCAGCGGGCGCGGCGAACTGGGCGAGCAGGTGCTGGTGGAAACCGCGCGGGCGCTGGGGCTGCGGGAGAACCTGCACTTCACGCTGCAGACGGACGTGGGCGGCGGCGGCTCGGCGAAACCGGACATGGTGCTGCGGGTGGGCGGCGACCGCACGGTGCCGGTGGACGCGAAGGCGAGCATGGCGATCTGGGCGGAGGCGGTGGAGACCGACGACCCGGCCGAGCGGGTCGACGCGTTGCGCGCGCACGTCCGGCAGATCCGGTCCCGGGCGGCCGAGCTGGCGGGCAAGGGCTACCAGCGCTGGGCCGACGCGATCTACGGGACGATCATGTTCGTCCCGTCCGACGCCGCCGTGGTCGCGGCGCTGGACACCGATCCGGAGCTGCTGCGCTGGCTCATCGACCGGCGGGTGTTCCTATGCGGGCCGACCGGGTTCGGGGTGCTGGCCTCGGCGGCGTTGTTCGCGGCGAGCGACCGGACGCTGGAGGCCGACGTCGAGCAAGTGCGTGCCGGGGCGGCGGCCGCGCACCGGGCGGCGGGCGGCGCGGTGGAGGCGCTGAACCTGTCGAGCACGCACCTGCAGCGGTTCCTGTCGGCGCGCCGGCGGGAGCTGGAGGCGCTGGAGGTGTTCCGGGCGACGGTGGCACCGCTGACGGACGCGGCGGGGAGTCCGTCCGCGGTCCCCCAGGTGCGGAAGGGGGACGAGCTGGCGGCCAGCTGAATGGACCGGTTTCGACGGTGCTGGGTGGGTCGGCCGGCTCCGCCGCCGACTTGAGATGACTAAACCTCGGCTGGCCGGGTACCCGGCCCGTCGGCGACGTAGACCACGTCGGCTTCGCGAGTTGGCGCACATCTTGCGTCGTCCGTCGCCGGTGGCAGTTGTCCGGTATGTCCCGTCGGTCAGCCGGCCCGCCGGCACCAGGCGGCCGACCTGACCGTAGGCCCCTCACCTGCGACGACCCGAATGTCACGGCGACGGAAAGGAGACAAACCGGCAGCGCGAGCAAGACGACCGGACCACCTCACGGCAGCACCCGGCGGGGCCACTCGAGTCACGCCGCCGGGTGGCGATACGCCCACGTCGGCGGCGGTGCTGGCAAGATCTTCACAACAACGAGATACGGTGTTGTCTCGTGACCGCGATTCGCGATCGCCAGAGCGATCCAGATGCCGACGACGTCCCCGTACCGTGGGACGAGCGTCCTGTCGTCGGTTCGAGGCGCGGGCTGCCGTGGTGGGCCGCGGTACTCGTCGGCTTCGGCCTGGCGATCGTGGGCGCCCTCATCGGCAAGCCGAGCCAGGGCAGCATCCCGCTGATCTTCACCGTCTGCTACATCGCCGGGGCCGTCATCGCGGTCTGCGCGGTGCGGCGGCGCGGGCTGTTCGGGCCGATGGTGATGCCGCCGCTCGTGCTGGCCGTGGTCGTGCCCGGCGTGATCCTGCTGACCTCGGGCTCCCAGGGCGACGACATGCTGTCCAAGGCCCTGAACATCGGCACGCCGCTGATCAACGGCTTCCCGACGATGGCGATCACCACCGGCATCACGCTGCTGATCGGGTTCGTCCGGATCTTCCGCGAACGCGACCCGGACGCCCCGAAGAAGGCCAAGGGCAAGGCGGCCGACCGCCGTCGGGCGGACGAAGACGACGAGAAGCGGTCGACGCGGGCCGCGGCCACGTCGGCCGGGGGCCGGCCACGGCCGCCCGGGTCGAGCCGCACCGGCCAGACCCCGGTGCCCCCGCGCCGTCCCCGAGACGGCGAACCGCCGCGGCGGCCCCGCCCGCCCGCGGACGGCGAACGCCGCGCCCCGGCCGACGGCGAACGCCGGGCGTCGCGAGGTGGCGCGCCCGCCGAACGCGACCGTGGCGCGCGCAAGCCACCACCGGCCGGCCGCCGCACACCGCCCCCGGCGGACAGGCGCGGCGACGCTCCCCGCCGACGCCCGCGCCCGCCCGCGGAAGACGGCCGTGACACGCCGCCGCCGCGCCGCCCCTCCGGTGGTCGGGGTGCGCCGCCGCGCCGGAACCGTCCCTGGGACGACGAAGAGCGCTGACGACCAGCGAAAGGCCGGTCACCTTCTGCGGAAGGTGACCGGCCTTTCCGCATGCGCGAGTGTGGGCCGCAATGGCTGGCGGCTTCGCGCCGGAGCACGCGATGCGCACCGGCTGGACACCGCACCGCCGGCAGGCCGCTCAGCACTGCGGCACGCGACTGCTCCGGCGGCGGGCCGCACCACCCCGCAACGCCGTTCGGCGACGAACCCAACCGGCCTCGCAACGCAGATCGGCGCCGAACCGCACCAGCCCCCCAACGCAGTTCGGCGGCGAGCCGCACCCGCGACCCGCCGCCGAACCGACCAAACCGTCAGACCTTCCGCAACTCCTTCGGCGGCGCGAAGGTGATCTTCTCGTTGGCCGTCGTCACCTCGTTGACGTCGCCGTAGCCGCGCTCGGCCAGCCAGGTCAGCAAATCCATCACCAGCTCGTCCGGCACCGACGCGCCCGACGTCACCCCGACCGTCGTCACCCCGGACAGCCACGCCTCGTCGACCTCGTGCGCGAAGTCGACCAGGTACGACGCCCGCGCGCCCGCCTTCAGGGCGACCTCGACCAGGCGCTTCGAGTTGGACGAGTTCGTCGACCCGACCACCAGCACCAGGTCGCACTCCGCGGCCATCGCCTTGACCGCGACCTGGCGGTTCGTCGTCGCGTAGCAGATGTCGTCGCTCGGCGGGTCCGCCAGACCCGGGAAGCGCTCGCGGAGCTGGTCGACGCGCTCCATCGTCTCGTCGACCGACAGCGTCGTCTGGGACAGCCAGATCACCTTCGACGGGTCGCGGACCTCGACCTTGCCGACGTCCTCGGCCGTGTCGACCAGCTGGACCTTGTCCGGCGCCTCGCCGGCGGTGCCCTCGACCTCCTCGTGGCCCTCGTGGCCGATCAGGAGGATGTCGTAGTCGTCCTTCGCGAAGCGGTTGACCTCCTTGTGCACCTTCGTCACCAGGGGGCAGGTCGCGTCGATCGTGCGCAGGTTCCGGTCGGCCGCCTCCTGGTGCACCATCGGCGAGACGCCGTGGGCGGAGAACACCACCAGCGCGCCCTCGGGCACCTCGGACGTCTCGTCGACGAAGATCGCGCCGCGCTCGCGCAGCGTCTCGACCACGTGCTTGTTGTGGACGATCTCCTTGCGGACGTACACCGGGGCGCCGTAGACCTCGAGGGCCTTCTCGACGGCGATCACCGCGCGGTCGACACCGGCGCAGTAACCACGGGGTTTGGCGAGCAGCACCCGCTTGCCGGAAGCGGTTCCGGTGATCGTCGGGGTACCCGCGGGCTCGATTCCGGGACTCGCTGAACTCATGGCACCCAGGGTACGGGCAGGTCCGAGACGAACTCGAAGTCCCTTTCGGGTGAGCTTCGTCCCTCTACCGAAGTGTGCCGGCGGTCACGCGCTGCGCACTTCCGGTTGGGCAGGAGAGGCGGTCATGCGGCAGGCTGGACGCATGAAGCCATTCCCGCTCCCCCTCCGGGTCGCCGCGGGCCTCGCCGTCTCCACCGCCGAGCGGGTTCGTGAGCTTCCCCGGCAGCTCGCCGGGCTTCCGGTGACCGTGGTCAGCCAGGTGCTGCAGGCCTCCATGCGCGTCCAGCAGCACGTCACCGAGCTGGCGATCAAGGGCGACAACGCCCTCTCCAGCCTGCGGCCCGTCGAGGACGCGCCCAGCTGGGCGACCTTCGACGAAGACATCCAACCGGACGTCCGGCCGAACCTCGCGACGGTCGCCGAAGTGCCCGAGCCGCGGTCGGAGATCAACGGTCACGTTCCGTCAGCAGCCGAACTCGAAGTGGAACTGGGCGACCCCTGGGCCGAAGAGGAGCGCGCGCTCGCCGAGGACCACGCCGACGGCGAGAACGACGCGGCCGAAGACAACAAGCCCAAGCCCGGCACGCCCGCGATCGACAAGAAGACCAAGAGCGAGACGCCGCGGACCAGCGCCGCCGGGTACGAGGGTCCCGCCGGCCTCACCGGCTACGACCAGCTCACCCTCCCGCAGCTGCGCGCCCGGCTGCGCCAGCTGTCGATCCCCCAGCTCGAGACCATCCTCGAGTACGAGCGCGCGAACGCCGACCGCTCGTCCTTCACCGGGATGCTCTCGCGCCGGATCGCCAACGCCCGCAAGGCCGAACGGGCCGGGGAAGACGGCCAAGAGAACGGCCAGTGACCGAGACCGAATCGAGTACCGCCGAGAAGCCCTGGCCGGTCCGCACGGTCGCGCGCAAGATCGGCGACTGGATCCACCGGCTCGGCAGCGTCTGGGTCGAAGGCCAGGTCACCCAGGTCAGCTCGCGGCCGAACACGCAGACCGCGTTCCTGACGCTGCGTGACCCGTCCGCGGACGTCTCGATGTCGGTGACCTGCCCGAACTGGCTGATCCGCGAGATGGAACCGCCGCTGCGCGAGGGCGCCAGCGTCGTCGTGCACGCGAAGCCGTCGTTCTTCTTCGGCCGCGGCACGATCAGCCTGCGCGCCGACCAGATCCGCGCCGTCGGCATCGGTGAGCTGCTGGCCCGGATCGAGCGCCTCAAGAAGCTCCTGACCGCCGAGGGCCTGTTCTCGGCGCAGCGCAAGCGGCCGATCCCGTTCCTGCCGAAGGGCGTCGGGCTGATCACCGGCCGCGCGTCGGCGGCCGAGCGGGACGTCCTGGCCAATGCGCAGGGGCGGTGGCCGCACGTCCGGATCAAGGTGCTCAACACGGCCGTGCAGGGCTCGCAGGCGGTACCGCAGGTCATGCGCGCGCTGCGGATCTTCGACGCCGACCCCGAGATCGACGTCATCGTCATCGCCCGCGGCGGCGGCAGCGTCGAGGACCTGCTGCCGTTCTCCGACGAAGCGCTCTGCCGCGCGGTGTCGGCGGCCGGCACGCCGGTCGTCAGCGCGATCGGGCACGAGCCGGACACCCCGCTGCTCGACTACGTCGCCGACCTGCGCTGTTCGACGCCGACCGACGCCGGCAAGCGGATCGTCCCGGGCCTGCGCGAGGAGACCGAACGCGTCCGGCAGATGCGCGACCGCGGCCGCCGCGCGCTGCACGGCTGGGTCGACACCCAGACGCGGCTGCTGACGCAGCTCCGCAGCCGTCCGTCGCTGGCCGACCCGCTCGGGCCGGTCCAGCGGCGCCAGGACGACGTCGACGTCCACCGCGAACGCGCGCGCCGCGCCATGCTGACGCTGCTCGCCAAGGACCAGGCCGAACTCGCGAGCTCACGGGCCCGGCTGACCGCGCTCGGCCCGGCCGCGACGCTGGCCCGCGGGTACGCGGTCGTGCAGTTCCTCGATTCCGAAGGCAACCTCCAGGTACTCCGCTCCGTCTCCGAAGTCGAGGCCGGTGCCCAGCTGCGCGTGCGCGTGGGCGACGGCGCGATCGGCGCGGTGGCGGAAGGAGAGCAGGGGTGACGTTCCTCCCGCTGACGGTGGACGCGGCTCGCCGCCTGGGCGCGCGGGCGCTGCTGGACCAGGCGGTGCGCACCGACCGGGCGGCCGCCGAGTGCTGGACGGCGCTGCTCGCCGGCTGCGGCAGCGCCGCGCGGCGCGACCTGGGCCCGCAGCTGCGGCGGCTGTCCGAAGCGACGTCGATGCAGGTCGGCTCGCGCTGGTGGTTCGCCGAGGGTGCCGGGCACCGCAAGCGCGTCGCCGGGGCGCAGGAGAACCTCGAAGAGGCGATCGCGGACGGTGACGGGCAGGAGTTCGCCCTGGCGTTCGTCGGGTACGACCACGCGATGGCCAGCGCGGTAGTGTGCGCGAACAGCGTGGAAGCCCGGAAGGTCGGAGAACACCGAGCGTGAGTGAAGCAGCCGCCGAGGAACTCGGCTACGAGCAGGCCCGCGACCGTCTCGTCGAGGTCGTCCGGGAGCTCGAGGCCGGTGGCTTGTCCCTTGAGCAGTCGCTCGCGTTGTGGGAGAAGGGCGAGAAGCTCGCGAAGGTCTGTGAGCGCCATCTCGAAGGCGCGCGCGAGCGCATCGAGGCTGCTCTGGCGTCCGTGGAGGACGAAACCGGCGACGGTCAGTGACGTTTGCCATGCCTTCGGCATCGGGAAACACAGCGGGTATCTGACAGACTGTTGACCCGCCAGTTCCACGATCCGGGAGGCAATGATGTCCGCCGCAGAGAGTCGTCGTGAAGCGCCCGACCGCAACCTCGCGATGGAGCTGGTCCGGGTCACCGAAGCCGCCGCGATGGCCGCCGGCCGCTGGGTCGGCCGCGGGGACAAGATCGGCGGCGACGGCGCGGCCGTCGACGCGATGCGCCAGCTCGTCTCGACGGTGTCGATGCGCGGGGTCGTGGTGATCGGCGAGGGCGAAAAGGACGAAGCGCCCATGCTGTTCAACGGCGAAGAGGTCGGCAACGGCGACGGGCCGGACTGCGACGTCGCGGTCGACCCGGTCGACGGCACCACGCTGATGGCCAAGGGCATGCCGAACGCCCTCGCGGTGCTCGCGGTCGCCGAGCGCGGCGCGATGTTCGACCCGTCCGCGGTGTTCTACATGGAGAAGCTGGCCGTCGGGCCGGAGGCGGCGGGCAAGGTGGAGCTCGGCGCGCCGATCGCGGAGAACATCCGCCGGGTCGCCAAGGCGAAGAACAGCAGCGTCGGCGACGTCACCGTGTGCATCCTCGACCGCCCGCGCCACGAGCAGATCATCAAGGAGGTCCGCGACGCCGGCGCGCGGATCCGGTTCATCTCCGACGGCGACGTCGCGGGCGCGATCGCCGCGGCCCGCCCGACCACCGGCGTCGACATGCTGATCGGCATCGGCGGCACGCCCGAAGGCATCATCGCGGCCTGCGCGATGAAGTGCCTCGGCGGCGAGCTGCAGGGCCGGCTGTGGCCGAAGGACGACGCCGAGCGCGAGAAGGCGCTGGCCGCCGGCCACGACCTCGACCGCGTCCTGCTGAATGACGACCTCGTGCGCGGCGACAACGTCTTCTTCTGCGCGACCGGTGTCACCGACGGCGACCTGCTGCGCGGCGTCCACTACCGCGAGGGCGGCGCGACGACGCAGTCCATCGTGATGCGGTCCAAGTCCGGGACCGTCAGAATGATCGACGGCTACCACCGGCTCAACAAGCTGCGGGCGTACTCCTCGGTCAACTTCGACGGCCACCTGGACGCGCCCGCCGACGACGTCGTTCCCCCGCTGCCGTAAGGAGTTCCGTGCCCAGGCGACTGCTGGTCCTGCTGGTCCTGGTGTTCGCCCTGGTCCCCGGCACGGCGTCGGCCGGCCCCGCCATCGTCGGGGGCGGCGACGCCGACCAGCCGTACCCGTTCGCGGTCTCGCTGCACACCTCGGCGGGCAAGCTGTTCTGCGCCGGCGCGCTGATCGCCCCCACCTGGGTCGTCACCGCCGCGCACTGCGCATTCGACAAGGCCCCGGCCTCGATCTCCGTCCGGTCGGGGACCAACGATGTCGCCAAGGGCGGTGAGGTCGGCCAGGTCGCGGACATCGTCGTCAACCCGGCTTTCGACACGCAGAAACCGGCGGGCGACATCGCGCTGCTGCGGCTGGCGACGCCGGCCAAGGCGGCTCCGATCGCGCTCGCGACGGCCGCGTCGCCCGGCACCGCGACCCGGATCCTCGGCTGGGGCCAGACCTGCCCGAAGGTCGACTGCGGCGACATCCCGGCGAACCTGCAGCAGCTCGACACGCACATCGTCGAAGGCGCGAAGTGCACGTCGGGCTTCGACGGCACCGCCGAGCTGTGCACCGACAACCCCGGCGGCAAGTCCGGGGCGTGCTTCGGCGACTCCGGCGGCCCCGAGATCGTCCGCGCCGGCGACCACTGGCTGCTCGCCGGCGTCACGAGCCGGCCGGGCAACAACGACCCGGTGTGCGCGACGGCGCCGTCGATCTACACGTCCGTCGTCGCGTACGCGCCGTGGATCGCGGAAAAGACCAAGGCCTGACCTACTCGGCGTTGCTCGAGTGGCCCGGGAACAGGTGCGCGTCCGGGTCGAGGGCGACCGCGATGTTGTTGACGGCCGTCGCCGCCTCGCCGAAGCCGGTCGCGATCAGCTTCACCTTGCCCGGGTACGCGGCGACGTCGCCGGCGGCGTAGACGCGTTCGCGCGCGGTCGCCATGGTCGAGTCGACGGCGATGGCGCGGTGGTCGATCTCCAGGCCCCAGCTCTCGATCGGCCCGAGGTCGGCGGTGAACCCGAGCGCCGCGACGACCGCGTTGGCCGGCAGCCGCTCTTCTTCGGCGCCTTTGACCGCGATGTCGACGGCTTCGAGCTCGCCGTCGGCGTTCTCGACGAACCGCGTGACCTCGGCGTCGGTGATGATCCGGGTGCCGAGCTCCCGCGCCTGCCGCACGATCGACTCGGCGGCGCGGAACTTGGCACGGCGGTGCACGAGCGTCACGCTCGCCGCGACCGGGTGCAGGGCGAGGATCCAGTCGAACGCCGAGTCGCCGCCGCCGACGACCACGACGTGCTGGCCCGCGTGCGCGGCCAGCGAGGGGACGAAGTGGACCATGCCGCGGCCGAGCCAGCCGTCGCCGGCGGGCAGCGGGCGCGGGGTGAACTCGCCGATGCCCGCGGTGATCAGCACGGCGCCGGCGCGCAGGGTTTCGCCGCCGTCGAGGGTCAGCTCGACCTGCTCGCCGACGGTCTCCAGCTTCTCGGCCTTGCGCCCCAGCAGGTACTTCGGCTTCCACGGCGCGGCCTGCTTCACCAGCCCGTCGACGAGGTCGCGGCCGCGGACCTCGGCGAACCCGCCGACGTCGTAGATCATCTTCTCGGGGTACATCGCGGTGACCTGGCCGCCGGGCTCGGGCAGCGAATCGACCACCGCCATCGAAAGGCCGCGGAACCCGGCGTAGTAGGCAGCGAACAGGCCGGTCGGGCCCGCGCCGATGATCACGAGGTCGTAGGAGTCCCCAGGAACTTCAGTCATGCTCGCTCCAGCCAGTGGTGGATGGCGGTGATCGAGAACACAGCCGATCCTAGCCCGGCCGGGCGGCTCAAGCGGGGATGTTCCGGTGCCCGAGCAGGCCGAGCAGCCAGGTGTGCCGGATGGCTTCGCGGGCCCGGTCGTAGGCCTCGTCGGTGGCGAGCCAGATGGCCTGGGTGAGCAGCTCGATCGTCGCGGCGACGACGGTGCGCGCCGTGAACGGTGGCGGCAACGGCACCATTGGATCCGTTGTATGCAACCACGCGGCCGTCCGGTCGAACACCGCTTCACTCGCGCGGAGCACCTCTTCTCGCGCTTCGAGACCCGCGTCGCCGAGGGCGTAGATCTCCAGGAGGACCGCGCGGGTGGTCACCGGACGGCGGCGCACGTAGCCGACGACGAAGTCGCCGCACGCCGCGACCGCGTCCAGCGGGGCCGGTGCCTCGGCCGCCACCGCGACACCCTGCTCGAGGAACTGCCCGGTCACCGCTCGGTAGGCGGCCAGGAACGCGGCCTGCTTGCCGGCGAACTGCTCGTAGAACGACGTGCGGGAAACACCAGCGGACGCCGTGACGTGCCCGACCGTCGTGGCGGCGTAACCGCGTTCGCCGACGTTGACCAGCACCGCTTCGACGAGCCGGGCGCGCTGGGCCGCGGCCACTTCTTCCCGGCTGAGGCTGTGCGGTCCCTTGGGGAGCCGACGGTCCTGGGTCCTCATCCGCGGCACCGTACCCGGCGGACCGGTCGCGGCGACCGGTCCGCCGGAGTGCGTCAGGCCGGCTGCTCCGGGGTCAGCGAGTTGCCCGCCGGGATGCGTCCGCAGCTCGACGGCGCCGGCCGGCCCGCGAACCGGTCGGCCAGCCAGCCGATCGCCGCCGGCGCCCACGCCGCCGCGCCGCCGACGTGGCTCAGCAGGTCGTACTGCTGGTACTCGATCGACCCGTTGCCGGTGGCGCAGTACTGGCGGGCCAGCGCCCGGACGTCGCCGGCCACCATCACGCCGTCGCCGGTGCCGATGCCCGGGAGGTTGCTCGTGGTGCCTTCGAGGAACCCGGCGTTGCCCTGGGCGATGAACCCGGGGACCGAGGGCGTCGGCGCGGATCCGATGTTGACCTTGTTCACGGCGTCGACGAACGGCGGCACCGAGTTCGGGTTCGCGTACTCGGGCTTCGCGATCTTCTGCCACGTCAGCCCCGGGTACCGGCCGAGGGCGTTGATGATCGACGCGTGCTCCAGCTCGTCGAGCACCTTCAGCCCGTACTCGCTGGCGTACGGCCGCAGGTCGATGCCGAAGCCGCGCGCGACGCCGATCAGCGCCATCGGGATGACGCCGGACCAGACCGGGCTGCCGCCGACGTACTTCAGGTTGTGCGCGGGGTCGACGAGCACGCCGCCTTCGGTGAAGCCGACGAGGTTCGCGTTGACGTCCGGGGCGTAGCCCGGTGCCAGCGCGGCCGCCCAGCCGGTCGCGATCGCGCCGCCCGAGTAGCCGAGGAGCCCGAACTTCGTGCTCTTGGTCATCCCCGTCGCGGCCGAACTCGTCGCGGCGCGGATCGAGTCGAGGGTGTTCGTGCCGTACTCCGGCCCGGCGGCGAAGTTCGCGGTCTGCCCTTCGGTGTCGGGCACGACGACGTTGTAGCCCAGCAGGAGGGACGGCAGGAGCAGCAGCGACTCGCCGTTGGGCAGCAGGCCGCCGAGGGTCACGTCCCCGGCGATCGCCCGCGACGGCGCGTCGGCGGGGTCGAGCGAGTCGTAGGCCGACTGGTAGGACACGGCTTTCGTGCTGTCGCCGGTGATGCTCCGGACGACCGAGGTGACGTTGGCGGCCGGACGGCCCTGCGCGTCGGTCGTCCGGTAGAGCAGCTGGACGGCCTTCACCGGCGTCGCGAGCCCGACGACGTGGTAGTTCAGCGTCCGGGTCTTGAGGACCGTCCCGGGTGCGTAGGACGACAGCGGCGCGCTGCCGTCGTAGGAGTAGAAGGAATCGGCTGACGCGGCCGCGGGGCTCGCCGGCGCGGCGGCGAGGGTGAGCGCGACCGCGGCGGCGAGCGCGGCAGAACGGACGTGGTTACGGATCATGACTCCCCTTTGAATCATGAAGTGGATCACGCGGATCGCCGTAACCTACCAGCGAGTAGGTGTGGTGTACAGCCGCGTACACGATCGGCGGGCTACCGCACGACGGGCTCGTGCCGCACCGGGAAGTTCACCGAGTTCGCGATGAAGCACTGGTCGTGGGCGTCTTGGTGCAGCGCGATCGCCTTCTCGCGCATGCCCTCCTCCGCCACCGTCACCTCCGGGCGCAGGACGACTTCGGTGAAGCGGCCGCCGTGGGCGCCGTCCTCCCGCATGACGCCACCCGCGGTGTCGACGTAGCCGGTCACCACCACGCCGGAGCGGGCGCACACCGACAGGTACGTGAGCATGTGGCACTGCGACAGCGTCGCGACCAGCAGGTCTTCCGGGTTCCAGCGGTCGGGCGCGCCCAGGAACGCGGGGTCGGCGCTCGCCGCCAGCGCCGGCTTGCCCGCCGCCTCGACGTCGTGGTCGCGGGCGTAGCCGCGGTAGCTCGTGGTTTCACCGGTCCAGCGGACCGTGACTTCGTAGCGGTGCTCCCGGCTCACTTTCCGGCCCCTTCCAGTGCGGACATCGTCGACAAGACGTGCTTCCGGGCGAGCGCGGCGGCGTCTTCGGGCCGCCCGTCGGCGATGGCTGCGATGAGGCGCCGGTGCTCGTCGTCGACTTGGCCGGTCCGGGCGGGCGCGGCCAGCGATGCCCGGGTGGAGACGATGATCCGGTCCCACAACCGCTCCAGGGCCTCGGCCGCGGGAGGGTTGTCGGCGAGCCGCGCGATGTGCCCGTGGAACGCCCGGTTGCGCCGGACACCTTCGGCGAGATCGCCGCTTCGGGTCGCGCGGTCGGCTTCGGCCGCGAGGTCCTTCAAGCGCGCGAGACCGGCCGGCGCGAGTTCTCCGGAGAGCTGGCGGGTCGCCGCCAGTTCGGCGGTCAGCGCTTCCAGCGCGGCGCGAACGAGGTAGGCGTCCCGCAGGGCTTTCGGGTCCAACTCGACGACCGTCACCCCGCGGCGGGCCGGCTCGACCAGGCCGTCGCTTTCCAGCCGCCGCAGCGCTTCCCGCACCGGTGTGCGGCTGACGCCGAGCCGGTCGCACAGCTCCTGCTCGGTCACCGCCCGCCCTGCCGGGTAGGCGCCGCGCACGATCAGGCCGCGCACGTCTTCGTAAACCGATCTCACGTATCCAATGTATACAAAGCTCTTCGGGGTGCGCAACGCCACCACGCGGGGACCGCCGAAGAGGTCCAGAATCGGGGGTATGGCTGACGAGGAATACCGGATCGAACACGACACCATGGGCGAGGTCCGCGTGCCGGCCGCCGCGCTCTACCGCGCGCAGACCCAGCGGGCCGTCGAGAACTTCCCCATCTCCGGCCGGGGCCTGGAGCGCGCGCAGATCCGCGCGCTCGGCCTGCTCAAGGCCGCCGCCGCGCGGGTCAACCTCAAGCTGGGCGTGCTCGACGCCGACGTCGCGAACGCCATCGCGGCCGCCGCCGACGAGGTCGCCGAGGGCGCCCACGACGCGCACTTCCCCATCGACGTCTTCCAGACCGGCTCCGGAACCTCGTCGAACATGAACGCCAACGAGGTCATCGCGACCCTCGCGAGCCGCGCGCTCGGCACGGACGTGCACCCGAACGACCACGTCAACGCGTCGCAGTCGTCGAACGACACCTTCCCGACGACCATCCACGTCGCCGCCACCGAAGCGGTCACCAAGGACGTCATCCCGGCGCTCGAGTACCTGGCCGGCGCCATCGAGGTGCGTGCCGCGGAGTGGGCCGACGTCGTGAAGTCCGGCCGCACGCACCTGATGGACGCCGTGCCGATCACGCTCGGCCAGGAGGCCGGCGCGTGGGCGTCGCAGATCCGGTTCGGCATCGAACGGCTGAAGTCCGGCCTGCCGCGCCTCGGCGAGCTGCCGATCGGCGGCACCGCGGTCGGCTCGGGCCTCAACGCGCCGGACGGCTTCGGCTCCAGCGTGGCCGCCGAACTCGCCACCGTCACCGGGCTGCCGCTGACCGAGGCCCGCGACCACTTCGAGGCGCAGGCGACGCAGGACAGCGTCGTCGAGACGTCCGGGCACCTGCGCACGGTCGCCGTGTCGCTCAACAAGATCGCCAACGACCTGCGCTGGCTGGGCTCCGGCCCGCGCACCGGCCTCGCCGAGCTGGCGCTGCCGGACCTGCAGCCGGGCTCGTCGATCATGCCGGGCAAGGTGAACCCGGTGATCCCGGAGGCGACGCTGCAGGTCGTCGCGCAGGTGATCGGCAACGACGCGGCCGTCGCCTTCGCCGGTGCGGCCGGCAACTTCCAGCTCAACGTCAACCTGCCGGTGATCGCGCGGAACGTCCTCGAGTCGGCGCGCCTGCTCGCGGCGGTCTCGCGGCTGCTGGCGGACAAGGTGTTCGCGGGCATCACGGTCAACACCGAGCGCACGCGCACCTACGCCGAGGGCTCGCCGTCGATCGTGACGCCGCTGAACAAATACATTGGCTACGAAGAAGCCGCCGCGGTCGCGAAGCAGGCGCTCAAGGAGCTGAAGACGATTCGCGAGGTCGTCATCGAGCGCGGGTACGTCCGCGACGGAAAGCTCACGGAAGAGCAGCTCGACGAAGCGCTCGACGTCCTCCGCATGGCCCGCGGCGGCAAGTGACCCGCTACCGCCGGCGCAGGCGCTTGTCCGCCAGCGCCGGCGGGGTGTAGTCCTTTTCGGCCGAGTTGAGGTCGGTGCCCGGCGGGACGATCTCGTCGATCCGGTCCAGCACGTCGTCGTCCAGCACCAGGTCGGCGCCGGCGAGCAGGTCGGCCAGCTGGGCCGGGGTCCGCGGGCCGATGATCGCCGACGTCACGCCCGGGTGGGCGCGGACGAACGCGGTCGCCAGGTGGGTCATCGGCCGGCCCAGGTCGTCCGCGATCTTCTTCAGCCGCGCGATCGCCTCGAACTTGACGGCGTTCTCCGGCAGCGCCGGGTCGAACTTGTGCGCCTGCAACGTCCGACGGCCTTCCGAAAGGTCCACATCGGACGGTTTGCCGTACTTGCCGGACAGCCAGCCGCTGGCCAGCGGGCTCCACGTGAGCACGCCCATGCCGTACTTCCGCGCCGTCGGCAGCACCGCCGCCTCGATCGCCCGGTTGAAGATCGAGTACGGCGGCTGCTCGGCGCGGAACCGCGCCAGGCCGCGCTTTTCGGCCACCCACTGGGCTTCCACGATCTGCTCGGCCGGGAAGTCCGACGACCCGATCGCGCGGACCTTGCCCGCACGCACGAAGTCCGTGAGTGCCGAAAGCGTTTCCTCGATGTCGGTCGTGGGGTCGGGCCGGTGCACTTGGTAGAGGTCGATGTAGTCGGTGTCGAGGCGGCGCAGGCTGTCGTCCAGCGCCCGGGTCAGCCAACGCCGGGAAAGCCCGCCCTGGTTGGGGTCGGACCCCATCCGGAAGAACCCCTTGGTGGCCAGCACGACCTCGTCGCGGCGGCCCTTCAAGGCCTTGCCGACGATCCGTTCGTTCTCGCCCTCGGAGTACATGTCCGCGGTGTCCCAGAAGTTCACGCCGGCGTCGAGCGCCGTGTGCAGCATCCGGACGCCCTCTTCGTGGTCCGGGTTTCCCCACTTGCCCAACATCATCGCGCCGAACGCGTACTCGCTGACCGAGATGCCCGTGCCGCCCAGAATTCGTCGTTCCATGGGCTCCACCCTGCTGGCGGCAAAAGCACCGGACCAGGTCACGCTCGACCTGGGTCTGCCAGTACCAGGCGGGAACCGGCGAGCCGGGGATACTGGAGGCATGAGTGACGCAGCCGAGCTGGGTGCCTTCCTGAAGGCGCGCCGCGCCGCCCTGGACCCCGCAGACCTGGGCCTGCCGCCCGGGATCACGCAGCGGCGGGTCAAGGGCCTGCGCCGCGAGGAGCTGGCGCAGCTGTCCGGGATCAGCGTCGACTACTACACGCGGCTGGAGCAGGGCCGCGCGAAGAACGTCTCGGACGCGGTCCTCGACGCGCTGGCCCGCGCGCTGCGCCTCAACGCCGGCGAGGAGACCTACCTGCGCAACCTCGCCGCGCCGAAGCGGCGGGACGAGCGCGCGCCGCAGCGGGTCCGGCCCGAGCTGCAGCAGCTGCTCGACGCGATCCAAGCACCCGCCTTCGTCTTCGGGCGGTACCTGGACGTGCTGGCCTGGAACGCCCTCGGCGGCGCGGTCGCGTTCGCCTTCGCCGACCTCGAAGAGCGCAACATGCCGAAGCTCGTCTTCACCGACGAACGCGCGAAGCAGCTGCACCCGGAGTACGACGCCGTGTGCCGCGAGCTCGTCGCGAACCTGCGCGCGGAAAGCGGACGGCACCCCGGCGACCCGCGGTTCGCGCAGCTGATCGGCGAGCTTTCGCTGGCCAGCGAGCAGTTCCGGAAGCTGTGGGCCGAGCACGCCGTCCAGGAGAAGGCGCAGGGGTGGAAACTGCTGCGCAACCCCGTCGTCGGCGAGCTGCGGCTGCGCTACGAGACGCTGCGGCTGCCCCAGGACCCCGACCAGGGCATGGTCGTCTACCACGCCGAACCCGGGTCGGAGACCGAACGCGCGCTCGGCCTGCTGGCCAGCTGGATCGCCGCCGATGAACGGCCGGTGAACACTCGGTCGTCGCAACCCCACGCCGGGTGAGCGCTGCCTAGGCTGCTTCACCTGGGGAGTCAGGGGTAGAGGAGCAGCACGGTGGGCGTCGGCGCGACGATGCAGTCCCTCGCCGAGATCCTCAGCTCGGACTCCGGCAGCCTCGTCCTCGGGCTCGCCGCGCTGGTCGCGATCGCCGCGCCGTTCGTCGACCGCTACTTCATCCGCCGCCGGCGGCTGACGTTCCGCGTCCTCTACAACTCCAAGATCGGGCTCTCCCCGATCGACCTGCACGACGGCGAAAACGGCTCCGCGCAGGCGGCCCCGCAGCTCGAACAGGTCGCGCGGCTGCTCGACCGGATGAGCATCGTCGTCATCCGCGTGCACAACACCGGCAGCTTCGACATCGCGCCGGGCGACTTCGAAATCCCGCTGTCGTTCACCTTCGGCAGCCGGATCGTCTGGGACGCGCGGGTGTCCGACGCCACCGACGACGGCCTGCGCCAGCACGTCCGCGACGGCCTCGAGTTCTTCACGCGCGAGACGCCGCAGAAGCCGGTCGAAGGCGTGAAGCTCTCTCGCGTGCGCGCGCTGCTGCCGAAACGGTTCGCCGGGCTCGCCGCGGCCGAAGCACCGCCCGAGGCACCCGAGTGGCACGGCGTGCGGTTCGCGCGGCTTTCGTTGAAGCGCAAGGAGAAGTTCAAGCTGGTCGTCGTGCTGCGCGAGTCGGACGGGTACGACGGCGAGATCAGCAAGGAGATCGACCACCACGCGCGGCTCGCCGCCGGCCGGATCAAGGACGACCGCAAGCAGCGGCGGTTCGGCTGGCCGGTCATCACGACGGCCGTCGGGGTGCTGCTGACCGGCGCGTTGCTGGCGACGCTGCTCGTCTCGTGGTCGCGGCCGAGCGACTCCGCGCAGTGCGCCACCGGGAAGCTGTCGGTCGAGGGGTCGAGCGCGTTCGTGCCGATCATCGGCAGCATCGCCGCCGAGTACCACGGCCAGTGCGACGGCGCGGCCATCACGACCCGCGCGACCGGCAGCGTCACCGGCGTCCGTGCGCTCGTGCCGGTCGACGCGGCGGGCAAGGACGAGCTGGCGGTGCTGTCGGACGGCCGGTCCGGCGAAGCGGGCCCCGAGCTGGAGGCGAAGGCCGTCGCGGTGGTCGTGTACAGCCTGGTCGTCAACCGCGCCGCGGGCGTCGACCGGCTGACGACCCAGCAGATCAAGGACATCTTCAGCGGCCGCGTGCGGAACTGGGACCAGCTGCGGCCGGGGCCGTCGGTGCCGATCGGGATCGTCGGGCGCGGACAGGAGTCGGGCACGCGCAAGACGTTCGAGCAGAAGGTGCTCGGCGGCGCGGAGGACCGGCTGACGTCGGATTCGTGCCGCAAGCCGGAGCGCGACCCGGCCGCGGCGACCACGCGCTGCGAGCGCGGCACGACCGCCGAGGTGCTCACCGAGGTCGCCGCCGTCCCGGGGGCGATCGGGTACGCCGACGTCCCGGCGGCGAAGGCGGCCGCGGCCCGCGACCAGCAGGTGACGGTCGTGCAGCTCGACGGCCACTACCCCGACGTCACGACCGTCGACGCCGGGTACCGGTTCTGGACCGTCGAATACCTCTACACGAAGGGCGTGCCGTCGAACGGGAGCGTGCTGAAGCGGTTCCTCGACTACCTGGCCAGCCCGACCGCGCGGGCGGAGCTGCAGGACGCCGGGTACACGCCGTGCGTGGCCAAGGACGGGCTGCTCGACCCCCTCTGCACCAGGCCGGACATCTGACCGTCCTGAAATTGTCGGTGGTCCGGGTCATGATGTCCGGGTGTTGCTGAGCGAGTTGGTCCGGGCGTCCGCCGAGCTGGCGGCGACGAGGTCCAGGAAGGCGAAGATCGCCCTCCTGGCCGAAGTGCTGCGCGCCGCCGAGGTCGGCGAGCTGCCCGTGGTGATCGCGTACCTGACCGGGCAGACGGCGCAGGACCGGCTGGGGGCGGGCTGGCGCACCCTGGCCGGGCTGGGCGCGGGTGCGGTGCCGGACCCCGTCGTCACGGTGGCCGAGGTGGACACCGCGCTCACCGCGGCGGCCGGCGTCGCGGCGGGCACGGGCTCCGCGACGCGGCGGCAGGAGGTCCTGCGCGCGTTGTTCGAGCGGCTCACGAAGGACGAGCAGCAGTTCCTGTTCCGGCTGGTCACCGGCGAACTGCGGCAGGGCGCGCTGGAAGGCGTGATGGTCGACGCGGTCGCGGCGGCGGCCGAGGTGCCGGCCGAGGACGTGCGGCGGGCGTTCATGCTGTCCGGGAAGCTGGGCGTCACCGGGGTCGCGGCGATGACCGGCGGGCAGGCGGCGCTGGCGGAGTTCCGGCTCACGCTGGGGACGCCGATCAAGCCGATGCTGGCGTCGCCGGCGGAGTCGCTGGACGAAGCCGTCGCCGAGCACGCCGAGGCCATCGTCGAGTACAAGATGGACGGTGCGCGGATCCAGGTGCACCGGCAGGGCGACGAAGTGCACGTCTGGACGCGGACGCTGCGCGAGATCACCGGGAGCGTCCAGGAGCTGGTCGAGCTCGTGCGGGCGCTGCCGTGCGAGTCGGTGGTGCTGGACGGCGAAACGCTCGCCCTGACCGACGCGGGGCGGCCGCGGCCGTTCCAGGACACGATGAGCCGGTTCGGCAGCACGCGCGAGGAGCAGGTCAAGGCGTTGCTGCTGCGGCCGTACTTCTTCGACTGCCTGCACCTCGACGGCGTCGACCTGCTGGACGCGCCGCTGTCCGAGCGCAACGCGGCGCTGCGCAAGGTCGCCGGGGCGCACGTCATCCCTGGGGAAGTGGGGGTGGCGGGCGCGGCCGCGGTCCTGGAGGCGGCGATGGAGGCCGGCCACGAAGGGGTGATGGTCAAGGACCTGGCGTCGCCGTACGCGGCGGGGCGGCGCGGGCGGGCGTGGCTGAAGGTCAAGCCGGTGCACACGATCGACCTGGTGGTGCTCGCGGCGGAGTGGGGGCACGGCCGGCGCACGGGCACGCTGTCGAACCTGCACCTGGGCGCGCGCGACCCGGACGGCGGCCCGCCGATCATGGTGGGCAAGACGTTCAAGGGCATGACCGACGAGATCCTCGCGTGGCAGACGAGGACGTTCCAGGAGATCGAGACCCACCGCGACGACTGGACGGTGTACGTCCGGCCGGAGGTGGTGGTCGAGATCGAGCTGGACAGCGCCCAGGTCTCGACGCGCTACCCCGGTGGCCTGGCGCTGCGGTTCGCGCGGGTGGTCCGCTACCGCCCGGACAAGGACCCGGCGGAGGCCGACACGATCGACACAGTCCGCGGCCTGCTGCACGGCGACCGTTCGGAAGGGAGCTGACGACGCTCGCCGCCACTTGCCGCTGAAAGCGCTTTGCTGGCAATTCACCGGAACCGGCGGAGTTCGGTTTGTTCGACGCATGATCATGTCGAGATTTTTCCCCACAGAACGGGAAGCCGGCCGCCGCTACGATGCTGCTCCTCGGAAGCCCCGCTCACCTCTCCGAGCGGTCATGGAGGAGTACAAGTGGCAAGCAAGGAACAGATGAAGGCGGCCATCCACGCCGCTTTCGACGCGGCCGTCGCCGACGGGACGAGCTACACGAAGGTGTACGCCGCGGAAATCAAGCAAAAGAACTTCATCGTTTTCCGCACCACCACCGTCAGCAATTTCGCGGTGGGTTTCCGGCCGGGGCAGACCGACCTCGTCATCGTCCCGCTCGACGAAAAGAACGGCGCGATCACCGCGGGCACCCCGCTGACGATCACGGACGCGAACCGGGCGTCGGTCAAGAAGCGCGACCTGCAGGGCCGGTTCGTCATCAAGACGACGGACGGCCGGACCTTCCGGCTCAGCATCATCCCCTCCGTGCCGAAGCTGCTCGCCGCAAGCTACCAGCTGCCGGTCGACCAGAAGGAAGAGTACGAGGCGTTCACCACCCTCCGGGACGCCCTCATCTCGGCTTGACGACCGCGTGCCCCGGTGCCGGCCGGCACCGGGGCACCACCGGCGTCAGTAGCAGCGGTCCGACTTGATCGCGTACGTGTAGTTGTTGGAGAGGTTGGACGTCACCTCGAAGCGGATCTTGTGGTAGACGGGCGGGTCGCCGAGCACGCCGTGCGACACCGTGTGCTCCTTGCCCGGGGCGATCGCGCCGCTCCACAGGCCCTTGTCGAAGACGTCCTCGACGATCTGGACGAGCAGGCCGCGGTAGTCGTGGTTGTGCACGGTGATGTCGATCTTCTGGCCCGCGCTGACCTCGACGACCTTCGTGGCGCCACCCATCAGCGGGCCGCCGGCGCACACCTTCGTCGCGGCGGACGACGGCGTGGCCGCCAGCAGGGTCGCGGCCAGGGCCACCACCGGAACGATCACCTTGCGCATCAGCGGTTCCCCACCTTCGTCTTGACCACATCGGACGTTTCGGCGATGTCGATGCCGAACTTCATCGAGCCGCCGCAGTAGGCGTGCTTGCCGTTCTCGAAGTAGAGCGTCAGGTCGCCCGCGCATTCGAAGACGCGGATGTCCCAGGTGCGCTCGCCGGGCCACAGGCAGATGGCGTCCTTGCCGGCCCGGCGCATCCAGCCGTGGTACCCGGATTCGCACGTGATGATCGGATCACTCGCGACGGTCCCCGCCGCCGATGCGGACGCCGAAGCCGTCCCCGCCGGCAGCAGGCCCGCGACGAGCGCGGCTCCCGTGACGGCCGCGACCTTCAGATACGGACGCATGGATTTCCTTCCCCGCGAAGTGGATTCGCCCGGGAGATCCGGACACCGACGACGTTATGGACGCCCGCGGTGGCGGCGGAAGCCCTGCACCGGCCACACCGGAGCGAAAGCCAAAGGAAGGTCGTCTTCGCAGGTCAGCGCAATGGCCAGGGGGCGGCGAAAGCCAAATTCAGGCGGTGATCCGCACGGAGAAGAAGACGGCGCGGGCCTCGGGCAGCAGCAGGTGGCCCTCGGAGTCGGCCATCTTCCAGTAGACCTGGCAGTGCCCGGCGGCGGGTGGTGCCTGCACGTCGACGGAGATCCGCACGTGCTCGCCGGGCGCGGTGTAGGGCACCGGCACGCGGTCGGGGGTGCGGCACTGGTCGGGGCTGCCGAACGAGCCCGAGCGCACGAGGTAGCGACCGATCCAGCCGACGGATCCGGCGTTGCGGAGCTCCCAGGTCTTGGTGAACCGGCTCCCGGCGGGGACGGCGGTGCCGTCGGGAACGGTGACGTCGGCGACGAACTCGGAAACATCCCCAGCGGCGGGTTCCTGAGCGGAGGTCGGGCCGAAGACGAGGAAGAGGGCGACGACGAGCCCGGCGACGACGGCAGCGGCGAGGCCATAAGCGGCCCACCGGCGCCGAGCCGGGAAACCGGGCTCGCGGCCAGGGGAAGCGGCGCGGGCGAAGCTCCCGCCGCGCCGACGGCGCACGGCGGGATCCGGCTCGCGGCCAGGGGATGATTCGCGCGCGAGGAACCGGCGGGCCGGCTCCGGCACGAGCGCTTGCCGCCCGGTCCCCGGCGGCTCACTCTCCGGCGCGAACGCACCCTGTCCGAGCCCCGCCGGCTCACTCTCCGGCGCGAACGCACCCTGTCCGAGCCCCGCCGGCTCACTCTCCGGCGCCAACGCCCGCTGCTCGGCCCCCGCCGGCTCGGCTTCCGGCTCCCGCGCCTGCTCCCACCACCCGCGCCACTGCAGCAGCACCGCGGGCTCGTCCTGCCCGAGCACCCCCACCGCCAGCACCCGCACGAACTCCCACGTCGTCTCCCAGCTGGGCAGCTGCCGGCCCCGCGCCGCCGCCGAGAGCGCCGACTTCGAGGCCAGCGCTCCCAGCTCGTCGCGCATGCGGTCGTACGACGGGTCGCCCGCCGCGCGCTTCAGCTCCCACAGCCGGCGGGCGAACCCGGCGACCGGGCCGCTTTCCTCCGCCGGGCCGAGCGCGACCCTCCCGCGGCGCCCCGGCGTGCGTTCGACGTCCATCTCCGCCGACAATAGGACGCGGACCGGGTGACCGGCGCGCCTCGATCGAGTGATCCCCGCCGGTTCGTCCACAGTGGAGCTAAGCTCCGGAAATGCGCAGCGAGATGCTCCCCCGCGCCTGGTTCGGGGTCACCGCCGTGGTCGCGCTGACCGGGCTCGTCAGCCAGGTCGTCGCCACCGCGACCGACGCGGACGGCCGCGTCGCGAACCTGCTCTGCTTCTTCACCATCGACTCGAACCTGCTGGTCGCGATCACGTCCGCACTGGTCGCGCTCGGTCTGGCCCGCGGCCGGCTGTTCACCGTGCTCTGGCTCGACGCGCTCGTCGGCATCATCGTGACCGGCATCGTCTACCAGGTCGCCCTCGCCGGCCTCTACGACCTGCACGGCCTCTCGCTGTTCTCCGACACCATGCTGCACAAGGTCACGCCGATCCTGTTCGTGCTCGGCTGGCTCCTCGCCGCCCCGCGCGGCGCGCTGACCTGGTCCACCGTCGGGTGGTCGCTGCTCTACCCGCTGGCCTGGCTCGCCTTCACCCTGCCGCGCGGCGCGCTCACCGGCTTCTACCCGTACCCGTTCGTCGACGCCGGCGCGCTCGGCTACGGCCAGGTCGCGCTCAACTGCGTCTTCATCGGGCTGTTCTTCACCGCGCTCGCCGCGGGCGCGTTCCTCTACGACCGCCGGCTCACGCCCGCACCCGACGGAACGCGTTGAGCCCGTCGCTGAGCCCGGCCTGGACCAGCGTCGGCAGCGCGCCGCGCCGGTCGACCGGCTTGCCCGCCGCGATCCGGTGCATCTGGCGGGTGTGCCACTGGATCTCGAGCAGGCTGTCGGCCAGCCGCACGCCGGTCTTCGGGCAACGCCGCTCCGCGCGGACGTCCTCGCCGTCGAGCAGCCGCGCCGGCAACCCCGGGTCGACGATCAACGGCCGCCCGAGCCCGACAACGTCCAGCGCGCCCGAGCGCAGCGCCTCCTCCATCCCGTCCCGCGTCGCGAAGCCGCCGGTGACCATCAACGCCACGTCGGACACCGAACGCGCCTTCGCCGCGTAGTCCAGGAAGTACGCTTCGCGCGCCTGCGTGCTCGCCCGGCCGGAGCCCATCATCGCGGCCTTCTCGTACGTCCCGCCGGACACTTCCAGCAGGTCGACGCCGGTTTCGCCGAGTTCGCGCACGACCTCCAAGGACTCCTCCTCGGTGAAGCCGCCGCGCTGGAAGTCCGCGCTGTTCAGCTTCACCGCCACCGGGACGTCGTCGCCCACGGCCGACCGCACCCGCCGCACGACCTCCAGCAGGAACCGGCGCCGGCGCACCGCGTCGCCGCCCCAGGCGTCCGTGCGCAGGTTCGTCAGCGGCGACAGGAACTGCGACACGAGGTAGCCGTGGGCGCCGTGGATCTGGACACCGTGGAAACCGGCGTCGACGAACGTCCGCGCCGCGACGGCGAAGCGTTCGATGATCGCTTCGATCTCGTCGCCGGTCAACGCGCGCGGAACGGCGAACGCGGTGCGGATGCCGCGGTTGCCGAAGGGCACGGCGGACGGCGCCACCGGCTCGCGCGAGAGGTACCGCGGGCTTTGCCGGCCGGGGTGGTTGAGCTGCACCCACAGCCGCGTGTCGGTGCCTTCGACCGCTCGGGCCCACGCGCGGAAGCCGGCCGGGTCCGCGGTCGCCGTGACGTTGCGCGGCTCGCCGAGCGCGGCCGGGTCGACCATGACGTTGCCCGTGATCAACGTGCCGGCGCCGCCGCGGGCCCAGGTGCGGTACAGCTCGTGCAGCTCCCGCGTCGGGGCGTTGCGCCGGTCGCCGAGCTGCTCGCTCAGGGCCGACTTGGCCAGGCGGTTCGGCAGCACGGCGCCACAGCGCAGCTTCAGCGGCTCGGCCAGGAGCGTCATCGCGTCCCCTCTCGAACTTACTCGAAGTAAGGTGACGCGAGAGTAGCATACCGTCGGTATGTCATCTACCCGCCGAATGACCGTTAGGGTCGCCCCCATGACGGCGATCGTGCAGAACCTGGTGACGTCCGGAACCTTCCAGCTCGACGGGGGTAGCTGGGACGTCGACAACAACGTGTGGATCGTGGGCGACGACACGACGGTGATCGTCATCGACGCGGCGCACGACGCGAAGGCGATCGAAAACGTCATCGGCGACCGGAAACTGGCCGCGATCGTCTGCACCCACGCGCACAACGACCACGTCAACGCCGCCCCGGAACTCGCCGCGGCGACCGGCGCGCCGATCCTGCTGCACCCCGACGACCGCGTCCTCTGGGACCAGACCCACCCGGACCGCGCGCCGGACGGCGAGCTGGAGGACGGCCAGACGATCACGATCGCGGGCACGGCACTGCGGGTCGTCCACACGCCGGGCCACGCCCCGGGCGCGGTGTGCCTGTACGCCGAAGAGCTGGGGGTGGTGTTCACCGGCGACACGCTGTTCCACGGCGGTCCCGGCGCCACCGGACGGTCCTATTCGGACTACCCGACCATCGTGAAGTCCATCCGCGAGAAGCTGTTCACGCTCCCGGAGGCGACGAAGGTCCACACGGGCCACGGCGAAGGCACGACGCTGGGCGCGGAGAAGACGGCGTCGAGCGGCTGGGACGCGGCCTAAGAGGTGTGCTTCCGGGCGACGAGGGCGAACTCCTCGATCGCCCGGTCGAAGGCGACGCTCGCGGCCCGCACCGGCGTGGGCAGGAACTCCCGGTCGAACTTCTTGTCGTCATCGAGCTCCCAACGGGTCCGGTGGAGTTCCATCTCCTTCTTGCGGAGCACGTCCGCCTGCTCGACCAGCTCGTCCGGCCCGCTCATCACGAGCAGCCCGTAGAACGCGCGGATGTCGGTGCGGGCCGTGTAGTACGCGTCCTCGAACTCGATCTCGCGCTGGGCGTCGGTTTCGAGCTCATCGCCCAGCTTCCGCCGGCGGTGGATCACGTTGATGTCGATGATGTGCTTGCGCGCCCGGGTCGCCGCCTCGATCATGCCCGCGCAGCGATCGGCTCGGTCCTGTCGCAGCTTCGCGCGCCGCGCCGCGTTGAGCTTCAGTGGTTCGAGCAGCGCGCCCAGCGTCACGCCGACCAGCGACGCCACCGCCGCGATGCCCGCGGCCCCTACCGCCGTCAGCACGTCAGCCGCGGCGCGCTCGGCGACACCCGTACGCGCTGCTTCGCCTCTTCGGCCAGCGCGAGCGCCCACTGCTGCAGGCCGGCGACGTCGATGCCGTGCGGCGGCTCGCTTCGGAACGGCTCGATGTTCGCCGCCCCGCGCTCCAGCAACGACACCGCGCCGACGTTGTTGCCGCGCGCCGCGTGCGTCAGCCCCACCGCGAGCTGGGCCAGGCCGCGCCACAGTTCGCGGTCGGGGCCGTCGGTCGTCTTCCACGCGTCCTCGAAGACCTCGTGCGCGTGGAACGGCTTGCCGTCGTCGAGCAGCCGCTGCGCCTCCGCAAGCGTTTGCGCCGGCGTTCTCTCGATGCCCTCGGGCTGGCGCTCGACGCCGTCGGCGCCGTACGGCAGCGGTCGACCGAGGCCGTCGCGCGGCCGTGCGTTGCGTGCCCGTCCCTCGGTGTCCCGGTCGCGGCGGCTCATGCCACCAGATCCTGCCACGGGGCCGCCGGGTAGTCTGGTGACTCGTGCGTTTCCTCGATGGCCACCGGCCCGCTCACGACCTCACCTACGACGACGTGTTCCTGCTGCCGAACCGTTCGGACGTGGAGTCCCGTTTCGACGTCGACCTCGCCACCGCGGACGGCACCGGCGCCACCATCCCGATCGTCGTCGCCAACATGACCGCGGTCGCCGGCCGGCGGATGGCCGAGACCGTCGCCCGCCGTGGTGGCCTCGTCGTTCTCCCCCAGGACGTCGACACCGAAGCCGTGGCGGAGATCGTCGGCTGGGTGAAGAGCCGCCACACCGTCTGGGACACCCCGCTCGTCCTGACCGGCGGTGACGCCGTCGCCGACGCGCTCAACCTGGTCCACAAGCGTGCCCACGGCGCTGTCGTGGTCGTCGACGGCGAAGGCCGCCCGGTCGGCATCGTCGACGAAGCGGCCTGCGCGGGCGTCGACCGCTTCGCGCGTCTCGCCGACGTCGCGCAGCCCGCGGCCGTCGCGGTGCCGCTGACCACGCCGTCGCGTGAGGTCTTCGAGAAGCTGCACAGCCACGGCGCTTCGCTCGCGCTGGGTCTCGACGCCGAAGGCCGCCTCGCGGGCGTGCTGACCGCCGTCGGCGCGCTGCGCGCGGACATCTACACCCCGGCCGTCGACGACGCCGGCAAGCTGCGCGTCGCGGCCGCGATCGGCGTCAACGGCGACGTCGCGGCGAAGGCCGAAGCCGTCCTCGGCTCCGGCGTCGACGTGCTGGTCGTCGACACCGCGCACGGCCACCAGGAGAAGATGATCGCCGCGCTGAAGGCCGTCCGGTCGGTTTCGCCGAAGGTCCCGGTGGTCGCCGGGAACGTCGTCACCGCCGAAGGCACGCGTGACCTGATCCAGGCCGGTGCCGACGTCGTCAAGGTCGGCGTCGGGCCGGGCGCGATGTGCACGACCCGGATGATGACCGGCGTGGGCCGCCCGCAGTTCTCCGCAGTCGCCGACTGCGCGGCCGCCGCGCGCGAGCTGGGCAAGCACGTCTGGGCCGACGGCGGCGTCCGCCACCCTCGCGACGTCGCGCTGGCGCTGGCCGCGGGCGCGTCGGCGGCGATGGTCGGCTCGTGGTTCGCCGGCACCTACGAATCGCCCGGTGACCTGCGGTTCGACGAGCAGGGCCGGCCGTACAAGGAGTCGTTCGGGATGGCGTCGAAGCGCGCGGTCGGCGCGCGGACGCGGACGGACAACGTCTTCGACCGCGCCCGGAAGGCGCTGTTCGAGGAGGGCATCTCGTCGTCGCGGATGGCGCTCGACCCGCAGCGCCCGGGTGTCGAGGACCTGCTGGACTCGATCGGCTCGGGTGTCCGCTCGTCCTGCACGTACGCGGGCGCGCGCACCCTGGAGGAGTTCCACGAGCGCGCGCTGCTGGGCGTCCAGTCGGCGGCCGGCTTCGCGGAAGGCCGCCCGCTTCCTTCGGGCTGGTGACGAACCGGGGCGGCGCGAGTGCGCCGCCCCGGAGTCGCCTCAGCCGTGGTCCTCCAGCATCTCGGTGACCAGGGCCGCGATCGGCGAACGCTCCGAGCGCGTCAGCGTGACGTGCGCGAACAGCGGGTGGCCCTTCAGCTTCTCGATCACCGCCGAGACGCCGTCGTGCCGGCCGACGCGCAGGTTGTCGCGCTGGGCGACGTCGTGCGTGAGCACCACCCGGGACGCCGTGCCGAGCCGCGAAAGCACCGTCAACAGGACGTTCCGTTCCAGTGACTGCGCCTCGTCGACGATGACGAACGTGTCGTGCAGCGAGCGGCCGCGGATGTGGGTCAGCGGAAGCACCTCGAGCATGCCGCGGTCGAAGACCTCGTCGAGGACCTCCTGGCTGACCAGCGCGCCGAGGGTGTCGAACACCGCCTGCGCCCACGGCTGCATCTTCTCGCTCTCGGACCCGGGCAGGTAGCCGAGGTCCTGGCCGCCGACCGCGTAGACCGGCCGGAACACCACGACCTTGCGGTGCTGACGGCGTTCCATCACCGCCTCGAGGCCGGCGCAGAGGGCCAGCGCGGACTTGCCGGTGCCGGCCCGGCCGCCCAGCGACACGATGCCGACGTCGGAGTCGAGCAGCAGGTCGAGCGCGACGCGCTGCTCGGCGCTGCGGCCGTGCAGGCCGAACGCCTCGCGGTCGCCGCGCACCAGCCGGATGCGCTTGTCCGCCGTGATCCGCCCCAGCGCGCTGGACGTGCCCGCCAGCAGCCGCAGCCCGGTGTGGCAGGGCAGCTCGGCGAGCTCGTCCATGCCGTACTCGACCGGGTCGACGGTGCTGCCGCCGAACAGCGTGTCGAGCACGTCCTGTTCGACGTCGACGTCCGCCATGCCGGTCCAGCCGGACGGCGTCACTTCCTGCGCGCGGTACTCGTCCGCCTCGAGACCGACGGCCCCGGCCTTGACCCGCAGCGGGATGTCCTTCGTGACCAGCGTGACCGCCTGGTTCTCCGCCGCCAGGTTGAGCGCGCAGGCGAGGATGCGGTGGTCGTTGGAGTCGGTCCGGAACCCGGACGGGAGCACCGCCGGGTCCGAGTGGTTCAGCTCCACCTGCAGCGTGCCGCCGTGGTCCCCGATGGGGAGCGGCGCGTCGAGCCTGCCGTACTGCCGGCGCAGGTCGTCGAGCATGCGCAGGGATTCCCGGGCGAACCAGCCGAGCTCCGGGTGGTGGCGCTTGGCCTCCAGTTCACTGATCACGACCAGCGGAAGCACGACGGCATGCTCGGCGAAGCGGGTGACCGCCCACGGGTCCGAAAGGAGGACCGACGTGTCGAGCACGTACATGTGCTGCTGGGATTCGGGCGAGGTCGAGGCTTTCTCCGGGCCAGGAACGGCACCGGTCGAAGAGTGGCCAGAGGCCTTACGGGGCAAACGCTGCGCAGTCACGACGGCATCTCCCTCGAGGGCGTGTGCACCTCACGCCCGCACTCGCTGGGCCGGGCACCTCCCTGGCTGGACCACTCCCTCTGACCGGTGGGTCAGGTGGCGCGGCCACGAGGGCCGGGTGCCGGCCCCCTCGTGCGTCTCGTGGGCGGCTGCGCCGCCCCCTCGATCACCGTCACGACCAGGGCCTCCCGCGAGGACCCGCACGGAACGCGTGCCCTCTCCTCGGAAGGTACCCACGAATGCCGGATCGCGCAGGGAGCCAACACGGTGATTCGCCAGATCGTCACCTCACTGTCGGTCGTCCGACATCGACGCCTCGTGACGGTGACGCTGCGTCATCGACCTCTCGATCGATGCACACCCATCGGAATGATCTTGGAGAAATTGCTGACCCGTCGTATTCACAAGATCGATTGACGTGCTTTTACCACGTCCGGTTGCGTGCCGCATTTCGCGCCACCAAGAGAGAACCGGTCCGAGTGAAAGCGCCTGCTCCAGGCTCACACAATGGGCGTACAACCCGGACGAGACGCCAGTTCGACAGGTAATTTTCTCACTGCGGGACACACCACCGGACCCCCGGTGCCCCAATCCCAACAGTTCTACCTAGGAGTGTGCGAAGTGCTGAAGAAGGCTGGTTTCGTCGCGGCCACCGCTGCGGGCCTCATGATGATCGGCAGCACCGCGTTCGCCGCGACGGGCGACACGACGGGCACCCCGGACCCGACGTTCGGCGACGCCTACGCCACGTTCATCGAGGGCGGCGGCGCCCTGGGCTACGGTGCGGCCTCCCTGGTCGCGGGTGCCTACACGGGCATCGCCACCACCCCGGCGCTGATCCTCCACTCGCTGGAGCACCACCACCACTGAGTGTGGCTTGCGAAGGGCCCCGGAGCTCGCTCCGGGGCCCTTCGGCGTCTTCCGGAACCTCGGGAATCTCAGGAACCGAAGCGGCGGTGGCGCCAGGCGTAGTCGCGCATCGCGCGCAGGAAGTCGACGCGGCGGAATGCCGGCCAATACGCTTCGGTGAACCAGAATTCCGAATGCGCGGACTGCCAGAGCAGGAATCCGGAAAGCCGTTGTTCACCAGAAGTCCGGATGATCAGGTCCGGATCCGGCTGCCCGGACGTGTAGAGGTGCTCGGAGATGTGGTCGACGTCGAGGATCTTCGCGAGTTCGTGAATGGTCCGGCCCTCGTCGGCGTGCTGGAGCAGCAGCTTGCGCACGGCGTCCGCGATTTCCTGGCGCCCGCCGTAACCGACCGCGACGTTGACCTCCATCCCGGTCCGCCCCTCGGTGCGCGCGGCGGCTTCGCTGAGTCGCTTGGCGACATCGCTGGGTAGCAGGTCGAGCGCGCCGACGATCCGCAGCTGCCAGCTCTTGCCCGGCGCGGCCAGCTCGTCGGTGACGTCGGTGATGATCTTCAGCAGCGGCGTGAGCTCGTCCGGATCGCGGTTGAGGTTGTCGGTCGAGAGCAGCCACATGGTGACGACCTCGACCTCGGCCTCCTGGCACCAGCTCAGGAAGTCCGCGATCTTCTTCGCCCCGGCCCGATGGCCGTCCGCTACGTCCGAAAAGCCCGCTTCACGAGCCCAGCGGCGATTGCCGTCGAGCATGATCGCGATGTGCCGGGGATGCCGGCCGGCGGCCTGCTGGATGAGGCGTCGGCCGTAGACGCTGTAGACGACGTCGGACAAGAAAGAACGCACGCTCACGTGGAGGGAGCCTACGCACCCGGTGTGAGGCGCGTGACTCGACCGCTGCCGGGGAACCTACGGTCCCGTAACCTGGACGGGTGAGCGTGCAGACGGAACCACCCGAGCCCGTAGTGGACCTCCGCCCGCGGTTGCGAGGCCACATCCACTTTTGGACGTTCTTCGGCGCCTTGGCCGCCGTGGCGGTGCTGGTCAGTTTGGCCGCGACCACCGTGTCGCCCCTGGCGACGTTGGCCACGTCTGTGTACGGGTTGACGATCCTGGGGCTTTTCGGGGTCAGCGCCTTGTACCACCGGCGGTTTTGGAGTCCGCGGGCTTACAAGTGGATGAAGCGTGCTGACCACTCGATGATCTTTCTCTTCATCGCGGGGACGTACACGCCGTTCACTTTGTTGGCCATGTCCCAGCCGACTGGGTACGTGATCCTTTCCATTGTCTGGGGTGGGGCTGTTCTCGGGGTTGCCCTCAAGATGCTCTGGCCGCATGCTCCGCGGTGGCTTGGGGTTCCCATCTACATCGCTTTGGGTTGGGTGGCCGTTTTCGTCTTCCCCGAGCTTTTGGCCCACGCTGGGGTTGCCGCGCTGGTTTTGCTTTGTGTTGGTGGGTTGTTTTATACTCTTGGTGCTGTTTTTTACGCTGTGAAGTGGCCTAATCACTTCCCGGATACCTTTGGGTATCACGAGTACTTTCATGCCTGTACTGTTTTGGCTGCCGCTTCGCACTACATCGCGATCTGGCTGGCCATGTACGCCTAGCTGCGGGTTTACCCTTGTGGATCTTCCTCAGGCCGCCGCCAGGCCGTCTCTGAACAGGGCGTCGACGGCGTTGCGGGTCCGCTCGTGGCTGGTCGGCAGCAGGTGCGTGTAGACCCGCAGCGTGAAGCCCGGGTCCGAGTGGCCGAGGTAGCTGGACAGCGCCTTGATGGACTCGCCCGCGTCGAGCAGCACCGAGGCGTAGAGGTGACGGAGCGCGTGCATCCCGTCCGCCCGGGTCGGCTTCTCGATGCCGGCCTTCTTGAGCGCAGGTAGCCAGACGCTCAGTCGGAAGCTGCCACGCCTGAACGGCAACCCGTCGTAGTCGACCATGAGCAGCTTCACGGTGACCGGCTTGCCCTCGGGGTGGACCCACGGGAGCGTGATCTCAGTCGCCGGGAACCGCTCGGCGTACTCGTCCAGGGCGGACAGCAGCTCGCCGCCGATCGGCACTTCTCGCGTCTTGCCCCGCTTCGGCGGCGCGAAGCACAGGACGTTGTCGACGATCCGGACCTGCCGCTCGATCTGGGCGACGTTCCGCTCCCGGTCAACGTCGTCGAGAGAGAACCCGAACACCTCACCCTGCCGCAGCCCGATCCCGGCAGGAATCCGGACGACCGGCTTGAACCGGACGGGCAGCGCGTTCAAGACGGCTTGCGCCCGCTCCGGACGCCAGGGCTGTACCTGCCGCAGATCCGCCCGGGGCCGAGTCACGCTCGACGCCTGGGCCGGGTTGCTCACGATGAGCTTGTCCTCCTTCGCAAAGCTGAGGATGGACACGAGGTGGGTGAAGTACAGGACCCGCGAGCGCGTGCTCACCCCGCGATCCTGGAGCCAGCGAAGCCAGGCTTGGACGTCGCTGGGCTTGATCGCGCCGATGGTCTTCGCCTTGAAGAACGGCTTGTGGTGGTTGGCGAGACGGCTGATCACCCGCTCCCGGGTCGTGTGGTCGAAGGTCTGCGCGGCGACCCACCGATCCGCGACGACGGCGAAGAGCACGCGGCCGGCCTGCGGGTCGACGTACTTGCCCTCCCGCTTGTCCGACTCGACCTCGATGAGGAAGTTCTCGGCGCGCTTCTTCTGCTTGTCCGCGAACGACTTCGAACGTTCGTTGTTGTCGGGGTCGAGGTACCGCACCTTGTACCGCAGTCCGATGCCGTACAGCTCGGACCTCTCTATCACCGGCTTGTCCTTGTCGTTGAAGAGCAGCCGTCCGGTTTCCGGGTGCCGCGCCTGGCGGTACCACCTGTCCTGAATGTGTCCCATGTGGATTCTCCTTTCTCGAAATTGTTTAGGCGGCTTCGGTGGCCCAGGCCCGCACGGCGGCCGGGTTGTAGCGAAGGTGCCGGCCGATCTTCTTCACCGGCGGACCCTCGCCACGCCATTTCCACTGGTAGAGCGTTTTCACCGGGACGCCGAGGTAGTCCGAGACGTCCTCGACGGACCAGAGGCGTTCGATGCTGTGGACGTTGTTCATGTGCTCCCCCTTTGTCACGCCGCGAGCTGAGTTGCCGAAGTTTCTGGATCACTCCCCGGTGGCCCAGCGGCAGCGAGTAGTGCCCGGTCGTACTCGGCCTTCCACGTGATCCGCTCGGCGATCGCCCGCATGACCAGGTGTGGCCGGGGCGGAACCTGCGGGTCGCCGGGCTCGACCTTGCGCCAGACCAGCCGGGTCGGGTCCGGTTGTGGCTTCTCGATCCCGATCGCCGCCAACGCCTGCTGAACGAACGCCTTCCGGTCGGCTTTGTGGTCATCGAGGGTCTTGCCCGACCACTTCCGCGACACCAGCACCCGCCGTCCCGGCAGCCCGAGCGTGGTCCGGCGATGAGCCCGTCCCTTGCAGTGGCCCGGTGTGGTCTTGCTGCCCGCGCCCTTGGGCTGGACCCCGTAGAGCAGCCAGACCGCGCACCGGGGCGAGCACGGCGTCACGGACAGTTCGGCGTGCAGCCGGTCGTGGTGATCCCGCAGCCGCGCCGTGTCCGCCTCGACCACCTCACCGGTGGACTTCGTCAGGTACTTCGTGAGGTAGCCGATGTGGCGGCCGGCCTCTTCGGTCCCGCCGAGGACGCCCTTCGAGTGCACCTGCCGCCCGAACGTGGCGACGTGCGCCGGGTCCTCGACCTGGTCCACCGCGTCATCCCACGACGTCAGCGGTTCCCGGGTGTCCGGGTCGAGGAACATCCGGGCGTCGCCGTCCCAGACCGGCAGCCGCTCCGTGTAGATGACCTGGTCGTGGTTGGGCCACCAGACCTGGTGATAGGTGGCCTCGGTGACCTGGCGGATGACGTCGTGCGGGATCGCCCCGCGGATCGCGGCGTGCAGGTGCGGAGCCGTGCGCTTCTGCGGCTCGACTGTCGCGAAGTACTGCGCGTCCCAGCCGACGACGCGGCGGAGGTTCTGCCACCACCGGTCCACCAAAGCGGAGAAGTGCACCGCGTCCCGAGCGGCCCGCCGGTAGTCATATCGACTCGGGTCGACCGGTGCCCCGTCGCGGACCGGGCCGTAGGAGTCACAGGTCAGCGTCACGAACATCGACGGCCGGAACTTACCCGCGTACTCCCTGCCGACGGTGGTCTTGGCGACCTTCTGCCGGGGCAGGTTCGGCGCGTCCTGGCGCCGCTTGGTCGACCGCTTCACGGCACGCTTGGCCGGCAGGTCGAGGGCGGGCAGGCGGCCGCGCATGCCGAGTTGCCGAAGTTCCGCGTCGACCCCGGTGATCTCCTCCCGCAGCTCGTCGGCTTCGGCCTGGTCGTGCTCGACCACCTCCCGATAGGCCGCCACCAGATCGGCGCGGTAGGTCAGCAGCTCTTTGTGGTCCTCCGAAGGGGGTTCCAGGGTGAGGTCGGGTTCTTCGGTCATGTGCCAGCCCTCGCGGCACTGGGCTTGCCGAAGCGCCTTGGCCTTCCGGGCGCAGGGCAGGCACACCGACTCGACGGTGGAGCCGCAGGGCACCGGGACGTAGCGGAGTTCGCCGGTCTCGGTATCGCCGACCTCCATCGTGAACGGGCGGACGCAGACGCCGTGCTTCTCCGCCGTCGCCCGAATCACGTCAGCTGCCAGCGGTGCCCGCATCCGCTCCGCGCGTGTCTCACTCATCAGGCCGCCACCTCCCCCGGCGACGACCAGCCACGCAGCAGGAACACCGGCATGTCCTGCTTCGCCCCGGCCGGGAGGTCCGGGAACACGCTCGGCTCGAACCGAACCACCCCGAACACCACGACCGGAATGCCGCACGGCGTCCGGCCGGTGATTGACAGGTGCACCCACCGCCCGTCGACCAGCCGCCACAGCCGGGCCGAGACATCCTCGAGCGTCTGAGTCCACACCAGCAACGCCCGAGCCACCTCCGGCAGGCCGTCGACATCCAGTTGGACCGTGATCGGGCTCGACCAGGCATTGACGTCGACCGACGCGGCAGGCGGCAGCTGATACGAGTCGAGGTGATCACGGATGGCATCGAGGAAAATCAGCAGCCGGTTCACGCGGCCACCCCCTCACCGCCGTGCCGCAAATCCGCGACACCCCCGTTGGTCACATACGCCTCCAGCGCCTTCACTGTGGAGTCGGAGACCCACCCGGCCCGGACGCGCAACGGTTCACGGATGCCCTCGCCCCACACGTAACCGACACCGGCCTCCGAATCGCCGATCCGGTTCGCCCACGCCCCGCGCTCATACGCCCCGTCACCGAGGACCATCCCGACGTGCGTCTTCGAGGTGACCCGCAGACAGACCCGGCGAGTGAACAGCTCGCGCACCGGGACGGTGTCCTTGGTGGGCTCCTGCACGTAGCCACGGACCGAGATTCCCAGCGCCCGCCCTTGCGTCGTCAGCAGCGCGACACGCTCCACAATGGCCTCACGAGTCTTGCGATCCGTGTACTTCGTCAGCGCGCCGATCTCGTCGAACTCCAGCAGCTCCAACGGATACTCCGTCGACACCGGGATCGTGCGCAGCCGACCGGCGAACGCGCGCTTGCGGGATTCCATCTCCTCCACCAGGCCGTCCAGCAGCTCGACCGCGTCCTTGCCACCCACCGCATAGCGGGAGAAGATCCCGCGCCCGTAGGCCAGTTCCATGCCCTTCGGGTCGATGCCGGACATGCGCACCACCCCGGCCCGGATCGCCGACGCGGCCGCTACCAGCGGGCACCACATCACCGAGTTCTTGCCCGCCCCGGAGGCACCAGCGGTCAGACAGTGAGCACCCGAGCCCAGCAGCGGAACGCGCCAGTCACGCCCGTACTCGGTCCGCCCGGCCCAGACGTTGCGCAGGTCCACACCGGTCGCGTCGACACCTTCCGGGACCTGAGGGCCGGCCACACCGCCGCCGAGCAAGTCGCGCCGCTGGAAGTCGATGGACACGACGTTGGGGGCCAGCTCGCGGACCTGGCAACGAGTGACCTTCCGCGCGACGGCCAGGGCACGGGCGGCGTCGTCGAAGTCCTCGGGCTTCTGCCCCGGCACCAGCTCCACCCGCACCTCATCCCACGAGGCACCGGAACGAACGCCGAGCACCTTGGGCAGCCGCGCGTTCGCCCGGTTCGACGTCGACCGGGACAGCGCGCGTCGACGGCCGACCAGGTTCACGTTCACCACCACCGGCAGCGCCTCATCCCGCACCGACAGGCCACAGGCGTGCAGCCACTCCGGAAGCTTCCGGCCGTACACCGCCCACCGCGCCCACCAGGAGCGCAACAACCGCCAACACCACTGATCGAACGAGACGGCGTCGATTGCCCACCACGTCAGCAGCACGGCCGCGAGGCCGCCGAGGGTGATCGCCAGGGACAGCCAGCCGGCCAGCTCGCACCAGGCGTAGACCGCGACGACAGCGAGGCTGGTACGCCACCGCGTCACGACCTGCGCGAGCATCCAGACCACGGCCTTGCACAGCCACCACAGCGCCACGAACACCACAGCCGCCGCAGCCAAGCCTTCGACTACGGAGGCCACGGCGCGGCCGATCTTGTGCAGCACCCACACGCCGAGCCCCAGACCGGCCAGGGCCACTACAGCGAAGCCGGGAGACATCACCGACCACCCCGCTTCACGCCGAGGTCCAGCGGCAGCATTCCCAAGCAGGGGGCGCATTGGGTTTCGCCGGGCAGGAGTTTGGCGAAGCGTTTGCAGGAGGCGCAGCGCGTTCGGGTGACCCCCGTTGACGCCCGCCGGTTGTCATCGTTTAGCGTTGTCATTGTTCACTTCCGCTGGTTGTGGACAGCGCAGGAGCGGCAAGGTTGGTAGCCGGTTTCCGCTTCTGCGCCTTAACGGATCACACGCACCCACATCAGGACGTGCTTCATCGCCGCACGTCATCGCGTGCGTTTTTCGCTACTACTGTTGACTTTCCAGTCGTCTACATGCGACTAATCAGCAGGCTTACCCTCCGTTTGAAGGTTCGCCGAGATCTCACCCGCTTTCCGTTCCTCGTATCCGGCCCAGTACAGCGCCTCGTGGTGATGCCCCCGGTCGACGTCCGCGACCGCCTTGTAGAGCCGAGCGTTGCCCAGGCGGAACGCCAGCCACACCGACGGGTTCGCGTCGTTGGGCGGCCGGCGGTCCATCACGACCTCGTGGGCGTCGCGCAGCGTCTTCGGATCACCCTTGCGCACGGTCATGCCTCCCCGCGCGGGCTTCGAGCAGCGCCGCCAGTTCGTCGGCGTGGTCGCGGAGCTGGCGAAGGAATGCCACGCAGGCCGGCCACGTCTCCTGGTCCTGCGGAGGGACCAGCGTCAGCACGAAGGGCATCCCGGCCAGCACCAGGACCGGCGGAGAAGACTGCTCCGGGCCGGTCTCCTCCACCGTCACCTCGATACCCGGGCCTACGGCCCAGCGCACTCCCAGCCCGTCCATCACGGCCGTGTCCTGCTTCACTTGCCCAATCCCTTGCCAGCTCGGCGAACCCTTCGGCCGCCGACTCCAGTGCGGCCACGCACCACCACGGCAACCCGCGCGTCTGTGCCAACTCGTGCCACGCCCGAGACACCCGCCGGGCAGCGTTGGCCGTGTTCGTTGCACTCACCGGCGACAGCACTGAGCGCCCGTGCTCCCACGCGGCCATGTAGTCCCGATACGCCTGCTCCCACGCCTCGACCCGCTCGCGGAAGCCCATCCCTGTCACGCGGCCTTCGGCGTCTCACCGGACCCACCGGACCGAGACGACTTGCTCGCGGCCTGCTTGAACCCGGTCGCGCGGAACACGTAGGACTGGTACTTGAACTCGCCTTGCCCCGCCACCTTCGGCTCAGCCGTCAGCCCCTCCAGCTCGATCGGCCGCATCCCCGGCAGCGCCTCCGACGTCGTCGGCACCGGCTGGACGTCGGCCAGGAGCGTGATTTCGAAGGACGCCCGCTTCGCCCGCGTCTCGGCCGGGTCGGTGACCATCACCTTCCACTGCCGCTTACCCGTGATCTCGTCAACCCGCTGCCGCACCGGGCGATTGGCGGCCCGGTCCTCCCGCGACTGGTATTCGTTGTCGGGCGACACTTCGCCCACCATGACGAGTCCCTGCGTGAACGCGTCGTCGAAGTCGATGCTGAACCGGTGTCCCTTGTCGATAGCCATGCTGATTCCCTTTACTCGTATGGGTTTCTTGCGCTCAGTCGCGCTCTTCCGACCACTGGTCGCCGACAGGAGAGGAGTAGGTGCGCGTGCGGTTCTGCGTCTCGCACCACTCGCCGAACTCGTTCGCGGCCACGGCGAGGCTCCGCGCGAACCGCGCGGTGTCCATCAGGCCGCCGATCCGAGCCGGTACCTGGATCATGATCGCGGTTTCATCGCCCCCGGCCACCAGTTGGCGGACTCCCGGGGAAGGTGACACGACGGCAGCGCCGTATCCGACGAGGGGCTGAATCACCACGTGAATGCCCATGTGTGCTCTCCCGATGTCTCGGCTTGAGCGCGTCCGATTGGGCGCGCTGAGACCAGGAGACACCCGGGTAAGGAAGATCACCCGGACAAACTGTCCGGGTCGGTTCTAGCGGTCGGCCGGAACGGCCTTCTCGATCGCATCCAGCATGGCTGACCACGGCAGATCCCGGCCGGGAGCGGACCGCGGTTCGTGCAGCGGCCAGACGTCTTCACCGTAGAGCAGGTCCACGCCCACCCGCTTGAGGTTCTCGATGTGCATGGTCCAAAACGGCTGACGTGCGTGAGCCGCGTTGACGCGCGGGAACACGATCACCGGCAGGTTCAGCGTCCCGATCGCCTCGTTGACCTGCGTCAACGCCTGGTTATCGGCGATGCCGAGAGACATCTTCGCGACGAAGTTCGCCGAGGCCGGCGCCACCAGGAAGCAGCTCGGCGGCGGGTGCGGACTCTTCTCCGACGGCGAGCGGGGCTCGACCCGCACCGGATAGCCGGTGGCCTGCTTGATCTCGTCGAGCTGCCCGGTCTCAGCCAGCCAGCGGCCAGCGGTGGGCGTCAGGGTGACCGAGACCGTCCAGCCCGCTTCCTGGGCAGGGCTGATCAGGCGCGGAAGCAGGTTTTCGACCCCGCCGGCCCCAGAGGCGACCAGCCCAAGAACTCGCGACATGTGGCTACCTCACCGCGCCGCAGCGCTCGGCCAGCGCGAGCAGCGCCGAGGACTTGCCAGCCGTGGCCGGGGCACGCCGGTACATGGACCGCACGACCTCGCGGACCATGGTGTTGTGCCGGACGATGGTCGGCGATTTCTGCTCGGCCCGTAGGAGGACTTGAAGCGCATCGTCGTCCTTGGCGAGCAGGCTGAGCGCCCGGGCGAAGTCGATAAGGTGCGTGACCTGGCGTTCCACGGGTAGGTGATCGACGTTGACGCGCGGCGCGGTCTCGATCACCTGGCTCACGTCGCCGAGGTCCAAGGCAGCCGACAGCCGGTGGAGCTCTACGTTGGCCGGCCCGAACCCGGTCTGCCAGTAGTTCGCGTCCACGCCCAGCTGGTCAGCAGCGGTTTCCGCGTGCCCGAGGAGGTCGTTCGCGGTGGTCCGGTCCTGGTGTCGCGCCGCTGCGACAGCCGTGCGGAGGTAGAGCATCCCGTACAGGCTCAGCGCAGCCGGATCGCCTTTTGCCATCCTCGGCAGCAGCCACTTCGCCGCGACGTCGCCCAACTCAAGCGCGTCATCGAACCGGCCCACGGCCAGGAGCGCGTGTGTGCCGGACCGGGCCGCCGAGGCAAGGACCAACGGGTCGTCGGAGTCGTCGGCCGCCTGCATGGCACGTTCGGCAGCGATCCACGCGAGGTCAGCTTCGCCAATCTTGCTCAGCGTGGTCGCGGCCAGGTGGTGCACCCGCGCCGAGATAGCCGCACAGGCCCGCTTGTACCCGACGTCGTCCGACGAAGCCGCCTCCATCGCCTGCGTGGTCTTGATCAGGCCCGGCAGCGCGGTGACGACGCGGCCAAGGTCACCCTTCTGGTAGCTCGACCAGGCACCCTCCACCAGCTGGCGGACCGGTTGCGGGTCGATGTACTCGGGCGACATGGCGGAGGAGAACAACGTCCGCGACAGCCGGCGGGGAGCCATCAGCGCGTCCCGGATCGCCGGGACGTCGTCGTGCTTGTCCTGCTCTTCCATCAGCACAGGCTCGCCGAGCAGGTCGCCCAGCGTCACCCTCAGCGCTCGCGCCAGGTCGGCCAGGACGTCGAGCCTGCGGATATCCCGCTCACCGCGCTCGATCTTGCTCAACCAGTCCTCGGTACGGCTCACCAGGTCAGCAAGCACCGCCTGCGACAGCCCACGCCGCCGCCGGTAAAACGCGATCCGCTCCCCGATGCTGAGCTGGTCACCCGCACCTCGCATGCCTTCAGACTACATCAATCGGAGACACAAGGAATTACCACGGACAACCTTGTCAGAAGTCAAACCTTCCCTGATTTGCCGGATCCTCATCAGGCAAGCCGACCTGCATTTCGGGTATCGGACTATCCAGAAGCATATCAATCGGACCAATTACACCTTGAATATTGGCATTGTAAAGCCAACTAATCATACCGTCGCGCTCAAGGTTTCCAAACACTCGCAGCGCGAGATCTTCTTCATGAGCCCTGGTCGCAAGATGATATTGACTTTCATCTTCAAGGCGGACGCGATACTTTCTTGACGGAGAAGTTAAGGTCTCCAAGCCAAATACGCCAGGCCCTCCGGCGTGCTTTTTAGTCAGCAGGTGAACTCTACCAATAATTGTAGTTGGAATTGCCCCCTCTTCGCTAACACCCAACCGAGTCGAGGCTGACTCAAGAACAGCTGCATCACTTCCAGTGAACTCGAATATGGTTGGCGAATTATCGGACCCAACGGGTTGCGCAGGATCCCACTCCACAACTATCTCGCCGCCGTCAGAATCCTTAGTTACCCCATGCAGGGCAACCGTCAAGTCATAAGATAAACCTTGCTTGACTCCAGCCTCAAAACCAGAGAGCGAACCGGAAGACCGATAATGGTCGATAGCCTCAGACGTAGCCCCTAATGCTTTTGCGACCGCCGACGTCACCCCCCGAGAAGAGATCGAATCGATACCAGGGAGCGTGGCTTCTTTCGGCTGAGATCCCGATATAGGTATTTCGGAGTTCGTCGGCGCATAGGCGGTCACAATGTAGCTGCCGATAGCAGTTTGGCCCATAAGTACCGAATCAAGGTATCGGCCGGCAAACTGCCCAAGACGGTTGCTATACCTACGAGCGCGTTCCAAACGCGATTTAGCTCCCGCAACAAGTGTAGCCCTTGCCGCAGCTATCAAATCTTCGCCTTGCTTCCACGAAATCAAGCCAGACGGCGCTGAGTTTTCTTTTCTGAACCTAAACGTATCGGCGGGCTCTGAACCGAGACGCAAAGAGATCGTAGCCCAGGTGTCTCTAAACTCTGATTCGCTTATCTCAATTAAGGCTGCTTGCATCAAGTCAATGAACTCTGGAGCGCCGCGATCGAGCGGAATTAGAACAGATCTAATTCCTGAATTAATTCCAGGTGGCGGCGCAATCCTGTTATAGACATCACGCCTCCCCCCGACAACTCGCCACCCGGAGTTCTCAAGAAGTACCACGAGTCGACTAGGATCAATACCTGCGACTCCACGAGGAGGATTGAGGTCGTTAGTCACAACGAACTCTCCCCTCTATCTATCTTGTCCAGAATTTCCGTCAAAGCATCCGCATCAAAAACGTTCTTTGTCGGAATCTTGACAGTCGGCGACGCTACCCCATGCGGCGCAGTCTCGCCCTCAAGGCTCCGCCAGTAGCAGCAATACTGAACACTCAAAGAATCATGAGAACCCTTAGACCAGTCAGCCTGAACAGGCGAGGTAGCCATGACCACCAGAAGAACCTTAATCTTCTCGCGGCGCATGGCCAATTTATCGAAATAGACGCGCTTCTTCAGCTGATAAGAAAATGTCTCTTTACTGAGATCAGGACGAATCTGAGTAGTGTTCTTAAGTTGCAAGTAGACCGACACTTCTTCAGTACCCGGGGTCGCACCGTCCCGCATGACTAGAAGATCAGCTCCGAACAGATCGCGTCGCTGCGGCTGGACCGTACAGCCAGCCGTTGCAGCCACAGCTAACACATACCCCTCTTGCAACTGCTCCATGCAATCAGTAAAGGTTCGCTCGATGACGGGTTGGATTCTCGCATTTTCCGGCGACATCCGCACCCCCGTCATCGTGTCGACAGCGTCACTCATGCTAGTGACCGTCGTATGGGTTAATCAACATAATGTTGCACTCGTTGCCGAATTTGGCTCTATCGGATCAAGGGCGCGCCGCCGCTGGCGGCGCGCCTGTCGCCTACGTAGCCCCTCACCTAGGCGGCCGCATCCGCTTCCGACACGGCGGGCTGCCGCTCCGCTTCGCCCGCCGGCCGGGCGGTGCGGCCGCCGGCGGGTCACCTGGCGTAGCGCCGCGCGGCAGCAGCACACGGGTCCCCTGAGCCATCCCCGGCCTCCTCGACGAGCTACAAGCGGTGGTGACATTCGGGTCGTTCGTGACTCGATCTCTGTTACGCACCGTCGTGAGAGACCTCCATCCCGACGCCCGATCGTGACAACGGCCGGTAGCACCGCGTCAAGACGATGAGCGTGTCTTGACCCGGCACCACCGGCCGCGTGGAGGCTTCGTATCGGGATGCAGGGCAGGGTGTGGCGGGGTCCGCCAGGCCGTCTCCAGGCCGTCAGAGGTCAGGAAGAGGCAAGCACCCGCGAGAACTGATGACAGACAAAACCGCAGCTCAGCGCACCTAAGAGGCAGGAACGCCGAGGTCGAGAAGTACCCCGGAGCAGATCATCGCGATCTGGCTGGCCATGTACGCCTGAGCTGGGTGACTCCCTTCATCCCGATGCCCGATTGTGACTACGGCCGGCGGCACCGCGTCAAGGCGGGAAAGATGCCTTGACCCGGCGTCGCCGGCCGTGTTCTGGCTTTGGATCGGGATGCAGGGGCGGGGCTGGATGCCGGTGCTCGGGTTTTGCTGCCGGCTGCCCGTTCTTCTAGCCGAACATGCCTGGCTGGTATTCGCCTGCCGGGTTCTTGGCGATCACGTTCAGCCTGTTCCACGTGTTGATCTCCGCCACCAGGCAGACCAGGGCGCCGATCTGCTCGTCGTCGTAGTGCTTGCGGACCTGGTCCCACGTCTCGTCGCTCACTCCTGTGTGGGCGTCCGCCAGGCGGGTTGCTTCCTCCGTCAGGGCCAGGGCCGCGCGCTCGGCCTCCGTGAACACCACCGCTTCTCGCCAGGCCGCCACCATTGCCAGGCGGACCGCCGTTTCGCCGGCCGCTGCCGCGTCCTTCGTGTGCATGTCGAGGCACATTCCGCAGCCGTTGATCTGGCTCGCCCGGATCTTCACCAGCTCCTGCGTCGCCTTCGGGAGCGATGACTCCTCGATCGGCTTCGATGCCGCGATCAGGCGCTTGAAGAACTTGCTCGTGACCTCGTTCTCGAACATGTTGAACCGCGGTTCCATGACCGTTTCCCTTCGTCGTGTCTGCCCTCTTGACGAGGTCCGCGACCACGTTGTGACAGCGCCGGAAGTGGCGCCGGTCACATGCACACCTTCGCGGCATCACCCACCGTCTTGATCACCGCTTACACACCCCTTCCCACCTGGGGAAATCTGCCGGAACTCGCCAGCGGACGGCGTCTCAAACCACCACTTTCCGGGGTCACCCACGGGGACACCACGACGGTTGCCGTGATCACCACCGCGTTCCACGGTGGCTTCTACCAGCACCGACGCGCGAAAGGAGCAGCACCGCGATGGCCAAGACCATGCAGCCCCAGGAGCTCATCGACAGTGCCGTGGTCGACCCGGCCGGGAACAAGCTCGGGAAGGTCGGCAACGTCTACCTCGCCGACGCCACCCACCAGCCGGAGTGGATCACCGTCAAGACCGGCCTCTTCGGCACCAAGGAGAGCTTCGTCCCGCTCTCCGGCGCGCACACCGACAAGGACGGCGTGCACGTCCAGGTCGACAAGGACGCCGTCTCGGACGCGCCGCGCATCGACGCCGACGGGCACCTCTCCCCCGAGGAAAGCACCCAGCTCTACCAGCACTACGGCCTGCCCGTGCCGCGGACGTCGCCGGACGGGCGGATGGGCGATCGGATGGGGGACCGGACCCAGGGCCGGGATCCCGCCATGGGTGGCCGCGGCCGCGCCGGCATGGACGCCGGGACCCGCGGGAGGTCCGACAAGGACGCCATGACCCGGTCCGAGGAGCGGCTGAACGTCGGCACCGAGCAGGTCGAGACCGGGCACGTGCGGCTGCGCAAGTACGTCGTCACCGAAGAGCAGCAGGTCACCGTCCCCGTGCGGCACGAAGAGGTGCGCATCGAGCGCGAGCCGATCAAGGACGGCCAGGGCGGGACCGACATCGGCGAGGCCGAGCAGGACGTCGTCCTGCACGCCGAGAAACCCGTCGTGCGCAAGGAAACCGTGCCGGTCGAACGGGCACGGCTGCGCAAGGAGACCGTCACCGACGAGCAGACCGTCTCCGGCAAGGTCCGCAAGGAACAGTTCGAAGTGACCGACGACGAGGGCAAGAAGCACCGCCGGTCCTGACGAACGCGCGGGGGTGGCCGGTTCCCGACACCGGCCACCCCCGTCGTCAGGCCCGCAGCATCGGCGCCGCCAGGAACTGGTCCGGGATGGCGAACGCGTCCACCAGCGCCCGGGCGTGGGGGCGCAGCTGGGCGCACAGGCCGTTCACCGCCGCGGTCACGGCCTTGCCGCGCGACGCCGTCAGGCGGCCGTGGCCCAGGAACCAGGCCAGGTCCTCCTCGATCGCCGACAGGGCGTACAGGTCGCAGACGCGCTCCAGCAGTGCTCGGGCGTCCGGGTCCTCGCAGCGCTCCACCGCCGCGGCGAACGCCTCCAGCACCAGGCGCTCCACGTGGACGCGGCCCGCGCGCAGCACGTGGTCCTGCGCCGCGTTGAACACCCCGAACGGGTCCGAAGCCGCTTTGCGCAGGCGCTTCGCCACGCCCTCGACCACGTGCTCCTCGCGGTCTTCGAACAGCCTCAACTGCCACTCGCGGCGGAAGAAGACGTCCGAGTCGGACCCTTCGGTGAGCGATTCGAGCGCCTTGCGCACCGAGGTCCGCTCCAGGATCGAGCTGACCACCTGGTCGGTGACGAACCGGGCCGTCGCCAGCGGCGAGAGGTCCTCGAAGTCCTGCTTGTAGCTGGTCAGCAAGCCCTTCGCGACCAGCTGCAGCAGTACCGTGTTGTCGCCTTCGAACGTCGTGAAGACGTCCGTGTCGGCCTTCAGGCCCGGGAGGATGTTCTCCGCGAGGTAGCCCGCGCCGCCGCAGGCCTCGCGCGCCGCCTGGATCGTCGCCGTCGCGTGCCACGTGTTCAGCGCTTTCAGCCCGGCCGCGCGCGACTCCAGCTCGCGCTGCTCCTCCTCCGGCGCCGACGAGTCGATGTCGTGCAGCTTCGACACCAGCTCTTCCTGCGCGAAGTGCAACGCGTACGTCTTCGCCAGCGCCGGCAGCAGCTTCCGCTGGTGCCCGAGGTAGTCGAGGATGACGACCTCGTCGCCGTCCGGTGTCGCGAACTGACGACGCTGCTCGCCGTAGCGGATCGCCAACGCCAGCGCGCGCTTCGTCGCGCTTCCCGCGCTGCCCCCGACGCTCACCCGGCCGCGGATCAGCGTGCCCAGCATCGTGAAGAACCGGCGGCTGTCGCTCTCGATCGGGCTCGAGTACGTCCCGTCCTCGGCGACGTCCCCGAAGCGGTTCAGCAGCGCCTCGCGGGGCACCCGGACGTTGTCGAAGCTCAACCGTCCGTTGTCGACACCGTTCAGGCCCGCCTTCGGACCACAGTCCTCGATGGACACTCCGGGCATCGGCGCGCCGGACTCGTCCCGGATCGGCACCATGAACGCGTGCACGCCGCGGGATTCCCCGCCGGTGACCAGCTGCGCGAACACGACCGCCATCCGGCCGTCACGGGCCGCGTTGCCGATGTATTCCTTCTGCGCCATGGCGTCCGGGGTGTGCACGACGAACCCGCCGCCGGTGAAGGTCGCCGTCGTGCGCAGGTGCTGGACGTCGGAACCGTGGCCGTGCTCGGTCATCGCGAAGCAGCCGAGCAGGCGCAGGTCCATGATCTCGCGCAGGTACCGCGCGTGGTGGCGCTCGGTGCCGAGCAGCTGGACGGCGCCACCGAACAGTCCCCATTGGACACCGGCCTTCACCATCAGCGACAGGTCGCCGTAGCCGAGCAGCTCGAACGACGTCACCGAGCCGCCGACGTCGCCACCGCCGCCGTACGCCGGGTCGAAACCCAGGCCGGGGCGGTCGGTTTCGGCGAGCGCGCGCAGCTGGTCGAGCACCTGGGCGCGGTGCGCTTCGACGCCGAGGTCCACCGGGTCCCGGAACTCCGCGCCGGCCATCTGCGCGCGGACCCCGCGGCGCAGCTCGGCCCAGCGGCCGTCGAGGACGGTGGTCAGCGCGTCCGGATCCACCTTCGAGGGCACTTCGGGAACGTCCACGGCTACCTCCGGAAAGGACTGACGGCAGGCTTCCTACTCGTTGGTAGTAAGCCTGCCGCAGCCGCGCCGATCGCGCAGGTTCAGATCGGCCTGCCGTTGACCGTCACGTTCGTGAACTTGGCGTTGTCCACGTACTTCAGCGTGTTCGACGTGTCGGACACGCCCTCAAACGTGGAGTTCGCCACGGTGAACCCGTGCACGTGGGCGTTCGACAACCCGCTGACGTCGAACGTCTTGCCCACGATCTTCGTGCTCGAGCAGTTGCCGATCGTGAACGGCCCGAACGACGGGACGTAGCTCCCAGTCTGGCTGTTGTAGGTCGACGTCACGTACACGAAGTTCCTCGCGAAGGTGCCGGAAACACTGTCGAGGTTGATGTTCTCCGAGAACCCGCCACGCAGCGTGTTCGACTTCACGTACAGCGCGAACTTCGTGTCCCCCTTCACGGTGAGCCGGTACGCGTAGACGTTCCGGATGCCGCCGGTCTGCTCGCTGCCGCAGGTGATCGCGCCCCAGTTGCCGTTCATCACGCAGTTCACGACGACGAGGTTCTGGCACGGGACGTTCACCCGCCGCCCGTCGGCGTCGCGGCCGGACTTGATCGCGATGTTGTCGTCGTGCGCGCCGAGGGTGCAGTTCGCGATGACGACGTGGTCGCACGACTCGGGGTCGCAGCCGTCGGTGTTGGAGTGCGCGGTGCTGGAATCGGTGCTGACGCCGTCGACGGTGACGTTGCGGCACAGCGTCGGGTGCAGCTGCCAGAACATGGAGTTCTTCAGCGTGACGCCTTGGAGCAGCACGTTCTCGCAGGCGTACGGCTCGACGAACGCCGAGCGCATGGTGTGCCCGGACCCCGGCACGACGCGCTTCTCCGGCGGGGTTCCCTTGGCCACCAGCGTTTCCAGGTAGGCGCGGTCGCTGCCCTTGTTCCACGACGACGTCGCCGCCGCGTCGAGCGTGCCGCTGCCGGTCAGGCCGATGTTCTTCTGCCCGTGGGCGTAGATCATCGGCGACCGGTTGACGCATTCGATGCCCTCGTAGCGCGTCAGCACGTTCGGGAACTTCGAGGCGTCGCCGCTGAACTTGAGCACCGCGCCCTTCTCCAGGTGCAGGTCGACGCCGCTCTTCAGGTGGATCGCGCCGGTGAGGAAGGTGCCGCCGGGCACGACCACGTGGCCGCCGCCGGCCGCGGCGCAGGCGGCGATCGCTTTGCCGATCGCCGCGGTGTTGTCGGTCTTGCCGTCGTTCTTCGCGCCGTAACCGGTGATCGGGAAGCTCCGGTCCGGGAAGGTGGGGATGGTGGTGGCCGCCACGATGTCGTTCGCCGCCGGCCACGGGAGGGTGGGAACGTCGACGCGGTAGCGGCGCTCGAGCGGGATCGCCGGTACGAGGGAAACCGCGAGCGTGCCCTTGATCAGCTGCCGCCGGGTGAACCTGCCGTCCATGGACGCCTTCCTTCACGGGAAAGACCACTGCGACGGCGGAACCACGGCACGGACCGTGGCACGACGAACTCTAGGCGTGCACCCGGGTCCAGGCCAAGACCGTCGTGAGTGAGAAACAGGGTCAGAACCCTGTTTCTCACTCACGACAGCTGTGGGTCAGGCCAGGTCGGGCCCCTTGGAGCGCAGGTCGTCGACCTTGCTCATCGCTTCCCGCAGGTCGCCCAGCCAGCTGTCCGCGTGCTCGCCCACCAGCCGGACCGCCCACGCCAGCGCGTCCGAGCGCGAACGGGCCACGCCCGCGTCCACCAGCGTGTCCAGCACCAGGCGCTCCGGCTGGCGAAGCCGGGTCATCACCGGCGCCGAATGCGTCGTGAACAACGCCTTCGTGCCGCCCAGCTTCGCGCCCCACGCCACCTTGCGCTGGTAGCGGTGCTCCGCCTGCCTCGCGATCTCGATGCGCTCGTCGCGCGTCTCCTCGCGGTAGCGGCTGATGCGGCCCTCCTCGGCCGCCGCGCGGGCCGCGTCGTCCGCGTACTCCTCCGTCAGCGCCGGGAGCTCGCCGACCACGATGATCTCCTCGCGGTCGACCGTCACCTCCGGGGCGCCGGTGAACCAGCCGTCGGGCAGGCGCCCGCCGAACCAGGCCGCCGCGTCGTCCGCCGGGGGCACTTCCGCCTGCTGCCAGCCTCGGCTACCTCGCCAGCCTCGTCCCATGGTCGCCACCTCCGCGATTACATGATTACAACGCTACTGACGCTACGCCGAATACCGGTGGAACAGCAGGTCGTTCACTCAGAGCTGAGCCGCCAGCTCCTCGGCGGAGGTCACCGGCCGGTCGCACACGTACCCGCGGCAGACGTACGCCGCGGGCGAGCCGGCCACCAGCGGCCGGTCCGCCAGCAGCGGGACGCCCGGCGCGTCCGGCTCGCCGGCCAGCACGATGCCGCCGCCGTGCACGCCCCGCGCCGCGGCCAGCCGCAACGCCGGGTCCGCGCCGACCACCGCCACCTGCACCGGGCCGGCATGGGCCGCCTCGGCCACCGACAGCCAGTGCCCGGCGAACCGCGGCACGCGCGCGGCCAGCACGCCGACCCGCCGGATCGCCTGCTCGGCGGCCTCGCGGTACCGCGAGGAATCGTGGCCGGCCAGCGCCGACGCCGTCAGCAGCGCCCCCGCCAGCGCGGACGCCCCGGCCGGGCTCGCGTTGTCGCCCGGGTCGGCCGGGCGCTGGACCAGCGCCTCGGCGTCGTCGGCGGTGTCGAAGTACGCGCCCGGGACGTCCGGGGACGCGAAGTGCGCCAGCGCCAGGTCCAGCAGCCGGGTCGCTTCCGTGAGCCACTTCGCGTCCCCGGTCGCCTGGTGCAGGGCGAGGAACCCGTCGGCGACGCAGGCGTAGTCCTCCAGCACCCCGGCCGACTCGCCGACGACGCCGTCGCGCGAACTGCGTCGCAACCGGCCGTCGACGACGTGCACCCGCAGCAGCAACTCGGCCACCGAGACCGCCCAGTCGATCCACTGTGGACGATCCAGCGCGACCCCCGCCTCGGCCAGCGCCGTGATCGCCAGGCCGTTCCAGGACGCGATCACCTTGTCGTCACGCCCCGGCTGCGGCCGCTTCGCCCGCGCCTCCAGGAGCTGGACGCGCAGGGATTCCGGCAGGTCGCCGAACAAGCGCAACGTCGAGGCGCCCTCCTCGAACGTCCCCTCTTCGGTGACACCGAACAACGAAGCCGCGGAGTCGTCGCCGACCACCTCACGCAGCTGTTCCGGCGTCCAGACGTACGTCAGGCCTTCGACGCCGTCGGTGTCCGCGTCCAGCGAAGACGCGAAGCCGTCCTCGGGCGTGCGCAAGGCGTCGAAGAGGAACTGCGCCGTCCCCGATGTGACGCGCAGCGCCGTCGCCGAACCGGTCCGCCGCCACAGGTGGGCGTAGAACCGCAGCAGCAACGCGTTGTCGTACAACATCTTCTCGAAGTGCGGCACGATCCACTCGGCGTCCACGGAGTACCGCGCGAAACCGCCCGCCAGCTGGTCGTACAGCCCGCCGCGGGCCATCGCCTCGGCCGTCTGGTCCACAAGGGACAGCGCGACCGCAGAACCCGTGCGCTCGTGGTGGCGCAGCAGGAACTCCAGCACCATCGACGGCGGGAACTTCGGCGCCCGGCCGAAGCCGCCGTTGACCGGGTCCGCCTCCTGCTGCAGCTTCGCGACCGCGCCGGCGAGCACAGCTTCGTCCACAATGGACTCTTGAAGGGGGCCGGTCTGCTCGGCGATGTGCGCGACGATCTGCTTCGCGCCGTCCAGGAGTTCGACCGGCCGCTCCCCCCACGCCTCGGCGACGGCGGTCAGGAGCTGCCGGAACGACGGCATGCCCGGCCGTGGCGACGGCGGGTAGTAGGTGCCGCAGTGGAACGGCTCGCCGTCCGGGGTCAGGAAGCACGTCATCGGCCAGCCGCCCTGCCCGGTCATCGCCTGCGTGGCCGCCATGTACACGGCGTCGATGTCCGGCCGCTCCTCGCGGTCCACCTTGATGTTGACGAAGTGCTCGTTCATCACGGCGGCGGTTTCCGCGTCTTCGAACGACTCGTGCGCCATGACGTGGCACCAGTGGCACGCCGCGTACCCCACGGAAAGCAGGATCGGCACGTTCCGCCGGCGCGCCTCGGCCAGCGCGTCGGGACCCCACTGCCACCAGTCGACCGGGTTGCCCGCGTGCTGGAGCAGGTACGGGCTGGTCGCGCTCGCGAGACGGTTCATGCCCCCCAGCGTAGGTCCGGGCTCAGGTCTGGCGCTGGACGGCGTCCATCGCGACCGCGTAGACGTTGCCGGACCCGCTGCTGCGGCGCCAGTTCACCGCGACCCGCACCTCGCCGTCGTACGGCTGGCCGGGCAGGGCGTACGGCCCGCGGTAGTTGCGGCCGAGGCCCGGCCCGAGCGTCCACGAAGCGGCGACCCGCGAGTTCCCGTGCGAGTCGGTGATGACGATCTGGCCCTCTCCGTTCGTCGCGTTGTCGCAGCCTTCGACGGTGAACAGCTGGATGAACGGGTGGGTCTTCGGGAAGTTCGCCTCCCAGACCGTTTCGAACGACGCGTTGGTCACCGACGGCATGTTCGCGAACCGCACCTGCTCGAACGACACCGGGATCCACGGCCGGGCGAGGCCGGACCCGGACGCGGCGTCGTCGGAGGCGACGATGCTGCTGTTGCCGTCGGTCAGCGCCCAGAACTGCCGCCCGCTGTCGGTCGTGTAGGTGTACATCACGTCCGAGCCGCCGTCGCGGCGGATCCGGATGATCTGCTTGCCGTCGCCGCCCGGCCCGAAGTAGAGGATGGTGTGCCCGTCGGCGTCGACCATCCGGATCACGCCGTTGTCCTGCACGGTGAACGTGCCGCCGGAGATGGTCGCGTTGCCGATGCCGACGCGCTTGCGCAGCTCGTCGACCTCCCGGCGCAGCGCGACGACCTGGTCGACGATGCTGGACGGCTGGTTGATCTGTGCCATCAGGCCACGTCCTCCAACAGGGGGTTCATGGTCAGGACCACGCCTTCGCGCCCGTCGTCGCCGACAGTGACGTCGAGCGCGACGATCCGCATCAGCGTGTCGATCCCGCCGGCGTGGAAGTCGTCCTTGATGATCACCCGGGCGTCGTCGCCCATCCCGATCTCGGCGACGGTCGGCGGGAGTCCACCGTGGACGGTCAGCGTCGGCAGCACGACCGGCAGCCGGCTCACCGCCTGGTCCGACAGCGCGTGCGAGGCCAGCTGGTCCGGGTCGGTGACCGAGCTGTAGCCGTACTCGGTCTCCAGCAGCGGCCAGCCGTCCCGGTAGCGGTCGCGGTCCTCCGCGACGGCGACGAGCATGCCGCTCTCGATCCCGTCGCCGGAGGCGAACGTCCGGGTGGCCATCCGGGTGCCGTCCGACGGCCAGCCGTAGCCGAGCAGGTTCCCGCCGTACTCCCAGACGTGCGCCGAGCCCTGCTGCCCGAGCCGCGGCGTGCCGAGCCGGAGCAGCCGCGTCGGCCGGCCGTCGCGGTCGGGCGGGCCGACGTCGAACATCATGTCCGGGCCGTCGTAGAGCTGGGAGAGCTTGCGCAGCGCGTCGCCGACGCTCGCGTTCTGGTAGCCGAAGTACGTCCGGTCGAGCCGGATGCCGGAGAGCTCGCGGTCGGGGAACGTGACGCCGATGTCGCCGCCGGGGTGGGACTGGGCCAGCGTGACCAGGTTGCGCGCGATCGTGTTCTGGTCGGTGTTCTTCCACTCGACCTTCTGCCGGGCCACGAAGTGCGGGTCGTCGAACGCGGCAGCCGGGAGCACCGGCAGCACCTTGCGGTGCTCGAAGTACGACCAGAAGTCCCCGCACCCCAGGGAGATCTGCTGCGAGCCCGAGTCGAACTTCCGCGTCCACACCAGCCCGCCCCACACCGGGCGGCTGTCGCGCAGCACGTAGACCACGCGGCGGCCCGGCGTGCTCAGGTCGTACGGGTCGATCGCGCTGATCCGCGCGTCGCCCAGGCTCAGCGTCGCCGACAGCGTCCCGGACGCGCCGAGCTTCTTCGAGTACTTGACGCCGGTGAGCGGCACCTCGGCCAGCGTCCGGTTCGTCATGAGGTCGGCGATCAGGTAGGTGTGGACGGGGTCCATCTCAGGCCCGCAGCCAGGTCAGCGAGACGTGGTTGACGTTGGCCCAGCCCGTGTCGTGGGTCCGGTTCGCGCTGTCGCTCCAGAAGACCACGCTCACCGTCGCCCCGGCGTTGAAGAAGTTCGTCGTGGCGGTGCTCATCGTGCCCGGCGAGGTGGCGAACCAGCGCGACATCGTGTTCGCGTACCGGATCTCGACGTTGGCACCGTCGGTGATCGCCATGTAGGTGTGGTACTCGCCGGAGCCCAGCGGGGCGGTCGTGCGGAAGCTGGCGGTGATGGTCCAGATCCCGGCCCGGTTGAGCGTGAACACGTCGTTGCTCGCCGAGGTCGTGACGTCCGGCGACCCGTAGACCATGGTCGGGAACCGGCTCCGGGTGTTCGCCTGCACCGGGAAGGTCTGCACGTTGCCGCGGACCTCGTAACGGGCCTCGTGCCGGGTGGCCGTCGGAGTGGTGCCGATCGCGCCGCCGCCCGTCGCGACCGAGCCGATCCAGTCCGCGCCGTTCCACCGGTAGACCAGGTTGTCCTGCGTGCTGAACACGAGCTGGCCGGGCAGCGGGTCGGTGACCATCGCGCGGATGTCGGCCAGCGACGTGCACACGGGGATGCTCGGCACCCGCCACTTCTCGCCGTCGTTGATCTCCAGCCAGCGGCGGTCCTGCCGGTAGGTGGTGAGGCCGTTGTAGCTGTGGGTGCCGTTGCGGTCATCGACGCCCTTACTCGGCATGACCCCGCCGAGCCCGACCACCCAGCCGGGCCGGCGGTCCTGGATCTGCTCCGGGGCGATCGACTTGGCGCCGGCCGGGATCCGCACGCTCGCCAGCAGCATGTAGTCGCCGGTGGGGGTCGGCTCCTGCGACGTCGTCGGGTCGCCGACGATCTGCTTGACCACGAACCCGTTGGTCGTGTCGCCGTAGAACTTGTCCGTCTGCTGCGCGACGATCAGGTCGATCCGCGCGTTGGACGAGTGCGCCGGGTTGTCCTTGAGCAGGTCCAGCGTCTTCACGGCGTCCAGCGTCTGCACGTAGCTGCCGACCCCGCGGCTCGCGCGCATGAACATCTGGAACGGCTGCACGGTCACCGTCGCGTCCGGCGTCGGCGACGCCGCCGCTACCTTGCCGGGATCGCCGTTCGCCGGCCGGATGCCGTTGCGGGACAGCACCGGGCTCGGGCCGGACTGCACGGCCGCGCTCACCGCCAGCCGCGCGTCTTCGGTGGTGATGACGCCGTTCGGCGAGTCGGACACGGCCCACGAGTTGCGCTCGGCCATGGTTTTCCCCCTCGAGTCAGATGATGGCGTGCCGCCAGCGCCCGGTGAGCGACGCCTTCGGGTCGTAGGACGCGGCGGTGAAGTCGACCTGGACCGCGGCGTTCGCGGGGATCGGGAACCAGCCGCGGGTGAGCAGCTTGTCGCTCCGGTTGACGCCGTTGAGCAGCACCGTCCGCGCGTCGGTGTCGATGGTCAGCACCTGCTCGTCCCCGACGGTGAAGGTGTTGTCGAACACCAGCCGTTCGCCGGTGTCGCGGTTGGCGATCACCGGGCCGGTGACCGGGCCGCGGATCTCCCACACCGGCCAGCTGGCCGCGCCGCCGGAGTTGACCGCGCGCAGCCGGCCGCCCTGCTTGCCCTGCCCGAACACCAGCGGGAAGGTCAGCGGGAACGGCAGCCCGTCGGCCGGGGGCGACGGCAGCGCGGTGACGTCGCGCTGCTCGGCGACCGAGTACAGCCGCGGATCCGTGGCCTGCCACTGGATCGCGCCGGTCGTGTAGCCGAGCGCGTAGTACTTCTCGACGTTGATCGTCCGCCGGACGCACCGGGCGTTGGAAAGCCAGCTCTCGCCGTCGAGCCGGACGACGAGCGGCTCCTCCAGCGGCCGTTCCGCCGGCGCGGTGATCGTCCGCAGCGTCGTGACGACCGCGCCGAAGTCCGCCACCGGCACGCCCTTGACCAGGTACGACAACGTGACCGTGCGCTGCCCGGCCAGCTGGTTGCCCTGGAACCCGCCGTGGCGGCCGGGCCGGTCGGGGTTGTCGGCGCGCATCTCCGGCAGGTCGAGCCAGCCCTCCAGCTTCGTCATCCGGAACGGGCTGCCCGAGCCGAGCAGCGTGCCCCGCCACTCCAGCTGGCCGTCGGCGGTGATCAGGTCCCCCGCGCTCACTCAGCCACCCCCTCGGGACATCCAGTCCAGGTCGCCCGCGATGTCGGCCGGGGTCTGGCTGGGCGTGGCGTGGAAGTTCTCGATGTGCACCACGGCCCGCTCCGGCCGGGTCGCGTCCGCCGCGAAGCCGGCGCCGGCGAGGGCCGGGACCCGCGGGGCCGCGAGGTCGTCGAGCCGGCTCGCCACCAGGCCGGCCAGCTGGGTGGACGCCCTCGCCACCGCGCCACTGGTCTGCTCGATGCCCTGCGCGAGCCCGAGCGGCACCCAGCGGCCGAGCTCGGCCGCCACCTTCGACGGCGAGTTGATGCCGAGGATCGACTTGATCGGGCCGGGGATGATGTCCTTGATCAGCCCGATGATCTTGTCCTTGATCCAGTTCGCCGCGTTCTTGAGGCCGTTCCAGAGCCCTTCGAGGATCGACGCGCCGACGTCGAGCAGCAGGTTGCCGAGGTTGCCCAGCGCGCGCAGGATCATCCCGGGCAGGCCACCGAGCCAGGACACCAGCTCGCCGAGCTTGCCGACGGCGCCATTGAAGATCGAGCCGAACCAGCCCATGACCATGCCGGGCAGCTGGCCGAGCCAGCCGATCGCGGCCATTACGCCGTTGATCGCGACCTGGATCGCCGAGACGATCGCGTTCCACACCATCTTGAGGAAGTCCCAGATGGCCTGGAAGGCGGCCTTGGTCCAGGCGACGATGGTGTCCCAGTTGGCGATGATCAACGCGACGAGCCCGACGACGGCGGCGATGATGATCGGGATCGGCCCCATGGCGAGGAGCCAGGCCGCGGCCATCTTGGCGGCGGCGATCAGTGACTCGACACCCATCATCACCCACGCGGCGACGACCTGGGCGGCGCTGGCCAGCGCGCTGAGCCCCATCAGCGCCCACTGGGCGACGGTCACCGCGACCTGCGCGACGAACTGCGCGACCGTGACGACCGCTTGCACCCCCGTCATCACCCAGGCGGCGACGACCTGCGCCGCGCTGGCCAACGCGGTCACGCCCATCGACACCCAGCCCGCGATCTTCGTCGCCACCTGCGTGAGGAACTGCGCGGTCTGCGTCTCGCCCGCGACGGTCATCATCACCCAGGCGGCGACCGTCTGGGCGGCGGACGCGAGCGCGGCCCAGCCCATCACGCCCCACTGGAAGGCCGCGGCGACCCCCGCGGCCACGGACTTCGCGGCGCTCCACGTCGCCTGCGCGGACATGGCTATCCACGCCCCGACGGCGGTGGCTCCCGAGGCCACCGCCCCGGCTGCCATCGTGGCGAACGAAGCGACCATCCCGGCCGCGGCTATCGCGGCCTGGATCCCGACTTGGACCAGCGCGGGCAAGAAGAACGTGAGGAGCGTGCCGCCGATGATCATGATCGGTGTCTTGTTCGCGGCTATCCAGTTGCCGAGGCTCTGGAAGGCCGGGACGACCGTGCCCGTGATGAACCCCGACACCGCGGCGAGCGCGGGCTGGAAGTTCTGGGAGATGAAGCCGAGCGCCGCGTTCAGCCCGGCTTGGATTCCCTGGCCCAGCAACGCGATCACGGGTCCGCTGAGGATGGACAGCAAGCCGCCGCCCAGTGCCGTCGCGGCCTGGATCCCGATGCTCGCGGCGGTGCCGACCACCGGTCCGTGCGATTTGCTCAGCCGATCCGATACCCCCGCGCCCCATTCGTCGGCGCTCTTGAGCATGTTGTTCTTGGCTTCGTCGAACTTCTTCTGCATCTCGCCGAGCACGGCCTTGAACTGCTCGTCGTTGATGCTCAGGTTCGCGGTGAAGTCCCCGACCGTCAACGCCATCGCACACCCCCTCCCTACAGGTTGCCGATCACCGAGCGGGCCGTCTCCCCGTCGACCTCGACCGGCTCGTCCTTGGTCACCTGGCGCCACACGCTTTCCGGCGACAGCCCGGAAACGAGCGCGGCGAACTCCCACCAGGACAGGCCGGCGTCGAGGTCGGCCATCAGGTCGCGGCCGTACTCGCGCCGCCAGTCCGCGTAGAGCAGCCGCCAGTGGCGCAGGATCAGGCGGATGGCGTGTTCGCCGTCGCCCCCGCCACGCTCGCCGCGGGGGCCTGCCCGTTTCCCGGGGCCTGCTGGCGGTTCTGGTAGAGCTGCTGGCACGTGCCCAGGACGTCGGGCAGGTCGTCGATCTCCAGGCCGCGGTTGAGGATGTCGACCAGGTTCTGCTCGCCCAGCAGCGCCGACAGCATGTCGAACGCCTCTTCGGCGCTGACCTCGTCGGTGGCGGACCGGCCGTTCTTGCGCGCGGACACCGCGAACAGGATCAGCTTGGCGGGCAACGAATGCGGCAGCGTGTAGACCTTGCCGAGGATGCGGATGCGCGGCGCCACGCGGGCCGCCTTGCGCTCGCGCCAGGCTTCGTCGAAGTCGTAGTCGACGGTGAGCTGGTCGTCGGCGATGCCGGTCGGCTCGGTCATTCGCCGTCCTCCGCCACGCTCGCGCTGACGGCGACGGTGGTCGACGGGCCGGACCGGGTGACCGTGGCGACCCAGGCGTACTTGTCGTTGTTGCCGCCGCCGTGCTCGCCGAGGCTGAAGGTCGCGTTCCAGACCTTCCACTGCGTGTCCACCGGGTGCCGGAAGCGGATCTTGCCGACGCTGGCGAACCCGACCTGCGTGGCCAGCGCTTCGACGCGGGCCTGCCCCGGGTCCTGCGCGCCGTTCGCGGGGTCCTTCAGCAGGAACCCCTCCAGGGCGAGCGTCGCGCCGCGCTGGATGACCTCCTGCTCGTAGTTGCCCGCCGAGTCGAACGTCGTGGTGTCGACGACCTCTTCGTTCTCGCCGGCGTTGGGCACGGCGGAGTTGAGGCCCCCGATCGGCGTCCAGGTGGTGCCGTTCGTCTCGGCGACCTGGATGATGATGTCGCGGGCGTTGATCTTGACAGTGGGCATCGGCGCTCCCCTCCTCGGTACTGCTTGTGCGGTGCGGAAAAGCGTGTCTCAGGCGCGGTTGCCGACGGGCCGGTGCAGCTCCATCCGCAGCGCGACGGACCATTCGTCGCGGTCGCCCGCGTCCCGGCCGACGTAGACCGGGCCGGCCTGCGTGCCGACGCTGGAGACGAGCCACGTGTTCCCGGGCAGCCGCCGGTTTCCCAGCCCGTGCACGGCGTCGTAGACGGCCTGGGCCTTCGCCTCGGCCGCGACGGCGTTCTTCGGGGTGCCGCGCACGCGGATCTGGACCACGGGTTCGTCGTAGGGGAGCCGCGCGTCGGACTCGACGCCGGGAAGCCGGCTCAGCGCGAGAGCCGCGTCCGGAGTGGCCGGCATCGCGAGCAGGAAGATGTCGCCGCCCGCGCCGCCCGGTTCGTAGCTCCCCAGCCCCAATTCCTCAAGCAGCGCAGCGACTTCTTCGAGAATCGTCACATTGGCCCCCCGGCCGCTCCCCCAGTGCTGACGCCAGCTTGCCCGACGTCCGAAGGATCGTCAACTGTCCGTTTCTGCCAAAAACCGGGCGCGCCGGGACCGGCCGTCGTCCACACTGGGCAGGTGCTGCTGACGATCACGACGACCCGGAACCCCGCCACCGACTTGGGTTTTCTCCTCCACAAGCATCCGGAGAAGGCCCAGCAGGTCGCGCTCTCGGCCGGGACCGCGCACGTCTTCTACCCGGAAGCGGCCGAAAACCGTTGTACCGCCGCGTTGTTCGTCGAGATCGACCCGGTCGGGCTCGTCCGCGGCGGCGGGACTTCGCTGACCCAGTACGTCAACGACCGGCCGTACGCGGGCGGCTCGTACCTCGCGGTCGCGCTGCGGGCCGCGTTCACCACCGCGCTCGCGGGGCGCTGCTCGGCGCGTCCGGAACTCGTCGACGAGCCTTTCGACTTGGAGATCCGCGTGCCGTCGCTGTCCGCGCGCGGCGGAGCCGAGGTCGTGCACAAGTTGTTCGAGCCGCTCGGCTGGCGCGTCTCGACCGCGCCGATCCCGCTCGACCCGGAATTCCCGGAGTGGGGCGAGAGCCGTTATGCCGACCTGTCGCTCGCCGGCACCCACCGGGTCGTCGACGCGCTCCGGCACCTCTACGTGCTGCTGCCCGCGCTCGACGGCGGCAAGCACTACTGGGTCGGCCAGGACGAGGCCGACAAGCTGCTGCGCGCCGGCGACGGCTGGCTCGCCGAGCACCCCGAGCGGACGCTCATCACCAACCGCTACCTCGACCGGCGGCGGCCGGTCGTGCGCTACGCGCTTTCGCGGCTGGCCGAGGCCGACGACGTCCCGGCCGACGCCGAGGCGCTCGTCACCGAGGTCCCGGACCGCCCGGAGCCGCTGGCGACGCAGCGCCACGGCAGCGTGCTCGCCGCGTTGCGGGCGGCCGGCGCGCGGCGCGTGCTCGACCTCGGCTGCGGGAGCGGCGCGCTGCTGCGCGTCCTCGAGAAGGACCGGTCGTTCACCGAGATCGTCGGCGTCGACGTCTCCGCGAGCGCCCTCGACGTCGCCGAGAAGCGGCTGAAGGAGCACTCCCGCGTCACGCTCCGGCAGTCCGCGCTCACCTACGCCGACCCGGCGCTGGCCGGCTACGACGCCGCGGTGCTGATGGAGGTCGTCGAACACGTCGACCCGGAGCGGCTGCCGGCCCTGGAGCACGCGGTGTTCGGGGTCGCGGCGCCGCGCACGGTGCTCGTCACGACGCCGAACGCGGAGTACAACCGGCTGTTCGAGTTCCTGCCGATGGGGCATTTCCGGCACGCCGACCACCGGTTCGAATGGACCCGAGCCGAGTTCCGCGCCTGGGCGGACGGCGTCGCGACCCGGCGTGGCTACGAGGTCCGGTACGTGCCGATCGGACCGGTGGACCAGGAATCGGGACCGCCGACCCAGATGGCGGTCTTTTCGACCAGTGAGGAGGTGGCCGCGTGAAGCTGACCGTCCCCGACATGGCGCTCGTCGTGCTCGTCGGCGCTTCCGGCTCCGGCAAGTCGACCTTCGCGCGCACGCACTTCGCGCCGACACAGGTGCTATCCAGCGACTTCTTCCGCGGGCTCGTCGCCGACGACGAAAACGACCAGTCCGCGTCGGCCGAGGCCTTCGACGCGCTGCACTACGTCGCGGGGAAGCGGCTCGCGGCCGGCCGGATGACCGTGATCGACGCGACGAACGTCCAGCGCGCTTCGCGGGCGAGCCTGGTGAAGCTCGCGAAGGAGCACGACGTGCTCCCGACGGCGATCGTGCTCGACCTGCCGCTGTCCGTGTGCGTCGCGCGCAACGCCGGCCGGCCCGACCGCGACTTCGGCGACCACGTGGTCCGGCGGCAGCGCGGCGAGCTGCAGCGCTCGCTGAAGTCGTTGGAGCGCGAGGGTTTCCGGCGCGTGCACGTGCTGCGCGGCGAGGCCGAGGTCGCCGACGCGGAGATCGTCGTCGAGCCGCTGCGCAACGACAAGCGCGACCTGACCGGGCCGTTCGACGTGATCGGCGACGTCCACGGCTGCGCGGCCGAGCTCGAGGAGCTGCTGGCCGAGCTGGGGTACGCCGACGGCGTCCACCCGGACGGCCGGACGGCGGTGTTCGTCGGCGACCTCGTCGACCGCGGCCCGGACACGCCTGGTGTGCTGCGGCGCGTGATGGGGATGGCCGCGGCCGGGAGCGCGCTGGTCGTCTGCGGGAACCACGAGCAGAAGCTGGTGCGCGCGCTGCACGGGCGGAAGGTCAACGCCGCCCACGGGCTCGCGGAGTCGCTGGCGCAGCTCGGCGCGGAGAGCGAGGAGTTCCGCCGGGCGGCGCACGAGTTCTGCGACGGGCTGATCGCACACTACGTCCTCGACGGCGGCAACCTGGTCGTCGCGCACGCGGGGCTGCCCGAGCGCTACCACGGGCGCGCGTCCGGGCGGGTCCGGAGCATGGCGCTCTACGGCGACACGACCGGCGAGACCGACGAGTACGGCCTGCCGGTGCGGCTGCCGTGGGCGCGTGACTACCGCGGGTCCGCGATGGTCCTCTACGGGCACACGCCGACCCTGGAGCCGGAGTGGGTCAACAACACGATGTGCCTCGACACCGGGTGCGTGTTCGGCGGGAAGCTGACCGCGCTGCGCTACCCGGAGCGCGAGGTCGTCTCGGTGAAGGCGCACAAGGTCTGGTACGAGCCCGCCAAGCCGCTGGATGCTTCGCGGCCGCTGGGCGGGCGCGAGCCCGCGGTGCTCGAGCTGGCCGACGTCACCGGCAAGCGGATCGTGCAGACCGCGCACCACGGCCGCGTCGGCGTCTCGGCGGAGCAGTCGGCGGCGGCGCTGGAGGTGATGAGCCGGTTCGCGGTCGACCCGCGCTGGCTGGCCTACCTGCCGCCGACGATGGCGCCGTGTTCGACGTCGTCGCACGCCGACTACCTGGAGCACCCGGAGGAGGCGTTCGCCGAGTACCGGGCGGCCGGCGTGCAGTCGGTGGTGTGCGAGGAGAAGCACATGGGCTCGCGGGCCGTGGTGCTCGTGTGCCGGGACGACGCAGCCGGTGTCCGGCGGTTCGGCATCGACGGCGGCGGCGCGGTGTACACGCGCACCGGGCGGCCGTTCTTCTCGGCGGCGCAGAACGCTCTGCTCCTGGACGACGTACGGGCGGCGGCCGGCGGGCTCTTCGACGAGCTGAAGTCGGACTGGCTGCTGCTCGACGCCGAGCTGCTGCCGTGGAGCGCGAAGGCGGGCGGGCTGATCGCGGACCAGTACGCGTCGGTCGGCGCGGCGGCCCAGGCGGTGCTGCCGGCGGCGGTCTCGGCCCTGTCTACGGCGGCCGCGCGCGGCATCGACGTCTCGGACCTGTTGCGGCGCACGTCCCTCCGCGAGTCCACAGTGGACGCGTACCGGGCGGCGTACCGGCGGTACTGCTGGCCGACGTCGGGCCTGGAGGGCGTCCGGCTGGCACCGTTCCAGCTGCTGGCGTCGGAGGGGACGGCGTACCACGACCGGCCGCACTCGTGGCACCTCTCGGTGCTGGACCGGCTCACCGGCCCGCGGTTCCAGCGGACCCGGACGCTCACGGTGGACGTGCTGGACGACGCCTCGGTCAACCGGGGCGTCGCATGGTGGGAGGAGCTGACGGAGGCGGGCGGCGAGGGCATGGTCGTCAAGCCGTCGGCGAACCTGACCCGGGGCACGCGCGGGCTGGTCCAGCCGGGGGTGAAGGTCCGCGGGCGCGAGTACCTGCGGATCATCTACGGCCCGGACTACACGCTGCCGGAGAACCTGGAGCGGCTGCGGAAGCGGGGACTGAACCGGAAGCGGATGCTGGCGCTGCGCGAGTACGCGCTGGGCCTGGAGGCTTTGGAGCGTGTCGCGAGGGGCGAGCCGCTGTGGCGCGTCCACGAGTGCGTGTTCGCGGTGCTCGCCCTGGAGTCGGACCCGGTGGACCCACGACTCTGAACCCAGACCCCCCGCAACCCCGATCCGAAGCCAGAACACGGCCGGCGGCACCGGGTCAAGGCATCTTTCCCGCCTTGACGCGGTGCCGCCGGCCGTAGTCACAATCGGGCTTCGGGGTTGCCGCAACCAGGGAAGATCTCAGTCGGCGCTGGCCGACGAGGCACCGTTCGGCTGCTTCTTCTCAGGCTTCTCGGCCGGCTCCGGTTCCGCGGGCTTCTCGACGGTGGCCTCAGCCTGCTCCTCGGCCGGCGGGTCGTCGAAGCTGGCCGGAACCCGCTTCAGGTGCTTAGTCATCGAGCGGACCAGGAACGCCACCGCGATGAGGAACAGGATCAGCACCAGGAAGCCGACCGGCGAGGACTTGCCGAAGTCCTCGCCCTGCCCGCCGTTGTCGCCGTCACCCGGCTGCTGCGCCAGCACCAGGGCCGACGCGGTCACCGGAAGCGCCACGCCGGCCGGCAGCGTCAGACTCATGTGTTCACCTTCTCCTCGATGCCGATGCCGGCGAACAGGTCGTCCTCCGGCAACGTGCTGTCGACCTGGGACTTGACCAGCTCGTACTCCTCGGTCGGCCAAGTCTCGCGCTGGATCTCCAACGGGACGAAGAACCAGCGGCTGTTCGGGTCGATCTGCGTCGCGTGCGCCTTCAGCGCCTCGTCCCGCACCTCGAAGTATTCACCGCACTCGACGCGGGTCGTCACCCGCTCCATCACATCGGCGCGGTCGGGGTCCCACTTCTCGAGCCACTCGGTGTACGGCGACTCGAGCCCGGCCTCCTTCAGCGCGGCGTCGAAGGCCACCATCCGGGCCTTCGAGAAGCCGTGCATGTAGTACAGCTTCAGCGGCTGCCACGGCTCGCCGGCGTCGGGGAAGCGGTCCGGGTCCGGCGCCGCGTCCCACGCCGCCATCGTCACCTCGTGGGTGCGGATGTGGTCGGGGTGCGGGTAGCCGCCGTTCTCGTCGTACGTCGTGATGACGTGCGGGCGGAACTCGCGGATGACGCGCACCAGCGCCTCGGCCGACTCCTCGAGCGGCACGACGGCGAACGAGCCCTCGGGCACCGGCGGCAGCGGGTCGCCCTCCGGCAGGCCGGAGTCCACGAAGCCCAGCCAGCGCTGGCTCACGCCGAGGATCTTGGCCGCGCGGGCCATCTCCTCCCGGCGGATCTCGGACATGTTCGCCAGCACCTCGGGCCGGTCCATCGCCGGGTTCAGGATGCTGCCGGCCTCGCCCCCGGTGCAGGTGACGACGAGCACCTCGTGCCCTTCGGCGGCGTAACGCGCCATCGTGGCGGCGCCCTTGCTCGATTCGTCGTCCGGGTGCGCGTGCACGGCCATCATGCGCAAGCGCGGCTTCGTCAGCTGGTCCACCATGCTGCGAACGACTCCTTCTCTACCCGTATTCCGCGACCCACCTGCGGGCCGCCCACCCAGCGGGCGGATACTCGAAGCCGTACCCGCCCCACCATTGTCCTCACGGGTACGACAAGAACGAGCAGGAGGCCCCGCGTTGGCAGGCGGACCGGCGGAAACGGCAGCCCCCGTGCTGCCCGAGGGCCGGTACGGCACCAGCCGCGCGAAGGCGCCCCGGCGCTGGCGCCGGTGGCTCTTCCTGGCGATCGCCCTGCTGGTCAGCGGCGTGATCGCGTGGGTCGCGTACGTCAACCTCGGGTCCGCGCCGATCGACGCCGAGCGCGTCGCCTTCAGCGGCAAACCGGGCAACGCGATGGAAATCACCATCAACGTGACGCGGGACGACGACAGCAGGCCGGGCGTGTGCATCGTGCGCGTCCGCGACAAGACCGGCGCGGAGAGCGGCCGCAAAGAGCTCTTGATCCCCGCCGGCGCGAAGTACAGCAGGATGAGCACGACGATCAAGAGCATCGGGGAACCGGTGACCGCCGACGTCTACGGCTGCTCGTACGAGGTACCACAGTATTTGTCAACCCCATAGCGGCCAACGGGGTGAACCGCGCGCCCAACGCCCACGGCGTGCGGATTTAACGGGCGTCGGCCTGTCGCGCCGTGATACTCTGACCCTTCAGCACGGCCCGCGACGGGCCGTGTTTTTCCTTTATCTCAGCCACGCGGGCACCTACGCCCGCGTGGGCCGGCTTGAACACGCAAGCCTGGCAGGCCCGACGAGGAGATGGTGACCGTGAGCGACACCAAGGTGACCTGGCTGACCCAGGATGCCTACGACCGGCTCAAGCACGAGCTCGACGAAATGATCGAGAATCGTCCGGTCATCGCCGCGCGCATCAACGACAGCCGCGAAGAGGGCGACCTCAAGGAGAACGGCGGCTACCACGCCGCCCGTGAAGAACAGGGCCAGGCCGAGGCGCGCATCCGGCACCTGCAGGAGCTGCTGCGCTCGGCCAAGGTCGGCGAGGCGCCCGCGAACGACGGCACCGCCGGCCCGGGCAAGGTGCTCACCGTCCGCTACGAGGGCGACGACGAGGACGAGAAGTTCCTCCTCGCGACCCGTGAAGAGGGCGCCGAAGGCGAGCTCGACGTGTACTCCCCGGAGTCGCCGCTGGGCAAGGCCCTGCTCGGCGCCAAGGAGGGCGAGTCCCGCGAGTACGAGCTGCCCAACGGGAAGCTGCAGAAGGTCACCCTCGTCAAGGCGGTTCCGTACACCGACGCCAAGTAGACACGGCTAGCGTGTCCTCCCAGGATCCACATTCTGGGAGGACATCGCCGTGAGCACCGAACCGATCTGCCAGGCGTGCGGCATGCAGTACGCCGCGGCCCGCGACGACTGCCCGATCTGCGAGGACGAACGCCAGTACGTCCCGCAGTCCGGGCAGCAGTGGACGAACCTTTCCGCGCTCCGCGAAAGCGGCACCTACTCGCCGCGGATCGAAGAGCAGGGCCCGGGCATCATCGGCGTCGGCTCGAACCCGGGGTTCGCGATCGGCGAACGAGCGCTGCTCGTCCAGGCGCGGTCGGGGAACTTCCTCTGGGACTGCGCGGCCTACCTCGACGACACCCTGGTCCAGCAGGTCCGCGACCTGGGCGGCATCACCGGCATCGCGATCAGCCACCCGCACTACTACACGACGATGGTCGAGTGGGCGCACGCGTTCGACGTGCCGATCCACCTGCACGAAGGCGACCAGCAGTGGATCGGCCGGCCGGACCCGGCGGTCAAGCTGTGGTCGGGCACCACGCTGGACGTCGCCGACGACCTGCGCCTGATCAACCTGGGCGTGCACTTCACCGGCGGCACGGTTCTGCACTGGCCGGACGGCGAGAACGGCCAGGGCGCGCTGCTGTCCGGCGACATCGTGCAGGTCATCCCCGACCGGACGCACGTGGGGTTCATGTACAGCTATCCGAACCTGATCCCGGAACGGCCGGAGGTGGTCCGCCGGGCGGCTGAGCTGCTGGCCGGGTACCGGTTCGAGGCCATCTACGGGGCCTGGTGGGACGCGATCGTGCGGACCGACGGCTTCGAGGTCGTCCAGCGCTCGGCCAAGCGCTACCTGGCCCAGGTCGGCTGAGCCTCAGCCCCGCGCGGTCCGCTCCAGCAGGGGGCGGACCCGTGGGGGCACCGGGGTCGACAACGCGATCGACGTCGACGTCCGCAGCACGTCCGGCACCCCGACCACCTCGTCGATCACGCGCTGCAGGTCGTCGTTGCCCCGCGCCACCATCCGGACGAACAGGTCGCCCTGGCCGGTCGTCGCGTGGACCTCGCACACTTCGTCGATCGCCGAAAGCGCTTCCGTGACCTCCGCGCGGCGGCCCTGGGCGATCTCCAGCCACGCGAACGCCGTCAGGCCGTAGCCCATCGCCGCCAGGTCGAGCTCCGGTGGGAAGCCGCCGAGGATGCCGCGTTCGGTGAGGCGGTCGAGGCGCGCCTGGACCGTGCCGCGGGCGACGCCCAGCCGGCGCGCGCACTCCAGCACGCCCAGCCGCGGCGAGTCGGTGAGCAACAGCAGCAGTCGCGCATCCAGCGCATCCAGGTTCTCCGGCATGCACAGATTGTCCACGATGACCGCCGATACCGGGCAGTCACCGGTCAGATTGTCCAGTGAAAATAGAGACCATTGCGCATCTTGCCTCGAAGGGATGATCCTTCGGGGTATGACCCAGACTGCCGAACCCCAGGGTGCGCTCGACGACGTCAGCTACGACCAGCTGCGTCAGCTCGTCGGGCTCGTGGACCACGACGCCTCGACCGACCCGTTCCCGGTCAAGGCCATGGACGCGGTGGTGTTCATCGCCGGCAACGCCACCCAGACCGCCTGGTACTACCAGATCGCGTTCGGGATGCAGCTCGTCGCGTACTCCGGCCCGGAGACCGGCGTCTTCGAGCGCAAGTCCTACGTGCTGAAGTCCGGCTCGGCCCGGTTCGTCATCACCGGCGGCGTGAAGCCGGACTCGCCGCTGCTGGACCACCACCGCAAGCACGGCGACGGCGTCATCGACCTGGCGCTGGAGACCACCGACGTCGACAAGTGCGTCGAGCACGCCCGCGCGCAGGGCGCGACCATCCTCGAGGAGCCGCACGACGTCTCCGACGAGCACGGCACCGTGCGCGTCGCCGCGATCGCCACCTACGGCGAGACCCGCCACTCGCTGGTCGACCGGTCGCGCTACAACGGTGTCTACCTGCCCGGCTACGAGCCGCGCGAGAGCACGATCAAGCGGCCGGAAGGCGCGCCGAAGCGGCTGTTCCAGGCCGTCGACCACTGCGTCGGCAACGTCGAGCTCGGCAAGATGGACTACTGGGTCGACTGGTACCACCGCGTGATGGGCTTCGTGAACATGGCGGAGTTCGTCGGCGACGACATCGCGACCGAGTACTCGGCGCTGATGAGCAAGGTCGTCTCGAACGGCAACCACCGGGTCAAGTTCCCGCTGAACGAGCCCGCCGTGGCGAAGAAGAAGTCGCAGATCGACGAGTACCTCGAGTTCTACGACGGCGCGGGCTGCCAGCACATCGCGCTGGCCACCAACGACATCATCGCGACGGTCACCGCGATGCGCGCCGCCGGCGTCGAGTTCCTCGACACCCCGGACTCCTACTACGACGACCCGGAGCTGCGCGCCCGCATCGGCAACGTCCGCGTGCCGATCGAGACGCTCAAGGAGCACAGCATCCTGGTCGACCGCGACGAGGACGGCTACCTGCTGCAGATCTTCACGAAGCCGATCGGCGACCGCCCGACTGTCTTCTACGAGCTGATCGAGCGCCACGGTTCGCTCGGCTTCGGCAAGGGCAACTTCAAGGCCCTGTTCGAGGCGATCGAGCGTGAGCAGGAGCGTCGCGGCAACCTCTGACACATCTCGGCGAAGGCCACCATCGGGAACCGCCAGGTCCCCTATGGTGGCTTATGGAGGGGTCGTGAACCGGCCCCCGTGGGAAGCAGCATAGCCGCAGGTCAGGGGCTTGGAACTTCGGTCCGATCGCCTGCCTGCGGCTCCCGCCCGGGGAACATTTCCCACGCGGGTTTGCCGCTCCCCGCGTCGTCCGGCTAGCGTCGTCCCCCGGGACAGCCCGCGCGTGCGCACACGAGACAGGCAGCCCGCGCATGACGACAACGCTCGACACCGCCCCCACCACCCCCGCCGACGCCCCGGCGAGCCGCCCGCCCCAGAGCGAGGCCGCCACAGGCCCGGCCCGCAAGTCTCGCCGTCGCCCGGCCCGCCGGGACGGCAAGGCCGAGATGGCGAAGCCGGAGGAGCTGAAGTCCGGCCGGTTCCGTGGCTACGTCTGGGACGCCGACCTTCAGGAGAAGGTCTGGGCCGAGAACCGGGACGGCACGAAGACCTTCGCCACTTCCTCCGAGTGCCGCGCCGCACAGCGCGCCCTCGCGGGTCAGCTTGAGGAGCTGTACAAGGCGTCCGGCTCGCCTCTGGTCCGCCAGCGGCACCGCCACAACTTCGCCGACGTGGTGGCCGAGTTTCTTCCCCTCCAGGGCGGCACCCGCTCCAGCAAGGAGACGCGCCGGACCAACTGCAACCGACTGATGCGCCGGTTCGGCGACATGGACATCGCGGTCATCCAGGAAGAGGACTACCTGACGTACATGCGGGAGTGCGAGGACGCGAACATGGCCCCGGCCACGGCCGAGATGTCGCTGATCACGATGCGCCAGATCATGGTGTTCGCCCGCAAGCAGAAGTACATCGACGAAAGCCCCGTCGAGGACATCCCGCTGCCGAAGGTGCATCGGGTGAAGGACCCTCGGGTCCTCGATGATCAGGACTTCCTCTTCCTCCTGAACTTCGTTCCGTGGCGGTTCGTCGCCGCGATGATCCTGGGCTACGACGAGGGCCTTCGCGCCGGAGAGGTCGCGGGACTCCGCTGGAAGCGTCTCGACCTCGACAGTGAACAGCCGAAGGTGCTGGTTCAGGACGTCGTGGAGAAGGCCGTCAAGGGCGGGTCCAAGCGCCTGCGCGAGCACACCAAGGGCGGCGGCAACAGCAACGGCGGCGAATGGATCACCCTCACGCCGCGCTCGGTCGAGGCACTGAAGCGCCTTCGGGAGGCGACGCCGGATGCGAAGCCGGATGACCCGGTGTTCCCGAACGCGCGCGGCGGCTTCTTCTCGCCGGAGCGGCCCTCTGGGATCATGAAGAAGGCGTGGGAGGCCAGCGGCCTCACCGGCGACCGGCCGACGTTCCACAGCCTTCGCCACTCCTGCGCCACGAACCTCGCACGCGCGGGCGTCAAGGCCGACATCATCATGCAGCGGATGCGCCACAAGACCTTCGACGTCACGCTTCAGTACATCAAGGCGGCCTCCCTGGAGGCTCAGGACGAAGCCATGAGCATGGTTGACCAGATGCACCAGGCCAAGGTGGACCGCGCCCGCCGGCGGCGTCAGGAGCTGGCGGAAGCGACGAAGCCCGCTCAGCCCGTCGCAACCGAAGACGGCGTGCTCGTGTCGGCGGAGCAGTGGGCCGTGATCGAGACGTTCATGAAGATGGCCTCGCAGTTGCCCGGCATGGAGAAGTTCAGCCCGGACGCGAGCCTGGTGGCCGCGTAGACGCGACGAAGGGCCGGTGTCAGCCAAGGACACCGGCCCTTCGTTCTTGGAGCGTTCATGCCTCCCCCTGCCGAGCAGACGCGGACCTGCCCAGCAGCCTCCGGCAAGCGGCCCCCCGCCGCCCCTACCCCGTCCCAGCGATGGGCGAACCTTCTCCAGAGGAAGTCTCACTCTCCGTGAACATCAGCTCGTTGAGCACGTCGAGCTGTTCGGCCGTGAGCGTCGTTCCAGGCTTGATCAGGTACTCAGTCCGACCATCGGCTGTCCGGTGGCCGGCGTTGATCCAACCTCGCTGGTCAGGGGCTCCTAACCGCAGATAAATCGCCACATGAGTCACTCCTTCAAACCCGCCCACGTGTGATGAGCGGGCCCCACGAGGTGGCTACCCGCAGCAGCGACATGCAACCGGCAGCCTCCGAAATGGACACAATCGAACCGACTATCACACAAGTGGACACGCTCCGCCGTAGTTAGCGACGCGAAGTGATCTGATTGGCAGCGTGACGCATCTGCACTAGCTCGGTTGGGTTCATTTGTCCCACTTCGTGCAACACGCGGTACATGTCGTCGTCGACCGCCTTCGGGTGCAGGTCGGCCAGGAAGGCGAACAGGACCACGGTCTCCGGCAGGTCCAGCACGGTAGCCAGGCTCTCGATGACGGGGTCGGCGGGGATCGAGGTCCACGTGTTGGTCTTGAACAAATGCCGAAGGATGTCCGGCTTGACCTGGTGCACTGTCGCCAGGCGGGCCAGGGTGCCCCTCTTCCAGACCGGATGGACGATCCTGAACAGCGCGCGCACGTGCGGGAGGCCGTTGCCGGCGCCGGGCCCCGTGTTCGTCACCCAGTCGGCGACATCCGCCGACCACATCGAACTGATGTTCGTCATCGAGGTCCCTCCCTGGGGTGAACGGCGGAGCAAGTTAGCGACTCCACGGGCGCACAGGTACCGCTAAACAGGTACTACATGTCGATCTACGTTGCAGGTCGTGGCGCGACCGACGCCATAAGCATCGCTCCGTATCGAACCCCTCCGATACCTCTCGTTCGAGTGTATCGACTCGTCACCGAGCGCTTACGAGAGTGCCGATGAAGTCGCAACTCGGCGCGTCAAGGTCGCCCCCTATCGCACTTTGGGGAAATTTTGCCCTAAGCCTTGTTCTTCGGCGTGTCGCGATGCAAGGTCGATCTTGCTCGGCCCGAAGCGCAAGTTGCGACGGAACCACCGCCACAGCGCACGCGCGGTCACCACGGACTGTCCACTTGCGACTCCGAGCGACCACCCCGACAGACGCGATTGCAGAGGAGGCCCCGTGTTGGCGACAGCCGACGACAGCGGCGTCCACACCGATGACGACGAAGCCCAGAAGCTTCAGCAGTGGTCGGCGGAGATCTGGGACAAGCTCATGACCGTCCCGCAGGCGACCACGGTCCTGAAGGTCAACCGGGCCACGGTTTTCCGCCTGATGAACGAGGGCGAGCTTCCCCGAGTGAAGTTCCTCCGGCGCACCTACGTGCCGGTGGACGAGGTCGTGAAATGCCGCGACAAGCAGATCGACGCGGCGCGCCAGGAGGCGGAGCGCATCCAAAAGAAGCGAACCGTCCGTCCCCGCCGGTAAGTCCGCACGGCCGGACGACGACCCCCCGCCGCCCGGCCGCACTTGATCAGCACAAGGAACCGTTGTGATGACCCAGATCCAGTGTTTCAGGCGTCCCCGACGTCACCGACGCCTACCCGGCGAGATCTTGGCCCGGTGCGTGGAGTACATCTGGCAGCGCGAGCACCCCGGCGTCGAACCGTGGTCCATCGAGAACCTCGGCCTTCGGAACTACACGCCACGGCACGCGTTGCGCCCTCAACGTAGGCGGGTCTACCTGTGACCACACAGGACGACCAGCGCGCGACGGCCGTTCCGCCGGGGAAGACGGATCGGCTCAGGGCGTGGGCAGCCCGCCGGCTACGCGCCGCAGACCGAGCCCGAACCCTGTTCATCGAAGCCAGCTTCACCGAGATAGGTCAGTACTCGCTCGTCATGTTCGGCCTGGCGCTCTTCGTCCTGGTCGTCAACCTGGCCTGGCTGGGGGCGAGTCTTCTCCTATGACGCAGGCACCCCGCCCCGGCGGCGACCTCGACCTGATCGTTGTCGCCATCTGCGCCACGGTGATCGTCCTCGCGATCATCACCGCAATCGTCATCGTCTTCACCTGAGAGGGACGCAATGCCTACGGCTACAGCATTCCCGCCCATTGACCTCAGTGGCGTCACCGAACGACCCTTGGCCGAGATCCTCCGCCACGACACGGATACTCCCGTGTTCAACGCGATACTCCGCATCAAGGACCGGCCGGTCTCGGTCACCAAGCTGAAGCGGACCAAGTGGCCCGTCATGACCACCGTCGAGCCGGAGACCCCAGCCGACGACCCTGCGCCAGAGACCGCGCCCGACAACGCACCTGAGCCCGAGGACGCGCCGACGCCGGACCCGGCTCCCGAAACCGCTCCGGGCAACCAGGAGTAGCCCGTGAGCACCCACACGTGCCCAGGCGGGTGTGGGAACCCAGTTCCGCGACATCACTACGCCTGCCGAGCGTGCTGGTACAGGCTCCCCGAACATCTCCGCACTGCCATTCGGCAGAACCACCATCGAAAGACCACGGCTCATGCCGTCGCGATGTTCGACGCCCAGTGCTGGTACGACACGAACCCTCTGTCACAGAGGGAAAAGCGATAGAGAGGACACCACCCACCATGTCCACCTTCACCGCGCCGCCCCGTCTGGCCGTGGGCAGCCACCCCGGAAGCACCACGTACCTGTGCGCCATGAACGTGATCTCCTGGGAGAACGGCGACCGGGAGATCACCGACTTCCCGGCCTGCACCCCCCGGCCACTGGCTCGCATGGTCCAGATGGTCAACGACACCTATTGCCGCCACATCACGCAGGAACTCGACCCGGACACCGAACGCAAGGTCAGCGTGCTGTGCGCGTCCTGTTCGATGAAGATGCTCAACCTCGCGCACCGCACCGTCCATCTCCCGTCTCCGTCGCAGGCCGGCGGTTGGGGCTGGATCGCCGACATGCTGAAGGCCGACCTGCGCGACGCGTACGTCCCCGCGCAGGTCGAGATCCTCAGTCAGGCTCTGCGCGTAGCTGAGGCGCGCTCGGCGGGCCAGACGCCCGACTGCCCGACGCCCGCCCCACGCATGGCTGTCGGAGCCGGGATGACCGAGGTCGCGCGGTCGATCGTCGCCAGCGAACGCGCGATGCGCCCCCGCAACGCCCACGTCCGGCCCGTCGAAACGTGGGTCCCGGCCGGCCTCGGTGAGGAGCTGGTCACCTTCATGCCGCCGTCAGCCCACGACGTGATGATGCAGCTCGTGGCCAAGATGAAGGTCAAGCCCTCGCCCTTCCCGCCCGGAGTGACGCCCGGTGCGCACTACCTGCCCGAGATGCACTACGTGCGTCCGCCGCGCGACATCATGCACATCGCGGGGGCCCACTTCGTCGCTGAGATCGACAGCCGGAAGACCAAGCTCGCCCGCGCGCACGAGGCGATCGACATGTGGACGCGCAACGCAGTCCGCGCGACTGCTCCGGGCATCATTCGGCTGGAGAAGGAGTCCGTGGCCGCATGACCAACCAGGCCGAGCGTGCCGCCGCCTACCGGCAGACGTTCATCGACTTCCCCGGATTGCCGGACCCGATCTGCGCGGAAATCCGCCCCGAATCCGCGATCGGCATCAGCCTGCACTATCGCAGCCTTGCCGACGTGGTGAAGGTTGCCGAGCGGTTCGGCACCAACGTCGAGTTCCAGGAAGGCACCGCGTTCGTCCGCGTGTCCACTGTGTACCTGGCGTGCGGTGAGGCGATGAAGGCGTGGTCCCAGCTCCACGCGGTCGAGGCGTACAACCTCCTACGGGATTGGGATGTGCCGGTGGAGTTCGACACGACGAAGCGCCTGACGCCCGACGTCATCAAGGTCCCGGCCGCACACGCCGCCGCCATGATGAAGGTCGGCTAGACCGGAGGCGGGGCGCGGTGGAACCCCGACGCCCGGCGCGCCCCGCCTCCAACCAACGTATCAACGCGAGAAGGCGACGATGTCCACCACGATCACCCTGTCCGGTGCGCTACCTGCCGGCAAGCGCAACGGAATCGGCGACCTCACGGGCGCGCTCCTGCGCGGAGACGAGGCCGGGCACATGGTCATCGCCGCCGTGTCGCTGAGCAAGACCACCACCCATTCCGGCGGCAAGGTCACTTTCGCACTGACCATCGACGACATCGAGGCATACCCGATCGACACGCCAGGATGGGACGTGGCGCGCGGACTCCTTGAGCAGCAACGCGAAAGCCGGACCGGAGAGGTCGCGTTACCGTTCGAGGAACCCGCATGAGACGTTGGCTCGCCTACGGAATCCCCTGTGGCATATGTGGATTCCCGGCCCGGTACTGGGTTCTAGGCGCACAAGCAACTCCGACCAACTGCCGGTGCACGCCGGCCCATCGCAACCCGCAGGCAGGGATCAGTAACGCAGCAGCAAGAGTCAGCCCGAACGCTGGCGGTCAAGTACGGCGTCCTCAAGGCGCTGAAGTCCCGCATCCGCGACCTGGAGATGGAGATCCAGGAAGAGTTCCTCGCGACGCTGGACACCGGGGACTCCAAGGCGGCGACACTCGACGACGGCACGCGGCTGGGCAAGGTCACCAAGGCCCACGGACGAGTGACCGCAGCCGTCTACAGCGAACCGGAGTTTCTCGCCTGGGTTAAGCAGAACTACCCGGACGAGGTCATGACCGTCGTCCGGCCTGCGTTCGAGCACAAGATCCTTGAGGCGACCAAGAAGTACAACGAGGCCATCGACCCGAACACGGGCGAGGAAGTCCCCGGCGTCGGCCTCATCGCCGGGAATCCCTACATCACCTATCGCGCCGAGCGCGGAGCCGTCGAGACCATCGCCGAGCGCTGGCACGAGATCGCCGGACCGTCACTCCTGGACGGTCGCCGGTGACCGACACGAAGAGCGTCTACGAGGCCCTCAACGACGTCATGGCAGACGTTCGAGCCGTGGGCAAAGGCGACTACAACAAGCAGCAGGGTTTCAGCTTCCGAGGAATCGACGCCGTGGTCAACGCGGTTGGCCCCGTCCTTCGCCGACACCGCGTCATCGTCGCACCACTGCACACCGAAGCGCGCTACCGCGACGTCCTGTCGGCGAAGCAGACGCCGATGCGCGAGTGCACCGTCCTGGTCACCTATCGCATCTACGGCCCGGCCGGGGACCACATCGATACCCAGGTCGCCGGCGAGGCCATGGACATCGGCGACAAGGGCACACCCAAGGCCATGTCCGTGGCCTACCGGACGGCCCTGCTCCAGGCGCTCTGCCTGCCCACCAACGAACCCGACCCAGACCACGACACCTACGAGCGCGGAGACCAGGGCAAGCCTGACACGCTGCTCGACCAGATCCGCAACTACGCCACCGAGCAAGGCTTCGATCTGTACGCCGTCATGGCCGACTTCCAGGCCCGAACCGGCGAGGAGATCCAGGCTGCGCCGGAGGAGTTCCTGCGCGCATACCTCGACGACCTCAAGCGCAACGGCCTCCGCCAGGAAGAGGCGGCGGAATGACGGACGCGCTCACGCCGACGCAGCGAAACATCCTGCACTTTCTCCGGGGCTACATCAAGGAAATCGGATACCCGCCCACCATCCGTGAGGTAGCCGATGGCGTGCGCCTGCGGTCCTCGTCCTCGGTGCACCACCAACTCAAAGTGCTGGAAGACCTCGGCTACCTCCGACGCGACTTCGCCCGGCCACGCGGGCTGGTGATCCTGGAGCGTCCGGAGACGTCATGACGGACCCGTTGGAGCACCTCGGAAGCGTCTCCCGAACCTACGCGATCAAGGCCGCCGAGTTCCGAGAAATCGCGGTGGCGGCAGCGAAAGCCGAAGCCGCCCACAAGTCGGCCAAGGCGAAAGCGATCCTCCGCGCACAGGCAGACGGCGAGAACTTGTCCCACAACCGGGCCGAGACCATCGCTGACGCCGACAACGAGATCGGCCGCCTGCTGACCGATCGTCTCGTCGCCGCCGCCCTCGCCGACGCACACAAAGAGCAGCTTCGGCAGCTCAGAGAACAGGTCGCCAACGGCCGAACCATGGTCGTCAACGCGCGCGAGATCGACCGCTTGCACGCCAGCGACGACGCGAGCATCTGACACACAGCAAGGACTTCACATGATCGACATCCGCCATTGGCGTATCGGCACGCACTACGGCATCCACGGCTACGCCGAGAACCCCGGCCCCGGCGACGACGAGCCGATCTTCACCGCCATGAACAAGACCATCGCGAACCAGATCATCGTCGACCACAACGGCCAGAACCAGTTCCGAACCGAGATCGTTCACCTGCTCCAGGAGAACCGGGACCTGAAGGCGGAGCTGGAGAAGGCGCGCGGGCAGATCGCCAAGCTACAGGCTAACGCGTTCCGCGCCGTGGGCACCGCACGGCGGGCACACAACGTCCTGCGGGAACTGCTCCACGACCAGCACACCGCGTCCACTCCGGACACGGCGGACGCCGAAGCCGCCTGCGAATGACGCCCACCCTCGCGCGCAAGCTCCTCGCCGTCCGCTCCGGCGGGCGGTGCGAGATCTGCGGCCTTCGCCCGGCCCGCGAGGCGCAACACCGCAAGAACCGATCCCAGGGCGGCACCTGGGACCTGTCCAACCTGATCCACGTCTGCGGACACGGCAACACAGACGGGTGTCACGGCGCCATCCACCAGAACCCCGAGGCCGCCTACGCCAACGGCTGGAGCGTCCGCCAACCCCGGACGCCGGCCGAGATGCCCGCATGGCTCATGACGGAGTACGGCCGGATTTACGTGTGGCTCCACGACGACGGCACGACGAGCCCAGTGGAGATGGCGGAGCTGATCTTCGGAGCACTGAAGGCAGAAGTCATCTACGAAAGGGGCACCACGGCATGACCTCCGTCCTCGCCAACGCCTTGCCCGACTACGTGAAGGTGCACCCGGCGGCCGAGCTGTTCCCGATGCTGACCAAGGATGCCTTTGCCGAACTCGTCGAGGACATCAAGACGAACGGCCTTCTGGAACCGCTCAAGACCGACCAGAACGGCGCTCTGCTCGACGGCCGCAACCGGTACCTCGCGTGCGCAGAGGCAGGCGTCGAACCGGTGTACGTGACGTACAAGGGCGACCCCTGGCGCTACGTCATCTCCCTGAACCTGCACCGCCGACACCTCACCGACACGCAGCGCGCCATGGTTGCGGGCAGGCTCGCCGCCCGCCTGCCAGGACGCCCCTCGGAAAAGGCGTCATATGACGCCATTACCGACGCCTCCCCGACGCGCAAGGACGCGGCGGACCTGCTTCAGGTCTCCTCCGTCGCCGTCCAGCGCGCCCGCCGCGTCCAGGCCAAGGGCAGCGATGACCTCAACAGGTTGACCGAGGAGGGAAAGGTTCCGCTATACACGGCGGTGCGCGTCGCCGACCTCCCGGCGGAGGAACAGGAGACGTTCGTCCAGCGCGTCGACCGAGGGATCTCGCCAACCATGGCCGTCCCCACCAAGACGCCGCCGGTCGACCCACCCGCGCCGTCCGCGCCGACCAAGCGCCGGCCCCGCCCCAAGGACACCAGCGTCATGTCCGCTGACGCGCTGGACCAGATCGCCATGGACATGGCCGGGATCGACCTCGCCCTCAAGCAGGTCACGGCCATCGACCCCAACGCCACGCCCGACGAGTGCGCCGCCTGGGTGCGCTCCTTCACGAAGGGAATCCGCGCCCTCACCCGAGTTCGCAAGCTCATTCAGGCAAACCTCGACAGCTAAAGGAAAGCAGCCATGCCCGCCAAGTCAAAGTCCCCCGTGAACAAGCAACTCCGCGTCGATCACCTCGGCGTCGACCCGCAGGTTCAGCGCACCGTCGACCCGAGCCGGGTCCGCAAGATCGCCGACAACCTCAATCTCGATGCCCTCGGCACGATCATCGTGTCTGCTCGCGACGACGGCACGTACCACGTCGTGGACGGTCAGCACCGCGCCGAAGCCATGAAGCAACTCGGCTTCGGCAACGAGGTGATGGACTGCAAGGTCTTCTCCGGCCTCACCCTCGCGGAGGAAGCCGCGCTCTTCCGCCTCTACAACGACACGCGACAAGTCCGGCCCGTCATCAAGTTCGTGATCCGCGTCATCGAAGGCGACGAGACCGCCGTCCTGCTGAACTCCATCCTCGAAGACCACGGCTGGCGCGTGACCGGCGCGTCCGGCAAGGGGTTCTTCCTCGCGGTCGGTGCGCTGGAGAAGATCTACAACGGCGGAACGCGGTTCGACGGCGGCAACGCCGCCGCGTGCGAAACCCTGATCGACGTCCTCACCAGTGCGTGGGGACACAACGCCGACGCCGTCCGCGCCGAGCTGATCGAGGGCATCGGCCTGGTCATCCTCCAGTACGGCGACACCCTGGATCTCCGCAAGCTGACCGTCGAACTCGGCCGGCACGAAGGCGGCCCGATCGGGGTCATCGGCGACGCTCGCCAGCTCCGCAAGCTGCGCTCGTGCCGCGTCGGCGACGCCATGGCGGAGGTCATCGTGAGCATGGTCAACAAGGGCCGGAAGACCAAGCGCATTCCGGATTGGCGGCTCGTCGCCGCCGACGACTGACCGGTCCTCGCCCTCGCTCTCTGCCCGGCCGCGACGCGGAAAGGTGATGCAACTCCATGTCGTGGGTGCGCCTGGACGACCAGTTCCCGATCCACAGGAAGGTGGACAGCCTTTCGGACCCAGCGTTCCGACTGCACGTCTCGGCGATCTGCTGGTGCGCACGCAACACAACGGACGGTTTCGTGTCCGAAGCAGATCTCGCGGCGGCAGCCCCGCGAACGATGAAGCGTCCCGACAGGTTCGTCCCCGAACTCGTGAGACGGGGTGTGTGGTCCTCAGCCGCCGACGGATGGACGATCCACGACTACCTCGACTACCAACCCAGCAAGGCGCGGATCGAGGAAGACCGCAAGAAGAACGCGCAGAGGCAACGGAAGTTCGCGGCCCGCAAGAAGGACCGCGACCAGCGCAAGCCCGAAACACCTAACGCCGTTACTAACGCGTCAGCAACGCCGTTAGGCACCAAAACTAACGCCGTTGCTGACGCCGTCACTAACGCTGCCCCGTCCCGTCCCGTCCCGAAGGGAGATAACTCCCTTCGGTCGTCATCTCCCTCCCCGCGCGGCAACCCCGACTTCGAGGCGTTCTACAGCGCGTACCCGAAGCGAGTGGCCCGCAAGGCGGCAGAAGCCGCCTGGACGAAGGCGATGAAGGACGGCGCAGACGCGGCCGTGATCATCGCGGGCGCGAAGCGTTACGCCGACGAGCGCGAGAACGAGGACCCGAAGTACACGAAGCAGCCGGCGACCTGGCTCAACCAAGGTTGCTGGGAGGACGAGCCGCAACGCAGGCGGCGGGAGATCACCGTGTCCGAGAACGACGAACGCATAGCCCAGTTCCTTCGCGGCTCAGGCGGCCCAGGACGGCCGCAGCCGCCCCGGGCGGAGCTTCCCCCAGGAGAAGCGTCGTGAGCCCGCACGCGCCCACTGAGGGCGAGATTCGCCAGCTCCTCGCCATCGCCATGGCCTACGACCACCGCAAGCCCGGCGACTCCACCGTCATGGCGTGGGTCGAGGCGGCCCGCCGGGGGCGCTGGACATTCGACGAGGCGCGCGAGGCGATCCTCCAGCACTTCGCCACCTCGACGGAGTACCTGATGCCCGGCCACGTCACGACCGCAATCCGGGAGTCGCGTAGCCATCCGCCGCCACGCGCAGCGCTCCCGGCCGCGCCGACCAACCCGGCCAGCCCGGACCGAATTCGCGAGATCATCCGTGACCTCGCGTCCCGGCTGGGCTGGTCCACCCGGCGCGCGTCGCCGCAGGAGGCCGCCGCGCTGGCGTTCTCCTGCCCCTACTGCCACGCAGCCATCGGCCGCCGCTGTGCGCGCCAGCTCGCGCGCGGGCACCGCCGTGGCCAATGGGTCGAGATCACCAACCCTCATCCGTCCCGGGTCGAACTGACCCGGTCCGTCCAGGAAGGACAGTCGTGAAGACCGTCAAGAAGGCCACCGAGATCATCAAGCTGTTGAACGCAATCCTCTTCGGCATCGCGATCGGCATCGGTGCGCTGCGCGCCATGCGCGAAACGTTCGACACCTTCGCCGCCGAACACGACGCGCTGTCGGAGGTCAAGAACAAGAAGGCGGCGAAGTAAGTGGCTGGGGAGACGGAAGTGACCGTGGTCGGCAATCTCACCGCTGAACCCGAGCTGCGGTTCACGCCGTCAGGCTCCGCCGTCGCGAACTTCACCGTGGCGTCCACGCCGCGCGTGATGGACCGCGAGTCCGGCAAGTGGAAGGACGGCGACCCGCTGTTCCTCCGCTGCTCGATCTGGAACGCCCAGGCGGAGAACGTCGCGGAGTGTCTGCCGAAGGGTGCCCGCGTCATCGTGCGGGGCAAGCTCCGGCAGCGTTCGTACGACAAGGACGGCGAGAAGCGGACCGCCTACGAACTCCAGGTGGACGAGGTCGGCCCGTCGTTGCGGTACGCCACGGCCAAGGTGCAGAAGGCCGCGCGCTCGACCGAGCGAGACGACACCTGGACCACGACAGCCGAGCCGCCGCCGTTCTGATCGGAGTATCCCGTTGGGACAAAACCAGAGCCGACCCGGACCCGTGGGATTCAGGCTGGCACAACAGATCTCCAGCTTGCGCGTGGCGCACGGGTGGTCACAGGCAGAACTCTCCGAGCAGACGTCCAGGTTCGGACGTCCGCTGAAGACGCAGACCGTGGGGTGCATCGAACGCGGCACGCGCAAGATCGACGTGGACGACCTCCACGTTCTGGCGTGCGCCTTCAACATGACCGCGTCGGCGCTCCTGCGTAGGGCATTGCGATGAACGAGACCAAAAAGGTACTAGAGCGAATAGAGCGGCACCTAAAAGCGATCAGCAGCGAGCTTTACACCACGTCCCGCGCCCTCCTCGGCATCTACGAAATGCTGAAGGAGAGCAACCGCGCCCGCGACAAATGGGCGCGGACCGTAGTGGACGTTCTGGAAGACGCGAAGGAGGGGACGAATGTCGACGAGGACAGCGGCTGAAGCGGGCAAGTACAGCCGCGACAAGGGCGCGCAGGCAGAACGCGATCTCGCCCGTTTCCTGCGGGTCTGGTGGCCCGACGCGGAACGCGCGGTCGTGACCGGGTGGAAGACTGCCAAGCGCGCCTTCGAGGACCGAGGCGACATCCGGGGCACCCCAGGTCTGGTGTGGCAGTGCAAGGCCGTCGCAGATATGAGCGACACCGAGATCGAGGCCGCACTTCTGGACACCGAGACCCAGGCCGTGGCGGCCGGGGCCGACTACGGCGTCCTGGTTCAGCGCCGGCCCGGTAAGGCCGACCCGGGCCGCTGGTGGGCCTGGCTCCCGATCGGTGACCTCGGCCAGCTCGCTACCCGCGACCTCGGCAGCCCGCTCCGCCGCAGCGCCGTCATCATCCCCGTCCGGCTCCAGCTCCAGCACCTCGTCCCGCTGCTCTTGCGGGCCGGATACGGCATCCTGGACACAGATGTCTAGGCATGAATTCGGGTGCGCCTTGCCGATTGGGTTCGTCGCATTCATGATCGGACTGTTCGCGTGGACCATCAACCATGAGGTGTTCTGGGCCGTGCTTGGCTTCATCGTCATGATTCTGCTCTGGACGCGACCGAAGGCGACTAATCGCGACCGAGAATAGCCCAAAATAGAAGAGGCCCCCCGTGGTAGCCGGGGGGCCTCTCGACAGAAGTGCAGCCATACGACGTCCGTCCGGTTCGACGTTACCCGACGACCGGAGAAGGGCGAAATGGAACATCGGTGCTACCGCGCGGAATACTGCGCTGACCACGAGAAAGCTGATGGCCGCCGCGTCGGCAAGCGGATCAACGCGGCGTCCGGACTGTGCGACACCTGCGCGCGCCACGTCGAACGTGCTGTCGCTGAACTCCCCGCCGACTACACGGCCCTGAACCTCATCCTCGGGAAGGGTTCCACGGTCGGCGGGGAGCCGGTCCGCATGACGCGGGAGCTGCCGATTCCGCTCAGGCCCCACGTCGAAGCCTTGCAACGCGAGATGGTCACCGAGACCGGCTTGTGGGCCGGCAGCGTCGCGGCCGTCCTGAATACCGAATGGCGCGTCGTCGGCCGCGTCCGGCCCGGCTGGTTCCTCGACCGCGCGTGCAAGCTCCTGGCCGCCGCGCCGTCCGCGTTCTTGGCGCTGCGCGACGAGAAGCATGTCCGGTGGGAGTACGGCTGCCGTGTCCTCGTTTGCCGGGACGGGCTTGATGGCGCACTGGAGATGCTTCGGCTCCGTCACAAGGCGCGTGTCTACCTCGGACAGACCCGGCTCGTGCACAAGCTCCCCGTTCCCTGCCCTCGATGCGAGGCCATGGCGCTCGAACGCGAAGACGGCTCCGAGCTGATCGAGTGCCGCGACTGCGCTCGCCGCTACACGTGGGCCGAGTACGAAGCCCTCTGTCTCGCCCTCACCGACCGAAAGTTGAACGTCGCGTGACCGTTTACCTGATCAAGTATCTGCCGACGACGCGGCACGTCACGCCGCACTACTTCGCCATGACGGCCGCCAGCGCGGCCGACGCGGTCCGGGACTTCTGCGGGATCTACGTGACGCCACCTGTCGTCCTCGACGTCTACGGCCCCCCGCTGGCACCGAGTGAATGGGCGGGCGCGGGGGTAAACGGATGACCCGCCGATCCCTCGGACCCCGCGAGTCCGACATACACAGCCGCTGGCGCCGCCGGTTCTGCTGGACCCAGAAGGCCGGGGCCGTGCGGAGGATCAAGCGTCAGGGCAACCGGCGGGAGCGCCGAGAAGGGCGCCGCCAGGCCCGCCAGGAGCGCGAGTGACCACCCGCGTCCTACTCACCGGCTCCCGCGCCTGGACGGACTGGCGCGTGATCGGCGAGAAGCTCGACTACCTCGACCTCAAGTACCCCGACCTGATGATCGTGCACGGCGCGTGTCCGCGCGGCGCGGACGACATCGCCGACCGATACGCGCGCGCCCACGGCATCCGCACCGAGCGCCACCCGGCGAACTGGCGCAAGCACGGCCGCCGCGCCGGCCACGTCCGCAACGCCCACATGGTCGCCCTCGGTGCCGAACTCTGCATCGCGTTCATCCGGGACGCCTCGCCCGGCGCATCCGGGTGCGCCGCGATGGCTGAGCACTCCGGCATCCCCACGATCCGATTCACCGAAGGGAGCGCAGCGTGAAGAGCCGCGTCCGCGTGTGCCTCGACCTCGAAGACGGCCGCCGCATCATCGGCCACGCCCCGTATCCCCGCTGGCTCGTGCGCTGGCTCTTTCGCCGCAGCGCCGCCGGCCACGGCCCGGTCATCGTCATGCACGACGGCAAAGGAACGGAAATCGAGATCGCGCCTGGCCGGATCGCTCACGTCCTCGTCGCGGCCTACGAGGGGGGACAATGATCGACAGCCGGCCGGGTGCGTGGCCCTGGCCCGCAGACACCACGCTCGACCGCGCGCGCCGCGTCGCCCAGGCATACCGCCAGGCCCTGGAGAAGGCCGCCCCCGAGGAGTGCGCACGCTTGGATGCCCAGATGGCCGCTGTCGGCCAAACGTGGGCCCTTCCGGTCGTGAGCCCCCACGAGTCCCTGGACCTGCTCACCGCGGATCTGGCGGCCGAAGAGATGCGCGTTGCCCGGCGGACCATTTACGCATGGCGCGAGAAGGGGCTGCCCGTCGTCGAAACGCCTGACGGCCCCCGCTACCGCGTCGCCGACCTACACGAGTTCCTGGCCGCCCAGCGCCGTCACCGCGCCCGCAAGCGCCTCGGGTAGACCCGAGTCCCAGACCGCCACTGGACACCACACGGCGGGCACGTCAGCCGGCTCCGTGGCCCGTACCGCTTGCGCTCCCAGGTCACCACCCGGTGGCACTCGGGGCAGCGGTGCGGCTTGTCCTCGTTCCGCCCGACCCACCTCAGCATCCCGACCGGCCGGACGCCCGTCTCGGCGTCCACCAGCTCCTCCCAGTAGCCCGGCCACCGGTCCTCACCGTGAAGGATTGTGCGCGCGGGCAACCAGTCGGGCAGCCCCAGCGTCTCGCACAACCGGCGGAGCGACTCCGCGCGCGTCACCAGCTCGCCAGTCACTCCGTCACCCGCTTGTAGCCCGCCAACACCACCGCCGTGGCCATGTCCCGAAACGGATCGCCGGCCACCTCCGACCCATGCGCGTCCTGCACTGCCGCCCAGGAAGCCCAGCACGTCCGCAAGATCTCCATCAGGTGCGGTACGCCTTTCATGTCCGGCCGGACCATGTCGTCGGTCATGCCGCCGCCTTCCCGGGGCGTACCCACGCCAGCGTGCGCGTGTTCAACACGCGCACGTTCGCGCCGCGCCCACCGTCGCAATCCAGGCCCGTGACGCGCAGCTCGCCCCACGGCACTCGGACCACGGTGTCGTCCTCGTAGTGGTAATGCCCGTGAATCAGTAGACGCGGCTTTACGTGGTCCACGACGGCCTGAAGACGCTGCCGGTGCAGGTCCGAGCGAAGTAGGTCTCCTTGCCGCCAGGAGCGCGGCGGAGGGGGCAGCGCAAGCGGTGCGCAGGCCGGCCGGTCGTGGCACACCATCACGTCGGCGGTGCCTCCGTGCGCCGCTGCGGCGGCGTCGGCGTCGCTGATCTCCTCTTCCGGCCACCAGTCCACACCGACCTTGCGGAACACCCTGTCCACGGACACCGCGCCCCCAAGGGCAAGCCACGAGTTTCCCCACCAGGACCAGCGCAGGCCACGCGGCAACCACCAGATTCGTTTCGTGATCTCCACGGGCTCGCCCTCCGGGGTGCCAACGCCAAACTTCCGCAAGAGCGGATGTTCATCGTGGTTGCCGTCCGCGAAGAACACGTAGCCGTCGACCTCGCGCAGCGCGCGCGATAGCGCGGAGAGGAACTCCTGCCCGCTCTGTCCGCTGGACACGCCGAAGTCGCCCGCGTGGACCACCACGCGCGGCATCTCGTCGGGTACGAGATCCGGCAGCCGATTCGCGATTCCGACAGCCCACCGCATGTGTCGGTGCCAGTCGCCCGCCATCACGACGAGGCCCGGAGCCAGGTCGTCCAAGTTCATGATCGTTCCGTTCAGGTAGGGAGGTGACGCCCGGTGCCCCCCTGCGGGTACCGGGCGTCACCTCGGAAGCCGGGTGCGTCAGGACACCCGGCGGTCGATGGGGCGATCGAGCATCGACGGCGGGGCGTCCCTGAGCCACTGGAGCCCCTTATCCGTCAGCCTCATCAGGTAAGCCGTGCCGACGTCCGCGCGGAAGAGGGCTTGCCGGGACGTCCACAGCTCGCGCACGACCTCCAGGTTCAGCCAGTTGTCCGCTTTGGCAGCCAGGAGCTTCCCCGCTGGAAACCATCGCGTGCCGCGATCGGTCGGCAACGCCATGCAGTGCACCTCATCGCGGGCGACCGAGCACATCAGCCGCACCCGCGCCTGAGTGTGCTTCAGCGGATCATCCGCAGGACGTTCGGGCATGACAGCGCTCCCCACGTATTGGAATGCAACAAAATGCGACTAGGTAAGACGGAAACTGCTTCCGTAGCAGGAAAATCGGGGGCCGGGCGGTGCGTTTCGGTGTGCACGATGGTACGTTCTCGCCCAGGTGCTCCCTGCGCAAAACCGCCCGGCTCGCCCCTCGCTCTACTTCCAGGTCACCGTGACCAGTAACTCCACTTCAGCCGCCCCATCGCCCAGGCGCTCGCGGATCGTCTCCGCGAGCTGACCGGCGCGCTCCGCGTCGAAGTCCTTCACCAGCGTGACACTCGCGTCCGACCGCGCCGGAGTATCCACCTTGGCGCTAAGCCCCGCGAGCCTCAGCGCCGCCGCAATTCTGTTCGAGCGCGAACGCCGCTTGTCCGAGTACCCGCCGAACGTCGCCACTAGATCGCCGCCTCAAGGACACCGGCTCTCTCGCCGGCGCGCCTGTCGGCCTGTCGACGCGCGACCTGACGACGGGTCCACTCTGCGCGCGCATCCTCCCGGGATACTCGGAACCCTGTTACGCAATACTCGCTGTTCTCGTAGCGATTTTCCCCGGGGAACTCCACGATCTTCTTGCCGGTCGGGCTGACGTACACCGGATAGAGCGTGTGGTAGCCGCAACCGTTCTGGCACCAGATCCGCGTACCGAAGTTGGCCTCGGCGTGGTCGAAGATCTCCTCGAAGGTCTTCGGCCCCACCTTCTGCCGCCGGACGCTCGGCCGATTCATGTCGTGGCCCCAGCCACGGCAGAACAGCCACTCGTCCGACAAGCCTTGCAGGTACTCGTCCGAGTCCTGCGCTGCGTTCGTCATTGAACCTGGACCTCCGTACTGCGTAGGGAAAGCGAGGCGACAGCGCATGAGGCTGTCCGTCGTCGTCCTGGGAACCGAGCTGTTCTCCATCGAACTGTGCGGCTCGGCGTCCGACGTGGACGAGGAGACGGGACCGGCGAGCGGAGGCCAATTCGAGCTGGGCTTCCGCCCGCCGCGTCCGTCGTGGTCGGTGGACCTCCCCAGCGAGGACCCCGACTGAACTACCGGTCCGACAGGACCACCAGCGCGACCGAGCCGCGCGGCACCGGGGTCGACATGGACCCCATCGCGGCGACGTACCGCACGCGCTCCGGCAGGCCGGAGACCTCGAACCTTCCGAGGCACCCGCCGTCAGCCGTTGCGCTCGTCGTCATCTGCGCAGAACCCCCGAGGGCCCGCCCGTCCTCGTCGGACACGGTTGGCCCCGAGTACCGGCCCAGCGTCGCGCACGACGCGACCACGCGCCCGGACATCGTCACCGTGTCCGGCTGAACCACAGCGCACACGATGCCCACGACGAGCCCCCCGAGAGCCAGGAAGGCGAGCAAGCCTCTCACGGCAACTCCCTAGGAGCCGAGACGCAGATCCGCCAGGAGGCGGTCCGCGTCAACCTTGGCGCTTCCCGCGACCAGCGGGACGAGAGCAACGACGGCGCGTTCGAGGCGCACGATGCGCGCCCGAAGGGGCCCATCAACGACCCTTTCCGGTGAGTCGTCGACCTCCACGAGCGGACCGGCCGCCGCCTTCGGCGTCTTGACCGCCAACGCGGCCGTGGTTCGCCTGGTGGGGGCCTTCGCGGGGGCCGGCTCCGGCTCGCTCGGCGCGTCGTCGGCGGGCAGGACCCAGTACGACGGATCGGGACGCTTGGCGTAGTACTGCTCCAGCAGCGTGCCCGCCGGCAGCTCGGCAGCCTTCTCCAGAGCCGCGATCCGCTCCGGCTTCGGCGGCGTGCTCGTCGGCCAGTAGATCGTGTTGCGGACCGTCCCGTAGCTGACTTCCCAGTCGTCGGCCAAGTCCTGGAGCTTGAGTCCCAACGCCTTGATTCGCTGGGACAAGTGCTGACCCATGAAGCGGATTCGCTCGTCGGTCACCTTGCGCGTATCCACGGCGGCTGCCGTCATGTGCACTCCCTCATCTTCGTGTTCCCGTTGTGGCGCAACAATTTCGAGTCACGCCCCCGGACTCGGCCCCCGCAAAACCAAAGCTGCGCCCGTCGCAGCCAGTCGCACCACGTTGCAACATGCAAGCGACCGTAGAACGTGTTCAGGGAAATTTCTACCCAGAACACTGCTCCATTGAGGTGATCTTCAGAGATCACGTTCTGTGTTTTCCCTGGCCTGAGCGTCGGCCTAGCGTGGGCTACCCCATCCGGAGGTTGACGGCTGTCCGTCAGTCCTTTCGTTCGGACTGCGCCGTGACAATCCGGCTGACCTGCGTTCCGTCGAGGCCGAATCGCTCGCCGAGCTGGTCATTGGTCAACCGAGGGTTCGCCTTGGCGGTCGCGACGATCTTGGCGTTGCGCTCGCGGAGAAGGTCTCGCCGTTTCCGCGCGGCGGCCTTGTGATCCGCGAGCGTCTCGGCGTAGGTCTTCTCTGCCTCCTGAATCTGTTCGACCAGCGGATCTACCTCGATCGGCTCGGGTTCGGGCTCCGGCGCTCCGATGATCGAGACGGTGGGCGCCTCGTCGCGAAGCGACCCGCAGGCGCGCATGACCGCGCGGGCCGCGAGCAACTGACCGCGCGACGTCGGCGTTTTGGCCGAGGTGTCGTTCACCGCCTTGACCAGTAGGTTCGCTTCGTCCGCGAGCAAGTCGAGTTCATCGGCCGTGAGGCCGGCGACCCACACGGAGCCGTCGCCCCGTCGCGGCAGGTCCAGGATGTGGCGGAGCAACGCCGCGCGCGGCTCCTCTTCCGGCGGCCCGGCAGGCTCCTCCGAGTCCGCCGCTCGCACGTTGCCGGCGATGAACGTCAGTACGTTCTCGGCGACACGGAACCCTTTGCTTGCCAACAGAAATCTCCCTCACTCGGTCGGTGACTGCGCCGACACCGGACCCGCACCCCAATGGGGTGCGCGCCGGAACCGGAACACTCATGGCTCCTCTGGAGCCCAGGACGCGAAGTGGTCCCGAATCTCCGTGAGCAGGAGCGTGTGACGGCGAATTTCGCCCATCACGAATCGACGGAACGCAACATCGCTCGTCGCGGCGTTCTGCTCGGCGGTCGTCAGCACCTCGTCTTGCTCGCCCGTCTTGCGGCTTGCCATCGTTCTTTCCCTCCGACTCTCAGCGGTTCGCGTTCCAGGTGTCCGTGACCAACCCCGCCCAGGGGTTCGCCAGCGGGCCGGGGCGCTCTGCACGGTACCGCCTGGTCAGCGTCTCCAGCAGCGGCAGCGGCACCCCAAAGCGGGCGAGTACGGAGACGGTGCCCTCGGCGCCCCACAGGTCTTCCACCATGTCGACAAAGTCCGCGTAGCGGCCGTCCTGCTCGGCGTCCGGCAGCGTTCCAGCGGCGGCCAGTCGTGCCAGCTCCGCCGGGTCGTCGATGGCGCTGCGGCTGCCGGTCGTGTCGTTCATCCTGCGTCCCTCCTTCTGTGTCGGCCGTGTTGCCGTGGCGTTCGGCCGTCCCCAGCGGGACGGCCGCCACCATGGCGACGCGGTAGTCACGCCTCGCTCTCGGCCTGCTCCCGGTAGGCGGCGGCGTAGATCGCCACGGTCTTGGGGTAGAAGCACGCGCGGCAGAGCCGCGACGGTGACACGTCCGCCTGAAGAAGTGCGGCGATCGTGCCGGGCAACCCGTCGTCGGCCGGCGCCGGGTACATCCCGCACGGCCCACAGATCACCGTCTCGACGCTGTTGGAGCTGCGGCACAGGAGTCTGCCGGTTCCGGCGTAGGCCATGTGCACGCTCGCGGTGCGCGCCTTGCCGAACACCACGGCGGACGGGCTCTCGCTGGGGTCTTCCCATCGGAACACGTCAGCGGGGTCACCCTTGCCGCCATCGCGCCGCCCGATGCCGATCGTCCGGTCGTCGATTCGGTAGACCTGTTCGGACCACGGTTGCGGCAGCCCCTCGCGGATCATCCGCTCCATTTCCTCGGCGCTGCGCGAGTCGGTGCACACGCCGGTGTCGGCGAGGCGGCGAACGTACATTCCGGGCACGGTGGCCCTCCCTTCGTGTTGGCCGTGTAGCCACGCCCGCGCCCGTCTCCCCGAAGACGGGCGCGAGAGCGGTCACACGGACTTGTGCTCGAACCGTTCGTAGACCTTGGCCCAGTCGACCCCGTCGAAACCGAGGGCCCGCAGGTCTCGCGCCGCGCTCTGAGTCACGTACCCGGCGTGGTGCGGGGGGTCGGTGAGCGTCTTCCGCGCGAACTCCTCCAGAGCGTCACGTCCGCGCTCGGCCGCGCGCCATGCGCCCGACAGGTGTTCGTGCCACAGGCAGCCCGTCACGACGGCCGTGGGGTCCAGCTTCGCCCGCCGGGCAGCCTCGCGGGCCTCGCCGTCGTGACGGAGCGCGGCGTCCCACCCTGCCGCTTCGGTGTCACACGTGACGATCGGCTCGCCCTCGAACTTGGCGACGAATCGCCCGGCGTCGGGCTCGACCGTGTACGCCGTGTTCGGCGTCACCCGGTCGTCGTTGACGGTCGGACGCAACGGCGTCGGTGAGAGGTAGTCACACGCGCCGGACCGGCTGACCGAATAGTCGCGCTCGTCGCCTCCGAACCCGAACGACACGTGCACCTTGCGGTAGCCGTGCGCGTCGGATGCGCCGATGCGGGTAACGGTGCCGTTCGCGAGCGTCACGCCCCCGTTTCCTCCGGGGAGCATGCCGGAGACGGCCTGGTTGATCTTGTACGGAAATGCTCTAGACACCACTTTCTCCTTTATCTATCGATCCGACCGCGCGGCCATGCCCGCACGGTCGCCTGTGTCGTGCGGGGTGGTGACTCCGCATGACTCCTCGCGTCCTGGTCTGCTTCTGCTGCCAGGGCGGGGAAGCAATGGGTTACCACCAAGCCGGTTTCGACATCGTGGGCGTGGACATCAACCCGCAGCCACGGTTCCCGTTCGAGTTCCACCAGGGCGACGCAATCGAGTTCGTCGAGCGTCACGGCCACGAGTTCGATTTCATCGCGGGTGGCCCACCCTGTCAGCGTTACTCGAAGGCCCAGCGAATCCAGAAGCGCGAGCATCCGGACCTGATCGGCAAGTTCCGCGCGGCGCTGTCCGCGACGGGCAAGCCGTACGTGATCGAGAACGTGGAAGAGGCCCGGCCCGAGCTACGCGACCCCATCCTGTTGTGCGGCGTCAGCTTCGGTCTACGGACCGACCGTCACCGGCTCTTTGAGTCCAACATGCCGCTTGCTGCTCCGCCCCACCCCGTCCACCCGGAGGGCAAGACGAAGATGGGCCGCCCGTTTCAGGATGGGGAACTTCGGCAGTACGTCGGGAACTTCTCCGGTGTCCAGGCCGCCCGCGAGGATCTGGGCGTGCACTGGATGAACCGTGACGGGATACGGGAGTGCATCCCGCCGGCGTACGCCCACCACCTGGGCAAGCAGGTCCGCGGCTTTCTTGAGTGACCGTGCGGCCACGGCGTCGGCACCGTCCGGGATGGACCGTGCCGCACCGATGTGACGCGCGGGCTACGCCTTGCCCGTCTCCTTGAACTCGATCACGGCGATGCGCTGATCGCCTTCCTCGGCGCGACCGAACAGCTTCGCGCCGATCATCTTGGCGAAGTCGTCCGTTGTGGTCTCGCCCTCGACCGTCATGCACGGTTCCTCGCGCCGCGTCGGGTCGTCGTCGAGCGTGTACGTCACGGTGTAGTGGGTGAAGATGCTCATATCGGGTGTCCTATCCCTTCTCTGCTGACCGTGCGGTCACGGCGTAGGCACGCCCCGGCCGGGCCGTGCCTCACCGCTGTCACGCACGCTTAGTCCTCCGGGCTCCACTCCCACACGGGCACGCTCACCGTGTAGTTCTTGCCGTTGTCCCGCTGCGCGATACCGCCACGGAACTTCCACACCGTGAGCGTCACCCGGTCGTCGGTGGGCGTGAGCGCGCTCAAGTCCGTCGCGATGGTCGCCGGGCCGCCGGAGCACGACACCACCGTTGCCGTGCGGTGCGTGCTGGCGTTGAACGTGATGGACGCGTGCCCGTCCTCCGGGTACTGGCCGATCATGCCGTTGATGACGGCGAGCGAACCAACCTTGACCTCGCGGCCCCATGCCCACGGCGTCGCGAGCCGCACGGCGTCACCGGGCATCGGCCGGTCCTGCTTGTCGACATGCACGGGCTCGATCCGCACCCGAACTCTCTTCTCCGCGATGTCCGCCGTGGTGACCTCGATCGCCTGGCCGTCGTCGCCCGTGAGCTTCAGCGGGTTGTCCGCGTACACGACGTACAGGCGCGCGGTCACGGTGGCGCGCGTGTCGACGCCGTCCCGCGTGATGATGACCCGGTCGCCGCCGTCGAACGACGTCATCAGTACCCGGGCGTACAGTTCGTCCCGTCCCATTTCGATCCCTTTCGTTTGACCGTGCGGTGACCGCGAGGGAACGTCCGGAGTAGACGTTCCCCACGGATGGCGCACGTTCAGCGCTCGCGGTAGGTGAGCGAGTGCGTCACGTTCATGTGGTCGAGCGCGCTTTCGACAAGCACCACGCGGCATTGCCACCCGGGGCCGAGTGCGCCCCGTTCCGCGAGTTCCCTGCGGATGGCCCGGCGCGCTTTCGCGCGGATGCGGTCAACCTCGCCGTTCAGGTGGGACGGCCCGTAGCCGCCCGGGAAGTTCACCCGGGCGTACCACCGGCCGTATCCGTCCGCCCACGTCGTCACTGTCTCCGGGCTAGGCACTCTGCACCGCCACACGGGGCCGGGGCTTACGGGCGGCAGGCTTGCGGCGCCGCGCGGGGGGTTTGGGAGTGTGGAGCGCGACCAGCGCGACCCCGGCAAGCAACATCAGAAAATCGATCGCGAACGGGCCTGACATCGTTGAGATGTCGGCCTCACCCATGGCTGACATGACGTGGTGAATGTGGGTGTAGCTGATCACGAAGCTGATCACGGCCACGAGTCCGGTCGGTCCGTACCGCGCCACCGTCCACGCCAGACCACGCGGCCACGGAACGCGGATCATCATCTCCACCGCGCCCAGGTTGAGCAGCGGCCACAACATCGCGACCGCGATGGACGGGCTGAACCCGTTGGTCAGGATCGTGCTCGCGATGTTGAACCCGAGCGACCCGAGGATGCCGACCGCGAACGATCCCCACACCACCAGGTTGACGGACACCGGCCGCCGCTTGCCGCGCGCGGGTCTCGGTTTCGTGGTCATGCTGTTTCCCTTCGTTTCGTTGACCGTGCGGTCACGGCGTCGGAACGTCCACTCGGGACGTTCCCCACCGATGGCGCACGCTCTAGAACCCCGCCCACGGGGCCGAACGGGGCCACGCCCACACCGGCGCACCGTTCCGGTAGTCGGTGAGCGCCGCGACGTCTGCGGCCGAATCACGCTCACGCAAGGCCATTCCCAGTTCCTCGCGTGCGTCCGCGATGTCGACGTCACCCATGATGACGGCGAGCGCGAGCCGTTCCGCACGCTCGGCCGGGCGCGTCACTTGCCCGCCGCCGGAAGGGGAATCATCATGTATGCGCGGTACCGGTCGCCCCCGAGGGAGCTACCGCACCCGTCGCACGACGTCCACGAGAACCCCAGCTCTTCGCCGGAGTACGTCATGTGCATGACGTTGTCGCCCCACTCGCGCACCTGTCCCTCTGCGCAGCGTTCGGCGGTGTCCTCGCCGTCGTTGATCTCCCCGTTCGCGAGCAACTGGATACAGTCCACGCACACGGAAAGCTTTGTGGTGTCGTATTCCGGCATGTCCAACTCTCCTGTCTCTCGGTTGACCTAGCGGTCACGGCGTACGCGCAAACCCCTTGCGCGCCACCGAAAGCGCTAGCCCCCACTCACGCGTCTTCGTATTCCATCGCGGCACATGCGAACTCATCCGCGTACAGGTAGCAGAATTCCGACGGGTAGCCGCCACCGAAGTACCAACCGTCTTCCGGCGTCGCCTGCCCCATGCGCCCGCTGCCCGTGTACTTCTCCGCTTCGGCACCGATGAACGCGGCGAGCGTGTGGAACGCGGCATCCGCCGTGAGGCTCACAGGTCCCGTAATGTCGTCGCCGGAGATGATGGTCTTTCCGTCTTCGGTCACCGTGTAGGACCACTGACGCCTGTCCCACGCGCCCGGGTGGCGTGAGGTGAGCATGTCTTCCGGGGTGAAAGTGTCGCCCGGAGTGATGGTCACCGTCACGTTGTGGGCAACCGTGTAGGTCTTCGTGTCCATTCTCGTATCCCTTCGTATGTCCACAACGGACACGGCACCGCACGGGCGTCCGCCCGTGCCGCACCGTTGTTCGTTGGGCTCAACTCTTCGCCGGGTCCTCGGCGTACTCCCAGCACCACGCGTGACCGCCGATCCAGTACCGACCGTCCGCGTCCGGTGCGTGCCGCGTGGTGCCCAGGTCTTCACCGGGCGCGTAGTCGTCGAACGCGGTCAACACGACGGTGTCACCGTCCCACGTCGCGCGCTCCCCGCAGGTTGCGTCTTCGTTCGCACGGTTGGACCACTCCACCACGCGCTCGGCCGTCTCGCGGTCGAATCCGGGGATGGCGAACCCGTTCCAGTCCTGGTCCGGAACGATGTAGGCCGGGAAGACGTCACTCCCGTCCTTGGCTGCCGGGTCGATACCCGCGATGGTCACGAACCCGTTGTTTTCCACTGCCACTGTCTTGCTCCCTTCAAATGTCCACAACGGACACGGCGTGGGTACGGGCTAACCCGTACCCCACCGTCAACCATTGCGAACGCGCACAACAACTTGCGCGCTCTCCGTTGTCCCTAGCGCACCCCTCGACTCGTGTCGGGCGCCCGTGTGCTCACGGCGGGGGAGGATGAGCCTCGACCCCGGAAACCGTTTGTCGGCAACCAATCGGGCTAGACGTCGACTCGTCATCGGTCGGTGACGGATGTCAGTGCTAGGTCACTGCGGATCGTTCGGGTGATCCCGCTCTACCCATTGAGTTCTCAAGGTTCAACGTGCGTGAGACGCGCTCTGCGGGGGTCCTGGCCTTGCCGGGGTCGACTTCCGTCAACCGGTCGGGGTGGCCGCTCGGCCCGCTCTGAACTTGTCTGACACGGACTATGTCGCATCGCTGCCGTGCGTCGCTACAAAATAGCACGGCTCGTTATCAAACGTTGACCTTAAAAACGGAAAGCCCAGGTCACGGCCATGCCCTGGAACACGTCGGACCGGCGCACCCGACTCCCCGCCGGCTGGGAATCCCGAATCGTCCCCCATGTCATGCGCACCCATGGCCGTATCTGCCACGTGTGCCACCGGCCCGGGGCCGATGCGGTCGACCACATCCGACCGGGCGACGACCACCGCCTAGAGAACCTCGCCCCTATCCACCAGGACACCCCGCCTTACTGCCACCGGGCCAAGTCCGCACAGGAAGGGGTCGAGGCACGCACGGCCCTACGGCAGGCACGCACGCGCCCGGCCGAACCTCACCCACTCGACCGGAAGGGATAGCGCCATGCGCGTCACCTACACCCACCGCCTAGGCCAGAACCGCAAGGGCACCACACGGGACCTGTCCGACACGGAAGCGCGCTGGCTTATCGAGCGCGGACACGCAACGGCCACCGATACGCGCTCTGAGACGGCCACAGAGCCACCGGCAGAGGACACCACGCCCGATGACACCCCGGGCGCGGACACGGCCACTCTCGCCGAACTGCGGGCACACGCTGACTCCCTCGGCCTGCCCACCTACGGCACTAAGGCACAGCTAGCCGCACGCATCGCTGACCACCAGGCCGAGTGATCATCCGCCACTGTCCAGACACGACAGAAAGATCCCCGGTGAATCACCCACAGATCTTTCCGTCCACACGCGACAGTCCACAACAGACAACGCTCTGACCTGCGCAAATGGGTGGGGGGTCCCCCCCTACCTGCGGAAACGCGGACCGGTCGGCAATGCATCTCCGGCTCTTCCCGGGTTTCCGATTAACGGAGGGTGCCCTTACTTGCCCCTGCCGGCCTAGTCCAGCTCGGCGAGCAGGTCCAGGGCCGCGAACAGCAGACGCTTCGCCGTCTCGGGGTCGGTGTCCACCAGCTCGTCCACCGCCACGTCCAGCTCTTCGCGCGCGACGTCGAGGCCCCGGCTGTCGGTCGCCCACCTGTGTTCGGTCACCCGCTCGTGGAGCACGCCACGGAGCCGGCCGACATCCCTAAACGGCGTCATCTGATTCCTTTTCGTCCGGCGTCGACCAGTGGGTTACGCCAACCTGGAGCACGACGGACTTGCCGGCCCGGAGCAATCGGGAACGGCAGCGCTCAGCGCCGTCAGGCGTGCTGAAGCGCCGGACCTTGCCGGAGGTCACCCGGCCGTCGTCATCCACCGCGAGCACCTCGACCACCCGGTACGCGTATTCGACGTCACCAGGAATGCCGCGTCGCGGGTCCGCGAACGTATGTTCGCCCAGGTCAGAAGGGTTCGTCATGCTGTTCCTCGTCGTCGTCCTGGCGCTCATTGTCCCGCTCGCGCTGGCTGATCACGAACGCGGCGCGCCATGGGAACGCCTCGACTAGGCGTCAACCTGGGTTGACTCTCCCGCCGGTGGGCGAAGGTGACTTTTTGCAGGTCAGCGCCTCGCCCTCTCGCCGGCGAACACCAGCTCGGCCGCCGTCACCTGTCCGGCGGCCGGTACGGGGCGGCCCGGCGGGTCCAAGCGCTCGCGCTGCCGGGCCGCCCCTCTTCGTCCACCAGCTCGGTCACGACGTCGTACACCGTGGCCCGCCATCAACCCCCGAACCGAAGGACTCGCCTTGCCTCTCGACAAGACCCAGGCCCGCATGGACGCGCTGACGCTCGCGGCCGAGGGTCGCCTGTTCACCGACCAGGCGGACTACTTCGTCGGCTCCGAGCTGGCGGACTCCGTCAAGCCCGCTCAGCCGCCGATCGCCGACGCGGCCGACGACCTCAGCAACGATGGCGACCTTCAGCAGGGCGACCAGAACGGGCCGGATGACCTGTTCGCCGTCGTGCTCACCGAGGCCGGCGCGGCACTGCGGGACCAGTGGAGCCAGGAGTAGGCCATGGCGGATAGCGAGCTGGCGTTCAGCGTCACCCTCGCCGATTGCGAAGTGCAGACCTTCCGTTCCGGCGGCAAGGGTGGCCAGCACCAGAACAAGACCTCCAGCGGTGTCCGGGTGATTCACCACGACAGCGGCGCGCGCGGCGAGAGCCGCGAGCACCGATCCCAGCTCCAGAACAAGCGCGCCGCGTTCACGCGCATGGTCGAGACCAACGCGTTCCAGACCTACATCCGGCGGCGGCTCTACGGCATCGGCCGGGCCGAAGCCGAGGTTGCCCGCGAGATGGATAAGACCGAGAACTTCCGCATCGAGGGCCGCGAGGATGGCCGATGGGTTCCGCTGGCTACCAGTCCGGCGTAACCGTTCGAAGCCACGCGGCGAACTCGGGAGGGATCGACGCTTCCGGTGGGCACCACTCACCGCGCTGAGTCTCCGAAAGGCCGTACTTCAGCACTCGGTAGCCGGTGATGACGAAGGTGGTCCTGCGCCACTTGGCGTCAACCCTCTTCCACCGGGCCGAAACGTGGTCAGGAACGAAATCGATGTCCACTGATCCGTAGGCACCGCCGATCGGGCTGTAACCCGAAAGCGTTGCCGTGGCGTGGAATTCCTCGACATAGGACGTCTCAGTCCCGCTGATCATTTTCTGGGGCACGCTGCGACATTACGACACAGAGCGACTCCGGTCCACAGATCCGCGACAAATCGCTACCGACATTAAGTCGAGTGTGGCCGAGTTGTATTTGAGGGGGCCTCGTGGTTGAGCATCACCCCGGCGACGGCGAGCACCTCAAGGAGTATTGGGCCTACGGCAAGGGCGCAGCCAAGATCCGCTGGAACTCACCCGGCGACTTTGAACGATGCGTCCATCACCTGGGCAAGTACGTGACCGACCCCGAGGGGATGTGCAACGTCCTCCACCGGATGGCGACCGGTGCCCCGCCGGGTCACGCCCCCGGCGATAAGGCGTGAGGGGGTGAACCCGTGGTCCACGTCCTCCTGAACCTGGCTCTGGTGCTCACGATCTGCTGAGCCTGCCAGGCACATAACTGAATATCGGTTTCTTCGAAAGTCCTTCGGGTGGCGGCAGGTCATCCAACACGCATCTACCGCCCCCGGAGGGAACCCGTGCCCACGCACACCGTTTCCAGGTCGCAGGTCGGCGTCTACGCGATCACGCTCGTGGCCAACACCGAGGAGATCGTGAACTTCGCCGATGATGTCGGCACCATCGAAATCTTCAACATGGATGGCGCGGCGCCGGTCTACTTCACCGTCAACGCTGCCGCCGCGACCGTCGCCGGCCAGCACACGCGGATGATCCCGGCGAGCATCGCGTCCATCCAGTACGACCCCACGACCTCCAACCCCACGAGCGTCTCCCTGATCTCTCCCGGCACGCCGACGATCAGCGTGGCGAGGGCCTGATGGCTATCCAGCGAACCGGCTTCGTGCCCCGGCTGCCGGACCCGTGGACCGAGAACATGGTGAAGACCATGGCGGAGGCGGCGTACGCCGATCTTGAGGACGTCGCCAACCAGCTCGCCGCGCAGAAAACCGCCCAGGATGAGCGGGACCGCGAGATAGACGGCCGCATCACCGCCCTCCAGACCGTCGCCCAGCAGTTCACCGCCCTTCAGCAGGGCAGCAAGGGCGTCCACGACCACCTTCAGCAGCAGCTCGACGACCTGACCCGACGCATCGCCGGCCTGGAGACCTCGCAGGCCGAGCAGGACGCGGCGCTCGTCGCCACGCGGGAGGACCACGCCCAGGCCCTCGCGGAGGTCGCCGCCAAGGCCGCCGACGCCTACGACACCGCGACCACGGCAAGCGCCGACGCGGTCAACGCTCAGTCGGTGGCCGACGCCGCGAAGGTTGATGCCGCCACGGCCGCCGTGAACGCCGTGGGGGCCAGCGACCTCGCCATCACCGCCAAGACCTACGCCGACGCGGCCAAGGCCACGGCCCAGTCCGCGAACGCCACCGCCGCCGGCGCGGTCACTGCCGCCGACGCAGCGAAGAGCACGGCCGCCGCTGCCCAGACCGCAGCCAGTGCCGCTCAGACGACCGCAGGCGGCGCGAAGGCCCAAGCCGACGCGGCAGCCACGACCGCCGCCTCAGCGTCCACGGCAGCGAGCAACGCGGCGGCAACCGCGAACGGGGCCGTCGCCACGGCCAACTCCGCCGCCAGCTCGGCGAGCACGGCGACCACGACGGCCAATAACGCCGTCTCCACGGCGAACGCCGCGAACACCGCCGCCCAGGCCGCAACCACAGCGGCAGCTAACGCCGTTAGTACCGCGAACGCCGCCGCATCCACCGCCACAACCGCCAACAACACCGCGACCGCCGCAAGTACGGCCGTCACCACGCTGTCGGCCTCCGTGACCGCCATCGGCAACCGCACGATGCGGCTCGAAGGCACCAAGGTCTCCATCCCTCTCCTCGCGCTCGGAGCCACGCGCGCCTACACGATCACGTGGGCCAACCCGTTCGCCGGCGTGCCGGAGGTGCGCTCCTGGGTTGACCCGTCGTTGGTCGGCTCGGTGCAGATCACGTTCTCGAACGTCACCGCCACCGGCTGCACGGTCACGGTGAAGGCCCTCGTTGCCGTAACTCTCGCCGGCACCGCCACCGTCGTCGGCCTCGCCTGGCGCTGACCCCGGGGAGATCTGATGAGGACACCACTGACCATTCCGCAGGGGACCTCATGGGGTATCTCGTGGCCCGTCACTGAAAACGGCGAGGCCGCGGCGATCGACGCATGGACAGTGAAGGCGCAGATTCGTTCCACTCCAACGAGTCCCACGGTCCTGCACGAGTGGTCCACGGAGGCCGGCAATGCCACGACCGAGGGGTCCGCCGTCACGCTCTTGCTCAACCCGGCCAGCTCCACCGCCTGGACCTGGAAGCGCGGCGTCTACGACGTCGAACTCATCAGCCCAGACGGGACGGTGTACCGCATCGCCGAAGGGGCGGTGTACGTCTCGCCGGAGGTGACGCGGTGAGCATCACGGCCGGCGCGCCCATCGAACTCCTGGGGATAAGTGTCGGAAGCCCGGCGGCCGTTGTCCCGAGCGGAGGGGCGATCACGTCCCACACTCACGTCCAGGACACCCCTGCCACGGTTTGGATTGTCCAGCACAACCTAGGCCGTTACCCGGCCGCCGTCTCCGCGTTCAGCGCGGACTTCTCGACGCAGTGGGACGGGTTCGCCGTCCAGCACGTCACCAGCAACCTCCTGTACATCACGGCCGACGTCGCCATCGCCGGTAAGGCCCTTGTCTCGTAAGGGGAGTCCATGACCGCCAGGAAGGCCGTCTCCGCCCGTGACATGAACGGCCAGAAGGTCGTCAACCTCGGAGACGGAACCGCCGCCACCGACGCCGTGACCAAGCAGCAGCTTGACGCGAACTCGACCACCGACCGCTCCCGCGCCAACCACACTGGCACGCAGCTCGCCGCCACGATCTCCGATCTGGCCACGGCGGTCCGGCTGAATGCCCTCGACCAGCTCGCCGCGCCGACCGGCGACCTCTCCATCGCCAACCACAAGCTCGTCAACGTCACCAATCCGACCGCCGCCCAGGATGCGGCCACGAAGGCGTACGTAGACAGCTCCCTGGGGGCGATTAGCGGCGGCCTCGCCTTCAAGGGTGCCGCGCGCGTCGCCTCGTCCGCGAACGTCTCCGTCGCCGCCGCGCCCGCCACCGTGGATGGCGTCGCCCCGACCAACGGAGACGTTGTCCTGCTGACCGCGCAAACGACGGGCAGCGAAGGCGGCGCGTGGGTCTGGAACGGCGCAGGAGCCGCGATGACCCGGCCGGCCAACTGGGACACCACGGCGGAGGCCGTGCCTGGAAGCATCTGGGTCGTCCAGCAGGGTACCTACGACAACCAGTTGGCCATCCTGTCCAACGACACGTTCACGCTGGGCGTGACCACGCCGACATTCGTGTTCATCAACCCCGGTGCGGCCGTGGGTGACGCCGGCATCACGGCGACGTGCCCCGCCGTCACCGCCGGCACCACGTGGACGATCAACCACGGATTCAACACGCGCGGCGTCGGCATCGTCGTCTACCGCGCCACTTCGCCGTACGACGAGATCGACGCCTACATCACCCACGACACCGTCAACGCCATCAGCATCACCCCGGACATCGCCCTCGCCAACGGCGAGTTCGTCGCCGCAATGAGGAAGTTCGCCTAATGCCCGGCCGGAAGGCGCTCAACGACGCAGTCCTCCCGATCACGCCGGTCACGCTCACCGACGCGGCCACGATCACCACGGACGCCGCGACCGGCAGGCACTTCCGCGCGACGCTCGCCGGCGACCGCACCCTAGCCGCGCCCACGAACCCCACCGACGCACAGCGCGCGCTCTGGGAGCTGACCGCGTCCGGCGCACAGCGCACGATCACGCTCACCACCGGCTCGGCGGGGGCGTTCGAGCTGACCGCCGGCCTGTCGGCCGCGAACGCCATTCCGTCCGGCAAGGTCGCCTTCCTGGCCGCCATCTACAGCGCCTCACGAGCCCGCTGGACGGCGCTCGCGTTCCGGGTGACGTCATGAGCCTGCTCGCCGCGTACAACGTCGATGAGGGCGTCTCGGATGCGACCGTCGTGGACCGGGCCGGCAACCGCAACGACTTCACGCTGACCAACAGCGGGGTCACGCGCGCGGCTGGGCACACGGGCTACGGCCTGTCGAACACCGGCAACGCCAACCCCGCGTATCCACCGAACATCGGCCAGACCGCTAACCGCACGGTCATGCTCTGGGCCAAGGGGCCAAACACCACGCCCGGCTGGCTCATTCAGTGGTACGTCTCAACCATCGATTCCGGGTGCTGGGGCATCCTCAACATCTCCGGAAGCATCCACATCCAGGCCCGGAACGCGACCACCCTGGCGCGGGCCTCGACCGCCCGGCCAGCCGACATCAGCACGACGTGGCACCACATTGCCGGGACCTATGACGGCGCGAACGTCCGCCTGTACCTCGACGGCGTCCTCAAGGCCACGAGCGCCCTCACTGGTCCACTTCGGTCGGATGCCGTCCTCCAGCTCTACGGCTACACGGAGAGCAACGTCATCGACGACATCGCCATCTACGACGAAGTCCTTGACGTGACGGCCATCGCCGCAGCCGCCGCGACTCCAGTCGGTACGGACAGCGGCACATATGCATTCATCTAGCGCGACGGCAACCGTTGCGCGGCAACGGAAGGGGCACCGCAATGGGCCAGCGAGGGCCGATCGGCAAGCGCAGCGGGGAACTCATGGGCCACAAGACGAAGGCCGAACTCGCCGAGCGCGAACAGGTCGTCGTCGCGGCCGAACAGGTCCCCGTGCCCGACCCGGACCCGGCATGGCACCCGATTGCCTACGAGTGGTTCGAAAGCCTCGGACAGTCCGGGCAGAGCCAGTTCTTCGAGCCGTCCGACTGGGCAACCGCGCGGTACGTCGCCGAAGCCATGCACCAGCACCTCCAGCGCGGCGCGAGCATGGGAGCGCAGATGTTCGCCGCCGTCATGTCCGCCGCCTCGGAACTCCTGTCGACCGAGGGATCACGCCGCCGACTGCGGCTGGAACTCCAGCGCGCTCAGCCCACGCAAGAGGTCAACGCTGGAGTCACCGCCATCAACGAGTACAAGAAGAGGATCACTGGATGACCAACATCCCCACCCTGAACCGCTTTGTGCTGTACACCCTCACCGCCCAGGATGCGGATAAGATCAACCACATCCGCACCCACACGCGCGACGCAGTCCTTCAGGGCAATATCGCCGAGGCCGGCCAGACTTTCCCGATGCTCATCGTGCGCGTCTGGGGCGAACAGGAGGACTCCGCCGTCAACGGCCAGGTTTTCCTAGACGGCAACGACGTCCTCTGGAAGACCTCGGTCAGCGTCGGCGAGGGCGAAGGCCGCTTCGCATGGCCGGTCCGTCGATGATCGCCGCGCAGCTCGCCTGCACGCAGAAGCTGGAGAACGGCGGCGAGGACGACCGCCGGTTCGTCGCCCTCGTCTTCACCATCGCCCACCCCGAGGGCGCCGAGGATCCGACGTACGCCGAGATCCCTGCCGCCTCACTGACCATCACCGTCAAGGGCGAAGTCGCCGACCTGTTCGAGATCGGCACCGTCTACGACTTCGGCATCACCGAGGAAGCCGAATGACCGGCACCCGCCGATTCGTCCTTGAACGCACCGAGGATGTCTCCGGCCTCTCCGGCACCGGCACCGTCGCGGACGGCGTCGTCTGGCCCAACGACATGGTGACCCTGTGCTGGCGAGGCGAGCACTCCAGCATCGCCGTCTGGCAGCACCTCGACGACGCCCTTGCGATCCACGGCCATGGAGGCGCGACGAAGGCCGTGTTCCTGGACTAGTCCGCCAGTCGCTCGCGCCAGTACACCCGCGCAGCCAGCTCGCGTTCGATATCGACGAGCAGAGGCTTCGCGTCGTGCCGGAACGGGATGATCTCGTCGGCCGCCTTCACCTGCTCGCGCATCCCGTCCGGCAGGTCGTGCCGCTCGACTCGGTGGCCGCACTTCACCCAGAAGAGGTGATCGGTCGTCACCCGAAGTCGCTCGTCGTCGATCACCCGAGGCTCCTCACCCCGGCCGGCGGCCATCAACGCGGCGTGGATCTTCGCGGCAGCCGCGTGAAGGTCCTCCTGGACGAACGAAACTCGCTGATCAGACACTTCGTCTCCTCCTGTGTAGGGGTAATCGAACCTAGCAGCATCTCTGCTGGTCATTCGGGTGTTTCCCGTTTCCTACTCGCGCGTCAAGTAGTGGATGCGGGGTGACGCTCGGTGACCACGACGGAGGTCCCGGTCTACACGCCGGTCAAGATCGGCCCGAGCTGGCGCACCGGACCGGATGGCCGATTCGTGCTCCCGGAACTGACACTCGGCTGGCAGATCTTGGGGTGGACGGCCGACTGGCTACAGCACGGCGACGGCCGGCCGTGGCGGTACACCAACGAGCAGGCCCGTCTCACGCTCTGGTGGTACGCCATCGACCACAGTGGACGATTTATATACCGAGATGGCGTCGTTCAGAGGTTGAAGGGCTGGGGCAAAGACCCTTTGCTGGCAACGTGGTCGGCGGTGGAGTTCGTTGGGCCATGCCGATTCTCGCACTTCGACGACGACGGCGATCCGGTCGCGAAGCACCATCCCGAAGCGTGGGTGCAGATCGCTGCGGTCAGCAAGGACCAGACCCGCAACACGATGACGCTGTTCCCGCAGATCTTCACCAAGCGGGCACTTCAGCGGTACCGGATCGATCTCGGCAAGGAGATCATCTACGCCGATCACGGCCGCGCGCGCATCGAGGCGGTCACCTCGTCGCCGCGCGCTCTCGAAGGTGGCCGGCCGACAAGCATCGTCAAGAACGAGACGCACCACTGGCTTCTCAGCAACGAGGGCCACGAGATGGACAGCGTCATCGATCGCAACGCCACGAAGTCCAACGACGGCAGCACGCGGCCCATCGCAATCACCAACGCCTATGAGCCCAGCGAGGACAGCGTTGCCCAGCGCGCCCGGGAAGCCTACGAAGAGGCCGAAGCGCTCGGGTTCCCTCACGGAATCATGTACGACTCGTTGGAGGCGCCTCCCGAGGCGCCACTGACGATCGAGGCTGCCCCGGCCGTGATCGAAGCCGTACGAGGCGATTCCCATTGGCTATCCACGGAACGCATCGTCGCGGCCATCGCCGACCGACGAAACCCACCCAGCCGGTCACGGCGATTCTGGTTCAACCAGATCGTCGCCGCAGAGGACGCCTGGATCGACCTCAAAGACTTCGACCAGTGCCAGGCCGGCGACGACGTCCCACCCCTCGCCCCCGGGGACGAAGTCGTGCTCTTCGCCGACATGTCCAAGTCGGACGACGCGACCGGAGTTGTGGCCTGCCGGCTGATCGATGGATTCGTCGGCGTCGTCGGGATGTGGCAGCGCCCGCCGGGGTCGCGCGGTGAAGGATGGCTCGCCCCGCGCGAAGCCGTCGATCAGACCGTCGCTACAGCGTTCGACACGTACCGGGTTGTGGCGTTCTTCGGGGACCCGAGTCACACCCTCGACGACGAGACGCAGGAGCGCTACTGGGACGCCACCTTCGACGAGTGGCACCGCCGGTACGGGTCGCAGCTCGAACTCTGGGCCGAGGGCGGACAGCGTCACGGCCACTCGGTGATGTGGGACATGACCAGTCCACAGAGGACCGCACAGTTTACCGCCGCCGCAGAGCGCTGCGTGGTCGAGATCGAGGAGCACACCCTTCTCCACGAGGGAGACGGCAGGCTCCGCGCGCACGCCCGCAACGCCAAGCGCTACCCCAATCGGTACGGCGTATCCCTGTGGAAGGGACACCGCGAGTCCAAGAAGAAGATCGACCTCGCCGTATGCATGGTCGGCGCGCGCATGGTTCGCCGCCTCGTCCTGAACAACCCCAGCCGAAAGCGACGCCGCACCGGGAAAGTCTGGTGACGAGTGAAGCTCTTCCGAGACCCGCGAGTCCTCCGGCACTTCCACGCAGCCGCCGTCACCGCGTGGGTCGTCCTGATCGTCCCCACGCTCATCTGGTGGAAGGACTCCGTCCTCTGGGTCGCCCTGATGAGCATCTGGGCCAACATCGCCGCGCACTGGTCCGCCTGGCAAGCCGCACGAACCGAGTCCAAACAGGACGACAGCGACGAAGGGGGAAGCGATGCTCGGCCGCAACACCGTCGTTGACCTCGTGAAGGACTCGCTCTTCCCCGCCTACCTTGAAGAGCGGGAGCGCCTGGACGAGATCGACGCGTGGTACCGGTGGAAGCAGGACGACATCAAGCTTCCGCGTCGCGCCACTCCAGAACTGCGCGCGCTCGCCAAGATGAGCAAGGTCCCTTGGCTCGGCCTGGTAGTGACGTCGGTCAGCCAGTGCATGTACGTGGACGGATACCGGTCCCCGCTCGACGCCGCGCGGCTCGACGGCGAGGTCTCACCGCCGTGGAAGACCTGGCACGCCAACGCCTTCGATCAGCGGCAGATCGCCGTACACCGCGCGGCGCTCGCCTACGGGTACGCGTTCGTGCGCGTCCTGCCCGGCGAAGACCACGAGGGCAAGCGATCGGTCATGCGGGGCGTGTCGCCGCGCAAGTGCTACGCGCTCTACTCCGACCCCGCCGAAGACGACTGGCCGATGTACGTCATGCAGGTGGCCAAGGCCGACAAGGGCGGTTACCTCCTGTCGATCTACGACGAGGAAGACGTCCACTACGTCAGCATGGACAGCTCCACCTCAAAGCCGACGTGGATCTCTGCGGAGACGCACGGGGCCGGCGTCACGCCCTTCGTGCGGTACGCCAACATGCTCGACCTCGAAGGCCGAAGCCCCGGCGAAGTAGAGCCGTTCATCCCGGCCGCCGCCCGCGTGAACAAGACGGCCTTCGACCGGATGGTCACGCAGCACTTCAGCTCGTGGAAGGTCCGCACCGTCTCCGGCATGGCACAGCCGGACACCGAAGAGGAGTCCAATCGCAAGAAGCTCCAGCTTCGACAGGAAGACCTTCTCGTCGCCGAAGACCCCGACACGAAGTTCGGCGTCCTCGACGAAACTCCGTTGCCTGGCTTCATCGAGGCGTGGCGCTCGGACGTCGAGGCCCTGGCCGCCGTCACGCAGACACCGACCCACAGTCTCACCGGCCAACTGATCAACCTCTCTGCCGAAGCTCTTGCCGCGGCCCGCGCCGGCCTCACTCAGAAGGTTGCCGAGCGTCAGAAGTCGTTCGGGCGCAGCCACGTACAGACGCTGCGCCTCGGGGCTCTGCTCGAAGGCCACGAGGACGACGCCAACGACGTGCTCGGACGCGTCACGTGGCAGGACATGGAGGTCCGCTCCATCTCCCAGGCCGTGGATGCCTGGGGCAAGGCCGCCACCATGCTCCAGGTCCCCGTACAGGCCCTCTGGCAGCGCCTGCCCGGCGTGGAGAAGTCCGACGTGGACGAGTGGGAGCAGCTCGCCGAGAAGGCCGACCCCGTGGCCAGGATGACGAACACCCTCGCCCGGCAGGCAGACCCGGCGGAGTAGGACGATGGCCGAGACAACCGCCGGCCTCCGGCTGACCCAGCGCTACCGCAACCAGCAGCTCGCCCTTCGAGCCGAGTTCCTCCAGCAGCTCCACAAAGCCTGGCCACTGCTCGACCCGTTTCGACTCGATGCCACCGCCAGGGCGTGGCTCGACCTGATGATCGACCTCATCACCGGATTCTGGAGCCGCTCGGTCACGGTGTCCCTGGCGTACTACGAAGCGTTCCGCAAGGCGGAGACCGACTCCGCCGTGTTCCACACGAGTCACCTGCGCGACGTTGTCGTCCCGAATCTCGACCAGATCCGCGCGGTGCTCATCGCCACGGGCCCGGCGAAGATCAAGCACGACACGATCGCCGGCGACCACAACATGGACACGATCGCCCGCAACGCCATGGTTGAGGTGTCCGGCGCAGCATCACGCCTCGTGCTGAACGGCGGTCGGGATGCGATCGACGAAGCCGTTCACGCGGACCGACGGGCCGTAGGATACGCCCGCGTCCTGGGACCGCGCCCGTGCTACTGGTGCGCGATGCTCGCGTCGCGCGGACCGGTCTACCGCTCCGAGGACGTAGCCCTCCGCGCCACGGAACGCAGCAAGCGCGCCGGCAAGGAATACCACGACCACTGCATGTGTCAGGCCGAGCCGGTATTTCGCCACCTGAAGCGCGACGACTGGCCCGAGCACATCCGCGACCTCGCCGACCTGTGGAGCGAGGCGAAAAAGGACGCCAGCGGACGGAAGACGATCAACGTATTCCGGACCCTGTTTGAAGCCCGGGGCTCCGTCGAGATCCCCGCCCAGCGCACCACGCGCTGACACCCCATCCACCCGGCTGCCCGTCGCAACGACGCGCGGCCATCCCGCAATGGGAAGGAAATCCCCGCATGGCCGAGGAAGACGCCGACAAGCCCGACGAGAAGCCGGACGACAAGCCCGACGACAAGCCGGACACCACGAAGGACGACACCAAGCCCGACGAGGACGGCGACGAAAGCAAGCTCGGCGACGCCGGGAAGCGCGCGCTCGACGCGATGAAGCGCGAGAAGAACGCGGCCAAGAAGCAGGTCGCCGAACTCCTCGCCAAGGTCAAGGCGTTCGAGGACAAGGACAAGACCGAGGGGCAGCGCCTCCAGGAGGCCGCCGAGGAAGCGAAGACTCGCGCCGCAAAGGCCGAGACCAACGCCCAGAAGCTCCAGATGGCTCTCGAACGCGCGCCAGAGGGCGCAAGCCTCGCCCACATCAAGGCCGTGGCCAAGCGCATCTCCGGTGACAGCGAAGAAGAGCTGGAAGCCGACTGTGACGAGCTTTTCGCGCTCTTCGTGCCGCAAAAGGAAAACACGACCAGCACCACCAAGAAGGAACCGCCCGGCAAGCCGAAGGAACGGCTCTCCGGCGGCGGCGAACCGGACGACGAGCCGGACGAGATGGACCCGAGCAAGCTCGCGGAAGCCATCGGCCGCCACTGATCTCTTCCACCGCACGGCAAGCCGCGAAGGCCGCTGGCGGTCTACCGACCCTTTAGGAGGTCAACGTGGCTAACACGTTTCTGAAGGCCAACAAGATCGCCGCTGCGGCGCTCGGCCTTCTCCAGCGGGAGATTGTGTTGCCCGCGCTCGTATGGCGCGACGCGGCCGGCGACTTCGCCCAGGCCGCCGGGGACACCATCTCCATCCGCGTCCCGGCCCGCACCACAGCGCGAACCCGCACCCTGCGCGGTGCGCGCCCGACCGCATCCGAGGGCAACGGCATCATCACCATGGACGAGCTGACCGAGACCAAGGTTGACGTCACGCTCGACGAGGACATCTACTCTGCCGTCCCGATCACGGACGAGGAACTGACCCTGGACATCACCTCGTTCGGGCAGCAGATCCTCGCCCCGCAGGTGCGCGCCGTCGCGGAGGGCCTGGAGAACAAGCTCGCCGCCGAGATGACCGGCGCCACCTACGCCACGGAACTGACCCTCGACACCGCCGACCCGTACAAGACCCTTGTGGACGCTCGGGTGGCGATGAACAAGAGCAACGTTCCGATGAGCGAACGCGCGTGCGTCGTGGGTGCCGACCTTGAGGGCTACTTCCTCAAGTCCGACCACATCAGCATGGCCGACAAGTCCGGCTCGGACAGCGCGCTGCGCGACGCGGTCATCGGCCGCGTGGCCGGCTTCGGCAACATCTACGTCAGCAACGCCCTCCCGCCCAACGTCGGCTTCTGCTTCCACAAGACCGCGTACGTGCTGTCCATGCGCGCCCCCGCCATCCCGGACGGCGCGAGCTACGGCAGCAGCCAGGCGTATTCGGGGCTGGCTATGCGAATGCTCCGCGATTACGATTTCCGGAACGTCCAGGACCGTTGCCTGGTCGACACTTACGCCGGAACGAACATCATCGCGGACGGCCCGGACGGTGCCGACGCCGACTCCAACCCGGACTTCGTCCGCGCGGTCAAGATCACCGCCGCGTAAGGAGGCCGCGATGCTTCCCGCGCTCGCCGACGTTGCCGACCTCGAAGCCCGCCTCGGACTCGACGCGGGCGCGCTCGCCGGCCCGGACCTGGCGCGGGCGCAGGCCGCATTGGACGACGCCTCCGCCCTCGTCCGCGAGGAAACCCGCCAGGACTGGGTAGACCCCGTCACCACGGAGATCACCGCGCCTGCTCCTCTCGTCCGGGTAGTTCTTGGGGCGTCACTACGGACATACCGGAACCCGGATAGCGAGATCAGTCAGACGGTCGGCCCCTTCAGCCGGACGCTGAAGGCGGCCGACGTCGGGGTCTACCTCACCCCCGCAGAACTCGCCATCGTCCGCCGTTACCGCAGGGAAACCACCGGACTGTGGACCCAGGGCACCACGCGCGGGGAAGACGCGGACAGCACCCTCTACGTCGAAGATCAGTTCGGCTGCGAGCTGTTTCCCATTGGGACGGTCGATAAGCCGTGGCTGTGAACCGACACGTCGTCACCGTCCGCCGGTACCAGCTCGACCGCTTCGGGGATCGCCAGCTCCTGGCGACCTTCCAGGTTGGCGGCTGCATCTTCGCCCCTCGGAGCACCTCCGAGGACAACGACCGGTCCACGACCGTCGAGGCAGACGCAGAGCTGTACGTCCCCGCCTACGCAGGTATCGAGGCGTCGGACGAAGTCGAGTTCGAGGACGGCACCGCCTACCAGGTCAACGGCCAGCCAGAGCGCTGGGAGTCGCCCTGGAGCAACTGGGCTCCGCCCGACGTCGTGAGCCTCAAGAGGAAGACGGGGTGAGGCCGTGGCCCGCTACGAGCCGGACTCCGCCGGCTTCACCAAGCTGGCGACCAGCCGCCGCGTCTCCCGGCACATGACGAACGTCGTCGGCCAGTACTGGGCCGACGAACTACGTGCCCTCGCGCCGACGCTGTTCGAGCGCAACACCGGGGAGTACATCAGGTCCATCACCGTCGAGGCCACGGTGGTTGAGATCAACGGCCTGCCCCGCGCCGCCGTGATCATCGCCGCGAACACCCCGTACGCGACGGTCCTGGAAACCGGCTCGCCGGACATCCTCGTCCCGCCCCGCCCGCTGACCAAGCTCCTCGACCGCATCGAGGACGCCGACACCGGGCAGGCCCGGAAGCACCGGGGGTAAGGCATGGAACTGCTCAGCGCGTTCCCCGACATCGAAGATTTCGGGCTGCGGCTGTTGGAACCCGTGGGACCCACAGCCCTCGCCACGCCCGAGGTGATCAGGCCCCCGCTGGTCGTCATCCGCCGCACCGGCGGGTCCGACGACATGATCACCGACATCCCACGGATTCAGGTCGACTGCTACGGAGCCAACCGCCGCCAGGCGGCGGACATGGCCGAGCAGTGCAGGCAGCTCGTTCTCGCCTCCCCCGCAACGGGTTTCGACCACGTCAGCATCGATCAGTCCTGGACCGAGTCGGCACCCACGTACCTGCCGTACGGCGATCCGGCGAGCCAGCGCTACGTAGCGACCTATCGCCTCGCACTGCGCCGGACCCGCTGACTTCGTTCCGCCACAAGCCATTCCCAGCCCCTGACGGGGCTGCACTCCAGCCCAAGTACGAAGGGGGCTCTCTATGTCCATCGCGACCATCGCGGCGCGTCAGCAGAAGCTCATCCGCAAGGCCCAGGACGCGGCCATCTTCGCCGCCGACGAGTCGGCTGCCGCCATCTCGGCCATCACCAACGGCGCGTCGGGGGACCTCATCGCCCTGCCGGCCGCGTGGCGTTCCCTTGGCCACCACACCGAAAGCGACGGCATCAACTGGACCCGCGACGTCAACTCGGACGACGTCCGGTCGCACGGCTCCAGCGAGCCGACGCGGCGGGACATCAGCTCCGACGTCACCGGGCTTGTTGTCCTGGCGCAGGAAACCAAGATGCTCTCGCTGGAGATGTTCCACAACGTCGACCTTTCCGGCGTCACGCCTGACGCGACGACCAACGAGATCGCCTTCAACCGCTCCCGAACTCCGTCCACTCGGTACTGGCGACTGCTCGCCGTCGCCAGCGACGGCCAGGGGGCGGACACGATCTACTTCGCTCGCTTCTGCCCGCGCGCCAGCATCACCGACTATGCGGAGCAGCCCTGGACCAAGGGTGACGAGCTGCGCTACCCGCTCACCTTCACCGCCTATGTGGACGATGACCTGGGCTACGCCATGCGGGAGATGTGGGGTGGCCCCGGCATTGCGGACCTGCTGACGGACATGGGCTTCTCCGGCACCTCCGCCACGGTCACCGTCACCGGCGCACCCACCGGCGGCACTTTCACGCTGACCTACAACGGCCAGACCACCGCCGGCATCGCGTTCGACGCCACGGCGGCGGCCGTTCAGTCGGCCCTCGAAGCCCTGTCCAACGTGGACCCGGGAGACGTCACCGTCACCGGCAACGCTGGTGGCCCGTGGACGGTCACCACCGCCGGCGCCGCGCCCACTATCACGGCGAACGGCTCTGGTCTGACCGGAGGCAGCTCGCCGGCGGTCGGCGTCGCCTAGTGAACCCGGTTGGGGTGCCGGTGTCACGGGTGGTGTCCCGGCACCCCAACCGCCCTACTTCCCCCCAGGAGAACCATGAACGACTACGCAGAGAAGCTCATCGCTCCGGACGGCCGCGAGTTCACCGCACGCTCGCCGGCCGAGTACAACGACCTCCGTTACGGCCAGGGCTACCGGCCCGCCGTGGAGCCGACGCCCGAGCCAACCGCCGAGCCGGAGCCAGAGCAGAAGACCACGCGCCGCAGCGAGGGAACCTCCCGCGCGGCGACCCCAAAGGCGAAGCCGGCCGAGACGCCGGACGCCTGATCCACGCACTCCCGACACCACCCCAAGGAATCACATGAAGAAGCTCAAGGGCTGGGATGCCTACGTCGCCGAAACCGAGGCGACCGACGAAGACCGCTCGATCGAACTCCCGCTGACGGATGACGAGGTCTACATCATCCGTTACCCCACGCGCGAGCAGGGGAAGGCGATCGAGGCCGCCGAGAAGGACGGTGACGCCGACGCGCTGTGCGTCGCCCTGCTCGGCGAAGAGGCCGGCCGCCGCGTGGCGGAGCTGTCTCGCGGGCACTCCCACCACGTCCTTGACGCCTTCCTCATGGACGTCATGCGCAAGTTCGGGTTCCTGCCCGAAGAGGAAACCGAGGCGGCGACGGGAAAAGAGGGGGCGGCACCCGTTCAGCGCACCACGCGGAAGCGTTCGACGCCGCGCGCGAACTCAAGCGCCGCATAGACCTCCTCGACCGTTTCGGAGGGGAGATCGAGTTCGACCTGTTCGAGCGCGGATGGGACCTACTCGATTTCTTCAGGGGGAAGAGGCCGTGGGGGCAACTGGACCGGCTCCTGTCCAGACTTCCACGGCACTCCCACTACAAGGCCGCCATCGACGACGACGACGAGTTCGCGGAGATCGCCGCCGCACTGTCCACGCTCAACGACGTACAGCGCGAGCCCCGCGTCCCGCTCGCCGGGTACAGCGAGATCGCCGCCCGCCTGGACAACCTGTTCGACGCCATGAACGCGGTCAACGAAACGCTCGTGGCGGTACACAGCAACACCAAGAGCAGCTTCCAACGGCCCAACCGCGCACCCCGTCCTCAAACCGCCAGCCAGCGCCTGGAATCGCGCCAACGTGCCCAACGACTTGACGACATCGTGAATCGGATGACCGGCGGGAGGTGACCGCCGTGGCTCCAGGCACCGGTTTTCAGATCGGCCGGGCGTTCCTCGAAGTGGTCCCGAGCTTCGACAACACCCAGCGGCTGGTCAACTCCTTCGTGTCGCGGATGCGACCGATCCAGATCCCGGCCGAGGTCGACCCGAAGGGCTTCGGCAACGAGCTGAAGCGCGCGGCACAGGAAGCGGCCCGAAACACCAAGATCGACCTCGGTCAGCCGACCGTGGACACGTCGAAGGTGGGCAAGCAAGTCTCCGACGCCATCAAGGGCACGGAGATCCACGTCAAGGCCGTGCCGGACCTGGACTCCAAGCTCTTCGACGCGAAGGTGCACGAGCTTGAAGCCAAGCGCATCGCACTCCTGGCCCGCGTGGACCTCAACATCGAGGCCGTCCGCGCCAAGCTCGCGGAGCTGGAGAACTCCGACCCGAAGATCGGCGTCGACTTCGACCTCAGGAAGCGCGAACTCGAAGCGCAGATTGCCGCCCTTGAGGCTCGGCGAATCCGCATCCAGGCGCAAATCGATGTCGAGGCGAGCAAGGCCAGCACCGAGCTAGCAGCCATCGACGAGGAGATGGACCGGCTCGACGGCAGGACCGCACAGGTCAACGTCGAGTCCTCCACCGCCTCCCGCGCGGTCGGCATCATGGCCTTGCTGACGGCCGGCATCGCCGCCGCCGGCTACGCCGCCCCGGCCGCCGCCGCCGCGATCTCCGCCATCCCGGCCGCGATCACCGGCGCCGCCCAGGGCGTCAGCGCGATCGTCCTTGCCTTCAATGGCATTGGGACCGCGCTCAAGGCATACCAGGCCGCCGACGACGAAACCGCCGCCAAGGCCACCAGCAACGCAAAGGCCCGCGTGTCGGCCGCGAACTCGATGGCCTCTGCGCAAAGCGCGCTCGCGTCCGCAGAGACCAACGCGACGCACACGGCGATCACCGGAGCCGAGCAAGTCGCGTCGGCACGCCAGGCCGCCGCACGCGCGCAAGAGTCCCTCGCCCAGGCACAGGAGACAGCCCTTCGCCGCGTCCAGGACGCGGAACGCACGTTGGCGTCCGCGCAGGCGAACGCCCGTTCGGCCCAGGAGGCGTTGAACCAGGCGCGAGAGGACGCCAAGGAGCGCATCGAAGACCTGAAGTTGTCGCTCAAGGGCGCGGCGCTCGACGAGGAGTCGGCGTCCCTCGCCCTGGAGAAGGCGCAGCAGCGGCTTCAAGCCCTCAAGGACGCGGGCGTCGGCCCGAGCACATTGGAGTATCGGGAAGCGGACCTCGCCGCCCGCCAGGCGGCCCAGACCCTCGACGAGGTACGCGACCGGTATTCCGACCTCCAGCAGCAGTCCGCGTACGCCGCGAAGACCGGCGTCGAGGGCGACAAGGCGGTCATCGCCGCCCACAAGGCCGCCAACGACGCCACCACCCGCGTCCAGGACGCGGAACGGGCTCTGACGCAGGCCAGGACGGACGGGGCGCGCCAGGTCGCACAGGCGCAGGCCCAGGCCGCGCAGGCGGCCGTAGCCGCCTCTCAGGCGCAGGAACACGCATCCTGGGCGAACGAGGCCGCGACGAAGGCCGTGGCCGACGCGCAGCGCAACCTCGCGACGGCCACCCAGCAGGCCGGCGCAGACGGCACCGCCGCCATGGACAAGTTCCAGTTGGCCATGTCGAAGCTGACGCCGGCGGGCCGGTCCTTCGTGGAGTTCCTCCAGAAGGAGGCCAAGCCGGCGCTTTCCGACATGGGCAACGCCGTCCAGGCCGCTCTTCTGCCGAAGCTGACCGTGGCGTTCCGGGACCTCCTCGACCTGTCGCCGGAGGTCACCGCCGGCCTCACCGACACGGCCAACGTGATCGGCGAACTCGCGCTCAAGGGTTCCCGGATGGTGACGTCCGGCCCGTGGCGGCGGGACTTCGCCGAGATCATGAAGACCAACAACCAGGTCATGTACGACCTGGGAGACGCTGGTCTGTCGATCTCGGATTCCTTCCGGTCACTGCTCATCGCGGTCGGCCCCGTCATGCGCGACTTCGCGCAGCTCGCCGCCCACGGCGCCGAGACCTTCGACCAGTTCATCCAGGGCAAGCGCGCCACCGGCGAGCTGACCGCCTTCATGCGCGAGGCCGGAGACAAGCTCAAGGACGTCTTGCGCTTCGCCGTGGATCTGGGCAAGGCCGTCTTCGACCTCGCGACCGCTCTGGCCCCGCTCGGTGGCGCACTGGTCAAGATCGTCGACTACTTCGCGAAGCTGATCAGCTCGTTCACCGACGCGCACCCACTCCTGACGAACATCATCGCCGGGGCCGGCCTCGCCGCCACAGCGCTCCTGCTGTTCGGCCGCGCGGTCAACGGAGCCTTCGGCGCCGTGAAGTCCGGCATCGAGGGCTACAAGACGCTCGGCATCAACCTGAAGGGCCTCAGGGACCGCTTCGAGGGAGCCGCCGACGGGACCGGCCGATGGAGCGGTCTCGCCGACGCAGCCGTCCACCCGGTCGGCCGGCTGCGTGGCGCGGTCAAGAGCCTCGCCGACGCGTACCGCGACGGCGCGCGCGCGACGCGCGACTACATGACCACCCAGGCTCAGGCACAGGGCACGCGCCCCGCAGCCGGAGCGGGAATCGGTCAGTCGCTCGCCCGAGGCGCGATCGGCCTCGCGGAGAAGGTGGACGACATCGGCGCGGCGGCGGCCCGCGCCGGCACGGCTCTCGCCACGAAGGTCTCCAGCGCCGCCCAGACGATGGCCTCGAACGTCACCAGCGCCGCGACTTCGGCCGCCAGCTCGCTCGCGACGAAGCTCGGGGAAGCCCCCGGCAAGCTCGCCCAGTCCTTCGCCTCCGGCTCGATTGCCCTGTCTGGAAAGCTGGACGACATCGGCGCGGCGGCAGTCCGGGCCGGCAACGCCTTCGGGGTCAAGCTCGCCAACGGGATCGAAGCCGCACGAAACCCGAGCGAGGTACTGCGCAGTGGCATGGACCACTTGGCCACCGGGATGGCCACCGGCATCCAGGCAGCAGAGCGGATGGGCGAGACAGTCCGCACGCGACTGTCCACAGTCCTCACGACCGCCGGCGAGACGGCCACGGGTCTCGGAACGCGAGTCAAGGACGGCTTCGCCTCAGCGGCTTCGACCGTTGCCAGTGCCACCGATGGGCTTGGCGCGCGGATCAAGTCGGGACTGTCTAACGCCGTTAGCACGACGCATGACGCCATCGTCGGCGGCGTGTCGCGGGCGGCCGACGCCTTCGAAGGCGGGCTCGTCCGGATCTCCGGCGCGGCGGGCGGAGCCGCCAACGCGATCACCAAGGGTCTTGGTAGCGCCGTTTCCGGCATCGCCGGCGTCTTCGGTGGCCCCTGGGGGCTCGCGGTTACGGGCGCAACCCTCCTCCTGACGTACTTCATCAACAAGCAGCAGGAGGCCGCGCAGAAGGCCGCGGACTACAAGAAGGACGTCGATTCCCTTACAGAGGCGTACAAGCAGTCCGGCGGCGCACTCGACAACTCCATCATCGACACCAACAACAAGGCCCTCGCCGACAAGAACGCCGCACAGAACGCGCGTGCGGCGGGGTCGTCCTTCGAGGTGTATGCGGCTGCCGCCAATGGCAACGCGACCGCCCTCAACCAGGTGACGGAGGCGTCGGACAAGGCCCTGCGTTCCATCGGCGAAAGCGCCGGGCTGACGCGCGAGCAGACGGACGCGCTCGTCGGCGTCGGCCGCGAAGCCCTGAACACGGGCAAGAACTACGACGAGCTGCACAACGACGTGCTCAGCGCGACGGCCACGTTCGACGACTACGGCACCGTGATCGCCGGCCTGACGGACAAGCAGACGGACCAGGTCAACGCGATCTTGAACGGCGTTGGTGCCGTTGGGGAGCAGATCAAAAAGAACCGGGACGCGCACGATTCCTACCTGCTCTTGGAAGCCGCCGCGAGCAAGGTCACGACGACCACCATTGAGCTTTGGGAGGCGCAGCAGAAGCAGCGCGACGTCACCAAGCAGTTGGCGGAAGCCAGCTTGTCCCTCCGGGACGCCCAGGCGGATCTTCACGAGGCGCAGAAGAACATCGTCACGGCCCAGGAGGAGTACAACAAGGTCGCCGGCGGAAAGGACGCGAAGGCAGCAGAGGACGCAGCGGACCGCCTGGCGGACGCGAAGCGGTCCGAAGAGCACGCCATCCTGTCCCTTTTGGACGCTGCCCAGCGCGAGGCCGAGGCCCGCAACAGCTCGCTCCCGTCGGCCGAGCGCGAGGCGAAGGCCACCGAGGCGCGGAACAAGGCCCTTGCCGACCTGGTCAAGACCTACAAGGGCCCTTTGCCCGACGCCATCAAGGACTCCATCAAGGGGATGGACCTCACCCAGGCGAAGGCCGCCGGCTTCATCACGACGATCGACGACTTCGGCAAGGCGATCGTCAAGCTCCCCGATGGCACAGAGATCAACATCGACGCGGACCCCAAGCGAGCCCGCACGAAGATCGATGCAGTCGTCGCGTACGGCAACGGCCAGACGGCCAGTGTGACGCTGTTCGCAGACACCGACCCCGCGACCGGCGAGACGAAGTTCTGGCAGCGCGAGGCGGACGGCACCATCGGGGAAGCCAAGCTCGACGCGAAGATCGACCCGGCCACGGGCAAGGTCCAGATCTGGCAGACGTTCGCCAACGGACAGACCGGCCTCACGAACCTGGACGCCTTCACCGACCCGGCGGACGGCAAGGTCAAGGTCTGGAAGGACGCCGCCGACCACACCAAGGGCTGGGCGACGCTCGACGCGAACACCCAGCCAGCCATGGACAAGCTGACGGAGTACGGAAAGTGGGCGCAGGAGTTCCTCTCGCACCTCAACCTCACCGTCACGCCGAGGACGCGACCGGCTGACTCGCCGCCGCTCCCGCTCGGCGACAGCGGCAGCGCCCTGGGCAACCTGTTCGAGTTCTACGCCGCCGGCGGCTTCCGACAGAAGCTCACCCGGATGTCCGCAAACGTCGCGCGCATGGTGCCCGCCAACACCTGGCGCGTCGTGGGCGACCGGGCTCAGGGCGATGAGGCGTTCATCCCCGTGAACGACAGCCCCCGCTCGGTGGACATCCTCCGCGAGACCGCCCGCCGGATGGGCTTCCTCCTGGCCCCGATCGCTCAGATGGCCCTCGGGGGCGTCATGCGGTTCGCGGCCGGCGCGGTCGCCACCCCCTCCGGGGCTCCAGGAGCCGCGCAGGCGGGCGGAGCGGCGTCGCCGGCGGCAGCGCCCACCGGGGACCAGCTCGTGGCGCTCACAGCCGCCATGGGCGGCAGCACGGACGCGGCCGAGGCCCTCGCCGCCGCCCTCGCCGCGCTCCAGGCGGCCACCAGCTCGTTCACCACGGCCGGCCTCGTGCCGCTGGTCACGCAGGTCAACGGCGCGGTCAACCCGGCGTTGGACACGCTCATGGCCCGGCTCCCGCCGACCCAGGCGGGATTCAACGCCACCGCGTCCGTCGTCGCCAGCTCGACGGCGGGCATGACCAGCGCCACCGCTAACGCCGTTAGCCAGATCAGCACCTACCTGGCGAACCTGCGCACCGCACTCCAGGTCACCGGCCAGGCGTTCCAGAACACCTCCGGGTGGGTCAACACCACCTGGTCGGCGATCCGGGGCTACACGCGCGGACCAGTGGCCGACACCATCGCGGGCCCGATCAACGCCGGCCTCGTCAACGCCTGGAACTACCTGGACAGCAGTTTCTCCCTCAACCACCACCTCAACCCGCTGCCGATCAACTTCGCCGAAGGCGGACCGGTGCGCGGGCCGGGCACGGGGACTTCGGACTCCATCCTGACGCGGCTGTCCAACGGGGAGTATGTGATCCCGGCCGCCCTGACCAAGCGAATCTTCCCGTTCCTCGAAGCCCTGCGGTCGGGGCAGGCCGAGGCTCTCCAGGCAGCCGGCTACGCCAGCGGCGGCCTGGTGGCCGACACCGGCTCTCAGCTCAACGCAGCCGTGGCCCGCGCACAGGCGTTCGCCGCCGCGCAACGCGGCAAGCCCTACATCTGGGGTGGCGTCGGCCCGACCGGCTACGACTGCTCGGGACTCGCCAGCGCGATCACGAACGTGCTCATGGGCAGGCAGAACCCGTACGTGCGACTGGGCGTCGCGGCGTCCGAGCCGTGGCCGGGCTTCGTGCGCGGGCTCAGCTCCGCGTGGGCGCTCGGCGCCAGCGCGGTGCACACGGCCGGAACTCTCGGCGGCGTTAACGCCGAGAGCACCGGCAATCACGTTCGCTTCGGCGGCGACGCCCACGGCGCAGACGACCCTCAGTTCCGGGTCCAGTCATCGCTTCCCGTCGTCGGCGGCAAGTTCGTCTCCGGCGGTGGCGCGAACTTCGACCCGGCTCAACTCGTCGCGTCGGCCTTCACCGACACGGCGGCGATGATCACGGCTCTGCGGAACAAGTACCCGGGCAACATCGCCGCGAGCACGGGGGCCGGCGAATCGGGCTACGCCAGCAACGCACTCCAGAAGATCGCCGTCGACAACCTGTCGATCAACAGCGTCGGTGGCGGCCCGGAGGTCCAGGCGGCCAAGAGCTTCGCGCGCACGGCGCTCGCGCGGTTCGGGTGGGGCCAGGACCAGTTCCCCGCCCTGGACGCCCTGTGGACCGGGGAATCCGGGTGGAACTACCGCATCGCCAACAAGTCCAGCGGCGCATACGGCATCCCGCAGGCACTCCCGGGCGAGAAGATGGCCTCCCAGGGGCCGGACTGGCGAACCAACCCGGCGACCCAGATCCTCTGGGGGCTCGGGTACATCAAAAACCGGCCCGACTACGGCAGCCCCTCCGCCGCGTACGCCAAGTGGCTCTCCCGCAGCCCACATTGGTACGACGACGGCGGATGGCTCCCGCCCGGCTACACGTCGGTCGCCAACCACACCGGCAAGCCGGAAGCCATCCTCACGCAAGACCAGTGGAACGCCCTCACCTCCATGGCCGGCCTCCAGCGCGGCAGCGGCGGCGGACGCAACGTCACCGTCAACGCCCGCACCGACGCCAGCCCCGAGCACATCGCCCACGTCATCGATCGACACCTGTCCATCGGGGCACGGCTCTAGGAGGCGGAATGCTCGGCGGTCAAGTGTGGACGCTGGAGAACATCACCTTCCACCACTCCTACAACGTCCGCGACACCGCTGGCGTGCAATGGATTCTCACCAAGGAGGAAGGCTTCTGGGGCAGCCCGGCAACGAACGCAACGCTGTCCCCACGCCTGAACAAGCACGGGATGTTCCGCTCGCCCGGCTGGAAAAAGGAGCGCATCGTCACCCTCACCGGGCGGTGCTACCACTCCAACTACGAAGTCCTACGGCAGGCCGAGAGCTACGTTCTCGGCCTGCTGTCGGACCCGCGCACGCCCGGCAAACTCACGTGCTACAGCGAAATCGGCGTGCTGTGCCTGGACGTGTACCTCGACGACGCCATCCTCTGCACCCCGCTGGACATCGTCTCCGAACCGGGCATCGAGTTCTCTGTTCAGCTCGTCGCCCCTGACCCGCGCAAATACTCCCCGGAACTCCAGACCCAGACCGTGGGCCTGCCCCAGGACTCCGGAGATGGGCTGGACTTCAGTCAGGTCGTCGCGCCCGACAGCAACCCGGGCTTGTACTTCGGCCTGCCGACAGCGACATCAGGGCTGGCGTTCGGCACCTTCAACGGGTCCGGCTTCATGACGCTCACGAACCCCGGAACCGCTCCGGCCTCGCCGGTCTACACGCTCTACGGACCGCTGACCAACCCGGTGCTCACGACGAGCACTGGCTATTCCATGCGCTACAACGGAACGCTGACCGCAAGCGACTTCCTTGCGATCGACACGGCAGCGCCATCGGTGGTCCTCAACGGAGCCACGTCGCGGCGAGAGCTGTTGTACCCGGCCAACTTCGAGGCGTTCAACATCCCACCGGCCAACGGGTCGACTTCCGGGACGTTGACCGTCGGGCTCGCGCACTCGGGTGCCACAACGACGGGCGGGTACGCCACCGCGACGTACCGCGCCTATTGGTTCTAGTCCAAAACTCAACCAAGAAGGGAACTTCACCGTGGGTGTCTACTCCAACGAACCCGATCCGCCGTCCTACTACCAGGTCGTCGATACGCACGACTGCGTCCAGTACACCGACGTCGCTCAGGCGCAGTGGTTCATCGACCGCATCAACTACGCCTTCGGTGGCGGAACGGACGCGCGCCTCGACGGCCAGACGATCCGATGGTTCGGCTACTACCAGCTCAACTTTGGGGACTGGCTCTACAACGGCGTCAACCCGATGACCGACGAAGTCCTTCGCGCGAGCCAGTTCCGGCCGGTAACCGACAACTTTCCCACGGCAGGAGCGTAATTCATGGTCTCCCAGGGAGCGGTGGTCCAGAGCGCGTACGACCCCTGGGCCGTTCAGTCCCGCGTCGGACTGGCAGACGCACGGCTGGCTCTGGACAGCGTGCTCATGCCGCGACCCAACCTGTCCTACATCGACTACCGGTCGGGCGTCATGGCCTCCGGCGACATCGGCGCGACCGGCACCCCGACGCACATGGCCATGCGCGTCGCCCCAGTCGCCAACACGCTCAACGTCACCGTCGAGATGGGCAACTGCGTCATCAACTCGCCGGGCCAGGGCGCGTATATGTGCGCGCTCGACTCTCAGAAGACGCTCACGCTCGCGGCAGCCAGCTCGACGCAGAACCGCATCGATCTAATCGTCGCGCGCGTGTACGACGACCTCAACACCTCCATCGCCAGCCCGTCCGGGACGCGGAAGTTCACGGTCGAGGTGTGGCAGGGGGACTACTCCTCCGGGACCCCGACCGTCCCGACCCCGACGCCGGCCAACGGGTGGACCCCACTGGCCGCCGTGACGGTCAACAAGACCGCCAATTCCCTGACAGCGGCGAACATCCAAGACCTTCGCGGGCCGGGGCTCGTTGCTCGGGGTGGAATGCGCGCGCTCTACGCCGACGACGCGAAGACCACCAGCGCGGCCTTCACCGAAGCCGGGTCGTACCCCGGGGACCAGCGCTGGGTCCATGCCCCCGGGTTCCAGCACCAGGTCTACTACGGAGTCCAGCAGGGCTGGCGCGGTGTCATGAACTGCCTGCGCTACTACGCATCCGCACCGGCGGGCGGCTTCACGTTCGTCTCCGGATTCGGCGTCGCGCGCGAGATCTGCCGCGTCACCATCCCGTACCCAGGCGTGCCGTTCTTCGTGTACCCCACCGCGCGGGCGAAGATCACGCTCTCCGCGAAGAGTGCTGCGGACCTCCGGATCAACGTCGGCTCCCTCAACGGAAATGACATCAACTGGACGCGCTTCCACAGCTTCGGAGCCACGACGGACACCGACCATGTCCCGAACATCGCGCCATTCCACTATGGACCGTTCACGGCAACCACGGACATCGTGCTGTCCTGCGGGATGCGGATCTCGGACACCCAGTACAGCGGGTTCGGGTACAGCGGCAACGACATCGGCCACAACGCCATCAGCTGCCTCGTCTTCCCGACCACCGACCAGCCGCCGGCGGTGTAGATGGCCACGTGGCGCGTCCTGATCGCCGACACGGTCACCGGCATCATCCTCGCCGACGCGACGCCGCGCGACACCCCTTCGTTCTCGCGCAAGATCACCGACAAGGGCACGTGGACGGTCAACGTCATGCCCGAGGACTCGGCCAACGCCGCCGTGGACTTCCACACGTACGTCGCCGCCGGCCGCTACTCGTGGATCGTGCTGTGCGACGACTACGTGACGCAGGCCGGCCCGACCTTCACATACCAGTTCGATGAGAACACGCGGAACTTGGCGGTCTCCGGCACCGGCATTCAGGGCCTGTTCGACCGCCGGGTCCTGCGCAACCCGACCGGCACCGCGAGCAACATCGTCCACGTCAACAACGACCTCACGTTGAACAACTTCACGCTTCGCGGCATCGCGCGCGAGATCGTGAACGCGAACCTCACACAGACCGGCTACGGGCTGCCCATCGACGTCCCTTTTACCGAAGTGGGCACCAACACCCGGACCTACTTCGGCTACGACCTCGCCAACGTCTGGGATCGCCTCGACGAACTATCGAAGGTGGACAGCGGGCCGGAGATCGACTTCCGCCCCTACATCACGTCGGCAGGCAATCAGATCCGCTGGGAACTGATGGTCGGTAGTCCGAAGCTGGGCAACCTGAACTCCACGGGAGTGTGGGACTACGGCGGGGCGCTCGGCCAGATCGACGTGGACGTCAACGGCTCCGCCTCGCCGTGCACGAAGGCATGGGTCAAGGGCAGCGGCACGGAGCGGACCATGCTCGCCGGCTACGCCTCCAACGACGCCCTCATCACCGCCGGCTACCCACCCACGGACTACGTAGACAACGACCACACCTCAGTGGTCGTCAAGGCCACGTTGGACGCCTACGCGACGGCAGACCTCGCGAAGTTCAGCGCGCCCACGGAGACGTGGAAGTGCAGCGTTCGTGTGGACGGCCTGGCCAGCAACGGCGTGCTCGTGTCACCGAAGCTCTCCGGCTGGTCACTCGGCGACGCTCCGATCTTCGGTGTCAGCGGCCACCCATGGATCAAGGACGGCCAGTACCGCCGCCGGATTCTCGGCTTCAGCAGTGACACGGAAAGCACGGTGGCGCTCGAACTCCAGGAGACATTGGCGGTGAACTGATGACCCAGCCGCCAGGAACAGGATCGCTGCTCGACCAGCTCAACGACCTGCGCCGCCAGGTCGCCGAACTCAGCCGGCGCGGACCCGCCTTCCCAACCTGCCGAGTGGTCCTCAACGCCGCCATCGGCATCGGCGCTGGCGACAGCTTCGCGCCCGGAAGTTGGAACGTCCGCGAGGACCAATTCGGCTGGTTCACCTCCGCCGCGCCGAGCTACATCACGGTCGGCCTCGCGGGCTATTACATGCTGAGCTACCACAGCACAACCACCGGCCTCGCGTCCGGCGCCGTCGCCGCCAGCAAGGTCACCTTGAACGCCGCAAACGTGGCCAACGCGCTCGCCTCGGATCTCGTGATCTCCTCCGGCACGTCGGAAGGCTGTGTGCAGACAGCGTTCCGCGCGCGGGTCTTCATGAACGCCGGGGACAAGCTGTACTGGTCGAACTACTGCTCGGCGGCCGGTGGAACGCTCCAGGCGACCAGTTTCGCGATCCCCACCGAGATGACGGTTCAGTTCATCTCCTCGCGATGACCGTGCTCGCCGCCGAAGGCGGCACCCTCACCGACGTCACGACGTGGATCAACTTCGGCGTCCTGGGCCTGGTTTTCCTCGGAGTCATGACCGGTTGGATCTGGGCGAAGCCCTCCGTGGACAAGCTCGTCGAAGAACGTGACAGAGCCATCAAGGAACGCGAGAAGTCCGACGCGCAACGCGACGCGATGGCGCAAGTCCTTCAAGAACGACTCCTACCGGTCGTCGGCGACTTCATTAACACCACACGAGCGCTAATGCCTGTGTTGCAACAGATCCAGGCGCTCCAACAGATGATCCCGATCCTTCAGGAGCTGATCCGAGTCAGCGAGGTTTCCAGTGACCCCAAGGAACCGCGACGCCGCAAGCGGACCTCGTGAGTACCAGGCCGAGGAAGTGGAGGCCCTCACGTCGAAGGCGGCCGAACTGCTCGACGAACTACACCAGGTCATGGAGGAAATGGCTGACCGCCTCCGCGTCCTAGGAGTTGAACCCCAATGAGGTGGAGGAAGCGCGTGGCCAAGGAAGACGTCGCGCCAAGCCGTCCCGCCTCCTACGACGCCGAAGTAGCCCGGCTGACCGCGCGGGCGGACCTGATCGTCGAGGAACTGGACGTGGTCGTGCAGCAGCTAAGTCAGATGCTCAAGAGTGCCTACGGGATCAAGGATGACTGACCCACAGAATCGCGCCATCGCCGCCGCCATCAGCCTCCAAGAGTCCGTTGTGGATCTCAGGCAAGAGATCGGCGGCCTCCGCACCTACGGCCGTCGCAACCGCCACCTCATCATCGGACTCGCCATCTCGCTCGCCCTCGACGTGCTCCTGACCATCGGCGTGATCATCGCCGCTGTCACGGCAAACAACGCCGGCGCGCTGGCGGATGCGAACCGACAAAACCAGATCGACACGTGCACCGCCAGCAACCAGACCCGGCAGGCCAGTCGAAACCTCTGGAACTACGTCCTGGACACGGTCGAGAAGACCCCGCAAAACCAGACGCCAGAACGACAGCAGCAGATCGCCGAGTTCCGCACGTACATGCAGTCCGCCTACGCGGACCGCGACTGCTCGAAGATCGGGAAGTGATCCATGGCAGTCTCACAAAACGGCTACACAGCCAACAACATCAACCTCACCAGCAGCCGCCAGATCCCCGGAACTTCCCGAAAGGTGCGCGTCCGCAACGGTCCCGCCGGCGACCTGCTCCTGTGGGTCGCCAGCCAGTTCGATGCCCGCGTCGAGGACATCGACCCCGGCCAGCTCGATGACTGGGGATACGCGGAGCGAGCCATCCGGGGTGGCACCCAGACGAGCAACCATGCCAGCGGCACGGCCATCGACCTGAACGCCACGCGGCACCCGCTCGGAACCGCCGCGCTGGCGACGTTCAGCGTCGCGCAGGTCGCCACGATCCGCGCCATCGTCAACGCCACCAAGGGATGCGTGCGCTGGGGCGGCGACTACACCGGCCGCACCGACCCCATGCACTTCGAGATCGTCGCGTCGGAAGCCAAGTGCGCTGCGGTCCTCGCAACCCTGACCACCTCGTCGCCCACCCCGTCGTCTTCGCCACAGGAGGAAGAAATGGCCGGCCACTTCATCGATCACGAGTACCCGGCGAGCAACGACCGGCAGTTCCATCACCGCGCCATCCAGACCTCGGTGGACAGCGCCGTCATCATGGGTGGGACCTGGTTCGAGCTGTCGGCCGGCTATCACGACATCACCGACCTCAACCTCTACTTCAACAAGTTCCAGGCTCCCATCCACATGGACAAGATCACCAAGGACCAGCCCTACCAGTGGAAGGTCCCCGAGGGGTGCGACAGCATTTCCTTCGACTACCTGTGCCAGGGCCCGTCTTCGTCGCTGATGATCTACGGGAGCAAGAAGTGACGTACGCGAAGGCCGCCGCCGCCGTCCTGGCAGCCGCGGCCTCCGCCGTGCTCGCCGCGCTCACCGGCGACCAGACCATCAGCGTCCTAGAGTGGGTGAACATCCTGATCGCCGTGGCCACGGCCGCCAGCGTGTTCACCGCGCCGAACGTCCCCGGCGCGCGCGTGACGAAGTTCGTCCTGGCCGTGATCATGACCGGCCTGACCGCCGTGGTGAACCTCGTCGGCGCGGAAGGCACCTCGGACACGAACTGGTGGCAGCTCCTCACGGCGTTCGCGGGGGCCATCCTGGTGTACGCGGTCCGGAACACAGCAGAAAACCCGCCAGCGGCCGCCTGAGCGGCGCTGGCGGGCCCTCTCCGGGCGCGGGCTGCCCTATCCGCCTTGCGTCGTGACCCAGTCGTCGCCTAGGTCGCCGATGATCTCGCCATCCTTCTTCGGCCCGATCGTCATCTCGATCACCTCCTTCACCGTCTCCCAGTGGCGTGTGAGGCGTGTGCACCGGCAGTCCAAAGGGCTGGTCGGCATACCGAGTGCCCAGGAGTGCACGGGGTAGCCGCATACACCGCAGGGAAGTCCATAGGCGAGCCAGCGCTTCACTTGCTGGCTGCTCCTCCTGAGCACGGGGTCAATCCCGCTGAGCGTCACCCTGGCCCAACCCTCCGCCGCCTACCTATTGAGACGGACCGGCGCATCCCTTCCGCCGGTCCACCAAGAGGCCCCCGCCGCTCCCCGGTGTCGTCGTCACCCGGGTTGAGCGGCGGGGGCCTTTTCCGCGTTTACGGGTAGCTCGCCGACGCGGCTCGGATCGCCGCTGCCGTCTGCTTGCAACCTCTGGCAACGGTCATGATCGCCTCGTTCGTTTCCAGGACCCAACCCGCCGCCTCGCTGACTTCCTTCACGTTGCTGGCAGTTGGAGTGATCCTCGACCAGAGGAGTTGCCCGCCCTCCGCCTGGCTGTGGAGGGTCTCCAGGTTGCCGGCGAGCGTGTCATAGACGGCAGCCGAAGCTTCGAGGTTTGCCTTCATATCGGCCCACGCGCTCATCCTCTTACGCGACTCCGTTTCGGACCTCGCGCACGAGGGATGCGACAAGCCACGCCAGGCCGCAGACGAGCGCGGCGAGGCCCACGAAGAACCAAACGTGACCGCACAGCCGCAGTCGTTCACCTGCCATCAGCGCACCACCTCTTCCCGGGACGAAGCGGCGCCCGTCTGCTCGCTGGCGGCGTCTCCAGCCTGCTCGCGCGGGGTCGGGTAGTTCGCTCGGCTCGTTACGCCTTGTTCCCGTAGCAGCCGATGAATCGTTCTGTGGCTGACCCGGTACCTGTCCACGATCTGCCGGTATGTCAACCCTTTCTGGGCGTACAGTCTGGCGATCAGGGGGCCAGGGTTGGGAGGCAATGGCTTCCGCGTAGCCGACATTCCGTTCACAGCTCCGTCTCGTCGATGTCGACGAGGACAGGGCAGTGGTCCGAGCACTGGCCGACTTCGGCGGGGCTTAGTGTCCGGAGCGCCACGAGGGCATCGTCAGGAAAGTCATGCGTGGCGTAGATGCGATCGATCCGGCGCGGCGGCTGCCGATCCGTGCGGTGGTGCCCGGTGGTCTGTGCCCATCGCGTACCGGTGAAGATCTGGCAGTCCTTGAAGCGGAAGTTCTGCTCAAGGCGGTAGGCGGCGTCTCGGTCGACACGGCCGTTGTTGTCGTAGTGGTAGGCAATGGCGGGATTCCACTCCACCCCAAGGTAGGGGTGCGGGTCGTGCTTGACGTCGGAACCGATGCCCTGCCAGTCACCGCCCACGAGACCCGGAATGCCGTCCTCCCGATGGAGGGCACGATGGATCAGCCCGGCGTCGAGGTAGCCGGCCGACATGCCCGGGTCGGTCGGACTGAGGTGCGCTGAGGCGACGCGGAGTTTCTTGCCGCCCACGTCGAGAACGATGGTCACCATGCCGTGGGAGTTGCGGTAGATGTGGCTGTCGTAGCGCATGAGGCTGCCCGGAATCGCGTGGAGGTCGTTGTGCCACAACAGTCCGGTGTGGTGTCGCGTGAGGCTTGTCCCGACTGCCTCGACGGTATCCAGGCAGTTCATGTTCAGGTCGTCGGCGAGCTTGCGCAGCACGCGGGCGGCGGCGCGTCGCCGCTCCGCCGGCTCGTCGAGATCCACGCCGCGAGGGGAGGAGACGAGTTCCTGCACCATCAGGACGTGCGCGTTCTGCCTGGCCAGCAGGGCAGTCAGCTCGTCGTTGTTGCCGTCGTAGTTCCAGAGGTTGGCCGACCCGAGCGTGATCACGCGGCACCTCCAGCCGGGGCGACGTCGAAGTGTGCCTCCACCATCATGTGGTCGGACACCCGGGCGCCGCGCTCGTGCGCATGGACTTTGTAGCTTCCCGGGACGAGGGTGATGGGTGCAGTGTTGCTGTAGACGATGCGGTCGATCCGCAGGCCCGACCCGCCGTCGATCGCCGGGTAGACGGTGGTTGTGAAGTCGTCCGCCTGCGCCCCCGCGTCCTTCCAGCCGTGTGCGAAGAATCCGTCCAGCGCCTTCGTGTAGACGCGCCAGACGCCGTCCTCGCCCAGGTAACCTTTCTGCCACTTCTTGTGCGGGTTCCCCTGGTCGTCGCATAGCTTGCCCCAGTCGTCGGGGATGTGCTCTCGGGGGTCTGAGGTGGTGGTGTTGAAGTCTCCGGCCAGGATCGCCCGGTACGGCGCCAACTGGGCGTCCAACGCGGCCTGCTCGTCGAAGCCGGTCGGCCCCTTCGACCCGCTCCAGTGCACGCACTTGAACAGGAGGTCGTGGCCGTTGACGCTCGCGACGAGCGAGTTGGAGAGCACCGTGCGCCAGTCGTGCGGGTACCACGAGACCGGCCGGACATAGCGCCGATCGACGAACAGGCCCGGCGCGTTGACCGAGCCCGCCACCTTGGAGAGAAACGGCGTGTACTGAGCGGTCGAGAACTGGCGGCCATCCGCGTCCTCGGTGGTGCCCCACAGGGAGTCCAGGACGTCCATTGCCTCGAAGAGCGGCGCTGACAGATACTCGCGCGTGTCGTAGAACGAGCACTCGGAGAGGCACAGCACGTGCGGTGCTTCCTCCAAAGTGGACAGCATCTGGGCGAGCAGATCGTGACTGTGTCGTCGGGTCTTGTAGTCGTAGCCCGCCCTCTTCAGGTTGGCGGTCACAACACGAAGCCTGAACGGCGTATTTGGCCGTCGCATGTCCTCCCCTTCGATTTATTTCCGTACATTAGCCCTAAATGCGAGTGGACCTTGATAAATGTTCGCTGCCCCGCCGGGACTCGAACCCAGACTGACAGGCGTCGGGGACCTGCCGTGCGATCCAATTACACTACGGGGCATCGCTCCGGGCTTGCACGCTCCCCGGAGTTTTCGCTATATGACTATGTTTCCTCTTCGCTCGCTCCAGGTTGATATGCCGAGCGCTAGACGCAGGGACATTGCCTCATGGGGAGAAAGACCCCGGCCTGATGTCATATAGCTACAAATTCGAGTCGCGAAGCGACGACGGTTCCACCGCTAGGGGGAGACCTGCTTCACGATCAGGCCATCGACGTTGAGGTCGCCGGTGATGACGCCGAGCTGGCTCATGAGGTCGACCACGCGCCTGATGCGTCGCGCGTCGAGGGTCGACCTGAAGCCCGGCGGGGTCATGAGCTTCACGTCCTGGTCCTCTGCCTTGGCGTTCTTGATCACCAATGGCTCCCAGTTCGAGCGGGCGGCGTTGGCGTCGCGCGTGGCCTTCAGCATGGCGCGCTGGAACGCGGCCATGGTGTTGGGGTACTTCTCGGTCCACTCCCGCTTCGCGTCGTAGCCGAGGATCGGGAAGTCCTGGGTGCTCGAACTGGGGCCGGCCACGTCGATGAATGGCGTAGCGCCGACCGTCCGAGCCGCCGCGCTGGCGAACGGCTCCGGCTGGTAGGCGGCATCGACCTGGTTGTCCTTCAGCGCTTGCGCCATGTTGGGCAGTGGTAGGTAGACCCATTTGACGGTGCTGGGGTCGAGCCCGTGATCCTTCATCACGGATCGGGTCAGCAGTTCGGACGTCGAGTTCTTCGAGGTGATGGCGATCCGCTTGCCCGGCAGATCGTTGACCGACTTCACCGGCGAGGTCGGGACGGTGACCAACACGTTGCTCTTGGGGGTCGCCGCCGTGCCATCGGCCACGAGCCGGATGTCCTCCCCTTTCTTCGCGGCAACGAAGAACGTCGGGTACGTCAGCTCCGCCAGATCAGCCTCTCCGGACACCAGCTTTTGCAGGGAGGCGGCCGGGTTCTCGGCGAGGGTGGTCTGCACTTCGAGGCCCTCGCGCTTGAAGTACTCGCCCTCTTGCGCCAGCCAGTACGGCGCGGCATCCACGGATGGCTGGATAGCGACCTTCAAGGAGGTCTTCTCCAGCCCGCCCGCGCCGGGCTTGGCCGGCTCGTCGCTGGAGCCCCCGAGGGCGGAGCATCCACTGAGGCCGAGTGCGGCCAGGGAAGCTATGCAGCACAACATTTTCCAACGTCTGACAGACATGCCTCTACCTTCTTGATTCGGTGGGGGACGGGATGTTGCGCGCGAGCCTCGGACGATGTCGCTCGCCCGAGGCTCGCGCCTATGGCGCTCGTCCGCGTGACTTAGAGCGCCAGCCTGGGGACTCGCCGCGCGGTTACGAGCCGAGGGACGTGCTGGGCGTTGAGCAACAGCGCCTGCCTCGACGGCGGCCGGTCATCGTGGTCTCGGTAGTTCTCGAACTCCGCAAGAGCCAGGCCGATTTCTGGTTCGGGCGGCGGGCTCATCGCGTTGATGGCGAGGGTCATGCGGTACGGCTTGATGTGCTTGATGCCGATGCGGAAGCCCAGCAGCAGGGCGAAGTTCGTCATCATGTTCGCCCAGTCCTGCGGCGAGAAGTCGTCACCCAGCCACTCCCATGGGCACAGGGCGGCCCGGCCGGCGAGGAGGGCTTGCGCGCATTCGACCGCGTCTGTCTCTCGGTAGATGGGAGTGGGCATGGGTTCCGTCCTGTCGTGTGGCTGCGGCCCGGCCCCGCCCCGAGGGAGGAGGGGCGGAGCCGGGGATTGGGGCCTGTCCCGGCCCGGGGGCCTGGGGTGTGCCGGACCGGGACAGGCATGGAGGTGCCGGCGAGCGCGGAGGGGGTTTGGAGGACGCGCGCTCAGCCGCACCGAGGCGGGGGAGGTTCCGGCTCCTCCGGCACCTCCGGCGGCTCCGCCAGGCCGACCGTGATCGCCGGGTAGCCCGGGATTCCCGACCTGGCGTAGAGCACGTCCAGGGGGCCACTCGCGCTCTCCTCCAAGCCGCTGATGGTGAACGCGACGGCCCTGGCGACGTCCGACGCGTCGGCATGGGCTCCGTTCGCGCCAAGGAAGTGGCGAAACAGGTCCACGGCCATCTGGCCGCCGAACGTGATGGAGATGCCGTTCCTGTCGAGGTCCGGGCTTGCGGCTGGCTCGTTGCTCGAAACGAGCCTCAGGCGGCGATCAGGGCGGGTCCGGCGAGGCAGTCGGGTCATCTCTTCGCCGTCCGCTCAGTGCGCCACTCGACCGCCCGGGTGAGGACGTCGTCGAACGTGCCCGTGAACGACTCCTGGGCCGTGGCGAAGGCGGGTACGCCCGCAGCCCAGAAGCCTTCCCCGCATCGGTAGATCCCGACGAACGAAGGCTCGTCCGCCCGGAGGGCAACGTTGATCTCGGGGCCCTCGGCGGGAGCCCAGAGGCCCCACACCGACCTGCTGATCTCGGTCGGCTCCTGCGTGACGAGCCACGTGAACTGGATGGCGAGGCCCACCAGGCGCGCCTTCTGCTCCGACGTGAGCCACTTCGGCCAGGGCTCGGGGTTCATGCTGCGTTCCTGTCGATCGGGTGGAGAAGGTCGAGGAAGGCGCGGATGACGCGCGTGTGTGGGATGTCTGCGGAGACGCGCTCGCCTTCGGGGGGCGACACGACGGGGTGCGTGCGGCACCCGCAGAGGACTGGCGGCCTACCGGCCCGCTGACGGCATAGCGGCCCGTGCTCGCGAGGGCCGAAGACGAACGTGCTCATCGCTCGCCACCTCTGCCCACGGCGGCGCGCTGCTCGATATAGGGACGAGACCTGACGGCGGGACGCTGATGCGGAACCTCCGCGCCGGGGGCCGGCCTGACCCCCGGGAGGGGCTGCGTGTACTCCGCCGCTAGGGCGTATGCCTCTCGCTCGCGCCGTGCGGCGTCTCGTTGCGAGAGGCGCACGGTCTCGGCGCGATTCGCCGCGTCGATTTGCCGAAGGATCTCCCGGCGCTGAAGCTCGGCGACGGTGACGTGCCCGTTGCGGGTCGCCGTCTCGGCCGCGCGCGCAAGCCGCCGCTTGTCGTGGCGCTTGAGCGCCCATAGCCCGCCGCCCGCCGCAGCGGGGACGCCGATCGCGAGCAAGACCACCCAGACGGTGGTCCACATCGCCTGTGTCCACATTCCGATCAACCCCTCAGCACGTCGCCCCGCAGGGTCGCCGTGGATCTCTGTGTGGCGCACGCAGGGGGCAAAGTGCCTGGTCAAAGCAGTAGGCGGCTTGCCTTCCGCCTTGGCCATACTCGAACCCTGCATACGCTAGCCTTGTTACCTTCTACCTGCCATACCGCTAACTGAGTGATAGCCAGTCTGATGGCTGGAAGCTTGATAATCAAGCAAGTGGCGGCCGTCCATTCGAGTGGGATCGGGCGATACCCTCTGGCATGAAGGGAGGCATCGACCGATCCGAAGGGCCGCCGCCCGCTACTTCCGTCGACGGAGAGGTCCGCGCATGGCCGCCACGGTGAAGACCGGTAAGAAGCTCCTCCTGGGCCGCGAGATCGAACACATGATCAAGACGGCGGGCTCGACCCAGGCAGAGGCCGCCAGGATCATCGAGTCCAGTCAGCCGCGTATCGCGAGCCTGATCAGCGGCGGCAGCAGCATCTCGCCGGGTGACCTGGAGATGCTCGCCAAGGGGCTCGGGTTCACCGACCCGGGTTATCTGGAGACCCTGCGCGACTTGCGCCGCGAGAACCACAAGCGAGGGCACTGGACGACCGGTCACAACCGCGCCTACTCCGAAGAGATCCGGCTCCGCATCAGCCTCGACGAGATGGCCGACGAGATCCGTGGCGTCGAGGTGGAGGCGATCCCCGGCCTGCTCCAGACCGAGCGGTACATGAGGTCCCAGCACGAGGACGAGCCGAACAACGCAGGGGTCACGCTCGACGATCGGATCTTGGCGCGCCTGGCCCGGCAGAAGATCATGGACAAGCCCAACCCTCCGCTCATCCACTACGTGATGTCGGAATCGTGCGTGCGCCGTACGTGGGGCGAGCCCGACGACGACGAGATCATGTACGAACAGATCATGTGGATGGTCGAACTGTCCGAGCGGCCGAACGTGCGAATTCAGGTGATGCCGTTCCGTCCGCCGAAGTCGCGCAGCAAGGAGCGGCAGGGCAAGAAGGGCATATCTGCCCCGTTCACGCTCCTGCGGGTTCCGACGACCGGCATGGCGGGGTCGCTGATGATGGCCTACGTCGAAGGCGAATCAGAGATCCGGTACCTGTTCGAACCGAAGCCGATCCGAGTGCATGAAGAGGCATGGGGCCGCCTGACCAACGCCGCCCTCAAGTTTGGGGAAACACGAGATTTCCTCAAAGACGTCGCCCGAGATTTCTCGGGTTGACGGGAAGTTCCACCCCACTAGGAGAAGAAAACGCAATGACAGCAGCCATCCGCCCGTCCTTCCGTGAGCAGGACTTCCGCAAAGCCTTCGCCAGCCAGCCGGACAAGGACTGCGTGCGCGTGGCCCGAAAGGGCTCGTATGTCGAGCTGCGCGACGACAAGACCGAGTTCGGCAGTCCCGAAGACATCCGGCTCGTCTTCACCGACGCGGAGTTCGACGAAGCCCTTGCCGCGCTGCGCACCACCGGCGCGGCTCACGGCACCTGCCTGGAGATCACCACCGAGGGCACCACGACCTACTTCCGGCGTGCCGGAGAGCCGGCCGCGCTCGCCTTCACGGCGACCGAGGTGGAGAAGTTCATGACCGGCGTCAAGGCTCGCGAGTTCGACGCCGCAGCGTTCGCCGCCTGACCCGTTCCAAGATCAAGGGAGGTCCCGACGCAGACACCGCGCCGGGGCCTCCCTTGTTCGCTACACGTTATCGGAGATCACATGAGCGAGCCGGAGCTGTACTTCGACCCGGACGGCAAGCCGATCACGGCTCAGCAGTGGGCCAACCTGCGGGACGAGCTGGGCAAGAAGATGATCGTCGAGCGACACTCGCTCACCGACCGCTCAGATCCGACATGGACGATCTTCGTGACCACCGGCTGGTGGGGCATGGCGCCGGTCCCCGGCGAAGTCCCACCTCGGATCTACAGGACCGACACGAACCGGGTTAGCCACGACGCCCCTACCTTGGCCGACATGGCTCCCGTGAGCTACGCCTGGGCCACGAGTGGCGAAGCGAAGGCGGGGCACTCCGCGTTGATGGAGCAGCTCAAGGGGCAGTTCTCAGAGCCCGTTGCGACGCTTTGGGGGCCACCCGGGGTCTACGACGGGATCGCCTGCCCCGGGTGCGGCGAGGAGGCACTCCGGTCGATCGCTCGACCGAGGAAAAGCCTGGTTGCGAAGAACCCGGCTGGGGCGTACCTACCCGTCCAGCGCACCGAAGACGGTGAGGACGCCGTCGAAGCGTGGATGAACTGGCCATACGCCCTGTGCAGCGCGTGTGGACGGGAGATAGAGGGCAAGCAGCGGCCAGTCCAGTAGTTGCCCTCTTGCGCAGATCCCGAACACATGTTCGACTGCTCGCATGAGCGCGACGTGGACCACTTCGGGCTGGTGCCCGCCGAGCGTCGAGGGGCAGCCCCGGTACTACTGGACGATCAGCTTCCAGCCGAACGGCGACGCCTGGTCACCGCAAGGCTGCCTGATCGGAGGTCCGCCGGCCGGTGTCGACCTGGAGGACCTGTTGACGACCTGGTTCCGCGAGCGTGGCGGTCCGGCCGCCCCGTGGCGCATCCAGGTCACGCCGCTGGACGATGAGACCGCTGTGCTCGCGGAGAAGATCGTGACGTTCACGGAGGCGGTGACGCGCCCGGTGAAGCGGTTGGGGCGGCCACAGGGACCGGTAGCCCCCACGTTCTGGACGACCACGATCCTGGAGCCGCCTTCGCCGGCACAGCTCGCCGCGTGGGCGGAGCGGGACGCGACGAAGTGACCCCGAGCACGAGGAAGGCCCCCGGCGTGATGCCGGGGGCCTTCGTTGTTCTCAGCCCCGCTGAGGCGGGGGACAAGCGCTCTTGCGCGTTGCGATCCTCGGGACTCCGGGGAGTCTCCGCTTCCCTTTCGGGCCATCCCTGCTCGCGCGGGGAAGGCCATCAGAGTAGCACCAACGTGGGAACGAACGTGGGAAGAGGGTCGAAAAATAGCGACTTCGGACGACCTGGTGCGACTTCGGGAGACCCGGTTGACACTCAAAAAGACCAGGTGAGAAGCTTGCCGGGCAAACCACCAGGTCAGCACGTGCCCTCTCTCCATAAGGTGGCCTTTGACGTTTCTCGGAACCGATGGCTTTCCGGAACCGTCAGTGTGGAGAAGCAGAGAGAAGGGGCCGTGATGCCGGACAGCATCGACGCCAGCGACGCGATGATCGACAACTGGACCAAGCGGCTCGAGGAGAACGCCGCCCGGTACCAGGCGCTGGCCGATCGCGTGCAGGGCCAGTCGGTCACCGAGCGGTCGAAGGACGGCACGGTCCAGGTGACCGTGGATTCGCGCGGGCTGCTGAAGAACCTCGTCATCGCCGAGACCGCCACGAGCAAGCGGATGGCCGAGGTGTCGGCCCAGGTGATGCAGCTGGTGCAGCGCGCGCAGGCCCGGATCCCCGAACTGCTGCAGCAGGCGATGAGCGAGACCACCGGCACCGGCGACCAGGCCGCGGCGGAGATCGTCCGCGAGGCGCAGAGCACGTTCCCGCAGCCGCCGCCGGAGCCCGAGCCCGCGTTCCCGGAGCCGGACCGCGTCCGCCGGTTCCTGCCGGAGGACAACGACGAGCAGCCGCCGCGCACCCCGCCGCAGCCACCCGCGCCGCAGCCGCCGCGGCGCCGGCGTCCGGCCGACACCGACGATGACGACGACTTCGGCGGACCGATCCTTTCCTGAGGGGGAACCGATGACGGATGTGGAACTCAGCACCGACCTGACGGCGCACGCCCACCAGCTCGACGCCATCGGGGACGGGCTGCAGCAGGCCGTCGACGCGGCGAACCAGGTCAGCATGCCGACCGACGCGTACGGCATCCTCTGCCAGCCGTTCCGGATGCTGCTCGACCCGGTGGAGCAGTACGGGATCGACGCGTTGAAGGACGCCGTGCAGGCGATGACGGCGGTGTCGGGCAAGGTCCGCGAAGCCGCTGCGGCGTACCACAAGTACGAATCCGGTGTCGCTGACGACCTCAACAAGTCCGCGGGCGGTGCGTGATGCCCGAGGGGAACCCGCTCGTCGTCGACGCCAAGAAGGACCCGGACGGGCCGGGCGCGTTCACCGCGGGCAACGGCGACTACGGCTGGGCCGGCGGCATCGGCATCGCCGAGTCGTCGATGGACGCGTTCAACGGGATCAAGGACGGCGACTGGGTTTCCGGCGGCCTCGGCATGCTGTCGCTGGCCGGGGAAATCGCCGGGGCGGCGATCGACCCGTTCGGCTACCTGATGTCGTCGGTGGCGTCGTTCCTGATGGAGCACGTGCAGCCGCTGAAGGACATGCTGGACTCCGTCGCGGGCAACCCGCCGGTGATCCAGTCCTACGCCGACACGTGGGGCAACGTCTCCAAGGCGCTCGGCGAGCGCAAGACCGACTTCGACAACGCGGTCAAGAACGGCACGACGGGCTGGACCGGCGCGGGTGCGGACGCCTACCGCAAGTTCGCGGCCGAGCACAGCGAAGCGTTGTCGGGCGCGGCGACGGTCGCCGGCGCGATCAGCACGGTCACGATGATCATGGGCCAGGTCGTGTCGTTCGTGCGCGAGACCGTGCGGCAGCTGATCGCGGACCTCGTCGGCAAGCTGATCGCGTGGGTGATGGAGGAGGTCTTCTCCCTCGGCTTCGGCACGCCGGTGGTGGTGGCGCAGGCGACGGCGGCGATCGCCAAGTGGGGCAAGAAGATCGGCGAGCTGCTCAAGAAGCTGACCGACACGATCCGCAAGGTGTCGCCGCTGCTGTCGAAGCTGGTCGACGTCTTCGAGAAGATCGCGAAGGTCTTCGGCAAGGTGCTGGGCAAGGTCAGCGGGCTGGACGGGCTGAAGGTCAAGGAAGGCGGGTTCGTCCACAAGATCCCCAAGGAGGGCGGCGGGGTCCACACCCGAGCCCACGGTGGGGACGGCGCCGACGGTGACGGCTCGCATTCCGGCGACGGGGATTCCTCGCACAGCGGGGAAAACTCGGGCGATCCCAGCCACGCCGACGGGGATTCGCCGAGTTCCGACCCGATGAACACGGATCCGGGTTCCCGCCGGAGTTCGAGCCGGGAGGGATCCGGTTCGCCGGACGGAGACAGTTCTCCCTCGCACACCGGCGACGGGGATGGATCGCCGTCGGCGGCGCGGTCGGACGACGGCTCGCCATCCCACACCGGGGACGGTTCTCCCTCGCGTACCGGGGACGGTTCTCCTTCGCGCGCGGGCGATTCGAGCCCTTCGCCGACTCGCTCGCCTTCGGGCGACAGCAGTCCTTCGCCGACTCGCTCGCCTTCGGGCGACAGCAGTCCTTCGCCGACTCGAGGCGGCGACAGCACTCCGTCGCACACCGGTGACAGCAGCCCCTCGCCCACGCGGGGCAGCGACAGCACGCCCTCGCACACCGGCGACACCAGCCCTTCGCCGGCTCGTGGCGCGGACAGCACTCCTTCGCACGCCGGAGACAACACACCGTCGCGGGCCGGCGACAGCAGCCCCTCGCCGACCCGGGGCAGCGACAGCACTCCGTCGCACACCGGCGACACCAGCCCCTCACCCACGCGAGGCACCGACAGCACGCCCTCACACACCGGCGACACCAGCCCCTCACCCACCCGCGGCACCGACAGCACCCCGTCACACACCAGCCCCTCACCCACGCGAGGCAGCGACAGCACCCCGTCACACACCGGCGACACCAGCCCTTCGCCTGCGCGGGGCACCGACAGCACGCCCTCGCACACCGGGGACAGCGGCTCGCACCCCGGTACCGAAACGCCCAGCAGCGCCGCGCCGCCGCGGGCCGATGGCACCACCTCCGCCAGCGGGACCGCTCCCGCCGCTCCGCGCACCGGTGACCCCGGCACGGTCCCCTCTCCACGCGGTGGCGACGGCGCCTCCGTCCCGCCGCAGGGTGGCTCGCCGATGATGGGCGGCGGCGGCGGCATGCCGCCCGGGGGCGGACCCGGTGGTGGCGGCCTCGGCGGTGGCTCCCCGCGCACCGGCGGTGGCGGCTGGACCGGCACTCCCGGCAGCCCGGGCGCGCACAGCCCGCACGTCGACGCGCCCGGCCGGCCCCGCACCGGCGGCGATCTGCCCGGCGGCGGCCGTCCGCGCACCCCGGACGCACCCGCGGCCCGCGGCTTCGGTCCCGGCACGAACGGCCCCGGTACCAACGGCCCCGGCACGCACGCCCCCGACACCCACGCGCCGAGCACCCGGCCGCACGAAAACGGTCCCCACGACGGCCCCGGCCACCACGACCCGGACGGCGGCACCCCGCACCACGACGAGCCGCTGTCCCCCGACGAGGTCAACGCGCGGCACTCCGAAAGCACGCCGTCGGGCAGCTCGTACCACGCCGGCGACCCCGACATGGGCGACCTGCCGCACCGCGTGCAGCCCGACCCGGACGGCCGCTACACCGTCGACGTGCACGTCACCCCGGACGGCCACGCCCGCATCGGCGACCGGCTCTACACGCCGGAGGAGTTCGCGGACGTCCTGCGCCGCAACGGCGACTACGACGGCCGCCCGATCCGCCTCATCGGCTGCGACGCCGGCTCGAACGACTTCGCGCACCGGCTTTCGCGCGAGCTCGACACCGAGGTCATGGCCCCGACGAAGCCGGCCTGGACCGACTCGCACGGCCGCGTCTTCTCCTCCGACTACGAAATCGGCCCGGACGGCCGCATGCGGCCCCGCATCCCGCCGGACGGCGAGTGGAACACCCACCACCCGGACGGTTCGACGCACCGGGCGGGCGACGACGGCTTCGCGCCCGACACCCACCACGGCAGCCAGCACGACGTCGACGCGGACAGCGCGCAGCACCGCGGCGAGCGCTACATCGACGACGAGCCGGTCGACATCGAGCGCCCGGACCGGGAGCCGAAGGCGTCGATGAAGGAGAAGATCAACGACGACGCCTACCGCGAGAAGTACTACGACGGCCCGAACAAGAACGGCGAGTACTCGCGGAAGAACGCCGACCAGACCGACGCGACCGACGAACGCATCCCGAAGATCAAGGAAGACAAGACCAAGCCCGCCGGGGAGCAGTTCGAACCGAAGTCCGACGACTTCGAAGAAGCGACTTACCACAAGCAGCACGAACGGGAACACGCCGCGACCCAGCAGCAAAAGGACGAAGCGCAGGACCTGATCGATCGGCGGCACAAAGCGAACGAGCGCGCGCGGGACGCCGAGGCGGACTACAAAAAGGCCGAGGAAAGCGGCACCGTCGACAAGGAGATCGAGCGCGAGCGCACCGAGGCGCACCGGGACCGGACCAACCTCGGCGAAGACCTCGGCGAGCACGCCGCGCGGGACGCCGTCGCGGACCAGTTCCCGTCGCCGCCGCACCAGATCAAGGAACTGCCCGACCCCGAAATCCACGGCGACAACACGCGGGTCGGCGACAAGCCGGGATCGGGGCGGTTCGACCAGATCTACGAGGTCACCGGCCCGGACGGCAAGCCGAAGATCGTCGTCGTCGAGGCGAAGGGGCCGAACGCCGGGCTCGGCACCCGGCAGGGTCCGGCCGGCGACCAGCTGCGCTACGAACAGGGTCACCCGAAGTACGTGGAAAGCATCATCCAGAACATGGAGCGGAACGGGACGGAAGCGGAACAGAACCTCGCCGAAGACATGCGCCGCGCCATGAAGAAGGGAAATCTCGACTATTACGTCGCCAAGGCGCGGGTGCGCGACGAGTTCGAACTCGATCCGGCCGGCGCCAAGGTTCCGGACCCCGAGAACCCGGGCGAGTTCAAGAAACGTCCCGTGTACGGTGGCTACAACCTGAAGCACTTCGATCTGGCGGACCGGCCACCGAAGAATCGTGGGGAGTGACGCGAGCGTGCGCACCGTCGAAAGGCACGACTTCGACGCGCCGAATGCCGAACGCGCGGTGAAACGGCTCACCGCGCGCCGGCACGAGGCGCGCGAGGACATCGAAACCGACACCCTCGGCCCCAGTTTCGCGCTGGAACGGTCGTACAACGAGTTCGCCTACCGTTGCGGCGCCGACCCGCGAGCCGCGGAAAACGAAACGTGGCTGGCGTTCGCCCGGGCCCTGCAGGCGGGCCACGCGTTGTTCGTGACCGCGAACCGGCCCGAGGGCGAAGAGGTCGAGTTCCGGTTCGGTGAGGACGTGATCCGCCGCCCGGCGACCGGGCCGACGCGCGACAGCGACGCGCTGAACTGGCTCAAGGCGACCTACCTGGCGATCATCGCGCGCGACCAGGCGCGGCTCGACCTGCTGGCGGCCGTCCCGATCGACCTGCTGCGCACGTCGGGCCCGCAGTACGACGAGTTCACCTTCGACTGGGTGCGGGCGCTGCAGATCCACATCCGCGGGGACGGCGACCTGATCGAGGCCGTGCTGGCCGCGATGCGCGGCACCGAGCCGGAGGCGCTGCGGGCGTCCGTCCCGGAGGCGGTGCTGCAGCTGTCCTTCCCGCCGATCGAGCTGTTCTACCTCTACACCCAGCGGGAGGACGGCAAGTTCGCCGACTCGCTCGTCACCGCGCTGGAGCTGCACAAGCGGTACTGGACGGCCGATCCCGAACGGCCGCGGGACAGCACGAGCATCGTCGCGCTGGCGCCGCTCGCCATGGCCTGCCTCGCGCGCGACGCCGGGATGGCGTTCGACGTCGAGTCGGACTACCTGCCGTACCACCTGCTCGCGGGAACCCGCGTCGGCGAGATCACCATCTGAGCCGGAGACGCCATGAGCCAGCCACCGGGGCCGCTGCGCCCGGACCAGCAGCAGGAGATCGTCCGCCAGATCGGGGCGGTGCTGACGTCGCAGGTGCCGCCTGGGTGGCGGCAGCTGCGCGTGGAGTACCGCGCCGCCGGGCGGCACGTCGAGACCGACCTGCTGGTGACCGGGCCGGACGGCTTGCCCCGGCCCGGACAGCCGCACCCGGAAGCGGTGCGGCTGCTCGGGGTGCTGCGCTCGGGCATGTACCAGCCCGGCTTCGGCACCTGGCTGGGCGCGATCCTGGTGTTCGAGCCGGCGCAGCCGCCCGACGTCGACTTCGTGCGGCCCGACCTCGAACCGCCGTTCCGGCAGCAGCCGCCGCCGATCGGGTTCCAGGACGAGCTGCGGTTCTTCCCCCGCGCCGACGAGCACATCCCGGGCTGGCTGCGCGAGCGCGCCGGGCTGACCCCGCCGGCCGCCGACGGCGAGGTGCGCACGCCGCGGATCTACGACGGCGTCGACGCGTCGGGCCGTCCGCTCATCCGCCGTCCGCAGCTGGTCCCGGCGGAGGCCGAGCGGGTGCTCGCGTACCTCGACGCGGCGCCGGTCATCCTGGCCTCGCGCAGCAACGGCCCGGACGCGTTCGCGCCCGACCGCGCGGACGCCGTGCCGATGAACTTCCGCACCGACGGGGCCTGGGCGTGGCCCGGCGCGGTCGCGTACTACCTGCGTGAGCACGGCGTGCCGCCGGACCCGGACCTGGTCGCCCACATCCGGGCCCGCCGCTTCACCGCGCCGGCGGACGTGCCCGAGCCTGCCAAGGACTTGGCGTTGGCGGCGATCACCGGCGAACAGCTGTGACATCCGGGCCTTCGCCCCGGGCCGGGGGCTCCGCCACCCGGAACCCCCGAAAGACCGGTCAGACGACGGTGTAACCGGCGTCCGTGAGCGCGATCTCGAGGTCCTTGCAGTGCTCGGGACCGCGGGTTTCCAGCGCCAGCACGATGTCGGCCTCGCCGAGGTCGAGGCTGCCCGAGATCCGCGAGTGCTCGACGTCGAGGACGTTCGCGCCCAGCTCGCTCACGCGGGACAGCACGCCGACGAGCGAGCCCGGCCGGTCCGGGACGCGCAGGTGGAGACGCAGGTAGCGCCCACCCGCCGTCATGCCGTGCTGGATGATCTGCAGGAGCAGCACCGGGTCGACGTTGCCGCCCGAGAGGACCGCCACCACCGGCGGCTCGAAGATCCCGGGGTGCTGCAGCAGCGCCGCGACGGTCGCCGCGCCGGCCGGCTCGACCACCAGCTTCCGGCGTTCCAGGCAGAGCAGCACGGCCCGGGAAAGGGACTGCTCGGACACCGTCACGACGTCGTCCACCAGCGACGCGACGTGCGCGAAGCTGACCGGGCCCGGTTCGCCGACCGCGATACCGTCGGCCATCGTCGAAGTCGAACCCAGCCGGACGGGCACACCCTTGGCGAGCGACGGCGGGTACGCGGCAGCCTCCTCGGCCTGGACGCCGACGACGCGGACGTCCGGCCGCACCGCCTTCACCGCCGACGCGACCCCGCCGACCAGCCCGCCGCCGCCGGTGGCGACCAGGATCGTCTTCACGCCCGGCACCTGCTCGAGGATCTCGAGGCCGACGGTCCCCTGGCCGGCGATGACGTCGGCGTGGTCGAAGGGGTGGATGAACACCGCGCCGGTCCGCTCGCCGAACTCGATCGCCGCGGCGAGGGTCTCCTCCAGCAGCGCGCCGTGGAGGTGGACGTCGGCGCCGTAGCCGCGGGTCGCGGCGAGCTTCGGCAGCGGCGCCCGCAGCGGCATGAAGACGGTGGACTTGGCCCCGAGCAGCGACGACGCGAGGGCGACGCCCTGCGCGTGGTTGCCGGCACTGGCCGCGACGACGCCGCGTTCGCGCTCGGCGGCGCTGAGGCCGTGGATGCGGGTGTAGGCGCCGCGGATCTTGAACGAGCCCGTGCGCTGCAGGTTTTCGCACTTCAGGTGCACCGGACCGCCGTGGAGCTTGCGCAGGTCGCGCGCGTGCTCCATCGGCGTCACCCTGGTCACTCCTTTTAGGAGTTCCCGGGCGGCCTGGATCCGCTCGATGGTGACGAGTTCCATGGCCCGGACTATGCCACTCAGGAACTCCACAGGTTGACAGGGCGGGGAGCCGGGTACCCTGGGCGGTGTCAACGCACGGTAAACAGGGAGCAACCATGGCACGGGGGAACGACGCTCGACGGGCCCGCGCCACCCGGTCCGCCGGACTGGTCCCGCTCGTGATCGGCCTGGCGTCGGCCGCCGCGCTCACCGGAGCGGCGTACATCACGGTGGACAGCGCGTCGTGCGCGTCCCCGGCCCAGTACATCCGCCACGACAGCCACGTGGAGCTGGTGGGCGGCTGCGTTGACGGCGCCAACCTCCCGGCCGCGGGCACCCCCAAGTCGGGCGGCGTGGTGCACGGGAACTACAACCCCTGACCTGCTGCGTTACCCCGGTGTGCCCGGGGAACACGAAAGTGCCTTCTTCCGCGGGGTTCCCGCGTCCCCGATGATCATCGGGTGACCACCGTTTACGAACCGGGCCGCGGCCCGGGACCCGCCAAGCCCACCGAGGACGCGCTGAGCAAGCTGCTCGGCGACCACAGTTTCGGCGCACTGGCCACGGTCAACCGCGCCGGTTTCCCGCACCTGTCTACCGTCGCGTACGCGTGGGATCCGGACGAGCGCGTGGTGCGGATCGGGTCCACGGCGGGCCGCGCGAAGGTTCGCCAGCTGGCCCGTGACCCGCACGCGTCGCTGTATGTCGGCAGCGACGACCACCTGGCCTTCGCCGTCGCGGAAGGCGTGGCCGAGGTGTCGCCCGTGAGCGCGGTGCCGGGAGACGAGACCGGGCGGGCGCTGCTCGCGATGCAGGCGCCCTTCACCGATCCCGGGGACGAAGCCGTGTTCCTGCGGAACATGGTCGAAGACCGCCGCGTCGTGATCACGCTCCGGGTGGAGCGCCTCTACGGCGGCGGTCTCGACCTCGGCTGATCAGCCTAGGGCGGCCAGCAGGTCGGCCACCAGGTCGCGGCCGTCCTCGATGCCGACCGACAGGCGCAGCAGGTCCGCCGGGACCTGGAGCGTCGAGCCCGCCGTGCTCGCGTGGGTCATCTTGCCCGGGTGCTCGATCAGCGACTCGATGCCGCCCAGGGACTCGGCCAGGATGAACAGCTTCGTGCGGGACGCCACCTCCAGCGCCGCCGCCTCGCCGCCGGTGTGGCTGAACGACACCATCCCGCCGAAGCGGCGCATCTGCTTGGCCGCCGTCTCGTGGCCCGGGTGCTCCGGCAGGCCCGGGTAGTAGACCTTCGCCACCTTCGGGTGCTTCACCAGCGCCTGGACGATCAGCTCGGCGTTGTCGCTGTGCCGCTCCATGCGCAGGGCCAGCGTCTTGATGCCGCGCAGCGTCAGCCACGCGTCGAACGGGCCCGGCACCGCGCCCGCGGCGTTGCGCAGGTAGAAGAACTGCTCGCGCAGCTCGTCCTCGTTCGTGATGATCGCGCCGCCGACCACGTCGGAGTGGCCGCCGAGGTACTTCGTCGTCGAGTGCAGGACGATGTCCGCGCCCAGCGACAGCGGGTTCTGCAGGTACGGCGTCGCGAAGGTGTTGTCGACCACCAGGCGGGCGCCGGCGTCGTGCGCGACCCCGGCCAGCGCCGCGATGTCGGCGATGCCGAGCATCGGGTTGGTCGGCGACTCGCACCAGATCAGCTTGGTCTCGGGCCGGATCGCCGCGCGCACCTCGTCGAGGTTCGCCAGGTCGGCGACGGTGTGCTCGACGCCCCACAGGCTGAGCACCTTGTCGATCAGCCGGAACGTGCCGCCGTACGCGTCGTTGCCGAGCACGAGGTGGTCACCGGGGCGCAGGGTACTGCGCAGCACCACGTCGGACGCGGCCATGCCGGACGCGAAGGCCAGCGCGTGCCGGCCGCCTTCCAGCGAGGCCAGCGCCTCTTCCAGCGCCGACCGGGTCGGGTTCGCGGTGCGCGAGTACTCGTAGTCGCCCTCGCGGGTCCCGCCCACGCCGTCCTGCGCGTAGGTCGAGGTCTGGTAGATCGGCACGATCACGGCGCCGGTGCGGGGGTCGGGCTTCTGACCGGCGTGAATCGCACGAGTCTCGAATCCCAGTACGGAGTAGTCGTCCACCATGGATAGAGCGTACGGCGGGGGCCGGACATTCCCGTCAGGTGGGATGGATCTCAGGGGTGCACCACCGGGCGGCCGGGGCCGACACGGCGAGCAGCAGCGTGGCCAGCGCGGGCGGCACCACCAAGGCCAGCGCGGTCAGGCCGCCCATCGCCAGGTCGCCGGGGCCACCGAAGGTGACCCCGGCCGCCGCCAGGCCCGCCGACGTCAGCGTCGCGAGCAACGCGGCCGTGCTCCCGGCGATGCAGCCGATCCGCCCGGCGTCCTGGCGCCGCAGCAGCAGCACCCCGCCGGGTAGCAGCGCCGACGCGAGCACCGCGTTCACGGCGGCGTGGATGGCCACGCGCCCGGCGTCCTCGGGGAAGCGGAGCAGCGAGACGGCGTCCAGGACGAGCCCGAGCAGGTAGACCGCGCCACCGAGCAGGGCGAGCACGGCGGCGGTGAGCGCCGTCCGGCCTTCGGTTCCGGTCACGGCGCCGAGGATACGGCCGATCACCGAAGGTGACCGGCCGGGGTCACCAGCTCCGGGTCGAGTAGGCCTCCTGGCCCGTCCACATCCCCAGCGTCGGGGTGCGATAGCGCAGGTAGCGCAACGTCGGCGGCAAGAACGCCAGGACCAGCACCAGCACGGCCAGCGCGGCCAGGCCCACCCGGTCGACCATCGCGAAGCCGCCGTGGGTGAACATCGCGTCGGCGAAGCGGGCCAGCGGGACGCCCACCGAGAACGGCTCGGTCAGCAGCGCCCCGATGGCAAGCAGGGCGCCGGCGCCGAGCAGGACCGCGCCCGCCGTCGCGCGGAAGAACGTCACCAGCGCGCCCAGCAGGAGCACCAGCCCGGCGCCGAGGTAGCCGGCCAGGTCGATCAGCACCCAGACCGGCAGGGCGCCGAGGCTGAATTCGGCGGGCATGTCGAGGTAGATCTTGACCGGCACGTATCCGGCGGCGACGGCGGCGGCCAATCCGAGCAAGCCGGCGAGAACCGCCGTTACGCCGGACGGCCTAGTCGACGAATGCGAACGTGATTGTGCCACCGGGTATCCGTGCGGACCGGTCACAACTCCCCCATCAGGCTTCAGCGCGAGACTACGGCGTTCACCCTAACGGGGAAATGGGGAAAAGACTCCGAAAGAGAACGGAATTCGGCCGGACGGCGGAACCCAAGATCATTTTCCTGCGGTAGTAGCAGAATTGCTGTCACGTGATCACCGACAGTTGGCGCACCGCATATTCGTCCTCTTCGGACAATTGCGAATTCGGCTATAAATGCAGCGTGCCCCGGAGCCGAAACGGCTCCGGGGCACGATGAGGTGTACTAGTTCACCACTGCTGCGGTGGCTGACCGGGCTGGCCCGGCTGGCCGAACCCGCCGCTCGGCGGGCCCTGCTGCCCCGGCGGCTGGCCCCAGCCCTGCGGCGGCTGACCCGGCTGCTGCGGGTAGCCGTGCGGCGGCTGGCCCGGCTGGCCGTACCCGCCCTGCTGCGGCGGCTGGCCCGGCTGCGGGAAGCCCCCGCTCGACGGCTGCGGGAACCCGCCGCTGGACGGGTTGGGCCCGCCCGGCTGGCCGTAGCCCGGGGGCTGGCCGTAGCCCTGCGGCGGCTGACCGGGCTGGCCGTAGCCGCCCTGCTGCTGCCCGAACCCGCCCGGCTGACCCGGCTGGCCGAACCCACCCTGCTGCTGCGGTCCGCCGAAGCCCTGGGGTCCGCCGAAGCCCTGCGGCCCGCCCGGCGCGGCACCGCCGTCACCGAGGCCGACGAACTGCTGCGTCGCCGGGATGAGCCCGAGCACGCCCACGATGAGGATCAGGATGCCGATGATCAGCGGCGGCAGCCCGAGGCCGAAGGTGTCCTTCTCCGACGCGGACGCCTGCGCGAGCGTTTCGGAGTTCGGCGTCATGCCGATCTTGAGCAGGAGCGCGAAGAGCGTGAGCAGCGCGCCACCCGCGACGATCGCGATCGGGACGAACTTCTTGATCCCGCCGAGCTTGCCCACGAGCGCCAGCCCGACCCCGCCGGCGAGGGAGATCAGCGACCCCAGCAGGATCATGATCACGTAGAACCAGACCGTGCCCGGGCCGACGATGCCGGCCGCGTCGAGCACCTTGTCGATCGCCGCCTGGTCCGGAGCGAGGTCGAAGATCTTCGAGTAGTCGCTCGCGTCACCCATGTAGCTGAACGAGATGATGAGCGCGATCAGGCCCAGCAGGGCGACGACGCCACCGGCGATGTAGCCGAAGAGGCCGTTGCCGCCGGCCGCCGGCCCGCCGAACTGCGGCGGCTGACCGCCGAAGCCGGGCTGCTGGGGGCCACCGAACCCGGGACCGCCGAAGCCCTGCGGCGGCTGACCTGGCTGACCGGGCTGCCCCGGCTGGCCGAAGCCCGGCTGCTGCCCGAACCCGCCCGGCTGACCGGGCTGCCCGAAGCCGCCCGGCTGCTGGCCGAACGCCGCGGCCGGGTTGTCGGCCGCGCTCGGCGGCGGGGTGTACGGGATCGCCGGCGGCTGGGAGCCCGGGGGCACCAGCTGCGTGGAGTCCGCGACCGGGGCGTCGCCGCCGCCGACCGGGTTCACCATCTGGGTCGCGTTCGCGTCGACCGGCGGCATCGCCTGGGTCGCGCCTGCCCCGCCGTCACCCGGCTGGGCAGGCTGGACGACCTGGGTCGGCTCCGGCGTCTCCCCGAACGGGGAACCGCTCTGGGGCTGGGCGGGCTGGACGACCTGGGTGGGTTCCGGGCTGCCGAACGGGTCCTGCTGCGGCTGGGGGCCACTCGGCGGGCCTTGAGGTGGCTGGCCGCCACCCCACGGCTGGTTCGGTGGCTGCGGTGCACTCATGTGGGTCTTGAACCCCCTTGACGAGGACGCGAAAGTTTTGTACTCGCGCTCACGCTATCGGATCACCCGGCGGGGCGCTCGTAACGCCCCTGCCGGGTTCACCGATCAATACCCTTTTCAGCTGCTGTTCAGCGCCCGGCCAGGAAGCCCAGGAGGTCGTGCCGGGTGACGACGCCGGCGGGCTTGCCGTCGATGAGCACGAGCGCCCCGTCAGCGCCCTCGAGCGCCGTCATCGCGGCCCCGACCTGCTCGCTGCCGCCGATCGTCGGCAGCGGCGGCGACATGTGCCGCTCGAGCCGGTCGGCCAGCTGGGCCTTGCCGGTGAACAGCGCGTCGAGCAGGTCGCGCTCGTTGACCGCGCCGACGACCTCGGCGGCCATCACCGGCGGCTCCGCGCTGACCACGGGCATCTGGCTGACGTCGAACTCCGAGAGGATCGCGATGGCCTCGGCGACGGTCTCGTTCGGGTGCGAGTGCACCAGGGCGGGCAGGTGCCCGCTCTTCTTGGTGAGCACGTCGGCGACCGTCGCGCCGGACGAGTCGGGCGGCAGGAAGCCGTAGGAGGACATCCAGGTGTCGTTGAACACCTTCGTCATGTAGCCGCGGCCGCCGTCGGGCAGCAGCACGACGACGACGTCGTCCTCCGTCAGCCGCTCGGCGAGCTTCAGCGCGGCGGCGACGGCCATCCCGCAGGAGCCGCCGACCAGCAGGCCCTCTTCCAGGGCGAGCCGGCGGGTGACCTGGAACGAGTCGGCGTCGGAGACCGGGATGATCTCGTCGGCGATGTTCCGGTCGTAGGTGTCCGGCCAGAAGTCCTCGCCGACGCCTTCGACCAGGTACGGCCGCCCGCTGCCGCCGGAGTAGACCGAGCCCTCCGGGTCGGCGCCGACCACCTGCACCCGGCCGTCGCTGACCTCCTTGAGGTACTTGCCGGTGCCGGAGATCGTGCCGCCGGTGCCGACACCCGCGACGAAGTGCGTGATCTTGCCTTCGGTCTGCGTCCACAGCTCCGGGCCGGTGGAGAGGTAGTGGCTCTCCGGGTTCTGCGGGTTGGCGTACTGGTTGGGCTTCCAGGCGCCGTCGATCTCGCGGACCAGGCGGTCGGAGACGTTGTAGTAGGAGTCCGGGTGCTCGGGCGCGACCGCCGTCGGGCACACCACGACGCGGGCGCCGTACGCCTTGAGCACGTTGCGCTTGTCCTCGCTGACCTTGTCCGGGCAGACGAACACGCACTGGTAACCCTTGCGCTGCGCGACCATGGCCAGGCCGACGCCGGTGTTGCCGGACGTCGGTTCCACGATCGTGCCGCCGGGGCGCAGCTCGCCGGAGCGCTCCGCCGCTTCGATCATGCGCAGCGCGATGCGGTCCTTGACCGAGCCACCCGGGTTCAGGTACTCGACCTTGGCCAGCACGAGCGGCTTGAGCCCCTTGGTCAACGAGTTCAGCTTGACCAGCGGGGTGTTGCCCACGAGGTCTGCGATGTGCTCTGCGTACTCCACGAGCGCCAGCCTAAACGGCGCACCGGTGGCGTTGTCCACTCGTGCGCCGGCGGTCTCCGGGTGCGCGTCGGGCGCGCCGGGTCCGCGTCAGCGAGGTCGGACCGTGCGGCGAGGACCGTCGGCGGCCACCAAGCCGCTCGTCTACGCCGGTTTCGGCCCGAGGGCCGCTGCACGCTGAGCCGTCATCCCGTCCCGGAGGTCCCGCCCGGCGTCGATCGTGGTGCGGCACCCCATCCGAAGAGCCAGGGACGCCCAGTAGGCGGCCCGTCCGGTCATCATCGCCAGTTCACCTCCCGTGCCGAAATGGCGACCTTGCTATTGGTGCGACGATTCTAGCGGCGTGCCGGTTGCCCCGGATCGTCCTTTCGCGTCAATTGTGACCGGCCCGTGCCGTCGCGTTCCTCCCAGCCGGCCGGCCAGGTGCGGGGGAACCCCGGTTCGGCCTCGGCCCCGGCGAGCCGGGCGGTGGACTTCGTCCCGAAATCGGCCGGACCTGCGAAAACGGCGCCGTTGAACGTCTCGCACCCGTCGGCGAATTCGACCCCGCGGAAATCGGCCCGATTCGCGAAGGTCGCCTTGTTGAAGTCCGCTTTGCTGCGGAATCGGGTGCCGCGGAACGAGGTCAGTTCGGAGAACGTGGTTTCGTAGCAGGTGATCGAACGGATCGAGCAGTGCGTGAGGTTCAGCCCGACCAGCCGCGCCCCGGAGAAGTCGAGGTCGACGTCCGGCCAGAAGCTTTCGCTCGGTTGTTCGGGCGGCCCGGGGCGCAGGTGCAGCAGGAGGATGCGCTGCACGGTCTTGCGGACCTGCGCTTCCTCCTCGTCGGTGCCCTCGACCGGCATCCGGAGGTAGGCGCAGAGGACGTTGACGATCGTCTGCCGGTGCTCGGGGTACCCGCCGGCGAGCCGTTCGAGCGAGTACAGCCCGGCGAGGCGGACCGGCGCCTTGTCGCTGCCGAGCTGGTCGGCGGCCTTGCCGTAGATCTCGGTGATCCGCCGTTCGGTGGCGTCGTGGTCCTTCTGCGCGAGGTCGAGCTCGGCCGACCGCTGCTTCCGCGCGGCGAGCAGCAGCGCGGCGGCACCCCCGGTGCCGACGACGATGTTGGCGGCGGTCCGGAGGGCGTCGAGGCGCGCGGAGTCTTCGGGACGGCCACCGCCGAGGAGGGTGAGCAGCAGCGTGGCGGCGCCCGCGGCGACCACCAGGAGCCCGGCGCCCCAGAGCAGGATCGTCCTCGTCCGCAGCACCCGCGTCTCGGTCCCCACCCGGGTGATCCTGCCAGCCCGCTGTTGCGTTGGTCGCGTTCGGCTTTGCCCGCGGCGTGGTTCACGGCACACTAGTGAGCAACCGCTTAGCTCGCGATACGAGGATGTGTCACGTCATGCCTGAAGCCGTCATCGTCTCCACCGCTCGTTCGCCGATCGGCCGTGCCGGGAAGGGCTCGCTGGTCGGCATGCGGCCCGACGACCTGACCGTGCAGATGGTCCAGGCCGCGCTGGCCAAGGTGCCGGAGCTCGACCCCGCCGACATCGACGACCTGATGCTCGGCTGCGGCCTGCCGGGCGGCGAGTCCGGGTTCAACATGGGCCGCGCGGTCGCCGTCGAGCTCGGCTACGACCACCTGCCCGGCTGCACCATCACGCGCTACTGCTCGTCCAGCCTGCAGACCACCCGGATGGCGTTCCACGCGATCAAGGCCGGCGAGGGCGACGTCTTCATCTCGGCCGGCGTCGAGACCGTCTCGCGGTTCGCCAAGGGCAGCTCGGACTCGTGGCCGGACACGCACAACCCGCTGTTCGCCGACGCCGAGAAGCGCACCGCCGCGACCGCCGAGTCGGGCACCGACAGCTGGACCGACCCGCGCACTTCCGGCGACGTTCCCGACGTCTACATCGCGATGGGCCAGACCGCGGAGAACCTGGCGCGGCTGAAGGGCGTCACGCGCGAGGACATGGACGAGTTCGGCGTCCGCTCGCAGAACCTGGCCGAGAAGGCCATCGCGGACGGCTTCTGGGCCAAGGACATCACCCCGGTGACGCTCCCGGACGGCACGGTCGTCTCGAAGGACGACGGCCCGCGCGCGGGCGTGACCCTCGAGGGCGTCTCGGGCCTCAAGCCGGTGTTCCGCCCGGACGGCCGCGTGACCGCGGGCAACTGCTGCGCGCTCAACGACGGCGCGGCCGCGCTGGTGATCATGTCCGACACGAAGGCGCGCGAGCTGGGCCTGACGCCGCTGGCCCGGATCGTGTCGACGGGCGTGACGGGGCTGTCGCCGGAGATCATGGGCTACGGGCCGGTGGAGGCGTCGAAGCAGGCGCTGTCCCGGGCGGGCCTGTCGATCGGCGACATCGACCTGGTCGAGATCAACGAGGCGTTCGCCGCGCAGGTGATCCCGTCGTACCGCGACCTGGGCATCGACCTGGACCGCCTGAACGTCAACGGCGGCGCGATCGCGGTGGGCCACCCGTTCGGCATGACGGGCGCGCGCATCACGTCGACGCTGATCAACTCGCTCCAGCACCACGACAAGCAGTTCGGCCTGGAGACGATGTGCGTGGGCGGCGGCCAGGGCATGGCGCTGATCATCGAGCGCCTCTCCTGACCACCCGGTCGTGAGTGAGAAACAGGGTTGGAACACTGTTTCTCACTCACGACCGGCCGGCTAGTGGACCATCACCGGCGGGGTCACCTCGTCGCCGTCTTGCGAAGCCGGGGTCGCTACTGCCGGCTTGGTCTTCGGCAGCAGCAGCGCCGGGATCACGCACAGCACCACCAGCACCAGCGACCACACGAACGTCGTCGAGAACGCCTCCGATGCCAGCCCCGTCGCCGCCGAGTGCGTGGCCGGGTTCAGGATCGCCGCCGTCGCCGCCAGCTGGCCCTGGGCCGTCGGGACGCCGAACTTGCCCGCCAGCAGGGCCGCCAAGATCGTCGCCATCACCGCCGAGCCGATCGCGCCCGCCGTCTGCTGGACGATGTTCGTCGCCGTCGAGGCTCGGGCCATGTCCTTCGGCTGCAGCGTCTGCAGCGCCGACGTCGTGATCGGCATCATCGTGCAGCCCATGCCCAGGCCCATCACGAACAGCGCCGACAGCAGCGCCCAGTACGGCGTCGTCGCCGTGACCTGGGTCAGCACCGCCATCGCGCCGACGATCAGCACCATGCCCGGCAGCACGATCTTGCGCGCGCCGACCTTGTCCGCGAGCCGGCCCGTGATCGGCATCGTGATCATCGCGCCGATGCCCTGCGGGGCCAGCAGCAGCCCCGCGTTCAACGTCGTTTCGCCGCGCACCAGCAGGAAGTACGTCGGCAGCAGCATCATCCCGCCGAGGAACGCGACGAAGAACAGCGACATCGTCACCATCGCCACCGTGAACGACCGGTTCTTGAACAGCCGCAGGTCCACCAGGGGGTTCGGCACGCGCAGCGCGCGCAGCACGAACGCCACCAGCAACGCCAGCCCGGCCAGCGCAGGCAGCCACACCTCGACCGCGCCGACCCCGCCCGCCGACGGGATCTTCGAGACGCCGAAGATCAGCGCCGCCAGCCCCGGCGACACCATCAGCATGCCCAGGAAGTCGAACCGCGACGCCGTCTCGGGCTCGTCCTTCGGCAGCAGCCGCCACGCGAGCAGCAGCGTGATGACGCCGATCGGGACGTTGATGAAGAAGATCCAGCGCCAGCTCACCGCGTCGACCAGCCAGCCGCCGAGGATCGGGCCGCCGATCGGGCCGAGCAGCATCGGCACGCCCAGCACCGCCATCACCCGGCCGAGCCGCTGCGGGCCCGCCGTGCGGGTCAGGATCGTCATGCCGCACGGCATCAGCATGCCGCCGCCGAAGCCCTGCAGGACGCGGAAGACGATCAGCGTTTCGATGTTCCACGCCGCGCCCGCGAGCATCGAGCCCGCCAGGAACAGCACGATCGCGAGCATGTACAGCCGCTTGGTGCCGAAGCGGTCGGACGCCCAGCCGGTGACCGGGATGACGGTCGCGAGCGCCAGCAGGTAGCCGGTCGCGACCCACTGGATGACGTCGAACGACGTCGAGAACTCGATCGTCAGCTTCTGCAGCGCGACGTTGACGACCGTGGTGTCCAGGATCGCCATGATGGCGCCGAGCACCACCACGGACGCGACTTTCAGGACGCCGGCGTCGAGCGCGTCACCGTTCGGCGCCGAGCCGGTTCTTTGCGTAGCCATAAGGAGAATTCCCCCAGTTTCGTCGATTCGTCCGCGACGATACCGGGGGCCTCCGACAAAACGCGCCTCAGCAGATGCTGTCGGTCGGCGCCGGGTTCGCCAACCCGAACAGCGGCCGCAGCTTCAGCCCCACCCACGTGCCGCCGAGCGCGAACACGCCCCACAGCCAGCCGTGCAGGCTGCCGGTCGAGATCCCGCCGAGGTACGCGCCGATGTTGCAGCCGCCCGCCATCCGCGCGCCGACCCCCATCAGGACGCCGCCGAGGATCGCGGCCACCGCGGTGCGCCACGGGATCGAGCTGTGGATCTTCCACGCGCCCGCGGCCGCGGCGGCCACCGCCGCGCCGATCATGATCCCGATGTCGGTGAGGCTGTTCTTGTCCCGCCAGATCGGGCCGGCCAGCGACGTCGCGTTGGCCTTCTGCCGCCAGAACTCCCACGACTCCGGGTGCAGCCCGAACACCTGCAGGATCTTGGCGCCCCACAAGGAGAACGCGCTCGTGACGCCCCAGATCCCGCCGGACACCAGGAACACCGCGCCGGCCAGCACGCCCAGCACGACCGCGCCGACGAGGATCGGCCACGAGCCGCGGAAGACCCGCGCGAAGCCGTGCGCGGTCGGCACGACGTCCACCGGCGGCGGCGTGCGGCGGCGTTGCACCACGCGGGTGACCAGCACGATCCCGGCCAGCACGGCGATCGTGATCGCCCACGAGCCGAACCAGCCGACGTGGTCGGCCAGCAGCACGCCGGGGAAGGCCGGCCAGCCGTTGAGCAGCGGGTACGCCCACGTGTAGAGCACGGACCCGGTGATGAACCCGCCGAGCGTCAGGACGATCGTCGACTGCCCGGACCCGACCGCGAACAGCGTGCCGGACGCGCACGCGCCGCCGAGCTGCATGCCGATCGCGAAGAGCGTCGCGCCGACGAAGAGGGCGAGGCCGAGCGGGCTGGCCGTCGGCACCGGCTTGCTGCCGAACAGGCCGGCGCCGGTGCCCGCGATGAGCGCGATCAGCGTCGCGGCGGTGCCGAGCAGGAGCGTGTGGGCACGCAGGCCCTGGCCGTTGCCGACGGCGATCAGCTGGCGCCACGCCGACGTGAAGCCGAACCGCGAGTGGAACAGCGCGAGCCCGAGGCCCAGGCCGAGCAGCAGCAGGACGCCGAACTTGGCGCCTTGGCTCGCCCAGACGTACCAGGTCAGGCCGGCCGCGAGGACGCCCGCGACGGCCAGCGGGACCACGCGGACCGGTTCCTCCGGCTGCGGGACGGGCGCGGCGCAGGACGTGGGGAATTCGAGGAACTTCTTTTCACCGGCAGGGGATTCGGTCGTCGCCACCAGTACTCCAGGCTCGGGTGGGGGAGCAGGACGATCAACGTTAGGTCCGGTGATCGCTTCGTCGCAGCCCGTCGCACACTGTGGGACGAACGGAGCAATCCGGGTACCCCTGAACGCGAAGAAGACCTCCTCGCGAAGCACGCGAGAAGGCCTTCTTCGAAGCTGGCAGCTAGTTCGTCTTGACGCACATCGTCGTCGCCGGCTGCGGGTAGATCGCGACGCGGGTGGCTTCGGTGCCCTCGCAGACGCTCTCGCTCGCCTGGCCTTCGACGACCTTCACGAGCTCGGCGTCCTTGGTCGGGTCGGTGCACGCGACCTTCTGGTAGCCCTTGGTCTGCGACGAGAAGTTCGCCAGGCAGTCGCCCTGCTTCGCGTTGATCATCAGGCACAGCTTGTAGGAGCTGCGGCCGCTGACCGAGTAGGTGTCGTAGCCGGCGTCGGAGCCGCCGGGGCAGTCGTCGCTCGCGCTGTCGAGCTTCGCGGCGATCTTGACGTTGGCCTTCGGGTCGCCGCAGTCGGCCTTCGCCGGGTCGTCGCCGCCCCGGGTGAACTCGGTGATCGACAGGCAGTCACCGACGTTGGAGCTGGCCGGCGAGCTCTTGAACGACACGAACGCCACGATCCCGGCGACGATCACGACGACGGCGATGACGCCGAACTTGATGATCGTGCCGGTCTTCGACTTCTTCGGCACCGGCGGCGCGGGCGGGAACTGGCCGCCCTGGAACTGGCCGGGCGGCGGCGGGTACTGCCCCGGCGGCGGGCCGTACTGGCCGCCCTGCGGCGGGGTGCCCGGCGCGGCGCCGAACTGGCCCTGCTGGCCGTACTGCTGCGGCTGACCGCCCGGAGGCGGCCCGTAGGGATCAGGCTGACCCACCGGCTGCTGGCCCCCGGGGGCCGGAGGGGGAACGCTCACTGTGCACCTCACACATGTGAAATGAAGAACCGACCGGCACATCCAACACGCAGGGTGAGCGCGGCCCGCAGCGGGGTCCCCAAATGCACGAATTACCCACAGAAAAGGCGCCCCGCCGATTACGGAGCGCCTTCACTGCGAAACGGTGAGCCAGATTACTCGCGGAGGTACGACAGCAGCCGCAGGATCTCCAGGTACAGCCACACCAGCGTCGTCATCAGGCCGAACGCGGTGTACCAGGCCCACTTCGACGGCATGCCCTCGCGGATCATCCGGTCGGCCTGGTCGAAGTCGAGCAGGAAGCTGAACGCCGCGATGCCGATGCAGACGATGCTGAAGATGATGGCCAGCGGACCGCCGTCACGCAGCGGGTTGAAGCCGAAGATCAGCGAGCTGATCAGGTTGAACAGCATCAGGACCGCGACGCCGACGACGGCACCGACGATCCACTTCGTCAGCTTCGGCGTCACCTTGACCGCGCCGGTCTTGTAGACGACCAGCATGCCGATGAACACACCGGCGGTGCCGATGATCGCCTGCAGCGCGATGCCCGGGTAGACGACCTCGAACACGCCGCTGAGCGCGCCGAGGAAGAGCCCTTCGGCCGCGGAGTAGACCAGCGTCAGCGGGCCGCTCGGCTTCTGCCGGAAGATGATCACCAGCGAGATGACGAGCCCGACGACGAGGCCGCCGAGCATGGCGCCGATCAGGGCGCCGGACAGCCTGCCGGTCTCGGCGAGCTGGTTCTGGGCCCAGATGCCGGTGACGATGCCGGCGAGCAGCGCGACGCCGAGGCTCATGCCGGTCTTGACGACGACGTCGTCGACCGTCATCGGGCGGTCGCCCTCACCGGAACGGGTCTGCCCCGGGCCGTACCCGGGCACGCCGCCCTGGGGCTGGTTGAAGCCCACCGGGGGCCCGTACTGGCCGTAAGTCTGCGTTCCGCCGTGCGGCAGGTTGCGGAACGCCGGGTTGCTACTGGAACGCACCTGATCCTCCTGGATCTGCTGCTTCGTGGATCGACGCTGCATCGGGTTCAACGACCGCCGGGAGCGAGCGGTTCCCGTCGAGTAAAGACGACTTTACTCGACGGCGGGCCCCTGGCCTCGATGGACACCGTATGCGACGGAGATCACGACCGTTCGGCGACAGCCACCCGAAGAGCGGTAGACACCCCAACCCCTGACGAGTGACCCTCACCTGGCGTGCCCGGTTGCTCACCGTGCGCGCGTCGGGGACTTGATCAATCACGTGACCTGCGGAGACGCGGCGGCACCGCCACCGCGTCCGACGAAGGAGCCTGCACACCATGAGGTGGTCGACACGTCCCCGCGCGGGCGTCCGCGCACTCACCGGCCTGGTCGCCGCGGCCCTGCTGGGCACGCTCTCCGTGACGGTCGGGGCGCCGGCGGCCCAAGCCGCGAAGCAGGAGGGCATCGGGTACGCGGTCCAGCCCGGCCAGGACGGCACCGGCCCGCGGAACTGGCTGGGGTCCTACGTCGTCGGCGGGCAGCAGGTGTTCTGCGTGAGCTTCCAGCTGAAGGCGCCGGACACCGGCGAGGTCTACAAGCCCGGCGACGAGCTGCTGACGAAGTGGGGCACGAAGCTCCCGGCCGACCAGGCGGCGAACATCTCGTACCTGCTGCTGCGCTACGGCGACACGAAGAAGCCGGACGAGGCCGCCGCCCTGGCGCACCTGCTGCACTCGTGGACGTCGGCGCCGCGCACCCCCGCCGACCTCGACCCGTCACTGCCCGCCGCGAAGCTCGGCTACGACGCGCCGTACCACCTGGGGAAGCTGCCGGCCGGCGCCCAGGCGGCCGTCGAAGCGCTGACGGCCGAGGCGTCGGCCAACCGCGGCCCGTGGACGGCGTCGGTGACCACGCCGAAGGACCCGCAGTACCCCGGTGAGCCCGCCGAGTGGACGGTCACGGTGAAGAACGCCAAGGGCAAGGGCGTTCCCGGCGTCCCGGTGAAGCTGGTGGCGTCCGCCGCGACCCTGGGCGGGGAACCGGCCGCGGGGAACGCGAGCCCGCAGGCCGCCGCGAAGGACGTCACGCTCGACACGGGCGCGGACGGGACTGTGAAGGTGAAGCTGACCCCGACCGGCGAGCAGCCGAAGCTGGTGGCGTCGCTGGCCGCGCCGGCCGACCGGCCGTACGTGCGGGTGCCGGTCGACACGGAGAAGCAGCGCGTCGTCTCGACCGGCGGCGAGAAGGAGCTGACGGCGCAGGGCGTGGTCAGCGTCGCGAAGCCGGGCAAGGTCCAGGTGGCCAAGACGGACGCGAACACGGGCAAGGGCGTCGGCGGCGCGGTCCTGCGGATCACGGGCAAGGACAAGGCGACGGCGGCGCTCGGCCAGGACGGCAAGCCGCTCACCGGCGCCGACGGCAAGCCGGTGGTGGTCACGACGGACGGGGCGACGGGTGGCGTGACGGTCGACGGTCTGCGCGCGCCGCAGGAGATCTGCGTCGTCGAAGCGAGCCCGCCGCCGGGTTACACGAACGCGTACGACCCGAAGAACCCGCCGTCGGCCTGCGGCACGGTCAAGCCGGGCGAGACGCTGGTGCTGACGGTGGTGAACAAGCCGAACGAGGTGCCGCGCGCGATCCCGGCGGGTGACGCCCCGGTCGCGCAGGCGCGGGGCGCGGTCGAGACGAGCTACTCGGCGCTGGGCTTGACCGGGCTCGGCCTGCTGGTGCTGGTGGGCGCCGGACTGGCCGCCTTCGCCGCGCGGCGGGCCTCGCGCAGGTAAGCGAGATGGCACGCACCAAGGGAGAGGGCTGGTCGGCGGACGACGACGGGACGCTGTACCGGCCGAGCGCGGCCTCGGGCAGGGCGGGCGGATGGTTCGAGCCGAGCCCGGCCCGGCCGACCGGCGACGGCCGAGCTGAACCGCTCGCAGCCACGGCCGGCGGCCAGGCCGCAGCGACCTGGGCCGGCGGCGACCACATCAGCGGCCGGGCCGTCGCGGGCACCACCGGCCCGGCCGCGGCGGACCCCGGCCGGGCAGCGAGCGGCCACACTGGCAGCCGGACAGCCGCCGGACAGCCCGCGGCGGCTCCCGGCTGGTCCGCTGACGACACCTGGGCCGGCTGGGGCGAAGCCGAGCCAATCGGCGAATGGGCACCCCGAAAGCCGAAGCGCGGGCGGTTGCTCCTCGGCTTCGCGCTCGGCGCGGCCACCGTCCTCGCCGTCCAATTCGGCAGCTCCGTCGTCACCTCGGCGCCCGCGGTCGTCGTGGCCGGTACCGCGCTGCCCGCCGCCGGGGCCGCCGCCCCCGCGGCGCGCCCCGCAACTCCCGCACCGCCGCCACCCCCGGCGCCGGCGACCACCAGTGCCGCTCCCGCGGCCCCGGCCGCGCAAACCTCCACTTCACGACCCCCGCAGCAACCCGGCACCGTCCGGCTCCCCGCCGGCGGCACGGCCTCCCTCGTCCGCAAGGACCTCGGCCCCGGCGGCGAACTCCCCGTGCCCACCGACCTGCGCCAAGCGACCTGGTGGGGTGCCGAACTCGACGCCGCCGGCGGGGCGAGCGTCTTCGCCGGGCACGTCAACTGGCGGGGTGCCACCGGGCCGTTCGCCGAGCTGTGGTCCGCGCGCATCGGCGGCGAAGTGACCATTGTGGACAGTGCGGGCAAGACCTGGCGCTACCGGATCTCCCAGCTGGTCACCGTGCACAAGGACGACCTGCCCGCGCGCGCCGACGACCTGTTCGGCCAATCCGGCCCGCACCGCGTCGTGCTCGTGACGTGCGGGGGCCGCTGGGTCGGCGGGTCGGACGGCTACGAGGAGAACCGCGTCGTCGTCGCGGACCCCGAATAAGTTACTCGTGGGTAACATCACGTTTCGGCACGGTGGTCAGTGACGTCGCCATGCAGCAGAATGCCCAGGGTCAGGCGACGGCGGTGAGAGGTGTGAAGACGATGGCGACGTTCTTGGTGACCGGGGCGACCGGACTGATCGGGCGCCAGTTCACCCGGCTGCTGCTCTCCCGCCCCGACGACGACCGCGTCGCGCTGCTGGTCCGCGCGTCGAGCAAGGCCAAGCTGGCCGCGCTGGTCGACCAGTGGCCGCACTCCGACCGCGTCACGCTCGTCACCGGCGACCTCGGCGAGCCGCTGCTCGGCGTGTCCGAAGCGGACCGCGAAGAGCTGCGTGGCACCGTCGACCACGTCGTCCACCTGGCCGCGCTCTACGACCTGACCGCCGACGACGAAGCCAGCGTCAAGGCCAATGTGGACGGGACGCGCGCCGTCGTCGACCTCGCCGCCGACCTGCGCGCCGGCTGCCTGCACCACGTTTCCTCGGTGGCCGTCGCGGGCGACCACGAAGGCGTTTTCACGGAGGAGATGTTCGACGCCGGGCAGCGGCTCGTCACGCCGTACCACCGGACCAAGTTCGAGGCCGAGAAGATCGTCCGTGAGCAGGACAAGGTGGCGTGGCGCGTGTACCGGCCCGCCGTCGTCGTCGGGCACTCCGAGACCGGCGAAATGGACAAGATCGACGGCCCGTACTACCTCTTCCCCGCGATCAACCGGCTCGCCGGGCTGCCGGACGTGCTGCCGCTCGTCGGGCCGGACCTCGGCGACACCAACATCGTGCCGGTCGACTACGTCGCCAAGGCGCTGCTGGAGCTGGTCGTCAAGCCGGGGCTCGACGGCCACGCGTTCCACCTGGTCAACCCCGAGCCGCAGCCGGTCGTCTCGGTCTACAACGCCTTCGCGAAAGCCGCGGGTGCGCCGACGATCACCGCGCAGCTCGGCGAAGGCCTCTCGAAGCGGATCGTCGGGCTGGTCAAGCTGACCGAGCACATCCCCGGCGTCACCATCGCCCGCGACGCCGTCATGGAGCGGTTCGGCATCCCGCCGGTGCTGCTGGAGACCATGGCGTTCCCGTCGGTGTTCTCCTCGGCCGAGACGCGCAAGGCCCTCGCCGGCACCGTCGAGGTGCCGCGGCTGGAGGAGTACGCGCCGACGCTGTGGCGCTACTGGCGCGAGCACCTCGACCCGTTCCGCGCGCGCAAGCACGGCCCGCGCGGCGAGCTGGACGGCCGCCGCGTGATCATCACCGGCGCGTCCTCGGGCATCGGCCGGGCGACCGCGCTCAAGGTCGCCGCCGCGGGCGGGGTCCCGCTGCTCGTCGCGCGCCGCCAGCACGAGCTGGAAGAGGTCCGCGACGAGATCGTCGCCGCCGGCGGCACCGCGTCGGTCTACCCGGCCGACCTCACCGACGAGGACTCGGTGCACAAGGCCGTCGACGCGATGCTGGCCGAGCACGGCCGGATCGACATGCTGGTCAACAACGCCGGCCGGTCGATCCGCCGGTCGATCAAGCTGTCGTACGACCGGATGCACGACTACGAGCGCGCGATGGCGATCAACTACTTCGGCGCCGTGCGCCTGATCCTCGCGGTGCTGCCGCACATGTCGGAGCGGAAGTTCGGGCACATCGTGAACGTGTCGTCGATCGGCGTCCAGGGCATCGCGCCGCGCTTCTCGGCGTACGCGGCGTCGAAGGCGGCGCTGGACTACTTCTCGCGGATCGCGGCGACCGAGACGCACGGCGACGGGATCACGTTCACCACGATCCACATGCCGCTGGTGCGGACGCCGATGATCCGCCCGACGAAGATCTACGACGCGTTCCCGACGAAGTCGCCGGAGCAGGCCGCGGACATGGTGATGAAGGCGCTCGTCGAGCGGCCCAAGCACATCGGCACCCCGGCCGGGCAGGCGATCGGGCTGGCCTACACGCTCACGCCGGGCCTCACCGACGCCGTCGCGTACCAGGGTTTCCGGATCTTCCCGGATTCGACCGCGGCGGGCGGTTCGGGCGAGCTGAAGATCGGCCGTGGCGAGAAACACCTCTCGCGCGCGGCGATGGCGCTGGCGCGGCTTTCCCGCGGGTTCCACTGGTGACTCAGCGTTTTTCGGGTGCGGCCGTTCCGGCGACACGGCGACACGTGTTGGTGATTCGTTAAGCCGGACGGCGGAAGCGGACGGTCCCCGGGTACGGTCGGGCCCATGGTTCCTGAGCGCGACCCCGCCGCAACCGCCCTCAACGGCCTCCTCCCCCTTCGCCGCGAGTACACACAGGCTTGGCACGGCTTCGACCGCAACGAGGTCCGGCAGTACCTGGACCACGTCGAAGCACAGCTGCGCCGCGTGCTCAGCGACCGCGACGCCGCCGTGGCGCAGGCCGCCGCCGCGACCCGCGAGGCCGAGACGGTCCGGTCGCAGGTGGCGGCGCTCGAAGCGCGCATCGAGGAGCTGAAGAAGCCGCCGGAGCGGCTCGAGGACCTCGACGAGCGGATGCAGCGGACGGTCACGCTCGCGCAGGCCCGCGCGGACGAGATCATCAAGCGCGCCGAGGCCGCCGCGGAGAAGACGTGGGCGGGCTCGACCGAGGCGTCGACGAAGCTGCGTGAGCGGTACTCGAAGCTGGTCGCGGAGCTGGACAAGCAGGCCGACCTGCTGCACTCGGAGCACGAGAACGCGCTCGCCGAGACGCGCGCCGAGGTGCAGCGGCTGACCGTCGAGGCGGCCCAGCGGCGCGAGCTGCTGGACAACGAGGCCGAGCGGAAGCGGCGGAAGCTCGAGCGCGAGTTCGAGGCGTCGCTGGCGGCCCAGAAGGCGGCGCTGGAGAAGCACGTCGCCGACCAGCGCACGGCGAGCAAGAACCAGGCCGAGCGCCGGCTCGCGGAGGCGACGGCGGAGGCCAAGCGGCGGCTCGACGAGGCCACGGCGGAGGCCCGCCGCCGCCTCGACGAGGCGACGACCCAGGCGGCCCAGCGCACGACGGTGGCGAACCGCAAGGTCGAGCGCCTGGCGGAGATCCGCGAGCAGGCGCGCAAGAGCCTGGCGATGGCGGAGGACATCCTCAACCGCAGCGAGACGCAGCTGGCGACGCTGCCGGAGGAGGCGGTGATCCCGCAGGCGTCGAAGCTGGTGGGCGGCGACTCGGACTCCGTGACGACGCCGTCGGCCCCGGTGGTGCCGGTGGTCCAGCCGTCGATCCCGGTCTCGGCTCCCAAGCCGGCGGCCTCGAAGCCGGCCGCGCAGGCACCCAAGCCGGCGCCGAAACCGGCCAACTCGAACGGCCCGGCGACCAAGCCGGCGAACGGGAACGGCAACGGCGCCAAGCCGCTGTCCCCGACGGCGAGCAAGCCGGGTTCCTGAGGTTCACCCGCTGAAGGCCGCCTCGAACTTCTCGGGGCGGCCTTCAGCGTGTCCGGGCTGAGCAGCCCCCGTTTTCCACGCTACCGGCGGGCACCGACAGTTCCGGCGCTCCGGTGCGAGTTGTCCACAGGCTGGGTCAAGCGCCCCAATGTGGCCTTGGTTGCGTCAGACGCACCGAAGGCCGCCTTGGGTGCGTCTGACGCACCGAAGGCCACATTGGGGCGCTTCAGGAGCGGGCGGTGCGAGGCCAGGGGTTCGCGGCCTCCAGCTGGGCCGCCAAGCCCAGCAGCAGCGACTCCGCACCCGGCCGCCCCACCAGCTGGACCGACGTCGGCAGCCCCGACCGCACCGAGCGCCCCACCGGGACCGTGATCGCCGGGTAGCCCGCGAAGTTCCACTGCCCCGTGAACCCCGCCAGCCGCGTCGACGGCAGCACGTTCGTCAGCCACCGCTTCTCGTGCCAGCGGCCCGCCTTCACCGGCCAGTGCGACAGCGTCGGCGTCATCAGGACGTCGTGCGACTCGAAGTACTCCGCCGCCCGCGCGACCCACCGGTCCCGCGTGCGCGTGCGGATCAACCCCGCTCGGGACAGCAGCCGGCCGGTCCGGACGTGCATGCGGGTCCGGCGCTGGAGCCGGCCGAAGTCGAAGTCCTCGGCCTGGACGGCCGGGCCCGCCAGCCAGCGGGCCGTCATGCCCAGGACCATCGTCGCCGGGTAGCGGGGCGCCGACGGCGTCACCGCGTGCCCCGCCGACGCCAGCAGCCCCGCCGCCTGCGAAACCGCCGCCACCAGCTCGCGGGGCACCGGGGTGTGCAGCAGCGGCACCGTCGTCGACATCCCGATGCGCACTGCAGCCGGCGAAGGCACCGAAGCCAGCGAAGGATCCCCGGCCAGCACCGAGTACAACAGCGCCGCGTCCTCGACGGTCGTGGCCAGCGGGCCGTGCACCGACATGCCGAACCAGCCGCCCTCCGACAGCTCGCCCGCGCCCGGCTTCAAGCCGACCAGCCCGCACATCGCCGCCGGGAGGCGGACCGAGCCCATCCCGTCCGTGCCGTGGGCCAGCGGGACCAGCCCCGCCGCCACCGCCGCCGCGCTGCCGCCCGACGAGCCGCCCGACGCGTACGTCGGGTCCCACGGGTTGCGCGCGATGCCGTCCGGGGTGTCGCTCATCGGCCAGACGCACAGCTCCGGCACCCGCGTCAGCCCGACGAGCACCGCGCCCGCCGCCCGCAGCCGGGCCGCGATCACGCCGTCCGCCTCGAAGAGCGACGACGGCCCCGCCAGCGAGCCGTGCGACGCGTACTCGCCCGCGATCTCCGTGACGTCCTTGACCGCGACGGGCACCCCGGCCAGCGGCAGCGACGCCAGATCGGGCCGAGTGGCCACCGACGCGGCTTCCTCGAGCGCCTCGGCCGAGCGCACCCGGCGGAAGGCGCCGACCACGCCGTCCGCCGCCGCGATCCGGTCGAGGGCCTCCTTGGTCACCTGGACCGGGTCGAGCTGCCCGGCCCGCACGGAAGCCGCGATCTCCACGGCGGTCGACACCATGATCGCGACCCTAGCCCACGAAAAAGTGACAGTGGCAAAGAAAACGTCTCAGATAGCGCCCGCTCGCAACGCGTAGGCGACGGCGTGGGCGCGGTTGTTGAGGCCGCACCGCGTCATCAAGCCGTAGAGGACGTTCTTCACCGTCCGCTCGGAGTAACACAGCTTCGCCGCGATCTCCTCGGTCCCGAAGCCCTCGGCGACCAGCCTCAGCACGTCGCACTCACGCGCCGCGAGCCCGGACAACGTGAGCCCGTTCGGCTCCAGCACGTCCTTGCGCATCCGCTGGACCTGCGAAAGCAGCGCCCCCTGCAGCCGCGGCGGCAGGTTCGCCGTGCCGTCGCCCGCGGCGAGCACCGCCGTCACCAGCTCGGCGCCGCCCGTCTCGCGGCGCGGCAGGATCGCCACGACGCCGCTCTCCAGCACCGACATCAGGTCGCTCTCGCGGAAGTGCTCGACGACCAGCACGACGTGCGACGCCTTCGCCGCCCGGATCTCGCCCAGCACCGCCTCGGTGACGTGCTCCTCCATCACCAGCAGCACGTCGGGCACCAGATCGGTGATCCGGACGTCCGGATGGCTTTCCAGGAGGCTCACCGCGCCGGCGTGCGTGATCGGGTCCGAGGCGAGGACGGTCACTTCGACGGGCTTCATGGTCGCAGTGTGGACGGCCCGTCTTCACGCCGTCCCTATTCCGTCTTCACGCCCGTGAAGACGGAGCCCGCCAGCTCGCCGAACGCCTCCCGCGCCCGCTCCAGGCACCCCGGCATCCGCTCGGCCGCCCGCCCCCACTCGCGCTTCGCGCGCAGGTACTCCTCGCGCGCTTCGCCGGTCCAGCCGGCCAGTTCCGGCTCCACAGTGGACTCCAGCTCGGCGAGCAGGTCGCCCAGCTCACCGGTGATGGCGCCCATCCGGTCGAGCACCAGATCGGCGAAGCGGACGTCCAGTTCGGGCCGGCTCATGGCCGCCGCGGCAGCGGCACCCGGCCGCCGGTCGTCTCGAGCAGCTGTGCCAGCCGCGAGAGGATCACGTCGAACTCCTGCTCCCAGTCGCTCATCGCCTGGCCGAACCGCACGGACGCCTCGCCGCGCCAGGACGCCTGCACCAGCGCCATCTCGCTGGCGACGTCACGGAGGTGGGAGCCGGCTGCGTCGACGGCGCAGGCGAAGCGAGCGGCCGCCCGCTTCATGTCCTCCGTCGGCTCGGCTGTGGCCATTTCGGGCTCCTCGAGGTCTCGGCGCCCCCGAGCGTCGCGCACGCCGCGGCCCGGCGGAACCCCGCCCGTGCGCCGTTGCCCGAATGTCCGCCATCCTTGCCTGCCGGTTCACGGCGGCCGCGTATGCTCACGTCAGGCATCCGGCGCGTGACGGTTCGTCAGCGCACGAAGGGAGACCGATGTCGGCTGCGGGCGGCTCCGCACCGAGACTCCGAATGCTCGGCCCGGTCAAGGCGTGGCGGGGTGAAACGGAGCTCGACCTCGGCTCCGCGCACCGTCGGACGGTTCTCGCGGTCCTCGCGATGAACCCGAACCGCACGGTTTCGCGCGAGGAGCTGATCGACGCCGTCTGGGGCGAGGCGCCGCCGCAGAGCGCCCAGGGTTCCATCTACACCTACGTCTCCGGGCTGCGGCGCGCCCTCGAACCCGGCCGCGCCAAGGGCGAAGGCCCGCAGCTGCTCGCGTCGATCGGGTCCGGCTACTCGCTGCGCCTGGACGCCGGCGCGATCGACGTCCACCGCTTCGAAGCCCTGCGGGAACTGGCCCAGCGCAAGCAGTCGGCCGGTGATCTGCGAGGAGCGCGCGAGGTCCTCGACGAGGCCCTCGACCTCTGGCACGGCGTCCCGCTCTCGGGCCTGCCCGGGCCGTTCGCCGCCGCCCAGCGCGCGCGGCTGGCCGAAGTGCGGCTCGCGACGATCGAGCGGCGCGCCGAGATCGTCCTCGAGTCCGGCGGCCACGCCGAGCTCATCGCCGAACTGACCGCGCTGACCCGCGAGCACCCGTTCCGCGAGACGTTGCGCGGCCTGCTCATGCGCGCGCTGGCCCGGTCCGACCGGCGGACCGAGGCGATCGCCGTCTACACCGACGTCCGCGACCGGCTCGTCGAGTCCTCGGGCACCGAGCCGGGGCCCGCGCTGCGGCGGCTGCACGACGAGCTGCGGGACAAGCCGGCGCCGAAACCGCCGCCGCCCGTGCGCGTGCCGCGGTCGCCGGTCACGGCGATGCCCGAGCGTGCCGACGGTTTCATCGGCCGGGAGGCGGAGCTGGCCCGGCTGCGCGAAGCCGTCGCGGACGTCGCCGCGGGCACCGGGCATTCGCTGTGGCTGGAAGGCGAACCGGGCAGCGGCCGGACGGCGCTGCTCGCCGAACTGCTCGCCATGGCCCAGGACCTCAAGCCCGCCTTCGCCGCGGCGGACGCGCTCGACCAGCGGTTCGCGCTGCGGCCGCTGCTGGACGCACTCGGCGTGCACCCGCGGGCCACCGACGAGCGGCGCGCGAACCTGGCCGCCCGGCTCGGCGAGCGGTCCGGCGAGGACCCCGTCGACAGCCTGCTCGGGCTGGTCCGCGAGCTGTGCGCGGACGCGCCGCTGGTGCTCGTCGTCGACGACCTGCACTGGGCCGACGACACCACCCTGCGCGTCTGGCGGTACCTGAGCCGCGAGACGCGGGAGCTGCCGTTGCTGCTGGTGGGCGCGTGCCGGCCGGTACCGCGGCCCGCCGCGCTCGACGAGCTGCGAGCCGAATTCGACAACGATGTCACATCCGTGCTCACGCTGACCCCGCTGCCCGAGGCGGACACCCTCGAGCTGGCCACCCGGCTGGTCGGCGCGCCACCCGGGCCCGGGCTGCGGACGCTGGTGTCCTACGGGTCCGGAAACCCGCGCTACACCAGGGAAATCGTCGACACGCTGCTGGCGCAGTCGATGATCGTGCTCGACGGCGTCCACGCGCACCTGGACGGCAACTCGTCTCAGACCATCCCGGCGCCGCTGGGGTCGCGGATCACGCTGTACCTGAGCTTCCTCTCCAGCGGCACCCGGGACACGCTGCGCTGGGCCGCGCTGCTGGGCGGCGAGTTCTCGCTGGCGGACATCGCCGTCGCCACCGAGCGGCCGCCGACGGCGCTGGTCGGCGCGGTCGACGAGGCGATCACGTCCGGGGTGCTCGTCGAGTCGGGCGACCGGCTGGCGTTCCGGCACCCGTTGCTGCGGCGCGTGCTCTACGAAAAGACGCCCGCGGCGATGCGGGTGGCGCTGCACCGGCAGCTGGCCGAGGCGTTCGCGGCCGCGCGCGCCCCCGCCGCCCGCGTCGCCGAGCAGCTCGCCGCGGCGCCCGCGCAGGTCGACCCGTGGGTGACGACGTGGCTGCTGGACAACATCGGCGCGGTCGCCACCGAGACCCCGCGCGTCGCCGTCGACCTGCTGCGCCACGCCGTCACGCAGGGCGCACTGCCGCCGGACGCGCGGGAGACGCTGACCGCGACGCTCGCGCGGCTGCTGTTCTGGCTCGGCCGGGAGCCCGAAGCCGAGGCGCGCTCCGTCGTCGCGCGGACGTCCGACAGCAGGCGCGCGGCCGAGATGCGCTGGATCCTCGCGTACGTCTACTACCGCCGCGGCGACTTCGCCGAGGCGACGGCCGAGCTGAAGCGGACGCTCGACGACGCCGACGTCCCGGAGATGTGGCGCGGCCGGCACGAATCGCTGTTGGCGACGCTGGAGCGGCTCGGCGACGAGACGGTCCTGGCACCGGCCGGGCTGCACCCGCTGGACGACGCGGCGCTGTCCGTGCCGACGCTCGACAGCCTCGACGAGGCCGCGGAGCCGTTGCAGGCCGCCCGGCGGATCGCCGCGACCCGCGCGGTGCCGGGCGAGATGCACCTGGCGGGCGCGGTCCACTACTACTGGCTGGGCCGCTGGCCCGAGGCCCTCGGCGAGCTGGACGCGGTGATCCGCGACGGCGCGGAAACGGCGTCGTACGTCCTGCGCAGCCCGGGGTCGGCGTTGCTGGTGCACGGCGTCGGCGCGCTGATCGCCGGCCACCGCGGCGAGGTGGCGCTGGCCAGGACGCACCTGGACGCGGCGGGCCGCCGGCAGTGGCCCCCGGGACTCGAGCCCGACGGCGGCGACTTCCTGCTCGCGGCCCGGGCGCTGCTGGCCGAGCAGGACGATCGCCCCGAAGCGGCGCTGGCGGCGTTGCTGCCGCTGCTGGAGGAGAACTACCCGCCGGCGGCGCGTCACCAGTGGTTGCCGGACGTGGTCCGGCTGGCGCTCCGGCTGGGCGTGCCCGAGCGCGCGCAGGAGGCGGTGCGGTTGCTGTCCGGGGAGGGCGAGATCCCACCCGCCCACGCGGCGGCGGCCGCGCATTGCCGCGGACTGGTCACGGGCGACCCGGAACCGGTGTTGACGGCGGTGTCGCACTACCGCGCGGCGGGCCGGGTGCTGAAGCAGGCGAAGGCGACCGAGGACGCGGCGATATTGCTGGCGGAGTCGGGCCGGCTGGACGACGCGCGGGCGGCGTTCCGGACGGCGTTGACGGCGTACACGGGGATGGGCGCGGTGTGGGACGTGCGGCGCGCGGAGAGCCGGATGCAGCCGTTCGGGATCCGGCGGGCGGGAGCGGTGCGGAGCCGCGCGGTCGCCGGCGAGTAAGGCCCCCTGCTCCGGCTCCGGCCCGCGCCCCCGAAGGTCTTGAATGAGTCATTCAAGACCTCCCAAGCCCTGAATGAGTCATTCAAGACCTCCGGCGCCACCGGCATACCGGTCAAATGATCGATACCCACCCCCACCGAATCCCGCCACCAGGCAACCCGTCCGGGGCTTGCCACGTCAGTAAGCTCGGCACGAAAACGTCCGCCGGGGTCCTGGGGGCCCGCCCCCGGCGGGTTCGTCCCCCGAGGGAACGGCAGGACATGCGAGGGGAAGCGGACACCGGTCTGCGAGTGGGCATGCTGGGACCCCTGCGGGCCTGGCGCGGGGCGGCCGAGATCGGCCTCGGCCCCGCTCGTCAGCGCGCGATCTTCGCCGTGCTCGCGGTCAACGCCGGCCGGCCCGTTCCGCGCGCCGAACTGATCGCCGGTGTCTGGGGCGACTCCGCGCCCGCGAGCGTCGAAGGCAGCGTCCACACCTACGTCTCCGGGCTGCGGCGCGCCCTCGAACCCGACCGGTCGCGCTGGTCGGCGGCCAGCGTCCTCGTCTCGGACCCCGCCGGGTACTCGCTCCTGCTCGACCAAGACGCGCTCGACGCCGCCGTCTTCGAACGGCACCGCGAACAGGCTCAACAGCACCTCGACCACGGCGATCCGCGAGCCGCCGTCACCGAACTCGACGCCGCCCTCGCGCTCTGGCAGGGGGAAGCGCTCTCCGGCGTGCCCGGCGGGTTCGCCGAGCGGCACCGCGAATACCTCGCCGAACTGCGGCTGGACACCCTCGAACGGCGCGCCCAGGCCCTGCTCGCCCTCGGCGGCCACCTCGACCTCGCGCCCGAACTGGCCGTGCTCGCCGGTGAGCACCCGCTGCGGGAGTCGCTGCGGGAGTCGCTCATGCTCGCCCTCTACCGCAGCGGCCGCCACGCCGACGCCCTCGACGTCTTCCGCGACGCCCGCGCCACCCTCGTCGACGAGCTCGGCGTCGAACCCGGACCCGCGCTGCAACGGCTCCACCAGCGGATCCTCGCCCAGGACCCCGCCCTCGACGCCCCCGCGGCACCGGTCGAGGTCACCGGGCACCGGCTCTTCGGCCGGGAAGCCGAGACGGCGCGGCTCGCCGAGCTCGTCGCCGACGTCCGGGCCGGGCGCGGCCGGGCCGTGTGGATCGAGGGCGAAGCCGGGATCGGCAAGTCCGAGCTGCTCACCAGCACCCTGCCGGACGGCCCCGGCTTCCGGCGGCTCTGGGCCGCCGCGGACGAGCTGAGCACCCGCTTTCCGCTCCAGGTGATGCTGGAGTGCCTCGAAATCGACGCGCATTCGGCCGACCCGCGGCGCGCGCGTCTCGCGAAAGAACTCTCGGGCGACCCGGTGCGGCGCAGCTGGGGACCCGCCGACCCGGTGCTCGGCGCCGTCGACCGGCTGCTGGCGCTCGTCGACGAGCTGTGCGCGGACTCGCCGCAGGTACTGGTCGTCGACGACCTGCAGTGGGCCGACGAAGCGTCCGTGCTGGTCTGGCACCGCCTGTGCGCGGCGACCCGGCAGCTGCCGCTGCTGCTGGTGGCCGCGACCCGGCCGGCGCCGGACCGCGCCGAGCTCGCCCAGCTGCGACGCGGCGTCCAGGCCCGCGACGGCGTCGTGCTCGACCTCGCCCCGCTGAGCGGCGCCGACGTCGGACGGCTGATCGAGGACCAGATCGGGGCGGCGCCCGGGCCCGGGCTGCGCGAGCTGGCCGCTCGTGGCGCCGGGAACCCGTTGTACGTCAAGGAAATGGTCGACGTCCTGCTGCGCGCCGGCGCGGTCGAGGTGAGCGGCGGCGCGGCCGACGTCGACGACCCGGCCGAGTTCGAGACGCCGAGTTCGCTGGTCGCCGCGGTCGACCGGCGGCTCGACTTCCTGCCCGCGCGGACCCAGGAAGTCCTGCGCTGGGGCGCGTTGCTGGGCATGGAGTTCGCCGTCGGGGACATCGCCGCGGTGCTCGGCACGCGGCCGTCGGACCTGCTGGAGCCGCTCGAAGAGGCCGTCGCCGCGAACGTCCTGATCGACACCGGGACGCAGCTCGCGTTCCGGCATCCCCTGTTGCGCCAAGCGCTTTACGACCGGTTGCTGGCCGGGACGCGGGCCGCACTGCACCGGCAGGCCGCGGAAGCGCTCGCCGGGATCGGCGCGCCGGTCAAGCGCGTCGCCGAGCAGCTCGTCGCCGCACCGGCCACAGTGGACGAATGGGTGCTGGACTGGCTCGCCGCGCACCACGCGGCCGTGTCCAACCGGGCGCCGCTGATCGCCGTCGAGCTGCTGGAACGCGCGCTGGCCGCGGGTGCCGGAGACCGTCGCGAAGTCCTGCTCGTGGCGCTGGTCAAGGTGCTGTTCCGGCTGGAGCGCAACCCGGAAACGCTGGCGCAGCAAGCACTCGACGTCGCCACCGAGCCCGACGCGGTCGAGGAGATGCGGCACGTCCTGGCAGCACTGCGGCACCGCCGTGGCGACACCGAAGGCGCGGTCGCGACGCTCGCCGCGTCGGTCGACGACCCGGCCGTGCCGGAGCTGTGGCGGGTCAAGCACCGGCAGCTGCTGGCGAACTTCCGGCGCGGCGACCTGTCCGATTTGGACACCGCGGAAAAGGCGGCGTACGAGACGAAGTCGTTCGCCGACGGCGACCGGTACCTGACGGCGCACGCGCTGCAGTCGTTGTGGCTGGTCGATTCCGTGCGCCGCGAGCACGATTCCGCGCTGGCGCACGTCGACGCGGCGATCGAGGCCGTCGGCGACGAGCACGAGCTGGCCGACCTGCACCTCGACCTGCTCGACAACCGCGTCTTCACATTGCAGAACCTCGACCGGCTCGCCGAGGCGGACGCGGCCCTGCGCGCGGCGGGCGACGTCGCGGCGCGGCACGCGATGCCGGTCGGGCTGCAGGTGTCGGTCGCGGTGCACCGGTACTGGGAGGGCCGGTGGGACGAGGCGCTGGTCGAGCTGGACACGGTCACCGAGGACGGCCCGGCGATCACGTTCTACGGCCTGCGCGAGCCGGGCCCGGCCGCGCTGCTGCTGCACGGCGTCGCGGCGCTGATCGCGGGCCGCCGCGACGACCAGGCCCAGGCGGCGGCCCACCTCGACGCGGCGGAGGAGTACGCCCCGGCGACCGGCGCCGAGCGCGAGAGCTTCGACTTCCTGCTGGTGGCGGACGCACTGGCGGCGGAACAGCGCGGCGACCGGGTCCGCGCGATGGCGGTCCTCGAGCCGATCCTGAACCCGACGTACGCGCAGATGATGCTGCGCCACCAATGGCTCCCGGCGTACGTGCGGCTGGCGATGGAGCAGGACGAAGTCGACCGGGCGCGCCGGGCGCTGGCGGTGTGCGAGGAGGAGGCGGCCAAGGAGCGCCGCCCGGCCCGCGCGCACGCGGCGGCGTCGTGGTGCCGCGGGCTGATCGAGGAGGACCCGGCGGCGGTCCTGGCGACGGCGGAGCACTTCCGGGCGGTCGGCCGCCGCCCGGAGCTGGCCACGGTGCTGGAGGACGCGGCGGTGCTGCTGGCCCGCGCCGGCCGGCTCGACGCGGCGCACGCGGCGTTCGAGGAGGCGGCGGAGCTGTACACGGCGCTGGGCGCCCGCTGGGACTTGCGCCGGGCGGAGACGCGCTTGCGCCGGTTGGGCGTACGCCGCGGGGCGCTGTTCTCCCCGATCCGGCCGGGTCACGGCTGGGAGTCGTTGACGCCGATCGAGGTCCGGATCGCGAGCCTGGTCGCGGACGGGAAGTCCAATCCGGACATCGCGGCGGAGCTGTCGTTGCCGCGCCGCACGGTGCAGGCGCACGTGGCCCGGCTGCTGGGAAAGCTGGAGACCCCGTCGCGCTCGGGCGTCGCCGACGCCTTCCGGCAGCAGCGGCCCTAGGTCGCGCGGTTCGTCGACGGCGGCCGGTCCGACGTAGTGAATGACTCATTCATGGCGCCTGGCGACATGAATGAGTCATTCACTACGTCACTCCGGGAGCGCGTTCGCCTTGGCGACCCGGCCCAGGAACCGGCCCGAGTCCTTCACTGTCCGGACCTGCGTCTCGAAGTCCACGTGCACCAAGCCGAACCGCTGCGAATACCCCATCGCCCACTCGAAATTGTCCAGCAGCGACCACGCGAAGTACCCGCGCACGTCCGCGCCGGCCCGCATGGCCGCGTGGACCGCCCCCAAGTGCTCCATGAAGTAGTTCACCCGCGCCGCGTCGAACACGCGGCCGCCGACCACCTGGTCCACAAAGGACGCTCCGTTCTCCGCCACCACCAACGGCAACCCGGACCGCGACGACAGCCGGCCCAGCAAGTCGGTCAGCACCGCCGGTGCCTGCTCCCAGCCGAACGCCGTCAACGGTGGACGAGCCGGCAACACGTCCAATCCGCGCAACCCCGGCAATGGGCAGTTGCCCGGCGACAACGGATCGGCCAACGGCGTCACCCGCGCCGGCGCGTAGTAGTTCACGCCCAGCCAGTCGATCGCCGCCGCGATGATGTCCGGGTCGCCGTCGCGCACCGACGCCGCGAACCGGCCACCGTGGTACTCGACGTCGGCCACCACGTCCGGCGGGTATCCGCGGCCCAGCACCGGGTCCAGGAAGAACCGGTTGTGGATCCCGTCGAACTTCCGCGCCGCCTCGACGTGCGCCGGCGACGTCCCGTCCGCCAGCGCCGGCGCGAAGTTCAGCGCCAGCGAGAACTCGTGGCCCGGCCGGGCCTGGGCCGTCAAAGCCCGCGTCGCCAGCCCGTGCGCCAGCAGGAGGTGGTGCGCCGCCACCAGCGCCGTGTCGTAGTCCTGGACGCCCGGCGCGTGCACCCCGCTGCCGTACCCCAGGAACGCCGCGCAGAACGGCTCGTTGATCGTCGTCCACTGGTTGACGCGGTCGCCGAGCGCGTCGTGCACGACGGAGGCGTAGTCCGCGAACCGATACGCCGTATCGCGCACGGGCCAGCCGCCCGCGTCCTCCAAAACCTGTGGTAGGTCCCAGTGGTACAGCGTGAGAACCGGCGTGACGTCCCGGCGGAGCAGCTCGTCCACCAGCCGGTCGTAGAAGGCGAGCCCGTCCTTCGACGGCGTCCGGCCGTCCGGCATCACGCGCGGCCACGCCACCGAAAACCGGTACGCGTTCAGGCCGAGGTCCGCCAGCAGCCCGATGTCCTCGGGAAAGCGGTGGTAGTGGTCGCAGGCGACCTCGCCGGACGCGCCGTCGGCGACCGCGCCCGGGCGAGCCGAGAACGTGTCCCAGATGGACGGTCCTCGCCCGCCTTCGAGAACCGCGCCTTCGACCTGGTAGGACGCGGTCGCCGCGCCCCACAGGAAGCCCGTCGGGAAGGTCATACCGGCGCCCCTCTCAGAATCCCCCGCACGATGTGGCGGCCCAGCAGCAGGAACAGCGCGATCACGGGCAGGACGCCCACGGTCGCACCCGTCAGCATGAGCGCGTAGTCGGTGTAGTACCCACTCGCGAGCTGGGAAAGCGCGACCTGCACGGTTGGTGTCTCGTTCGGGTCGAGGACGACCAGCGGCCAGAAGTAGTCGTTCCACGTCGCCAGGAACGTGAGCATCCCGAGCACCGCGGCCGCCGGGCGCAGCGACGGGACGGCCACGTGCCAGTACGTGCGCAGGATCGAGCAGCCGTCGACGGTCGCCGCGTCGACCAGTTCCGGGTCGATCGCGTTCTCGCACGCCTGCCGCATCCAAAACACGCTGAACGCGCTGAGCAGCCCCGGCACGATCACCGCCTCGAGCCGCCCGTACCAGCCGAGCTCGCCGACCACCAGGTACAGCGGGATGACGCCGAGCTGCGCCGGCACCATCGCCGAGCCGACGACCAGCAGGAACAGCGTGTTGCGACCCGGGAACCGCAGCCGCGCGAAGGCGAACCCGGCCAGGCTCGCGAGCACGACGTTGGACACCATCACCGTGCCCGCGACGATCAGCGAGTTGCCCAGCGCCAGCCAGAAGTCGACGGTGTCGAAGACGCGCCGCACGTTCTCGAAGAGGTGCCCGCCGGGCAACAGCAAGGGCGACGTCTCGCCGATCGCCGCGTTGTCCCTCGTGGACACCACGAACGACCAGTACAGCGGGAAGATCGACGCGCCGAGCACCCCGATCAGCACGGCGTAGACCCAGCCGCCGGGGCGCCTCACGCCGCCCTCACGAACCGGCGCACCAGCCGGTAGTTGACCAGCGCGAAGCCGGCGCAGACGACGAACAGCACCCACGTCAGCGCGGCCGCGTACCCGGCGTCGAAGTGCGTGAAGCCCTTCTCGTACAGGTACATCGCCAGCGTCTGGAACTGACGGTCGTTGCCGCCGGTCCCGCCCGACCCACCGGCGTCGAACAGCTGCGGCTCGGCGAACAGCTGCAGGCCGCTGACCGTGCCGGCGATCGCGGTGAAGGCGATCGCGGGCCGGATGCCCGGCACGGTGATCGACCAGAACGTCCGCCACCGCGAAGCGCCGTCCAGCGCCGCGGCTTCGTAGAGATCGCCGGGCACGGCCTGCATCGCGGCCAGGTAGATCAGCGCGTTGTAGCCGGTCCAGCGCCAGAGGACCATCGACGCCACCGCTAGGTGCGACGTCCACCGCGTCGCCTGCCAGTTGACCGGCGCGACGCCGAACCAGCCGAGCACTTCGTTGACGACGCCGTAGTCGCGGCTGAACAGCTGCCCGAACACGAGCCCGATCGCCACGACGGACACGACGTTCGGCAGCAGGATCCCGGTGCGCCACCAGGTCGCGCCGCGCAGCGGGCGGTCGAGCAGCGCCGCGATGCCCAGGGCCAGCAGGAACTCCGGGACGGCGGCGAGCAGGAAGATGCCGACGGTGTTGGCCAGCGCGTTGTAGAAGTTGGGATCCGCGAGCAGCTCGCCGTAGTTCGCCAGGCCGCGGTAGCCCTGGTCGCCCTCCAGGAGGTTCCAGTCGTGCAGCGACACCCACGCCGTGTAGAGCAGCGGGAACGCGCCGAAGACCAGGAACAGGACGAAGAAGGGCGCGACGAGCAGCAGCGGCGTGGCCTTGCGGTCGAAACGAGCGAGCACGCGCGCTACTTCAGGGCGGCTTGTGCTTGCTGCACGGCTTCCGCCCAAGCTTGGTCGACGCCGTCGGTCTTGTCTTCGATCCGCCCGAGCGCGCGGCCGAACTCCGGCCGGACGTCGGCGTCGCGCAGGCCGCGGTAGTTGGGCCGCAGCTGGTCGGCCGACGCGGCGAAGATGCGCCCGATCGGCGCGTCCCCGAAGTACGGGTCGGTGTGCGCGACGACCTGCGGGTCCGTGTACACCGACGGCTCGCTCGGCAGGATCCCCTCGGCGAGGAAGAGCTTCTTCTGCTGCTCCGGCGCGGTCAGCCACTTCGCGAGCTCGTACGCCTCCTTCGGGTGCGCGCTCTGCTTCGGCACGGTGAGGAACGAGCCGCCCTGGTTGCCGCTCTTGCCCGGCACGGTCGTGACGTCCCACTTGCCCTTGCCCGCGTCGCCGCCGGCTTCCTTGATCTGGCTGAGCATCCACGCCGGGCAGGCGACGGTCGCGAAGGAACCCTGCTTGATCGCGACGTTCCAGGCCTGCGTGAACGTCGTCGCGGCCGCCGTCTGGCCCTTCGCGGCGATGTCGCCGGAGAGGTAGAAAGCGGTGCGGACGCTGGGATTGCGGTCGCCGATGAAGGAGTCGTCGGCCGCGGAGAAGTAGTTTTCCGGCGACTGGTTGAGCATCGCCGTGTAGACGGTCCCGGCGGAGTCGGCGAACTTCACGTTCGGCGTCTTCTCCGTGAACCGCTGGGCGGTGGCCGCGTAGGCGTCCCAGTCGGGCATCAGCTTCGCGACCTCGTCGCGGTCGGTGGGCAGGCCGGCGGCCTGGAACAGGTCCCGCCGGTAGCAGAGGGCGAGGCTGCCCATGTCGGTCCCGAGGCCGAGGACGAACGCGCCGTCGGTGCCCTGCGCCCACTTCCACGGCGCCCACTGCTTTTCCAGCTCCCGCGCGCCGAAGGAGGCGAGGTCGACGAACTTGTCCTTCGCTTTGCGGTACTGCGGGATGTACTGCTCCTCGATCGCGACGACGTCGGCCGCGCCACGGCCGGTGGCGAGCTGCGTCGCGAGGCCCTTGTGGTGGGTGTCGAAGTCGGTGACGCGGTTCTGGACCGTGATGTCCGGGTGCAGCTTCTGGTACTCGGCGATCAGGGGCGCGTAGCCGAATTCGCCGAAGGTGGCGATGGTGAGCTTGGTCGGGCCGCCCGTGTCACCCGTGCTGCAGGCGGCGAGCGGGATTACCAATCCGGCCAAAAGTAGGCCGACCCCGACGCGGCACGTAACCGTTGCTACGAAGTCATTCGGCCGTGACTGTGGTCGGATTGGTAATGATCGGCTCAGCAACGCGGCGACCGCGACGGCGGCCCGGCGGACGATCGTGCGCAACGGCCTTCCTCAGATCACACCGGCCCGCACGGCGTAGGCGACCGCGTGCGGCCGGTTGCGCAGGTTGAGCCGGTTGGTCATGGCGTAGATGACGTTCTTCACGGTCCGCTCGGAGTAGCAGAGCTTGCCCGCGATCTCCGCAGTGTCCCAGCCTTCGGCCATCAGGCGAAGCACATCCACCTCGCGCGGCGTCAGCGCCGCCCCGGAACCTTCGTTGGCGAGGGCCTCGACCTGGTCGCGCAACGGCGTCGTGCGGCCCCGCGCCGCGGCGAGGACGCTCGCGGTGAGCCGGTCGAGCGCGGTCCGCGGCAGCACGGCGGAGACGTGGCAGTCGGCCAGCAGGCTCAGGTGCCCGGGGTCGACGTGGCCGGCGACCAGCACGATCGCGGCGGGCGACTCGGCGGCCGCGGCCCGCAGCGCGGCGATCGCCTCGCGGTCGACCTGCCCGACGGCGAACACCAGCACGGCCGCCTCACCCCGGCGGGCGCGCGGCACGACCATTAGCTCCGGCCGGGACTTCAGGTGGTTGATCAGCCCCGTGAGCGCGATCGGATCCGACGCCCACGCCGCCACCCGCACCTGGTCCATCGAACCCCTCCCCACTGTCCGTGTCCTTGCGGTGCCAGTCTGCTGAGGCCGCCTTCACGAATTCTCTAACCTTCCTGACCCCCTTCTTCACATCGTGAAGCCGGGGCGTCGACTACGGTCGTGGGGCACGCAGACGTCTGAAGGGACCGATGAACCGCCGGAGTTTGGCCGCCGTGGGGGTGGCGTTGTCCTTGATTTCCCTGGTCACCGGGTGCGGATCGGAGACCGTGGCCGGGTTGGCGATCCCGCGGTCGCCGGTTCCGCCACCACCCTCTTCACCCTCTTCACCCTCTTCACCGCCTTCACGGACCGCCCCGGCGCCCACGTCGAGCCTGGCCCGGCCCGGTGACTGCGCGTCGCTGGTGAAGAGCCTGGACTTGCGCCGTCAGGTGGCGCAGCTGGTCGTCGTGGGGGTGTCCGGCGACAACCCGGGCGCCGCGGTGTCGATGGTCCGCGACAACCAGGTCGGCGGGATCTTCATCGGCGGTAACGCAACAGCGTTGTTGAAAGATCGTTCGCTGGATGCCGTGCAGGCCGCGGCCCAGCTCCCGGTGGCGGTGTCGGTCGACGAAGAGGGCGGCCGCGTCCAGCGCATCGACGACCTCGACGGCGACATCCCGTCCGCCCGGCAGCTGGCCGCGACGAAGTCGCCGGCCGAAGTCCGCGCGCTGGCCGCCGACCGCGGCCGCCAGCTGCGTGCCCGCGGCGTGACGGTCGACTTCGCGCCGGACACCGACGTCACCGACGCCCCGGACGACGACGTCATCGGCGACCGCTCCTTCAGCCCCGACCCGAACCGCGTGAAGACGTACGCGGCGGCGTTCGCGGCGGGCCTGCGTGACGGCGGGGTCCAGCCGGTGCTCAAGCACTTCCCCGGCCACGGCCACGGCTCGGGCGACTCGCACAAGGGCACGGTCGTGACCCCGCCGCTCGCGCAGCTGCGGGCCGTCGACCTGGTGCCCTACCGCGGTCTCGCGGACTACGGGCCGGTCGCGGTCATGGTCGGCCACCTCGACGTGCCCGACCTGACCGGCGGCGTCCCGGCGTCGATCTCGCCGGCGGCGTACCAGCTGCTGCGCACCGAATTCGGCTTCACCGGACTCGTCCTGACCGACGACCTCGGCGCGATGAAGGCGATCACGGCCCAGTACCCGCTGCCGGACGCCGTGCTGAAGGCGCTGCAGGCCGGCGCGGACGAGGCGCTGTGGTCGTCCGGCGGCCGCGTGAACGAGGTGCTGGACCGGCTGGTCAAGGCCGTCCAGTCCGGAGAACTGCCCGCGGCACGCGTGCAGGAGTCGGTGACGCGGGCGCTGCGAAGCAAGGGCGCCTGCGGCTGATCCTCCCTAGACTCCTCGGCGGAACGCCACCTACCTGAGGAGCGGAATGGCAAACCTGGGCGGCACTTTCAGCCTCGGCGGGGAAGTCCCCGTGACCCGGATGGGGTACGGGGCCATGCAGCTGGCCGGCCCCGGTGTCTGGGGACCGCCGCGCGACCACGACACCGCGGTCGCCGTGCTGCGCGAAGCCGTCGAAAGCGGCGTCACCCACATCGACACCAGCGACTACTACGGGCCGCACACCGTGAACGCGGTGATCAAAGAGGCTCTCCACCCGTACCCGGAGTCACTGACGATCGTGACGAAGGTCGGCGCGCGGCGGACGCCCGACAAGGCGTGGCCGCCCGCGCTGTCGGCCGACGAGCTGACCCAGGCCGTGCACGACAACCTGCGCAACCTCGGCGTCGACACGATCGACGTGGTGAACCTGCGGCTGAGCAACGCGGCCGGCGACTACCCCGTGCCGATGTCGCTCGCCGAGCCGTTCGGCGTGCTCGCCGAGCTGCGGCAGCAGGGCCTGATCAAGCACCTCGGCGTCAGCCACGTCACCGCGGCGCAGCTCGACGAGGCCAAGGCGATCGCGCCCGTCGTCTGCGTGCAGAACCAGTACAACCTGGCGCACCGCGAGAACGACGATCTCGTCGACAAGTGCGCAGCCGAGGGCATCGCCTTCGTGCCGTACTTCCCGCTCGGCGGGTTCAGCCCGCTGCAGTCCGGGATCCTCGACGACTGCGCCGCCCGTCTCGACGCGACGCCGATGCAGGTCGCGCTCGCGTGGCTGCTGCAGCGGTCGCCGTCGATGCTGCTCATCCCCGGGACGTCGTCGCTCGAGCACCTGCGCGAGAACCTCGCCGCGGCTTCGCTCGAACTGCCGGCGGACGTCCTGGCCGACCTCGACCGGATCGGGGCCGCCTGATGGCCGAGTGGGGCGACCTGGTCGCGTACATCAGGCAGGAGTATCGGGTGGTGCGCGACGTCCCGGACGAGATCCGCATCCGGCTGATCTTCGGCGACGAGCCCGACACCGAGCAGCGCGCCCAGATCATGGTGATCGCCCGCGAGATCCTCGACCAGCGCGAGGACTGGGTCCAGATCGCGACGCCGTTCGCCCGCCACGACGAGGTCGACCTCCTCGACGTGCTGACCGAGGTGGGCAACTCGACCGTCGTGGGCGGGCTGGCGGTGATGGGCGACCACCTCGTGCTGCGCCACTCGCTGCCGCTGATCAACCTCGACATCAACGAGTTCATCGACCCCCTGGAGCTGGTGGCGGGCGCTGCGGAGCTGCTGGAGCAGCAGTTCACCGGCCGCGACGACTACTGAGGGGGATGACCGCGATGGCGGCGGCCACGGTGAGCACGGCAGCGACGCCGTACGCCGTGGCCGCCGTGCCGCTGCCGAGGTAGAGCCCGCCGAGGAGGGCCACGCCGACGGTGCCGCCCAGCTGCTGCACGGCGTTGAGCAGCCCGGCGGCCGAGCCCGTCTCGGGCGGCCGGACGCGGTCCAGCGCGGCGGTGAAGAACGGGACCGTGAACGTCCCCATGCCGAGACCGCACACCGCGAGCGCGCCGGGAACGCCACCCGCGGCGCCGAGGATCCCGGCGAGCAGCAGGGCCAGTCCGGCGAACATCACGCGCGCGCCGAACTTCGGCACCAGCCGGCTGCCCGCGAACCACGACGCCACCGCGAGCCCGGCCGAGAGCGGCAAGAGCGTCAGGCCGGCGGTGCGGACGTCGGCCCCTTCGCCGAGCTGCAGCTGCATCGGGACGACCTGCATCAGCCCGGTCATCACCGCGAAGAACAGCAGCGACCCGGCGAGCGCCGACGGGAACCCCCGGTTGGCGAACAGGCTCGGCTCGACCAGCGGCGCGGACGTACGGCGCTGCTGGAAGCCGAACACGACGAGCAGCGCCGCCCCCGCCGCGAGCAGCGGCCACGCCGTCGCGCCCGGGCTGATCAGCGGGTAGACGAGCAGCCCGGCGCCGGCCACGACGAGCCCGGTGCCGACGAGGTCGAGCTTCGGGCGCGTGCCGGCTCGGTCCTCGCGCAAGAACCGCGCGGCGAGCAGGACCGCGAGACCGAGCGGAACGTTCACCAGGAACACCGCCCGCCACGAAAGCGCTTGCGTCAGCAGGCCGCCGAGCAGCGGCCCGGTGACCGCGGACAGGCCCATCACCGGGCCGATGCTGCCCAGCGCCTTGGCGAGCTCGTCGCCGTCGAACAGCGCGCGGATGAGGCCGATGGTCTGCGGGATGACGAGCGCGGCCGCCGCGCCCTGCACCGCGCGGGCGCCGATCAGCAGGCCCGCGTCCGGCGCGACCGCGCAGGCCAGCGACGCGAGCACGAAGGCCGTGACGCCGATTTTGAACGCCTTCGCCCGGCCGAAGACGTCGCCGAGCCGGCCGCCGGTGATCAGGAAGGCCGCGAACGGCAGCGTGTACGCCGCGCTGAACCACGGGATGTCGGCGGCCGGTCCCGGCAGGCCGGCGTGGATCACCGGGCCGGCGACCTGGACGATCGTCGAGTCCAGCAAGTTCATGGCTTCGGCCGTGAGCAGCACGGTGAGCGCGGCCCAGCGGTGGCGGTGGCGAGTGGTGGTCGTCATGCGGTGGACCTTCTCCTTCCGCCGGTCCGAGCTTCCACTCTTGACGATCTTCTTGCTGATTTGTTCCACGCAGTGCGGTTTGATGAGGGATATGACCACGGCTCTGGACGACGTCGACCGCGCGCTCATCCACGCGTTGCACCTCGACGGCCGCGCGCCGTTCACGAAGATCGGCGAAGTCCTCGGCGTATCGACGCAGACTGTGGCGCGTCGCTATCGCCGGCTACGCGCCGAAGCGTCGCTTCGCGTCGTCGGACTGCCGGACCCGCAACGCGCCGGTCAGGCCGAGTGGATGGTCCGGCTGACCGCGACGCCGAACACCGCACGGGACGTCGCGGTGGCGCTGGCGCGGCGTGCCGACACGGCGTGGGTCAAGCTCGTCTCGGGCGGCACGGAGATCTGCGTGAACGTGCACACGCCGGCCGCGAGCGACCACTCGCTGCTGCTGCGGGACGTCCCGCGCTCCGCGAGCATCACGGCGGTGTCGGCGCACCAGCTGCTGCACCGCTACTTCGGCGGCCCGACCGCTTGGCTCGGGCGCGCGAACGCCCTCGACGCCGCGCAGATCGCCGCGTTGACCCCGGTCGTGTCGGGCGAGGGCAAGCCGCTGACCGGCGACGACGACGTGCTGATGGCAGCCCTGCAGCGCGACGGCCGGGCGAGCCTGGCCGAGCTGGCGGCGGCCACCGGCTGGTCCGCGGCGACCGTCGCGCGCCGGCTGGCCGACCTCCAAGCGGGCGGCACGGTGTTCTTCGACCTGGAGGTCGACACCGCCGCGCTCGGCGCGACCACCCACGCGCTGCTCTGGATGTCGGTCGCGCCCGCGCACCTCGACGCCGTCGCCCGGGAGCTGGCCACGCACCCGGAACTGGCGCTCGTCGCGGCGACGACCGGGCCGGCCAACCTGGTCGCGCACGCGCTCTGCCCGGACGCGGCCGGGCTGCACCACTACCTGACCCGCAGGCTGGGTGCCCTGGACGCGGTCCACACGCTGGAGACGGCGCCGGTCCTGCGCACCATCAAGGCGGCCGCGTCGCGCTGACGTGGCAGTTCGCCGGTCAGCGCGCCTGCGGGATCCGCACCCGGCTGGCCGGAGCCAGCTCCAGGATCCGCTGCAGGCGGGCCCGCCCCAGCCGGTGGAGCATCTCCCCCAGCTCCTCCGACGCGATGCTGCTTTCGAGGTCGAGCCGCGTCAGTTTGACGACGCGGTCGATCTCCCCGGCGGGAAGCCGCCCCGCGAACTCCCCGGCCAGCCACACCCCGACCTCGTTGACGACGTCGTCCGCCCGGTGGCTCCGTACGGTCATCGCTCTCGCTCTCCTCGTTCCGGATCGCCTTTGCCCAGGTCGAAGCCGGAAAATTCCGGTCCGACGCAGAACCGACGAGCCCGCCCCGGGGCCATGACGCGGAAACCCGGAAATTCGTCGCAGAAAAGCTTTCCGTGTCCGGACCGGTGAGTATCGTGACGGCCCGCTTTCACTCACATGGGCTGTTCGCCGCCGCAAGTTGTCGGCCGATCGGGTGGAAAACAGGAGAAGGTCGCCGGTGCCGCGTACGGGCCAGGACTCTGGAGACGTCCGGTAGTGCGGGCGTTCCCTTGCGGGACGCGGAAACGGAGACGCGATCCATGGCCCGGTACGACCGGACCGACCTCGGGGCGTACAGCCTGGGGTTGCTCGAGGACGCCGACGCGGCGCGGGTGGAGCGGCACCTCGCCGCGTGCCAGGACTGCCGCCAGGAGGTCCGGGAGTTCGAGGCCGTCCGCTCGATGCTCGACCACCTCGGTCGCGCGGAGTCCACATAGGACTGATCACGGAGGCCGGACCCATTCGATCGTCGCGGAGAGCTACGACCGGGTTCACGCCGCCCGCGAACCCGGTCGACGGCTGGTCGCCGGCACCCGCCCCGCGCGGTTCAACTCCGGAGTCGTTCGCGCACACCCGTTGCCCGACCCGCCAGAATCCTTGACTGGACTAGACCAATCTGTTCTAGTGACCGGTGTCACCCTCGTCTCGGCCGGATGAGCACACCCCCTCCGACACCGGGCGCCCCCGCGTCCGGACTCCGTCGTGGCCGAAGGAGTGAGCCAGTCTTGAGAAGACGTCTTGCCGCGATCCTCTCCGCATTCGCCGCCGTCGCCGGGCTCGTGTTCGGCGTACCCGCCGCCACCGGCCAGGCCCCGCAGGCCGCGGCCGCCGCCTGCACCGCGCCCAACTGGGTCGCCGGGCAGTGGTACGACGTGGGCGCCGTCGTGCGCTACACCAACGGCGGCTACTACCGCGCCAAGAACGCCAACCCGGGCTACGACCCGATCATCAGCACCTGGTACTGGGAGCCCTACAGCTGCGACGGCGGCGGCGGGACCACCTGCAGCTACCCGAACTGGGTGGCCGGCCAGTGGTACGACGTCGGCGCCATCGTGCGCTACACCAACGGCGGCTACTACCGCGCCAAGAACGCCAACCCGGGCTACGACCCGATCATCAGCACCTGGTACTGGGAGCCCTACAACTGCGGCGGCGGCACGGACCCCGGCAACCCGGGCAACCCCGGCGCGTTCGTCGTCAGCGAAGCGCAGTTCAACCAGATCTTCCCCGGCCGCAACTCCTTCTACACCTACAGCGGCCTGACCGCGGCCCTGTCGGCCTACCCCGGCTTCGCGAACACCGGCAGCGACACGGTGAAGAAGCAGGAAGCCGCCGCGTTCCTCGCGAACGTCAACCACGAGACCGGTGGGCTGGTCTACATCGTCGAGCAGAACACGGCCAACTACCCGCACTACTGCGACTGGAGCCAGTCCTACGGCTGCCCGGCCGGCCAGTCGGCGTACTACGGCCGCGGCCCGATCCAGCTGAGCTGGAACTTCAACTACAAGGCCGCGGGCGACGCGCTGGGCATCGACCTGCTCGGCAACCCGTGGCAGGTCGAGCAGAATGCGGCCGTCGCGTGGAAGACCGGCCTCTGGTACTGGAACACCCAGAGCGGTCCCGGCACCATGACCCCGCACAACGCCATCGTCAACGGCCGCGGCTTCGGCGAGACGATCCGCAGCATCAACGGCTCGATCGAGTGCAACGGCGGCAACCCGGCGCAGGTGCAGAGCCGCGTCGACAAGTACCGCCAGATCACCTCGATCCTCGGCGTCGACCCCGGCGCCAACCTCTACTGCTGACCTGACGCGAGCGGCTCACCCACCCAGCGGGTGAGCCGCTCGCCGAGCAGCGCGGCCACCGCCGGGCGGTGGTCGTTCACGTAGAAGTGCCCGCCCGGGAACGACTTCAGCTCGAACTCGCCGCTCGTGTGCGCCGCCCACCGCCCGGCCTCCGCCTCCGTCACCTTCGGGTCGCGGTCGCCGACGAGCGCGACGACCGGGCAGCTCACGTCGGGGCCGGGCCGGTAGCGGTAGGTCTCCGCGGCCCGGTAGTCGTTGCGCAGCACCGGCAGCACCATGCGCAGCAACTGGGGGTGCTCGAGCACCCGGGTGTCGGTGCCGCCCAGCCGCCGGACGTCGGCGAGCAGCGCGTCGTCCCCTCCCTCGTGGACCCGCGCCGCGCGGGGCGCCGACGGCGCCCGGCGCGCGGACACGACCAAGCCCCGGACCTGCGGTCCGAGCCGCCGCGCGACCTCGAACGCCAGGCTCGCGCCCATGCTGTGCCCGAAGAACACCACCGGCCCGGCGACCTCGGCGGCGAGCACGCCGGCCAGCCGGTCGGCGAGCACGAGCAGGTCGTCCACCAGGGGTTCGGCGTGGCGGTCCTGCCGGCCCGGGTACTGCACGGCCAGCACGTCGACCGCGGGGGCCAGCGCCGCCGACGCCGGGTGGAAGCAGCTCGCCGACCCGCCGGCGTGCGGGAACAGCACGAGCCGCGGCGCGCCCGGGGCCGCCGGGTGGAAGCGCCGCAGCCACGGTCGCGAATCCGTCATGCCGCGAATGTCGCAGGCCGACGGGGACCGGCGCGACGCCAATCGTGCGGAAAGCCGGGCGGGTCCCGGGGTGCAGACCAGGACCCGCCCGTTCCCTCCCTCCTCAGCGGGTCACTCCGCCCGCCACAGCGCGGGGACGGCCGGGGGTTCCCAGCCCGGCTGGGCGGTGTGCCCCTGCAAGCACACGTAGCCCCGGCCGCCGTAGGTGACCCGGGCACCGGCCGCGTAGCTGGTGCCCACCGCCCAGGTGGTGCCCCCGGGCGGCGTGGAGGTCGGTGGGGTCGACGTCGGCGGGGTCGACGTCGACGTCGGCGTCTGCGGGACGTTCAGCACGAAGTCGAAGGCGCCTTCCTTCGCGGAGCCGTTGTCCCGCACGGTCATCAGCAGCCGCGCGTCGAAGATCGTGTCGGTGTTGTTGCGCGGCTCGTTCGGGAAGTAGAGCTGGGTGGTCAGGATCGGCCGGCCGGGCGCCTGGACCTTGACGTGGATGTGCCGGGTGCGGCCGGGGTAGAGGCCGGGCACGATCGTCGAGAGCCGGAACGCGCCCTGGGCGTCGGTGTACTGGTGGCCGCGGAAGGTGTAGCCGGTGTTGTCGTACGCGCCGTTGACGTCGGCCTGCCAGAAGTCCAGCAGCACGCGGCCGATCGGCAGGCAGGCGCGTCCGAAGACGTAGCCCGACACAGTGAGGCGCGTGCCCGGGGTACCGGGCGTCACCAGGTCGGTCCGTTCCGGCGAGTTCGGCTTGAAGTACGGGCCTTCGGTCTGCTCGATCGTCGGCTCGTCGCCGTCGTGGCACGCCGGCGTCAGCTCGGGGACCTGGCCGCCGGCGACGGTGGTGCGGGCGAGCGCGGGACCGCCGATCAGCGCGACCGGCGCGGCGACGCCCGCCGCCAGCGCCGCGCGCAGCACCGTCTTGCGGCTGAGCTTGCTGTCTTCGTCCATGCCTGCTCCTCGTGGGGGCGTCGGGGGATCCCCTCGAACGTAGGCAGCGCACCGGGCACGCGACGATGGACTGGACCGGTCAGTCGTGGTGATTTCCCGCGTCCCGCCGGAAGTCGCCCGGGCTCAGCCCGGTTTCGCGGCGGAAGAACCGGCAGAAGTAGGCCGGGTCGGCGAACCCGACGCGGCTCGCGACCTGCCGCACGGTGAGGTCCGTGCGGAGCAGGAACCGTTGCGCCTCCCGGGTCCGCGCCTCGCGCAGGAGCTGCGCGGCGGTCCGGCCGGTCGCGGCCTTCACGGCCTCGGTGAGGTGCCCGGGGGTGACGCCGATGCGTTCGGCGTGCGCCGACACCGACCAGAGCCCGAGGTCGGGGCGGCCGGCGAGCCGGGTGAACTCCGCGGCGATCGCCTTGGCGGGCGCGGGCGGCGGCGTCCCCAGCAGCCGCCCGGCGCGCGCGACCAGGACGTGCAGCAGCGCCCGCAGCACGGACTCTTCGCCGTGGCGGTGTTCCTCCACCAGATCGGCGATCAGCCGCGTGACGACGGCGTCGGCGTGCTCGTCCAGCCGCGGCCACGGCTGTTCGCTCAGCCGCCGCAGCAGGTCGCGGTCGGCCGGGTGGTCGAGGAGGAAGTCGTCGGTGAACACGACGACGTGGCCGGTCAGCCCGCGCGCGCCGGCCCACTGGTGCACCTGCCCGGGCGCGATGACGCCCAGGTGCGGCGGCCGCAGCGGGCGGCGCGCGAGGTCGACGACGTGCGCGCCGGTGCCGCCGGTGACGTGGACGAGCTCGTGGAAGGTGTGCCGGTGCGGGAACTCCGCGCGCGACAGCGGCCCGATCTCGTCGAACGTGCCGACGGCGAACGGCGGCGCGTGCGGGGCCGGCACCTCCAGCCGGTGCATCGGGAGTTCCCCCGCCCGCGGCGGCGGGCAGGGCGTCCCGGGCGGAACGGTCGTCCCACGCATGCCGAAAAGTCTAGACCAATTACCAGGCGATTCGCCCGGTTTGCCCCGATGATCGCAATCCGATGGTCGGTATCCGGACACGAAAACGGGGCCGGTCCACAGTGGACCGGCCCCGTCTTCCAGTCAGTGCTTACGCGCGGCTGCGCCGGCGGTTCACCAGCAGCATCAGCGCGCCGCCGCCGAGCAGCAGGCCGCCCACGGTGAACGGAACCGCGGCGTCGACACCGGTGTTGGCCAGGTCGCCGCCACCGCCGTTCGAGCCGGCCGGGGTGCTCGGCGCGGTGGTCGCCGGAGCGCCGGCCTCGGTCCAGCTGGCGGCCGCGTTCGCGGTCACCTCGGTCTTCTCCGAGTCGGCGACGATCAGCGACTGCGCCGGCGTGCGGTCGTAGTTCTCGGCGACGAACAGGCGGCCGGTGTCCAGCTCGCCGGTGGCCTTGAGCGTGAAGCCGCCCTTGCCCGGCTTGGTGCCCGCCGGGACGTCGACGTACAGCTTGCTGCCGTCCTTGACGTCGGAGTTCTTCAGCTCCTTGCCGTCGGCGTCGGTGATCTTGACGCCCTCGGGCAGCTGGCTGGTCAGCGAGGTGATGTCCCCGCTGGTGGCGACGCTGAACGGGCCGATCTTGCCGCCGGCCGCGCCTTCGGTCTTGTCCGCGGCGATGTTCAGGGTCGGCTTCGGCTGCTCACCGATGCCCTTGTTCTGGTCACCGGTGAAGTAGGCGTAGAGCGCGGCGACGTCGGCGTTGGCGCCGGCGTCCTTCTCCTCGGCCAGCGGCTTGGTGGCGTCCAGGTTCACGCCGTCGCTGAAGTGCCACACGGCGGCCTGCGTCGCGGCGATGGCCTCGCGCTCGGAGATGCCGTCGTGGGTCTCGACGCCGGCCTTCTTCAGCGCCTTGCCCAGCGCGTCCAGGCCGACGCCCGGGTAGCCGTTGTGGAGCACCCAGTTGATCTTGGCGTTGTTCTCGTTGAACGACGTCTTCGGCTTGGTGGGGTACTTGCTCCACGGCCGCTCGACCATGTCGACGTCGGTGCGCAGGCCGACGGTGATCTGCACGCAGTAGAGCTTCAGCGTGCTGCCGTTGGACAGCTTCATCTCGAAGAGTTCGGCGATGTAGTCGCCGCCCCGCCCGAGGTTGAGCCGGTAGCCGACGGTGCCCTCGGCGTGCCCCTTGTCGTCCGCGACGACGCGGCCGCGAGCGGCACCATCGTCGGCGAGGGCGGCCGGCGAGCTGATCATGACGGCGGCGGCCGCGGCGAGAGCCGCGATCCCGCCGCGCACGAGAGTGGACCTGACCTGCATAAATCTCCTATCCGAGCCCGAACCACGACGTAAGCAGCCATCCACCCCCGCAGGCGGCCACTGATTCGGGTGAGTGATCACCCGGTCAAGCGAGACCGGAGCCTACACGGACCTCACAAGTGCTACTCAGGGTGTCCCTGTTATCTCGAATGGGTCAGAAACCCGAAGAAAACGACGCGTGGGAAAGTTGCAGGCCACGATTCATGTGACGACGGGCCGCAATCCCGAAGCCATCCTCCCGATGACCGCCGCATACTCCGATTTGAGCCGCGACTTGTCCGAATCGGCCGCTTCGGCCAGCGCCATCCCGGCCGTGCCGAGCATGCCGAACACCAGCCGGGTCGTGGTCTCGAGCGGCTGGTCGTCGATGTCGCCGCCCTCGACCAGGGCCTTGATCAGCTGCTCGACGAGCCCGTAGGCGTACTGCTCCTCGGCCGCCTGCCAGCGCACCCAGCCGAGGGCGAGCGGCGCTTCCTGCCAGACGAGCTTGCCGTACACGGGGTCGCAGCAGCGGTCGAGGAAGGCGTCGAGGGCCGCGAACGCCGCCGACCACGGGTCGTCCGCGCGCGCCGCCGCGTTCGCGGACAGTTCCATCGCGCCGGTCTCGAGCTCTTCGAAAACCGCCTCGAACAACGCGGTCTTGTTGGCGAAGTGGTGGTAGATCGCGCCGCGCGTGGCCTGGATGTCGGCGGCGATGTCTTCCAACGCCGTGCCGGCGAAACCGTCTTCGGCGAACCGGCGGGTGGCCGCGGCCAGCAGGGCGGCCCGGGTGGCCTCGGAGTACTGCTCCCGCCGGCTCTTGACAGTCGACATGCGCAAAGCATAGGACATACACTGTGTATGTCACCGACACGGTGTAGGTACGGGGGTAGGCCATGACGAACACCGACGAGCTCCTCTTCAACCCGTTCGCGCCCGGGTACTTCGAGAACCCGTACGAGCAGTACAAGCTGCTGCGCGACGAAGACCCGGTGCAGGACCACCCGCTGGGGTTCTGGTTCGTCTCGCGCTACGAAGACGTCTCGGCGCTGCTGCGCGCGGGGTTGTCCGTGGACATCGCCAACCTGGCGGAATCCCCGTTCGAGTTCTTCGCCGCCGACGAGGACGCGGGCGCGCTCAACCGGTCGATGCTCGACCGCGACCCGCCCGACCACACGCGCCTGCGGTCCCTGGTGACGAAGGTGTTCACCCGCCGCGCGATCGCCGCGCTGGAGCCGAAGATCGTCGGCCTGGTGGACGCGGCGCTGGATCGGATGGCCGAAAGGGGGACGTGCGACCTGGTCGAGGAGCTGGCCTTCCCGCTCCCGTTCGCGGTGATCTCCGAAATGCTGGGCATGCCCCCGACCGACCATTCCCGCATCCGCGAGCTGAGCGGCACGCTGGTCCGGTCCCTGGAGATCGTCGCCGACGAGGAAACGGCCCGCGCGATCGCGGCGGCGGACGCGGAGCTGACCGCCATCACGCGCGAGGTGATCGCCTGGAAGCGCGCCAACCCGGCGGAAGACCTGCTGACGGCGCTGATCGCGGCGGAGCACGACGGCCACGTCCTGGACGGCGACGAGCTGGTGGCCCAGGTGGTGCTGCTGTACGTGGCGGGCCACGAGACGACGGTCAACCTGATCGCGAACGGCGTCAACGCCTTGCTGCGCAACCCTTCCCAGCTGGAGTTGCTGCGTTCACAGCCGGATCTGGCGGCGAACGCGGTGGAGGAGTTCCTGCGCTACGACTCCCCCGTCCAGCAGACCCGCCGGATCACGACGGCGCCGCACACGGTGGCGGGCCGCGAAATCCCGGCGGGCACGTTCGTGCTGGCGTGCTTGGGATCGGCCAACCGCGACGAGCGGTTCTTCGGCCCGGACGCTTCGGAGTTGCGCTTGGACCGGCCGGAAGCGCGTCACCAGGTTTCGTTCGGCGCGGGCCCGCACCACTGCCTGGGCGCGGCGTTGGCGCGCCTGGAGGGTCAGGTCGCGGTGAGCCGTCTGGTGCAGCGGTTCCCGAAGCTGGGCTTCGCGGGCGAACTGGAGTGGAACGGCCGCATCAACCTGCGCGGGCCGGCGAAGTTCCCGGTCCACGTCTGACCGGCGGTCAGGCCGGCGCGTGAAGCGCGGCGATGGCCGCGATGATGCCCTTCTTGTCGTAGCTGTTCGTAGGCAAAGTGGCGCCGTGCGCGTGCCGAATCACGCCTTGCGCGTCGATCAAAACACTCCCCGACTGCTGCATCGACCCGAAGACCTTCCGGCTCAGGCCGATCATCTCGTGCGGGCTGTCGCGGCGGCCGGTGAGCACGGGAAACGGGATTCCGCGCTTCGCTTTCCACGCGGCCGCTGTCTCCCGGTCCTCGGGAACCGCGATCAGGACCCGGACGCCGATGGCGCTGCCGACGAGGTCCTGGACGTGCCGGTTGCAGATCGGGCACGACGTCGACCGCATGAAGTAGAGCAGCACGGCACCCTGGCGGTCGGGGATGCGGACGTCCTGCCCGGCCGTGTCTTCCAGCACCATCGTGGGCGCCGTCGATCCGGTTTCGAACATGGGGGAACTTCCCTTCGAGCTGGGGAGGTGGTCAGGCAGGTGGGTGCGAGGCCAGGCTCAGCCGGAGCGTGGTCCGCGCCCGGTGCAGGTGGGACTTCATCGCCGGGGTGCTCAGGCCGAGCGCGTCGGCGACCGCCCGTCCCGGGTAACCCAGCACGTCCCGCATGATCAGCACGCGGCGCGTGACCTCGGGCAAGGCCCGGATCAGCTCCGCGACCCGTTCGGCTTCCAGGCGCTTGAGGACCTCGTCTTCGGCCGACGCCGCGAGGTCGACGCCGGCCGCGCCGTCGTGGTCGAGCGCGCGCCGGACGCGGCGCAGGCATTCGTTCCGGACGATGCGGAACATCCACGACGCCAGCGCCGCCGAGGCCCGCAAGGTGCCGATCTTGCGGTAGAGGACGATCAGCGCCTCCTGCGCCGCGTCCTCGGCGTCCTGCGGCGACGCGCAGAGGTGCTCGGCGAACCGGCGCACGTGCGGGTGCGCGTCCTGCACCACCGCGGTGAGCGACTCCAGGTCGCCGTCCTGCGCGGCCTTGATGAGCTGCTCACTCGCCCAGCCTCGACCCACGTTGCTGCTCCCTCCCGGCGTTGCTGTCACCCCATAAGAGACGCCGGCAGCGCGAAAGGATTCAGAGTTCCGGCGGCGCCTGCAGATCGTGGGCGCGGAACAGGACGGCGTGCTCGACGCCCATGGCCTTGCCGCTCATCGCGGTGAACTGCGGGATGAAGTCAGCGGGAGCGGGGTGGTCCGGGAGCGCCGCCAGGTACGCGGCGTGCGCCTCGAGCGAAGCGACCCCGCGACGCAGCGGCTCACCGGTGACGTCGACGCCGTGGGTCGCGTCCGTCATGCCCGGGGTGAGGTACCAACGCGCGGAGTGCGGTTCGAGGCCCTCGTCGTCGATCTGCTCGGGGAAGACCCACCGGTTGCCGGCATCGCGGATCGCGTCGAGCGTCGCGAGCCCGGCCGCGCGGTGATCGGCCTGGTCGAAACCGTAGGGCGTCTCGACGTCGAACGCGCTGCCGAACACGGCGTCCGGCTTGAACCGCCGGATTTCCCGGCAGATGTCCCGGCGCAGGTCGAGTCCGTAGACGAGCACCCCGTCCGGATGCTCGAGGACGGTGAGGTGCTCGACGCCGACGGCATCACAGGCGGCCCGCTGCTCGGCGACGCGCAGGCGAGCGGTCTCCTCGGGCGGGTTCGGCATGCCGGCCTCGCCGCGGGTGAGCAGCAGATAGCCGACCTCGACCCTACGCGCGGTCCACCGGGCGACGGCCGCGGAGGCGCCGTACTCCATGTCGTCGGGGTGCGCGACCACGCAGAGGACGCGTCGGAAGGACTCCTCGGGAAGGGCAGGCAGCGTCATGCCGGCCATCCTCCCGCATCGAAGCGGGCTTGCGTTCGAGCGCGCTCGAAGCCATAGCGTCGCCGCCATGACACAGACCTGGATCATCACCGGCGCGACCCGCGGCTTCGGCCGCGCACTGGCGGAGTCGGCACTTGCGGCCGGCGACAACGTCGTGACCGCGGTACGCCGGCCCGAAACCGTGTTCGACCTGGAGGCCGAGTACCCGGACCGCTGCCTGGTCGTGAAGTTCGACGTCCGCGACACCACCGCGGCCGCGGACCTGGTGAAGGACACCATCGACCACTTCGGACAGCTCGACATCCTGGTGAACAACGCGGGCCGCGCGGTGGTCGGCGCCGTCGAGGAGGTCAGTGACACGCAACTGCGTGAGCTGATGGACCTGCACCTGTTCGGCCCGGCCGCCCTCGTCCGCGCCGCGCTGCCCGGGATGCGCGAACGCGGGTCCGGGACGATCGTGCAGATGAGCAGCCAGGGCGGGCGGCAGTCGTTCCCCGGCGTGGCCGCCTATTCGGCGTCGAAGTTCGCCCTCGAAGGCTGGTCGGAGTCCCTCGCCGCGGAGGTCGCGCGGTTCGGGATCCGCGTGGTGCTCGTGGAGCCGAGCCGGTTCCGGACCGGGTTCAACGGCGCCGAGGTGCTGGAGTTCGCGGAGCCGTCCGAGACCTACCGCGACGTGCTTTCCGCCGTCCGCGCCGACATGGCCGGCGCCGACGGCGCCCAGGAAGGCGACCCGGCGCGGGCCGCGGACATCATCGTCGGTCTGGTCCACGGCGCCGACGTGCCGCTGCGGCTGCCGCTGGGCGGCGAGGCCGTCGAGCGGCTCACCCGGGCCTACCGGCGCGACCTCGAAGGCGTCGAGCGGTGGGCCGAGACCGCCCGCAGCGCCGACTTCGCCGACGCCCCGCCGTCAGCCCGGCCGATCTAGGCTGACCGGCATGGCCACGGACGAACTGATGGCCCGGGCACTGGCGATGCTCGGCGACGACGAGCTGCCGGTCGAGGCGATCCACCGGCTCACCGACGCCACCGCGGCGGACGGGCCGATGACGATCGCCGAGCTCGCCGACATGCTCGACCTCTCCCCGCACACCCTGCGCTACTACGAACGAGCCGGACTGGTCGAAGTCGGCCGCGACAGCAACGGACACCGCGTGTACGACGCGGCAGCGGTCCGGCGCCTGATCTTCCTGACCCGGATGCGGCTGTCGGGGATGCCGATGCGCGACCTGCAGCACTACATAGCGCTCGTCGACGCCGGCGACGACACGGTGCCCGAGCGCCTCGACCTGCTCATCGAGCACCGCGACACCATCCGGCGCCGAATCCGGGAGCTGACCCTCTCCCTCGCGGCGACGGAGTACAAGATCGCCACCTACGGCGGCGCGACCGGGCCGGACGTGACGGTGGGGCCGGAGCAGTCCTGAGCCGCCTGGTGGTCCTGTATCCCGAGCCCGCCGATCCCGACCACTTCCGCGACTACTCCGACGTGACAGCGCCCCAGGGAGAGGCGCCGTACTTCGCGATCTTCGGAGCCGAGTTCACCGACACTGCGGCAATGAGCGCGGCAAGGGAGCCTCCGCAAGGCGGGCGGGTGAGCGCCGACGTCGCCAACTAAGCCACGGGCGGCGCGATCGTCATCCACTATCCGGTGCAGGACGGAATCGTCTGAGCCGGGACCCAGCCCCACGGTAGTGATCGGCGCGCCCCAGTTGGTGCCCCCGACGGGACTCGAACCCGCACTCGATCGATTTTAAGTCGACTGCCTCTGCCGATTGGGCTACGGGGGCACCGCACATCCTAAGCGATCAGCCCCGACGCAGGGCCGCCGCCGGCTATGTGTGCCGGCAAGCGTCGTGGCGCAGGCCGCTGGCGTGTCCCCTCAACAGAATTCCGCGCTTGACCAGCCATGGTCCGACCGACTTCACGTCGAGACCGATGATGTTCGCGATCTCGCGCTGCACCTGGTTGACCTGGCTCTCCGTGACACTGGGGTCGCACTGTACGACCTCGCCAGCGGACAGCGGCTGAGGCCGGTCGCCGGACGGTACCGCCCGCGGAATATATTCTTGGAACCGCAGGCGGGCAATAACCCAGGCCCTGGTGTCGCGGGCGAAGAAGGCAAGCAAGTCACTCTCCCGCCTGATCTCGGCGGGCTTGTGCGTGCTGATCTCCTCGAGCACCGCGTCGGCGTCGCTGTCTGCCGCGGTCACGACCACGGTCAAGCCGACTCGGTGCGGCCCGCCGACGCCGAGTTCGCAGTAAGGCGGCACAATTTCGAAAGAAAGCGCCGGGCCGATCCAGTACTGCCGACCGGTTTCGGTGAGTATCGGGAGGTCGTGGTCGTGCGACCGGTTCTTCACGGACCAGACTCCCTTGTTGTCGAACAAGAGAGCCGCGTTCTTCGTGCGGCTGACCGACGGATCGGTAGTGCCTCCAGTCACAAACATCCGGTCCAGCACCAACTCCCGGCCCGGCTCCAGTTCGACCGCGGATGTAGCGCCACACTGCACCAGAAGATTCGCCATCGTCTCTCCTTGATCAGCACAAATATTTCAGGGAAGCAAAAGCGGCACTGAATTCGGCGAACGCGTCGCGTCACTCGTGAGCAGCAACTTCGGTTTCCTCCTGCCCACCTCGACCACGAGAGCCGCCGGCCCGGCGATCTCCCGGCCTGCGGTTTCGGCGCGATCGACCGCGAGCGCAACCAGTTTTTCCGCAGCCCGCTGCGGTTCCAGTCCACGCAGCTCTCCGAGGAGTCTGCTCAACTCCGCGGCTTCGAAGCTCTCAACAAGGCCACCGGTGACGAGAACGAAACGCCAGCCGACGATCGCCGGCTCCTGCCAGGTCCCGATCTTCGCGGTTCCGGCCCGGCCCATGGGCCGTCCCTTCTCCAGCCCATCAGTCAGTGATCGGACCTCGACGCCGTCGTCAACGTATGCGCATCCGTCACCGACGTGGACGCCGGCCACCCGGTTTCCCCGGTGCTCGGGGAGCAGTTGGAACCCGTCGAACATGGCCACGACGTCCGCGTGCCCGCGATCCATGCCACTGCGCGCGCGAATGGCCGCCTCCATGGCCGGCACCAGGTGCACCAGGGGCAACGTAGGCGAAGCACCGCGCGCGATGGTGATGGCGATTTCCGCGGCCACCATCTCCTTTCGGCCTACGCCGGCACTCCCCGCCAGGGCGACGAAGTCATCGCCGATGCAATGGTCCTCGAAGGGCCCGATTCCCTCGGCCCTGTACGCCGCGGCCCCCGCGATCAACTTGAAGTCCCGTGCCGGTGGGTCTGGTGTGGTCAGCAGGAGTTCGACATCCTCGCTTGCCGCGATCACGTCCCCGGACGTCAGCGCGACCGGATCACCGGAAGTGATCCGGGTTCCGTTGACAAAAGTGCCGTTCGGCGCGCCCTCGTCGCGGATGTACCAGTGCCCCTCCAGGTACAGCAGGGTGAAATGGTTCCGGCTCACCGTTGCGGCAGACAGGACGATGTCGCGATCGGAGCCACGTCCGAAAGTCATCCGGCGACTGGTCAGCAACACATCGAGGTTCTCACCACGGATGGCCCTGATCGACGCCGTGGGCGGTGGCTCCTCCGGCACCTCCGAGTCTTCGAAGTCCGCCGAGCTGTTCGAAGAGGCCGTCGGTCGCGCATAGACCTCGGTCGCGTCGTCCACCGGAGCGGGGACCGCAGGTGGCGCGACCGCAGATTCCGGTCCCGGCTCGCGCCGGTCCGGGTGCTCGGCCGGTCCGCTACTCGAATCGGTCCGCTTCAACCGTTCGAGCTCCTCGGCGACCAGGGCTCGCACCACGGGTCGCAGCCGTGTCAGCAACCGCCGCTGTTTTCTCTCGAACCTGGTCATGAAGATTCCCATCAATACTGCGGCGACCACGACCACCGACAGAATCAGGACCGTCGTCAGCATCAGCTCCGCCTTCCGGAGACAAAGGTGTTCTCGTGGTCGGCCGAGGCGGCCGGATCCTTGTCCGGTGTGGCGCGTTCGATGTGCTCCGGCACCGGAAAAACGTCCTTGCCGACTTTCTCGTGCACCAGGTCCGGGGCAGTCTCCTGGAGGGTCTCGACCACCGTGCGCAACGCCCGCAACGCCGACTCGTGCACCGGAAGCGCGTTGGTGTCGACACGATCCGAAGGTGTGAGGGAGAGCCATCGGCTGACCAGGTTGGAGAGATCCTTGAGGCCTCGCGCGTCCCAACCTTCGACCTGTCCGCAGTACGCCTCGAGCGACACCGGTTCCGTACTGGTCAGCAGCGCGATGAATGCGTCCTTTTCGGATCGTTGGAGCCTGCCCTGGTCGTCCAGCAAGCCTTCCCGCCAAGCTTCGACGTAGAGCGGAGCAAACCCCGTGATCATCTTGTAGAGGACGGCACCCAGTGCGCGCAGATCGCAGCGCGGCGACTTCCAGTTCTTGTCGCCGTTCTCGCGGGCGACCACCTGCTCGGGTGGTGCGTACCACAAGGTGTACCCGTGCGTGCGATCCGAGTCGTCTTCGTACTGTGCGTTGCTCGCCTGGGACAGTCCCCAGTCGATGATGCAAGCTTCACCCGTATCGTGGAAGACGATGTTGGACGGCTTGATGTCGAAGTGCACCCGGTTGCTGTTCTGGTGGTCGAACGCCGCCTTCAGGCCGAGCAGGACCTGTTCGGTGATGGTGATGGCCGCGCTCAGGGTCAACTGCTGCCCCGAGTCCCGGATGAGCTGGTGCAGGGTGCCGCTCGCATAGTAAGGCGTGACGACGAAGTAGCCGAACTTCGGGTCCATCCCGGCATCGGTCACGACCGTGACGTGCCGGCTGATCTCTTCCCCGATGGGAAATGACACCAACTCGCGAATTTCGTCCCGGTGCACCACCGGCTGATCGGGCATGAGCACTCGTTTCACCACGAACCTACTCGGCATGAGCGACGTGTCACGAACATCACGGGCCAGGTACGGCCCATTCCCTTTTTCCGAGCCGCCGGCCGCCTTGAGTTCTTTTCCGAGTCGCCAGCGCTGGTTCACGACCAAGGCCGTCTCCGCGCCCTGGGCTGGGCGCCGTTCGGTCGCCGGACCGGAGTCCTCGGAATCATCGCCTTCCTCGGATCCGGGGGCGGCACGGTCGAGACGATCGGCCAAGAAACCCGGGTCGTCGAGGGGATCGAGTTTCTCCTCACGGATGGTGTTCACGTGCCGGGCGATTTCTCGGCGGAGATCCAGATCTGTCTTCCGGCGGGCCGCGTCATCGGCCAGCAGATACCTCTGGTCGAGCAGGAGCAGATCATGACTGCCTTTCCTGCTCAGCGTCTTCCTGTTCAGCTCCGCTTGCTGTTCGGCTTCGGCCTCGGCATCGGTTCGCCGGACCAAAAGGTGGCTGTCGCGGATTACCGCATCCATCTGGACGTGCTTGCGGAGGTTGCGCTCGTAAGGGGTTTTCGGCGACATGATCTTCAAGAGGATCGGCGCGATGTCGACGAGCATGACGAGCCCGCGGGCCACCCACTGGGTGTCGCGCACGGACGACTGAGCGTCGGCCACCTCGGCGAGTGCCCGTTCCCGATCGGCCAAACCAGGTGGCGCGTCGAGTTGCGCCAGCCGCCGGTCCAGTTCGGTCTTACGATCCTTGTCGGCGCCTTCTTTTTCCTTATCGTAAGCGTCTTGGGCCGTCTTCTTCTCTTTTATGGCATCGTCGAGGATCTTCTGTTTCTGCTCCAGGTCCAAGCGTCGCTCCGAGGTGCGTCGCCCCTGCCCGGCATGCTTGGTGCCCCCGCCGCCGCCCTCTTCCGCATCCAGCGCGGCGTTGGCGGCGCCCACGTCCCGAGTTGCCGATTCGACGGCCGTTTTGGCACGTTCGAGCCGCTCGCCCTGCGACGCGTAGCGCAATGCGTACTCAGGCGCCTTATTGACTTCTTCGGTTATCTGCGCGCGACGACCCGGTTTCCGATCGCTGATCCACGTCGTGATCTCAGTGTCGAAGATCAACATCACGATCGGCTCCGAGATCGAAAGACCGATCAGGGCCGCGATGGCCAGCCGGGTCGCGACGAGCGTCATGCCGCGCACATAGGACAACACCCGCTGCCAAGCGTCCCGGGTCCCCGTCTCGTCCAGCCGGTAGTCGACGGAGCTGACCACCCAGCGGTCGAGGTTGAATACGAACAGGCCCCACAACAGGCCGAACAAGAGAAAGACCGGATTGAACGCGCCGGCCGCCAGCGAAAGCGCGATGGGCATCGAAACCGTGGAAAACGCGGCGGTCAGGCAGACCGCGAACCCCATGACCGCGTACCGGCTGCGGTCACTCGGCAGCAGCTCTCCCGAGCCCGCTTCGGCAATACTTTCCGCAGGGTTCACCCCGGCGATCCGGCTGAACAAATGCCTGCGCACACCGAGTGTCCGGGCACGCAGCCAAAGGCTGCGTTTCGTTGCGGGTGGCACGGTGGCAGACAAGAGCAGGTCCTCCGGTTCGCGGTCAGCGAAGTAGTCGGCGACCGCGAGCCAAATGTTTCACCCGGTTCGGCGCGACCTCCTTTGCACGACCGCCCATCTGGCGCAACCCCAGCACTAGAACGCTTTTCAAGATCGCTAGGAAGAATTTTCCGGTCCCCCCGGCCTACCGTCGGTCCCACACGGAATCCGAAGGGCGGACGAGATGACCAGCAAGGACACCGGACGGCAGCCGATCTCCGTCCTCACCGTGATCGACCGGCACCTGACCCGGGCAACTGGATCCACAGCCAGGCTGCGGCGCTACCTGGCCCTCGCGTCCGCCCTCGCGCTTCTGGGGATGGCCGCGCTGGGCGTGGTACTGCTGGTCCTGACCCAGGCGCCCAGCCATTCGTGGCAGACTCTGACGGGCTTCGGCGGCTCGGCGGCGATGGCCGGGGCGGCCTGGAAGATCCGTGGCCGCCGCGGCGGCCCTTCGAGATAGCCGAAACAAAAGGCCGGGCCGTCACGGGACGGCCCGGCCTCGTCACGTAAGCACTAGTTCAGCGTCCAGGACTGGTTCGCCGCTCCCGTGCACGTCCAGATCTGCAACGGTGTTCCGTCCGCCGAGCTCGGGCCCGTCGCGTCCAAGCACTTGCCCGAGGCCGGGTTCACCAGCTGGCTGCCCGACCGCGTCCACTGCTGGGCGCCCGTCCCGTTGCAGTCGTACAGCTGGACGCGCGTTCCGTTCGCCGTGCCGGCCGCGTTCACGTCCAGGCATTTACCGAGTGCTCGAAGCGAAGAACCGGAAGATGTCCATTGCTGGGCGTTCGTCCCGTTGCACGTGTACAGATCCACTGTCGTTCCGTTCGCCGACGATGCCCCCGCCACGTCCACGCACTTGCCGCCGTAGCCCGTGATCGTTCCGCCGGAAGCAGGCGGCGGCGTTGTCGTGCCGCCCGTGATCGCGTTGAAGATCCTCGAGTACGCGTAGCCCGTTGCGCGGTCGTAGTCCTGGAGTTCCCAGAACGACAGCTCCGCCACTCCGTTCTGGGCCGCGAACGTCTCCAGCTGCTGGGCGTCCGACTGGCTGAACTGGGCGCCGTCGTCGTTGCGGCCCGCTATCGGCGTCAAGCCCATCATCGCGTACGCCGCCGATGTCGAAATGCCGTACAGGCTCGCCAGCTGGGACGCCGATGCCCGGGCCGCCGACAGGGCGTCGCCAAGGACCGGCTGGCCGTCGTAGAAGTCCATCACCATCAGGTTGACCACGCTGACCTTGACGCCCTTGCTCTTCGCGTCGCGCAGGAGGTCCAGCTCGTTCGACGGGATGCCCGTCGGGTCGACCGCCAGCGTGTAGTCGACCTGGACCGCCGGGTTCTGCTGCTGCAGCGCCGCCAGGGCCGAGTTGCGGCGCTGGTTGGACGCCGTGTCGTTCAGGACGCCGCCCTCGATGTCGAAGTCCAGGCGGGGCGTGCCGTAGGTGTTGACCACGTTCGCGTACGCGGCGGTCAGGCCGGCCGTGTTCGTGCACGTCTGGGCCAGCTCGCCGCCTTCGGCGCCGCCGAACGACGGGATCACGTTGCCGCCCGCCGCCTGCAGTGCGCTGATCTGCGACTTGAACGAGCCGACGCCGGTGCCGTTCGCCTCCCACACCGGCGTGCAGCCGGACTGCGGGGTCAGGAACGCCAGCGTGTAGAACTTCGTGCCGGTCGCGTTCATGTCGGCGGCCAGCTGGCCGGCGTCGGCGTCGCTGATCTGCAGGTACGGCGCCGCGTAGTGGGCGGGGAACGCGCCACCCGCCGCGGCGGCGGTCGAAGGGGTCGCGGCCAGGATGGCGGCACTCACGACGGCGGGCAACGCCGCCGCGAGGGCACGGGAAACGCGCATGGGAGCTCCAAGGGGGACCGTGGGGAGCCGGCGCGAAACTTATTCCGCGTCGTGAAGAAAGGGTTTACCCGCTCACCGGCCCAGTTGTCCAGACCATGTCGCTCACCGGCACACAGCCGGTCATTTCCCTGCAATAGCCCCGAAAACGACGAAAGCCCCCAGCCTGGGCCGGGGGCTGACGACGAAAAGCGTCAGGACTTCGAGACGCGCGCGAACTCGTCCTTCGGGTTGTTGATCTGTCCCAGCGAAATGACCTCACGCCGGAACAGCCCACCCAGGATCCAGTCGAACAGGATGCGGATGCGGCGGTTCCACGTCGGCATCGCCTTGAGGTGGTACGCGCGGTGGAAGAGCCACGCCGGGAAGCCCTTGATCTTCAGGTTCAGCGCGTCCGCGACGCCCTTGTGCAGGCCGAGGCTGGCCACCGCGCCGAGGTTCTTGTGGAAGTAGTCCTTCGGCTTGCCGCCGCGCAGGACCTTGATGATGTTCTTCGCCAGCAGCGTCGCCTGGCGGACCGCGTGCTGCGCGTTCGGCGGGCACGTCGCCGTCGGGTCCTCTTCGGTCCGCGACAGGTCCGGGATCGCCGCGTTGTCGCCCGCGGTCCACACGTCCGGGTGACCCACGACCTGCATCGCGGCCGTGGCCTCGAGGCGGCCGCGCTTGTCCAGCGGCAGGTCCGAGTTGACCAGCACCGGGTTGGCCTTCACGCCGGCCGTCCAGATGATCGTGTCCGTGTCGAACTCCGTGCCGTCGGAGAGCACGACGTGGCCGTTCTCGAACGACTTCGCCGCCGTCGACAGGTACACCTCGATGCCGCGCTTCTCCAGCTGCTCGACCGTGTACACGCCGAGGGTCTCGCGGACCTCGGGCAGGATCCGGCCGGCGGCCTCGACGAGCACCCAGCGGATGTCGGAGACCTTGATGTTCGGGTAGTAGTTCTCCACCGCGAACCGGGTCATGTCCTCGAGCTCGGCCAGCGCCTCGATGCCGGCGAACCCGCCGCCGACCACCGTGAACGTCAGCAGGCGCTTGCGCAGCTCGGGGTCGAGCGTGCTGGCCGCCTCGTCGAGCTTGGTCATGATGTGGTTGCGGAGGTAGATCGCCTCGCCGATGGTCTTGAAGGCGATGCCCTGCTCGACCAGGCCCGGGATCGGGAGGATGCGCGCGACGGCGCCGAGCGCGACGACCAGGACGTCGTAGCCCAGCTGCTCGATGTGGCCGTCGGCGGCCTCGACCGTGACGGACTTCTTGTCGTTCTCGATCTTGGTGACGCGCGCGGTCAGCACGTGGCAGCGCTTGAGCACCCGCCGCAGCGGCACGACCACGTGCCGGGGCTCGATCGCGCCGGCCGCGGCCTCCGGGAGGAACGGCGCGTAGGTCATGTGGGGCTGCGGGTCAACGACGGTCACGGAGGCCTCGTTGGCCCGGAGCATCTTCTGGAGGCCGTACGCCGTGTAGAGCCCGACGTACCCACCACCGAGGACGAGGATCCGAGTCGGTTCCGACTTCGACTTCGCAGCAGCCATGTCCTCATGGTGACACCTTCGCCGCGACCTCGCTCGGGGGCCCCATCCGGCTGTGACCAGGGTCGCTGCGGTTTCCGTAACGATTCAGTCCGGCCCTGTCACCGAGGTCGCGGCGCGGAACACGTCGGCCACCATGGCGTGGGTCACGCGGCGAGTCTGGACATTGCGCGGCGAGACGTGATAGCAGCCGAAAAGCCGCAGGTCGCCCAGCTCCACGACGGCGCCGTGCGCGAACGCCGGCCGCGGCTGCGGCACCGGCCAGCCGGCCTCGGCGAGCACGGGCAGTAACGCCTGCCAGCCGAACGCCCCGAGCACCACGATCGAGCGCAGTGTCGGACGTAACAGCGTGAGCTCCTCGGCGAGCCACGGACGGCACGTGTCGCGCTCGGCCGGCGTCGGCTTGTTCTCCGGCGGGGCGCAGCGCACCGGCGAGACGAGCCGCGTGCCGTACAGCTCGAGGCCGTCGCCGATGCGCTCGGACGTCGGCTGGGAGGCGAGGCCGACCTCGTGCAGCACGCGGAAGAGGAAGTCGCCCGACGGGTCGCCGGTGAACATCCGGCCGGTGCGGTTCGCGCCGTGGGCCGAGGGGGCCAGGCCGACGACCGCGAGCGACGCGTCGGGCGGGCCGAAACCCGGCACCGGGCGCGCCCAGTACTCCTCGCCGCGGAACGCCGCCTTCGTGCCCGCGACGCCCTCGCGCCAGGTCACCAGCCGCGGACACGAGCGGCAGGACGAGACAGCCGTGTCGAGCTGGGCGAGGGACCTCATCGCAGCGCCGCCCGGGACAGCCGGTCGGCGCGCCGCGTCGTCTCGGGCAGGCGGTAGCGCGGAGTCAGCGCCAGGGTGAGCCGGCAGGCGTGCGCCAGGCCGATGCGGTGGCCGGCCGAGACGTAAACCGGTTTGACGCCGTCCTGGGTCCGCAGCACCGCGCCGACCTCTTCCCCGGCGTCGACCAGCGGCACCGACGAGCCCCGCGGCGCAAACGGGACGCCGTGCGAACCGACGAACCGGGTCTTGCCGACGCCGAACGCGGGCCACCCGGTCAGCACGCCGAGGTGGCAGGCCAGGCCGAAGCGCCGCGGGTGGGCGAGGCCGTGGCCGTCGCAGACCAGGACGTCCGGCTCGTGGTCCAGCCGCTCGAGCGCGGCCAGCAGCGGCGGCAGCTCACGGAAGGCGAAGAGGCCCGGTTCGTACGGGAAGACGGCCCGCGCCCGGTGCGTCCGCTCCTCGATGACCGTCAGCCCGGCGGTTTCCAGGGTGACGACGGCCGCGGCGATCCTGTCGGCGCCGTCGTAGGCGACGTCGAGGCCGGTCACCGTCGGCGGCAGTTCCGGGAGGTCGTCGGCGAGGTCGACGAGGCCGCGCAGCCGTTCCTGCACGGCGAGCGCCTCCTCGGCCGTCTTCGGCCAGTCCCCGGTGTGCACCAAGTCACCCTGCCACAACTAGGTTGGGGCCATGGCGGACACGACCCCCGAAGAGGCCCCCGAGAAGAAGGCTCCGGAAACGACGGAGATCCCGGCCGAACCGACCGACGACATCGTCACGACCCAGCACACGCTCACCGTGAAGCGCAAGAAGCTCGCGTACACGGCGAAGGCGGGCCGGATCGTGCTCCGCAAGGAGATCGTCAAGGACGGCAAGTCCGAGGGCTTCAAGGCGAAGGCGGAGGTGTTCATCACCTCCTACACCCTCGACGACGCCGACCCGGGCACGCGGCCGGTGACGTTCGCCTTCAACGGCGGCCCCGGCTCGTCGAGCATCTGGCTCCACATGGGCCTGCTGGGGCCGCGGCGGGTGCTGTCGGGGGACGTCGACGACCTCGTGCCGCCGCCGTACGGGCTGGCCGACAACCCCGAGACACTGCTGGCGCACAGCGACCTCGTGTTCATCGACCCGGTGTCGACCGGCTACTCGCGCGTGTCGGGCGGCGAAGAGACGAAGGACTTCCACAGCTTCAAGGGCGACATCGAGTCGGTCGGCGAGGTCATCCGGCTCTGGGTGTCGCGCCACCAGCGCTGGCTGTCGCCGAAGTTCCTCGCCGGCGAGTCCTACGGCACGCTGCGCGCCGCCGGGCTGGCCGCGCACCTGCAGGAGCGGCACGGGCTCTACCTCAACGGCCTGTTGCTGATCTCGTCCGTGCTCGACCTCGGCACGCTGCGGTTCACCGAGGGCAACGACCTGCCGTACTCGCTGTACGTGCCGACGTACGCGGCCATCGCGCACTACCATGGCCTGCACGGCGAACGCCCGCTCGACGACGTCCTCGCCGACGCCGAGGACTTCGCGGCGAAGGACCTGCCGTACGTGCTTTCGCGCGGCGCGCGGCTGTCCACCCGGGACCGGGCCGAGGCGGTGGCCACGCTGGCTTCGCTGACCGGCCTCACCGAGTCCTATGTGGACCGGGTGAACCTGCGGATCGAGCACGTCCGGTTCTTCACCGAGCTGCTGCGCGACCGCGGCCTGACGGTCGGCCGGATGGACGGCCGCTTCACGACGTGGGAGCCGGACGGCGGCCGCGAGCACATGAGCGACGACCCGTCGATCTCGCGGGTGATCGGCGCGTACGCGGCGTCGTTCAACCACTACGTGCGGGCCGAGCTCGGGTACGAGAACGACCTGCCGTACGAGCTGATCCACGAGGACACGTTCAAGGCGTGGTCCTACTCGGACTTCGAGGGCCGCTCGGTGTCGGTGGTGGACTCGGTGAGCGCGGCGATGCGCGCGAACCCGCACCTGCGGGTCCACGTGGCGTTCGGCCACTACGACGGCGCGACGGCCTACTACGCCGCCGAGCACGTGCTCGCTCACCTGCAGATCCCGGAGGAGCTGCGGGAGAACATCGACACGGCGTACTACCCGGCCGGGCACATGATGTACGTCCACGAGCCGACGCGGGTGCAGCAGTCGAAGGACCTCGCGAAGTTCGTCAAGAAGGCGTCCAACCGCTGAAGCGGGTCGGCGCTGCTACCGGGTCGCCGTAGTGACCCGGTGGCAGCGGGCGGCGGCCCCGCAGGTACGCGACCAGCTCGGCGGCGACCACCACCGCCGCGTACCCCACCAGGAGCGGCGCGTACCCGCGCGGCAGCGGCGACTTCGTGACCAGGTCCAAGAGCGGCGGCACCGCGATCAGGGCGGGCGACGCCGCGTGGAGGTTCTCCGCCTGGAGTCCCCGGTATACCGCGGCTGACGCGTCGTCCACGGCGAGCACCGGGGCCCGCAGGACGCTGACGACGATCAGGACCCCGCACAGCCCCAGGACCCCGAGCAGGATCAGCCGGCCGGTGGCGTAGGTCGGCGCGGTGGGCAGCAGCGGGACCGCGAGCGCCACGCCGCCGCCGTAGGCCAGTGCGCAGGCCGTGACGAACCAGCCGCCGGGCCGACCGGCCGGGCCCGGCCACGGGGAGAGCTGCTTCGCCAGCCGTCGCTGCGCGGACCGGACGGACCGCCACACCGACAGCTCGATCACCAAGCAGCCGAGGTACACCAGCGCGCTCCAGTTCGCGCCGAAGACGTCCAGGTGGAAGACCCCGGCGAAGAACACCGGCACGCCGAACACCACCAGCCACAGCAGGCTGCGGGAGGTGAAGTTGCGCGTGGCCAGCAGCGCGTCGATGAACGGCGTCGGCGCCGTGACGCGCTGCCCGCGGCTCGCCAGCCAGCGCAGCGCCGCCGCGCGCTCGGTCGCGCGGCTCACGCCGGCACCCCGTAGTGGCCGTCCGCGGGCAACGCGGGCACCCGGGCGCGCTGGGTGAACAAAGCCAGGACGTGCGTCGCGACCGCCAGGACGACGTAGCCGATGAGCCACGGTCTGCCCGGCGGGTTCCCGGCGATGAGGTCGAAGACCACCGCCACCGCGAAGGAAGACGGCATGGTGTGGTGGACGTCTTCCAGCCGCGTCACGACGTCGACCGCCAGCGAACCCTCGTCCTCGGCCAGGACGGGCCGGCGGATGATCCAGGCCAGGAGCACCCCGTCCGCCAGGGCGCCGATCGCGAGCAGGACGAGCCAGAAGACCGCCCACAGCGAACCGCCCCACGCCAGGGCGAGGGCGAGGACCGCACCGCCGCCGAACGTGATCGCCAGCGACGTCACGTACCAGCCGCCGACCACCTCGCGCCACGGCGGCGGCCGCCGGTCCAGGCCCCGGGCGCCCAGCTGGACGGCTGCCCGCCGATCGCCCGCGCGGCGGTGGAGCAACGCCGTGGTCGCCACCAGCACGGCCGGGATGACCGCATACGCACCGACCGGGAGGTCGGTGCCGTCCACCCCGGGAAGGAGCCGCAGGAACGGGTAGGCGAACGCACCGGCGGCGACCAGCGCGGTCACGGCGAACACGGGCAGAAACGCCTCCGGCACCTTCTTGCCGCCGCGAGGGCTCAACCGCGCCGTCAGCAGCGTCGCCGGCTCGGCCACGCTCACGCCGTGCCGCTTCAGCCACTTCGCCGCCGCGCGCTCCTCCGCCGTCAACACGATCATCGGGCCTCCCCCTTCTCTCGACGTACACGCGCGAAGCGCCGCAGAGGTTTACCGGCCGTAGAAGCCCGGCGGCAGCTTGCGGCGGCGCGTCACCGACCAGCCGGCCACGAAGGTCCCGGCCGCGACCGCCAGGTACGCCAGCGCCGACCACCCCAGCGGGCCGGGCTCGAGCAGATCGACCACCGTCACGGGCATCGCCGCCAACGCGAACACCACCGGCGGCGCGTAGCGGTGGGCGTCCCGGCTCCGGAGCAGGCCGTCCACGGCCAGCGACGCGGGATCCTCCGCGATGACCGGCGCACGCAGGATCCGGCCGACGATCGCCGCGGTCACCCCGGCGCCGACCGCCAGCGCGAACGTCTGCGCGTAGACGTCGAAGGAGGGCGCGACCACGATCGTGGCCGCGCACAACGCCGCTCCCCCGACGAAGGTGACCGCGGTGGCGGCCAGGTACCACCAGCCCACCTGCCTCGCGGCTTCCCGCAGCGGGGGCGGGTTCCCGGTGCCCGCCCAGTGTTCGGCGACCGCGTCCCGGGGCCGGACCTCCCGCGAACGGAACACCTCCAGGACGGCGAACACGACGAAGAGCAGCCCTATCCGGCCGGGGATCTCCTCCGTGAAAACGTTCGTGCCGACCAGAGCGGCGTAGCCGACCGCGAACCACGGCGACACCGTCCCGGCGGCCCACTCCCGGGAGCCGAGCCGCAGCGAGAGCAGCCGGGTCGGCAGCCACACCCGGACCCCCCGCCGAGCCAGCCAGCCCCGGGCGGCCGCCACCTCCCCGAGCGTCGGCTCGCCCGGCAACCACGGATCGACCGGCAACGCCGGTTCACGCACGTCCACCCGAAACCTCCCCCTGTCCCGGGGTACACGCGGCAGCTCCGGAAAAGGTTGCGTGCGAAAACGGCCCACCTCCGGTGGGAGGTGGGCCGTCCGCGAGGAACTTCCTACTTCAGGTACTGCGAACCGCGCGTCACCGCCGCGTAGGCGTCGACCGCGCCGTGGCCGTAGAAGCCGTTGAACGACGGGTCACCCACGCACGTGGCCGTGAACTCCGGACCGCGGCCTTCGTCGATGTAGTCCACCGTCCGCGGGGTCGGGCAGGCCACCTCCGTCGCCGTGCCCTCGAGCACGCGCTGGACCTTGTCCGGGTCCAGGCCGAACTCGCCGTGGGACTTCTTGCCGTACTGCGAGACGATCAGCGCCGAGACGCCCGCCGCGTGCGGCGTGGCCATCGACGTGCCCTGCAGCCACTGGTAGTAGCCGACCCGGCCGTCCGCCGCCGTCGCCTTCTGGATGCCCAGTGCGACACCGTCCGGCGTCACGTTGCCGTCCGCGTCGATGTTGCCCTCGGCGACACCCACGTTCTTCGGGTACGTCGAGAGGATCTCGTTCTCGACCGTGCGGAACCACGGCGTGCCGAAACCGTCGCGGAAGTACCCGCCCGGCGCGGAAACCGAGATCTGCTCGGTGCCGTAGTTCGAGTAGTCCGCCTTCGCCTGCGACGGCCCGAACGAGCCGACGCCGATCGTGTGGTTGCCCTCGACCGGCAGGTTGAGGCACGAGTTGTTGTCGATCGTGCGCGGGTGCGTCGCGTTCGCCGGGTAGTCCGGGCTGGTGGTGTCCGGCTGCGGCGCGCCGAGGTCGGTGTGCTGGTTGCCCAGCGCGACCACCATCGTGACGCCCTTGCGGTGCGCGTAGTTCAGCGCGCGCTGGGTCGCCTCGATGATCGTGCGCTGCTCGGCCTGCTCCGCGGGCGAGTCCGCCGGGTTCGCCGTGCAGTTGTACAGCCACGGGTCGGTGTAGAACGACATGTTGACGACGTCGATGCCCGCGTCGCCGGCGTAGGTCAGCGCGTCGACGGTCGGCTGCAGGAAGAAGTACCCCGAGTCCTGGCCGGCGCGGATGTTCACCAGCGTCACGTTCGGCGCGACGCCCGAGACGCCGAAGCCGTTGGCCGCGGCGGCGATGGTGCCGGCGACGTGCGTGCCGTGGCCGCCGTCGTCGTGGTTGGCCGGGTCGACGCAGCCGCGGAACTCACAGGGCCCGTCGACCTCGACGCCGTTGACGTCGAACGGGATGTCCTTGGTGAAGTTGCGCGAGTCGGCCGCGTCGAAGTTCGGCGCGATGTCCGGGTGCGTGCCGTCGATGCCGGTGTCGATGACGCCGACCTTGACCTGCTTGCTGCCGGCCTGCTTGGTGCGCGAGAGGTCGGAGCGGACGGACTTGAGGCCCCAGAGCTGGTCGTCCAGCGGGTCCATCCCGACAGCCTTGTTGGCGGCGGCCTTCTTCGACGTGGCGCCGCGGCCTTCCTTCTCGGCGTTGTCGCTCTTGGCCTTCTTGCCGTTCTTCGGCAGCGAGCCGATGACCTGCGACTTGGCCGCGCCGAACACGGCCCGGTTCGCCGAGACGCGCTCGGTGAACCCGGTGGCCGGGGCGCTGGCCTTGATGAGACCGACGGCGGTGTTGGTCTCCAGCACGGTGCCGCCGGCGGCCTTGATCGCCTGCTGGGCGGTGCCGATGCTCTGCGTGTCCTTGGCGAGCACGGTGAACTCGGTCGCCGGGCCGGACAGCGCGGGCTGCGCCGACGCGACCGGGACCGCGACGGCCGAGATCGCCCCGAACAGCGGGACGGCCATGGCCGCGGCGAGAAGCCTGGGTCTCTTCACGATTCTCCTCCTCGGGAAAGCGGTTCCTGCACCGTATAGATCGGACATAGCGCAAACAACGGCCAAACGTACGTTATGGAACAACCGACTTCTGCTCCGCGAAGTGACAAGCTGACAAGTGGCCGTCCGTCCTGGGCACCAGCTCCGGGACCTCGGTCGCGCACCTGTCCTGCGCTTTCCAGCAGCGCGTGCGGAACCGGCACCCGGACGGGGGATCCAGGGGACTCGGCACGTCGCCGGTCAGCCGGATCACCTGCCGCTGTCCGCGCACGGCCGGGTCGGCCACCGGCACCGCCGACAGCAGCGCCTGGGTGTACGGGTGGGACGGTCGTTCGTAGATCTCCTCGTCCGTCCCGATCTCGACGATCTTGCCGAGGTACATCACGGCGACCCGGTTGGACAGGTGCCGCACCACGGACAGGTCGTGGGCGATGAACACGTACGACAGCCCGAACTCGGTCTGCAGGTCGCCGAGCAGGTTCATCACCTGCGCCTGGATCGAGACGTCCAATGCGGACACCGGCTCGTCGCAGATGATCACCTTGGGCCGCAGCGCCAGCGCCCGCGCGATGCCGATGCGCTGGCGCTGCCCGCCGGAGAACTGGTGCGGGTAGCGGTTGAGGTGCTCGGGGTTGAGCCCGACGACTTCCAGCAGCTCCTGCACCTTCGCCGCGCGCGATCCCTTGGGCGCGACGTCGGGGTGGATCTCGAAGGGCTCGCCGACGATGTCGCCGACGGTCATCCGCGGGTTCAGCGACGTGTACGGGTCCTGCAGCACGATCTGGATTTCGCGCCGCAGCTTCCGGAGTTCGTTGCCCTTCAGGGAAAAGATGTCCCGGCCCTCGAACTTCGCGCTCCCGGCAGTCGGTTCCTCCAGGCGCATCAGCACCTGGGCCAACGTGGACTTGCCGCAGCCGGACTCGCCGACGACGCCGAGCGTCTCGCCCGGCATCAGGTCGAACGAGACGCCGTCGACGGCTTTGACCTGGCCGATCGTGCGCTTGAACAGGATGCCGGTGCGGACCGGGAAGTACTTCTTCAGGTCGGTGACGGAGAGGATGGGGTCAGGCACGGGAGTTCACCACCTCTTCGGCGAAGTGGCACGCGCTGGTCCGGCCGAAGCCGATGCCGTGCGGTGGCGGCACTTCCTCGCTGCACCGCGCTTCGGCTCGCTTGCAGCGTGGGTGGAACGGGCAGCCCGGCGGGATGTCCAGCAGGCTCGGCGGCAGGCCCTTGATGGTCTCCAGCGTCTGTCCTTTGAGGTCGAGCCGCGGCAGGGAGTCCATCAGGGCGGCGGTGTACGGGTGGGCCGGCGCGCGGAACAGCTCGACCACGTCGGCCTGTTCGACGATCCGGCCCGCGTACATCACGGCGATCCGGTCGGCGACCTCCGCGACCACGCCCAGGTCATGGGTGATGAGGACGAGCCCCATCTTCCGCTCGGCCTGGATTTCCCCCAGGAGGTCCATGATCTGGGCCTGGACGGTGACGTCGAGGGCGGTGGTCGGCTCGTCGGCGATGAGCAGGTCCGGGTCGAGCGCCAGCGACATCGCGATCATCGCGCGCTGGCGCATGCCGCCGGAGAACTGGTGCGGGTAGTCCTTGATCCGCCGCTCGGCCGCCGGGATGCGGACGATGTCGAGCAGCTCGATCGCCCGCTTCCGGGCATCCTTTTTGGACATCCCGAGCCGCACGCGCAGCTGTTCCTCGATCTGGAAGCCCACGGTGAACACCGGGTTCAGCGCGGAAAGCGCGTCTTGGAAGATCATCGCGATCTCGCTGCCGCGCACTTCGCGGCGGCGTTCGTCGGACGCGGTCAGCAGGTCCTCGCCGCGCCAGCGGACGGCACCGGCGGTGATCACGCCCGGTGGCATGTCGAGGATCCCCATCACCGTCTGCGCGGTGACGCTCTTCCCGGAACCGGATTCGCCCAGCACCGCCAGGGTTTCCCCGGCGTGCACCGAGTAGCCGACGCCGTTGAGGACGTTGGCCACGCCGTCGGACGTCCGGAACTCGACGTGCAGGTCCTCTACTTCGAGCAGGAGTTCGTTGTCGGACAAGAGGATCTACCTCGACTTCGGATCGAGCGCGTCGCGGATGCCGTCGCCCAGCATCACGAAGGCCAGCACGGTCAGGGTGACGAAGGCGCCGGGGAACAGCAGCATGTGCGGGTCGTTGCGGAAGTAGTCCCGCGAGTCGCTGATCATCACGCCCCACGAGATCACCGGCGGGCGCACGCCGATGCCGAGGTAGGCCAGCGTCGCTTCGGCGCCGATGAACGCGCCGAGCGCGATGGTCGCGTACACGAGCACCGGCGCGAGCGTGTTCGGCAGCAGGTGGCGGAAGATGATCCGCGGCGTGCTCGCGCCGAGGCCGCGCGCGGCCTTGACGTAGTCGAGCTGCTTGGCCACCAGCGTCGCCGACCGCATGATGCGCATGGCGACCGGCCAGCTCAGCACCGCGATCGAGCAGACCACCTGGACGATGATGGTGACCGCGCCGGGGTTCGAGCCGGGCGCGTTGAACGTCGTCAGGATGACGATCGCGCCGAGCACGAACGGCAGGCCGGCGAAGATGTCGCCGAAGCGCGACAGCAGGCTGTCCACGATCCGGCCGTAGTAGCCGGCCAGGATCCCGACGATCGAGCCGATGAGGACGGTCAGCAGCGTCGCGAACACCCCGACCAGCACCGACGCGCGGGTGCCGTAGATGGTGCGGGCGTAGACGTCCTGGCCCTGGTTGTCGTAGCCGAACCAGGCGTCCGCCGACGGGCCTTCGTTGGCGTGCGCGAGGTCGCTGAAACCCGCCTCGCGCGAGCTGAACAGGCCGGGCGCGATCGCGATCAGCACGATCAGCAGGATGATCACGGCCGACGCGACGAACGCCGGCTTGCGCCGCAGCTGGCGCCAGGCGTCGCTCCACAGGCTGCGGGGTTTCTGCGGGCCGGTGGCGGAGTCGTCGACGCGGGACAGCTCGGCCGCGTCGGCCCCGCCGCCGCCCACCAGGTTCGGGTCAGTCATAGCGGATCCTCGGGTCGAGAACGGCGTAGAGCAGGTCGACGATCAGGCTCATCAGCAGGTACACCAGCACCAGCAGGACGACGACGCCGACGACGGTCGCGCTCTCCCGGTTCTGGATGCCGCGGAAGATGAGCCCGCCCAGGCCGTTGATGTTGAACACGCCTTCGGTGACGATCGCGCCGCCCATCAGGGCGCCGAGGTCGGTGCCGAGGAACGTCAGCACCGGGATCACCGAGTTGCGCAGCAGGTGGACGAGCACGACCCGGCTCTGCGGCTGGCCCTTCGCGATCGCCGTCCGCACGTAGTCGGCGCGGCGGTTCTCGGCGATGCTCGTTCTCGCCAGCCGGGCGACGTAGGCCATCGACAGGCTGCCGAGCGCGATGCCGGGGACGATCAGCTCGCCGATGCCCGGGTCGTCCGACACGCTGGCCTCGATCAGGCCGAGACCGTTGCTGCCCAGGGCGAGCTGCAGCACGATCGCCGTCACGAAGACCGGCAGCGAGATCAGGAACGTCGTCGAGACCAGGACCAGGTTGTCGAGGAAACCCTTGCCGCGCAGGCCGGTCAGCACGCCGGCGGTCAGTCCGATGAGGGCCTCGATGACCACGGCGATCACGGCCAGGCGCAGCGTGATCGGGTAGGACGTGGCGATCAGCTCGCCGACGGAGGTGCCGTTGAAGGTCTCGCCCCAGTCGCCGGTGAACAGGCTCCCGAGGTACTTGAAGTACTGCACGAAGATGTTGTCGTCGAGGTGGAACTTCTCGGTCATCTGGGCGATGTAGGCCGGCGGGCAGGCGGCCTGGCCGCACTTGCCGGAGAACGGGTCGCCGGGCACGGCCCAGACCAGGACGTAGATGAGGAAGGTGGTGCCGAAGAACACCGGGATCAGCTGGAGCAGCCGTCGCAGGACGTAGCGGATCATGACGAGTTCCTAGTGCGCGCCGGCCGTCGTGAGTGAGAAACAGGGTTGGAACACTGTTTCTCACTCACGACGGCGTGTGGTGGGTGCGGTCGATCAGCGCGTCACTACTTCTTCAGGACCTCGATGGACGGGTAGTCCGGCATGCGGCGGAAGTCCAGCGCCGCGGACTTGAGGTTCTTCGACTTCGCCGCGACGCCCTTTTCGTCCCAGACCGGGATCGACGGCAGGTCCTTCGCGATCAGGTCCTCGGCCTGCTGGTACAGCTTGACCGCGGCGGCCTTGTCGGCGGTGGCGTCCGCCTGCGCGAGGAGCGCGTCGACCTGCGGGTTCGAGTAGCTGGAGTCGTTCGAGGACCCGCCGGTCTTGTAGATCGGGTTGAGGAAGTCCTCGATGGACGGGTAGTCCGCCGACCAGTCGGAACGGCCCATGCCGGTCAGCTTCTTGCTGGTGACGATGCTGCGCCACTGGCCGAAGTCGGTGGCCGGCACGAAGTCGCACTCGACGCCGAGGGTGTTCTTGATGCTGTTGCACGCCGCGACCAGCGGCTCCTTGCGACCACCGTCCGCATTGGACGCGATGGTCAGCTTGCCGGTGAACCCGGACTTCTGGAAGGCCTCCTTGGCCGCCGCCGGGTCGAATTTGCAGAACTGGCAGACACCGGGCCGTCCACCCTCGATGCCCTGGGCGATGTAGCCGTCGGCGGGCACGTAGGTGTCGTTCATGACGGTCTTGGTGATCTGCGCGCGGTCGATCGCCATCGAGATGGCCTTGCGCAGCTCCAGGTTGTTGTAGCCGGGCACGTAGTACGGCACGGCGATGGTGCTGATGCCGAGCAGGTGGCCGGTGACGAGCCGGTCGCCGAGGTCGGACTTGTACTTGCCGCCCGCGACCGCCGACGGCGGCAGCGCCTCCATGAAGTCGAGCCGTCCGCTCAGGAGGTCCTGGTAGGCGGTCTCCTGGCTCGAGTAGATCTTGATGTCGAGGTCCTTGAAGTGGACCTTGTCGTCACCCTTGTAGTCGTCGTTGCGGGTGAGCTTGATGTCCTGGTTCGGCGTCCGCGAGACGAACTTCATCGGGCCGTTGCCGATGGGGTGCTGCTCGAAGCCCTTGGGGTCCTTGAAGAACGCGTCGGGCAGCGGCGCGAACGCCTGGTAGCCGACCTTGATGTCGAACACGGAGAACGGCGCGTCCAGGGTGACCTGGAACTCGTAGTCGCCCTTCGGCACCAGGCCGGACATCTTGTCCGTGGCCGGCTTGGCGTTCTCGTCCGCGGGGTGGACGTCCTTGTACCCCTGGATGTTCGAGAAGAAGTCGGTGTTGAGCTGGCCGTTCGGGGCGTAGGCGCCGTAGTTCCAGGCGTCGATGAAGTTGTGCGCCTTCACCTCGGTGCCGTCGTGGAACTTCCAGCCCTGCTTGATCTTGATGTCGTAGACCTTGGAGTCGGTCGTCGTGATCGAGTCGGCCATCAGGTTGAACGGCTTGGCGTCCGCGCCCTTGAAGCCGACGAGCGTGGCGAACATGACCTGGATCGCCTTGGTGCCGCCGAGGTCGTTGATGTTCGTCGGGACCAGCGCGTTCTGCGGTTCGGTGCCGTAGACGCTGACGGCGCCGTCCGGGTTTGTCTCGCCGGCTCCCGCGGAACTGCCCGACCCGCCACCGCACGCGGCGAGCACGAGTGCCAGCGAAGTCATCACCACCGTGGGTCCCCAGAGCCTGCGCGAACGACGCATGATCCCCTCCATATCCGGTGTGTCCGAAAGGTGAGACGCACGCTATCGGGGGGCGGGAAGCTGATCACAGGACTGCGGTGTTGCAAATGTGTGACGGTCGTCGGGACCACCTGGTTGGAGCACAACCAACGTAGGAATCCGGATACTCCGGACGGCCTAGCGCGGACAGGTGGTCATCAGGCGCTCACCCACGGTTCCCTTGTGGCGCAAGTCTTTTGGGGCGGCCGAACGGTCGGTCAGGCCAGCGAGAGCGCGATGCCGTCGAGGATGTCGTGCTCGCTGACCACCAGCTCGGTCGGGCCGCCCCGGGCCGCCAGTTGCTCGGCCAGGGTCTGGACCACCACCGCGCCGCCGCCGATCACGTCCACCCGGCCCGGGTGGATCACCGGGTTGGCCGCTCGCTGCGCGTGGTTCTCCGACAGCAGCCGCGAGGCCAGCCGGTCGATGTCCGCCGGGCTCAAAGTGGACAGGTGGACGCGCTCGCTGTCGTACTCCGGCAGCCCCAGCGCGATCGCCGACAGCGTCGTCACCGTGCCCGCCACGCCCACCCACGTGCGGGCGCGCGCGACGTCGACCACGTCGAACGCCTCCGTCAGCACCTTGCCCGCCAGGTCGCGGGCGGTGGCGATCTCGTCCGCGGCCGGCGGGTCGCTCTTCAGCGCGCGCTCGGTGATGCGGACGCAGCCGATGTCGACCGACTTCGCGGCGAGCACCTCCGCCTGGCGGCCGTCCCACGTGCCGAGGACCAGCTCGGTCGAGCCGCCGCCGACGTCGGCCACCACGAACGGGCCGTCGTCCGGGTCCTGCTCGCCCACCGCGCCGGTGAAGGACAGCCGCGCCTCCTCGTCGCCGGTGATCACCTCGGCCTCGACGCCGAGGGTCTCGCGGGTCATGCGGAAGAAGTCGTCGCGGTTCTTCGCGTCGCGGGTCGCGGACGTGGCGACCATCCGCACCTTCTCGACGCCCTTGCGCCGCGCGGCGATCGTGTAGTCGGCGAGCGCGGCCCGGGTGCGTTCGATGGCCTCGGGCGCCAGCTGCCCGGTGGCGTCGACGCCCTGGCCGAGCCGGACGATCCGCATCTCGCGGTGCAGGTCGCGCAGGTCGACCGTGCCGTCGTGGCGCGGCGTCAGCTCGGCGACGAGCAGGCGGATGGAGTTGGTCCCACAGTCGATCGCGGCAACACGAGGCATGCGATCACCCTAACCGGCGGGTGGCGGCCCCACGGTCGTGGTCGTCGTGGTCGTGGTCGTCGAGGTGATCGTCCCGCACGTCGGGGGCGGCGGCGTGGTCGTCGGGTTCGGCGTGGGATCACCCGAGCCGGTCGTCGTCGGCGGGGACGGCGGTGGGGTGGTCGTCGTGGACGTTTCGGTCGTGGTCGTGACCGTCGTGGTCGGCGGAGCGCAGGACGGCTTCGACGTGGTCGGGCCGGTCGAAGTCGTGCCCGGCTTGGTCGGGGTCGTCGTCGGCACCGGCGGCGTCGTCGTCGGGACCGGCGGGGGCGGGATCGCCGGCGGCGCGGGCAGGGCCGCCGCGTTGGGCGCGCCGACCGGCACGGTGCTGTCCGGCACCTGCATGATCCCGTTGCGGTAGGCCTCGGCCCACAGGATCACGGTGTTCACGTACGTGTCGGAGTTGTTGTACCGGTAGATCGCGCCGCGCAGCTGGTCCGGGTTCGCCAGGTCGAAGCCGCCGGAACAGAGGTAGCGGCCGGTCGCCAGCGCCGCGTCGAAGATGTTGTTCGGGTCGGACTTGCCGTCGCCGTTGCCGTCGGAGGCGTAGCCCTTCCACGTCGCGGGGATGAACTGCGTCGGGCCGACCGCGCGGTCCCACACCGGGTCCGTGTCGAGCTCGCCGCGGTCGGTGTCCGGGATCGCGGCGAACCCGCCCTGGCCGTTGAGCTCGGGGCCGAGGATCGGTTCGCGGGTGGTGCCGGCCGCGTCGACGTACCCGCCGCGCGCGTGGTTGGACTCGATGCGGCCGATGCTGGCGATCAGCGCCCAGTCGATGTGGCACGCGGGCAGCTCGCGCCCGAGGACGTCGGCGGCGTTCTTGTACGCGGCGAGCGCGGTGGCCGGGATGCCGAGGGGACCGTCGGGCAGCTCGTACGCCGGGAGCGGCAGCGGGGTGGGCGCGCCGGGGAGGGTGCCGTCGACGGCGATCTGCTGGAGGGCGGCGTTGCCGGGGTCGTAGCCCTGGCCGAGGGCGGCGTCGCGGGTGTGGTCACCGGTGCCGCCGAGCCAGCCGAGGGTGCCGCCGCCGGCGGCCACCGCCGGGAGCACCGCGAAGATGCCGGTGATCAGGGGGAACGCGGTGCGGTGGCGGAGCCCGAATCTTCGGGTGTGACTCCCGACTGCGTCAGGCAGCCGCCGCACGCGCATGTCTCAGAGCCCTCCTGGCCGGATCGGTCACCCGCTCGGGAGACAGCCTGCCGTACCCGACGCAAGGTTTCACCCCTTCGAGAGTTCCGAATGGGGTTTTCGCTCACCCAGACCAGTTATCTGTTCACGACGCGCGAGCGTTACGCGGCGCAGTCCCCCGAGGGCCACCCGTTCGCCTTAAGCAGCTCCAGCGTCTCGTCACCGAACGGGTTCACGCCGGGACCGACCGCGAGCGCGTGGGCGACGTGCACGTGCAGGCACTTGACCCGGCCGGGCATGCCCCCGGCGGTGACCTGGTGGCCGAGCGGCTCGATCGCGTCGCGCTCGGCGAGGTAGGTCTCGTGGCAACGCTGGTACTGCGCGGCCAGCTCGGGATCGGTGGAGAGCCGCTCGGTCATCTCCTTCATCAGCCCGGAGGCCTCGATGGTGCCGATCATCGAGTTCAGCTTGGGGCAGGTCAGGTAGTAGAGCGTCGGGAACGGCGTGCCGTTCTCCAGCCGCGGACTGGTCTGCACCACGGAGGGGTGCCCGCTGGGGCACCGCGCGGCGACGGCCCGCAGCGCCCGCGGCGGCCGTCCGAGCTGCTCCGCGATGATCTCGCGGTCGGCGTCGGTGACGGGCTCGTACCGGTGCTGCTGCGTGCTGTTCACGCGGTCCAGGTTAGAGCGTGCGGCTCATCACCCGGCCCGCGCCCCGAGCCCGCTCGCCCCCCAGACGACGTGAATGACTCATTCATGTCGCCTGACGACAGGGCTCCGGCAAAGTCGGGTGGGTGATGCTCCGCCGGGCACCACCGCCCGCGGAACGCCGGGCCGAAGAGGCGCTTCGGCAGGATGCCGAGCTTCGGCGGTCATGAACGACGCGTTCATCGCATCCGGTGAGGTGAACGACTCGTTCATGCCATCCGCCAACCGCCGCCTGAACGACTGCCCACCGCCTAGCCACAAAGCCGACACCAAAGGCGAGAGGCCCTCGAGAACAGGCACCGACGAGAACCCAGACTCCCCCGCACCCCGATCCGAAGCCAGAACACGGCCGGCAGCGCCGGGTCAAGGCATCTTTCCCGCCTTGACGCGGTGTTGCCGGCCGTAGTCACCATGACAGCTTCGGGGTGCCGGAAGGCGCTTTGACAGGACAGCTGTTCCCGCCCCGCCCGCGGAACGCCGGGCCGAAGAGGCATTTCGGCGGGATGCCGAGCTTCGACGGTCATCAACGACTCGTTCATCGCATCCGGAGAGATGAACGACTCGTTCATGACGTCACCGGCTCCCGGACCGGCCGCACCGATCCGACTTTGCCGGGACCCTGTCGCCTGACGACATGAATGAGTCATTCACGTCATTTCGACCCGGGCCTCAGCCGCCGGAGACCTGGTTCCAGAGGTTCTCGTACCAGGAGCCCGCCGCGGCCGGCTGCTGTCCCTGCTGCGGCGCCGCGTCCGGGGCCTTGTCCTCCGGCAACTGGACGATGTACGGCGTCTCGCCCGGCTTGACGTACCGCAGCCGCCGCCGGGCCTCCGCCTCGATCTGCGCCGGGTCGCTCAGCTCGGCCTTGCGGCCCTGGAGCTGGGCGACCGTCTGCTGCAGCTGGGCCTGCTGCGCCTGCTGCTCGCGGATCTCGGTCCGCTGGGCGAGGTATGTCCGCAGGGGCACGGCGATGGTGAACGCCAGCGCGCACACCACGATCGCCACCACCGCCGCGCGGCGGGTGGTGGACATGCCGAGCACCTTCGCCGCACCGGACGCGCGCTTCGCCGCCAGGCTCCGGCGCAACCGGGCCCGGGTGGTGTCCGCGTCGCCGGTGCGGCGCCGCGCCGCGGTCGTGCCGTCGGCGGTCCGGGGTGGCCGGGAGCCCGGGCTCCCGGCGCGCGCGGCTTCGGGCCGGCGGGCTCGCGAAGCCCCGCCGGCCCGTGCGGCCCCGCCGTTGCCGCGACGTCCGCGCGTCGTCCTCCCCCGGTCCGCCATCGGCGATCAGCCCTCGGCGCTGAACCGCGGGAAGGCCAGCTCGCCGGCGTACCGGGCGGCGTCACCGAGGGTCTCCTCGATGCGCAGCAGCTGGTTGTACTTGGCGATCCGCTCGCCGCGGGCCGGGGCACCGGTCTTGATCTGGCCGACGCCGGTCGCGACCGCCAGGTCCGCGATGAACGTGTCCTCGGTCTCGCCGGAGCGGTGGCTCATCATCGACTTGTAGCCGAACGACGTCGCCAGCGAAATCGCGTCGAGCGTCTCCGACAGGGTGCCGATCTGGTTGACCTTCACCAGCAGCGCGTTGGCGGCGCGGCGGGTGATGCCCTCCTCGAGGCGGTCCGGGTTGGTGACGAACAGGTCGTCGCCGACGATCTGGACCTTCTCGCCGACCTCGGCGGTCAGGGTGACCCAGCCGTCCCAGTCGTCCTCGCTCAGCGGGTCCTCGATGGACACGAGCGGGTAGTCGCGCAGCAGTTCGGCGTAGTAGGCCGACATCTGCTCCGCGCTCTTCTTGCTGCCTTCGAAGGTGTACGCGCCGTCGGCGAAGAACTCCGTCGCGGCGACGTCGAGGGCGAGCGCGACGTCGCGGCCCGGGGTGTAGCCGGCCTTCTCGATGGCCTGCAGGATCAGGTCGAGCGCCTCGCGGTTGTTCGCCAGGTTCGGCGCGAAGCCGCCTTCGTCGCCGAGACCGGTCGAGAGGCCGCGGCCCTTCAGCACCGACTTCAGCGAGTGGTAGACCTCGGCGCCCCAGCGCAGGGCCTCGCGGAAGGTCTCCGCGCCGATCGGCGCGATCATGAACTCCTGGACGTCGACGTTGCTGTCCGCGTGCGAACCGCCGTTGAGGATGTTCAGCATCGGCACCGGCAGCACGTGCGCGTTCGGGCCGCCCAGGTAGCGGAACAGCTCCAGCTCGGCCGACTCCGCGGCGGCCTTCGCGACGGCCAGCGAGACGCCGAGGATGGCGTTCGCGCCGAGGCGGGACTTCGCCGGCGTGCCGTCGAGGTCGACCAGCTTCTGGTCGACGATCCGCTGGTCGACGGCCTCGATGCCGACCATCTCCGGGCCGATCTCGTCGAGCACCGCGGCGACCGCGCGCTCGACGCCCTTGCCGTTGTAGCGGCCGGTGTCGCCGTCCCGCAGCTCGACCGCTTCGTGCTCACCGGTCGACGCACCCGACGGGACCGCGGCCCGCGCCAGCGTGCCGTCGTCGAGGGCCACCTCCACCTCGACCGTCGGGTTGCCACGCGAGTCCAGAATCTCGCGCGCGCCTACCTGCTCGATGAGAGCCACGCCATGCTCCTCGGTGCGTCGTGCCTGCGGTTTCGTGCCCAGCCTAGCCGTCCTGGCAGTTCACCCGTTGGAGGACTCACCGCCCGCGCGGACGGCCTGCCAGCCCGGCGGCAGTTCGACGGTCTCGGACGTCTGCTGCCAGAACGTCCAGCTGTTGCCCCCGAGATCGGCGACGGTGAACACCCGGGCGCCGTAGGGCTGGTCCTGCGGCGGGTCGAGCTCGCCCTCGTCGCCGAGGGCCGTCCCGACCCGTTCGTACGCCTCGTCGACGTCGTCGACGTAGAGGATGTTGAGCTGGCCGACCGGCCCGTCGACGCCCTTGGCCTGCCAGTAGTCCGGGCCGACGCCCGCGATCTGGATCCGCGCTTCGCCCGCGCGCAGCGTCGCCTGGAACACCTCGCCGGCGCCGTCGCAGAACCGGACTTCCTCGGTGAACCCGAAGACCCTGGTCAGCCAGGCGAGCGCCGCGGTGGCATCGGCGTAGTAGAGGTAGGGCGCCAGGCCCCGGTACGGGCTGCTCATGGCGGCACAGTCCATCACGTCCCGTTCGGCGGCGTGTGCAGCCCCCACTTCCGAGGTAACGTGGGATGACCATGACGGACGCCGCAGCTGCTTCGCAGCCTCCCGAGGAGTCGCGGTTCCATGCCTTCCGCCAGGCCGAAGATCTGGTCGGCCGCCGCCGTCCGCTGGACGCGCTGAAGGCGTTGCAGCCCCTGCTGGAGACCGAGGCGGACAAGCCGTCGGTGCACCTGCTCGCCGGGCGCGCCTACTTCCACTCGGCGCAGCTGCGCCGCGCCGAACAGGCGTTCACGCGGGTGCTGGAGCTGGACCCGACCGACCACTACGCCCGGTTCATCCTCGGCCGGACGCTGCAGCGCCTCGGCCGGTTCGTCGAAGCGCTGGCCCAGATGCGGATGGCGTCGGCGATGAACCCGGTGCCCGAGTACCTCGAGGCGATCAGCGAGGTCAAGGCGCACATCGCCCTGCGCGACTCCTGAGCCACCAGGGCCGAACGGCCCGGGCGGCCTCCGACTTTCGGCCGATCAACGCGGGCCCCTCGGCCGATCCGCGCGACCCCGTGAGCGGCGAAGCTGGTTCCAGACCGTTACGAGGGAGGAACCGGAAATGTCGATCTTCGTCACCCTGGGCGCCTACGCCGGGTTGCTGCTGCTGGTCCTGATGGCCGTCACGCCGTTCTTCGCCGACCGCGAGCTCTAAGGCGCGACGCTCGCTTCCGCGTAGGCGTCCGCCGCGCTGAACACGTCTTGGCCGTACGCGACGGCCTGGTTGTAGAAGAGGATCGCCCGCCACCAGCCGGCCGGTGTGCCGAGGTCGTCGCCGCCCGAGCACAGGTAGCGCGCCGCCGTGAAGGCCGCGTCGTCGACGTTCTGCGGGTCCGGCGCGCCGCCGTCGCCGTTGGCGCGCTCCTGGTACTTCTTCCACGTCGACGGCAGGAACTGCAGCGGGCCGATCGCGTGGTCCCACGACTTGTCGCCGTCGAGCTTCCCGCCGTCGGTGTCGTGCACCGCCGGGACGCCCGGCGAACCGTCCAGCGGTGGGCCGACCACCGGCTTGACGACGCGGCCGTTCGCGGCGACCGCCGCGAGGTCGAAGTCCCCGCGCTCGGTCTCCACCCGGCCGATGCCCGCCAGCGTCGCCCACGACAGGTGGCACGTCGGCTTCTGCCGCTGCATCCACATCTCCGCCCGGCCGTACGCGGCGAGCACGCGCGACGGCAGGTGCGTCTTGTCCGCGACGCGCGTCGCCCACGCGTCCAGCTCGGCCTGGTCGGACACCGCGGGCCGGTCGACCGGCGCGGCGAGCCCGGCGCGCGGTGACTCGGCGCCGGGCTGCGGACGCTGCTCCGGGATGGCCAGCGCCGGCTGGACCGGCGGCGGCGCGGCGGGCGCGTCCGGGTTCCGGACACCGATCGTGACGACGAGGATCACGCCGGTGAGCACCAGCCCCAGCGCGAGGGCGATCCGGCCGACGTACCGCCTGGGCGGGCCGCCCGGAGGGGACGACGGAGGCGTGACGGTCGGCTGAGCGGTATCGGCCACCCGATCAGGTTACGGAGCCACTCAAGGGGGTCCCTCGGGAGCCTGATCAGGCAAGCGGATGGTTAAAACAAGCCCACTGCCAGCGACATCACAGATTTCGTTATCGAGTCGACGCGCAGGCCCCTGACCTGCGGTTACCCTAACCTAACTTCGAACCGATGCCCTGTTTGTCCGATTGCATCGTTTCGAGCGGCCGCCGGCGCGCTGGACTTACAGGTGAGCCTTACCTAAAACCATCTCGGAAGCAGAAACTCAGGGAGGCGGACCGGTGTTGTTCTCGAGCGCGCTGATCGGGCTGCGCGAAGGCCTGGAAGCCGCGCTGGTCGTCAGCATCCTGGTGGCCTTCCTCGTCAAGACCGAGCGGCGGCACGCGCTGCGCTGGGTGTGGCCGGGCGTCGGCGCCGCGGTGGTGCTGTCGGTCGCCGTCGGCGCGGTCCTCACCTTCACGACCCACCAGCTGACCTTCGAGCACCAGGAGCTGCTCGGCGGGAGCCTGTCGATCGTCGCCGTCGGGTTCGTCACCGCGATGATCTTCTGGATGCGCAAGGCGTCGAAGAGCATCGCCGCCGAGCTGCGCGGGAAGATGGACGACGCGCTGGACGTCGGCCCGCTGGCCGTCCTGCTGCTGTCGTTCCTGGCGGTCGGGCGCGAAGGGCTCGAGACCGCGGTGTTCTTCTACTCGACCGTGCAGGCCGCGCAGTCGGACACCGTGCAGCCGCTGATCGGCTTCGCCATCGGCATCGCCGCCGCCGTCGTGCTCGCCTGGCTGCTCTACAAGGGCGCCGTCCGGTTCAACCTGGGCAAGTTCTTCACGATCACCGGCGTCCTGCTCGTGTTCGTCGCCGCGGGCGTGCTCGGCTACGGCCTGCACGACCTGCAGGAGGCCGCTTTCCTGCCGGGCATCCACACGCTGGCGTTCGACGCATCGAGCACGCTGCCCGAGACCTCCTGGTACGGCGCCCTGCTCAAGGGCATCTTCAACTACTCGCAGCAGACGACCGTGCTGCAGGCCGTCGCGTGGGTCGCCTACGTCGCCATCGTGCTGCCCCTGTTCCTCAAGCCCAGCAAGAAGACCGCGCCGGCCCCCGCCGCCGCGGCCGCCTCGAAGGAGTGACCGTGCGCAAGACCCCCTCGCTGGCCGTACTGGCCGGCGCCGCCGTCCTGGTGACGCTGGCCGCCTGCGACAGCAAGAGCGACACCGCCGGTGCCGCGGCGGACGGCGGCCCGATCAAGGTCTCCGCGTCCGACACCGCGTGCGAGGTCTCCGCCACGACGGCCAACGCGGGCAACCTCACCTTCGAGATCACCAACAAGGGCACCAAGGTCACCGAGTTCTACCTCTACGCCGAGGGCGACCGGATCATGGGCGAGGTCGAGAACATCGCGCCGGGCCTGAACCGGCGGCTGATCGTCGAGGTCGCCGACGCCGGCAAGTACCAGACCGCGTGCAAGCCGGGCATGGCCGGCAACGGCATCCGCGGCGAGTTCACCGTCACCGGCGGCGCGCCCAAGCAGAACGACGCCAACGCCCAGAAGGCGCAGGCCACCAAGAGCTACAACGACTACATCGCGAACAACACCGCCGCCCTCGAAGAGGAGACAGGCAAGTTCGTCGACCTCGTCAAGGGCGGCAAGGTCGACGAGGCGAAGGCCGCGTACGCGCGCACCCGCGTCTACTACGAGCGCATCGAGCCGGTGGCCGAGAAGTTCGGCGACCTGGATCCGGCCATCGACGTCCGCGAGGCCGACCTCGAGCCGGGCCAGCAGTTCACCGGCTTCCACCGGCTGGAGAAGGACCTGTTCAAGACCGGCCTGCAGGCCGACAGCCCGCAGATCGCGGACAAGCTGCTGACCGACGTCAAGGACCTCGTCGCGAAGACGAAGACGCTGGAGCTGACCGCGCTCGACCTCGCGAACGGCGCGAAGGGCCTGCTCGACGAGGTCGCGACCGGCAAGATCACCGGCGAGGAAGAGACCTTCTCGCACACCGACCTCTGGGACTTCCAGGCCAATCTGGACGGTTCGAAGGGCGCGATCACCTCGCTGCGGCCGATCCTGCAGGCGAAGGACCCGGCCTTGGTGTCCACTTTGGACAAGGAGTTCGCGAACGTCCAGGGCCTGCTCGACAAGCAGCGCGCGGGGGACGGCTTCAAGCTCTACACGGATCTTTCCCAGGACCAGGTCAAGGAGTTCGCTTCGGCCGTCGACGCGCTGAGCGAGCCGCTGAGCAAGGTTGCGGAGGTCGTGTCGAAGTGACGTCGACGGAGGGCACGCGAGTTTCGCGGCGGAAGCTGTTCGGCCTGGCGGGCGCGGGGGTCGCGCTCGCCGGGGCGGGGGCCGCCGCCGGGATCGGGATCGACAAGGCGACGGGCAGCGCCGAGGCGTCGGTGAACACCGTCGGGTTCGACGGGGAGCACCAGGCCGGCATCGTCACGCCGACCCAGGCGAACCTGCACTTCGCGGCCCTCGACGTCACCACGAAGGACCGCGAGAAGCTGCGGCAGCTGCTGAAGACGTGGACCGACGCGGCCCGCCGGATGACGGCGGGCCAGGAGGTCGTGGCGAACGGCGCGGTCGGCGGCGGCGAGTACGCGCCGCCCGGCGACACCGGCGAGGCGCTCGACCTGCCGGCGTCGAACCTGACGCTGACCATCGGCTTCGGGCCGTCGCTGTTCGACGGCCGGTTCGGCCTGGCGGGCAAGCGGCCGCCGCAGCTGATCGACCTGCCGCTCTTCCCGAAGGACAAGCTCGACCCGGCCCGCAGCGGCGGCGACCTGTGCATCCAGGCCTGCGCGGACGACCCCCAGGTGGCAGTGCACGCGGTCCGCAACCTGGTGCGGCTCGGCTTCGGCGTCACCGAGGTCCGCTGGTCGCAGCTCGGGTTCGGCCGCAGCTCGTCGACGTCCCGCGCGCAGGCGACGCCACGCAACCTGTTCGGCTTCAAGGACGGCACGAACAACATCAAGTCCGAGGACACGGACTTCCTGCGCGACCAGGTGTGGGCCACGGCGGCCGACGGCCAGGCGTGGATGGCGGGCGGCTCGTACCTGGTGGCGCGCCGCATCCGGATGCACATCGAGACGTGGGACCGCGAAACGCTCGACGGCCAGCAGCAGATCGTCGGCCGCACGAAGGGCACCGGCGCCCCCCTGGGCCAGACCGCGGAGTTCGACGAGCTGGACCTCGACGTCGGCGGCGCGGGCGGCGAGAAGGTGATCGCGGAGGACGCGCACGTCCGGCTGGCCTCGCACCAGGCGCTCAACGGCGTGCGAATCCTGCGTCGCGGCTACAACTTCGTGGACGGTTCGGACGGCGTCGGGCACCTCGAGGCGGGGCTGTTCTTCTTGGCGTTCAACCGGGACACGCGCACGCAGTACGTGCCGATGCAGCAGGCGCTGTCCTCGAAGGACGCGATGATGGAGTACGTGCAGCACACGGGTTCGGCGCACTTCGCCGTACCGCCGGGCGTCTCGAAGACCGGGTACTGGGGCGAAGGGCTCTTCGCCTAGCGCCGTGCGCCGATACCATGCGCCGCATGGCCATCAAACTTGAGAACGTCGGCATCGCCGTTCGCGACCTCGAAGCGACGATCGCCTTCTTCACCGACCTGGGCCTGACGGTCGTCGGCCGGGACACCGTCAGTGGTGAGTGGACCGACACCGCCGTCGGCCTCGATGGCAACCACGCCAACATCGCCATGCTCCAGACGCCGGACGGTCAGGGTCGCCTCGAGCTTTTCGAATACATCCACCCCGAAGCGATCGAGTCGGAGCCCACTCGCCCCAACGAGATCGGCATGCACCGCGTCGGCTTCTCCGTCGACGACCTCGACGAAGCCCTCGAGATCGCCGCGAAGCACGGCTGCCGTCCGCTTCGCGGCGTGGCGACCTACGAGGACATCTACAAGCTCACCTACGTCCGCGGGCCCAGCGGCATCATCGTGATGCTCGCCCAGGAGCTGAAGCGCTAATCCACCTGTTCCGTCGGGTACCGGTCCCGGATCCGCGTGTTGAAGAACCGGCCGTGGCTCGGCGACGCCATCAGTTCGCGGTGCACGGACTCCGGCACCAGCCGGTACCGGTAGACGCTCTCGTTCACGAACTCGATCTCCAGGAGGTGCTCCTCCCGGTCGTAGCCGATCGACGCGATCGTCGACGAGCTGACGGCGTGGCGGCGCATGTCACCCATTATCACCTTGCCTAAAGCCTTTAGGTAGATCTATATTGGCTTTAGGAGGTGGCTGATGGTTCGCGTCGGGTTGACGACCGAGCGGCTGGTCCGAGCGGGCGCCGAGCTGGCCGACGAGCTCGGGTTCGAGCGGGTGACGCCGTCGGAGCTGGCGCGCCGGTTCGACGTCAAGGTCGCCAGCCTGTATTCGCACGTCAAGAACGCGCACGACCTGCGGACGCGGATCGCGCTGCTGGCGCTGGAGGAGCTCGCCGACCGGGCGGCCGAAGCGCTGGCCGGCCGGTCCGGGCGGGACGCGCTGATCGCGTTCGCCGACGTCCACCGCGACTACGCCCGGGCGCACCCCGGCCGGTTCGCGGCGGCGCAGCTGCGGCTCGACGCGGAGACCGCGGCGGCGAGCGCGGGCGTGCGGCACGCGGAGCTGATGCGCGCGATCCTGCGCGGCTACGACCTGACCGGGCCGGACCAGACGCACGCCGTGCGGCTGCTGGGCAGCTTCGTCCGGGGGTTCGTCGCCCTCGAAGCCGACGGCGGGTTCGACCACAGCTCGCCCGCGGCGCCCGAAAGCTGGACGCGCCTCCTCGACGTCCTCGATTCCCTTCTCCGCGATTGGCCACCCTCGTGATCACCACCCCGCTCCACGACCTCGTCCACGGCGCTCTCGAACTCGAATCCACCGAAAGGGGCCTGGTCCCGCACCGGCTGCCGGCCCGCGCGCGGGCGCAGAACACCGACCCGCGGCTCGCGATGGCCGAGGCGCAGCCCGCGGGCGTCCGGGTGCGCTTCCGCACCACCGCGCGCCTCATCGAGCTCGACACGGTGGCGACGAAGGTCGAGTACCCGGGCGCGCCGCCGCGGCCGGACGGCGTCTACGACCTGCTGGTCGACGGCAAGCTCGCTGCCCAGGCGACCGCGCCCGCCGGCGTCCGGTTCGCGGACCTGCCCGGGCACGACAAGGACGTCGAGATCTGGTTGCCGCACAACGAACTGACGACGCTGGTCGCGTTGCGCACGGACGCGCCGGTTTCGCCCGCGCCCCGGGCCGGCCGCGTGTGGCTGCACCACGGCAGTTCGATCAGCCAGGGGTCGAACGCGGCGAGCCCGTCGACGACGTGGACCGCGCTGGCCGCGCTGTCGGCCGGGGTCGAGCTGGTCAACCTGGGCTTCAGCGGGAACGCGCTGCTGGACCCGTTCACCGCCCGCGCGCTGCGCGACACCCCGGCGGACATGGTCAGCGTGAAGCTCGGCATCAACGTCGTCAACGCGGACGTGATGCGGCTGCGCGCGTTCGGCCCGGCGGTCCACGGGTTCCTCGACACGATCCGCGAGGGTCACCCGTCGACCCCGCTGCTGGTCGTCTCGCCGTTGTACTGCCCGATCCACGAGCGGACTCCGGGTCCCGGCGACTTCGACCACGCGGCATTGGCTGCCGGTGTCGTGCGCTTCCGCGCCACCGGTGAAGCGGGCGAGGGGAAGCTGACGCTCGAGGTGGTCCGCGACGCGCTGGCGGAGATCGTGGCGCAGCGGGAGGATCCTGCGTTGCACTACGTGGACGGGCTGTCGTTGTACGGGCCCGCCGACTACGCGGAGTTCCCGCTGCCGGACGAGCTGCACCCGGACGCGGCGGCCCACCGCCGGATCGCCGCGCGCTGGCTTGACTTAAACCTCCCTTGAAGTTGAAGGCTGGGGGCATGTTCACCGAAGCAGAGCTCGAGTACCTCGACGCCCAGCCGCTGGGCCGGCTGGCGACCCAGCAGCCGAACGGCACCCTGCAGGTCAACCCGGTCGGGTTCCGGTACAACCCGGACGAGAAGGCCATCGACGTCACCGGCCACAACCTCAGCGGCAGCAGGAAGTTCCGCAACGTCCGCGAGAACGGCCGGGTGGCGTTCGTGGTCGACGACCTGCCCTCGACGAACCCGTGGCGCGTGCGGTGCCTGGAGATCCGCGGCCACGCGGAGGCGCTGACGGGGGTGAACCTCCCGGACAACCACTTCGACGACGCCGTGATCCGGATCCGGCCGGAGCGGATTCTGGCCTTCGGAGTCGAGGACTGGGATCGGGAGCCGCTGGAGCTGGAGACGAACATCCGCAACGTGTGACACGCTGCCCGTTGAGCCCGGCTTCGATGGTGCAGTCCCGGCAGCAACGACATGAATGACCCATTCACCTCGTCCGATGACATGAATGACTCATTCATGTCATCGGACCGGCCGCTGTCACCAAACCGCAGGCACACGCCGGTCGGCCGCGGCCACCACGGGGCACTGGGGGTTCCCGTGGCGGCCGCGGCTTTCCGGGCGGCGAAGTGGCCGGGGTCAGCGGCGACCACCCCGAGCGGTGTAGGCCGCCGTGCCCGTGACCGCCAGCGTCACCGCCGTCCAGGTCGCCGCCGGTGTCCCCGTCGGCTGCACCATCCAGGCCGCTACCTCACTCGCCGTGCCGTCGTGGGGCACGAAAGGCGTTATGGCCGCCCAAACCAGCGGCAGCGTCCACCCGAACTGGCCACCCGCGACCGTCGCCGCCAAACCGGCCAACCCCAGCAACCCCGCCGCGTCACGCACGATGATCGACATGTCGACAGTTGTCGCGCCCAACTGCTGGACCGCCAGCACCGCACCACCGGCCACCACGCCGATCAACGCCAAGTGCGCGAACCGGCGGACCGGCCACGGCAGCGCCGCGGTGCGGTCGAGGTCCGGGTCCTGGCCGCTGAGCCCGATCGCCGCCACCGCGATGCCCGCCGTCAGCGTCAGCATGACCGGGATCGACGACCACGAGTCACGCGCCAGGAACCACACGCCCGCCGTCGCGGCCAGGAGCGCGGTGAACGCCGCCGGGACCTGCCGCGAACGCGCGTACAGCGTCGCCCACCTCATCGCGAGTACCCCGGCACCAGCGTGTCGAGCGGGTCGCCCTGGCAAGTCAGGAGCGCCTGGCGCAGCGCAACCACCCGCGCGAACTGCACCTCCGCCGGCAACGCGCGGAACTTCGCCCAGGCACCCTCGATCGGACCGGGCCGGCGGCCGACCCACTTCGCGCCGTACTCGGGCAACGGCTTCAGTTCGCCGGTGAAGTACGCCGTCGCGATCATGCGGGCACCGACGTCGGCCACGTCGCCGTAGCTCGGCGGCAAGCACGACGGCAGCCCGGCGCCGGCCAGCACCGCGAGCCGCAGGTCGTTCGCGTCCGCCGTCAGCAGGTCTTCGTCTCGCTGGAGGTCGAGGCGGACGACGCCGGCGTCGCGCGCGGGCGCCGTGGTGAAGGAGTCCGGCGCCAGCTGCTCTTCGATGCGGGTGGGCGCGCCGGGCAGCTTCGCCAGCATGGCCAGCGCTTCCCGGCCCGGCGCGGCCAACGCGGCCAGCCTGTCCTCGTGCGCCCGGCTGACGCAGATCGGCCCGTCGCAAACCTTCTGCGCGGCAACGCTGTCGGGGACCAGGAGCCCGTCGGCGGACGCCGGGAACACCGGCAGGGCGATCGCGATCCCGGCCACCACCGGGATGAGGCCGAGGAGCCGGGCCCGCACGGAGTTCGCCGCCAGCAGGAGGAATCCCGTCACGGCCAGCCCGGCGAACCACACCGCCTGCCCGAGGTCCACCGAACCCGCCGTCGTCACCAGGACGCCTCGCGGCTGCCCGAGGGCCGGCGTCAGCAACCCGAACCGGCTGTACGGCATCGACAGCACGGCCCCTTCGAGCGTCGTCCAGGCCAGGATCGACACCACCAGCGTCACCACGGCCGACGCGGGCGCGGTCAGCGGGTGCGGCAGCAGCCGGCCGGCCGCCAGGCCCACCCAGCTCCCCGCCACGACGGCGAGCAGGCCGACGAGGACGACCGGCAGGAAGCTCGCGGAGACGAACCCGCCGTGCCCGAGCACCTCCACCAGGCCGACGCCGAACACCAGCAGGTACCCGAGCGCGCTCAACGCCCCCACCGCGCCGGCCAGCCGGACCGCCCGGTGCCAGCCCGGCCGGGACGTCGTGGCCAGCAGCTCGACCATGCCGGAACGGCTGTCGCGCATGCCCTGGATGGCCCCGGCACCGACGGCGATCGGCCACAGGAAGACCAGCAGGAACCGCAGCCACAGCGCGGTGGTCGTCGTGTGCGCCGTCCACGGGGCGGGCACCTTCCACCAGGGCCCGGACAGCAGGAACAGGAAGCCGAGCGCCACCACCAGCAGCGCCAGCCCGGCCCAGGGCGCGATCGAGCGCCGCAGTTCGGTGCGCAGGATCATCACCACGCCCCCTGACCCGGCCGGTGGTCCAGCAGCGCCGAGTAGCCGCGCTCGATCGGGCTGTCCCCCACGTGCTCCGCGGTGCCCGCCGCGGCCAGCTCGTCCGGCGTCCCCTGGAACACCAGCTTGCCCCCGGCGAACAGGACGACGTCCGAGCACGCCGTCCCGACGTCCTCGACCAGGTGCGTCGAGATCAGCACGCACGAGTCCTGGCCGAGTTCCTGCACCAGTTCGCGGAACCGCACGCGCTGAGCCGGGTCGAGCCCGGCAGTCGGTTCGTCCAGCAGCAGGAGGTCGGGGTCGTTGACGATCGCCTGCGCGATCCCGACGCGCCGGACCATGCCGCCCGACAGCGTCTTCATCCGGTCGTCCGCGCGGTCGGCGAGCCCGACCCGCTCGATCGCGCGCTGCACGGCGCCGGGGATGTCCTCTTTGGACATCTCCTTGAGCCACGCGACGTACTCGACGAACTCCCGGACGGTGAACCGCTTGTAGAACCCGAAGTCCTGCGGCAGGTAGCCGATCCGCCGGCGCAACGCGCGCTGCCCCTGCCCGCCGAGCAGCGTCAGCGTGCCGGACGCCGGGCGCAGCACCGTCGCCAGCGCCCGGATCAGCGTCGTCTTGCCCGCGCCGTTGGGCCCGAGCAGGCCGTGCACCCCCTTGCCGAGCGACAGGTCCACCCCGTCGACGGCCAGCTTCTTGCGGCCGACCCGCACCTTCAGCCCTTCGGCCCGGACTTCCCAGGCGTAGGCCGTTGGCGCGACCTCCGCGGCCCCGACAGCACGCATGGTCTTCCTCCCTAGTGTCGCGCGCCGAGCCGGGTGAACGCGCCCTTGCGCAGGGCGACCACCACCGACGTCAGCGCGAAGATCCCCGCCCACACCGGCACCGCGCCGGTGCTGAGCGCAAACGTTTGCTCGTGGGCCGCCACGGTGGGCAGCACCAGTACGGCGACCCACACTGCGATCAGCGCGTACGCCGCCCGCGTGACGCCGATCAGCCCGCCCAGCGCGAGCGTCCCCGTGGTGAAGGCCAGGCTCGGCAGCAGCCAGAGCGCCAGTGCCGTGCCGGTCAGCCAGCCGGCCACCCCGAGCACCGGCAGGACGACGACGAGCACGGCCAGCGTCCGCCGCGCGATCAGGTAGAGGCCAGCCCGCGGCGTCGCCACGACGACTTCGTACGCCGGGTCCAGCCCCCGCGCCCACGACGCGGCGACGCCGAGCACCGGCAGCACCGGCGCGAAGAGCTGCACCGCCGTCACGTCCAGCACCGAGTGCGCGACGTGGTCGAACGCCACGGCGAGCAGCGTGACCAGCACGATCATCCCCAGCCACGGCAGCATCGCCGGCGTGACCCAGGTGTCGAGCCACCGCCGCCGGGACTGCCGCGGCCGCGGCAGCAGTTCGACGGCGATCCGGTCCCAGACGGCGTCGACGACCGGCTGCACCGGCGCCACCGCCGCGAGCCGCGCCCGGCACGGCGCGCACGTCTCGAGGTGCGCTTCGAGGCCCCACAGCCGGTCGCCCGGGAGGTCGTCGCCCGCCGCGTACCCGGCGATGAGCTCGTCCGACGCATGGGTCATGACAGTGCCTCCCGCATCGCGATCCGCGCCCGGCGGGCACGGGTCTTGACGGTCCCTTCCGGCAGCCCGAGCAGCACGGCGGTCTCGCGGACGGTCAGCCCGTCGAGCACCATCGCTTGCAGGACCTGCCGCAGCTCGGGCGCGAGGTCGCGCAGCGCGTCGCCGACCTCGTCACCGATCGCGGACGCCAGCGCGACGTCTTCCGCCGCCGGCACGGGTGCGACGTCGAGGACGACTTCCGCCGGCACTTCGGCGTGGTGCGCCCGGCGCCGGAACGCGTCGACCAGCCGGCGCGCGGCGATCGTCCACACCCAGCCGACGGCGGTGCCCCCGGTCGCGGCGCCCGCGAACGAACCCGCCGCGCGCCAGACGGCCAGGAACGTCTCCTGCATGACTTCGGCGACGACCTGCTCGTCCGCGCACCGGCGGCGCAGGCGCACGGCGAGCCAGGGCGACGTGCGGCGGTAGAGCTCTTCGAAGGCCGCGCGGTCGCCCTTGGCCGTGCGCCGGACGAGGTGCTCCTCGTCGGCGTCCTGCAGTGGCGGATTCCTCACACCAGGCAAGACGCCGGGTCAGCGCGATCGGTTCTCACCCGAATGTGTGCTGCGTCACAGTCATTGTGCGGGCCAGAACTTGCGCCAGCCGTCGGCTTCCAGGGTCGTCGGCTCCAGCCCGGCGTCGCGCGCGGCCCGCTCGGCAGCCCGGACGTCGGCCGCGAACTGCTTCGCCACCGCCCGCAGCTCGCCCTCCGGGTCGACGCCCGCCCGCCGCGCCGTCGCCGCGATGCGGAACAGCTGGGCGGCGGCGCCGGTGCCCGTCGGGAAGAGGTCGAGCGGGATGCCCGCGCGCCCGGAGCGCTGCCCGAGCTTGCCGGCCAGGGCCACGGCGGGCTGGCCGAGCGCGACGCCGTCCACAATGGACAAGCGCTGCTTCTCCTGCTGCTTCAGCTCTTCCCACTTGGCGTTCTGGTGCTCGACGGTGTGCACGCCGTCGGCGTCGGCGAACACGTGCGGGTGCCGGCCGACCAGCTTCGCGACGAGTTCGGCGGCGACGTCGTCGATGCCGAACGGGTCAGCGGGGTCCTCGGCCGCGACGCGCGCGTGGAAGAGCACCTGGAGCAGGACGTCGCCGAGTTCCTCGCGCAAGGCTTCCCGGTCGCCCGATTCGATGGCGTCGAGCAGCTCGTAGGTCTCCTCGACGAGGTACTGCCGGAGTGAATCGTGCGTCTGGGCGGCGTCCCACGGGCAGCCGCCGGGCGAGCGGAGCCGGTCCATCACCTCGGCGGCCTCGACCAGCGGCGGCGCCGGCGTCTCGATGACTTCGGCGCCGGTCGCGATGAGCAGCGACGCCGCGGGCTCGTCGCGGGACCCGGCGAGCAGCACGACGTCCTTCAGCGAAGGCGCCTCGGTGATGGCCGGGACGCCGAACACGGTCGCATCGACGTCCGTCGCCGCGTACACGGCGGTGGAGTCACGAAGGATCTTCAGGGCCGCGGCGGGCAGTGTCGCCCCGCGGACGACTACGACGACACCCGTGGTCACTGCTGGGCGGGTGCGGCACCGCTCAAGGGCACGACGGTGCCCTTGGTGGCGTCCTGGTTCGGCGCGAGGTTCATGCCGACAACATCCCACACGCCGTACCGGGGGTTGACGCGCAGCCCGGCATCGGCCAGGTAGGGCTGCAGGAGCCGGGTGCCGATCGAGGTCAGCTGCTGGTCGGTCGGCTTCTGCGCTTCCTGGTCGGCCGGGACGGCCTTGTCGGTGCCGCGGCTGCGGACGACGAAGACGTACCAGTCGGGCTTGGCGGGCATCCGCGCCTGGAACGCGACGACGCTGTTCGCCGGTGAACCGAAGAGCGGCGTCTGCGCCAGCGAGAGGTACTGCGCGGCGCCGAAGAGCTCGGTCATGCCCGCGTCGGAGAAGCCGCCCGCGCCGGGCATGCCGGTCTGCTGCGCCTGCTGGGCTTCCTGGCCGGCCTGCTGGATGGTGGCCTGGATCTTGGCGGGGTCGGCCCCGAACTGCTTCGCGAGGTCGAACGCGCGAGCGCGGGCCTCGGGGTCGGTCTCGCTGGTGGCGGCGATGCCGACGTAGTCCGCGCCGACGGACAGCTTCGGCAGGTACTTCTGCGCGAGCTGCATTTCGAGGACGACGTCGTTCGCGACCTCGTTCGGGTCACGCAGCTTCGAGACGATCTGCGTGACGGCGACGGAGTCACCCTGCCCGGTGTCCGTGACGGGGGTGGCCTTTTCCTGAGCGGTCAGGGCGGCGACCTTGGCCTGGTCGGCGACGAGGCCTTCCTTGCGGGCGGCGAGCTCGGTCAGCTCGTGCAGGACGGTCTGCCGGACGATTTCGCGGCCCAGCTGGTCCAGCTTGTGTTCGCGGGCGAGCTTCTGGCCGTAGGGCTGTTCGCGGACGGCCTGGTCGATCATCGACTGGACGCGGTCGAGCGAGACGGAGCTGTCCCCGACGATGACGGCGCTGCCGACCTGGCTGGGGCCCGAGCCGCACCCGGCGAGCAGAAGAGCACCGGCAACGACCGCGACCAGCGCGCGAGGGCGCCCCATGATCCGCATCACAGGCCATACCCTCTCACACCATCGCACCCGAAACGCAACACCCATGGGGTGTCGCCGGCGCTAATGTCGACTTATGGACCAGTGGCTGACGATCGAAGTGTTCGACGGCGAGTCCTCGGCATCCCGGTGGCGTTTGGCGCACGGCGACGCACTCACGGAAGCAGCGCTGACGAACGGCGCTGAGCAGTGGGTTTGGCACGAGCACCGGTGGGGTGTGGTGCTGGAGATCGAGTTCGCGTCGGAGTCGCGCCGGGACGCGTTCCGGGGGTTGCCGGTGGTGACGGCGGCGTTGGACGCGGTACCGGATCCGGCTCGGGGGTTGTTGGTGTACCCGGGGCGGGGTGGGGGTGCCGGGTCGCGGATGCCGCGTCGGCCTCGGCCGTTGCCGATGGCTGGTGCTGGGGCAGTTCCGGTGCCGGTGGAGTCGGTGCGGATGGGGTTGGCGGAGAGTTTGCCGCCGATGTTCAGCGAAGTCGGCTGAGGAGTTCCCGCCAGGTTTGGGCGGAGGCAGTGAGGATGCCGCCTTCGCGGTCTTTGGTGTCCCGGACCAGGACGGTCCGGTCGAGGGCGACCTCCACGCACTCACCGCCATTGGTGCTGTAACTGCTCTTGCGCCAAGTCGGCATCGCTCTCGCTCCTGTCTAAATGTCGGCGATGAACCTCTTGGATTCTGCCCGATCGAGTGCGACCCGATCCAGCCCACTGAGCACTCGCCGGTATGCCACGACATCCGCGGTTTCCTCGAGGAACAGCGAGGAAATCTCGCTGTCTATGTAGATCACCGGGGTGAACTCCTTCGATTCGATCAGCTGGAAGTGCCCGGCCATCGCGGGATGCCCGCCGCGATCCGCAGGCACCACCCGGATCGAGACGTGGTTCCGCTCGGCCAGCCTCGCCAAATGGCCCAGCTGATCACGCATGACCTCGGGCGCTCCGCGCCCGATCGGCAGCCGCAGCACGAACTCGTGCAGGAAGAACTCGAACGCGACCTGCGGCTGCTTGTCGAGGATGACCTGGCGGGACATCCGGGCGAAGACCAGCTCATCGATGTGGTCCGGCTCGGTCGCGTTGCCGATCTCGGAAATCAGGCTGCGGGCGTAGTCGGCGGTTTGCAGCAGTCCCGGCACCAGGCAACCATGGAACTGGGAGATGGCGGTGGCCCGCTCTTCGTGCCAGATCAACGTGCGCAACTGGAGCGGCTTCTCGAGGAGGCCAGGCTTGCGCATTTCGTCCCCCAGGGCCATCAGCTCGCGGAATTCCGAACCCCGAACCCCCAGTTCCGTGAGAAACCGCGACAACCGCACGGGATCCGGCCGCGTGTGCCCTCGGGTGACCGCGGAAACCCACTGCGCACTGACCTCGAGCTTCCGGGACATCTCCCGGACTCCCCACCGCTTCTCCGCCATGCGCTGGAGCAGCCGTTCACCGAGCTGCCTGCTACGGATGTTCATGCGGCGAACGTAAAACCACCGAAAGCAAGAACCCCGGCGCCACAACGAGAAGTCCCCCCGAAGTGGCGCCGGGTGTCCGCCGCCCTTTACACCGTGCTCTTAGACCGTGGCAGGCTTCTTCGTCAGCTGTGTCAGCAACTTCGTGCACCAGTCCAACAGCTCTTCGTCCCGCAGCGTCGGCGCACCTATCCGGCCACCCGCCGGGCCCTCCGTCGGCTTCGGCACCGACACCGTGTTCGTCACCGCCTTGAACACCGCCTTCGGGTACAACCTCTTCAACCGGACCATCTGCGAATCCGCCAGCGGCAACGGCGCGAACCGGATGGTGTTGCCCTGGACCGCCACCTCCGTCACACCCGCTTCACGACACGTATGCCGGAACCGAGCCACCGCCAGCAGCCGGTTCACCGGCGCCGGCGGCTGCCCGTACCGGTCGATCAGCTCTTCGCGGACCGCGTCCAGCCCCTCCGTGTCCGGGGCCGCCGCGATCTTGCGGTACGCCTCCAACCGGAGCCTCTCCCCTGGCACGTAGTCGTGCGGGATGTGCGCGTCGATCGGGAGGTCCACGCGGACTTCCGCCAGTTCCTCCTCTTCGGAAGGCTCCGCGCCCGCGTGCCGGCGGAACGCGTCGACCGCTTCGCCCACCAACCGCACATACAGGTCGAACCCGACGCCCGCGATGTGCCCCGACTGCTCCGCACCCAGGATGTTCCCCGCGCCGCGGATCTCCAGGTCCTTCATCGCGACTGCCATGCCCGCGCCCAGCTCGGTGTTCTGGGCGATCGTCGCCAGGCGGTCGTGCGCGGTCTCCGTCAAGGGCGCTTCCGGCGGGTACAGGAAGTACGCGTACCCGCGCTCGCGCCCACGCCCGACGCGGCCGCGCAGCTGGTGCAGCTGCGCCAGACCCAGCAGGTCACCGCGTTCGACCAGCAGCGTGTTCGCGTTCGAGATGTCCAGGCCCGTCTCGACGATCGTCGTGCACACCAGGACGTCGTACTCGTTCTCCCAGAAGCCCTGGATGATCTTCTCGAGCTTCTCCTCGTTCATCTGCCCGTGCGCGGTGACGACCCGCGCCTCCGGCACCAGCTCCCGGATCCGCCGCGCGGCCTTCTCGATCGAAGACACGCGGTTGTGGACGTAGAAGACCTGGCCGTCGCGCAGCAGCTCGCGCCGGATCGCTGCGCCGACCTGCTTGTCGTCGTACGCGCCCACGTACGTCAGGATCGGGTGGCGGTCTTCCGGCGGGGTCAGGATCGTCGACATCTCGCGGATGCCGGCCAGCGACATCTCCAACGTTCGCGGGATCGGCGTCGCGGACATCGTGAGCACGTCGACGTGCGTGCGCAGCGCCTTGATGTGCTCCTTGTGCTCGACGCCGAAGCGCTGCTCCTCGTCGACGATCACGAGGCCGAGGTCCTTGTAGCGGATGCCCGTCTGCAGCAACCGGTGCGTGCCGATGACGATGTCGACCTCGCCGCCGGCCAGCTGCTCGAGGATCGCGTCCGACTCCGCCTTGTTCGTGAAGCGCGACAGGCCCTTGATCGTCACCGGGAACGAGCGCATCCGCTCGTGGAAGGTGTTCAGGTGCTGCTGGGCGAGCAGCGTCGTCGGCACGAGGACCGCAACCTGCTTGCCGTCCTGGACCGCCTTGAACGCGGCGCGCACGGCGATCTCCGTCTTGCCGTAGCCGACGTCGCCGCAGATGACGCGGTCCATCGGGACGCCGCGTTCCATGTCGGCCTTGACCTCGTCGATGGCCGCGAGCTGGTCGTTCGTCTCCGTGAACGGGAACGCGTCTTCGAGCTCGCCCTGCCACGGCGTGTCCGGCCCGAACGCGTGGCCGGGCGCGGCCTGGCGCGCCGCGTACAGCTGGACCAGCTCGGCGGCGATCTCCTTGACCGCCTTCTTGGCCTTGGCCTTGGTGTTCTTCCAGTCGGAGCCGCCGAGCTTGTTGAGCGTGGGCAGCTCGCCGCCGACGTAACGGGAGACCTCGTCGAGCTGGTCGGTGGGGACGAACAGCCGGTCGCCCGGGTGGCCGCGCTTCGACGACGCGTACTCCAGCAGGAGGTACTCGCGGGTGGCGCCGGCGACCGTCCGCTGGACCATCTCGACGAAGCGGCCGATGCCGTGCTGGTCGTGCACGACGTAGTCGCCGGCCTTCAGCGCCAGCGGGTCGACGGCGTTGCGCCGCCGGGACGGCATCTTGGTGTTGAGGTCCTTTGTGGACGTTCCGGCGCCCGCGCCGCGGCCGGTGAGGTCCGCTTCGCTCAGCACGACGAGGGCGCGCTCCGGCGAGACGAAGCCGTCGGTGAGGCCGCCGCAGGTGACCGTGACCATGCCGGGCGCCGGCGCGGCCTTGAGCCCGTCGCCGGCCTGGGTCGCCGGGACGTCGGCGCCCGACAGCTGCTCGACCGCGCGCGCCGCGGTGCCCTGGCCGGCGACGACGAGCACCGCCGTGCCGCCCGACGCCGTGTGGGCGCGCAGGTCCGTCATGGCGCGCTCGAGCTCGCCGCGGTAGGACGGCGCGGCCTCGACCGAGACGCGGTAGACGTCCGGGTCTTCGCTGGTCAGCTGGGTGAGCGTCCACCAGGCGCGTTTGGTGTCCTGCGCGTGGGACGCGATTTCGTCGAGCCCGCGGTAGGCGGACGCGCCGAGGTCGATCGGGGCCTGGCCGCCCGCCGCGGCCGTCGTCCAGGAGGCTTCGAGGAACTCCTGGCCGGTGCGGACGAGGTCGGCGGCGCGGGCGCGGATCTTCTCGGGGTCGGTGAGCAGGACGTGGGTGCCGACCGGCATCGCGTCGGTGAGCAGCTCCAGCTCGCCTTCGCAGAGCACCGGGATGAGCGCTTCCATGCCTTCGACGGGGATGCCGTCGGCGAGCTTGGTGAGCATCTCGGCCAGGTGGGCGTCGGCTTCGTACGTCTTCGCCAGCTCCGCGGCCTTCTCCTTGACCGGCGGCGTGAGCAGCAGCTCCCGGCACGGCGGCGCGGTGACGCGCGGGATCTCGCCGGGCAGCGACCGCTGGTCGGAGACGGCGAACGCGCGGATCTCGCTCACCTCGTCGCCCCAGAACTCGACGCGGACGGGGTGCTGCGCGGTCGGCCCGAACAGGTCGAGGATGCCGCCGCGGACGGCGAACTCGCCGCGCTTCTCGACCATGTCGACGCGGGTGTAGGCCAGCTCGACGAGCCGTTCGAGCAGCTCCTCGAACGGCTCTTCCTCGCCGACGACCAGGTCGATCGGCTTGAGCGAGCCGAGGCCGGGCGCCATGGGCTGGATGAGGCTGCGGACGGTGGCGACGACGACGCGCAGGGTGTCGTCCTCGGTCTTGAGCCGGTGCAGCACTTCCAGCCGGCGCCCGACGGTGTCGGCGCGCGGGGAGAGCCGCTCGTGCGGGAGGGTCTCCCAGGACGGGAAGTCGGCGACTCGCCGGTTGCCCAGGAGAGCGCCGAGGGACGCGGTCAGCTCGTCGGCCTCGCGCCCGGTGGCGGTGACGGCGAGAACGGGCTTGGCGGCGCCCTCATCGGCGGCGAGCGCGGCGGCGACGAGCTGCCGGGCGGCGATCGGGCCTTGCAGCTCGAGCAGCGGCGCACCGGCGCGCTCGACCACGCCGCGCAGGGCCGGGTCGGGAAGGATGGCGGTGAGGAGTCCGGACAGTGGAGCGTCGGTCACGGTCCCAGCCTACGTGCCACCCCCGACAAGTTTCCGATCACGGCTGGTCGCGCAGCAGGTTCGCCACCTCCGCCAGCCTCGGCAGCTGCTCGTCGAACACCTTCGGGTCCGTGCTCGCGATCCGCAGCAGGACGTGCTCCGCCCCTTCGTAACGCCGCAACTGAGCCGCCACCTCCGCGGCCGACCCCGTCACCTGCATCTGGATCCCCTGGACGAAGTCCGCCGGCATCCCGTAGTTGCGCCGGCAGTACTCCTCCAGCAGCTCACGCCCCCGGACCGGATCGTCCTCCACCAGGACCGTCGCGAACAAAGCGGGCGTGATCGGGCGCGACGCCGACGCGCGGATCTGCGCCAGCCCCGACACGTAGTCCGCCGGGTCCGGCGGGTACGGCAACCACCCGTCGTACAGCCGGCCGACGCGTTCCAACGCCCCTGGCGTGTACGCCGCCAACCACACTGGCGGCCCGCCGACACGCGCGGGCGCCGGGAAGGAGGGCAGCGAGTCGTAGTGCAGCACCGACCCGTGGAAGGAATCCGAGCCGCTCCACGCCGCCCGCCACAACCCCACGATGTCGTCCAGCCGAGCCCGGCGACGAGCCCACGGCACCCCCACGAACGCGAACTCCGGCTCACTCCGCCCGGCGAACCCCGCGCCGACGGCCACCGTCAGCCGGCCGCCGCTCAAGAGGTCCAGTGACAGCAGCTGGTTCGCCGAGAGAACCGGGTCGCGCAACGCCGGGAGCAGCGCGGACGTCCCCAACGTCACCCGTGAGGTCCGGGCGGCGAAAGCACCCAAAACAGTGAAAGCGTCGAGAGGAGCACGTGCCAAGGTGTCGCCCACCCACACCGAGTCGAGGCCGAGCTCCTCGGCGGAGACGGCGACGTCGACCAGCTCGGGCGCGGTCCGCCCGGCGTCGAGGATGGGCTGGTAGGTCGGTACGACCAGGCCGTAGTTCGTCATGCCGGAAGCGTCGCCCGCCCCGGGAATACCTTCAATTCCCCGAAGGGAATGGCCCGGCGGAGCAAGATGAACCCGTGGACTTCGGAACGGCGCTCAAGGACTGGCGCGCCCGGCGCCGCCTCAGCCAGCTCGACCTGGCGCTGCGCGCGGGCACGACGCAGCGGCACGTCAGCTTCATGGAAAGCGGCCGGTCGCTGCCCGGCCGCGGCATGGTGCTGCGCGTCGCCGAGTCGCTCGAACTGCCGCTGCGCGAACGCAACGGCCTGCTTCACGCGGCCGGCTACGCGCCGACGTACCCGGAGACGCGGCTCGACGACCCCGCGATCCGGCCGGTGCTCGACGGGCTGCGGCGGCTGCTCGACGGCCACCGCCCGTACCCGGCGATCGTCGTCGACCGCCACGGCCTGCTCGTCGCGAAGAACGATGCGTTTTCCCTGCTCACCGAGGGTGTCGCCGCGGAACTGCTGGAGGAACCGGTCGACACGCTGCGGCTCGCCCTGCATCCGGACGGCATGGCGCCGCGCGTGCGGAACCTCGACGACTGGGCCCGGCACATCCTCGAACGCCTCCGCAACGACCTGGCCCGCACCCCGGACGACCGGCTGGCCGCGCAGCTCGCCGAACTGGAGTCCTACCTGCCGCCGCAACGGCCGCCGACGGACGGCCACCTCGGCTTCGCCGTCCCGGTGCGACTGTCCACTTCGGTCGGTGAGTTGCGGCTGATCACGGCCATCACGACGTTCGCGACCGCCGCCGACGTCACGGTGTCGGAGCTGAAGCTGGAGACGTTCCTGCCCGCGGACGCCGAAACCGCCGAACGCCTTCAGACGACCAGCGCCGTGACGTGACCCGCCAGCAGTTCCGCGCTCGCCCACAGCACCGCCGCGCACACGCTGCCGACGGCGAACCGGCGGTACGGCATCGCCGCCGAGCCCGCGACGCGCGGCACCAGCGTCCGCAGGCCGGCCAGGCAGCGGCCGGCGATCACCGCCGGGACGCCGTAGCGCGCGACGGCCGCTTCCGCGCGGTCCCAGCGGTCCTGGCCGACGCGGCGGGCGAGCCGGGACCGGCGGAGGCGCCGCCCCTCCAGGTACGCGAGCTGGTCGCCGAGGACGGCCGCGAGCACGGCCACCGGCAACGCGAGTCCGAAGTGGAGTGTGCCGCGCTCGGCGAGGAAACCCATCAGCAGCAACGTCGACAACGTCGGCAGCACGATCCCGGGCAGCAACGCCGTTTCGGCCGCGATGATCGCGAAGCAGACGAGGTAGACGACCGGCGGGGGCGCGTCAAGCAGTGGCCGCAGCAGGCTGTCCATCCCGCGTCCTCCCCACCGCCACCGGGAGCGCCGCGCGGTAGACGAACGCGGGCGGCAGGTTGCCCCAGACGACCGAAGTGCGCTCCACGACGGCGAAACGGCTTCGCAGCGAAGCGGCGAAGCGACGCGCGGGTGGCGTCCAGGCCGCGTGGGCGTACGCGAAGGTCGTGAAGCGGCCGTTCGGGGCCAGCGCCGCCGTGACCGCGTCGAGGATGCGGCGCTGTCGGTCCGCGGTCATGGCCGTCCACGGCAGACCCGAGACGACGACGTCGACGCCGGCCGGCGTGAGGTGCTCGGCCGAGTCCGTGACGACGTCCACGTCCGGAAACCGCTCGCGAAGTGCGGCCGCGAAACGCGGGTTGATCTCGTAGGCGGTCAGGCGCGCTTCGGGGCGAAGCAGCGCGAGGACCGCTTCGGTGAACACGCCCGTACCCGGCCCCAGCTCGGCGACGCGGGCCGCGCGTTCCAGACCGAGGCCCGCGGTCATCGTTTCGGCCAGCCGCGGCGAGCTGGGCGCGATCGCGCCCGTCAGCATCGGGTGGCGGAGGAATTCCCTGGTGATCGACATGCCTCCGACGCTAGGAACGACCGGGGTGGTCGCGAATCCGTCGGATCGACCGGTCCGGTCCTTCCAAGGGAGGACAAGGTCGGACCGAAATGATGACGACCCGCACCCGCTGCCGGCGTTACGTTCGGTGGCGTGGAACGACTCGTGATGTGGGTGCGCAGACACCGGTGGACGGTGGACTTGCCGCTGTACGCCGTCTTCGTGTTCCTCGCGCCGAACTGGGCGGGCGAGGAGCCGTGGACCACGCGCGCGATCCCGATGCTGTTCCTGCTGCCGCTGCTCGTGCGGCGCCGGTACCCGCGGACGGTCGCCGTGCTGATCATCGCCGGCGCGGTGGTGGTGTACGTCAACGAGATCTGGGCCTACGACCGCGGCCGCACCGAACTGGCGATGGCGGTCGTGCTGTTCAACCTGGTCAAGCTCGGGCAGCGGCGGTTCGCCGCGGTGATCGCCGTGGCGATCTTCGCGCTCGGCTGGGAATGGGGGTTCGCCTGGGGGACCTACACCGACAACCCCACCGCCACGATCGTCGGCATCTGGCCCCTGCACATCGCCGCCTGGGCGCTCGGGGAGTTCTTCCGCAGCAAGGAAAAGCTCACCACGGAGGAGGAGAAACGCGCCGACGCCCAGGCGCGGGCGGCGGTCGCGGAGGAGCGCACGCGGATCGCGCGCGAACTCCACGACGTCCTCGCGCACAGCATGAGCGTGATCGTGCTGAACGCCGAGGGCGCGAAGCTCGCCCGGCACCGCGACCCCGACGCCGTCGACCGCACGCTCGACACGATCGGCCGCACGGGCCGCACCGCCCTCGCCGAGCTGCGGCGCCTGCTCGAAGTCCTGCACGCCGGCCAGGAGGCGCGCAGTCCCCAGCCGACCGCCGACGAGCTGCGCCGGCTCGTCGAGCACGCCGGGCGCGACGTCACGCTCGACGTCACCGGCGACGCGGCCGGCCTGCCCGCGAGCGCCGCGCTGCAGACCTACCGGATCGTCCAGGAGGCACTGACCAACATGATCAAGCACGCCCCGGCCGACGCGACCGGCCGCGTCGAAGTCGCGTTCGCCCCGGAGGAGATCCGGATCGAGGTGACGAACACCGGCGGCAAGTCCCCGCCGGCGCCCGCGTTGCCGTCGTCCGGGCGCGGGTTGGCCGGCATGCGCCAGCGCGTCGAGATGTACCACGGCGAGCTGTCGACCGGCCCGTTGCCGGACGGCGGGTACCGGGTCCGCGCGAGCCTGGTGGTCGGGTCGTGACGGGCCGGATGCGAGCCCACCCCCGGCCCCGGCCCCGGCCGCCAGGCGAGCTCGGCGGCCGGCTCCCCGGCGACTGCGACGAGCCGCCCTGCTCCGAGCTGAAGCCGAGGCTCGGGCTCGCGCCTGCCCCGCCGTCCCGCGCGGTGCGGCGCGCGGAACGCCGCGCAGCTCACGCGAACCCGCAGGTACGGGCAGGCCTGGTGGTCGGGTCGCCGGTCCGCCTCGGACAGCGAGCGGCCGGACCCACGCGGGCGCGGTCGTCTTCGGGACATGGACTGGCCGAGTTCGTCGACGACGCCCCGGAGGTGCGGTCGTGACCACGCGGGTGCTGCTCTGCGACGACCAGGAGCTGGTGCGCGTCGGGCTGCGGATGATCGTCGAAAGCCAGGACGACCTCGTCGTCGCGGCCGAGGCGGCGAACGGCGAAGAGGCCGTCGCGAAGGCGCGCGAGCTGCGGCCCGACCTGGTGCTGATGGACGTCCGGATGCCGGTGCTCGACGGCGTCGCCGCGACCGGGCGGATCTGCGCCGAGCTGCCGGACGTGCGCGTCCTGATCATCACGACGTTCGACCTCGACGAGTACGCCTACGCGGCGTTGCGCGCCGGGGCCAGCGGGTTCCTCGTGAAGGACGCGCCGTCGGAGGAGATGCTCGTGGCGATCCGCGGCGTCCTGCGCGGCGACGCGATGGTCTCGCCCTCGGTCACGCGGCGGCTGCTCGACCGCTACCTCGCCGACGACCGCGACCCGGTCGACGTCGCGAAGCTCGACGTCCTGACCGAGCGCGAGAAGGACGTGCTGGGGCTCATCGCGCGCGGGCTGTCCAACGGCGAGATCGCGGCGAAGCTGTACATCGGCGAGACGACCGTGAAAACGCACGTCGGGCGGATTCTCGGGAAGCTGCGGCTGCGAGACCGGGTGCACGCCGTCGTCTTCGCCTACGAGTCCGGACTGGTGCGACCAGGTTCCTGATACTTCCGTATTTATCCTCTTGATAGGGAGCGTTAGAGTACATTGCATGACGATCTACAAGTCCGAAGCCGGGGCTCGCCTGCTGCGTGAGCGCTACCTCGAGGCACTGGCGACGTGGCCCGGCGCCCGCGAGGAGGCGCGCGTCCCGACGCCCGAAGGCGAGACGTTCGTCGTGGTCTCGGGCCCGGCCGGCGCCCCGCCGCTGGTGCTGCTGCCCGGCTCCGGCAGCAACGCGGCCGAGTGGGTGCCGCGGATCCCGGCGCTGACCGAGCGGTTCCGGGTGTACGCGGTCGACGTCATCGGCGAGCCGGGGTTGAGCGCCGAGACGCGGCCGCCGCTGGACAGCGACCGGTACGCGCGCTGGCTGGACGCGGTGCTCGACCACTTCGGCGTCTCGCGGGCGGCGTTCCTGACGTCGTCGTTCGGCGGCTGGCTCGCGCTCGACTACGCGACCCGGCGTCCCGAGCGCGTCGCCGCACTGGCGTTGCGGTGCCCGATCGGCCTCGGCCCGATGAAGAAGGGGTTCGTCGTCAAGGCGGTGCTGCTGTCGCTGCTCGGCGCGAAGGGGCGGCGGAAGTCCATGGCGAGCACGATCGGCGAGCCGGAGACGTCCCCGATCGTCGAGCACCAGCTGCTGGTGGCGGCGCACTACCGGTACCGCACCGGCCCGTTCCCGGTCTTCGGCGACGCCGCACTCGGCCGGCTGACGATGCCGGTGTACGCCGTCGTGGGTGCGGACGACGCCATGGTCGGCTCCGCGACGACCGCACGGCGGCTCGAAGCAGCCGGCGCCGTCGTCGACCTCGTGCCGGGTACGGGGCACTACATCCCGGGTTCACGCGATCTGGAGTTCCTGACGGCGGTGGCGTCGCACGGCGATTTCACCGCTTGATGGCAGGATGAGCCGTATGCGACGTGTGCTGGGTCTCATCGGTGCGGTGTCCCTGGTGATCGCGGGCTGCTCGGGGGCCGCGAGCGCGCCGGTCCAGAGCGTCCCGCCGGCGTCCACACCCCCGGCGTCGACCGGGAAGTTCAAGGTCGAGACGGTGACGGCCGGGCTGGAGCACGGTTGGGACGTCGGCTTCCTGCCCGATGGCGGCATCCTCGTGCCGCAGCGGCCCGGCAAGCTCGCGCTGGTCCGCGGCGGGACGGCGACCGATGTCAAGGCCGACTTCTCCGACGTCTACGCCAAGGGCGAAGGCGGGCTGCTCGGCATGGTGATCAGTCCCGACTTCGCGACCAGCCGCGAGTTCATCACCTGCCAGGACCACCAGGAGGGCGGCAAGGCCGTCGACATCCGGCTGGTCACCTGGAAGCTCGCCGAGGACGGCGGGAGCGCTTCTCGCGTCAAGAACCTGCTGACCGGGCTGCCGGTGAACCCGAGCGGACGGCACTCCGGCTGCCGCCCGACGTTCGCGCCCGACGGCGCCCTGCTCGTCGGCACCGGCGACACGGCCCGCGCGTCGATCGCCCAGGACCGGCACTCCCTCGGCGGCAAGGTGCTGCGGCTGGACGCGAAGACCGGGGATCCGTTGCCGGACAACCCGTTCATCACCTCGGCCGACCCGCGCGAACGGCTGATCTACACCTACGGGCACCGCAACGTCCAAGGCGTCGCGATCCGGCCGGGCAGCGGCCAGGTGATCACGGCCGAGCACGGGCCGACCTTCGACGACGAGGTCAACCTGCTCAAGCCGGGCGCGAACTACGGCTGGGACCCGTCGAAGGGCGGCACGGACTCGAGCTACGACGAGAGCGTGCCGATGACGGACCTCAAGCGCTTCCCGGACGCCGTGAGTCCACTGTGGACGTCCGGCAAGATCACCGAGGCGATCAGCGGCGACGCGTTCCTGACCGGGGCGCAGTGGGGCCCGAACGACGGCGCACTGGTCGTGGTGGCACTGAAGGGCCAGAAGCTGCTGCTGTACCACTTGGACGCGGCGGGCAAGGTCCTGGACGTCTCGCTCCCGCCGGAGTTCGACGACAAGTTCGGCCGCCTGCGCGCGGTCCGCAGCGGCCCGGACGGCGCCCTGTACGTGACGACTTCGGACGGTACGGACGACAAGCTGCTGAAGGTCACGCCCGCCTGATCATGAGAAACCCACGGCCGTCCGATGCCGTGGACACTTCCGCCGGGGTGGCGGATCGCGGAACATGGTGTGCACCAAGAGTTTTCGCCCGCCCCCGACGAGTGTTGGACGCGGTCCGAAGATAGCGTTCCCGCGGCAGCACCGCGCCGGTCCTCGATCGTCATCGCCGACCTGACGATCGGGGACCGGCATCCAAATGTCCTATTTGCCCAGGTGAGCCCCGCCGTTGACGTGCACCACCTGTCCGGTGACGTGCCCGGCGGCGGGGCTCGCCAAGAACGTCACGACGGCGGCGACATCTTCCACCGTGCCCGGTCGCTTGTTCATCGTGTTCCCGATCAGCCACTCGCGCCGACGGTCCGAAAGCTTGCCGTGGAAGAACTCCGTCTCGCCGATCAGCCCGGGCGCGACGACGTTCGCGGTGATCCCCCGCGGGCCGAACTCCTGGGCCACGCTGACGTTCCACCCCTCGACGGCGGCTTTGGCCGCCCCGTACGAGCCGGCGCCGGTGCGGGCGGCGATGGACCCGATCGTCACGATGCGCGCGTTGTCGGCGAGCCGCTCGCGCAGCGCGTGCGTCACCAGCGCGGCACTGACCACATTGGACTTGAGGTTGCGCTCGAACGCGGCCGCGAAGCCGGCGAGCCCATCACCGTCGGCGTCGAGGAAGTCCGTGTTGCCGCCGGCGTTGTTGACGAGGACATCGACGCGCGCGGGCAACTCCCCGAGTGCGGACTCGACGGCCGCGGGATCGGCGGCGTCGAAGACGACGGGCCGCGCACCCAGGAGCGCCGCGGCTTCGGAGAGGACCTGCTCCCGGCGCCCGGTGACGGTGACCCGCTCGCCGGCCTCGGCGAACGCCGCCGCGACGGCGTACCCGATGCCGGTGCCGCCGCCCGTGACCACTACTTCCCTGCTGTTCCCCATGACTTCGACCCTAGTGCCTAGGATCGGGGCATGACCAAGATCGATCCGGCCACGTCCGCGCTCGTGCTCGTCGACCTGCAGGAGCGGATCGTCAAGCTGCCGACCACGCCGTACTCCGGCGAGGACGTCGTCGCGAACGCGCTGCGGCTGCGGACGGCGTTCCGCGAGGCCGGGGCGCCGGTGGTGATCGTCAAGGTGTCGCGGCCGGACAACCCGCCGGGCAACGAGCTCGTCTTCGACGCGCAGGACGACAAGATCGTCACGAAGTACACGATCGGCGGCTTCGCGAACACGGACCTCGACGAATTCCTGCGCGGCAAGGGCGTCCGAACCGTGTACTTCGGTGGAATCGCGACGGAGTTCGGCGTGGAGTCGACGCTGCGCGCGGCCTCCGACCACGGCTACGACACGGTCGCGGTGTCGGACGCGATGACCGCGCTGTCGGAGATCTCGCACGAAAACGCGATCACGAAGATCTTCCCGCGCCTCGGCACGGTCATGACGACCGACGAGGTCCTGGCGTGATCGACAAGGTGGCGTGGATCGAGGTATCGGACGGCCGCGTCCTGGCGGCGCGCTCGCGGGGCAAGGACAGGTTCTACCTGCCGGGCGGCAAGCGCGAGCCGGGCGAGACGGACGCCGAGACGCTGGTGCGGGAGATCCGCGAAGAGCTGGACGTGGAGATCTCGCCGTCGACGATCACCCCGGCAGGCACGTTCGAGGGCCAGGCGCACGGCAAAGCCGAGGGAACGCTGGTCCGCACGGCGGCGTACACAGCGGAGTACACGGGAACCCCGCGGGCGAGCAGCGAGATCGAGGAGATCGCGTGGCTCGGGTACGACGACCGGCCGCGGGTGTCCCTGGTGGCGCAGCTGATCTTCGACCACCTGCACGAGGCAGGCGCACTGCGGTGATCGACAAGATCGCTTGGCTGCACTTGGTGGGCGGCCGGATCCTGAGCACGCGATCGCGCGGCAAGGAGGTGTACTACCTCCCGGGTGGCAAACGCGAGGCGGGCGAGTCGGACGTCGAGACGCTGACGCGGGAGATCCGCGAAGAACTCGACGTGGCGATCACCCCGGAGTCGATCGCCCCGGCGGGCGTGTTCGAAGCGGAGGCTCACGGTCACCCGGGCACGCTCGTCCGCATGACCTGCTACACGGCGGAGTACACCGGAACGTTGGCCGCCAGCAGTGAGATCGAAGAGATCGCTTGGCTGGCGTACACGGACCGGCCGCGGGTGTCGGCAGTGGACAAGATCATTTTCGACCACCTGCACGAGACCGGCCGGTTGCACTAACCGAGCCGGAGCTTCGGCTTGTGCTCCAAGTGCGACAACCCGTTCCAAGCCAGGTTCACCAGATGCGCCGCGACCTCGTCCCGCTTCGGCTTCCGGGCGTCCAGCCACCACTGCCCGGTCAACGCGACCATTCCCACCAAAGCCTGCGCGTACAACGCCGCCAGCTTCTCGTCATACCCGCGAGCCGCGAACTGCTGGGCCAGGATGTGCTCCACCTGGCTGGCGATGTCGTTCAGCACGGTGGAAAACGTCCCCGTCGAACTCGCCACCGGCGAATCGCGCACCAGGATCCGGAAGCCGTCGTGGGAATCCTCGACGTACGACAGCAACGCCGTCGCCGCCTGCTCGAGCATCACGCGGGGGTGGCCACCGTGCAACGTGGACACCATGCGGTCCAGCAGCAGTTGCGTTTCGCGGTCCACGACCACCGCGTAGATGCCCTCTTTGCCGCCGAAGTGTTCGTACACCACGGGTTTCGACACGTTGGCGCGGTGCGCGATCTCCTCGATCGACGTTCCGTCGAAGCCTTTCTCGGCGAACAACGCCCGCGCCACGTTCAACAACTGCTGGCGCCGCTCGGTGCCGGTCATCCGGACGCGCGTCACCGGGGCGACCGGACGCGCCCCGGTGACCTGCTGTTCCCTCTTAGAACGTCGTCTCCCCGCCATCGGGGCAGCCTAGTTGACTAGCCTTTTTCCGTCGCGATACGGGCCAAGCGCTGCGGGGTCGGCCAGCGGACGTCGTGCACCCAGCCGAACTTCTCGAAGATCCAGATCAGCCGCGCGGAAATGTCGATCTGGCCGCGCTTCACGCCGTGGCGGGCGGACGTCGGGTCGGCGTGGTGCAGGTTGTGCCACGACTCGCCGAACGAGAAAATGGCCAGGGGCCAGAAGTTCGCCGACTTGTCGCGCGCCGCGAAGGGGCGCTCGCCGATCATGTGGCAGATCGAGTTGACCGACCACGTCACGTGGTGCAGCACGCAGATGCGCACCAGGCCCGCCCAGAAGAACGCGGTGACCGCGCCCCACAGCGACCACGAGATGAGGCCACCCAGCAGCGCCGGCAGCAGCAGGCTGACCAGCGACCACAGCCAGAACAGGTCGTCGACCTTCTTGATCGCCGGGTCCTTGACCAGGTCCGGCGCGAAGCGCTCGGCGTTGGTCTGGTCGCGCTCGAACAGCCAGCCCATGTGGGCGTGCCAGAAGCCCTTCGCGATGGCCCACGGCGAGGTGCCGAACGCCCACGGCGAGTGCGGGTCGCCGTCGCGGTCGGAGAACGCGTGGTGGCGGCGGTGGTCGGCGACCCAGGTGATCACCGGGCCCTGCAGGGCGATGCTGCCCGCGATGGCCATGAACACGCGCAGCCACTGCTTGGCCTTGAACGAGCCGTGTGTGAAGTAGCGGTGGTACGACACCGTGATGCCGAGCCCGCTGATCGCGTAGAACACGACGAAGATGGCGACGTCGACCCAGCTCAGTCCCCAGCCCCAGGCGAAGGGCACCGCGACCAGCAGTGCCACCAGCGGCGCGATCACGCCGAAGTACACCGACAGCTGCACGCCGATGCCGCGCGTGCCTTCGATAACGGGTTTGGGCCCCTTGGGTGCCGAGGGCTCCCCGGCGGGCTGAGAACGGTCGAGCGTGGCCGTCATACGCTTCACTTCTCCCTACGCGGGCAACCCTGTGACGTAGGGTGCCCTAACCTACGATGCCGTAAGTTACGGTACAGGAGGTTTCGGCGGCTGGGGAGAGCCTGAACCTCACACCGGTCCTTCGTAGGGGGATACCCGGCGGACAGCCGCGTAACGCATCCCCCGCGCGGACGACACCCGATCGTCGCTATCCTGACCAGGTTCGATCCGCCGTAGTGTAATCGGCAGCACTTCAGATTTTGGTTCTGACAGTTCAGGTTCGAATCCTGGCGGCGGAGCAGCAGAAGGACCCGAACCCACGACACCGGGAGGTTGGCGCTGACCGACGAGGCGACCGACCCCGGTGCGGCCAGGCGTCCCGCCCTGGCCGAAATGTCCGACGCCTGGCTCGTCGGGCGCGCGCGGGAGCTCATCGCCGCGGTCCAGCGCCAGGAGTACACCCAGCAGCTGCAGATCGTCGAGCTGATGGACGAGCTGCTCGACGAGACCCAGCGCCGCGGCGAGCCGACGATGGTCGCGCAGCTCCTGCGCGCCTCGGCGATCGCCCGGCTGATCACCAAGGGCCTCGCGGCCGAGGCCGAACCGCGGCTCGACGAGATGCTCGCGCACACCCGCCGGCACGGCCTCGCGCTGCTGCGGGCCGACGCGCACGCGCTGCGCGGCCGCCGCCTGGTGATCGCCGCGCAGGAGGACCCCGCGCTCACCGAGATCGCCCGCGCGCTGGCCATCCTCGACGACTCCGCGATCCCGAACCGGCAGGTCGGCATCCGCCAGTGGAACCGGATGCTGTGGTCGACGCTGAACGACTGCTGGATCGTGCTGAACCAGCTCGGCGTCTACGAGGCCGCCGAGGAGGTCATCGGCCGCGCGGCGAGCGCGATCCGCGAAAGCGCGAGCCCGCACGAGATCACGCTGCAGCTGATGAACCGGGTCAAGATGCTGCTGGGCTGGGGCCTGCGGCTCGAGCGCATCGACGAGTACGACGAGAGCGCCGAGAAGTTCCGCACCGCCGCGTCCATGGCCGTGGCCGCCGAAGGCCCGTTCACCGAGTCGCTGTTCCCGCGGAAGGCGGGCGTCGCGGCCGTCGACCAGGTCGGCGTCCTCGCCTCGGCGCAGGCGCTGCACAGCCCGAGCGCCGACCAGATCGACCGGCTCCGGGCGCTGCACGAAGGCACCGGCTACCCGGGCGAACGCGAGATCGTCGCCATCGCGCTGGCCCGCTGCCTGGACCAGGCCGGCCGCCGCGAAGAGGCCCTCGACGTGCTGCGGCACGCCCGCGAGTCGCTGGCCGACGACACCTCGCAGCCCTCGATGCGGCTGAACATCGCCCGCGAGCTGGCCCGGCTGGACACCACGCCGGACTACGCGTCCGGCGCCAGCGAGTCGCTGATCGACTACGCGAGGCGCCTCGAAAACGAGATGTGGAGCCTGCGCGAGTCGCAGATCGCCACGCTCAACGCCCGCCGCGAGCACGAACGGCTCTCCGCCGAGCACGGCGCGATCACCCAGCAGGCCCTGCAGGACCCGCTCACCGGGCTGCCGAACCGGCGCGCGCTCGACGAGAAGCTGCGCCAGCTGGCGTCGTCGGCCGACGCGCAGCCCCTCGCGGTGGCGCTGGTCGACCTCGACGGCTTCAAGGGCGTCAACGACAAGCAGTCCCACGCCGAGGGCGACAACGTGCTGCGCGTCGTCGCGAGCACGCTGCGTGACGCCCTGCGCGGCGACGACCTCGTGGCGCGCTACGGCGGCGACGAGTTCATCGTCCTGCTGCCGGGCACGCCGGCGTCCGCGGCGAAGATGGCGCTCGGCCGCGCGGTCAAGTCCGTCTCGAACCTGCCGCACCACCTCTCGCACGGCGTGACGCTGTCCATCGGGCTCGTCTCGCTGCGGCCGCAGGAGCGCGGCGAGCAGGTCCTCGCGCGCGCGGACGCGGCCATGTACCAGGCGAAACGCGGTGGCGGCAACCAGGTGGCGTCGGCCAACTCGATGGCCGCCGACCCGGCCGCCGCGTGGGCGGGCGAGGCCCCACCGACCGACCCCGCGTGGGACGCCGAAGACCACAGTTAGGATCTGAGCCCGACAGAAGCCATCTTTTGGTTACCGTTGGGAGCGCCGTTGACCGGCCCGCTGAGCACGTTGATCCTCGCCGCGGGTGAGGGCACCCGCATGCGATCCGCGACCCCGAAGGTGCTGCACCCGATCGCCGGGCGGCCCCTCGTGGAGCACGCCGTCCGGGCCGCCGCCGGCCTGGGTCCCGAGCACCTCGTGGTCGTGACCGGCCACGGCCGCGAAGCCGTCGGAGAGCACCTGGCCCGGGTCGGGGAAGCCCTCGGGCGCGAGGTCGGCACCGCGGTGCAGGACCAGCAGAAGGGCACCGGCCACGCCGTGTCCTGCGCGCTGGCGACCCTGCCCGCCGACCTGACCGGCACGGTGATCGTCAGCTACGGCGACGTCCCGCTGCTCGACACGGCGACGCTGCGCGCCCTGCTCGACGAGCACACCGAGGCGAAGAACGCGGTCACCGTGCTCACCGCCGTCGTCTCCGACCCGACCGGCTACGGCCGCATCGTGCGCGACGGCGCAGGCAAGGTCACCGGGATCGTCGAGCACAAGGACGCCACCCCGGACCAGGCGGAGATCACCGAGATCAACTCGGGGGTCTACGCCTTCGACGCCGCCGTCCTGCGCGACGGCCTTTCGCGCCTTTCGACCGACAACGCGCAGGGCGAGCTCTACCTCACCGACGTCCTGGGCATCGCGAACGGCGACGGGCTGCACGTCGGCGCGCTCGTCGTCGACGACCCGTGGCTGACCGAGGGCGTCAACGACCGCGTCCAGCTGTCGGTGCTCGGCGCCGAGCTCAACCGGCGGATCGTGCGGCGCTGGCAGCGCGAGGGCGTCACGGTCGTCGACCCGGCCACGACCTGGATCGACGCCGGCGTCACCCTTTCGCGCGACGTCGTCATCGAGCCCGGCGTGCAGCTCAAGGGCACGACGTCGGTCGGCGAGGGCACGACCGTCGGCCCGGACAGCACCCTGACGAACATGACCATCGGCGCCCGCGCCTCCGTGGTGCGCGTGCACGGCTCCGACTCCGAACTGGGCGACGGCGTCAACGTCGGGCCGTTCACCTATCTGCGGCCGGGCACGAAGCTGGGCGAGAAGGGCAAGCTCGGCGCGTTCGTCGAAACGAAGTCCGCCGACATCGGCGCCGGCACGAAGGTGCCGCACCTGACCTACGTCGGCGACGCCACGATCGGCGAGCACAGCAACATCGGCTGCTCCAGCGTGTTCGTGAACTACGACGGGGTGCACAAGCACCGGACCGTTATCGGGTCGTATGTCCGGATGGGCGCGGACAACACGTTCGTCGCTCCGGTGCAGGTCGGTGACGGCGCTTACAGTGGAGCGGGTGCCGTGATCCGCGAAGACGTCCCGCCGGGCACACTCGCGGTGTCGGCACCGCCGCAGCGCAACATCGAAGGCTGGGCGATCCGGCGCAGGCCGGGTACGCCCGCGGCGGAAGCGGCCCAGGCCGCGCTCGACGCCGAGTCAGCAGCAGGAACCGACGGGGAGTCGCCAGCATGAGTCCGAAGTCAGGTACGCCGAAGAAGAACTTGATGCTCTTCTCCGGACGGGCGCACCAGGAGCTCGCCGAAGAGGTCGCGAAGCACCTCAACGTGACGATCACCCCGCAGACGGCGCACACGTTCGCCAACGGCGAGCTGTTCGTCCGCTTCGAGGAGTCCGTGCGCGGCACCGACGCCTTCGTCATCCAGGCGCACACCACGCCCATCAACGAGTACGTGATGGAGCAGCTGATCATGGTGGACGCGCTCAAGCGGGCGAGCGCGAAGCGGATCACCGTCGTGATGCCGTTCTACCCGTACGCGCGCCAGGACAAGAAGCACAAGGGCCGCGAGCCGATCTCGGCGCGGCTGATCGCGGACCTGTTCAAGACCGCGGGCGCCGACCGGATCATGACCGTCGACCTGCACACCGCGCAGATCCAGGGCTTCTTCGACGGCCCGGTCGACCACCTGATGGCGCAGACCGTGCTGGCCGACCACATCAAGAAGACCTACGGCGACGCCGACATCACCGTCGTCTCGCCGGACTCGGGCCGCGTGCGGCTGGCCGAGAAGTGGGCGCAGACGCTGGGCGACCGGCCGATCGCGTTCATCCACAAGACGCGCGACCCGGACAAGCCGAACCAGGCCGTCGCCAACCGCGTGGTCGGCAAGGTCGAGGGCAAGCTCTGCGTGCTGATCGACGACATGATCGACACCGGCGGCACGATCGTGAAGGCCACCGAGGCCCTGATCGACGAGGGCGCGGCGGACGTCGTCATCGCGACGACCCACGGCATCCTGTCCGACCCGGCGACCGAGCGGCTCTCGCAGTGCAAGGCCCGCGAGGTCATCGTGACGAACTCGCTGCCGATCCCGGAGGAGAAGCGCTTCGAGGGGCTGACGGTCCTGTCGATCGCGCCGATGCTGGCTGAAGCCATCCAGCAGGTCTTCGAAGACGGCTCGGTGACGTCCCTCTTCGACGGCAACGCCTGAACCCGTCCGCCGGGCGCGAACTCCGCGCCCGGCGGCGGTTCCCGGCGCTAGCGTCGCCGGCATGGGGAACTTCAAGTTCGGCGTCAGCTTCCGCGAGATCGGCAGCCGGGACGCCTGGATCGCCAAGTGCCGGCGGGCCGAAGAGCTCGGCTACGACGCCATCACCGTGCCCGACCACCTCGGCACCGGCCGGTTCGCGCCGTTCCCGGTGCTGGCCATGGCGGCCGCCGTCACCGAGCGGTCGCGGCTGGGCACGCTCGTGTCCAATGTGCCCTTCTACAACCTCGCACTCTTCGCGCGCGAAGCCTCTTCGATGGCCACGCTGCTCGACGGCCGCCTCGACCTCGGCCTCGGCGCCGGGCACATGAAGAGCGAGTTCGACGCCGCCGGTATCCCGTGGCAGAACGCCGCGACCCGGATCGGCTACCTCGAAGAAAGCCTCGGCCACCTGCGGAAACACTTCGAGGACGAGGGCATCGGCCACCCGCGGCTGCTCATCGCGGGCAACAGCGACGGCGTCCTGGACCTGGCCGCCGAGCACGCGGACGTCGTCGGGTTCGGCGGGCTCCGGCAGCAGCCCGGGAAGCCGCCGGGCACCTTCAAGCTCGACAACGCCGAGGCGATGGACGAGCGCGTCGCGTACTTCCGTGCGAAGACCGGCCGCGAGGTCGAGTACAACATGCTGGTCCAGCACGTCGAGGTCACCGACGACCGGCAGAAGGCCGCCGAGGCGTGGCACGAGCTGACCGAGCGCAGCGCCGTCCCCGACGCCCGGGAGCTCCTCGACGCGCCCCAGCTGCTGCTGGGCACGGTCGAGGAGATCGCCGGACAGCTCGAGACCCGGCGCGAACGCTACGGCTTCTCCTACATCACGGTCTTCGAGCCGTTCTTCGAGACCTTCGCGCCCGTACTGGAAGAACTTCAGTAAGCGACGGTGAAGCGCGCCCGGTGGTGCTTCGGCTGCTCGATCTCGTCGACGTACGCGATCGCGAAGTCGTCACCACCGATGTGCGACTTGCCGTTCTCGTCGGTCACCAGGACGTCGCCGCCGAGCCGGAACTCGCCCCGGCGCTCGCCCGGGGTCCAGGCGCCGAACTCGGCGGCGGGGCTCACGTAGAACCAGTCGAGGCCCTCGGGCTGCTCGCGCAGCAGGCCGAGCACCTCGGCGTGGCGGCCGGCCTCGTCCTTGTACTCGGCCGGGAACTCCGGGGTGTCGAACAGCCGCGGGCCGCCCTCGGCGACCAGCAGGCTCGCCGCGCCGCCCACGAACGACAGCCGGACGCCGTTCTCGCGCGCGATCCGGGCCAGCGACGGCACGGCGTCGATCAGCTTCTTGCCGTCGATCTCCCGCGCCGGGGTGGCGACGACGAACACGTCGGCGTCCTTGGCCAGCCCCGTCACGAACTCCTCGTCGTGCAGCGAACCCTGGCGCTCGTCGACGCCCTCGGGCGCGGAACCCGCGTGGCGCGCGACGCCGACGACCTCGTGCCCGCGCCGCACCGCCTCGGCGCCGATCTTGCCCCCGGCGTAGCCCGTTCCCCCGAAAATGACCAGCTTGGCCATGTCTGATTCTCCGTTCGTCTCGGCTGTACGCAGCCGATGCTAGGAACGGAAGATCACCTACTTCAACGGAAGCAACGCACCCCCGGGTAGGTGTCCAGCTCAGCCGCCCAGGCCGGCGAACTCGGCCGCGACCTGCTGCTTGACGGCGTTGACGTCGAGGGCCGCGCGGACCTCCGCGGTCGCGTTCGGCTTGGACAGCACCTGGTAGCTCGCCGTGCGGTTCGGCAGCTTGAACTTGACCGTGCAGGACATCTTGACCGTCGCGTACGGCTCGGCGTCGGCCGCCGCCGTGCAGGTCTGCGAACCGAGCGAGTCGGCGCTCACCTCGACGGACAGGTTGATGTGGATGACGCTCTTGCCGCCCGAGGACGGCGACCCGACCACGCTGTTGGAGACGTCGACGGTCGTCGTGCAGGAGCCGACGAAGTCCTTGCAGTCGAGGTTGTCGTTCGTGACGACGGCGCTGGCCTGCACCAGGCCTTCGAACGGCTGGCCCAGCCCGCCGACGGTGTTGTCGAGGTCGGTGTGGAACTTCTTGAGCGCGTCGCCGGCGAGCGGGTCGACGCCGAACTCGGCGCCGAACTTCGGCCCGGCCTGCGGGTCGAGCAGCGCCGGGGCGAAGCTGACGACCCGGTTCGGCTTGGCCGTCGTGACGCGCAGCAGGCTGGGCGCGGCGCCGAGCTGGTAGACCTCGGTGCCGTCCGGGAGCTTCGCCTTGACCGGGTCGCCCAGCCGGTCGAGGGCGGGCAGGGCCTTGCGCAGCCCGTCGGCCAGCGCCTTCGGGGCGAACCGCGCGGCGGGGTCGAGCGGCAGCTCGGAGCCGAGCGAACGCACCCAGCTCGTGCCGAACTGCGTGCCCTCGTCGATGGCGTGCGCCTTCCAGTAGTCGGCGTCGGCCTGCAGGTAGAACTGCCCCGCGGCGGCGGTCACCTGGACGACGCGGCCCTCCATCGGCAGCCCGCCGAGGGCGTTGCCCCCGCGGGTGACGCGGAACTGCTGCTCGGCGCCGTTGGTCGCCGACTTCAGGGCGAGCGCGGGCGCCTGGCCCAGCGCGGTGAGCGCGGCGTCGACCGCGGTGCGCTGCTCGGCGCGCCGGTCGGCCGTCTGCTGCCCGGCCGCGGAGACCCCGGCGGTGCCGGGGACCGCCACCTGGCAGCCGGCCAGCAGTCCGCCCAGCAGCAGCACCGCCGCCGCCGTCGTGGCCCGTCGAGCCCGCATCTTCCGCCCCCTGCTCTCCCGCTGTACCCGAGGACACCTCGGCCGGTGAAGTCCCGCCACCGGATTTGTGTCGTCACGCACCGGGGTTCAGGAGGGTTCTAGCCTGGGCCGGGCCCCCGCCGCAACCCACCGTGATGAGGTTGGTTTACACTCTTGAGGTTGTCTCGGCGAGGCGGGGCCCTTCTGGGGTGCCCGGCGTGATCGACGCGGCGGCTCGAGTAGCCCCGGCTGTCGTGCACGCCTGAAACTCGCCGCCGCAACCGCCTGAACAGAACAACGCAAGCATCCCCCGCCGCAGCATGCTGTCTCCCGCACCATGTTCGTGATTTGAAGGAGTGCCACACCGTGTCCGAGGTACGTCTGTCCGTCGAGCCGCGCACCGAGTTCGGCAAGGGCGCCGCGCGTCGCACGCGTCGCGCCGGCAAGATCCCCGCCGTCCTGTACGGCCACGGCTCGGACCCGCGGCACTTCGCGCTGCCGGCCATCGAGTTCGCCCGCGTCGTCCGCGAGAACGGCTCCAACGCCGTCATCACCCTCGCCATCGAGGGCTCCGACGAGCTCGCGCTGACGAAGACGATCGTCGTGCACCCGCTGAAGAACTACATCGAGCACGTCGACCTGCTGGTCGTGAAGCGCGGCGAGAAGATCGTCGTCGACGTCCCGGTCGTCGTCTCCGGGACCCCCGGCCCCGGCGGCCTGGTCAACCAGGACGTCGACACCCTGCAGGTCGAGGTCGAGGCGCTGCACATCCCGGAGCAGTTCGAGGTCTCCATCGAGGGCCTCGAGATCGGCAGCCAGGTCCTGGCCGGCCAGGTCGAGCTGCCCCAGGGCGCCACCCTGGTCACCGACCCGGAGGCCCTGGTCGTCGCCGTCAACGAGCCGCAGCGTGAAGAGGCCGACGACGAGGCCACCGCCGAGGCGGGCGAAGAGTCGGCCGAAGCCGCCGAATAGCATTTCCGCATGACCGAAGACCTGCCCGGGGCCGGCGAGCTGATCCTGCTCGCCGGCCTCGGCAATCCCGGACCCCAGTACGCCGGAAACCGGCACAACGTCGGTTTCATGGTGCTGGACGAGCTCGCCACCCGGATCGGCGGCAAGTTCAAGACGCACAAGAGCGGCGGCGAGGTGCTCGAAGGCCGCCTCGGCGGCCGCCGCGTGGTGCTGGTGAAGCCGCGGTCGTACATGAACCTCTCCGGCGGCCCGGTGGTCGGCGCGGCCCGGTTCTACAAGGTGCCGCCGTCCGGTGTGGTCGTGGTGCACGACGAGCTGGACGTCGACTTCGGCGCGCTGAAGCTGAAGTTCGGCGGCGGCGACAACGGCCACAACGGGCTCCGCTCGATCACGAAGTCGCTCGGCACCCGCGACTACTACCGGGTCCGGTTCGGCATCGGCCGCCCGCCCGGCCGCCAGGACCCGGCGGACTTCGTCCTGAAGGACTTCTCGACGGTCGAGCGCAAGGAGCTCCCGTTCGAGGTGGACCGCTGCGCGGACGCGACCGAGGCGCTGGTCGGCACCGGTCTCGCGGCCGCGCAGAACGCCTTCCATGCGGGCTGACATCGGTGGCAAGGTGAGCCCATGACCCCCGACGAAGTCCGGGCGATCGCGTTCGGCAAACCCCGCTTCGGCCGGCGCGGCTACAACGAGGACGAAGTCGACGCGTTCCTCGACCTCATCGCCGAGGCGCTGGCCGGCCGCAACATCCTGACGCCCGACGACATCCACTACGTCGACTTCACGATCATGCCGGTCGGCATGCGCAGCTACGACCAGGCGCAGGTCGACCTGTTCCTCGACGAGGCCGAGGCGGCCCTGGTGGAGCTGCGGAACCCGCGCCCGGTGGTCGAGGAGGGCCCGCCGCCGGGGCCCCGGAAGTGGTTCGGCCGCGGCTGACGACGGTGTGAAACCGGCCACACAGCGCTCGGTAGTCCCGCCTCACTCGATGGCGGATACGGGCCGCCCGTCGGGGTGAGCTTCGGGGTCGACTCTTCCGGGGGAACCCGTTCCCGGGTTAGGACGGTGTACGGGAGTTCGCACCGCCAAACCCCGGAATCGGAGAGTTCCATGTCGTTCACCGCCGAAGACCTCGCCGAGGTCACCTTCGGTAACGCCCCGATCGGCCGCCGTGGCTACGCGAAGCACGAGGTCGACGAGTTCGTCCGGCGCATCGCCAAGACGTTCGCCGAGGAGGACGACCTGACCGCCGCGGAAGTGCACCACGTGGTGTTCGCGAAGCCGCTGATCGGCAAGCGCGGCTACGACGAGCGGGAGGTCGACGACTTCCTGGACCGGGTGGAGGACCAGCTCGCGTCCCGCACGGGCCACGCCCCGGACCTCCCGGGCGCCCGCACGCCGGCCGAGGCCATGATCGAGCGCGCGGCCCCGCCGACTTTGCGTGCGGAGCGCCTCCAACAGCGCTAGCCCCAAGCGCCCCAAGGTGGCCTTGGTTGCTCCACCGATGCCCCCACCGCCACCCTCAGCGGAGGCGCTTCGCGCCGCGGTGCTGATTCAACGCACCCAAGGTGGCCTTCGGTGCGTCAGACGCACCGAAGGCCACATTGGGGCGCTAGGCGTCGGCGTTCTTCTTGATCTTGTCCGCGAACTGCTGGGCCGTCGCCGCGCGCTTGACCTTGCCCGACGGCGTCTTCGGCAGGCTCCCCGCCGGCAGCACGACCACCGCGTACGGCCGCATGTCCACGGCGTCGCGCACCCGCGCCGAGACCTGCTTCATCAGGTTCTTCTCGGCCTCGGCGTCGCCCGCCAGCTTCGACTCCACGACGACCGCGAACCGTTCTCGGCGGCTGCCCGCGTCCAGCCGGACGGCGACCGCGTTGCCCGCCCGGACGCCCTCGACGGACGTCGCCGCGCGCTCGATGTCCGTCGGGTAGAGGTTGCGGCCGCCCATGATGATGACGTCCTTGCGGCGGCCGCAGATGACGATCTGGCCGTCGACCAGGTAGCCGAGGTCGCCGGTGTTCAGCCAGCCCTCGTCGTCCTGGGTCGCGACCGGGCCTTCCATGGTCAGGTACCCGGGCGTCACGGCCTCGCCGCGCAGCCGGATCTCGCCGACCTCGCGGTCACCGACCCGCTCGCCCGCGTCGTTGACGATCTCCGCTTCCAGGCCGTCCAGCGGCCGGCCGAGGAGCGCGAACGACCGGACGCCGTCGGTGCCGCGCCGCGGGTCGCCTTCGGGCACGGGCACCGCGCGGTTGTCGGCCTCGAGCGCGTCCGCCTCGACGACGTCGAGCGTGAGCCCGGTGAACAGCGGCGCGAACGACACCGCGAGGGTCGCCTCCGCCATGCCGTAGGCCGGGAAAACGCATTCCGCGGGCATCTTGAACCGCGCGCCGGCGTCCACAAAGGTCTGGACGGCGGTCTCGTCGATGGGCTCGGCGCCGTTCAGGGCGATGCGCAGCTTCGAGAGGTCGTAGGCGCTGTCGTCGTCGACGCGGGCCATCCGGCGCCCGACGATGGCGTACGCGAAGTTCGGCGCCGCCGTCGTCGTGCCGCCGTACTTGGTGATCAGCTCCGGCCAGATCAACGGCCCCGAGAGGAACTCGACGGGCGTGATCTTGACGAGCTCGACGCCGAAGGTCATCGGGACGGTCAGGAAGCCGACCATGCCCATGTCGTGGAAGGTCGGCAGCCAGGACACCATGACGTCGACGTCGAAGTCGAACTCCGCGCGGTCGACCATGGCCTTGACGTTGGAGTACAGGTTCCCGTAGGTGATCCGCACGGCCTTCGGGTCAGCGGTCGACCCACTGGTCAGCTGCAGCAGTGCGGTCTCGCCCTCATCGGTGCCGACGACGTCCGCCAGCGGCTCGGCCTTCGTGAGGTCCGTGATGAGCTTGAACCCGATGCCCTTTTCTTCGAGCACGGGGGCGAGCTGGTCGAAGGGCTCGCCCAGCAGCACGAGGTCCGACCCGATCATCCCGAGCACGCGCACGGTGTCTTCGGCCCATTCGGCGAGATCGGTCCGCGGGGTGGGCTGGTGCAGCATGGTGACGCTGCCCCCGGCGAGCCAGACGGCCTGCACGGTGGGTGCGATCAACACGGGCGCGGCGGCGAGCACCCCGACCGCGGTGCCCCGCTCGAACCCGCCGGCGACGAGACCGCCGGCGATCCGCCGGGCTTCTTCGTGCACCTCGGCCCACGTCCGCCGCACCGGCTCCTTGGGTTCCCCGGTGACCATGCCACGCTGCTGACCCCGGCCCGCCGCGGTGGCGACGAGCGTGTCCACGAACCTGCTCATGGAGCAGACATTACTGGGAGCTGTGTCACTCCAGCAGTTCGGAGGTCTCCAGCCAGCGGCCCTCGACGTCCTCGATCTCGCCCTGGACGCCCTTCAGCTCCGCGTTCAGCTCCATCAGCTTCGCCGGATCCGTAGCCGCCTCCAGCAGCGACGCGTGGAGCTTCTCCTCCTTCGCGTGCAGCTGGTCCAGCTTGCGCTCCAGCCGGCCCAGCTCCTTCTGCGCCGCGCGCAGGTCCGCCGCCGACTTCTTCGCTTCGACCTTCTCCGCGGACGGCGCCGGGCCCGCGACCGGAGCCGCGGCCGCGCGGCGGTTCAGGTACTCCTCGATGCCGCCGGGCAAGTGCGTGATCCGGCCGTCGCCGAACAGGGCGACGATCGTGTCGCACACCCGCTCCACCAGGTAGCGGTCGTGCGACACCACGACCATCGTGCCCGGCCAGCCGTCGAGGAGGTCCTCCAGCTGCTGCAGCGTGTCGATGTCCAGGTCGTTCGTCGGCTCGTCCAGCAGCAGGACGTTCGGCTCGGCCATCAGCAGCCGGCACAGCTGGAGCCGCCGCCGCTCGCCGCCGGACAGGTCGCCGACCGGGGTCCACTGGCGGGCCTGCGGGAAGCCGAGCTTCTCGCCCAGCTGGGACGCCGTCATCTCCTGCTTGCCGAACACCACGCGCCCGGCCACCTGCTCGATCGCCTGCAGCACGCGCAGGTCACCGGGCAGGTCGTCGAGCTCCTGGCGCAGGTGCGCGAGCGCCACCGTCTTGCCCTCGATCCGGCGGCCCGTCGACCCTTCGACGTCGCCGCCGAGCAGCTTCAGCAGCGACGTCTTGCCCGAGCCGTTGACCCCGACCAGGCCGATCCGGTCGCCCGGGCCGATGCGCCAGGTGACGTGGTCGAGCAGCGTCCGCTCGCCCACCTGGTACGTCGTGTCTTCCAGCTCCAGCACGGTCTTGCCGAGCCGCCGCTTGGCGAACGCCTGCAGTTCGACGGAGTCGCGCGGCGGCGGCACGTCCGCGATCAGCGCTTCGGCCGCTTCGACGCGGTAGCGCGGCTTCGACGAGCGCGCCTGCGGGCCGCGGCGCAGCCACGCCAGCTCCTTGCGGGCCAGGTTCTGCCGCTTCTCCTCGGCCGTCGCGGCCAGCCGGGCCCGCTCGGCGCGCGCGAAGATCCAGTCCGCGTAACCGCCTTCGTACTGCTCGACGCGGCCGTTCGCGACCTCCCACGTCAGCGTCGCGACGGTGTCGAGGAACCACCGGTCGTGCGTGACGACCACGACGGCGATCCGGCGGGACAGGAGGTGGTCGGCGAGCCAGCGGACACCTTCGACGTCCAGGTGGTTCGTCGGCTCGTCGAGCACGACCAGGTCGAGCTCACCGGTCAGCGCGGCGGCCAGGGACACCCGGCGCCGCTCCCCGCCGGAGAGGTTCGCGGTCGGCGTGTCCAGCCCGATCGCGGTGATCCCGAGTCCGTCCACAATGGATCGGACGCGGGCGTCGGCCGCCCATTCGTGCTCGGCGCCGTAGCGTTCCAGGACGACGTCGCCGACCGTGCTGTTCTCCGGCAGCTCGGTGCGCTGAGTGACCACCGCCATCCGCAGGTCGCGAACTTGGCTCACCCGCCCGGAATCCGGCTCCGCGAGTCCGGAAAGGACTTCCAGCAGGGTCGTCTTGCCGCCGCCGTTGAGGCCGACGACGCCGATGCGCTGCCCGGCCGCGACGCCCAGCGAAACGCCGTCCAGGAGCGGGCGAACCCCGTAGGACTTGCTCACCGCCTCCAGGTTGACCAGGTTGGCCATCCGGATCCTTTCCTCAGCAACAGAAGTCCACAGTGGACGACAAGAAGTGGACGATCAGGCGTGCACGCGCGGCGGGGCCGGCCGCGGCGCGTCGTCGCCGCCGACGACGCGGGCACCGGGCACCGGGCCGTGTGCCACCCGGACCGTGCGGCACACCCCCGCGCCCGACAGCTCGGCGGCGACCTCGACCGCCGACTGCGCGTCTTCGCAGAGGAACGCGCACGTCGGGCCGGAACCGGAGACCGTGCCGGCGAGCGCGCCCGCGTTGACGCCCGCGCGCAGCGTGCGGCGCAGGCCCGGCCGCAGCGAGACCGCCGCCGCCTGGAGGTCGTTGCCCAGCAGCAGCGCCAGCTGCCGCGGGTCGCCCGAGGCCAGCGCCTCGACGACCGGGGTGTGCGAGCCGATGCGCGGCGGGTTGCCGTCGGCGCGCAGCCGGTCGAGCTCGCCGAACACCTTCGGCGTCGACAGGCCGCGCTCGTCGAAGGCCAGCACCCAGTGGAAGGTGTGCCGCGACAGCACCGGGACGAGCCGCTCGCCGCGGCCGGTGCCCAGTGCCGTGCCGCCGTAGAGCGCGAACGGGACGTCGCTGCCCAGGCCGGCGGCGATTTCGGCGAGTTCGTCGCGCGTGACGTCGAGGTTCCACAGGCTCGCCAGCCCGACCAGGGTCGCGGCCGCGTCGGCGCTGCCGCCGGCCATGCCGCCCGCCACCGGGATGCCCTTGCGCAGCACCACCCGGACCTTCGGCTCGCCGGTGCGCCCGACGTGCGCGGCCAGTGCTTCGACCGCGCGCCAGGCCAGGTTCTCGGGGCCGGTCGGGACCGTGCCCTCGCCTTCGCCGTAGATCTCCAGCCCCGGTTCTTCGGTGACGGCGACGGTCACCTCGTCGGTCAGCGACAGGGCCTGGAACACGGTCACCAGCTCGTGGTAACCGTCTTCGCGCAGGTCGTCGACCGCCAGGTGCAGGTTGACCTTGGCCGGGACCCGGACGGTGACTGGAGGCGGAACTACGGCGAGCACCCGACCAGCCTACGTGCCCGCGAAAACGCCCCGATGCGACATGCGCATCGGGGCGGTTCCGACGTTCGGGTCAGGCCGCGACGCCCTGAGGGCCGCGAGCGGTGTGCGTCACGTGGCCGCCGCGCTCGGCGACCCACGCGAGGGCCGCGTCGGCGCGCTCGCCGCGGACGCCCAGGCGGAAGCGGCCGACCGGGGTGTCGCCGATCCGGGTCAGGCCGCCGCCGATGGTGGCGAACTCGACGTCGAAGCGGCCCGCCGCCTCGGGCAGCAGCGCGCCGACCGACGCGAAGCCGACCAGCACGACGTCGACCGAGCGGTCGTAGCGCGACGACTGCGAGCGGGTGGTCTCGATGGCGGGCAGCAGCGCCTGCGCGGTGCGGCTGGCCGGGTTCGAGATCAGGTCGAGCACCGTGCCGCGCTCGACGACCGTGCCGTCTTCGAGCACCGCGACGTCGTCGCAGACCCGGCGGACCACGCCGGCGTCCGGCGTCGTGATGACGACGGTCGTGCCCAGCTCGGAGCGGGCGCGGTCGAGCACGGTGAGGACCGAGCCGGCCTCCTCCGGGTCGACGCCGGCCGTCGGGTCGTCGGCCAGCAGCACGGCGGGCGCCGCCGCGAGCGCCTTCGCGACCGCGACGCGGCGGAGCTGACCCTCGGTGAGCTCGCCGGGACGCTGCGTCGCACGCTGCGTCAGGCCGACGAGGTCGAGCAGCGAGCCGACCCGGCTGCGGCGCTGCGGGCCGTCGACACCGAGCTGCTCGAGCGGGGAGGCGATGTTGCCGGCGATGGTGCGCTCGGCGATCAGCTCCGGCTTGGTCGAGACGACGCCGAGCTGGCGGCGGATCTCGCGCAGGCGGCGGCCGTCGAGGGTGCCGGTGTTGAGTCCGTCGAGCCGGACGACGCCGCGGTCGGGCCGCTCCTGCAGCGCGATGCACCGCGCCAGGACGGACTTGCCCGAACCGGCGGGGCCGACCACGCCGAACAGCGAACCGGCCTGGACGTCAACGCTCACGTCCCGCAGGGCGACGACCGAGTTTCCGTTGGTGGCAAAGGTTTTGGACAGGTTTTCGACGGTGATCACGAAGGCTCCAGAAAACGGGGTGCGCGCAGCGCGCGGCACCCGGCCGCATGCGAAGTCCGTCCTGTGTGGACGGTGCGTGAAGAAGAGGTGGACCGGCTACGACAAGCTCAGTGGGAGCGTCGACATGCGGTCACGGAGCGGCGGCCTTCGTCGACAACGCGACGCCTGGTCAGGAGCAGGGGGCGGGCTACCCTCTTCATCGGAAACGGCCTCCATCGGTCCTGGCGGTAGCACCTGCCCTGTGGAGGGTGGTTGCTGCGACTTCGGCGAGCCAGGTCTCTCAGTCGCTCGGGATGGACGTACTGAGTAAAACCGATCCCGAGGAGCGAAAGCAAGCCCGTTGGCCCAGATCACACGAGTGGAGGTGTCCGAATCGCGAGATCGCACGGCAAGAGGCGTATTTTCGCCGGACGGCGTTGACTTCCACTGTGGACGTGCTAACGAGCCGCGGCCAGCCTCGCGAAGTCGTGCACGTCCAGCTGCTCGCCCCGGGTTTTCGGGTCGATCCCGGCGGCCGTGAGCAGCTCCCCGGCCCGCTCGGCGGAACCCGCCCAGCCGGCGAGCGCGGCCCGGAGCGTCTTCCTGCGCTGTGAGAAAGCGGCGTCCACGAGGCCGAAGAGCCGATCGCGGTCGTCCGACGCCGGAGCGTCACCACGTTCGAAGGCGACGAGCGCCGAGTCGACGTTGGGCACCGGCCAGAACACCGAGCGCGGCACGGCGGCGACCTTGCGGGCGGGGCCGTACCAGGCGAGCTTGACGCTGGGGACGCCGTAGATCCGGCTGCCGGGGCCGGCGGCCATCCGGTCGGCGACCTCGGTCTGGACCATGACGAGGCCGGTGCGCAGGGAGGGCACCTCGGCGAGCAGGTGCAGCACGACGGGCACGGCGACGTTGTAGGGCAGGTTGGCGACGAGCGCGGTCGGCTCGCCCAGCTGCTCGCGCGTGACACGCAGGGCATCGGCGCCGACCACGGTCAGCCGGTCGGCGGCTTCGGGGCCGCGCTCGGCGACGGTCTTGGGCAGCCGTTCGGCGAGCTTGGGATCGATCTCGACGGCGACGACGTGCGCGCCGGTGGCGAGCAGCCCGAGGGTGAGCGAACCGAGCCCGGGCCCGACCTCGAGAACGACGTCGCCTTCGCCGACACCGGCCAGCTCGACGATCCGCCGGACGGTGTTGGGATCGTGCACGAAGTTCTGCCCGAGCTTCTTGGTCGGCCGCACGTCGAGCTCGGCCGCCAGCCCGCGGATTTCGGCAGGTCCCAGCAGTTCAACCACCGGGTGAGCCTACCGAGGCGGCCGACGCGCGCGGCCGGACGGTCGATCGCACGCGGAACGGCCCCCGTCCACCAGGGACAGGGGCCGTTCCGAAGCGAAACTCAGGCCTTCTTGCCGCAAACCGGCCAGGCGCTGTAGCCGCCACGAGCGTCGCGGACCTTCTCGGCGATCGCGATCTGCTGCTCACGCGAAGCCTGGTTCGGCAGGTTCGCGTACTGGTCGCCGCCGTAGGCGTCCCACGTGCGCTTGTCGAACTGGAGGCCGCCGTAGTAGCCGTTGCCCGTGTTGATGGCCCAGTTGCCGCCCGACTCGCACTGCGCGATGCGGTCCCACGCGGAGCCGTCGCCGATCGCCGGGGTCGGGGCCTGCTTGGTCCCGACGTGGACGATCTTCGGCTTCGGCTGGGTGATGACCTGCTCGGAGATGCTCTCGCGAGCGACCTCTTTGCCGTTCTTCTGCGTGACCTTGTAGGTCACCATCTTCTCGCCCGGGGTGCCTGGGTCCTCGACCGAGGTCTTGCCCTTGGCGAGGTCCGGGTCGTCGACGCGCTGCTCGGGCGGGTCGATGGACTCCTTCTGGACGACCGTCGAGACGCCGGTGCGGCTGATGTGCACCTCGGCGCCGTCGGTCAGCTTGACGTCCAGGCCACCCTCGGCCTGGTCCTCCGGGCCCAGGGTGAGCTTGTACTCGCCCAGGAACTCCTTCGTCGTGACCGCGGTCGTCTTCACCTGCTTCGGCGTGTTGGCGCCGTCGTACAGGGTGATGTTCTTCAGGGTCTTGATCTCGACGGTGGCGCCCTGCAGGGGCAGCTCGCCGTCCTTCGGCATCGACATCCACGTGCCGGGCTTGTCCAGCTCGGTCATGCCGAGCTGGCCCAGCGCGTCGCCGAGGTGCGTCGCGCGGACCCAGGAGGTGTGCTCCGCGCCGTCGACGATCATCTTCAGCTGGCGGCCGCGCTCGAGCTTGATGACGCCGCCGTCGCCGACCTCCGCCTGCGGGGACGGGGAGAGCGAGTCGTGCGCGCCCACGGACAGGCCCGCGTCCTCCAGCACCTCGCCGACGGTGTCGCCGAACGAGTGCACGGTGGTCTGCTGGCCGTCGACGTCGACGGTGATGCTCTTGTTCATCGCCAGCGCGGCCGCGCCGCCGCCGGCGACGCTGATCATGACGCTGAGGACGGCGCCCTTGAGGAAGCGGCGCTTCCAGACCTTGGTGGTCTGGCGGAGGCCCTCGTCCAGAGCCGCACGACGCGCTTCGGGGGAAGCGGTGCGGTCCTCCTCGAGGCCGTCCGGGATGACGATCGGCGGCAGGTACGTCGTCTCCGCGTTGATGAGGCGGATCAGCTCGTCGACGTCGACGTCGATCTCGGCCATCATCGCGTCGGCGTCGGGGCCGAGCGCGGCCAGGATGTCCTGCTGCGTGATGTTCGGGTCGTCGGAGAAGTCGAGCTGGCCATACGCGGTGTCCTCGAAGTAACTGCGTTCGAGGACGGCGGAGCGCGCTCCAGCCTGTCTGCTACCTGTCACCGGGGATCGTTCCCTTTCACGAGACGGCGGTCGGGGGCACCGTCTCTACGACTGGGCGTGACGATCGGGAACTGCTGAGCGCAGGTCCGACCGGCACGATCACGGGACAGTAACGGGTCGCGGCGGGTTGCGCAAACACCCCCCGGAGTGTCGTGATCCCCGTCACTCCATCAGGTGGACGATCAAGGAACCTTGATGTCGCAATGCGTTCAACCCGTTGTGACACTGGGGAGTCGGTAGACGCGCTCGGCAGTGGTCCGGACCGATTCGGCGACTTCGTGGACAGCTTCGCCCCTGAGCGCCGCGAGGTGACGGACGGTGTAAGCGGCGCCGAACGGCTCGTTCGGCCGCCCACGGAACGGGTGGGGGGTCAGAAACGGCGCGTCGGTTTCGACGAGGTACTGATCCGGCGGGCAGAGCCGGGCCGCCTCGTGGAGGCCCTTCGCGTTCTTGAACGTCACCGTGCCCGCGAAGGAAAGGACGTATCCCGCGTCGAGGCACTTGCGCGCCATTTCCGCGTCCCCGGAAAAACAATGGAAGATTACGGCATTCGGCGCATTCTCTTCGGCCAGGATGCGCAGCACGTCGTCGTGGGCCTCGCGGTCGTGGATCATCAGCGGCTTGTCCAGCCGCTTGGCGAGGTCGATGTGCCAGCGGAAAGCCTCCTGCTGGGCGTCGTGCGGCGAGTAGTCCCAGTAGTAGTCGAGGCCGGTCTCGCCGACGGCGACCACGCGGTCCTGGGCGGCCAGGCGCTCCACTTCGGACTTCTCGGCCTCGCCGAACCCCTTGGTCCGCGTCGGGTGGACGGCCACCGCGGCCCAGACCCGGCGGTCCCAGGTCGCCGCCTCGGTGGCCCAGCGGGCCGAGGCGAGGTCGTCCGCCACCGTGACGACGCGGGCGACGCCGGCGCGCTCGGCGCGGTCGACCATGGCCGTGACATCGGCCGCGGTGACCGCGCCGCACGCGTCGAGATGGGTGTGCGCGTCCACCACCGACACCGGGAGCCGGTCCGGGACCGGCGGCAGCTCGCGCTTCTCGTCACCCATGCGTTCTTCTTACTCCTTGATGATCGGCGCCCACTCCGGACCGGTCTCGCCGAGCGCCGGGTCGAGCTTCGTGAACAGCGGCGACGGCTTCTGCAGGGGCTTGCCGACCTCGATCGGCTTCGACTCCCACTTCGCCTGCTCGGCCGCGTAGTCGCCGGTCAGGATCGGGTTGACCCGGCCGTCGATGTCGAGGTCCTCGACCTCCTTGAGCTCCGGCTGGGCGGCCCAGACGCCGGTGCCGCCGAGGGCCTCGTGCACCTTCTGGGCCGAGTGCGGCAGGAACGGCGTCAGCAGCGTGTTGGCGTCGGAGACGACCTGCAGCGCGGTGTGCAGCACGGTGTCGCGCCGCGTCGGGTCGTCCTTGAGCTTCCACGGCTCCTGGTCGGAGATGTACTTGTTGGCCGCGGTGACGACCTTCATCGCCTCGCTCGCCGCGAGCTTGAACCGGGACCGGGCCAGGTGCGCGCCCGCGGTGTCGAACGCCTTGCGCGACAACGCCTTCAGCTCTTCGTCGGCCGCGGTCGGGGCCTCCGGGCGCGGGATCGCGCCGACGTTCTTGTGCGCCATCGAGATGGACCGGTTGACCAGGTTGCCCCACTCGTTGGCCAGCTCGAAGTTCGTCCGGCGGACGAACTCGTCCCAGGTGAAGTCGGTGTCCTGGGTTTCCGGGCCGGCGACGGAGATGAAGTACCGCAGCGTGTCCGGGCCGAAGTCGCGCAGGAAGTCCTCGACGTAGATCACGCGCCCGCGCGAGGTCGAGAACTTCGAGCCGCTCATGGTGAGGAACTCGCTGGAGACGATCTCGTCGGGCAGGTGCAGCTTCCCGTACTTGCCGGGCTCACCGCCCTTGTCGCCCTCGCCGTTGTGCCCGAACAGCAGGGCCGGCCAGATCTGGGCGTGGAAGGTGATGTTGTCCTTGCCCATGAAGTAGTAGGACCGCGCGTCGGCGTTGTTCCACCACTCCTGCCACGCGTCCGGGTTGCCCGAGCGCCGGGCCCACTCGACGCTGGCCGAGAAGTACCCGATCACCGCGTCGAACCAGACGTAGAACCGCTTGAGCGGCTGGTCGCGCCAGCCGTCGAGGGGGATCTTGACGCCCCAGTCGAGGTCGCGGGTGATCGGCCGCGGCCGCATGTCGTCGATCAGGTTCTTGGTGAAGTTGAGGACGTTCGGGCGCCAGTCGGTCTTGGTGCCCAGCCAGTCGCCGAGGGTCTTGGTGAACGCCGGCAGGTCGAGGAAGTAGTGCTCGGTCTCGACGAACTTCGGCGTCTCGCCGTTGATCCGCGACTTCGGGTTGATCAGCTCCGCGGCGTCGAGCTGGTTGCCGCAGTTGTCGCACTGGTCGCCGCGCGCGCCGTCGTACCCGCAGATCGGGCAGGTGCCCTCGACGTAGCGGTCGGGCAGCGTGCGGCCGGTGGACGGGCTGATCGCCCCGCGCGTGGTCTTCGGCACGACGTAGCCGTTGCGGTGCAGCGCCAGGAAGATCTGCTGCGTCACCTCGGCGTGGTTGCCGGTCGTGGTCCGGGTGAACAGGTCGTAGGACAGGCCGAGGCCCTGCAGGTCGTTGCCGATCTGGCGGGTGTACTTGTCCGCCGTCTGCTGCGGGGTCGAGTCCTCCTTGTCCGCCTGGACGGTGATCGGGGTCCCGTGTTCGTCGGTGCCGGACACCATGAGCACCCGGTTGCCGGCCATTCGCTGGTAGCGGGAGAAGACGTCGGACGGGACGCCGAATCCGGACACGTGGCCGATGTGGCGGGGGCCGTTGGCGTAGGGCCAGGCCACCGCGGTCAACACAGGGGTGCTCATACCTTATTAGCCTACGGAGGGCGTCACGCGCTTTGTCGAGAGGGAGGCCCGGTTGTCGGCGACACGGTTGCTCGTGCTCGGGGTGGTGCGCATGTACGGCCGCGCGCACGGCTACCAAGTGCGGCGCGAGCTGCTGACCTGGTCGGCGGACAAGTGGGCGAACGTCCAGCCCGGGTCGATCTACCACGCCTTGAAGAAGATGACCGCCGAGCGGCTGCTGGAGCAGATCGACGCCGAGCCGGGCGAAGGCGGCCCGGACCGCATCGCCTACCGGCTCACCGAGGACGGTGACCGGGAGTTCCACCTGCTGCTGGGCACGGCGCTGTCCGATCCCGAGGTCGGGCACCCGGAGCTGTCCGCCGCGATCTCGCTGATGACCGCGCTGCCCCGCAAGCGGGTGATCGGCATGCTGAACCAGCGGCTCGTCCACCTCGAAGCCGAGGTGCGACGGGCGGGCCTGCTCATCGAAGAAGGCTCCGAGTGGGGGCAGCCCGCGCACATCGCCGAGCTGTTCGGGCTCTGGGCCCAGATCTCGGCGGCGAGCCTGGACTGGCTGCGCACCCTCATCACCCGGCTCGAAGCCGGCGAATACGTGATGGCCGACGACCCGGGCCGGGCCTTCGGCGAACCACCCGCCCAGTAATCAAGTTTGACTAGCGCACTCTTCTGCGGCACAGTGTGCGCCTCAGCTAGTCAAGCTTGACTACTTTCGAGAGGGGATCTCATGATCACGGCACGCGGTCTCGAGCGGCGGTTCCGCCGCAAGGGCCGCACTGGGGGCGAAGTACACGCGGTGAAAGGCGTCGACCTCGACGTCGAAGCGGGCGAGCTGGTCGGGTTCCTCGGGCCGAACGGCGCCGGGAAGACGACCACGCTGCGCATGCTGACCACGCTGCTGAAACCGTCCGCGGGCACCGCGACCGTCGGCGGCCGCGACCTGCTGGCCGACCCGCTCGGCGTGCGCGAGCGCATCGGCTACGTCGCCCAAGGCGGCGGCAGCTCGCCGGAGACCAAGGTCGCCGACGAGCTCGAGCTGCAGGGCCGGCTCTACCGGATGAGCAAGGCCGACGCGATCGCGCGCGGCGCCGAACTCGCCGACCAGCTCGACCTGACCGGGCTGGACCAGCGGCTGACCCGGACGTTGTCCGGCGGCCAGCGGCGGCGGCTCGACATCGCGCTCGGGCTGATCCACTCGCCGGGCCTGGTCTTCCTCGACGAGCCGTCGACCGGGCTCGACCCGCAGAGCCGCGCCAACCTGTGGGACCACATCCGCCGGCTGCGTGCCGAGCAGGGCGTCACGGTCTTCCTCACGACCCACTACCTCGACGAAGCCGACGCGCTGTCGGACCGGCTGATCGTCATCGACGACGGCCGGATCGTCGCCGAGGGCACCCCGGACTCGCTCAAGGCGCGGGTCAACGGCGACCGCGTCGAAGTCGGCGTCGACCCGGAGCAGGGCGCCGACGCCGCCGAGATCGCGGGCCGGCTGGCGGGCGCGCACGAGCTGTCCGCGGACGGCGGGGTCGTCCGGTTCCGGGTGCCGCGCGGTGACGTCGCGCTGCCGGAACTGCTGCGCGCGCTCGACGCGAAGTCCATCCCGATGCTGTCGGTCCAGGTGCACCGGCCCACGCTCGACGACGTTTTCCTGACCCTGACCGGGCGCTCGCTGCGCGAAGCGGAGGAGGGCGGCCGTGCTGCGTGACACCTGGCTGATCTTCCGCCGAGACATGAAGGCGGCGCTGCGCAACCCGACCTGGGTCATGATCGGGATCATGCAGCCGCTGCTGTACCTGTTCCTGTTCGGGCCGCTGATGGTGAAGGCGATGCAGGCCCAGGGCTTGTCCGAAGTGGACGGCTGGATGCTGCTCACCCCGGCGCTGATCGCGCAGCTGGCGCTGTTCGGCAGCTCGTTCGTCGGGTTCGGGCTGCTGGCCGACTACCGCTCCGGCGTCGTCGAGCGGTTCCGGGTGACGCCGGTCAGCCGCGGCGCGCTGCTGCTGGGCAAGGTGCTGGCCAACGCGCTGCAGGCCATCGTCCAGGCGCTGCTGATCATCGCGCTGGCGTACCTGGCGTTCGACCTCGACGCGCCGCTCGGCGGCGTGCTGCTGAGCCTGGTGATCGTGTTCCTGCTGGCCGTGTCGCTGGCGTCGTGCTCGTACGCGCTGGCGCTGACGTTGAAGAGCGAGGAGACGTTCCCCGCGCTGCTCAACGCCGTGCTCATCCCGCTGCTGCTGCTTTCCGGGATCCTGCTGCCGATCACGGCAGGCGTCGCGCCGAAGTGGCTGTACACGGTTTCGCAGATCAACCCGTTCCGGCACGTGGTCGACGTCGAGCGGAACACCTTCAAGGGCGACTTCACGATGGACGCGTTGTTCACCGGCAGTGTCGTGGTGCTGGTGATGGCGGCGGTGTCCGTGTGGTGGGGCACCCGGACCTTCAAGCGAGAAAACGCCTGATCAACCAGCGGGTTGTCACTGCGGGTCCGCCTCCGGCGACGTATGGTGTGCTCTCCACCGACGTGCCGGGGGCGGACTGTGACGGAACCGGAGAGCGAACGCGGGATCTCGCTGTCCCACCGGGAGCGGGTGACCGACTGGCACGCCGTCCGCGGGGCGGAGACCCGGTTCGTGTCGGTGACGATCAGCGAGAACGTCAACTGGACCAATTCCGCCGCCGAGCGCAACCTGGCCGGCGCGCAGGAAGCCGGCCTGCACGTCGGCGGCCGGCACTACGCCCGCCCCGGCGCGGCCCACGACCAGGCCGACCACTTCGTCCGGACGGCCAGCAGGCTCGGCGCGTTCGCGCCCGGGTCGCTGGCACCGGCCCTGGAAGTGGCGGCGCCGAGCGTGGACGACCGGTTCATCAAGACGTGGATCAAGCACGTCCGGCACGCGGCGCGCATCGAGCGGGTGCTCGTCTACGCCGACCACGACTGCTGGTCGCACCGGCTGCACCCGGACCGCTGGGCCGACAGCGAGGTCGTGCTCTGGCTGGTCCGGCACAACGGCATCCCCGGCAGGCCGGGCTGGTTCCACTCGCGGCTCGGCGTGCACCAGCACGCGTACGGCCCGGACATCCGGGGCGTCGACGGGCCGGTGGAGCAGAACGCCGTCGTGTACCCGTTCACATTGGGTGACCTGCTGCTCTGACCTGTGGTGGTATGTCGCCATGCGCGTGACGAGCAGGGCACTCCGGACGGACGTGACCCCCGCGCGCGCTTTTTCGGTACTCGCCTCGCACGCGCGTGCCCGCGGGCTGCCGCCGCCCGCGATGCTCTCGGGTGACTGGTTTTCCTCGCAGGCGGTCATCGCGCCTTCGCTCGCGGTCACGCCTGGGGCCTTCCCCGCTTGCCCCGAGGTCGACGCGCCACCGGGCGTGATCGGCGGCGGGTGGTTCGGCTACCTGGCGTACGACGCCGCCGGCTTGCTCCCGCCGGCCGCGTGGGGCTGGGCGGACCACGTGCTGCGGTGGTCCGCTTCGGGCACCTGCCACCTCGAATCCCTGGACGGCGCCGGCCCGTCGGTGTCCACAATGGAGTCCTTGCTGGCCGCCGCGCCGCCCGTCGGGTCGTGGACGGCCGGGCCGTTGCGGCGGCCGCTGCCGTCGGAGCACCGGGACGCGGTGAAGGCGTGCGTACACGCGATCGAAGCCGGGGAGTTGTTCCAGGCCAACATCTGCAGCCGGTTCACGGGCACGTTCTCGGGCTCCCCCGCGGCGCTGTTCGCCTCCGGAGTGTCCACTTTGGATCCGCGCCGGGCGGCGTTCGTCGCCGGGCCGTGGGGGTCGGTGGTGTCGTTCTCCCCGGAGCTGTTCCTCGCCCGCCACGGCCGCGCGGTCCGGTCGACACCGATCAAGGGCACACTCCCCCGCCGCGGCCCGGCCGACGACGGCAACGCCCAGTTGCTGCGCCGGTCGGCGAAGGACGTCGCCGAGAACGTGATGATCACGGACCTGGTGCGCAACGACCTCGGCCGGGTGTGCGAGGTGGGGTCGGTGACGGTGCCGTCGCTGCTGCGCGTCCGGCCGGCGCCGGGGGTGTGGCACCTGGACTCGACGGTGACGGGGACGCTGCGACCGTCCGTTTCGGACAGTCTCCTGCTGGAGGCCGCTTTCCCGCCGGGTTCGGTGACGGGCGCGCCGAAGATCCGCGCGCTGGACCTGATCGCGTCGCTGGAACCCTGCGGACGCGGGGTCTTCACGGGAGCGATCGGGCTGCTGTCCCCGGCGGCGGGGCTGGAGCTGAACGTGGCGATCCGGACGTTCGAGATCGCCGCCGGCCGGATCGAGCTGGGCGTCGGCGGCGGCATCACGGCGGATTCGGACCCGGAGGCGGAGTGGCAGGAGTGCCTCCACAAGGCGGCACCCCTGGAACGCCTACTTGCCGGGGTCGAGCAGTAGCTTGCCGACGGTCTTGCGGGAGCGCAGGGCCTCGTGCGCGCCGCGGGCGTCCGACAGCGGGAACTCGCCGCCCGGGATGGCCTTGAGCTTGCCCTGGAGCACCACGTCGAACAGCTCGTTCAGGGCCGTCCCGAAGACGTTGCCCGGCAGGCGGAAGACGTGCGGCAGCCACATGCCGCTGATGGTGGTGCTGTGGCCGAGCAGGTTGCGCATCTCAACGGGCTTGGGGTTCTCGCGGCCGGCCATGCCGTAGAAGGCGAGCCGGCCGAACGGCGCGAGCGCGGCGATGCTCTGGTCGGTGGTGGTGCCGCCGACCATGTCGAGCACGACGTCCACGCGGCGGCCGTTGTTCGCCTCGATGATCGTCGCGGTCATGTCTTCGGCTCGGGAATCGACGGCGACATCGGCCCCGAGTTCGAGCGCGAGGGCGCGCTTCTCGTCGCTGCTGGCGGTGGCGATGACGCGGCCGGCACCCCAGGCCTTGGCGAGCTGCACGGCGATGGTCCCCACGCCACCGGCGGCGGCGTGCACGACGACCGATTCGCCGGGTTCGAGGTGGGCGTTCTTCTTGAGCAGGACCCACGCGGTGGTGCCCTGGACCAGCAGGGAGAGGGCGGTGAGGTCGTCGATGGCGTCGGGAACGGGGAAGGTGGTCGCCTCGGGCGCGACGGCTTTTTCGGCATAGCCACCACCGCCGTTGAGCAGGGCGACGACCCGCGTGCCACCGTGCGTTCCGACGACCTCGCCACCGGGCACGAGCGGCAGCTTCGACGGCGCGAGGTAGGAGTTCTCGGCCTGGTGGGTGTCGGCGTAGTTGACGCCGATGCGCTCGATGTCGATGAGCACCTCACCGGGGCCGGCCACGGGATCGGGCAGCTCGACGGGGGTGAGCACCTCGGGGCCGCCGAACTCGGTCACCTGCACTGCGCGCATTTCGCTGTCCCTCTCGCCGTCCGCTGCTCGATGTGAGACATTCTGACATATGTCTCACGAGTTCGAACGGGCACGCGAGTGGTTCCTGTCGGGCCGCCGGCTCGACATGGGCGAACTGGCGGAGGACCTGGCGATCAGCCGCGCGACCCTGCACCGGCGCGTGGGTTCTCGCGACCGGCTGCTCGGCGAGATCCTGTGGTCGCTGTCGGCCGCCTCGATCGCGCGGCTCTGGCCGTCGTGCGCCGGGCGTGGCGCGGCGGGCATCGCGGACTTCGTGAGCGGGTACGTCCGGTTCGCGAACGACTCCCCGCCGTTCCGCGACTTCCTGCGCCGGGAACCGGAGCGGGCGCTGCGGCTGCTGACCACCCGCGCCAGCGTCTGCCAGCAGCGGACGACGACGGAACTGGAGATGCTGCTGGCCACGGAGGTATCCGCCGGCCGGTTGGCGCCGCCGTTGCCGGTGCCCGACCTGGCCTATCTGCTGGTGCGGATCGGCGAGTCGTTCGTCTACACGGACGTGATCACCGGGGATGCGCCCGATGCGGAGAAGGCGCATGCCGCGGTGACAGCACTGCTGACCTGAGGCCGGGTCAGCGGATCAGCGTGAGGTCCCCGTCCCACAGCGCGTCGACGCGTCCCTCCGGGTCGGGGATCACGCCGGCGAGCGAGCCGCGGAAGTCGGGGTACGCGAACCACCCGAGTTCACCACCCAACGGCAGGTCGTCTTCACGGACACCGTCCAGGAAGACGACGGCTTCGAGTGCGGACCCGGCGCCGGGTTCCGGCCGCGCGACGACGACAACGGGCTCGTCGACACCGGCGTCCGCCACCACATCCCGACGGGGCACCCACTTGATCCGGACCTCAGGCAAGGCCGCCACGGCGACGCCCGGAGGCAGCCGGCGGATCCAGCCGAGTGATTCGGCACCATCGACCAGGTGCCAGCGTTCTCCTCGCGGCCCGTTGGCCCACCGCTCCAGCGCGACGACCGGCCGCCCGGCCGACTGCAGCGCCTTCCGGGCCAACCGGTCGTCGAACTCGCCGAGCACCGGCACGTCGTCGTCCGATTCGAACCACGACCAGCCGGCCTCGTACAGATGCAGCCCAAAACGCCGGGCGGACTCGGCGACCCCGTCCTCGTCGGCTTGCACGGAGAGGTAGAAGTCGGTCTCGACACCGACCGTGAGGTCGTCGCCACCGCAGAGCACGCAGGAGAAGTCGCCGATCCGCAGCATGCGGCGGACGAGCTTCAAGGCGGTTTCCGGATCGACCACCAGCCCGCTCCGCAACGGCGGGACCCACGGTGGCGGCGATTTCGCCACCATCGGAGTCCTGACGACGAACTCGGTGACACCGCAGGAGATCGCGAGCGACCGGACGAACCCGAGGTAGCGCTCCTCGACCCGGTAGTACTCGGCGGCCGAGAGCACCTCGCCCGCGAACCGAGAGCCGATGTCGTCGTTCGATGTCCAGTCTTCGACCTCACCCCGGCGCGCCGCCTCGTCGTACTTGGCGACGAGCACCACGGCCGTCATCCGCGACCGCCGTGCGCTTCGGAAAGCGCGGCTTCCTGGACTTCGATCTTCCCGGCTTCGAGGAGCTTGACCAGCTCGGCCAGCACGGCGTCGTAGTCGGCCGAAGGTGGCACGTCGATCACCCACAACCGCTCACCCGCGTCGATCTCCCAGGTGCAGCCGAACCCGTCCAGCAGCTCCGCCACCGCGGCGGCGCCCCCGGGATCCATCAGGATGACGCGCACGGTGGAGTGCCCCGACTCGGCCACGAACTCGTCGAACACCAGCTCCCGCCGCTCGTGGTCGATCCGAACCCGGACGCGGTCCCGGTAGGAGATCCCCTTGAAGTAGAAGGGGGTGTTGCGGACCTCGACCTCGAGCCTGACCGAGGTCTTCGCCGCCCACAACCGCTCCGACGTGCCGGGAGCCCAAGCGGCGATGTCGTCGGGAAGGTCGAAGACGACCTGGTAGAGGGCTTCCTCGCCGGTGCTGCTCATTTCGCCCCTGTGCTCACTCGATGACCTCGGTCTCCATCAGGCGGCACGCACCTCGTCAAGTGACGCTTCGATGACCTCTCGATGCGACGCGAAACTTACCTCCGCCAAGAACGCCTCGAGGAAGTGGATGGCGCGCTCCCGGAGTCCGGCGTCAGCGCCACCGCAGGCGGTGATCAGATCGATGCAGGCGGTGCGAATGTCGGCCGAGCCGGCGGATTCCGCCATTTCGACGTAGGCGACGAAACCGCGGCAGATTTCGCGCAGGACGTCCTGCCGGAGGGCCGCCTGCACCGGATCGCGCAGGTCACCTCCGGCGAACCCGGCCGCGAGGTCGGCAAGCACACCCAGGACAAGGTCGGCGGCGAAGACGCTGCAACCCCACAGGCAGTGCACCAGAGTCGAGGCCGCGGCGACCGATACCTCGGTCGGCCCTTCCCCCAGCGGGAGCACCTCCTCCAGCCGCCGGAGAGCCAACTCGGCGTCGGCTCTGCTTTCTGCTGAGCGGAGCGCCCGGACGGCGTCCGGGAAAACGGCGGAGTTGCCGTAGACCGAAGCCCGCGACGGCCAATCGTGACGTCCGATCTCGAACTCCACCATCACCTCGCCGCTCTGAGCCACAGCAGGACCTGCCCACTCTCCAGCACCGCGCCGAACTCGCGGCCGTGGTAGTGCCGCAGAAAGGCGCCGACGGGCGCGGACGGCGCCCCACCGGCGCCGAGCCGGTGGCCCTCACCGTAGGTGTCCGCGAATCGGGACAACCCGGTCACTCCGCCTTCCGCGAAGCCAACACCGCGTCATAGAGCTCCTTTTTGGACACCCCAGTGGCCTCGGCAACCTCCGCGGCCGCGGACTTCAGCCGCTCCCCCGAAGCAACCCGCGAGGAAACCTCCGCCACCAAATCCGCCACCGAAACCGACCGCGGCTCCGCCCCCGCCAGCACCACCGTGATCTCCCCGCGCACGCCCTCCGCGGCCCACTCGGCGAGCGACGACAGCGATCCCCGCTTCACCTCTTCATACGTCTTCGTCAACTCCCGGCACACCGCGGCCTGGCGAGACGCTCCCAGCACCGAAGCCGCGTCGGCCAGCAGCGATGCCAACCGGTGCGGGGACTCGAAGAACACCGCCGTCCGCGGCTCGGACACCAACGACGTCAACCACCGCGTCCGCTCGCCGGGCTTCCGCGGCGCGAAACCCTCGAAACAAAACCGGTCACACGGCAAACCGGACAAAGCGAGCGCGGTCGTCACCGCGGACGGGCCGGGCAGGCACGTCACCGGAAGAGAAGCAGCGACGCAAGCCGACACCAGCCGGAAGCCCGGATCGGACACACTGGGCATACCGGCGTCCGTCACCAGCACCACCGTCTCGCCCGCGCGTAACGATTCGAGCAACTTGGGCAGGCGCGCCGTCTCGACGTCCTCGTAGAAGCTCACCACCCGGCCTCGCGGGGTCACCTCCAGCGCGGAGGCCAGCGATCGCAGCCGCCGCGTGTCTTCGGCCGCGATGACGTCGGCTTCTGCCAAGGCCGAAGCCAGGCGCGGGGAAGCGTCACGGACGTCGCCGAGCGGGGTGGCGGCGAGGATCAGACGGCCCGGAGTCACCCGGCCAGCCTAGGCTGATCAGCGGATCCCGACGACGCACGTCCCGCCGCGCCCGTAGGATCGCCCCCGTGACCGCCGTGCTGACCCGTGCCGACGACGAGAGCGTCCGGCCGGACCCCCTCGAGGCGCTCCGGCCGCCGACCGACCGCGAAGTGACGCTGCTCGGCCGCGGCATGCCGACCGACCGGTTGCGCGGCTGGGTCGTCACGCTGGTGCTGACCGTGATCGGCGGCATCGTCCGGCTGCAGAACCTCGGCGTGCCGACGGACAAGGGCAGCCCGGTCTTCGACGAGAAGCACTACGTGCCGCAGGCGTGGCAGGTGCTGCGCAACGGCGGTTACGAGGACAACTACGGCTACGAGCTGGTCGTCCACCCGCCGCTGGCGAAGCAGCTGATCGCGATCGGCGAATGGCTGTTCGGCTACAACGGCTGGGGCTGGCGCATCATGCCCGCGCTGGCCGGCACGCTCATCATCTTCCTGACCATCCGCGTCGCCCGCCGCCTGACCCGCTCGACGCTGCTCGGCGGCATCGCGGGCATCCTGGTGATCAGCGACGGCGTGCTGCACCTGCAGTCGCGCATGGGCATGCTCGACATCTTCATCGCGCTGTTCGTGCTCGCCGCGTTCGCCTGCCTGCTCGTCGACCGCGACCAGGTGCGCGAGCGCCTCGCGACGGCGGTCCGCGAAGGCTGGGTCAACGAGTCCGTGTGGGGCCCCAAGCTGGGCTTCCGCTGGTGGCGGTTCGCGACCGGGCTGATGATCGGGCTGACCTTCGGCGTCAAGTGGTCGGCGCTGTACTACATCGTCGCGTTCGGCCTGCTGTGCGTGTTCTTCGACGTCGCGGCGCGGCGCGCGGCCGGCGTCGAACGGCCGTGGCTGGGCACGATCCGCCGCGATGTGCTGCCCGCGCTCTGGGCGATCCTGCTCATCCCGTTCCTGATGTACCTCGGCGCGTACTGGGCGTGGTTCGCGAGCGAGACGGCGACCGACCGGCACTACACGGAGATCAAGGACATCGCGCCGGGCGTCTGGTCGTGGGTCCCGGCGTCGCTGCGCTCGCTGGCCGACTACACGGGCAACGTCCTGCACTTCCACGAAACGCTGGTCACGCCGAAGGACAACCCGCACCCGTGGGAGTCGAAGCCGTGGACGTGGCCGATGGGGCTGCGCCCGATGCTCTACAGCTACGACGGCGACGTCACCGGCTGCGGCGAGGCCCGCTGCGTCAGCGCGACGATGCTGATCGGCACGCCGGCGATGTGGTGGCTGGCCATCCCGATGCTGGGCTGGTCGGTGTGGCGCTCGGTGTTCCGCGCGGACTGGCGCTACGCCGCGGTGCTGGTGGGCTACCTCGGCGGGTACGTCTTCTGGTTCACCAACATCGACCGCCAGATGTACTTCTTCTACGCGACGCCGTTGGCCGCGTTCCTGGTCCTGGGCTTGACATTGTGCCTCGGCCAGATCCTGGGCAGCGCGCGGCGCGGGTTCGAGAGACGCGGGACCGGTCTGCTCGTGGTCAGCCTGTACGTCGGGCTGGTGGTGGCCAACTTCGCCTGGCTGTGGCCGATCCTGAACGGCGTCGCGATCACGACCGGGCAATGGGAGGCCGAACGCTGGCTGCCGTCCTGGCGGTAGCTCAGCCGGCGAAGTACGCCCCCGGCGTGACGCCGACCGCGCGCCGGAACGCCGCCACGAACGCGCTCGCCGAGCTGTAGCCCACCCGGTGCGCCACCGTCTCCATCGGCGCCCCCTGGGCCAGCAGCGGCAGCGCCGCACGCAGCCGCACCTGCGTGCGCCACGTCCCGAACGGCATCCGGCACTCGCGCACGAAGATCCGCGCCAGCGTCCGCTCCGCCGCACCGACGTCGCGGCCGAACTCGGCCAGGCTCCGCGGGTCCGCCGGGTTCGAAACCACCGCGCGCTCGACGTCGCGGGCGCGCGGGTCGGCCGGCGACGGCACCACGATCGGGACGACGTCCAGGGGTTCCAGCAGGTCGAACGCCACCGCCTCGGCGCGCAGGCGGGCGTCCGGGGCCACGCCGTCGCCGGTCAGGTACTCCAGCAGCTCGCGCAGCAGCGGCCGGACCACCACCATCCGCGGCGCGGGCCACGACACCGGGGACAGCGCGGGGTCGGCGTAGATGCCGCGCAGGGCCGCCCGGCCGAGCGCGCCCGTGCGGTGCTGGACGCCCGCCGGCATCCACAGCGCCCGGGTCGGTGGGAGGACCCAGCCCGCGTCACCCGCCTTGACCGCGACGACGCCCCGGGCCGACCAGACCAGCTGGTGGACCGGGTGCTCGTGCCAGGGGAACCAGGTGCCGGCGGGCAGGTCGACCTCGCCGAGCAGCATGGCTTGGCTGGTTCGCGACATCAGTTGGCAGGCTATCGGCTACCGGCCATCCGCGCGTGGAAATAACGTCGGACGCATGCCGATGAACCTGATCCACCGCAAGATCTGCAGCTCGGAGAAGTGGGCGGCCACCGTCGAAGAACGCCTGACGCCGTGGCTGAAGCAGCGCGACCTCGGCGACGACGTCCTCGAGATCGGCCCCGGCTTCGGCGCCACCACGACCGTGCTGCTCAAGGCGGTCCCGAAGCTGACGGTCCTGGAGATCGACCCCGCGTCGAGCGAGCTGCTGCGGGCGAAGTTCGGCGGCCGCGCCGAGGTCGTCGAGGGCAGCGGCGCGGAGATGCCGTTCGAGGACGGCCGCTTCTCCGCCGTCGTGTGCTTCACGATGCTGCACCACGTGCCGACGAAGGAGCTGCAGGACGCGATCTTCGCCGAGGCCGCCCGGGTCCTGCGCCCGGGCGGCACGTACTGCGGTAGCGACGGCCAGCTCAACCTGAGGTTCCGCCTGCTGCACCTCGGCGACACGATGAACGTCGTCGACGCGGCGACGTTCCCGGCGCGCCTCGAAAAGGCGGGCTTCGAGCAGCAGGTGAAGATCCAGCACCACCCGAAGGAGCTGCTGATCTTCGAGGCGGTGAAGCCCGGCTAGCGGCGGGGCACCTGGCCACCCGGCTGGCGCGGCACCACCCGCGTCACCGGGCCGTCGGCCGACTTGCCCGCCCGCGACAGCCAGCCCTCGACCTCACGCCGCACGGCGTTCAGCGTCGGACGGCGTCGCGGCTCCGGGTCCAGCGAAGCCGCCAGCAGCCGCGCGTGCGCGCTCCGCTGGGGCAGCCGGGACACCGGTTCCGCCCGGGCCGCGGCCATCAGGGCCGCCATCGGGGTCTCGCGTGTGCCGCGCGGGGGCTGGCCGGACAGGGCGTAGCTGATCGTCGCCGCCAGCTGCCACGCGTCGGACGCCGGGGACGCCGCCGCGCCCATCGCCTGCTCCGGGGCCACGAAGTCCGGCGTGCCGATCATCATGCCCGTCGCCGTCATCTTCGAGTCGCCCTGGCTGCGGGCGATGCCGAAGTCGATCAGGTGGGCCAGGCCGCTCGGGTCGAGGATGACGTTCGACGGCTTGATGTCGCGGTGCAGGACGCCCTTCTCGTGCGCCGCGGCGAGCGCGCCCGCCATGGTCGCCCAGAGGCGGCCGGCCGCGACGTCGTCGAGCGGGCCCTGGCCGTCGACCAGCTCGGCCAGCGGCCGGCCCTCGAGGTACTCCATGACCAGCGCGAGCCCGTCCGGCTCTTCGGCCAGGTCGTACACCTTGACGCAGTTCGGGTGGCTGACCACGGCCAGCGCGCGGGCCTCGCGCTGCATGCGCTCGGCGGTGTCGCGGTCCGGCGCGTGCGCGATCTTCAGTGCGACCGTGCGGTTGAGCTGGGTGTCGACGGCCTGCCAGACCGTGCCGAACCCGCCCGCACCGAGCTGCTTGACGCGGCGGTAGCGGCTGCCGCCGGCGTTGCGCGAGCCGGGCGGCGGCGGGACCGGGCCCGGGGCCGCGGCCAGCGCGCCGGCCATCGGCGGGGGCTCGGGCGCGGACGCCAGCGCCGTCTTCGGGTACGGCCGGTTGACCGGGGGCGGGGGCGGCGGGGTCGGGCGCGGCTGGACCTGCGACGGCGGCGGCCCCTGCGGCTCCTCGCGGCGCGGCGGCGCGTCGGACCGGTTGATCACCGACCACGGCGGCGGTCCGACCATCGCGACCGGGATCAGGCCCAGCACGCTGAACGGCAGGAAGCCGAGCCAGAAGTGCAGCGCGGTGTTCGCCTCCATGCCGACGCTGAACGCGAGCATCGCGGCGAACGGGATCCAGAAGAACCGCGACGGCCACTTCGGGCCGCGGCGGAAGGCGGTGCGGCCCTGGAGCATGACGAACAGCAGCGAGCCCGCCCCCAGGACGATGAACGCCAGGAGGTACACGAAGAACGGGAGGTCGTCGGCGCCGGTGCTGCGGGACGAAAAGACGTCGAAGACGGTCTGCCGGCCGCCCAGGTAGTCCACCTGGGAATCGACCCAGCAGCCGCCGGGGCCCCGCAGCGTCGAGAGCTCGGTCGCGGACAGGCCGGTCTTCTCCTTGGCGAACGCCGAGCGGTAGACGCCCGACACGCCGTTCGACAGCAGCCACGGCAGGACGAGGGCGCTGACCAGGCCGATCGCGCCGAAGACCCCCAGCGTCGTGGCGTCGTAGCGGTTGCCCGTGCCCTTCCGGATGATCGACACGGCCAGCGCGCCGGCCGGCGGGATCAGCGCGACGAGCGCGCCGGCCGCACTCGTGGCCCACACCCAGTCGCCGGGGCAGAAGCCCGGGCCGAACAAGGAATGGGCTAGCGAGAGCAACGCGCTCGCGAGTCCGTTCACCGCCGGATCCCCTCACTGTCCGTGTTCACTTCGTACCGTCACGCCGCGTTTCCCCGCGGTCCAGCTTAGGACGCAGCCGGCCGCCGTGAGGTTGCCGGGTCTTCAGCGTGCCCGGAATCCGGCGAGCCCGCCGCTCCCGCGCCATGATGGGGGCCGGCGCGGATGTTCGACGTGAAGGAGCGGCAATGGGCGCGTACGCCGAGGCCTACCGGCGCAGCCTGACGGACCCGGAAGCGTTTTGGCTGGCCGCGGCCGGTGCGATCAGCTGGACGAAGGCGCCGGAGCGGGCTCTGGACAGCTCGAACCCGCCCTTCTACCGGTGGTTTCCCGACGCCGAGCTGAACACTTCGTACAACGCGCTCGACCGGCACGTCGAGGCCGGCCGCGGCGGCCAGGCCGCACTGATCTGGGACTCTCCCGTGACCGGACGGCAACGCACCTACACCTACGAGGAGCTGCGCGACACGGTCGCGCGGTTCGCCGGCGCCCTCAGCTCGCTGGGGGTCACCAAGGGTGACCGCGTGATCATCTACCTGCCGATGGTGCCCGAAGCGGCGATCGCGATGCTGGCCTGCGCGCGGATCGGCGCGGTGCACTCGGTGGTCTTCGGCGGCTTCGCGCCGAAGGAGCTGGCGGCGCGGATCGAGGACGCGAAACCCAAGGTGATCCTGGCGGCGTCCTGCGGCATCGAGCCGACGCGGGTCGTCGAGTACAAGCCGATCATCGACGCCGCCCTGGAGCTGACCGAGCACCAGCCCGACCACGTCGTCGTGCTGCAGCGCGAGCAGGCGCCGGCCCAGCTGGCCAAGCGGGACCTCGACTGGCGGGAGCTGGCGGCGAACGCCGACCCGGCCGACCCGGTGCCGGTCGCGGCGACCGACCCGCTCTACATCCTCTACACGTCCGGGACCACCGGGAAGCCGAAGGGCGTCGTGCGCGACACCGGCGGCCACGCCGTCGCGCTCGCCTACTCGATGGACGCCGTCTACGACGTCCACGCCGGTGACGTCTGGTGGACGGCGTCCGACGTCGGCTGGGTCGTCGGGCACTCCTACATCGTGTACGCGCCACTGCTGGTCGGGGCGACTTCGGTCATGTACGAGGGCAAGCCGGTCGGCACGCCGGACGCGGGCGCGTTCTGGCGGGTCATCGCCGAGCACGGCGTCCAGGCGCTGTTCACCGCGCCGACCGCGCTGCGGGCCGTCAAGAAGGTCGACCCGGACGCCCGTGAACTGGCGAAGTACGACCTGAAGGCGTTCAAGACGCTCTTCATGGCCGGCGAGCGGCTCGACCCGGAGACCCTCCACTGGGCGCACGAGAAGCTCGGCGCACCGGTGATCGACCACTGGTGGCAGACCGAGACCGGCTGGCCGATCGCGGCCAACCCGCGCGGCCTGGAGCCGATGGAGGTCAAGCCGGGCTCGGCGACCAAGCCCGTCCCCGGCTGGGACGTCCGGATCCTCGACCAGGCCGGCGACGAGCTGCCGGCCGGCCGCGAAGGCGCCATCACGGTCAAGCTGCCGCTGCCGCCGGGCTCACTGCCGACGCTCTGGGGCGACGACGAGCGCTACCGCGAGGCCTACCTCTCCCGCTACGACGGGTACTACCTGACCGGCGACTCCGGCTACCTCGACGAGGACGGCTACCTGTTCGTCATGGGCCGCACCGACGACGTCATCAACGTCGCCGGCCACCGGCTGTCCACCGGGTCGATGGAAGCCGTGCTGGCCTCGCACCCGGCCGTCGCCGAGTGCGCCGTCATCGGGGTCGCCGACCAGCTCAAGGGCCAGCTGCCCCGCGGGTTCGTCGTGCTGAAGGCGGGCGCGGACATCGCCGAAGACCAGCTGCGCGACGAACTCGTGGCACTGGTGCGCCGGGACATCGGGCCGGTCGCCGCGTTCCGTGATGTGTCCATTGTGGACGCGCTGCCGAAGACGCGGTCGGGCAAGATCCTGCGCAAGACCATGCGGGCGATCGCCGACGGGCGCGACGAGGCCGTGCCGTCGACGATCGAGGACCCGGCCGTCCTGGACGCCATCCGCGCCGCCCTTCGTTAAGGACTGTTCCAAATGGCTCCGCTGGTCTGTACCTTTGGGAGGAGTCCCCGACCGGAGGTGCCCTGATGCGCTTGTCCAGAGCCGTCTTGACCGCGGCGATCGTGAGTCTCACGGCCGTCGGCGTGCCCGCTGCCGCGGTGGCCGCGCCGGCCGCCCCGGAACGCAGCGTGACCGACGTCGTCCCGGCGCCCGTCTCGGCGAAGGCCGACCCGCGGGGCGGCTTCAAGCTGACGCCGTTCACCGTGATCACCGCCGGCCGCGGCGCCGGCCAGGTCGCGGACTACCTGCGCGGCCTGCTGCGCCCGGCCACCGGCTACCCGTTGCCGGTCGTGCCGCACGCCGCCGGCCTGCCCGCGATTTCCCTGCAGCTGGGCCACGACTCCCGGATCGGCACCGAGGGTTACGAGCTGAAGGTCGCCCGCGACGGCGTCTCGCTCAAAGCCAACACCGCGGACGGGCTCTTCGAAGGCGTCCAGTCGCTGCGGCAGCTGCTGCCGTCGGCGATCGACGCGAAGCGCGTCCAGCACCGGACGTGGACCGTCGCCGGCGGCACGATCCTCGACTACCCGCGCTTCGCCGAACGCGGCGCGATGCTCGACGTCGCCCGGCACTTCTTCAAGCCGGACCAGGTCAAGCGGTACATCGACCAGATCGCTCAGTACAAGGTCAACACCCTGCACCTGCACCTCGCGGACGACCAGGGCTGGCGGATCGAGATCAAGAGCTGGCCGAAGCTCGCCACGGTCGGCGGCCTGACCGCCGTCGACGGCGACCCCGGCGGCTACTACACCCAGGCGCAGTACAAGGACATCGTCGCGTACGCGGCTTCGCGGCACATCACGGTGATCCCGGAGATCGACATGCCGGGCCACACGAACGCGGCGCAGTCGACGTACGCGGAGCTGAACTGCGACGGCAAGGCCGTCCCGGTCCGCACGGACACCGAGGTCGGCTACAGCTCGCTGTGCATCTCCTCGCCGATCACCTACAAGTTCGTCGAGGACGTCGTCCGCGAGCTGGCGGCCATCACCCCCGGCCCGTACCTGCACATCGGCGGCGACGAGGCGCACTCGACGCCGCCCGCGGACTACCTCGCGTTCGAGAAGAAGGTGCAGCCGATCGTCGCCAAGTACGGCAAGAAGGTCACCGGCTGGCACGAGATCGCGAAGTCGGACCCGCCCGCGTCGGCGGTCCCGCAGTACTGGGACTTCGGCGGGGACAACGCCTCGGTCGCGGCCGCGGCGGCCCGGGGCAGCAAGATCCTGATGTCGCCGGCGAACTACGCGTACCTGGACATGAAGTACGACGCTTCGACGCCGCTCGGCCAGGACTGGGCCGCGCTGATCGAGGTGCGCGACGGGTACGACTGGGATCCCGCGTCGCTGGTGACCGGCGTCGGTGAGAAGCAGGTCGCGGGTGTCGAGGCGCCGCTGTGGACCGAGACGATCCGCACGAGCGCCGACATCGAGTACATGGCGTTCCCGCGGCTGCCGGGCATCGCGGAGATCGGCTGGTCCCCTCGCGCCACCCACAACTGGGACGCCTACCGCGCCCGCCTCGCGAAGCAGAGCCCGCGCTGGGTGGCCCAGGGCATCAACTTCTACCGCAGCCCGCAGGTCGACTGGAAGTAGTCACGCGCCGGCCAGGCGGGCGCGGATCGCCCGCCTGGCCAGTTCGTACGCCTGCGTTCCCCCGTTCAGCACCGCGTCGGCGTTGGCCGCGCGGCCCAGCGCGTGCAGCTCGAACGCCAGCACCTCCGCGTCCGCGGCCAAGTGGCCGAGCGAGACCGCGTCGAAGCAAGTTTCGCGGATGAACTCCGCGAACGTGCCGCTCGCCGCCGCCACCGCGTCGTGGACCCGGCCGGGACGCGCGTCGACCTCCGCACCGACGTTGAAGAAGAAGCACCCGCCCGGGAACACGCGCTTTTCCGAGTAGTCCAGCCAGTTCTCGCAGATCGCGCGCAGCCGCGGCAAGCCCGGCGCCACCGCGCGGGCGGGCGTCACGACGTGCGCCTCGAAGATGGCGAACGCCGCCTCGACCGTCGCGAGCTGGAGTTCCTCCTTCGAGCCGAACAACGCGAACACGCCGCTCTTGCTCAGCTCCAGCTCGGTGGCCAGCCGGCCGAGGGACAGTCCCTCCAGGCCGTCGACCGACGCGACGTCCGCCGCCCGGCGCAGCACCAGGCGGCGGGTCGCGTCGCCGCGGGCGACCCGGCCGTCAACCGGCACGCCGCGCCCGCCAGCGGTCCACAGTGGACTGGATGCCGGCGCTCCACTGCTCCGCCAGCGCGGGCGTCGCCAGCACGCGGTCCGCGAAGTCCAGCGCCGGCTCGACGTGCTCCGGCGGCAGCTGCCCGTAGTTGGCGAACGAGATGACGTACACCTCGGCGACCGTCGGCGCGTCCGCGCGCTCGACCAGCTCGAGCGCGCCGGACGTCGGCACGGTGCCCGGCCGCAGCACGCGCAGGTACCAGCCGCTGCGCCCGGAGTCGATCATCGCCGGGGCGATGTCCTTGCGGCCGGTCTTCATCGCGAGCTTGAAGCACGGCGACCGCGGCTGCGAGACCTGCACGAGCGCGTCGCCCCAGGCCCAGACGTCCCCGATCCGCACGTCGTCCTCGGTGACCCCGGACAGCGAGATGTTCTCGCCGAAATCGGCCGTGCCGACCTCGAAGCCGTCCTCGCGCCAGGCCGCGTAGTGCTCCGCCGGGTAGACGTAGACCGCCTTGTCGACCCCGCCGTGGACGGTGAGGTCGGCCTGGCGGTCGCCGTCGAGGTTCAGCTCGGTCAGCTGCAGCTCCGGCGCGGTGACCAGCGCCTTCGTGATCCCGCTGAGCACCTGCCGCTCTCGCCGGTACCCCAGGACGCTCGGTTCGCCCACGTAGACGCTGTCGACGTTCATACCCCGAAGATAGCACGACCGTTCGTATTGTTTTCGCCCTTTAGGCTGGCGGTCATGGAACTGCTCGACCAGGCCCGCGCCCACGTCGACTCCGGCGCGTTCTTCGCCGAACTCGCCCGGCTCGTCGCCTACCCCACCGTGAGCGACGCCCCCGAAGGCCGCGCCGCGATCCAGGCCTACCTCGACGAAGTCCTGACCCCGGCGCTGTCCGGCCTCGGCTGCGAGGTCACCCAGCACGCCAACCCGGACCCGGCGGGCGGCCCGTTCCTGGTCGGGGTCCGCACCGAAGGCGAAGACCTGCCGACGCTGCTCTGCTACGGCCACGCCGACGTCGTCGGGGAAGCCGGGCGGTGGCGCGACGGCTTGGACCCGTGGACGCTGACCGCGGACGGCGACCGCTGGTACGGCCGCGGCACCGCCGACAACAAGGGCCAGCACCTGATCAACCTCACGGCCTTGCGGCTGCTCCTCGAAGCGCGCGGCGCCCTCGGCTTCAACCTGAAGTTCCTCTTCGAGACCGGCGAAGAGATCGGCTCGCCCGGTCTCACGGAGTTCGCTGCCCAGCAGAAGGAACTCCTCGCAGCCGACGTCCTCGTCGCCTCCGACGGCCCGCGCCTCGACGCGGCGACACCGACGCTGTTCCTCGGCGCCCGCGGCGGCGTCCGGATCACCCTCGACGCGAACCTGCGCCCGGACGCCTACCACTCCGGCAACTGGGGCGGGATCCTGCGCAACCCCGCGACGACGCTCGCCGCCGCGATCGCGAGCCTGGTCGACGGCCACGGCCGCATCCAGGTGCCCGCGTTGCTGCCGCCCGAGCTGCCGGAGTCCGTCCGCGAAGCGCTGGCCGACGTGGTCGTCGACGGGGCGGACGAGGGCTGGGGCGATCAACGACTCGGCCCCGCCGAGCGGCTCTACGGCTGGAACACCCTGGAGGTGCTGGCGCTCGACGCCGGGGACGCCGACCGCCCGGTCAACGCGATCCCCGGCCGCGCCCGCGCGGTGCTGCAGTTGCGGTACGTCGCGGGCACCGAGATCGGTGACCTCACCACGACGCTCGAAAAGCACCTTGCCGCGCAAGGGTTCCCGATGGTTTCGGTGACGGCGGACGCCACCTTCCTCGCCAGCCGCACCCCGGTCGACAACCCGTGGGCAGGCTGGGCCAAGTCCACTTTGGACCAGGTGGCGGACAAACCCGTCGCCCTGCTGCCGAACTTCGGCGGCGGGCTGCCCAACCACGTCTTCACCGACGTCCTCGGACTGGCGACGCTGTGGCTGCCGCACTCCTACCCGGGCTGCCTGCAGCACGCGCCGGACGAGCACCTGCTCGCCCCGGTGGCCCGGGAAGGCCTAGAACTCGCCACGGCGTTGTTCGGCGCTATCGGTTCAGCGCCGCCGACTCTGCGTCGGTGAGCAGCCGGGAGCGGATCAGGAAACGCACGCCTTCGGGCGCCTCCAAGGAAAACCCGCTCCCGCGGCCGGGCACGACGTCGATCGTCAGGTGCGTGTGCTTCCAGTACTCGAACTGCGGCCCGGACATCCAGACCGGCACGTCCTCGATGCCCTCGACTTCAAGGTCGCCCAGGCGCACGTCTGACGCGCCGGTGCGAAACTCCCCGGCCGGGTAGCACATCGGGGCGCTGCCGTCGCAGCACCCGCCGGACTGGTGGAACATCACCGGCCCGTGGAGTGACACCAGCTGCCGCAGGAGGTCCGCGGCAGCCGGTGTCAGGTCTACTCGTTGCGTCATCAGAAGAATCCGAGCGCCTGGTCGGAGTAGGAGACCAGCATGTTCTTCGTCTGCTGGTAGTGGTCGAGCATCATCTTGTGGTTCTCGCGGCCGATGCCGGACGCCTTGTAGCCGCCGAAGGCCGCGTGCGCCGGGTAGGCGTGGTAGTTGTTCACCCAGACGCGGCCCGCCTGGATGTCGCGGCCGGCGCGGTAGGCGGTGTTGCCGTCGCGCGACCAGACGCCGGCGCCGAGGCCGTAGAGCGTGTCGTTGGCGATCTTGATGGCGTCGGCGTAGTCGTCGAACTTCGCCACCGACACGACCGGGCCGAAGATCTCCTCCTGGAAGATCCGCATCTTGTTGTCGCCGGCGAACACGGTCGGCTCGACGTAGTAGCCGCCGGACAGCTCGCCGCCGAGGTCGCTGCGCACGCCACCGGTGAGGATCTCGGCGCCTTCCTGCTTGCCGATGTCGATGTAGGACAGGATCTTCTCGAGCTGGTCGTTCGACGCCTGCGCGCCGATCATCGTCTCGGTGTCGAGCGGGTGGCCCTGCTTGATCTTGCGGACGCGCTCGACGCCGTCGCCGAGGAACCTGTCGTAGATGCCGGACTGGATCAGCGCCCGCGACGGGCAGGTGCAGACCTCGCCCTGGTTGAGCGCGAAGAGCGCGAAGCCTTCCTGGGCCTTGTTATAGAAGTCGTCGTTCTGCGCGGCGACGTCGTCGAAGAAGATGTTCGGGCTCTTGCCGCCGAGCTCGACGGTCACCGGGATGATGTTTTCGCTGGCGTACTGCAGGATCAGCCGGCCGGTCGTCGTCTCGCCGGTGAAGGCGACCTTCCGGACGCGGTTGCTGGAGGCCAGCGGCTTGCCCGCCTCGACGCCGAACCCGTTGACGATGTTGACCACGCCCGGCGGGATCAGGTCGCCGATGATCGAGAACAGCAGGTGGATCGACGCCGGGGTCTGCTCGGCCGGCTTGAGCACGATCGCGTTGCCCGCGGCCAGCGCCGGGGCGAGCTTCCAGACCGCCATCAGGATCGGGAAGTTCCACGGGATGATCTGCGCGACCACGCCGAGCGGCTCGTGGAAGTGGTAGGCGACGGTGTTCTCGTCGACCTGCGAGATGCCGCCCTCCTGGGCGCGCAGGGCGCCGGCGAAGTAGCGGAAGTGGTCGATGGCGAGCGGGATGTCGGCGGCGAGGGTCTCGCGGACGGCCTTGCCGTTCTCCCAGGCTTCGGCGACGGCGATCGCCTCGAGGTTCTGTTCCATCCGGTCGGCGATCTTCAGCAGGATGTTGGCGCGTGCCTCGGGCGAGGTCCGGCCCCACGCGGGTGCGGCGCCGTGGGCCGCGTCGAGGGCCTTCTCGACGTCCTCGGCGTTACCCCGGGCGATCTCGCAGAAGGTCTTGCCGGTGACGGGCGTCGGGTTCTCGAAGTACTGGCCGCTCGCGGGCGGTACGTACTCGCCGCCGATGTAGTGGTCGTAGCGCGACTCGTAGCTGACGACGCTGCCTTCGGTGTTCGGTGCGGCGTACTGGACCATCTTCCCTGCCTCGTTGCTCGGAGTGACGGAGTGCCGCGAACGTAGGTCCGGCAACGTTGCAAGCGCGTTGCACCGCGGCCTGCGGGCTATCTACGCTGGTGAACGTGGCAGAGACGCCCGAACCGGAGATGCTGCGGGACCCCGGGTCCTACGCGCGGCTGCTGGAGCACGTCCGTGAGGCGGTGCTGGCCGGGGTGCCGGGCCCGCGTTCGCCACGCTCCGTGGTCCACGACTCGTGGAACCGCTCGCTCGCCGCACAGGTCGATCCGGACGAGGGCGAAGCGCCGTTCGTCTACTCCGCGGACGCCCTTTCCTCGCTGCGCGAAGCCCACCCGCTGGCCCCGGTGCTGCCAGTGCTGCGGCAGATGCTGGTGAGCATCGCCGACGACGCCGAGCACGTGATGATCGTGACCGACGCCGAAGGGCTGATCCTGTGGCGCGAGGGCGCGGCGGCCCAGCTGCTGCGCGGCGACCGCGTCGGGCTCGCCGAAGGCACGCGGTGGAGCGAGGCGGCGATCGGCACCAACGCCATGGGCACGGCGCTGGCCACCGGCGAGCCGGTGCAGATCCACTCGGCCGAGCACCTGGTCCGGCGCTACCACACGTGGACGTGCGCGGCGGCGCCCGTGCGCGACCCCGAGACCGGCGTCCTGCTCGGCTCGATCGACGTCAGCGGGCCGCTGCGCACGGTCCACCCGGCGATGATCTCGCTGGTCACGGCCACGGCCCAGCTCGCCGAGGGCCAGCTGCGCGCCCAGCTCGCGATCCGCGACGAACGCCTGCGGCGCGTCAACATGCCGCACCTGGAGGCACTGCGCGGCCGCCCCGGCGCACTGCTGTCCGCCGGCGGCCGGGTGCTGGCCGCCCAGTCGTGCCTGCTGCCGTCCACAGTGGACATCCGGCGCGGTGGCGGGACGGTCGCCCTGCCCGACGGGCGGCTCGCCACGGTGGAGCCCCTCGAAGAGGGCTACCTGCTCCGGCTTTCCTCCGGCGGCGGCAGCCAACGGTCACGACTGCGGCTGGAGTACCTGTCGGACGGCCCGCACGTGACCACTGTGGACGGTCGCGAAGTCCCACTGACGTTGCGGCACGCGGAGATCCTCACGCTGCTGGCGTTGCATCCGAACGGCCTTTCGGCGGAACGGCTGGCTCTGCAGCTCTACGGCGAGACCGGCAACCCGGTGACGGTCCGCGCGGAGATCCACCGCCTGCGGTCCCAGCTGGGCGCCTCGGTGGTGCAGACGCGTCCGTACCGGCTGGCGGCCGACGTCGACGCGGACTTCGCCACGGCCAAAGCGCGCCTGCGCACCGGATCGCCGTCCGACGTCCTGCGTCTCTTCCGCGGACCGCTGCTGCCGGAGTCGGAGGCGCCCGCGATCCGCGAGGAGCGCGAGACGCTCACGGCCCAGGTGCGCCAGGTGGCGCTGAACAGCGGCGACCCGGGCGTGCTGTGGTCGTTCTGGGAGACCGCCTGCGGCGTCGACGACTTCGCGGTGCTGGACGCCCTGCTGCGGACGCTCCCGGCGGCCGACCCGCGGCGGGCCGCCGTCTCGGCCCACCGCGCGCGGCTCGCCTGAGCGTCACGGCTGGAGGTCGGTCACGCCCTTGCCGGTCGCGATGTCGAACGGCACGGACGCCTGGTCGTGGACGATCACCCAGCCGTCGCCGGTCTCGCGGAGGACGAAGGTCGCCCGGACCCACATGCCCTCGACCGGCTTCCCGCCGGCCAGCGTGCCGCTGACCCGGCCGAAGCCGTGCCCGACGGCGAGGTCGCCGCTCACCGTGACGGTCAGGTCGCGCAGCTCGTAGTCGACCGTTTCGAAAATGGCGAACACCTTCGCCCAGTTCTTCAGCTTCGCGTCCACTCCGACGTGCTGCAGCGGCGGCTCGACGTCGAAGGACACGACGTCCGGGGCGTAGAGCCCCCGCAGCGCGTCGAGGTCCTTGGCCCGCAGCCCTTCGATGATCTTGCCGAGGTGCCGGGTGACTTCCGATTCGTGTGTCATACCCGCTCGACGAAGCGGGGCCCCTGATTGTGACGACCGAAGTAGACACCGTCTACAGAAGTTTGATAGACAGTGTCTACAAGGTGAACCACGGGTTACGGAGATCGGAATGAGCTACCACCGTTTCGTCGTCCTCGGCGACAGCTGCGCCGAAGGACTCGACGACCCGTACCCGGACCGGCGCGCCTACCGGGGCTGGGCCGACTTCGTCGCCGCCCGCCTCGCCCAGGACGAGCCCGGCTTCCGCTACGCCAACCTGGCCGTGCGCGGCCGGCGGCTCGACCAGATCGTCCCCGAGCAGGTCCCGGCGGCGACGCGGCTGGCACCCGACCTCGTCGCCCTCTTCGGCGGCGGCAACGACGTCATGAGCCGCGGGTGGGACGCGCGGACCGTCGCCCGGCGGGTCGACGCCGCCGTCCGCGCGTGCACGGAGATCTCGCCCGTCGTCGTGACGTTCACCCTCAGCGACGTCTCGCACCGGATGCCGCTCGGGCGCCGGATGCGGCCGCGGATCGTCGCGCTCAACGAGGCCATCCGCGAGGCCGCCGTCAGCTACGGCGCGCTGCTGATCGACCTGTGGCCCGACCAGGCCGTCACCGACTCGCGGTACTTCGGCGCCGACCGGCTGCACCTGTCCGCGCACGGCCACCGCCGGCTCGCCGCGTACGTCCTGGGCCTGCTCGGCGTCAGCCACGACCCCGCGTGGCTCGAACCCCTGCCCGGCGTCGCGGCACCCGGCGGCTGGCGCGCCGACGTGCACTGGCTGCTGCGCGAGGTCCTGCCGGTCGCGGTGACGCGCACGCGCAACCGGATGATCGGCCGCCAGCCCGGCGACGGGTTCTTCCCGAAGCGCCCGGACCTGCTCCCCATGACCCGGGACGAGGCATGGGCACCCGGCAACGCCTGATCGACACCGCGTCCGAGCTGCTGGTGGACGGCGGCGTCGAGGCGGTGACGCTGCGCGGGATCGCCAAGGCGGCCGGCGTTTCGCACGGCGCGCCGCTGCGGCACTTCTCCGGCCGCGCCGAACTGCTGTCCGCGGTGGCGACGCGCGGGTACGCCGATCTGCTCGCCCGCCGCGACACGCTGCCGGGGAACTCGCCGCGAGAGCGGCTGACCGCCGCGTGCCACAGCTACCTCGACTTCGCGCTGGCCAACCCGGCGATGTTCGAGCTGATGTTCCGCCGGGACCTGGTGGACGCGGACGACCCGGCACTGTCGGCGGCGGCGAGCGCGGTGTTCGACACGTTCGCGGTACTGGTGGCGGCGGTCCCGACCCCGCTCGCGCGCTCCGGCGCCGATCTGCGGCTGGTCGCGGCGTCGTTGTGGGCGGCGCTGCACGGCTTGGCGCAGCTGTGGCTGTGGGGTGGGCTGGCGGGAGCGAGCTTCGCGCCGTCCCCGGAGTCGGCGCTGGCCGTCACGCTGGACGCGTACTTGGGGTGAGCTCCCGCTGCACGGCGATCATGGCCGGCAGCGTCGTATAGCCGATCTCCTCGTTGACGCGGATCATGTGCGCGTTGTCGGCGCCGGTGGTGGTGCTGATCCGGGCGACGGCGGGACGTTCGGCGAGCAGCCACCGCACCATGTGCGCCTTGATGCACCGGCCGAGACCCCGACCCCGGTGCGCGGCCACCACGGCGGTGTCGCGCTGGTATCCCCAGTCCGGGCGGCGCGGGTGCACGCAGACCTCGGTGAAAGCGGCGACGTCTCCGGTGCGCTCGTGGACCGCGGCCACGATCCGCTGCTCGAGACCCTGCTCCCGCGCCTCGGCCTCGGCGGCCCGCACCCGCGCGGGCGACCACTGCGGCCAGCGGTAGCCCGACTCTCCCAGCGGGGCGTCGTGGATCGCACCCCGCGCGGCGGCGTAGGACTCGAGCACGGCGTCCGGCGCGGCACCGGCCCACCGCAGCAGCCGGTAGCCCGCCGGGACCGGGACGTCCCAGCGCGACCGGTCGGCCTCGGCGGTCACCAGCGCCTGCCGCACGATCGTGCGCACCGGCCGGAAGCCCATCGCCGCGGCCCACGGCTCGCCCGCGGTGCCGGCGACGACCTCCCAGCCCTCGACGACCCGCCGGCCCCGCTCCCGCAGGACGGGCAGGACCGTGCGCAGCATCGCGCCGCCGATCCCGGCCCGCCGGGCGGCCGGGTGCACGACGACGTGCGTCAACCCGATCGCGCTGTTCTCGGCGTCGAGGAAGTGCACTTGGGCGAGCGCGACGAGGTCGCCGCCGCGGAAGCCCAGCCAGCGCTCGGCCGAGCCCATGCCCGGCAGGGACCGCGTCCACCGCCCCGCCAGTTCCGCCAGCGGCAGCGGGGGTTCGCCGGGCCGGTCGGCGAGGTGGCTCGCCACCAGCAGGTCGTGGCAGCGGGCGAGGTCGGCCACCGCCGGGTCGAACCGCGCGATTTCCAGATCCACCGTTCCCCCTTCGGTCGTCCGTCCAGTGTCCAGGACACGCCGACCCCCTTGCACGCGTCCGAACACCTGATCGAATACCCTGCCCTCCATGACCGAGTCAGACCCGCAGCTCGAGCGCATCCGGAAGCTGCTGGCGAAGGCCGAGGACCCGGCGGTCACCGAGGCGGAGGCCGAGGCCTACAACAAGAAGGCCGCCGAGCTGGTCGCGCGGTACGGGATCGACCAGGCGATGCTCGCCGCGTCCGGGGCGAGCTCCGACGACATCGGCACGCTGAAGATCCCGATGAACGACCCCTACAGCCGCGACAAGGCGAGCCTGCTGACCTCGGTCGCCTACCCGCTGCGCTGCCGGACGCTGCTGCACCGGTTCGGCCAGAAGGTCGACAGCGTCACGGTCTTCGGCTACCGCTCGGACCTCGGCCGGGTCGAACTGCTGTTCACCAGCCTGCTGCTGCAGGCCAGCACGCAGCTGACGCGCGTCCGGCCGGACGGCTTCTTCCCCGGCGAGTCGCTCGCCGCCTACCGGCGCACCTGGCTGCACGGCTTCGCCCGCGCGGTGCACGAGCGGCTGTCCGAGGCCGAGCAGGAAGCGGTCCGCACCGCGGCGACCGGCGGCGGGAAGTCGGCCGAGCTGGTGGTCCGCGACCGCGCGCAGATGGTGCAGCACGCGTTCGACGCCGAGTACGGCGACCTGCGTTCGGCCGCACCCCGCCGGCTGTCCGGCAGCGGCTACCTCGACGGCCACGACGCCGGCACGCGCGCCAACCTCGACCCGTCGGCGCTCACCCGCCGGCTCAAGGCCCTGCGCTGAGCCGGCCCGGAGGTCTTGAATGAGTCATTCAGGACCTCCGGGGTCTTGAATGACTCATTCAAGACCTAAGCGCGGCCCCGCGTCGCCCGGATGCCGGTGTCCGCTGGGTGATCTTTTCGCTTCACTGGGCGCATGCGCGTTGTCGATCTTGCCTCCCGCCCTGACCTGCTCGACGCCGCGCTCGCTCTCGGCGACGTCGGCGGCCAGTTCATCTACCAGGGCGCCAGCGGCCGGATGATCACCGGCGAGCGGTTCCTGCGCCACTGGGCGAGCTACTTCCTGATCGCCCTCGACGACGACGGCGTCCCGATGGCACGCGCGTTGTCGGTCCCGCTCGCGTTCCCGGCGGCAGACCGCGCCGAACTCCCGGACCACGGCTGGGACCAGGCAATCGAGTGGGCCGCCCAGGACGTCATGGACGGCCGCGAGCCCACCGCGTTGTGCGCGCTGGAAGTCGTCATCGCGCCGCACCTGCGTGGCCGCGGGCTGGCCGCGCCGATGCTCAAAGCGCTGAAGGCGCGAGCCGCGGAAACGGGGCTGCGCAAGCTGATCGTGTCGGTCCGCCCGATCGGCAAGGAGGCCGAGCCGGCGGTCCCGATGCCGGAGTACGCCGCCCGCCGCCGCGAGGACGGCCTGCTCGCGGACCGCTGGCTGCGCACCCACGAGCGTCTCGGCGCGCGAGTCGTGAAGGTGTGCCCGTTCGCGGTGACGCTGTCCGGTTCCCTCGCCGACTGGCGCGCGTGGACCGGCGTGAAGCTTGAGGACGGCGAGAACTTCATTCCGGGCGGCATCGCCCCGGTCTACGCGTCGACCGCCTACGACACGGCGACGTACGTCGAGCCGAACGTCTGGATGGACCACCCGATGTGAAATCGAGGATCACCCCGATAGCTCCCCGCGAAGCCACCTGCTAACTTTTGTTGGCATGTGGACCACGGGCGACGAGCTCCTGCGGCAGCTGGGTGCCCTCGGCAACCCGCACCGGCTGCGGATCATCGCCGCCCTGCGCGCCGAGCGCACCTACGTCAGCAAGCTCGCGCGCGAGCTGCGGATCAGCCGCGCGCTGCTGCAGGTGCACCTGCGCAAGCTCGAAGCCGCCGGCCTGGTCGAGGCGAGCTTCGAGGTCGGCGAAGACGGCAAGACGCTGCGGTTCTACGAGCTCACCCCGTTCTCCGTCGAGCTGACGCCGGAGACGATCGCGGCCGCCGTGCCGACGCTGACCACACCGGAGTCCGTCCAGGGGGACGGCGAGGAGGGACGGACATGAACTGGCACCAGTGGCAGGAGATCATCGGCGTGACCGGGGTCTTCGTCCTGATCACCGTCGTGCTGTCGATCGCGATCGTGCAGCTGGCCTCGACCTGGCGCGCCAAGGCCGCGCTCGCCCGCGAAAGCGAATACCGGAGCTTGGCCGAAAAAGCCGTCCGGACGCAGGAGGAAACCGAGCGGCAGCTGAAGGACGTCCAGGACCGGCTGCGGTCCATCGAACACGTGCTCAAGGAGGTCGACTGAGCTGAGGCCCTGGACCGCCGAGCGGCAACTCGGCGGCCCAGGAGGAAGAAGCACCCACTCGCCCGAGGGACGAGCTCTCATCGGATCACTCCTTCACGGAAGGACTTTAGTTCATGCTGCCCGCGAAACCCCCCGTGGTCGAACGCGTCACGAACTGGTCGTTGCGCCACCGCGCCGCCGCGATCCTCGGCTGGCTGGCGCTCGTCATTTTCGCCTGGGCCATCGGCACCTTCGTGCCCGGCACAGACGCGCGCTCGAGTCCCGCCGGGAACGCCGGAATCGGCCAAGCCGTCCTCGACCGCCAAGCCACCCGCGAACCGTTCTGGGAAAACGTCCTCGTCCCCCGTGACTCTCCGGCCGTCGCCGACCTGGTGGCGAGCTTGCGGACGGCCGGTGCCGCCGACATCCGGTCCCCGCTCGACGACCCGGCCCAGGTCTCCGCCGACGGCCGGTCCGGCCTGGTCACCTTCCGGATCCTCGGCACCGGCACGGAAGTCCGGGACCACCTCGCGACGGCGACCGCCGCCGTCCGGGCCGTCGCCGCGCGGCACCCGGACGCCCATCTGGCCCAGGCCGGCGACCTCAGCGTGTCCGGCGCGGTCGACCAGAGCATCAAGGAGGACATCAAGCGGTCCGAGACCCGGTCGCTCCCGCTGACCGCGCTGATCCTGCTGGTCGTGTTCGGCTCGCTGGTCGCGGCCGCGATCCCGGTGCTGCTCGCGGGCACGACGGTAGCCGCCGCGTTCGGCTTCCTGTCCCTTGTGGACAACTGGATCCCGGTCAACAGCGCCACTTCCGCGATGACGCTCCTCATCGGCATGGCGGTCGGCGTCGACTATTCGCTGTTCTTCCTGCGCCGGGCGCGGGAAGAGCGCGCCCACGGCGTGGAGGAGTCGATCCGGATCGCCGCCCGAACGTCCGGGCACGTGATCGTCGTGTCGGGGCTGACGGTCGTGCTGTGCGTGACCGGCCTGCTGTTCACCGGCCTCGACAACCTCCGCGGGCTGACGGTGAGCACGGTCCTGGTCGTCGGACTGGCCGTCCTGGCCGCGGTGACGGTGCTGCCCGCGACGCTCTCGCTGCTCGGGCACCGCGTCGACCGCGGCCGGATCCCGCGGCTCGGCGACCGCGGCACGCGCTCGCGGTTCTGGGCGGCGGTGGCCGGCGTCGTCACCCGCCGGCCCGCGCTCTGGAGCGGGGTCGCGACCGCGCTCCTGGTTCTGCTCACGTTGCCCGCACTGGGAATCCGGCTGCAGGACCCCGCACCGACCGAAAGCCTGCCACGCAGCATCCCGGTGATCGACGCGGCCGCGCGCGTCCAGGAAGCGTTTCCCGGCGTGACGATGCCCGCGCACGTCGTCCTCTGGAACGAGAACGGCGGCCCGGTCGACACACCCGCGCTCCGCCGAGCCATCGGCGAACTCACGGCGAGCACACCGAAACCGGCCGTGGTCGTCCCGGTGGACCAGGCGCTCGTCGTCCGGATCCCGCTCGGCGGCACCGGCAACGACGAAGCCGCGAGCCGCACGCTCACGATATTGCGGGAAACCCTGCTGCCCCAAGCGATCGGGCGGCTGGACGGCGTCGGCTACGCGGTGGCGGGCCGGACGGCCGAAGCGCACGACTTCACCGCGCAAGTGCTCGCGCGGGCGCCGTACGTCTTCGGGTTCATCCTGCTGCTCGCGTTCGCGCTGCTGCTCGTGGTGTTCCGGTCGGTCGCGGTGCCCGCGGTGTCGATCCTGCTCAACCTGCTGTCGGTCGGCGCGGCGTACGGCGTGCTCACGCTCGTGTTCCAGAACGGCTTTCTCGCGCCACTACTGGGTTTCACGCCGTACGGCGGGGTACTCGGCTGGCTGCCGATGTTCCTGTTCGTGCTGCTGTTCGGGCTGAGCACCGACTACCACGTCTTCATCCTCAGCCGGATCCGCGAACGACGGCAGGCGGGCGGTTCGGCGCGGGAGGCGATCGTGGAGGGCACCGCGCGCAGTTCCGGCGTGGTGACGAGCGCCGCGCTGATCATGACCGGCGTCTTCAGCATCTTCCTGAGCCTGGCGGCGATCGAGTACAAGATGCTCGGGCTCGGGATGGCGTTCGCGATCCTCCTCGACGCGACGCTCGTGCGCGGCGTGCTGCTCCCGGCGGCCCTGGCACTGTTCGGCGACCGGCTCTGGCGACCCAAAGCTGTAGCAACCCTTAAGGATCGGTCCAGAACTCTTCACTTGTCCTGACAGGTCCGCCACGGCACCGTGGATCACGTGATGCGCATAGCCGTGCTGGCCCTGCTGTGGGGCTCGGGATTCCTCTGGATCAAGCTGGCCCTGACCGGGCTGAGCCCCGTCCACCTCACGCTGATCCGCTGCGCCCTCGGTGCACTGACGCTGCTGGTCCTGGCCTTCGCGGCCGGCCAGCGGCTTCCGCGTGACCGCCGGACGTGGGGGCGGCTGGTCGTCGCCGCGTTCTTCTGCAACGCCCTGCCCTTCGCGCTCTTCGGCATCGGGGAACGCACGGTGGACTCCGGTGTCGCGGGCGTGATGAACGCGACGACGCCGTTGTGGTCGCTGCTGATCGGCGTCCTGCTCGGCACGGACCGCCGCCTCGGCCCGGTGCGGCTGCTCGGGCTGGCCCTCGGGTTCGCCGGCGTGCTGGTGATCTTCGCGCCCTGGGAGCAGTCCGGGCTGCTGAGCACGGGCGCGCTCGCGCTGCTCGGCGCCGGCCTGAGCTACGCGATCGCGTTCGCCTACATGGCCCGGAAACTGCCGCCCGGCGGGGCGCCGCTCGCGGTCTCGGCCGCCCAGTTGACGACGGCGACCGCGTTGACCACCTTGGCGCTGCCGGTGTCGGGCGCGGCCCCGCACCCGAACCTGACCGCGCTGCTGGCGGTGGTGGTCCTCGGCGTGTTCGGGACCGGCGTCACCTTCTACCTCAACTACCAGGTCCTCACCGAGGAAGGCCCCACGGCGGCCGCGACGGTCGGCTACCTGCTCCCGGTCGTCTCGATCGCCTTGGGCGCGCTCTTCCTCGGCGAACCGCTGTCCCCGCGCGTGCTCGGCGGCATGGTCGTCGTGCTGATCGCGGTCGGCCTGACACGCCGTCCCGCTCAAACGAAGGCCAGTTCGCCCGGCGCCCTCGCCATCCCGAAGTAGTCGCCCGTGCCCAGCTCCGCGCCGGCCGCGCCCCACCAGTCCGCTTGGTCCTCGGTGTGGATGCCGTCGACGACCAGCGTGGCACCGACCTGGCGGACCAGCGGGACCAGCGCGCCCAGGAACGTCGAATCCGACCACGCCTGCCACTCCGCGAGCCGGCGGTCGACGCGGACGATGCCGACCGGCAGGTCCTCGACCGCGCGCAGGTCGTCCGGGCCGAGCCCGAACTCGTCGAGCATGACGGACACGCCGAGGGCGGCGAGCGCGGTGACGTTGTCGAGGACACCGGACACCTTGAGCGCGCCGACCGGGACGCCGAGCATCAGCTGCTCCGGCGGCAGGCCGGTGTCCGAAAGCAACCGCGTCACGCGGGTGCCGAGCGCTTCGTCCGACACCTGGTGGCCGGTCAGCCCGGCGACCATGGGCAGCCGGGAGCCCGCGCGCTGGCGCCACCATTCGCCCTGCCGGGCCGCCGCGCGCAGCAGCCAGTCCCCGAGCGGCAACACCAGCCCGGTCGACTCGGCGAGCTCCGCGCAGCGTTCGTGCTGGAGCACCGCGGCGCCCGGCCGGTCCCAGTGCAGCCGGGCCTCATATCCGGCGACCTCGCCGTCGGCCAGCCGCGCGAGCGGGCGGTAGCGCACGGCGATCTCGCCGTTCTCCCACGCACCGGCCATGCCCACGGCCAGTGCCTGCGTCCGCCGGTCTTCGGCGTCGGCGTCGCGGTCGAACATCTTCCACTGGCCGCGCCGCCGCACCTTGGCGCGCCGCAGCGTCTGATCGGCCGCGCGCAGCAGCTCCGCCGGGTCGATGGTCTTGGCGGGCCGGTGGACCACGCCCGCGCTGGCCGACAGCGCGAGGCCGTGCCCGTCGACGAAGAACGGCTCGGCGAGCTCGTCGTTGATCGCGCGGACGGTGGCGTCGATGTCCGGCGTCGACGCGGAGTTCTCGACCAGGATGCCGAACTCGTCGGCGTGGAACCGCGCGATCATCGCCTTTTCGCGGGCCATCACGGACTTCAGCCGCTGGGCGAAGTGCACCAGCAGCTGCTCGCCGACGCGGCGGCCGAGGCTGTTGCAGACCATGCCGAACGCGTCGAGGTCGACGTGGAGCAGCGTGACCCCGTACTCCGGGTCGGCGCGCCGCAGCGCGGCTTCGAGGTGGGTGCCGAAGTACTGGCGGTTCGGCAGCCCGGTCAGCACGTCGTGCAGGGCCTGGCGGCTCAGCTCGCCCTGCAGCAGCATCAGCTCGGTGCCGTCCTCGACCACGACGACGAAGTGGCCGGGCTGGTCTTCGGCGTCGCGCAGCAGCGACGCGGTGAGCGAGATGCGGGCGACGTCGCCGTCCTTGCGCAGCAGCCTCTGGGACTGCCGGATCCGCTCCTTGCCGCCGCCGACGAGCTCGGTCATCGCCTCGCGGAGGACGTCGACGGTCTCCGGGTGCACGTGGTCGGCCAGCTGCGTCCCGGTCAATACGCCCGCCGGGTGGCCGAGCATCTCGGCCAGCGCGGCGTTCGCGCGCACGATCCGGCCGTCGAGGGCGACCAGCGCGATGCCGCTCGCGGACGACGTCACGACCTCGTCGAAACGCGCCTCGCTCTGCTTCAGGTTCCACTGCGCGTCCCGCACCGCCTTGAGCAGCGACAGGTGCATGATCTCCTGCTGGTCCAGCACGCTTCGCTCGTGCGCGAGCAGGAATCCGCAGGAGAGCGCGCCCAGGGCCACCACGATCCGCTCGACGAAGCGGTCCGCCGGCCGCAGCTCCGGCAGCGACGGCAGGCCCTTCCCGAGGACGTCGAGCGTGCACCGCAGCCCGGGTTCGCCGACGTAGCCGAGCCCCACCAGCCGCGCGCCGATCCGTTCGGCGGGCGCGGTGTCCGCGGGCGAGCCCAGGAGGGACTCGACGAGCGTGTCCAGCATTCCGCGCAGTTCCTCGTCGAGGAGCTCACGGCTCAGCGAAACGACGGTGACGCCGCTGAGCAGGTAAGCCCATTTGCGGGCGAGGACGGTCCGCGCGCGTTCCGGGTCGGGCCCCGCCGGTCGTTCCGGTCGTTGTTCGATCATCGGCATGTGCGGCGCCCGTTCAGCTCTTTCGGCCGATGCCGGCGTAGACCAGCATGTTCATCTCGGCCGCCGCGGAGATGTCCGCCGGCCCGGACGGCCGCCATTCGCCGCAGCCGACCAGGCCCGGTTCGACGATTTCGAAACCGGTGAAAAGGGTGGCCACCTGGGCGTGCGTCCGCAACGTCACTTGGTCGGGGCTGCGGCTTTCTTTGATCACGTCCGTCGCTTCTTCGAGGTTTTCGCCCTGGTGGTCGCCGGTGACGTGGGTGATCGCGAGGAAACTGCCCGGCGCGAGCGCCGAACCGTACCGGCCGACGAGTTCGAGCGGCCCGGATTCGTCCGGGACCCAGTGCAACATCAACAGCATCAGCAGCCCGATCGGCTTTTCGAGATCGAGCAGCCCGCGCACCTGCGGCGATTCGAGGATCTTCTCCGGATCCCGCATGTCGGCCTGCACGATAGCGGCGCGATCGTTCCCCGTCAGCAGGAGCTCGCTGTGCGCGACCGCCACCGGATCGCGGTCGACGTACACCACGCGGCAGTCCGGGTCCTGCGCCTGCGCGACTTCGTGGACGTTCGCCACCGTCGGAATCCCCGAACCGATGTCGAGGAACTGGCGGATCCCGTTGGCCGTCATGAACCGCACCGCGCGCCCGAGAAACGCGCGGTTCACGCGCGCGGCGTCGCGCAGGCCGGGCATCGCGCGCTCGATCTGCGCGCCGACCGCGCGATCGACGGCGAAGTTGTGGCCGCCGCCGAGCATGAAGTCGTAAGTGCGCGCCATGCTGGGCACGGAGATATCGACACCCGGTGGAACCCATTCCGGTGATCGTGTCACGAGAAACACCTTCTCAGCCGCGTCGGACCGGAAAGAGCTTAGCGATTCCCGAACGACCGGTGACTGCGCCATCCGCGTGAGGGCACACCACCCGATCGGGCACTGTCCCGTTCGGCCGGACGCGCCTACCGTAGGCCGTCTCCTTGGGAAATCCACACAATGGCGTAACGAGGAGCCCGCATGACCGTGCCGGAAGCCCCGGGCCGGTGGCCTTTTCTCGGGCACACCCCGGCACTGCTGCGGCGACGCTTCGCATTCACCGATTCCCTGCACGAACACGGAGAAATCGTCAAACTCCACCTCGGCCCGATGCCCGCCTACTTCGTCACCAGCCCACGGCTGGCCCATGAAGTGCTGGTCACGGCGGGCCCGAAGTTCCGCAAGGGCGTCATGTTCGACAAGTTCAAGCCGTTCGTCGGAAACGGCCTGGTGCTCTCGAACGGCGACTTCCACCTCCGGCAGCGGCGGCTGATGCAGCCGGCGTTCCACCGCGACCGCCTGGCCGTGTACGCGGAGACGATGCAGCGCGCCGCGGCCGAACTGAGCGACTCGTGGCGGCCGGGCGAAGTGCGTCCGCTCGACGAAGATCTGCAGCAGCTCGCGGTGACGATCGTCGGTGAGGCCCTGTTCCACACGGAAATCGGGAAACAGGCGGTCGACGAAGCCCGGCGGTCCATTTACCTGATCATCCAGCAGGGAATGATTCGCGCGTTGTCGCCGAAGTTCGTCGAAAACCTGCCGGTGCCCGGCAACCGGCGGTTCGACGAAGCGATCGAGCGGATGCGGGAAATCGTCGTCGACGTGATCCGCGACTGGCGCACCGAAAGCGTGGACCACGGCGACCTGCTGTCGACGCTCCTGCTGGCCGGCATGACCGACGAGCAGGCCCGCGACGAGGTGCTCACCCTGCTCACCGCCGGCATCGAGACGACCGCGCTCGCGCTGTCGTGGACGTTCCACGAGCTCGGCAAGCACCCGGACGTCGAAGCCCGGGTGCACGCCGAGGTCGACGAGGTGCTGGACGGCCGTCCGGTCACCGTCGACGACCTGCCGCGGCTGACCTACGTCCGGCAGGTGGTGGACGAAGTCCTGCGCTGCTACCCGCTGTGGATGCTGATGCGCCGGACGCTCGAAGAGGTCGACCTCGGCGGCACGCGGATCCCAGGAGGCGCCGAGGTGATCGTCAGCCCGCACGCCCTGCACCACGACCCCGCGTCGTTCCCCGACCCGGACCGGTTCGATCCCGGCCGCTGGGAGCCGGAGCGAGCGGCGCGGCTGCCCAAGGGGGCGTTCATCCCGTTCGGCGCCGGCGGGCGGCAGTGCATCGGGAACCGCTTCGCCCAGAACGAAATCGTCATCACGGTGGCCACGGTGGCCGCGCGCTGGCGGCTGGTCCCGCTCCCGGGCCGGCCGGTGCGCGTGAAGTTCACCTCCGCCGCCTACCCGGACAGCCTGCCGATGACGGCTGTCCCCCGTCGCTAGCTGGAGGTCTTTCCCCGTGTTACGCCGAATTTGCGCTGTCTTCGTGCTGTTCGCGGCCTCGCTGTTCGTGCCCGCGCCGGCCTACGCGGCGACGTGCGAAGACCTGTACGTCCCGGTCACGGTGGCGCTCCTCCCGCAAACGATGCACGGGCGCCTGTGCGGCCCGCCCGGGGCGACGACGGTGGTGGTCCTGATCCCCGGCGGCACGTACAACGCGTCCTATTGGGACATCGGCTACACCCCGGAGATCCGCTCGTTCCGCCTCGCGGTGAACGGGGCTGGAATCGCGACGCTCGCGCTCGACCGCCTCGGCACCGGGCTGAGCTCGAAGCCGCTGAGCACGCTGCTGAGCGCGTCCGTCCAGGCGACGGCGGCGCACCAGGTGGTCCAGGCGGTCCGCCCCCGGTTCGCGAAGGTGGTCATCGGCGGCCACTCGATCGGCTCGGCGATGGCGATGATCGAGGCCGGCCGCTACCGCGACGTCGACGGCGTGCTCGTCACCGGGATGACGCACCGGATGAACCTGGTTTCGGTGATCCCCACGCTGGCCCAGATGCACCCGGCCCCGCTGGACCCGGCGACGCCCGGCCGCGACGCGGGCTACCTGACGACCGACCCGGGCACCCGCTACGCGGCCTTCCACACGCCGGGTCCCCTCGACGACGGCGCGCTCGCCTACGACGAGTCCACAAAGGACGTCTTCGCGGCGACCGAAGCGGTGGACAGCCTGACCTTGACCACGGTGGTCATCCCGGCGTCCCAGCAGATCACGGCCCCGGTCCTGCTGGTGGTCGGCGACGACCCGAACTTCTGCGGGCTGCTGGGCAGCGACTGTTCGTCACCGCAGGCGTTGCGGGCCTCCGAAGCGCCGTACTTCGGTACTTCACAGCTGCAGACGTACATCCTGAACGGCTACGGCCACGCGATCAACTACGCGCAGAACGCGCCGCGGTACTTCGGAGTGGTGGGAAACTGGCTTAAAACCCTGCCGTAACGGCAGATCGGACGAGCGCGACCCGGCACCAGCTTGCTGCGCTGCCTGGACGTCGTCCTGTGGATGCGCGCCCGCACCTGAGTTGCCAAATTGTTGACATCTCGTGGACAGTGCGCATTCGTCTCTCGTCGACGCAGACACCCGGCCACGACAATCGGTCCGTCGAGCACGAGACCACCGGGGAGAAGCGTATGCGGGTCGTGGCGGTCATGAACTACAAGGGCGGCGTGGGCAAGACGACGCTCACCGCGAACCTCGGCGCGGTCGCCGCGAGCCGCGGTCTGCGCGTGCTCCTCATCGACCTCGACCCGCAGACCAACCTGACCTTCTCGTTCTACTCGATCGACGAGTGGCACCACCAGCTCAAAGACACCGGCCGCACGATCAAGCGGTGGTACGAAGACGAACTGCCCGGACGGGACACGTCCCTCACCGACCTCGTCGTCACGCCGGAGCGGATCAACGCGGTCCTCGGCGGCACCGGCGGGTGCGTCGACCTGATCTCTTCGCACCTCGGCCTCATCGACATCGACCTGGAACTCGCCGCCCGGCTGGGCGGAGCCACCACGCTCGAAGGTTCCAAGCGGAAGTTCCTCGACCTGCACGGTTGCCTGCGACGCGCACTCGGGGACGACCGGTTCGCCGGGTACGACCTGGTCCTCATCGACTGCGCCCCGAACTTCGGGCTCGTCACGAAGACCGCGATCGTCGCCAGCGAGCAGATCCTCGTGCCCGCCAAAGCCGACTACCTGTCGACGCTGGGACTCGACTACCTGGTCGGCAACTTGAGGGCGCTGGTAGAGCAGTTCAACGACTACGTCCACCACAAGGGCGGCGACCGGAGTCACCGGCCGATCGATCCCGGCGTCCTGGGAGTCGTCTTCACGATGGTGCAGATCTATTCGCAGCAGGTCGTCCTGGCCCAGCACAACTACATCGAGGAAGTGCGCCTGAACTCGCAGGTGCCCGTACTGGAGAGCAAGATCCGCAACAGCCCCAGCCACTTCGGGAACGCGGGCGAGAGCGGTGTGCCGGCGATGCTGCGGACCACCCGGCGCGACGAGGTGGTCCGGGAATTCGACCAGCTGGCCGACGAGGTCCTGGGCGCGCTCGGCGTGAAGCCGGGTGAGAACCGGTGAGCGACCTGAAGAGTTTCGTGGCCCTGCAGGCTCGGTTGTTCGAATTCCTGGAACAGCAGGACGAGGCGACCCTGCAGGCCATCGCCAGCGGTTCGGCGCGGCTGGCCGTTGCCGGCGCCGACACGGCTCGACCCGTCCGGCTCCCGGCGAGCTCGGCAGGTCCGTGGCAGGTGGCACAGGATCTTTCGACGCTGCCGTCCGAAGGCGAGCGGCTGCGGTACCTGAACTCCGCCAAGCTGCCGGTCAAGGCACTGCGGGACGTGGCGAGGTCGATGGGACTGCGCGGCTACAGCGGCCTCACCCGCGCCAAGCTCATCGCGGTACTGGCGAGCCACGGGCCGAACCGGACCGAGGCGAGCACGTCGGCGCCGCCGCCCGCTCCGCCGGGCGACAGCCCGGATTCGCCCGCTCACGTGACGAGGCCGGACGTCGACGTCGCCGACGTCGCCGCGCACTTGCGTGACCTCGACAGCGAGGCACAGGGCGCCGCCTACCTGCACGAACAGCGTCTCGACCGGGAAACCTTGCTGGCGGTCGCCGCCGAGCTCCAGCTGACGCGCGTGAGCCGGCTGAGTCAGCCGGAGCTCGAGAAGAGGGTGCTCAAGCAGGCGATCGGCGCGCGGCGCAAGTTCGCCGGCCTCCGGAACTGGTGACGCCGGTGACCGGTCAGGCGACGGCGATGCCGAACGACGAGTCCGGCCGCTCGATGTACCTCATCGGCGGCCGCCGCGTGATGGTTGCCGATCTCCTCGAGGCCGGCCTGCTTGAAGCGGGGGCAAGACTTCGGTTCAAGCGCAACCGGATCGGGGTGGTTTACGACGCGACGGTGACCGCCAAGGGCCGGATCCGGCTGGAGCCCGGCGGTGAAGAGTTCCGTTCCCCTTCGCGAGCGGCCATGGTGGCAGCCGGGATGCGGGCGGTCGACGGCTGGCGGGCGTGGGTGGTGGTCGACCAGGACCGCTTGCTGGACGCCGTGCGCCAAGAACTCCTCGACCGGGCGATCTCGACCGCCGCACACCAGCAGAACGATGACCAGGTTCGTCAGCGCGTCCACGAACGTCTCAGGCAGGCGCGTAGCCGCGCCGACGATCGGAACCCCGAACGCATCTCCGTCCGCGACCTCCTGGCGCTGTGGGGAGTGACCGACCGCGGCGATCAGGTCAGCCGGATCGAAGCAGACCTGGCCAACCACGGGTTGGTCACCTCCCCCAGCTTCCGCGCGGTGACCCTGGACACCGTGGTGACGCTGACCACGCCGCGGGACGAGCCGGAAGAGACCACAGCGGCAGAGCCGTCAGCCGATGACGAAGGCGGCAGCGATCTGAACGTCCGCCTCACCGTGGGAAACCTGTCTCCGCTCGACGGCGTCGGATCCGTGGGGCCGCACAGCTCGCTCGAAGAGGCCATCACGACGATGCTCCTCAACGACTACTCGCAACTCGCCGTCCTGAACGGGCCTCGCACCTTGCGCGGTGCCGTGACCTGGCGCTCGATCGCCGAGGCGATGCACCAGAAGTCCGACGCGAGCGTCTCCGACGCGATCGACCCCTATGTCGAGGTCGTGACGTACGACCGCGATCTGTTCGACGTGCTCCCCACGCTGCAGCAACGCGAATTCGTCTTCGTGACGAACGAGAGCCGGGAGGTGAAGGGCATCGTCACGACGGCGGACGTGGCCCACCGCTACGGTGAGATGGCCACGCCGTACTTCCAGCTCGGCGAACTCGACCAGACACTGCGGTGGATCCTGAGCCGCAGGTTCGACCTCCCGACCATCCAGCCGCTGTGCAGCAGGACCATCAAGAAGTTCGAAGAGCTCGGGTTCGGCGACTACCAGCGCATCCTCGGCAACCCGGACATGTGGGAGAGGTTGGACTGGCCACTGGACCGCCAGGTCTTCATCGCACGGTTGGAGGAGATCCGCCTCATCCGCAACAGTGTCATGCACTTCCACCCGGACCCGGTGTCCGAAGACACCATCGAGAAGCTGAAGAACTTCACCAAGTTGCTGCACCAGTACCGCGATCCGGCGTGACACGCGAGAAGTGCCCCTCTCGCGTATCACCGCCGGAACTCACCAGGTGACCGGCAGCTCGTGCACCCCGTAGATGTTCATGTCGGTCCGCAGCCGCACCTCCTCCGCGCCGACAGCCAGCCGCAATGTCGGGAACCGCCGCAGCAACCCCTCGAACCCGGCCCGCATCTCGATCCGCGCCAGCTGCTGCCCCAGGCACTGGTGCACCCCATGCCCGAACGACAGCAACCCCCGGGCATTGCGGCGGATGTCGAGGACGTCCGGATCGGAGAACCGCGAAGGGTCCCGGTTGGCGGCCAGCAGCGACACCACGACCGTCGACCCCGCCGGGATCGTTTCACCCCCAAGCGAAAGGTCCTCCGTCGCGTAGCGGAAGAAGATGTCCGCCACGGACAGGTACCGCAGCAGCTCCTCCACCGCCCCCGGCATCAACTCCGGCTCGGAGCGCAGCGTTGCCAGCTCGGCCGGATGTTCCAGCAGCGCGAACGTTCCCAGCGACAGCATGTTCGCCGTCGTCTCGTGGCCGGCGATCAGCAGCAGGAACGCGGCCCCGGTCAGCTCCTCGATCGTCAGGTCCTCGTGCCGGGCCAGGTCGGACAGGATGTCCTCCGTCGGCGCAGAACGCTTGCGGGTGACCAATTCGGTCAGGTACGTGTTCAGCGCGATGTACGCGCCCATCTTCTGCTCGAGCGTCTGGTCGCGGACCATGAACTGCGCCGAATTGGTCTGAAAGCTCTCGCGGTCCTCGTACGGGACGCCGAGCAGTTCGCAGATCACCAGCGACGGCACCGGCAGCGCGAACTCCGCCACCAGGTCGACCGGCGGAGCCAACCGGGAAAGGTGGTCCAGCTGCTGCTCGACGACCTCGGCGATGCGCTCCTCGAGCTCCTTCATCCGCTTGACGGTGAACGCGCCGGTCAGGCGCTTGCGCAGCCGGCCGTGGTCCGGCGGGTCCATCGCGATGAACATGCCCGGCAGCTGCGGGGACGGCTCGGTCGCGACGGGCATGCCGGGCGTCTCGTACGGCACGTGGACGACGTCGAGGTCCAGCCGCGAGCTGAACCGCGTGTCGGCCATCATCTGGCGCACCGCTTCGTAGCCCGTGACGAGCCAGCCCTCGTGGCCGTCCGGGAAAACCATCGGGCTGACCGGGCGCACCGAGCGCAGCCGGGTGATCTCGCGGGGCGGGTCGAAGGGGCCCGCGTCGCGCTCCATCGGCAGACCCTGCGGGATGTCGCTCATCGGAGGTCCTTTCGTGGTGGTTGTGCCGACCACCCTCGCCGCCCGGCCTGACACGGCGCTGACACGGCCCGGCCACCACCGGCGCGCGTGGCATGATCGGCCGGGTGCACATCGGGATACTGGGGTCCTTCGAAGTCCGCGCGGACGACGGCGTCGTGGCCGACGTACCGGGCGCCCGCCTGCGCGGACTGCTGATCGCCCTCGCGCTGGACCCGGGGCGAGTGGTCCCGAAGGCGACGCTCATCGACTGGATCTGGGGCGAGCAGCCGCCGGCCGACGCCGCGAACGCGTTGCAGCGCTTGGTTTCCCGGCTGCGGAAAGTGCTTCCCGACGGCGCGGTCGAGGGCCGCCCGGCCGGCTACCGGCTCGTGGTGGACCCCGACGCCGTCGACGCCGTGCGGTTCGAACGCCTCGTCGCCCAGGCCGGCGGCGATCTCCGGCAGCTGCGTGAGGCGCTGGCGTTGTGGCGCGGCGCGGCCATGCAGGACGTCGGCCTGACCGAGAGCGCCGCGTTCGACGCCGCGGTCACCCGGCTCGAAGGGCTCCGGCTGGCCGCCCTCGAGGACCGGTTCGACGCGGAAACCGACTTCGGCCAGGGCGTCGTCACCGAGCTCACCGACCTGGTGGCCGCCCACCCGGCCCGGGAGCGACTCGTCGGCGCGTTGATGCGCGGCCTGGTGGCGACCGGCCGGGACACCGAGGCCCTGCGCGTCTACGAGCGCACGCGCGAGACGCTGGCCGACGAACTGGGCGTCGACCCGTCGCCGGAGCTGGCCGCGCTGCACGTCGCGCTGCTGCGCGGCGAGCTGACCCGGCGCGAAGAGCCCCGCAAGACGAACCTCCGCGCCGAGCTGACCAGCTACGTCGGCAAGGACGACGACGTCGCCGCCGTCCGCGGGCTGGTCACCGAACACCGGCTCACCACGCTGGTCGGACCGGGCGGCTCGGGCAAGACCCGGCTGGCCACCGAGACGGCGCGCACGCTGCTCGGCGACGTCCCGGACGGCGCCTGGCTGGTGGAGCTCGCGCCGACCGAAGGCGACGTGGCCCAGGCCACGCTCGCCGCGCTCAAGCTGCGTGACGCCCTGCTCGGCGACGTGCCGGAGGCCGAACCCACCGACCGGGTCATCGCCGCGTTGCAGGACCGCGACATGGTGCTGGTCTTGGACAACTGCGAGCACGTCATCGAGTCTGCGGCGGCCTTCGCCCACCGGTTGCTCGGCGAGTGCCGGCGGCTGCGCATCCTCGCGACGAGCCGCGAACCCCTCGGCATCACCGGTGAGGCGCTGTGGCCGGTCGCCCCGCTCGTCCTGCCGGCCGAGGACGCCGACCCCGCGAAGATCGAGGAAGCCCCGGCCGTCCGGCTGCTGCGGGACCGGGCCGCCGCGGTGCGCAAGGACTTCGTGGCCGACGCCCCGACACTGGCCCGCGTCTGCCGGGCGCTGGACGGGATGCCGCTGGCCATCGAGCTCGCCGCGGCCCGGCTGCGCACGATGTCGCTCGAGCAGCTCGCCAACCGGCTCGACGACCGGTTCCGCCTGCTGACCGGCGGCAGCCGCACCGCGCTGCCACGGCACCGGACGCTGCGCGCGGTCATCGACTGGAGCTGGGAACTGCTTTCCGACGACGAGCGCGCCGTCCTGTCCCGGCTCTCGGTGTTCGCCGGCGGGGCGAGCCTGGAGGCGGCCGAGCGGGTCTGCGGGAACGACGCCGTCGAGGAGATCCTGACCGCGCTGGCCGAGAAGTCGCTGGTGGTCACCGAAGGCGACCAGGCGCCGCGCTACCGGATGCTCGGCACGATCAAGGAGTACGCGCAGCAGCGGCTCGCCGAAGCCGGCGACACCGACGCCGCCCGGCAGGCGCACCTCGCGTACTTCACCGAGTTCGCCGAAACCGCGGAGCCGCACCTGCGCCGTACCGACCAGCTGAAGTGGCTCGCCACCCTCGACGCCGAGCACGACAACATCGCCGCCGCGATGCGCGGTGCGCTGGCGGCGGGCGAGGCGGCCGGGGCGATGCGGCTCGCGGCGGGCGCCGGCTGGTACTGGTGGCTCGCCGGGCACAAGTCCGAAGGCAGCGAACTGCTGATGGCGGCCACCGCCATGCCGGGCGAAGTGGCCGACGAAACCCGCGCGACGGTCTACGCGTTCGTCACCGGGTTCCTGACCGCCGGCCGCGAAAGCGACCAGAACCAGGCGGTCGAGTGGATCCACCAAGTGCACGAGATCTGCGCTCGCCTCGAGCACCCGCACCCGGCGGTGTCGCTCGTCGCCGCGCTGGAGCGCATGGTGCAGGCGCCGGACGCGTTCGCGGCCACGTGGGAACCGCTGACCACCGACGAAGACCCGTGGGTCCGCGCGCTGGCCCGGTTGCAGCTCGGCAAGATGCGGATCCAGCTCGGCCGGGAAGGGCAGGACGCCGACGCGTACATCGAGCAGGCCCTCGCCGAATTCCGCGCGCTCGGCGAGCGGTGGGGCACTTCGTTCGCCCAGACCGAGCTGGCCGACCTCATCGCCATGCGCGGCGACTTCGCCGGGGCGTGCGAGCACTACGAAGCCGCGACCGCGATCGTCACCGAGGTCGGCGCCATCGAAGACGTCGTGCGGATGCGGGCGCGGCAGGCCCAGCTGTACTGGCTTGCCGGGGAAGAAGAGGCGAGCGCGGCCGCCCTCGCGGAGGCGCAGCGGCACGCGGCACGGGTCGCCTGGCCCGAGGCGCTGACCGAACTGGCCCTGTCGAAGGCGGAGCTCGCCCGCTGGAGCGGCGACTCCGCGCAGGCCCGCCGCCAGCTCGACGTCGCGACGGCGATGCTGGGCACCGCGGCCGAGCGGCCCCAGATCCGCGCGATGATCCACGACCTGCTCGGCTACCTCACCGAGGATCCCGCCGAAGCCCACGAACACCGTGCGGCGGCCTTCGCGGCAGCGGCCGAAGTGGGCCACCCGCCGCTGCTCGCGCAGGTCCTCGTCGGCATCGCGGATCTGGCGTCGCGGCGCGAACAGCACGAGCAGGCCGCGCGGCTGCTGGCGGCGAGCGCCGGCGTGCGCGGCCTGCCGGACCGGTCCCGGCCGGACCTGGCCCGGATCGAGGAAGCCGCGCGAAGCCGCCTCGGTGACGAGGGGTTCACCGAGGCGGCTGCGGAAGGGGCACGGGCGGACTGGCGGGAACTCGCCGAAGTCACGCTCGCTTCTTGAACAACGACCGCGCCCAGAAATAGCCGGCGAGGGCGATGCCGAGGCACCAGGCGACGGCGGTGATCGCGTACCCGGTGGACGGGGTGCCGTTGAGCAGCCCGCGCACGGTTTCGATGATCGGCGTGAAGGGCTGGTACTCCGCGAACTGCCGCAGGCCCGGCCCCATCTTGTCCGCCGGAGCGATCGCGCTGCTGAAGAACGGCAGCATGACCAGCGGCACGGAAGCGAGCCCCGCCGTCTCCGGCGACTTCGCGAACAGTCCCAACGCGACGGTCAGCCAGCCGGCCGCGAAGGCCAGCAGCACGACCACGCCGAGCACGCCCAGCCAGTCGAGGAAGCTCGCGTGGGGACGGAAACCCAGCGCGAAGGCCACCCCGACGAGCGCGGCGATGGCGACCAGGTTCGTCAGGACGCTCGCGACGACGTGCCCGGTCAGCACCGCGCCCCGCGAGACGTCCATGACCTTGAACCGGTTGATGATGCCCTTGGTCATGTCGGAGTTCACCGACGTCGCGGTCGCGCCGAGGCCGTAGCAGACGGCCAGCAGCATGAGGCCGGGCGTCGCGTAGTCGACGTAGTTCACGCCGACGCTGAACGCGTCCCCGAGCATGTAGACGAACATCAGCATGATCACGATCGGCATCAGGACCGCGTTGAACACCGAGGTCGGGTTCCGGGCGATGTGCTTGAAGTTGCGGCGCAGCATGACGGTCTGGGCGCTCATTTCGCGGGAACCTCCGAGTTGGACACGGCGTGGCCGGTCAGGGCGAGGAAAACGTCGTCGAGGTCGGGGGTGTGGACGGAGAACTCTTCGGCGCTGATGGCGTACTCGTCGAGCCGGTCGAGCAGGTTGCGCAGCGACTTCGTGCCGCCGTCGCCGGGAACGCGCAGGGTGAGCGACTCGTCGTCGCGGGTGGAGCCGCTGATGACCCGCGCGGCCGCGTCGAGCTCGGAAACGGACGTGAACCGGAGCCGGACGTGGGTGCCGGGGATCTGGCGCTTGAGCTCGTCGGGCGTGCCCTGGGCAACCAGCCGCCCCCGGTCGAGCACGGCGATCTTGTCGGCGAGCTGGTCGGCTTCGTCGAGGTACTGGGTGGTGAGGAAGATGGTGACGCCGTCGGCGACGAGGTCCTTGACGATGGACCACATGGTGCGCCGGCTGCGCGGGTCGAGGCCGGTGGTGGGCTCGTCGAGGAAGATGATCCGCGGATCCCCGACGAGCGTCATGGCGAGGTCGAGCTTCCGCCGCATGCCCCCGGAGTAGGTGGACGCGGGCTTCTGCGCGGACTCGGTCAGTTCGAAGCGCTCGAGCAGGTCCGCGACGACCCGCTTCCCGTTCTTGACGGGGCTGAGATCGACCATGAGCTGCAGGTTTTCCTGCCCGGTGAGCAGCTCGTCGACGGCGGCGAACTGCCCGGTGACCCCGATGGCCTTCCGGACGGCTTTGGCATCGGAGTCGACGTCATGCCCGGCGACGCGCACGGTCCCGCCGTCGGCTTGGGCGAGCGTGGTGAGGATGTTGACGGTGGTGGTCTTCCCGGCCCCGTTGGGCCCGAGGAGCGAGAAGACGCTGCCCGCGGGGACATCGAGATCGATCCCCTCGAGGACGACTTTGTCTTGGTAGGCCTTCCGGAGCCCGGAGGCGGTGATCGCCGAAGTGGTCATGGAAGAAACTCTGAAGCGAGGCCCTGACACCGACCTGACCCCGAACTGACACGGCTACTGACACGTCAACGGGACCACACGCGGGGGTCCGGGGGCGCGCCCCCGGCGGGGGCGTGGGGGCTCGGCCCCCACAGAACACAACGAAGTGAGCCCTGTCCGCGCTTTCCGCGGACAGGGCTCACTTACGAACGAGTGGAGCTGAGGGGAATCGAACCCCTGACCTTCTCGATGCGAACGAGACGCGCTACCAACTGCGCTACAGCCCCTTGGTCGTGCTCGTAGAGCGTAGCAGTGCCCTACGAGCACCGAACACGGGGGGTCACTCCCCGACGGCCCGCCGATAAGGCCCGGTCCCGGGCTCGTCGAGCTCCTCGAACGCCGGGTCCTCGTCGTCCAGATCGACGACCACCGCGCTGCGACGGACCCGCGAAGTCGGCGACGGACGGCGCTCGACCACCTCGCGCCGGACCGGCTCGACGACGTCCACGTCCTCGACGTCCTCGACCGGCTCTTCGGCCTCCGAGAAGGAATCCTCCGCGGGAGCCGACGACCGCGGCGACGGACGGCGAGGCGCCCGCGTGCTGTTGAAGCGGGCCAGCCGGCGCTGCCGGATCTCCTCCTCGATCCGCACCTGCCGGCGCAGGTACACGAGGTACCCGACCAGCACGACGTCGGCGAGCGCGTGGCCCCACCAGACCAGCGGCACGAGGAAGCCCGCGATGCCCGCCGTGGCCACCGCGACCACCAGCAGGATGACGACGACGCGCTGCCGGAAGCTGTACTTCGCGCGCGCCGCGATCTCCGCCGCTTCGGGGTCGAAGCCGCCGCGACCAGGGCGGTACGCGGCGCGTTCGGCCCGCTCCGCCCGCTCGGCGCGGGACGGCTGCGGGAGCGGCTCGGGGTCGGGCTCCGGTTCGTCGAGTTCGTCTTCGAGCTCGAGCTCGGCTTCGAGCTCCGCGAGGTCGTCCTCGACCGAAGGCCGGGACTTCCCTGGCTCGTCGGACATGGCGAATTCCTCCCGGTCTTCGTTGCGTCCACTGCGCACGACCCTGGCCGCGAGCGCGGAGTCGGCCGTGCGGGCCACCTGCTGCCGCTTTCGCGCGACCATGGGCACGAGAACGACGAGCCATGCCGCGGCGAGCGCGACGATGATCACGGAGCTGGGCATCTCCCGTCACCTCCCCCGATCCATCCACCTGAAATCACGCTAGTCACAGGAGTAACAGATCGGGCGGAGGCTCGCCGGGTTCGATCACGGAAATGCCTCACCGGATTAGGTGAAACTCACAGCATGTGGTAACGCGCTCACTGCGCCGGGTGGGTAATCACCCTCAGGTGTAGTCGGCACGTCCCGACGCCACCAGCCGCGACACCAGGCCGGCTCCGGTCTCCTCGCGCGTGATGGCGAAGCAGTAGTGGTCCCGCCAGCCCCCCGCGACGTCGAGGTACCGCTCGAACAGGCCCTCCTGGCGGTAGCCCGCCTTGGTGAGAACCCGCAGGCTGGCGACGTTTTCCGGCCGCACGGTGGCCTCCAGCCGGTGCAGCCCGGCCAGTCCGAAGGCGTGGTCGGTGACCAGCGCGACGGCGGCCGTCGCGACCCCGCCGCGGACCACCTCCGAGGACACCCAGTAGCCGATCCAGGCCGACCGCAGCGACGCCCGGATGACGTTACCCACAGTGATCTGGCCCGCAAGCCGCCCGTCGAGGGTGATCGTGAAGGGCAGGCACTGACCACGGCGAGCGAGCGAACGCAGCGCCGCCCACTGCGACGGCCACGACCAGAAGGCGTTGCGTTCCGGCCACGGGCCGACGCCGGTCGGCTCCCACATCTCGAGGTGCGCCCGGTCGCGGAGCCGGATCCGGCTCCACTCGCCCGCGTCGCGCAGCCGCACCGGCCGGATCGCGACCACCCCGGCGGGCACCCGCAGCGGGCCGAGCCGGGCCGGCCAGCCCGGGTGCCGGCTCTCGACCGGGTAGGACACGCCCGTCACGGAGTTCATCAGGCCCGTTGCGCCAGGAAGGTGACCTGGACCTGCTCGCCCGCGGGGACGTCGGTCAGCTCTTCGGGCACGTTGATGAGGCAGTTCGCCTCGGCCAGCGACGCCAGCAGGTGCGCCCCGGACTGGCCGAGCGGCTGGACGAGGTACTCGCCGTTGGCCTCGTCGCGCAGGAGCTGGCCGCGGAGGAATCCGCGCCGCCCCTCGGTCGAGGTGATCGGCGACAGCAACCGCGCCCCGACGATCCGCCGGTGCGGGTTGCGCGTCCCGCGCGCCGCCCGGATCAACGGCCGGACCAGCACCTCGAACACGACCAGCGCGCTCATCGGGTTGCCGGGGATCAGGAACGTCGGCACCGAGTCGGGGCCGAGCCTGCCGAACCCCTGCACCGACCCCGGGTGCATCGCGACCCGCGTCATGTCGATCCGGCCCAGGTCGGACAGGGCGGCGTGGACCTCGTCGCCGGTGGCGCCCCCGGCGCCGCCCGCGACCACGACGATCTCCGACATCAGCAGCCGGCCCTCGACGATCTCCCGCAGCCGCTTCGGCTCGCTCGGCACGATGCCGACCCGGCTGACCTCGGCGCCCGCGTCCCGCGCGGCCGCGGCGAGCGCGTAGGAGTTGACGTCGTAGACCTGCCCGACCGACGGCGTCCGGTCGATGTCGACCAGTTCGTCACCGACCGACACGATCGACACCCGCGGCCGCGGGTAGACCAGGACCTTCGCCCGGCCGACCGCGGCCAGCAGGCCGACCTGCGCCGAGCCGATCGTGTCGCCGCGGCGGACCGCGACGTCCCCGATCTGGACGTCCTCGCCCGCCCGGCGCACGTACCCCGCCGACGGCACCGAGCGGTGCACCGTGACCTTGGCCTGGTGCCCGTCGGTGTAGGCGAGCGGCACGACGGCGTCGGCGAGCGTCGGCAGCGGCGCGCCGGTGTCGACGCGCACGGCCTGGCCCGGCTGCAGGCGCCGCGGCTGGCGCGAGCCCGCCGCGATCTCGCCGACGACCGGCAGTTGCACGGGTTCCTGCCCGGCGGTGCGCACGTCGACGCTGCGCACGGCGTAACCGTCGATCGCGGCCTGGTCGAACCCGGGCAGCGCGTGCTCGGCGACGACCTCCTCGGCGCAGAGCAGCCCCTGGGCCTCGGAGATCGCCACGCGCACCGGCTGCGGCCGGACGGCGGCTTCCAAGGTCATCGAGATCTGCGCGTCGACCGAGCGCAGCTCGGCTTCGTCCCCGGCCGCTTCCGGCCGCGCCGCGTCGAGGGATTCCGTCATGGGCGATCTGTCCCGATCCGTTCCGTGAGCCACGCCCGTAAAGATGGACCGTACTCGGGCGTTTCAAGCGCGAAGTCGACCGCGGCGCGCAGGAAACCACCCGGATTCCCCAGGTCGTGGCGTCCACCGCGGTGGACGACGACGTGCACGGGGTGCCCTTCGGTGATCAGCAGCGCGACCGCGTCGGTCAGCTGCAGCTCGCCGCCGCTGCCCGGGGTGATCCGCTTCAGCGCGTCGAAGATCGCCCGGTCGAGCAGGTAGCGGCCGGCCGCGGCGTAGGTCGAGGGCGCGTCCTCCGGCTTCGGCTTCTCGACCATGCCGTGCACGCGCTTGACGTCTTCGTCGTCGGTGTCGGTGACGTCGAAGACGCCGTACGGCGAGATCTCGGCCTTCGGGATGTCGAACGCGCAGAGCACGCTGCCGCCGAACTCGGCCCGGACCGCGCTCATCTTCTCGAGCACGCCGGTGGGCAGCACCAGGTCGTCCGGGAGCAGCACGGCCACGGCCTCGTCGTCCGGGCGCAGGTTCGGCTCGGCCTGCGCGACGGCGTGGCCGAGGCCGAGGGCCTGCTCCTGGATGGCGGTCTCGACGGCGAGGAGGCCGGAGCCGCGGCGGACCTTCTCCAGCAGCGCGTCCTTGCCCTTGGCCTCGAGGTTCTGCTCCAGCTCGGGCTGCTTCTCGAAGTACCGGACGACGGCGTCCTTGCCCGGCGAGGTCACGATGACCAGGCGTTCCGCGCCCGCGGCGGCGGCTTCGGCCGCGACCAGCTCGATCCCCGGCGTGTCCACCACCGGCAGCAGTTCCTTGGGCACGGCCTTCGTCGCCGGGAGGAAGCGTGTCCCCAGGCCGGCGGCCGGCACGATGGCGGTTCTGAACGTCTGGGAGGTTGCGGCGCCCGTCATGGGCGCAAAGCCTAACGTGAGGTCATGCACGCGCTGGGCAATGAGCACCTGAGCAAGGCGGAGTGGCGTGACCGGCTGACGCGCGCGCGGGCGGACCAGACGGCCGAATCGCACGCCCAGGAGGCGTCGGCGCTGGTCAGCGCGGTGTCGAAGGTCACATCCGGCACGGTGTGCGCGTATCTCCCGTTCGGCACCGAACCGGGCACGACGGCGCTCGTCGACACGCTCGCGGCGGGCGGCGCGCGCGTGTTGCTGCCGGTCATCCTGTCGCGGACGGACCCGCTCGACTGGGCCGAGTACACGGGCGAGGCCGACCTGGTGCCCAGCCGGTTCCGCGGGATCCGCGAGCCGGGCGGAAAACGCCTGGGTACCGACGCTGTGGGGGCGGCCGAGCTGATCTTGGTGCCCGCGCTGGCCGTCGACCACCGGGGCGTCCGGCTCGGCCGGGGTGCCGGCCACTACGATCGCTCGCTGGTGTTCGCGGCGCCCGGGGCGGTGCTGCTGGCCGTCGTCCGGGACGAAGAGCTGGTCGAACGGCTGCCGGGGGAACCTCACGACGTCCGCATGAGCGGGGCCTTGACGCCGGGTCGAGGCGTGCTCGAGCTGCCGATGTGAGCAACGAGGAATTGCTTTCGGGGAATGCTTTCAAGCACAATTGGGTTAGCACTCTGGTCGGATGAGTGCCAGCAAAGGAGCCGTCAGTGCCTACGTACCAGTACGCCTGCAAAGAATGCGACCACCGGTTCGAAGCCGTGCAGTCGTTCTCGGACCCCAGCCTGACCGTGTGCCCGCAGTGCTCCGGCGCGCTGCGCAAGGTCTTCAGCTCGGTCGGCGTGGTCTTCAAGGGCAGCGGGTTCTACCGCACCGATTCGCGCGACTCGAGCAAGTCGAGCACCGCGTCGACCCCGGCGAAGACCGAGACCAAGACGGAGACGAAGTCCGACACGAGCTCGGCATCGTCCTCCGCGGGTACGACGAAAACGACCGCCGCGGCCTCCTGAGGCGCCGAGTTATCCACAACACCCCAGTTGTCCACAGGTGCCGGACGTGGTCCTTCCGGCGGCCCGTCCGGCTTCCCTAACGTCGATCTCGTGCGGCACACCGCCGCACCCGATCCGGCCGAGGGGGCACCGTGGACGTCCTGGCGAAGTTCCACCCACCTGATCTGACCCGGCTGCGGGGCAGGCGGACGCGGCTGCTGCGCCGCTGGCTCGCCGTCTGTCTGCTGCTGGCCGGCGGCCTGCTGTTCGCGTACCCCGGTTCCGCGAGGGGCGAACCGACGACCCCGACCGTCGTCGCGGCACGCGACCTTCCTTCCGGCTCGGCGCTGCGCGCTTCTGACGTCCGGCTGGCCGACCTCCCCGACGCCGCCCGTCCAACAGGCGCGTTGACCACCCCGTCCGCTGTGGACGGCCGGCTGCTGGCGGGCGCCGTCCGCGCCGGCGAACCCTTGACCGACGTCCGGCTGGCGACGTCCCTCCCCGGCGCGGGTGATCCCTCGACGGCGACGGTCCCGGTGCGCCTGGCCGACGCCGGCGTCGCGGAGCTGCTGGAGCCCGGCGGCCACGTCGACGTCGTCGCGGCCCCCGAACCGGGCGTTCCCGCGTCAGTGCTGGCCGGCGGGGCGACGGTGGTGGCGGTCGGGCCGTCCGCGGCGAAGGGGCCCTTGGTGCTGCTTCGGCTACCGGAGGAGGTGGCGACGAGGGTGGCGGCGATTTCACTGGAGCGACCGGTAACGGTTACTCTCCGCTAGCCCCCACCAGCCCGTTCTCGAGGAGAGCAAGTGTTCAAGGGTTTCAAGGACTTCCTGATGCGCGGCAACGTCGTCGACCTCGCCGTCGCGGTGGTCATCGGCTCGGCGTTCACGGCCATCGTCACGGCGTTCACCAACGGCCTCATCAAGCCGCTGATCAGCACGATCGGCGGCACGGACGCCGCGAAGGGCCTCGGCTACCAGATCTTCGACAACAACGAAGCCACGTTCCTCGACTTCGGCGGCGTGATCAACGCGGCGATCAACTTCGTGCTGGTCGCGGCGGTGGTCTACTTCGTGATCGTGCTGCCGGTGAAGCACGTCCAGGAGCGCCGCAAGCGCGGCCAGGAGCCGGGCCCGTCGGAGCCCACGGACGTCGAGCTGCTCACCGAGATCCGCGACCTGCTGCGCGCCCAGTCCCAGCGCGACAACGGCCGCGACTGAGTGGGGTCACCGATCGTGGTGCGGCGGCCGGTTCTCCCGGTACCAGCCGTCCGGGAGCCCGGTACGCCGCTCGACGTCCCGCTCATCGGAGGTCGTCTCGGGCAGGACGTCCCCGAAGATTTCATCGACCCGCCGACGCTGGTCGCTGCTCGTCTTGGGATCACGCTCGGGGCCGGCCATGCCCCAAGTCTCCCACGACACGTTGATTGACAACTCCAGAGCGAATCCCCACGGCGGCGCCTCACACCTCGTCGCGCGCCGAGCCCGGCGACCAGCCACCTCGCGACCGCCGTGGCCGCACCTCAACGCCGGCGACGAGCCCGCACCTCGTCCCGCCATCCGCGGATTTGGTCCTCGCTGTGCAGGAATCCGGCACCCGGCCCGTCGGGGAGGTCGACGCCCCCGAGCAAGTCGAGCGCCCACAGCTGATCCGCGTCGAGGTCGACCCGGCCCTCGAAGTCGTCGCTGAGCCATCGCATGGCCCAGCGATCGGCCGCGTCGCGGCTGATCCGCCCGGTGAAGACACCGTCGAACCAGGCCTCGATCTCGCTCAGGTCCGGCCCGGTCATCTCACCTCCATACGCCAGGCATGCTTCAGGCCGGGAGCGACACCTCATCACCCCCGGCCCGGCAAAGTGCGGATCAGACCTCTTCGAGACCCGAAAGCTCGTCGATCACGTGCGGCACGAGCGAGGTCAGCGTCGCCATCCCGTCGCGCACCGCGGACCGCGACCCGGCAAGGTTCACCACGAGGGTGCTGCCGGAAACCCCGGCGAGCCCGCGCGAGATCCCCGCGTCCACGGCCCCGGCGGCCAGCCCGGAAGCCCGGATCGCCTCGCTGATGCCCGGGAGCGGCCGGTCGAGCACACCGGAGGTGGCGTCCGGAGTCCGGTCACGCGGCAGCACACCGGTGCCACCGACCGTGATCACCAGGTCGGCGCCGCCGATCACGGCGGTGTTGAGCGCGTTGCGGATACCTGCGGTCTCGGCCTCGACGACCACGACACCGTCGACGATGAAGCCCGCTTCTTCGAGCAGCTCCGTGACCAGCGGGCCAGTGGTGTCCTCGTGCTCGCCGTGCGCCACGCGATCGTCCACGATGACCACGAGGGCCCGGCCCAGCCGTTGTGCACTCCGTTCCATGCCGCCACCGTAGTCGGTTTCGCCATCCCGCCGCCGAGAGATGCCGGGTGAGTTCTGACGATTCCGTGACGTGCCATCTCAGCCGTGAGCGGGCTCGGGCGAACGCCCCTAGCGTGGCCGGTGTGCGCGTACTGGTCACCGGCGGAGCCGGGTTCATCGGGTCCCACATCGCCGATCTGCTCGCCGACGGCGGTGACGAGGTCGTCGTGCTCGACAACCTCCTCCCCACGGCCCACGGCTCCCGCACCCCGCCGTCGTACTCCGGCAGGCACCGGTTCCTGCGCGGCGACGTCACCGACGCCGAGATCGTCGCCGAACTGCTGGACGGCGTCGACGCGGTCTGCCACCAGGCCGCGGTCGTCGGGCACGGCGTCGACCCGTCCGACGCGCCGTCGTACGCCCTGCACAACGACTACGGCACGGCGGTCCTGCTGGCCGGGATGCACGCGGCCGGGGTGCGGAAGCTGGTGCTGGCGTCGTCGATGGTCGTCTACGGCGAAGGCCGGTACGCGTGCCCGGACCACGGCCTCGTCCCGCCGTCGCCGCGCCGGGCGTCCGATGTGGACGCCGGCCGGTTCGAGCCGCGGTGCCCGGTGTGCGACGCCGAGCTGAGCTGGCGGCTGGTGCCCGAGGACGCGCCGCTGAACCCGCGCAGCACGTACGCGGCGACGAAGCTGGCGCAGGAGCACCTGGCCGGCGCGTGGGCCCGCCAGACCGGCGGCACCGTGTGGGCGATGCGCTACCACAACGTCTACGGCCCGCGGATGCCGCAGAACACCCCGTACGCGGGAGTGGCGTCGCTGTTCCGCTCGGCCCTGCTGCGCGGCGAAGCACCGCGTGTCCTGGAGGACGGCCACCAGCAGCGCGACTTCGTGCACGTCCACGACGTCGCCAGGGCGAACGTCCTGGCGCTTCGGACAGCCGGCCCGGAAGGCGACATCACGCCGGTCAACGTCTGCTCCGGCACCCCGCACACGGTCGGCGAGCTGGCCGAAGTGCTGGCGCGCGCCTGCGCCGGCCCGGCGCCGGAGGTGGCCGGCGGCGCCCGCCCGGCCGACGTCCGCCACGTCGTCGCCGACCCGGCCCGCGCTCGCGAACTGCTGGGGTTCAAGGCCGAGATCGGCTTCGAGGAGGGCATCGCCGGCTTCGCGACGGCCGAGCTGCGCGCACCGGTGCAACCCGGGGAATAGTTCGATCACAATCGAACTTGGCACGGTCATGCAGCGGATCACGGTGGGCGGCTACGCGATCGAGGCACTGACCGACGGGCTCGTCCGGCTCCCGACCCCGTTCTTCCCCGGCCTCGACCCGGCCGAGCACCCCGGAGTCCTCGATCCCGACGGCACGGTGCACGTGCCCGTCGGCGGGTTCCTCGTCCGCGGCCAGGGCCGGACGATCCTGGTCGACGCCGGGTTCGGCCCGCGGGAGATGGGTTACCCGGACGGCATGGCCCCGGCGGGCGGCGACCCGGGACCGATGGGGGTGGGAGGCGACCTCCTGACAGCCTTGGATGAGGCGGGCGTGCGACCCGAAGACGTCGACACCGTCTTCGTCACGCACCTGCACTCCGACCACGTGGGCTGGCTGGCACCCGAAGGCACGCCGGCCTTCAAGCGGGCGCGGATCGTCCACGGCGCCGCGGACTGGGAGCCGCTGATCGGCGGGCTGCCCCACGACGACTGGAGCCGCGTCGGCCTGGAGGCGGTGCGGGCGGCCGGCAGCGTCGAGGCGATCCACGGCGACGCCGTCGCGCTGGCCCCGGGCATCACCGCGCGGCACACGCCGGGCCACACCCCCGGCCACTACGTGCTGGACGTCGAGGCGGACGACGAGCGCCTGGTCCTGCTCGGCGACGTCATCCACACGCCCGTGCAGCTGCGTGACGACCGGGTCCGGTTCATCGGCGACTTCGACCCGGACGAGGCGGCCCGCACCCGGCAGCGCTGGCTGGCCGAGATCGCGGGCACGAACACGGTGATCGCGGCCGCCCACTTCCCCGGGATGGAGTTCCTGCGGCTCGGTCCGGACCGCACACCTCGCGCCGTCTAGGACATCGCCAGCGGCAACCGGACCTCGAACCGGCACCCGGGCCCGTGGTTGTGGACGCCGATCTTCCCGCGGTGCGCCTCCACGAGCCCCTTGGTGATGGCCAGGCCGAGCCCGCCGCCGCTGGTCGTCCCGCCGCGCTCGGGCGTCCGGGCCTGCGTCCCGCGGAAGGCGACGTCGAACACGCGGGTGATCTCGTCGTCCGGGATGCCGCCGCAGGAGTCGTCGACGGCGAGGAGGGCCTCGTCGCCGTCGACGCCGATCTGCACCGCGACCGTCCCGTCCGGCGGGGTGTGGCGGATCGCGTTGGACACCAGGTTCCGCACGATCCGGGCCAGTTCCGGGTCGCTCCCGGTGACGACCGGCCAGGTCGACGCGTTGGCGAGCACCCGCACGCGCTTCCGCTCGGCGACCGGCGACTGGGCGGCGACGGCGTCGCTGACGACGTCTCGCAGCGGCACCGCGGACATCGTGAGCTCGAGGGCGCCGGCGGTGATCCGCGAGAGTTCGAACAGGTCGCCGACCATCGCGGACAGCCGGGTGGTCTCGCCGCTGATCCGCTGGGCGTAGTCGGCGACCTCGTCGCGTTCGGACACCACGCCGTCGGCCAGCGCCTCGGCCATCGCCTGGATGCCGGCCAGGGGGCTGCGCAGGTCGTGGCTGATCCAGGCGACCAGTTCGCGCCGCGACGCCTCGGCCGCGCGCTCGCGGTCGCGCGCCTCCCGTTCCCACACACTGCGGCGCGCGATGGCCCGGCCGAGGATGATCGCCGCCGGCACCGTGACGACGGCGACGAGCAGGCAGACCAGCAGCATCGTGGTCAGCGCCGGGGTGAACATGAACCCGCTGACGCCCAGGACGCCGACCAGCGTGGACAGCACCGGGATCAGCACCAGCACCGTGAGCGTGGTGGCCAAGGAACCCCGGCGCAGGAGGTAGAGCACCACCCCGCCGAGCGCGGCGATCGGCAAGGAGAAGAGCAACGCCAGCGGCAGGATGTGCCATAGGTGCGTCAGCGTCTCCGCAACGGATTCACCCGGTTCGATCACGGCTGCTCCCGGTCGTAGCGGTAGCCGACTCCCCACACCGTCGCCACCCTCGTCGGTTTGGCCGGGTCGCGCTCGATCTTCTCGCGCAACCGTCGCACGTGGACGGTCACAGTGGACTGATCGCCGAAGTCCCAGCCCCACACCTTCTCGAGCAGGTCCGCGCGCGAGTAGGCGACGCCGGGGTGGGCGAGGAAGAACGCCAGCAGGTCGAACTCCCGGCTCGTCAACGGCAGTTCGCGGCCGGCGAGCGTCGCGGTGCGCGCGGTCATCTGCAGGCGCAGGTCGCCGTCCACCAGCTCGGCGGCGGCCGGTTGCGGACGCGGCATCCGCGCGCGGCGCAGCACCGACGCGACGCGGAGGGCGAGTTCCTTGGGGCTGAAGGGTTTCGTGACGTAGTCGTCGGCGCCGAGCTGGAGCCCGGCGATCCGGTTCTCCTCCTCACCGAGGGCGGTGAGCATGACGATCGGTACCTGGCTGACCTGGCGCAGCCGCTTGCAGACCTCGAGCCCGTTGATCCCCGGCATCATGACGTCGAGGACGACCAGGTCCGGCTCGTGGGCGGCGAACTTGGCCAGCCCGTCGGCGCCGTCGCCGGCCTGGTCGACGGTGAAGCCGGCGACCTCGAGGTAGCGGCGGACGACGTCGCGGACCGTCTCGTCGTCGTCGACCACGAGCACGCGCCCGGCCTGATCGTCGTTCATCACGTCTCCCTCACCAGCCGGTCAGCAACAGGTGGTTGGCCGCCAGGGCCGTCGCCGCCTGGGCGGCGAGCCACCACCGGCGTCCGGGCCGCGGCAGCAGGGCCGTCAGCGGCAGCAACCACACCCCGAACGGTAGCCAGATCCGTTCGGTCTCGGCCTTCGACAGGCCCGAGACGTCGGCGAGCACGATGGTGAGCAGGGCGGCGAGGCCCAGGAGCAGCACCGGATCGGCGAGCAGGGCTCGACGCGGGCTGGGCAAGAAGGCGTCGGCGAGGCCACGCCGGAGCGCGGCTATCACCGCGGGACCGAGGGCGACGGTCACCGCGGCCAGGTCCGCCCACACCCAGTACGAATAGGGCCGCACCAGCGCGACGCCCTGGTAGTAGCGCTCGACGACCAGGTGGTAGCCGTCGAGCCACCAGAACCCGGCCCAGGCGAAGACGCCCACGACGGCCAGCGCAGCCGCGACGGCCAGGACGGCGGCTCGCCACTGCCGGCCGAGGACGGCCACGGCCACCGCGAGCAGGCCGAGCAGCACGAGGCCGTACGACAGGAAGATCCCGAAGCCGAGCAGCACGCCGGCCGCCAGCCCGGCCGGCCCGGCGTACCGGCGACCGTCGGCGAACCCGCGCGCGGACAACGCGAGCAGCGCCAGCCCGGTGGCGGTCGTCCCGGCGAACAGGCCGTCCGCCGACACACCGATCCACACCGCGCCGGGGGTCAGGATGGCGAAGGGCAGGACCACGCGAGCCGCGTCGGGCCGGCCGAGCAGGGCGACCGTCGCGGGCACGGCCACCGCGACCAGGCTGCCGACGAGCACGACGGCCGTCGCGGCCCAGGCGCCGCCGTGCAGGCCGAGCCGGTCCAGCCAGACGAAGACGAGCGTCGCGCCCGGTGGGTGCCCGGACACGTGCGTCGTCCACGAATTCGGCTGGAAGTCGAGGATGCGGGAGGAGAACTCGCGCAGCATCCGCGGGATGTCGGTGATACCGGGGACCTCGTGGAGGTACTCCTGCGGAATGGTCAGGTGCCCGGCGAACCCGCGGGCCCAGCCGTCGACCATGGCCAGCGAGAAGATCCAGGCGAGCGAGGCCAGGTAGCCGACGGCGAGCGCCCGGCGCCACGGGAGGCGGGCGGCCAGCGCCGGCCCGTGCAGCACGACCGCGGCGGCGATGAGGACGGCGAACACCGAGCCCGGGCCGACGTGCGGCAGCCAGTCCGCGAACAGCGGAGGCGCCGACACGAAGATGACCACGCCGGAGTGCGGCCGGTTGTAGTAGGTGCCGACCGCGGCGGCCGCGGCGACGAGCAGCACGGCCGCCGCGACAGAGAGGAGATCGGCCCGGGTGGCGCGGCGTCCGGGCCGATCGGGTGCCGGGTTTTCGGGTTCGCGGGCAGGCGGCTCGGCGAGCCGGGCTGCCGGGTTCGGCTCGCTCATCGCTGTCCACCATAAGCCCGCGAGCGGCGTTCGGCGGGCCGGCCGGGGCAGCCGTAACGACGCGGTAAGAACTCGTCACTCGTCATGATTCAGTAAGGAGCGCAAGGGTTTTCCACGGTCCATCCCGGACTTACGGTCGGCGCCGTGACTGACTCAGGAGTGGACGTGGTCCTCCCTTGCCTCGACGAAGCGGGCGCCCTCCCCGGCGTGCTGGCCGGGCTGCCGCCGGGCTACCGCGCGATCGTGGTCGACAACGGTTCGGCCGACGGCTCGCCCGAAGTGGCGGCCTCCCTCGGTGCGAAGGTCGTCCACGAGCCGCGCCGCGGTTACGGCGCGGCTGTGCACACGGGCCTGGAAGCCGCCACCGCGGACATCGTGTGCTTCGCCGACGCCGACGAGTCCCTGGACCTGCGCGACCTGCCGCGGCTGGTGACCGCGGTCGAGGGCGGCGCCGACCTGGCCGTCGGACGGCGGGTGCCGACCGGGCCCGGCGTGTGGCCGTGGCACGCGCGCGCCGGCAACTTCGTGCTGGCACGGCTCCTGCGCCACCGCGGACTGCCGGTGCGGGACATCGCGCCCCTGCGAGCCGCGGACCGGCGGGCGCTGCTCGGCCTGGGCATCACGGACCGCGCGTTCGGCTACCCGCTCGAGCTGCTGGTCAAGGCTCAGCGCGCCGGGTGGCGGGTGCGCGAGTTCGACGTCCGCTACGGCGAACGCGCCAAGGGAACGAAGTCGAAGGTCTCCGGGTCGGTGCGGGGCACGCTGCGCGCGGTCCGCGACTTCGGGCGGGTGCTGGCGCGATGACGGCGAAGTTCGTTCTGCTGGTCGTGGCCAAGGCGCCGGTGCCGGGGCTCGCCAAGACCCGGCTGTCTCCGCCGGCGACCCCGGCGCAGGCCGCGCGGATCGCCGCGGCCGCGTTGCTGGACACGCTCGACGCCGTGTGCGCGGTCCCCGGCGCCGCGCCGGTCGTCGCGATGACCGGCGACCTCGGCGCCGCCGCGCTGGCCCCCGAAATCGGGGCGGCGCTGCGGCACGTCACCACGATTCCCCAGCGCGGCTGGGACTTCGGGGCCCGCTTGGCCCACGCCCACGCCGACGCGGCCGCGGTGCACTCGGGCCTGCCGATCCTCCAGATCGGCATGGACACGCCGCAGGTCACGCCGGCGTCCCTCGCCGAGGCGGCCGCGCCGGTCGTGGACGGCGGGCACGACTCGGTGCTCGGCCCGGCCGTCGACGGTGGCTGGTGGGCGCTGGGACTCGCCGAGCCGCGGCACGCACAGGTGCTCGCGGGCGTCCCGATGTCCCGCGAAGACACCGGCGAACGCACGATGCGCGCGCTCACCGCGTGTGGCTTGCGGCCGCGGCGGGCGGCCGAACTGTCCGATGTGGACACAATGACGGACGCTCGGACGGTGGCGGCGATGTGCCCGGACGGCCGGTTCGCCCGTGCCGTCGCGGCGGTGCGCGGGCAGGCGGTCGCATGAAGACGGCGCTTCTCGGCAACGAGTTCGACCGCGGTCTGCTCGGCCACCGGTGCTGGCTCGAACTGGCGAACGGCGAGCGGGTTGAGCTGCCGGTCGAGCGCTGGACCGCGCCGTCCGACGGCGACGAGGTGCTGCTCGACGCCTGCGGCGGCCCGACCCTCGACATCGGCTGCGGTCCCGGTCGGCTCACCGCCGCCCTGGCCGGCCGCGGGGTCGTCGCGCTGGGCGTGGACAGCTCGCGCACAGCCGTCCGGCTGACGCGGCGGCGCGGCGGGAGTGCGTTGCACCGCAACGTCTTCGACCGCGTGCCCGGCGAAGGCCGGTGGCGGCACGCCCTGCTCGCCGACGGCAACATCGGCATCGGCGGCGACCCGGTCGTCCTGCTGCGCCGCGCGGCCCAGCTGATCGCGGCCGACGGTGACGTGCTCGTCGAGCTGGAGCCGCCCGGACGCGGACTGCGGCGCGAGCGCGTCCGGCTGCGGCCGGGGCACGCCGAGGTCGCCTGGTTCACCTGGGCGTGGGTCGGCGTGGACGCGATCGCCGAAGTCGCCGCGCGCGCCGGGTTGCGCGTCGGCTGGACCACCCGGCACGGCCACCGCTGGTTCACGCGATTGGAGCGGTCGTGAAGCTGCCGATTCCCAGTGAAGAACAGTTCAAGGCGCCGGCGCACGACGAGCGCGTGACGTCGAAGATCGGCTTGGCGCTCGCCGTCACGTTCACGACCTGTTTCGTGACCGGCTTGATCAGCCACCTGATCCAGCACCCGCCGGCGTGGTTCTTCTGGCCCAGCCGCCCGGTCGGGCTCTACCGCGTCACGCAGGGGCTGCACGTGATCTCCGGCGTCGCGTCGATCCCGCTGCTGCTGGCGAAGCTGTGGAGCGTCTACCCGAAGCTGTTCGGCCGACCGCTCGTCCGCTCGCTGCCGCACGCGCTGGAGCGCCTGTCGATCCTGGTGCTCTCGGGCGCGGCGTTCTTCGAGCTGACGACGGGATTGCTGAACGTCGCGCAGAACTACCCGTGGGGCTTCTACTTCCCGCAGGTGCACTACGCGGTGGCGTGGCTGGCGATCGGCTCGATCCTGGTGCACGTGGCGGTGAAGCTGCCGATCATCCGCCGGGCGCTGACCCGCGGCGCCCCCGAGGACGAGCCATCGGCCGCCGGCCTGTCCCGCCGCGGATTCCTCCGCACCACCGGGCTTGCGACGGGCGTCGCGGTCGTCGCCACGGCCGGCGCGACGGTCCCGTTCCTGCGCGGCGTTTCCGGCCTCGCCTGGAAGACGAGCAAGGGCACGCAAGGTCTCCCGGTGAACCGCACAGCGGCGGCCGCGGGCGTCACGTGGTCGGCGTCGTGGCGGCTCTCGGTGGTGACTCCGGCCGGGACGAAGAAGTTCTCACTCGACGAGCTGCGCGCGCTCCCGCAGACGACGGCCGAGCTGCCGATCGCGTGCGTGGAGGGCTGGAGCCAGTCGGCGACCTGGCGCGGCGTTTCCCTGCCGGCGCTGCTGAAAGCCGTCGGCGTGGCGCCGGGCACAGCGGTGCGAGTGTCCTCTTCGGAGCGTTCCGGGCTGTACGGGGTGAGCGTCCTGCCCGGCGAGCACACGTCGGACGAGCTGACGTTGCTCGCCTTGGAGCTGAACGGCGAGGTCCTCGACCTCGACCACGGCTTCCCGTGCCGGATCATCGCCCCGAACCGTCCCGGCGTGCTGCAGACGAAGTGGGTAACGAAGCTGGAGGCGCTGTGAAAACCGCTCGCACGCTGCTCGTCCTGCCGGGCCTCGCGGCGCTGGCGTGGGGTGTGGTGCTGTTCGTCGAATACGCGTTCCCGCTGCGCCCGGACGTGTTCGGCACCGTGGGCTGGATCGTCGGCGGCCCGCTGGTCAACGACGGTGTGGTCGCCCCGCTGACGGCGGTGCTCGGCATCATCCTGGCCCGGGTCGTCCCGCGGCCGTGGCGGGTCCCGGTGGTCACGGGGACGGTCATCACGGGGGTGCTGCTGATCGTGGCGTTCCCGCTGCTCTGGCGCCCGTACGGAACGCCGCCGATGCCAGGCCTGCACGACGGCAACCCAGGCCTGGGGTTGGCTCTGACGCTGGCCGCGGTCTGGCTGGTAGCACTGGCTGTCCCGCTGGTCCGCCGTGTCGTTCCCGCGAGTACTCGAGGTGCCACACCGGACACGCGAACCGACACGAACGTTACGCCGGCCGCTCCTCCTGGCGCGCCAAGCGACCCGCCCGGCACGCCGGCCGAGCCATCCAGCACCGGCCCCGCCGCTCTCGGCGCGCCGGCTGAGCCGCCCGTCGACCCGCCCGGTTCGCGCCAAACCCCTCCCCGCACGCCGACCGACCCGACCGGCAAGCCAACCGACCCTCCCACCGCCTGACCCCACCTACAAATGCGGCCACGCGCGACCGGCATGGAATGCCTGGGTCGCGCGTGGCCTTGGGGGTCCGGCCCCGAGATGCGGGGGTCGAGCCGATGTTTGGTCTCGGCCGCACCAGGGCGGCCGAGCGTCTGGAAGGGATCAGTTGGCCGGGACGGGCTGGCCGCCGAGCGTCACCTCGACCGTGCGGCCGTCGGAAAGCGTGAACGTCGCCTTCTCGTCCGGGGCGCGGGTGCGGATCGCCGCGACCAGTGTGTCCGACGTGTCGATGTTGCGGTCGTCGATCTTCGTCACGACGTCGCCGGACTTGAGGCCGGCCTTCTCCGCCGGGCTGCCCGGCGTGATGGCGCCGAGCTTCGCGCCGCCCTGCGGGGCGTCCGTGACCTGGGCGCCGATGTAGGTCTGCACCGCCTGGCCGGTCTTGATGATCGTGTCCGCAGTGCGGCGGGCCTGGTCGATCGGGATCGCGAACCCGATGCCGACGTTGCCGCTCTCCGAGCCGCCCTGCCCCTGGCCGCCGGACGCCGACTGCGGGCTGTAGATCGCCGAGTTGATGCCGATGACCTGGCCGGACATGTTCGCCAGCGGGCCGCCCGAGTTGCCCGGGTTGATCGCCGCGTCGGTCTGGACGGCGTCCATCACCGTCTCCTGGCCGCCCTGGCCACCGCCCGCGCGCACCGGCCGGTGCAGCGAGCTGACGATGCCCGAGGTGACCGTGCCGGCCAGCTCGAACGGCGAGCCGATGGCGACCACCGACTGGCCGACGCGCAGGTCGTCGGACCGGCCGATCTCCACCGGGGTCAGGTTGCTGACGCCGTCGACCTTGACGACCGCGATGTCGGTCGTCGGGTCGCGGCCGACGACCTTGGCGGCGGCCTTCTTGCCGTCCTGGAACACGGCCTGGATCTGGCCGCCGTTCGCGGCGACCTCGACGACGTGGTTGTTGGTCAGGATGTAGCCGTCGGTGCTGATGACGAACCCGGAGCCTTCACCGGCCCCCTGCTGCCCGCTCACCTGCAGCTCGACGACGCTGGGCGACAGCTTCTGCGCGACCGCCTCGACCGAGCCGGCGGGCGCGTTGCCGGTCTGCTGCGCCGGCTTCGGCGCGTCGAGCGCGTTGCCGACCGGCCCGGACGTCCCGCCGGTGAAGTACCCGACCGTTCCGCCCGCGATACCGCCGACCAGCAGCGCGACCAGCGCGACGCCGGCGAGCAGCTTGCCGCCGGACCGCTTCGGCTGCGCGGGCGGCGCCGGCGGCGTGCCGTAGGCGGCCGTACCGGGCTGCGTGTAGGGGTTCGGGTTCGGGTAGACGCTCTGCTGGGTCTGGCCCGGTACGGCCCCCTGCGCGGACCAGGGGTTTGCGGTCTGCTGCGCCCCGTAGGAGGGATCGGCCCCGGTCACCGCGTGGTAGGACGGCTCCGGCGCCGAGTAGTGCGGCGTGCCGCCGGACTCTGGCGTGGCGGCCTGGTCACCGTACGGGCTCCCCGCCCAACCGCCCGGAACCGCCTGCTGGCCGGTCTCGGGGTGCCGCGGCGCCGCGGGGTCGTGCGCGCTGGGGTCGTTCTCGGTCATGTCCTCACCTTGCGCGATGGTCCTGAGAGGTTCCTGAGCCGAACCTGTGCATCGGAGATGAGTATGGCCGGATCAGCCCGCCGCGCGGAGCCGTTCCGCGATTTGTTCCGGCGTCGCGTCGTTGACCCACACCGCCATGCCCGATTCGGACCCCGCCAGGTACTTCAGCTTGTCCTTGGCGCGCAACACAGAGAACAGTTCCAGGTGGAGCCAGCCTAGCTCGCGGTCCCGGCGCACCGGCGCCTGGTGCCACGCCGCGATGTACGGCAGTGGCCGGTCGTACAGCGCGTCGCAGCGGCGCAGCACGTCGAGGTAGACGTCGGCGAAGTCGTCGCGCTCGGCGTCGGTGAGCGCGGGGATGTCCGCGACCTGCCGGTGCGGCACCACGTGGACCTCGATCGGCCAGCGGGCCGCCGGCGGCACGTACGCCGTCCAGTGCTCGCCGGACGCCACCACGCGCGCACCGGACTTCCGCTCGGCGGCCAGCACGTCGCCGAGCACCGGGCGGCCGTGTTCGGCCTGGTAGGCGCGGGCGACGTCGAGCATCCGCTCGGTCTTGGGCGTGACGAACGGGTAGCCGTAGATCTGCCCGTGCGGGTGCGACAGCGTGACGCCGATTTCCTCGCCGCGGTTCTCGAACGGGAAGACCTGTTCCACACCGGGCACTTCGGACAGCGCGGCCGTGCGGTCGGCCCACGCGTCGACGACGGCTCGCACCTGCTTCGGGCTCAGCCGCGAGAAAGCGCCCTCGTGGTCGCTGGTGAAGCAGACGACCTCGCAGCGGCCACGTCCGGGCCGCACCGGCACCAGCCCGAGTCCGTCCACAGTGGACGGCTCGCCGATGACGTCCTCGGCGAAGGACGGGAAGCGGTTCTCGAAGACGACGACGTCGTAGTCGCTTTCGGGGATTTCGCTCGGTTTTCCGGGCTTGCTCGGACACAACGGGCAGAGGTCGGCCGGCGGCTTGTAGGTCCGCGTCTGCCGGTGCGCGGCCATCGCGACCCACTCACCGGTCAGCGGGTCCAGCCGGATTTCGGACGCGGCCGCGACCGGCGGCAGGTCGCGGGTGTCCTCGGCGACGCGGTCGGGCGCGCCGGGCTGGTCGAAGTAGATGATCTCCCGGCCGTCGGCCAGGTGTCGTACGGTGCGCTTCACGCTTCTTGGGCCTCGTCCGTCTCCGCCGTCTCGGCGATCATGAGTTCCCCCGCCCGTTCGGCGAGTACTTCCTTGGCCTCGTCGGGAATCCCGTCATCGGTGACGACGACGTCGGCCTCGTCCAGGTCGGCGATCGTGGAGATCCCGACGGTGCCCCACTTGGTGTGGTCGGCGAGCACGACGAGCTTGCGCCCGGCCTCGACCAGCGCGCGGTCGGTCTCGCTTTCGGTCAGGTTCGGCGTGGTGAAGCCCGGCCCGTCGGCCATCCCGTGCACGCCGAGGAAGACGACGTCGAGGTGCAGCGACCGCAGGCTGTGCACGGCGACCGGGCCGACCAGCGCGTCCGACGGCGTCCGCACCCCGCCGGTGAGCACGACGGTGCGGTCCGGCTGCGTCGACCCGCGGAGCACGTCGGCGACCTGGATCGAGTTGGTCACGATGGTGAGCCCGGGGATGGCGTCGAGCGCGCGGGCGAGCGTCCAGGTGGTGGTACCGGCGGAGATGCCGATCGCGGTGCCGGGCCGGACGAGCGTCGCGGCGAGCTCGGCGATGGCCTCCTTCTGCGCGCGCTGGCGCACGGACTTCGCCTCGAAGCCGGGTTCGTCGGTGCTCTTGCCGACGATCGAGGTGGCGCCGCCGTAGACCTTCTCGACGAGCCCGCGCCCGGCGAGGACGTCGAGGTCGCGGCGCACCGTCATGTCGGACACGCCCAGCCTGGTCACGAGGTCACTGACCCGGACCGCCCCGGTCCGGCGTGCCTCTTCCAGGATCACCGCCTGTCGCTGACGCGCCAGCACCGCTCACTCCGTCCGTCGCACCCCAACCACACAAAATCCTACACGATTCAACACCGGATTCGCAGGATCAGCGCGGGTGAACTTCGAATGACCAGGTCACCGCAGGATCGGCCACACCACGCCCCACGCGAACAACACCACCACCGGCGACCCGAGCGCAACCCGCCACGGGTTCGGCAGTCCGTCCGCCGTGACGAGCGCCGCGAGCGCGTAGCAGCCGGCGACCACGGCGGCGAAGACCGGGAACGACGACGGGTGGAGCACGGTGGTGAGCAGCGAGAGGCCCACGAACGGCCCGCCGAGCGCGACGGGCCAGGCCGGACGGACGCGCGCCAGCGCCATGAGCGCATACGCGAGCAGCGCCGCACCGAGCACCATGAGCGGCACGGCGAGGAGCGCGACGAAGAAGCACGCCGATCCGGCGCACAGGTCCTTCGCCGGAAGCGCCCACAAGGCCAGCGTCGCCAGCAGCCCGCTCGCCGCCGCGACCACGCAACGCAGGATCAGTTCGCGGGCGGACATCCGCCGATCCTGGCCGATGCCGCCCGCGGCGTCTCGAAAACGCCCGGATCAGCCGGGCGCCCCCGGCAGCCGGATCGTCATCAGTGCGCCGCCCTCGGGCGCCTGCGAGGCGTACACCGCTCCGCCGTGCCGCTCGGCCGCGTGCTTCACGATCGCCAGGCCGAGCCCGGAGCCGGGCAGCGTCCGCGCCTCCGACGAGCGGTAGAACCGGTCGAACACCTTGGGCAGGTCCTCTTCGGCGATGCCCGGGCCGGCGTCGGCCACCTCGACCACGGCCGTGCCGTCGCCGAGCGGGTAGAGCCGCACCCAGACGGTCGCGTCCGGCGGCGAGAACTTCACCGCGTTGTCCAACAGGTTCAGCACCGCGCGCTCGAGCGAGCTGTTGTCGCCGGTGAGCACCCACGGCTGCAGCGAGACGTCGAAGTTGATCTCCCCCGCCCGCCGCCGCGCCCGGTCCAGCGCGCGCTCGACGACGTCCAGCAGCTCGACGCGTTCGAAGCGCTCGCGCGGCTCGTCCTGGCGCGCGAGCTCGACGAGGTCGCCGATCAGCTGGGTCAGCTCGTCGAGCTGGCCGCTGATGTCCGCCACGATGTCGATCCGGTCCTCGTCCGGCAGCGGCGGCGCGCCCGGCTTGCTCGCGGCGAGCAGCAGCTCGAGGTTGGTGCGCAGCGACGTCAACGGCGTCCGCAGCTCGTGGCCGGCGTCCGCGACCAGCTGGCGCTGGCGTTCCTGCGAGTCCGCGACCGTGCCGAGCATCGTGTTGAAGGTCGTGGTGAGGCGCGCGAGCTCGTCGTCGCCGCTGACCGGGATGGGCCGCAGGTCGCCGGTCTTGGCGACGCGCTCGGCGGCCGACGTCAGCCGGTCGACCGGGCGCAGGCCGGCCCGCGCGACCGCGGTGCCCGCCGCGGCGGCGACCAGGATGCCGGCGCCGCCGATCAGGAACAGCACCAGCGCGAGCTCGTTCAGCGTCCGCTTGGTCGGGCCCATCGACTGGGCCAGCACGATCGCCTCGCCGTGCCCGGACGGCAGCGCGACCACGCGGCTGTCGGTGCGGAAGTCCGTCCGCATCGACTCCGGCGAGTCGCCGTTCGCGACGGCCAGCTCGCGCTGGTCGAACGGCGGCGCCGAGCTCGACAGGGGGTAGGTCATGACGGCGTGTGCGACGTCGGGCGCGGCGTTGAGCTGCCCGATCTGCAGGTCGGCGCTGGCCAGGAAGGCCCCCGGCACCTGCCGCAGCTCGGTCTGCACCTGCGGCGACGCGACGGCCGCCTGCGCGCGTGCCATGAGGCCGTCGTCCAGCTGCTGGTAGAGGTTGCTGCGCACGACCATGTACGCGCCGATCGACACCAGCGCGACGGCGCCGGCCACGCATGCGGCGGCGAGCAGCGTCACCCGGCCGCGCAGCGAGAACCGGCGCGTCCCCCAGCGCGTGCCGCGGGGATCACCGGGCTCGCCGGCGTCGATCACGGTGGGGTTTCCCGCAGGACGTACCCCACCCCCCGCACCGTGTGGATCAGCCTCGGCTCCCCCTCGGCCTCCGTCTTGCGGCGCAAGTAGCCGACGTAGACCTCCAGCGCGTTGCCCGACGTCGGGAAGTCGTAACCCCATACTTCCTCCAGGATCCGGCCCCGCGTGAGGACGTGCTTCGGGTAGGAGAGGAACAGTTCCAGCAGTGCGAACTCGGTCCGGGTCAGGCTGATCTCGCGGCCGCCGCGGCGGACCTCGCGCGTGCCGGGGTCGAGCGTCAGGTCCGCGAAGGACAGGATCTCGGACGCCTGGCCGTTCTGGGCGTCCGGGCTGGCGCGGCGCAGCAGCGCCCGCAGCCGGGCGAGCAGTTCCTCCAGCGCGAACGGCTTCGGCAGGTAGTCGTCGGCGCCGGCGTCGAGCCCGGACACCCGGTCGGAGACGGTGTCGCGCGCGGTGAGCACGAGGATCGGCAGGTCGTCGCCGGTGCTGCGCAGGCGGCGGGCCACCTCGAGGCCGTCGAGCCGGGGCATCATGACGTCGAGGACCATCGCGTCCGGCCGGTCGGCGATGATCGCCTCCAGGGCCTGCGCACCGTCGCTGGCCAGCTCGACCTGGTAGCCGTTGAACTCCAGGGACCGCCGGAGCGACTCACGGACGGCGCGGTCGTCGTCCACCACAAGGATGCGCATGGCGTCAGTCTTACTCAGCGTGCTGAGACTCGCCTAAGAACACACACAGAACTAACAAAGAGAATCCTCACTCCGGCGCCCGCGCGACGGGCGCGTTCCAGTGCCGCCAGAGCGCAATCATCCGGACGGCGACGACGACTGCGGCCGCCGCGACGGTGACCGGTCCCTCCGGAAGTCGCGCGACGTGACCGACGACGACGAGCACCGAGCCGGCCAGCGCGGCCATCGCGTAGATCTCTTTCCGCAGGACGAGGGGGATTTCCCGGAGCAGCAGATCCCGTACGGCCCCGCCGCCGATGCCGGTCGTCATCCCGATCAGGCACGCGGCGTAGACGGTCGCGCCGGCGTTCAGGGCGATGGTCGTCCCGGCGGTCGCGAAGACGCCGAGCCCGAGCGCGTCGGCGAGCAGCACGCCCCGCCGGAGCCGCGCGACCTGCGGGTGGAAGGCGAAGACGACGAGGGCGGTCGCGGCGCAGACGGCGAGGTAGGGCCAGTTTCGCAGCGTCGTGGGCGGGTGGATGCCGAGCAGGACGTCCCGGATGACACCCCCGCCGAGCGCGGTGGTGAGCCCGACGACCACGACGCCGAAGACGTCGAGCCGAGCCCGCACGGCGGCGAGCGCCCCGGACGCCGCGAAGGCGACGAGCCCGAGGAACTCCAGCGCCGTGAGCAGCATCTACTGGTCGAGCAGGCCCCCGCGATAGGCCAGCAGAGCGGCCTGCACGCGGTTGGCGGCGCCGATCTTCGAGAGCACGGCGGAGACGTACCCCTTGACGGTGGCTTCGGAGAGGTGCAGGCGCCCGCCGATCTCGGCGTTGCTCAATCCCTGCCCGATCAGCGCGACGACCTCCCGTTCGCGTTCGGACAGTGAGGCGAGCAGCTTCCGGGCGGGCTGAGCAGCGCGTTGTTCGTCCCGGTGGGACTGAACCATCCGCGCGGCGACCCCGGGATCGAGGACGGCACCCCCGCGCGCGAGGTCCCTGACCGCCCGGAGCAGCGCGGCGGGATCGATGTCCTTCAGGAGGAAGCCGTTGGCACCGAGCCGGAGAGCGAGGCTGACGTATTCGTCGATGTCGAAGGTGGTCAGCATGGCAACGGTGGGCGGATCGGGAAGGGCAAGGATGGCCCGGAGCGCGCGAATGCCGTCGTCAGGAGCCCGCATCTTGATGTCGAGCAGGGCAACATCGGGGTGGTACCGCCGGGCGACCTCCACTGCGGATCTGCCATCGGAGGCCTCGCCCACGATCTCGATGTCCTGAGCCCCGGACATCATCGCGCGCAACCCCGAGCGCACCAGTTCCTCGTCGTCGGCGAACATGAGCTTGATCAACGAAGCCCTCCGCAACAGCCAGTAGGAGGCGGCTCCCCGCGTCCCGTTAACGAAGGTTACCTACTGTTGTTCAGCAGTTCGAAACCAGACACGACCAGGTGAGGCACTGGTCCGTCCAGGTCAGGTGCGGTGGGCTGTCCGGCTGGGTGTATCCACGCTGTCGGCTGCGGGTAAGAACCACTCACCTGGGTGACGACGAGAGTCTGGTCGCCTCAGTGATCACCCATGGCGGCGAGCCGCGCCACGCTCCCACCAGTCGATGGACTCGCCCTCGTCGGCCATGTGCTGAATGGTGTGTGCGGTGATCTCGGCGTGCGAACCGAATCGCTCGCAGAATGTCCACAGCTTTCGGGCGGCGCGGTGGTACTGGTGGATCACCTCGTCGACCTCGAAGGCATCCAGTTCGCCTGCCCGATGGTGGTCGACCGCCTCGGCCACGCGCGCAACCAGTTCGGCGAGCCGCGCTTCGTGGTAAGCGGCGACAGCCTCACGAGCCGCCCGACGCTCGTCCTTCGTCCCCACAGCAGCACATTATCCGGCACTGGCGCGCGCCCGGGTCAGCGTCGGCGCTTCTTGCTCTTCCCCTTGCTCTTCCGGGACCGGGTCACACCACCGAGCGGATGTGCGGTTTGGACGGACCGGACCTCCTCGAACACTTCGGCCAGCTCCGCGAGCCCCACCTCGTCCGGATGGCCTGACGCGGAGATCGCTTCCGCGAGGTGCGCGCGTTCGTCGGCGGGCACCTCGGCCAACGTCGCTGCCGTCCCTTCCGGCCCGGCCGTCTCCAGCAGCGCGAGGAATTGCTCGGTGATGCCAAGCAGACCTTCGCGCGCATCCAAGTCTTCGAGAGCCAGTTCGCCGCGCTCGACCAGCAGCTGAATCGCGATCGGACCCAGGTCCGGGTCGGCGCGCAGACCGTCGAGCACCGCACCGCCGTCGGAAAGGGAATCGACGAGGATCCCGAGCATGACGGATGCTCGCGTGCGGAACGGGCACGCGCGGACGGCGTCCAGCAGCAAGGGCAGCCCGGCCTCGCGGCCACCGTGCGCGGCCAGCCAGCCGCCGATTTCGGCCACGGCCGCCTCTTCACTGAAATGTTCCGTGACGACGCCCAGCATGGCCGCGGGAGCGGCGGCGGCGAGCTCACCCACCACCGGCGCGAACCGGCCCTCTCGCAGCAGCCGTTCCCGGACCGCCCAGGTCGCCAGCGGAGTGAGGGCGACCAGGTCGAGCGACGGCGCGTCGAGAGCGTCCCGCAGGCGGCCTTGGACATCCGGCGGGAGCTCGGGGTTCTCCGGCACGAGGTCCATGGTGTACATCGGGTCGGCCGGTCCCGTCGTCAGCTCGACCGCACCGAATTCGGCCAGCTTGGTGAGCAACCGCCGGAACTCGCCGGCGAACCCGTCCCGCCACATCGCCTCGGTCGACGGGTCGAGATCGAGGTAAGCACTTTCCAGGCAGGCCAGCCAGGAACTTTCGGCGAGCCGCACCACGGGTATCGGCTCGGGCATCCCGTACACCGTGTTGAGCACGTCCGGCAGCACGAGGTCAAGACAGTCGTCGAGCAGCACGGCGTAGCCGGGGGCCCAACCACGCTCCTTGACCAGCAGGCCCCGCTCGGCGAGCGTGTCGAACGCCGCAGCCCACAAGGCGAGAGCGTTCTTCACCAGCGGCACCGCTTTCGCCACCCGAACGAGCTTGCCCTTGACCACCCGCACGATCCGCGCGCGCTTCGCGATTTCGACGAGGGCGCCGAGGTTCGGCAGATCGGCGCTGCTGCGGACATGGTGGACCGCGCCACCGAGTTCCCATTCGAGCCGGTCACCGGTATCCAGCAGTGACACGAGCTCCCGGGCGTCGGCCAGTTTGAGGGTGCCGGTACCGGTCAGCGCCCGGCCGTCACCCACCCATTCGACGAACTTCCGCAGCTTGACCACGAGTGAGGAGCGTTCCGCGGCGTCCACGAGCTCCGCCTCCGCCGGCAACGACACCGGTAGTTGCGGAAGCGCCCGTCCGGACTGTTCGATGACCTGCCTGGCGGCAAGGTCGGCAACGAGTTCGGCGTCGTATGGGTACTTCCCCTTGCGAACCTCGGCGAGGAAGGCATTCATGGCATCGGAGTCGGCGGGATCGACCCCGTTCCGCATGGCGGTCATCACCCAGTACTTGCCGACACCGAAGTTGCGCTCGTCAGCCATGGCGGCCGGAAACTCGGCCGTCGCCTTCGCAACGGCCTCTTCGAGGTCGGCGAAGGGCTCGCCCGTCGGATCGGCCAGCCCGGTCTCGTGCAGGTACCGGAGGAACCGGAGCAACGTCCCGGGCACAAGCACGGCGTCATCAGCGGTGGCCGACAACGTGCGCGGCACATAAGAGAGGAGGAAGTCCCGAACCAGAGCGGCGGTCCAATAGGCGAGCCGCCCGTCGACCGACGTGTGCCGGAACTCGATCGCCGAGATGACGGCGTACGGGTCGATCTCGCACCCCTGCGTGGCCGCCCAGGCGGTGAAGCGGCGGACCAGCAGGTCCTGCCCCGCCTCGTAGCCCTCGTAGTCGTCCTCGTCGTAGTAGGTCCGCACTCCGGCTCCCGTCCTTTGGAATGCCGAAGACGGTAGTGCCGAGAGCCGGACAACCATCAAGGAGGTCGAACCCGCCTGCGGCCTCAGCGATACACTGAGTGACAAGTTGTCACTGATCACGTCTCTCTGCACCGAGAAGCTCATGGCCTGATCCGGAGCCCGCTCGCGAGCCCCACCACTCTGTCCGCCGGCTGTCGGGTAGCCTGTACGGGATACACAGGCCCTCGTAGCTCAGGGGATAGAGCACCGCTCTCCTAAAGCGGGTGTCGCAGGTTCGAATCCTGCCGGGGGCACCAGACCTGTGAATGCAGGCGACTGCGTCGCCGTCCGAGCGAGCGGTCGCGTCCAGGTGGCTATCGGCAATACTCGTGCAGGAATTCATTGGTCTCTTCGTCGACCGAGTACAAGCACGTGCCTGACATGCCGCGCGTCATCAACACCTTGTACGTATTGCGCACCAGCCGCCCGAAGGTCTGCGGGTCCGTCCTGTTCACCGACCCGTCGTACGACTTGCCTGGTTGAGGCCGCCACTGTCCGTTCCGGATCACCAGGTCCTCGCCGAAAATGACGCCAGACCAGTCGTATTCGAAGCCCTGGGCCGTGTAGATGCAGCCCACCTGACCGAAGCCGTCGGGATCGGACGCCCAATACGAGGCGGACGGGAATCCCTCAGCCTCATGTCCCTGCCTGATGTTCCACGGCCGGCTCCAGCCCCCGATCCGGACGTCCCGGACAGGCGTGTAGCCACCATTCTCACGAAGTGGGTTCTTCCACTCCCAGCAGTAGCCGGCAGCGATCCTGGCGGTCCCGGAGAAGTTGTCCACCTGGCGGTTAAGCCAAGCCTCGAGGCCGTCCGGGGAGTTCACGGAATCGACGACGTACTCGTCGTCCGTCCCGGCGACGAACTCGGACCACACGACCGGGCCACCGCTTGCGACGCCGAGCAACCGCAAGACCCAGTCGTCGTAGTAGGACGAGCCGCCGCACCGGAACTGACCGTCGAGCGTGATCTTCTCGACCAGGCAGCCCTTCGCCTCCGCCACCTCGGCGATCCGCCGAACGGTGTGGGCTTCACCAGGCCGCACCGCTTGGTGTTCGTCGAGCAGGAAGACTGGCACCTTGGCCACATCTATCAGCTGAGCGACCTGGGGTGGGATCTTGTGCTGCCAGCGAGCGGGGACATTGTTGTTGTCGCGGATGCGGTGCGCCTCGTCGCAGATCAGTACGTCCAACGAGTTTTCGGCGCTATGGTCGAAGTTGTTGAAGTACTTGAAGAGGTCCATGATCCGCTCGTCACCGCCGGCGACTTCCCGCCAGAGTGTCTCGGTGAAAGCGCGCGAACCCGTGGCGTGCAGGACTTTCTCCCGCCGACCGGCCAGCGCACTCAAGAGCGCTATCGCGATCGCGCTCTTGCCGGATCCGGGACCACCGCGAACGATGACTACCGTCTTCCGCCAATCGTCGCGCCCAGCCGGACGGTCGGCTCGCTCCACAGCGCTCAGCACCCGGTCGTAGGCGACCTTCTGCTCGTCGAGCAGCAGGAAACTCCCCCTGCCCGCGATCGCGTCGGCAGCCGCCTTGAGCAACGTGCGCGCCGGCGTACGCGGTGCCTCGACGAGGGCCTGAGCGGCACTTCGCGCGGCATCGGCACTGTGCGGGTCATCGGCCAGCAATCCGGTCAAGTCCGCGACCAGATCGCCCATCTGGTCGCGCGTGTACAACTGCCCGAAATCGTCGAAGTGGAAATCGTCCAGGTTCCAGCCGGCCGACCGTTCGGCGTTGTGCAGGTACGCCAACCCCTTCACCTGCGCCGGATTGCGCGCCAGCTGCGGCGTGAAGTCCAGCAGGTAGCGGCAGTACCGCCGGACTTGTTCGGCCGGGTGAAGATCCGGCTGGCCGCTTTGCGCGAAGCCTCGCACCAGGCCCCGTGCGACCATGGTCGGTTTCGACCATTGCTTGAGTTCGACGAGCACGTACGACGGTCGGCCGGTCTCCGGATGCACGCCGCAGAGCATGGCGTCGACCCTGCGGGGACTGTACGGCAACCGGTGTTCGAGCAGGACCTGAACGTGCCCGAGTCCGACGGTGCAAAGCAGGTCGAACAGGGCCGGCAGGCTGTTGCGCCAGGCACCCAGCTGGCCTCGGTCCTCACCTGGCAGGTAGCGCACCCCAGTCTGCCTGGCCAGCTGACGAACAAGAACCTCACGATCGACTCGCCGCAAGTTCTGGGCGGAGTCCGCCGTCGAGAGCAAGCGCAACCTCCCCAAGTCACACTTTCGAATTAACCCGTTCAAGCTATAGCATCGCCCTCTGTTGCAATCAGAGGTCCTGGTCGGCAACCGATTCGTAGCCGACCGGGGCGAATCGACTACCGTGGTCGACACGGCCCGCCGGGCACCGAGGCTCCCTCGTCGTTGCCCCCAAAACCGTCGTCGATGACGCGCGTCTTTGGGGGAACGAAGTGGCTCTGATCCGCGGAACGGCAACCGCGCTTCTCACCGAAGCGAAGGCCGGCCACCTGCACGTCCGGCTCCGCGAGCAGTCCGGTTACGTCCTCGGTACCCGCGCCGGGCTCGGCGAGGTCAACTCCTGGCGCAAAAGCCTGCCGGTTCTGCTCCGCGACCTGGTCGACGCCGGGCTTGGGGAGGTGGAAGTACTGCTGGAGCACCAGCTTCCGCACAGCAAGCAGCGGATCGACGTGGTGCTTTGCGGAACCCACCCCCGCACCGGCGACAGCAGCTTCGTGTTCGTCGAACTCAAGCAATGGTCGAAAGCCGAGATCCACGTTGCCGATGTCCTCAACGTGGCCGGGCTGCCCGGGCACCACCTCCACCCGGCTGAGCAGGTGCGCGGCTATTGCCAGTACTTCACCGATCACACACCCGCGCTGGTCGACCGGCCGGGCGCGGTTCACGGTGTGGCCTATTTGCACAATGCCCGGCGCACGGACGTCGTCGGGCTGACACGTTATCCGGTCAGCACACACAGCCAGTTGTTCACGATGGACGACAGGGCCAAGCTGGCCGACCACCTGCTCTCACTGCTCGACTCCGCCGCAGAACCGAGAGCCAACCGGGCCGCGGGCGACGAGTTCCTCGGCTTCGCCCACCGGCCGACCAAGCCACTGCTCGCCCACGCTGCCGCGGAAATCCAGGACCGCGAACAGTTCGTGCTGCTGGACGAGCAGAAGGTGGCGTACGAACTGGTCATGCAGGCCGTCGAACGATCCAGGGCAGCGCAGACCCGCACCGTGGTGATCGTCGAAGGTGGTCCGGGCTCAGGGAAGAGCGTCATCGCATTGAGCCTTCTCGGCGAGCTGGCCAGGCGCGGGCTCGCCGTCGAACACGCCACCGGCTCGAAGTCGTTCACCGAGACGATGCGCAAGTACGCCGGGCACCGGAGTACCCGTACGAAAGGCCTGTTCAAGTACTTCAACACCTACGTGGGATGCGAGCCTCGCGTCCTGGACGTGCTGATCTGCGACGAAGCTCATCGCATCCGCGAGAAGGGCGTCAACCAGTACACCAGGAAGGAACAACGAGAACGCGCCGACCGCCAGGTCAACGAACTCATCACCGTCGCGAACGTGCCGGTCTTCCTGCTCGACGAGCACCAGACGGTACGACCGGGCGAAATGGGCTCCTTGCGAGAGATCACCGCAGCCGCCGAAGCGCTGGGCTGCGCCGTCGAAGTAGTGCGGCTACAGGATCAGCTGCGCTGCGGCGGCTCCGCGTCGTACGACAGCTGGGTGACACGGCTGCTCGGCCTCGGTGGAAATCCTGAGCCGCCGATCGCTTGGAGCAAGCTCGCCGGCCCGCTCGACGAGGGCATCACGCTCGCGAGCGCCGCATCGCCGGAGGCCCTCGAAGCCTGGGTACTCCACCAGGAAGCACAACACGGTGGCACGGCACGTCTCGCCGCAGGTTTCTGCTGGCCCTGGAGCAACCCCAAGGATGGCGAAAACGGACGCTACCTCGTCGACGACGTCGTGATCGGCGGCTGGAAGCGTCCGTGGAACGCGAAGTCCGAGGGTTCCAAGCCGGTCTTCGGCGTCCCGGGATCGGCCTACTGGGCGACCGACGAACGCGGTTTCGGCCAGGTCGGATGCATTTACACCGCCCAGGGATTCGAGTATGACTGGTCTGGCGTCATCTTCGGCAACGACCTCGTCCGGCGTGACGGCCGTTGGAAGCCGGACCGCACGGCGTCGAAGGACCCAGCAGTGCGCAAGGCGGATCAGCTGCACTTCTCCGCCTTGATCAAGAACACCTACAAAGTGCTCCTCACCAGGGGTATGCGCGGTACCGCGGTGTTCTCCGAGGACCCGGAGACGCAAGCCTTTCTTGAGGAAATGACCAGCTGACCCCGCTGGCTTGGATTACGTGCCCCAGCGGGCTCCGTAGGCCAAGCCCGGCATGAGGCCGCGGAAGAACAAGTGGACCTCCCCCGACGAGTCCACTTGCTCCGGACGTCCCTGGTACGCCGGATCCGACACGTCCCTCTGGAACGCTCTCTCCAGAACAAAAACCTCCGGAGGAGGTGGAGCGGAACCAAAGCGAACCCGCAGGTCGAACGAGTCACAAGGCTGCCGCGGCACCGTCACCATGTACGGCCGCAGCGATTGGGGGCGGAACAGCAGTGCCACCTCACACGACTCGCCCCGGGACAACGGCCGAGGCAGCTCCAGCCCGTATCCCCAGCGCGAGGACGTCTCCATCCCGCGATCGACCAACGAACCGCCGTAGAGGACAGTCACCGCAGGCTGGCCGGCGGGGAGGGATACCGCCAGGTCCAGAAACTCGAGACCCTCCTGATCCGCGACGATCCGACGCCGCTCCAACACCAAAAGCTCGTCCACCACGCAAGCGATCGACAACGATGCCGTGTGCCAGCGGTCGGATGACGAGACGACCGGGTCAGAAGAAGACGCCGATGCCAGCTCCGCCAGCAGCACGATCGCCTCGTCCACTCGACGGCGGACGGTCCGCGGATCCCGGTCCACTCGAGAAGCCGCCCACCGGACCCTGTCCTGGTACAGCGGCTGGCGGGCCTCCGCGGAAATCGCGAAGGCCGCCAGCGCCGCCAAGCGGAGGTCGTCCGGTAGCTGGGCGGCCAGTTCGGACAGACGGCCCGACACCTTCTCCCTGATCGCCACCTGGCCGTCGTCCGACGCGATCGCGCAGGCCGAACGCAAATAGGGCCCCACGCGGCCGTCGAGACGGCCCGCCAGCCCTCGGCCCTTGCGCAGCGTCTTCAGCTCCTGGACCAGCTCAGCGCGCTCCACTGGTTTTCTCATTCAGTGCGTCTCCATCGTCAGCACCCCCTTGTGGACAGCCTGCGGGCGGGCGGTGGACCGGAAGTGGACAGAACGTGCATCACCGACGCGATCAGCGCCGTTCCCAGGCGGACGCCGTCCCGGCTCAAGTAGCAGCGGAACGTCCCGATGCGCCCCAACGCCTCTTCGTCCGCGTCGCCCACTCCGAACGTCACCACTCGAGGGCGGTGCGACCAGGCCGGATCCGACAGGGACGAAAACGCCGGCGGCCAGGTCACCGGGTCCGTCGGCTGGCCGTCGGACAGGAAGAACACCATCGGGCGGTGGACCCGGACCCGGTGCGCCGCGAGCAGGCCCAAGTCCTCCTCGATCACCGCGCGCAGGAACGTGAACGCCGGCCCGAAGTTCGTTCCCGCGCACGCCCCGGGCGCGGGAAGGTCTGCCAAGCCGTCCATCGGCAGCATCCGCTGGACCAGAACCGGCTCCTCCCCGAAGCCGATCACGCTGCACAGCACCCGGTCGGTGATCGACGCGTCCGCGTGCACCGCGCCGCGGAACTCGCGCAGGCCCTGGTTCAGTTCTTCGAGGTGGTCGGCCATCGAAAGCGAGACGTCGCACGCCACGTAACACGGCAACACGTCGGACCCCATACCGGTTTCTCCTTCACCCCTGATTCGACCGGCGGAAGCCTCGCAACCCCGCGTGTATCGAACGTGCAAGAAATGCGGATCACCGAAACTCCAACGGCCGATTGCGCGACATCAACAGGGGAAAGCAAGCTGACGCCGGGGAGGCTGCGTGGAGTTCCGGATGCTCGGCCCGCTGGAGGCGTGGCACGACGGCGCACCGGTGCCGCTGGGTGACCAGCAGCAGCGGTTCGTCCTCGTCGTGCTGCTCCTGAACGCGAACAAGCCGGTGTCGAGCGCCCGCCTCGCCGAGATCGTCTGGACCGGGCGGGAAACCAAACCCACCCTGGTGCGCAGCTACGTCAAGCGGCTGCGCGACGTCGGCGTGAGCATCGAGACCACCCCCACCGGCTACCTCCTGCGGCTCGGCGACGACCAGCTCGACACCGTCCGGTTCGACCGGCTGCGCGACGAGGCCGGCCGGGCCGACGACCCGCGGCGGAAGATCGAACTGCTGCGGGAGGCCGTCGGCCTGTGGCGGGGGCGGTTCCTCGAGGACATCGACATCGACCGCGTCGGCGGGCCGGAGGTCGTGGTCCCGGAAGAGACCCTGCCCGACGCCGTCGGCGACCTCGCCGAGCTGGAGCTCGACACCGGCGACCACCGCTCGGCGCGCGACCGGCTGCGGCCGCTCGTGCGGTCCGATCCCGCCAGCCAGAAGCACGCCGGGCTCCTCATGCGTGCCCTGCTCGCCGGCGGTGACCAGGTCGGCGCGCTGCGCGTGTTCCAGAGCACCCGCGCCGCGCTCGCCGAGCTGCGGATGGAGCCCGGTCCCGTGCTGCGCAACCTCGCCGCGCGCGCCGAACACGGCGAACCGCCCAGCTCGCTGCCGTCGCGGCCCGGCGGGTTCACCGGACGCGCCGAGGAACTCGCGGCGATCGAAGCGGCCGCCGCGGCCGGCCTGGACGCGGTCTGGGTCAGCGGCGCGCCCGGCGTCGGCAAGACCGGCCTCGCCGTCGAGGCCGCGCACCGGCTGCGCGACCGCTTCCCCGACGGCCAGCTGCTGGCCCGCCTCAACGGCTTCACGCCCGGCGTCGCCGAGACCACCGTCGGCGACGCGCTCACGGAGCTGCTGGTCGAGCTCGGCGTGCCCGCCGAACAGATCCCGGCCACCGTCGGCCGGAAAGCCACGCTCTACCAGACGACGTTGTGGGGCACGCGCACGCTGGTCGTGCTGGACAACGCCGCCTCGCCGGAGCAGATCCGGCCGCTGCTGCCCGAGGCCGACGGCTGCCTCGCCGTCATCACGAGCCGGCGGATGGGTGACGTCGGGGAACCGGTGCGGCTTTCGCCGTTGCCGCCGGACGAAGCCGCCGAGCTGTTCACCGCGTTGACCGGCCCGGCGCGGGTGCGCGGGCGGGCGGCCGACGTCGCGCTGGTCGTCAAGCGCTGCGGGTACCTGCCGATGCCGATCCGGGTGGCGGCCGCGCTGTTCCGGCGGCACGAGCGGTGGCCGCTGGAGCACCTGCTGCACCTGCTCGAAGAGGGCGGCCCCTGGGGCGAGGACGACGGCATCGCCGCCGTCCGGGTGTCCTACCAGCAGCTCGGCGAGCCGCAGCGCGCGATGTTCCGGCTGCTCGGCAGCCTGCCCGGGCCGGACGTCGGCGTCGCGGGCGGCGCGGCGCTGGCCGGTTGCGACGTCGCCGAGGCGCGGCTGCTGCTCGACGACCTGCACGAGGTCAGCCTGCTCGAGGAGGCCGCGCCGGAGCGGTACCAGATGCTGGACCCGCTCAAGGAGTTCGCCGCCGTCGAACCGGCGTCGGAGCAGGCGCTGGTGCGGCTGCTGGACTTCTACCTCGTCACGCTCGCGGCCGCGGTCGGCGCCGCGTACCCCTTCGACCGGGCGCAGTTGCCCGCGCCCGGTCGCTCCTGCCCGGTGACGCCGCAGTTCGCCGACGAAGCCGCCGGCCTGCGGTGGATCGTCGCCGAACGGGACAACCTCGTGGCCGCGATCCGCTACGCCGCCCGGCACGGCCTGCCCGAGCACACCTGGCGGCTGGCCGTGCTGCTGTGGCGCTACTTCAACACGACGAACCAGTTCGAAGACTGGATCGGCACCCTCGAACTCGCGTGGAAGACGGTCTCGGCCGACCCCGGCAACGACTGCGGGCAGGCGCACGTCCTGCTCCGGCTGGCCACCGCGAACGACCGGCGCGGGCACCTCGCGCAGGCGCTCGAGCTGGCCGCGCGGGCGTTGCCGAAGTGGCGGCGCCTCGGCGACCCGCGGGGCGAAGCGGCGACGTTGTGCGCGCTCGCGATCCCGACGATGGAGCTGGGCAAGCACGAGCAGGCGATCGCCCACCTCGAGGCGGCGCTGGAGAAGTATGAGCAGAGCGAGGACCGGCGCGGCGAGGCCCACGCGTTGAGCATGCTCGGCTACCTCAACGAGCTGCACGGCAACCTCGACGTCGCGCTGCGCCAGCACTCGGCGGCCGCGCGGTTGCTGCGCGAAGTCGGGCACGTCCAGGGTTTGGCGCACGCGGTGAACAACCTGGGGTCCGTGCAGGAGCATCTCGGTCTGCTTTCGGAGGCGCTGGCCAGTTACACGGAGGCGCACGGGCACGCCGCGGAGGTCGGTGACCACTGCGTCGAGGCCTACGCGCTGAACAACATCGGCAACGTGCACCGGAAGCAGGGTCGGTTCACCCAGGCGGTGCGCTACCACGACAAGGCGCGCGAGGTGGCGGCGAACGTGCCCGACGCCGACCTGCGCATGCAGCTCTACCTCGACCGCGGCGCGACGGCGTTGGCCCGGGGCGCGCGGCAGGACGCCCTGGCGGCGTGCGAAGCGGCTCTGGACCTGGCTGCCGGGGCCGGGAACCGCACCTACCAGGCCCGGGCGCACCTCGGTGTCGCGGAAACGCTGCACGCGATGGGCGAGCACGACCGCGCCGTCAAGCACTGGGACGCGGCCGCGACCGCGTTCGCCGAACTCGACCTGCCGGAAGCCGGCGAAGTGCGTGAAACACGCGCGGCCTTGGATTGCGCCTGCGCTTCGCGGTGACCGGGCCGGCCTGGTTCGCGGCCGGCACGGCCGGCACGTCAACCGTGCCAGGGGTTGCCGTCGGTCCCCGCCGGCGGCGGGGTGCTGCTCGACGGCGGCGTGCTGCCGCCACCGTCCGCGGACGCCGTGGTGGAACCGATGATCGGCGCCGCGGCGATGATGCAGAGCGCGAGCACGGGGCCGCCGATCTTGGCCAGCTTCTTGGGCATGGACATGACGAATCCTCCAAGGGAATGGGATTTGACCAGGGATTCCGGAGGAAGTTCCGGCCCTGCACCCAGGATTCGTCACGCGGAATGGCACAACAAGGCGTTTCCTGTTTCCTGTTTCAATAGGAAACAGTCAACTCCCGGGAAACAGAAGAGCGCCGATGAGGAGGAGGACGCCGGCCGCGACCAGGGCCGCGGTTGTCGTCGTCGCGTTCAGGAGCGCGCCCAGGACCGCCACGCCCAAGACCGCGCCTGTCTGGCGGGACGCGTTCAGTGCTCCACCTGCGATGCCTGCCAGCTCACGGGGTGCCGAGCCGACTACAGCCGTCAGCAGCGAGGGAATCGCCAACGAAACCCCGAAACCCAGCATCGCCAACGCGACCACCGACAAAGCGGGAAAGAACGCCTGGAGCAACGCACCTGACGCCATCAGCAAGAAACCCGATACCGCGGGAACACGCGAACCGATCCGGGCGACCACTCTGCCGGTGAAGATCGGGTTGAACGCCGTCGGGATCGTCAACGGCAGGAATGCCAACCCCGCTGCCGACGGCGAATAGCCGCGCGACTGCTGGAAATACAGCGACAGCACGAACAACACGCCCGACAAGGCGAAGTTCACGATCGCGCCCGCCAAGAGGTTCCTGGAAAGCAACGACACCGGCAGCATCGCGTCCGGACGGCGTTGCGAGACCACGAACACCGCGGCCGCGGCCAGGGACACCATGAGGACCCAGAAAACCGACTCCACCAGCGCATACGTCAATGTCGACAAAGCGACCACCGCCGATATCTGGCCCGCCCAGCCGACCCGGCCCGGCTTGGGCGGCGTCGGCGGGGCCGAGCGGGACAAGGCGAGCGCGACCAGCGCCACCGGGACGTTCACCAGGAAGATCGCGCGCCAGCCGAAGGCCTGGGTCAGGACACCGCCCAGTAGCGGGCCGGCCACCAGGCCCGTTCCGCTCACCGCCGCCCAGACGCCCATCGCCTTGGCTCGCGCGGCAGGCGTGGGATAGGCCGAAGCGATCAGGGACAGCGAGGACGGCACCAGCAGCGCGCCCGCCACGCCGAGCAACGCGCGGAGGGCGATCAGCACCGCCGGCGACGGGGAAACCGCCGACAACAAGGACAACGCGGCGAACGACAGCAAGCCCGTGAAGAACACGCGGCGGGCGCCGAAGCGGTCCGACCACGCTCCGGCCGTCAACAGGAACGCCGCGAACGTCAGCGTGTACCCGTTCGAAATCCATTGCTGCTCAGCCAAAGACGGCGACATGGACGGCAACGCCACCGTCACGATCGTCGTGTCCAGCATGACCAGGAAGTAGCCCAGCGAGAGGCCCGTGAGAAGTCTTGCCACACCACGAAGCCTGGACGCTCCGTGACACAGGCGGAAGCAGGGAGTTACGATGGCGGGTATCGGGAACGCCGATGGGGGCCCTCATGGAACTGCGTCACCTGCGCACCTTCCGCGTCGTCGCGCGGACGCTCAACCTCACCCACGCCGCCGCCGAACTGCACTACGCCCAGTCCAGCGTCAGCGAACAGATCCAGGCCCTCGAAGCCGAACTCGGCGCCAAGCTCTTCGACCGGGCGAACCGGACGCTCACCGCCGCCGGGAAACGCCTGTCCGGGTACGCCGACCAGGTGCTCGAACTCGTCGAGGAAGCCAAGGCCGCCGTCGACGACGAACGCGGCGAACCCGACGGCGACCTGACCATCGGCGCGCTCGAAACCCTGTGTGCACACTGGGTTCCCGGCCTCCTCAGCGAGTACCGGACGCGGTGGCCGGGCGTCAAGCTGACGCTGAAGGAGGGCGGCCGCGGCGAGCTGTACCACGGCGTCCGGGAGTCCGAAATGGACGTCTGCTTCACCTTCGGCGACGCACCGGGCGAGCCCGCCTTCGCCAGCCGGAAGATCGGCGAGGTGCCGCTCGTCGTCATCGTCCCGCCCGGACATCCGTTGGCGCACAGGGACAACGTCCGGCCGGACGATCTCGACGGCGAGAGATTCCTGGCGACGCCGAAGGGCTGCGGCTTCCGGGAAATGCTGGACCGGCTCGACGGACCCGTCGTCGACACCGAGGTCGGCAGCCTGGCCGCCCTCGCGCGGTGCGTCGCCGCCGGGATGGGCTGCGGGATCGTGCCCGCCCTGGTCGACCACCCCGGCGCCGTCGCCGTTCCGCTCGCCGGCGAGACCGCCGACGTCACCATGACGTGGCGGCGGCGCGACGAACACAAACCCAGCGTCGCCGCGCTGCTCGCTAGCGCTTGACCACGGACAAGCCGTCCGCCACCACGAGTCCGTTGTGGACGACCGTGCGGTCCTTGCCCCGGTCCATCACCGCGCTCGTCGGCGTTTCGCCGTCCACCAGCACGAGGTCCGCGCGGTCGCCGACCGCCAAACCGGGGCGATCGGAAACCCCGGCCAGTCGCGGGACGTCGTGGCTCATGATCGACGCGCCGCCCATCGTGGCCACCGCCAGCGCCAGCTCGATGTCCGCGTCACGGCGGAAGCCGCGGGTGAACGCCAGCTGCCACGTCCGGTCCAGCAGGTCGCAGTTGCCGTACGGGCTCCAGTAGTCGCGCTGGCCGTCCTCGCCGAGCCCGATGCGGACACCGGACGCGACCAAGTCCAAAAGGGACAGCTGGCCGGCGGCGGACGGCGCCACCGTCGTCATCGCGATGTCCAGCGCGGCGAAGTCGTCGATGACCCGCCGGCTGACGGACTCGGAAATCGACCCCAGGTCGTACGCGTGGGACATCGTCACCTTGCCGCGCATGTCGAGCGCCCGGACGCGTTCGATGACCAGGTCCGTCGAAAACAGGCCCAGGTGACCGGGTTCGTGCAGGTGGATGTCCACTTCGGCCTGGTGCTTCTCGGCCAGGCCGAACACCGCGTCCAGGTGGCCCTTGGGATCGCGGTCCAGGGTGCACGGGTCGATGCCGCCGATCACCGTCGCGCCGGACCGCATCGCCGCGTCCAGCAGCTCCAGCGTGCCCGGCTCACGCAGGATGCCGGCCTGCGCGAACGCCATCACCTGCACCTCGGCCTGCGCGGCGAACTGCTCCCGGGCGGCCAGCACGGCGTCGAGCTTCTCGAGCCGGCAGTCGACGTCGACCTGCGCGTAGCTGCGGACCCGGGTCGTGCCGTGGGCGATCATCCGTTCCAAGGTCCCCGCCACCCGTGAAGGCAGCGGAACCTCGGCCGAGCGCCAGTTCTCCCGGTCGTTCGTCATCATCGCCACCACACCCGGACCGCCGGTGTGCGGCCGGAACGGCAGGCCGATGCGCGTCGAGTCCAGGTGCACGTGGACGTCGCTGAACGCCGGGAACAGCAACCGGCCACGGCCGTCCACAGAGGCCTGAGCCGAAGGCGAATGCGGCCGGACCGCCGCGATCCGGTCGCCGCTCAGCTCGACGTCACTGCGCTCGCCGCCCCAGGGGCGGACATCACTGATCAACACCCGGGACACGCTACTTGCCGAGCGCGTCCACACCGGCCTGAGCGAACGCCTCGTCCTGCGCCCCGGACGGCGCACCCGCGACGCCCACCGCGGCGATCGGGGCGCCACCGGCCGTGACCGGGACCGCGCCGGCCAGGAACAGGGTGCCGTCGATGTCCTTCAGCGTCGGGGCCTGCTGCAGGCGGCCGACCAGCTCGGACGTCTTCGCGTTCCACGACACCGCCGTGAACGCCTTTTCCTGCGCCGAGCTGTACGACTGCGGGCCCGCGCCGTCGCCGCGCAGCGTCACGATGGTGTTACCGTCGCGGTCCACCACGGCGACCGAGACGTGCTGGCCGGCCTTGCCCGCGGCGTCCAAAGCGGCCTGCGCGGCCTTCGAAGCGGCGGCGATCGACAGGTGCGACGTCTGGATGACGCCCTTGGGCGTGGCCGGGGCCGAGGCGGCGGTGGCCGGGACAGCGGCGAACGAAACCGCGCCGACGGCGGCGAGCCCGGCGACGGCGGCGGCGATGCGGATGCGGGTCGAGTTCATGGTTTGCTCCTCGTCATCAAGCGGTTCGACGACTCCAGCTTCAGCCCGGAACCGGGTGGTTCCGGTCGGCGTCCCGGCTGACACCGGGGTCATCCGATCGGCTGATGCGCGGCCTCCGGGCCGGGTCGACGCTGGTGCCGGACGAGGAAGGAGCCAGCATGGAGGGCATGAAAGACGCCGACGCGCGGTGGCTCGCCGCGGCCATGCACTCGGCGTTCTTCCTGCTGGTGCTCGCCTCGGCGGTCCGGTTCCTCACGCGCCACGACGGCAATCCCCTGGCGCCGTGGGTGCTCGGGTTCACCGCGGCCCTCGTCGTCGCGTACGGCGCCGGCTTGTTCGTCGACCGGCACCTCGCCTGGCTGACCGTGGTCCTGGCGCTCTGGGTGGTGCTGGTGGTGCTCGCCCCCAGCTTCGCCTGGTCGGCGATCCCGCTGCTGGTCACGGGCCTGCGCACGCTGCCGACCGGGCAGGCGCTCGCCCTGGTGGCCGTGATCACGGCGCTGGTGGTCGTCTCGCAGAACCGGCTGGCCGACGGCTTCGACCCGAACCTCACCATCGTGCCGATCGCGATCGCCGTGGTCACCGCCGCGGTGATCACCTACATGCGACGCCAGGCCGAGCGGCTGCGTGAGTCGGAAAGACGCGCCGGCGTGCTGGCCGAACGCGGGCGGGTGTCCCGCGAGATCCACGACGCGCTCGCGCAGGGCCTGTCCAGCCAGGCGATGCTGCTGCAGGCCGCCGACCAGGCGTGGGACCGGCCCGAGCTGGCCCGCGAACACCTCCGCGCCGCCGAGCGCGTCGGCGCCGGCAACCTGTCGGAAGCCCGGCGGCTCGTGCAGGACCTCGCGCCCGCCGACCTCGCCGACGCCACGCTCGAAGAGGCCTTGCGAGCCGTGGCCGGCCGGGCCGGGCTGCCGGTCGACGTCCGCGTCGACGGCGCCGGGCGGCCGCTGCCCGAGCGCATCGAGTCCACTTTGGTCCGCATCGCCCAGGGCGCGCTGGCCAACGCGCGCGAGCACGCGGACGCCGGCCACGTCGTGCTCACCCTCACCTACCTCGACGACCAGGTCGTGCTGGACGTCGCCGACGACGGACGCGGGTTCCTGGAGCCGGCGCCCGGCGGCGAACGCGGACACGGACTGCCGGCCATGCGCGTCCGGGCCCAGCAGCTCGGTGGCAGGCTGACCGTCGAGTCCGCGCCCGGCCAGGGCACGGTCATTTCGGCCGCGATCCCCTTGGAGACCTCGTGACGATCAGCGTGCTGGTGTGCGACGACCACGCCGTGGTGCGAGCCGGGTTGCGCGCGCTGCTGGCGGGCGCCGAGGGCATCGAGGTCGTCGGCGAGAGCGCGAGCGGGGAGGAAGCCGTCGCGACCGCCGCCGCGCTGAGCCCGGACGTCGTTCTCATGGACATCCAGCTCGGCGACGGCATCGACGGGATCGAGGCGACGCGGCGGATCCGGAGCACCCCCAGCGCGCCCCGGATCCTCGTCCTGACCACTTACGACACCGACGCGGACATCAGCCGCGCGATCGCCGCCGGGGCGACCGGTTACCTCCTGAAAGCCGGGTCCGCCACCGAGCTGTACGCGGCGATCGAGGCGGCCGCGGCCGGGCGCACCGCGGTGTCCCCGCCGGTCGCCGACCGGATGATGGCCCAGCTGCGCGCGCCGCGGCCGTCGCTCACCGGCCGCGAACGCGACATCCTCCGCCGGCTCGCCCAGGGACTCGGCAACAAGGAGATCGCCCGGACGCTGTTCATCAGCGAGGCCACCGTGAAGACCCACCTGAGCCGGATCTACGCGAAGCTCGAAGTGGACACTCGCGCCGGAGCCGTCGCCGTGGCCAAGGAACAACGCCTGCTCGACTGATCAGGCATTGTCCAAGATGGACAGATCCGCTTCGGACAGTTCCAGGGTGAACGCCGGGGCGATCGACTCGTAGTGCTCCCAGGTCCGCGGACCGATCAGCGGGATCACTCCCTTGTGGAGCAACCAGGCCAACGCCACTTGGTTCCCCGACGCGCCCAGCGACGACGCCACCTTCGCGACCGCGGCCAGGCGGGCTTCGGAGTCCGGCCCCGCGTACGCACGCCAGATCTGCGTCGACTCGCGGTAACCCGGATCGTCGTAGATCCCGCGCAGCAGCGAGGAATACGCGGCCAGCGAGACGTCGGGGTGCAGCGACAGCCAGTCGAGCAGCTCGCCGCCCGCGATCGACGGGACGTCGGCGCCGGTGGGGCGCAAGTACGAGTGCTGGACCTGAACGGCCACCGGAGAAGCCCAGCCGTTCGCCGACGCCAGTGAGCGGATGCGCTCCAGGCGCCACGCGCGAACGTTGCTCCAGCCCGTGTACCGGACTTTCCCCGCGCGCACCAGACCGTCCAAAGCGGACAGTGTCTCCTCCAGCGGCTCGCGGCGGAGGTCGACGTGGACGTAGTACAGGTCGAGGTGGTCGGTACCCAGGCGACGCAGGCTCTCCTCCACCGAACGCCGGATCACCGCCGCACTCGCCCCTTCATAAGTGCGCTCCCGGGCTTCCCAGTCCGTCGTGCCGTCCGGGCGCGCGGCGGCGCGGGCCGCCGGCAGGTCGAGCGGTTGCGCCGACACCTTCGTCGCCAGGAACACCCGATCCCGCCGGCCGCGCAGCAGCTTGCCCAGCAGGGACTCGCTTTCGCCGCCGGTGCACGACGGGCCCGCCCACCAGGCGTAGCAGTCGGCCGTGTCCAGGAAGTCGCCGCCCGCGTCGAGGTAGGCGTCCAGGATGCGGGCCGACGTCGGCTCGTCGGTCGACGTCCCCATCGTCATGCAGCCCAGCGACACCTGGCTCACGTGCTGGCCGGTCCGGCCCAGTTCCACCTTCTTCATGCGATTCACGCTAAGCCGGATCGGTCCGGTACTACAGTCCAATGATGTGGCCGGATCACAGACCAATTGGGGTGTGCTGCTGGAGCTGACCGGGCCGGGACCGAAGCACGAACAGCTCACCCGGGCCCTGCGCACAGCGATCCGCGGACTCGATGACGGCGTCGCCGTGCCGCCGAGCCGTCAGCTCGCCGCCGACCTCGGGTGCTCGCGGTGGGTCGTCACGCAGGCCTACGCCCAGCTCGTCGCCGAGGGGTACCTCGACGGGCGCACCGGCTCCGCCACCCGGGTCCGGCGGGTCGGCAGCGCCGCCGAGCCGAAGCGGCCGGTGCCGGTCAAGCAGTCGCGCTACGACCTCGCGCCCGGACTGCCCGACCTGCGGCACTTCCCCCGGCAGCGGTGGGCGGACGCGGTGCGCGGGGTGCTCACGACCGTGCCGCACACCGACTTCGGCCTGCCCGATCCGGCCGGCCACCCGCAGCTGCGCGCGACCCTCGCCGGCTACCTGCGGCGGGTCCGCGGCGCCGCTCCGGGCGACGTGCTGGTCTGCGGCGGCGTCACCGACGGCGTGGCCCGCGTCTGCCGCGCCCTGCTCGAAAACGGCGTCACGCGGCTGGCCGTCGAAGATCCCGGCTGGACGCGCTTGCACCGCGCCGCCGCGGCGACCGGGATGGCGATCGACCCGGTGCCGGTCGACGGCGAAGGCCTCGACGTCGACCGGATTCCGGCCGGGACGCGGGCCGTGCTCGTCACGCCCGCGCACCAGTTCCCCACCGGCACCGTGCTTTCGCCCCGGCGGCGGGCCGACCTGATGGCCTGGGCGCGGGACGTCGACGGGCTGGTCCTCGAAGACGACTACGACGCCGAGTTCCGGTACGACCGGCGGCCCGTCGGCACCCTGCAGGGCACCGATCCGGGGCGGGTCGCGCTCTTCGGGTCGGTCAGCAAGACGCTCAGCCCGGCGCTCGGGCTCGGCTGGGCCGCCGTCCCTCCACAGTGGACTTTGCCGGGACACGCGCCGCCGGTGCTCGACCAGCTCGCGCTCGCCGGCTTCGTCGAAAACGGCGGCTACGACCGGCACCTGCGGGCCGCGCGGCTGCGGTACCGCGCGCGGCGCGACCGGCTCGTCGAGGCTCTCGGCCCCGCGCGGCTGTCCGGGGTCGCGGCCGGGCTGCACCTCGTCCTGCACCTCGAACGGGACGCCGCCGAAGTAGTGGGCAAAGCGCGCGCGAAGGGCGTGAAGGTGACCGATCTCGACGACTACCGCGTCGCGCCGGGCGACCCCGCGCTGGTGCTCGGCTACGGCAACCTGGCTGACAACGCTGTCGAGCCCGCCGCCCGGTTACTGCGCGAAGCCGTTGGTTGAGGTCTTCTCAAACGCCCATCGAGGTGGAAAGCTGCTGTCCGAACCACGGGCCTGACCAAAGGTCCGCTTCTGACAACGTTGTCACTTCCGGGAGGTGCGCCCATGTGGTCGCAGAGCAGACGGATGGCCGCCGCGGTGGCCGCGGGGGTGGTGGTCGCCGGCCTGGCGCCCGCCGTCGCGCAGGCCGCGCCCGCGCCGGTGGATCCGGTCGGCCTGGTCAACCCGTTCGTCGGCACGCAGAACTTCGGCAACACGTTCCCCGGCGCGAGCGCGCCCTTCGGCATGGTGCAGGTCAGCCCGGACACCGGCGGCCAGGGCGGCTACGACTACCTGCAGAACGCGATCTACGGCTTCAGCCAGACGCACCTGTCCGGCGTCGGCTGCGGCGTCATGGGCGAGCTGCCGATCATGCCGACGACCGGCACCGTCGACAACGTTGACAAGGACGCGTACAGGTCCGAGTACAGCCACGACGACGAGCACGCCGAGCCGGGCTACTACCGCGTCGGGCTCAAGAAGTACGGCGTGAACGCGGAGCTGACGGCGACCGCGCGCACCGGCTGGCAGCGCTACACGTTCCCCTCGACCGGGCAGGCGAACGTCCTGTTCAACACCGGTCAGGCCAACCAGTCCGTCAAGGACTCCGAGATCCACGTCGTCGGCGACCGGACCCTCGAAGGCCGGGTCAAGGCCGGCGGGTTCTGCGCCGGGCACGACGAGCACACCGTCTACTTCACGGCGACGTTCGACCGGCCGTTCAGCTCGTTCGGCACCTGGCGCGGCTCGACGCGCACCGACGGCGGCCGCGACGCCGCGGGCACCGGGAACAACGGCGCCTGGGCGAGCTTCGACGCGACCACCGACCACGACGTCGTGCTCAAGGTCGGCCTGTCCTACACCGGGCTCGACGGCGCGCGGAAGAACCTCGCGGCGGAGACGTCGAACTTCGACTTCGACGCGACGCGGGCGGCGCTGCACCAGCAGTGGGCCGATCGTCTCGGCGCGATCAAGATCGGCGGCGGCACGACCGAGCGCCAGACGGCGTTCTACACCGCGCTCTACCACGCGCAGCTGCACCCGAACCTGGCCGGCGACACCGACGGCGCGTACACCGGCTTCGACGGCAAGGTGCACACCGCGAGCGGCTACACGCCGTACCAGAACTTCTCGCTGTGGGACACCTACCGGCCCCAGAACCAGCTCCTCGAAATGCTCGAACCGCAGGTCGCGCGGGACGTCGCGCTGTCGGTCGTCGCCATCGGGCGGGACGGCGGGTGGCTGCCGCGCTGGGCGCTGGCCGAGAGCGAAACCAACATCATGACCGGCGACCCGGTGACGCCGTTCCTCGTCGAGGCGTGGTCGAAGGGGCTGCTCGCCGGGCACGAAGAAGAGGCGTACGCGCTGCTCAAGAAGAACGCGACGAGCACGCCGCCCGCCGATTCGCCGTACAACGGCCGCTCTGGCGTCAACTACTACAACGACCGCGGGTACATCCCGAGCGGCCTGGAACTCGGCAAGGACTGCGCGGCCAAGGGCGGCGACAACGACTGCGAGCACCCGGCGTCCGCGACCATGGAGTACTCGGCGGCCGACGCGGCGCTGGCGTTGATGGCCCGCGGGCTGGGCCACGGCGCCGACGCGAAGATGTTCGCCGACCGCGGGCAGTGGTACAAGAACCTCTGGGACTCCTCGATTCAGCAGTTCCGGCCGCGCACGACCGAGGGCACGTTCCTCACGCCGTACAACCCGGTCGACGCCGACCACCAGTTCCACGAAGGCGGCGCCTACCAGTACCAGTGGCTCGTGCCGCAGGACCCGGCCGGGCTCGTCTCGCTGATGGGCGGCAAGAAGTCCACCGAGAAGCGGCTCGACTCCTTCTTCGCCTACGACAAGCTGCTTTCGGATCCCGCCGGGACGGCACGCAACGACTGGATCTCCAGCCCGTACGACTACTACGGCAAGGCGACGTACAACCCGAACAACGAGCCCGACCTGCTCGCGCCGTACATGTACCTGTGGGCGGGCGCGCCGGCCAAGACGGCGACCGTCGTCCGCGCGGCGATGACGTTGTTCACCACGGGTCCGGACGGCATGACCGGCAACGACGACCTCGGCACGATGTCCGCCTGGTACGTGTTCTCGTCGCTCGGGCTGTACCCGACGATGAGCGGCGCGAACTTCCTCGCGCTGTCGAGCCCGCAGTTCGAGACGGCCACCGTCCGGATCGGACAGTACGGCCGGTCTCAGGGCGGCACGCTGACCGTGAACGCTCCGGGTGCGTCCGACGCGAACCGGTACGTCCAGAGCGTTTCGCTGAACGGCCGGAACGTCCGGGAGACGTCCCTCGATTGGTCCGCCGTGGCGCACGGCGGGGTTCTGAACCACAAGCTCGGGTCGAAGCCGTCTTCGTGGGGTGTCGGGTCGGAGCCGCCGTCGGTGAACAACGCCGCCGGTGACCTGCGGCGGCACGTCGACGCGTCGCTGCGGCAGACGTCCGTCGTGATCCCGGCGGGCGCAGCGCAGCAGGTGCACCTCGACCTGGACGTCGTCGCGCAGAACCCGGGCCTGCAGCCGGTGACGGTCTCCGCGACCGCGCCGGCGGCCTGGAAGGTCCGGGTCCAGCCGGCCGACCTGATCTGGTCGGGGCGGCTGCCGGTGCAAAAGACCGTGCCGATCACGGTGACGGCGCCGGCCGGGACCGCGTTGGGCACGTACCCGGTGCAGGTCAAGGTGTCCGGGCTGGGCGCGAACAGCGTCACCCGGTCGGCCACGGTCGAGGTCCGGACACCGTCCGCTTGTGTTCCGGGCACGTCGTGCGCGGTCGACCTGGGCCGCGACTACAACCACGACGGCACGGCGACGGTGGCGGCATCCACGGAGGGCAACTTCGACGGTGGCGGCTGGAGCTACGACGCTTCGCTGTTGCCGGCGGCCGGGCCGGTCGTTTGGGGCGGCGTCACGTACGCGGCTCCGGACGCTTCGGGGACTTCGCCCAACTTCGTGGAAGCTCGCGGGCAGTCGTTGCTGCTGCCGGCGGGGCAGCACGGAGCGTTGCGGCTGGTGGGATCGTCGCACAACGGCCCGGTGTCGACGACGCTGACGGCGCACTACACGGACGGCACGAGCGCCGACCTCGCGGCGACGTTCGCCGACTGGGCCGGCTCAGGCGCGTCGGTGGTGCTCGACATGCCGCACCGCATCAAGGCGGGCAGCGGGGTCGACGGGCCGCCGGTCCGGCTGTTCGGGATTTCAGCGGCGTTGGACAGTGGTAAGACGCTGCAGTCGGTGAGCTTGCCGAACGATCCGCGGGTCGAGATCTACGCGCTCACCCTGGCGTGATGGTGGCGGAGCGGTTCTCCGGTTCGCCGGCGAACCGCTCCGCAAGCCGATCCTGCAGCGTGGCGTGCCTGAATTGGTAGATCGGCCCCACCGTCCGGATGATGTGCCGCGCTCTGGCGTCCTCGAGGAAGCGGATCAACCGCAATGGCAGGTCATAACGAGCAGACAGGTAGACCTGGCAGACAAAGACATTTGCAGTCTGCGGCACACAAATTCCACTGAGTAGCCCCAGAGACGTCCCCGTCATCACAGTGGTCCAGATATAGCCGGGTTCCACGAAGACTGCCATCGGCAAAACCATGATCAACCCGAATCCAACGCCGAGCTTCGCTTCATTTCGCCATTCCCGAACAGGGTCGGAATAACTCGTGTCACCAAGGCCTGACTCGAGCATACTGTTCACGATCCCGTATGAAATACCAGAAAACACACCCAAGACCAGCGCAAACAGCGCGGCATAGGCCGGCCATGGACCCAATTCTCGAACATCGACGTATCCAAAAGCAACACTGAGGCCCGCAGCCAGCCCGCATACAAGCCCAAAAGCTAGCCCGAACAGCAACGACCGAGACCCTATGAGACTTTTCAGCGCGAATCTGACCCGCCTTCGGCCGCCCGACGACTCAAGGGCCTCCTTAAAATTCAAAACAGCTTCAGCGGCAGCGGCAATCAGAACTCCCACAAGTCCTCCACCGCCTATCAACGTCCCAACAGATTCATCGTTACCAGAGTCGCCAGCGAGGCCGATAGTCACAAAAACGAGCGCAAGGAAGACTCCAACAGATAAAGGGCGATACCTTATTAAGGCACGAATGGAAAGTTTCACCTTCGACGGCCTCACAGGGCCCATTATGCCCACCGCGAGTCCCACCGCTATTCCGAAAACCAGACCCAGCAGCAGAATGCCAACCTTGAAGCCCGCGAGCAGCCACAACGCGATCAACGCAACACCGACTATTGCACCAAAGGCGACGTTCATCGCCACACGAGCAATTCCCGGAATCCAGCGAGAGACTTCCCACCAAGCAAAATCGCGCGTGCCGGCCTGGTTGAGCCGGTGGGCGATGTAGGCGAGCGTCTGATAGGCGGAGTCAGCCGAGTACCGCGGTGGAGTCTGCCCGGGGCGCGGCCGGTAAGCAGCCGAAACCGCTTGATCCAGCAAATGGGCGGTGATCGCGTCGGCAGTCGGGAAACGGCTTCGGTCCAGCAGCTCGCCGACTTGGCCGTCGGGTGCGTAGACATCGTGGACCAGACTGACCCACAACGGCGCCGACAGAGCTTCAGCCACCGGAGCCGACGGGTCACTGACGACAACGTCGGCGAGCGGTTCCCAATCCGACGGAATCGGCCTGATGAACGGCCGCAGCAGGTACTCGGCCACGGCGGTCGGCGACAGGGGCTCCAACTGGATCACGGCGGCTCCGGTCAACCCCCACCCTTGCACTGAAGCGGCCAGTTCGGCATCCCTCGCAAGCACGACGACACGAAGAGTGGCCTGCTCGCTCAACGCTCGCAGCGCCAAAGGACGAAGCCTCTCGGGGATTTCGTCGAGCCCGTCGAGGATGAAGGAAACGCCGCGCGCATCCAGCAGGCGGCGCGCGTTGCGCATCCCGTCGCGCCCGGCGAAGAGGGGGATCTCGGCCAACTTGGTTGCGAGCCAATCTCTCAGCGGCGTGCTCACCGGGTCCCAGCCGCGGAATGTCACCAAGACGGGAACGGGGATCAGCCGTCGTTGTTCGGAGCGCGCTTGCTCGCGGAAGCGCAACGCCTCCAGCTGGAGGAGCACCGCGATCGAACTCTTGCCGGTGCCGGGCCCGCCGATGATCATCAGGCGGCCGGACGGCAACCCGCCGTACAAGGAGTGCAGCTTCTCGCTCGAACCTTCCCGGAGCCGGGTGGCCGTGACCCGCGTCAGGCCGGGCAGCGGATCGAAGACCAATCCGGTCCGAGTCGCGCTGAGCGCGGATACCGGTCCCGCGACCGGCCCGGTGGCACGCCGCCAGCGAACCGGGAGTGGAGCGGGCTGGATCAGCCTGCGTTCGATCGCGGTCTTGTCCGCTTGGTTGCGCATGGCTGTCGCCAGCAGGTCACCGAGCTCGTCGGGACTCGCTTGCGGGACCGGAGTGAATACCTTCCACACCCAGCCACCGATGATGATCACCAGCCCGACAGCGGCGAGGATGAACTGACCATAGCTGCTGGCGTCGCTTCGTTCGCCGGGTCCCAGGACGGACAACTGGATGACCCACCAGCCCAGCGCCGCTGTCACGACGGCTCCACCGAGGAGGAGCCACCACCGGTTCTTCATGGCGATTTGATCGTCGGCCGGCCAGCTGATGCAACAGAAACACGCCGATCAGCCACAGCCACCACCTCAGGCCCGGATTCGGGTGACTGCGGTGCCGATCCAGCCGACGGAATTCGACCCAGTGGTGGCTGGCGTCAGCCCACGTCACCTGGTAGCGGTCGAAGAACTCCTGCAGCCGCTACGTAGCTGAGCTCAGCCGTCGGCGGTGGAGTGGAGACGACCGAAGAGAACGTGCGAAACCCGGCAACCCGGTATCGGCGTACCGGGCAGATCGCGCTCGGCGAATAGGACTGGCATCAGGGCGTCCCGGCGAACCGCTCCACCAGGTCGGGGAAGCCGAACACGGTGATCCGCGCGATGCCGCCCTTGCCCAGCGTCAGGACCGCCACCCCGAACGGCTCGCCGCGGTACCAGGCCGAAGCCGCGGGCTGGCCGTTTGCTCGGGTTGGCGTCATGTACCACTCGCCCGGCTCGCCCATTACGTGTCGCAAGAATGCGACGCAAGTCTTCTTTCCGGCGAACCACGAGCGCGACGGCACCGGCTCGATCACCGCGTCGTCGCGCAGGATCTGCTCCAAGGCCGCCAAGTCCGAGTTCATGAACGCGCTCATGTAGCGGTCCAGGAGTTCGCGTTGTTCGGGCTCGGTCAGCTCGCCGATCTCCCCACCCGCGTCGAGGGTCGCGCGGGCTCGTTGGAGCATGCTCTTCACCGCCGCCACGGATGTGCCCAGCAGCTCCGCGACCTCGGCCGCGGGGAACGCCAGGACCTCGCGCAGGATCAGCACCGCGCGCTGCCTTGGCGGGAGCAGCTGCAGGCCGGCGATCAAAGCCAGCCGGACGCCGTCGCGGGCCACGGCGATCTCCGCCGGGTCCGCGGACGACGGCGTGATCAAGGCGTCCGGGATCGGGCGCGGCCACTGGTCGCCGGGCTCGGCCGGGACCGGCGGCGCGTCCGGGTCCGCGGCCGGCGCGCCCAGGCCGGACGGCAGCGGCCGCCGTCCCCGCTGCTCCAGCGCGGTCAGGCACGCGTTCGTCGCGATCCGGTAGAGCCACGACCGCAACGACGAACGGCCCTCGAAGCGGTCGTACGCCCGGAAGGCGCGCAGGTAGGTCTCCTGCACGGCGTCCTCGGCCTCGTCGGGGGTGCCGAGCATGCGGTAGCAGTGGGCCAGCAGCTCACGCCGGTACGGCTCGAAATCCACAGTCACACTCTGGTCGACCGGCGCGGAGGGCGAAAGGAATCGGTCAGGCCCGGATTTCGGGCGACTGCGGTGGCCGGTCCAGGCGGCGGAACTCGACCCACTGGCGGCTGGCATCGGCCCACGTCACCTGGTGGCGGTCGAAGAACTCCTGCAGCCGGTCGCGGCTGAGCTCGGCCGTCGGCGTGCCGACGAGGTAGTAGTCCATCTCGTCGCGGATCCGGTTGAGGTTGTAGCGGGTCTCCTCCATCAGCACCCAGCGCGACCGCCAGTTGAAGAACGTCTCGAGCCCGCCGAGCACGGTGACCAGCGCGACCATCGGCAGCGCGATCGATGCCCGGCCGGGGATCTCCTGGATGCCGAGCACCACGGTCGAGGCCGCGGTGAGCAGCAGCGCGCTCACCCGCACGACGGACGCGCGCCGACGGAAGCGGCGTTTGCGGCTGTCGGCCCAGTCCATGTCGGCCGAGACGAGGTCGCGGAACCCCAGGAGCTGGTCGCGCAACGGGCGGTCCGGGTCCCGACCGGCGACTTCGAGGAACCCGCGTTCGGAATCGAGGGGAGACGCCACCGCCTCAGGCTAGGGCCCGCGGCAAGGGTCAGGCGACGATGCGGGGCTCGGACGCCAACCTCGACAACGCCTCCGTCAACCGCCGCGCGGCGACGTCCCACTCCTCCAGTGCGCTGCCCCGGCCCAGTGCCGCCGTGCGCAGTGAGCGTCTCAGCTCCGGGTCCGCGTACCAGCGGTGCAGCGCGTCCGCCAGCGCGTACGGGTCGTTCGGGTCCACCAGCAGTCCCGGCATCTCGCCGTCCGCGTCGACGCCCAGTGCGTCGTACACCCCGCCGACCTCGGTGGCCAGTACCGGGATGCCGCGGGCGAGCGCCTGCGCCACGAACATCCCCGACGTCGGCGCGCGGGCCGGGATCACCAGGAGGTCCGCCGCGTTGTACGCCGCGCCGAGGTCCACCGCGTCGCCGGCCAGGGTGATGCGGCCGCCGAGGCCGAGCCGCTCGATCGACCAGCCCAGCTCGTCGACGTACCCGCGGTCCACCTCGAGCGAACCGGCCATGACGCACGACAGCGCCAGGTGGTCGACCTCGCCGAGGGCCTGGACCAGCAGGTCCTGGCCGTTGCGGCGGGTGACGTCGCCGACGCACAGCAGCCGGGAGACGCCGTCGGCGCCCGCCGCGAGCGGGGCCGCGTCGGTCCCCGGCTTGGCCACGTACACGCGGCCCGGGTCGAGGTCGTGGCGGTCGATCAGCAGCCGGGCCAGCCACGGGCTGGTCGCGACGACCATCCCGGCCATCCGCAGCGTCTCGCGCTCGCACGCGTCCAGCTCCGCCGCGTGCGCCGGGTCGAGGCCGGGCTCGTCGGCGAGGGCCTGGTGCACCAGCACGGCCAGCCGCAGCCGCCGCGCGTGCGGCACGACGATCTCGGGCACGCCCGAGGCGATCACGCCGTCGAGCAGCACCACCGTCCGGTCCGGCAGCGCGGCCAGGGACCTGGCCAGGCGCCGGCGGGCCGTCGCGTCCGGCTCCGGCCAGTCACCGGCGATCGGCAGCTCCAGCACCGGCTGGCCGACGGCCGGCAGGTTCTGGCACATGCGCTTGTCGTAGGTGTCCGCCGCCGGCGGCACGGCGGGGAGGAGGAACACCATCGGGTCGGCAGGCCTCATCGCTCAACCTCCAGCGTGGATCGACGGCGGGACGGCTCACCCGTCACACGCGACCCAAAGCCGAACGGTTCAACTCTGGGCGTCGATCATCCAAACGCCGTTCTGCTGGACCATGGTGAAGGTGTCGGTCTCGGACTGGCCGTCGCTGTAGACCACGCGCGCCGTGACGCGGTTGGGGCCGGCTTCGGTGGCGCTGGTGACCTTGACCGAGCTGAACCGCCCCCACCAGCTCGTGTACGTCTGGTACGTCTGGTGGCGGGACGCCCGGAACCGCTCAGTCAGCAGCTTCCACGCCTCCGCCGGGTTGCCCGGCAGCAACGCGTAGTAGTCCTGGAGGGCCTGCGCGGCGGTCTTCGTCGAGGACACCGGCGACACCGGCGGCGAAGTGGGCGGTGCCGTCGTCGTCGGGGTCTTCGAAACCGAGGGCGACGGCGAATCGGACGCCGAGGGGGTCTCCGACGTCGACGTCTGCGGCGACGCGGGTGGTGCGGCGGTGTCCGTCGGCGGCTTCTGCCGCACGAGCAGCAGGATCGCGACGACGACCGCGACGCACAGCAGCGCCGCGCCCGCCCCGACCGCGATCAGGCCCTTGCGCGCGCCCGGCGTCACCGAGGCGACCTCGCCGGACGGCGGCACGGCGACCGTGGCCGGCACGGTCGCCACCGCCGACACCGGGGCGGCCTCCGTCTCCGGGATCGTCGCCGCGAGCACCGACTCGCCGGGCTCCGCGTCCGGCAGCAGCGCCCGCAGCTCGCGCTCGACCTCGTCCATCGACGGCCGCTCGGCCGGCTCGGTCGCGAGCATCCGCAGCAGCAGCGGGGTCAGCCGGCCCGCCTTCTCCGGCGGCTCGATCTCCCCGCTGGACGCCTTGTAGAGCAACGCGATCGGGTTGTCCGCCGTGCCGTACGGCGACGTCCCCTCGACCGCCGCGTACAGCGTGGCGCCGAGCGAGAAGACGTCGGCGGCGAAGCTCGCGTCCTCGCCGCGGGCCACTTCGGGCGCCAGGTACGCGGGCGTGCCCGCGATCTCGCCGGTGGCCGTCAGCTTGACGTCACCGATCGCGCGGGAGATGCCGAAGTCGGTGATCTTCGCCGTGCCGTCCTCGGACACCAGGATGTTGGCCGGCTTCACGTCGCGGTGCACGATCCCGGCGCGGTGCGCGCCGGCCAGCGCCGAGCTGATCTGCGCGCCGACGCGGACGGCGTCGTCCACCGACGCCGGCTCCTCGCCGACGACGACGGCGAAACTCTTGGACGGCAGGTATTCCATGATCAACCACGGCCGGTCCTCCTCTTCGAGGACGGCGAACACGGTGATCGCGTGGGAATGCTGGAGCCGGGCGGCGATCCGCGCCTCGCGCATCGCGCGGTTCTTCGCCTCTTCGGTGCGGCTCTCGTCGTGGTCGTGCGGGAGCAGGAGTTCCTTGATCGCGACGGTGCGGTCGAGCATTTCGTCCTGGGCCCGCCACACCGTGCCCATCGCGCCGCCGCCGATCGGCTCCAGCAGCCGGTACCGATCGCGGATCCGGCGACTTTCCACGAGCATCCACCATTCTCAAAAAGTGCCGACGAGATCCGGCCAGCATGCCAGGATCATCCGCCGGCCGGTACCAACGTAGCCGAAAACCTTGGACGGACAGCGCAATCGAGCGCTGTGGCGCTGCCCACCGTGTACCCGCAAATCCTAACGAACAACCCCGTACGCCCGATCAAGTGCGTCCACGATCTCCTTGCGCAGCCCCGCGGCGACCGCGATCGTCGACGACGAACCGACCGTGTGCTCGCTGCCGTCGCGGTCCACGACGGCCCCGCCGGCCTCGCGCACGAGCAGCACGCCCGCCATGGTGTCCCACGGGTTGTTGGACAGGATCAGTGCGGCGTCGAGCTTTCCGTCCGCCACCCACGAGAGGTCGATGGCCGCGGTGCCGAGCATCCGGATCTTCTGCGCTCGCGCGCCGAGGTCCGACAGCAACCGCAGCCGGGTCGCGTTCTTCTCTTCCGCCAACCGGCCGATCGCGAAGTCGCCGACGGCGATCATGGCGTCGGACATTTCCGTCGCGGCCGACGTGCCGACGCGCTCTCCGTTCGCGAAAGCACCTTCGCCGCGCGCGGCCGTGTACGTGACGCCGAGGTACGGCAGGGCGATCGCGGCGACCGTGCTGTGCTCACCGTCCACGAGGGCCAAGGAAATCCCGCAGAGTGGAATGCCGCGGGCGAAGTTCGCGGTGCCGTCGATCGGGTCGAGCGCCCACCAGCGGCCGCCGCCGTCGCCGCTGCGGCCGCGCTCCTCGCCCAGGACGCCGATCTCCGGCGTCTCCGCGGTGAGGAACTCCCGCAGCGCGTCTTCGACCGCCGTGTCGACGTCGGTCACCAGGTCGCGATCACCTTTCGCCGAAACGGAAAAGGTCGGGCGCGACCGGACGATGGCGGTCGCCTTCGCCACGGCTTCGCGCGCGACGTCGAGTAGTGCGGCATGCTCGCTCATGACTTCCAACCTAGTGAAGGGACGTGCTCATGACCGACCTCTTCCCGCTCGCCACCAGCGTCGACGAGCAGGAGCGGGCCGCGGGGGTCGCGGTGCTGCCGGTCGGCAGCTTCGAGCAGCACGGCGCGCACCTCCCGCTGGCCACCGACACGGTCATCGCGGCAACGCTCGCGAAGGCCGTCGCCGAGGCCTACCCCGTCCTCCACCTGCCGCCGATCACCATCTCGTGCTCGCACGAGCACGCGGGGTGGGCCGGCACGGTGAGCATTTCGGCCCGCACGCTGCACGCCGTGGTCACCGACGTCGCCGCGTCGCTGCAGGCCTCCGGCGTCGAACGGCTCGTGCTGGTCAACGGCCACGGCGGCAACTACGTACTGTCCAATGTGGTCCAGGAAGCCGGCGGCGCGCTGGCGCTGTTCCCCGGCGTCGCGGACTGGCAGGCCGCACACACCGCCGCCGGCCTGCGGACGTCGCTGGACGACGACATGCACGCCGGCGAACTGGAGACGTCGATCCTGCTGCACGCCCACCCGCACCTGGTGCGGCCCGGCCACGAGGAAGCCGACCACGTCACCGACCGGGAACACCTGCTGACGCTGGGCCTGCGGGCGTACACGGAGTCGGGGGTGGTCGGCCGGCCGTCGCTGGCGACCGCGGCGAAGGGGCACGTCGTGCTCGACACGCTGGTCCAGCGCTTCGCCGGTGTGCTGGAGGTCCTAGGCGCCTGAAAAGACCTGGTCCAGGTGCGGCAGCAGGTGGGCCATCCGCTCGGCTTTCGTCCGCAGGTAGCGCAGGTTCTCCGGATTCGGCGGGACCAGCAGCGGAACCCGCTCGCTGATGCGGATTCCGTAGCGGGTGAGCTGTTCGACCTTCGCCGGGTTGTTCGACAGCAGCCGCACCGAGCGGACGCCGAGGTCGGTCAGGATGCCCGCGGCCGAGTGGTAGTCGCGGGCGTCGACCGGCAGGCCCTGCGCCACGTTCGCGTCGACCGTGTCGAGCCCCTCGTCCTGCTGCAGCCGCATCGCCTCGAGCTTCGCCAGCAGGCCGATGCCGCGGCCCTCGTGGCCCTGGACGTAGACCAGCACGCCCGAGCCCTCTTCGACGATCCGGTCCAGTGCCGCCGCCAGCTGGTCGCCGCATTCGCAGTGCGTCGAACCGAAGACATCGCCGGTCAGGCATTCGCTGTGCACCCTGGTCAGGGTGCCGATGGGCGCGATCTCGCCGTAGACCAGCGCGACCTGCTCGAGGCCGGTGCGGTCGAGGTAGCCGACCGCGCGGAACGTCCCGTGCCGGGTCGGCAGCCGGGTCTCGACCACCCGCTCGACCACGGCCCGGCGCGGCAGGTCCCCGATGATTTCGCTTGCGGTCATGTCTGCAACCCCACTTCCGATTCGATCCCGGCGGCGGCCGCGGTGCGCGGAGCAGGCACGACGCCGGTGTGCGGAGCGCGGGTCACGCGGAACCCGGCGACGCTCCGGACGAGCAGGACGCCGGCGCCGGGCAGGCTCGCGACCAGCGTGAGCACCCCGTAGACGACGGCGACGGTGACACCTTGGGCGGCGCCCAGACCGGCCGCGCCGAAGAGCAGGGCGCAGACGCCCTCGCGCGGGCCGAAGCCGCCGACGTTGAGCGGGAGGCCCATCGCGAGCAGCGCGAGGACCATCAGGGGCACGAGCTGCCACACCGGCGCGTCGACCCCGGCGACGCGGGCGGCGACGACGAACAGCGCCAGGTGCCCGGCCAGCGTCGCGGCCGACAGGAAGCCCACGCCGGGCCAGGTCTCGCGGGTGAACAGGCCGAGCCGCAGGTCGGCGAGGGTGACGGCGAAGCCGCGGCGGACCTTCGACCCGCTGTGGATCCAGCGCCCGCCGAACACGCGGCCGGCGACGACCGCGGCGACGGCGGCGAGCACGACGACCACCCCGGTGACCGTCACGACCTCGCGGAACGCGCCGGGCACGACGTCCGGCGAGACGAGCACGACGGTGACGGCGGACGCGATGAGCACGAGCTGCCCCGCGGTGCGCTCCAGGACGACGGCGCGCACGCCGCGCGGGACGTCACCCGAGTCGCGGCCGTGCTGCACCGCGCGGTGGACGTCGCCGAGGACGCCCGCGGGCAGCACGCCGTTGAGGAACAGCGCGCGGTAGTAGTCGGCGACCGCGGTGCGCAGCGAAAGCCGCAGGCCGAGCCGGGTGGCGACGATCTGCCAGCGGCCCGCGCTGAACACCGTCGTCGCGAAGCCGATGACCAGGGCGGCGAGCACGCCGGACGCGCTGATCCGGCCGAGGCCGTCGAGGAACGCGTCGCTGCCGAGCTGCCAGACGAGGACGCCGAGGATGGCGAAGGCGCCGAGGATCCGCAGCCAGGCCAGCGCGCGCTTCACGCCGCCACCTCCAGGCTCGGCGGCAGGACCAGCAGGTCGCCGTGGTGGATGACCGCGCGCAGCTCGCCGGCCCGGGCCATTTCCAGCCGGCGCTGCAGGTAGACGTCGGCGACCGGCCGCAGCTCCGGCAGCTGCTCGACGGCGGCGCCGACCCAGCCCTCGAGCCACTGCCGCTGCAGTTCCGCCTGGTCCGGGCCGAGCCGCCAGGCGCTTTCGGCGCGGACCACCGTGGCGCCGAGCCGGCCGAACGCGGTCGCGGCGACGTCCACGGCGTTCGGGCCGAGCAGCCGGCGGCCGCCCGTGATCCGGCGCTGGTGGGCGTTGAACGCGGCGGCGATGGCGGGGTCGAGCGGGTCGGCGGGCGAAAGCTCCACCCGGCCCGTCACCGAAAGCATCAGCAGCGCCGCGCAACCGGCCTCCACGACCGCCTTGGCCAGGCTCGTCACCTCGTCGCGGGTCAGCAGGTCGAGCAGGGCGGACGCGGTGACCAGCGACGTCCCGGCGAGGTCGGCGGCCCGCAGCGCGGTGACGTCGCGCTGCTCGGCGACGACGTCGACGGGGCTGCCGTCGAGCGCCGTGGCCGGCAGGGCGGTCCGCGCGCGGGTCAGCAGCTCGGTGTCGTGGTCGTGCAGGATCCAGTGCTGCGTGCCGGGCAGCCGCGCGGCCAGCCAGCGGCCGAGCGAGCCGGTGCCGCAGCCGAGGTCGCGGACGGTGAAGTCCGCGGGCAGGTGCGCGCGCAGCGGCTCGAGCAGCTCGGTGGCGCGGGCGGCGGCGTCGGCGGGTTCGCGCAGGTACAGCCATTCGGGGGCGAAGGTGGTGGTCATGCCGCCGCCTCCTGCCGCTGCAGGACGTCGGCGATCCGGCGGGCGGTGTCGTCCCAGCTGGTCAGCGTCGTGCGACGCAGCCTCGCCGAGGCGCGCAGCCGCGTGCGGAGGTCGGGCTCGGTGAGCCAGCGGCGCAGGGCGGCGCCGAGCGCCTCGACGTCGTCGCCGGGCACGAGCATCCCGGGCACCGAGCCGTCCGGCGCGACGCCGACGGTGTCGGGCAGCGCGTCGACGTCGGTGGTCAGCACCGGCACGCCGCGGGCGAGGGCCTCGGTGACGACCATGCCGAAGGTCTCGGCCCGCGAAGGCAGCACGAGCAGGTCGGCGGTGTGGTAGGTCGCGGCCAGCGCCGCGCCCGTGCGCGGGCCGGTGAGGGTGAAGCGGGGGCCGAGCCGGTGCTCGCGCAGCCGCTCGACGTACTTCGTCTCCCGGCGGATCCCGCCGACGCATTCGCAGGTCCAGCGCAGGTCGGCGACGGTTTCCAGGGCCTGGGCGAGCAGGCCCTGGCCCTTGCGCGGGGTCACCGTGGCCACGCAGACCAGCCGGGACATCCCGTCGGTGCCGACGGCGAGCGGCGCGGGGTCGACGCCCGGCGGCACGGCGTGCACGCGGTGCGGGGCGAGGCCGTGGTGCTCGACCAGCCGGCGCGCGGCCCACTCGCTCGTCGCGACGACCGAGCTCGCGGCCTGCAGCGTCTCGCGCTCGAGCGCGTCGAGCTCCGCGGCGAGCGCGGGCGGCAGGCCGGTCTCGTCGGCCAGCGGCAGGTGCACCAGCACCGACAGCGAGAGCCGGCGCGCCTGCGGGACGATCACCTCGGGCACGCCGCAGGCGACCAGGCCGTCCAGCAGGACCGCGGACCCGGTGGGCAGCGCGGACAGCAGGTGGCCGAGGACCGCGCGGGCCTCGGTGTCCGGCCGCGGCCAGGTGCCGGAGACGGCGATCTCGTGAACGTCGAAGCCGGCCTCGACGAGCCGGTCGCACATCCGCCGGTCGTAGGTGTTGCCGCCACTCGGGACGGACGCGTCGTCGACGTCCCCGGGCAGAACCACGTAAAGGCTGTTCACAGGGCACGCTCGTAACTCGCCCAGGCGACGTGCGATTCCTTCAGCGAGACGGCGATGCCTTCGAGGCCGCGCGCGCCTTCGCCGAGGCGTCCGGCGTGGACGGCGTCGGCGAGGCGGTCGGCGATGACCTTCGCGAGGAACTCGGTGGAGGTGTTGATGCCCTTGAACACCGGCTCGTCGTCGAGGTTGCGGTAGTTCAGGTCGCTCAGCACCGCCCCGAGCTCTTCCGTGGCCTTGCCGATGTCCACGACGATGTTGTCCTCGTCGAGCTCGGCGCGGCGGAAGGTCGCATCCACCACGAAGGTCGCGCCGTGCAGGCGTTGCGCGGGTCCGAAGACTTCCCCGCGGAAGCTGTGGGCGACCATCACGTGGTCACGGACGGTGATGCTGAACACCAAGACCTCCGATGCGTTCGGGTGGACGTGGTCACTGCGGCTGATACACAACACGGAGGCAGAGGGCGGAAAGTTCATTCGCGGCCAACCGGGGTAACACGGTGGGAAGATCTTCAAACATGCACTCGTCGCTGACCAGCGCTTCGAACGCCGGATCGGCCAGCAGTTCGAGGGCGAGGCCGAGCCGCTGGGCGTAGTCGCGGTCGGGCCGCGCGACCGTCCCGACCTGGCTGCTGCGGATCGTCAACCGTCGCGAGTGGAAGTTCTCCCCGAGCGGCACGCTGACCCGGCGGTCGCCGTACCAGGACATTTCGACGACCTCGCCTTCCGGCGCGAGCAGCTCCAGCGCTTTCGCGAGCCCGGCTTCGGACGCGCTCGCGTGCACGACGAGGTCGCAGTCACCGTGTGCCTTCTCGGGCGTCGAGAAGTCGACGCCGAGCGCTTCGGCGATCTCGACCCGCGCGGGGTCGACGTCGATCAGCTGCACGCGGGTGGCCGGGAAGCCCTGTAGCAGTTTCGCGACACTGCAGCCGACCATCCCGGCGCCGATGACGGCGATCCGGTCGCCGAGCTTCGGCTTCGCGTCCCAGACGGCGTTCACCGCGGTCTCGACGGTGCCGGCGAGGATCGCGCGGCCGGGCGGGACGGCGTCCGGCACCGGCGTGACGGCGCTCGCGGGTACGACGTACGCGGTCTGGTGCGGGTAGAGGCAGAAGACCGTTTTGCCCTTGAGCGCGGCCGGCCCCTCCTCGACGACGCCGACGTTGAGGTAGCCGTACTTGACCGGGCCGGGGAACTCGCCCTCCTGGAACGGCGCGCGCATGACGTCGTGCTGGCTCGCCGGGACACCGCCGCGGAAGACGAGCGTTTCGGTGCCGCGGGAGACGCCGGAGAAGAGCGTCCGGACGAGGACTTCGCCGTCTTCCGGCTCACGAAGCGTCACGGACCGGAGCGCGCCTTCGCCGGGACTTTGAACCCAGAAAGCCTGTTCCACGTGTTCTCCCTTGCAGGCGACCGGAGGCTGGTGTCGCCGCCACCTTATGAGCAGCCGTGCCGATTCGCGGAGTAAAAGATGATCAAGAACGAGGTTCTCCTACGCTCGGTGGTACCCCTGTCGGTGCTCGCCACCGGGGTCTTCGCGAGCGGTGTCCTCGCCGGGGCGACCGGGCTCGCGTACGGCGTGGCGCTGGTGTTGCTGACGGGCTGGGGCCTGCGGCGCAGCGGCCGGGGCGCGTTCGGCCCGGCGGACTGGATCACGTTCGCCCGCGCGGTCCTGGTGGGCTGCGCGGCCGAGCTGATCGCCGCCGGCGGTCACCCGCTGTGGTGGCTGGTCGGGCTGGTCGGGGTGGCCCTGGCGATGGACGGCTTCGACGGCCAGGTCGCCCGCCGCACGGGCACCGCGTCGGAGTTCGGCGCGCGGTTCGACATGGAGGTCGACGCGTTCCTGATCCTGCTGCTGTGCATCCAGGTGTCCCGGACGCTCGGGCTGTGGGTGCTGGCGATCGGCTTGATGCGCTACGCGTTCGTGGCGGTTTCGTGGGCATTGCCGTGGCTGACCGCGCCGCTGTACCCGAGCATGGCGCGCAAGACGGTGGCCGCGGTGCAGGGGGTCGTGCTGCTGGTGGCCGTGTCCGGCTTGCTTCCCTGGGCTTTCACGTTCGCCCTGGTCGTGGCGGCGCTCGGGGCGCTGGTGTGGTCGTTCGGCCGGGACACGGTCTGGCTGGCCCGCCACCGCGTCGCCGAGCAGCGGCCGGTCGCGGTCGTCCAGCTCCCGCGTCGCCTCCACGGCCCGGCCTGGCGCGGGCACAACCAGGCGGCTTAGCCCGGCTCGCGGGCCGCCCGGGCTCGGCGCTTGCCCTCGTGCATCGCCACCACCCGGGCGATCGGGATCGTGTGCCCCTCCGCCACCAGGTCGGCCGGCAGCACGAACGGCTCCGGCATCTCCCCGGTCCACGGGTCAGCGCCGTCGAGCAGCCCCGGCACCGTGTGCACCGTGAAGTCCGCGGGTTTGACGCCGTCGAGCTCGGCCCACGCGACCGGGAACGACACCGGCGCGCCGGGGCGGTGGCGCGGGCTGTAGACCGACACCACCGTCGCGCCGCCCGCGCGCGTCGAATCCAGGAACACCTTGCCCTCGCGGCGGTCCTTGACGAACTCCGTCGTCCCGAGCGCCGGGTCGATGCGCTCGGCGCGGGCCGCGACCGCCCGCGTCGCGGCGGCGATGTCCTCGATCGCCTGGCCCGGTGCGAGCGGCACGAAGACGTGCACACCCTTGGAGCCGCTCGTCTTCGCGGCGCCGTCGAGACCGTCGTTGCGCAACGCTTCCCGCACCAGCTTCGCGGCGCCGACAGCGAGTGAGAACGGGCCGTCTTCGGGCGGGTCGAGGTCGAGGATCAGGTGCGTCGGGCCGTTTCCGGGGTCGCCGCGGTAGAGCGAGGTGTGGAACTCGATCGCCCGCTGGTTGCCGAACCAGATCAGCGTGCGGAGGTCGTTGCACAGCGCGTAGTGGACGTCCCGTTTGGACGTCTCGGCCCACACGCTGACCCGCTCGACCCAGTCCGGCGTGTACTTCGGCAGGTTCTTCTGCATGAACGGGCCCTGCCCGCGCAGCACCCGCAGCACGGTCAGCAGCCGGTCGCGCAGCTCGGGCAGCATCCGGCCGGAGACGGCTTCGAGGTAGTCGAGCCACTCCCGCTTGGTCACCCCCGCGCCGGGGAAGACCTCCTGGTCGAGACTGCTCAGCTTGACGCCGTGGCGTACCTCGTCGCTCATCAGCCCACCTTTTCGCGCTGGTGGGAGCCGGTCAACTCTCAGAAGGGCAGCTGGCTCCGAAGCCGGTCGAGCCAGCGCTCGACGGTGGCCTCCGCCCGGTCCGGGTCGTTGAGCTGCCGGGCGGCGTCGGCGCGCTGCCGGACGTGCTCGCCGACCGTCGTCGCGTACTCGGGCAGCACGAAGACGTCCTGCCAGTACCCGGCCCGCATCTCGACGGACGCGACCAGCTCGTAGGCGGCTGTCGCCTTGGCCGCGTCGAAGCCGTAGCGCTTGCCCACCGGCTGCGGGCCGACCGACGTCACGACGAGCACCGTCGGCCGCCGCCGCAGCACGACGTCCGTCGGGTCGGCGCCGTGCGCGATCTCCGGGTCGTTGAGGCCGATGTAGTCGATCGACGTCCACCCGCTGTAGTACGGGATCGCGCCGGCGTCGGTGACGGCCACACTGCGGGCCTGCTCCGGGACGTCGGACTCGGCCAGCGCCTTGCCGATCGGGACGTGGGCGCGCTGCAGGTCCATCCCGTAGTTCGCGATCAGGCCCAGGTCCGGCGCCGTCGCGCCGGCGACGGCCGACCAGCCGACGGCCACCAGCCCGAGCGCCGCTCCGATGACGCGCGGCTTCAGCGTCCCGGCGGCGAGCCCGGCGCCGAGGCAGAGGACGGGGAACGCGTGGTCGGCGAAGCGGTCAAGGTAGTCCATGGTCGGGCCGGACACCGCGTACGTCAGGTTCGTGACCACGACGGTGACGACCAGGAGCGCGCCCACCGCCCGCGTCGCCTTGCGGGCCAGGAGCGAGAGCGTCAGCAGCAGGAGCGGGAGGAGCAGCAATGTCGTGTGCTTCGTCCAGACCCAGCCGGAGCCGAGGTCGCCGAACTTGACGTAGAAGGTGTTCGGGAACAGCTGGCCGTAGAACCGCCAGCGCCAGACGAAGTACGCGGCGCCGACGACGACCGCGGCGAGCGTCCACCAGCGCGCCGGGACGCGCCCGCGCTCGCGCCAGAACCACAGGGCGAAGACCGGCAGCGCGGCCAGTACGCCCTCGGGCCGGAGCATGCCGAGCAGGACCAGCAGCACCGGCGGCTCCCACGTCCGCACCGGCTCCTTCGCGAGCACGCGCAGCCCCAGCACGACGACGCGCAGCAGCACCGCGGCGAACGCGGCGGTCTCGAGGCCGGCGGTGATGTGGAAGTAGGTCGGCAGGAACACGACGTACGCGCCGGCGCCGGCCAGGACGCCGGTGAGCCCCGCGCGGCGGTGGCCCTCGCGGACCAGCAGGTACAGCGTCCCGAGGCCGAACAGCAGCGACGTCACCTTGGCGAACAGCGGCAGCGCCAGCCCGAGCCACGCGCCGAGGGCCGACCAGATGACCCAGGCGAAGTTCGTGAAGCCTTCGACGCGCGGGCCGTCGACGTTCCACACCGGGCCGTGGCCGGCCGCGAGGTTCGCCGAATAGCGGAAGCTGATGAACGCGTCGTCGATGGTGAGGGACCACGCGGCCCAGGCACCGGCGAGGAAGACGGCCAGGAGGACCAGCGACACCGCGATCAGCGGTGTGCGGCGGGTGGTCCTGGTTTCCTCGGGCGCGACGTCGGTCTCGATCGCCGTCATGGCTTCCCCTCGAGTGGCTCGGCCCGCCACTCTAACGGCGTTGTTCAGACCAGCCGACGTCCGGTCCGCAGCCGCCGGCGCAGGTCCCAGAGGCAGAGGTTGTACGGGAACCGCCGCAGCGGGCCGGGCAGTGCGCGCGTCACCCGGCCGGCGTTCGCGAGGAACGTCTCGAACCGGCGCTGGTCGGCGGCCGTCCAGGGCAGGCGCATCTCCTCGCGGAAGTGCTGCGGGAGGAAGCCGGTCGTGACGAAGCGGCTGAACCGCCGGCCGAGCACGGCCGCCGGTGGGGGCAGGTACCGCAGGTCGACGAGGTCGGTGAGGTACCGGCGGACGGTGTCGTCGATGCCGGTCGCGGCGACCCCGGCGGCCCAGTACTCCTCGAAGGCGGCGCGGTCGGCCGGCCACATCTCCGGGCGGACCTGCAGCGTGGTGCCGAGCTTGGCGGCGTCGGAGTAGAACGTGGCCGGCTCGCCGCCGACGAAGGCCAGGTAGACGTCTTCGAAGCCCTTGTACAGGCAGGCCGCGACCCACAGCTGGAGGTCGGTGTCGAAGGCGTTGTAGGCGACGGGGCTTTCGGCGCCCGAGCGCACCTGGGCGTGGGCCGCGTTGACGCCGCGGCGGTAGGCGGCGCGTTCGGCGTCGGTGCCCATCGAGGCGACCGCGAGGTAGGTCAGCGTGGTCCGCGTCCGCTTGAGCGGGTGGCGGAAGAGGTTCCCGCTGTCGACCTTGCTCTCGAGCACGCCGTACCCGACGGGCGCGCGGGCCAGCTGCATGATCACGTTGGCGGTGCCGGCCAGCAGCCCCGCCCCGACGACAGCGTCCCGGAGCTCGGTCACGCTCTTCAGGGAACGACACTGTTGACGACGTGTCAAGAGCGGTAGCTGCTCCGGGCGAACGCGATCAACGCCCGCGCCGCCGGGCTCAGCGGCCCATCAGTCCGCCAGGCCAGCGCGAGCACACCTCGCAGGCCGGGCCCGGTGATCGTGACGACCCGCAGCTCCCCCTCGTGGAAGCGGCCCAGCGACTCCGGCACCACTGCCACGCCGAGGTCCCGCATCGCCAGCTGCACCAGGACGTTCGGGTCGGCCGCCTCGAACGCGATCCGTGGCGTCAGCCCCTCCCGCGCGAAAGCCGCGTCCAACGCCGTACGCAGGCCCGTGCCCTTCGGCAACGCCATCAACGGCAGCCCGGCCAGGTCCGCGATCGTCACCGCGGCCCGGTCGGCCAGCAAGCCCGACGTCACCGCCACGAACGGCTCGTCGATCAGGACCTGCGTCGCGATGCCCGGCGGCGGGTCCGTCGCCAAGCCGACCACCGCCAGGTCGAGCCGGCCTTCGCGCAGGGCCACCAGCATCGTGTCCGAGTTCGCCTCGGACAGCGTGATCTCGACCGCCGGGTAGCGCTCGTGGAAGCGGGCCAGCAGGTCCGGCAGCTTCACCGGCCCCGCCGACGTCACCGCGCCGATCGCGACCTGGCCGCGGACCAGCCCGGCCAGCTCGTCGACGGCTTCGCGTACCCCCTTCACCGCCGCCAGCGCCGCCCGCGCGTGCGGCAGCGCGGCGGCGCCGACGTCGGTGAGCCGGACCGTGCGGCCCGAGCGGTCCAGCAGCTCCTGTCCCAGCTCGCACTCGAGCCGTCTGACCTGCGCGCTCACGCCGGGCTGGGCGACGTGCAGCCGTTCCGCCGCGCGCGTGAAGTTCCCTTCCTCCGCGACGGCGACGAAGTACGCGAGCTGGTGGAGTTCCATAAGCACTGATTCTAGTGCTCAGAAAACCTAGATCTTGGACTTCTGATCGTCGCGGCTCGAAGCTGGAGACATGCAGACATTCCGACCCGGCCAGGACGGGTACGCCGAAGAGATCGCCGGTTTCCAGACGTCCGTGGCCACGCACCCCGCGGCGGTCGTCGCCGCCGAAAACGCGGCCGACGTCGTCGCCGCCGTGAAGCACGCCGCCGAGCACGACCTGCCGGTCGCCGTCCAGGCGACCGGACACGGCCTGACCGCCGGCACCGACGGCCTGCTGATCAGCACCCGCCGCATGACCGGCGTCGAGATCGACGCCGAAGCCAAGACCGCGCGAGTCGAAGCCGGGGTCCGCTGGGGCGCGGTGATCGAAGCCGCCGCGCAGCACGGGCTCGCCCCGCTCAGCGGCTCGTCACCGGACGTCGGCGTCGTCGGCTACACGCTCAGCGGCGGCTTCGGGCTGATGGCCCGGCGCCACGGCCGCGCGGCCGACCACGTTCGCGCGATCGACGTCGTCACCGCGGACGGCGAGCTCCGCACGGTGACGCCGGGAGACGACCTCTTCTGGGCCCTGCTCGGCGGCCGCGCCGGCTTCGGGATCGTGACGGCGCTGGAGTTCGGCCTCGTCGAGGTGACCGAGCTGTACGGCGGCGGGCTGTACTTCGACGCGGCGGACCTGCCCGCGGTGCTGCGCGCGTGGCGGACGTGGGCGGTGACCGCGCCCGACGAGCTGACGACGTCGATCGCCGTGGTCGCGCTGCCCCACCTGCCGTTCCTGCCCGAGCCGATCCGCGGCAAGCACGTCGCGAACATCCGGATCGCCTACCTCGGCGAAGACGGTGACCCGCTGGTGGCGCCGCTGCGGACGGCGGCGCCGGTTCTGCTGGACACGCTGAAGCGGCTGCCGTACACGGATTCGGGGTCGATCGCGAGCGACCCGCCGCACCCGCACCCGTACCACGGGACGAACGCGACGGTGGAGGTCCTGAACGACGCGATGCTGGCGGCGGTCGTCGAACACGCGACCCCGGAGACGGTGCTGATCATCGACCGGCTGGGCGGCGAACTGGCGCGGCGCTCGGTGAACGGCGTCGGCTGGGACTCGGCGGCGGAGTTCGTGGTGCGTGCGCTGTCGGTCGTCGAGGACGGCGTCGACCCGATCCGCCGGGCGCACGCGAAGCTGTTCGACGCGCTGGCGCCGTGGTCCACGGGCCGGCTGCTGCCGTTCCTCTACGGCGAGCACCCGGCCGCGGACCTGGCGACGGCCTTCCCCGCCGGGGACCGCGCCCGGCTGAAGCAGCTCAAGGCGAAGTACGACCCGGCGGGGCGGTTCGGCTGAGCGTCAGCGCTCGAGGACGACGATCGGGATGAGCCGCGTGGTCTTCTTCTCGTAGTCGGCGAAGCCCTCGGCGTGCGCGACCATGCCTGCGTACAGGCGGTCGCGCTCGGCGCGGTCTTCGACCACGGTGGCGGTGGCCTCGAACTTCTCGGTGCCGACCTCGACGGTGACCTTCGGGTTGGCGACGAGGTTGTGGAACCACGCCGGGTTCTTCGGCGCGCCGCCCATGGACGCGGCGATGACGAGGCGGTCGCCGTCGCGGGTGTAGACCAGCGGCGACAGGCGCTCCTGGCCGCTCTTCGCGCCGATCGTCGTGAGCAGGAGCACGTTCTTGCCCTCGAACATGCCACCGACCACGCCGTCGTTGGTGCGGAACTCCTCGACGACCTGGTTGTTGAACGCGTTCATGTCGGCTGGCGCGGTCATGGATTCCCCTGTTCTGGCCGGTACGCTCGACCGGGTGCGGAGTACGCTCGGGTCGACCCGAAGCGTTTGCTTTGCAAACAAAGCTACCGACGGGAGGCAGGCGGTGTCAACGGAGGCCGGACCGAGTGTCGAAGACGGGGTGCGCCGGCTCCTGCTCCTGATGCCGCGCCTGGTGGGCCGCGCGAAGCGGACGCCGGTCCCGGAGGAGCTGAACGGCTGCGCGCTCGCGCCGCGGCACCTGTCGCTGCTGTCCATCCTGCTGTTCGACGGCCCGATGACGGTGACCGAACTGGCGGGCCGGCTGGAGGTCGCGCCGACGACGGCGAGCCTGATGGTCGGCGACCTCAGCCGCCAGGGCGTGCTGAACCGCGACGAGGACCCGGCGGATCGTCGCCGCACGATCGTGAGCATCACGCCGGACAAGCGCCCGGCGGTCGACGAGTGGCTGGCGCGCGGCGCGAAGGCGTGGAGCGACGCGCTGGCGCCGTTGACGCCGGCCGAACGCCTGCTGGTGATCTCGACCCTGGAGGCTTACGAACGCAGCACGTGCGAAGGGCGGCCTCCCGACCTGCCGTGAATGACTCATTCACGTCGTCAGGCGACGTGAATGAGTCATTCACGTCATCGGGGGTCAGTCCTCCGCGTGCTTTTCGCGGGCCAGCTTGCGCTGCGCCTCCGCGCGTTCACGGCACTTGCGGAGGAACTCCTCGTCGTCGTCCGGGTTCCCGGCCGCGAACCGCCCCGGGCGGTCGTACTCCGGGTACGCCGGCGCGTGCCGCTCGTACGGGCCGCGCGCCCGCGCCGTCTGCTGCGGGCGGCCCGCCACCAGCCAGACGATCGACCCCACCAGTGGCACCACCAGCACGACCAGCAGCCACAGGCCCTTCGGCAGGTTGCGGCAGGACAACTCGTCCGTCGTGATCACGTCGACCAGGCAGAAGATCCACAACCCGAGCGTGACGAAGCCCAGCAGGCCATCCAAATACAGCATTTCCCGCGCCTTCCCCCAAGAAGATGAAGGCGTAATTAGTAGCAGAACCCCGCCGCGGGTCAGCCGCGGGTCGCCCGCAGCACGCCGGTCGCGAGCGCGATCGCGTGTGCCGGCCCCGGGCATTCGCGCGGGCCCGCGCCGAACGGCGTCCCGGCCAGCGGCACCAAGACGTCCTCGCCACCCACCCGGCGCCGGGTGTGCGCCACCGGCGGGTCCGCGCGCAGCACTTCCGCCACCGCGTCCTCGGGCCGCTTTCCCGCTCGCACCAACGGAACCGCGTTGCCGATCAGCCCGGCGGTGGCTTCGCAGGCCTGGATCAGCAGGCCGATCCGCGCGGCGGCGAGTTCGTCCGCGGTCCCGCCCAACGCCGTCACCAGCCGGCCCAGCGCGGCTTCGGCTTCCGCGGACGAGGGCACGTGCGGGTGGTAGACGGCCGCGACCGCCACGACGTCCGACGGCACCACCGGCAGGCCCAGCTCCCCCGCCAGCACCCCGACGACGACCAGCCGGGAGTCGCCGCTCGTTTCGGAGGCCTTGCGCCGCAACACTTCCGGGTCGACCTCGGCCAGGAGCGACACGGCCAGCGACCGCCGCCGGTCGTGGTCGGCACCGTTGCTGAAGCGAGAGACCGAAGCCCGCAGCCAGGCGACGCTCCCCGGCGGGACGTCGACGGGAACAGGCGGAACCGGGGCGGAAAGCGAAGTCATGCGGCGAAGGTAGCCACGGGAAACGTCGGCGCCGGCCGAAGCATCTACAGGAGGGACGCGGGGAACCACGTCGCCTGCGGACCACCGCACCGCGTCACCCGCGGCACGGCGTGCTCGAACCACCAGGCATCGGTGACACGGCCGTCCGGCAGCCGGTAGGTCGGCGGCCCGGCAACGCGCGCGAGCCCGGCGGCCTGCAGCGACCGCGCGCTCGCGATGTTGCCGACCTCGGCGCCGGCCCGCACCCGCGGGAGGCCGAGGTGGTCGTGCGCGAGCGTCAGGCCGGCGGCGAAGAGGACCCGGCCGTTGCCGCGCCCGCGGTAGTCCGGCGCGAGGTAGCCCCCGGTCTCCGGGCCGCCGTCCTCGCCGGTGTGCACGCTCACGAGGCCGACGCACCGGTTGGCCTCGACGTCGATCATGACGAGGTCGACGGACTGCGGATCGGGCGACACCCAGTCGGGGCCGGTCCCGGGCACAACGCGAAGGGCGTCGGCCCGCGCGCCGCGCGCGACGATGGAGTCGGCCTGCCAGCCGAGCCACCGCTGAGCGGCGGGATCACTACCGCAGGCCACGGCGGCGGCGTACTCCCACGCGGTCGGCGTCCGGAAGAGGAACCGTCCCTCGCGCAGCACGTGGCCCTGCCGGTCGCAGGTCCGCTTGGTCATCAGGCGGCCCCGGCGGGTGAGCCGGTCGAAGATCCCCTTGGTGGCTGGCAGCATCGCGCCGAAATCGTAGCGGAGCGATCGGGGCGAAGGTTGTTATTGTGGCCCGATGACGGCCGTACCCGAGGCAACCGAGCTGGACGGCTCCGGCCGTGCGGCCCAGCCTCGACAGCTCATCGTGACGGTGTACGGCCTCTACTCGCGCACCGAGGGCGGCTGGCTCTCGGTCGCCTCGCTGATCGACCTGCTCGCCGCCGTCGGCGTCGACGAGCCCGCCGTGCGCTCCTCGATCTCCCGGCTGAAGCGGCGCGGGATCCTCGAAGCCGTGCGCCGCGGTGCGACCGCCGGCTACGAGCTCTCCGACGAGGCTCGCGAGATCCTGCGCGAGGGCGACGAGCGGATCTTCCGCCGCGGCCGCGCGACCCCGGCCGACGGCTGGCTGCTCGCGGTCTTCTCGGTCCCGGAAACCGAACGGCACAAGCGGCACCTGCTGCGCACCCAGCTCGCCCGGATGGGCTTCGGCACCGCCGCCTCCGGCGTCTGGATCGCCCCCGCCCACCTGCACGCCGCCACCGAGGAAGCGCTGACCCGGCTCGGCCTGGCCGGGTACGCCGACCTGTTCCGCGCCGACCACCTGGCCTTCGGCGACGTCCGGGCGAAGGTCCGCGACTGGTGGGACCTCGACCGGCTCGACGACCTCTACACGACGTTCCTCGACGAGCACGGCCCCGCGCTGCGCCGCAAGTCCGTGACCGACGAGCAGGCCTTCGCCGACTACGTCCGCGTCCTGACCGGCTGGCGGCGGATGCCCTACCTCGACCCCGGCCTGCCCGCGGAGTTCCTGCCCCGCGACTGGTCCGGCATCCGCGCGGCCGACCTGTTCTTCCGGCTCCACGCGCAGCTGGAAGGACCGGCCCGCGCGTTCGTCGCGAAGTCGATCAGCTTCGGCTGACGACCGCGAAGCCCTGGACCTCGACCAAGGCCTCCGATCTGGAGTTGATGTCTAGGGCGAGCTAAGGTCCTGAATCCTCGGACTCCCGGAGGCGTCGATGCCGCCATTCACCCGGCAAGCGAGCTTTCAAGACTTGCGGAAAGTTTGCGACGTCATCAACGATGCGGCCAGTTTTACCCAGCCCGAGGTGACCCGGTTTCCCGATGGGTCAACCGTGGTCCGCTTCTGGATCAACCCCGATGTGGTAGGCGTGGCCGCGGGAGTCGACCACTGCTGGTATCTCAGAGAGGTCAACATCGACCGGGCGACCGGCGAGCCGGCCTTCCTCCAGTACTTTCCAGAACCGTTCATGGTCGCCGACCAGCGCTACTCGCCGCGGCAGGCAGCGATGTGCATGGTCCAGTACTTGATTGCCAGGCTGGGTGCCACGGTTCAAAACACCGAGATGCCAGCGGGCAGCCGCAGCTACGCGGCCAGGGCCTTACAGCTGATCATGGCTCGCACGGAAGCTGGACCGCCCGCGCACTAGCCCTGACTTCGGCTGACGACCGCGAAGCCCTGGACCTCGACCAAGGCCTCCTCGTCCCACAGCCGCGAGACGCCGATGCCGGCCATCGCCGGGTACTCGGTGCCCGCGAGCCGCTTCCACACCGCGCCGATCTCGCGCGCGTGGGCGCGGTAGTCCGCCATGTCGACGATGTAGATCGTCACGCTGCACAGGTCTTCCGGGGCACCGCCCGCCGCGCGCAGCGACGTCAGCAGGTTGCCGAGCGCGCGCTCGAACTGCTCGACGACGCCGTCGCCGACGATCTTGTTCGACGCGTCCAGCGCCGTCTGGCCGGCGAGGAAGACGACCCGGCCCTCGGCCACCACCGCGTGCGAGAACCCGGACGGCTTGCCCAGCTCCGGCGGGTTGATGCGTTCCATGCGGCACACCGTACGCCATCTTTCGCGTTATTGACGGTCGTACCGGTGACGACATATCCTCGACGACGTGCGTATCGCGGTCATCGGTGGCGGCCCGGCGGGTCTGTACTTCGCCGCGCTGGCGAAGCAGCTCGGTCCCGGTCACGAAATCACCGTCTGGGAACGCAACGCGCCGGACGACACGTTCGGCTTCGGCGTCGTGTTCTCCGACGAGACGCTCGGCGGGATCGAGCACGCCGACGCGACCGTGCACGAGGCCATGAAGGCCGAGTTCGCCCGCTGGGACGACATCGACGTCCACTACCGCGGCACGGTCACCACCTCCGGCGGCCACGGCTTCGCCGCGATGAGCCGCAAGCGCTTGCTCGGCATCCTGCAGAGCCGCTGCGCCGAACTCGGCGTCGGCCTCCACTTCCGCGAAGAGGCGCCGGCCGACCTCTCGGGCTACGACCTGGTCATCGCCGCCGACGGCGTCAACTCGGCGATCCGCGCGAAACACGCCGAGACGTTCCGGCCGACCGTCGAGACCCGCCGGTGCCGCTACATCTGGCTGGGCACGGACCTGGTGTTCGACGCCTTCAAGTTCTACGTCCTCGAGACGCCGGCCGGGATCATGCAGATCCACGGCTACCCGTACGGCCGCGACGGCTCCACGTTCATCCTCGAGGTGCAGGAGGACGTCTGGCAGCGGACGTTCGGGCCGATCGCGCCGGCCTCGCTGCCGCCCGGCCGGAGCGACGAGAAGTCCATCGCGCTGATCCGCGAGCTGTGCGCCGACGTCCTCGGCGGCCACCAGGTCATGGCGAACAACTCGAAGTGGGTCTCGTTCGGCACCGTCCGCTGCGAGACGTGGGTGCACGACAACGTCGTCCTGCTCGGCGACGCGGCGCACACCGCGCACTTCTCCATCGGCTCCGGCACGAAGCTGGCGATGGAGGACGCGCTCGCGCTCGCCGCGTGCCTGCACGAAAACGACGGCGTCGCTTCGGCGTTGAAGGCCTACGAGCTGGAACGGCGGCCGGTGGTCCAGTCGACGCAGCGGGCCGCGCAGGCGAGCCTGGAGTGGTTCGAAAACATCGCGCAGTACACGCACCAGGAGCCACCGCAGTTCGCGTTCAACCTCCTCACGCGCAGCCGCCGCGTCACCCACGACAACCTCCGCCTGCGCGACCCGGAGTTCGCCGCCGAGCTGGACCACTGGTTCGCGCGGTCGCTCGGGACGACGTCACGGCCGCCCATGTTCCAGCCGTTCTCGTTGGGCGACCTGGAGCTGCCCAACCGGATCGTCGTGTCCCCGATGGACATGTACTCCGCGGTGGACGGTGTCCCGGGTGACTTCCACCTGGTGCACCTGGGCAGCAAGGCCCTCGGCGGCGCCGGGCTGGTGATGACCGAGATGGTGTGCGTCTCCCCCGAAGGCCGGATCACGCCCGGTTGCGGCGGGTTGTACACCGCCGAGCAGGAAGCGGCCTGGAAGCGCGTCGTCGACTTCGTGCACGCGCAGTCCCCGGCTCGCATCGGTGTCCAATTGGGACACTCGGGGCGCAAGGGTTCGACGAAGCTGATGTGGGACGGCATCGACGAGCCGCTCCCGGCGGACAACTGGGAGGTCTGCGCGCCTTCGGCGTTGCCGTACTCCTCGCGGAACCAGGTGCCGCGAGAACTGTCCACAGCGGAGCTCGCGGAGATCCGTTCGCAGTTCGTCTCGTGTGCGGAGGCCGCCGCCCGTGCCGGGTTCGACGTCCTCGAACTGCACTGCGCGCACGGCTATCTGCTGTCGTCGTTCCTCTCGCCGCTGACCAACCGGCGAACGGATTCCTACGGCGGCTCACTGGAGAACCGGCTGCGGTTCCCCTTGGAGGTCTTCGACGCCGTCCGCGCGGTCTGGCCCGCCGAGCGGCCGATGACCGTCCGGATCTCGGCGACCGACTGGTGCGAGGGCGGCATCGACGCCGACGACGCCGTCGAGATCGCGCGCGCGTTCGCGTCCCACGGCGCCGCGGGCATCGACGTCTCGACCGGCCAGGTCGTCAGCGACGAACGTCCGCAGTACGGCCGCAGCTACCAAACGCCGTACGCGGACCGGATCCGCAACGAAATCGGTCTCGAGTACGGGATCGCCGTGATCGCGGTCGGCGCGATTTCGTCGTACGACGACGTCAACTCGCTGATCCTGGCCGGCCGCGCGGACCTCTGCGCACTGGGCCGTACGCACCTCTACGATCCACAGTGGACGTTGCACGCGGCGGCCGAGCAGGACTACCCGCTGCCGTGGCCGAAGCCGTTCGCCGCGGGCAGCCGCAAGCCGCAGACCGGCCGCAGCGACGGCCCGGAGCCGCGGCTCGACCTCGTCCGTTCCGGGCCGACGGGGACCGCCCATGCCCGCTGGCGACCGGGAGTTTCGTCATGACGTTCACCCTCGACCCCGACCAGCAGGCGTTCGCCGCCGAGGTGCGGCGGCTGGGCGCGGAACAGCTGCGCCCGCTCGCCGAGTCCGGTGTGGAGGGTGCGGTGAACCGGCCGCTCCTCAAGGAGATGGGCGCACTGGGACTGCTCGCGCGGCTCTTCCCCGGCGTCTCTTCGGGGTCGCCTTCCCGCCAGGCGGCCGCGACCGATCTGTGCATCCTGCGCGAGAACCTGGCCACGGTGAACACCGAGGCCGAGACGGCGCTCGCGTTGCAGGGCTTGGGAAGTTACCCGATCCTGCAGTCCGGGCAGGACAGTCAGGTGGCGAAGTGGCTGCCCGCCGTGGCGGCCGGGGACGCGGTGGCGGCGTTCGCGCTGACCGAGCCGGAAGCGGGTTCCGACGCGGCGGCGCTGTCGCTGGCCGCGGAAGCCGACGGCGACGGCTGGCGCCTGACCGGCTCGAAGATGTGGATTTCGAACGCCCCCGAGGCCGACTTCTACACGGTGTTCGCGCGCACCACCCCGGGCGCGGGTGCACGCGGGGTGAGCGCGTTCGTCGTCCCGGCCGACCGCCCGGGCCTGGGCGGCGAGCACCTGGACCTGGTGAGCCCGCACCCGATCGGCACGGTGACGTTCGACGGCGTCGAGGTCCGGCGCGAGGAGCTGCTCGGCGAGGAGAACCGCGGGTTCGCGGTGGCGATGCGGACGCTGGACCTGTTCCGCCCGAGCGTCGGCGCGTTCGCGGTCGGGATGGCGCAGGCGGCGCTGGACGCGGCTGTCTCCCATACGAGCCAACGGGAAGCGTTCGGTGGTCCGCTGATCAAGCAACAGGCGGTGGCGCACGCCCTGGCGGAGATGGCCACGCGCACCGAGGCGGCGCGCCTGCTGGTCTACGCGGCGGCGGGAGCGTACGACGCGGGCGAGCCGAACCTCGCCGGCCGCGCGGCGATGGCGAAGCTGTTCGCGACGGAGGCGGCCCAGTTCGTGGTCGACTCGGCGGTCCAGCTGCACGGTGCCCGCGCCTTGCGACGCGGGCACCTGCTCGAGCACCTCTACCGCGAAGTCCGGGCGCCGCGCATCTACGAAGGGGCGTCGGAGATCCAGCGGACGATCATCGCACGCTGGCTGACTTCCTCGCGGGCCGGTGCTCCAGGATCAGCTGGCTGACGATCACCGCGAACGCCAGCCCACCCCACGAGGAAATCGCCCCGACGCTCTGGCTGTACGCGAGCTCACTACCACCGAACGTGGTCGGGATCTGCGGCTCCAGCACGATCATCGCGATCGGCGAGATCACGCGGTTGACGATGATCGAAAAAGTCAGCGTCACGCTGCGGATCATCCACTTGCGGTGGTCACCGAAGCGACGCTCGCGCACCGCCCGCCAGCCGGCGATCGTGCAGCCGATCCACAGCACCGCGGCGAGCACGTCGCTGACGCGCGTGACCGGGCCGAACGGGCTCTGCGAGCCGATCGTCAGGGCCATCAGCCCGGACGGCAGCACGCCGGCGAAGACGTACGCGCGGCCGACGTTGCGGTGGATCACCGGGTGCGTCCGCCGCAGCCAGGGCCAGATCTGCAGGACCGCGCCACCCATGGCGATCGAGCCGAAGATGACGTGCCCGACGAGGAACCAGTAGTGCGCCGGGAAGCCGTCGGGCTGCGGCACCCGCGACTGGGCGGGGTCGAGCGCCAGGTACGGGGGCAGCGAGAAGGACAGGAAGGCCAGCACGAGCAAGGCCAGCGGACCGATCCACGGCCGCCGCCACCAGGCCTTTCGCGCCGTTTGAGGTACGGGCCGGGCCGCAGTTCGGACTGCCATGATTCCCCTCCGTCGTCGGGTTCCGTCCCAGCCGACGTTAGGGGTTGACGAGCGGCGCGAACCATGGTGCGCACCACCGACGCGGGGGTGGGGCGTACCCCACCCCCGATCAGGTGACCTTGATCGCGGTCGGTGATCAGCTGCCGCGGACCCGCCGGACCGTGTCGCGGTAGAAGTAGCCGCTCTGCTTGATCGTGCGCTCCTGCGTCTCGTAGTCCACCCGGATCAGCCCGAACCGCTTCGCGTACCCGTACGCCCACTCGAAGTTGTCCAAAAGGGACCAAGCGAAGTACCCGCGCACATCAGCACCGGCTTCACGCGCCGCCGCGACCGCGGCGATGTGCGACGCCAGGTACGCCGTCCGCTGCTCGTCGCGGACGAAACCCGATGAGTCCGGGTCGTCGTCGAACGCCGAGCCGTTCTCCGTGATGTACATCGGCAACCCCGGGTAATCCCGGCCCAAACGCGTCAGCAGCTCCGTGAACTTGCCCGGCAGGATCTCCCAGCCCATCGCCGTCGTCGGCTCGCCGAACGGGACCACCCGCGACGCCGGGGCCCCTTCCTCGTCCACGGAAGAGCCGTTCTCGTCCACGCCGGAGAACTGCTGGCCGAAGTAGTAGTTCACGCCCAGGAAGTCCAGCGGCGTCGAAATCACCGAAAGGTCGCCGTCCTGGACTGGCAGGCGGACCCCACGCGAAGCCAGGTCGTCCACCACGTCGGTCGGGTAGCGGCCGTGGACCAGCGGGTCCAGGTAGATGCGGACGCCGAGGCCGTCGGCCTGACGCGCCGCGCGGACGTCCTCCGGAGAGTCCGTTGCCGGGTCCGCCGTGCACATGTTCAGCGTGATGCCGAACTCCGTGTCCGCCGGCGCCGCCTCGCGCATCCGCTGCACCGCGAGCCCGTGGCCCAGCAGCAGGTGGTGCACCGCGTGCAACCCCGCCGCGTAGTCCCGCCGCCCCGGCGCCATCACACCGTGCACGTACCCGTGCATCGCCGAGCACCACGGCTCGTTCAGCGTCGTCCAGTGCCGGACCCGGTCCTTGAGCCGGTCGAACACCAGCATCGCGTAGTCCGCGAACCGGTACGCCGTGTCGCGCGCCGGCCAGCCGCCCGCGTCCTCGAGCTCCTGCGGCAGGTCCCAGTGGTACAGCGTCAGCCACGGCGTGATGCCGCGGTTCAGCGTCTCGTCGACCAGCCGGTCGTAGAACCCGATCCCGGCCTCGTTGACGCCGCCGCGGCCGCGCGGCTGAACCCGGGGCCAGGCCACGGAAAACCGGTAGGTGTCCGCACCGAGCTCGCGCACCAGCTCGATGTCCGACGGCATCCGGTGGTAGTGGTCGCAGGCGATGTCACCGTTGTCATTGTTGTCGATCGCCCACGGGACCTGGCAGAAGGTGTCCCAAATGGACGGTGTGCGCCCGTCTTCCGCGACCGCGCCTTCGATCTGGTACGCGGCGGTGGCGACGCCCCAGCGGAAGTCCGGCGGCAGGGAGTCGATCAGCGCCTGCTGTTCGGCGGTCGCGGCGGTGGTCTCGGTCAAGGCGGGTCTCCTCCAAGTGGGACCGGATAGGACAGACGGCGTTCAGGGGGTCGCGACCGGGTGCAGGAAGCAAGCCACTTCCCGAGACGGTTCGCCGCCGGGCAAGCCCAGCACGGGCACCTTCGAGTCGCACGGCTCGAAGGCCTTGGGGCACCGCGGGTGGAACGCGCAGCCGGCCGGCATCCCGCGCGTGTCCGGCGGCGATCCCGGGATCCCGGCCAGCTCGCGCCGGGGCCCGCGCAGCGCGGGGAACGAGTTCAGCAGGCCGTGGCTGTACGGGTGCAGCGCGTCCCGGTAGAGATCGGCCGCCGGCGCCTGCTCGACGATCCGGCCGCCGTACATGATAGCGATCCGGTCCGAGAACTCGACCAGCAGCGAAAGGTCGTGCGTGATGAACAGGACCGAAAAGCCCAGCCGTTCGCGCAGTTCCACCAGCTGGCCCAGGATCTGCCGCTGCATGACGACGTCGAGCGCGGTCGTCGGCTCGTCCATGATGACGATCCGCGGTTCGAGCGCGAGCGCCATCGCGATCATCACGCGCTGGCGCATGCCGCCGGAGAGCTGGTGCGGGTACGCCTCCAGCCGGTCGGCCGAAATCCCGACCAGCTTGAGCAGGTCGCGAGCCCGCGCCACCCGGCTCGCCTTCGTGGTACGAGGCTCGTGTGCCTTGATGACGTCGACCAGCTGCGTGACGACCTTGTGCACCGGGTTCAGCGAGTTCATCGCGCCCTGGAACACGATGGACGTCTCGGCCCACCGGAAGTCCCGCAGCTGCCGGTCCGTCAGGCGAAGGACGTCGTAGGGCTCGCCGTCCGCGGGGTGGTAGATCACCTGGCCGCCGCGGATCACGCCCGGCGGCGCGAGCAGCCGCGTCAGCCCGTAGGCCAAAGTGGACTTTCCGCTGCCGCTTTCCCCGGCGAGGCCGAGGACTTCGCCGCGGTGCAGCGTCAGGTGCACGTCCCGGACTGCGCGCACAGCCTCGTCGCCGACGCCGTAGTCGACGTCCAGGCCCTTGATCTCCAGGACCGGGTCCATCATGGCTGTTCCTCCCGCCCGAGCACGGGCGTGAAGCCCACGCGCATGCGATGCGTCCGCCCGTCGGCGCCTTTGACGCGGGCCTTGCCGCTGCCGCGCAGCCGCGGGCTGACGAACTCGTCGATGCCGAAGTTGAGCAGGGACAGCGCGGTGCCGAGGAACGCGATCGCCAGCCCGGCCGGCACGAACCACCACCACGCGCCCTGCGCGAGGGCCTGCTGGCTCTGCGCCCAGAACAGGATCGTGCCCCAGTTCCAGTTGGACAGTCCGGAGACGCCGACGAACGCGAGCGTGATCTCCGACATCACCGCGAAGATCACCGTGCCGACGAAGCTGGACGCGATCACCGCGGTCAGGTTCGGCAGGATCTCGAAGAAGATGATCCGCCACGTCGACTCGCCGGTCGCCCGGGCCGCTTCGACGTATTCCCTGCCCCGCAACGAAAGCGTCTGCGCTCTCAGGACTCGCGCGCCCCACGCCCACGACGTGAAGCCGATGATGACGGCCACCAGGTAGTCACCGCCGGTGGGCACCGCGCTGCCGATGATGATGATCAGCGGCAGCGCCGGGATCACCAGGAACACATTGGACAGTGCGGACAGCCCTTCGCCGGGCGTCCCGCCGAGGTACCCGGACGTCACGCCGACGAGCACCGCGAGGATCGTCGCCACGATCCCGGCGGTCAGCCCGACCAGCATGACGCTGCGGGTGCCGACCACGACCTGGCTGAAGATGTCCTGACCGAGGTGGGTCGTGCCGAACCAGTGCCGGCCCGACGGCGCTTCCATCAGGTCGTTGCTGCGCGCCGACGGGTCGTACGGCGCGATCCAGTCGCCGATGATCGCGATCACCACGAAGAAGACGATGACGGCGAGCCCGGTGACCGTCTTGCCACCGGTCAGGAACCGGAACCGGCGCCGCTTCGCGCGTCCGGCGATCGCGTCGACGGGGAGGGCTTGGGCGGCTTTGACGTCCGCCGCGGGTACGGCCATGTCAGCCCTCCTTCCGGGTGCGCGGGTCGAGCGCGAGGTAGGCGACGTCGGCGAACAGGTTCGCGACCAGCACCGACAGCGTGATGATCAGGAAGATGCCCTGCATCAGCGGGTAGTCCTGCGAACCGACCGCCTGGAACAGCTGGTAGCCGACGCCCGGGTAGGAGAAGACGATCTCCACCAGCAGCGTGCCGCCGACGATGAACCCCAGCGCCAGCGCGAAGCCGGACACGCTGGGCAGCAACGCGTTGCGCGCCGCGTACCCGACCATCACCCGGTGTTCGGGCAGGCCCTTGGCGTGCGCGACCGTGACGTAGTCCTCCGACGCGACGGTGACCATCATGTTGCGCATGCCCAGGATCCAGCTGCCCATCGAGCTGATCAGGATGGTCAGCGCGGGCAGCAGGCTGTGCTGGATCGCGCTGCCGATGAACGTGCCGTCCCAGCCGGGGATGGTGCCGGGGTCGTACCCGCCGGACGACGGGAAGAAGCTGCCCGGGCCGGCCAGCAGCGTCAGCGCGATCAGGCCGAGCCAGAAGTACGGGATCGACGAGAGGAACGTCGTCACCGGCAGCAGGCCGTCGACCCACGAGCCGCGCTTCCAGCCGGCGACCACGCCGAGCCCGGTGCCGAGCGCGAAGCCGACGATCGTGGTGATGCCGACGAGGATGATCGTCCACGGCAGACTGTCGCTCAGCAGGTCGGACACCGGCGTCGGGAAGAACGTGAAAGAGATCCCGAGGTCGCCGCGGAAGAGCTGACCCCAGTAGTCGAAGTACTGGGAGATCAGGCTTTCGTTCTTGTCCAGTCCGAAGAGGACATACAGCGACTGGACCGCGTCCTGGCTGATCATGCCCTGGTTCTTCGCGATCAGCGACTGCACCGGGTCACCCGGGATCATCCGCGGGATGAAGAAGTTGATGGTGACGGCGGCCCAGGCCGTGAAGACGTAGAAGACCAGCCGTTGCAGCAGGTACCTCATCGGGCGGCCCCGTCGTACAGCCAGCACGCGGCCCAGTGGCCGGGTGCGTCGTCGACCTCGAACCGCGGCGGCAGGTCGGTCTTGCACCGTTCCATCGCGACCGGGCACCGCGGGTGGAACCGGCAGCCCGACGGCGGGTCGATCAGGCTCGGCGGCTCGCCCGCCCCGCGCTCGGCCGGCACCTCGCCGGGCTCTCCCGCACCCCCGCCCGCGATCCGGTCCGGGTCGGGCGCGGAGTCGATGAGCAGCCGCGTGTACGGGTGCGCCGGGTGCTGCGTGATGGTCTCGCTGTCGCCGCCCTCGACCATCCGGCCGGCGTACATCACCATCGTCTCGTCGGCGAAGTAGCGCGCCGACGCGATGTCGTGCGTGATGTACAGGATCGCCAGGTGCAGGCGTTCCTTGAGGTCCCGCAACAGGTTCAGCACGCCGAGCCGGATGGAGACGTCCAACATGGACACCGGCTCGTCGGCCAGCAGCGCCTCCGGGTCGGCCCCGAGCGCCCGCGCGATCGCGACGCGCTGGCGCTGCCCGCCGGACAGCTCGTGCGGGAACTTGTCGACGTACCGCTCGGGCGGCGTCAGCTGGACGCGGGAAAGCAGGTCGTGCAACGACTTTTCGAGGTCGTCGCCCGCACGGCCGTGGATCTTCAACGCCCGCGTCAGGTGGTAGCGCACGGTGTGCACCGGGTTCAGCGACGCGAACGGGTCCTGGAAGATCATCTGGACCTGGCGAGCGTACGCGCGGAACGCCTTGCCGTGCTTGATGTTCACGGTCTCGCCGTGCAGCCGGATGTCGCCGCCGGTGCGCGGGTAGAGGCCCGCGAGCAGGCGGGCGACCGTCGACTTGCCCGAACCGGACTCGCCGACCAGCGCGGTGACCCGGCCCCGGCGCAGCGTCAGGGTGACGTCGTCGACGGCCTGGACGGCACGCTTCGGACCGGTGAGGGCCGCGCGTCCACGCCGTCGCACGGGGAAGTGTTTCGTGAGCCCCGCCGCCTCCAGAACGACGGGGAGGTCCCCCTCCGACCCGACGGCGATGGGGTCGGAGGGGGCCGGAGCGGCCGCGTCGCCGCGGCCGTCCCCGGTCTCCGTCATGACTGAATCCGCCATCAGGCCGCGGGCTTCAGGTGCAGGACGATGTCGAGCGCGTTGCGCAGGGTGGGCTGCGCGGGGCCGTACGGGTTGGCCTCGTCCGGCCAGCCGACCCAGTTCTTCGTGCTGTACTCGCCACCGGAGTTGGCCGCCGAGGTCGGGACCATCGGCTGCTGGTCGATCATGATCTTCTGCAGCGTCGCCATGGCGGCGGTGCGCGCGGCGTCGTCCTCGGCGTTGGCGTAGGTCTCGAGCGCCTTGGTCGCCTCGTCGTTCTTGAAGCGGCCGTAGTTGCCGTTGATGCCGCCCTGGCCGGTCGGCTTGTAGCGGTTGCCGTCCATGACGTCGCGGTACATGTCGTACGGCGTCGCACCGTCGTTGGTCCAGTGCATCAGGCCCTCGAAGTCACCGGTGTCGACCGACTTGATCCACGCGTCCTGGTTCATCTTCTCGACCGTGGCGGTGATGCCGATCTGCGCCAGGTTGTCCTTGATGATCTCCAGGTCGGTGATGTAGTCCGACCAGCCGGACGGGACGGTCAGCTTGATCGTGACCGGCTTGCCGCTCGGGTCGGCCAGCTTGTCGCCGTTGAACTTGTAGCCCGCGCCGGTCAGCAGCGCCTTGGCGCCCGGGACGTCGACCTGGACCGTCTTGCCCTTGTACTCCGGCGCGATGAACGGGTCGCCCGCCGGCGTGGGGATGCCGGTGATCTGGTCGTTCTTCGGGTAGAAGTAGCCGGCCTCGCCCTGGTTGAAGATGTCGTCGCGGTTGATCACCTTGTTGACCGCCTGACGCAGCTTCGCGTCGTTCCACGGGGCCTTCTCGGTGTTGAACCACAGGCCGTGCACGGCCAGCTGCGCCGGGAACCACAGCTTGTAGTGCTGCGGGTCCTTGTTCGTGTAGACGGCCTTGTAGTTCGGGATGAAGACGAAGCTCCACTCCGAAGCCCCGCTGACCAACGCCGCGACCTGCGCGTTGTTGTCGGTGTAGGAGGTGTAGCGGATCTCCTTGACCTTCGGCGCTTCCTGCCAGTAGCCGGCGTCGCGGCGGGTGACGATCATCGTCTGCGGCGTGAACGACTTGAGCGTGTACGGCCCGGTGCCGATCGGGTTCTTCACGGTGTCGAGCGCCGGGTCCTTGACCGACTGCCAGACGTGCTTCGGCACGACGAGCGTCTGCAGGATCTTGAGCTGGTTGACGAACTGGGAGGTCTCGAAGCCCAGCGTCACCTGGTTGCCGGCCGCGGCGATGTCCTTGTAGGGCACGGCGTCGACGTTCAGCGCCTTGTTGTCACGCAGCAGCTGGAACGTGTAGGCGACGTCCTCGGCGGTCATCGGCTGGTTGTCGGAGAACTTGACGCCGTCACGGACGGTCAGGACCAGCTTCTTGTAGTTGTCCGACCAGTCCCACTTCGTCGCGAGCCACGGCTTGCCGGGCTCCTGCGGCTTGACGCGGTTGTGCATGACGAGGGGCTCGTAGATCATCCACCGGTACCCCATGTTCGACAGGGCGGATGTCTCGAGGAACGGGTTGTTGTTCTCGGACTGCGGGCCGTCGGGCTTGCCCACGTTGAGCACCTGGTCCGGGTTGCTCTGCGCGGCGTTCGAGCTGCCGCCCGAACACGCGGTCAGGCCTCCGAGGGCCATCACGGCCACCAGCGCTGCGACGATGGAGCGCTTGACTCGCATCGTTCCTCCTAGTCATCGACGACGTGCGTAGGTGTCGACTGGTAGCGAGCCCCGACCGCCGGCGACCGAACGACGCCCAGAAGTCAACCCGGGTGACTCGGGTCACGTCAATAACACGGCGGTAACGTTTTGTACCTAAGTTTAAGTACTAAAAGAACTGGCGGTCTGGACCTGTCCTGGTAATTACTCCTTGCGACGCAAGGAAATCAGCCGGTCCGTCCCCCGTTCGCGAGCAACTGCGCGATGGGCAGGGTGGCCGCGCCGAGCGCGACCGCGTCCGGGCCGAGGCTGCCGAGGACGACCTCGGTGCGCCCGGCCAGGTAGTCGAGCGCGTGCCGGCCCACGGCGTCGCGCACGGCGGGCAGGATCGCCTGCCCCATGATCGCTCCCGCCGAACCGGAGAGCACCACCCGGTCCGGGCTGAGCAGGTTGATCAGGTTGGCGATGCCGATCCCCAGGTACTCGCCGGTCTCGGCGAGGACGTCGGCGGCGGGGCCTTCACCGCGGGCTTCCTCGACGATCCGCGCCAGCTCGGTGTCGCTTTCGTCCCCGATGACCGGTTGCTTGCCGACGCGGTCGGCGTAGTGCCGGACGACCGCCTCGGTGCCGACGTAGGCCTCCAGGCAGCCGTGCGAACCGCACCGGCAGGCCGCGCCGCCCGCCTTGACGACGGTGTGGCCCCACTCGCTGGTGGTGATCCCGGGGTGCGACCGTCCGGCGGTCGCGACGGCGGCCCCGACCCCCACGCCGAGCAGGGCGACGATGGCGCGTTCGGCGCCCCGGCCGGCGCCCCGCCAGGCCTCGACCTGGCCCAGCGTGCGGGCGCGGTTGTCCAGGTGGAGGGGCGCCGAGATGTGCGGGTGGATCAGATCGGCGAAGGCGACGCCACGCCAGCCGAGGGTGGGCGCGTGCACGATCCCGCCGTCGCGCACCGCGCCGGGCACACCGATGCCGACGCCGAACACCGCGTCCGGTTCGCCCCCTTCGAGCACTTCCGCGATGCCGGTTCGCACCAAGCCTGCCACTTCGTCCGGATCGAGCCGGGTGCCGACGAGCGGGTGCCGAACCGTGCCGAGTGTTCCGAGCGCGCAGTCGAACAGGCCGACCTCGACGTGCGTCTCACCGACGTCGACGCCGACGACGTGCCCGAAGTCCGGCCGCACGGCCAGCAGCGTCCGCGGCCGTCCGCCGTCGGATTCGACCGAGCCGGCCTCCGCGACGACGCCGTCGGCGATGAGCTCGGAGACGACGTTGGTAACGGTGGCGGCCGACAGCCCCGATTCAGCTACTAGTTCCAGCCTGCTGACGGGGCCGCGGAGGTAGAGGGAGGACAGGAGTGCCGCGCGGTTGTGCCGCCGGAGGTCTCGAGTTGTCTGGCGTACCACCTGGGTCACCTGGGGGATTGTGCCAGACACCGCCCGTGCCACTATGGGTTCGGGACTTAGTTCACCACTTAATACATAGCCACAACTTAAGGTGATCAGGCATCCTGGTCGCAGCCGGTAAGAGTTCCAGATGGGTTGCCCATGGCGAGCAAGCGCACCACCGTCCGTGATCTGCGGCGGCACAACCGTTCCCTGCTGCTGTCGAAACTGTACTTCGACGGCCCGCTGTCGCGGCACGAACTGAGCCAGCTCACCGGATTGAGTGCGGCGACGGTCAGCAACGTGACGGCGGAACTGGGCGAAGAGCGCCTGATCACGGAGGCGGGCCAGGTCGAGTCGGACGGCGGCCGGCCCCGGGTACTGCTGCGCGTCGACCCGGCGTACGGGCACGTCGCGGGGGTGGACATCGGCGAAACGGGCGTCAAGGTGGAGCTGTTCGACCTGGCGATGACGCGCCTGGCCACGGTGGACCACCCGCTCCCGAAGGCGCCGGACCCGGCAACGGCGGTCGAGCAGGTGACCTCGGGGCTGCGCGAGGTGTTCGCGAGCGCGGGCATCGACGAATCGGCGGTGCTGGGCGTGGGCATCGGCGTCCCGGGCACGGTCGAGCAGGGAGCCCGGATCCTGGTCCACGCACCGACGGTGGGCTGGGACGCGGTGCCGCTGGTGGCACTGCTGCAGGACGCGGGGGTGTCGCTCCCGCTGTTCGTGGACAACGGAGCGAAGACGCAGGGCCAGGCGGAGATGTGGTTCGGCGCGGGCCGAGGAGCGCGCCACGCGGTGATAGCGCTGATCGGTTCAGGCGTGGGCGCGGCGGTGGTGACGGACGGAACGACGTACCGCGGCTCGACGAGCAGCGCGGGCGAGTGGGGCCACACGACGATCGCGTACGGAGGCCAGCAGTGCCGCTGCGGAGCGCTGGGCTGCCTGGAGGCGTACATCGGCGCGGGAGGGGTCCTGGCGAGGTACCGGAAGGCGCGAAGCAAGGAAGTCGCGGGCGAGGACGAGCAGGCCCAGTTCGCGGCCCTGCTGGAGGCGGCCCCCCGCTCCAAAACGGCAGCCCGGGTACTGGACGAGACGGCGGGATACCTCGGGGCGGGGATCGCGAACTTGATCAACTTGTTCAACCCGGAGCGGATAGTGATCGGCGGCTGGGCGGGGCTGGCGCTGGGCGAGCAGCTGCTGCCGAGAATCCGTTCGGCAGCAGGAGAGCACGCACTGCGCCACCCGTTCAGCCAGACATCAATCCAGCTGGGCTCGCTGGGATTGGACGCGGTGGCAACAGGAGCAGCAACACTACCGGTGGCAGACCTGCTGGAGCAGGGAGCAACATCGAAGATCGCAAAACCAGGAGCACCGGACTCAGACGCGGCCTGAGGCAAGCCCTGCCAGGCGCACTCCACAAGCAAGCCGGCAAGAGAACA
>NZ_JBGDMD010000001.1:0-1234248 GCF_041679295.1 Amycolatopsis kentuckyensis | reverse complement strand
CAGCTTGGTGAGGACCGCGGTGCGGGCGCGCTGGCCGGACTCGATGGCCGCGCGCATGCCGGCGCCGCCGGCACCGACGATCACCACGTCGTACTTGTGGAACTGCATTCCCGCTCCTTCGGCACCGACGTCACTGGATCCAGCGAAACCGCCGTTGGACCGGAAGTCCACGACGGTCTGGCGAAGAGTGGTAGGCCAGGCTTCGCACCGCTGGTCGCCGCCTTGACGTGTCACGCGGGTTACACCGCAGTTCACGGGGCGCGGTGCCGGGCAAACTCGGCTTAAGCTCTCGACATGGAACTCCGGCAGCTGAAGTACTTCGTCGCGGTCGCGCAGGAACTGCACTTCGGGCGTGCCGCGGCGCAGCTGCACATCTCGGGACCGGCGCTGTCCCAGCAGATCATCGCGCTGGAGAAGGAACTCGACGTCCAGCTGTTCGTCAGGAACCGGCGGACCGTCCGCTTGACGGAGGCCGGCCGGTCCCTGCTCGGCGACGCCCGCCAGATCCTCGCACTGGCGGAGGACGCCGGTCGGCGCGCTCGGAACCAGGCGGTCGAGGCGAGCCCGCTGCGGCTGGGTTACGTGAGCTGGTTACCGGACAATGTGGACGCACTCGTCGGCCCGGTGGTCGCGCTGCGCATCGACGACTGGGTGCTGCCGTCGCACGCGCAAGCCGACCGGGTCGCCGAAGGCAGCCTCGACCTCGCATTCGCGTGGATCACGGCCACGGAGGTCGCCGAGCGAGGCCTGACGGCGCACCTGGTCCGCGCGGAACCGCTCCCCGCCACCTTGCCGGGGATCAGCGGCACCGAGCCGGTGGCCGCCGCCGATGTCACAGTGCTGGTGGACGCGGACACTTCGGCTTGGTCGTCGTGGAACCGGTTCGCCGCGGAGTTCGCCGCACGGACGGGGGCGCGGGTCGAGAGGATTTCCGACGGCGGAATCACCGGTGAAGCGTTCTACACTCACGTCCGCCGCCTCCGCACTCCTGTGCTCACTTCACCGAAGCGCCACACTGCGGCTGTTCCGCCCAGCCTGGGCCAACGACCGATCGCCCACCCGGTTCCCCTGTGGACATGGTCGCTGCTGCACCGCGCCGACGACAGCCGCCCCGGGGTGGCGCACGTTGTCGAATCCTTGACCGCGTTCGCCCAGAGCCGCCACTGGACGTCCGCCCCATCGGCCGCGTGGTGGCTGCCCGGCGACGACCCCCACCGCACTGCCATCCGGGGCGGTGGCTAGCGCGACCACGTCGACTGGGTGGCGATCACGAATCTCCCGAAGGGACGACGCGGTGCCTTTGCCCGCTCGTTTCACCCATGCCTACGGTGTCGAGCACCCCGTGGTGCCGGCACCGATGGATGTCGTCTCCGGCGGCCGGCTGGCCGCGGAGGTGACTCGCGCCGGCGGGTTCGGCCTGATCGGCGGCGGTTACGGCGAAGAAGCCTGGCTACGCCGGGAATTCGCCGCAGCGGACGGTGCGCGGGTCGGCTGTGGCTTCATCACGTGGAGCCTGGTGCACAATCCACGTTTGCTCGACGTCGCGCTGGAGTACGAACCGGCGGCCGTCATGCTGTCCTTCGGTGATCCCGCACCGTTCGCGAAGAAGATCCACGCGGCCGGCGCCCGGATGTTCTGTCAGGTGCACACGGTTCGGCAGGCCCACGAGGCACTCGAGGCCGGAGCCGATGTCATCGTGGCACAGGGGGGCGAGGCAGGCGGGCACGGCACCGGGGCTCGATCGACGTTCACGCCGCGGGGTGGCTGCCGCGCTGACGCTGGGCGCGGACGGTGTGCTCGTCGGCACTCGCTTCTGGGCGGCCACCGAAGCCCACGTCCCGGTGGCAGCCCAGCGGCGCATCTTGACCGCCGAGGGCGATGAGACAACGAGGACTTCCGTGTACGACATCATCCGCGACCGTGCTTGGCCCGAGGGCTTCCGGGGCCGGGTCATGCGCAACGCGCTCGTCGACCGTTGGCACGGCAGGGAGTACTCATTGCACGAGCGACGCGACGAAGTCTTCCTCGCCTACACCGACGCACTATCCGAAGAGGACTTCGACCTGGCCAACGTGACGGTGGGCGAAGCGATCGGGCAGATCACCGAGATCCGCCCGGCCGCCGAGCTGGTCACCCGAGCCGAGGAAGTCCTGAACGCCCGTGCGGTGCGGGCGTGAGTCCGGTAGTACAGCGACGATCGACAGGAGCGGCAACGATGACGACGACCGCGGCCGCGACGGCGGTTCCGGAGCACGCCGGAGACCTCCCGGTGATCGGCCACTACATCGGTGGCCGGCGGGTCACCACGAGCGGCCCGGCCACCATTCCCGTCCACGACCCCGCCACCGGCGAACCCTCCGCCGCCGTTCCCGTCGCCGGCCGCACCGAGGTCGAAGAAGCCATCGCCGTCGCGGCCGAAGCCCAGCGGCGGTGGGCCGAGGTACCGCCGCACGTGCGGGCCCGGACACTGTTCCGCTTCCGCGATGCGATCGAACGCAACCAGGACCGGCTGGCCCGGATCATCACCGCCGAACACGGCAAGACCGTCGACGACGCCGCCGGCGAGGTCCAGCGCGGCCTGGAGGTGGTGGAGTTCGCCTGCGGCATCCCGCACCTGCTCAAAGGCGAGAACAGTCCGCAGGTGGCGCGGGGGGTCGACAGCTTTTCCCTGCGTCAGCCACTCGGGGTCACTGCGGGGATCACGCCGTTCAACTTCCCGGTGATGGTTCCATTGTGGATGATGCCGGTGTCCGTGGCGTGCGGGAACTCCTTCGTGCTCGAGCCGAGTGAAAAAGACCCGCCCGCGAGCCTCCTGCTGGCCGAGCTCTTCTCCGGGTCGGGCGGCCCGAGGGCGCGGTGACCGTCGTCGACGGGCGTGACGTTCCGGAGCAGGGCAACGGGTACTTCCTCGGCGGTACTCTGTTCGACCGTGTTTCGGCGCACATGCGGATCTACCGCGAAGAGATCTTCGGGCCCGTCCTCGCGCTCGTCCGGGTGGAGTCGCTGACCGAGGCCCTCGACCTCGTCAACGGCCACGAGTTCGGCAACGGTGCCGTCGTGTTCACTTCGGACGGTCGCGCGGCCCAGGAGTTCGTCTCCCGGGTGAGCGCCGGCATGGTCGGGGTGAACGTGCCCGTTCCGGTGGCCCGCGGGCGGCACGGCCGCCGCGGATTTCTCGATGCCGGTCGGCCGCTGAGTAGCCCGGCCTACCAGAGGTAGCGGATTCGTCCTGGACTTGCCGCCGGGACGGTCTTTGAATCAGAACCTGCCGGATCATGTGCAGGAGACGGAGTTCCGATGACCCAGAAGTACGTGGCGGACGACCTCGCCGAGTTCGTGGTGTCCGCCGAGCAGTCCGACCTCCCCGAGCCCACCCTGTCCACCCTCAAGCGCAACGTGCTCGACAGCATCGCGTGCGCGCTGGGCGCACTCGACGGTGAACTCGTTCCCGGCCTGCGCGCCCACGCCGAGCAGTTCAGCAGCCGCCCGACCGCGACGTTCGTCGGCGGCGGCCGGGCGTCGGTGGACCAGGCGGCGTTCTTCAACGCCGTGCTCGTGCGCTACCCGGATCTGCTGGACACCTACCTGACCCCGGGCGGACTTTGCCACCCGGCCGACAACTTCGGCGCCGTGTTCGCCATGGCCGAACACGTCGAGGCGAGCGGCGCGGACTTCCTGCTCGCGCTCGCGGTCGCCTATGAGGTCCAGTGCCGGTTCAGCGCGCAGGTACCGGTCATGGCCCGCGGCCTCAACCATGCGCTGCAGCTGGCGATGTCGGCCGCGGCCGGCTGTGCGAAGCTGCTCGGCCACGACGCCGCCCGCACCGCCGACGCCATCACGGCCTCGGCCGTCGACAACGTGTCGCTGGCCGCGGTGCACGCCGAACCGGTTTCGGTCTGGAAGGGCATCTCCCCGGCCGCCACCGGCATGCGCGCGGTGTACGCCACGATGCTCGCCGACCGCGGGGTGACCGGGCCGAAAGCCCTCTTCGACGGACCCAACGGCTTGGTCCAGCTTCTCGACCAGCCGATCGACTTCCGCACCGGCGACCGCGCATTGGACTCGGTGAACGAGACCTACCTGAAGCAGTACTGCTCGCTCATCCACGGCCAGGCGATCATCGACGCCACGCTCGCGATCCGGGAGGACAACGCGATCTCGGGGGCCGATGTCGCCGAGGTCCGGCTCGAGGTCTTCCAAGGAGCTTACGACTTCGCCGGTGGCGGGCAGTACGGCCCCAAAGACGCCCCGCGGACGAAGGAACAGGCCGACTACAACCTCAAGTACCTGGCCGCGACCGCCCTCCTCGACGGGCAGGTGGGGCCCGAGCAGCTGTTCGTCGAGCGAGTCCGCCGCGCCGACGTCCAGGACCTGCTCTCGCGCGTCGAGGTCGTCGCCGACGACGAGCTGACCGCCGCCTACCCGGAACGGACGTCCGCGCGGGTCCACGTGCGCTTGCGCGATGGCCGCCGGTTCTCGCGCGAGCAGTCGGATTTCGAAGGCTCACCCACCCGGCCGATGTCGTGGGACAGGGTGACCGAGAAGCTCCACTGGCTGGGCGAATCGTTCGCGGACCAGGCCTTGCGCGAACGCATCATCGAAACCGTCGCGCACCTGGACGAGGTCCCCGTAGCCGAGCTCGCGGGCCTCCTGGGCTCGGTGAGCTCCACAGTGGACCGGCCCCGCACGCGCAAGCGGCTCTGAAGGACCCGGGGCGACCGCGAGGAGGACGCCATGGAGATCATCGACCTGCGAACTTTCCTCGCGGTCGCCCGCGCCCAAGGCATCACCAAGGCGGCACGGGAGCTGCACACGGTCCAGTCGAACGTCAGCGTCCGCGTGCACACCTTGGAGAAAGAACTCGGTGCCGCTCTCTTCCGCCGCCACGCCAGAGGGGTGGTCCTCACGGCCGCGGGCGAGCGGTTGCGCTCCTCCTACGCCGAGCGGATCATCGGCTTGGCCGAGGAAGCCGCGCACGTCATGGGCGATCAGGACAACCCGGCCGGCTTGCTCAGCTTGGGCTCGATCGAGACGACCGCGGGACTTCGGCTGCCACCCATCCTCGGCGAGTTCACCGACCACCACCCCGGGATCGACTTGTCGCTCGTGACCGGGACCACCGACGAGCTGACGAAAGCGGTGCTGGCCGGCCGGGTGGAAGGGGCGTTCGTCGCCGGGCCGGTGCCCGGGCCGGGACTCCATGCCGAGCCGGTCTTCGTCGAGCACCTGGTGCTCGTCAGCGCATCCCGGGTGACCGAAGTGGACACCGCGCTGCGGGAACGCCCGACCCCGCGCGCGTTGGTGTTCCGCGCCGGGTGCGCCTACCGGCGGAGCCTGGAGCGCATCCTGCGCGAGCGCGGCGCCACGAGCGTCCGCGTCACGGAGTTCGGCACCCTCGAAGGGATTGTCGGTTGCGTCGCCGCGGACATGGGGTTCACCCTCCTGCCCAGGGACCTTCTCCCCCGTCACCCCACCGGCGGTCGGCTACGCGCCCACGAGCTGCCCCACGGCGATTCCCGGGCCGAAACGGTCTTCATCCGCCGGGCCGGCTCCCCGATGACACCGGCGATGAGACTTTTCCTGGCGCACGTCCCGAGCCACGAGCGCCGGGTCGCCCGGCTGCGGCCGCAGCCGGAAGAGAGCCGCGTCGGCTGACCGAAGGACTGCTCATGCCACTGCTGTACATCGACCTCTTCGAAGGCCGCACACCGCAGGAAACCCGAAACCTCCTCGACACGATCCACGAGGCCGTCGTCGGCGCGTTCGAGGTGCCGGCACGCGACCGTTATCAGGTGGTCCGCATGCACCCGCCGGACGAGATCGTCGCCCTCGACACCGGCTTGGGACTGTCCCGCTCCGCCGGCCTGGTGATCGTGCACGTCGTCAGCCGGAAGCGGCGTAAGGCGGACAAGGTCCGCTTCTACTCGATGCTGGCGGACGACCTCAGCCGGAACTGCGGTCTGCGCCCCGACGACCTGATCGTTTCGATCGTCGAAAACCAGGACGAAGACTGGTCGTTCGGCCGGGGCCGGGCCCAGTTCCTGACCGGCGAGCTGCACTGAGCCACGATGCTCTCGCCGGGGGATGACGAGGATCAGGCGGGGCGCAGCAAGGAGCCGAGAACGCCGACGGTGTCGAAGATCGGCTGGGCGGACTGCTCGGCCCGCGCCATCAGCAGCGCGCCTTCCAAGCCCGCCACCACGGCCGTGGCCAGTCTCCCCGCTTCCGTGGCCGGCCGGGTCCGCGCGAACCGTTCGGCGAGCAGGCCGGCCCAGTCCCGGTACGCCGCGGCACAGATCTCGCGAACGCCCGGCTCCTGGGCGGCCAGTTCGAGGGTGGCCGTGCTGACCGGGCAGCCCAGCCGCCAGCCGGAGGACTCCAGCGTCACCGCCAGCTCCTGGCCGTACCGCCGGAGCGCTTCGACGTCGTCGGTCGCGTCGGCGAGCAGGGCGCGGAGCCGTTCGGTGGTCTCGGCCGCCGCCAGGGTCAGCGCCTCGGCCACGAGCTGCCCCTTACCCGCCGGGAAGTGGTGGTAGAGGGAACCTCGCGGCGCCTCGGCCTCGGCGAGGACCTGCAGAACGCCGGTGGCGGCCGGCCCTTGTTCCGCGAACAGCCGGCGCGCGCTCTCGAGCATCCGGAGCCGGGCCGGTGCCGCCCGTCGGCCCGTGGCGGGATCTTGCTGGTGCACTCCGCCATCATGCATGATGACGACCGACTATGCAGACCGGTCTAGTTGCCGACTGCCATCGCAGAGGAGCGTCGATGAAAGCCGCGGTCTACTACACCAACGGCGGGCCCGAGGTGCTGCGTTACGAGACGGTGCCCGACCCGGAGTGCCCGCCCGGCTGCGTGCTCGTGCGGGCACGGGCGATCTCGCTGGAAGGCGGAGATCTGCTGCACCGTGCCGAGACCCCGCCGCCCAGCACGCCGTACGTCGTGGGGTACGCGGCGGCCGGTGAGGTCGTGGCGCTCGGCGAGGGCGTGACCGACCTGGCCCTCGGGCAGGTGGTGACGACGACGTTCTTCGCCGGTTCGCACGCCGAGCTGCGGGCCGTTCCGGTGCAGCTGGCGTGGCCGGTGCCCGACGGCGTCGACATCGGGGCCGCCGCCGCCATCCCGGTCGGCTTCGCCACCGCCGACGAAGCCCTCACCGCCCGCGCTCGCGTGCAACCCGGCGAGGTCGTGCTGATCCACGCCGCCGCGAGCGGGGTCGGGGTCGCCGCGGTGCAGCTGGCCAAAGCGGCCGGCGCGACCGTCATCGCCGTCGCCACGAGCCGCCCGCGGCTCGACCGCCTCGCCGGCATCGGCGCGGACCACCTCATCGACCGGCAGACCGAGGACATCGTGTCCCGCGTCCACGAGATCACCGAAGGCCGCGGCGCGGACGTCGTCCTGGACCCGGTCGGCAGCACGGTCCAGTCCTCGATCGACGCCTCGGCCGAACGCGGCCGCATCGTCCTGGTCGGCAACGCCGGCCGGGGACCGATGGTCGCCGACTTCGCGGGCGTGCTGTTCGGCAACCGCACCGTGCACGGCGTCCAGCTGGGCCAGGAAGTCCTCACCGATCGCGTCCAGGGTTCGATCAGGCGCCTGCTCGACCGGCTCGCGGACGGCTCGCTCCAAGTGCTCGTCGACCGCCGGTTCCCGCTGTCGGAAGCCGCGCAGGCCCACGCCTACGTCGAGAGCCGCGCCGCCGTCGGCCGGGTGCTGCTGATCCCGTAGCCGTCACGGCAGTTTCCCCGCCCTGGCGAGCACGGCCCTGGCCCTCAGCTCCACCGGGCGGTCGATCATCCGGCCGACCTGGCCGGGGTGGATGCACAGCTTGCCGGTGAACCCCAGTTCGCCGGCGTGCTCGAGATCCGCGCGCAGCAGCGCCTCGATCGCCCTGGCATCCGGAGTGTCGGTCAAGGAGCTGGCCGAGTACCTCGGTCATCACGACCCGGGCTACACGCTCCGGATCTATACCCACCTGGTCCCGTCGAGTCATCGCCGGGCGCGAGAGAGGCAGCCGACGGGATTTTCAAACCGCGCCACACCAGGGCGGCACGGCTTGAAAATCCCGAGACGGCCTAGCGACGGCCTGACAACCTCAAACCTACAAATCCACAGGTCAGGCCCCATCTGCCCTACTTGTGCCAGAACTTGATGCCGCTCCACTGCACCGTGATCGGCCCGGCGCCGCTGCTCGTGCGGTAGCTGCCGAACTTGTCGTAGTAACTGCCGCCCGGGCTCGAGATCGTCTGCTTCAGCGATCCGTTGAGGTACACCTTGTGCGAGCTGCCGACCTGGTTGATCGTGTTGACCCGCACCGACGTCCCGACGGTCGCGCCGCTGCCCAGCGTCGCGCCGCCTTCCACCGCGTACATCCGGCCGCCCTTCTCGACCGCCAGCAGGAAGTACGGGCCGGCGCTGGAGCCGTCGCGGAACGTCTGCTTGAGGCTGATCCGCGAGCCCGACATGCTGGTGATCTTGAACGAACCCTCGAACTGGTGGGTGCCGCCGGAGTAGGTGGTGTAGCGGCGTTCCGCGCGCTGGTCACCGCTGGCCGTGGAGCAGGTGAGCTTGAAGGTGAGCCCGGAGACGTCGCCGCACCCCCGCTCCTGCTCCGAGTAACCCGGCGAGTCCGGGATCCACGGGCCGGTCCCGACCTGGGCGTCGGCGACCGGGGTGAGTACCGCGAGCCCCGTCGCGACCGCCGCGAGCACGCCCGCGCAGCGTAGTTTGCGCACCGTCCAACCTCCTGTAGCACTCGAGGCGGCGGTGACCGGAAAGGTTCAGACCTTTACCCGGCGTGAGCACGACTGTACGAGCCCCGGCCGCCTCGGACAAGACCCCGGAACTTTTCCGCGGAGCGGTGTCGAATCCGGCGCGGGCCGTTCGACAGACTCACGAGAGCACGGAACGACCACCTAGGAGCACCCATGCGCACCCTGATCGCCACCGCCTTCGTCTCGCTCGACGGCGTCGTCGAGGCCCCCGGCGGCGAGCCCGGCTACCGCAACGCCGGCTGGACCTTCAAGGACATCGAGTTCGAGCCGGCGGCCTACGAGCTCAAGGGCCGTGAGCAGGGCGAATCCGCCGCGATGATGATGGGCCGGGTGAGCTACGAGGCGTTCGCGCCGGTGTGGCCGGGCATGACCGAGGAGTTCGCGGGCTACAACGCGATGCCCAAGTACGTCGTCTCGACGACCCTGGCCGAGCAGGACCTGGTGACGAACTGGGGCGAGATCACCCTGCTGCGGTCGCTCGACGACGTCGCCGCGCTGAAGGAGACGGACGGTGGGCCGATCACCGTCCACGGCAGCGCCACCCTGAACCGCGCGCTGGCCGACGCCGGCCTGATCGACCGCTACCACCTGCTGGTGTTCCCGGTCCTGCTCGGCGCGGGCAAGCGGCTGTTCAGCGCGGCCGACAAGGACAAGCAGAGCCTCAAGGTCGTCGAGAGCGAGGCCTACGGCAACGGCATCCAGAAGCTCGTCTACGACGTGATTCACTAGAACAGGTGTTCGATCTTGGTGTAGGGTGGAGACCATGAACCCGGGTCTCCAGTCTTCACTGTTCGACACCCAGGGGTCGATCGCGCTGCGCCCCCTCGCGCCCGAGCGGACCGACCTCGGCTCGGGCGCGTGGGTGGACATCCAGCCCGGCTGGCTCGAGGGCGCCGACGAGCTGTTCGCGGCGCTGGTCGAGGGTGTGCCGTGGCAGGCGGAGAAACGGAAGATGTACGACCGGGTCGTCGCCGTGCCGAGGTTGCTGAGCTACTACCGCGAGAACGTGCCGCTCCCCCACCCGGTGCTGGCCGCGGCGCGGGACGCGTTGAGCCGGCACTACCTGCGGGAACTGCGCGAGCCGTTCCGGACGGCGGGGTTGTGCTACTACCGCGACGGCCGCGACAGCGTGGCGTGGCACGGTGACCGGATCGGGCGAGGCGCTCGGGAGGACACCATGGTCGCGATCCTGTCCGTCGGGGCGGCGCGGACTTTGGCGCTGCGGCCTCGGGGTGGTGGGGGTAAGACGTTGGCTCGGCCGCTCGGGCATGGGGATCTGCTCGTGATGGGTGGGAGTTGCCAACGGACCTGGGAGCATTCGGTTCCCAAGACCGCCAAGGCTGTCGGGCCGCGGATCTCGGTTCAGTTTCGGCCTCGCGGGGTGAATTGAGGGTTCCCGGAGCCGGAGCCGGAGCCGGAGCCGGAGCCGGAGGAGGTTAGTCCACAAAGGACTTTCTCGCGCCCCGTACCATGGCCCTGTGCACAGTCTCTTCGAACCGCCCCTCTTCGGTCGGCTTCGGTCCGCCCGTCGGGTTCTTGTTGCCGGGGCCGGGGGTGGCTTCGATGTCTACGCCGGGCTTCCGCTTGCCGTTGCCCTCCGGGCCCAAGGCAAAGATGTCCACCTCGCCAACTTCGCCTTCAGCGATCTGAACCGGCTCGACCTCGACGACTGGCTCGCCCCCGGCGTCGCGGCCGTGCGTCCCGGCAGCTCGGGCGATGATGCCTACTTCCCCGAACGGACCCTCGCCCGGTGGCTCGAGTCCCGAGGCCGGCCGTCCGTCGTGCACGCCTTCCCCCGCGTCGGAGCCCGGCCGCTGCGCGACGCCTATCGGCACCTCGTGGCCCATCTCGGTGTCGATGCCGTCGTGCTCGTCGATGGCGGGACCGACATTCTGCTGCGCGGGGATGAAGCCGGGCTCGGTACGCCCGAAGAGGACATGACCAGCCTTGCCGCCGTTGCCGCCCTCGAGGGGGTCGATCGGCTCGTGGTCAGTCTCGGCTTCGGCATCGATGCCTTCCACGGCGTCTGCCACGCCCACGTCCTCGAGAACCTCGCCGCCCTCGATCGGGCCGGTGGGTACCTCGGCGCCCTCTCCATTCCCTCGCGGTCGCCGGAAGCCGAGGCCTACCTCGACGCCGTTGGCCATGCTCAGCGCACCACCCCGGAGCGGCCCAGCATCGTGCACGGGCAGATCGCCGCCGCTCTGCGCGGTCAGTTCGGCGATGCCCAGTTCACCGCGCGGACCGCCGGCAGCGAACTCTTCGTCAACCCGCTGATGGGGGTCTACTTCACCGTCGACCTGGCGATCCTCGCCAAGAGCGTCGGCTACCTCGGGGAGCTCGCCGGCACCGAAACCGCCGTCGACGTCGCCATGGTCATCGAAGCCCACCGGGACCGCGTCGCACGCCGGCCGCGGCGGGCCATTCCGCACTGATCCTTCAGTCCACCAGCACCGGCAGCTCGTCCAGGCCGTACACGATGGACACCTTGCGGAACGACAGCTCCTCCGCCGGCACCGCCAGCCGCAGGTTAGGGAACCGGCGGACCAGCGCCGGGTACGCCGTGCGCAGCTCCATCCGGGCCAGCTCCGCGCCGATGCAGCGGTGGATGCCGTAGCTGAACGCCAGGTGCGACGTCGGCTCGCGGGTGGCGTCGAACTTCTCCATGTCCGGGCCCAGCTTCGGGTCGCGGTCGGCCGCCGACAGCGACACCAGCACGATGTCGCCCTCGCTGATCCGGACGCCCGCGATCTCCATGTCCTCCTTGGCGAACCGCGGGAACGCCATCTGGACGACCGTCAGGTACCGCAGCAGCTCCTCGACGAACCGGTGCACCGACTGCTCGTCGCCGCGGACCGCGTCGAACGCCTTCTCGTCGCGCAGCAGGACCAGTGCGCCGAGCGCGAGCATGCTGGCCGTCGTCTCCAGGCCGCCGGTGAGCACGCCGTCGGCGAGCCCGGCCAGCTCGCGGTCGTCGATCTCGTCGCCGTGCTCCTTGATCAGCATGCCCAGCAGGCCGTCGCCGGGTTCCTCGCGCTGCTTCTTCACGATGTCGAGCAGGTAGGTCAGCGACTCCGACATCGCGCCGAGCGAGGCACCCGCGCCGCCGAAGAGGTCGAACCGGGCGGTGCTCAGCCGCTGGAAGTCCTCGCGGTCCTCGTAGGACACGCCGAGCAGCTCGCAGATCGTCAGCGACGGGATCGGCAGCGCGAACGCCTGCCACAGGTCGACCGGGCCGTCGGTCTTGGCCATCGCGTCGAGCTGCTCGGTGACGATCTCGTCGATGCGCGGCGTCAGCCGGCCGAGCCGCCGCATCGTGAACTCCGGAGTGAGCAGCTTCCGCAGCCGCGTGTGCACCGGCGGGTCCGCAAAGCCCAGCCCGCCCGGGTTCTGGTCCGCGGTGACGCCCGCGTTGCCGACGAGGTTGCCGAAGTCGCTGGAGAACCCGGTCGCCTTGCCGAGCACCGCCTTCGCCTCGTCGTAGCCCGTGACCAGCCACGCGTTCATCCCGAACGGCAGGTCGAGCTTGCTGATCGGGGCTTCGGCGCGGCGCTCGGCCATCGCGGGCACCGGGTCGAGACCCTCGCGCCGCAGCGGCTCCAGTGCCGAGTCCGGCAGGATGGCCGACATCTTCTCGAGGTCGAAGCCTTTTTTCGACTGGCGCGCGAGGTACCGGCGCCCGACCCAGCCCAGGACCCGTGAGCGGAGACTCCCCATGGATCCGACAGTACCGCACTAGCCCGATCGGGTGAGCTGCGGCGAGACCGGACTCACCTCCGCGGCGGGACCTCCCGGTTCTCGGTGATCCGCCCGTGCTCGCTCGCGACGTAGTGGAAGTACGGCCGGCCGAGGTCGTCGGTGCCGGCGTACGACGTGCGCGAACGGCCGTCCGCCTCCGTGTTGACGCCGTTCGTGCGGGCCAGCACGCCGGACGAGCTGAGCCACTCCGTCGACGCGCGGACCGGCCGCCAGCTCCGGCCGTCGCCGATGAGGTCGCCGAGGGTCTGCGTCATCTGCGCCGAGCCGGAGATCCGCAGGTTCTGGTCGTCGGTGATGTTCGCGGTGGCGTCGGTGGTCAGCGGGTAGGACCAGGTGTGCCGCTGCGCCGAGCGGACCCGACCGTCCACAGTGGACGTCGAGGTCTGCTGCCCCGAGTCGCCCTGCACGACGTGCTGGGTGAAGCCGCCGCCGGTGACGTCGTCGCTGTTGCGGTAGTCGCGGGTGCGCTCGACGCGGGTGTAGACGCGGCCGGCGGAGGTGTCGACGTAGCCGGCGGTCACGTCGTGGCGCTTCGCCGTGACTGTCACGTTCACGCCGTCCTTGATGTCCTTCACCGTTTCCTGCCGCACCGGCGCCGCCGCGACGTCGTGCTGGACCAGGGCGCCGGACGTCTGCGCGGCGTTCTTGTCGGTGTAGAGCAGTAGCGTCGGGACGACGGTGAACTCACCGCCGATGTCCGGGAAGGAGAAGGAGAGGTCATGGGCGGCGCCGTCCACGAGCCGGCCCGCGAACGGCGTGATGTCGTAGGTTTCGGCGTGCAGGCTGAAGGTGTCGATCGCGACGATCGGCCGCCACAGCTGCGGCACGATCCCGCCGGAGTAGATGTGCGGGAAGGTGAACGCGCTGCCGGCGGGCGTCCCGTCGAGCGCGAAGTTCGCTTCGCGGTACGGGCCCTTGCCGCAGAGCCCGGCGGCCGGGTACTTCGCCGACACGGCGTCCGGGACGTCGTCGAACCACTGCTCGTCGCAGGCGTGGCCTTCGAGGGTGACCTCGAGGTAGGCGCGGGTGATGTTGCGCGGCAGGTCCTTCGCGCTGAAGTGGACGGTGGGCGCCGCGGGGGTCGCGTCGGCGTGCGCGAACCCGGCCACGTGGTCGGGCGTCTCGGGCGCGGGGTGCTTCCGGTCCGCCTGGTAGTAGGTGAGCGTGACGGTCTGGGCGTAGACCCCGGTGTAGACCGGCGAGTTGTAGTTCTCGATGCCGCCGTGGAACGGCTGCGGCGTGCGCAGCAGCGCGCTGTACGGCGTGAGGTCCTTGTCGAAGTGGTAGGTGATCGGCCGGGTGCCTTCGCCGCTGGGCTCCTCCGTGGTCCCCCACCAGACTTCGGTGCCGCCGATCCGCAGGTCGCCGATCCGGTCGTACTGCCGGCCGCTGACGGTCACGGTCTGATCCATGACGACCTTCGCCCACGGGCCTGGGCAGGCCTTCGGCGGCGCCAGCGTGCCTTCGTAGTACTGGGGCGTGCCGTCGGCGGTGTTGGAGCGGAAGGCGTCGGCGAGGGTGACCGCGCAGTGCGCGGTGTCCGGCCGGGTCACCGCGGGCGCCGCCAAAACCGGGTCGTCGGTGTCGTGTTCGAGCACGGGGTCAGCCGAGGCGACCGCCCCGGAGAGCACCCACGTCAGCACCAGTGACAGGACGATCGTGAAGATCCGCACCCGGACTCCTCCCAGCGGCAGCTCACCGCGGCGAAGCCTAGTACCGCGATCATGCTACTTACGGTGGGAAACCGACGTCCTGAAACGTTTCAGTACCGTGGTAGGCTCACGCCCTTCTCAGCGAGGGGGTGCGGTGGTCGGCATCAAGGACGTCGCGAAGCGGGCCGGCGTCTCGATCGGCACGGTGTCCAATGTGGTCAACCGGCCGCACGTGGTCGCCGCGGCCACCCGGAACCGGGTGCTGTCGGTGATCGAAGAGCTCGGCTACGTCCGCGACGAGTCGGCCCGGCAGCTGCGCGCCGGCCGCAGCCGGATCATGGGCCTGCTGGTGCTCGACCTCGGCAACCCGTTCTTCGTCGACGTCGCCCGCGGCGCCGAGCAGGCCGCGCACGCCGAGGGCCTCAACATCATCACCTGCAACAGCGGCCAGCGGTCCGACCTCGAAGCGTCCTACCTGGCGATGTTCGCCGAGCAACGGGTCCGCGGCGTGCTGCTGAGCCCGGTGGGGACGTCCGGCGAGGCGTTGCGCGCGTTCCGCCGCAGCGGCACGCCGTACGTGTTCGTCGACCGCAAGGCGCCGACGTCGGAGGCGAGCTCGGTCGCGGTGGACGACATCGCGGGCGGCGCGCTCGCGGGCCGCCACCTCCTGGAGACCGGCCACCACCGCATCGCGTTCGTCAACGGGCCGGCCATCCTCGCCCAGTGCCGCGACCGCGAGCAGGGCCTGCGCACGGCGCTGACGGGCGCGGCGGTGGAGCTGACGGTGCTGGAGGCGATCGGCCTCGACGTGGCATCGGGCCGCGACGCGGGCGCCCGCCTGCTGGGCACGATCCCCCGTCCGACGGCGGTGTTCTGCGCGAACGACCTGCTGGCGTTGGGCGTGCTGCAGGCGATGGTCGGCGCGGGGGTGCGCGTCCCGGACGAGATGGCGATCGTCGGCTACGACGACATCGAGTTCGCGGGGGCGGCGGCGGTCCCGCTGACGTCGGTCCGCCAGCCGGCCCAGCGCCTGGGCCGCACGGCCGCGGAGCTGCTGCTGGCGGAGACCGCCGACACGACGGTCGAGCACCAGGCGGTGGTGTTCACCCCGGAGCTGGTCGTCCGCGAATCCACCCGCGTGCGCCGCTGACCGTTACCCGGCGATGACGGCGACGATCGTCGTGCCCTCGGGGAACTCCCCGCCGCGGATGCGGTCCCACAGCCCGAAGACCATCTTCGCTTCGTAGACCCAGTCGAGCCGGACACCGTGGCGCCGCTCGAACTCGTCGACGAAGGCGTCGAGTTCGCGGGTCCGCCGCGCGAAGCCCCCGAAGTGGTAGCCGGTGTCGACCGACCACTCCCCCAGCTCGCGCCCGAACGCCTCGCGCTGGAGCCGGGCGACATCGGAGGGCGGGAACTCGCCTTTGAGCGCCGAGAACCCGATGGCGCGCTGCCCGGGGCCGAGCCCGGCGGCGATCCCGGAAAGGGTCGCCCCCGTGCCCACGGCGCAGGTGATGACGTCGAACGGCGAGTCGATCTCGGCGACCAGCTCGGCGCAGCCCCGGACGCCCGCCGCGTTCGCGCCGCCTTCCGGGATCAGGAAGAACTCGCCCCACTCGCGACGCAGCGCGCCGAGAACTTCGGGATCGGCTTTGGCGCGGTAGGCCGTGCGATCGAGATAGGCGAGCTTCATGCCGTGGCCGGCCGCCGCCCGCAGCACGTCGTTGAGGGGCAGGTGTTCCTCGCCCCGGACGACGCCGATGGTCTCGAGGCCGAAGTGGTGCCCGGCCGCCGCGGTGGCGAGCAGGTGGTTGGAGTAGGCCCCGCCGAAGGTCAGCAGGCGGGTGGCGCCGGCCTGGGCCGCGTCCCGGAGGTTGTGCTTGAGCTTGCGCCACTTGTTGCCGGGCAGCTCGGGGTGGATCAGGTCGTCGCGCTTGAGCAGAACGCGTACCCCGCGTTCGACGTCCCGCAGCTCCACGAGCGGCGAAGGCACGGTGAGCTGCAGCTTCGTCACGCTGTGAGCATAAATCGTTTGAACTGCGTACGACCCTTGGGCATGATGGGCGATCATGGGGCTTCGGGCGTGACGAACAGGTGGGTGCGGCTGCAGGCGGTCGCGGTGTCCGGTTCCTCCGCCGAAGGGCTGATGCTCGCCGCGCTGCCGTTGCTCGCGGTCTCCGTCACCACCGACCCGCGCGAGGTGTCGCTGGTCAACGTCGCCGGGCAGGCGCCGTGGCTGCTGCTTTCCCTCTTCGCGGGCGTGCTCATCGACCGGGTGCGGCGGACCGCCGTGCTCGCGTGGGCGTACGCCGTGCAGGTCGTGGCCGCCGTCGTGCTCGCCGCCGTCGCTTCCGCCGGGCTGCTCAGCTTGCCGGTGCTGCTGGTGGTCGCCTTCGTCGTCACGTCCGCGCAGGTGCTCGGCGACGGCGCGAGCGGTGCGCTGGTGCCCGAGCTCGTCCCCCCGGACCGGCTCGCGCACGCCAACGCCCGGCTCACGGTGATCGACCGCGGGGTCGTGCAGTTCGTCGTCCCGCCGCTGACCGGGTTCCTGATCGTCGTCAGCACCGGGGCACCGGCGTGGCTGGCGGCCGGCTTCGCGCTGCTCGCGCTGGTGCTGGTCCGGCGCATCCGGTCGGAGTCCGTCGTCGCCGCGCGGACCCACCCGCTGCGGGACCTGTCGGCCGGGCTGCGGCACTTGGTGCGGACGCCGTTGCTGCGGTCGATCACGCTGAACGTCGCACTCGGCTCGTTCGCCGCGAGCGCGGGCAACTCGATGTTCGTGCTGTACGCGACGCAGGTCCTGCACGTCGGCTCGGTCGGCTACGGCTTGCTGCTCGCGTGCCTGGCGTTCGGCTGGATCGCGTCGTCGTTCGTCGTGCAGAAGGTGGTCGACCGGATCGGCTACTCGTGGTCGATGCGGTTCGGCCAGAGCTCCGGCGTGGTGACGAACCTGCTGATCGCCCTGGTCCCGCCGTGGCCCCCGCTGGTCGGGGCGGTGTTGATCCTGCTGACGGCGACGGTGCTGATCTGGAACGTGTGCTCGCAGTCCAGCCGCCAGCGCTTCACCCCGGCGCCCCTGCTCGGCCGGGTGTTGACGAGCCACCGGGCGTTGGCTTGGGGGTTGACTCCGATGGGTGCGCTGACCGGCGGTTTCGTGGCGGCGCACTGGGGTTTGCGCGCGGTGTGGGTGATGGCCGCGGTGATCCAGGCGGTCAGCGCGGTGCTGGTGTGGTTCACCCTGTCACCGGCGGCGTTCGAGCGCACCGAACGCGAGATGGCCGAAGCCACCCGGGCTTGATACCGGGTGGCGTGCCGGGTCGGGGCACCGGCACACCACCCGGACGCCTAACCGCCCAACGCCAGCGCCACCGCGCCCAGCAGCGCCGCGTCCTGGTCGAACCGCGCCGACACCAGCTCCGGCGGGAACGGCACCGCGTGCGCCAGCCGATCAGCCAGCGCCGGCAGCAACACATCCGCCGAGCGCACCAATCCCCCGCCCACGGCGATGCGCTGCGGGTCCAGCGCGATCGCCAGGTTGGCCACGTGCATCGACAACTCGTCGAGCGCCGCCGTCACCAGCTCCTTCGCCTCGACGTTCTCCTTGGCCAGTGCGAACAACTCGCCCGCCGTGACCGGGCGGCCGAGCAACTCGCTCGCCCGGCCGCCCAGCCCACGCCCACCGACGGCTTCCTCAAGCGGCGCCGCTCCGCTTGCGAAACCCTCGGTGTCCTGCGGCGAGAGCAGGTTGTACCCGATCTCGCCCGCAGCTCCGTTGGCGCCGGTCAGCAACCGGCCGCCGACCAGCACCGCCGCCGCGATGCCGGTGCCCAGCGACAGGAACACCGCCGGGTCCGCCCCCTCCAGGGCGCCCCAGCGCCACTCCGCCAGCGCCGCCGCCTTCGCGTCCGTGCCCACCGAAATCGGCACGTCCGGGAACTCCGCCGCGACCAGCTCGGCCAGGTGCAGCTCCTCCCAGCCCGGGACGTTCGGCGCGAGCAGGATGCGGTCCGGCAGCACGATCCCCGGGCTGACGACGCCGACGGCGGTGGGCGCCACGCCCGACTCGGCCAGGAGCGCTCGCGCCCCGGCCAGCGCCCGCACCACCACCTGCTCGGCCCCCGCCTGCGCGTCGGTGTCCAGCCGGCGGGTGGCCAGCAGAGTCCCGTCGTGGCCGGCGAGCCCCAGCGCCACCTTCGTGCCGCCGAAGTCGATCCCGAGAATTTGTTCGCTGCTCACTCCGCAGCCCCTCCTGTCCCCCGGACCACGATGCGGCCGGTGTTGAACCCGTCGACGCTGATCACCGGCGCCGCACCCCGCAGGTCGGACGCCTTGTACGTGACGGTCAGCGTCTGCGACTGGCCCGGCCACAGCGTGATGTCGTTGTCGTCCCAGGTCGCGTTCGCGAGCTGGTTGTCCCCCGGTGCCTCACGTCCGTCCGGCGTGCCGCGGCGGACGTCGGCCCGCAGGAAGAACGCCGCCCCCGGCGTCTTCGACGTGTTGGTCACGGTCACCGTGGAGACGAGGTCGCCGCCGTTCGCGCGCGTCGACGCGACCGCACTGACCTGCGACTCGGGCAGGTTCTGCAGGGCCTGCAGGTTGCTGTACTGCGAAAGCGTCGCCTGCGGGTTGCCCAGCGTCTTGCCCCAGTCGACGACGTCCTTCTGCGTCGAAAGCCAGTAGACGTTGCGGTCGACGACCTTCCCGCCCTGCTTCACCTGCAGCTCGACGAAGTAGACCTGCGCCTTCGCCGGCGCCTTCGTCTCGGCGGGCACCTTCGGCTTGAGGACGCCGGTCTTCACGCCCTGCGAGCCCAGCGAGAGCCCGGACGCCGTCCGGTCGTCCAAGACCTTGCCCGCGGTGTCGATCACCCGTGCCTGCACCGAAAGCCCGGACTGCGTGCCCGCGCCGAGGTTGTCCAGGGTCACGGAACCGTTGTCGTAGCCGTAGATCGCGTGCAGCGGCTTGTTCGCCTTCTTGGCGCCGAAGAACGCGCCGGCCTGGTCGCCGTCGTCGTTGTAGAGCGACCACAGCAGCGTCGGCCAGCCCTTGTTCAGCTGCCAATAGACGACGCCGGTCGACGGGTTGTCCTTGTCCGTGGAGTGGTGCAGGAACGCCTCGAACTGCGAGCGGGTGTTCTCGTAGTTCGCGATGTTCGCCAGGTCCACATAGGACTTCAGCGAGCTCCACCTCCCGTACCGTTGCGTGATCGACTGGTCCAGCGTGTACAGCGTGCCGAACGCGTAGCCGCCGTGGTCCGGCTCGAAGTTGGCGTGGTACTGGTTGTATTCCGGGTCCTGCCACAGCTTCGCCTGCTCGGCCGGCGACAGGAACCGCTTGATCGAGTCCAGCGTCGGGACGGTGTGCCCGGCGCTCTGCTCGCTCGCGAAGCCCCACGAACCACCCGCGTTGGTGCGCGAGGAGTCGTCGGCGTCGAAGTGCGAGGTGTCGTACCAGTACGCCGGCGGGACCCAGTCGTACGGGCCTTCCTTCTCGCCGGACTGCCCGAGCGTCGGCGTGCTCTTGTACTCCGCCGAGGCGATCACCGGAACCTGGAAATCGGCTTCCTTGAACGCCTTCAGCGTCTCGGACTCCTGGCGCGGCACCGGCTCGTTGTCGCTCCAGCCGTAGTTGAAGACGCTCGGGTGGTTCCGCTCCAGCTGCGCGATGGTGTACGCCGAGTCGTGCATGATCCGGTAGTCGCGCTCGGTCAGTGTCGAGGCGTCCTCGGGCTGCCAGGCGTCGCAGCAAAGGAACCCGCCGATGACCAGCAGGCCGGCGCGGTCGGCCTGGTCGTAGAAGTCCTGCGGCATGTCGTGGCCTTCCAGGCGGACGCCGGAGAGGCCCAGGTTCTTGATCAGCGCGATCTGGTGCGCGGTGTCGGCCTTGTCGTAGCGCAGGAACAGGTCCGGCGCGAAGCCGCCGCCGCGGAACACGAAGTCCTTGCCGTTGATCGTGAACTGGCGTGCGCCCTCGGGCAGCGGCGCGGACTTCCCGACCAGGCGCGAAGTCACCGTGCGGATGCCGAAGGTGCTCTTCGACGACGTCGAGAGCGCGCCGTCCTGCGAGACCGCGGTGCTCAGGGTGTACAGCGGCTGGTCACCCATCGAGTACGGCCACCAGATCTGCGGCTTGCCGATCTTCACCGGCGCGAACGTGACGGTCCGCTTGGTGTTCGCCGGGATCGTCACGCGCTGCTTGACCACGATCGGCGCGCCCGACGGCGGGGCGATCGTGGCGGCGACGTCGCCGGTCTGCGGGGTGGCGGCGTCGTTGGTGACGTCGACCTTCACCGTCAGCTTCGAGCTGGACAGGTCGGCGGCGTTGTCCTGGACGACGTGCGCGTTGTCGCCGGTGAGCGCGTTCCCCACCTGCAGCGTCGGCGCGAACTGGATGCCGGTGTTGTTGTCCGGCGGGATCTGGCCCCAGTCGACCTGGTCGAGCGTGTACATCTTCAGCGGGTCGTTGGGGTAGACCTTGATCGCCAGGGTGTTCTTGCCCGGCTTGACCAGCTTCGAGACGTCGAAGGTGTGCCCGGCGAACGCGCCGCTCACGACGTCCTTCGTGGCGACGAGCTTGCCGTTCACCCAGACGTCGCCCTCGCCGACGATGCCCGGGATGGTCAGCTTCGCGTGCTGGCCGGTCTTGAAGTCCGGGGTGAAGTCGGTGCGGTACCACCACGGGTCGGAAAACGGCTTCGTGACGACCGGGCCGAGCTTGTCGACGTACCCGAAGCACTTGCGCATGTTGTCGGAGTAGAAGACGTCGGGGCACTTGCCGTTCTGCACCAGGGCGTTGATCTCGGTGCCGGGCGCGCCCGCGTCGTCCGGCTTGACCGGCAGCCAGCCGCGGGTGGCGTACCCGGGCGTGGAGACCTTGTCGCCGCCGTCCTTGACGTTCGCGGTGGTCAGGACCTGCCACCCCTGCGCGCCGATCGTGGTGAGGCCGTGCGGCTTCGCCGTGTCGGCTTGGACGTCCTGCGCGGCGGCGGGTCCGGCGACGCTGAGCACGCCGGGAACGAGCAGCAGCGCGGCGAGCGCCGCGAGCTTCTTCGTCATGCCTGAGCCCCTTCGGTGTCGGCGGAGGCGAAGGCCTCCTTGATCTCCTTGGGTCCGAACGGCCAGGTGTTCTCGGCCTTGGCGTAGACCAGGTACGCGATCGCGCCGATGGCGATCCAGCCCAGCGACAGCCCGATCGAGAGCGGCGTCGCGGAGACGTAGATGTAGACCCAGCCGACGAGCGCGAGCAGCGTCGGCACCGGGTAGAGCCACTGCCGGTACGGCCGCTTGAGGTTCGGCTGACGGCGGCGCAACGTCCAGATGGCCACGACCTGGGCCAGCGACTGGATGATGACGAGGGTCGCGACGGCCGCGTTGATGACGTCGGTCAGGGTGAACAGCGAGCCGATGATCGTGATGGCGCCCATGGTGAGCACGCCCGCGGTCGGCAGGTTCAGCTTCGGGTGCAGCTTGCCGAACATGGGCAGGAACACCTTGTCGCGCGCGGCTTCGAACGGGACGCGCGAGCCGCCGAGCAGGCCGGCGAACACCGAGCCGATGGCCGCGACGACGATGAAGACCGTGACGACCTTCGCCGTCGCGGTGCCCCACGCCTGTTCGAGCACGGTCGAGGCGACCGAGGTGGCCGTCTTCAGTTCCTCCAGCGGAACCGAGCCGAGCACGCCGACCTGGAGCAGGAAGTAGAGGCTCATGATGCCGACGATGGAGAAGAGGATCGACCGCGGCAGCGTCCGGCCCGGGTTGCGGACCTCGCCGCCGAGGTAGGCCGTCGTGTTGTAGCCGAGGTAGTCGTAGATCGCGATGATCAGGCCGGCGCCGAGGCCGCCCCAGAACGTGCCCTCGCCGGCCGAGCTGAACGCGCCCGGGGTGAAGGCGAACGCCTGCGCGCCGCTGAAGTGCGTGAACGCGGCGACGACGGTGGTGAGCACCGCGACCAGCATGACCACGAACAGGACCGTCGTGAGCTTGCCGATCTGGCCGATCTTGCGGAACAGCGCGGCCACGATGACGAGCGTGATGCCGACGCCGATGATCTTGCCGAGCGGGGTCGTGCCCGCGTCGTCGGTGACGCCGGGGATCAGGTAGCCGAGGTACTGGACGAGCCCGATGATGCCGGTGGACATGATCAGCGGGATGAACAGGACCGCGCTCCACACGAAGAGGAACGGCATCAGGCGGCCGGTGCGGTACTGGAAGGCCTCGCGCAGGTAGAGGTAGGTGCCGCCGGCGCCCGGCATCGCGGCGCCGAGCTCGGCCCAGATGAGCCCGTCGGCCAGCGCGACGATCGCTCCGATGATCCAGCCGAACATCGCCTGCGGGCCACCCATGGTGGCGACCATGGCCGGGATCGTGACGAACGGGCCGATACCGCACATCTGCGTCATGTTGATCGCGGTGGCCTGCACGGGGCCGATCTTGCGTTCAAGGGCGGGCTGCGGCTCCCCTGAACGAGTGGGTGAACTCACGACGTGCCTCCGGCTAGTAGTTAGTAAAGTTTCTTAACATATAACGGGCGGGGTCGAAAGAGTTCCGTCGATAAACTTGCGGCAACACAGGAGGATCCAGTGGGGCAAAACGGGCCGCAGGTCGGAACTCCGGCGAGCATGCGGGCGCTGAACCAGCGTCTCGTGCTCGACCGGCTGCGCACGCAGGGCGAGGCGACCCGGCCGCAGATCGCGGCCGAGACGGGGTTGTCGAAACCCACGGTGGGACAGGCACTCCTCGATCTGGAGCAGCACGGACTGGTCCGGACCACTGGCCGCAGCCTGGCGGGCCCGGGCCGCGCGGCGGTCGTCTACCAGGCGGCGCCGGACGCGGGCCACGTCGTCGGCGTCGACATCGGACGCCGCGCGATCCGGATCGCGGTGGCGGACCTGGAGGGCAGCATCGTCGCGCGGCTCGACGCGCCCAACCGGTGCCGCTCCGCGAGCGCTTTGGTGCGCACCGTAAGCGAATCGGTCGAACGGGCGGTGGCTTCGGCCGGCCTGGCCGCGCACGACGTCGTCGCGACGGTGGTCGGCACACCGGGCGTCCCCGACCCGGCCACCGGGACGGTCCACCGCGCGCCGAACCTCCCGGGCTGGGAGCGGCGCGGAGTGCTGCACGAGCTGGTGGCGGCGCTGGCCGGCGCGGGATCGGACGTCGTGGTGGAGAACGACGCGAACCTGTGCGCGGTGGGCGAGCACGCGCTCGGGGCGGCGCTGGGCGTGGACGTGCTGGTGTGCTTGACGGTGGGGACCGGCATCGGGATGGGGTTGCTCGTGGAGGGCCGCCTGTTCCGCGGCGCCCACGGGGCGGCGGGGGAGATCGCGGATCTGCCTTTCGGTCCGTCGCCGTCGGGTGCGGGCGCTCGGCGGCCGGGGCCGATGGAGACCGCGGCGGCCGGGCAGGCGGTCGTGGATGCGGCGCGGGCTTCGGGGTTGGCGGTGCGGTCGGCCAAGGATGTTTTCCGGTTGGCCCGCGGCGGGGATGCGCGGGCTTCGCGGGTGGTTGCGGAGGAAGCGGAGAAGCTGGCTTACGTGGTCGCGGCGGTGACCGCGGTGCTGGACCCGCGGTTGATCGTGCTGGGCGGCGGGATCGGCGGCAACGCGGACCTGCTGGCCGCCCCGATGCGGCGGGCGCTCGCGGCGACGGTGCCGGTGGTGCCGGAGATCGTGGCGGGCCAGCTGGGTGAGGACGCGGTGCTGGCGGGCGCGATCGCGACGGCGCTGGGGACGGCTCGGGAGCTGGTGTTCGACCGGCGCGGCCTGCGCCGGGCAGCCGGCGAAGGTTAGCGGGAGAACGACCGGTCACGCTGCGGGGAGAATGATCGGTCGCCCTCGGCCGGTTGCGGGATGAACTACCTGGCGAGTCAGTCCGAAGGCCCCCGCAGGGTGAGCACCACCCGCAGCACGTGCTCGACCGCCGTCGGGAACGGGGCTCCCCTCAACTCGCCGCGCTCCGCCAAGTTCTCCGCCGCGAACTCCAGCACCCGCTCCGGCCCACCCCGCCGCACGACCAGCGCCGCCAAGTCCTCGAGGTCCAGGTCCGGGTGGTCCAACCGCGTCAAGGCGAACTCGACCATCAGCTCCTCCGCCGTCATGCCCACCTCCACCTTCCATCGTAGGCGCCGCCGGCTAACAAATGATCGAACAGACTGCGAGCCCCGATGCGGTGACGTCCGCACGCGAGCTCACCACCCTCAGCAGGCACGATTACGCCGTTCGGCGGAGTATTTCGGGCGATCGTGTACAGACCGCGAATACCCGGTAACCCGGACGAGCCGGTCAGTCATGATGCATAACCCACCCGGCGGCGGACGGAGGCGACCCATGGCGATGCACCGGCACCGCACCCGAGCCGTCGTCCGGCGGCCGCGGCACGCCCTGCCCGCGCGGTGGTGGCCGCCCATGCTGCTCGCCGCCTCCATCGCCGCCGTCATTCCCGGGGACACCCTCGGCGGGCTGCTCGTCGGGACCAGCGTGCTCGTCGCCCTGACCGCGCTCGCCGCCGCGCGGCGGGTTCTCGGCCACGCGGCCGTGCACGTCAACCTCATCCTCGCCGAAGAACTCAGCGAAGAGCCGGGAGGCAACTGACTCCCGCCCGACCAGCGCGGTGACCGGCTTCACCCACATTACTGTACCGTCCAGACGGTATAGTAACCGGCATGACCATCACCGCGTCCCACCCCGTCCTGAGCCACCGACGCCGGTGGGCGGCGCTCGGCGTGCTGGTCGGCGCGGTCCTCCTCCTCGCCGTCGACGGCACCGTCCTCTACCTCGCCGTCCCGTCGCTCACCCGCGAACTCGCGCCGAGCGCCGTCGAGATCCTCTGGATCGGCGACGTCTACTCGCTCGCGCTGGCCGGGCTGCTCGTCACCGCCGGCAACCTGGCCGACCGCTTCGGCCGCAAGAAGGTGCTGCTCCTCGGCACCGCGGCGTTCGGGCTGGCCTCCGCGCTGGCGGCCTTCTCCCCCACCGCCGGCGTCCTCGTCGCCGCCCGGCTGCTGCTGGGCATCGCGGGCGCGACGATCATGCCGTCGACGCTCTCCCTCATCCGCACCCTCTTCACCGACCCCCGTGAGCGCACCCGCGCCATCGCGATCTGGTCGGCCGGGTCCGGCGGCGGCATCGCGCTCGGCCCGCTCGTCGGCGGGATGCTGCTCGAACACTTCTGGTGGGGCTCGGTGTTCCTGATCAACGTGCCGATCGTCATCGTGTTCCTGATCGCCGGCGCGATCCTGCTGCCGGAGTCGCGCGACCCGAACCCCGGCCGCTTCGACGTGCTCTCGGCCGCCCTGTCGATGGCCGCGATCGTCCCGCTCGTCTACGCGGTCAAGCACGCCGTCAGCAGCGGGCTCGACGCGCAGGTCGCCGTGGCCGCCGCCGTCGGCATCGCCGCCGGCGTCCTGTTCGTGCGCCGGCAGAAGCGCGCGGCCGACCCGCTGATCGACGTCACCCTGTTCCGCAACGGCGCCTTCAGCGGCGCCGTCCTCGCCAGCTTCATCGCGGTCTTCGCGCTGATGGGCCTGCTGTTCTTCTTCTCCCAGTACCTGCAGCTCGTCCGCGGCTTCTCGCCCCTGCAAGCCGGCTTCGCGGAAATGCCGGCGACGCTCGCGTCGATCGTCGTCGTGGCCGCCGTCGGGGTGGTCGCCGGCCGGCTCGGCCGCGGACGGGCCGTCGCCGCGGCCCTGGCCCTCGCCGCGCTGGGCCTGGCGCTGGTCGCCGTCGCCGAACGGATGCCGCAGTACTGGTGGCTCGGCCTGACGCTCGTCCCGGTCGGGCTCGGGGTCGGCCTCGCGCTGACGCTCACCGTCGACTCGGTGCTGTCCGCCGTGCCGCGCGACAAGGCCGGGTCGGCGTCCGCGATCTCCGAGACCGCGTACGAACTCGGTGCGGCACTGGGCATCGCGATCCTCGGGTCGCTCGTCACCGTGGTCTACCGCGCTTTCCTGCCCGCCGGCCCGCTCCCGGCGGAGGTCCGCGATTCCCTCGCGGCGGCGGCGAACGCGCTCGACCCCCAGTCCGGGCTCGCGCACGCGGCGCGCGAAGCGTTCACCGGCGCCATGCAGGTGACGTCGCTCGCGGCCGCCGCGGTCACCGCCGTCGCCGCGGTGCTCGCCTGGCGTACGATTCCGTCCGGAAAGGACTGAGCATGCCTCGCAAAGCCGGGCGCGGCCCGGAAGAAACGCGCCGGGCGCTGCTCGACGCGGCCGGGACCGTCATCCGCACGCGGGGGATCGCCGCGTCGCTCGACGAGATCGCGAAGGCGGCCGGGGTGTCGAAAGGCGGGCTGCTGTACCACTTCCCCGCCAAGGACGCGCTCGTCCGCACCCTGGCGCAGGACCTCCTCGACACCTTCCGCGCCGAGGTCCACGCGGCGCTGGACCCGGCCGACACCGCACCGGGCCGGCTGACGCGCGCGTACGTCCGGGCGTCGCTGGACACGTCGTACGACGAGGTCGCGATCCGCGAGAACATCGCCCTGATCGCGCAGCTGATCTCGATCCCGGAGATCGCCGAGCTGGCCCGCGCGGACGCCGAGCGCTGGGACCGCGACCTGCGCGCCGACGGCCTCCCCGGCTCGGTGATCACCCTGGTGATCGCGGCGGCGGACGGCGCAAGCACGGCGCCGCTGTGGGGCGCGGGCATCGACGTCGCCGCGGCGCGCGAACTCGAACAGCAGCTCCTCGACCTGACGACCGGGACTTTGTCAACCCGCGCTTAGTGTTGGTAAATCACCACTTGCACCGCCCTACGGAAGTCGGCTCCGGTGCAGGCTAACAACCGGTAAATTTTCGACAGCGCGCGCAAATCCGGCAAATCCCCGTCCCCCACGAGGAGTCTTCCGATGTCGAGGAAGTTCGCCCTGGCCGGCGCTGTCGCGCTCGCCCTGACCATGACCCCGCTGGCCGCGGGAACCGCGTCGGCCGCCACCGAGCAGGAAGCGGCGGTCACCACGGTTTACTACAGCACCGCCAGCGCGCCGTCGTTCCGCTCGGTGATCAACGCCGGCGCTGCCAACTGGAACAACAGCGTCACCAACGTCCGGCTGGTCGAGCGCAACTCCGGCGCCAGCCTGCGCTACACCGAGGGCAACGACCCCCGCGGCTCCTACGCCTCGACCAACGGGCACGGCAGCGGCACCATCTTCATCGACTACACCCAGGCCCGCCAGTACAACCCGACCCGCATCGCGGCGCACGAGACCGGTCACGCCCTCGGGCTGCCGGACCACTACTCGGGCCCGTGCTCGGAACTGATGTCGGGTGGCGGCCCCGGCCCGTCCTGCACCAACGCGGTGCCGAACGCGACCGAGCGCGCCCGGGTGAACTCGCTGTGGGCCAACGGCCTCGTGGCGGCGAACCAGCAGGCCTACGAAACGATCTACGGCTTCTGATCGCCCACTCGGCGGCCCCGGGGCGAGTGCCCCGGGGCCGCCGCGTTTTCCGGTGAAAAGGATCGACGTAACAACGCCCGCGGAAAACGCGACTTCCGGGTGCCGGCCGCTATCACGATCGTGCTACCTGCAGTAACACGGGTGACGCGGACTGCTACCGTTTGAATGCCCGTGCGGAGGCATTCCCGGACGACCGATCGACAGATCCGATGCGGAGGGTTGTCGCATGAGGACCTCGACCGGGACAATCGCGGGAGCAAGCCCCGAACGGCGTACGCTGAACAGCGCAGAGTGTCGTTCGACCGCTCTTCCAGGCCGCTGTGAGACCGTCCCTGCAGAGGTACCCGGCACGCGACGCGAAAGGTGCTGAAGCCATGACCACCGATGCGGCCGCTCCCGAGCGGGAAGCCCCTTCCCCGGATCCTCCCGGGGAATCGATCATCGACCAGTCGCCGCGGCGGAAAGTCGGGAATTCCGTCTACGTGTCGGTGCCCGGTCCGGTCCCGAAGATCAAGGCCAGGTCGTCCAAGAAATAGCGCGCTAACCGAGGTTGATCGCGTACTCCGCGGCCAGCTGGAGGCTGACCAGGAGCTGGTTGGTGCGTTCGGAGTCCAGTTTGCTGATCAGCGACAGGTCACGGGGCGCGACGTCGTCCCCGTTCGGGTTGACGACGAACGTCGAATTCAACGTGATCGCCCCGACCGTGAGCACGTCGGCCGGCTCGCCGCCGATGACGTGATCGCTCCCGGTTCCCGACATCAGGATCGGCGCGGCGAGGATGCCCCGCCAGATCTGGGCGATGGGTGACGGCGTCAGGTTCGCCGCCTGCGGAGCGCCCGTGAAGACCGCCTGCGCGGCGGCGAAGTCCGAACCGCGGTCGACGGTCACGTGGTGCCGCAGCGACCACTCCTCGCGGTGGGTGTAGACGGAAGTGCCGACCAGGTTGATGGTGTAGCGCCGCCGCCCGTTCTCCTGGCCGCGGGTGCGGAGCCACAGGAACAGGCCGAAGTTCTCGCCGGTGTTGGTCCCGAGGACGTGCTCGTCGTAGTCCTGGGCGAGATCGCGCAGGACGTCGAGCGGCCCGCCCGGGATTTCGAGCGCGTCGTGCAGCCTGGTGGTGAGGTCTTCGGCGGCGTTCCCCGCCGGGATTTCGGCGTGCTGCTCGCAGCCGATCGCGGTGTAGCAGGTGTCCAGCGCCTTGGTGAGCCGGCGGCTGTAGACGAGCGAGTCGGCGCTCTCCACGCCGGGCCGGTAGCGGTCCGGCTCCACCACCGCCAGCGCGAGGTCGGAGATCGCCTGGTTCAGCTGCGAGTGGGACTTGAGGAAGATCGGCTTGAGCCCCAGCATCTTTTCGAGGTAGCGCGCGGAGCTGATGGCGTACCGGGCGGCCTGGGTCGGCGACACGTCGTCCACCGCCGGCGGCACCACGAGCGAGAACCGGGGCGAGGTCGCCGGCGCGCTTTCGTAGAGCGGCCCCACGAGGTTCGGGTCGGACATGCTCAGCCCGATGAAGAGCGTGCAGGCGTTCTCCAGGGAGGCCGAGATGATCTCCCGGACCTGGGCGCCGTACTTGAGGAACTGGGACTCGGTGAGGATGATCGGCTCTTCCGGGTTGCGGGCCTGCCGGACCAGGCCGTGCAGGTGAAGGACGCCCACGTGGTCGGGGTGCGTGTTCCACTCCGTCCAGGCCGTGCTCCCGCCGGGCCTCATCGAGAACGACTTGACGTCCTTCTCGGCGAAGTAGGCCAGCAGGGACTCCTCGAGGATGATGTCGAAGTTCGTCGTCAGCAGCCGGGTGTCCGCCCGGGTCGCGTAGGCCAGCCGGGCGATCGACTTCGCCAGCTCGCCCGGGATCACCTGCAGATCGCGCTGGTACAAGGCGTCGCGGATGATCTCGTGGTCCTGGATGTTGCGGTTCTCGTCCTTGATCAGCTGGAGGATGATCTCGGCTTTCCGCATGAGGTCGGCGCCGTCCCGGCTCGCGAGGTTGCGGACCTCGGGGTCGGCTATCGTCGCGGTCATCTTGTCGATCAACGCGCGCCAGGACGGCAGGCTCGAGTTCATCGAAACCCCCGCGCCGACGACGATGGTCAGCGGCAGCGCCCGGTCGCGGACGGTTTCGAACAGCTCCCGCAGGTACGGCTGGGAGCGGAAGGAAAACGTGTCGCCCTTCTCGAACACCCCGGGATCGACGATTTTCGAGTGGAAACTCCCGTGCATGCTCGCCCTCGCCGCGCTTCGCGCTGTCTTTCCGCTTCCTCACACGATCGGCGGCGGAAGAACGGCGACACAAGGCGCCCGTGCGGATTGTCCGGCTTTTGTCCAGCTGCGGAACGGATCTCTCAGGTGCGCGCCGAGTCCTCGGGGACGACGTCCTCGGCGAGCTGCCACCCGCCGCGGCGGCGCAGCACCACCCCGTAGTACCCCGCGGCGAGCACCACGATCGCCGCGGTGACGATCAGGCTCGGCCGGCCCACCGCCGGGTCCAGCAGGTTCTGGTAGACCACGAACACCAGGACCACCAACGCCAGCACCGGCGCGACCGGGAACCACGGCATCCGGTACCGCGCGTGGGCTGTCGCGCCGGTGCGGCGGCCGTTGATCGCGCCCAGGCAGAGGGCCGCGTACACCGCCACGATCGACGTGCTCGTCACCACCAGCAGCAGCTTCGGGTCGACGTAGCACAACGCCGCCGCCACGATTCCCGTGCCGATCGTCGCCACCCACGGGGTGCCGAAGCGCGGGTGGACCGCCGCCAGCGCGCGGTTGATCGCGCCCGGCCACGCGCGGTCCCGGCCGCTGCTGAACACCAGGCGGGAGCTGATCAGGACGATCGCGAGCACCGCGTTCACGATCGCGAGCGCCACCGCGAGGCTGATCGCCGTGTCGAGGGTGCCGCCGCCGCGGGCGGAGATGAACGCCGACAGCATGTTCTCCGCCCCGAACAGCTCCCCGAGGTCGGGCGCGCCCACCAGCACTGCCGTCACCGGGACGAGCTCGGCGACCACCGTGATCGCCAGCGCCAGCAGGATCGCGCGGGCGATGCCGCGCGGCGCGTCCTGGGTCTCCTCGCCGAAGTAGACCGCCGAGCCGTAGCCGTTGTAGGCGAACATCGCCACGGCCACCGCGATCGCGATGGCGCCGACGGTCGCCGGGCCGCCGTCCGCCGCCACCGGGTGCGCCAGCAGGTCGGTGACCGGCCGCGCCGGGTGCAGGAACCCGAGCGCGCTCACCACGACCAGCGCGAGGACCTCGATGGCCAGGAAGACGCCGGTCACCCACGCGTTCAGCTTGATGTCGAACACGCCGACCACCGCGGCCAGCACGCACGTCACCGCGGCGACCGCCGGCCCGGGCAGGCCGGGCCACAGCACGGCCAGGTAGGTGCCGACGCCGAGCGCGATCACCGCGACGATCAGCACCTGCGTGATGATCATCAGGCCCAGCACGGCGAAGCCCGGCAGCCGGCCGAGGGTGCGCGCGACGATCGCGTATTCGCCGCCGGCCAGCGGGAACGCCGACGCCAGCTCGGCGTAGACGAACGCCATGAACACGCCGACGACCGCCGCGGCCGCGAAGCTCAGGAACGCGCCGGTGCCGGCGCCGGTCAGCACCCCCGGCGCGATGATGAACACCGACGACGCGGGGCTGATCGCCGAGAGCGTGATGAGCAGGGTGCCGAGGGTCCGCAGTCCGCGGCGCAGCGCAGGGGTGGTCACGACCGGGCCTCCAGTTCTTTGAAGCTCCTTCGAACAACCAGGTGACCACGCATCAAAGGCGCTCACCGCGGACAAGTCAAGCTCTTGCTTTTTTCGAAGATCCTTCGAAGAATGATCCGCATGGCACGACCGAGCAGGGCGCCCGAGCGGCGGGCCGAGCTGATCGCGGTGGCACGCCGCGCCGTCGTCGAACGCGGGGTCCTCAACCTGAAGCTGCGGGACATCGCCGACGGCGCCGGGCTCTCCTCCGGCTCGGTGCTCTACTACTTCCCCACCCTCACCGATCTCCTTCAGCAGGTGCAGCACGAAGCCGTCGAACGCTTCTGCACCCGGCGGGAGGAGACCGCCCGGCGCGGGACGCCGCGGGACCGGCTGCTCGCCACGATCCGCGGCGGCCTGCCCACCGGGCCGGACGACGAACTGTGCGTCCTGCTCTACGAACTCGGCACGATCGCCCGCCGCGACCCCGCCTACGCCGCCCGGCACATCGCGCTGTACGAGCGGCAGGTGCGGATCTACACCGGGATCCTCGAGGCCGGCGCCGCGACCGGCGAGTTCACCCTGACCGCCGACGCGGTCGCGATCGCGCGGAACCTCGTCGCCCTCGAAGACGGCTACGGCCTGCACCTCACCCAGGCCGTGCCGTCGCTGGAGCGGGCCACCGCCGAAGCGATGCTGCTGTCCTACGCCCGCACTGCTTGCGCCCTGGAGGACCTCCGATGACCCGTGCCCGCGACCTGGGCGTCACGCTGCCCGGCCGGCCCGGCACGCACAACGCGCTCACCGACGTCCCCGGCGTCGAAGTCGGCTACACGACGCTGATCGAGGGCGAGTCGGTGCGCACCGGCGTCACCGCGGTCCTCCCCCGCGGCCGCGGCGGCTTCGCGGTGCCGTGCGCGGCCGGGACGTCCTCGCTCAACGGCAACGGCGAGATGACCGGCACCGCGTGGCTCGCCGAGACCGGGTCGCTCACCCTGCCGGTGCTGATCACCAACACCCACGCCGTCGGGCCGTGCCACCGCGGCGTCGTCGACTGGGTGGTGCGCGAACGGCCCGACGTCGCGGCGGAGTGGCTGCTCCCGGTGGTCGCCGAGACGTGGGACGGCTACCTCAACGACATCAACGCCCCGACGATCCACAGTGGACACGCGGTGGCGGCGATCGACGGGGCCCGCCCGGGCGCCGTCGCGGAGGGCTCGGTCGGCGGCGGCACCGGGATGACCTGCTACGGCTTCAAAGGCGGCACCGGCACGGCGTCCCGCATCGTGGCTCACGGCGCGGACGAGTACACGGTGGGCGCGCTGGTGCAGGCCAACTTCGGCAGCCGGCGCGAACTCACCGTCGCCGGCTCGCCGGTCGGGCTCGCGCTGACGGCCGACAACCCGATGGACGAGTGGGCGCCCGCCCCGGCAGGCGCGGGCTCGGTGATCGTCGTCGTCGGGACGGACGCGCCCCTGCTGCCGGGCCAGTGCAGCGCGCTCGCCCGCCGCGTCCCGCTCGGCCTGGCCCGCACGGGCACGACGGGCTCGCACTTCTCCGGCGACCTCTTCCTCGCGTTCAGCACGGCGAACCCGGGCGCGCTGACCAGCACGTTCCCCCGCACGGCGGCCGCCGAGTACGAGACGCTGCGGTTCGTGCCGTGGGGCCGGATCGACCCGTTCTTCGAGGCGGTCGTGCAGGCCGTCGAGGAGGCCGTGCTCAACGCGCTGGCCGCCGGCCGCGAGACGACCGGCCACCGGGGCCGCCGGGTGCCCGGGCTGCCGGTCTCGCACTGGCTCGGGTGACCCTGACCGGGGCGAAATCGGTGATCGTCCCGATGGCACGCGGGCACCGCGACAATACGGTCGAACCATGCGAAAAGCCCTCCTCGCCGGGCTCACCGGCGTCCTCCTGACCACCACGGTTTCCGCGGCCGCCGCCGCGCCGGCCGCGCTCGGCCTGCCCGCGCCGACCGGGCCGTACGCCGTCGGCCGCACCGACCTGCACCTCGTCGACCACGCCCGGCCGGACCCGTGGGTCGCGGGCACGACGCGGGAGCTGATGGTGACGGTCCGGTACCCGGCGCGGCCCGGCGGCGGCCCGAGGACGCCGTACATTGCGCCGGGAGCCGCGCGGCTCATCGCCGAAGAGGACGCGCGTCAGCTCGGCATCGCCGCCGACCGGCTCGGCTACACCTTCCCGGCGCACGCCCGCGCCGACGCTCCCGCCGCGGCGGGGCGACGACCCGTCGTGCTCTACTCGCCGGGCGCCAAGTACCCGCGCTCGGTCGGGACGGCGTTGCTGGAGCAGCTTTCCAGCGAGGGCTACGTGACGGTGGCGCTCGACCACACCCACGAACCGGCGGCGGTCGAGTTCCCCGACGGCCGCGTCGAACGGCGGGCGCTCCCGCCCGGAACCGACGGCAAGCTGCTGATCGCCACGCGGGTGGCCGACACGCGGTTCGTCCTCGACACCCTGGAAACCCTGGCCCGCGCCGCCGCGCTGCCCGCCGGGCTGTCCCTCGACCTCTCCCGGGTCGGCATGGCCGGCCATTCGGCGGGCGGGTTCACCACCGGCGAGACGATGGTGCACGACCGCCGCATCGCCGCGGGCGCCGACCTCGACGGCAGCATGGCCTACTCCCAGTCCACCCGCGACTTCGGCCGCGTGGCCGACGAAGGCCTGGACCGGCCGTTCCTGCTGCTGAGCGCCGGCGACCACAGCGCGGCGTCCGACGCTTCGTGGCAGGAGTTCCTGAGCCACCGGCGCGCACCGGTCCACCAAGGCCACCTGGCGGACGGCGAGCACTTCAGCTACACGGACTACCAGGCGCTCCTCCCCCGGCTCGGCCTCGACCCGGCGGCGCTCGCACCGTTCATCGGCACCGTGGACGCGGGGCGGAGCATCGCCGGGCAACGCGCGGCGCTGAGCGCGTTCTTCGACCGGTATCTGCGGCACTGATTTCCGGGCGATCTCCGACCTCCGGTGATTACCGCGTCAACCGGCGGATGGTGGAAAGCCGCTCAGCGCGCGGAGTTACCCCACTCGACGAACCGGTAGTGCAGCCCGGTCGACGACTCCTGCCACTCCCCGGTGACGTCCGGCGCCCGCCCGACGTCCGGCGCCCGCGTGTCGCCCTCGAACGTCTCCCGGATCTCCGTCACGACGATCCGGTCCGCGAACGGCAGCGCCGCCCGGTACACGGCCGCGCCGCCGATCACCCAGCCGTCGCCGGACACCGCGTCCACCGCCGGGGCCAGCTCCGGGAACGTTTCGACGCCCTCCTGCGGGGTGGCCGACAGCACCAGGTTGCGCCGGCCCGGCAACGGCCGGAACCGCGGCGGCAGCGACTCCCACGTGCGGCGTCCCATGAGGACGGTCGCGCCCGCCGTGAGCGTGCGGAAGTGCTTCAGGTCCTCCGGCAGGTGCCACGGCAGCGTGCCGTCGCGGCCGATCACCCCGTTCGCCGACTGGGCCCAGACCAGCCCGATCACACCGCCACCGGCGCTTTGATGCCCGGGTGGGGGTCGTAGCCGTCGAGCGCGAAGTCGTCGTAGGTGTACTCGAACAGGCTGTCCGCGTCCTTCAGGCTCAGCGTCGGGAACGGCCGCGCGTCCCGGGCGAGCTGCCTGCGGACCTGCTCCTCGTGGTTGTCGTAGATGTGGCAGTCGCCGCCGGTCCAGATGAAGTCGCCGGGGCGCAGGCCGACCTGCTCGGCGATCATGTGCGTCAGCAGCGCGTAGCTGGCGATGTTGAACGGCACGCCGAGGAACAGGTCGGCGCTGCGCTGGTACAGCTGGCACGACAGCTCGCCGTCGGCGACGTAGAACTGGAAGAACGCGTGGCACGGCGGCAGCGCCATCTGCGGGATCTCCCCGACGTTCCACGCCGACACGATGATCCGCCGCGAGTCCGGGTTCTCGCGCAGCGTGCGCAGGACCTCGGCGATCTGGTCGACGTGCCCGCCGTCCGGGGTCGGCCACGACCGCCACTGGACGCCGTAGACCGGGCCGAGGTCGCCGTCCGGCGCGGCCCACTCGTCCCAGATCGTGACGCCGTTGTCCTGCAGCCAGCGGACGTTGCGGTCGCCGCGCAGGAACCACAGCAGCTCGTAGGCGACCGAGCGGAAGTGGACCTTCTTCGTCGTGATCAACGGGAAGCCGTCGGCCAGGCGGTAGCGCAGCTGGTGCCCGAAGATCGACCGCGTGCCGGTGCCGGTGCGGTCCGCCTTGCGGGCGCCGGTGTCGAGAACGTGGCGGAGCAGGTCTTCGTACTGCGTGTCGGGCATGCCCGCGAGCCTAGACGAGCCGCTCCAGATAGGCCCGCAGCATCGCCTTCAGCTGGTCGAGCAGCGCGGCGGCGCCGTCGGGGTCGGCGCGGAACGCCTCCTGGATCACGGCGTCGGCGGCGAGGAACGCGGTCCGGCACGCCGTCGCGGCCGCTTCGTCGTCGCGGAGCCGGCCTTGGGCGACGAGCACGCGGTGCACGCCGGCGGCCATCACGCGCTTGTGGGCGATGTCGGCTTCGCGCGTCGCCGCGGTGAGGCCGCGGCCCAGCCAGAGGGCGCGGAAGCCGGGTTCGGCGCGGTAGAGCGCGGCGAAGGCATCGACCAGCAGGCCGACGGGATCACCCCAGGTCTCCCGCGCGGCCTGGTCGGTGAAGGCCGTCATGAGGTCTTCGAGGCGGGCGAGGTAGCCGTCGGCCAGCGCTTCGGTGATGGCGTCGCGGTCGGGGAGGTACTGGTACAGCGTCCCGACCGACACGCCGGCCGCGGCGGCGACCCGGGTCGTCGTCAAGGCCTCGACGCCCTCCTCGGCGAGCAGCCGGTCCGCGGCCTCGAGCACCCGGGCCAGCTTCTCGCGGGCCCGGGCTTGGCGTGGTACCCGCCCCGGCATGGGCCTCCTCAAACCTGAACGTGACTTTGTTTCGGGTTTATCCTAGCCTCGGGGCATGGCAGCGGGAAGTTCAGCGCTCGACGACGCCCGGCGGGCGGTGGCCCGGGCGAGCAACGGCCTCGCCGCGGAAGGCCTGCTGATCGGCACGGCGGGCAACGTGAGCGTCCGGACCGGTGAGCACGTGGCGGTGACCGCGACGGGGGTCGTGCTGGGCACGGCCGGACCGTCGGACGTCACGGTCGTCGACCTGGACGGCAGGATCGTCGACGGCGAGCTGGCGCCGACGTCGGAACTCGAGCTGCACCTGGGGATCTACCGGCGCTTCGGCGCGGGCGCGGTGGTGCACACGCACTCCCCGCAGGCCACCGCGGTGTCGCTGGTGCTCGACGAGCTGCCCTGCGTGCACTACCAGCAGCTCGCGCTGGGCGGCGCGGTCCGGGTCGCGCCGTTCGCGGTGTTCGGGTCGGCGGAGCTGGCCGCGGGCACCCTCGCGGCCCTGGAAGGCAAGGCGGCGGCGCTGCTGGCCAACCACGGCGCGATCGTCCACGGCCCGACCCTGGAAGCGGCGATGGACCACACGCTGCTGTTGGAGTGGGCGTGCGGCCTGTACGTCCGGGCGGCGACGCTCGGCGTCCCGCGGGCGCTGGACGACGGGCAGCAGGAAGCCGTCGTGACCGCAGCGGTCCGGAGCGGCTACGGCCGCCCGCGGCGCTGGGAGGACGGGTGACGCAGACCGTCGTGACGCTGGGGGCGCACGTGTTCGACGTCCAGGTCCGGCCGGTGTCGGCGATCCCGGAGGGCCAGGGCGCGGCGCTGGTGGAGCAGATCCGCTTCGCCCCGGCGGGGACGGCGGCGGGCACGGCGGTGACGCTGGCGAAGCTCGGCGCCGGCGTCCGGACGGCGGGCGCGGTGGGCGACGACCCGATCGGCGACCTGCTGCTGACGATGCTCGCCCGGTACGGCGTCGACACGTCGCTGGTGCTGCGGCGGACGGGGGTGCAGACGTCGGCGTCGGTGCTCCCGATCCGTCCCGACGGCAGCCGGCCGGCGTTCCACGTGCCGGGGGCGAACCTGGGTATCGAACCGGCGGAATTCCCGGCGGCGTCGCTGGCCGGCGTGACCCACCTGCACCTGGGCGGGCCGGAGCTGATGGGCGGGGCGGCTGCTGCTTCCCTGCTGGGACCGGCTCGGTCCGCGGGCGTGGTCACTTCGGCCGACCTGCTGGCGCCCGGCGATCCGGGGGTGCTCGCCTGGATCGAGCCCGCGTTGTCCTTTGTGGACTACCTGCTGCCGAACGAAGAGCAGGTCCTGGGCTTGACGAGCGCGGACTCGCTGGAGGACGGCGCGCACGCGCTGCTGGAGCGCGGGGTCGGGTGCGTGGCGGTCACGCGCGGGTCGCGGGGAGCACTGGTGGTGACCCCGCGGGAGACGATCTCGGTACCGGCGTTCGCGGTGCCGGTGGTCGACACGACCGGCTGCGGCGACGCGTTCTCGGCCGGGTTCCTCCGGGGCGTGGGTCTGGGCCGGTCACTGCGGGAGGCGGCGGTGCTGGGCTGCGCGGCAGCGGGGCTGGTGGCCCAGGGACTGGGCAGCGACCACGGCGAGTTCGACCTGGCGGCGGCAGACGCCTTCGCGGCGGCGACCCCGGTGCTCCCGCTCGACTGACCCCAGCGCCCCAAGGCGGCCTTGGGTGCGTCTCACGCACCCAAGGCCGCCTTCGGTGCGTTGAATGACACTGCGGCGCGAAGCGCCTCCGTTGAGGGTGGCGGTGGGGGCATGGGAGGAGCACCGAAGGCCACCTTGGGGTGCTCGCCCCTACACTTGCAGCTTTCCTGCATTGCCACCCCTTGACTTGACGAATTCCTGCATTCAGGATGCCTCCTGTGCAGAACGAAGCCAAGACCTCCGAGCTGGACCGCCGCATCGTCGCGGCCCTGCAGCTCAACGGCCGGGCGTCCTGGGGTGCCGTTGCCCGGCACGTCGGGGCCAGCGAGTCCACCGTGCTCCGGCGGGCCGAAAAGCTCACCGAAAGCGGCCGCCTCCGGGTCATCGGGGTCGTCGATGTCCTGCGCTGCGGCCTCGGCGTGCCCGTCATCGCCCGGCTGAAATGCCGGCCCGGCGCCGCCGCCACCGTGGCCGAGGCCCTCGCCGCCCGGCCCGATGTGCGGTACGCCAGCGTGCTCGCCGGGAGCGCCGACTGCTCCGCCGAGTTCGTTCTCCCCTCCTACGCCGACATCGCCGGCCTGCAGGAGCACGGCTTCCCCGCCGCCGAGGCCATCCGGGGCGCCGAGACCTTCGCCGTCATGCGGACCTTCACCTCCAACCACGACTGGGACTCCGGCGAGCTGAGCCCCGCCGCCGCGAAAGACCTGCGCGGCGGCGACGTCCGGCCGTTCGAAGAGCAGCACTGGGAGCGCCCGCCCGAGCAGCTCGACGAACTCGACCTCGCCCTCTGCGCCGCCCTCGGCGAGGACGGCCGGCTGCCCTTCAAGGAAGTGTCCAAACTGGTCGGCACCAGCGAGTCCACTGTGGCCCGTCGCGTCGATTCGCTCGTCAAACGCGGCTGCCTGCGCTTCCGGACGCTCGCCGAGCCCGCCATGTTCGGCTACGCCCTCGAATTCATGCTCTGGCTCTCCGTCGTCCCCGGCGAGCTCGACCGCGCCGGGCAGCAGCTCGCCGCCCACCCCGGCACGAAGTACCTCTCCGCCACCACCGGGCGGTTCAACCTCGTCGGCCAGATCGTCCTGCGCCACTACGGCGAGCTCTACCGCCACACCACCGACGTCGTCGGCGCGCTGCCCGGGCTCCGGGAGGCCGACGTGACCCTGCAGGTTTCGACGCTCAAGCGCGCGTGGGCCCCGACGTCCGCCGCCAGCTTGGAGGACGCATGACCGACCAGCCCTGGCAGTGGGACGAAAAGACGTGGCGCGGGCACGTCGAGCACGTGCGCGCGGGGCGGCCGCTGCGCCCGGCCGCGTGGCCCGGCGGCGCGAAGGTCGCCGTCGCGCTGTCCTTCGACTCCGACCACGAGACGCCTTCCCTGCGCGACGGCGACGTCCTGCCCGGCAAGCTGGCGCAGGGCGAGTACGGCGCCCGCGTCGGCGTGCCGCGCATCCTCAAGCTGCTGCGCAAGTACAACGCCCCCGCGTCCTTCTTCATGCCCGCCGTCTCGGCATTGCTCCACGACGGCGAAGTGAAGTCCTATGTGGACGCCGGGCACGAAGTGGCGCTGCACGGCTGGATCCACGAGCGCAACACCGCACTCACCGAGACCGAGGAACGCGACCTCGCCTTCCGCGCCGCCGACGTCCTGGAACGCCTCGCCGGCACCCGGCCGGTCGGGATCCGGACGCCGTCCTGGGACTTCTCGGCCCACACCCTCGCCATCACCCGGGAACTGGGGCTGACCTACGACTCCTCGCTGATGGCCGACGACGACTGCTACGAGCTCCTCGAGCACGGCGAGCCGACCGGGGTCGTCGAGCTGCCGGTCGAGTGGATCCGCGACGACGCGCCGTACTTCATGATGGACCGGTTCGCGTCACTGCGGCCCTACACCCCGCCGCGCGGCGTGCTCTCGATCTGGCGCGACGAGTTCGACGCCGCCTACGCCGACGGCGGCATCTTCCAGCTCACCATGCACCCGCACATCATCGGTCACCGCTCGCGCCTGACCGTCCTCGACGAACTCCTCGACCACATCGCCGGCCACGACGGCGTCTGGTTCGCCACGCACGCGCAGATCGTCGGCCACGTCCGCCAGGAGCAGCCATGACCACAGTGGACACCGTCGTCAGCCACCGCTTGACGCCGCAGCAGCGCAAGGCAATCGTCGCCGGCGCCGTCGGCAACACCGTCGAATGGGTCGACTGGGCCGTCTACGCGACGTTCGCCCCGGTCTTCGCCGGCCAGTTCTTCGCCGGTGGCAACGAAACCACCGCCCTGCTGTCCACTTTGGCCGTGTTCGCCGTCGGGTTCGTCATGCGGCCCATCGGTGGCGCGGTGCTCGGCGCGTACGCCGACCGCCGGGGCCGCAAGAAGGGCTTGACGCTCACCATCTCGCTGATGGCCGGGGCGTCGATCGTCATCGCGCTCACCCCCACCTACGCGCAGATCGGCGTGCTCGCCCCGATCGTGCTGCTGCTGGCCCGGCTCGTGCAGGGCTTCTCCGCGGGCGGCGAGTTCGGTTCGTCATCGGCGTTCCTCATCGAGTCGGCCGCGCCCGGCCGCCGCGCGTTCGCCGGTTCGTGGCAGCAGGTGTCGGTCGGCCTCGGCTCGCTGCTGGCCGCGTTGATGGGCACGATCCTCAACTCGACGCTGTCCGACGCCGACCTGCGCGGCTGGGGCTGGCGGCTCGCGTTCGGCGTCGCCGGGCTGCTCGGCCTGGTCGGCCTGTGGCTGCGGGTGTCGGTCCACGAAACCGAGGCGTTCAGCAAGATCAGCGCGAAACCGCGGCGCAACCCGCTGGTGGCGATGCTGCGCGACCACCCGAAGGCCGCCCTGCGCGTCGCCGGCGTGACGATCGCCGGGACGCTGATCTACTACGTGTGGGTCTCCTACATGCCGGCCTACGCCCACCTGGCCACCGGCATCCCGCTGAAGACGGCGCTGCTGGCCAACACCCTGGCCATGGTCGTGTTCATCGCGCTGCTGCCCTTCGGCGGCCTGCTGTCGGACCGGATCGGCCGCAAGGCGACCATGACGGCGTTCGCCGGCGGGTTCGTGGTGTTCGCCTGGCCCGCGTTCCACTTCCTCGGCAACAGCTTCTGGAGCGTCTTCGTCATCGAGCTGATCGGCGTGGTCCTGATCGTCGGGTACTCGGCGAACTGCGCGGTGATCATGGCCGAGCAGTTCCCGCCGGAGGTCCGCACCACCGGCATCGGCCTGCCGTACGCGCTCGCCGTGGCGATCTTCGGCGGCACTGCGCCGTACGTCACGACGTGGCTCAACGCCCACCACCTCGGGAACCTCGTGTGGGTCTACGTCGCCGTCGCCGCGCTCATCGGCGTCGCGGTCTACCTCACCATGCCGGAGACCAAGGGGAAGGAGCTGTAGTGCGGACCGTGCTCGTCACCGGGGCCGGCGGCGGCATCGGCGCCGCGATCGCGGCCCGGTTCGCCGAAGCGGGCGACCGGCTCGTCCTGTCCGACCTGCGTGCGGCGGAACTGTCCACAGTGGCTGGTCGGCTGCCTGCCGACGTCGTCGAGCTGCCCGGCGATCTCGCCGACACCGGCTACGTCGAAGGGCTCGTCGACCGGGCCGGCGCGGTCGACGTCCTCGTCAACGCCGCCGGGATCTACCCCGCCACTCCCCTGCTGGAGATGACGGCGGCGGTGTGGGACCGCGTGCAGGACGTCAACGTGCGGGCCGCGCTGCTGACGACTGTCGCTTTCGGACGCGCGCACGTCGGAGCCGGCACGACCGGCGCCGTCGTCAACATCTCCTCCGGCGCGGCGACCCGCGCGCGTCCCGGCGCCGCGCACTACGCGACGTCGAAAGCCGCCCTGGAGATGGTCACCAAGGCCTGCGCGGTCGAGCTGGGTCCGCACGGCATCCGCGTGAACGCGGTGAGCCCGGGCTTCGTCACCGTCGACAGCGACGCCAACCCGGTCACCGAGGCGTACGCGGCCGCGGTGTCGGTCAACCCGCTCGGGCGACGCGGCGAGCCGCGCGAGATCGCCGACGCCGTGTACTGGCTCGCCGGTCCGCAAGCCGCCTGGATCACCGGCGCCGTCCTGCGCGTCGACGGCGGTTCGATGGCGGGCGCGGCCGGCCTGCCACTGCACTGGGACGGCGAGACGGCCGTCCAGCGAGGAAAGGAAGCGCATGTCTGACCGGCGCTCGTACACCGTCGTCGGCGGCGGCGCGATCGGCGGGACGCTCGCGTTCCACCTCGCCCGCGCCGGCCACCCGGTGTCCATTGTGGACGCCGACCCGGCCCACGTCGCCGCGATCGCGGCCCGCGGCCTCACCCTCCGCCGCCCCGGCGGCGACGAAACCGTGGCGCTGCCGGCTTTCCTGCCGGAGAACGCCCCGCCGGCGTTCGGCCGGGTGCTGCTGGCCGTCAAGGCCCAGGCCACCGAGGCCGTGCTGCCGTGGTTGACGCCGCGGCTGGCCGGCGACGGGTTCGTCGTGTCCCTGCAGAACGGGCTCAACGAGGGGGTGATCGCGGCGTACGTCGGTCCGGAAAGGACGGTCGGAGCGTTCGTCAACCTCTTCGCCGACGTCGTCGAGCCGGGGGTCGTGCGGGACGGCGGCCTCGGCGCGCTGGTCGTCGGCGAGCCGGACGGCCGGATCAGCGACCGCGTCGAAGAGGTCGTCGCCGACCTGCAGGCCTGGGGTCCGGCGAAGGCGACCGCCAACGTCGAGGGCTACCTGTGGGCGAAGCTCGGTTTCGGCGCGATGCTCACCACGACCGCGCTGGCCGACGCGCCGATGGCGGACCTCATCGACCGGCACCGCCCGCTCATGCACGCCCTCACCGCCGAGGTCCTCGCGGCGGCGGGCGACCGGGTCCTGGAACCGTTCGACCAGTTCGACCCGGCCGCGTACCTGCCCGGCGCGTCCGGCCGCGAGGCGGCGACCGACCGGCTGGTCGCGTGGCTGCGGACCCAGCCGAAGGACCGCAGCGGCATCTGGCGCGACATCGCCGTCCGGCACCGCTCGATCGAAGTGCACCACCACTACGCGCCGGTGCTCGCCGCGGCGGACGTCCCGCTGCTGCGGGCGATGCTGACCCGGCTGCGCGACGTCGAGACCGGCGCCGCCGCGATGTCCGAAGACCACCTCGTCGAACTGGAGCGAGCGCTGTGATCCGCGAACTGCACGAATGGGTGCGCGCGCACCGCGACGACCTGCTCGCCGACGTCGCCGCCTACGTCTCCATCGAGACGCCGAGCGACGACAAGGCGGCGCTGTCCGCGGGACTGTCCTGGGTGGACAGCTGGCTGCGCGAACGCCTCGGCGCACCCGATCACGTCCGGGACGTCGACGGCGGGCGGTACGGCGACATCAAGGTCTACGACTTCCCGGGCGCCGGCGAACCGGTGCTCCTGCTCTGCCACTACGACACCGTGTGGCCGCTCGGGACCCTGGACGATTGGCCGTTCACCGTGGACGGCGACCGCGCGACCGGCCCCGGGATCTTCGACATGAAGTCCGGTCTGGTGCACGCGGTGTGGGCGCTACGCGCGCTCGACGCGGCGGGGCAGCCGCGCCCGGCCGTGCGGCTGGTCCTCAACGGCGACGAGGAGATCGGCAGCCCGGCGTCCCGGCCGGTGATCGAGGAGGCGGCGGAGGGTACCCGTGCGACGCTGGTGTTCGAGGCCAGTGCCGACGGCGCGGTGAAGACCGCACGCAAGGGCGTCGGCCTGTTCCAGGTGCACACGACCGGTGTCGAAGCGCATGCCGGGCTGGACCCGGCGAAGGGCGCGAGCGCGGTCGACGAGCTGGCCCGGGCGGTGCTCGCGCTGCACGGACTGTCCGATGTGGACGCGGGGACGACGGTGAACGTCGGTGTGGTCACCGGCGGCACCCGGCAGAACGTGATCGCGGGCGCGGCGGCGGGCGAGATCGACGTCCGCGTGTCCAGCGCGGCCGAGGCGGCCCGCATCGACGCGGGCCTCGCGGCGCTGAAGGCGCACGACCCGCGCGCGGCGGTCGAGGTGACCGGCGGCTGGAACCGCCCGGTGATGGAACGGTCCGGCGCCATCGCGCGGCTGTACGAGCTGGCCCGCGAGGAGGCCGCGGAACTGGGCGTCACGCTGCGGGAGTGTTCGGTCGGGGGCGCGAGCGACGGAAACTTCGTGGCGGCGCTGGGCCACCCGGTCCTGGACGGGTTCGGCGCGGTCGGCGACGGCGCCCACGCGCGCCACGAGCACATCAGCGTCGAGGGAATGCTGGAACGCACGGCGCTGGCGGCCGCCGTTCTGCACCGCCTGGCCGGGTGACCCCGGCATACTGCTTTCGTCAGGCACCGCGGCCGACGATCGGAGTGACGATGGAAACCCGGCTCGACGAACGGTTCAGCGACCCCGGCACCCAAGCCACCGGCTGGGCCGAAACCGTGCACGCACTGGAAAACGCCCAGATCAGCTGGCTCACGACGGTGCGCGCCGACGGCCGGCCGCACGTGACCCCGCTGGTCGCCGTCTGGCTCGACGGCGCCCTGCACTTCTCGACCGGCGAGACCGAGCAGAAGTACCTCAACCTGACCGCGAACCCGAACGTCGTGCTGACTACGGGCCGCGACTCCTGGGACGACGCCCTCGATGTCATGGTCGAAGGCGAAGCCCGGCGGGTCACGGACCGGGCGACGCTGGAACGGCTCGCCGAGGCATGGCTGGCCAAGTGGGACGGCAGCTGGGTCTACGAGGCGACGGACGACGGGTTCCGGCAAGGCACCCACGACGATGTGGCGGTGTTCGCGGTCGATCCGGCGAAGGTCCTGGCCTTCGGCCGGAAGCGCTCGAGGACGTCCGGTTCGATGCTGTCCACTGTGGAGTTCACCCACACCAGCCACCGGCCCTGAGTCAGGCGCGGCGGAGCAGTCCACGCCGCCGGGTGCGCAGCCGGCCGGCGACCGCGTCCTCCAGCAGGGCGCCGACCGTCTCGCGGGCACACGCCTTGTTCGCGCCGATGCCGCCCGACGGGCCGCGCTTGATCCACCCGGCCACGTAGGTCCCGGGCTCGACGCGGCCGGCCGTGTTCGGGACCGTCCCGGTGGCCTCGTCGAACGGCAGGCCGGCCACGGGCGCGCCGCGGAACCCGGCCGCCCGCACGACCCGCCCGGCCGTGATCTCGACGTCGCCGGTCACGCGGACGCCGCGGACCTCCGTGTCGCCGGTGAACTCCAGCGGGGCCGAGTGGAAGCGCAGGACGACCCGGCGGCCGCCGTCCGGGGGCGGCGACGACCAGTCCACCGCCTCGCGCGGCAGGCCCCGCAGCAAGGCGGCTTTGCCGTCCCCGGCGTCGATCGCCGCGGCGACGCGCGGGTCGTGCGCGTCCACGACGAGGGCGCCTCGGGCCGCCAACGCCAGCAGCTCCGACCGCGTGTACGCGGCGTCTTCGGGGCCGCGCCGGGCCAGCAGCACGACCTCGCGCACCTTGCTCGCCCGCAGCCGGGCCAGCGCCGCGGGAGCGAGGGACGTGCCGGCCAGGGACTCCGGGTCGGCCGTCAGGATGCGGGCGATGTCGAGCGCGACGTTGCCGGTGCCCACCACGACCACCCGCTCGGCCGAAAGGTCGACGGCGTCCGGCGCGATGTCGGGGTGGCCGTTGTACCAGTTCACGACCGTCGCCGCCGGAAGGCTGCCGGGCAGGTCTTCGCCGGGGACGCCGAGGCGGCGGGCCCCGGTGGCGCCGACCGCGTAGATCACCGCGTCGTGCCGTTCGGCCAGCTCGGGACCGGCCTCCACGCCCAGCCGCAGCTTCAGCCGCGGGTGGTCGTGGAAGCGGGCGAACGTCTCGCCGATCTTCTTCGTCGACGGGTGGTCGGGCGCGACGCCGTAGCGGATCAGGCCGCCGGCCGTGGCCAGCCGGTCGATCAGCGTGACGCGGGAGTTGGTGTGCAGCAACAGGTCTTCGACGGCGTACATGCCCGCCGGGCCGGTGCCGACGACCGCGACGTCCAGGGGCGCGAAGTCGCTCGGCAGGACCCGGGCGAACGCCGGCGGGGACCAGCGGTGGAAGTTCGGGGCGACGGTCGCCTCGGCGAGGACGTCCCGGCCCGCGTAGAACTCCGCGTTGATCTCCTCGTACACCTTCAGCGGACCGGTGAGGTCGCCGGCCGGGAAGATCGCGTCGACCGGGCAGGCATCGGCGCAGGCACCGCAGTCGATGCAGGTCGCCGGGTCGACGTAGAGCATGTCGGTCGTCCCGAAGTCCGGCTCGTCCGGCGTCGGGTGGATGCAGTTGACCGGGCAGACCGACACGCACGACGCGTCTGCGCAGCAGGTCTGGGTGATCGCGAACGCCATGTCAGATCAGGTTGGCGCGCTTGTAGAACCACAGCGACGGCTTGGTGAGCAGCCCGGCGGAGTGCAGGAACTCCATCAGCCCGGAGCAGCTCGAGCGCAGCATCGACTTGTGGTGCTCGTTGGCCTTGGCCTCGCGCCGCGCGCGCTTGCCGTCGAGCCCGGCGTTCTCGTAGACCTTGGCGTTCCACATGCTGCCGACGATGACGTAGGACGCGATCGCGACGACCAGCGCGTTGACCTGCCGCCGCACCCAGCCGGCGCCCTCGAGCCGCTGGCGGGTCTCCTCGCGCGCGAACTTCATGTGGCGCGACTCTTCGACGACGTGGATGTTGTTGATGGTGCGCACGAACGGGACGACGCGCTCGTCCCGCATCCAGTCGCGCTGCATGACGTCGAGGACCTCTTCGGCCACGAGGATCGCCGCGTAGGCCGCCTCGCCGCTCGCGGTCGCCTTGAAGATCCGGCCGGCCTCGACGACGAACCGCCGCGGCCGGTAGGCGGGCGCGCGCAGCTTGGCGGCGCCGCGGGCGAACATGATCGAGTGCCGGCACTCGTCGGCGATCTCGGTCAGCGCCCACTGGAACGCGGGGTCGGTCGGGTCCTTCGCGTAGAAGTCCCGCAAGATCATCTGCTGCAGGATCATCTCGAACCAGATCCCGGTGCTGGCCACCGACGCCGCCTCCTGGCGGGTCAGCTCGCGCTGCTGTTCCGGGGTCATTTCGGCCCAGTAGGACGTGCCGTAGAGCGTGCTCCACTCGGGGCTCGCACCGTGGAAGCCCGTGTCCAGCGGCGTCTCCCAGTCGACTTCCGTGACGGGGTCGTAGGACAGCTGTTCCGACGAGTCCAGCAGCCGGCGCGCGGTCGTCTCGCGGTCCGAAGACGCTGCAGTCCCCGCTTCGCGTTCGCTGATGCTGGTCATCGCCGACCTCCTTGTCAGGTGTTACCCGAGTTCACTGTTACCAACCGTAACACATATCCGTTCCGGTGCACATCCGTCGGCTCAACCGCCGCCATCCAGGAGTACGCCCACGCCGTCGCCTATCTGGCCCTGCTCGCGGCAGCGCCGGCGACAGCCCGGGGTGAACCACTCGCAGGCGTGAACCCGGTCGCCGACGTCCACCGCTTCGGTGTACATTCGTTCACTCAATCGCGCGAACGGCAGGGAATCGGTGCACCCACGAAGCGACATCCCCACCGGGCCGTTCGGCTCCGGGCTGCTCGGCCCGCTCGACCAGGACGTCACCGTATTGCGCCGGCGCGTCCAGCGCCTGCTGACCGCCACCCTGATCGCCACGAACGTCATCGGCGCGCTGGTCGTCGTCGGGCTCGCCGCGCTGCTCATGCCGTCCCCCGGCATGTCCGGCGACCTCGTGCGGGTCACCGCCTTCGCGGTGCCGGCGTACGTCGTCGCCGCTGTCGTCGTCGGGACGCTCTGGGGCACCCGGGGCGCGCTGCGGACGCTGCACTGGGCGGCCGAGGGCCGGCCGCCGACCGAGGCCGAACGCGTCGCCAGCCTGCGCGTCCCCCTGCGCCTGACGCTGATGCAGGCCGTCCTGTGGGGTGTCGCGACCGTGCTGTTCGCGGCGCAGGCCGTGCTCACGCAGCCCGCGGTCGCGCTGACCGTGTTCCTCGTGGTCGCGTTCGCGAGCGTCGTGGTGTGCGCGATCGCCTACCTCTTCGGCGAGTTCGCCCTGCGGCCCTACGCCGCGCGGGCGCTGGCCGGGACCGCGCCGCCGCGGCCGCTCAGCGGCGGCGTCAACCTGCGGATGCTGCTGTTCTGGTGCCTCGGCACCGGGGTGCCGGTGGCCGGGCTGGTCGTGACGGCGGCGCTGGCCTGGGTGCGCGGCGACGTCTCGACGACGAAGCTCGCGGTGTCGGTGATCGCGCTCGGGCTGGTCGTGCTCTGCTTCGGCCTGCTGGTCACCGTGTTCACCGCCCGCGCGGTCGTCAACCCCATCACGTCGGTGCGCGACGCGCTCGGCCGCGTCCGGGCCGGCGAGTTCGACGTCGCCATCCCGGTCTACGACGGCACCGAGCTGGGCCTGCTGCAGGCCGGGTTCAACGACATGGCGGCCGGGCTGGCCGAGCGGGAACGGATGCGCGACCTGTTCGGCCGGCACGTCGGCCACGAGGTCGCCGTCGAAGCCATGCGCACGTCGGCGGAGCTCGGCGGCTCGGTGCGCACGGTGTCGGTGCTCTTCGTCGACCTGGTCGGCTCGACGGCGCTGGCCGCGAGCCGCCCGCCCGAGGAGGTCGTCGGCCTGCTCAACCGGTTCTTCGCGGTGGTCGTCGACGAGGTCGACCGGCACCACGGCCTGGTCAACAAGTTCGTCGGCGACGCGGCGCTGGCCGTCTTCGGAGCACCCGCGGCGCTGGCCGACCACGCGACGTGCGCGCTGGCCGCCGGGCGTGCGATCGCCCGCCGGCTCGCCGAAGAAGTCCCCGACGGCCCGGCCGGCATCGGCGTGGCGACCGGCGACGCGGTGGCGGGCAACGTCGGCGACCCGCGCCGGTTCGAGTACACGGTGATCGGCGACCCGGTCAACGAGGCCGCCCGGCTGACCGAGCTGGCGAAGAACGCGCCGGGCCGCCTCCTTGCGTCGTGGACGGCCGTCGAGGCGGCGGCCGTGGAAGAAGCCGAGCGGTGGACGGCGACCGAGGACGTCACCCTGCGCGGGCGCAGCCGTCCGACGACGCTGGCGTCGCCGCGCTAGCGCCGCGGGTCGACGTGGACCTTCGGCGCCGCGAACCGCTCGCCGGCCAGCACCGCGCCGACCCGGTCCAGCCCGACGGTCGCCCCGACCAGCGGGCGCGGGTCGACGGTCCCGGCGGCGTAGGCGGCGATCGTGTCGGCCAGCCCCGGTGACGCGGACAGGACACCGACCGCGGTGACGTCCTTCAGCACCAGCGCGCGGCTGTCGAGCGTGCTGGGCCGGCCGGACAGTCCGATGTAGACGACCCGGCCGGCCGGCTCCACGAGGTCCAGGGCCAGCGCGGGCGAACCGGGCGCGTCGGTGGCGTCGACGACGGCGTCGAAGGGCAGGTCCGGAAGCGTTTCGCGGGTCCGGACGTGCTCGCTTTCGACCAGCCCCAGGACGTGGACCTCGGCTCCCGCGGCACGCAGGAACATCGTGGTGAGCAGGCCGATCGTCCCCGGGCCCAGCACCAAAGCCCGGTCACCGGGCCCGACGCCGGCCGCCCGCGCCGCCCGCAAGGCGTTGCCGCCGGGTTCGACCAAGGCGCCGAGCACGGCGTCGACCTCGTCGGGCAGGGCGTGCAGGGACCACGCGGGGACGGCGAGCTTTTCGGCCAGCGCTCCCGCCCGCCCGCCGCGGATCCCGACCTCCTGCCGGTTCTCGCAGGTGTGCTGGTGGCCCTTCCGGCAGCGGCGGCACGTCCGGTCGCCGAGCATGGTGTCGCCGGTGACCCGCCGCCCGAGCCACGCGGGGTCGACGCCCGCCCCGACCGCGGAGACCGTGCCGGACCACTCGTGCCCGAGCCGCATCGGGTAGGCGGCGTGGCCCTGGTGCAGGTAGGTCATCTCGCCGGTGAAGAACTCGACGTCGGTGCCGCAGACCCCGGCCCGTTCGACGTCGACGACGACTTCACCGGGGACGGCCTCCGGGACTGGCACCTCCTGGACGGCCCCTTCGCGCGGGCCGGTGAGCACGAAGGCCCGCATGGTCGACGACATGGCTGCATGCTCGCATCCGCCCGGGCGATCGCTTTCGGGCGGCTCGGTTGTCCGAATGAGCGAGAGAGAGGACAACCCATGATCTTGCTGACAGGGGCGACCGGGCTGACCGGATCCGCGGTGCTTCGAGCGTGCGTGGCCGACGGGCTGCCGGTCCGCGCACTCGTCCGGGACCCCGCGAACGCCGCCGGCTTCCCGGACGGCGTCGACGTCGTCCTCGGCGACCTGCGCGACCCGCCCGCGAGCGCGTTCGACGGCGTCGACCGGGCGCTGCTGATCTCCTCCGCCGACGAACGGCTCGTCGAGACGCAGCAGGCGTTCATCGACGCCGCGAAGCGCGCCGGTGCAGGGCACGTCGTCAAACTGTCCGGGCGGGGGTGCCGGAGCGGGTCGGGGTTCCGGTTCGCGCGGATGCACGCCGAGGTCGAGCGGTACCTCGCCCGCTCCGGGCTCGCCTGGTCGGTCCTGCGCCCGAGCCAGTTCATGCCGGTGTACTTTCGCGAGGTGCCGTCGATCCGCCGCGACGGCGTGCTGGCCCTGCCGATGGGGGACGCGAGACTCGCGCCGGTGGACGTCGGCGACATCGCACGCGTCGCCGTCGCCCTGCTGCGCGGCGAAGGCGAGGACGGCGGGCGGTACGAGCTGACCGGGCCCGAGGCGCTGACGATGACCGAGGTCGCCGAGCGGATCGCCGCGGTCGCCGGCCGGCCGGTCCGGTACGTCGACACCGACCCGGCGGCCAAGCGGGCGGAGCTGCTCGCGGCCGGGATCCCCGCCTTCTTCGCCGACGCGATGGACGAGCTGTTCGCCGAGCGGCGGACGGGCGCCGAAGAGTCCCGGGTGGACCTGAGCACGCACGAGCGCTTCGGCCTCCGGCCGACGACCTTCGCCGAGTTCGCCGCGCGGCACGCGGCGGTGTTCCGCGGGGAGGCGCCGCCGACGCACTTGTGGGCCTCCGGCTGGCGTGCCGCTCGGACAGATACCGAACACTTGCCATTTTCTTGACAGCTGTCCATTATTGGCGGCGTGCGAGCCGACTGGACGACCGAAGCACCCGTCAAGGACCGGCGGGTGCGCCGGTCGCGCGCCGCGCTGATGGGGGCCGCCGTCGAGCTCGTGTCCGAACGGGACTCCACCGCCGTCTCCGTCTCCGAGATCGCCGAGGCGGCCGACGTCAGCCGCCAGGTGCTCTACCAGCAGTTCGGCGACCGCGACGCGCTCCTCCTGGAGGCCGCCCTCGACCTCGTCCGCCGGGAACTCCTGGCCGACCTGCCCGCCGACGAACGCGCGTCGCTCCTGGCGCTGGCCCGGCACTTCGCCGCCCACCGGCGCTTCTACCGCGCGCTGCTGACCGGGACGTCCGCGTTCGCGTTCACCGAGGCGCTGACCGGCCTGTTCCTCCCGCTCAACCGCCGGCACCTCGGCCAGGCGCTCGGCGACCGGCTCGGCGACCGGGAGCTCGAGGACCTGGCCACGTTCCTGACCGGCGGCGCGGGCGCGGTCGTCAACGCCTGGGTCGTCGGCGGGCCGGACCCGCTCGACGCGAACGAGTTCACCGACCGGCTGCTGCGGATCCGGTCGGTCGTCACCGCGACGATCACGAAGGAGGCCGACCGGTGATCAGCCGTGTCCTCGAACGCCTGCTGGAGCTGCCCGCCCCGGCGACCCGGCGCCTGGTCGTCCAGCGCGACCTGCGCGTCCCGATGCCCGACGGCGCCGAGCTGCTCGCCGACCGGTGGGCGCCCCGCGCGGGCGGGGACGGCCTGCCGACCGCGCTCGTGCGCAGTCCCTACGGGCGGAAAGGGCCGTTCGGCGCGCTGTTCGCCCGGCCGCTGGCCGAACGCGGCTTCCAGGTGCTGATCCAGAGCACGCGCGGCGGCTTCGGCTCCGGCGGCGTCTTCGACCCGCTGCGGCAGGAGCGCGAAGACGGCCTCGCGACGCTGGACTGGGTCGTGCGGCAGCCGTGGTTCGGCGACTCGATGGTGCTCCTCGGCGCGAGCTACCTCGGGTACGTCCAGTGGGCGGTCGCCGACCGCCTGCCGCCGCAGGTGAAGGCGATGGTCCCGCACGTCACCGAATCCGGGCTGACGCTGGAGTTCCTGCGGGAGGACGGCCTTTCGCTGGAGACGCCGTTCGGCTGGGGTGTGCAGGTCGCCGTCCAGGAGCGCCGGTTCGCGCTGCTGCGCCAACGCGGCCAGGCGAAGAAGCTGGAGCGGGCACTGAACACCCTCCCGCTCGCGCAGGCGGACGTCGTCGCCATCGGCCACCGCTCCGACTACATCCAGGACGTCCTCGCCCACCCCGAAACCCACCCGCGGTGGGCGGCGGTCGACCACCGGGCGCGCGTCGCGGACGTCACCGTGCCGGTGAGCGCGGTCGGCGGCTGGTACGACATCTTCCTGCCCGGTCAGCTGCGCGACTTCCGGACACTGCAGGACGCGGGACGGCAACCCCGGCTGACGGTCGCGCCGTGGACCCACGCCGGGCGCTCCGACCTGCTCGCCGGCGCGGGCGTCACGCTCCGGGAGACGCTCGGTTTCGGGCTCGCGCACGCCCGCGGCGAAGAGCCACCCGAGCGTGCGCCGGTCCGGTTGTTTGTCATGGGCGAGGAAACCTGGCGCGACTTCGCGTCCTGGCCACCGGAAGGCTATGCCCCGCAACGGTTTCACCTCCACGGCGGCGGCTCGCTGGCGGTGGACGGGCCGGCGGAGTCGGAGCCGGGCCGGTACCGCTACGACCCGGCGGACCCGACGCCCGCGGCCGGCGGCGTGCGCATGGCCTTGGATGCCGGCCGCGTCGACAACGCGGCCTTGGAGGCCCGCGCCGACGTCCTCACCTACACCACGGCTGTGCTCGACGAAGACGTCGAAGTCGTCGGGGACGTCAGCGCGGAGATCTGGTTCCGCAGCAGCCTGCCCTTCGCCGACGTCTTCGTCCGGCTCTGCGACGTCGACCCCGGCGGCCGGTCGGTCAACGTCTGCGACGGTCTGACGAGCTTGCGGAACGCCGACGACCTTTCCGCGGTCAGCGTGCGGATGTGGCCGACGGCGCACCGCTTCCGGCGCGGGCACCGCATCCGGGTCCAGGTGTCCAGCGGCGCGTTCCCGCGCTTCGCCCGCAATCCCGGCACCGGCGAGCCGCACGCCACCGCGACCACTTTGCGGGCCGCGGACCAGGAGGTCCACCACGATCCGGCGCACCCGTCGGCGATCGTGCTCCCGGTCCGGACGTGAGTGCTGGAAAAGAACTTTCCGGCGGTGAACCCGGTTTCTGTAACGAATTCCGCAGCGGCACGACTAACGCGGTGCTCCGATTCGCCGGGGAGGCACCGTGGACGTCACGACGGACCAGCAGTCCGAACAGGAACGCGCCGCCGCCACGCGCGCCGCGGAACGGGCCGGGCAGCGGCGGGCGAAGATCGCCTTGCTGCGCAAGCCCGGCGGGATCGCCGAAGCCGACGAGCCCAACCGCGTCGCGACCCGGATCGACCGGCTCGGCCGCTACTACCCCGATGTGCGGCCGGTGAACCCGGCGGCGATCGCGGCGGGTGATCCGGCCGCGATGACCGCCGCCGGCGCGATTCTCGAACGGATCGTGCTCACCGACGACCTCCTCGGCGTGGGCTACCTCGAAGGCGGCGTCACGGCTTCGGCCGCCGTCGGCCGGGTGAACATCCGCGACGAGCGCGGCCGGCTCACCGGCTACGGCACCGGATCGCTGGTGTCGCCGGAACTCCTGCTCACCAACCACCACGTGCTGCCCGACACGGCAACAGCCGGGTCGAGCGTCGTCGAGTTCGACTACCAGGACGGCGTCGACGGCCTGCCCCGGCCGGTGCGCGCGTTCGGGCTCGACCCGGACCGCTTCTTCGTCGCCGACGAAGACCTCGACTTCGCGCTCGTCGCGGTCAAGGCGGCCGCGGCCGACCTGCGCGCGTTCGGGTTCAACCGGCTGATCGGCAGCGAGGGCAAGGCGATCGTCGGCGACTTCGTCACCATCATCCAGCACCCGCGCGGCGGCAAGAAGCAGGTCGCGCTGCGGGAAAACCGGATCGTCGACGTCCTCGACAAGTTCCTGCACTACGAAACCGACACCGAGCCCGGCTCGTCGGGCTCGCCGGTGTTCAACGACCAGTGGGAGGTCGTGGCCCTGCACCACGCCAGCGTCCCGGCCGAAGGGCACGCGGAGTACGGCGGCTTCCTGAACGAGGGGATCCGCGTCAGCCGGCTGCTGGAGTTCCTTCGGGGGCAACGGTTTTCGCCGGATCGGCAGGCGCTGCTGGACCGGCTCGCCACCCGGCCCGAACGCGCCCGGCCGGTCGCCGACGGCGGTCCGCAGGTGCTCACCCTGACAACGCCGGTCGACATCCGGCTGCGCGCCGAACCGGCCGCGACGGCCGGGGCCGGGCGGATCGACCCCGACTACTCGAACCGCGCAGGCTACGACCCGGGCTTCCTGCCCGGGCACACCGTGCCGCTGCCCGCTTTGCCCGACGAGTTCGTCCCGCTGGCCGCGGAAAACCGCCAGGCGACGAGCGAGCCGCGGTACGTCCTGCCGTACCACCACTTCAGCGTCGTCATGAACAAGGTGCGGCGCTTGGCCTTCTTCACGGCCGTCAACATCGACGGCCGCACCAGCCAGGCCCTGCGCCGCGAGGCCGACCACTGGTCGCTGGATCCCCGGGTCGACGTCGGAGAGCAGGTCGGCGAGGAGATCTACGCGGCCAACCCGCTCGACCGCGGGCACCTGGTCCGCCGCCTCGACCCGGCGTGGGGCGCGACGGCCGCGATCGCGCAGCTCGGCAACGACGACACCTTCCACTTCACCAACTGCTCGCCGCAGCACAAGGACTTCAACCAGAACAAGACGACGTGGGCCGGGCTCGAGGACTACGTGCTGAACAACGCCGAGAACTCCGCGCTGAAGGTCAGCGTGGTGACCGGCCCGGTGCTCGCCGAGGACGACGACCGCTACCGCGGGGTGCGGCTGCCGCGCCAGTTCTGGAAGGTCGTCGCGATGGTGAAGGCCGACGGGACACTGTCGGCGACGGCGTACCTGCTGAGCCAGGAGGAGCTGATCCGCGGCCTGGAGGTCGCGGGCGAGTTCAGCTACGGCGCCTACCGCACGTACCAGGTGCCGGTGCGGCGCATCGAGTCGCTCACCGGGCTGTCGTTCGGCAGCCTTCCGGACGCCGACCCGTTGGAGCGCCTGGAATCGACCGGCCCGGCGCGGGAGGTCGGTGGTCCGGGCGACCTGGTGCTATGACCACGGCGTGACCGGCCGCGGCAGCCGTTCGCCGTCGAGGACGACGTCGACGCGCTCGGTCAGGAAGGCGATGAGCCCGGCGATGTCCCGGGCGTCGGACAGCGGCTCGTCGTAGGTCCAGGCCAGATCGCGGTGCTCCCCCACCGACCAGTAGGCGGCGTGTCCTTTGTAGGCGCAGGTGGTGCGCGTGTCCGACGGGGTGAGCAGCTCCATCCGGACGTCTTCGCGCGGCAGGTAGTACCGGGTCGTGATGCCGGTTTCGAACAGCATGCGGGGCGCGGTCGAGTCGGCCACGACGACGCCGTCCACCTCGATCCGCACGCGGCTGTCGCCGCGCCGGATGTCGATGCGCGAGAACGGGTCCCGCGGGTGACCGACGATCGGTTCGGCCTCCTCGAGCCACTCGTCGAAGGCGGCGAAGTCGAGGATGACGTGCTCGCCGAGGTCGGGGTCGTCGGGCCGGAAGCCCGCGCCCGGCAGGGTCACGCCGGCGGCGGCCAGGGTGAGCGGCTCGCCGGGGCAGGTGTGCACGGCGAACGCGGTGCGCGGGTCGAGGACCGGCGGGCCGCCTTCGGCCAGCCGGACCGGGTGTTCCGCGGCCGCCGCGCGGCCGGCCAGGGTGAGGGTCGCCCGGAGGTCGGCCAGCGGAAAGGCGTAGGACGGCACCACCCGCTTCGGTTCCCAGACGAGCACGGCCCGCCGCGAGCCGGCGAAGGTCTGTCCACTCGCGACGGCCCGCACGCGCTTGGCCACCGGTTCGTACCGCAGCGCGGTCAGGTCCCCGATGAACCGCGCGCCCATGCGTGTCGCCATGGGTCCACGATCCGCGCCGCAGCGCGCCGCCGTCAACACCCGGCCGGGCCGAGCGACCTCGCCGACCGAGGCCGACGCCAGGCACCCGTCCGAGCGCGCCGGCGCCGCGCCGTCAAGAACCGCCGGCCGGACCCAGCCACCTCGCCAACGCCGAACGCAACTCCGTCACCGCCGGCTCACCCACCGAAGCCCACGCCAGGTAACCGTCCGGACGCACCAGCGCGGCCAGCCGCTCGTCCGGGAACGCCAGCGGCCGCGCCGTCACCACCCGGAGCCTGCTACCCCACTCCGCCGCCACCGGCGCCGCTCCCGTTCCGGTGTCCAAAAGCACCGCGCCGCCCTCACGGAACCGGGTCACCAGCGTCGTCCCGTCGGCCAGGGCCAGGTCGGGCACCCGGTGGCCGATCAGCGGGTGGCCGCCCGGGAGGTCGTAGTGCTGCCAGCCACCGCCGATGCGGGAAATCACGTGGGTCGCGCCGTCCGCGGTGTCCAGGAGGTCGGCCACCACCTCGCGCAATGCCTCCGCGCGCGGTCCGCGCGGTGTGCTCAGTGCCGTCTGCGCCATGCTCCAGCGCTGGACCCACGCGCCGATCGGGTGCCGTTCGGGCGTGTAGGTGTCCAGCAGGGATTCCGGGGCGAGCCCGCGCGCGACCAGGGCGAGCTTCCACCCGAGGTTGACCGCGTCGCCGAGGCCCACGTTGAGGCCCTGCCCGCCCGCCGGCGAGTGCACGTGCGCGGCGTCGCCGCAGAGCAGGACGCGGCCGCTCCGGTAGGTCGTGACCTGCCGGGTCGTGTCCGCGTACCGGGTGCCGACGTGCACGCGCGTGACCGCCACGTCGGTGCCGCTGACCCGGCGCAGGCTCGCCTGCATCTCCGCCGCGGTCACCGGCTCGTCACGGTCGGCGGTCACCTCGTACTCGACGGTGTGCACGCGCGGTGGTTCGCCGCTGCCCCAGCCTCCGACGACGTACGAGCCGTTTTCGCCGTGCTGCCAGCTGCCCGCGACGAGCTTCTCCGGCGCGTCGAGGTCCACCACCGCCTGCCGGCCGGTGAAGACGGGGTCTTCGCCCGGGAATTCGAACCCGGCCAGCCGGCGCACGGTGCTGCGGCCGCCGTCCGCCCCGACCAGCCAGCCGGCCCGGACGGTGTCCTGTCCGGTGTGGACGGTCACGCCGTCGCCGCCGGTGTCGAACCCGGTCAGCGCGACGCCGCGCCGCACCTCCACGGCCGCCCACGAGCGAAGGATCTCCTCCAGGCCGGCCTGGCTGATCACCCCGGCGCCGAGGAACTCCTCGCCCGGCCCGGGCGGACGCAGCCGGTCGGCCCGGATGCCGATCGCCGCGAAGTGCCCGGCGAAGAAGTCCCCCGGCGCAGCTCCGGGCGCCGGCAGCGCCCGCGCCCCCATCGAGCCGACGGCCCGATGAGCAGGGACAGCGGCGAGTACCCGCGGTTCACGCGGGTGATGATCGAGGCCGAGCTGCCGCACGCCGCCGACCGCCAGGAGCGGGGTTTCGAAGCGGGACTGGACCGGGTGCTGGCCGGGATCGCCGCGCACCTGCCGGCGTAGTCAGGACCGTCCGGTGAGGACGTCGAACGCGTGGCGGCGGTGGACGGCGAACAGGGCGAGGGCCGCGTCGCGGTCGCCCGCCCGCAGCGCCTCGGCGAGCTGCCGGTGCTCGGCGGGGATGCCCGCGAGGTAACCCTCGGACTCGACGCCGATCCGGGTCAGCAGGAACAGGTGGACCTGCGAGCGGATCGCTTCCCACGCTTCGCGCAGGCGGCGATGGCCGGCGGCGGCGTAGACCGCGTCGTGGAAGTCGAGGTCGCAGCGGACCATCTCGTGCTCGCCGGTCGCCCGGTCCATGCGCGCGACGACGGCGTCGACCGCCCCCAGGTCGGCTCCGCGGTCGACCACCAGCGAGACGGCGAGCTGCTCCAGGGCCGCCCGCAGGCTGTCCAGCTCGGCGACGTCCCCATCGGACAGTGCCGTCACCGTCGTCCCCCGGTGCCACTCGCCGCGGACCAGTCCCTCGCGCTCGAGCTTGAGCAGCGCCTCCCGCACCGGGCCGCGGCTGACGCCCAGCGTCTCCGCCAGCTCCACCTCGCGCAGCGAGCCGCCCGGCGGGTAGGTGCCGTCGAAGATCGCGTCGCGGATGCGGTCGGCGACCTCGTCGGCGAGCCCGCGCCGGCGCGCGGGAGCCACTCGAGCATTCATGTCGTAATGTTAACATCCAGACATGACGATCCCGCGCTTCCACCTCGCCATGCCCGTCGACGACCTGACCGCCGCCCGCCGCTTCTACGGCGAAGTCCTCGGCCTCGACCAGGGCCGCAGCGCCGACACGTGGGTCGACTGGAACCTGCACGGCCACCAGTTCGTGACGCACCTGGCGCCGAAGGGGCCGGAGGGGATCCACAACCCGGTCGACGGCCACGACGTGCCGGTCCCGCACTTCGGGCTGATCCTCACGATCCCCGGGTTCCAGGCGCTCGCCGAGCGGCTGCGCGCCGCCGGGACGGAGTTCGTGATCGAGCCCTACGTCCGCTTCGAGGGCCAGCCCGGCGAGCAGTGGACGATGTTCCTGCTCGACCCCGCCGGGAACGCCCTGGAGTTCAAGGCCTTCGCCGACGACTCACAGGTCTTCGCGGTCTGAGCCCGACGCGCGCAGCGAACCCGGGTGCGCCTTCGCCCCGGGGTCGCGCCGGGTCTTGACCAGGCTGGCGACCGTCACGACGGCCAGCACGCCGATGATCACCGCGAGGCTCACCGGCGTGGCGATCTCCGGGACGCGCGCGTCGATGTCGACGTGCGCCCAGTGCAGGATCAGCTTCACCCCGATGAACGCGAGGATCACGGCGAGCCCGGCCGAGAGGTACACGAGCCGGTCGAGTAGGCCCTTCACCAGGAAGTACAGGGCACGCAGGCCGAGCAGCGCGAAGGCGTTCGCGGCGAAGACGATGTAGGGCTCCTCGGTGACGCCGAAGACCGCCGGGATCGAGTCGAGGGCGAACAGCAGGTCGACGCCACCGATCGCGACGAGCACGACGACCAGCGGCGTCACCACCCGGCGGCCGCCCTCGCGGGTGAGCAGCCGGCCGCCGTCGTAGGCGTCGGAGACCGGCAGGACCCGGCGGGCCGTCCGGACGACGACGTTGGACTCGATGTCGGGGTCGGCGTCGCGGTGCCGGAACAGCTGGACGCCGGTGTAGATCAGCAGCAGCCCGAAGAGCAGGAACATCACCGAGAACAGCGACAGCAGCGTCGCGCCGAGCACGATGAAGATCGCCCGCATGACCAGCGCGAGGACGATCCCGAAGGTCAGCACCTTGTGCTGGTGCTCTTCCGGGACGGCGAACGTCGTCATGATGATCACGAAGACGAACAGGTTGTCGACCGACAGGCTCTTTTCGACGATGTAGCCGGCGAAGTACTCGGTGCCGGATTCGCCGCCGTGGGCGAGCGTCAGCCAGACGCCGAACACGACCGCGACCAGGATGTAGCCCACCGACCAGGCGACGGCCTCGCCGAACCCGACCCGGTGCGGCCGGACCGCGGCGAGCACGAGGTCGACCGCGAGCAGCGCCACGATGACGCCGATGGTGACCAGCCAGGTGCCGACGCCCATCCGTTCCCCCGCTCCCGTGTGTGCCGCGAGCGTAAGGGCGGGACGGCGAGCGCGCACCAGGAGTCCACTGTGGACGATGTGGCCGGTTCGCGCGCGGAGTGAGTCCGCAGTGCCGTACACTGCCGTACCTCTTACTTTGAGTGTCACCTGGTCACGGAGAGTGCCGATGTGGACAGCCGCCGCCGAGCCGCCGGACGCCGTGCTGCTCGCCGCCTTCCGCGCCGGTGACCTCGACGCCGGCGCGGACCTCTTCCGCCGGCACGCCGAGCCGCTGCGCCGGACCGCGGCGGCGTGGGCGAAGCAGCCCGCGGAACGCGACGACCTGGTGGCCGAGACGTTCGCCCGCGTGCTGGCCGTGGTGCGCGCGGGCGGCGGCCCGGACGGCGACCTGCGGCCCTACCTCGTGGTGACGCTGCGGAACCTGGTGTGCCGCTGGAGCAGGCAGGGCAGCCGGGTCGAGCTGTGCGAGACCGTCCCCGAGACGAGTTCGAGCGGCGCCGACGAGCTGGCCCTGCACCGGTCGAACGAGAAGCTCGTGTGGTCGGCGTACTGCACGCTGCCCGGCCGGTGGCGGACGGTGCTCTGGCGGACCGAGGCCGAGGGCGACACGCCGACTGAGGTGGCCCCGCTGCTGGGCCTGTCGCCGAACAGCGTGGCGGCGCTGGCGATGCGGGCGCGCGAGGGGCTGCGCCAGGCGTACCTGCAGGTCCAGGTGCCCGACGCGGAGGAGCCGGTGTGCCGCGAGCCGCGCCGCCGGATGGGCGCGTGGGTGCGGGGCGCGCTCTCCCCGCGGCGGGCGAGCGTGGTCGCGGACCACATCGCGGGCTGCGGCGCGTGCCGGACGGTGGCGCGCGGGCTGGACGAGGCGAACCGGGAGCTGCCGGGCTCGGCGGCCCGGCTCACCGGCTGACCACCTCCGGACGTAGTGAATGACTCATTCCTGTCGCCTGGTGACAGGAATGAGTCATTCACGTCATCCGGGCCAGGCGTTGCGCGAAGGTTGCCCCGACCCCGCTCCCCCGGGTTACCGTGAAGCCCGGCCCAGGAGGTGGCGGTGGACGACGAAGTCTGCGCGGTCCGGCCCGGCACCGACGTCGCCGGGCACGCCCGGTTGCTCGCCGGCATCCACGACGCCGTCCTCGCCGGGCGCTCACCCGCGAAAGCGCCGCGCCGGCTCGTCGAACGGTCGTGGCGCCGCGTCGTCGCCCAGGGTGTCGATCCCGACCGGCCGCCCGCGCCCGAGCCCGTCGGGGCCGCCGAGGTCGAACGGCGGCGGACCGGCTGCCGGCTGAACGAGGTCCTGCCCGAGCTGCGCGGCGCGCTGACGTCGGTCGCCGAGGACGCGCACCACCTGATGGTCGTCACCGACGCCGACGGCGTCGTCCTCTGGCGCGAGGGGGCCCGCCGGGTGCGCCACCGCGCCGACTCGCTCGGCTTCACCGAGGGCGCCATCTGGTCGGAGCCCGCCATCGGCAGCAACGCGATCGGCACCGCGCTGGCCGAAGCCGCGCCGGTGCAGATGTTCGCCGCCGAGCACTTCGTGCGCTCGCACCACACCTGGACCTGCACCGCCTCCCCCGTGCACGACCCGCGGACCGGCGAGCTGCTCGGGATCGTCGACGTCAGCGGCCCGGCCGAGACCGTCCACCCGATGACCGTCGCCCTGGTCGGGACGTCGGTGCGGCTGGCCGAGGCCGTCCTGCACCAGCGGCACGAGGCCCGGCTCGAGGCGCTGCGCCGGCTGTCCGGCCACCTGCTGGGCACGACCGGGCTCGTCGTCGACGACCACGGCTGGGTCGCGGCGCAGAGCGGCGTCCACGGGATCGACCGCGTCGCCGCGCCCCGCCACGGCGTCCCGGTCGCGGTCCGCGGCCTCGGCGCGTGCGAGCCCGAACCGGTGCCCGGGGGCTGGCTCCTGCGGCCGAGCGGGCGCGAAACCTTGAGGTTCACGCTCGAACTCGACCCGCCGCGCGCGATCGTCGAAGGCTCCGCGCGGTGGACGCACCCGCTCGGCAGGCGGCAGGCGGACCTGCTGCGGCTGATCGCGACCGCGGGCCCGGCCGGGGTGTCGGCGGCGCAGCTGTCGGAGACGCTCTACGGGGACCGGACGCACCTGGTGACCGTGCGCGCGGAGCTGTCGCGGCTGCGCAAGCTGATCGGCGGCCTGCTGCTCGCGCGCCCGTACCGGTTCGCTCCCGGTGTCGACGTCGTGCTGATGCAACCTTAGGGCAACCCTTACGCGAACCCGGGCCGGCGGGGTTGGCTGCGCTGAACGTGCCGCCGACGACGACGGTGCCCGAGACGCGGAGGTCCGCTCATGACCCAGACCCTCGAACCGGCCGCGGCCCTCGATGCCCGGCAGCGCGTCGACGGCTGGCTCGCCGACTTCGAGGCCGCGCTCGCGGCCCGGGACGCCGACCGGGCGGCCGCCCTCTTCGCCACGACGTCGTTCTGGCGTGACCTGATCGCGTTCACCTGGAACCTCAAGACGGTCGAAAACCCCGACGGTGTCAAGGATCTGCTGCTGGCCACGATGGACAACGCCGACGCGACCGGCTTCCACACGACCGAGGAGCCGACCGAGGCGGGCGGGATCGTCGAGGCGTGGATCGGGTTCGAGACGGCCGCCGGCCGCGCCCGCGGTCACCTGCGGCTGAACGACGAAGGCGCGTTCACGTTCCTGACGACGTTGTACGAGCTGAAGGGCCACGAGGAGCCGCTGGGCACCGCCCGGCCGAAGGGCGCGGAGCACGGCATCAACCGCGAGCGCGTCACCTGGGCCGAGGCACGGCAGGCGGAAGCGGAGGAGCTGGGCACGACCCGCCAGCCGTACGTCGTCGTCATCGGCGGCGGGCAGGGCGGGATCGCGCTGGGGGCGCGGCTGCGGCAGCTCGGTGTGCCGCACGTGGTCGTCGACCGGTACGCGCGCCCCGGCGACCAGTGGCGCGGCCGGTACAAGTCGCTGTGCCTGCACGACCCCGTCTGGTACGACCACCTGCCGTACCTGGACTTCCCGCGCAACTGGCCGGTCTTCGCGCCGAAGGACAAGATCGCCGACTGGCTCGAGATGTACACGAAGGTCATGGAGGTGAACTACTGGTCGTCGACGACCTGCAAGAGCGCCTCCTACGACGAAGAGGCGAAGGAGTGGACGGTCGTCCTCGACCGCGATGGCGAAGAAGTCGTGTTGCGGCCGAAGCAGCTGGTGCTCGCGACCGGCATGTCGGGCAAGCCGAACATCCCGGTGCTGCCGGGCCAGGACCGCTTCCGCGGCGAGCAGCACCACAGCTCGCAGCACCCCGGGCCGGACGCCTACCGCGGCAAGAAGGCCGTGGTCGTCGGGTCGAACAACTCGGCGTTCGACATCTGCGGCGCGCTGTGGGAGGCCGGCGCCGACGTCACGATGGTCCAGCGCAGCTCGACGCACATCGTGAGGTCGGACTCGCTGATGGACCTCGGCCTCGGCGACCTCTATTCGGAGCGCGCCCTGGAAGCCGGGATGACGACGCAGAAGGCGGACCTGACGTTCGCCTCGCTCCCGTACCGGATCATGCACACGTTCCAGCAGCCGGTGTACGCGGCGATCAAGGAGCGCGACCAGGAGTTCTACGACCGCCTGGAAGCCGCGGGCTTCCGCCACGACTGGGGCGACGACGACTCCGGGTTGTTCATGAAGTACCTGCGCCGCGGCTCGGGCTACTACATCGACGTGGGCGCGGCCGACCTGGTGGCCAACGGCGACGTCAAGCTCGCGCACGGCCAGGTCGCTTCCCTCACCGAGACGTCGGTGGTGCTCGAGGACGGCACGGAGCTGGAAGCCGACCTGGTGGTCTACGCGACGGGCTACGGCTCGATGAACGGCTGGGCGGCGGACCTGATCAGCCAGGAGGTCGCGGACAGGGTCGGCAAGGTGTGGGGCCTGGGCTCGGACACGACCAAGGACCCGGGGCCGTGGGAAGGCGAGCAGCGGAACATGTGGAAGCCCACGCGGCAGGAGGGGCTGTGGTTCCACGGCGGGAACCTGCACCAGTCCCGGCACTACTCGCTTTACCTGGCCCTGCAGCTGAAAGCCCGCGCCGAGGGCATCCCGACGCCGGTCTACGGGCTGCAGGAGGTGCACCACCTGGCCTAGTGCGTGATCGCCGGGCTCGTCAGCACGACGAGCCCGGCGATCAGGCGCTTCAGCGGGAAACACGCCCCAGCTGACGGCGCAGCCAAGCCGCTCGAGCGGCGATGGCGTCCTGGGAGAGCACGGCATGGGGAACCACGACGTCGAACCCGTGGAACCCGCCGGGCCAGACGTGCAGCTCGACGTCGCAGCCCGCCTGCCACAGGCGGCTCGCGTGGGCGACGTCCTCGTCCCGGAACGTTTCGGCCGATCCGACGTCGACGAACGTGGGCGGCAGGCCGGAGAGGTCCGCCGCACGGGCAGGCGCAGCGTACGGAGACACGTCCGGTCCTCCGCGAACGCCGTCGCCGAGGAGCGCGTTCCACCCGGTCTCGTTCGAGGAGCTGTCCCAGATACCGAGGCCGCGCATCTGCCGGGCAGAAGGCGAGTCGTTGCGGTCGTCGAGCATCGGCGACAGGAGCAGCCGGGCCAGGACGGCCGGGCCGTTGCGGTCGCGTGCCAGCAAGGTGACACCCGCCGCGAGGCCGCCGCCGGCGCTCGCACCGCCGACGACGACGCGCCCGGGGTCGATGCCGAGTTCGCAGGCGTTCTCCGACACCCACACCAGGCCCGCGTAGCAATCCTCGACGGGACCCGGGTGGGGTGTCTCGGGGGCGAGCCGGTACTCGACCGAGACCACGGCCAGGCCCAGCGGTTCGGCCAGGTCCACCATTTCGGCCAGGCCGAACCGGTTGTCCCCGACGATCATGCCGCCGCCATGGATGTGGTAGATCGCCGGGGCCGGGGTCGCCGCGTCCTTGGGGAGACAGAGCAGCAACGAGATATCCGGTTCCCCGGCCGGCCCTGGCACCGCCCGCTCCTCGACGCGGTAGGCGCCACCGTGCGAGAGGATCTCGTCGGTCGGGGTCTGCACCCCGGGGACGGGTTTGCGCATCTCGACGATGTTGTCCGGCCGGTACGCGTCGGGTGGGCGCACGCTGGTCAGCACCTCGACGACGGGAGCGAGCTCCGGATCGAAGGGCGGTGGCGGTCCGACCGGCTGGGCGGTGACTTGCGTAGTCATGTGTTCTCCCCGCTCAGACGGTCGGAACGGTGCCGCCGTCGATCACGTACTCGGCGCCCACGATCGCCGAGGCGCGATCCGAAACCAGGAACCCGACGAGGTCCGCGATTTCCGCGGTGTTCGCGAACCGTCCCAGGGGTACGCCTCCGAGGGAGTCGTAGATGGTCTGCTTGGCTGCCTCTCGGGTGATTCCGTTGCCCTCGGCGATCCGGTCCACGAACCTCTCGTAGGCTTCGGTCTCGATCCCGCCGGGGCTGATCGCGTTGACCCGTACCCCGCGCGGCGCGAGCTCGTTGGCCAGTCCCTTGCTGTACGTGCGCAGGGCGGCCTTCGCCGCTGCGTAAGCCAGGGACGCGTCGTACAGGGGTAGTTCACGCTGGATCGAGGTGAAGTGCAGCACCACGCCCGCCCCGGACTCGATCATCGCCGGGAGAAGCGCCCGGTCGAGCCGCACCGCGCCCAGGAAGTTGAGGTTCAGCTCGGTGAGCCACTGGTCGTCGGTGATGACCGCGAACCCGCCGGCCGGCGTCGACGCCCCTCCGACGACGTGCACCAGGATGTCGAGTGCGCCGCCGGTCTCGGCGATGCGAGCGGCCACCGCGTCGGTGCCTTCGACCGTCGTCACGTCCGCTTCGATGAACCGGTCGGGGTGCTCGTACCCGTCGGGCATCGTCCGCGCCGTCACGTACACGTCGGCACCCAGCTCCCGCAGCCTCTCCACGACTGCCTTGCCCGAGCCCTTCGAACCGCCCGTGACCAGCGCCCGGCGACCGTCGAGACGATCACGATCTGATTCAGACATTTCTTTCTCCACTGGAAATCGACGTAGGTCAGGCTGCGTGGTTGGCGATGACGAGTTCGGCGATGAGGTCGTCCCGCACCGTGAACCGGTAGTCGAGTTCGGCGACGCCACCGGGGAAGGTGCCCTCGAGCCGCACGGTCACCACCCAGTGGGCGTCGTCGACGCGGTGCGCGCCGATCTGCTCGGTCGTGTACTCGAACTCGGCCCCGGCGTCCCGCAGGAACGCGTGGATCTCCTCTCGGCCGCGGAAGGTCTCGTCCTGGTCGACGACGACCGCGTCCCTGGTGAGGAACGACGAGGCGGTGTCGGCGTCGTGGACGACGTGGGCGGCGAAGAACTCGCGGACGGTGGCCGGGAGCTGTTCGGACGGAAGGTCGGTGTGCTGTGTCATGAGCCCATCGTGTGAGCTCACGGCGTGGGAGGGTCAAGCCGTGGACTCTCCCCCCGGGAGAGAGTCCAGAATGGAGAGATGCTGAGCATCGGGGAGTTTTCGCGGCTGACCCACTTGAGCGTGCGGACCCTGCGCCGGTACCACGAGGCCGCCCTGCTGGAGCCCGCCGTGGTGGACGAGACCACCGGTTACCGCTACTACGGCCTCGACCAGATCCCGGCCGCGCAGGTCATCCACCGGCTCCGCGAACTCGACGTCCCGTTGAGCGATGTGCAGCGAATCCTGCGGACCCCCGACCCCGGGGTCCGGGCGGCCCTGGTCGCGGACCACCTGCAACGCCTCGAGGACGTGCTCGACCGCACCCGGGCCGCGGTCGTGTCGCTGCGGCGCCTGCTCCGGCCCGACCCCGCGCCGATCGACGTCGAACTGCGGGCGGAACCCGCCCGGACGGTCGCGGCGGTGGAGGCCGTGCTCGGGCATCGCGATGTCGAGGCCTGGTTCGCCGGCGCGATGGCCGAACTGGAGGCGGCCGTCGGCGCCGCCGCGACCGGACCGCCGGGCGGCTGCTACGACAACGCCCTCTTCGAACAGGAACGCGGGCACGCGCTCGTCTACCTGCCGACCGCTGCGCCACCTCGCACCGGACGCGTGCACCCCGCGGTGCTCCCGGCCGCGGAACTGGCCGTCACCACCCACGTCGGCGAGCACGACGGCGTCGAGGTCACCTACGGCGAACTCGGGACCTGGGTGGTGGAGAACGCGATGTCGGTGGCCGGGCCGGTCCGGGAGGTCTACGTCGTCGGCCCTCGCGACGCGATCGATCCCGCCGCGTGGCGCACCGAGATCGGCTGGCCGGTCTTTCGCGTCAGCTGAGGGAGTCGCCGAACAGCAGGGCGGTTCCGTGCGCGCGCTTGAAGTACAGGTGGGCGTCGTGCTCCCACGTGATCGCGATGCCGCCGTGGAGCTGGATCATCTCCGCCGCCGCGTGGGAAAACGCTTCACCGCACACGACTTTCGCCGTCGTGACCGCTTCGGCGTCACCGTCCACAATGGCCGCGTACAGCGCCGAACGGGCCGCTTCGACGTGGACGTGGACGTCGGCCATCCGGTGCTTCAGCGCCTGGAACGAGCCGATCGGGCGGCCGAACTGGCGACGTTGCTTCGTGTACTCCACCGTCAGTTCGAGGGCCCGGGCCGCCGCGCCGACCTGCTCGGCCGCCACCGCGATCACCACCGTGTCGAGCAGCTTCCCGAGGGGGAAACCGTCGGCGTCGAGGCGCCGGGCCGGGGTCGACGCGAAGTCCACCACGGCCAGCCGGCGGGTCGGGTCGAGGGTGGTGACGCGCTCGCGGCGGACGCTCTCGACGGGCACCTCGAACAGGCCGAGGCCGTCCGCCGTCCGGGCCACGGCCAGGAGGACGTCCGCGAGGTCGCCGTCGAGGACGTAGTGCGCGCGTCCGTCGAGCCCGGCGTCCGACGCGGTCAGTCCCGGCGACCAGTTCTCGTCGGACCAGGCCAGCGCGGCCAGCGTGGTGCCCGCCGCGATGCCCGGCAGCAGTCGCTCGCAAGCTTCGTCGTTCCCCGTGCGCAGCAACGCTTCCCCGCACAGCACGGCGGAGCCGAGCAGCGGAGCGGGCGTGAGCGTCCGGCCGAGTTCGGCCATCACCACGCAGACTTCGGCCAGGCCGGCACTCGCGCCGCCGTAGTGTTCGGGGATCGCGAGGGCGGCGACGCCGATCTGTTCGCACAGCGTCGACCAGAGCTTGTCGTCGTAACCGAGCGGGGACGCCATCGCCACGCGCACCGCCTCGGGACCCGACCGGCGGGTCAGCAGCGCCCGGACGGCGTCCCGCAGGGCCCGGGCTTCCTCGGTGTCCAGGGGGTCGGTCATCGCAGCACCCGCGTCCGGTGGAACGCCCCGGTCCCCCACGCGCCGGCGAGCGCGCGCACCTTCGTCAGCCGCAGGCCGAGGTCGTGTTCGGCGGTGTAGCCGATGGCGCCGTGGACCTGCAGGGCGGTCCGCGCGGCGAGGTACGCGGCGTCGCCCGCCAGCACCTTCGCCGCCGAGACGTCGCGGGCGAACGTGTCGCCGGCGACAGCCGCGCCGTGGAGCAGCGGGCGGGCCAGTTCCAGCTTGGTCGCGACGTCGGCGAGCAGGTGCTTGACGGCCTGGTACTCGCCGATGGCGCGGCCGTACTGGCTGCGCTGCTTCGCGTACGCCACCGACGTGTCGAGAAGCCATTGGCCCGCGCCGAGCAGCTGGGCGGACACGGCCAGGACACCCAGGTCGAACGCGGCCGTCTCGCCTGCCGCGGTGGCGGGGACCCGGAACAGCCGCCGGGCCGGGTCGATCGAGCGGACGAGTCCGGGTTCCGCTGCCAGTTCGGCGCCGGTGAGGTCCAGCACCACTCCCGCGACGTCGGCGTCCAGCGCCAAGGGGACTTCCGGCGGCGCGGCGACGGTGGCCAGGAGGTCGCCGTCGGCGAGGGCGCCGAGCCGGTCGCCGGTCAGCAGCGCCGGGGCGACCGCCGCCGACTCGGCGAGCGGGCCCGGGACGGCGTGGTAGCCGAGCGCTTCGCACGCGACGACCAGGTCGACCGGGCCGGCGCCGAGCCCGCCGTCGTCCTCGGGCACGAGCAGCCCGAAGACCCCGACGTCGGCGAGCGCGCGCCAGAGCTTGAGGCCGCGGTCGTGCTCCCCCGCCGCCCAGGCCCGGGCGGTCGCCGCGGTGTCCGCCCCGCCCAGCAGTTCGTGCAGCGTCGCGGCGAACTGCCGGTGCTCCGGCGACAGCTGGAACCTCATCGGCGGGCCTCCCTCGGCAGCTTCAGCAGCCGTTCGGCGATCGTGTTCCGCTGGATCTGGTCGGTGCCGCCGTAGATCGGCCCGGCGAGGGAGAACAGGTAGCCGTTCACCCACGCCTCCTCCGTCTCCGCCGCCGGGCCGAGCACATCGAGCGCCGTCTCGTGCAGCTCGACGTCCAACCGCGACCAGAACAGCTTGTTCACGCTCGACTCCGGGCCCAGCTCGCCGCCCTCGGCCAGCCTGCTGACCGTGCCGAACGTGTAGAGCTGGTAAGCACGGGCCCCGATCCACGCGTCCGCCACCCGGTCCTTTGTGGACTCCGCCGAGCCGTGGGCACGCCAGAGGCCGACGAGACGATCGGCCGCGGCGAGGAACCGGCCCGGGCTGCGCAGCGACAGGCCACGCTCGTTGTTCGCCGTCGTCATCGCGACCCGCCAGCCCTGCCCGACCTCCCCGATCACGTCCTCGTCCGGCACGAACACCTCGTCGAAGAAGATCTCCGCGAACCCCGGCTCGCCGTCCAGCTGCGGGATCGGCCGGACGGTCACCCCGTCGGCTTGCAAATCGGCCATGAAGTACGTCAGCCCGTGGTGGCGTTGCGCTGAGGGGTCGGTGCGGAACAACCCGAACGCGCGGTCCGCGAAGGTGGCCCGCGAACTCCACGTCTTCTGCCCCGACAGCAGCCAGCCGCCGTCGGTGCGCACCGCTGCGCTGCGCAACGCGGCGATGTCGCTGCCCGCCTCGGGCTCGGACCACGCCTGCGCCCACACCTGCTCCCCCGTCGCCATCGCGGGCAGGATGCGGTCACGTTGCTCTTGCGTGCCGTGGGCGAACAACGTCGGCCCGAGCATGAAGATCCCGTTCTGGCTCACCCGACCCGGCGCCCCCGAGGCGTAGTACTCCTCCTCGAACAGCAGCCACTGCAGCATCGACGCGTCCCGGCCGTGGTACTCGCGCGGCCACGACACGACCGACCACCGCGCCTCGGCCAGCTCGGCCTCCCACTCGCGATGCGCCGCGAAGCCCTCGGCCGTGTCCATCGACGGCAGCTTCCGCACATGCGCGGCCAGCCAGTCCCGCGCCTCGTCACGGAAAGCCGCGGACGCCTCGTCGATGTCGAGGTCCATCACGCCCCCTTGTTCGCGTCGCGCATCGACCGCGCCGACTGCCCGCCGAGCGAGTCTTCCGACGTCTCCGCGTTGTGCGCGTGCGCCAGGTGGTGCAGCCCGAACACGGAGTCCATTCCGGACCGCAGCCCCATCAGGTCCTCGGCCTGGTTCACGGCCTTCTTCGCCAGCGCCAGCCCGAACTGCGGCATCCCGCTGATCTTCTCCGCGAGTTCGAGGGTGCGCTGCTCCAGCTCGGCCCGCGGCACGATCCGGGTCACCATCCCCCATTCCTTGGCTTGCTGGACGGTGAACCGCTCGCCGGTGAACAGCACTTCCTTGGCCGCGCGCGGGCCGAGCACCCACGGGTGCGCGAAGTACTCGACGCCCGGAATCCCCATGCGCACCACGGGATCGGCGAAGAACGCGTCGTCCGCGGCGACGATCAGGTCGCACACCCACGCCAGCATCAACCCGCCCGCGATGCAGGCGCCCTGGATGCTCGCGATCATCGGCTTCGGGATCTCCCGCCACCGGCGGCACATCCCGAGGTAGACCTCGGACTCACGGGCGAACCGCTGGTCGCCGCCGGCCCGGTCGGTGTGGTCCCACCACATGACGGCCCGGCGGTCGAACGTCTGATCCGCGTCCCGGCCCGGGCTGCCGATGTCGTGCCCGGCCGAGAAGTGCTTGCCCTCCCCCGCCAGCACGATCACCTTCACCTCGGGATCGTCGACGGCCTCGGTGAACGCGTCGTCGAGCGCGTAGGTCATGGCCGAGTTCTGGGCGTTGCGGTAGTCCGGGCGGTTCATCGTGACCACCGCGACCGGCCCGCGCCGCTCGGAGCGGACCACCGGTTCACTCATGCGTTCTCCTCGGTCAGCAGCCGCTTCAGCACCTTGCCGGAAGCGTTGCGGGGCAGCTCGTCCAGGAACGCGACGAACCGCGGGGTCTTGTAGTTGGCGAGCCGCTCGCGGCAGAACGCCAGGACGTCCCGCTCGGTCAGGCCGGTGCCGACGACGAAGGCCTTGCCGACCTCGCCGAGCCGTTCGTCCGGGACGCCGACGACGGCGACGTCCCGGACGCCCTCCAGCTCGGTCAGCGCGTGCTCGACCTCGGCCGGGTAGACGTTGAAGCCGCCGCAGATGTACATGTCCTTGAGCCGGCCGGTGAGCGTGAGGTTGCCCTCGGCGTCCAGTTCCCCGACGTCGCCGGTGTGCAGCCACCCCTGCGCGTCGACGGCCTTCGCGGTGGCTTCCGGGTCGTCGAGGTAGCCGAGCATCACGTTCGGCCCGCGGAGCACGACCTCGCCGGGCGAGCCCTGGATCGCGACCTCGAAGTCCGCCGTCGCGCGGCCGGACGTGCGCGCGACCAGTTCGGCGTCGTCGCCCGGGCGGCACATCGTCACCACGACGGCTTCGGTCAGGCCGTACGCGGTCAGGACGATGTCGAAGCCTAGGTCGGACCGCATGCGCCGGACGAGCGACGCCGGCACGTCGGCCGCGCCCGTCACGGCCAGCCGCAACGACGAAACGTCGCCGCGCTCGGGCTCGTTCAGCAGCGACTGGAAGATCGTCGGCGCGCCCGGCAGCACCGAGATGCGCTCGCGCTCGATCAGGTTCAGGGCGGCCCGCACGTCGAACACCGCCTGCGGCACGATCGTCGCGCCGGTCAGCAGCCCGACCACGATGCCGGCCTTGTAGCCGAAGCTGTGGAAGAACGGGTTGATCACCAGGTACCGGTCGTCGGCGGTGACCTGGCCGCAGTCCGCCCAGGCGGCGGCGACGCCGACCACCTGCCGGTGCGCCGACAGCACGCCCTTCGAGCGGCCGGTCGTGCCCGAGGTGAACAGGATGTCGCTCACGTCGTCCGGCTGGACGGCGTCCGCGCGGCTTTCGGCCTCGGCGAGCGGCACCTGCCCCGCGAGGTCCAGGAACTCGTCCCAGCCGAGGGTGCCCGGCACCGGCCGGTGCGGCTGTTCGAGGGGCACCCGGACGACCGTGCCGAGGTCCGGCAGGTCGGCGCCGGTCGCCACGATGGCGGCGTGGCGGTCCGCGCCGAGGAAGTCCGCGGCCACGACCAGCGCTTTCGCCCGGCTGCGGACGAGCAGGTCCACGGTCTCGGCGGCGGTGAACCGGGTGTTGACCGGCACCAGGGAGGCGCCCGCGTAGAGCGCGCCCAGCGCCGTGAGCACCCAGTGGTGGGTGTTGGGGAGGGTGACGGCGACGCGGTCACCGGGTTGGACGCCACGGGCCGCGAAGGCGCGGGCGACCGATTGAACACGTTCCAGAAGCACGTCGAAGCCGAGCCGGACGCCGCCGTCGACCAGTGCCTCCGCCGCGCCGAACTTCGCGGCCGCATCGCGGACGACGGCCGGGATCGTGGTCTGTCCCACCACACCCTCCTCTGGACCGGCAAACTAGAACGTGTTCTCATTACCCTAGGTGCCGGACCGGCCCGGCAGCAAGGAGGCGTGCGTGGAACCGACGCGATTCCGCCGCGAGGTCGCGGGCTGGCTCGCGGACAACCTGACCGGGGACTTCGCGCGGCTGCGGGGCCTCGGCGGTCCGGGCCGCGAGCACGAGGCCTTCGACCTGCGCCTGGCCTGGGAACGCCACCTCGCCGCCGCGGGCTGGACGTGCGTCGGCTGGCCGGCCGAGCACGGCGGCCGCGGCCTCTCGCTCGACGAGCAGGTCGCGTTCCACGAGGAGTACGCGGCCTCGGGCGCGCCCGCGCGCGTCAACCACATCGGTGAGCAGCTGCTCGGCCCGACGCTCATCGCCTTCGGCACGCCTGAGCAGCAACAACGGTTCCTGCCCAAGATCGTCAGCGTCGAAGAACTCTGGTGCCAGGGCTACTCCGAGCCCGGCGCCGGCTCCGACCTGGCCGCGGTTTCGACGTCCGCGGTCCGGCGCGACGGCGACTGGGTCGTCAACGGCCAGAAGATCTGGACGTCCCTGGCCCACGTGGCCGACTGGTGCTTCGTCGTCGCCCGGACCGAACCGGGGTCGCAGCGCCACCACGGGCTGTCCTACCTGCTGGTACCGCTGCGCCAGGACGGCGTGACCGTGCGGCCGATCCAGCAGCTGACCGGGACGTCGGAGTTCAACGAAGTCTTCTTCGACGACGCCCGCACCCCGGCCGACCTGGTCGTCGGCGAACCGGGCGAGGGCTGGAAGATCGCCATGGCCACCCTGGGCTTCGAGCGTGGGGTTTCCACGCTCGGCCAGCAGATCGGGTTCCGCCGCGAACTCGACGACATCACCGCCGAAGCCAAGCGGCTCGGCACCTACGACGACCCGCTCCTGCGCGCCGACCTCACCCGCGCCCGCCTCGGCCTGCGCGTCCTGCGCGCCCACGCCCTGCGGACGCTGGGCCGCCCGGCCGGGCCGGAGGTCGCCGTCGGGAAGCTCCTCTGGGCGCAGTGGCACCGCGGGCTCGGCGAACTCGCCATGCGGGCCCGCGGAGCGCGTTCGCTGGTCGCCTCCGGAGACGAATTGGACGACGCCCAGCGGCTCTACCTGTTCACCCGCGCCGACACCATCTACGGCGGGTCGGACGAAATCGAGCGGAACATCATCGCCGAGCGCGTGCTCGGCCTGCCCAGGGAGGCACGCCCGTGATCCCGCAGTACCCACCCGGCCACGACCTGTTGTCCGGCAAGGTCGTCGTGGTCACCGCCGCGGCCGGCACCGGCATCGGCTCGGCCGTGGCACGCCGGTGCCTCGAAGAGGGCGCTCAGGTGGTGATCAGCGACTGGCACGAACGGCGGCTCGGCGAGAAGGCGGCCGAGCTGGCCGAACTCGGCAAGGTGCACGCGATTCCTTGCGACGTCACGGCCGAGGCCCAGGTCCAGGCACTCATCGACGGCGCGGTGGACCACTTCGGACGGATCGACGTGATGGTCAACAACGCGGGTCTGGGCGGCACGAAATCGGTCCTGGACATGACCGACGACGAGTGGTCCCGCGTCCTCGACATCACCCTCACCGGGACGTTCCGCTGCACGCGGGCGGCGCTGAAGCAGTTCGTCGCGCAGGGCGGCGGCGGGGCGATCGTCAACAACGCGTCGGTGATCGGCTGGCGCGCCCAAGCCGGGCAGGCCCACTACGCCGCCGCGAAAGCCGGCGTCATGGCGCTGACCCGGTGTTCGGCCCTCGACGCCGCCGAGCACGGCGTCCGGATCAACGCCGTCGCGCCGAGCCTGGCCATGCACCCGTTCCTGGCCAAGGTCACCAGCGACGAACTCCTCGACGACCTCACGAAACGCGAGGCGTTCGGCCGCGCGGCCGAACCGTGGGAAGTCGCCAACGTCATGGTCTTCCTCGCCAGCGACTACGCGAGCTACCTCACCGGCGAAGTCGTCTCCGTCTCCAGCCAGCACCCCTAGGAGCACTCGTGCCCGAAGCCTTCCTCCTCGACGCCGTCCGCACGCCGGTCGGCCGGCGCGGCGGCGCGCTGTCCGGGTGGCACTCCGCCGACCTCGGCGCGCACGTCATCCGGGCGGTCGTCGAACGCGCCGGCGTCGACCCGGACCTCGTCGACGACGTCATCCTCGGCTGCACCGACACCCTGGGCCCGCAGTCGGGCAACATCGCGCGCACCGCGTGGCTCGCGGCCGGCTACCCCGACCACGTGCCCGGGGTGACGGTCGACCGGCAGTGCGGGTCGAGCCAGCAGGCGGTGCACTTCGCGGCGCAGGCCGTCATGTCCGGCACGCAGGACCTCGTCCTGGCCGGGGGTGTGCAGAACATGAGCCGCATCCCGATCAGCGCGGCGATGCTGGCCGGGCGGGAGTACGGATTCGACGACCCGTTCTCCGGTTCGAAGGGCTGGCAGGAGCGCTACGGCAGCGTCGAGGTGTCGCAGTTCCGCAGCGCCGACATGATCGCCGAGCACTGGGACATCGGCCGGGAGGCCATGGAGGAGTACGCGTTCCGCAGCCACCAGCGGGCCCTGGCCGCGATCGATGCCGGCCGGTTCGACGCGGAAGTCGCGGAGGTGGACGGCTTCCGGCACGACGAGGGGCCGCGCCGGGACACGTCACTGGAGCGGATGCGCGGGTTGAAGCCGCTGAGCGAGGGGTCGCGCCTGACGGCGGCGGTGGCCAGCCAGATCTCCGACGGCGCGAGCGCCGCACTGCTGGCGTCGGAAGCGTTCGTGAAGGAGCACGGCCTGACACCGCGAGCGCGGATCCACCACCTGTCGGTGCGCGCGGCCGACCCGGTGTGGATGCTGACCGGCCCGATCCCGGCGACGTCCCACGCCCTGCGTCGCGCGGGGCTCACCATCGAGGACATCGACCTGTTCGAGGTCAACGAGGCGTTCGCCAGCGTGGTGCTGGCGTGGCTGGACGAAACCGGCGCGGACCCGGCGCGGGTCAACGTCAACGGCGGCGGGATCGCCCTCGGCCACCCGATCGGGGCGACCGGGACGAAGCTCCTCGCGACGCTCCTGCACGAGCTGGAGCGCCGCGAGGGGCGGTACGGCCTGCAGACGATGTGCGAAGGCGGCGGCACCGCCAACGTCACCATCATCGAACGGCTGTGATCAGCCCAGGGCGCGCAGCTTCGGGAGCACGTCCTCGGAGAACTGACTCAGGAAGCGCTCCTGGTCGTGCCCCGGGCCGTGGAAGACCAGGTGGTTCAAGCCCGCGTCCAGGTACGGCTTGATCTGCGCCACGGCCTCGTCCGGGTCCGACGCCACGATCCACCGCTTGGCGACCTGCTCGATCGGCAGCTCGTCGGCGAGCCGCTCCATCTCCTCGGCCGAAGACACGCTGTGCTTCTGCTCCGCCGACAGCGACAGCGGCGCCCAGAACCGGGTGTTCTCCAGGGCCTTCTCGTGGTCGCGGTCGTAGGACAGCTTGATCTCGATCGTCCGGTCGACGTCCTCGACGGACTTCCCGGCCGCCTCGGCACCTTCCTTCACCGCGGGCATCAGCTTCTCGGTGTAGAGGTCCATGCCCTTGCCCGACGTGCAGATGAAGCCGTCGCCCGCGCGGCCCGCGTACTTGGCCACCACCGGGCCGCCCGCGGCGATGTACACCGGCACCGGCTGCTCCGGCCGGTCGTAGATCTTGGCGTCCACCAGCTCGTAGTAGTCGCCCTTGAAGTTCACGTTGTCGCTGGTCCACAGCTCGCGGATCAGCTTGATCGACTCGCGCAGGCGGGCGAAGCGCTCCTTGAACTCCGGCCATTCGCGCCCGGAGACGGCGATTTCGTTCAGCGCCTCGCCGGAGCCGACGCCGAGGATCACGCGGCCGTTCGACAGCAGCGACATCGTCGCGAACGCCTGGGCGATCACGGCCGGGTTGTACCGGAACGTCGGGGTCAGCACGCTCGTGCCGATCTGCACCCGCTTCGTGCGCTCGGCGACCGCCGGCATCCACGCCAGCGCCCACGGCGCGTGGCCGCCCTCGTGCCGCCACGGCAGGAAGTGGTCCGACACCCAGACCGAGTCGAGGCCGACCTCTTCGGCACGCACCGCGTACTCGACCAGGTCCCGCGGCCCGAACTGCTCCGCCGACGCCTTGTAACCGACCTTGAGCGCCACGCTCATCCTCCCGTTTCCCGGCCGAGTCGCCGCAGGATCTCACCTGCCTCGGCCACTGTGCCCTCGACGATCCCGGCCACCGTGGGCAGGTCGTGGATCATGCCCACCACCTGTCCCGACGCTAGCACTCCCGCGTCCGTCCGGCCCTCGACCAGCCCCGCCCGCAACAGCATCGGGGTGTTGGCCGCCATGACCAGCTGACTCCAGGTCAGATCGTTGCCGTGCTTCATCGCAAGGCCTTCTTTGACCATGGCAACCGGGGACAGTCCGGTGATATTCCGGAACCGCAGCGCGTTGCGCGCGGCCTGCGCGAGCCCGCGCAGGCGCCCGGTGCGTTCGAGCTTCTCGACGAGGTCGGTGCGCAGCACCCGGTGCGGCAGGCCGTCGACGCGCCGGGTGACGACCGTCCCGGTGAGACCCTGCTCGAGGTAGACGCGCTTGACGTCGTCGGGGACCGTGCTCTCCTTGCTCAGCAGGAACCGGGTGCCCATCGCGACCCCCGCGGCGCCGTAGGCCAGGGCGGCGGCGAGGCCGCGGCCGTCGAAGAAGCCGCCGGCGGCGACGACCGGGATGTCGACGGCGTCCAGCACCGACGGCAGCAGCAGCGTCGTCGCCACTCCCCCGGTGTGCCCGCCGCCTTCGCCGCCCTGGACGATGACGGCGTCGGCGCCCCAGGCGGCGACCTTCTCGGCGTGCCGCGCGGCACCGATCGACGGGATCACCACGATCCCGTGGTCCCGCAGTTTCGCGATCATCTCCCGGCGCGGGGCGAGCGCGAACGACGCCACCTTGACACCCTCGCGGATCAGCAGGTCGACCCGGTCGCCGGCGTCGGCCGCGTCGGCCCGCAGGTTGACGCCGAACGGCTTTTCCGTGCGTTTCTTGACTTCGGTGATCGCGGCTTCCAGCTCGGCGAAGGTCATCGTGGCCGACGCGAGGATGCCGAGCGCGCCCGCCTCGGCCGTCGCCGAGACGAGCCGCGGGCCGGCGACCCAGCCCATCCCGGTCTGCACGACCGGGTGCTCGACCCCGACCAGCTCGGTCAGCGCGGTCTTCACGCCGGGACTTCCTTGTCGCGCAAGCTCTTCGGATCCACGACCTCGCGGAGCAGCCGCAGTTCTTCGCCGGTCGGCTCGCGGCTGGTCTCGACGCCGGAGAAGTCGATCTCGAACGTCGTGGCCGCCGTGACCTCGTCGCGGGTGACGCCGGGGTGCAGCGACACCGCGCGCATCGCGTGGTCGGCACCCCCGAAGCCGAACACCCCGAGGTTCGTGACGACCCGGTGGACGTCGTGGTACTTCTGCGCCGACGGCCCGGCTTTGGCGGCGCTGTCGTAGCCGACGCCCGACACGACGTCCACTGTGTCCACGAAGACCCGCGTGGAGTGCCGGGGAACCCAGTAGCTGGTGCGGTGGTTGACCGTGTTGCCCGGCGCGCCGCGGACGCCGAGGAGCTGCTTCTTCGGCCGCGCGTGGTCGCCGATGGCGGAGATGTTCTGGTTGCCGTACCGGTCGATCTGGTTGGCGCCCATCACGACGTGCCGCCGCCCGTGCGGGACGATCGTGTCGAGCATCTTGCGGAACGGTTGCCAGCCCTCGACCACGCCGTCGGTCGTCATGAGGTAGGCCTCGCCGTCGGACATCAGGAGGTCGGGTTCGAACGTCAGCCGCGCGAGCTTGGCGCCCAGCTGCGGGACCAGGCCCATCGGGCTGACGACGATCTCGCCGTCGCCGCGGAACACCTCGGCCATCGCCACGACGACGATTTCGGCCCGGGTCGCGCTCATGCCACCTCCGCCTCGAACTTGTCCACTTCGGACAGATACGTGGGTTCGTCGCCGGAGAGGAACCGGTCCGCGAAGCCCGGCCACGCGTCGAGGTCCTTGGCACAGGCCGCGTAGTGGCGCTGGAACCGTTCGTCGCGGCCGTAATCCGGCACGGCCGTGGTGAAGTGCGCGCCGCGCGGGGACTCGACGACGCCGTCCACGCTGCCGCGGTTGAGCAGCAGCGACTGCACCGGCCCGCCCGCCGTCAGCTCGGTCGTGTCGACGACCTTTTCCACCGACACGAAACGCTTGTCCGCAGCCAGGCAGAACAAGTCGTCGAAGTACGGGTCCGGGCCGAGGTACTGGGCGTTGCCGCGGACGTCGGCGCGGTTGAGGTGCACGAGCGCGACGTCCAGACGCTGCGCCGGCACCGCCACAAGCTCTTCGCCGTCGGCGTAGGGCGAGCGCACGGTGCGCAGGTCCGGGTTGGCGCGCATCACCTCCGAGCCGAGGCCGGCGCGCATCGGCAAGAACGGAAGCCGTTGCGCGGCAGCCGAAAGCGCGGCGCCGAACATGCCCTCGTCGTACTCGGTGACGGCGATGGCGCCGGTCTCGCGGGCGCGGCCGAACCACGGGTCGAACGGGATCGAGTCCAGGGTCACGAACCCGAAGACCACGCGCTTGACTTTGCCCGCCGCGCACAGCAACCCGACGTCCGGGCCGCCGTACGAGACGACCGTGAGGTCCTTGACCGGGGTGCGGAGGATCGCGCGGACCAGAGCCATCGGCTTGCGCCGCGAGCCCCAGCCGCCGATCCCGATCGTCATGCCGTCCTTCAGCTCGGCCGCCACCTCGTCGGCGGTCGTGCGCTTATCGGCCATTCAAGAACTCCTCGCGGGCTTCGTCGGACGCGCCGAGCAGGTTGAGCTCGAAGGTGAAGCCCTGCTCGAACCGGTAGCTGCGGTGCACCTGCTGGGTGTCGATGCCGTTCAGCGCCTCCTTGGCCGCCCGGATGACCCGTGGGTCCTTCTTCGCGATGTCCCGGGCGACGGCCAGGGCGGCGTCGTCCAGCTCCGCGCGCGGGACGACCTGGTAGACCGAGCCGTGCGCGTGCAGTTCGGCGGCGGTGATGGTGCGGGCGGTGAAGTAGAGGGTGCGCATGAGGTGCTGCGGCACGAGCCGCGCCAGGTGGGTCGCAGCGCCGAGCGCGCCGCGTTCGACCTCGGGGACGCCGAAGGTGGCGTCGTCGGAAGCGAGGATGACGTCGGCGTTGCCGACCAGCCCGATGCCGCCGCCGAGGCAGAAGCCGTGCACGGCGGCGACAACCGGGACCGCGCAGTCGTAGACCGCGCCGAAAGCCGCGTAGCAGCCCCGGTTCGCGCCGACGAGCGCGTCGTACCCTTCGCTGCGCTGGATCTCCTTGATGTCCACACCCGCGTTGAACCCGCGGCCTTCGGCGCGGAGGATCACGACGTGGACGTCGGGGTCCTTCCCGGCCTTGAGGATGGTCTCGGCCAGGTCGAACCAGCCCTGCACGGGCAGCGCGTTGACCGGCGGGAAGTCGACGGTGACGACCTCGACGTGCCCGTCGCGCTTGGTGAGGATCGCCATCAGCTCGCTCCGTAGACGGGTTCGGGCTCGGGCGCGCGCTCGAGCAGGTCCTTCACGACCGGGCCGAGCTCGGCGGGGTCCCAGCGCTCGCCCTTGTCCACGACCGGCCCGTGGCGCCACGCCTGGGCGAGGGACACCTTGCCGCCCTCGACCTCGAAGACGCGGCCGGTGACGTGCGCGGACTCCTCGCTGCCGAGCCAGACCACCAGCGGCGAGACGTTCTCCGGTGCCATCGCGTCGAAGCCTTCGTCCGGACGCGCCATCGTGGCGAACACCGCCTCGGTCATCCGGGTCCGCGCGGCCGGCGCGATCGCGTTGACGGTCACCCCGTAGCGCGCCAGCTCGGCCGCCGCCACGACGGTCAGCCCGGCGATACCGGCTTTCGCCGCCGAATAGTTGCCCTGGCCGACGCTGCCCAGCAGCCCGGCGCCGGAACTGGTGTTGATGACGCGCGCGCTCGGCGTGCGCCCGGCTTTCGCCTCGGCCCGCCAGTGTTCGGCGGCGTGCCTCAGTGGGGCGAAGTGGCCTTTGAGGTGCACGCGGACGACGGCGTCCCACTCGTCCTCGCCGAGGTTGACCAGCATCCGGTCCCGGACGAACCCCGCGTTGTTGACCAGCACGTCGAGGCGGCCGAAGTGCGCCAGCGCGCTGTCGATGAGGGTCTTCGCCCCGGCCCAGTCGGCGACGTCGGAGGTGTCGGCCACGGCTTTCCCGCCCAGGGCTTCGATCTCGGCGACGACTTCCGCGGTCGCGTCCCCGTCCACGTCGTTGACGACGACCGGCGCGCCCTCGGCGGCGAAGGCGAGGGCGTGGGCCCGCCCGATGCCGCGGCCGGCGCCGGTCACCACGACCACCCGGTCCTGGCACAACCCGCTCACGAATCCTCCCGTTGGTTGACGTCGGCCGCGGCGAGGAACGCCGGGACCTCTCCCCCGCCGTGCACGAGCAGGGTCGCGCCGGAGACGTAGGAAGCGAGGCCGGAGGCGAGGAAAGCGGCGCAGGCGCCCACTTCCGCGGGCTCGGCCAGCCGGCCGAGCGGCACGGTCTTCCCGACCGCTTCGACGGCGGCCTCACTGCCGTAGTGCAGGTGGGCCCGTTCGGTGCGCACCATGCCGACGTCGAGGGCGTTGACCCGCACCTTGGGCGCCCACTCGACGGCGAGGCTGGCGGTGAGGTTGTCGAGCCCGGCTTTGGCGGCCCCGTAGGCGGCGGTCCCGGGCGACGCGCGCGTGCCGCTGACGCTGGAGATCATCACGATGGAGCCGCCTCCGTCCTGGCGTTGCATGACGGCGTTGGCGTGCTGCGAGACCAGGAGCGGGGCGAGCAGGTTGAGCTGGACGACCTTGTCGTGCAGCCGCGGCGAGGCGGTGGCGGCGGGGGCGAAGGGGGCACCACCGGCGTTGTTGACGACGACGTCGAGGCGGCCGTGGTGCTCGACGATGCCGTCGATGAGGGTCTTGACCTGGGTTTCGTCCCGGACGTCGCACCGGACGAACTCGGCGTCGGTGGCGGTCTCGCGCCGGGCGCAGGTGACGACGTGGGCGCCGTGGGCGAGGAAGACGTCGGTGACACCCCGGCCCACCCCGCGGACGCCCCCGGTCACCAGGACTACGGCGCCGGACAGGCCCAGATCGGTCTTCACTCCCCAAAACTAGAACACGTTCCAACTTTGGGCAAGGCTCCCGGCCTCGACCCACCCGACGCCGACGGCCGAAGCCGTCTTGAATGAGTCATTCAGGGCGCCCGGGGTCCTGAATGACTCATTCAAGACCGCGGCGGCCGGCGTCGCGATGGACTAGAACGCGTTACGACTCGCGCTTGGCGGCGTCGTACTCCGCATTGGCCGCCATCACCTCGGGCATCTGGCCCTCGACGTCCTCGATCAGCGCCAGCAGCAGCGCTGCCGTGCGGCGGCCGCGGGGGGTCAAGCTGTACTCCACCTTCGGCGGGATCGTCGGCTGGGCCTCGCGGTGGACGAACCCGTCGCGCTCCAGGGCCTGCAGGGTCTGGGCCAGCATCTTCTCGCTCACCCCGGACACCCGCCGCCTCAGGGCGTTGAACCGGAGCGTGCCGTCGTGGAGGGCGGCCATCGCCAGGATCCCCCACCGGCCCGTGATGTGCTCGAGCGTCGCCCGGGACGTGCACGCCTGGGCGAACACGTCGAACACCACCTGCCCGTGCTCGTCCAGCCACTCGCTCATGGGGTCAACGGTACCGCGCCCGCCGCACAAGCCCAGGTGAGGATACTCACCAACAGTTTGCACTTTCGAAAAGTTAGTACACTCTGACGGTAAGCAATCCGAGAGCGAGGAGCAGCAGATGATCGTGGTCACCGGTGCCACCGGCCAGCTCGGCCGCCTGGTCGTGGAAGGCCTGCTGAAGAAGGTCGCGCCCGCCGAGGTCGCCGCCGCCGTGCGCGATCCCGGGAAGGCCGCCGAGTTCGCCGCGCGCGGGGTGCAGGTGCGGCGGGCCGACTACGACGACCCGGCGAGCCTCGCCGCGGCCCTCGCCGGCGCGGACAAGGTGCTGCTCATCTCCAGCAGCACGCCCGGGCAGCGGCTCGCCCAGCACGAAGCCGTCATCACGGCCGCACGCGAGGCCGGGGTCGGCCACCTCGCCTACACGAGCGTCCTGGCCGCCGACACGACGAAGCTGTTCGTCGCGCCCGACCACAAGGCCACCGAGGAGGCCATCCGCGCGTCGGGCGTGCCGTTCACCTTCCTGCGCAACGGCTGGTACACCGAGAACTACGCGCAGACGATCGCCCAGGCGCTCGCCGTCGGGTCCTTCGTGGGCAGCGCCGGCGAGGGCAAGCTCGGCGGCGTCCCGCGGATCGACTTCGCGGAGGCGGCCGTCGAGGTCCTGACCGGCGAAGGCCACGAGGGCAAGGTGTACGAGCTGGCCGGCGACGAGCCGTGGAGCTACGCCGACCTCGCCGCCGCCGTGACGGCCGCCGCCGGCAAGCCGGTCACCTACCAGGACCTGCCCGGCGAGCAGTACCGCAAGGTGCTCGTCGGCGCCGGGCTGCCCGAGCCGGTCGCGGCCATGCTGGCCGATGCTGACCGCGGCATCGCCGAAGGCGAGCTGACGTCGGACTCCGGCGACCTGCGCCGCCTGATCGGCCGGCCGACGACGCCGCTCGCCGAAGCCGTCACCGCCCTGGTGAAGAACTGAGGTCACCCGGAGACCGGAGGGCCGAGGCACGCAAGGCCGCTTGCATCGCGAACCGCGCCTCGGCATCCTCCAGCCGCTCGCCGAACGCCTCTCTCAGCTGGCGCACGCGGTACCGGACCGTCTGCGGGTGGACCGACAAGTCCACCGCGATCTTCTCCGAGTTCCCGCCGTTTTCCAGCCACGACAGCAGGGTTTCGCTCAACCGGCGGCGCGTGCGGTCCGGGAACCGCGCCAGCGGGGCCAGTTCCTGGCGGGCCACCTGGTCCGCCAGGGCCGGGTCGCAGAGCAGCCACAGCGCCGTCAGGTGCTTCGCGCACCACGTCACCGGGGCTTCCGGAAGCGCGCCCTCGCCCACCAGCCGCAGCGTCGTCCGCGCCCAGCGCAGGGACTGCGCCGATGCCGACGGCGGGACCGGCGGTCCCACCGCGGCCCGGACGCCGAGGGCGGCGAGCAACCGCTCGTCCACCGGCGCCGGCACCACCAGACAGGGGTGCGGCGGTTCGAGGTCGGCCAGGACCTCGGGTCCCCAGCACGGTTCCACCGGTGCTTCGAGGACCACGGCGGCCACCTCGGCGGGCACCGGCCAGCCGGCCGCCGTCGCGAGCTCGGCCACGACCGCGTCGGTCGGCGCGACCGGACCGGTGACCAGGCGCAGCAGGCGACGGCGCAGGCTCGCCCGCGTGCCACCGAGCTCCGCCTCCGCCTCGCGGTGCCCGCGGACCGACATCCGCGCCAGTTCGTCCGCGTAGCCGAACAACATCTCCGCCAAGCGCGCCATCACCGCCGACGACAGCCGTTGCCGGCGGCCCAGGCGCATGATCCAGCGCCAGCCGGCGCGGGTGCCGATGCGGTACGCCGTCTGCAGGTCGTCCAGGGTCCGGCCCTCGTACGCCTCGCCCGCGCCGAGCCGGCGGCACGTCTCGTACAGCCGGTCCCGCGGCGCCAGCGGGTCCTCGACCAGGTCGACGAACAGGACCACCGCGCACTCGACGCCGTGGCGGGTCACGCGGCCGTGCCCGGCGTACACCGGGACGGCCTGCCACACCTCCCGGACGATCCACTCCACCAGCGACGGGATCGCCGGGCGCATGAGCGCGGCGAGCTCCGCGCGTCCGGAAACCTCGTGCACCACCGGGACTTGCTGCCGAGCTTGGTCGCCGGACACCGGGCTCCCTTCGCGGGGCGGGTCAGCTTTACCGAGCGGTAAAGCAGCGAGACCGTAGAGTACACCTCCATGAGCAGGCCGCGGTCCCCTGATCGATCCAGCACGCGCCGGAGCCCGGCCTCCCGACCCACCGACGGCGAGCTGCTCGACGCCGCCCGCGCGGTGTTCGCCGAACGCGGGTACGCGCAGGCCACGATGGACCTGATCGCCGCCCGCGCCGACTCCACCAAACCGACGCTGTACGCGCATTTCGGGGACAAAGCGGCGCTTTTCCGCGCCACCGTGAGCCGGGAGGTCGCCGTACTGCGGAACTGGGTCCTCACCGCCTACGAAACCGCGAGCGCGAGCCCTCTCGAAGACCGCGTCCGGCTCGCCGTGATGGCCATGTTCCGCTACGCCGGTGCCCACCCGGACAGCTTCCGGATGCTGTTCGACTCCGCCGTCGACGAGATGTCGAACGAGCGCCGGGCGCTGGCCGACACGGTCACCACGCACGTCGTCGACCGCGTGCGGGAGCACCTGCTCGCGCACGGCCGCACGCCCGGGCCGGGCGCGGACCTGCTGGCCGCGATGATGGTCGGCCTGGTCGGCCGGGCCGCGATGCACGTCTCCCACTCCCCCGGCGTCGACCCGATCGCGGCCGGCGAGCTGGCCACCGGGTTCGTGATGGCCGCCCTGCGCGGCCTCGACCCCGCTTTGCTGGACCGCGTCGACGCCGTCAGCTGAGTGTCCACATCGGACTGATTGTCACCGGCCGGACAATTCCGGCCGGCTGATCGAAGATTCCCTTGCTTTCGGGCGCATTTCGAGAAAGCGTTTGCGGACATTCCGGTTCCCCAGCAGAAGTGGGATCAGCCATGATTCGCTTGCTTTCCTCCGTCGTCGCGGCCGGCCTCGCCACCGCCGGGCTCGCCGTCGCCACCGCCCCCACGGCGTCGGCCGCGCCGTGCACCGACGTCGACGTGCCGGTCGCCCGCGGCACGTTCGAACCCGGCACGCTCGGCTTCATCGTCGGCGACCCCGTTTACCAGGCCGTGCAGAACCAGGTGCGGCCGCGTTCGGTGAGCGGCTACCGGGTCGACTACCCGGCCGACCTCGGCGAGCCCGCGTCGGTGCAGAAGGGCAACACCGACCTGGTGAACCACGTCAAGGCGCAGGCCGCGGCCTGTCCGCAGCAGCGGTTCGTCCTGGTCGGCTACTCCCAGGGCGCCAACGTCGTCGACAACTCCCTCGGCATCAGCAGCGACGGCGCGGTCGTCGGCGGCCCGATCGTCGCCACCATCCCGGCGGAGCTGGCCCCGCGGGTCGCGGCCGTCCTGCTGTTCGGCAACCCGATCCGCGCCATCGGCCGCGAGGTGACCGGGCCGTACCAGAGCCGCACCAAGGACTACTGCGCCGACGGCGACCCGATCTGCCAGCCCGGCGGCGCGAACTTCCTGGCCCACTTGAGCTATGGCGGCGACGCCTCCGACGCCGCCGCCTTCGCCGCGGGCAAGCTCTGACGCTCAGCAGTTGGACGGGGCCTGCTCACCGGCGAACCGCTTGACGATCCACTGGTGGGCATCCCCGTTCCCGGCCAGGATCCCGGTGGCGTGGTCGGAGATGTAGGTCTGCCACTGCTCCCGCACCCCGGCCGCGCAGTACGCCCGGTGCAGGGCGTCGGCCTGCGGCGTGTTGACGATCTCGTCGGTGCTCGCGTGGTACTGGAACACCGGCACCCGCGGCGGGTTCGCGCCCAGCTTGTTCTGCGCCAGCCGCGCCTGCCACTGCGGCGTGCCCAGCGGGTTCGACGTCGTGTAGTCGCTGATCTTCTTGAACGAGTAGTTCAGCAGCAGTTCCGCGACGCACGCGTTCTTCTTGGCGTCGTTCAACTGTTGCCGCCCGGTGTCGTTGAGGAAGGAATCGAGCTTCGGTCCGGGTACGCGGCGTCGAGCCCGACCGCGGCGAACGCCAGGAAACCGAAGCCGATGTACCCGTCGAGTCCTTTCGCGACTTCCGTCAGGTCGGCCGGCACGCCGCCCGCGACGACGCCGACGACGTTCAGCTCCGGCGCGTACGAGGGTGCCTTCTCCCCCGCCCACATCGATCCGCCGCCGCCCTGCGAGTACCCCTGGAAGATCACCTTCGCGGTCTTGGCGAGCTTCGCGGCCGGGAGGTTCTGCGCCGCGCGCACCGAGTCGATCACGGCCGGTCCCTCGGACTGACCCGTGATGTAGGTCGGCGTGGTCGTCGGCGAATAGCCTTCGTAGTCGGTCACCGCGACGGCGAACCCGCTGGACAAGGAGTCGTTGATGGCCGGCTGGTCGTAGAGCGTGCCGCGTTCCATCGCCTTGGACGCCGTGCACTTGAACGCCGGACCCTGCGTGCCGACGGCGTACCCGACGATCGGCGCGGCCGCCGGGTCCTTGCCCTTCGGCACCAGGATCGTGCCGGTCACCGCGTCCGGCAGGCCGCGGGCGTCGGTCGAGAGGTACATGACCTGCCAGGCGTCGGCGTTGGCCGCGTTCAGCAGTGGCACCGACGGGCGCCAGCGCAGGACGTCACCGGGTTTCCCGGCCGGCAGCGGCGACGGCGGGGTGTAGAACGAGTCGTCGAACGGGCCGGGCAGGATCGGCGCCGCGACGGCGCCGGCGGGCGGGCTCGCGGCCACGACGCCCAGCGCCGCCAGGGAGACGCCCAGGAGCGCGGACAGCGCGCGTCGCAAGAGGACAGACTTCACCACAACCTCCATCGGGGAAAGGGCTCTATCGTGCAAAGGAAGGCTCAGGCGGGGAGTCCGAGCGCGCCGGCCAGGACCGGCCACGAGTTGTGCAGGGCCCGCTGCCAGTACGGCCAGCTGTGCGTGCCCGGCCCGTAGTAGTCGACCGTCGCCGGGATGCCGTTCTGCCGCAGCTTGTCGGTGAAGCTCTGCGAAGACAGCAACGCCGACGGTTCGAGCACATCGGACTGCCCGGGCGGGTCGAGCGGCCCGGTCTGCCCGTTGCCGCAGGAGAGGTAGAGCGCCGTGCCGCGCAGGTCCTGGACGTGGTCGTACGGGTTGTGCGACGACCAGATCGGCTGCATCCCGAAGGAGTCGCCCCACAGGTTCAGGTAGTTGAAGATCCCGGCGCGGGCGAGGATGCCGATGATCCAGACCGGGATGCCCGGGTAGAGCGTGTTCGGCACGCCGGAGTACGACGCCGCCGCGGCGAACATCCCCTTGTGCTGGAAGGCGTAGGCCAGCGCGCCGTACCCGCCGATCGACAGGCCGGCGATCGCCCGGCGGGTGCCGCCGTGGTAGCCGCGTTCGACGATCTGGCGGACTTCCGCGGTGTGGAACGTGTCCCAGTCGGGTTTGCTCGACAGCCCGAAGTTCCACCACTTCGTGTACATCCCGGCCGGGCCGTCGGTCGGCATCACGACGAGCGCGTCCTTGGTGGCCGTGAACGTCTTCACGTCGGTGAACTGGTCCCACGACTGGTAGTCGACCGGCTCGCAGCAGCCGTGCAGCAGGAACAGCACCGGCCAGGTGCGCGTGGGCTGCGCGGCCCAGCCGGAGGGCACGATCAACCGGACCATCCCGGTGGTGCCCAGCGCCGGGGAATCGATCTTCAGGTCCACCGTCCGGGCGTCGAGCCAGGTCTCCTGGACGACTTTCGCGCCGTCGTCGGCCACGACGGGGCTCGCCTGGGCGGCCGTGACGCCGCCGGCGACCAGGACCACGACGGCCAGCATCAGCAAGGCGGCTCTCATCGAAGTCTCCTTCACAGGGGGATGTTTCCGTGCTTCTTGGCCGGCAGGGTCTGCCGTTTGGTCCGCAGGGTCTTCAGGGCGCGCGCGACCTGCAGCCGGGTCTGCGACGGCGTCACGACCTGGTCGACGTAGCCGCGTTCGGCGGCCAGGTACGGGCCGGTGTGGCGCTTGCGGTACTCCTCGGTGAGCCGTCTTCGCGCCGCGGCCCGCCGCTCCGGCGGCAGCTCGGCCAGCTCACGGCGGTAGAGCACCTGCACCGCGCCCTCCGCGCCCATCACCGCGATCTCCGCGGTGGGCCACGCGAGGGTGACGTCGGCGCCGAGGTGCTTGGAGCCCATCACCGCGTAGCCGCCGCCGTAGGCCTTGCGGACCACCACCGTCACCTTCGGCACGGTGGCCTCGGAGTAGGCGTAGATCAGCTTGGCGCCCCGGCGGATGATGCCGCCGCGTTCCTGGTCGCTGCCCGGCAGGTAGCCGGGGACGTCGGCGAGGGTGAGCAACGGGATCGAGAAAGCGTCGCAGAAGCGCACGAACCGCGCGGCCTTCTCGGAGGCGTCGATGTCGAGCACGCCGGCCTGGTGCCGCGGCTGGTTCGCGACGACACCGACGGTGCGGCCCTGGACGCGGGCGAACGCGCAGATCATGTTGGGCGCGAAGGCGCTGTGGACTTCGGAAAACTCGCCGTCGTCGACGAGCCGGACGATCAGCTCGGCCATGTCGTAGGTCTGGTTCGGCGAGTCGGGCACCAGCCGGTCCAGCTCCAGGTCGGCGGGGGTGACGACCGTGCTGGTGTCGTCGGCGTACTCCGGCGCCGGGTCGAGGTTGTTCGCGGGCAGGTAGCCGAGCAGGGTCTGCACCCACTCGATCGCGTCCCGCTCGTCGGCGGCCCGGTGGTGGGCGTTGCCCGCGACCTCGCTCTGCACCGCCGCGCCGCCCAGCTCCTGCGCGGTGACGCGCTCACCCGTCACCGCGTGCACGACGTCCGGGCCGGTGACGAACATGTGCGAGGTTTCGTCGACCATCACGGTGAAGTCGGTGATGGCCGGCGCGTAGACGGCCCCGCCCGCGCACGGGCCCATGATCATCGAGATCTGCGGGATGACCCCGGACGCGTGGGCGTTGCGCCGCCCCAGCTCCGCGTAGTAGGCCAGCGAAACGACGCCCTCCTGGATGCGCGCGCCGCCGGAGTCGTTGATCCCGACGACCGGGCAGCCGAGCGACATGGCCAGGTCCATCACCTTGAGGACCTTCTCGCCGGAGACTTCGCCCATGCTGCCGCCGAAGACGGTGAAGTCCTGGGAGAAGACGCAGACCTGCCGCCCGTCGACCGTCCCGTGCCCGGTGACGACGCCGTCGCCGTAGGGCCGGTTGGCGTCCATGCCGAACTCCGCGCACCGGTGCCGCGCGAACTGGTCCAGCTCGACGAACGAGCCGGGGTCGAGCAGCAGCCCGATCCGTTCGCGCGCGGTGAGCTTGCCCTTGGCGTGCTGGCGGTCGACGGCCCGCTTCTCGGCGATCCGGACGGCTTCGTCCTGGCGCGCCTCGAGATCGGCGATCCGGAACGCCGTGGTCGGCATCAGTTCGTCCATCACCGCACCCCTGCTCCGAGCCGGGCCGCGAGCGCCGCGGCCACCGCCGCCACGTGCGGCGGGTCGATCATCGAGACGTGGTCGCCCGGCACCCGGACGACTTCGAGGTCCGCGCAGTACGCGTCCCAGCCCAGGGTGTCGTCCGTGCGCAGGTACCGCGGGTCCAAAGTGGTCGTCAGCGGGTGCGGGTCCTGGGCCCGCAGCAGCAACACCCGGCCGTCGTACCGCTCCGGCGCGTACCGTTCCGCGACTCGGGCGTCCACATAGGACTCGTACTGGTGGCGCAGGACGCCGGCGCCCAGGTCCGGGACCTGTTCGGCGAGGCGTTGCATCACCCGGCGGATCTGCGTGTCTTCGTCCAAAGTGGCCAGTTCGGCGCGCGGGATCGCGAACGGGACGCCGTAGGTCCGCCAGATGTGCTCGGCGAACCGGTCGAAGCGGTCCAGCAGCAGGTCCGCCGGCTTCCCGGCCGCCGGCAGCGGCAGGATCGAATCGATCAGGACCACGACGTCGACCGGCCCGTCGAGCCGCCGGGCCGTCTCGTAGGCGAGGCAGCCGCCGAACGACCAGCCGCCCAGCCGGTACGGGCCCCGCGGCTGGATCTCGCGGATCAGCTCGGCGTAGCACGCGGCCTTGGCCTCGACGGTGTCCTCGTCGTCGATCCGTTCCAGCCCGTACACCGGGTGCCCCTCCGGCAGCAGCCGGACGAGCTCGCGGTACACGCTCGTCGGGCCGCCGGCCGGGTGGAACAGGAACAGCGGCTCGGCGACGCCGTCGCGCAGCAGCCGCACCGGGCCGCCGCCGTGGCCTTCGAGCTCCGCGCGCAGCAGGTCCGCCTGCGCGGCGACGGTCGGCGTGGCGAACAGCCGCTCCACCGGTGGCACCGCGCCGAGCTGCTCCGCGAAGACCGCTCGCAACCGGCGCGCGCGTTCGGGATCGCCGCCGACGGCGAAGAAGTCGTCGTGCACCCCGGGTTCCGCCCCGCCCAGCTCGGCCCGCCAGTGCCGGGCCACCCACCGCTCGGCGGGGTCGCGCGGCCCGGCGGTGACCGGCTCGGCTCGGGCCGGTCCGAAGCCGGCCTGTTCGGCGAGGTGCGCGGCGAGCTCGGCCAGGCTGGCGCCGCGCAGGAGCAGCGGGATCGGCAGCGGCAGCCCGAAGTCGCGTTCGACCGCGCCCCGGGCGCGCATCGCCGACAGCGAGTCGAGGCCGAGCCGGGTGAGCGGCACGTCCCGTTCGACGTCGGGGTAGCCCAGGACGCCCGCGACGAGCCCGGCCAGGTGGTCGGCGATCGCCTTCCGGGCGGTTTCCGGCGAAGCCTTCCGCAGCGTGTCCAATCCGTCCCAGGTGGACGGTCCGGGGCGCGGCGCGAACAGGCCGAAGAACGGCCGTTCGGCGAGGCGCGGGAACAGGTCCAGCACCGTTTCGGCGTCGAGGCGGGCGATGCCGGTCGCCTGGCGGTCGCGCGCGAGGACGGCGTCCAGCGCGGACAGCGCTTCCTCGGTGCCGAGCGGCTCGAGCACCGGGTTGCGCGACCCGGCCGCGGCGCCGGCCTCACCCCAGGCACCCCACCCGATCGTCGCCGCCGGGAGGCCCTGGGCCCGCCGCCACGCGACCAGGGCGTCGGCCCAGGCGTTGGCGGTGGCGTACGCGGCCTGACCGGGCGAGCCGAACAACGCGGCGGCCGACGAGTACACGAGCCACCAGTCGAGGTCGTGCCCGGCGGTCGCCTCGTGCAGCCGCCACGCGCCGAGTGCCTTCGGCCGCCAGACGGCGTCGAGCGCGCCCGCGTCCAGGCTGATCGCGGCCCCGTCGGCGAGGACCCCGGCGGCGTGCAGCACCCCGCGCAGCGGCACGCCACCGTCGACGGCCGCCGCGACCAGCGCTTCGGCCGTGCCGGGCCCGGCGACGTCGCCGGCCACGACGCGGACGTCGATCCCCAGGTCCGGCGCGGGGGTGGCGCGCCGGCTGTTGAGCACCACCCGCGTCGCACCGCGCTCGGCCAGCCACTTCGCCGCGACGAGGCCGAGCCCGCCGAGCCCGCCGGTGATGACGTAGGCGCCGTCGCGGACCGGCTCGCGCACCGGGGCGCCCGGCTCGGGGCGGACCAGCCGCCGCACGTACCGGACGCCTTCGCGCCAGGCGACTTCGTCGTCGGGGCCGTCCGCGCGGACCTCGTCGCGCAGCTGCCCGACCCACAGCCGGGCCGGGTCCGGTCCGGCGTCGAAGTCGACCACGCTGACGCGGAGTTCGGGGTGTTCGAAGGCGAGCACGCGGACGAACCCGCGCAACGCGGCCAGGTCGGGATCGCCGCGCTCGCCGGGTTCGACGCTGTGCGCCCCGGCCGTGACCAGCCACAACCTGGGCGGCTCGGGCAGTTCGGCCAGCTCGGCGACGACCTCGGACAGCGTCCCGACGAGGTTCCCGGCCCGGTCCGGATCGGGGTTGTCGTGGCTGCCGAGGTGGACGAGCACCGCGGTCGGGTTTTCCGGCAGCTGGTCCTTGAGGGTGTCTTCGGTGAGCTCGATCCAGCGCTCCGGCCGTTCCGGCGCGGCGGGGAGGTCCGCCTCCTGCCACGCGGCCTCGTACAGCAGCCGGTCCAGCGCCGCGTCCCGGTAGCGGCGGCAGTAGACGTCGCGGAATTCCACCAGGACGACGTCGTCGGCGTCGACGAGCTGAACGCTGCCGAGCAGCCCGTCCCCGGACGGGTCCCGCGAGGTGAGGACGGCGTCCACGCGCACCCCGCGGCGGGGCTCCCCGGCCAGGACCACCTCGCCGATGGTGAGCGGCAGGTAGAGGGCGTCGGCGTCCCCGACGGCGGCGGCGAGCGCGTGCAGACAGGCGTCGGCGAGCGCGGGGTGCAGCCGGTAGGCGGGGTGATCGTCGGGCTGGACGATCGAGGCGGACGCTTTCCCGTCGCCGGCCACGACGTTGCGGAGGCCGCGGAAGGCCGGGCCGTAGTCCTGGCCCAGCTCGGCCAGGACGCGGTAGAGGTCCAGGGGCTCGCCGGTGACCTCGCCGAACGGCGCCGACGGACTGCCGCCGGGCTCGATCCGCGCGGTGGCGTGGCGGACCCAGTCACCTCGGGTCTTGGCGTGGACGCCGAACTCGGTGCCGGTCAGGCCGGTCGTCACCTCGGTGTGTTCGCCGAGTTCGAGGACTTCGCGGAGTTCGAGGTCCCGGACGCGGCGGCCCGGCGCGGCGGCGAGTGCCAGTTCGAGGAAGCCGGTCGCGGGGAACACCGGCTTCCCGCGCACGGTGTGGTCGGCCAGCCACGGCAGCGCTTCGGTGCCGACGTCACCCCGCCACAGGTCGCCGTCCGGGTGTTCGATGTGGACGCCCAGGAGCGGGTGGCCGCCGTCGGTCCGGGTCCGGCGGTTCGGCCAGAACCGCCGGTGGCGCCAGACGGGGCCGGGCAGGTCGACGTGTGCCGTCCGGGGACGGGCGGCCAGCGCGCCGGGGCGGCCGGTCACGTGGAGCCGGGCGAGGCTGGTCAGGAACGCCGTCCGTTCGTCGGCCTTCCGGCTCGCGGAGGGCAGCGCTGGTTCGCCCGTGGTCTGTTCGACGGCGGCGAGGGCGACGGGGTGCGGGGAGACTTCGACGAAGACGGTGTGCCCGTCTTCGGCCGCGGCGGCGAGGGCCTGGCTGAACCGCACCGGACGGCGCAGGTTCGCGGCCCAGTACCCGACGTCGAAAGCCGGTGTCTCACGTGGATCGTCCAGAACCGTGGTGTAGCAGGGAATCCGGGGGTCACGCGGCTGGATCTCGACGCGGAACCGGCCGAGCACGGCATCGACGGCGGCGGAGTGCCCGGCACCGCCGACGGGGAGCCGCCGGGCGAGCCGGCCCAGGCGTTCGGCGTGCTCGACGAGGGCGTCGACCTGGTCGGCGGCGCCGCTGACGGTGCACTGGGTGGGAGAGGCGTAGACGGCGACGGTGACCTCGGGGAACCGGGTGAGTTCCCGAGGAGACAGTTCGACGACGGCCATGGCGCCTTCGCCACCCTGGTCGAGCTCGGCGAGCAGCCGCGCGCGGGTGGCCATGACGCGCAGGCCATCGGCGGGGTCGAGCGCCCCGGCGACCACGGCCGCGGCAACCTCCCCCATGGAGTGCCCGACCACGGCGGCCGGCGTGACCCCGTGGGCGCGCCACAGCCCGGCGAGGGCGAGTTGCATGCCGAAGAGGGCGAGCTGGGTGGTGGCCAGGTCGCCGGGTTCGCCTTCGAGGAGGTCGCGAAGGGAGGAGCCGAGTTCGGCGCGGAACACGGGATCGAGCGCTTCGACTTCGGCCTGGAAGGCGGGTTCGGTGCGGAGGAAGGCGCGGCCCATGCCGTCCCATTGGGAGCCGTAGCCGGAGAAGACGAACACCACACCCGGGGGTCGTGAGTGAGGAACAGGGTTAGAACACTGTTTCTCACTCACGACAAGCTGCGGCAGACCGCCCACCGAGCCCCGGCCCGCGGCCAGCTCCCGCAGCCCCGCCACCACCTCGGCGCGGCTCTCCCCCACCACCGCACCCCGGACCGGCAAGTGCTCCCGCCGATGCGCCAGCGTCGAGGCCACCGCAGCCAGCGGTACCGCCGCAGCACCCTCGAGCCACTCCGCCAGCTCCCCCGCCCGCGCCCGCAGCACCTCGTCCGACCGGGCCGACAGCGCGAACACCGCCGGCCCCGCGATCTCCGGAGGTACCCGCACCGGGAACGCCGCCGCCGGCCATTCCTCGACCACGACGTGCGCGTTCGTCCCGCCGAAGCCGAACGCCGACACCCCCGCCCGGGCCGTGCCCGAATAGCGTGGCCACTCCGTCGGCGACGTCACCACCCGCAGCCCCGAGAAATCGATGTGCGGGTTCGGCTCGCGGAACCCCAGACTCGGCGGCACCCGCCGATGCGTCATCGCGAGCACCACCTTCAGCAATCCCGCGATGCCCGCGGCCCCTTCGAGGTGGCCCAGGTTGCTCTTCACCGATCCCAGCAGCAACGGCCGGTCGGCCGGGCGCCCGAGCACCGCCGACAGCGCGCCCGCCTCCAACGGGTCCCCCAGCGGCGTGCCCGTTCCGTGCGCCTCCACGTAGTCCACAGAGGACGGATCCACCCCCGCGGAAGCGTAAGCCGAACGCAGCAGGTCCGCCTGGGCCAAAGGATTGGGGGCGGTCAAGCCGTTGGACCGGCCGTCGGAGTTCACCGCACTGCCCCGCAGGACCGCCAGGATCCGGTCGCCGCGGGCCGCCCGCAGCGGCTTCAGCACGACCACTCCGCAGCCCTCGCCGCGGGCGATGCCGTCGGCGGCCGCGGCGAACGGCTTGCAGTGGCCGTCCGCGGCCAGTACCCCGGCGCGCTGGAAGCCCGCGGTGATGCCCGGCGACAGCAGCACGTTCACCCCGGCCACCAGCGCGAGCTCGCTCTCGCCGCGCCGGAGGCTCTGCATCGCCTGGTGCACCGCGACCAGCGACGACGAGCACGCCGTGTCCAGCGTCAGGCTCGGTCCGCGCAGGTCCAGCAGGTACGACAGCCGGTTCGCCGCGATGCTCGCCGCCGCCCCGGTTCCCGACCAGACGTCGACGCCGGCGACGTCGGTCATCGTCAGCGAGCCGTACTCGGTGGCCGACAGCCCGACGAACACCCCGGTCCGGCTGCCGCGCAGCCCCGACGGCGGGATCCCGGCGTGCTCCAGCGCCGCCCAGGCGACCTCCAGGAGGATCCGCTGCTGCGGGTCCATTGCCTCGGCCTCCCGCGGCGTGATGCCGAAGAACTCCGCGTCGAACCCGGCGACGTCGTCGAGGAACCCGCCTCGCAGCGGCAGCCCCGCCAGCTCGCCGGCCGGCGCGAACGTCTCCCACCGTCCTTCCGGGACGTCGCCGACGCCGTCGCTCCCCGTGTCGAGGAACTTCCAGAACGCTTCCGGCGAGTCGATCCCGCCCGGCAGCCGGCAGCCGAGGCCGACGATCGCGATCGGCTCCTCTTCCACCGGCGTCGTCCGGGAAACCGCCGTTGTGTCCTCTGTGGACAAGTACTCGGCCAGCGCGTTCACCGTCGGGTACTGCCAAACGAGGGTGACGTCCAGCGGCCGCCCGGCGAACTCGCCGAGATCGGCCGCGAGGGCCGTCGCGTCCCGTGAGGACAGTCCCGTTTCGTGCAAGGGCCGGTCGGGGTCCACCGGACCGAGCCGGGCGAGCAGCCACGCGCGCACCGCGCCGGACGTCGTCATCCGAGCCGCCGCCCGGTCAGCGAACCGTCCAGGTAGGACTTCCGGCAGCGCGCCCGGCTGATCTTGCCGCTGGACGTCCGCGGCACCTCGCCGGGCGGGAGGACCACGACGTCGTGCAGGCCCAGGCCGTGTCCGGCCGACACCGCCGCCCGCAGCGCGGCTGTCAGCCCGGCGACGTCGACTTCGGAGTTCTTCGCGAGTTCCACCACGATCACGGCGGCTTCCCCCTCGTCGGTACCGATCGCGAAGGCCCCGGCCGAGTGCGGCCGGACGCCGGCGTGCTCCTCGGCCGTCTGCTCGATGTCCTGCGGGTAGTGGTTGCGCCCATCGACGACGACCAGGTCCTTCAGCCGCCCGGTGACGTACAGCTCGCCCTCGAAGACGACGCCGAGATCGCCGGTCGCCAGCCACCCTTCGCCGGTGTCCGGGTCCAGCGGCGGCAGCCCGAACGTCGCCGACGAGTCGCGACCCCAATAGCCCCGGCCGACGTTCGGGCCGCTGACCCGGATCTCACCGACCTCGCCCGGCGCAGCCGGTTCGCCGGTGCCGGGATCGACGATCCGCACCCGTTGCCCGGCGGGCCGGCCGCACGAAACGAGCGTCGACCCAGACGCGGCGGGCACCGCGAACCCGGCGGCGAGGCGGTCGCGGTCGAACGTCACCTGCCGGGCCGGTTTCCCGGCTTCGGACACGGAAACCAGCACGGTGGCCTCGGCCAGGCCGTAGGAGGACCGGTGCACCTCCGGCCGCAGCCCGCACCCGGCGAAGGCGTCCTGGAACTTCGCGATCGTGGCCGGCAGCACCGGTTCGCTGCCGTTGATGAGCGAGACGACCCGGCTCAGCTCCAGGTAGCTCTTGTCCGCTTCGGACACCCGGGAAGCGCAGTAGGCGTAGGCGAAGTTGGGCGCCGCGCTGATCGCGCCGGGACTCGCCGAGAGGGCGCGCAGCCAGCGTGACGGCCGTTCGAGGAACGCCAGCGGGTCCATCAGCACCGACGCGAGGCCGCCGGCCATCGGCGCGCCGATGCCGAGGATCAGGCCCATGTCGTGGAAGAGCGGCAGCCAGCTGACCGTCGAGGTGGTCCGGCTTTCGGCGCCGTAGGCGGTGCACGCCTGACGCGCGTTGGCGAGCACGTTGCGGTGCGTCAGCACCACACCGGCGGGCGTGCGGGTGGATCCGGACGTGTACTGCAGGTACGCCGTCGCGTCGGGATCCGGTGCCGGCCAGTCCCGGGGTTCGGCCGGGGCCAGGGCATCGACGGCGACGACGTCCGGCCCGATGGCCGAATCGGCGAGGAAGGCGTGGACCGCGTCGATGTCCCCGGTCGTGGTGAGCACGACACCTGGCGCGCAGTCGGCGAGCGCCGCGGCCAGCCGGCCCGCGTGCCCGGGCAGGCCGGGGGCGAACAGCGGCACGGCGATCAGCCCCGCCCGGATCGCGCCGAGGAACGCGACGACGTAGTCGACGGACTGCCCGGCCAGCACCGCCGCGCGCTCGCCCGGCGCCGCGATTCCGCTCAACCGCGCGGCGACCGTGCCGACCCGGTCGTCGAGTTCGCGCCAGGTCAGCGTGACCGCCCGCCCGTCGGCGTGAGCGCGGTGGTCGACGTGGGTCAGCGCGACCTCGTCGCCGAGCACCCGCGCCCACTGGCCGAGCAGGCTCGCCAGTGAGGCCGTCGATTCGGCCCCGGTCACGGGAACCGGCGGGGAAATGGTTTCCATGGCACCTCGCAGAGAGCGTTTACCGGCGCAGTGAATAGCTGCGCGCGGGCGGTTGTCAATCAAGCGAATTGCGACACTCACCGGCACACGGATTACGGCACCGCCCGTTTGTCACGCGGCGACGAGGTCCCGGCGGACCGCCGCCTCGACACGCGCACGGCCAGCAGCGCGCCGGCGAGCGTCAACCCGGCCGCGACGAGCAGCCCCGCGGTGTAGCCCGCGGCCAGCGCCGGTCCCGGCGTGGCACCGGCGTCGAGCCGCACCGTCCGCACTGCCGTCAGGACGGCCCCGATCACCGCGACCCCCAGCGCGCTCGAAAGCTCGCGGGACGCCGTGAGCAGCCCGGACGCCGTGCCCGCCTGCCGTTCGGCCACGACGTCCAGTGCGTGCGAGGTCAGCGGCGTCGTGAACGCGGAACCGGCGCCGATCAGCACCAGCCCGGGGATCCGCGGGAACACCGCCGGGACGTGGTCGACCACGGCGAGCGCGAGCAGCCCGGCCGCGACCACGCCGAGCCCGGCGGCGACCGTCCGATGTGGACCGTGCCGGGCGACCGCCGCCGGGACCAGCGGCGTCGCGGCCACCACCGCGACCGCGACCAGCGCCAGCGGCAGCCCGGCCCGCACCGGGTCGAGGCCGAGGAAGTCCTGGTGCAGCAACGGCGTGAAGAAGACGATGCCCGAGATCCCGAGGCCCCACAGCACCTGCACGACGAGCGAGCCGGCGAACACCCGGTTGCCGGTCAGCTCGGCGGGCACCAGCCGGACCGGTGCCCGCCGCTCGCGCAGCACGTACACCGCGCCGAGCGCGACCCCGGCGGCCAGCAGCGCCACGGCGGTCCGCGGGTGCTCGCCGAGCTCCACCAGCGCCGCGGTGAGCAGGACCAGGCTCGCTGTCACGACGGTCAGCGGTCCGGCGGCCGGTCGCGGACCGTCCGGATCCCGGCCCCGCGGGACCGTCCCCGGCACCAGGACGAGCATCGCCGCCACGAAGGGCAGGTTGACGAAGAAGATCCAGCCCCAGCCCAGGTATTCGCTCAGCAGGCCGCCGAGCGCCGGGCCCAGCGCGAGCGCGGCGGCCAGGCACGCCGTCCAGACGGCGGCGCCGAGCGTCCGGCCCCGCGCGTCGAGGTTGGTCCGCAGCAGGCTCAGCAGTCCGGGGACCAGGAACGCGGCGGCCGCGCCCTGCAGCACCCGGGCGGCGACCAGCACGCCGGCCGACGTCGCCACCCCGCCGGCGCCCGCGCCGAGCCCGAACGCGAGCAGCCCGGCGAGCAGCGCCGGACGACGGCCCCAGCGGTCGATCAGCGTGCCCGCCACCAGCAGCAGCCCGGCGAACGGCAGCATGTAGCCGAGGGCGACCCACTGCAGCGCGCCGAGGTCCAGGGCGAGGTCGCGGCCGATCGACGGCGCGCCGGCCGCGACGATGGTGTTGTCCAGCGTCGTCACGAACGCGCCAAGCGCGATCAGCACCAGAGTCCGCCGCGTCATCGCCCGCTCCCCACCAGCTCACGCGCGGCCGGAGCCGGCCGGCGGCGCGGGAACCACCAGTTGGCCTCGCCGAACCACGCCATCACCGCCGGGACCAGCACGCACCGGACGACGACCGCGTCGAGGAGCACGGCGACCGTCAGCCCGACGCCGGCTTCCCGCACGACCCGGGCGTCCACGAAGGCGAACGCCACGAACACCAGCGCCATGATCAGCGCGGCCGCGGTGATGGTCCGGCCGGTCGCCGCGACGCCGTCGACGACCGCGGCCCGGGTGTCGCCGCGGCGGCGCCACGCCTCCTGGACGCGCGCGATGAGGAAGACCTCGTAGTCCATCGACAGCCCGAACAGCCCGGCGAACAGGAACACCGGCAGGTACGGCTCGATCGGCGCGCCGAAGGCGAAGACGACCGCGCCGGTCGTCGCGGCCGCGGTCAGCAGGTTCATCACCGCCGCGGTCAGCGGGATCACGACGCTGCGGAACACCCAGGCCAGCAGCAGGACCGAAATGCCGACGACGCTGAAGAGGAACAGCGGCAGCCGCGCGGTGACGGCCGCGGAGAAGTCGGCCCGGGCGGCGACGGGGCCGCCGACGTGCGTGTCCGGGCCGGCGACCGTGGTGGCCATCGCCCGCGTCCAGCGCAGCAGCTCGGTGGTGGCCGGGTCGTCGGGCGCGGTGCGCGGGGTCGCTGTGAGCAGCCAGCCGCCGCCCGGCAGCGGGGCGGGCGGCCCGACCTCGGCGCGGGCGAGCAGCGCCTCGCGCAGCGTGCCGAGCGACGCGTCTCCCGTGCCCACCACCAGCAGCGGAGCGCCCGCGCCCGGGCCGAAGCCGTCGCGCAGCAGCTCCGCGGCGGTGCGCGTGACGCTGCCGGGCGGGTCGAGGGAGGCGTCCGGGACGCCGAGCCGCAGGCCGGTCATCGGCAGCGCGAGGACGGCTACCACCAGCAGCGCGGCGAGCGTGTACGGACCCGGTCGCCGGGTCACCGACCGCGCGAGCCGGGTCCAGCCGCGGCCGCCGCCGTCGGCCGGGATCCGCATCCGCCGGGCCGCCGGCCGCAGCAACGCCGGCAGCAGCGTCAGCGCGGCCGACGCGGTGAGCAGCACCGAAACCGCGGCGGCGACGGCGATCCCGTCGAGGAACGGCAGGCCGACCGTCAGCATCCCGGCCAGCGAGACGCACACGGTGACACCGGCGAACACCACGCTCCGGCCCGATGTCGCCGCCGCGACGGCCAGGGCGGCCGCCGGATCCGCGCCGTCGCGGCGGCCCTGCTGGTAGCGCGTGAGCACGAACAGCGCGTAGTCCACGCCGACGCCGAGGCCCAGCAGCGCGGCGATTTCCGTGCTGATCGTCGGCACGGTCAGGACGTGCGACAGGAGCGTGACGGCGGCGAGCGCGCAGCCGACGGACACCGAGGCCGCCAGGACCGGGAGCAGGACGCAGGTCAGCGACCGGAACGTCACGAACAGCACGAGGGCCGCGGCGAGCAGGCCGATCCCGGCGTTGCCCAGGTCCGGCGCGCCCGCGGTCATCGCGGCGAGCTCACCCGACGCGCCGGCGGTGAGGCCGCGGGCGTCGCGGACGACGTCGGCGAAGGCGTCCGCCACGTCCGGCCCGAGGGTCGTGGCCGGCGCGTCGAAGCGGACGGTCAGCACCGCGGTCCGCCCGTCGGGCGACACCCGGCCGGGCGGCGGGCCGACCGCCACGACGTGCGGGAGCGCCGCCAGGCGGCCGGCGAACGCTTCGAGGTCCACGCGGCCCGCGCCGCGGTCGACCGGGCCGTCCAGGGCCTGGACGACGACGCTTTCTTCGCTCCCGGTGCGGTGCAGCAGCTTCGCCGCCGCGGTGCTGTCCGCGGCGGGCAGGTCGACCGTGTCGCGGAAGTCCGCACCCTGGTGCAGCGCGGCGAAACCGAGCCCGGCCAGCGCCGTCAGCCACAGCGCGACGACCACGACGGCGTGGCGGAAACACCAGGAAACGACCCTCGTCATCCCGTTCTCCCGCCGCGCATGGTTGATCACGCTAACAACCGAATGGCTCGTGAAGATACGGATCGGGCTCACAAATCGAATCGGGAAAACCCTTGCCGCGGTGAGTGTTCCGCCGTTTGTCGGACGCGTGACAAATCACCGCACCGCCATTGGTCCCCGCGTGACAGAACCGGGTGCGCAGGCGGGGAAGGCGTTGCCAATCGGCGTTTCCGTGTGAGTACATGGCGTCCGCGACGAAGCGGAAAGGGGTGCCCATGACCCGGACGATCACCGTCCCGCACCCCCGCGGCACCGGCCGCGCCCGGCAGCTGTGGTGTTCGCTGCCCACCGAAGTCGCGCGGCGGTTCCGCCCGCACGCCGATCCCCTGTCCCGGCGGATCCTCGAAGAGGTCCAGCGGGCCGTGCCCGAATACGCCAAGCCCCTCGAAGGCGAGTTCGGGAAGATGATCGTGCTGGCGATCGAACAGGCCGTGCTCAGCTGCATCGACAGCATCGACGACCTGCCGTCCACAGAGGACAACTGGCCGAAGCTCTTCCGGGAGGTCGGGAAGCGCGTCCACCACGACGGCGGCAGCCTGAACTCGCTGCAGGCCGCCTACCGCGCGGGCGGGCGCGCGGCGTGGCGGTACATCGCGGAACTGGGTCAGGCCCACCGCTTCCCGGCGGCCGTGCTCTGCGTCGGCGCGGAGGCGATCTTCGCCTACGTGGACGAGATTTCGTCGTACTCGGTCGAGGGGTACACGCTGGCGCAGGCGATGGCGACCGGCACGCTCGAACGCCGCCGGCGGCGGTTGCTCGAGCTCCTCCTGGCCAGCCCGCCGTCGTCGCCGGCGACGCTCGTGACGATGGCGAAGGCCGCGAACTGGGTCATGCCGGAGTGGGTCACCGTCGTCGCGCTCGACCCGCGGGACGAGCAGCACCTGGCCCCGGCACCGCAGGTCGCCGGCGACGTCCTGCTCGACCTCGAAGGCACCGAACCGTGCCTGCTGACCCCCGACCCGGACCGCGACCTGCGGGATCTCGAAGGCCGCCTGCCGGGCTGGCGCGCGGCGGTCGGGCCCCGCGTGCGGCCGGCCGACGCGGCGACGTCGGCGCTCTGGGCCCGGCGCACGCTCGATCTGCTGCGCCGCGGCCTGATCGGCGACCGCTCGGTGACGCGCACGGCCGACCACCTGGCGACGCACTGGCTGCTGGCGGACCGGTTCCTGCTCGACGAGCTGTCGGCCAAGACCCTGGCGCCGTTCTCGGGCCTGACGGTGAAACAGCAGGTCCGGCTCGCCGAGACGTTGCTGAGCTGGCTGGAGCACAACGGGAACACGCCGGACATCGCGCAGGCGCTGGGCGTGCACCCGCAGACCGTCCGCTACCGCGTGAGCCAGCTGAGCGACCTCTTCGGCGACCGGCTGGCGGATCCGGCGCAGCGGCTGGAGATCCAGATGACGCTGCGGGCGCACCAGCTCCTCGGCACGCAGCCGCCGGGCGAGCACTGACCCCTTGACCGTGCGGCCCGCCTCCCGCATGCTGTTAGCGCTAACAATGGGGAGGCCGCCGATGCCGCGTACCGAACTCACCCGGGAGTTCTTCGGCCGCGCCGGCGGCACCGACGTCCACCGCTACACCCTTTCCCGGGCCGGGATCACCGTCCGCGTGCTGGACTACGGCGGCGTCATCCAGTCGCTCGAAGCGCCGGACCGGTCCGGGCGACCGGCCGGCGTCGTCCTCGGCTACCCCGGCCTCGAGGGTTACGTCGCGAACAACCGGCCGGGCGCCCCGCGGGTCTTCCTGGGCGCGGTGATCGGCCGGTACGCCAACCGGATCGCCGGCGGCGCGTTCACCCTCGACGGCGTCCTGCACCGCGTCCCGGTGAACGACGGGAAGAACAGCCTGCACGGCGGCCCCGGCGGGTTCGACACGCGGGTGTGGTCGGCTGCTCCGGTCCCCGACGGCGTGCGGCTCACCCTGGTGAGCCCGGATGGTGACCAGGGCTACCCCGGCCGGTTGTCCACCGAGGTGACCTACCGCCTCGACGACCGGCTGCGCATCACCTACCGCGCGACCACCGACGCGCCGACGGTCGTCAACCTGACCAACCACACGTACTGGAACCTGGCCGGCGCGGGAACCGTGCACGACCACTCCCTCGCGCTCGCCGCGAGCCGCTACTGCGCGGTCGACGAGGACCTGATCCCGGTGGGCGACCCGGCACCGGTCGACGGCACGCCGTTCGACTTCCGCCGCACGACGGCGATCGGCGCCCGGCTCGGCGACCCCGACCCCCAGCTGGCGATCGGCGACGGCTACGACCACAACTGGGTCCTCGACGACGGTGCGCCGTTCGCCGCCCGCGTCTGGGAGCCGTCGTCCGGGCGGCTGCTCACGATGTGGACGACCGAGCCCGGCCTGCAGTTCTACTCGGGCAACCACCTGGGGGATCCCCACGCGGGGTTCGCGCTGGAGGCGCAGCACTTCCCGGACTCGCCGAACCGGCCGGACTTCCCGAGCACCGTGCTCCGGCCCGGCGAGGTCTACCACCAGGAGACGGCGTTCGAGCTGACGACGGCGGACGGGCCGCCGGTGGCGTGAGCAACATTCGCCCCTCTCCCGGCGGCCCCCGCCGTTACCCTCGCCGGTCATGGGAGACCTCGCCGCCGACCTCGCACCCACCGGCGTGCTGCGTGCCGCCGTCAACCTCGGCAACCCGGTGCTCGCGCACGGCACGCCGGACGCCCCCGGCGGCGTCACCGTCGACATCGCGCGCGAAGTGGCCGCGCGGCTGGACGTGCCGGTGGAGTTCGTCTGCTTCGACGCGGCCCGCAAGTCGTTCGAGGCGCTGACCTCGGGCGCGGCCGACCTGTGCTTCCTGGCGATCGAGCCGGCACGGGCGGCTTCGGTGGCGTTCACCGCGCCGTACGTCGTCATCGAGGGCGTGTACGTGGTTCCGGAAGGTTCTGCGTTCGCCTCGCCCGCGGACGTCGACCAGCCGGGCGTCCGCGTCGGTGTGAAGCAGGGATCGGCGTACGACCTGTACCTGACCCGGACCCTCGAGCACGCGACGGTCGTGCGCGGCTCGGACGGCGTGGCCGTGTTCGAGGAGCAGGGTTTGGAGGTGGCCGCCGGGATCCGGCAGCCGATGACCGCCTACGCCGCCGCGCACCCGGGCACGCGGGTGCTCCCGGAGCGGTTCATGCAGATCCGGCAGGCCGTCGGCACCACCCCGGACCGCGCCCCGGCGACGGTGGCGTTCCTGCACGAGCTGGTCGAGGAGCTGAAGGCGAACGGGTTCGTGGCGGAGGCATTGCGCCGCGCGAACCAGCCGGACGCCACCGTCGCGCCTTGAGTCACAGGCGGGGCAGCACCTGCGTTCGCCACGCCTCGAAGAACTTCTCCTGGTCCGGGCCGATCTGCTGGACGTACACCTCGTCGAACCCGGCCTCGGCGAACTCGCGCACCGCTGCGACGTGCCGATCGGCGTCCGGGCCGCACGGGAACTGCTCGCGGACCATCTCCTCGGTCACCAGGCTCGCCGCCGCCGCGTAGTCGGCCGGGGTCGGGAGCGTCGAGGGGAGCTTGCCGGGCAGGAGCTCGTTGCGCCAGCGGTGGTGCGCCGTGCGGACACCGTCCTCTTCGGACTCCGCCCAGCACACCTTCAGCCCGCCCTGCACCGGCTTGCCGCCGCCGCCCGTTTCCCGGTACCTGCGCACGAGATCCGCGTCGGGCATCACCGTGCAGAAGCCGTCACCCGCGCGGGCGGCGAGGTCGGTGGCCGCCGGGCCGAACGCCGACACGTAGATCGGCACCGGCTCGTCGGGCAGCGTGTAGAGCCGGGCGTGGTCGACCGTGTAGTACCGGCCGCGGTGGTTGACCTCGCGGCCGGTGTGCAGCTTCCGGATGACGTCGATCGCCTCTTCGAGCATCTCCAGCCGCACCGCGGGCGGCGGCCACTGCTCGCCGGTGACGTGCTCGTTCAACGCCTCGCCGGTGCCGACGCCGAGCACGAACCGCCCCTCGCACTGCACGGCGGCGGTCGCGGCCGCCTGCGCCACGACAGCGGGGTGCATGCGGATGATCGGGCACGTGACGGCCGTGGAGATGGGCAGCGAGGTGACCTCGCTCAGCGCGCCGATCACCGACCACACGAACGGGCTGTTGCCCTGCTCGTCGAGCCAGGGGTGGAAGTGGTCGGAGATCCACAGCCGCTCGAACCCGGCGGACTCGGCGAGCCGGGCCTGCCGGACCAGCTCACGCGGCGAAAACTCTTCGGACGACAGGAAGTAGCCGACACTCACCATGCCCGGGGGCTACCACGCGGCGGTGGCCCGAAACGTGGGCACCGTGGCGGGACCCGGGCGCCGGGGCGCGCTGGGCCGGAGCAGGGCGGCGGGGTGGGCCAAGCCCCTGAGGCGAGCCGGGCAGGGGCGGACCGGGGCCGGCGGCAGGCTCGGGACAGGACGGCGGCGCGGAGCGGGGCGCCCGGGGGTGCGGCGGGCATGGGCGGACCGGCGCAGCTTCCTCGGTCCGGCGCGGCTGTCACTGTGCGCCGCACCCGGTAGACAGAGCGATATCGCTTTCTCGTCGCTGCCGTCATCGATCCGGCATCGCGTCTTCTCGACGGTCGCAACGAGTGCTACGTTCCTCGTGGTGCAGGTCGACCCGAGGGGTTGCGATGAGGCTTTCTCCCAGCGCTCACACCGACTCGTTCTGCCGTGACCGGCTGCCGCCCGGGCGGCAGTGGCCGCGGCTCCTGTTCGACCTGCCCGAGCTGCACTACCCGGACCGGCTCAACGCCGCCACCGCCCTGCTCGACGGCGCGATCGACCGCTTCGGACCCGACCGGCCCTGCCTGCGGTCGCTCCACGAGACGTGGACCTACGGCGAGGTCCTCGCCCGCGCCAACCGGATCGCGCACATCCTCACCGCCGAGCTCGGGGTCGTGCCCGGGAACCGCGTGCTGCTGCGGGGCACCAACACGCCGTGGCTGGCGGCGTGCTGGCTGGGCGTGCTCAAGGCCGGAGCGGTCGCCGTCGCCACCATGCCGATGCTGCGGCGCCACGAGCTCGACAAGATCGTCGACCGGGCCCGGCCGGCGGTCGCCCTGTGCGACGAGCGCCTGCTCGACGAACTGCCGCCCGGGCTGCCCGTCGTCGCCTACGGCAGCGAGCTCGCCGAACGCTGCGCGCGGCACCCCGCCACCTTCGCCGACGTGCCCACCGCCGCCGACGACGTCGCACTGCTCGCCTTCACCTCCGGGACCACCGGCACCCCCAAGGCGACGATGCACTTCCACCGCGACCTGCTTGCCATCGCCGACACGTTCTCGCGCCACGTCGTGCGCCCCACCGCGGACGACCTCTTCTGCGGCACCCCTCCCCTCGCGTTCACCTTCGGCCTCGGCGGACTGCTCGTCTTCCCGTTGCACGCCGGCGCGTCCGTGCTCCTGGTGGAACGCGCCACGCCCAAGGAACTCGCCTCGATCGTCGCCGAGCACGCGGTGACCGTGCTCTTCACCGCACCGACCGCCTACCGCGCGATCCTCGGCTCCGGCGACGGCGCCCTCCTCACCGGCGTGCGCCGTGCCGTCTCCGCGGGCGAAGCGCTGCCCGCCGCCGTGGCCGAGCGGTACCGCGACGTCGTCGGCCGCCCGCTCATCGACGGCATCGGCAGCACGGAGATGCTGCACGTCTTCATCTCCGCCGCCGACGAGGCCGCCCGCCCGGGCACGACCGGCACCGTCGTACCCGGCTTCCGCGCCGCCGTCCTGGACCTCGACGGCACGCCGGTACCCGACGGCACGCCCGGGCTGCTCGCCGTGCAGGGCCCCACCGGCTGCCGCTACCTCGAGGACCCGCGACAGGCCGACTACGTCCGCGACGGCTGGAACATCACCGGCGACACCTACGTCCGCGACGCGGACGGCTACTTCCGGTTCGTGGCGCGCAGCGACGACATGATCATCTCCTCCGGTTACAACATCGCCGCTCCGGAGGTCGAAGAAGTGCTGCTCGGCCACCCGGACGTCGAGGAGTGCGCGGTCGTCGGCACGCCCGACCCGGACCGGGGCGCGGTCGTGACCGCCTTCGTCGTGCTGCGCGCGGGCGTCACCCCCGGCCCGGAGGTCGTGCACGCCCTGCAGGAGCACGCCAAAGCCGTTGCGGCGCCGTACAAGTACCCGCGCCGGGTGCGGTTCATCGACGCGCTGCCGCGCAACGCGAGCGGGAAGCTCCAGCGCTTCCTGCTCCGCGAGCGCTGACGGGGGTGACGGGCCCGCTGCCGAGGTGGGGTGGCGGTGGGCCCGTCACGTCTGGGGGAGGACATGCCTCCACGATACCCGCCGACTCGAACACGTGTTCGCGTCTCTTCGAGTGAATTCCCGCTACGAAAAGTCACCGGCATCCCGGAAAACCGCGCCGCGACAACACTTCCGGGTGACACGAAGTCCGATGTGGACACTCACGGACCACGGCAAACGTCCCGGAACGCCCGCCCGGCACCCCATCACACGCCCGGCCGGAGCGGGGAGACCGGCCGCGCGCCGCGAGCACCGCGGGCGGTAGAACTTCGGACACCGCACTGACCTGCGCCGGAGGACCATCACCCCGACGCGCCGAAGAGGCGGTGGCAGACCGGGAAACCGGGTCCCATAAAGTCTTCGCGCAGCCATCCGGAGGTGAACGCCCGCGTGCCCGAGGTCGACTACTACGAGGTGCTCGGCGTCCGCCGGGACGCCACGGCGGCCGACGTCAAGACGGCCTACCGCCGGCTGGCGAAGACCATGCACCCCGACGGCGGCGGCACCGTCGGCACGTTCCGCCTGCTCCGCGAGGCCTACGACGTCCTGGGCGACCCCGTCGCCCGCGCGCGCTACGACTCCGGCGGCGCGACCGTGGTGCCGGTCCCGGTCCGGCCGCGGCCCCGGCGGCGCTTCGGCGACGAGCCCGGCTACGTCCCCGACCTGCCCGAACTCGACGCCGAAGACCTGAGCTGGTGGCACTTCGCCGGGCAGGACCCCCGGATGCGCCACGGCCGCCGCCGCGGGCCCGGGCACACGCCGGTGGTCGCCGCGGTGGGCGGGATGGTGCTCGTGCTGCTGCCGCTGGTCACCGGCGTCGGGTTCAGCACGCCGGTGCTCATCGTCTGGCTGCTGCTCACCGCCGGCACCGCGCTGCTCGTCCAGCGCCTGGCCCGCGGCTACCTGCGGGCGAGCCGGGCCCGGGAGGCCTACGCCGAGGAGTTCGGCGGCCGCACCGTCTTCGGCGCCCCCGGCAGCGAACGCGACGAGCTGGCCGAGCGGCTCACCGCCGACCTGCTCGAGACGTACCTGACCCGGCTGCCCGGCGCGCGGATCTTCCACGGGCTCGCCTGGCCCGGCTCGGTGTTCGCCGACGTCGACCACGCCGTGCTGTGCGGGAAGCGCCTGGTCCTGATCGAGTCGAAGCTGTGGCTGCCCGGGCACTACGAGACGGCCGAGGACGGCAGGCTGCTGCGCAACGGCCGCCCGTTCCGCGGCGGCGGCAGCCGGCTCGCCGAGAGCCTCGCCGCCTACCGCGACCTGCTGCCCGGGGTCGCGCTGCGCGGCGCGATGATCGTGTACCCGAGCCGCAGCGGTGAGCTGACCACGGCGGATCCCGGCGACCTGCCCGTGGCGCCGATGACGCCCGAGGAGTTCCTGCACGAGATCGGCGAGTGGCTGGCCGCCGATCCGTCCACAGTGGATCACCAGACGCTGCGGACCATGCGCGACCAGGTGGTCGGCGGGGGCGGCCGGGCGGCGTGAGACCGGCGGGACGCTGCCCGGGCTGACGGCCGCCGTGCGAGGCTGTCCGCTGTGAACACCGCCGCGGCCACGCTGGGCACGGTGCTGCTGGCCTACCTCCCGGCGGCCGTCTCGCCGGGGCCGAACTTCGTGCTCATCGCGCACACCGCCGCGGCCGGGACGCGCCGGGCGGCGGTGGCGGTCGCGCTCGGGGTGGTCGCGGCGGGCGGGGTGCTGGCCGCGATCGCCGTGTTCGGGCTCGGCAGTGTGCTGGCCGGGACTCCGTGGCTGGCGACGGCGCTGCGGGTGGTGTGCGGCGGGTACCTCGCCTGGCTGGGCGTGCGGCTGTGGTGGCAGGCGCCGGGACGGGGGACGCGTTCTGGCGGGCAGGAGGCTCCCGAGGGCGATCCAGTCGCCGGCCGCCGGCGGGACCGGCCCGGTAGCCCGGGAGCCGAGGCGCCGCCGCCGACAGAACCCCCAAGCACCCCGCCAGACCAGCCCGGCAACCCGGAAGCCGAGGCGCCGCCGCCGACAGAACCCGCAACCACCCCGCCGGACCAACCCGGCAGCCGCGGGCACGCGGCGAACTTCCGGCGCGGCGTGGTCAGCAACGTGACCAACCCCAAGGCGGCGGCGTTCTTCGGCAGCGTGCTGACCGCGACGCTGCCGCCCACCGAGCCCACCGCGGTCAAGCTCGCCGCGGTCGCGCTGATCGTCGTCGCGTCCGCCGCGTGGCACCTGAGCGTGGCGCTGCTGTTCTCCTCCCCCGCCACCCAGCGCTGGTACGCCCGCGCGAAACCGGCCCTCAACCGCGTCGTGGGCACGATCCTCGTCGTCTTGGGCGTCACCCTCGCCGTAACGCCGTGAAGGCCTCCTCGCCGAAGCGAGGAGGCCTTCACGAGCAACAAACCGGCTACCGAGCCCCGCCCGAAGCGCGCTGCTTCTGCGCGTGCGCGGAGCGGGTGCAGACCTCACCGACGTCGACCGTCTGGCCGCGGTCGACGAACACGTCCGCGACGCCCACGAGCTGGCCCTTCGGCGACGAACAGGTCAGCTGGTAGGCCTCCTTGGTCCCGTACGTAGGCGGGATCGGCGACGCGAACGAGACGTCCCCGGTCCAGTCGTCGACCGTGGCCGGGTCGGCCTGGTCGTAGTTGACCACCACGGCCTTGTAGTCGCCGGCCGGCGGGTCGAACAGCACGGCGTGCTCGGACGTCGTGCCGCCGTTGGCCGACGAGCTGACCAGGTTGCCCGCCGCGTCGTAGACGAACAGGTCCCAGTCGGTCGCGGTGTTGGCCCAGTTGATGTTGACGCTGAACTTCCCGTTGTCCACCTTCGGCAGGCCGTCGACGTGGAAGGTGAAGCTCTCCGCCGTCGCGTCCGCCGGGTAGTTCTGGTTGATCGGCGGGACACCGGCCGGGTTGGCGACCGCGAAGCCCTGCTGCGCCGGGCCCTGGGGGTCGCGCCCGTAGCGGCCGGCCACGTACGGCCGGGTCGACGGGTTGACCGACCAGGCGAACCGCCCGCCGGTGGTGGTGAGCTTCGAGTTCAGGTCGTCGGTGATGTAGATCGGCGGCTTGGTGGAGCCGTCGGGCTGGATCACCGGTGACGTCGGCGTCTGGAACGTCTTGTGCAGCTTGAGCTGGTAGCCCTTCGGCGCCGAGCCGATCAGCGTCGAGTGCTGCTGCGGGTCGGCCGCGTTGCCCAGCATGTCCAGGAACGCCTGCCGGTTGCCGCCCTTGCCCGCCCCGGCCGCGGGGGCCAGGCCCTCGTACTCGGCCACGACGCTGTCGGCGTACGGCCCGTGGAAGCCGTTGCCGCCGACCTCGATGGTGAAGCCCCAGCCACCGGTGGCCCAGTACGACCAGTCCTCGGTGGTGCCCGTGGTGTCGTACAGCGCCCAGCTCGGCTCGCTGACGTAGCCGTTGCGCGAGGCCAGCTTGTCGCCGAGGGCCTTGTAGGCCGGCTCCTCCAGCGGCGGGCGGACGTCGGCCACGCCCGGCGGGCGCAGCACGAGCGCCGCGACAGTGTGCATCGTGATCAGGTTCGTCACCTGACGCGAGGACACGATCGACCGCACGTTGCGCACCTCGGGCTCGCTGAACGGCGCGGACCCGCGGAAGGTGTCGCCGCTCCAGGCGATCTCGGCGCCGTTGCCGCCCCAGAACCCGCCGTAGTTGCGGTTCGGGTCGGTGCCGCGCAGGCGGCCGGCCGGGTTGGCCTTGCACACGCCGGTGGAGTACTGCGGCGGCGAGTCGTTGACGTTGCAGTTCTTCCGCTTCATCTCGTAGTCGAACCGGGTGAAGTCACCCTTGGGCTCGGCTTCGCGGGAGATCTCGAACCCGTCCGGGTTGATGATCGGCACGACGATGTTGCGGGTCTTGCCGACCAGGCTCCGGATCGCCGCGTCGCGGGAGTAGCCGTTGATCAGCTCGTACGCCCACTCCATGACGTGCTCGCCGGCCGGCCACTCGCGCGCGTGGTGCACGCCCATGGTGAAGTTGACCGGCTTGCCGTCGGTGACGTTCTTGACGTCGGTCGCGATCTCGATCCCGACGACGTCGCGGCCTTCCCACGTCGACTCCGGCATGGTGAACGCCGAGACCAGGCCCGGGTTCTTGCGGGCCAGCTCCTTCAGTTCGTAGTTGTAGTCGTAGAGGTGCCGGTAGCTCGTGCGCCCGGACGGCAGCGCCGAAGCGGCCGTGGTCGCGGCGTACTGGCGGTCGGTCTTCGCGTCCTGCACGGACTTGGCCGACAGGTCGGCTTCGATGACCTTCGACTTGAAGCCCGTGTTCTTGAGCGTCTGGCGGTCCGCGTCGTCGGCGAGGACGACCTCGACCCCGGTCGCGTCACCCTTCTCCGTGACGTCGAGGCCGGAGGCGGTCAGCTTGTTCTTGTCGGCGCGCGTCGGCGTCTCCACGCGGACCAGCTGCGCCTTCTGCGCGGTCGTCGGCGTGCCCTGCGGCGTGAGCGCGAGGAAGTCGACGCCGAGCTGGGCCTGGCCGGCCGGGCCGGCGTAGCGGCAGCCCTGGACGACGAGCTGCTGCCCCTTCTTCACGAAGCTCTCGGCGAGTTCGTGGGTGCGCAACGCCGTCGAGGCGGCGACCACCGCGCCCGTCGCCTTGTCGAACACGGCGACGTCCCAGTCGCCTTCGGTGCCCGGGACCGGCCGCAGCCGGGCCTGCACCAATCCGTCCACAGTGGACGTCAGCTCGCGGCGATCGACGCCCGCGGTGCCCTTGGGCTGCACTTTCGCGAAGCACGAGCGTGGTACCGACTTGTCGGCACGCAGGATGTTCTGGGCCGCGCCGGCGGTACCGGCCGGTAACGCGACGAACGCCGCCGCCAGCGCCACGACCGAAGCCGCCAGCACCAGTCTTCTTGGTGAATTCCCCACAGGCAAAGACCTCCTTGACCGAGGCCGGCACAGCACGGACGTACCGGTAGCGAGTGACCGTAATGGACGAAAACCGGCTACGGTAACCGCCGTAAGTCGTACAGCCTTCACCCCGCTTTCACACCTTCGGCCGCCCGAAAGGACATTTCACCGGGACCTCAACCGGGGGTCGGCTACTGTCGGTTCATGGTCACGGTCCCTGCGCGACGGACGTCGCTCGCGGTTTCGCTGAGCGGCATCGCCGCCCTCGTGGTCGGGGCCGCGCTGGTGTTGCTGCTGCAGGTCATCCCGCCGACCGACGAGATCAGCGCGACCCGCCGCACGATCAGCGAATACGGCCTGTCCGACCACAAGTGGGTGTTCGACCTCGCGGTGATCCTGGTGGCGCTGGGCTCGGCGGCGGGACTCGCCGTCCTGCGCAGCCAGCGGCGGCTGCCCGTGCCCGCGGCCCTGCTGGGAACACTGTGGACGGTCGGGCTGCTGGTCATCGTGGCCTTCCCGAAGCCGGACTGGGCCACGGTCTCGCGCGCGGACTTCGGCGGCACGCTGCACCGGATCGCCAGCGTGGTCGCGTTCGTCGCGCTCCCGCTCGCGGTGCTGGTCGCCGCGCGCACGGCGTTCCCGGACTCCCCCGGACGGCGCTGGCTGGCCCGGGTGCTGGCGATCGCGTCGCTGGGCTGGTTCGCGGTGATCCTGGGCGCGGTCGTGGTGGCCGCGGCCGAGGGCGGCCGCTGGTGGACGCTCATCCCGCTGGGCCTGGTCGAACGGGGGATGGCGCTGACCGAGCTGATCGCGCTGGGCGTCCTGCTAGCTCCGGCGCGCGGTCAGGTGCGGTAGAGCTCCGTCAGCAGGGCGGCGGCCAGGTGCGTCGCCGGGTGGGCGTCGTGGTGGCGCCAGATCAGCCGGACCGGCACCGGGCCGGCGTCGCGCAGCGGCCGGTAGCGGATGCCGTCGCGCCGGTACTGCGCCGCGGTCGCCTCCGGGGTGACGCCGACGCAGCGCCCGGTCGCGATCGCCGCCAGCCAGTCGTCGATGTCGTGCGTGTACTCCACCGCCGGCCGCGCCTCTTCCGGCCACAGATCCGGCGTCGTGGTGCCGGTGCGCCGGTCGACGACGAGCGTGCGCTCCCCCAGTTCGGCGAACCGGATCGCGCGGCGCCGCGCCCACGGGTCGTCCGAGGCGAGCGCGACGCACCGGCGTTCGCGGCCGACCAGCGCGTGGCTGTACCGGCGCGTGTCGACGGCGGTGCGCACGACGGCCAGGTCGCAGCGCCCCTCGGCCAGTCCGCCGGTCGCCGTGTTGGTCCGGACGAGCTGCAGCTCGACGTCCGGGTACCGGTCGTGCCAGCGCCGCTGGAACTCCGCGGTGTGCTTGCCCAGCGCCGACCACGCGTGCCCCAGCCGCAGCCGCGTGTGCCCGGTCGTGACCTCGTGCACCAGCGTTTCGGCGTCGGCCAGCAAGGTCCTCGCCCGGGCGAGGACCGTGACGCCGGCCGTGGTCGGCTCGACGGTCCGGCTGGTGCGGTGCAGCAGCCGGACGCCGAGGATCCGCTCCAAGGCGAGCAGCGTCCGCGACACCGTCGCCTGGGAGACGCCGAGTTCGATCGCGGCGTCGGTGAAGCTCCCGCTGTCCACGACCGCCACGAAGTGCCGCAAGTGGCGAAGCTCCAGGGAAGCATCCATGCGTTCAGCGTATAGCCGACGTGTCGGATGCATTTTGCGTATGCGGCACGCGCACTGATAGTCGGGACATGGCAACCGAAGGACGCTGGCGAGGCGCGGCACTGATGACGGGCAGCGGGCTGTCCAACCAGGTCGGGGCGTCGGTCGCCGCGCTGGCCTTCCCCCAGCTCGGGCCGGCCGGCGTCGTCGCCGTCCGGCAGTGGGTCGCGGCCGTGGTGCTGCTCGCGACCGCGCGGCCGCGCCTGCGGGCGTTCACCGCCGGCCAGTGGCGGCTGGTGCTGGCCCTGGCGCTCGTGTTCGGGACGATGAACCTCGCGCTCTACAGCGCGGTCGACCGCGTCGGCCTCGGCCTGGCCGTCACCCTGGAGTTCCTCGGCCCGCTCGGCGTCGCCCTGGCCGGGTCGCGGCGGCGGAGCGACCTGCTGGGCGCGCTGGTCGCCGCGGCCGCGGTGGTGGTGCTGGTGCGGCCCCGGCCGAGCACGGATTACCTCGGCATCGGCCTCGCGCTGCTCGCGGCCGCGTGCTGGGCGGCCTACATCCTGCTCAACCGCGCGGTCGGCGCGCGAATCCCCGGCGTGGCGGGCTCGGCAGCCGCCGCAGGCGCGTCCGGGCTCGCGTACGTGCCGATCGGCGTCTTCGCCATGATCACGCACCGGCCGGACCTCGGCGCGGTGCTCGCGGCGGTCACCGCCGGCGTCCTGTCGTCGGCCGTGCCGATGCTGGCCGACCTGCTGACGCTGCGGCGGGTCCCGGCGTCGGTGTTCGGCACGGTGATGAGCGTGAACCCGGTGCTGGCGGCGCTCGTCGGGTGGGTCGTGCTCGGTCAGCGCCTCGACGCGCTGTCGTGGGCGGCGATCGCGGTGATCGTCGCGGTCAACGTGCTGGCGGTGACAGCACCGGTTCCGTCGTCTCCGTCAGCCGCGGGTCCGGTTTCGCCCCCGACATCGCCAGGAAGCCCCGGGCCACCCGCAGCAGCAGCGGCCAGTTCTTCGGGTTCTTCCTGTCCACCCCGCCGATCAGCTGCTTGAGCATCGAGAGCGTGTCGAAGTAGATGCGCTCGCAGACGAGGCGTTCTTCGGCGTCGAACACGAAGTACGCGGTCATGCGGACGCGGAACCGGGACCCGGTCGCCGGGATCGCGCCGAACGGGCCGAGGTGCGTGCCCAGCAGCCAGAACTCGACGACGACCGCGTCGGCGCTGTGGCGCAGCGCGATCAGCTCGTGGTGCTGGTCCGGGAACGCGGCGCGGGTGTCGTGGTAGTAGCCGCGGACGGCGTCGTCGCCGTCGTGGACGGTCATCGTCGCGACGACCTCGTAGTGCGGGTGCGGGAACGTCGACAGCGTCGCGTCCCAGTCCTGGGCGACCTCGTCGCGGAAGTGGTCGAGCACCAGCTGCTGCCGCGCCGCCAGGACTTCCGGACCGGGGATGTCGAACTCACTCATCGCGCTCCTTAAATCTACGACGTAGGTAATCGACGATAACCTACACTGTAGGCACACCGATGGAAGGGGACGCCGTGCTCGAAGGAACCCTCGCCCGCGCCAAGCCGGTGATCCGGTGGGGACTGGGCCACGCGCTCCCCCGGACCGTGCTGCGCCGCGAAGCCCGGCGCGGGGACCTTCAGGGGCGGATGGTGGTCGCCGCGGCCGACGGGCGCGACCTGACCGGCCTGTTCGAGGAGATCCGCGCGGCCGGCCCGCTCGCCCGCACCCGCTTCGGCTGGATGACGACCACGCACGCCGCCGTCCGGGAGGTGCTGTCCGGCGACGACTTCCGCGTCGGCGTCATCGGCTCCGACGGCTCCCCGCTCGGCCGGCTGGTCGAGTGGTCGGCCGGCGAGCACCTGCACCCGGTGCGGCCGCCGTCGCTGCTCGCCGTCAACCCGCCCGAGCACACCCGCTACCGCAAGCTCGTCACCGGCGTGTTCACCGTGCGCGCGGTCGAGCAGCTGCGCGGCCGCGTCCAGGAGATCGCGGACGGCCTGCTCGACGCGCTCGACCCGAGCCGCCCGCTCGACCTCGTCGAGTCCTACTGCGGGCTGCTCCCGGTGACGGTGATCAGCGAAATCCTCGGCGTACCGCCGTCGGACCTCGGCAAGGTGCTGTCGCTGGGCGCGGCCGCGGCCCCCAGCCTCGACCTCGGCCTGGGCTGGCGGACGTTCCGCGACGTCGAGACCGCGCTGGCCGAGTTCGACGCCTGGCTCGGCGAGCACCTCGACCACCTGCGCCGGCACCCCGGCCCGGACCTGTTCAGCAAGCTCGTCGCGGCCCGCGACGGCGGTGTCGGGCTCACCGAGACCGAGTTGAAGTCCACCGCGGGCCTGGTGCTGGCGGCCGGCTTCGAGACGACGGTCAACCTGCTCGGCAGCGGGATCGCCCTGCTGGCGGGCGATCCCGGGCAGCTCGCCGTGCTGCGCGAGCGGCCGGAGCTGTGGGGCAACGCCGTCGAAGAGGTCCTGCGGTACGACCCGCCGGTCCTGCTGACCGGGCGCCTGGCGACGCGCGCCACCGAGGTCGCGGGCGTCCCGCTGCCGCGCGGGGCGCTGGTGACCACCGTGCTGGCCGGCGCGAACCGCGACCCGGAGGTGTTCGCCGACCCGGGCACGTTCGACGTCACCCGGGACGGCGCGCGCGACCACGTGTCGTTCGGCTCCGGCCGCCACCACTGCCTGGGCGCGTCGCTGGCGCGGATGGAGGGCGAGATCGGGTTGCGCACGATCTTCGACCGGTTCCCCGACCTGCGCGTGCTGCCCGGAGGGCGGCGCCGCGACACGCGGATCCTGCGCGGGTACGAGGTGCTGCCCGCGGTGCTCACCCCGTGACGGCCCGGCGCGGGCGGCCGCCCAAGGAGGCCGGCGGCCTGTCGCGGGAAGGGATCCTGCGGGAGGCCCTCGCCCTCGTCGACGAAGAGGGGCTCGAGGCCGTGAGCATGCGGAAGCTCGCGCGGCGGCTCGGCGTCGACCCGATGAGCCTGTACAACCACGTCGACGGCAAGGACGCCCTGCTGGACGGGGTCGCCGAGGTGCTGCTGGCGGCGATCCCGGCGCCGGTGCCCGGCGGGGGCCTGCGGGAGACGATGTCGGGGCTGGCGCACGGGTTCCGGGACGCGATGCTCGACCACCCGCGCGCGGCGCCGCTCGTGCTGACGCGGCAGCTGGCGTCGATGACGGCGCTCGCGCCGGTGGAGGCCGTGCTCGGGCCGCTGCTGGCGGCGGGCTACCCGCCGGAGCGCGCGGTGCACGGGTTGCGCGCGGTGCTGGCGTTCCTGATCGGCACGCTGATGCGGGAGGTCGACGCGGCGCCGACGTTCAGCGCGACCGGCTCTTCGGGCCGGCTCGCCACCTTGACGGAATCCGGGCTACCCGCCGTGTCGGTGGCGGCGCCATACCTGGCGGTGTGCGACCACGAAGCGGAGTTCGAGTTCGGGCTGGGGATCCTGCTCGACGCGCTGGCGCCGTGAGTCAGCGGATGCGTTCGTGCAGGGCGGCCATCCGGGCGTCGAGGTCGGCGGCCGTGCGGGCCGCGGCGGCGAGCTCGCCCGCGAAGTCGTCCGGGACACGGTCGGCGTACTTGTAGGACAGCTTGTGCTCGACGGCCGCCCAGAAGTCCATCGCGATGGTGCGCAGCTGCACCTCGACCTTGACCTTCTCGACGCGGTCGGACAGGAACACCGGGATCCGGACGATCAGGTGCAGGCTGCGGTAGCCGTTGGCCTTCGGCTGGGCGATGTAGTCCTTGGTGCGCAACAGCTCGACGTCGTCCTGCGCGGTGAGCATCCGGGCGACCTGGTGGACGTCGGAGACGAACGGGCAGACGACGCGGATGCCGGCGATGTCGTCGAGGACGTGCGCGGCGGCGACCCAGTCGTCACCCAGGCCGCGGCGGCGGACCTTCTCCTTGATGGCTTCCGGCCGCTTGACCCGGCTGGTGATGTGCTCGATCGGGTCGTGCTGGTGGACGAAGTCGAACTCCTCGCTGAGGATCCGCAGTTTCGTCATCAGCTCTTCGATGGCGAACTTGTACATCAGCAGGAACCGCGGGAGCTGCCCGGCGACGGCGAGCTCGTCGGCCGCCTCCCGCAGGTCGTCGGCCGCCGGATCGGTGGTCACTGAAGCCTCGTGCTGTCGATGGTCGTCTGGGCGCGTCCAGGTTACTGCGCTTCGCTCGATCAACGAACGGCGGTGGGGCGGAGTTCCCGCCGGTCACCGGATCGGGTGACTTCGGGTTGACGGTGGGTGTGCACCGGCCCGCCGCCGGCGCACACCCACCTGGTCTCACTTGCCGGCGGTCGCGCTTTCGGTCGCGGTGCCGTTCTGGCCGCCGGCCGCAACGCACTTTTCGGCGACGGCGGCGGCCTGCTCGGCCGCGTTGTTCTTGTTCTTGCCCTTGGCCTTGTGCTGGCCGTTGTTCTGGGCGGTGGCCATGCCTTGCTGGTCCGCGGCGGCGGCCGGGTCGGCCGCGGCCTGGGCGACGCAGTCGAGGACGGCGGTGCAGTCCACGTCGGCGGCCGCGTTCTCGTCGGCCGCGCCGTTCTCGGCGGCCATGCCGTTCTCGGCGGCCATGCCCTGCCGATCGGCCATGCCATTCTGCTTGGCCGCGCCGTTCTCGGCGGCCATGCCGTTCTCGGCGGCCATGCCCTGCCGATCGGCCATGCCATTCTGCTTGGCCGCGCCGTTCTTGTCGGCCATGCCCTGCTGGTCGGCCATACCGTTCTCGGCGGCCGCACCGTTCTGGTCGGCCGTGCCGTTCTCGTTGGCCATGCCGTTCTCGTTGGCCATGCCGTTCTCGTTGGCCGCGCCGTTCTCGTTGGCCATGCCCTGCTGATCGGCCATACCGTTCTGCTCGGCCGCGCCGTTCTTGTCGGCCATGCCGTTCTGCTTGGCCGCCTTGTTCTCGTCGGCCATGCCGTTCTCGGCGGCCATGCCGTTGGCGTCGGCGGCTCCCGCGGCTTGGGCCACGCACTGCTCGACCACTTCACAGGCCTGGGCGGCTGCCTCATCCTGGGCGGCGGCATCTTGCTCGGCCTTGGCGTTCTTGCCCGCCGCCTTGTTCTTCTGCTTGGCCTTGCCGTTGCCGGCGGCGGCTTCGCCCTGGTCGGCGGCTTCCTGCTGGTCGGCCATGCCGTTGGCGTCGGCCATGCCGTTCTGGTCGGCCGCGCCGTTCTCGGCGGCCATCCCGTTCTCATTCGCCGCGCCGTTCCCGGCGGCCATCCCGTTCTCGTCCGCGGCGCCGTTCTCGGCGGCCATGCCATTCTCGTCCGCGGCGCCCATGCCCTGCTGCTTTGCAGCCTTGCCCGCGCCCTTCGCGTCTTCTTCGGCCGCCGCGTTCTCGCCGGCCTGGGCGACCGCCGCGCACTGGGCCGCCACCGCGTTCGCCGCCACCTCGCCGCCGCAGCCCGCGGCCGCCCGGCGTTGCCGGATCTGGTCCACCACCGCCTGGCGGTTGGCGATCCGCGCCGCCGACTGGGCGTCCGGGGCGGCCTGCTGGCCCGCGATGAACGTCAGGTTGTTCTGCAGCGCCGTGTCCAGGCCGCCGCAGCTTTCCGTGGCCGCGTTGCTCGCCGGGCTGCTGAGCGCGATCGCCGTCGCGGTCGCCCCCGCGACTCCCAGCAGCGCGACCAGCCCGATCGTCGCCGGTTTGCGGTGTCGTCCGGTACTGCGTGCGTGGGGCATCGAGCCCCTCCTCTCTGGTCGCCACCTCACCACGGCACACGGCGCCACACCGGGAACGGTTCACCGCAAGAGGAAAACGACCAGGAAGAGTCCACAGTGGACACAGAAGAACGGCCGGCGGTCCGCCGGCCGTTCCCTGCCTACCAGAGCGCGGGTTATCGGGAAGTAAAGCTTCAGCCCAGTCCGGCCAGCTGCGGCACGGCCGGCGCCATGCCCTCGATCCACGCGGCGGGCGAGCCGGTCGTCGGCGTGATGATCGCCTGCTGGATGCCGAGCTTCGCGTAGTCCGCCATGGCGCGGACGAAGTCGTCGCGGGTCTCCGGCGTCGGACGCGGGTTGTTGGCCAGGACCGTCTTGCGGATGTCGTCGTAGTCGCGGCCGACGTCGTCGCAGTGGCGGCGCAGCACGTCCAGCTTGTGCTCCACATCCGAAGGCGACGACGCGAAGAGGTTGCACGCGTCGCCGTACTGGGCGACGAGCCGCAGCGTCTTGCGCTCCCCACTGCCGCCGATGAGCACCTTCGGCCGGCTGATCGGCTGCGGCGAACACAGCGTCTCGGCGAGCTGGTAGTACTTGCCGTCGAACGGGCCGTTGTCCGCCGGGTTCCACATCTGCCCGCAGATGCGCAGCGTTTCCTCCAGCCGCTCGAACCGCTCGGCGACCGGCGGGAACGGCACGCCCATCCCCCGGTGCTCGCGCTCGAACCAGGCCGCGCCGATGCCCAGCGCGGCCCGGCCGCCCGAGAGGACGTCGAGGGTGGTGACGATCTTCGCGAGCAGGCCGGGGTGCCGGTAGGTGACGCCGGTGACGAGCAGGCCGAGCTCGATCCGGGACGTGTGCGCGGCGAGGAAGCCCAGGGTCGTGTAGCCCTCCAGCATGTTCGACTCGGCGGGGAGGCCGGTGGGCTCGATCTGGAAGTAGTGGTCCATGAAGGACAGCCAGGTCGCCCCGGCCTCCTCCGCCGCGGCGCCCACCCGGGCGAGCTCACCGGCGATGGCGGTGGTCCCGCCGTCGATGTCGAAGATGGGGAGGTGGAAACCGAGCTCCATGAAGCTTTCTCCTGACGATTGGTCGGCGTGACCTCACGCTAGAGGCTGGAGCGCGCTCCAGGTCAAGCCAGCTCGGCCACCAGGTCGGTGGCGATCCGGTGCTCGACCGGCGCCGGCACCGATTGGACGCCGGCGGCGAGGCCGCCCGCGGCCACCGCCGCCAGGCTGCGGACCTGCAGGGTGAGCCCGAGGTCCATGGCCTGGACGGAGTTCCCGTTCGCCGCGGTCAGGTTGAGCATCCGGCCACGGTCGAGGACGACGACCTCCCGGCCGTCGGCCAGCACGTGCCCGACCCGCCGGCCCGGCGAGCCGTACTCGACCGTGCGGACCGTCGCCGCCCGCAGCGCCGCCGCGTCGATCTCCCACGCGAAGTGGCCGACGCCGGCGATCAGGGCGCCGTCGGGCAGGGCCGCCAGCTCGGCCTCGCCGACGACGCCGGGGGCACCGGTGGCCGTGAAGACCGTCTGCGCGCCGGACAGCACGTCGACGGACGACCCGACCCGGTGACCGTCCAAAATGGCCTGCAGCGCCCGCATCGGGTCCGTGTCGCACACCGCGACCCGCGCGCCCAGCCGCGCGAGGGTGTCCGCGACGCCCTTGCCGCACGGCCCGTAGCCGAGCACCGCCGCGCGCATCCCCGGCACCATCAGGTTGGTGGCGTTGAGGAAACCCTGCACGACGCTCTGGCCGACGCCGAATTCGTTCTCCACCAGCAGCTTCAGCCGCGAGTCGTTGATCACGACGACCGGGCGGCCGACGCGCTCCTCCCGCAGCCGGATGCCACCGGTCGTGGTTTCCTCGGTGCCACCGAGCCAGCCCGCCGGTACGCCGGACCGCAGCAGCGAGAGGGTCAGGTCGGCGCCGTTGTCGAGCGTGAGGTCGGGTTCGCACGCGAGCACCGCGGCGACGTTCCGGGCGTGGTCGGCCTCGTCGTCGGCCCGGCGGGTGTGCACGGCCACGCCGAGGTCGCGGAGCGCGGAAGCGACGTCGTCGTGGGTGGTGCCGGGCGAGCCGGTCAACGTGACTTCGACGCCGGCGCGGGCCAGCAGCGTGACCAGGGCGGCCGTCTTGGGTTCGACGTGCAGGCACATCGCCAGGCGCCGCCCGGCGAGCACCGGCGCGGCCTCTTCGACGGCGGTGGCGGTCAGCGGCATGTGCTTGAGCGCCCAGTGGGTACCGGCGTGCGGGGATGAAGACATGACTTTTCCTTACGGTTGAAGAAGAAAGGGGATCCGGCCGCGCGGATCCGTCAACCGTAGAAGTCGCACCGGTACGAGTGATCGCCGAAGATCGCCCGTCCGTCCACGCCTCCAAGCTACCTGGCGCGCCCAGGGTCGGGCGTCACGGGATCGCCGTCGTCAGGAACTGCGCGACCTCGGCCGGATCGCCGCCGCCCGTCGTCACCGGAACGCCCGCCTCGCGCAAGTGGTCGGCGAACTCGGCCGACTTCCGGCCACCCGCGAGCAGGAACGGCGGCGCGCCGGTCCCCGCGTACGTCAGCGGGCTCGCTTCGCGCAGTGTCGCCGGGGCGCGGCCCAGTGCCAGCAGCACCGAGGCGCGCGTGACCGGGTCGAGGCCTGCCAGGGCGAAGCCGGCCGGGGCGTCGACGGCGGCCACCGCGCGGACCTCCGGTTTGCCGGCCACGCCCAGCAGCGATGCCAGCGTGCCGCCCGTTCCCGTGCCGACCGCCGCGATTCGCGCCGGGTCGAGGCTCAGCGCTTCCGCGTTGGCCTTGAGGAACCGGACCGCGCACCGGGCGTCCGCCAGCGGTGCCGGCCACCGCGCGGCGGGCGCGAGGCGGTAGTCGATCGAGGCGACGGCGAATCCGCGGGCCGTCAGCGCGTCGCGCAGGGGCACCAGCCGCGAGCCGGCGAGCAGCGCGCCCGGGCCCGACGGGCGGCGGTTTCCGGAGACGAACCCGCCGCCGTGGAGGAAGAGCGCCACCGGGGCGGCGGCGCGGCCGGCCGGGCGGGTGAGGTCCATGGCGAGCGGGATGCCGTCCGGACGGCAGTACTCGACGGTGCTGCCGTCCAGGAGTGCCGACGCGGCCGTTCCGCTGATGCGGTCGCCGGCCGCGACCGTGCCCGCCGCGCCGGCCGCGAGCACCACCAGCAGCACGGGGAACAGCAGGATCCACGCCGTCACGCGCCGGGGCATCGAGGGCCGCGGGTGCGCGCGCCGCCGTGCCACGACGAGGAAGCCGAAGATGGCGATGACCTGCAACGCGGCCGCGACGTAGTCGGTGAAGCCGACGACGGTGTCCGCGGGCTGCCAGGGGTCGAAGCGCGTCAGCAGGCCGAGCGGCCGGCTCGCCACCCACAGCGCGAGGCCGCCGGCGGCGGTGAACGCGCCGGCGTGCGCCGTCTTGCGGGTCGGCCACCCGAGGACCGCGACGAAGGAGAGGAACTGGATGGCGGCGACCAGGGCGAACAACATGGCGTAGAACTGCCAGACCCGCCAGAGCGCGGGCACCGAGGCGGCCGGGATGAGGGCACCGCCGAGGGCGGCGAAAGCGGCCGTGACCAGCACCGGACCCCGCCGGAGCGGCGGCGGGGCGGCGTAGCGCGCGGTCGTCGACGGGCGGCGTGTGCCGGGATACCCGTCGACGACCCTCATGGCGCCAGTGTCACCCCGGTCCGGGGTCCGCCGCCACGGCTCAGGCGGCGAACCCGGCGAGCGCGCGCACCTCGATCGGCGCGTGGATCGCGGCGGTGACCCGGGCGGCCCACCCCAGCGCGGCGTCGAGACCGTCGGCTTCGATCAGGTAGAAGCCGCCGATGTGCTCCTTCGACTCGGCGAAGGGCCCGTCGGTGGTCAGCAGGCCGTCGCCGGCTTCCCGGACCACCCGCGCGGCCGCGGGCTCGGCCAGCCGGGCGCTGAACACCCAGGCCCCGGTCGTCTTGAGGTCGTTCTCGACGTCGCCGAGCCGCTGCTGCATCGCCCGCAGGTCCGCCTCGGTGGACGACTCCCGGACTTCACCTTCGACGCTGTGCACGGAGAGCAGGTAGTGCGCCATGACGTTCCTCCTCGCGGGCGGGCCCGTCCCGCCGCTCACCGCTCGTACGAACGGGCCCGCCGCGGATCGACAAGGCTACTTGCGCGCGGCCGTGTAGTTCCGGAACAGCAGGTAGGTGTCCAGGATGTCGGACGACGCGCTCTCGACCGAGCGGTAGATCCCCCACTTGGGCCGCACGTAGTCACCCTGGTCCGGGATGTTGACGTTCGCCATGCTGCCCTGCGCCGCGACCGGGGCGCTCGTCCCGGTCCCGTTGCGGATGACGCACGACGCCTTGCCCTTGGACCCCGGGGTGAAGGTCCACTCGATGGTGATCCACTTGTTCCGCAGCGGCGACAGGTCGGTGGCCGCGATGCTCGGCGAACCCGAATTGGCGTACGCGCGGGCGTTGAGCATTTCCTTGCCGCCGCTGCGGGTCAGGTCCAGCGTCACCCACGGGCCGCCGTTGGTGGACGGCGTCTTCGTCTGGAAGATGTGGGTGAACTTGCTGGTGCCGTGCAGGGTGCCCGGGATGTACATCTCGTAGGAGAGCGCCCAGGTCTCCCCGTTGTGCATCTTGAGCGTCGTGCCGCTCTGCACCATGCCCTTGGACTCGGTGCGCTGGCGGTCGCCGCCGCCGGTGGTGTCGCGGTCGTCCTTCCAGATGTTGAAGCGGTAGTGGTCGCCTTCGACGACGACGTACTTGCGGTCCGGGTGGTGGTTGCCGCGGTCGGCTTCGATGCCCTCGAAGGCCTTGAGCCCGTCGGTGGCGGGGTCGGGGTGCCACAGCGGGGCGGCTTGCGCGAGGGGGCTGAACAGGATCGGGACGGTGAGGGCGGCGACGAAGAGGGCCGTCCTGCGGGGGAATGCGGGCATCGTCGGTGTGTCCTTCCTGACGAGTGTTCGGCAGGGGTGCACATCGGTCGGCGGACGGACCCGGCGAACCGGGCTGGACATCCGATGTCTGGCGCCACGAAGTTAGCGCTTTCTGGCAGCGGTTGGCAAGGTGTGCGGCTATTTGGTCGGCTATTCATCTGATGGCTGGGCCGGCGTAGCACTCGGCCAAGGCGCCGAACGCCGCCTTCGGTTCCCACGGCACGTCCTCGTACGTCTCCCCCGTGCCCTCCTCCAGCACCTTCACCACGCCCCAGCTCGCCATGTCCAGGTCGGCCCGGGGATCGGCCCGGTGCACCAGCCCGTAGCACACGAAAGTGCAGGCGAACGCCGCGTCGACGCCCTCCGTCTCGAACACCTCCAGCAGTTCGCGGAAGTACCGTGCCTGCTCCTCTTCGTCGCGCACGTAGGAGCCGTTCAGCCGGACCGGCTCGTCGCCCTCGTACTCGACGATTTCGCCGCAGCGGGCGCCGAGGTCGGCCGCGCCGCGGTAGGGCGTCACGCCGAACTCCGTGATCGCCACCGGTTTGCCCGCGGCGACCAGCGCGCGGACGCCTTCGCGGTACCCGTGCTCGACCTCCTTCGAGCGGTGCGCGTCCACCGAAACGATGTCGAACGGCGTCCAGTCCACCCGCTCCAGCGGCACCGACGCGTACGTGACGCGGCCGCCGAACCGCGCCCGGACCGCCTCGACCGCGCGGGCCAGGAAGGCGTTGACCTGCGCCGGAAGTCCCGCGATGAGATCGCGGGACGCCATCAGCCCGGCCACGCGGGCGGGGAGGTCGCCGCCCGGCAGGAAGCCGTGGTTGAACAGGCTCAGCTCGGCCCCGGTGACGAACACGACCTCGGCGCCGGCCGCGCGGAGGCGTTCGGCCCGGGCGGCGCCGTCGGCCAGCAGGTCCAGGACCTCCTCCGGGTGGAGGTCCCAGGGGAACGGCGAGAACCACACCTCCAGCCCGAGCGCGGCCGCCTCCCGCGCGGCGTGCTCGATCCGGTCCAGGTCCGTGCCGATCAGCCGCACCGCCGTGCAGTGCAGGTCGTCGCGGATGATCGTCAGCTCGCGGCGGACCAGGCCCGGGTCGAACGGGCGGTTGAACCGCCCGCCGCGCGCCAAGCCCGTGTCGTAGCCGATGCCCTTGGCTCTCACAGCTCCTCCGAAATCGCGGTTCCTCCGGGAATTTAGGGTACGGTCCGTACCGTACCCTAAAGCGGTACACTGCCGCACATGGCCGAAAAGACCCGTCGCCGCGGCGCCGAACTGGAAGCCGCGATCCTGCGCGCGGCCGCGGACGAGCTCGCCGAGGCGGGCTACCCCGGCCTGACGATGGAACGCGTCGCGCACCGGGCCGGCACCAACAAGAACGCGATCTACCGGCGCTGGCCGAACCGCGCCGCGCTCGGCGTCGCCGCCTACCGCCACGTCGCCGAGGACCGGCTCACCCTGCCCGACACCGGCAGCCTCCGCGAAGACGCGCTGGCCCTGCTGCGCGCGATCAACTGCGGCCAGTCCTCCCCCGCCGCCCGGATCCTGCGCGGCCTGCTGACCGGCGTCGGCGACGAACCCGAGCTCCGGCAGCAGCTGCACGACCAGGCCGCCGAGGGCGGGACGAAGCCGTGGCTCACGCTCGTCGACCGGGCCTTCGCCCGCGGCGAAGCGCGTCCCGAAGCCCGGCACCCGCGCGTCGCCACCGTGGCGCTCGTGCTGCTGCGCAACGAATTCCTCACGCGCGGACTGACCACAGTGGACGACTCGGTGCTCGTCGAGATCGTCGACGAAGTCTACTTGCCGCTCGTGGGCGCGTAGATCGTCAGGCGCAGCGCCGGGTCCTCGGCGACCTGGAAGGTGGCGTAGTCGAACTCGGCCGGCTCCGGGACGTACAGCGTCTTCCGGCCGGGACCGCTCCGGCCGACGTCGTGGCGGTCCCACCACTTCGCGAACTCCCGGCAGCCCGAGCGCAGCCGCGCCGCCAGCCCGGTGAACGCCGGGTCGCCGGCCCACAGGTCGTGCGCGGACCGGAACTGCGCCACCGCGTGCTCGGCCTGCGCGGCCCAGCCCCGGCCGAACAGCAGCCGGCCGCGCTCGTCGAGCAGCAGGAAGACCAGGACGTTCCGGTCCGCCTCCGGCATCGCGGCGAAGTCGGCGAACAGCTCGGCCGCCGCGTGGTTCCAGGCCAGCACGTCCCAGCGGCGGCCCGTCACGTAGGCGGGCTCGCTCAGGCCTTCGACGAGCCGGCGGGTGGCTGCCGGCACCTCTTCACGCGCGAACGGGGTCCGCGCCGGGTTCCGGGCGAGGGCACGCAGGTGGGCGCGCTCGGCGTCGTCCAGCCGCAGGGCACCCGCGAGGGCCTCGACCGTCGCGGCCGACGGGCTGACCGTGCGGCCCTGCTCGAGCCGGATGTACCAGTCGACGCCGATGCCGGCCAGTTCGGCGACCTCTTCGCGACGCAGCCCCGGCGTCCGGCGCCGGCGGCGGTCCGGCAACCCGAGCGCCGCCGGGCTCAGCCGCTCGCGCCGGGACCGCAGGAACTGCCCCAGCCCGGCTCGCGCCGCGTCCGGCATGACGACCTCCATGACACTGGACAGTCCCAGGACAATACCAGGTCTGGCTACCACTCCCGATCTTTCCGACGATGGCGGTATGAAAGCTGCAGTCCTCGAAGAATTCGGTAAACCGCTGTCGGTGTGCGATGTCCCCGAACCGGTGCTCGGCACGGGCGAAGTGCTGGTCGACGTCGTCGCGGCGGGGGTGCTGCCCTACGCCGCGGAGGTGTTCCGCGGCGAGCGGAACTACCTGCTGACGCTGCCGGTCGTGCCCGGCGCCGGCGCGGTCGGCCGGGTCCGCGCGACCGGTCCGGACGCGACCCGGTTGCGACCCGGCGACTGGGTGCTGTGCGACCCCACCGTCCGCTCCCGCGACGACGCGCTCACCCCGGACATCACGCTCCAGGGGCTGAGCGCACGCGGCGACGGCGGCCTGTTCCTGCAGCGGCACTTCGGCCACGGCTCGTACGCCGAGCAGGTGCTCGTGCCGACCGAGAACGCGATCCCGCTCGGCCCGATCGAGGCCGCCGACGCCGGCCGGTGGACCGCGCTCACGCTCTGCCTCGTGCCCTACGGCGGCCTGCTCGCGGCGGATCTGCGCCCGGGCGAGACCGTGCTGGTCAGCGGCGCCACCGGGAACTTCGGGAGCGCGGCCGTCGCCGTCGCGCTCGCGATGGGCGCGGCGTGCGTGGTCGCGCCGGGCCGGAACGAGGCGGCTCTCGCCGACCTGGAGCGGCGCTTCGGCGCGCGCGTCCGGACCGTGCGGCTGACCGGCGACGACGACCCGGCCCGCTTGCGCCACGCGGCGCCGGGGCCGATCGACGTCGTCCTCGACCTGCTGCCGCCGTCGGCGGGCACGGCGGCCGTGCGCGTGGCGGCGATGACGGTCCGCGAGTCCGGCCGGGTGGTGCTGATGGGCGGGGTCGGCATGCTCGGCGGCGACGACCTCGCCCTGCCCTACCCGTGGCTCATGCGCAACAACATCACCGTGCGCGGCCGGTGGCTGGCCCCGCGGACGGCGAACGCGAGCCTGATCGCGCTCGCTCGCGCCGGGCTGCTCGACCTGGACCTGTTCGCCGTCACCGAGTTCGGGCTGGACGACATCGCGGCGGCGCTCGACCACGCCGCCGGGACCACGACGCGCTTCGCCGTCACGGTGGTGCGTCCCTGAGTAGCTTCGAAGGATGACCAGACTCGACCGCCACGCCAAGATCGCCGCGGCCCTCGCCGAGGCACCCGACGACCTGCCGGCCGCCGCCCGTCCGCTCGGCACCGGGATCGGCGGGTCGACGTGGCTGCTGGAGGTGGCGGGCGAGCCGGTGTTCGTGAAGCGGGTCGCGCTGACCGACGTCGAACTGGCGAACCCGCGGTCCACGGCCGACCTCTACGGGCTGCCGCCGTGGTCGCACTACGGGGTCGGTTCGGCGGGCGGCGGGGCGTGGCGCGAACTGGAAGTGCACCTGGCGGCGACCGGCTGGGTCCGCACCGGCGCCTGCGAGAACTTCCCGCTCCTGCACCACTGGCGGGTCCTGCCCGGCCTGCCGCGCCCCAGCACGGACATCGAGCGGGACGTCGCGTACTGGCACGGCGACGCGGGTGTCCGGCGCCGGCTCGAAGCGCTCGCCGGCTCCACCACCGATCTCGTGCTGTTCCTCGAACACCTGCCGCAGGACCTCGCGCACTGGCTCACCGCCGACCCCGGCGGCCTGGCCCTGGCCCACCGGGACCTCCGCCGCGTCACGGACTTCCTGGCGGGCCAGGGGGTCCAGCACTTCGACGCCCACTTCGCGAACATCCTCACCGACGGGGACCGGCTCTACCTCACCGACTTCGGGCTCGCCGTGATGCCGGGCTTCGCGCTTTCGGCGGCCGAAGCGGAGTTCCTCGCCGACCACTCCGCGCACGACCGGGCCTACGTGCTGACCCGCTTGCTGAACTGGGCCGTCCGGCACGGCCTCGACGACACCGGCCTCCGGCGTTATGCCGCCCTGGCCGAGGTCGTGAACGGCTTCTACTTCGCGCTGCACACCGAAAGCCGCAAGACGCCGTACCCGCGGGACGAGATCGCTCAGCAATTGGAGCGTGCCGGCTTGCCCGCGAACCGGTCGCCGAGGTAGTTCACGACGTCGCCGGCCGAGAACGCCAGCGTCGTCACGTGTTCGCCGACGTACGTGCCCCACGTGACGTCCACCCCGGCCGCGCAGTACTCGCGCCGCAGGGTCTGCGCCTGCGACAGCGGGATGATCTCGTCGAGGCCGCCGTGGAACAGGAAGACCGGCGCGTGCGGCGGCCGGGCGCCCAGCTCGTTCCCCGCCAGCCTCGCCTGCCACTTCGCCGTCGTCAGGGGGTTCGACGTCGTGTAGTCGGCGATGTGCCCGAAGGCGTAGCCGAACACCGCGTCGACGCACGCGTCCTGCTGCGTCTCGTACAGCGTGCGGCCGCGGGCGTTGAGGTAAGCCGGCAGGTCCAGTTCCGGGTACGCCGCGTCCAGGCCCAGCGCGGACAGCAGCAGGAACCCGAACCCGACCCCGCCGTCGAGGTTCTTCGCCACGACGTTCAGGTCCGCGGGCGTCCCGCCGGCCGTGATGCCGGCGACGTGCAGTTCCGGCGCGTACGACGGCGCCAGCTCGCCCGCCCACGCCGCTCCCCCGCCGCCTTGGGAGTAGCCGGAGAACGCGACCGGCCCGCCCGCCGCCAGCCCCGCGGCCGGCAGCCGGGTGGCCGCGCGGACCGCGTCGATCACCGTGTGCCCCTCCGAGCGGCCGACGACGTAGGTGTGCCGCCCCGGCGTGCCGAGGCCCTCGTAGTCGGTGATCGCGACCGCCCAGCCGCGGCTCAGCATCGCGTCGACGAACAGCGGTTTCTCGTAGTCCGGCTGGAACTTCGAGGGCGCGCAGCGGTCACCGATGCCGCGGGTGCCACTCGCCACCGAAACGATCGGCCGCGGGCCGGCACCGGTCCACGGTGCCGCCGGCACCAGGACGCGGCCCGACACCGCGATCGGCGTGTCCGTTGCGGACCTCGACCGGTACAGCACCAGGAATCCCTTGGCCGCACCGGAATCCGGCAGCGGCCGCCACCAGACGATGTCGCCGTCGGCGCCGGCCGGCAGCGGGCTCGGCGGCGTGTAGAACGCGTCGCCGTCCGGGCCCCGCGGTGGATCGGCGGCCGCCGGGCCGGCCGTGGCGAGCACCAGGACGACGGCCAGCACGAACGTCCACAAGCGACGCATGGGAACTCCTCGTCGAGTTCAGAAGACGCGGTCGACGTCTTCGGCGATCAGGTTGTCCAGCGCGCGCTCGGCGAGCGCGGCAATGGTCATCGAGGGGTTGCAGGCGGCGGTCGTGCCGGGCATCAGGGCGCCGTCGAGGACGTAGAGGCCGCGGTGGCCGAGCACGCGGCCGTCGAGGTCGCAGACCGAGCCCAGCGCGGCGCCGCCGAGCGGGTGCCACGTGCTGGGAACGACGGCGGTCGTGTCGAGCAGCACGCCGAGCGGGCCGGCGATGCGGGAGATGCGCTCATGGATGCGCGCGCTGAGCTTCGCGTCGGCGTTCGACGGCCAATGCAGGACAGCGTCGTCCTTCGCCGCGTCGTAGACGAACCTGCCGCGGCCCACGCTGATCCCGTACCCGACGAGCATCGTGGTCCGCAGGTCCGGCAGCGGTGGCAGCGACGCCTGGATGACGGTGTTGGCCGTCGCGGGGTCGTCCCACTCCTTGCTGCCGTAGACGACCGGGCCGCCCTGCGGGGCGCCGAAGTCGTCCGCGAGGTCGGTCCAGGTGTAGATGCGGTCGCCGTTGCTGCCCCAGCCGGCGCCGAGCGCGTCGGGCAGGTCGGGGATGTCGCCCTTCGCGCCCGCGCGCATCAGCAGCCGGGTCGTGTTCGCCGTGCCGGCGGCCATGACGAGCGCCTTTGCCGTGAGGACCTTCTGCTCCAGCACGGTTCCGGCGGTGTCGATGCGGTCGACGCGGATCTCCCAGCGGCCGTCGGGGGCCAGGGCGACGTCGGTGACGTTGTGGAGGGTCGCCACCGTGCAGCGGCCGGTGGCTTCGGCGGCGGCGAGGTAGGTGACGTCGACCGAGTGCTTGCCGCCGTTGTTGACGCCGAGCGCGCAGTCGCCGTTGGTGTAGGACGGTTTCATCTCGCCGTTCAGCTCGCGCAGGGCGAAGTCCCAGTCGATAGGCATCGGGATCTTCTCGACCGCGTAGCCGGCGTTGCGCGCGTTGCGGGCGAAGACCCGTGACGCCTTGTACGACTTGCTTTCGATGAGAGCGTCCGGCGCGGTCGCGATGCCCAGCATGCGGGCGACGCGCGGGTAGTACTCGGCGTCCAGGCGGGCGTAGTCGAGCTGCTCGGGGAAGCAGGCGTGGAACAGCTCGGCCGTCGGCTGCAGCGTCATGCCCTGGTAGACCAGCGACCCGCCGCCGACGCCGGCCGCGCACATCATGCTCATGCCCTGACCGCTCACTTGCTCCAGCAGCCCGGTGTAGCGCTCGAACGGCGGCAGCGACGGCAGGCCGGGCAGCGCGGGAGCGGAGCCGAGCCAGAAGATCCGCTTGTCGGGCGCCGACGTCGGGTGCGGGAACGTCTCGGCGCCGGGCCCGGTCGGCCAGCGGCGGCCGCGTTCGAGCACCAGCACCGGCACGCCGGCCTGCGCGAGCCGCAGCGCCGTGACCCCGCCGCCGAACCCGGACCCGATGACGACGACCCGGTGCTCTTCCCGGGTGACCGGCACCCGGCCCGCCCCGAGCGCGGCGACGCCCGCGACGGCGGCCGCGCCCCGCAGGACGGTACGGCGGTTCAGGCTGCGCATGGGGCGGCTCCTTCGGCGACGGTGACTGTCGGTGACCCTACGAACCCGAACCGAGAGATGGAACGGATTGCCGGTCTCACTACTCGCGAGTAATGTCCGGGGTCATGCGCGCTGTGCGACCGTCCGCGGCCGTGCCCCGGCGCGTCGACGCCCGCCGCAACCGCGAGGCGATCCTCCGCGCCGCCGACGAGGCGTTCAGCGAGGACGCTGACGTCGTCCTGGACGAGGTCGCCCGCCGCGCCGGGCTCGGCCGGGCGACGGTCTACCGGCACTTCCCCGACCGCACGGCGCTGGCCCTCGCGGTCGCGGCCCACCACTTGGCGGCGCTGAAGAACCGGGCGCGCGGGCCGGAGCCGTTCCGCGAGCTGCTGCGGACGGTGCTGGCCATGCAGGCCCGGCGGCGCCCGCTCGTCCGGCTGTTCCGCGAACTGCCCGAGCGCAGCCAACGCCAGTACACGCAGGCACTGGTTGCGTTGCTGCGCCCGGCTTTCGAGGAAGCACAACGCGAAGGCAGCGTGCGCGCGGACCTGGAACCGGCGGATCTGGCGCTGCTGTTCGAGATGCACGAGGCGGCGCTGGTGGCGGCGGAACCGGCCGAGCGCCTGGTGCGGGTGTTCCTCGACGGCCTGGCCGCTGCGCGTGAGCCGGGTGCGGAGCACGCTTAGCCCGCCTGGAGCACTCCTTGCGCCGAACGTGTGAATGCCGGTCGCGCAGCGAAGATCCGCAGGTCGGACCACAAAAACGTGGTTGATCGGCGAGAGGCCTGGGTACTTCTGGGACACGGCACCGGCACCTCGGATCCCAGGTCCTCCTTCGCCGGTCCGCCCCTCAGCCCGTGACCGGGTCCGCCCGCGGCACGGCACAGCCATGCAATTTTTCGCCCACCGGAGTGCACCATGACCAACGACTCAGGAGCCTGGCACGCCAAACTGCAGCGCGAACAGGAAGCCATCCAGCGAAAGCGAGCGCGGCAGGCCTCGCGAACGCCGGCCGGGACGTCCGCCACGCCCCGCTGACCCGACCGTCCACAATGGATGCCGCGGCGCCCGGTCGAGGTGCCGCGGCATCGTTCGTTCCGGCGGCGTCAGCAACGCTTCCGCGTACTTCCGGAACCCCGCCCCGAGCCGGTTGCGCTCCCCCGCGCGCGTGGCCACCGCCACCTCGCCCGGCTCGACGCCCTCGAGCGACACCGTCGTCAGGTCCGCCCGGTAGCCGGTCACGGCGGTCGGCTGCGCCGGGATGATCGCCACGCTCGCCACGAGTTCGATCTTGTCCTCGACCGCGTCGATGAACGGCCCGCCGCGGAACGGCTCGCGCCCGCTTTCGCGGACCTCGGCTGACCGGCGCGGCTCCCCGGGCGACCTCTTGACCAGCGGACACGACGGACTCTAAGGTCAGCGTGCCCCATTCGATGTTAACGTTAACATCCCGCTGGCCCCCGACGCGCCCCGAAGGAACCGACAACGATGAAGTTGTTCTCCCCGCGCCGTTTCGGCGTCGTGCTGGCCGTCGCGGCCGCACTCGTCCCGCTGGGCACCGCCGGTGCCGGCGCCGCGCCCCCGTCCGACGGCGTCCGGGAAGCCGCGAGCACCCTGTCCGTGCCCGGCATCGACGACGTCCGCGGCAACCTCACCCTGCCGACGAGCGGCGCGGGCGGCACGAGCGTCGCCTGGACGTCGTCCGCGCCCGCCGTCATCACCCCGACCGGCGAGGTCACCCGGCCGCCGACGGGCGCCCAGCCCGCGAAGGTCGTCCTCACCGCGAAAGTGAGCCTCGGCCGCCAGACCACGACGCGGCGGTTCACCGCCACCGTCGTCCCGAAGCCGAAGCAGGAACCCTTGGCGGGCTACAGCTTCTTCTACTTCACCGGCGAAGGCACCTCCGACGGCGAGCAGATCTACTCGGCGCTCAGCAAGGGCAACGACCCGCTGAACTGGACCGAGCTGAACCACGGCCGCCCGGTGCTCAAGTCGAGCCTGGGCGAGCTGGGCGTACGCGACCCGTTCATCCTCCGCTCCCCCGACGGCGACAAGTTCTACCTGCTCGCCACCGACCTGCGGATCTACGCCGGCCGCGGCTGGGACGCCGCCCAGCGCACCGGCAGCCGGTCGATCATGGTCTGGGAGTCCACCGACCTGGCGCACTGGTCGCGCCAGCGCAGCGTCCAGGTCTCCCCGCCGACCGCAGGCAACACCTGGGCCCCCGAAGCGTTCTGGGACGCCGAACGCGGAACCTACGTCGTCTACTGGGCTTCGAAGCTCTACGCCGAGAGCGACCCGAACCACACCGGGGACAGCTACAACCGCATGATGTACGCGACCACACGCGACTTCGTCACCTTCACCGCGCCGCAGGTGTGGAACGACCCGGGCTACTCGGTGATCGACTCGACGGTCATCAAGAACCAGGACACCTACTACCGCTTCACCAAGGACGAGCGCAACAACACCTCGTCGACGCCGTGCAGCAAGTTCATCACCGAAGAGAAGTCCACGGACCTGCTCGACCCGCACTACGGCTTCGTCGCCGACTGCATCGGCAAGGCGACCGCGACCGGCCCCGGACTCTCCGCGGGCGAAGGCCCGACGGGGTTCAAGTCCAACACCGAGGACAAGTGGTACCTGTTCATCGACGAATTCGGCGGCCGGGGCTATGTCCCGTTCGAATCCACCGACCTGAACTCGGGCAAGTGGACGATGTCCGCCGGGGCGCACCTGCCCGCGTCGCCGCGACACGGCACCGTCCTGCCGGTCACGCAGGCGGAGATGGACCGGCTGAGCGCTCTCCCCGTGCCGGCGCAGGCGGACGCGAACGGTCTCGTCGCGCACTGGCCGTTGGACGCGAAGTCGGGCCAGGTCGCGGCCGACACGACGGGCCACGGCTATGACGGCGCTCTCGCCGGCGACGTCTCCTGGGCCGACGGCTCGCTGACCTTCGGCGGCACCAACGGACATGTCCAGCTGCCCAACAACCTGCTGACCGGCGCCGCCGCGGCGACGGTGTCCGCCGACGTCCTCGTCGACCCGGCCCAGCAGACGCCGTACTTCCTGTGGGGTCTGGGCAACACCGCGAAGGACGGGACCGGCGACGGCTACCTGTTCACCACGGGCGGCACCGCGAGCGGCGGGCTGCGCGGCGCGATCGCGACCGGGAACTGGACGACCGAGCAGCAGGTGGCGGCGAGCGGCGGGTTGCCGCGGGGGGTCTGGAAGAACCTCACGCTGACCGTCGGCGACGGCGTCGCGGTGCTCTACCTCGACGGCGTCGAAGTGGGACGCAACGCGAACGCGACGATCAAGCCGGCCGACCTCGGCGGCGGCGTCACGGCGGCCAACTACCTGGGCCGGTCGGTGTACGCGGGCGACAAGTACTTCCGCGGCAAGATGAAGGACGTGCGGCTGTACAGCCGCGCCCTCTCGGGCCTCGAGGTCTCGGCGCTGCCCTCCACCAGCACGACGATCCGCTCGGTGGACCTGGCTTCGCTGAAGACACCGGCCGTCATCGACTCCGGCGCGTCGACGGTCGTGCTGCCGGTCCGGCCCGGAACGGACCTGCACCGGCTGTCGCCGGAGTTCGGGCTGGCCCCGGGCGCCACGATCAAGCCGGACGCGCGGACCGTGGACCTGAGCCGGCCTCGGCAGTTCACGGTGACGGGCGCGGGAGGCGACCGTCGCGTGTGGACGGTCGAGGCGCACGAGACGCGCAGCCCGGTCCTGCCGGGGTACAACGCCGACCCGAACATCGTCGCGTTCGGCGACACGTACTACCTGTACCCGACGACCGACGGCTTCGACGGCTGGAGCGGCACGAAGTTCTCCGCGTGGTCGTCGAAGGACCTGGTGAACTGGACGGACGACGGTGTCATCCTCGACCTCGGGCCGGACGTCTCCTGGGCCGACAGGAACGCCTGGGCGCCGACGATCGCGCAGCGCAACGGCAAGTACTACTTCTACTTCTGCGCGGAAGCCAAGATCGGCGTGGCGGTGAGCGACTCGCCGACCGGCCCGTTCGCCGATTCGGGGAAGCCGCTGATCGCGACCAACCCCGACGGCGGCCAGGCGATCGACCCGGCGGTGTTCGTCGACGCCGGCGGGCAGCCGTACCTGTACTGGGGCAACGGGAACGCCTACGTGGTCCCGCTGAACGACGACATGGTGTCGTTCGACCCGGCGAAGATCACCCGGCTCACCGGCCTGGACGGCTTCCGCGAAGGCCTGTTCATGGCGCAGCGGCACGGGACGTACTACCTGAGCTGGTCGATCGACGACACCCGCAGCGAGGACTACCGCGTCGGCTACGCGACGGCGCCGTCGCCGGCGGGGCCGTTCACCAACCACGGGCTGATCCTGAGCAAGGACGCGCACCTGGGCGTCCTCGGCACCGGGCACAGCTCGATGCTGCAGGTCCCGGGCACCGACGACTGGTACCTCGCCTACCACCGGTTCGGCATCCCGGGCGGCGACGGCACCCACCGCGAGACGACGATCGACAAGCTGACCTTCCGGCGCGACGGGACGATCGCGCCGGTGACGCCGACGCTGGAGAGCGTGCGGCCGGAGCGGATCCCGCAGTGCCGCGGAAAGGTGCGCTACAGCTGAGACCGGGCCACTCGAACCGGTGAGACGGAGATCACCAGCGGCGGCGTTTACCCCGGCTTCAGCCGGGTAAACGTCCGCCGTTCAGGTCTTTTCGCCGCTTCCGCCCAGGAGTCGTTTGATGACCAGCGTCCTGACCGACGGCCTCGAAAGCTCGCGCCCGGTTCCGGCGCCGCGTCGCCGTCCGGTTGCCTCCGACGCGCTCACCGAACTCGGCCGCCTCGCCGCGCTGGCCGAGCTCGCCCGGCGGTCTTCGCCGTCCCTCATGCACCACGCGATCCTCGCCGGCACCGCGCCTGCCACGGTCGCGGCGGCCGCACAGCTCGACGTGGCCGAGGCGCACATCCGCTGGCACGAGTGGGCCGACGCGGCGGTCGGCCGCGACGAGTACCTCCGCGTGCACACCGCGTTCGCCGAAGCCGTCATCGCGCGTCACGAAGCTTTCGAGGAAGACCTGTGAAGACCGAAGAGACGACGCTGGCCGACCTGGCCGCGCTGGACCAGGCCGCGACCGAGCTGCTCGCCCAGATCACCGAGCAGCTGGCGACCGCCGCGTCACGGCGCTGAAACCGGCCAGCGGCGCCAGACCGCCACGTGCAGGATCACCGCGAGGCTGAGCGCGTTCAACGTCGTGTGCGTCGTCCACGCGGCGACCAGCCGGTCCGGCACCCCGGCCCCGCGCCCCACCAGCGGGACGAGCCACACCAGCGCCGCCGTCAGCAGCGCCACCACCAGCAGGACCGTGCCGCGGCCCGGCACCGGCTTCAGGCGGATCCCCGGCCACGCCTCGAACAGCATCGCCACGACGAGCACGGACGCGATGACCGCGCCCGCGACCGGCGCCGTCCGGTCCCGGGGCAGCGCGAGGAAGCCCGCCCAGGCGCAGGCGACGACCGCGGCGTGCGCCGTCGCCAGCCGGGCCGCGCGCCGCCGGATCCGGGCGAACGGCCAGCCGCGCAACGCCACGTACCAGACCATCTGCGCGGCACCCAGCACCGCGAACCACGCGGCGTAGTCCTCGCCCGGCACCACGCCGGTCCCGACCAGGCCCCGGTAGAGCGCCCACCCGGCGACCCAGCACACCGCCAAGGCCGCGACGCCCGGCCAGCGCACGCCCCGGCCGCGCACCGGCCAGCCCTCGCCGACCAGCGTGACCTGCAGCATCAGCGTGAAGATGCCGGCCGCCAGCGGGACGGCCGCCGTCCCGGTGACGGCGCGGCCGAGCAGCGTCAGCGCCGCTCCCCCGGCCGCCACGAGCGCCGTGTCGGAGAGGCCGGGCCAGCCGCCGCGCAGGAGGGTGCCCGGCCAGTCCTCCCACCAGAACGCGATCATCGCGACGATCGGCAGCGCGAAGGTGACCGGAGGTCCGAGCACCTCCAGCGAGCGCGCCGGGCCGCCGGCGCCCGCCGCCAGCAGCGCGGCCACCGGCAGGACGAACGCCAGGCCGAGCAGCCCCCGCCGGGGTTGCGCCCGGCGCGCGCCGGCCAGGGCTTCCGGGCTCAGCGCGTCCGGCCGGCAGACCGCCGGGCGATCGTCCGCCAGCTGGTCAGAGGACGTCATCGAGGCGGATCGGCAGCCGGTGGTGCCGCCGTCCGGTGGCGTGGTGCACGGCGTTGGCCACCGCGGCCGCGACGCCGACCATCGCGACCTCGCCGAGCCCCTTGACGCCGACCGGGTTGAGCCGCAGGTCGGGTTCGTCCACGAAGTCGACGTCGATCCGGTGGACGTCGGCGTTGACCATGATCGGGTACTCCTCGAGCGTCGAGTTGAGGAAGCCGCCGAACCGGTCGTCGGCCAGGCTCTCCTCGCGCAGAGCCCCGCCGATGCCCCACACCACGCCGCCGCGGACCTGGCTCGCCGCGGTGACCGGGCTGGCCACCCGGCCGCAGTCGACGACGCTGACCACTCGCGGCACGCGGATCCGGCACGTCGTCGGCTCCACGCGGACCTCGACGAAGTGGGCGATCCAGCTGAACGTGCTGAACTCGGGGTAGACCGGGCCGGCGATGGCGAGGTGCCCGGCCTTCGACTGGTCGACCATCTCCGGGCCCTGTCCCGGCCCGACGGTGGCCGCTTCGACCTCGATCGGGTGGCCTGCCCGCTCGACGGCCGCGGCGACGTCGACCGCACCGGTGTCCGCGGCGTCCAGGTGCTTGCGCAGCTCCCGGAGTCCGGAGTGGACGGCCGGCAGCGCGGTCGCCGTCCCCCACGAGCCCGCCGTGAGGTGCTGCGGCGCGAAGCGGGTGTCGCCGACGCGGACCTCGACGTCGCCCACCGGGATGCCGAGGTCGGCTGCCACGAGCAGCGCGATCGCCGAACGGATGCCCTGGCCCATCTCGTGGCCGTCGACGCCGACCGTCACACGGCCGTTCGCGTGGGCGGTGAGGTGCGCGACGGCGGGCGCGACGTTGCCCGGGTAGTTGCCCGCGGCGACGCCCCAGCCGACGAGCGAGCCGTCGTCCGCTCGCATCGCCCGGGGCTCCGGGTTCCGGTCCGCCCAGCCGAACCGCTCGGCGCCGCGGCGGAGGCACTCGGCGAGGAAGCGGGTGGAGAACGGCCGTCCGGTGACCGGGTCGGTCATCGTGTCGTTGGCCAGCCGCAGCGCGACCGGGTCTTGGCCGGTCGCGTAGGCCAGCTCGTCGACCGCCGACTCGAACGCGAACATCGCCGAGCTTTCGAACGGCGCCCGCATGTAGCCGGGGGTCTGCACGTCGGTCTGCACGAGCCGGTGCCGGCCCCGGAAGGCGCCGAAGCCGTAGAGCCGCGAGGTGACCTCGGTGTGCATCGCGGGGAACAGGTCGTGCCGCGACGTCTGCTGGTCGACCTCGTGGACGGCGGCGAGGATCTTGCCGGTCTCGTCCGCGCCGAGGCGCACGCGGTGCCGGGTCGCGGGCCGGAAGCTGCCGTTGTGGAAGGTCTGGGTGCGGGCCAGCACGAGCTTGACCGGCCGCCCGAGCCGCCGCGCCACCAGGGCGAGCGGGCCGAGGTGCGGCTGGAGCGAGTTCTTCTGGCCGAAGCCGCCGCCGACGTACGGCGAGCGCACTTCGATGTGCGCGGGGTCGAGGCCGAGCTGCTGGGCGAGCCCGGCCCGGACCGCGGCGGCGTTCTGGGTGCCCTCGTGCACGACGAGCGTGTCGCCTCGCCATTCGACGACGGCGCCGTTCAGCTCCATCGGCACCGCGTGCTGCGCGGCGTGCTCGTAGGTGCGCTCGATCCGGACCGGGCTCGCGTCGACCGCCGCGTCCGCGTCGCCGACCTTGATGTCGGCGAGGAACGGCAGCGGGATCGCCTCTTCCTGGACCAGGGTGGTCGCGCCGTCGGCGTCGAGGTGGACGGCGAAGGGCTCGGGCTCGTACTCGGCCGTGACGAGCTCGGCGGCCTCGGTCGCGGCGACCAGGGTCTCCGCGACGACGAGCGCGATCGGCTGACCGCGGTAGGCGATGTGGTCGTCCAGCAGCGGCTGCAGGCTCTGGAAGGAGAACCCACCGCCCATGATGAACCCGGGACCGCCCAGCTCTTCGGCGTCGAAGCGGGTCACGACGAGCAGGACGCCCGGCACGGCTTCGGCCGCCGTGGTGTCCACGTGCGACACCCGGCCGCGCCCGGTTTTGGCGAGGGCGAGCGTGGCGTGCGCGACGCCGTCCAGGACGCGGTCGGTGCCGTAGGCGGCCTGGCCGGTGACCTTTTCGTAGGCGTCCACGCGGCGCGGGTCGGTCATCGGGTGGCTCTCTCCCCGGCCATCCGCACGGCGTCGGCGACCGTGCGGATGCCCAATTCGACTCGGAATCCGTTGTAGGTGCCGGGCCGCGCGCCGGCGAAGGCGATCTCCCCGGCGTGCCGGGCGGCTTCGGCGGTCAGCGGCGCGCCGCGCAGGGCGCGTTCGGCGTCCCCGGCACGCCACGGCCGCGTGGCGACGCCGCCGAGCGCGATCCGGCAGTCCCCGATCACGCCGTCTTCGAGGGTCAGCGCGACCGCGGCGGAGGCGAGCGCGAAGGCGTAGGACTCACGGTCGCGGATCTTCAGGTAGGTGGAGCCGCGGCCGGCGGGCGTCGCCGGGACGCGGATCCGCAGGATCAGCTCGTCGGCGTCGAGGGTGTGCTCGCGTGCCGGGTCGTCGCCGGGTTCGACGTGCAGGTCCTTACACGCGACCGTGCGTTCGCCGCGGGGGCCGACGACGTCGACGACCGCGTCGAAGGCGAGCAGTGCGATGGCCCAGTCGCCGGGGTAGGTGGCGATGCAGGCGTCGCTGGTGCCGAGCAGTGCGTGGGTGCGGTCGTGGCCTTCGCGCGCCGCGCAGCCGCTGCCGGGTTCGCGTTTGTTGCAGGGGAACTCCGGGCCGCCGCGGAAGTAGCCGCAGCGGGTGCGCTGCAGCAGGTTCCCGCCGACGGTGGCCATGTTGCGCAGCTGCTGGGACGCGGCCCGCCAGAGCGACTCGGACAGGGCCGGGTAGCCGGCGCGGACGGCCGCGTGGTCGGCGACGTCGGCCATCCGGGCCCCGGCGCCGAAGGACAGCTCGTCGGCGCCGACGTCGATGGTGGTCAGCTCGGGCAGCCGGTGCACGTCGACGACGGCGGGCGGGGTCTCGATGCCGAGCTTCATGAGGTCGTAGAGCGTCGTGCCGCCGGCGAGGACCTTCGTGCCGGGGACGGCATCGCGGAGAGCGTCGACGGCGTCGGCGAGGCTGCTGGGCGCGACGTAGGCGAAGGGACGCATCAGCCCTCCTTTTGTGCGTCGGCTGTCTGCCGGACGGCGGCGACGATGCCGACGTAGGCCCCGCAGCGGCAGAGGTTGCCGCTGAGGTATTCGCGGATCTGGTCGTCGTCGGCCGTGTGGCCCTCGGCGATGCAGGCGAGGCCGGACATGATCTGGCCGGGGGTGCAGTAGCCGCACTGCAGGGCGTCGTTGTCGACGAAGGCCTGCTGCAGCGGGTGCAGCGCCCCGCCGGGGCCGGCGACGCCTTCGATGGTGGTGACGTTCTGCCCGGTGGCCTGCACGGCCGGGGTCAGGCAGGAGACCACGCGGCGGCCGCCGAGGTGCACGGTGCAGGCACCGCAGTGGCCCTGGTCGCAGCCCTTCTTGGTGCCGGTCAGGCCGAGCCGTTCGCGCAGCACGTCGAGGAGCGACTCGCGCGGATCGAGCTCGAGCCGGACGGCCTCGCCGTTGACGATGATTTCCGGAGTGGACACCCGGGCGACGCTAGCCCGCTTGCGGCGCCCGGCGCTTTCCCGTGATTGCTGCGGGAGCCGCCGTTTATTGCTGGTACCGCTTATTGCCGGTACCGCGCGGCGGTCCGGTAGGCGGAGGGCGACTGTCCGATTTGGGCCCGGAAGGCGGAAGCGAACCGCGAGGGGGTCGCGAATCCGCACGCCTGCGCGATCTCGGTGACGGAGAGCTCGCCGCGTTCGAGGTGCCGGCAGGCCCGTTCGACCCGGATGCGGGTGAGGTACCGGTAGGGCGTCTGCCCGGTGGCGGTCTTGAAGACGCGCAGGAAGTGGAACGGGCTCAGCTCCGCGGCGGCGGCCATGTCCGCCAGCGACAGCGGCAGGTGGTGGTTGTCCCGGATGAACCGGACGGCCCGCCGCGTCCGCAGCTCGTCCCGCCCGAGCTCCCGCGGCGCGGGTGCGGCGGCGTGCCGGGTGAGCAGGTGAACGGCGAGGAAGGTGGCGGCGGATTCGGCGTACAGCTCGTCGGCCCCGGCGAGGGCGGCGGCCCGCAGGGCCCCGATCACGGAGGCGAGCACGGGATCCTCGACGGAGAGCGCATCGGGCCGGCCGAGCCCGGCGGCGTCCCGGCCCCAGAGGTCGAGAGCGGTGCGGTCGACGAGTGCGCCGGGGAGGTGCACATGCGTGGTTTGCGTCCGATCCGCGCCGCGCCAGCGGATCCGCGTCGGATGCCCGGGAGCGGTGAGCCCGATCGACCCGGGCCCGTAGTCCGCCCGCCGCCAGGTGGCGCCGTGCCGCGATTCGATGGCGGTGGAGCCTTGGCCGACGAGCACGACGATCTGGTCATCAACGGCGGGAAGGTCGAGTTCGGCGGCTTCGGCGTTGTCGAGAAGCCGAACGAGCACCCCGGACCAGCCGTTGTCCCGGCGGCTGCACAACCGCACGCGAGCAGCGGCTCCCGGATCGAACGTCAAGGCTTCGGACACACGACTCCTTCGGACCGACGTCCCGACCCTAACAGGCGATCGGTTCGAATTTGAACTTTCGGTAGGTTGAAGCCATGGGTCCCGGTCTGAGCGCGGAGGAGCACAGGGCATGGACGGCCCTCCGCACGACGTACGCGCTGCTGCACCAGCGCTTGGACCACCAGCTCAAGCGCGACGCGGGGTTGTCCCATTTGCAGTACGAGATCTTGGCCCGGCTGGCCGCGGTTCCGGAGCGGGAGCTGAGGATGGCTTCGTTGGCTTGTGCGGTGGGGAATTCCAAGAGTGGGTTGACTTATCAGGTGGGGCAGCTGGAGCAGGCGGGGTTGGTGACGCGGCGGACTTGCGAGAGTGACGTCCGGGCGGTTTGGGCGGTGTTGACGGAGGCGGGGGCCGCTCGGCTGGCGGGGGCCGAGCCGGGGCATGTGGGGTTGGTTCGGTCGTTGTTGGTGGATGTGTTGACTCCGGAGCAGTTGGCGGTGCTGGCTGATGGGCTGGGTGAGGTGAACCGTCGAATGCAGGTGGATGATCAGGGCGGCGGGGCTGTGGGTTGTGGGTGATGCGGTGCCTGGTGGGCTGCTTGGTCTTGAGGTTTGGGCCGGCTCGGACTTGCTGACTGGACTGCCGTTTGTGGGTTTCGCGCTCTGGAGCTGCTGTGGGCGTGCCTGGTTGGCTGCTCGCGGGCGGTTTGGCTGCTTTTCGTTGGCGTTCAGCCGGCTCCGCGGAGCCTGGGGACTTGGCTCGTAACCGAAGCGACGGAGTTGCGATGCTCGGCTGGCGTGCTTGGCTGTGGCGCGAAGCCAGGATTGACCTGGCTGGCTGATGGCTTTAGCAGCAGTCGGAGTTGCCGCACTCGGCTGCCGAGATTGGCTCTGGTGCGCAGAATCCAAGTGGGTTTTGCGTTCAGCTGGAGCAGCGGCCAGAGTCGCTGTGCTCGGTAATCGGCTTCAGCGCGCGGAGCCCCGGCGCGCTCGGCGGGCGTTCACCGGGAGCCACGGCCTGTGCCGCTGCGCCCGGCGGGCGTAGTTGGTCGTGGTGCGCAGAACCCAGCAGGCACAACTGGCCTTCAGCGCGAACAGCGGACTGAGCTGCCGCGCCCGGCTGGCGTAGCTGGTCCTGGCGCACGGAGGCCTAGCGGGCTTGACTGACGCTCGGCGCGAGCAGCGGCCTGGGCTGCCGTGCCGGACTGGCGTAGCTGATCTTGGCGCACGGAGGCCTAGCGGGCTTGACTGACGCTCGGCGCGAGCAGCGGCCTGGGTTGCCCTGCCGAACTGGCGTAGCTGGTCCTAGTGCGCGGAGCCTGGTGGCTCGGCTGACGCTTGCCGCGAGTGGCGGTCTGAGCTGCTGCGCCAGGGCTGGTGTAACTGGTCCTGCTGCGCGGAACCCAGCAGGCACGACCGGTGTTCAGCGCCAACAGCGGATTAAACTGTTGCCCAGCTGGCGTGTCTGGCTCTGGTGTACGGGGCCTGCGGCCTTATCTGCGTTCAGTCGGAGCAGCGGCGCTGTGCTGGACGGGCGTATTTGGTCCGGGCGCGCGGAGTCTAGCGGGCTCGCCTGGCGTTCAGCGCGAACGGCGGTCTGAGGTGCTGTGCGCTAGTGGGTGCGATTGGTTTTGGTGCAGGAAGTCCGCGTGGTCTGGCTAGCGTCGGCCGTAGCAGTGGTTTGAGTTGCCTTGTTCGGCGGGAGTGCTGATCGGGGTTGGCTTTGCCTTGCGGGATGGGCGGTTGATGTCGGCTGCGGTGCGTTTGCGCTTGGGTGGGTTTGTGGTCTGGGCGTGGGTGTGGGCCCGTAGCCGTCTGGCTGCGGGCCTGTCCCATGTGTTCGGTTGTCTCACGCTGCGAAGGGCAGCGGTTGGTGCAGGTTGTTGCGCCTGGGTTTTCGTTCCTTGTCCAAGAACGCCGGTGGCAGGAACTCCGGTAAGCCGTCGGCGGCGATGCGGACTTCCCAACCCGAGCGGTGTAAGAGCCTGTGGTGGTGGGCGCACATCAGGACCAGGTTGTTCAGGTCTGTTGGGCCGCCTTCGGACCAGTGGTGGATGTGGTGGCCCTGGCAATGCCTCGGTGGGCGGTGGCAACCGGGGAACGCGCAACCCCGGTCACGCAGGTAGAGGGCGCGGCGCAGGCCCGCGGAGATCAGGCGGCGAAGGCGGCCCAGGTTCAACGGCTCGCTTTTCTCGCCGAGGACCGCGGGGATGATCATGGCGTCGCAGGCGTGCAGCCGGGCTTCCGCCGCCGACATGGTGCCGGTGTCGCCGAGGGTGGCCTCGCCGAGACCGGTCTTGAGGTCGTTGAGGTGCACCGCGACCATGACGTGGGCTCGTTCGCCGGCCTGCATGGGCAAGGTCGGGGCGGTGAGGGCCAGGTCGATCGCGTCGGAGAAGGCGTCGCCGTAGCGTTCCTGCGGGGAGCGCAGGTCGGCGCCTTCGCCGGTGGTGGTGCGGCGTTCGGCTAAGGCGTCGAGGAGGGCGTTGGCGCGGGTGCCGGTTTCGTCGTCGAAGCGGCCGTGCAGTTCCCATACCCCGGTTCTTTTGCGGCGGAGGGACAGTTCACGGTGAGGGACTGCGGGTTCGGTGGTGTCCGGTTCGGGGCCGTCGGGGTCGAGGTGGGCGAGAATGCGGGCACCCAGAGCCGCGACTTGCTTGTGGCCCGCGTCGGCGGCCAGAGCCAGCAGGTGCTGCTCGGCGTCCTCGCGGTGCTCGGGCGGGATCTGGGTCAGGGCCCCGACGATCGTGTCGATCATCGGGTTGCTCAGGCGACCCTCCGCCGCAGTAGCAGCAGTCAAAGGGGCGACGGCAGGGGCGCTGTCGAGGTGGTGGCCGGGGTGGAGGGCACGGGCGCGTTTGACCATCGTCTCGGCCGCGGACTTCGGGAGATCGGCCAGGTGCTCGAGCAAGCGCGCGGTGGAGCGGTAGCCGAAGAGTTCCATCACCCCGCGGGACTCGATTTCGGCCAGCAGCGCACCGATCTCGGCCTCGGCGGAGCGGACGACGGTGAGCAGCGTGGAGAGGCGATCGGCGAGCACCGTCGCATCCGTTTTCCACACCGCTTCTGTTGCCATACAACAAGGTTAGCCGAACTCGAACGCATGATCACCACACGATCAGGTGATACCGAGAACTCCGGCAGGGGGCACCGCAGCGTGGGGAATCGGCGCTGCCGACCACCACCAGAAGGCAACCACAAGGAGCGCCGATTTCCCACGCCCCGGCGAAGCCGTCATCTTTAGAAAGCAAGCCCCCGGAGGGCGTCACAACCGTAGATCCACCCGTTGTCCCGCAACGGACTCCCGCCGCGAACGCCCGCCCGTGGCTCGCTTCCTGCAACCGAGTCGTCCGGGGCATCCGCACAGCCTCGTGACGCTGCAAAGCCTCGGAAGCAGAAGCGATGCCAAGCACCGAGCCAACACCGCCGCATCCTCGACCGACTGAGCCGCCCCCAGACCGAAGAACGGGAACATCGGATGCGCAGCGTCGCCGAGCAAAGTCACCCTGCCGTAACTCCAGCGAGCAAGCGGCGGACGGTCCAAAAGTGCCCAACGCCCAGGGGTCCCAGCCCTCGAACTCAGCTCCCGCCGGAGCGAAAGCCACCAAGTTGACCAGCTTGCAGCCCGGCACCGGATAATGCACCAAATGGTGCCCCGGCCCGATCCACAACGTCTGCGCGGGACGGCGGGCCAGGGGTGGCGCCGCCGAAGCCGGGACCAGCGTCCGGAACGCGCAGACACCCGAGTACGCCGGAGGAGCCGCCTCCACGAGATCCGCGCGCACCGTCGAATGCACTCCGTCCGCGCCCACCTCGATCGACACGCAGCCGTGTCGGCCGAGACCACCGCAGCCAACAGGTCCGCCCGGTGGACCGAGTACGTACTCCCAGCCGATGTCGAGGCACACCGCGTCGGCGGGCAACGCGTCCAGCTCACGCTGAAGGCGCGCCAGGTTCGGCGCGACGACCAGACCGGCGGCCGACCTCCTTCAGTGAGCGTGCCTGTTCGTACACAGTGGACCGCAGTCCGGCTCGGTTCAGGAAGGCGGCCCCCGCGTTCCTGGGAGTGACAGGGCCAGGCGTGGGCCCGCCGCGCGACCTACAGTCGGAGCATGACCGACGAGCCGAACCTCCTCGGCGACCACCTCCGCGCCCGGCGCGAGCTGCTCACCCCCGCGCAGGCGGGCCTCCCGGTCGCCGGTGTGCGGCGGGTTCCCGGCCTGCGCCGGGAAGAGGTCGCGATGCTGGCCGGCATCAGCGCCGACTACTACCTGCGCCTGGAACAGGGCCGCGACCGCAACCCGTCCCGGTCGGTCCTGGAGTCCCTGGCCCGGGTGCTGCAGCTCGACGACGACACCACGGCGTACCTCATCAGCCTCACCGAAGCGAAACCGCGCAAGCCGCGCCGGCGGCGCAAGGAACGCGTCCCGCTGAGCACCGTCAAGTTCCTGGCCGCCCTGTCGCTGCCGGCGTTCGTCGAGGGGCGCTACCTCGACGTGCTGGCGGCGAACCCGCTCGCCGCGGCGATCTCGCCCCGCCTCGTCGCGGGCGCCAACCGGCTGCGGGACGTCTTCCTCGACCCCGCCGAGCAGGCGCTCTTCCCCGACTGGGAGCTCGCCACGCGGGGCCTGGTCGCCGGCTTCCGGCAGTCGGTCGGGACCGAGACGCAGGACCCGCGGTTCATCGAGCTCGTCGGCGAGCTTTCGCTGGCCAGCCCGCGGTTCCGGGAGCTGTGGGCCCGCCACGACGTCGCGAACCGGCGGGGCGCGACCGTGCGCTTCGACCACCCGCAGGTCGGCGAGCTCGTGCTGAACCGGGAGAAGCTGCTCGTCAGCGAAGCCCCGGGGCTCGTGCTCGCCGTCTACCACCCCGACCCCGGCACGGACGCCGCGGACAAGCTGGCCCTGCTGGCCTCCGCGGCGCTTCCGGCCACCACCCGCAGCACCACGACCGAACGGGAAAACCACGCATGAGCAAGCTCGCCCTCGTCACCGGCGCCACCTCCGGGATCGGGCAGGCGTTCGCCGACCGCCTCGCCGCCGACGGCCACGACCTGGTGATCGTCGGGCGGCGGCAGGACCGGCTGGACGCGTTCGCCGCCGCCCACAGCAACGTCAAGATCCGCACGGTGGCCGCCGACCTGGCCACCGACGAAGGCATCGACGCCGTCGCGGAGATCGCCGCCGCCGAACCGCTCGACCTGCTGGTGAACAACGCCGGCGTCGCGCACTACATGCCGCTCGCCGACCTGCCCGCCGCCAAGGCCCGTGAGCTGGTCAAGGTCAAGGTCCTCGCGCCGACCCTGCTGGCCCGCGCGGCCGTCGGCGGCATGCAGGAACGCGGCCGGGGCGCGATCGTCAACGTGGCGGGCATGATCGCCTTCAGCGGCCCGGCGCCGCACTCGCAGATGCCGCGCCGCGCGGTCTACGCGGGCTCGCTCGCCCACTTGGTCACGCTGTCGCAGACCCTCGGCGCCGAGCTCGAAGGCACCGGCGTCCGGGTGCAGGTGGTGTGCCCGGGGGTGGTCGCGACCGAGTTCCACGAGCGCCAGGGCCTGGACCTCAGCGCGATCCCGCGGATGAGCGCGGCGGACGTCGTCACGGCGTCGCTGCGCGGCCTGGAGCTGGGCGAGGTCGTCTGCGCGCCGGGCGTCGAGGACACGAGCCTGCTGGAGACGGTTTTCCGCGCCGAACTGGCGGCTTTCGGCGGCCAGAGCACGGAACTCGCCGCCCGCTACCGGGACGGTCAGATCTCGTAGGTGACCTCGGCGAGCCCGACGTTGACGCTCTTGACCCGGATCTCCAGCAGCGACAACGTGTTCGCGGGCCAGCTCACCCGCGCGGTGGCGCCCTTGCCGCAGCCGAGGGACTCCCACGGCCGCGGCGAGCGCACGCTCGCCATCCGGCCGTCCACACAGGCGCGCTGCTGGGTTCCCGCCTCCACGAACCAGGTGACTTCGAGGTAGCCGCGCCACTGTGGCGGACTGGTGAAGCTGCACGACTTCGACACGGCCCCCCACTTCGCGGGGAACCCGACCGCCGCACCGCGGCAAAAGACGCCCGAGCGGCTCGCGGCGGCGGCCGGGACCGCCGGCGAAGCCAGCGCGAGCAGGATGACGACCAGCACTCCCCAAGATCGTTTCATCGTTCGAGGCTAACGCCGCGGCGCTCGTTTCCCCTTCACTCGAACGGTTAGGGAACCACCAGTACCGGCCAGTGGCCCGCCCGGATGAGCTTCGTCGCGACCGACCCCGCGAAGCGGTGGCCGGCCTTCTGGGACGCGCCGACCACCACCGTGTCGGCCTGGCAGCGGTCGGCCGTGTCGCGCAACGCCGTGTACGGGTCGCCGTACGTCTTCACCAGCGTCACCGCGATCCGCAGTTCCTCGGCCGCCGAACGCATCTGGTCGCGCAGCTCCTCGTACAGGTGCGTCGCGGTGTCGTGCTCCAGGACCGTCGCGACCGCCGGCCGCAGCGGGGCCAGCGGTGCTGGGCACGCCACGAAGACCACGATGAGCCTGCTGCCCTGGCGGCGGGCCATGCCGAAGGCGAAGGCCGCCGCGCGCATGGCCGTGTCCGTGCCGTCGACGCCGGCCAGGATGGCCCGCGCCGGGGTGTCCCGGCGCGGGCCGAAGCGCTCCACAGTGGACTCGAACGCCCCCGGGCCGCCCATCGCCGTCTCCCCTAGCCCACCACTGCGTCGGACGCCGGTTCGCCGGCCTTCTCCGCAACGTCGATGGTCGTGCGCAGCGTGATCGGCTTGAGCAGCAGCGCCGCGATGACCCCGACGACGGCCACGGCCGCGGAGATCAGGAAGATGTGCGCGGTCGCGTCGCCGTACACGGTGTGCACCACCGCCTGCACCTGCGGCGGCAGCGCCTTGAGGTTCAGCGCGCTGACCCCGCCGGTCGACGCCTGCCCCTCCGGCACGTGCAGCGCGGTGGCGAGGTCGGCGGAGACGCGGTTCGCCAGCACCGCGCCGAGCACCGAGACGCCGATGGTGCCGCCGAGCGACCGGAAGAACGTCACCGACGCGCTCGCCGCGCCGAGGTCGCGCAGCGGGACGTCGTTCTGCACGGCCAGCACGAGGTTCTGCATCGTCATGCCGACGCCGATGCCGACGACGGCCATCGCGATCCCGACGATCCACAGCGGCGTGGCGTGGTCGACCAGGCCGAGCCCGAGGAAGCCGAGCACCAGGATGATCGCGCCGGACACGATGTACGGCTTGATCCGGCCGGTGCGGCTGATCAGCCGCCCGGACACCGTCGAGGACACGAGGACGCCGGCCATCAGCGGCATGGTCAGCAGCCCGGCCTCGGTCGGCGTGTACCCGCGGCCGATCTGGAAGTACTGGCCCAGGAACACCGCGCCGCCGAACATCGCCATGCCGACCGCGAGGCTCGCGATGATCGCCAGCGCGGGCGTCCGCTGGACGACGAGGTGCAGCGGCACGACCGGTTCGCGGACCTTCTTCTCCACCACCACGGCGACCGCGAGCAGCACGAGCCCGGCCGCGACCAGCACACCGGTCTGCCAGGAGATCCAGTCGAACGAGTTGCCGACGAACGACACCCAGATCAGCAGGACGCTGACGCCGGCGGCGATGAGGCCGGCGCCGAAGTAGTCGACCTGGACGTTCTCGCGGCGCACGGTTTCCAGCTTCAGGGTGCGTTGCAGCACGATGAACGCGAGCACCGCGATCGGCACGCCGACGAAGAAGCACCAGCGCCAGCCCAGCCACGGCACGTCCACGATCAGGCCGCCGAGCAGCGGGCCGCCGACGGTCGCGACGGCCATCACGGCGCCGAGGTAGCCGTTGTACCGGCCGCGTTCGCGCGGCGGGATGATCGCGGCGATCACGACCTGGACGAGTGCCTGCAGGCCGCCGACGCCGATGCCCTGGAAGGCCCGCGCGGCGATCAGCTGCCCGGTGTCCTGGCTGAACCCGCTGATCATCGAGCCGGCCACGAAGATCACGATCGCGACCTGCACGAGGGTCTTCTTGTTGAACAGGTCGGCGAGCTTGCCCCAGATCGGGGTGGTGGCGGTGGCGGCCAGCAGCGTGGCCGTGACGACCCAGGTGTACTGCGTCTGCGTGCCGTTCAGCGAGCCGATGATCAGCGGCAGCGACGTCGACACGACGGTCGAGCTGATCATGGCCACGAACAGCGCGAGCAGCAGCCCGGACAGCGATTCCAGCACCTCGCGGTGCCGCATCGACCCGGACGAGTCGGTTCTATCGGACTTCATGGCATCCCTTCGCACGTTCCGGACCATCATTGCCCATTGGGCAAACTTGCACAATGGGCAAGTTACTCCGGGGGTTACTCTGTGCGCATGGACACCCTCGACCTCCGCACCCGCAAGAAGGCGGCGACGCGGCAGTCGTTGCACGAGGCCGCGCTGCGCCTGGCGATGGAGCGCGGGCTGGACGGCGTGACGGTCGAGGACATCGCCGACGCGGTGGGCGTCTCGCGCCGGACGTTCTCGAACTACTTCACGAACAAGGAAGACGCGATCCTGCACGCCGACCGGGAACGGACCGGCGTGCTGGTGTCCCTGGTCGGAAACCGGCCGGCCGGCGAAAAGGCGTGGCAGGCGCTGCGCGCGGCCAGCCGCGAGCTGTACCGCGGGCGCGCGGTCCCGGATCGCGAGTGGGTGGCGCAGCTGCGCCTGCTGCGGCGCCACCCGTCGCTGCTCGCGCAGCAGGCCGGCGACCAGATCACCCTGGAGCGCGACCTGGCCGCGGTGCTCGTCGCCCGCGGCCACGGCCTCGACGAAGCCTCGGCGCGGCTGATGACGGCGACGTTCCTCGCGGCCGTGCGGACCGCGAGCGTGCTGTGGCTCGAAGGCTCGGCGGACCAGCCGCTGCCCGACGTCCTCGACGGCCTGCTCGGCCGGGTCGAGTTCAGCTAGCGCCGAACGCTTTCAACGCCGCGGCGACCAAGGCGTCGGCGTAACTCCCGGTCAGCGGCCCGGTGCGCAACAGCCAGCGCTGGTACAGCGGCGCGTAGAGCACTTCGAGCACCAAGTCGAGGTCGGCGTCGACGGCGAGCTGACCGGCCCGCTGGGCGCTGCGCAACCGGTCCTTTTTGGCTTCGTCGACAGGAGCGGCCAGCCGCTCCCGGTAGAGCGCGGCGAGGTCCGGGTCGTTCGCGATTTCCGTGTTGAGCGCGCGGATCGGCGCCTCGAACGCCGGGTCGGCGAACTCGGCGACGGTCGCGCGCATGACCAGGCGCAGGTCGGCTTCCAGGTCGCCGGTGTCGGGCAGCGCGGCGACCGCGCCGGACGGGTCCGCGCTCAGCTCCAGGACCGAGTCGAAGACGACCGCGCCCTTGTTCGGCCACCACCGGTAGATCGTCTGCTTGCCGACCCCGGCGCGGGCCGCGATGGCGTCGATCGACACCTTGGCGTAGCCCAGCTCCACGATCAGCTCGCGGGTCGCCGCGAGGATCGCCTGCCGGGACCGCTCACTACGCCTGGTGGCGTCGGGCTTCTTGGTGACCACGACGACAGCTTAACGACGAGACGAACCGTTCCGTCTTGACACACCGGCGCGTGCGAGGCAAGCTGAGCGAGACGAGACGATTCGTCTCGCGAGACATCGAGGGGTGGAAGCCATGACGGCTACCGACGGTCAGGTCTGGTTCGTCACCGGGGCTTCGCGCGGCCTGGGCCGGGCGATCGCCGAAGCAGCGCTGAAAGCCGGGCACCGCGTGATCACCGCGTCCCGCACCGAAGGCACGCTCACCGACGACCGGCTCGTCCACGTCCGGCTGGACGTCACCGACCGCGCGGCCGTGTTCGACGCGGTCGAGCGCGCGGCCGCCGTGTTCGGCGGGCTCGACGTGGTCGTCAACAACGCCGGGGTGATGCTCTACGGGATGGTCGAAGAGGCCACCGAGGAGCAGGTCCGGGCGCACTTCGACGTCAACTTCTTCGGCGCGCTGTGGGTCGCCCAGGCCGTGCTCCCCCACCTCAAGGGCGGCGGCCGGCTGCTGCAGGTGACGTCGATGGGCAGCGGCGGCGGCATGGCGTCGGTCGGGTTCTACGGCGCCGGCAAGGCGGCGCTCGACGCGCTGACCGAGGCGCTGGCCATGGAAGTCGAGCGCTTCGGCGTCCACGTGACGAACCTGCAGATGGGCGGCTACGCCACGGACCTCTTCACCAGCGGGACGACGACCACCACCCCGGACCCCGCCTACCGGGAGCTGCGGAAGGAACTCGAGGAGATGTGGGGCGACGACGCCGGTCCGGCACCCGAGACGGCCGCACCGGTCGTGCTGCGGGTCGCCACCCTGGCCGACCCGCCGCGCCGGCTCGTCGTCGGAAGCGCGTCGTTCGACATGGTCCGGGAGCTGGCCCGCCTGCGCGCCGAGCAGTACGCGAAGTGGGAGGACCTCAGCCGACAGGCACCCGGCTGAGGTCCTCCCCCGGGCTCAGACCAGGCCCTGCTGCGACAGCCAGTCCTTCGCCACGTCCGCGGCCTTCTCACCGTCGGAGTCGACGCGCTTGTTCAGGTCGCGCATCCCCTCCGTCGTGAGCTTGGCGCTCACGGCGTTGACCGCGGCCGCGAAGTCCGCGCCGCGCTCGTCGAGGACCTTCTTGGTGACCGCGGGGACCACGTTCTCGGTCGGGACCATCGACAGGTCGTCCTTGAGCGCGACGTACTTCTTGTCGCCGGCCAGCGGGCTCACCGAGTCGACCGGGATGACCGTGACGGCACCGGAGTCGAGCTGCTGCACGCGCGGCCCGAGCTCCTGGACGGTCTGGAACGTCGCGTTCGTCAGCTTGTAGACGTCGGTGAAGCCTTTGAAGCACGTCAGCCGCTTCTCACACTCCGGCCCGCCGGCCAGCACGACCTTGTCGAGCTTCTTCAGGTCACTGATGCTCGTGAGGCCCTTCGACTGCGCGAGGTCGGCCTTCACGATGTAGGTGTTCTTGTCCTCGGCCGCCGCGTAGTCCAGCAGCGAAACCCCGCTGGGCTCGAGCAGCTTCGCCAGCTGCTCGTGCTCGCCCTTGGCGTCCTTCACCGGGTCCTTGCCGAACCCGGCCGCGATGGCCGAGCCCTGGTACTCCGGGATGAACTGCAGCTCACCGGACTTCAGCGACGGGTAGATCAGCTCCCGCGAGCCCAGGTTCAGCTTCCGCGTCACCGGGTAGCCCTTGGCCTCCAGGGCCTGGGCGTAGATCTCCGCCAGGATCTGGCTGTCGGTGAAGTTGAAGGACGCGACGACGATCGGCGCCCCGCCCTTGCCCGCCGCGGCGGGCTTGTCGTCCCCACCGCCGCACGCCGTCAGGCCCAGAGCGGCCACCGCCACCAGCGCGGCCACTCGGATGTTCCGGGTCCAGCCCACGTCCCACACTCCTCAATCACAATTGACGGTCAGGACCCTAACGAGCCCCACCGACAGAAACCACATACTGGGATTCACCCGGCGAGGTGCTCACGCAGCGTCGAGCCGGCGTACTCGGTCCGGTACCGGCCCTTGGCCTGCAGGATCGGCACGACGTGGTCGACGAACGCGGCCAGTTCGTAGGGCAGCGTCGATCCCATGATGGTGAACCCGTCGACGGCGCCGGCGTCCTGCCAGGTGAGCACGTGGTCGGCCAGCTGCTCGGGTGTGCCCACGAAGTGGACCTGCCCGGCTCCCCCGGTCACCTTCTGCGCGATCTCGCGCAGCGAAGCCTCGGGCCGCTCCCGCGCCGCCGCGGCGAGTTGCTGCAGCCGCGAGGAGCCGCCCTCGGCTCGCAGCTCGGCGGGCAGCGGGGCGTCCGGGTCGAACGCGTCCGGGTCGAGGCCCGCGGTGTACAGCGCGTTCTGCCAGCGGAACTCCGGGCTGGCCAGCTCTTCGAGGCGCTCGGCGCGGGCCTTCGCCTCGGCCTCGGTGCCGCCCAGGGTCACCATCAGGGCGGGCAGGACGCGCACGGCCGAGGGGTCCCGGCCGGCCGCGCCGACCTGGGCGTCCAGCTCGGCGCGGAACTTCACCGCCGCCTCCAGCGACGGCGGTCCGGAGAACACCAGCTCGGCGTACCGGGCGGCGAGCCCGATCCCGGCGGCCGACTGCCCCGCCTGGACGAGCACCGGGCGCCCCTGAGGCGACCGCGGGAACGGCAGCACGCCTTCGACGTCGTAGAACTTGCCGTGGAACCGCGGCGCGTGCAGCTTCGAGCGGTCGGCCCACACGCCGTTTTCGCGGTCGCCGACGATCGCGTCGTCGTCCCAGCTGTCCCACGCGCGGGTGACGACGTCGACGAACTCGTGCGCGCGCTCGTACCGGTCGGCGTGGTCGGGGTGGGCCTTCTCGCCGAAGTTCGCCGCGGCCAGCGAGGTGATGGTGGTGACGATGTTCCAGCCGGCGCGGCCGCCGCTGAGGTGGTCGAGCGTGGCGAACCGGCGGGCCAGCTCCCACGGCTTGTTGTAGGTCGTCGAGCCCGTCCCGATCAGCCCGATCTTCTCGGTGACGGCGGCCAGCGCCGACAGCACCGAGATCGGGTCGAACTGCGTCTGCGGCAGGTGCGTGACGCGGTACTCGGCGATGGCGATGTTGTCGGCGAGGAAGATCGAGTCCATCAGGCCGCGCTCGGCGGTCCGCGCGATGTCCGCGTAGTACGGCAGCCCGAGCACGCCGCGGACGTCGTCGCCGACGACCCGCCACGCGGACTCGTGGTAGCCGTTCGGCCAGATGAACGCGTTGAAGTGCAGGGATTTCCCGGTCACTGTGCTGCTCCTTCGATGCTTCCCGCCGCGTCGGCGGTGGTGCGCCCGTGGACGGCGGGGCGGCCGCCGTACGGGTCCTGGTCGGTCCACAGTGCCGTCGGCGCGGCCGCGCGCACCACCGGCACGACTTCGGCGGCGAAGCGCTCGAGCATGCCCAGCTGCTGCTCGTGCGGGATCATGGTGGGCAGGCTGAAGGACTGCAGGTCGTGCCCGAACGCCTCGTGCCACCAGAGGATCTTCTCGGCGATCTGCTGCGGGCTGCCGACCAGCACCGGGCCGCGCGCGATGGCGTCGTCGATGGTCGGGAACTCCATCGCGTTGCCCGGCGTGTGGTTGCCCGGCCGGTTGAAGAACTCGACGATCTTCTCGTAGGTCGGGCCGAACGCCTCCCGCGCCTCCTGGGTGGTGTCGGCGAGGTAGAGGAAGCCCGCCCCGGCGCCGACGAAGGCGAACCGCGGGTCGTGGCCGTGTTCGGCGGACAGCTTGCGGTAGTGCTCGATCAGCACCGTGTAGTTGTCACGCGGCTGGATCGCGTTGGCCGAAAAGAGCGGGTCACCCCACTTCGCCGCCAGCTCGGCCGAGGTCAGCGTGGTCGCCGAGCCGTGCCAGACGCGCGGCGCGCCGGCGAACGGGCGCGGCAGGCTGGTCACCCCGGCCAGGGGGCCGCGGAAGCGTCCTTCCCAGGTGACGTCCTCTTCGCGCCAGAGCCGGCGCAGCAGCTCGTACTTCTCGGCGAGCGCGTCCCACTGGTCACCGTTCTCGATGCCGAACATGGGCAGCTGGCGCAGCTCGTTGCCCTTGCCGATGACCAGTTCCAGCCGGCCGCGGGAGAGCTGGTCGACGGTGGCGTAGTCCTCGGCGATCCGCAGCGGGTCGTGCACCGACAGGACCGAGACGCCGGTCTGGATCCGGACCCGGCTCGTCGTCGCGGCGATCGCCCCCAGCAGGACGGTCACGCCGCTGCTCAGGAAGTGCCCGGCGTGGCGTTCCCCGAGCGCGACGGCGTCGAAGCCGAACTCCTCCGCGTACCGCGCGGACGTCAGGGCCTGGGCGAAGCGCTCGTCGGTGCGGATCAGCCGGCCGGTCACCGGGTTGGTCAGGTGGGGCAGGATGTCCAGAACCTGGAATCTCATGGGTGGCTCTCCGTGCTCTCCGGGCTCGCGTCGTCCCTGGTCAAACCGGATCATCGCGAAGCTATTCCCGGGCGGGGCCGCGTTCCATCTGGTGAAACCACCCCTTGCTCGTGACCTGTGTCACTTCGGCCGACACTTCCCGGAACCCGTTCCCCGGCCCGGGAGAACAGCAGATGACACTGGGCGCGAGGAAAGGCGGGCGATGACCCCGGAAGACACCGAAGCCGACGACGACGCGAGCGTGATCGGCCGGTCGCGGGCGGAACCGAGCCTGTTCGCGGTCATCTTCGACCGCCACTCGCGGCACATCCACCGCTACCTCGTCCGGCGGCTCGGGCCCACCGCGGCGGACGACGTCCTCGCCGACACGTTCCTCATCGCCTTCAGCAAGCGGGGCAAGTTCGACCTGTCCCGGCCGGACGCGCGGCCGTGGCTCTACGGCATCGCGACGAACCTCGTCTCGCGGCAGTGGCGGTCCGAGGTGCGCGAACTGAAGCTCCGCCAAGCCGTCGGGCCGCCCGACGTCGTCGCCGGGCACGCCGACCGGGTCGCCGAACAGGTCAGCGCCCAGGCCATCGGCGCCGACCTCGACCGGGCGCTGGCCAAGCTGCGGCCGCGCGAGCGGGACGTCCTGTTGCTCGTCGCCGCGGAAGGGCTGGGCTACCAGGAGGTCGCCGAAGCGCTCGCCATTCCCGTCGGCACCGTCAAATCGCGGCTCAACCGGGCCCGCGGCCGCGTCCGCGCCGAACTCGGCGCCCTCGACCTCGTGAAGGAGACCGCCAGCCATGGATGACCTCGACCTGATCCGCGAACGCGCGCAGGCCGTCGGCTTCGCGCCGGCGGAACAGCTCACCCCCGCGCGGGAGCGGCTGTTGGCCGCGGCGCGCGGCGAACGACCGCACCGGTCCCGGCGCTGGTTCTGGGCCGCCGGCGCCACGATCGGCCTGGCCGCGGCGATCACCGCGGTCGTGGCGCTCGCCCCGGCCGACCGGGTGGGCATCGGCGCCGGCGTCGCGCACGCCGACCCGGTCAAGGTGCTGACCGAGGCGGCGAGCACCGCCCTGAAGGAGCCGGCCAAGCCGCCGCGCCCGGACCAGTTCCTGTACGTGAAGACCGAATACGCCATTCCCCCCAACCGCGAGGTCTGGCTCTCGGTCGACGGCACCCGCGACAGCCTGATCGGCAACGTCAAGGAAGGTGGCTGCCGCAACGGCAAGGCGCCGATGTACGGCACGAACGACCCACGCGCGGAAGGGACGCTCCAGGACTGCGTACCCAGGTCGATCTACCGGACGGACCTGCCGACGACGGCCGACGGGATGCTGGCCTACCTCTACGCGAAGGAAGAGGATCGCGACGGCCGGGCCGGCTACATCGGCAAGGCCGTCTACACCCTCGCCTACGAGCAGGTCCTCCAGCCGGCGTCCTACGCGGCGCTGTTCGAGGCGGCGGCGAAGGTGCCGGGCCTGACGGCCCTGGACCACGTCACCGACGGCGCCGGCCGTCCGGGCGTCGGGATCAGGTTTCCGGTGCCCGCGGGCTCGCCGAAGGCGCAGCCGATCGTGCTGGTTTTCGACGCCACGACCTACCAGTTCCTGGGTACCGAGGACAGCGCCGTGACCGTGAAGACCTACGTCGACGAGGTGGGGCAGCGGCCCTGACCGGGGACGCGGTCGTGGAAGGTCGCGAAGGCCGACACCGGCTCGCGGGTCGTGCGGTGGCCCCCGAGCCGGTGCTCCTCGTCGGCGTACCCGAGCGCGATCCCGCAGACGACCACGTGGTCGGCCGGCACGTCCAGGTGCCGGCGCAGGACCGGGTGGTAGTCGATCAGCGACGCCTGCGCGCACGTGTGCAGCCCGGCTCCGCGCGCGGCGAGCATGAGTCCCTGCAGGAACAGGCCGGCGTCGACGAGCGCGCCGCGCAGGGGCAGCCTGCTGACGGTGAGGACCATGCCGACCGGCGCGCCGAAGAAGCCGTAGTTGCGCCGGTGGTGGGCGACGCGGCCGGCGGCGTCGCCGGGCTCGATGCCGAGGGCGTCCCGGTAGAGCCCTTCGCCGAAGCGGCGACGGCGGGAGCGGAACGGCTCGGGCCACTCGTCGGCGGCGGGCTGGTAGCCGAACTCGCTCCCGGCCCGGCGGCCTTCGTCGTGCGCGCGCAGCAGGTCCGCGCTCAACGCGCGCTTGGCCGCGCCGGTCAGCACGTGCACCCGCCACGGCTGGCTGTTGGAGTTGCTGGCCGAGCGGGCCGCCAGGGCCAGCAGCCGCTCGATCTCGGCGCGGGGCACGGGATCCGGCCGGAACGCGCGGCAGCTGCGGCGGGTCAGCAGCGCGTCCTCGACGGTGGTGCTCACTCGGCCGGCGGGGTGATGTCGTAGGAGATGCGGCCCGCGGGCAGGTAGAACAGGGCGATCAGCGCGCCGCCCTTGACCTCCGGGTAGTGGTGGCTGCCCGGTCCCGGCGCGGTCCAGCCCGGGCCGCTCCAGCCGCGCGGGCCCATCAGCTTCGCGCCCGGGTCGAGCGGCACGACGAGGTTGAGCTCGCCGTAGGGGTGCTGGTGGTACTGGCCGCGGTAGGGCTCGACGCTGTCCAGGTAGACGGCGGTGACGCTGAAGTAGTTCAGCACGTCCTGGGGGTCGGCGATCCGGCTGCGCCGGTACTTCGGGCCGTCGACCTCGATGTTCGCCGCCCAGCCGGCCCGGACGCCGTCGGTGATCATCCGGGCGAGGTCGTCGTAGAGCGGGCTGCCGGGGCCGTGGTGGGTGTTGAGCCAGGTCTCCAGCTCCCCGCCCGCCGTCCGGTTCTTGACGGCGTCGAGGAACGGGACGCTGCGGTCGATCAGCTGCTGGGCAGTGGTCATCGGGGGCTCCTTCCGGTGGTGCTCCGAAAGTAGGCCGATGTTTCGTTACAGTCAAGTATCGTAACTTAACAGCCAGAGGTCGTAACGTATCCGCTACGCTTCCGGCATGGCAGCAGCAGACGCCTCGCGGCCGGGCGGCCGTCCCCGCGACGCCGCGCTCGACGAGGCGATCATCCTCGCCACCCGGGAGCGGCTGGTCCGGGACGGCTACTCGCTCATGACCATCGGCGACATCGCCGCGGACGCCAAGGTCAGCCGCCCGACGCTGTACCGGCGGTGGAGCACGAAGTTCGAGCTCGTCGTCGACGCCCTGGACTACGGCTTCCGCAAGCAGCGGGACAGCTACGCCGTGGACCTGGCCGGGATGGCGCCGCGCGAGGCGTTCGCCGAAGCCGTCCGGCGGCTGGACCCCGCGTACTTCAACCCGGACGCCATGGTCCTCATGGGCAACTTCGCCGGCGAGGCCATCCGCACGCCGGAGCTGCTCGGGATCCTCCGCGAGCACGCCGTCGAACCGCGGGTCACGCTCCTCGAGAACGTGCTGACGCAGCTTCAGGACAGCGGTGCCGTACGGGACGGCATCGACAAGCACACGATCGCCACGATGTGCTTCGGCAGCTACTTCGCGGCCTTTTACCGGGGCGACGGCCGGGACGAAATCCCCGAAGCGGTCGTTTCGGTGCTGTGGCCCGTGATCACCGCGCGGAAGTGAGCTCCGCGCGCAACCATTCCGGGCTCCCATCCGTGCATTAGAGGTGTGAGGACGACTTCGGATCGACGGCGCCGCTTCCGCGCGCGGGCCGTGACCCTCGCGGTGCTGGTGGGGGCCGGCATCGCGGGCGCGGGTGCCGTCATCGGCACGCCGGCCGCGGGACCTGCGCTGGCCTCGGCCCTCGGCGGCCACAGCCTGCCCGACACGACCCCGCTGGGCCGCAGCCCGGCGCCCGCTCCCGCTCCTTCGCCGATCTTGCCGTTCAACGCGAAGCTGACGTCGGCGGACATCCCGGTCCCCGGCGGCGGCGTGCGCGACGGCGCCTGCAGCGGCTCGCTGGTCGCGCCGCAGTGGGTCGTCACGGCCGGGCACTGCTTCCACGACCTGAAGGACGCCCGGATCGGCGGCCGGCCGCCGTACACGATGACGGTGACGATCGGGCAGCTCAAGGACACCGACCCCGGCGGGCACACGGCCGTGGTCGTCGACGTCCGCCAGTCACCGGTCAACGACCTGGCGGTGGCGAAGCTCAGCACGCCGGTGGCCGGCATCGCGCCGGTGACGCTGGCCTCGAGCCGCCCGAAGGTCGGCGAGGAGCTGCAGTTCGCGGGCTGGGGCTCGCACTCGGCGACCGTGCTCGGCCCGTCGGACCACCTCAAACGCGGCCGGTTCCGGGTGTCCGGCATCGCGCAGTCCACTTTGGAGGCACTGCCGATCGGCACGCGCACGGTGGACAACGGCCCGTGCCCGGAAGATTCGGGCGGCCCGTTCTTCGTTTCGGACGACGACGACCGCAGCGGAACCCTGGTGGCGATCGTGAACACCGGGCCGCCGTGCCCGGGCCCGGGCGCGGAGACGATCGCGCGGGTCGACGTCGTGGCGGACTGGATCCGCGAACAGACCGGCTGACCGCCATCGGTCCTCCGCGCGGGGTGTCCGCGCGGAGGACTGCGTGTCGAACCGGTTGTCGTGGCCGGCACTTCGACGGCACCGGGCGCGAGACGTCGCCGCCGCGAGGTGCGCCTGGAGGCGCGGGGCCGGGCTGGTCTCGCTCACCGGCCGCGATCAGGGCAGGCGGCGCACGCCGGATGCCCCGGTGCCGTCACCACATCACCCCTTTCCCGTTCGTTACCGGCAATCGACGACGGTGCGGGGCGGCGAACGCTCCCGCCGCGGGCACTGCCCGGCCGGGGCCCGGACACGCGGGGGTCGCAGCGGCCGGGTGCGGCCGGCGGCCGGGCGAGAGGGGCCCGAAGCGCGCGGAGGCGGGGACGGCTTCGGCGGCGGGCCGAAGTTCGCGGCCACGATGGCGTCGAACTCCGCCTCGAGCCACGCGGGGTCCGCCAGCACCAGGTCGGCGAACCCGCCTGCCGAACGAACGGTCATCGTCTTCCACTCCCCGGATCGTCTCGCGATATCACCAGGTCATGTCCTGCGCTTCACTATTTTCTATAGCAGCCACCGCAGTTTTTTTCAAGCCCCCGCCCGACATAGTCTGCGCCCGCCGGCTACGGCCCTTCCGCGCGGCGGACCGTCACCGCCGGGGCCGCGCCGAGCGACGGGACCGGGCCGAACCAGTCGAGGCACACCACCATCGCGTCGTCCTCGGCCTGGCCGCCGCGCCGGCGGCGGGACAGCTCGCGCAGCACCGCGCCCGGGACGTGCGCCGCCGGGAGGTCGGCCGTCGTCGTGACCGCTTCGGCCAGTTCACGGTCGCCGTAGTGCTCGCCGTGCGGGCCGATCGCGTTGTACACGCCGTCGCTCACGAAGACGTATCGGTCGCCTTCGGCCGCCTGGAAGCTCTCGGACTCGTAGATCGTGCCTTCGAACGTGCCCAGCGGGAGCTGCTCGTCGAAGAACACGCGCTCGGCCTTGCCGTCGCGCAGCCGCCACAGCCGCGGGGAACCGGCGTCGACCACCGCCACCGCGCCGGTCGCGAGGTCGAACTCCAGCAGCAGCGCCGCCACGTGCTCGGCGCCGCGGTAGTGCGCGTAGACCGCCTGGTCGGCCAGCTCCGCCTGCGCGTCGATCGGGATCCCGGCGCGCCGCGCGTTGCGCAGCGCGTTGATCGCCAGGTTGGTCAGCAGCGCGGCTTCGCTGCCCTCCCCCATGCCGTTGATCAGCGTGACGGCGAGCTTGCGCGCGGACGCCGACCAGTCGAAGCAGTCGCCGTAGATCGCGTACGCCGGTTCGAGCTGGCCGCCGAGCGCGAACTCGGCGCGGGTGCACGCGCGGCCCGGCAGCAGCTGCCACTGCATCTCCGCCGCCAGCGTCAGCCGGGACGACCGGCGCGCCTGGACGTAGAGGTCGGTGTCGCGGTCGGCGACGAACAGCTCGTGCGCCACCGCTTCGGCGAACCGCTCGAACTCCGCCCACACCGGCGGCTCGGGCTCCTCCGGCAGGGTCACCGCGAGGACGCCGAGCCGGTCGCCGCGGACGCTGACCGGCAGGTACCCCGTGACGCGGTCGCCTTGCGCGTCGAACGTCGCCGCCTGCGCGACGAACGCCGCGCCCGGGGTCGTGCCCTCCACCGGGATCGGCTCGGTGGTGTAGGGCTCCCGGCCGACGCGGCACAGCTCGGTCAGGGCGTAGTCGGCCACCAGCAGTTCGACCGCCAGCGCGCCGAAGTGCTCGCTCAGCGCCGAGCGCAGCGCGCCCGGCAGGTCGTGCGGCGGGACGTCACGCAGAAGCCGTTCCACCGCCAGGGATCTGTCCAACGCCCGCCTCCTGCTCACCGGTCACCGTGCGCACGCCAGCACCGGCCGGTCGCACGAGTCTGCACCGTCCCGGCGGGCCGGTCCACGGCGAATCGCGTGAGCCGTGCTGCCGGTTCAGCATAGAGATGCCACGATGGGGGTCGTGGATCCATCCCGCGAGCAGGGCCCCGTCCCGGACGGGGAGGCTCCGCTCGCGAGCCTCGCGGAGCTGTTCGAGGCGGTGTTCGAGCGCGGGCGGGACGTCTCGCCGCGGCCGCTTTCGGTGTCGCAGCTGCGTGCGGTCGTCGCGCTGGACCGCCACGACGGTGTGAACCTGCGGGAGCTGGCCGAACAGCTGGATTCGACCCCGCCGCTGGTGAGCCGGCTCTGCGACCGGCTCGAGGCGGTGGGCTTCCTGGAACGGCTGCCCAGCGCACGCAGCAGACGGGAGCTGACGCTGCGGCTGTCCGACCGCGGCCGCGCCTACCTGTGGGAGCTGCGGGCCCGGCGTCGCGAGAACGTCGAGACGCTGCTGGCGAAGATGACGCCGGCGGGCCGGGCCGCGCTGGCCGCCGGGCTGCGGGAGTACCGCGCGCTCGCCGACGGCGAGTCCGCCGGGATGCCCTGAACCCCGCGTTGTATAGTCGGCGTAATTGTTGTCGTATGACAACAGTCAGCCGGCGTACAGCAGCGCGCGCCTCAGGACGTCGAGGAGGGGTGCGGTGCTGGGCACGGACGAGGGCCAGGTCCGGGAAGTGCTGGCGCGGATGCTGGCCGAGGACCAGGCCACCTTGGTGCGCGACTGGGCCGGGCAGCAGGCGGGCGCCGGTCCGGAGAGCGGCCGCGAGCTGCAGCGCGAAGCGACCGGCCTGCTGGAAGCCCTGCGCGGCGCCGTCGATGGCACGCTGCCGGTGGCGCGGATCGTCGAGCAGGACCCGGCGGTGCGCGATGCGCTGACGTCGTGGTCGGAACGCCGGGCGCGCGTGGGCGCCGAGCCGTCGGCCACGGCGATGGCGATGCTCGCGCTGAAGCGGACGATGCTCAGCGCGATCGAGCGCCACACCGAGGACTCCGCGCTGCGCTACCGGGCCGCACTGCTGGTCAACGAGCTGCTCGACAGCGCGGGCGTGTTGACGTTCGCCGTGTACGCGAGCGGGCGCGAACGGATCATCCGCGAGCAGCACAGCCAGGTGCTCGAGCTGTCGACGCCGGTCCTGCGGCTGTGGCGCCACGTCCTCGCGGTGCCCCTGATCGGCACGCTCGACAGCGCCCGCACCCAGGTCGTGATGAACAGCCTGCTGGAGTCGATCCAGGCCACCGAGGCGCGGGTGGCGATCATCGACATCACCGGCGTCCCGACCGTCGACACCGCGGTGGCGCAGCACCTGCTGCAGACCGTCAGCGCGGTCCGGCTGATGGGTGCGGAGTGCCTCGTCAGCGGCATCCGCCCGTCGATCGCGCAGACCATCACGCAGCTGGGCATCGACCTCTCGCACATCGTCACCCGCGGCTCGCTCGCCGACGCGCTGGCGGCCGCGATCCGGCTCATCGACGAGGGCACCCGCCCGGCCGCGGTGACCGGGTGAGCGCCGGCCTGCCGATCCTCCGGCTCGGCGACGTCCTGCTCGGCGGGCTGCTGAGCGACCTCGACGACAAGACCGCGCTGGCGTTCACCGACGAGCTGACCGAGCGGATCGCGAACGAGGGCATCCGCGGCGTCATCGTCGACATCTCCCGGCTGGAGATCGTCGACTCGTTCGTCGCCCGCGTGCTCATGCAGCTGGCGAGCACCGGGCGGCTGCTCGGCGCGCGGATGGTCGTGGCGGGCATGCGCCCGGCCGTCGCGCTCACCCTGACCGAGCTGGGACTGCAGCTGACCGGCGTCACGACCGCGCTCAACGCCGAGCAGGCCATGGAGCTGCTGGGCTGGCGCCGTCCCGCCGAAGAGGCACCCCATGCGCCCTGACGAGCGGATCGGCGAGGACCACGACGTCCACCCGGTGCGGGTGGAGGAAGACCTGCTCGCCGCCCGCCACGCCGTGCGGGCCGGCGCGGTCGCCGCGGGCTTCTCGATCGTCGACCAGACGAAGATCGTCACCGCGGCCAGCGAGCTCGTCCGCAACGCCTACATCCACGGGGGCGGGGGCACCATGACGGTCGGCGTCGTCCGTGACGCGCGCGGGCGCGTCGGGCTGCGGCTGGAGGTGCGCGACGAAGGTCCGGGCATCGCCGACGTCGAGCAGGCGCTCACCGACGGGTTCAGCACCGGCGCCGGGCTCGGCCACGGCCTCGGCGGCACCCGCCGTCTGGTCGACGACTTCCGCCTCGACACCGCGCCGGGCCGCGGGACCACGGTCACCGTCGTGCGCTGGAAACCGTGACCGCGACCGTCGCCGCGCCGACCCGGCGGATCCGCGTCGACCACCCGAGCGCCGCGTACGCCGCCGCCCGGGTCGCGCGGGAAACGGCGAACGACGCCGGGCTGCCCGACGTCCTCGCCGAACGCGCCGCGGTCGTGGCCGCCGAGCTGGCCGGCAACATCGACAAGCACACCCGCGGCGGGTCGGTGCTCGTGCAGCGGTCGCTGACCGGGCGCGGCGTCGACGTGCTGGCCGCCGACGACGGCCCGGGCATGGCCGACCTCGAGCACTGGCTGGTCGACGGCAACACGACCACCGCCACGCTGGGCACCGGCCTGGGCGCGGTGAAGCGGATGGCGACCGGGTTCCGGATCACGTCCTCGCCGACGGCCGGGACGCTCGCCGCCGCGCGCGTCCTCGACCCGGCCGGACCGGTGTTTTCGGGCTCGGCCGGGCACTTCCGGCTGCCGCGCGAGGGCGAGGAGTTCTGCGGTGACGCCATCGCGCTGGCCGAGGTGACCGGCAGCCGCACCGCGTGCGTCGCCGACGGGCTCGGCCACGGCCCGGACGCCGCCGAGGCCGCGGACGCCGCGATGCGCGTGTTCACCGAGAACCCGGACCGGCCGCTGCCGCACCAGCTGACGAACATGCACCGCGCGCTCCGCACGACCCGCGGCGCCGCGGTCGCGCTGGTGCGGGTCGCGCCGCGCCGGCTCGAGTTCTGCGGCGTCGGCAACGTCAGCGGCGCGACCGTCGGCGGCGCGTCGCGGCTGCTGCTCAGCACGCCCGGCATCGTCGGGTTTTCGCTGCCGGCGGCCCCGGTCCGGCAGCTCACGCTTGCCGGCGACGAGGCCGTCGTGCTGCACACCGACGGCGTCGGCAGCGGCTGGCGCGGTCCGGGCCGGCCGGCGGACGTGCTGCTGTTCGCCGCGGACGTCGCCCACCGGTACCGGAACCCGCGCGACGACGCCGCCCTGCTCGTCCTGCACCCGGACCGTCCCGCCTGATGCCCGGCGACCTCCTCCGGCTCCGGCGGCGGCTGCGCACCGCCTGCGGCGAAGCCGGCGTGCCCGCCGACGACCGGGCGCGTCTCGTGCTCGCGGTGACGCTGCTCGCCGAGCCCGCTTTCGCCGCCGGGGAAACCGTCGACGTGACGACGACGGCCGACGGCCACCGGCTCGCCGTCACCGTCCGGCTCGCCCACGCCGTGGGCCAGCGCCGGCGCAACGAACTGCCGCTGCTGCCCGAAGCCGGCGCCGACGGCACGCTGACCTGGCACCTCACCGGCGGCCGGCCCGCGGCCGCGCCGGCCGACCTCGACGAGGAGCGGGCGACCCGTGCGGAGATGCTCGCGTTGATCGCCCGCGCCGACACGCTGGCCCAGGAGCAGCGGGACCTCAAGCACGAGCTCGCCGAGACCAACAGCGGCGTGCTCGCGATGTACGTCGACCTCGAACAGCGCGACGAGGAGCTGCGGCACGCGCACGCGCGCATCTTCCGCGAGCTGGAGGACGCCCTCCGCCCGCCGCCCCCGGTGGTGCCGGGCCTGGAGCTGGCCGTCCACTACTCCCCGACCGACCAGGACTCCCCCACCGGCGGCGACCTCTACGACTGGTTCGTCCTGCCCGGCGGCGACCTGCACGTGACGCTCGTCGACGCGGTCGGCCACGGCGTCACCTCGACCCGGCACGCCCTGACCGTCACCCACGCGATCCGGACGCTCGCCCTGGAAGGGCACCCGTTCCCGGACCTGATCGCGCACGCCGCCCGCACGCTCGCCGCGATCGAACCCGAGCTGATGGCCACGGTCCTGCTCGCCCGCGTCGACCCGGTGACCGGCCGCGCGCACCTGGCGAACGGCAGCCACCCGGAGCCGCTGCTGGTCACGGCGGCGGGCGACGCGCGGCTGCTGCCCCCGCCCGTCGTCGGCCGCGGGATCGGCTTCCCCGACCCGGGCAGTCCGCGGCTGGTCGAGGCGGACCTCGCACCGGGCGACACGCTGCTGCTGTACACCGACGGTCTGGTGGAGAGCCGCAAGGACATCGACGAAGGTCAGGCCCGGCTGCTGCCGCTGGCCCGCGACCTGCGCGCCCGGCCGGCCGCGGTCCTGCCCAGCGAGCTGGTGACCCGGATGCACGACGTCGTCACCTACGCCGACGACACCGTGGCCATCGCCCTGCGCCGCAGCTGACCGTCAGGACGCGAGCGGGATCTCCGCCCACACCGTCTTCCCGCCGTCCTCGCGGTGGAAGAGCCCGCGCCGGCCGGAGCACGCGGCGACCAGGGTGAGCCCGGTCCCCGCCGGCGCGGCGTCCGGGGCCACCGGGTCGAACCACGCCGACCCGCCGGCGTCCTCCACCCCGATCCAGACCGCGGCGTCGGCGCAGATCAGCAACGCCCGCAGGGGCCCGGTGGCGTGGCGGACCGCGTTGGTCGCCAGCTCGCCGGTGATCAGCACGACGTCCGCGACGACGTCGGCCGGGATGTTCCCCGCGGCCAGCCGCTCGCGCACCCAGGACCGCACCAGCCTGATCTGCGCCGGCTCGGCCTCGAACTCGAAGCTTTCCCGCGTCATGTCTAAGGCACCTCCCCCAGAAGGATTCCCCCGGGACCGGATGACCGGTCCGCGCCGTCCTCACACGTGAATTAGCACGAACGGACGCATCCACTCGTCGCCCGACGGCCACTGGGCGGGCGATTCCGGCCGTTCACCGCAGCCGGGGGCGCGGGGCTGTTACAGATCCCGGCCGGTGCGCGACACCACCGTGGACAATGCCGGGGAAAGCGGGGTCGATGACGGGCGAACGGCAGGTGCGGCTGCGGCTGGGCACCCGCGCGGTCTCGGTCCCCGCCGGGCACGGCCGCGAAGTGGTGGAGTACGCCGGGGTGACCGTGCTGCGGGTCGAGGACGGCGAACCCGTGGAGCAGGCGTGGGTCCCGGTCGGGACCTGCCCGAGCTACGCCGACGACGAAGCGTTGATCGCCGCCTGGCACGCGGCTTTGGTCTGGAGCCGCTCCCCCACCGACGCGTGAACCGGGCCACACCTGTCACACGGGCGCGCCGGCCGGTGTCTCGATGCCGAACCCGCATCGAAGGAGACACCATGACCGAGCCCACCGAGGTCGTCGTGATCGGCGGCGGATACGCCGGCGTCATGGCCGCCAACCGCCTGACCCGCCGCGCCGGCGTCGCCGTCACGCTGGTCAACCCGCGCCCGCACTTCGTCGAGCGCATCCGCCTGCACCAGCTCGCCGCCGGTTCCGGCGACGCGGCGGTGGCCTACCGGGACGTCCTCGCCCCGCGCGTCCGGCTGGTCGTGGACAGCGTGACCCGCGTCGACGCGGCCGCGCGCCGCCTGGACCTCGCGGACGGCGGCGCCCTCGGCTACGACTACCTGGTCTACGCGGTGGGCAGCGCCGGCGCGGCGGTGCCCGAGTTCGCTTACCCCGTCACGACTTTCGAGGAGGCGCGGCGGCTGCGGCCGGTCGTCGAGGGGGCGGCTTCGGTGACGGTCGTCGGCGGCGGCCCGGCCGGCATCGAGACCGCGGCCGAGCTGGCGGAAGCGGGCCGTGCGGTGACGCTGGTCTGCGGCGGCGAGCTCGGGCCGTACCTGCACCCCCGCGGCCGGCGGACGGTGGCCGCGCGGCTGGCGAAGCTGGGCGTGACCGTGCTGGCCGACGCGGCGGTGACCACCGTGACCCGCGACGCCGTCCGGCTCGCCGACGGCCGTGAGCTGCCGAGCGCGGTGACGGTCTGGACCGCCGGGTTCGGCGTGCCGGACCTGGCCGCGCGCAGCGGGTTGAGCACCGACGCGCTCGGCCGCCTGCGCACGGACGAAACGCTGACGAGCGTGGACGACGACCGGATCGTCGCGGCGGGCGACGCGGCGGCGCCGTCGGACCTGCCCTACCGGATGGGCTGCCAGTCGGCGGTCCAGCTGGGCCCGCAGGCCGCCGAGACGGTGCTCAGCCGGCTCGCGGGCACGGCTCCCGCGGCCGCCGACGTCGGCTTCGCCGGGCAGTGCCTGAGCCTCGGGCGCCGCGCCGGGGTCTTCCAGTTCTCCCGGCGCGACGACACCGCGACCCGGCTGCACCTGCGCGGCCGGCTGGGCGCGAAGGTCAAGGAGCTCGTCTGCGCGAGCACCGTCAAGCAGCTGGCTTACGAGGCCCGCAAGCCCGGGGCCCGCAAGTGGTGGGTCAAGGACGCGCGACGGCCCGAGCGGCTCGCCACGCGGCCGGTTTCCGTGTGACCGGCCGGGTGCCGGGGCGGTCCGCCCCGGCACCCGGTCCCCTACCTGGTCCCGCGCCGGACCTCGGCTACCACCGCCGGCACCGGGGCCCCGTTGATCACGAACTGCGAACCCGGCTCGATGACGACGTCACCCTTCGCCGAACCGGTGATCCGCACGTTCGTCAGCGTCGCGCTGCCGCGGGCGCCGCTCATCGCGAGGATCCCGGCCCCGTTGCCCGACTTGTCGACGGTCACGTTCGTGACTGCCGCCGTCACCACGCCGCCGCCGGTCTTGAACTGGATGCCGTCGTAGGTCGAGTCGTGGATCTCGGTGTCCCGCAGTGTCACCCCCGGGATGTCCTTGCCCTGCGCGAAGAACGTGATCGCGCCGAACTTCTGCTGCTCGCCCCAGAAGACACCGCCGCAGCGGTACAGGGCGTTGTTGGCGATCGTCGTCTGCCCGGAGAACGGCAGCGGGTCGTGGTCGGTCGCCAGCATGATGCCCGGGTAGTTCATCGTGTCGGACACCAGGTTGTTCTCGATCCGGTTCCCGTACCCGCCGTAGACCGCGAGCCCGTTGGCGCGCCAGGGAAGCTGGATCGTGTTGTTGGTGAACGCGTTGTCGTGCGCGATGTCCACCGACGGGTCCTTCACGTACTGGTTGGCCCACACCGCGAGCGAGTCGTCCCCGGTGGTGCGGAAGGACGAGTTGAACACCTTGGAGTTGCGCGTGCCGTTGGTGAAGTTGATGCCGTCGGCGTAGGTGTCGCGGATCCGCATGCCGCTGAACTCCAGGCCGTCGGCCGGGCCCCACAGCTCGGGCTTGTTGCTGTAGTCGCGGCCGACCCAGACCCCGACGTTGGCGTGCTCGATCCACACGTTCGAAATCTTCGTGCCGGTGCCGAACCGGCCGTTGAGCCCGACGCCGCCTTCGGCGTTGCCGTCCCCGCCGCGGATGCGGCCGGACCCGAAGATCGCGATGTCCGAGATCTGCACGTTCTTGTCGATGTCGAAGCCGAAGTTGCCTTCGTGCGGGTGGTTGATCGTGCCCGCGTCCTGCGGCTGGATCAGCGAGTACAGCTGCGACCGCCACATGCCGGCGCCGCGGATCGTCACGTTGGAGATGCCGACCTGGTTGTACTGGCCGCCGCCGTTGGGCACGGTCGGGTCGTCGGTCAGGATCTTCGCTTCCTGCCGCCACTGTCCTTCCGGGATCCAGACGCAGGCGATCCGGCCGTTCTGGTCGTCGGTGACCGCGCGCTGGATGGCCGGGGCGTCGTCGACGCCGTCGCCGGAAACGGCGCCGTACTCGGTGATCGACGTGCATTCGGCCGGCTTCGGCAGCGCCGGGGCCACCTGTTCGAGGTCGACCAGGTCGATCACGTAGTACGCCGCGTTGTCGCCGCTGTCCCGCTGCAGCCGGAACCTGGTGCCCGGCGGGTAGGACTGGGACAGCAGCGCGTGCGACTCGTCGAACAGCCGCCGCGCGTCGCCCTGCGGCGTGTTCGTCAGGCCTTCGGGGTCGTCGGTGGTGCCGTAGAGCCAGCTGTGCGTCGACGACAGCGTCAGCTTCTGCGCGAAGGTGCCGTTGACGTACAGGCTGAGCGTGTAGTCCTGCCCGCCGCCGCCCGCGGCGTCGGGGACCGAGTTGCGCACGACGATCGAGTTCGCCTGGTTCGCCGACGTGACCTCGACGTACTGGCCCTGGCTCGCCAGCCGGACGGACTGGCGGCCCGAGGACTCGGTCGCGAAGTTCGTGTGCCCGAACGTGCGCAGCGCGTCGGCCTGCAGCAGCTGTCCCTGGTACTGCGCGGATTCCGCTTCGTACTCGGTGTACGGCACGGCCGCGCCGCGCCCCACCACGATGGCCCGGGACAGCTCGTTGTTGGACTCGTTGGTCTCCGCGACCGTGTTCGTCGCGTCGGCGGTCGCGGTGAGGGTGGCACCGCCGTTGGTGGCGGTCCACGTGCCGGAGAGGGCGACGGTCGCCGTGGCCCCGGCCGCGATCGCGCCCGTGGCACCGGTGAGGGTGGTGGCGCCGGCGGTCAGCCGCGTCACCGAGGTGCCGGCGCCGCTGGTCCCGCGGTTGTGCACCGCGACCGTGAACGAGACCGCCGCGCCGGCCGCCGGGTTCGCCGGGGTGGACGTGATGCCGGTGACCTCGAGGTCCGGGCCCGGCGCCTGGGCGATCACCAGCGGCGTCGGTGAGGTGAACGTGTTGTTGGTGTCGTCCTGTTCGACGACCGTGTTGGCGGGGTCGACCGTGGCCGAGACGCTGTAGGTGCCCTGCGGGCGGGTGCCCGCGTTCACCGTCACCGTCGTGGACGCACCGGCCGCGAGAGCACCGACGGCCGCGCTCCCGACGACCGTCCCGCCGAGGCTGACGGTGGCGGTCGTGGCGGCCGCGGGCGCGGTGCCCGCGTTCTTCACGGTCGCCGAGACCGCGACCTGGCTGGTCTCCGTCGGGTTCGCCGGGGTCCACGTCGTGCCGGTGACGACCAGGTCCGGGTTCGGCGCCGGCGTGCCGAACACCTGGAACTCCGCGACCTGCCCGCCGGGCGCGCCGGAGTTGGCCGTGAACCGGAGCCGGACGTCGGCCGCCCGCCCGCTGACGGGGATGGTCACCGTGTTCTGGTTGGCGGCGGGGTCGAAGCGGTAGTCGGCGCCCGCCTTGAGGGTGGTGAACGCGGTGGCGCCCTGGTCTCGGCCGAGGACTTCGAAGGCCTGCGTCCGCGCGCCCCAGACCGCGTCCGGGTCGAGCTTCACGACGACCTGGTCGAGGTCGGCGTTCGCCCCGAGCTTGACGGTCAGCGTGCTCGGGTGGCCCGAGGCTTCCCAGTAGGTGCCGGTGTTCCCGTCGTTCGCGTTGGCGGCGACGAAGGAGAAGACGCTCGAGGAGGCTTCGATCGGCTTGCCCGCGGCGAGGTCCCGGCCGGCCTGCGTGCCTTGGCGCACCACGTGGTTGCTGTCGGCGGACTCGTGCCCGGCCGCGTCCTTGGCGCGCACGAAGTACTCGACGCGCGTGCCGGCGGGCCGCGTCTCGGTGAACTCGGTGCCGGCGACCGTGCTGACGGGCGCGCCGTCGCGGTAGACGGTATAGCCGGTGACGCCGACGTCGTCGGTCGAAGCCGACCAGGCGAGCTTGATCTGGCCCGAGCCGGGTTCGGTGAGCGCGAGGTTCGCCGGCGCGGTCGGGGCCTGCGTGTCGCCGGAATCGGGGCCGTACAGCTCGAACTCCGAAAGCTGGGCGGCGGGCCACTGGGTGTTCGCGGTGACGTTCAGCCGGACGTACCGGGTCGAGGCGGTCACCGGGATCGTCACGGTGTTGGTGCCGGCCGCGAAGGCGTACCCGGTGGCGGCGGCGAGATCGGTGAACGCCGTGCCGTCCGCGCTGCCGCGCACGGCGAGGGTTTCGGTGCGGGATTCCCAGGTGGCGGGCAGTTTCAGCACGATCCGCGAGAGCGGCTTGGCGGAGCCGAGGTCGGCCTGGATCCACTGCGGGAACGCGTTGTTCGCGGACTCCCAGTAGGTGGCCTGGCTCCCGTCGACGGCGTTGGCGACGGGGTAGCCGGGCAGCGCGCTGCTCGCCGACACCGTCCTGGTCAGGGGTATGTCGGCGAGCGGCGCTGCTGTTCCTGGTGGCGCGCTCGCGGCGGCGGCGAGGGAGAGCCCGGCGGCGGACAGCCCCACGGCGAGGAATCCGGCGACGAGCCGGGACAGGCGCGTTCGAGTCATGGCGTCTTCTCTTCTTCGAGACGGCGGGGAGGGGACTCAGAGCCACCCGAGCATGCAACAAGTGAGCGCCGTCACGCAAGAACTTGACACCGACCAGAAAATTTACGACTCCCCTCCTGTCACTCGACTGGCCCAAGCGCGAACCGTTCGGCAAAGGCCGCCATTTCGTCCCGCCGCGCCGCCTGGTCGGTCGCCGCCGGACTCACGACCACGCGGGTCACGCCCTCGTCCGCGAGCACGTCGGCATCCTCTGTGGACATTCCGATCGATCCCCATCGGGTGTGCTGCAGGGCATCGGGGTCGTGCCCGTGCTCGGCGGCGGTGGTCCGGGCGAGGTCGAACCGGCGGCGGCGTTCGGCCGGCGTGAGCAGCCCGCCGGGGAAGTAGCCGCCTCCGGCCCGCCCGGCCCGGCGTGCCGCGGCCGGGCTCGAGCCCCCGACGTGGATCGGCAGCCGGCCGGTGGGCTTCGGGAAGCTGCAGACGTTCTCGAAGCGGAAGAACTTCCCCGCGTGGCTCACGCCGTTCCGGTCGCCGTCCCACAGCAGCCGCAGGACGTCGATCGCCTCGTCGGCGCGGCGGCCGCGAGTGGCGAAGTCGACCCCGGCTGCTTCGGCTTCCCCGGGCAGCGCGCCGACGCCGACGGTGAGCAGCCGCAGGCGCCCGCCGGACAGCAGGTCGACCGTGGCCAGCCGCTTCGCGAGCAGCACGGGGTGGTGGTAGGGCAGGAGCAGGACGCCGGTGCCGAGCAGCAGGCGCCGCGTACGGGCGGCGACGAAACTCAGGCAATCGAGCGGGTCACCGTAGGGCAGCGACGGGTCGAGCTCCATCGGCCCGATCTTCGCGCCGGGGTGGAGCGCGACGTGCTCGGGAACGTAGAGAGACTCGAAGCCGAGGTCTTCGGCATCTTGCGCGAACCGCGCGAGAACGCCGGGGTCCACGCCGAAATGGGGCGTGCTGTAGCTGATTCCGAACTTCACGGGGCGTGACGCTAGAGCTTGACGCGCCCGTCAAGGCAATGGTCAGCGCAGCGCGAACACCATTCCGATGTCGGCCGCCCGCTGGACCGGGTCCTGCACCGCCTCGACCGCGAAGCCGCGCGTGGCGAACACGTCTCGGACGCGGTCCCGGTTGGCCGACCACCGCTCCACCTCGACGACCGCTTGGCGGACCAGTGGCCAATGGCGGTCTTCGATGCCGCGCAGGACTTCCAGCTCGGCGCCCTCGACGTCGACCTTCAGCAGGTCGATGCGGTCGATGCCCTCCTCGTCGAGCACCGGCGAGAGCGGCCGGACGCGGACGCGGTGGGTCTCCAGTTCCCGCATCACCCGCAGCTTGCGGCCGACGAGCCCGCGCAGGACGGGCGCCGGCACGCGGCGGGCCGCCGGGCCGAGGCCGCCCCGGCGGATCATTTCGACGATGCTGGCCGTGACCCGGCGGCGCTCGGCCTCGACGTTGCCCTCGTCGCGCCACGACGACGAGAAGATCGTCGCGCCCGGGAAGTAGCTGAAGTCGAGCTCGTCCTCGCCGGCCGAAAGCCCGAAGGGCAGCGCTTTCAGGCGGCCCGCGAAGTAGTCCTCGGCATTGCGCGCGAGCTTCTCGAACAGCGGCGGCAGCGGCTCGAAGGCGTAGATGCGCACGTCGCCGGCCAGCCGTTCGTAGACGGCGGCGGAGAAGACGCCGACGTTGGCCCCGACGTCCAGGACGGTCGCGCCGGGCGCGAGCTCGACGCCGTTGGCGAAGTAACCGCCGACCTCTTCGCGCAGGAACGACACTTCCCACGGGTTGATGCTGTGCAGGTCCATCGTCACGTGCAGAGGCTTATCAGTCCCGGGCGCCGCGAGCCAGCCCCATCGGTAGGTCACCCGATCGTGGACGGCGGCGTGGGCCACACTGGAGGGCATGACCGCGACGCTGCTCATCGCCCGCCAGCTCGAGGTGCACGACCACCTGTTGGCCCGGGGCTGGCGGCTCGACGGCGACACCGGCCCGGCCGACGTCAAGTTCCTGGACGACGCGACGGCGGGCTGGTCGTACCCGGCCAGCTTCGGCGGCCGGCGGACCAACGAGGTCGGCGACACGACGCCGATGGTCCTGCAGTGCTACTTCACGTTCGGCGACGAGGGCGAAGTGGTGTTCGGGGTGCTCCCGGCGGGCAACCTGCGCGGCAGCGGGTGCGCGAAGCACGACACGAAGGAACGGCTGTTCCCGCTGACCGGGACGGGGCATGTGGATCTGGTGACGTTGACGGCGATGGTGGACGAGCTGGAGCCCCTCGCCCGGGCGCACGACGTGCGCGCGCTGGTCGAGTGCCGGTACTTCGGCCCGTGCGGGACTCGCCGGCGGTAGTCGGGATGGGTCGGGGCGGCCGCGCCAGCCCGCGTGCCGCGAATGTCGCATTCGGGGCGTCGGACGTCCCGAATGCGACTTTCGCGACCTGCGCACCCGCGGCCGACCGAGCCGGGTTCACGACCGCGCTCCCCCGCCGGCGCGCAACGTAGTCCTTGACGATCGAGCGCGGCCTCCTTAGGTTGTCGGGACATAGGACGTCAGACATCCCATGTCCTACCTCGACGAGGAGGTCGAACCCGGTGTCCCCGATGCGCAGACTCGGCACGATCCTGCTGGCCGCCGCCACCCTGGGCCTGCCCTGCACCCCCGCCGCCACCGCCGCCACACCCTGCACTTCCTCGGTGCCCTTCACCTCCGGCACCGAGGGCTACGACACCTTCCGCATCCCCGCGATCGTCCGGGCCGCCAACGGCTCCCTGGTCGCCTTCGCCGAAGGGCGGCGCGACTCCGCCGGGGACTCCGGGGCCATCCAGACCGTCTCGCGCACCTCGCGCGACGGCGGCTGCACCTGGGGACCGCTCTCCGTCGTCGACAGCAACGGCGACGCCACCGCCGGCAACCCGACCCCCGTGCGAGCGCGGAACGGCGACCTGGTCCTGCTGACCGTCCACAATGGACTCGTGTCGGAGAAGCAGATCATGTCCGGGCAAGCGTCCGCACAGGACACCCGGCGCGTGTTCGCGCTGCGGAGCCACGACAACGGCCGCACGTGGAGCAAAGCCCAAGACATCACCGCCGACGCGAAGCTGCCCGGCTGGCGGTGGTACGCCACCGGCCCCGGGCACGCCACCCTGCTGCGCCACGGCCCGCACGCCGGCCGGATCGTCGTGCCCGCCAACCACTCCAGCTCCCCGCCGGCCGGCTCGGCCGACGTCGGCACCGAAGCGAAGTACTACGGCGGCCACGACCTCTACAGCGACGACGACGGCCGCACCTGGCACCTCGGCTTCACCGACGACCGCACCGACGGCGTCGTCGCCGCGAACGAAACGACCGCGACCGAACTGCCCGACGGCACCCTCTACTTCTCCAGCCGCAACCAGGGCTCCGCCGCCGAGCACCGCGTCGACGGCTACAGCGTCGACGGCGGGAAGACGCTCGTCCGGCCGTACCAGGTGCAGCCGGCGCTCTCCGGGCCGAAGGTCGAGGGCAGCGTCCTGCAGACGACCGTCCCGTGGCTGCTCGTGTACTCGGGTCCGGCCGACCCGGCCACGCGCGCGGTCATGCAGTTGCGGCTGAGCACCGACCGCGGGCGCACCTGGCGCGCGGGCCCCACGCTCACCAGCGGGCCCGCCGCCTACTCCGACCTGGTCCAGGCCGACCCCGCCACGCTCGGCGTCCTGTACGAGACCGGCACGGCGGGCCCGTACGAGAAGATCGTGTTCGAGCGGGTGCGGTCGAACCCCGGGCAACTCGGGAACACCCCCGCCGGGAGGTGACCGCCGCGGCCGGACTGCCGGATCCGCGGGTGCCGGGGCCGGCGCGGTTGCGGGAGCTGGGGTTCCGGCTGGTCCTCTGTCCGATCTCGACACTGCTCGGGGCCACCGAAGCGATGCGCGCGGTCCTCGGCCGGATCGCCGCCGACGGCACCCCGGCCGGCGCGGTCCGCGACCTGCCCGGGCTGACCGGCTTCGCGAACCTGGTGGGCCTGCCCGAGATCGAGGAGATCGGCGGCCGCTGACCTTTTTCGTCGGTGCTGCCCGGTAATGTCCTGTCCGTGGAAGCACGGGAACGCATTCAGGAACTCGCCGATCGCATCGTGGTCCTCCGCGACGCGTACTACCGGGGTTCGCCCGTCGTGGCGGACGCCGAGTACGACGCGGTCGAGGACGAGCTGCGCGCGCTCGTCGAAGCGAACCCGGAGCTGGCCCCGGACCCGAACCCGCTCGACCAGGTGGGCGCGCCCGCCGTGCTGCACGCGCCGATCCGGCACTCGCGGCCGATGCTGTCGCTGGAGAAAGCCACCAAGCCCGAGCAGGTCGAGGCCTTCTTCGACCGCTTCCCCGGCCAGCCGGTCGTCGTCATGCCGAAGCTGGACGGTCTGTCGCTGGCCGTCGTCTACGAGGAGGGCCGGCTGCAGCGGGCCGTCACGCGCGGGGACGGCACGACCGGCGACGACGTCACGGTGCTGGTCCGGGCGCTGACCGACGGCATCCCGGAGCGGCTCGACGCCCCCGGCCGGGTCGAGGTGCGCGGCGAGGCCGTCATGCTGCGCTCCACCTTCGCCGCCTACAACGAGGCACACCCCGACAAGCCGCTGATCAACCCGCGCAACGCCGCCGCCGGCACGCTGCGGGCCAAGGACCCGGCCACCGTCGCCGAGCGGCGGCTGCAGTTCTTCGCCTTCGACCTCTACACCGACCCCGACAGCGCGGACACCGACCTCGGCGGCGCGCTGCAGACGCTCGGCTTCACCGCGGCCGACATGCGCCGGTGCGCCGACGCGGCGGCCGCGCAGGAGGTGATCGGCGAGATCGAGCGGCGGCGCAACGAGCTGGACTACGACCTCGACGGCGCCGTCCTGCGGCTGGCCGACCGGGACGCCTACGCGGCGGCCGGCACCCGGTCGAGCTCGCCGCGCGGGGCGCTCGCCTTCAAGTTCGCCGCCGAGGAGAAGACCACCGTGCTCGTCGATGTCCGCTGGGACGTCGGCAAGACCGGCAAGATCGCCCCGGTCGCCTGGCTGGAGCCGGTGTTCGTCGGCGGCACCACCGTCACCCGCGCGACCCTGGCCAACCAGGAGGTCATCAAAGCCCGCGGGATCAAGATCGGCGACACCGTGCTCGTGCGCCGCGCCGGGGACGTCATCCCGTTCGTGGCCGGCGTGCTCGACGCGTCGAAGCGCACCGGCGAGGAGCGGGAAATCGTGCCGCCGTCCGCGTGCCCGTCGTGCGGGCAGCCGCTGACCGAGCAGGGCAACAGCCGGGAACTGTTCTGCACCAACGTCGCCTGTCCCGCGCAGACCGTGCGGCGGCTGATCCACTGGGCGTCGCGGGCCGCGGCGGACATCGACGCGATCGGCGGCGTGTGGATCGAGCGGCTGGCCGAGTCCGGCGACCTCGAACACCCGTCCGACTTCTACCGGCTGACGAAGGAGCGGCTGCTGGAGTTCGACCGCATCGGTGAGGTTTCGGCCACGCGCATGATCGAGTCGATCGACGGCAGCCGGTCGGTCGGGCTGCGCCGGGCGCTGATCGGGCTCGCCATCCCGATGGCGTCCGAAGGGACCGCCGCCCGCCTGTGCCGGGCCGGGTTCGGGTCGCTGGAGGACGTCGTCGAAGCCGGGGTCGACGGGCTGGTGGCCGTCGAGGACATCGGGCCGAAGGTCGCCACGTCGCTGATCGAGCACCTCACGCGCCTGCGGCCCGAACTCGAGCGGCTGCGGGAGCGCGGCGTTTCGCTGGACGTCCGCGAGGAGGACCTGCCGCCGGTCGTCGCGGCCGGTGCTCCCCTGGCGGGCAAGACGGTGGTCGTCACCGGCTCGATCAGCGACCCGCGGTCCGGCGAGAAGGTCCCCCGGCCGACGTTCCAGCGGCTGTGCGAAAAGGCGGGCGCGACCATCGCCTCATCGGTGTCGGCGAGCACCGATCTGCTCATCACCGGCGCCGACGTCGGCGCCGCGAAACTGACGAAAGCCGAGAAGCACGGCGTCACCGTGGCCGACCAGAGCGAAATCTGGCCGCAGCTCATCGAAGCCGGGATCATCTGAGGCAGGGGCTCGTGAGATGCTGCGACCGCGCAGCAGGCTCGAGGGAGAGGCGGAGCGGGTGACCAGCTGGACCGATGTGATCAACTACGTTCGGACGCGGTACGAGGTCCTGGAGGACACCGACGGCTGGCTCCGGTTCCGGTTGGAAGGTCCGGACGGCCGCACGCAGCAGGTGACCGCGCACCACGTGGAAGAACTGCACGGCGGCTCGTGGGTCGAAATCTCCTCACCGGTCGGCTGGGCCGACAAGATCGACCTGCGCCGGCTGCTCGAACTGGCCGGCAACTCGGCCGTCGGCGGCGCGGCGGTCGTGGACGGCGTGGCGCTGCTCAAGCACACCGTGCCGCTGGAAGATCTCAGCATCGAGCACGAATTCGAACGGCCGCTCAAGTCGGTCGTCGCCCGGGCCGACTCGCTGGAACACGAGCTGACCGCGTCGGACGAGTTCTAGTCCCTACACGTGCATCGCGAGCCACAGCGCCATCCAGGCGAGGCACGCGAGCGCGCCCCCGACTCCGAACGCCAGCAGCACGCGGCGCAGCCCCGCGACGACCCCGGCCCGGCCCGACACTTCGGTGATCCCTGCTTCAGTCATGCTTTCTGGTGCCCCGGGCCGGGGACGGCAAACATCCGATTCAGGAATCTTCGCCCATCACCAGTCCCTCGATCGTGTGCTTCTGGGTGATCGGCGTGAGGGTGTCGACGATCGGGCAGTCCAGATGGGCGCGCACGGAGTCCGGCAGGGACGCCCAGAATTCGCGCGTCACGGCGGTGTCGTGGCGCTCGTCGTTGCCCGCGCCCGGCGCGTCGAGGCCGAGCACCAGGACCGGGCGTGACTTCGCCGAGTGGTTCGCGGTGCCGCGGTGCACGGTCAGCGCCGAGCGGATCGAGATGTCCCCCATCCGCGGGAACTTGCGGACGGCCAGTTCGCGGTAGCGCGGGTACGCCTCGCGCGGCGGGAACATGCCGTGCTCGAAATCCGTCCCGTCGTCCCAGTGCGTGCCGGGCGCGATCTCGAACGGACCCATGTCCGGCTCGGTGTCCACCGCGGTCACGTTGACGGCGAGCGAGTTCAGCCTGCGGTGCCGGGCCGTTTCCTCGGGCATGGGGAAGTCGCGGTGCCACGGCTGGTCGACGGCGCCGGCGAGCGGGACGTCGAACCCGACCTCGACGATCCGGTAGTCCGGCCCCAGCACGGACTCGGCGACCGCGGTGATCCACGGGTGCGCGGCGAGGTCGGCGAAACCGCGTAGCTGTTCGGGGTGGATCTCGACGTAGAAGCGGTTCGGGCCGCGGCCGACGGCGCCGCCGGGCCGGGCGCGGGCCTCGGCGAACGCGGTGTCGATGTCTTCGCCGAGCCGGGCCACCCAGTCGCGGGTGAAGGCCTGGGGCAGGCCGATGATGCCGTCTTCGTGCAGCCGGCCGGTCAGGGACTCGACGTCGGCGGCGGTCAACGGCGAGGTCAGGTTCGTGGTCATGGGGACCTCCAAGGCGTCACGACGGCGTGGCGACTTCAGTTTGCAACGTGGCATGCCACGTTGCAAGAGGTACGCTGCGGACGTGAACCCGAAACTGCGGGACGTGGCCGAACACGCCGGGGTGTCGGTGCGGACGGTGTCCAACGTGGTCAACGGCTTCCGCTACGTGGCCCCGGCGACCCGGGAGCGCGTGCAGGCGAGCATCGACGCGCTGGGCTACCGGCCGAACATGGCCGCCCGGACGCTGCGGCGCGGCCGGACCGGGCTGGTGGCCCTGGTCGTCCCGGAAATCGACTCGCCGTACTTCGCCGAGCTGGCCGCGCGGACCGTCCGGATCGCCGAACGCCGTGGCCTGACCGTCCTCATCGACCAGACCGACGGCGACGCCGAGCGGGAAAAGCAGCTGCTGCACGGCCGGCGCAGCCAGCTCGTCGACGGCGTCCTGTTCAGCCCGTGGGCGGTGGCGCCCGCGGAGCTCGCCGCCCGCACCGACACCGTCCCGCTGGTGCTGCTCGGCGAGCACGACGGCGCGGCCGGCGTCGACCACGTCGCGATCGACAACGTCGCCGCCGCGCGCGAGGCCACCGGGCACCTGCTGGCCACCGGCCGGCGGCGCATCGCCGCGCTGGGCATCCAGCCGCGGTCGCTCAACGCGACGGCCCGCCAGCGGCTCGCCGGGTACCAGCAGGCGCTCGCCGAAGCCGGCGTGCCCGCCGACCCCGATCTGGCGATCCCCGTCCGGCGCCTGCACCGCGCGGACGGCCACACGGCGATGCTGGCGCTGCTCGACCGGGCCGAGCCGCCCGACGCCGTCTTCTGCTTCACCGACGAACTCGCTCTGGGCGCGCTGCGCGCGGCCGCCGACCGCGGGGTGACCGTGCCGGAAGACCTGGCGCTTGTGGGGTTCGACGACATCGAGGACGGCCGGTTCAGCGTCCCGGCCCTGACGACGGTGTCGCCGGACAAGGACCGGATCGCCGAGCTGGCCCTCGACCGCCTGGCCGCCGAACCCGGGCCGCCGCGTTCGATCGTCGCGCCGCACCGGCTCGTGGTGCGCGGAACCAGCGTCACGCCTCCCGGTTGACCACCCGCAGGATCAGCCACTGGTCGAACCAGGCCCCGGCCGTGGTGACGACGAGCATCACGAGGCCGAGGATCAGGTGCGTGTAGCTGTGCAGCGGCGCGGCGCTGTCGGTCAGCTTGGTCAGCCCGAACTGGAGTCCCAGCCGCAGCGCGAAGAGCACGGCGACGAGGACCAGGGCCTGCTTGCTGCGCCAGATCGCGCGCAGGTACTTGCGGCGCCGGGACAGGAGCGTGAACCACAGCGTCAGGTGCACCGCGACGAGCGCGAGGGGCAGGAAGACGACCCAGTGGTACCGGTCGCTGAACTGCAGGCTGAGGTCGTTGGACGCCACCAGCAGCCCGACGAGCACGAAGTACCAGCCCGGCAGCCCCTCGATCTTCCCGGTCCGGGTTTCGGCCTCCGGCAGCTGGAATCGGTTCATGCTCCCCAGCCTCCCGGGATGACCGGCGAGAGCGATCAACCGGCGGTACGAGATTCCCGCCGCCGTCTCGTACCCAGGTACGAACTCCGGGCGTGAGCGGAGCGCCGGGCCGCCGGGTGCGGCACCATCGGCGGATGACCTCCGCGAGCCGGATCCCGTGGACCGGCCGCCGCGGCCCGCTGGTGGCCGAGGCGGTCGTGCTCGGCGCCCTGGTGGTGCTGGACATGGTTTTCGCCGCTCGCGCGGTGCCGGGACAGGGCCAGTGGACGAGCATCGCGATCGAGTTCGCGCCGGGCGCGGGCCCGGTCGTCGCGGTGCTGGCCGTGCTGCGCCGCCGGTTCCCCGGCCACATCGCCGGGCTGGCCACGGCCGTCTCCGGGCTTTCGCTGCTGGGCTCGGTGATCGCGGCGGCGCTGGCCGTCACGGGCACCCGGCTCCCGCCGCAGCCGGGCGCCGCCGAGACCCTCGCGATCGCGCTGGTGGTCGGCGCCGCGTGCCACCGGCTCTCGCCGCGGGCGGCCGCCGTCCAGGCCGTGCTCGGCGGGTGCGCGGCGACGCTCGCCCCGATCCTGCGCTACGGCACCGGTTCCCCCGCCGCGCTCTACGCCGCCGGCGCCGCGGTGGTGTGGGGCGGCGCGCTGGCCGGCGGCCTGGTGCTGCGCGACGCCGACGTCCGCCACCGCGTCGACGTCCTCGAACTCCGTTCCGCCGAACGGCTCCGGCTGGCCCGCGAGCTGCACGACCTGGTGGCGCACCAGATCACCGGGATCGTCGTGCGCGTCCAGGCCGCGCACCGGGTCGCCGAGCGCACCGGCGGCGACACCGCGACGTTCGCCGAGCTCGAAACCGCGGGCGCCACGGCGCTTTCCGCGATGCGCCGGCTGGTCGGCGCGCTGCGGACCGGCGACGAAGACCTCTTCGTGCCGCCCGCCGACCTCGCCACCGCCGTCGACCGCGCGGTGCCCGACGACGACCGGATCCACCTCGACGTCAGCCCGGACCTCGGCGAGCTCGCCGTCGCGCCGGAGGTCGTGACCACCGCCCACCGGCTGCTCACCGAATCGCTCACCAACGTCCGGCGGCACGCGCCCGACGCCGCCGAGGTCCGGGTGCTCGTCCACCACGAACCACCCGGCGAACTGCGCGTCGAGGTGGTCAACGACGGTGCCGCCCGGCCCGCGCGCCGCGGCGGCTACGGCTTGCTCGGGATGGCGGAACGGGTCGCGGCGGTGGGCGGTACGGTGCACGCGGGACCGGCGGAGGGCCGGCGCTGGCGCGTGGTCGCGCGGCTGCCGCTGCGGCCGGACTGACCGCCGCGGGAGGGGAGAGCGGGTTGCCGACGCGAGTGCTGATCGCCGACGACCAGGCGATGGTCCGCGCGGGGTTCCGGCTGATCCTCGAAGGCGAACCGGACATCGAGGTCGTCGGCGAGGCCGCCGACGGCGACCAGGCCGTGCGGCTGGCCCGCGAGCTGCGTCCCGACGTCACGCTGATGGACATCCGGATGCCCGGCGTGGACGGGCTGCGCGCGACGGAACTGCTGGCCGGCCCGGACGTCCCGGACCCGCTGCACGTCGTGATGGTGACGACGTTCGGCCTCGACGAGAACGTGCACGCGGCGCTGCGCGCCGGCGCCTGCGGGTTCCTGCTCAAGGACGCCGGGCCGAACCTGCTCGTCGAGGCCGTGCACGCGGCCGCCCACGGCGAGGCGCTCGTCTCCCCCGCGATCACGACCCGGCTGCTCGCGCACTTCACGCGCGGAACGTCCCGCCCCGCGCCGGAAACCCCGCTCACGCCCCGGGAACTGGACGTCGTGAAGGCCGTGGCGCGCGGGGCGACGAACGACGAGATCTGCCGCTCACTGGTGGTTTCGCTGCCCACGGTCAAGACCCACATCGGCGCCGTCAAACGCAAGCTGGGCGCCCGCAACCGCACCGAAATCGCCATCTGGGCGTGGGAAAGCGGCCTGGTTCGCTAGCTTCGGGACGCGTTCGACGACCGTGCGCGCCACGATGTCGCCGAACCGCTGCCGCCGGCGCGACACCAGCATCACCACGATGCCGGCGAGCCCCCACGCGAAGCCGTCGACCACCATCAGCAGATCGCGGACGAAGAACGCGCCGAGCGTCGGGTGGCCGCCGTCGAGGGTCCGGATCCGCAGGCGCAGCCAGCGCATCGCCGGGGTCTGGCCGCCGTGCCGGTAGGGCCACCACACGTTGACGAAGACCAGACCGAGGAAGTCCAGCACCAGCATCGTGTAGAGGACGACCTCCAGGAAGGTCAGCAGGCCCGGGCCGTGCGGGTGGAACAGCCAGACCACGGCGATCGCGAGCAGCAGCATCGGCAGGAAGACGAGCAGTTCGTCGAGCAGGAACTGCACCAGGCGGCGCCCGACGACGCCGATTCCCGGACGGGTCATCAGCCCATGATCCCGATCCCGACGGCCGGGCGCGCGCTGAGCCGCCTCATACCCCGGGCTTAGCCCGCGGCGGCGAGTTCGTCCTCCGGGCTGATCACCGGCGCCCGGCGGCGGGCCAGGCTCGGGCGCACCCCACCCGGCGACGGAAGGACTCCCGGTGCGCATCTCCCGGACAGGACTGGCGGCCGCGACGGCCGTCCTCTTCGCGGCGGCGGTGCCCGCCGCGGCCGCGGACCCGCTCACGCCGTACACGACCCAGCAGCTCCAGTGGGGCGACTGCCCGTTCGAGCCGGGCGCAGGCGACGCGCCGACGCAGTGCGCGCTGGTCACCGTGCCGCGCGACTGGGCGAACCCGGCCGCGGGCACCGACCTGACGGTGCAGCTCAGCCGCGCCGCGGCGACCGGTGACCGGCAGGGCGCGCTCCTGCTGAACCCCGGCGGGCCGGGCGGCCAGGGCAGCACGCTGGCCGGCCCGCTCGCCGCGCTGGAGCCGTCGGTGCACCAGCTGTACGACTTCGTCGGCATGGACCCGCGCGGCACCGGACACGCGGGCACCGACGACAAGGGCTTCCGGTGCCAGGTCCCGATCGGCCGGTTGCCGCAGGGCCCGCTGGACGCCCGCGACCGGTCGGCGGCGAGCATCGCCGAGCACCGGAAGACTCCCCGTGCCATCGCCGAGTCGTGCCAGAGCGACGCGGTCGCGCCGTACGTCACGACGTGGCAGACCGCGCACGACATGGACCTGATCCGCGCGCTGCTCGGTGACGAGAAGCTGAACTACCTCGGCTACTCCTACGGCACCTGGCTGGGCGCGAAGTACGCGTCGCTGTTCCCGGAGCACACCGGCAAGACCGTGCTCGACTCCAGCGTGAACTTCGAAGGCCGGCTGCAGGCGGACTTCGAGGCCTTCCCGGTGATCGACCAGCGGCAGTTCGACGACGTCTACGTGCCGTGGCTCGCGCGGAACTTCGCCGCGCAGCTGGGCGGGACACCCGCCGAGGTGAAGGCGAAGTGGGAACGCGTCCGGGCTTACTACGGCAGCCACGGCGTCGCCCCCGACGGGTTCGACGGCATCTTCGTCGGCAACGGCAGCGAGCTCCAGTGGCTGCTCGGCGCGCTGGTCTTCCTCCAGGGCGCGGCGGCGCTCGACGGCACCGCGGCCACTCCCCCGCCGGCGTTCGCCGATGCGATGGATGCCGCGTCCCGCAAGGAGTTCGGCGTGCCGGCGGCCGCCGTTACCCCGGCGGTGGTCGCCGCGGCGGCCCCGGACTACACGCAGGCACCGGGCACCCGTTACGCGGTGGCGTGCGGCGACCAGCCCACCCGCTCGGCGGCCTGGTACCAGCGGCTCAGCGACCAGCAGGGCCCGCGCTACCCGCTCTTCGGCTGGGCGTACGGCCTCGGCGAGACGTGCGGCTTCTGGTCGGACGCGCCGCAGCACGAACTCCCGAACGTCCCCGCCTCGGTGGCGTCGAACATCCTGGTGGTGCAGGGCGAGTTCGACCCCCAGACGGGCTACGAGCAGGCATCCGCGGCGGCGCGCGCGGCGCGGGTCCCGCTGGTGTCGGTCGACGACTCACCGTTCCACGGGCAGTACGCGCTGGCGGGCAACCCGTGCGTCGACGGGCTGGTGAACGTGTTCCTCACCAAGAACTCCCGGCCCGGCAGCACGACGTGCCCGGGGGTCCCGCTGCTGGGCGAGGACCAGGTGTACCCGGTCGCGGGCCCGGTGCGAGGTGCGGCGTCCGTCCGAACGCGACTGTCGGCGGAGGGCGCGTTGCGGACGCGGGTCCAGGACGAAGTCAGCGCGGTGAACCGCTGACGTCGAGGCCGCTTCGATCCGCCGACCGGCCGGATCTCCGTACTGCGTCTCCGTAGTTGCCCCGACGTGCGTACCGCGGATCCGGCCGATCGTGGCCGCATGACGAAACAGCTTCTCGTGACCGAACGGCGGCGGCTCACCGCCGTGCGCGCGGCTCGGTTGTTCGACGGTGTGGGGTCCGCTCTCGTGGCGAATCCGCTGGTGGTGCTGGACGGCACCACGATCCTGGGGGTCGAGTCCGGCGGGGTCGCGCCCGATGGGGCCGACGTCGTGGACCTCGGCGGGGCGACGCTGCTGCCCGGGCTGATCGACACGCACGTCCACCTGGCCTTCGACGCCAGCACCGAGCCGGTCGCGCGGCTCGCCGCCCGGGACGACGAGCAGGCGCTCGCCGCGATGGCCGAGTCCGGGCGGGCGTCGCTGCGGGCCGGGGTGACCACCGTGCGGGACCTCGGGGACCGCGGCTACCTGTCGCTGGCGCTGCGGGACCGCGCGGACCAGCCGTCGCTGGTCGCCGCCGGGCCGCCGATCACCAGTCCCGGCGGGCACTGCCACTTCCTCGGCGGCGTCGCGGAGGCGAGCGAGGCGGGGGTGCGGGCGGCGGTGCGCGAGCACGTCGAACGCGGCACGGACGTCATCAAGATCATGGCGAGCGGCGGGACGATGACGCCGGGCACGCGCCAGGAGGACGCCCAGTTCGACCGGGACGTCCTGCGCGCCGCGGTCGACGAGGCCCACCGCCACGGGCTGCCGGTGACCGCGCACGCGCACGGGACGTCGGCGATCGCCGACGCCCTCGCGGCCGGTGTGGACGGCATGGAGCACGTGACGTTCTGGACGGCGACGGGGGTCGAGCACTCCGAGGAGCTGCTGCGCGCCGTCGTGGACCAGGGGGTGGCCGTGGGGGCGACGGTCGGCATGGTGCCGGTCGAGGGCCTGGCCCCGCCGGAGGAGATCGCGCGCCGGATGCCGGGCGTGGTCGCGAACTACCGGCGGCTGCGGGAACTGGGGGCTCGGGTGGTCGCGGGCACGGACGCGGGGATCGCGCCGGTGAAACCGCACGGGGTGCTGCCGTGGGCGCCGTTGATGCTGCGCCAGATCGGGCTGTCCCCCGCGGACGCGCTGCGGGCGATCACGTCGGTCGCGGCGGGCGTGTGCGGGCTGGCGCACCGCAAGGGCCGCGTGGCGCCGGGCTTCGACGCGGACCTGCTGGCGGTGGACGGCGATCCCGTGGCCGATCCGCGGGCGTTGCTGCGGGTCCGGGCGGTCTGCGCGCGAGGGAGGTGGGTAGCGTGAAGGCGTTTTGGCGGGCGCTGGTGAAGGGATTGGCGCGGGCGTCGTGGTTCCCGGCGCCGCTCTGGCCGGCCGGGCCGAAGTTCCGCTGGCCCGGCGAGCCCCGCTGACGGCGTCGGCCCGCATCCCCCACCGGCCTGGCAAAGCACGCCGAAGCCGCTGAACCGCCGTATCGTACTGGCGCATGGAGCTCGGCCGGGGCTTCGTCGGCCGGGCCGGCGAGCTGACCCTCTTGCGCGCCGGCCTCGCGGAAGCGCGGGCCGGGCGGGGCCGCGTGGTGCTCGTCGTCGGCGAGCCCGGCATCGGCAAGACCAGCCTCGCCCGGGAACTCGCCCGGCACGCCGAAGACGCCGGCGTCCCCGTCGGCTGGGGACGCGCCAGCGACGACGAAGGCAGCCCGCCCTACTGGGTCTTCCGGCAGCTGGCGCGCTCGCTGGACCGGCCGTTCCCCACCGGCGACGCGAACGGGTCCGCCGAGGCCCGATTCCAAGCCTTCGAAGCCTTCGCCGACGGCCTGCGCGACGCCGCCACCCCCCACGGCCTGCTCGCCGTGCTCGACGACCTCCAGTGGGCCGATGCCGCGTCGCTCGCCCTGCTCGTCCACCTCACGCGGGACCTCGACCGCGCGCCCGTGCTGATCGTCGCCACCTACCGGGACACCGAGACGACCGGCCGCGAAGCCCTCACCACCGCTCTCGCCGCGCTGGCCCGCGAGCCGGTGCTGACCCGGATCCGGCTGGCCGGCCTGACCGAAGCCGAGGTCGTCGAGCAGCTCGGCCGCGGGGGTGTCCCCGCCGACGTCGCGACGCTGGTCAGCCGCCGCTCGGGCGGCAACCCCTTCTTCGTGGCCGAACTCGCCCGGCTGGCCGGCGCCGGCGGCGACGCGCTGCCGGACGGCGTCGTGGACACCGTCCGGGCGCGGCTCGCGCGGCTGAGCGAACCGTGCCGGCTGCTGGTCGCGACCGCCGCGGTGCTCGGCCGCGACGTCGACCCGGCCGCGCTCGCGGAGGTCACCGGCCGCCCCGCCGCCGACGTCCTGACCGACCTCGACGAGGCCGCCGAAGCCGGCATCGTGACCGCGCACAGCTTCAAGCACGACCTGATCCGGGAATCCGCGGCAGCGGCCCTGCCGACCGCGGCCCGGCTGACCGCGCACGCCCGGATGGCGGCGTGGCTCGAGCGCCGCGCCCCGGCCCGGACGTCGGAAATCGCCCACCACTGGCTGGAATCGCTGCCCGTCGGTGACGCGGCGAAAGCCGCGGAGTGGGCCGAGCGCGCCGGCGACCAGGCGCTGGCCCAGCTCGCCTGGGAACGCGCCGCCGAGCTCTACCGGCGGGCGCTCGGCGCGGCCCCCGCGGCCGCCGCCGACCGGGCCCGGCTGGGGCGCCGCGAAGGCGTGGCGCACCTGCGTGGCGGCGAGATCGAACGCGGTTCCCGGGCGTTGGAAACCGCCGCCGGCGCGGCCCGGGAGGCCGGTGACCCGGCGCTGCTGGGCGAAATCGCGTTGGCCATGGAAGGCCTGTCCGACCCGTGGGGCAGTTTCAACGGCGCCAAGATCGCCCGCGAAGCGCTCGCCGAGCTGCCGCCGGGCGACGACCCGCTGCGCGCCCGGCTGCTCGCCCTGCACGCGGGCGAAGCCGGGTTCTTCGGCGGCGGCCACGCCGAAGCCGCGTCGGCCGAGGCACTGGCGATCGCCGAGGGGCTCGGCGACCCGCACGTGCTCTGCTCGGCGCTGCGGGCCCGGCAGATGGTGCGCTCCTCCCCCGACGGAGTGCACGAACGGCTGGCCCTCGCCCACCGCATGCTCGCCCTCGGCGAGGACCGCGACGACGCCGACGTGCTGTTGTGGGGGCACCTGTGGCGGTTCGACGCGCTGCTCATGCTCGGCCGGTTCGGGGAGGCCGAACAGGAACTCGACGCGCTGCGGGTGCCGGCCGAACGCCTCCGCCGCCCGCTCGCGCGCTGGCACCACCTGCGCAGTTCCGCCACGCTCGCGATCGCGCGCGGCCGGTTCGACGACGCCGTCGAGGCGCTGCGGCAGAGCTTCGCGCTCGTCGCCGACCGGGCGCACATGTCGTTGCGGGGGGTGCCGATCACCGTGCTGGCGTCCGTCGCCGGGCTCACCGGGCGGACCGGCCTGGTGACGCCCGCGATGGAGCGCATCTTCACCGAGCACGCCCCGCCGTTCGTCTCGCTGCTGCACGCGGCGTGGCTGATGCAGGCCGGCGACCGGGCCCGGGCGGCCGAGTTCTACCACCGCGGTTCGGTTTCCCAGCCCGCGCCGGTGCCCGCGACGCTGCCGGTCGCCGCCGCGGCCGTCGAGCTGGGCGCGGAGTTCGGACCGCCGGAGGCCGTCGAGCGGGCCGCGGCGATCCTGCGGCCGCACGCCGGGTTGTTCGTCACGGGCGGCGCGGGCTCGATCCTCGTCACCGGTTCGGTCCACCGGTACCTCGCGCTCGCGGCCGCGTCCGCCGGCCGGCTCGACGAGGCGGTGCGGGAGTCCCGGCTCGCGATCGCGGCCAACGACGAGGCCGGCACCCCGCCGTACGCGACGCTGGCGCGCTTCGAGCTGGCCAAGACCCTGGCGCGGCGCGCTCGCCCGGGCGACGTCGACGAAGCGCTCGGCCTGGCGGCGTCGGTGTCGGCGACGGCCGAGCGGCTCGGCATGGCCCCGCTCCGGCAGGCCGCCGACGCGCTGGCGGCGGCCTCGCGCGGGGACACCCCGGGCCCGCTGACCCGCCGCGAACGCGAGGTCGCCGCGCACGTGGCCGACGGGCTGACGAACAAGCAGATCGCCGCGCTGCTGCACATTTCCGAGCGGACGGCGGAAAGCCACGTCCAGCACATCCTCACCAAGCTCGGCCGCACCAACCGCGCCCAGATCGCCACCTGGGTGAGCACCAACGCCTAGCGCGGCACCAGCGACAGCACCGCCGCGACGAGCTCGGGCCCGTCGAGCAGCACCGGGTCGTTGTGGTCGGCGTCCGGGATTTCGACCAGCCGCGCCGAGGCCGCCGCGGCCACCTCGCGGCTCTGGGCCGGCGGGACGATCGAGTCGCGGCCGCCGAGGACCACCACCGTCGGGACGCGCAGGCGGGCGACCTCCTCCCGCACCGGGAACCGGTCGCGCAGCAGGAGCCGCACCGGCAGGTACGGGTACACCTCGGCCCCGACGGCGGCCAGCTCGGTGAACGGCGACCGCAGCAGCAGCCCGGCGGGCGGGTGCTCCAGCGCCAGCTCCGCCACCACCGCGCAGCCGAGGCTCTCGCCGTAGAAGAGGATCCGGCCGGGCGGCACCCGCCGGTCCTCGGTGAGGTGGCGCCACGCCGCGCGGACGTCGAGCGCCAGTCCCTCCTCGCTGGGATCACCGGAATTGCCGCCGTAGCCGCGGTAGTCGAACACCAGCACCGCCAGCCCCGCCTGCGCGAGCTTCGCCGCCAGCGGCGCCCGGCCGGCCCGGTTGCCGCCGTTGCCGCCTCCCACCAGCACCGTCGCGATCGGTTCCCCGTGAGCGGGCCGGACGAACCAGGCACCCAGTTCGAGCCCGTCGGCGGTGCGCAACCGGACGTCCTCGGCGCCGGGCAGCACCGTGGCGGCCGCCGGCACCGGAGAGGTGTCCGGCGCATAGATCAGCCGGCGCTGGAACACCCACACGAGTGCCAGCACCAGCGCGACGACCAGCACCAGCCCGAGCAGCACCCGCACGACCACCGTCCCGGTCACGCGGACCGCCCGGGAAACAACGACGGCTCGCGGACGTTGTAAGAACCGATGACCATTCTTCGATTCTGCGTCCTCGGGGACTCGCTCGCCGCAGGCGTCGGCAGCGCGCGCCCGGAGGACACCCTCGGGCAGCGCCTCGCACGGCGGCTGCGCGGCGAGGGCCACGACGTCCGGTTGCGCGGTTACGGCGTGCCCGGCGCCCGTTCTTCCGACCTGGCCCGCCAGGCCGGTGCCGCCCTGCGCGACGGCGTCGACCTGGCGCTGATCGTCATCGGCGCGAACGACCTGGCCGGGTTCGTCGCACCGGCGGTCGGGGCGCGGCAGCTGCACGACGCCGTGGCCCGGCTCGTCCGCGGCGGCGCCCGCGTCGTCGTCATCCCCGCCCCCGACCTGGGCATCGTGTCGCGGGTGCCCGGGCCCTACCGGCAGCTGGTCTCCGCGGCGAGCGGTCACTACGCGAGCGCCCAGGCGGACGCCGCGATCCGGGCCGGCGGCGCCGTGGCCGCCGCGGGCCCCCAGCTCACCGAGCGGTTCGCCGCGGACGGCTCGCTCTTTTCGGCGGACCGGTTCCACCCCTCGTCGGCGGGCTACGCCGTGATCGCGGACGCGCTGGCGCCCCATTTGGTCGCGGTGGCGGCCGACCTGGCCGCTTAGTACACCCCGTGGAGGAGTTCGGCGACCTCCCCTTCCGACGGCAGCCGGGGCGTGTTCTTCGTGACCGCGTCGGCGACCGCGGCCGCCGCGATCGCCGGGACGTCCGCACGGGTGACGCCCAGTTCGCGCAGCGGGCGCTTGATCCCGAGGACGCCGGAAATCTCCCGCACCGCCTCGATTGCCGCACCCGGCCGGCGCAACGCCCAGGCGGTCGCTTCATACGCCTCCGCGGCCGCCGGCTCGCTGAACGCCATCACCTCCTCCAGCACCGCCGCCAGCGCGACGCCGTGCGGGGTGCCCGTGTGCGCGGTCAGCGCGTGCCCGATCCCGTGGACCAGCCCGAGCCCGGACAGCGTGAGCGCGTGCCCGGCCAGGTGCGCGCCGAGCATCAGCCCGGACCGCGCCGCCAGGTCGCCGCCGTCGCGGCAGGCCACCGGCAGCCAGCGCCCGACCAGCTCGACCGCCTGCGTCGCGTACGCCGCCGAGAACGGCGTCGCCCCGCGCGACGCCAATGACTCGATGCCGTGGACCAAGGCGTCCAACCCGGTCGCGGCGGTCACCGCGGCGGGCAGGCCGAGCGTCAGTTCCGGGTCCAGGACGGCGATCCGCGGCCGCACCGACGAGTGTCCGATGTAGACCTTCCGGCGGGTGCACCGGTCTTCGGTGACGCCGAAGCCGTTGGTCTCGGCGCCGGTGCCCGCGGTGGTGGGCACGGCGATCAGCGGCAGGCCGTCGCTCGCGTCCCACAGCCGGTCCGCGTCCGCGGCGGCCGCGCCCGGGTTGCCGGCCAGCAGCGAGATGCCCTTGGCCGCGTCCAGCGCCGACCCGCCGCCGAGCGCCAGCACCGTCGCAGCGCCGAACTCGCGCAGCCGCGCGGCCCCGCAGTCCAGCTCCGCCGTCGACGGGTTCGGGCCGACGTCCTCGTGCACGACGTGCTCGATCCCGGCCGCCGTCAGGATCTTCTCGACGCGCCCGACGATCCCGGTGGCCCGCAGGCCGCGGTCGGTGACCACGAACACCCGCGCGTGCCCCAGGGAATCGACGAAGGCGGGCAGCTCGGCCAGGACGCCGGGACCGTATTCGGTCCGGCCGGCCGGTTCCACGGTCCAGCGCGTCAGATCCGCCACCGGTCCACCGCCTCCTCGTCGAGTTCGACGCCCAGACCCGGTCGCGAAGGCACCTCCAGGTCGCCGGAGGGTGTGATCATCAGCGGTTGCACCAGCATGAAGTCGCGGCGCTCGGGCGTCCAGCCGGGCGGATCCCACGGGAACTCGAAGTACGGCCCGCCGCCGACCCCGGCCGAGACGTGCAGGTTCGCCAGCACCCCGATGCCGTTGGTCCAGCTGTGCGGGGTGAACGCGCGGTGCTTGAGCCGCGCGAGCTCGGCCAGCGTCCGGGCGCGGTGCAGGCCGACCGCCAGCACGACGTCCGTCTGGTAGACGTCGAGGACGTCTTCTTCGAGGTACCGCAGCAGCTCCGGCACCGAGTGGTGCATCTCCCCCGCCGCGATCCGGACCCCCGGGTTCTCCGCCCGCAGTGTCCGGAAGCCGGCGAGATCGTGGTAGGGCAACGGTTCCTCGACCCAGAAGACGTCCAGTTCGGACAGCCGGCGCACCAGCTTCCGGGTGTCCGCCAGGTCGGTCGCGGCGCTCGTGTCGCCGGCCATCCGCCAGGACTGGTTGAGGTCCACCATGATCCGGAAGCCCGGGCCGAGCGCGTCGCGGACGGCCGCCACCGCGGCGACGCCGTCCTCCACGCGGTCGCGGGCGATGCGGATCTTCATCGCCCGGAACCCGGCTTCCCGCGCCCGCAGCGCCGTTTCGACGCGCTCCTCCGGCGGCTTCAGCTCCGCTGAGGAGGCGTACACGGGCAGCGAGCGCGAGGCGTTTCCGAACAGCGTCGCCACCGGCAGGCCGGCGACCTGGCCGATGACGTCCCAGAGCGCGGCCTCCAGGGGCCAGAAGCGGCCGCCGTGGAAGTTCGCCGTCTCGATGGCCTCGACGTGCCGGACGATGTCGAGGGGGTCCTCGCCGAGGAACAGGTGCTCGACGGCCGCGAAGCCGGCCATGGTGTCGCCGGAGCCGATGCCGGTGACGCCGTCGTCGGTGTGGACACGCACGATCGTGGCGTCGAAGTGCCGGCGCGGGTCCGGGTCCCAGGCCGCGCGCAGCGGCGGGTCCAGCTCCAGCCGCAGCCGGTCGAGGGTGATGGCCGTGATCCGCACAGGCCGACGGTAGGAGCCGCCGGAAACGCCGGGCAAGCCGCGGCGGGAGATCGCAACGCGCGTTGCGCTCACGCCAACCGCGGCTTGCTACGTTCGCGGCATGCCCGACGACCCGCGCCACCCGGGGCACGGCCTCCGCCGCGACCTGGACCTCCTCGAAGCGCTCGCCTCCCCGGAGGCCCAGCGCGCCGGTGGGCTGGGCGTCGTCCGGCTCGCCCGGCTCACCGGGCGGGAGAAGAGCCAGGTCTCGCGGGCGCTGAAGGCACTCGCCGAGGAAGGCGTCGTCGAACGGGACCCCGACACGCTCGGCTACCGGCTCGGCCGGCGGCTGTTCTCGCTCGTCGCCCGGACCGTCGACGACCGGCTCGTCCGCGTCGCCGAGCCGGTCATGCGGCAGCTGTCGGCCGACCTCGAGGAAACCACCCACCTCTGCGTCCTGCGCGGCCAGGAGGTGCTCACCGTGCTTTCGGTGTCCGGGCACTCCTTCCGCGCGCCCGGCTGGGAAGGCCGCGGTGTCCCGGCCCGCCGCACGTCCGCCGGGCGCGTGCTGCTGCTCGACGCCTCCCCCGACGACCTATACGTGCGTTTTCCCGATCCGTCCGAAGTGGACACGTTGCCCCAGCTGTGGGCGAAGGTCGAGGAAGCCCGCCGGGACGGGTACGCCCGCGTCCGCGAAGAATTCGAACCGGGCCTGGTCGGCGTTTCGGCGCCGGTGCGCGACTTCCGCGGCCGGGTCGTCGCCGCGCTCAACGTCTCCGCGCCCGCCGGCCGGCTCGGGGAGCGCCTCGACGACGCCGGCCGGATCACCGCACGGGCCGCCGCGACGATTTCCGCAGACCTGGGCTGGGACTCCACAGTGGACGTCAGCGGGTCGTGAACGCGCCGCCGTTCACGTGCAGCGTCTGGCCGGTGATGTGGCGGGCTCCTTCGGAGGCCAGGAAGTACGTGGTCTCCGCGACGTCCCGGGGGTGGCCGGCCCGGCCGTTGTGGGTCGCCGCGATCAGCGCCTCACGCCGCTGATCGGTCAGCTTCCCTTGGAAGAACTCGGTTTCCGCGATGTACCCCGGCGAGATCAGGTTGGCGGTGAGCCCCCTCGGGCCGGCTTCCGACGACAGCCCGGCGGTCCACGCCGCCAGCGCCGCTTTCGCCGCCCCGTAGGAACTCGACGCGTACTCGGCGCCGATCGACCCGACGTTGACGATCGTCCCGCCCGGCCGCAGCTTGCCGAGCACCGCGGTCGTCGTCAGCACGGCGCTGAACAGGTTGGCGTCCAGGTTCGCCCGCCACGCCGACAGCACGCCGGCCAGACCCGGGCCCTGCTCGCCGCCGAAGTCGGTGTTGCCGCCCGCCGTGTTCACGACCACGTCGAGGTCCGGGCCCAGTTCGTCCGCCAGCCGGGCCACCTGCCCGGGATCGGTGGCGTCGCACGGGATCGGCCGGACGTCGAGCTCTTTCGCGACGCGCTCCAGGCGCTCGGCGTCCCGGCCGGTGACGACCACGGTGTCCCCGGCCTCGCGGAAACGGGCGGCGACCGCCTTGCCGAGCCCGCTCCCGCCGCCGGTGACCAGCACGATACGGCTCACGAGAACTCCTCCTCTGCTATGTTTAGCCCTAAACGTAGCAACGCGGAGGCGACGGTGTCCAACGACGGCTACCCGATGGAAGCGATCCTGCGCTGGCCCGCGGCGGACATCGCGGCGGCGTGGCAGCGCGAGCTGCCCGGCGTGCGGACGGAGTCCATCGAGGTCATCACGCCCGCCTGGCGCATCGCCAAGCTCCTCGCCGACGACCGGCGCCGGACGCTGGCCGAGCTCGGGATCGATCCGTCGACATTGGACCTGCTGAGCGTGATCCGCCGCGCCGGGCCGCCGTACGAGCTGACGACGCGCGAGATCACGCGCCGCACGTTGGTCACCGCGGGCGCGATCTCCCAGCGGATCGCCCGCGCCGAGCAGGCCGGCCTGGTCGAGCGGTCACCGTCGCCGGCGTCGCGCCGCGCGGTGGCGGTCAAGCTCACCGAGGACGGCCACGCCCTGATCGAGGCGACCGTGCGCCGGCTGCTCGAGCACGAGGCGGACCTGATCGGCGGGCTGAACGGGGACGAGCGCGCGACGCTCACCGGCCTGCTCGCCAAGCTGGAGGCGAGCCTGCACACGCGCGTCTCCCCCGAGCGAGGGGACGGCTGACCCCTCGGCGGGAGGTTCTCACGCCCTGGAGCCACTGGGCTCGGGACCTGCCACGGGCGCCGTCACCCGGGCGTACCGGTGACGGCGCCGCCGCGTGTAGCGAGCCGGGTGCGCGGGTATCCCGCCGGCATCCTTCGACAGGGAGCTGACATGGGTCTTCTCATCGGGCTGCTGGTGGTCTGGGCCGTCCTGGCCGTCCTCGGCATCGTCATCAAGGGCCTCTTCTGGCTGGTCGTCGTCGGCGCGGTGCTGTTCGTCGCGACCGCGGTGATCGGTTTCGTCAAACGGGAGGCCCTCGGCCGCCGGCGCTGACTGTCCGACATCACGGTTTCGCGCCGGAAATGGCCGTTCATTCGGCAGCCGGGTCATGAGCGTGCTATTCGATCTCTATGACCGAATCACCGAACTACCCGAACTACCCCGAATCCGCGGCGACGGGGCAGCCCGCCGCCGCGCCGGCCCGGCCCAGCACGGTCGAAGGCGCTTTCTGGGCGTTCATCGCTTCGACTGTCATCAGCCTTATCGGCGGCCTCCTGATCTTCGCAAGCCGTGACGCGATCGCCGACACGCTGCGGAATTCGAACAGACAAAGCGGCGGCTCGCTGACCGACGCGCAGATCGACCAGGCCGTGACGATCACGATGGTCGTCGCGCTCGTGATCGCCGTGATCATCGCCGCGCTCTACCTGCTCTTCGCGTTCAAACTGCGCGCCGGCCGGAACTGGGCGCGGATCGTGCTCACGGTGATCACCGCCCTGCAGCTGATTTCGGTGCTGGCCGGGCAGAGCACGTGGCTCAGCTACGTCAGCGTGGTCGTCGCCGTGGTCGGCGTGGTGCTGTCGTTCCTGGCGCCGTCGAACGCCTACTTCGCCGCGAACAAGACCGTCCGCTAGGACCGGTACCCGGGCCCGCCGCACCGGCGGGCCCGGCTCAGCCGGCGTGTTCGACCACGAACGCCGTCAGGAAGCCGAGCGTGGCGAGCAGGCCCGTGTAGAGCTCGGTGCGTTCGAAAGCCTCCGGGATCATGGTGTCGGCGATCATGGCCAGGATCGCGCCGGCGGCCACCGCGGTGATCGCCGCGATCGTCGCCGGTGGGGCGGTGCGCAGGAGGACGTTCCCCAGCAGGGCGGCGGCGCCACTGGCGAGCGCGATCCCGCTCCACACCCCGAAGACGTAGCCGGCGCCGCGGCCGGCCGTCTTCATCCCCGCCGCGCTGGACAGTCCCTCCGGGACGTTCGAGATGAACACCGCCGCCAGCACCGTCAGGCCCACTCCCCCGCCGCCGAGCAGGGAAACGCCGAGCACGACCGACTCCGGGACGCCGTCCAGCAGGGCGCCCACGGCGATCGCCGCACCACTGCCGGCACTGTCCTGTTCGGACGGTTGCTGGTCACCGGAGCGCTTGCGGTGCCGGGCTCCTCGCCGCGCGAGGACGACGTTGATCGCGACGTACACGACGGCGCCACCGAGGAAGCCGCCCGCGGTCGGCCCCAGCCCGCCGGCCCGCTGAGCCTCGTCGACGAGGTCGAAGGCCAGCGCGGAGATGAGCACCCCGGCTCCGAAGGCCATGATCCCGGCGACGACGCGCCGCGGCACCCGCACCCACCACGCGACGGCGGCGCCCAGCACCAGCGCGACGCCGCCGACGAGACCCCACAGTCCCGCCTCCACCCATTCCGGCACGTGAGCCACCTTCCGTCCGAGAGCACCTCCGGAGGGACTACCCCTTCGCGGCGGCAGGGACACCCGAACGGCGCCGGGCACGCGGCGAGTTCGGCAACCGCGTCCGGCTCAGCGCGCATCCCACGGGCGGCCGGCCAGCAGGTTGGCCACCCACCGCAGCGCGGTCTCGCACAGCGCCGCCTCCGGACCGCGCCGGTGGGCGACCACGTCGTCGTCGCACCACAGCATCAGGGCCGTCGCGCCACCCGCCGTCGGGGTCAGCCCGACCACCCAGCGGTTGCCGCCGAGGGCGAGGACGCGCTCGGCGGTGCTCCAGCGTCCACGGGCCCCGGTCACCGTCCACGCGGGACTCCGCGCGAGCTCCGCGACCGAGGCCGGCCGGTGGTGGTTCGGGCCGTTCATCCCGCCACTGTCGCACATCGGGCGGCGCGAACCCGGTCACCGGCCCGTCGACCCGTCGATCAGTTCGCGCAGGATGTCGGCGTGGCCGGCGTGGCGGCCGGTCTCCTCGATCATGTGCACCAGGGCCCAGCGCATCGACGGCGGTGTCCTGCCGGGCCGGGCCACCGGCTCGGTCAGGTCGGCGCACGCGTCGATCACCGCGTCGGCCTCGGCGACCGCGGCGCGATAAGCCGCCAGGAGCGCGGCGGCCGTCTCGTCCGGCCGCGGCCGGAAGGTGGCCGGCCAGTCGGCGGTCGGCTCGCCGAGGAACGTGAAGCGCTCGACGTGGGTCAGGTGCCGGACCAAGCCCAGCAAGGACGTGCCCGAGGGCACGCCGGGCGTTCGGACCTGCGGTTCGGGGACGCCCTCGGCCTTCGCCGCCACGGCGGCGCGCAGCTGGTCGAGGAAGCCGCGCAGCACGTCCTTCTCGGCGGGTCCGGTTCGCGGGGGCGGGGTGTCGCGTCGGCGGGGCATGGGGTGTCCTCCTCGGACGGTCAGCGGGTGCGGCGGATCAGCAGCAGGTGGTCGACGACCTCGGCGACCTGCCCGCCCGGTCCGGTGGCCCGGCGGGACCGGGCTTCGGCGCGCTCGACGGTCCACCCGGCGGCGTCGAGGTCGAGCGACCGGGCCACTTCCCGAGGCGAGGCGAACCGGGCCTCCTGGTCCCACGACCACGGCGCGACGGACCCGTGGTCGACGACCAGCAGCCGGCCGCCGGGCTCCAGCGCGTGCGCGGCCCGGCGCAGCACACGGGCGCGCGGGAACGCGAAGGACGTGTGCAGGTAGTGCGCCGAGACGAGGTCGAAGCGACCCACGGGGAACGTCCCGGCCAGGTCGTGCCGCTCGGCGGTCACGCGGTCGCCGAGCCCGAGTGCGCGGGCGCGCTCGGCCAGGCGGGCGGTCGCGACGCCGGAGATGTCGGCCGCGGTCACGCGCCAGCCGCGGCGGGCGAGCCACAGCGTGTCGCCGCCGGCCCCGCTGCCCAGGTCGAGCGCCGTGCCGGGCGTCAGGTCGGCGACGGCTTCGGTGAGCCGGACGTTCGGGCGGGGCGCGGCGCGCGGGGTCGCGTAGTGGGCGTCCCAGAATTCCGTGGCGGTCATGGCTCCACCGTGGCGCGGCCGTGCCGGAGTGGCACGCTTTCTTGCGGTTTCGGCAAGATGGCCGGGTGAGCGACGACATCGAGGACGTCCTGCACGCGGTCGGCCCCCGGCTGCGGGCGCTGCGCCGCACCCGCGGGCTGACGCTGGCCGAGGTCGCCGGCACCACCGGGGTGTCGGAGAGCACGCTGTCGCGGCTGGAAAGCGGGCAGCGCCGGGCCAGCCTGGAACTGCTGCTGCCGCTGGCCCGCGCCTACCGCGTCCCGCTCGACGACCTCGTCGGCGCGCCCCGCACCGGCGACCCGCGCGTCCACCTCGCCCCGATCCACCGCTACGGCATGACGTTCGTGCCGCTGTCCCGGCGGCCGGGCGGCATGCAGGCGTACAAGATGCTCATCCCGGGCAGCGACCGCCCGCCGGAGCCGGCGCACCAGACCCACGACGGCCACGAGTGGCTCTACGTGCTCCACGGGAAGCTGCGGCTGGTCCTCGGTGAGCACGACCTGGTGCTGCCGGCGGGCGAGGCCGCGGAGTTCGACACGACGCTCCCCCACTGGCTCGGCAGTGCCGACGGGAACGCTGTCGAGCTGCTCATCCTGTTCGGGCAGCACGGCGAACGGGCGCACCTGCGCGCCCGCGCCACCCGGGACTGACCCCGGCCGGGATCGATTTCCGGGGAAGCTGCGGGCGAACCCGCTCCCGGCCGCGCGAACTCCCAGGGTTCTCCCAGAACCTCCCAGGAACCGGCCAGGCGGCCGGGCCACGCTCGCCGCATGACCACCATCGAAGTGCGCGGCCTGACCAAGCGGTACGGCCCCGACACCGTCGTGGACGACCTGTCGTTCACCGTCGAACCCGGGCAGGTCACCGGGTTCCTCGGGCCGAACGGCGCCGGCAAGTCCACGACCATGAAACTGATCCTGGGCCTCGCGGCGCCGACACGCGGGTCCGCCACCATCGGCGGCCGCCGCTACCAGGACCTGCCCGTGCCGCTGACCGAAGTCGGCGCGCTGCTCGACGCGGGCGCCGTCCACGGCGGCCGGAAGGCCCACGACCACCTGCTCGCCCTCGCGGTGAGCAACGGCCTCCCGCGGCGCCGGGTCGGCGAGGTGCTCGCCGCGACCGGGCTGGAGAGCGTGGCGGGCAAGCGCACCGCCGGGTTCTCGCTCGGCATGCGGCAGCGTCTCGGCATCGCGGCGGCGCTGCTCGGCGACCCGCGCGTGCTGATCTTCGACGAGCCGGTGAACGGGCTCGACCCCGAAGGCATCCGGTGGATCCGCGACTTCATGCGCTCCCTGGCCCGCGAAGGCCGCGCGGTGCTGGTGTCCAGCCACCTGATGAGCGAGATGGCGCAGACCGCCGACCACCTGGTCGTGATCGGCCGCGGCCGGCTCGTCGCCGACACCGCCGTCAGCGAGCTCGTGCGCGGCGAAGGGACCGTGCTCGTCCGGACGCCCGACGCCGGTTTCGCGCGGCTGCTCGCCACCGCCGGCGCCACCGTTCGGGAAGGCGCCGAAGCCTCGCTCGTCGTCTCCGGCCTGACGAGCGGGGAGATCGGCAAGCTCGCGGCGTACCACGGCGTCGCGCTCGCCGAACTCACCCCGCAGCGCGTCTCGCTCGAAGACGCCTTCATGGATCTGACCCGCGACAGCGTCGAGTACGAGGGAGCGAGCGCGTGAGCTTCGCCCAGTCCGTCCACGCCGAGTGGATCAAGCTCCGCAGCCTGCGGTCCACCTGGTACACGCTGGCGTGCCTGTTCGCGGCCGGGCTCGGCATCACGGCGCTGGCCATGAACGCCGCCGGCCAGGCGTACGCCGAGGACCCGCAGGCCTGGGACCCGACCAACCGCAGCCTGACGTCGTACATCGTGGCGCAGCTGATCATCGGGGTGCTGGGCATCCTGGTCGTCACCGGCGAGCACGCGACCGGGCTGATCGGGACGTCCCTGATCGCCACGCCCCGCCGCCACCGGCTGCTGGCGGCCAAGGTCGTGGTGGCCGTCGCCGTCGCCGTGCTGGCGGGGCAGGTGCTGATGTTCGCCGCGTTCTTCCTGGGCCAGGCCGTGTTGGGGGCGCAGGACCTGCCGCGGGCGTCCCTCGGCGACCCCGGCGCGCTGTCCGCGGTGACGGGCGGCGGGCTCTACCTCGCGGCGATCGCCCTGCTGGCGATCGGGCTCGGCACGGTGCTGCGGGCGACGGCGGGCGCGCTGGCGACGCTCGTCGGGATCGTCTTCCTGGTCCCGGCGCTCGCGGGCCTGTTCCCGGCGTGGGTGCGCGGGCTGTTCTTCTACTGGCCGACGCTCGGGGCGTCCGCGGTCTTGAAGACGGTGCCCGACCCGGACTTCCCGCACCCGTGGCTGAACCTGGGCGGGATGTGCGTCGGGGTGGCCGCGGTGCTGGCGCTGGCGTTCGTCGTCTTCCGGCGCCGGGACGTGTGATGCGGGAGGTGGTCCGCGGGTTGGCGGCGGCGGCCGCGGCGTTGCTCGCGATGGCCGGTGTCGCGGCGGCGGGGTTGCTGCTCCTCGGCGCCGGCGGGTTGACAGCGCCGGTGATCGCGTTGGCGGTGGGTGGGTCGGTCGACCTCCAGGCGGCTCCGGTCGGTGGGCTGCCGGTCGGGGTGCGGGGCGGGCTGCGCGGGATTCCGCTCGGGGTTTCCCTTGCGGGGGCGGTGGTTTTGGGGTGGCTGTTGCTGCGGCGCCGTGAGGGGTTGCTCGTGCGGGGTGCGGTGGCGGGGGTGGCTTTCGCGGGGGTGTTGGGCGGGGTTGCGTTGTGGGCGGGCGGGAAGGTGGGTTTGCCGGGCGGGGTTGGCGCACCGCGAGGCTGCGCTTCGACGCGGCTGCCGTTTCCGGGTTCTTCCGCGGGGGTGCGCGAGTCGCTGCCGGGCGGGCTCGGCAACGGGTCTTCCGGCGGGATGAGCCAGTCCCTGCCGGCCGGGCTCGGCAACGGGTCTTCCGGAGCGGTGAGCCCGACCCTGCCAGCCGGGCTCAGCACCGGCCCTTCCTCCGGCGTGAGCCAGATCTTGCCGGGCGGGCTCGGCACCGGGCCTTCCGTCGGGGCAAGCCAGCCGCTCCCCGGCGGCCTGGGCGCCGGATTACCCGCCCAAGGTGGCCTGCCCTCCCCCGCCCACCTGGAAGCCGCGTTCTCCGTCGCCGTCGGGCCCACCGTCGCCGGCGCCGCAGTCTGGGCCCTCGTGGTCGTCGCCGTCTGCTGGCTGATCGCGCGTTTCCCTTCCGCAGCAACAACCCTGCGAGCCCTGCGCCGGCCGCTGGCCGGCCTCGTCGCCGTCTGCCTGATCGCGGCCGGCGCGCTCGGCGGTCCGGCCGCGGCCGGTGCCGTCCTGCTCCTCCTCCCCCAGCTGATCGCCGCCGCCGTTCTCACCGGCCTCGGCGTTCCCTGGCACCTCAGCACCACCGGCCTGCTCTCCTGCACCCCGGACACCAGCTTCCCGGCCACCCACTGGATCGCCGGCGCGGTCCTGCTCGGCTGCGGCATCGCGATCGCCGTCCGCCGACGCCGCCCACCCCTGCGTCAAGCCGCGGAGCTCGCCGCGGTCGTCGGCGGCGTTCTCGGCGTCACCGCCCTCCTCTCGCGGTTCTCCGTCGACCTCTCGGTGACCGCGTTCGGCTTCTCGATCCCCGTCCTCGGCGCACAACTCGCCGCGAACCCGCTGCTCGCCCTCGCCGCCGGGGCCGTGGGCGGGGCCGTCGCCGGGTTCGCGGGCAGCCTGCTCGTCCGGACGATCTCCGTATCCTCGCGGGCATGGACGAGATGACCCGGCTGCTGGTGGTGGACGACGAGCCCACCGTCCGCGAGCTGCTCTCCGCCGCACTCCGGTTCGCCGGTTTCCGGGTGACCTCCGCGGCGACGGCGGGCGCGGCCGTCGCCGCGGCCACCGAAGAACCACCCGACCTGGTGCTGCTCGACGTCATGCTGCCGGACCTGGACGGCTTCGAGGTCGTCCGGCGGCTGCGCGAGCAGCACCGCCCGGTGCCCGTCCTGTTCCTCACCGCGCGCGACGGCCAAGCCGACAAAGTCACCGGCCTGTCCCTCGGCGCCGACGACTACGTCACCAAGCCCTTCGACCTGGCGGAGCTGATCGCGCGGATCCGGGCGATCCTCCGCCGGACCGCCGGGCACCCCGCCGCCGTGCTGGCCGTGGGCACCCTCGCCCTCGACGCCGACGGCCGGCAGGTGACGCGCGCGGGCCGGCCCGTCCGCGTGTCCGACACCGAGTTCCGGCTGCTGCGCTACCTGATGGAGAACGCCGGCCGGGTCGTCTCCAAGGCGCAGATCCTCGACCGCGTGTGGCGCGAGGACTTCGGCGGCGACGCCAGCATCGTCGACACCTACATCTCCTACCTGCGGCGCAAGGTCGACACCGAGGAGCCCAAGCTGATCCACACCGTGCACGGCGTGGGCTACGTGCTGCGCGAGCCCCGGCGGTGAGGCGGCTGTCGCTGCGGGCGCGGCTGCTGCTGCTCACCGCGGGCCTGCTGCTGGCCGGCCTGACCCTCGTCAGCGCACTCGTCGCGGACCGGCTGGAGCGCTTCCAGCTCGACCGCCTCGACGGCCAGCTGCGCTCGATGACCGAGCTCATCTCCCTCGGCGCGAGCCCGCCCCCAGCCGGGAACCCCACCGTGCGGCCGGATCTGCTCGACCCCGCGCTCGACCTGTTCGGTTCGCCGTACGTCGTCTACCTGGACGCCGGCGGCGCGGTGGTGGGCGGCCTCCACTCCTCGCGGGTACCGGGGTCGACGTTGCCGCCGCTCGACGCGCTGCGCACGGTCCCCACCGACGGGAGCGGTGCCGACCTGCGGGCCGCCGACGGCTCGGAACGCTGGCGGGCCGTCGCGCACCCGGCCGTCCGCTGGGGCGGGACGGTCGTTTCGGCCGCGCCGCTCGCGGAAGCCGACGCCACGATCGCCCAGTTGCGGGTGAGCAGCCTCGTCACCGGCGCCGCGCTGCTCGTCGTGCTGACCGCGGCCGGCTGGTTCGCCCTCGGCCGGGGCCTGCGCCCGCTGCGCCGGATCGAGCACACGGCGGCCGCGATCGCCGGCGGCGACCTCACCCGGCGCGTCCCGGTCCTCGCGCCGCCCGGCACGGAGATCGGGCACCTCGCGGCGTCGCTCAACACCATGCTCGGCCAGCTGGAGGACGCGTTCGCCGCCCGAGCGGGGTCGGAGGCGCGGATGCGCGCGTTCGTCGCGGACGTCAGCCACGAACTGCGCACGCCGCTGTTCGGCATCAAGGGATCCACCGAGCTGTACCGGATGGGCGCGCTGCCCGGACCGTCCGATGTGGACGATGCGATGCGGCGCATCGACCGCGAAGCCACGCGTCTCACGGCGTTGACCGAGGATCTGCTGCTGCTCGCGCAGCTCGACGAGGCACCCGAGGAACAGCTCGACCGGGCGCCGATGGACCTGCGCACCCTCGCCGGCGACGCCCGCCACGACCTGCGTGCGCTCGACCCGTCCCGCACGGTCACCCTCACCGGTCCGGGCGGCGACGGACCGCCGGGACCGGCCCCGGTCGACGCGGACGAGGCCCGGCTCCGGCAGGTGGTCACGAACCTGGTGGGCAACGCGGCCGCGCACACGCCACCGGGCACGAGCGTCCGCATCGGCGTCGGCACGGCGGCGGGCCGCGCGGTCCTGGAGGTGGCCGACGACGGCCCGGGGATGACGGCCGCGCAGGCGGAGAAGGCGTTCAACCGCTTCTACCGCGCCGACCGGTCCCGCACCCGCTCCGGCGGAGCGGACGCGGGCCTGGGGTTGTCGATCGCCCGCTCGCTGGCCCGTGCCCACGGCGGCGACGTCGAACTGGCGACGGCCGTCGGCGAAGGCGCGTGCTTCCGGCTGTCGTTGCCCTTGGTGGACTGAGGGTTCAGCGCCGCGGGGCCGGGTGCCCCAGCGCCGCCACCAGCTCGGCCACGCGGTGGTGGGCTTCCAGCGGGTGCCGCAGGCGGCCTTCCGGGTGGATCGTGTAGTGGTTGCGGCGGCCGACGCGCTCGCGTTCGACGTAGCCGCCGGCGATCAGGTCCGCGAGGATCAGCTGCACCCCGCGTTCGGTGATGCCGACGCGCTCGGCGATGTCGTGCAGCCGGTGGTCCGGGTCCTCGGCCAGGCACAGCAGGACGTGCGCGTGGTTGCTCAGGAACGTCCACGAAGCCATGCGGGCAGCTTAGCCGTCCGAACTTGACAGACGAAGCAGAGTTCGTCATTCTGGAGTGGACGGAGGGGAGTACCCGCCCCGGTCCGGCATCGTCAATACGGCTGCCCCGCGCAGACCCGGTGCCGGCGCCACCTCGCGGTGGCCGGGAAGACCTCCGGTTCGCACCGAACCGGAGGAGTGTGCCGTGACCGTCCCCTTCTGGGCCTGGGCCGCCGTGCTGGGCGTCATCCTGCTGATGCTCGCGGTCGACCTGTTCGCCCACCGCAAGGCGCACGTCGTCGGCGTCCGCGAGGCGCTGACGTGGTCGGGCGTGTGGGTGGCGCTGGGCGTCGCGTTCGGCGCCGTCGTCTGGTGGGTCTGGGGCGCGGAGTTCGCGGGCCAGTACTTCGCCGGGTATGTGATCGAAAAGTCCCTGGCGGTCGACAACGTCTTCGTGTTCGCGATCATCTTCGGCTACTTCGCGGTGCCGCGCGAGCACCAGCACCGGATTCTGTTCTACGGCGTCCTCGGCGCTCTGGTGTTCCGCGCGGTCTTCATCGCGGCCGGCTCGGCGCTGCTCGCGAGTTTCGCCTGGATCCTTTACGTGTTCGGCGCTTTCCTGGTTCTGACCGGCATCCGGATGGCACTGCACCGCTCGGAACCGGTGGACTACGAGCGGAACGTCGTCCTGCGCGTGTTCCGCCGGCTCGTCCCGTCGACGGACGTCCACCACGGCAAGAAGTTCCTGGTCCGCCAGGCCGGCCGCTGGGTGGCGACGCCGCTGCTGGCGGTGCTGGTGCTGATCGAGGTGACCGACGTGGTCTTCGCGGTCGACTCGATCCCGGCGATCTTCGCGGTGACACAGGAGCCGTTCCTGGTGTTCACGTCCAACGCGTTCGCGATCCTGGGCCTGCGCGCGTTGTACTTCCTGCTGGCGGACCTGATGCACCGGTTCGTCTACCTGAAGCTCGGCTTGGCGCTGGTGCTGGTCTGGGTGGGCGCGAAGATGCTGCTGCTGGAGATCTGGAAGATCCCGACGGCCCTGTCGCTGGCGGTGGTGGGCGCGATCCTCGCGACGGCCGTCATCGCCAGTCTGATCCGGACCCGCACCGCGGTCCGGTCGTCCTGACGAAAGGAATCCCCGGAATGCGTTCGACGAAACGACTGACGGCGGCCGCCATCGGCACCGGCCTGGTGCTGAGCCTCACCGCGTGCGGCGCGGCCGCCGAAACGGCGGGCCGCGTCGGCGACGCCGCCTCGACGGTGAGCGTGTGCACGGAAGCCGTGCGGATCGCCACGGTCACCCCGGACCTCACCAACCCGCAGGCGGCAGCCGACCGCGCCCACGCGGCAGGCGACGAACTGGCCGGCTTGGCCGAGCGCGCGGCGAACACCACGGTGGGCGACGCGATCGGCTCCCTGGCGGAGACCCTCCGCCGCACCACGGCCGACGACCTCGTGACCGGTCCGGCCGACTGGGTGCGGCAGAAGACCGACCAGGTCACCGCGCTCACGAAAGCCTGCGGCCTCTGAGCGGACCCGGTCAGGACGGCCGGTTAGGCCGCGCTTCTCGGTGAACGCGAACGACGTCGCGAGCTTGCCGGGATCCGCCCACGACGGCAGCTGCCGCGCGCGCTCGACGAAGCGCCGCGTTCACCGCTGGCACGTCGCCGCGCTTCAACGCGTTCGGGCGGGTCAATTCGGCCATCGCTGCTCCTCCGGAGTCGAGACGACCGATGATACTTAGATACGTGCACTGGCACTCTGTATCAGAGCATGTCGCGCCGCGGCGGGCAAGACCTAGGCTGGCAGGATCAGGAGGTGGCCGTGGAACCCGTGGTGTCGCCGTTCACCTCCGCGCCGGGCGCGGAGTCGCTCCTGGAACGCGCTTACACCGACGCACTCGAGCAGGTCGGCGACGCCGACGAGATCCGCGTCCGCGTGCTCGACGCGGCCTACGAGCAGTTCTGCCGGCTGGGCATCCAGCGGTCCACCATGGAGGACGTCGCCAAGCGGGCCGGGCTGTCGCGCATCACCGTCTACCGGCGCTTCGCCACGAAGGACACGCTGGTCGAGCACGTCGTGCGCCGGGAGTACCGCCGGTACTTCGACCGGTTCCTCGTCGAGATCAAGCAGGCCGAGACCGTCGCCGACCGGGTCGTGCTCGGCTTCGTCAGCTCGCTGCGCGCCATCCGCGGCAACCCGCTGATCGGCGGCCTGATCGCCGCCGAACCGGGGTTGCTCGCCTCGTCCATGATCACCGACGGCGGCCGGACGCTGGCCACCGTGCAGCGGTTCGTGGCCGGTCAGCTGCGGCGGGAGCAGCACGCCGGGACCGTGTCCGCCGAGCTCGACGTCGAGGTCGTGGCCGAGCTGATGGTCCGGGTGTCCGCGTCCTTCCTCGCGATCCCCAGTCACGTCGTCGACCTCGACGACGAGGCGCAGTTGGCCGACCTCGCCCGCCGCTACCTCGTCCCGATGCTGGACAGCTGAGCCGCTCGCGGATATGAAGATACAAAGCAGGTTGCCTTGTATCTCCGACCGCCGGGAGCGTCCGTGAGCCTGACGACCGAACAGCACGACTTCGTCGCCGCCGTCGACGACTTCTGCCGCCGGGAGGTGGGCACCCGCGAGAAGTGGCTGGCACTCACCGACGACGGCCGGAACCCGCACAACGACGCGCTGTACCGCAAGATGGCCGGCCTGGGCTGGCTCGGTGTCGCCGTGCCGACGGAGTACGGCGGCGCCGGCCAGGGCATGCTCGACCTGGTGCTGTTCCTGGAGACGACGGCCTACCACCAGGCGCCGATCGGCGGGTTCGCCACGTCGGTGATCACCGCGGCGTCGTACGAGAAGTTCGCCGCCGAGGAACGCAAGCACGAGGTGCTCGGCGCCTTCCTCCGCGGGGACGTCCTCGCCGTTTCGATGTCCGAGCCCGGCGCCGGCTCCGACGTCGGCGCGCTCGCGTGCAAGGCGGTCCGGCAGGACGACGGCTGGGTCGTCGACGGCCAGAAGACGTGGTGCTCCAACGCCCACATCGCCCAGCACATCCTGCTGGTCGCGCGCACGTCCGCCGACGGCGGCAAGCACGACGGCCTGACGATGTTCTCGGTGCCCGCGGGCGTCGACGGCCTGGCCGTGCACGGCATCGACACGATGGGCGGGCGCGAGGTGAACGACCTCTACTTCACCGGCTGCACACTGCCCGGGGACGCGGTGGTGGGCGAGGTCGGGCAGGGCTGGCGGCAGCTGATGGCGGGGCTGAACCTGGAGCGGATGATCCTGGCGGCCCTGATGCTCGGCACCGCGCGCCGCGCGTTCGACGACACGGTGTCCTACGTCAAGGAGCGGCGGCAGTTCGGGCGGCCGGTCGGGTCGTTCCAGGCGCTGCGGCACCGGCTCGCCGACCACGCCACCGAACTGGAGTGCACCCGCCTGCTGGTGCACGACGTCGCCCGCAAGATCGACGCGGCGGCCGGGAAACCCTTGCCGCGCGAGGCGTCCATGGCGAAGCTCAAGGCGACGGAGTTCGCGAAGGCGATGGCCCTCGACGGCATGCAGATGCTGGGCGGCTACGGGTACGCGACCGAGTACGGCATGGAACGCCTGCTGCGATCGACCGTGGTGTCCACTGTGTACGGCGGGACGAGCGAGATCCAGCGCGACATCATCGGCAAGACCTACGGGCTCTAGCCGAGGTTGGCCCGGAGCGCCGCCGCGACCTCGCCGGCCGCGGTGAGCTGCTCCGGGGTCAGCGCGTCGACGAACAGCTCGCGCACCGCGGTCAGGTGCGGGACCGTCGCCGCGCGGAACGCCGCGTCGCCTTCCGGCGTCAGCACGACCTCCGCGCCCCGGTTGTCCGTCCGGCACTCCTCCCGACGGATCAGGCCGCGCTTCTCCATCCGCCCGAGGTGGTGTGACAGGCGGCTGCGCTCCCAGCCGACGTCGTCGGCGAGCTGCGACGACCGCAGCCGCTGTTCCTTCGCCTCGCTGAGGGCGAGCAGGACCGTGTAGTCGCCGGGCGACAGCCCGCTCTCGGCCTGCAGGCGCGCGCCGAGCTCGGCGCGCAGGGCCTCGGCCGTCTCGATGAACCCGCGCCAGACGCGCAGCTCTTCCGTGGTCGGCAGCACGCGCCGCCGTCGTGTCGGCTGGGTCACCGCACCTCCTGGTTGACACGTCAATCATATCGAGCGGATGATTGACGTGTCAACCAAAGGAGCCATCGTGACTGACGTGGAATTCGGGCTCGACACCTTCGGCGACGTCCCGGAGGACGAGGCCGAGCGCCCGCTCTCCCCCGCCGCGGCCATCCGGCAGGTGGTCGAGGAGGCCGTGCTCGCCGACGAACTCGGCGTCGACGTGCTCGCGCTCGGCGAGCACCACCGGCCCGAGTACGCGATCTCGACCCCCGAGACCGTGCTGGCCGGCATCGCCACGCGCACGTCGCGGATCCGGCTGTCATCGGGCGTCACGGTGCTGAGCTCGGACGACCCGGTCCGCGTGTTCCAGCGCTTCGCGACGGTCGACGCCCTGTCGAACGGGCGCGCCGAGGTCATCCTCGGCCGGGGTTCGTTCACCGAGTCGTTCCCGCTGTTCGGCTACGACCTGAGCGACTACGACGCGCTGTTCGAGGAGAAACTCGACCTGTTCGTGCGGCTGCTCGACGAGAAACCGGTGACCTGGCGAGGAACCCTGCGGCCCCCCTTGGAAGACGCCGACGTCCACCCGAAGACCGAGAGCGGGCGGCTGAGCACATGGGTCGGCGTCGGCGGCTCGCCCCAGTCGGTCATCCGCACCGCCCGCCACGGCCTGCCGCTGATGCTGGCGATCATCGGCGGGCCGCCCGGGCGGTTCGCGCCGTACGTCGACCTCTACCGCAAGGCGGCCGCGCAGTTCGGGACGACCGCCCACCCGGTCGGCATGCACTCCCCCGGCTTCCTCGCCGACACCGACGAGCAGGCACGCGAAGTGTTCTGGCCGCACTACCGCGTGATCCGCGACCGGATCGGCGCGCTGCGGGGCTGGGCCCCGATCCGGCGCGAAGAGTACGACCAGGAGATCGAGCACGGTTCGCTGTACATCGGGTCGCCCGAGACGGTCGCCCGCAAGATCGCCCGCGCGGTCGCGGAGCTGGGCGTCGGCCGGTTCGACCTGATCTACACCGCGGGAGCCCAGCCGGTGAGCGCCCGCCTGCGCGCGGTGGAGCTGTACGGCGCCGAGGTGATCCCGATGGTGCGCGAGCTCTTGGCGGCGGAATGATCCTCGGGATCCTCGGCGCGGGCAAGGTCGGCACGGTCTTGGCGCGCCTCGCCCTCGCAGCCGGGTACGACGTGCTCGTGGCCGGCTCCGGGGCACCGGCGAAGATCGCGCTCACCGTCGAAGTGCTCACCCCCGGCGCGGTCGCGGTGACCGCCGGGGAGGCGGCGGCCAAGGCGGACGTCGTGCTGCTCGCGCTCCCGCTGGGCAAGTACCGCACGCTCCCGGCGGCCGCGCTCGCCGGCAAGCTGGTCGTCGACGCGATGAACTACTGGTGGGAGGTCGACGGCGTCCGCGCCGACTTGCGCGAGTCGACCAGCGAGACGGTCCAGGCCTTCCTGGCGGGTGCGCGCGTCGTGAAGGCGTTCAACCACATGGGTTACCACGACCTCGAAGACGAGGCCCGGCCCGCGGGCACCGCGGGCCGCAAGGCGATCGCGCTCGCGGGCGACGACCCGGCCGACGTGGCCCGGGTGGCCGAACTGGTCGACGCCTTGGGCTTCGACCCGGTCGTCGCCGGTCCGCTGGCCGAAGGCGTGCGCCTCGAGCCCGGCGCCGAAGCCTTCGGGGCGAACGTCGGCGCGGCCGAGCTGCGCGCCATGCTCGATCGGTTCACACCGCCGCCGGCGTGACGCGCTTCGCCCGGGCCGTCAGCGCCGCGATCGCCGCCGCGCCCACCAGCGATACCGCGATGCCCACCACCACCGCGACGTTCCACCCCGCGGTCAGGCCGGCCGGGGACGGGTGGACGGCCAGCACGCTGACCACCGTGACGCCGAGCGCCGCACCGACGTAGCGGCTCGTGTTGTTGATGCCGCTGCCCATCCCGGTCCGGTGCGGCGGCACGCTCGCCACCGCTTCACGCCCCAGGGACGCGTTCACCACGCCCGTCCCGAACCCGGCCACCACCAGGCCCGGCAGCAGGAACGCCGGACCCGAGGCCGGGGTGACGAACGCGAGCGGCACCAGCCCCGCCGCCACCACGAGCAAGCCGGCGCTCAGCCGCGCGCCGCCGGAGATCGACGCCGGGAGCCGGCGCGTCAGCACCGCCGAGACCACGCTCGTCGCCGACCAGGCGAGCACCACCAGCGCCGCTCCCAGGGGGCTCAGTGCCAGCCCGTTTTCGAGCATCGTGCAGAGGAACGCCATCAGCGCCGTGACCCCGGCGCCCGCCACGAACGCGCCGGCCGCCGCCGACACCAGGGCCGGGCGGCGGAAGAGGGTCAGGTCGAGCATGCCGCCGCCGGAGCGGTTCTGGTGGGCGAAGAACGCCGTGAGCAGCACGACCGCCGCCGCGATCAAGGCGAGTTCCAGGGGTTCCGTCCACCCCTGCCGGCCTTCGGTCAGCGCGGCCAGCAGTGCCGCGAGGCCGCCGCCGAGCAGCAGCGCGCCCGGCAGGTCGACCGTCCGCGCGCGGTCCGACTCGGACTCCGTGAGCAGGACCCGCCCGAGCGCGGCGACGCCGAGCGACAATCCCGCGATCACGACGTAGAGCACGCGCCAGCCGTGGTCGAGGGCCGCGCCGGCCAGCGGGCCGATCGCGATGCCCGCACCCAGGCAGGCGCCCCACAGTCCGGTCGCGCGGGCGCGGCCGGCGGCGTCCGGGAACGCCGGGCCGAGCACCGCGAGCCCGCACGCGATCAGCGCGGCGGAGCCGAGGCCTTCGACCACCCGGCCGCCGATGAACGTCAGCGGCCCGGGCGCGACCGCGCACAGCACCGACCCGGCGGCCGTCACGAGGGCACCACCGACGAAGACCCGCCGCCGGCCGAAGTCGTCGCCGATCGCGCCGGCCGGCAGCAGCGCGACGGCCAGCCCGAGGCTCATCGAGCTGAGGATCCACGACGTCGCGACCGCGCCCGCCCCGAGCCCGCCGGCCACCGCCGGGACGATCGACAGCGGCGCGGTGAAGACGAAGAGCGCGAGCAGCGTGCCGCCGCCGGAGGCGACGAGGACGGCTCCGGGGCGGCTGGCCATGCGGACTCCACATTTGATTCAGTGACCGAACTCTTTCGTCGCGCAGACTAGCACGGTTGGTTCGATGAACGAACTCTTCTGTGGCAGACTGGACCCATGGCGCTGCCCCGCGAGTACACGAACCAGACCTGTTCGATGGTCCGCGCACTGGAGATCGTCGGCGAGCGCTGGACGCTGTTGATCGTCCGCGACGCGGTGTTCGGCGTCCGCCGCTTCAGTGACTTCGTCGAGCACCTCGGCATCCCGCGCGCGGTGCTGACCGAACGGCTGGAGTTCCTCATCGGCGAAGGCGTGCTGGAGCGCGTGCCCGGGCCCGGCAAGCGCAGCGAGTACGAGCTGACGGCGAAGGGCCGGGGGCTCTGGCCGGTCGTCCGCGCCCTGTCGGCGTGGGGCGACGAGCATTACGCACCGTCCGGCCGGCGCCGCGTGTTCGTCCACGCGGGCTGCGACGGCGAAGTCGCGCAGTCGGGGACCTGCCTGCGCTGCGGCGAGGACGTGGCCCTCGCCGAGACCGTGATGACCCCGGGCCCGGGCCTGACGCCCTCCCCGGCAGACGGCCAGGTCAGCGCCATTCTTTCGCAGCCGCGCCCCTTGCTGCAGCCCATCCACTGAGCACCCGCGCTCACTACGGCGAAGACGACGGCTGGCTTCTGTACCTACTAGTATGTACAGTGCTGACCGTGGACACCAGGGACCAGCTCATCGACAGCACCCGCGAGCTGCTGTGGGAACGCGGGTACGTCGGCACCAGCCCGAAGGCCATCCAGCAGCGCGCCGGCGCCGGGCAGGGCAGCATGTACCACCACTTCTCCGGCAAGCGCGAGCTCGCGCTGGAAGCCGTGCGGCGCAGCGCGGACGAGCTGCTGACCGCCGCCGACGGGCAGCTGCGCGGGCCCGGGACCGCCGTCGAGCGGATCACCGCGTACCTGCGTCGCGAGCGCGAAGTGCTCCGCGGCTGCCCCATCGGCCGGCTCACCCAGGACCCCGAGATCGTCGCCGATCCGGAGCTGCGCGCCCCGGTCGACGCCACGCTCACCCGCCTGCGCGCGCGGCTGGCCGAGGTCCTCGACGAAGGCCGGGCCGCGGGCGAGCTGCCCGCCGGGCTGGACCCGGCCGCGGTGGCCGCCACCGTCGTCGCCGTCCTGCAGGGCGGTTACGTGCTCGCCCGCGCGGCGAACGCGCCCGAACCCTTCGACCAGGCCGTTTCCGGTGTCCTCGCCCTGCTCACCGTCCACTGAGGAGTCTTTCGTGCACGTCCGGCCCGTCCCGCAGACCAGCACGCCCGCGCCCGCCGACGCGATCAGCGGCAGCGCGTGGATCACGTCGCTCGCCGTCCCGGAAGGCCCGTCGCGCACGCGGGTCGACCGCGTGCAGTTCGCGCCCGGGGCACGTACCCGGTGGCACCGGCACCCGCTCGGCCAGGTCCTCGTCGTCACCGACGGCACCGGGTACGTGCAGCGCCGCGGCGGGCCGGCCCAGCTGGTCCGGCCCGGCGACACGGTCCGCGTCGACGCCGGCGAGTGGCACTGGCACGGCGCCACCGACACGACCGCGATGACCCACTTGGCCATCGAAGAAATCCCCGGGGACGGCACCGCGACCGAGATCGGCGACCCGGTGGCCGGTGGCGAACCGGCGCCCGTCGCGGCCGAGCCCGTCACCCGGACGCTCGTGCTGGAACAGCGGCTCCCGGCCCCGCGGCCGGTCGACCTCGTCGAGGTCCGCCGGATCACCATCGCGCCCGGCTACGGCGCCGGCCTGCACGTCCACAATGGACCGGTGTTCGGCAGCATCGAGGCCGGGTCGGCCGTCTACCAGATCGAAGGCGAGGCCGAGACGCTGCTGCGGCCCGGAGACGTCTTCTACGAACCGGAAGCGACCCGGATCGCCCGCTTCGACGCGCAGGAGGACGGCGTCACGTTCCTCGCCCAGTTCCCGGTCGGCCCGGGCGAAACCCCGCGCCTCGACCTGATCGAGGAGGAGGGCCGGTGAAGGGCGTGCTCGTGACCGGGGGCTCCCGCGGAATCGGCCGCGCCACCGCGAAAGCGTTCGCCGCCCGCGGATACCGCGTGGCGGTCCACTACGGCACGCGCCGCGACGACGCCGAGACGACGCTGCGCGAACTCGAAGGTTCCGGGCACGTGTGCCTGGCCGGCGACCTGGGCGACCCGGCGGCGGCACGGCGGGTCGCCGACGACGCGGCCGCGGCGCTCGGCCGGGTCGACGTCCTGGTCAACAACGCCGCGCAGGCCCCGACCGAACGGACTCGCCACGCCGTCGCCGAAGCCGGCTACGACCAGTGGGTCGAGGTGTGGCGGCGCACGGTGGAGGTCAACCTGCTCGGCGCCGCGAACGTGACGTGGGCGGTGGCCCGGCACCTGATCGAGCAAGGACGCCCCGGCAGCGTCGTCAACGTCGGTTCGCGCGGGGCGTTCCGCGGCGAACCGGAGCACCCGGCCTACGGCGCGAGCAAGGCGGCGCTGCAGGCGTTCGGCCAGTCGATGGCGATCGCCCTGGCGCCGCACGGGATTTCGGTGACGTCGGTGGCGCCGGGGTTCGTCGCCACCGAGCGCCAGGAGACCAAGCTCGCCGGTCCGGGTGGCGACGAGCTGCGGGAGCAGAGCCCGTTCGCCCGGGTGGGCACGCCCGAGGACGTCGCCGCCGCGATCGTCCACCTGGCCTCGCCGGAAGCGGCGTGGAGCTCGGGAGCGATCCTCGACGTCAACGGCGCTTCGTACCTGCGCTGAGGGGTTACGCCCCGGCGGGCGGGACCAGCACCTCGACCACTCCCCCGGCCTCGCGCACCACCAGGTGCGGCAACGGCGGCGGGGTCACCGGCAGCTGGTGCACCAGGACCGCGCCGTCCACCGCGAACGACGTCCGGTGGCACGGGCAGTTCAGCCGCCGGGCCGGGGCGTCCAGGTCGAGGCGGCAGCCGAGGTGCGTGCACGTCGCCGAGACTGCGCGTACCTCGCCGCCCGTGCGCTGCACGAATCCCGCCACCGCGCCGAAGTCGAAGGGCAGCACCCGGCCCTCGGGCAGGTCGTGGGCCGCCACCACCGTCCGCCACTCGCCGTTTTCCGGGCGGAGCACGTCATCGGCGGCCGGTTCTGCCCCGGACGTCACCAGGTACTCCACGCCGGCGCCCGCCGCGGCCGCCACCGCGGCGGCCGACGAGACCTGGAGGAACCGGCGCCGGTTGCCGGCCGGCGCGGGGTCGCCGAGCTCCCGGGCGAGCCTGCGGTGCAGCCCGGCGACGAACTCCTCGCCCGCCGCGCCGGCACCCGGCCGCGCGGCGCGCAGCAGCACCGCGGTCCGCAGCTCGGCCTCGTCGCCGGGGCCGGCCGCGAACGCCCGCGGCCGGCGCCGGCGCAGGAGGTCCTTGACGAACCGGCGGACACCTCGAGTCGTCACGGCTCCATCCCTTCCGCCACCTGGGCCGCCTGCCGCAACGCGCGGTGCTGCAGCACTTTCGCGTTGCCGACGGTGGTGCCCAGCTCCGCCGCCGCCTCCTTGAGCGAGCACGCCTGGAGGAACCGCAGCCGCAGGATCCGGCCGTACCGCTCGGGCAGCTGCGCGAGGATCGCCTCGGCGCGCGCCGGCGTCCGCGGGTCGATGGCACCGGCTTCGAACGCCGCGATGTCGCGTTCCTCGTCGAGCGTGGTGATCTCCCGGCCGAGCGTCCGCCGCCAGTGCCCGGCCAGCACCGTCCGCGCGGTGGCCAGCAGGTACGCCCGGACCTCGCCGACACTCGCCGAGACGCGCAGCGGCCGCAACGCCGTCAGGAACACTTCGGTGGTGAGGTCTTCCGCGTCGGGCCGGTTGCCCACCTTCGAAAACATGAGCCGGTACAAGCGATCGACGTTGTCGCGGTAGACCGCCTCCCAGTCCGGGTAGCCGTCCGCGCCGACCGCGTGCAGCCGCGGTCTCGGCGCCGCTTCGTCCTGTTCGGCGCTTTTGCGCCGGAACCGCTGTGCCACCGGCACCGCCCGCCTTCTCCCCTGCCGAATTCTCCCGCCACCTGAGGGATACGGACCAGGGTTACGGATCCGGCCGAAAGCAGGCCCGTCCCCCGGGCGATGCGCGACTGCCGCTCGGAAGTCATCGGGCCGTGGCTGTGGCCGGATCGGTAACCAGCGGCGCAGTCGTCGTAACCGGTGAACGTATCCGGAAGCGGACCATCCGCCGAACCGGGGAGAGAAATGACCACATCGATGTCGCGCCGGCAGCTGCTCGTCACGGGCGGGGCGGCCGCCGCCGTGCTCGCCACCACCGGCCTGCCGGTGCCCGCCGCCGCGGCGGCGCCGGTCCGGTGGGGCGGTGCGGACGTCGTCCTCGCCTGGAACCGGGAGCTGCTGGCCACCGTGCGCACCGCGGGCCTGCAGCCCGCGACCGTGCACCCGACCCGCAGCTTCGCGTTGCTGCACGCGGCGGTGCACGACGCCGTCGTCGCGACGACCGGGACCGGGCGGCCCTACCTGTTCACCGTCGACGTCCCGGGCGCGGCGGACCCCGAAGCGGCCGCGGCGCAAGCCGCCCACGACGTGCTGGCCGCGCTCTACCCCGCTCGCGCGGGCGAGTTCGCGGACGTGCTGGCCGGCCAGCTGGCCCGCGTGCACCCGGTGGGCCGGGCCGCCGGCGTGCGGGCCGGCGGGCTCGTCGCCCGGCTGCTGCTGGGCCTGCGCGCGAACGACGGCTCGGCCGCGGTCCCGCCGACGATCCCCCCGGGCACCGCGCCGGGGCGGTACCGGCCGGCACCGCCCGCGTTCGCGCCCGCCGCGTTCACCCACTGGGCCGCCGTGACGCCGTTCGTGCTCGACCGCGCCGACCGGTTCCGGCCCGGCGCCTACCCCACGCTGACCGGCGCCCGGTACGCGAAGGCACTGGGCGAAGTGGCCGCGGCCGGGCAGGACACCAGTACCACCCGCAGCGCGGACGAGACCGTGCAGGCGCGGTTCTGGGCGGCCCCGATCTGGAACTACTGGAACGAGATCGCGCAGTCCGTCGTCGGCGGTTCCCGGGGCGGCCTGGTCGTTGCGGCGCGGGTGTTCGCGCGGCTGAACCTGGCCTTCGCCGACGCCGTGATCGCGTTCTACGAAGCGAAGTACCACTACCGGATCTGGCGGCCGATCACCGCGATCCGCCTCGCCGGCGCCGACGGGAACCCGGCGACGGACGGCGTGCCGGACTGGTCGAGCCTCGCCACCACCCCGGCCGACCCGGCCTACCCCGGCGCGCACAGCGTCGTCTCGCAGGCGGGCGCGGTGGTGCTGCGCCAGGAGTTCGGGCCGCGGTGGCCGCTGGCCGTCACGTCCGAAGCGCTGCCCGGGGTCCTCCGGCGGTTCGCCACGTTCCAGGACGCCGCCGACGAAGCCGGGCTCAGCCGGATCGTCGCCGGCGTCCACACCCGGCTCGACCACGAAGCCGGGCGGCAGCTCGGCCTCGACGTCGCCGCGGTCGTCCTCCGGTCGTAGCCCTACCGGCGGGCACCGGTCAGCGACGGCGGGTCGAACCGCACGTACCGGCCGGTGCCGCCGGCGGCTTCGTTAAGGCGGCGAGGCTCCGCGACGTCGCCCCACCGCCCGGTCTCGATCCGCGACTCCAGCGCGTGCAGGGCCGCGATCGTCTCCGACGTCCGGAACGCGCAGTGCCCGGTCGCGCCGACGTAGGCCTGGCGCAGCAAGGCGCCGGCGCCCGCCCGGTGCACCTGCTTGCCGTACCAGTCTTCCTGCTCCACCGGCACGAGCTGGTCGGCGACCGTGTGGATGTCCAGCGTCGGGACGCGCAGCCGGCCGGTCACCGCGGACGTGCGCGCGAGGGTGCGCACGGCCTGGGGATCCGGCCGGATGTCGGCGTCACGGGTCAGCGTCGCGAGGTCGGCGTCGAGGTCGAGGCCGGCCGCGCGGTAGAGGGCGCGGACCTGGCGGGCGTGGCTGCTGCCGGCCAGCAGCGCGCGGTAGTCGACGCCGGCGGTGAACGCGCTGTTGCCGCCGGCGGCCAGCTCGATCTGGTACCGGCCGGAGACGACGAACCCGAGCACGAACTGCGAAAGTTCCTGCTGTTGCTGGACTTCCTGGCCGGCGTAGTCGGTGGGGGCCGGCGGTGTCGCGCCGGTGAACCAGCCGGGCTCGTTCATCAGCGCGGCGGCGAGCGCGATGCGCGCCTGCCCGGCGGGCGTGGCCTGCGCGTCGGTGGCGATCTTCGTCAGCGCGGCGGCCGACGCGCTCGCCTCGGCCGGGCTCGCGAACCGCACGAGCTTGACGTCCTGCGCGGGCGCGAGGAGGTGGGCCAGCGCGTATTCGCCGTCCAGCTGGTAGTTGTTCAGGTTCAGGCCCCCGGCCACGAGCCCGCAGGTGCTCAGCACGCCGTCGAGCCCGCCGCGTTCGCCTTCGAGGGCGCTGACGAGGCCGCCCATCGAAGTGCCCCACGCGATCGTCCGGCGCGGCGGGCCGGTCAGCCGCTCGACCGCCGCCAGCGCGCCGAACTGGTCGTCGACGGCGGAGGCGAGCGCCCACCACGACGGGCCGCTGTAGGACGAGCCGACCAGCGCGTACCCGCCGCCGAGCAGCGCTTCCCGGGTTTCGTCGTCCGGCGCGTCCTGCGCGGTGAGCGGGCCGAACCCGTGGCTGTAGAGGATGGTCGTGCCGTTCCAGGCGGCCGGCACGTCCGCCACCCAGGTGGCCCCGTCCGGCAGCTGCCCCGTGTGGTGTTCGCTCGTGGCCGCGGCCGCGGCCGCCGGGGCCAGGCCGGCCGCCAGCAGGATCGCGCCGAGCAGCGCCAGAACGCGCATGGTGGTGCCCCTCACCCCGGGCCGCGGTGCCCGGCTCGATGTCGCACCGAGAGTCCCACGCCGGCCCGGAGATGTACAGGTTTCCTGTATTTTTTCAGTGCGAGGGACGGTCGGCGAGCGCGGCGTGGCACGCGACGACGTACGCGCGGAACCGGGCCGCGTCCCGCGGAGCAAGCTGCGCGAGCATCCGTTGCTCCAGCGCGGCGACGTCGTCGCGGACCCGGTCGAGGACCTCCTGGCCGGGGCCGGTCAGCCCGATCACCCGCCGCCGCCGGTCCCGCGGATCGCCTTCCCGCGCGATCAGGCCCCGCCGTTCGAGCGCGACGACCATGTCGGCCATCGCCTGGTCGGTGACGAAGGAGTTGCGCGCCAGTTCGGCGGTGGTCAGCCCGGACCGCCGTTCCAGCACCGTGAGCGCGGTGTACTGCAAGGGGGTGAGCGTGACCGGGCGGAGCACCTCGTCCAGCCGGGCGCGCACGGCGAGCTCGAGCTGCTTCACGAGGTACAGCAGGCCGGGGCCGGCGGCCTCCGGAGCGGGAACAGGCTGGGACACGGACCCATGGTGACCGACGGCGGGCCCCGGCGCCCGGGCCGGTCAGGCTTTCGGCCGCCGGTGCACCTCGGTGGGCAGCCCCAGGTTCTCGACGACCCGCTCGGCGGCGTCCCCGAGCCGCACGAAGTCGGCGCCGAGGGGTTCGATCACCAGGCGCCGGATGTTCGCCACGTGGTCGGCGGACGCGGCCGCCAGCTGCGCGCGCCCGGCGTCGGTCAGGGTGGCGATCGTGAAGCGGCGGCCCTGGCCGGTGCACACCTTCCGCGTCACCCACCCGCGGTCCTCCAGCCGGGCCACCGCGTGGGAGATCCGCGGCAGCGACCCGTTGGCCATCTCCGCGATCTCGCTCATCCGCAGGCTGTTCCCCGGCACCACCGACAGCCGCGCCAGGATCATGTAGCCGAGCAACGTCAGATCGGCGTCCCGCAGCAGCTGGCTTTCCAGCGCTCCCGGCAACGTGAGCAGTACCTTCGCCAGGTTGACCCACGCCCGCCGCTCGTCATCGCCCAGCCGGTCGAACGGCTCCACCGCTTCGTGCACGCTTGACTTTAACACGCAACTCAAACTACCTTTGGGTTTAACACGCAACCCAAGGAGGAGCGATGCCGACCACCGCCACCCCGAGCTCCGCCACGGTCGTCCGCCTGGGGATCGCCCTCGTGGCGGCCGCCGCCGTGAACACCCTCCTCGCGCTCGGCGCGTCCTCCCTCGACGAGGGCGGGATCGGCATGGGCCTCAACGCCGGGTCCTACCTGCCGGCGACGGTCATCGGGCTGCTCATCGGCACCGCCGGCTGGTTCCTGATCGCCCGCCGCGCCCCGAAGGCGCTGCGGGTCGTCGTCCCGGTGGCCCTGGTCGCCACGTGGATCCCGGACCTGCTGCTGTTCACCGCGGGCGCGACGGCGGCCAACGTGATCGGCCTGATGCTCATGCACCTGACGGTCGCGACGGTCGTCGTCCTCGCCCTCCGGCCGACCCTGCCGGACTCGGCTCCGGCGCCGGCCGCGGGAGACGTCCAGCAGGCCCGCGGCTGACGCGAACGGGTCACTGATTCCCCTGCGTGAACATGGCGACCAGCCCGTGGGGTGAGTCGTCGCCGAAGAGCAGCTCGTGGAGCTCGTTACCATCGGCGGCCGCCTCCGCGCCGCGGGGGAACATGGCCCGCTCGAACTCCCCGAGTGCCGTCTCGACGTCGTCGTGCCCGGCCAAAGCCAAGGCCAGCTCGGCGCCGTCGAGCATCGCCAGGTTCGCGCCTTCGCCGTTCGGGGCCGCGAGGTGGGCGGCGTCGCCGATCAGCGTCACCCCCGGTACCCGCTCCCACCGGTGCTCGACCGGCAGGCTGTGCAACGGGCGCAGGACCGGCGCGGTGTCGGCGTCGGTGATCAGCGCGGTGAGTTCGGGGGCCCAGCCCTCGAACTCCCGCGCCGTCCGTTCGACGGCCGCGGCCGCGTCGCTGAAGTCGCCGAACCACTCGATCGGGTGGGTCAGCGCGACGTAGGTGTGCAGCGTGCCGCTCTTCTCCCGGTGGGCCTGGATGCCCTTGCCCGGGGCGAGCGCGAGCAGGGCCCCGGCGCCGACCGCCTTCGCCGCGGCCGGGTGCCGGGTGTCGCTGTCGTACAGGAAGGTTTCGACGTACGACCGGCCGATGTACTCGGGTGTCGCGGGCGAGAGCAGCGGCCGGACCTTCGACCAGGCGCCGTCCGCGCCGACCAGCAGGTCCGTGGTGACGGTGGTGCCGTCGGCGAACGCGACCTCGTGCCGGCCGCCGCCCAGCGCGCGGGCGCCGGTGACCTTGTGTCCCCAGTGGACGGTGCCGTCCGGGAGCGAGCCGAGCAGCAGCCGCCGCAGCTCGCCGCGGGGTACTTCGGGGCGGCCTCCGGTGCCGTCGTCGGTTTCGTCGTGCAGGACGACGCCGTCGCGGTCGAGGACGCGGGTGGCCTCGTGGCCCGCCAAGACCAGCCCGCGGAATTCGTCCGTCAGGCCGGCCGCTTCGAGGGCGACCTGGCCGGTGCCGACGTGGATGTCGAGCAGGCCGCCCTGCGTGCGGGCGGCCGCCGACGGCTCGGCCTCGTGGACCGTGGCCGCGATGCCGTGGACGTGCAGGACGCGGGCGAGGACGAGACCGCCGAGCCCGGCTCCGATGATCGTGACGTTCATGATGCCTCCTTCTGGAATGTCATTCCATGTTGGAACAACGTTCCAGATATGTCAAGATGGGGCATGGCACCACGGACCCGCCGGCGCACCGAGGCACTCAGCCGGGAACGGATCGTCGAAGCGGCGGTCGATCTGCTCGACACGACCGGCGAGGCCGGGCTGACCTTCCGGACGCTGACCGAGCGCCTCGCCACCGGTGCCGGAGCGATCTACTGGCACGTGGCGAACAAGGGCGAGCTGCTCGACGCGGCGACCGACGGGGTGATCGCCACCGCGCTGGCCGTCGGCTCCCCCGGCTCGCCGCGCGAGGAGATCCGCGCCGTCGCGCTCGGCTTGTTCGACGCCATCGAGCGGCACCCGTGGCTCGCCACGCAGCTGGCGCTGCAGCTCTCGCGCAGCCCGTGGGGCTCGGTGACGCCCCGGATCTTCGAAGGCATCGGCCGTCAGGTCCGCGCGCTGGGCGTGCCGGAGGGCCACCTGTTCACGACGACCTCGGCGCTGGTGAGCTACATCTTCGGCGCCGCCGGCCAGAACGCGGCGAACAACGCGGGCGCCGCGCCCGGCGGGGACCGCGCGGAATTCCTCGACGCCGTCTCGACGGCCTGGGAGGAACTGGACCCGGACGAGTACCCGTTCACCCGGGCGGTGGCGGCCGAGGTGCGCGGGCACGACGACCGCGAGCAGTTCCTCGCGGGGCTGGACCTCGTCCTCGCCGGCATCGCCGCCGTCCACCTGTCCCCGGCCGGGTGACACAGCAACGGGAAAAGGGCGGAACGCGAAATTCGTCGCTGAATTTTCCGCCGGTCCGACGAGGGGAAACCGGTCGTACCATGACGGGATGGGCGCCCAGGAGCAGCAAGCACTCGATTCCCTCTACGAGATCGACAATGTGCTGACGGTCGAGATCACGCTGCCGGCGGCCGACTGGGACGCCGTGCGCACCGAGCAGCCGGCCGGCGGGGTGTGCAACTTCGACTGGACCGGCGGAAGCCGTTACACCTGGCGGAAGGCGACGGTCACGATCTCCGGGACCCAGTTCCCCGCGAAGACGACGTTCGCCGACGTGGGGATCAAGAAGAAGTCCTTCTGCGGGTCGATCAGCAGCGGCAAACCCTGTCTGCACGTCGATTTCGGAAAGTTCACCGACGCCAACAAAGCACCGATCCGGGACCTGATCGGGTCGCGCTACCTGACGCTCAACAACTCGGTCCAGGACCTTTCCTACCTCCGGCAGCTGCTGGGCTACCGGCTGTTCGAACTCGCCGGTCTCCCCCATTCCCGGGGAAACTTCGCGAAGGTGCTCGTGAACGGCACGCCGATCGGCCAGGGGATCGCCGGGGTCGACAGCCCGGGCGTCTTCGTGAACGTCGAACCGATCATGCCGCGCTACATCGAGCGCAATTTCCGGCACACCGACGGAAACCTGTACGAGCTGGAGCACAAGGACGACTTCGTCGGCGCCCGGTTCGGCTTCATCGGCGTGGAACCGCTGTCGGAGTTCGAGGACAAGGCGGACCTGAAGTTCGCCATCGACCACATCGCCGCGCACGGGCTGGCCGGCGCGAGCGAGGTCTTCGACCTCGACCAGTTCGTCGAGCTGTACGCGATGGAGTTCTTCCTCAAGCACTGGGACGGCTATTCCCGCAACACCAACAACACCTACGTCTACAACGACAAGGCCGCCGTCGCCGCGCCCGGCGTCGGTGACATCCGGTTCAAGCTGATCCCGTGGGGCCTCGACCAGACGCTGCAGCCGGCCCGGCACTTCCGGATCGACACGGCCGGGCTGCTCGCCAAGCTCGTGCGCGACGACCCGGGCCGCCGCGCGCAGCTGATCGGCCAGATCCGCACCTACCGCGAGAGCGTGTTCGGCCACCAGACCCAGGAAACGGTGCTCAAGCCGCTGCTCGACCGGATGGCCGCCGTGCTGACCGGGCTCGGGGTGCCCGACATGCCCGCGCAGCTCACCGCCGTCCGCAAGCAGCTCCGGCTCGCGGCGTCCGCCGGCTACCTCTGCGGGGGCCTGCCCGGTGCCGAGGGAGCTTACGTCCGCGAAGACGTCACCAACGAGTGCATGCACGCCAGCGGCACCGAAACCTTCGAACCCGGCAGCTTCGAGGTCGTCCACCGGCTGCGGCCGGCGAAGGTCGACGAAGCGGATCTGTGGTGCTTCGACGCGCTCGGCACCGGGAAGTCGCTCGCCGTCAAGGCGTCCGGCCGGTTCCTGCACGCGAGCACGACGTCGTCGGCCCAGGGCCACCGGCTGCTCGCCACGCGCGCGGCCGACAACACCGACCACGCCGAAGAGTTCTCGGTCACCCCGGTGGACCCGCCGGACGACCCTTTCGCCTACAGCGGCTACTTCACGCTGACGAGCGTCCGGACCGGGGCGGGCGCGGCGTTCGCCGCCGATCCGGCGCCGTCCGGGCGGCCCCGCGTCGTCCAGGACCCGGCGGCGTCGAAGCTGTACTTCTCCTAGAGGACCGCGTAACCGCCGTTGTCGTCGACGACGAGGATCTTCCGCTCGCCGCCGGCGGAGAACGTCGTGACGCCTTCGGGTTTCGCGCTCCGGTGGAAGGTGACGTCGAGCAGCCGGACGGCGTCGCCGCCGCGGGGCCACGTGCCGAGGCGGAACGGCGCGTCGTCGTGGCTGGCCGACCGGCCGAGCAGGACCAGGAGGTCGCCGTCCGGCCCGGTGCGGGAAAGGTCGCGGATACCTTGCGCCGCGGTGGACCGCGGGAGCGCGGCCGAGCGCACGGTGGGGTCGCCGAGCGACTCCGTCGTCCACTTCCCGCCGAGGTCGACGGGCAGGTGGACCAAGGTGACGTGGCCGGGGACGGCCGGTCCGCGCAGGCCGAGCAGGAGGGCGCTCGTCTCCGCGTCCCAGGCGAGGCCCTCGACGTTCAGGCCGTCGTCGTCCGGTTTGCGCCTGCCGGGCGCGGCGAGCGAGGGCAGGTGGTCGAGCAGCCAGGCCCGGAACCCGGTCATCGGTTCGGCGGGCAGGTCGCCGTCCGGGCGGTACCGGACGCGCACCAGGCCGTCGTTGACCCGGTTCCGCTCGACCGACAGCGAGGAGGAGACGACGAGGAAGGTCTCGCCGTCGTGGTCGATCCGGGTGAGGCCCTCGGGATCGCTCAGTCCGCCCGCGCCGGCGAGGCGGCGCCGGCGGATGTGGCCGACCGTCTCCCAGTCACCGTCGAACGTCATTTCGAACAACGCGGTGGGGTCTTTGTTGTCGGCGAAGGCGAAGCGCCGCGAACCCGTCCGGACCACGCCCGAGGCGTTGAACGGGTTTTCGCCGTTTCTTTCGCGGAACGGCGTCGGCTTCACGTCTTTCCGCTTCGCCACGGTTCGAGTGTAAACCGGGTTTCGCCCACCTTGGCACTCAGTGCCACTACGGTCGGCGGAGGACCTCCCCGACCTGGGCGACGACCTCGTGCAGCGGCGTCGCCGTGGTCATCACCGCGACGACCGTGGCCGGTTCCGTACGCGGCGCCCGGAAAGCGGCGACGACCAGCGCGAACGCCTCGGCCGCGCGGACCTTGATGTCGTCCTCGCCGCCGGTGCGCAGCCAGCGCCGCAGGACGTGGTTGTTGGCGGCCGCGATGGCCGCGGCGGCGACGGCCGCGCGCAGGCTGGCCGCCGGGTCGCCCTGCCGCTCGTAGCGGGACTGCAGGTAGCGCGCGAGCACGCGCTGGTAGCGGTCGACGGTCGCGACTTCCTTGTCCCGCAGCGAAGGCACCGTGCGCGTCAGGGCGAAGCGCTTGAGCGACACGTCGAGCTCGGTGGCGTAGGAGTCGAGCACGAGGCCGACCGCGTCGCAGGCCACCTCGACCGGGTCGCGCTCGGGGTCGGCGGCGGCGAAGGCGTCTTCCATCTCCGCGACGATCTCGTCGTGGTTGGCGAAGAGGACGTCGTCCTTGGCGTCGAAGTACCGGAAGAACGTGCGGCGGCCGACGCCGGCCGCGGCCGCGATGTCGTCGACCGTGGTGGCCTCGTAGCCGTTGGCGGCGAACAGGTCCACGGCCGCCGAGGCGAGGGCGCGGCGCAGCTGCCGCCGGCCCGCGGGGGTCGCCCCGACCCGGGTGGCCGGCGCGCGGCGCGGCGAATCGGTCATGGCCGGGACGTTAGCAGCCGGGCTTGCTAACGGCACTGAGTGCCGTTAGGCTGGCACTACCCCGCCCCGCGAGTGGAAAGGCGTCGACGATGTCGCTCGACCAGCAGGTGCCTGTCGCGCCCCGTGACCCGGCGGGCGACCGGGTCGACGCCTTCTACGGCCGGCTTTTCGGCTGGCCGGTGAAATGGCGGGGAGTCCACCCGTTCCTGGCCCTGGAAAACGGGATCTGCGCGGTGACGTTGCCCAAGCTGAGCGCCGGCCCGGTCCTGGCCCGGCTGGTGGCGACGGGCTGCCAGGGCCCGGCGATGCACCTGCCCACCCAGCAGGGACCGCGAGTGGCCCTCCTCGCGGAAACCGACGGGCTGATCCCCCCGCGCGACGCGCTGCCGAAGAACGTCGACGTGCTGGCGTGGGGGACGCTGCTGCCCCTGCCGGTCGGCCCGCGCCGGGTCGACGTGGCGACGGAGTGGCTGTCGGCGCCGGATCCGCGGCAGCGGTGGCTCCCGAGCCTGAGCGCGGTGCTGGCGGGGATCCCCGACCGGTTCTAGGGTCGCGCCCAGCCCGAGCAGGTCCGGCCGCGACGCAGTGAATGACCCATTCACTGCGTCCGACGACATGAATGACTCATTCATGTCGTGGGACCAGCCGTCCGAAAACGGGTCGACGACCGCCCCGGGGCGCTGCCACAGTGACCGACCATGGGGAACGCCGAGCTGCTGACCGCCGCGGACGTCGAGCTGATGCAGGAACTGGCGCAGCGGGTGACCGCGGTGCGCCCGGAGCTGGTGAACAGCGACGCCTCCTACGGTGAGCTGGCCTGGAACTGGGGCCGCGGCCACGCCGTCGACGGCGCGACCTGGCCGCGCCGGCTGTGGTTCGCCGACGGCGAGCTCGTCGCGTGGGGCTGGGCCCAGCTGCCCCGCCGGGTGCGGCGCGACGACGGCTCGGTCAAGGACGTCGAAGGCGCGTACCTGGCCTACCAGGTCCACCCCGCGCACGCCGAGCTGGTCGACGAGGTCATCACCTGGTTCGACGCCACCGCGGGCGACGTCGAACGCACGGTGCTGCCGGGGGCGGCCGACGCATTCGGCTTGGCGCGCTGGGCCGCGCACGGCTACCGGACCGACCCGGCCGCGCTCGGCGACACCGGGTCCTGGAGCCAGCTCAACGAGCGGGACCTCGTCGAGATCGAGGAACCGGTGCTGCCGAAGGGTTTCCGGTTCCGCACCGCGGCCGAGGCCGGCCCGGCCGCCGCCGTGCGGGCGCACGTCGCCGCCTGGACCCCGACGTCGTACGACGAACAGGCCTACGACGGCGTCCGGCGGGCCCCCGCGTACCGCGGTGACCTGCACGTCCTCGTCGAGGCCCCGGACGGGACGATGGCGGCGTCGGCGATCCTGTGGCTCGACGAGCCGAACAAGACCGCCGAATTCGAACCCGTCGGGACGCACCCGGGTCACCGGCGGCTCGGCCTGGGCCGCGCGATGCTGCTGCACGGGCTGCGGCGCGCGCGGGACGCCGGGGCCACGCACGCGACGGTCGCCTGCCTGGGCGCGCCCGGGCATCCCGCCGCACGCGGGCTGTACTACAGCGTCGGCTTCCGGGAGCTGAGCCGGGACGTGCCGCTCCTCAAGACCACGGGCTGATTCGTCCACAAAGGACAGATGTTTGACCGGGCGAACGGTGGGGTATTAACCATCCCCGCGAATCCACGCCGCCCCGTCCCCACCCGTCCGGGCGACGGTCGTGGTCGCCCGGCCGCGCTGTGAGGCACCGATGAACCCTGACGGCACCGCCGGGACGCCCCGGCTCGACGCACCGGTCCTCCGCCCGCCGTGGACGGCGTACGCCCTGCTCCTGGTCGTCGCCGCGGACCAGGTCACCAAGGCGTGGGCCTGGCGCGAAGTGCCGCGGACGCGCATCAACTTCGGCGGCAACCCGCTGGTCGGACCAGTCGTCGGCGCGTGGTACGCCGGTCCGGTGACGGGCGCGGTGCTCGACCTCGCCGGCGCCGCCCTGCTGACGGCCGCGGTGCTGCTCCTCCTGCGCCGGCGGCACCCGGTGCTCCTGCGGGCCCCGGCCGCGTTGGCGATCGGCGGCTGGACCAGCAACCTGCTGGACCGCCTCGGGCTGCACCACGTCACCGCGCCGGGCAGCGTCCGCGGCGCGATCGACTTCGTCCCGGTCGGCAAGTACTCGTTCAACGTCGCGGACTTCTTCATCATCGGGGCCACGCTGGCGTTTTCCCTCGCCCACGGCTACCGGTGGGCGACGGCGAGGCTGTCCGAAGCCACCGCCGAGATCCCCTGCCCGCGCCCGCGGCTGCGCACGCCGGCGCGCATCGTGACGGTCACCGGCGCCGTCGCGCTCGTCGCCGCCGTGACGCTCGGGGCGACCCACTACGGCGGAGCGACGCATCCCCCGCGCGGCCACGGGGCGGCCACGACCCGGTGACCGGATGGGTTGGGAACCACCCGCGTGGGTAACCCGTTCCTTCGGACACCGGACGAGGAGGTGGAGCCATGACCGGGCACGTCGAGGTCCTGCCGATGGACGCGGAACAGGCCCTCGTCCTCCGGCTCAGCGGGACGCTCGAGACCGGAACCGCGCCGGCCGCGCTCGCCAGGCTGCTCGACGCGACCGTCACCCTGCCGCCGCCGCACCTGGTGATCCTCGACCTGCGGGACGTCGACACGCTTTCCGCGGCCGGGGTGCGGACGCTCGGCGAGTTCGCCGTGCGCCGCGCGCGAGAGGGGGTCCGCTCGGCGGTCCTGCTCGACCCGGGAGCGCTGAACGCCCGGATCCTGCGCAGCACGTTGCCCGGCGACACCCTGCCCGTGCACGCCAGCGTGGACGAGGCGATCGACAGCCACGACGCCGAGGGGACGTCCGAAGAGCGGCTCGGGGGGCAGCTGGCGGCGCTCACCCGGGTCCTGCTCGACGCCACCACCGTCACCCAGGCGCTGAACCACGTGGTCGCGGCGACCACGGTCGTCGTGCCGCACGCGCGGCTGGTCAGCATCACGCTGCGGGACGCCGCCGGCCGCTTCTTCACCCCCGTCGAGATCCCGGACATCGCCGCCGACCTCGACGACGTCCAGTACCGCACCGGCTCCGGGCCCTGTCTCGACGCCGCCGCCCCCGGCGGCCCCGCCTACTCGCTCGACCAGGACCTCGCGCGGTCCCCGGCGTGGCCGCAGTTCGCCGCCGCCGCGACGGCGCACGGGCTCGGCGCGGTGCTGTCGACGGCCCTGCTGCCGTCGTCCCGCCCGGCGGGGCTCACCGGCGCGCTCAACATCTACGCCCACCGCGACGGCATCACGCCGACCGACCGCCACCGGGCCCTGCTGCTGGCCACGCACGCCTCGCTCGCCCTCGAGCACGCCCGCGTGGCCGAGCTCGCGGAGCTGGAGCGAACGCACTTGCGGCGCGCGGTCGAGTCCCGCGACGTGATCGGCCAGGCCAAGGGCATCCTGATGGCTCGCCAGGGCCTCAGCGCCGACGCCGCTTTCGCCCTGCTCCGGCGCACTTCGCAGGAGCTCAACGTCAAGCTGGGCGAGATCGCCGAGGCCCTCGTGGACAACCGCGGCGCGCTGAGCCCGCCCCGGAAGGACTGAGGGCTCAGTCCGCCGGGCCGAGCCGGGGATGGCCCGCCGTGAGCCGCGCGGTGAAGCCCGTCTCGTCGCGGTACAGGGCGACCTGGCTGCAGATCTGGTGCGCGATCCACAGGCCGCGGCCGCCGATCCGGCGGGCGGCCGGGAGCAGGCCGGCGAACGGGTCGCCCGGGCCGTCGCCGGTGTCGTGCACCGTCACGACCAGGTGGTCGGCGTCCGCCCAGAGCCGCAGCTCGACCGGCGGGCGGCCGTGGCGCAACGCGTTGTCGACGATCTCGCTGACCGCCAGGACCAGGTCGTCGACCTCGGCGGCGGGCAGGTCGGTCTTGCCGAGGTCGAGCACGGCCCGGCGGGCCGTCCCCGGCTGCGGGTCGATGAGCACGACGAGCGGGGTGGTGTGCTGGATCGGGAGCGGCGCCACCGGCCGGGGCCCGGCCAGGAACGCCGGCGGGTCGACGTAGCCGGTGTTGTCCCGGCGGCCGCCGGGTGTCGCGACGAAGGGGTGCGTGCGGGCGACGTCGTCGAGGACGTGGCGCGGGGTGGTCCGGGTGTCGTAGGCGCACATGCTGCGCAGCGGGAACTCGTCGTAGGCGTGGTTGACCGCGGCTTCGTAGCGCGCCCACCAGTCCCACGACGTGTCGATCACCCGGCGCGGGATCTCGCCGAAGATGCGGATGCCGGTGGCACCGGCGGCGACCAGTTCCGCCAGCAGTGTCCGGTAGGACCGGATCGCGCCGGCCGGGCGGACGTAGAGCTCGTCCGTGGTCAGGTACCGCACGTCCGCCGACGCCGGGAGGGCGCGGCGCACCAGCTCGGCCCGTTCCGGTTCCAGGGACACCATGGTCGGTTCGCCCGCGCGCAGCCCGCCTTCGAGGAACGGGACGGCGACGGCGAGCAGATCGGTGTCGGAGCGGTAGTGGACGGCCGCGTGGTCGTAGCCCCGCGGCGCGACTTCCGGTTCGGCGGTCATGTGCCGGCCTCCACGCGGTCGCGGTATCCCCAGCACACGTAGCCGCGGGCCGGGCCGCTTCCCCGCTGTGTCGGCATCTGCACGATCCGACAATACGCCGTGGCGCCCGGACGCCGGCACGCTCACCGACCCTCGACGGCCGATCCGATCGCGCGCACGGCGGTGTCGACGTCGGCCGCCGTGCTCCACCTCCCCAGCGACAGCCGGATCGCGGCCAAGGCCCGGTCCGCGTCGAACCCCATGGCCGTCAGCACCGGCGACGGCGTGTGGACCCCGCTGTGGCAAGCCGACCCCGTCGAGGCCGCGATCTCCGGCGCGGCGGCCAGGACGTCGTGGCCGCGGGCGCCGTCGATGCTGACGTTGAGCGTGTTCGGCAACCGCTGCACGCCCGCCTCGGGGCCGTTGAGCCGGACCCGGCCCGGCAGCGCGGCGGCGAGCCGCCGATGCAGGTCGTCACGCAACGCGGCGAGCCGGCCCGCTGCCAAGTCGGCCGCGGCGAGCCGGGCGGCGGTGCCGAGTGCCACCGCCAGCGCGACGTTCTCGGTGCCCGCCCGCAGGCCGCGTTCCTGCCCGCCGCCGTAGACGACCGGCTCCAGCGCCACTCCTTCACGCACGAAGAGCGCGGCCGCGCCGCGCGGGGCGTACATCTTGTGGCCGACCACCGTCAGCAGGTCGACGCCGAGCGCGCCGACGTTCACCGGGATCTTGCCGCAGGCCTGGGCGGCGTCGCAGTGCACCAGCGCGCCGCGGGCGTGCGCGAGCTCGGCCAGTTCGGCGACCGGCTGGATCGCGCCGGTCTCGTTGTTCGCCGCCATGATCGACACGACCGCGCGGCCCGCTCCGGTCCGCAGCGCCGCGTCCAGCGCCTCGACAGAGACCAGCCCGTCGTGGTCGACGGGCAGCACGGTGACCCGGGTGCCGTGCAGCCGGCCGAGCGCGCGGGCGGTCTCCAGCACGGCCGGGTGCTCGGTCGCCTGGACGACGAGGTGCGCGTCCGCGGCGAGCACCGCGCCGCGCAGGGCCAGCAGGTTCGCCTCCGACCCGGACCCGGTGAACACGATCTCCGGCGGCCGCGCGCCGATCAGGTCCGCCACCTGCGCCCGCGCGGTGGCCAGCGCCCGGCGCGGTTCGCCGCCGAAGGCGTGGTCGCTCGACGGGTTGCCGAAGAACTCCGTCCAGTGCGGCAACGCGGCTTCGGTGACGCGCGGATCGACCGGCGTGGTGGCGTTGTAGTCGAGGTAGACCGGCCCGGTCGCCAGGCTCGGCGGCCGGGGGCACGCCACCTCGGTCGTCCGTCCGCTCACCCGGTACCTCCCTTTGCCGCCAGCGTCCAGCATGCCCCGCGCCGGGCTCCGGTGCCGGTTGCAACGTGGCATGCCACGTCGCAAACTGGGGTACCCGATCCGTCCCCACCGGAGGTCAAAGGTGACCGACTTCGATCGACGCGACGTGCTGCGTGCCCTCACCGCGCTGGGGGTGACGGGGGTGACCGCGAGCCTGCTCGGCGGGACCGCCGAAGCCGCCGGCCCCGACCCGCTCTCCTTGGAGTTCGCCGTCACGGAACAGTTCCGGCCCTTCGCCCTGATCGCCCCGAAGTTCGTCCAGGTCGACACGGCCGCCCGGCCGGGCGCCCTCGTCAAGACCGGCGTCCGGCCGAAAGCGCCCTACGGGACGGTGACCGTCGATGTGCTCGACGCCGGCGCTCCCGTCGTCGCCGGGCTGGCCGGGAACGGCGTCTCGGTGCTCGGCACCTACGACCCCGCAGCGGGGCAGGCCGGCATCGAAATCACCACCGCGAGCGGCACGGCCGTCGTCAAGACCGCGGCGGCGGCCCTGCCGAGAGCGTTCGGCTTCGCCGTGGTGGTCAACGAAAACGCCGTGACGGTGCTGGCCGACACGGGCACCGGCTGGCGGCCGCTGCTGACCGAACGCGACCAGGTCCGCGCGCGGATCGACCTGCGCGACCCGGCGGTGCTGGGCGAGCTCGGCTACGCGTACGGCAGCCGCGGCCCGGCGCGGCTGGGCCGGGTGCGGGCCGGCTACTTCGGCCAGGCGGGCGTGCGCGACCCGCACGTCGTGCAGTACGCCGACGGCCGGCCCTACCTCCGCGACGGCAGGCTGTACCTGACGATGACCAACGCGGGGCTCGGCTTCTTCCAGCAGGCGCACTGGGCGGTGTGGACGCTCGACCTGGCGGATCCCACGAAGCTGGAACAGGTCGCGACGCTGTTCTTCGCGCGCGACGGCGTCGTGCTCGGCGACCACGCCGGCCAGATCGTCGTCGACGACGACCGGTTCATCCTGCTGATGAGCTCGTGGGGCGACTTCTCCTTCACCGGCGTCCACGTGCGGCACACCGTCACCCGGGAGAACGTGCTGTCCGGCGTGCACGTCCTGCCGACGCGCCGGCTCCCGCTGCCGACCACCGTCAGCTCGTGGGACCCGGCGCTGACCCGGATCGAAGGGCGGTGGCACATCGCGTTCGTGGAAAGCCCCGCGCAGCAACCATCGTTCGTGTTCCACCCCGCGCTCGCGGCGGCACCGCGCGGTGCCGACTACGACCACGGCCTGACGCTGCTTGGCGCCGACACGTCGGTCGGCCAGACGGAAGGCACGATCCTGCAGCGGGTGGGCGGACAGTGGTACCTGTTCGCCAGCGACGGCGACGCCCGCGAGTACCCGGTGTACGACCTCCGGCTGCGCAAGCTGGGCACGCTGAACGCGCCGTACGGCACGAACATCCCGCACCCGATGCTGGTGCGGATCGGCAACCGCTGGTGGCTCCCCACGTTCGACGGCACGCAGTACGCGGAGGACGTCCTCGGCTACGGCGGCCACGGCGACTTCATCCTGATGCGGGCCTGAGCCAGTTTGCCGTTCCGGCACCGGGGGTAGCCGATGAGGTACTTCGTCTCGTCGTCCGAGGACGGTGCATGCCCATGACCGGTTCCTTTCAGCCGGAGCGGCTCCAGGTGCTCCGGACGCGGGCTGAGCCTGGCGTCGTCGTCCTCGTCCTCTCCGGCGAACTGGACGCGGGCACGGCGCCGAAGCTCGGGCAGGCCGCCGCCCGGGTTCTGGCGAGCGAACCCGAAGTGCTGGTGCTGGACCTGTCCGAGTTGTCGTTCCTGTCGGTCGCGGGCGTCCGCGAAGTGCGGGCTGCTCATGACCGCGCGGCGAGCACGCGCCTGCGGGTGGTGACGGGTGACCGGCCCACGGTGCGCGACTTCCTGCACGCGACCGGGTTCGAGGCGGTGCTGGACTGCTACCGCACACGGATCGGGGCGATCACGGCGGGCAGCCGGGCCGAGTTCGTGAGCCACGCGAGAGCGGCGTGGGAAGCGGGTTGAGCCGCGGCGGACGGGGTAGCCGCGGGGCATGAACTCCCCCGCACCACACCGGGCCCTGCACGCGGTCGAGCACGCCGGGGCCCTCGACAAGCCGGCGGCCGCACTGACCCGGCGCCTGCGCGGGCCGGCGGCGAGCACCGTCGGCAAGCTGTTGCGCGGGCGTGCGCTCGGGCACCCGCTGCATCCGATCGCCGTGACGGTCCCGATCGGCGCGTGGCTCTGCGCGGCGGCGTTCGACCTGGTGCCCGGCCGTCAGGAGGAAGCGCGCCGGCTGGTGGCGGCCGGCCTGCTGGCGGCCCCACCGGCGATCGTGCTCGGCTTGGCCGACTACGCGGACCTCGACGTGCGGCAACGCCGGGTGGGCCTGGTCCACGCGGCGAGCAACGCCGTGGCGATCGCGCTGTTCGGGGCGTCCTACGCGGCCCGCCGCCGCGGCCGCCCGGTGCGGGGGAGGCTCCTGGGCGCTCTCGGCTTGACGGCGGCGGGCGCGGGCGGCGCCCTCGGCGGGCACCTGGCGTACGCCCAGGGGGCCGGGGTGTTCCGGTGGCAGCCGCTGGACTTCGACCCGGCGGAGCTGGCGGGCAGCGACCCGGCCGCGCCGCGGAACCCGGCGTGATCGGCTCCCCGGGCGCGCCGCGGCCGGACTGACGCCGGGCGGCTCTAGCGCAGAATATCGCGGGTCAGCTCGAGCTGGCCGTGGTGCTGGGCCAGCTCTTCGAACACGTGCTGGAGCGCCCCGCCCTGCGTCCGGCCCGCCGGGGTGTCCGCGTACTTCGCCGGCGCCGGGGCCCGCAGGGGCGCGGCCGGGTCGGCCACGGCGAGATCGGCGCGCAGCCGCTCCTTCGCCGCCGCGACCCGCCCGGCCAACCCGGCCACCGGTCCCGACGCGGTGAACTCGGCGTCCCGGTCGCGCTCCACCGCGCGGCCGGCGACCAGCGCGCCGATCCAGAACTCGAGCACGCCCAGGCAATGCGTGACGATCGCGTAGGGCGTGTTCGTCCCCGGCAGCGGGGGACGGCGGTTGGCCCGCTCGTCACCGAGCTCCGTGAGGATCGCCGTCATCCCGTCGAGGGCGCGGCCGGCGAACCACAGGTAGTCGTCTTCGCTGATCCGCATGCCCGTCACTCTGCCACGGCGGTCAGGGGGAAACCTCCATCTCCAGGCCCATCAGCCGGACGGTGCGCCGACGGCGGAGCCAGCCGCGGGCGGGCGCGCCGTCCGGCAGCTCGTCGAGGAAAGCCTTGCGCTGCGCCGAGGTCGTCGAGCGCCAGCGCATCGCCAGCACCGGGCGGACCGGGGCGATGAAGGGCCGCACCCGTTCGTGCGCGCCCGCCAGGCGGATCTCGTACTCGCGGTCCGGCCGGTAGCCGAGGTCGAGGTCGATCAGCGGCTCGGCGCCGCCGGCGCGGTGGTGGCAGCGCGACAGCACCCGCGCGAGCTCGTCCATCGCGACCTGCAGCGTGCAGGGCATCTGGTCCTGCCAGCGGCCGAGCCGCGGGGCGTTCACCGACGCCGCGGTGACCTCGTCCGCGAGCACGACCAGGGCCCGGACCGGCGATCCGGCCAGTTCGACGCGGATCCGCCGGCGGTCCGCGTCGACGTGGAAGCGCAGCACGCGGTCGGCCACGACGGCACCCGACCGCAACCGGACCCACTCCTCGACCGCGTCGGGCGAGGGGCAGGACGACACGAAGGTGAACGCCAGTTCCTCGCCGGCGAGGGTCATCGCCACCGGGAACAGGGAACCGAGGTCGTGCATCAACGCCGAGCCGATGACGAGTGCGGCGCGGGAGCCGCCTCCGGTCATCGTCTCCTCCTCCCCGAGCTACACCTGCAGGTCGGCTTCGATGCGCTTCAGGTAGTGGCGGGCCAGGGCGAGGTTCGCGCGTTCCCGGTCCAGCACCAGGTACAGGAACAGCGAGTTCCGCGACGAGTTCATCAGCCGGATCAGGTGGTACTGGCGGTGCAACGTGATCAGGATGTCCTCGATGCTGTCGTTGAGCGCGAGCGAGGACATCACCCGCAGCTTCGACCGCACGACCTCGGTGTTGCCCGCGGCGGCGACCTCCAGGTCGAGCCACTCGCCGCCACCGCTGGTGCCGAGCGACATCCCGCTTTCGTAGTCGACCAGCGCGACGCCGACGGCGCCGGTGATCGACATGGCTTCCTTCAGCGCGGTATCGATGTTCATCATCATGCTGCTTCCTTCCCTTGGACAGGCTTGTCCGCTACGCAGCCAGGATCGTGCCGATCCGGTCGATGACCGGCCGGGACTCGAAGAGCAGGCGCCCGACGTTCAGGCCCTTGTCCCCCAGGACGACCATCAGTGCCAGCCGCCCGACGGCGTAGACGGCCATGTAGCCCTCGCTGCCGAACACCACGGTCTGGCTCAACGTGCCCTTCCCGGTCATTTCGGCGGCTTGGCGCGCGATTCCGAGATCGGCGGCGGCGAGCGCGGAAATCTTCGCCGGATCGATGTAGTCGTCCGCGTCGGCGATGATGGGTATCCCGTCGACCGCGGCGAGCACCGTGCCGGTCACCCCGGCGACGCTGTCCCGGAGATTGCGCAGTTCAGCGGCCAGTGCGTCGAAATCCAATTCCTCTTTGCTTTCTTTCGGCAGCGATCAGCCGTTCGAGTTGCCTTGTCGCCGGGGACCCTACCGCCATCACCACTGCCCGCCTATCCGCGCGGGATGACCGCCCGCGCATATACACGATCGGGTGAAGCAGGATGGTTGGTGTAACCGAAATAAATTCACCGGCACAATGACCGTTCATTGATCACGGTCGACGGACGGTCGGGTGTCCGGAATTTTCGGCGGGACGCTTGAAATGCGCTTATGGCATTTCCACGGGGTCGGCCGCGGCGGTTTCACCGAGTGATCGGCGGGTACCATTCACCCGTTCACCGGAATCGGGCATCATGCGGACATGGCAGAACACGTTCTTCGCGCGGCGGCCGGCAGCGTCACCGGCGAGCGGTACCCGGCCAACTTCGACGTCGTGCACCTCGACGAGGAGCCGCTGCTCGCGGTGCTGGCCGACGGGATGGGCGACGGCGAAGGCAGCCGCGCGGCGGGCCGGACGGCCGTCGAGGTGTTCGTGGACCGGATCCGCCCGGTCCGGGACGCCGCCGATCCCCCGCTGCTGCGCGCGGCGATCGCCGAAGCCCAGGCGCGGGTCGGCGCGGCCGGCGAGCGGATCGGCAGCTTGACCGGCTGCACCCTGACGGCGCTGGTGGCGTCCGGCGCCGGCCTGTGGCTCACGCAGATCGGCGACTCCCGCGGCTACCGCCTGCGCGACGGGCTGCTGGAACAGCTGACGACCGACCACACCATGGCGTGGCTCGGGGCGGTCAACGGCTGGTACCCGTTCGACTCCCCCGAAGCGCACGCGGCCCGTTACCAGCTGACCCGCTACGTCGGCCACCCCGCGCACCCGGAGCCGGACGTGCTCAACGTCGCGCCGCGCCCGGGCGACGTCCTGCTGCTGTGCACCGACGGCGTCACCGACCAGGTGCCCTACCGGCGGGTGCGGGAGGTCCTCGCCGAGCCGGCGTCGCCCGCCGGCAAGGTCGCCCGGCTGCTGGCCGACACCGAAGAAGCGGGCGGCCGGGACAACGCGACGGCGGTGGTCGTGCACGTCGTCCCGGCCTGAGCGGCTAAGACGCGTACCGGTCGTGCAGGCTGAACTTCGTGATGTCCGCGTTCATACGTCGAGTACGTGTGGTGGACGTCGTCGCCGGTGCATCCGGGGCCGCCGGGTTGTCCGCACAGGCATGGACAGGAGAGGACCCGATGTCTGACGAGGACTTCTGGCGGCTGGCGGACCCGTACCGCCGTGAGCTGCTCGCCCACTGCTACCGGCTGCTGGGCTCGTTCCAGGACGCCGAAGACCTGGTGCAGGACACGATGTTGCGCGCGTGGCAGGCCTTCGACTCCTTCGAAGGACGCTCGTCGGTGCGCACCTGGCTGTACCGGATCGCCACGAACGCGTGCCTCAACGTGCTGAAGAGCGCGCGGCGGCGGGTGCTGCCCTCCGGGCTCGGCGCGGGAACGGAGACCGCCGGGGCACTGCCGAGGATCGACACCGTGTCGTGGCTGGAGCCGCTGCCGACGGCCGGCGACGACCCCGCCGACCTGGCCGCGCTGCGCGACCGCACACGCCTCGCCGTGGTGGCGGCGTTCCAGCGGCTGCCGGCGCGGCAGCGGGCGGTGCTGATGCTCGTGGAGGTGGCCGGCTTCCCGGTGTCGGAGGCGGCCGCGACGCTGGGCATGACGACGACGGCGGCCCGCAGCGCCTTGCAGCGCGCCCGGGCGACGCTGGCGGCCGACCAGCCGGTCGAGGACCGGGTGCGGCCCGACCCGGCGCTGGACGACGAGGTCCTGCGGCGCTACCTGAAGGCGTTCGAGGACGCGGACACGGCGGGCCTCGCGGCGCTGCTGCGCTCGGACGTCGAGTACCAGATGCCGCCGATCGCGGTGTGGTTCCACGGCCGGGACGCGGTCCTGGACCACCACACGCGCCGGATCTTCACCTCTCCCCGCCGCGCGTTGCCGACGAGCGCCAACGGATTCCCGGCGATCGGCAGCTACACGAGACGGGCGGACGGCTCGTTCGCCGGCCACGGCATCCACGTCCTGGAGCCCGCCGGCGGGACCATCGGCCGGATCGTGGTGTTCCTGGACGAGCGGCTCTTCCCGGCGTTCGGGCTGCCCGGGACGCTGCCGGGCTGACGGGCTCATCCCGGTAGCGACCGCGGCAGGCCGAACGCCGGGAGCACGCTGTTCTCGAAGCGGGTCATGGCGCAGATCCGGTCGCCGGCCAGGGTGAGGACGTACAACCCGGTGCCGTGCCGGGCCCCGGACGGCGTGCGCAGGTAGGCCCCGAACGCCGGCTGGCCGTTGGCGCGCGCGGGGACGAGCGAAAACCGGCGGCCCGCGTCGAACAGCCCGGCGCAGAAGCGGGCCGCGACGTCCCGGCCCTCGTACTCCAGCGGCAACGGCGGCATCGCCAGGAACACGTCGTCGGTCAGCAGGGCCACCAGCGCCTCGACGTCGGCGGTTTCCCACGCCCGCACGAAGTTCGCCACCACCGCGTGCTCGGTGGGTGAGCCGGGCGCGGGCGCCGGTTCGCCGGGCGGCCGGCGCCGCACCCCGGCCCGGGCCCGTTTGAGGGCGCTCTTCACCGAGTCGACCGTCGTGTCCAGCATGGCGGCGACCTCGCCCGCCGGGAACCCGAGGACATCGCGCAGCACCAGCACCGCCAGCTGGCGCGGCGGCAGGAGCTGCAGCGCCGTCACGAACGCCAGCGAGACGGACTCGCGCTGTTCGTAGCGCGCCTCCGGACCCGGCGGTGCGGGCAGGAGCGCGTCGGGAAAGGGTTCGAGCCAGACGACTTCGCCGAGCCGCGTCGGTTCGGGCGGTTCGACGCCGGGGATGTCCCACGCCTTGGCCGGGCGCCTCCCGGCCGCGCGCAGCGCGCTGAGGCAGCGGTTGGTGGCGATCCGGTACAGCCAGGTGCGGATCGACGCGCGGCCGTCGAACCCGCCGAGGCCCCGCCACGCGGACAGCAACGTGTCCTGCAGGGCGTCTTCGGCGTCCTGGAACGAGCCGAGCATGCGGTAGCAGTGCACCTGCAGCTCCCGGCGGTGCGGCTCGGTCAGCACCCGGAACGCCTCGCCGTCCCCGGCCCGCGCCCGCCCGATCAGTTCGGTTCCCATCCGGCCTCGTCTCCCTGCTCGCGCTTCCATCCTGTACGGACGCCGCCGGAGACGCGAAGGGGGCGGCCGACCCCTTTCCGGCCGTCGCGGCGTCTGCCCCGGCATGGGAAAAATCATCATCAGCGAGAACATCACGCTCGACGGGATCGTCGAGGACCCGACCGGCGACAAGGAGTCCGCGCGCTGGTTCACCCGGATCGGCGACGACGACCGCGCGGCCTGGGCCGAGGTCGAATACGCGGAGGCGGTGGGCGCCGCGGCCCTCTTGATGGGCAGGCGGACCCACTCGTACTTCCTGGACCGGGGCTGGGCGTCCCGCACCGGCGAGTGGGCGGACCGGTTGCGGGCCCTGCCGAAGTACGTCGTCTCCTCCTCCGCCGTCGAAGACGCCGGCTGGGGCGAGGCCACGGTCCTGGCGGGCGACGTCGTCAAGGAGGTCGCGAAGCTGAAGGAGGAAGTGGACGGGGAGATCGTGGTGTACGGCAGCGGAACGCTGGTCCGCACGCTGCTCGAGCACGACCTGGCCGACGAGCTGCGGCTGATGACCTACCCGTTCGTCGTCGGCACGGGCGCACGGCTGTTCCCGGAAGCCGGTGGCGTCAAGCCGGCGCGGCTGAGCGGCGCCCGCCCGGTCGGGACCGCGCTGGTCCTGCTGACCTACGAGCTGATCCACCCCTGACCTCGACCTCGGCCGAAAGGACGAGGTCGGGTGTCCCTTCGGCCGAGGTGCCGGCCGGCACCGGCGGCCTAGCTTGATCGTCATGGACGGGAAAGCCAGGAGGGTCGGGGTCATCGCGGTCGCCGCGGGTGCCGCGGTGGTGGCGATCGGGGCCACGGTCATCGCCACCGCCGCCGACCCCGTCGCGGCCGAGGTCGTCAGCGCGACCCCGGCCGAAGCCGGGCACGAGGGCCAGGGCAAGTACACCGCCGGGGACTACGTGCTGACCGTGCACGAGCTGGACGACGACGGCGAAGGCATGGGCACCACGATCGGCCCGCACACCGCGTACTACTCGAAAGTGCTGCAGGGCACCGGATCGTGGCGGCCGACGGTCGTCGAGTTCTCCGCCGGCCGCGACCGCGACGCGCCGACCGTCTTCGCCTACCCCGTGCCGGGGCCGGGCCGGGGCGTCGACTGCGTCGCGTCCGGGACCGAGGCCGCCCCGCGGGTGCGGTGCGAGACCAAGGTCAGTAGCCGACCGTGAAGTGCCGGTCCGCGCCGACGTGCTCGAGCTCGTCGACGACGGCCGCCGCGAGGTCTTCGGCCGAGATGCGGGACTCGCCGCCGGGGCCGGTCAGCAGCGTCGTCGTGCCGCGGCGGTAGCCGCCGGTCCGGGCGCCCGGCTCCAGAACCGCCGGCGGGCTGAGGTAGACCCAGTCGGCGGCCGGGTGCGCCCGGCAGACGGCCAGCTGCGCGGCGCTCGCGGCGGCGATGGCGCGGTACTCCGGCGGGACGTACCGCGGGTCGTCGAGGACCAGCCCGCCGCCCGGGACGCGCAAAGGCGCCGCACCGCCGACGACGAGGACGCGGGTGCCCGCCTCGGCGGCCGCGTCGAGCAGCGCGGTCGTCGTCGCGCCGACCGTGTGCTCTTGCCCCGGCGCCGGCCGGGCCGCGGCCACGACCGCGTCGGTGCCCGCGAACAGCGTGGCCATCCGCTCCGCATCGCCCGCGTCGGCTTCGGCCGTGCCGACACCGGGTGGGAGAACGACCGGGCGTCGCGTCCGCAGGATCGCAAGGAGGTCGTGGCCGCGCCGGGCGGCTTCGGTGAGGACGCGGGAGCCGACCATGCCGGCCGCGCCGACGACGGCGATCTTCACCGGGACTGTCCTTTCCGGACGGACGGGGCCGGGAGCAGGCCGGCGACGAGCGCGAACCCGGCGAACGGCACCAAGCCGAGAAATCGAGCGAGGACGACCGCAACCTTCACCGCAACTGTCCTTTCCGGACGGACGGAGTGGCGAGCTGGCCGGCGACGAGCGCGGCCAGCGCGAGCGCGAACCCGGCGAGCTGGACCAGGCCGAGCGTCTGGTCCAGGACGACCGCGCCGAGGACGGCCGCGACCAGCGGGGACAGCAGCCCCAGCACGGCCACCGACGCGACCGGCAGCGTCGTGACGCCGCGGAACCACAGCGCGTAGGTGAGCAGCCCGCCGATCAGGCCCAGCCAGAGGTAGCCGAGCGCGGCCCGGCCGTCGATCGACGGTGGCGCACCTTCGAACAGGGCCGTGAGCGGCAGCAGGAAGAGGCCGCCGGCGGTGAGCTGCCAGCCGGCGAACGCGGCCGGGCCGACGCCTGCCGGCCGTCCCCAGCGCTTGGTCAGCGTCACGCCGAGTGCCATGGTGGCCGCGCCGCCGAGACCGGCCGCGACGCCGACGCCGTCGAACGCCGCCGCCGGGCCGAGCACGACCAAGCCGACACCCGCCATGCCCGCCACACCCCAGCCGAGCCGCCACCCCGACAGGCGTTGGCGCAGCAGGGGCACGGACAGGACGGCGACGACGAGCGGCTGCGCGGCCCCCAGCGTCGCGGCGACGCCGCCGGGCAGGCGCTGCGCGGCGACGAACAGCAGCGGCAGGAAGAGGCCGATGTTGAGCACGCCGAGCGCGGCGGCCTTGCCCCACCAGGCGCCGCGCGGCAGCGTCCGGGTCAGGGCGAGCGCGACGAGCCCGGCGGGCAGGGCGCGCAGGAGGCCGGCGAAGAGCGGGTGGCCGGCGGGGAGGAACTCGGTGGTGACGAGGTAGGTGGTGCCCCACACCATCGGCGCGACCGCGGTGAGGGCGATGCGCGGGACGTCCACCGGGTGGGGGTCCGTCCGCAGGAGCTGGCTGGTCATACCGAAATTCCACCGGACGGCGATCGATGAGTCCAACACATGTTCGTCACCGCAGCGATCGTGGTTCAAGATGGATGGGTGGAACTCCAGCAGCTGCGGTACGTCGTCGCGATCGCCGAAACGAACAGCTTCACCCGGGCCGCCGAGCGCTGCCTGGTCGTCCAGTCGGCGCTCAGCCACCAGGTCGCGCGGCTCGAGCGCGAGCTCGGCGCGCGGCTGTTCGAGCGGACGAGCCGCCGGGTCCGGCTGACCCCGGCGGGCGAGGCGTTCCTGCCGTCGGCGCGCCAGTGCCTGGCCGCGGCGGAGCGGGCGGCGGCCGAGGTCGCGGCGGCGGTGGGCGAGGTCCGCGGGCGGCTGGCGGTCGGCCTGATCCCGACGGTCACCGCGGCCGACGTCCCGGCCGCGATCCGCGAGTTCCACGACCGGTACGCGCAGGTGCGCATCAGCCTGCGGGTGGGGGCGAGCGACGACCTGATCGAGCAGGTCCGCGACGGCAGCCTCGACGTGGCGTTCCTCGGCCTGCCCACGACGGCGACCCCGCGCGGAGTCGCGGTCCGCGAGCTGGCCCGCGGCCACCTGATCGCGGTGGTGGCGCCGGACCACCCCCTCGCCGGCGAACCGACGGTCAGCTTGAAGCGCCTCGCGGCGGAGGTGTTCGTCGACCTGCCTCCGGGCACGGCGGGGCGAGCGCAGTCCGACCAGGCGTTCGCGGCGGCGGGCCTCGACCGCGAGGTGGCGTACGAGGTGACGAGCGCGGACTACGTGCCGCGCCTGGTCGGCCCGGGGCTGGGGGTGGCGATGCTGCCGTCGGGGTTCGCGCCGCAGTTGACGGGGGTGGCGACGATCGAGATCACGGACGCCCCGGCCCGCGTGGAGTACGTGATCTGGGCGGAGTCGAGCCCCACCCCGGCGGCGACGGCGTTCCTCGACCTGCTGGGCATCGGTCGTGAGTGAGAAACAGTGTTCCAACCCTGTTTCTCACTCACGACGGGCCGCGCGTCACATCTTTTCCGCTCCTGCCTTCACCGCCTCGCGGATCCGCGCGTAGGTCCCGCAGCGGCAGATGTTCCGGATCTCGTCCAGGTCCGCGTCCGTGATCTCGCGGCCGGCCGCGGTCGCCTGGCGGACCTTCGCCACCGCCGCCATGATCTGGCCCGGCTGGCAGTAGCCGCACTGGGCCACGTCGAACTCCAGCCACGCCTCCTGCATCGGGTGCAGGTCCTTGCCGACCGTCGCCGGCAGGCCCTCGATCGTCGTGATCTCGTCGGACTCCTCGATGTCGGCCACGCGGACCGAGCACGGGTTGAACGCCTTGCCGTTGATGTGGCTGGTGCACGCCTTGCAGACGTCGAGCCCGCAGCCGTACTTCGGGCCGGTGATGCCCAGCAGGTCGCGCAGGACCCACAGCAGCCGGAGGTCGTCGTCGGCGTCGACCGTGACCACCTTGCCGTTGATCTTCAGGGTGTGTTGCGGCACTGCGGTCTCCTAGTAGGCGTGGTCGAGGCCGTCGGTCGGCGACGGCGGCGTGGACGGCTGCACCGGCAGCGGCTCGAAGGAGAGCGTGCCGTGGTTGATCGGGAACGAGGTCGGCATCTTGCCGACCGCGCGCGCGTACGCGCAGGCCACCGCGGCGAACGACGGCGCCACCGCCAGCTCGCCCGCGCCGCTCGGGCTGTCCGACGTGTTCGGCATGACGACGACCTGCGTCTCGGGCGGGGTGTTCCACTCGCGCGTGTAGAAGTAGTTGTCCCAGCTGCCTTCCAGCGGCAGCCCGTTCTTGATGTGGATGCTGGACGTGAGGCACATCGCGATGCCGTCGTTGAGGCCGCCGATCATCTGCGCCTCCAGGCCGCGCGGGTTGATCGCGAAGCCGGGGTCGACGACGACCAGCGCCTTCGTCACGCGCGGACCGGTGACACCATCGCGGATGGGCCGGTTGACCGTCTCCGGCCGGCAGTCGATCTCGACCAGCACCGCGACCGCGCCGCGGTATTCCGAGTGCAGCGCGATCCCCTGCGCCACCCCGGCGGGCAGCGAACGGCCCCAGTTCCCGACCTGGACGGCCTTGTCCAGCACCGCGCGCAGCCGGTCGTCCTTGAGGAACTCGCGGCGGAACGCGACCGGGTCCTTGCCGAACTTCTTCGCCAGCTGGTCGACCACGAGCTCCTCGGCCGTGACCACGTTGGGCGAGTAGATGTTGCGCATGCTGCCGGTGTTGAACTTCAGCGGGATCTCGTTCAACAGCTGGGTCGTGACGCCGAAGTTGTACGGCGAGGACTGGCTCAGCAGGAAGATCGACTCGGCGAAGCTGAGGTTGCCGCCGATCGGGAGCTTCGCCGCGGTCGAGGTGATCATCTCGCCCAGCCCGTGGCTGAACTCCGTCTGCACACTCGTGTGGCGCTGCTCGAAGCTGACCACGTTGCCGAGCAGGTAGGTCGCCCGCACGCGCGACACGCACATCGGGTGGATGCGACCCTGCCGGAAGTCGTCGGTGCGCGACCACATCAGCTTGACCGGCTTGCCCATCTTCTGCGACGCCTCCGCCGCTTCGGCGGCCGCGTCGTGGAAGAGGTGCCGGCCGAACGACCCGCCGCCCTGGGTGACGTGCACGGTGACCGCGTCCTGCGGCAGGCCCAGCAGCTTCGCGATCTCTTCCTGAGCGACGATCGGCACCTTCAGGCAGGACCAGATCTCCGCGCGGTCGGCGCGGACGTCGGCGATCGCGGCGCCCGTCTCGAGCGGGCTGTTGCTGGCGGCGGCGAAGGTGAACTCCGCGTCGATGTACTGGTCGAGCAGGCCGGGCACGGTCATCGGCAGCTGCGCGGCCTTGAGCTTCTTGAGCACGGTCGCGTCGGACTCGCCGTCGACCGTGCCCGGGCCCCACGTCACCTTGAGCGCGCGGATCGCGTCGATGCACTGGCCGAACGTGCGGCCGCGCACCGCGACGCCGTGCGAGATCGCGGCGACGTCGGTGATCCCCGGCATGGCCTTGACCTCGGCGGCGTTGAGGATCGAACGCGGGGTGCCGTTGATCGTCGGCGGCCGGGCGACCATCGTCGGCAGCGCGCCCGGGACGTCCAGGTCGAGGGTGAACTCCTTGGTGCCGGTGACCGCCGCGTGCGCGTCGAGCCGGTTCTGCGGGGTGCCCAGGACCTTGAAGTCCGACCGCGGCTTGAGCGTCGCGGTCACGCTGATCGTCGTCGCGGACGCGGCGGCCTTCGCGAGCGAGCCGTAGCTCGCCGTGCGGCCGCCGGAAGCGCGCACGACGCCGCCGGACGTCGTCAGCTGCGACACCGGCACGCCCCACTTCGCGGCGGCCGCGGCCAGCAGCCGCTGCCGCGCGATCGCCGACGCCGTCCGGACCGGTGTGTAGATGCTGCGCATCGAGTTGGAGCCGCCGGTCAGCTGGTTCATCAGCAGCTCGGGCCGGGCGTCGGCCAGCGTGACGTCGATCTTGTCCAGCGGGAGGTCGAGCTCCTCGGCGATCATCATCGCCACCGCGGTGGTCATCCCCTGGCCGACCTCGGTGCGCGGCACGGCGAACGCGGCCCGGCCGTCGGCGCCGACCTGGACGCTGATCAGGCCCGACGTCGGCAGGGCGGCGAGGTTCTGCAGGTCGCCGAGGTCGAAGATGTCCTCGGGCTGGGGCAGGGACGGGATCGCCGCGTCGGCTTCGCGCGGGGCCAGTTCGGAGCCGCCGATCTGCGCGGCGACGGCCAGCGTGGGCGCGGCCAGCACGAAACCGAGGAACCGGCGGCGGGCCATCGAGCGCGGCTCGGGCCCGGGTGGTGGGAGGGCAGGGTCTTGTTCGGGCATGAGCGGCTGGGACCTCTCGAACGACGGTGTGGGAGAAGCGCGGGCCGGAGCACCGCCGGCCGGAGTGTTACACACATCACGCCGCCGAATGAAGGATCTGAGTGCCTACATTTGGCCTAGTGTCGTTGTGCACTGTGCACAGCGGGTACCGGTCAGGGCACACGCGGTGGCGGGAGGAACGGCAGCGCGCGGACGACCAACGCGAGCTCCAGGGCCAGTTCGCCGCCGGTCAGCGACCGGCCGGTCAGCTCTTCGATCCGGTGGATCCGGTTGAGCACGGTGTTGCGGTGGCAGTGCAGCGCCTGCGCCGAGCGGGTGGCCGAGCCGCCGGTGCGCACCCAGGTCGCCAGGGTGTCCAGCAGCGGGCCGCGCTCGGCCGTCCGCAGGTCCAGCAGGTCGCCGAGCCAGTCGCGCTGCAGCGACTCGGTCAGCTCGGGCGAGGAGAGCAGCAGGGCTTCGGGCAGCCGCTCGGCCAGGCAGACGACGTCGACGCGGCCCGGCGGGACCGTCCGCATCGCCAGCACCGCCTGCCGGTAGGCCGTGTGCACCGCCGCCAGCCCGTCGACGACGAGGGACACCCCGGCCGGCACGGTGAGCACGGACCCGATCACCTCGACGACGGCCGTCACCTCCCGGCCCGGCAGCGAGACGAGCCCGACGAGGACGTCCGCGCGCGACTGCCAGGCGGACGCCGAGCGGAGGTCCTCCAGCGCGGCTCCGAGCGGCTCGGCGAAGGCGGCGTCGCCGGGCCCCGCGGCCGCAACGACGACGTACGGCCCCGAGATCGGCAGGCGCAGGGCGCGGCCGGCTTCGTAGGCGAAGCCCGCGTCGGTGGCCCGGCCCTGCAGCAGCCCCTCCCACAGCGACGCGCGCCGCTGCTCGTCGGCGCGGACGAAACTGCGCTCCGCCGCGTGGTAGGCCAGCGCCACCTGGGCCGAGGTGGCGTCGACGACCTCCCACACGCGGGTGGCGAGGTCGAGCATGGCCTCGTTGTTCACGGACCCGGTCGCGCGGGCCTGCTCGGTGAGGGCCTGCCAGACCAGCCGGCCGCCGATCCGGAACGAGCGCAGCACGTCGTCGAGCGGGAGCTGCTGCTCCGCGCGGCGCCGTCCGGTCGCTTTCGCCGCGTCGTAGAGGTCTTCGCCGGTCCCGGCCGGGCGGCCGATCAGCTGCAGGACCCGGCGGAGGTTGTCGTGGCAGGAGCGCCAGAGGTCGTCGTCGGGCACGACGTCGTCCACGCGGTAGCCCGGGTTCTGCTCGACGATCACGGCGACCAGGGCGCCGGTGAGCTCGTCCAGCTCGTCCAGCACCCTGGCCGCCAGTGACCACGCGGTGTCCCGGGCCGCCGCCCGCGTCTCGCCCATCCGCACCACCACTGTCGCGCTCCCGCCGGCGCGTCAGCCTACGTCGCGGATTCCGTTCCCGCTCACCTCGCGAGCGCGAAGCTCGGGTGCGGCGGCTGGTTGTAGGCGGTGTTCTGCCAGGCGACGGCTTCCCGGTACTGCCGGTCCTGCATCAGCGAGACGTGGGAGATGCTCGTCGCGTCCGTGGTCGAGTGGATCCGCAGGGCCCGGTTGTCCGACGTCGGCCAGACGACCTCCTCGCGCCAGTCGCCGAACAGGTCCGCCTGCAGCGACGGCGTGTTCTTGGTGCCGTTGTTGGCGTGCACGCCGGACGCGGTCAGCAGGCGCGTGTCGGCGCCGGTGCCGTACTTGTCGATGTGGGTGCCGTCGAGCAGCTCGCGCTGGGCGTCGCCGTCCCACCAGATGACGAAGTTCGTCGAGGACGGCTTGCGCCCGATGTTCTGCCCGCTGGTGTTCAGCAACCCGGACACCGCGGACGACCAGGACTCCGCACCGGGGCTGCCGGCGTAGATGTCGTCGGAGACACCGCGGCCGTTGTCGCACGAGCAGGACGCGTTCTGCCAGATGATCTGCCCCGTCTTGGCGTCGGCCATCCACGCGGCCGGCTTGGACGTGTCTTCGTCCACTTTGAACTCTTCGAGGCCGGCCCGGCTCGGGATCAGGTCGCCGACGTGCATTGCGTCGCCGTGGCCGAGCCGGGTGTTCCACAGTGGAGCGCCGTTGTCGTCGATAGCCATGGCGCCGAAGACGATCTCGTCGCGGCCGTCGCCATCGGCGTCCGCGATGGCCAGCTGGTGGTCGCCCTGGCCGGTGTACTGCGAACCGGCCGAGTTCGAGTCGAACTTCCACCGCTCGGTCAGCCCGCCGCCCCGGAAGTCCCACGCGGCGATGACCGTGCGGGTGTAGTAGCCGCGGGACATGATCAGGCTCGGGTGCGAGCCGTCCAGGTACGCCGTCCCGGCGAGGAACCGGTCCACCCGGTTGCCGTAGCTGTCCCCCCACGACGACACCGTGCCGCGCGGCGGGTCGTAGTTCACCGTCGACAGCGCCGCGCCGGTGCGGCCGTCGAACATCGTCAGGTACTCGGGGCCGGACAGGACATAACCGCTCGAATTCCGGTAGTCGGCGCCGGAGCTGCCGATGACCTGACCGGTGCCGGACCGCGTGCCGTCGGCGGTCTTCATCGCGACCTCGGCCCGGCCGTCGCCGTCGTAGTCGAAGACCTGGAACTGCGTGTAGTGCGCGCCGGCGCGGATGTTGCGGCCCAGGTCGATCCGCCACAGCCGGGTGCCGTCCAGCCGGTAGGCGTCGACGTAGACGTTCCCCGTGTAGCCGGACTGCGAATTGTCCTTGGCATTGCTCGGGTCCCACTTGAGCACGATCTCGTACTGGCCGTCGCCGTCGAGGTCCCCGACGCTCGCGTCGTTCGCGGCGTAGGTGTAGCTCTCCCCCGACGGCGTGGTGCCGCCGGCCGGCAGCTGGATCGGCACGTCCCGGGTGCTCGCCCCGGCCGTGCTGTCCAGCGTCAGCGACTCCTCGGCCGCGAAGGCCGACATCCGCTCGACGCCGCCGACGACGGCCCGGACGGTGTACTCGGCTCCTGCCGGCGCGCCGGCGTCCAGGAAGCCGGTCGGCCCGCCGGCCGGGGTCTGCGTCACGCGGGTGCCGTCGCGGTAGACGGCGAACGCGACGCCGGTGGGGTCGTCGGCGAGCAGCCGCCAGCCGACCCGGTTTCCTTGTGGGGTGTGGACACTGACCACCCCGCGGTTCAGCTTGTCGAACTGCGGCGGCGCGGTTTCCGCCGCCGCGACGGCCGGGGTCAGCCCCAGCACGAGGACACCCACGGCGGCCACGACCAGCCGGCGACTCAGCGCGTGCATGCTCTTCTCCTTGTCTGGTGTGGACGGATCAGCCGGCCGTGCAGGTGCTGCCGTTGAGGGTGAACGACGCCGGCGCCGGGTTGGACCCGGTGAACGTGCCGTTGAAGCCGATGCTGGTCGACGCGTTCGGGGCCAGGGTGCCGTTCCAGCTCAGGTTGGTGGCCGTGACGTCGCCGCCGGCCTGCGTGAACGTGGCGCCCCAGCCGGGCAGGGTCACCCGCTGGCCCGCGGTGTAGGTGAAGGCGAGCGTCCAGCCGGTGAGCGTGCTCGTACCGGTGTTGGTGATGGTCACGCCGGCGGTGAACCCGTTGCCACCACCCCAAGGCGGCGCGGAATAGCCGATCTTGCACGTCCCGGTGCCGCCGCCGGCGCCGGTCGTCACACTGACGGCCGCGGAGTTCGCCGACGTGTTCCCCGCCGCGTCGCGGGCGCGCACCTGGTACCGGTAGGTCGTCGACGCCGTCAGGCCGGAGTCGGTGAACGTGGTCGTGCCGGTCGTGCCGACCTGGGTGAACGTGCCGTTGCCGGTCGCGCGGAGGACGTCGTAGCCGGTCACGCCGACGTTGTCGGTCGAGGCGGTCCAGGACAGCGTGGCGCCGGTGGCCGTCACCGCCGACGCGGACGGCGTGCCCGGTGTGGTCGGGGCCTGGGTGTCGGTGGTGCCCCCGCCGTAGATCGCGGCTTCCTTCGACGTCTGACGGACGCCGTTCGCGCCGTTCAGAAAGCGCTCTCCCCACGCCGTCAAACTGGCCGGGTCGAACGAGTCGACCAGGTCCAGGTAGGCGACGTCGCTGCTGTTGCCGCTCCACGACCAGCCGAGGTAGCCGAGGCCGCGGGCCTGCGCCTGGGCCATGATCGTGTCCTCGTCGGGGTTGCCGTCGGTGTGCATGTTCCCGAACTCCCCCACCACCAGCGGCAGGCCGGCGGTGCGGAAGGCGTCGAAGTACCCGGTGATCTCGGCGGCGGTGTCGTAGACGCCGTACATGTGGATGGAGAACACCGTGTTGTGCTGGGGGTCGGCGGCGAGCACCGAAGCGGCGTTGTCGCGCATGATGTTCTGCCAGTCCTGGCCCCACATCGGCGCGTCGGCCATCAGCAGGTGCTGCAGGCCCGCGCCGCGCAGCCGGGTGATCGCGGCGCTCGTCGCGCTCGCCCAGGTCGCGCTCACCTGCTGGTTGTTGCCGAACGGCTCGTTGCCCAGGTTGATCACGACGTGGTTCTCCTGGCCCTTGAGCGCGCTCGCGACGCTGATCCAGTAGCTCGCCGCTTGGTCCAGGCCGGCGGCCGCGCTTTCCTCACCGTAGCCGGTGGTGTCGTGGGCTTCCAGCACGCAGATGAGCCGGTTCTGCTTGCACAGCGCGATGACGCCGGTGACCTCGGCCGCCGACGTCGGTCCCCACCGCTGGCCGCTGCCGAGCACGACGCGGACGGTGTTGGCCCCGAAGGACTTGATGTCGGCGAAGGCACGGGTCTGGCTCGGGTACCAGGCGTAGGGGTGGTTGACGCCGCGCATCACGAAGGCCGCGCCGTTCGCCTCGACGACCTGCGTGCCGCTGACGTGCAGCCCGGCCGCCGCCGTCGCGCCGGGCAGCGCCGCGACCACGGCCGGGTACCAGCGGTTTTCCATCTTCTGGATGCCGGTGGTGCTGGTGGGGTGCACGCCGTCGGTCGTGTCGGCCGCGGTGTCGAACCCGGTCCACTGGTCGACGACGGTGATCGGCGACGCCGCCGTGGAGTGCGCCTGCGCCCACCCGGGGATGGCGCTGTTCAGGTCGACCACCCGCTGCCCGCAGGCGGCGCAGTTGGCCGGGTTCATCGGGATGATCTTGGCGACGACGAGCTTGGTCGCCGGGTTGCTCGCCCGCATCTGGCCGAGCAGCGTGGTGAAGGCGTCGAGGATCGTGCTCGGCGCGACGGCGTTCCAGACGTCGTTGGTGCCCAGGTGCATGAGGACGACGTCCGGCCGGGTGGCCGCCAGCCAGCCCGGCAGCTGGTTGTCGCGCACGATGCCGGTGGCGAGGAAGCCGCCGTGGCCTTCGTTTTCGCCGTCGTAGGTGAACCCGCACCCCTGCGGGGGCAGCGTGCCGACGAAGTCGACGTCGGTGTGACCGGTGTCCTGCAAGTGCTTCCACAGCAAAGCTCGCCAGCACCCGGGCGAGCCGGTGATGGAGTCGCCCAGCGCCATGATCCGCGTGGGCGCCGCCGCGGCTGCTGCGGTGACTGTGGCTGTGGCTCGCATCGGGGCGAGCGCGCAGGCGGCGAAGAGCACGCCGACCACGACCGCCCGGAGAAACCGCCGGGGCATACCGACCTCCTGGAGTAACCGACAGGGACAGTCGACGTGGGAGCGCTCCCAGCGGGGCAGTGTAATGGCTTCGCCACCCGGAGCGAAAGCATCGGCCGATTCGACCACGTCGTCGAAAACCGGTCGATGTGCGGCGGCTCCCGGATTACCGTCGGCGGCGTGACAGCACTGGAAGGCCGGGTGGCGATCGTGACCGGGGTCAGCCGCCGGGCCGGGATCGGGTTCGCGGTGGCCGCCGAGCTGCTCGCGGCCGGCGCCTCGGTGCTCGTGCACTCGTGGTCCCCGCACGACGCGGAACAACCGTGGGGCACCGATCCTGTCGGCGACGCCGGCATCGTGGACCGGCTGGGCGGCGAGGGTGACCGGCTGCGGCACGTCGCCGCCGACTTCGCCGACCCGCGGGCACCCGCGAAGGTCGTGGCCGCCGCCGTGGCAGCGTTCGGCGCGGTCGACGTGGTGGTCGCCAACCACGCCCGGAGCTCGAACCAGGCCCTCGCCGAAGTGACCGCCGCCGAGCTGGACCTGACCTGGGCGGTGAACGCCCGCGCGAGCGTGCTGCTGGCCCAGGCGTTCGCCGCCGCCCACGACGACGACCGCCCCGGCGGGCGGATCATCCTGTTCACCTCCGGGCAGCACCTGGCACCGATGAGCCAGGAGCTGCCGTACGCGATCAGCAAGGGCGCGATCCACCAGATGACGCTCACGTTGTCGGACGCGCTGGCCGATCGCGGGATCACGGTCAACGCGCTCAACCCCGGCCCGGTCGACACCGGCTGGGCGGATCCGGACCTCGCCGAACGCGTCGGCCGCGCCCTGCCCGCCGGGCGGTGGTGCCGTCCGGAGGAGGTGGCCCGGCTGGTCCGCTGGCTGGCCTCCGACGAGAGCCGGTGGATCACCGGCCAGGTCGTCAACGCCGAAGGCGGCTTCCGCCGCTGGGTGCTTTGAGTCCGATGTGGACGGTCAGCTTCGGCCGATCTTGATCGATCGTGCCCGGAACGGCGCACGGCCGGCCCATTGCCCGCCGGCGGCGGGCTCGGTACAGTCCGGTGCGTCAAGATCGTTCTTGACGACGCCGCGTTGCCCACCTCCCGCCCACCGGCCCCAGGAGCACGACGTGCGCATCCCCTCCCGGCTTTCCGCGGTCCTCTTCACCGCGTTGCTGGCCCTCCCCGTGGGCACCGCCCACGCCGCGACGACGACGTGGCCCGGCGATCCCGCCGTCACGGTCGCCGACGCTTCCGGTGTCTTCGGCGAGAACCTGAGCGGACTCGCCTTCGACGGCCCCGACGTCTTGTGGGCGATCAAGAACGGCCCCGGCACCCTGTACCGGCTCGCCCGCGACGGCGGCAAGTGGCGCCCGGCGGCCGGCTGGCCGTCCGGGAAGAAGCTGCACTACCGCGACGGCGGCGGCGATCCGGACGCCGAAGGGGTGGTGGCGACGCCCGACGGTGTCTTCGCGGCGACCGAGCGCGACAACGACGGCGACGGCAGCCTGCTGAAGGTGCTGCGGTTCGACACCGCGTCGCCGGCCGGGTCCCTCAGCGCGGCCGCGGAGTGGGATCTCACCGGCGACCTGCCCGCCGTCGACGACAACGGCGGGTTCGAGGGCATCACCTGGGTGCCGGACGCGTTCCTGACCGCGAACGGCTTCCGCGACGAGCACACGAAGGCGGTTTACGACCCGGCCGCCTATCCCGGCCACGGCAGCGGCCTGTACTTCGTCGGCCTCGAGGACGAAGGCATGGTCTACGCCTACGCCCTCACCCAGGCGGGTGGTGGCTTCACGCGCGTCGCGGCCTTTTCGGCGGGTTTCCCGGCCGTGATGGAGCTGGAGTTCGAGCCGGCGGCCGGCCGCCTCTGGTCGGTTTGCGACGACACCTGCGGCGGCAAGACGGCGACCTTGAAAATCGTCAACGGCAAGTTCACGGTGTCGGCGACTTACGCGCGGCCGGCGAAGATGCCGAACTACAACAACGAAGGCTTCGCGATCGCGCCGACGTGCGCATCGGGCCGCAAGGCCGTGGTGTGGGCCGACGACGCGAACGACGGCGGCCACGCCCTGCGCGCGGGAACGCTGCCCTGCTGATCCGGCGCGCTGCTCCGGATGTACCAACGCTTCACGGGTTCGTGTGGATCGTGACGGCTTTGGGTAAGTGGTCACCATGGTTGTCAGAGCCCCTGAGCGGCCCGCCGCGACGCTCACCCCCGCGCCGCGGCGGGCCAACCAGTTCGCCCATTGCGCTCCGCTGTTCGACGAGCGCAGCGAGCTCACGCCCGGCGACCCCCGCCAGGCCGAGCTGCGCGCCCGGCTGATCACCGAGCACCTCGCCCTGGCCGAGAACATCGCCAAGCGCTTCGCCGGCCGCGGCGAGTCGTTCGACGACCTCGTGCAGGTCGCGCGGACCGGCCTGATCCACGCGGTCGACCGCTACGACCCGGGCCGCGGCCGGGACTTCCTGTCCTTCGCGGTCCCGACGATCATGGGCGAGGTCCGCCGCCACTTCCGCGACAGCGCGTGGTCGATGCGCGTGCCGCGGGCGTTGAAGGAGCTGCAGCAGAACCTGGTCAAGGCCACCGGCGAGCTGGCCCACGACCTGGGGCGCTCCCCCACGCCGAGCGAACTGGCGGCCCACCTGGACATCGACGTCGAGACGGTCCGGGAAGGACTGTTGGCGGCCGAGGCGTACAAGCCGGCGTCCCTGGACGCACCGGTCCGCGGCGGCGGCGACACGGGCACGATCGGCGACCAGCTCGCGGACCGCGAATCCCCGTACACCAAGGCAGACGACCACCTGACCCTCGAGGCGGCGATGGCGGACCTCCCGCCCCGCGAGCGCGCGATCATCGAGATGCGGTTCGTGGAGGAGCTGACGCAGAGCCAGATCGCGGAGCGGGTGGGCGTGTCCCAGATGCAGGTGTCCCGGCTACTGGCGAAAACGCTCGAACAGCTGCGCCACCGGGTGGTCGCGGGCTGAAGGTCCGGAGGCGCACGTTTCGCTCTTCGGGTCGAGACGGGCGGCCGCTTCGCGGCCTGGGAACAGCCCGAGGCCTACGCCGCCGACGTCCGGCGGGCGGTCAAGCTCGGCGCTTGAGCGGTCACCAGTCTCAGGCCGGTTTCCACGAGGAGCCACCCGAGACGTTCCCGTCGCGTTCCTTCGCGGCGGACGCGGACCGCCGCCCGCCTCAGGTCCGCTTCGCGCTCGCGGACCAGGTCCTCGGCCAGTAAGAAGTGCACCATCGTTTCCCCCTCAGTCGGATTCTTCGGGCCGCGCCTGCCGCGGGAACGCCGACCAGTGCGCGAGCACGTTGTCGTCGCCCGGTCGCGCGTCCCGGCGGTAGCGTTCGATCACGGCGTCGACCTCGGCGCTCATCGCCGCCGCTTCCTCGGGTGTCAGCGAAAGCCGCACGTCGCTGAAGACCGCTTTGTCGTACCACCGGCCGATCCACCGCGGCAGTTCGCTGACGAACCGCGCCTCGGCCTCGTACCGGTGCTCGATCACCGAGCGCAGGTACGTGTCCAGCGGTGCCGCGAGATCCGGGTCGCCGAGGAAGTCGACGACCCGCATCCGCGTCGACTTTTGGGCGGGCTTCCACCACCGTTCGCGCTTGTTGCCGCGTTCGCTGTCCTCTTCGACCAGGCCGGCCTCGGCCAGCAGCCGCAGGTGCCAGCTCGTGGTGCCGGAGCTCTCCCCCACCCGCTTGCCCAGCCCGGTCGCGGTCGCCGGGCCGTCCGCCTGCAGCAGTTCGAGCATGCGCATCCGCAGCGGGTGGGCCAGCGCCCGCAGCATCCGCGCGTCGAGCGGCCGCGACGGTTCTTCCTCGGTCATGCCATCACCGTAGACCACAGAGGATCCTTTGCAAAGGGTCCTCTGCGCTTGCCTTGCCCGCCCGAGCCAGGGATCGCCGGATTTTCGGGCAAGCACGGCTTCCGCCGTCACGGCGCTGCTACGTTCGCCGGAAGCTCTTTGAAAGTTTGACGACTGTTCGCCGTGACGTCAGGAAGGTCGCGTAGTGGGCAACCCGCTGGTCGCGGAGACCAAGGACTCCACCAAGGCGTATTCGGGCATTTCGCTGCTGGAGTCGGCGAACGACCTGAAATCCGCGATCGAAAGCGGCGACTGGGCGTCGGTCGCGCTCGGCGCCGTCGGGACCGCGCTGGACGCGTTGTCGATGGCGATGGACCCCTTCGGCGCGATCCTCGCCGCCGGTGTCGGCTGGCTCATCGAACACGTCGGCCCGCTCAAGGAAGCCCTCAACGGGCTCACCGGCAACGCCGACGAAATCGCCGCGCAGTCGGAAACCTGGAAGAACGTCGCCACCGAACTCGGCAGCATCGGCCAGGACCTCACCGGCATGGTCAAGACGGACATCGCGTCGTGGACCGGCACCGCCGCCGACACCTACCGCCAGCGCGCCCAGGACACCGTGACGTTGCTGGAAACCGCGCAGAAGGGCTGCGAAGGCGCCTCCAGCGGTGTGAAGACCGCCGGCGAAGTCGTCGCCGCGGTGCGCGCGCTGGTGCGGGACATCATCGCCGAGCTCGTCGGGCACCTGATCAGCTGGGCGCTGCAGGTGGTGTTCACCCTCGGCATCGGGATGACCTGGGTCGTGCCGCAGGTGATCACCGCGGTCGCGAAGACGGCGTCGAAGATCGCGGACCTGACCAAGCGGCTCGTGAAAGCGTTGCAGGCACTCATCCCGCTGCTCAAGCGCGCCGGCGACCTGTTCGGCGACGCGGCGAAGGCGCTGAAGAACATCAAGCCCGGCAAGGCCGCGCCACCGCCGAAGCACGCCGACATCAACGGCAACCCCAAGGACCTCGGCGGCCCCAAGGGCAAGGGCGACCCCGACGCGCCGCCACCCAAGACCGACCCACCCCCCAAGGGCGACGACAGCACCAGCACGTCGGGCGCCAAGGGCGACCCGCCACCGAAGGCCGATCCACCGCCCAAGACCGACCCGCCGCCGAAGAGCGACCCGCCCGCCGACGGTCCGCCGCCGAAGGCCGATCCGCCCGGAGGCACGCCGAAGGGCGGCCCGGACGGCGGCGGCACGCCGAAAGGCGACCCCAAGGGCGACGGCCCGCGCGACCGGGCGGTGCCGGACGACAAGAAGGTCTGCGTCTCCGACCCGGTGGACGTCGCCACCGGCGAGGTGGTGCTGACGCAGATCGACCTCACCCTGCCGGGCGAGGCGGGCGAGCTGGTGCTGTCGCGCACGCACCTGTCGTCCTACCGCGCGGGCCGGTGGTTCGGCCGCTCGTGGGCGTCCACTTTGGACCAGCGGCTGGAGGTCGGGCGCGACCGGGTCCGGTTCTACGCCGAGGACGGCATGGTCCTCGTGTACCCGCTGCCCGAAGGCGACCGGCCCGTGCTGCCGATCGAAGGACCGCGCCACCCGCTGCGGCGCACCGCCGAGGGCTACCGGTTGTCGACCGGCCTCCGCGACCTCGGGTTCGCCGCCGGCCCCGGGCCGGTGCGGCCCCTGACGCTGATCGAGCAGGACGGCTCCCGCACCACGATCGACCACGACGGCAGCGGCGCCCCGCGGCTGCTGCGCCGGGACGACGGCACCGAAATCGCCGTCGAGTCCGGCGCCGGCCGGATCACCGCGCTCGGCGTGCCCGGCGGCGCGCCGGTCGTGCGGTACGGCTACAACCGGCTCGGCCAGCTGACGCAGATCGCCGGGTTCGCGGGGCGGCCAGTGAACCTCGACTACGACGTCGACGACCGGATCGTCGGCTGGCAGGACCGCACCGGCACCTGGTACCGGTACGTCTACGACGCGGCGGGCCGCTGCGTCCGCAGTGTCGGCGCCGAGCGCTACCTCAACGGTACGTTCGCCTACGACACCGAGGCCCGGACCACCCGGCACACCGACGCGCTGGGCCACACGTGGACGTACCGGATGAACGAGGCCGGGCAGCTCGTCGAGCGGACCGACCCGCTCGGGCACACGCGCCGGTACTCGTGGACCCGCTACGACGATCTGCTGTCGCAAGTGGACGAACTCGGCCGGATCACGTTCTACGGCTACGAAAACGGCGTGCTGACGACCGTGACGCGGCCCGACGGTTCCGTCGTGCGGCTGACGCCGACCGGGACGGGCGAGGTCGAGCTGCAGGCCGGCGACGCGCGTGTGGTCGCCGCGGCAGCCGACCCGTACGCCGCGCTGCCGGGCGTCTCCACCCGGTTGCGCGTCGACGGCCCGGCGGACGTCCTCGGCGACGAACCGGTGCTCACCGCGGCGGTGCGGCCGGGCGACCGCGACCCGTTCGGCCGGCCGCGGCTGGTGCACACCGCGTCCGGCGGCGCGGCCCGGCTGGGCTGGACGGCCGAAGGGCAGCGGTCCTGGCGGATCGGCCCCCACGGCGAACGGGAAAGCTGGCGCCATGACGGCGAAGGACGCGTCGTCGAACACCGGGACGCCGCCGGGCGGACGACGCGGCGCACGTACGGCCCGTTCGGCCTGCCGATCGAGGAGTTCGACGCCGCCGGCGCGCGCACGGCGTACGGCTACGACGCCGAGCTGCGCCTGATCGCCGTGACGAACCCGCGCGGCCGGACCTGGCGCTACACCTACGATCCCGCCGGTCGGCTCGTCGAGGAGACCGACTTCGACGGCCGCCGGCTGACCTACGCCTACGACGAGGCCGGGCAGCTGCGGCGGATGACCAACGGCCTCGGCGAGGTCACCGAGTACGCCTACGACCAGCTCGGCAACGTCGTCGAGCGCCGCACGGCCACCGGCGTCACCGGATACGCCTACGACGCGCTCGGGCAGCTCGAGTACGCGGCCGACAACGACTCGGTCCTGCAGATCGTGCGGGACGAGCGCGGGCGGGTGCGCGAGGAGACCGTCAACGGGGTCGGCGTGCGCTGGACCTACGACGCCACCGGGGTCCACCGCACCACTCTGTCCGGTGTGGACAGTGAGTGGCGCTACGACGGCGAGCTGCCGGTGTCGCTGCGCGTCGCGGGCCACGAAATCGCGTTCGAGTACGACGACGCCGGCCGGGAGACCGACCGATCGGTCGACGGCGAAGTGGTGCTGCGCCAGGTCTTCGACGCCGCGGACCGGCTCGGCGAGCAGGAGATCACCGGCCTGGGCCGGCGCGCCTACACCTACACACCCGACGGCCGGCTCGCCGCGATCGACGACGCGCGGCCGGTCCGGTTCGGGTTCGACCCGGCCGGGCGGGTCGCGGAGGTGCTCACGCCCGACGGCGTCGAACGGTTCGCCTACGACGTGGCGGGGCGGCTCACGCCCGTCGGAACGCAGTACGGCCACGACCCGCAGGGCCGGGTGACCAGCCGGGTGCACGCGACCGCCGAGTGGCGCTTCGTCTGGGACGAGCTGGACCGGCTGGTCGCGGCGATCGGCCCGGACGAGTCGTTCTGGACCTACCTCTACGACCCGCTCGGCCGGCGGTTCGCCAAGCGGCGCTGGGAAATCGGCGACGACGGCGCGCCGCGGCAGACGGCCGAGACGTGGTTCGTCTGGAGCGGCGCCGAGCTCGTCGAGGAGGTCGAGCTGACCGACGACGGGCACTCGCGGGTGCTGACCTGGGAGCGGCACCCCGGCGACGGCCGTCCCGTGGTCCAGGTCGAGCAGCAGGGTGCCGAGGTGCGGTTCCACACGGTGGTCACGTCCCCGGCCGGGACGCCGACCGAGCTCGTCGGCCCGGACGGAAGCGTCGGCTGGCAGGCGCGCACGAGCTTCTGGGGCGAGCTGCTGCCGTCGACGTCCGGCACCGCGCCGATGCCGCTGGCCTTCCCGGGCCAGTACCGCGACGCCGAAACCGGGCTGCACTACAACGTCTACCGCTACTACGACCCGCGCACGGGCCGGTACCTGAGCCAGGACCCGCTCGGCCTGGCCGCGGCGCCCGACCCGGTGGGTTACGTCGAGCAGCCGTACCTGCAGGCCGACCCGCTGGGCCTGGTGCAAAGCCCGTGCGGCAAGACGGGTGGCCCGAAGGCCCCGGACAACCCGGCGGGCGGCGGCGACGCGGCGAAGCTGCCGCCAGGGTCGAAGAAGCCGGACGGCCTCGACGAGTTCCGCGACCCGGACGGCAAGATCCGGCCGCACAACCTGACCGACGAGCAGTACGCCAAGTTCTCGAAGAAGTGGGACGAGATGATGGCGCCGGGCAAGGACAAGTCGTGGTTCTGGTCGGGCGGCCACATCAAGGACTCGGTCGTCGACCCCGCGACCGGCAAGCAGATCTCCGGGTCGACGTACCACGGCTCGATCGAGAACCCGGCGATCGACCTGGCGAAGAAGAACGGCGGCAACACGCTCGAAGGCCTGCTGAAGGACAACAACGTCGAGATGCCGAAGTTCTCCGACAACCACCCGAACGGCGAGAAGGTGTGGAAGGACGCGTCGAAGGCGCTGGCGCACAACGCGGAGGGCGACGTCCACATCGCGCTGCCGAACACGCCGGGCAAGTCGAGCGGCTGGCCCGGTCAGGGCGACGAGCTGGGTTCCCGCCGGCCGAACAACGTGTTCGACATGGACGAGTTCCCGATCCTGCGGCACAACCCGAAGGTGGACAAGGTCTGGGCCCACGACACGGACTACCCGGACGCGCCGCCGGTGGTCATCTGGGACAAGACCAAGCGCTGACCCTCAACCGGCGGCGGTGTTCGGGCGTGGGAGGGAGGTCCGCACCGCCTACCGGAAGAGGATTCGCATGGACACCCTGCCGGAAGACCCGATCGGCCCGCCGGTGCTCGGCCAAGCGGCACCGCTCGTCACCGCCCGCAACCAGGCCCTCGCCGGCCGCGACCCGCGCCGGGACATCTTCATCCAGACCACCACCGTCAGCCTGCACCCCGAAGACAGCTGAGCTCGGGAGGAGCCGCATGAACGAGAACGCTTCACCGGACGACCCGCTCGGCCCGCCGTTGCTCGGCCGGGTCGTGCCGCCGGTCACCGGCCGCAACGAGGCGCTGACCGGCCGGCACGCCCGCAAGGACGGCCTCGGCACGCTCACCACCTGGCCGACCATCGGCCTGCACCCCGAGGACAGCTGAGCCGCCGCCCGCCACCGGCCGCGCCGGTGGCGGGCCCTCGGCGCGGGGTTGCCCTGGCTCAGTCCGAAACCCGCCGGTGGCGGAACAGCGCCCGGTACTCCCGCGGTGACGTGCCGAGGTGCCGGTGGAACGCCGCCCGCACGGTCGCCGTGCTGCCCAGCCCCGTGTGCCGGCCCAGGTGCTCGACCGGGAGGTCCGTCGTCTCCAGCAGCTCCCTCGCGAGGTCCAGGCGCGCGCCGGTCAGCCACGCCATCGGGGACGTCCCCGTCTCCTCGCGGAACCGCCGCAGGAACGTGCGCCGCGACAGGTGGACACGGGCGGCGAGCGCGTCGACGTCCACTTCGCGCGTGAGATCCGCCAGCAGCCAGTCGCGCAGCGGGCCGAGGCGGTCGCCCGTCGGCTCCGGGCGCAGGCGCTCGATGTACTGCGCCTGGCCGCCCGCGCGCTGCGGTGGGGCGACCAGCTGGCGCGCCTTGGCGTTGGCCGCCGCGGCGCCTTCGTCGGTGCGGATCAGGTGCAGGCACAGGTCGATCCCCGCGGTCACGCCGGCCGAGGTCAGGACGTCGCCGTCGTCGACGTAGAGCCGGTTGGGCAGCACCCGCACGCGCGGGTAGCGGGTGCGCAGGTCGGCGGTGAACTGCCAGTGCGTGGTCGCGGGCCGCCCGTCGAGCAAGCCGGCCTCGGCGAGCGCGAAGGCCCCCGTGCAGATCGAGACGATCCTCGCGCCCCCGGCGTGGGCGGCCCGCAGCGCGTCCAGGACGGCGCTGCCCGGCGGGGTGCCGACGTCGGCGTAGCCCGGGACGATCACCGTGCCGGCGCCGGTCAGGGCTTCGAGCCCGGCGTCCGCGGCGATCGTCAGGCCGCCGCCGGCCACCGGGACCGGACGCCGGTCCGCGCACACCGTCAGCTCGTAGTGCGGGTCAGAGCCGAAGACCTGCACCGGGATCCCGACGTCCAGGGCCAGCACGCCCGGGAGCGCCAGCACCGTGACGCCGTGCCGCTTCATGGCACGATCCTAGCGGTGACCGGCCTGCGGGCCACTGTCGCCGGCCGCCGCCGGCTTCTAGCGTCGACGCGGTGACCGACTTCCTCGCCCTGCCCGCCGGGCCGCTCGCCGACACGATCCTCGCCACCGTCCGGAAGACGGAAAGCCCCGCGGTGGCCAACCACAGCGTCCGGAGCTTCCTGTTCGCCCGCCTGCTCGCCGAGCACGAAGGCTGCCAGGACGACGCTGCGTACGACGCCGAGCTGCTGTTCGCGGCCACCGTCCTGCACGACCTCGGCGTGGGCACGCTGGCGCCCGGCCGGACGCGCTTCGAGGTCGAGGGCGCCGACCTCGCCGCCGAGCTGCTGACCGAGAACGGCGTCGGCGCGGCGCAGGTCGACCTCGTGTGGGAGGCGATCGCGCTGCACACCTCGCCCGGCATCGCCGAACGCCGCGGCCTGCTGGCGTACCTGACTCGCGAAGGGGTGGGCATCGACTTCGGCCGCAACGCCCACGTCGTCACCGGCCGGCACGAGCGCATCCACGAAGAGCACCCACGGCTGTCCATGGTCCCGTCGCTGGTCGACGCCATCGTCGAGCACGCGGCCCGCGCGGAAGAAACCGCCGCACCGCGCTATTCGATCGCCGGCGAGCTCCTGCGCGAGCGCCGCGAGGCCGGTGTCACCGGACTGGAACGCGCGACCGCCGGCACGCCCTGGGAGTGACTCGCGCGGTCGAGGACCTGGATCAGGGGCGCGGAGGTCGAGCCCCGGCCGTGAGCACCGGCAGCGCCAGGCGATCGACGACGTGGTCGAGGAAACCGACGTCCAGCGGCAGCCGCCACAGCCACCGCATGAACAGCACCGACGCGACGACCTCCTCGAACAGCCCGGCGTCGACCGGGCCCGGCAGCTCACCGCGTGCGACGGCCCGCTCGACCACCTCCTCGGGGAGCCGCGCGCCGCTGGAGAACCGGGTCTCCAGCTCGTCGATCAGCTCCGGGTCCGACGCCCGGGCCTGCACCAGGCCCACCGCCAGGCTGCCGTCGTACCCGGCGAGCACTTCGGCGAAGCGCCGCGTGTGCGCGAGCAGGTCGCCGCGGAACGTCCCGGTGTCGGCCGACCACGACGTCCGGCTCCCGTGGTAGCGGGCCATGGCCGCGACCGCGATCTCGCGCTTGTTGCGCCACCGCCGGTAGATGGTGGCCTTCGACGTGCCCGACCGGGCGGCGACGGCGTCGATCGTCATCGAGACGTACCCGGACTCGGCGAGCAGCTCCAGCACCGCGTCGAGGATCCGGGCGTCACGGGTGGGATCCAGCGGGCGAACACTCATGCGGCGATCATATCAGTGCACGTCACAGCGTCAAACGGTACGAAACCGTTTCGTACTGTAGGGTCGACGGTGACTCCGACAGGAAGGGACACCATGACCGTCACCTCCTACGCGGCGCACTCCGCGGGCAGCCGCCTCGAGCCGTACGACCGCGAGCCCGGCCCCCTCGGCGCCCTGGAAGCCGACGTCCGCGTGACGCACTGCGGCGTCTGCCACAGCGACATCGGCCAGATCGACGACGAGTACGGCATCACCCGCTACCCCTGCGTCGCCGGGCACGAAGCCGTCGGCGTGGTCGAAGCCGTCGGCAGCGCCGTCGACACCGAGCTCCTGCCGGTCGGCACCCGGGTGGGCGTCGGCGCGATCGCCGGGGCGTGTTTCCGCTGCGCCTTCTGCCTGAGCGGCCGGCACAACCTCTGCCCGCGGCGGGACGACACCGTCATGCGCGGCGACCGCGGCGCCTTCACCGAGCTGCTGCGCGTCTCCGACTGGCGCACCGCCTACCCCATCCCCGACGCGATCCCGTCCGAGCAGGCGGCGCCGATGATGTGCGCCGGTGTCACGGTCTTCGCCCCGCTGCTGCGCCACGGCGTCCGCCCGGTCGACCGGGTGGCCGTGGTCGGGATCGGCGGGCTCGGCCACCTCGCCCTGCAGTTCCTCGCCCACTGGGGTTGCGACGTCACCGCCATCTCGACGTCCCGGTCCAAAGAGGACGACGCCCGCCGCTTCGGCGCCACCTCCTTCATCGCCACCGGCGAAGAAGGCGCTCTCGAAGCCGCGGCCGGGTCGTTCGACTTCATCCTCTCCACGGTGTCCGCGAGCCTGCCGTGGGGCGACTACCTCGACCTGCTGGTGCCGCAGGGGCGCCTGAGCGTGGTCGGCGTACCGCCCGAGGCGATCGCCGTGCACCCGATGCAGCTGCTGCCGGCCGAGAAGACGATCTCCGGCGGCGTGCCCGCATCCCCGAGCGAAACCCGGCTCATGCTCGATTTCGCGGCCCGGCACGGCATCGGGCCGCAGGTGGAGACCTTCCCGGTCGCGGAGATCAACACCGCCGTCGACCTCGTCCGCGGTGGACGGGCGCGCTACCGGGCGGTCGTCTCGCTCACGTGATTCCGGACGTTCGCCCGGGCTCCTCTGCGTACTCGGGCGCCCGCCCGGTTTCGAGGCAGCTCAGGTGCCGCAACGGTCGGCGGCCCCTTCTCCAGGGCACGGGAGCAATTCCCTCCGAGGTGAGCAGCCGGCTCAGCGCAGCTGCCGCCAAGCCTCGCGCCGCCGGCGCTGGGCCTCCGGGTCCGCCACCGGAGCCGCCGACAACAGGCGCTGCGTGTACGGGTGCGCCGGGGCCGTCAGCACCTCCTTCGTCGGGCCCTGCTCGACGACGTGGCCGCGGTGCATCACCGCCACCCGGTCGGCCAGCTGCTCGATCACCGCCAGGTCGTGGCTGATGAACAGGCACGCGAACCCGAACTCGCGGCGCAGGTCGCGCAGCAGGTCGAGGACCTTCGCCTGGATCGTGACGTCGAGCGCGCTCGTCGGCTCGTCGGCCACCAGGAGGTCCGGGTTCAGCGCCAGGGCCCGGGCGATGCACGCCCGCTGGCGCTGGCCGCCCGACAGCTCGTGCGGGTAGCGACCGGCCAGCGACGGCGAGAGCTGGACCGAGTCCAGCAGCTCCGCCACCCGGCCGTCCACTTCGGACGAGGAGACCGCGCGGTGCAGCCGCAGCGGCGTCGCGACGCTCTCCCCCACCGTCGTACGGGGGTTCAACGACGACAACGGGTCCTGGAACACCACGCCGATCCGGCGTCGCAGCGCCTTCGCCGCCCGGCCGCGCACCCGGGTGATGTCCGTGTCTCCGATGTGGACGGACCCGCCGGTCGGGGCGAGCAGCCCCGTGACGGCGCGAGCGACCGTGCTCTTGCCCGAACCGGACTCGCCGACCAGGCCGAGCACCTCCCCCGGCTCGACGTGCAGGTTCACCCCCGCGGCGGCGCGGACGGCGATCGCGCGGAACCGGCCGCGGTAGGTCACCGACAGGTCCGCCACCCGCAGCAGCGGCGCCTCGGCCGGCACGTCCGGGACCGACGCGACCGCCGGGTGCTCCACCGCGGCGACGTGGCCGGGGCCGACCGAAAGGTCGGCCGCCAGCGCGCGTTCGAGCCCCGTCGTGGCCGTCGCCGAAAGCGAGACGACCGAGCCGAGCAGCTGCCGCGTGTACTGCTCGGCCGGGGAGGTGAAGACCGCGGCGGCGGTCCCCTGCTCGACGACCCGGCCGTCGTGCATCACCACCACGCGGTCGGCCAGGTCGGCGACCACGCCCATGTCGTGGGTGATCAGCAGGATCGCCGTCCCCAGCCGCGAGCGCAGATCCCGCAGCAGTTCCAGGATCTCGGCCTGGACGGTGACGTCGAGCGCCGTCGTCGGCTCGTCGGCGATCAGCAGCTTCGGCTCGTTCGCCACCGCCATGGCGATCACGACGCGCTGCAGCTGCCCGCCGGACAGCTCGTGCGGATAGGACCGGAACCGCTCGCGCGGCTCCGGCAGCCCGACCAGGCCGAGCAGCTCGACCGCCCGGTCCCGGGCGGCGGGTGCGGCGAGCGGCCGGTGCGTCCGGATCGCCTCGACGAGCTGGTCGCCGATGGTGAACACCGGGTTCAGCGCGCTCATCGGCTCCTGGAACACCATGCCGACCTCGCCGCCGCGGACCTCGCGCAGTTCGGCGGGCGGCATCGCGTAGAGGTCCCGCCCGGCCAGCTCCGCGCGGCCCGTCACGCGGGCCGTGGGCGGGAGCAGGCCGAGCAGGGACATCGCGGTGACCGTCTTGCCCGAGCCGGACTCCCCGACCACCGCGACGACTTCGCCCGCGCGGACCTCGTAGCCGACTCCGTTGACGACTCGGACGGCTTCGACGTCCCCGAACGAGACCGCGACGTCGTGCAGCCGCAGGAGTCCGGCCGCGGTCACTGCAGGATCCCGAACTTGCGGTAGTCGACGTAGGCCGGGAACCGCCCGATCTGGACGTCGCCGACCTGCGACCCGTGCAGGAACGAGTTGCGGGTGTAGATCAGCGGCACGACCGGCGAGTCGGCGAGGATCTTCTTGTCCAGCGCCGCCCACTTCTTGCCGGCCTCCGCCGGGTCCACAGTGGCCTGTGCCTCGCCGATCAGCTTGTCGACCTCGGGGTTGTTGTACCGGGACTCGTTGTACCCGCCGTTGCCGATCTCGGTGGACTGGAACAGCGGCTGGATGTTCGCGTTGGCCGACGGGATGTCCGGCTGCCACGAAGTGAGCGTCAGGTCGTAGTCCGACAGGCCCTTGGTGTCCACTTCGGACGTGTAGGTGTCCTCGTCGAGCGGCTTGATGGTGACCTTGATGTTCGCCCGGGCGAGCGCGGCCTGGATCGCCGCGGCCTTCTCCGGGTAGCCGTTTTCGTTGTGGGTGGCGAGAACCAGCCCGTCGATCCCGTTCGGGAAGCCCGCCTCGGTCAGCAGCTGCTTGGCCTTCGCCGGGTCACCCGACGGCGGCGCCGGGTACAGGTCGTACTGCTCGCGGCCCTGCAGGCCCGGGGTGATCAGCGTGGTGGCGACGTCCCCGGCCAGCTGCGCGCTGCCCGCGCTCGCGACCTGGTAGGCGGCCTTGTCGACGGCGTACTGGAACGCCTGGCGCACCTTGGGGTTGGCGAGGTTGCCGCGCTGGGTGTTGAGCGAAAGGTAGGCCAGCGCCCCGGATTCCGACGTCACCAGCCGGGACTTCGCCGACGCGTTGCCCTGGATCTGGGCCAGCTGGGCGGGTGAGGCGAACGACATGCCGAAGGCGTTGCGGTCCTTGCCGGTGTCGTCGATCAGCCGCTTGGAGATGACGCTGGTGTCCTGGCCGAGCTCGAAGTCGATGGTGTCCGCGTACGCCTTGCGCGTGGTGTCCTCGTCGCGGCTCCAGTTCGGGTTGCGCACCAGCTTCGCCGACTTGCCGCGCTCGTAGCTCTGCAGCTGGTACGGGCCGGACGCGACCGGGTGGTCACCGTAGTTCGCCTCGGCGCCCTTGCCCTTCGGCACCGGTGAGAACGCCGGCGTGCTGGCGACCCAGTTGAAGTCGCCGTAGGGGCGGGCGAGGTGGAAGACGATCGTCTTCTCGTCCGGCGTCTGGATGGTGTCGAGCTCCTTGCCGTCGAACGGGCCCTTGTACGCCAGGCCCGGCGAGAGCAGGTCCTTGTGGTAGGCCAGGCCGCCGGAGAACGCGGGCGCGAACGAGCGCTCCAGGCCCCACTTGACGTCCGCCGAGGTGATGGCGGTGCCGTCGGCGTACTTCAGGCCGTCCTTGAGGGTGAACGTCCACGTCTTGCCGCCGTCGGTGGCCTTCCCGGTGTCGGTGGCCAGGTCCGGGACGATCGTGGTGTCCTTGCCCGGCGCGACGTCCCACGACGTGAGCCGCCGGTGGATCAGCCCGAGCGTCGTGACGACGAGGTTCGAGCTCTTCGCCGGGTCCCAGGTGATCGACGGCGCGTCGTTGAGCAGGACGAGGTTCCCGCCCGGCTTGACGGTGCCGCCCTGGCCGGCCGGTGTGTCGTTGGCCCCGCACGCCGTCAGCAGTGTGACGGCGGCCAGCACCCCCGCGGCGAACCGCAGCTGTTTCATCGTTACCCCTTCAGACGAGGTGAGCCCGCGGATCGAGCGCGCCGTAGCAGAGATCGACCAGGAAGTTCAGGACCGTGACCAGCAGGGCCGAGAACAGCGTCACGCCCAGCAGGACCGGCAGGTTGAGCGACGCGATCGCGTCGACGAGCAGCCGCCCGACGCCGGCCATGCCGAAGATCCGTTCGGTGATCACCGTCCCGGCCAGCAGCCCGCCGAGGTCGACGCCGAAGACGGTGATGACCGGCAGCAGGACGTTGCGCAGCGCGTGCCGGCCCACGACCTTCCGCTCGGTGAGGCCCTTCGCCCGCGCGGTGCGGATGTAGTCCTCGCCGAGGGTTTCGAGCATCTGGCCGCGGGTGAGCCGCGCGTAGATCGCGGCGTGCAGGAACGCCAGCACGAACCACGGCAGCACGAGGTGCCACGCCCACTGCGCCGGGTCTTCGGTCAGCGGCACGTACCCGTTCTTCGGGACGACGTCGAGCGCGAACGCGAAGATCGTGATGCCGATCATCCCGGCGAGGTAGGCGGGCATGGACACCCCGGCCATCGCGGCGGCCATCGTGATCCGGTCGGCGGCGGTTCCGCGCCGCAGCGCGGAAAGCACGCCGAGGCCGACACCGAGGACGATCCAGATCGCGGCCGCGCCCAGCGCGACCGAGAAGCTGACCCCGATCCGGTCGCCGATCTCGCTGAGCACGTCGACGTTGTTCTGGAAGTCCCAGCCGAAGCACGGCGCGGTGCAGTGGACCGCCGCGGCGCCGGTACCGAACGTGCGGCCGCCGAAGATGCCGCCGAGGAAGTCGAAGAACTGCTGGTACCACGGGACGTCGTAGCCCATGAACTCCCGCGCCAGCTGCAGGCCCTCGGGTGAGCACGGGCGGCCGCAGGCCATCCGCGCCGGGTCGGCGGGCAGGACGTAGAACACCACGAACGTCACGAAGGCGACGACGAACAGGACCAGCAGCATCCCGGCGAAGCGGGTGGCCACGAACCGGGCGGTGCGCATCAGGCGGCACCCCCGGACCGCGGGTCGAGCGCGTCGCGGATCGCGTCGCCGACGACGTTGAACGCCAGCGTGATGAGGAACAGCATCGCGCCGGGGAAGACCAGGTACATGGGGTCCGTCTCGAAGAAGTCGATGGCGGCGCTGATGGTGCGGCCCCAGCTGGGAGTCGGCGGAAGCACACCGACGCCGAGGAACGACAGCGCGGCTTCGTTGCCGATCATCGACGGGATGGACAGGCTGGCGACGACGATGATCGGCGCCCAGAGGTTCGGCAGGAGCTCCTTGGTGAAGACGTGCCACGGCCCGCCGCCGACGACCCGGGCCGCGGCGACGAAGTCCCGCTTCGCGAGCGTCAGGGTCTGGGCCCGCACGATGCGCGCGATGCGCGGCCAGCCGAAGAGCCCGAGCACGACGACGAGCGTGATCTGCCGGGGGAAGTCCACCGGCAGGACGGCGCCGAGCGCGATCATGAAGATCAGGTAAGGGAAGCCGAGGATGACGTCGGCGGTCCAGGTGACCAGCCGGTCCCACCAGCCGCCGAGGTAGCCGGCGCTGACCCCGATCACGACGCCGAGCACGGTCCCCAGCACGGTGGCACCCAGCCCGACGAGCAGCGACGTCCGGGCGCCGTGGGCGACGAGCGCGAAGAGGTCGACGCCGGTGAGGGGCTCGACGCCGAACCAGTGGGCCGCGCTCACCCCGCCGAGCGCGCCCGCGGGCAGCCCGGTCGGGCCGAGGGTGCCGATGTCCGGGGTGAGGCTCTGCCCCTCGGCCAGGACGAACAGGTCGGCACCGGCGGCGAGCAGCAGGATGACGACGATCAGCACCGCGCAGACCGGCGTCCACCGCCCGGTCCGGACGGCACGCCACACCGCGGCGGGCAAGGAGCGCGCCGCGAGCGGCGGAAGGGAGGGGGCGGACACAGCACCTTCAGGAGTCGAAGTTCAGCCGATCGAGTGACGATCGGGAACTCTATGGAGGTGCCTCGGTGATCATTCAACCGTCTCATCATGTGGACGGGAAGTAACGCGCTCGCGGGTGATTGGTCTGGCTTGTCCCGGTTTGTTCGCACCATGCGGACGGTTCGGGAGCCGCGGGCGCGGAGGTCAGCGCGGGTAGGCGCCTGCGGGCACGGGCGCTCGAGACCGCCGGCGGCACGGCCTCGAGCGCCCGGGGTGGGCTCAGGTGTACCAGGTCGGCTCCGGCAGTTCGCCGCGCAGCGCGTAGACACCGACCTCGCGGCGCTTGTACGCCACCGGGTCGTGCAGCGAATGCGTGCGCAGGTTGCGCCAGAACCGGTCCAGGCCGTGCTTCGACGCGCTCGCGCGGGCGCCGGTCAGCTCGAAGATCTTCGTCCCGATTTCCAGGCCCGTCTCGATCACGCGCTGCTTGGCCGCCGCGATCAGGACGGCCAGTTCGCCGCGTGCCTCCGGCGTCAGGTCCTCGCGCGGCGCGTGCAGCACCCGGGAAATCGCCGCGCCCGCCTTGTCGGTCAGTGCCTCCGCCGCCCACAGCTTCGCCTGCAGATCGCCGTAGCCGTCGAGGATGTACCACTCGTCCGTGGCGGCTTCCTTGTCGTCACCGCCGTACGGCCACGGGCGGGTGCGCTCGCGCGTGTAGGCCAGGCCCGCGTCGAGGGCGCCTTGCGCGATGCCGAGGTAGAAGTTGGTGAACACCAGCTGGATCGCGGGAACGTTCAGCGTGTTGTAGGTGAGCGGGCGGAACTCGCGGTCGACGTAGCCGGCGGCGCTCGCCCACGGCACGCGCACGTCGGTGATCGTCACGCTGCCGGATTCGGTGAGCCGCTGGCCGATGTTGTCCCAGTCGTCGTGGAAGACGATGCCCTCCTGAGCCGACGGCACGATCGCGAAGATGTGCTGCTCGGTACCCGCGAGGACGCCTTCGAGGACGGTCAGGTCGGAGACCTTGCTCCCGGTCGAGAACGACTTGTGTCCGTTGTAGACGAGATCGTCGCCGTCCTCGGTGATGGTCAGGTCGGAGTCGCGCGGGTTGACCGCGCCGCCGAAGAAGAAGTTGCCGGTGGTGTAGAGCTCTTCGACGGCGGCGATCTGCTCGTCGGTCGCGACGAGCCGCGCGGCCCACGCCCAGAGGTAGTGGTAGCCGAGCAGCTGCCCGATCGAGCCGTCGGCGCGGGCGATCTCGCGGGTGACGCGGTAGGCGGTCTCCCAGGTCTGCCCGCCCCCGCCGTGCTCGGGCGGACCGAGCAGGGTCACCAGGCCGGCTTCCTTGAGCAGCCGGATCTCCTCGAACGGCGTGATATTGGCGCGGTCACGCTCGACGGCGTCGACGGCGAGCTTCGCGGCGACGTCCCGCGCGGTCGCGATCCAGTCCTCGGTGGTCGTCACGGGCTTTTCCTTTCGCTGCAAGGGCATGCCGAAGCAGCCCCGGTGCGGGGCTGATCGGGCGGGGATCGTCCGGCGGAGGACCGCCGTTCATGATCGGTGAGTACACCGGCGCCCCGGCGACGCCGTCAAGCCGTTCCACCGGGCGGGCGGATTCGCTTTTTCCGGCAGCCGAAAGACAATCAACCTCGGCGGCCTCGGCTACCGGGTCGAAAGCTCCGCACCCACTCGAATCCGCTCCCGCTCCGCCCACCGCACCACCGCCGGCACCGCCAAGCCCGTCACCGCGAACAGACCGCCGACCACCCACCAACCCGGCGTCCCCCACGTGATGCACAGCGCGATCAGCACCGCCGGCCCGAGCGTGACGCCCAACCCGAGCCCCATCCCGAAGAGCCCCTGGTACTGCCCGACCGCGTGCGGCGGCGCCAGCGTGAACGACAGCTCGAACCCGCCCGCCGCCTGCCAGATCTCGCCCACCGTGTGGACCACCACCGCCGCCAGCAGCAGCACCAGCGCCAGCCACGTCGGCGCGCCCGCCATCGCCGCGATCGCCACGCACGCCGCGAAGAACGCGAACCCGGCGCGGCGGAACGCCAGCGCTCCCGCCTTCGTCGTGTCGATGCGGCGGCTCGCGCGGACCTGGCAGAACACCACGATCACCGTGTTGACCACCATCACGCCGGAGACCGTCCAGTTCGGTGCCGTCGTGCGGGCGACCAGCCACAGCGGGACCGCCGCCGTCAGCACCCGGTACTGGATCGCCATCACGCCGTCCAGCAGCGTCAGCACCAGGTACGGCCGGTCGCGCAGGGCCACCCAGCGCGGGCCCGTGCCGGCCGGTTTCGGCGGGACCGCCGGGAGGAACAGCACGATCGCCGTGCTCGCCGCGTAGGACACCGCGCTGCCCGCGATCAGCAGCAGGTACGCGTACCTCGTGTCGGCCGCGACGCCCCAGCCGGCCAGCAGCGCGCCGAGCGCGATGCCCAGGTTCGTCACCGAGCGGAGGTAGCCGCGGAACTCCGCCGGCCGGTCGCCGCCGTACTCCTGGACCAGCGGGCTGCGCGCCGCCGGCCCGGCCGTCTGGGCCGCCGCGCCGAGGCTCGCGAACACCACGAACGACCAGAACCCTTGCGCCAGGCACAGTCCCGCCATCGAGACGGCGCCGAGCACGAGGGTCAGCGCGTACACCGTGCGGGCGCCGTGGCGGTCGGCGAGGTGCCCGAACGGGATCCCCGCCGACAGCGACACCGCGCCGGCGACCGTCAGCCCGAGCCCGACCTGACCGGCGGGCAGCTGGACGACGCGGGTGAAGTACAGGACGCCGGCGGTCAGGTAGACGCCGTAGCCGGTCATCGTGACCAGGGTCACCACCGCGAGGAGCCGGGGCGGGCCGCCGCGGGGAAGGAGCGCGGGCATGGGAGACCTTTCTCAGCGGTGGGACAGGGCGCCGGCCTGCTGCCGGACGTCGAGGTCGCCGCGCGGCGGGGTCGCGGTCCAGCGGCAGAGGGTGACGCCGAGGTTCATGCCGCCGCCGAACGCGGCCAGCAGCACGACGTCGCCGACGTCGAGGGCGCCGGCGCGGTGGGCGGCGTCGAGCGTGATCGGGACGGACGCCGCGCCCGTGTTCGCGTACCGGTCGACGGTCAGGTGCAGCGCCGCGTTGGGCAGGTCCAGGGTCTCCCCCAGTTCGCGCAGCATGACGCCGTTGGCCTGGTGCGGCACTAGGTGGTCGACCGCGGCGGCGGAAAGCCCGCTCTCGCGAACGGTTTGGGCGATCGCCGAAGGCACGTGCCCGGTGACGAAGTCGCGCACACCGCGGCCGTCCATCCGGAAGAAGTGCTCGCCGTCCAGCACCGAGCGCACCGACGCGGGAACCCGGCTGCCGCCCGCGCGCACGCCGATGAGGCGGTGCTCGTCACCGTGTCCGCGCAGCCGCGTGCCGATGACGCCCCCTCCCGCCGGTACGGGGCCGAGCACGACCGCCCCCGCCCCGTCACCGAACAGGATCGCGGTCCGGCGGTCACGCACGTCCAGGATGCGGGAGTAGATGTCGGCGCCGATCACCAAGGCGTGGCCGCCGTCCCGCACGAGACCGCGGGCCATCGCGAGGGCGTAGACGAACCCGCTGCACACGGCGTTGACGTCGACCGCCGAAGCCGACCGGGCGCCGATCAGGTGCTGGACGAGGCTGGCCGTGGCCGGCTGCGGGTGGTCCGGGGTGGAGGTGGCGACGACGACGTGGTCGACGTCGTCCGGGCTCAGGCCGGCCGCGAGCAGGGCGCGGTCGGCCGCGATCGCCGCGAGGTTGGACGTGGCCTGGCCGGGTTCGGCGTGCCGCCGTTCGCGGATGCCGGTCTTGCGTTCGATCCACGCCGCGTCGACGCCGGCCGCCGGGGCGATCTCGGCGTTAATGACGACGCGGTCGGGCAGGTAGGAGCCGGTGCTGAGAATTCCGATGTCGGTCATGTCGGCGGTGTCTTCCTCGAGGTTCAACGCAGGGCCCACAGGCCCGGCAGGCGATCGGGTTCGGAGGCGGGGACGAACTTCACCGAGCCCACGAGATCGGCGGCCAGCGCGCTCGCCGCTTCGGGCGTGTCGGCGCCGACGACGACCAGTCCGACGCGGTCGCCGGAGCGGTGCAGGGGCTTGATTTCGTCGCCGGGTTGCACGCCCAGTTCCGCGTACAGGACGGCGGGGTGCGCGAGCACGTCGTCCCAGCCTTCGATGGCGGCGAGCCGGCCCGGCGGCGGCGTGAAGTACCGGACGGCCGCGCCGCGGGTCGGTTCCAGGGGCACGTCGGGGAGCGGGCGGCCGAGCATGTCGTCGAAGACCAGGCCGTACAGCTCGAGGCCGGGGATGGCGTGGGCGAGCATGCGGTGGATCCAGTCGCCGCCGAAGCGGCCGTGCACCTCGCCGAGCACGACGCCGGCCGGGGTGAGCCACAGCTCGACGTGGAAGCCGCCGACGCGCAGGCCCAGCGTCCGCAGCGCGCTCGACACCTGCTCCTCGATCTCCCGCCGCCGGGTGTCCGGCAGCGGCGCGGGCAGCACGTGCCCGGTCTCGACGAAGAACGGCGGTGGCACCTTCTCCTTGGCCGTGATCGCGAGGATCTTCGGCTCGCCCCCGAGGAAGACGCCTTCGACGCTGAACTCCGGCCCGTCGACGAACTGCTCGACCAGGAACGGGTTCGCGTCCGGCAGCAGCGCGATCGCCGCGGGCAGCTGCCCGGCCTCGGTCACCAGGCTGACGCCGGTGCTGCCCATGGCGTCGCGTGGCTTGACGATCCACGGCCCGGCGTGCTCGCGCAGGAAGGCCTCGGCTTCGGCTTCCTCCGCGCACAGCCGGACGACCGGCTGCGGGAACCCGGCCGCGGCCAGGGCTTCGCGGCAGGCGTCCTTGGTCCGGACGCGGTGCACGGCCTCGGGCGGGTTTCCCGGGGCGCCGACCGCCTCGGCCGTCTCGGCGACGGCCACCTGGGCCAGCTCCTGGAGCGCATACACGGCGTCGAAACTCCGGTCGCGGGCCCAGGCCGCGGACTCGCCGGGCCGCAGCACGTCCACTGTGGACACTTCGGCGGCCTTGGCGACGACGTCCTCGGTCGCGGCCAGGATCTCGGCGGTGTTGGTGACGTGCACCCGGATGCCGCGGGCCGCGGCCTGAGTCAGGGCCTCCGTGGCCATGTCGAGGCTGAAGCTCAGCGGCCGGGCGCCGCCGACGAACAGCAGGGTGGGTTCATCGGACATGGTTTCTCCTTCAGGGGGTGAGGGTGACGAGGACCTGGTCGGCGGCGACGAGGTCGCCCGGGGCGCAGGAAAGCCGGTCGACGGTCCCGGCGAAGGGCGCGACGATGCGGTTCTCCATCTTCATCGCCTCGACGACCACCAGCAGCTCCCCCGCTTCGACCCGGCCGCCCGGTTCGCAGGCCACGCCGACGACCGCGCCGGGCATCGGCGTGCGCACCGCGCCGTCCGAGGCCTCCCCGCCGCCTTCGTCGAACGTCGGTCGCGACAGCGCGGCGCGGTGGCCGCCGATGACGATCTCGTAGCCGTCCGAGGTGGGCAAACCCGTCCAGCGGGTGGATCCCACGGTGCCGTGGACCAGGCCGTCCGCCGCGGGCTCGGCCAGCACCGTGACGCGGCGGCCGTCGGCTTCGACGTGCAGCCCGGCCCGGTCGCGGGCCAGCAGCCGGACTTCGCGGTCGCGGCCGTCGAGGCGCAGGACGAGCCGGCCGAGCGGGGCGTCCGGGTCGAGCGCGGCGCGGTCGAAGGCCCCGATCGTCCCGGTCCACGGCGAAGCCGCGGCGGTCCGTTCCGGCACCGCCATGGCCGCCGCGCACGCCAGGGCCTGCCCGTCGCGGTCGTGGGTCGCGGGGCGGGCGGTGACGCCGTCGACGAGGTGGGTGTCGACCCGGCCCTCGACGACCCGCGGCTCGGCCAGCAGCTCGCCGAGGAAGCCGAGGTTCGTGGTCAGGCCGACGAGCGTGGTGTCCTCGATCGCCGTGCGCAGGCGGGCGAGCGCCGCCGGCCGGTCGGGTCCGGCCGCGACGAGCTTCGCGACCATCGGGTCGTAGAACCCCGGCACCGTGCCGGAGTCGTCGAACGCGGCCTCGACGCGGACGTCCCGCGGCCACCGGACGACCTCGGCGCGCCCCGGTGCCGGCCGGAAGCCGTGCGCGGGGTCCTCGGCGTAGACGCGGCATTCGATCGCGTGCCCGGTGGCGCGGATCTGCCACTGCGGCAGCGGGATCGGCTCGCCGTCGGCGATCCGCAGCTGCCACTCGACGAGGTCGAGCCCGGTGATCTCCTCGGTGACCGGGTGCTCGACCTGCAGCCGGGTGTTGACCTCCAGGAAGAAGAACCGGCCGTCGCCGTCCAGGATGAACTCGAACGTGCCCGCGCCGACGTAGCCGAGCGCGGTGGCGCCGCGCACCGCCGCGTCCAGGAGGGCTCGGCGGGTCGTGGGCGGCAGGTGCGGTGCCGGCGCCTCCTCGACGATCTTCTGGTGCCGCCGCTGCAGCGAGCACTCGCGCTCGAAGAGGTGGACGACGGTGCCCTGGCGGTCGCCGAAGACCTGCACCTCGAGGTGCCGCGGCGCCGCGACGTACCGTTCGGCCAGCAGCCGTCCGTCGCCGAACCCGGCCCGGCCCAGGCGGACGGCTTCGGCCACCGCCTCGGGCAGCTCGGCCTCGGCGTGGACCACCCGCATCCCCTTGCCGCCGCCCCCGGCGACCGGTTTGAGGATCACCGGGTACCCGATCCGGCGCGCGTCGGCGAGCAGGACGCCTGCCGACTCGGTCGCGTGCGCGGAGCCCGGCAGCACCGGGACCCCGGCCGCGGCCATCAGCTCCCGGGCGCGGGCCTTGTCCCCCATCTCCTCGATGGTGGCCGCGTCCGGTCCGATGTAGACCAGTCCGGCCTCGGTGACGCGGGCGGCGAACTCCGGGTTCTCCGACAGGAAACCGTAACCGGGGTGGACGGCGTCGCAGTCGGTGCGCAAGGCCGCGTCGACGACGGCGTCGATGTCGAGGTAGCTCTCCCGGGCCGCAGCCGGTCCGATGTGGACGGTGTCGACGGCGCCGGCCAGGTGGGCCGCCCCGGCGTCCGCGGCGGAGTGCACGGCCACGTAGTCGACGTCCAGCCGGCGGCAGGTGCGCGCGATCCGGCGGGCGATCTCCCCGCGGTTGGCGATGAGCACGCGTTTCGGCATCGTCCCTCACATCCTGAAGACCCCGAAGCGGGTCTCCCGCTTCGGCGCGTCGGCGGCCATGGCCAGGCACAGCGCGAGCCAGTCCCGCGTCTCGACCGGGTCGACGACGGCGTCGACCCACAGCCGGGCCGCGTAGTACAACGGCTGCGCCTGCCGTTCGTAGGCGGCGAGGATCGGCTCGCGGATCTCCGCCTCTTCCTCCGGCGTCAGCTCGCGGCCCTCCTTGGCGAGCTGGTCACCGCGGATCAGCGTCATCACCTTGGCCGTCTGCTCCGCACCGACCACAGTGGACCGGGCGCTCGGCCACATCGCCATCAGCTGCGACCCCATCGACCGGCCGCACATGGCGAAGTTGCCCGCGCCGTAGCTGCCGCCGATCACCAGGCTGAACTTCGGCACCTTCGCGCACGACACGGCGTTGACGAGCTTGGCGCCGTGCTTGGTGATCCCGCCTGCCTCGTACTCGGCGCCGACCATGAACCCGTTGATGTTGTGCAGGAACAGCAGCGGGATGTCCCGCTGCGCACAGACCTCGATGAAGTTCGCGGCCTTCTGCGCGCTCTCGGAGAACAGCACGCCGTCGTTGATCAGCACACCGACCGGGTAGCCGCCGACGTGCCCGGTACCGCAGACGACCGTCGGGCCGAACCGGGCGCGGTACTCGGTGAACTCGCTGTCGTCCAGCAGCCGCGCGAGGACCTCCCGCGCCGGGATGTGCTCCTTGAGCCCGGCGCTGACCACGCCCGGCAGCTCGGCGGGGTCGTACTTCGGCGGCCTGGGTGCCCGCGGCGGCGGGGACAGTGGTGGCCGGGTGCTGCGCGCGGCGAGGTCGCGCAGGATGGCCAGGGCGTGGTCGTCGGTCTCGGCGAGGTGGTCGGCGACCCCGGTGACGCGGGTGTGCAGGTCGGCGCCGCCGAGCGTTTCGGCGTCGACGACCTCGCCGGTCGCCGCGCGCACCAGCTGCGGGCCGCCGAGGAACACCGTGCCGGTGCCGCGGACCATCACCGTCTCGTCGCACATCGCCGGGATGTACGCCCCACCGGCGGTGCACGAGCCCATCACGGCGGCCAGCTGCGGCAGCCCTTCGGCCGACATCTCCGCGATGTTGCGGAAGATCCGGCCGAGGTGGTCCTCGTCGGGGAAGAGGTCCTCCTGCAACGGCAGGAACACCCCGCCCGAGTCGACGAGGTAAATGCAGCCCAGGCCGTTCTCCCGGGCGATCTTCTGCCCGCGCAGGTGTTTCCGGACGCCGAGCGGGAAGTAGGTCCCGCCTTTCACGGTGGCGTCGTTGGCGAACACCATGAACGGCCGGCCGGCGACGATCCCGACGCCCACGACGAGCGCGGCCGAGGGAACCGGCTCGTCGTAGACGTCGTGCGCGGCGAGCTGCCCGATCTCCAGCAGCGGCGTCCCGGGGTCCAGGAGCCGCGCGATGCGCTGCCGGGCGGTCAGCTTGCCGCGTCCGGCGTGCTTGCGGTGCGCTTTCTCGCTGCCGCCGGCCAGCGCCGCGGCTCGCGCCCGGGCGATCACCTCACGGTTGACCTCGAAGTCCTCGGCGTTGCGGCGGAACCCCGCCGAGGCGACGTCGACGTGGGAACGCAGCGCCGTCACGCGTCCCCCAGCGTGCCCAGCAGCGCGGCGAACCGCTCGATCTCGGCCGTGGTCATGCTGGCGCGAAGCATGATCCGGAGGCCCGCCTTGCCGCGGCCGATGATCGGGAAGAAGATCGGCGAGACGTAGAACCCGTTGCGGAAGAGGTCCTGCGCGAGCCGGACGGTCGCGTCCTCCGACCCCACCCGCACGAACCGGATCGGCAGTCCGTCGCCGCGTTCGCCGGTCTCCACGAGGCGGTCGAAGAGCGCGATGTTGTCCTGCAGCCGCTGCTGCAGCGCGGTCAGCTCGTCGGTGCGGTGCAGCTCCGCGGACGCGAGCAGGCCGCCGAGGCCCGCGGTGTTGATCCGCTGCGACCACATCAGCGGGCCGCCGTTGCGCTGCGCGGTGTCCAGCCGCCACTGCGAGCCCCGCTTGCCGAGGAAGATCGCGCCGCCGGACGCGCCGAACCCCTTGTTGAGCGAGGTGATGATGATCGTCCGGTCGTTGATCTGCCCGAGCTCCTCCAGCACGACACCGCGGCCGCGGTGGCCGACCGTGGAGATGCCGTGGGCTTCGTCGAAGACGAGGAACAAGCCGTACTTCTCCTGCAGGGCGAGGAGTTCCTTCACCGGCGCCTGCCCGCCGGTGCTGTAGACGCCGTCGGCGACGTAGGCGACCCGCTTGTGCTGCTTGCACAACGCTTCGAGCGCTTCGACGTCGTTGTGCGGCACCACCGCGACCTCGGTCTCGTCGGCGACGCTCGGCTTCATCGCGTTGAGGCAGAAGTGCGCGTTCTTGTCGAACACCATCAGCGGCGGCTCGCCTTCGGTGAAGATCCCGGACGCGACCAGCGGCAGGGCCGCCCACGCGGCGGCGGCGCACGAATTGAGCGTCACGGCTTCGACGTCGAACAGCTCGGACAGCGCCGCTTCGGCGTCCCGCAGGGCACCGAAGCGCACCCGCATCCGGGACGTCGAGGTGTTCAACGCGCCTTCGGCGAGGACGGCGTCGGCCGCCGCTCGCACCAGCTTCGGGTGCGTGTCGAGGCCGAGGTAGGAGTAGGACGACATGTTGACGAACTCGTGGCCGTCGTCGAGGGCGCGGTGGCGGCCGTCGCCGAGGCCGGCCACGACGACGTCGAACAGCCCGGCCTTGTCGGTGACGTCCCAGAAGTCGTCGCTGATCCGGGCGGACTTCTTGATGTTCAGGAACGAGTGCACGGTTTCTCCTTCAGTACGTGTGGAAGCCGCGGCCGGTCTTGCGGCCGAGGTGGCCGGCTTCCACGAGCCGGGACAGCGACGGTGGGGCGGCGTAGAGGGGCTGCTTGAACTCGTCGTGCAGCGCGGCGGCGATGGCGGCGACGACGTCGAGGCCGATCAGGTCGGCCAGCCGCAGCGGGCCCATCGGGTGCGCGCAGCCCAGTTCCATGGCGCGGTCGACGTCTTCGGCCGGGCAGTAGCCGGTGTCGACCATGCGGATCGCGGCGAGCAGGTACGGGATCAGCAGGGCGTTGACGACGAAGCCGCTCTGGTCGGCGACGGTGATCGGCTGCCGGTCGAGGGTGTGCTCGGCGAACGCGGTGACGCGCTCGGTCACCTCCGGGGCCGTCGGCAGCGCGGGGACGACCTCGACGAGCCGCATCGCCGTGACGGGGTTGAAGAAGTGCAGGCCCAGCACGCGTCCGGGCCGGCTCGTCGCCGCGGCGAGCCGGGTGATGGCGATCGCCGAGGTGGTGCTGGCCAGGATGGTGTCGTCGCCGGCGATCTTGTCCAGGGTGGCGAAGAGGCCGAGCTTGAGCTGCTCGTCTTCGGGGATCGCCTCGATGACGAGCTGCCGGTCGCCGAGCTCGGCGAGGTCGGTGCCGACGCTGATCCGGGCCAGCGCGGCATCGCGCTCGGCGGGCGTCAGCTTGCCCTTGTCGACGCGGCGGCCGAGCGACGCCGCGATCTTCCGCGGCGCCGAGGTGAGCGACGACTCCCGCGACACCGCCAGCCGGACGTCGAGCCCCCGGGTCGCGCAGAGCTCGGCGATCCCCGCGCCCATCGTGCCCGAGCCGACCACGCCGACCCGGGTGATTCCGTTCGCACCCACTTGTTTCCCCGCATTCTGCCGGGCCACCGCATTCGCGGCGGCACCCCTGAGTTCAAGACCGGAATGCCCGAAGGTTCGGGCTTTGGGACGCACCGCCGGAACGTGTTCACGCCGAAGCCCGGCGCGGATCGCTCCGCACCCGGATTTCGCGGTGGTACCCCAGTGCCCCGGTTCACTTCACCCCAGCCGTGGCGTTCGCCAGTCTGCCCATGCCGGGTGCCGCCGCGCCATGGGGGCCGCTCCCCCACCTTTTCCGCGGACCTCGCGTTTTCCCCGCGAGCAGGGCGAATCCCGACGTCGGGACGGTGGCCTGGACCACTTGTGCGGCCGGGGTCACGGTGCCCCGGTGGGACGCGCGGGCGCCCGGGGCGTGTCAACCACCGAACGGACGATTCGAGCGTTCCGCCCCGCCTGCCGCCCGTCGGGGAAACCTGGGGGAACCCGCCCCAGGCCGTCCGGTAAAGGCGTTCCGGTATCGCCGCGGTGAATTCCAGCATTCGGTCCCGGTTGGCGTTGCGGCACTCGTCGTGTATCCAAGAACTGGTCGTCCGGAGGGGCGCCGGAGCTGGGGGCTCAATTCGATGTCTGAATACGATTATTCCTTTTTCGCGGTCTTCGACCGCGCATGCTGATCCGGTCGCCGGAGCTGGTCGGCCGGGACGCGGAGCTGCGTGAGCTGGCCACGGCCTTCGACGACGCGCTGGCCGGCCGGGGCGGCGCGGTCTTCCTCGCCGGCGAGAGCGGGATCGGCAAGTCCCGCCTCGCGCGCGAGGCGGCGGCCCGGGCGGCCGGCCGCGGTGCCCGCGTGTTGCGCGGGCAGGGCAGCTCGATCGGCCCGGTGGTGCCGTTCCGGCCGCTGGCCGAGGCGCTGTTCTCGCTGACGCGGGACGCCGAGCCGGTCGACGTCGGCGAGCTCGGGCCGTACCTGCCGGCGTTGGGCGTGCTCGTCCCCGACTGGCGGAGTGGCCCGGAGGCGGACCCGCCCCTGCTGGTCGTCGCCGAGGCGGTGCTGCGGCTGCTGGCCGTGGTCGGCCGGGCCGGTGGCTGCGTGCTCGTCCTCGACGACCTGCACGACGCCGACGCGGAGACGCTGTTCGTGCTGGAGTACCTGGTCGGCAACCTGGAGTCCGCGCGGGTGCTGCTGATCGGGACGATCCGCGAGGACCCCTCGGCCGCCCGCGACATCGCCCGGTCCGCCGCCCGGCGCGGCGCCTGCGTCCTGCGCACGTTGCCGCGGCTCGGCCCCGGCGCCGTGCACGACGTCGTCGCGGCGTGCCTCGGGGCGGACCGCGCGCGGGTGCCGGCCGAGACCGCCGCCCACCTGTGGCGGCTCAGCACCGGGATCCCGTTCCTGGTCGAAGAACTGCTGCACGAGCTGGTCGGCGACGGGTTGCTGACCGAACGTGCCGGTGGCTGGTACCTCGCGGACACCGGCACCGTGCCGGCGGCGCTGGCGGGGAGCGTCGCCACGCGGATGGCGCGGCTCGGGCCGGAAGGCGCCGGCCTGCTGGCCGTGGCGGCGGTCCTCGGCCCGCGCTTCGCCGCGCCGGTGGTGCAGCGGGCCGCGGGTGCCGACGACCGGACGGTGGCGGCGTTCCTCGACGCGGCCGTCGACGCGCGGCTCGTCGAGCCGGACCCGGCGGCGCTCGGCTGGTACACGTTCGGGCACCCGTTGACGGCCGAAGCGGTGCTGGCGCAGCTGGGCCCGGCGCGGCGGGCGGAGCTGGCCCGGCTGGCCGCGGACGCCGTCGAGCTGCTGCACCCCGGCCTGCCCGGCGATTGGTGCGCGCGGGTGGCCGAGCTGCGTCGGCTGGCGGGCGACCGAGCGGCGGCCGGCCGGCTGTTCGCCGACGCGGGCCGCCGGGCCTTGGAAACGGCGGAGGCCGGCGCGGCGGTGGACTTGCTCGTGCGCGCGGACGCGCTGCTGACCGACAGCCCCGACCTGCGCGGCGCGGTCTTGGAGTCGCTGATCTTCGCGCTCGGCGAGACCGGGCGGATCGACCGGGCGTTCGCGTTGGCGGACCGGTTTTCCGAGGTGGGGTTGTTCGACCGGGCGGCGGTCCTGCACGCTCGGCTGGCGTGGGCGGCGCACTCGGCCGGCCGGCCCGCGGACGCGCTCGCCCAGGTGACGGCGGCCCGCACGCGCACCCGGTCGGACCGCCAGCGCGCGGCGGTCGACGCGGTCCAGGCGTTGCTGTCGTCGGAGGAGCCGGACCGGGCCGGCGAAGCCGAGCGCCTCGCCAGGGCGGCGCTCGAACAGGGCGACGACCCGGTCGTGACGTGCCAGGCACTGCTCGCGCTGGGCGTTCTGGTGCGGTGGCGGGACCCGGAGGAGGCGCGGCGGTTGCTGGAGCGGGCCCACTCGCTGACCGAGTCCCACCGGATGCCGTTGTGGCGCACGCAGGTGTTGCTGCGGCTGGGTGAGCACTTCGCGTTGACGGACGGGGACACGGGCGGGCTGGTGCTGGCCCGGCAGCACGCTGCACGAGCCGGCTCGGTCGCCGCGGCCCGAGCGGCCGAGCTGGCGATCGTGCTGCACGGGCTGGTGCTCGGTGGGGAGTACCGCGCCGGTGAGCAGCGGTTGGCGGGGTTGGCGCAGGAGGCGGCGCCGCGGCTCGGGTGCGCGGCGGAGGAGATCACCGGCCAAGGCGCCGCCACCCGGGCCGACCGCGAGGCCTCGCCCGGCGCAACCGATCCCGACCGCCGAACCACGGCCCAAGCCGATCGCGCAGTCGCGGCCGGCGCGACCGGCCACGCGACCACAGCCGATGCCGGCCGCGTCACCGTCATCCGCGCCATCTCCGCCGCCCATCAAGCCGACCGCGTCGCCATGACCGAGGCCATCGCCGATCTCCGGGCCACCTCCGGCGAGCAGCACCTCGGCCTCGCCCAGCCCTTCTGCGCCCTCCTCGAAGAAGACCGGGACCGCGCGCGCCGGGACCTCGAACGCGCCACCGCCGGCTCTCCCCTCAACGGCCACCACGGCCTCGCCCTCCTCCTCGCCGTCCTGGCCGGCGACCTGACCCCCGAAGAACTCGAAGCCGCCGCAAGCACTCCCGCGAGCCGGCTCCGCTGGAACCGCCAATTCGCCGCCCTCGCGCAAGCCGTCTCCCACGGCCGGCACGGGGACACCGCCGCCGCCGAAGCCGCCGCCAAACAGGCACGCGAAGCCGCCCACCCCTACCGGATGGCCGCGCACCTCGGGGCCCGGCTCGTCGCCGAAGCCGCCCTCGCCGACGGCTGGGGTGAACCCGTCCCCTGGCTGCGGGCCGCCGAGGAGTACTTCCACGACGCCGCCGTCCCCGCCGTCGCCGGGGCCTGCCGCACCCTGCTGCGCCGGGCCGGGGAACCCGTGCGGCAACGGCGGCCCGGCCTGCACCGCCTCCCGCGCGAACTGCGCGACGCCGGGGTGACCGTCCGCGAGTACGACGTCTTCCGGTTGCTGGCCCACCGCCTCGGCAACACCGACATCGCCCGGCGCCTGCTGATTTCCCCGAAGACCGTGGAAAAGCACGTGTCCAGCCTGATGACGAAGACGAAACTGCCCGACCGCGTCACGCTGTTCGACTACGCCGCGGGGCTCGGGCCGTGAGTCCTGAGTCCTAATCGGACCCGGCGACGATCCGCCGGAACGCCTCGCGTTCCCGCCGCGACAGCGGCACCCGCGGCACGTCCGCCACCGGACGCGGGACGGGCACGGCCACCCCGGGTTCGAACGGCGGGACCGGCGGCACCAGCACCCAGCCGAAGCCGGTGAACGCCCGCCCGAGAGCGCGAACCATCCGCTTCATCGTGCACCCCTTCCGCCGTCCGGCCATTCTCGGCGCCGCGCGGCCGGCGGCCCAGCCCGTCCACATCCTGAAAGCAGGTGCGCGCCCACCCGTGCTCCGGATAGCTGTGGAGCCATGACTTCTCGCAGCCTGCACGTCGCGGTGGAGATCGGCGACGGCGGCGACCCGCCCCGCGCGCTCGCCGATGTCGTCACCGCGGCCGAACGCGGCGGCTTCACGTTCGTCACCTTCGACGACGCCCCCGCCGGCGGCCCCCGGCTCGACGCGACCACGCGCGCCGCCTACGTTTCGACGCTCACCGACCGCGTCGGGCTCGCCGCGACGGCGCACGTCACCACCGTCGAGCCGTTCCACCTGGCCGCGCAGCTGGCGAGCCTCGACCACGCCTCCCACGGGCGCGCCGCCTGGATCGTCGGCGCCGACAGCTCGCCCGAGGCACTGGCCACCGTCGGCGCGTCCCGGCTCGACCCGGACGCGCTGCACCACGAAGTCGCCGACGTCGTCGAGGTCGTCCGGCGGCTGTGGGACTCCTGGGACGACGACGCCGTCATCAAGGACGTCGCGACCGGGCGGTACCTCGACCCGGACAAGGTGCACCACGTCGACTTCACCGGCGCGCGGTTCTCGATCAAGGGACCGCTCATCACCCCGCGGCCGCCACAGGGCAGGCCGGTGATCCTGGCGCCGGACGCACTCGCCGAAGCGGCCCGCCCGGACGTCGTGCTCGTCGGCGGGGCCGGCCTCGACGACGTCCGCGGCCGCGCCCGGCACGCCCGCGACACGGGCGCTCCGCTGGTCTTCGCCGAAGTCGAAGTCCAGCTGGGGGAAGGCGGGCGGCGGCCGCCGGGCGATCGGTTGCGCTACACCGGATCCGCGCCCGGGCTCACCGAACTGCTGGGCTGGCTGGCGACGAGCGTCGACGGCGTGCGGCTGCACCCCGCCGACCTCGCCACCGACTTGCCGGCGTTGCTCCGGGACGTCCTGCCCGCGCTGCGCACCGAAGGCTTGCTCGCCTCACCGGAACCGGGCGCCACCCTGCGCACCACACTCGGCCTCGCACGCCCGGAAAGCCTCTTCGCCGCCGGAGGTGCCGCATGACCGCGCGGCTGCACCTGGGCGTGTTCTACACTGGCGTCGGCCCGCAGTTCCTGTGGGACGACGCCTCGAACGCGCCGCACACGGAGATCGAGACCTACGTTTCGGTCGCGCGGACCCTGGAACGCGGCCTGTTCGACGCCTTCTTCCTCGGCGAAGGCCTGCGGGTGCGGGAAAACCGCGGCCGGATCCACGCCCTCGACGTCGCCGGCCGCCCCGACGCGATCACCCAGCTGAGCGCGCTCGCCGCGGCCACGACCCGGATCGGGCTGGTGGCCACGCAGAACACGACGTACAACTTCCCGGCCGACCTCGCCCGCCGGCTGTCCTCTTTGGACTACCTGTCCGGCGGCCGGGCGGGCTGGAACGTCGTCACCACCGACAACGCCTGGACCGGCGCCAACTTCCGGCGCGGCGGCTGGCTGGCCCACGAACGGCGCTACGAGCGGGCCGAGCAGTTCGTCGAGGCCGCGCTGGCGCTGTGGTCCGGCACCGGGCTGGTGGCCCGGCACACCGACCTGGTGAGCCTGCGCGCGACACCGTCGGTGCCGCCGAGCCCGCAGGGCCGTCCGGTGCTGTTCCAGGCCGGCGACTCCCCCGGCGGCCGTGAACTGGCGGCGAAGTACGCGGACGTCGTCTTCTCCGCGAACACCGCCTACGACAAGGCGCTCGCGTACGCCGAGGACCTGCGCGCGCGGCTGGCGCGCCACGGCCGTCCCGCCGACGCGGTGCGGATCCTGCCCGGGGCGACCGTCGTCCTCGGCGACACCCCGGCCGGCGCCGCCGAGCGCGCCGAGGACATCCGGCGCCGGCAGATCACGCCGCAGCGCGCGGTGGCGTTCCTCGAGCAGTACTGGGGCCGGGACCTGTCGGCCTACGACCCGCACGGCCCGTTGCCGGACGTCGAGCCCGCCGAGGGCGAACTGGACCCGTCGCGCGGGACGATCGCGATCGAGGAGCGGACCGGCAAGCTCGACCGGATCCGCCGGTGGCGCGAGCTGGCCGAGGCGAAGAACCTGTCGATCCACCAGCTCGTGCTCGAGGTCCAGCCCCGCCAGCACGGTTTCGTCGGCACGCCGGGCCAGGTCGCCGACGAGTGGGCGCGGTACGTGCGGACCCGGGCGGTCGACGGGTTCAACATCAGCCCGCACCTCGTCCCGGCCGCGCTGGACGACGTCGTCGACCGGCTCGTCCCGGAACTGCAGGACCGCGGCGTCTACCGGACGGAGTACACGGGCACGACCCTGCGCGAGCACCTCGAGCTGCCACCCAGGTGAGCAGGGCGCCGCCGGCGGAGGCCGCGCCGAGGACGGCCGAGCCCGGCCAGCCCGCCGCGTCGTACACCGCCGTCGTCGCGGCGGCCCCGGCCGCCGAGCCGAGGGAGTAGAAGACCATGTACCCGCCGATCACCGTGCTGGTGCGGCCGGGGAACGCCGTCGTCAGCCGGTGCTGGTTCGCCACGTGCACGACCTGGACGGCGAAGTCGAGCACCAGCACGCCGAAACCCGGCAACAGCAACGACGAACCCAGCCGGCCGATGGCGAGCCACGACCCGAGCAGCAGCACGAGCGCGATCCCCGTGACGCGGCCGGCGTGTCCCGCGTCGCCCCAGCGACCGGCCCGGGCCGCGCCGAGCGCGCCTGCGAGCCCGGCGACGCCGAACAGCCCGATCTGCGTTTCGCCGAGGTGCCACGGTTCGGCGGCCAGGGGCAGCGCCATCCCGCTCCACAAGGTGCCGAAGGACGCGAAGAGGAAGAAGGCGATCAGGCCCCGGCTGAGGAACAGCGGCCGGGTGAGAAGCCCGGCCAGCGACCGCAGGATGCGCCCGTAGGACTCGCTGCCGGTCCGGGCGTCCGCGGGCAGCGCCACGAGGCACAGCGCGGAAAGCACGGCGGCGAGGACGGCGAGCGCCAGGTAGCTGCCGCGCCAGCCGCCCAGATCCGCCAGGGCGCCGGTCAGCACCCGGGCGCCGAGGATGCCGGCCACCACGCCGGACGTGACGACACCGAGGGTGCGCCCGCGCTCGGCGGGCGGTGAGATCGACGCGGCGTAGGCGACCGTCGTCTGCACCACCACCGCGAACAGCCCCGCGACGGTGAGGCCGCCGAACGCCACCCAGGCGACCGGCGCGGCCGCGGTGACCGCCAGCCCGGCCGCCACCAGACCGAGGTGGGCGGCGATCAGGCGACGGCGGTCGAACCGGTCGCCGAGCGGGACCAGCAGCACCAGCCCGGCGAGGTAGCCGAGCTGTCCTGCGGCCACGAACCAGCCGGCCGAGTCCCGGGGCACGCCCAGGTCGTCGCCCATCGGGCCCAGCACCGGCTGCCCGGCGTACACGCCGGCGACCGCCGCCCCGCACACAACGGCCAGTAGCAGCCTCGTCCCGCTTCCCACCGCACCTCCATTTAGTTGCGATTTGCAACTCTTCGGAGAGTAAGTGAGAATGGTTTCATTACGCAACTCATGGGAGACGCGATGTGGACGGACCCGACCTGCCCGGTCGCGCGGGCGGCGGACGTGATCGGCGACCGGTGGAGCCTGCTGATCGTCCGCGACGCGATGGACGGCGCCCGCTCGTTCACCGATTTCCAGCAGCGCACGGGCATCGCCCGCAACATCCTGACCGACCGGCTGCGCAAGCTCACCGGGCACGGCCTGCTCGTCCAGGTCGAGGCGCCGTCGGGCAAGCGGCGGCAGTACGCGCTCACCGAGGCGGGCCGGGACCTGTTCGCCGTGCTCGTGACGCTGCGCCAGTGGGGTGAGCGGCACGCCTTCGAAGCGGGCGAGCCGCATTCGGTGCTGGTGGACGAGCACGGCGCGGTCGTCCCGCCCCTCGTCCCCACCGCACCCGACGGCGTACCGCTGACCTGCGACACGACGTCGGTGCGCAAGGTGGCTCAGCCGTAGTGCGCCGATCTCATCCGGTGACAGCCGGCCGCGATCCTTCGCGAGCCAGCAAGCCCGAGATCGTCACTTCCAGCGTCCTGGCCACCAACTCCGTGAAGTCCACCCGCGTGGCCGCCACCGCCGGGTCCAGCGCGTAAGCCGCCTTCAGCGCCTCCGACGGCCGGCTGTGCGGCCACGCCGCCGCGGTGACCAGGCTCGTCGTCGACACCAGCTCGTACGCGGCCCGGTCGTCGAACTCGGGCAGGTGGCGGCGGACCACCGCGGTCAGCGACTCCACGGCCCGCAGGAGCGCGCGCTTGTGCTCGAGCGCCACCTCGGTGGAGACGTTGCGCTCCAGGACCGCCGCCTGCGAGCTGATCAGGTCGCACAGCACCGGCCGCCGCGCCAGCGATTCCGCCAGCACCGCTGCCAGCCGGTCGCCGCGCTCTCGCGGCGAGCCCTCCGCCACCGGAGAACCCGCCAGCTCGGCGACCCAGTCGCGCCCGTGCCGGTCGAGCAGTTCGAGCAGGACCGCCTCGCGCGACTCGACGTACCGGACGATGTTCGCCTTGGCCAGGCAGACCCGGCGGCTCAGCTCGTTGAAGCTCAGCTCGGCTACCGGCATCTCGGTCAGCATCTCGTCGGCGGTCGCCAGGATCGCGCGCCGCCGCTCGGCCCGCTGCTCGTCGGTCCGGGCGCGCTTGAAGTTCACCTCACCATCTTACGTACCCCTGGTACGTTGTCAACGAACCGCCGGTACGTTATCGTGGGTGTCGTAACGTACCAGCGGTACTTAGAGAGGTGTGCCATGTACCAGGTCCCTGACCAGCACGGGAAGCTCGCCGTCGTGACCGGCGCCAACAGCGGAACCGGCAAGGAGGCGGCCAAGCGGCTGGCCGCGGCGGGCGCGGACGTGATCCTCGCCGTGCGCACGCCCGGGAAGGGCGAGCAGGCCCGCCGCGACATCCTCGCCGAGCACCCCGGAGGCCGGCTCGAAGTCCGGCGGATCGACCTCGCCGACCTCGCCTCGGTCCGCGAGTTCGCCGACGGGCTGATCGCCGGCGGCCGGCCCCTCGACCTGCTCGTCAACAACGCCGGCGTGATGACCCCACCCCAGCGCGTCGAGACCACCGACGGCTTCGAGCTGCAGATGGGCAGCAACTACCTCGGCCCGTTCGCGCTGACCGTGCGCCTGCTGCCGCTGCTGCTCGCCGCGCCGGCCCCGCGGGTGGTGACGATGAGCAGCGGCATGGCCAACGCCGGCCGGATCGGCTTCGACGACCTGCAGTGGGAACGCGGGTACCGCCCGAACCGCGCCTACGCCCAGTCGAAGCTGGCCGACCTGATGCTGACCCTGCGGCTGGCGGACCTCGCGGCCGAGCGCGGCTGGCCGCTCCTCTCGACCGCCGCGCACCCCGGCTACACGCGCACCAACCTGCAGACCTCGGGCCCGGGCCTGGACGGCAGCGGCCCCGGCCCGCTCACGTCGCTGGCCTTCAAGCTCGTGCCGTCGCAAGGGGTAGAGCAGGGCGCGGAACCCCTGCTGTACGCGGCGACGAGCCCGGACGCGGTGCCGGGCGGCTACTACGGCCCACGCTGGGGACTGGTCGGCCCGGCGAAGACCGCCAAGCCGCCGCGCCGCGCGCAGGACAAGGCGGTGGCCGAGCGGCTGTGGACCGAGTCCGAGCGCCTCACCGGCGTCTCGCTGCCCGCCCACGCCTGAGGCGTCACCCGCGCAACGCCGGTCCGATCCACCGCCGGACGAGCGCCCGGATCCCGTCGTCGGTGAGCGCCGAGGGGTAGCGCAGGTACGACAGGAAGAGCCGCATCAGGATTTCGGCCAGTCCCTCGAAGTCCGCGTCGGTGGTGACGCCGGCGGACGCCCAGTCGACCGGAACGTTCCGGAGAATCGTTGCGCCGTAGGAGAAAGCCATCGGCGACAGCACGCCTTCGGTGAAGAAGTCGGCTTCGCCCGCCTGCAGGAGCAGCCCCAGGTGGGGCTCGCCGGGCAGCGTCCGGACCGCGAACAGCACCGATTCCACGGCGACCTCGACCGCGCTGCCGAACGCCGTCAGGTGGCGTTCCATCCGCCCGGCGAACTCCTCGACGCCGGCCAGGGCGACCGCACGCAGGATGTCGTTGAGGCTCGGGAAGTAGCGGTAGACGGTCTGCCGCGTCACCCCGGCCTCGGCGGCGACGTCGGACAGGGAGGTCTTGGCGAGGCCGACGCGGTCGAGGCACGCCGTCGCCGCGTCGACGATCCGGCGGCGTGCCTCGTCTTCGGTGCCGGGTGGGTTGCCCCGCCAGCCGTGGTGCCCCATGCGCCCCATCTTCCCCGCCCGGACGGCGTCAGCCGGGAGCAGGGGCCCGCTCGTTCCGGTACAGCGCGACCAGCACGAGCCCGGCCGCGGCGAAGCACGAGAGCACGTACGGAACGCTCCCGGCCGGGCCGTCGCCGTCCGCGGCGAGCCAGAACACCGCCAGCACACCGAGGTAAACGGCGGGATAGACCCGCGCGAAGACGGACCGCGGTGGGCGGTCCGCCCGGCTCGTCGCGATGATCCAGGCACCCGCGACCCAGACCAGGGCCAGCTCGGCGCCGAGGATCCAGGCCTGCGCGGCTGCGTGGCCGTCGAAGAGGCTCGACGGGATGCCGGCGACCGCCATCGCCGGCGGCGTGAGCACCCCCGCCACGAGGGTGCGCCAGGTCAGCGACCACCCGCGGCGCGGACCGCCGGCCAGCCGCACCACCAGGCAGGTCAGCGCACCGAACGAAACGGACGCGAACAGCAGCATGCTGGTCATCGGCACCGACGCCAGCGCCGGCTGGTTGACGATCCGGTTGCCCGGGTTCCACGCCCACCACTTCAGGTGGGGGCCGAGCTGGTCGAAGACCTCGTAGAACACCTGGCAGACGAAGGCGACCGCCACCGACCCGGCGAGCGGCCCGCGGCCCCGGAAAATCCCGAGCGCCCGCACCAGCTCGTAGGCGAGCTGGCTGAACGCCGGGTAGAACGCCACGATGTAGAGCGGCAGCCGATCCGCCATGAACTGCACGGTGAACTCGTTGTGGGCGAAGATGAAGCCGTACAGCCGGTCGAGCCCGAACCACTCCGGGAAGTACAGCGGCGGCTCGGTGACGAACAGGTAGACCAGCGAAGCCCACCACAGCGCCAGGTTGACCGGATCGCCCGCGCGGTACCGGCGGACGGCGTGCACCAGCGCGAAGACGGCACCGCCGACGACGAGCAGTTCGAGCAGCGGCATCGTCCAGTGGGCGAGGTCCCCCGGGGAGCGGACCGAGACCACCGGCGAGACGTCGTGGCAGTCGAAGCCGAGGCCGCGGGTGAGGGCTTCGGCGTCGGGCCCGCACGCCGGGCTCATCGCGCGGTCGCCGTCGAATAGTCCGTGGCGGGCGGCTCGGCCTGGGCGTCGAAGCCGAACGGCACCCGGTGCCGGCCCAGTGCGGCGCGGACGCGGTAGCGCACGAGCCCGGCGAGCACGCGCGGGTTGCGCAGCATGTCCCCCAGCGACTCGTCGAGGTTGAACACCCTGGCGAAGTGCTCGTCGACGACTTCGTCCTCCCGGGCGGCCCCGACGATGAGGCTGAACGCCGGAGCCGAGACGGCGGCGAGGATCCGGCGCTTCCACTCGGGTGGCTTCTCGGTGCCCTCCGCGCACTCGTACCCCTGGTCGCGGGCCATCGCCAGGCGCCACGGGACGTTCAGCAGCTTGCGTTGCGCGGCAAGGAAGTTCGCGGAGAACTTCGCGTCGGTTTTGGCTGTCCGAGCCAGGTGCTCGCGCAGCAGGAGCGCCGAACCGGCGGCGGCGCTGATGCCCTGGGCGTAGAACGGGTTGAACGCGCAGATCGAGTCGCCGACGAACGCCAGCCCCTTCGGCGGGGTGCGCAGGCGGTCGTAGCGCCGCCACTTGTTGCCGGTCGAGCGGGTCAGGTGGACTTCCGAGGTGGGCTCGCACCGGTCCATCGCGGCCGCGAACAACGGCGTCCGCACGCGGCGGGCCGTCTCGACGAACGCGTCGGTGGTGCGCGGCATCGGCAGGCCCCACGACCCCATGCAGGCGATGACCCGGTTGCCCTCGACGGGGAAGAAGTTGACCAGGTAGTCGTGCTCGTCGGGGTGCTCGCCCTTCTCCGGCGTCGGCATGATCACCAGGTGCCGCCACCACCAGGACGCGGGCCGCGGGGCGGGGAGGTCGTACCAGCGCGAGGTGTAGGTGACCTTCGCGTCGAGCGTCTTCGTCTCCGGCTCGGGCCAGCCGGCGGCCGCCAGCCAGCCGCCGACCGAGGAGCCGCGACCCAGGGCGTCGACGACGAAGTCGGCGTCGAGGTGGCCGCCGTCGGTGCCGACGCCGGTGATCCCGCCGTCGCGGGTGGTCAGGCCGGTGACCACGACACCTTCGCGGACGGTGACGTTGGGCAGTTCGCGCACTTTGTCCCGCAGGACGCGTTCGATGAGGATACGTGAGCTGTAGACCATGGTCATCGCGCTGCGCTTGCGGGCGGACCAGCCGGTCCCGTCAAGGTAGGCGGCGTCCATGGACGGCATGAGGTGCAGCCCGCCGGCGGCGATGAGGTCGGCCTCGAAGCCGGGGAAGAGCGCGCCGATGGCGCGGCGGCCGGAGTTCAGCAGGAAGTGCGGGTGCTTGCTCTGCGGCACCCCGCGGCGGTGCTCGGCCCCGGCGGGGAGCTCATCGCGTTCGAGCACGAGCACTTGGTCGAAGTACGGCGCGAGCGCGCCGGCGGAGCAGAGCCCGGCGGCACTGCCCCCGAGGACGACGGCGGTCTTGCCGAGCCGCATGCGGACCAACTCCCATCATACAAAGTGACGACGAATGTATGAATGGGTGGGCGTGGGTGTCAAGGGGCGGCCCGATAGCCCTGCCTGACCTGGGTGAGCAGCGACCGCATCGGCAGCCCACGTCCGCCGACAGCGGCGTCCTGAATGAGTCATTCAGGTCGTGGGAGGTCCTGAATGACTCATTCAAGACACTCGGGCCAGGGGCCAGGGGGCCCGGGTCGTCAGGACGCGGGCGGCGAGCTGACCCGCAGGACGTTCCCGTCGGGATCGTGCAGGCGCATTTCGTACATCCCCCAAGGCCGCACGAACGGCGGCTCCGCGATGTCGACGCCGCGCTCGCGCCACTCCCGGAACAGCCGGTCGACCTGGGCGGCCGTGTGGACGTCGAGGTGCAGGCGGGTCGTGTGCGCGCCCGGGACCTGGGTCAGCATGAGCTGGACGTGGTCGCGGCCGACCAGTGCGGTGCCCGGTTCGTGCGGTTCGCCGTCGTGCAGGAACCGGGCCCGGCGGTCGGACCAGCGCCAGCCGACGTCGAAGCCCAGCGCGTCCGCGTAGAACCCGAGGCTGGCGACGACGTCGGCCACCAGCAGGTTGGGCCGGCAGGCGAAGATCGCCGGCCCGGGGGCGGCGCCGGTCCAGTCCTCGGCGAGCAGGCCGAACAGGAGGTCGTCGGTCCACTCGCCCTTGAGCCACGTGTGCCGGCGGCGGAAGCCCTCCCGGCTGAAGCCGAGCCGCTCCAGCAGGCCCGCCGACGCGGTGTTGCGCGCGTCGCACTCCGCGGACACCCGGCGCACGCCCGCGGCGAACACCCGGTCCAACACGCACCGCACGGCTTCGGTCGCGTAGCCGCGCCGCTGGTGCGCGCGGGCGATGGTGAACCCGAGGTCGGCCTGCATCCGGTTGTCCGCCAGGCAGAGGCCGACGTCCCCGACGAGTACACCGCCGACCTCGACGGCGTACTGGAACCAGCCGGGCACGCCCTCTTCGGCGGCCGCGAACTCGGCCACGAGCTGCCGGGCTTCCGCGTCCGGCACCGGCGCGTCCCACCCCTGGTACCGGGCGACTTCGGGGTCGGAGCGGTAGGCGGTGAAAGCTGCCGCGTCGGCGGCGGTGAACCGCCGCACGACCACGCGCCCGGACGACACCGGCAGTTCGCTCATCCGCCCAGGTTAGAGCGCTTTCAGCGCGCCGAGCCGTGGGAACCGCGGATGCGCAGCCCGTCGGTCTCGATGATGAGTTCCGGCGGGTAGCCGTTCACCCCGACGCCCGCGAACCGGATCGGCTCGCGGCCGGCGCCCACCAGCGTCGTGGTGCCGTTCTTCTCCTCGAGCCGGACCGTCCGCGGCCCCGATCGGGTGTCGAAGACGTGCATGCTGCCGAAGGCCGCGTCGAGGTCCGGCCAGGCCTCCCGGGCCACGCCGTCGACGACGACGGACGGCAGCGGCTGCGGCTCCCCGTCGAGGAAGACCTCGGTCGTGGCGGACTCGCCGGTTTCGATGCGCAGGCCGGTCTGTTCCTCGTTGTCGAGGGTGAGTTCGACGTACCCGCCGCGAGGAGCCGTCTCGCGGATTTCGAGCTCACCGCCGGGCCGGACCAGGAACTCCGCCGGGTACCGCGCGATGACGGCGAGGAGCGGATGGCGCAGGCCGTTGACGATGCGGATCGTTTTCACCCGCTGCGCTAGTGATTCGGTCAACGGACAGGCCTTTCGGAGTAGCTGCGAATCGGCAGATCGTACCTCCGCCTGCCGGGTCGCCGGAGCTACCCCAGGGGTATCTAAGGGGTGGTCCAGTCCTGCGTCACCCACCGGCCGGGTTCCGGCGGTGATACAGCTTCCCCGATCTCCGCACAGCGGTGGATTCCCGCGTCGAACTGGGCCGGGCCGGCCTCGGCGCACCTCGTGGCCGGCGTGCCTGCCGCCGATGACGGACGAGGTGTCCGCGGCGCAAGGGGTGCTTCGGGTGATCGCGGAGGGGCCGTTCGTGGTCCGCACGCTCGAAGACGGCGGAGCAGCCGCGGTTCGCGGCGGGTGTCAGCGGCGCGCGCGGCGGCCGGACGGGTCGTGGGCCGGCGTGCCGGAACGGCGCTGCGGGCCGGGCGCGCCGTCGGACGGCTGCTCCGGGGTGTACACAGGTTGGCGGAACAGGCTGCCGTACCGGACGTCCTGGGGCGTGGTGAGCGTGCCGGGCAGGGGCTCCTCGGCGATGGGGTGGCTGAACAGCGAACTGTCCACTGTGGAAGAAGTGATCGGGGATCCTTTCGTGGCCGCCACCGGAGGTGGCGGGTGATCCGGCCGGGTGGTCACCGCCGCGAGCAGCGTGTCCCGTGGTGGGAGCCGCCGGCTCGAGCCGCAAGCGTGGCCCGGCGGACAACGGCCGGATGGAGGCCGAGGGCGGCGCGGGTTCGACCACTCGCGCTCGAAATGCTCTCGGACAGCACCGAGCGTACACGATGCCCTCGCGGAGGGAGGGTGGTGTCAGCCGGCCAGCGCGTCCGTCCGCGTGCCGGCGACGGCCAAGGCCTCGGTCAAGCCGGTCAGGTCCAGGGCCCGGCCCACGGTGCTGCGTTCGGGCGCCACGACCCGCAACCGTGTGGCGTCGCCGGTGGCGCGATGCGCCTTGAGCAGGACCGTCATCCCGACGGAGGCGAGGAAGGACACCCCGGTCAGGTCGATCACGAGCAGCGCCGGCCGGCGGAGGAGCGCGTCGGCGAGGGCGTTGTCCAGGACCTCGACGCTGAGCAGGTCGACTTCGCCGGTCACCTCGAGCACCTCGGCCGCGCCGCCGGGTCGGTGCACCGTCACGTTCAGCAGGTCCTGGGGCCGGACCCGGCCTCCGTCAGCGGTCACCTTCACCTCCGGTCGCTCGTCCTCTCCTGCGCCTACCCGCTTCCCGGGCGGCTCAAACGCGCGGGCACTGACGTTTCCGCGACGTCCTGGTGACGGCCGGCTGCGACGCTGTCCGAGGGTTCCCGTCGCGGGAGGAGAGCCGTCCCCATGCCACCGCCACCGAGGGATAGAGCGAAGCTCCCCGCGGTGACGACGACTCCGGCGCCGGTGGCGCTGAAGGACCCGCCCCCGCGGCGGAAGCCGCCCCGGCTGCCGCCGTCGAACGCCGCGGCGCTGGCGGCGCTGCGGGCGGGTGACAAGAAGCCGCCGGCCGACCCGTCGCGCAAGGAGTCGCAGGACAAGGTCGGCAACGGCGCGGTGGCGGCCGGACTGGCGCGCGGCCCGGCCGCGGACCCGAAGTTCGCGGTGCTCAAAAAGGACGTCGCACACAAGAAGCACACCATTGCCCGGTCGCACCCCCCGGCGAGCCAGGAGGCGACGTCGGCGCAGGACGCGTCCGTGCCGCCCAAGGATGACGAAGTCGCGCAGGGCAAGACGGCCAACGCCGAGAAGATGAACGAGGCCAAGCCGAAGGAGTTCGACAAGGAAGCGTTCGTCAAGGCGGTCGAGAAGGCCATCGCCGAGAAGGCGCCGAAGAACCTGGAGCAGGCCGACGAGTTCGCCGACTCGGGCAAGCCCGCCGAGGTCAAGGCGGAGGTGCAGGGCAAGGTCGGCGAGGGCAAGACGGACTCGGCCGAGCAGATCGCGGACACGACGGCCGCGCCGCCGGACACGTCCGCCGCGGAGACGAAGCAGGTCGTGCCCCTGGCGGCCGACCGCCCGCCCGGCACCCCGGCCACCCCGGACCCGGCGAAGGCGACGCCGGACAAGCTGCCGCCGGCGGCGACGGACCTGTCCGCGGGCCCGGCCGACGTCAACCGGGAGATGGCCGAGAACCAGGTCACCGAGCAGCAGCTGCAGAAGTCGAACGAACCGGCGTTCGGCTCGGCGCTGAAGGAAAAGAAGACCGCGGAGAAGCATTCGGAGGTCACGCCGCCCGAGCTGCGCAAGAACGAAGCGCAGCAGTTGCGCCAGGCGACGGCGCAGGCCAAGGGGCTAGGCGCGGCCGCGATGGGCGGGATCGCCGAGCGCCGCCGGCGCACCGGCCGGCTGGTCGACGGCGGGAAGAACGCCACCAAGACCACCGACCAGGACAAGCGGGCCGAGGTCACGGCCATCCTGCAGAAGGTCTTCGACACGATGAAGGCCGAGGTCGAGGGCATCCTGACCGGCCTCGACAAGCTCGTCGACGACCAGTTCACGCGCGGCGAGAAGGAGGCCCGCGACGCGTTCACCGCCGAGCACCGGCAGAAGATGGACGAGTACAAGGCCAAGCGGTACGGCGGCCGCTGGGGCCTGATCAAGTGGGGGCACGACAAGCTGTTCGGCCTGCCCGCGGAAGCCGACCTCATCTTCGTCGTGGCCCGCGACCACTACGTCAAGCGGATGCGCGGGGTCATCTCGGCGGTCGCGGACACGATCGGCCGCGAGCTGACCAGGGCGAAGCAGCGCATCGCGAAGGGCCGCGACGAGCTGCAGGCGGAGGTCAAGAAGCTCCCGAAGGACCTGCAGGCACTGGGCAAGCAGGCGGCGGCCGGGTTCGCGGACAAGTTCGACGAGCTGACCCAGTCGGTGGACGACAAGAGCACCGAACTGGTCGACACGCTGGCGACGAAGTACACCGACGCGGTCAAGGCGGTGGACGACGAGATCGCCGCGGAGAAGGAGAAGAACAAGGGCCTGGTCGACAAGGCCCTGGACGGCATCAAGGGCGTCATCAAGACGATCATGGAGCTGAAGGACCTGCTGCTGGGGGTGTTGGCGAAGGCGGCCCAGGCGGTGATGGGGATCCTCCGCGACCCGATCGGGTTCCTGGGCAACCTGGTCTCGGCGGTCGGCGGCGGGCTGAAGCTGTTCATGCAGAACGCGGGCCGCCACCTGCAGCAGGGAGTGCTGTCGTGGCTGCTGGGCACGGCGGCGACGGCGGGGATCACGCTGCCGACGAGCTTCGACGTGATGGGCATCCTGCTGCTGATCGCGAGCTTGATCGGGTTGTCGTGGGCGAATTTGCGGACCCGCTTGGCGCGCAAGCTGCCCAAGGAGGCCATGACGGCCATCGAGGTCGGCGAGCACGCGTTGCCGCTGGTGCTGGAGGTCCGCAAGCGCGGGATCCGCGCGTTGTGGGACGACCTCAAGGCTCGTGTCGGGGACTTGAAGAAGAACTTGATCGACAATCTGGTGTCCTATTTGCTGCCGACGATCATCATCGCTGGGGTTACCTGGATCATTTCGCTGTTCAATCCGGCTTCCGCGTTCATCCGGGCTTGCAAGATGATCATCGACATCATCCGGTTCATCGTGACGAACGGCAAGCAGATCATCGAGTTCGTCAACACGGTTTTGGATGCCGTGATCGCTATTGCCAAGGGTGGGTCGGGTGGGGTGCCTGCGCTGGTCGAGAAGGCGTTGGCTCGGTCGATTCCGGTGTTGATCGGGGCTTTGGCGGCTTTGCTGGGGATCGGTGGGATTGCTTCGAAGGTCAAGGAGATCTTCCAGAAGCTGGCCAAGCCGGTGAACAAGGCCATCGACTGGGTTGTCGACAAGATCGTCGGGTTGGCCAAGAAGGTTTGGGCCAAGGTCAAGGCTTTGGCCAAGAAGGCCGCGGACAAGTTCGGCAAGAAGCCCAAGGATGGTAAGCCGCGCAAGCCGCTGAAGGACCGGATCAAGGAGAAGGTGTTCGGCGGCGACGACAGTCCCGAGGGCCAGAAGAAGCGTCTTCAGAAGGGGCTGAACGCCGCACGGTCGGCGGCCAAGCGGGTGAAACGCACGGGCCGCGTCATGGAGAAGATCCTGCGCGGCGTGTTCACGGTCATCCGCGTGCGCTACCGCATGACATTGCTGGAACCAGTGCTGGAGAACGGCCGGTGGAAGGCTCACGGCGCGGTCAACCCCGAGGGCTACATCGACCTCGGCGTCGATGCGCCGCCGGCCGGCCCGCTGACCCAGAAAGACGAGGAATACATCAAGGAGATCGAGGCGCACCTGCCGTCCCACGGTGGCCGGTTCGCTCGGGAAGCCCGTGAGCAGTGGAACCAGGATCTGGAAGGCAAGGCGGTCGGCGGGACGCCGATCTGGGACGCCACACCGCTGCCACTCGAGCCGATGCCGGCCGACGGAATCGCCTTGCTCAAAGACCATGGCGTCCATCGCCTGCTTCTGCCCTACTTCCGGGAAAGGTCCCGGACGGGAGGCGCCACCTCCGAGAGGTTCTACGAGCACGCGTTCGGTCTCCCGGCGATCCGCGGGCGTCTGCTCGCCATTCTGGGCGCTGCTGCCCTGACCGAACTCCGCCTGCCACGTTCCACCCGCTCAGCCGAAGTGAACAAACAACTGACGGACATGAAGTATCACGCGAGCATCGGGAAGTGGGGCGAGTTCGCGCCGATCCCCGGCGCCGGCGCCGGCGTGGACGCCGAACTCAAGGCCGCGGTGCAGGCCGCAGGGGGCATCATCCCGTTCCTCAAGGACGTGGCGCACCACCAGGGGCAGTGGGAGACCAAGATCTTCGACCTGTGGAACCACGACCCGCCTTCAAAGGAATTCCTGATGGACCGGTTCCGCGGCGCGGACTCCGGGATGCACGAATGGATCCCGACCGACTACATCCCCAAGGTGCTGAAGCGGGCGATGGAGCGACGATCCACCGAGGGCGCGCTCGAAGGGGTGCGCTGGGTCGTTCTTCAGCACGCACTACGGTCACCGACCCGCTACGTGATCTGGAAACTCGACGGGGCGACGCCGCAGGGGCACTCCGGCGTCTTCTGGCAGTCCTACCAGGACGGAGGCAAGACCAAGCACAAGTTCACGCTGACCGACGGCCAGGACAAGTTCCACGACGACCTGCGGCGCCTCTTCGACGGGTATGGCGGAAAGGCTCTGGGCTACCCTCCGCATCTGCGCGGTAAGCTACCCACCATCATGTGGACCGGCGAGCTCGACCACACCCACGAACCGTTCCTGGCCACGCAGGTGTCCGCGCTCGTCAAGACGGCCACCGGCTTGGCATCCATGAGGCTGGAAGAACTGAGCGACCTGCAGAAGGCCAACTTCAAGGCCATCAAGGCCGACTTCTACGACGCCGAAGATGCTGTTGGCAAGGAGACGTGATCATCGTGAACCCGGCCATCGAGCGGGCAGTCCAGCTCCAGCTGCAGCAAGATCCGCCCTTCACCGAAGACGACTTGGCCGCCGTCGAGGTTCTGGCGGTACTGCGTCCGACCGACATCAGCGAGCTACGGCAGTTCACCAGTCTGCGAGTGCTTCGACTCAACGGTTACGGTGACGAGGACCTGCAACCGCTGGCCGGCCTCCCGATCAAGTCGCTGGACATCGAAGTAAGCGCGGTTTCCGGCCTGGCGGTGGTAGCTGAGTTGCCCGCGCTAAGCATGTTGGCTGTCCCGAACAACTTCATCACGGAGATCGATGTACTGGCCGCAGGCGATCACCGATTACGCGAGCTGGACCTCACCGGTAATCCGTTGTCCGATCGCGCCTACTACGAGGTGATACCCGAGTTGCGTGATCGCGTACCGGAGCTGCAGTTCTCAGGTGAGCGCGAGTGGAAGCTCACCAGGAAACTCCATGCGTCGGGCCTGCCTTTCGATTACTACCGCAACGCCAGGGGTTACTGGCTGTGCCGACCCGGACTGAACCACACTGCCAAGCCGAACGCCGACCACCTGGAGATCGAACCGGACGAGCTCGAAGCGATCCTCGACCGCGACCCTGCTGAAATCCCGGGTTTGTTCCCGGTCCGCGACGATTCCTGAGCCATCAACAGCCGGGGCAGGCTTCCTTGTGCGGGACCGCCATCGGCACCACCCGCACAGCCGCCCCCGCGATCGCGGCATTCCCCACCCGGTCCTGCCCCGCCGCCAACGTCGAAGCCAAATGCGACGGCACCGTCTTCGACGACCCATCCATCGCCGTCTTGGCCGCCTGCGCGTTTCCCACCACCGCCGGCACCAGAACCAGCTTCGACTTGCCCCGATCCGAAGCCGCCGCAGTGCGCAGCTCCTGAGCGGTCACCGGCACCGCGGGCTTGGTCTGCGGGGACATCAACTCAGGCATCACGCACTCCCGTTCTCGGCCAGTAACCCAGCATACCGGCCCAGCTCCGCCGGGCGGAACAACCGCGCCTCCCGCTGGAACTGCCGCGACACCCCGCGCACCACGTGCCGCATCGAGATCGCTGAACAAGACGAGTCCGCAGCAGCAAGAGCCGCCGTTCGGGCCGCCGATGCGATCCCCGCTCCCGTCATGTCCAAGCGACACAACACATCCACGTCCACGTCCGATGACAACGGTGCCTCCGGCGGGAACGCCAGCTGCCACAACCGCCTACGCTCCGCCAAAGACGGCCGCGGGAAGTGGACCACGAAGTGGAACCGCCGGGTGAACGCCGGGTCGATGTTCTCCTTCAGGTTGCTCGTCAAGATGATCAACCCGTCGCTGGCTTCAAGCCGCTGCAACAGGTAGCCGACCTCCAGGTTCGCGTAGCGGTCCGTGCCCTGCTTCACCTCTCCGCGCTTGCCGAACAGCGCGTCCGCCTCGTCGAACAGCACCACCGCGTGGCTGTCCTCCGCCTGGCGGAACACCGCCTCCATGTTCTTCTCCGTCTCCCCCACCCACTTCGACACCACCTGCGCCAGGTCCACCTTCAGCAGCTCCAGCCCCAGGATCCCGGTGACGACCTCCGCCGACATCGTCTTGCCCGTGCCCGGCTCGCCGGTGAACAGCGCCTTCACCCCGCCCGTCGCCGACTTGCGGGCGAAACCCCAGGACTCCGCGATGCGGGGCCACGCGCGGAACGCCGACGCGATCTCGGTGATCTGGTTCATCTGCGCGTCCGGCAGCACCAGGTCGGCCAGGCCGCGGCGGGGGATGATCGACTGGACCGCGCCGCTCGTGCGGCCGCGGGTCACCGTCGCGATCGCCGGCTCCACGTGCTCCGAAATGCGACGGCCGTTGCCGGACAGGCGCGCGTCCGCGTCGGCCACCGCCGCCACCGCGCGGAGCTCGCCGCCGCTCATGCGGTAGCGGGCGGCCAGGTCCGTCAGCACCTCCTCCTCCAGCACCGGGAACGCCGACGACCACATCGCGCGACGCTCCGGGAAGCCCGGCGCCGGGATCGTCAGCTCCGCGTACGTGCGGTCGGCCAGCAGCCGGGGCGGGCGCCACGGCGTCGTGCCGGTCAGGCACAGCGGCACACCCGAGCGCACCAACGCCTCGTCGGGGTGGGACGCACGGCCGTCCGTCGGGATCCACAGGATCGCGCCGAGCGCCGCCGCGGTGCGGAGGTCCGCCACCACGTCGGCGCGCACGCGACGCAGGGGCCGGCCGGCCGCGGCCGCCAGCGCCTGGGCCGCGTCCAGCTGGCTGTCGGCGGGCAGCCCCCACAGGCCGACCACGTCCACGTCGCCGGCGCGCAGAGCCTGACCGAGCCTGGTCAGCCGGGCCGACTCGAGGTGGGCCGGCGCCGAAGCCGGCGCGACTTCGCCGGGGTCGTCGCCCAGGGTGCCGATGTCGCCGCCCCAGCCCATCAGGTACTCGAACACGCCGTCGCCGAGCGCCAGCTCCCGGGCCGGCTCGGCCGGTGCCTCGCCGTACGCCCGCAGCAGGCCGTAGCGGCGCAACCGGCCCGCCGCGCCCAGCTCGCGGCGCAGCGCCAGCCGGTCCGACGGCGTCTCGCCGAGTACCGTCACCAGCAGTTCCACGCAAGGCGCCCGCCGGTTGAGGTTGTCCACGACGTACGCGTAGACGCGCTCGTAGCCCGGGTCCAGCTCCGGCGCGGCCACCAGCAGCAGCGCGTCCTGCTCGACCCGGGACAGGCCGTACCGGGTCGCCAGCGCGTCCAGCGGCAACGTGACCCCGCGCGACGCGGCGAGCCGCCGCAGCTCCTGTTCCGACTCCGGGTCCGGCCGGACCGGCGACGGCGGCTCGGTCATCGCTTCGGTGAACGCGTCGACGCGGTCCAGCAGCGCGTCCACCTGTTCGTCGGTCACGCAGAACGGCGTCAGGTCCGGCCGCGTCAGCGCCGCCGCCGCTTCGGCTTGCGCGGCGACGGCGATCCGCAGCGCCTGGTGCAGTTCCGCGAGGCGCGCCCGCAGGTGTTCGACCGCCAATGCGCTCACGTCAGCCACCGGAGAAGGTCAGGGTCCGGCCACCGAGCCAGACCACGTCGGGCACGTCGGTGAGCGCGCCGCCCTGCCACAGGTCCGTGTGGCGGCGGCCCAGCGGGATCTTCACCCGCACCGCGTCACGGGTGAACCGGACGGTGGCCTCCAGATCGGCGAACCTGGCCAGGGCCAGGATCGGCGTGCCGCCGTCCCACAGCTGCCCGGCGATCATGCCCAGGGCCAGCGACGCCGCCAGCGCGACGCTGTGCTCCAGCGCCCGGTCCGCCGCCAAGGGCACGGCCCGGTGGTCGACGAACACCGCGCGGACCAGTTCGTCCAGGCGCTCGGCGGGGAAGTCCGCGGCCAGCCGGGGCTCCACGCCGCCGGTCGTCCACAGTGGAGTGCGCCACCGCAGGCGGGTCAGCGGGTCGTCGCGCAGCGGGCGCGCGTCGGTGATGAACCGGACGCCCGCCGCGGCCAGCTCGCGCAGGCACGCCGGCGGCAGCGGGCCGGCCCGGACCAGCACCGGCGGCCGGCCGCACGCTTCCCAGTGCGGCAGCAGGCCGTCCACTGTGGACGACCACGCCACCGGGAACATTCCGTGGGCATCGACGAGCAGCAGGCCGTCGTCCACGCCCGCGATCAGCAGCGGGTCGGCGGGATCGTGGCCGCGGCACAGCGACAGCGCGAGCACGCCGTCCAGCACCGGCAGCGCGGGAGCCACCCGGCGGGCGAACGCGGTCAGGTCCGGCACCGACTCCAGCCCGGCGAACGCCGCCGCCGCGACGTCGTCTTCGGGCGCCCGCCGCCATCCCCGCTGCGGCGCGCCCAGCACTTTGTACGCCAAGGCCGCGGCGAACAGCGGAGCGTCCGGCAACAGGTCCACTCCGGACAGTGCGGGACCGATCGCGTCCAGGTAGCCGGTCCGCGCCAGCGGGCCCGCCAGCAGGAAGGGCAGCACCGAGCCGACCCTCGTCTCCCCCGCCGGCCGCGGCGAGGCGGTCACGGCCTCGGCCGGTCCCCCATCGGCGGGCGAAGCCGCGTCCGCACCGCCCAGGAGGTCCAGCACACCGGCGAGGTCCGCGCTGGTCGCCGGCGGCCACGGCAGCGACCGCCGCCGGGCGAGTTCCGCCGCCAGCACGGCGACCGGCCCGTCCGCGAATCCGGCGAGGAACGAACCGGTGCGTTCGCCGGACTCGGCAAGGACCGGAACGGGGAGTTCCCCAGGGTCGCCCAGCACCGCGAACAGGTACCGCCGCACCGTTTCCTCGGGCAGCAACGCGAGCAACGCGGCCAGTTCACGTCGGACGGCGAGTTCTTCGAACAGCTCGACCACGGTCGGTTCGGGCCGCTCCACACCGAAGCCGGGCAGCTCACCGACGGCGTCCACTGTGGACGATTTAGCCGGCCGGACGGGCACCGGCGCCGCGACCGGTTCGCGCACCGAACCTCCCGCGCCGGGTTCGAGGACGAGACCGGAAGGCACCAGCGCCCCTCGCCCGAACGCGGACAACCGCACCGACAGCCGCACCGGCTCGGTGATCTCCAGATCCGGTCCGGCCCCGGCGAGGTCCTCGTCGAACTCCGCGGCCAGCAGCTCCGGCAGCGCGTCGAGCACCCGCTGGACGAGCCCGCGGGGATCGGGCCCCCAGCTCCACCCACCCCGCCGGACCACGTGCACCACGCACTGGCGCACGGTGATCTCGCCGGTGGTGGGCGCGCTCACGGCTGCTTCTCGACCTTCTCCAGCCGGCCCGCCCAGCCGGGGACCAGGACCAGCACGCCGTGCGGGTCGTCGTCGACCGCCGTCGGGAGCGTCGTGAAGGTATCGCCCTGGTTGATCTGCCCGGGCAGCACGGTCGTCGCCCGCCCGGCGGAGATGAACACCCGCACCACGGTGTCCGCCCCGACCGGGTTGTCCACCTCCACTCGCAAGCCGTTGTCCTTGAACACCAACGGCTTGCTCGACACCACCAGCGGCACGAGCGCGGGCTTCGACGGTTGCCCGTCCGGCACCGGCTCGACCCCGAACGCGAGCGGGTCGAGGAACACGCCCGGCTCGTCGTCGGCCTCCTGGACGGCCAGCTCACCGGCGTCCAGGTTGAGCGTCGCGACCTCTTCCGGGAGGAGGGAGACGCGCACCGGGAACTCGTCGCCGGCCACCTCGGCCACGGTCGGCAAAGTGGCACCGATCGCCTGGACCGCACCGACGACGTGGCCGGTCTTCTTCACGTACACCACGAAGAGGCTCATGGTCAGCCACCCCCACCCGTCGCCGCGACCGTGGCCAGGACCAGGAAGTCGACCACGCCCGGCTGTTCGAAGACCTGCGCCGGGGCCGCCGTGGGGTCGTAGACGCGGATCCGGCACCGCACCCGCCGGTCACCGTCCACAGTGGCCTCGGCCGGGCTGGTCAGCGCCGAACCCGTCGCCGTCGGCGGGATCCGCGGGGTCACGTGGACGTGCAGCGACACGCGGCCGTCGGCGACCTCCTCGGGCGTCACCCCGGACGGCAGCGGCAGCACCACGCCGTCCGTCGCGCTGCCGGACGTCGCCAGCACGCTGCCCGCGGAAATCCGGCCGGAGAAGCTGCCCGCGATGGTCAGGTTGCCGTTGGACTCCACGGTCAGCAGCGGGTCGACGGCGCCGGTTCCCTTGTACAGCCCGTAGACCAGCGTCGGAGCGTCCGATCCGGACAGCACCAGCGCCGGTTTCCCCTCCTGTACTTCGGGTTGCGTCCGCAGGGCGAGCGAGCCGGACCGGGCCGAGACGGTGTCCGCGCGCACGCCGAGGTACCGCGGGCCGACGCCGCGGGCCGTCGGGAACACCGCGGTGAAGTGCCCGGCGGTCCACTGGACGAAGCCCAGCAGCACCAGCCACTGGGCAGGCGGGGCGACCGGCGCGGCGTTCACCGCGGGTGGCTGCTGGTCGGCCACCAGCCGTTCGTCACCGAGCCGCCGGAAGAGGATCTGATAGGACTCTTCCACGCGCGTCGGCCCGGAGGAACCGGCGCACGACGCGGGCCCAGTGGCGGGCTGGGCCCGGTCGGCGGCGGTGAGGAACACCGGGTACGGCTTGGTCGTGGGCTGGTCGGCGCCGTTGACCGCCGCGAAGTCCGCCTCCGACAGCACGACCGGCGCCGGCACCACGATCTCGCGGCCGGTCCCGTCGACCGCCAGCCCGGCCTGCACGCTCACCTCGACGTACCGGGCACCCGTCGCCGGGTCGGTCCGGTTCTCGGTCGTCAGGCCGAGCCCGTCGGCGATGCCCCAGTCGTGCGCCAGGCGGGCATGCCGGACCGCCGTCGCGCGGGCGTAGGCGACAGTCGCCGCCAGGTCCGCGGCCGCGAGCACCTGGCCCTCGCGGAACTCCGGGCGCAGTGGACCGGTCACGACGACTCACCCGACCGCGGCTTGCGGGCCGTGCCGCCGCTGCGGCTCGACGTCGACCGGGTGCGCCGCGGCGGCGGCTTCGGTTTCACCGTCTCCTCCTCGTCTTCCTCCGAAGCGGGTTCCGGGGCGTTCTCGAGCTCCGAAAGCCGGTCGGACAGCCGGTCCGGCAGTTCCTCCCGCACCCGCGAAACCTGCTCCCGCGCGGAGTCCAGCTGCCCGCGCAACGCCTCCACGGTCGCGACGAGGTCGCTCACCTGACCGCGCAACGCGTTCATCTCCTGCAGGCTGTCGGTCACCTCGTCCGGCACGGTGTACACCTGCTCGTGGATCGGCTTCGGCGGCGTCTCCCCCGGCGCGGGCCGGACCAGCAGGCTCCACATCCGGTCCAGGTCGGTGTGCCGGGGCCAGCGGACCAGCAGCCCCGCCACGTAGGCCGCCGGCACCAGGCCGTCCGGCGGCGGCGTCGGTGCGCGGTACACCGGCGGCGGCTGGCAGCACACCCGCTCGGCCAGCTCGCGCAGCCGGTAGAGCTTCGGCAGCCACTCGCCGTATGCCGAGCCGCCCGGCAGCACCTGCTCCCGCGTCGCCGAGCAGACGCGCACCACGTCGCAGCCGTCCAGCTCCAGGTGCGCGAGCAGCACGTCGTTGTCGGTGCAGTCGACGCAGGGCGGGTTCAGCGTGGAGCACGCGGCGTCGGTGACGAACCGCTGCAGGTGCCGGGTGAGCTTGCCGGCGGCGTCGGCGAGCTGGTCCAGGTCGGTCATCGTCAGCCGCTGCGCCGGGTCCGGTTCCGGAGTGGGCAGCGGCTGTGGCACGGCCACCTGCCGCACCTGGTCGCGCAGCGTGCAGTCCGCGACGCCCGGCACCCGGTCGAGGCGGCCCAGCAGCCATTCCCGGAGCTGGACCAGGTCGGACCGGAATTCGGCGTGCAGCACGTTGCCGATCGGAGTGCCCTGCGCCAGCAGGCGGACCTCGAGCGGCGCGTCGTGGGCCGGCTCGACGACCCGGGCCCGCGCTTCGGCCACGACGGCCACCGCGATCGAGCGGTGCACCGGCTCGGGCCACATCTTCTCCGCGTCGGTCCCGTCCAGCCGGTCGCACGCCGCGCCGAGGACCTGCCGGGCGGTGCCGACGTCGCCGAGCTCCAGCCCCGGCTGCGCGTCGGCGTCGTAGGTGTCGTACCGGGCGAGCGTGCCAGCCACGGCGCGAACGCGCTCGGTCATCTCGGCGACGACCGGCGGCGTCAGCACCACTTCGGCGTTTTCCTGCAGCCACTTCAGCGATTCCTCGTACCGGGTCCGGTCGGCCGGCGCGAGCTCGATGGTCCGGGTCGAGGCGGCCTTGGCGAGCGACATCGCGTCGAGGTAGAGCCCGAGCCGCTGGGCGCGCAGGCGCACCGCCTCGTACTTGTCCAGCGGGCCGATCCGCTCCAGCAGCCGCGTGCCGGGGTTGTAGCGGTGGTCGTCGGTGGTGTCGCACTTGACGACGAACCGGAAACCCTCCTGCACGCGCGAGGGCACACAGCCCGGGGACGGGCACGGCTCCTCGGTGGCGAACGGCGCCACCGGGTCGGCCATGCTCTCCTCGTACCGCACGTACAGCCCGTAGTGGCGGGCGCCGTCGTCGCACGGGTCACCGCACTCGACCCCGGGCGAGGACACGCGCAGCTCGCGCACGAGCGCCTGCACGTCGACCTTTTCCTTGCAGGACAGCACGATGTCGTTGCCGCAGCAGTCGAGCGCGTGCCCGGGGTGCACGAGGACCGTCCCGCCCGCGCACGAGTCGCAGGACACCTCCAGGCCGCAGACGACGCCGGGGCCGGACAGCATCCGGTTGTGCAGCCGGTCCTTCCCCGCCACGTAGTCGGTCAGCAGGGACAGGTCGTCCTCGGTGAGCAGCTGGCCCGCGAAGAACCGCGGCCGGACGAACGCGGCCGGGAAGGCCGACGTCCCGCCGCACCCGCACCCGCAATCAGGCTTGCTCATGAACGCTCCTCGGTGATGAAGAACCAGCTCTCGAAGACGTCGCCGCCCGCGCCGGTGCCCGACGTCCACGGCCCGATGCCCGACGGCGGCACCAGGCAGCCGGTCGGGTCGGGCTCGGGCTTCGGGTCGTGGCCGTGGCCGGTTTCGGTCTCGGCTTCGGCGTCGGCGTGCACCCGGCCGATGAAGGGGACCCGGCCGCCGACGTTGGTGCCGTCCACCGGGCGGCAGCAGCGGTCGAGCAGGAACGCCGCGCGGACCGTGACGAGCACGCGGTCGCCGTCCTGCAGCGTCTCGCGGGTCGTCTGCCGGTAGCGGAAGCGGCGGGTGAACTCGCCGTCCTTCGGCGTGGGCTCCTCGAACTGCCCGCCCATGTACCAGGTGTCGGCGTTGCGGCCGGCGCCGCCCTCGATCACCTGGATCTCCACCACGCCGCGGCGCAGGCTGTCGACGCGGACGTCGTCGGAGAACTCGACGACGAGCCCGCCCGAGTTCTTCTGCGTGCCCAGCAGCTCCTTAGCCTGGTCGACGGTGTAGGTGTGGCCATGGCGCCAGTTGATCCCGGTGATCACGGTCGGCACGTGCCAGCCGAAGAACCGGCGGACGTTCAGGTGGATCTGCTCCGCGCGGACGGGCTTGCCGAAGTCGACGTCGTCGATCCGGGCCAGCCACAGGACCTTGTGCTCGCAGGGGGTGCAGCAGGTCTCGCAGCGGTCGTCCTTCGGCGGCGTCTTGGTGGTGACGCGGACGCAGTAGCTCTCTTCGGTGTAGCCGAAGTCGCAGTCGGAGGTGTCCGCGCAGGCGGAGTTGAAGACGGTCCTCGTCGGCTCGACCGCGCGCTCGGTGTACTCGACGCCGACCCACACCGTCGTACCGCCGGTGCGCTCGTCCTCGTGCACCGCGTCCCACAGGTCGATGGCGCAGCCACCGGGGACGAGCACCTCGTTGCCGTCGCAGTCGACCCCCAGCCCGGCGGTGATCCGCACCCGGGCCTGGTGTTCGTGCTTCTCCTTGTCGTCGGCCGGCGGGGCGGGTTCGACGAGCAGCCCGCACACCACGCCGTAGCCGAGCAGGCAGCGCATCCGCAGCTTCAGCTTCTCGCGGAAGTACTCCTGCTCGCGCTGGAAGTCGCGGGCGGTGAGCAGCTGCCCGTGGAAGTACCGCAGCCGGCGGAAGGGCTGTTCGTGTGTCGTTGCCTCGGTCATCTCTCTTCTGTCCTCTCAAGACACTCGCGTGTGGACCCCGACCGCGGACACCACGCCGACGCCCACGCCGTGGCGGGCACCCCGTGGCCCGGGTCTCAGTACTCCGTCGTGGTTCAAGCGCGCCCCGCCCACCACCGGCGGCGGCAGCGGGACGAACGCGGTGTCCACCCCGACCGTCGACCGCGTGCCGACCACGAACCCCGTCCCGCCGACGCGCACGAACCCCCTCGTGTGCGCGGGCACCTGCCGGACGACCAGGCGCCGCACCGCGTCTTCGTCGGCCGCGCCGGCGGGCAGCAGGACGCGGAACCGGTGGGCGTGTTCGGTGAGGGGGTCGGTGTCCGGGTCGCCGAACGCCCGCAGCGGTGCCCCGCCCAGCGTCGAGGTGCCGAGCCGCAGCCGCGCCGCCGAGCGGCCGAACAGCCGCACCGAGCCGAGGCCGCGGGCGGACGGCGGGGCCGCGGCCGCGCGCACCTGCGCCCAGTGGCGGTCGCCGGCCAGCTCGTCGACGACGGGCTCCACGCCGAAGACGATCCCGATCGCCGCCTTCAGGGCGCCGGGCGTGCCGCGCCGCCGGTACAGCTCGGGCGCGGCCGTGATCAGCTTCCGGCGCGTGTCCGCGTCCCAGCCCGCCTCGAACGACAGGCCGAGCAGCCCGGCCAGCCACGGCAGCGCCCCGTCCGGCACGCCCGCCGGGTCGAGCAGCGCCGGGTAGCGCTCGACGACCCGGTCGATCTCGGCCGTGGTGGCGTCGAACAGCGACAGGAACCGTTCGGTGAAGTCGTCGGCTGCCGGGTCCTGCCGGAACGCGGCGGGCAGCAGGTCGGCGCTGGTGGAACGCGGGAAGTCGAGCCGGATCCGGTGCAGCACCGGTGTCGCCGACGAATCGCCGGACAGCCCCACCCGGGCCGTGAGGTAGCGGCCGGGTGGCTGGTCGACGAGGAAGTCGGTGACGCCGGCGGGGGCGGTCTGCCAGTCGCTCGCGGCGAACTTGCCGTCCTCCGACACGACGACCGCCACGGACACCGACGTGCCCGCGGGCACGTCGGCCTCGACCCGCACCCGGTGCCAGCGGCAGCGCGAGATCCCGCTGTCGATCCGGCCGGTGGTGAACTTGCCCTCGGTCGCGAACTGCCCCGCTGCCGGAGCCGGTTCGTCGCGCGGCTCGCCCTCCCAGTCGTAGCAGGAGGTCACGTCGCCGTCGGGTCCCTCCTCCCGCAGGCAGAAGCCGTCGTCGTCCGCGCCGACGAGACTGCTGGGCGGCAGCGCGGCGGTCAGTTCGTCCATTGTGGACTCACGCCCGTCGCGGTAGATCCACAACCGGCCTGCTTCCTCGGTGAGCAGCCAGATCGTGCGGCCCGGTCCGGTGCGGATCCCGATGATCTCGCCGCGGACGGACGTCCGGATCACCTCGCACAGCCGCCCGTCGGCGCCGTACCGCCGCAGCCGGTGACTGCCGGCACGCGCGACGAGCAGCTGCTCGTCCTGCGCGAGCGCGACGACCGTGGCGTGCCGCAGCGGGATCACCGCGGTCAGGTGGTCGCCTTCGTTGCGCCACACGAAGACCCGGTCCGAGTCGACGACGGCGACGCGGTGCCCGCGCGCGGCCACCGCGGCCGGTGCGTGCAGCAGCCGGGGGTCGCAGTACGGGGCCCAGACGGGCCGCCAGCCGCCGGCGCAGGTGTCGCGGCGCAGCAACCGCTTGCCGGACAGCAGGAACCAGCCGCACGGCCCGCAGCCGGGCGCGAGCCGCGGGTCGGGGAACCACGGCAGCAGCTGCGTCCGCGTCGGCCCGTCCGCGTCCGCGCCGGCGTAGGCGAGCCGGACCCCGGCCGCGTCCTCGAAGCCGACGACGTCGGACACCGCGTCCTGGTCCCACCCGACGACGTCGTCGAGGAGCCGGAACGTGACGGTGGCAGGGGCACAGGTCATGGGGTCTCCTCCACCGGGATCAGCAGCGGGCGTTCCGGCCACACCAGGTCGTCCGACGGGATCGCGTGGTCGGCGCACGGCGGCAGCCGCAGCCCGTCGGCCGTGAGCGACAGCCCGGACACCGCCAGGACGCCGTCCACGGCGAGCAGCCGGCGCACGAGCGGCGTGTGCCGCACGGCGCCGCCGAACGGCCAGCCGCCGCCGTCCTCCCCGCCGCGCACCGGATCGAGGTACCTGGACACCGCGTCGGCCGCCCGCGCGAGCACCGCGGCCCGGTCCTGGTCCGCGTCGAGCACGACCCGGGCCTCGACGGCGACCCGCCGGAACGCGACCGGGCCGGTGACCACCGTGATGCCGGCCGGCGCCACCTCGCGGGTGAGGTACCCGGCCACCGCGCGCAGGGTCTCGGCGGTCGGCACGGGCGGCTCGGTCGCGCCCGCCTCGATCGGCGGTACCACGAGGACGCCGACGACGCCGGGGATGGGCGCGCCGGCGAAGTCCGGGTGCAGGCCGGGCACGCCGTGCGCGCGGGCGATCGAGGCGCCGGGCGCGCGCAGCGCCAGCAGGCCGTAGTCGGCGGGGGCGACGGCGCGGCCGCGGGACCGCAGCTCCCCCACCCCGCGCCGCACGACGTCCGCGTCCGGCTCGGCGTCGGCGCCGCCGGTGGCCGGGAACGGGTTGGTCACACCGGTCACGAACGGCCGCGCGGTGACGACGCCGTTGACGGCGCCGGCCGCCACCGCACCGGCCGCGCCGCCGCCGACGCGGTACCGCACGGCCCGGACGTTGCGGAAGCCCGGCGGGACGGGCGCGCCGTTGACGCCGTCGCCGAAGGTGACGATCCCGGTGTCGTAGTCGACGACGAACACGCGGTCGTCCGGCCCGTACGCGGCGAGGCTCGGCACCTCCTGCCACCGCGAGGCGTTCTCCTCGGTGGTCCCGAACAGATCGGTGCCCGGGTCGTCGTCGACCTCGATCACGACGCTGCCGGCGAGGACCGGGACCTGGCTCAGCCGCAACTGCCGCCGCTGCGACGGCGCGGCCGGGTCCTGGATCGGTTCCAGGGCCTCGTCGCGGATCGTGCGGGCGGCGGTGGCGGCGACCGTGTTCAGCCGCAGCCCCGACACGAGCGGCGGCGCGACCGTGACGAGGCCGTTCGTGACCTGCAGCCGCAGCCAGCGCAGGGCCGGGCCGGGCCGGGTGGTCGGCGGCTGCCCGGGTGCCCAGGTGCGCGGCAGCCGCAGCTCGATCGTGCCGCTGGCGCGCAGCCCCTGGGTTTCGTCCCGGACGATCTCGGCGGGGACGAACCGGCCGCCGTCCAGCACGTCCCAGCGCAGCAGCGGCTGGGGCGCGACGGGCGGCGGCACGAGCCCGCCGGCGGCCGCGGGCGTCGGCGGCGCGGCCGCGATCACGAACCCCAGCGACAGCGAGGGGAACGGGCTCGCGGTGCCGTCGAGGCCGAGCCAGAGGGCGTTGCCGGGCTGCGGTTCGGTGCCGAACGGCGCGAACGGGCGGCCGGGTCCGCTGGGCCCGAGCGGGACCGGTTCGAGCGCGCCGCCCCGCTGCACCGCGAGCACGGCGAGGGTGGCAGGGGTGGCGTAGAGGTCCTGGCCGGTTTCGAAGACGATGTCGCCGTCGGTGCCGGACGCGGCGGCCTGGAAGCCGGCGGGCACGAGCACCGAGGCGCCGTCCGGCGGGGTCACCGTGAACTCCAGCAGCGCGGTGGCCGCGGTGGCCGGGCGGCGGCGCACGCCGGCGGTGTTCAGGTGCTCGGCCAGGATCTTCTCCGGCAGCCGGTTGACCCGGGCGAGCACGGGTTCGGCCTGGGTGCCGAAGAGCCGGACGAGCGCGACACCGGCGTCCTGCCGGTCGGGGTTGGTCCAGTCCGGGGTGTAGCCGGGGATACGATCGCGCACGGCGGCCCGCACCGCTTCCCGCGTCGCGTCGACGAGTTCCGGCTGCACCCCGGACGGTCCGGGGCCGGGGACCATTCGCGCGTCTTCGCCCGAGTCACGGGCCCACCAGACGTCGGTCACAGCAAGCCCTCCCCCGGCTCGGCAGCGGGCACCACGTGCGTGCGCACTTCCCGCACCACGGGCAGATCACCGGCGCGCAGCTCGACGTCGTCGCACGTCTCGGCCGGAGCCGCCCCGTCGATGCCGATCGCGACGGCGGTCACGTCGGCCAGGTCGCCGAGGGCCTGCTGGGCGGCCCGGAGCAGCGCCGACGGCCGCAGGGCCTCGCCGAACGGCCAGCCTGTTCCGTCGTCGCCGCCGACCAGCGGATCGAGGAACCGGCGCAGCGCGTCACCGACCACTGTGGACACCTTGACGCGGTCGGCCGGCGTGCCGGACAGATCGACCCGCAGCCGGACGTCGCGGTACGCCGGGGCGCGCACGAACACCTCGGCCGTCAGCAGCCGTGCGTCCGCCAGCCGTTCGGCGACCGCGCACAGCATGCCCGGGTCCGGTTGCGGGGCGGCCACGGCGTCGGCCGGCACCGACGGGACGATGTGGACGGTCACGGCGCCGGGCACCCGCGCGCACGGGAAGCCCGGGTGCTCGCCGAGCGCGGCGTAGGCCCGGCCGACCGCCACACCGGGGGTTGTCACGGCCAGGGTGACGAAGTCCTCGGCGGTGACTGCCCGGGTCACCTCGCCGAGCGCGCCCGCGGCGCGGTCTCGGGCCTGGGCCGGGGTTTCCGGGTCCGCGCCGCCGTCGGCCTGGACGACGTTCGCCGCACGCACCGGGGCATCCGCCGGCACGGGCAGCCAGTTGCCGGTGACACCGCCGTTGCCGTCGCGGCCGCCGCCGATCGTGTACTCGACGACCGTGTCGCCGTCCGGACGCGGGATGCGGCCGGTGAGCCCGTCGCCGAACACGAGCGCGCCGTCGGCCCGGTCCAGCAGGAAGATCCGGTCACGCGAGGTGCCGAAGGTGAAGTCCGCCACCGGCTTCCAGTCATCGCCGGCGAGCTTCAGCGCCGCGGTGAGCAGCCGGCCGGCCGCGTCGGGCAGCACCAGCCGCCGGCCGGGCAGCTTCAGCCAGTCATCGGTCTGGTCCGTGAACCCGGACTCCGTGCGGTGTTCGAGGTGGCGGGCCGCCGAGACGTTGACCGCCAGCCGCAGCAGCCGCGGTGCCGACGCGTAGGTCGCCGCCGGGGTGGACACCTGCAGCCCCCTGGCCACGGTGGACCATTCGGCCGGCGGGCGCAGCCGCACCACCCCGGACCGGCGCAGCCCGCCGGTGCCGTCCTCGACCTCCTCGAACGGCCCGGAGGCGTCGCCGGACGGCCGGAACCACGACCACGTCAGCTCGGCGGGCGGGCCGGCGGCGGCCGCGAGCGGCGACCACGACGGCGGCACCGGCGAGTCGAGCTCGAAGAGCACGGACAACCAGCCGGTTGTCGGGTGCGAGCCGGTCAACGGCAGTGTGAAGCGGGCCGACGCGGCGGAGCCGTCGCTCGCCAGCAGCGGCACCCCGCGCCGCGCCGACAGGTCCGTGGTGTGGTCGCGGTCGGTGAAGACCGCCGCCTCGCCGTCGACCGGGAACGCGGTGACGTCGTCGTCGAGGCTGAACCGGATGGCCGCGGCGGGGTCGCGGGCGAAGACCGTGCCCGCGGGCACCTCGACGGGGATGTCGGATTCGGGTGTCAGCGCCAGCACCGTCGACGCCGGCTGCGCGGGCCGCGGCGGGTCCAGCCCCAGGAGCTTCAGGATCGCGACGACCAGCTCGTCCGGCGCCTGGTCGAGCCAGTAGAGCCGCTGTTCCAGCAGGTAGGCGAACAGTTCGAGGAGCGTGACGCCGGGGTCGACGGGCGCGTGCAACGTCCACGTGCCGTCCGACTCCGCCGGGATGCGGCGGGTGACGGCCGCCATCAGGTCGGCCCAGGTGAGGTCGTCGAGCTTCGGCACGGGCAGCGTCATGGCGTGGTTCCCGTCATCCCGAGGTAGAACGGGAACACCAGGTTGGCCTTGGTGTTGGTGCGCCGGATCCGGTACTCGACCGAGATGGTGACGCGGGACTCGTCGGCCGGGTCGGCTTCGGCCAGCACGCTCGAAAGCTCGACCCGGGGCTCGAAGTCGCGCACGGCGTCGGCGATCGACCGCTCCAGCTCGCGCAGGTTCTGCACGCTGCCGGGCGCGAACACCGACTCGCTCACCGTGGTGCCGAGGTCGGGCCGCATCACGCGTTCGCCGGTGGCGGTGAGCAGCAGGGCGCGCAGGCAGTGTTCGATGCTCGTCTCGCCGACGGCGTAGGCGAGCCGGCCGGCTTCGTCGGGCAGGATCGGGAACCGCCAGCCGGTACCGAGGAACGGTTCGGTCACGTCGCCTTCACCTTCTTCGCGAGCACGGACGGCGGCAGCGGCGTCGGGGGCCCGGTGACGCCGCCCGGCGCCGGGTGGGTGTGCTGGGCGAAGGCCGACAGGAGCGCGTTGCCGAGCACGACCGGTTCGGTCGAGCCGCCGCCGAGGTCGACGTCGGACGCCTTGACCGTGACGGTCTTGGCTTCGACGGTGATCTCGCCGCTGTCCTTGAGCACCACCGTCGCCCCCGACGCGGTGCTGATGGTGATCTCCTTCTCCTTGTCGTCGAAGAGGATCCGGTGCCCGGCCTTGGTGCGGATGATCTTCTGGTCCACGCCGCCGGAGTGCGCGACCGGCGGTTTCTTCTTGCCGTTGTAGAGCCCGCCGAGCACGTAGGGCTGCCGCATGTCGCCTTGGAAGAACGCGACCAGCACCTCGTCGCCCACCTCGGGCACGAACACCGAGCCGTAGCCGGCGCCCGCGTACAGCTGGCTGACGCGGATCCAGGGGCTGATCGACGCGCCGCCGTCCAGCCAGTAGTACTTGACCTTCACGCGGCCCTCGTCGTCGCCGTCGTTCTCCACGACCTCCGCCGGCGCGACGCCGTAGAAGCGCCGGTCGGTCGCCATGGCCCGGGGCATCGCCGTCATTTCTTGTCCCCCTGGAAGATCTTCCGGCCGGTGAACGTGGTGAAGAAGCCGCTGGAGTTGAGGGCGTGCTCGACGCGCTTGACGAAGTAGGTGCCGGAGAACCGCTTGCCGAGACCGAAGATCTCCAGGTTGTCCCCCGGCCGCAGCTCCGGCAGCCCGGCCACCCGGCCGGTCGCGGTGATGAACTCGTACGCCCGTTCCCGCAGCAGCGCGATGGCCAGCTCCTTGGCCTCTTCCTGGCTGAGCACCGGCGCGTCGACGACCACTTCCTGCCGCCCACCCGCCGCGCTGTCCGCCGCCTCCGGCCCGCTCTGCCCGTCGCTCTGGTTCTGCCCGCCGGGCAGGTCCTTCGCGGTCGCGACGTACTCGATCGGTTCGGCCTTCACCGGGTCCCAGCCGTGCACGGTGAGCTTGCTGACCTGGTTGGACACGGTCATCGTCGGGGTGAAGTCGAGCAGGTTCGGGACCAGCCCGGCCGGCTGCCCGCTCGGCCCGGTCGCCAGGCCGGGGCTGTAGGCGAGGCGGAACACCCGGATCGCCGCGCTGTCGCGGCCGTCGGTGGGCTTGATGAAGTACAGCGTCTGCTCGCCCGTCTTCGGGTCCGGCAGGATGTAGCAGTCGAAGTCGATCCGCTTGGCCCGTTCCATCAGGAACTGCGCGTCGGACTGGTTCTTCTGCACCACGAGGTCGTGGCGCGGGCCCTCGTGGGTCGTCTTGAACGCCAGCTTGTTGCGCCGGGCGATCTGCTCGGCGATCTCCCAGTCGGTCTTGCCGACGAAGTTCTTGTCCTCTTCCTTGGTGGGCTTGCGGTCCTTGAGCGCGAGCATCCCGTCCACGCAGGTGATCGAGACGGTCGGCGACGCGGCGTCCGGGAACTTGGGCGCGAGCGAGCTGATCGTCCCGGTGCCGACGGTCAGCAGCTGGTCGGCGTAGCCGAGCCGGACGGACACGCGGGTGCCGATGCGCAGCTGGTCGGAGTCGCTGTGCTTGAACTTCAAGGTGACGTCGTCCCAGTTGTTCAGCTCCAGGTCGAAGCCGGACATCTCGTCGAGGTCGCGGTGCACCTTGATGTCGAGGATGTCGTTGCGGGTGGTCGGGTCGGCCTGGAGGCCGTCGATCACCACCTCGAACCCGGGCGCGTAGCGGTCCGGGTCGGCGATTTCGGGCTTCGTGCCCGCGGGCGCGGTCATCGCATACCCCCGCTCACGGCAGCCGGGGCACGGTCAGCACCAGCCCCGGCCGCAGGTCACGGGGATCGGTGATCCCGTTGGCGCGCGCCAGTTCCCGCCACGCGCCGGGGCGCCGGTAGACGGCGGCGGCGATGCGGTCCCAGGTGTCGCCGCGGCGCACCACGTAGCTCTTCTCCACCGTCGGCGACGACCGCGGCGGGTCGTTGGCCTGCTCCTTCGCCGGCCGGTACTCCTTCAGCGTGAGGTCGAGCTGGGCCCGCAGGGGCACGCCGTTCTTGGCGAACAGCACGTAGTTGACGTCCAGCTTCTCCACCACGCCCCGGAACACCGTCCTGTCCCAGACGAACTTGACGATCGGCGGCGCGTGCAGCGTGTTCTGCGGCCGCATCAGCTTCCTGATGTTGTCCACATAGGACTTGCGGACGTCGTCGAGCGTGTCGGAGGTGTCCACCAGCGCCTGCACGGACAGCGACTCGCTGCCGCCCCGGATGTACTGGATGGGCGGCGTTTCGAGACCGGGGATGGTGATCTCGGCGAACGTGTTGCTCTTGCTCAGCTTGTACTCGGTCGGGTTGAACTTCAGCGGGATCCGCTTCGGGACGTCCTGCGGGTTCGCCGGCTGCTCGATCTCCAGGTGCGCGTCGGCGCCCTGGCTCACCAGCGAGAACGGGGTGATGCTCACCGGCGGCCTCCGCTGTCCCCGAGGCTGCGGTCGTTGTCGCTGCGCTCGGCCCGCGCGCACTCTTCTTCGTAGAGCCGTGACCACGCCTGGATGTGCTTGTTGAACAGCCGCGCGAACAGGGCCCCGTCGTCGCCTTCCACCTGGAACCGCACTTCGAGGTTGTGGATGATCAGGTTCTTGGGCACGCTCTTCCCTCCCCTAGAGAACGGCCGTCAGGCCCTCGTGGGCGATTTCCAGTTGCTCGATCGCGACCGCGTTCTGCTCGGCGTGCAGGTCCGGCCCGGTCCACTTGGCGGCCAGCCCGCCGTGGAAGATCCACGACTTCGCCGGCCGCCCCGCCTCGTCGAGCATGATCACCGCGCCGTCGCGGCGGGCGCCCAGCGAGTCGTGCAGGCCGGTCTCGTACCAGGACCACAGGAGCCGGTCGCGGACCACGCCGCGCTTGAGGGTGATCGGGTTCCACGAGTGGCGCAGCGGCAGCCGGTGCACCGAGTCGTTGCGGCCGCCCTCGGCGTAGGTCACCACCTCCAGCTGCGCCCCCATCCCGGTGACCTCCTGGAAGGCACCCGCCGCCACGACCTGCAGCAGCAACGCCTGCGCCGGGGGCAGGTAGACGTCCGCCGGGGCGAGCGTCACGAGGAAGCGGAACTTGCCCAGCGGCTCGTTCAGCGCGAGCAGCTGGTCGACCGGGGTGGTCACCGCTCGATCACCTCCAACCCGCGGTCCTGGCCGAGCACCAGCCGCAGCGCGATGAACTCCATCGGCACGGCCGGGGCGACGTCGATCTCGCAGACGACCTGGCCGGGGTCCTGCTCCGGCGGGTTGTTGGTTTCGTCGCACACCACGCGGAACGCGTCCTCCGGCCGGCTCCCGGCGAGCGCCCCGGTGCGGAACGCCTCCAGCAGCACCGAGGTGATCGCGCGGACCAGCGACAGCCGCAGTTCCGGCGAGTTCACCTCGAACACCAGCGGCGCGGCGGCCCGCCGGATCGCCCGCACCAGCAGGTGCAGCAGCCGTCGGTGGGCGACGTACAGCCGGCGCGGGTCGGCCGACAGCGTCCGCCCGCCCCACACGACCAGCCCGCGGCCGCGCACGCACCGCACCAGGTCGACACCGGCCTCGAACAGCCGGACCTGCTGCGCTTCCGGGTATTCGACGTCGAGGTCGACCGCGTCGAGCAACGTGGCGTTCGCCGGGGTTTCGGCGGCCCCCCGCTCGGCGTCGAGCCGCGCGACCAGCCCGGCGACGTGCCCGGAGGCCGGGACCGTCCGCAGCCCGGTGCCTTCGAGCGACGGCGCCCGCAGCGGCGGGTGGTACACCGCCGCCGCGGCGAGCAGCGCCTCGTCGCCGAAGTCCGCCAGCGCGCCGGCCCACGCCACCACCTGGTCCACTGTGGACTTGCCCGGCGGGACGTCCAGCAGCACCAGCCGGTCCAGCAGCGGCGCCACGGTCCCGAGCAGGTCGAGCACCAGGTCCGTGTGGTCGTCGCCGGCCAGGTCGGTGCCGAGGTCCGGCAGGGCCACCAGTGCCGGTTCCGGCAGCTCGGCCTGCGTGCCCACGGCGGCCGCGTAGTCGGCGCGGCCCGGCGGGCTGTCCGTGCCCCCGGTGAGCGTCAGGTCCCACGACAGCGAGAGCGGCGCGTCCGGCGGGATCGGGTCCGTCCCGCCGACCGGGACCACCCGGATCAGCCGGGACGCGGCGACCCGGTCGACGACCTCCCCGGGGGCCATTCCGGCGAAGATCTCCGCCGGCTCGCCGGGCACGAGCACCCGCACGGTGACCGTCGGCGGCCCCGCGACGCTGCTGGCCCGGTACCGCACGGTGACCCGGCCACCGTTCGCCCACGCCCCGGGACTGGCGGCCACCACGAGGAAGCCGTCCGTCCACGGTGCACTGGCCGGCTCGGCGGGCCCGGACACCCGCAGCACCCACGCCGTGGTGCCCTCGTTCTCGAAGAACCCGCGCAGCGCGTACGGCGTCGCCGACGTGCCGTCCGGTGGCCCGAACCCGCCGACGAAGTCGTTCCAGCTTTCGACGCGCACGGGCCGGCCGACCGGGCCGCGCCGGGTGCGGCCGAGGAACACGGCCACGTCCGTGCGCAGCGGTTCGTCGTCCGAGCCCGCGCGCTCGAAGGTCAGGGAGACGCCGGGAAGCGCCGAGCCGGCCATCACGCGTCGATGCCGAAGCTCTCGACGGCCAGCACGAGCGTCTCCATGGCGATCTCGTTCTTGGTCGCGTTGAACGACGGTCCGGTGTACTTCGTCGGCCAGGCCCGGTCGAAGTTCCAGCGCATGACCTCCTGGCGGTTCTCGTCGAGCATGACGATCGAGCCGGACGTGCGCCGCACCCGGCCGTCGAGGGCCTCCTTCACCCAGTTCCAGAACCCGATGTGGCCGGTGACCCCGCGCTTGAACGTCAGGGCGCTCGGGAACTTCTTGAGCCCCACGAGCTTGCGGACCGTGATGTCCTCGCTGCCGGTCCGGTACTCGATCACCGGCAGTTCGATGTCGAACCCGCTGGCTTCGGTGAACGACCCGCTCACCGCGACGCCGTCGTCGCTGACGTTGGTCACGATGACCAGGAAGTTATACGCGGCGTACGGGTCGTCCCGCGTCACAGGTGGCATGTCCCTTGCCTTTCAGTGGTCAGACGAGCTGGGGCTCGCGGGTCTTCTGCTGGATCCGGAAGATCACGAACTCCGCCGGGAATACGGGCGCCACCCCGATCACGCAGATGAGCCTGCCGTTCGCGATGTCGTCGTCGGTCATCGTGGAGCGGTCGCACTGGACGAAGAACGCCTCGTCCGCGGTGGTGCCGGCGAGCGCCCCGCTGCGCCAGACGGTGGTGAGGAAGTTCGCGACCGTCTGTCGCACCAGCGCCCACAGCGACTCGTCGTTCGGCTCGAACACGACCCACTGCGTGCCCTCGTCGATCGACTCCTCGAGGAACAGGAAGAGCCGGCGCACGTTGACGTACTTCCACGAGGTGTCCGAAGAGAGCGTGCGCGCGCCCCAGACCCGCTGGCCGAGGCCGGGGAAGAACCGCAGCGCGTTGATCCCCCGCGGGTTCAGTACGTCCTGGTGCCGCTTGGTGACGTCCTGGGCGATGCCGTCGGTCAGCCGGATGCCGCGGATGACCGCGTTGGCCGGTGCCTTGTGCACGCCCCGCTCGACGTCGGTGCGGGCGTAGATCCCGATGATGTGGCCGGACGGCGGTGCTTCGACGAACTGGTTCGTCGAAGGGTCGTTGACGACCAGCCACGGGTAGTACAGCGCCGCGTACTTGGTGTCGAACGGCTCCCGGAACGCCTGGATCCCCTCGATGTCGAGGCCGTCCTGCGGGTCGAGCACGGCGAAGCGGTCCTTGAGCTGCTCGCAGTGGGTCACCAGCGCCGACTCGACGGTGCCGGCCCACACGCCGGGCACCGCGCAGATCGCGATCTCGTCGATGTCCTCCAGCGCCACGATGCCGGTGCGCTTGCCGCTCCCGCCGTCGGTGCCGACGAAGTCCCCGACGTTGAGGCCGTCGAACGCGTCGTCACCGTCGTCGGCGAGGGAGATCCAGGAACCGGTGCCGGGCGTCGGGAACTCGGCGGGGTCGGTGCTGATACCGTCGAGCGCGGTGGCCCGCACCAGCCGCGACTGGCCGGCGAGGGTGCCCACCACCGTGCCGGGCGCGTCGCCGGTCAGGCGCAGGTTGCGGAACGTCTCGGTCACCCCGCCGCCGCCCGGGTCGGCGAACCGGGTGTCCACGGTGGACTCGATCAGCCGCAGGCGAGCGGTCTCGAACACCTGCTCCGGGGTGTCGGCGTCGAAGGTGACGACGTCGTCCGGCCCCACCGACACGACGTTCAGGGTGGTCAGCCGGTCACCGGTGTCGAGCTGGGTGACCGCGCCCTCGTACAGCCGCCCGGAACCGCTGATCCGCAGCTGCGGACCGGCGCCGGCGTTGGCCAGGCGCACCCGGCGCACGGTGAGACCGGCTTTCCACGGCGCGTGCGTGGTGCCGTCCGGGAAGGTGAGCGTCACCTTCCCGTCGGCCGGCTCCGCCACGGTGACCGGGAACCGCCGGTTGTTGATCAGGATCCAGATGTCGTCGGGCAGCGGGCCGGGGTCGAGCCCGGGCACCGCGTTCACCTGGATCGACGCGGCGTCCCGGTCGGCGTCGGCGGCGAGGGCGGTGATGAACAGCGCGCCCTCGTTCGGGTCGGGCAACGCCGGCAGCGACGCGCTCACCGACGGCTGGATCCGCACCTGGACCGCCTTGCCCCACGAGCCGGGACTCGACGCGGCGAACCGCAGGCTCGGCGTGTCGACGCGGTCGCCCTTCTGCACGTAGTCCCCGCGGGAGGCCTTCACCTCGGCGTTCAGCCCGGTGCCGAGCGTGACCCGGCCGGTGCCGGCGTCGTACCCGGTGATCGTCGTGCGGGAGATTTCGACGTTGTCGCTGCCGCGGAAGACGGTGATCTCGTCCGTTCCGGTGAACCCGGCCAGGTGGCCGAGCTGCAACGCGGTCGACCCGGCCGCGGCGTCCTGGGTGATCGCGCTGACCAGGCCCGAGCCGACGGTGCCGGACGCGGCCTGCGCGGCGCCGCTGGCGACCCGCTTGACGTAGAGGCGCTGGCCGCCGTTGTCGAAGAACCCCTTGACCGCCAACGGGAACAGCCACCAGCGGCCACCTTCGGCAGGGTTGTTCGCCCAGGCGTCCCGGATCGCCGGGGCGGGTTCGGGCAGGAACCCGCCGAAGGTCGTCTGGAACTCCAGGAAGTTGGTCACCAGCTTGGGTTTGCCGTCGGTCGGGCCGCGCTGGGTGACCCCGACCATGCCCGCCGTGCTGGTGCTCACCCCCGCGATCGGCCGCGGCCCCGCGTCGACCTCCTCGACGTAGACGCCGGGGCTCAGGTATTCGGGCATGGTTTCAGCTCCTTCTACTGCTGGACGATTTCGATGACGTGCCGGACGTCCCGGTCGGTGGGCAACCGGACGTCGAGTGCGCCGGTCCGCCCCGGCCGCTCGGTGGCGGTGAGGTGGAAGACCTGCACGGGCGGCGGCCCGGTGACCGGCTCACCCTCCCAGCGCAGCGCGAGCCGGAACGCCCCCGCCGCGTCGGTCAGCGTCCGCTCCAGCCACGCGACGCCGTCGCGGATCGTGACGCCCCGGGCCTCGACCAGCGCGTTCCGCACCGGCGCCTGCGTGGCCGCGTCGACGACGACGCCGTGGATCGTGCGGACGCCCGGTCCGTACGGGAACGCGACGCTCGGCAGCAGCCGGACGACGCGCGGTTCGCTGTCCACGGCCGGCGGCGTGGTGTCGTCGTACGGGGTGGCGACGAACTCGACCCCGGCCACGGCCGCGTCGAAGTCCTCGCCGTCGGCCGGGTACAGCGGTGCGAGCCCGATGGCGCTGAACCGGACGCGGAACCGTTCGGGCCGCGCGCCCGCGCCCCGGCGCCGGCCCAGCTCCGGGTAGGCGATCGCGGCGCTCGGCGTGCGGATCGCCTGGGTGTCCTGCGGCACCCAGACGTTCCCGTCCGGGTCGAAGCGGTCCAGCTCGGTGCCGACGCCGGCGGCCCGCGCGCGCTGGGCGAACTCGTCGAACGGCACGAACCACGCCGGGCTGTGCAGGACCGAGGTCTCCACGGGGTAGAAGCGGGTCATGGCAGCGGCGCCCCGGTGATCGTCCGGCTGCGCACGAGCCGCAGCTCGGAGACGTCGAGGGAGTCGAGGTTGACGACCCGGACCTCGTAGTTCAGCGACAGCCGGTACGGCTTCTGGATCGCGTACCAGATCCAGGACTTCTGATCGAGCGTCAGCGGGGTCAGTGTGAACTGCAGCGCCTCGGTGGTGCCGGCCATGCTGCCGGTCAGCTCCTCGCCGGCCCAGATCGCGTCGTCGTAGAACACCTGCAGCGCCCGGCCGATCATCTGGTGCTGGGTCTCCTGGCTGCCGCCCCACGGCGTGATCAGGTACCGCAGCAGCAGCGCCATCGGCGGCTTGCGGCTCGTGGGCGCGTTCGGCGGCAGCGACCGGACCGGCGGCCGGTTGCGCGAAGTCGGGTCTTCGGCGACCTCGTACAGGAACACCGTGAGCGTCGCGCTGCTCGGCCGATCCTCGAGGTCGCTCAGCTGCGCGGTCGGCGGCTCGACCGGATCCAGGGGGCGCAGCGCCTCGTTGAGCCGGTTCACGATGATCGTCGAAACGTCGGCGACGACGCCGAAATCGCCCATGCCAGTCCTCCCCTGCCTGCCGCGGCGCAGCATCGCAGGGGTGGCGTGGCGGGGCCGCGATCAACGCGTCGCGCGAGCGTCACCGCGGCGTTCCCGGTGCGGGCGTTGACGCGGTGGCGACGCGGCGGTGACAGGCGCGCGCGCATGCTGCGTCGGTGGAGGCTCCCGAGGAACGGTCCGGCAGCATGGTCCTGCGTGCCTGGCTGGAAGGCGGCCAAGCCGGCGAGCTGCGCGTGCGCATCCTCTCCACCGTCGGCACAGCCGAGCCGAAACCGCTCGCGGTGACGTCGGCCGAAGCGGTGCTCGCGGCCGTGCAAAACTGGCTGGACGAGCTCGGATCAGGCCCGATGACGTTTTCGTGACGCCCTGTTGACACACTCGATCGATAATTCGCGTAACGTTTCCCACACGGGTCGCGAATTGCTGTGCGGTGGGGTCGATCCGATCGGTGGCGGGCGTAGGTTGGGGAGCCGATGCGCACTGACGTGACAGAGATCGTGACATTGCGGCTGTTGAAGGGATTCACGCTGCTCGTCGAGGACGACCCGGTGACGCTGTCGTTCAGCGCGCAGCGGCTGCTCGCGTTCCTCGCGCTGCAGGACCGGCCGCGCACCCGCACGTTCGTGGCGAGGACGCTGTGGCCGGAGGCGACCACGAGCCGCGCCAACGCGAACCTGCGTTCGTCGCTGTGGCGGGCCTCGCGCAGCGGGTACCAGGTCATCGACGCGTCGGTGCACGAAATGGCGCTGGCGGCCAACATCAGCGTCGACATCCACGACGCCGTCGCCCGCGCGCACCGCCTGCTCGACAAGTCCTGCCTGTGCGACGACATCCTCGACCGCCGGACCCGCGACGACCTCTCGGCCGACCTGCTGCCCGAGTGGTCGGACAACGAGTGGGTGCTCATCGAGCAGGAGCAGTACCACCAGCTGCGGCTGTACGCGTTGGAGGCCATGGCGAAGCGGCTCACCACGGCGGGCCGCCACGGCGAAGCGGTGGCGGCCGGCCTGGCCGCGGTGCGTGCGGAACCGTTGCGGGAGAGCGCGCACCGGGTGCTGATCGACGCCCACCTCGCGGCCGGGAACCGCGCGGCGGCCCAGCACCAGTACGAGCAGTGCCGGGGGACGTTGCGCGAAGAACTGGGCCTGGAACCGTCCGAGTCCCTCCGCCACCTCCTGCCGCACCCGGCCGCGCACTGACCGTGATTCCCGGGAATTACGGCCAAATCGCAGAGAATGGATTCGAAACTGACGGGATTCGCATTGAATGGGTCTCCACGGCACTCCTCCCTCGTTCGCCGGAACCCGTCCACGGTCGCAGCGCGACGCCCGCGGTTCCATCGCTCGCGGAGTGAGGTAATCGGCGCGGAACCTCATCGTGCGGGCGTACCGGGAGGATGATGGACCCGGACGCGCCGGCCCGGCTGCGGGTCGACGCCGAGACGACGCTGATCCTGCGGGAGGCGTTCCACAAGATCGACGCCAACTACCGCGGCGACCACTACGGCCTCTACGACTACGCCCGGGCCGTGATGAGCAAGATCGTGCCCCTGGACCACTTCTACATCGGCTTCTTCCACGGCGCGAACCGCGTCCGCTACCCGTACGGCTACGACGGCGGGATGTACACCGACCCGGCGTCGCACATCTACGGGCCGCACGGCCAGGCCGCCTGGCTGCTCAAGCACCGCCAGACCTACCGGATGCAGTACGACAACGGAGCCGCGCTCAACGCCGGGGTCGCGTCCGGCGACACCAGCCGGATGTCCGCCGACGCCGTGACCACGCCGCTGTTCCGCCGCGGCCGCGCGGGCGAGCCGGTGGTGTTCGGGATGATGTCGATGCAGAGCTACCGGCCGGACACCTTCGACGACAACTCGGTGCGCGCGTTCGAGTGGCTGGCCGACCTGGTCGCCCGCGTGCTGACGACGGAAGCCGAAAACCTCGACGCGCTCCGCCGGCTGCCCGCCGACGTCGACGGCGCGCCGCCGCTGGTCACCGCCGACCACATCGTCGAGTTCCTGTCGTCGCGGGTGGCCGACGTCCGGCAGCGGGCCCAGGACGCGCTGGACATGCCGGACGCGGCCGCGGTGCGCGAGGCCTTGGCGCGCATCGTCACCGACTGCCAGCAGCTCCAGTCGGACCTCGTCGAGCTGACGCTCAACATCGACAACGGGCCCGAGGAACGGTTCCGCTCGCTCACCGCCGCCGAACAGGGCGTCGCGGTCCTGCTCGGCAGCGACCTGCCGAACGAGCGGATCGCCCGCGAGCTGGGCGTCAGCCTCCACACCGTCAAGACGCACGTCCGCAACATCCTGGCCAAGTACCGGATGAGCGGCCGCGCGGCCGTGGCCGAGGACGTCCGCAAGCACCTGGCCCGCTGATCGGGCAGGGCCGGTTCCCCTTCGCGCCCCCGGTGGCGCCGCGATCTTGCCGCGCGCGCACGGCGGGGGTTATCCAGGACGTCCCGTCGACCGAGGAGCGCTCGTGAAGAAGATGCTCGCGATCGTGGCCGTCGTCCTGCTCGCCTTCGCCGTGCCCGCGGCCGCGGCGACCGGCAAGAAGGGCGTCAGCGCCAACCCGTACCCCGGAGCGGCCACCGCGCTGGCGGACGTCGGCGCGCGTTGGTTCTACACGTGGGCAGCCGATCCACAGGGCATCGCGGTGCCGAGCGGGACCGAGTTCGTGCCGATGATCTGGGGCCGGGACTCGGTCACGCAGGACCAGCTCGACCGCGCGAAGGCGTCGGGCAGCACGTTGCTGGCCTTCAACGAGCCGGACCTGACGGGCCAGGCGAGCATGTCGGTCGAGACGGCGCTCGACCTGTGGCCGCGGCTGCAGTCCACCGGCATGCGGCTGGGCGCGCCCGCGGTGGCGTACGGCGGCGACGTCCCGGGCGGCTGGCTGGACCGCTTCCTGAGCGGCGCGGCCGCGCGCGGCTACCGCGTCGACTTCATCCCGCTGCACTGGTACGGCGGCGACTTCTCGACCGCGGCCACCGGGCAGCTGCAGTCGTACCTGCAAAAGGTGCACGATCGCTACCACCTCCCGGTCTGGCTGACCGAGTACGCCCTCATCGACTTCTCCGGCTCGGCCCCGCGCTACCCGTCGCCGGCGCAGCAGGCGGACTTCGTCACGCGCTCGACGGCGATGTTGGAGGGGCAGTCGTTCGTCGAGCGGTACGCGTGGTTCCCCTTGTCGACGTCGACGTCCCCGACCGGCCTCTACTCGGGCACGACCCCGAACGCGAGCGGGCTCGCCTACCGCGCGGTGTGACCGCGTTCCTGGACGATCCACGTGTTGCCGTCCGGGTCGGCGAAGCCGAAGAAGCTCGCGTAGTCACGGTGGTCCGGATCGGCTCCGGGCGCGAAATCCCCTTGCCAGTCCACGGACTTCTTGTGCCGTAGCCCGCTCACCGGCACACCGCGGCCGGCCAGTTCCCCGTGGGTCGCCTCGATGTCGGCGACCACCAGGTAGTGGTCCCGCGCCGAGCCCGGGGCCGCCTCGGTGAGGCCGGTCCCGAGCTGGATCGACGCCGCCGACCCGGGCGGGGTCAGCTGGACGACCCGGAAACCGTCGTTCGGCGCGTAGTCGACGTCGAGGCCGAAGCCCACCTGTTCGGTGTAGAACCGCACCGCCCGGTCGACGTCGGCGACCGGCAGCGTGAGGACTTCCAAGCTGAACTCAGACAAGGGGTTCGCCCCCGTCGACCCCGAGCGACACACCGGTCAGGAACGTGCTGCCGAGCGCGAAGACGACGGCTTCGGCGATCTCTTCGGGCTGCCCGACGCGACGCGCCGGGCTGGTGGCGGCGCGGGCGGCGAACAGTTCGGCCTTCTTCCGGTCGCCGAGGGCGTCGTAGGCCCCGGTGTCGATCGTCCCCGGCGACACCGCGTTCACCCGGATCGGCGCCAGCTCCACCGCGAGCCCGCGGGTCAGCGCGTCGACCGCGGCGTTCGTGGCGCCGACGGCCAGCATGCCGGCAGCGGGCTTCCGTGCCGACGAGCCCGAGAAGAACACGAACGAGCCGTCTTCGGGCAGCCGGGGCGCGAAGTGCTTGGCCAGCAGCAGCGGGCCGAGCACCTTGACGTCGAACGACCGCAGCACGACGTCGTGGGCGAGGTCGCCCACCGCGCCGCGGGCCCGCGCCGACGCCGTCGAGACGACGTGGTCGACCCGGCCGAGCCGCTCGGCGAGCGCGGCGACGGAGGCTTCGTCGGTCAGGTCGACGGCGGCCGCCGTGACACCCGGGTCGTCGTAGGCCGCGGCCAGGGCGGTTTCGTCGCGTCCGGCGACCACGACGGTGGCTCCGGCTTCGCGGACGGCGAGCGTCACCGCGCGGGCGATGCCGCTGCCGCGGCCGACGACCAGCACCGTGCGATCCGTCAAGGAACTCATCTCAATTCCCCTTCCGGAGGAGCAGCTCGTCGGGGTCGAGGCCGCGGTCGATGCCGTGCGGGGTGACGGTCTGGCCCGGTTCGAGCGCGAGCTTGCGGCCGTCGAGCGTCACGTCGACGACGTCCGGCTCGAAGGACACGAACCCGGACACCCGCTCGACCTCGGGCCACGCCTCGGGGTACGACCAGGCCGCGCGCTTGCCGGCGCCGATGTCGAAGTAGCCGGCCAGGCCCTTGTAGGGGCAGAACGTCTCGCCGTCGACCGGCGTCAGCGCCGTCAGGTCGATGTCCTCGCGCGGCACGTACCAGCGGGGCGCGAAGCCGGACTCGTAGAGCACGACCGGGCGCCGGGTCTCGGCGACGACGCGGTCGCCGTCGCGCACGACCAGGTGGCGCGAGGTCTGCCGGATGTCGATGCGGTGGTACGGGTCGGCCGCGTGCCCGACGATCCGCTCGTCCTCCTCGTAGAAGGCGTCCATCGCCCGCCAGGCGAAGGCGACGCGGTCGCGCAGGACGTCCGCGTGCCCGGGGAGGCCGGTGTACCGCCACGCCGCGCGCGGCGCCTCCCGGTCCCCCGCCCGGACGGTGAACCACTCGGTGGGGCCGAGCTCGCGGTGCGTCGTCGTCCGGTTCTCGGCGGCGAGCACGTCGTCGCGGACGTCGGCGACCGGGAAGTACGCGACCGGGTAGCGGCCGGGCTCGTGCAGCAGGACGACGTCCTCGCTGTCGGCCACCCACTCGTCACCGAACCGCACGCGCATCCGCCGCCGCAGCGGCTCGGCGAACAGCAGCCGCTCGGGCAGCGGCTGTTCGACCAGGAAGTGCCCCACCGCCCGCGCGGCCAGTGGTCCCTGCTGCCAGGCCAGTCCCATCTGCCTAACCTTTCTAATTGACTTTGATGGTTAGACATGCAAGCACCGGTACTGTAACCTGTCAAGGGTGAGTTTGGAGGTTAGGCAGAAGATGACCGACGAAACGCTGCTCCTCGACCTGCTCAACACGACCCCGGTGCGCGACGGCGTCCCCGGCGACGACCTGGCCGCCCCGGAGGCGGCCCGGGAGTGGCTCGCCGCCCACGGGCAGCCGGCCACCGGTGACGAACACCGCGCGCTGCTCGAAGCGCGGGCCGTGCTGCAGGGGATCGTGCGGGGCGAGGACGCGCCGGCCGCCGCGGCCCGGTTCGTCGAGGACGTGAGCTACCGGGCGGCCTTCGGCGACGAGGGCGTCGAATGGGTCCTCGACGTCCCGGCCGGACGGTCCGCCGCCGCGCGGGCCGTCCTCGCCTGGGACGCGCTCGCCAAGTCGAGCCCCGGCCGGCTGCGCCCGTGCGCCAACCCGGAGTGCCGGCTGTTCCTGATCGACCACAGCAAGCCCAACAGCGCCCGCTGGTGTTCGATGGCCGTGTGCGGCAACCGCATGAAGGCCCGGCGCCACTACCAGCGCTCCCGCACCGCGGCGGACTGAAGGAGACGACGATGGCCCGGTTGGTGTCACTGAACGTCGGGATGCCGCGGGACGTGCCCTGGGAGGGGCGGACCGTCCACACGGGAATCTTCAAGTACCCGGTCGAGGGGCGCCGGATGGTGCGCCGGCTCAACGTCGACGGCGACGGCCAGGGCGACCTGGGCGGCCACGGCGGTGAGAACCGCGCGGTGCTCGTCTACCAGCGCCAGTCCTACGAGCACTGGCGGGACTTCCTCGGCCGCGACGACCTCGAGGACGGCCAGTTCGGCGAGAACTTCACCGTCGACGGCCTGCCCGACGACGAGGTGCACATCGGCGACCGGTACCGGATCGGTGAGGCCGAGTTCGAGGTCACCCAGCCGCGGGTCACCTGCTTCCGCGTCGGCATGCGCCTGGGCGAGCCGCGGATGCCGTCGCTGCTCGTCGCGCACCACCGGCCCGGCTTCTACCTGCGCGTCATCACCGAAGGTCACGTCCAGGCCGGCGACGAGATCGTCCGCACCCGCACCGGCCGGCACGAGCTGAGCGTCGCGGACGTCGACGCGCTGCTCTACCTGCCGGGCCGCGACGACGCCACGCTCCGCAAGGCCGTCGACATCCCCGCGCTCAGCCCCGGCTGGCAGGCGTCGTTCCGCGACCTCCTCGCGGCGCCGCCCGCTGCCGCACCGAGCGGGTGGCGCGGGTTCCGGCCGCTGCGCGTGGCCCGGGTGGTGCCCGAGAGCACGACGGTCGCGTCGATCCACCTGGCCGCCGACGACGGCGCGCCGCTCCCCCGGCCCCAGCCGGGCCAGTACCTCACGCTGCGCGTCCCCGGTGCCGGCGACCCCGCGCCGGTCCGCAGCTACTCGCTGTCGGCGGCGCCGTCGGACCGCGAGTACCGCATCAGCGTGAAGCGGGACGGCGTGGTCAGCAGCTACCTCCACTCGCGACTGGAGCCGGGCGCGGTCGTCGATGTCGCGGCCCCGCGCGGCGACTTCGTCCTGGCCGACGACGACCGGCCGGTGGTGCTGCTGTCCGCGGGCATCGGCGTGACCCCGGTCTTGGCGATGCTGCACGCGCTCGCGGCTCGTCGAAGCCCGCGGCAGGTCTGCTGGGTGCACACGGCCCGATCGGCGGCCGAGCAAGCGTTTGCGGCCGAAGCGCACCGGCTGGTGGCGAGCCTGCCCCACGGCCGCGAGCACGTCTTCCACACGGCGGAGACCGGGCGGCTGACACTCGAGGTCCTGTCCACTTTGGATCTACCCGCCGAGGGCGCCGCCTACCTCTGCGGCCCGGACGCGTTCATGACGGCGATGCGGGAAGCCCTGGTGGCACTGGGCTTCGGCGCGGCTCGCGTCCACAGTGAACTGTTCGGCGGGGTGTCGGCGATCAACCCGGGGCTGACCGGTGTGGTCCGGAAGACCCCGCACGCGCCGGCGGGCGCGGCGGGGACCGGGCCGGCGGTGACGTTCGCGCGCAGCGGGATCACGGTGCCGTGGAGCGAGCGGTACCCGAGCCTGCTGGAGTTCGCGGAGGCGTGCGACGTGCCGACGCGCTGGTCGTGCCGCACCGGCGTGTGTCACACGTGCGTGACACCGCTGCTGTCGGGCGGCGTGGAGTACGACCCCGAGCCCCTCGAGTCCCCGGCGGCGGGCGAGGCGCTCATCTGCTGCTCACGGCCGCGCGAGGACGTCGTCCTGGACCTGTAGCGGTCACCGGAGGTCGAGCCGCATGAGCCAGCGGACGCGGCGGTCGGCGCGGGCGGCGGTCGGCCGGACGCGGTCGAAGCCCGCCTCCTCGAACAGCGTCGTCGTGCCGACGTGGGCCGCGCTCGACGAGATCCGTTCACCCCCGGTGTCGACCGGGTAGCCCTCCACCGCCGGCGCGCCGCACTCACGCGCGTAGTCCACCGCGCCCGCGAGCAGTGCCGCGGACACCCCGCTTCGCCGGTAGGGCGCGCGGACCACGAAGCACACCACACTCCACACCGGCAGGTCGTCGAGCGGCGGCATCGTCCGCGACCGTTTCAGCCGTTCCATGCTCGAGCGCGGCGAGACGCCGCACCACCCGGCCGGGGTCTCGCCGTCGTAGGCGAGCACGCCCGGCGCCGGCTCGCCCGTGCAGAGCCCGCGGACCCGGTCGGCCCGCTGTTCGCCGCGCAACGCGCTGTACTCGGCCGAGGTGATCCGGTAGGCGAGGCACCAGCAGGCGCGGTCGTTCCCACCGGGGTTGAGGATCGCCGCGACGTCTTCGAAGCGCGTAGCAGGACGGATCGAGAGCATGGCCTCACCGTAGGATCGGATTCCCGACAGAGCCCGTCCAACGCGCCGCGAGCGGTCGTTCGGCCGGCGATTTGCCGATTCCCGTCACAAGGGTTTGCCGGAACCCGTCAAAGCCGCATGAGAACTCTCGCGACAGCCACCACCGCGGCATTCGCGGGTGGCGCCTTGCTGAGCCAGACCGTCGTCGTCCCGTCCTGGCGGGCCGCGCCGCCGGAGGTGTTCCTAACCCGCTTCGCGACCGAAGGGCCGGTCACCGGCCTGACGGTGTTCCCGTTCGAGCTGGCTTCCCTGATCTTCCTGGGCATCACGACGTACACCGCCGCGAAGCACCACCGGCCGGTCCGGCTGTGGGCGGCGGCGACCGCGTGCCTCGCCGGCACCTTCGCGCTCCTGCTGCTCTACTTCGTCCCCGCTGACTCGGCGCTGCTGGATCCCGCGTTCCCGCCCGGCGAAGTCGCCTCCGCGCTGACGACGTGGAACGCGGTGAACTGGGTCCGCACCGGCCTCGCCCTGGCCGGCGCGGCGCTGGCCGGCATCGCCCGACTCAGGTCGGATGTCCCCGGTGATCACCAGGCCTACCCTGGATCCAGTTGAACGGCACCGGGAGGCGTCGTGGACCTGGAACTGCGCCACCTGCGCGCGCTCGTGACCGTCGCCGACACCCGCAGCCTCACCCGCGCCGCCCGCGTTTTGCACGTCTCACAGCCCGCACTTTCCGGGCTCCTGCGCCGCGTCGAACGGTCCGTCGGCGGGCCGCTGTTCGTCCGCTCCCCCACCGGCTGCGTGCCCACCCGGCTCGGCGCGGACGTCGTCGCCGACGCGCGGACCGTGCTCGCCGGCGTGTCCGCGCTGACCGAGCGGCTCGGCGAACGGCGCGCGCCGACCGGGCCGCTGCGCGTCGGCGGCTACTGCGGCTTCCTGCACCTCGCGGTGTCACGCTGGCTTCGCGACCGGCCGTGGAGCCACGGCGTGAGCGTCCACGAAGACCAGGACGAGACGGCCACCCTGCACCGGCTCGCCACCGGCACCCTCGACCTGGCGCTCGTCTACCTGCCGCCGCTGCCCGATCCGGTGGTGCCGGAAGGCGTCGAGAGTCTCGTCGTGCACCCGCGCGAACCGGTGTTCGTGATCCTCGCGCCCGACCACCCGCTGGCCGGCGCGCGGGAAGTCCCGTTCGCCGGCCTCGGCGAGCACCCGTGGGCGGACGACGCGCCGGGGACGACCCGGTGGTCGGCGTACCTCCAGCGCGTCTGCCGCCGCCACGGCGTCGCGCTCGACCAGCCGCACCGGCCGCAGTGCCTGGCGACGCTGCTGGACCTCGTCCGCGCGGGCATGGCGGTCGCGCCGGCGCTGGCGACGCGCGAAGACCGGCCCGCGAGCATCGCCGTGCGCGCGATCGAAGGCGCGCCGCTGTGGCAGGAACTGCGCCTCTGCTACCGGCCGGGCACCCCGGTCGCGGCGCACGCCGAAGAGATCCACGCCGCCGTCGTCGCGAGTTACGCCGGCCGGCGGGGCTGCAGCGCCGCGTTCGACACCTGGTGGCACGAACGCGGCCGCGAGCTGCTGCTCACACGGTGACCCGCCAGGTGCTGTTCGGCGCCGGGACTTCGAAGCGCAGCGTCGAGCAGTCGTAGTCGGCCGGCCGCGGGTTCGCGGTCGGGCGCAGCGGCGAGTTCGTCGGCGAGGCGTTCACCCACCGCCCGGCGACGCGCAGCTGCAGCGAGCTGGACTCGAAGACGGCGCCGCGGGCGTCCGAGCAGTAGTACGCGTTGCCCGTCGCCGGGTTGCGCGTCGAGTAGAGCTCGAAGATGTCCCAGCCTTCGTCCAGCGCGCTCTGGTCGCTGCCGCTCTGGGTGAACAGCGTGTCCCACGCACCGGTCTTGACGTTGCGCAGCGAAGCCGTCCACGTGTTGGCCGTCGCGTTGGTCCGGACCTCCTGCACGGTGTAGGCGGGGTGCCCGTCCACGGTGCTGGTGTAGGTGGCCAGGAAAGCGCTGTCGATCGGCACGACCTTGGCGGGCGACACCGAGCGGCACCAGTCCCACGCCCAGACCTGCGCGGCGTCGCCGAGACCGTAGGCGGTGACGACCTCGACGCACGAGTGCCCGGTGGGCTTCATCGTGGGCGCGTAGACGACGTCGTTGCGGTTCGAGATGCGCAGGGAAGGCGTGACGCTCTGGGTGACGACCAGCCCGTCCGCGCTGGTGGCGAGCTGGGGTTCGGGACCCCAGAAGGTGTGCCGCTGCGCGACGGCTTTCCCTTGCCGCAGCTGGAGGAACCGATCGGCCATCGGCCCGGCGGCGGCCTTCGCGGCGGCCCCGGTGAGGCCGGGCACGCTCCCCGCGGCGGACGCCGGTGAGGCCACCACGGTGGTGGCGACGACGGCACAGCACAGGACGGCAAGCAGTTTCCGCATCGGCGCGTCTCCTCGTCCTCGGCGGACGAGGGCCGCCCGCGGGACTCGGAGGCTAAGCCGGGCTTTTCCTTGCGGGGCACCGACTTTCGTCGGGTCGACGGGATCGCGGCAGGTCGGCGCGGGTATGCGATCCGGGCGGCGGCGGTGTTATGCCGCCGTCCGGCTCAGGTACCCGGCGGCTATTGGCTGGTCCCGTCGCACGTGCCCGGTCCCATGCGCTTGACCGGGACGACGCGCGTCAGCACGACCGGCACCGGCGGGCCGGATCCACTGAGCACCGTCGTATAGACCGTTATACGCGTCAAGCGCACGAGGGGTGGCGTACCGCAGGCCGGGGTCGAGACGGCGGCGAGCGCCACGGGTTCGTCGGAGGTTCAGGTTCGCTGCCCCGCAGGGCAGCCGGCGCCTCCGATGCAGTGGGCGTAGAGCAGCACGGCGGCGCCCACCACGGCCAGCCGTCCGGTCGTCGTCATCCTCACGCGCTTCCTCGGAATGTGAACCGCCCCCTCGCCCATTCACATCAGTTGGCGAACTCGGCCGTGATCGTAAACTGACGTGGGCGACGCGGTCAACGGTAGACTCGCGCCATGCCGGAGGAGATCGCCGCGGGAACCCTCTCCGCGAAGCTGAACCACCTGTTCAGCGTCGTGCGCCCCGCCGACGGCGACGAGTACACCTTCGACGAGGTCGCCGAGTCCATCCGCGCGCAGGGCGGACCCACGATTTCGGCCACCTACCTGTGGCAGCTGCGCAAGGGCCTGCGCGACAACCCGACGAAGCGGCACCTCGAAGCGCTCGCGGGGTTCTTCGGCGTGCCCCCGGCGTACTTCTTCGACGACGCGGAGGCCGAGCGCATCGACGCGGAGCTGACGCTGCTCAGCGCGCTGCGGGAGGCACCGGTCCGGCAGATCGCCCTTCGCGCGCGCGGGTTGTCGGCGAAGAGCCTCGAAGCGATCAGCGACATGGTCGACCGGGTCCGCGAGCTCGAGGGCCTCCCCGAACCGGCGAGCGACGCCGAGCGATGACCTCGCGGCGCCGGCTCCGGCACCGGTTCACCGCGGTGCTGCGGGACCTGAGCCTGCCGGCCAGGTTCGACGTGCGGACGCTGTGCGCGGCACTGGGCGAGCGCCGCGGCCGCCCGATCCGGCTGCTGCCGCTGCCCGGGCTGTCGGAGGTGTGCGGCCTGTGGATCGCGACGGCGACGACGGACCTGATCGCGTACGAGAAGCACACGAGCGCACCGCACCAGGACCACATCGTGCTGCACGAGATCGGCCACATGCTGTGCGACCACTACCCGGCCACGCTCACCCCGGCCGAGCAGGCCCACGTGCTCCTGCCCAACCTGGACCCGGCGATGGTCCGGAGGGTCCTGGGGCGCGCGGGGTATTCGAGCGAGGAGGAGCGGGAGGCGGAGCTGTTCGCATCGATGCTGGGCCAGCACACGGGTTTCGCCCACCACGGCGACTCGGCGGCAGACCGCCTGCGCTCAGCGTTGGAGGACGGCGGCGACCGTGGGTGAAGTGAGTCCGGCCGCACCGATCCGCCCCGCCAATCCGCCCACGTGCACCTCCCGCACAAGTCCAGCCGAACCGATCCGCCCCGCCGCGCCCGCTACCGCCACCACCCCTCCGCCGAAGCGCGGCGCCCATGGGTGAGCTCGTCCGCCGCTACGGCCCCGCCGTTCTCGCCTGGGCCCTCCTGCTCTGGCTGCGACCCAGCCCCACCCCCGGCCGCCGGCTCGTGCGGTTCTGTGTGCTCGGCCTCGCCGTCTCCCAGACCGCGCTCACCCCCGCCGTCCGCACCTTCACCCGCGCACTCGGCGCCCCCAACGTCGAACTGCTCGTCGCCCACCTCGCCATGGTCGGCGCGGTCTGGGCCGGCGCCCAGCTCCTCCTCACCGTGCACGGACTCCGCGCCGGCGCCCGGCGCCACAGTGCCTGGGCCGCCACCGGCGGCGCCGTGATGATCATGTTCTTCGCGCTGGCGCCGAACATGATGCCGCAGTCGCCGTTCGTCATGGAGTACTGCATTGCCTACGCGGTCGCGCTCCTGCCCGAACTCGGGGTCATCGCGTGGCTGTGCCTGCAGGACGCGCGCCGCACCGCCGACCGGATCGTGCGCGCCGGCCTCGGCCTGGTCGTCGCCGGGGTCGTCGCCGCGGCCGCCTACATGGTGATCCGGACCGTCATCGCCGTCACCGCCCGCGCTCCCTTCACCTTCGAGTACGGCCGGGGTTTCCTGCTGAGCAAAGCCCTGCCCACCGCGGCCCACGTGCTCGTGCTCGTCGGCGTCGGCGTGCCCGCGGCGGCCGGCTGGCTGCGCCGCCACCGCCAGTACCGCCGGCTCGGCCCGCTCTGGCTGGCCCTCTACCGCGCCGAACCGGAGATCGCGCTCGAACCGCCGCGCACCACGCTGTTCCCGACGCGGCTGCACCTCTACCGCCGCGTCATCGAGATCCGCGACGGCCTGCTCGCCATCCGCCCGTACCGCACCGGCTCCGGCACCGGCGAACACCAGGAGGCCGCCGAAATCGCCGCCGCCCTGCACGCCCGCGAACACGGCGAGCCGCCGCTCGCGACCGACCCGACCGTCCAAGGTGGACAGGACCTCGGCAGCGACACCGAGTACCTCTGCCGCGTCGCCGACGCCTACCGCGAGCTCACGAGCTGATCACGCCACCGGCGGCGTCCCGTGCGTGTGGAACGACTCGATCGTCTTCAACCCCCACGCCTGCCCCTTCGCCCGCTCGGCCTCGGTCCAGGTGACCGGCTCCCAGTCCGGCGCGAAGATCAGCCGCCCGGTCGGGTTGCACAGCTCGATCCGGTTGCCGCCGGGCTCGTAGACGTAGAGGAAGAACGTCTGCTGGATCGCGTGCTTGTGCGGCCCGGTCTCGATGTGGACGTCGTTGTCGAGCGCGATGTCCGCCGCGCGCAGGATGTCCTCGCGCGTGTCGGTCGCGAACGCGATGTGGTGCAGCCGGCCGCTCGACTTCGTCCAGTCGTTCGTGTAGACGAGGTCGTACGACTTCTGCGCGAAGTGCGTCCACTGCCCCGAAATCACGCCGCTGTCGAGCTGGATCTGCTCGGTGACGCGCCCGCCCAGCGCGTCGCAGACGAACCGGCCGTTGACCTCGGCCTCCCGCGCCAGGTAGTTGACGTGGTCGAGGCGCCGGACGCCCACCCCGCGCCCCGGGTACGCCTGCGCCTGGTTCTTCAGCGCGGGCCGCAGGTGCTCCGGCGGCCGGTAGCGCTCGGTTTCCCAGTAGATCTCCAGCTCGTGGCCGTCCGGGTCGCGGAACAGGTACGTCGCGCCGATCCCGGTGTCGCCGTCGACCCAGCCGACGCCGAGGCCCCGCTCTTCGAGGGCGACGACCCGCCGCTTGAGGGCCTCCTCGCTGGACGTGCGCAACGCGGTCCGCCCGACGCCGGACGTCTTCGCCGCGGTGAGCTTCAGGCTGTGGTGCTCGTAGTCGTCCCAGGTGCGCAGGTAGACGGAGTCGCCGTCGGTGCCGTTCTCGGTCAGGCCGAGCACGCGGACGAAGAAGTCGAGGCTCTTCTCCGGCTCCGGGGTCAGCAGCTCGACGTGGCCGAGGTGGGCGATTTCGTGGCGCGGCGAGGGATCGGGCATGGGCTTCTCCTCAGGGACGCGGGAAAACGGTGCCGTCGAACAGCTTCCGCGCGGTGCGGATCACCGTCGACCGGCGGACGCGGGAGCCTTCGAACTCGATCGCCACGGCGAGCTTGCCGCTCGGGTGCTCGATCTCGATGGGCTCGCCCGCCGCGGGTTTCCGGAGGAGCTCGGCCCCGACGGCGCCCTCGAGCAGCAACGCCGTCACGACGCTGACCCCGCCGAGCACGCCGATCGACGGGTGCTGCTTGACCGGGATGAAGGTGCGGGTGGCGATGGCGCCGCCGTCGCGGGGTGCGGAAACGAGCGTCGTCTTGGGGACCGACGAGCCGCGGACGTCGCCGAGGCCCATGAGCTTCCCGGCTTCGATGCGCAGGGCGTCGATCCGGTCGGCGAGCCCCGGTTCCTCGCCGAGGTCTTCGGCGCGCGCGACGACGACCGGCATCCCGTTGTCCACACAGGACACGGCGATGCCGCCGATGTCGTCGCGGACGTTGCCGGTGGGCAGCAGGCTGCCGCAGACGGAGCCTTCGGTCTCGGTGAAGTCCAGCTCGACCGGGGCCGCGGTGCCTGGGACGCCGGAGATGGCCGTGTTGCCGGCGTAATCGACTTCGCCGCCGGGGGTCGCGAAGGTCGAGACGGCGACGGTGCCGGTGTTGACCAGCCGCACGCGCACGGCGGTGCGCTCTTCCCCAGCGGACACGAGTCCCCGTTCGACGGCGAACTGCCCGACGCCGGCCAGGAGGTTGCCGCAGGTCTGCCGGTCGGAGACGGTCGGCTCTTCGACGCCGAGCTGCAGGAACAGGTAGTCGACGTCGTGGTCCGGTCCGTCCGCTTTGGACACGATGGCGACCTTGCTGGTGACCGGCTGAGCCCCGCCGAGGCCGTCGATCTGGCGCGGGTCGGGGGTGCCCATGATCCGCATCAGGAGGTCGTCGCGGGTCTGCGGGTCGGCAGGGAGGTCCCCGGCGAGGAAGTAGGCGCCTTTCGAGGTGCCGCCCCGCATGAGCATGCACCGCACGCCGGTCATGCCTGCTCCTTTTCGTACTCCTCGGCGGTCAGGTACCGGACGCCGAGGGCTTCGAGCTTTTCGCGCAGCCCGTAGCGATCCAGGCCGAGCTGCCCTTGAGCGAACGCTTCCCGGGCGGCGGCTTCCTTTTCCAGCCGGGCTTGAGAGGCTTCGAGTCCGATTTGGACATCCTCACGGCGCACGCGCATGACACCGTCGTCGTCGGCCAGGATGGCGTCACCCGGCCGGATGACCTGGCCGCCGATGACGACGGGCACGTTGACGGCGCCGGCGGTCGCCTTGACGGTCCCCTGCGCGCTGACGGCGGCCGACCACACGGGAAAGCCGAGGGCGCGCAGGTCGGCGACGTCGCGGACGCCGGTGTTGATGACGAGCCCTTTCACGCCCCGGTACCGCAGGGCGGTGGCGAAGAGCTCGCCGAAGAGCCCGTCGCGGCAGGGGGAGGTGGTGGTGACGACGAGGACATCGCCTTCGCGGCACTGCTCGACGGCGGCGTGGATCATGAGGTTGTCCCCGGGCCAGCAGAGCGCGGTGACGGCGGTGCCGCCGATCCGCGCGCCGTCCTGGATGGGGCGGAGATCGGGGCCGAGCAGCCCGGAGCGTCCGAGAGCCTCATGGACGGTGGCAACGCCGTAGTCGGCCAGCTGCGCGACCTGCTCAAGGTCGGCGCGCGGCGGATCGGTGACGATGACGGGCTTCATACGGGCTACGGTACGGTTCGGTCGACGAAATTGTCAACAATCTTGGCGCCAGGACTGATTCCGGAGGATGAACCATCCGCGAGACCCATCACGGCCGCAGGCGCGAACCCTCAGCGACGCGACCGCCATTGCCGCTCCCACGGGCGCAGGCGCGAACCCTCCGCGGCGCAACCACCATCACCACCCCGCCACCCACACGGCGCAGGTGCGAACCCTCCGCAGCGCAACCACTATCGCCACCCCGCCACGCTCACGGGTGCAAGCGCGAAACGCCCCCGGCGCAACCACCATCACCCCTCGCCACCCTCACGGCCGCAGGTGCGAAACCTCCGCGGCATCGGCGGCCTTCAGGGCCTCGATCACGCTTCCCAAGTGCACCCGCGCCGCCTCGGCCGCTCGTTCCGCGTCGTGCGCGCAGATCGCGTCGATGATCGCCAGGTGCTCCGGCAACGACACCTGCGGCCGTCCCGGGCGCATCGCCAGCCGGAACTGGTGGCGCACGCTCTGCCCCCGCAGGCGCTCCAGCACCTGGGCCGCCGTGTGCTGGCCGCTGATCTCGCGGACCCGGCGGTGCAACCGCTGGTTGAGCCCCGAGTACCCGACCACGTCGCCGGCCGCCACCGCCTGATGCATCAGCTCGCCGAGCTCCTTCAGCTCGCCGACCTCCGCGTCGGAAACCCGCTCCGCCGCCTTCGCCGCGCACAGCGACTCCAGCATCATCCGGACCTCGGAGATCTCGACGGCCTCCTCCAGCGACACCGCGCGCACCCGCGCCCCGCGGTTCTGCACCCGCTCGACGAGCCCCTCGTTCGTCAGCTCGATCAGCGCCGCGCGCACCGTCGCGCGGCTCGCGGCGAACTGGCCGGACAGGTCCGCCTCCACCAGCCGCTGGTTGGGCACGAACTCGCCGCGGACGATCGCGTCGCGGATGGCCGCCACCACGGAACGCTCCCCCGGCTGCCGATCCGCAGCACTCTCGGTCATACCCCGACTCCGTTTGTTGAAGAGACGCCGTTTGTTGACAATTTTGTCGTGCACATCGTGTACTCGATCGTAGCTTGTCGAGAGGATTCTGCTATGTCCGGAACCATCGCGATACTGGGCCTCGGCGAAGCGGGCAGCGCACTCGCCCGCGACTTGGTCGCCGCCGGCGCCGTCGTGCGCGGCTACGACCCGGCCGTGCCCACCACCGAAGGGGTCGTCGCCACCGGCTCCGAAGCCGACGCCGCCGAGGGCGCCGACCTGGTGCTCAGCGTGAACAGCGCGCACGCGGCCGTCGACGCGCTCGAAGCCGGCCTGGCCGGCGTGAAGACCGGCGCCGCCTGGGCCGACCTGAACACCGCCTCGCCCGGCACGAAGCGCAAACTCGCCGCCATCGCCGCCGAGCACGGCGTGCCGTTCGCCGACATCGCGATCATGGCGCCCGTGCCCGGCCGCGGCCTGCGCGTTCCGATGCTCGCCACCGGGGTCGCCGCCAAGATTGTCGCCAATTCGCTCAACACGTTCGGCGCCGCGATCGAGGTCATGACCGGCGACGCCGGGCTCGCCGCCGAACGCAAATTGCTGCGCAGCGTGTTCTTCAAGGGCATGTCGGCCGCCGTGGTCGAAGCGCTCGAAGCCGCGCGCGCCGCGGGCTGCGAAGACTGGCTGCGCAAGATCATCGTCGACGAGCTCACCGCGGCGAACGCGGCCACCGTCGACCGGCTCGTCGACGGCTCCCACAAGCACGCCGTCCGCCGCACCGCCGAGATGGCGGCGGCCGCGGAGATGCTCGGCGAACTGGGCGTGCGAGCCGACGTCGCCGGCGCATCTCGTGACCAGCTTGCACACATAGCTGATTCACAGGATTGTTAACAATCTTGCCGCGAGTCTTGTGTTCAATATCTCAGCAGATGTAGCTTCGGACACCTTCGCCACCCGGAACGAAAGGGACGAGGATGTCCACACGAGAACTCGGCGGCACGGCCGCCGCCACGGTCCGGCTGTCCGTCCGGGTGACCGCGTTGTGCTGGGTCCTCGTGCTGCTCGACGGCCTGGACCTCTTCGTCTACGGGGCGACGCTGCCGGGTGTGCTGGCCGACAAGGGCTTCGGCCTGACCGCGGTCACCGGCGGCACCATCGGCAGCCTGACGACGTTCGGCATGATGCTCGGTGCGCTCGCGTCCGGCATCCTCACCGACCGCACCGGGCGCCGGAAGATCATCATCACCGGCGTCGTGGTGTTCTCGCTGGCCGCCGCCGCGTGCGCCGCCGCGCCGACGGTCGCGTTCTTCGGCGCGGCGCGGTTCGTCGCCGGGATCGGGCTCGGCGGCCTGCTGCCGTCGGCGATCGCGATGGTCATGGAGTACGCGCCGGCGTGGCGGAAGAACCTCGCCGTCACCACGGTGATGACGGCCCACCAGGCGGGCGGCGCGCTGGCCGGCGCACTGGGGATGACGCTGGTGCAGTCGCTCGGCTGGCGGTCGGTGTACTGGATCGGCGCGCTGCTGCTCGTCGTGGTGCTGCCGGCGGTCGTCTTCCTGCTGCCGGAGTCGCTGACGTTCCTGCTGGCCAAGGGCAAGACCGACCGCGCGCGGGCCATCGCGGACAAGTACGCCGTCCCCCTCGACACTTTCGCCCCCGAACCGGCGGAAGATCGGCGCGGCGGCCTGCGCGGCCTGTTCACGCCGTCGGTGCGGATGACGACGCTGCTGTTCTGGATCGCCTCCTTCGCCGGCCTGCTGCTGGTGTACGGCGTCAACACCTGGCTGCCGACGATGATGCGCGGCAGCGGCTACAACCTCGGTTCCGCGATCAGCTTCCTGCTGGTGATCAACCTGGGCGGGATCGCGGGCATGCTCGTCGCCGGCCGGCTCGCCGACCGGTTCGGCGCCCGGCCGGTCGCGATCATCTGGTTCGCGCTGACGGCGTGCGGCGTCGGCCTGCTGGCGGTGCACCTGCCGCTGGCCGTGACGTACGTGGTCGTGTTCCTCACCGGCGCGTGGCTGTTCAGCGCGCAGACGCTCATCTACGCGGCGGTCGGCGCGTACTACCCGGCCGACAGCCGGGCCACGGCGCTCGGCTGGGTGTCGGGGGTCGGCCGGCTGGGCGCGGTGTTCGGGCCGTGGCTGGGCGGGATCCTGGTCGCGAGTGGACTGTCCTCTTTGGGCTTCGTGGTGTTCGCGATCGCGGGCGTCCTCGGCGCGGCGATGGTGAGCCTGGTACGCCGCGCCGGGAACCCGGTCAGCGTGGGCGAGGAGCGCACCACAGCGCGGTCGGCTTGACGATCGCGAGGACGAGCGTCGCGATGGCCGGCGCCAGGGTCAGCAGCAACCCGAGGAAACCCGGCAGCAGTCCGGCGCTGTAGTGCCCGATGCCGACCACGTCGAGCACGATGGTCGCGATCTGCACGAAGATGGCGAACCCGCTGCCGATGATGGTGAGCAGGCGGCCCACCGGCTTGCGCAGGAACAGAAGGATGCCGCCGGGCAGCAGCGTGCCCACGAGGATCAGGTTCTCGACCAGGGCGACGACGAAGAGCCAGTGCAGGAAGCCGAGGCTGGCGATCCCGATGACGCCGGCGATCAGGCCGAGCAGCGAGGCGAGCCCGCCGAGCACGGCGAGGATCCCGGCGATGATGGCGGTGGCCCCGTTGGGCTGCGGCGGCTGCATGCCGTAACCGGTCGCGGGATAGGGCGCGGCCGGGTACGGCTGGCCGGCGAACCCGCCAGGGTAAGAGGGCTGGCCGGGGTACGGCTGCTGCCCCGGGAAACCACCCGACGGCGAGGGATAAGCCGGCTGGCCCGGAGCCGGCGGCGCGGGAAAACCACCCGATGGCGCGCCATATGGCTGGCCCGGATCAGACTGGGCCGGAAAACCGCCCGAAGGCGCGCCATACGGCTGCTGGCCCGGCCCGGCGTGCGGCTGCTGCCCCGGCGTGCCGGGGTACTGCGGATTCGTCATGACTTCCTCGGTCTCGGCTGACCGCCCCCACGGTGCGCCGACTCCGGCTCCGGCGGTTCGGCCGCAGTCTCTCACGCCGACCTGCGACGACCCCACCCACCGGCGCGGCACAGCGTCTCAATCAGGTCAATCTCGTCGTAGATATTGTCAACAATTTCATCGACGATTAGTGTGCGAGTATCGAAGCCCGGAAGCGACGAGGAACCACCTTGATCATCGATTGCCACGGCCACTACACCACCGCCCCGCCCGCCCTCGCGGCGTGGCGCGACCGGCAGGTCGCGTCCCTGACCGGCGACGCCGCCCCACCACAACGAGCGGACCTGCGGATCAGCGACGACGAGCTGCGCGAGACGATCGAGCCGAACCAGCTGCGACTGATGGACGAACGCGGCATCGACCTCACGATCTTCTCCCCGCGCGCGTCGTTCATGGCCCACCACGTGGGCGGCTTCGAGACGTCGGCGGAGTGGGCGGCCCTCTGCAACGAGCTCTGCCACCGCGTCAGCGCGCTCTACCCCGAGCGGTTCGCCCCCGCCGCGATGCTCCCGCAGTCGCCCGGCGTCGACCCCGCCACCTGCGTTCCCGAGCTGACCCGCTGCGTCGAGGAGTACGGCGCCGTCGCGCTGAACCTCAACCCCGACCCCAGCGGGGGCCACTGGACCGCGCCGCCGCTCACCGACCGGTCGTGGTACCCGATCTACGAGAAGATGGTCGAATACGACATCCCGGCCATGGTGCACGTCAGCACCAGCGTCAACCCCGCGTTCCACACCACCGGCGCGCACTACCTCAACGCCGACACGACCGCGTTCATGCAGCTCGTCCAGGGCGACCTCTTCACCGACTTCCCGACGCTGCGGCTGGTCATCCCGCACGGCGGCGGCGCGGTCCCCTACCACTGGGGCCGGTTCCGCGGCCTCGCGATGGCGCTGGGCAAGCCCGAGCTGGAAGAGCACGTCCTGAACAACGTCTTCTTCGACACCTGCGTCTACCACCAGCCGGGGTCGGACCTGCTCTTCGACGTCATCCCGGCGCGCAACATCCTGTTCGCGTCCGAGATGATCGGCGCCGTCCGCAGCGTCGACCCGCGCACCGGCCACCACTTCGACGACACGCGCCGGTACGCCGAAGCCGCGAAACTGTCCGAAGAGGACTGGGCCGCGATCCGGGAGCACAACGCCCGCGCCGTCTACCCGCGGCTGGACACCGTCCTCAAAGGACAGGGCCGATGATCGCGCGCGCACCGAAGACCTCCGGCTGGCTGGATTGGCACCAAGGTCCGTCCACACCGGACTTCCGGCTGCCCGAGGGCACTGTGGACGCACACTGCCACGTTTTCGGCCCGCAGAAAGAATTCCCCTTCGCCCCCGAACGCAAGTACACGCCCTGCGACGCGAGCAAGGACCAGCTCTTCGCGCTGCGGGATCACCTCGGCATCACGCGGAACGTCATCGTGCAGGCCACCTGCCACGGCGCGGACAACTCGGCCATGGTCGACGCCGTCCGGGCGGCGGACGGCCGGGCGCGCGGGATCGCGACCGTCCGTCCGGATGTCGGCGACGAAGAACTCCGCCGACTCGACGAAGCGGGCATCAAAGGCGTCCGGTTCAACTTCGTGAAACGGCTCGTCGACGCCTCGCCCAAAGAGGACCTGAGCACCATCGCGAAGAAGATCGCGCCGCTCGGCTGGCACGTGGTGCTGTACTTCGAAGCCGCCGACCTGCCCGAGCTCGAGGACTTCTTCGGCGGCCTCCCCGCGCCGCTGGTGATCGACCACATGGGACGCCCGGACGTCACGAAACCCGTCGACGGCCCGGAGTTCACGCGGTTCCTGGAGTTCGTCGACCGCAACGACGTCCACGTGAAGGTGAGCTGCCCCGAGCGCCTCACCGTCACCGGGCCACCGGCCCTCGACGGCGAACGGCACGCGTACACCGACGTCGTGCCCTTCGCCCGGCGCGTCGTGACGGAGTTCCCGGACCGGGTGCTGTGGGGCACCGACTGGCCCCACCCGAACCTGAAGAACCACATGCCCGACGACGGCCTGCTCGTCGACTACGTCCCGCACATCGCGGAAACGCAGGAGCTGCGGCGAAAGCTGCTCGTCGACAACCCGATGCGCCTCTACTGGCCCGGCGAAACCGCCTGAAACCCCTGAAGGGCATGCAATGCAGCACGCCAACGCGCTCAACCGGCTGAACAGACTGCCGATTTCGCGGTTCCACAAGATCACCCTGCTCGCCGTCTCGTTCGCCTACTTCTTCGAGTTCGCGGACATCAACAGTTTCGCCACCACCGCGCCCAAGCTGATCAAGCTGTGGGGCGTGACGGTCGACCAGGTCGCGTACGTGACCTCGCTGTCGTTCGTCGGCATGTTCTTCGGGTCGATCATCGCGAGCAAGCTCGCCGACCGCTGGGGCCGGAAGAACGCTCTCATGTGGACGACCGTGTGGTTCGGCGTCTTCTCGTTCGCGGCGGTGTTCTCCTGGGACATCGTGTCGCTCGGGGTGTTCCGCATCCTGACGTCGGCCGGGCTCTCGGCGATGACCGTCGTCGCGGTCATCTACGTCAGCGAGCTGTACCCGGCGGCGAGCCGCGGCAAGTACCAGGCGTACGCGATCGTCATCGGCATCTGCGGCACGCCGGTGACGAACCTGATCGCGAGCGCGGTGGTGCCGATCAACTCCTGGTCGTGGCGGCTGGTGTACCTGTGGGGCGCGCTCGGCGTGCTGCTGGTGTTGTTCACGCGGCAGCTGAAGGAATCGCCGCGCTGGTACGAAAGCCGCGGCGAGCACGCCAAGGCGGACGCGGTGCTGCGCGAGATCGAAGAGCGCGTCGAGGCGGAGAAGGGCCCGCTGCCGGAGCCGGCGCCGCCGGTCGACGAGGCGCCGGTGGCCAAGGCGCCGCTGCGGTTGCTGCTGCAGAAGAAGTACCTGATGCCGACGTTGCTGCTGACGGTCCTGTGGGTGACGCAGACGATCGGTTTCTTCGGCTACTCGAGCTGGGCGCCGACGCTGCTGGCCAAGGAGGGCTTCAGCGTCGAGAAGTCCGTGTTCTACGTGGCGCTGACGACGGTCGGCGCGCCACTGGGCTCGTACCTGGCGGCGCTGGTGACGGACCGCTTCGAGCGCAAGTGGTGCCTGGTCGCGTTCGGCACGGTGATCGCGCTGTGCGGCCTGTTCTACGGGCTGACGTTCAACCCGGTCCTCATCGTGGTGTTCGGGTTCCTGGTGAACCTGTTCGAGCGCGGCTACACGGCGCTCGGGTACGCGTATTCGCCGGAGCTGTTCGACACGCGGGGCCGCTCGCTGGGCACCGGCGTGTCGTACGGGCTCGGCCGGTTGTCCAACGCGGTGGGTCCGTTGATCGTGGCCGGGTTGTACAACGGGAGCGGGTACCAGAGCGTGTTCCTGTTCATCGCCGGAACGTGGCTGGTGGGCGCGGTGGTGCTGGCGCTGTTCGGCCCGAAGACCCGCGCGGCGCGGCTGCAGGGGACGCCCGAGGCCAAGCCGGCCGGGGTCTGAGCCGCCGGACCAGGGCCGCGGCGGAAAGCGGCGGCCCTGGTCCATCAAGCCCATTTGATGTATCTTTCGGGCCATGGAGGCGCCCGCGTTCGTCCGGCTGGCCGCCCACCCGCTGCGGTGGGCGCTGCTGTCGGCGCTGGCCGGGAGCGACTTGCGGGTGCGCGAGCTGACCGAGCGCCTCGGCCAGCCGCAGAACCTCGTCTCCTACCACCTGCGGCTGCTCCGGGACGGCGGCCTGGTCGCCGCCACGCGCAGCAGCTTCGATGGCCGGGACAGCTACTACCACCTCGACCTCGACCGGTGCGCCGCCGCGCTGGCCGAGACCGGGTCGGCGCTGCACCCCGCCCTGCGCCGCGAGCCGCCGCCGGTGACCTACGGGCGGATCGCCGTGCTGTTCGTCTGCACCGGCAACAGCGCCCGCTCCCCCATCGCCGAAGCCGTGCTCCGCCGGCGGACCGGCGGCAAAATCGACGTCACCAGCGCCGGGACGCGACCCAAAACCGCGCTGCACCCGGACACCCTCCGAGTGCTGCGCGACGACTTCGACATCGACCTCGGCGGGCAACGACCGCGGGCCCTCGACGCCGTCGCCGGACGGCGGTTCGACCACGTCGTCACCCTGTGCGACAAGGCCCGCGAGGTCTGCCCCGAGTTCCCCAGCCGTCGCCACTGGAGCGTCGCCGAGCCCTCGGGTTACGACGCGTTCCGGCGGACGGCGGCCGAAATCGACACCCGCGTCCGGCACCTGCTGCCGGATCTCGTGGTGGCACAAGGCAAGGAGACCCGGCCATGACCGAACAGCACGCCAGTGTCCGGTACGTCGTCGACGACGTCCCGGCGGCCCTCGACTTCTACACCACCCACCTGGGGTTCACCGTGCGCATGAGCGCCGCGCCCGCGTTCGCCGACGTCGTCCGCGGACCGCTGCGGCTGCTGCTCTCCGGGCCCGCCAGCTCCGGCGCCCGCGCCACCCCCGCCGACGCCGCGGCCCCCGGGCGCAACCGGATCCACCTCGTCGTCCCCGACCTCGACGCCGAGATCGCCCGGCTGACCGAGGCGGGCCTCACCTTCCGCGGTGACGTCGTCGCCGGGCCCGGCGGGCGGCAGATCCTGCTGGCCGACCCCGCGGGCAACCTCGTGGAGCTGTTCGAGTCCGCTAAGCCGTGAGCGCGGCGTGGCCGGCGTCGAAGCTGCGCAGCGCCGCGCCCACCGCCGCGGCCACCGTGACCTCGAAGATCTCGTCCTCGCCGCACCCGGCGGCGAGCAAGGCTCGGACGTCGTCGTCGCGCACCCGGTGGGACGCCTCGCGAACCAGCGTCACGTAGCCGCCCCACGGGGAAGGCAGCTCCGCACCCGCGCCGGCCGCCCGCCGCAGTTCGGGGCTCGTGCGCGCAGGCTGGTCGAAGACGCTCGCCCGGAGGTCGTCCGGACCCGCGGCGAGCAGGAAGCCCGGGAACCGGTAGCCCGCGCGGTGCAGCGCCCGCGTGCCCGTCTTCAGCTGCCCGTCGAGCAGCTCGAAGCCGAACGCGTTCGCGAGCCGGTTGACGATGTTCCACACCAGGTTGACGTTCAACGCCTCCGACACGGCGTGCGGAGGCAAGGCGCGCAGCGGCGCGGTGTCGAGGTCGGCGTCGCGCGAGACGTCCTCGAGGAACCGTTGCACGGCAAGCAGTTCCGGCCGGGGATCGAGGTCGCCGCCGCCGGCGACGCGCACCAGCTCGGCGTGCGTGACCAGGCAGAACGGGCACTCGTGCACCCGCGCCGTGCTCATCGCGAGGTATTCGCGCTCGGCGGCGGTCCAGTACGACTCGCCGCGCATCGCGGGCGCGGTCAGCTCCAGCAGCGGCCGGGTCAGGAACCCGGGCCGGTACAGCAGCAGCTTGACGATGTCCGGGCTCGTGACGCCGGAGAGCTTGCCCGTGACGGCCATGAAGACGCGGGCCCGGCGCCGGTGGCCGGTGTCCAGGATGGACAGTCTCATCAGGACTCCAGTTCGTGCAGGCGGTGGTCGAGGAAACGGTGGTCGGCCGGGGATTCGGCCAGCTCGCGGGCCCGCCGGTACGCGGCGGCGGCGTCCTCGGGACGGCCGAGGCGGCGCAGCAGGTCCGCGCGGGCGGCGTGCCAGAGGTGGTAGCGGTCGAGCCCTTCGACGGCCTCGACCAGAGCCAGGCCGGACTCGGGACCGGACGCCATCGCGACGGCGACGGCGTGGTTGAGCCCGACCACGGGTGACGGCGCGAGCGTCCGAAGCTGCGCGTAGAGCGCGGCGATGCGCGCCCAGTCGGTGTCGGCTGCCGTGCGCGCCTGCGCGTGCTGGGCCGCGATCGCCGCCTGCAGCTGGTACTGCCCGACCCTCCCGTGCCGCAGCGCCCGCCCGAGCACACCGAGCGCCTCCGCGATCTCGGCGCGGTCCCACCGCCCGCGGTCCTGGTCTTCGAGCAGGACGACGTCGCCGTCGCCGGTGTAGCGGGCGGCCGAGCGCGAGTCCTGCAGCAGGAGCAGCGCGACCAGGCCGAGCGCTTCCGGCTCGTCCGGCATCAGCGCAGCCAGCAGCTTCGCCAGCCGGATCGCTTCGCGCCGCAGCTCCGCCGGCTCGTCCCGGCCGGCCGGTGAGACGTAGCCGCGGGTGAAGACGAGGTAGATGACCGCGAGGACGCCGGCGAGGCGGTCCGGCAGCAGGTGGTCCGGCGGGACGCTCAGCGAGATGCCCGCGTCGCGGATCTTGCGTTTCGCGCGCACGAGCCGCTGCGCCAGCGCCGGTTCGGCGACGAGGAACAGCCGCGCGATCTGGGCGGCGGTCAGGCCCGCGACCGCCTGCAGCGTCAGCGCGACCCGGGCGTCTTCGGCCAACGCCGGGTGGCAGCAGGTGAAGAGCAGGCTGAGCCGGTCGTCGCCGACCTCGGCGAGCCGGTCGTCCGGCAGGTGCACCGTGCTCACCCCGCTTTCCCCGGCCGCGACCTCGGCCAGCTTGGCGCGGCCGACGCGGGCGCGGCGGATCCGGTCGACCGCGCTGTTGCGCGCCGCGGTCAGCAGCCAGGCCGCGGGGTCGTCCGGGATGGTCGTGTCCCACGTCCGCAGCGCCCGCGCGACCGCGTCCTGCAGGGCGTCTTCGGCGAGCTCGAAGTCGCCGAGCACGCGGACCAGCGCGGCGAGCAGCCGGGCGCGGTCCGCGCGGTAGACGCGTTCGACGGCACCGGCCGCCCGCTCAGCCACGGGCGGCGCGGTGGTCCAGCCCGGGCACGCCGGCGACCGGGCGGACCTCGATCGACCCCTGGGCGGCCATCGGGCACAGCGCGGCCAGCTCGAGGGCTTCGTCGAGGTCGCGGCAGTCGAAGACGTACACGCCGCCGAGGTGCTCGTGGGTTTCGGCGAAGGGCCCGTCCGTGATGAGCGTCCGGCCCTCCTGCACGATTACCGTCGTGGCGGTGTGCTCGCCCTGCAGGGGGTGGCCGGAGACGAAGACGCCGCGGCGGCGGCACTCGTCGGCGAACGCGTTGACGGCGGCCAGCGCCTCCTCGAACCCGGCGTCGCCCGGCTCGGGCCGTTCGCAGTTGTAGATCAGCAGCATGTAGAGCACGTGCGCTCCTTCGTCCGGCGTCGGTCGAAGAGGATGACGAACGGGTCGACGGTAACTCGACAAGCCGCACGGGACCCGCCGGAAACCGGCCCCGGAAATTACCAAAGGTAAGTTCTCGCGCCGTCTTGACTTTACCAATGGTCAGGAGGAGAGTCCTCGCCACCTGATTCGTCTAGACCAATCAGGGAGCTCCGGCGGACGGCCATCCTCAGGAGGAGACCCATGTCCCGCAGAACCCGGACCACCACAGCAGCCCTGACGAGCGCCGCGACCGTGGCCGCGACAGCCCTGATCCTCACCGGCGGGGCCAGCGCGAGCCCGCCGGCCGCGGCGGCCGCCGACTGCGGGGTGCTGTTCGACGACTTCCACTACAACGCCCCGACCGATTCCGCCTTCAGCGGGGCCGGCTGGACCACGCGCAACGACGTCGGCAGCCCCGGCGTGGCGGGCGCGCGGTGGCTCACCAGCAACGTCACCTTCCCGACGGTGAACGGCGAGCGCGTCGCCCAGCTCGCCGCCGGCACCGACGGCAGCTCGGCCGGCACCACGCATTCGGAGATGTACCAGAACCAGCTGCGGTTCTTCGAAGGCACGTACGCGAGCCGGGTCCGCTTCACCGACGCGCCGGACAGCGGCACGGACGGCGACCATGTCAACGAAACGTACTTCACGATCTCGCCGCTGCGGTACGACCGCGACCCGCTCTACAGCGAGCTGGACTTCTCGGAGTACCTGCCCAACGGCGGCTGGGGCGGGCCGACGGCCGACTACCAGACCAGCTGGTACACCTACTGGAACAGCCCGACGTGGGACGGCCTGCGCACGTCCACCGCGCAGAACCGCAGCTTCGCGGGCTGGCACGACATCGTCACGCAGGTGTCGGGCGGGCACGTGAAGTACTACATCGACGGCGTGCTCACCGCCGACCACACCACCGACGCGCAGGGCAACCCGGTGTACCCGCGGACGCCGATGTCGATCAACTACAACATGTGGTTCATCGACACGGCCGGGCACACGAGCGGCAACAGCGTCTACACCGAACAGGTCGACTGGACGTACTACGCGGGCAACCAGGTGGTTTCGCCGTCGGACGCCGTGGCCCGCGCGGGTTCCTACCGGACCGCCGGAACGTCCCATGTGGACACGGTGAACGGGTGCACCACGCCCACCACCCCGCCGGCGACCACCACTCCGACGACGCCGACCACCCCGACCACACCCACGACCCCGACGACGCCGTCGCAGCCGGCCGACTGCTCGACGGCGCCGGAGTGGGACTGGGGCACGGTGTACCTCGGCGGCCAGCGGGTGAAGCACAACGCGCACCTCTGGCAGGCGAACTGGTGGACCCAGGGGTCCGAACCCGGGCTCACCGCCCAGTGGGCCGACCTCGGCCACTGCTGAAGTCCGGCCGCGGCCCGGGTCACAGGGACCACCCCGGGCCGCGGCCCCCGGCCACTCGCACCGCTCCCCCCACTACCTCACTCCCCGGGAATTCCCATGCGCAGACGCACTTTCGCCGCCGCCCTGGCCGTCGCCGCCGTGACCGCCACCGCCGCCTGCGGTACCGACACCCCCGCCCCGTCCGCCCAGGGCGGCGGGCAGCTGACCGTCTGGCTGATGAACGGCGACCTGTCCGACAAGGCCACCGCGGCGATCAACGCCGCGTTCGAGAAGGCCACCGGCGCGAAGGTCACCGTGCAGATCCAGGAGTGGGACAACATCAACACCAAGATCAGCACCGCGCTGGCCCAGGACAACACCCCCGACGTCATCGAGATCGGCAACACGAACGTCCCGCTGTTCGCCGCCAACGGCGCGCTCACCGACCTGAACCCGCACCGCGACGAGCTCGCCGGCGGCCAGACCTGGCTGGACGGTTTGGCCGGGCCGGCCACTGTGGACGGACACCTCTACGGCGCCCCGCTCTTCGCCGGCAACCGCGCGGTCATCTACGACAAGCAGGTCTGGGCCGACGCCGGGATCACCGCGCCGCCGAAGACGTTCACCGAACTCACGCAGGACCTCGACAAGATCAAGGCCAAGCACCCCGCCGCGGACTACTCGGCCTTCCACTTCCCTGGCAAGTACTGGTACGGCGCGCTGCAGTTCGTCTGGGACGCCGGCGGTCAGCTCGCCACGCAGAAGGACGGCAAGTGGGCGGGCGCGCTCGAAAGCCCGGAGGCGCAGAAGGGCCTGCAAGCCTGGAAGGACTTCCAGAACGCCTACTCCTCCCCCGCGTCCCGCAACGTCGACACGAAAGCTCCCGACCAGGCCGCGATCTTCTCCTCCGGCGGCGCCGGGGCGATCCTCGACACGAGCGTCAACACCGTCGTCAAGAACAAGCCGGAGCTGAAGGACCGCTTGGGCACCTTCCCGTTCCCGAGCGCCACCCCCGGCAAGACGCAGCCGGTGTTCCTCGGCGGGTCCGACCTCGCCGTCGCCGCCAAGAGCCGCAACTCCGACCTCGCGCTCGCCTACCTCAAGGCCGCGACGGACCCGGCCGTCCAGCGCGACGCGATCGTCGGCATCGACGGCTGGACCCCCATCTCAACCCAGCTGATCGACCGGATCACGCCGACGCTCCCGCCGCTCAACGCCGCCTTCGCCACCGCGGCCAAGACGAGCGTCGCCACCCCGGCCGCGCCCGGCTGGGCGACCATCGAGAGCGACAAGTCGATCAACACCTTCTTCGCGGACATCGCCACCGGGCGCCGGCCGATCGCCGACGCCGCCAAGGACTTCGACGTTCACCTGACCGAGGCGCTGAACGCCCGCTGACCGGCGGGGTGGCCCGGCCGACTGCCGTCCCCAACCGGGCCACCCCGCCCCTTTTCCGCGAAGGAGTCCTCGTGTTGCCAATCCGACCAAAAGTAGGCCGGCCCTCCAGCGGTACGTGCCATGGCCACGAAAGCCATCCGGCCGTGACTGTGGTCGGATTGGCAACGAACGGCACAGTGCTGGAGAAAGCGCCGCCCGAAGCCCCGCCGAGACCGGCCACGCCGCGCCGGCGTCCCTCGCTGCTGCCCTACGGCCTGCTGCTGCCCGCGACCGTCCTCCTGGGACTCGTCCTGGGCTACCCGCTGGTCCGCCTGATCGTCATTTCCCTGCAGCAGTACAGCCTGCGGACCCTGTTCACCGGCACGACGTCCTTCGCCGGTCTGGACAACTACGCCGCGGTCCTCGGCGACGACCAGCTCCTCCCGGTCCTCGCCCGCAGCATCGGGTTCTGCGCGGCGCTGGTCATCGGCACCCTGGTCGTCGGGTTCGGCGTCGCGCTGCTGCTGCAACGTCTGGGCCGCGGTATGCGCACGGCCGTCACGCTCTGCCTGATCGCCGCGTGGGCGCTGCCGAACGTGGCGTCCACTCTGGTCTGGCAGTGGCTCTTCCAGCCCGGCTACGGCGTGGTCAACTGGCTGCTCACCCAGGTCGGCTTCGGCGACCTCACCCAGCACGACTGGACGACGTCCCCGGCGTCGGCGTTCACGCTCGTCTGGCTGCTCGTCGTCTGGCAGTCCGTGCCGTTCGTCGCACTCACGCTCCACGCGGGCCTGTCGCAGATCCCGCGGTCGTACTACGAAGCCGCCGAACTGGACGGCGCCCGGCCGTGGCGGGTGCACCGCACCATCACCTTCCCGTTCCTGCAGCCGATCCTCGGCCTGGTCACCATCCTGTCGGTGATCTGGGACTTCACCGTGTTCAACCAGATCTGGATCCTGACCCAGGGCGGGCCGAACGGCGGCACGACGACCCTGGGCATCTGGACGTTCACCCGGGCGTTCAGCCGCAACGACTTCGGGCAGGGCGCGGCGATCGCCGTCGTCTCGGTCGCGCTGCTCGTCGCGATGACGGCCGTGTACGTGCGCCGGCTCGTCCGCTCCGGGGAGGACCTGTGATCCGGCGCATCGGCCGAAATGCCACCGCCGCCGTCTTCTGTCTGGTGTGGATCTTCCCGGTCTACTGGATGGTGCTCACGGCGTTCAAGCCCGCGGGCAAGATCCTCCAGCCGACTCCGGAGTTCCTGCCGTTCGACATCACCTTCGACAACTTCGCCGACGCGCTCGCCAAGCCCGGGTTCGTCCAGGACCTCGTCAACAGCGTCGTGGTCGTCGTCGCGGTCGTCGCACTGTCCATTGTGGTCGCTTTCCTGGCCGCGACGGCGTTGACGCGCTTCCGGTTCTTCGGCCGCCGCAGCTTCCTCGTCGGTGTGCTGGTGCTGCAGATGGTGCCGGTGCCCGCGCTGGTCATCCCGCTGTTCCTCGGGCTCAAGAGCGCGCACCTGCTCGACACGCTGTTCGGGCTGGTCCTGACGTACGTGGCGCTCGTCCTGCCGTTCACGATCTGGACGTTGCGGGGGTTCCTGCACGGCATCCCGGTCGAACTGGAGGAGGCGGCGATGGTCGACGGCGCGACGCGGGGGCGCGTCATGCGCTCGATCCTGCTGCCGCTGGTGCTGCCCGGGCTGATCGCGACCAGCGTGTTCGCGTTCATCACGGCGTGGAACGACTTCCTGTTCGCGTACGTGATCATGAAGGACAGTTCCGGCTACACGCTGCCGGTGTGGCTGGTGTCGTTCAGCACGAGCACCGGCACCGACTACGGCGGCCTGATCGCCGCATCGACGCTGTTCGCGCTGCCCGTCGTCGTCTTCTTCGCGCTCGTGCAGCGCCACCTGGTCGAAGGCATGACCGCGGGCGCGGTGAAAGGCTGATGATCATCCCCCACCCCGCGCGGCTGACCCGCCGCGCCGGCTCCTTCGCGCCGGCCGGCGGGCTGCGCGTCCTGGCCGGGCGCGGCGCCGAGCGCGCGGCGCGCCTGCTCGCCGGCTACCTTCCCCGGCCGTCGATCCACAGTGGACCGGCGATCCGCCTCGACCTCGTGTCCGACGGGAACCACGGCCTGGAGGGCTACGAACTCGACGTCACGCCGACGGGTGCGCTCCTCACCGCGTCGACCGAAGCGGGACTGCGCAACGGCGTGCAGACCCTCCGGCAGCTGGTGCCGCTGCACGGGCCGCCGCGGCTGCCGTGCCTGCACATCCGTGACGCACCCCGGCTGCCGTGGCGCGGGGTGCTGCTCGACGTCGCCCGGCACTTCCTGCCGCTGGAGTTCCTCCGCGAGTTCGTCGACCTGCTGGCGCTGCACAAGTACAACGTCCTGCACCTGCACCTGACCGACGACCAGGGCTGGCGGATCGAGATCGACGGACGGCCGCGGCTCACCGAAGTCGGCGCGTGGCGCGCGGAGTCGATGGTCGGGGCGGCCGGCAGCGACGTCTACGACGGCGTTCCCCACGGCGGTTTCTACACCCAGCGCGAGCTGCGCGAACTCGTCGCCTTCGCGGCCGACCGCGGGGTGCGGGTCGTGCCGGAGATCGAGCTCCCCGGGCACGTCCGCTCGGCGCTGGCCGCCTACCCCGAGCTGGGCAACCGCCCGGACGTGCGGCTCCCGGTGTGGACCGCGTGGGGCATCAGCCCGGACATCCTCGGCGTCCACGACGGCGCGTTCGCGTTCTGCCGCGAGGTCCTCACGCAGGTCGCGGACGTCTTCCCCGGCCCGTATCTGCACATCGGCGGCGACGAGTGCCCGACGACGCAGTGGGCGTCGAACCCGGTCGCGCGGGCGAAGGCCGCCCGGCTCGGGTTGAGCGACACCGCCGAGCTGCACCCCTGGTTCCTGAGCGAGCTGCACGGCTTCCTGGCGGGCCTCGGCCGGCGAGCGGTCTGCTGGGACGAGACCGGCCACGCCGCCGGCCGGCTGCCGCCGGACATGGTCGTCACGGCGTGGCGCGACGCCGCGCACGGCGCCCTCGCCGTGGCCCGCGGGCACCAGGTGATCATGGCGCCGCACACGTCGACCTACTTCGACTACCGGCAGAGCGAGGAACCGGACGAACCGCCGCGCGCGGACGTCACGACACTCCGGGACGTCCACCGCTTCGACCCCTTGGCGGGCGGGCTCCCGGTCAGCGACGGGACCCGGCCCGGGGTGCTCGGCACGCAGGCCCAGCTGTGGACCGAGCACGCGCCGACCCCCGACCACGTGCGGCACCTGGCGTTCCCGCGGCTGTGCGCGCTGGCCGAGCGCGCGTGGTCGCCCGCGGCGCGCAGTTATGCTGAATTCCAGGAGCGCCTGGCCGGTCACCTCGAGCGGCTGCGCGCCCTGGACGCCCTGCCCACGGAGCGCGTCCGGTTCGCCGGCGCGGTCCCCCTATCCGGGAAGACGGTGCCTTGACCGCTGAGCCATCCGGGGCTTCGCCCCCGGCCGGGGGCTCCGCCACCCGGGGCCCCCGAGAAGAAGGTGGCGAGCCGGCGGACCGCCCGCCCACCGTGAAGCGCGACCGCGTGCGGCGGCACCTGCTCAAGGTGATCGAGAACGCCGGTCCCGGCACCGGGCTGGCCTCGGAACGCGACCTGGCCGCGGAGCTGGGCGTGTCGCGCCCGACCGTCCGGGCGGCGATCGACGAGCTGACCCGCACCGGGCTGCTGGTGCGCCAGCGCGGGCGCGGGACGTTCACGAGCCCGCACAAGGTGACGCAGGAACTGGCGACGGGGCTCGCCGTCCCGCCCGCGGAGGGGCACTGGACGAGCCGGGTGGTCGCGTTCGCGGTCTCCCCGGCCCCGCGCTCGGCGGCGGCCGACCTGGAGCTCGCCCCGGGAACCCCGGTGCTGCGTGTGACGCGGGTCCGCCACGTCGACGACGAGCCGATCGCGATCGAACAGCTGGCGCTGCCGGCGGCCCTCGTCCCCGGGCTCGCCGTCGCGGACCTGGAATCGGGCAACTTCTACCGGCTGCTGCGGGAGCGGTTCGGGATCGTGGTGTCCGACGCGGTGCAGACGATCGAGCCGGCGGTGACCAACCCGGAGCAGGCCGAGCTACTGGAGATCGCGGTGTACGCGCCGATCCTGCACATCGAGCGGCTCACCCGCGACACGACGGGCCGGGCGGTCGAGCTGACGCGCTCGGTGTACCGCGGCGACCGGTACCGGATCACGTCCAAACTCCGCTTCGACGCCGAATCGGGCTGAGCACGACGGGCTGGCGCCGAGCCGGGCCGGTCGCGGCACCGCGGTTCCGGCTCGCGGTTGCCGGACTGGGTCCTGCACGACCTGTCGGCCAACGGGCCCGCAGCCGTCCCGTGAGAGCGCTGTCCGGGTGCGCAACGTCGGCCCGCGGTCGTCGGAGCGGTCTCGCGCGAATTCGCGGCGAGCGGTGTCGCGGTGGCGTGCGTCAAGATGCCCGACGCGAAGGCGGGCATCACCCTTGCCCAGCCCAGCCACCGGAGAAGCGGGCCGCCACCCATCCGCACATCCGGAAAATAGATCATCACCGCGGTGGAATCGCGCCGGTTTTCGCGACCGGCCATTACCCGATCGAGTGACGACACGACGGCATCCGAGTGAGTGCCCGTCAGAAAACCCCTTGTCACAGCGCATGTCCGTTGTTTCGCATCGGTAACGAACTGCGCTGTTGGCATCGCCTTTCTGGCGCCCGGGTGAGAGCGCTTCAACGCACTCCCGGCACGGCATAGGATTTTCCTTCGGCCGGGAAAACGATTCCCGGAATCCACTCTCGGGAAAGAATCGAGGACCATTCATGCGAAGACGCATGCTGGGAGCGGTGCTGCCCCTCGTGCTCGTCGCGGCCGGCGCCGCCGCCCTGCCCGCGACCGCCGAGGCCGCCGCCGTCTCGGGGCTCACGAAGTCCGTGCAGGGCACCGGCTCCCCCGCCGACCACGGCACCACCGCGAACTGGGTCATCGGCTACGACGACCAGGCCACCGGGTCCGGCGCCGCCACCATCACCGACGGGATCGGCGCGGGCCAGGCGTTCCAGTCCGGTTCGCTGCACGCGCCGCCCGGCTGGACGCCGTCGTGGTCCACCGACGGCACCACCTTCACCGGCACCGAACCCGCCTCGGGCGTCACCGCGGTGCGGGCGGCCGACCCCGACGCCGGGCCCGACGCGACGTCGCTGTCCGGTGCTCTCACCCCGCCCGTGCAGGCGGTCACGACGGCGACCGGCGGCGACGGCTTCAGCCCGATCCTGTACCGCACCACCGGTGGTGCGCTGCAGGCCTGGAACATCTACCACCATCTGGGGGCCACTTCGCCGAAGGTGGTCTGCACCGACCTCGCCACAGGGCAGCGCTGCCCGGGCGGCCCGTGGCCGAAGGTGCTCAACACCGCGCCGGGCCCGCTCGGCACCCTGGGGGCCGGGGACATCGCCAGCACCATGGTCGAGCAGTACGTACGCGACCCCGCCGCGCCGGCGAAGGTCTACTACCCCGCCGTCACCGCGTCCTCGGTCGGCGTCGGCTGCCTCGACCTGGCGGCCACGGCCAACTGCGGGTACTGGGCGCTGTCCCCGACCGGCGGCTCGCCGGCGGTGAGCAGCATCGGCGGCTTCGTGGCGACCGGCGGCAACCTGTACGGCATCGTCAGCTCCGGTGCCGTGGTGTGCTGGACGATCGCCACGCAGAGCGCCTGCGGCGGCCAGCCGTACGCGCCGATCGTACCGGCCGCCAACCAGCCGTACGTCTACGGCGGGGTGACGGTCGTGGCGGGCAAGGTGTTCGCGTCGACGTCGAACCCGGGCACCGGGCAGCAGCCGTCGCTGGGCTGCTTCGACCCGGCGACCGCGACGGCGTGCGCGAACTGGGCCGCGTCCCGGCCCACCGGACCGGCGGGGAACTTCACCTACAACGACTACACGGCATTCGACGCGAGCGGTGCCCCGGTGGGCGCGTGTGCGACGACGACCGGCGGGACGAACGTGACGACGTGCTACGCCCTGGACGGTTCCGCGCTCGCGGCCCCGCCGGGACCGGCCGCGCTGCCTGGCGGCGTGTACGCCTTCCCGCCGGAGGTCGTCACCGATCCCAACGGCCACGTGCGCACCTACCTGCCGATCTGGAACGGCGGCTACGCAGGTGCGGCGCTCTGCCACGACTGGACGACGGGCGCGGCGTGCGCGGGCCTGCCGGGGCCGATCTCGCACCCCACGGTGAACGGCGGGGCCACGCGGGACTACGGGTATTCGTACGACCCGCCGTCCGGCTGCCTGATCGGGCTGGGCGACGCGGGCGTGCTGTTCTCGATGGATCCCACGACCGGGGCCACGCCCTGCGTCCGTTCGGGCGGGCAGGTGACGCTGAAGCCGGGTGACTTCTACTGCGACGGCGGCTCGCACGTCCAGGGCTACACGGCGGCGCGGCTGACGGGCGTCGATCCGGCGAACGTCGACTTCGCGGCGTCACGGGTCACGGTGGTGGACCAGGACGGCGCGACGGTGCCGACCCCGGGCTTCGCCCCGGACGGCTCGGTCGACCTGACCGGGGTCTCCGTGGCGGCGCACCCGTCGATCACGGTGACGACCACGCTGGTCCTGCACTCCGCGGCCGGGTTCGCCGGCCGGCTGGTGGTGGACTACGCGGGCGACGCGCCGCAGCTGTGCTTCCGCACGACGATCTCGGCGGACTGCGCGGTGTCGTCGGTGGCGAACACGGCGTCGGGTACGGATTCGACGGGTTCGTTCACCTCGAACACGGTGACGCTCCCGGTCGCGCCGGGGGCGTCTTGCACACCGAAGGTCAAGGTGGAGAAGGAGATCTGCACGTCGTCGTCGGCTTCGAAGTGCGGCCCGGGAGGCGCGGGACCGTGGGCGAAGCAGGCGGGGGTCGGGCTCCTGGGCCTGCTGAACGCGACGGCGTACTGGCGGATCACGGTGACGAACCTCGGCCCGGTCGGGATCACGTCCGCGCACGTGGTGGACAGCGTGGAGCCGTCCTGCCAGACGGCGGACTTCACGTTGGCGGCGAGTCAGTCCAAGCAGGTGTACTGCTCGACGTACGCGTTGCTGAGCCTGTTCCCGATCACGAACCAGGCGAAGGTGAGTTACGTGCCGGTGAACGTCCCGCCGGGGACACCGCCGTCGCACACGGCGTGGTCGTCGGCGAAGGCGTGTTCGCTGTTGTGCATCCTGTAGGGGGTTGAGGTGACGGCCCGCGGGGGAAGTCCGCTCGCGGGCCGTCCACGACCACGAGGAGCACCATGGCGGACATCGAAGAGCGTTACCGCGCCTACCTGACCTGCCTGGACGAGCGGCGCTTCGCCGACCTGGGGACGTTCGCGCACGACCCGGTCGTCCACAACGACCGCACCCTGCGCTTGACCGAGTTCCAGGACCTCCTGAAGCGCGACGCCACCGAGATCCCCGACCTCCGCTACGCCATCGAACGCCTCGTCGTCCAAGGCGACCAGGTCGCGTGCCGCATCAGGTTCGACTGCACCCCGGTCGCGACCTTCCGCGGCATTCCGCCCACCGGCGAGCGCGTCTCCTTCGTCGAACACGTCTTCTACCGCTACGAGAACGGCAAGATCGCCGAAATCTGGTCCCTCATTGACACCGACGCCATCCGCGAGCAGCTCACACCGTGACCTGTTCACCGGCGACGGGCTCCGCGGCCTTCGGGGACACCGCCGGCGCCATCAGCACCGCGCACAGCGGCACCGCCATCGCGATCGCCGCCAGGACGAACACCGGGAACAGGAAGGAGAACACCTCGATCCCGGCCGGGTCCGGGGCGTTCATGTCCATGTGCATCTCGACCGCCGCCATGCCCGTGTAGTGCATGCCCGTCACCGCCGCGCCCATCACGAACCCCGCCAGCAGCCGCAGCGACAGCCGGTCCAGGAACACCGCGAACCACAGCGCCGCCGTCGCCGCCACCACCGCGATCACCACCGACAGCGCCACCAGGCCGCCGTCGTAGCCGAAGTCGCCCTTCACCCGCAGGGCCGACATCCCGGTGTAGTGCATGACGTTCACCGCCAGGCCCGTGATCACGCCGCCGAGCGCCAGGCGCCACCAGCCGAACTTCGCGCGGCCGCCCACCACCAGCAGGCCCGCGAACACCGCCGCCACCGCGAGGATCGCCGACAGCACCGTGCGGAAGACGTCGTAGCGGACCGGCATGCCCGGCGTGCTGAAGCCGAGCATCGCCACGAAGTGCATCAGCCAGATGCCGACGCCGCCGATCGAAACCGCCGCCAGCACCAGCCACCGCACGCGGTGCCGGGGGTCCGCCGCGTGGCGGGCCTGCACCGCGCACGCCAGCCCGAGCGCGCAGCCCACCACCGACGTCAGGTACGCGAGCACGAGCAGCCAGTGCCCGAGCGCGAAATGCTCCATCGCGAAGTCCTTCCTACAGGTCGCGCAGCCCGTACAGCACGCGTTCCATCAGGTCGTGGCGCTCGTCCCAGGTGGAGGTGTCCGACAGCGTGTCGCGGACGATCACCAGGTTGTCCTGCATCAGGTCCGACACGAGCACGCGGACCACGCCGAGCGGCAGCGACAGCAGCGCGGCGATCTCCATCAGCGACCGCGGCCGCAGGCACAGCTCGGTGACCTCCGCCAGCGCGCTCGACCCGAGGTAGCCCGCTTCGGCCCGGCCCGCCGCCGTGGTCTCGACCAGCGCTTCGACGGCGATCTCGACCGCCGGCGCCGTCCGGCCTTCCGTCCAGGCGTACGGGCGGGCCAGCGACGCGCTGCGCCGCGGCTCCTCCCCGTACGGCCCGGGCGGCGGGTCGTCGATCACCGGTGGTCCTGGGCCACCGGCATCTCGCGCGCGGGCACGTCGACCTTCTGCCCCACCCGCTCGACCAGCATCGTCATCTCGTAGCCGACCAGGCCGATGTCGCAGCCGGTCGAGGCGAGCACGACGAGGTTCGAGCCGTCGCCGACGCTCATCAGCAGCAGGAACCCCTGCTCCATCTCGATGACCGACTGCACCACCCGCCCGGCGGTGAACAGCTCGGCGGTGCCCAGCGACAGGCTGGACAGGCCGGCCGCGATGGCCGCCAGCTGGTCGGCGCGCTCGCGGGGCAACGCTTCGTCGGCGGCCACGAGCAGGCCGTCGGCGGAGACCAGCACGGCGTGCGCCACCCCCGAAACGTCCTGCACGAACCCGTTCACCAACCAGTTCAGCGTCGCCGTGCGTTCGGGCGGCGCGGCGGAACCGGGGAAGGCCAGTGTCCCGCTGAGGGACCGGGCCGAGGGTTCGGTGCCGGAGCGGCGCGGCGGCACGTCGGGAAGTTCCGTCATCGCGGATCCACTTCGTCCTTTCCGGATTCTTCGGCGCGGGCCGCGGTCTCCCGCCGGGCCGCGCGCATCCCCTGGTAGTGGCGGGAGAGGCTGGTGCGGACGGCGGCGGCGTCGCGGAACGACCCGCCGCTCTGCTCGCGCACGCGCGGGACGGCCGCACCGGGGGCGAGCTGGGCCCCGGGCCGCCGCGTGGGCAGGCCGGCCTCGGTGAGCCGTTGCGCGGCGACGGGCTTGAGAGCGCTTTCGGCGGCTTGCCGCGCGCGGTCGGCCGGGGTGTCCCACTCGCCGACGACGGGTTTTTCGGGCCGGGTGACGGGCTTTTCGACCGAGGTGGGCCAGTCCGCGGCCGGGACGGGCGGCTCCGCGGCGTGCGCAGGGGACGTGGTTTCGGCGGCGGGACTCTGTCGTGCCACCGGAGTTTCGGCCTCGGCCTTCGCTTCGGTGGGCGGCGGCCAGTCCACTGTGGACTCCGCTGGCGCCGGCTCCGGCGCCTTCTTCCCCACCGCCGGCCACTCCCCCGGCCCCGCCGACCCGTTCCGCCGCGCCACCGGCTTGGCCGACGGCTCGGTGAACCAGCTCGTCACGACCTGCTCGAAGATCGGCGTCGACGCCTGCGCCGGCACCTCCGGGGGCCGGGTGTGGCCGTTGCGATTCGCCGCGGCGGACACCAGTCTCCCCGCGCCGATCGGGCGGGCCAGGTCCGCGATCACCAGCGCGCCCGGGACGTGGACGCTCGCCGTCACCCCCGCGTGCCGGGCTCCCGTGCCCGTCGCGCGCAGCCGGACCGTCACCCCGTGCAGGGACGCCAGCCGGCCGACCACGAACAGCCCCATCCGGCGGGTCGTGTCCGGGCCGACCGTCCCGGCCGCCGCCAGCCGCTCGTTCACCGCCGCGAGCTCCGCCGGCGTCATGCCCAGCCCCTGGTCGACGACCTCGATGAGCAGCCCGCCGTCGGCGCCGCGGTCGGCCGTCAGCGCCACCTTGTGCTCCGGCGGGGAAAACCGCGTCGCGTTCTCCAGCAGCTCCGCGAGGATGTGCACCACGTCGGCCGCCGCCTCGGGCTGGACCGAGCTGCGCGGCGCGTTGCCCATCGCCACCCGCCGGTAGTCCTTGACCTCCGACGTCGCCGCGCGCAGCAGGTCGCGCGTCGGGACCGGTTCGCGGCCGTGGCGGACCGGCCGCCCGCCCGCCAGGACGTGCAGGTTCTCGCCGTTGCGGCGCAGCCGGGTCGCGATGTGGTCGATGCGGAACAGCTCGTCGAGCCGCTTCGGGTTCTGCTCCCCCGACTCGAGGTCTTCGATGATCGACAGCTGCTGCTCGACCAGCGACTGGCTCCGCCGCGACAGCGTCATGAACATCTCGCTGACCTGCTTGCGCAGCTCGGCCTGCTCGACGGCGAGCCGGACCGCCTGCCGGTGCATGTCGTCGAACGCCCGGGCCAGCTGCCCGATCTCCTCCTCGGTCTTGACGCCGGAATCGGGCACCGCGCGCCAGTCGACGTCGTGGCCCTCGCGGACCTGCCGGACGGTCTCCGGGAGCTGTTCGTTCGCCGCGCGCAGGGCGGCCGCGCGCAGCCGGCGCACCGGCGTCACCAGCGACCGCACCACCAGCAGCGCGATCGCGAGCGCGCCGAGCAGCGAGCCGAGGACCAGCGCCGTGTCGCGCAGGGAGTCCGACCGGGCCCGGTCGGCCGCGGCCGAGACGTCGCTCGCCAGCTTCGCCGAGACGTCGTTCAGCACGGCCGTCACGCCGGTGGTCTCGGCGGCGATCGAAGGGGCGAAGGACGCGAGCGTCGCGGTGCCGCCGTTCCCGGAGTCCTGGAGCGTGTCCAGGCGCTCTTCGGCGGAGCTCGTCGCCGCCTTGAACCGGTTCAGCCGGTCGCCGGTGAGCTCGTGTTCGACCTGCTCGCCGAGCACTTCCTGCTCGGCGGCGGTCTGCACGACGGCGGGGCGCAGCGACGCGTCGCCGGGGCTGTTCTGCGCCGCCCGCGCGTAGGTCTCCTCGGTGGCCAGCTCGGCGCGCAGGTGCACGAGCAGCCGGGTGGTCTCCGCGCCGGCCGCGGTTTCGGTGCCGGCGTCGGCCGGGACGAACGCGGGCACGAGGTCGCCGAGGGTGGCGATGATGTCGTTGTAGCCGGCCGCCTTGGTGCGGACGTCGCCGCCGCCGGCGCCGGCCGCGCGGATCCCGGCGAGCTTGCCCAGCGCGGTGTTCAGCGCGCGGCCGGTGTCGGCGGGCAGCGGCGCGAAGCCGGTGTCGCGCTGGACGGCGGCCACCTTCGCGTCGACGGCCGCGGTCAGCGTGTTCGGCGCGCCGGCCGGGACCGCGACCGCGGCGACCATCTCCTCTCCCAGCGACGCGGTGAGGTCGATCGTGTCGCGCAGCACCGGCAGCCGGTCGCGGGCCGCGCTGAGCGCGGTCGCCCGGTCGAGCTCGCCCTGGATCCGGATTTCCGCGAGCGCCACCGCGACCAGGACCGGCAGCAGGAGGACGACGCTGATCTTGGTGCGGACGCTCCAGTGCGCCGGCCACCACGCGGCGTCCACCGGCAGGCGGGGCGTGGATCTGCTTTCGTGCATGGCGGAATCGCTCGATTCCCAGCCGCGCGCACGGCTGACGTCGAACTCGGACAGGACGAGGGCCCCAGGGCCGATCACGGACGTGGCGTTGATCGAGCCGACCAGCAGAGAACCCCACGCCCGCCATCCTTGTCAACCCTAAGGAGCGGCGTTTCGGAACGCGGAGAACAAATTGATCGCACGGTTAACCGAACGTGTGCCGGTGATCGCTGCTTGTACATCGTACAAGCATGTTCGCGCAGTTCCAGGGCCTACCGAGCGGCAAACGAACCCCGCGTGGCATTGGCGGCAGAATTACCCACAGGGGTGGCCGGGGCGAATTCCGCCCATTGTTCGAATGGTGTGTTATTAATTCCCGCGGCGCCCGCCCGCGGGGCCCCGGCGCGGACCCGGCAGAATCGCCGTCGTGACCGATGTGGACGAAACCGGCGGCGGCAAGCGGGTCGGCTGGGTCGAGCTGTACTTCGACCTGGTCTTCGTGTTCGCGGTGGGCCAGGTGGCGCACGGCGTCGTCGCGGACCCGCACTGGGCACGCGTGGCCGCCGCGCTCGGCCTGTTCGCGACGCTGTGGTGGACGTGGATCGGCTTCGCCGTGCTGTACAACCGCCGCGGCGACGACAACCGCGTCGCCGACCGGCTGTTCGTCCTCGCCGGCACCATCCCCTGCGGAATCGCCGCCACGCAGGCGCACCACGTCTTCGAAGGGCACCCGGCGATCTTCGCGGCGGCCATGGCCGGGGTCCGCCTGATCCTCGCGGCCGCGCACCGCTGGCCCGCGCGCGAGGGGCTCGACCAGCGGCGGATCAGCTGGGGCTACACGATCTCGGCGGTCCTGTTCGGCGTGTCGGCGGTCGTCCCGTTCACGTGGGCGCTGTGGGTGTTCGCGCTGCTGCAGGAGGCGGGCTTCCTGCTGCTCGGCGACCGGCCGAAACGGCGTCGCGGCGAGCGCCGGGAACGGCCGACGCGGGAGTCCCGGTGGCGGAGCATGTGGACGCCGCCGCGCGACCCGAACCTGGCGGTCGACTCGGCGCACCTGGCGGAGCGGTTCGGGCTCTTCATGATCCTGCTGCTGGGCGAGCTGGTGATCACGGTCGGCACGGCGGCGCTCGAGCGCCCGGCCGACGACCTCGCGTACTGGGCGTCCCTGGTCGCCGGGCTGGTGATGGCGGGCGCGCTGTGGTGGCTGTACTTCACGTCGGCCGCCCTGATCTACGAGCGCATGCTCGACCTGTCGGGCGGCAACCCGGCGCTCGCGTACTCGCTCTACGCGGGCGGCCACCTGTTCCCGGCGTTCGCGCTGGTGCTCATCGCGGCGGGGGTGAACCTGTCGCTGCACGAGTCCCCACCCCAGGCGGCGGGCTGGTTCACGACGGCCGGCCTGGCGTTGTACCTGTCGGGCACCCGGGTGTTCTCGGCCGGCCCGGCGGAGCGCTGGTACGGAAGCGTCGCCCGCGTCGCGGCACTGGCCGCGACGGTGTGCCTGGCGTTCCTGGGCCGGGTGCTCCCGGCGCCGGCGGTGATCTCGGTGGTCGCGGCGTGGGCGGTGGGATCGACGGTGGTGGCGGCGGGGATCCGCCACCGCGCGCTCGAGGAGTTCGGCTCGGACCCGGTGGCGTTCCTGCGCAGCATCGAGACGGCCCGGCGGAACGCTGCCGACCGCCGGCCGCCCTCCTGAGCGGTTCGGGCGGTTGCCCCGGAACCGTGAGCTAAGTTGCGTCACGCAATAGTGGCCGGAAATCCGCTTCGTACGCTTTGACGGCTTCGGCGAACCGCTCGAACGCGACGACCGCCGCGGCCCGGTCCTCGGCGTCGAGCTGCCCGAGCACGGCCGCGAGCACCTGCCGGCGGTCGCGGTCGACGCGGTCCACCAGCCGGCGGCCCGGGGCCGTCGGCGCGAGCAGGGTCTCCCGGCGGTTCAGCGGGTTCGGGGCCTTTTCCAGCAGGTTCACCGTCACCAGCCGGTCGCACGCCCGGGTGACCGACGACGGGTTCAGCGCCAGCTCGCGCGCGACCTTGCCCACCGTGACCGGCGTCCGGTCGGCCACCACGCGCAGCGCGCGGAACTGGGTGAGCGTCAGCTGCTCGGTGTTCCGCCCGACCGTCGCGTCGGCGATGGTCACCATGGCCCGGAGCACTGCCAGCGCGGCACCGGCCTCAGCGGACTCCAGGGACATTTGCGTCACGCAAGAATAGTACGGCCCGAAAGCGGGTATCGCGATTCCACGAGCGCCGGACGGGTAACCGACCACGGGAAGCCCAGACGCACAGGGAGTACTCATGGCTCAGACAGTCGGCGACCACCTGCTCCGGCGCTTGCGCGAGTGGGGTGTCGAGCAGGTCTTCGCCTACCCCGGTGACGGGATCAACGGCCTCGTCGCCTCGTTCGGCAAAGCGGACAACCAGCCGCGCTTCGTGCAGGCGCGGCACGAGGAAATGGCCGCCTTCGCGGCGGTCGGCTACGCGAAGTTCAGCGGCAAGGTCGGCGTCTGCATGGCGACGTCCGGCCCGGGCGCGATCCACCTGCTCAACGGGCTCTACGACGCGAAGCTCGACCACGTCCCGGTCGTCGCGATCGTCGGGCAGACCGCGCGCAGCGCGATGGGCGGCAGCTACCAGCAGGAGATCGACCTGCAGGCGCTCTACAAGGACGTCGCGAGCGAATACCTCGTCGAGGTCAACGTCGCCGAGCAGCTGCCGAACGCGCTCGACCGGGCGATCCGCACGGCCGAGTCGTCCCGCTGCCCGACCGCGCTGATCATCCCGGCCGACCTGCAGGAAGAACCGTACGAAGCGCCGAAGCACGCGTTCAAGCAGGTGCCGTCCAGCCCGCCGGGCACCTCGTGGCCGGCCCCGGTCCCCCCTGAAGCGGACCTCGACGCGGCGGCCGAGGTGCTCAACGCCGGCGAGAAGGTCGCCGTCCTGGTCGGGCAAGGCGCGCGTGGCGCCGCCGAAGAAGTCCGGCAGCTCGCGGAGGTCACCGGTGCCGGTATCGCGAAAGCGTTGCTGGGCAAGGACGTCCTGTCCGACGAGCTGCCGTACGTGACCGGCTCGATCGGGCTGCTCGGCACCCGGCCGAGCTACGAGCTCATGCGCGACTGCGACACGCTGCTCATCGTCGGCTCGAACTTCCCGTACAGCCAGTTCCTGCCGGACTTCGGTCAGGCGCGGGCGGTGCAGATCGACCTGGACGGCCGGCTCATCGGGATGCGCTACCCGACCGAGGTCAATCTCGTCGGCGACAGCGCGGCCACGCTGCGTGCGCTGCTCCCCCGGCTCACGAGCAAACCGGACCGGTCCTGGCGCGAGACGATCGAGAAGAACGTCGCTTCCTGGTGGGAAACCATCGAAAAAGAAGCCGCGGTCGACGCCGAGCCGGTCAACCCGATGGCCATCGTGTCCGAGCTGTCCAAGCGGATCCCGGAGAACGCCATCGTCACCGCGGACTCCGGTTCGTCCACCAACTGGTACGCCCGCAACCTCCGCATCCGCGGCGACATCCGCGGGTCGCTGTCGGGGACGCTGGCCACCATGGGGCCGGGCGTGCCGTACGCGATCGGCGCGAAGTTCGCCCACCCGGACCGGCCGGTGATCGCCCTCGTCGGCGACGGCGCCATGCAGATGAACGGCCTCGCCGAGCTGATCACCATCGCCCGCTACCAGCACCTGTGGAGCGACCCGCGCTGCGTGGTCTGCGTCTTCCACAACAACGACCTGAACCAGGTCACCTGGGAGCTGCGTGCGATGGGCGGCGCGCCGAAGTTCGAGGAGTCCCAGAGCCTGCCGGACGTCGACTACGCCGGCTTCGCGCTTTCGCTGGGCCTCGCGGCGGTCACCGTCGACAAGCCGGACCAGCTCGCGTCGGCGTGGGACACCGCGTTGTCCGCGGGGAAGCCGGCGGTGCTGGATGTCCGCTGCGACCCCGAGGTGCCGCCGATCCCGCCGCACGCGACGTTCGAGCAGGTGAAGTCGGCCGCTCAGGCGGTGCTGAAGGGCGACCCCGACGCGTTCCACCTCGTGGCCCAGGGGGTCAAGACGAAGCTGCAGGAGTTCCTGCCCGGGAAGAACCGGTGACGACGACGAGCAGAATCGCGGCGGCGCGCATGGCCTGGGCCGGCGGGGTGCTGATCGCCTCGCGTTACGTGCCGGTCCCGCGGAAAGCCGCGGTGGTGCTCGCCGTTCGCCACCTCGCGCAGGGCGCGGCCACGCTGCGGCGTCCGGACGGCGTACGTGCGGCCCGCAACCGCACCGGAAAACGGAGGTAGTCGTGTCCGGCACCCAAGTCGTCGTCGTGACCGGGGCCAGCGGGGGCATCGGCCGGGCCGTCGCGCGGGCCTTCGGGGCCCGGCAAGCCCGGGTCGCCCTCCTGGCCCGCGGCGAAAAAGGCCTGCACGAGGCCGCCGAGGACGTCATCGAAAACGGCGGTACCGCCCTCGAAATCCCTGCCGACGTCGCCGACTTCCGCCAAGTCGAAGCCGCCGCCGAACGGGCCGAAAAGGAGCTCGGCCCCATCGACGTCTGGGTCAACGTCGCCTTCACCTCGGTCTTCGCGCCCTTCGACCGGATCGAGCCCGACGAGTTCCGGCGCGTCACCGAAGTCAGCTACCTCGGCTACGTCCACGGCACCATGGCCGCCCTCAAGCACATGAAACCGCGCGACCGCGGCACCGTCGTCCAGGTCGGCTCGGCCCTCGCCTACCGCGGAATCCCCTTGCAGAGCGCCTATTGCGGCGCGAAGCACGCCATCCAGGGCTTCAACGAATCGCTCCGCTGCGAGCTCCTGCACGAAGGCAGCCACGTCCGGACGACCATGGTGCAGATGCCGGCCGTCAACACACCGCAGTTCTCGTGGGTCCTCTCGAAACTCCCCGATCACGCGCAGCCCGTGCCGCCGATCTACCAGCCGGAAGTCGCCGCGCGGGCCGTCGTGCACGCCGCCGACCACCCGCGCCGCCGCGAATACTGGGTCGGCGGCAGCACCGTCGGGACACTCGTCGCCAACGCCGTCGCCCCCGGGATCCTCGACCGCTACCTCGCCAAGACCGGCTTCACATCCCAGCAGACCGGCGAAGCCAAGCCCGCGAACCAGCCCGCCAACCTGTGGGCCCCCGCCGACCGGACACGGGACTTCGGCGCGCACGGCGAGTTCGACGCCCAGGCCACCCCGCGCAGCTTCCAGCTGTGGGCAAGCCGGCACCACGGCCTGCTCGCCGCCGGCGGGAGCGCGCTCGCGGCGACGGCGCTGGCGGTCTGGCGGCGAGCGCGGGCGTGACCGGCGTGCTGTCCTCGCTGACGCCGGCGGCTTCGGCCGCCGGCCGTGGCGCGAGCTGCGGCGTCGCGACGACGGCACGTGGACCGGCCGCACCGGCGACCTGCGGGTGCGGACGTTCCGCTGGTTCGAACGCACCCGGGCGGCCTGCGGACCGCCGGGGCTGCTCGAGGCGGCCCAGCGGCTCTCCTGACGGGGTTCCCCCGAACCGGTTACGCCGGTCGCGCATACTGGGAGACGTCCTCGGTACCCGGAGGAGGCCAGTTTGAGCGCGGATCCCTTTGTGCACCCCGCGTTGTTCTACCGCGACGACGCCGAATACGTGGCCGGGACGGTTCCGTTCGTGTGGGGCGGGCTCGCCGCGGGCGAACCGGTCGCCGTGGCCGTGCCGGGCCCCAACCTCGCGCTGCTGCGCCGCGAACTCGGCGCGGACGCCGACCGGGTCCGGCTGCTGGACATGACCGAAGCCGGGCGCAACCCCGGGCGGATCATCCCGCGGGTCCTGCGCGCCTTCGCCGACAAGCACCCGGCCGGGCCGGTGCGGATCATCGGCGAGCCGATCTGGGCCGGGCGATCGGACGTCGAGTACCCGGCGTGCGTGCAGCACGAAGCGCTGATCAACCACGCGTTCGCCGGCCGGGACGTGACGATCCTGTGCCCGTACGACGTCTCGCGGCTCGACCCGGCCGCGCTGGCCGACGCCGAGGCCACCCACCCGGTCCTGATCGACGGCGCCGGCCACCGCACCAGCACGGCGTACGCGCCCGACGACGTCCTCGCCCGCTACAACCGGCCGCTGCCGCCGGGGCCCGCGGCCCAGCGTGTGGTGGAGCTGGCGGACACGACCGACCTCGCGGCGGCCCGGGCACTGGCCCACGTGCACGCGGCGGCCGGCGGGCTGAGCGCCGACCAGGTCGCCGACGTCGAGGTGGTCGTGACGGAGCTGCTGTCCAACTGCGTCGAACACGGCGGCGGCACGGGCACGGTCCGGCTGTGGAGCGAAGCCGGCGAGTTCGTCTGCGAGGTCGAGGACAGCGGCACCTTGGCGGACCCGCTGGCCGGCCGCCACCCGGCGACGCCCGAGCAGCCCCGGGGCCGCGGGCTGCTGCTGGTCAACTACCTGGCCGACCTGGTCCGCCTGCACACCGGCGACCACGGCACGACGTTCCGCGCGTACTTCCGCGCCTGAGCGCGGTCAGGGCAGGCCGGCGAGGTCGGCCAGCAGCGTCATGTGGTGCTCGAAGTACTCGGCGCGCGCCCGGACCATGTCGTCGAGGCGGTGGAAGACCTCGAAGTTGACCTGGCCGAACAGGTGCGTCCAGGCGAGCAGCGCCCGGTCCAGGCGCTCCTCCGAGAGCTCGCCCGCCTGCTGGTCGACGAGGCGGCGCAGGTCGGCGCGGACCGGAGTGGGCAGCGGCGGCCCGGCCGGGACCGCCGGCGCCTCGGCGACGATGGCCGCCAGCAGCAGGATCACCTTGGACGCCGGGGCCACGGTGTCCGGCGGCGCCGCGTACCCGGGGACGGGGTTGCCGTAGAGCAGGCCGTACTCGGCCGGGTGCGCGAGCGCCCAGGACCGGACCGCGTGGCACGTCGCCAGCCACCGGCCACGCAGGTCCTCGCGCGGGAGCGCCGCTTCGGCGTCGACCGCCGCGTCGCCCAGGCCGTCGTAGGCGTCGATGATCAACGCCGTCAGCAGCGCGTCGCGGCTCGGGAAGTACCGGTACAGCGCCGAAGCGACGATGCCCATGTCCCGCGCCACGGCGCGCAGCGACAGGTTCGCGCCCTCTTCGGCGAGGCGCCGGCGGGCGACTTCCTTGATCTCCTGGTGCATCTCCGAGCGGACCCGGGCACGCAGCGACGAGGCGGACACGGCCCCAGTGTCGCACAGGCGAGAACACTGTTCTTGACGCGACGGCGCCGGACCTCGTACGGTGTTCTCGTCCGAGAACAGTGTTCTCTTCATGGGGGTTTCCATGGCTCTGCACGTCATCGTCGGCGCCGGTCCGGTCGGCGCGGCCACCGCACGCCTGCTCGCCGCCCGGGGCGACGAAGTCCGCCTGCTCAGCCGGCGCGGCGGCGGCCCGGTCGTCGACGGCGTCCGGCTCGTGGCCGCGGACGCGACCGACGCCGCCACGCTCGCGCGGCACACGGCCGGCGCGGCGGCGCTGTACAGCTGCGCCGGACCGGCGTACCACCGCTGGCCCACCGACTGGCCGCCGCTGGGCGCGGCGTTGCTGCACGCAGCCGGGACGAGCGGCGCGGTGCTCGTCACGACCGGGAACCTGTACGCGTACGGCGCGGTCGACGGCCCGATGACCGAGCAGCTGCCCGCGCGTCCGAACTCGGTCAAGGGCGAGGTGCGGGCGAAGCTCTGGGCCGACGCGCTGGCGGCGCACGAAGCGGGCCGGATTCGCACGGCCGAGGTCCGCGGGTCGGACTACCTCGGCGCGGGCGCACTGTCGTCGTTCACGGCGCTGGTGCTGCCGAAGGTCCTGGCGGGCAAGCGCGCGGCGGCCCCGGCCGACCTCGACGCGCCGCACAGCTGGACGTACGTCGGCGACGTCGCCCGCACGCTGGTGGCGGTCGCGGCGGACAAGGGGGCATGGGGCCGTCCGTGGCACGCGCCGACGCCACCACCGATGTCCGTGCGCGGCTTGGCAACGCGCGCGGCGGAGCTGGCGGGAGCCCCTGCGGCCCGCGTGACGACGATGCCGCGGATCGCGTTGCGGTTGGCGGGCGTTTTCAACCCGACGGCGCGGGAGATGCTCGAGGTCGAGTACCAGCTGCGCGGGCCGTTCGTACTGGACTCGTCGGCGGCGACGGCGGCGTTCGGCATCGAGCCCACACCGACCGACGACGCGCTGCGCGAGACGATCGAGGGGCTCACCGGTCCGAAGCCTGCGGAGAGCGCACGGTCGTGAGCGTGAAACAGGGTTCTAAGCCTGTTTCCCACTCACGACCCCTGGGGTCGTGCGCCCGCTAGTTCGGGATCTCCGTCGCCCGCTCCCAGCCCGACGGCAGCGGGCTCAGGTTCAGCGCGTGGTCGAGGCCGCTGCCGGCCAAGGCCCGGCGCACGACGCGGTTGTCGCCGGTGACGATCCGGAGAGTGGTGTTCTCGCGGACCGTCCGGACGTGGATGTCCGCGAGCACGGAAAGCCCGGCCGAGTCCAGGAAGTCGACCTCGGAGAGGTCGAGCACCAGCGTCGGGAACCGCCGGTGCGCCCAGGTGGCGAGGACCGAGCCGAGCTCGGCGGCGCTGTCCTCGTCGAGGGCGCCGCTGATCCGGACCATCACCGCGCCGAAGTACGGCCGGATGACCTTGATGGCGGAACTTCGTTCCACGCGGGGAGACGGCACGGGGATTGCCGTCGCGGGGTGCTGCACGACCAACATTGTGTACGCCTTCAGTCGCGGATGGCGTTTCGAGCGGTGTCCACTGCCCGCCCGAACGCCGGCAAGTCTGGGGGAGGGCGGCTGCTCCTGAACCGCACCCTTGCAGCGTAGTCCTTGATCCAAACGGCGCAACCCCGCCAACGGCCGAACCGGCCGTGAATCACTGTCGGCCGAAAGCACGTCTTCCCGGCGCAGGCACCAAAACCCGCCGCCGGACGGCCCGCCCTTGACAGCCCGCGCGGGTGACAGTCATGCTCGACAGCGTCTCAGGGTTCCTGATATAGCACACGGAGGTGCCGGCGTGACCCGATCGCCGCACGGCCCGGCCGACTTCGGCCTCGGCAGCTGGCCCGCGCGGCGGGCCCGGATCTCCCCCGGGCGCACCGCGCTCGTCCAGCCCGGCCGCACGCGCACCTACGCCGGGCTCGCCGAGCGCGTCGAACGGCTGGCCGGCGCGCTCGCCCGGCTCGGCGTCCGGCCGGGCGACCGCGTGGCGTACCTCGGGGTCAACGATGTCACCGTCTTCGAGACGCTCTTCGCCACCGCCCGCCTGGGCGCGCTCTTCGTACCGCTCAACTACCGGCTCTCCCCCGCCGAGATCCGCTACATGCTCGAAGACAGCGGCGCTTCGGTGCTCGTGCACAGCCCCGATACCGACGCCCTGGTGGCCGGCCCGCTGCCGGAGACGCTCCGGCACGTCGTCGCGACGAACCCGGCGTCCTGCCCGGCCGGCGGGCTGGACTACGAGGCCGAACTCGCCGCCGCCGGAGAGCCACCGGCCACCGGCGTGCGGCTCGAAGACCCGTGCCTGCTGCTCTACACCTCCGGCACCACCGGCCGGCCGAAGGCCGCGGTCCTCACCCACGGGAACCTCACCTGGAACACCGTCAACCAGCTCGCCCACCTCGACGTCCTGGGCACCGACAAGGCGCTGTGCATCGCGCCGCTGTTCCACTGCGTCGGGCTGGGCCAGATCACGCTGCCGACGCTGTTCAAGGGCGGCAGCGTGGAACCGGTGGCGAAGTTCGACCCAGGCACGATCCTCGGCCGGATCGGCGAGGCCGGCATCACGAGCTTCTCCGCCGTCCCGACGATGCTGGAACTGCTGTGCCGCCACGAAGACTGGGAGCGCACGGACCTGAGCTCGCTGACGTGCGTGCTCTACGGCGGCTCGCCGGTCGCCGAACGCGTCGCCCGCGCGTGGCTCGACCGCGGGGTGAAACTCCTTCAGGGCTACGGCATGACCGAGGCCTCCCCCGGCGTTTCGATGGCCACCCACGAAGGAACCCTCGACCACCCCGTCGCCGCGGGCGTGCCGCACTTCTTCACCGACGTGGCCGGTCTCGGCCCCGACCTCACTCCCGAGCCGCTCTCCGGGACGCCCGCGGAGCTGCTCGTACGCGGCCCGCACGTCTTCGGCGGTTACTGGAACCGGCCCGAGGAGTCGAAGGCGAGCTTCGTCGACGGCGACTGGTTCCGCACCGGCGACGTCGTCAAGGTCGACGACGACGGCTGGGCCCACGTCGTCGACCGCGTCAAGGACATGATCATCTCCGGTGGCGAAAACGTCTACCCGGCAGAGATCGAGGCCGTCGCGGTCCGGCTCGACGCGGTCGGCGACTGCGCCGTCGTGGGCGTGGCCGACGAGCGCTGGGGCGAGGTCGGCGCCGCCTTCGTCGTCCGCCGGGCCGGCGCTGAGCTCGACGAAGCCGCCTTCCGCGCCCACCTCGAACAGCACCTCGCCCGCTACAAGATCCCGAAGCACATCGAGTTCACCGATGCCCTGCCCCGCAACGCCACCGGCAAGATCCGCCGCGTCGAACTCCGCGCGCGGGCCGCCGAAGCCTTCCCGAACGGACCCGCATGACCACCGCTTTCCTGCCCCCGTCCCTGCGTCTCGAGCTGCACGACGACGTCGCCGTGCTGCAGCTGGCGCGGCCCGAAAAGCGCAATGCCCTCGACGACGCCACCGTGCTCGGCCTCGAAGCGTTCTTCGGCGCCCCGCCCCGCGGGGTCAAGGCCGTCGTGCTCGACTGCGTGGGCGAGCACTTCTCCGCTGGGCTGGACCTCTCGGAGCTGACCGAGCGCGACACGTTCGAAGGCCTGGAGCACTCGATGATGTGGCACCGCGCGTTCGAGCGGCTCGAACGCGGGCGCGTCCCGGTCGTCGCCGTGCTGCGCGGCGCGGTCGTCGGCGGCGGCCTGGAGCTGGCGGCGGCCGCGCACATCCGCGTCGCCGAACCCTCGGCGTTCTACGCGCTGCCCGAAGGCCAGCGCGGCCTGTTCGTCGGCGGCGGCGCGTCGGTGCGGGTGCCGCGGCTGATCGGCGCGCACCGGATGGCCGACATGATGCTCACCGGCCGCGTCCTCGACGCCGACGAAGGCCACGCCGCCGGGCTGTCGCACTACCGCGTCGACGACGGCTCCGCGCACGCGCTCGACCTGGCCCGCAAGATCGCCACCAACTCCCCGATCACGAACTTCGCCGTCCTGCAGGCGCTGCCCCGCATCGCCGAGGCCAACCCGGCCGAGGGCTACCTGCTGGAGGCGCTGATGGCCGCCGTCGCCGGCGGCAGCGCCGAGGCCAAGGAACGGATGCAGGCGTTCCTGGACAAGCGCGCCGGGAAGGTCGGCCGATGATCCTGCGCCCGGTCGCGCCCGACGTCCGCGAAACCACCGAGATCGGCCGGTACCTGACCTGGCTGGCCGAGCGCGGCCACCGTTTCGACGACTACACCGCACTGCACCGCTGGTCGGTGACCGACCTCGACGGCTTCTGGACGTCGATCAAGGACTTCTTCGGCGTCCGCTTCCACTCGCCCGAAACAGCGGTCGTGCCGGACCGGCGGATGCCGGGCACCGAGTGGTTCCCCGGCGCGACCCTCAACTACGCCGAACACGCCCTCGGCGGCCCCGACGGCGAAATCGCCGTCGTCGCCTACTCGCAGACGCGGGAGCGCACCGAGCTGACCTGGGCCGAGCTGCGCGACCAGGTCGCCCGCGCCCGTGCGGGCCTGCGCCGGCTCGGCGTCGGACGCGGCGACCGCGTCGCGGCGTACCTGCCGAACATCCCCGAAACCGTCGTCGCCTACCTGGCGGCCGCGAGCCTCGGCGCGGTCTGGGCGTCCTGCGCGCCCGAGTTCGGCGCCCGTTCGGTCGTCGACCGGTTCGGCCAGATCGAACCGCGGGTGCTGCTGACGGTGGCCGGCTACCACTACGGGGCCAAGGAGGTCGACCGCCGCGCCGAAGTGGCCGAGATCCGCGCCGGCCTGCCGACCGTCGAGCACGTCGTCCACGTCCCCTACGGCGAGCACGACCTCCCGGGCACCCTGGAGTGGAGCGCGCTCCTCACCGAGAGCGCGCCCGGGTTCGAGCCGGTCGCCTTCGCGCACCCGCTGTGCGTGCTGTTCTCCTCCGGCACCACCGGCAAGCCGAAGGCGATCGTGCACGGCCACGGCGGGATCCTGCTGGAGCACCTCAAGAACCACGGCCTCAGCTGGGACCTGCGCCCCGGCGACCGGATCCTGTGGTTCTCCACCACCGCGTGGATGATGTGGAACGCGCTGGTCTCGGGGCTGCTCACGGGTGCGTCGATCGTGCTGGTCGACGGCAACCCGCTGCACCCGGACCTGGCGTGGCAGTGGCGCTTGGCCGCCGAGACCCGCGCGACGCTGATGGGCGCGAGCCCGGGTTTCCTGATGGCGTGCCGGAAGGCGGGGCTCGACCCGGCCGCGCAGTTCGACCTGTCGGCGCTGCGGCAGCTCGGCGCGGCCGGCAGCCCGCTGCCCGCCGAGGGCTACCACTGGGTGCGGGACGTCTTCGGGCCGGCCGTCCTGCTCAACGTCGGCAGCGGCGGCACCGACGTCTGCAGCGGAATCGTCCAGGGCGGCCCGCTGCAGCCCGTGCTGGCCGGCGAGATCTCCGGGCCCTGCCTGGGCGTCGACGCGAAGGCGTTCGACGAGCACGGCACCGAAGTCGTCGGCGAGCTGGGCGAACTCGTGATCACCGCGCCGATGCCGTCCATGCCGGTCGGGTTCTGGGGTGACGACACCGGTGCGCGCTACCGCGACACGTACTTCGACACCTACCCGGGCGTCTGGCGGCACGGCGACTGGATCCGGTTCTCCCGGGGAGGACACTGCGTCATCGCCGGCCGCTCGGACGCCACCCTCAACCGCGGCGGCGTCCGGCTCGGCACCGCCGAGTTCTACGCCGTCGTCGAGGAACTGCCGGAGGTCGGCGACTCGCTCGTCGTGCACCTGGAAGACCCGGCGGGCGGTAACGGCGACCTCCGCCTCTACGTCGTGCTCCGAGACGCCGTCCTGGACGCACCACTGCGCGAGAAGATCGCGACGGCGTTGAGGAGCGCGCTGTCGCCGCGGCACGTGCCCGACACGATCACCGCCGTCCCGGTGATCCCCCGCAACCGCACCGGGAAGAAACTGGAGCTGCCCGTGAAGAAACTGCTGCTCGGTGCCCGGCCGGACGACGTCGTCGGCCGGGACGTCCTCGCCGATCCCACCGCGCTGGACCACTTCGGGATCCCCTCGTGAGCACCGTCGCGATCGTCGGCACCGGCGTGATCGGCGTGAGCTGGGCGAGGCTCTTCCTCGCCCACGGCCTCGACGTCGTCGCCACCGATCCGGCGCCCGGCGCCGAGGAGCGGTTGCGCGGTGCTCTCGACGACACGGATCGGCTGCGGTTCGTCGCCGGCCCCGGCGAAGCGGCCGCCGCCGCGGACTTCGTCCAGGAGAACGGTCCGGAGCGCGAGGACGTCAAGCACGCCCTCTTCGCCGTCCTCGACGAGGCCGCACGGCCGGACGTGGTCCTGGCGAGCAGCTCGTCCGGTCTGCTGCCCAGCGTCATCGCGCGCGGCTGCCCGCACCACCCCGAGCGGGTCGTCGTCGGGCACCCGTTCAACCCGCCGCACCTGATCCCGCTCGTCGAGGTCGTGCCCGGCCGCGAGACCACGCCCGAAATCGTCGACCGGGCCGTGGCGTTCTACACCTCGGTCGGGAAGCGGCCGATCCGGTTGTCGCGCGAAGTGCCCGGCCACGTCGCGAACCGGCTGCAGGCGGCGCTGTGGCAAGAGGCGTATTCACTGGTGGAGCGCGGCATCGCCACTGTCGCCGACGTCGACACGGCGATCGCGTACGGGCCCGGCCTGCGCTGGGGCGTGCTCGGCCCGTTCCTCAACCAGCACCTCTCCGGCGGCGCGGGCGGGCTCGCGCACGTCCTCGCGCACCTCGGCCCGCCGACCGAAGAGTGGTGGCGCGACCTCGGCCAGGTCCACCTGACCCCGGAGCTGGCCGAAACGCTCGTCGCCGGGGTCGACGCCGAACTGGCCGGCACCGCCGAGGAGTCCCTCGTCGCCGCGCGCGACGCCGTCCTGAACCAGCTGCTGGCCGCCAAGGCCGCGCAGCCCGACCTGCCCTGAGCACCGGAGATTTTCGTGGACCTTTCCGCACTGACCGCCATCGACGTCCACACCCACGTCGAGCAGGACGGGCACGGCTGCTTCGCCCTCGACCAGGAACTGCTGGACGCCTCGGCGAAGTACTTCCGCGCCGACCAGGACCGGACGCCGACGGTCACCTCGATCGCCGAGCACTACCGCGCGCGGAACATGGCCGCCGTCGTCTTCACGGTCGAGGCGCCGGCCGCGACCGGGCACCCCGCCCTCTCGAGCGAGGAGATCGCCGACGCGGCCGCCGAGCACGCCGACGTGCTCATCCCGTTCGGCTCGGTCGACCCGCACGCCGGCAAGGCCGCCGTGCACCGCGCGCGGCGCCTGGTCACCGAGCACGGCGTCCGCGGCTTCAAGTTCCACCCGAGCCTGCAGGCGTTCGAGCCGAACGACGTCCGGTACTACCCGCTGTACGAGGCGATCCAGGAGCTGGGCGTGCCGGCGCTGTTCCACACCGGGCAGACCGGGATCGGCGCCGGCCTGCCCGGCGGGCACGGCATCAAGCTGCGCTACTCGAACCCGATGCTGCTCGACGACGTCGCCGCGGACTTCCCGGGCCTGACGATCATCCTGGCCCACCCGTCGGTGCCGTGGCAGGACGAGGCCATCTCGGTCGCGACGCACAAGGCGAACGTGTACATCGACCTGTCCGGCTGGTCGCCGAAGTACTTCCCGCCGCAACTGGTCCGCGCGGCGAACTCGCTGCTGAAGCGCAAGGTGCTGTTCGGCTCGGACTTCCCGGTCATCACGCCGGACCGCTGGCTCGCCGACTTCGCCGCCCTCGACCTCAAGGACGAGGTGCGCCCGCTGATCCTCAAGGAGAACGCCGTCCGGGTACTCGGCCTGGCCTGAACGTTTGTCCGGTCCGTCCCCGGGCACCCGCGGGGTCTGGCGCAGTTGCCGAGCAGTGGCCGGCTCGGCAACCACAGGCACAGTGCGGACGGAGGCGGACGTCGTGGCCGAGGGTGACGTGCACACCTACTTCGAAGACGGGCTGTGGAAGAACCGCGTCGAAGGCGGCACCCGGGCGTCCAACACCTCACTCCGCCGGACCGACGCCGTGCTGTCCGGCCGGCTGATCGCGAAGAAGCGGCGCGTCGGGCACGTGGTCCACACACCCGAGGGCGACGTCGAGACCGAGCGCGACTACCGGCCGCGGGTGAAGCGTCCACAGTAGACGAAGGCCGGCCCCGCCCGGCGAAGGCTGGGAGTTACCTGCGAGCGGGAGCCGGTATCCGTTACAACGCAGGGGAAACGGCGGTGTTCCCCGACGTGACGCGGACCTCAGCGGCGGGACCGGTCGAACCGCCGACCGTCAGCCGGTGGGCATGCCGCCGTGGTCGGCGTCCTCCTCGTCGGTCGGCGCCGGGCCCGGCTCCTGGTCGCGGAACGTCGGTTCGGTGTGCTCGCCGCCGATGTCCGCGTCCTCTTCCATGCTTTCGGCAGTCACCGGGTCGATTTCGGGAGTGCTCATCGCTTCCTCCGATCGGGCGAAACCGGGGCATACCCGGCGGCCGGTGCGGCGAAACGCGTTTGCCGGGCCCCGCGCCGGGCATGCCGCCCCGGCGCGGGCCCCCGGCCGAGGGCCCGTCCCATCCGAATCGGAGGAACCACCATGGCATCGACGGAGACCGCCGTCCGGCGGACCCCGCGCCAGCTGCTCGCGGCGATCGTGGGAGTGGTTTTCCTGCTGGTCGGCGTGCTGGGGTTCATCCCCGGCGTGACGACGAACTACGACCTGCTCACCGGCGCCGGGCACCACTCCGGGGCGCTTCTGCTGGGGATCTTCACCGTCTCGATCCTGCACAACATCGTCCACCTGGCGTTCGGTGTCGCCGGGCTCGCGCTGGCGCGAACCCCGGGCGGCGCCAAGGCGTTCCTCGTCGGCGGCGGCGTGATCTACCTGGTGCTGTGGCTCTACGGACTGCTGATCGACCAGGACAGCGCGGCCAACTTCGTCCCGGTCAACACGGCCGACAACTGGCTGCACTTCGGCCTGGGCGTCGGCATGATCGCGCTCGGCCTGATCCCGTTGGGCGCGACGCGCGCCCCCATCGCCGACTCGCGGTGAACCGGACGGGCCGGGCGACCTTCACGGCCGCCCGGCCCGGCTGCCCGCGTAAGCCCGTTCCCGCACCCGCGCCAGCCATTCCGGCGCCGGTTCGAGACCGTCCGGACGGTGCCGCATCGGATCGAGCGCCGGCGCGTCACCCCCGACCTCCGGCAGGGTCAGCTCCGCGCTGTCGCACCAGCGCCCGTCCTCACGGCCGGTCCGCAGCACGAACCCCAGGCCGCCCGCCGCCACCACCGCCTCGAGCGACGCGTCCAGGCGCGGCGAATCCGCCGTTGCCCACGCCGCCGGCCAGATCAGCCGATCCGCGCGGCGGTAGGGCACCAGGCTGCTGTACGCGCCGCCGGTCCACGTCGCCGCCGGGCGGGGCAGCATCCGGCCGAGGTGGCCGCTGCCGGACGTCGTCAAGGTGAGGTCCCACGGCCCGCCGTCGCGGCCCGCGCCGGGGATCCGCACCGCCGGCCCGAGCGCGTCCGGCATCCGGCCCGGCGTGCCCGCGCCCTTGGACAGCCGCGCGACGACCGCCGTCGGCCCGGCCGGCCACGGCAGGTCGTCGTCGACCGCCCGCAGCTCGCCGCGCAGCACCAGCCCGGCCGGGTGGAACGCCCGGGCGCGGCGCAGGGCGACCGGCCCGCGGAAGCCGGCCGTCACCAGTCCGGTCAACGGTCTTCGGTCGCTTCGCGCTCAGCCGCCTCGCGCTGCTCCCCCGGCTCCAGCTCGTCGGTGCCGCCGAGCTCACGGTCCAGCTCGGTCGCGGCGTCGCGGTCGTCCGGCGTCGTCATGTGTAGGTCCTTCCACGTCGGGTACTCGCACGGCGATACCCGCCCGGAGCCCGCCGAAACCCGAGGAGACCACCATCGCCACCGCGGTCCTGTTCGACGTCGACGGCACGCTCGTCGACTCCAACTACCTCCACGTCCACGCCTGGCGGCGGGCTTTCCACGAGCTAGGCCGCGAAGTCGACTCGTGGCGCGTGCACCGCGCGATCGGCAAGGGCTCCGGCAAGCTGCTGAGCACCCTGCTGGGCGACGAGGACGCCGAGCGCGTCGGCGACGAGGCGAAGGACCTGCACAGCGGCTTCTACCTCGAGGACTCGGAGCTGCTTCGGCCGTTCGCCCAGGCCCCGGAGCTGGTGCGGGCGCTGGCCGCGAAGGGCGTGCGGGTGGTCCTGGCGACGTCGGCGGGTCCCGACGAGCTGGACGTCCTGCGCAAGACCCTCGGCGTCGACGACGTCGTCAAGGACATCGTCGCCGGCTCGGACGTCGAAGCGACGAAACCGGATCCGGAACCGGTGCGGGTGGCCCTCGAGAAGGCGGGTACGGCGCCGGAGGACACGATCTTCGTCGGCGACGCGGTCTGGGACGTCCGGGCCGCCACGAAGGCCGGCGTGCGCACGATCGGCGTGCTGTCGGGCGGGGTCGGCGCGGCGGAGCTGAAGGAGGCGGGCGCGATCGCGACGTACGACGACGTCGCCGCGCTGCTGGCCGACCTCGAGAAGAGCCCCCTGGCGGAGCTGTTCAGCTGACCTTGCGGGCCACCAGCCGTTCGACCAGCCCCAGTTTGAACCGTTCCCGCCGCTCGATCGAAATTCCGAGCACCTCCACCAGCTTCAGCGGGCGACGCCGGAAGTGCTCGCCCGCCAGCGGGACGCTCGCCAGCTCCACCAGCCACTGCGCCGCCCGGACGACGACGGACGAGCCCGCGACGTGGTCGACCAGGATCAGCCGCCCGCCCGGGCGCAGGACGCGGTGCAGCTGCGCCACCGCCGCCGCGGGGTCCGGGATCGCGCACAGCCCGAACGTGCACACCGCCGTGTCGAACGACGCGTCCGCGAACGGCAGCTCGTGCGCGCTGCCCTGCCGCAGCGTCACCTCGCGGCCCAGGTCGCGAGCGCGCGTGCGGGCGATCTCCAGCATCCCGGTGCTGAGGTCCAGGCCGGTGAGCGTCACCCCGGCCGGGTACCAGGGCAGGTTGAGCCCGGTGCCGACGGCGACCTCCAGCACCTCGCCGGTCGCCTGCCCGCAGGCCCACTCCCGGGAGTCGCCGAAGAGGCGGCGGTCCCAGACGCCCATCTCCGCGTCGTAGGTCGCCGACTTGCGGTCCCAGTACCGGTTCCACCGCTGCGCCTTCGTCATGTCCCCCAGCGAAGCACGAACCGGCCCGGGATCGGGTGCTCCCGGGCCGGAGCGGCGTCAGCCGAACATGCCGGGCTCGTAGGCGCCACCCCGCTGGTGCAGGATCACCGCGAGCCGGTTGGCCGAGTTCATCTGGGCCACCAGCGCGACCAGCGCCGCCGTCTGATCGTCGTCGAAGTGCTTGCGCACGCTCTCCCACGTGTCGTCGGAGACGCCCGGGGCGGCGTCGGCGAGCCGGGTGCCCTCCTCGGCCAGCGCCAGCGCGGCCCGCTCGGTCTCGGTGTAGACGGTGGCCTCGCGCCAGGCCGCGACGAGGTTGATCCGGACCGCGGGCTCCCCGGCGGCGGCCAGCTCCTTGGTGTGGATGTCGACGCACCAGCCGCAGCCGTTGATCTGGCTGACGCGCAGCGACACCAGCTCCTGCGTGACCTTCGGCAGCGGCGACTGGATGATCGCCAGGCTCGCGGTGCCGAAGCGCTTGGCGAACTTCGCGCCGATTTCGTTGTCGGTCAAGGTGAACCGGGGTTCCATGGTTCCTCACTTCGGGGTCGCGGAACGGTCGGCCAGGAGATGCCGGGCCACCCCGCGGCCGTGACACCGCCGGCGCGTGACGACGGTCACTGTCACACGGCGGCGCCGAGCGGCATCTGGTGGGAAACTCGACGCCGACTGAGGAGCCCCCATGGCCGACCCCGCGACCGAGGCGTTCCTCGCGCACCGGAACCTGCTGTTCACCGTCGCCTACCAGATGCTCGGCTCGGCCGCCGACGCCGAAGACGTCCTGCAGGAGACGTGGCTGCGCTGGGCGGGCGTGGACCGCGCCGCGGTGCGCGACGACCGGGCGTACCTGGTCCGGATCACGACGCGCCTGGCGCTGATGCGGCTGCGCACACTGGGCCGGCGCAAGGAGTCCTACGTCGGCCCGTGGCTGCCCGAGCCGCTGCTGACCGCACCGGACGTCGCCGAGGACGTCGAGCTGGCGGACAGCGTGTCGATGGCGATGCTGCTGGTGCTGGAGACGCTGACCCCGGCCGAGCGCGCGGTGTTCGTGCTGCGCGACGTGTTCGCCCTGGACTACGCCGAGATCGCCGAAGCCGTCGGCAAGCCCCCGGCGACGGTCCGTCAGATCGCCCACCGCGCCCGGTCCCACGTCGCCGCGCGCCGGCCCCGCGGCGACGTGTCCCCCGCAACGTCCCGGGACGCGCTGGTGGCGTTCCGGCGCGCGGTCGATACGGGCGACCTGCGGGAGCTGCTGGAAATCCTCGCGCCGGACGTGGTGTTCCTCGGCGACGGCGGCGGGGTGGTCCAGGCTGTTCTCGAACCGGTGGTCGGCGCTTCGGCGGTGGCCCGCCTGCTGACGGCCGGGGTCGGCAACTTCGCGACGGGATCCTTGACGGCGGCCCAGGTCAACGGCCACCCGGCGCTGGTCCTCCGCCGCGACGGCGAGGTCGACACGGTCCTGGCGCTGCGCGTCGACGACGGGCTCGTCACGGGCCTGTATGCGGTGCGCAACCCGGAGAAACTGTCGCGTTTGGACGAAGAGACACCGTTGCGGCGCTAGTCGTGCTTCTCCTTGAGGTCCTTGGCTTTCACCCCGACCAGCAGCACGACGACGGCGAGCAGCACGATCCCCGAGCTGATCACCAACCCCAGGGACAAACTCCCGGTGGCCGACTGGATGAACCCCAGCAACGACGGCGAAGCCGCCGCCGCGAACGAGCCCATCGACGTCACCACCGCGATGCCCGTCGCCGCCGCGCTTTCGCTCAGGTAGATCGACGGGATCGAATAGAACACCGTCAACCCCGAGTAGTGCGCCGCCGCCATCACCGCGAGGAGGACGACCACCACCAGGACGCTGCCGCCGGAGAACGCCAGTGCCAGCATCGCCACCGCCGCCACCAGCCAGCTGATCGCCGCGTGCCATCGGCGCTCCAGTGTCCGGTCGGAGTGGCGGCCGACCACCAGCATCACCGCGATGCCGAGCAGCGGCGGGATCGCCGAGAAGAACCCGAGGTTCAGCACGTCGCCGACACCGGCTTCGGCGATGATCCGCGGCGTCCAGTACGACACGGCGTTGGCCAGCGTGTAGGCCCCGCACGCGCACAGGCCCAGGATCCAGACCTTCGGGTCGCGCAACGCCGACAGCATGCCGCCGTGCCGGGCGGCGGGCTTCGCCGACCGCTCGGCCTCGAGGTCGGCCCGGACCAGCGCCTTCTGCGCCGGCGTCAGCCACTTCGCCTGCTCCGGCTCGTCCACGAGGAAGAACGCCACCAGCACCGCCAGCAGGATCGGCGGGATGCCCTCGATGAGGAACAGCCACTGCCAGTCGGCCAGGCCGGCGACGCCGCCGAGCGCGTGCATGATCCAGCCCGACACCAGCGAGCCGAGCACGCCGGACACCGGGACGCCGATGAAGAACACCGCGGTCATCCGCGTCCGGCGCGCGGACGGGAACCACCTCGACAGCAGGTAGAGCGCGCCCGGGAAGAAGCCCGCTTCGGCCACGCCGAGCAGGAAGCGGGCGACGTAAAACGTGAACTCGTCCTGCACGAACAGCGTCGCGATCGTGACGACGCCCCAGGTCGCCATGATCCGGACGAGCGTCTTGCGGGCCCCGATCCGGGCCAGCAGCGCGTTGCTGGGGACCTCGAAGAGGATGAACCCGACGAAGAACAGCGTGACGCCGAGCCCGTAGACCGCCGAGCCGAAGCCGAGGTCGCGCTTGAGGCCCTGCTGCGCGATGCCGATGTTCGTCCGGTCGATGAAGCTGACGACGTAGCAGACCACCAGCAGCGGCATGACCCGCAGCGCGATGGTCCGGTAGGTGGACGCGCGGCCGGCGACCGCGGGGGGCCGTCCGGTGACGGCGGGGTGTTCGGCCACGGCTACTCGACTCCTTCGTCAGGCGGGGCGTGCGGCGTCAGTCTCGACATCCGGTGTTGAGTTTGTCAACACCGGATCGGCAACGGCTACGATGACCGCCATGGCGGAACGCGCGGACGGCCGAGACCTGGTGCCCATCTCCGGACTCCTCTCCTACCGGCTCTCCCGCACGTCGTCGGCGATGTCGCGCAGCGCCGCGCTGCGCTACCGGCGGGAGTTCGACGTCAGCCTCGGCGAATGGCGCGCGATCTCGCTCATCGCCGCCGACCCCACCCTGACCCTCAACCGGCTCGCCCGCCGCGCGGGGCTGGACAAAGCGCAGATGAGCCGGGTGGTCACCCGGCTGACCGAGCGCGGGCTGGTCGACCGGACGGCCGGCTCGGGCCGCACCTCGCAGCTGGCCCTGACCACCGAAGGCACCCGCGTCTACCGGGGCCTGATCGCCGCGGCGAACGAGCGCGACGCCGAGTTCCTGGCCGCGCTGACCCCCGACGAGGCGGCCACCCTGAGCAGCGCCCTGGACAAGCTCGCCGACCTGGCGCTGGCCGTCGAGGAACGTGAGCGCGCCCACCCGGCCACCGACGACTGTTGACTTTATCAACAGGGCCGCGTAGTTCTGGAGCCACCGAACAGGAGGTGGCCCGATGCCCGACGCCGTCACGATCTGCGAGTGCTTCGCCCGCGACGGGCTGCAGCACGAGCCGGAGTTCGTGCCGACCGCGACGAAGGTCGCCCTGCTGGACGCCTTCGCGGACGCGGGGTTCCGGCGGATCGAGGCGACCAGCTACAGCCACCCGGAGCGGGTCCCCGGTTTCTCGGACGCGTCGGACGTCCTGACGCGGGTCCGCCGCCGCCCTGACGTCGCGTTCAAGGCGACCTGCCCGAACCCGCGCGCGGTACAGCGTGCGTTGGCCGATCTCGACGCCGGCCACGGCGCCGACGAGCTGAGCCTGCTGGTCTCGGCCACCGAGTCCCACACCGAACGCAACCTGCGGACGTCCAGAGCCGGGCAGTGGGAGCGCGTCGAGGAGATGGTCGCGCTGGCCGGCGGCCGGTTCACGCTGGTCGGGGTCGTCTCGGTGGCGTTCGGCTGCCCCTTCGAGGGCGCGGTCGACCCCGGCCGCGTCGCCGAGGACGTCGCCCGCTTCGCCGACCTCGGCGCCGACCTCGTCACCCTGGGCGACACGACCGGCGTCGCCACCCCGCCGTCCGTGCGCGCGCTGTTCAAGCGGCTCGAGCCACTGACCGTGCCGGTCGTCGCGCACTTCCACAACACCCGCGGCACCGGCGTCGCCAACGCCGTCGCGGCCCTCGACGCCGGGTGCCGCAGCTTCGACACCGCGATGGGCGGCGTCGGCGGCCATCCGTCGGCGATCCGGTACGGCGCCGGGCTCACCGGCAACGTCTGCACCGAGGACCTGGTGTCGCTCTTCGCCGCGATGGGCGTCGAGACCGGCCTCGACCTCGACCTGCTCGCCAAGGCCTCGGCCGCCTGCGAGGACGCGCTCGGCCGGCCGCTGCACAGCATGGTGGCCCGCGCCGGCTTCACCCCGACCCCGAACCAGGAGACCCCGTGACCGTCATCGCCGAGGACCACGGCCCCGTCCGCGTCCTGACGCTGAACCGGCCCGAAAAGCTCAACGCCCTCGACACGGCGCTGACCCGCGCGCTCAGCGAAGCGTTCGCCGCGGCCGACGCCGACCACGACGTCCGCGCGCTGGTGCTCACCGGCGCGGGACGCGGCTTCTGCGCCGGCGCCGACCTCGGCGAGTTCTCCTCGCTGACGCCGGACCACGCCGACGCCGTCCTCGAGCGGGCCGCGCTGACCGCGAAACTGCAGGTCCAGGCGCGGCAGCTGGGAATCCCCGTCGTCAGCGCCGTGCGCGGCGCGGCGGTGGGCGGCGGCGCGGGCTTGGCGATCGGCGCGGACATGGTCGTCGCCGGCACGGACCTGAAGTTCGGCTACCCCGAGCTGAAGCACTCGATCGTCCCGGCGCTGGTGATGACCGGGCTCGTCCAGCACCTCGGCCGCAAGCTCGCGTTCGAGCTGGTCAGCACCGGCCGGCTGCTCACCGCTGCCGAAGCCTTCGAGCACGGCCTGGTCAACCGGGTCGTCGCGCCTTCCGAAATCCTTCCCGCGGCCCTCGAGATCGCCGAACAGTGGGCGAAGGTCGAGCCGCGGGCGATCGCCGCCGCCAAGGACCTCCTCTACCGCGTCGCGGACCTGCCGACCGACGCCGCGATGCGCGCCGGCCAGGACGTCAACGCGCTGATGCGGGGGTTCCGCGCATGACCGGCCCGCTCACCGGAATCACCGTTCTGGACTTCTCCCGCGTCCTCGCCGCGCCCCTGGCCACCCAGGTCCTCGCCGAACTGGGCGCCACCGTCGTCAAGGTCGAGCGGCCGGGCTCCGGCGACGAAACCCGCGGCTTCGAACCCCGCCTGCCCCACGGCGAAAGCGCGTACTTCTTCGCGTTCAACCGGGGCAAGAAGTCCGTGACCCTGGATCTCAAGGATCCGCGCGGCCAAGAGGTGGCGCGACGGCTGGCGTCCCGGGCGGACGTCGTCGTCGAGAACTTCCTGCCCGGCGCAATGGATCGGCTGGGCCTCGGCTACGCGGACCTGGCGCGGCCGGACCTGGTCTACGTGTCCGCGACCGGGTTCGGGCAGACCGGGCCGGACCGCGACCGCAAGGGCTACGACACGGTCTTCCAGGCGCTGTCCGGCGTGATGGCGATGACCGGCGAGCCGGACGGGCCGCCGTCGAAGACCGGGATTCCCGTCGCGGACATGACGTCCGGGCTCTGGGTGGTCATCGCGGTGCTGTCCGGGCTGGCCGGGCGCGCGGCTTCGGGGCGGGGCCGCCACCTCGACGTGTCCATGATGGACGTCCAATTGAGCCTGCACGCGCTCAACGCGGCGCGGCTGTTCGCGCTCGGCGAGGACCCGGTGCGGACCGGCACCGAACACCCCGGGCGGGTGCCGTCGGCGGCGTTCCAGGCCGGCGACGGCGAATGGCTGCACATCAGCGGCAGCGACCAGCACTGGGGTCCTTTGTGCACGGTCCTGGGGCTCGACGACTTGGCCGCGGATCCGGTGCTGCAGGGCAATTCCGGTCGCGTCGAACACCGCGCCCGCGTCATGAAGGCGCTGCGCGGTGCCATCGCCCAGCACGACCGGGATCCGCTCGTGAAGGAGCTGCGCGCGGCCGACGTCCCGGCCGGCGCGGTCCGGTCCGTGCGGGAGGCGCTGGCCGATCCGCACGCCGTCGCGCGCGGGGTCGTCGGCGAGTTCACCCACCCCGTCGAGGGGCCGTTCCCGGCGCTGCGGACGCCGTTGCGCGAGACTGCCGGGGACGCCCCGGTGCCCGGCGTGCCGCCGCTGCTCGGCGCCGACACCGACGACGTCCTGGCGGAGCTGGGGCTCGCCCCGGCCGAAATCGAGGAGCTGCGCGCCGAAGGGGTGATCCGATGACCGAGCGCGTGTGCGTCTCCGTGGCGGACGGCGTCGCCCGGGTCGAGCTGGCCCGGCCCGAGGCCCGCAACGCCCTCGACCTGCCGATGTGCCACCAGCTGCGGGAAGCGTTCGAGTCGCTGCCCGACGACGTCCGCGTCGTGCTGCTGAGCGGGCGCGGGCCGGTGTTCTGCGCGGGCGCCGACCTCAAGGAGCGCACCGGCAAGGACGCCGCGTGGGTGCGGCGCCGGCGTCTCGCCTCCTTCGCCGCGTACGCCGCGATCGAGGCCTGCCCGGTGCCGGTCGTCGCCCTGGTGCAGGGCGCCGTCGTCGGTTCGGGCGGCGAGATCACCCTGGCCGCCGACTTCGCGCTGGCCGCCTCGGGAACGGTGTTCCGGTTCCCCGAGCCGCACTGGGGTACCGTCGGCGCGACCCAGCGCCTGCAGCGCGCCATCGGCAAGCGCCGGGCCAAGGAGCTGCTGTTCACCAACCGCGCGCTCGACGCCGCCGAGGCCGCCGACCTGGGCGTCGTCACCCGCGTCGTGCCGGCTCAGGAGTTGCTCGCCGCCGGCGACGAGACGGCCGCGAGCATCGCGAAGGCGCCGCCGCTGGCCATCGCGCTCACCAAGCGCGCGGTCGACCTCGGCTCGGAAACCGACCTGGACCGCGGGATCCGGATCGAGCTGGCGGCGATCGAACAGTGCCTCGCCGACGGCGGCTGGCGCGACGGCGTCGCCCGCTTCACCAACGGAGACCCACGATGACCGACCTCCGCACGGCCTGCCCCCTCACCACTCACGAGGCCCTCGCCCGCGCGGCCCTGCTCGCGCCGGATGTCGAAGCCGTCGTCACGGCTTCGGAGCGGATCACCTACGGCGAGCTGGCCGACCACGTTTCGCGGATCCGCGCCGGGCTCGCCGCCGCCGGCATCGGCCGCGGCGACCGCGTCGGCATCTGCCTCGGCAACGGGCCGGACTGGGTGGCGCTGTTCCTGGCGATCGGGGCGGCGGGCGCGGTCGCCGTGCCGGTCAACACCCGGTTCACCGCCGACGAAGTGCGCTACACCCTCGACCACGCCCGCGTGCGGACCCTGTTCGTCGCGTCCCGCGTGCTCAACGTGGACTTCGCGGCCATGTTGCGGGAACTCGACGTCTCATCGATTCCTTCGCTCGAGAAGGTCGTGGTGCTCGGCGACGACGTCCCTTCGTTCGCTGTTTCGTGGGACGACTTCCTGTCCGATTCGGACGTTCCGCCCGCGGTCGGTTCGCCGGACGACATCCTGCTGGTGCAGTACACGTCCGGGACGACGTCGCGGCCGAAGGGCGTCCTGCTCACCCACCGCAGCATGTGCGCGGACGCGTTCTTCTCCGGTGCGAGGATGGGGCTGCGGCCGGGCGACCGGTTCCACTCGGCGCGGCCGTTCTTCCACGTCGCCGGGAGCACGCTGTCGGTGCTGGCCTCGATCCAGCACGCGACGACGCTCGTGACGATGCCGAAGTTCGAGCCCGAAGAAGCGTTGCGGCTGCTGGAAACCGAGCGGTGCACGCACTTCTCCGGCAACGACACGATCGCGTTGCTCCTGCTCAACCATCCTTCACGGCCCCAGCGCCGGTTGGTGCTGCGCGGCGCGTGGGTGGCGGCGTCGCCGACCGTGATCCGGCGGGTGATCGACGAACTGGGCGCTGCGGAATGCGTTGCGGGATACGGGCTTTCCGAGGCGTCGCCGAACGTCGCGCAGTCGGCGTGGTGGGAGCCTCCGGAAGTCCGCGCGTCCGGCGCGATGGCCGTCCAGCCGGGGGTCGAGGTGCGGATCCGCGCGTTCGACGGCGACCGCGACTGCGGCCCCGGCGAGCCGGGCGCGGTGCTGGTGCGCGGCTGGAACGTCATGGTGGGCTACCTCGACGACCCGGTGAAGACAGCCGAGACGATCGACGCCGACGGCTGGCTGTCCACCGGCGACGTCGGCCTGCTCGATTCGTCCGGCCGGTTGCACTTCACCGGCCGCACCAAGGACATCATCCGCGTCGGCGGCGAGAACGTGGCGCCGGCGGACATCGAGGACACCCTGCACCGGCACCCGCTGGTCCGGCAAGCGGCCGTCGTCGGCGTCCCGGACGCGCGGCTGGTGGAGGTGCCGTTCGCCTTCGTCGTCTTGACTTCGCCCGAGATCACCGAGGCCGAACTGCTGGCCTGGGCGCGCGAGCGGATGGCGGGGTTCAAGGTGCCGCGGCACCTGCGGATCGTCGACGGCTTCGAGGACATCGGGATGACGGCCAGCTCGAAGGTGCAGAAGAACCGGCTGGCGACCCACGCGCGTTCCCTGCTGGAGCAGGCATGACGCGCATTTCGACGTCGGTGACCGAGTTGCTGGGGATCGACCTGCCGATCGTGCAGGCGGGCATGTCGTGGGCTTCGTCGAGTTCGGCGCTGCCCCTCGCCGTGTCGAACGCGGGCGGCCTCGGCGTGGTGGCGGCGGGCCCGATGCGGCTGTCCGATTTGGACTCCGTGTTGACGGAGGTGGCGGCGGGCACTTCGCGGCCGTGGGCGGTCAACTTGCCGTTGTACCGCGCCGGCGTCGACGAGGTGATGGACCTGGTGCTGCGGCACCGGCCGCCGGTGTTGATCGCGTCCCAGGGCGGGCCGCGGCGGTACCTGGCGCGGTTCCACGGCGTCGGGACGCGCTGCCTGCACGTGGTGGCCGGGGTTCCGCACGCGCTCAAGGCCGCCGCGGCCGGCGTCGACGGCGTGGTCGTCGTCGGCGCCGAGGCCGGCGGGCACCCGCCGCCCGCGATGGTGACGACTTCCGTGCTGGTCCGGGCGGTCGCGCGCGCGGTTTCGCTGCCGGTGATCGCTTCCGGTGGGATCGCGGACGGCGCCGGCCTGGCGGCGGTGCTGGCACTCGGCGCGGGCGCGGCCCAGTTCGGCACCCGATTCCTGGCCAGCACCGAGGCTTCCGTGCATCCGGCGTACAAGGAGGCGGTGGTTTCGTCCGATGTGGACGGCACCCGCACGGTGGGCCACGGCCTGGGCGTGATCCGTTCCCTGGCGAACGACTTCACCGAGCGGATGGCGTCCCTGGAGTCGTCGGGCGCGGAGGAAGCGTTGCGGCGCAAGACGTTCCAGGCATCGTCGCTGAAGGACGCGGCGCTGCACGGCGACGTCGTGGACGGCAAGGTCGAAGCGGGCCAGTCGGCCGGACTGGTCGACTCCGTGCTGCCCGCGGCCGAGATCGTGGCCCGGATCGTGCGGGAGTACCGGACGGCGCGCGCCGGCCTCCCGCCGATCACCTGAGCGTCACGCGCCGGCGGCCGCCACGATCACCTCGGCGACGACGCCGGGCTGGGACACCGCGACGGCGTGCGAAGCGTCGATCCGCCGGACGGTCGAGGACGCACGCTCGGCCATGAACTCCTGGGCCGCGGCCGGGATGGCGTTGTCCTGGTTGGCGATGAGCGTCCACGACGGGAGCTTCGACCAGGCCGGGGTGCCCTCGAACGGCGCGGCCAGGGCCTGCTGCGCCACCGGGCGCTGGGTGACCGCCAGGATCGCGGCCGTCTCGGCGGGGACGTCGGCCGCGAAGACCTCGGCGAAGTCCTCCGGCTTGATCGACAGCTCGGGCGTTCCCTCGTGGACCAGGACGTTCGTGGTCTCCGGGCCGAGCTTGGCGCCCGGGTAGCGGCCGGACAGCTCGAAGACGCTCTCCCCCGCGTCGGGCTGGAACGCGGCGATGTAGACCAGGGCACGCACGTTCGGCGTCTCGGTCGCCGCACGGGAGATCAGGGCGCCGCCGTAGGAGTGACCGGCGAGGACGACGGGCCCTTCGATGCCCTTGACCACGTCCGCGACGTAGGCCGCGTCGGACTCGACGCCGCGCAGCGGGTTCGCCACCGCCACGACCGGGAAGCCCTGCTCCTGCAGCTTCGCGACGACGCCCGTCCAGCTCGACGAGTCGGCGAAAGCGCCGTGGACCAGGACGATGGTGGGCTTGCTCATGGCTGGCTCCTCAGAGAGAATGATCGGTCTTTCTGTCTCCCTACTCTGGCGGTTGGCGGGCGGCGTGGCAATGTGACGAAGCCGATCTGGCAGAACGATCGGTCTTTCTCTATGCTCGACGGATGACGACTGCCGAGATGCACCCGAAGGACCGGCTGCTGGCGACGGCGTCGCGGCTGTTCTACGCGGAGGGCATCCACGCGGTGGGGGTGGAGCGCCTGGTCTCCGAGGCGGCGGTGACGCGGGCGACGTTCTACCGGCACTACCCCACGAAGGACGACCTGGTGGCGGCGTACCTGGCGGAGACGAGCCGCTGGATCCGCGAGGCGGTCGACGCGGCGAGGTCGGGCAAGCCCCCGCGCGAGGCACTGGCGGCGGCGTTGTCGGTGGTGGGAGAGGCAACGTGCGGCGAGGATTTCCGAGGCTGCCAGTTCCTCAACGCGGCGGCCGAGTACCCCGACCCGGAGCACCTGGTTCGTAAGGTGATCGAGGATCACCGCAAGTGGTTCTTCGAGGTGTTGAGGTCCGAGGCGGCAGCGGCAGGCCACCCGGAGCCCAGCCACGCGGCGAGGGTGCTGGTCCTCCTGCGAGACGGCGCTTTGCACGGCGGCGAGTTGGACGACGCGGAGACGGTCCGGGCGACATTGCGGCGGGCGGTCGAGGACTTCTTGCCGGCCTGAGCGAGTTTCGGCCGCGGCTGCGCCCACCGCACCAGGCCGGCCGTCACCTTCCGAATCACCCCGCGCAGCGACCCACCTCACCCCAGCACTCGGTCCACCCGAACCCACCTCACCCGGCGTGCTGGAATGAAAGCCGTGCCGCCCGAAGATCCTCTTCCCCGCATCGCCCGCCCTCGGGCCCTGCTCTTCGCGCTGCCCGCCGCCGGACGGCGGTGGAGTGCCGGGTTGCGGGCCGCGGCCGCCGTTCTCCTCTCCGGCGCCATCGTCGTCTTCACCGGCCACCCCGCCGAAGCGCTCTTCGTCACCTTCGGCGCCTTCGCCGTCCTCTACGGCGAAGGCCGCCCCTACCGCGTCCGCGCTCGCGTGGTCCTCACCGCCGCCGCCATGCTTCTCCTCGCCGCCGGGCTCGGGACCGTCGTCGGCGCGACCGGCACCAAAGCCGGCGTCGTCATCGTCGTCACGGCCGTCGGCGTCCTCGCCGTCTACACCGTCGACGCCCTGCGGCTCGGGCCGCCCGGCGGCCTCTTCTTCGCGCTCGTCTGCGGCGGTGCCCTCATCGCCACCGAAGCCGGCGCCGATCCGCTGCCCCTGCTTCTCTGCACCGCGCTCGGCGGCGCGTCCTCCGCCGTCGTGTCCATGGCCGGCGCCCTCGCCGACCGCCACAAGCCCGAACGCGCCGCCGTCGACAAGGCCGTCAAATCCGTCGACGCCTTCCTGGACACCGGAACGACCACCCGCCACGCCGCCGGCGCGGCCCTCTCGGCCGCCTGGAACGCCGTCCACGACGCCGGGCACGGCCCCGGCTCCGAACCGGCCACGACCCTCATCGCCGCCCACCGCCGCTTCACCGCCGCGACCGACGACGACGGGCCCCTGCCGCTCCCCCACCCCAGCGTCGGTTACCGGCTGCGACGGTCCGCGTCCCTGCGCTCCCACGCCACGGTGACAGCCCTGCGCGTCGGCGGCACCTGCGTGCTCGCCGGGACACTCAGCGCGTCACTCGGCCTGGCGCGCCCGCACTGGGCGATCCTCAGCGCGCTCGTCGTCTTGCAGCAGGGCACCGACCGTCTCCATGCCAACGTCCGCGGCCTGCAACGCTTCGCCGGGACCGCCGTCGGCCTGGCCCTCTTCGCCGCGCTCTCCCTGCTCGCGCCCACCGGGATCGCGCTGGTCGCCGCCGTCGCGGTGCTGCAGTTCTGCATCGAGCTGTTCGTCCCGCGCAACTACGCGGTGGCCGTCGTCTTCATCACGCCGGTGGCGCTGCTGGCCGGCGGCGCCGCGGCGTCCGGCGCGATCGGCCCCGTCGTCCGCGACCGCCTGGTCGAGACGCTCATCGGCGTCGCGCTCGCGGTCCTCGCCCAGTACCTGCTCGCCCCGCACGCCCACCGCACGACGTTCCGCTGGACCGAATCCCGCGTCCGCGCCGCCGCGCTGACGCTGCTCGCGAACGGCCCCTCGGCCATGAATCTCCGCCGCGACCTGCAGTTCGAGCTCGAAGGCACGACACGCGCGGCGGTCGACTCCGCCCACAACGACCTCGCCTGGACGCGCCGGCACTGGCCCGCGCACGCGGAGCTCGTCCACCAGGGCTACGACCTGCTCGCCGCGTGCTGGACGGCGCCGGGCAAACCGCTCGCCGAAGAGTGGGAACAAGCGTTCCGGTAGCTTTCACCTGCACAAACCCAGCGAGGCTAGGCCGAACGGGTTACCTTCGGAAGGCACACACGGAGGTTCGGCATGGCTGGTCACGACGCACCCGGCGTCCCCGCGTGGGTCGAGCCGATGCTGGCCAAGGCCGACGGGGGCCGGCTGCGCAGCGGCACCGAGTGGGCGTACGAGTACAAATTGGACGGCTACCGCGCCGCCATGCGGATCGCCCCGGACGGCACCACCGTCCTCACCAGCCGCAACAACATCGACTTCACCGCCGAATTCGCCGAGCTCGCCGGCGTGCTCGCCCCCGCGCTCGACGGCCGAGCCGCCTACCTCGACGGCGAGGTCGTCGTCTACGGCGAAGACGGCCGGATCGACTTCGAGCTCATGCAGGAACGCCGCGGCCGCTGGGTCCGGCACCAGAGCGGCCCCAAGGGCCGGGAGTTCGACGACGTCGCGGTCCGGTTCCTCGCCTTCGACCTGCTGCGGCTCGGCGACCGCGACCTGCTGAAGGAGCCGTACGACGAGCGCCGCCGCCTGCTGGCCGGCCTGCCGATGCCCGATCCGTACCGCGTGTCGGTGGTCCGCGCCGTCACCTTCGACGAGCTCGCCGCCGACCGCCGCACGCCGGCGGACTTCCTGGCCCACGCCGCGTCCGCCGGCTACGAGGGCGTCGTCGCGAAGCTGCGCGGCTCCGCCTACGTGCCCGGGCAGCGGCCGGACTCGTGGCTCAAGCACCCGCTGATCCGCACGCAGGAAGTGATCATCTGCGGCTGGCGTCCGGGTCAGCGCAGCTTCACCGGCACCCTCGGCGGTCTCCTGCTCGGCGCGCACGACCCCGGCACCGGCGACCTCGTCTACATCGGCGACGTCGGCACCGGCTTCAGCCAGGCCACCCGCGCCGACCTGATGGCGCAGCTGCAGCCGCTCGAACGCCGCACCCACCCGTTCGCGATGACACCGCCGCGTGAGGACACCGTCCGCGCGCGCTGGGTCGAGCCGCGGCTCGTCGGGGAGATCGTCTACCGGCAGTTCACGCGCGGCGGCCGCGTCCGCCACACCGCCTGGCGCGGCCTGCGGGCCGACAAGAAACCGGCGGACGTCCTCGCCCCGCGCGCGGCGGAACCCGTCGCCGCCCCTCCCCCACCCGAACCGGTGGGTCAGCGAATCACGGTGCAGGCCGGGAACCGCCGGCTCACGCTGTCCAATTTGGACAAGGTGCTCTACCCGGCGGACGGGTTCACCAAGGGCGAGGTGATCAACTACTACTCGCGGATCGCGCCGGTCCTGCTGCCGCACCTCGCCGGCCGGCCGGTGACGTTCATCCGCTACCCCAACGGCGTCGGCGGCGAGAAGTGGTTCGAGAAGAACGTCCCGAACGGCGCACCGCCGTGGTTGCGCACGGTCCGGCTGCCCAGTACGGGTTCCCGCGGCAGCGGCGACACGATCGACTACCCGCTCCTGGACGACCTCCCGGCGCTGGTCTGGTCGGCGAACATGGCGGCGCTCGAACTGCACGTTCCACAGTGGACGGTGACGCCGGACGCGAGCCGCCGGCCACCCGACCGCCTGGTGTTCGACCTCGACCCCGGCCCGGGCACGACGGTCGTCGACTGCGCCCGCGTCGCCGAACGCCTGCACGACGTCCTGGTCGCCGACGGCCTGACCCCGTTCGCGAAGACATCGGGCTCGAAGGGAATGCAGCTGTACTGCGGAATCCGGACCGACGACCCGGCGGCGCCGTCGGTCTACGCCAAGCGGCTCGCGCAACAGCTCGCGCGGGAGACGCCCGGCGCGGTGACGGCGGTGATGGCCAAGGCGCAGCGCGGCGGCCGGGTGTTCATCGACTGGAGCCAGAACAACCCGGCGAAGACGACGGTGGCGCCGTATTCGTTGCGCGGCCGCGACCACCCGACGGTCTCGACACCGGTGACGTGGGACGAGGTCCGCGCGTGCCGGCACGTGAACCACTTGACGTTCACGGCGGAGGAAGTCCTCGACCGCGTGGACGAGCACGGTGATCTGCTCGCCGGCTTGGCCGAGAACCGGGCGCCGCTGCCTTAGTGCCGCTTGAGGACGCGCTTGGCCTGGTTCAGGAGGCCCTGCACGGCTTTGCGGCCGACGGGGGTCTTCGGCGCAGGCCTTTCGTCGACGGATTGCGTTCGCGGCGCGGGGATTTCGCCGGCGATGGTTCCCGACTCGAGCGCCGAGGGCTCCGGCCGCGGTTCGACAGGTTGCGGGTCGGCGGCGGGAGTCGGGGCAGCCGCCGATCGCGCTGGGCTGGCGGCGTGCGCCGGAGTGCGACGGGGCTGGCGCGGGAGTTCGGGCTCGGGCTGGGCCTGCGGCTGCGGCTCGGCTCGAACCTGGCCCTGCGGCGGAAATTCACGATCGCGCTCGGGCTGCGCCCGAGGCGGCGGTTCCGCGTGGAATTGAGGCTGCGCCCGGACCTGGCTCTGCAGCGAAGGTTCGGGCTGGGGCACGGCTTGAACCTGCGGCCGCGGCTCAATGCCCGGCTGAGCCTCGACGGGCCGCCGAGCCTGCGCCCGGGTCTGGTTCAGCGGCTGCTCCGACCCGAGCATCTCCGGCGTCACCACCGGGGTCATGAGCGGCGTGTGCGCGGCATCGGCGTTCGGCCGCGCCGGCTCCTGCGCCTCCGGGTAGCGGGCCAGCGGATCACCCTCCGTCGGCACCGCGCGGCTCCGCAGCAGCCCCACGCACCCCAGCAGCCCGATCAGGCCGACGAGTCCCCAAAACACCGTCATGACCGTCCTCCCTTTCCATGCTCCCGATCCGGATAACCGGCCACGCGCACCCCAACCGGACCGCTACCCGTGTGAGTGAAAGCTCAGCCCAGCTGCGGTACATCACCGGGGAACGAAATCGGCAGCTCGTACATCCCCCGCGCCGTCCGGCCGCCGCCCAGCCAGCCGTGGAAGTAGATGTGGCCGTCCACGACGTCGGCCCCGCCCGGGGCGTCCACCTTGGCGCCGAGCAGCTCCGTCGACAGGAACTGCGCGTCCGCCTTCACGAACGGCCCGTTCACCGTCGGCGCCGACGCGTAGCACGTGTGGTAGCCCGAACTCTGGAACGTGTCCGCCGAATAGAACAGCAGGAAGCGGCTCGCCGTCTTCACCACCGACGGCGCCTCGACGACCGCCTTCTCCGCGTTCAGGTCGGCGCGCAGCAGCTCGGTGCGAGGGCCGGTGAGCGTGCGCCCGTCGGCTTCGACCTTCTGCGACCAGATCGCGGCCGGCGCCCCGGTCGCGGCGCCGTCGCTCTTGTAGAGCAGGTAACGGGTTCCGTCCGCGTCGAGGAACGTCTGCGGGTCGATGTCGCCGTGGTCCTCACGCACGCAGACCAGCGGCTGGTCGCCGGCCGGGGTGTACGGCCCGGCCGCCTTGGCCGCGGTCGCCGCGCCGAGGCACATCTCGCCGCCCGCCGTCTTCGCCGCCGAGAAATACATCACGAAGGTGCCGTTCGGCAGCTGCGTGACGTCCGGCGCCCAGAACCCGCCGTCCGGCTTCGCCCACGCGGGCACGGCCCCGAGCGCGTCGCCGGTGATGCGCCAAGGTCCTTCCGGCGCCGACGCCGTCGCCACCGGGACCCGGCCCGAGCCGGTGCTCGTCGAGAACGCGAAATAGCCGCCCGGGGTCTTCACGACGTCCGGGTCGGGGAAGTCCTGGTTGATCAGCAGCCGCGGTTCGCTGACGGCCGACGCCGCCGGGCAGACCGCGAACGCGGCCACCAGCGCGATCACGGGAGCCAGCAGGAAGTGCTTGGTGCTCATAGGTGATTCTCTTGACGGGAGAAGGGATACGGCAGTGTCAAGGGGACGCGGTCACCGGGAAGCGTGGACTTGCCCGCGCGCCCGGATCGGGTGGATTCGACCGGCCACCAGGGGGTAGCCGCCGACCCATGCACGCAACGAAGGGCCACGGCGCCTACCGCGCCGGCCACGCCGTCGGGGAGGCCGAAGGGGCGGCCACGCGCCAGGAGAAACCCCTGGGCACGCCGGGAAAGCCGCTCGATCGCCGGTCGCCGTTCTTCGCCGGGCTGACCGCCGCGGCCGGGGTGGTCGTCACGGTCGCGGTCGTCGAAGTCGTGCTCGCGGCGTCCGACGCGCTGCTGCTGATCGGCATCGCGTTCTTCATCGCGGTCGGGCTGGAACCGGTCACCGCCCGGCTCACCCGCCGGATGCCCCGCGCGCTCGCCGCCGGCCTGGTCGTCGTGACCGGGGTGGCCGTCTTCGCCGCCGCCGTCGCGAGCGCCGCCGTTCCCCTGTCCGACCAGATCGGGCAGCTGCGGGACGGCGCGCCGCACTACCTGGCGCTGCTGCGCGACCCCGGCACGCTCATCGGCCGCGCCAACGAAACCTTCGGGCTCGAAGCCGCCCTCCGGGGCATCCACCTGACGGACGTGGCGAAGTCGCTCGCCGCCGTGCTGGGCGACGCCGCGATCGTCGTCGTGCTCAGCACGTACTTCGTCGCCGACTTCCCGCGGGTCCGCACCGCGCTCTACCGGCTGGCTCCCCGGTCGCGGCGGCCGCGCGTGATCCTGATCGGCGACGCCGTCTTCCGGAAGGTCGGCGCGTACCTGGTCGGCAACGTCGTGGTGTCGCTGATCGCCGGCGCCTTGACGTTCGCCTGGCTCCGGAGCTTCGGCGTGCCGTACCCGCTGGTGCTCGCCCTGCTCGTCGCCGTCCTCGACCTGGTACCCGTCGCGGGTTCGGTGGCAGCCGGAGCCGGCACCACGCTCGTCGCGCTGACAGTCTCGGTGCCCGTCGGCCTCGCGACCGCCGGCTTCTTCGTCGGCTACCGCGTGCTCGAGGACTACGTGCTGCTGCCGAAGATCGTCGGCCGGGCCGTGCGGATCCCGGCGCTCGTCACCGTCGTCGCGGTGCTGATCGGCTTCGAACTGCTCGGCGTGGTCGGCGCGTTCGTGGCGGTGCCGGTCGCGGCGGCCGTCCTCCTCGTGGTGCGGGAGGTGGCCGTGCACCGGCTCGACCGGACGTGAAACCGCCGCGCGGGGGGCAACCGCGCGGCGGCTTCGACCAGGACCGGTCAGTTGTCCTGCGCGGTCCCGCCGTCGGAGATCGCACCGCTGGCGCAGTTGAACGGGGCCTCACCCTCGGCGTCGTGCTCGCCCGGGGAGAGCACCGGCACGCCGATGCCGTCGGCGACGTGCTGGACCGGCACCTGGACGCCGAGCACGTTGACGTTGTCGTCGCAGACGCCGCCGACCGCGTTCAGGTTGTGCACCGCGTCGAGGTTCTGCACGTTGCCCAGGCCGACCTGGTCGCTGTGGTCGATCGGGTGCCCGCCGACGGTGATGCCGGTCGCGGACGCGGATCCGCCGAGCACCGCCATCCCGGCGGCGAGAGCGGTGGCGACGAAGCCGAGCTGCTTGATCACTTGAAGAACTCCTTACAGCGACCCACCGGACCGTCCGGTGGGAGATCGGGGAAGGCATCCGCGCCCGGCTTCGGTTCGCCGGGCCGCGGCAAGTCGGTTAGGGTGCGGTTCACGCCGGGTGGGACCGGCGCACTTCTCCAGGTCGTGACCGGTCCCACCCGTGCCGGCGACGTCCGGCGTCGCGGCGGGCCCGGGACGCGGAACCGGAGTGTGCAGCTCGCTCCGCGTTCCGGGCCCGCGTCGCGACGTCGACGCGAATCGCCGGATCTCCGTGCCGGCCGCCGGCGTCCGCACACACAGCGGGCGGCGGCGGCACGGAAACTCAGTTGCCCTGGCTGGTGCCGCCGTCGGACAACGCGCTCGCGGCGCAGTTGTACGGGGCGTCGCCGCTGGCCTCGTGCTCGCCCGGCGACAGGACCGGGACGCCGATGCCGTTGAGCGACTCACGGATCGGGACCTGGACGCCGAGGACGTTGACGTCGTTGCCGCAGAGGCCCGGCGTGACGTCGACGTTGTGCAGCACGTCGGTGTTGTTCAGGTTCACGAGACCGACCTGGCCCGAGTAGTCGTAGCCGCCGTGGTGGTGGCCGTGGTGGCCGTGCTCGTCCGGGGTGCCGGCGGCGGCGACGCCCCCGGCGAGGAAAGCGCCCGCCGCGGCGGCGGCCGTGACGAAGCCGAGCTTCTTCAGCATGGATTTACTCCTCGATCGACAATTGCGTCGGATGGGCGGCAGTGAAGGTGTGTTCTCCGCCTGGTGTGAGGGAAACGTACTGATGGCGCAGCACCGGTTCCACTCCATGCCACCATCGTGTGGGTGCCGCAAGCCCCTGACCGGCCTGCTAGTGGTCCGATCGGGTTACGCGGATCCGTTTCCCCGCAACTCTTTGCCCACCAAGGTGCGCCCGCATCGCTTGTCCGGCAAGGAAGATCCCGGGCACGCCGAAGAGCCCTGCGCCGCCCGGGTGAGGGCGACGCAGGGCTGATCCGCGGTGAACTTCTTAGCCGGGCCAGGCCTCCGCTTCGGCGGTGAGCGCCGTCGTCACGTCGATCTCGCCCGACCGCACCCGCCACGCGAGCGAGCCGGGTCTGGGCTCGAGGAGGTGCCAGCCGGTGACGTCTTCGTCGGTGTAGCAGGGGTTTTCGTCGTCCCCGATGCCGAGCGCGGCGAAGTACTGCCGGGCGGGCCAGGTTTCGGGCACCCAGGCCCGGGCCCAGCGCACGACGATGCGGGCGAGGTCGTTGCGGCCGTCCGCCGGGTGGATCAGGCGGTCGCCGGTGGTGCAGATCAAACGTGCGGAGAAGGTCGCGCCCAGCGGGGCGACCACGAGCTGACTGTTCATTACTCCCCCGGGTCCACGGCAGTGGACGGTGTTTTCCCGAATACGGATGCGCACCAGCGCGAAAAGGGGAAGGACGCCGGTGGCGGACGCACACGTCCTTCCACGGCTCCTGCTTGAACCGAAGCCCAGTCTACAAACCACTCCCGGGCACCGGAAACCGGGTCACGTCGCCCATTCCCGTGACAGCGGGTGTGAACGCGGGTGACCGGGGTACGCGGCCGGTGACCGTCCGCCCGAACGGAAGGAAGAACCGAGATGAATCGAACGGCACGAAACGTCCTGGCCGGCACCGCCGCGGCGGCCGCCATCGCGATGACCGGCGCGTTCCCGGCCTCGGCGGCGCCGGCGGCCCCGCCGTTCGCGACGCAGGCCGACAACAACGACAACGTCCAGGACGACAACGACGACAACGGTTTGTGGGGCTTGCTCGGGCTGGTCGGGTTGGTGGGCTTGGCCGGGTTGGCACGGCGCGGACCGAAGGCCGAGGCCATGGCGGGGTATCCCGCGGCGGGACGGACTTCGCGACCCGAGGTGGCTCCGCACGTGGAGCCGACTGCGCGGGCCGGGCAGGCGCCGCCGGTGAACACGTACCCGCCCGCCGAACCGCGACGCAACCCGCCGGGCGCCTGAGGTTCGGGCCGAGGCCCGGGACGTCCGGCGGGGAGGATCGCCCCGCCGGTTTCCCGAGGCCTCGGCCAAGGCGCGACGCTGTGAACAGGCTCGATCGCAGTTGTGCGCGCAGCCACCGCGCCGCAGCCGAGCCCGCCGGTTTCCCGAGGTGCCGACCGCGCCCGGCCACATGCGCCGCCGCGGAAATCGTCGATTTCCCGAGGCCGCGGGAGGGCCGAGCCGTTCATGCCGCAGCCGAGCCCGCCGGTTTCCCGAGGTCTCGGCCACGCCAGGCCAGGTGTGGCCACTGGATCGGCCGGGCCGGCGCCGCCAAGCGCGTCGGCACGGCCGAGCGCGGCGGGATTCTTCTCGCGCACCGCTTCCGGTGGCCGAGTTCCCCTCGCGCGCCGCACCTGATCCCCTCTTCTCCCGCACAGAACGTCCCGGCACCACCAGGCGCCGGGACGTTCTGCGTTTTCGTGTTCTCCGAATGGCGCCCAGTTGTCAGGTCTCGGCACCGAGGAGGCCGCCGGAAGACCGGAAACCGATCCCGGCGGCCGCCACCCAGATTAGCGAAGCGCTCAGCGCGCAAGAAGTGCTTTTGCGTCGTAACCTTCTTAAGAGTGTCTTTCCGGCCCTGGGCAAATGCGCCTGGTTACCCATTAAAACCTCCGACAAACCTCACAATCGGGTGAAACTCGCGTGCCACGCGAGAACCACCCCAGTCATACCTTCCGTGAAGAAACCCGGCCCTTTTCAGCCATTCATCGTAACCGACACTCACCAAGGAGTGACGCCATCACGCTTCGTCACGGACGTCCGGAATTGTCGATCACCGGCTTCACGCGAACTTGATGTTTGTTCCGCGGTTCCCCGAGCCGCCGTGCACCGAGCGGAATCGCCGGGTCCGCCGAGGTCAGGGGATCCGCTCGCGGTAATCGCCGCACGCGATCACGATGATCTCCAGTCGGTATCGGAATTCCGGAGGAGTACGACATGAAAAGTGCACTGGCCCGGGCGGTCACGGTTTTCCTCACCGCCGCGGCGGTGACCCTGACCGGGGTGGGCGTGGCGTCGGCGGGCGGACCCGGCGGCAGCGGCTCGTCGAGCACGACGAGCGCGGCGGCCCAGGTCCAATCGCTGCGCGACCAGCTGGTCTCGCGAGCGGACAACGGCGACGTCGCCGGCACGCGGGTCACCCTGACCGACCTCGATCCGGTTCTCACGGATCTGGCCCAGGGCAAGCGGTACACCATCCAGGCCGAAACCCGCGACAAGGCGGCCACGGCCCAGCAACAGACCACCGAAGCACGCGAAGGCGTCGACCGGCTGGCCGCGGACCTGAAGGCCCGCCAGAGCCTCCCGCCGGTCTCCGCGCTCCTCAACGCGTTGCTGCAGCGCGTGCTGATCTCGCTGTCCGCTCTCGTGAACGACCTTCTCGGCGGGCTGCCCGTCCCGATCGGCTAGGGAACGATCGGACCCCCGGACGGACAGCCGGCGATGGCCCGGTGCGGCTCACCTCCCCGCACCGGGCTTTCGTCGTCTTCGCCGGACCCCGCGAAAAAGCCCGGTGCGGGTTCCGCACCGGGCTTTCGCACTCTCCCCGCTATTCGTACACGACGTACGCGGGCACCGGGGTCAGCGCCAGCACCTCCGCCGGGGTCATCAACGCCGCGCCGCGGCGGGTGTCCTCGTCGAAGAACAGCTTGAACCCGGGCCGCACGTGGTCCGGCCGGGTCGTCATGAGCGTCTTCCACGTCGCCTTCTTGGCCGCCGCCGACCCGATGCCGTCGACGACCTTCACCGGTGCGACGCCGGGGTGCGCGAGCAGCAGCTCTTCGTCGCGCACCACGGACGACGCCACCTGGTGGTACACCATGACCTTGGCGGGCAGGCGGTGCGCTTCGGCCAGGCCGCCGAGGTAGCGCGCGACCCCGTCGAGCTCGTCCCCGGTCGTCCGGCCGAACTTCTTCCCCGGGATCACGCCCGGCTCCACGGCCCACTCGGGATCGAGCGCGACGCCGACGTCCGGCTCGGTCAGCCAGCGTTCGTACGCCTGCACCTCGGGCAGGAAGTCGGCGCGGCCGGGCTGGATGTTCAGCAGCAGCAAGCCGTTCAGGGCCCGGGCGGCATCGAGGTAGTCGCGCACCGTCTCCTCCGAACAGCGGCTGCGGTACATGCCGTCCTCTCCGGCCGAGCGGTGCACGGTGGTCGCGATCAGCTCGACGACCGGCGTGACCGGCCGGCCCGCCGGAAAGGCTCGGATCCGCTGGCGCAGCTCGCGGCTCGCCGCCGTCAGGTCGCCGGTCATCCGGCCGAGCGCCGGCGACCCCGGCGCGCCGCAGAAGCCGACGAGCAGGTTCTTCTCCAGGGGGTTCGGCGGCGGTGTCGGCGGGGCCGGCGTCGCGGTGACCGGTACCGCGAGGGCTCTGCCGGCCCGGCGCGCGCCGCACGCGCTCGTCGCCAGCCCCGCGAGAGCGGCGAGGAGGACCAGACGTCGATCGAGGGTACGTTCGGCGAAGGACGCCGTTTTCGGGACCATCGCAGGGAAATACCCGCGGTGATCTTCACGCAAACGCCGTGCGCGACGATCACCGCATCGTGCCGGAGGCCGTATCGTGACCATGCCCTCGGCCTGCGGAAACGTCGCATTTCGCGCGGTGGCGGGAAAATCCGCGCTCACCCGACCCGGTGGGCCGGGCCGCGCCGCGGCGGGAACGCCCCCACACTCCCCCCATGCGTAGCCTTTTCCGGTTCGGCGCGGGGTTCGCGGCGGTGGCCGTCGTGACGGCGTGCGGTGCTCCGGCGCCCGTCGAAACCCCGGCGCCCCGGCCGGCGCCCGTCGCCGCCACGCCCAGCCGCGTCACGCCCGCGTCCGCGCGCCAGGCCGGCGCCGACGAGCTCGGGCGGGTGCCGATCCTGATGTACCACCGGATCGTCGAGCGGCCGCGGTCGGTGTACGACCGCACGTCCGCCGACTTCACCGCGGAGCTCGAGCGGCTGGCGGCGGAGGACTACGTCCCGGTGACGACAGCCGAACTGGTGTCCCGCCGGCTCGACCTTCCGGCCGGCGCGCACCCGGTGGTCCTGACCTTCGACGACGGCGACCCGAGCGTGTTCGCCCTGACGCCGCAGGGACAACCGGCCGGGGGCACGGCGATCCGGATCCTGCTGGACGTCGCGGCGGCGCACCCGCGGTTCCGCCCGGTGGCGAGCCTGTACGTCAACGAGCACCCGTTCGGCGCGCCGGACGACGGGCCGGCGCTGCGCTGGCTGGCCGCCCACGGCTTCGAGATCGGCAACCACACGCGCCACCACACCAACCTGCGCACGGCGTCGGAGAGCGAGGTGACGACGGCGATCACGGAGGAGGACGCGGCGATCCGCGCGGCGGGTTACCAGCCGCGGACGCTGGCGCTGCCGTACGGGACGCACCCGCGGCGCGCGGAGTCGGCGTTGCGGGGGCCGGGGTATTCGTACGAGGGCGCGCTGCTGGTGGGGGCCGGGCCGGCGCCTTCGCCGTGTTCGGACGATTTCGATCCGGGGGCGATCCCGCGGATCCGGTCGCAGTCGAGTGGCAAGGAGGCGGAGTACGGCTCGTCCCACTGGCTCGACGTACTGGCGGCACCGAACGGCCACCGCTACACGTCCGACGGCGACCCGTCGACGGTGGCGTACCCCCGATCGGCGGCGGCCCCGAGCCCGGCGTGCGCGAGCGTGGGCCTTGCCTACTGAACCGGCGCGTGTCGATTGGCTGCCGCAGCCCCGCCCCCGGCCGCGGGCGGTCCGCCCGGTGGAGGAGGAAATGCCGGCGGCGGGGGTGCCACGGGCCCGCCGCCGGTTGCGGTTCCGCCGGGCGGCGGCGGTTCCCCGGCCGCGGTCGCCGGAGCCGAGTCCGACGGCGACGCTGCCACCGCGCGTAGAGCCGGCGACCGAACCGCTGCGGCGGCAGGTGGCCGAGCGGCCCGGGCTGCCCGCCCCGGCAACACCGGCGACCCCCGCGACGAAGCCATCCGCGGCGCGCCCGGCCGCGCCGGCCGGACCGCCGACCTCGGAAGTACGAGCCGGCCTCACCACCGAACCACCAGCTACGCCCCCAACCACACCGACCGAACCCCCAACCGCGAAAACACAAACCAGCCTCACCACCGAACCACCAGCCGCACGCCCAACCGCGCCGGCCGAACCGCCGACCTCGGAAACAGGAGCCAGCCTCACCACCGAACCACCAGGCGCGCCCCCAACCACACCGACCGAACCCCCAACCGCGGAAACACAAGCCAGCCTCACCACCGAACCACCAGCCACACCCCCGACCAAGACAACAGAGCCCGTCCCAGCCGCGAAACAGCCCCCGGCACCCATCGCCACCCCACCGAACGATCCCTCGACAGCCATCATCTGGCCGTCCGGACCGGAACCCGCGCCACCCACCACCGCCGTCCTCCCCCTGGCGACCGAACCTCGCCGCACCAACGAAGAAATCACCGCGGCCGACCTCCTCGACACGCCGGCCGAACCCCCGGCCCCAGCGGCATGGTGGCCCCCGGCGGTGCTGGTTTTCGCCATCGCCCTGGCCGTCGCCCTGCTCCTGATCCCCCGCGCCGCCGAACCGCGGCGTCTCAGCGGCAGCCCGACTCCCCTCTCCCCCACCGCCGCGCCGGTCACCACCCGGCCGCCGGAGCCCGCCGCTCTTCCCGACGGCCCTCCCGTCACCCCCACCGGCGACGGCACCTGGCACGTCCTCCCCGGCCCCGAAACCCTCGCCGGGGCGGGCAAAGGCGCCGAAGAACTCACTTACACCGTCGAAGTCGAAGACGGCGTCGACGCACCCGGGTTCGCCGAACAGGTGGACACCATCCTCACCGACCCGCGCGGCTGGATCGGGCAGGGCAAAGTCGCCTTCCGGCGGGAAACCGCCCCCGATGCCCACCCGGAAGTGCGGATCAGCCTCACCACCCCCGACACCAGCCGCCGGCTCTGCGGGTTCGCCATCCCCTACGACTCCTCGTGCCACCTGACCCACCGGATCGTCCTCAACCTCGCGCGGTGGATCCGGGGCGCGCACTCGTTCGGCGGCGACCTCGCCGGCTACCGCACCTACGCCGTCAACCACGAGATGGGGCACGCGCTCGGCTTCGGGCACGTCGGCTGCCCCGCTCCCGGCGCGCCCGCGCCGGTGATGATGCAGCAGACCTTCGGTCTCTCGAACACCTACCTCGCCGAGCTCAACCGCGCCGAACCCGGGGCCGCCACGCGGGTCCGGGCCGACGGTGCCGTCTGCCGCCCGAACCCCTGGGTCGACTGACAGTGGTCTCCTACCGCCGAACGAGGCTGATCGTCTTCTCCTTCACCCAGTGCACTTCCGCGAGAGTGACGACCCACGGTCGCGTCTCGTCAGCCGGACGAGTCACGGCCGGTCTCGATAGGGTTCCTCCGCGGCCGCCGCCCGCCACCCCGCGCAGGGCCGCCGCTGGGCCAGACGGGCCACGCCCGGGCACCACGAGTGAAGCTCCTTGTCCCCGCCGATCTTTCCTCGCTAGCGTCGACGAGGAGGGGACGACACCGGGCTGTCCGGAGAGTTCCTTGCACACCAAGGAAAACCGCGAACGAGGAGTTTCCCGATGACGGCTCTCGACCAGCCCGTGACCCGCACCGCGTACCAGCAGTCGGTCGCCGACTACTGGAACGCGGAGAAGGACCCGGTGAACCTCCGGCTGGGCGATGTCGACGGTCTCTACCACCACCACTACGGCATCGGCGACTACGACCCGGCCGTGCTCGAAGCCCCGGCATCGCAGCGTGACGACGCCATCATCGCCGAGATGCACCGGCTCGAGACGGCGCAGGCCGACGTCCTCCTCGACCACCTCGGCCCCGTCGGGCCCGCCGACCGGCTGCTCGACGCCGGCTGCGGCCGCGGCGGCACGAGCGTCATGGCCCACCAGCGCTTCGGCTGCCAGGTCGACGGCATCTCCATCTCCGAGCAGCAGGTCGCGTTCGCCAACGACCACGTGCGGCAGCGCGGGATCGACGGCTCGGTGCGCTACCACCTGCGCAACATGCTCGACACCGGCTTCGAATCCGGCGTGTTCCAGGGCATCTGGAACAACGAGAGCACGATGTACGTCGACCTGCACGAGCTGTTCGCCGAACACGCCCGCCAGCTCAAGCCCGGCGGCCGGTACGTGACGATCACCGGGTGCTACAACGACGTCACCGGCGGCCGGTCGCGCGCGGTCAGCCAGATCGACCAGCACTACATCTGCAACATCCACGCCCGCGGCGACTATTTCAAGGCGTTGTCGGACAACGGGTTCGTGCCGATCAACGTCGTCGACCTGACGGCCGCGACGATCCCGTACTGGGAGCTGCGGGAGCGGTCCTCGGTCGCCACCGGGGTCGAGAAGCCGTTCCTGACCGCCTACCGCGAAGGCAGCTTCCACTACCTGCTCATCGCCGCCGACCGCGTCTGAGGCGGCCGGGCGACGAGGGAGAGCACCATGACGACCGGCACCGAGTGTCCACAGTGGACGAACGGGGGCGCCGAGAGCCTGCTCGCGGGCCCGTTCGGCCTCGGCACCGCGGCGGCCCGGATCGCGACGCAGTTCGCGCCGGCGCCCGGGCAGGACCCGGCCTACGCCCACCTGCCGTGGGGAGACGGCAGCGGGCCGCCGCTGTACTGCCCGGTCGCCGGCCGCGTCGACGACGCCCTCGCCGGGGAGGTCGACCGGCGGCTCGTCGCGTGGGCCGAAGACTGCGGGTTCACCGGCGCGGGCCTCGACCAGATCGCCCACGCCGGGTTCGGCAGGCTGGCGATGCTCGCCCACCCCGACTCCGACGACCCGGACCGGCTGCTCGTCGCGGCGCAGCTGAACGCGGTCTGGTGGGCGGCCGACGACTACTACGCCGACGACAGCACGCTGGGCGCGGCGCCGACCGAACTGCCGCCACGCCTGGCGCTCGTCATGGCGGCCATGGACCCGGTCGCGCCGGCCGGGGAGTTCTCGGCGCCCCTCGAAGAAGCGCTGCGGGCCGACCCGATCCTCGTCGGGCTGCACTCGGCGATCGATCACCTGGGCCGGCACGGCTCGCCCGTGCTGGTCCAGCGGGTCTGCTACGCGACGTTCTCGATGTTCGTCAGCTGGGACGCCTACGCGGCGTGGCGCCACACGGGCCGCTACCCACCGGCGTGGGAGTACCTGGCGGCCCGCCAGCACGACAGCTTCTACACGTCGATGACGCTCGTCGACGCCGTCGGCGGCTACGAGCTGGCCGCGCCGTTCTACTACGACCCGCGGGTGCGGGAGGCGATGATGCGGGCCGGGACCGCGTCCGTGCTGGTCAACGACCTGCACTCGGTCGCCAAGGACGCGGCCGACGAGAAGCCGGTCTGCAACATGGTCCTGCAGATCGCGGCCGACCGGGGGTGCTCGGTCGAGGAGGCGGTCGAGGCGACCGTCGAGCTGCACAACCAGATCGTCCACGAGTTCGAGGACGGCCACCGGGAGCTGATGGCGGTCCCGTCGCCCGAGCTGCAGCGGTTCCTCGTGGGTGTCCGTTCCTGGATGGGCGGCGGCTTCACCTGGCACGCCACCAACCCTCGCTACCAATCCTGACCTACGAATGAACGGGTGGTTTTCGCTGTGACTGTCACCGACCCGGTGGACACCGACCAGGCACCGCAGAGCCTCGGCCGGGCCGCGGCCCGGACCCTGGCCACCACGACCAAGTCGGTCCCCCAGATGCAGGGCATCTCCTCCCGCTGGCTGCTCAAAGTCCTGCCCTGGGTCGAAGTATCCGGCGGCGCCTACCGCGTCAACCGCCGCCTCTCCTACTCCGTCGGCGACGGCCGCGTCACCTTCACCACCACCGGCGCCGAGGTCCGCGTCATCCCACCCGAACTCGGCGAACTCGCCCCCCTGCGCGGCTACGACGACGAAGAGGTCCTCACCGAACTGGCGTCCCGGTTCTCCCAACACGAATACGAACCCGGGGACGCCCTCGTCGAATTCGGCTCCCGGGCCGACCAGGTGTTCCTCATCGCCCACGGCAAGATCACCAAGGTCGGCACCGGCGCCTACGGCGACCAGACCGTCCTGGGCACCCTCGCCGACGGCGACTACTTCGGCGAGACAGCGCTGGTCCGGGACGACGGGATCTGGGAATTCACCGCCAAAGCCGTCACCACCTGCACCGTCCTCACCCTCCCGAGGGACGTGTTCGAGGACGTCCTCTCCCGGTCCGAGACCTTGCAAGCCCACCTGGACGCCTACGTCGCCGGCGGCTCGTCGGCGCGCAACGACCACGGCGAAGCCGAAATCTCCCTCGCCTCCGGCCACGACGGCGAACCGACCCTCCCCGGCACGTTCGTCGACTACGACGCCCAACCCCGCGAATACGAACTCTCCGTCGCCCAGACCGTCCTGCGCGTCCACTCCCGCGTCGCCGATCTCTACAACCAGCCGATGAACCAGATCGAACAACAACTCCGGCTCACCGTCGAGGCACTGCGGGAACGCCAGGAACACGAACTGATCAACAACACCGGCTTCGGGCTGCTGCACAACGCCGACTTCGCCCAGCGCATCCCCACCCGCACCGGCCCACCCACCCCCGACGACCTCGACGAACTCCTCGCCCTGGTCTGGAAAGACCCCGGAGTCTTCCTCGCCCACCCCAAGACCATCGCCGCGTTCGGCCGGGAATGCACCAAAGCCGGGTTGTATCCCGACGCCGTCGACCTCGGCGGGCACCACGTCCCCGCCTGGCGCGGCGTGCCGATCCTGCCGTGCAACAAGATCCCCGTCTCCGACACCCGCACCAGCTCCATCCTGCTGATGCGCACCGGCGAACAGGCCCAGGGCGTGGTCGGGCTGCACCAGACCGGGCTGCCGGACGAATACCAGCCGGGGCTGAACGTGCGGTTCATGGGCATCAACGAACAGGCGATCATCTCCTACCTCGTCTCCGCCTACTACTCCGCGGCGGTGCTGGTGCCGGACGCGTTGGCGGTGCTGGAAAGCGTCGAACTCGGCCGGGAAGGCTGAGACCGTGACGGTGACGGAGGAAACGGCGTCCCTGCAGCTGTCGCTGAGCGTCACGGCCGCGCGGACGCTGACCACGACGACCAAGACCCCGCCGCAGATGCGCGGCATCACCACCCGCTGGCTGCTCTCCCAGCTGCCCTGGGTCGACGTCCCCGCGGGCAGCTACCGCGTCAACCGCCGCCTCACCTACACCGTCGGCGACGGCAAAGTCTCCTTCTACACCACCGGCGCCCGCGTCCAGGTCGTCCCCGCCGAACTCACCGAACTCGAACTCCTGCGCGGTTTCGGCGACGAGCAAGCCCTGTCCGCCCTCGCCGAAGCCTTCGAACAACGCGAATACGAACCCGGCGCCACGATCGTCGACGCGGGCACCCCGCTCGACACCCTGTTCCTCCTCGCCCACGGCAAGGTCACCCAGCACGGCCGCGGCGAATACGGCGACGAAACCCACCTCGGCACCGTCACCGACGGCGACCACTTCGGCGCCGAACTCCTCGCCCGCGACGACGCCACCTGGCCGTTCACCGCCCGCGCCGCCACCCACGTCATCGCACTCGTCCTGCCCGCGGACGCCTACGCCCGCCTCAACGGCCGGTCCGAGCCACTCCGCGCCCACGTCGCCGAAGCCATCGGACGGCCCCGCAAACCCCAGAACGCCAAAGGCGAAGCCAGCATCGACCTGTCCGCCGGGCACGACGGCGAACCGATCCTGTCCGGCACGTACGTCGACTACGACCCATCGCCGCGCGAGTACGAACTCGCTGTCGCCCAAACCGTCCTGCGCGTCCATAACCGCGTCACCGATCTCTACAACCACCCGATGAACCAGCTCGAGCAGCAGCTGCGGTTGACCGTGGAAGCGTTGCGGGAACGGCAAGAACACGAACTCGTCAACAACACCGACTTCGGGCTCCTGCACAACGCCGACCTCAAACACCGGCTGACGACCCGCACCGGACCGCCCACACCGCTGGACCTCGACGACCTGCTGTGCCGCCGCCGCAAGACGAAGTTCTTCCTCGCCCACCCCCGCGCCATCGCCGCGTTCGGCCGCGAATGCACCCGCGCCCGCGTCTACCCCGACACCACCCTCCTCGACGGCAAACGCGTCATGGCCTGGCGCGGCGTCCCGATCCTGCCCTGCGACAAGATCCCGATCACCGACACCGGCACGACGTCGATCCTGGCGATGCGGACGGGCGAGGACGACGCCGGCGTCATCGGCCTGCGCCCGAAGGAACTTCCCGACCAGTACCAGCCCGGGCTCAACGTGCGGTTCATGGGCGTCAGCGACCGCGCGGTGACGTCGTACCTCGTCAGTGCCTACCATTCGGCCGCGGTGCTGGTGCCGGACGCGCTCGGCGTGCTGGACCACGTCGAGACGGGATCCTGACGGCTTGCGTTTGACGCAATCCTCGATTGTCAAAGTTGCGTGGCACGACCACTGCCGCGGCTCCTAACTTCGGACTTGTCAACGAGTTCCCCGAAGAAGGAGCAGCACCATGCACGTGTTCGTCACCGGGGCGACGGGGTGGATCGGCACCGCCGTCGTCGACGAGCTGCTCGGCGCCGGGCACGAGGTCACCGGCCTCGCCCGCTCGGACGCCGCGGCCCTCGCGCTCGCCAAGAAGGGTGCCCGGGTCCGCCGCGGCGACCTCGACGATCTCGACGGTCTCCGCGACGGCGCGATCGACGCCCACGCCGTCGTCCACCTGGGCAACAAGCACGACTGGGCGAACCCCGCGGAGAACAACCGGACCGAGCGGGCCGCGATCGAGACCATGGCCGGCGCGCTCGCGGGCACCGACCGGCCGTTCCTGCTCGCCGGCGCGCTCGCCGGGCTGGTCCAGGGCCGGCCCGCGCTCGAATCCGACGTCTCCCCCGCGGTCGGCCCCGACTCGATGCGCGGCGGCGGCGAAAACCTCGCGTTCGAGTACGCCGGGAAGGGCGTCCGGGTGGTCAGCGTCCGCTTCGCGCCGTCGGTGCACGGCGTCGGCGACCACGGTTTCCTCGCGTCCATCACGGCGGCGGCTCGCCGGCACGGCGTCTCCGCCTACGTCGGCGACGGCACGGCGGCCTGGTCGGCGGTCCACCGCCCGGCCGCGGCCCGGCTCGTCCGGCTCGGTCTCGAGGCCGCCCCGGCGGGGGCACGCCTGCACGCCGTCGCCGAGGAAGCCGTGACGACCCGCGAGATCGCCGAAGCGATCGGGCGGGCCCTCGACCTGCCGGTGGTTTCGGTTGCGCCGGAGAAGGCGGCGGAGCACTTCGGGTTCGTCGGCCGGTTCTTCGCGACGGACATGTCCGCCTCGAGCACGGCCACGCGGGAGTTGCTCGGCTGGACGCCGTCCGGGCCGACACTGGTCGAGGACATCGAAGCGGGGGCGTACGCGTGAACGCGACGGTAACCGCCTTCATGCTGGTCAAGACCACTCCCGAGTGGCTGGCCATGACGGTCGAGCAGCGGATCGAGGCGTTCCGCACCGAGATCGTCCCGGCGGTCGAGGAGAAGACCAAGGGTGTCCGGTCGCGCTTCTACGACACCGAGTTCTACTCGGCGCGCGTGACCGACGTCTGGGTGTGGGAGGCCGTCGACCACGAGGCCTACCAGCTCCTGGTCGACGCCCTGCGGGAAACCCCGTTCTGGGACCGCTGGTTCGAGGTCGCCGAGATCCTGGTCGGGGTCGAGAACGGGTACGCCAGGAACTACGGCGTCGACGCCGTCGCCAGCATCACCTCCTAGAGCACGAACCCCGTCGGGAAGGGATCATCGGGATCGAGCAGGTAGGTGGCGGTCCCGGTGATCCACGCCCGGCCGGAGAACTCGGGGATCACCGCCGGCACGCCGCCCACCTCCGTCTCCCCCACCAGCTCGCCGGTGAACGTCGTGCCGATGAACGAGCTGTTCTCGAACGGCGTGTGCAGCGGCAGCTCGCCCCGCGCGTGCAGCTGGGCCATCCGGGCGGACGTGCCCGTGCCGCACGGCGACCGGTCGAACCAGCCGGGGTGGATGGCCATCGCGTTCCGCGAGGTGCGCGCGTCCGAGCCGGGCGCGAGGAACTGGACGTGCTTGCAGCCGCCGATCAGCGGGTCGGCGGGATGCTTCGGCGGACGCTGCTCGTTGATCGCGGCCATGATGTCGAGGCCGGCGCTCAGGATGCGGTCCTTTTCGGACCGGTCGAACGGAATGTCCACTTGGGACAGTTCGAGGATGGCGTAGAAGTTCCCGCCGTACGCCAGGTCGTAGCGGACCTCGCCGAAGCCGGGCACGTCCACGACGGCGTCCCGCTCGGCGAGGAACGACGCCACGTTGCGCAGCTTGACCCGTTCCGCGCGCCCGTCGCGGACCGTGACCTCCGCGTGCACCAGCCCGGCCGGGGTGTCCAGGCGCACCACGGTCGTCGGCTCGGTCACCTCGACCATGCCGGTCTCGACCAGCACCGTCGCGACGCCGATCGTGCCGTGGCCGCACATCGGCAGGCACCCGGAGACCTCGATGTAGACGACACCCCAGTCGGCGTCGTCGCGGCAGGGCGGTTGCAGGATCGCGCCGCTCATCGCCGAGTGCCCGCGCGGCTCGTGCATGAGGAACTGGCGGATGTGGTCGAGGTGCGCCATGAAGTACCGGCGGCGCTCGGCCATCGTGTCCCCGGGGATCGGGGCGACGCCACCGGTCACCACCCGGGTGGGCATGCCCTCGGTGTGCGAGTCGACCGCCGTGATCGCGCGTGCGGACCGCACCTACGCCACCCCCAGCGCGGCCAGCGCCCGGCCCATGTCGGCGCGGACCTGCTCGCGGTGGACGTCGGAAAGCGGCCCGCGCGGCGGCCGGCACGGACCGCCGTAGCGGCCCACCAGGTCCATCCCGAGCTTGATGGCCTGGACGAATTCGGTCCGCGAGTCCCACCGGAACGCGGCCACCAGCGGCTCGTAGAGCGCCCGGGCTTCGTCGAGCTTGCCCGCGGTGGCCAGCTCGAACAGGCGCGTCGATTCGGCCGGGAACACGTTGGGGAACCCGGCGAACCAGCCGGTCGCGCCCATCAGCAGGCTTTCCACGACTACGTCGTCGGCGCCGCTGATCACGGCGAGCTCCGGCGCCCGTTCGCGGATCTCCAGCACGCGCCGGACGTCGCCGGAGAACTCCTTGACGGCGACGACATTGTCGATCTGCGCGATTTCGGCGAGGAGGTCGGGCGTGAGGTCGACCTTCGTGTCGAAGGGGTTGTTGTAGACCATCACCGGCAGGCCGACCGACGCGACGGCTTCGAAGTGGGCGAGGACTTCGCCGCGGTTGGCGCGGTAGAGCGTCGGCGGGAGGCAGAGCACGCCGTGCGCGCCGTCTTCGGCCGCCGCCTCGGTCCAGTACCTCGCCTGGTGCGCGCCGGGTCCGTGGACGCCGACGACGACGATCCCGTCGCTGCCGACGGCTTCGATCGCGGTGCGGGCGACGCGGCGGCGTTCGTCGTCGGTGAGCGAGGAGTACTCGCCGAGGGAGCCGTTCGGGCCGACGCCGCGGCAGCCGTTCTCGATCAGCCAGCGGCAGTGTTCGGCGTAGGCGTCGTAGTCGACGGCCAGCCCGGCGGGGGCGGCGGCGTCGGCCCGGTAGGGCAGCGCGGCGGCGACGACCACGCCGCCGAGATCGCGGGTGCTCATGAGTCTCCTTCGGGTGCGGCGAGCTCGCCCAAGCGGATCGGCTGGGCGATCGGTCGGTGGTGGCGTTCGGCGCCGCCGCAGAGCTCGGCGACGGTGGGCCCGCACATCCGGCCTTGGCACGGCCCGAGGCCGGCGCGGGTGCCGAGTTTGAGCGCGTGCGGGCCGGGCATGCCGAGGTCGGCGGCGGCTTCCTTCAGCCGGCCGTAGGTGGTTTCTTCGCAGCGGCAGACGATCGTGTCGTCGCGGAGCCAGCCGGGCCAGGCGGCGCCGATCGGGTGGGCGGCCTGCAACCGGTGCGCGAACACCCGGGTGCGATCCCGGTTCCGGAGCAGTTCCCGGCTCGGCGTGCCCCCGGCGGCCACGCATCCGGCGATCGCGCCTTCCGCTCGTGCGGCGTCGGCTCCGCCGATCCCGGTGATCTCACCGGCGGCGAAAACGTTGGCGACGGTGGTGCGCTGGTCCTGGTCGATGCGGACGAAACCGTCATCGAGCCGGCAGCCGGCGGCGACGGCGAGTTCGGGTTGCGGGGTGAAGCCGTGGCCGACGCAGACGACGTCGACGGCGTGGGTGCGTTCGGTGCCGGGGATGACGGACCAGTCGGCGCGGACGCGGGCGGTGACGACTTCGCGGACCTGGTCGTCCCCTACGGCTTCGACCACCACGCGGCCGAAGCGGTACGGGACGCGGTGTCGGGCGAGGGTGGCGGCGTAGCGGGCGAGTTCGGCGGTTTTGCCGAGGTGCACGGGTCCGGACCATCCTTTGAGGACGGTGGCCGCGGTGTTGGCTTCGAGGACGGCGACGATCTCGGAGCCGACGGCGAGCAGCGATTCGGCGACGGGCAGCAGGAACGGCCCGGCTCCGGCGACGAGGACGCGCTTGCCGACGGCGACCCGCTCCCCCTTGGCGAGGGCTTGGGCGGCGCCGGCGGTGTAGACGCCGGGCAGCTGCCACCCGGGAAACGGGAGGACGCGGTCGTGCGCGCCGGTGGCGAGGACGAGGGCGTCGGGTTCGAGGGTGAGCCGTTCGCGGGCGGAACCGTCGGCCGGGCCGCGCAGGAGATGGACGCGAAGTGCCGGCGACTGTGCGGCCGCGCGAGGATCGCCGACCCGAGCAGCGGCGACTCCGGCATTGCCGCCTTCGACCGCCCACACCGTCGTCTCCGGCCACCACTCGCAGCGGCTCAACACCTCGCCGAAGCCGTGCGGGTCCGCATGGAACTTCCGGTGGTACTGCCCTCCCGGCGCGTCCGACTGGTCCAAGACCGTCACCTGGGCCCCCGCCCGCAGCGCGTGCTCGGCGGCGGCCAGTCCCGCGGGTCCCGCGCCGATGATCACCACCCGCTTCATGTGTCCTCCCGGGACTGGGTGCGGATCTCGTCGCCGTCGGCGGCGCGGCGGCGGCACGCGCGGACGTCGGGCACCCCGTTCACCGTCACCAGGCAGTCGAAGCACGCTCCGATCCCGCAGAACACCCCGCGCGGTGCACCGGATCGGGTGGTTCGCCACGATGCCCGACCGGCCGCCAGCAAGATCCCGGCCACCGTCTGTCCTTCGAGGCCGGCGAGACGTTCGCCGTCGACGTCGATCTCGATCACGCCACCACCGCCGGACGGTCCACGGTGAACTCCGCCACCGGCATCGACAGCGCAGACCCCGTCAGCAGTTCACGCAGCAGCCGAGCCGTGCCGACGCTCAGGCCGATGCCCGCGCCTTCGTGTCCCGTCGCGTGCCACAGGCCGCCGAGGCGCGGGTCCTCGCCCAGGACCGGCAGGTGATCGTCCACATAGGGCCGGAAGCCGCCGTACGCGCGCATCACCGCCGCGTCCGCCAATGCCGGGAACAGCCGCAGTGCCTTGGCCGCGATCGCGCTCAGCACCGAGGGCACGATCGTGTCGTCGAAACCCACGCGGCGGCGCGACGAGCCGATCAGGACCGTGCCGCCCCGCGTCGACTCGACGACCGCCGACGTCTGCAGCTCGCCGTCGCCCGATCCGACCGCGCCGACGTAGTCCGCGTCGTACACCTTGTGCCGGACCACCCCGGGCATCGGCGTCGTCACCAGCACCTCGCCCCGCCGGGGCCGGACCGCGATCGGGGCACCCAGGCGGGCCGAGACCTCGCCCGCCCACGGGCCGGCCGCGTTGACGACCACGTCCGCCCCGAGGACCTCGCCGGGCACGCGGACCCCGGTGATCCGGCCGCCGGCCACGACCGCGCCGGTGACCTCCGTGTCGGTGCGCAGGCAGGCACCGCGCGCCAGGGCCGAGCCGAGCAACGCGAGCGTCGCGCCGGCCGGCTGGACCTGCGCGTCCTCCGGGTAGCGGACCGCCGCCGTCACGGAACGGGTCAACGCGGGTTCGGCGGCGAAGAGGTCCTCCGTGGACAGAGTCTCGACGAGCACCCCCGCGGAGGCCTGCGATGCCGCGAACGCCGTGAGGGCCTTCGCGCCCTCTTCGGTGGTGGCCACGACGATGCCGCCCTTGGGGTCGAACTCGCAGGCGTCGCCGAGTTCGGCCGCGATCTCCGGCCACAGCCGGGCCGACAGCTGGGCGAGCCGCAGCTCCGCACCCGGGCCCTTGTCCGAGACGAGGAGGTTGCCTTCGCCGTGCGAGGTGGTGCCGCCCGCGGGCCGGCCGCGGTCGACGACCAGGACGTCGAACCCGGCGAGGCTCAGCTCCCGGGCGCACGCCGCCCCGACGACGCCGGCTCCGATCACCACCACCCGCGTTCGGTTCATCGACCCTCCGGTGTTCGGTAAAGCGAACGATCGGAGGTTAGGTCTCCGGGACCGGGGGTGTCAACGGCGTCAGCGGGTGGGGCCGGCCGTCGAGGCGCTCGCCGTCGCGGTACTGGAGCAGCAGCACCGAGTGCACGGGCGCGGTCAGCGCCGTGTAGCTGTGCGGCGAGCGGGCGTCGAAGGCGACGTAGTCACCGGGTCCGAGATCGACGGTCCGGCCGCCCACCTCGACGCGCAGCCCGCCGGTCTGCACGACGGTGTGCTCCACCCCGACGTGCCCCTGCGACCGCTGCGGCGCGTCCCCGCGGACGACCTGGTCGTAGACCTCGAAAACGCTGCTCTCCGCCTCGATCCGGCGCAACGGCCGCAGGTCGATCCCCTCGCCGCGGAGCACCTCGACGTCGGCGCCGCGCACCACGGTCAGGCCGCCGCGGGGCCGGTGGTCGAGCAGGTCGGAGATGGCGACCTCGAGCGCGCGGGACAGGCTGAACACGGTCTCGATCGTCGGGTTGCCGCTGCCCGCCTCGAGCTGCGAGAGGGTCGCCTTGCCGATGCCGGACCGCCGCGACAGCTCGGACAGCGACAGGCCGCGTGCCGCCCGGGCGGCACGCAGGTTGACGGCGAGCATGTCCCGGATCGAAGGCTCGGTTGCAGCGTTCGATATAGCGTCCATCGAGTCCGGTCTCCGTTCGGTTCGCCGATCGCGGCCCATGATGCCACGCCGGACCGCCGTGCCAGAATGACCGCGCACCCCGGTGGCCCGGTGGCTGCCGGCCGGGAGCTACGTGGTGCTCGGGATCCTGGCCCTGGCCGAAGCCTTGCAGGGCGCGCACATCGACCCGGTCGGGCTGGCCGTCGGCGGCGTGGTCCTCCTGCTCGGCCTGGGCTGGCCGGCTTTCTACGCGCGGCGCGTCGCCCGGGCGCTGCGGCCGTTCGCCGAGCCCACGGCCACCCGCCTCGCGCTGACCGACGCCGGGTACGCGGCGGAGGCCGCCGGGCGCTCGGTCAGCCGGCTGTGGCCGACGTTCAAGAGCGCCGCGCTGGTGCGGGGGTTCTGGGTGCTGAAGACCGAGTCCGAAGGCACGCTCGCGTTCCCGGCGGACGTCCTCGACGCCACGCAGACCGAGACGTTCCGGTCGGTCATGGAAAAAGAGGGCCTGCTGAAGCGTTGAGCCACCCGCGGTAGGCGGCCAGGTCGACGTTGCCGCCGCAGACGATGGTGGCCACGTGCCGCCCGGCGAAGCGGTCGCGGTCTTCGAGGACCGCCGCCAAGCCGAGCGCCGCCGACGGCTCGACGACCAGACCCGCCTGCTCCAGGAACAGCCGCATCCCGGCGATGATCGACGTCTCCCGCACCAGGACGGCGTCGTCGGCGACCAGGAGCAGGTCGTCGAGGACCTCCGGGATGGGGAAGCGGCCCGCGACGCCGTCGGCGATGGTGTCGGCCGACTCCGTGGTGACGACCCGGCGCTCGCGCCACGACAGCGTCATCGCCGGCGCGCGCTCCGGCTGGACGGTGATCACTTCGGTGCCGGGAGCGAGGGACTTCAGGACGTGGCCGACGCCGGTGGCGAGCGCGCCGCCGCCGAGGGCGATGAGGACGACGTCGAAGGGTCCGGCCTCGGCCAGTTCGAGGCCGATGGTCGCCGCGCCTTCGCACGTCTCGACGTCCAGGCTGTCCTCGACGAGCCGGACGCCCCGCTCCCGCGCCAGCTCCGCCGCACGGGACCGGGCCAGCTCGAAGTCGCTTTCCACCAGTTCCAAGTGCGCGCCGAAAGCCCGGATGCGCTCGAGCTTCGCGGTCGGCGCGGACCGCGAAGCCACGACGGTGACGTCGATCCCGCGAGCCCGGCCGGACACGGCGAGGGCCTGCCCGAGGTTGCCGGCACTGGCGCACACGGCGGCGCGCTCCCCGCGTTCGGCGAGACCGTGCGCGACGAGCTCGGTGCCGCGGCCCTTGAAGCTGCGGACGGGGTTGGCGGTTTCGAGCTTGACGCTGACCCGGCAGCCGAGCTCGCGTTCGAGGGGTTCGCAGCGGTAGAGCGGGCTGTCGAGGAAGACCGGGTCGATCACCCGGCGGGCGACCCGGATCCGGTCGAGGTCGAGACGCGTGTCGGGCACAGTTTCCGAGCCTAGGCGCGGAAACTCGGTCGTGTGCGGCGGGCCCGGCAACTATCGTCCCCGGCGTGTCCGAGCAGCCGATCATCGACACCGCCCTCGTCCGGCGGCTGGTCGACGCCCGCTTCCCCGAGTGGGCGGGACTCCCCCTGCGCCGGCTGACCCCGGCCGGTTCGGACCACGTCATCCACCGGCTCGGGGATGAGCTGGCCGTCCGGCTGCCCCGGCACCCCGGAGCCATCGGGCAGGCGGCGAAGGAAGCGGAGTGGCTGCCGCGGCTCGCCCCGCACCTGCCGCTCACCGTCCCCGCGCCGGTCGCGGTGGGCGAACCCGCGTTCGGCTACCCGTGGCCGTGGGCGGTGACGCGCTGGCTGGACGGGACCGTCGCCACCGTCGACACCCTGGCGGATTCGCACGAGACCGCCGCGAAGCTGGCCGAGTTCCTCCTCGCCCTGCAGGACGCCACGCCCGATGGCGCGCAGCCGGACGGCGCAGAGCTGGCAGGTGAAAAGCTCGCCGCCCGCGACCGGGCCACCCGCGCCGCCATCGCCGAGACGAGCGCGGTCTTCGAGGCCGGCGCCATGACCGCTTGCTGGGAAGCCGCCCTGGCGGCACCCGGCTGGGCCCGGCCGCCGGTGTGGTTCCACGGCGACTTCCACACGGGGAACCTGCTCACCCGGGACGGCGGGCTCAGCGCCGTCATCGACTTCGGGAACCTCGGCGTCGGCGACCCCGCCTGCGACCTGATGATCGCCTTCACCCTGATGACGCCGGAAACCCGCGCCACCTTCCGCGCGGCGCTCGGGTGCGACGACGCGACCTGGGCTCGTGGCCGCGGCTGGGCCCTCGCCACGGGCCTGACCGCCTACATCTTCTACGCCGCCACCGATCCCCGGGTCGCGGCGCAGACCACGCGGCAGATCACCGCGGCCCTCACCGGCTGACGAGCGCGGGTTCCCGGGTCCGCAGCGCCCAGCGGGTCAGCCGCGGGATCGGCGCGACGGCCACCAGGAACACCGCGGCGACCAGCACCCACCCCAGCGCGCCGAGGCCGCCGACCGCGAGGGTGAACACCCCGGGCCCGACCATCTGGACCGTCGCCGTGGCCGCCTCGCTCGCCCCTTGGTACGCCCCTTTCGCTTCCTCGCGCATGAGCCGCACCGAGAGTCCCCAGTTCGCGGCCACGTAACTCAGCTCGCCGACGACGTGCAGCAGCGCGGCCAGCACGACCACCGTCACCGCGCCCGCTCCCGCGCCGCCGGCGGTGGTCGCCAGGAGCAGGCAGCTCGCCGCCAGGACCACGCCGGACACCACCGCCGTCCGGGCCGCCTGGGGCGCCGTGCGACCGAAGCGGGCGAACGGCACCTGGAACACCGCGATGCCCACCGAGCTGAGCACGACCACGACGCCGCCGAGCCCCAGCGGCAGCCGCGTCGAGCCGGACAGCCACAGCGGCAGCCCCGCCGACAACATCGCCCAGCACAGGGAAAGCACCGCCGTCACGCCGGCGACGCACAGGTACGGCCGGTCGCGCAGGACCGCCCGGGCGCCCGGGCGCCGGTCCGGCGCCGCGGCCGGCGCGGGCACCAGCAGCGTCGAGCCGGCCAGGACGAGGAAGCTCAGCACGTTGCCGATGATCGCCAGGGTGTACGCCCACGGCGCGTCGGCCGTCAGGACGAGCGCCCCGAGGCCGGCGCCGGCGGCGTACCCGACGTGCTGGGCGACGCGTTGCTGCGCCAGCACGCGCAGCCGGCGCGCCGGGTCGGCGACCAGGCCGGTGACCAGCGCCGTCCGGATCGCGGTCCCGCCGGTGGCGAGCGCGGTGAACGGCACCGTCACGGCCAGGAACGACACCGGGCCGTCCACCGCCAGGTAGCCGGCCATCGCGGCGGCGCGCACCAGCGTCACCGCCACCAGCACCGCCCGGGGGTCGGCGCGGTCGGCGAACGCGCCCAGCGGCACCGCTGCGGCCATGCCGACGGCGCTCGCCACGGCCATGCCCACGCCGACCATCACCACGGGCAGGCCGAGGATCCGGGTGAAGTAGAGCGCCCAGATGGTGAACCACAGGCCGTCGCCGAGCGCGGAGACGCCACGGCCCCACAGCAGACTTCTCATGCAATCACCCTTCACGAGAGCCTGAATGTTAGCATCATTCAGGCTCTCGTGAAGGGTGTTAGGATGCCGGCGTGAGCGGAATGGTGGAACCGGACAACGCGGTCCAGGCCGCCATCGTCGGGTTGACGCGGGAGCTGTCGGACCCCGTGCGGCTGACGGCGCTGCAGCTGCTGGCGGCCGAGGGCCCGCACACGATGGTGCAGCTCGCCGACGCGCTGGGCGTCACCGCGCCGCGGCTGGGCAACCACCTGGCGCGGCTGCGGGCGGCCGGGCTGGTGACGGTCGAGCACACGGGGCGCCACGCGCTGTACCGCGCCGGCCGCGACGACCTCCTGCCGGTGCTCACCGCGCTCGCCCGCTACGGCGGCAACGACTCGGTGGCGCCCCCGCGCCCGGCGGAATCCACTGTGGACCTCGCGCACACGTGCTACGACCACGCCGCCGGCCGGCTCGGCGTGGCGGTGTTCGCCATGCTGGTCGACCGCGGCGCGCTGCGGGCCCCGGACGGCTCGGCGGCCGACCTCACCCTGGGCGGCGACGTCTCGGCGTTCCACGACCTCGGCGTCGACCCGGCCACGGTGGACCCGGGCCGCCGCCGCTGGGCGACGGCGTGCCTCGACCGGACCAACCGCGTCCCGCACCTCGGCGGCGTCCTCGGCGGGCGGGTGCTGGACGCGCTGCTCGACCGGGAGTTCGTCCGGCGCGGGGCCGCGGACCGTGAGCTCACCGTCACCCCGCTCGGCCGCCGGGAACTCGGCGCCCTGCTGCCCGGCTTCTGAGCCCGGCCGTATCCGGCGGGCCCCTTCCCGCCTCCTGCAGACCTCGGGACTGTAACCGCGGCCGGGATCGAAACGACTCCCAAGCATCCCGAGTGGAGCGAAGGTGGATCGGATGAGCGAGGCGAACGGCGGACGACGGCACCTGGTCGTCTGCTGCGACGGCACGTGGAACACGCCGGACCAGCAGCAACAGGGCCGGCCGGCCCCGACGAACGTCGCCCGGATCCACCACACCGTGGCCGAGCGCGACAACCAGCTGCGGTACTACCACCCCGGCGTCGGGGCCGGGCCCGGCCTGCTCGACCACCTCGAAGGCGGGCTGGTCGGCAAAGGACTGTCCGAAAACATCAAGAGCGCCTACGGCTGGCTCGCCCGCACCTACGAGCCCGGCGACGCCATTCACCTGTTCGGGTTCAGCCGCGGGGCGTTCACCGTCCGCAGCCTGTCCGGCATGCTCAGCTGCTGCGGCCTGCCCGCGGCGCTCAAGACGGCCGGTTCCACCGAGTTCTGGGCCGAGGTCGACCGGCTCTTCACCGACGTCTACCGGGCGGGGGCCGTAGCGGCCGAGCCGGTCCCGATCGAGTTCCTCGGGGTCTGGGACACCGTCGGGTCGCTCGGCATCCCGGACTGGCTCGGCCCGCTGAAGCTCGTCGAGGACCACGTCGGGCACCTCCCCCGGTTCCACAACACGAAGCTCGGCGGCCACGTCCGCCACGCCCGCCAGGCGCTCGCCATCGACGAGATGCGCGGCCCCTTCATGCCGACCTTGTGGTCCAATGTGGACAAAGGTCGCGACGTCGAACAGGTCTGGTTCCCCGGCGACCACTGCGACGTCGGCGGCGGCCACGACCGCACCGGCCTCTCCGATGCCGCACTGCAGTGGATGATCGACGAGTGCCGCGCCGCCGTCCCGGACCTCGTCTTCGACGACTCGATGTACAAGCAGATCGCGCCGGACGCCCAGGACGTGCTGCACAACTCGCTCCACAGCGTCTACACGGTCCTGTGTCCGGCACCGCGGGCCTTCCCGTTCATCGAGGCCGGCTCCGGTGTCTCGCAGTCCACTGTGGACCGGCAGGCGACACCGCCGATCACGACCGGCCCGTACCGCCCCGGGCGACGGCTCGCCGTGGGCGACTCCGCGACCGTCGACGTCTACGCCGGGAAGCCGTGGAACTGGACCGGCCTCTACCTCGAGCCCGGCGACTACGCGTTCAGCGCCGAGGGCACCTGGCTGAACGGGAAGGTCGCCCACCACCCCGACGGCACCGAAGCCGACGCCCGGCTGGACTTCCAGGACGTGCTGCACGCCCTCGCCACGACGTCCGCCTGGCTGCAGACGCAGCTGGCGCGCCTCAACGACGCCGACGCCCGCTCGTTCGGCGGCCGCCGCTGCGAAGACGCGAAGTGGATGGCCCTGATCGGCGCGGTGGCGGCCCCGGACCTCGACGCCCACGACGTCCAGCAGCCGTACGACGCCGTCCCGATCGGCGGCCGGGTCGACCGGTGGACGAACAAGAAGCCGGGCTATTTCCACGCCTACGCCAACGACAGCTGGCTGGGTTATTCCAGCAACCGGGGTTCGCTGAGGCTGACCGTCTCGCGGCTCAGCTGAGCGACCACGAAGTCGCGCGGACGAACTCCTCGAACGTCCGGGGCGGCCGGCCGAGGGCGCGCTCGACGCCGTCCCCGACGTCGGCGCCCCGGCCTTCGCGCAGATCCGTGAGCAGGCCGGTGAGCAGCCGCGCCACGTTTTCGGGGACGCCGTGAGCGATTTGCCGCTCGACGAACGCCTCGGGTTCGACGTCGACGTACTCGATCTCCCGTCCGGCGGCCCGGGCGATGAGCCCGACCGCCTCGCCGAACCCGACCGTCCGCGGGCCGGTCAGGTCGTAGACCCGGCCCGCGTGCCGGTCGTCGGTCAGCGCCGCCGCGGCGACGTCGGCGATGTCCTCCGCGTCGATGAAGGGCGCTCCCCCGCCTCCGGCCGGCAAGGCCAGGACCCCATCGCGGATTCCCGGCACCCACGGGCCTTCGCTGAAGTTCTGCGCGAACCACTGCGGACGCAGGATCGTCCACTCCGCACCGGAACTCCGCACGGCTTGCTCGGCGGCGTGCAGCGGATGGCCCTCCTCCCCCGCGCGTGGGGCGGACAGCAGCACCAGCCGGGAAACGCCCGCCGCGACCGCGTGGTCGATGAACCGCGGCAGCCGTGAAGCCGCCTGCAGATCCGGTTCGACGAGGTAGCCGGCCGTGACGCCGGCCAACGTCCAGCCGGCCGGGTCGTCGAGGTCGAACCCGTGGGCACGGGAGGCGACGCGCGCGTTGTCGATTCGCCGGGCGACGCGGCGGCCGGTCTTGCCGGTGCCGCCGAGGATCAAGGTGGTCATGCCCTCAGGCAACCGTGAAAGCCCGAGACGATCCATGGGCGGAAGTCGGTGATCCCTTTGCGATCGTCTACGGTCTGGGGCATGGACGTGCTGAGCGACCTGCTGCACCGGGCACACGCCGCGGACGCGCTCGTCCGGCAGCTGATCCAGCGGCCGCCGTGGTCGATGACCTTCGCCGGCGCCCCGCCGCTCACGCTGGTCGCGACGCTGGGCGGGCACGCGTTCGTCAGCCTCCGCGGCGCCGCGCCGGTCCGCCTCGCCGCCGGCGACATCGCCCTGGTGACCGCGGCCGGCCACACGATCGCGGACGACCCGGCGACCGCGCCCCAGGTCGTGATCCGGGGCGCGAAGAAGTACCCGATCACCGCGGACGCGCGCCCGCGTGCGCCCCGCACGTACGGCGACGGCGCACCCGGCGCGACGACGATGCTGCGCGGTGCCTACCAACTCCACGGCGCCGCCGCCGAGCGGCTCCTCGACGCGCTCCCACCGCTGGCGGTCGTGCGCGCCGGACCCCGGACGCGAGCGGCTCTCGAACTCCTCGCCGGCGAGGTCGCCCGCGACGAACCGGGCCAGGACGCGGTGCTCCGCCGCTTGCTGGACCTGGTCCTCGTGCTGGCCCTGCGGGCGTGGTGCGCGGAGACGGACACGCCGCCGGCCTGGTACCGGGCCCTCGACGACGAGAGCGTCGGGGAGGCGCTTCGCCTGCTGCACACCGAACCCGCACACCGGTGGACGGTCGCCTCGCTGGCCGCGCGGGTGGGGTTGTCGCGGGCCGCGTTCGCCGCGCGCTTCGCGATCCTCGTCGGCGAGCCGCCGCTGACGTACCTCACCGGCTGGCGGATGACGCTCGCCGCGGATCTCTTGCGCGACACCGAAGACACCGTCGGGGCGATCGCGAAAGCCGTCGGCTACGAAGATCCGTTCGCGTTCAGCGTGGCCTTCAAACGCCACCGCGGCGCCAGCCCGTCGGACTGGCGCCGCGGCCGGGTGGAGGTCAGTCCGTGAGCGTGGCCGGGTCACTGGTGCTCGGCCGGCCGTTCTCGACGTGCCCCGCCAGGCGGCGCAGGAACTTCGGGTCGCGCTCGGACGTCACCGACACGTCGTACCAGTTGCCGCTGCGGTGGGTGTCGACGTGCTCGACGACCCGCGCGCCCGGGCGGAGCCGGCGCGTCGTCGAGCAGTGGCCGTAGGCGTCGGCCACCGTCAGCTGCACCGTCGTCGTGCCGCTGTTGGTCAGGACCAGCGCGAGGTCGCCGCCTTCCTGGCGGAGGCTCACCTCGGGACCGGCGGTGCCGCCCCGGAACTGCCGCACGAACCCGTTGGGCCCGTACGCCGTGTAGTCGTACGCCCCGGAAGCCGGCAACGCGGCCGCCAGCGACTTGCCCGCACCCGCCGTGTACGTGCGCGGCTCGCCCGACGGCGTCACCACGTAGAACGCCGCTCCCGCGTGGCCGTGGTTGGCGAACGTCACCGTCAGCTTGCCGTCCGCCAGCCGGGCGTCGGCCGACAGGTCGTACGGCAGCGCCCGCGCCGGCCGCAGCCCGCGTTCCTGCTTCGGCAGCACGTTGTGCGCCGGGACGGCGGGCACGTAGTCCGGGTGCCGCACGCGGTCCGGCGGCTCGTAGCCCGCGGTGTCCGGCAGCGCGGGCACCCGCGCGTCGGTGCGCGCGAAGTCGAACGCCGAGGTCAGGTCGCCGCAGACCGATCGGCGCCACGGCGTGATGTTCGGTTCCCGGACACCGAAACGGCGTTCGATGAACCGGATGATCGAGGTGTGGTCGAACGTCTCCGAGCAGACGTAGCCGCCCTTGCTCCACGGCGAGACCACGAGCATCGGGACGCGCTGGCCGAGCCCGTACGGCCCCGCCGGGTTCGACGCCGAGCCCGCGAAGATCTCGCCCGTCGTGTCCACAGTGGACTGCCCGGCCGCCGCGTACGGCGGGACGACGTGGTCGAAGAAGCCGTCGTTCTCGTCGTAGGTGATGAGCAGCGCGGTCTTGCTCCACACGTCCGGGTTCGCGGTCAGCGCGTCCAGCACCTGCGCGATGTACCAGGCGCCGTAGTTGACCGGCCAGTTCGGGTGCTCGCAGAACGCCTCCGGCGCGGTGATCCACGAGACCTGCGGCAGCTTCCCGGCCTTGACGTCGGCGCGCAGCCGGTCGAAGTAGCCTTCGCCGGCCTTCGCGTTCGTGCCGGTGCGGGCCTTCTCGTAGAGCGCGTCGCCGGGCTTGGCGTTGCGGTAGGAGTCGAAGTACAGCAGCGAGTTGTCGCCGTAGTTGCCGCGGTAGGCGTCGTCGATCCAGCCCCAGCCGCCGGCGGCGTCGAGGCCGTCGCCGATGTCCTGGTAGATCTTCCACGAGACGCCGGCCTTCTCCAGCCGCTCGGGGTAGGTCGTCCAGGAGTAGCCCTTTTCGTCGTTGCCGAGGACCGGGCCGCCGCCCTTGCCGTCGTTGCCCGTGTACCCGGTCCACATGTAGTAGCGGTTCGGGTCGGTCGAGCCCATGAACGAGCAGTGGTAGGCGTCGCAGATGGTGAACGCGTCGGCCAGCGCGTAGTGGAACGGGATGTCCTCGCGCGTCAGGTACGCCATGGTGGTCGAGCCCTTGGCGGGCACCCACTTGTCGTACTTGCCGCCGTTCCACGCCGCGTGCGTGTCGTTCCAGCCGTGCGGCAGGTCCTGGATGAACTGCAGGCCCAGGTTGTCCGCATCGGGGCGGAACGGGTAGATGTCCCGCTTGCCGTCGGACTGCGCCCAGACCGGCTTGCCGTTCGAGAGGGTCGCCGGCCGCGGGTCGCCGAAGCCGCGTACGCCGCGCAGCGTGCCGAAGTAGTGGTCGAACGACCGGTTCTCCTGCATGAGGACCACGATGTGCTCGATGTCCCGCAGCGTCCCGGTACGCCGGGCGGCGGGGATCTCGGCCGCTCGGGCGATGCTCGTCGAGAGCGCGGAAAGGGCGGCGGTGCCGCCGGCCAGCTGCAGGAAACGCCGTCGGTTGACGTCCGTCATGAGGACTCCGGGGGTGTCGGGGTGGAGAGCCGGGCCATTGTGCGTGGGCCTACGAGAACCTGCGCCGGGCCCGAGGCTAACTCCGGGCGAAACTCCGGTAAACGGGCTTCGGCCGGACGAGCTCTTGACACAAATACGGAAGCACGTACTAATGTAGTGCTTCACAATGAACGACTTCCCGAAGGACTCCGACGACTCCCTCTACTCCCCCGACGTCCGAACGGCGCTCGCCGGCTTCACCCACGGCGAGGACACCGGCGCGCTCGAAGCGGCGGCCGCCGTCCGCGCGGCCGCGCGCAGCCTGGACCAGCTGCGCTCGCACGGCACCGACAGCCGCGGCCTGAGCCCCGGCGCCCTCGACATCCTGATCCGGCTCAGCGCGGCCGAAGCGAACATCAAGGACCTCGCCGCGTCGGCCGGGGTCAGCTCGCGCAACGTCACCGGCCTGGTCGACACGCTGGAACGGGCCGGGCACGCGGTGCGGGTCCCCGATCCCCGCGACCGCCGGTCGGTCCTGGTCCGCATCACCGACGACGGCCGGACGTGGCTCGAGGAGTTCCGGCGGCCGTCGCAGCTGGCCATGGCGGCGCTCTTCCGCGGGTTCACCGCCGACGAAACCACCCGGCTGCGCCACCTCTGCCTGCGGCTGGTGGAGAACCAGCAGCAGCTCGCCCGCCACTTGGAGAACCGATGACCACGCCGACTCCGGCCACCGCGCGTCTTGAATGACTCATTCAGGTCCTCCGAGGTCCTGAATGAGTCATTCAAGACGTCGGGACGAGCCGGTTGCCGGGGGGTGGGGACGGTGCCCGCCCGACTGCCCGGGTTTGCGGAGACCACGAGCTGAGCTCGAACACGGGCGGGACACCGTTGCGGGCCGGTTACCCGGCTCGCCGGGACCCAAACTCACCGGGCGCGCAACGCGTAGCGGCGTTCGGCGTAGGCGAGATCGTCGCGCCACAACCGGGCCGCGGTGTGGCGCATCAGCGGGCGGATCGCCGGTGCCAGCTTCGCCGCGACGGCGAACCCCGGCCGCTCCGAAGCGGCGATCGTCGCCTCGATGACCGCTGTCCGCGGGCGGCCGTCGGGGCCCGGGCCGAGCGGCGTCGCGTGCGTCTCCACCACGCTGCCCACCCCCTCGCCTTCGACGATCCGCATGACGACTGTGCGCGGCTCGGGGCAGGTGAACTCCGCCAGCACCGGCACGCCCCAGCGGCCCGCCAGCCGGAACGTCACCTCGACGAGGAACCGGTCGCCGGAGTCGGGCACGTCGATCCCCTGCGGCGCTTCGAGCACCCGCAGGCGGCTGAACGAGTACGGGTGGAACCACGCGCCGTGCCACGGGTCGAGGCGGTTGGCCACCACGTCCTCGGGCTCGCACGTCCCGGTCAGCGTCGCGACGGCGTCGATGCGGGCCGGGTTCGCCGGGCGGGCCGGCACCACCGGCGCCTCCGACGGCTGCTCGCCGCCCAGGCTGTCGAGGCGCGCCCAGACGAGGACGCCGTCGTCGTGCGCCGGCACCGGCGACCACGTCCCGCACCGGGAGCCGTCGATCCGCAGGCCGTGCCACCGGCAGACGAGCCCGCCGGCGTCCACCCGTGCGTCGGCCAGCGGGGCGCCCAGGTGCGGGCACGCGCCGGGGCCGATCCGGACGTCGCCGTCCGGTCCGCGCCAAGCGACCAGCTCGCGCCCGCCGACGGTCACGCCGAACGGGCGGTCCGCGCGCACCTCCCGGCTCGCCGCGACCACGTACCAGTTGCCCGACGGCCGGGCCGAGGCGCGCTTGCCCGCCGCTTCGATCACGGCGGGCGAACAGTCACGGTAGGTCGGCTCCTGCTTCGCCCAGCGGGGTTCGGCGAACGGCTGGACGGGCCATCGCCGCGGCCACCGCGCGGCGATCCGGCGGCTGACGTTCATCGGTCCATCGTGGCCGATCCGCATCGGGCCCGCAACGTCACCGAATTCGGCTGCCCAGCGAGCGCATTCGCGTTTGTCACGGTAGAACCGGGGTAACAGCCAGGCGATCCGGCGTGCCCCTCACCGCTCGCCGACTGGGTGCATCGATTATGCATCGCAAGACGGCGAGAGAGGAGCCCGGATGACCGCGACCTCCACGGCCGCCGGACCGGTGGCGTGGCTCGACGCGCTGCGCCGGCGCTGCGGAAGCGACGTCCACGCCTTCGTCACCGAACGGGTGCGCGAGCACTTCACCGGACGCGCGGCCGGCACCCCGGCCGCCGACGCCCTGCCGGAGTTCGTCACCGGCGGCAAGTTCCTCCGCCCGATGTTCGCCTACACCGGCTGGCGCTGCGGCGCCCCCGAAGACGCCGCCGCCTTGCGCGCCGCCGCGAGCCTGGAACTCCTGCACTGCTTCGCGCTGGCCCAGGACGACGTCATGGACGGCTCGGCGCGGCGACGCGGGCGCCCGTCGATGCACGTCCGCTTCGCCCGCTGGCACGAAGAGCAGGGCCTGAGCGGTTCGGCGACCCGGTTCGGCGAGTCGGCCGCGGTGCTCATGGGCGATCTGTTCCTCGTCTGGTCCGAGCAGCTGCTGCACGAGAGCGGGCTCGACGCCGGTGCCCTCGCCCGCGGCCGGCCCGTCTACGACCTGCTGCGGTCCGAGCTGGCCGTCGGTCAGCTCGGCGACCTGGTGAACGACGCCCGCACGCTGCCGTCGTGGGCCGACGTCCTCGACGTCATCCGCCGCAAGTCCGGCAACTACACCGTCCGCCGCCCCCTGGAGTTCGGCGCGGCCCTGGCCGGCTGCCCCGGAGACGTCGTCACGGCGCTGAGCACCTACGGCGGCCTGCTGGGTGAGGCGTTCCAGTTCCGCGACGACCTGCTGGGGGTCTTCGGCGACCCGGCGGTCACCGGCAAGCCCGCCGGCGACGACCTGCGCGAGCGCAAGGCGTCCAGCGTGGTCGTGCTCGCCCGGGACCTGGCCGACCGCCGGCAGCGCGCCGAGCTGAGTGACCTGCTCGCCCGGGAAGAGGTCGACGACGACGCCGTCGTCCGCTGGCGGGAGCTGATCACCGCGACCGGCGCGCGCGACCAGCTGGAGAAGTTCGTCGACGAACGCGTCCGCCGCGCGCTCGAAGCGATCGATCCGGTTCCCCTGCCGCGGCAGGCGGCCGCCGCGCTCACCGTCCTGGCGAACCGCTGCACCGAGCGCGTCCGATGAGGACGGTCACCGGGCGCACCGGCCACGTCGTGGTCGTCGGGGCCGGGCTCGCCGGGCTGTCCGCCGCCCTGCACCTGGCGGGCCGCGGCCGGCGGGTCACCGTCGTCGAACGCGATCCCGGACCGGGCGGCCGGGCCGGGCGCGTCGAGACCGGCGGCTACCACCTCGACACCGGGCCGACGGTGCTGACCATGCCGTCGATCCTCGCCGGCACGTTCGCCGCGGCCGGCGCGGACCTGGCCTCGGAGCTGCGGCTGACCCGGCTCGACCCGGCCTACACCGCGCGCTTCGCCGACGGGTCCGTCCTGCCGGTGCACTCCGACGCCGACCGGATGACCGACGCCGTCCGCGAGTTCGCCGGACCGGACGAGGCGGCCGGGTACCGCCGGCTGCGCACCTGGCTGACCCGGCTGTACGCGGCGGAGTTCGACCGGTTCGTCGCGAGCAACATCGATTCGCCGCTCGGGCTGGTGTCGGCGGACCTCGCCCGGCTGGTCGCGCTCGGCGGCTTCCGGCGGCTGGACCGCAAGATCGGCACGTTCCTGCGCGACGACCGCCTCAAGCGCGTCTTCACCTTCCAGGCGCTGTACGCCGGTGAGTCGCCGATGCGGGCGCTCGCGCTGTACGCGGTCATCTCCTACATGGACACGGTCGGCGGCGTGTACTTCCCCGAGGGCGGGATGGCCGCGGTGCCCCGCGCCATGGCCCGCGTCGCGGAAGCGGCCGGCGTGGAGTTCCGGTTCGGCGAACCGGTCACGGCGCTCGAACGCCGGGGCTCGCGGGTCGCGGCCGTCCGCACGGCCGAGGGCCGGATCCCGTGCGACGCCGTCGTCCTGACGACGGAACCGCACGAGTCCTACCGGCTGCTGGGCCGCGCGCCGCGCCGCCCGGTCCCGTTGCGGCCGGCGCCGTCCGCGCTGGTGCTGCACACCGGCGGTCCCGGGGACTGGCCGGTCGGGCACCACACGATCTCGTTCGGCCGCGGCTGGGCGTCGACCTTCCGCGAGCTCATCACCGACGGCAGCCGGATGAGCGACCCGTCCCTGCTGATCACCCGGCCGACGGCGACCGACCCCGCGCTGGCGCCGCCCGGGCGGCAGCTGTTCTCGATCCTCGCGCCGGTGCCGAACCTCGAGCGGGGACCGCGGGACTGGGACAGCGAGGCCGAACCGTACGCCAAGGAGATCCTCGACCACGTCCGCGCCGGGCTGCTGCCCGGGTTCGAACCGGAGTCCTGGCACGTCGTCGGCCCGGCCGACTGGGCGCGGCGCGGGATGGTCGCGGGCACGCCGTTCAGCTACGCGCACTCATTCGTCCAAACGGGACCGTTCCGGCCGCGGAACCTCCCGCCGGGCACGGAAAACGTCGTGCTGGCGGGTGGCGGAACCGTGCCGGGGGTCGGCGTTCCGACCGTCCTGCTCTCCGGGCGGCTCGCCGCCGACCGGATCACCGGGGAGGGAGCCCGATGACCCGCCGTGAACTGGACGCCGCCGGCATCACCGGGGCCGGGCTGCGCGAGGCGTATCGGCACTGCCGGGAGCTCAACGCCCGGCACGGCCGCACCTACTTCCTCGCCACCCGCATGCTCGCGCCCGCGCAGCGGCCCGCCGTCCACGCGCTCTACGGGTTCGCCCGGCGTCTCGACGACCTCGTCGACGAGCCCGAACCGAGTGCAACCCCGGACTCGATCGCTTCGGCGCTGCTCGACGTCGAGGAGGGGTTCCTCAAGGAGCTCGCGGCCGGGACGAGCGAGGACCCGCTGCGGACCGCCGTCATCGACACCGCGACCCGGTACTCGATCCCGGAGCCGTACTTCCGCGCGTTCTTCGCCTCGATGCGGATGGACCTGACCGTGACCGGCTACCCGACCCGCGCCGCGCTCGACGAGTACGTGCACGGCTCAGCCGAGGTCATCGGGCTGCAGGTGCTGCCGATCCTCGGCACCGTGGTCCCCCGTTCCGAGGCCGCCCCGCGGGCCGCGGCGCTGGGCAAGGCATTCCAGCTGACCAACTTCCTGCGCGACGTCGCCGAAGACCTCGAGCGCGGGCGGGTGTACCTGCCGGCCGACGAGCTGGCCGCGGCCGGCGTCGACCGCGACCGGCTCGGCTGGTGCGTCCGGACGCGCCGGCTCGACCCGGCGGTGCGGCGGGCGCTGGCCGAGCAGGTCGCGGCCACCCGCCGCGTCTACGCCGAGGCCCGGCCGGGCATCGCCATGCTGCACCCCGCGTCCCGGCCGTGCGTGCGGACCGCGTATGTCCTCTACGGAGGGATCCTGGACCGCATCGAAGCCTTGGACTACAACGTGTTCGCCGGGCGGGCCCGCGTGCCCCGGCACCGGCGGCTGGCGGCGGCCGGCGACGCGCTCGTGCGGGCGCAGTGGGCGCGGCGGCGCCACCCGGCGGTGACGTGAAGTGGGCCGGTGGGAGTACCTGCTCGTCCTCGGCGCGTGCGTGGTGGTGACGCTGCCGCTGGAGCTGGCCGGCGCCCGCGTGTACCGCCGGCCGCGGCGGCTGGCGCGCGCGGTGCTGCCGGTGGCGGTGGCGTTCCTGGTATGGGACGCGCTGGCCATCGCGGCCGGCGTCTGGGACTTCGACCCGGCGTTCGTCACCGGGCTGAGCGCGCCCTTCGGGATCCCGCTGGAAGAGGTGCTGTTCTTCGTCGTCGTGCCGGTCTGCGGGGTCCTGACGTACGAGGCCGTCGAACTGACCGGGAACCTGCTGCGCCGGCTCGTCCGGCCGCTGCTCGACCGGCGGCGGGTGCGGCGCTGATGCCCTGGGGTTACACCGTTCCCGCGGTCGCCGCCGTGCTCGCGGTGGTCGCGGCGGAGGTCTTCCTCTTGCGCACCGGGCTGTTCCGGCGGGCCGCGTACTGGGTCACCATGGTGATCGTCATCGCCTTCCAGATCCCGGTGGACGGCTGGCTGACGAAGCTGTCGGCGCCGATCGTCCGCTACTCCCCCGCGGGCATCACCGGCTGGCGGTTCCCGTGGGACATCCCGGTGGAGGACTTCCTCTTCGGCTACGCCCTGGTCACCGCGGTCCTGCTCCTGTGGGAGCGCGGGAAGTCGCGAAAGGACAGTGCATGAAAGGCAACGGCCTGCCCCGCGCCGAAGTGCCGGCGGCGTTCGACGCGGGCGCGGCGGCCTACGACCGGCTCGTCGGGCTGAACCCGGGCTACCACCGCGATCTGCGGCTTTCGGCGCGGCGGCTGATCCGGCCGGGGCACCAGGGGCGGCGGATCCTCGACGCGGGCTGCGGCACGGGCGCGTCGACGGCCGCGCTGCTGGCGATCGCCCCGGACGCGCGCGTCACGGCGATCGACGCGTCGGGCGCGATGCTGGCGCGCGCCCGCGCGAAACCGTGGCCGTCCACAGTGGAGTTCCGGCACACCCCGGTGGAGGAGCTGACCGGGGTGGCGGGTCCGTTCGACGCGATCCTCGCCGCGTACCTGCTGCGCAACGTCGACGACCCCGACGCCACCCTGCGGGCGCTGCGCGGGTTGCTGCGCCCGGGCGGCCAGCTGGCGTTGCACGAGTACTCGGTGCGCGACTCCCGCCGCGCGCGCTGGGTGTGGAACGCGGTGTGCGGCGCGATCGTCATCCCGCTCGGCCGGGTCACCACCGGCGACGCCACGCTCTACCGGCACCTGCGCCGCAGCGTCGTGGCGTTCGACGGCGTCACGGAGTTGTGCTCGCGCTTGTCTCGTGCGGGTTTCACCGACGTCCGCACCGGTACGATGCCGGGCTGGTCCCGCGGGATCGTCCACACGGTACTGGGCACCGCGCCGTGATCGCGGGCCGCGACCGCCGGGCGGAGACCCACCCCGCACCCGGCGGGCTCCCCGACGCCGGACGGCTCGGCCGTCGTCCGCGCGCGGCCGTGATCGGGGGTGGCATCGCCGGGCTCACCGCGGCGACCGGCCTCACCGAGCGCGGTGTCGAGGTGACGGTGTTCGAGCGCGAAGGCCACCTGGGCGGCCGCGCCGGTGGCTGGCCCGAGCGGCTGCCGGACGGCACCGAAGTCACCATGAGCCGCGGGTTCCACGCGTTCTTCCGCCAGTACTACAACCTGCGGGCGCTGCTCGCGCGCACCGACCCGGGGCTGGCGCGGCTGGTGCCGGTGCCCGACTACCCGCTGGTCGACCCGCACGGCCGCACCGACACGTTCGCCGGCCTGCCGCTGACGCCGCCGTTCAACGCCCTGGCGTTCGCCCTGCGCAGCCCGACGTTCCGCGCGCGCGATCTGGTGCGATTGGACGGCCGGCAGGCCTTGCCGCTGGCGACGGTCAGCGTTCCCCGCGTCTACGAGCAGCTCGACCACCTCGACGCGGCGACGTTCCTCAGCCGCATCAACTTCCCCGCCGCGGCGCGGCACCTGGCGTTCGAGGTGTTCTCGCGCAGCTTCTTCGCCGACCCGGGCGAGCTGTCCGCGGCAGAGCTCGCGACGATGTTCCACCTGTACTTCCTGGGCTCGTCGGAGGGGCTGCTCTTCGACGTGCCGGCCGAGCCGTTCCCGCAGGCGCTGTGGAACCCGCTCGGCGACTACCTTTCCGGTCGTGGAACGGACATCCGCCTCGGCACGGCGGTACGCGGTATCTCGCGGGACGACGACGGGTTCGTCGTCGACGGAGCCCGGTTCGACGCCGTCGTGCTCGCGTGCGACGTCGCGGGGCTGCGCCGGATCGTGGCGGCGTCACCCGGACTGGGAACGCCGTCGTGGCGGGCGGCGATCGCGGGACTGCGCACGGCACCACCGTTCGTGGTCCGCCGCCTGTGGCTCGACCGGCCGGTGCGCGACGACCGGCCGGCATTCCTGGGGACGGGTGGCTTGCCGCCGCTGGACAACATCAGCGTCCTGAACCGGTACGAGGGCGAGGCCCGCCGCTGGGCGGCGCGCACGGGCGGCTCGGTGGTGGAGGTGCACGCGTACGCGTCCTCGGACGGCGCGGGCCTGGACGCGCGCCTGCACGAGCTGTACCCGGAAACGGCGGCGGCGCGGGTGCTGGGCGAGATCACGGTGACGCGCCAGGATTGCCCGCTGTTCCCGGTCGGCGGGTTCGCTTCACGGCCGAGGGTGGTGACGCCGGAGCCGTCGCTGGTCTTGGCGGGCGACGCGATCCGGGTGGACCTGCCGGTGGCATTGATGGAGAGAGCGGCGACGACGGGCTGGGTGGCGGCGAACGAGCTGCTGACCGGGTGGGGGGTGGCCGGGCATCCGCTGCGCTCGGTCCCCAACCGCGGCCGGCTTCGGCTGCTGGACCGCTTGGCGTGAGTCAGCGTGCCGTCCGCTGCCAGACCGCGCGCCACCGGTACGAGGTGCGCACGCGGATCCCGGGGCGGTCCGCGGTCGGACCGGCGGGATCCACCCCGCAGGCCGGACAAGGAGCGTCCGCGGCCGGCGCCGACCCGCAGGCACGGCAGGTGACGAGCGGATCGACCCCGGACTCGTAAGCGGCGATCACCCGCCGGACGACGACGACCAGCCGTTCGGTGGGATGCTTCTCGACATCGGGACAGTAGGCGATCAGCCCGGCCCAGCTGCGCCAAGTGTCGGCTCGGGAGGCGTCCCGGCGCCCGCCGGCCTTCTCCCGGCGCCGGCGAGCGGCGTAGTCCTCGCTCTGCGCTCGCCAGACCAGGCGAGCCTCGTCCAGTTCGTCCACCGCGCGCGACAGGGACGAGGGATCGTCGTCGAGGTTCCTCGGCACGCCCGCGCTGACGATCAGGTGGTGCCAGGTGGCGCGGAAACCGTAGGGGGCGAAGTGGAGAACGCATTCCCGCAAGGCCAGCAACCGATCACGCGACGCGAGGCCGGCGTCACGAACCCGGTTGGCCGAGGCGGGGAAGCTGCTCATCGTGTCAGCGTAGCCGCGGTGATCCACCGGGTCGGGGTCTCGAGGGCTTGCGCGCCTCGCTCATCCTCAGGATCAAGGCGACCGCGTCCTCCGAATATCCTGTCGGCGTCAGAACCTCCTGCAAGAGCAGACCACGTATCGCGGCCACGGTGACGGTGGCCAAAGCCAGCGCTTCCTCCGCGCCATGCCCTTCGCGTTCCGCGAGTGACGCCAGCATCTTGGTCAGGTCGGCGAGCGAGTCGATGAACTCGCGGAAGTCTTCCGGGCGGTACGCGGCCAGTCCCACGACGTGGAAGAAACCGCGGACCCGCGACAGCTGCTCCGGGCGGGTGTAGGTCCGCCAGATCGCCCGGACGAAGTCGTCGAAGGTGCCGTGGTGAGCGGCTTCGACGAGGACCTCGTTGTCACGTGAGCGCTGCGCCTTGAGCATCGCCGCCAAGACGCCCGGGAGTGACCCGAAGTGGTACCGCAAGAGGGCGTGACTGGTCTCGGCCCTGGCGGCGATCTCACGAAGTGACACCTCCGGTGCGGGAAGGGCCTCGCCGAAGGCGTCGAGAAGCCGGGCCAGGAGACGCTCGCGTGCGTCGCCGGTGCGTTCCGTGCTTGACAGGATCACTCCCACAGTTTATCCATTGGAAAAGAGACGCGCCAGTGGAGGGAACGACTCGTGGAACGGTGTCAAGTGGTCGGCGCGACGGTCGTCGACGGATCGGGGCGCGACCCGGTCGACGTCGACGTCAGCATCGAAGACGGGCGCATCACCGAGGTCGGTGGCTCCGGTGAGCGCATCGACGCCGGCGGCCTGACGATGACGCCCGGCCTGATCGACGCCCACGTCCACTTGGGACTGGCGAGCCCGATCCAGCCGCAGTTCTCGTTCCGGATCAGCGCCGCCGAGCTCGCGGCGGACATCTTCGCCGCGGCCGGCGCGACGCTCGACGCCGGCTTCACCACCGTCCGGGACACCGGCGGGGTCGACGGCGGCCTCGTCACCACGATCGCGAAGGGCAAGGTCAGGGGGCCGCGCGTGCTGTCGTGCGGACCGGTTCAGTGCCAGATCGGCGGGCACGGCTACTACGGAGCCGAGTGGGAACCCACCGAGCTGTGGAGCAGCCACCACCTCCCCGGCCTGTGCGCGCTGTCCACGATGTCCGGCAACGCGGACGAGCTGCGGCACAACGTGCGGGAGGCCTTCCGCCGCGGAGCCTCCTTCCTGAAGCTCTGCGTGACCGGCGGCGTGGTCGGCGCGCACGACCGGCTGACCGACACCCAGTTCACCGTCGAGGAGATCGCCGTCGCGGTCCAGGAAGCCGCGGCGCGGGGCACCTACGTGACGGTGCACGCCCACAACAACGACGGCATCCGCAACGCCGTCGAGGCCGGGGCGCGTTGTGTCGAGCACGGCACCGACCTCGACGAAGCCACGGCCACCCTGATGGCCGCGCACGACGTCGCCCTCGTGCCCACGTTCGCCGTCGTCGAGCAGCTGCTGCACGACACCGCCGGAGCGGGCCTCGACGCGTCGACCCGCGATCGGGTGCTGGGTGTCCGTGAGCGGATGACCGAGGCGCTCGCCGTCGCCAAGGAGGCCGGGGTGCGGATCGGGCTGGGTTCCGATCTCATCGGCCCCGCTCAGGACCGCCGGGGCGAAGAGCTCAGGCTGCGGGCGAAGCTCGAAACCCCGATGGACGCTCTCGTGGCGGCCACCAAGACCAACGCCGAGATCCTCGGCCTGTCCGGCCAGGTCGGCGTCATCGCTCCCGGCGCGCAGGCCGACCTCGTGCTGTGGAACGGCAACCCGGTCGAAGACCCGGAGCTGTTCGCCGATCCCGCCAACGCCGTCCTCGTTCTCAAGGCCGGCCGAATCGTGAAGGACCTTCGATGAGCACCATGTGGCAGGGCTGCCTCGCCGACACCGGCTACTTCGAGCTGCGTTCCGACGGAGGGCACGACTACGGCGTCTGGGTCACCACGCCACCGGGCTACGACCCCGCGACGACGCGAGCGCCGGTCGTGTACGTGCTTGACGGCAACTGGGCCGTGGGCATGACGGCTCCGCTCATCGTCACCCAGAAGGACCCCATGCAGCAGATCCAGCCCTACATCCAGGTCAGCGTCGGGTACGCGGGCGAGGACGCGCAGCACTGGGCACGGCTGCGCAACAGAGACCTCGTACCCCCCGGCGAGCCCATCGCCCAGGAGTTCGTCGACGCCGTGGAGACCGGAATCCGGACCGGCGCGATGACCCGCGAGGAAGCCGACGCCTACCTCGCCGAATTGAACGAAACCCACGCCGACGCGTTCCTGGGCTTCCTCACCGAGGAACTGCACCCGCGGATCGAACGCGGCTACGGCACGGCCGCGACCGGTCACGGCCTCTTCGGCTACTCCTACGGCGGGCTTTTCAGCCTCTACGCCTGGCTCACCGGCAACACGCTCTTCGAGAGCGTCGGAGCGGGCAGCCCCGGTGTCGTCGGCGAAGACAGCCAGATCTTCGCGATGCTCGAAAAACGGGGCGACAGCCTGCCTTCCGCGAAGCTCCACCTGACCGTCAACGACCAGGAGCTTCTCGGAGACCTGCCCGTCTACCAGAACCTCGCGAAGAACGCGGCCACCGTCCTGCACCGCCTGGCCGCCCGCGGCGGAGCCGTCACCAGCGCGGTCCTGCGCGAAACGCACGTGACCGGCCTGCAGGCCTCGTTCCTCAGCTACCTCAGGACTTGCCGTACCCGGTGAGCGTCCGAGCGCCGACGTGGTCGGCATCGCGGCTCGCAGCCACAAAAGGGTCCGGCGCTCTGGATGAACCGCGTTCAAGGGTTCGACCTGCGCATTTCTTCTGATTCTTCGACCGCGATCCTGAATGCGTCTCGCAATTTCCGATCTTCGAACCGGCACCCTGCCCGAAAGGGCAAGTCACGGTTTGGGCACAACCCGCACTTACTGCGCTCAATAGCGCAACAGACTGCTCCTAGTCCTACGACTCCCCCACCGACGAGCGCCGGTACCGACGGGGGAGCGAAGACCCGGGAAGGCAGTTGATCGCCATGTCCACGCTGTGGCGCCGCTGGTGGCGGGCCCTCGCGGCGCTGCTGATCGTGCTGCTGTCCTGGCTGGCCGGCGAGGCTTTCCGGACCGGGGAACAGGTGACGACACTCGTCATCGATCTCCGCGTGCCGCAGGATGAAGACGAACTCGCCCGGGAAGCCACGCGCTCGACCCAATTCTCGGGATACGTGATCTTCGTGGTCGACGAAGGAAGCGAAGCGGTCGAACAGCTTTGCACGGAAACCGGCCGGAAGGACCGGGGAGCGCGCCCCGGCGAACTGACCACGCTCCCCGTCTACTGCTCGTTCGTTCACCTGGACCACAAGACCGAGTTCGTCACTGGGCCGCTGACCGCGGAATCTCTGGCGGCTATGGCCGGCCCCGCCACCGTCCTCCGGCCCGTCGGCCGGGTTTACGAAGCCGGCCTGGCCGAAGGCTCCTTCGCATGGTGGGCGGCCTTGGTGACCGGTGGAGCGCTCGCCGTCGTGCTCGCCCTGCCGAGCCTGCTCTCGCCCCGGACGCGTCCGCGCACGATGACGCCCGCCGGTGTCCCTCGGCCCGTCCCCGTCACCCCGCTGGGTGGTCCCGTGACCCAACACCACGACGGGTACGAGACCCGCGTCGCCCCGCGCCCGGCCCCGCCACCCGTGATTCCCCAGCAGCCACCGGCAAGTCCGCCCGCCGCCGTCGAAGCGCCACCCCCTCCCCCGTGGGAGCCGCCCAGCCCGGCACAGGTCGTGCTCACCCCCGCCGGTTCCTCCGCCCTGCCCGAGCTGGCGCGGATCGTCCGCGAAGCAGGTGGGCGGGCGACGGCGCGCACGCACGTCGACCCGCCCGGCGGCTACGTGGCCATCGGCGACGTCGTCGTGTGGGGCGCGAGCACGACGGGCGGCGTGCTGCCCGGCGAGCCCGTCGGCGTCGAGTACACCGGCGACCCGGCGGCGCCCTTGACCGTTTCTCCCGCTCCTTCCCGTTCCGTTCCCGAACAGGGGTATCACCGGTGACCCAGCCTCCCGCGTCGGTGCGCGACGCACTGCCCGTCCAGCCGGCCAAGAGCCGGATCCTGATCACGCTCGTGGTCGACACGTCGTCCTCGATGGCCGAGGGCGACCGCATCGGTGAGCTCAACCGCGCGCTTCGGTCGTGGCGCGACGAGCTCATGAAGGACGACCACCTGAGCAGCCGCGGCGAGATCGCGCTCGTGACCTTCGGCAAGGACCACGTCGTCGCCGTCGACCCGAGCGGGGCGGTCGCCGGCCAGGCCCCGCAGCCGTTCGTGCCGGTCTCGCAGTTCAAGCCGGCCGAGCTGGCCGCCGGCGGGGTGACGCCGATGGTGGAGGCGCTGCAGTACGCGTTCGACCTGCTCGCCGAGCGCCGCCGCCAGCTGCGCACGGAGGGCATCTCGCTGGCCAACCGGCCGCTGGTCTACCTGATCACCGACGGCGTGCCGACCGACGAGCGCGGCTACCGCAGCGACCGCTGGCGCGACTTCGCGCCGGTGATCCGCCAGCAGGAGAACGGGAAGCACCTGCTGTTCTTCGCCTTCGGCGTCGACGGCGCCGAGCGGGAGGTGCTCAGCGGGCTCGCCCCCTCGTCGTGGAAGTTCCTCGCCCGGCTGAACTTCGCCGAGGTGCTCAAGCTCGTCTCCGCGAGCATCGAGTCCGCCTCGGCCGCGTCGGCGCGGTCCGAGCCGGCCGAGGCGGTCTACGCGCGCGTCGAGGAGCGCCTCGACCTCGACGCCCGGATGACGCAGTTCCTCCAGGGCAACGGCTGAGATGACGACTCCGGAAAGCGGCGACGCCTGGCGGATCACCGTCGCTTCGGTCGTCGGCCCCGCACACGTGCGGGCGGGCCTGCCGAACCAGGACCGCTGGCTGGTCCGGCCGGTCGGCGGGCACGCCTGCCTGTACGCGGTCGCCGACGGCGCCGGTTCGCGCAGCCGGTCCGGCGAGGGCGCGGAGTTCGCCGTCCTCGCCGCGGGCCGGGCCGCCGAATCGGTCTTCGGCGCCTGCCCCGGCGGGCTCGACGGCTGGCGCCGGGCCATGCGGACGTTCCGGATGCTCTGCGTCCAGCGGTTCGACCGGTCCGTCGACGAGGCCGCGGCGCGGTCGCGAGCCGCCGGTGGGCCGTCGGTCCGGGAGCTGCGCCGCGAGTTCGCGACGACGCTGCTCGCCGTCGTCGCCGCGCCACCGTACTTCGGCTACCTGAGCGTCGGCGACTGCTTCCTGGTGGTCGACCACCAGGACGGCGTGCCGGGGCTGGTGGTGACCGCACCCGAACGCGAACACGCCGGCGCGACCACGTTCCTGACCTCGGCCCACCGCGACGAGCAGCTCACCGCGGGCGTGCTGCTGGACGACCGGATCCGCGCGCTGGCGCTGTGTTCCGACGGCGTCGCCGAAGGCATGCTGAGCGCGCGCATGGAGGCAGACGGCAAGCTCCACTACTTCGCCCCGCCGGCGTTCCAGGTCTATTTCGACGCCTTCGCGGACGGTCAGCTCGACAGCGGCGAGCTGACCGCGAAGCTGGAATCCGCCGAGTTCGCGGCGACCTCCGGCGACGACAAGACGATGGTGCTGGCGGTGCGCCGGCCATGACCGTCTACCTGCCGGGAGGCCGGGTGATCACCCTGGACGAGCCGCTCGGCGGCGGCGCCGAGGGCAAGATCTTCCGGCTCGCCGAAACCCCGGACCTGTGCGCGAAGATCTACCTCGACCCGGAGCGGTACACGAACGACCGGCTGGTGGCGATGATGACCGCCTCGCCGTCGCGGTGGCGCGGCGACCACGGCGAGCACATGCACGTCGCCTGGCCGCGCGAAGTCCTGAAGGACCGGGACGGGCAGACCCGCGGCTTCCTCATGCCGCGGGTCGAGGGCGCGCCGCTGACCCACCTGTTCGACCCGCACAAGCGGCTGACCGCGGTCGACACGCCGACCTGGCGCATCGTCGTCACCGTGGCCGCGAGGGTGGCCCGGCTGCTGGCCATGCTGCACGACGCGGGCGTCGTCATGGGCGACCTGAGCCCCACCAACCTGGTGCTCTCGCGGACCGGGCACGTCACCCTCGTCGACTGCGACACCGTCCAGTTCACCGACGCCGAGACCGGCGAGGTGCACCGCTGCACCAAGCTGACGCCCGAATACGCGGCCCCGGAGCTGACCAGCGGCCAGGTGACGGAGCTGCGACCGAGCCAGGACGACTTCGGCCTGGCCATCCTGGTCTGCCAGCTGCTGATGGAAGGTGAGCACCCCTTCGAGGGCGTCCCTTCCGACCCGACGGCGCCCGAAGGCACCGCGGCGGACAACATCCGGCTGCAGAACAACCGGATCCTGTTCCCCGAGCGGTTCCTGGCGCTCGCGGACGGCATGCCGCTGAACGTACTGCCGCCCCGCGTGCTCGAACTCGCCCGGGCGTGCTTCGGCGACGGCCACCGCGACCCCGCCGCACGGCCGTCGGCGAGCGACTGGGCCGAAGCGCTCGACTTGGTCGGCTTCCAGCTGATGGGCTGCCGCCACAACGAAAACCACACCTACCACCGGACGCTCGGCTCGTGCCCGTGGTGCGCCAAGCGCAACGCCGGGCACGGCGACCACTTCCCCGCCTCCGGTTTCCCCGGCGTCGTGCTGCCCTTCCCGGTTCCGGCCCAGGCCGGCGCGTGGCCTCGGCCACCGGTGCCGCCCGTACCGCAGGCTCGGCCGCGGCCGCCCGCGCAGCCCGTGCCGCCGGCCGGGAAGCCCGCCGAGCTGCCCACGTGGGTCTCCACGGTCGCCGCGATCGTCGCCGTCCTGGTCGTCATCCTCGTCATCTCCGCGATCCTGGGAGCGCTGCTGTGAACTCCACCGACTTCCTCACCGTCGCCGAGACCCACCCGGCCTGCCGGGTGCTGGGGCCGGGCACCCGCTACGTCGTGTGGGTCCAGGGCTGCCCGTTGTCCTGCGCCGGCTGCGTCAGTCCACAGTGGATCCCGTTCGACGGTGGGCACCGGGTCGCCGTCGCCGAGCTGGCCGAAGAGATCGCGGGCTCCGGGGCCGACGGCCTGACCCTCTCGGGCGGCGAGCCGTTCGCGCAGGCGGGCGCACTCGCCCGGCTCGTCACCACCGTCCGGAGCCGCCGCGACCTTTCCGTGCTCTGCTACACCGGGCACACCCTCGAACACCTGCGGCGCCACGGTGATCCGGGTGCCCGGGCGCTGTTGTCCGAAGTGGACATCCTGATCGACGGCCCGTACGTCGCCGCGCGCCACGCCGACCTGCGCTGGCGCGCGTCGGCCAACCAGCGCGTCCACGACCTGACCGGCCGGAACGCCGCTGACCTGGCCGCCCCCGACACCGGCAGCGGCCTGCAGATCGAGATCCTGCCCGAAGGCAGCGTGCACTGGCTGGGCGTCCCGCCCATCCCGGGCTTCCGGCAGAAGTTCGAACGCGCGCTGGGCCTGGTGCCCGCCGAGGGACGGTGACGAAGTGAGCAGATCACCGAAGTACAGCACCGTCCGCGCCAGCGAAGTCATCCGCGAGCGTCTCGAAGCGGAACGGCAAGCGCGGGAACGCAACCGCAAGGAGGAGCAGGAGCGGCGAGCGAAGGCCGCGCTGGAGCGGACGCGGGCCGCCATCACCCGGCAGGTGGAAGCCGCGACCGCCCGGTGCGACGCGCTCGCCGAGCAGCCCGCGGCCGTCCCCGCCGACCTGACCGGGCCGAGGGCGGCGCTCCACCGGGCCGGCCGCGCGGTCCGCGCCGCGGCGAACGACGACGAGATCGCGGCCGCCCTCCGGGCCCTCGACGAGGCCGAACGCTTGCGTGTCACGGCTTCCGCGGACATCCTCCGCCGCAGCGCGCGGCACGCGGCCGGGCAGCTCTCCGCCGTGCGTGGCCTGCTTTCCGAGCTCGACCCCGTCCGGCGGACGCGCTTCGCCCCCACCGCCGCGCGCGCCGTCGACGAGTCGGTCGCGCTGCTCGCGAACGCGCTCGACAACGGGAACATCGCCCTGTTCGAGCAGAACATCCCAACGCTGCTCACGCAGGTTCGCGCGCACCACTTGGACGTGACCACGCGCGCGGCCGAGCACGACGAGCAGGTCCGGACGGCGAAGACCGCCCTCGACGAGCTGAGCGCCCGGGTCTCCGGGTTGACCGCCGACGCGCTGGCCGCGCACACCCCGCTCGGCTCGCTCCCGGTGGCGGGAGAGGTGCTCGCCACCATCCGGGCGACGCTCGACGCCGACCGGCCCGCCGAGGCGATGGACCTCGCCGTCCGGCTCGCGCACCGGCTCGACGAGCTGGAGGAGGAACTGGACACGGCGATCGAGCGGCTCTCCGCGCGCCGCGAGATGCTCGGGTCGATCATCGAGGCGCTGCCGTCCCTCGGGTTCGCCGTCAACCAGGGGTCGTTCGTGCACGGCGACGACGGCAGCATCGGCATGGAGGCGCGCCGGCACAGCGGCGAGGCGCTGATGGTCGTCGTCCAGGACGACGAAGCCGAGGAACACCGGGTCAACTACCTGCGCGAGACGGGTGGGCCGCTCGAAGCCCGGGCCTGCGCGTCGCTGAGGTCGCTGGCCGAAGAGCTCAATTCGTCGTTGCGCCGCAACGGGTTCACCACCGGCTCGGTCACCTGGGACGAGGACGGCCCCCGCCCGGCCACCGGGACCCACAAGACGGCGGCGGCCACGCGGGAGCGCCGCCTCGGGGAGCGGTCGTGACCGCGCCCGCCGCGACCTGGTTCGCCCGCGCGTACCACGAGATCCACCGCGGGCGGCACCTCGTGCTGCACGGCAACATCGACGACCTCGTGCTGTGGGAGGACGTCTTCCAGAGCCTGCCGAAGGCCCTGCCGTCGTTCCTCACCGTCGCCGGGTTCCAGGTGGTCACCCGCTACGACCTCGTCGACGGGCTGAGCTACGCCGACGAAGACAGCCGCAAGTTCGTCCGGTCCAGAGTGGACACCGGCGCCCCCGAACCGCCCGTCACCCCGCCCGCCGCCGGGCTGACCGACCGCGGCCGGCAGGTCAGCGCGGCCGAACGAGCCCTGCAGGCCCGGGCGGCGACGGCGGCCCGGCCTGACGTCCGCACCCCGGCGGACCTGCTGGCGGCCACGAGGGACCTGCTGGTCCAGAACGAACGCGCGGCCGCGGTGGTGATCGACCAGGCCGACCTGATCTTCGGCGAAGACGGCGCGAACGAGGAACGCCACCAGGCCAACCTGGCCTGCCTGCGCAAGATGATCACCGAAGCCGTCCCGGCGCCCGGCGGAACCGGTGAACTGGTGCGCAACATCGTCGTCCTCGTCACGCAGCAGCTCGGCGCGCTGCCGAACTGGGTGCACCGGCACAACCCGCACGTCGCGGTGATCGAGGTCGTGGCGCCGGGCGTGGCCGAGCGGACGGCGTTCCTGCGCACCGCCATCCCGCAGTTCCACGCGGCGACCGGGCTCGACCCGGAGCAGGTGGCCCGGGCCTCGGCGACCCTGGCGAACCTCTGCGAGGGCATGACCATCCTGGACATCCGGGCCCTGGCCGCGACCTCGCGCCTGGCGGCGATCCCGGTCACCACGCCGCGCCGGCTGGTGATGCGGCACCGGTTCGGCCTGCAGGACGACCCGTGGGAGCAGCTGGACCGGTCGAAAGTGCAACGCGCGGAAGAGATCCTCGCCCGGCGGGTGATCGGCCAGGACACGGCGGTGCGCACGGTGTCGGACATGCTCGTCAACGCGCGGATCGGGCTGGACTTCGTCGCCGACGCCGAAGCGGCGGTCACCCGGCCCAAGGGCGTGTTCTTCTTCGTCGGCCCGACCGGCGTCGGCAAGACCGAGCTGGCGAAGGCCATCGCGGAGCTCGTGTTCGACGACGAGAACGCGATGCGGCGCTTCGACATGAGCGAGTTCAGCCAGGAGCACGCCAGCGAGCGGCTGACCGGTGCGCCGCCGGGGTTCGTCGGGCACGAGAACGGCGGCCTGCTCACCAACTGGATGCTGCAGCGGCCGTTCAGCGTGGTCCTGTTCGACGAGATCGAGAAGGCCGACCCGAAGATCTTCGACAAGTTCCTGCAGATCATCGACGACGGCAGGCTGACCGACGGGCTCGGGCGCACCGCGCACTTCTCCCAGTCGGTCGTCATCTTCACGTCCAACCTCGGCGCGAGCGACCTGCCGCGGCTGATGTCGGGGTACACGCCCGACCTGCCGCCGCCCTACACCGAGGTGCACGAGCACTTCCGGGGCGCGGTGGCCACCTACCTCTCCGAGGAGCTGGGCCGGCCGGAGCTGCTCGGCAGGCTGGGCAGCGGCATCGTCGTGTTCGACATCCTCCGCCGGGAGGTCGTCGCCAAGATCGTGGCGAAGTTCCTGGCCCAGCTGAAGGCGTCCGCCGCGGCCCGCGGCTACGAGCTGGTGTTCGACGAGCGGGCGATCGAGCGGGCCGTCGCGACCCGGCTGGCCGGCACCGGCTCGACGCTCGGCGCCCGGCAGATCCGCAGCCCGCTGCTCGAGGAGTGGGTCCGGCGCCCGCTCAACAAGTGGGTGATCGAGAACTCCCCCGTGCCCGGGACGCGCATCTGGGTGCACCGCGGCGCGAACAGCCCGCCGTTCGTGGTCGAGGCGCTGCCCGGAGGTGAGCCGTGACCGAGCCGGTGCCCGTTTCCGCGCTGGGGAGCGAGCTCGAACGCTACGAGCTCGCCGCCGAGCTGTCCCCGGAGGAGTTCGAGCGGTACTACGACACCGAGGTGGAGCTGGAGTCCCGGCTCACCGCGATGGCGGGCGAGCGCGCCGCGCACCACGAGTTCGCCGAGTCCCGCGACCTCTTCGACGAGGTCATCAAGCTGAACCAGGTGATGCGGGAGGTCGTGCAGAAGCAGCTCGAACGTCCTGGCACGAGCGAGCCGTTCACGGAGCGCCTCGCCGCGGCGGCCGACGCGGCGACCGGGCTGATCCTGTTGATCCAGGGGCAGATCTGCCAGAACAAGGCCGAGGAGCTGATCCTCGGCGGCAACCTCGTCGAGGGGAAGGTCCACCTCGAGCAGGCGTCGGAGTGCTACGGCGAGCTGTTCGACAGCTCCTTGCCGCAGAGCGAGCTCGGCCGCGTCACCGGGGCGCTGACCATCACCAAGATCGAGTTCTTCGACGGCGTCGCCGCCATGCAGCGCGGCAAGTACGAGACGGCGAAAGAATGGTTCGAGGAAGCCCGCTCGAAGTACGGGGTGCTCAAGGACGACCTGGAAAGCGCGGCCGACGCCGACCCGCGGGCCCAGAACACGATCGGCGACCTGCTGCGCGAGCTCACCGACCAGTTCGCCTACACCGACATCATGATCCGGTTCGTCTCGTTCTTCGGCCAGATGCAGGCCGACAACATCGGCGAAGCGCTGGTCTACGTCGACGACGCGGTAGTTCTCTACGAAGCGTGGGGCAAGCGCGCGGCGGCGACGGCGCTGCCTGCCCAGGTCCAAGGGGCACGGGCGATGGAGCTCGCGCACTTCAAGGGCTGGCAGGCCTGGGCACACGCCGAGCACGCGCTCGAGCGGCAGAACTGGGACGAGTGCCAGCTGCAGATCCGGACGGCCCGGACGCACTGGGCCGACAGCAGCGACCTGGCCCGGCGCTACGCGCTGCTCGGCATGCTGACCCCGCAGTACCAGACCTCGAACGGCGAAATGCTGCTGCAGGCGACCACCCGCCGGTGGAAGAGCGCGAAACGGCTGTACGAGGAGATTGACCGGCTGAAGGAGTACTACCGGAACGTCGGTGCCTTGAACGTCACGCAGAACGCCTACGGAGGACACGTCATGAAGCACGACGAAACCAGCAACATCAGCGTGGGCGGAAACGTGGAGGGCCCGGTCTCGGCAGGTCACGCCCACGTCCACGTCGGCGACCGGACCACCACGACTTCGGGCGACACCACGATCACGTCCACGGAGACGACCAGGACGGTCACCGAGCTGCGTTCGCTGGCCGAGTCCCTGGCCGAGCTCCGCGAGGCCCTCGAATCCTGGGCGACCACCGACGCCCAACGGGAGTCGGTGGCCGAGCTCGCCACCGCTGAGCAGCAGGCCCGCATCGGCGACGAGAAGGGTGTGGCGGCCCACCTGAAGAAGGCCGGCCAGTGGGCCATGACCATGGCCGGCAAGCTCGCGATGACGGCCGCCGAGACGGCGATCAAGACGAGCCTGGGGACCTAGCCGAACACCAGCTGCTCAACGCAACACCGCCGCCACCAGATCCGACCCCAGCGCCGTCAGATCGGGCAGGTTGACGGTGTACCGGACGTACCGGCCCTGCCGCCGGGCCGTGAGCAGACCCGCGCGGCGCAGCACCGCCAGATGGCGGGAAACCTCCGGTGGCGTAAGCGCCCACGCGTGGGCCAGCTCGCCCGTCGTGTGCGGACCTCGGGCCAAGGTGCGCAGCAGCCGCAGCCGGACCGGGTGTGCCAGCGCCTCCAGCCGGGACGTCACCGTCTCCAGCGACACCGGCTCGGACCCGGCGATCGGGTACTGCACCACCGGCTGCCACCCGGGCGCGTGCACCGCCACCAGGTGCGGGCGCCCGAACACGCTCGGGAGGAACGTGACGCCGGTGCCGCGGGCGGTCGTCGCGTTGTCCTGCAGCTTGTCCACGATGATGCACTCGCCGTCCGGTGACAGCGTGATGGCGCCGGAGATCGACGCGAGCGCCGCCTCGACGCCCTGGCGGTTCAGCAGGTCGGTCTTCCGGCGCAGGTCGGCGGCGAGTTGCCCGGCGACGCCCGGCCAAGCGGCGTCGAAGAACGCTTCGGCGCACTGTTCGAGCGTGTCGCGCACTCGCGCCCGCACGGCCGCCGGGTCCGAGAGCAGCCGTTCCGCGAACGCCTCTTGGAGCGCGCCGCGGGCCTGGGCGAGGTCCAGGGCGCGGTCGCGGGCCGTCGCGTCGGCCAGCGGGGACGGGGCTCCGAAGTGGACGCGGTTGCTGCCGCACGTCGTGATGAGCGCGGCGGTCACGTAGGTTTCGTCGTCGATCCGGTCGACGTCGTCCAGCTCCTCGGCGAGCGTCGCCCGCGGCCGGGCGGGAACCAGGAAGTCGGCTCGCGAGGACCGCCAGAGGAAATCCGCCTCCCGGAGCCGCTCCGCCAGTTCCGGCCGCAGCCCGGCCCAGACGTCCGCCGCCCGGCCGGCGAGCTGCGGGTGGTGCCCGGGCTCGGCCAGGACGTGCAGCATCGCCGTCAGCTCGGCCAGCGGGGATGCCGCGAACCGCAGCCGCCCGGACGGCAGGCCGCCGATGTCGATCCGCACCGTCATTCCCGCATTCTCGCCGGTCGGGCCGACGGCGACCACGTCGGTTGACGGTGTTCGTCAATCGACGCGGCGACCCGACCGGCCGAACGCACCGTGGACGCATGACGATCAAGATCCGGCCGCAGGCCCTCGTCCGGGCTTCCGGCGGCCCCCGCTACGCCGTCGCGCTGGTCGTGGACGCGCTCGGCACCGGCCTGCTGCGGCCGTTCCTGCTGCTCTACGGGGTGACGGTGCTGGGGCTGTCCGCGTCGGCCACCGGCATCGCCATGACGGCCGGGGTCGTCGCCGGCCTGGGGTGCGTGCCGGCGGTCGGCCGCTGGCTGGACCGGGGCGCGCGCAGCACGGCCGTGGCGGCGTCGATGCTGGTGCGCGTCCTGGGTGTCGCGCTGCTGCTCGCGACGCCCGCGGGCCACGCCGGGCTGTTCGCGACGGCGGCGCTCTTCCTCGGCATCGGCAACCAGGCGTGGCCGGCCGCCCACGCGGCGCTCGTGGCCACGGTCGCCCACGGACGGGACCGCGACGCCGCGCTCGCGGGAGGCCGCGCCCTGCGCAACGCCGGCCTGGGTGCGGGCGGGCTCCTCGCCACCGCGTGCCTGGCGGGCGGCGCCACGGCGTTGCACGCGTTGGCCGTCGTCACCGGGCTCGCTTACCTCGTCGCGGCGGCCTTGGCGTGGTCGGTCCGGCTTCGTGCGCGGCCGGCCGCCACCCCGGCCGAGGACGACGGGCCGGCACCCCGGCTGCGTACGCTGCTGGCCGCCAACGTGGTCTACGTCTTCTGCCTCAACGTCCCCGAAATCGCGCTCCCGCTGGTCCTGGTGACCCAGCTGCACGCGTCCCCGGTGTGGCCGGCGGCGATCTTCGTGGCGAACACGGTGCTGGTGGTCACCCTGCAGGTGCCGGTCACCGTCCTGATGGCCCGCTTCGCCCGGCGGACGGCGCTGGCGCTCGGCGGCGTGGTGCTCGCCGCGTCCTACGCCGGGTTCCTCGCGGCCACGTCGTGGGGTGCGCCGGCCGTCGCCGTGGTGTCGGTGGTCTGCACCTTCGGCGAGATCATCTACGCCGGCAGCGCCACGGCGCTGGTCACGGCCGTCGCACCGGCCCACGTCCTCGGGCGCGCCCTCGCTCGGTTCCAGCTCTCCACGGGCTTCGGGCTCGCCGTCTCCCCCGCGGTCATCACCGCGCTCGCGTCTCGCGGGCCGGCCGTCCTCTGGGGAAGCCTTGCCGCCGCGACGCTGGCTTCCGCGTCCGCGGTCGCCAAGGAAAAGGAGCCGCCCGCTTCCTCTCTGTCCACTGTGGCCGGGTACCCGGGCGGCCTTTTGGGGGATTTCCTTCGCAAGACTAAGCATTAGTCTGGCGCCATGAACAAGCGCACGGTCTTGGACGCCACCCGCGAACTCCTCCGCGAACTCGGCCTCACCACAGTCTTCGGCAACCCCGGCACCACCGAAGTCCCGTTCCTCACCGACTGGCCGGACGACTTCGACTACGTCCTCGGCCTGCAGGAGTCCGCCGTCGTGGCGATGGCCGACGCCTACTCGCAAGCCACGCGGCAAGCCGTCCTCGTCAACCTGCACTCCGCCGGCGGCGTCGGACACGGGCTCGGCAGCCTCTACACCGCCTACCGCAACCGGACGCCCTTGATCATCGTCGCCGGGCAGCAGACGCGGAACCTGCTGCCGCACGACCCCTTCCTCGGCGCCATCGACGCGCCCGAATTCCCGAAGCCCTACGTCAAGTGGTCCATCGAACCCGCCACCGCCGAAGACGTCCCCGCCGCCCTCGCCCGCGCCTACCACGTCGCGACGCAGGCGCCCTCCGGTCCCGTCTTCGTCTCCGTCCCCGCCGACGACTGGACCGCCACCACCGAACGACCCATCATCAGCCGCCCGCGCATCCGGGGCTACGCGCCCGATCCCGAAGCGATCGACGAACTCGTCGCCGCGCTCGAAGCCAGTGAACGACCGTCGATCGTCGTCGGAAGCGCCGTCGACCAGGATGCTGCCGTCGAGGAAACCGTTGCCCTCGCCGAACGTCTCAAGTCCGGCGTGTACGTCGCGCCGATGTCGTCGCGCTGCTCCTTCCCCGAGAATCACCCGCTGTTCCAAGGCTTTCTCGAACCCGAACGCGGCGCCGTCTCCGACCGGCTCACGGCCCACGACCTCGTCGTCGTGCTCGGCGCGCCCGCCTTCACCTACCACGTCGACCGCGGACGCGGGGAAGCCGAGCTGCCGCCGCTGTTCATCGTCAACGACGACGAGCAGATCCTCGCCCGGGTTTTCGAAGGCACCGGCATCCGCGCGACGCCGAAGCTGGGCATCCGCGCTCTGCTGAACGCGGTCGGCCGAAGCGAGCGACCCGCGCCGGCGCCGCGCAACCGGCCCGAAAAGCCGAGCGGGGAAACGCTCACCGGCGGATTCGTCTACTCGACGCTCGCGGACCTGTTGCCGGACAACGCGATCGTCGTCGAGGAGGCACCCAGCCACCGCGGCGTCCTGCACGACCACCTGCCGATCACCGCGACCGACACGGGTTTCCTGACGGTCGCCAGCGGCACGCTCGGCTACGGCGTCCCGGGCGCGGTCGGCGCGGCGCTCGCCCGCCCGGACCGCAAAGTCATCGGCGTCGTCGGCGACGGGTCCAGCATGTACGGCATCCAGGCACTGTGGACGGCCGCGCGCCAGGAACTGCCGGTGACCATCCTGATCCTCGACAACACGGAGTACGCGGCGGTCCGCATCTTCGGCGATTCGATCGGCGGCGGCAAGCTGCCGGGCACCGAACTGGGCGGCATCGACTTCGCGGCGCTGGCGGCGAGCATGGGCTGCCAGAGCATGACGATCACCGAGCCGTCGGGTCTGGTCCCGGGCCTGACCGCCGCCTTGGCCGATCAGCGCCCGACGCTGGTGCACATCCGCGTCACCTCGTCGGAAAAGTCGCTGTACTAGCCGCGAAACGCGGCCGGGCCGGCGACCGCGAGGTCGCCGGCCCGGCCGGCTCGATCGAGGAGCGTTTCCGCTGCGTCAGCTGGTCGCCTGCGGGGCGATCATCGACGCGGCGTCCACAGAGGACGTGATCGCGCCCATCTGGAGCATCAGGTCGGGCACCCGCTGGAGGCGCCGGGGATCCAGCTTGACACCGAAGCTGGGCAGGGTGAGCAGCTTGGCGGTGTCCTCGTCGATCTTGGCGTACTTGACCAGCAGCGGCTCGATCTTGGACCGGTCCTTGTTCGTCTCGCTGGTGGCTCGCTGCAGCGCGCGCTGGAACGCGGCCAGGGTCTTCGGGTTCGCCTGCACCCACTTCCGGTTCGCGCCGTAGCCCGACAGCGGGAAGTCCTGCGTGGCACCGGTGTTCACGTCGATCAGCGGGATCGCGCCGGCGGCCTTGGCGGCCTGCGAGATGAAGGGCTCGGGCAGCAGAGCCGCGTCGACCTGGCCCTGCTGCAGCGCCGCCGCGACGTTCGGGAACGGGATCTGGACCCAGTTCACCTTGGTCGGGTCGAGGCCGTGGTCCTTCATGATGGACTTGACCAGCAGGTCGCTGGCCGTGTTCCGGGCGGTCATCGCGATCCGCCGGTTGGCGAGGTCGTTGACCGTCTTGACCGGCGAGTTCGGCACCGTGACGATCGCGATCGACTTCGGGCTGATCGAAGTCGCGTCCGCGACGAGCTCGAGGTCGGCCGAGCCCGTGTTCTTCGCGACGAAGAAAGGCATGTAGCTCGAGATCGCGATGTCGGTTTCGCCGGAAATCGCCTTCGTCATCGCCGCCTGGCCGCTCGCGGCCACGACGGCCTCGACCTCGAGGCCTTCGTCCTTGAAGTAGCCGCTGTCCTGGGCGAGCCACAGCGGGACGGTGTCGACGGTGGGCAGGATCGCGACCTTGATCTTCGTCTTTTCCAGGCCGCCTCCGCTGGACGGGGTGCTGGGGTTGTCCGAGCCGAGTGCACTGCAGCCGGTCAGGGCCGTGGCGGCTGCGACGGTGAGGGCGAGCCCGAGCACGGCGCGACGAGTACGACCCCGGCCACTGCTCATGGCGTTTGCAAGCAAGGACTGCTCCTTGAAAAAAGTAACGGTTCGTGAACCGAACCGGTGGGAGTGGAGTGAGTGACTCATTCCCGAGAGTCACGCGGGACACTGTAGAGAAAATGACTGCCAGCTCACAATGGGGGCGATCAACACCCATACGAGTGATCCGCGTCACTCTTTTAGCCTCTGGCCTACGCGCGCTGCTCCACTCGCCGTAAGGGCTCACTCAGTGTTAAGTCGAGTTTGTGAATGCAAGACGATCAGTGCTCCACGCAGCCGAATTCACCGAATCGGACCAGTCGTCGAAATCGTCGAATTCTCCGCTTCTCGACAACGCCTGTCCTACTTCGGCGCCCGGAAGCCGCCGATCCGCCGCTCGAGCAGTTCGGCGAGCCGCAGCGGGGTGCGGTCCTCGAACATCGGACCGATGAGCTGCACCCCGACCGGCAGGTCCTCCGGGGACCGGCCCGCGGGGACGGCGGTGGCGGGCAAACCGGGCATGGTCGCCAAGCCGGCCCAGACGAGCTGGTCGAAGTACGGGTACCCGACGCCGTCGATGTCGATGCGCCGCCGCATCGGATTCGGGGTGTGGTCGTGCGGGAACGCGGGCGTCGGCGTGCTGGGGCAGACCACCGCGTCGAACTCGGCGAACAGCTGCCGCCAGCCGTGGCGGTGGACCTCGCGGCGGTTGTTCGCCTCCAGCCAGTCGCGGTGGCTGAACGCCAAGGCGCGCAACCGCACGGCGTCGAGGCTCTCGTCGTCCGCGCTCGGTCGGTCGGGAGAGCCGAGGGGAAACCGCGCCACGGAGCCGGAAATCAGCAGTTGCATGTAGACCGTCGCGGCTTCGGTGAGATCGGGCAGCAGCGAACTGTGCCGTGCGACGCGGGCGCCGCCCTCGGCGAGCGCGTCGGCCACCCGGTTCACCCCCGCCCGCACGGCGGCCGCGGTCGCGATGAGCGGGTGCTCCTCGATGACCAGCACCCGGAAGTCGCCCAGCCGTTCGTGGCGGGCGGGCGGCAGGGCCAACCGGTGGGCCACGCCGTGCGTCAACGGATCCGGCCCGGCCATGACGTCGAGCAGGAGGCCGAGGTCGCGGGCGGTGCGCGCCATCGGACCGACGACGGCGAGGTCGAGGTCGACCGGAAAGGCCGGCTCGGACGGCGCGACCATGCCGCGGGCGGCCGCGAGCCCGAGGGTCGGCTTGTGCGCGTAGACGCCGCAGAAGTGCGCGGGGGTGCGCAACGAGCCGGCGATGTCGGAGCCGATGGACAGCGCGCCGAACCCGGACGCCAGCGCCGCCGCCGACCCGCCGGAGGATCCGCCCGACGTGCGCGCGTGGTCCCACGGGTTGACGGTGGTGCCGTAGATGTCGTTGAAGCTCTGGATGTCCTGCAGTCCCAACGGGACGTTGGTCTTGCCGAGCACCACCGCGCCCGCGGCCTTGAGCCGCGACACCTGGACCGCGTCCTCGGCCGGCACGTGGTCGCGGTGCGGCGGCATGCCCCAGGTCGTGGGCAGCCCGGCGATGTCGTAGGACTCCTTGACCGTCACCGGAACGCCGAGCAGCGGCCGGTCTTCGCCCCGCGCACGGGCTTGGTCGGCCCGGCGGGCGGCGGCGCGTGCGCGGTCGAAGTCGGGCACGCAGATCGCGTTGACCGTCTTGTCTTCACGCTCGATGCGGGCGATCGCCTCGTCGGTCAGTTCCGCTGAGGTGACCGCGCCGGCCCGCATTGCGGCAATGAGTTCTTCTGCGGTGCGAAAGCTCCATTCCATGAATGGGAAGCTATCCACGTGCCGTGGAAGACACGAAATCCCGGATCGCGCAACAGAAAAGCCGAACGGGCGGCTTTCCCCGCCACGGAAGGCGGCTTACCGCAGGTCACAGCGCCGACGGCGAGCCACTCCGCACGCGCAAGCCACGAAACGCCGGATGGAGCAACGGGACGGACGTCTCAATCGCCGGCGGGGTGCTCGTCTTCGGTTCGGCGTTCCGCGCTTTCCCGCTCGCGTTCGGCGGCGAGCCGGGCGGCGGCTTCGAGCTCCAGCTGTCCGATCATCGGATCCCCTCTCGTCGTGGGTCCGATGGTCACGTCCGGCTCTGTGTGGGAGTCTGGTGAGAAACCTTGAAGTCGCAGGTACAGGCCATCTGACGAGGGGCGCCATGCCGGTGGAGTTCCGTCTGCTGCGCGGTCTCGAGCTCCGCGTCGGCGGGCAGCCGGTGAGCGCCGGGTTCGCCCGGCAGCGGGCGGTGCTGGTGGCGTTGCTCGCCGATCTCGACCGGCCGGTCTCCGTCGACGAGCTCGCCGACCGCGTCTGGGGCGGACGTCTGCCGCGGCACCCGCGGGAAGCGTTGTACGGCTACGTGTCCCGTCTGCGTGGCATCCTGGCGCCCGCCGGGGACGTGACCATCGGCCGGCGGCCCGGCGGGTACGTGCTGACCGCCGATCCGCTGACCGTGGACCTGCACCGGTTCGAACACGACCTCGCCGCGGCGCGTGGCTGTGGCGAGACCGACCGTGCCTTGGAACTGTTCACCGCCGCGCTCGACGCTTGGCGCGGCGAGCCGGTGGCGGTCGTGGACACGCCGTGGATGTGTGCGCTGCGGGACCGGTTGCGGCAGCTGCGAAGGGCCGCGGAGCTGGATCGCCACGACCTCGCGCTGCGCCTCGGGCAGCACGACGGCCTCGTCCCGGCGCTGGCCGCGCAGGCGGAACGGGACCCGCTCGACGAACGAGCGGCCGGACAGCTGATGCTCGCGCTCTACCGCGGTGGCCGCCCGGCCGAGGCTTTGGCGCACTACCAGGGTGTCCGGCTGCGGCTGGCCGACGAGCTGGGCACCGACCCCGGCGGTCCCCTGCGGCAGCTGCACCGGCAGATCCTGTCCGCGGCTCCCGAACTCGACGTCCCCGCGCGAGCACGGCCGGCGTCGCCGCGGGTCACGCCCCGCCAGCTGCCCGCCGCTCCGGCCGCCTTCGTCGGCCGCGCACGCGAACTCGCCGCGCTCGGCCGGCCCGGCTCGACGGCCGTCACGTGGGTGCTGTCCGGTGGCGGTGGGGTCGGGAAGACCGGGCTGGCGCTGCGGTGGGCCTACGAGCGCCTCGCCGAGTTCCCCGACGGCCAGCTGTTCGTGAACCTGCGCGGCTTCGACCCGGCGGCGGACGTCGTCCCGGCCGAGGCGGCACTGCACGGATTCCTGACCGCGCTCGGCGTGCCGTCCGCCGCGATCCCGGCGGACGTCGACGCCCGGGCCGCGTTGTACCGGAGCCTGGTGGCCGACCGGCGGATGCTCGTCGTGCTCGACAACGCCCGGGACACCGCACAGGTCACTCCCCTGCTGCCCGGCGGGTCGGCCGGCACGGTGCTGATCACCAGCCGGCACCGGATGGGCGGCCTGCTGGCCACGCACGGCGCGCGAGCGCTGCCTTTGGACGTCCTCACCGCCGGAGAAGCACGCGAGATCCTCGTCCGTCACCTCGGCGCGGACCGGGTGGCCGCCGACCCGCGCGCCGCGGACGAACTGCTCGAACACTGCGCGGGCCTGCCCCTGGCCCTGCGCATCGTCGCCGCCCGGGCCGCGTCCCGCCCGGACTTCCCGCTCGCCGCGTTCTCCGCCGAACTGCGCGTGCCCGCCGACCGGCTGGACGCGCTCGACACCGGCGAGCTGCCGTGGAACCTCCGCACGGTGTTCTCCGCCTCGACCCGCGTGCTCGACCCCGGGGCCGCGACCGCGTTCCGGTTGCTCAGCCTCGCGCCCGGACCCGACATCGCGCTGCCGGCGGTCTCCGCGCTCACCGGGTTGCCCCGCGCGGCCGCCCGTCGCGCTCTCACCGTCCTCGAGACGGCCAGCCTGGTCGAGCAACACCGTCCGGGCCGCTACCGCATGCACGACCTCACCCGCCTCTACGCCACCGAACTGGCGCACACCCACACGACGGAAGCCGAGCGGCAGGACGCGCCGGAGCGCCTGTTCGGCCACTACTGCTACGTGGCTTCCGTTGCCGCGGACCGGTTTTCGCCGGGCGAGCGGCACCGCCGGCCACCGATCCCCTCCCCCACCGGGCCCGCGGTCGCGCTGCCGGATGTCCACGCGGCCCTCGCCTGGCTCGACGCCGAGCGCGAGAACCTGGTCGCCGCGGCCCGGCAGGCGGCCGCCCTCGGCCGGACGAGGGCGGTCACGCACCTGTCCACGACGCTGTACCGGTACCTCGACAGCGGCAGCCACTACCAGGAAGGCCTGGCGCTGCACACCGCGGCCCGCGACGCGGCGGAACCCGGCTCCGTCGACGAAGCCCACGCGCTCTGCAGCCGCGGGTTCGCGCTGATCCGCCTCGGCCAGCCCGGCGAAGCGCTCGGTGAACTACGCCGCGCCCTCGAGCACGCCCACGACGACCCGCTCGTGGCCTACGCGGCCAACACCAACCTCGGGCTGATCCACGACGACCGCGGTGACCACGAGACGGCACTGGCGCACTTCACCCGCGCTCTCGACGTCAGCCGGCTCTTGGCGGGCCGGTCGACGTACGGCATCGCCCTCAACAACCTGGGTGACTGCTACCGCAAGCTCGGCCGCCACGACGACGCGATCGAGCACCTGCGCCGCGGCATCGAAATCGCGAAGGAGCTGAAGTCCGCGGGACTCGGCGGGGTCACGTTGACCAGCCTCGCCGACCTGTACCAGGCACAAGGCGACCACGACGACGCGCACGACTGCTACACCCGCGCGCTGGAGCTGGCCCGCGTCGCCGGGGACCGCGGCCTCGAAGCGGAGATCCTGAACCGGATGGCGGCGGCCGACCCCGACCCGCACCGCGCGCTCGAGCGGTTCCGGCAGGTGCTCGGGCTCGCTCGCGAGGTCGGCTTGCCCCTCGAACAGGCGCACGCGCACCACGGGATCGCCCGGCTCCAGCACGTTCTCGGCGACCGCGTCGCGAGCCGGAACCACGCGAACCGGGCGTTGGACATCTACGCCGAGCTCAGGAGCCACCACGCGGGTGCCGTGGAAGAACTGCTCGAGCAGCTGCTGTCGGATCGGGGGTGTGCCGTTCGTGGAGGAGGTGAGCGGCCGCCACGAGGGAGCGCCGCCGGAACCCCCAGGGGATGAGATGCCCGAACCCGTCGCCCGCCGCATGTACGACCTGGTCGAGCCCATCGGCCTGACGCCCTACTTCGCCGACGAGTCGGACGACGCGTTGATGGCACTGGGCCTGCGCAACCCGTGGGACGCGTACTTCGCCGGCCGCGCCGCGCCGTTCGGGCCGACGGTGCCCGCCGAGGTGGTCCACGCGGTGTTCTACAACTTCGCCCCGGGCGAGGTGGCCCGCCACCTCCCGCGGGTCTGGGAGCTGACCACCCCCGAGGCGGCAGTGGCCGCCCGCGAGAGGGGCTGTGTCGCAGGCATCCGCCGGATCCTCGGCGAAGGCGCCGACGACCCGCGCGTCGCCCGTGCCGCCGACCTTCTGCTGAAGGCGGCGACGAGCGCGTCGGTCGAGGGGCGCCCCCTGTTCGCAGCTTTGCGCGCGCTCCCGGTGCCGCAGGAGCCGGTGGCCCGGCTGTGGCACGCGGCCACGTTGCTGCGCGAGCACCGCGGCGACGGGCACACCGCCGCGTTGCTGGTCGAGGGTGTCGGTGGGACGGAAGCTCATGTGCTCCACGCGTTGTCGGCCGGGATGGCGGCGAAGGACTTCGGCCGGGTTTGGCACCTGCCTGCCGCGCAGCTGACCGGGGTCATCGACGGGATGAGGGATCGTGGTCTCGTCGGGACCGATGGTTGGTTGACTGCGGCGGGGCGGGCCACGAAGGAGCGGGTCGAAGCGCTGACCGATCGGCTTGCCGAGGCGCCTTACAACGCGTTGAGCCCCGAGGAGCTTGACTGCCTCGTCGCGGACCTCGAACCGATTTCGGGTGCCTTTCGGGCGGTCTTCCCGATGTAGCAGTCGACACGCGCGCTCACCGGGCCGGCCGGATCTCGCCGAGCCGAAGTGGCGGTTCGTGCTGAGGTGTGGCTCCTGATCTAGGGTGGGCGCATGATTCTGCGGCGCACCCTGCTCGCGTTGGTGGCCCTGAGCGCGGCGGTCGTGACTGGCTGCTCCTCGAGCGGCGACGCGTCGCTGCCCGAAGCCGGTGCCCTGCTCAAGGACAGCGCGGCTGCCGCGGGCGGCGTCACCAGCACGCACTTCGCGCTGAAGGTCAACGGCACCGTGCCGGGCCTCAGCGTGCACAGCCTCGACGGTGACCTGACCAAGGCCGACGGCGGTGGCGCGAAGGGCACCGGCACGGTGGAACTGATGGGCCAGGTCGTCGACGCCCAGTTCGTCCTCGTGAACGGCTCGCTGTACATCAAGGGGCCCACCGGCGGGTTCCAGCGGATCCCCGCGGCGCTGAGCTCTTCGATCTACGACCCGTCCGCGATCCTCGACCCGCAGCGAGGCATCCCCAAGGTGCTGTCCTCGGTCCAGGGCCCGAAGACGGACGGGACGGAAGACATCTCCGGCACGCCGACGTACCGCGTCACCGGAACGGTGCCGAAGGACGCGCTGGCCGCCCTGGTGCCAGGGGTGTCCTCGGACGCCAACGCCACCCTCTGGCTCCGCCAGGACGGCGGCCACCTGCCGGTCAAGGCTTCGCTGGGGTACCCGGGCGGCGCCGGCGTGGACGTCACGCTGTCCGATGTGGACAAGCCGGTCACCGTCACCGCGCCGGCGTGACCGGGCTGGACGGCTCGCGCGGCGGCCGCGCGCTCGCGGTCGGTGCCGGCGGTCTCGCCGTGCTGCTCGGCGCGCTGGACACCTACGTCGTGGTCGGCCTGCTGCGGCAGATCATCGACGACCTGAGCGTTCCGGTGAACCGGCTGGAGATCGTCACCCCGGTCATCACCGGCTACCTGCTCGGCTACGTGGCCGCGATGCCGCTGCTCGGCCAGTTGTCCGACCGGTTCGGCCGCAAGCTGCTGCTGCAGGCCTGCCTCGGCGGTTTCCTCGCCGGGTCGGTCGTCACCGCGCTGGCCGGCACGGTGCCGGTACTGGTCGTGGGCCGGGTGGTCCAGGGGACCGCCGGGGGCGCGCTGCTCCCGGTGACCCTCGCGCTGGCCGCGGATCTGTGGCCGGGGAACCGCCGCTCCGCCGTGCTGGGGGCGGTCGGTGCCGCGCAGGAGCTCGGCAGTGTGCTCGGGCCGCTCTACGGCATCGGGCTGGCCGCCGTGACCGGCTGGCGCGGCGTGTTCTGGGTGAACGTCCCGCTGACCGTGCTGGCCGCCGTCGCGGTGCAGGTTTCCGTGCGTGGCGGGAAACCCGCCGAGCGGCCGCGCGTGGACCTCGGTGGCGTCCTGCTGCTGGCGCTCACGCTGGCGTTGCTCGTCATCGGCCTGGACAACCCGAACCCGCGCGAGCAGGTGCTGCCGACGTGGGGAGTGCCGTTCCTGATCGGCGCCGGCGTCAGCCTGGTCGCGTTCCTCTGGTGGGAGTCGCGCGCCGGGGTCCGCCTCATCGACACCGCGAACGTGTCCCTGCGGCCGTTCCTCACCTCGCTCGGGACGAGCGTCGCCGCGGGGGCGGCGTTGATGATCACGCTGGTCGACGTCGACTTGTTCGCGCAGACCCTGCTCGGCCGCGACGACGGCGGCAGCGTCGAGCTCCTCCTGAGGTTCCTGGTCGCGCTGCCGGTCGGCGCGCTGCTCGGCGGCCTGCTCGCCACGCGGATCGGCGAACGCTGGATCGCCGGTGCCGGAATGCTGATCGCCGCCGGCGGCTACCTGCTGATGTCCCACTGGCCCGCCGACGTTCTCGCGGCCGAGTCCGTGCTGGGGCTGCCGCGCCTCGACGTCGACCTGGCACTGGCCGGACTGGGGCTCGGCCTGGTCATCGCCCCGCTGTCGACCGTGGCGCTGCGTGCCGTGCCGCGCGCCCAGCACGGCGTCGCATCGGCCGCGGTCGTGGTCGCCCGGATGACCGGAATGCTGGTCGGCGTCGCCGCCGTGTCCGCCTTCGGCCTGCACTACTTCCACACGTTGACCGCGTCGCTGAACCCCCCGATCCGGATCCTGTTCCCGTCCGCGCCGGCCTACGACCGGGCACTCGCCGACTACCTCGGCGCGGTCCGCGAGGCGCTGCTGAGGGAATACCACGCGATCTTCCTGATCACGTCCATGATCTGCCTGGCCGGCGCGGCCGTCGCCGTGTCCATCGGAAGGCGAACGCCCCGGGCGGTCGTGAGTGGTGCGCCGGGCCGGTCATCCACGGCACCTTGATCGCTTCGTCAGGAGACGGGTCCGGCGGGCGTGCCGAACGTCGCGCGGTAGTCGCGGGGCCGGTGTCCCGCCAGGCGGGTGAAGAGGGCGCTGAACGTCCCGGGGTCGCGATAGCCGACGTCGGCGGCGATGCCGGCTACCGTCCGGTCGGTGGTCTCGAGCAGGTGTTTCGCCCTGCGCACCCGTTCCGCCTGCAGGTATTCGAGCGGGGTCTGGCCCGTCTCGGCGCGGAACCGCCGCAGGAGCGTTCGCGTGCTGACGTTGAACGTTGCCGCGAGCAGGCCGAGGTCGTACCGCTCGCGCAGGTTCTGAGCCAGCCGGCGTTTGACGCCTTGGGAGAACCGGCTGCCGTTGGCGGGCAACAGGTCCCGGTCGACGTACGGAGCCTGGCTGGGTCGCGCGTCGTCGACGAGCGCGACACGCGCGGTGGCGCGGGCGACGCGGCTGCCGTGGTGCTCGCGGATGAGGCCGAGGGCGAAGTCGTACATCGCGCTGAACGCGCCGGTCGTGGTCACCCCCCGGTCGGTGACCACCAGCCTCTCCGGTCTGACGTCGGTGCCGGCGCACCGGTCCGCCAGCCGGTCGGCGAAGAGCCACGAGGTCGTCGACTGCCGCCCGTCGAGCAGGCCGGCCTCCGCGAGCAGGAACGCGCCGACACAGACCGAAACCAGCGCGACTCCCGATCGCGCGCCGGAGCGGATGGTTTCGACTTCCGGCCCGAGCGACGCGAGTGTCGCGTCCAGGTCGAGCCGGGGGTACAGCTCGAACCCGGGTACGACGAGGACGTCGACCTGTCGTACCGGCACGACCGTGATCACCGCGCCGCCGGAGGCGACCACGCGCCGCCGCGGCGACAAGATCGACACGTCGTACGGCGGATCCCCGGTCGCGCGGGGGGCCGCGATGTGCGAGGCCATGGTGAGAAGGTCCGGAACTCCGAAGATTTCCGATGCGAAGCAGCCCGGATAGGCGAGCACCCCGACGCGGAGCGGAGCCACCATGGTGGCGAGATTACCCGGACACCTGGCGATCCCGCCACTGGTCGGACCGGCCACTCCGGTCCGACGATGGCGCCATGGCGAGCACCGAACCGCAAGCGGACGACGCTCTCGCGGACTTCTCGAAACGGCTGATCGACATCGGAGGTGTCAGCAAGACCGTCCACGTCGGCGGGTCCGGGCCGGCCGTCGTGCTGATGCCGGAGATGCCCGGCATCAGCCCGGACGTCGTCCGGCTGGCTCGCTGGATCCGGGACGCGGGCTTCACGGTCTACTTGCCGTCGCTGTTCGGTGTCGACGGCGCCTTCCCCACCGCCGCCGACGGGGAGAAGATCGTCCGCCGCGCCTGCGTCAGCGCCGAGTTCCGCGCGTTCGCCGGTGGCGGCACCAGCCCGATCACGGTCTGGCTCCGAGGGCTGGCCAGGACGGCGATGGCCGAGTGCGGCGGGCCCGGCGTGGGCGCGATCGGGCTGTGCTTCACCGGCAACTTCGCGCTCACCATGGCACTCGAGCCGGCCGTCATCGCGCCGGTCGTCAACCATCCCTCGCTGCCCCTGGACGACCCCGCCGGGCTGGAGATCGGCGACGAGGACGCCGCACTGGTGCGCGAGCGCATCGAACGTGACGGGCTGAAGGTCCTCGCTTACCGGTTCGACAACGACCGGTGGTGCACGGGCCAACGGTTCGCCGCGTACCGCGCGCTCCTCGGCGACGCGTTCGACGGACGCGTTCTCCCGGGCGAGACGGCCAACCCCGAGCCGCCTTCGTTCTTCCGTGAGGTCGTCGGCTGTCCCCACAGCGTCGTCACGGCCCACCTGGTCGACCAGCACGGACACCCCACGCTGCGCGCCAGAGACGAGATCCTGGACTTCCTCGCCGAACGGCTCGTCCCGCAGGTGAGTTGACCGGGAGTTGTACGCTGGCCACGTGCTGGTCTGTCGGGTGTTGGGGCCGACGGAGGTGGAAGCCGGCGGCGCCGGGGTGGATCTCGGCGGGCCGCTGCCCCGGCGGCTGTTCACCGCGCTGGTGCTGGCCGCGGGGGAACCGGTTTCCGACGGGCGGCTGGTCGAAGCCGTGTGGGGCGCCGACCCGCCGTCTCGGGCGGCGGCCGCGCTGCAGGTCTACGTTTCCCGGCTTCGCGGGGCCTTCGGCAGCGGCGGCCGGGATCTGCTGGAGCGCGCCGGATCGGGATACCGGTTGCGAGTGCCGCCGGGGGCCGTCGACGCGGATCGTTTCGTGCAGCAGGTCGAGCGGGGGCGGCGGTTGCTCGCCGAGGACAACGCCGCACCGGCGCTGCACGCGTTCACCGAGGCGTTGACCTGGTGGCATGGTGAGCCGTACGCGGATCTGCCGGCTGGTCCCGATGTGCTGGCCGCCCGCGGCCGGCTGGTCGAGCTGCGCGAGGTGGCGATCGAGGAGCGGCTGGCCGCGCGACTGTCGACGGGGGACGCACCGGGTGCGGTGGCCGAGCTGGACGCGGCGGTGCGGGCCGCGCCGTACCGCGAGCGACGGTGGGCGCTGCTCATCCTCGGGCTGTACCGCTGTGGCCGGCAGGGCGACGCGCTCGCCGCGCTGCGTCGCGTGCGTGCGCTGCTCGCCGACGAGCTCGGCGTCGACCCCGGCCCGGAGCTGCAGCGGCTGGAGCGGCTCGTGCTGGCCCAGGACCTTCGGCTGCTGCTGCCCGAAACGCCCTCGACACCCCCGCCAGCACCGGCCGGCGGCCTGGCCGCGGCGCGTCGCTTCGGGCGGCCGCTGTCCTCCTTCCTCGGCCGCGACCGTGAGCTGGCCACCGTGGCCCGGCTGCTGGCCGAGCAGCGGCTGGTCACCCTCGTGGGTCCGGCCGGGGTGGGTAAGACGCGGCTGGTCGTCGAGTACGCCGGCACGCTGCCCGACGCCGACGGTCCGTGGCTGGTCCGGTTGGCCGACGTCGGCCGGCCCGAGGTGATCGTCCACGCGATCGCCGACGCCGTCGGCCTGGCGCAGGTGGCCGATGAGCCTCGGCACGCCCTGCGCGACGCGCTCGCCGGCCGGGCCGGGCTGCTCGTGCTGGACAACTGCGAGCACCTCGTCGACGCCACCGCCGAGCTCGCCATCGAACTGCTCACCGCCTGCCCCATGCTGCGGGTCTTGGCCACGAGCCGGGAACCGCTGGGGATCGACGGCGAGGCCACCGTCACGGTGCACCCGCTCCCGCTGCGATCCGGCGACGACGCGGACGGCTCGGCGGTGACGCTGCTGCTGGACCGGATCCGGGCGGTGCGTCCCGGCTGGACACCCTCGGACGAGGAACGGGCCCAGGCTCGGCAGGTCTGCGCGGCGTTGGACGGCCTGCCCTTGGCCATCGAACTGGCCGCCGCCCGCGCGCGGCTGCTCGGGCTCGGGGAGATCGCCGGGTACCTGCACGACCGGTTCGCCCTGCTCGGACCGGTCGCCCGCGGCTCACTGGTCCCGCACGCCACGCTGCAGGCGGCGATCGCCTGGAGCGTCGAGCTGCTCTCCGACGACGACCGCGAACTGCTGCTCCGGCTCTGGCCGTTCGAGGGCGGATTCCCGCTGGAGGCGGCCGAAGCGGTTCGCCCGGCCGGCTCGGCGCTGGAGTCGTTGTCGTCGTTGGTCACCCGGTCGGTGGTCAGCGCGGACACCACCGTGGCCCCCACCCGCTACCGGCTGCTGGAGACCATCCGGGCCTACTGCCGGGCCATCGACCCCGATCCGGACGGTACCCGGGAGGCGCACGCGATCTGGGTGCGCGACCTGGCCGCCCGGTGCACGGCGGACGTCCGCGGACAACGCCACGGCGGCCGGGCCGTGCGGATCCTCGACCGGGAGCTGCCGAACCTGCGCGCGGGCATCGCGCACGACTTGGCCCACCAGCCGGACCACGCCCTGCGCACCGTCGGCCTGCTCGACTGGTTCTGGCTGCGGGGCGGCCACTCGGACGAGGGCCGCCGGCTCATCGACACCGCCCTGCGCGCCGCACCCCACGCGGCACACGCCCACCGCGCCCGCGCCCACCTGGCCCGCGTGATCAGCGCGGCCCTCTTCGCCGACGAGGCCGAGGCGCGGCGGATGTTCGAGGAAGCCCGGGTCGCGATCGGCGAGCCGGCCGACGACGAACACCGTGTGCTGTACGCGAGCCTGCAGTACTACCGCGCCATGTTCTGGCAGACCACCGGCGAAGTCCAGGCCGCACACGACGCCGCCGACGAGGCGGTCACCATCGGCACCCGGCTGGGGCTGGACTGGATCCGGGTCGCCGGGCTCAGGACGCGCAACGCCGCGCTCATCCGTCTCGGACACGTCGCCGCCGGCGAAGCCGGGCTCATCGACACCATCGAGGAGGCCGAGCGAACCGGACAGCTCTGGTCGGCCGGCTGGTCGGAGCTCGCCCTCGCCCTGTCCTACCTCGAGCGCGCGCACGCCGACCCGAGTGGCCTGGCGGCCCGCGGCATCGACGCGCTGCGCCGCGCCCTGGCCCGGTTCCGCCACCAGGAGGACAGCGTCTTCACGCTCGCCGTGCTCTACACCGGCGTCCACGCCCTGGTCCTCGCGGGCCGCCCGCACGACGCGGGACGGCTGCGCGCCGCCGTGCACCACCACGCCATCAGGCTGGGCTTTCGGCCCGACCTGTTGCGGCGCTTCGGCTCTCCCGACAGCGACCACATGGTCGACACCGCACTCAGCCCTGAGGACCGCGACACCGCTGCCGCCGAAGGGGCCGGCCTGAGCTGGCTCGGCATGATCACCCTGCTCACCGGCTGAGCACGTCCCCGATGCCGGACCTATGCAGCGGTTGTGGTGAGCAGCGCGGTGATGGCGGGGTGGCGGCGCAGGCGGCCCAGGCAGCGTTGCCGAGTCGGTCCGATGGCGCCGACGGGTATCCGCAGCGTCGTGCTGATCCGGGTGTAGGGGGTGGGCGGGTCGCAGAAGAGCATCGACAGCAGGTGCTGATCCCGCTCCGGCAGCGTCGCGATGGCTTGCTGCAGTACGGTTCGCCGTTCCAGCTGCAGAAGCCGTGCGTCGGGCTGCGGCCGGGTGTCGGCGACGTCCCCTTCGTGGCTGGTCTGACGAGCGTGGTGGCGCAGCAGGGCGAGGCATTCCCGCTGGGTGGTGACGGACAACCAGCCGGGCAGCGCGGCGGGCGTGCGCAGGTCGGCGAGGTGGGTCACCAGCCGCAGCCAGACCACGCCGGCGACGTCGTCGGCATCCGCGGCGGCCAAGCCGTGGCGGCGGCACACCGACTGCACCAGCGGGGTGTAGCGCCGCACGATTTCCTGCCAGCTGGATGGGTTGCCGCGCACCGCGTCGTGCACCAGACGCGCCGCGAGGTCGTCGTTGTTCGGCAAGGCGTCTCCGTCGATGAGGATCCGGCCGCTTTTCCGACCGGAATCGGTGTCTGCCGTTCTAAGCGGTCCGGCCTGCAGGCCGCCTGCAATCCACCTGCAGGAGCGGCGCTGTCGGGCAGGCTCATCTACATCTTGTTTCGCGCCGAGCAGCGCCTTGTCGACACGCCTGCCGTATGAGCGGTGACGATTTCCGTCGATCGCGCGGGGCTCGGCGACCGCTACGGCCGGTTCCGTCCGGTCGAGGCGGAACTCGCGGAGGTCGTCCCTCGCGCGGCCGTACCGGCACAACGCGGGTTCGCGGCAGCGGTTTTCCGCCGTGTCAAGGCTTCTTGCCCCAGAGCGGCAGCTTGGCCGGGTCGTACGGGTGCACCGTGATCGTCACCCCGCCACGCAAAATGCCTTCCTCGACGAGCTCTTTCCGGTCACCGGCCAGGATGTGGATGCATCCGTGGGACATGACCAGGTCGCCCGCTTCCAGCGCCCTGGCGGCGTCGTCGGTCTCCGGTGTCGTGTGGATGATGTCGCCCTTCGTGCCGGTGAGCCGGAAGCCCTCCTTGCCGAAGTCGTTGAGGATCCACGTGTCCGGCAGCGGCCGGACCGGGCCGCCCGCCTTGGCCTGCTCGATCTCCGTGGTCACCTGCGCGGCCTTGCTCCGGTCGTCGGCCAGTTCCCGGAGCGCGAGCACCCTCGTCGTCGCGAACAGGACCTGGGCTCGGGTGAGCTTGGTCTTCAGCTTCGTCACCGAGATCCACTTGCCGTCGCGCTGGAACAGGACGTCGGTTCCGGTGTCCTTGACCGGAGTGCCGTTCGCGAGCTGCGAGAACTTCCACGAGTCACCCACGACCGGGCTGCCCTCGCCCAGGGTGAACGTCCCGGCCGTCGTCGGGTTGAAGGTGTGGCCGGGGTTCTCCTCGTCCTTCTTCGACTCCGGCGGACCGCCACGGGCGGGCACGGTCTTCGTCAGCTTCTCCTTCACGAAGACCCTCAGCTCACCCATCGGCTGCAGGAGGCCGTGCTCGGTCACCGTCGACGCGTCGGGAACGAACTCCAGCTTCAGATCAGCGGCCGACGGCCCGATGAGCGGCGAAAGCTCGGCCTCCAGCGCGGGCTGTTTCGGGAACGGAGCCTCGTTGACGCGTTTGAGCAGGCTCGCGAGCTCGCCCTGGCTCATGCGCTTGTAGAGCCCGGTGCGCGCGCTTTTCGACAGCGCGAGCAGCGCCGTCCAGCATTCGGTGTAGGTGATCCGGCCCGCCGTAGCGTTGCGGAGGGCGTCCATGCCGGTCACCTCGCTCGCCGAGGCGTCCTTCCTCGCCGCCACGGCCATCGCCAGGTCGAGCCGCGGCTTGTCGTACCGGGTTCCGTCGACGGGGTGCGCGGCCAGCTTGGCCCGGGCCGCGCCGAGCTGCCGCAGGATGGCGACGATCCCCTCCGGGTTGTGGCCGTTGAGCAGCCACCAGGGACCGCCGTCCCGGTTCCAGTCGTCACCGTTCATCTGCGCGGCGACGCCGTCCGCATTGTCCTTCGCCCACCCGCGCTGCACGACGATGCCGGCCGCCCGGTTGCCCGCCGTCCGCTGGAGGTTCAGCAAGAGCTCGGCTCGCGGAGCAGCGGGGCGCGTCACCGGGACAGGCGGCCCGGCGGTCGTGTGGTGGTCACGGCGGCGATCGCGCATCGGCTCCTCCCCGGACGTCGGTCTGCCGTGATTGTCTCCGGGATGGGTGGATCGGCACAGGGCCGAGCGGACCGCCCTTTCGTGCCGGCTATCCGGACCGCCGGGCAAGGTTGTCGATCATCAAGCCGAGCGTGAACTCGAACCGGTCGTGGCCGCTCCCCGATGTCAGCTCCGCCGCGTGACGCCGGGTCTGCGGGAACTCCTCCGCCGGCAGCGCGGCGAACCGGCTCTGCAACTCCTCGCGGCTGACGACCCATTCGTCGTCCGGGTGGTTGCGCCGCTGCTGGACCAGCGACTGCTCCAACGCGTACGCACTGACGTACAGGGACAACGCGTCCAGAGCCCACGCCGCGGTCTGCGGTTCGATCCCGCCGGCGAGCAGGATCGCGAAGAGCCCTTCGCGGACCCGCAACGCGTCGAGGTTGGTCGGGACCGTCCCCAGCGCCGCGCGCGAAACCCCCGGGTACTTCGAGTACTGGTCACGGATCTGCCTGTACGCCTCGAGGATCTGCGTCCGCCACCTGGCCGGGTCCGGTTCGGGCAGCACGAGCTCGGCACAGAGCCGGCCGACGAGCAGGTCGTCGATGTCGTCCTTGGTGACGATGTGCGCGTACAGCGATGACGGCCCGGTGCCCAGCACCGCGGCGACCCGGCGGATCGTCAGCGCGTCGTAGCCCTCGGTCGCCACCACCTGCAGGGCCGCGTCCGTGATCCGGTCGACCGTGATCGGCTTCTTGGTGGACGCCGGGGCCGCACCGGCGTGGCGGGCTGCTCGGCGTTGCCGGGGGCCGGAGGGCATGCCGGTCACCATACCTGGGAACGAACTTAGTTCGCGTGGTAGAACTTAGTTCGTAGGAGACGAACTAAGTTCGTATGAGGAGGTGCGTGATGCGAGTGTCCATCGCCGGCGCCGGGCTGGGCGGGCTGTGCCTGGCGCAGGGCCTGCGCCAGGCCGGGATCGACGCCGACGTCCACGAGCGCGACCCGGCGATCACCGCCCGGTTCCAGGGCTACCGGCTCGTCCTGGACGAGCACGGGCTGACGGCGCTGCGAGGCTGCCTGCCGCCCCGGTGGCACCCGCTGCTGGACGCGGTCGTCGGCGACGCCTACGCCGAGCGGCTCGTCCTGGACCCGCGGCTGAACAAGATCGGCGAACTCGGCCCCGGCCGAGCCGGGACCGTGGTCGACCGGCACGTGCTCCGGCACCTGCTGCTGACCGGGCTCACCGTGCGTACCGGCGCCGCGCTGACCGGCTACGACGTGCTCGGCGACGGCCGCGTCGAAGCCCGGTTCACCGACCACGACCCGGTGGTCGCCGACCTGCTCGTCGGGGCCGACGGCGTCGGCTCCGCCGTCCGCGCGGTGCTGGCGCCGCGGACCACCCCGACCGACACCGGCGTCCGGTTCGTCATCGGCCGCACGCCGCTGACCGGGCAGTTCGCCGGACTGGAACGGGCGTTCGGCTCGAAGATCGCCGGAGCCGGCGTCAGCCTGCTGCTCGGCGCCATGCGGTTCCGCACCCCGCCGAAGGAAGCGGCCGAAGCGCTGGCGCCCGAGGTGACCCTGCCCGATGTCCGCGACTACGTGCGCTGGGCCATGATCCTGCCGCCGGACGGCTCGGTCGGCGCCGCCACCCCGCAGGAGGCCGTGCTGGCCCGGACCGAGGGCTGGCACCCGGACCTGCGGGCGCTCATCGAGCAATCCGACCCGGACAACAGCACCCTGCTGTCCATCCGGGTGGTCGAACCCGGCGAACGCTGGGCGCCCGGCCCGGTCACACTGCTCGGCGACGCCATCCACGCCACCTCCCCGACCGGCGGCAACGGCGCGAACACCGCCCTGCGCGACGCCGACCTGCTGCGCCGCTGCCTGACCGAGGACGGCGGGAACCTCCTCGACGCGGTCGGCGGCTACGAGCGGCAGATGTTCGAATACGGCGCCGAGGCCGTGCGCCACAGCCTCGGCGCGCTTCCCGGCTTCGTCCCGCAACCGGCCGGCTGACGGCCGGTTCGCGGTAGCGTGCTCGCAACGACAGCGGTGAAGGGGGACCCGGGGAGTGCAAGCGCCGTCGACGGTCGTGCAGTTCGCCCTGCTCGTGCTGCTGGTGCTGCCCGGGGTCACCTACCAGTTCCTCCGCGAACGCCGCCGCGGGCCGGTGCCCGGTGAGCGCGACCTCGGCGAGCGCGTGCTGCGGGCGATCGTCGCGTCGATCTGCCTCGACGCGCTGTACGCCGTCGTCGCGGGACCCGCGCTGGTCCGGCTCGCCCGCGGCACGAACGGCGACTGGACGGGGTTCACGGAGCGGCCCCGGCTGGTCGGTGCGGTCGCGGTGCTGCTGTTCCTCGCCGTGCCGGCCGTGGCCGCGGTCGCCGTGTCCGCGGTCGAAAGCCGCCGGCGCCGCAGCCGGTTCGTGCGCACGCCCACCGCCTGGGACCACGCCTTCGCCGACCGCGAGCCATGTTTCGTCCGCGTGCGGCTCAAGGACGGCAACTGGGCCGGTGGCTGGTACGGCGACCGCTCGTACGCCTCCTCCTACCCGCATCCGGCCGACCTCTACCTCGAATCGGCGCGGGTGATGGGCTCCGACGGGACGTTCGGCGAACGCGTGCGCGGCACCGCGGGCCTGCGGCTACGGGCGGAGGACTTCGACGTGCTCGAATTCGTCGAGGCCACGGATCCGGCGGCCGAGCCGGGGAAGGAGCGGTGATGGCGCACGATCCCGAGCTCTCGCCGGAAGAGGCGGAGCTGCTGCGGGCCCGCGGGGAACGCGGCTACACCCCCAAGCGCCGGGTCGCCGAGCCGGAGGAGGCACCCGGCGGACCGGCGGGCCCCTCGCACGACACCGAGGACTGACGCGTGGGCGCCGATCCCGAGCGGTTCCGGGACGCGTTCCAGGTGGCCCGGCTCAGCCCCGACCCCGCGTCCGTCGAGGAGGCGGTCGAGCAGGGGCGGGCCCTCCTGGCCGCCGACGACGTCGCCGAACGCGACTCGATCCTGTCCGAACTCGGTGGCCTGCTCCAGACCCGCTACCACCAGACCGGCGACTTCGGGTACCTGCAGGAAGCCATCGAGAAGGTGACCGAGGCGTACCTGCTGGCGTACGGGCGGCCCGAGGAGTCGGCGCGCTACGCCAGCAACCTCGGCATGCTGTACCACACCGCGTTCCGGGTGAACCGCGATCGCCGGACCCTGTCCGACGCACTGGACTGGAGCCGCGGGGCCGTCGAAGAAACGCCGCCCGCGACCAGGGCGTACTACCTGGCGAACCTCGTCGTCGCGCTGCGGACGGCGTTCACCGAAACGCGGGATCCCGGTTTCCTGGCCGAAGCCGTCGAGCAGGCGCGCGCCGCCGTCCGAAGCTCCCTCGACGACGTGGACGCCGCGCGCGGCCTCCACTTCCTCGCCACCGTCCTGCGCGACTGGATCCGCGAAACCGGGGACGACGACTTGCTGGCGGAAGCCGTCGACGCGGCCCGCCGGGCGGTCGACCGCACCCCGCCGGGGTCGTCCGACCTGCTCGACCGCCTGGTGAACCTGGCCTACCTGCTCGAGGACCGCCACGCCGCCACCGGATCGCGCGAGGACCTGGCGGAGCTGCTCCGGATCCGCCAGGCGGTGGTGGCCCACACCCCCGTCACGGACCGGCGGCACTCGCCCCACCTCGTCGACCTGACGAGGACCGAACGAGCCTGGGCCGCGCTGACCGGCGAGCCCCCGGCCGGCCGCCCGGGGGCCTGGGAACGGGCCGACAGCGAAGCCGAGGCGTGCGGCCGGTACGCCGCCGAGTTCAAGCAGACGCTGGACCCGGCGCGGCTCGAGGAGGCGATCGCCCTCGGCCGCTCGGCGATGGCCGCGACGCCGGTGGGTCATCCGCGGCGCGGCGTGCGGCTCGACCACTTCGCGACGGCGCTGACCGCTCGCGGCGAACTCCTCGGCGACCACGCGGCGTTCGCCGAGTCCGTCGCGGTCCAGCGGGACGCGGTCGCCGCCACGCCCGCGGGCGACCGGCTGCGGAGCATGGTCCTGGGCAACCTCGCCATCACCCTGAACGCCTGGTTCCTGGCGACCGGCGACCTGGCCCACGTCACCGACGCGATCGACGCGGCCCGGCAGGCCGTCGAGGCCGGGACCGGCGACCGCGCGCGCTGGCTCGGGATCCTCGCGGCCGTGCTGGACAACCGCTTCCGGGCGACCAGCGAGCTGCCGGTGCTGTCGGAAGCGGTCGACACCGCGCGGGAGTCGGTCCGCCTCGGCGCGGGGCTGGTCGCGGGGCAGGCCGAGCGGATCTCCAACTTCGGCACCCTGCTGTCCGACCTGTACTCCCGGACGGGCAAGGCCGCTCTGCTGGACGAGGCGATCGAGGCCCACCGCGCGGCCGTGAACGCGACCGCGGACGACGATCCGGCCCGCGCGTTCCGGCTGGCCAACCTCGGTGGCGTGCTGGAAACCGCGTACGGCCGGACCGGCGACCGGCGAGCGCTGCGCGACGCCGTCGCCGCGCGCCGGGCATCGGTGGCGGCGACGCAGGTGGAGAGCCCGGACTGGGCGCAGCACACCGCGAGCCTGGCGGGCGCACTCGGCGACTGGTTCGCGAACCCCGCCGGACGCGGTGGTGACGCGGGACCGGCACCGGATCCCGCGGTCCTCGACGAAGCCGTCACGCTGGCCCGGCGGGCGGCCCGCGCCGAGCACGACTCCTACTCGCGGACCAGCGTCGCCAATGTGCTGGCGCTGCGCTTCCGGCACTTCGGTGACCGCGACGCGCTGGCCGAGGCGCTCGGCCACTACCGGCAGGCGGCGGCGTCCGCCGGCTCGCCCGCGAAGGACCGGGCCGAGGCGGCCGACCGGTGGGGTGCTCTGGCCGCCGAGGCCGGGCAGTTCGCGGAGGCGGCCGAGGGGTACGCCGCCGCGGCCGCGCTGCTGCCCCAGCTCGCCGGCCGCCTGCTGAACCGCGAGGACGCGCAGTACTGGCTCGGCCGCTTCGCCGGGATCGCGGCCGACGCCGCCGCGTGCGCGCTCGCCGCCGGCGACGCGGAGAACGCGGTGACCCTGCTCGAATCCGGGCGCTGCGTGCTCGCGGCCCAGGTGCTCGACGGCCGCGGCGACCTGTCCGAGCTGCGCGAGCGGGCGCCCGGCCTGGCCGACCGGTTCCAGGCGCTGACCGCGGAGCTGGAAACGGACACCCCGCGGGACCGGCTGGCGCTCGCCCGCGAACTCGACGCCTTGACCGGCCGGATCCGCGCGCTGCCGGGAATGGCGCGGTTCCTGCGGCCGCCGCTGCTCGCCGACCTCACCGCGCAGGCCCGCGAAGGGCCGATCGTGTACGTCAACGTGAGCCGGCACCGGTGTGACGCGCTCATCCTGACCCGCGAGGGCGTCCGGACCCGGGAACTGACCGGGTTGAGCGAAGCCGAGGTGGGCCGGCGCGTCCGCGCGTTCCACACCGCGCTCACCGAGGAGCCCGAGGGACGGCTGGCGGCCGAACGCACGATCCACGACACGCTGGAATGGCTGTGGGACACCGTCGCGAGTCCCGTCCTCGACGCGCTGGCGCTCGCCGGGCCACCGGCGGACGGCGGCCCGTGGCCGCGGATCTGGTGGGCGCCGGTCGGGGCGCTCAGCCTGCTGCCGCTGCACGCGGCGGGCCACCACCGGGCCGGCGGGCCCGTCCTCCACGACCGGGTCGTCTCCTCGACGACGCCGACGATCCGGGCGCTCGGCTACGCCCGCGCGGGTGGTCGCCCCGAGCGGGCGGAGCCGCGGCTGCTGGTGGTCGCGATGCCCCACACGCCGGACGCACCGGACCTGCCCGGCGCGCGGACCGAAGCCGGCCGGCTGGCCACCCGGGTGCCCGGCGCGACCGTCCTGACGGGGCCCGACGCCACCCGCGACGCCGTGCTCCGCGCGTTGCCGGAGAACACCTGGGCGCACTTCGCGTGCCACGGGTACAGCGACCCGGACAACCCGTCGGACAGCCACCTCGCGCTGCACGACCACGAGCGTTCGCCGTTGCGCGTGCCGGACCTGTCGGGGCTGCGGCTGCGGCACGCGGAGTTCGCGTTCCTCTCGGCCTGCGACACCGCGCGCACCACCGAGCGTCTGTCCGACGAGGCGATCCACCCGCTGGCGGCCTTGCAGATCGCCGGGTTCTCCCAGGTGGTCGGCACGCTCTGGCGCATCGACGACGCCGTGGCGCCGAGCGTCACCGAGCAGATCTACGACGAGTTGTTCACGACCGGACCGGACGCGGCCTCGGCGGTCCACCGGACGGTGCGGCGCCTCAAGGAGCGGTACCCGAACCTCCCGTCGCTGTGGGCCGCGTACGTCCACACGGGAGCTTGAGAACGCGGAGGCCTGTCGTTCCGCCATGCTCGATCGCCCGCTGTGATCACCCTGCGGCGCTGTCACGGAGACGGGGTGGGCGGCATCTTGTGGTCGTCCACTTCTCCGGAAAGGAGCGACCGCCATCCGTATCGCGATCTTCGGCGCCGCCGGGCCCACCGGGCGCCTGCTCGTCGACCGGGCCCTCGCCGCCGGCCACCGGGTCACCGCCGTCACCCGGCGTCCGGACTCGATTCCACCGCACCGCGACCGGCTTCGGGTCGTCAGCGCCGACGTGTTCGACCCGGACGCCGTCGACACCGCCGTGACCGGGCAGGACGCGGTGTTGTCGACCTTGGGGGTGCCCGCCGGGAAAGCGCCGATCACGACCTACTCCCGGGGCACCGCCACCATCGTCACCGCGATGCGCCGGCACGACGTGCGCCGGCTCGTCGTGGTCAGCTCGAGCGGCGTCGACCCGCGGCCGTACTCCGACGGCGGCTTCCTGTTCAACCGGGTGCTCCTGCCGTACGTGACCCGGGTGCTCGGCAAGACGGTCTACGACGACATGCGGCGCATGGAAGCGCTCGTCCGCGCCAGTGGTCTGGAGTGGACGGTCGTGCGCCCGAGCGGCCTGTACGACCTGACCGAGGCGACGAGCTACACGCTCACCGAAGGCCACGCCGACGGGAGGTTCACCGCCCGCGTCGACCTGGCGGCGAGCATGCTGGACCTGGTGGAGGGCGACCGGTGCGTCGGGAGCACGGTCGGCGTCATCACCACCACCGGCAATCCCACCCTGTTGCAGTGGTTCCGGCATTCCTCGCGGTAGGAGTGGAATGGTTTGAGCCGGCCGCGACCGTGGTACTGACCGGGTTCACCGCTGTCCCCGGCTTTGGAGGGTGCTCGTGCAGATCCAGGTCAACACCGACCACAAGATCCCCGGTGGCGAAGGGCTGGCCACCTACGTGACCACCGAACTGGAGCACAGCCTCTCCCGGTTCGGCGGGTGGTTGACCCGGGTGGAGGTGCACCTCAGCGAAGACGGCGGCAGCAAGCCGGAAGACAAGAAGTGCGTGATCGAAGCCCGGCCGGGCGGCAAGCAACCCGTCGCGGTCACCCACCACGCGACCACTGTGGACGACGCCTGCACCGGCGCGGCCCACAAACTGGGGCGGCTGCTGGATTCCCGGTACGACCGCGCCCACGACCACAAGGGCAGCGACAGCATCCGGCACATGCCCGCTCCGGACGACCAGCCGCAGGTTTGAGCGAAGCGCCGCCCACCGGCTGTGCCCGGTGGGCGGCGCCTGCTCAGTGCCCGCCCGGATCGCTCGGATGGGGCTTCAGCGGCGTCACCGTCACCGCCATCCACGCGTGCAGCGGCATCGACTCGAGCACCGCCTGCAGCTCTCCCACGTCGACCCGTGGGTGCTGCCTTCGCACGCCCAGCTGCAGCGGGTCGCCGACCGGAGCATCGACCTGGCGATCTGCTGGGCGCGGACCGCCGACCTGGCCGCACACGGCCTCGAGGCCCGCCTGCTCGGCGCGGACCGGCTCCACGCGTTCGGCACCGGCACGCGGACCGCCGAGGTGCGGGCGAAGGACGTCGTCGTGCTGGTCGACGCCGATACCGCCAGCTGGGCGTCGTGGAACGCCTACGCCGAGGAGTTCGCCTCGGCCACCGGCGCCGAGGCAGTGCCCGTCGAGGAGGGCGGGTCGACGGGCCCGGCGTTCTTCGACCACGTCCGCCGGCTGCGACGTCCGGTGCTCAACAACCCGAAGGGCCAGACGACGCCGGCCCCGCCGGATCTCGCGCGCCGGCCGGTGGGCGGGCCGGCGCCGTTCTGGACGTGGTCGCTGGTGTCCCGCCGCGACGAGACGCGCGCGCCGGTCCTCGCGACCATCGAGGCGCTCACCCGGGACGTCGGCTCGCCGGACCTCGGGTGGCTGCCGGCCGACGACCCGCACGCGGCGCTCAGCCGAACGCCCGCACCGCCACGTCCTGCCAGTCGTTCCACGTCTTGAGCCGGGCCTGGTACTCCTCGGTGATCGCGGCGAGGGACTTGCCGAGGAACATCCGCAGCGGCGGGTCGGCGGCGTCGACGAGCTCGAGGATCGCCGCGCGGGTGGCGTGCGGGTCGCCGACGTCCCAGTGGCCGTCGCCGGCGGCCGGGTAATCCGGGTTCGGCGTACTGCGGCGCGAGCCGACGTCGAGCCACTCGGTGGCGTACGGCCCGGGTTCCAGGTTGGTGACGTGGATGCCGAACTCGGTGACTTCCTGCGCCAGGGACTGGGAAAGCCCTTCCAGCGCCCACTTCGACGCGTGGTAGGCGCCGATACCGGGGAACGCCGTCACGCCGCCCTCACTGGTGACCTGCACGATGTGGCCGTGACGCTGGGCGCGCAGGATCGGCAGGGCCGCCTGGGTGACCCAGAGCGCACCGAAGAAGTTCGTCTCCAGCTGGGCGCGGACGTCGTCTTCGGTGAGTTCCTCGACGCGGCCGAAGTGCCCGTAGCCGGCGTTGTTGACGACGACGTCGAGCCCGCCGAAGTGGTCGGCGGCTTCTTGGACGGCGGCGAACGCGGCGGCGCGGTCGGTGACGTCGAGGCGGAGCGGGAGGACGGCGTCGCCGTACTTTTCCACGAGATCGCCGAGCTGCTCGGGGTTCCGCGCGGTCGCGGCGACCCGGTCGCCCCGGTCGAGGGCGGCTTCGGCCCAGTGGCGGCCGAAGCCCTTCGAAGATCCTGTGATGAACCAAATCATGCTTCCATGCTGCGCCCGGCCTCCCATGAGCACCAGCGATGTCTTTTCATGAGAGCCATGCGGTCTGGTCATGGCTAGGCTGACGGCATGAGCGAAGTGACGCTGGCCGGGCTGCGGGTGGTCCGCGAGGTCGCGGCGACCGGCTCGTTCACGGCGGCGGCCGCGTCGCTGGGCTACACGCAGTCGGCGATCTCGCGGCAGGTGGCGATGATGGAGGCGGCCGCGGGCACGGCGTTGTTCGAACGCCACGCGCGCGGGGTGCGCCCGACGCCGGCGGGCGCGGCGCTGGCCCGGCACGCCGCCACCGCGCTCGCGGTCGTCGACACCGCGGAGCAGGAGCTGGCCGGGTTGCGCGACCGGCTGGCGGGCCGGCTGGCGGTCGGCGCGTTCCCGGCCGCGGCGGCGGTCCTGGTGCCCCGCGCGCTGGCCGTGTTGCGCACCCGGCACCCGGGGCTGGTCGTCACGCTGGACGAAGGGGCGACCCCGGCGTTGCTCGCCCGGCTGCGCGGCGGCCGGACGGAGGTGGTGGTGATCGGCGTCGGCGAGGGGTTGCCGGGCTACGACCTCGCGGGGCTGCGGCAGGACGTGCTGACCGAGGACGACCTGCGCGTCGCGGTCCCGGCCGGGCACCGGCTCGCCCGGCACCGGCGGGTCGAGGTGGCGGATCTGCGCGAGGAGACGTGGATCGTGGGCCGCGGAGGCCGGGGCGAGCCGCAGTTCGGCGCGTGGCCGACGCTGTCCGAGCCGCGGGTCGGCTGGGCGGTCCGGAGCTGGACGACCCGGCTGGGCATGGTGGGGGCCGGGCTGGGGATCGCGCTGCTGCCGGGCGTCGCGGCGACGTCAGTGCCGGCCGGGGTCGCGGTGGTCGCGGTGGAGGACCCGGCGTGGCGCGGCCGGAGCGCGGTGGTGGTCACCCGCCCGGGGCGTTCGGCGGGTGCCACCGCCGTGGTCGAGGCACTCCGGGAGCAGGCCGCCGAGCTGCGCGGCTGACAGCGGGAAACGAAACCTGCCCACCCACGACCCCGGGCGTCGCGGTCGATGCCGGCGGGGTCGCGGTGGTCCCGGTAGAGGACCCGGCGTGGCGCGGCCTGAGCGCCGTGGTGGTCACCCGCCCGGGGCGTTCGGCGGGTGCCACCGCCGTGGTCGAGGCACTCCGGGAGCAGGCCGCGCGGCTGACACGGGGGGACGGATCCTGACCACCCACGAGCGCGCGTCCCGGGGGACAATCGGACGCATGGAGCCCACCGGACAGCCGAAGGAGCTCGGCGACTTCCTCAAGGCGCGCCGCGCGCAGCTGAACCCGCGTGACGTCGGCCTGCCGGAGCCGTCCTCGCCGCGGCGGGTGGCGGGGCTTCGCCGGGAAGAGGTCGCGCAGCTCGCCGCGATCAGCGTCGACTACCTGACGCGGCTCGAACAGGGGCGTGTGCAGGCGTCGTCGTCGGTGCTCGCCACCCTCGCCCGCGCGCTGCGGCTGGACGACGACCAGCAGTCCTATGTGTACGAACTGGCGGGCAAGCCCTTCCGCCGGCCGCGGCGCCGGGCGGGCGAAAAGCTGCGTCCGGCCATGAAGCGGCTCCTCGATCAGCTGGCGGAGACGCCCGCGATGGTGCTCGGCCGCCGGCTGGACGTCGTGGCGTGGAACGAGTCGGCCGCCGCGCTGTTCACCGACTTCGCGCGCTACCCGGCGAACCGCCGCAACTACGTTTACCTGCTCTTCGCCGACCCGCAGGTGCGCGCGCTGCACGTGGACTGGGACGAAGCGGCCCGCACGGCGGTGGCGGCCCTGCACCTGGAGGCCGCGCGCGACCCGGACGCGCCGGAGCTGGCGGAGCTCGTCGGCGAGCTGGCGGTGCACCACCCGGAGTTCCGCACGTGGTGGGCGGCCCACCACGTGACGAGCCAGGGCTACGGCGTCAAGCACTACCACCACCCGGTGGTCGGTGACCTCACGCTGGACTGCGACATGTGGGAAAGCCCGGACGGCAGCGGCCAACGGCTGATGGTCCTGACGGCGGAACCCGGCTCGGCGGCGCATGAAGGGTTGCGGATCTTGGCTTCGTGGACCGCCGAGCCCGCCGGCGCGCCCGACCGGTGAGCTTCGGCGTACGGCCCGGATACGACCGCTAGCGGCGCACCAGCAGCGCGGTCGCGAGGATGCCCGCCACCACCACCGCCGCCAGCGCCAGCATGCTGATCCCCATCCCGTGCGCGAAAGCCGCTCGTGCCGCTGGCGCCAGGTGCGCGTCCACCGCGAGCGCGCCCGCCAGCGAACCCTCCGCGACCTCGCGCGCCGCCGGCGGCAGCGAAGCCGTCGCTGAACGGACCGAATCCGTGTACGCGGCGGAAAGCACGCTGCCCACGAGCGCGATCCCCAGTGCCGCACCGACTTCGCGCGTCGCGTCGTTCACCGCCGACGCCACGCCGTACTGCGACGGCGGTACGCTGTCGAGGATCGCGCTCGTCGCCGCCGGGGCCGTCACGCCGATGCCCGCGCCCAGCACGCACACCGCGATCGCCAAGGCGACATAACCACTTCCGGCGTCCAGCTGTCCGATGAGGACCATGCCCACGACGATCACCGCGAGCCCCGCGCACGTCACCGCCCGCAGCCCGAACCGGCGCACCAGCGGTGCCGAAGCCAGCGACAGCGGGAAGAGCGACACCGCCACCGGCCACAGCGCCAGCCCCGACTTCAACGCCGAATACCCCTGCACCAGCTGCAGGTACTGCGCCAGCGCGTAGAACATCCCGAACGCCGCGGTGAACTGGACGGTCACCGAAACCGAGCCGGCCGCGAAGGCCGCGTTGCCGAACAGCCGGACGTTCAGCAGCGGCGACGCGTGCCGCAGCTCGTAGGCGACGAAGAGCGCGCCCAGCGCCAGCCCGCCCGCGATCGACCCGAGCACGACGCCGTGGCCCCAGCCCAGATCGGCGACGCGCAGGATGCCGAACACCACCGCCCCGATCGCCAGGGCGCTGAGCACCGCGCCGACGACGTCGAAGGCCGCCGGCCCGCGCGACGTCGGCACGGTCAGGCTCGCGGCCACCAGGACCACCGACAGCACCGCCGGCCCGAGGAACACCGAGTGCCACGAGAAGTGCTGCAGCAGCACGCCGGCGAGCACCAGGCCGCCGAGCCCGCCGACGCCGGCCACCGCCGCCCAGATCCCGATCGCCCGCCCGCGCCTCTCCGCCGGGAAGCTCGCGGTGATGATCGACAGCGTGGCCGGCATGATCATCGCCGCACCGAACCCGGTGACGGCCCGGGCCACGATCAGCCACGTCGACGTGTCGAGGAACACCGGCGCGGCGCAGCCCACGGCGAACACGAGCAGGCCGGCGACGAGCACGCCGCGGCGCCCGTACCGGTCCCCCAGCGCGCCGGCCGGCAGCACGAGCGCGGCCAGCACCAGTGTGTAGACGTCGACGATCCACGTCTGTTCCGCCTGGCTCGCGCCGGTGTCGGCGGCCAGCGCCGGCAGCGCCGCGTTGACGATCGTCACCATGGCGATCACCAGGCCGACGGCCGTGCACATCACGCCGACCGTCCACGCGCGACGGCCGGTCGACAGCATGGTTTCGCCGGTCGTTCCCAGTTCCGCCCGCATGCACCCGACGCTACGTGCGGGAACCGAGACGCAGGGCGGCCCGCGGTCTCAGTTCTCGGCGGACTTCGGCTTCAGCACGTCCTCGACGAGCGTGCCGACCATGCCCCGCGGAACGGCCGCGCCGGTCAGGGCGGCGTACACCAGCGGGCCGACCAGGGCGTCGAGTGCGGCGTCGGGTGCAAGCCGGGGAGCGATCTCCCCCGCCTCGATCGCGCGGGTGAGCAGCGCGCGTTCCTGCTCGCGGCGCGGGCCCAGGTAGCGCTCCTGGAAGCTCTGCGCGGTCGCGGGGTCGTGCTGTGCCTGGGCCAGGAGCGCGAGCAGGACCTTGCCCGCCGGGTCGCGGGTGAGAAACCGGGTGAACGCGCGGAGGTAGCCGCGGATGGCTTCGGCCGTGGCCTTCCCCGCCGGCACCGGAAACTGCTTGGCGCTGTCGTCGATGAGCGTGTCCAAGAGGATCTCGACCTTCGACGGCCACCAGCGGTAGATCGTCTGCTTGGCGACGCCGGCGCGGCGCGCGATCGCCTCGACGGTCAGCGCGGCGAAGCCGTGTTCGGCGAGCAGGTCGTCCGCGGCGTGCAGCACGGCCAGGCGCGCGGTCTCGTCGCGCCGGTTGCCGGAACGCGGGCGGGGGCTGTCGGGCATGCGCGACACCCTACCCGGGCGCCGCTGACTGGACGCCGCGTCTTGTCTAGACGCAACGTCTCGTCTAATCTACGAGGTGAACCCACCCGAAGGAGTTCCCTTGTCCCCCAAGCAAGCCCTCGTCGTCGGCGCCTCCCGCGGCCTCGGGCTCGTCCTCGCCCGCGAGCTGACGAGCCGCGGCTGGCACGTCATCGCGACGACCCGGGGCGACCGCCCCGACGAGCGGTTCGAAATCGAATCCCTGGAGATGACCAGCACCGAGCAGCTGGCCGCGTTGCGCGAACGCCTGGCCGGGCGCCGGCTCGACCTGCTCTTCGTCAACGCCGCGATCGACCGCGGGAACGCCCCCATCAGCGAGGTCCCCACCGACGTCTTCACCGAGGTCATGGTCACCAACGCGCTGAGCCCGCTGCGGACCGTCGAGGCCCTCGGCGACCTCGTCGCACCCCAGGGGACCATCGCGGTGATGTCGTCCGAGCAGGGCAGCATCTCGCTGAACACCGAAGACGGCTACGAGCTGTACAAGGCCAGCAAGGCCGCGCTCAACCAGCTGATGCGCAGCTACGCGACCCGGACGGCCGAGGACGGGCGCACCAAGCTGCTCATCGACCCCGGCCACAACCGCACGCGGCTCGGCGGCCCCGACGCGCCCCTGGACCCGGAAAAGTCCATCCCGGAGGTCGTCGACGTCCTCGAGGCCGAAGCGCACAAGCCCGGTCTGCGGTTCCTGGACCGCCACGGCGAGCCCGTGCCGTGGTAGCCGCTCACCGGGCCACGGCGTACGCCTGCTGCCCCCGGGGACTCGCGGCGGCCAGCACGAAACCGTCGCCGAAACCCGTCGCGCACACCTTGCCCAACGACTTCTCCGGCGCCGAGACGACGTCGTGGCCCCGCTCGCGCAGCTGATCGACGACGTCGGCCGGGCACCCGGCCTCCACCACCAAGCGGTTCGGCCGGGCCGAGCGCGGTGCGAACGACGAGGGCACCTGGTCGGTGTGGAACGCCCGCTGCTCGATCGCCGCCTGCGGGCTCAGGCCGCCGTCCACGTGGCTGACGAAGAAGTTCAGCGTCCACTGGTCCTGCTGGTCGCCGCCCGGGGTGCCGAACGCCAGGTGCGGGCGCCCCTCGCGCGTCACCAGCGTCGGGCTGAGCGTGGTCCGCGGGCGCTTGCCCGGGGCGACCGTGTTCGGGTGGCCTTCGGCCAGCAACGCCATCTGCCCGCGGGTGCCGAGCGGGAAGCCGAGGCCGGGGATGACCGGCGAGCTCTTCAGCCAGCCGCCACTCGGGGTGGCGACGACCATGTTGCCTTCGTGGTCCGACGCGCTGATGCAGCACGTGTCGCCCTTGGCCGCGGTCAGCTTCACCACCGCCGGGATGCCGTCGGCCAGCTGGGCGCGCCAGTCCGGGTCGGCCGGGGCGGGCAGCGGCGGCTCCGGGAACCAGCCGTCCAGGCCCGGGCGCAGTGCACCGCACGCCCGCTCCCCCACCAGCTCGCGACGGGCCGCCGCGTACTCCGGGTCGAGCAGCCGGCCGAGCGGGACGTCGGAAAACGCCGGGTCGCCGTAGAAGGCCTCCCGGTCGGCGAACGCGAGCTTCGCGCACTCGACGACCGTGTGCAGGTGCTCGGCGCCGCCGTGGTCCATCGCCGCCAGGTCGAAGCCCTCCAGCAAACGCAGCTGCTGCAGGAACACCGGGCCCTGCGACCACGGGCCGGCCTTGTGCACGGTGTGGCCGCGATAGCCGGCGGTGACCGCCGGCTCGATCGTCGGCCGCCAGGACGCCAGGTCGTGGCCGGTCAGCAGGCCGCCGTTGCGGCGGCCGGTGGAGTCCAGTGGCTCGGCCGTGGCCAGGTACTTGTCGATCGCTTCGGCGACGAACCCCTGGTAGAACACGGCGACGGCCGCGTCGATCCGGTTCTCGCGCCCGCCCGGGGCGGCCTCGGACTCGGCGAGGATGCGCCGGTAGGTCGCGGCCAGGGGCCGGTTGCGCAGCCGGCTGCCCGCCCGAGGCGGCCGTCCGTCGGGCAGGTAGACCTCGCCGGACGCGGTCCATTCCTCGCGGAACAGCGGCGCGAGCACTTCGATCATGTCCGCCGCCTTCGGCAGCAACGGAAAACCGTCGTCGGCGTAGGTGATGGCCGGGGCGAGCACCGTGCCGAGGTCGAGGCGGCCGCGGTCGCGCAGCAACCGCAGCCACGCGCCGAACGCGCCGGGCACGACGGCCGGCAGCAGCCCCGAGCCGGGGATCGCGTCGACGCCGCGGTCGCGGAACGCCTGGGGCGTCGCTGCTTCCGGCATCGGGCCCTGGCCGCAGATGACCTCGACCTCGCCGGTTTCGCCGTCGTGGACCAGGATCGGGACGTCGCCGCCCGGGCCGTTGAGGTGCGGTTCGACGACCTGGATGACCAGCGCGGTCGCGACGGCCGCGTCGAAGGCGTTGCCGCCGAGGTCGAACATCGCCGTGCCGGCGGCCGAAGCCAGCCAGTGCGTGGAGGACACGGCGCCGCGGGTGCCGAGCAGTTCGGGTCGGTCGAGCACGTCAGCTTCCCTTCTCGCGGTCCGGGTCGGCCAGCTCGCCGGACCCGGCCGGCAGCACGGCACCGGACACCGACGCCGACACCGGCCGGCCGTCGGCGACCCGGACCGAGCAGTACAAAGTGGACGGACGCCCCTGTTCACGTCCTTGGCGCAGCGTGAAGTCGTGCACGCCGTCGCCCGTGAGCCGGCCCGCCTCGACGAGCCAGACGCCGAGGCCGAGCGCGGCCGACGAGCACGCCGGGTCCTCCGGCATCCCGTAGCCGGGCGCGAACAGGCGGCCGTGCGCGGTGTTCGTCGTCGCGTCCCAGCTGAACACGAGCACGTCGGCTAGGCCGGCGGCGGCCATCCGGGCGAAGTCGGGTTCCGCGGCCGCGACGGCGTCCGCGCGGACCGGCAGGAAGTGGAACGCCGGGCCGAACCCGCACGCGGCGGGGCGGGCGCCGTCGGCTGCGGGGGCGGGCAGGCCGACGGCGCCGAGCAAGGTCCCCGGGTCGAGCGGTTCGCTCTCCAGGGGGTCGTTCGCGGTGATCTTGCCCGCTTCGGCGGACACGTCCAGGGGCAGCCGCTTCGGCCCGCACTCCTGCACGACGCGCCCGGCGGGCACCAGGCCGAGCCGCGCGAGCGTCACCGCCGTGCCGATGCTGGAATGGCCGCCGTACGGCGATTCCGCTTCCGGTGTGAAGACCCGGACGCGGTAGTGGGCGCCGGTGCCGGTGGGCGGCAGCACGAACGCCGTCTCGGTGTGGTTGATCTCGCGGGCCAGCGCCTGCATGCCCTCGGTGTCGAGGTCGCCGGCCTTCGGGACGACGCCGAGCGCGCTGCCGGCGTAGACGTGGTCGGCGAACATGTTGACGATCTCGTACGCGGGCATGCTGCTCCTTTCAGGACAGATCCAGCGAGCCGAGGACGCGCTCATCCCCTTGGTAGGGCTCGGATTCGCGGGGCCAGTGCACGACCAGGTCGGTGAATCCGAGGTCGGCGAACGTGCCGGAGGCGTCCTGAAAGGACTGCGCGGAGTCCAGCACGCCCCCGACGGTCGCGCCGGTCACCAGCAGCTTCCCGGCCGACGCCGGATCCCGGCCGGCCGCGACGCAGGCGTCCTCGAACGCGCGGAGCTGGTCCTTCAGCTCCGGCACGACCAGGTCCCAGCGGCGGGCGTCGAACCGGCCCGGCGCGCCCGCGGTGAGCCACGTTTCGCCGTACCGCGCCGCCAGGCCCATCGCCTTCGGGCCGGTCGCGGCGACCGCGAACGGCACGTGCGGCCGCTGCACGCACCCCGGCTCCATCCGCGCGTCCTCGCAGCGGTAGTACTGGCCTTCGTACGACGTGAGCGGTTGCCGCAGCAGCAGTCCCGTCAGCTCGAGGAACTCCGCGAACCGCCCGAGGCGGCTGCCCCGCGGCGCGGTGCCGAAGACGCTCTCGTCGTATCCCCCGGCCCCCGAGCCGACGCCGCAGATCAGCCGGCCGCCGGAAATGTCGTCGAGCGTCATCAGCTCCTTGGCGAACGGCACCGGGTGGCGGAACGTCGGTGTCGCGACGAGCGAGCCGAGCCGCATCTTCGACGTCACCCCGGCCGCGGCGGTGAGTGTCGGCAGGCAGCCGAACCAGGTATCGTCGCGCAGCCAGCGCCACATCAGGTGGTCGTAGGTCCAGGCGTGGTCGAACCCGAGCTCTTCGGCGTGGCGCCAGCGGTCCCGCGCGGCGGACCAGCGCTGCTCGGGCAGCAGGACGATGCCGTGGCGCACGGCTCAGTCCGCCGGCGAGCCGGCGGCGCACGCGGCGACGTCGGCGAGCAGGCCGACGAACCCGGCCTCGCAGGAGCGGACCTCGGGACTGGTCAGCTCCTTCGGCGGGTCCTCGGCGTCGGACACGGAGTCGACGCCGTTCTCGGACACGTCCAGCGCGACGGCGTTGAGGCGGCGCAGCAGCTGCGCGACGACGTCCGGCAGCGACGTCGGGGCCCGCAGCGTCATGAAGTAGTTGTCGTAGACGACACCGAGGACGTCCGGGTGGTGCGTCTCGGTGGCGCCGGTCGAGTCCTGCAACAAGGACCGTCCGCTCGGCACCAGCTTCGCCGCGATGCCACCGTGGACTCGTTGGTAGAAGCCGACTTCGTCGCGCAGCGCCTTGACACCGGGCGAGTCGTCGTCCGGTAGGCCCTTGCCGCAGTAGAGGTCGCGGACCGGCGCGAAGTCCGGCGCCCAGGTGCCGCTGAACCCGCGGTGCTGCAGGAACATGCTGGGCCGGATGACCTCGTGGTAGACGTCGATCGGCGTCGAGCTGGTGTAGAGCAGCATCGCGCTGAAGCCGCGGGTGAACAGGGCGGCCGACGCCAGCGCGGCCTCGCGGTCGCGCTCGCCGCGTTCGGCCAGCGCCAGTTCGCGGGCGACCAGCTGCCACAGCACGAACGTGATCTGGTGGCCGGTGATCCAGCGGAACCAGTAGAGCCGGTCGGACGATTCGACCGGCTCGACCGTGCCCGGCGCGCCCCCGCGGGCGAGGTGCTCCAGGTGCGTGCACAAGCCGGCGAACCGGGAACACGGCCCGTCGCCGTCGGGTTCGGTGCCCGCGTCCGGGATGGTCAGCGGTTCGAGACCGTAGGGGAAGTCGCCGAAGTCCCACCCCTCGCGCACGGGGACCTCGGTGAGCACGGGGACGGTCATCACGCGGCCTCCGGAATCCAGGTGAATTCGTATTCCAGGCCGTTCACGTCGAACGCGTAGAAACTCTGCACGCCGTCGGCGTCGGTGACGATCTCCGTCGCCGGCTCGTCGCGGGTGAAATGATATCGACCGGATTCGTACAGCTTTACCCAGTGACGCTGCCACGCGCGCATTTCCGCGGGCGAGCCGACCTCCATGCAGACGTGCTGGAACTGCGCGTCGCCGGAATCGGGTGCTTCGGCCCCCTCGCCGGCGCGTTCGAAGAGGTGGAACCGGGTGCCGCCGGCCCGCAGCTCGACGAGCTTCACGATGCCGGGCAGCCGGCTGGTGGTAAGCTCGGAGAACTCGTCCAGAGACCAGTTTTCCTTGCAGCCGAAGAAGTCCTGGTACCACGAGACGCAGTTGTCCAGGTCGGCGGTCTGGATCCCCAGGTGGTGGAACGTGGCCGCGCGCAGCGGGGCGAGACGGGGCGACTCGAGGGTCGCCACGGCGTGCTCGGTCATGGTCGCCATCCTTTCTTCCGGCGCCGGGTGCACATTCCCAGACGGCGCCTCGAGAGTGGCCTTGATCGATCAGCGGGGGTGGCTGTGAAATCAACCGCCCGATCTCCGTCGAGCCTACATTGGTTGCCGTCGGGAAATCAAGTTGGCGGCAAAAGAATCTCGATTATCCCTACAGCCGAGCGCGATCCTCAAGTACGATCGGAAGGCATGAGCGAAGACCAGTGGACGAAAATCGACACCTACACCTCGACCTTGATGGTGGAGCACGACGCCGCCCTGGACCTCGCGGCCAAGGCGAGCGCCGAGGCCGGGCTGCCGGAGATCGCGGTGGCACCCAACCAGGGCAAGTTCCTCCACCTGCTCGCCCGCACGCACGGCGCGCGCCGGATCCTCGAGGTCGGCGCGTTCGGCGGCTACAGCGCGATCTGGCTGGCCCGGGCGCTGCCCGAAGGCGGCACGCTGACCACGCTGGAGGCTGAGCCGTCCTTCGCGGAAGTGGCGCAGCGGAACATCGACAACGCGGGTCTGTCCGATGTGGTCGACCTGCGCGTCGGCAAGGCCCTCGACACGCTGCCTGCGCTGGCCGGCGGTGAGCCGTTCGACTTCGTGTTCATCGACGCCGACAAGGCGAACATCCCGGAGTACTTCGGCTGGGCCTTGGAGCTGACCCGCCCGGGCAGCGTGATCGTCGTGGACAACGTGGTGCTCGACGGGCTCGTCGTCGAGGCCGACAGCCCCAACCCCGCGGTGCAGGGCGTGCGGCGGTTCAACCAGCTGGTGGCCGACGAACCGCGCGTCACCGCGACGACCGTGCAGACCGTCGGCAGCCGCGGCCACGACGGGTTCTGCCTGATGCTCGTCGAGAGCTAGCAAGCGCACGACCGGAGGGCCTTCCCGCACCGCGGGGAGGCCCTCCGTCCATTCCGGACCCACGTCAGAGCCGATCGGGGTTGATCAGGTCCGGGGCGGTCCAGCCGTCGAGGTCGTACTCGGCCAGGCACTGCTCGGCAAACCCCTTGTAGCCGTCCACCTGGCCGGACATCTGCTGCGCGGTGAGCATCTCGATCCGGACGTTCTCGTGGTTGCCCGAGAAGTTCCGCTCGTAGAGCTCGTTGCGGCCGGCGAACTCGGTGCCGACGGAGTCCCAGATCAGCTTCATCAGCTTGACCCGCTCGACGGCGTCGTAGCCCGACGAACCCCGGACGTACTTGTCCAGGTACGGCCGCAGCTCCGGGTTCTGGAAGTCGCTGGCGTGCGAGTTGAGGTAGATCAGCGCGCTGCCCAGGTCCTGGTGGATGATCTCGCGCACCCGCGGGTAGCCGATCGTCATGAACCAGCGGTAGGCCATGCCGTAGTCGAGCTTCGGCAGCAGCGCGCCGTCCTTCCACGGGTCCGGGTTCAGCGCCATCGCGTCGCTCAGGCCCCAGAACATGTTGCGCCACGCCAGGACTTCGCCGATGCGGGTCTGGATGCCGCGGAAGTCCTTGGTGCCGGTGACGTCGACGCCCTTGAGCAGCAGCCCGGCCAGGAAGTCCAGCTTGACCGCCAGCCGCGTCACGCCGTGGAACGTCGAACGGTTCAGGAACCCCGACGCCGACAGGAAGGTCGCCGCCTTGGCCTGGTCGCCGTAGACGAAGACGTTCTCCCACGGGATCTTCACCTTGTCGAGGACGAAGATCGTGTCGTTCTCGTCGAGGCGGCTGGAGAGCGGGTAGTCGAACGGACTGCCCATCGTGTCGGCCTGCAGCGCGTAGGACGGCCGGCAGATCAGCTTGAGCCCCGGCGAGTCCATCGGCAGCGTCGCCACGAGCGCGAACTCGCGCTTCTTGACCGGCAGCCCGTAGTGGGCGATGAAGTTGCCGTGCGTCAGCGCCGAGCCGGTCGCGACGACCTTGGCGCCGCTGACGACCAGGCCGTCGTCGCGTTCCTCCTCGACGTGCACGAACACGTCCCCGACGTCGTCGGCCGCCTTGTGCCGGTCGACCGGCGGGTTGATGATCGCGTGGTTCCAGAACAGGACCTTCTCCTGCGCCTCGGCGTACCAGCGGCGCGCGTTGCCCTCGAACTCGCCGTAGTAGCCCGGGTCGACGCCCAGGGTGGCCAGGAAGCTCGCCTTGTAGTCCGGGCTGCGGCCGAGCCAGCCGTAGCTCATCCGGGCCCACTCGGCGATCGCGTCCCGGTCGCCGAGCAGGTCCGATGTGGACTTGGGGGCGCGGAAGAACTTGTGCGTGAACCCGCCGCTGCCGGTGTCGGTCGGCGTGGTCAGCACGTCCTGCTTTTCCGGGTCGTGCAGGGCGTCGTACAGGCGGGCGGTCATCCGCGCGGTGTTGCGGAACGCCGGGTGCTTGGTCACGTCGTCGACGCGCTCGCCGTAGGCCCAGATCTCGCGGTCGTCGCGGATGCTTTCCAGGTACTCGTCCCCGGTCAGCGGCCGGGTCGTCGTCTCGCTCACCTGATTGCCTCCCATCGTTGCGGGGCCGGGCCGTCCAGGGACCACGACCAGTGCGGTGCTTCGGGTTCTTCGGCCAGGCGCGGGAAGTCGCCGCCGAAGAACAGCAGCGGCCGCCCACCGGCCAGGTCCAGGCCGGTGACCTCGCCGACGTGCAGCACGTGGTCGCCGCCGTCGTAGGCGCGCCACGGCGTGCACTCGACGTGCCCGACCGTGCCGGCCAGCCGCGGCACGGGCGAGTCGAGGTCGGCCCAGGGCACGGCGTCTTCTTCCAGGGGCTTGCCCGCGAAGTGGAGGGCGACGTCCCGCTGGGCCTCGGCCAGGATGTTGACGACGAACGGGCCGTCGCCGAGGTGGTTCACCGAGCGGCTGTGCCGGTCCAGCGAAACGAGCACGAGCGGCGGGTCCAGCGACACGGACGTGAACGCGTTGACCGTCGCGCCGCGCACCAGTTCGCCGCGGCGGTAGGTCACGACGGTGACGCCGGTGGTGAAGTGGCCGAGGAAAGCCCTCAGCCGGGCCCGGTCGACCGCCGGGGCGGTGGTGGTCATGGGTTTCCTCCTCCGGTTACGGCGTGGTCGACGACATCACGCAGGATTGCCGGGCCGTCCTCGGTGAGGAACGACTCGGCGTGGAACTGGATGGTCGCCAGCCGCGGGCCGCGCAGGCCGATGACCTGGTCGTCGAGGCCGCGGACGACGTCGGCGGGTGCCCGGCCGGGCACGGCGACGCGGTCGTCGGGAGTACGCGCGGCGAAGCTGTTGTAGAACCCGACGGCCCGGCGCGCGCCGTCGATCGTCACGTGCGCCTGACGCCCCTGGTTGGGCCGCGCGAGCCGCCGGACGGGCAGGCCCAGTTCGGCGCAGAGCACCTGGTGGCCCAGGCAGACTCCGGCGAGCGGCCGGCCCGAGCGCAGCAGGTCCGCGGCCAGCGCGCGCAGCCGGCCGACCTTCGCGCCCTCGACGTCGTTGGGATCGCCGGGCCCGGGGCCGAGCAGCACCAGGTCGTGCTCCGGCAGCTCGCGTGCGTCCCACGGCACGGTCGTCACCGCGCAGTTCACCGACTTCAGCTGGTAGGCCAGCATCGAGGTGAACGCGTCTTCGGCGTCGACCACCGTGATGCGCACCCGCGAGCCACGGCCGGGCCGGGTGCCGTCGAGCCAGAACCGGGATTTCCCGTTGTTGCGGGCCTTCAGCGCCGAGCGCACCTCGTCCGACGACGTCGGCGGCGGGGGTGTCGCGGCCTGGCGGGCTTCGCCGGACAGCGACTTCAGGACGGCCGACACCTTCGCGGTCGTCTCGGCGGCTTCCGACAGCGGCGCGGATTCGCGCACGATCGTCGACCCGGCCGCCAGCCGGACGTCGCCGCCCGGCGAGATGTCCGCGGTGCGGATGAGGATCGCCGAGTCCAGCGAGCGGCGGCCGTCGTCGTCGCTGCCGACGAGCCCGATGACGCCGCTGTAGTAGCCGCGCCCCTGCGGCTCGTAGCGGCGGATCACCCGGCAGGCGTTGACCAGCGGGCTGCCGGTGACGGTCGGCGCGAGCAGCGTGTGCCGCAGCACTTCGGTCAGTGGCTTGCCGGTCTCGCCTTCGAGGGAGTACTCGGTGTGCGCCAGCCGGGACATGCGCCGCAGCCGCGGCCCGGACACCCGGATGCCGCGGTCGCACAGCTCGGCCATCATCTTCAGCTCCTCGTCGACGACCATGCACAGCTCGTCGGCCTCCTTCTCGTCGTGGAGGAACTCGAGCAGGCCGCCGGCGTCGGCGCCGCCTTCCGGGTAGCGGTAGGTGCCGCTGATCGGGTTCATCGTGACCGTGCGGTCGAAGAGCCGGACGTGCTGCTCCGGCGTGCTGCCCAGCAGGTAGCGCTCGCCGGTGAAGACGAGGAACGTCCAGTACGCGCCGGCTTCCGCGCCGAGCAGGCGCTTGAACACCGCCCGCGCGACGTCGTCGTCGAAGCCCGGGAACCGGCCGCGCAGGCTGCGGGAGAGCACGAAGTTCGCGCCCTCGCCGGCGCCGATCTCGTCGTCGAGGATCCGCTCGACCGTGCGGGCGTACTCGTCGTCGCCGAGGTCGAACGCGCGGTCCTCCAGCGGCGGCGCGTGGTCGGGCAGCGCGGCCAGGGTCTCGGCGACCGTCAGCGTCGCCTGCGATTCGATGTCCATCACCTGCAGCGGGACCCGGTCGTCCGGGCAGTCGTAGCCGCGCTCGGCGAGCTGCCGGTACGGGAGCAGGACCAGCTTGGTGTGCCGGCCCCGGCCCTCCCACGACCCCTCGTCGAGTGTCAGGTCGGCCAGCCGTCCGGCCGTGCGGACCGGCCCGGAGACGACCTCGACCTGGTCGCCGCGGCCGCTGCCGGGCCGGTGCAGGATCGCGTACGGCGACCCCGCGCGGATCGGCAGCGGGCTCACGCGACCACCGCGCCTTCCAGCTGCCCGGCCAGCGCCGAGGTGGTGGTGGCGACCGCGCAGTTGCGGGCCGCGTACTCGACGGCCAGCCGGTGCTCGTCCGGGCCGAAGTCGGCGACCGCGTCCGCGACGAAGAACGTCTCGATGTCGTGGGTGAACGCCTCGACGGCGGTGACCAGGCAGCCGACGTGGGCGTAGATCCCGCAGACGATCAGCTGGTCGCGCCCGGCCGCGCGCAGCCGGTCGAGCAGGTCGGTGCGGTGGAACGCGCTGTAGCGCCACTTGGTCAGCACGAGGTCCGCCGGCGTCGGCGTGAGCTCGTCGATCACCTGCCGGTCGGCCGGGGTGGCCTTCATGCCCGGACCCCAGATGTCCTGCAGCAGCCCGCGGTCCTCGGGCGTCATCGAGCCGGGCTGGGCGGTGTAGTACACCGGGATCCCCAGCCGGTCCGCGGTTTCCCGCAGCCGGACGATGTTGCCGACCAGCGTGCGCCGCAGCTCGCCGTCTCGGGCGTAGAAGCCGACGAAGTAGCGCTGCATGTCGTGGATCAGCAGGGCCGCGCGGCCCGGGTGGGGCCGCCAGCCCGCGGTGCTGACCGGGACGGTCGTGGGCAGGTCGTACGGTTCGATCGTGATGCCGCTCATCAGGCCTCCTTCAGCTCGTTCAGACAGCGCCGAGGGCCGCGCCGCCGTCGACGAGCAGGGTCGCGAGGGTCACGTGCCGGGCTTCGTCGGACAGCAGGAACGCCACACTGCGGGCGACGTCTTCGGGCGAGCCGATGCGCCCGAGCGGGATGCCCAGCCGGAACTGGCCGGGATCCCCGTCCAAAGTGGACTTCGAACCGGTCTCATCCGTCCACATGGACCGCAGCATCGGGGTGTCGGTCGAACCCGGCGCGACGACGTTGCAGCGGACGCCGAGCGGCGCGAGGTCCAGGCCGAGGCTGTGGGTCAGGCTGGTCGCGGCGGCCTTCGACGCGGCGTAGGCCGCCATGTGGCTGCGCGGCACGCCGGCGGCGTTCGACGCCACGGTGACGATCGAGCCGGCCTTCCGCGCGGCCATCCGGCGGGACACCGCGCGGCAGACGTGGAAGACGCCGGTCGCGTTGACCGCGAAGGTCTCGTTCCAGTCCTCGTCGGACAGGTCCGCCACGCGGCCCATCCGCAGCACGCCGGCGACGTTCGCCAGGCCGGAAATGGGGCCGAAGCCGTTCTCGACGCGTTCGACGGCGGCGTCGACCTCCGCGCTGGAGGTGACGTCCACGGTGTAGGTGTATACGCTGCGGCCCTCGTCCAGCAGCGGCTTCGCCACGTCGGTGAGAGCGGCTTCGTCGCGGTCGAACAACGCCAGGGTGTGGCCGCGTTCGGCGAGCAGGGTCGCCGTCGCGGCGCCGATTCCGCTCGCCGCGCCGGTCACCAGGGTCACACTCATGAGGCCAGCTCCGTCCTCAGTTCGCTGGTGGCTTCGGGCTGCCAGTGCGCGGTCAGCGCGACGGCCTGGGTCAGGTTCAGCCGCGGGTCGCACAGCGTCGTGTAGCCGGGCCCGCGCGCCGCTGTGATGCCGGCGCCGTGGCACTCCGAGATCTCGCTCGGGGAGGCCTCCATGTGCAACCCGGCGCACGCGCCGCCTTCGACGGTGACGATCCGGACGAACTGGCGCAGCTCGTTCATGATGTCCTCGAGCCGGCGCACCTTCAGCCCGTCGTCGGCGACGACCGTGTTGCCGTGCATGGGATCGCACAGCCACAGCACCGGGTGCCCGGCCGCGCGCACCGCCCGCACCAGCGGCGCGAGCTGCCCGACCCGGGCCGCGCCGAACCGCGGGATCAGCGTGAGGCGCCCGGGGGTGCGGAACGGGTCGAGCCGCTCGCACAGCTCGAGGACGTCTTCGATCGACGCCTTCGCGCTCACCTTCGCCGCCACCGGGTTGACCACAGTGGACAGCAGGTGCACGTGGGCGCCGTCCGGACGCCGGGTCCGCTCGCCGATCCACGGCCAGTGCGTCGACGCCAGGTAGCGGCGGCCGCCCGGCATGCCGCGCACCAGCGGGACCTCGTAGTCCAGCAGCAGCGCCTCGTGGCTGGTCCAGATCCGCTCGGCCGGGTCGGCGCCCGCACCGCGGCCCAGGCGCCCGATCGACGCGCGGACGTCGAGCGCGGCTTGGTGCGCGGCCAGGATCCGGGTGGGATCGGGGATGCGGGCTTCGGCCGTCGGCTCGGGGCTGTTGACGATCGGGCCGCGGTAGACCGGCAGCTCCCGGCCGTCGACCTCCTCGACGTTCGCCGAGCGCGGCTTGGCGTACTGGCCCGCGATCCGGCCGACCTCCAGGACCGGGCGGCCGGAGCCGACGCGCATCACCTCGGCGAGCGTGTCGAGCATGCCGACCTTGCGGGCGACCGCGGGGACGCCGGTGTCGGCCGGGTCCTCGGCGCAGTCGCCGGCCTGCAGGACGCAGAACTCCCCTTCGGCCGCGCGGGCCAGCAGGGACCGCAGCTGCAGCACCTCGGCGGGACCGACGACGTCTTCACGCCCGGCCAGGGTGTCGCGGACCTCGGCGAGCTCGGCGGGATCGGGCCACTCGGGTTGCTGGGCGGCCGGGTAGCCGGTCAGGGTCCCGGCGCCCGGCTCGGGCGTGCGGTGCAGCACCGGCCGGGCTCGTTCGGGCAGCGTCTTCCTCATCGCGCATTCCTTGCTGGAGAGGGAAAATCACGGAAAGAACGGGGACGAAGCGGCCTCAGCCGGTGAATTCGCCCGTTTCACGGAAATAGGAGATCATTCTCGTGAACACGGCCGGGGTGATCTCCGGCCAGCGCAGGCCCAGCCGGGCCAGCTCGCGTCCGGTGCGCTCGTTGGCGTAGGTGTTGTCGCCGATGTCGAGCGCGCCTTCCTGGTAGAGCGGGGCCATCGCGGACAGCGGGTTGGCGCGGTCGGCGAGCGCCGCCCGCCACTCCCCCACCGGGATCTCCTCGAGCGGGTACCCCAGTTCGCGGATGGCCCGGTAGACGACGTCGAACGTCTTGATGTCCGGGTTGAACAGGTGCCACGTCCGGTTTTCCACGGGCCGCGCCCGCGCCAGCCGGACCAGGGCGCGGCCGACGAAGTCGACCGGCAGCAGGTCGGTGTCGTGCTCCTCGGGCGGCGGGACCACCCCCAGTTCGAGGAAGCTCTTGACCTGGCGCCACAGGAAGTCCTCGGTCTGCAGCGCGCCGGTCTCGCTGTCGCCGGCGATCCGGCCGATGCGGTAGATCGTCACCGGCACCCCGCGGTCCCGGGCCAGCCGCGCGACCTCTTCGGCGACCCACTTGCTCTGCGTGTAGCCGATCGTGAGGTCTTGCGCGTCGTCCGGGAGGTCGTCCTCGGTGATCGGCTCGGCGCGCGGCTTCGGCGAGAACACCGCCACGGTGGAGGTGTAGTGCACCGGCTTGACCGGCCCGGCCGCCGCGAACTCGACGACCCGGACCAGACCGTCCACATTGGCTTGCTTGACCGACGCGTAGGGCGCGACGAAGTTGATGTGCGCCGCCGTGTGGTGGATCGTGCCGACGCGACGGGCGAGGTCGTCGTAGTCCTCTTCGGACAGTCCCAGCCGCTCGGCGGCGAGGTCGCCCGGCACGGCGGTGACGCGGTCGCGGTCGAGGAACTCCCCGATGCCGTACCGGCCGGCCGTCTCGGCGATCCGCTGCCACGCGCTCTCGGCGTCCGGAGCGCGGACCAGGCAGTGCACCCGGCCGGCGGTCTCGGCCAGCAGCTCGCGCAGCAGGTGGATGCCGAGGAACCCGGTCGCGCCGGTGAGCAGGACGCCCTCGGCGGTCGAAAGACCCTCGGCGGCACGGATGTGCTCGGGCAGCTTCACGTCGGCGCGCAGGTCGACCCGGCCGCCGTCGTCGGTGCCGGCCACCAGGGCGTCGATGCGCGCGGCCATCCCGCCGACGGTCGGGTCGTCGAACAGCGTCCGCAGCGGGACGTCGACCTCGAACCGCTTGCGCAGCCGGTACATCAGCTCGGTCGCCAGGATCGAGTGCCCGCCGGCGGCGAAGAAGTCCTCGTCGAGGCCGACCTCGCCGGTGCCCAGCAGGTCCGTCCACGCTTCGGCGACGGCCAGCTCGGTCGGCGTCTCCGGCGGCCGCGACGAGCCCGCCGGGCCGGGGTCGAACAGGTCCGGCAGCGCCTTGCGGTCGATCTTGCCGCTGGGCGCGACCGGCAGCGCGGCGAGCCGCACGAAGTGCGACGGCACCAGGTAGTCCGGCAGCGTCCCGGACAGCGCGGCACGCACCGCGACCGGGTCGATGTCGTCGTCGGCGACGAGGTAGCCGGCCAGCCGCCGGTCCCCCGCGCCGAACGCCACCGCGGCGACGGCGGACGCGCGGACGCCGGGCAGCTCGTTCAGCGCCGCCTCGACCTCGGCGGGTTCGACGCGGTAGCCGCGGATCTTGATCTGGGTGTCGGCGCGCCCGAGGTAGTCGAACTCGCCGTGGCGGTCGTAGCGGACCAGGTCGCCGGTCCGGTAGAGCCGCCCGAACGGCGTCTCCACGAACCGTTCGCGGGTCTGCTCGGGCAGGCCGTGGTAGCCGGGCGAGAGCAGGTCGCCGCCGAGGTACAGCTCCCCCGGCACGCCGGGTGGGACGAGCCGGCCGCCGTCGTCGAGGGCCAGCATCGACAGACCGCCGATGGGGCCGCCGATCGACGGCGACTCCGGCCACCCGGCCGGGTCCCCGGTCAGCTCGTGCGCGGACGCGAGGTGCGTCTCGGACGGGCCGTACATGTTGAGGAACCGGATTTCCGGGCGCCGGGCGAAGAACTCGCGGATCTGCGGGGTGATCACCAGCTGCTCGCCGACGGAGGCGACCTCCACCAGGTCCGGGAACGGCTTGTCCTCGGCGACGGCGGCCAGCTGCTGCACCGCGACATAAGGGAGGTAGGTGCGGGAGATCCGGCGCTCCCGCAGGAAGTCCGTCAGCCGGTGCAAGTCCTTTTGCAGGTCTTCGTCGATCAGCACGAGCGTGCCGCCCGCGCAGAGCGTCCCCAAAATCTCCATCACCGAGACGTCGAACGACAGCGTCATGTACTGCAGCGTCCGGCCGGTCGCGCCGATCGGCGAGGTCCGCCGCATGTACTCGACGAGGTTGGTGACCGTCGCTTCGGTGAGCACGACACCCTTGGGCCGGCCGGTGGACCCGGACGTGTAGATCACGTAGATCTCGTCGTCGCCGCTCTTCAGCCGCCCCAGGTCCGACTCGTCCGCGGACTCCGGCTCTCCGGACTCCAGCACCAGCGCGACGCCGGAGTCGGCCAGCATGTACTCGATCCGCTCGGCCGGGTAGGACGGGTCGACCGGCACGTACGCGGCCCCCGCCTTCAGGACTCCCAGCAACGCGACCACCATCTCCGGCGACCGCGGGATGTGGATGCCGACGCGGTCACCGCGGCCGACGCCCTTCGCCCGCAGGTCCCGGGCCAGGCGGTTGGCCCGGCCGTTGAGCTCGCCGTAGGACAGCACGCGGTCGCCGTGCTCCAGCGCGGGCGCGTCCGGGGTGACCGCGGCCTGGGTCTCGAACAGCTCGGCGACCGGGCGGCGGGTGGTGTCCTCCGGCGGCGGCGCGCACCAGTCCAGGACCTCCCGCTCCTGCTCTTCCGAGAGCAGGCCCAGTTCGCCGACGGTACCGCCGGGGTTCTCGACGAGCGCTTCGAGCAGCCGGACGTACCGGTCGCCGAAGGCCTCGACGGTCTCGCGGTCGAACAACGCCGTGTCGTACTCGAACACCCCGCGCAGCGCGGTCCCGTCCTGTTCCACGATCAGCGAGAGGTCGTACTTGGAGCTGCGGCTGACGTAGAGGTCGAGGTCGGCGTCCAGGCCGAGCCGGTCCAGGGCCGCCCAGTCGGAGTCCGGCAGCACGAACATGGTCTGGAAGACCGGTGCGTGGCTCGGGCTGCGCGGCGGGTTGACCCGCTCGATCACCTTCTCGAACGGCGCGTCCTTGTGGCGCAGCGCCTCGGTGACCTCGGTGCTCGCCTGCGCGTACAGCTCCCGCAGCGGCAGGTCGGCGCGCACGGTGTGGCGGAAGACGACCATGTTGACGAAGTAGCCGAGCATGTCCGCCGTCTCCGGCAGATCCCGCAGCGAGACCGGGCTGCCGACGAGGAGGTCGTCCTGGCGCGTGTGCAGGTGGAGGAACGCGGCGTAGGCGGCCTCCAGCAGCATGAACAGGGTGACACGCTCGTCCGCGGCCAGCCGGCGCAGCCGGTCGGTCAGCTCCGGCGGGAGGTCGAACCGGACGATGTCGCCGCGGTGCGACTGCTCCTGCGGCCGCGGGCGGTCGGTGGGCAGGTCGAGCAGGGGCAGCGGCCCGGCGAGCCGGGTCTCCCAGTGCGCGAGCAGCTCTTCCAGGCGGTCCCCGCGGACGGTTTCCCGTTGCCGGCGGGCGAAGTCGCGGTACTGCGGGCGGGGTTCGCCTTCGTCGTAGGCGTCCCCGGCGAGCGCGGCGTGGTAGCGGGTGAACCACTCGGTGAGGAACACCCCGGCCGAGGCCGCGTCGAAGACGATGTGGTGGATGGCGCACACGACGTGCACCGGCCCGTCTGGCTCGACCGCGCAGACCACCTTGACCAGCGGCCCGGCGGCCAGGTCGAACTCGGTGTCGACCACCTCGGCGACGACGTCGGCCAGCGGCCGGCCGGCACCCAGCTCGACGGTCGAGAAGTCGCAGGCCGGCTCCGCGCCGACGTGCTGGCGGACGTCGCCGTCCTCGGCGGTGAAGGTGGTCCGCAGGATTTCGTGGCGCGTCAGCACGGCCCGGAGGCTCTCGTGCAGCACGCCGGTGTCGAGCGGGGTCTTGACGGTGAACACGAACGGCGCGTTGTACGCCGCCGGGCGCGGCGAGTACTGGTCGATGAACCAGATGCCGCGCTGGCCGTAGGAGGCCGGGGCGGGACCGTCCGCCGCGGTCGCGGTCAGCCCGGGCGGGCCGCCCCGCAATTGGTCGATGTGCCGGGCCAGGTCGGCGGGATCTTCGTGGCGCCGGACGTCCTCGGCCCCCAGGGTGACCCCCAGCAGCGCACTGAGCAGCCCGGCGAACTGCTCGTGGCCGGCCGCACCGTCGACGGTGACGCCGGAGCGGGTCCGGCGGATCACCGACTCGAGTGGGTTTTCCATGGTGTCAGTACCTCTCCGATCATCGCGGCCCCCCGTGCGTCGGTTCGGTCTGCCGGCTCAGCGGGCGGGGGCGCCCGCTCGCAGCGACTCGATGTGCTCGGCCAGCCCGCGGACGGTGCCGTGCCGGAACACGTCTTCGGGGCGCACTTCGACCGCGAAGACCGACTGCAGCCCGGAAGCGAACTTCACGAAGTGCAGGGAATTGCCGCCGTGGCCGACGAACGGGTCGGTGGCGGAGTAGTCGTCCGTGCCGATGATGTCGCGCCACATCTGCAGGATGACCGTTTCGAGGGGACTCGTCATGGGCTGCTCCTTTTCTTCCCGGGACCGGGCGCGCGGGTCGTGCAGTGCGGCCCGGTCGATCTTTCCGTTGAGGTTCGCCGGCATCGCGTCGAGCCGGTGGAAGTCCGACGGGATCATGTACTCCGGCAGCGTGTCGGCGAGCTGGGCGATCAGTTCACCGGCGCCGATCTCCTGCCCGCTCCAGGTGGTGTAGAACGCGACGAGGCTCTTTTCGTTGGCCTCGTTGCCGAACGCCTTGACGACGGCGTGCTCGACGTCGTCGAACGACTTCAGGGCGAGCTCGACCGCGCTGGTCTCGACGCGGAACCCGCGGATCTTGACGAGGCTGTCGGACCGGCCGACGAGCACGACGTCGCCGTCGGGGGTCAGCCGGGCCAGGTCGCCGGTGCGGTAGCGCGTGCCGTCGTCGACGAACTTCTCCGCCTGGGCGTCCGGCAGGGCGAGGTAGCCGTTGGCGACGCCGAGGCCACCGATGACCAGCTCGCCGACGTCGCCCGGCGGGCACGGCTTGAGGTCCTGGTCGAGCACGTCCATGGTGACCCCGGCCAGGGGCTTGCCGACCGGCACCCGATCGAGGTCGCGGACCTCGGGAGTGACCGGGTACAGCGACGAGATGGCCGAGTTCTCGGTGCAGCCGTAGCCGTTGAAGATCGCGGCGGTGGTGTGCTCCGCGGCCGTCGCCAGGTGCGCCGGGGACGGGAAGTCGCCGCTGACCATGATCACGCGCAGCTCGCGCAGGACGTCGAGTTCGTTGTCGACCAGGAGGTTGAACAGTCCACAAGGCAGGCTCAGCACGCTGACCCCGCGTTTCTTGATGACGTCCCGCAAGTCCGACAGCGACGGCAGGCCGGGCGGCAGCAGGACGAGCTCGGCGCCGTTGAGCAGGCTCAGCCAGAACTCGTTGCCGGAGGCGGCGAAGGAGAACGCGGCCAGCTGCACCAGGCAGTCGTCCGGGGTGATCGTCAGCTTCGGGTCGGCGACCGCCAGCCGGGCGAGGCCGCGGTGGGCCAGCCGGACGCCCTTGGGCCGTCCGGTGGACCCGGAGGTGAACAGCACGAACGCGTCGTCCCCGGCGGCCGGGGCCGTGGGCAGGTTGCCGTCCGCCTGGGAAGCGCTTTCCCCGGCCAGCTCGGCGACGTGCGCCTGCCGCACCGGGAGGTCCGCTTCGGCCAGCGACGGCTGTCCCTGGTGGACGATCGTCCGCAGGCCGGTCGCCTCGACGATGTGGCGGATCATCCGAGCCGGGTAGGCCGGGTTGAGCGGGACGACGCACCCGCCGGCCTTGAGGACCGCGAGCAGCGTGACCACGAGGTCCGTCGAGCGGTCCAGGTAGAGGCCGGCCGGCGCGCCGTCGCGGACCTGCATCACGCGGAGGGTCCGGGCGAGCCGGTTGGCCCGGGCGTTCAAGTCCGAATAGGACACTTCGGGGCCGTCGCCGCTCAAGGCCGTCCGCTGTGGATGGCCGGCGGCGGCGCGCTCGAACAGCCGCGGCAGCACGAGTCCGGCCGGATTTCCGTCCACGGGCATGGGATCCCCCTGTCCGGTTGGGCCGCACGCACGGCGGCAGCAATGATCAATTCAGCCGAGATGATTTCTTTTCAGCAACCAGTATGCAAAGGGTGCCGAGGGCTGTCAACCCGCCGGAAATCGTCGAATGCTCAAATAACCGAGGGTCGCGTTTTATCGGCTGAAAACGATTACCTGAGAAAATGGTGAATAGCGGTGAATTCGCGCGCGAACGGTACCGGCCGGGACGCGCGGTGCAACTCGGGCGCGGGGATCCGAGGTGGATTGACGACGGTCGGCGGCGTGCGCTGCTCCGATCGGCGGAAGGCCGCACGTGGGAACGCGGCGGGCACGCCAGGTGACATCGCCGCGGTCGCGTTTGGGCAGCGCGGAACCGGGGCATCCGCCACACGGTGTGCACGTCTGGGGGCCGGGCGTGACCGGAGCGCGGCTCAGACGTCGCGGAGCGGGAAAGGCTGGGGTGTGGAGTGCAGCGAGTCGGCGACCTTCTGGCAGAGCTCGGCGAACAGGCTCGCCTCGCCCGCGGTCAGCGCCGCGCCGGCGACCTTGGCGGTCTCCCGGCGGCCCTGAGCTGCGCGCATGAGGAATTCTTCGCCCTCTTCGGTCAGCGACGTCGTCTGCTCGCGCCGGTCGGTGCCGCGCGAGGTCTGCTCGATGAGGTACTGGTCCTTGAGCACGCGCAGCAGCTTGGACGTGCTCTGCCGCGAGATGCCCAGGGACTCCCCGATCGCCGAGGGCGTCATCGGGCCGTGGATCCGCAGCGTCTCCAGCACGTCGTACTGGGGCCAGGTGACCTTCTCCGGGGTCGCGCGCGTGCGCCGCGCCACCAGCACGCACTGGAGGTAGGAGAGCGCGTTCTCCAGCTCGCCGGGACGGCCCGGCGGGGCGGTCGGGGAACCGTGGAACTTCGTCATTGCCCACCTCAGCTTTCGAGGGAAAGCGCGCCGCGATCGGAAGATCAGAGGATATCACTTCCCGTTCGCCGCCACGTCACTCTCACGGCCCAGCGCTCCTCGCGCGGCCGCGAAGGACTCGAGCTGGTAAAGTGATTGCCGAACGGAAACCAATCGTCCGATCGACCCCGGTGCCGCGCACCCGCCGCCCCGGGACGAGGAGGCGCAGGTCATGGCGAACGGGCAGACCCGGCGCACCGGCGGCCACATCGTGCTCGAGGGTGCGTGCGAGAACAACCTGAAGAACGTCTCGCTCTGCATCCCCAAGGGCGAGATCACCGTGTTCACCGGCGTGTCGGGCTCGGGCAAGTCGTCGATCGTGTTCGACACGATCGCGGTCGAGTCGCAACGGCAGCTCAGCGAGACGTTCAGCTGGTTCATCCGCAACCGGCTGCCCAAGCACGAGCGGCCGCGCGCGGAGCGGATGAGCAACCTGTCCACGGCGATCGTGGTGGACCAGAAGCCGATCGGCGGCAACGCCCGCTCGACCGTCGGCACGATGAGCGAGATCCACGCGATGCTGCGCGTGCTGTTCTCCCGGTACGGCAAGCCGAGCGCGGGGTCGTCGAACCTGTACTCGTTCAACGACCCGCAGGGCATGTGCGAGGAGTGCCAGGGGCTGGGCAAGACCACGAAGCTCGACCTCGACCTGCTGATCGACTACGACAAGACGCTCAACGAGGGCGCGCTGGACTCGCCGCTGTTCGCCATCGGCAGCTACATGTGGCAGCTCTACGCCCAGTCCGGGCTGTTCGACCCGGACAAGCCGCTCAAGAAGTTCACGAAGAAGGAATGGGACCTGCTGCTGCACGGCGGCGGGTTCCGGGTGGACCGCTCGGGCAAGCGGCAGAACTACTCGAACGAATACGAAGGCGTCGTTGTCAAGCTCACCCGCCGCTACCTCAAGAACGGCCTGGACACGCTCAAGGAGCGCGACCGCCGGGAGGTGGAGAAGATCGTCGTCGAAGGGCCGTGCGCGGTCTGCAAGGGCGGCCGGCTGAACAAAGCCGCACTGGCGTCGAAGATCCACGGCAAGACCATCGCCGACCACTGCGCGATGGAGGTCAGCGAGCTGATCGCCGAACTGAAGTCGCTCGACATCCCGGCGGCGAAGTCGGTGCTGGCCGGCGCGCTGGCGGCGCTGGAGCGCGTCGAAGCGATCGGGCTGGGGTATCTGAGCCTCGACCGCGAGACCTCGACGCTGTCCGGCGGAGAAGGCCAGCGCCTCAAGACGGTCAAGCACCTCGGCAGCAGCCTCACCGACCTGACGTACGTCTTCGACGAGCCGAGCGTCGGGCTGCACCCGCGGGACGTGCACCGGCTCAACGAGCTGCTGTGCGAGCTGCGGGACAAGGGCAACACGGTCCTGGTCGTCGAGCACGACCGCGACGTCATCGCCATCGCCGACCACGTCGTCGACATGGGCCCCGGCGCCGGCACGCACGGCGGCGAGGTCGTCTTCGAAGGCACGGTCAAGCAGCTGCGGCGCGCGTCGACGCTCACCGGCAAGTGCCTGACGCACATCCCCGGGCTCAAGGAGGAGTTCCGCGAGCCGACCGGGCAGCTGCCGATCAAGAAGGCCGATCTGCACAACCTGCACGACGTGACGGTCGACGTCCCCACCGGCGTGCTGACCGTCGTGACCGGGGTGGCGGGCTCGGGCAAGAGCACCCTCGTCTCGGGGGCGCTGCGGAAGCAGCACCCGGACGCGGTCATGATCGACCAGTCCGCCATCGGGGTGTCGACGCGCTCGACGCCGGCGACCTACCTGGACGTCATGGACGTCATCCGGAAGCTGTTCGCCGAGGCCAACAACGCCCAGCCGGGACTGTTCAGCTTCAACTCCGAAGGCGGCTGCCCGGAGTGCAAGGGCCGCGGCGTCATCGAGACGGACCTGGCGTACATGGACCCGGTGACGACGATCTGCGAGGCGTGCGACGGGAAGCGCTACCGTCCCGAGGTGCTGGACAAGACGTTGCGGGGCAAGAACATCGTCGACGTCCTCGCGCTGACCGTCGAAGAGGCGCTCGGCTTCTTCGCCGAAGAGGCGATCACGCGCAAGCTGGAGCTGCTGGCCGAGGTCGGGCTGTCGTACTTGACGCTCGGGCAGCCGCTGTCGACGTTGTCCGGCGGCGAGCGGCAGCGGGTCAAGCTCGCGCACCGGCTGCGGGAGACCGGCAACGTCTACCTGTTCGACGAACCGACCACCGGCCTGCACATGGCCGACATCGGGCACCTGCTGAACCTGCTGGACCGCTTGGTGGACGGCGGCAACACGGTGGTGGTGATCGAGCACGACCTCGACGTCGTGAAGCACGCGGACTGGGTGATCGACCTGGGCCCGGAAGCCGGGCGCCACGGTGGACGCGTGCTGTTCGAGGGGACGCCGGAAAAGCTGCTGAAGGACCGGAAGTCCTACACAGCCGAATACCTGCGGGCGGATCTGAAGAACGCTTAGCGGGCGCTCACGAGCCGCGGCGGCGACAGCGAACGTCTTGAATGAGTCATTCAGGTCTTCAGAGGTCCTGAATGACTCATTCAAGACCTCTGAACCGGGTCTCGCGCCTGGCCCGGGCGAGCCGGGGAGCGCCGCGGCAGCGGAATCCCGCCGCCGCGGCTTTTCGTGCGCTCGCCCGCGCGCGGTCCGCGAAGTGATTTCCCAGCGTATTCGTTAACTGTCCACTAAGGACTCGATAACTCGCGGATTTTAGTTGATCCACAAGGGAAACGGTTGACATCTCACCCGATAGCGTGATTACCATGGTTGCCGGAAAGCAACCATCGGATAGGAGATGCGCATGTCCCGTGGCACGACCAAGGACCGCCTCCCCGACGGGCAGCTGCGATTCGGCTTCATGTGGCTCAGCTCGCCGACGCCCACCGCGACGTCCAAGGCGGTCGCCGACCGCAACCCGGACCCGCTCGACCCGGCCACGCAGATGGACCTGGCCCGCCGCGTCGAAGACATCGGCATGGACTACGTCTTCTTCGCCGACGGCTACATCACCCACGGCGAGAACAGCGCCCGCATCGGGCACGCCCAGCCGCACATCTCGGCGCCGGTCTACGCGCCGGTCGTGATGGCCGCGACGCAGCACATCGGCGTCGTCACCACCATGCACACCCGGTACCTCTCCCCCGGCGTCATCGCGCGCCTCGGCGCCAACCTGGACGCGCTGAGCGGCGGCCGCTGGGGCTGGAACATCGTGCCGGGCTGGAAAACGCCGGAAGCCGAGCTGCTCGGCGCTCCCACCGACACCGACCACGACCTGCGCTACAAGATCACCACCGAAGCCGTCGAAGCCGTCAAGACGCTGTGGGCTTCGCGCGGCGAGCACGTCGAATTCCACGGCGAGTACCACGACCTGCGCGGCAGCCTGATCGGCCCGCACATCGAGCAGCAGCCGTGGCCCTGCCTGTTCAACGCCGGCGTCTCGGCCGCGGGCCAGCAGCTGATCGCCGAAACCTGCGACTTCGCGTTCACGCCGTTGCCGGACGACTACTCGAAGGTCCGCAAGACGGTCGACTCGCTGGCCGGGCGTACCGAAGCGGCCGGCCGGGACCCCCTCGACGTCAACATGGCCGGCGCCGTCGGTGTGCTGCTCGGCAAGACCGACACCGAGGCCCAGGAGAAGTTCTCGTGGGTGCGCGACTCGCTCGACATGGGCGCCGCCCGGGACATCGCGACCGAGCTGATGGGCGGCAGCGAGACCTACCAGGAGAACTACGAAGGCGAGTTCGACGACATCGCCCGCACCCTCGGCCTGGCGTGCGGCAGCAAGGTGCTGGTCGGGTCGCCGGAGACGGTCGCCGGGCAGCTGCTGGACCTGCACCGCGAGACCGGCGTGCGCGGGTTCATGTTCCTGCCGGTGATGTACGACGCCGAGCAGATCGAGCTGATGGGCGAGGTCTTCCCGTACCTGGAGAAGGCGAACGTCTGGACCCCGCCCGCGGAGCGCGGCTGGAGCTGGTGACGGTGCCCGCCCTCACCCCGGCCGACCTGCGCCGGCACCTCGGCGCCGACCTGCGCGGCCTGCGCCCGCCCCGGACGGCGATCGTCGTCGGGGCGGGGCTGGCCGGCCTCGCCGCCGCGTACGAGCTGCACCGCGCCGGCTGCGAAGTCACCGTGCTCGAAGCCACCGAACGCGCCGGCGGCCGCGCCCGCACGCTGCGGCAGCCGTTCGCGGACGGCCTGCAGGTCGAGGCCGGCGCGATGACCGTGACCCCGGAATGCCACTACGTCACCCACTACCGGCAGCGCCTCGGCGTCGGGCTGGACCGGTCGGACCTGCTCGACCAGGACTTCTCCTACTTCGTCGGCGGCAGGTTCGTCCGCCCGGACGCGGATTCCCTTGCCGCGGCGGAGCTTCCGCTCGCCGAGCACGAGCGCGGCCTCGGCGTGCCCGAGCTGATCGCCCGGTACGTCACGGCGGCCGCCGACGAGCTCGGCGCCGCCCTGACCGCGCCGCACTGGGCACCTTCGGCCGACCTCGAGGAGCTCGATCGATCCTCTGTGGACGAAGTGCTGCGCGCCCGCGGGGCTTCGCAGACGGCGATCGACCTGATGGAGCCGATGTTCCTGGAGATGCGCGGGGGCGACCTGCTGTCGGCGTCGGCGTTGTCGTGGCTGCGCCATGAAAGCGGTTACCGCTCGCTGCTCACCTCGACCGAAGGGTGGGGGAAGATCGAGGGCGGCACCGACGAGCTGCCCCGCGTCTTCGCCCACGAGCTGCGCGACCGCATCCGCTACCGCGCGCCGGTCGTCCGGCTCGACCAGGACGGCGATTCGGCCACCGTCACCTACCTCGACCACGGCCGGCTGGCCCGGGCGAGCGCCGACCGGGTCGTCGTGACGGTGCCGTTCAGCGCGATCCGCCACGTCGACGTCAGCCACGCGCGGCTGACGGAGGCCAAGATCGAGGCGATGCGCAAGCTGCGGTACGCGTCCATCGTCCGGGTCTACCTCCAGGTGCGCGAGCAGTTCTGGAAGGGGCACAACGTTTCGGTGTCGACGGACCTGCCGATCCGCTGGGTCCGCGACGCGACGGCGAACCAGCCCGGCCCGAGGCGGATCCTCGAGGTCCTGATGACGGGCTGGCGCGCCCGCGCGATCGCGGCGATGAGCGGCGAAGAGCGCGTGCGGTTCGTGCTGGACCACGTGGACACGCTGTTCCCGGGCGCGCACGAGCAGTTCGAACTGGGAGTTTCGGTGGCGTGGGACCACGAGCCGTGGATCGAGGGGTCGTACGTCCTGCCCGAGCGCGGCCACAGCAAGCTGATGCCGGCCATCCGCGCGCCGGAGAACCGCATCCACTTCGCGGGTGAGCACACCAGTTTCGAACCCAACGGCGGATCGATGAACTACGCGCTCGAATCGGGCGTCCGGGCTTTTGTCGAACTGAGCACGGCGGGCTGAATTGCCGGGGTCACCGGATCGGTGGTTGTATTTTTCCGCGGATCCGCGCCTCCTCTACCCAAGAAGTCCAGGTGAGGGGGCGACTCCGATGAAGGTGTTCTGGAGCGCGGCGGCCGCGGCCGCGATTCTCGTGACGGGGTGCGGTGCAACGTCCGCGCCCGGAAACCCGGCGGCCACATCCGGTGAATCGGCTCCGGTGCCGGCCGGGACTTCGGCGGAACCCTCCGGGCAACCGGAATCGGATCCGCCGAAGAGCTCGGACCCGCCCGGCGCATTGGGCAGCCCGATCAAGTACGACAGCACGCAGGTCGGGTCGCGCGACCGTCGGGCCAGGGACGTCAAGGCCGGGATCGAAGGGAAACTGGACGAAGACACCCAGGACCTGGGGTGCCCGCGACCACGGTGCGGGATCACCGTCCGGATCGACGGCAGTGAAACCGCGTGCGCCGTGTTGCTCACCCCGCCCACGGAGGTCCGGCGGGGCGGGGTCATCACCGTCCACACCGATTCGTGCCCGGATACCGCGAACCCGGATCCGCCGGAGGAAAGCACGTCGGACACGCCTTCGGAAACGCCGTAGGTTCCCGTGCCCGGCCGTCCGCTCCGCCGCACCGGCCTCCGCAGGCCCGAACCCGACGACGGCGCCGCCCGCGCGAAGGCCGGGGCTTCGCAGGCGTTCAAGGTCATCGCTGCGGTGGCGGCGAACCTCGCGCTGTTCAGCGCGTTGCTGTACTTCTTCGGACTCGTCTACACACAGCAGTTCTTCGGCTACTTCCGGGTGCACTACACCGTGCTCGACCAGACCGCGGAAGAGATCCTCGCGCGCGGCGCCTTCGGGCTGCACCTGCCGATCGGCGCCGCGGCGGGGATCGGGCTCGTCCTGTTCGCCGTCGTCCGGCTGGCGCGGTTCCTGCTGCCGGACCGGATCCGGGCCAGGCTGGCCCGCTTCGGTCCCCCGGTCTCGACGATCGCGGGCCTGGCCCTCGTCGGGGTCACCGTGCCCGACGTGCTCGGCGGGGACCTGTTCGACCTCTACGCCGGGGTGCCGGGGCTCGCGTTCGCGGCCGGCGTGGTCCTCGCGGTGGTCGGCTGGCGCCGCTGGGTGCCCGGCACGCACGCCCCGGCGTTCCTCGTCGCCGAATGGATCACGACGTACCTGCTCGTGGCGTTCGGGCTGTTCTGGGCGGTCTCCGACTACTCGGCCCAGGTCGGCGTCCGGGAGGCGTTCACCACCGCGGCCCGGATCTCCGCGTTGCCGGCCGTGACCGTCTACAGCGAACGCAGCCTCAGCCTCGAAGCGGACGGTGTCCGGCAAGTCGTGTGCGGACAGCCGGAAGCCGCGTACCAGTACCGGTACACGGGGCTGAAGCTGCTGCTGCAGTCCGGTGGGCAGTACGTGTTCGTGACCGCGCGCTGGCGGGCGTCGAACGGCGTGTCGTTCGTCGTCCCCCGCTCGGACGCGCTGCGCCTGGAATTCGCCCCGCCCGGCGCGAAGCCGAGCGGGACGTGCTGATCCTCAGAAGCCGGGGAACACCCGGCGCAGGTCGTCGAGCGTGACGCTCCCCTCGACCGTGACCCCCTGGTCGTACGGCGCCTTGAGCCGGCCGGTGAGCAGCCGGACGAACGCCTCGGCCGGTCCGGTGAACGTCGCGGACGGGGATTCGAGGTGGTCCACCACGGTCACGGCCTCGTCGATCACCAGGCCGGGACCATCGTGAACCGCGACCGACGCCGGCTGCGCGAGCTCGGCCGGCTTCGCGAGCCAGCCCACCAGGAACCCGACCGGCCCGGTCAGGAGGTCGACGAGCACCTCGGCCGAGCCGGCGGCCACGCCGGCTTCGGAATCGAACGCGACCCGCACGTCCCACGAGTGGTTGGCGACCTCGCTGAGCCGCATGCCGACGGCAGTCACCAGCGGGACCGGCTCGGGCAGGAAGCCGAGGTCGACGGTCAGCGACGTCCGCTGCTCCGGTGTGAACGCCTCGACCAGGTCCAGCCAGCGGGCGTTGTGCTCCAGGAAGCCCTCGGCCTGCGCGCGCGGCGTCGAGGAGTCCCAGCGGGCCCAGATCGTCTGGTTGTCTTCGGCCTCGACGGTCTCCCCCGCGGCCCGGGCGATGGGTGCGCGGCCGATCTCCGCGCCGCTGCCGAGGTGGGACAGGACCTGCGCGACGGTCCACTCCGAGGCGCCGCTGGGGGCGGCCAGCTGCTCGTCGGTGAGGGTGCGGACGAGGGCGCCGAGCACGTCGTGCTCGGCGCGCAGGGCGGTGATCGTGCGGTCGACGAGTGAGCTCATGCCAGGCGTCAACTCGCGGGTGGCCGCGGATGTTCCGTGGATCACCGCCCGATCCGGCGCGTACCGGGGTCCGCGCGGCCGAACAGCTGCTGGGCGACGCTCTCGCACACGTCGGCCCCGTACCGGTGCCCGTCGCCCTGCTCCGGGTAGTGCACCATGACGGCGAGCGCCCACCGGTCCCAGAGCGCCAGGCAGTTCACCGCCCACCAGGTGCCGTGCCGGGTCCAGCCGTTCTTGACCGCCGGGCGCAGGCCCGCGAAGGCCGGGGCTTCCGCGATGCCGAACGCGTCGCCGGGGTCGACCGACCGCATGAGGCCGAGCAGCTTGTCCCGCCACTGCGGGCTCACGCCCGGGCCGCGGGCCACGCACCGGCCGAGCGCGGTCGCGTCGGCCGCGGACATCGTGGTCTTGGACCACCAGCCCGGGCGGATCGCCGTCTCCCGCAGGTCGCAGGTCCGGATCATCCGCGTGATCGAGGCGTCCCCGCCGAGGCGCAGGTACAGCGTCTGCGCGGCGCGGTCGTCGCTGCTGCGGATCATCCGGGTCACGCGGGCCTCGTCCTCGGCCGGGACCCGCGAGGCGAGGAAGTCCACGGCGAGCCAGATCTTGATCAGGGACTCGGTCGTGTTGCGCAGGGTTCCGGCGCCGACCACGGCGCCGGAATCGAGGTCCCGCAACGACCACGACCACTCGCCGCGGACGTCGACGGTCACCTCGGCTTCCGCCGGCACCGGAACGTCCGGGACCGGCGACGGCGGTACGTACGACACCGGCCGTTCCGCCGCGGCGGGCGCCTTCGCCGGACGAAGGCAGACCGCTGCGGTGAGCGCACCGAAGACGAGGCCGACCAGGACGACGAGCACGGAAACACGCATCGGAACCCCCTCGGCCGGGCGACGCCCGCGCCTATCGGTTGAGCCGCACGGAATCCAGCAGGGCCAGCGCGGCCGCTTTGTTGGGGTACGAGCTGTTCAATTCGAGGGTGTACCCCCCGAGTTTCCGGCTCTGGTGCGCGGGCAGCGGGTCCTTCGGATCGACCGCGCCGGTCGATTCACCGGTGCCGGTCAGGAACACGAACAGGGAGAAGCACCCGGGGGCGAGCGGTGCCATGTCCGCTTCGAGGTCGGGGCAGAGCACCAGGGTGTTGGTCTCGGGTTCGCTGGTGAACGCCGCGACCTTCTGCCCGGCGGGGACCTGCAGCGACTTCAGCGGTGACGCGAGCACCGGCGGCGTCGTGCCGATCTTCGCCAGCAGGCCGAGCATTTCCGCGGCCGTCACCGGTTTCGTGGTCCGCACCCGGATCCACCGCTGCGGCCCGTCCTGCCACGTGACCGTCTTCGGGTTCACGAGCTGACCGGCGGCCGTGGGTTTGGCGGGCAGCGCGCTTCGGGGGGCGGTGCCGTCCTGGACGTCGATCTCGAGCCCGTACTGGTGGCCCTGCCGGTAGTGGAGGCCGGCGGAGTGCGGGTGGACGGCCCAGAACAGCAGCTCCCAGGATTTGTCCTCGAGACTGATCGCCGGCGCGGCCGGGGGCACTTTCGCGGCGTCCGGCGCCTCGCTCGCCGCGGCGGACGACGCCGGGCTCGCGAGCGTGGCGGGCGGCGTCGCGGCCGGGGCACCCCGGTCCAGCAACGCGACGGCGCCGGCGCCGAGGGCGGCCACGGTGAGCGTCACGGCGGCGACGCTGGTCGCCCGGCGCCGCCGGATCCGGCGGGTGGCACCGGCGAGCACGGCACCCGGATCGGGGGCCAGGGACTCCCGGTCGCGCAGCACGCGGCGCAGCTCGTCGAGGTCGGTCATCACACGCTCTCCTTGCCTTCTTCGATCCCGACGCGCAGCGAGCTCAGGCCGCGCGAGATGTGACTGCGCACGGTCCCGGGCGCGCAGCCGAGCACGGCGGCGATCTCGTCGTCGTCACGGTCTTCGTAGAACCGCAGCACGATGGACGCCCGCTGGGCCCGGCTGAGCCGCGCGAGCAGCCCGCTGAGCTGGTCGGCATCGGCGATCCGCCGCGCCGGATCGGGCGCGACCGGCTCCCGGAACCGGCCCACGTCCGGGGTGGGGTGCACGGACCGCTGGTACCACCGCCGGCGCCAGCCGAGGTAGCCGTTGACGACCATCTTCCGCAGGTAGAGCTCCGGCCGATCGGCCGCGACCACCCGCCGCCACCCCTGGTGCGCCCGCACGAGCGCGTCCTGCACGACGTCCTGCGCCAGTTCCCGATCCCCCGTCAGCACGGCGGCGAACCGCACCAGTCCGGGCAGCTGGTCACGCGAGAACTCTTCGAACTGCACACCCTTAAGATGCCGTTGCCGCGGCGGTCTGTTGCGGTTGTGGCCGAGAAGTTCTCCGGCTCTGGCAGGCGGCCGTCAGCGGCCGGCCAGTTGCACCGCCCTGGGGGCGGGTGGCCGCGCCCAAGGAGTCTTTCCCCACGGTTTCGCCACCGACAGCCACGTCATGAACAGGAAGGCGGCGATGTTCAGCGCGGCGCCGTAGGCCAGCGGGCCGGCGACCGGGCTCTCCACGCCACGCCCGGCCGCCACGACGCTCTCCTCCACCCACACGCCCAGCCCGAACGTGCTGTACAGAATGACCCCCACGGTGAGGGACAGCTTGGCCGCCACCCACCAGTAGCGGACGAGACCCCACTTGGTGGCCAGGCAGAGCACCACCCCACCGACCAGGGTGGCGAAGGCCGCCGGGATGACGACGAACTCGTCGACGCGGTCGATCATCAGGTACGCGATCCGCCGGACGTCCCGGTCGCCGGTGTACCCGGCGGTCATCGCGAGCACCACGTTCGCGGCCCCGGCGCCCATCCAACCCACGGAAACGGCGACGTGCACGAACACCAGCACCTGCCGCACCCGCTTGCCCGCCGTCCACCTGCGCACCGACCGATTATGGCGGGGCGAAGCCGGTCCCGCCGATCGGTTTCGCCCGCCGGCGATGCAATCGCGATGCAGCACACTGTCCACATCGGACGATTCAGGTCAGCTCCGGATGAACGCCGGCAGGTCCGCGTCGACCGTGTCGGCGTGGGTGGTCGGCATGCCCGTCGTCGGCGCCGGGAGGTTCGTCCGGCTGCATCGGTTTGTCATCGTTTCAGCCGGGTAGCCGAAGAACCCCAGCACCGACCCGCCGCGCGCTTGAGCCACTTCACGCGCGCCGGCCGCAAGGTCGTGCGGGCGCGGAACCCACGATTCCGCGCCCGCACGGCGACCCCGGCACCGGCCCAGGAGGTACTTCCCTTGCACACCACCGATCGGCTCGTACCGGCCCGGATCCCGCCGTCGCCGGTCCGCGTCGCCGACCCCCGTCGCCCGCTGGGCCGGATCCTGGACGGAGCGTCATGCGCGGCCGCCTGAACCCGGCCTCACCGCGGGTCGTGCTGATCGTCGGCGCCGGCAGCGGGATCGGGCTGGCCGCCGCGGTCGCGTTCGCCGCCCGTGCCGACAAGCTCGTCCTCGTCTCGCGCAGCCCCGAAGCGCTCGACGCCGCCGAAGCAGCATGCCGGCGCGCGGGCGCCGACGTCGTCGACACCCAGGCCGAGGACATCGGTGACCCCGCCGCGGCCGGCCGGATCGTCGCCCGGACCCTGGATCGCCACGGCCGGCTGGACGTCGTCGTGCACACCGCGGCGGTGATGGGGTACGGCGGCGTCGAGGAGCTGCCCCCGGACGTGTTCACGGCGGTCGTCGACACCGCCGTGCACGGGACGCTGTACCTGGCCCGCGCGGTGCTGCCGGTCCTGCGGGCCCAGCACGCGGGCACGTTCATCGGCGTCAACTCGTTGCTGGGCTCGGTCACCGTTCCCCGGATGGGCGCGTACGCCGTGTCGAAGTGGGGACAACGCGCGCTGCTGCGCACCCTGCAGCAGGAGACCCGGGACGCGCCGGGCGTGTCGGTCTGCATCGTGAGCCCCGGCAGCATCAACACGCCCATCTACTACCAGGCGGCGAACTACACCGGCCGCGCCGCCCGGCCGCCGTGGCCGGTCCTCGCCCCGGAACGGGTGGCCGCGGTGATCACGCGGCTGGCGGACCGGCCCCGCCGGCACGTGTCCGTACCGGTCGGGCCGGGAAATCCCCTGATCATCGCGGGGTTCCGGCTGCTGCCTCTGCTGTACGACCGGCTGGTCGGTCCGCTGCTCCGGCTGGCCGTGCTGACCCGCGTGCGGCTGCCGCCGACGCCGGGAACGGTGCACCGGCCGGCTCCGGAACACGAACGCATGCACGGCCACTGGCCGGAGCCGACCGGAGAGCAGGCGAAGACGACCGCGGTCGACGCCCCGGTGGCGAGCTCATGACCGGCGCCGGGCCCGGTGGTTCGGCAACCCCGGGCGACACGCCGCCCGATACTCGCGCGCCGATCAGCGGGCCTCCGCCGCATACTCGCGCCGATCAGCGGGCCTCCGCCGCCGGAGCCGGCCGGTACCGCTGCCGGGCCGCGGCGAGGTCGCCGGCGTGCTGCTCGGCCCACTCCCGCACCGGGGTGAGCACCTCGAACAGCGAGCGCCCCAGCGGGGTGAGCGAGTACTCCGCCTTCGGCGGCGTCACCGAAGGCGTCTCCACCCGGTCGACGATCCCGTCGTGCTCCAGGGTGCGCAGGGTCTCGGTCAGCGCCTTGGCCGTCACCCCTTCGACGACCTTCTTGAGCTCGGTGAACCTCATCGGGCCGCCTCCGAGCAGCGCACTGGAGCTCACGGCCGAGCACGTCGTCGAGGCCGCCGAGGCGGTGCTGCTCCCGCTCGTCCGGCTCGTCCAGGCCGGCGTCGAGCACCTGCGCCGCAGTTCCGCCGGGCGGATCCTGGCCATCACGACGACCGGGGTCCGGGAGCCCACGCCGGGCATGGCGGCGTCGAACGCGGCCCGTCCGGGGATCCACGGGTACCTCAAGACCCTGGCCGGCGAGCTGGGTCCGGACGGCATCACCGTCAACACCCTCGCCCCGGGCCTCGAAGTCGCCCTCGCGCTGGTGCAAGCGGCCCGCGCGGAAGCGGCGGCCGGGTCATGCGGCCGCCGTCGCCGCGGTCTCGGATTTTCTTTCCCGCGGGTGTCGAGAAGGGACAGTCGGCTCCGACTGAGGGTCATCGGCGGCCGACGGGGCCGCCAGCACGAGTGGAGCACGAACGATGACCAAGGTGACCGCCCAGATGTCGGTGTCCCTCGACGGCTTCTACACCGGACCGCGGGACACCCGGCACCCCGACGACATGAGCAGCTGGCTGCGCGGGCCCGAAGCGCCCGGGTTCTTCCGGGTCACCCGCTGGGCCGTCGACGCCATGGCCTGGCGCGAGCGGCAGGGCTTCGCCGGCGGCGAGCGGTCCGTCGACTCCGAGATCGTCGCGGAGACGTTCGCGGCGGCCGGTGCCTATGTCATGGGCCGGCGCATGTTCGACGCCGGCGAGGTCCCCTGGGGCGACGAACCGCCGTTCCGGGCCCCGGTGTTCGTCGTCACCCACCGCCCCCGGGAGGTCCTCGAGCGCCAAGGCGGCACCTCCTTCACCTTCGTCACCGATGGACCCGAACGGGCGGTCGAGCTGGCCAGGGCCGCCGCCGGGGACCAGGATGTGGCGGTGGCCGGCGGCGGGGAGCTGCTGCGCCAGGTGCTGGCCGCCGGGCTGCTCGACCAGCTCGAGCTGCACATCAGCCCGGTGCTGCTGGGCGACGGCCAGCGCCTGTTCGACGCGGGCCTCGGGCTCGGCGCGGACGACGGCATCGAGCTGGTCCCGGCCCGGGTCGTCGAGACGCCCGGGGTCACCCACATCCGCTATACCGTCGGCGGGCGGTCGAAGCTGGTGCTGGACGACCGCGGCGCCAGTGGTGACCTGGTCACCGCGGCCCGGCAGTGAGAGAGGACCGAACCGTGAAGTACATGCTGCTGATCTACGGCAACGAGGAAGCCTTCACCTCGATCGGGGCGGAGACCCTCGCCGAAGTCATCCGCGAGACCGACGCCCTCAACCAGGAGCTGTCCGAGTCCGGCGAGCTTATCGGCGCGTATGGCGTCGCCGACGAGGTGAACACCAAGATGGTCCGGGTCACCGACGGGACACCGGTGATCACCGACGGCCCCTACGCCGAAGCCAAGGAGTTCCTGGGCAGCTTCTCGATCGTCGACTGCGACAGCCTGGAGCGGGCGTTGGAGATCGCGGCCCGCGCGCCGTCGGCACGCTACTGGGGTGTCGAGGTCCGGCCGCTGATGGACGAGGCCGACGTCGCGCCGTGACGGGCTGGCAGGCCGTCCGGCGGCTGGTCCCGGAGGTCCTCGGAGCGCTGGTGCGCCGGTACGGCCAGTTCGACGCCTGTGAGGACGCCGTCCAGGAAGCGCTGGCGGAGGCCGCGGCCCAGTGGCCGGCGCGGGGGTGGCCGGAGAACCCCCGGGCGTGGCTGGTGACGGTGGCGTCGCGGCGCCTGGCCGACCAGGTGCGCAGTGACGCCGCCCGCCGCCGGCGGGAGGAAGCGGACGCCCTCCGCACGCCCCCCGCCGGCGGTGAAGTCCAGGCCGGCGACGACACCCTCACGCTGCTGTTCCTGTGCTGCCACCCGGCGCTGACGGCCCCGTCGCAGATCGCGCTGACCCTGCGGGCCGTCGGCGGCCTGTCGACCGCCGAAATCGCCCGGGCGTTCCTCGTGCCCGAGGCGACGATGGCCCAGCGCATCAGCCGGGCGAAGCACCGCATCAAGGCGGCCGGGGCCGGCTTCGAACTGCCGCCGCCGGCCGAGCAGGCGGCGCGGCTCGGCGTCGTGCTGCAGGTGATCTACCTGGTGTTCAACGAGGGCTACACGGCCACGTCGGGGACGCGGCTGGTGCGGGCCGAGCTGACGGCCGAGGCCATCCGGCTGGCCCGCGAGCTGCACCGGCTGGTCCCGGGCGACGGCGAGGTGGCCGGGCTGCTGGCCCTGCTGGTGCTGACCGACGCCCGCCGCGGCGCCCGCACGGCCCCGGACGGATCGCTGGTCCCGCTGAACGAGCAGGACCGGGCTCTGTGGGACGCCGAAGCGATCGCCGAGGGCGTGGCGCTGGTGACCGAAACGCTGCCGAAGGGCCCGGTCGGCCCGTACCAGTTGCAGGCGGCCATCGCCGCCGTCCACGACGAGGCACCCACCGCCGAAGCCACCGACTGGCGGCAGATCCTGGCGCTCTACACGGTTCTCGAGCGCGTGGCACCCAATCCGACGGTGACGCTCAACCGCGCGGTGGCGGTGGCCGAGGTCCACGGACCGGCGGCCGGCTTGGCTCTGCTGGACGCCCTTTCGGCCGACGAACGCATCTCGGCGTCCCACCACTGGGTGTCCGTGCGGGCCCACCTGCTGGAGATGTCCGGCGACCGCGACGCGGCGCGCGCCGGCTACCGCGAGGCGGCCCGGCGCACCACGAGCGAACCCGAGAGGCGCCACCTCCTGACCCGGGCCGCACGGCTGGGGTGACCGGCTGAAGTCACCACCCGGCCCGCGAAGCGCCGGACCGCCCTTCCGCGCTCAGCGGGCGCGCCCGCCGGCCGATGTCCGCGAACAGCTCGCCGACGCGGTCTCGCATCTCCGGACCGCCGTCGCGGCCGGTCCAGAAGCGGCGGACCGCGCCGGCCAGGCGGTAGCACGCGTCGACCGGGACGAGGAAGCAGTCCGTGGTGCGCTCCGTCCCGCGGAACACGATCGCCTCGACCTCCGGCTCCGCCGCCGCCAGCAGGGGGTGCCCCGCCGTCAGGTCCGCCCAGAGCTCGCCGGGCAGGGTGGTCCCGGCGGCCCCGGCCGGGCCGGGCTGGAACGCCGTGACGCGCGTGCCGCGGCGCAGCACGAACGCGAACCCGGCCGGTACGCCGAGCGTGCGCCAGTCGAGGCAGGCGACCGGGTGCCCGGGATCCCAGAGGTAGCGCTCCGGCACCGCCCGGTAGCGCCCGTCGCCGCTCGCGCACCGGGTGAACAGCAGGAAGCACGCCCGGCACGAGCACAGCAAGCCCCGGTGCCCGGTGTCGGCCACGTGACCGTGGCGAGCGGCCACCGGCGTCCCGCACAGCTCGCACCGCTCCGCCGGCGGGACTCCATTGTGGACACTCACGGGACCCGCCCCGCGCGGTCCGGCGGGGGTCCCATGCCGATCCGGTGGAACGCCGTGACGAACTCGACGCGGGTGATCTCCGGAGCGGCGTCCCGGACGACCGCTTCCACCGCCGACCGGGACACGGACGCGCAGCCGCCGTCGAGCCACAGCCGCACCACCCCGCCGTCGCCGCCCAGGTAGCCGGCATCACCGCCCAGCCCGGCCAGCGCCCGCCGGACCCGGGTGGCGACGTCGTGGGGGTGGAGGTCGTGCAGCGCCAGCAGGCCCGTCACCAGGTCGTCGGCGGCGACGGCGGCGAGCAGGTCCGGACGGTGCTCGCGCAGGACGGCGACGATCCGGGCCAGGCCTTCGCCGTAGAGGTCGGTCAGCTGCCGGACCAGTTCCTCGGCGGGCCGCCGGCCCGTGCTGGTGAGCAGGACGCCCAGCAGGGCCGCGAGCCGGGCCTCGACGGCGGCGCCGTGGCTCACCGGTCCCCCGCCGTGCGGATCTCGCGCAGGATGCGGATCGCCGAGCCGGCCACGACCTCCGTCGTCGTCGGCACCCCGGCGTCGGCCGGGTTCTCCATGAACGGCATGAACTTGTCCGGGAAGCCGGGCATGGTGCAGCCGATGCAGATGCCGCCGACGTTCGGGCAGCCGCCCACCCCGTTGATCCAGCCCCGCTTGGGCACGTTGCACCGGACCACCTGGCCCCAGCACCCCAGCTTGACCAGGCACCGCGGGGAGTCGTGCCGGTCGGCGAACTCTTCCTGCTCGTAGTACCCGGCCCGGTCGCACCCTTCGTGGACGGTGTTGCCGAACAGCCACTTCGGCCGCAGCGCCTCGTCGACGTCGATCACCGGCGCGCTCCCGGACGCCTGGAAGAGCAGGTGCAGGATGGTCTCGGAGATGTTGTCCGGCTGGGCCGGGCACCCCGGCACGCACACGATCGGCAGCCCGGCGCGCGACCGCCAGTCCCGGCCCAGGTACTCCGGCACGCCCATCGCGCCGGTCGGGTTGCCCGCCATCGCGTGCACCCCGCCGTAGCTCGCGCAGGTGCCGACGGCGAGCACCGCCAGTGCCCGGGGCGCCAGCCGGTCGAGCCACTCCGCGGCCGTCACGGGCTGCCCGGTTCCGGGATCGGTGCCGAAGCCGGACCAGTAGCCCTCGGCCTTGTTCGTCTCGTCGGCGATCGACCCCTCCACCACCAGGATGAACGGTTCGAGCTCGCCGCGGGCCGCGCGGTGCCACCATTCGATGAAGCTGTCCGGGCCGCCGTCGGGCCCGCTCCGGAAATCGAGGAACGGCCAGTGCATCTCGATCTCGGGGAGACCGGGAAGACCACCGAGAACGATCTCTTCGATACCGGGCTGGGTGGCGGCGGTGAGCGCCACCGATTCGCCGTCGCAGCTCAGGCCGCCATTCATCCACAGAATGTGGACGGTCGGCGGCGAATTCCCGGAGCCGGCCTCGGCGGCCTTCACCATCGCAGATCCCTTCCCCGCGCGCGAGAAGACGCCACCGTAGTCCCGTCCGGCCGACGCGGCAAGACCGCCCGGACACACCTGATCGACCGGCGGGGACAAAACCGGGCGGTCATGCTTCGCCTTTCCGCCGACTACACTGAACACCCCATCGGAAGGGACTTTGATCGAAATGGAAACGGCCGGCCGATCGCAGGGGAAGTCGATCGAGGTGGTGCCGGTCGAAATCGTCACGAAGATCTTCCCGGCCCGCCCGTCCGCGGTTCCGCGAATCCGGGAATTCGTCCAGGGGTGCCTCGGGGACGCGCCGCTCGCCGACGCGGAGGACCGCGAGATCGGCAACACGATCCTCCGGGCCCTGCTGAGCGCCGCCGGTCCCTCCGGCGTGCTGGAGGTCTCCTGCCGGAAGTACCCCGGGCACGTCGAGTTCGACGTGCTCCCGTCCCGCGTCGAGCGGCCCGGCCCGGTGCCGCCGCGGCCGGAGCCCGCCGCCAGCTTCGCCGAGTGGCTGGCCGAGGCCCTGCGGAGCCGGGGGATCAGCAAGGAGACCGCCGCCGCGCAGCTGGAGGTGTCCCCCAAGACGCTGACCCGGTGGCTCGGCGGGGTCACCGAGCCCCGGCTGCGCGACCTGCGCCGGATCGAGGACCGCTTCGGCGACGTGCGGCTGCGGTGAGGGACAGACGTGTCCGCGCGGCCTACCCGCCGGCGGTCCGCTCCCCCATGGCCAGCTCGATCGTGCAGCCGGCGGCGTCGGAGCTGACGTCGAGCCACTCGCAGATCCGGTCGGTCATCCACAGGCCGGCGCCCGGGTCGCGCCGGAGCCCGTAGAACGCGGGGCCGTCGACCGGGCGCTCGCTGTGCAGCGTGCACACCACCCGCCCGGCCGCCGGCCGCACCCAGACGGCCGCCCGGTCGATGCCGTGCCCGAGCAGGTAGGCGATCGCCTCGCCGACCGCGACGCCGAACAGCGCAGCGGTGTCTTCGGACCGGAGCAGCGCGCCCGCGCGGTCGAGCACGTGCCGCCGGACGGCCACCAGGTCGCCCTCGAAGCGGAAGAGCTCGGCGGCGCCCGGCGGCGCGGCCACCCCGGCCGCGCCGGCCTCCTCGGGCGGCGTGAACTGCGCGGAGAGCCGGACCTGGCCGGCGACGATGCACTCGGGGTGGGTGCGCCGGGCTTCCTCGACGACACCGGCGTCGAGGGTCCTGGTGTCGTACGGGCAGATCATCCAGATGCGCGTGCCGGCCAGCGCCGCGTTGAACCCGGACTCGGTGCGGCGCCACACGGCCTCTTCGCGGGCGCCGCCGGTCCGGCTGGGCTCGGTGAGGACGCGGACCGCGCCGGTCCGCGCGGTGGACCGGTGCCGGTCCCAGTAGCGGTGCAGCGCGTTGGCCAGCTTCGCCGGCCGGCGGCCGATGTAGCCCGACTCCGCGAAGGCGATCCGGTCGGCGTCCGCGCCCATGACGGCGTGCAGCAGCTCCAGGTTGGCCGCGGTCGTGGTGACCAGCACCGGCTCGCCCCGGCGCATCCCGTCCTGCGCGAACGGGACGGCCATCGCGAGGAACTCGGCGTCGCTGCCGTAGAGGCACCCTTGGTGGCGGAAGCCGGCCTCCGGCGCACCTCCCGGCGTGGAGCCGGCGGCCGTGGTCGTCTTGTGCACGAATCCTCCTGAAGCCGTGTTCGATCGTTCGACGCGGTGATCGTGTTTTCCCCCGGAATTCCCGCAGACCGCAGGGAGCGTACTCAACAACGTCCGGTTCGGCTAATGCCCCCCGAATTGATTACACCCGTTCGGAGCATCTTCGCCCAAACCCGAAACGTCTTGCGCTGCAACAGGTTGACGGTCAGTTGTGTCTCGACGTCCAGTGTCGCGGACAGTACTGTCCGAGAATGGTCAGAAACCATTGCGCCGGTCAGGAAGAATTGTTTCACCGCTCGCGCGGCGGACCAGGCCCGCCCACGGCACCGATCCGGCCGGGACACGACTGGCGGGAACTCCGATGCCGTGGTGGTGGGCACGCTCGTCCCGGATCGTCCAGAGGGACAGCTCGCGCTCGTAGGCGCCGGCCTGGCGGAACTGCTCGGCGGCGAAGCGCAGCAGCCGGGTGACGACGGCGATTTCCCGGCCGGCCCGGACCGGGCGCGCTTCGACGTCCGGCGCACCGCCGGCCGCGACGATCTCGCGCATCACCGGCGCCGGTACGGCGACCCCTTCGAACGGCGCGGTGGCTGACCCGGCGGGCGATGGCGCCGTAGCGGCGCAGCTCCGCGACGCCCGGCGGTTCGGCGTCCCCGACGGCGATCCGCGCCACCAGGTCCGGCTGCCGGTCGTCGGCCGGCCGAGCGTGCGGACCGCCGGCTCGAGGTCGGCCACCGCGGCGCCGCACGAAGCGGCGCGGTCGCGACCGTCCGGGTCGTGGTGCGGCAGGACCGGTTCGGCGCGTTCGCGCACCACGAGTTCACCCGGTGCGACGGCCGGCGTCCAGGGCTGGGTGTTGTGCGCCGACGGCGCGAGCACCATCGACCGGGCCGGCACCTCGGCCTCGGCGGGCGTCCGGCCGGAAAGCTCCACAGTGGACATACGACTCATCCCGTTCCGGGTCGGAAGGGAACCGTGGCCGCCCACAGGCTGCGGCGGTGGCGCAGCAGGCGGGCCCGCAGCTCGCCGCGCTCGCTGCGCAGGTCCGGCGGCACGGGCTCGCCGGACGCGCCACCCGCCACCCGGATCGCCGCGACGAACGCGCGGACGCGGGCCGGGGCGGGCACGAGCTCGCCGCCGAGGTACGCGAGCACCAGGAGGTCTTCGCCGGAATTGGTTTCCATGGCGAAGGCCCAGCCGTGGCGCTCGTCCCAGAGCAGCGCCATGTCCCGGCCGGGGTGGCGGGACAGCCGCACGTCGAGGGCGACGTACGCCGAGGCGGGGTCGTCGAGGTCCACCGTGCAGGACTCCTCCCCCACCCCGACGGCGGCGCTCACCGCAGCCAGGTAGCCGGCCAGCCCGCCGCGCAGGCCGTGGTCACGGTCGATACCGGTCAGCAGGGAAATCACCTTCCGTCACTCCAGGACGTGCACCGGCCGCATCGGACCGCATCGCACCGGATCTCGACGGTACGTGCGCGGAACGCCCGCCGGATGGCGTCGTTCGGCCCCGGGATCGAGGACTTTCGTCACTTGGGTTCGGCGGGCCCGGAGCAGGTCCGGCAGTGCCGAGGCACCGCGCGCTCGCCGCCGACGTGGCCGCGGACGCCGACCCGTGGCGCGGAGCACCCCCCGGCCGAGTCGCTCGCGCGGGCGATCGCGGCGCTGCTGCCGGGTCACCCAAAGTCCCTCGGGCGAAGGCACTCCGGCCCTCCCTGGTCCGGGAACCGCGGTGCGAGGGTCGAAGCCGACGACATCTCCGATCCCGAGGAAGGCCGATGATGGAGCGAGGACTTCCGGACGACTTCACCGTCCGGACCGCGGTCGCCATGGCGGTCCGCGCGCCGTCGGTGCACAACACCCAGCCGTGGTACTGGCGCGTCGGGCACAGCTCGCTGCACCTCTACGCCGACCCGGACCGCCGGCTGCGGGAAACCGACCGCGACGGGCGCGACCTGGTGCTCAGCTGCGGCGCTGCCCTGCACCACCTGCGGGTCGGGTTCGCCGCGCTGGGCTGGGGCGCCGAAGTGCACCGGCTGCCGAACCCGGACGAGCCGGACCACCTGGCGGCCGTCACGCTGCACCGGCACGACCCGTCGCACGACGAGATCGCGATGGCGGCGGCGATCCCGCGCCGGCGCACCGACCGGCGCCGGCACAGCTCGTGGACCGTGCCGCGCGGGCACGTCGAGGCGATGGCCGAGGCCGCGGCGCTGGAAGGCACCGTGCTGCAGGTCGCCGGAAGCTCGGCGCGCTATTACCTGGCGACGGCGATCGAAGAGGCGTCCCGACGGCACGCCGCCGATCCCGCCTACCGCACCGAACTGGCCGCCTGGAGCGGCCGCCACATCTCGCCGGACGGCGTGCCCGCGCGCAACACCCCCGCGCCGGACGACACACCGGGCGCGCTGCGGACCCGCTCGTTCGCCGACCCGCTGCTGGCCCAGCCGCCCGACGCCAGGGCCGAGGACGACGAAACCGTGCTGCTGGTGCTGAGCACCGCCTCCGACGACCGGCTGTCGCGCCTGCGCGCCGGGGAGGCCACGAGCGCCGTGCTGCTGACGGCCAACGCGTTCGGCCTGTCGTCGTGCCCGCTCACCGAGCCGCTCGAGCTGCCCGACGTCCGCGAGACGGTGATCGAGCGCGTCACCGGCGGGTCGTTCCCGCAGATGGTGCTGCGCATCGGCTGGGCGCCCGCCAACGCCGACCCGCTGCCCGCGACGCCGCGCCGCGACCTCGCCGACGTCCTGCAGCCGCTCGAAGCTCCCCCGAAGCACTTCCAGGCCCGCTAGGAAAGGAGCCGGTCATGCCGTACTGGCACTACCCCGGAACCATGGGCTGGGCCGGCGGCCTCGGCATGCTCGTGCTGATGGTGCTGATCCTGGCCGCGGTCGTCAGCCTCGCCGTCGTCCTGGCCCGCCGGGGGCCGCAGCCCCCGAACCCGGCCGGCACCGCGCGGCGGATCCTCGGCGAACGGTTCGCCCGCGGCGACATCGACCAGGAGGAGTACCACCGGCGCCGCGACGCTCTCGACCGGACGAGCTGACCGTGCGACGGGGCGACCTGCCGCTGGGCCATCGCGCCGGTGTCCTCGAGTGCGCGCAGCACCGCGGTGCCGAGCCGGACCACCGCCACGGCCTTGCGGTGCGATCCCGCGCCACCGACCTTCGCGTGCGGCGTGGACTCGCCGTCGACCGGCTCCAGGAGGCTGAACAGGGCCTGGGGCGCTCCGGTACCCCTACCGCAGATTAATGGTCCACAGTGGACTTCTCGGGGTCGAGCGGCCCGCTCCGCCGCGCGGCGACGAACTCCGGCGTCCGCGTCCAGAGGACCGAGGCGACCATGAGGTTTTCCGGCCGGTCCAGGTGCAGCCACAGGCTGTCCTGCGCGGGCATCCGGCGGTGCGGTCCGACGAGTTTTCGCGTGTTCGGCACGCAACCACTGTCCGGCCGGACGCCCGCAAAGGGCCGGAAGTCCTCCGCGCGCACCTGGTCCCGGGGAGCTTGTGCCCCGCGGGTCAGCTGGTTCTCACCACGCGGCCCGAAGGATCTCCACGTGGTCCTCCGCAACCGGCGCCCAAGGGCCTCCGCGCCGGTGACCTTCGGCCCCAGAAACCGCCGGGGCAAGGGAAGAAACTGACCGCAGCACCGAAAGAACGGAGGTTTCCCCATGTCCATCCGACCGGATGAGAAGAAGACCACCCCGGTTCACCGGGCCACCGAACCGGCGCCGGCCCCCGATTTCGCCGCCGGCCCCACCACCGCCGGGAAGTCCCTGGCCGTCCTGCGGGTCGCCACGGGGTTCATCTTCCTGTGGGCCTTCTCGGACAAGCTGTTCGGCTTCGGCTACGCGACCCCGCCGAAGGGCGCCTGGCTGAGCGGCGGCTCGCCGACCAAGGGCTTCTTGAGCGGCGTCCACGTCGGCCCGTTCGAGTCGATGTTCCACTCCTGGGCCGGCACCTGGTGGGCCGACACGCTGTTCATGCTCGGTCTGGGCGCCATCGGCATCGCCGTCATCGCCGGTGTCGGGCTGCGCCTGAGCGCGATCGCGGGCTCGCTGATGATGCTCATGATGTGGACCGCCGAATGGCCGTTCGCCCTGAGCACCAGCACCGGCGAGGCGACGCACTCGACCAACCCGGTCGTCGACTACCACATCGTCTACGCGCTGATCCTCATCGCGCTGGCCGCCGGGTCGGCCGGGAACACGTGGGGCCTCGGCCACCGCTGGGCCGCCCTGGTGGGCGACCGCAAGTGGCTGCGCTGAAAGCGATCCGTTCCCTGGGCGCCCGCCGACCGGCGGGCGCCCGTTTTCCGTTCGAAGGAAGAAGGAAGGAGGAAGGCACTCGGGTACGACGGCCCCGGCCCCGACCTGCACATCCGGCCCCCTGCACCTCGAGGAGCTGTGGATCAAGAACGTCACGATCACGACGGGGCACTGTTCCGCAGCTGAGCTGACAAGGGAGCCACCGTCCGCTGTGGACGGTGGCTCTTGTGCCGTGCCGGTTCAGTTGTGGTGCGGCTGTGCGGGCTCAGCACTCCGACCGGATCATGCTCGTCCGCTCGGCCGTGCCGTCGAGCTCGTCATCAGGTCGCCTGCGAGACGACGCCGAGCACGAGCCCGTCCTCGTGTCCGGGCCGACGGTGGCGACGTCGGCCGTCATGACCGAGCCCAGCTCGCGGCGGCCGCGCATCCCGATCTCCTTCACAGCAGGGGGCCCGGGTAGTAGCCCGCCTCCACCGGCGCCGCTTCCGTCTCGGGCTCCGGAACGGTCCGCGCCGGGATGACGACGACCGGGCAGCTCGCCTCGCGCAGGCAGTGCCCGGCGACCGAACCGACCAGCAGCTTCAGCAACCGGCCGCGGCCGTGGCTGCCGAGCACGAGCATCGCCGCGGTCTTCGACGCCTCTTCCAGCGCCACCGTGGCCGAGTGCTCGACCAGCTCGGCCCGGATGGCGACTCCCGAGTGCTCGGCGCGCACCTCGCCGACGATGTCGTCGAGCTGCTGCCGCTCCCGGTCCGCGACCGCCTGCGGCGTCCCGGCGACCGCCGCGCCGAGGTCGTAGACCGGTTCGAACGTCCACGCCCGCAGCGCGACGACCTGACGGCCGCTTCCCGCGGCTTCGGCCGCCGCCCAATGCAGGGCGGCCACGCTGACCGCCGAATGGTCGACACCGACGACGATGTCGCCCTGGTTTGCCGTGGTCATTTCGGTTTCACCTTCTCCTCGTTCTCAAGAATGGGTCCTGCGGTCCTGGTCGGCGAACCACTCCTGCTGCCACCGGGCGTACCGGACGCGGTCGAGCGCGAACACGGTCAGCCGGTAGCCGGCCGCCAGCAGCACCAGCGCGGCGACCCACAGGCCGAGCCCGACGCCGACGGCGTCGATGACCACGCCGGCGCCGCTGAGCGGCGGGTCCACCACGGTGCCGTTCCGGTCCACCCAGACGGTCTGCGTGTCGCCCGTGAGCGTGCCCTGGTCGGCGACGACCTTTCCGACGCGGCGGGTTCCGTCCGGGAGCGTCCAGGTCGCGTCGGTGGGTTCGCCGCTGCCGGCGACCCCGGCCCGCGTGTTCGCGGTGAGGGCCGGCCCGTCGGCGAGCAGGGTCGCGGTCACCCGCGTGCGCTCCCCCAGCTGCTGCGCGGACTGGCCTTGTCGCCGCACGTAGGTTTCCGAGCCGAAGCCGGCGGCGACCGGCAGCGCGGCGAGGGCGAGCAACACCACGAACACCCCGGCACCGGCCTGGACGCGGTCGGAGACGCGCGCCACCGAGCCGCGGCGCGGGAAGATCGTGCGCCACATCCGCGCGAGCGGGTTCGACGACGTGCTCATGGTTCCTGTCCTTCCGGCGCCAGAGTCCTTTCGCGTCCAGCATCGCCGGTTTCCCGTCGCGTCCGAAGAGGCCTTGGACCCCGGCCCGGAGACCGTCGGCAGGAGCGCCGGGGACTTAGGACCCTGTGCCGGCCGGAGCGCGCCGGGGATGGTCGGACCATGCGCGCACGCGACATCATGACGACCCCGACGTTCGCCCTGTCCCCGACCGCGACGCTCGACGAGGCCGCGGCGACGATGACCGGCCACGGCTTCACGACGATGCCGGTGGTCGACGCCGACGGGCGGCTCCTCGGTCTGTTGTCCGAAGTGGACATCCTCCGGGCCCCCGAACCGGCCGGCGACCCGGAAACCGGCGTGATGCTCGACGGCCGCGCCCGCACGGCGGCGTCGGTCATGCGCACGACCGGGCTGGCCGTCCCGGCGGACACCGACGTGCGCGAGCTGGCGCGGCGGATGACCGAGGCCGGGGTGCGCTCGGCGCCGGTCGTCGAGGGCAGGCGGGTGATCGGCATGATCACCTTCCAGGACGTGCTGCGCGCGCGGCACGCGTGAGCCTGGCCCGCCGGCAGCAGGATCCGGTCGCACCCCGGTGGGCGGGCGGACTCGCGTCGACGAGCCGGATCTCGGAAAGGTCGCGTACGTAGGTCATCGGGGTCCTTCCGGGAACAGCTCGCCGAGCGGAAGCCGCGGTGAGCCAGGTGCGCTGCAAGGGCCGCGCCGGCCGCGAGGTGGTCGGCCCTCGTGTCGCGTCGGTGCAGACGAGCAGCAGGTTCTCCGCGGCGACCGGTCGGCGAGCACGGCGACCGGCGGGGCTTCGGGGCTGAGCGCGTCCTCCGCGACGCCGTCGCCGAGCGCGTTCCAGCCGTGGGTGTGGGCGGTCCACACCTCGAGTTCTCGTTGGTAGCCGCGGTCTTCGCGGAGCACGCGCGCGGCGAAGCCGAGGAGCTCGGCCAGCTTGTCCTGGTGCCCCGAGACGACGACCTGCACGCCGGTCGTCCCACCCGCGGAAACGCGGCTGTGGAAGAACCGGTGACTGCGCCGGCAGCCGATCGCCTGGTACAGCGCGTAAGCGCGGGCGGAGGTCGCGCGCGGGCGGCCAGTTCGAGGAGGTCCACCTCGGTACCGCGCACGAGCAGCTGCCAGTCCTCCTCGCGCGGAGGCCGGACGCTCCGCCACCGGTCATGGTCACCGCGGGCGTCCCGCGCGCACCGGAGCACAAAGTCCCTCGGTCCGGCGGAATTCGGCCCCTACCGGCTCGGTGGCCCGGGTCGCACGATCGGGGCAACACCTGAGAGAAAGAAGGACGCCATGGCCATCGGACGCGTGCTCGTCGTCGGAACGGACGGTTCCCCTCGCGGCGACGCGGCACTGCGCTGGGCTCTCGAGATCGGCGCGCACGCCGGCGACACGGTCCGCGCGATCCTGGTCCGCCCTCGCGACTCCCTGCTGCCGGGCACCTCGTTCACCATCCAGCCGCACGGCCGGGTGCCGGAGGTGGGTTTTTCGCTGGACTCCCACGTCCGCGACCTGGGCATCGAAACGGCGGCGACGGTCGAGACGCGTACGGTCCACGGAGACCCGGCAACGGAACTGGTGACGGCCTCGGCCGACGCGGACCTGCTGGTGCTCGGCACCCACCGCGGCGGCGCGATGACGGATCTGGTGCTGGGCAGCGTGGGGCGGGAGTGCGTGCGGTTTTCGCGGTGCCCGGTCGTGGTCATCACACCGGAAGCGGCGCACCGGTTGACACCTGCGTGAAATGTCGGGAGCGATCGCCGGGATTCCTCAAGCCGCGGGAGTCCGGCGTTCACTCGCGAGATCCGGCGGCCGCTCCGGCCGCCATTTTGCAACAGAACCCGCGCTCAGTGGCGCCGGGTGACCCACCGGAACAGCTCGTCCGCGCCTCAGACCACAACCGGCATCGGCAGGTGGCCAGCAGGCCGTCGACGTCGATCACCGTGACCCGGTTCTCCAGGCCCGGTGGCACTTCCGCGCGGACGTCCGGGTCCGGGGAGACCAGCGCGACGGGCACGTGGTCGCGGACCGCGCAGACGACGCCGAACTCCCGGGCGGTCCACTCGGGCTCCCGGCCGCGGACGTCGACGACCAGGTCGGGCTGGGCGAACGGCTCGTCGAGCGGGCAGTGCCCGCCCACCGCGAGCGCGCGGCACAGCCCGGCGCGGCTGTGGCAGCGGCTGACCAGGCAGCCGGCGTCCCGCAGGGGCTGGAGGAGGAAGTCGGCGGCACCGAAGGATGCTTCGGTCAGCAGGACGTGCATGAGGTCACCTCACGGACTCTCGGGCGAGCGCCTCTTCGGCGCCGCGGGCCAGTTCCAGGTCTTCGCGGGCCAGCACGATCAGGCCGGGCACCGCCGAGCCGGCCCGGGTGATGACCCGGTCGACGTCGGTGTGCGGCACCTTCCCGGCCCGCAGGCCGAGCACCCCCAGCCCGTCGGCGACGGACGTGATCAGCTCCGGCTGGTGCTCGGCGACGCCGCCGGTGAACACCACGGCGTCCAGCCGGGACAGGCTCGTCGCCGCCGCGCCGATCTCCCGCCGGAGCCGGTGCCGGTAGACGTCGAGGGCGACCGCCGCGTCCGCCTCGCCGCGCGCGGCCGCGGCGAGCACGCGCCGCAGGTCGCCGTTGGTACCGGTCATCCCGGCCAGCCCCGAGCGGTGGAACAGCGCGTCGGCCATCTCGGCCGCGGTCATCGGCGCGGTCTGCATGACGTGCAGCAGCAGGCCCGGGTCGACCGAGCCCGACCGCGTCGCCATCATCGCGCCCTCGAGCGGGGTGAAACCCATGCTGGTGTCCACGCCACGACCGTCGCGGATCGCGGTCACCGACACCCCGGCGCCGACGTGGGCGCACACGATCTGCAGGTTCCCCGGTGCCCGGCCCAGCAGCTCGCCGGTGCGGCGCAGCGCGTACTGGCACGACAGGCCGTGGAAACCGTAGCGGCGCAAGCGGTTCTGCGCGGTCCACGACCGCGGCAGCGGGTACCGGGCCGCGGCTTCGGGCATCCTCGCGTGGAAAGCCGTGTCGAAGCAGGCGACCAGCGGGACGTCCGGCAGCAGGCGGCGGACCTCGCGCGCGACCTGCAGCGACAGCGGCTGGTGGTTCGGCGCCAGCGACGTCAGCCGGTCCAGGTTCGCGAGCAGGGCGTCGTCGATCCGGGCCGGGGCCTTCTGCGAGCCGCCGTGGACGAACCGGACGGCGACGGCGTCCACATCGGACCACCGGCCGATCGCCTGGGCGACCGCGCCGGGCGCGCTCAGGTCCCACGCGGCCCAGCCGACGCCCGTGCCGGCGTCGACCAGCGACGCCTTCATGCTCGACGAGCCCGGGTTCAAGGTCAGCACACGCACGGTCGCTCCTTCAGTCTCGCAGGCGGCGCAGGAACGGGTCGGCGGCCGCGGGCCGCTCCAGCCGGGCGCGGACGTCGAGCGCCAGGCAACCGTCGGAACGCGCGCACCGGGTTGAGGTCCAGTTCGGCCAGCTCCGGCACCAGCTCGGCCAGCCGGCTGACCTCCAGCAGCAGCTCCCGCACCGCCGCGCGGTCCAGTCCGGACGCCCAGAGCGCCTTCGACGACCGCAACCCGTCCAGGAGCAGGTCGGCGTCGGCGGTGGTCAGCGGCGCCGGCCGGGCGGGGCGGTCGGCGATCAGGTCGGTGTCGACGCCGCCGAGGCCGAACACGACCAGCGGCCCGAACACCGGGTCCGACCGCACGCCGACCAGCAGCTCGCGGCCGGGTTCGGCCATCGGCTGCACCGTCACGCCCCGGAGGGCCGAGCCGAAGCGGGACCGCAGGGTGCGGAACGCTTCGAGGATCCGGTCGGGGCCGTGCACGTTCAGCAGGACTCCCCCGCCGGCGGTTTTGTGCAGCAGGCCGTCGGCGTCGGCCTTCAGCACGACCGGCGAGCCTAGGTCGGCGGCCGCGGCGGCCATCGAGTCGCCCGCTTCGACGTAGCGGGTCTCCACCATCGGGAGCTCGGCCAGGCGCAGCAGTTCGACGGCGTCCGCGGGCGGGAGCCAGCCTTCGCGCTCGGCGGCGAACGCCCGCAGGGACGCTGCGCACGCCGAGGATCGCGTGGGCGTGCGGGTTCACCACCTCGACCGCGCCCCGGTAGCCGGAGGTGACCAGGTTGGCCAGCACCGCGTGGCCCACCGAACCCGGGCGCCGCCCGGCGCCGATCACGGCGCTCGAGGACGGCCGGAACAGGTGCGCCAGGCTGGCCGCGTCGGCGACCGAGTCGCGCTTCAGCACGGCGTCGAGGTACGCGGGGTCTTCGTCGAGGTTCATGACGACGTCGCGTTCGGGACCGCCGATGCCGGCCTCGAAGCTGAGCCCGAGGTCCTTGAAGACGCGGATCACCTTGGCGTTCTCGGCGAGCACCTCGGCCTGGAAGCGGCGCAGGAGCGTCGCGACGCCGAGCAGTTCACCGCGCCGGTAGCAGCCCACGGCGTAGTGGCCGGGGCCCGGCTCGGCGGCGATCTCCGCCGCCGGTTCGGCCATCCCCGACGGCGTGCCGAAGAAGCGGAAGTAGGTGTCCTGCTGGGTCAGCCGGGTGTGCAGGGCGAGCACCTCGGCGGTGTCGGCCGGGTGCAGCGGGCGCACGAGCACCACGTCGCCGCCGGCGAGCAGGGCGCGGGTCATCGCTTCTCCTTGCGCACGAAGGTGGGCGCGGCCGGCCAAGGGGCCGCGCCCACCGCGGAAGGCCACTTCGTGACCGGGATCGCCGGACAAGGAGACCGCGGAAGGAGGGTTCGGCGACGCGGCCGGATTACCCGAACCGCGAGGACTTTCGTCACCAGGCGAGGGCTGTCCCCGGCTCGGCGATCGTGGGAACCGCTCAGCCGACCGGCGCCGACCACTCCAGCCGCACGCCGCCCGCCGGTCCGCTGCCGACGGTGAACGAGCCACCTGCGGCTTCGGCCCGCTCGCGCAGGTTGCCCAGCCCGCTCGGCGAGATGCCGTCCGCCAGCCCCTTGCCGTCGTCGGCCACGACGACCCGGATCGCTCCGTCCTTCACCGCGACGGACACCGAGATCGTCGACGCGTCCGCGTGCCGCACCGCGTTGCTCACCGCCTCGCGGACCACCGCCTCGACCTGCTCGGCCAGCTGTGTCGGCACGGTGTCGATCGGGCCGGCCATGCTGACCGTCGGCTGGAGTGGGGCGTCGTCGGTCAGCTCGGCGATCGCGTCGTGCAGCCGGTGCCGCAGCCGGACCCCGGTCTCGCCGGCCGCGCCGCCGTGCAGGTCGAAGATCGCCGTGCGGATCTCCTGGACGATCTCGTGCATCTGCTCGATGCTGTCGCCGAGACGCTTCTGCAGCTCCGGCGACTTCGTGCGCCGCTGCGTGCTCTGCATCGACAACCCGACCGCGAACAGCCGCTGGATCACGTGGTCGTGCAGGTCGCGGGCGATCCGGTCGCGGTCACCCAGCACGTCCAGCTCCCGCGCCGCGCGCTGCTGCGCCGCCAGCTGCAACGCCAGCGCCGCCTGGTCGGCGAACGAGGCCACCACCGACAGCTGGGCCGCTTCGAACGAGCCCGCCCCGGCTTCCCGGGCCGCGATGAGCACCCCCGTCGTCCGGTCGCCCGCCCGCAGCGGGACCACCATCGCCGGCCCGAACCGGTGTTCCCGCAGGCTCAGCTCCGGAACGCTGCGGGGCGTCCGGTCGCGGTACACCGCGCCCGGGACGCTGCCCTCGAGGTCGATGTGCGTGCCCGACAGCTCCGCCGCCCGCGCGCCCGCGCAGACCGTGACGGTCAGGTCGTCGACGTCGTCGCCCCAGTCCTCGTCGACGTCCAGGCGCCCGGAGTTGGGCAGCGCGAGCATCGTGACGTCCGAGCCGGTCAGCTCCAGCGCGCGGCCGGCGATGAGGTTCAGCGCCTCGGCCGGGTCGGTGCCGCCCAGCAGCTCCGTCGTCACCTCACTGGTCGCGGCGAGCCACTGCTGCCGGATGCGCGCCTGTTCGTAGAGGTGGGCGTTCTCGATCGCGATCCCGGCCGCCGCGGCCAGGGCCTGGACGACGACCTCGTCGTCGTCGGTGAACGGCTCCCCGTTCTTCTTCTCGGTCAGGTAAAGCCGCCCGAACACCTCGTCGCGGACGCGCACCGGCACGCCGAGGAACGTGTGCATCGGCGGGTGGTGCGCCGGGAAGCCGACCGAGGCCGGGTGCGCGGAGATCTCCGCCAGGCGCAGGGGTTTCGCCTCTTCGATGACGACGCCGAGCACGCCGTGGCCCTCGGGCAGGTCGCCGATCCGCCGCCGGGCCTCGTCGTCGATGCCGAGGTAGACGAACTCCGAGAGGCTGCCGTCTTCGGCGAGGACGCCGAGCGCGCCGTACTCGGCCTCGCCGAGTTCGATCGCCGCCTGCACGATCCGCCGCAGCGTCGTGTCCAGCTCGAGCCCGGACGCGACGGCCAGGACGGCGTCGAGCAGTCCGTCCATCTTGTCCCGGGTGCCGATCAAGAGCTCGATCCGGTCCTGCAGGTCCCGCAGCAGCTCGCGCAACCGCAGCCCGGACAGCGTTCCGGCCATCCGCCGCGGTTCCTGCCCCGCTCCGCTCACCACGACCTCCGCACCATCGGTGACTTTGTCCCCTTCCGCGGCACAGCGGCACGCGAGACCGTCACGGGAAGCTTTCCGGAACGACAGTGTGCCGCTCGACGGTACCAAGGGGAATCCATGACACCACCGATCACGCCGATCGGACTGCTGGACTCCGATCAGGTGAAGTCCGTGATCAGTGCGGCGGTGCTCGCGCCGTCGACGCACAACACGCAGCCCTGGCGGTTCCGCTGCACGCCCGCGGGGCTGGAGCTGCACGCCGATCCGGACCGCGCCCTGCCGGTCGCCGACGCCGACCAGCGCGAACTGCTCGTGTCCTGTGGGGCCGCGCTGTTCAACCTGCGCACCGCGATCCAGGCACTCGGTGCGCACCCGGCCACGACGCTGCTGCCCCGCCGCGACGATCCGACGTTGCTGGCCGTGGTCCGCCCGTTCGCGGCCCGCCGCCCGGATCCGCGAGTGGTCGAGCTGGCCGACGCGATCCCCCGGCGCCACACCAACCGCACGCCGTTCGAAACGGCCGTGGTTCCCACCACCGTGCTCGCCGATCTGCGCCACGCCGCCGAGGTCGAGCAGGCGTGGCTGCCCCGGCTGGACGCGAACCAGCTGGAAGGACTGCGGGAACTGGTGTACAAAGCCCACCACGCGCAGATCGGCAACCCGGCCTTCGTCGCGGAGTGGCAGCACTGGACGGCGCGAACCCCGGACAGCCGCGACGGCGTCCCCGAATACGCGGCCGGCGCGATGCCGTCGGACGACGGCGGCTGGGTGCTGCGCGACTTCGGTTCGCGGCCGCGCGGCCGGACCGACCACTCCGAGCCGCTGGTCGTGGTGATCGGCTCGTTCGACGACAGCCGCCTCGACCGGCTCCGCTCGGGCCAGGCGATGCAACGGGTGCTGCTGACGGCGACCGCCGCCGGGTTCGACGCCTCGTTCATCTCGCAGCCGGTGGAGGTCCCGGAGTTCCGGACGGGGCTGCGTCAGCTGCTGGGTGGTGGGTTGTGGCCGCAGATCGTGCTGCGGCTGGGCAAGGGGGCGCCGGTCCCGTGGACTCCGCGGCGCTCACTGGACGACGTCCTGCTGGCACCCGCCTAGCGGGCACCGCCGTCGGGCGCGAGACGGATCACTGGCCCTGGTTGCGCAACTCGGTGGCCAGCACGGCGGCCTGCGTCCGGCGTTCCATCCCCAGCTTCGTCAGCAACCGCGAGACGTAGTTCTTCACCGTCTTCTCGGCCAGGAACATCCGTTCCGAAATCTGCCGGTTGGTCAGCCCTTCACCGATCAGCTCCAGCAGCTTCCGCTCCTGATCCGAAAGATCGGCCAACGGCCCCTTCTTCGCCTGGCTGTCGCGCAGCTTCGCCATCAACGCCGCCGCCGCGTGGGCGTCCAGCAACGACTTGCCCGCCCCGACCTCGTGCACCGCCGACACCAGGTCCATCCCCTTGATGTCCTTGATCACGAACCCGCTCGCCCCGGCCATCACCGCGTCCAGCATCGCCTGCTCGTCCGTGAACGAGGTCAGCATCAGGCACTTCAGCTCCGGCAGCTTCGACCGCAGCTCCCGCGCCAGCTCGATGCCGTTGCCGTCGGGCAGCCGTACGTCCAGCACCGCCACGTCCGGGTTCAACGCCGGGATCCGCGCCAGCGCCTGCGACACGCTGCCGGCCTGGCCGACCACCGTCAGGTTCTCGTCCTCGTCCAGCAGGTCGGCGACGCCACGGCGGACGACCTCGTGGTCGTCGACCAGGAACACACGGAGCACGGGAACCTCCCACGGACGGGTTGGACAGGCTCAGCGTACGACCGCAAGACCTCCGGCGGCAGGGACCCGGGACCGTCCGGGAAGTGACCAAGGACCCTAAGCCCGGACGGCCCTCGCACCGGATGCTCGCCGGGTGGACACCGACCGAGCAGGAGAACTCCGATGACCGCCCTGGACCTCGCCCGATGGCAGTTCGGGATCACCACCGTCTACCACTTCCTCTTCGTCCCGCTGACCATCGGGCTGTCCTTCCTGGTCGCCGGGATGCAGACCGCGTGGGTGCGGACCGGGAACGACAAGTACCGCCGGATGACGAAGTTCTGGGGAAAGCTGTTCCTCATCAACTTCGCCCTCGGCGTGGCGACCGGCATCGTGCAGGAGTTCCAGTTCGGGATGAACTGGTCGGACTACAGCACGTTCGTCGGCGACATCTTCGGCGCGCCGCTGGCCATCGAAGGCCTGCTCGCGTTCTTCCTCGAGTCCACGTTCCTCGGCCTGTGGATCTTCGGCTGGGACAAGCTGCCGAAGAACCTGCACCTGGCCACCATCTGGCTCGCCTCGATCGGCACCCTGCTCTCGGCGTACTTCATCCTCGCCGCCAACTCCTGGATGCAGCACCCCGTCGGCTACGCGGTCAACCCCGCCACCGGCCGCGCGGAGCTGAAGGACTTCGGCGCCGTGCTCACCAACTCGACCGCCGTGGGCGCCTTCGCGCACACCATCACCGCGTGCTTCCTCACCGCGGGCATGTTCGTCGTCGGGATCAGCGCCTGGCAGCTCCGGCGGGGCAACGCGGCGGACGTCTACCGGCCGTCCATGAAGCTCGCCCTGGTCACCGTGCTGATCGCGAGCCTCGGCGTCATCGTCACCGGTGACCTGCAGGCGCGCCTGATGACCCAGCAGCAGCCGATGAAGATGGCCGCCGCCGAAGCGCTCTACGACACCGTCGCGCCCGCGTCCTTCTCGCTGTTCACCATCGGCTCGCTCGACGGCTCGCAGGAGAAGTTCAGCATCCGCGTCCCCGGCGTCCTGTCCTTCATGGCCACCGGGAAGTTCGACGGCCAGGTCGAGGGCATCAACGACCTGCAGGCCGCCGAGCAACAGCAGTACGGGCCCGGCGAGTACCGCCCGGGCATCCCGGTCGCCTACTGGACGTTCCGCCTGATGATCGGCTTCGGCTTCCTCTGCCTGCTGATCTCCCTGGTCGGCCTCTGGCTGTTCCGCCGCGGCCGCACCCCGCGCGCCCGCTGGTTCTTCCCCGCCGCCACCCTCGCGATCGCGCTGCCGTTCCTGGCCAACAGCGTCGGCTGGATCTTCACCGAAATGGGCCGCCAGCCGTGGTCGGTGTTCGGGGTGCTGAAGACCGCCGACTCGGTCTCGCCCACCGTCGGCACGGGCAGCGTGCTGACCTCGCTGATCGTGTTCACCGTCCTCTACGGCGTCCTCGCGGTCGTCGACGGCGTCCTGATGGTCCGCTACGCCAAGGCTGGTCCGCCACCGCCCGAGACGGCCGAACCCCAATCCGACGAGCCGCGCCCCGCGGCCTTCGCCTACTGACGCCGGAGCACCGCCATGGCCCTCACCGACATCTGGTTCCTGCTCATCGCGGTCCTCTGGACCGGCTACTTCGTCCTCGAAGGCTTCGACTTCGGCGTCGGCACGCTGCTGCGCGTCCTCGGCCACGACGACACCGACCGCCGGGTGCTGATCAACACGATCGGCCCGGTCTGGGACGGCAACGAGGTCTGGCTGCTCGTCGCCGGCGGCGCCACCTTCGCCGCGTTCCCGCTCTGGTACTCGAGCCTGTTCTCCGGCTTCTATCTGGCGCTGCTGCTCGTGCTCGTCGCCCTGATCCTGCGCGGGGTCGCGTTCGAGTTCCGAGGCAAGATCGACAGCCCGCATTGGCGGAACACCTGGGACTGGATCATCGTCTTCGGCTCCGCCGCCCCGGCCCTGCTGTGGGGCGTCGCGTTCGGCAACATCGTCCACGGCGTCCCGCTCGACGCCCAGCACCACTTCACCGGCACATTCTTCACCTTGCTCAACCCCTACGCCCTGCTCGGCGGCCTGGCCACCCTCAGCCTCTTCACCTTCCACGGCGCGGTCTTCCTCACCCTCAAGACCACCGGGGAAATCCGCGGCCGGGCCCGGACACTGGCCCGCGCGCTCGGCGGCGCCGCGATCGTGTTCGGCGGGGTGTTCCTGGCCTACACGGCGATCGAGCACGGCGGCTGGTCCTGGCTGACGTCGCTGGTCGCGGCGCTGCTGCTGGCCGCGGGCGTGCTGTTCGCCGCGGGTGACCGCGACGGACTCGCGTTCGCGAGCACCGCCGGCGCGATCATCGCCGTCACCTTCACGCTGTTCTGGTCGCTCTACCCGAACGTGCTGCCGTCGACGACCGACGCCGCGTTCAGCCTGACCACGACGAACGCGTCCTCGACGCCGTACACGCTGCAGATCATGACCTGGGTGGCGGTCGCGTTCACCCCGATCGTGCTGGCCTACCAGGCCTGGACGTACTGGGTGTTCCGCAAGCGGATCGGCCGCGCCTCGATCCCCGCCGGCGGCGGCCTGCCCGCGGGCCGCCGGTGAAGCCCCTCGACCCGCGGCTGCTGCGCCACGCGAGCGCGGTCCGGCCGTTCGTCCTGGCCTGCGCCGCCCTGGGCGTGCTCACCGCGATGCTGGTGCTCGCCCAAGCGGAGCTGCTGGCCAAGACGATCACCTGGGCGTTCCTCGACGGCTTCGCGGTCCGGGACCTGCTGGTGCCGCTGGCGATGCTCCTGCTGGTCGTGCTCGCCCGGGCCGGCCTCACGTGGCTGGCGGAGACGACCGCCCACCGCGCCGCCGCCCAGGCCCTCTCGCAGCTGCGGGAGACGATCGTCGCGGCGGCGCTGCGGATCGGGCCGCGCCGGGCGGAGCGCTCCCCGGCGGAGGTCGCGGCCTTGGCCACGCATGGGGTCGACCGCCTGGAGGGATATTTCTCGCGGTACCTGCCGCAGCTGCTGATCGCGGCGGTGGTGCCGCTGGTCGTGGGCGCGCGGATCCTGCTCGCCGACTGGGTCGCCGCGGTCGTGGTCGGCCTGACCGTGCCGCTCATCCCCGTCTTCATGATCCTCATCGGCCTCTGCACCCAGCGCGATGTCCGACGTCAGTGGAAGACGCTTTCCCTGCTGGGCGACCACTTCCTCGACCTCGTCGGCGGACTGGCCGAGCTGACGGCGTTCGGCCGCGCGCGGGCGCAGATCCGGTCGCTGCGCGAGATCACCGGCCGGTACCGCACGCACACCATGCGGACCCTGCGCGTCGCGTTCCTGTCCGCGCTCGCACTGGAACTGCTGGCGACGCTGTCGGTCGCCCTCGTCGCGGTGTCGATCGGCCTGCGGCTGCTGGCCGGCGAACTCGACCTGCAGACGGCGCTCGTCGTGCTGATCCTCGCGCCGGAGGTCTACCTGCCACTGCGCGCGGTCGGCGCCCGGTTCCACGACAGCGCCGAAGGCCTCGCCGCCGCCGAGGAGATCATCGCGCTCGCCGAAACGCCGTCCGGCGACGACGGCACCGGCGTGGTGCCCGACCTGACGCGCACCGCACTGCGCTGCGAAGACGTCACGGTCGAGGGCCGGTCCGGACCGGTCCTCGACGGCTTCAGCCTGCGCTTGCCACCGGGTGAGGTCGTCGGGGTGACCGGGCCGAGCGGGGCGGGCAAGTCGACGCTGCTCGACCTCCTGCTCGGCTGGCGCCGGCCCGGCTCCGGCCGGATCGTGGTCGGCGACGTCGACCTGGCCGGCGTCGGGCGGGCCACCTGGCACCGGCACCTGGCCTGGGTACCGCAGCAGCCGCACCTGGTCGCCGGGACGGTGGCCGAGAACATCCGGCTGGGCTCCCCCGACGCCACCGACGACGCCGTCCTCGCCGCCGCGGACACCGCCGCCCTCGACGTCCCGCTGTCCGCTGTGGTCGGCGAGCTGGGCGCCGGGCTGTCGACCGGGCAGCGCCGCCGCGTCGCCTTGGCCCGCGCGGTGCTGCTCGACCGGCCGCTGATCCTGCTCGACGAACCGACCGAGGGCGTCGACGCGGAGACCGAGGCCGCGATCCTGGAGCGGTTGCCGAAGGTGCTCGCCGGCCGGACCGCCGTCATCGTCAGCCACCACCCGGCGGTGCTGGCGCAGTGCGACCGCGTCGTCTCCCTCGGCGGCGAGGTGCCGGTTTCGATCGCTCCGCCGGCACCAGCCTCCAGTCCTTCCGCAGGGGCCGCGGCGCCGGCTGTCGCGGGATCGTCCACTGTGGACTTGACCGGTTCGGAGTGGCGGCCGCTGCTCGACGCGATCCGGCCCCACCGGCTGCGGCTGGCGCTGGCGTGCCTCGCCGCGACCGCCGCGCTGGGCTGCGGGGTGGCGCTGACGGCGACGTCGTCGTGGCTGATCGCGAGCGCGGCGCTGCACCCGCCGGTGCTGAGCCTGATGGTGGCGATCGTCGCGGTGCGGACGTTCGGCCTGGCGAAGGGCGTCTTCCGCTACCTCGAACGGCTGTTGTCGCACGACGTCGCGCTGCGGGCGCTGGCGGACCTCCGGGTGCGGGTGTGGACGCAGCTGGTCCGGATCGGCCCGGCCGGCACCGCGCGTCTGCGCCGAGGCGACCTGCTGCACCGGCTGGTGTCCGATGTGGACAGCCAGCAGGACGTCCTGGTCCGCGGCCTGGTCCCGGGTGTGTCGACGTTCCTGGTGTTGTCGGCGACCGCGGTCGCCCTCGGCGTGATCCTGCCGGGCGCCGGCCTCGTGGCGGCTGCGGGCTTGGCGGTCGCGGGGATACTGGCCCCGGTCGTCGCGGCGGTGGCGGCCCGCCGCGCCCAGCGGGAGACGGCGCGGCTGCGCGCGGACCTCACGGCGGGCACGGTGGAACTGCTGCAGGCATCGGCCGACCTGATCGTCCACGACGCGGCACCCCGCCGGCACGCCCGGCTGCGGGAACTCGACTTCGCGGTGACGTCGCTGCAGCGCCGATCCGCGGCGTGGCGCGGCCTGGGCGGCGGACTCGCGACTCTCGGCGTCGGGCTGACGTCCGTCGCGTGCCTGGCCCTCGGCATCCTGGCGTTGCGCGCGGGGACGATCCCCGGCCCCGCGCTGGCCGTGCTGGCTCTGCTCCCGCCGGCGACGGCCGAACTGGTGGCCGGCCTGCCGGAAGCGGCACAGCGGCTGCTCGGGGCCGCCGGCTCGGCACGTCGTCTCGCCGAGCTGGACGCGCTTCCCGCGCCGCACACCGTCTCCCCCGCTTCCGCCCCCGCCGCTGCCGAACTGGCGGCCGAAGGGCTGTCGGTCCGCTGGCCGCAGGCCCCGGCCGACGCGGTCGAGGACGTGGACCTGACGATCGGCCACGGACGCCGCCTCGCGCTGACGGGCCGCTCGGGGGCGGGCAAGAGCACAGTGCTCGCGGCGCTGATGCGCTACCTGGACCCGTCGGCGGGCCGGGTCCTGCTCGACGACACGGACACCCTGGTTTACGACGGCGATTCGGTGCGGGAGCAGATCGCCTGGTGCGGGCCGGAGACGCACCTGTTCGACAGTTCGCTGAGGGAAAACCTCCGCCTGGCGCGGCCATCGGCGTGCGACTCCGACCTGCGGGAGGCGTTGGGGCTGGCTCAGCTGGGGCCGTGGCTTTCCGGACTGCCCGAGGGCCTCGGCACGGCGTTGGGCGCGCACGGGACCCCGGTTTCGGGTGGCGAACGCCAGCGGATCGGCGTGGCCAGGGCGTTGCTGTCGGACCGCCCGATCCTGCTGCTGGACGAGCCGACGGCCCACTTGGACGCACCCACGGCGGCAGCCTTGGCGGCTGACGTCCTGAGCGCGACCGAAGGCCGGTCGGCGCTGGTGGTCACGCACCGACCGGCGGACTTCGCGACGCTGCCCACGGTCGACGTCACACGGACGGCGTGCCTGCCTCCTGCCTGACCTCGGCCGTCTCGGTGGGCAGGCCGGCCGCGACCCAGTCCTCGATGCCCTCGCGGTACTTGCGGACGTCGGCGTAGCCGAGCGCGGTGAGCCGGTCGGCGACCTGCCCGCTGTTCGGGCACGCGGGGTTGGAGCAGTAGGTGACGATCGCGGCTCCGCGGTCCGGGAGCAGCGCGGCCGCCCGCGCATCGACGTCGCCCGGGGTCAGGGCGACGGCACCGGGCAGGTGCTGCTGGGCGTAGTACTCGCCGCCCAGCGCGTCGACGACCGTGACGGCGCCGGTCGCCACCGCCTTCTCGAGTTCGTCGCGGGTGATGAGTGCGGTCATGGCGCTACCTCCAGGTAATCGGACTATAGTCCGGATGTGCCTCTCGAAAGTAGCGGACCGCAGTCCGGTTACGCAACCCCGTTGGAGCTGCTTCGCACGCCGCCGCCCAAGGAAAGGGCGGACGCCGCCCGCAACCGCGCCGCGATCCTGGACGCGGCGGGGCGGCTGTTCGCCGACCACGGCGTCGACGCGGTGTCGATGGACCAGGTGGCGACCGCCGCGGGCGTCGGGAAGGGCACCCTGTTCCGCCGCTTCGGCGACAAAGCGGGGCTGGCGGCCGCGTTGCTGGACGCCCGCGAACGGGTCCTCCAGGAGGCCGTCCTGCACGGGCCGCCCCCGGTGGGTCCCGGTGCCCCGCCCGCCGAACGCCTCGCCGCCTTCGCCGAGGCCTACCTCGGCTACCTGCTCGGCCACCTGCCGCTGGTCCGCATGTCGGAGAACGCGGCACCCGGTGCCCGGTACCGGATCGGCGCCTACCGGTTCTGGCACCGGCACGTGGCGCTCCTGCTCGACGGCACACCGGATCCCGAGCACACCGCCCACGCCCTGCTCGCCCCGCTCGCCGCCGAGCACGTGGCTGCGCTCCTGCCGGAACTCGGCGAAGACCGCATCAAGGCGGGCATCGCGCGCCTGTGGCAGCAGGCCGCCCCCTGAGCCGGAAAGAGGGCCCCACCCGCCGGCAAGGCCCTCTTTCGGTCACCCCTCCCAGGTCCAGTGGCGCACTTCGGGCAGATCCTCGCCGTGGGCGCGGATCCACCGCCGGTGTCTCCCCTGCGCCTCGGTCATCCGCTGCCGCAGCACGCCCGCCGTCGCGACCAGCCCCGGCACCCGGTCGATCACGTCGATCACCAGCTGGAACCGGTCCAGGTGGTTGAGCACCAGCATGTCGAACGGCGTGGTCGTCGTGCCGTGCTCGGTGTAGCCGCGCACGTGCATGCCCGCGTGGTTGGCGCGGCGGTAGGCCAGCCGGTGGATCAGCCACGGGTAGCCGTGGTACGCGAAGATCACCGGGCGGTCCGGGGTGAACAGCGCGTCGAACTCGCGGTCGGTGAGCCCGTGCGGGTGCTCGTCGGCCGGCTGCAGGCGCATCAGGTCGACGACGTTCACCACCCGGACCGCCAGGTCCGGCAGCTCCCGCCGCAACATCGAAGCCGCGGCCAGGACCTCCAGCGTCGGCGCGTCGCCCGCGCAGGCGAGGACGACGTCCGGCTCCCGCTCGACCCCGGTGCTCGCCCACTCCCAGATGCTGACGCCGCGCGCGCAGTGCAGCGCCGCCTGCTCGGCGTCGAGCCAATTCGGCGTGTCGTTCTTCCCCGCCACCACCACGTTCACGTAGTCCCGGCTGCGCAGGCAGTGCGCCGCGACCTCCAGCAGCGTGTTCGTGTCCGGCGGGAAGTAGACGCGCACGACCTCGGCGCTCTTGTTGGCGACGTGGTCGACGAACCCGGGGTCCTGGTGGGAGAACCCGTTGTGGTCCTGCCGCCACACGTGCGAGGTCAGCAGGTAGTTCAGCGACGCGATCGGGCGCCGCCACGGGATCTGCCGGTGCACCCGCAGCCACTTGATGTGCTGGTTCACCATCGAGTCGACGATGTGCGCGAACGCCTCGTAGCACGAGAAGAGCCCGTGCCGCCCCGACAGCAGGTAGCCCTCGAGCCAGCCCTGGCACAGGTGCTCCGAGAGCACCTCGATCACGCGGCCGTCCGGGGCCAGGTGCTCGTCGACCGGTTCGACCGCCGCTTGCCACTCCTTCGCGGTCACGTCGTACACCGCGTCGAGCCGGTTGGACGCCGTCTCGTCGGGGCCGAAGAGGCGGAAGTTCGCCCGGTCGGCGTTGAGCGCGAAGACGTCCCGCAGGAACCGGCCCAGCACCCGGGTCGGCTCGGCCTGGGTGGCTCCCGGCGAGGCGACCGGCACGGCGTGGGACGCGGTGTCCGGCAGCGTCAGCGGGCGCAGGAGCACGCCGCCGTTGGCGTTCGGGTTGGCGCCCATCCGCCGGTCCCCCGCCGGGATCATCGCGGTGACGTCGGCGACCGGACGGCCGGCTTCGTCGAACAACTCCGACGGGCGGTAGGACTGCAGCCAACCTTCCAGCTGCTTCAAGTGTTCCGGGTTGTGCCGGACCTCGGCCAGCGGCACCTGGTGCGACCGCCACGTGCCCTCGACCGGCAGACCGTCCACAACGGACGGACCGGTCCAGCCCTTCGGGCTGCGCAACACGATCATCGGCCACACCCCGCGCCGCTCGGCCAGGGTGGCGACCGCCGAGTCGAGTGCGGCGGCCATCGCGTGGTGCATCCGCTCCGGGTCGCTGCCTTCGACGTGGATGGGCTCGTAGCCGTACCCGCGCAGCAGCGCGTCCAGCTCGGCCGGCGGGATCCGCGACAGCACGGCCGGGTTGGCGATCTTGTAGCCGTTGAGGTGCAGGATCGGCAGCACGGCGCCGTCGCGGACCGGGTCGAGGAACTTGTTGGCGTGCCAGGACGTCGCGAGCGGGCCGGTTTCGGCCTCGCCGTCCCCGACGACGCACGCGACCACGAGACCGGGGTTGTCGAACGCGGCGCCGTACGCGTGGGCGAGCGAGTAGCCCAGCTCGCCGCCCTCGTGGATCGACCCGGGCACCTGCGGCGCCACGTGGCTGGGCACGCCGCCGGGGAAGGAGAACTGCCTGAACAGCTCCGCCATCCCGGCGGCGTCCCGGGTGACCTCGGGCCAGGCTTCGGTGTAGCTGCCTTCGAGCCACGTGTTCGCCAGCAGGGCCGGGCCGCCGTGCCCGGGCCCGGTGACGAGCATGGCGTCCAGGTCGTGGGTCAGGATCGCGCGGTCGAGGTGGGCGTAGACGAAGTTGAGGCCGGGTGAAGTCCCCCAGTGCCCGAGCAGTCTCGGCTTGACGTGCTCGGGGCGCAGCGGCTCGCGCAGCAGCGGGTTCGCCATCAGGTGGATCTGGCCGGCCGCGAGGTAGTTCGCGGCCCGCCAAAGGGCGTCCACCTGGGCGAGCTCGGTGCTGCCGAGGACCGCGGGCCGGGTGCCGAGGGCGGTCACGCCGTCCTCTCCGGGCGGACCACGAGCACCGGGCACCCGGCGTGCTGGACCAGGGCCTGGCTCGTGGAGCCGAGCAGCATGCCCGAGAAGCCGCCGCGGCCGCGGCTGCCGACCACGACGAGCTGGGCTTCCGCGCCGATGTCGAGCAGCGCGTGCCGCGGCCGGTCGCGGACGAGCACGCGGCGGATCTCGACGTCGGGGAACTTCTCCTGCCAGCCCGCGAGCCGCTGGGTCAGCAGCCGGTCTTCGTCCTGCTCAAGGGATTCCGGCTGGCTCGGGATCCGGGCGGTGCCCCGGGTGTCTTCGTGGGTGGTGTCGTTCCACGCGTGCACCGCGACGAGCGGCGCGCCGCGCAGCGACGCCTCCTCGAACGCGACGGCGATGGCCGGTTCGCTGTTCGGGCCGCCGTCGATGCCGACCGCGACCGGTCCGGTGGCCGGGATGGTCGTCGTGCCGTCGCGGCCGCGGACGACCGCGACCGGGCAGTGCGCGTGACTGGCGACCGAGGCCGCCGTGCCGCCGATCAGCATCCCGGCGAACCCGCCGGTACCGGTGTGGCCGACGACGAGCATCCGGGCGTGCCGGGATTCGTCGATCAGCAGCGGCACCGGCGGCTCGTTGGGCACCTCGGTCGTGATGACCAGCTCCGGGTCGACCGACGCCGCGAGGCTGCGGGCGTCGGTGACCGCGCGCTGCCCGTCGGCCACGATCGCGTCGAACAGCCGTTCCGCGCCGGCCCCGGTGAGGCCGCCGCCGTAGTAGAGGCCGGCCACCTGCAACCCGTGCACGATCCTGAGCTCGAGGTGCCGCAGGGAGGCGATCTCGGCGGCCCAGGTGACGGCGGCGGTCGACCCCGTCGAGCCGTCCACCCCCACGGTGATCCTCGGGTCGATGGCGGTCATCGTGTCTGCTCCTCACTCGCGTACGCGGTTTCGGCGGCGACGACACCCGGCACGGCGAGCGCCAGCAACTGGGCGACGTGCCGGTCCGAGTCGTCGTCGAACTGGTCGGTGATGTGCACGAACCCGTCGCCGACCTCGACCTGCCAGCGGCCGCTGCCGCCGTAGACCTCCAGACGGTGCTTGACGTCCCGGGCGATGTCGGCGTCCTCCCGCGCGAGCACGCGGACGACGTCGCCGCGGGTGACGATGCCGACGACGGCCGAGCCGTCGACGATCGGCATCGCGCGGATCCGGGCGTCCACCAGCGCTTGGCAGAGGTCGGCGACGTCGGTGCCGGTGCCCATGGCGGTGACGGGCGTCGTCATCAGGTCGCCGACGGTCTTTCCGGCGGTGGACTCGCGGGATTCGTGGGCATAGCGGGGGTCGGCCGGGATGCGGCCGCGGATCAGGTCGGCCTCGGTGACGATGCCGACGAGCCGGTCGTCGTCGTCCACCACGGGCAGTGCGGTGAAACCGTGCATGGACAGCAGCTCGGCTGCTTCCTTGGCGGACGTCCACGGGTGCACGGTGATCACCGGCGCGCTCATCAGGTCGCGTGCTCGCATCGGGTGTTCCTGCCTTTCGGGTCACTTTCCAACCTAGGAAGGCGGTGCCCTGGCGACCGCTGGCGTCGGTCACCGGTCGTGAGGACTTACGTCCTCTCGCGGGCGGGCGGCGTCCACAAAGGACCACGGTCGTGCCAGGCGACGGCCGGCTCCGCCGACCAGCGCGATCCCGGGCAGCGCCCGGCAGACCCGACGTCGTGGCGCGAGTCCGCACCATGGTCACGGCCGCGGCCGGACGACGGCCACCGGGCACGGCGAGTGCGCGATCAGGGCCTGGCTGGTCGAGCCGAGCAGCATGCCGGTGAACCCGCCGCGGCCGCGGCAGCCGACCACGATCAGCTGCGCGCGCTCGCCGCGGTCCAGCAGCGTGCGCACCGGGCGCCCGCGCGTGACGTCGAACTCGATCGGGAGGTCCGGGTACTTCTCCTGCCAGACCGCGACCTGCTGGGCGAGCTTGTCCCGTTCCGCCTGCTGGATGGCCCCCGGGTCTTCCTGCAGCGGGTGCGGGCGGAGCATGCCGTCGGCGAGGACGTCGCTCCACGTGTGCACCGCGATGAGCCCGGTGCCGCGCAGACGGGCTTCCTCGCAGGCGAACGCCAGCGCGACTTCGCTGTCCGGCGAGCCGTCGGCACCGACCACGACCGGCCCGGTGTCCGGTGGCGGGTCGTGCGGGGTGCGGCCGCGGACCACGACGATCGGGCAGTGCGCGTGCGCCACGATCGAAACCGCCGTCGAACCGACGAGCAGCCCGGTGAACCCGCCCAGTCCGCGCGAACCCAGCACGATCAGGTCCGCGTGCTGCGACTCCTGGATCAGCGCCGTGACCGGGCTCCACTCCCGCGCCGCGGTGACGATGTCGGCGCCGGGATGCGCTTCGAGCACCGCGGCCTCCGCTGCGGCGAGCCACTCCTCGGCACGCTGCGCGAGACCGGCGCGGACCTGCTCGTGGGTGCCGAACGCGACCGGCGCGCTCACCTGGGGCAGCGTGTAGACCTGCACCAGCCGCAGCGGGCGGCCGCGCCGGGCGGCTTCCCCGCCGGCCCAGACGGCGGCCCGCACCGCGGACGACGAGCCGTCGATTCCGGCGACCACCGCGCCGTCAACGAACGCGGACATGACCGTCCTCCTCGTGGATGTAGCGCTGAACCCGGTCGACGCGGGCACGCGCGCGGTCCTCGGCCGCCTGCTCCCCGCCAGCGGTCGGCACGACGGCGTCGGGACCGGGGAAGACCGTCGACACGTGATCGTCGGCCGTCCAGCGGACGACGTACGGCGGGGACCCGTCGGCCGAGTGGACCTCGAGGATCCGGCCGCGCTGTTCGGGCGCGTCGACCCGCGGGCCCTTGACGACGAGCCAGTCGCCCGGTTGTGCGTGCATGGACGTTCCTTTCAACTGTCCACAATGGATGATTCGGGCGCGGCGGGTGCCGGCGGGCGCCGCGAGTCCACTCGCCGGTCGGCCGCTGGAGAAGAGCCGGACGGGGACCCGCCGAAGTTCGTCCGAAAAGGACTCCGCGAGCTTCCGGGCCGGGTCGAGCCAGTGTCCCGTGTAGACGGCCACGCTTTCGGCGATTTCCCTGGTGGCTCCTGCCGGGTGGCCACCGCTACGAGGACCTTCATGTCCGCACCGAAGCTTCTTCCCACAGCTCGACGCCGACGACGCCGCAGATCGTCCTCGCCAGCGCGGTCACGACGCGGCGCTCGGCCTCGTCGACGTAGCCTCCGCGGATCGTCACCATCCCGCCGGCGACGGAGACCGTCCACCGGTCGCGGTGGCTGGAGTAGTCGGTCAGCAGCGCGTTGAGGTGCGAGGCGATCGTGTCGTCCTGGCGCACCAGCGGGCTGAGCATGTCGCGGCGGCTGACGATGCCGGCGAGCGCACCGTCGTCGTCGACCACAGGGATGCTGCGCAGCCGGTCGCCGAGCATGCGCCGGGCGATTTCGGTGACGTCGGTGCCGAGCTCCACGGTCTGGGCGGGGGTGGTCATCATCGCGCCCACCAGGACCTCGGCCGGCGGTCCTTCCCCGGCCACGCCGCTGCGCAGCGCGTCGGCTTCGGTGAACATCCCCAGGACGACGTCCTCCGCCCCGACCACCGGCAGGGCCGCGACGCAGTGCTCGGTGAGCAGCACGATCGCTTCCCGGACCGGAGTTCCCGGGCCCACCCGTACGACGGGCCTCGTCATGATGTCGCGTGCCTTCACTTCGGCTCCTTTCAGTGCACGATCGCGACCGGGCAGGGCGCGTGCGCGAGCAGGGCGTTCCCGGTCGAGCCCAGCACCCCGCCGGCGACCGGGCCCCGGCCTCGCGTGCCGACGACGACCAGCCGCGCGTCGGGAGCCGCGTGCCGCAGGGCCCGCTCCGGGACGCGGTCCTCGACGACCTGGGTGAAGACCTCGAGGTCCGGGTACCTGCCGGTCCAGCTCGCGACTCGTGCTTCGAGCTCCTGCCGCTCGGCGGGGTCGTCGCCGGCGTGCACGACCAGCAGCGGCGCCCGCGCCGCGTCGGCCGCGTCGAAGGCGAACCGCAGCGCGTGTTCGCTCGACTCGGACCGGTCCACCCCGGCGACGACGGGCCCGGTCCGGATCGGCTGGTGACCGGGGACCACGACGACGGGGCACGGCGCCTCCGCCGCCACGCGCAGGGCCACCGAGCCGACCAGCGCACCGCGCAGGCCGCCGAGCCCGTGGGACCCGAGGACGACGAGCGCGGCGTCGGCCGCCTCCTCGAGCAGCAGGTCGACGGCCAGACCGAGCCGGACCGCCGTCTCGACCCGGACCCCGGGGGCCCGGTCACGGGCGATTTCGGCGGCACGGCCGAGCCGGCGGTCGATGTGTTCGAGCAGCAGCTCGTCGTGCTGCCGCGGGGGCTCGTCGTCGAAGACGCACGCGTGCAGCAGCCGCAGCGTCGTGTCGCGGCGCGATGCCTCCCTCGCGGCCCAGCGAACAGCTTCGAGCGACGGCGCCGAGGCGTCGACGCCGACGAGCACCGGGCGGTTCCTGGTCGCGGTCATCGGGTCCTCCTGCGGTCCGGGGAGTCAGCATGAGCGGGGCGGGTACTCGCCGGTCAGAGCACGAAGTCCCTTTCGCCGGGGACCAAATCCGCCTGTCCTCGAAGCCCACGCCGAGCAGGTCCTGGCGATCCTCCAAGCCGGCCTCGACACCGGGAACGCGAGCTTCGAGTCCACCGCGCCCGGGTGGTCCTCCTGGGACGCCGGCCCACCTGCCGGCGCATCGGTTCACCGCCCTCGGCGGCGCCGACGACGTCCTCGGCCGGACCGCCGTCGCCGCGGTCTCCTCCCGGCGCTGCTCACCGCGCTGATCGCCTCGACCGAAGCCGCGGGTGTGTGGACCGTCCGGAGCGGGGTGTTCCCCGAGAACTCGGCGAGCCGGAAGCTGCACGAGCGGGCCGGGTTGCGGGAGGTCGGCGTCCGCCGGCGCATCGGGTGCCACCACGGCCGGTGGCGCGACGTCGTCCTGGTGGAACGGCGCAGCGCCGTGGCCGGCCGCACCGCTCAGGCCACGTCGTTCCAGACGTAGTCCAGGCGGTTGCGCACCTCCACCACGCCCGGCAGTTCCTGGATCAGCCGCGTCACCGGGTCTATGTCGCTCCGTCGCTCCACGCGGCCCACCACCGTCACGATGCCCGCGCGCACCTCGACGCGCACGCGGTCCGGGCCGAGGTTCAGCTGGTCGCGCAGCACCCGCTCGCGGACCTCGCGCTCGAGGTCCGCGTCACCGCGGGTGAACACGCGCACGAGGTCACGGCGGGACAGCACGCCCACCAGTTTCCCGTTGCGCAGCACGAACAACCGGCGCACGCCGGTGCGCGCGAACTTCGCCGCCGCGGTCGCCGGCGAGTCCTCGGATCCGATCGTCACGACCGGGCTGGTCATCAGGTCCTTCGCGGTGCACGCCGTCGCCTTGCGGGCCAGCCGGCGGTCGCGCCACCGGGGCTTCGGGTCCTCCCACAGGTGCGGGAGCAGGTCGGCTTCGGAGACGACGCCGACGAGCTCGCCCGTCTTGCCGAGGACGCCGACCGCGCTGATCCCGTTGCCGGTGAGCAGCTCGGCGATGTCCTTGAACGGCGTCTGCGGGGAGACGGTGATCGGGTCGGCGGTCATCACCGCGGAAACCGTGGTCATGGTGGTACTCCTTCAGGCGTTCTCGGTGCGGACGACCATCACCGGGCAGGCGGCGTGGTGGAGCAGGGCCTGGCTCGTCGAGCCGAGGACGAGGCCGGTGAAGCCACCGCGGCCGCGGCTGCCGACGACGACCAGCTGCGCGCCGTGGCTCGCCGCAAGCAGGCGGGCGCGCGGCTTGTCGTGCTCGACCCGGCGCTCGACGGGGACGTCCGGGTACTTCTCCTGCCACCCGGCGAGCCGCTGCGCGAGCAGCCGCTGACCGGAGTCCCGCAGGGATTCGCCCTGGAACGCGACGTTGCCGTCGCTGAACAAGCCGGCGGTGTCGCCGTCGTGCCAGGTGTAGAGGGCGACGAGCGGGGCGTTGCGCAGCGACGCTTCCTCGAAGGCCCACGCGATCGCCGCTTCGCTGAGCGGGCTGCCGTCGGCGCCCACGACCACCGGGCCGTCGACGCTTTCGGTCCCGCGCACGACGACGACCGGGCAGTGCGCCTTGGCGGCGAGGTCGACGTCGGGTGAACCGCTGAACAGGCCGGCGATCGGGCCGACGGGTTCCCCGGTGACGAGCAGCCGGCCCCGGCCGGACACCTCCAGCAGCGCGGGCGCCGGGCCGCGGGCACTGGCCTCGGTGGCGATCTCCAAGCCGGGGACGGCGGCTTCGAGGTTCGCGCGCGTCTGCCGCAGCAGCTGGTCGGCTTCCGCTTCCTTGACCGCGAGCCAGTCCGACGGCGGGTAGGCCTTGCCGCCGAACGAGGTGTCCTCGTAGCCGTAGGCGGTGAAGACGAGCAGCGAAGCGTGCCGGCGGGCCGCTTCCCCGGCCGCCCACAGCGCGGCCGCCCCGGCGCTCTCCGAGCCGTCCACGGCCACCACGATCGGCGGGTTTCCGGTTGCGCCCATGACGTTTCCCTCCGGGTTCCAGTTCGTGAACCCGACGGTAGGTCGCCCGCGAAGGCGGCCGCTGCGGTCGTTCGTCCCCGCGCCGAGTGACCTTCGGCCGCTCCTGGCCGCGGTTCCGCGATGCCGCCGGGCGAGTCATGCCCGGAGCACACCGCCGGCGGACGCCACGAGCGTGATCGGCCAGCGGACTTCCTCGATCTCGTCCGACGTTCGCCGGCGCGAAACGATGTCCCGCTGCTCGTCCGTCAACCGCCCGCCGGTGGCGATGCAGCACCGCACGATGGACCGCACCTCCGGGGTCGCCGAGTCCGGCCGCGGGTCCCGCTCCCACAGTTTGAGCGCGTGCAGCGCAGCGCGGCGCGACACGTCCGGGGCCGAGGCGTACCAGTGCCCGCCCATCCTGCCCGGTGGCGGATCGCCGGACGAGGGCACGCGCCGGCCGAGCCGCTTCTGCCGCACGCGTGCATCGAGGTACGAAGCGACCTCCTCGCGCCACACCGCGCGACTGGCCTCCAACGCGTCGAGCGCCCGCAGCAGAGCCGACTCGTGGTGCTGGTACGGCCCAGCCACCTCACCGAGGAAGCCCAACGTCGCCCGGTGGCCGATCGGGTGGTACCACCCCACGCACGAACACAACGCCGCGACCCGCCGGCCATGCGCCAGCCGCCCGTCACGCACCCTGCGCGCCCGCTCGGTGAACCCCATCGGCAGACCGTAACGATCACAGCGTCCCTCGGCCATCGGGTAAGTGACGCCGACGGCAGCGAACTGCGCCACGCAACCGGTTCGCCGGTTCACCTCCTCTTGCCCGAGGGTTTCGACGCTCGCCCTCCTGATCATTTCGGCAGCGCTGTACGCGCTGTTCGAACGCCGCGACCGGCTCTGAGCCCCACGCCCACCCTGGATTGATGGATTGATATAGTCATCAAACCAGGAGGTGCAGCCGATGCCCGCGAGGTCCCGCACGACCGAGCCGCTCTACCGGATCAAGGCCGACCTGTTCAAGTGCCTCGCGCACCCGACCCGCATCCAGGTGCTGGAGGTGCTGGCCGCCGCGGGCGACGAGGGCGCCCCCGTGACCAAGCTGCTCGACGTGACCGGGTGCGAGGCTTCCCAGCTCTCCCAGCACCTGGCCGTCCTGCGCCGGTGCGGGGTGGTCACCTCGACGCGCACCGGCAACGCCGTGGAGTACTGGCTCGCGCAGCCCGTCGTCGCCGAACTGCTCGTCGTCGCCCGCGCTTTCCTGCTGGCGAGCCTTCAACCGGGGTCGGATCAGCTTCGCCTGGCCCGCCGTCTGCCACCGCTTCCCGGGGCGAGCCCGCAGGCCGTTCTCGACGCTGTCGCGGAACGCGTGTGAGAGGACTCGAAGCGGTCAAAGCCCTGCTTCCCACCCGTGACGACTACGACTTCCGGCCTTCGGTCGTGCGGGTCGATGTGCTCGCCGGGGTGACCGTCGGGGTCGTGGCGCTCCCGCTGGCGCTCGCGTTCGGCGTCAGTTCTGGCGCCGGCGCCGCGGCCGGGCTCGTCACCGCCGTCGTCGCCGGGATCGTCGCCGCGGTCTTCGGCGGCTCGCCCGTCCAGGTGTCCGGGCCGACCGGGGCGATGGCCGTGGTGCTGGCGCCGGTCGTCGCGGCCCACGGGGCTTCCTCGGTGGCGCTCGTGTCGATCATGGGCGGCGTCCTCGTCCTCCTGGCCGGCGCGGCCCGGCTGGGCCGGCTGGTCGGTTTCCTGCCCTGGCCGGTCGTGGAGGGCTTCACGCTCGGGATCGCGTGCATCATCTTCCTGCAGCAGGTCCCGGCCGCCGTCGGCACGACCGCGGCCGCGGGGCAGAACCCGTTCCTGGCCGCGGTGGCGGCCGTGGCCGGCGCGGGGTCCGAGGTGGGCTGGACGGTGGCCACCGTCGCCGTGGTCGCGGTGATCATGCTCGTCCTGCCGCGGCTGCACCGCGGGCTTCCCGCGTCCCTGGTGGCGGTCGCCGTGGCGACCGTCGCCGTCGAGCTCCTGCACGTGCCCGTTCCGCGGATCGGGGCGCTGCCGAGCTCCATCGACGCCACCCTGCCGTCGTTCACGCCCGGCACGATCGGCGACCTGGCCGGCGGCGCCGTCGCGGTGGCCGCCCTGGCGGCGATCGAATCCCTGCTTTCGGCCCGGGTCGCGGTGGCGATCACCCGGGGCGGCCCGCCGGTCGGGCCGACGCGGCCGGACCGCGAGCTCGTCGGGCAGGGGCTGGCCTCGATCGTGAGCGGCCTGTTCGGCGGGATGCCGGCCACCGGCGCGATCGCGCGCACGGCGGTCAACGTCCGGTCCGGCGCGCGGACCCGGCTCGCCGCCGTGGTGCACGCCGTCGTCGTGCTCGCCGTGATCTACACCGCCACGGGGCTGGTGTCCCGGATCCCGCTGGCCGCGCTGGCCGGCGTCCTGATGGTCACCAGCCTGCGGATGGCGCCCGTCGGCACGATCCGCGACGTGGTCCGCGCGAGCCGGTCCAGCGCGGTGACCTTCGCCGTCACCGCGATCGTCACCGTGGCCGCCGACCTCATCCTCGCCGTCGAGATCGGCCTCGTCGTCGCGGCGTTCTTCGCCCTGCGGACCGTCGCCCGGGCCGCGGGGGCCCGCCGGGAGCCGCTGCCCGGTGCCGCCGCGGCCGGTGACGAGCACATCGCGCTGTTCCGGTTCGAGGGCGCCATGTTCTGGGGCGCGTCCGAACGCGTCCTGGCCGGGATCGCCGACGCCGCCGGCGACGTCCGCGTCGTGATCCTCCGGCTGTCCCGCCTGCACCTGCTCGACGCGACCGGCGCGCGGGCCCTCGGCGACACCATCGAGGAGCTCGAGGCGAGCGGGGTCACGGTGCTGGTCAAGGGCGTCCAGGAGCGCCACCGCCACGTGCTCGCCGCCACCGGCGCACTGGGCCGGCTCGGGCACGAAGACCACCTCTTCGCGAACCTCGACGACGCCGTCGCGCACGCCCGGTTCCACGCCCGGGCCGTCCCCGCTCCGTCGCCCGGCTGACCGTCGACGCGGCCGCGGTGCAACCCGGCGCACTGGTCGTCCCGTCCGGGAAGCGACGAGATCGAGGAGGTCCCATGCGAAAGCTGCCGGCCATCCCGGGCGTGCTCCTGCTCCTGCTGGGCGCCACCGCGTGCGGCCGCGACGAGCCGGGCGCCGGGGATGCGCTCTGCTCCCCGTCGTACGCACCCGGGGAGCTCGTCGTCGACGGCCCGCAGTACCCGGCGCTCCCCTCCGGCCTGCCGAGTGCCCCGGGCCGCACCCCGGCCGAAACCCGCACCACGGACGCCGCCGCGATCGGGAAGGTCGCCGCGGCCGCGTGCGGCCTGCCCACCCCACCGTCCGACGTCGCCTGCACCCTCGAACTCGGCCCGAGCTACGAACTCCGTTTCCGCGACGCCCAGGGCCGGACCACGACTCTCACCGCCGAGGGCTACGGCTGCCAGTTCGTCGAAGGACTCGGTTCCCGCCGGTTCGACGCGAAACCCCTTTGGGAAGCCCTGCTCGCGGCCGGTCTGCCCGCCCCACCGCCCCGCTGAACCGCCGCCAGAGCAGCTTGTCCGCCTCCACCACCGCGAACGCCACCACGGCGGCCACCAGCACCCACAGCCACGACGCCGCACTCACCGGCGCGGTGTGGAACGCCGTGTTCATGACCGGAAGGTACGTCAGCACCAGCTGCAGCCCGGCCGTCAACCCGAGCCCCAGTGCGAACATCCGGCTGTGCCCCGGCCACGCGCGCAGCACCGGGCGGTCGAGCGAGCGGCAGCTGAGCAGGTAAGCGGCCTGGACGCCGACGAACACGTTGATCGCGGTGGTCCGCGCCTGCTCGATCGCCGCGCCCGAGCCGAGCTGCAGGCGGTACGCGGCGAACGCGGCCACCACCTGCAGGAGCGAGACGAGGACGACCCGGCGCAGCAGCGCCGCGGTGAACAACGGCCGTGAAGGCGGTCTCGGCGGGCGCCGCATCACGCCGGCCTCCGTCGGCTCGAACGCCATCGTCAGCCCCAGGAACACCGCCGTCGTCATGTTGATCCACAGGATCTGCACCGGCACGATCGGCAACGTCGCGCCGAGCACGATCGCCACCAGCACGACCATGCCCTCGCCGATGTTCGCCGGCAGCGTCCACGCGATGAACTTCCGCAGGTTGTCGAACACCCCGCGGCCCACCCGCACGGCCGCTTCGATCGACGCGAAGTCGTCGCCGGTCAGGACCATGTCCGCGGCCTGGCGGGCGGCGTCCGTCCCGCCGGCGCCCATCGCGACCCCGATGTCCGCGCGGCGCAGCGCCGGGGCGTCGTTCACCCCGTCCCCGGTCATCGCGACGACGTGCCCGTCCCGCTGCAGCGCCTGCACCAGTTCGAGCTTCTGCCCCGGCGACACGCGCGCGAACACGCTCGTGTCCGCCACGGCGTCGTCGAACTCCGCCGGCGGCAGCCGCGTCAGGTCGGTTCCGGTGAGCACCCGCGGCGAATCGGCGAGACCCACCGCGCCGGCGACCGCGAGGGCCGTCCCGGCGTGGTCGCCGGTGATCATCTTGACGTCGACGCCCGCGCTGCGGCAGGCCTCGACCGCGGTGATCGCCTCCGGTCGCGGTGGATCCTGCATCGCTTGCAGGCCGAGCAAAACCGGCGCCGGCGTGAGCCGGGCGAACGCGAGCACCCGCAGCCCCTGCCCGGTCAGCGTCCGGTGCAGCCGGTCGAGCGCGTCCCGGTCGAGCGGACGTTCGCCGCCTCCGGGCCGCAGCTCGGTCTCACAGCGGGCGGCGACCTCTTCGACGGCACCCTTGAGGTAGGCGGTTCCCTTGTGGACAGTGGTCATCGTCCGGGTTTCGGACTCGAACGGGACGGTCTCCGTGCGCGGCGCGGCGGCCCGGAGCGCGGCCGGATCCAGCCCCGCTTCGACCGCCGAGGCGAGCAGCGCGATCTCCGTCGGATCACCCTCGTCGAGCTGGGCGTCGTTGCACAGGACGCCGGCGACGAGACACTCCCGCAGCGCGCTTCCCGCCCGTGCCAACGGAACCAGCTCGCCCGCCGCCGCCAAGGTCGTCACGGTCATCCGGTTGCGGGTCAGGGTGCCGGTCTTGTCCGTGCAGATCACCGTCGTGCCGCCGAGGGTCTCGACCGCGGGCAGGTGCCGGACGATCGCGCCGCGCCGGGACATCCGCACGACGCCGATGGCCAGCACGATCGCCACCGCGGCCGGCAGGCCCTCGGGGATCGCGCCGACGGCGAGGGCGACGACGGCGGTGAACATCTCCGGCGCCGGCGTGCCCCGCACGACGCCGAGCGCGAACGCCCCGGCCGAGACCGCGACGATCACCACGCTCAGCCGGCGCGAGAACCGGGCCAGCTTGCGCGTCAACGGCGTCGTGACGACTTCGGCGGTGGCCACCAGGTGCTGGATGTCGCCCAGCTGCGTCGCGCCGCCGGTCGCGGTGACCAGGCCGCGCGCCTGGCCGCGGGTCACCAGCGTCCCCGAGTACGCCGAGCCGGTGCGGTCGGCGACCGGGGCCGGCGCGGGTACCGGGTCAGCGGACTTGACCACCGGCACCGACTCCCCGGTCAGCGCGGACTCGTCGACCTCGGCCAGGTGCACCTCCGCCAGCCGGACATCGGCGGGCACACGGTCACCGGCGGCGAGCTCCACGACGTCACCCGGCACCAGCCGCGCGGCGGGGATCCGCCGCGGAACGCCGTCGCGGACGACGGTCGCCTCGACCGGGACCATGGTGGACAGCGCTTCCAGGGCCCGCTGCGCCCGCGACTCCTGCACGAACCCGACGACGGCGTTCAGCAGCACGACCCCGGCGATCACCCCGGCGTCGACGTGCCCGCCGAACACCCACGTCACCACGCCCGCCAGCATCAGGACGTAGATGAGCGGGTTGTGGAACTGCACGAGGAACCGCCGGAGCGGCCGCGGTCCGGCGGGAACGCTGACGGTGTTGGCTCCGAACCGGCGCAACCGCGCTTCGGCTTCTTCGGCGCTCAGCCCGCGTCGCGGATCGACGCCCAGCCGCTCGGCGACCGCGGCCACCGGGAGCGCGTGGAACTCGTTCGTGTCCATCACCGTTCCGGAGCTCACCGCGCCGCCTCCCGTCTTTCGTCGTCCGTTCCGCGGGTCGCCGCGGCCAGCCGGGCGGCGAACACCACCGGGGTCTCGCTCACCCGGTGCCGCAGCCGGGTCAGGTCCGCGCGGACCTCGGCCGGCGAGCCGCACACCCGCGTCACCGTCTCGATCTGGAAGCGCAGGAACTCCGGAACGACTTTTCCGGTCCGCGCGTCCAGCAGCACGAACTCTTCCTCCACGCCGATCGTCAAGCCCCTCACGGCGATCAGGAGACGACGCGGCCCAGGGCCGCACCCCACGCTTCGGCCCGCTCGAGCTCACCGGGCTTCGGGCCGGCGTCCGCCGGCTCGGTTTCGACGAAGAAGCTCTCGGCGGGCAGGACGAGCAGGCAGCCCCGCCGGCGCAGCCGCTTGGCCTCACCGAGCGACGCGGCCCCGGTGAGCAGGCGCGGCTTTTCCAGCCGGGTGTCGAAGGTCGCGGCCGGCAGCTTCGCCGGCACGGACTCGAGGGAGTCCAGCCAGTCGCGCACGCCGGTGTGCGACCGGGTGGGCTGCGCGGTCTGGTCGGCGGCCGCCTTCCGCGTCGCGGCGCGGCTCATGGCGTGCGCGTGGGTCGGGCCGCCGACGACGAGCAGACCGACCCCGGTCAGGTCCCGCGGCGCTTTGTCGACGTTGACCACCTCGACCGGGCCGGCCCCGGCCAGTCCCTTGCCGATGGCCCCGGCGATCTCTTCGGTGGCGCCGAACATCGATTCGAAGACGACGAGGATCCGCATCTCCGCTCCTTCCGGTGGTCCAGCCCAGCAAATCGCGCCACGACGGGTGGCGACCGCCGGCGAACGCCACCGGCACCGGGGACCTCGGTCACCGGCCGGAGGGACCATCTGCTCTCACCGCCCGGGGAGCCCGCGCGGTGAGACTGCGGACCCGAGCGCCCGCCCCGGCGATCGCCTCCGCGGCGCTCTTCGCGGGCACGCGGCCGGCGAAGCTCGCGTACCAGGCCGATGAGCGTCCCTGAGCCGGCACCGCTGCCGCGCGCTGCTCGCCTCAGCCGGCGGGCAATCCGGCCGAGGTCAAGCTGACGGCCTGCCCTCGCTCGTCCCCAGCGCGAAGCCCAGCTCCCGGCCTCGTTCCCGCAGGTCCTCCCGGGCGTCCGGGTGGGCGACGTGGTCGACGATCTGCCGGGCCTGCTCGCTCGCGTCGTGCCCCCAGATGGTCGCGACGCCTTGCTCGCTGACCAGGAAACTGTGCTGGAACGACGTCACCGGACCGGCCAGCCGGGGCACGACCGTCGACACGTCCGCCTTCGGGTGCCAGGACGGGAGCGCGATGATCGCCCGGCCGCCCGGAGAATGCAGCGCGCCGACCACGAAGTCCGTCTGCCCGCCGAACCCCGAGTAGATCGCCCCGCGCACCCGGCTGGCGTTGGCCTGGGCGAACAGGTCGACCTCCAGGGCGCTGTTGACCGAGACCAGGCCGCGCTGCCGGGCGATCACCGCCGGGTCGTTGGTCTTCTCGGTCCGCAGCAGCCGGACCCGGGGGTTGCGGTCGACCCACTTGTACAGCTCGGTGCTGCCGAACACGAACGACGCCGTCACCGGCTCGGCCGGGTCGAGCGCCCCGGCCCGGTCGAGCGCGAGCACGCCGTCGCTGAACATCTCCGACCACACCGCGAGCCCCTTGCGGCCGGTCAGCGCCGCCAGCGTCGCGTCGGGGATCCCGCCGATGCCCAGCTGCAGGGTCGCTCCGTCGGCGACCAGGGTGGCCACCCGGTCGCCGATGGTCCGGGCGGTGCCGCCCAGCTCGCGCGGAGCCGGCGACGTCAGCGGTTCTTCGGCTTCCAGGGCGTAGTCGACCTCGTCGACCGGCAGGACGCCGTCGCCGTGGGTGAACGGCATGTTCGGGTTGAGCTGCGCGATCACCAGGCCGCCGCGGGCCCGGACGGCTTCGATCGCCGCGGGCAGGATGTTGACCTCGGTGCCCAGCGACACGACACCGTCCACCGGCACGGAGGTGTGCACCAGCACGACGTCCGGCGGCAGCGCCTGCTTGAGCAACTGCGGCACGAGCGACAGGCGCGACGGGAAGTACCGCAGCCCGGCCCGGCCCCGCATGCCCGGGCCCACGAATGGCGTCTCCAGCAGCACGCCCGGCCGGTCCGGGACACCGGCCCGGGCGTTCAGCGCGAACAGCCGGTACTCCGCCAGGGCGGCGTCCAGCACTGCCACCGCCCGCGACGGCATCGCGAAGTTGCCGCTGACGACCACTCTCGGCTGCGGCGCGGCGACGCCGGCCAGCACCGCGCTCAGCTGGTTCTCCGACAAGACGCGCATCAGCGATCCTCCGTGCGGATTCCGTTGTTGTCCGGAGTGGCCGAAACGATCTTCGCATCGACCGTCCACGGCGTAGATCGCGACCCCGGGCCCGCCCGGGCGGGCGGCTTCCCCAGTGGCTTGCGGGTGCGGCCGGTTCACGGGACGGACCGGCGTCGTGGTCGGCCGCACCCCCGACCTGCGCTCGGTCTGGGGCGAGTTCGGCCCCGGCGACGCCCGGCTCGTCCCCGGCTACCGGCTCGACGTCGCCCCGAAAGCTGGGGGTGCCACCGTGCTCGGCGAGCCGGCGCCCGAGAAACGCGGCCGCGCCATCCGGCTGGTGAAGCGGCACCGAGCCGAGCCGTCCCCGCCCGGGCGCAAGCCGCGGCGCGCTGTCGGCCACCGAGCTGCACGACCTGCCGGCCCGAGCGCCGGCCGGACACGTGACCTCGGACCTTCGATCCGCTGCCTCCATGCAGCGCGACGGTGAACAGGACGGCGCTGTCGGCGAACGCGGTCAGCCCGGTGCCGGTCCGCCGACCACGGCGAGCCCGGCGACCGAACGCGGCACACCGCACAACGGTTCTCAAGACGAGGCCGTCGGTCCTCGGCCGCCTCTCGCGGGCTACGGCTTCACCGGGGCGGAGACGTCGTCGGCCAGCGGGAACTCCCACGTGACGATCGTTCCCCCGGCCGGGCGGCCGACGACCGTGAGGGAGCCACCGGGTCCGGCCCGGCCGGCCAGGTCCTCGTCCGGCGACGCCGGGGCGCCGTCGTCTTCGATCTGGGCGAAGAGGCAACCCGGGACGGGTTCCGGCCGCAGTTCGACGGTGACGGTCACGTGGCGGGCCCCCGATCGGCGGGCGACCCCGGCCAACACGGCGTCCAGGACCGACATCAGCCGGTCCCGGACCGGCCCGCGCAGCGCGGTGTCGAGCCGGCTGTCGAGCCGCGAGGTCATCGCGAGGTCCGAGGCTTCGGCCGCCGCGTCGACGAGGTCCTGGATGCGCCGGTGCAGCGCCCGCTCGCGCGCGGGTCCGGTGTGGATGGCGAACACCGCCGAGTTCAGCTGCTGGATGACCTCGTCGATCGCCAACGCGGCCTCGCGCACCCGGCGCGCGGCGGCTTCGCGCCGGCTGATCTTGAGCGCGGCGGTCAGCCCCGTGGCGATCGTCGAGAGCCGGCCGACGACCGCGGTGTTGAGCTCGCGCGCGATGCGCTCCCGGTCGTCCAGCACCGACAGGAGCACCGCGTCCCGGCGCCGCTCCGCCAGTTCCAGGACGATCGCGGCCTGGGCGGCGAACAGCTCCAGCGACCGGACGACGCTGGTCGGGGTGATCGGGTGCCCCGGGGCGTTGACCACGGCCAGGACCCCGCGCACGGCGTCCGGCGGCCCCAGCGGCACCCCCAGCGCGGCCCCGACGGCCACCTCGGGCCCGAGTCCCGCGGTCCGCGCGGCCGGCGACGCGTCCTCGCTGATCACCGAGCGGCCGGTCCGGAAGACCCGAACGCTCAGCGGCTCCGGTCCGGCGGCGCCGGTCAACGGCAGCCGCAGTGACCGGTAGGCATCGGCCTGCGCACCCGCCGCGGCGGCGACGACGAGGTGCGCGCGGTCGTCGTCGGGCACCAGGACGAGCGTCTGGTCGACCCCGGCGATGGACCGCGCCCGGGCCGCGATCAGCTCCAGCACATCCTCGGCCGGCGCGTCGGCCAGCACCGCGGCGGTGATGCCGGCGGCCGCGGCCAGCTGCTCGTTGGCCTGGTGCAGTTCCTGGCTGCGGGCGAAGACCTCCGCCTGCATCGCCTGCCGCTCACCCGCCCCGGCGCCGTTCGACGGCAGCCGCTCCAAGAAGTGGGTCACCTCTTCCACGCGGTGCAGGATCCCCCGCACCGAGCCGTCCTCGCCGAACACGGGTCCGTTCACCGTGCTCCAGAAGCGCTGCTCGACCACCCCGGGCTGCCCGGCCACGGCGACGTCGTAGCGCTGCAGCGGCATGACGTGCCGCTGCCCGGTCGCCAGGACGCGATCCAGCGATGCACGCAGGGTCCGGGCCCCGCGGGGGTCGTCGGGGTTGTCGGGGAAGGCGGTGAACACATCCTGCCCGACGAGCTCCTCGCGACCGCGGCCGGAAACCTCCAGATAGGCGTCGTTCACGGCGAGGAAAACCAGCTCCCGGGACAACACCGCCATCGGTGACGGGCCCGCCAGGAACACGGCGGTGAAGTCCACGAACTGCTCCATCACGCCTCGTTCCCGCACCGGGCAGCCGGCATGTCCGGCCTCGACGCACCCGGTTCGACCGTCTGCATGTTTAGCACCACCGGAGCACCGCGCGCACTTCCGTACCGCCGTCCGGGGATATCGCCTCGTGGTGCGAAAATCGCCACCAACGGGGCCGTTTCCGATGGCCGATCGCCTTGCAGCTTTCCGGTGTTCCGCGATTGAATCCGGTATGACGATCGGACGAATCGCGATACTCGTCACCTGCGTGCTGGTGGCGGGTCTGGGCGGGTGGCTGGCGATCCTGCGGTGGGATGACGCCAACAAAGTCGCCACATCGGTGTCAGCCCTCGGCGCGGTCGCCGCGGTCGGTGTGGCGGTGTGGGCAGTGGTGCGCGCCCCCGGAACCGGAAGATCGATCGTGGTTTCGGAAACCGGTCGAGCGAATGCGACTTCCCACGGCAAAGCGGTGACGGGTGTCTCCGCCAAAGCGGGCAAGGACGTCGGCTCGATACGAATGGAACGTACGGGCGACGCACAGGCGTCCGGAGGTGGGGACGCCGTGAGCGGCGTAGAGCTGGACTGATGACGGCGCACGGGAAACGGGTGACGGTGACCGGCAGCGGCTCCGCGACCGCTACCGGCGGCTACGCCAATTCCGGCGTCCACACGGGTGATGTCAACCTGCTGACGGGTACCCCGGTGCGAACCCGGTACCGCCGGCAGGTCAAGCGGATCGCCCCGGTGCGGCTGATCGGGCGAAGTGCGGAGCTGGCCCGCTTGGCCGAATTCTGCACCGCGAAGACGACGGCAGGCACCTACCTTTGGTTGCGCGCGAAGGCGTGGTCGGGCAAATCGGCGTTGACCTCCTGGTTCGTCTTGCACCCCCCGGCGGGGGTGCGGGTGGTGTCGTTCTTCGTCACCGCGCGGCTGGCGGCTCAGAACGACCGCGGCGCCTTCATCGACAACGTGCTGGAACAGCTGCTGGCGCTGCTGGACGAGAGCCCGCCCAGCCTCCTGACCGAGTCGAACCGCGAAGCGCACCTGCTCGGCCTGCTCGCCGAGGCGGCCGAAGCCTGCGAACGTCGCGGTGAACGGCTCGTTCTGCTGGTGGACGGATTGGACGAGGATCGAGGAGTCCACGACGGTCCGGACGCGCACAGCATCGCCGCCCTGCTTCCCGCCGAACCGCCCGCCGGAATGCGGGTCGTCGTCACGGGGCGGCCGAATCCCCCGATCCCGTCGGACGTGCCCGCGCACCACCCCCTGCGGAACGAGGCCACGATCCGGCCGCTGACTCCCTCGCCGGAAGCGCGGGCCATCCAGGAAGAGACCCAGCGCGAACTGAAGAGGCTGCTGCGCGGGACGGTCGCGGAACAAGATCTGCTCGGCCTGGTCGCCGCGGCCGGCGGCGGGTTGTCCACGGCGGATCTCGCGGAGCTGACGGGCTGGTCGGAATGGGAGGTCGACGATCGGCTGCGCACCGTGACCGGGCGCAGCTTCACCACCCGCGACAGCCACTTCCGGGCCGACGGGCCCGATGTCTTCCTGCTGGGTCACGAGGAGCTGCAGGTCACGGCGTTGACGATGCTGGGGCCTCGCCGGGTGGCGGGCTACCGCGACCGCTTGCACACCTGGGCCGGGCAGTACCGGGTACGGCGCTGGCCCGCGGACACGCCGGAATACCTGCTGCGCGGCTACTTCCGCATGCTCCAGGCGGCCGGCGACGGGCAGCGGATGACAGCCGTCGCCATCGATCCCGCTCGGCAGGATCGGCTGCGCGCCCTTTCCGGAGGTGACGCCGGAGTCCTGTCCGAGATCACCACGACCCAGGACACCATCGCGGCGGAAGATAACCGGATCTGATCGCCTTGGTCCGCCTGGCCATCCATCGCGACCACCTCGTGGCAAGAAGCAGCAACATCCCTCCCGATCTGCCGGCCGCGTGGGCGGCACTCGGCCGCCTCGGCAGAGCTGAATCGCTGGCGGATTCCTTGCCTGACCTCGGTGATCGCGCATACGCGGTGGCGTCGATCGCCCGGTCGTTGTCGACGGCCGGAAATCTCCGGCAAGCGGCCGAGCTTTTCGACCGGGCCGAGGCGATCGCCCGGAGCGTCGAACCCGGTCACCAGGAAGCCGCGCTGCGTTCGCTGGCCGAGGTGGTGGCGGAGGCCGGTGACCACCCTCGAGCCGAGGCGATCGCCCGCTCCATCGCCGAACCCGACGAACAGGCGGCGGCGCTGAGTTCGCTGGCCGGGACACTGGCCACGACCGGCGATCACGAACGCGCCGAAACGCTCGCCCGCTCCATTCCCCGGCCCGACCACCGGGCCCGGGCGCTGGCCGCGGTGGCCAGGGCGGTGTTCAAGGCCGACGGCCGAGAACGCGCCCGCGACCTCCTCGACCAAGCCGAGGCCACCGCCGGTTCCATCACCTGGCCCGCCCGCCGGGCACGCGCACTGATGTCGGTGGCCAGGGCGGTGTTCGAGACCGGCGACCACGAACGCGCCCGTCGGCTCCTCGATCAAGTCGCGACAGTCACCCACCACATCGGCCAGGCCGGCCTGCAAAGGCAGATATCGGCCTCCTTCGTCCGGGAAGTCGCCAAGACGGGCGACCACGAGCGAGCCGCGGCGATCGCCCGCTCCATCCCCCGGACCGACCACCGCGCACGAGCGCTGATGTCCGTGGTCGAGGCGGTCGCCGAGGCCGGCGACCACGAGCACGCCCAGCGCCTCCTCGACGAGGCAAGGGCGATCATGCACGCGAGCAACCGGCCCAGCCTCCAGACGAGGGCGCTGGTGTCGCTCGTCAGAGCGGTGGCCAGGGCCGGCGACCACGCGCGCGCCGAGACGATCGCCCGCTCCGCTCCCCGGGCCGGCCTCCGGGACCAGGCGTTGGTGTGGCTCGTCAGGGAACTGGTCAAGGCAGGCGAGCACGAGCACGAGCACGCCGAGACGATCGCCCACTCGATTCCCCGGATCGGTCACCGGGCACGAGCGCTGATGTCGGTGGCGGAGTCCGTCTCCCGGGCCGGCGACCACGAGCGCGCCCACCGGCTTCTCGACCAGGCCGAGACGATCGCTCACTCGAACACCCGGCCCCACCACCAGGCGCGGGCGCTGATGTCGGTGGCCGAGGCGCTCTCGGAGGCCGGCCACGAAGAGCCGGGGCGTCGGTTTCTCGACCACGCCGAGAAGATCGTCAGCACCATCGTCGAGCCCGACGAGCGGGCGGAGGCCATGATGTCCTTGGCCAGAACAGCGGCGAAGGCAGGTGACCACGACCGCGCCGCGGCGATCGCGTGCTCCGACACCCGGCCCGATGACCGTGCTTGGTCGCTGATGTCGTTGGCCGGAACAATGGCCAGAGCGGGCAAGTACGAAGACGCGGAAGCCATCTGCCGCTCCATCACCGAACCCGGCAGGCGGGCGGCGGCGTTGAAGTCGCTGGCCGAAACCATCGCCGACGGCGGGAACCACGAACGCGCCGAAGCGATCGCGCGCTCGATCACCGAGCCCGGGCAGCAGGCTCAGGCGCTGATGTCCCTGGTGGAGACGGCGGCCGCGGCCGGCAACCACGAGCACGCGACAGCACTCGCGCACTCCATCACCCAACCGGGCCAGCGGACCCGGGCACTGATGTCGGTGACCGAGGCGGCGATCGAGGCCGGCGACCACGAGCGCGTTCGCCGGCTTGTCGAAGAGGCAACGGAGAGCACCTCCTGCATCGCCAACCCCGACGACCGGGCACAGGCCCTGACGTCCTTGGTGGAGACCATGGCCGAGGCCTGCCACCACGAACCCACCGGCGATCTCGCCGACCGGGCCGAGGCGATCGCCCGGTCCATCACGCGGCCCGCTCACCGAACACACGCGCTGAGCTCGCTGTCCGAGGCCGTCTCCGATACCGGGAACCACGAGCGCGCCGAAGCGATCGCACGCGCCATCACCGAACGCGGCCGGCAGGCCCGGCTGCTGGTCTCGCTGGCCGGGAAGCTGGCAGGAGCCGGCAGGCGCGAAGACGCCCGTGAACTCGTCGACCGGGCCGAAGCGGACACCCGCTCCATCGCCGACCCCGACGAGCAGGCCGAAGCGCTGGTCCGGCTGGCCGGCTCGGTGGCCAGGACAGGCGACATCGAACGCGCCGAGGCAATCGCCCGTTCCATCACCCACCCCGGCCGTCAGGCACGAGTGCGGGCCGCCCTGGCCGGAGCAGCGGCCGACGCCGGCCGGCCCGATGCCGCCGAAGCGATCGCCCGCTCCGTCACCCAACCCGGCCAGCAGGCCCGAGCGCTGGTGTCCCTGGTGAAAACCCTGTCCAGGGTCGGGGAGCACCGGCGCGCCGAAGCGGTCGCACGCTCGATCACCGACCCCGGTCAGCAGGCGCGCGCACTGGTCTTGGTGAGTGGCGCGGTGGTTGCCACCGGTGACCACGAGCACGCCGAGACGATCGCCCGCTCCATCACCGAACCCGGCCACCAGGCACAGGCCTTGATGTCCCTGGCCGAAGCGCTGACTCAGGCCGGCAACCTCGAACACGCCGAGACGATCGCGCGCTCCATCACCGAAGCCGGCCGGCAGGCGCAGGCCCTGGTATCCGTGGTCGAGGCGATGACCGAAGCGGGCAAGCTCGAACGCGCCGAAGAAATCGCCCGCTCCATCAGCCAGTCGGAGCACGAGGCGGAAGCGCTGCTGTCAGTGGCTCGCAGGAGTGATCGTCAGCGCGGCACCCACGCACTCGCGGACATCTTGAGACTCACCAGCTGGCATTATCCGGTGAAGGAACTGGTTCGAATCGAGCCGGGAGTGATCGCGGACATCATGACCGAGCTCGCGACCGCCTGGCGATCGTCCTGGTGACGGGCCTGGCCGCCGTCGCTGCCGGGCCGGTTTCCTCCCGCCGTCGCGATCTTCAGCCCGGCCCACCTGATCACGCCGGCAGCCGATCCGGGAAGCCGAACGTCGAAACCAGCGCCGGGTCGTGGAACTCGACCACGCGGGAAACGCCGGTCGGCGTCGCGGTCAGCACGACAATGCCGTGCGCCCGCAGCGCTCCGCCGGCCGCCCGGTGGTACACGGCGGCCGCCGGCTGGTCGTTGGCGCTCGTCGCGGTCATCCGCCAGTCGCCCGGCTTTCCCAGCACGAAGGTGTCGAGCGCGCGGAGGCAGTCCGCCCGGCCGGAGTACCACTGGCGGAACGGGGTCGCCTCCAACGTGGCGTCCGTGCGCAGCACCCGCTCCAGCAGGCCGGCGTCGGAGCGTTCGAACGCCGCGATGTAGCCCTCGAGCAATGCCCGCGCCCGCTCGTCGGCCGGTTCGAGCGAGTCCTCGGGCGGTGTCCCGAGGTCGTCGAGCCGGGCGCGGGCACGCTGCAGGCCGCTCTTCACCGCCGCCGTGGTGGTTCCGAGGATCCGCGCCGTTTCGGGTGCGGTGAACGCCAGCACCTCACGCAGGATCAGGATCGCGCGCTGCCGGGCCGGCAGGTGCTGCAGGCTGACGATCAGTGCCAGCCGGAGCGACTCCCGCGCGACCACCACTGCCGCCGGGTCGGCGACCCAGTGGTCCGGCACCGGCTCGAGCCACGGCACCTCCCCCGGCGCGGCCTGGCTCGGTGGCACACCGGGACTGCCCTCGGGACCGCTCAGTCCCGAAGGCAGCACCCGGCGCGCCGACAACGCGGTCAGGCAGACGTTGGTGGCGATCGCGTAGAGCCACGACCGGATCGACGAACGCCCCTCGAAACCGGCGTAGCCACGCCACGCCCTCAGGTAGGTCTCCTGCACCAGGTCCTCGGCGTCGTGCACCGAGCCGGCCATGCGGTAGCAGTGCGCCAGGAGCTCCCGGCGGAGCCCCTCCGTCTCGGCGGCGAACCGGTCCCGGTCCGCGGATCGCCCGTCTGCCATGTGTCGCTCCTCGTCCCGGCCGGTCGACATTGTCGCCCGGTACGACCGGAACACCCCGGGAAAGGGATCGAACCGCAGGTCAGCGGGCTCAGGGCAGGAGGGCCAGCTTGCCGACGGTCCCCCGGCCCGCCAGGTCCGCCAGAACCTTCGGGCCGTCGGCCAGGTCGTGGGTGACGGGTTCGGCGGGCGCGACGACCCCGGCGGCGACGAGCGCGGCCAGTTCGCCCAAGACCTCGCCGAAGACGCCGGGCGCGGCCCGGATCAGCGTGCCGATGTTGAGGCCGATGACGTGCACCGGGTACCGGTACACCAGCTCCCAGTTGGTCAGCGAGGCTTCGCCGCCCGCCAGGCCGTAGACGACGACCCGGCCGGTGACCGGCTTGACCGCGGCCAGGCTCGCCGCGAAGGTGCCGCCACCCGCCGACTCCAGCACCAGGTCGACGCCGGCGCGATCGGTCAGCCGCCGGACTTCCGCGGCGAGGTCGCCGGCGTGGGAGTCCAGGACGTGGTCGGCTCCGAGCGCGCGCACGGTTTCGTGCTTGGCCGGCGCCGCGGTCCCGATGACGGCCGCCCCGTAGTGCTTCGCCAGGGTCACCGCGGCCTGGCCGGTCGCACCCGCCGCGGCGTGGACGAGCACGGTCTCCCCGGCCGCGACCCGGCCGAGCGGCTTGAGCGCGGCGAGCGCGGTGGGCAGGTTCACGACGAGGCCCAGTGCCTGCACCGCGGTCCAGCCGGGCGGCACCGGCATCGCCGCCGCGGCCGGCAGGACCGCGTACTCGGCGAAAGCCCCGTCACCGACACCGACCACGCACGTCCCCGGCCGCGGGCCGGTGGTCGCCTCGCCCACCGCCACCACCTCGCCGGCCGCCTCGAAGCCGGCCACGTAGGGAGGCCGCGGGCCGTCCCGGAACGTACCGCGCGCTTTCGAGACGTCGGCGAAGTTGACCCCGGCGGCGAGGACCCGGACCAGAACCTCGCCCCGGCCGGGAGCCGGCACCGGCGCGTCGGTGATCAGGCGCATGTCTTGCGGCCCGGCCAGGGAGTCCTGGCGCAGGGCTCGCATGGTGGCGGGATAGGTCATGGTTGTCTGCTCTCTTCTCGGACGCCCGCCTCGGCGGGCCGTGCGGTCGAGGGGGAGACCCCGGTGAACCCGGAAAGGAATCGACCCCCGATCCGCGCCTTCCGGACACCGGTCGAGGCACGTCGCTTCGCCGACTGCGCACGAACGCTCCGGGACCCGTTCCGCACCACGGGTTTCGCCCGCGCCGGGTGACGCGTGGCCCCGCGGGACGCGCGAGGCTGGCACGGCCGCCTGACTCCGGAGGATCCGCATGGTGCGAGCTTCAGTCACCGACTTCCCGGCCCACCGGTTCCGCTCGCCCCGGCGGAAGCGGGCCGCGGCCGGCGAGCGGCAGGAGCGCCGCCCCACCCGGCACCGCTTCCGGGGACTCGCCGATCGCTTCGGCGCAGGCGGGCACCTGCCGCCGGTCCCCTGGCCACCCGGAGACGGGACCGGCGGCAGCTCCCTCCCCCGCGCGCTCGTCGTGCTGCTCGGCGCCGCCGCCGCGGTGGTCGTGCTGGCCGGGGTGCAGGCGGTCGCCTGGTTCGCCGGGCCCGTCTTCCTCGCCCTCGTCGTCGTCATCACCCTCGACCCGATCCGGACCTGGCTGCGGCGCAAGGGCTTGCCGCGCTGGCTGACCGTCGCCGTGCTGGCCGCCAGCGTCTACGCCGTCCTGCTCGTCTTCTTCCTGGTCGTCGTGATCTCGGTCGCGCAGCTGTCGGCGCTGGTCCCCCACTACACCGGCCGGCTCGACGAGCTGCTGCGCGACGGGCTGGGCCTGCTCGGCCGGTTCGGCGTCGACGAGCCGGAGCTGCGCGCGATGCTGTCGTCGGTCGACGCCGGGAAACTGGCCGGCCTGGCCGGTTCCCTGCTCGCCGGCGTCGGTGGCCTGGTGACGAACCTGGCTTTCCTGCTCGCTCTCCTGCTGTTCCTGAGCGCCGAAACGGCCTGGGCGGGCCAACGGCTCGGCCGGATCGCGCGCGACCGGCCGTGGATTTCCGCTTCGCTGCGGGGTTTCGCGGTGGGCACGCGCCGCTACCTGCTCGTGACGACGGTGTTCGGCGGCTTGGTGGCGGCGCTCGACACCACCGCGCTGGCGCTGCTCGGGATCCCGGGCGCGGTGCTGTGGGGCCTGCTCGCGTTCGTCACCAACTACATCCCGAACGTGGGGTTCGTGATCGGCGTGGCGCCGCCCGCGTTCCTCGCCCTGCTCGACGGCGGCTGGCGCGACCTGCTCGTGGTGCTCGTCGTCTACGCACTGCTGAATTTCGTGGTGCAGTCGCTGATCCAGCCGAAGTTCGTCGCCGGCTCGGTCGGTCTGTCCACTTTGGTCACCGTGCTCGCGCTGGTGTTCTGGACCTGGCTGCTGGGCCCGCTCGGCGCGGTCCTCGCCGTGCCGGCGACCCTGCTGGCCAAGGCGCTGCTGGTGGACGTCGACCCGCGGGCCCGCTGGGCGGAGGCGCTGCTGTCGGCCCCGCGCCGCGACGACGGATGAGCCCTCAGGTCAGGCCGTGCTGGCGGGCGACCACGACGGCGGAGCGCCGGTTGTTCACCCCGAGCTTGCCGTAGATGGCCCGCACGTGGGTCTTGACGGTGTTGACCGACACGGTGAGGTCGGAGGCGATCTCGTCCAGCGAACGCGGGGACGGCAGCCGGCGCAGCACCACCTGCTCGCGGTCGGTCAGGCCGCTCGGCCGGGCGTGCGGGACGAGCCGGCCGCGGACCGCCTGCGCGAACCGGTCCAGCGAGCCGAACCCGCCCGAGTGGTCGATCAGCAGGTGCCCGACCCGCGGCTCGGCGAGCGCGAACGGCCGCACCAGCCCGTTCGGCCGGGCGAGGGCGAGCGCCCGGTCGAGCGCGTGCAGGGCCTTCGTCCGCCGGTGGGACCGCAGCGCGAGCGCGGTTTCGGCCAGGCACCGGTCGACCGCGGTAGCGGGCAGCACCGACGGTGCGGCCGCGGTTTCCCGCAGAACCCCTTCGGCCGCTTCGGTTTCGTCGGCCGCGAGGTGGGCTCGCACCCGCAGCACGGCCAGCTCGCCGCTGCCGGGCAGCCGTTCGTGCACCCAGGCGAGCACCTCCGCGGCGTGCAGCCCTTCGCCGAGGTCCAGCGCCGCGTGGTATTCCGCGACCGCGCACACGGCGACGACCTCGCGCGGCAGTTCGACCTCGGCGAGCCGGTGCCGGGCCGCCCGCATCACCTGCGAGCCGGCGCCCTTGTCGCCGTCGTCGAAGCGCACCATGCCGTCGAAGAACTCGCGCAGCGGTGCCAGCAGGGGCGGCCCTCCGCGCACCTCCGCCGACGCCGCCTGGGCCAGTTCCCGGGCCGCGGCGACCGGTTCGGCGCGCATCAGGTCGTCGTAGGCCAGCAGCAGGTGGCATTCGGCGACGCCCGGGGACCGGCGCCAGCCGTGCCGGCGCGCGACGGCCAAGGCGCCCGTACCGGCTCGTCGCATCGCCACGTGCTCGCCGTGCAGCGCCGTCGCGACGGCCAGCGCCAGCCGGCTGTGCAGCACGAGGTGGTCGAGCCGTTCGTCGTGGGCCAGGCGCAGCGCTTCCTGCGCGCGCGTCGCGGCGTACCGGCGGGCACCGCGGTGCAGCGACCGCCACGCGAGGTCGAGGTTCGCCCAGGCATCGGCGTCCGGGGGCCGCGCCGTCGCCCCGGTTTCCGGCGGCCGGGCACCACTGACCAGAGCGAGGTGGCGGACCGCGAGGAACCACCGGTCTTCGCCCGGGTCCGCTCCCCCGAGGTCGGCCGCGGCGCGCGGGAGCTCCCCGCGCTGGATGTGCTCCAGCGCGGACGCCAGCCGCAGCGGCGGGTGCGCGGCGACCGTAGCGGGGCCCAGGTGGGTGAGCGCGACCCGCACCGGATCGCCGTCGCCGGCCAGCGCCTGGCGCACGGCGTGTTCCCGGGCCAGGGAAAGGACGCGCTGCCGGTCGCGGCCCGCGACGGCGTGCCGGAGCGAGTCCCCGAACCGCCCTTCGCCGGCGAACCACCGCGCGGCGATCCCGTGCAGCCGCAGCACCCGGCCCGGGTCCCGCCGGGCCAGTTCGGCACGCAGGAATCCCCGCAGCAGCGGCGGAAGCCGGTAGGTGTCGGCCGGCGTGCGCGTGACGAGCCCCATCGCGCGCTCGAGTTCGTCCAGGACCGCCCCGGCGTCGTGGCGGCCCGACAGGCGGACCGCGAGCGTCGGGCCGACGGCGTCGCAGACACTCAGGCACAGCAGGAGATCCGACGTCGGGGCGGGCAGCCGCGAGAGCACTTCGTCGGCGAAGAACCGCGCCACCGCGCGCTCGTCTCCGGTGACGGCGGCGACGAGCGCGTCCGCGTTTTCGGCCTCGCGCACCGAAACCGCGGCCCAGCCCAGGGCCACGGGCCAGCCGGCTGTGCGTTCGGTGAGTTCCCGGACGCGCTCGTCGCTCACCGCGGCGCCGGTCGCCCGCAGCAGGTTCGTCGTTTCCTTGGCGGTGAACCGGAGTTCGGCCGCGTCCACCCGGGACAGCACCCCCTCGACGTGCAGCCGGGCCAGCCGCAGCCGCGGCTCGACCCGGGTGGCCAGCACCAGCCGCACGCCCGGCGGCGCCCGGTGCACGAGGTCCGCGAGCGCCGCCAGGGGCTCCGGGCGAGTGATCTCCTGCAGGTCGTCCAGCACCAGCCGCACCGGCCGGGCCGGCCCGGCGAGCGCGTCGTCGAGGTCGGCCAGGAAGGCCCGCCGCCGCCCGGGCGACGGCGGGCCGAGCCGGTCCAGACCACGGTCGCCGGGGACCGCGGGACATCGGCGCAGCGCGTGCAGGATCGCCGCCCACAGCCGGGATTCGTCGTTGTCGTCTTCGTCCAGCGCCACCCAGGCGACGTCGTGGCCGTCGCCGGCCCAGCACGCCAGGGCGGTGGTCTTGCCGGCGCCGGCCGGCGCGCGGACCACGGTGACGGGCCGGGCGGTGGCGCGGTCCAGCAGCGTCCCCAGCCGGGGACGGGGGACGAAGGTGCCCGGCAGGCGCGGTACCGCGACCTTGCCACCGGGGACGGGCCGGAACGGGGTCGTCGTTCGATCGGGCACGTGAACCTCTCGGTGGTCGGGAGAGTTCGCCCCGGTTCCGCGGTCGACGCCGGGCGGAGCCCACGACTGTACTGATCACCGGCGTGCGGGCGCGGCGCCGGGGTCACCAGATTTCGTACGTGGATTCGTCGCCGTGCACGATGACGGCCCAGATCACGAGGACGTCGAGCGCGATCACGAGCACGCCCCAGATCGGGTACGCGGACAGGAAGACCAGTTGCGCCAGCGCGTTGAACCCGGCGAACGCGACCGTGACGACCCGCGCCCACTGCGCACCGGTGAACAACGCGATGCCGGTGAGCACGACCAGCGCGCCGACGATCAGGTGGAGCCAGCCCCAGCCGGCCAGGGTGAGCACGAGCAGACCGGACGGGCCGATGACGTAGTAGTCCCGGTCGAACAGCGCGACCGCGCCTTCGACCACGTTGAACAGTCCGGCCAGGACGGTGATCGCCCCGGCGAACCAGATCCAGCCGACCCGCCGCGACCGGGCGACGGCCCGCTCCGGCGGGAGGGCTGCCCGGGCACCGGTCGTTCCGGCCCGGGGCTGCATGGGTTCGGTCATGATCCCTCTTCCTCGTTGGTCGACGGGCTGCGGACCCGGGCGATCATGGTCGGTCGCCGGTCCGCCGGTCCTCGCCCGCCCCAGGTGAGATCGGGTGTCCGGCCGCGAGACCCGGCCGGCTCACGTGGCGTGGGCGATGCCGCACGTCGAAGCCCGGGAAACAGTTCGGCAGACCACCGATCCCGACCGAGGAGGACGTCGTGGCCACGTTGACCGTGTGGCGGTTCCCCACCGTCGAAGGCGCCGAAAACGCCCTGGATCTGCTTCGGCAGCTGCAGAAACAGCAGCTGATCTCCATCGCCGACGCGGCTTGCGTGAGCTGGCCGGAAGGACGGAAGAAGCCGCGGACCCGGGATCTCGGCTCGCTGACCGGCGCCGGCGCGCTGGGCGGAGCGTTCTGGGGCCTGCTGTTCGGCCTGATCTTCCTCGTCCCGTTGCTCGGCGCGGCCGTCGGCGCGGCGATCGGGGCGCTGTCGGGATCCCTGGCCCACGTGGGCGTCGACCGCGAGTTCGTCGGCACCGTGCGGAGCCGGGTGACCCCCGGGACGTCCGCGCTGTTCGTGATGTCGGACCGCACAGTGCTGGACCGGGCGGTCGAACCGTTCAAGGAAACCGGGGCGACGTTGCTGAGCACCGACCTGTCCGACGAGGAGGAAACCCGGCTGTGGGACGCGTTCGGCGAAGCACCGCGGCGGGATCGCCGGTAGCGCAGTACCTCCGGTCGGCGGCGGCCGTTGTTCCGATCAGCCCACCGGAAAGAGTGCTCGCCGGAGCGGGTGGCCCGCGGCGGCGCCCCCGAGCGTCGCCGCGGGCCACCCGCGGGAGGTCGCGGTGGCCTCGGAGATCCCCGGGACGTTCCCCGCAGCGCCGACGGCCCCGCCCGGTCCGCCGCACCGCGCCTCCACCGCCCACCCTGCGGCCCCGGCGCGGCCGGGTCGTCACCCGTGGTGGATGACTCCCGCTTCACCCGCGGCGGGCGACGCCCCGGCCGGGTTCCGCGGCCCACGATCCGTCGCATGACCCTCACCGAAAAGGACACCGCCGCTCCCGACGTGCGGACCGCCCGGGCCCGCGCCGCGCGCATCGCCGTGCCGGCCGCCGACCACGCCGCCTTCCCCGGCCCCGGCGAACGCGGCGACCCGATCGCCTTGCTGGCCCGCCAGGACACCGGCCGGGTGCCGGAACTGCTGCCGCTGCGCTACGGCCGGCTGGCCGCCTCGCCGCCGGCCTACTTCCGCGGCGCCGCCCTGCCCGCGGCCGCCGATCTCGCGAAGACCCCGCGGACCGGGTTCGCGGTCCAGGCGTGCGGAGACGCCCAGCTGGCCAACTTCGGCCTGTTCGCGGCGCAGGGCCGCCGGATCGTGTTCGACTTCGCCGACTTCGACGAAACCCTGCGCGCGCCCTGGGAATGGGACGTCAAACGGCTCGCGGCGAGCTTCGAGGTGACCGGCCGCGAGATCGGGCACCCGGCGGCCCAGCGCCGGCGCACGGTGGTCACCGCCGTGGAGTCCTACCGCCTCGCGATGCACGACTTCGCGCGCCGGACGTCGCTCGAGATCTTCTTCGCCCCGGCCGACGCCCGGACGCTGCGCGTGGTCGCGGCCCACCACCTGGGTCCGGCGGGGTCCCGCGCCTCGGCCCGCGGCACCGGCGGGCGCCGGTTCACCGAAGTCCGGGACGGCCGGCTGCGGCTGGCGACCCGGCCACCGGTGGTCGTCCCGGCCGGTCACCTCGCCGGCGACGGCGACCCGGCGACGCTCGCGGACCGGCTCGACGCGGTGCTTTCGCGCTACCGGCAGACGCTCGGCCCCGCGCGGCGGGCGCTGCTGGACCGCTACCGGCTGGCCGACGTCGGCCGCACCGTGCCCGGACCGGGCGGCGCCGGCACCCGCTGCTGGGTGGCGCTGCTCGCGCGGACGGGCACCGGGGATCCGCTCTTCCTGCAACTGAAGGAAGCCGGGCCGTCGGTGCTGCAGGAGTACACCGGCGCCGTCGTGCGGGGCGGCCCCGGGCGGCGGGTGGTCGCCGGGCAGCGGCTGATCCAGGCCACCGGGGACGTCTTCCTCGGCTGGGCGCGCGACACCGGCTTCGACGGGTGCGCCCGCGACTTCCACGTGCGGCGGCTGCGTGGCGGGCGGCTCGCCTGCGACGTCACCCCGATGACCCCGGACGTCCTGCGCTCCCACGCCCGCCTGTGCGGCTGGACCTTGGCGCGGGCGCACGCGCGCACCGGCGACCCGCTCGCGATCGCCGCCTACCTCGGCTCAGGTCCGGCGTTCGCGGAAGCCGTGCGGGAGTTCGCGGTGGCCTGCGCGGACCAGAACGAGCGCGACCACGCGGCCCTGCGCGACGCGATACGCCTCGGGCACGTCACCGCGGCGTCCGGGTCGTGACGGGGTCACCGGACCTGGTGCACGGAAGCCACGTGCCACCCGAGCGCCTCGAGCCGCCCCAGGATCCGGGGCAGGTCGCGCGAGTCGGCCACCGTGCCGAATACGATCGTTTCCGGCGGAACGGGCACGACGAGCACGCCCCGCAAATCTTCGACGCCGACGATGAACCGTTCGGTAATCGCGCCGCACCCGCGGAAGACGTAATTGACGCCGGCGAGGAGGGCGGGCCCGCTCACCGGACGTCTCCGTCCCGCCGGGGGCGGCCCGCCGAATACCACGCGCGGGCGAGCACCACCACGTCGAGCAGCACGACCGCCACCGACCAGCCGCGCGCCGGCAGGAACAGCAGCCGGGCGACGAGGTCGGCGCCGGCGCGGACGCCGAGCCGCAGCTCGGGCACCGGAACCAGCGCGCCGGCCGTCACGACCAGCCAGAGCAGGACCGAGCCGACGCCGACCCGGCCCGTCCGCAGCACGTCCAGCACCACGACCTCACCCGGCCCGAGCCAGAGGAACTGGGTGGCGGCGAATCGGCGCGAGCCGCCGCCGCGACGGCTTTTCGGGGAATCTCCTCGGCTTTTCACGCGGCACACGATTCTGCGCGCCGCCATCGATTTCCTCGCCCGCAGCGGGTGAGCCGAGCTAATTGCGTGGCAGGATCCGCCGAGAATGTCCGGAACCGAGTGCGAAGGAGAATCGCGCATGAACCAGCGCCGCGACGACCCGCCCCGAAGACGGGTCCCGAAAGCGAAGACCACCGTTCCGGCGCCGCCGGCGGACCTCGTGGCGCGGCCGCGGCTGCTCGATCTGCTCGACGGGGTGAACGAAGCGGCCATGGTGTTCGCCGGCGCCCCGGCCGGGTTCGGCAAGACCGTGCTCCTCGCCGACTGGGCCCGGCGCCGGGGCAGCGACACGGTCGCCTGGCTGTCCGCCGACGCCGACGACAACGACGACCGGCTCTTCTGGTCCGCGGTCCTCGACTCGCTGGCGCAGTGCGGCCGCATCCCGGACCGCAACCCGTTGCGGCGGCTGGAAGTACCCGAGGCACCCGGCACCGACCTCGCGTTCCTGGCCCGGGTCGCCGACGCGCTGGACACGCTGCCCGAGCCCGTCGTGCTCGTCCTCGACAGCGCCCAGGAGATCACCGCGCCCGGTCCGTGGCACGGCGTGCGGGCGCTGGTCCGCCACCAGCCGGCGGGACTGCGCCTGGTCGTCTCGAGCCGACGGGAACCACCCCTGCCGCTCGGCCGGACCCGGCTCGCGGACCGGCTCGTCGAGATCGGCGCCGAGCGGCTGCGGTTCTCCGCCGCCGAAGCGGCGGCGCTGCTCGCCGCGGCGGTACCGGCGGACGAGATCGGCCCGCTCGTCGCGCGGACCGGGGGCTGGCCCGCCGCGCTGCGCCTCGCCGCCGCGTCCGCCGCCCGGCACGGCAGCCTGCGGGACTTCGACACCGGCCGCGACGCGGCGGTGCGCGACTACCTGACGGACGAGGTCCTCGCGCCGCTCACCCCGGTCCAGCGGGAGGTGCTGCGCACGATCAGCATCTGCGACGAGGTGCCGGCGGGTCTCGCGCCGGTGCTCTGCGGCCGCGCGGACGCGGAGGCGATGCTGCGCGAGCTGAGCGAACCTGCCCTCCGGGTCGTCGACTCCGGCGGCACGCCGCCGGAGCACCGCGTGACGCCGCTGCTGCGCACCTACCTGCGCGCCGAGCTGCGGCGACGCGCCCCGGACCGGAACCGGACCCTGCACGCGACCGCGGCCCGCTGGTTCGCCGAGCACGGCCGGCCGGCACCGGCGCTGCTGCACAGCGTCCGGTCGGGCAATCCCGCCCGGGTCGCCACCCTGCTGCGGGAGAACGCCGTGCCGCTGTTCCTCGCGGGCGCGCACCACGTCCTGCGCCCGGCCCTCACGGTGCTCGAGAACCGGCGGGTCGAGGCCGACCCGCTGGCGGCGCTGATCTCGGCCGCGCTGTGCCTGGAGGCGGCGGAGACGTCGGCGGCCGGCCTGCAGCTGGCCCGGGCCGAAGCGGCGTGGCCGGACCGGCCGACGGCGGAGCTGACCGTGCTGCGGCAGCTGGCGTACGCCCGGCTCACGCAGCTCGACCGCACCCCGGCCCAGGCCGCCCGCGCGGCCGAGCAGATCGACGAGCACCTGGCCGCCGACGCCGGTCTCGGCGATCTCGCCACCCTGCACCGGACCACCGTCCTGTCCGCCGGCCACGACCGCACCGCGGCCCGGGCGGTGCTCGTCCGCGTCCTCGACACCGCGGAGCGGCGCGCCGAGGACTTCACGGTCGCCCGGTGCCTCACCACCCTGGGCGAACTGGCCGGCTACGACGGCGACTACCGGGTGATGGAGACGCTGGCCCGCCGGGCCGAAGCGCGGCGGCCGCAGCAGGAGCACCCGCGGTCGGTGCAGGGAGCGCACGCGTGCGCGCTGCTGGCCTACGGCGCCCTGCTGCGCGGCGAACCCGCCGAGTGCCTCACCCACGCCAAGCGGATCGGCCGCCTCCTCGGGGACGCCCCCGCACGGGCCGCCCACGACCTCCGGCTGATCGCCGAAACCCTGCGCGGGGCCGCCGAATTCGAACTCGGCAGCTGGCACGCGGGACTGCGGCGGATGCGCCGGGCCCGCACCCGCCTCGGGACCGGGCGGACCTGCCCACCGGGTCACGCGGCCCTGTGCGCGGTGCTGGAACAGCGGGCGGCGCTGCGGCTGGGGGCGGCGAGCCAGGCCCGGGAGGCCGTGCGCTGGGCCCATCCGATCCTCGCCGGTTCCGGTGAGCTGCTGCTGATGCGCGCCCGGACGCAGCTGCGGCTCGGCCGCCACCACGGGGCGAGCTCGGTGCTGCGGTCGCTGGTGGACGACGGCGTCCCGGTGGCGCTGCCGTGGGTGGCGATCGAGGCGTCGCTGGTCGGGGTGCAGGCCGCGCTGGCCGGCGGGGCGCGGGAGCGGGCGATCCGCTTGCTGGACGAGGCGTTGCGCGTCGCCGAACCCACCGGCGTCCGGTTCCCGTTCGTCTTCGCCCCGCCCGAGCTGGTCGCGTTCCTGACCAGCCGGCTGGGCGCGCTCGGCACCGGCGAACGGTTCGCGGGCGAGATCCTCGCCCTGCGGCGCCGGTTGCGGACGCCGCCGATGCCCGCTCCGCTGACCGAACGCGAACGCAGCGTCCTGCGCCTGCTGCCGACGCAGCGGTCGATCGACGAGATCGCCGAGGACCTGACCGTTTCGCCGAACACCGTCAAGACCCACGTCCGCGGCATCTACGCGAAGCTCGACGTCCGCAGCAGGCGCGAGGCCGTGGCGATCGCGCAGGAGCGCGGCCTGCTCGACACCGAGGTCGCCGACTTCACGGTCTGACACGCGCTCGTCCCACCCGGCGCGGGTGAGGCGGGCGGTCCCGGGATCGGTGTCGAGTGGGCCGGGCACGCCGCAGCGTGCCTGGCCCCGATCCCGGTTGAGGAGATGTCATGGCCCTGGCGAACGCGGAGTACCCGTTCTTGAACCTGATGTGGACGATGCTGGTGTTCTTCTGCTGGATCGCCTGGTTCTGGCTGCTGTTCGTGGCCTTCGGCGACCTCTACCGCCGCGCCGACGTGTCCGGCTGGGCCAAGGCCGGCTGGACGGTCCTGGTGATCGTGCTGCCGATCGTCGGCGTCCTGCTCTACCTGTGCACCCAGGGCCGGCACCTCGTCGAGCGGCAGCGGGCCCGGGAAACGGCCGCACGGCACCGGTTCGACGACTACGTGCGCTCGGTGTCCACTTCGGACACCACGGGCGCGGCGCAGATCGCCGAAGCCCGCCGGCTGCTGGAGCAGGGCGTCATCGACGACGCCGAGTACGAGACGCTCAAGCGGAAAGCCCTCGCGCGGTGAGCGCGGCACGGCGGTGGCGGTTCGTCCACCTCGCGGTGCTCCGCCCGCTGGGCACGGTCACCGCGCTGCTCTGCCTCTACTACGCCCTCCCGGTCGACCAGGGCCTGCGGCCGTGGACGGTGGCCGTGTTCGCCGGCGGCCTCGCCGTCGTCGTCCTGCTGGTCGTCGGCGAAGTGCGGATGATCCTGCGCTCGCCGTTCCCGGCCTGGCAGGGGGTGCAGGCCCTCGCCCTCGTCGTCCCGCTGTTCCTGCTGCTGTTCGCCGACGGCTACTACGTTCTCGCGCACGGCCGTCCGGGGTCCTTCAGCACCGGCCTCACGCGCACCGACGCGCTCTATTTCACGGTCACGGTGTTCGCGACGGTCGGCTTCGGGGACGTCACGCCGGTCTCCTCCGCGGCGCGCGTACTGGTGACCTTGCAGATGGCGGCGGATCTGGTGGTGCTGAGCGTGGCGCTGCGGGTGATCGTGACCGCGGTGCGACACCGGCGTTCGTCCACAAGGGACGGATCAGTCCGGCGCCGGCAGCAGCAGGGCCGCGGCGAGTCCCGCCAGCGCCGCGACACCCAGGGTCGTCAGCGCGAGTGCGAAGGACCGGTCGCCGAGGTGCGGCGTGCCGACCAGGACGGCGCCGGCGAGCGCGGTCCCCACCGCCGAGCCGAGGTTCGACACGCTGCGCGACACCCCCGAGATTTCGCCCTGGGCGGCGTCCGGGAAGCGGGACTGCACCAGGGTCACCGACGCCGTCAGCATGATCCCGACGCCGGTCCCGAGCAGGAACAGCCCGGGAACCACGCTCGCCACCCCGGAATCGGCCCGCACCAGCAGCAGCACCAGGGCCAGCCCCACGACGGTGAGGACGAAGCCGGCGCGGACCAGCCGCCGCTGGGAGTGCCGCCGCGCCAGCCGCCCCGCGGCCGCCGAGGCCCCGAGGATGCCGATCGTCGCGGGCGTCAGCGTCAGCCCGGTTTCGATCGCGTCGTAGCCGCGGGCCTGCTGCAGGAAGACCGCCACGACGAAGAACGTGCCCTGCAGGACGAGCCACTGCACGTGCTGGGTGAGCAACCCGAACCCGGTGCCGCGGTCGCGGAAGAGCCCGGAGGGCACGAGCGGTTCCCGGCCCGCCCGCTCGCGCGCGCGGACGTGCCGGAAGAACACCACCAGGAACCCGGCGCCGATACCGGCGAACAACCAGACCGGGGAAACCCCGCCGGCCCGCAGCAGCACGACCCCGCCGACGGTGAAGTCCGCCCGTGAGACCAGCCAGCCGTAGGAGCCCGCCTGCAGGACGCCGAAGACGACGAAGAACAGCCCGGCCGCGGACAGGATCGCGCCGCCGACGTCGAACCGCTTTTCGCGCGGCGGTGCGGCCGGCTCGCGGATGCGCAGTGCCAAGAGGACGATCAGCACGACCAGGAGCACCTGCAGCAGAAAGGAAGCCCGCCAGCCGAGCCATGTCGTGACCAGGCCGCCGACGAGCGGACCGGCAGCGGCCCCGAGCGCGCCGGCGCCGCTCACCACGCCGAAGGCGCGAGCCCGGGTCTCGACGCCGCGGCTGGTCACCGTGACCAGGATGTAGATCGGCGGGATCAGCAGCGCCGAGCCGATGCCTTCCAGCAGCGAGTAACCGGTGACCAGCAGCCCGGGTCCGGGCGCCGCCGAAGCCAGCAGCGCACCGGCGCCGTAGACGGCCAGCCCGGCCAGGAAGCACCGCTTGCGGCCCAGCAGGTCGCTCAGCTTGCTGCCCGGCACCATGAACGACGCCATGGTGAGCGTGAAGACCGTGATCGCCGTCTGCACGCCGAGCACGGTCGTGCCGAGATCGGCGGCGATGTCGGTGACGGCCACGGTCATGGTGGTCGCCGCGTAGCTGGCGACGAACTGGGCGAGCGCCAGGGGCAGCACGATCATCGGCGGGCCTTCCTCGTCGGAGTACCGCACACGGTGGCGGGACCACGCCCGGGCCACCTCACCCCGGGCGGATGAGGCAGGGCCCACCCGCTCCCCGGGACGGTGCAGGCGACCGGATCGCACCTGCCCCCGTGGAGGAACCCATGACCGAGACCACGATCGCCGGCCACGGCCTGATCGGTGACCTGCAGACCGCCGCGCTGGTGACGACCGGCGGGTCGATCGACTGGTTCTGCTGCCCGCGCTTCGACTCGCCGTCGGTCTTCGGCGCGCTGCTCGACGACGAGCGCGGCGGGCGGTTCCGCGTCCGCCCGGCCGGCGAGCACACGAGCACGCAGGTGTACCACCCGGACACCGCGGTGCTGATCACCCGCTTCTGCGGGCCGGACGGCATCGGCGAGGTGGTCGACTTCATGCCGCCGTGCGGCACCCTCGCCACCACCGAACACCGCATCGCCCGGCTCGTGCGCTGCGTGCGCGGCCGGATGACCTTCGACGTGCTGGTCGCGCCGCGGTTCGACTACGGCCGCCGGCCGCACCAGGCGACCCTCGTCCGGAACGGGGCCGTGTTCAACGCGCGCGAGACGTCGTTGGTGCTGCACGCCGTCCGCGAGCCCGGCGACGAGCACCTCGCCGACGCGCGCGTCGAAGGCGGCGACGTCCACCTGCGGCTCGCACTCGCCGCCGGGCAGGTCCGCGGGCTCGTGCTCGAGACCGACGCCGCCGCGCCACCACGCGAAATCCGCGTCACCGAGTTCACGGACCTGTTCCACTCCACTGTGGACTGGTGGCGCGCGTGGCTGGCCCGCTCGACCTACCGCGGCCGCTGGCGGGAGATCGTCACCCGCTCGGCGATCACCCTCAAGCTGCTCACCTACGCCCCGACCGGCGGACTGGTCGCCGCGCCCACCCTCGGCCTGCCCGAGCGGATCGGCGGCGAGCGCAACTGGGACTACCGCTACACCTGGGTCCGGGACGCGTCGTTCTCGGTTTCGGCGTTGCTGGCACTGGGTTTCGCCGAGGAGGCCGCCCGGTTCGGGAGCTGGCTGGGCGACCGCATCCGCGAAGGCGCGGCCGGACCCGGCGGCCCGCTCGCCGTGCTCTACCGCGTGGACGGCACGTCCGACCTCCAGGAGGAGAGCCTCGCGCACTGGTCCGGCTACCGCGGCTCGACACCGGTCCGGATCGGCAACGACGCGGCCGGGCAACTGCAGCTCGACATCTACGGCGAAGCGCTCGACAGCGTCTTCGCCGCCGACCGCGCCGGCTTCGAGCTGCCCCACCAGGGCTGGACGGCCCTGCGCGCGGCCCTGGACTGGCTCGGCGAACACTGGGACCAGACCGAAGAAGGCATCTGGGAGACCCGGGCCGGCCGCAAGTCCTTCACCTACGGCCGGCTGATGAGCTGGGTCGCCTTCGACCGCGGCATCCGGCTGGCGGGCACCCACGGCCGGCCCGCGCCGGTCGAGGACTGGGCGTGGCAGCGCGACACGATCTACGGCCAGATCCTCAGCCGCGGCTTCCACCGCACGCGCAACGCCTTCGTCCAGCACTACACCGGCGACGAACTGGACGCGGCGCTGCTGCGCATGCCCCGCACCGGTTTCCTCCCCGCCCGCGACCCGCTGTGGCTGTCCACGCTGGACGCGATCCGGGACGGGCTGGTGACCGACAGCCTCGTCTACCGCTACGACCCGGCCGCCTCGCCGGACGGGCTCGCCGGCGACGAAGGCACTTTTTCCTTGTGCAGCTTCGCCTACGTCGACGCGCTGGCCCGCGCCGACCGGCTGGAGGAAGCCCGCACGGCGTTCGAGAAGATGCTGACCTACGCCAACCACGTCGGCCTGTACGCCGAGGAGATCGCGCCGACCGGCGAGCAGCTCGGCAACTTCCCGCAGGCTTTCACCCACCTCGCGCTCATCGACGCCGCCGTCACGCTCGACGCCGCGCTCGGCTGACCGGCGGGCCGCCGGTCTCGCCCGCGACGGGTGACCCGGGCCGGCCCGCCGCGGATCACGATGGGCACCCACCGAGGCGAACCCGGGAGGCCGACCACCATGACCGCCACGAACCGACCGCAGCCGGAGCCAGCCGGGGCGGCAGCACCACCCGCCGGGGGAGGCGGCCGGACGAGACCGCCGGCCGCGGCGTGGATCTCCTGGGTCGCGCTCGCGCTCATGACGACCGGTTCGGTCGCGAGCCTGCGGCCGTCGCCGACGATGGCCGTGTACGGCCTGGCGGCCGTCTTCCTCTACGTCGTCCCGGCGATCGTGTTCCTGCTGCCGACCTCGCTGGTCTCGGCCGAGCTGGCCTCGGGCTGGCCGGGCGGGGTCTACAACTGGGTGGCGCTCGGGCTCTCCAAGCCGCTGGGCTTCCTGGCGGTCTGGTGCCAGTTCGCGATGACGATCTTCTACTACCCGAGCCTGCTCGGGTACGTCGCGAGCACGCTCGCCTACGTCGTCGACCCCGACCTGGCGGGCAACGGGTGGTGGACGGCCGCCGTGATCGTCGTCGCGTACTGGTCGGGGGTCTGGATCTCCGCCCGGGGCACGAAGGGGGTGGCCGGGCTCGCCGGCGGCGGGCTCGTCATCGGGACGCTGGTCCCCGGCACGCTGCTGGTGGTTCTCGGCCTCGTGTTCCTCGGCCGCGGGCACCCGTCCGCGGCCCCGATGTCGGCCGGCGACCTGCTGCCGGCGTGGGCCGGGCTCGCGAGCCTCGTGCTGATCGTGAACAACTTCCTGTCCTACTCGGGCATGGAGATGAACGCGGTGCACGTGTCCGCGCTGCGCAAGCCCGGCAAGGAGTTCCCGCGCGCCATGTTCCTCGCGATGGGACTGGTGCTGCTCATCTTCGTGCTGCCGGCGCTGGCGATCAGCTGGGTCGTCCCGGCCGGCCGGCTCTCCCTGACCGCCGGGGTGATGCAGGCCTTCGATGCCGTCTTCGCGAGCTTCGGCATCCAGTGGCTGACCCCGCTGATCGGCGTCCTGCTCGTGCTGGCCTCGCTCGGCGGGATGCTGACGTGGCTGGCCGGGCCGTCGAAGGGGCTGCTGCTGATCTCGCGGCAGGAAGGGTACCTGCCGCCGTTCCTGCAGCGGCTCAACAAGCGGGGCGTGCAGCAGAACATCCTCGTCACGCAAGGGGTGCTCACCACGCTGATCGCGCTGCTCTACGCGTTCATCCCCGACGTGTCGAGCGCGTACTGGATCTTCTCGGTGATCACCACGCAGGTGTACCTGATCATGTACCTGCTGATGTTCGTCGCGGCGGTGCGGCTGCGGCGGAAGTTCCCCGAGCAGCCGCGCGGGTTCCGCGCGCCGATGCTGGCCGGCCTGTGCGGGGTCGGGTTCTGCGCGTCGCTCGCCGCGCTGCTGGTGGGCTTCGTCCCGCCGTCGCAGTTCGGCTCCGGTGATCCGTGGGTCTACCTCGGGATCGTCGCGGGCGGCGCGCTCGGCCTGGGCCTGCTGGTGCCGTTCCTGTTCTACCGCCTGCGAAAGCCGTCGTGGCGCCGGCCGGCGGTGAGCACGTCGTGACCACTGTGGACGAATGGTCGACGCGCGGCCAGCGGACGGCGGTCTACGTCGTCGTGGGCGTCGTGCTCGGCGCGCTGCTCGTGGCCGGGTACCTGCTCCACCGGTCCGCTCGGGAGGCCGCCGCGGCGATCTGCGCCGACCCGGCCGCCGCCCTCGTCCGCGCGACGGGCGACCCGGGCACGCGGCCGGCCCTGCCCGCGGGCACCGTGGTGCGCGGGCAGTCGCGCGTCATCGCGGCCCACTGCCCCGAGAAGCTGGCGGCGTACTGGGACCACGTCGGCGAGCTGGGCTTCGTCGCGGCGACGGGCGGGTGAGCGCGGTGGACCTCCGGACCCGGATCGACGAGCTGATGCCGCGGGCCCGCGACGAACTGGCCGACCTCGTCGCGATCCGCTCGGTGGCGGACCCGCGGCAGTTCCCGCCCGAGGAGTGCCGGCGGGCGGCGGCCTGGGTGGCCGACGCGTTCGCCGGGACCGGGTTCGACACCCGCGTCGCGGACACCCCGGACGGCAGCCAGGCCGTGCTCGGTTGGCGCCCGTGCGGCCGGGAGAACGCGCCGACCGTGCTGCTCTACGCGCACTACGACGTCCAGCCGCCGCTGCAGCTCGAAGCATGGCGGACTCCGCCGTTCGGGCTGACCGAGGTCGACGGCCGCTGGTACGGCCGCGGCGCGGCCGACTGCAAGGGCAACATCGTCATGCACCTCACCGCGTTGCGCGCCCTCGGTGACGACGTGCCGGTGAACCTCAAGCTGGTCGTCGAGGGCTCCGAGGAGCAGGGCACGGGCGGGCTCGAGGCGTTCGTCCCGGAGCACGCCGACCTCCTGCGAGCCGACGCGATCCTGGTGTGCGACACGGGGAACGCGGCGGTCGGGCACCCCGCGGTGACGGTCAGCCTGCGCGGGATGGTCGACGTCGTCGTCGCGATCGACGCGCTGCCGGCGGAACTGCACTCCGGCATGTTCGGCGGCCCGGCCCCGGACGCGCTGGCGGCGCTGGTGTCGGTCCTGGCGTCCCTGCGCGACGCGGAAGGCAACACGACCATCGACGGCCTGCCCGGGGACGGCCGCTGGTCCGGAGCCCCGTACCCGGCCGAGCGGTTCCGCGCGGACGCGGGCCTCTCCGCCGACGCGGTCCTCCTCGGCGACGCCGAAGTGGCGGACATGCTGTGGGCGCGCCCGGCGCTGACGGTGCTGGGCATCGACTGCCCACCGGTGCTCGGCTCGGCGGCGGCCATCACCCCGCGCGCCCGGGCCCGGCTGAACCTCCGCATCCCGCCGGACATCGAGCCCCATGAGGCGGCGCGGGCGCTGACGGAGCACCTGATCGCGGCCACCCCGCGGGGCGTCCGCTTGCGGGTGGAGCTCGAGGCGAGCGGCCGCCCGTTCCGCCCGGCCACCCACGGCCTGGCCCACCACGTACTGGCCGACGCGATGCGGACCGCGTACGGAACCCCGGTGAGCCACCTCGGCCAGGGCGGCTCGATCCCGCTGTGCACGGTCTTCGCCGAGACCTACCCGGAGGCGGAGATCCTGCTCATCGGCGTCGAGGAACCGCAGTCGTCGATCCACGCGCCGAACGAAAGCGTGGCACCGCGGGAGATCGCGGCGATGGCGTTGACCGAAGCGTTGTTCCTGCGGGGTTACGGAGACCCGCCCGGCTGAGGCTCACTCGACCATCGGAACCCGGCCGATACGGCCGGGGCGGCGATCCGGTTGCCTCGAAATGATAACGAAACGCTTTCCGTTGCCGGGTTTACAATCCGGGACGGGATTCCTAGGATTCCGCACCACGAGCCGGCGGGCTCGACGGTGTGAGGATCCAGGAGGTTCCGCAATGGCGCGTGCCGGCCGGCGGAGAGCGCAGCGGCTGACGGTCGAGGACCTTCTGCGAAAGGCCCGTGCGCACGCCCGTCCGATCACGGCAGCCGAGCGTCCGGGGGCACGCGCGGAGCCCGGGAAAGCGGACTTCGACTCGGATGAGCACCGCGCGCGCCTCGAACGCCGGGCCCGGGAAGCCGCTCGCGCGCAGCTGCGGGCGAGTGCGCGGATCCGCTGGGCGGCGATCGTGGTCGCGGGACTGGCCATAGTGGTCGGCATCGCCCTGCCGGCGACGATGTCGCGCCCGGCGCCGCGCAACGCGGCGTTGTCGGCGGTGCCGCTCCAGCCCGCGGCCACGCTCGCTTCGAGCGCGAGCGCCGTCCCCGACCGGTCCACCGCGCCCTCGACGGCGACCAGAACATCGACCACGCCGACACCCTCGACGACCAGGCCGAGCGCCGCGCCACCGCCGGTCATCACGACCGCCCGGCACTGCCCGACGAACCAGACAGTGACGCTCAACGACGACTCGGACGGCATCGGCTACCGGGGATCGTGGAACGTCAGCCGCGACCGCGAGTTCGGCGACTTCCACGCCGACGTGCACTACACGAAGACGAACGGCAGCTGGGTCGACTACTCCTTCAGCGGAACCGGCATCGCGCTCTTCAGCGAAACCTTCTCCGACGAGGGCCGGATGGACGTCTACCTGGACGAGGTCTTCCAGCGCACCGTCGACACCACGAGCGACGTCCGCCGCGCCCAGCAAGCCGTGTTCAGCGCCTGCGCCCTGCCGCCGGGACGCCACACCATCCGGGCCGTCAAGCGCAGCGGCACCTACATGCTGGTCGACCGCTTCGACGTCACGCCGTGAACCAGCGATGAACCGATCGGTTTTCGATCCGCCCGAACCGGGTTGACTTCGCAGGATGACCACCGAAGCGAAGCCGAGTTCCCGCGGGCGGGCGTTCCCTGGCGCCGGAATCAGATTCCGCAGGAGGACGCCGACCAGAAGCGGGTTGACCGGTGTGCCACGTGGGTGTGGTCGCTGTGGCCCGGGTAGCCCGGTCCGAGGATCTCGCTGAACCCGTGGTTGCGGGCCTGCAACGCCAATCCGCAGAAGCCCTGCGCGCCCGCCCCCAGGTCGACCGCGTCGCCGTAGAGGTGGCGGCTGGCCGCCGCTCCGCCGACCGCGTTGTTGCACGCCACGCTGCGGAAACCGCCGTTCACCACGATCGGGCGGTCGCCCATCGCGTGGCGCATCGCCTGCAGTTTCCACATCGACACCAGCGCGTTCGCCTTCGCCGTCGCCGGTGGGACGTTGCCGCCCGACCAGTCCGAGTTGCAGCGGTTCAGCTCGGCGTAGGTGAAGTTGACCGGGGTGCAGTCGTCGTCCTGCAGCTGGTAGAGCTTGCCGAACGTCGCCGGCCCGGCGATGCCGTCCGCGCCGAGGCCGTAAGCCTGCTGGAACCGGGTGACCGCCGCCTTCGTCCCCGGCCCGAACTGGCCGTCGATGACCAGGACGCCACCGTATCCCGGGTAACCCGCGACCCGGATCTGCAGCTGCCGGACGTCGTCGCCGGACGCGCCTTGCGCCAGCGTGCGTCCCCAGGTGTAGCAAGCGTCCGTGACGGCCATGGCCGCGACGGGATCGGCGGAAGCGGAAGCGGCAGCCGGAGCGGCCACCGCGGAAGCGATCAAGGCGAGCAGGGGCAGCAGAAGACGAACGCGCATGACAGGAACACCTCTCGAACGGGGAAGGTGAGACCCGCAGCCGGTCTGCGATTCACTGTCCAGCACGGTAGAGCGGTGGCGAGCACCGCACTGTGGGGCGTTCGCACCACAAGCCCGGACTCGGCCGCCGGCCCGGATCGGGAGACGCCCCGCACCGGCAGGTCAGCCGCGAAGATCCGGCGCCAACGTGTCCGGGCCGGTGAGCAGCTGCTCGCCGGCCCGGGCCGGCGCCGGCCACAACCGGATCAGGTAGCTCTCCAGCGCCGGCCGTCCACGGCCGCGGCAGTGCACCCGGAGGCGGTAGGCGGTTTCCGGCGTGGCGATCGTGTGCTGTGGCCCACCGTACGGGTCGGAAATCGCGAGGTGCGGGCTCGTGTCGACGGTGACCGCTCGTTCGACCGCCATCTCCCACCCGTCGCCGGGCGCATCCGCGGGCGGTGCACCGAGGGACTCGAGCTCGACGTCGACCGTGGCCCAGTCCTGTCCGGTGAGGACCGCGATCCAGCCGGCGTCGCCGGTGAGCAGGCCGTGCTCGGAAGGCGGCCAGGACAACCGCCGGACGTGCGGCGGAGCTGGCCGGATTGATGCAGCCGCGACCGCCGAGCCGTTGCTCGCTGTCGCAGCGGCTGTTGACCTCATTGCGCTCCCCGTCGTCGAACACGAGCTGGTTCGGCGCACCGATCGGGGTGACCCGCAGGACCGTGCCGCGGTAGCCGACCAGGAACTCGGTGGCGTCGAGGAACTGAGCCGGCGTGCCGGTGTCCTGGTAGGTGTACGTACGGGTGACGCTCAACCCGTTCTCGAGACGGATGATCTCACTCGCGGGACCGTCGAGCCGTTCGCAGACGAACGGGTCCTTGTCGCACCCGAACGACAGCTGTGCCTGCCGCCCGGCGAGTTCGGTGCCCCAGGCGCTGATCTGCGAGATCGTCGCCTTGTGGGTCCAGTTGAGACTGAACGAGTCCCACGCGATCGCGTCATCGACCGTGAAGTCGACCCGCCCGACCACCCGGCTTACCCCGTTGACCGTCTCGATGACCTCGTAGTTGTTGATCGTCCCGCCGCAGGACAGGAACCGGTCGTAACCCTGGCTGCAGTCCGGATCCGCGGCGACCGTCCTGGTGTCATACGGTTTCCGGGCGACGATCCCGTTCCGGACGGCGCGATCCGCGGGTTGCGCCACCTTCTTCGCCTTCGGCGTCACCGTCGTTTTCATGCACCGCGCCGGCCGCCCCGCCGGATCGGCCGGCCATTCGGCGAGCGCGGCCGACCGCTTCGCCGCCACCAATTCGTGAGCCAGCTTGTTCTTGTCGTTCGTGAAAGCGCCATCTGCAATCGTTCCTGCGCACGATCAGACCTCTCGAACAGACGGATTCAACCCGCCGGCGAGACACCGGAGCAGCCCGTGGAACGGCTGCACTACAGAAGAATTTCGATCCCCCATGACACTCGCGACGACGCCGGCCGGACAATCGGGCCCCGGCACTTCCTTCCGTTTTGGACGCACGCGACGAAGACACTTACCCGTGGCACCAACTGCACGAGTTCTGGCCCCGCGTACTCACCCGGGTTCGCGACGAACTGCCATATCCGCCGCACACCCGCCGGGCCATTGATCGAATCGAAGCAGAACTGTCGGACGGCATTCTCCGACCGTGGCAGACGCCTTTCGAAGGACCGCCCGCCGAGCCGGAACCCTGGCGCGACGACGAGCACCTCGGCCGCGCCTGGTCGGAACTGCCCTTCCTGTACGCGGAGAACTACTTCGCCGGCAAGCTCGTCGCGACTGCCGGCCACCACTCCCTGGCGGGGCATCGACCCGTACGGCCCCGGCAAGGCGGCACTCCTCGCCGGCGAAGCCACCCTCGCGCCGCTGGACGCATTCGACGAACTCACCGGGCTCGACACCCGCGAACGCGGCCACGCGCTGTTGCGCACGTCCCTGGCCGGCTCGGCCGCGGTGCCGCTCGTGATCGACCAGAGCCGCCGGCTGTGGGCGCACTTCGCCGGCATCGCGCCAGGCCGGGTGTGCCTGGTCGCCGACTCGACAGCCGCCGAACTGGTGGGCGACCTCATGCTGATCGACTTCCTCCTCGCCGAGGGCTTCGCCACTCAGGTCGACCTCCACCTGGCACCCCACCCGTGGCGCCCGGCGCAGGCCACCACCGCGGACCTGCTCGCCTGCCTCGGCCGGCTCCCCGACCACCACCACGGCGCAGCTCGTCGACGGCCGGCTCGAGGCCGTCACCCACGCGTACTACCGCTGCCCGGCCGCCTTGCACATCGAGCAGATTCCCGGCGAACTCCGCGAGGCCTTCGCCACCGCCCGCTTGACCATCCTCAAAGGCGACCACAACTACCGGCGTCTCGTGCAAGACCGCCGGTGGCCGCACGAAACCAGCTTCACCGCCTTCACCCGCACCTTCCCGGGTCCGCTGCTCGCGCTTCGCCCCATCCAGACCCCCTTGCTCGTCGGCACCACCGACGACGTGAACCTCGACCTCATGACCACGACGCCGCAAGGCGTGCTCCAGATCGGCCTCTGAGGTGGGCGGAGTTTCCCGTTGTCAGCCCGAGGGAACTGCTGGTCACCCAGCCGGGCGCGCCTGACCGGCGACGAGGCTGCGGGCGGTGTCGGCCACGGTCTCCTCCACCGGGCGAGTGCGCCAACCGAGCACGCTCCGCGCCTTCTCCGTGCGGATGACGGGCACGCGCCCGAGGCGGGCGGCCGCCTCCCGCATGGCCGGGTCGGTCTCCGCGGCGGCCCGCACCTGCTCCGCCGTCAGCTCGGTCACCGTCACGGCGTGACCGCTCGAAGCGAGGATCCGGGCCAGGTCCAGGAAACTGAGCGCCTCGCCGGCCGCGGCCAGGAACCGCTCCCCCGCCGCGGCCGGGTGGGTCATCGCCCGCACGTGCAGGTCGGCGACGTCTCGGACGTCGACCACGCCGAAGTACAGCGGCGGCACCACCGGCATCGCCCCGTCGAGCATCCCCCGCACCAGCGCGACCGACGACGACAAGCGCCCGCCGAGGACCGGGCCGAAGATGCCGGCCGGGTTGATCACCGTCAGCTCCGGGCCGGCGGCGGCCTGGTCCCAGGCCGCGCGCTCGGCGATCACCTTCGACCGGATGTAGGCGCTGTTGGGGTCGGCCGGGTCGGTCCAGTCGGCCTCGGTGTACTCCTCCCGCGGGACCGCGCCGTACCCCACCGCGGCGAACGACGACGTCAGCACGACCCGCCGGACCCCGGCTTCCCGGGCGGCGGCCAGGACGCGGACGGCGCCGTCGCGCGCCGGGCGCATCACCTCGTCGTCGTCCTCGGGGGCGGCGGGCGGGAACGGGGAAGCGACGTGCAGCACGTAGTCCACGCCCTTCGTCGCCGCGGCCCAGCCGTCGTCGGCGCCGAGGTCCGCGGCCACCACTTCCAGGTCGCCGGGTCCGACGGCGGCACGGACGTCCGACGCCCGGTCGAGGTCACGCACGGTGGCGCGGACCCGGTGCCCGTCGGCCAGCAGCCGCACGATGGTGTGACCGCCCAGGTAGCCGGTACCACCGGTGACCAGGACGAGCGCTCGGTCGGTCATATCAGTCCTTTGTGGAGGTTCAGAATCGGTCGATGAGGGCGAGCAGGCGCGGGACGAGCCGCTGCGCCGCGTCGGTGTCGCCGCGGTCGCGGGCGTCCCAGAGCCGTGCCTTCAGGCGCAGGTAGTCCAGCCGCAGCCGCAACCGGTCGATCTCGGCCTCGAGCCGGTCGGCGTGGTGGTCGAACAGCTCGCGCTGCTCGGCGGCGGCCGCGTCCCCGCGGGCGAGGAGGCCGAGGTAGCGGCGCAGGTCCGCCACCCGCAGCCCGGCCGAGCGCAGGCACCCCAGCGAGTCGAGGACGGCCATCGTCTCGGCGTCGTACCGCCGGTGCCCGCTGCCGGGATCCCGCGGCACCGGACCGACCAGGCCGATCTGCTCGTAGTAGCGCAGCGTCGGCTCGCTCAGCCCGCTGCGCCGGGACGCCTCGAGGATGGTCAGCCAGACCTGCTCGCGCGCGGTTCCTGTCGCCATGGGACCAGCATGCGGAACTTCAAGTGCTTGAAGTCAAGCCGCCGGTGAGCCGGCGCAGCTGGCGGTCGATCAGCTCGACGGCCTCCGCCCCGGTCCGGTGCCCGAGCAGGACGGCGTCGGCCAGGCCGGCCGTCAGCGCCAGGAGCAGATCCGCTTCGCCGGCGGCGTCGACGCCGGTCAGGCCGTGCTCGGCCGTCACCAGGGCGGCGAGTGCCTCGCGCAGCTGCTCGTACCCGGCGCGGAACCAGGCCGCGATCTCGTCGTCCTTGAACGCGCGCCAGACGAACGCGTTGGCCACCAGCGCTTCCGTCCGGCGCTCGTCGTCGAGGGGCAGCAGCGCCACCAGGACCGTGCGCAGGTCCAGTGGCGCGTCCGCGGCCGCGACCTGGCGCTCGACCTGGTCGCGCAGCGTCCGGACCGCGTAGCGGAGCATCGCGTCCTTGTTCGGGAAGTAGTGCTGCACCTGCCCTTTCGAGATGCCCGCGGCCGCCGCGACCTGGCCCAGGCTGACGGCCTCGAGGCCCTCGTCCGCGGCGATGCGGCACAGCGTCCGGGCGATCCGCCGCCGGCGCTCCTCGTGATCGACGACTTTCGGCACGCGTCCCCTTTCCGATACGGCCGGCTTGCGAACCGTCCCGCACCCTCTTTACCATCCGATCGTATCGCAAAACCAGGGGGCGCGATGAAGCTGAGCCGGTTCACCTCCGAGCAGGCCGGACGCGAGTACGACGGGGTGTACGAACGCGGGCTCGCCGCGCTGCCCGCACCGGCCGCCCAGCACGACGTCGAGACGTCTTTCGGGACCGCGCGGGTCTACCGGTTCGGCTCGGGGCCCGCGATCCCCACGGTGCTGCTGCCGGGCCGGGCCGGCACCGCCGTCATGTGGGCGCCGAACCTCCCGGCGTGGGCGCGCCGCGGCCCGGTGTACGCGCTCGACCTGATCGGCGAGCCGGGCCGGAGCACGCAAACCGCGCCGATCGGCGACAGCGCCGAACAGGCCGCCTGGCTCACCGAGGTCCTCGACGCGCTCGGCGCCGAGACCGTGCACCTCGTCGGATACTCCTTCGGCGGCTGGCTCGCCGCGAACTACGCCGCTCGTTCGGGCAAGCGGCTCGCGTCGCTGACCCTGATCGACCCGGTCCGCACGTTCGGCGAGCTCCCGGTCTCCCTGCTCTTCCGCACGACCCTCGCGCTCGTGCCCGGACTCAGCCACTGGGGCCGCCCGGCCTTCATCCGGTGGATCTCCGGTGGCGCCGAGGTCGCTCCGGACGACCCGGTCGCCGCGGTCGTCGAGGCGGGCATCCGCGCCTACCGGATCGCTTTGCCCACCCCGGAACTGCTGACCGACGAGCAGCTCCGGTCGATCGGGCTCCCCGTCCTCGCGTTGATCGCCGGCCGCAGCGTGATCCACGACGCCGCCAAGGCGGCCGCTCGCGCACGCGCGCTGTTGCCGGACGCGCGCGTCGAGGTCTGGCCCGAAGCGACCCACGCCATCGCCGGTGAAGCCGCCGACGCCGTCAACGCACGGGTGCTGGCGTTCCTCGCCGAAGCCGAGGCGCGGATGTGAGCCGCAGGTGCGCTCACCGGCCGTAGTCATGGCATCGTGACTCCTCGGTTTCCCGGCGCGACAGGGGTGAATGCGATGCCAGAGCCGTCCGAGCAGGTCCTGCGCTGGGTGACCGACGCGGTGGGCGGTGACGTCCGCGTGGCCGCGATGACCGGCTTGCGCGAGAACGCCGACCCGTGGTTGCTGCGGTTCGAGCCGGCCGGTCGATTCGAAGCGGCCGTCCTGCGGCTCGGCGACCCCACCGATCCCGAACACGGCCGGCGGTTCGCCACCGAGGTGGCGGCCCTGCGAGTCGCCGGGGACCACGAGCTGCCCGCGGCCCGGCTGATCGCCACCGATCTCGACGGCGCCGCGGCGGGCGAGCTGGCGGTGCTGACCACGGTCCTGCCCGGGCACAGCCGGATCCCGGCGGTCGCGTCCACCGAGCGCCTGCGGGGCCTGGGAGCCGTGGCGGCCGCGCTGCAGTCGATCCCGCTGACGCCCGGGCCCGCGCTGCCGCCGCGGACCCGCTCGATAGCGGACGTGGACTTCGCGGCCCAACGCCGGGAAAAGGGCACCACCGCGCTGCTGGCGGCCGCGGAGGAACTCCTGGACCGGCTTCCCGTGCCCGGCGGCCCGGCCGTCTTCGTGCACGGTGACCTGTGGTTCGGGAACACCCTGTGGTCCGGCGACCGCTGCACCGGCCTGGTCGACTGGGACTGCGCCGGCGCCGGATCGCCGGGGATCGATCTCGGCGCGGCGCGCTTCGACGCCGCCCTGATGTTCGGGCCGGCCGCCGCCGAGCACGTGCTGGAAGGCTGGCAGCGGGCTACCGGCCGGCCGGCGGACCACGTCGCCTACTGGGACGTCGTCGCGGCGTCGGGCACCCTGGCCGACATGGCGTTCTGCGTTCCGGCGCTCCACGACCAGGGCCGGCCGGACCTCGACGCCGGCCTGCTCGGGCAACGACGGGACGCCTTCCTCAGCGCCGCGTTGAGCCACCTCGAGAGCCAAGCTGGGCCGCGGCCAGGCACTGCCTGATGTCTTCGAGGTGGTGCGTGACCTCGTGGGCCGCCTGGCGGACCAGCCACCGGGCCGTGCGGTGTTCGCCCGGCAGGCGGATCACGACGCGTGCGCAGTCCGCCGGTTCCAGCCGGTCGATCTCGTCACCGAGCCCGGCGGCGCAGGCCGCGAGCTCGTCGCGCACTGCTTCGAAGGAACGGTCGTTGTAGCGGAACCGCCGGGCGCGCAGGTCGTTGAGCATCGGCTCGAGCAAGGGCCGGTGGACGAGGTACTCCAGCGCCGACCGGCGGCCGGGCGCGGGACGGTGCCGGAGCTCCTGCGGGGACGCGGCCATGGCCGCCACCGCGTCGGGCAGTGACCCGATGATCGCCCGGGCGGCGTCGAGCGTGAGCGCGGGATAGGACAGTCCGCACCCGGCGCAGGTGTGGTCTTCCGCGGCCGGCGGGGGGATGCCGGCGCCCGGCTGCTCGGACATGGCCCCCATGGTTGCCGGACCGCGCGTGGTCCGGCAATCGCCCGCGTATCGTCTCGGCGATGACACGAGTGCTGGTCATCGGGCTCGACCCCGCCAAGCTGACCGGCTGGGACCCCGAACCGGTCCAGGCCGCGATCGCCCGCGGCCGGGCCCGGTTCGACGATCACGGCATCGCGGCCGACTACTGCCTGGTCTCCCCCGACGAGCGTCCCGAAGAGGCCGTCGTGGAGGCGTTGACCGGCGACACCTACGCCTGCGTGGTGATCGGTGGCGGCATCCGCACCCACGAGCCCCTGCTGGAGCTGTTCGAGCGGGTCGTCAACCTGGTCCGCCGGCACGCCCCCGACGCGGCCATCGCGTTCGGCGGCAGCCCCGAGGACTGCGCCGACGCGGCGGTGCGCTGGCTGCGGTGACGGGTCAGGAGCCGGCCAGGGGTTGGCTGAACCGGATGCTGTTGCCGAACGGGTCGCGCAGGCCGCAGTCGATCCCGTACGGGCGCTCGGTCGGCTCGTCGGTGAACTCGACGCCCTTGGCCAGCAGCGTCTCGTAGGTCTTGCGGCAGTCGTCGCTGGCGAAGAACAGCGAGCCGCCCATCGCGCCCTTCGTCAGCAGGTCGCGGACCTGGTCCGCGGTGGCCTCGTCCATCCGGGGCGGGCCGGGCTTCTCCAGCAGGATCTCGCGGTCCGGCTGACCAGGCACGTTGATGGTCAGCCACCGCATGAAGCCCAGGTCGGCGTCGGTGTGGACCTCCAGGCCGAGCTTGCCGACGTAGAAGTCGAGCGCCTCGTCCTGGTCGAGCACGAAGATCTGGGAGATCGTGATTGCGTTGAGCATGGCGGCGACGGTAGTGCAGGAGAGCGCCGGGACGCTTATCCGAAACGATCAGCTCCGCGGCCGCATCCACGCCATGGCGAAGCAGGTCGGCACGTCCGCCAGCGGTCCGCGCCGCCGGTAGGCCGTGGGCGACTCGCCGACGATGTCCCGGAAGGTCCGGCTGAACGTCCCGAGGCTGGTGAAGCCGACCTCCACGCAGATGTCGGTGACGCTCCGGTCGCCCGAGCGCAGCAGGAACATGGCCCGCTCCACCCGGCGGCGTTGCAGGTAGCGGTGCGGGGTCTCGCCGAAGGTGGCCCGGAAGGTCCGGCTGAAGTGCGGCACCGAGACGTGCGCGACCCGCGCCAGCGCGGCCACGTCCAGCGGCTTGGCGTAGTCGCGGTCCATGGTGTCGCGGGCACGCAGCATGCGACGGTTGGTCTCCTCCCCGGCACGGCTCACCTCCGCATCACACCACGAGCGTCGGTGACAACGTCGGTGGTGTCACGGCGCCGATCACGGGTACCCGGCCGAGGACCGACGAGGAGAGTGGGGTCCGATGCCGACCGAATACGCGCCGGTGACCGGCGAGCAGGTCGAAACCCGGGTGCTGGACGTCGAAGACGATCTGGCCGAACTGTCCTGGGTCCGCCGGTGGGCCCGCTCCGCGCTGAGCGATCTGTCCGAAGCGGACCTGACCGACACGATCATGGTGCTGGACGAACTGGTGTCGAACGCGCTCCGGCACGGGACCCCGCCCCGGCAGGTCCGGCTGCTGCGCCGGGCGGGTTGGCTGCGCATCGAAGTCGACGACTCGTGCCGCGACCCGGCGTGCCCGCGCCCGCCTTCGGAAACCGGCGGGCGGGGCCTCGCGCTGGTCGAGCACTGCACCATCGCCTGGGGGCAGGACCAGCGGCCGGCCGGGAAAACGGTCTGGGCCGAGATCGTCCCGGCCGTCCGGAGCTGAGCACCGGCGCGAAACCGCTCAGCGGCGCGTGGTCCGGACGTCGTCCATGCAGGTCGAGCTGACCGTGAGGTCGCGGTACGGATATCCTTCGCGCTCCAGCAGTTCCATCGCCCGCAGTTCGGCTTCCTCGTGCGCCCGCTGCTCGGCGCCTTCGCCCGCGGTGACGTCGATCCGGACGCGGAAGCCGAACCCGCCCAGGTGCCGGCTGTACGTCAGCTTTCCCGTTTCACCGAACGACAAGCCGGCCAGGTCGACGCCGCCGCCTGGAACATCGGCAACTCGCCGCGCCGCGACGAAATCATGACCGCCCTGTTCGACCCGGCCGGCGGCGTGGGCCCGGCATGCCGAGGTCCTCGGGGCAGAACGTGCCCGGCCGGCCGTGCTGACCGGCGGCCTCACCGACGAAGTCGCGCCGGAGCCTGGCCAACCGGGCCGGAATGAACCAGGATCCCTCGGGTGCCCGACTTCAGAGGTTTCACCCTGATCGCCCGAATCGGCCTGACCTGCTACGCCTTCGTGCACCTGGTCGTCGCGTGGCTGGCGGCGCAGGTGGCCCTCGGCGACAACGAGAAGGCCGACAAGGCCGGCGCGTTGCAGATCGTCGCCGCCGGCGGCGGAGCGTGGCTGCTCTGGCTGATCGCCGCCGGCACCGGGCTGCTCGCGCTGTGGCAGCTCACCGAGGCGATCACCGGCCACCGGCACGCCGCGCCCCGCCGCCGGTGGGTGCGGCGGGCGACCAGCGGGGTCGAAGTCGTCCTGTACGGCCTCGTCGCCTACAGCGCCGCAAAGATCGCGACCGGCGGCTCCGGCAAAGCGGGATCGGTGGTGGCCACGGTCCTGGCCCAGCCCTGGGGAGCCGCCGCGGTGATCGCGGCCGGCGGCGGCGTGATCGTGGTCGCGGCCTTCCTCGCCCACCGCGGGATCAAGAAGAAGTTCGTCCACGACCTCGACCTCGACGGGGCGTCCCGGACGGTCCGGCGGTCGACGGAACGGCTGGGCCAGGTGGGCTGGTGCGCCATGGCGGTCACCTACGGCACGGTCGGCGCGATGTTCATCGTCGCCGCCGTCGACTACGACCCCGCCAAGGCCGGCGGCCTCGACCCCGCGCTCAAGACGCTCGCCCTCCAGCCCTACGGACAAGCACTGCTGCTGGCGCTGGCCGCCGGCATCGCCGTCTTCGGTGTGTTCGCGTTGCTCGAAAGCCGGTACCGCAAGATCTGAGGGTCGGCCGTACTTTCAGGACAAGTGCGCCGACAGCAGCCAGGCGGGTGCCGACTTGCGGCCGTTGCCCTCGTCCCGGACATCGCTGCCGGCGAAGCCCGCGAAGTCCGGGAAGTTTTCGGGGACGTTGGCGTGGATGCGGGCCGGCCGGATGTCGTCGATCGTCCAGTACGCGCCCACCACCTCCCGCAGTTCCGCCGCCGAGACCGGGTTGACCTTGCCCGAGGGCACGGTGGCGCTGTCGAACACCAGCACGAAGTAGGACGCGCCGGGCGACGCGGCGCGCACGATCGATTCCTGGTACCCCCGGCGCAGCTCGACCGGGATCGAATGGAACAAGGTGCTGTCGACGACGGTGCCGAAACGGCCGTCGTAGCCGGTGAACGTGCTGATGTCGGCGACCGCGAAGCCGGCGTTGCCCAAGCCGCGGCGGGCGGCGTCCGCACGCGCGAGCGCGATCGCGGTCGGGGACTGGTCCAGACCGACGGTCGTGAAACCCCGCTCGGCGAGGTGGAGCGCCGTCGCGCCTTCACCACAGCCGGCGTCGAGGACGTCGCCGTGGAACGCGCCCGCGTCGATGAGCGCGGCGATCTCGGGTTGCGGTTCGCCGATGCTCCACGGCGGCCGGAAGCCCGGCCCCAGCTCGGGAGCCTGGCCACGGTAGGCGGATTCGAACAACGCGTCGCTCGGTGAGCTCGTCATGCACCCCAGGGTGTCAACCAGGTTGATATATGTCAACATGGTTGACATGGAAGGCCTCCGGGACGAGCCGCTCGGCTACCTGCTGCACCGGGTCACCGCGGCCTTGCGCGCCGAGGTGGCCGCGACCGTGCTGGGACCGGCGGAGCTGGCGGCGCCCGAATACCTCTGCCTGCGGATGCTGTCGCAGTCGCCGAAGTCCAACGCCCAGCTGGCCCGCGAAGCCCAGGTGTCACCCCAGGCGATGAACAAGGTGGTGCGCGAACTGCAGGATCGCGGTCTGGTGACGCGACCCGCCACGGTGTCGTCCGGGAGGTCGTTGCCGGCGACCTTGACGCGCGAGGGCGCGACCCTGCTCGCGCGCCTCGACCCCGCGGTGGCCGAGGCCGAGGACCGGGTCCTGGCCAAGCTCGGCGAACGGGATCGGCGCGAGCTCCGGAGGCTCCTCGTCGTCGCCGGTCAGGTGGTGCCCCGGCGGCCGGAACACCACCCCTGACGGTCAAACGGGGGAAGGCACGGCGTCCACGGTCTCCGGCTCGGCCGGGTTCTCCGCACCGGCGTCGGCGTCGGCCTCGCCGCCGAACCGGTCACGCAGTTCCTCGACGGCGTCGACGATCCGGCCCAGCTGGTCCAGCACCGCCCGGTGGGTGGCCCGGATGGCGGCGGCTTCCTCCTCCGCACGGGAAATGACGAGCTGGGCGTCCCGCTGCGCGATGCGGTCGGTCTCCGCGGCCGCGCTTTCCGCCTCGGCGACGGTTTTTTCCGCAGCCGCCAGCAGCGCCTCACTCTCCTTTCGAGCCTGCTCCTTGATTTCCGCGGCCTCGGATTTCGCGACCTGGAGGATCTTTTCGATCCGCTTGCCCAGCCCCGCGGCACCGTCCGGTTCCGGCGCCCGCGGGGCGGGCACCTGCGCCTTGGCCAGCCGGCGCTCCGCGACCCGCCGTGCCTTCTCGTGCCGATCCACCCGTTTCTCCGCGACCCGCACGTATTCGTCCACCTGCCGGCGGTCGTAACCCCGCAGGACGATCGGGAACCGGACGTCGGACTCCGGCGCTGCTTCGGGTTCGGAAACCGTGTTCTCCATCCCCCGAGTGTCGGCAAGTTCCGGATGACCGGCAATTCGGCGAAAAAGGCTGCACCGGGCCGCATTCACCCGATGGTCACGTTTTGTTTCCCGCTCTCCTGGCGGGGCTCGGCGTGGGACGCCGGCTCACCACCCGATCCGGCTACCCACGCGCCCCGGCCGGCGGGGTTTCCGCCGTGGCGACCAGGACGGCGCGGCCGAGGATGTGCGAAGACATCGTGAAGCCGAGGAAGGCCGGGGTCGCGTCCGCGGGGACGTCGAGGGTCTCGACGTCGAGGGCGTGCACCACGACGAAGTAGCGGTGCGGGCCGTGCCCGGCCGGCGGGGCGGCGCCGATGAAGCGGGCCGCCCGGGCGTCGTTGGGGAGCTGGACCGCGCCCTCGGGCAAGCCGGAGCCGGTGTCGTCGCCGGCACCCTCGGGGAGTTCGGTGACGCCGGCGGGAATGCCGGCGACCGCCCAGTGCCAGAACCCGGAGCCGGTGGGGGCATCGGGGTCGTAGACGGTGACGGCGTAGCTCTTGGTGCCGTCCGGGGCGCCGTGCCAGGCCAGGTGCGGGGAGGTGTCCTTTCCGCCGGGGACGCCGAAGAGCCCCGAGAACTGCTCGGGCGGCAGGGTGCCGCCGTCGGTGAGGGTGGTGCTGGTGACGGTGAAGCGCGCCGCCTCGGGGAGGCGGGCGAAGGGGTCGTTGACGCTCAAGGCGTTCCTTTCGAGCCGTGCTGCGGGGAGTGAGCGGCGGATCGCGCCGTCATAAGATCGACGATACCAGAGATAATCGATTATCACCCGGATCGTCTATGCTTACTGCGTGCCTCGGACCACTTCCCCCGCCGACGCGGCGAGCCCGCGAATGCTCTCCGAGCGGGTCTACGCCCACGTGCGCGGCGCGATCATGCGCGGTGACTACGCCCCCGGCGACGCGCTGAAACCCCAGGACCTCGCCCAGGAACAGGGCGTGAGCCTGGCCGTCGTGCGCGAGGCGCTCGTGCGCGTGGTCGGGGACGGCCTCGCCGACCGCCTGCCCAACCGCGGCTTCGCCGTCCCGGCCTTTTCCGACCGGCGCTGGCAGGAGCTCGCGGAAGCCCGCCGGACCGTCGAACCGGTCGTGCTGCGCATGTCCGTCGAGCGCGGCGACGTCGGCTGGGAGGCCGCGGTGCGGGCCGCCCACCACCGGCTGGCCCGCACCCCCGCGTTCGTCCCCGAGGACGGCGAGTACTACAGCGAAGCCTGGTCGGAAGCCCACCGGGTCTTCCACCGCACACTGCTGGAAGGCTGCGGGAACCCCGTGCTGCTGGAGACGTTCGACCGGCTGTGGGCCGCGAGCGAGCTGGCTCGCCGCTGGTCGGCCCACCGCGGGCCCCGCCGCGACCACGCCGCCGAGCACCGCGGGCTCGAGGAGGCGGCCCTGACCCGGGACGCCGACGCCGCGGCCGAGCGACTGGTCCGGCACCTCACCCTGACCGCGACCGGGCTGACCGAACCCGCGCCCGGGAGCTGAGCCGCCGGCCGCGGTGACCCGCCCGGCACCCGGATCAGACGGCCAGGAGGACGCGGCCGAACGGGCCGTCCTCGGCGAGGTGGCGTTGCGCCTGCGCGGCCTGCTCCAGCGGGAACACGCGGTCGACCAGGGGCGTGATCTCCTTGCGGGCCACCAGGTCGAGCAGCCGCGTGTTCGCCGCGTTGATCCGGTCCGGGGTGAACAGGGCGAACCGGAAGCCGTGGATGTGGGCGTTCTTCCAGATGAGGTCGGTGACGTCGATCTCGGTGCGGGTGCTCGCCGCGTACCCGATGCTGACCAGGGTGCCGTCCACCGCCAGCGCGCCCAGTGCCGCACCGGTCACGGAGCCGCCGACGCCGTCGAGGACCACGTCGACGCCTTTGCCACCGGTCAGCCGGTGCACGCCGGCGCGCAGGGACTCGGTCGACAGGTCGATCACCTCGAACCCGAGCGCGCGGCCGCGTTCGGCCTTCGCGGTACTGGTGGCCGTGGTGATCGCCACGCCGGCGCCGAGCACCCGGGCGACGTCCACGCCGCCCTGCCCGACCCCGCCCCCGACGCCGGGGGCGAGGACGGACTGCCCGGGCCGGAACCCGGCAAGCTCGGTGAGCGCCAGGTACGCGGTGAGGTGGCCGGTCGCCGCGGTGAGGGCGGCCGCGGCGGTGTCGTCGACGCCGTCCGGCACGGCCACGACGTGCTGCGGGTCGACGGCGACGTATTCGGCCCACGCGCCGTCGGCGCCCACGCCGTACCGGCCGCCGCTGAGGATGACGCGGGTGCCGGCGGGCAGCCCGCTCGCGCCGGGCTCGGCGAGGACGCCGACGCCGAACCCGCCGGGCCGGATCGGCAGCGGCTTGACGGCCGCGGCGGGGAGCTTGCCGCAGCGGACGGTCTCCTCCAGCGGGTTCACCCCCGCGAAGGTGAGCTTCACGAGCGCCTGGCCGCCGGCGGGGACCGGGACGGGGACATCGACGGTCCGGAGGACGTCGTAGCCGCCGAACTCGTCGTACTGGATCGCGCGCATGGTGTTCCCTCTTCGTCGCAATAGACGTTACTCAGTTGGTTCTTTCGGCACGCTGCCGCTCGCGGTAGGCGCGCAGGTTGGCGGGGTTGCCGCAGACGCGCACGTCGTGCCAGGTGCCGCTGTTGTTGCGCGAGCGGTCGAAGAAGGCGGCTTCGCACCGGTGGTTGCGGCAGGCCTTGAGCCGGCGCCACGTGTCGGCGGCCTGCGCCTCCGAGATCGCGATCAGGGCGAGCGAAGCCAGGGCCCGCCAGCCGGTGCCGCGCGGTTCCGGCCGGACCCGGCCGTCCGGACCGAGGCGCAGCACCACCCCGGCTTGGTGTTCCGGCGCGAGCCCGTCCGCGCGGGCGACGTGGGCGTGCAGATCGACGCGGAGGTCGCGGAGCGGGTCGAGGTCGTCTTCGCCGAGGGTCACGGCGGGCACGACCTGTCCGGTCTCCTCGGCCCAGGCCGTCAGGGCTCCGTCGGCCCAGTCCTGCGCCGACGCGACGTCGGCGAGCAGGTCGGGCTGCCGGGGGCGGCCGGCGGACCGCGTGTTGAGGAGGTCGTGGACGAACCCCAGGCCACCCGGGGCCGGAGGGAGGTCGTAGCGCGCGGTCGCGAGCCAGGTCATGAAATAAGCATGACCTGTTTGGCTATTTCGCGCGTTGCTTTGTGGGTCAGGTCACCTCGGGCCGGTCCGCGGTGATGTGTGCACCCCAGGCAGGCCGGCTACGCGGACCACTGCGCGAGCTTCGTTTCGCTTGCCGGCCGGACGATCCGGGGCAAGTGGACCAGGTGGCGGCGCGGGTGGGGCACCCGCGCCGCCACGGGGGACCTACGACGAGAACGACCAGAGCTGGCAGGTGTTGTTCAGCCACATCCACAGCTGCGCCTTCGTGCCGTTGGCGGTGCCGCAGTTCTGGTCGTCGAGGACCATGCCGCTGTTCTCCACCACCAGCTCGTAGCGGCCGTTGCCGGCGGGGATCACCGCCCACTGCTGGCACTTGTTGCCGAGCGGCTGCCACAGGTTCGTGGCCGTGCCGAGCGCCAGGCCGCAGTTGACCGCGTCGAGCACCGTGCCCGAGTTGACGTTCGTGATGGTCCACTTGTTGGCACCGACGTTGGTGAAGCGCCACTGCTGGCAGGCGTTGTTCAGGTTCTGCCACAGCTGGACCGCGGTTCCGTTGGCGGTGCCGCAGTCGGCCGCGTCGAGCACCTTGCCGGCCGCCAGGTTCGTCAAGCGGTAGCTCGCGCCGTCGACCGGGAACGTGACGCTCTTGGCGTAGCCCACCGAGACGATGTTCGCCTGCACCGAGTTCTCCGTGGCGTCGGACGGGTAGCCCGACGTCATCACGCCTTCGAAGAACGAGCCGACCGAACCGTTGCTGTTGTCGCCGCCGATGCCGAGGATGATGGCGCCCTGCTTGGTCATCGGCTGGTAGCCGCCCTGCGTCGGCAGGGATCCGTTCCACCGGGTCGCGAGGCCGCCGGACTGGGCGTTGCCGTCCTTGATCGCGTACGTCGAGGTGCCGTTGTTCTTGGTCACCGCGGTGACGAACGCGCTGCCGCGGCCGGTGTTCGCGGTGTTCGAGCCGTTCCCGCCGGCGAACAGGCCGTTCTCCAGGTCGGCCATCACCTTCGGGGCCGAGCCGCTGCACGGCGAGAACCAGCACAGGGTGCCGAAGTAGATGGCGTCCATGTCACCGTTGCCGGTGTCGTTGTTGCTGGTTTCGGCGTTGCCGTAGTCGAAGCAGCAGCGGTCGTTGAAGTGCGTGCCCTCGGTGACCATGTACATGCCCTCGGGGGCGCTGCCGGTGGCGATGCCGTTCGTGTTGTTGTTGCGGTAGCCGTTGCCGGCCGAAATGTAGACGCCGTACACCTTGTGGCCGCCCGCGGTCACCGGCAGGGCCGCGGCGTTCGCGCCCTGGTCGGCGGTCGGGTTGGCGCCGCCGCCGGGCGCGATGGTCAGGTCGTTGTGGCGCGAGGTCTGGTCGTAGATCCGCACGATCGTGCAGTACGTGCCGGAGCAGAACGAGTCCTGCGTCGCGGCGTTCGCATAGCCCCCGGCGCTGAGGACGCCGATGTTGGCGGTGGCGCCGTCGGACCACCGGCGCACCTGGTAGAGGGACCCGCCGTAGGAGCCGAACAGCGCGCGAGTGGTGCTGTGCGCGGCGACGCAGGGAGTGCCGCCGGAAGCGTAGATGTCGCACGGCCCGGTGCCGGCGGCGGTGGCCGTGCCCGTCGTGACGGTCAGCGCCGCGCCGGTGAGCAGAACGGCGGCTCCGACCGCGAACACCTTTCGCCAGCGGTTGCGGAGAACCCGGAAACCCATTGCTGTCTCCTTTCGTGTGCCTGAGAAAACCACCACGACGGCCATTGCCGCCGGCACCCCGAAAACCGCCGGAAACCGCGGAATGCCGACCGGAAAGAGCGGAGGGCGACTAGCCGGGAGCCACGTTCGCGTGAGCGTTCATGCGCCGCCTCCTTGCGAGCAGAACTCGACGTGCCGCCGGTCGTGCCCCGGGTCGAGACCACCGGAAGCACTCACAGCACGATAACGGCCACAGCCAGCACCGACAAGGACTTCTTGTTATCGCTAACAGCCCATGTTCAGGCGATGAGTCCGGCGATCTTGGCTGAACATCCCCGTAGAACTGGGTGAACGCGTGACCAACCCCGGCTATGTCGACAGCCGGATCACAGCTGAATGTTCACGTTAACACAACGCCGCCGCCGACGGTGCCGGGCGAGCACCGGACCCCTCCGGAAGACCGATGGACGAACCGGCCTACCGCGCAATGGCCGCACCCCCTCCGTCCTCCGGCGGGACGCATCGCGCCGCGGTCGGCACGCTCGGCCTCTCGGCGTTAGCGTCGGCTGACACTGAACGATCGCGGGACAAGGAGGTCACCGTGGCCGGAAAGTTCGAGGTCTACCAAGACAAGGCCGGCAAGTACCGCTTCCGCCTCAAAGCCGGCAATGGCGAAGTCGTCGCCACCGGTGAAGCCTACGAAAGCAAATCAAGCGCCCGGGCCGGCTGTGAAGCCGTGCAAAGAGCCGCCGCGGGAGCGTCGATCGTCGAAACGGATTCCTGATTCCGCGGTCGCCGAAACTCCGGGGATCGGCGTGGTCGCCGATCCCCGGAGCTCGGCCGGCACCTCTCAGGTCACCTTGATGACGACCTTGCCCGCGGCATGACCGCTCTCGACGGCGGCGAGCGCGGCCGGCGCGTCGGACAGGGGATGGACCGCCGTGATCACCGGGGCGAGGACTCCGTCCACCGCCAGTTGCGCGGCGCGCTCCAGGTTCGCCCGGTCGAGACGCCGCTCGACGAACCGGCCGCCGAGGTCGGTCACGGACTGGTCGCCGACCGCGATGACGTTGCGAGGCTCGCGCGCCAACGGGGCGACCGTCCGCAGCGAGGAGCCGCCGACCAGGTCGACGATCCCGTCGAAACCGCCGGGCACGCGGGCCGCGGCGACGACGTCCTCGGCGGTGTAGTCGATGAACCGCACCCCGGCCGCTTCGGCCTGCTCCCGCTTGGCGGCGCTGCCGGTGCCGAGCACCCGCAGCCCACGCGCGGCGGCCAGCCGGGCGACCGCCAGGCCGACCCCGCCACCGACGCCGTTCACGAGGATCGTGGCGCCGGCCGGGAGGCCGAGCTGGTCGAGCGCGTCCACCGCGGTCGTTCCCGCGATCGGCAGCGTCGCCGCCACGGTGGCGGACAGGCCCGCCGGGATGCGCGCGGTGTTCGGCGCCGAGAGCACCGTCGTCTCGGCGTAGGTGCCGCCGCCGGTCAGCGCGAAGCCGAAGACCGCGTCGCCCACCTCGAGCCCGTCGACGTCCTCCCCCGGCGCGAGCACGGTGCCCGCGGCCTCCATGCCGAGCACGAGGGGGAACGGACGCCCGCCGTCGAGCCCGGGGACCAGCCCTGCGCGCAGCAGGTGGTCGAGGGGGTTCACGCCGGCGACGTCGACCCGGATCAGCACCTCACCGGGGCCGGGGACGGGATCGGGACGTTCGAAGAACTCCTGCACCTCGGGCCCGCCGTGCCTGCCGAAACCCCATGCCTGTCCCATTTTCCGCTGCCTTCCGGGTGACCGGCCCGGTGGTTCCGGGCGCTACGGCCATCCTCACCGTTCACATCGGTGTCAGAGGCAACCGGCTGAGGCGCGGGTCACAGCGTCACACCAGCTCCGCCTGGTGCCGCCGGTTGGCCGCCATCACGACGTCGAGCGCGTCCCGGGCTTCGATCAGGCGCGCGATGTCGGCGTCGATGCGATCCCGCTCGCGCGCCATGGTCGCGAAAGCCGCCTCGACGACGTCGGGGTCGCTCGGGATCTCGACGCACGGCAGCACGGCCGCGATCACCCGGCTGGACATCCCCGCGTCGAACAGCTGCCGGATGAGCGCCACGCGCTCGACTTCGGCGTCGGAATAGTGGCGCTGGCCGGCTTCGGAGCGTGAACTGGTCAGCAGGCCCTGCGCCTCGTAGTACCGCAGGGAGCGCGGACTCACGCCCGTCCGCTGGGACAGCTCGCCGATCCTCATACCGACGAGGTTACGCCGCCCGGACTTACGCGATGCTCACGTCGCCGAAATCCGGGCCGGGCGCGTCATCGCGCCGGTGCGCGATCACGATTGAGACACGCTCGCCGTGGGCACTTCCACCACGCGACGCTCATTTCTTCGGAATCGCGCGTCGCGGAGGGAGGAGATCGTGACTCGGCAGGCAGCGCGCGGCGGGGAAAGCGGAACCGCCGTCGACGGGGGAAACAGAACCACCGGTGTGGCTCTTTTCGAAGAAGTCGCGCCGGCCCGGCCGGACGAGGTGTCCGGTTTGCGTCACCGGCTGGCCACCTGGCTGGGCGCACTGCCCGTGACCTCGGACGTCGGCTACGACGTGACGCTCGCCACCTACGAGGCGCTCACCAACGTCGTCGATCACGCCTACCCCGGCCGGGCGGGAAAAGTGCGGCTCCGGGCGGCGTGGAACGGAGCCGGAATCACCGTTGAAGTAACCGACACGGGACGCGGTCTTCCCGCTCGGCCCCGGTGTGCTTCCACCGCACCGACGGAAAGGGGTCGCGGCTTGATCCTGATTCGGAAAACCGCCGACGAAGTGCGCATCGAAACCGGTGAAAACGGCACGACGGTCGTGTTGACCTGGCGCGCGCGGCCCGGCGCCCACTGAGTCGTCCGCTACGAAGAGTTACCGATACACGAGAGATCCTCACGACCGCTCCCCACGGAAACCGAGCTATTTTCAGCAAATCCGCGTCGGTAGCAGCTTCTACGATCACTCTCAGTATCGGGGTGTCGATCACTCCGCATGATCACCGCGATAGGTTTCCCGGCGTTCCCCCGGGGCCCGACGACGCGTCCCCGGACCACCCTCCCCCCAGCGCGCGCCTTCGGTGCGCGCTGTTCGCCGTGCCGAAAGGAAGTTGCTTGACCGCCACGACGTTGACACAGGTGCTGCGCGAGACCCACACCGTCGCCGGGCTCACCCGGCTGATCGTGCGGTGGGACCGCGAGACCGGCTGGGCGCACCTGGCCATCGCCGTTTCGAGCACCGGCCCTGTCTGCTTCGCGGGCTTCCACCGGTTCGCCGGTGGCAGCGCCGAAGCCGTCGCCGCCGAGCTCGCCGCCGCCGGGTGCCTGTCCGCTCCCCCGCTCCACCTCGACGACATGCTGTCGGAAATCGAAGCCGTGCTCCCGGAGGTGACCGCGGATGCGCGTTCATGACCTGCACCTCACCGGGCTCGGCAGCGACGTCGGCGCGCTGACCCCGGTCGCGGTCCCGGTCGCGGCCGGCGAGTTCACCGCCGCCGAGGCCGACCGGACCGGTCAGCTCTCCACCGCCGTGGCCGGCTTGGCCGGGCCCGAGCTGGCGGTGCGCGCCGGCCGCGAAGCCCTGCGCCAGGCCGAAACCGCGGCCGGGGAACCGGTCTGGCCGACGCTGTGCCTGCACGCCGGGATCTACCACCCCGGGATCGACTTCTGGCACGCCGCTTCCTACGTCCGCGACCGGCTCGGCGTCGGCGCCGGCCCCGGGCTCACCCTGGAGCTCGGCGCGATGAGCAACAGCGTGGTGGCGGGCCTGGACGTCGCGGCGAGCGTGCTGGCCGGCCGCCCGGACCACGAGGCCGCGCTCATCACCGCCGGCGACCGCTTCGGCGCGCCCGGGTTTCCGCACTGGAGCGCCGACACCGGCATCGTCTACGGCGACGCGGGCAGCGCGGTCGTCCTTTCGCGGCGCCCGGGCCTGGCCCGCGTCCGCGCGATCGCCAGCTACACCGACCCTTCCCTGGAGGGACTGCAGCGCGGCGACGAACCGTTCCGGACGGCGAGCGTCACGTCCCACCGGTCACTGGACATCCGCCGCCGCAAACGCCAGTGGCTGGGCCGCAACGGCGGCCCGGCGCACGTCGACGCCCGCAACGCGGACGGGGTGACGGCGGTGGTGAAGACGGCACTGTCCGACGCCGGCGTCGACCTGCCGGACATCGTGAAGGTCTGCGCCCCGCACTACGGACGGCGGCTCGTGCAGACGCAGATCCTGCGCCCGCTGGGCATCCCGGAGTCCCGCACGATGACCGAGCTGGGGCTGCGGGTGGGGCACCTCGGTGCCAGCGACCAGATCGTGGCACTGCACCACCTGCTCCGCACGGGCGAAGCGAGCCCGGGCGAGCACGTGCTGCTGCTGGGCATCGGCGTCGGGATGACGTGGACGGCGGTCGTCCTGCAGCTCGGCCCCGCGGCCGTGATCTGACCGGCCACGGGCCGTCCCCGGACCGGCGGGACTCGATGACCGAGCCCCGCCGGCCGGTGGTCAGCCGATCGGTTCCACCCAGACGTTGCGGAACCTCGGGTTCTCGCCCGCGTCGCCGTGGTCCTGCAGCCGGATCGCGCCGAGGGCGGGGCCTTCCGCGTCGCCGCCCCCGGTGGAACCGGTGATGGCCACGTCGTTGTGGACCGTCACCCCGTTCCAGACGACGGTCACCCGGGCGTTGTCCGTCTTGGTCCCCGCATTGTCGAACCGCGCCGCCCGGAACGTGATGTCGTAGGTCTGCCACGTCAGCGGCGCGGTGGCGGCGTTGACGTCCGGCGCCTTCTGCGAGTAGATCGCGCCGGCCTCGTCATTGGCGAGGCTGGTGTCGCCGTAGGAGTCGAGCACCTGCAGCTCGTACCGGTCCTGCAGGTACACGCCGCTGTTCCCACGGGCCTGCCCGGTCACCTCCGGCGGGTAGTCCGGCTCGTACCACTCGACGTGCAGCTTGAAGTCGCCGAACCGCTGCCGGGTCCGGATGTCGCCGCCGAGGGCTTCCATCGAGCCGCCCGCGACCGGCCACGGGGCCGCGCCGCCGGAACGCAGCTCCCAGGCGTCCAAAGTGGACCCGGTGAACAACGGGATGCGGGCCACCGCGGTGACGGTGATGTTGTCGAGGTTGACGTTGCCGGCGTCGCCGCTGTCGAAGCGGTAGGAGATCGAATTCGCGCCCGCGGCGAGCGGCAGCACCTCCGGTTGCAGCGCCCAGTTGTCCCAGGTGGTCGTGCTGGCCAGCCGCGTCTGCCGGACCTTGGTGCCGTTGACGTAGACGCTCACCGACTTCGTGCCGGCGCTGGGATTCGGGCCGTTCGAATACCGCAGGCCGACGTTGTACGTCCCGGCCGTGGGCGCGTTCACCGCGAACGTCGTTGCGGCGCCTTGGTTCCAGTACCCGTCGACGAACCCGGTGGCCTGATAACCCGGGTGGTCGGTGTTGACACCCGCGCCGCCGGTCAGGGTCGCCCGCTCCGCTTCGTAGGTCACGCCGGCCGGCGGTCCACCCGGGATCGAGTTCAGGGTGTACCACGCTTCCGTGCTCCACAACGCCGCGCCGGAGTCCGACGCGAACGGCCGCGGGGACCGCACGTGCACGACCCGGCCGGCTTGGAGGCCGGAGAGCTGCACCGTGACCTTCCTGCGGTCGGCGGAAACCGTCGCGCCGGTGACGGCGAGTGCCTGTTCGTCCACTTTCGGGCCGCCGTAAGCGGCGGTCGGCACGTAGCGCCATTGGGAGGCCTGGTACTTCCTGCTCAGGTCCTGCACGGTCGCGGCGGACAACGGCTGCGTGTACTCGATTTCGAAACCGCCGGCGACCGCCCGCATGGCGAGGATGTCGAAGGCGTTCGTGCCGTTGGGGGTCAGCTTCTGCAGGCCGTAGGCGAGCTTGCCCGGCTGTCCCCAGTTGCCGCCGCCGTCGATGCCGCCGGTGTAGATGGCGCCGTCCGGGCCGAGGCTGATCCGGCTCACGCCGGACTCGAGGCCCTGGGTCATCCGGAACACCGCGCCTTGGTACTCGCCGTTGACCTTCTCCAGGTAGACCCGCTGCAGGCCGCCGTAGGTCACGTCGCCGTAGACGAGCTGGCCGGCGAAGGTGCCCTGCGTCAGCTGGACCGGGTTGCTGGGCGAGTTGGCGATTTCGTTGTGCGGCAACCACACCACCGGCGCGGTCACCGGCTGCGCGTCGAACGGGCCCGCCGGGTTCGTGTAGTGGTTGAAGAACCGGTTCTGCTTGACGCGCACCAGTTTGTTCGCGGGCAGCCAGCCGCCTTGGTTGTCGGTGACGAAGATGTCGCCTTCCGGCCCCCAGCCGATGCCGTGCGGGGTGCGCAGGCCACCGGCGATGGTCGAGACGGCGCCGGTGTTCTTGTCCACCTTGATGGTGACGCCGCGGCCCGGCGCGGGCTGCGGGTCGGTCGTCGCCCCGCCGAGGTCGATCGCCACCGACAGGTTGACGTAGAAGAACCCGTCCTTGTACAGCAGGCCGAACGCGAACTCGTGGAAGTTGCCGCCGAACGGCCAGGTCGCGACCGTCCGGTAGACGTCGGTCACGCCGTCGCCGTCGGTGTCGTCCAGTTCGACGAGCCGCGTCTTCTCCGACACGTACAGCTTGCCGTCGACGTACTTGATGCCCATCGGTTCCTTCAAGCCACTGGCGATCCGCTGGGTCCGGACCCGAGACGGATCGGTGGCGCCGGTGGCGTTGCTGATCAGCTGGACTTCCCCGGCGGTGTTGTTCGACCCGCCCCAGGTCGCGATGGCGAGCCGGCCGTCGGGCAGCCAGTCCATCCCGGTCACCTGCGGCTGGAAGCCGTCGGGGCGCAGGTCGGTCACCGTGAAGCCGGGGTGGACGCCGGTCAGCGGCAGGCCGTCGCCCGGGGAATCGGCGGTGCCTTCGCATTCCTTCTTCCCCGGCGAGGTCACCCGGACGACCCCGGCGTCGGTGCTGAGCACGGAATCGGGCACGACCGCGAAGGCCGACGAGCCGGGCGGCTGCCATTCGAGCAGGAGCCGCTGTTCGCCGGCGTTGTCGAAGTGCTCGATCCGCAGCGCGTGGTAGCCGGTGGTCAGCTGGGCCGAGCCGGTCACCGCGGCCGAGCCGTGCAGTCCGTCGTTGGTGATCACCGGCTGCCCGTCGATGCTCAGCCGGGAACCGTCGTCGCTGGTCAGCCGGAACTGGTGGGTGCCGGCGGTCGCGATGGTGATGTTCGCGGTCACCTCGGACACGAAGAAGTCGCCGACACCGAAGTCGGCGGTGCTGCTCCAGTTGATCGTCGGCATCAGCTTGTCGACGTTGGGGGTCAACCCGGGCTTGATGGTGCACAGCTTGGTCAGCTCGGTCTGCATGTCGAACACCCGAAGGGTCACACCCGGCTCTTGAGGCGGCACGGCGGCGTGAGCGGGCACGACGACGACTGTGGACAAGGCTGTGAGCAGGGCTGTTGTGATCAGTAGCGCTCGGCGGCAGCGTTCGCGGACGGCAAGAAGCATCTTTGCTCCCCGGGGAAGAGCCAGGGTCTCTACCTGACGCTCGGCGAGCGTAGGGAGGACTTTTGCACGAAGTCAACGAAAGTATGTCCAGCTTGAGCGAAATTACGCCGTCTAGACGCATAAGTCGAGTGACCGCGTCGAGGCGGCGTTTCCGGGACCGACGCGCACCGCGGCGAGCTGCCCGCCGGTCCGGCGGTACCGCCAAACCGGCCGCTGACGGTAACCACCTCCTACCCGTTCGGTCGATTGCCGACGATTGGCTGACCGGCGAATGATTTCCGGCAGTCGATAATTTCAGTGAGGAGCCGAAGTGGAGCCGGCGTTGGGGCTCGACCCGGGCACGGCAGACCTTGTCCGACCGTACTTCCGCACCCATGGACGTACGCGGCCCACGCGCACGCTCCCCGTCGAAACACTCATCTCGGCAACCGAGCGAGGCCGTTCTCCGGAACACGGCTGCTCCCGGGAAGAAGCCGCGATCTGCCTTCTGTGCCGATCGTCGCAATCGGTCGCGGAAATCGCCGCGTACCGGCGGATTCCCCTTGGTGTCGCCAGGGTTCTGGTGTCCGACCTCGCCGACCGCGGCCTGGTGGTGGTTCAGGACACGCAGCAGACCTCCGGCGACCGTCCCAGCATCAGCTTCATGGAACGGGTTCTCCGCGGTCTTCACGCGATGACGTAGCCGCTCCGCCGTCCGCGACCGGCTGGAGCAACCGGTTCCGCGCGACGATCGCTTCCTCCGTGGGGGGAACGAGAAGCGCGCCGCCGCCTTCGACCGTGCCCTGCGCGAATTCGGCATAGGGCCGTTGGCGGGCCTCGTACCGCGGGAACGCCGTGACGTGATCACCATCCGAACGCTCGAGTTCCTCGGCGAGGAACTGGGCCCCGGTCATCGCCAGGGACGTGCCCCGGCCCGCGAGCGGGGACGCGCAGTGGGCGGCGTCGCCCACGAGCGCGACCCGGCCCCGGTGCCAGGTGGGCAGGTGGATCTGGCTGACCGCATCGAAGTAGCTGCCGGGATCGTCGTGCACCGCGTCGAGGATCGCCTGGACCTTCCACGCGCGACAGTCGGCGAACCGGCCGAACAGGATCTTCTTCTGCGCTTCGACGTCGCGGTGGTCGTAGTCGAGGGGATCCGACCGGAACATCAAGAGCCCGATCGCCTTGTCCTTGAACCGGGCGATGCCGGCCAAGTGTCCGGGAAAGCTGTACATGGGATTGATCCGCTCGGCGTCGGCATCGGCCTCGCCCGGCATGTCGACGATGGCGACGTAGAGACCGAGGTGCCGGATCCAGTCCCGCTCCGGACCGAACACGAGCCGCCGCACCGCCGAGTGCACACCGTCGGCACCGAGGACGAGGTCGAAGCTCTCCGAGGTGCCGGAGGCGAACCCGACCTCCACGCGGTCGTCGCGCTCGGCGATCGACCGCACCGACTCGCTCAGCCGCAGGTCCACGCTCGCGGGCAGCGCGTCGGCCAGGATCCGGGACAGGTCCTCGCGGGCGATCTCGATGTCGTCGGGTGAATCGCCGATGTCGGCGGGCAACCGGCCGACGGCCGCGCCGTTCTCGTCGACGAAGTGCACCTGCTCGGTCATCCGGATCCGCGCGTCGCGGACCGCGGGCAGGATGCCCATCTTCTCGGCGACCCCGATCGCGTCGCCGCGGACGTCGATGGGCGAACCGTTGCCCCGCAACCGATCGGCCCGCTCGACGATGGTGACGTGCTGACCTCGCATCCCGAGGTCCCGGCCGAGGGAGAGCCCGGCGACACCCGCGCCGGAAACGAGAATCTTCATGCGTACTCCGAAACTGTGACGATGAGCCGGGCTCCTACCGAGCCGGCCGGGACGGGTGGGCGAGCACGAAATCGCGGAGCAACCGGGCGGTTTCCCGGGCGAACTCCACCGTGATTCCGTGGCGTGCTCCCGGAATCACCGCCAGTCTCGCCCCGGGGATCGCGTCGGCGATCTTCCGTCCGGCATCGGGACCGGCCGCGGGATCGTCCTCGCCGTAGACGAGCAGGGTGGGCGCGGCGATCCGGGACAGGTGCCCGGTGACGTCGAAGCCCGGGATCGCGGCCAGCCGCCGCGCGTCCGCTTCCGGCGAGCGGTGGACCAGCATCGCCCCGAGTTCGGCCACCAGCTCTTCGTCGGCTTGCCCGCGTTCGGACAGGGCGAAGGCGAGCATCCGCGCATCGCGTTGCGACGGCGGCAGTTCGACGATCTCGGAGGCGACGGGCGCCCGCAGGGCCGAGGCGTCGGAGAAGGTGGCGCCGACGGTCAGCGACTGCACGACCTCGGGCACCGATACCGCGACCTGCAAGGCGATGAAGCCGCCGAACGACGTCCCGAAGAGGTGCGCTCGTTCGTACCCGAGTCCCCTGATCAGCGCGGCGCAGTCCGCGGCGAGGTCGGGGATGCCGTACGGGCCGGGCGGATTGACCGACGCTCCGGAATCGCGCTGGTCGTAGGCGATCGCCCGGATACCGGCACCCAGCAGGGGCCGGAAGGTGTCGTACTGGATGTGGGTGCTTTCGCCGCCGTGCAGCAGGACCACCGGCTCGCCGGCACCGGACTCCGCGTAGGCGATCTCGATCTCGCCGGCCGTCACCGTGTTCACCGCTCACGCCCTTAAAGAGACAACTTGTCTCTTTAAGCTACACTCGATCCGACCCGGCGTCCACCGAGGGGTAGCTGTCAAAATCAGAGCCGTGCCGGAGAACGCGGAGACCGCCGAGACGACCGATCCCGACGCGCGACCAGCGGCGCGACCGGGTGGGCGCAACGCCCGCGTGCGGTCGCGGATCCTCGCGGCGACAACGGAACTCGTCGCCCGGGACGGCGTGACCGGCCTGCGCTACGAGGAAATCGCCGAACTCGCCGGCGTCAACAAGAACAGCGTCTACCGCAACTGGCCGGACCGGGCCGAACTCGTCCGCGACGCGCTGCTGCAGTACGCGGAGGACTCGGCACCGCTGCACGACTCCGGCGACCTCCGCCGCGATCTGACCGACTTCCTGATGGTGTTGTCCGAGCGCCTGTCGAGCTCGATCGGCCGGGCCCTGCTGCAGGCCACCATCGCGGGCCCCGGGAACGCGGATCTCGACGAGGCGGCCCGGACCGTCTACGACCAGCGGCTCGCGGCCGCCCGCCGACGGTTCGACAGCGCCGCCGAAAAGGGCGAGATCCCCCCGGTCGACAGCTACTTCGTCACCGAACTGCTGTCCGGGCCGGTGTACCTCTACGTCATCCGGCGACGCCACCCGTTCACCCGCGAGGTGGCCGGGAAGCTCGTCGACATCGTGCTGGCCGGCCTCCGCGCCGGCCCGCCGTAGGGCTGCTCGAAGACCTCAGCGTGTCGGCAATTCCCGCGTGTCCCGCGGACGACCTCACTTTCCCCCGGCTCGTCGACAATCCGGCGGCAACGCTTCGTCAGTGCGGAGGGGCGGTGGCCGAGCGGCCGCTCTCGGCTGGTGCGGCCACTTCGACGACCGTCACCCGCACTCCTGCCGTCCGGATCGCCGCCACGCTGCCCGCGTCGGCCGAGGGATCCGTGATCAGCTCGTCGACTTCGGTGATGTCGCCGATCCGCGCCAGCGTGCGCTTGCCGAGCTTGCTGCCGTCCGCGATGACGACCACCCGTTGCGCGCGGGCGAGCATCGCGCGGTTCGTCCTCGCCTCGTTCTCGTCGTGGGTGGTGATGCCGCCCGCCGCGTCGATGCCGTCGACGCCGATGAAGGCCGTGCCGATGTTGATCGACGCCAGCACCTGCTCCGCCCACGGGCCGACGAGCTCGTAGGACCGCGGCCGGGAGACACCGCCGACGACGACGAGCTTCACCCGGGGCCGCAGCACGATCTCCATGGCCGTGTTCAGGGCGTTCGTCACCACCGTGAGATCCGCGCGGTCGGGCAGCTCCTTCGCCAGCTCGCCCGTGGTCGTGCCGCCGGTCAGCGCGATCACGTGCGGACCGGCGGGCAGCCGGCGCACCGCCTGCCGGGCGATCGCCCGCTTCGCGTGCTTCGACTGGCCTTCGCGGTACCGGACCGGCAGCTCGTAGGCCACCCCTTGGGCGAGCGCGCCGCCGTGGGTCCGGGTCAGCAGCCGCTGTTCCTCCAACGCCGTCAGGTCCCGGCGGAGCGTGGCCTCGGAGACGCCGAACCGGCGCGCGAGCTCACCGACGCGCAGGCGGCCCGTTTCGCCCAGTTCGCGCACCATCTCCGCCATCCGTTCGGACCGGGACGCGCGTCCTCGAAGCCGGACATCAGCAAGGCTCATACTTGCACACTATACGGCCGTTTCGAACACTTTCGCGCATCGATCCGACAACTCACCAGCGGCAACGCCGCAAACGAACATCCGCGATGCTCGTTTGCGCGCCAGCTCTTGCTCAGCGGACACGCCACGACGTACCAAGAGCGGACCGCTTGGCCGAACCGGCCACGACCGAAAGGTGATGTGGGTGTCAGCGCAGCAAGAACGACCGGGGCACCGCCGGCAGCCGGGCGAAAGCCGCACCGCCGGCGAGATCCGGCAGCAGCCCGGCACGTGGCCCGAAGTGGCGCGGACCGTCGCCGCCGCGCGGGCCGACATCGACCGCCTGCTCGGCGACGCGCTCGTCGATCCGCGGACCCGGATCGTCCTGACCGGCGCGGGGACCTCGGCCTACATCGGGGAGGTCGTGGCCCCCGACCTCGCCCGGCACCTCGGCCGGCCGATCGAGCCGATCGCGACGACCGACGTCGTCGCCGACCCGTCCTCCTTCGCCGACGACCGGCCGGTGCTGCTGGTGTCGTTCGCCCGCAGCGGCGACAGCCCCGAGTCGAGCGCCGCGGCCGAGCTGCTGCAGCGGCTCACTCCCGCGCTGCACCACATCGTCATCACCTGCAACCCCGACGGCGCGCTGGCCCGCCGCTGGACCGACGCCAAGAACGCCGTCGTCCTGACGCTTCCCGAGCGGCTGAACGACCACGGCTTCGCCATGACGTCGTCGTTCACCGGGATGACCCTGGCCGCCCTGCTGGCCCTGGGCGTCGGCGTCGACGTCGACGCCGCGGCCCGGGCCGCGGAAGACGTCCTGCGCACCGCGGCGAGTCGGGCGGACGCGGTCGCCGCGGCCGATCCGGCCCGGCTGGTCTACCTCGGCTCCGGCGCGTTCAAGGGGCTGGCCCGCGAGGCCGCGCTGAAGTGCCTCGAACTCACCGCCGGCGCGGTCGTCGCGGTCGCCGACACCCCGCTCGGCTTCCGCCACGGCCCCAAGTCGATCCTCGACGACCGGACCGTCGCGATCGTCTTCCCGTCCGGTGATCCCCACACCCGCCGCTACGACGACGACATCACGCGCGAGCTCGTCGAGTCCCTGGGATCCGAGCGGGTGCTGGTCATCGGCGCCGAGGCCGGTGGGTGGCCGATCCCGGGCATCGCGCACCTGCCCGACTCCGTGCGGGCCATCGTGGCGGCCATCCCGGCGCAGTCGATCGCCCTGGCGTGTTCGCTCGCCCACGGCCTGACCCCCGACAACCCGTTCCCCGGCGGCGAAGTCAACCGCGTGGTCCGCGGGGTCGTCATCCACGAATTCCCGGACCCGGCGGAGGGCTGAGCCATGTTCCTCGGTGTGGACGGCGGCGGCACGAAGACCGCCTTCAGCCTGATCGACGCGGGCGGCCGCGTCGTCGCGGAAGCCCGCACGGCGGGCCTCTACTACCTGCAGCAGGGCATCGACATCGTCGAGCCGTTGCTGCGTCAGGGCATCGGCGACGTGTGCGCCACCGCGGGCATCGAGGTCGCCGACCTCACCTACGCCTTCTTCGGCATTCCTTGCTACGGCGAGATTTCCGCCGACGTCCCGGTGCTCGACGCGCTCCCCCGGCGCATCCTGGGCGACGTCGGTTACGCGTGCGGCAACGACATGATCTGCGGCTGGGCGGCCTCCCTCGGCGGCGCGGACGGCATCAACGTCGTCGCGGGAACCGGGTCCATCGCCTACGGGGAGCACCGGGGACGGCGGTGGCGGGCCGGCGGCTGGAGCGAGCTGTTCGGCGACGAAGGGTCCGGCTACTGGGTGGCGGTCCGAGGTCTCGGCGCGTTCTCCCGGATGAGCGACGGGCGCCAGCCGGCGAGCGCGCTGGCCGAGGAGATGCGCAAGACGCTCGGCGTGACCACCGACCTCGACGCCATCGACATCGTCATGAACCGGTGGCACGGGGACCGCGGGAAGATCGCGGACCTCAGCAAGGTCGTCACCCGCGCCGCGGAGGCGGGCGACCCCACCGCGGCCGTCATCCTCGGCCGCGCCGGGCGGGAGCTGGCGCTGCACGTCGAAGCCGGGGCCGCCGCGCTGGGTTTCGAGCCGGAGGAGATCGTGCCGGTCTCCTACTCCGGCGGCATGTTCGGCTCGGCCCACCTCCTGGACTCCTTCCGCGAAGCGCTCCAGCACGGCAGCCACGGCTACGAGCTGCGCGAGCCCCTGCTGCCCCCGCACGTCGGCGCGGCCGTCTACGCCGCCCGGCTGGCGGGCCGCCCCATCCCGCTCGACCGGATTTCCGCCGTCCCCACCCTGGAGGGGTTGTCATGAGCGCATCGAAGCGAGCCGCCTGGATTCCCTACGCCGGCCTGCTGGTCCTGTTCTGGGGGGTCTGGGGCGCCTTCTCCAGCCTGCCCACCTCCAAGTACGGCTACCCCGACCCGATGGTCTACGTCATCTGGTCGGTCACCATGCTCATCCCCGCGTACTTCTCCCTGCGCGGGCAGAAGATCAACCGCCGCCCGATCGCCGCGGTCTACGGCCTGCTGATCGGCCTGACCGGCGCCGGCGGGCAGCTGGTGCTGTTCAAGGCGCTGACCATCGGCCCGGCCTACATCATCTTCCCGATCGTGGCGCTCTCCCCCGCGATCACCGTCCTGATGGCGTTCGCGGCCCTGCGGGAACGGCTCACGGCGCTCAGCTGGATCGGCGTCGTCCTCGCCCTGGTCGCCATCGTCCTGTTCTCGGTGTCTTCGGGCGACTCGCAGGAGACCAGCGGCACGTACCTGTGGCTCGCCATTCTGGTCTGCGTCGCCTGGGGCGTGCAGGCGTACTTCATGCGCAAGGCGGCCGTCGTCGGGGTCAACGACGCGACGACGTTCGGCTGGATGACGATCAGCGGGCTCCTGCTGATCCCGGTCGCCCTGATCATGATGGGCGGGCTCCCGCTGGCGTTCCCGTGGCAGGCGCCCGCGTTGACCGCGATCACGCAGCTGCTCAACGCCGTGGGCGCGCTGTTCCTCGTGATGGCCATGAGCCGGGGCAAGGCCACGATCGTCGCGCCGATCACCAACGCGCTGGCGCCGGTGCTGACCATCGTGCTCTCGCTGATCGTCTTCCAGACCCTGCCGAGCGGGTTCCAGGTCGCCGGCATCGTGCTCGCGCTCGTGGGCTCGTCGCTCATGGTCTACAGCACGGAGAAGAGCGGCGAAGAGCCGTCTGTGGCCCCCGCGCCGGCCGATCGGCGGGAAGCCGCGTCGTGACGACGATCCTCACCGTCACCCTCAACCCCGCGATCGACGTCACCTACCGGGTGGCCGGGCTGGCGGTCGGCGAGACCGTCCGCGTGGCCGGCGTGCGCAGCCGCGCCGGCGGCAAGGGTGTGAACGTCGCCGCGGTGACCCGGCAGCTGGGCGGCGACAGCCGCGTCCTCGCGCTGACCGGACGCGCGGAGCCGGACGAGTTCCGGGCCGGTCTCGACCGGCTCGGGCTCCCCCACCGCCTGGTCCCGGCGCCGGCGACGGTTCGCCGGACCGTGGCGGTGGTGGCGGACGACGGCGTCACGACGAGCCTGCAGGAGCGTGGTTCGGCGGTCGCGGCCGGCACCCGGGACGAGGTCGTGGCGGCCTTCCGCGCCGAGCTGGCGGCCGGGGTGGGAGCGGTGGTCGTCTCCGGGAGCGTGCCGCCCGGGCTCGGCGACGACGTACCCGCGCGGCTGGCGGTGCTCGGCGCCGAAGCCGGCGTCCCGGTGATCGCCGACGTCTCCGGCGCCGCCCTGCGCGCCGCGGCGACGACGGGGAGCGTGCTCCTGCCGAACCGGGACGAACTGGCCGAGCTGTTCGGGAAGCGCCTCGATGTCGTCGCGGCCGGCCGGCAGCTGGTCCGGGACGGTGCCGCCGCCGTCGTCGCCACGCTCGGCGAAGAGGGTGTGGTCGCGGTGACCGCCGGCCGGGAATTCCGGGTCCGGCCGGTCGAACGGGTCGTCGGCAACCCCACCGGCGCCGGCGACGCGGCCGCCGCCGCGCTGGCCCGTCACCTCGCGGCCGCCGGTGGAGTGTCCGAAGTGGATTGGCCCGCCGCGCTGGCCGACGTCGTCGCGACGTCGGCCGCCGCTGTCCTGTGCCCCGTCGCGGGCGAAGTCGACCTCGAGGCCCGAGCCGGCTGGCTCGCGGCGCTCGCCGTGAAGGAGATCGTGTGAACACCGATGCCCGGACCATCTTCACCGGCCTGCACGGGGCGGTCGGGGCGTTCAACGCGATCCTCCTGGAGCACGCGGAGGCCATCGTGGCGGGCGCCGAGCAGGCCGGCCTCCCCGTCATCCTGCAGATCTCCCAGAACGCCGTCCGCTACCACGGCTCGCTCGACCCGTTCGGCACCGCGTGCCTGAGCATGGCCGCCGCCGCGACGGTGCCGGTCCTGGTGCACCTCGACCACATCGAGGACGAGTCCCTGGTCGACCAGGGACTCGCGCTGGGCATCCGGTCGCTCATGTTCGACGCAGCGAGTTCGGCCTACGCGGAGAACGTGACGCGCACCCGGGCGGTCACCGAACGGTGCCACGCCGCGGGGTGCTGGGTGGAGGCCGAACTCGGCGAGATCGGCGGCAAGGACGGCGCGCACGCCCCCGGCGTCCGGACCGACCCGGCCGAAGCGGCCGCGTTCGTCGCCGCGACCGGCGTCGACTCCCTCGCGGTGGCCGTCGGGTCGTCGCACGCGATGGCCGGCCGCGACGCCGTCCTGGACGACGAACTCATCGGCCGGCTCGCCGCCGCGGTGCCCGTGCCGCTGGTCCTGCACGGCTCGTCCGGAGTCCCCGACGACGGCGTCCGGCGGGCGGTCGCGCGCGGCATCCGCAAGGTCAACGTCGGCACCCGGCTCAACCAGGTCCTGACCGGCGCGGTCCGCGCGACGCTCGCCGAGCGGGAGAGCCTGACCGACCCGCGCCGCTACCTCTCCCCCGGCCGCGACCGGATGCGCGACGAGGTCGCGCGCCTGGTGGAGCTCCTGGCCGACGCGCGCTGAAGCTCCTACTCGACGTCGCCGCGGCCGTGCGCACGCCGCACTTCGCGCACCGACTCCGCCTCGAACCGCGAAAGCACCACGCGCTCGGAGCACCGGCTGTGGCCCGACGCGGTCCCCGGTGTCCGCCGCACGACGACCTCGTACCGGCGGCCGCCGGCGTCGACCAGCACCCGCCGGTCGTCGCCGTCGGGCTCCTCGTCGACCGACTGCACCGCGTCGATGCCGCGCAGGCCCGTGCGGCCGCGGATCTCGATTTCGGCGAACTGCGACCACGGGCTCGGCGCGGACGTGCGCCCGCGCAGGTGCTCCAGGCGGACGTTGCCGCCGAGCGCCTCCTTCGCCACGAGCTCGGCCTCGGTCACCGCGAGGCTGCCGTGGAGGAAGCCGTCCGGCACCGTCAGGAGATTGCCCGCCCAGCGGTCGCCGCCGACGTGGCTGACCTCCCACACCTGGCCGGGGTGGTTCTGCGCCAGAGCGCTCACCAGCGGGCGGCCGAAGACCGCGCAGCACATGTCCTTGCTGCCGTGGGTGCAGACGAGGAAGAGCGGGCCGGACACCGGCTCGCCGTGCCCGCGGCGCCCGGCGGCCACGGCTTCGAGGTCCAGCCGGGCGAGTTCGCCGAGGTCGGTGACGTCGAGGCGTTCGAGCCAGCGGTGCCCGGGCCGGCCGCTGGCGACGTAGACCGCGCGCGGGGCACCCGGGACGCGGGCGTGGCGGCCCGGCTTGCGGATCAGCAGCGGACGCAGGCCGGCGTTGCGCGCGGCATCCAGCGCCGCCGCGGGGAAGGCTTCGGCCATGACGTCCTCGAGGGCGTCGGGCGACCAGGCCCCGGGCTGCTCGACGAGCAGCCAGGACGTCATGCGGGCGGCGGTCCCGGCCGGGTCGCCGCCGAGGTCACGGGTCAGCGCGGCACAGCCGGGCGCCGCGCCCGGTCCCGAAGAGCAGAGGGGCGCCTCAGCCAGGAAGCTCGACTTAGGCATGCCTAAGCGTACCCGAATCTCCGCGCGACAATCCCCCTATGTGACCGGGTCGCCGGGCACCGCCACCCGATCAGGCGGCAAACGGCGATGAACCGGGCATTCCGGGCGGTGTCACGCCCGCGCGACGAGCCCCTGGGTCACCAGCTCGCCCAGCAGCGCACGGACCGTCGCCCGATCGACGCCCGGCGCGGCGTCGGCGAGCACCTTGAACGGCTGCGGGAGACCACCGAGCAGCGCGGCCAGGACCGGCCGCGCGGGCGCCGCGAAGACCAGGCGTTTCCCGGCGGCGACCAGGGCGACCGTGCCGTCCCCGTCGGTCAGCGCGGCCCGCGGGGCGAGCAGCCGGACCTCGAAGTCGTCGTCCGGGGGCAGCAGCGCCGCCGTCGCCGCCCACGGCAGCCCGATCCGGGTCTGCGCGGGCGCTTGGGCGTCGCGGTCGGCGAGGAACCGGTCGACGACGTCCCCGGCGACGAGCTCGGCGAGCCGGTGCCGCAGCGCCTCGGCCCGCTCCGCCCGGGCCGCCGGGCCGGCGAACCGGGGCAGGTCCTGGCGGAACACCTCGTCGGCCCGCAGCTGGTCGGCCAGCCACGCGACGAGGTCGACGCCGGTGGCGGCGTTGAACCCGATAGTCAGGTGCAGCGACTCCTCGCCGACGGCCGACACGTCGTGCCAGTGCCCGCGCGGCAGGTAGAGGACGTCGCCGTCCTCGAGCAGGAAGTCCTCGTGCGGCTCCCCCTCGGGGCGTTCCGGCAGCTCGACGTCCCGCTGCAGCGGCGAGCGCCGGGTGACGCCGTGCAGGCGCCAGCGCTTGCGGCCGGAAAGCTGGATGATGAACGCGTCGTGGTCGTCCCAGTGCACGTCGAAGCCGTGCGTGGTGCCCCAGCCCGCGTACAGGTTGACCTGGATCCGCTCGCGCAGGTCGTGCTCGAGCCGGCCCGCCAGCTCGCCGACGCCGTCGACCAGCTCGTTGACCGAGTCGACCACGAGCGTCGCGCCGGCGCGCAGGTGCTCGGCGAAGGGCGCCGACAGCACGCGCGGCACGAGGCCGTTGCGCCGGGTCGACACCATCTCGGTGTAGGTGTGGGCGGGCACGACGTCGCCGTCGAGCGCCAGCCGCAGCCGGGGGAACTCCAGGCGGTGCTGCCGCAGCACCCGGTCCAGCTCCGGCCACGGGAGCAGGCCGCCGAACCGGCCCCGCTCCCCCGGGAAGCGCCGCGGCGCTTTCCCCAGGACGTCTTCGAAGAACTGGCCGACCTCGAGCGGAGCCACGAGGTCGGCCAGTCCGGGAATCTCCGTCACGGCAACAGCTAGTCGTTGCCGTCGTTGTCGGCCACGGCACCGTTGGCTTTGCCCCGGTCCACGGCGGTGGTCAGCGGCTCGACGCTGAGCAGCAGGCCGCTGGTGGTCACTTCGCTGTCGGTTGTCTGTCCCTGACCCATCCGGAACCTCGCAAACGTCGACGACTGGGCTTCCCACGCTACGTGAGAGCGCCGGGCCGGGCATCGGTCATTTGAGTTGTTCTTGGTCGGCCCGATCTTCGAACCGCGACACTAAACCGGTCCGGCCGCCCGGGCGTGCACCCCGCACCCGAACAGACCCGGAGGAACGACCATCAGCACCGACTTCCACGCCGACCCGGACGCGATCCGGAAGCTCGGCGCGCTCGCCGGGCGGGCGGGCTCCGCGGCCGGCCTCTACGCGGCAGCGGCCACCGACGGCCCGAACGAGCTGGGCGAAGGGCTGCTGGTCAACCTCCTCGCCCAGCCGCTCGACCAGTGGCAGGCACTCTGCCTCGCCAACGACCGCAAGGCCGAGTCGCTGGCCGACGCCTTCGACACCGCGCTCGTCGCCGTGGCCGAGCTGTACCGCGAGACCGACCACGAGGCCGCGGCGAAGGCCGACCGGTCCTACCCGGACGCGCACTCCGAGCGGATCGCCGCCGACGACGTCGTCTCCCCGGAAACCGCCGCGGCCTTCACCGACTTCGACAACGCGTCTCTCAACCCCCGGACCCTCGAGCCGTACCCGGGGTCGCTCAACCCGGCCGAGGACGCGTTCGGCGGCTGGAACATCGAGCTCCAGCGCATCGCGGACAAGATCGCGGGCGGGGCCTCGATCTCCGGGCCGGTGCGCGGGCTGCTGACGAAGATCATCGGGACCGACCTGCTGACGGTGGTCGAGAAGCTGGTGACCGGCGACTGGGACCTGCTGCTGCGCCAAGGCATGGTGTTCGAGGACACCGGGCTCGCGTTCGGCAAGATCAAGCAGAACATCGACCGCGGCCGGCTCGGCATCCAGGACCGCTGGACCGGGCACGCGGGGGAAGCCGCGCGCGCCTGGCTCACCGACTACTCGTACGCCTGCGCCGCGCACGCCAAGTTCTGCACGGACGCCGGCTGGAAGATCAAGAACTTCGCCCGCGCCGCCTACGACGCCATGCAGGCCCTCGACTTCGCGCTCGAGTCCTTGCTGGACTCGGTGGTCGGCAAGGTGCTGAAGATCGGGAAGGCCCTGGAACTGGCCCTGCTCGGCATCGTCGGCCTCGGCGACGGCGAGTCCGTGCGCCAGGCCATCGCCGGCGTCCTGGCCGAGGCCAGCCCGCTGCGCGCCGCCATCGACACGCTCACCACGCTGGCGCACACGGTCGCGTCGGTGTCCGAACTGGTGGCGGGCAACGGCGAAATCGCCGCCCAGTCCTGGCCCGGCGAGCCCTACAAGCACCCGGGGACCTGACGTGGAGATCTCACCGTGGCGCACCGAGCTGGGCCGGCGCGCGAGGCACAACCAGCTGATCCTGCTGGCCCGCGGCGACGGCGACCTGGCCGACTTCGCCCGCGACGTCCTGGCCGGCCGGGCGAAGCCGGAGGACCTGCTCTACCGGTCGTACCTGAGCGAAAAGACCCTCCGAACGGCACACGCGGAGATCGACGCGTGGAACGCCCTCCCCGAAGCCGAACGCCAGGCGGCCGTCGACGAGGCCGACGCCCGGACGCGGGCCGAGATCGCCGCCCTCGCGGCGCTCGACCTGTCGCAACCGGCCCCGGACGACGACGATGACGACCACGACTTCGGCGCGGAGTTCCTGAACTCGTTGCGGTGACGTGCGCGCTCCCCGGTGCACGGAGGCAGACCGCGGCGGCGGACCCCGGCCATACCGACCGGATGGTATGTTGACCCGGTGATCGAAACGTCGCGGCGGACCTGGCGAGTGCTCGAGCCCTACCACGGAATGATCTACTTCGCCCCGGAAGCCGTTGCCGCGTACGGAGAACTCGGTCTCCGCGGCCGTGCCGGCTACTTCGCGTCGAGGTCGGCGGCGCTCGGCGCGGTCCCGGCGCCGGTCGTCGTCGCCACCTTCTACAACTTCAACCCGGTCCTCGTCGAAGAGTCGATCGCCGGCGCCTGGTCCGTGACCGACCCGGCCGCGGTCGTCGCCGCCCGCTACGCCGCGGCCGACCAGGCCCTGCGCGCCACCCTGGGTGACGCGATCACCGCACCCGGGATGCGCCGAGCCGCCGATCTCCTGCGTGCGGCCGCCGAGACGGTCGCCGGCGACGTCACCGGCCGTCCCCTGTTCGCCGCGCACGCGGCCCTGCCGTGGCCCGCCGAACCCCACCTGGTTCTGTGGCACGCGCAGACCCTGCTCCGCGAGTACCGCGGCGACGCCCACGTGGCCGCCCTGCTGACGGCCGGCCTCAGCGGCATCGAAGCCCTCGTCACCCACGCCGCCTCCGGTGCCGTCCCCGCCGAAACCCTGCGCACCTCCCGGGCGTGGTCCACGGCGGACTGGAGCGAAGCCGTCACCGGCCTCCGTGAGCGGAACTGGCTCACCGGCGACGCCGACCTGACGTTCACCCCCGACGGCGCGGCCCGCCGAGCGGAGATCGAGAAAGCGACCGACGAGAACAGCGTGGCTCCGTACGCGCACATCGGCGAGTCCGCGTGTACCGAACTGCAAGACCTGGTGCGTCCGTTCAGCCGGGCGCTCGCCGAGAAACTCATGCCCTGGGCACTCGCGAGGCAGTAGCAGGTACGACCGCACTCGCGGACGAGCGCGCGGGGCGCGAATGTCGTTGCGTGCTGACGGATCGCCCGTGAAGACTGACAGCCATGCTCGTCCTGGAACCGGTGATCGACGCGGCCGGCGCGGCCGGTTTCACCCTCTGGCCGATCACCGCCCGTGCGGGGCGCCCCCTGATCCGCGTGTCAGCGGACATGTCCCCGCTCGACGTCGGCACCGTGATGGCGGCCCTGCGCCCTCAAGGATCCGATGCCACCGCCGCACATTCTCGTGACGCTGTCGCCGTGCTCCGGGCAATCGTCGAGGCCGACCGCTTGATCGCCGCCGGCGGTCTGCTGGCCCGTGACACGCGGACAGGAGTCGCTATCCCGCCGAGCTGCTGCTGCGGCCTCGAGAGCTGGCGCGAATGGACCGACGTGCCGCGCGGGGGCCGGCCGTGGCTCGGCCACAGCCCGGCACCCTGGGTGGAGCACCTCGACAACGCCGTGCGCATCTGGCCCGACGGCGGCCTCGGCGAGGACCCGCCCCCGATCGAGCACGCGATCACGGCGCCGCTGGACGTCGTCACCGCGCAACTGCACAGCACGAACCAAGACCTCCTCGGCTTCTTGGACGCGGCAGACCGATGGGCACACGACCTCGCCCCCGGCTTGGCCGGGGACCTGGTGGCCAAGCTCGACGGCAGCTTCGCCATCACCGAACGGTGAACCCTCACCCCCACCCCTCCGGCGGTCGGAGCGCACGCGGGCGAAATCGGATGCCGTCGCCGTCGGCGTGGCCACGGTACGGAGCCCGCACCCGAGTATTCAACCGAAGGACCGGCTCGCGCGTGAGGGGTTCGGCCGGGCCCGCGCGGGCCCGGCGGTTCACCAGGGGAGGAAACGTGGGAGCAGGACTGAAATTGCTGGCCGCCGTGAGCGTGCTCGCGGTCGCCGCACCGGCGGCGGCGTCCGCGGCGGAGCTCGCTCCGGCCGCGGTGTGCCGGGTGACCGAGCTGCCCGGGTCGGTCGCCGGCGAGGAGGTCTACCCGGCCGGCACGGACGACCGCGGCACCTTCGTCGGTCTCGGCCGGTCGCACTTCGGCGACAACGAACACGGGCTGCTGTGGCGCGACGGTGTCACCACGGACCTCGGGGCGTTCGTCCCGTCCGCGATCAACTCCGGCGGCGTGATGGTCGGTTCGCAGTTCGCCGACGGGACCCGGCGCGCCGCGATCCGCTCGGGTGGCGTGACGACGTTCCTGCCGGAGCCGGGCGAGCCGGGCTCCGGGGCGACCGACATCAACGCCCGCGGCGACGTCTCGGGATACGCCTGGGTCGGTGGCCTGTCCCGCGCCGTCGTCTGGCCGGCGGGCACGAGGACGCCGCGGGTGCTCGACGACGGTCCAGTGTACACGATGGCCCTGAAGGTGGACGACCTCGGATTCGTCCTCGGCTCGGCGGGGTTCGCGGGCGACGAGGTGCAGACGGTCTACCGGCTGGACGGCACGGTCGTGCGGTCGTTCCCGGTGATCGGCCCGGGCGGGCACCGTGCGTCGGACCTGGCGAACGGCGTGCTGATCGCCGACCGCGGCGGCGCCGAAGGCGACGAGCTCACCTTCATCGACGTGGTGACCGGCGCCGAGCGCCCCTTGCCCGACAGCACGTACGCCCAGGGCGGGGTGCTCGCGGCGAACGGCGTCGTCGCGGCGAAGAACCGCTCCGGGACCCCGGCCCGCTGGAAAAACGGCCGCCAGCTGCAGCTGCCCCAGCTCGGGAACACCTACCCGCTCTACCCGACCGCGATCAGCGCCGACGGGCGGTGGATCGCGGGGGTCAGCACCGACAACACGCGGCAGATCGGCACGCTCTGGACGTGCCGGAACTGACCTCGCGGCGGCCCACCACACCCGCGGCCGGCCTCCCTTGACCCGGGGGCCGGACCTGCGGGTGTGCGTCCGGCCCCGGCTCACACGTCGATCTGCGAGCCCATGATCACCGTGCGGTCGCGCGGCAGGCCGAAGTACTCCGCGGCGTCCGCGGTGAGGTGCGACGTCGCGATGAACAGCCGTTTGCGCCAGCCCGCCATCGTCGGCTCGGGGCCGCGCCGGAGCTCGATCTTGGACAGGAAGTACGACGCCTCGGCCAGGTCCAGCCGCCCCTCGGTCTCCGCCGGATCGAGCCGCGCCAGCGCGCCCGGCACATCGGGGGTTTCCATGTAGCCGTAGCGGGCGGTGACGAAGATGATCCCGTCGCCGGCGTGGCCCAGGTCCTCGACGGTCACCCGCTGCCCGGCCGGCACCCGGGGCACCGGCTCGGTCTCCAGCGACATGATGACGACCTGTTCGTGGCGGACGTGGTTGTGCTCGGCGTTGGCCCGCAGCGCCAGCGGCGCGGTCTGCCCGCCCCGGTTGAGGAACACCGCCGTGCCGGGGACCCGCCGCGTCGGCGTCTCGCGGTCGCTCAGCTCGTCGATGAACTCCCGCAGCGGGCCTTCGCGACGCTCGCGTTCGGCGGTGACGATCCGCCGCCCGCGCTGCCAGGTGATCATCACCGTGAACGCCGTCAGGCCGATCAGCAGCGGCAGCCACGCGCCGTGCACCAGCTTGGTCAGGTTGGCGCCGGCGAACAGCAGGTCGACGACCAGCAGCACGGCCGCGCCGGCCCCGATGAGCCAGCGCGGCGTGCCCCACTTGGCGCGGGCGACGTAGAAGAACAGCAGCGTGGTGATGGTGATCGTGCCGGTCACCGCCATCCCGAAGGCGAACGCGAGCGCGGCCGAGCTGCGGAACGCGAAGATCAGCGTCAGCACCGAGACCAGCAGCAGCCAGTTGACCCACGGCACGTAGATCTGGCCCCGCTCGGTCTCCGACGTGTGCGCGATCCGCAGCCGCGGCAGGTAACCCAGCTGGGCGGCTTGCGAGGCGACCGAGAACGCCCCGGTGATCACCGCCTGCGACGCGATCACCGTCGCGGCCGTCGCCAGCAGCACCATGAGCAGGCGTCCCCAGCCGGGGACGAGCAGGAAGAACGGGCTGCTGATGTTCGCCGGGTCCTCGAGGATCAGCGCGCCCTGGCCGAAGTAGCTGAGGACGCAGGCGGGCAGCACCAGGAAGAGCCAGCCCCGGGTGATCGCCCTGCGGCCGAAGTGACCCATGTCGGCGTAGAGGGCCTCGGCGCCGGTGACCGCGAGCACGACCGCCGCCAGCGCGAAGAACGCGATGTCGAAGTGGCCGATCACGAAGCCCAGCGCGTACGTGGGCGAAAGTGCCTTGAGGATTTCCGGATGACCGGCGATGCCGGTGACCCCGAGCAGGCCGATCACCGCGAACCAGGCGATCATCACCGGCCCGAACACCCGCCCGACCGCCGCCGTGCCCCGCTTTTGGACGAGGAACAGCACCACCGCGATCACCGCGGTGATCGGCACGATCCAGTCGTCGAACGACTCGTCGACGACCTTGAGGCCCTCGACGGCGGACAGCACCGACATCGCCGGCGTGATCATGCTGTCGCCGAAGAACAGGGCGGCCCCGAAGATGCCCAGCCCGGCCAGCACGACGGCGGCGCGCCGGCCGCGCGGCCCGCTCCAGCGGCGTAGCAGGGTGATCAGCGCCATGATGCCGCCCTCGCCGTCGTTGTCGGCGCGCATGGCCAGCAGCACGTACGTGACGGTCACGATGATCATCACCGACCAGAAGATCAGCGACACCACGCCGAAGACGTTGTCGGCGCTCACCGGCACCGGGTGCGGGTCCGCGGGGTTGAACACCGTTTGCAGCGTGTAGATCGGGCTGGTGCCGATGTCCCCGAACACGACGCCGAGCGCGCCGACCACGAGACCCAGCCGTGCCCCGTCGCGGCCCGGCGACGGCGTGCGCGCCGCCGTGGTCGTCTGCTGGTTCACGCGTCCTCCTCCGGCCAGTACGCCTGGCACATCGAGGCGGGACCCTACCGGTCCACTGTGGCCGGACGACGCCGATCGCGGCCTTGTCGGCGGCACCTTTACCCGTATTTACGGATTTTTAGCGCCGCGGCGCCGCTCAGTCCTCCGGACCCGCGTGCCCCGGCCGGCTGCTCTCAGCCGGTGCAGAACACTCCGGCGATGAGCCTCCGCACCGCCGTCTGGTACGCCTCCGCGGGGGCGGCTCCGGTGTCCACGTAGGTGATGGAGGCGGTCATGGTCGTGCTGCCGTCCGGTGTGCTGTACACCAGCGTGCCGTAGCCCTGGACACTGCCGTTGTGGGTGTACAGCACGTTTCCGCTGCAGTTCGCGTCCGCGTGCAGTTCGAACACTCCCAGCCCGTAGTCGCTCGTCGGGTCGGGGGTCGGGTGCGGCTTCCGCATCTCGGCCAGCAGCGGCGCCGGCAGCAGTTTCCCGCCCAGCAGCGCGGAAAAGAAGGTGCCGAGGTCCCGGGTCGTCGAGATCATCTCCCCGGCGCTGGAGATCCAGGACGGGTTCTGACGGGTGATGTCGACCGTCTTCTCCTGCCCACCGTCGGAGTACCGGTAGTAGGCGTGGGCGTGCGGGCCGGGGAGCTCCGGCGACGTACCCGGCGCCACCGTGTCGCGCAGGCCGAGCGGGCGCAGGATCTGCCGCCGCAGCTCGTCGGCGAACGGACGACCGGTGACCTTTTCGACGAGGAGCCGGGCGACGACGTAGTTGGTGTTGGCGTAGCTCCAGCCGGTGCCCGGGGCGAACCGCGGCGGCCGGGACAGGGAGTACCGCACGAGCTCCTGCGGCAGGTAGGTGTGGAACCGGTTCTCCACCCAGTCCTTGCCGGACCACGGAATCCCGGGCGCGACCGTCCCGTCGTCGTAGTACTCGCCGGTGTGGTTGAAGAGCCCGCTGGTGTGCTGCAGGAGCATCCGCACCGTGATCCGCGGGTCGAACCCGGATTCGGGCAGGTAGCCGGCCACCGGGGTGTCGAGCCCGAGCCGGCCTTCGGCCACCAGCCGCAGCACGAGTGCCGCGGTGAAGGTCTTGGTCGTGCTGCCGATCCGGAACCGCCCACCGGTCGGCGGCTTGGCGGCCGCGCCCAGTTCCCGCAGCCCGGCACTGCCGGTCCAGTCACCACGACGGTCACGCACCCGCAGCTGCACCCCGGTGAACCCGGAGCCGACGATCGCCTGCAGCGTCGCGCGCAGGTCCGGCCGGTCCTGCGCCGCGGCCGCCGCCGGTACGGCCGTGCCGGCGAGCAGCGTCACCGCCAGCGCCGTCACCCCCACGCGCACCCTGTTCAGGATCCCCCTGGTCATCTTCGGAACCTCCGGTCCGTCGGCTTCGGTCATGACAGCCACGTTCGCGGAGCGCGCTGACACGAGGGGAACACCGCCCTGACACGGGCAGCTTCCGGTCCTGCCGATGGGTGGCCCGCGGTTACGATCCCGGCATGCCGGTGCACGACGAACTCGCCCGACAGTTCTCCGCGGTCGACACGACCGCGCTCTGCGATGCCGACAAAACCACTCGCGTGCTGCACAGCGCGATCCGCGCCCGCTCCGCTCGCACGCGGATGTTCGGGCCCGCCTTCACGGTCCGGTGCCGCGACGACTTCCTCGGCGTGCTCCGAGCGGTCGAAGCCGCCGAGCCGGGCGACGTGATCGTCGTCGACGGCGGCGAGCGCGAGATCGCCCTCGGCGGCGAGCTGTTCGCCCGCGGCGCCCTCGCGCGCTCCCTCGGCGGCCTCGTCGTCGACGCCGGCTACCGCGACATGGCCTACGTCTCCGGCTGCGAGCTGCCCGTCTACAGCCGATTCGTCACGCCGCTCTCCGGCACGTCGGCGAAACTCGGCGAGCTGCAGATCCCGGTCACCTGCGGCGGCGTCACGGTGAACCCCGGCGACCTCGTCCTGGCCGACGGCGAAGGACTCGTCGTGGTGGCCCCGGACCGGATCCGCGACCTGCTCACCGCCGCCCACGCCATCAAGAAGACCGAAACCGCGATCATCGACCGGCTCGACACGGGCGCCACCCTCAGCGACGCCTTCGCCCTCGCCGAGCACGTCGAAGCCCTGAAGCGGGGCGAGCCGTCGGCGCTCCGACCTCGCACCGTGCCCTGAACTTCCGGTCCACCGCGATCGGATGTGGCGGCCGGCGAGCGCCCCGATCGAAGGTCAACCGGCTCTCCGCCGCACCGTCGTCCGGTGCCTCGACCCGCTCGATCACCCCGAACTCCGCCAGGTTGCGCCGAGTGCGGACACCTCGATGGTGCCTCTTCACCGAGCCCTTGACGAAGAACGGCGTGCCGGTGCCCGGCCCCGCCGGATCGCGGCGGGGCCGGGGCGCCGGCCGGGTGGGTCAGCGGCCGTGGGCTTCGAGCAGCCGCAGCCACACCTCGCTGACGGTGGGGAAAGCCGGGACCGCGTGCCAGAGCCGGTCGATCGGCACCTCGCCGGCGACCGCGATGGTCGCCGCGTGGATCATCTCCGCGACGTCAGGTCCGACGAGGGTGAAGCCGACGATCACCTTGCGGCCCTCGTCGACGACCATCCGGGCGTGCCCGCGGTAGCCCTCGGCGTGCAGGGCGGATCCGGCGGTGGCGGCCAGGTCGTAGTCCACGACCCGGATGCGCAGCCCGGCCGCCTCGGCGTTGGCGGCGGTGAGCCCCACCGAAGCGACCTCGGGGTCGGTGAAGACGACCTGCGGGACCGCGCGCTCGTCGGCGGTCGCCGCGTGGCGGCCCCAGGGGGCGTCGTCCACGGGCTCGTCCTTCGCGCGGGCGACGATGACGTCGCCGACCGCGCGGGCCTGGTACTTGCCTTGGTGCGTCAGGAGAACACGCCGGTTGACGTCGCCGGCCGCGTAGAGCCAGTCGTTGACCCGCATCGTGTCGTCGACCGTCAGCCAAGCCCCCGGTGTCAAGCCGATGTTCTCCAGGCCGAGGTCCTGGGTGTTCGGCGTGCGGCCGATCGCGACGAGCAGTTCGTCGGCTTCGACCTGCTCGCCGTCGGTGAGCGTGATGGACACCGTGCCGTCGGCGTTGCGCTTGACGGACCCCGCTTCGGCGCCGATGCGGACCGCAACTCCCTTGTCCTGCAATGAGGCTGCCACCTGCTCACCGACGAACGGCTCTTGCATGTGCAGCACACCGTCGCGGGCCAGCATCGTCACCGACGACCCCAGTTCGCTGAACGCGGTCGCCATCTCCGAGGCCACCACTCCGCCGCCGATGACGGCGAGCCGAGCCGGAACCTCCTTCGCCGCAACGGTTTCGCGGCTCGTCCACGGCTTCGCGTCGCGGAGGCCTTCGATGTCCGGGACCAGCGCACTGCTGCCCGTCGCGACGATCACCGCGTGCCGCGCGGTCAGCGTCGTGGTGGTGCCGTCGGCACCGGTCACCTCGACGACCCGGGCCCCGGCGAGCCGGCCGTGCCCGCGGTACAGCGGAATACCCGCCGATTCGAGCCAGGACACCTGCCCCTCGTCGTTCCAGTCCGAGGCGAAGGAGTCGCGGCGCCGCAGCACGGCCGCCACGTCCAGCTCGCCGGTCACGGCTTCCCGCGCGCCGGGCACCTGCCGGGCCGCGCGCAGCGCCGCCCCGCTGCGCAGCAACGCCTTGGTCGGCATGCACGCCCAGTAGGAGCACTCGCCGCCGACCAGTTCCCGCTCTACGATGGCGGCGGTCAGCCCGCCCTGGACGATCCGGTCGGCCGCGTTCTCGCCGACCGGGCCCGCGCCGATGACGACGACGTCGTAGCCGGTCACGTCAGTTCCCCTTGGCGGCGCGGCCGAGCCGGATCGCCGAGACGAGGAAGAAGATGCCGCCGAGGACGGCGTAGCCGGCCACATTGGCCAGCGACGGGTCGGCCGCGGAGGCGCCGATGACGAAGTTGGCGCCGGCCAGCACGGAGATGCCGCCGCTGAGCATCATCGGCCACTGGCCGCCCATCTTGCGGCGGCGGACGCCGACGATCAGCTGGACCACGCCGGCCACGATCGCCCAGACACCCCACACCCGCAACACGCCCGCCACACCGGACGCGGACGCGACGCCGATCCCGATGGCCGCGAGCAGGCTGATCGCCATGTTCACGTACAGCGCGGTCACCGATCCGCCGCTCTTCGCCGAGCGAGCGTCCACAATGGCCGAACCGACGTCGAACAGCGGGTAGAGCACGGCCAGGACGATGCCGACCGCCCCCAGCCCCGACTTGGTCGTCAGGAACACCAGGACCGCCCACACGATGGCGAACGCGAACCGCACGAAGTACAACCGGCGCAGCGCCGGAGCGAACCCACCTACGGCGGGCGAGTCGACAGTAGTCACCATTTCCCCTTTACAAGACCGAACGTTCTATCTCATCTCAGCTTGCCAACCCCGTCGCGCGATGTCAAGACAGATCGTTCTATCCAGAGTCTTACGTCCAGGTCCGGTACTCATCGGCGGGCAACGGATGGTCCACCGGCACGACGCGGGAGTGGACCGCGGTCAGGCAGCCGGGACAGCAGAGCTGACGGAAGACGATCTCCGCGTCGACGTACTCGAGCGGGTCGTGCCAGATGTGCGGGCCCGCTTCGGTCGGCGCCGCGTCCCGGCGGGTGAGCCCGGCGACGAACGCGCCCCCGTCCAGCGGCCCGATCTCGGTTCCACAGTGGACGCAAGCCACCATGCCACTCCCGAGTACCGCGAGGTTGTCGTCGAGCCGGCGCACCTCGCCCAAGTCCGGTGTGCCGATCGGCTTGAGCGCGGCGCCCGGCGAACGACGGCGTCGCAGCTTCTCACGGGCCCCGTCCGTCGCGGTCACATCCACTTCGCCGTCGCGGAGCACGACGCCGTAGACGTCCCGTGCGGCATCGGACGACACTCGCACCTGCTGCACGTCTTCGCGCACGCTTTCCGGCGACCGCAGCAGCGGGTCGCCGTAGCCGCCTCCGGCCTGCCAGTGCAGGTAAAGCGCGTCACCGGGACCGAGGTCCGACTCCCCCTCGCACGGCAGCACCTCGATCTCCCCGCCCAGCTCGCCCAGGTGGCCGGGGATGGTGACCGCCTGGGCGAGCTGGGGTCGGTGCACCCCCCGCACGACCAGGTCGAGCTGGGAGTTGCCCGGATAACCGCCGGCCAGGCCGACGTTCTGGTTCGCGACCTTGCCGGTGCCGGACACGACCAACGACAACGTCCCGTGCTGGTCGGGGTGCTGGACGTAGCAGACCGAGCCGCTCATCCCGCCCCGCTGCCGCCCCGGTCCGCCGGAGTCCGTCTGCTCCCGGCGCCACAGGGCGACCAGCGGGTAGAGGTACTCGGTCATTTCGACGTCCGGTGCCCGCGCGGAAGGGATGATGAGCCGGCCGCCGGTGTCGACGCCGTCGTGGTGCACCTGCGCCCCGTAGCCGCCGGCCATGACGTCGAAGACCGGGGACACGAAACCCTTGCTGCCGCCGCCGCGGGTGTCCACACCGGACACCACGCAGAGGTCCGTGGTGCCGTTGCAGATGGACTGCACGTCGGCACGGTGGTCCGGTTCGGCGTCGAGCATCTTCGCGAGCACTTCGGCGACCAGGTTGCCGGAGCCCCACGCCGGCCCGAACGGGCCCTTGCCGACCGCGGCGGGGAAGGACGCGTTGGTGATGGTGTCCTCGTCGGTGATGATCTCGAAGCAGCGCATCAGCCCACCCGCGGCCCACGGGATGTCCCCCGCCAGCAACGGAAGCATCGTGAACACGATCCCGGCGCGCAGCCCCGGGTAGGGACAGTTGATGATGCCGGTCTGCCCGGCGGTGCCGCGGAAGTCGAAGACGAGCTTGCCGGCTTCCTTGGTCATCGCGACCTTGATGGCGTGCAGGCCGCGGTCGCCGGTCCGGGACTGCTCCTGGTAGCCGACCGCGGACCAGGTTCCGTCGGGCAGCTTTTCGAGCTTGGCGCGCAGCCGGCGTTCGGCGTCGTCCATCATCCGGCGCATCACCGTCTTGACCGTGCCGGCGCCGTACTTGGTGATGAGCCGCAGGATCTGCTCGGCCGCGTTCTTGTTGGCCGCGATCTTGGCGCGCAGGTCCAGCCCCACCAGGTGCGGCAACCGCGACCGGCGGACCCACGCGTCGGCGACGTCGCGCTGCAGCACGCCGCCGCGCACCACCTTCATCGGCGGCGTCGGCACGGCTTCGCCGAAGACGTCGTGGGCGGACGGGCTGAACGAGCCCGGCCGCGGGCCGCCGAGGTCGACCTGGTGGGCGATGGCCGTCGTCCAGCCGAACAGCTTGCCGTCGTGGAAGATCGGCGCGAGGACCGCGGCGTCGTTCTGGTGCAGCCCGCCGCCGATCCACGGGTCGTTGCACAGGAACATGTCGCCCTCGGCGATGCCGGGGTTGTCGCCGCGGTGGCGCAACGTCCAGGTGATGGCCAGGTCCATCGACCCGATCAGGCCGATGTTGTAGGTGCCGACCTGGACCTGCTCGCCGAGCTCGTCGCAGATGGAGAAGTTGAAGTCGTTGGACTCGGTGACGACGTGCGAGCCCGACATGCGCCGCAGCGTCTCCCCCATCTCCTGGGTGATCGCCCAGAGCCGGTGCCGGACGACTTCGTAGGTCAGGGCGTCGACCTCACCGTCGTCCACCTGGTGCAGCGGCAGGGACGGCGAGATCTGCCGCAGCAGTTCCTCGCGGGGCATCGGGCGGCTGGTGAACTCGTCCGCTCCGGGGATTCGGGAAGTCATGGTGTCCTCACTGGTAGCGCAGCACGAGGTTGCCGAGGTGGTCGACGCGGCCGGTGACCCCGGCCGGGACCACGACCACGGTGGTCGGGACGTCGACGATCGCCGGGCCGGCGAGCTCGTGGCCCGCCCGCAGCCGCGCGTAGTCGTAGACAGGGGTCATCACGTAACCGAGCTGCGAATCGAGGCAGACCGAGCGTTCCCCGAGCAGCGCCGCACGCGGGTCGGGTCCCTCGGCCGCCGGGATTTCCGGCAGCGCGACCGGGAAGCCGAGACCGGCCTTCGCGCGGACGCGGTAGGTGATCGCCTGCACCCCCGCCTCGCGGTACCCGGCGCCACTGCCGTTGATGCGCTCGTACTGCTCTTCGAAGCGCTCGAGGATCTCCTCGCCGGTGCGCTCGGTGAACTTCGCGTCCGGCACGGCCGTCGCGAGCTCGGTGACCTGCATCGAGTAGCGGAGGTCGATCTCGCGGTGCAGCGTCACGTCGTGGAACTTCACCTTCTGCCGGTCGAGCGCGCGCTGCAGATCGGCCTCCAGCCGCGCGAAGTGCGACTCGAGCACCGTGTGGCCGACCGGGAACGCCGACGGGTCCGACAGTTCCGCGCTCAACGCGACGTCCGACGCCGCCAGCCCGTACGCCGAGAACGCCGACGCCACCGGCCCGAGCGGCACGACGACCTCCCGCACACCCAGGTCCTGGCAGTACCCGGCGCAGTGCGCGGGACCGGCGCCGCCGAAGGCGTAGGCGACGAAGTCCCGCGGGTCGTACCCGGCCTGGACGACCGCGCGGCGCAGGAGGTCACCCGCCTGCGCGTTCTGCACCTCGTGGATCGCGATGGCGGCCTCCTCGACCGTCAGCCCCAGCGGCTCGGCCACGTGGACCCGGATCGCCTCCCGCGCCAGGTCCAGGCGCAGCGGCTTGCGGCCGCCGAGCAGGCCGCGCTCGCTCAGGATGCCGAGCACGAGGTTGGCGTCGGTGTTCGTGGGCCGCGTGCCGCCGTTGCCGTAGCAAGCCGGGCCGGGGACGGCTTCGGCGCTCTGCGGACCGAGCCGCAGGTTCCCGCCTTCGTCCACGGACGCGAGCGCGCCACCGCCGGATCCGATGGTGTGCACGCGGATCGTCGCCGCGTTGATCGGGAACTGGTTCACGATGGACCCCGGCGCCATCACCGGCTCGCCGTCGACGATCAGCCCCGCGAGGAACGTCGTGCCGCCGACGTCGGTGGTGATGACGTTGCGGTGGCCCAGCTGCCCGGCCAGCCGCATCCCGCCGACGACGCCTCCGGACAGCACCGACCCCACGGTCGTGATGGCGTGCTCCGGCGCGCGGTCGGCGGTGATCGTGCCGCCCTCGCTCTGCATCACCAGCAACGGTCCTTTGAGGCCGTTCTCCTCCAGGTGCTTCTGCAGCGGCAGCAGGTAGGTCCGCAAGCGGGGACCCACCTGGGCGTTCATGATCGTCGTCGACGTGCGCGCGAACTCGCGGATGCGGGGACTGACCTCCGAGGACAGCGTGACGTACATGTCCGGGGCGATCTCGTGGATCAGTTCCCGCACGCGCTGCTCGTGGACGCCGTTCTTGAACGACCACAGCAGGCAGACCGCGATCGCCTCGACACCTTCGTCCACAAGGGACTGTGCGACGCGACGGACCTCGGCTTCGTCCAGCGGCACCAGGACCCTCCCGGCGTGGTCGATCCGCTCGGTGACCTCCAGTGCCCGGTACTTCGGCAGCAGCGGCGCGGGTTTGCGCTGCCGGAGCGTGTCCTGGATTTCGTGGGCCGAGCGGCCGAGGGTGCGGCCCTCGGCGTTCATGATGTAGATCGCGTCCCGGTGGCCCTTGGTGGCGATCAGCCCGACGTCGGCGACCTGCCTCTGGACCAGCGCGTTGATCGAGGCGGTCGTGCCGTGGGCGATGTAGTCGGTCTGCGAAAGCAGTTCGCCGACGCCGATGCCGAGTTCGGCGGCGAGGTCCTCGATCGCGCGCATGACCCCGGCTTCGCGGTTCGGCGGGGTCGTCGGCGTCTTGGCCGACACGATCCGGCCGGCGCCGTCGGAGGCGACCGCGTCGGTGAACGTGCCGCCGACGTCGATGCCCAGTGCGTATGGCATTTGTCTTCTCCTGGTGTCCGTTATCGACGGCGGGCGGTGACTGTGCCGAGGAGTTCGGCCGGCCGCGCGTCGGCGCCGCCCATCCAGGCGACGTGCTGGTCGGGACGCACGAGCAGCAGCTCCGCGGACCACCGGGCCGGCAGGTCGACGACGGTGAGCGGGATCCCGAGCTCGCGGGCGGCGAGGGTCCACGGCGTGATGGCGATGCCCGGGTCCGTGCGCAGCAGGGTGAAGCCGGAGCCGAGCACGTCGAACACCGGCCGACCATCGTCGAGCCACACGTGCGGCAGCCGGAACCCGGGCCGCGCGCGATCCTGGTAGCCGCCCATGGTGATGTCGGCGTGGTCTTCGCCGCCGACCACCAGCGGCGAGCCCGCGTAGTGGTAGCCGAAGCTGAAGCCGTCGGGGGAATACCGCCGTGGCTCGGTTTCGGCCAGCCGCTCGGCGAACTCCGCCCGGGCCCGCTCGCCTCCGGGCCCGGCCAGGTGGATGTCCGGCGAGACGTCCGCGAACGACGTCCGGGCCTGCGCGCCCACCGCGGCGGCGAACTGCTCACCGACCGGCTTGCGCTCGAGTTCGTAGGCGTCCAGCAGCTCCGGCGGGGCCCAGCCGTGGTGGACGGCCGCGAGCATCCACGCCAGGGTCGCCGCGTCCTGGATGCCCGCGTTCATGCCGAATCCCCCGACGGGGATCCAGATGTGGGCGGCGTCGCCGGCCAGGAACACGCGACCGGCGCGGTACCGCCGGGCGACCAGCCGCCGTCCGGTCCAGCGGACCACGCCGAGCACCTCGTGCTCGACCGGCCGGCCCACCGACTCCCGCAGCAGCTGTTCCGGGTCTTCGCCCTCGGTGTCGTGGTCCGGGGCGAACGCGACGTGGTTGAGCCACAACGACTCCCCGTCGATGGCGATCAGCGACGCGATCCGGCGGCCGTACGTCCAGTACGTCCAGGCCCGGTCTTTCGCGGCGAGCCGGCCCAGCTCGGGCGAGCGGACGAAGGTCGACACGAACCGCTGGATCGCGTCGACGCCCTCGTACTTGATGCCCAGCTCCCGGCGGACGGTGCTGTGGGCGCCGTCGCAGCCGGCCACGTACGCGTAGCGCTGCGTGCGCCGGGCTCCGGCGGTCTCCAGGACCGCTTCGACGTGGTCGTCGTGCTGCCGGAGTTCGACCAGGCGGGTGCCGCGCTCGAAGGTCAGGCCGGGGAGCTTGCGCGCGTGCTGCTCGAGGATGGGTTCGAGGTACAGCTGGGAGATCCGGTGCTGCGGCTCCGGGGTGGGCCAGCCGTCCTTGCCGACGCCGGCCAGGACGTCGTGCGCGGACGGCAGGTCGATCCGGAAGATCTCCTCACCGTCCACTGTCGTCCGGTACCGGATCGACGTCGGGTAGTCCCCGGGCAGCCCGGCCCGGCGGATCTCGTCCGCCAGCCCGAGCCGCCGGAAGATCTCCATCGACCGCGCGGACGTCGTGTTGCACCGGGGGTTGACGGGCCGCTCGTCAGTGGCCTCGACGACGTGGCAGGGCACGCCGCGCTGCGCGAGGTCGATGGCGAGGGTCAGGCCGGCGGGGCCGGCGCCGACGATCAGGATTCCGGTCATGCGCTCAGGAACTCCCCTGCCAGCTTGGTGAACTCGTCCGGCCGGTCGACGTGGATCCAGTGCCCGGCGCCCGCCACGACGTGCAGGCGACCGTGCGGCAGGGCGTCGGCGAGGCGCTCGGAGACCTCGATCGGCTGGACCCGGTCGCGCTCGCCGTGCAGGGCGAGGACCGGGGTGGTGATCTTGGTGAGGTCGACCGGCGGCGGGCCGCCCACGACGTCGGCGAACATCGACCGGAACGCCGCCTCCGCGCCGGGGCGGAGTGCTTGCTCCAGCCGAAGCCCGGTCAGTTCGTCCAGGAGTCCTTCGTGGACGCTCTCGTCGGCGACCAGCCGGCCGAGGGTGGCCCGCATGGACCTCCGGGTCGGGTTGTCGTAGAAGGGAACCGTCGTGGGCGACGGTCCCGTGCCCGCCCCGCCCATGACGACCACGCGGCCGACCCGATCGGGTGCCACGGACAGCAGGGCCAGCGCCGCGGCACCGCCCGCGGCCGAGTTGCCGACCAGGTGCACGCGGTCCAGCCCGTGGCGGTCGAGGAGGTCGAGGACCTGCCGGGCACGGACGAGCGCCCACGCCCGCGGTCCCTCGATCCCGCCCGACCCGGCGAGCTGCGTGCCGAAGCCGAGCAGGTCGGGGGCCAGGCAGCGGAACTCACCGTCGAACCCGGCCCGCACGCTCGCCCAGTTGCTCGCGGCGTCCACGCCGGGCCCGCCGCCGTGCAGCAACACCAGGGCAGGCACGTTCGTCCTCCGTTGTGGATCGTACGTCGGGAGCCCCGTCACGGCAGCCGCGCGACGGCTCGAGCGGGTTCGTTCTCGCGCACCCGGCCGAACCGGGCGAGCAGGAGCGTCGCGACGGCACCGAGGACACCGGGGATCGCGAAGAAGCGGAACATCGAGGCCGGCGCCCAGCCCGCCTGCAGCAGGAACCCGGCGAGCAGCGGGGCCAGGACGGCACCGAGCCGGCTCACCGCGACCGCCATGCCGAGGGCGGTCGCGCGGGCTTCGGCCGGGTACAGGCTCGGCACGATGACGTTGATCCCGGTGACCGTCCCGTTGAGGAACAACCCGACGAGCACCGCCACGACCAGGGCGACCGCCAGCGTGCCGAGCGAGAAGGAGAACAGGATGAGGGCGAGGGCGCCGATGCCGAAGTAGGCGGCGGTCAGCCGGCGCGGGCCGAACCGGGACACCAGCAGTCCCAGCAGGACCGCGCCCGTCACGCCGCCGAGGCTCAGGAGGACACCGCCGCTGATGCCCTGGCCGCTGGACATCCCGGCGTTCAGCAGCAGGCTGGGCGTCCACGAACTGGCGAAGTAGAACATCAGCTGCGCGGAGACGAAAGCCACCCAGACCAGCACGGTCCGCACCGCGTTGCGCCCGCGGAACAGCGAGTCGAGGACCACCTTGCGCGTCGCGGCCGCCGACGGCGCCGCGGGCAGCTCGTCGACCGGAGTGCGGCCCATCGAGACGAGGATCCGGTTGAGCTTGTCCAGTGCCTGGCGGGGACGCCGGGCGACGAGGAAGTCCATCGACTCCGGCAGGAATCGCAGTGCCACAGCGAAGAGGAGCGCCGTGACGAGGGCGCCGAACACGAAGACCGAGCGCCAGCCGAACGCGCCCAGCAGCACGCTCGACGCGATTCCGGCGATCACCGAACCCAGGCCGTAGCCGGTGGTGATCAGCGCGACCACCAGCCCCCGGCGCCGGTGGTTCGCGTACTCGGAGGTGAGCACCGGCAGGCTGGCCGCCATCGCACCCACGGCCGCTCCCGTCACCACCCGGCAGGCGAGCAGCTGGCCGAAGTCCTGCGCCGCCGCGGCGGCGAGCATGCCCAGCGAAGCCAGGGCGAGACAGCCGAGGGTGAGCCGGCGGCGGCCGACGCGGTCGGCCAGCGGGGCGAGGAAGAGCCCGCCGACGGCCATGCCGGCCAGCCCGCCGCTGAGCAGCACGCCCACCGCCGACGGGGACAAGCTCCACTGCCGGGTGATCGCCGGGCCGACGTAGGAGGTGACCAGGAGGTCGAACCCGTCGATCAGGTTGATCACGAGGCACAGCACGACCGCTCTCACCTGAGCGCGGCTCATCGGTGAGTTCTTCACCTGTTCAAGGACGTTCAAGGGAAACCTCGCTTCGTTGCGGCGGCCGGTTACGTCCCCCCGGGGAAGCTCTGTATGTAGCGCTCACTCTACAACTCGGCCGATCCGTTGGCTACCGCTGACTCGCCGTTGCCGCACCGTCTCGCTCGGCGAGGCCCGGAGGAGATCAGTCCGGCAGGCGGCGCGGCGAGCCGAGACTCCTGGCCAGCACCACATCCATGGCCCGATCCGCCAGCACCCGGCCCAGCGCCACGCTGCGGCAGGAATTGCGGCCGTGGAACGTGCCCGTGGTGGTCGTCGAGCCCGGCAGATTCCAGTCGCGGAACCGGGCGAGCACCGAGACCGCGGTGGCGGCCGACCGCGTGACCATGGGCGAGACCGCGGGGCGTCAGTACGGTTCCGCGATGGACACGTGTCTGGCGCTCACAACTTGTGCGGACGCATGCCCTCGGCGGCGGCTTCGATGTCCAGCTCCACCCTGCAGGCACACCGCGGCGAAGCCCCGCAACGCGATCTGCGCCGGCAGGTCCGGCACGATCGAATGCGCCCGCACGAACCGGCGCAACGCCAAGGTCGACATCGGCTCCAGCTCGTCCACCGGCCCCGTCTGCGGCGGCACGAGCCGCGTGGCCAGCCGGTGCGAACTCCGTCCCACGCGCAGGTGCAGGAAGTCCGAGTGGTTCTGCCGCCGCTCCCACATCCGGCGGCTCGCCCCCAGCGACCACAGCGACTGCGGTTCCGGGTGCACCCACTCCAGGGCAGCGCGCTGGTCGACCATCGCCTCCCGCGCGCGGTCACGCATCTGCCCGAGGTAGCGGAGGTAGTCCTCGCGGTCCTCGTCCATCTCGGCGCGCTTGGCGCCACCGCCCTTGCCCCCGCCGCCGGCCATCATCCCGAGCGTCCCGACGACCGTCGTGGCGCCCAGGGCGATCGTCAGCGGGTTGCGCCGGCCGGCAGTGAAAAGGAAGACCAGCAAACCCAGCGACGCCACGATCATCACGGCCGGAAGCGCTTTCAGCACGATGTTGCCGGGGCACCTCGGGCGGCGGCTCGAGGTGGACTTCACCACCAGGCGGCCGCGGTGCGCCAGGCCCGAGACGATGGCCCAGCTCCCCCACACGCGGAGGACGCCGCGGCCCAGACGAGGGCGAAGGCGAAGCGGGTGAAGTACAACCGCCGCAGCGACGGTGCGAGGGCACTGGAGGCAGTACTCACGGGGGTCTCCTTCGGTGGACACGCGGCGCCCGGATCACTCCTTGTATGGAGCGATCAATACACAACCCACCGTAGTGACGATCCCAACCCTCGTCAAGACCGAACGTTCTACCCCGGAAGCGGGGTCACTTCCCCACGGAGGCGAGGCGGTGTTCCAGGATCCCGTCGACCCCCTGGCGGAACGTGTCGCAGACTTCGGCGGGATCCGCCAGGCAGCCCGCCGCCATCGCGCCGTCGCGCAGCATCACGAAGTGCCGCCCCGCCGGCTCCGGCGGAGCCTCGCCCACCTGCGCGAGCCGATCGGTGACCGTGCGGAAGAACCACTCGCGATGCGCGAGGACGGCCCGGTGCACGGGGTGAGCGGGGTCTGGGTACTCCGCCACCGCGTTGAGGAACGCGCAGCCCCGGAAGTGGGCCGACCCGATGCCCTCGGCGATCGACTTGGCGATCGCCCGCAGGCCGTCGGCCGCCGGCAGGCCACCGGCGACAGCCTTGTCGATCCCTTCGCGCTCCATCTCGTGGACACCCTCCAGGTAGGCGACGACGAGGTCGTCCTTGCTGGGGAAGTGCCGGTACAACGTGGCGCGGGTGACCTGTGCTTCCGCGACGATCCGGTCGATCCCCACCGAGTGCAGGCCCTCGGCGTAGAAGATCCGCGTGGCCGTCGCGAGCAGCCTCGACCGCGCTTCGGAAACCTGACCACGAGCGTTGCGCACCATCTTTCAAGCTTAGCAGATAGAACGGTCGGTATCACTACGCCAAGTCACATTGTCGCGGAATAGCGCGCGGTTGGAGTGAACGCTACATTCAAAGAGGAGAACGTTCGGTACTCCCCTGCCTCGACGAAGGACGCCCATGCCCCACACCCGCGACCACGCCCGTTCGCTCGCCGACGCCCACCGCGCGCTGCGCACCTGGGTGCCGGACCGCCAAGTGCACTCGTCCGGCCCGGGCTACGCCGACAGCGTCGCCTTGTGGAACGGCGCCGTGACACACCGGCCCGCCCTCGTGCTGACCTGCACCTCCACCGTCGACGTGGTGCTCGGTGTGCGTACCGCCCGCGAGTTCGGCCTGCCGCTCTCCGTCCGCTCCCGCGGCCACGACTGGGCCGGTCGCGCACTGACCGACGGGGGCCTGACCCTGGATGTGCGGCCGTTGAGCGGGGTCCGCGTCGATCCCGCCACCCGGTCCGCCGAGGTCGGGGGCGGCGCGTCCGCCAACCACCTGCTGGCCGCGGCCGGCGAGCACGGTTTGGTCGCCGCGACCGGCACCATCGGCACGGTCGGGGTCGCCGGGCTCACCCTGGGCGGCGGCTACGGGCCGCTGGCCGGGCGGATCGGCCTCGCCGCGGACAACCTGCTGGCCGCCGAAGTCGTCACGGCCGACGGATCGGTCGTGCGCACGGACTCCCGGCACGACCCGGACCTGCTGTGGGCCCTGCGCGGCGGAGGGGGCAACTTCGGCGTCGTCACGTCGATGACCGTCCGGCTGCACGCCGTGCCGGCGGTGGTGACCGGCCTGGTGCGCTACCCCTGGCACCAGGCCGGGCAGGTGCTGGCGCGGGTGCGCGAGGCGCAGCACGGGGCAGCCGACGACCTGACGATCCAAACCGGCGCGATCGCCGCACCGGACGGTTCGCCCGCGCTGCTCGTGCTGCCGACCTGGGCCGGCGACGTCGCCACCGGCGAGGACCCCGCGGGGCCGGTGGCGGCGCTGACCCGCCTCGGCGACCCCCTGCTCGCCCAGCTGGCCACCGTTCCCCACGCGAGCGCGATCGCCGGGCGGGACGCGATGTTCCCCGACGGCAGGCACGTCACCATCCGGACCCGCTCGGTGCCCGGGCTCGACGAGGACGTCATCGACGTCGTCGAGCGGTTCGGCGGCCGGCTGCCGACGCCGCTGTCGGGGATCAGCCTGCACCACTTCCACGGCACCGCGGCGAGGGTCGACGCCGCCGACACCGCGTTCGGCCTTCGCCGGCCGCACCTGATGGCCGAGATCCTCGCCATCGGGGAGGACACCGGAGGCTGGGCGGACGCGGCGTCGGCTGAGCTAGCCGGGCACGCTTTCCCCGGCGGGTACGCCAACCTGCTCGGCCCGGACGCGACCGACCAGATCCCCCACGCCTACGGCGACAACCTGCCGCGGCTGCGGCGCGTCAAGGCCGCCGTCGACCCCGACGGCGTCTTCTCCGCGACGCCGTTGCCGATGAGCTGAAGGCCGCCCGCGAGGCTCAGGACTTCGGCGCGGCGAACGGGTTGGCGTCCGCGTGGTGGTGCCCCCACTCGTCCGAGCGCCCGAAGTCGTGCGGCACCCAGTCGTCGCCGACTTCGATGCCGCCGCAGCCGATCTCCAGGTGGAAGCCGCTGGGGTTGCGGACGTAGAAGGAGATCGCCTTGTCGTTCATGTGCCGCCCCAGGCTGATCGAGATCGGCACGGCGTTGGCCTGGGCCCGGTCGTAGGCCCGCCCGACGTCGTCGATCGAGCCGTGTTCGAGCTCGAGGTGGTGGATCGACGCGGTTTCGGCGTTGGCGAGCGCGATGCTGTGATGGGTCCGGTTGCAGCGGAAGAAGAACAGGCCGGGCGCGCGGTAGTCGGTCAGCTTGAATTCGAGCACCGACTCGTACAGTTCGCGCAGTTCCTCGAGCTTCGGGCTGGCGAGCACGAAGTGCCCCAAGCCGGTGACGCCGGGGCCACCGACGGGACGGTCGACGCCGAGGCGCACCTTGGCTTCCCCGACCGCCAGCTCCACGCGGTAGCCGACCGGGTCAGTGAACCAGCGCAGCTGCGTGGCGCCGCGTAGTTCGGCCTCCTCCGCGGTCGCGTCGGAGACGGTGAACCCGGCGTCGGTGAGCCGCCGGGTCAGCCGGTCGAGCTCGCGGGGCGAGTCGACGATCCAGCCCAGCTCACGCGGACGGTCCACAGTGGACGGATGAAGGGCGAGACGGTACTTGAACTCGTCGAGCTCGGCGAGGACGACCTCGTCCGTACCGGACTTGGCGTGGGTGACGCCGACGCCCAGCGTGCGCACGAGCAGGTCCGTCCACGCGTCGACGTCGGTGACCTCGAGGCCGACGTAGCCCAGCTTCCTGATTCCCACGGTGTCATCCCTCCGCCGCGGCGGCCGCGCCGCCCTGCAGGAACTCGCGGACGATGTGGTTGAACTCGGGCGCGCGCTCGTACTGGACCCAGTGCCGGCAGTGCGACAGCACGCGCAGCTCCGCGTTCGGGATGCCGTCGAGGATCGTGGGCGCCCAGGTCAGCGGCACGGTCTGGTCCTCCCGGCCCCACACGAGCAACGTGGGGGCGGCGATCCGGCCCAGGTCGGGGGTCAGGTCGCCGAAGTTCGGCGGGATCGGCAGCTCGGGGTGCGCGCGCAGGCTCGATTCGTACCGCTCGTCGACGAGCGCTTCGGTCGCCAGCGACTCGTCGTACACCATCAGGCGCACGAACTCGGCCATCGCGTCGCGCGAAGGCTTTTCCGCGGCCATGTAACCGAAAAGGCGTTCGAGGCCGACGGGCCAGGGCGGCGCGTCGGCCGGCAGGACCCCGCCCGGCGCCATGAGCACGAGCCGGTCCACGCGCTCCGGGTGCCGCATCGCGATCCGCATGGCCACGGCGCCGCCGTAGGAGTTGCCGACCAGGTGGGCCCGCTCGATCCCGAGCGCCGTCATCGCGCGGCACACGCGATCGGCGGCGTGGAAGATCAGCGGCTCGTCCGTCTCGGGCCGCGGGGACTCGCCCCAGCCCGGCAGGTCGACCACGATGTTCCGGTGGTCGGCGAAGGCGGCCAGGTTGCCGCCGAAGTTGCTCATCCCGGTGGCGCCCGGCCCCGAGCCGTGCAGCCACACGACCGGGCTGCCCGAACCGGCCTCGGTGTAGGCCAGCCGGGCGTCACCGACATCCAGAGTGCTCGTCACTGTGCCGCCCCATTCGTTGTATGTAGCGCTCACTATACAACGGGCGGCGGCGTTATCAAGGACGATCGGGAAGAGGTCAGCGCTTGCGCTTGGCCGCCCGCTGGTCCGCCAGGCCGCGGATCAGGGTGACGAAGGGGGCGACCTGCGAGCTGTAGCTCGCGCCGTCGAAGCTGTTGGTCACCGAAAGCCCGTCCGTCAAGGCACGCCCGAGGATCGCCAGCTCCTGGACGAGGGCTTCGTTGTTCTTACCGCCGTTGGGGGCGAAGATCGGGGTGAGCGCGGCGACCCAGGAAGCGTGAGCGTAGTCGCGGATGCGGCGCACGGTCGCCCGCACCGCCTCGGCGTCCTTCTGCGGGCCGACACTGATGGCGACGAGCAGCTGCAGGTAGTCCGGCCGGCGGTCGAGGGAATCGCAGGCCGCGGAGAACCACGCCTCGAGGCGGTCGAGCGGCGCCAGCTCGTCGAAGGACGACGGGTTCGGGAACAACGCGTGCAGCTCGTCGAAAGTCCGCTCCAGCAGCGCCGCCAGGACGCCGAGCTTGTTGCCGAAGTGGTAGTAGATCGAGCTCGGCGGCAGTCCGGACTGGGCACTCAAGTCCGAAATGGCCATGCCGTCATAGCCTTTTTCCCCGACGAGGGCGCGCGCCGCGTTCAAGATGACCTCTTGGCTGCTCAAGCCGGCAGCCGTCGCTGCGGAGTCCCTCACCATCCGGCCATGATAGGTCCGCGCCGGGCCGGTGTTCCCCACCGACCCGGCCGCGAGCCTCAGGCGACGGTCGCGTCGACGGTCACCGGGATGTTGCCGCGCGTCGCGTTGGAGTACGGGCAGATCGCGTGGGCGCCCTCGACGAGCTGGTCGGCGGTCGCCTGGTCCACACCGGACAGTTCGGCGTGCAGCGCCGCGCCGAGGGTGAACCCGCCTTCGGGCGTCGAGTGCACCTGCACCTCCGCGACGACGGCGGAGTCGGTGACCTTGACCTTCCGCTGCGCCGCGACGGCCTTCAGCGCCGAGTGGAAGCACGAGGCCCAGCCCGCCGCGAACAGCTGCTCCGGGTTGGTCGCACCGCCGGGGCCACCCATTTCCTTGGGAATCGCCAGGGAAATGTCGAGCAGGCCGTCGTCGGACCGCGCCTGCCCTCCCGCGCGCCCGTCGCCGGTCGAGGTGGCGATGCCGAGGTACAGAGGCTTGGTCATGACGGGAATCCCTTCACGATCGCGGACCAGTCCGCGATACCGAACGTTCTATCCCGCTCACTGTGGACCGCCGGGTCGCGCCAAGTCAAGACCGAACGTTCTATCTTACAGTGCTATAGTGATCGTTACATACAGTCGGAAGGGGCACCCGTGACACGGCAACGCTGGTCGTTCGAGGACATCCCCGCCCAGCACGGCCGCGCCTGCCGGTTCACGGCGGCCTGCAACCGGGCCGAGCCGGCGAACCTGCTGTTCGCCCACGAACTCGACCGCCGCCTGCGAGCTGCCGGGAGCCCGACGATCGCGGTGGCCGGGCACCCGGGCCTCGCCCGGACCGGGGGCGGGCGCGAAAGCGGGCGCACGGGCTACCCCGAGCTGGTCACCTCCAGCGCGCTGCCCCACGACGACCGCCTGCGGCGGCGGCTGCGGGCGGCGTCCGAGCACCTCACCGGCGTCACCTACCTTCCCATCCACGAAAGCGAGGCAAGCAGTTGAGGACGAGCACGAAGGTGGCCCGCGGCATCGCCGCCACGGCACTCACGGTCGCCGGCACGATGACGCTGACCGTCCCCACGGCCACGGCCGCCGAAGTTCCCGCCGGGCTCTCGGCGAACAGCGCGATCGGCAGCCTCGGCCCGCTGACCGATCTCGTCGTCGAACGCCTGCGCGTCGGCGACGACGTGGCCGCGGCCAAGTTCGGCACCGGCTCACCGATCGACGATCCCGCCCGCGAAGAGCAGGTGCTGAACCAGGTGCGCGCCCAGGCCGCGGCCATCGGCCTGGACCCGGACGCGGCGGCGGCGTTCTTCCGCGACCAGATCACCGCCAGCAAGGTGGTGCAGCGCGGGCTCTTCGCCCGCTGGACGGCACACCCGGACGAGGCCCCCACCACCCGCCCGGACCTGGGTGAGATCCGCACGCGGCTCGACCGGCTCACCACGGACCTGCTCGCGCGACTGGCGTCCACTGTGGACATCCGAGCCGAGCGGACCCCGTGCACCGTGCAGCTGGTCTTGGCGACCGGTTCGGCGGTGGTCCTGGATCGGCTCGACGCGCTGCACCGCGAGGCGCTCGGGACCGCCGTGCATTCAGTGTGCGCGATCGGCCCGGCGTAGCCGAATTCTCAGCCGAAGGCCGCCGGCCTGAGCAGCACCTCGCTCAAGCCGGCGGCCAGTTCCGCAGCGCGAGCTCCGCCACCCGCTGCAGCTCCTCCCGGGTCGCGCCGCCCGCCGCCTGCACGGCCAGGCCGTTCGCGATCGTCATGACGAAGCGGGCGATCAGCTCCGGCTCGGCGACGGTGGGCAGATCACCCTCGTCGACGGCCCGCCGAAAGCGCTCGCGCAGGTGCTCCTGCCCAGTGCGCGCCACGCGGCCAGAGTGTCGTGCGCGCCCGACAGCAGCTTCATGCTGGGCGCGAACGTGTACGTCGACGGCGGCGAGAACCAGATCTGAGCCCCGACCGGGCGGCGCGCCGACCCATACCGGCGCGGCGACCGCGGCCCGGCACCGTCAGCGCGGCCAGGCGGCCCTGATCAGGAGTTCGTGCAGGACAGCCTGCTCGGCCTCGGTCAGCGTGCCGATGGTCTCGGCCATGACGGATTCCACGACGGACGATCCGGCCTCGAAGGCACGCTCGCCATCGCCGGTCAGGTGGTGGCGGGTGGCCCGGCCGGGCCCGTCCACCCGCTTCAGCAAGCCCCGCTCGATCATGCGCTTGGCGAGGGCCCCCATCGACTGGTCGGTCTGGAAGGTCAGCTCCGCCAAGGTGTGCAGCGTGGCGTCCGGCTGCTGGTGCAGGTGCCGGAGAACGTCCCACTGCACCAGGGAAAGCCCGTGTTCGGCCAGCCTGCGGTTGGCCTCGCGGTGGTGACGCCACTGCAGCCGCTTCACAGCGAGCCCGATCTCCTGGAGCGACGGTGACACCGACGCAGCGTAACCCACCATTCGCGCCCCTCCCACTTGGCAAACTAAGCATGTTTATATAAGGTTGTTTACACAGCTTAGCCGAGAAGGAGAGATCGCATGAGCAACTCCGTCCCCGCCGGCAGCCTCCGGCCCACCCGCACCGTCAGCACGCCCGTCGGCGGCGGTGTGATCACCGTCGAGGACCGCGACCACACCCGCCCCTTTCTGCTCCTGCACGGCGGGGGCGGCCCGGCGACCGTGACCGGCTTCGCCGAGCTGCTCGCCCAGCGCACCCACGCTCGCGTGCTGACCCCGACCCACCCCGGTTTCGCGGGCACCCCCCGGGTGGCGGGCCTGGACTCCACCCGGGCGCTCGCGGCGGCCTACGTCGACCTGCTCGACGAGCTCGGCCTCGGCGACGTCACGGTGATCGGCAACTCGTTCGGCGGCTGGCTGGCCGCCGAGATGGCGCTCCTCGGCAGTCCCCGGGTCAGCGGCGCGGTGATCGTCGACGGAATCGGCGCCGAGGTCGAGGGGCACCCCGTGACCAGCGTCGCCGGTCTCACACCCGCCGAGCTGGGCAAACTGTCCTTCCACGACCCGAGCAAGGCCCCGGCGCCGCCCGCCGCCGGCGGGACCGCACCGGGCCCGGACGTCCAGGCGCTGATCTCGTACACGGGGCCGGCCATGTCCGATCCGACCCTGCTGGACCGGCTCCGCACGCTCGGCGACCTGCCCGTCCACGTCATCTGGGGCGAGAGCGACGGGATCGTCAGCACCGAGTACGGCAAGGCCTACGCGGCGGCGATCCCGATGGCGAAGTTCACCGTGCTGCCCCGGTCCGGGCACCTGCCGCAGGTCGAGACGCCCGAAGAGCTCCTCGGCGCCATCACCGACCTCTGACCGTTCCCGGAAAGGAGCACCACGACATGAGCACCTCCCTCGCGGTCACCCGGATCGCCCACGCGTGCCAGCTGATCGAGCTCGGCGACCTGCGGATCCTCACCGACCCGTGGTTCACCGAAACGGCCACGTACCACCAAGGCGAGCGGCTCGCGGCGCCCGTGTCCGCATTCGGCCGGCTCGACGCGGTCGTGATCAGCCACGAGCACTACGACCACTGCGACCTCGACGCCCTCCTCGCCGGCGGCCTCGACCCGGACACCCCGGTCATCGGACCGGGCACCGTCACCGCCCTCGCGAAGGACAAGGGATTCACCACCCTGCACACCATCGAGGCGTGGGAGTCCGCCCGGGTCGGCGACCTCACGGTCACCGCCACCCCCGGCGAGCACGGCGTCCACGAGGTGACGTTCGTGCTCCAGGCCGGCGGCCGAACCGTGTTCTTCGGCGGCGACTCGCTGCGGGTGCCCGAACTCGACGAGATCCCCGATCGCCTCGGACCGGTCGACCTCACGATCCTGCCCACCAACGGCCTCTGCATCCGACCGGCGAACCTGGCCCAAGTGGTGATGGACGCCGAGCAGGCGGCCGAGCTGACCGCCGTGCTGCGGCCGGCACTCGCCGTCCCCCACCACTACGCCTTCCACAGCGGCTACCTCGGCGACCGCATGATCACCAAGGGCGATCAGGATCCGCGCCACTACGCCGACGCCGTCGCCCGCCTCGCGCCGGACGTCGAGGTGCGGATCGCACTGCCCGGGGTCCGGGTGGTCGTCCCGTAGCGGCCCGATCCGCGTCACCCGGCGAGTGCGGCGAGATCGAACGCCTGCGGTGCACCGGTGAGGGTCGCTTTCGCCTCGGCGCCGATGCGGTCCAGGATCTCGATGTCGCCGGCTTCGAGCCCGTCGAGCGCCGTCCGGGCGAGGGCGGCCGGGTCGAGCATGACCTCTTCGGGAAGCTCGAGCCCGGCCGCCCGCACGTAGTCGCGCAGCGTCTCGGTCGCGATCAAGCCGGGAACCAGCGCGGCCACCAGGGTGCCCTGCGGCTCGAGCTCCACGCGGACACCGTTGGTCAACCCCCACTGGGCGGACTTCGCGGCGGCATAGGACGTGTTGCCGTCGACCGTCGTCCACGCCACCGCGGAGAGGACGTTGAGGATGGCGCCACCGCCGTTGCGGGCGAGGATCGGGGCGAACGCCCGGATCATCGACAGGGTGCCGTAGAAGTTCGAGTCCATCACCTGCCTGATCGCACCGAGATCGCCGGTCGTGAGGTTGCCTCCGGCCGTGAAGGCCGCGTTGTTGATCAGGACGTCCACATCCGGGGCCGCCGACGCCGCCGCGTCCACGGCCGCCTGATCGGTGATGTCGAGGCGCAGCACCTCGGCGCCCGGGAGGTCGACCAGCTCGGGCCGGCGTGCGGTGGCATAGACCTTCGCCCCCCGCCGCAGCAGTTCCTTCGCGAGGTGGTGGCCGAGTCCGCGGTTCGCGCCGGTGACGAGCGCGGTCGCGCCGTGCAGCTTCATGCTGTCCTCCATAAAATGACCGATCGGTCAAGTTAGGATCGACGCTACACATAAAATGACCAGCGGGTCAAGTTGCTAGGATGACGCGATGTCGTCTTCCGCCCGTCGCCCGCGCTCCGACGCGATGCGCAACCGTGAACGCGTTCTGGCCGCGGCCGAGGACGAGTTCGCCGAAAAGGGCATCGAGGCGTCGGTCTCGGACATCGCCCGGCGCGCCGGGGTCGCCAAGGGGACCGTGTTCAGTCATTTCGCGACGAAGGAGGAGCTGATCGTCGCGGTCGTGGCGAACCACCTGGCGGAACTGAGGGAGGTCGCGGAGCGGCTGGCCGAAGCCCCGGACCCGGGCGCGGCGCTGCTGGAATTCTTGACGGTGGCAGGAGATCGCCGCCGGCAACGCGACCTGACGTTCCTCATCTCGGCCGGCGCCGGCGACGCCACGGTCACGGAAATCCGGAACAGCCTGCACGCGGACGTGACCGTGCTGGTCGACCGGGCACGTGGGTGCGGTGCTCTCCGCCACGACGTCACGGGCACCGACGTGTTCTTGCTGATCTGCGCCCCGGTGCACGTCGTCGAGAACCTGCCCGGCGCCCCCGCGGATCTGTGGCTGCGCTACCTCACGATCATCTTCGACGGCCTCCGGCCGGAGGGCGCCAGCCCACTCCCCCGTCCGGCACCGGATTGGGCCTAGCGAGCGGAACCCGTTCGGTTCGCAGCGACAGCAGGGCGGAGCCGAACAGCAGCGTGGCGATGAGGAGCGAGACCGCGGTGATGGCGGCGGTCGACCCGTACGCGCCGGCCACGGTGAAGAAGAGACCCCCGATGATCGCGACCGACAGGGCCGCGCTGAGCTGCAGGGTCGCGTTGACCAGGCCGCTGGCCAGCCCGGCGAACGCGCGCGGCAGGTGGGTGACCGTGATGCGGATCAGCGACGGCAGCGCGAGCCCCTGGCCGAAGCCGATGAGCGCCAGCGGCGCCGCCATCCACGGCGGGTGGCCGAAGGCGACGATGAGCCCGGCGAAGGCGAGGAGACCGGTGGTCTCCAGGCACAGGCCGAGCGCGGCGATCCGGCGCCCCATGACCCGCACGAGGTACGGCACGGTCAGCGGGCCGATCAGGAACCCGATGCCCAGCGGCAGGATGTCCAGGCTCGCCTGCAGCGGCGTGCGGCCGACCGTCTGCTCGTGTTCGGAGAAGACGAGAAAGAACGCGGCGATCGAGTAGAACAGGGCGACCGAAACGAGGGCGATCCGCACCCCGGGCGCGGTGATCGCTCCGGGCGGCACCAGGGCCGTGACGCGTCCGCGCCGGCCGCTGCCGAGCGATGACTCGTAGCGCCAGAACCCGCGCAGCAGGATGACGGCGGCGACGACCAGGACGAAGCACCACCACGGCCAGTCCAGGGCGCGCCCCTCGACCAACGGGATGACGATCCCGGCCAGACCCGCGAAGAGCAGGGTGGCGCCGATCCAGTCGAGCCTTTCCGCGCCGCGGGTGTGCGGGTCGCGCAGGAACAGGCTGCCGAGGAGACCCAGGGCCGCGACGGGCAGGTTGATGAGGAAGATCGCCCGCCAGCCCAGGCCCCAGACGTCGGCGGTGACGAGGAGGCCGCCCAGGGATTGGCCGATGACCGCGGCGAGGCCGAGGGTCGCACCGTGGAAGCCGAGGGCGACCGTCTGGTCACGGCCGTCGAGGCTCGCGCGGATGAGGGCCAGGGACTGCGGCGCCATGAGCGCGGCCGTCAGACCTTGCAGGACGCGCCCGGCGAGGAGCAGCCAGGGGTCGCCGGCCGAGCCGCACAGCAGCGAGGCGAAAGCGAATCCGAGGAGGCCGATGAGGAAGGCTCGCCGCCGCCCGTACAGGTCGCCGAGCCGGCCGCCGAGGGTGAGCGTCACGGCATAGGTGGCGGCGTAGCCGGCCACGATCTGCTGGCCCAGGAGGTCGCCGCCACCGAGGTCGTCTTGGATCGACGGGATGGCGAGGTTGACGATGAAGAAGTCCAGGGGCGGCAGCAGCGTGCCGGCCAGCAGGGTGACCACGCCCACCCACGTCCGGGCGGCCGTTTTCGATGTCGAAGTCATTACCTGGTCACGCTTTCGGTTACGACCGGCGCGCCGGTGGAGCACGCGTCAGCAGGTGAAGGAGGTCCGCGAACACGGATCGGGGTGGGCATGTCGAGGTCACCGACGTCGGCGAACGCCGGCGTGGCGGGTCGCGTCGGCACGAGCTCCGGACGAGCGTCGGTTATGCGGCGGTCAGCCGCAGGGCGCCGAGCGAGGTGGTCATGCTCGGGTGTCACCTTTCTCCAGGGCTTCGTCCTCGTCGGCGTCGTCGGAGCGGGCCGCCTGCTCGGCCAGCCGGCGCAGGAGGACCAGGCCGTCGTGGCCGGCGCTACCGGGCTCGGCGCTGTAGACGGACAGGTGCTGTCCGGGGGCGCTGGCGACGGCCAGCGTCTCGAAGTGCAGCCGCAGCTCCCCCACCTGCGGGTGCACGAAGTGCTTCACCTCGGTGGTTCGCGGACGCACTTCGTAGCGGGCCCACAGGTTCGCGAACGCCGGGCTGCGCAAGGTCAGTTCGCCGACGACCCGCTCGATGTGCTCGTCCGCGGGGAACTGTGAGGACGACGCGCGCAGGTTGCTCACCGCAAGCCGCGACGCGGCGTCCCAGTCACCGTAGAAAGACCTGGCGTACGGGTCCAGGAAGATCATGCGCAGCAAGTTGTCGTACCGGGCGAAGCCGCGGTAGAGCTCCCGGGCCATCGCGTTCGCGGCGAGGATGTCCTGCGCCGCACCGACCAGGAAGGCGGGCACGTCCGACAGGCCGTCCATCAGCCGGATCAACTGCGGGGCGACAGTCAGCGACGTGGCCGCGGTCGCCCCGAACACCGGCAGGGCGAGCCGGAACAGGTGCGCCGCGGCGGCGTCGTCCAGCTGCAACGCGCGAGCGATCGACTGGAGCACCTGGTCGGACGGGTGCCGCTCACGGCCCTGCTCCAGCCGGACGTAGTAGTCGGTGCTCACCCCGGCGAGCAGCGCCACCTCGTCGCGCCGGAGCCCCGGCACCCGCCGCGGGCCGTCGTCGGGCAGACCGACGTCCCGCGCCTGGAGCAGGGCCCGTCGCGCTCGCAGGTAGGCACCGAGCTTGTTCTCACTGTCCACGACGACGACAGTAATCCGGGCCGGGTCCCCGAGCGTGGGTGCAACGCACCCACGTCCGCCGGACCAGGACCTCGTTCACGGCGACGTGGCGGAACCCAGTCCACTATGGACGGTGCGGGACGTCCTCGTCGCGGAAGGCCGCCACCGCGCACCCGGCCGCACTGCTCGCCGTGTCCGGGGCGACGACGACGCTGCCGGCGATCGTGATCGCCGGCTCGATCGGAATCGCGCGGACGCGGGTCGAGCGCACCTCGGCGACCTGGTCGGCCGGCAACACCGTCCAGCTCCGCGGCTCCGAGCCGACTTCGACGACCGTGTCCTGGAGCGTGCCCGTCGGCCGGCCCGCCCTCGGGTGCAGCCCGCTACCTTGCAAAGCCGAGACCACAGCATCGTGCAGCAGCGGGTCGTACTCGCGAGCCGGGACGCGCAGCGTGTCGTCGACCAGCTCGGCCAAGCCGACGGCCTCCTGGCCCGCAGCCGGATGGTGCCGGGACACCACCGCGAACAGGCGCTCGCGCCAGGTCGGCAGCACCTCCAGCCCGGGCACGGAACGCACGCCTCGAATCAGCGCCAGGTCGAGCTCACCCTGCCGGAGCGCGTTGAGCCGCGCTTCGACCGGCAGGTCGACCAGCACGACGTCGAACTCCGGCGCCCGCTCGCGGAACGCGTCGATTCCGCGTTCCAGCCGGGCGGTCATGCCGGCGGCCGTGCCGATGCGCACGGTCGCCGTGACCTGCTGCGCCGCGAGCCGCACCTGGCCGGCCGCGGCGAGCGTGCCGCGCGCCGCGTCGAGCACGCGGTGCCCGGCCGCGGTGAGCCGGACCCGCCGGGGCGACCGGTCGAGCAGCCGGACCCCGAGCTCCCGCTCCAGCCGGGCGATCTGCTGGCTGACGGCCGGTTGCGCGACGTGCAGCCGTTCGGCCGCCCGGCCGAAGTGCAGCTCGTCGGCGACGGCGACGAAATAGCGCAGTGCCCGCAGCTCCACGGTTCCACCCCGGTTGACCTCGACGATAAGGCGAGCTTATCGCAGCACGTGCCGACTGGTGCTGGTGCGCGCCGCCCGCTGGTGCTGAAGTCGTGATCATGACCATCGAACTGGGACCGCTCGGCGCCTACCTGACCGCCGCCGAGGCCACCGCGGCGGACGCCGTCGCCCTGGAGGCAGCCGGCTACGACGCGATCTGGCTGGCCGCCTCACCGGCCGCGGATCTCCTCGCGGCCGAGCGGCTGCTCGACGCCACCAGCCGGATCGTGGTGGGCACCAGCGTGCTCAACGTGTGGCAGGAAGACGCGGAGGAGGTCGCCGGCTCCTACCACCGGATCGCCGGGAAGCACGCCGACCGGCTCTTCATCGGCATCGGTGCCGGCCACCGCGAGATCAACGCCGGGTACGCGTCCCCGCTGGCGAAGGTCGCGAGCTACCTGGACACCCTCACCGCGGCCGGCGTCCCCGCCGACCGCGTGCTGCTGGCCGCGCTCGGGCCCAAGATGCTCCGGCTGGCGGCCGACCGCGCGGCGGGCACCCTCACGCTGCAGGTGACACCCGAACACACCCGCCTCGCCCGGCAGGCTCTCGGACCGGACAAGCTGGTGGTGCCCGGCCACGGCGTCCTGCTGGACACCGACGCCGGACGGGCCCGGGAGGCCGCCCGGGCCGGCGTGCGCCCCATGCTCGGTATCGCCAACTACGCCAACAACCTCCGGCGCATCGGCTACACCGACGAGGACCTCACCGACCCCTTCGACGACCGCTTGATCGACGCGCTCGTGCTGCACGGCGACGCGACGGCCGTCGCGGCCGGCATCGACGCGGAACTGGCGGCGGGAGCGAACAACGTCGGCCTGCACGCGATGGGCGCGGACGCGATCGGCGTTCTGCGCGCCATCGCCGAGGCAGCTCGCTTCGAGACGGCGCTGCGGAAGTAGGCCGCGGTCGCCGGCCCGCCCTCGACCCCGGGTCCCGGCAAAGTCGGATCGGTGCGGCCGGTCCGGTGGCCGGTGACGTCATGAACGAGTCGTTCATCTCGCCGGATGCGATGAACGAGTCGTTGATGACCATCGACGCTCGGCATTCTGTCGAAGTGCCTCTTCGGTCCGGCGTTCCGTGGGCGGTGGGGTCGGGCGGAGCATCGCCCCGGCCGACTTTGCTGGTCGCGTGAGGTGGGGTGGGGCGGGGGCAGCTGTTCTGCCAAAGCCCTTCCGGCACCCCGAAGCTGTCATTGTGACTACGGCCGGCAACACCGCGTCAAGGCGGGAAAGATGCCTTGACCCGGCGCTGCCGGCCGTGTTGTGGCTTCGGATCGGGGTGCGGGGGAGTCTGGGTCCTCGTCGGTGCCCGTTCTCGGGGGCCTCTCGCCTTCGGCGTCGGCCCTTGTGGCGTGGCGAGGCGGTGGGCAGTCGTTCAGGCGGCGGTTGGCGGATGGCATGAACGAGTCGTTCACCTCGCCGGATGCGATGAACGAGTCGTTGATGACCGCCGAAGCGCCTTTTCGGCCTGGCGTTCCGCGGGCGGTGGTGCCGGGCGGCGCATCGCCCCACCCGACTTTGCCGGAGCCCTGCCCTCGACCCCGAGGGCACCGGCGGCGACCACGGACCGCAGACTCAGCCGATCTCGTGCCCGTCGGCCAGATGGCCCATGCGGTGTCGTTCGGTGGTCGGGTACCGGAGGTTCGCCGGCCCGGCGCCGACCGTGAGCGGTCCTGCGTGGCCGGAGCCGCCTTCGGCGGTGGCCGTTCACCCCCCTTCGGGGAACCGGACGCCGACGTCGTCCACCGCCGCGGCGATGCGCTCGTCGTCCACCTCGTCCGCGGCCCACCAGACGTGTCCGTCCGGGCGGACGAGCACCACTGCCGCCGATGTCCACGGCAGTGGTGACGTGACGACGTCGATTCCTCGCTTCGCCGCGGCCTCGGTGGCCGCCGGGATCGGTGCGGCCGTGGCGACGAGGAGGACCGGGCGCGGCTGCGGGACCGGCACCCGCGTGCCCGTCAGCGGGTGGTCGCCGCCCGGGTAGGCGACGTCCAAAGCGGACAGTTTGCGGGCCAGCGCCAGCGAAAGCTCCGGCACTTCGGCGATGAGCCCGCTCAGCACCGCCCGCAGGGCCATCCCGTCCGGGGTCGTGGCGGTGATGAGCGCCGACTGGCCCTGGGTGTGCTCGACCAGCTGCTCCCCGACCGGGTGCCGCTCGTCGTGGTAGGCGTCCAGCAGCGCCGGGTCCGCGTCGCCCCGGGCGACCGCCGCCAGGCGCCAGCCGAGGTTCATCGCGTCCTGGACGCCGACGTTGAGGCCGACTCCCCCGGCCGGCAGATGCCGGTGCGCCGCGTCGCCGGCGAGCAGCACCCGGCCGTGGCGGTAGCGTTCCGCGAGCTTCGCGGCATCGCCGAACCGGGTGAGCCAGCTGGGGTCGTGCATCCCGAAATCGCTGCCGGCGACGCGGATCGTGGCCTCGCGCAAGGCTTCCAGGGTCAACGGGCCGGGTCGGCGACTGGTCGGCTTGTCGACACCGGAGATCCGGTACCGGCCGTCGCGCAGGGGCACCGCCAGCATCGCGCCGTGCTCGTTGTGGGCGCTGCGCACCGGTTCCGACGTCACCCGCACCTCGCCGAGGTAGCTGTAGAACGTCGTTTCGGTGCCCGGGAAGGCGATCCCGGCCGACGTGCGCACCACGCTGCCGACACCGTCGGCTCCGACGACGTATCGCGCCGAGCGGGTGTAGGAGCCGTCCGGTCCGGACACCTCCAGCCGGACGCCGTCCGCGTCCTGCGTCAGGTTCGTGACGCGGTGGCCGCGCAGGATCCGCGCCCCGGTCGCGAGCGCGTGCTCTTCGAGCAGCTCCTCGGTGCGGCGCTGGGGAACGGCGAGCATGAACGGGTAGGGCGTGTCGAGCACGCCGAGGTCGATCGGCGTCTCGAGCATGCCGAAGTGCCACCGCGGGATGGGCACCCCCTCGGCCAGGAACCGCTCGGCCAGCCCGCGCATCGCGAGCACCTCCAAGGTGCGCGGGTGCACGCCCAGCGCCTTGGAGTGCGGGCTGCGCTCGACGGCCCGCTCCAGGACCACGGCGGGCACGCCGCCCAGGCCCAGCTCCGCCGCCGTCCACAGGCCCACCGGCCCCGCGCCGACGACCACGACGTCATCGGCCGGTTCGGTTGACTGGAGTATCCCCATATTCATAGTAACGACCATACTCTCAATGTGGAGAGGTAGCATCGACGGATGGCTGTACGTGACTACCGGTCGTCGGTGCGGGAACGGCACGCCCAGGACACCCGCCGGACGATCCTCGACGCGGCGGCCACGCTGTTCGCCGAGCGGGGGTACGCCCGCACGAGCGTCGCCGCCGTCGCGGAGGCCGCCGGGGTGGCGGTGAACACCGTCTACACCAGCGTGGGCGGCAAGCCGGCGCTGGTGACGGCCTTGACCGAGGACGGTGCCCGCGACGAAGAAGCCGTCGAAGCGGCACGCGCGGTCACCGAGTGCGCGGACGTCCGCGCCGTGGTGCGGCTGGTGGCCGAGGGCACGGGTTCGGTGCAGCGGCGCCGGAAGCAGATCCTCGCGATCCTCCTGGACAACCGCACGGCCGACCGGGACGTCGGAGCGGCGGCCGACCTGGCGGTGCGCGCCACCCGGGCGCGTCTCGACGTCGCCGCCGGCCGTCTCGTCGAGATCGGCGGGCTGCGCGCCGGGCTGGACCGGGCCCGGGTCGGGCAGATCCTGTGGTTCTACTTCGGGTTCGAGTCGTGGCGCACGATGTGGAGCTTCGGCTGGAGCCTGGAACAGGCGGCCGGCTGGCTGGCCGACCAGGCGGAGTCGGCACTGCTCGACGCGCGGGCCTGACGCCATGACAGTCGCCGGCAGGTCGAACCTCGCGCCCGGGAACGCCTGCGCGACCCCGTCCCGCCTGGGTTACCGTGGACGGCCGGCCACCGAGAGGGGAAGGGGGTACCGTGTCCGACCGCGACCTCCAGTCCATCGTGGACGAACTCGCCGAGCGCCTGCGGCGCTCGGTCGCGATCGACGACCCGGCCATCCGCCTGCTCGCCGCCAGCCGCCACTTCGGGGACGAAGACGCCATGCGCGTCGGCTCGGTGCTGAACCGGGCGGTCGAACCGCGGATCGTCGATCGCATCCTCGCCCAGGGCATCGGCCGCTGGATCGCACCCGGCGTCGTCGACGTCGAGGGCGGCGCGCCGCGGCTGTGCGCGCCGGTCCGCTGCGACGGCATGCTGCTGGGCTACCTGTGGCTGATCGACAGGGACGGCACGTTCACCGAGCGGGAGACGGCGGCCGCGGGTGAAGCCGCCGACGCCGCGGGGGCGGTGCTGCTGCGCCGGCTGCTGCTGCACGAGCGGTCGAAGGCGCGGCAGGAAGGCATCCTCCGCGAGCTCGTCTCCGGTGACCCGGCCGTGCGCGCCCAGGCGATCGAGGACCTGCGCGCCGAACAGCTCTTCGGCGTCGAGAGCGGCCACTTCACCGTGCTCGCCGTGCAGTGCCCGGCTTCGCGGACGGCCGCCGCGCCGCAAGAGGTCGCGTTCGAAGCGGCGGTCGAGGAAGGCGTCCGCGCGGTTCCCGACGACGTCGCGCTGATGGTGGCGAACCGGTCACGCGCGTGGATCCTGCTCGTGCAGCGGGTTCCGCCGTCCCGGGCCCTGGTGGCCGCGATCGCCGAGCGGATCACGACCCGCTTCCGGCGGTTCGGCGACGAGAACGCCCAGCCGGTCTTCGGGCTCGGCGGAACCGTGACGGCCCTCGGCGACGTCCTCACGTCCTACCGCGAAGCGCTCCTGGCCGCCCGCGCGGCCCTGCTGCTGCCCGGCATCGGGTCACCGGCCCGCTGGGGCGAGCTGGGGCCGTACGAGCTCCTGCTGAAGCTGCCGCCGGAAGACCTGATCGACGCCGCCGCGGTGCCGGCGCTCGCGGCGGTGGAGCGGGCGGACCCCCACGACGTCCTGCTCGCCACGCTGACCGAGTTCTTCGACCACGGCGGCAACATCCAGCGCACCGCCGATTCCCTGCGCGTCCACCGCGCCACGCTGTACCAGCGGCTCAAGCGGGTCGAGCAGATCACCGGGTGCCGCCTGGACTCCGGCGACGACCGGCTGATGCTGCACCTCGGGCTCAAGCTGCGGGTCCTGGCCACGGCCTATCGCGACCACCTCGGCCACTGACGCGAAAGGCAGCGCCCCCCACTCGGCAACCGGGCTGGGGATTCAGCCCAGCACGGTGCCCGAGTTCGCGGAGTTCCGGCTGCGCCGACGGGAAAACGCGCCCAGGTCGATCTCCAAGCCGGTGCGCGGTGCCCGGAACCGCACCGGGGAGGTGTCGTGGTCGGCGCCGTTTTCGACCCGGTCGATCAGCTCCGCCAGCACCTGCCCGACCACCGGGGCGTTCTTGAACTGGTTGCCGCTCGTCCCGATCGCGACGTAGAAGCCGTCGAGGTCCGTCCGGTCGTAGATCGGCGTCCAGTCGTCGGCCACGTCGTACACGCCCACGACGCCGCGCGGCCGGTTCGGCACCGCCAGCTCCGGCAGCCGCCGCGCCGCCCGCGTCACCTGGGCCTCGAACACCGCCGCCGTCGGGTGAACGTCGACCGTGTCGGGGTCCTCGATCCACCGCAGCGGGTCGCACTCCGGTTCCGTGCCACCTACCAGCAGGTCGCCGCCGACCTCGCCGCGGAAGTACGTGCCGAGGTCCATGTCCGCCACCGCGGGCCCGCGGTACCCCACCGGAACCGGGACGTGTGCGACCTCCTGCCGCAGCGGGCGCACGCCGACGGTGAAGTCGGCCCCCACCCCGGCCAGCCGGTTCACCGCTCCGGACCACGGCCCGGCCGCGTTGACGACCACCCCGCACGGCATCCGCGTGCCGTCCGCCAGGCGGGCCGCCGTCACCCGGCCGCCGGACTCCTCCACGTCGGCCAGGGTGGCGCGGAAGCGGAACTGCGCGCCTTCGGCGGCCGCCGCGGCGGCCAGGTTGACCGCCGCCAGCGACGGATCCGAGACGTACCCCGCGTCCGGGGTGTACACCGCGCCGAGCGAGCCCGGCGCGTCCGCCCAGAACTCGTCGTCCTCGAGGCGCTTGGGCGGCCAGTAGCGCCCGGTGTCGATGCCGGGGATCCGTTCGGCCAGTGTCGCGCTGTCCCATTCTTCGTACGGCACACCGATTTCGTCGAACAGCGGCAGCCACGACGCGCGCGGGGCGGCGTCGACGTCCAGCATCGCCAGGCCGGACCGGCTGAACCGCGCGAGATCGCCGACGTCGTGCCCGAGGTGCCCGGCCCAGTCCCGCCAGCCGAAGTACGCCTCCCACGCCATCGCGACCCCGGCCGCGGTCGAGAAGTTGAAGCGCACGACCGCGCTCGACGCCGCCGTCGACCCCTGCCCCGCACCCGGCGCACGGTCGAGCACGACCACCTTCCGCCCCGCCCGGGCCAGCTCGAGCGCGATCGACGTCCCGATCACCCCGGCCCCGACCACCACCACGTCCACCACGCGCGTCCCCTTTCGCCGAACGGATTCCGTGGCGCCAGTCTCGGGCACGGTCGGTCCGGCGCGCAGTCGACCACCGTCGTGTGTTCGCCGCTTCCGACGCGACACCTGACGTTGCCCTCGGCGAGCCGGCCCGTCCCGGTCGTGCGGAACTACGCCGGGTTCTCCGCGACGGCGAGGTAGTCCGTGTAGATCTGCGGCGAGCCCGAGAACGAGGCCAGCTGCTTCCACTCCTCGTACATCTGCTTGGTGTCGCGGTGCGCGGCCGCGAACTCCGCGGCCTCGCCGGTGGCGATGTCGGGCTCGGGGTAGAAGACGTCCAGCGCCTCCAGGCTCGCGATCTCCATCATCATCACGTACTGGTCGAGGCGGTTGCCCCGCTCGCCCTTGAGCACGTGGAACCGCCAGTCCGGGTAGTCGTCGATCCGGTGGTGGTTCTCGGCGATGAAGCGGTCGAACACCTCCTCGGTCACCCCGGCGCGCAACGCCAGGTTGTGGATCCCGACGACCCGGGCGACGGGCTCCTCCCCCGGGCGGTCGCGGTAGCGGGGGCCGGGCGTGACCGTGCTCCGCGGGTTGTCGGCCAGCAGCCGGTAGTCGGTGAACAACGTCGGCAGCTCAGCGAACGTGCCCAACTGCCTCCACCGCGCCAGCACCGCCTCCGCCTCGGGGTGCCGCGCCCAGAACTGCCGGGCCGGCTCGGTCTGCTCACCCCTGGCCGTGACGTAGCGGTCGCGCTGCTCGGCGCTCTCGATCTCGTACAACATCAGGTACTGCCCGGTCCGCTCTCCGCGCAACCCGCGCAGCAGAGTCCACCGCCACCCCGGGTACAAGGGCAGGTGAACGCCTTCAGCACGCACGAAGGTCTCGAACTCCTCCGGCGTGACACCAGCCTCCGTGTCGATGGCGATGTACTGGAAAGTGAACACCGACGAGCGTCCCATTGCGCATCCAATCCTCGGGCCGGGAAAGGGTTATCCGTCCACCTCCATGGCGTCCGGGTCGGCGGCCCAGCCCGGTCCGCGGCCGGCGCGCTGCTGGCCGACCATCTGCTGCATGCGGTCCTGCTGCGCCTGGATCCGGTCCCGCACCGCCTGGTCCGACATGTCGACGTCCTTGACGTCGTCGTCCCAGTACTTCTGCTTGTCCGCGTCGGTCGGCTGCCCGAGGCGGTGGCCCATCTCCTTGTCGTGGAGGAACATCGGCATGTCCTCTTTGGACACATTGGCGCCGTCGCGCACGACGTCGCGCGCGGTGTGCATCTCGATGACGTCGTCGTGCGAGACCGGCGGGGTGTGGGTGGTGCCGCCCGGCTTGCCGACCCCGCCGGTGCCGTCGCTGTACTCGATCGACTTGCCCTCCATCTTGTCCACCATGTGGTGGTAGGAGTCGTCGGCGACCTTGCCCTGCACCGTCCCGTCGGTGGGACGGAAGCTGTCCCGTCCGGGAGCGGGTTGCTCCGCGTGGGTCATCTTCGGCTCGTTGGGCGTCTCGATGTCGTTCTTGTAGTGCGGGTTCGGCTCCCAGTTCTGGATGCGCGGGGGCACCCCGGGGGTCTTCTTGTCGCTGATGTAGGCGGGGTTGTCGATCATGCCCCCGTCCTTGTGCTGGTGGGCGTAGGTGAGCTGGTTGAGCTGGACGCCGTCGCTCGGCCGGCCTTCCCGCAACGTGTTGCCGAGGGATTCGCGGTAGGTGTCGGCGTTGAAGCCCGAGCCGTCCTTCTCGCCGCGCACGCCGGTGCCGATGTTGTCGCGGTGCGCCTGCGCCGACTCCTGGTAGGCGGGCGCGTCGTCTTCCATGCGCCGGGCGTCCTTGATGTTGGCGGCCTCGTCCGCGGTCTTCGGCCCGCGATCGCCGGCCTTGACGCCGTCACGGATCTGGCTGTCGTGGGCGTTCGCCCGCTGGAACTCGTCGCCGCCGATGGCCTTGTAGCCGATCGGGTGCTCGGACTCGTGCGTCTTGCCGCTGACGAGCTTGTTCGGGTCCTTCCAGGTCGAGTCGTTCTTGATCTCGTTCTGGTACTTCTCCCAGGTGCGCGCCTGCTCGTGTTTCGTCGTGCCGTACGAGCCGTCGGACTTCGCGGGGTTGCCGTCCGGCTTGGTCTTCACCTTCGGGGCCTTCTTGCTCGGCCCCGCGCCGCCGGTACCGACCAACTGCTGCTTCGCCTTGCTCACCTTGGACTTCGAGGAACCGGAGGCGGCCGCCTGCTGCTTCTTCTTCGCCGCGCACGGGGTGACGGTCGGAGCGAGGCCGAGCGGGTCGGCCAGCGCGGTCGGGTTGTGGACGTAGGCCTGCGAGTCCGGGCCGGGGTCGAGGCCCAGCGGGTCGTGGGACAGGTAACGGCCGGCCTCGGGGTCGTAGAAGCGGTTGAGGTTGTAGTGCAGCCCGGTTTCGGCGTCGTGGTACTGGCCGGGGAACCGCAACGGCGTGGTGGTGCGGCCCGGTCCGTCGAGGACCTTGCCCCAGAGCGTGGCCTGGCGGTGCCACGCGACCTCACCGGATTCCTCCAGCAGCTCGCTCGGCGTGCCGGCGAGGTCGGTGACGATCGTGTGGAACCGCTCGCCCGGCGCGCCGAGGACGCGTTCGGTCTGGGTGAGGGCGCGGCCGGTGCCCGGTTCCCACTCCCACACGGTGGCGACCGGGGGCTGACCGGGGCCGGTGCGCACCTGTTCGGCGAGCGCGTCCCCGTCCCAGGCGAACTGGACCTGCTCGGCGACCCGGCCGTCCGGCGTGAGGCGCTGCTTGGCGACCCGCCGGCCCAGCGCGTCGTAGCGGTAGCGCCAGTGCTCGCCCCGGGGCGTGAGCACCGAGGTCAGGCGGCTCTCGGCGTTCCACCGGAACTGCCACTGCGGACCCGCCGGCCCGGCACCGCGCAGGGTGGTGCGGCCTTCGGGGTCGTGGGCGTAGCGGACCGCGCCCGCGGCGGTGAGCAGGGTGCCGCGGTACTCGCGTGGCCCGGCCGTCGGCGCTCCCGGCGTCTGCGCCCGGGCGACGACACCGGTCTGGTGGTAGACGTAGTTCTCCTGCCAGCCGTGGCCCACGACGGCCTGGACGCGGCCCGAGTGGTCCACCTCGAAGGTGCGGGGGCCGGTGATCGCGTCGGCCACCGAAGCCAGGTAACCGTCGGCGAGGTAACCGTACTCGCGGTGCTGGGTCGTGCGGTTGCCCGCGACGACCGTCTGGGCCACCAGCCGGTCGCCCGGCGCCCAGCTCTGGCGCAGTTCCGCGGCACCGAAGCGGCGGACCCGCTCGTGGCCGGCGAGGTCGTGCTCGAAGCGCAGCGAGCGGTTCCCGACGTGCAGCGCGGCGAGGGTGCCGGCCGGTCCGTACTCGAAGCGCGACATCGCGCCCGACGGCGTGTGGCGCGCGCGGCGCCGGCCGAGCTCGTCGTACTCCGAGCGCACCACGCGCCCGTCCACCGTCTCGGCGACCACGCGGCCCAGCGCGTCGTAGGCGAAGGTGACCTCGGCGTCGGCGTTGCGCGCGGAGACCAGGCGGCCGGCCTCGTCGTAGGCGAAGGTCGCGACGTCTTCGCCGGTGACGCGGCGGACCACCTGGCCCATCACGTCGCGCTCCAGCGTGGTGGTCTCCCCCGCACCGTTCGTCCGGCCGATCAGCTGCCCGGCGGCGTCGTAGCGGTAGTGCAGGGTGCGGCCGTTGAAATCGGTCTCGCCGACGAGGTTCCCGGCGGGGTCGTAGCGGTAGTGCCAGACCAGGCCCTGCTCGTTGGTCACCGACACCAGGTGCAGCTCGGTGTCGTACGCGTAGGCGAGCCGGGCGCCGTCCGGGCCGGTTTCGGCCACCGGCAGGTCGAACTGCGCGTACTCGGTGCGGGTGGTGTTGCCGCGCGCGTCGGTGCTCTCGTCGGTGTTCCCGACGGCGGAGTCCTGCCACCGCCACGTCGCGCCGTCCGGCTCGATCCGCTCGGCGAGCCGGTCGCCCGCCGCCCACGCGAACCGGGTGACGGCACCCAGCTCGTCGGTCACCGACGTGGTGCGGCCGAGCAGGTCGTAGGTGTAGCGGGTGACGGCGCCGTCCTCGTCCTCGACGGTCAGCGCCCGGCCCGCCGCGTCGGAGGAGATCCGGGTGGTGCCCCCGAGCGCGTCGGTGACCACGGCGACGTTGCCGCGCTCGTCGTAGGCGTAGGAGGTCCGGGCACCGAGCGGGTCGACGACCCCGGTGACCTTGCCGCGCGCGTCGTACTCGTAGCGCCACGTGGCGCCGTCGGGGCCGATCGCGGTGACCGGGCGCCCCTGCTCGTTGTACTCGGTCAGCGACCGCGTGCCGTCCGGCGCGGTGATCGCGACGACCCGGCCGGCCGGGTCCCGCTCGTAGCGGACCTGGCGGCCCAGCGGATCGGTCCGGGTGAGCAGCCTGCCGTGCTCGTCGTAGGCGAGGCTGGTGGTGTGGCCCAGCGCGTCAGTCTCGGCGATCACGTTGAGCCGGTCGTCGAGGTGGAAGCGGCGCACCGCGCCGAGCGAGTCGGTGACGCTCGTGACGAGGTTCTCGCGGTCGTAGTCGATCGTGCAGCCGAGGTAGCCGTCGGTGCCGCCGGCCCGCACGACCCGGCCCGCGGCGTCGAAGCCGTAGCCGTACCAGCGGCCGTTGACGTCTTCCCAGCGCACGATCCGGCCGTCGGCGTCGTAGGTGAACCGGGTGGGGGTGCCGGCGGCGTCGACGACCTCGGCCAGCCGGCCGCGCGCGTCGTAGGAGTAGCTCGCCACGACCGTGCCGTCGGCCGCCCGCAGCGCAGTGATCCGGCCGCCCGCGCTGTCGAACAGCACCCGGTCGCCGGAGGAGCAGACCAGCTCGGCCGGTACTCCGTCCGCACCGGGCACCACGTCGATGCGGTTGCCGTCGCCGTCGAAGATCGTCCGCAGCGGGCACACCCCGTCGGCGGACTCCTCGAAGAACAGCGTGTGCTGCTGCTGCGGATCCTCGACCAGGTAGCCGCCCTCGACCCGCCGCAGCGGCCGTGCCGGGCCCGCCACCGGCAGCACCGGGGAGGTCACCGGCACGGGGTAGCTCTGGAGGCTTCCGTCGGCGAGCGCGACGTGCACGCCGTCGTCCTCGACCTCGAGCCGCTGGTCCACGGTGGAGCTCCACGACGGGCCGAACCAGCGGCCCGCGCGGTAGGACGAGATGTGCGTGCGCGACACCTCCAGCGGCAACGCCCCGGGGATCTCCAGGTCCGTCTGCGTCAGCAGCATCCACCCGGTCGCCACGTCGATCGGGTCGCCGCACACCGACCGGTCCGGCGGTGGGGTGCCGTTCTCGTGCGGGTTCGCGTTGCTGTCCTTGATGCTCTTGCCGCCGCCGGAGCCTCCGGAACCACTCGAGCCCGAGGTGGTCGTCTTGTCGTTCCCCGGCCCCTTCGGGGTCTGCGCCGGAGGCGGTTCGGGGTCGGTCTTGGGCGGCGCCTCGTCGGTCTTCGGCGGTGGGTTGCCGCCACCGCCCTTGCCGCCGCTGTCGCCGGCGCCGGAGGTGTGGGTGGTGTCGTCGCCGCCCTTGGCCGCCGGTGGCGGTGTGTGGTCCTTGGGGGTGCCTCCGCCGTCGCCGCCCGGGGTCTTCACCGGTGGCGCCTTCGGGGTGCCGTTGATGTCGCCGACCTTGGGCGGCGGCGCGGTCTTGCCGACCTTGAGGTTCTTGAGCGCCTTGCCGGCGTCCTCGAAGAGCGTTCCCGCCCGCTTCAGCAGCGGCACCAGGGCCTTCAGCGCCTTGACGAGCTTGGTGACCAGGTCCGTGATCTTCGAGGCGGTTTTCGCGACGGCGGTGACGACCTGGGGAACGACCCAGGTGAGGCCGATGCCGAGGGTGAAGATGACCTGCAGCGCCCAGCTGATCAGGTGGCCGACGAGTTCGGAGATGATGTCGCGCACCAGCGTGCGGACCGCGGCCACGACCTCGCCGGCGGTCTTGACGCCGCTGGAGGCACCTTCGCAGCCCTTCTGCGCCGCTTCCAGGGTGGTGGACACGTCCTGTCCGCGCTGCCGGTAGGCGTCCGAGGCCGGTCCGGACCACGACTGCAGATCCGCCTTGATGGCGTCGGTCAGGTCCGAGGAGACGCTGCCGAGCTCTTTGGCGACGTTGGCCCAGGTCTCGGACTGGGCCTGGATCTCGTCGGCGTTGCCGGTGAGCGCGTTGAGCGCCTCCTTGAGCGGGCCGACGTGCTCCAGCAACCAGCTGACCCCGGCGGCGAGGATCGCGCCGAACGGGTCCATGGCCATGGACAGGGCGTCGAGCGCCGTGCCGACCGCGCCCATCGCCACCGACGCCCAATCGCCGCTCTTGATGGCGGTCGAAAGGTCGTTGGCGGATTCCAGGAGCGAGATGCCGGAGTACGCCTTCGTCGAGTCCTGGGTCTGCGCGATCAACGGGTTGCTCACCCCAGCACGCTAGCAGCGGCGGGAGCAAACCGATCTTGACCGTCGCGTTCCCGCCGCGCCCGGCACCCCGGCTCCGGACAAGTCGGGCGCCTGATCGCGTACACGCGGATCTGAACGGAGGAGCACGCGTGGCCGGCTCATCTCCGGTTCGGCGGCGCCGCGGTCCGTGCGAAGATGCCGATCGTGGGCTCGGACTGGTCGTGGACGTTGGCACTGCCCGGCGGGACGATGCACCCCGCGACGATCGAAGTGCTGCTGGGCCTGGCCGACGGGTTCGGGCTGTCGCCGCACCGGCCGGGTGGCGGGATCAACGGATTCGGCAACTCGCCGGGCCGCGAAGGCGAACACCGGGTGCTCGACCGCGGACAGCTGGTGCGGGCCCTCGCCGAGGGTTCGTGGTCGACCAACCTGTGGACCGGGGCCGACGAAGACGTCCGGCTGTCCACCAAGCCGGACCGGGGAAACGGCTGGGACGCCGTGAACCTGTCGTTGGACGCGTGCTACTGCTCGCGGGCTCCCGGTGGCGCTCGGGCTGAACCGTTCCGGCAGCTGCACCGGCTGCTGACCGAACTGTGGCTCGCGATCGCGGACGAGACCGGTGCGCTGTTCGGCCGCGTCGAGGACGAGTGGTCGTTGGAACAGATCCGGTCCGCGCTACCTGATCCGCTCGCCTGGGACGCTCCGCCGGCTCGGGGTTCCTGGCCGGACTGGCTGAGCTGGTGGACCTACTTCGACGCGGGCCACCACCGGCTGCCGGCGCCCGTCACCACGAGGCTGGGCGCCGACATCCGCCGATCTCCCGGTGGCGCGGCGGTGATCGCGTTGCTGACGGACCCGGCCGCGGTCGACGAGTTGAGATTCGCTCGGCTGAACCAGGAGTACCGGCGGGCCGTCGCAGCCGGTCTTCGCCGCGGTTAGGCGGCGTTGCGGACGGCGTGAGCGGTCGAAGCCGCCTGTTCGGCGACATCAGCCGAGTGCGGAGCGAATGGCGGCCTTGCGAAGCCGAGGACGAGCGTCCGCAAAGAGCGGAGCGCGCGGCACGCTCAGGGCTGTGCGCGCGAGAGAATGCCTTGGATGAGGACGTCGAGCGCCCACGCGAACCTCTCCTCCGCCGTGCCGGACATGATCTCCTTGCGTGCGGCGTGGATGCGGGGGTACTCGGTCGCCGGGGCGCGGTCGATCGCCTGGGCGACCGGGCCGTCCGGTGCTCCCGGGTCCGAGCCGTGTGCGTGTTCTGCCGCGACCGCGGTGGCGAACATGGTGAACATGTCGATGGCCCAGGCCGCGTTCGCCCGGTCGACACCGGCTTCGGCGAGGAGCCCGAGGAGGGCTTCGGCGATGCGCAGCGCGTTGGGTCCCACCGCGGTGGTCCGGACGGCCATCAGCGCGACCGCCGGGCTGCTCATCAGGACTTCGGTGTAGGAGCGGACAAGCTTTTCGAGCCGGTGGCGCCACGGGCCTTCCGCCTCGCCGACCTCGACCGCTTCCAGTGCGCGGTCGAGGACGAGCGCCTGCAGTTCGCTCATGTCGTTGACGTGGGCGTACAGCGAAGCCGGGCCCGTGTCGAGCGCCTTCGCGATCTTCCGGAGGCTCATGACCCCGTCGTCCGACGTCAGCTGGCGCAACGCCTCTTCGATGATCGCGTCGCGGCTCAGCAGTGGTTTCGCCGCTCTGCGACGGCTTTCGACATCGGCAGCACCGAAGGGATCACGCCGGGACACCCCCGGACCCTAACCTTCGCGAACACCATTCGTCAACTTGACGAACGGTGTTCGCTAAGCCTACGGTCGTGAGGTGACCGGCAGCGAACGTCTGGGCCGGCCACGGAAACGCTGCCGACAGAAAGGTGGATCCGGCATGCCCGGACGCAGTATCGCCATCGTGGGCGCGGGCCTCAGCGGCCTCGTCTGCGCGCGGATTCTCCAGCGGAACGGAACACCCGTCACCGTCTACGAAACGGACGCCACCCCGGACACCCGTCAGCAGGGCGGCTCGCTCGACATCCACGACGACACCGGGCAGGTCGCCCTCGAGGAAGCCGGCCTCTACGAGGAGTTCCGCGCTCGTACGCACGTCGGCGGCGAGGACGTGCGCCTGCTCGACAAGACCGGGCGGGTGCACGTCGACCGGCGCGAACCCGCGGGCGGCAGTGGCCGGCCGGAAATCGATCGGACGGATCTGCGGCGGCTGCTGGTCGAATCGCTGCGACCGGGCACGATCGCCTGGGGGCGCAAGGTCGTCGGCGTGCGACCTGCGACGGTGGGGCACGAACTGCAGTTCGCGGACGGCTCCGTGGTCCACGCCGATCTCGTCGTCGGCGCGGACGGCGCGTGGTCGAAGATCCGGCCGCTGCTGACCCCGGTGCAGCCCGCCTACACCGGGATCACCATCGTCGAGCTGCGCCTGACCGACGCGGCGGCCAAGCACCCGGAGGCGCTCGAGGTCACCGGGCGAGGGAGCTTTTTCGCGCTGTCGGACAACAAGTACATCGGCGGGCACGGCGGCGACACCATCGCGTACGGCTGCGGCTTGCGCGTCCCCGAAAACTGGGTCGCCGACAGCGGGATCGATTGGCACGAACCGGAATCCGCTCGCGCCGGACTGCTGCGCGAGTACCCCGGCTGGGCCCCGTCCCTGACCGACCTGATCCGCCGGTGCGACGACGGCGCCATCTGGCCCCGGCCGATCTACGCGCTGCCGATCGGCCTGCGCTGGGAGCGGGTTCCCGGTGTGACGCTGGCGGGCGACGCCGCGCACGTCATGTCGCCGTTCGCGGGCGAAGGCGCGAACATCGCGCTGATCGACGGCGCCGATCTGGCGCGGGAGCTCCTCGGCGGTTCCGACGCCGAAACCGCGATCGCGCGTTATGAGAACACGATGTTCCGGCGCGCCGCCGAAGCCGCGGCAGGGTCCCAGCACGGCCTCGACATGATGTTCGTCGACGGCCCGCCGACGGAGATGATCACGTTCTTCGAGGGCATGCCCGGAACAAGGAGAACCGAGAAATGACGACCAGTCGGCTGGACGCCGGCCTGACGCTGGGCGCCGTCGAAGTGACGGTCGCCGACCTGGACCGCAGCCTGGACTACTACACGCGGTCCATCGGCCTGAAGATCCTCGACCATGACGAGGGCAACGCGTCGGTGGGAGTGCCCGGACGCGAACTCGCCGTGCTGCGGGAACGGCCCGGTGCGGGCCCTCCGCCGGCCTCGAGCCCGGGGCTCAGCCACTTCGCGCCGCAGGTGCCGACGCCGGCCGATCTGGCTCGGTTCGTGAAGCACTACACGGCCGGGCACTCGGAGTTCCAGCTGGTGGATCACAGCGTCGCGCACTCGTGTTATGTCACGGACCCGGACGGGCACTGCGCGGAGGTCACCTGCGCCCGCCCGCGCGAGGAGTGGCGCTGGCAGGGCAGCCGGCCGGCGGTCGTCGCCGATCCGCTGCCCCCGGGGGACTTCACCGCCGAGCCCGGCGCGGACGAGCCGTTCACGGGACTGCCCGCGGGGACCGAGATGGGGCACGTCCAGCTCAAGGTGACCGACGCCGGGCTCAAGGCCACCGAACCCTTCTACACCGACCTGCTCGGCTTCGAGGTCCAGGGCAGGCTGGGAGACGTGTTCCTCGCGGTCGGGGTGACCGACCACCGGGCGTTGCTCGTTCTCACCAACCGGTTCAGCCCGGACGGAGGAGAACCGGTCCCGGGGAACTCCGCACACCTCGTCGGCGTCGACATGCTGCTGCCCACGGCGAAGGATGTGCGTGCCCTGGCCGGGCGGCTCGCCGCGGCCGGCTGTCCCCACGCGCTCTCGGCGGGAGTGCTGCAGGTGCGTGATCCGTCGGGAAACTTGCTGCGCTTCCGCGTGAACGCCATCTGATCGCCCACCGCACGCGGCGGTCACCGCCGATGTCGATCGCGAACAGGCGCGGGCCGGAAAGCCTGACCGGGCTGGTGGCGGAGCCGGGAGTGGTCGCGACCACTGCCGATTCGTTGCATTGCTTCAACTAGTGCTCGCCGATCGGGAGCGCAGGATCCTGACGCTGCGTCGAGTGCCCTCGATCCCGTCTGCCAGGGCTCAACACAGCCGCTGGGCCGGATGAGCGAAGCCTCGCATCATCGCAGCTCGCCGGCCCCACAGAGCGAGATTGCAACCGCGCGCCGGGCACCTGGCTCGGACAACCGGCCTGAGCACCACTTTAACGTTCGTCTCAGATTCGCTGGGTACGAATTCGGTGTCGGACAAGCGAGGTAACCCGTCGGCAGGAGGCCGGTCATGGCAGTGGATGCAGCGCCGCCGGGGAAAGCGCCGCCCGGACGATCAAGGCTCGGGGCGCTCACACGCGGCCGATAGTGCTTCGGCGACGAAGGTCCATCTCGCAGACGGAACCACACCACACGAACACCCGAAAAGAGACTGACATGAAGCCCTTGGGACGCCGCAGTTTCCTGACCGCCGCCACGGCAATCGGCATCGGCGCCGGTATCTCCGCGCATGCCGTTGCCTCGGCAGCGAGCGACGACAAAACTCCGGACCAGAACGCGGACATCTACCAGCGAGACCGGGACCTGCCCTTCATCGGCGCGGAGGAGACATTCTCGACTCCCGCGTTGTTGAAGCTGAACTCCATCAACGAGGATCACATGGCGTTCCTCGAGGAGATCGGTCTTTCGGATCTAGGCCAACGCCGCATCGGCGACATGGACGCGGGGGGACTCGACGTTCAAATCCTCTCCGCTCACACGCCGTCCGTGCAAAACGTCCCCGGACGAAAAGGCATCGACTTCGCCTATCGGCTCAACCGGCAACTCGTAGAAGGGCCGATCGCCAGATATCCGGGCCGCTTCAAGGCGTTCGCCACCTTGCCCCTGCAGAGCCCCAAGGCGGCGGCGGACGAACTGGAACGCTCGGTCCGGGAAGACGGCTTCGTGGGCGCACTGACCAACGGACACATTACGAAGAAGTATCTCGATCATCCCGAATTCGAGCCCGTGCTGGAACGTGCCGTTGCGCTCGACGTGCCGATCTACCTGCATCCCGGCTATCCTGCTGACGACGTCTTCAAGATTTACTACAGCACCACACGGTCCCAATACACGGAAGAGTTCCAAGACTACATCTTCAGCGGGTCTGGATACGGATGGCACCAAGAGGTGCTGATCCAATGCATTCGCATGATCACGTATGGGGTCTTCGACAGATTCCCCAAACTGAAAATCATCATCGGCCACATGGGTGAAGGTCTTCCCTTCTACTACAAGCGGATCATCGAAGACATGGGCGAGCCGACCAAAAACTCGCTCAAGAAGCCTATCGAGCAATACTTCAAGGACAACTTCTGGATCACCACCAGCGCATTCCCCCAGACTGAACTGCTCGACCTCCTTCTGAAGTTCGTAAGCGTGGATCGAGTGATGTTCGCAACCGACTACCCGTTCGCGGACATAAAGGCGCAGACCGACTGGTTCCGCGGGGTCGATTTGCCACGCAAAGACAAGGGAAAGATCGCGTTCCGAAATGCGGAGAAATTGTTCAAAATGAAAGTGCCGGTGAAGTGACGCGCGGCGTCGGCGCCGCCGGCGAGCACAGCATTGACCGATATCACGTCAGGCAACCGAAAGAGGGAGCACCATGCGAGTCATGATCATCGGGGCGGGGATCGGTGGGCTGACGCTCGCCCAGGCCCTGCACCACGGCGGTGTCGAAGTGTCCGTCCACGACCGTGACCCCGAGGTGGGGGCTACCGGCGGTTACCGGCTGCATCTCGACGATCGGGCCTGTGAAGTCCTGCGCCGCCACCTCAGCCCGCAGCACTACCATGCCCTGTTGGCCAGCTCGGTCTCCCGTGCGTCGCTTCGCCGTTACACCTGGGCTGACCACCACCTGCGCCCGTTGGTCACCCGCCCCTCCGACCAGGGCACCGACACTCTCATGATCGGACGAGTGCCGCTGCGAACCCTGCTGACCCACGGCCTGGACGACCAGGTGCGGTTCGGGGCCGAATACGTGTCTCACGAGGTTCTGTCCGACGGCCGGATCACCGCCCGCTTCGCTGACGGCAGTACCGACACCGCGGATGTCCTCGTCGGCGCCGACGGTACCCGCTCCCGGGTAGCGGCCTCGCTCGCCGGCCGGGATCTGGCCGATCCCATCGGGTTCGGGGGCATCGCCGCCCGCACTCCGCTCACCGCACGCACCCGCGCCCTGCTGCCCGATGTCGTCAACGACGGGCCGGTGCTCGCCTTGGGCCTCAAAGGAGCGTCGGTGTTCATGCAGGTCCATGACCCGAGTGGCGGCCCGGCAATCGATCCGGCCTCCTGCACCACCGTCCCGGCCATCACGGAGGCCCCGTCCCTGGTGTGGGGCTTGAGTGCCACCGAGACCGTGCTGCCCCCGGCCACCGTGCAGGGGATGACCGGGCCGGAGCTGGTCGAGTTCACCCTGTCGGCTGTTCGTGGCTGGCCTCCGGCCGTGCTCGAGCTCATCGCCGCCACCGACCCCGGCTCCGCAGCCGGGTTCCGGTTCTACGCCGCCGACCCCGATGCGGACCTGACGCCGTGGCCGGCCGGACCGGTCACCGCACTCGGCGACGCCGTGCACGCCATGCCTCCCACCGGCGGACGCGCCGCAGCCACCGCGATCATCGACGCGGATCACCTCGCCCGCGAGCTGTTTGCCGCTCGCGACGGACACAGCACCATCGCCCTGGCAACCCACCGTTTCCACCGCGAGATGGCCGGCTACGCGCCCGCCGCGATCCGCTTTTCCATGCTGCCGTTGCGTTGGCTGTCCCGTGTCGACCGTCTCGACCGGCCCGGTCTTCGCGGTCTCGCCGAACTCGGCCTCAGCGCCGCCTCCGCGGTTCACCACTTCAACTCCAGCCTGAGCGGGCGCGCCGCTGCATGAGCGCCCCGATGTCGGTCGCAGTCCGGCTGGCCAACCGCGGTCGACGACGAGCTGATCATCTGGGACGAGGACACGTACCTCGTTCCCGGCAGTACAGCGGAAGGGCGCCGCTGCCATGGGAACTCCTTCGGGCCGGGCACCCAGGCGGCAAGCCGGCCCCTCATTCGAACACTCCGCCCTGTCGGGACACCTCACCCGGTTGGTCCCGACTCAGTGAGGCGCCACCCCGGCGTGGGCAGTCCGGGCAGCGGCCCTCCGTAGGCTGGCGTCATGCGGATGTTCCACCAGGTAGACGTCTTCGCCGACGAGTTCCCCTACGGCAATCCCGTCGCCGTCGTGCACAACGCCGACGACCTGAGCACCACCGACATGGCGGCCATCGCGCGGTGGACCAACCTGGCCGAAACCACGTTCCTCCTCACACCGTCGCATCCTTCGGCCGACTACCGCCTCCGGATCTTCACCATCAGCCGCGAACTGCCCTTCGCCGGCCACGCCACCCTCGGAGCGGCACGCGCCTGGCTGGCAGCCGGCAACACCCCGAGCCGAGCCGGCCGGATCGAGCAGCAGTGCGGCGCCGGACCGGTCCACATACGCTCCGACGCCGACCTCTTGTGGTTCGCTGCACCGCCGCTGCTACGCGACGCCCCCGTGACCGAGCACGAGCTCCGCGCCCTTGCCGCCGGGCTGCGCATCGAACCGGACCAGATCTCGGAGGCCCGGTGGGCCGACAACGGCCCCGGGTGGGTTGTCGTCCTGCTCGCTTCCGCAGAAGCTGTCCTGGCCATCACCCCCGACTACGGACGCTTGAGCGGGTTCTCCGCCGTCGGCGTCGTCGGGCCGCACCCAGCGGGAAGCGAGGCGCAGTTCGAGGTCCGGGCGTTCACCGACGAGGGCACGCGATGGGAGGAAGACCCGGTCACCGGCAGCCTCAACGCGGCTATCGCGCAGTGGCTGATCCCAGCGGGCGGCGCCCCCGCGCGTTACACCGCCACGCAGGGCGCAGCACTTCAGCGTCGGGGCCGAATACACCTTTCCCACCACGACCGCGAGATCTGGGTCGGAGGCCGCACGTCACTCGGCATCACCGGGCAGTGGCAATAGGTCCGGGCTTCTCGAGCCTGCGCTCCGCAGGGAACCGTCATGCCGCCCCCTCATGACCGTGGCCGGTGCGACGATTCCGGCGTCCGGCGACCCGGCAGCCGACGGCACCTCGCGGGATCGGCAGCGTCCTCACCCGGGAACAGGCGATCACGCCCCTGAAACAGCGGCCACGTCCGATCCGAACAACGCGGGCGGCGCGGGCGGAGTCTCGAGAAGCGCACCGATTCTCGGGACCTGCCCGGCGATGCGGGCACTGTGCGCCTCGAACGCCTCCCTCGACTCGAATTCCATCAGGATCAGCACCGTCGGGCGATCGGCATCACGCGTCAGGTGCGCCGAGTAGCGCAGGCACCCCGGCTCGGCGCGGATCTGCGCGCCCAGTTCGCGCAGCAGGTCCAGCAGCTCGCTCTCCCGGCCCGGCTTCGGGCGCATGGTCGACATCGTGACCACGGCCTCGACGCGCGAGGTACCGTCCCGAAGCAGCGCGATCGCCCGGCCGGCGTCTCCCCGGTGGCGCAGCCGGATCTCACGCCCCGGCCGGCTTCCCGCGGACGCTGCGACAGCGACGTCACCGACCTCGTCCGCGCCGACCCAGCCCGGGTCGGCGGCGGCCGCGAAGCGGGTGCGGACCGGACCGAGCACCAAGGCGAACACGCGGCTTTCACCGCCGAGCTCGGCCGTCAGCACTCGCTGCATCATCAGCAGCGCCGACTGTTCCATGCTGACCAAACCGGCCGTGGGCACCGGCGTCACCGCGGACTCCCCCACGACCAGGCAGTAAGCGCCCGCGGGACTGAGGTGCGGCAGGCACGCCCGCATGACGGCCGCGTGCGCGGTCGCCAGCTCGACGAACGCCGTCTGCCAATCGGACGCACCGATCTCCCACAGACGGCGACCCGACCAGAAGCCGCCGATCGGGGCGACGACGTCGTCGATGCCGCCCAGGGTGCGCTTCATCTCCGCGGCCAAGCGCTCGGCACCGGCGAAGGACGTGTAGTCGTGCACGACCAGGTGCAGGCGGGCCGTCGCGGCGTCCCCGAGCACCTCGCGGAACTCCTCGGCCCGCTGTTCGGTCCGGGTCGGCACGACCACGTCGGCACCGGCGGCCAGGTAACTCCGGACCACGCCTTCTCCCACTCCGCCCGTTCCGCCCGGGACCAGCACCCGCCGGCCGGACAGGTCGTGCGCGCCGGGCTTGCGGTGATTCGTGGACATCACGCGTTCTCCTCACACCAATTCGTTGGGCTTCCCAACGAGTACGAGCCGACCATACACGAACCGTTGGGGAGCCCAACGGATATGCTGACGAGGTGGACGAGACGAACGACGGCACGCGAATCCCGGCGAGGCTGCAAGCGCTGGTCAGCTGGCAGGTGAGCAAGGTCTCGACGCTGGCTGCACGGCTGTTCGCACGGGGGCTGCCGCTGACCGCCCGGGCCGACTACTCGGTCCTGGCCGCTCTCGACGAACGCGGGCCGCTGAGCCAGGCCGACATCGGCCGGCACCTGAGCATGGACCGCAACGACGTCAACGGCATCGTCAACCGGCTCGACCAGACCGGCCGGATCCGGCGAGAGACCGATCCCGCCGACCGGCGCCGCAACATCGTGGTCCTCACGGACACCGGCCGGGCGTACCTGGCCGAGATCCAGCAGCACGCCGACGCCGTTCAGGACGAGCTCCTGAGCGCCTTGACCGCAGCCGAACGCCGGCAGCTGCAGGCGCTGCTCACCAAGCTCCTGGACGGTCACGCACAGCAACCAGCGTGACTTGGCCGGTCCTGCAGACCCGCGTGCGGCACGAACTTCGTCAGGAGCCCGTAAACGGCACGGTCACCGCCGCGACGACCCTCCATCGAATGCCTGGCGCGCAACGAAACCCATCAGGCACTATCGAGAGTCCCGCCTAGACGCCGTCGAGGCGCCGGCATCGCGGCCCTGCCGAGCTACAGCTTCGAGGCCACCGTGCGCCCGGCAGCCCCGCGTTGGGCGCCCTCATCGTCACTTCGGCAGGGCGTGAGTCCGCGCCTCAGGCCCGGGCGGCGGCGCCCGCGAGAGCGATCGCGCGCGTCTCGGGAACACCGAGCAGCAGCAGGCTCGTGATCGTCGCCGCTCGGGCGCCGAGGGGCCCGTTCGACTGGTCGCTGTCCGCGATCGCGAACACGACGCCGTAGGCGACCTGGCTCAGGATGCCCGCCGGCAGGTGCCGGCCGAACACATCGCTGTCCTGGCCCCGCTCCACCAGGTCGGCGAGGAGTTCATCGACCGGTCCGAGCAGGCTGTGGATCGCCTCGCCGTACTCGCCACGGCGCAGCGCCAGCAGCACTCGGTACCGGTGCGCCACCGGCCAGACGCGGGCGACGAACCCGCCCCAGGCCGCGTCCGCTTCCCCACCGGCGGCGTCGGCTTCGGTGAGCACGGCGGTCATCTCGGCGACAGCCCGTTCCGTGAGCGTCCGGACCAGGTCGAGGCGGGAGGGGAAATAGCCGTAGACCGTGCGGCGGACGACGCCGGCCGCGGCCGCGATGTCGCCCATGCCGCCGTCGGGGTCCTTGCCCAACACGTCGAGGGCGACGTCGAGGATGCGATCGCGCGTCTCGTTCATCGAACGCGCACGGGAGGACTCGGCGGGCACGGCACCAGTGTTGCACACCGGTGTGCAATGACGTAGTTTGCACACCAGTGTGCAACGAGAAGTTGTGCCGCGCTTCGAGCTCAGGAGACGTAGGCGATGACCGCACCGACGACGCCGCCCATCCGCCCGTTCACCGTCTCGATCCCGGATTCGGCGATCGACGACGTGAAACGGCGACTGGCCAACACTCGATGGCCGGACCCGGAAACGGTCGGCGACTGGTCGCAAGGGGTTCGCCTGGCGAACGCCCGATCCCTGGTCGGCTACTGGGAGCGCGCCTACGACTGGCGGCGCTTCGAGGCCGGCCTCAATCGCTTCCCCCAGTTCCTGACCGAGATCGACGGGCTGGACATCCACTTCATCCACGTCAGGTCCCGGAATCCGCACGCGATGCCGCTGCTCCTCACGCACGGGTGGCCGGGCTCGATCGTCGAGTTCCTGAAGCTGATCGGCCCGCTGACCGATCCGGTTTCGTTCGGCGGGGACGCCGCCGATGCGTTCGACGTCGTCGTGCCGTCGCTCCCCGGGTTCGGGTTTTCGCAAAAGCCCGCGGAGACCGGGTGGACCGTGTCGCGCATCGCCGGCGCGTGGGTGGAGCTGATGAAGCGTCTCGGCTACCCGAGCTGGGCCGCGCAAGGCGGCGACTGGGGCGCCGTCGTCACCACCGCCCTCGGAGCCATGCGACCCGAGGGGCTGCTGGGAATCCACCTGAACACCCAGTACGCCTTTCCGGAACAGCTACCCGACGCCTTGACGTCCGAGCAGCGCTACGCCGTGGAGACCCTCGCCCGCTACACCGGCGAGCTCGGTGGGTCGAACCACCTTCAGGGCACGAAACCGGAGACCGTCGGAATCGCACTGGCGGACTCTCCCGCCGGGCAAGCGGCTTGGATCTACGAGAAGTTCCAGTCCAAGACCGACAACCACGGACTCGCCGAGGACACCCTGAGCATCGACGACATGCTCGACGCGATTTCCCTCTACTGGTTCACCAACAGCGCGGCGTCGTCCGGCCGCATCTACTGGGAGAACAAATCGCTCACCTTCGCCGGCCCGAAGCTGACGCTTCCGGTCGCGGTCACCACCTTCCCGGCGGACATCCCACGCCTGCCGCGAAGCTGGATCGAAGACACCTACAGCACTCTGATCCACTACGGCGAGGCCGACAAGGGCGGGCACTTCGCGGCCTTGGAACAGCCGGAGATCCTGGTCAGCGAAATCCGCGCCGGCCTGCGCCCCCTTCGTTCCTGACGAGTCTCGACCGCCTGACTTGCTCCCTGGAACGGAGTTTCGCCGGCGATTTCAGCGGGATTGACCTCTGCTTCGGTTCCACGTGACGGCTGATCGTGTCCACCGATCCGGTCGCGGTCGAGTACCGCATCACCGACCTGGGCAGAACCCTGCGGCGGCCCGCCGTCCCGGAACGTCGCCTCGCACACAACAAGCCCAGATCAGGATGGCAAGCCGGGAACCGCCGCTGGAGCGCCGAAAATGCGGGTCAGGGCGTCTTCGGTCTCGGCACCGATTTTCTCGAACACGACCTTGGCGATCGGAGTGCCGAGCTTCGCGGCGCCGTGGAAGTCGATGGTGGCGTGGTAGGTCAGGGTGCTGCCGCCCGCGCCGGTCGGAGTGATGGTGATGTCGTCTCGCGTGGCGGCGGTGTCGTTGCGGCCGGCGAAAACGACGCGGCCGGGTTCGAGTCGGATCAACTCGTAGGTCAGCTCGGTTTCCACGCCGGCGATCTTGGAGACGTTGCGCCAGCGCGCACCCACCTCGATCGCCCCGCTGCCCAGACGCTCGCACGACCGTGTGCCGGGGTCCCACTCGATGGCGTGACCGAAGTCCTTGAGGTAGTCCAGCACGTCCTGCGGCGCAGCTGCGACGGTGAAGGTACGCGTCACGTCAACCAAGGCCAGTCCTCTCCACGGCGTCAGCGGCCACCGCATTCGATGACCCGGCCACTGAATACCCCAAATCGGAAGAATCACCCATCAGGGTCGGCGATACTGGTCGGATGAGCCTGGCCGGATGGGTGGTGCGCGACGGTGTCCTCGTGCGGGCCGCGAGCCGCGTCCTGGTGACCGACGGGACGACGTGGTTCGAACCGCCTTTCCCGCGACGCGGCGTTGCTCAGTCTCAACAGCCGCAGAGCATGCGTCCCGGCGGCCCGCCCGGTTGAGGCCCGGTCGAAACTCGACGGTGGAACCCAGCGCGCTCAGGTCAGACGGAACCCGCCCACGCAGGGATAACCCGGGAGGCCCGCTTTCGCCGGTTTGCCCGGCCGCGGGTAGCCCTGCAGCCACAGCTGCCCGGTCGTCGCGACGTTCGTGGCCAGCGAAACGTCGGCCACGAGCCGGAACCGGGTCTGCCGGCCATCGGGGTGCAGCGCCCAGCCGGTCAGCCGGGTCGCCCCGCGGGTGCCCGGCACGAACTGCGTGTCGAGCGCGACCCGCAGCTCGACCCAGGTGTCATCGGTGATCGGGCAGCGGATCCGCAGCACGCCCACGAGCATCAGCAGCCCCACCAACACGAACACCGCGCTGCCACCGGCGACGCCGCCCACCGCGGGCGCGCCGGCGAGGCTGCCGGGATCGAACGACACGGTTGACAGGAAGACGACACCGGCCGCACCCAGCGCCAGGAACGTCACCGCGGACCAAAGTGTCCGCCGGATCTGGAACGCCCTGTGCGCGGCGAGCACCGGGTCATGACGCGGCGGCGTCGGGTGGCGCGAGACCGGCTCCGCGGGCGTCGCGCCGGCCACCGGCGTGTCCCCGATCCGCGCGGCCCGCAACCACATCGCGCCCGGCAGCCGGACGAACACCCGCCGGCCGGTGCCGAGCACCCACAACCGGCGCTGGCCGGCCAGCTGGACCCGCTGCCCGTCGTAGAGCCGGGTCCGCAGCCACCGCCCGTCCGGCAGCCGCACGGATACCCGTGCCCCTTTCACGAGCAAGCCGTCCGGGGCGACGTCCAGCCGGTGGTACGGCTCCCCGAAAAGCCTGCGGACCCGCCGGTACAGGCTCAGGACGTAGCACCACATCGCCAGGATGCCGCCGAAGACCGTCAAGTAGAAGTACGGCAGCCCGCTCCCCCGCTTTTCGGTCACCGCGAGCAGCAGCCCGAAACCGACGAGCGCGCCGCTGAGTCCCGTGCGAAGGACGGTCGACCTGGTCAGCTGCCGGATGTACCCGGCGAACAGCGGCTCGGCCCCCGACGGCACGTGCGGCGCGGGTTCGTGAACGCGGACTCTGTCCGCGCCGGAAGCGATGTCCATGATTCTTCGTCCCCAGTCGGTGCTTCTGCTCAGCCGCGGAATCGTACCGGGCCCCGGCGCGGCGGAACGTACTGAGGATGGCTTGCCGGAGATCGGATGACGCGATGGCCGCAACCGGTCCGTTGTTTTGGGGGAATGATGTCCGAAACAGCGAATCGTCCTCCGGCAGGTCAGCCCGACCCTCCCGATTTCACAATGTCCGCTTCCTGTCGCTTGAACATCTTTTCCGCTCAGTGCCCGGAATGCGTGTTCACCTCCCATCGACGGCTCCGTTACGCGATAAATGTCCGAGTCTCATGTTAAGTCGTCCTTAAGTATCGAATCGTTGCCACCACAGCGGTTCGGCTCGGAGTGCACATGCGCCATAGTGCTCCGAAACGCCACCGGAGAACTCCCCCGGGAGACTCCGGATTTCGCAGACAGGAGCGCGCATGGCTTCCTCGCGAACCGCCGTTGCCCCGAACGAAGGCACCGGACAGCTGAAACGAGCGGTCGGCTTCTACGGGTTGACGTTCATCTCCCTCGGCTCGATCATCGGCTCGGGCTGGCTGCTGGGTGCGCTCAAGGCGGCCCAGGTCGCCGGCCCGGCATCGATCATCTCCTGGCTGCTCGCCGCGGCGATGCTCGCCGTGCTGGCGCTGATCCACGCCGAGCTTGGTGCGGCCTATCCGGTCGCCGGCGGCACGGCGCGGTTCCCGCTGTTCGCCTACGGCACGGTCACCGGGTTCGTCGCCGGCTGGTCCGCGTGGCTGCAGGCCGTGGCCATCGCGCCGATCGAGGTCGAAGCGAGCCTGGAATACCTGAACAACATCGCGTGGGTCAAGGACAACCTGAACCTCCTGCACCCCGACGACGGCACGCTCACCGCGAGCGGCTTCGGCTGGGCCAGCCTCCTGATGGTGGTCTTCACCCTGATCAACATCGTCGGCGTGAAGCTGATGTCGGAGAGCAACTCCTACGCGGTGCTGTGGAAGACCGCGGTCCCCCTGGTCACCGTGTTCGTGCTGATCCCGACGAGCTTCCACGCCGCCAACTTCACCGCAGGCGGCGGTTTCGCGCCGTACGGGGCGCACGGAATCTTCGCGGCGTTGCCAGTCGGTGTCGTCTTCGCCCTGCAGGGCTTCGAACAAGCCATCCAGCTCGGCGGCGAGGCACGGAACCCGAAACGTGACCTCTCCCGTGCCGTGCTGACCGCCATGGCGGTCGGCGCGCTGGTCTACATCTTGCTGGAGATCGCTTTCATCGGCAGCATCGACCCGCACAACCTGATCCAGGGCTGGGCCAACCCGATCGAAAAAGGCGACTTCGGTCCGTACGCGACGCTCGCCTTCGCCGCCGGCGCCGGCTGGCTAGCCTACGTCCTGTACGCCGACGCGTTCGTCTCCCCCGCCGGCACCGGCCTCGTCTACGTGGCGACGTCGGCCCGCCTGACCTACGCGCTCGGGCGCGACCGGCTGCTGCCCGGCATCCTCGGCAAGGTCAACGTCCGCGGCATCCCGCTCTGGTCGATCATCCTCGCCTTCGTCGTCGGCGAGTTTTCTTTCCTGCCCTTCCCGAGCTGGCAGGAACTGGTCAACGTGGTGACCTCGGCGACAGCGGTGATGTACGCGTTCGCCCCGATCTCCCTGGCCGCGCTCCGCAAGCGCGACCTCGGCCGCCCGCGCCCCTACCGCACGCCCTACGCGAAGGTCCTTGCCCCGATCGGGTTCGTCAGCGCCAACCTGATCATCTACTGGGGCGGCTACGACACGACGTGGAAGATCCTTGCCGCCGTCGTCGTCGGCCTCCTGATCTTCGCGATCAGCTACGCCACCACCCCCGCCGGGAAACGGCGCCCGTTGGAGCTCAAGGCCGCGGTCTGGATCATCCCCTGGCTCGTCGGTTCCGCGATCATCGGTTTCCTGGGGCGGTACGCGCAGAACGTGGCCCCGCGCAACATCCTCCCGGAATGGTGGGACCTCGTCACGGTCGTCGTCTTCTCACTGATCATCTTCTACTGGGCCGTCAATTCGGCCCTCGCCCCGGAGAAGGTGCAGGCCACGGTCGCCGCCGAGGAAGCGGAGCTCCTGACGGCGGAAATCGACGGCACCGCACCGGCAGTCTGACGACGGACAAGGGAGTCCGGGACCTTCCCACCGGGGAGTAGCCGCACTCAGTCGGTGATGTACCACTTTCCGCCGCGCAGTTCGAGGACGGCGTCGCCCAGGTCGCTGCCGGTGAACTTGGCCGCGGACCGCACCGCCTTCGCCGGAATCTCGACCTTCGTCGACGTCTCGGTGATGCCGCCGCGGTCCACAGTGGCGCTCAGCAACGCCTTCCGCTGCGAAGCGGAGAACATGCTGAACGTGATCGGGAACGTCTGCTCGCACGGCCCGAACCCTTCGTCCTCCGCCTTCTTGGCGGCGGGCGCGGCGATCTCGCAGGCCGTGGCCAGGTCCTGCTTGCCTACGGCGTGCAGGAAGGTCTCGTACCGCTCGACGGCCCCGGCCGCCTTCGTCACCGACGTCGTCGTCGGCTGCGGTTGCGTGGTCGCGCGAGCCGAGGACGGCGCGGCGGACGTCGATGCCGCGCCCGCACTCGACGACACCGGCGCCGCCGAAGGGCTTACCCCGCCCGAACATCCGGCGATCAGCAGGACGGCACCCGTGGCCAGGAACGGTAGAGCACGCGCGGACATGGAACACCTTTCGCCGTGGAATCCGGCCGGAGCATAAGCGACTGCGACCGGCCCCGCAGAGGAACCGGGCACCCGACACCGAACTGGCCGGAACCGGCCACTGTCCTGTCCACAATGGCGGGTCAGGACCGGACCGGGCCGGCTGTTGCACCGGCAGAAGTACATCCCCGCCCGCCGTTGTGCGTCTGGGAGAAGGCCAGCAGGCGCCCGCAGGACGCGCACGTCGCGACGCCGGAGAGCCGGCGCTTGGAGCGTCATCACCCGGTTGTCGAGCCGCTAAGTCTGCGTTTTGCGCGATACATCACCGCCGAAACCATCAGTTCTGTTTCGACACGGCAGTCATCACCGGATTGGGTGCAAATCGAAGGTTTTCCCTTCACCCTAACGTGTTACTACCTCTGAGTAGCGGGTATGCCTCGCGCACTTTCTTGAGTGCTCACCCGAATCACGCAATCTGATCCGGAGATCGACCCATCCGCCGCGCGCACAGCCCCGAACGGGAAGAGTCCACGAAGGATCCATCCCGGCGCTGGGACCCGGTAGCGGGTTACGCCCGCCGCCTGCGCGCGGGCGGGGAGGAGATTCGTCCGTGTTTGGCAAGCGCTTTGCAGCTTCGATGATCAACCGGAGTGCCGAAAACGATCAGGACCGCCGCCGCTTCCTCAAGGCCGCCGGGATGACCGGCCTCGGCGTCGTCGGCGCCGGAGCCCTCGGCGGCCTCGCCGCCGGGACCGCGTCCGCGGCCACCACCCGGCCCGCCACCGCGACCGCCGCCGCTTCCGGTGGGGTCAGTGACGGCGCCGTCCTCAACTTCGCCCTCAACCTCGAGTACCTCGAAGCCGAGTTCTACCTGCACGCCGTCACCGGCAAGGGCCTCGCCGACTCGATGACCACCGGCACCGGGACCCGCGGCGGCGTCACCGGCGGCCGCGCGGTGCGTTTCAAGACGAAGGCCGCGAAGCAGTACGCCCAGGAGATCGCGGGCGACGAGAAGGCCCACGTGCAGTTCCTGCGCTCCGCGCTCGGCTCGGCCGCGGTCAGCCGCCCCGCGATCGACCTGCAGTCCAGCTTCACCGCCGCCGCCCAGGCCGCCGGCCTGGTCAAACCCGGCCGCAGCTTCGACGCCTTCGCCTGCGAGGAGAACTTCCTGCTCGCCGCGTTCCTCTTCGAAGACGTCGGCGTCACCGCCTACAAGGGCGCCGCGCCGCTGATCACCAACAAGACCTACCTCGAAGCCGCCGCCGGGATCCTGGCCGTGGAGGCCTACCACGCCGGCAACATCCGCAGCGCCCTCTACCAGCACACCGACGGCCTGCTCGGCCTCGGCCTGCTCGGCCGCGACCTGCGGGAAGCCAGCGTCAAGCTGTCCAACGCCCGCGACAGCCTCGACGGCCCCGCCGACGACGACCAGGGCGTCATCGACAGCCGCGGGCAGGCCAACATCGTCCCGACCGACAGCAACGGCATCGCCTACAGCCGCTCGCCGGGCCAGGTCCTCAACATCGTCTACCTGACCAACAAGGCAGCCACGTCGGGCGGGTTCTTCCCGAGGGGCGTCAACGGCGAGGTCAACACCAGCGCCGCCAACTGATCCGGCGGGGTGCGGGACTGCCGTCGGGGCGGTCCCGCGCCCCGTCACTCCCGCCTCCGGTGGGCACGATGCGCTGCGTCAAGATCCCTTTCGCTGCGTGCGTCAGCCAGAGCGAGTCGTGCCAGGGCGGTACGTGCCGGTGCTCCACTCCTTGCCCTCCGGGTCGAGCACTCGCGCGCGGCGCGTGCCCCATTCGGTGTCTTCGGGCTCGATCACCGCTCGGGCACCGGCCGCCACCGCACGCTCGAACCAGTCGTCGACCGCCTCGCCGCGGTCGAACCACAGGTAGAGGCCGTCTCCGGTGCTGCGGCCCAGCAACCGCGGCCGGTCGTAGTCCACGTCCGCGGTGGCGACCATCAGCACGACCGAGCCGAGCCGGACCTCGGCGTGGACGACGGCGCCGTCGGCATCGTCCTGGCGGGCCACGACCTCGAAGCCCGTTGCCGTGAGCCAGCCGAGCGCCGCGGCCGCGTCGCGGTAGCTGAGGTAGGCGTGCAGACCAGGTCCCTCCAAAGTGAATCCCCTCCCGTAGCCGTGCTTTCGCGAGCCGGGGCGGCAGGCGTCTCGCCCACCGGCGGACGCCCACCGCCCGGCCCGGGTGGAACTACTTCCGGATCATCGGGTTCCCGTAGCCGATCACCAGCCCCTCGGCGAAAGCAGTGACACCGAACGTCTTGTTCAGCACCGCCGCGGCCGGAGCGGTCAACGCGAGAGTCACACCGGCGGCGGTCGCGGCACCGATGGTGAACAGGTCGGCGCGGGCGCCGAAGTTGATCCGCCCGCTCAGCACACCGCGGTTGAGGTCGATGGTGTAGCTGGTCAGGTAGAGGCACTTGCCACCGGCGCGCAGCAGCAGGCCGCCGATGTGCTCGATGGTCCCGTCCTTCGGGTTGCCGACGATGGTGAAGCCGAAGACCGTCTTGCCGCCCGGATGGCTCACCCGGGCCAGGACCGGCGAGACTTTGACGCCCAGCGAGGTGAGCGCCGCCGCGGCCGCCGGATCGAGAGTCAGGTCGGTGCGGCCTTTCCCGAAGTGGTACGCGTGGTGGTGCGAGACGCCGTGGGACGCCGGCTGAGCCGCCTGGGCGGGTGCGGCGGCGACGCCGGCGACGGCTGCCGCCACGGCGATGGCCGCCCCGAGCATGCGAAAGCGCATGATCACTCCGTTCTCGTGCTTCCTGGACACGAGGGGATACGCCGGGAAGCAGCCGAACGGATGCAGCCGGCGTCGCCGGATTCGCCTCAGGCGCGGAAGGTTCCCTGCAGCATGCTGATGCCGTGCTCCTGCTGGCCGAGCTCTTGAGCCGAGATGTCCACGACCGGGAACTTGCTCCACACGACGTTCACGGGCACGGCGACGTCGGCTTCGGTGCCGGCGGTCACGCCGAGCGGGATCATCGTCGTGCTGCCGTCGTAGAGCCAGATCTCGTACAAACCCGCCGGAGCGGGCATTCCGGCCAGCTCGACCTTGAGCCTCAAGGCGCCCGTGCCCGGGTCGATGATCCTGACCCGGCCGGTCGCGGCGGCCGGTGCGGACGCCTGCCGGTTCAGCTGTGCTTCCGCGACGACACGTTCACCGTCGCCGGCGTCGAAGGCGATCACCGTGCCGGCGACCCCGATCGCGGCCGCGGCGGCGGCGACTGCTGCGTAACGGACACCGCGCGGTAAGCGGCGCCGGGAGCCGTGAGGCTCCAGCGGCAGCACTGGCGCACTGTCGTCCGTGGTCGTTGCCCGGCTCGCCTGGCCGGTTTCGGCGGCGATGCGGTCCCAGACGGCCTCGGACACCGGCGGCAGGGTGGTCTCCGTGCGGCTCTCCCGGCCCAGCACCGCGACCGCGCGCAGCGACTCGACCTCGTCGCGGCAGTCGGCACACCGGTCGAGGTGGGCGGCTTCCGCCGGGTCGGGGCTCTGCTCGTCAAGGGCGAGCAGCACGAGTCGATCGGGGTCCGGGTGCGTCATCGGTCACCTCCTCCGGTGCACGGTCCAGCTGGGAGCGCAGGCTCTGCATCCCGCGGCGGAGATGGCTCTTGACGGTGCCCAGCGGCAGGCCGGTGTGCTCGGCGATCTGGGTGTGGGTGAGGTCAGCGTAGAAGGCCAGCCGCAGGACTTCCCGTTGCGGGTCGGGCAGCCGGGTCAGCTCGTCGGCGATGACCAGCCGGTCCAGCACGCGTTCGGGCGATTCGGCCACCGCGTCCCCGGCCGGGGCGACGGCGGCGGCAGCGGCGCTGTCGCGTTGCTGACGGCCGCGCGCACGCAGCAGATCGACGATGCGACGCCGGGCGATGCCCAGCAGCCAAGCCAGCAAGCCGGCCTTTTCCGGGTCGTAGGTGTCCCGGCCGCTCCACGCGGAGACGAAGGTCGCTTGCACGACGTCGTCGACGTCGGCGAGGTCACGCAGGCTGGCACGAGCCAGCCGCCCGACAGCGGGGCCGTGGCGGTCGAACACCGCACGCAGCGCTTCCGGTTCGCCCGCGGCGAAGCGCCACGCGAGGTCGTCGGCTGCGCCGCTCGTGACGGCATCGTCGGACACGAGCGACACGATAGCCGCAGGCCGTCGTGCCGCGACACCGCTCAGGCCGCGGCCGAGGGTGCCGGTGCCGCCATCACCCAGCGCACCGCCTTCACGAGACTCGTGCCGGCGACGCGCACGAGGGTGGCCTCGGCGACCGGCAGGTGGGGCAGCCGCAGCTCCGGCCGTGCCCAGCCGGGCAGCATCGCCACCGCCGAGGCGGCCAGCGCCGCGTAGGGAAGCCGCGCCGGCCACGGGATCGGCGGGGTGACCAGGAGGAAGCGGGCGGCCAGCCGCGCGTCGCGGGTGCCGTGCAGCTCCGGGCGGTACGTCGCCAGTTCGGCTTCGAGCGCGGCCACGGTCACGGGCGGGTCGGGCACGCCCAGTGCGCGGGCGATGACGGCGGTCTCGGCGACGTAGCGATCCCGGCCCGCGTCGTCGAGCGGGTGCGCTCCGTACCGCTGGTGGGCACGCAGGAAGCTGTCGACCTCGGCGATGTGCACCCACGCCAGCAGGTGCGGGTCGTCCGCGCGGTAGGACCGACCGTCCGGAGCGACCCCGCGCACCCGCTGGTGCACGGCTCGTACGGCCGAAACCGCGCGGCCGGCGTCGTCGGCCGTGCCGAAGGTCGTCGTGGCGAGGAAGGTGCTGGTGCGCTGCAGCCTGCCCCAGGGGTCGCCGCGGTAGCCGGAGTGCGCGGCCACCGCCGCCATCGCCAGCGGGTGCAACGACTGCAGGAGCAGTGCGCGCAGGCCACCGACGAACATCGCGGTGTCGCCGTGCACCTGCTGGATCGCACTTCCCGGAGCGAACCACCGCGGGCCGGGCGCGCCGTGGATGCGAGCGCGGTTGCGGGGACCGTCGGGGCCCGCGATGCGCGCGAACAGGGCGTCGCGGGCCCGTTCCCGGAGCGCGGTCACGACGGGCGGCGTTGGGGCCACGAGAAGCTCCTTCCACGAGTACTCCGATTCAACTTCGATGCAGAAATCCCGTTTTCGAGAGCAGCAAGCCACCCTGGCGACGACTCCCCATCCGCACTCTACCTGCGATTTTCTTGTCACCACACCGTCTCGGCCGAGCAGGTCCGGCAGCGTCATCGTCGACTTGCGCGGCAGTGAGTGCGCCGCGCGCTTAGATTCGCATCGTCTGTGCATCGGTGATCGGAGGGCGTCGCATGGCTGACAGCACCTCGCGCGCGGCGCGGCCCGGTCCTCGGCCGGCCACGAGCCGCCGCCCCGCTTCCCCGAGGTCATGAGCGTTCGCCAGCACGGCCGCGACCTCCCGGGTCACGGCGTCCGGTGTCGCCCGGTGCGGGTCGAGCACCCGGCCGGCCGGGATGCGTTCGAGGTCGTGGGCGACGGCGAACTGGTCGCTGGAGAACGGCAGGGCCACGGCAGGCACCCCACCGGCCAGGCACTCGGTGAAGGAGTTGTTGCCGCCGTGGTGCACGACGGCCGCTACCCGCGGCAGCAAGGCCCGTTGCGGTACCTGCTCGACGATCCCGGCCCGCGGCTCCCCCGCGAACGCCGCGCCGACGGCGGCCGCCCGGTCGCCCGCGGCCACCAGCACGGCCACGTCGGGCAGGTCGAGCAAACCCCGCACGACGGTGCGCAGCACGTCGTCGCGGGCCGACAGGAACGTCCCGAACGACACGAGCACGAGCTTGCGCCGGCCGCGGTCGGTCAAGCGGTCGACGCGCGCGGCCCACTCGCCGGGCAGCGGCGCTTTCCCGACGTCGCTGCAGTGCCCGGCGAAGACGTGGGCCGGACCGGGCGGCAGAGCGGGCAGCCAGGGCAGCTCCGGGTAGTTGAACAGCACGGCCTCCGGAGAGGTCAGCCCGAACGCCCTCGCCGGAGCCGGGCGACCCGGGGCGTGCTCGGCGACGAACCGGGTGAACAGCGCGGTGAACGTGCGGTCGTTGACCTCGGCTTCGGCGCGCAGCGAGTCCAGTTCGCCGCCGGTGGGCCGGATCGCGTCCGGCCAGTACGGCGGCAGCCCGAAGAACCGGTCCGCGCCGTCGAGGACGTAGCTGGGATGGCCGGGGCAGAAGGCGGCCCAGCGGCGGCCGAGGGTGTGCACCGCGAGCGTGACGGCGTAGGCGAGCTGGTCGATCAGGTACCAGTCCGGCCGCAGCCGCTCGTCGAGGGCCCGGACGGAGGCGAAGACGGCATCCGGGTCGGGGAGCATGTCGGCCCGCCGGTGCCGGGCCTGGGCCAGCAGGGCGGGCACCGCGCCGGCGCGGGTGGCGTCGAGGAACTCGGCCAGCCGCCGGGCGCCATCGGCTTCCTGGCGGGTGCGTTCGGCGATGCCCGTGTTCGCGTTGTCACCGAAGGCCAGCGCCGTGAACGGCAGCCCGTGTTCGGCGGCCAAGCCCGCGAACGCGGGCGCGCAGGCGAACGTCACCTCCGCGCCTTCGGCCGCCAGCGCCGCCCCCACCGTCGCGAGTGGACGCGCGTGCGAAGCGAACGGCGGGCTCACCACCACGATCCGCGGTGCCGTCATCCCGGACTCCTCCCTCTCGACCGCCGACCCTACGGCCCGACCACTGGAGCAGCGCTGTGACCGTTCCGGACACCTCGATGACCGCTGTCGCCGACCCGTTGGCGATCCTCCGGAGACTGCGGCCAGGCGCCGACGCGACCGACGTCGACGCGGTCAGCCGGGCCTTCAGCACGGAATTCGCCGGCCCCGCACTGGTCGAATACGCCGGACGGCGGCCGGGCGACGCCGACCCCGGCGACGCGGTGGCCACCCTGCGGGCCCTGAGCCGCAGGGCCGACGTGCCCGAAGCGGGCGACGTCCTCGCGTCGATCCCGGAGACCGGCGAAGCCGTGCTCGACGAGATGGCCCGCTCAGTGGCCCTGGACCTCTTCGCCGACGCCGTGGCCACCCACGGCAAAGCGGCCGCGGCCGCCGCGGTCGGCACCGCTTTCGCCGCGGCGTCATCGTCTCGCGGCGCCCTGCTCCTGGATCTGGCGGAACGACACGGTCTTCGTTGCCTTCCCTTGGGCGAAGTGGTCGCCGATAACGGCGACCGCGCCCGCCGGCACGCCGCGTGGCGCTACCTGTCCCAGTGCGAGGCGGCACCGGAGGTGACGGAAGTCCTGGCGGCCGCCCACCTCCGCGCCGAGGACCCCTACGAACACGCGCTGTCCGCCGTCTGCCTGGCCCGCCAGTCCGGGCACGGCCTGAAGAGTCCGTTGTGGACGGTGCCGGCACCGGACCCCGGTGGGCTCACCGTGGCGCAGTCCATGCTGCTCGGCTCGTTCGACCAGCCCGGCGCCGGCGCCAGCGGCGGCCTGACCGTCCTGCTGCGCCACCTCGGGAAGGCGTTGCCCCGCACCGGAGGCATCGCCCGGGTGGTCACGCTGACCCTGGCCGGCCACGACGTCGTGCGCGACCGGACCAGCCTCGTGGACGACGGCGACCCCGGGCACGTCGTGCTGCGGCTGCCCGTCGACTCCCCCGGCGGACCGCCCCAGACCGGCCTCCCGCGGCACCGGGCAGCCATTGGGTTCCTGGCCCGGCACCTGCTGTGGCTCGCCGGGTGCACCCCGGATGTCGTGCACGTGCGCTACTCCGACGACGGCTCGGCGGCGATCGCGGACGCCGCCCGGGCGATCGGGGCGCGGACCGTGTTCACCCTCACCGCCGACCCGCACCGATCGCTGGCCGAGCGCCACCGGCCCGGCGGCGCGCCGGACCCCGCGGCGGCCCGGTTCGACCTGCACCGCATGTACGCCGCCGACCGGCTGGTGGCCGCCGCGGACACCCTGCTCGGGCTGCCCGGCCGCCCCGCCGGGGAGCTCGCCGGGTACTTCCCCCAGCTGCACGGACGTCCGGACCCGGAGTCGGTCGCCGAAGGGATCCCGGTGCTCTCGCCGGCGGCCGCGTCCGACGCCCGCGAGGAGCAGCTGATCGCGTCCTTGTTCCGGCCCCATCCCGAGCTGCCCCGGCTCATGCCGGCGACGAGCGGCCTGCCGATCGTGCTGTCGGTGGGCCGGCTCCACCCGGTCAAGCAGCAGGACCTGCTCGTCGAAGCCTGGCTGACGCGCGGGTTGTACCGGCGAAGCGCGCTCGTGCTCGTCGGCGGCGACCCGGTCCACCCGACCGGCGACGAGGCCCGGATCCTGGACCGCATCCGGCAGCTGGCGGCCGGGCACCCGGCCGCCGCCGGCCGCCTGGCGGTGCTGGCCGCCATGAGCAACGAAGACGTCCGCGTGCTCGAGCACGGCCTCGCCCGCCGGCTGCCCGCGCCGACGCCGCACCTCTACGTCTGCCCCAGCCGGAAAGAGGAATTCGGCATCGCCGTGCTCGAAGCCATGGACGCGGGCCTGCTCGTCCTCGGCCCCCGCCGCGGCGGCCTCGGCCACTACATCGACCACGGCCGCAACGGCCTGCTCGCCGACACGTCGAACTTGGAGTCTTTCGGTGACGCGCTCGCCGCGTTCGTCCGAGCCGCGGCCGACGACCCGGCCCGGGCCCGGGCGGCCGCGGCCGCCGGACACCGGACCGTCACGCGGCGCTTCGGCATCAACGAGGTCGCCCGTCGCTTCGCCGACGTCTACCAGCGCACCGCCGGCGCGGCCGGACCGCCGGCGAACCGGCTCGGCCTGCGCGGTGCTGCGTCGTGTCCGGCTTCGTGATGACCTCGCCGCCGCGGTGCACGGTGCTGGGAGCGACCGGTTTCGTCGGCCGGGCGCTCGTCGCCGACCTCATCGCCGCCGGACATCCCGTCCACGCTCTGTCCCGGTCCGCGGCGCACGGCTTTCCCACCGGCGTCGAGGTGACGTTCGGCGACGCGGCGGATCCGCGTGCGCTCGAGGCCGCGGTCGCCGGCGCGGACGTGGTGTTCCACCTCGTGCATTCGCTGACGCGAGCCGACTTCGCCGAGCGGGACCGCGTCATCGCCGAACGTCTCGCCGTCGCCTCCGCCGCGGCGCGGGTCCGGCAGATCGTGTACCTCGGCGGGCCCCGCCCGGTGACCGAGGTGTCGCCGCACCTGGCCTCCCGATCGGAAGTGGCCGGCATCCTGCTCGACGGCGACGTCCCGGCGGTCGCGTTGCAGGCGTCCATGATCCTCGGCCTCGGATCGGCCGGCGTCGAACTGCTGTCCCGGACCGCCCGGCTGCCGATCCGGCCGCGGCCGCGGTGGACCGCCCGGCGCAGCCGTCCGGTCGCCCTCGCCGACGTCCGGCACTACCTGCGAGCGGCCATCGAGCACGCGCCGCTGCGAGGCCGCTTCGACGTCAGCGGGCCGGAGACGATCAGCTACCACGACCTGGTGCGCCGGTGCGCCCGCGTCCTGCGCCGCCCCGCCGCGCTCGCGCTGCCGGCACCGGTGTGGTCGCACGAGCTCGCCGCCCGGGTCGCCGGGGTGACGTCGCCCGTTCCGGCCCTGGTCGCGGCCGGGTTGTTCGCGTCGCTCGACCACGACCTGCTTCCGGCCGACGTCCCGGTGGAGACCGTCCTGCCAGCTCCGCCCACCGGAGCGACGAGTCTCGACAACGCCTTGCGGGCAGCACTCGGCGTCCGGCTGCCGGAGGCGCCGACGGGCCGGGCCTACCGCCAGGAGTACATCGAAAGCTCGGCCGCAGCCCCCGAGCGGCTCTGGCGGGCGATCACCGGGCTGGGCGGCGACCGCGGCCGGTTCCCTCCCGGTCCCGCTTGGGCACTGCGCGGTCTGCTCGATCAGGCCGTCGGCGGTGCGGGGCTGTATCGAGGTCGTCCGGAACGACCGGGCGCGGGGGACGTCATCGACTTCTGGACCGTCCGGCACCGGGACGACATCCGTCGCGAACTCGTGCTGACCGCCGACATGCGTCTGCCCGGCGACGCCGAGCTGACTTTGCGCGCGGAACCCGCCGGGTCCGGCAGCCGCCTGCGCCAGCAGGTGCGGTTCACCCCGGCCGGCAAGCTGGGGGACGCCTACTGGCTCCTCCAGAAACCGGCCCACGACCTGGTGTTCGCCCGGCTCGCCCGGTCGATCGCCCGAACTGCCGACGGGTAACGATCCTCGGTGCCTCGGCGGCAGTGCTGTACGCGGAGAGCGAGCGATATGTCCGGTCCGGCTCGCCGCCGGGTGCACCGGAACCGGGACGAGTTCACCCGCACCGCCACCCCGCCTGGACCGAGCCGGGGCAGCCGGGAAGCCGGGCCTTCGTGACTTCGGCACGGTTGCCGACACCCGGACACGCGCCGGTTCACCGGCGCGATGCGGCGTGGCCGACGAACACGGGAGCCCTCGGTTACGCGACTTCGTCGCGTCCCGGGCTACCCCGGCCCCGGGTAGCCCGGGATGACCGCGATCCGCGCCTCGGTGGCCACGGCGCGATCCCTCTACGCCTGCAGCCGGCTGAGGACTGCGTGCGCTCGTCGAGGTTCGCCTGAGCCGGCATCTCGTCGGTCCTTCACACTCCCCGCCGCCAACCCGGTGCGCCAGAACCGTTGCAAAGCCAGGGATGCCAGGATCAACGGGATGATCGACAGCAGCGAGGCGTTGGTCATGTCCACACCCGCGAGCATGAGAAACAGCGGTACCTCGAGCGCGGTCGGCGGGACGAGCACGCCCGCCAGAATCGCCGAGAAGGTCACGGATCGCCTGCGAAAGGTGAACTTCGCCAACGCGTAGCCGGCCATCGCCGAGAGCAGCGTGGCTGCGGCCGCCCCGACCACGGAGTACAAGGCGCTGTTGGCCAGCCACCGCAGGTACAGTCCGTCGCCGAAAGTGACCGTGTCGCGCAGGTTCCGGCCGAGCTGGATGTCGGAGAACCACAGACCGAAGCCGGCCGAGAGGTCCGAGGCGGACTTGGTTGCCGAGACCGCCGGCCAGAACCGGCAACGACCTCGGCGGCTCCGGATCAAAGCTCCCAATCGCAGGACTGGCGTTTGCCGGCTTGTCAAGGCCACAGTGGACCTGACTACCCGAAGTGATTCCCCCAGGTGGAGCAGCCAACTTACGACCTTCGGCCATGGCTATGATCCTGCGCATGCTGTCACCACTTTGGGGATCAGTCACGCGTATCCTCCACAAAGCAACCGCTTAGTAGGCTCGCGGGCACGAGCCCGTTTCTCAACGACGAGGAGGTCCCCGTGACCGATTCCCCTTCCCGTGTCGCCGTGGTCACCGGTGCCGGCCGTGGCATCGGTGCCGCCGTGGCCGCGCGGCTGGCCGATGACGGCTTTGCCGTCGGGCTGCTCGACCTCGACGAGGCCGGTGTCAAGCAGGGCGCCGAGGCCATCGTCGCCAAGGGGGGCAAGGCCGTCGGCGTTGCCCTCGATGTCAGCGATGCCGAGCAGGTCGACGCCGCCGTCACCCGTGTTGCCGATGAGCTCGGCCCGCCGGTCGTGCTCGTCAACAACGCCGGCATCACCCGCGACAACCTGATCTTCAAGATGACCGAGCAGGACTGGGACTCCGTCCTCGGCGTGCACCTCAAGGGCTCGTTCCTGATGACCCGCGCGGTGCAGAAGTACATGACGCAGGAGAAGTACGGCCGGATCGTCAACCTCTCCAGCACCTCGGCGCTGGGCAACCGCGGCCAGGTCAACTACTCCGCCGCGAAGGCCGGCATGCAGGGCTTCACCAAGACCCTCGCCATCGAGCTGGGCAAGTTCAACGTCACCGCGAACGCGATCGCGCCGGGCTTCATCGCCACCGACATGACCGCCGCGACGGCCGAGCGGATCGGCATGGGCTTCGAGGAGTTCAAGGCCGCCGCCGCGTCGCAGATCCCGGTGCAGCGCGTCGGCACGCCCGACGACATCGCCCACCTGGCCTCCTTCCTCGTCAGCGAGGGCGCCGGGTTCATCTCCGGCCAGGTCATCTACGCCGCCGGCGGACCGAAGGACTGAGGGCGATGCGCGAGTTCGAGAACCTGGACGCCTTCGCCGCGGCAGTCGGCGAGCACCTCGGGTACAGCGAATGGGTCAAGGTCACCCAGGACCGGGTGAACCTGTTCGCCGACGCCACCGACGACCACCAGTGGATCCACGTCGACGAGCCGATGGCGACCGCGGGCCCGTTCGGCGGCACCATCGCCCACGGCTTCCTGACGCTGTCGCTGCTCTCGGCGTTCGGCCCGAAGATCTACAAGGTCAACGGCATCAAGATGGGCATCAACTACGGTCTCAACAAGGTCCGCTTCCCGCAGCCGGTGAAGGTCGGCTCGAAGGTGCGCGCCGGGGCCGAGCTGGTCGAGGTCACCGACATCCCGGGCGGCAAGCAGGCGGTGTCCAAGTGGACGGTCGAGATCGACGGCGAAGCGAAGCCCGCTTGCGTCGCCGAATGGGTGACGCGTTTCCTGGCGTGATGCCACCCGGGAAGCGTCACTTTCGCGGGGAAAGTGACGTTTCCCGGCGAAGTATGTACGTCATACCGACTAGTCGGTATGCTCGCCCGGACGAAGCTTGAGGAGGCTGGATGAACCCGACCGACCCGCCGGGCCTGGACCTGGACCGCCTGCGCGCCCACCTGGACGCGCACCGGCCCGGCCTGGTCGCCGGGGAGCTGACCGCGGACGTCGTGGAGGGCGGCCGGTCGAACCTCACCTACGTGGTCGGCGACGGCCGCTCGCGCTGGGTGGTGCGCCGCCCGCCGCTCGGGCACGTGCTGCCCACCGCGCACGACATGACCCGCGAGTTCCGGGTGATCTCCGGCTTGCGCGACACCGCCGTGCCGGTGCCCGAAGCGATCCTGCTGTGCGAGGACGCCGACGTCGTCGGGGCGCAGTTCTACGTCATGAGCTTCGTCGAAGGCACGCCCTACCGGACCGCCGACGAGCTCGCGCAGCTCGGCGAAGGGCGCACCCGCGCGATCGCCGACGCCCTGGTCGACACGCTCGTCGACCTGCACGCCGTCGACCCGGCCGCGGTCGGGCTCGGCGGCTTCGGCCGGCCGGAGGGCTTCCTGGAACGGCAGCTGCGACGGTGGAAGAAGCAGCTCGACGCCTCGCGCAGCCGCGACCTCGACGGCATCGAAGAGCTGCACGACCGGCTCGCCGCGGCGGTGCCGGTGTCCGGCAAGCCGTCGATCATCCACGGCGACTACCGCCTGGACAACGTCCTGGTCGACTCGGGCGACGAGATCTCCGCGGTGCTCGACTGGGAGATGTCGACGCTCGGCGACCCGCTGACCGACCTCGCGCTGCTGGTGGCCTACGCCGAGCGCGACAAGGTGTCGCTGCAGTTCGTCTCCAACGCCAGCTCCGCCCCGGGCTACCCGACGACCGACGAAGTCGTGCGGCGCTACGCCGAACGTTCGGGCCGGGACGTCTCGCAGCTGAACTGGTACGTCAGCTTCGCGTTCTTCAAGCTGGCCGTGATCCTGGAAGGCATCCACTACCGCTACACGCAGGGCAAGACGGTCGGCGCGGGCTTCGAAGGCGTCGGGGCCGGTGTCCCGCTGCTCATCTCGCACGGCAACGAGATTCTCAAAGAGGAGAAGTAAATGGACTTCGCGTTCGACGAGAAGACCGAGGAACTGCGCGGGAAGCTCCTCGAGTTCATGGACTCGCACATCTACCCCGCCGAGCCCGTGTTCGAGCGGCAGCTCGCCGAACGCGACGACCCGTGGGCCATCCCGCCGGTCATGGACGAGCTGAAGGCCGAGGCCCGCAAGCGCGGCCTGTGGAACTTCTTCCTCCCCGGCGACCACGGCGCGGGCCTGACCAACCTGCAGTACGCGCCGCTCGCGGAGATCACCGGCCGTAGCATCCGGCTGGCGCCGACCGCACTCAACTGCGCCGCGCCGGACACCGGGAACATGGAAGTGCTGGCCATGTTCGGCAACGAGCAGCAGCAGAAGCAGTGGCTGGAACCGTTGCTGGCCGGGGAGATCCGTTCCGCGTTCGCGATGACCGAGCCGGACGTCGCCTCCTCCGACGCCCGCAACATCGAGACCGCGATCCGGCGTGACGGCGACGAGTACGTCATCAACGGCCGCAAGTGGTACATCTCCGGCGCGATGAATCCGGCGTGCCAGATCTTCATCGTCATGGGCAAGACCGACCCGGACGCCGCGCCGCACAAGCAGCAGAGCATGATCCTGGTCCCCCGCGACACCCCGGGCCTGACGGTCAAGCGGGGCATGCACGTCTTCGGCTACGACGACAGCGACCACGGCGGCCACGCCGAGGTGCTCTTCGAGGACGTCCGCGTGCCGGTCGAGAACCTGATCGCCGGCGAAGGTGACGGCTTCGCGATCGCCCAGGCCCGCCTCGGGCCGGGCCGGATCCACCACTGCATGCGCGCCATCGGGATGGCCGAGCGCGCGCTGGAACTCATGTGTCGCCGCGCGATTTCGCGCGAGGCGTTCGGCAAGCCGATCGCGCAGCAGGGCGTCGTGCAGGACTGGATCGCCGAGTCCCGCGTGAAGATCGAGCAGCAGCGGCTGCTCGTGCTCAAGACCGCGTGGCTGATGGACACCGTCGGCAACCAGGGCGCGCACACCGAGATCCAGGCCATCAAGATCTCGACGCCGATCACCGTCGAGTGGATCCTCGACAAGGCCGTCCAGGTGCACGGCGCCGGCGGCGTCAGCCAGGACTTCCCGCTGGCGGCGATGTGGGCAGGCAACCGCACCCTGCGCCTGGCCGACGGGCCGGACGAAGTCCACAAGCGCTCACTCGCCCGGCGTGAGCTGAAGAAGTACCTCTCGGAGGGCGCGAAGTGACTGTCACCGCCGAAGACCTGACCCGCCAGGCGACCGAGTTCCTGGCCGCGCACGACCCGGCGGCCACCGACCGGCTGGAGTTCCTCCGGGCCCGGTTCGACGCCGGGCTCGCCTGGATCCACTTCCCCGCCGGCCTCGGCGGGCAGAACGCGCCGCGCGCGCTGCAGTCCGCTGTGGACAGTGTGTTCACCGAAGCGGGCGCACCGGACAACAATCCGCGCCGGATCGGTATCGGCCTCGGCATGGCCGCGCCGACCATCCTCGCCTTCGGCACGCCGGAACAGCGCGAGCGCTACCTTCGTCCACTGTGGACCGGCGAGGAGGTGTGGTGCCAGCTGTTCAGCGAGCCGGGCGCGGGCTCCGACCTGGCCGCGCTGGGCACGCGGGCGGTGCGCGACGGCGACGACTGGATCGTCACCGGCCAGAAGGTCTGGACGTCGGGGGCGCACGAGTCGCAGTGGGCGATCCTCGTGACGCGCACCGACCCCGATGTGCCGAAGCACCAGGGCATGACGTACTTCCTGTGCGACATGACCGCGCCCGGCGTCGAGGTCCGGCCGCTGCGCCAGATCACCGGCGAGGCCGAGTTCAACGAGGTCTTCCTGACCGACGTCCGGATCCCCGACGCCCAGCGCCTCGGCGCGGTCGGCGAGGGCTGGAAGGTCGCGCAGACGACGTTGATGAACGAGCGCGTCGCGATCGGCGGGCACGTCCAGCCACGCGAGGGCGGGCTGATCGGGATCGTCGCGAAGACCTGGCGCGAACGGCCCGAGCTGCGTACGCCGGAGCTGCGTGACCGGCTGGTGCAGCGTTGGGTCGAGGCGGAAACGCTGCGGCTGGCCGGCACCCGGCTGCGGCAGCAGCTGACGGCGGGCGCGCCCGGCCCGGAGGGTTCGGCCATGAAGGTCGCGTTCTCCGAGCTGAACCAGGCGCTGACCGGCCTGGAGGTCGAGCTGCTCGGCGAAGAGGGCCTGGCGTACGACGACTGGACGTTCCGGCGTCCGGCCATTGTGGACTTCACCGGCCGCGAAGCCGGCTACCGCTACCTGCGCGCGAAGGGGAACTCCATCGAGGGCGGCACCTCGGAGGTCCTGCGCAACATCATCGCCGAGCGCGTGCTGGGGATGCCCTCGGAGCCGCGCGTCGACAAGGACGTCGCCTGGAAGGACCTCCCCCGATGACCGATCTGCTCTATTCCGACGTCGAGGAAGACCTGCGGGCTTCGGTCCGGGACCTGTTGAAGGACAAGGCATCGGCGGAGGCGCTGCTGGCGCGCGTCGAAACGGCCGAGGGGTACGACCTGAAGCTGTGGCGCACCCTGGCCGAGGAGGTCGGCGTGGCCGGGCTGGCGGTGCCCGAGGAGCTGGGCGGGCACGGCGCGTCGGCCCGCGAGGTGGCCGTGGTGGCCGAGGAGCTGGGCCGCAGCGTGGCGCCGGTGCCGTTCCTGGGCAGCGTGGTGCTGGCGACGACGGCGCTGGTCCGCGCTTCGGCGGGCGACTTCGTCCGGCAGCTGGCTTCGGGTTCGGCGATCGGCGCGCTGGCCGTGCCGCTGTCGACGGCGCCGGGCGCGGGGTTCCCGTCGTCGGTGACCGTTTCCGGCGGCCGGCTCAGCGGCCGGGTCGGCACGGTGGCCGACGCGTCGGTGGCGGACCTGCTGGTCGTCCCGGCGGCGGGCCCGGACGGACCGGAGCTGTACGTCGTCTCGGCGGCCGACGTTTCCGTGTCCGAACTGGTCTCGTTCGACCTGACGCGCCGGGTGGCGGACGTGTCCCTTTCGGACGCGCCGGCGACCCTGGTGGCGTCGGGTCCTTCGGCGGCCGCCGCGCTCGAGGAGGCGCTGCTGTTCGGGGCCGGGATCCTGGCGTCGGAGCAGACGGGCGTCGCCGAGTGGGCGCTGACGGAGACGGTGTCGTACCTGAAGGGGCGCTACCAGTTCGGGCGTCCGGTGGGCGGGTTCCAGTCGCTGAAGCACCGGCTGGCGAACCTGTACACGGACTTGGTGCTGGCCCGCGCGGCGGCCCGGTACGCGGCGGACTCGCTGGCGACGGGGACGGACGTGCCGATCGCGGTGGCGGTGGCCCAGGCGCGGGTCGCGCCGATCGCGGTGAAGGCGGCCGAGGAGGCGATCCAGCTCCACGGCGGCATCGGGATGACGTGGGAGCACCCGGCGCACCTGTACTTGAAGCGGGCGAAGGCGGACGAGATCGCGTTGGGGACGCCGGGCAAGCACCGGGCCCACCTCGCGGAGCTGGTCAACCTCCCCGCCTGACCCGGCCGTTGCCCGTGAATGCGGTGGGGCGACCGGCGATCCCTGTTGGCCGGCCGCCAGCGCCCCAATGTGGCCTTCGGTGCGTGTGACGCACCGAAGGCCACATTGGGTGCGTCAGACGCAACCAAGGCCACATTGGGGCGCTTGGATGTCAGGTGGCCAGCAGGTGGCGGACGGCGGCCAAAGCGGGTGCCGCTCCGGCCGCCGCCAGGAGGTTCTCCGCCGCACGCCAGCATTCCCGGGCCGCCTCCGGTCCCCCATTCGCCCGCCGGGCCTTGCCGAGGACGAGCAACGCCCAGGCCTCGCCCAGCCGGTGGCCCGCCTCCCGGAAACCCTCGACCGCTTGGGCCGCCGAGGTTTCCGCGTGCTCCGGCCGTCCCCCGGTCAGTGCCGCCTCGGCCGAGCTCAGCCGCGCCTGTTCGGCCAGCAGGCGGAATCCGCCGGCTTCGGCCGCGCGCAACGCCGGTTCCGCGTCCGTACCGTCCACAGCGGACAGTCCGATCGCCGCCGTCAGCTCGCCTCGGCGGTAGCCGATCTTCTCCGCCAGCGCGTGGGCCTCGCCGTAGTCCGCGGCTGCCGCCGCCGCGTCGCGGGACTGGCGGTGGAGGTCGCCGTGCGCGCACAGCGCGTCCACCTCGAACCGCTGGTTGCCCGCCTCGCGCGCCACGGTCAGCGCGAGCCGCACCGCCGGCCACGCCTGCGCGAGGTCGCCGGTGACCCGGTGGACCGCCGCCAGCCGCACCAGCGCGTCGGCCTCGTCGTCGCGGGAACCCAGCTCCCGCAACGATTCCAGCGCTTCGGTCAGCACGGCGAGCGCGCGAGAAACGTCGCCGGTGACGCGGTAGCCGTACCCGAGGTTGCACCGCGCGATCGCCGCCGCGTGGGGTGAGCCGAGCCGGCCGCACAGCTCCAGCGCCCGCTCGTTGTGCCGGATGCCCTCGGCGAGCCTGCCGTGCTCCATCAGCACGGCACCCAGGTTGATCAGCCCGTTCGCGGCCCGGATCGACGTCCCGTGCCGCCGGGTGCCGGCCAGCGCCGCCGTGAAGTGCTCGATCGCCCGGTCGAGCCGGCCCAGGTCCAGGTGGACGACGCCGAGGGCGTGCAGCACCGAGTCCGCGCCGGCGCGGGCACCGGCGACCCGGTAGGACTCCTGGGCGGCCTCCAGCTCGGCGAGCGCCACCGGGTAGTCGCCGCGGCTCCACGCCAGCGCGCCCAGGCTGTGCCGCATCGCGCCCACCGCCTCCTCGTCGCCGGCCCGGCGCGCCGCGGCCAGCCCGGCGGTCGCGGCCGCCTGCCACTCCGCGTCGAGCCGGTGCGAGTGGAAGAACCCGCGCAGCAGGTCCGCCGCGCGCCAGGCGAAGGCGCCGGTCGCCGAGCGGATCGCCGCCAGCAGGTTCGCGTGCTCGGCCAGCAGCCAGCGACGGGCCTCGGCGGGTTCGACGGCTTCGGCGTCCGGGCCGGGCAGGCGCCGCAGGTCCGGGTAGAGCGCGGCCGCCGCGCGGGCGCCGGTGCGCAGGTAGTGCGCGAAGAGCCGGTCGACGGCGGCCGCGCGGTCGGCCGCCGCCAGGTCGTCGTGGGCGCGGGCGACGGCGTACCCGCGGAGCAGGTCGTGCAGCCCGAACCGGTCGTCGCCCCGGGCCTGCACCAGGTGGCTCACGGCCAGCTCCCGCAGCAGCGAGCCGGCCCGCGCCTCGTCGACCCCGGCCAGCGCCGCCGCGCCCGGCACGTCGACGTCGGCGCCCGGCACCAGCCCGAGCAGGCGGAAGCACCGCGCCGCGGCGGCGGAAACGGCGTCGAACGAAAGGTCGAAGGCCCGGCGCACGCCCTGCTGCTCGGCGCCGGGCACCGCCAGCCGCGTCACGAGGTCGGGCCCGGCCAGCTCGGCGAGGTAGCCGCGCACCGACCGGTCCGGCCACAGCGCCAGGTTCGCCGCGACGATCCGCAGCGCCAGCGGCAGCCCGGCGCACAGCCGCACCAGTTCGCGCGCCGCCTCTTCTTCCGCGCGCACGCGGGTCGCGCCGACGACCGCGGCCAGCAGCGCGAGCGAGTCGTCCGGCGGCAGCTCGGCCAGTTCGACGCGCCGGGCGTCCACCGCGGCGGTGAGGCCGCCGAGCCGGTCGCGGCTGGTGATCAGCACCGCGCAGCCCGGGCCGGCGGGCAGCAGGGCGCGGACCTGGTCCGGCCCGGCCGCGTTGTCCAGCACGATCAGCACCCGCCGGTCGGCCAGCACCGACCGGTACAGCGCGGCGGCGTCCGCGAGCTCGGTCGGGACGTGCCCCGGCCGGACGCCCAGCGCGTGCGAAAACCGGGTCAGCACCTCGATCGGGGCGAGCGCCGGGACGGTCGAACTGCCCTGGAGGTCGGCGAAGAGCTGGCCGTCCGGGAAGTGCCGGGCCGCGCGGTGCGCCCAGTGCACGGCGGCGGTCGTCTTGCCCACGCCGGCCGGTCCGACCAGCAGCGCGATCGGCGGATGCGTGGCGGGCGGCCGGTCCGGCCCCAGCACCGTGTCCAAAGTGGACATCAGGTCGGCCCGGCCGGCCAGCGTCCCGACGTCCGGGGGCAGCTGACGCGGCCGGAACCGCGGCCGCGCGGCGGGCGGCTCGCCGGCCAGCACCGCCTGGTGGGCCTGCCGCAACCGTTCTCCTGGGTCGATCCCGAGCTCGTCGGCGAACCGCCGGTGCACCCGGCGGTACACCTCGAGCGCGTCGGCGCGGCGGCCCGAGCCGTGCAGCGCTTCGAGGTACAACGCCCAGAACGCCTCCTGCCAGGGGTGATCCTCCGCCACCCGGCCCAGCTCGGCGGTGACCTCGGCGTACCGGCCGAGCTCGAGGCTCACCTCGAAGAAGCGCTCCTGGGCCCGCAGCCGCTCTTCGCCGGGCCCGGCGCCGAGGCGGCTCCTGAGCTCCACCGGCAGGTCGGCGAGCAGCGGGCCGCGCCAGCAGGCGAGGGCCTCGGCGAGCAACGCGCGTTCGGCCTCGGGCGTGAGTTCCGCGCGGGCGTCGGCGAGCAACCGGCGGAAGCGCAGCAGGTCGTGCCGCTCGGGCCACGCGCGCAGCAGGTAGCCGGTCGGCCGGGTTTCGACGACGCCGTCGCCGAGCACCCGCCGGAGCCGGACGGTGTGCACCTGAATGCTCTTGCGGGCGGTCTCCGGCGGGGCGTCGCCCCACAGCAGCTCGGTGAGACTGTCGAACGACACGGTCGTGTTCGCCCGCAGCGCCAGCACGGCGAGCAGCGCCCGCACCTTCGGCCCGTTGACCGGCACGGGCACGCCGTCCCGCCGGACCCGCAACGGTCCGAGCACGCCGAACTCGAGCACTTCTCCGCACCCCCCGCTGACCGGGCAAACCGGTCATTCCCGGTCGTGAGGGTAGCGGGAAACGATCAACCCGGCGGGACGGGCCGCACCACGGGCGGGGCGAGCAGGGAGCCGAACACGGGTTCGGGGTCGACGACCAGCAGGCCTCGGTCGTCGAGGGCGTCGGAGCAGGCGACCACCCGGGCCGTCACGTGGTTGACGAACCGCGAGCCGACGCACGCGGCGCTGCCGAAGCCGTAGGGCAGGTAGCGGGACTTGTACCCCTCGGGTGGGCGGTCCCACCGCTGCGGGCGGTACTCATCGGGTTCGGCCCAGACGTCCGGGTCGCGGTGCAGCAGGTAGGTGCACAGGTAGAGCCGGTCCCCCGGGACCAGGTCGACGCCGCCCAGCTCAGTCGCCTCGGTGACGGTGCGGGCGAGCTGCCAGGCGACCGGCCACAGGCGCAGTGCTTCGCGGACGCGGTGTTCGGCGGGCGCCGTGGCTTCCCGCGGCCGCAGGACCGTGCCGGCCGGGGTTCCGGGCCGCCAGCCGCGGTCGAGCAGGATCGTCCAGGCGGCCACCATGGACGCGGCCCGGCAGACGGCGCCGACCAGGCCGTGCAGGGCCAGCGCGACGTCGTCGGAGGCGCCGAGCGTCTCCCGGAGCGCTTCGGGGATTGCGCCGTCGTTGGCCGCCGCCCAGCGGTGGAGCGCGGCGTCGGCGCGGCTGTGCGCGAGCCGGCCCCGGAACCGGCGCAGGGCCGAGCCGGTCCGGTCGAGCCCGTCGGACGCGGCCAGCGCGTCCCGCAACGCCCGGTGGGCGGAGCCGGGGAGGCCGGGGAAGAGCTGTTCGCCGAACAGCCGCAGGTAGCCGCCGGCCAGCGCGCCGGGCCAGGGCTCCTGCGCGGCCGCCAGCTCGGTCCGGATCGCGTCGTCCGTCACCGCCTGCCAGGCCCGGTCCAGCTCCCGCCCCAGCGCCGCGTTGACCGGGCGGCTGCGGTCGGCACCGGGCACCCAGTCGGCGACGGCGCCGAACGTCGCCGCCCTGGCTTCGAACGGGCGGGTGGTCGAGGCCAGCGCGGCGCGGATCAGCTCGTCACCGGAGACCAGGTACCGGCCCGGCCCGAACGGCCGGATCGGCACCCGGTCGGCCGCCCAGCCGGCGAGCGTCGGCAGCGGATCGGCGAGGGTGGCTGAGGTGCGCACGGAGGGCTCCCGGGGAAACGGCCGTGCCCGCGGCGGGAAGCCGCGGGCACGGGGGTTCGATCAGTAGATTTCGTAGTAGATGACCCAGGTGGCGCCGAGCCGGCGGTTGCGCACGCCGCGCACCACGGAGCGGGCGAAGAAGCGGATCGTCGTCATGGCTGTTCTCCCTTGTCCCAATGGGTGTTCACTACCAGCGGAGGCCGATGTTCGACGGACCCGCGGGCCCGAGGACGGTGGCCTCCAGTTCGCCGGACGGCACGCCGTGGCAGACCCACGACTGCGGGCCGCTTTCGGCGGCGAAACCGGTCCGGCAGACCACGCCGCCCGGGCCGCGGACGACCCACTCGGCGGGTCCGCTTCCGTGCACGTCCGCGTCGACCGACAGGGTCCCGCCGGGGAACCGGACCGGCGGGGTGACGCAGGCGCTGCCGGGGCAGGTGCTCGAGATGCCCCCTTGTTCGGTCGCTTGCGCGGCGGGCGTGACGATGGCACTTGTCGCGGCCGCGATCGCGCCCGCGACCAGGGCGCGCTTCACTGTGGTGTGCATGGGATTCCCCTCTTCCCGATGTGTCCGAGGGGCGGCACTGCGCGGTCCCGGCCCGGCAGTGCGCGAGTTGTGGCTGAAGCCCCCCGATGCCAGACGGCCGCCGTCCACCGGCTTGTCCCCCACGCCGTGGCCCCCACTGTTCACGGCCGACCGTCTGACGGAGCCGATCTTGCCGGGTGGTGGCTAAAGCCGGGTAAAACCCGGTGAGTGACGGTGGGGGCCGCGCAATCGACGGAGGTCCGGGGGCTGGCGCCGAAGTTCGGGCCCGGGCGGCCACGAGCGCGGAAATGTCACTCGCCCGCGTCGGTCCTCGGCGGTCCGCTCCGCACCGGCCGGCCACGAGCGCCCCAAGGCGGCCTTCGGTGCGTCTCATGCACCCAAGGTGGCCTTCGGTGCGTCTCGCGCACCCAAGGCCGCCTTGGGGCGCTCCGGCGAGCCCACTATCGTGAATCCGTCTCGGTTTCTTCGGAATTTTCGCTCATCTGAGCGAAAATTCTGTGAGCCACACCACTCGGGAGGCAAAAGGGTGGCAAAAGTGCCCCCGTTCCCATGGTTCTCCCCACCCGGCGGGATCTAGCCTGGGCGCCATGGAATTCGCCGTCGCACCGACGGAAGCGCTGGAGGAATTGACCGTCGCCGTCGGCGGGCATCGGCACAGCGCGCTCGCCGCCGGGCCCGAATCCGGGGAACTCGTGCTCTTGCTGCACGGGTGGCCCGAATTCGCGGAGTCCTGGACCGAGCAGCTGCACGCCCTCGGCGAGGCCGGCTACCGCGCCCTCGCCGTCGACCAGCGCGGGTACGCCCGCGAAGCGCGACCCGAGGGCGTCGAGCACTACTCGATCGAGCACCTCGTCGGCGACGCGCTCGCCTTCGCCGACAGCCAGGGCGCCGACCGCTTCCACCTGGTCGCGCGCGACTGGGGCGGCATGGTCGCCTGGGCGCTGGCCACCGCGCACCCCGGCCGGCTGCGGTCGCTGACCGTGCTCTCCACCCCGCACCCGTCGGCCCTGCAGGCGGCCGCCGCCACCGACGACGGGCAGTTCCACGACCTCGGTTACATCCGGTTCTTCCGCCGCGGCGTCGGCAAAGCCGAGAAATTCCTCTTACGCGACGAAGCGGCGCAATTACGCGCTGTCTACAATCGGCGGATTCCGGTCGAAATCGTCGAACGCACGGTCGCCCGCCTTTCCGAACCGGGCGCCCTGACCGCGACGCTGAATTGGTACCGCGGCGCCACGAACGACGTTTTCGACGTCCCCGCGGGCCGCATCACCGTGCCGACGCTCTACCTGTGGGGCAGCGAGGACCCGTACCTCGGCCAGAGCGCCGCGGAGCTGACCGTCCACCACATCGACGCCGAGTACCGCTTCCAGATCATCGAGGGCGCGAGCCAGTGGATGGCGATGGAAGCCCCCGACGAGGTCATCGCCGTGCTGCTGGACCACCTCCGGCACCACTAGCCGGTCTTGCGGACCAGCCCCGTGTAGCCGACGAGCGCCAGCGTGGCCAGCGCCCAGATCGCCGCCTGGACCAGCCAGATCGCCACCGTGAACCACTGACCGGCGGCGATCCCGGTGTTGAGGTCGCACCGCCCGCGCACCCCGGGCGACAACGGCAGCCCCCGGTCGAGACCGACGCCGATCAACTCGACCGTCGTGCAGGGCGTACCGACGGCAGCGGTGAGGTCCGCGGTCCGCTCGGCCGCGCGGTGACCGCCGTCGCGGACGTGCCCGGCCCACAGCCCCAGCCCGCCGGCCGCGACCAGGGCGAGCAGCAGCACGGCGGCCGCCCGACGCGCGCGGTAGCCGTACCCGGCCAAGGCACCCCACAGCCAGTGGAACCGCCGGGCGAGCCGGCCGCCGATCGCCTCGGGCGCCCGGCGCCGGCGGTCACGCTGCTGGGCGATGAGGATGTGCCGCGCGTTCCCGTCGTGCCCGGCGGCGCGCTCGGACGCGGCCAGCTGCTGGTACGGCCCGGGCCGGTACGCGGCGGTGTGCGAGCGGATCAGAGTCAGCCACTCGCGCCAGGTGACGTCGCCGAGCGAGCCGAACCGGAAGCCGTCCAGGTCCACGAGACCGACTCCCGCCGGGGGGAAGACCGGCCCGTCGACCACGGCGCCTTCGACGCTCACGAGGGTTCCGGTGGCGACGATCTCCGCCCTGGTGAAGTCGAGCCGGCCACCCACGTGGGCACCCAGCAGGCGGATCGTCGCGATTTCACCGGCACCGGTCGCCCTGAGCCCGGTCAGCTGCACGTTTTCCCGGACCCGGCACCGGTCGGCGAACAGCGCGGATCCGGTGTCGTTCGCGAGCACGGCATTGTCGAGAGCGAGCTGGCCCGCGATCTGGGCGCGGGCCAACCGGAGCGCGCCCCGCGGACCGGTACCGGTCATCCGCACGTCGCTGAGGTCCAGGGTGCCGTCGACGTGGAGGTCGTCGGCTTCCAGCGCGGGGCCGCCGGTCGAGGTGACCTCGACTCCGTCGAGATCCGCGTAGCCGCCGACGCGGGCGCCCGCCAGGTGGATCGTGCCGGTCGCCGCCAGCCCGGTCAGGCGCAAGCCGCCGTCCACCCGGAGCCGGTCGCCGATCAGGGCCGGCCCGGTGTCGCCGGCGAGTTCGGCGCCCATCAGGTACATCCGGCCGGCCACCTGCGTGCCCATCAGGCTGACCGCCCCGCTCGCCCGCAGCCCTTGGGCGTGGACGCTGCCCTCGATCCGGGCGCTGTCGGCGCTCACCGCGCGGCCGCCGGGGTTGGCGAACACCGCGCCGCCCAGGTTGAGCTGGCCGTCGATGCGGGCGCCGAGCAACGAAACCGCGCCGGTCACGGTGACGCCGGTGCCGTACAGGCCACCGGCCCGCAGCCGGTCGGCGCCGATGGCCGGGCCGCGGTCGTTGGTCAGGGTGGCGTCGCCGAGGTCGAGCTGGCCGCCGACCCGGGCGCCGAGCAGGCGGAGCGCGCCGTCCTCGCCGCCGCCGGTCACCGTGGCGCCGGGCAAGCCGAAGTCGCCGTCGACCGCCGCGCTGTCGGCGTGCACCACCGGTCCGGACTCGTTGGCGAGCACCGCCTCGCCCAGGAAGACCTCACCGGAAACGCGCGCGCCGAGCAGGCGGATCGCGCCGCTGCCGCCGGCGCCGGTCGCCTGCAGGCCGACCCCTTTGACAGCCCGGCACTCGAGGTCGTCGAGGAACAGCGCGGGGCCGTCGCTGCTGCGGATCTCCGCGCGGGCGAAGACGGCCAGGCCGTCCACGCGGGCGTCGCGCAGGCAAAGCACGCCGAAGTCGCCGGAGCCGGTCGCGCGGACGCCGGTGAAGTCGAGGTCGTGGCCGATCCGGACGCCGGTGCCGTCGAAGCCGGCGATCCGGCTGCCGGACAGGTCGAGCCACGGCAGCGTCGCGGCCCGCGCGGAGATCCGGTTCACGAGCACGCAGTCGACCAGCGCCAGCCCCACCGGCGCGTCGACGTGGTCCAGGTTCAGCGTCCCGGCGATCCGGGCGCTCCCGACGCGCACCCCGCGCGGGTCCACCGGACCGCGCAGGCCCAGCAGCAGCTCGCGCAGGACCGCGGCCCGCACCGGGGCGCCGGTCACGTACGCGAGGCCGCGCCGGGCCGCGTCGACCAGCTCTTTTTCCGCTCCGGTCAGCTTGTCGAGAACGGGCAACGTCACGCAGGCGGCCGCAGCGCGTCCAGGAGCAGGTCCGCGTAGTGGTCGCCGACCTGGCGCGCGGAGAGCGTCCCGCCGCGGCGGTACCACGAACCCAGGTGGTGGACCGAGCCGAAGAAGAAGTCGACCACCACGTCAGCCGGCTTGTCCGTGCGGAACTCCCCCGACGCCTGGCCTTCCTCGATCAGGCCGCGGAAGCGTTCGTGGTACTTGCGGCGCTCGGCGCGGACCGCCTTCTGCTTGTCCGGCGAGAGCTGGTGCATCGACTGCAGGAAGATCGTGTTGTCGTCGAGGTTGTCGATGCTGGAGACCACGACGTCGGACGCGGCGGCGCCGAGCCGTTCGCGCAGCGGGGCGGCCGACGAGGCGACGCTCTCCAGCTGCCGCGTCTGCTCGCGCAGGACGCGCGCGTAGATCTCGTAGAGCAGGTCGTCCTTCGAGCCGAAGTAGTGGTACATCGCGCCCTTGGTGACGCCCGCGGCCTCGACGATCTCCTGGACCGACGTCCGGTCGAAGCCCTTCTTGGCGAACAGCTTCGTGGCGTGCTCCAGCAGCCGCCGGGGCACGGCGGCCTGGTCGTCGCCGGAGGCCTCGCCCGGCTTGCGGGTGCTTGCTCGGGTCACGGCAAGTACCCCCTCTCTCCATCCATGCCCCCACCGCCGCCCTCAACGGAGGCGCTGCGCGCCGCTGGATCGAATCCGACGCACAGGATAACGGCTCACGCCTGCCAGGACAGGAACCGCCGCGGGTTGTCCACGAGCATCGTCGTGATGTCCGTTTCGGACACCCCGCGCTCCCGCAGCGCCGGCAGCACGTCCCGGGTGATGTGCAGGTAGTGCCAGTTCGGCGTCAGCACGGGCAGCTGCTCCGAGGGCAGCCAGTCGATGTAGCAGGACGCGTCGTGCGAGAGCACCATGCTGCCCGCGTACCCGCGTTCGCACAGCGCCGCGACCGTGTTCACCCGCTCCTCGAACGGCAGCAGCAGGTCCAGGCCGAACCGGTCCATGCCGAGCAGCGATCCGCGGTCGGCCAGCTCGGTCAGGTACCCGAGGTCCGTCGAATCGCCGGAGTGCCCGACCAGCACCTTGGCCAGGTCGACGCCCTCGTCGGCGAAGATCGCCTGCTGCTCCAGCCCTCGCCGGGTGCCCGCGTGCGTGTGGGTCATGATCGGCGCGCCGGTCTCGACGTGCGCCTTCGCGACCGCCCGCAGCACGCGCTCGACGCCGGGTGTCACGCCGGGCTCGTCGGTCGCGCACTTGAGCAGCCCCGCCTTGACGCCGGTGCCGGCGATGCCCTCGCGGATGTCCCCGACGAACATCCCGACGAGCGGGTCCTCGCCCTGCAGCATCGTGCCGGGCCCGCGGAAGTGCAGGTAGTGCGGCACGTCGTTGTAGGTGTAGAGCCCGGTCGCGACGACGATGTTGACCTCGACCTCGGCGGCGACCCGCTGCACGCGCGGGATGTACCGGCCCAGGCCGATGACGGTCGGGTCGACGATCGTGTCGATCCCCGCGTCCTTCAGCTCCTTGAGCCGCCGGATCGCCTCGGGGACGTGCTCGTCCTCGCGGAACCCTTCGTGCTCCGGGTAGTTGGCGACGAACTCGGGGCTCAGCACGAAGAGGTGCTCGTGCATGAGGACCCGGCCCAGCGCTTCCGGCGCGATGGCGCCGCGGACCGTCTCGACCATCAGCCCCTCGCCCGCAGCTCGCGGCGCAGGATCTTGCCGCTGGTCGTCTTCGGGAGTTCGTCGAGCACCTCGATGGTGCGCGGGTACTTGTAGGCGGCGAGCCGTTCCTTGCACCACGCGACCAGTTCCGCGGGATCGGCGGTCGCGCCCGGCGCCGGGCTGACGTACGCCTTGACCGTCTCGCCGCGGTATTCGTCCGCGATCCCGACCACGGCGGCCTCGCGGACCGCCGGGTGCGTGTACAGGACGTCTTCGACTTCGCGCGGCCAGACCTTGAAGCCGGATGCGTTGATCATGTCCTTCTTGCGGTCGACGACGTAGACCCAGCCGCGCTCGTCCATGAACCCGATGTCGCCGGTGAGCAGCCGGCCGCCGGGCAGCGCCTCGGCGGTGGCGTCCGGCCGGTTCCAGTAGCCGGAGACGACCATCGGGCCCTCGACGGCGATCTCGCCCGCCTGCCCGAACGGCAGTTCCTCGCCGTTCTCGCCGAGGATCCGGACGATCGTGTCCGGCACCGGCAGGCCGATCGAAATCGTGCCGGACTCCGGGTCGATCGGCGCCTCGAGCGTGCCGGGGACGACGACGCAGCCGGCCGTGGTCTCGGTGAGGCCGTAGCCGTTGTGGATGTAGTGCCCGGTCTTCGCGCGGAACGCCTCGACGACCGCGGGCGGCAGCGCGGCGCCGCCGGAGTAGAGCAGCGCGAACGACTCGAAGTGCTCGCGGCTGAAGGACGGGTGTGCCATCAGCGCCATGTAGGCCGTCGACGGCCCGACCGTGTACGACGGCCGGTGCTCGAGGAAGGCGTCGAGCACGACGCCCGGCTCGAAGCGGTAGGCGAGCGCGAGCGTGCCGCCGATGTCGATCGCGGAGCCGACTTCGCAGACCATGCCGGTGATGTGGAACAGCGGCGCGAGCCCGAACAGCGTCGAGCCCGCCGGGAGGCCGCTGAACGAGCCGAGGCCGGCGGCGTTGGTGCCGATGTTGCCGTGGGTGTTGGTGGCGCCCTTCGGCGTGCCGCTCGTGCCGGAGGTGTAGCTGATCAGCGCGGTGTCGTCGAGCGCGAACGCGGGTTCCGGCGGCTTCGGCCCCGGCGTGGCGGCGGCTTCGAGGAGCTCGGTCGCGCCCGGCGTCTCCTCCTTTTCGACCTTGGCGAGGACGCGCTCGTCGTCGCGGGTCTGGAACTCCAGTTCGCTGGTGGTGAGGGCGATGCCGACGCCGTTGGCCGCGGCCGTCTCGCCGATGTAGGCGTTCCAGCCGCGCTGCGAGCAGACGACCGCCTTGACGCCGGCGTCGGTGAAGACGTGGGTGAGCTCGCGCTCGCGGTACATCGGGTTGACCGGCACGACGATGCCGCCGGCCTTCCACGCGCCGAGCAGCGCGATCACGAACTGCGGGATGTTCTGCAGGACCAGGGCGAGCCGGTCGCCGCGGGCGAAGCCGTTCCGCGTCAGGTAGCGCGCGAAGCCGTCGGAGAGTTCGTCGACCTGGCGGTAGCTCAGCCGGGCGTCGAAGTACGCGATCGCCGCCCGCTCGGGCCACTCGTCAACGGCGCGGCGGAACGACTCCGGCAGCGTCGTCGGCTGCGCCGGTCCCGCGTCCCGCACTCGTTCGTCGTAGCTCGCGAGCCAGGGCTTCGCGTCGTACCAGCTCATCCAGTGACCTCCCTTGGACACCGACCGGTCGGTATGCCGACGCTAGGAGGCCGGGGCGGTCCGCGTCAAGACCCGGCTTCGCGGGAATCGCAGAAGCCGCCTTTCACACCTCAATACGTGTCCCGGTTCGGAATGGTTCACCATCTCTCCGATTACCGTTTTTTCCTGGACAAATCCCTGGTGGAGCCGCCACGATAGCCTCCGCGGCCCACTCGGCCGCGCCATTCGGAACAACCGCGCGCTGCCCGTGTGGACCCTCTCTGTTCACGCTAACTTGGAGTGATTCATGCCTGCTACCGGTGGACGGCACCGCCTCTCGCGGCGGACGAAGATCGCGACGGCGGCCCTCGGCCTCGCGATCGCGGCCGGAGCTCTGGTGATCGCGACGACCGTCGGCGACCCCGGCGCGGCCAACGCGGCCGGCGCGGGCCCGTCCGGACAGATCACCTGCCCCGACGTCGCCTCGCGGCTCCCGGCCATCCCCGCGTCGGCCCAGGCGGAGGTCCAGCGCAACCTCGACCTGCTCAACACGCAGATCTCGGAAGCCAACAACCGGCTCGTCAGCACCGTCGGCCAAGGTGGGCCGAACTTCGTCCAGAACGCGATCCTGGGGCCGTTGAAGGACAAACGCGTGTCGACGATCGACCGGATCGCGATCGCCATCGGCCGTCAGGGCCAGAAACCCCAGGGCCTCGACAGCTTGGCCACGTGCTCGCTGGGCGGGCAGGCGAACACCGGCACGGTGCCGGCCGCTCCGGCGCCGGCCCAAAGCAGCGGCAACACCGGGAACACGGGGAACACCGGGACCGCGGCCGGGCAGATCACCTGCCCCGACGTCGCTTCGCAGCTGCCCGCCATCCCGGCGTCGGCCCAGGCCGAAGTCCAGCGCAACCTGGAACTGCTGGACACGCAGATCGCCGAAGCCAACAACCGGCTCGTCACCAGCGCGGGCGAAGGCGGCGCGAACTTCGTGCAGAACGCCATCCTCGGCCCGCTCGAGGACAAGCGCGTCGCGACGATCAACCGCATCGCGACCGCCATCGGCCGCACCGCGGACAAGCCGCAGGGTCTCGACGCACTAGCCCCGTGCAGCCGCTGACAGGGCGCTGATCCGCAGGAAGCCCTTGGCGGTCATGGTGATCCGCACTTCGGTCGTCGTGACGGGATCGAACTCGAGCGTCGTCGGGTCGTTCGAGCCGCTCCCCCACGTCACCTTCACGTTCCGCGCCGGCTCCCAGCCCCGCGCGGTGCGGTACGCGATCTCGATCGCCGCCGGCAACGCGTGGTTCCCGTCCACGACGAAGTCCGCCGCCACCGCGCCGATCCGCCGGGCCGCGGGCCAGGCGAGCGACACCCAGTCCTGCGCCCGCGGCCGGCTCACCGCGGGCAGTGTCGCGGTCGCCTGCTTGACGTAGAAGTTCGACCAGCCCGTCGCGGGGTCGCCGTCCAGCATCGCCGCCGGCAGCGTGTCCGGCGCGCCCGAGTAACTCGCGTCCGCCGCCACGAAGGCCGGCGGCACCGGCCGGTCCGCGGCCCGGGCGCCGGGACCGTTGCGCTGCCCGAGGTTCGTCCCCGGCAGCGTCGTCTTCCCCGGTGCCAGGCCGGGTGCGGTCGCCGTGACGGTGATCGGGCCGCGGCCGCCGGTCGCGGCGATGACAGCCACCGCCTGACCGCGGAACGCCGGGATCGTCGGCTGCTGGTAGCTCTGGGCGAGTTCCTGGCGTCCGTTGTCGACACCGGCGACCCGCCCCGGCCCGCGGACGGCGAACCGCAGCACCGGTTCGGCGCCGGGCACCACGACCCCGCCGGCGTCCACGACGGACGCCGTCACGAACGCCATCGCACCGTCGCCACGCGGCTCGGCGGTCAGCGTGACGGCGTGCGCCGGCCCGGCCGTGACGAGCCGGTCGCGCGCCACTTCGCGGCCGCCGGACGTGGCGATCGCGGTGAGCGTGCCGGGTTCGAACGGCACGGTCCACGTCAGGTGCAGCTTGCCGGTGCCGCCGTTCGGGCTGGTGTAGCTGCCGGAGGGGTCGTTCTTGTCGTCGCCGGCGGGTTCGGACGTCTCCAGGTAGGGACGTCCGTCCACAGTGGTCTTTCGGTCGAAACGCCTGATGCCGAGCGATCGTCCGTTGAGGACCAGCTCGACGGTGTCCACAGTGGAGTAGACCCACACCGCGACCGGTTCGCCGGGCCGGTGGGTCGTCCAGTCCACCGGCGTCAGGTGCACCATCGGCGCGGTCGTCCACTGGCTGCGGAAGAGGTGGAAGGCGTCCTTGGGCAGGCCGGCGCTGTCGATGGCGCCGAAGAACGACGTCTTGACCGGGAAGACGTCGTAGGGCGTCGGCTCACCCAGGTAGTCCTGCCCGGCCCAGAGGAACTGGCCCTGGCAGAACCGCCGGTCGCGGTCCTTCTTGAGCGAGTACTCGCCGCTGAACGTCCACGAGGCCAGGTTGTTGTCGTACGACGAGGTCGCGCGCTTGCCCGGTGTGTGGTTCTCGCCGGTGTTGAGCAGGTCCGGGTCCTGGTACACCCCGCGCGTCGAGGTTTCCGACGACGATTCGGACTCGAAGAAGAACTTGTCCGGGTACTTCGCGTGCAGCCCGTCGATCGACTGCGCGGTGTTGTAGTTGACGCCGAGGCCGTCGAGCTGCCGCAGGATCAGGTCCTGGGGCGAGCCCGGCGCGGGCACGCTCCGGTAGCGGTCCGACCCCATGACGACGGGCCGGGTGGGGTCGATCCCGCGGACCGTCTTGATGAGCTCCGCCGCGATGGCCGGGCCGCCCGCCATGGACGCGTCCGGTACCTCGTTGCCGATCGACCACAGCACGACGGCCGGCGAATTCTTGGCCGCGTGCACCATTTCCGCGATGTCGCGCCCGCTCCACGCGTCGAAGTCGCGGTGGTAGTCGAATTCGAGCTTCCCGGTCCGCCAGCAGTCGAACGCCTCGACCATCATGAGGATCCCGAGCCGTTCGCAGACGGTCACCAGCTCGGGCGCGGGCGGGTTGTGGGCGGTCCGCAGCGCGTTGGCGCCCATCGCGAGCATCAGCCGCAGCTGGCGTTCGAGCGCGCCCGCGTCGATCACCGCGCCGAGCGGCCCCTGCGTCGAGTGCAGGTTCACCCCGCGCAGCTTCATCGGCTCGCCGTTGAGCGAGAACCCGCGGTCCGGGTGGAACTCGGTGTACCGGAAGCCGAAGTCCGCGGTGGTCGTGTCGAGCACGCGCCCGGCCACGACGACGTCCGTGCGCACGCGGTACAGCCGTGGTTTCCCGGCCGACCAGAGCCGCGGTTCCGGAACGCGCTGGACGGTGACCGCCGTCGCGGTCTTCCCGGCTTGCACCGGCACGGTCGTTCCGCCGCTCGCGACGACGTGGCCGGCGGGGTCGGTGACGGTGGTGCGCACCTCGGCCGCCAGCGCCCCGGCGGAGTCGTTGACGACGTCGGTGGCCACCCTGACGGTGCCGCGCCCGGCGGCGATGTCCGGTGTCGTGACGAAGGTGCCGTGCCGGCCGACGTGCACCGGTTCGGTGACCACCAGCCGGACGCGGCGGTGAATGCCGCTGCCGGAGTACCAGCGGCTGCTGGGCAGCGGGTTCACCGCGCGGACGGCCACGACGTTCGGCGTCCGGCCGTCGGTGTGCACGCGGCTGGTGAGGTCGAAGGCGAAACCGGTGTAGGCGTACGGGTGGTTGCCGAGCAGTTCGCCGTTCAGGTACACGTGGGCGTCGGAGTAGACGCCGTCGAACTCGACCGACACGCGCTTCGCCGCGAGCGACGGCGGCAGCGTGAAGGTCCGGCGGTACCAGCCGAGGCCGCCTTTGAAGAAGCCGGAGCCGCTTTGGGTGCCCCGGTCGGTGGGTGGAAGTTCGATGCTCCAGTCGTGCGGGACGTCGACGACCTGCCACTTCGAGTCGTCGTAGGCGGGGTCCGGCGCGTCGGCGAAGCGGCCGCCGGGGTCGGTGACGCCGTCGGGGTCGGCGAGCGCGAACCGCCAGCCGGCGCCCAGGTCGGTGGCCCGGCCGGTGAGGTCGAGGCCCGGCCGCGCGAGGGCCTCGGCGGCCCGGGCGGCGGGCGCGGCGGCGGAGGTGATGACGGCGGCGCCGAGACCGCCCAGGACTACGCGTCTGCTCGGGGTGTTCGGCATCGGTGAAGTCCCTTCCGGCGGGCTGACGCGGCGGAAAGCACTATTGCACAAGGGTTTCCGGGTGGACAAAGGGTTCGATAGTTTCGAACACCCATTACTCCGCCCGTGCGTGACCGATGAAAGCGGTCACCGCGTCCACGACCGCGCCGGGCTGCTCGTCGGGGATGAAGTGGCCGGACTTCGAGATGACGACACCGGTCACGGTGTCCGCCCAGGGGCCGAGGGAAGCGGCCATGTCGGGGATCGAGCCGTGGGAACCGGAAATCCCCAGCACCGGGACGGTCAAGTGCCGCCGGTCCAGAGCTTCGCGGTTCTTGCGCGCGGATTCCGCGGCGTCGCGGTAGTAGGCGAGAGACGCCCGGAGACCCCCGTCGGCCGCGATGGCGGCGGCGTAGTGGTCGATCTCGGTGCTGTCGAACGTGTTCGCGGACAAGGTTTTGGCCGTCAGGAACCACTCGACGTACTCGCGCTCGCGCCCGGCGAGCAGCGTCTCGGGAAGGCCGGGCACGACGTGGAACGCGAAGTGCCAGGTCTTCCAGGCCCGCCCGGGATCCGTGGGGATCGTGTCCGGGAGGGTGATACCGGGGATGCCGGCGTCGAGCAGGGCGAGGCCGTGCAGGTGCTCTTCGTGCTTCAGGGCGAGCGAAAAGGCGACCCAGGCTCCGACGTCGTGGGCGGCGAGCCAGTACTTCGGCACGTCGAGCGCGGTCACCGCGGCCTGGACGCGCGAAGCGACGGTGTGCGTGTCGTAGCTGTCGTGCGGGCGATCGGAGTGACCTTGTCCCGGCAGGTCGATCGCGAGCACGCGGAAGCGCTCGGCGAGGCCCGGCATCGCCTTGCGCCAGGCCCACCAGGTCTGCGGGAAGCCGGCGAGCAGGACGACAGCCGGACCGGCCGGCCGGCCGCCGTCCACGACGTGGAGCCGGACGCCTCCCGCGTCGACCCAGCGGTGGGTGAACCCCGCGAGGTCGTGCAGCGGCAGCCCGGCGATCGCAGTTTCGGTCATGTCGCCACCCTAGCTCATCTTGAACTGTTCGGTTCAAGATACGATGGAGCGATGGCCGGGAAGAAGCAGTTCGATGTGGACGTCGTGCTCGACGCGGCGATGGCCCAGTTCTGGCGAGCCGGGTACGCCGACACGTCCCTCGACGACCTGTCCCGGGCGACCGGGCTGAACCGCAGCTCCATCTACTCCTCGCTCGGCGACAAGGAGTCGCTCTACCTGCGCTGCCTGGACCGTTATGCCACGCGCTACGGCGAGCGGTACGACCAGGCGCTTTCGGGCGCGTCCGAGGAGCCGCTGCGGGCGGTACGGGAGTTCTTCGACGTCACCCTGAAGCGGATCGCCGACCCGGACCTGCCGGACGGGTGCCTGATCGCCCAGACCGCGATGGCGACGCCGGTGCTGAGCCCGGCCATCGCCGCGCGCGCGACCGAGGCTCTCGGCTTTCAGCGTGCGCGGCTGCGGACCGCTTTGAAGGCCGTGAAGCCGGCCGACGACTTCGCCGTCCACCTCGCGGCGGTCAACCAGTCGCTGGCCGTGATGAGCCGGGCCGGGGCGAGCCCGGAGCAGCTCCGCGCGATCGTCGACGTCAGCCTGGACGCGCTTGCGCGGGCGCTGGGCAAGCGCCAAGCAACCGCTTAGTATGGTGGCCGGACCCGAGGAGGCAACCCATGTCCACTGTGGACGGAGTGCGGTACGCGGCGGACGGCCCGGTCGCCACGCTGACGTTCGACAAGCCCGACCGCAGCAACGCGATGGACGTGCCGATGCAGGCCCGCTACGGCGACCTCCTGCGGCAGGCGGACGCGGACCCCTCGGTACGGGCGGTGGTCGTCACGGGGGCGGGCAAGGCGTTCTGCCCCGGCGCCGACCTGGGGTTGCTCGACAACCTGGCCACCGCGCCCCCGGCAGCCGGCGGCGGGCACGAGAACTTCCGCGACGTCCTGGCGGCCTCGGCGGCCGGCGTCCCGGTGGTGGCGGCGATCAACGGCGGCTGCGCGGGCCTGGGGTTCGTGATCGCGTGCTCGGCGGACGTCCGTTTCGCCGCGGCGGGCGCGAAGTTCACCACGGCGTTCTCGCGCCGCGGGCTGATCGCGGAGTACGGGATCGCGAAGCTGCTGCCGTCGCTGGTGGGCGAGGGCCGGGCCCGTGACCTGCTGCTTTCCGGCCGGACGTTCACCGCGGAGCAGGCCGTGGACTACGGGTTGGTCCAGGAGGTGGTCCCGGCGGAGGAGCTGGGCCTGCGCGCCCACGCGTACGCGACCGAGCTGGCGACCTACAGCGCGCCGCGCTCGATGGCGGTGATGAAGGCGCAGTTCGCCCGGGAGGCGTTGCTGCCGCTGGAGGAGGCCGCCCGCGAGGCGACGGCGCTGATGATCGAGTCGTTCGGGCGTCCCGAGCTGGCCGAAGGCCTGGCCAGCTGGAACGAACGGCGGGCGCCGGAGTTCCCGCCTCACCCCGGCCGATGAGTTTTCCGGCCCGCGCCCGTCAGTACCGGAGTCCGTGAACACCGGCTCAGGGAGACACCATGGCAAAACTGCTCTACGGCTTCAGCTGCTCGCTCGACGGCTTCATCGCCGGCCCCGGCGGGGACATGTCCTGGCTGACGCCCTACCTCGGGCCCGATCCCGTCGTCGACGAGCTGATCCCCGAAATCGGTGCCCTCCTCGTCGGGCGGCGGACCTACGGGGGCGATGACCCCCACCGCGGTACCGAAGGCGAGGGCAAGGCCTTCGGCGGCGGCTGGGACGGCCCGCAGTTCGTGCTCACCCACCGGCCCGCTCCCCCGGCGCCCGGCGTCACCTTCGTCGGCGATCTCGCCGAGGCCGTCGAGCGGGCGAAAGAAGCCGCCGGGGACAAGTACGTCAACGTCCTCGGTGCCGACGTCGCCCGGCAGTGCCTCGACGCCGGGCTGCTCGACGAGATCCTCGCGATGCCCGTCCCCGTGCTGCTCGGCGACGGCGTCCGGATGTTCGACCGGCCCGGCGGGAAGCCCGTGGCGCTCGAAGTCGTCAAGCCCAACTGGTACCGGGTCATCTAGGGCCGCATGCCGAACGACGGGCGGCCCACCAGCTTCGGCAAGACAGCGTAAGCGTCCGGGACCCAGTCGCACAGCCGCGCGCGGGTTTCGCGCGGGTCGATCACGTCCTCCACCGAAAACCGCTCCGCCGTGCGGAACGGCGAGCGCACCGCGTCCAGGCGGGTGCGGATCTCCTCGATCCGCGCCGCCCGGTCGCCGGCCGCGTCGAGTTCCGCTCGGTAGGCCGCCTCGATGCCGCCCTCGACCGGCAGCGATCCCCAGTCGCCCGAGGGCCACGCCCAGCGGCGGACCAGGCGGTGCCGGTTGACCTGGCCCGCGCCGCCCACGCCGAACACGCGGCGGACGATCACCTCCGCCATCGGCACCCGTGCCTGGTAGACCGCGGTCACCGCGCGGGCGCCGTGCCGGATCGCGCCCGCGCGTTCGGCCGCCGCGCCGATCACCATGCCCGCCTGGTCGGTCAGCGACACCAGCGGCAGGTGGAACGTCTCGCACAGGTCGACCAGCCGCGTCATGACGTCGGCGCCTTCGGGCGTCAGCGTCGCGCCGCGGTACGGGTCCGTGGCCAGCACGCCGACCGGGTGCCCGTTCAACCGCGCCAACCCCGCGTACGCCGAGCCGCCCGACACGGCGTAGTCGAACACCGAACCCGAGTCGAAGACGCCCTCCAGCAACGGCCGCAGCCGGTACGGGTGGCGGCGGTTGCGCGGCACGAGCGACAGCAGCGCTTCGTCACGCCGACTTGCCGGGTCCGAAGTGGACCCGACCGGCGGCAGGGCGTCCACAGAGGACGGCAGGTACGACAGGAACTGTTTCGCCACCGCGAAAGCCTCGGCCTCGGCCGCCACGATCCGGTCGACCGCGCCGCTGCGCCGGTGGACGTCGGCGCCGCCCAGCTCCTCCTTGGTGAGGTCCTCCCCCGTCGCGTGCTTGACGACCGGCGGCCCGGCGACGAACAGCTGCCCGGCGCCCTCGACCAGGATGTTCAGGTGCGACATCACCGCCCGCGCGGCGCCGAGCCCGGCGACCGGGCCCAGGCAGAGCGCGACCACCGGCACGGTCGACAGGTTGTCCACCACGAGGTCCCAGCCGGGGTTCACCGGGACGTAGGTGAACCCGTGCTGCTCCAGCATCTTGACGCTGCCACCGCCCCCGGTGCCTTCGATCAGCCGCACCAGGGGCAGGCCCAGCTCGTTCGCCAGCCGCTCGGCGTAGACCTGCTTCTCCATGATCGCCGCGTCGGCGGCGCCGCCGCGGACCGTGAAGTCGTCGCCGCCGATCGCGACGCGCCGGCCGTCGAGCCGGGCGGTGCCGATGACGAAGTTGGCCGGGGTGAACGCCTCCAGTGATTCGTCCACATAGGACGCCGTGCCGGCGAGCGCCCCGATTTCGTCGAAGCTGCCGGGGTCGGCCAGTGCCGCGATCCGCTCCCGGACCGTCGACCGCCCGGCGGCGTGCTGGCGGGCGACCTTCTCCGGCCCGCCCATGCGCTCGGCCAGCTCGCGCCGCCGCGCGATCTCGTCGACCTCCGGCTGCCAGCTCATCCGGCGTCGACGGCCGCTTCGACCTTGCGCTGCAGCTTGTTCATCCCGCCGAGCCACCGGTCGGTCTGCGTGGCGCGCGCCGCGTAGTAGTCCGCGACCTCCGGGTGCGGCAGCACGAGGAACTGCTTCGACTCCATCGCCGCGAACAGCGCGTCCGCGACCTGTTCCGGCTCGATCGCCGACGCGCCCATCAGCAGCTGCCCGGCGGTGCCGGTGCTCTCCAGCATCGCCGTGCGCACACCCTGCGGGCAGATCGCCTGCACGGTGAGGCCGCGGTGCCGGTAGGTCGCCGACAGCCACTCGGCGAACGCGAGCGCGCCGTGCTTGGTCACCGAGTACGGCGCCGAGCCGAGGCTGGTCAGCAGGCCGGCCGCCGACACCGTCGCGATGAAGTGCCCCCGGCCGCGCTCGAGCCAGTTCGGCAGCAGCAGGTTGGCCGCGCGGACGTGCGCCATGACGTTGACGTCCCAGGTGCGCGCCCAGACCTCCTCGGGGCTTTCCGCGCCGCCGAAAGGCGCGATGCCCGCGTTGGCGCAGAAGACGTCGATCTCACCGAGCGTCCCGCGGGCGCTGTCGATCAGCTTCGCGACGCCTTCGGGGCTCGCGACGTCGCCCGCGAAGGCCGTGCCCTTGATTTCGGCGGCGATCTCGGCGGCCTTGTCGCCGTCGAGGTCGGCCACGACCACCTGAGCGCCGTCCGCGGCGAAGCGGCGGGCCAGCGCGGCGCCGATGCCCCCGCCGCCCCCGGTGACGACGACGCCGGTCACAGGCCACCGCCCAGGGTGACGCCGCCGTCGAGGACCATCGTCTGGCCGGTGATCCAGCCCGCGTCGTCGGACAGCAGGAACGCGACGGCGCCGGCGATGTCGGCCGGCACGCCCAGGCGCTTCATCGGGTAGGCCGCGGAGACCTCTTCCTCACGGCCTTCGTAGAGCGCGGTGGCGAACTTCGTCTTGACGACCGCGGGAGCGACGGCGTTGACCCGGATCTTCGGCCCGAGCTCCGCGCCGAGTTCGACGGTGAGCCGGATCAGCGCGGCCTTGCTGACGCCGTACATGCCGATGCCCGGCGACGCGCCGAGGCCGGCGACGGAAGCGACGTTGACGACCGCGCCGCCGTGCTCACCCATCCACGCGTCGCGGGCGCGCTTGGTCCAGCCGAGCGGCGCGAGCACGTTGACGCCGAGGATCTTCGCCGCGGCGGCCGGGTCGATGTCCAGGGTCGGGCCGTAGACGGGGTTGATGCCGGTGTTGTTGACCAGGTAGTCGAGCCGGCCGAACGTCTCGATCGTCTTCGCGACGGCCTCGCCCTGGTGCTCGGTGTCGTCGGCCTTGCCGGGCACGAACATGGCGACGTCGGGCCCGCCGAGGGAGTTGACGGCCTCTTCGAGGGCCTCGGGCTTGCGCGCGGTGATGCACACCTTGGCCCCGCGTTCGACGAGCGTCTTCGCGATCCCGAGGCCGATGCCCCGGCTGGCCCCGGTGACGATCGCGACGCGATCCTTGAACGAGTTCACGGCAGTGTGTCTCCTTCGCGGTGTGGTACCCGGCACATGCTAAGCGGTCGGTCAGGTGCCCATTATGCGCGCCCGCGCCATCCTCTCAAGCCGACGCGCGTCACACCGGCGGCCGCGCCCGCCGCTCCGCTCTTGCCCCTGACATCGGTGTCAGGTTTTAGCGTACGACCATGACCGAAGTGCACGGAACTCACGATCCCCGCTTCGCCCCCGTCCGCGACGCGCTGCGGCGGAACCTCGCCGCCGGCGAGGAGCTCGGCGCGTCCCTCGTCGTCGACCTCGACGGCGAGCTCGTCGTCGACCTCTGGGGCGGCTTCCACGACGAAGCACGCACCACGCCGTGGGACCGGGACACCATCACCAACGTCTGGTCGACCACCAAGACCGTCGTCAGCCTCGCGGCCCTGGTGCTCGCCGACCGCGGCGTCCTCGACCTCCACGCGCCGGTCGCCCGGTACTGGCCCGAGTTCGCCGAAAACGGCAAGGAGGACGTCGAAGTCCGGCACCTGCTGTCGCACACGTCCGGGGTGTCCGGCCTGGAGCAGCCCGCCGTGGTCGCGGACCTCTACGACTGGGACAAGACGACGGCCCGGCTCGCCGCGCAGGCGCCGTGGTGGGCGCCGGGCACCGCCTCGGGCTACCACGCCACGAACTTCGGCCACCTGGCCGGCGAGGTGATCCGGCGGGTCAGCGGCAAGACCGTCAAGGACTTCGTCGCCGAGGAGCTCGCCGGCCCGCTGGAGGCCGACTTCCGGATCGGCGCCGCGGAAGCGGACCGGCCGCGGATCGCGCCGGTCGTGCCGCCTCCGCCCGCGCAGTTCGACCCCGAGCCCGGCAGCGTCATGGCCAAGACCCTGGGCGGCCCGGCGGTCGACGCGGCCGTCGCCAACACCCCGGCGTGGCGCCGCGCGGACCTCGGGGCGGTGAACGGCCACGGCAACGCCCGCTCGGTCGCCCGGCTGCTCTCGGCCCTCGCCCTCGGCGGCACGGTCGACGGCGTCCGCCTGCTCGGTCCGGACACGATCGACCTCGTCTTCGCCGAGCAGGCGAACGGGATCGACCTCGGCCTGGGGATCCCGCTGCGCTGGGGCATCGGCTACGCGCTCCCCCGGCCCGACGCGGTGCCGTGGATCCGGGACGGCCGCGTCTGCTTCTGGGGCGGCTGGGGCGGTTCGGTGATCATCATGGACCTCGACCGGCGCCTGACGATCTCGTACGTGATGAACAAGATGGCGCCCGGCGTCATCGGCTCCGACCGCAGCACGACCTACGTGGACGCGGTCTACGCCGCGCTCGGCTGAGGTGGGTGCGGGTCGCCGGCCGGTCGGGGCACGGCCGGCGACCCGGGTCTCGTCAGACGCCGCTGACCTGGCGGATCCAGCTCCGGCCGGCGGCGACGCTGCCGTAGGTGGTGGTGCTGGACCGGTCGCTGGTCGAGCAGACGCCCACCTGCACGCCGTCGTCGAGCATCGGGCCGCCGGAGTCACCGCCGGCCACCGCGCCGTACGGGGTGTCCGCCGAGATCGCCGGCCCGCCGAAGTAGTCATCGGCGTTCGTGTCGGAGATCCGCACCGACGCCTTCTTCAGCACGCTCGACTGGTGGCTGCCCTCGTCGGTGGACTGGGTCGCGCCCCAGCCGTAGACGGTGGCGCCGTCGCCTTCCTGCGCGTCCGACGAGCTCGACGCGAGCCGCGCGAACGTGCTGCCGCCGTTCGTGTTCAGCTTGATCAGGGCGAGGTCGCCGCCGGAGTACACGTAGGTCGACGACGCTTTCGCGTGCACGCCACCGAAAGCGCTGTTCGACCCGACGTAGAGGTCGATGTCGGTCAGCCGCTGCCCGTTGTTGTCGTACATGCAGTGCTTCGCGGTCAGCACCCAGCGCGCGCCGATCAGCGTGCTGGTGCAGAAGAACGTGTAACCGTTGGCGTGGCCGTTGAAGCGGGTGATGTAGCCGGGGTTCTGGGCGGTGCTGCCGCCGATGATCGACGGCTGGGCGTCGGGCGAAAGCGGCGCGACGGGCGTGGCGGCCGACGCGGGGGCGGCGAGCGTGGCGAGGGCCGCGGCCGAACCGGCCAGCAGGGCGGCGGCGCGGGCGAACCGGCGGGATGACTCACGCATGGGGACTCCTCGGAGGGGACCGGTGGGGACTCACCGAACGTAAGCGCGCGGTGCGCCCGCGGTAACCGTCCGAAGATCCGAGCCGATCAACGGAACAAGACAGTCCCTTCGACGGGTTGCCCCGCGCGCGGCCGACGTTCGTCGGGTGACAGCGGTGATCCGCGGCTGCTAAACCGAAGGCGGTCCGGCGCCACCGTCACCGGACGCCCGCACCGGCCGCGCGTGATCCGCCCGTCCCGGAATCCCTTGCCCCGCACCGACGCCGAGGATCACCGATGCCGTTGTTCGCGGCGGACTTCGCCGAGCGGGAACTGGCGCGCGCGCTCGCCGACGGCCCGTTCAGCCGTGCGCTTTCCCTGGCCATCGACCGCAGTGGACTCGGGCTCGCGCGCCTGCGCGACCGGCTGGCGGGCGCGGGCGTCCCGGTCAGCACGACGACGCTCAGCTACTGGCGCACCGGCCGGACCCGGCCCGAGCGGCCGGATTCGCTGCGGGCGGTGGCGGTGCTGGAGGACGTCCTCGGCGTGCCCGCGCGGGCGCTGACCGAGCTGCTGGCCCGCCCCGGCCACCCGGGCGCGCCGGACCCGGTGCGGTGGGAGCGCTTGTGGGTGCCCGCAACGGGGTTCTCCCGGCGCTGCGGTCGTTCGACGCGGCCGAGGAGACGTCCTTGGTGACGGTCAGCCTGCACGAGGAACTGCACGTCGGCGCCGACCGGTCGCTGACCCGGCTGCGGGTGCGCGAAGTCGTCCGCTCGGCGGAGGAACCGGTGCAGGCCAAGGTGGTGGTGCTGCGCGGCTGCGTGCCCGGCCACCCGCCCCGGCTGGTGTCGACGCGCTACTGCCGTCCGGTCCGCACCGAGGTGCTGCCGGAGCCGGGGTTCGTGCTCAGCGAACTGGTGCCGAGCCGATCGCTGGCGGTCGGCGAGACGGCGATCCTCGAGTACGAATTCGCTTACACGGACGGGGTTCCGGACACGAGCTACGACCGCCGGTTCCGCCACCCGGTGGCCGCGCACCTGCTGGAGGTCCACTTCGCGGAGCTACCGGAGAAGTGCGAGAGCTACCGGCTGGAGTCACCGGGTGGGCCGGAGCGGGACGTGACGGGGGTGCCGCTGTCCCCCGCGGCACCGGCGCACGTCTTCACCAGCGGCGGCGGACCGGGTATCCGGGGCCTGCGGTGGAGCTGGCCGTGACCCCGCTCAGGCGTCCTTCGCGAACTCCGTGACGAGTTCCTGCAGCTTCCCGGGCGTCTCCAATTGCGGCAGGTGCCCGGCCTCCTCGATCAGCACGAACTTGGCATCGGGCAAGGCGTCACTGTAGGCCTTTCCGTGCTCCGGCGGCACAATCCGGTCCGCGGCGCCCCACACCACCAGCGCCGGCGTCGCCGCGGCCGGCAGCCGGCCCAGCAGCGTCGGGTCGGCCATCGACGTGCCGCCGTACACCTGCAGGGCCGCGCGGTTGCCGGCCATCGCCGCCTGGCGCTCGGGCGGCAGCTTCGCGGGGTCGATGCGGAACGCGTCCGGGTTCGCGTAGCTCAGCTCGGCGACCTGGTCCATCGTGAGGCTGAAGAAGTCCGCGATCGGCGCCTGCGGGAGGTCCAGGCCGGCGGCGTCGACCAGCACCACGCCGTCGACCCGCGGCGATCCGAGCAGGGCCAGCTCGGCGGTGATCCACCCGCCGATGGAATTGCCGACCACCGTGACGCCGGTCAGGTCGAGCTCGGTCAGCAGCGCGGAATAGAGCCGGGCCAGCCCGGCGATCGTCGTCAGCGGTTCGGGGCGCGGGGTGCCTTCGAAGCCGGGGTGGACCGGCACGAGCACCCGGAAGCCGTCCGCGGCGAGGCGCTCGGCGAAGCCGGTCACCGACTGCGGGCCCGCGCCGCCGTGCAGCAGGAGGAGCGGGCGGCCGGTGCCGTACGCGCTGTAGGTGACGTCGATCGGGCCTTCGAGGTCGACGCGCTGGGTGTTCGTCATGGGACTTCTCCTGGGGTCGTCAGTCGGTGGCGGGCTCGGTGGCGTAGGCCCGCATGACCTCGGTAAGCGCTTCCGGGGTGGGCCGGCCGCCGCCGGCGATCATGGCGCGCAGGTCCCGGAAGTAGTTGACGTACAGGTCCGGGGTGAAGGTGTTGAGCATGACCGCGGGTTCGTCGCCGTGGTTCGCGAAGGTGTGCGGGGCTCCCGGCGGGACCATCACGAGCGTGCCCGGCGTCGCGTGGTGCTCCTGCGTGCCGACGGTGAAGGTCACCCGGCCCGACACGACGTAGAAGCCTTCGTCGTGCTGGGCGTGGCGGTGCTGCGGCGGCCCGTCGGTGTGCGGGGCGACGACGATCTCCGCCATGCCGAGCCGGTGCTCGGTGGTGCTGCCGTCTTCCAGGATCCGCACCACGGTCGTGCCGATGCCGATCGACTCGCCGTCCTCCGGTCCGACGACCGCTACGTCCGCCATGCCGCGCTCCTTGGTCGAGGTTGCCGGACCAACCTACTTACGAGAGTCAGCTCGCGCAAGTACACTCTCACGAATGCGACTGGCGGCCTGGGAGAGAATCGGACGCGGAGACCGGACGAACAGGAGCGGGATGCCCACGACGAGCAAGCGCGAACGGGTCAGCCGGGCGGACCAGAAGGCGCGGACCCGCGCCGCGATCGTCGACGCGTGCCGCACGCTGATCGCGTCCGGCCGGATGCTGACCATGCCCGAGGTCGCCGAGCTGGCCGGCGTCTCGGAAGCGACCGCGTACCGCCACTTTTCGGAGATCGTGGAGCTGATCAACGCCGCGCTGGTGGGCATGTGGCCGGCTCCCGCCGAAGCGCTCGAGCCGGTCGCGGGCAGCACGGACCCGGCGGACCGGCTGGAGTTCGCCACGGAGGTGCTGCTGCGACGGGTGGTCGCCTACCAGGGGTCGGTCCGCGCGGTCATCGCGGCGACGGTGGTCAACCCCCCGCGCGCACAGGCCCGGCCCGGCTTCCGGTTCGGGCTCATCGACGAGGCCCTCGACCCGGTCCTCCCGGCGGCCGGCCCGGCCGCCGCCCGGAGGCTGGCCCAGCTCAAGCAGGACCTCGCGGCTGTGGTCAGCGCCGACGCGTTCTTCTCACTGACCGACCTTTGCGGGTTGGACACGGAAGCGGCGATCGCGAGCCTTCAGCGCACGGCGCGGACGCTGGTGACGGCCGCACTGCCGGAACTCACGGCCGGCTGACCCACGAGCGGGTCGCTGCCGGAGCGGCGAGAGCTACGGCAGGGTCGCACCGCCGGCCGCCCTCAGCGCGCGCGGCGCCGCGGAGCTGCCGACCGCGGCGGCGTCGCCCGCATGTGGTCGCGCACCGGGGCCAGCAACGCCGCCAAGTTCTCGACGTCCTCGCGCGACAGCGGCTCGAACAGCAACCCGCTCACCACCTCGACGTGTCCCGGCAGCACCGCCGCCAGCCGCTCGCGGCCGGCCGCCGTGATCGTCACCGTGATGCCGCGCTCGTCGTCCGGCGACGGGGCTCGCTCCACCAGACCCGCCTTCTCGAGCAGCCCCGCCTGGTACGTCAAGCCGCTGCGGCTGTAGACGACGCCGTCGGCCAGGTCCGTCATGCGGTGGCTGCCCGACGGCGAGTCCCCGAGCCGGGCCAGCAGCTGGAACTGGACGTAGCTCAGCTCGCCGGCCTCGCGCAGCTGCTGCTCGACCGCGTGCCGCAGCAGGCTCGTCACCTCGATCAGGTCGAAGTACGCGCCCAGCTGCACGGGGTCGAGCGACGGTGGTGCGTCAGCCATGACCGGAGTCTACTGCTTCGAATTCGAAGGGCCCACGTGAGCGCGAACCCGGGCAAACTGGCGCCATGTCGCTGTCCGAACTCGGCGCCGCCGTCCGCCGGCTCCGCGAGCACACCGAACCGGCCGGCGAACGGACCCGGCGGCGGGTTCGCGGCCTGCGCCGGGAAGAGCTCGCCGAACTGGCCGGGGTGTCCGCGGACTACGTCCGGCGGCTGGAGCAGGGACGCCGCCACCCGTCGGCCGGCGTGGTGACCGCGATCGCGCGCGCGTTGCGGATCAGCCGGGCGGACTACGAACGGCTCTGCGCCCTCGCCGGGTACGCCCCGGTGGACGGCCGGGTGCCGCGCGAAGCCGGCCCGGCGGCGATGCGGCTGCTGGAGCGGTTCGGCGACACCCCCGCGTTCCTGACCGACGCCGCGTGGAACGCCATCGCGGTCAACGGCGCCTGGCTGGCGCTCGGCGGCGCGACGGCAACCGGCTCCCGGGACTGGAACGTCGCGTGGCGCACGTTCTGCGACCCGCGAAGGGAAATCGCCCGGACCGACGAGCACCAGGCGGGGTTCCGGGCCGCGCTCGCCGCCCGGCTGCGGGACACCTCCCTGCGCTACCCCACCGACGCGGCGCTCGCCGAGCTCGTCGACGAGCTGCGGAGCACCAGCCGCGCGTTCGACACCCTGTGGCGCAGCCCGGGAACCGTGGACGCCTTCGAGAACCGGGCCGTGTTCCGCACTCCGGACGGCGAGGACATCGCCCTCGACGGCAGCCTGCTCGGGGTGCCCGGGGACGACCTGATGGCGGTGGTCCTCACCGCGGCACCGGGCTCGGCCGACGCGGCCCGCCTCGGCGAGGTCGTCCGCGCCTCCGCCGGGCCGGCCGTGCTCAGGGTGGGCCAAACCGGCCCAGGCTGACCGGGCCCGCGACCACGATCCTGGGACCCGAGTGGATCAAGGGATCCCCCGAAGGTGACCGGCCTCACTTGCTTCGAATTCGAAGCAGCAGTACCGTGCCTGTAGTTGCTTCGAATTCGAAGCTCTTCCCGAAAGCGAGAGTCCGATGAAGGCAGTGCGTTTCCACGACTACGGCGACCCCGAGGTCCTGCGCCACGAGGACGTCGAGGTGCCCGTCCCCGCCGCCGGGCAGGTCCGCGTCCGCGTCGCCGCGACGTCGTTCAACTCCGTCGACGGCAACATCCGCGGCGGCTTCATGCGCGGCCCGATCCCGGTCGAGCTGCCGCACACCCCCGGCCTCGACGTCGCCGGCACGATCGACGCCCTGGGCGACGGCGTCGACGGCCTCGCCGTCGGCGACCCGGTCGTCGGCTTCCTCCCGATGGACAAGCCCGGCGCCGCCGCGGAGTACGTCCTCGCGCCGGCGGACGTCCTGACCGCCGCGCCGAAGGACATTCCCCTGGCGGACGCCGCCGCGTTTCCGCTGGTGGCGCTGACCGCCTACCAGGCGCTGTTCGACCACGGCAAGCTGACCGCCGGCCAGCGGGTGCTGATCAACGGCGCCGGCGGCGCGGTCGGCGGCTACGCCGTCCAGCTGGCCAAGGAGGCCGGGGCCCACGTCATCGCGACGGCCAGCCCGCGCAGCGCCGACGCGGTCAAGTCCGCCGGCGCCGACGAGGTCGTCGACCACACCGCCACCGGCGTGACCGCCGCGGTGACCGAGCCGGTCGACGTCGCGCTCAACCTCGCGCCGGTCGACCCGGCGGAGCTGGCCGCGCTGGTCACCCTGGTCAAGCCGGGCGGGGTCCTGGTGAACACGACGGTGTGGATGCCCGCGCCGTCCGACGAGGACCGTGGCGTGCGTGGCGTCGACCTGTTCGTCCGCAGCGACGCCGGGCAGCTGGCCAAGCTGGTGGCGCTGGTCGACTCCGGCGAACTGCGCGTCGACGTCGCCGAGCGGGTGCCGCTGGCCGAGCTGGCGGCCCTGCACGCCCGCGCCGCCGAGGGCGCGGTGCACGGCAAGGTCGTCGTGACGGTCTAGTGCGGGTCGGTGCCGTTGAGGGTCGCGACGACCTGGTCGTAGTCGCCGCGGGCCTCGCCGTAGCGGAGGAACTTGACCCGCTCGACCTGGATCTCCCGGGCGTCCGGCCGGGTCTCGAGGATGCCCATGACCTCGGCGACGAACTCGCCGAGCGGCTGAGCGTGCGCGTTCTCGGCCTGGCCGGGCAGCAGGTCGGTCTGCACCGACGGCGGCACCAGCTCGACGACCTTCACCGAAGTGTCGGCGAGCTGCAGCCGCAGTGATTCGCTCAGCAGGTGGATCGCGGCCTTCGACGCGTTGTAGCTCGGGGTCACCTTCAGCGGGGCGAACGCCAGGCCCGAGGAGACCGTCATGATCGTGGCGTCGGGCCGGGTCTGCAGGTGCTCGACGAACGCGGCGATCAGCCGGATCGGGCCGAGGACGTTGGTCGTCACGACGTCCTCGGCGGAGGAGAGGAACGTCTCGGGCCGGTGCCAGTCCTCGACGCGCATGACGCCGGCCATGGTCACGAGCACGTTCAGCTCGGGGTAGCGGGCGAGCACCTCCTTCGCCGCGGCCTCGATGCTCGCGGGGTCGGTGGTGTCGATCCGGACGGTGCCGAGGCCGGGGTGCTCGGCGGCGATCTTCTCCAGCAGCTCGGTGCGGCGCCCGCCGACGACCACGGTGTTGCCCCGGTCCTCGAGGGCGAGCGCGAGGGCCAGGCCGATGCCGCTGGTGGCGCCGGGGATGAAGAGGGTGTTTCCGGTGATGTCCATGCCCCGACTTTCGCCCGGCCCGGCGGGCGGCGGCAGAGAGCACTCATCGGGGGATCGGCGATCCCTGGTTGCGGCCGCGGCGGGCGCGATACTGGGGGTATGGACCGAGCGGAACTGGCGGCTTTCCTACGGCGGCGCCGGGAGCGGCTGCGCCCCGAAGACGTCGGCCTGCTGCCGGGTGCGCGCCGCCGGACGGCCGGGCTCCGGCGCGAGGAGGTCGCGTCGCTGGCGGCGATGTCGACGGACTACTACACGCGCCTGGAGCAGCAACGCGGTCCGCAGCCGAGCGAGCAGATGCTGGCCGCGCTGGCCCGCGCGCTGCGCCTGACCGACGCCGAGCGCGACTACCTCTTCGAGGTGGCCGGCCGCACGGCCCCCTCCCCCGCGGCGACGGCCGCGCACGTGGCGCCGGCGTTGCTGCGGGTGCTGGACCGGCTGTCGGACACGCCCGCGCTCATCCTGTCCAACCTCGGCGAGGTGCTGGTCCGCAACCGGCTCGCCGAAGCGCTCTACGGCGGCAAAGCCGACCACACCGGGCTCGCGCGCAGCGAGATCTACCGGTGGTTCACCGATCCCGACGAGCGCCTGATCTACCCCGAGGGCGACCGCGACCGCCAGAGCCGGGCCCTGGTCGCGAACCTGCGTGCCGCGCACGGCTCGATGGGCCCGCGCTCGCGTGCCGGGGAGCTGGTGCGGGCGCTGATCCGCGAGAGCGAGGAGTTCGCGCGGCTGTGGGAACGCCACGAAGTCGCGAAGCGGTTCGAGGACCACAAGGTGCTCGTGCACCCGCAGCTCGGCGAGATCGAAGTGGACTGCCAGGCGCTGTTCACCGAAGACCAGTCCCAGGCGTTGCTGGTGTTGACGGCGCCTCCGCGCACGGAGGCGTTCGAGAAGCTGCAGTTGCTGGGCGTGCTGGGCAACGAGCGGTTCGAGGACGCCGCCTCGTCCTGACCGTCGGGCGGCCGGGCATCTCACAGGTTCCGGCCGAGCACCCGGGTCAGCTCCGGCGAGACGGCTCGGTGCCTCGTCGACGTGTTCCAGCCGAGGTCGGTGCCACTGGAGCCGATCACCGCCCGTGGTTCAGTTTCGCTGCTCCGGGGGCACGTACTCGAACGTCGGGCCCGCAGTCGTCTTCCCGTCGCCGGTCGGCGTCTTCATCAGCGCCAGTGCCTGCTTGCGCAAAGCGAACATCGTGCCGACCGCGTCCGTCATCCCGCCCGGGCTGCCGTTGAACGCCTGCTCCAGCTGGAAGAGCAGCAGACTGTACGTCTGGTTGAACTCCTCCTGGGCGACGCGGATCGGGCTGCCTTCGGGATGATCGGCCGTCCGCGGGTCGGGCCGCATCGGCAGCACGCCGTCGAGATCGACCGCGATCCGCTCGCCCGTCGGGCCGGACTGCGGGGTGTCGCCCGTCCGATAACGGCGGCCCACCTTCAGCTCCTGGAACCGGAAGTAGTGCGCCACCTCCTCCCGCTCGGGGTGGAAGACGTCGCGGTCGCCGTCCCACACGTCCGTGCGCGCGGCGCCTTCGCCCTGCTCGACGATCTCCGCCAGCGCGGCCGATGCGGACTTCAGGTCGTGGACCGGGAGCACTTCGCCGCCTCCGCCGCGGAGGTGGAACTCGCCGATCTGCCGGGCCGGGTCGCCGGTGAACACCCGCTCCTCGCCCAGTTCGTCGCACAGCGTGCGCAGCCCCTCCTCGATCGCGGCGTAGAACTGCCCGATCGTGCGGTACTCGTCGGATTGCGGTGGCGCGTCCGCCGACGCCGGCTGCTCGATGCGCAGGAACAGCTCCAGCGCTTCGGGGCCGAACGGCGCCAGGTGGACGTGCACCGACCGGTCGCCGTGGGGCAGCGGGTGCGGGTACGGCGGCAGCAGGTCCGGGGTGTCGAGCTTGGGCGCGCCGCCGACGGCGTTGAGCAGGTTCGCCGCCAGGGCCAGGTGGATCATCTCCTCGGCCAGCACGGTGCCCACGACCTGGGTGGCTTCGGGGTTGCGCGCCGGGTCCAGCGAGTACAGCGCGCACAGGTACGGGGGAATCGTCGCGTGCTCGAGCTCGATCGCCCACTGCAGGTGGCGGCGGAGATCGTCGATCGTGTCCATGCGGTGCTCCGGTTCGTCGGGTCGGTGTCGCCAGCCAAGACCGGACGCCACCGCGGTTTGTGACAGCCGCCGGAGCCGATCTCGTAGAGTGGGGTCCGGCGGCGCTCGCCAGACGACGATGGGACGTGGGGTGGCGGATTCCGGGGTGGGTACCGAACTCGGCGGCGCGGACGGGCTCGAGGCCGCCACGGCGGTGTTCACCCGGGTGCGGCCGCGCCTGTTCGGGATCGCCTACCGCATGCTCGCCAGCGTCGCCGAGGCCGAGGACCTGGTGCAGGACGTCTGGCTGCGGTGGCAGGCGTACGACCGGTCCACAGTGGCCAGTCCGGACGCCTTCCTGGCGACCACGACCACCCGGCTGGCCATCAACGTCCTCCAGTCGGCGCGGAACCGGCGGGAGACCTACATCGGGCCGTGGCTGCCCGAACCGGTCGACACCGGCGCGGACCCGTACCTGGGCGCCGAGCGCGGGGAAGCGCTGGAGTTCGCCACGCTGCTGCTGATGGAGAAGCTCACCCCCGGCGAACGCGCGGCCTACGTCCTGCGGGAAGCCTTCGACTACTCCTACGCGGAAATCGCCGGCATCCTCTCCTCGACCGAAGCCGCGGTGCGCCAGCTCGTCAGCCGGGCCCGCAAGCACCTCAAGGGCGAACGGCACGCGTCGGTGCCCGCGGCCGAACAGCGGGAACTGCTGACGACGTTCCTCGCCGCCGCGCGGTCCGGCGACATGGCCGAGCTGGAACGGCTCTTCACGCCGGACGTGACCAGCCTGTCCGACGGCAACGGCCGCAAGGGTGTCGCCCGCACGCCGGTCGCGGGCGCGGCGCGGGTGGCGAAGTTCCTGCAGGCCATCTCCACCTGGTTCTGGGACGACGTCGACGTGCGGTGGGCGACCACGAACGGGCAGACCTCCGCCGTGCTCCTCCAGAACGGTGTCGTGTACGGCCTGCTCACGGTCGGCGCCACCGCCGAGGGCATCGACCAGGTGCTGTGGCTGGTCAACCCGGAGAAGAACCGGGCCGTGTCCGTCACGGACTGAGCCGCGGCTTCGCCGACCGGCCGGCACCGCGGCTGCCCGGGCCCGCACCGCGGGCCCGGGCCTTCACCTGCGCGACCAGCCCTTCGCCCGGAGTTCGTCTTCGGCCACGAGGTCGACCATCGGCTTGCCCGGCTCGCAGAGCATGGTGACGGTGAACCGCACCGGGACGTCGTCGCGGTTGTTGCCGTCCTGGTAGTGGATGACGTCGCCGCCCGGCTCCCAGAACGCCTCGCCGGCGCGGACCACCCGCGGCGGCTCGCCTTCGAGTTCGAACACCATCTCGCCCGCCAGCACGTAGCCGAAAGCCGGTCCGGGGTGGCGGTGCGGCGGGGTGCCGGGGTCGCCCGGCGGGTACTCGATGACGATCGTCATCGCGTGCGCCCCCTCCGGGACGAACGGCGGTTCGACCTCTTGCAGCACGGTCAATGACATGGAAGACCTCCTCGACGAACGGGTGCACCCGCTAGGACCGGACAGCCGCGCGATCTGTGACTCGCGCGCCACGGGCTCCTCGGCCCGTTTCGCGGCGAACCGGGTCAGGCCTTGAGGTCGAAGCCGGTGACGTACCAGGCGCCGGCGTGCTTCTGCACCGTGAAGCTGAGGCTGAACGAGCCGGTGTCGCCGGTGGCCCCGATGAGTTCGAGATCGCGCAGCGTACGGCCGTCGAGCTTGATCGCCGTGTCCGGCACGGTGACCTTGTCGCCCTTCGCCGGCGCGGCGGTCACCTCGACTTTTCCCTGCGGAGGGAGGTCGACGCCCGGCTTCGCCCAGGCCTCGCGCAGCGACTTGGCGCTCGACAGGGCTTGGGGGTTCTTGCACAGGGTTTCGGCGTCTTTGCCGGCGGGCAGCAGCGGAGCGCCGGAAAGGCAGGCCTCGGTGTAGCGCTCCTCCAGGATCTGGGTGACCCAGAGCTCGAGGGCGGCCCCGGGCGTTTCGGCCCCGGAGGCGGCCGGCGCCGAAGACGACGGGGCCGCGGCGCTCGCCGACGCGGGCGGACCGCCCGCGGCCGCACTCGCCGACCCGGTCACGCGGGCCGGTCCGCACGCCGCGAGCAGCACCATCGGCGGCACCAGTGGGAGGAGCCACCGCTTCGCCGGCCGCACCGTCGTTCCAGCAGTCACGGAATTCCTCCTGGCTCGCCGGTGTGCGCCGGCTCCGAAGCTCGGTCGGGGCGGATCTTGGTGTCCGGCGCCCGGGACCGTCAACCGGCGCCGGGCAAGTTTGCCCCTTTGGTCAGTTTTCGGGTGCCGGATGGCGGTTCCGCGGGCGTGGCCGGTGTCAGGGCTTCTCCGCGACGTCGCGCCGAGGCCTGCGAAGACATGCCCGCCAACAGTGTCAGCGGCTTGGCAAGGTACGCCTGCGTGGTGCAGCGAGGGCGAAGGGCGGCAGCTGTCAGGCCGAACCGCGACCCCGCGCGGCCGCGCGGTAGGCGGCGATCCGGATCCGCAGCCCGCGCAGGTGGACCAGGTCGATGACGAACGTCGGGGCCGGCCGGTACCCCGCCACCGCCTCGTCGGTCCGGCACGGGCCCGACAGGTGGACGAACTCCGCGTCGTACCGCGGCTCCGACCACACCACCGGGTCCCCCGCCGCGGCGTCGGCGCGGCGGGCGCGGGCCAGCCAGTAGACCGGCAGCTTCATGACCTCGCCGAGCGCTTTGTCGAAGGCGGCGAGGTCGGCTTCGGCGATCGCGAGCGCGCGCCCGTTCCACACCCGTGGCGCCCACGAACCGCCGCCGGCGTGGACGAAGGTCGCGGTGTCGCCGGACGACGTGATGGTCCAGTCGGCCACGGTGGTGAGGGTCGGCATCTCGGCTCCCAGCGCTCACGACCCCCAGGTCGGCGCACGATAGTGGATCAGGTCCGTGCGCTGGTACCACCCACCGCCCGCGCCGACACCGAATTCACCCACCGTTCACCTGAAGCACACCTCGGCACCGGGAACGGGCTCTACGGCCGGGGCGACGAGAATCCGGCCGGCCGGCGTTCGGCGACGGCCGACGTCCGCCGGCGGAATTCCGCCGGTGTCAAGCCGTTCTCCCGCTTGAACACCTGCCCGAAGTGGGACGCGCCGGGAAACCCCCACCGCGCGCCGATGGCGGACGCCGGCACGTGTGCGAGTGCCGGGTCGATCAGGTCGAAGCGGCAGCGTTCGAGCCGGCGCTCGCGGATGCGGCGGGACACCGTCGTCCCCGTTCGCTCGAACAAGCTGTGCAACGCCCGCGGCGAAAGGAAGTGCGCCGCCGCGATCCGGCCCGGGTCGAGGTCGGTGTCGGCCAGGTGGCCGTCGATGTAGGCGAGGATCCGCTCAAGCAGGTCCTCGTGCGGGGGCCGCGCGGGGACGTGGTTCCCGAGTTCGCCGCGCAGCATCGTGCCGACGAGGGTCATCAGCGACCGGATGGCGGTGGGCCCGTGCGGGCCGAGCGACTCGAGGTTGCGGTTGACGCTGAGCACCGTGCTCCACACGGTGTCGGTGAGGCCCGGCGCGCAGGCGAACGGCGTCGCCGTGATCTCGGCCAGCGGATCGTCCTGGCGGGTGGTGATCGCGGTCTTGGGGAACCGGATGCAGGTGGAGCGGTAGCCGTCACCGACGGTCAACGTGGCCGGTTTGCCCGAGTCGTACAACGCGAACAGCCCGGGCTTCAACGCGGCCACGCGGCCGTCCTGCGCGATCCGGATCTCGCCGGCGAGCTGCAGGGTGAGCACGTAGAACCCGGCGTCGGCGGGGCGGATCGTGCGATGGTCGCGGTAGGCCGCGTGGCGTCCGGAGGCCATGTCGACGAAGCTGACGCCGTGCAGGTGGCGGTCGCGGACCCGGCCGGTGAACCGGTCCGGCCGGTCGCAGTCGAACTCGAAGCTCAGCACGCTGCGCCGGACGGCGGCCGCCCACGACGTGAGCGTGATCGGTCGCGGCGCGACGCCTTCGAACTGTTCCGGTAGCGCTGTGAATGACGTCATCGTCGCACTCCACGGTCGGTCAGCCCACGGTACCCAGCCGCCCCGCCGCGGACCAGTGCGCTGGTTCGACACGGCCGTGCGCTCGCACGCCACACGCCGGCCCGCCGCGTTCCTACTGTTCGCCCCGGCGGACATCTCAGTGTGGAGGAGCCACCCATGACCTACGTGCAGGGTTCGCACCACGTGACGCTCTCCGTGGCGGACGCCCAGGAAGACGTCGACTTCCACGTCAAGATCCTCGGCATGCGCTTCATCAAGCGCACCGTCCTGTTCGACGGCTCCCTGCCGATCTACCACCTGTACTACTCGAACGCCGCGGGCGACCCGTCGAGCGTGGTCACGACCTTCCCGTGGGCGCAGGCCGGGTTCTTCGGCAAGCGCGGCACCAACCAGGCGCGCGAGGTCCTGCTGTCGGTCCCGGAGCACTCCCTGGACTTCTGGCACGGCCGGCTGACCGAGCACGACGTCGAGGTCACCGACGTCGAACGGTTCGGCAAGCGCCGGCTCGCGTTCCGGCACCCCTCGGGCATCGAATACCTCTTCGTCGGCAACAACGGCGACGAGCGCGTGGGCCACCCCGGCCACGGGGTGCCGCCGGAGCACGCGATCCACGGCATCCACGGCATCGGCGTGCACATGGCCACGCCCGACCGCATGGTCGAGTTCGCCGGCGAGTCGTTCTTCGCCCAGGACGGCCTCGCCGAGGAGGGCGACGTCATCGGGCTGCAGATCGGGGACGCCAAGCACGGCAACCACCTCGAGATCACCGTCAACCGCACCGACGACCAGGGCACGTGGGGCTACGGCGCCGGCACCTACCACCACTTCGCGTGGAACGCCGCCACCCTGGAGAACCAGGACGAGCTGAAGTTCGCGATCGAAGGACGCGGCTACACCGACATCTCCGAGCTCAAGGACCGCAAGTACTTCAAGAGCGTCTACGTGCGCACCCCGAGCGGCGCGCTGTTCGAGCTCGCCGTCACCCACGCCGACGGCGGCTGGACCTGCGACGAGTCCCCGCACGAGCTCGGCACCCGCTTCCAGCTGCCGGAACAGTTCGAGCACCGCCGCGACGAAATCCTGGGCCGGCTGGAACCGATCGACATCTGAGGGCGGCGGCCATGACGGCACCGCACGTGGCCGGCGGGTACGAAGTCACCGTCCGGCGTGGACAGTTCTGGGTACCCGGCGAACGGGTGCGCGCCGAACACGGGACGGTGCAACGGGCGCCGCTGTTCGTGCAGTGGGAGGCGCCGCCGGGAGACGCCCATCCGGTCCCGCTCGTGCTCGTGCACGGGGGCGGCGGGCAGGGCACCGACTGGACCGGCACCCCCGACGGCAGGCCGGGGTGGGCGGCCCGGTTCGTCGAGGCGGGCTTCGCGGTCTACGTCGTCGACCGCTGCGGGCACGGACGCTCGCCGTACCACCCCGACGTGGTCGCCCCGATGGGGCCGCCGTTCCCCTACGAGGCCGCGGAAGCACTCTTCCTGCCCGGCGGCCCCGACCAGACACAATGGACATACGGGCCCGAGCACGTCGACCAGCTCCTCTGCCCGATGGGACCGTTGCCCGCCGACCTGGCCGAGTCGCAACGCCTCGACGCGGACCGCCTGGGCCGGCTGCTCGACCTCGTGGGCGAGGCCGTGCTGGTGACCCACTCGGCGGGCGGCCCGGTCGGCTGGCTGACCGCCGACGTGCGGCCGGACCGGGTCGCGGCCATCGCCGCCATCGAACCGATGGGTCCCCCGTTCGCGCAGTTCCCCGGATTCGGCACGCTGACCTGGGGCCTCACCAGCGCCGAGATCACCTACGACCCACCCGCCGACGACCCGGCCGAGGTCAGCGGGCGGCGCATCCCGGCGCTGGCGGGCAAGCCGGTCGCGGTCGTGACCGGTGGCGCGTCGGCGTTCGCCGGGTTCGCCCCGCAGGTCGTGGCGTTCCTGAACACCGCCGGCGCCGACGCCCGGCAGCTGCACCTGCCGGACTTCGGCATCACCGGCAACGGGCACGGCCTGATCTTCGAGGCGAACTCGGACGAGACCGTGAAACCCGTCATCGACTGGATCCTGGCCACGCTGCGCACCCGAGGACGGACATCGTGAACCACCTGCACGTCAGCGACGAATTCGACGCGGTCCTGGCCCGGCTCGACGCGATCGCGCCGGTCATCGAGGAAACCGCCGAGCAGGGCGAGGCACTCGGCGCGTACCCGACGAGACCGCGAAGGCCCTGAACGGGACCGGCGCGTTCAAGATCGGCATCCCCCGCGAGCTCGGCGGGTACGAGTTCTCGCCGCGCCAAGTGATCGACACGATCGCCAGACTGTCCTATGCGGACGCTTCGGTCGGCTGGGCCTTCATGGCCGTGCAGATGGTCACCGGCACGACGGCCGCCTACCTCGGCCCGGAGGCCGCCGCGGACCTGTACCCGGACGCCGGCCACGGCGACCACCCGCTCATCGCCGGCCAGGGCACCAAACTCGGCACGGCCGTGCGGACCGACGGCGGCTACCGGATCAGCGGGCACTGGCACTTCGCGTCCGGGATCTCGATGGCGACGCACATCCACACCGCCGCGCTCTGCGCGGAAACCGGCGAGGCGCTGGTCTTCACGCTGCCCAAGGAGCAGGCCACCGTGATCGACAACTGGGACGTCATGGGCCTGCGGGCGACCAGCAGCCACGACTACGTGTGCGACGACGTCTTCGTGCCGGAGAGCCACGTCTACGGCATCGCGACCACCGACGTCCGGCACGGCGGCGCGATCTACCGCATGGGGCTGGCGAACATGGCCGGCGTCTGCCACACCGGGTGGGCGCTCGGCGTCGGCCGCCGGATGCTCGACGAGCTGAAGGTGCTGGCGGCCAAGAAGACCGGCAGCCCGGGCGCGTCGGTGGACACCCAGCAGTTCTACGCCGAGTACGCCCAGGCCGAGGCGAAACTGCGCGCGGCGCAGGCGTGGGCGACGGAAGTCTGGGCGGACAACGAAGCCACCCTGGACCGCGGCGAGCCCCTGGACACCGAGCAGGAGACGCTGACGCGGCTGATGCTCAACAACACCACGTGGTCGGTGCACGCCGTGGGCCAGACCGTCTACAAGTGGGCGGCGACGGCGGCCCTGCGGCACGGTGTCCTGCAACGGTTCTTCCGCGACCTGCACGCCGGCACCCAGCACATCACGTCCAGCCCGGTCGTGCTGCAGAACTGCGGCAAGCTGCTCAGCGGCCTCGCGCCCGGCGCGCGGTGGGTGTTTCTGGATCTCCAGGAGACACCCTGATGGCTACCGAGTGGGGCGCCCCGGCGGACCGGGCCGCCCTGGCCGTGCTCGCGGTGCACGGCCGCGGCCAGGACCCGGCTTTCATGCGGGCGACGGCGCAGCGGCTCGGCACGGCGCCGGTGCGGTTCTTCGCGCCGGAAGCCGAGGGGAACACGTGGTACCCGCTGTCGTTCCTGGAGCCGGTCGAGCGCAACCAGCCGGAGCTGGACCGGTCGGTGCGGGTGCTGGAAGCGTGCCTCGACCGTCTCGCCGAGACCGGGTTCGACGGTGAACGTGTGGTGCTGTGGGGCTTTTCCCAGGGCGCCTGCCTGCTGTCGCACCTGGTGCTGAGCGCCCCGCGGCCGGTGGCCGGGCTCGTCCTGTTCACCGGCGGCTACCTCGGCACGACGCCGCCGGCTCCGGACGAGGGGGCCCTGCGCGGAGTTCCCGTGGTGCTGCGCAGCATCGAAGACGACCCGTGGGTTCCCCGGCACCGGGTCGAGGAGACGGCCGCGCTGTTGCGGCAAGCGGGAGCGGAGGTGGACCTGCGCATCGACCCGGGCACCGACCACGTCATCACCGACGAGGCCTGCGCGAGGGCCACCGAGCTGCTCGACGCGGCGGCGAAGCGCGCGTCCGGCTGAGCACCCGGCTTCCGCGGGCGGCTCGACACCGCGCCTTCGGCCTCCGCGCGACCCTAAGCAGGTCGGCTCGGCGGGGAAGGAGCGTTGACGCAACCCTGACGACCGGCCGAGCCACCTATACGTTTTCCTTACGCGCAGCCCGGAATCTTGACGGTTTCCCTATGCCGCTCCCCCGCGCCGTCAGGCACGCTGCGGTACGTGCCGGCACCCACCTCATGGCTCAAACGGCTGGTACTCGGCCGGCCGTTCCGCAGCGACACCCTCGGCGAGACGCTCCTGCCCAAGTGGCTCGCCCTGCCGATCTTCGCCAGCGATCCGCTCTCCTCGGTGGCCTACGCGACCCAGGAGATCCTGCTGATCCTGAGCATCGGCGGCCTGGCGTACCTGACGCTGGCGCCGTGGATCGGGCTCGCCGTCGCGGTCCTGCTCACCGTCGTGGTGATCTCCTACCGGCAGGTCGTGCGGGCCTACCCCAGCGGCGGCGGCTCCTACGAAGTCGCTTCGCGCAACCTCGGCGGCTCGGCGGGGCTCGTCGTGGCCGGCGCGCTGATGGTCGACTACATCATGACCGTCGCCGTGTCGGTCGCGTCCGGCGTAGACAACATCATCTCCGCGGTGCCCGAGCTCAACGACTACCGCATCGCCCTGAACCTCGGCTTCGTCCTGCTGCTGATGGCGATGAACTTGCGCGGCATCCGCGAATCCGGGCGCGCCTTCGCCATCCCGACGTACCTGTTCATCGGCGGGGTCATGCTGATGATCGCGCTCGGCCTCGGCCAGGCCGTCGCCGGCCACCCGCCGGTCGCCGAAAGCGCCGGCTACGACGTGCGTCCCGAGCAGGTTGGCTTGAGCGGCCTGGCGCTGGTGTTCCTGCTGCTGCGGTCCTTCTCCTCCGGGTGCACCGCACTCACCGGCGTCGAGGCGATCTCCAACGGCGTGCCCGCGTTCCGCAAACCCAAGAGCGCCAACGCGGCCAAGACGATGACCGCGATGGGCGCGACCGCGGTCGCCATGTTCGGCGGCATCACCGCGCTCGCGATGATCAGCCACGTCCGGATCGCCGAAAACGCCTGCGACCTCACCGGGTTCCGCGGCGACTGCACCACCGACCCCCAGCGCACCGTGATCAGCCAGATCGCCGCCGCGGTGTTCGGCGGGGACCACTCGGTCCTGTTCTACTTCCTGCAGGCCGCGACCGCGCTGATCCTGATCCTCGCCGCGAACACCGCGTTCAACGGCTTCCCTTTGCTGGCCTCGATCCTGGCCCAGGACCGCTACCTGCCGCGCCAGCTGCACACCCGCGGCGACCGGCTCGCCTTCTCCAACGGGATCGTCGCGCTCGCCCTCGTCGCCGGCATCCTGATCTTCGCCTTCGACGGCTCGACCACCCGCCTGATCCAGCTCTACATCCTCGGCGTCTTCACGTCGTTCACGCTTTGCCAGGCCGGCATGGTCCGGCACTGGAACCGCGCGCTCGCCGACAGCACCGACGCCCGCGAGCGCCGGTCGATCCACCGGTCCCGGCTGATCAACGCCCTCGGCGCGCTCCTGACCGCGATCGTCCTGGTCGTCGTGCTGATCACGAAGTTCACCCACGGCGCCTACCTGGTCGTGATCGCGATCCCGGCACTGTTCGTCCTGATGCGGACGATCCACCGGCACTACACCCACGTCCGCGAGGAACTCCTGCCGGACGACGAGAGCGAGCTGCTGCCCAGCCGCGTCCACGCCATCGTCCTGGTGTCCACTTTGCACAAACCCAGCCAGCGCGCGATCGCGTTCGCCCGGGCCTCCCGGCCCGACACCCTCACCGCGATCACGGTGAACGTCGACGACGCCGACACCCGCGAACTGCAGCGCCAGTGGGAGCAACGCGGGATGAAGCTCCCGCTCAAGGTGATCGAATCGCCCTACCGCGAGATCACCCGGCCGGTCGTGCAGTACGTCAAGAACCTGCGGCGCGCGAGTCCCCGAGACGTCGTGTGCGTCTACATCCCCGAGTACGTCGTCGGCCGCTGGTGGGAGAACATCCTGCACAACCAGAGCTCGCTGCGGCTGAAGGGCCGGCTGCTGTTCGAGCCGGGGATCATGGTGACGAGCGTCCCCTGGCAGCTGCGCTCGACCAGCCGCCGCGACCTCCAGCGCATCCGCCCCCTGCCCGGCGACCTCCGCCGCGGCGTCACGACGCAACGCCAGTCGTCCCGGTGACGCCCGGCGGCGCTCGGCCGGCGAAGATCGTCGCCTTCAGCGGCTCAACGCGGTCACTTCGCCGTTCGCCCACTGCCGGAGCCACGCAGTCCACGCCGGCCCGACGTCGGCGACGCGCGCGTATTCGAGAACGCAGCCGGCGAGGTCTTCGCGGCTGATCACCAGCCGGCCGGTCGCCTTGTCGGCTTGGGTGTGGCGCCGGAAGATCCCGGCGAACAGTGGCAGGCGCGTCCCGATCAACCGCCACACCCCGGACAGCTCGACGGGACGCCAGTTCTCGCGCTCGAACGCGGCCAGCAAGAGGGCGATGAACAGCAGGTAGAACCCGGCCGACGAGGCCTGGCCGCCGGGGGGTGGCGGGAAGTGCTCGCGGACGACGGCGGTTTCGAACGGGGCCAGCAGCTCGGCGAGCGTGTCTCCGGTCCGCTCGTCTTCCAGCTCGTCGGAAGCCAGCAGGTCGGCCAGCACGGTCTGGTCGTCGAACATCGGCCGGCCGATCAGCTCCGGCGACGGGCCGGGCCCGGTCTCGCCGGAGGGCGCGAGCGCTTCGCCGGGCTTGCCGATCTCGGCCAGTCCGGCCGCCACCGGCCACGACATCGGCACCACCGCCTCCGGGTCGTCGGCCAGGCGAGCGAGCATCTCGTGCAGTTCCGGGTGGAGTTCACCGGCGGCGAAGAACATCCGGAGCCACTCCACCAGCGGCCCCGGTGCCTCGTCGTGCCCGGCCACCGGCACCGATACGAGGGCTCGCGGCCCGAGGGTCGCCACGTAGTGACCGGTGGTCACGAACCCACGGCGGCAGAGCCCCGCGAGCACATCCGGGTGAGACCTTCCCAACCGCTCCGCCACGCCGGCGACCAGCGGACGCACCGCGTTCGGGCCGCCGTCCAGGCGCCCGGCCAGGTCGGCCGGCGCGGTCCCGCCCTCCACCCGGACGAGCAGCTCGTCCACGACCGCCGCGCCGGTAGCGGCTTCGACAGCCGAACCGCCGGCGAGGATGCGGGCACACGCGCGCCGCGCGATCGGGACCACCTCACGCGGAGCGCTCAGCACCAACACGAGCAGCTGTGGGTCGAGACTGCGGCCGTAGGCCGCGATGGCGGTCGCGTAGAGCCGGTCGAGCACGCGCGGGCTCGGCCTCATGAACCGCAGGCAGCGCAGCGCGAAATCGAGGTGGATGCGCCGCGAGCTGTCCAGCGCCAGCAGTTCCAGGCAGTCGTCGATCCCGTCCGCCCGGCGGGCGTCGAACTGCTGGATCGCGATCTGCGGCACCACTTCACTGGTGTTGAACCGGATCATCGGCCGGATCATCTCGACCAGGTCCCGGGCACTGTCGCAGTGCCGGACGATGAAGCACGCGGCGAAGTACTCCAGGAAGGTCCGGTGGGTGAACCCGAAAAGCCGCTCGCCCCGCTCGGACGACCCGGTCTGCGCCAGCAGCCAGGCCCGGCCGGCACAGAAGTCGAGGAAGTCCTGAGCCTGGCCGGACGCCGAATCGGCGTCGTCGACGACGTTGCGCTGGAAGTAGTCCTTGATGTTCTGCTTGAGCCGCCCTTCGGGCAGGCCGGCCTGAACGCCGTCGTTGTTGAAGAAGTTGTAAGCCAGCTCCTGGATCAAGTACCGCGTCCGGGTGTTCGACTTGAACGAGACCGGCACCCGGCGAACCCGGTCCCAGCGTTCGAACAACAGCTCCGCGCATTCCTCGTACACCTGCGGCCGGTTCTCCGGGATGTAGCCCTCGTACTCGTAGATCATGCACAGCAGGGACAACATCAGCGGGTTGGTGCGGAGGTCCCCGACGTGCACGCTGTCGTCGAGGAAGTTGCGCGCCCGCTCGTCGGCGCGGAAGGCCCTCGAGCCGGCGACGATCCGGAACCAGCGCTCGACGTAGTGCCGCAGCTGCTCGTCGGTGAAGTCGGGCAGGTGGTAGACGGGGAACGAAGCCGCGTCGAGACGGGCGCGCGGGTAACCCTCTTCCCGGGAGGTCACCACGACGGTGACGAGCGGGTAGCGGCGGCTGAACATCTCGATGGCCGTCACCGTCGTGCGGCGCAGGTCGATGTCGGTGATCTCGTCGAGCCCGTCGAAGACGACGACCGCGAGCCCCAGCCGCAGGATGTCCCGGATGGTCCCGGCGTCGAACTCGGCTTGGGCGAGCACTCGCAGCGTTTCCGCGAGGATGCCGAGGTACGAGTCGGTCGGCGACGGGTGGTCCTTGAGTTCCACGACCATCGGCGCCACCGGGTTTTCGCCGTCCTGCCCGGCGACCCGGTATAGCAGGTTGCGGATGAAGGTGCTCTTCCCCGCACCCGGGTGGCCGACGACCACGAACCGCCGGTCGTCCAGTTCCTCCTCGGCCACCGGCGCCGAGTCCGCCGCTCGGTCGTCCGCGGCGCGGAAATCGGCCCGTGGCGTGAGGAGCCGGGAGACGTAGATCTGCTCGATGGGCACTTGGTGGTCTTCCCGGGAGTGCGGCATGACCAGTTTGGCGTAGCGCGCCCGCATGGCTTGCCGGACCACTCGGATGGCGGCTTGCGCCGCGGCGACCCGGTGCCGCTGCGGGGAGAGCGTCCACCGATCGGCAATCGTCGAGGAGAGGGCCGACCGTTCCGGCGCGCCTTGCCGGAGGCTGGTCGCGTACACCAGGTCGTCAGCACTGAAAGCGTTGTCCTCGTGGAGCTGGCGGACGTGGAGGCGCACGCAGTCGCAGAGGTCGGCCCACAATGCGGCGGCGATGCGCCCGGACTGGTCTTCGGGCAGCTCGAGTTTCTCCGACAACTCCGCGGCAAAGGTTTGGCCGAGGCGTTCGCGTTCCCGGTCGGATCCCTCCGCGTCTTCGGTGATCTCGAGGTACGCGTAGATTTCCAGCAACCCGGCGCACAGCCGCCCGGACAGGTAGGCGGAAATCTTGTCTTCCTGCGCCTTGGCGAGTTTCACCTGGGTCCAGTACGGGGACTTCCGGACCGGCGACGGCGCCGACCGAAGCTTGTGCGCAGCGGCTTTCCAGGCGGGCGCCGAGGCACGGACGGCCATGCCACCCACAGCCTTTGCCGCTGATTGCGCGACAAGAGCCGCCAGCCCCAGTGACATGCCGGCGATGTTACCGAACGACGGGGGGCGGACTTGCTTTCACCGGCAACGGATCGTGACCTTCCCGCGGACGTCGCCGGCCTCGCTTCGGCGGTGTACGTCGGCGAGGCCGTCGAGCGGGTGCGTCTCGGTGACGTCGACCGTCACGGCGCCCGCGTCCACGAGGTGCACCAGCTCGGTCAGCTGGGCCACGTCGTAGCGGACCACCACGTGGGTCGACGTCACGCCGGGCGGTGCGGTCACCGGCGCCGCCGCGGAGACGATCGTGCCGGAGCGGCGCACCGGTGGGGTCCACGGTGGGGGAGTTCCGACCAGGTGGATCAGCACGTCGACGGGCTCGACCGCCGTTGCGACGGACTCCTTGGTGTAGTCGATGATTTCGTCGGCGCCCTGGCGCCGGACGGCGTCGGCGCTGCGCGCGCTCGCCGTGGCGATGACGTGGGCGCCGGCGCGTTTCGCCAGCTGGACGGCGAATCCGCCGATTCCGCCGCCCGCACCGTTGATCAGGACGCGCTGCCCGGCGGACACGTGCGGGACGACGACCTGCCACGCGGTGAGGCCGGCGAGCGGGATGGCCGCGGCGTCCGGCAGGGGGATGCTCGCCGGCGCGGGCACGAGACGTCCGTGCGGCGCGACGGCGTACTCCGCGGCCGCGCCCCGCTCGAGCCAGCCGATGACCGGGCGGCCGGCCACCGTTCCCGCGACGTCCCAGCCGAGGGTGCAGGGCAGTGCGATCGGGAACAGCGACCGCAGGGCCCCGGAGCGCAGAGCGGTCTCGGTCGGGTTGAACGACGTCGCCGCGACCTCGACCAGCACCTCGCCGCCGGCCGGGAGCGGTCGCGGGATGTCGTCGATCTCGATGACCGAGGGGTCGCCGTGGCGGTGGATCCGTGCGCTTCTCATGGAAATCACCCTAGGATCGGACTGGGGAGACACTCCATGCGTCGCAGTCCTCATTCCTTGTCCGATCGTCTCGCGGGAGAGACTGTGGATGTCTTGAGCGACGTGCTCGCCGTGTTGCGCACCGGCGAGCCGCGCTCCGCCCGGGTGGTGTGGAACGCGCCCTGGGGACAGTGGTTCGCGCCGGTGCCGGGCGCCGCCGGGTTCCAGGTGGTGCTGCACGGGACCTGCTGGCTGATCCGGGCCGACGCCGAGCCGCTGCCGCTGACCGCCGGCGACGTCGTCCTCCTCCCCCACGGCCGGGGTCACGCGCTGGCCGACAGCCCGGCGACGCCGATCGGCACCGAGGCGTGCGACCCGGACGATCCCGGGTTCGCCGAGCGGTACGCGGACCGGCCGGAGACAGGCACGGGCCCGAAGACCGTGACGCTCTGCGGTGCCTACCGGCTGGATCCGGCGCAGGTGCACCCGTTGCTGACGAGCCTGCCCGAGGTCGTGCACCTGCCCGCCCGGCTCGACCACGATCTCCGCGCCGTCGTCGACCTGCTGTGCGCCGAGCTGGAACGCCCGCGGCTCGGCTCGGACGCGCTGATCCCGGCCCTGCTCGACGCGCTGCTGCTGTACCTCCTGCGCGCCTGGTTCGACGAGCGCGCCACGACGGCCGGGACCGGCTGGGCCGCGGCGTTGCGAGACCCCGCGGTCAGCGCGGCGCTGCACGCGATCCACCGCGACCCGGCGCACCCCTGGACCGTGGCGGGCCTCGCGGCCCGGGCCGGGCTGTCCCGGGCGCCGTTCGCGCGCAGGTTCACCGAGAAGGTCGGCCGGCCCCCGCTCACCTACCTGACCTGGTGGCGGCTGACGCTGGCCGCAAGGATGCTGCGCGACACCGACGCCCCGCTGCGCGTGATCGCCGGGAAGAGCGGCTACACCTCGGAGTTCGCCTTCGCCAAGGCCTTCCGGCGGCACTACGGCACCGCACCCGGCAAACTGCGCTCGGCCCGCTCCGGGCCGGAGTGATCACCGGCTCAGGCCGCCGCTTTCGGGCCGCGGTGCAGCGGCGGCGGCTCGCCGGACCGCACGGCGGTCCCCCCGCCGTGCGGTCCGGCGTCAGCGGCCGGTGGTCACACCTGGATACCCAGGACCGTCGTCGCGCGCTGGCGGACGTTCTCGAGGTCGGCCAGCGGATCGCTCGTCTCCGACACGCTCACCGCGAACGTGCGGACGAACGGGTTGATCCGGAACACCGCCGCCCGTGCCGAGTCGTAGTGGACCGAGATGATCTGCCACTCCATGAGGTACTCGATCATCCGCTCGGCGTCGTCGACCGAGGTGCCGAGCACCGCCGCCGCCATGTCCAACGTGAACTCGTCGGCGTGGATGTGCGACAGCGCGCACAACGCCCGCTGCGTGTCCGGGGACAGCTCGTCGTACAGCGCGTAGAACCGGCCGCTGAGGTCCATCCGGCAGGACCCGATCAGCTCCTTCCTCGTGCGCGGGTTGATCAGCGCCGTGAACATCCGGTGCAGTGTCCAATGAGGATTGCGCAGCAGCCGGCCGCTCACCCACTGCAGTGCGAGCGGGAGCCCGCCGCACAGGGTGGCCAGCCCGATCGCCGCGTCGTACTCGTCCCTGATCCGCTGCTCGCCGAGCGCCGCCGCCAGCAGGGCCACCGACAGGCCGACCGACAGCGGCTCGACCGAGACCGTCGGCATGCCCGCCTGCGCCGGGAACCGGCGCCGGCACACCGCGAGCACCGCGCTCGCGCTGACACCCGGCAGCACCGACCGCACCTGGGCTTCGCTGACAACCTTGTCGAGGACGATCAAGAGCCGCCGGCCGGCCAGGAAGCTCCGCAGCGCCGCCGCCGCGGATTCGAGGTCCGCGCCCTCCGCCACCGGTGCCCCGACCGAACGCGACAACCGCCGCACGACGTCGAGCGGGCCCATCGCCGACTGGCCGTCCGGGCTGAGGTCGATGAACAGCTGACCGTCCGGGAACAGGTGCCGCCACTTGTAGGCCGCGTGCACCGCCGCCGTCGTCTTGCCCACCCACGGCGACCCGACGATGAACGCGGTGTTGCCGTTGGCGGGGGCCAACGTCTCGGCCGCGGCCACCGACTGCAGGAAGTCGTCGAGCGCCGGGTAGTCCGGCTGCGTGTTCGGCAACCCCGGCAGCCGGGGCGGCAACTCGCAGATCCGGCCCGGGTCCGCCGCCTCGAAGCGGGCCGCGTCGTGACCGCAGCGGACCGCGCCGGGCCCGGCGTGCGGCAGCGACACCTGCAACGTGGACTTGCGGGCGACGTGGACGAGCCGAGCGGTGTCGTGCTCGTCCAGGCGCATGCCGCTGGCCAGCAGTTCCACCGTCTTGCGTTGCGGGCGGCGGGTCCGGCCCCGCTCGAGGTCGCTGATCGCCCGCACACTGATGCCCGACGCCTCCGCCAATTCTTCCTGCGTGACACCGGATTTGATGCGCAATCTCCGCAATTCAACCCTGAATGATTCGTTGGATTCGAACACAAGGCCCCCAGTTGATTTCCCCGCGCGTCCGCCCGGGAAAACCCGGACGCACCCGCGAGCACCCTTGACCGGCGACCGCTTGCCCCCCAGCCGTCGCCACCCGACAACGCCCCGGCCCGCGATCACCGATTGCGCACACCCCGACACCCGACGGAGTGCACGATCCGATCAATTCAGTGCAAGCTGAATTTCACCCCAGTTACCAACCCCCCAGTTTTTCACTTGTACCACAGTACCGTGATCTCCCTGCCCGGAGATCACGTCGTGGAATTCTCTGGTCGCCGGACCCCCGGCACCGAGGGTGCCCGGACGACCCGGCGAGAGCAAGGGATCAAGCGGACGTCGGCGAACGGCCGCGCAGCGCACGGCCGGCCGCGAGCCGGAACTCAGCGGCACGGGAAGGGAAATCCGGAGACCCGTCCCGGTCACCGGGCAGCTCCGGGTGGCGCGCACACAGCTGGGCGGCGTCGGAAGACTGAGGCCGACTGTCGATCTCCATATGGCGCACCCTCGGAGGGTCTCGTTCGGAAGATATGAGTTTGTCTATCAACGCGTCTGACATGTTGTCAAGGCACCTATGTCGGCTAAGTCCGTTTTATCCAAGTTCACCCGGGAGCCCGGGAGAACCGCCGCGCCGGACCGGAAGGAACACCTCCGGAACGTGCACCGAAACCGCCGGAACACTGCTGCCGTTCTCTCAGGTGTCCGGCCCGCGGCGAGCCAATAAGGTCGTCGGTGACGTCGAGTTCGAGTTTCTTTCCCCGTCAGGCCACTCGAGGTGACCATGCCGAAAACAGACGCGCCCGCATTGTTCAGCGAAGAGTTCACCGCAAATCCCTACCCCACGTACCGAGCGCTCCGCGAAAACGAACCGGTGGTGTGCAAGCGGTACGCGGGCGAGCGCATGCAGGTGTGGTTCGTTTCCCGCTACGAAGACGTCCGCGCGGCGTTCCGCGACCCGCGGTTCCGCAAGAGCCGCGAATCGGTGTCGACGGGCGGGCTGGCGAAAGGGCGGGGGAACCCCGAGCTGGCCGCGTTCCACCGGACGCTGATCATGCTGGACCCGCCCGAGCACACCACGTTGCGCCGGCTGGTGGCCAAGGAGTTCACCCCGCGCCGCATCCGGGCGATGGCGGACAAGGCGGCGGCCTACGCCGACCAGCTCGTCGCCGGGTTCCGGCCGGGCGGGAAAGCCGAGCTCGTCGGCGACCTCGCCGTTCCGCTGTGCTACCACATCATCGGCGGCATGCTCGGCTCCCGGCCCGAGGAGGACTGGCCCGGGTTCGACTGGAACCGGCTGCGGGTGCTCGGCAACCGGCTGACCACCCCGGACAACGGCGCGACGACCGTCGACTACGACGAAATCAAGTTCGAGATCAAGGCGCTGGTCGACGTCCTGATCGAGCGGCGCCGCGAGAACCCGGGGCCGGACGTCTTCAGCGCGTTGATCGCGGCCACCGATCGCGGCGAACTGTCGGCCGACCAGCTCTTCGGCCTGGTCGTCACCCTCGTGCTCGGCGGCATGGACACCACCGCCGCCTTCCTCGGCAACGCCCTGCTCGCGCTGCTGCTCGACCCCGGACAGCTGGAGCTGCTGCGGTCCCGGCCCGAACTGATGGACAACGCGGTCGAGGAACTGTTGCGCTTCGACGGCGCCATGCAGACGGCGTCGTTCCGGTTCACGAGCGAAGACGTCGAGCTGGGCGGCACGGTGATCCCCCGCGGCGCGGTCGTCGCGCTGACCCTGGCCGCGGCCAACCGCGATCCCGAGCGGTTCCCCGACCCCGATCGGCTGGACATCACGCGGGACGCCAAGCACCACGTCGCGCTCGGGCACGGCATCCACAACTGCCTCGGCGCGGAGCTCGGCCGGATGCTGACGCGGATCACGCTCGAGACCGTGCTGCGCCGGCTCCCCGGCCTGGCGCTCGCCGCGCCCCCCGACACCCTCGACTGGCGGCCCGGCATCCTGCTGCGCGCCGTCCGCGAACTGCCCGTCACCTTCACCGACGAGGAACGCCGATGACCCAGCAGGACGCGGTGCCCGAGCTCTTCAGCCCCGAGTTCGTGGCCTGCCCGCACGCCACCTACGAGCACATGCGCGAGGAGGACGGGGTTTCCCAGCGGTTCTACCCGGGCGGCCTCAACCGGCTCTGGTTCCTCACGCGCTACGACGACGTCCGCGCGGCGCTGATCGATCCCGACCTCGTCAAGGACCGCAGCTCGGTCACCGAGGGCTCGCTCGCGGCGCACCAGCTGATGGACCCGGAGCTGAAACCGTTCCACCGCAACCTGTCCATGCTCGACCCGCCCGAGCACACCCGGCTGCGCCGCGTGATCGCGAAGAACATGACGCCGCGGCAGGCGCGCTCGCTGCAGGAGCCCGCGGAACGCCTCGCCGACGAGCTGATCGACAGGTTCGCCGCCGACGGCGAGGCGGAGCTGATCGAGGGGTACGCCTCGCCGCTGGCCGACGGGATCATCGGCGAGCTGGTCGGCGTGCACGTGCTGCCGCCGGCCGACTGGGCCCGGCTGCGCGAGCTCGGCCGCAACCTGACCAGCCCCAGCTACCAGCACCACTCGGACGACTTCGACCGGATCAAGTACGAGATCCGCGACCTCGTGCTCGAGGTGATCCGGTTGCGCCGCGCGCAGCCGGGCGACGACGTGATCAGCGATCTCGTCCGGGCCCGCGACCGCGAGGAGATGACCGAGCCGGAACTGCTGGCCATGGTGGTCACGATGGTGCTGTCCGGCGTCGACTCGGTCACCGCCTTCCTGGGGACCGCGCTGCACTCGCTGCTCACCCACCCGGACCAGCTGGAGCTGCTGCGGGACCGGCCGGAGCTGATGGACAACGCCGTCAACGAGCTGCTGCGCTACGACAGCGGGACCCAGACGGCGACGTTCCGGTTCGCCGCCAAGGACCTGCACTACGGCGACGCCGTGATCCCGAAGGGCGCCGTCGTGTGCCCGGTGATCACCGCCGCGCACCGGGACCCCCGGCACTACGACGAGCCCGAACGGCTCGACGTGACCCGCCAGGGCGAGCTCAACATCGCGTTCGGCATCGGCACGCACAACTGCCTCGGGCAGAAGGTGGGCCAGATGGTCAGCACCGCGGGGCTTTCGGCCGTGGTGCGCCGGCTGCCGGGCCTGCGGCTGGCCGTCGAGCCCGCCGAGCTGCGCTGGCGTTCGGGGTTGCTGCTGCGCTCGGTCTACGAGCTGCCGGTCCGGTTCGACGCGATGGGAGCACTCGGATGACGGAGATCGCGGGCAGCAGCCCGGTTTCGGAGATGTTCACGGCGGACTTCCGCCGCGACCCGTACCCCACCTACGCCCGGTTGCGCGAGTCGGCCGCGGCGTGCCCGGTCACGGCGCCCCACGGGTTCCCGACCTACGTGGTCACCCGCTACGAAGACGCGCGGGCCGCCCTCGCCGATCCCCGGCTCAGCAAGGACATGTACGGCGCGTGGGACGCCTACACCGCCATCTTCGGCGACAGCTCGGTGCACCTCGACGACAACATGATCAACTCCGACGGGGAGAAGCACACCCGGCTGCGCCGGCTGGTCAACCTGGCCTTCACGCCACGCCGGGTCGAAGCGCTCCGGCCGCGGGTGCAGGCGATCACCGACGAGCTGCTCGACCGCATCCCCCTTGGCGAACCGGTCGACCTGATGACCGCGTTCAGCTTCCCCCTGCCGATCACGGTGATCTGCGAGCTGCTGGGCGTGCCGGAAGCGGACCGCGCGGACGTGCAGCGGTGGTCGGCGACAGTGGCGCACACGGGGTTCGACGAGGAGTCCACCACTGCCCAGCAGGAGGCCGAAGGCCGGCTGCACGAGTTCCTGGTGGACCTCATCGCCCGCAAGCGCGTCGAGCGGGGCGACGACCTGATCGGCTCGCTGGTGAGCGCCCGCGACGACGACCGGCTCGACGAGCGGGAACTCGTGTCGTCGGCCTGGCTGCTGCTGTTCGCCGGCCACGAAACCACCGGCAACCTGATCGGCAACTCGATCTTCCACCTGCTGCAGCGCCCGGACCGGCTGGCCGAGCTGCGCGCGCGGCCGGAGCTGCTCACGGACGCCGTCGAGGAGCTGCTGCGTTTCGACGGCCCCGCCGAGAACGCGACTTTCCGTTATGCCACCGAGGAAATCCGCATCGGTGACGAAGTGATCCCCCAGGGCGCGCTCGTGCAGATCGCGATCGCCGCGGCCAACCGGGACCCGGCCCGCTTCCCCGACCCGGACACGGTCGACTTCGGCCGCGCCACCAGCGGTCACCTCGGCTTCGGCCACGGGGCGCACTACTGCCTCGGCGCGCCGCTGGCCCGGATGGAGGCGCAGATCGCGCTGTCGACGTTGTTCACGCGCTTCCCGGGGACCCGGCTCGCCGTGCCCGCCGCGCAGGTGCCGTGGCTCGGGGTCGAGATCCCCGCGTTCCGCGGGCTCGCCGAACTGCCGGTCCTGCTGGCGTAACGGAGGAACCGAATGCCGACGGCCACACCCACCGGGCTGCTGCGCCACACCGACGCTTCGCTGCCCGAGCGCATCGCCGAGTCCGCCGCGGCGGCCGACGGGGTGCTGACCCACCGGGAAGTGCTGGCGTGGCTGGAAAGCCGCCGGCCGCACCACGTCCAAGAGGTGCGGCGGATCCCCTTCACCGAGCTGGGCAGCTGGGGGTTCGACCCGGGCACCGGCAACCTCACGCACGCCAGCGGCCGGTTCTTCTCGGTCGGGGGCCTGCGGGTGCGCAGCGACTTCGGGCCGGTGCGCGAATGGTCCCAGCCGATCATCCACCAGCCCGAGATCGGCATCCTGGGCATCGCCGTCCGCGAGATCGACGGCGTGCTCCACTGCCTGATGCAGGCCAAGGCGGAGCCGGGCAACCCGAACGGGCTGCAGCTCGCGCCGACGGTCCAGGCGACCCGCAGCAACTACACCCGCGTGCACGGCGGCCGGGTGGTGCCCCACCTGGAGCACTTCGCCCCGGCCGACCCGCGGCGGGTCATCGCCGACGTCCTGCAGTCCGAGCAGGGCGCCTGGTTCTACCGCAAGCGCAACCGGAACATGATCGTCGAGGTCGGTCCCGAGGTCGAGGCGGGCGACGACTTCCAGTGGCTCACCCTCGGGCAGCTGCACCGGCTGCTGCACCTGGACAACGTGGTCAACATGGACGCCCGGACGGTGCTGTCCTGCCTGCCGGCCGCGGCCGACACCGCGGGCGGCCTGCACACCACGGCCGAGGTGCTCAGCTGGATCACCCGGATGCACACCGAGCACGAGCTGGTCACCGAACCGGTGCCGCTGCGCGAAATCGAGCGCTGGCACCGGACGGACTCCGCCATCGCCCACGAGTCGGGCCGGTTCTTCAGCGTCGTGGCCGTGGACGTGCGGGCCGGCTGCCGGGAGGTCGGCTCGTGGCAGCAGCCGCTGCTCGAGCCGCACGGGGTCGGCATCGTCGCGCTGCTGGTCAAGCGGTTCGACGGGGTGGTGCACGCCCTGATCAACGCCCGGGTCGAGCCCGGGTACCTGGACGTCGTCGAGCTGGCGCCCACGGTGCAGTGCGTCCCGGAGAACTACGGCGACCTGCCGCCCTACGTGGACCTGGTGCGCGCCCGGCGGCCGGAGCGGACCTGGTTCGACGTCGAGCTTTCCGAAGAGGGCGGCCGGTTCTACGACGCCCGCAGCCGGTACGTGATCCTCGAGGTCGACGACGGGTTTTCGGTCCGGCCGGACGGCCAGTTCCAGTGGCTGACGCTGAGCCAGCTGACCGTGCTGCTGCAGCACCGCCACTACCTCAACGTCCAGGCCCGGACGCTGGTCGCGGCGCTGCGGGCGCTGATATGAGCGCCCGGCCGCGATGCAGGTGATCGGCGGCGGTTTCCTGGCCGCGCACCTGCGCGCGCACTTCGGCGACCGGCACCCCGGCGTGACGGCGATCGCGGCCGGCGTGTCGAGCACGATCGTGGACTCGGCGGCGGAATTCGACCGCGAAGCCGAGCTGCTGTACCGCGTCGCGCTCGAGTGCCGGGACCGCGGCCGGCTGGTCCTGTTCTTTTCGACGGCGTCGCCGGTCCTGTACGGGACGCCGTCGCCGGGCACCGAGACCGGGCCGGTGTTCCCCACTTCGGCGTACGGCCGCCACAAGCTGGCGCTGGAAACGGTGCTGGCGGCCAGCGGCGCCGGCTGGCTGACCCTGCGGCTGAGCAACCTCGTCGGCGCCGGCCAACGCGAGCACCAGCTGCTGCCGGCGTTGATCGCCCAGGTCCGGTCCGGTTCGGTGCTCGTGCGCCGCGGGGTTTTCCGGGATCTGGTGGACGTCCGCCACGCCCTCGCCGCGTTGGACGGCCTGCTGCACGCGGGGGTGCGCGACACCGTGGTGAACGTGGCGTCGGGGGTGCCGGTCCCGGTCGAGAGCGTCATCGCCGGCATCGAGACCCGGCTCGGCACGACGGCCGTCAGGCGGGTGGTGGCCGGGCCGGCGAGCACCCCGGTGGTCAGCCTGGACCGCTTGCGACGGCTGGTGCCGGGCGTGGACGCGTTCGGCTTCGGGCCGGGGTATCTGTCCACTGTGCTCGATCGGTACGTTCCGGCAGGCGAGCCCGCGCTGCCGCGGTGAAATCGAGCTGCCGGGCGGCACATCACCGCCCGGCAGCCGGGTTCACTTCGTCGGCGTCGCCGCGGATTCGGTCAGCTGCGCGGCCACCTCGGCCGGGCTGGGCCGCACAGCGTTCTCCGCCGCCAGCCGCCGCGAAACCTCCTTGAGCGCTTCCCCGTCGGTCACTCCGGCGGCGGCCGCGGCGATCTCCGCCGGGTCCTCCGTCGCCCGGGACAGGCTGAGGGCCGCGCCGGCCTCGACGAGCCGCCCCGCGTTGCGGAACTGGTCGCCGAAGTGCGGGATGATCAGCTGGGGCACGCCGCACGTCGCGGCCGTCAGCGAGCTCCCCATTCCGCCGTGGTGCACGATCGCCGTGCACGTCGGCAGCAGGACGGCCAGCGGCACCCAGTCCGCCCGCACGCCGTCGGGCAGCTCGCCCAGCACCGACCGGTCCTTCGGGTCGATGGCGATGACCACTTCGTGGCCGTGCCCGAGGAACTCGTCCAGCAGCCGCCGCCAGAGCGGGGCGACCTCCGGGTCCCGCCGGGGCAGCATGGTGCCCATGGTGAGGCACACCCGCGGCCGGGCCGGCGCGCCGCCGGTCAGCCAGGCGGGTACGTCGGCCGGCCGGTGGTACGGGACGTAGCGCATCGGGGTCACCGGCACCTCCGCCGGGAACTGCAGGCCGGCCGGGCAGATGTCGAGCGTCCGCACGGGATCGGCCAGCGGGGGCAGCCCGGCGGCCGCCATCGACGCGGTCGCGGCGGCCAGGATGCCGTCGGGCGGGAACAGCCCCCAGTGGTGCCGCACCCAGGGCACGCCGGCCTCGGTCGCGGCGGCCGGGCCGGCCAGCTCCATGGGCTCGGAGACCACCAGCTCCGGGCGCCACTCCCCCACCAGCCGCCGGACGGCCGGCAGCGCCCGGACGGCCGCCTCGCCGCACCGCCGTCCGCTGCCCTCGGCCGCGCGCTGCGGGTCGAACCGGCCGAAGGTGACGCCCGTCGGCGGTTTCAGCAACGTGGAGAGATCACTCGGGGGCAGCACGGCGGTGGCCGGCAGGCCCACGCCCCGCACCGCCGGGGCGAACTCGTCGTCACTGGCGACGAGCACGGTGTGCCCCGCCTCCCGCAACGCCCGCGCCAGGGGCACCATCGGGAACAGGTGGCCGACGCCGGACAGGGTGGTGAACAGTATTCGCAACGGTGGACTCCTCTGTTCGGCGCGGGCGGTTTTCGCACACCCCTTTCCCCAGGATGCGGACCGCCGGACTTCCCCGGCCAGGGAATCGGGGCATCTGCCGGGAAACTGCCGGTGCCGGTGTCCTTTCTTTCCACCGGAACCGCATGGCCCGATTCGTCGCGCGTTGCTTAGCTTGGCCGGAAAGCACGGTCCGGCATTCGAACGATCGGGAAGAATCGCCATGCGACGCACCATCCAGCAGCCGGGTGCCCGGTGACCCGGGTCGCCGTCATCGCGGGCGCGCACGACGACGTCGGCCCGGCGGCCGCGGTCCGGCTCGCCCGCGGCGGGTTCGACGTCGCGCTGATCGACACCGACCTCACCGGGTTCGACGAGACCGCGCGGCAGATCGCGCGGGCCGGCCGGCGGTGCGTCGCCCTCGAAGCCGACTGCGCCGACAGCACTTCGTTCGAGAGCGCGGTACGCGTGGCCGGGGCCGAACTCGGCGGACCGGCCGTCCTCGTCACCGGCGTCCCGCTCGGCGTCCGGGCCGACCGGTCGCCGTCGCTCGAGCACCACATCGCCGCGGTCCGGCGCCGGCTGCGCTCGCTGTTCGTCTGCTGCCGGGCCACCACGGCGCACATGGCCCGCCGGAAGTGGGGCCGGGTCATCAACGTCGGCCTGGCCACCGGCACCGGGGACGACGAGTGGCGCGACGCGCAGACCGTGCTGTCCGGCCTGATCGGGTTCACCCGGACCCTCGCGGTCGAGCTGGCGGCGTTCGGCATCACCGCGAACTACGTCGCGCCGCTGGCGTGCGCCACGAACCCCCGCCCGCGCCTGGGCCCGGCCGGCGACGGCGCCGAGCCCTACTCGGCGGGCGTCGCGCACGTGGCGGAATTCCTGGTCGACGACCGGGCGAACGCGATCACCGGCCAGGGCACCTACGTCGCGGGCCGGTCGCGCCCGCCCCGGGGCCTCGACCGGCAGCAGCTCCAGACCTCCAACGGGAAGTGGGACAGCCATGTCAGCCACTGAGCCGGCGGCCCCCGGGCACTACGTCGAACGCATCCTGGACGCACTGGCCGCGGACGGCTACCGGCCGGTCCTGCGCTGGCGCGACGAGACGTTCACCGCCGCCGAACTGCGCTACGCGGTCCTGCGGGTCGCGTCGGCGCTGCACGAAGCCGGCGCCGGCCCCGGCACCACCGTCGCGGTCCTGACCGCGGTGAACAGCCCGTGGATGCTGGTGGCGCGCTACGCCACGCACCTGCTCGGCGCCGTCGTCGTGCACATCAGCGGCGCCAACCACGGGACCGTGACGCACGAGCTCTCGGTCGCGGCCCGGGCCCGGATGATCCGGGAGACCGGCGCGTCGTTCGTGGTCTTCGACGACGCGAACGCCGAGCGGATCGGGAAGATCGCCGCACAGCTGCCGGAACCGCCGCACCTGTGCGGGGTGGGCCGGCCGATCCGCGACACGGTCACGGTGGACGGCCGGCCGCTCGGCCACCTCCGGATGGAGTTCGAGGCCCGGGCTCCCGAGTGCTCGACGGTGATCTACACCAGCGGCAGCACGGGCCGTCCCAAAGGCGTGTACAAGCCCTTCGCCGCGTGGAACGACCTCGTGCTCGCCGGCGCGGACGAACCGAAGCACTTCCTCGTGGTGAGCGCCGCCAGCCACACCGGCGGCGTCCTGGCCGACGTGGCGATGGCCTCCGGCGGCAGCGTGCTGCTGCGCGAACGGTTCGAGCCGGAAGAGTTCCTGCGGGACATCGAAAAGCACCGGATCACGGACACGTTCATCGGTGTGCCGCTCCTCTACGAGCTGGCGGGCCACCCCGCCGCGCGCTCGGCGGACCTGTCGTCCCTGCGAGGACTGCTCTACGGCGGCTGCCCGGCGTCGCCGGAGCGCGTCGAGCAGGCGCTCGCCGTCTTCCCGGGCGTGCTGCACTACGCGTACGGGACGACGGAAGCCGGCCCGATCGCCATGCTGCCCGCCGACGGCCACGGCGACCCTGCGCTGCGGACGACCGTCGGCCGGCCGCGGCCCGACATCGACGTCGTCGTCCGCGATCCGGGAACCGGCCGGGAGGTACCGGTGGGCGAAGTCGGCGAGGTGACCGTGCGCAGCCCGTACGGCATGCGGGGCTACGCCGCCGATCCGGAGCTGACGGCGGCGGTGCTGCGCGACGGCTGGGTGCGCACCGGGGACTACGGCAGTTTCGACGCCGCCGGCTACCTGCGGTTGTTCGGCCGGATGAACGACGTCGTCAAGGTGCACGACACGAAGGTCGCGCCGACGGAGGTCGAGAAGGTGCTCGTGGGCCACCCCGGGGTCGTCGACGCGTGCGTGTACGGCCACCGCCGCGCGGACCTCGTCGAGGAGCTGCACGCCGGGGTGGTGCTGGCCGCGGACGGCCCGCCGGGCTTCGATGCCCTGCGGGACCACGTTTCCCGGCACATGACGCCGACGCACGCGCCGGTCAAGTTCGTGCGCTGGCGCCGGTTCCCGGTCAGCACCGCGGGCAAGGTCGACCGCGTCGCGGTGCGCCGGGCCAACGCCCTCGTCGCGGTGGAGGACGAGGGCCTGGTCGGCGCGTAACCGGGAACACCTCCGCTGGGGAAAGGAAACTTCGTGGGAACCAACCCGTTCGAAGACCATGACGGCCGCTACCTCGTCCTGGCCAATGACGCGAACGAGCACTCGCTGTGGCCCGCCTTCGCCGCGGTGCCGGCCGGCTGGCGGATCGCGTCCGGGCCCGCCGACCGGCCCGCCGCGCTCGGCTACGTCGAGCACCACTGGACCGGCCTGCGGGCCCGGACCCCGTTCCACGCCGGAGAGGCTTAGGCCGTGCGGACGGGCACGGCCCGCAGCCCGCGGATCTCGCCGATGGCCCGCCACCGCAGGTCTTCCGGGGCACAGGCCAGTTCCAGCACCGGGAAGCGGTCGAGGAGCAGCTTGAGGAAGACCGCGAGTTCGACGCGCGCGAGGTGGCTGCCGAGGCAGCGGTGGATGCCGCGGCTGTAGGCGAGCTGCCCGGGGTCGGTGCGCGTGATGTCGAACCGGTCGGGGTCGGCGAACCGGGCGGGGTCGCGGTTCGCCGCGGTCAGCGAAGCGATCACCGCGTCCCCGCGCTCGATCGGGACCCGGCCGTAGGTCAGGTCCTCCGCGGCGAAGGCCAGCACGGAGGTGAACGGCGCCTCGATGCGCCCGAACTCCTCGACCGCCGAAGGGATGTGCCCGCGGTCTTCGCGGAGCAGGGCGAGCTGGTCGGGGTGCGTAAGCAGGGCGGCCACCCCGCTGCCGATCATGTTGCCCGTGGTCACGTAGCCGGCCACGACGATGTTGACCAGCAGCGAAACCAGTTCGTACCCGGCCACTTCGTCCGCCGCCGGCACGGCTTCGGCGAGGGTGCTGGTCAGGTCCGGACCGGGCTGCCGGCGCTTCTCGGCGATGAGCGCGAGCAGGTAGTCGCGCAGCGAGTGCAGCGCGACGCGGTGGGCCAGGAAGCTGTCCTCGTCGGTGTCCTCCGCGAGCAGGCCGGCGGTGATCCGCATCAGTTCGACGTCGGCGCCCTTCGGTGCGCCGAGCAGGTCGCCGATCACCGCCAGCGGCAGGCGGTAGGCGATCCGCGGGATGACGTCCCACTCCGGGGTCTCGGCGAGCTCGTCGACCAGGGCCGCGACCACCGTCTCGATCCGGCCGGCGAGCGCGTCGATCCGGTGGCCGGTGAAGGCCGGCTGGACGAGCGCGCGCAACCGCGTGTGCTCCGGCGGGTCGACGGTGTCGAGGACGCTCGGCGGGACGAAGTCGCGGCCGGCCACCGCGGCGCCGCCGCCCGGGGTCCCCTGCCGGATCGGGTCCACCTCCCCCGGCACGTTGCGGACCAGCCGCGGGTCGGCGAGCGACTCGCGGACGAGGTCGTACTCCGTCAGCAGCCAGGCGTCGAACCCGAACGCGGTCCGGACGCGCGCGACGGGAGCTTCGCGCCGGAGCCGGGCCAGGACGGGATAGGGATTCTGCAGGAATTCCGGATCGGAAAGATCGGCCGTGATCGCGATCGAATCAACCATGCCGACATCATGAGCACGAATCATTCTCGTGAGCAACGGGAATGGTGATTAACGCGGGTTTTCTGCCGGTCGGGAATTGTCGGCGCGTTTTCAGCGCTCGGGTTCGGGCGACCGGCCGGCGACGTGGTCGCGCAACCGGCCGAGCACGTCGACCAGCGTGGCGCGTTCGGCGTCGGTCAGGATGCCGAACGTCTTCTCCGCGTGGGCGTCGTGCAGCGCCTTGATCTCACTCAGGTGCTCGTGGCCCTTCGCGGTGATCTCGAGCCGGGTCGACCGGCGGTCACCGGGATCGTCGCACCGCTTGAGCAGCCCTTCGTCCTCCAGACCGTCCACAAGGGACGTGATCGACCGGCCCGTGACGCCGAGCCGGTCCTTGAGCTCGCCCATCCGCGGGGTGCCGGCCTCGTCGACGGCCAGCATCAGCAGCACCCGCGACGTGGACCAGCCCTTTTGCTGATAAGGCTGCCCGGCGAACCGGCGCAGCGCGTGCGTGGTGCGCATCAGCGCATCGGCCAGCTGCGCCCCGGTCGGCGGTCCCTCCGGCTGGACGGGCCCCGGCGTCTTTTCGCTCGACACCCGCTCAGGCTACACGCAATCCGGATAGACGAAAGTAAAGCTATCCGGGTTGTGACTGGTGCACCGGAATGGTCCCGGGCCGCCCGAGCGGAGAACCGCGCGCCGCCCGGTGCCGCGGGGATCGGCACCGGGCGGCGCGGCGGTCAGCGGGGCGGCTCACCAGGACCGCCAGGTCCACCCGGACCACCGGGGCCACCCGGGCCGCCAGGCCCACCCGGCCCACCGGGACCACCCGGGCCGCCAGGCCCACCGGGACCGCCGAACGGCCCGCCGGGTCCGCGGGTGCCGTCGTCCGGGGCGCGCTTGACCTTCCGCACCTCGGCCGAGGCGAGGACCATCGCGGTGGTGGCGACGATGGCGCCGCTGGCGATCCACAGCGTCCGGCCGAGCCCGAGCCGGTCCGCGGCCGGGCCCGCGCCGGCCGCGCCGAGCGGGGTGAGGCCGAACGAGCAAAGCGCCTCGTAGGCGGCGATGCGCGAGAACTTCTCGTGCGGGATCTCCTGCCGCAGCGTGGTCATCCAGTTGACGGTGAAGATCTCCACCCCGAGCCCGCCGAGCAACGACGCCGCGCAGATCACCAGCAGCGGCGCGTCGGCCGCGAACGCCGCCAGCGGCAACGCGAGCATCACGGCGCCGGAGACGCCGGAAACCAGCAGCCGCTGCGGCCGCAGCTTCACCATCAGCAACCCGCCGAGGATCATGCCGACCGCGTCGCACGAAAGAATGAAACCCCAGTCGCTCGCGCCGTTGAGCTGACGATCCGAGGCCACCGCGCCGAGCACCGTGAACGCTCCGACGCCGAGGGCGTTGACCACGCCGAACTGCACGGTCACGCTCCACAGCCACTTCCGGCTGGAGAACTCGGTCCAGCCTTCGCGCAGCTCGGTGATCAGGCCTTCCCGCTTGCGCAGCGTTCCTTCGGCCACCATCGCGAAGGCGAGCAACGACGTCAAGGCGAACGTGGCCGAGTCGATCGCGAGCACCCAGCCGGGGCCGAAAGCGGACACCAGCACGCCGCCGAGCGCGGCGCCGGCGACCTGGGCGCCGTTGAGACCGGTCCGGAAGATGGCGAACGCCCTGCTGGCGTTCTCCCGGCCGACGCTGCGCATCAGCAGGCCTTCGGTGGCCGGCATCCGGAAGGCCATCGCGAGCCCGTTGGCGGCGGAGAACGCGATCAGCTCCCAGAGCTTGATCGCATCCAGGAACACCACCAGGGCGAACAGCCCCTGGGCGACCGTGCTGACCAGGTTCGTGGCGACGATGACCAGGTGGCGCGGCAGCCGGTCGGCCACCACCCCGCCGATCACGAAGAACAGCACCGCGGGCACCGTGCCCGCCGCGGACACCAGGCCGACCGCGGTCCCCGAGCCGCCGGTGTCGAGGATCGCGAAGGCCATCGCGACCGGCGCGGCGGACGTGCCCAGTGCCGAGATGATCGCGCCCGCCATCTGCAACTTGTAGTTGCGGCTGAACCACGCTTTCTTCTTCACCGGCGAGACGGTCCCCGGCGGGCCCGTGCTCGTCCCCGTTGCTTCCATGCACGCACTCCTGAAATTAGTTTCAATCCGGACTGAGTTATTTGTGCTTGTCAGGATTACCGGTATGCTCGGGGGGTGTCAAGCGACAATCCACCGGCGGGCCCGCCGACCGGGGCGCGGCTGGGTGACGCGCTCATGCGCACCACGCACGCGCTGCGGCGGTTCGCCGGGCAGCCCTACCAGCAGCGGGGCTGGTCCCCGTCCCGCGTGTTGCTGATGCTCGCCGTCGACGAGGCCGGCACCCCGCGGATGGGCGACCTCAAGGACCGCCTCGGCGTCACCGGCCGGTCGATCACGTCCCTGGTCGACGGCCTGGAGGACGAGGGCCTGCTCGAGCGGCGCCACGATCCCGGCGACCGCCGCTCGACGCGGCTCGAGATCACCGCCAAGGGCCACGAGCACCTCGGCGAGATCCAAGCCCTGCACGAAGCGCACGCCGAGCTGACCTTCGGCATCCTCACCGACGCCGAACGCGCCACCCTGCTCGACGTGCTCGACCGGCTGCGCGACCACGTCGCCGGCCGGCTACCCGAACCCGGAGATCACCGGTCGCCGCCCGTCGCGTAGACGGTCTGCCCGGTGACGTAGCCCGACCGCGGGCCGGCGAGGAACGCCACGACACCCGCGATGTCCGTGGCCGAGGCGACGCGGCCCAGCGCGGTCGTGGCCCCCGCCCGGTCGAGGAACGCCTGCCGGTCGACGTCGAGGCGGTCGGCCAGCTCGTCCACCATCGCCGTCGCGACGAAGCCCGGCGCGACGGCGTTGACGGTGACGCCGAACGGGCCGAACTCCGCGGCGAGCGCCCGGGTGAAGCCGGTGATGGCGGCCTTCGCGGTCGCGTAGTTCGCCTGGCCCGCGTTGCCGTCGGCGGCCACGGAGCTGAAGTTGACGATGTGGCCGGAACGCCGCCGCTTCATGTGCTCGCCGACGACGCGCGAGCAGCGGATCGTGCCGCCGAGGTTGACGTCGACGGCGGCGTCCCACTCGTCGTCGGACATCGTCAGCAGCAGCCGGTCGCGGGTGACGCCGGCGCAGTTCACCAGGACGTCGACGTGCCCGAACTCCGCCACCACCCGCCGCACCATGCGGGTCACCTGATCGCCCGAGGTGACGTCGCAGCCGATGCCCGTGCCGGTGCTCCCGAGCCGGGCCACCGTGGCGGCGAGCTCGCCCTCGTCGCGGTCGACGGCGACGACCGAAACACCGCGGGCCGCGAGCAGTTCCGCGGTGACCGCCCCGATGCCGCCCGCCGCGCCGGTGACGACGGCCACCGCCGCGGCGGCCCCGGCGCACTCCGGAGTGTTCATGCGGTGAACTTGACCGGCAGGGAGCTCATCCCGTGCAGGATGCTGGAGTAGATCCACTTCTCTTCACCGGTCTGCTCCACTTCGGACACCAGCCGGCGCAGCCCGTCGAGCACCGCGCGGACCTCCATCCGCCCCAGGTAGTGCCCGAGGCAGTAGTGCGACCCGTACGCGAAGGTGAAGTGGTGGTTCGGGGTCCGGGCGAGGTCGAACCGGTCGGGGTCGGCGAACACGGTCTCGTCGCGGTTGGCCGAGGAGATCCACACGCTGACCACGTCCCCGGCCTTGATCTCCCGGCCGCCGACCACGACGTCCGCGGTCGCCGTCCGGCCGCCGTGCAGGGACGGCACCGTCCAGCGCAGGGCCTCCTCGGTCGCGGTGGCCAGGTCGACGTCGCCGTTCTTGAGCGCCCGCCACTGGCCGGGGTTTTCGATCAGGGCCAGGATCGTGCCGGTGATCGCGTGCCGGCCGGTCTCGTCGCCGCCGATCATCAGGCCGTAGCAGTTCGCCATGAGTTCGGCCTGGTTGAGCGGCATCCCGTCGATGTGGCAGTTGGCGAGCAGCGTGACCATGTCGTCGCCGGTCGCGCCGCGGCGGGCCTTGGCCAGGCGGCTGAAGTACAGCAGGATCTCGTTCTTGGCGACCCAGCTCTCCTCGGGCGGTTCGTCGGCGTAGTCCGAGCTCCACGCGTGCGCGGTCAAGTCGAGGAGGTACTTGCGGTCGTCGTCGGGGATCTCCAGCAGGTCGCAGATCGCGCCGAGCGGGACGTTGGACGAGACGTCCCGGGCCGCGTCGCACTCGCCCTTTTCGAGGGCGCCGCGCAGCAGCCCGTCCACGGTCTCCTGCAGGGAATGCCCGATGAGGTCGAGCATCCGCTTGGAGAAGCCCTTCTTCAGCACGCCGCGGACCTTGTCGTGGCGCTCGCCATCGGTCACCGCCAGCATCGACCCCGACGCCGAGTCCCCGCCGTGCAGCAACGTGGCAAGTGCGTTGCCGTTCTCGGTCCCGAAGTGCGCTTTGTCCTGGTACACCTGGTTGACGTCGGCGTACCGGGTGATCACCCAGAACCCGCGTTGTCCTTCGCGCGGCGGCTGCCAGTGGACCGGGTCGTGGGCGCGCAGGTGCCGCCACACCTCGTCCAGTTCGTGTTCGGCGTGCAGCGTCGGCGAAGCCAGGTCGAGGTCGGCGAGCGCGGCGGGGTCGGCGATCGGTCGGGTCGTCATGCTTCGCTCCGGGCGGCGGCGGCCAGCGCTTCGATGGTCGGGTTGTCGATGACGCTGCGCGGCGAGAGCTCCAGGCCGGCCTCCTGCGCGCGCAGGATGACGTCGATGGCGAGGATGCTGGTCCCGCCGAGCTCGAAGAAGTTGCTGCCGACGTCGATCGGCGCGCCCTCGAACAGCTCGCGGAAGATCGAGTAGATCGCCTTCTCGGCGGCGGTCTCCGGCGGCCGGCCGCCCGAGCGCGGCCGGACTTCCCGCTCGAGCAGCGCGGTCCGGTCGACCTTCCCGTTCGGCGACAGCGGCATCGCCGGAATCGCGGGGTAGGCGGCCGGGACCATGTGGTCGGGCAGGAACTCCCTCGCGTGCGCGCGCAGTTCGTCCGGCGAAGGCGCGCTCCCGTCCGCCGGGACCACGTGCACGACCAGCTGCCGGCCGCCGGCCCCGTCGTCCCGGACCACCGCGGCGGCCTGGGCGACCGCGGGGTGCCGGGTGAGCACCGCTTCGACCTCGCCGAGCTCGATGCGGAAGCCGCGGAGCTTGACCTGGTCGTCGACGCGGCCGTGGAACACGATGGCGCCGTCCGCGCGGCACGAGCCGAGGTCGCCGGTGCGGTACATGCGAGCGCCCGGCGTCGAGAACGGGTCGGCGACGAACCGCTCGGCGGTCAACGCCGGCCGGCCGAGATAACCCCGCGCCAGCCCCGCACCGCCGAGATACAGCTCGCCGATTTCGCCGGCCGGCACCGGCCGCAGCTCGCCGTCGAGGACGTACACCGAGACCCCGGCGATCGGGGTGCCGATGGTCACCGGCTCGCCCGGCGCGAGCGGCCCGGTCATGGTGGCGCACACCGTGCCCTCGGTCGGCCCGTAGGCGTTGAGCAGCCGCACGTGCGGCGCCCACCGCGCGACGAGATCCGGTGGGCACGCTTCGCCGGCGACGACGAGGGTCCGCAGCTCGGGGAAGTCCGCGGGGGCCAGCGTCGCGACCGCGGTCGGCGGCAGGACCGCGTGCGTGACGCGCCCGTCCAGCAGCGCCGCCTTGAGCGCCTCGCCGGCCAATGTCGGCGCCGACGGGACGACCAGTGCGGCCCCGGCGGTGAACGCGGACAGGAGCTCGGTCAGGAACGCGTCGAAGCTCGGGGACGCGAACTGCAGGACCCGGCTGTCCTCGGTGACCCGCATCGCCGCGACCTTCGCCCTCGCCAGGCCGGCCAGCCCGGTGTGCGTCACCGCGACGCCCTTGGGCCGGCCCGTCGACCCGGACGTGTAGATGACGTAGGCCAGGCTCGCCGCGGAGACGCCTCCGGTGCGCTCGCCGTCGGTCAGGTCGGTGCCGGCGCGCCTCTTCAGCGCTTCGGCCGGACCCTCGTCGTCGAGAACCACCAGCGGCACACCGGTTCCGGGCAACGCCGCGGCGCCCGCGCGCGTCGTGCAGACCACCACCGGCGCGGCGTCGGCCAGCATGTGCGCGACGCGCTCGGCCGGGTACGCGAGGTCGGCGGGCAGGAAGGCCGCACCCGCCTTCGCCACGGCCAGCACGCTCGTCACCATCGCCGCGGACCGCGGCAGCGCCAGCGCCACCACGCGTTCGGGTCCGGCACCGTGGTCGGCCAGCAGCCGCGCCAGCCGGTTCGCCCGGGTGTTCACCTCGTCGTAGGAAAGGACTTCGCCGCCGGCGATCAGCGCGGTGCGGTGCCGGTGCCGCCGCACCGCGTGCTCCCACAATTCGTGCAAGGTGCGGTGCACGCCGTCGTTCGCCATTTGCCCGACTGCCGCTCGACGAAAGTCGTGGGCAGTGCTCGCCTCGTCTTTCGATACCGTCACGCGCCAAAGCTAAACACCGGGTGGCGAGCCCGGCCATGTGGTTCTGGCGGAAGTAGTGGCGCCGATCGGCAGTTTCGGCGGCAGTTGCCCCGATTGCCTGGCCAGCCGGATGCGCCGTGCCCATCCTTGCCTCAGTGGGGCACGGATCCGATCCGCTGCGAGAACTCGCGGGAACTCCAAGAGGTGATCAGATGACGCAGGTTGCGGCGATAGCCTGGACGTTTCGCCGGGAATGCAGGAACGAAGTCGAGAACTTGCTCCTGCGCTATCCCCCGCCGGACTCGCTGGAAATAACCGGCGACGACGGGAATGTGGTCGGCCGCATGCTGGCGACCGCCGTTTTCCTGCGCGACAACCTCGTCGTGCGCGTCATGGAGTTCGAAGGCCCGCTGCCCGAGCTGCTGCGCCAGAAGTCCATGGAGTCGACGCACGCGGAGATCGACCGCGCGCTGCAGCAGTACCTCGAGAAGCCCGCCGACCTCAGCACCCCCGAGGGGTTCCGGACCTTCTTCGCGGACTCCGCGATGCGCTGCCTGTACTTCCGCAAGCCCGCCCAGGACCCGACGGGAGCGATCGCGCGATGATCATCGACGTCCACGGGCACATCATCTCGGCGGAAGCGGCCGAGCGCGCCCCGATGCCCCGCAGCCTGGTCGACGTGGAAGGCATGATCGAGGCCAAGGCGGCGGCCGGCATCGAGCTGACCATCGTCGGCAGCCCGAGCGGCGCGCGGACCATGGCGCCCGCGGACCGGTTCGCCGGGTACCGGCAGCCGTTCGGCTACCAGCAGCCGTTCGACCAGCTGCGCGCGCTGCACGACTGGCTCGGCGAGACCGTGCGGAAGTGGTGGCGCAATCTGCGCGCCTACGTCTACTGCGACGTGTTCGGCGACGACAAGAGCATCGCCGCCGCGGCGGAAACCCTGCGGGAGCCCGGTTTCGTCGGGCTCATCGCGAACTTCAGCGCGGACGCCGAGTACCTCGACTCCCCGCGCGCCGACGCCTTCTTCGCCATGGCCGAAGAGGCCGGCGTGCCGATCCTGCTGCACGCCGGTCCGATGCCCGCGAGCTGCCGGGACATCGCGAACTACGGCCTGCTGGAGATCTTCGGCCGTCCGTGCGACGCGACCCTCGGGCTCGCCGCCCTCGTGCTGTCCGGCCGGCTGGAACGCCACCCGTCGCTCAACTTCATCTCGGCGAACTCGGGCGGCGCCTTCAGCCTGTTCGCCGACCGCATCGACTGGGCGGTCCGGCCGCGGCACTGGGACGACCGTACGACGCAGAACCGCGGCGAAGACGACGCCGCGGGCGCCCCGGTGCCGGAGCTGCACCGGACCGCGTCGTCGCTGCGCCCCAGCGAGCTGGCGGCCCGCCTGTACGTCGACACCACCTTCGACCACCCCAGCCTGCACGAGGCGAACCTGCGCCTGCTCGGGGCCCGGCACATCGTCTTCGGCACCGACGCGCCGCCGATCCCGGTCAAGTTCGAGGACAAGGTCCAGGCCGTGCGCGACCTCCCGATCGGCGAGGCCGAGGTCCAGGACGTCCTCGCCGGGAACGCGCTGCGGCTGTTCGACCTCACGGACTTCCTCGAAGCCCGTGCGTCCGCCGAGGAGCGCCGTGTCGCCGCCGGCGGTTGACCGGGGGCCGCGGTACGCGAAGGGCTTCTGCGGCGGCAACGACTTCGTGCTGCTGATCGATCCCGACGACGACGTCCGGCTGACCGGGAACGCCGTGCGCGGCCTGTGCGACCGGTACCGCGGCCTCGGCGGCGACGGCGTGCTCCGCCTGGTGCGCACCGAGTTCGCCGATCCGGCGCTGGCCGGCGCCGCCGAGTGGTTCATGGACTGCCGCAACCCGGACGGCACGGTCGCGCCGATGTGCGGGCCGGGGCTCGGGCTGGTCGCGCGCTACCTGCTCGACGCCGGCCTGATCGCGCCGGGCGAGGTGTGGATCGGGACCAGCGTCGGCGCGAAGCGGACCGTCATCGACGACCGCGGCACGACGTCGATCGAGCTGCTGCCGCCGGAGTTCCTCGGCTCGGCGTCGGTCCGGCTGGGCGGGCGCGAGTACCCGGGCAGCGTCATCTCGCTCGGCAACCTGCACCTCGTGTGCTTCGTGACGACGCCGGTCGAGACGCTCGACCTGTCGGCCGAACCCGTGCTGGCCGGCCCCGGGTTCGGCGACGCCGACCTCGACATCACCTGGGTCAACGTGCTGGCCGACGGCCGGCTGCGCACCCGCGTGTACGAACCGGGCACGGGCGAGATGCGTTCGTGCGGCACGGCCGTGTGCGCCGCCGCGGCCGCCCGCCAGCGGGCGGAAGGCGCCTGGGGCACGACGGTCGTCGACACCGACGCCGGGCCCCTGTCGGTCACCCTCCGCGGGCACGGCAAGACCGTGTTCACCGGCGCGGCCAGCGTCGCCGCGCTGGGGACCCTCGACGCCACCTGGATCACCTCTCTCGACAAGGAGCCGTCATGACGGAACCGGACACCACGATCGCGTGCCTGGGCCTCGGCGCGATGGGGTCGGGGCTCGCCCACCGGCTGCTCGACGCGGGCCGGCCGGTCTCGGTGTTCAACCGGACCGAGGCCAAGGCGAGCCCGCTGACCGGCCGCGGCGCGCGGTTCGCGGCGACGCCCGCGGCTGCCGTCGCCGACGCCGGCACGGTCCTGGTCAGCCTCAGCGGCCCCGAAGCCGTGGACGAGGTGCTGTTCGGCGACGACGGCGCCGTGCACGGCCTCAAGCCGGGCGCGGTGGTCGTCGACGCCTCCACCGTCTCCCCGGAGTTCTCCCGCGGCTGCACGGCGCGGCTCGCCGAAGCCGGGGTGTCGCGGGTGGAGGCCTGCCTGATCGGCAACCCGTTCCAGGCGAGGTCCGGTGAGGTGCGCGTGCTCGCCGCGGGCGACGAAGCCGACGTCGCCAAGGTGGCGGACCTGCTCGGCGTGATCGGCAAGCACACCTGGCACATCGGCGGCACCGGGTCGGGCGCGAGCGCGAAGCTGGCGTTCAACGCGTTGCTCGGCGTGCAGCTGGCCGGCCTGGCCGAAGCGCTCGACATCGGTGCGGCGGGCGGGGTCGACCGCGACCGGCTCCTCGAGGCGATCGCGGGCAGCGGTTTCAGCTCGCCGGTGCTGGGCTTCCGGGCCGCGCTGGTGCGCGAGAACCGGCTGGTGCCGGCGGCGTTCCGGACCGACCTGATGGCCAAGGACCTCCGGCTCGCCGAGCGGACCGCGCGGGAGCACGGCCTCGACGCCGGTCTGGTGACGCACGCCGCGGGGCGGTTCGCGGCGGTGACCGAACGGGGCGACGGCGCGAAGGACGCCGCCGTCGTCCTCGCCCGAGCCGAGTGAAGTTCCGGTGTTCCTGCAGGTACAAGCACGTGGTCGTCCGAAGCCGCCCGGGGTTGGCTGAGGGTGCCGGGGAGAAAGGAAGGTGAGGGCCGGATGCCGGGTCGTCGTTTCGTCCGGAGTGGACAGTCGCGCCGCCGCCTGCGCGCGCTCGGCCGGTACACCCTGGCGGCACTGGCTTCGGTGGGCGCCGCCTTCAACTTCTACGTCGCCCCGCTCGTCCCGGCCGAACCGGGCGGACCGGGCGGACCGGACCCCGGTTCCCCGCCGGAACCCGCGCCGCTGACCGACGTCGAGCTGAGCGCGTGGGCCGGCATCACGCGGAATCTGACCTGACCGGTGCACCGAGTGAGAAAGGTAGGAAAGTGTCGTTTGCCGCCATCAGTTACAACATCCGCCCGGACACCGAGGCCAAGATCGCCGAGATCTTCTCGGCCACGGGGTTCAAGCGGACCGGCTCGCCGGTCGTCTACGACGCGGACGGGAACGAGGTCGGCCTGATCCCCGCCACCGGGTTGTTCATCGGGGACGACAGCATGGTCCGGATCATCCAGTACCAGGGTGAGCTCGGCGACGTCGCCCGGCACATGTCCCGGCAGACCACGGTGAAGTTCGCCGAGCAGCGGCTGAGCCCGTTCCTCGCCGAGCCGCGGGACACCCAGACCGAGCAGGGTTTCCTCCGGTACTTCGAAAACAGCCTGATGGCCGACTGCGGCGGGTCGACGACGCCGGACCGGCTCGCGCGCATCACGGTGATGCGGTTCCGCCACCCGGGTCCCGCCCACGCGGACTTCGCGCTGGAGAGCCGGGTGCCGATCTGGGCGGAGCCCGGGCACCCGGACGGTCCCGCGCTGCTGGCCGAACGCTGGTACCGCAACGACGAGTCCGTCGTGCGGCTGTGGCAGCACACCGGCGAGCTGCGGGACGTCGCGCGCGCGGTGGCCGGGGACGCGACGGCCTTCGCGCACGAAACCCGGCTGCTGGCCGCGCTGTCCGGCGGGACGCTGCGGCCGACCGAAGAGTCCTACCCGGACGTCGTCGGCCGGCTCGCGATGCGCTGCCTGTCCCAGCTGGCGATGCACGACTCCCCCGCGGGCGAAATCCTGCCCGCGCGCGTCTGAAACCCCTGTCCGACAACGAGACCACCTTCGGAGGTGCGCGTGCAGAGAACACTGATCGTGGCCCGCATGGGTGCGGACGACAGCGCGGACGTCGCCCGGATCTTCGCCGATTCGGACGCGTCCGAGCTGCCGCACCTGATCGGCGTGAGCCGCCGGACCCTCTTCCGCTTCCACGGGCTCTACTTCCACCTCGTCGAAGCCGACGAAGACATCACCCGGGACCTGTACCGGGCCCGGTCCCACCCGCTCTACAAGGACATCAACGAGCGGCTCGGGGAGTTCATCAGCCCGTACGACCCCGGCTGGCGCGAACCGAAGGACGCCATGGCCGAGACCTTCTACAGCTGGAGTGCCACGTGACGCAGAAGATCGCGCTCGGCGACGTGCCCGCCAACCGGCGGCGGGGCGGTGACCTGCGGGTCCTGCTCAGCCCGAAGACGGTGCAGTCGACCACCGGGTTCATGGGCGGCGTCACGCTGCTGCCGGGCGAGTCCGTGACGGAGCACTACCACCCGTACTCCGAGGAGTACCTCTACGTCGTCCGCGGCACGCTCGTGCTGACGCTGGACGACGAGCCGGTCGAACTCGGTGCGGACGAGGCCGTCCTGGTGCCCAAGGACGTGCGCCACCGGCTGGAGAACCGCGGCACCGAAGCCGCGTTCGCGGTGTTCCACCTGTGCCCGCTCGCCCCGCGGCCCGAACTCGGGCACGTGGACACCGAAGCGCCGGCCAATCCCGCCGAGGCCGGCATGGACGTCGGCGGGCCGGTCGCGGCCGCGGAGCGCCGGTGACCACCGCCGTGGTGACCGGCCTCGGCGTCCTCGCGCCCAACGGGATGGGCGTCGAGGAGTGCTGGGCCGCCACCCTGGCCGGGAAGACCGGCATCCGGCCGATCTCCGGGTTCGACGCGTCCCGGTACTCGGTCACGGTGGCCGGGGAGCTGGCCGGCTTCCACGCCGTCGACCGCGTCCCGCGCGGCCTGATCGTGCAGACCGACAAGTGGACCCAGCACGGCCTGGTCTGCGCCGAGAGCGCGCTCGCCGACGCGGCCGTCGACCCCGCGGCGCTCGGCGAGTACGAGATGGCGGTGGTCACCGCGAGCTCGTCCGGCGGGAACGAGTTCGGCCAGCGGGAGATCCAGCGCCTGTGGGAGAAGGGCCCCGAGTTCGTCGGGGCGTACCAGTCGATCGCGTGGTTCTACGCCGCCACCACCGGCCAGGTCTCGATCCGGCACGGGATGCGCGGTCCGTGCGGGGTGGTCGCCACCGAGCAGGCCGGCGGGCTCGACGCCATCGGCCAGGCCCGGCGCCTGCTCCGGGCGGGCACCCCGGTGATCGTCACCGGCGGCACCGACGCCTCGCTGTGCCCGTACGGACTGGTCGCGCAGACCGCCACCGGGCGGATGTCGACGCGCGCCGACCCCGGCCGCGCGTACCTGCCGTTCGACGCCGACGCATGCGGGCACGTCGTCGGCGAAGGCGGGGCCATCGCCGTCGTGGAGGACAACGCGGCCGCGGTGGACCGGGGCGCGCCGCGGCGCTACGGCGAGATCGCCGGGTACGCCGCGACCTTCGACCCGCCACCGGGTTCGCCGCGGCCGCCCGGGCTGCGCCGCGCGGCGCTGGCGGCGCTGGAGGACGCGGGGGTGGCTCCCGGCGAGGTCGACGTCGTCTTCGCGGACGCCGCGGGGACCCCGGCGCTCGACCGCGACGAGGCCGCCGCGATCGCCGCGGTCTTCGGGCCGGCAGGCGTCCCGGTGACCGCGCCCAAGACGATGACCGGCCGGCTGCTCGCGGGCGGCGCGGCGCTCGACGTCGCGTTCGCGTTGCTGGCGATCCGGGACTCGGTGGTCCCGCCGACCGTCGGCGTCCGCCCGGACGCCGGCCACCACCTCGACCTGGTGCTCGACGAACCGCGGGAGGCGCGGGTGCGGATCGCGCTGGTGCTCGCCCGCGGCCACGGCGGCTTCAACTCCGCGATGGTCGTGCGCCAGTGCGGAATCGGTTGACCGAGAAGGGAGACAGGCAGTGTTCACTTTGGACAGTCTGAGAAGGATCATGGACGCCACCGGCGGCGCCGACGACGGGGTCGACCTCGGCGGGGACATCGGCGCCACCGAGTTCACCGACCTCGGCTTCGACTCGCTGGCGATGCTGGAGATCCAGGCGCGCGTCAAGCAGGAACTGGGGATCTCCTTCCCCGAGGACTCCGCGACCCTGCTCCTGCGTCCCGACGACCTGGTCGCCTACGTCAACAGCAACCTCGTGGAGGTGGTCTAGGCGTGGCCGGGCACACCGACAACGAGATCGTGATCGACGCCCCGTTCGACCGGGTGTGGCGGATGACCAACGACGTCGCCGGCTGGCCGCAGCTGTTCAGCGAGTACGCCGAAGCCGTCATCCTGGAGCAGCGCGGCGACACCGTGCGGTTCCGGCTTTCGCTGCACCCGGACGAGAACGGCAAGACCTGGAGCTGGGTGTCCGAGCGGACCCCCGACCCGGCCACCCGGACCGTGCGCGCGCACCGCGTCGACACCGGTGTCTTCAAGTACATGTCCCTGTTCTGGGAGTACGAAGACCTCGGCGGCCGCGTCCGCATGCGCTGGGTCCAGGACTTCGAGATGAAGCCGGGCGCGCCGCTGGACGACGCGGGCATGACCGACCGGCTGAACACCAACTCCGCCGGCCAGCTGAAGCTGATCAAGGACAAGGTCGAAGCGGCCGCCGGCTGACCCCACCCACCCGACTCATCCCAGGGAGGAAGACCATGGCACTTTCCCTTGCCAGGAAACGCGTTCTCGTCACCGGCGGGACCCGCGGCATCGGCCGCGGCGTGGTGCTCGCCATGGCGGACGGCGGCGCCGACGTCGTCACCTGCTACCACAGCGACACCGACGCGGCGAAGGCCCTCGAAGCCGAACTGTCCGAACGGGACGGCAACCACCACGTCGTGCAGGCGGACATCGCCCAGGAAACCGAGATCGACCGGCTGATCGAGGTGTGCGGCGAGCGCCTCGGCGGGCTCGACGTCCTCGTGCACAACGCGGGCGCGATCAGCCACATCCCGTTCGTCAAGCTCGAAGTGGCGGACTGGAACCGGGTGCTCGACACCAACCTGACCGCCGCGTACCTGCTGGCGCAGCGCGCGATGACGCACCTGCGGCCGGGCTCCACGATCATCAACATCGGGTCGAAGGTCGCCGAGATCGGCGTTCCGCTGCGCGCCCACTACACGGCCGCGAAGGCCGGGCTCACCGGCCTCACCAAGTCGCTGGCGAAGGAACTGGGCGCGCAGGGCGTGCGCGTCAACCTGGTCGCCCCCGGGATCATCGCGACCGAGATGGCCGAGCGGGCCACCGACCACGAACGCGCGGCCGTCGAAGAGCGCCTGGAGGGCTACCGCAAGCGGATCCCGCTGGGCCGGCTCGGCGACCCGGCCGACGTCGGCGCGGTCGTCGCCTTCCTGGCGAGCGACGCCGCCGGGTTCGTCAACGGCGCGGTCGTCACCGTCGACGGGGGCATGTGATGGGGGCGCCGGAGACCTTCCGGGTGATCCTCCGGTTCGAGATCAAGGAGGGTGCCGAGCCGGAGTTCGAAAAGACCTGGCTCGACATCGCCGACGTGATCACCGGGCACCCCGCCAACCTCGGGCAGTGGCTGCTGCGCAGCACGCAGGACGGCGCACCGGTCTACTTCGTCATCAGCGACTGGACGAGCGAGCCGGCGTTCCGCGAGTTCGAAACGAGCGCCGACCACCTGGAGCACCGGGTGAAGCTGCACCCGTTCCGCACGGGCGGGTCGATGGAGACGACGACGGTGGTGCACGCGCTGCAGGCCGCCGGCGCGGCCCGATGAGCCGGGTGCGCGTGCTGCTCTACCTGCGCGGCGCCGACAGCGAGCCGATCGAGCGGGCGTACCACCGGATCAGCGGGACCCTGGCCGGGACGCCGGGCCTGCTCGGCAACGAGCTCCTGCGGTCGCCGCACGACCCGGCGGAGCTGGCGGTGCTCAGCGAGTGGGCCAGCCTCGAGGAGTTCGACGCCTGGGAGCGCGGCCCGGACCACCGCGCGTCGACCGCCCCGCTGCGGGACCACCAGGACGGCACCCGCGCCAAGCCGTTCGCGATCTACCAGGTCGTGTCCGAACACCGCGCCGACGCGTAGGACCACCGTTCTCGGAGAGGAAGCTCATGGTACTGCCGGCACAGGGCCGCCGGGTCGCCGTCACCGGCATCGGCGTCGTCGCCCCGGGCGGGATCCGGAAGAAGGAGTTCTGGGACCTGCTGTCGAACGGGCGAACCGCCACCGACCGCATCACGTTGTTCGACCCCAGTGGGTTCCGGTCGCAGATCTCGGCGCAGGTCGACTTCTCCCCCGTCGCGAACGGGCTGAGCGAACGCGAAATCCGCCGGATGGACCGGGCCGCCCAGTTCGTCGTCACCAGCACCCGGGAGGCGATCGCCGACAGCGGCCTCGACTTCGGGGCGATCCCGCCCGAGCGCGTCGGCGTCAGCGTCGGCAGTGCCGTCGGCGCGACGACCGCGCTGGAGCGGGAGTACGTGGTGCTCAGCGACCACGGCAAGCACTGGGAGGTCGACGAGGACTACGTCGTGCCGCACCTGTACAGCTTCATGGTGCCCAGCACGCTGGCCACCGAGGTCGCCTGGGCGGCGAACGCCGAAGGGCCCGCGGCGGTCATCTCCACCGGCTGCACGTCCGGCATCGACGCCGTCGCCCACGGCGCGGCGCTGATCCGGGAGGGGTCGGCCGACGTCGTCCTGGCCGGCGCCACCGACGCGCCGATCTCGCCGATCACCGTCGCGTGCTTCGACGCGATCCGGGCGACCTCGGCGAACAACGCCGACCCCCGGCACGCGTCCCGGCCGTTCGACCGCGAACGGGACGGCTTCGTCATCGGGGAGGGCGCGGCCGTGCTGCTCCTCGAAGAGCTGTCCGCCGCGCGGGACCGCGGGGCGCACATCTACGCCGAGTTCGCCGGGTACGCGGCGCGCAGCAACGCCTTCCACATGACCGGGCTCCGGCCGGACGGCCGCGAGATGGGGGAAGCGATCGACCGGGCGCTCGAGCAGGCCCGGCTCGATCCGTCCGAAGTGGACTACATCAACGCGCACGGGTCGGGTACCAAGCAGAACGACCGGCACGAAACCGCGGCGTTCAAGCGGAGCCTGGGCGAGCACGCCCGCGCGGTGCCGGTGAGCTCCATCAAGTCCATGGTCGGCCACTCCCTCGGCGCCATCGGCTCGATCGAGCTCGCCGCCTGCGCGCTGGCGCTGGAGCACCAGGTGGTCCCGCCGACCGCCAACCTGAGCACCCCGGACCCCGAGTGCGACCTCGACTACGTCCCGGTGCACGCCCGCGAACACCCCATGGACGTCGTGCTCAGCGTCGGCAGCGGCTTCGGCGGCTTCCAGTCCGCCGCGGTGCTGACCCGGCCGGCGTCCTGACCCACCCCAGCCCATCCGATGAGAGGACACCTCGTGACCAGTGAAGTGATCGCCCCGCCGACCGCCGGGGCGGGCTTCCCGAACCTGGCCGTGCTGCCGCCCCGCGTCCGCGTGATCATGCTCGTCACCGCGCAGTGGCTGTCGCACTCGATCAACGTGCTCGCCGAGATCGGCGTCGCCGACCACCTGGTCGACGGCCCCCGCACGGTCGCCGAGATCGCCACGGCCACCGAAACCGACCCCGACGCGCTGTACCGCGTGCTGCGCGCGGCGGCCTCGCTCGGGGTGTTCGCCGAGCGGCCCGACGGCCGGTTCGAGCTGACCCCGGACGCCGACTGCCTGCGCAGCGACACCCCCGGCAGCCTGCGCAACTTCGCGCGGCACGTCGGCCACGCCTGCCGCCTGCAGTCCTACGCGTCGATGGTGGACACGGTCCGCACCGGCGAGCAGGCGTTCCGGAAGGTGCACGGCATGCAGTCGTTCGACTTCTACGCGGCGCACCCGCACCTGGCGGAGGTCTTCAACGGCGCGATGACGGCCTTCAGCGAAGCGGCCGCCGAGGAGCTGAGCGGGCTCGGCGACTTCGGCCGGTTCGGCGTCGTCGCCGACATCGGCGGCGGGCACGGGCACATGCTGTCCGCGGTGCTGCGCGCCCACCCGGGCGTCCGGGGCATCCTGTTCGACCGGCCCGAGGTGCTCGCCGGCGCGGACCCGGTGCTCGAACGCAACGGCGTGCAGGACCGGGTCACGCGCACCCCCGGTGATTTCTTCGCCGACGTGCCGGTGGCGGACGCCTACGTCCTGAAGAGCGTCCTGCACGACTGGACCGACGACGAGTGCGTCGCGATCCTCGGCAACATCCGGCGGCGCATCGGCGACCACGCGGACGCGCGCGTGATCCTGTTCGAGGCCACCGTGCCCGAGCTCAACACGTTCGACTTCAGCAAGCTGATGGACATCGAGATGCTCGTCAACCTCGGTGGCCGGGAGCGGACCGAGGCCGAGTGGCGGGCGCTGTTCCACACCAGCGGGTTCGAGCTGGCCACCACGACCCGCGCGACGCCGCCCAACTGGGTCCTGGAGGCGAAGCCGCGATGAGCCGCTCCGTGTCGCCCGGGATCGTCTGGGCCACCAGCGCGCCGGTCGCGGCGGGGGTCGGCCACCTGAACCTGGCGAAGCTGGCGGGCATGGGTTCACTGTGGACGGTCGACCACCTGGTGAGCCCGTTCCCCCGCAGCGTCTGGGACACCGATTTCACGTTCCTGGCCAAGGGCTCGCCCACCCCGGACGAGGCGTTCGACTTCGCCGCGGCCCTCGGGCACCTGGCGGCCAAGGCCGGCAACGTGCGGCTCGCCGTCGGGGTGACCGATCCGCACCGCCGCCACCCGGTGAGCCTCGCGCAGACGTTCCTGACCTTGTCGCACTTCACGCGCAAGCCGCCGATCCTCGGCCTCGGCGCCGGGGAACGGGAGAACCTCGACCCCTACGGCGTTTCCCACGACCGGCCGGTGGCCCGGCTGGCCGAGGCGGTGCAGATCATCCGGCAGTGCTTCGATGCCACCGAGCCGTTCGACTTCGCGGGCGAGTTCTTCCGGCTCGACCAGGCGGTGCTCGACCTGCGGGCGCCGAAGGGCCGCCGGCCCGAGATCTGGCTGGCCGCGCACGGCCCGCGGATGCTCGAGCTGACCGGCCGGTACGCCGACGGCTGGTACCCGTGGGAGCCGGTCGACCCGGACGAGTACGGGCGGCGGCTGCGCGAGGTCCAGGGCGCGGCGAAGCGGGCCGGGCGCGACCCCGAAGCGATCCAGGCGGCGCAGGTGCTGACCGTGGTGCTCGGCCGGGACGAGCGGCACGTGCGGCGGCTGCTGCGCGCCAAGTCCGTGCGGTACCTCGCCTTGCTCGCCGACGCGAGCGCGTGGCGCGCGTTCGGGGCCGAGCACCCCCTCGGCCCGGACTTCCGCGGGGCGATGGACCTGCTGCCGCACCGGTACAGCCGGGCCCAGGTGGAGGACGCCATCCGCGCGGCTCCCGACGAGCTCGTCGCGAGCCGGGTGGTCGCGGGTACGCCGAAGCAGGTCCGGGACCGCATCGGCGGGCTGGTGGACGCCGGGCTGCGGCACCCGGTGCTGGTCGCGGCGTCCGCGCTGGTGGCGCCGGCCGACGCGGTCTACAGCATGGCGGGCCTGGTGTGGCTCAGCCGAAGCCTGCGCACCCGGCGAGCCGGCCGGGTGTCGCCCGTGACCCAGGAGGTTCCGGTATGAGTCTCGACGTCCTCGTGGTGGGCGCGACCGGTCAGCAGGGTGGCGCGGTCGCCCGCGAACTGCTCGGGCGCGGGCACGTCGTCCGGGCGCTCACGCGCAAGCCGGATTCGCCGGCCGCGGTCGAGCTGGCCGCCCTCGGCGCCGAGGTGGTGCCCGGCGACCTCGCCGTCGCCGCGTCGATCGAAGAGGCCGCGCACGGCGCCGACGCGGCGTTCCTGCTCTCGGATTCCTTCGACGCGGGAACGGATTTCGAGATCACCGCCGGCGTCGGCGCGATCGACGGGCTGCGGCGCGCGAAGGTGGGGCACATCGTCTACACGTCGGCGGCGAGCGCCGATCGCGACACCGGCGTCCCGCACTTCGACAGCAAGGCGGCGATCGAGCGGTACCTGCGGGAGCACCGCGTGCCGCACACGGTCGTCGCGCCGGCGTTCTTCATGGAGAACCGGTTCTTCGGCCTGCGGCGGACCGAAGACGGCTGGCTCCTGCCGACGCCGATGCCCGCGGCGCGGGCGCTGCAGCAGATCGCCGTGGCCGACATCGCCGGCTTCGTGCGCCACGCGGTGGAACACCGGGACGGCGTGCTCGGCGAGCGGTTCGACATCGCCGGTGACGACCTGACCGGCGCGTCCGCCGCCGCAGTCCTGGAACAGATCATCGGCGAACCCGTCCGCTACGCGGCGATTTCGCCGGACGCGCCGTTCCTCGGCCCGGACCTCAGCGCGATGTTCAAGTACATCGACCGGGTCGGGTTCGCCGCCGACGTCGCCGCGCTGCGCGCCGACTTCCCCGACGTCGGCTGGCACACGTTCGAGGAGTGGGCGAAGCGGCAGGACTGGCAGCACATCGGCGCCAAGCCGATCAAGGCCGTGCCGACGGCCTGATCCTCGCCGGACACCGGCAGAAAACACGCAGTTGATACTTCTCGCTTGCCATGTTGTGAACTTTTCTCCTAGTATCGGAGACACGGTCAAACGATCACGGCCACCCCGGCCGCATGGTTCCCGACCGGCACTTTCCCTCGATGATTCGGAGTGTTCCTGCATGTCCAAAATCACCAAGGTGCGGTTCTTCGCGGCAACCGCGGCGGCGTTCGCCGCCGTCATCGCGGGCAGCACGGTGGCCGACGCGGCACCGGAAGCACCGAGCGTGACGGTGTCCCCGGCCGAGGGCCTGGCCGACGGAGCGTCGGTGGCGGTGTCGGCCACCGGCTACACGGCGAACGAGACGGTGACGATCTGGGAGTGCGCCGGCGGCACCACGGGCCCGGTGTGCGACACGGGCAGCCAGTCGACGACCACCGACGCCTCGGGAGCGGTGTCGACGTCGTTCGTGGTGCACAAGGTCCTGACGACGGCGTCCGGGCCGGTGGACTGCACCACGGTCGCCAACGGCTGTTTCGTGGGCGCGGCCAACGAGTCCTACAGCGAAGTCGCCTCGGCGGTGATTTCGTTCGGCTGACGGCTCGCGGCCGGTCGGCCCCACCCCCAGCGGTCGACCGGCCGCTTCCCTCCGTGGAGAGGCACCGGAATGAGCCTGCTGCGCGTCGGCGTCCTGGGGTGCGCGAGCATCGCCTGGCGCCGGATGCTGCCGGCGTTGACGCGCCACCCCGACGTCACGGTGGTGGCGCTGGCCAGCCGGGCACCGGAGAAGGCTGCGCGGTTCGCGGCCCGGTTCGGCGGCGAGGCCGTGACCGGCTACGACCGCCTGCTGGCCCGAGGCGACCTCGACGCGGTGTACGTCCCGCTCCCCGCGGCCCGGCACGCGGACTGGGTCGAGCGCGCGCTCGAGGCGGATCTGCACGTCCTCGCCGAGAAACCCTTGGCCACCACGGCGAAGGAAGCGGAACACCTGGTGTCACTCGCGGCCGGGCGCGGGCTGACGCTGGTCGAGAACTTCATGTTCCGCTGCCACTCCCAGCACGCCACGGTGCGCGAGGTGGCGGCCGCGGGAACGATCGGCACGGTCCGCTCGCTGACGGCGGAGTTCACGATTCCCGCACCCCCACCGGACGACATGCGCTACGACCCGCGGGCAGGCGGCGGCGCGCTGCTGGACATCGGCGTGTACCCGATCCGCACGGCACTGGATTTCCTCGGCGAGGACAGCGAAGCCGCCGGAGCGACACTGAACATCGATGCCCGGTTGCGCGTCGACGTCGGCGGGTCCGCGTTGCTGACCGGACCGGCGGGCCGGACGGCGCAGCTGACGTTCGGCATGCGCCACGGGTACCGCTCCCGCTACGAACTGACCGGCTCCGAGGGCCGCATCACGGTGCTGTGGGCGTACACGCCACCGGCCGGCCACGCGCCAGTGATCCGGATCGAGAGCGGCAACGGGGTCGAGGAGCGGGTTCTGCCACCCGACGACCAGTTCGCGGCCGTGGTGAGCCGGTTCGTGGCGCGCGTCCGAGAGGGCGTGCCGTCGGATCTGGAAGGCCCGGCGATCCTCGCGCAGGCGCGTCTGGTGGACCGGATCCGGGAACGGGCGGTCCTGCTGCCGGAGCCCGGTCCGCGGTAGGCAGCGTCAGCCCGCAACCGGTCCCGGTCACGACTCCCGCGTCACCCCCAGGGCGACCGCGCGCAGCAGCGTCGTCAGCTGTTCGCGGAACCGCAGCGCGCTGTGCGCCCACCGCGGCACCTCGTCGTAGAGCCGGCGCAGGGTCGGCGACGGCCGCGACAGCTGGAACAGGTACGCCGCGCAGCTCATCGCCGCCGTCAGGATCGTGCGGGCGCCCTCGGCGTCCAGACCGGCTTCGGCGCCGGCTTCGGCGAGGGCGGCCGTCATCGCGTCGAACGACGCCGAGGCCGCGGTCTTGTACCGGCGCGCCCGCTCCAGCCGGACCGCGCCCTCCAGGCTCAGGCCGACGTGCGTTTGCAGGTCGCAGAACAGGGGGAGGGCGTCGAGGGAGCCGGCGACCACGTCGGCGATCCCGGCCGCGGTGAGGTGGCGGCCGCCGAGGTCGGCGAGCAGCCGGTCGCGCCATTCGGACCAGCCCTGCTCGGCCAGTTCGAGCAGGAGCTCTTCGCGGGATTCGAAGTACCGCCGCAGCGCCGACGGGTGCAGGCCGACGCGGCTGGTGACCTCGGTGAGCGTGACCTCGCGCACGCCGCGGTCGACCGCGAGCTCGCGCGCGGCGGTCAGCAGGGCCGTCTTGCGGACCTCTTTGTCCTGGTCGGAGCGGGCGCGCTGGCGGGGCTGGGACATCCCTCCACGATAACGCAAGCGCTTTGACTTAACTTCGCGCCCGGCGTACGGTCGGTTTAACGCAAAGGCATTGCGTTAACTGAGGAGCATCCCATGAGTTCAGTGTTTTTCGTGACCGGTTCGTCGCGCGGGCTCGGCCGGCGGATCGCCGAACAGGCCCTGGCCGCCGGGCACCGCGTCGTCGCGACCGCCCGGGACCCGCGGGCCCTGGCCGACCTCGCGGCCCGCTACGGCGACCGCGTCCACGTCGAGCGGCTCGACGTCACCGACGCGGCGGCCGCCGAAGCCGCGATCGCCGCCGGGGTCGCCGCGTTCGGCCGGATCGACGTCGTGGTCAACAACGCCGGCCAAGGTGACCGGGTGTCCCTCGAGGACACGACCCTCGACGTCTTCCGGCGGCAGATCGAGACGAACTTCCTCGGCACGGTGTACGTCACCAAGGCCGCGATCCCGGTGCTGCGCCGGCAGGGCGGCGGCCGGATCATCCAGGTCTCGTCGGTGGGCGGGCGCGTCGGCAGCCCGGGGATGACGGCTTACCAGTCGGCGAAGTGGGCCGTCGGCGGGTTCAGCGAGGCCCTGTCCGCCGAGGTCGCGCCGCTGGGCATCAAGATCACGGTGCTCGAGCCGGGCGGCATGCGCACGGACTGGGGTGGCGCGTCGATGGCCACGCCGCCGATCAGCGAGCCGTACGAGGCGACGGTCGGCGCCTCGGCCCGCGCGATGGCCGACTTCGAGAAGCACGCGAACAGCGACCCCGCGAAGGTCGCCGACCTGGTGCTCACGGTCGCCGGCCTGGACGAGCCGCCGCTGCGCCTGCTGGCGGGCAGCGACGCCTACGAGTTCGGCCGCGAGGCGTGGCGGCACCGCCTCGACTCGGACGCGAAGTGGGCGCACCTGAGCACGTCCACCGACGACGCCGAAACCGGCGACGCGTGGCGCCGGCAGCGCGGCAAGAGCCTGCCCGACGTGCGGGCCTGACGACACCGACGGGTGGTTCGGCGGTTCCGGACGGCCGTTTGCGGGTAGCCCGGTGGTGTGAGGCTGAGCAGGCCCTGCCTGCGGGACTAGTGAGAGGTGAGCACATGAGCCAGGGCGATGCTCCGGTCGGGCGATCCGTGAAAACGGCGGCGGCCGGCGTACGGGACCTCGCGGCCGAGGCGGCGCGGGTGGGTGCGGCCGCGGCCGCACGGGCGGTGGAGATCACCGACCGCAAGCTGTCCGAAGGCGCGGACGAGCTCGCGAAGGTAGGCCGTTCGGCGACCAAGGACTTCGACAAGAGCACCCGGTCCTCGCGCCGTGACGTCCGCAAGCACTCGGTCGCGGCCCGCGACGAGGTGCTGAACCGCGCGGTGAAGCTGCGCGACCCGGGCCGCAAGGCGGCCCAGGCGCTGGCGACGGTGGCGGGCTCGGCGAACGAGTCGAACCGCAAGCGCCGCAAGGCGGTGGCGACGGCCAAGCGTGATCTGGCGGTGGCGCTGCAGGAAGCGAAGAGCGTGGCACGCGGGGAGCGCGGCCGCCGGGCCCGCTGGCCGTGGTTGCTGGCCCTGGGCGCGCTGGCGGCGGCGGTCGTGGCCGTGACGAAGGTGAAGAGGTCGAACCCGCTGGTGGAGGAGAAGCCCACCCCGGCTCCTTCGGCTTCGACGGCCCCGGCGCCGGTACCGGCGGACAAGACGGTGACGCCGGCCGACCAGGCGGTCCCGCCGACCCCGGCCAAGCCGGAACCCCCGAAGCCGGCCACGTCCAAGCCGGTCAACGGCGGCACCGCCAACGGCCACGCGGCCGCGGGCAAGGGCAAGAGCGAGCACAAGTCCCGGTAATCCCGGGTCCGGCCGGGGCGTCGCCTGATGAGGGTGGCGCCCCGGCTTTCGCGTACCTACGCGCACACCTCGATTTGGCGCCGGTATCCGGGCAGCTCCGGGGGTTCGTGCGGGCCTGCCTCGCGCTGCGCGATGGCAAGCTGCCGGGCCCGCTCGCTGATCAGATGCCCCGAGCGGCGGTCTGGCCCTTGCCCTTCACCGGACCGTTCCCCCGCGTCTTACCCTTGGCCTTGCCGCTCTCGGCGTTCGTGCTGTGCGCGGCGCCGGACGTGGTGGCCGCGGGCGGCGGTGCGGCCGCCGGTTCCGACGTGCCCGAGGACCCGCCTTGCGGCGATCCCATCAGGACTGTCGACGCGGGCAGCGTCGCCACCACCGAAGGCGGGGGCTGCGCCGGACTGCCGGGCGTGACGGAACCGGCGCCGGGCTCCTGGCCCGCGTCCGGATCCGCGGCGTCCGGCCGCGTCAGCAGCACGCCGAGCACCACCGCCGCGGCCGCCGTCGCGAGGCCACCCGCGGCGGCCAGCCGGCGGCGGCGCCGCGCGGGCACCGGAGCCAGGAGTGGCGCGGCCGGTTCCCGCAGCAGCCGCCCCACCTCGGCGGCCGTGGGACGCCGTGCGGGTTCGAGCGCGGTCATCCGCTCCAGGACGCGGGCCAGCGGGGCGGGCAGCCCGGCGGGCACGCGGGGCCGGCGGTGCAGCCGCGCCGTCGCCGACTCGGCGGGGGTGCCGGGGTACTCGCGCTCCGCGGTCAGGCACTCCAGCAGGATCAGGCCGAGGGCGTAGACGTCGGCCGCCGGGCCGACCCGCTCGCCGGCCACCTGCTCCGGGGCCAGGTACGCGGCCGTGCCGGTGACCAGGCCGGACCCGGTGACGTGCGTCGACTCCAGCTCGTGCGCGATGCCGAAGTCGGTGATCAGCGGGCCGTCGCCGCCGAGCAGGACGTTGGCGGGCTTGAGGTCGCGGTGCACGATCCGGCGGTCGTGGACGTGGGCCAGCGCGTCGGCCAGCCGGACGGCCAGCTCGGTCACCTCGTCGGCCGGCAGCGGCCCGGCGAGCAGGCGCTGCGCGAGGTTCTCCCCGTGCACCAGCTGCATCACCAGGTAGGGCCGGTCGCCGTCGGTGCCGCTGTCGAACAGGGCGACGACGCGCGGGTGGTCGATGCTTGCCTGGATCGTCTTCTCCCGCGCCCGGCGCAGCCGCTCGACGGCCACCGCGCCGCGGTCGTACACCTTGACCGCGACGTCCCGGCGCAACCGCTGGTCGAAGGCCTGGTAAACGCGGGCGGTGCCGCCGGCGCCGATCAGGCCGCCGACCTCGTAGCGCCCGGCGATCACCTCGGGCGGCTCGTCGCGGGCCCACCACGGCCGCACGCCGGTCACGTCCAGCGAAAACCGGGGAGAGGTCGGGGTGTCGCCATCGTGCTCACCGAGCATGGGCGGCGACCTCCGCAGGCTGAGGGCGAACGCCGGCCGGGAGGGCTCGGCGCCGGACGACGGCTGCTGGCTGAACCGGGAAACGAGCTCACACTTTACGCCCGGCCCGGCCGGCGCGCCGATTCACCCGTGCCGCGGAGGATCTTGGCGGGTCAGCGGCCCAGGACCGCCCGCAGGCCGGGCTGCAGGCGCTCGCCGTGCGCGCGGACCAGGTCGTCGCACAGCTCCCAGATCCGCTCGACCGGCAGCGCGGCCGCCGTGGCCGGGTCGGTCATCGCGGCGTGGCGGATGTGGCGCGGGTCGTCCTCGATCGCCGCACGGACGACCAGGTCGTTCATGCTCAGGTACGTCCGGTTGAGCGCGGCGAGCTGCGGCGGCAGCGCGCCGATCCGGGTCGGCCGGACGCCGGTGCCGTCGGCCAGGCACGGCACCTCGACCACGCCGCCGGCCGGCAGGTTCTCGATCAGGCCGCGGTTGACGACGTTGCCGTAGACGGTCCGCGGCGTGCCGGTGACCAGGCTGTGGACGATCTGCGGCGCGTACTCGTTCGTGCCTTCGACGGGCAGCGGCTCGTCGGCGGCGATCGCGCGGCGGGTCTTCTCGTACTCCGCTTCGTTCTGGGCGACGATGCCGAGGTAGGCGCCGATCGGCAGCCGCAGCCGCTCGACTTCGCTGTCGTGCCCGAGGTACCAGGGGACGTACTCGGCGGAGTGCTCGCTGGTCTCGGTCGGGTAGTAGCCCAGGCGCCGGAACATGTCGAACCGGACGCGCCGGCGCAGCTGCGCGTCGGACTCGGCCAGCTCGGCCAGCCGCGGGTACAGGTCGCTCCCCCGGTGCTCGAACCGCAGCACCCACGCCTGGTGGTTGACGCCGGCGGCGACGTAGGCGACCTCCTCGAACGGCACCCCGACCAGCTGGGCGAGCCCGTGCACGGTCCAGTACACCGAATGGCAGAGCCCGACGACCCTGCTCAGCCCGGTCGCCTCGGTGAGGTACTGGACGTTCATCGCCATCGGGTTGGTGTAGTTCAGCAGCCACGCGTCCGGGCAGACGTCGAGGATGTCCTCGCCGAGCGCCTTCAGGAACGGGAACGTCCGCAGCGCGCGGAAGATCCCGCCGACGCCGAGGGTGTCGCCGATGGTCTGGCGCAGGCCGTACCGCGCGGGGACTTCGAAGTCGGTGCGGGTCGCCTCCCCCATGCCGATCTGGACGATGTTCACGACGAAGTCCGCGCCCGCCAGGGCTTCCCGCCGGTCGGCGTGCGCGGTGAGCACCGGCTTGCCCCCGCGGACGGCGGCGATGCGCCGGGCCGCGGCCAGCGCGGTCGCGAGCCGGTCCGGGTCGATGTCGTGCAGGGCGACGTGGACGCCGTCCAGTTCGGGGTAGGCGAACAGGTCGGCGAGCAGCCCTTGGGTGAAGACGACGCTGCCGGCGCCGACGAAGGTGATCTTGGGAGTCATGGGATCCGATCCGGTGGTCAGGCCTTGAGCCCGCTGGAGGTGATGGACTGGATGAACGTCTTCTGCGCGCCGAGGAACGCGAGCAGCACCGGCAGGACCGTGATGACGTTGCCCGCCATCACCGCGGCCCAGTTCGTGTGGTGCTGGCCCTGGAACGTGGTGAGGCCCAGCTGCAGCGTGTACACCGTGTCGTGGTTGAGCGCGATCAGCGGCCAGGTCAGGTCGTTCCACGTGCTCAGGAACGTCAGCACGGCCACGGTGCTCAACGCGGGCCGCGACAACGGCAGCACGATCGTGACCAGCACGCGCAGGCGCGAGCAGCCGTCGATCCACGCGGCCTCTTCGAGTTCCCGGGGCAGGGACAGGAAGAACTGGCGCAGCAGGAACACCGCGAACGGCGTGACCAGCGACGGCACGATGAGCGCGCCCAGGCTGTCGATCAGGCCCAGCTTCTTCATCACCAGGAACGTCGGGATCATGGTGAGCTGGAACGGGATCGCCATCGTCGCGATCATCAGGGCGAGCAGCGTCCGCGAGCCGGTGAACCGCATCCGCGCGAACGCGTACCCGCCGAGCGCGCCGAACAGCAGGTTCGACCCGACGGTCACCGCCGACACGATCAGCGAGTTCCCGATCCAGCGCACGAAAAGCGCGTTCTCGAGGACGTACCGATAGCCCGCGAAGTCCACATGGGACGGCCACAGCGACGGCGGGAACCGGTTGATCTCCGCGTTGCTCATCACCGAGCTGAGCAGCAGCCACACCAGTGGCGCGGCGAACACCAGCGCCAGCGGGAGCAGCAGCAGGTGCCAGGCGCTGAACGGCAGCCGCGGGCGGCGCAGCTCGGGCAGCGTCCGCGGCGCGGGCACGCTGTCGATCCGGGCGGTCACCGGAGTGCCTTCCGGGGGCGGCGCGCCAGGCGCACGGCGACGACGACCACCAGCAGGCCCAGCGCCAGGACGTACGCCGAGGCCGCGCCGTAGCCGGCGGTGAAGTTCTTGAACGCCTGCTCCCAGACGAAGTAGACGATCACCGTCGTGGAGCCGAGCGGGCCGCCCTTGGTCGTCACGTACACGAGGTCGAACACCTGCAGCGACGTGATCAGCTGCCACAGCACCAGGAACGCCGTCACCGGCAGCACCGCGGGCAGCGTCACGTGCCGCAGCACGCGCCAGGTGCCCGCGCCGTCCAGCCGGGCGGCCTCCACCAGCGACGGCGGGACGTCCTGCAGCGCGGCCAGGTACACCACGACGCAGAAGCCGGTGCCGCTCCACAGCGTGATGCCGACCAGCACGAGCAGCGCCTGCGCCGGATCGGTCAGGAACCCCTGCGGGGAAACGCCGAGGTGGTGCAGCAGCGAGTTCGCCGCGCCGAACTGCGGGTCGAGGATGAAGGAGAACAGCACGCCCTGCGCCGTCGCGGACAGCACGAACGGGACGAACACGAGCGTCCGGTACACCCCGATCAGCCGGATGCGCCGGTTGAGCGCCTGGGCCAGCAGGAAGCCGAACAGGATGCTCAGCGGGACGTACAGCACCGTGTAGAGGACGGTGTTGCCGACGGCCTGGGCGAAGTGCGGGTCCTGGGCGAGCGCGGCGTAGTTGTCGAGCCCGACGAACCGGCTCGGCGTCACGAGGTCGTCGGCCTGGAAGGACAGCAGCAGCGACCAGGCCACGGGGACGACGCCGAGGCCGAGGATGATGAGCACGGCGGGCGAGATGTAAGCCCACGCGGCGGCGGTTTCGCGGCGTCTCCTGGCTGCGGATGTGACGGTGATGGGACTCGGCAGTCCGGGCATGGCGGCTCCCTAGCGTGGGATGATCAGGGCGGCGTTCGCGGCCGCGGCGCAGTCGCGCAGGGCGTCGGCCGGGCTCGCCTGGCCGAGCAGCACGGCGACGATCGCGGTGCCGACGGCCGCCGACACCTGGGGGTAGGCCGGGTGCACCGGCCGGACGCGGGCGTTCGCCAGCGCGTCCACGAACACCGGCAGGCCCGGCGTCTCGGCGGTTTTCTCCTGCCACGCGGGCAGGTCCTTGGTCTGCGGGCTCAGCGGCAGGCTGCCCGCGCCGTCGTCCCAGCGGACGTCCTGGGCCGGGTCCGCCAGCCAGGACAGGAAGGTGCGCGCCGCCCGGACGCGTTCCTCGCCGTTGTCGAAGAGCGTCCAGGTGTCCGGGCCGGAGATGGTCACCGGGCGGCCGCTGAAACCGGGCAGCGGCACGATCGCGTAGTCGACCCCGGCGTCGGCGATGTCGGGCAGCTGCCACGGGCCGGTCGGCACCATGCCGATGTGGCCGGCTTCGAACGCCTGGTACATCTGCTCGCTGCCGGTTTTCGGGTCGAGGTAGACGGACTTGGCGGCGGCGAGGTCGCGGACGACCTCCAGGGCCCGCACGCCCTGGTCGGCGAACCCGATGCCGCGGCCGTCCGCGCCGATGACGTCACCGCCGAGGTCCCACACCATCGGCCAGATCCGCCAGACGGTGTCCTCGTCACCGGTGGCGGGCCAGGCGGTGCCGAAGGTGCCGTCGGCCGGGTCGGTGAGTTTCTTCGCCGTGTCGACGAAATCGGCCCACGTCCAGCCCGCGGCGGGCAGCGGGAGCCCGGCTTTCTCGAACAACGCCTTGTTGCACACCACGGCCAGCGAGTCCAGCAGCGCCGGGACCGCGCGTACGCGGCCGTTGACGGTGACGGCTTCCCTTGCCGGGGCCCAGAACCCGGGTCCGGCGTCGACGAGATCGGTGACGTCGACGACCTGCGGGCTGCGCGCGACGCTCGCGAGGTCCGAGCCGAAGACGTACGCGATGTCCGGGAAGGACCCCGACGCGAGCGCCGCGGTGACCTTCTGCAGCATCGCGTCGGCGAGCACGCCACCGCCGAGGTCGATCCGGATCCCGGGGTGGGTGCGGTGGAAGTCCGCGACGAGCTCCTCGAGGACCTTCTTGCCGGTGTCGGTCTGGCCGTGCCAGACCTCGACGGTGACCGGGCCACCGGCGCCGCGGGCCGGGCCGCAGCCCGCGACGGCGGCGCCGAGCGTCAGCCCGGCGGCGCCGCGCAGGAATCCGCGCCGGTCCATCAGCAGGTCTTGCGGACGTAGCCGGCTTCGCCCTTCGGGACGACGTCCAGGTCGCGCCGCACGATGCTCAGCGAGCTCCACCGGCTGCAGGCGGTCTTGAGCCCGCTGTCGGTGTACTCGATGACGATCACGTGGTCGCCGAACGCGGGCGTGAACTCCCCGCAGTTCTTCTGCTGGCCGCACTCTTCGGCGACGGCGAAGTCGAGCCCGTTCGCCTGGCGGTTCCCGGCCAGTTCGGAGGTGTTCTTCTGCCCGATCGCCAGTCCCTTCGCGTGGGCGTGCGCGGAGAGCAGGCGGATGTAGGCCTGGGCGTCCGCATCGGACAGCAGGCCGCGCGAGCGCGTGAAGCTGTCGTAGTTGTCGGGCTCGACACCCTGGTAGCCCTTGGCCGCGCAGTCGTCGACCCAGGCGTTGACCTTCGCGGCGACGCGCTGGCGCTTGTCGGCGGTGCGCAGGTCGAGGAGGGCTTCGTCCCAGTCCTCGTCGATGACGACGTTGCCGTTCGCGTCCCGCAGGAGGAGGTCGCCCCACTCCCCCTCGGCGCCGGGCTGCGCCTGGAAAGCGTTGACGTAGCAGATGTTGTAGAGCCCCGGGGCGGGCTGGGCGGTGTGGTCGCGGCTGAGGACCTTGACGTCGCTCGCCGGGGTGTAGGCCCCGCCGATCTGGTAGTCGAAGCCGGCTTTGACCGGGGGTGGCGTGACGGCGGCAGTCGTCGCCGCGCCGGCCGGCGGGGTCGCGTCGGCGGAGCAGGCGGTGCCGGCCAGGACGACGGCGGCCAGAGCGGCTCCGGTCAGGAACTGAACGCGGGAAGGGGGCATCCTCGAACTCCGGATGGTGGTGGGCACGACCCCGCCTCGGACCACGAGCAGGTCCTGGCGACTCAGTCCGGGCTCGCGGCGGCGGCCGACATACCGGCTGGGCGTACCTCTGGCGTCGGGCGTCCGTTCCGACGTGTCCAGCAGTAAAGCGAGCAGGACCGGGCATGTCAAGTGCTCGATAGTGATTGATTACCGGCCTTTATGGACAGAATTGCGCGTCAGGCGGCGCCTGGTAGAAACAGCACGTCCGATTTCCGCAGTGCCCGGGAGGGTGATGACCGCCAGCGCGCCGGGGCCGGTCGAGGCGCAGTTCCGGGCGTCGGTCACGCGGTTCGCGGGCCCCGCGCGAGCGGTGGCGGCGACGGTCGTCGGCGTGTTCGGCGTCGTGGCCGCCCCGGGCGACGCGCTGCCGCTGGCGTTCGGCCTGCTCGCGCTGAGCCTGGTGGTGGACGTCTTCGGCGGGTCGTTCGCCTTGGTGGCGGCGCGGGCCGGCGCGGTGGCGGGGTGTCAGCCGTGGATCACGTCGGTGCCGGGCGAGGCGAGCCTGTGGGCGGTGAACGTCCTGACGATCACCGCGATCACGTGGCAGTGGGAGCACTCGCCGCGGCTGACCGCGCCGGTGCTGGTGGCGTTGCCGGCGCTCGGGGCGGCGTTCGGGGGCGGGGACTGGCTGCCGGTGGCGTTGCGGGTGGTGGTGGAGAGCGTCCTGGCGCGGGTGGCGTTCGTGCTGCTGGTCCGCTCGACGGCCCGCACGGACGCGGTGCGCGCCGAGCAGGCGGCCCTCGAGCAGGCGGCGGCGCTCGAGCAGGACCGGCGGAGACGCGAGCGCGAGTACCTGGCACTGCTGCACGACACGGCGTCGGCGACGTTCCTGGCGGTGGCCTCGGGGACGGCGGCCGACCGGGCGTCGGTGGCCGGGTACGCGGCTCGCGACCTGGCGATCTTGACGGCCCCGGACCGCTCGGTCGACACGCCGGTCGACGTCGAGGCGGGGCTGCGGAAGGTGCTGACCGGGCGCGCGTTGCCGGTGTCGGCGGTGTGGGAGCCGGTGCCGCTGGTGCCGGCGGCCGCGGCGTTGGCGGTGGTGCGCGCCGCGGAGGAGGCGTTGCGCAACGCGGAACGGCATTCGGGGGCGGATTCGGTCGCGGTGCGGTTGTTCGCGGTGCCGGGCGGGGTGGCGGTGACGATCACGGACTTCGGGGTGGGGTTCGACCCGTCGTGCGTGCCGGCGGCCCGGCGCGGGGTGCGCGGGTCGGTGGTGGAACGGATGAGCGCGGCCGGCGGGACGGCGGAAGTGCGGTCGGCGCCGGGCGAGGGAACGACGGTGACGTTGAGGTGGGCGCGTGGGTGAGCCGGCGGCCGGGACCGCGTTCCCGATCGAGGGTGGTCGCGTGGCTGATCCAGTGGCGTCGTCGCCCGCCGACCCAGCGATCCGCCTCGCCGCGGCCATCCGGATCGTGCTGCTCGGCGTCACCGGCACCATCCAGCTCGGCCTCAGCCTCCCGCCCCTGCTCCGCCACCAAGCCGCCTACCGCCCGCCCCTCGCTCCCGACCTCGCCTACGGACTCCTCGCCGCGACCCTCGCCCTCTCCGCGATCTGGATCCTCCGCCGCAAGCCGCTCCCCATGGCCGTCGCGGTGACCGGGACCCTTGGAGTCCTCCTCGCCTCCTTCGCCGCCACCGAAGCGCTTCCGCCCGGCTCCTTCTTCCGCGAACCGCACTGGTCCTTCGGGCTCGTCGGGTGGCACCTGCTCGTCCTCCTCGCCGACCGCACTCCGGCCCTGCTCGCCGCGCTCGGCGGGCACGTCGGGGTCAGCGTGGCCCAGTTCCTGCTCGACGGGACCCCCACCCGCACCGAGCTCGGCGACGCCGGCATCGTGCTGTTCGCCGTCACCACCTTCCAGCTCGCCATCATCGGCCTGATCCGGCTGCTCGACCGCCGGGCCTCCGACGCCGCCGCGGCCGCCGCCGGACGCGAACGCCTCGCCACCCGGGCCGCCCTCGCCACGCAGGCCGGGCGGGAGCTGCGGGCCGGGTTCGCCGAACAGCTCGGGGCCACCCTGCCGCTGCTCGCCGGGCTCGCCGACGGGACCGTCGACCCCGGGACCGCCGACGCCCGCGCCCGGTGCGCGCTCGCCGCCGCGCAGCTGCGGCGGCTCTTCGCCGAGAACGACGACGTGCCCGATCCGCTGGTGCACGAGGTCACCGCCGGCCTGGACGTCGCCGAGCGGCGCGGGGTCGCCGTGACCCTCGCCGTCAGCGGGGACGTCGTCGCCGTCCCGGCCGAGGTCCGGCGCGAGCTGGCCGCGCCCGTGTTCACCGCGCTGGCCGCCGCCCGCACCCGGGCGCGCGTGAGCGTGCTGCGGACCCCCGAGCTGGTGCGTGTCGCCGTCTTCGCGGATGGTGAGGCCGAATTCACCGGAGCGGCGGCGGTCCCCGTGACGTCCCAGTCCCGGGACGGGCAGACCTGGATGGAGGCGCGGTGGCGACCCGAGTGACGGCCGTGGTGGTCGACGACCACCCGGCGGTGCGCGCCGGCGTGGCGTACTGGCTGGCGGCCGGCGACCCGCCGATCGACGTCGTCGCCGAGGGCGAGGACGTCAAAGCCGCCTGGCTCGGCGACGGCGCGGCCGCCGACGTGGTGATCTTCGACCTGCACCTGGGCGGCCCCGCGCCGGCGTTCGGCGATCTGCGGCGGCTGGCCGAGGCCGGGCGCCGGGTGGTCGTCTACTCGATGCGCGCGGACGACGACGTCGCCCTGCAGTGCCTCGAACTGGGCGCGCTCACCTACCTGACGAAGGCCGAGGGCGCCGGGCACCTGGTGGAGGCGACGCGGGCGGCGGCGCAGGACCGGCCGTACACGCCGCCGTCGCTGGCCGGGGCGCTCGCCGGCGACCGGTCGGAGACGCGGCCCGCGTTGTCGGCGCGCGAGACCGAGGTGCTCGTCGAGTGGTTCCAGTCGGAATCGAAGGAGTTCGTCGCGCACCGGCTGGGGATCTCGCCCAGCACGGTGAACTCCCACCTCGAGCGGATCCGGGTCAAGTACGCGCGCATCGGCCGCGAGGCGCCGACGAAGGCCGCGCTGGTCGCCCGAGCCATCCAGGACGGCCTGATCGGCGTCGACGACCTGTGACCCCCGTGTGGTGCGAACGGCCCACACCACCGGCGGCGCGCCCGGGTTAGCGTCCGGCCGACGGAGCCGCGAGGGCGCCCCGTGCCGGCCGCCGCGACCGTTCCCCGGGTCGGCCGCGGCGCTCGGCTCCGCCCGGCCGGAACCCGTCCGGCGGGGTCGTCCGAGGAGATCCATGAAGCACGTCCGCACCACCGCCCTGCTCGCCTCCTGCGCCGCCGCGCTCCTGCTGTCCGCGTGCGGCGGGGAGTCCGGCCAGGCCGTGCCCGCCGCGCCGACCAGCGCCCCGGCCTCCGCAGCCCCGGAGTCTTCGACGGCCGCGGCGGCTCCGGTGGGCGACGTCACCAAGCCCGGCACCGAGCTGAAGCTCGGCGAGCGCGCGGTGGTCCCGTTCAAGTACGGCACGAACAAGTCCGGCACGATCGCGATCACCGTGACCGCGATCGAGAAGGGCGACAACGCCGACCTCGCGAAGTACGGCGACAAGGCGAAGGGCATCACGCCGTACTACCTGCGCGCGACGGTCGAAAACGTCGACGGCGCCGACCTGGCCTACTCGTCGGTGTCGCTGCGTGCCCTCGGTTCCGACGGCCGCTCGACGGGCGTGATCATCACCGGCAGCACCGACCGGTGCAAGTCGGGCACGGCGGGCAAGGACTTCACCGCGGCGGGCGCGAAGTTCGAGACGTGCACGCTGCAGGGCGCCCGCGAAGGCGCGACGGTCGAGGCCGCGACGTTCGACAAGGGCGACGGCTACGACAAGTCCCCGGTGGTCTGGAAGAGCTGAGTCTCGGCCTGGCCTGCCGCCCACGACGCCAGCAGGGCCAGCCCGTCCGCGGTCGCCGTGCCGGCGGGCGCGGTGTAGACGGTCAGGACCAGGCCGGGTTCGGCGGGCAGCTCCATCGCCTCGACGTCCAGGTCGAGCCGGCCCACCACCGGGTGGTGCAGCCGCTTGCGCCCGGACCGGTGGAGCCGGACGTCCTGGGACGCCCACCGCTGCCGGAACAGTTCACTGCGCGTCGACAGTTCGCCGACGAGGGCGATCAGCTCCTCGTCGTGCGGATTGCGGCCGGCTTCCATGCGCAGCTTCGCGGCCACATCGCCGACGATCCGGTCGTAGTCGACGAAGAACGCTTTCGCCGCTTCGGGATCCAGATAAACGAACCGCGCGGTGTTGGCCGGCCGTCGCGGGTCGGCCAGCAGCGGTGCATACAGCGCGCGGGCGAGGTGGTTCGTGGCCAGGACGTCGTAACGGCCGTTGCAGAGCCAAGCCGGCGCGTCGGTGATGGCGTCGAGCACCTGCCGCAGCGCCGGACGCACCGTCCCGGCGGGGCGCCGGCGGCGGGGACCGCCGGCCGCCCCGGACTGCCGCGCGAGGTGGAACAGATGATCGCGCTCGGCCTCGTCGAGCTGCAGGGCAGCGGCCACCGCGTCGAGCACCCCGTCGGAGGCGCCGCCGAGGCTGCCGCGCTCCAGGCGCACGTAGTAGTCGACCGACACCCCGGCCAGCAGAGCCACCTCTTCGCGGCGCAGCCCCGCGACCCGGCGGTTGCCGCCGTAGGCAGGCAGCCCCGCCCGCTCGGGCGAGATCCGCGCGCGACGGGAGCGCAGGAATTCCTTGATCTCGGTGCGCAGGTCGATCGTGGTCACCTGGTCACCGTAAGCCCTGTCCGCGGGCGGAGGGAGGTTCTGCCGGTACCCCCGACGCCCCGGCCGGACGACGCCGGCTCCCCAGGCAAGGGGAACTCGAGAACGTGCACCGACGAGAACCCAGACTCCCCCGCACCCCGATCCGAAGCCAGAACACGGCCGGCAGCGCCGGGTCAAGGCATCTTTCCCGCCTTGACGCGGTGTTGCCGGCCGTAGTCACAATGACAGCTTCGGGGTGCCGGAAGGGGCTTTGCCAGGACAGCTGTCCCCGCACGGCCCGGTGGCCCGCCCCCCAACGCCGTGAATGACTCATTCACGGCGCCAGACGCCAGGGCTCCGGCAAAGTCGGATGGGGCGATGCTCCGCCCGGCACCACCGCCCGCGGAACGCCGGGCCGAAGAAGCGCTTCGGCAGGATGCCGAGCTTCGGCGGTCATCAACGACTCGTTCATCGCATCCGGCGAGATGAACGACTCGTTTATGCCATCCGCCAACCGCCACCTGAACGACTGCCCACCGCCTCGCCACGCCACAAAGGCCGACGCCAAAGGCGAGAGGCCCCCGAGAACAGACACCGACGAGAACCCAGACTCCCCCGCACCCCGATCCGAAGCCACAACACGGCCGGCAACGCCGGGTCAAGGCATCTTTCCCGCCTTGACGCGGTGCTGCCGGCCGTAGTCACAATGACAGCTTCGGGGTGCCGGAAGGGCTTTGACAGGACAGCTGTTCCCGGCCCCGCCCACGGAACGCTGGACCGAAGAGGCGCTTCGACAGAATGCCGAGCTTCGATGGTCATCAACGACTCGTTCATGACGTCACCGGCCACCGGACCGGCCGCTCCGATCCGACTTTGCCGGGACCCTGTCGCCAGACGCCATGAATGACTCATTCACGTCGCCAGACGCCATGAAAGAGTCGTTCATTGCGTCGCCGCGCAGGTACTAGGTACCCGTCGCGGTCGTGGCGATGCCGCCGTCGACCGGGATGATCGTGCCCGTCAGGTAGGCCCCGGCCCGGCCGGCGAGGAACACCGCGATACCGGCCATGTCGTCGTCGCGGCCGAGGCGGCGCAGCGGGGCCTTCGCCGCGATCTCGTCGCCGATGGCGTCGAGCGTGGCCGCCATCATCTGCGACGGGAACGGTCCCGGGGCCACCGCGTTCACCGTGATGTGCTGCGGGCCCAGTTCCCGGGCCAGCACCCGGGTGAGCTGGTGGAGTCCCGCTTTGCTGCCGGCGTAGGAGTAGTTGGGCGCGGCGGCGACGTGGATGGCGGCGATGCTGCCGATGTTGACGATCCGCGCGGGATCGTCGGCGGTGCCCGCCCGGCGAAGCGCGGGGAGCAGCGCCTGCACCAGCCAGAACGGCGACTTGAGGTTGAGGTCGATCACCTCGTCCCAGGCCTCGTCCGGGAACGTTTCCAGGGGTTCGCGCCACATCGCTCCCGCGTTGTTGACGAGGATGTCCAGGCGGTCCGAGTCGCCGGTGACCAGCTCGGCGAGGCGCCGGCACTCGTCGTGCCGGGACAGGTCGGCGGGGAACGCCCGGACGTCCCCGAATTCGGACAGCTGCTGCTGCGCTTCCGCGCACGCGTCCGCCTTGCGCGAGCTGATGGTGACGCGAGCGCCCGCCTGCAGCAGGCCGCGCGCGATCATCAGCCCGATTCCCCGGGTGCCGCCGGTGACCAGTGCGGTCTTGCCGCTCAGGTCGAAGAGGTCCGCGTGCGCGGTGAACCGGTTGTCCGCCATGGATGTTCGTTCCTTCGGTCGGGGAAGCTCCGAATCGAGGTTGACAGGCGTCCCGGACGTTCGGGAGACCCTGGTGATCCAGGTACCCGGAGAGCCTCCATGCCGCCCTTTTGACAAGCGGAGAGGTCTCCACTAAGGTCGGCGACGTATCCGGAGACCTCTCCACATCATCTCGTCAGGGAGCCACCCATGCACTACGTGAAGCTCGGCACCACCGGCCTCGACGTCTCGCCCATCGCGATCGGCGCGATGACCTACGGCGAGCCCGACCGCGGCCACCCCGTCTGGTCCCTCGGCGAAGAAGACGCGCGCCCGCTGATCAAGCACGCCCTCGACGCCGGCATCACCTTCTTCGACACCGCGAACATGTACTCCAACGGCTCCAGCGAGGAGATCCTCGGCCGCGCGCTCAAGGACTTCGCCGACCGCGACGACGTCGTGATCGCCACCAAGCTGCGCCACCCCATGCGCCCGGGTCCCAACGGGAAAGGCCTGTCCCGCAAAGCGATCATGACCGAGGTCGAGCACTCGCTGCGCCGGCTCGGCACCGACTACATCGACCTCTACCAGGTGCACCGCAACGACCACGCCACCCCGCTCGAAGAGACCCTCGAAGCGCTGCACGATCTCGTCAAGGCCGGCAAGGTGCGGTACCTGGGCGCGTCCTCGATGCCCGCGTGGGAGTTCGCGAAAGCCCGGCACCTGCAACGCGAACACGGCTGGGCGCGATTCGTGTCCATGCAGGACCACTACAACCTGCTGCACCGCGAGGAAGAACGCGAAATGATCCCGCTGTGCCTCGACGAAGGCGTCGGCACGATCGTCTGGAGCCCGCTGGCCCGCGGCCGCCTCGCCCGCGCCTGGGACGACGCGAAGTCCACGGCCCGCGCCGAGACCGACGGCGCCTTCGCCGACATGCTCTACTCGCCCAGCGAAGAGGCATCGAACCGCGCGATCGTCGAGGCCGTCGGGAAAATCGCCGGCTCCCGCGGCGTGAGCCGCGCGCAGATCGCCCTCGCGTGGCTGCGCCGCCAGCCCGTCGTGACCGCTCCGCTGGTCGGCGCGGGTTCCACGAAGCAGATCGACGACGCCGTCGCGTCGCTGGACGTCGAGCTCACCGACGACGAAGTCCGCTTGCTGGAAGCGCCCTACACGCCGCGCTACGACTGGCAGGGCGTCTCCGACGAGGCCGAGCTGGACGCGATCCGGGCGCGCATCCCCGGGATGGCCCTCAAGTAGCGGACCCGCCGGGCCGTCCCCGTGGGAACGGCCCGGCGGCGGCTCAGGCCGCGCCGGAGCGGAAACCGCGCAGCCGCAGGCTGTTGCCGACCACGAACACCGAGCTGAACGCCATCGCCGCGCCCGCGATCATCGGGTTCAGCAACCCGGCCGCGGCCAGCGGCAGCGCCGCCAGGTTGTAGGCGAACGCCCAGACCAGGTTGCCCTTGATCGTGCGCAACGTGCGGCGGGACAGCCGGATCGCGTCGGCCACCGCGCGCAGGTCGCCGCGGACCAGCGTCAGGTCGCTCGCCTCGATCGCGACGTCCGTGCCGGTGCCCATGGCCAGCCCGAGGTCGGCCTGGGCGAGCGCCGGCGCGTCGTTGACGCCGTCGCCGACCATGGCCACGACCTTGCCCTCGTCCTGCAGCCGCTTGACGACGTCCAGCTTGTCCGCCGGCAGCACCTCCGCGATGACCTCGTCGATCCCCACCTCCGCGGCCACCGCCCGGGCGACGGCCGCGTTGTCCCCGGTCAGCAGCACCGGGGTCAGCCCGAGCGCGCGCAGCTGGGCGATCGCTTCGGCCGACGTCGGCTTGACCGTGTCGGCGACCACCAGGACGCCGCGGGCCGCGCCGTCCCAGGCCACCGCGACTGCCGTGTGCCCCCGTTCCTCCGCCGCGGTCTTCGCGGCGGCGAGGTCGTCCGGCAGGGGCTGGTTCCAGTCCGCCAGCAACGCGGTCCGTCCGACGAGGACGGCGTGCCCGTCGACGGTCCCCTGCACACCGAGGCCTTCCACGTTCGCGAAGTCCTCGACGGCCGGCAGCTCGACGCGCTCCCGGGCGCCGCGGGCGATGGCCGCCGCGATCGGGTGTTCCGACGCGTCCTCCAAGGCCCCGGCCAGCCGCAGCAGCTCGGTCTCGTCGACGCCCTCACCCGGGTGGACACCGGTGAGCGTCATCCGGCCGGCGGTGACCGTGCCGGTCTTGTCCAGCACGACCGTGTCGACGCGGCGGGTGGACTCCAGCACCTCCGGGCCCTTGATCAGGACCCCGAGCTGGGCGCCGCGGCCGGTGCCGACCAGCAGCGCCGTCGGCGTGGCCAGGCCGAGCGCGCACGGGCAGGCGATGATCAGCACCGCGACCGCGGCGGTGAACGCGGCCGCCGCGCCGGCGCCGCTGCCGAGCCAGAAGCCGAGCGTCGCCACGGCCAGCCCGATCACGATCGGCACGAACACCCCGGACACCCGGTCGGCCAGGCGCTGCACGTCCGCCTTCCCGCTCTGGGCGTCCTCGACCAGCTTGGCCATCTGCGCCAGCTGCGTGTCCGTCCCGACGCGCGTGGCCCGCACGACCAGCCGGCCCCCGGCGTTGACGGTCGCGCCGGTGACGGCATCGCCTTCGCCGACCTCGACGGGCACCGATTCCCCGGTGAGCATCGACGCGTCGACGGCGGACTGGCCTTCCTCGACCACGCCGTCGGTGGCGATCTTCTCCCCGGGCCGCACGACGAACCGGTCCCCCACCGCCAGCTCGGACGTCGGGATCCGGACCTCGGCGCCGCCGCGCAGCACCGCGACTTCCTTCGCACCCAGCTCCAGCAACGCCCGCAGCGCGGCGCCGGCGCGGCGCTTGGACCGCGCCTCGAAGTAGCGGCCGGCCAGGATGAACGTGGTGACGCCCGCGGCGACCTCGAGGTAGATGTTGCCGGCGCCGTCCGAGGGCGCGACCATCAGCTCGAACGGGTGCACCATCCCCGGCTCCCCGGCCGTGCCGAACAGCAGTGCCCACACCGACCACGCGAACGCCGCCAGCACGCCCATCGACACGAGCGTGTCCATGGTCGCGGCGCCGTGGCGGAGGTTCGTCCACGCCGCCCGGTGGAACGGCCACGCGCCCCAGGTGACCACCGGCGCGGCCAGCGTCAGCGAAATCCACTGCCAGTACGTGAACTGCAGCGCCGGCACCATGGCCGCCAGGATCACCGGCACCGCCAGCACCGCACTGGTGATCAGCCGCTGCCGCACCGGCCGCGCCGGATCCTCTTCGTCCACTTCGGACTCGGGCGGCTCCGGCCGGGGCAGCGTCGCGTGGTAGCCGGCGGCTTCGACCGTGGCCACCAGGGTCGCCGGGTCGACGCCTTCGGGAGCGAGCACGCGGGCTTTCTCGGTGGCGTAGTTGACCGAAGCGGTGACGCCGTCGAGCTTGTTGAGCTTGCGCTCGATGCGGTTGGCGCACGACGCGCACGTCATGCCACCGATCGCGAGTTCGATCTCGGTCATGATCGGCTCTCCTTTCGCGGTCAGTGGCCGGTGGCGACGGTGAATTCGGCGGTGCGGACGACGCCGCCGTGGCGGAAGTCGAGGAACAGCCGGTAGGTCCCGGCGCTGGGGACTTCGGCGGCGAAGCGCACCTCGGGTCCGGCGCCGGGTCCGCTCTCGGGGTGGACGTGCAAGTAGGCGAGGTCCCCGCCGCGCAGCGCGACCAGGTGCCCGTAGGCGCCGAGGTAGGGCTGCAGGTCGGTGACCGGGACACCGGCACGGCTGACGGTCAGCGTCAGCGGCGACGTCTTCCCCGCGGTCAGGTCCCCGGCGAGTTCGACGCGGTAGCCGTCGACGGTCGCGACGCGGCTGGGCGCGAAGGTCGCCGGCCGGTAGTCCCCCGCGACCGAGAGGTCGACGCCGAGCGTCATCGGCTTCCCGCCGGTGGGCGCGAAGTCGGCGAACGCGCGGTAGGACCCCGCGGCGGGCAGGGCCAGCGGGACGCTCCACGTGCCGTCCGGGGCCGGCTCGGGGTGGACGTGCCGGAAGCCCGCGGTGTCCCGGCGGACGACGATCAGGTGGAGCTTCTTCTCGTGCTCGACGTCGAACGCGGTGACGGGCCTGCCGTCCGGACCGGTGATGCGGAAGGAGAACCGTCCGGCTTCGGCGACCGGGTCGGCGAAGGTGTAACCGTCCTGACTGGACGCGAGCCCGCCCGGGAGGCCGATCTCGGTCGTAGTCTCCGCGTGGCCCCCGCCGTGCCCGGCCTCCTCGGCGGCCGCGGTCGCGACCGGGCCGGCCGCCTTGCCCACGACGAATCCGCCGGCCGCGAGCAGGGCGAGCGCCCCGCCGAACACGGCGAGCCGTGCTGTGGTGTTCATGGCACTGATCCCTTGAGTTCCGGTCGCCGGCTAGCCGGCGAGGGTGTACCCGGCTTCTTCGACGGCGGCGCGGACGCGCGCTTCGTCGACCGGCTCGGCACTGGTGACGGTGACGGCCCCGGTGGGCAGGTCGACGGCGACGTCGGTGACACCGTCGATCGCCCCGACCTCCTCACCGACCGAAGCCACGCAGTGCCCGCAGGTCATCCCGGTGACGGTGAACGTCGTCCGGCTCATGGTGTCCTCCCAGAAGTGCGGTGTCCCGGCCCGGTCGACCATACCCCTAGGGGGTACCAGTATCAAGCCGGGTTCCTGGGCCAGATTCCGCAGCGATCGATGCGAAAGCGGTAGGCTGGGGGGATGAAGACCGGGAAGCGCCGTCCGGCCGGCCGGCCGCGGGGGTTCGACCCCGACGCGGCCCTCGAGCGCGCCCTGCTGGTCTTCTGGGAGCACGGCTACGAGGGCGCGAGCCTGGCCACCCTGACCGAGGCGATGGGCATCTCCACCACCAGCATGTACGCGACCTTCGGCAACAAGGAAGAGCTGTTCCGCAAGGCACTGGAGCGCTACACCGAAGGCCCCAGCGCTTACGTCGTGGACGCGCTGGAACAGCCCACGGCACTCGAGGTCACCACCGCGCTCATCGCGGGCACGATCGAGACGACCACCCGGCCGGCGGGCCCGAACGGCTGCCTGGGCGTCCAGGGCGCCCTGGTCACCGGCGACTCCGGCCGCGGCGCCCGTGACCTGCTCGTCGGCTGGCGCGACGACGGTTACGCCACCCTCCGCGACCGGTTCGAACGAGCCGTCGACGACGGCGACCTGCCCCCGGAAGCCGACCCCGTCGTGCTGGCCCGCTTCGTCACCGCCCTGGCGTACGGCATCGCCGTGCAGGCCGCCGGCGGCGTCCCCCGCGAGGAACTCCAGGCGATGGCCGACGCCGCCCTGCGCGCCTGGCCGCTTTCCTGACCTTTCCGCATCGATCGATGCAAAACGTGCTACGGTCGAATTCTGCATCGATCGATGCGGAAATCGACGGGACGGGGACACCCGATGTCCGACCTGCGCGAGTTCTACCTGCGCTACCTCGAAGAGCTCAACGCCCACCGGTTCGGCGGGATGGCCGGGTTCATCGCCGACCGCACCACCCTGAACGGCGAGCCGGCCACCCGGGACGACCTCATCGCCGTCCAGAAAGCCGACGTGGCCGCCGTTCCGGACCTCCACTGGGAGCTCCGGGAACTGCTCTTCGACGGCGACCGGCTGGCCGCGCGCCTGGTCAACACCGGCACCCCGGTGCGGGAGTGGCTCGGCGTCGCGCCCACCGGCGCCTCCTTCGAAATCACCGAGTACGCCATCTACCAGGTCCACAACGGACGGTTCGTCCACATGACCGCCCTGCACGACGCCGGCGAGCTGCACCGGCAGCTCACCGCCCGAAAGGAACGACCATGACCGTCACCCTGATCACCGGCGCCAACAAGGGCATCGGCTTCGAGACCGCGAAGCAGCTCCTGCAGCGAGGCCACACCGTCTACCTCGGCGCCCGCGACCCCGAGCGGGGCGAGAAAGCCGCGGCCGAGCTCGGCGCGCGGTTCGTCCGGCTCGACGTCACCGACGACGCGTCGGTCACCGGCGCGCTGGCCACCATCGGCGCGGCCGAGGGGCTCCTCGACGTCCTGGTCCACAACGCGGGCGTCCTCGGCAGCGAAGCCCTCGACGGGCCGACGGCCCTGCGGGTCTTCGACACCAACGCCGTGGGGATCGTGCGCGTCACCGAGGCGGCCCTCCCCTGGCTGCGCAAGTCTTCGAATCCCACCGTGGTCACGGTCTCCAGCAGCGCGGGGTCGTTCTGGGCGGTGACCAATCCGGACCGGCCGGAGTACCAGCTGCCGCTCGCGCTCTACTCCGCGTCGAAGGCGGCGGCCACCATGCTGACCCTCCAGTACGCGAAGTCCCAGCCCGGCATCAAGTTCAACGCGGTCGAGCCCGGCACCACCGCCACCGACATGACCGCCGCGTTCGGCATCGGCCGGTCACCGCGGGAGAGCGCCGAGGTCGTCGTGCGGCTGGCCACCCTGGACGCCGGCGGCCCGACCGGAACTCTCCGCGACGAGACCGGGGTGCTGCCCTGGTAGCGGAGGTATCTGGCGGCGGGCGGCGTGCTCTTGAGTGCTGGCGGAAGGCCGGACCACCCAGGAGGACGCCATGCCGGAACAGCTCGGATCCCGACCCAGCCTGGGGAGCGGCGTCGTCGTCGATCGGGGGCGGGGTGAACCCGTCGCCGGCGTGCGGCTCACCGTCCAGTTGAGACTCGACAGCTCCTGCGAACACGACGTCGCGGCCGGGATCAGCGATGCCGACGGGCGGTTTTCGCTCCTGCTGCAAGATCAGGTCGCGGACTGGCTGGTCCGGGTGGTCACCTGCGGCGACGGCGAACCGGTGACCATCCGGGGCGCGCTCGGCGACCAGCCGCCCCAGGAGCTGGGCACCACCCGGCTGGGTGAATTCCTGCAGCTCACCATCGACGTCCCCGCCGCCGACGTCGACTGGGCCGCGTTGGCCCGCGACGGCGAGGGCCGCGTCGACGAGCTGCTCGCCCTCGTCCGCGATCCCGCGGTGGTGCCCGACCAGGCCGTCCGCGTCCGGGCCGTGACCGAACTCGAGACCGCCTTCCTCGACCCGTCCGGCACGCTGAGCCGGTTCGGGACGCTTCCGCCGTGGCAGACGCTCGCCCACGACCTGCCCGCCTACGAAGCCGGCCTGGGCGACCACGCGGACGCCGAACCGGTCCGGCAGGCCCTGCTGGAACTGCGCTCCCGCTTGGAAAGCTTCGCCGATCTGTCCCAAGTGGACTGGCCGATCGACTTCGGCGCGCTGGGCCAAGCCGGGCTGGCGGACGTCCTCAACCGGTACGCCGACCGCTTCACCACCGATCACCTCCTCGACGGCCCGCGGATCGGCGCGCTGCTCCCGCTCGTCGGCTACCGCGACTACCTCCTCTCGGTGTGGACGAAGCTGTGCGCCTACGACGACTACTGGCTCCAGCAAGGCGGCGAGAAACCGCTGACCGCCGCGCAGGCCCGCGCCCAGCTGACCGCCCGCTTCCACCAGGACTTCACCACCCGCGACACGGCTCCGCGGCCGGCCGGCGAACTCGCGATCGGCGTCGTGACGCGCATCCTCACCGAACCCGCGCCGACCGGCTACGGCCTGCCCGCCGGCGCCCTGCCCGACCGCGGCGACCTCGACGCGCGGTCCTACCTGGACAAGCTGATCGGGCTTTCCGGCGTCACCACGAGAGAACTGGGCCTGCGGTTCCGGATCGACCTCGCCCGCGCCGACCAGGTGCCGAGCAGCCCGGTCGCCGAAAACGTCGCCACGCTGCTGGGTTTCTTCCGGGACAGCTTCCAGTCCCAGCCGGACCCGTTCCACACGCCGCCGGACGTGCGCAACCGCACGATCATCCCCGACGTCCAGCGCGGCCGGGCGCCGTTCTTCCTGGAGTACGAGGAGTGGCTGGCCGCGACCGCGCCCTTCCACCCCGAGAACGTCTTCTCGATGGGCCGGTCCCTGCGCGCCGCCGACCTGGCCGCGACCACTCCCGCCGAAGGACCCGCGAAAGCCTGGCAGGTCAAGGCGATCGCGGTGTTCGCCGACATCGCGAAGATCGAGAAACTGCTGCTGCAGAGCGAATACCCGCAGGCGCTGAACCTGCTCGACACGACGACGAACCGTGCCCTCGAGCTGGTGAAGGAGCAGCAGAAAGCCGGGTACCCGCTGGAGCCGCCGCTGCAGGCCCGCAAGCGCCGGACCGTCACCACCAAGCCGCAGCTGGCGGCCTTCGAGCGCTACCTGGGCTCCGGGTCGGCCTACGTGAGCGAGACGCCCTACGACTTCCCGTTCCCGGGTGACTGGACCGTCAAGCGGATGACCGCCGCCCTGGTGCTCCACGCGTTGTACTTCGCGTGGGTTTGGCGGTCGGACGCCCTGCTCGCCGTCGGCCGCTTCACCGAGGCCGCGAAGTGCCTCGAGGGCCTGAGCGCCGTCGCCGTCGGCGCGGCCGGCCAGGACGACCCGGCCGGGTACCAGGCGATCCAGAACGCCGGGGTGCCCGGGCTGTACACCGACGGGCCGCTGCCGTTCACCTTCGACCGCTCGGACCGGCCGCAGGTCGTGCAGCCCGACATCGAGGCACCCGACGCCGTCCCGTACGGAAGCCTCTACGACGAGTACAGCCAGCTGCGCCCGCCGAAGATCGCCGGGCTGCTGCACCGCGTCGACCGCCGGTTCGTGCTGCTGCGCCTGGGAACCGTACTGCTCGAATGGGCCGACGCGCTGTTCCGCGCCGACGATCCGGCGAGCACCGCGCGGGCGCGCGAGCTCTACAAGGCCGTGCTGTGGCTGCACGGCGACGATCCGCGCGTCAGCCCGGCCTGGCAGGCCGACGTCCTCACGCTGCTGGGCGGCTACACCAGCGCGTCGGCGAATCCGGCCGTCGTCGCGCAGGTCGGGCGCGCCCGGCTCGGCTTCACCCGGATCGAGGCCGGCCTGAACTACTTCGGCGGCACCGAGGAAACCGTCCCGGTGCAGCGCTACCGCACCCTCAAGGACGCCGCCGACCGGTTCGCCGCGCTGGCCAAGGCGGCCGAACGCGACTTCCTCGCCGCCACCGCGCACCTCGAAGACCTCGCGGTCGAACGGCTGCGCACGTCGAACCTGCTGGCGAAAGCCACCGCGCAGAAGGCGATCGCCGGGGAGCAGGCGCAGATCGCGGCCCACCAGGTGCAGGTCGCCCAGCAGCAGGTCACCGACGTCGAAGCGCAGATCGCGGCGAAGAAGGCCGAGATCGCCGACCACGACGGCTTCTTCGGCCAGCTGTCCGACTTCGGCTCGGGTCTGGTCAAGACGTTCACCGGGCTGCCGGGCTTCGCGACGAAAGGCATCGGCGAAGGCTTCGCCGCCGAAGCCGGGCTCGGCGACGCGTCCGCGTCCGGCCTGCTCGGGCTCGGCGCGGGCGCGTCGGTGCTCGCCGGCTTCGGGGCGTTCTACTACGCCGGCTACACGAGCATGTCCGGCATGGCCGCCGCCTACGCCGGGCGAGCCGGCGAGCTGAAACGCCTCCAGGACGTCGCACTGCCCTTGGCGCGGGGCAACGTCGAGGCCAAGCAGCGCGAAGTGACCATCGCCAAGCTGCAGGCCACCATCGCCGACGCCGACGTCCGGCTGGCCGGCGACCTCCTCGCGTTCGGCACCCTGCGCCTGCTCAACGCCGAGTTCTGGACCGCCGTCACGCAGGTGCTGCGGCGGGTCCTGCGCCGTTACCTCGACCTCGGCGCCTGGGCGGGCTGGCTCGCCGAGCGCGCGCTCGCGTTCGAACAGGACCGGCGGCTGCGGGTGCTCCGGATGGACTACCTGGCCCGCGACCTCGCCGGCGTCACCGGCGCCGACCAGCTCCAGGGCGACCTCGCCGAACTCGAAGCCACCCGCGTCGCCGGGGAACGCGCGCTGGTCCCCTACCGGTACGCGGTGTCGCTGGCCGAAGAATTCCCGCTCGCCTTCGGTGCCTTGAAGACGCGCGGACAATGTTCCTTCGCCACCACGGAAGCCACCGCCCGAGCGTTCTTCCCCGGCACCTTCGGGCACCGCGTGCGGAGCGTCGCCGTCGAGGTCCGGATGCTCACCGCCGGCCGCCGCGTCCGCGGCACCCTGGTCAACCACGGCGTTTCGCAGGCCAGTGTGGACGAAACCCTCACCACGCGCCCGCTGCTGCGGTTCGCCGACGCGATCGCCGTCTCCGAAAGCGGCACGCCGGTCCCCGAGGGCCACGACGTGCTCGGCCCGTTCGAGGGCATCGGCCTCGACACCGGCTGGACGCTGCACCTCGACCGCGAAGCGAGCGCCACCGCGTGGGACACGATCACCGACGTCGTCCTGCGGATCGACGGGCTCGCCCGCTTCTCCGACGCCCTCCGCCGCACCCCGGCGGCGCCCGCACCCCGCCGGCTGCTGCTGGTCTCCGCGGCCCGGTTCGCCCCGGCCGCACTGGCCGCCGTCAAGGCCGGCGGCGGCGGGCAGGTCGAACTCGACCTCGCCAAGATCCCTTATCCCGCCGAGGAAGGGAACCGCCGGATCGCCAACGTCCTGCTCGCGCTGCCGGGCAGCACCGGCCCCACGGTCACCGGCACGCTGGACCTCGCCGGCGCGACCGCGGCGTTCACGTTCGACGCCGGGACCGCGCTCTCCAACGGCGAACCCCTCCGCCTGCCCGGCAGCCCGACGCCGGACCAGCCCCTCAACGCCGTTCTCGGGGAACCGGTCGAGCAGCCGTGGCGGTTCACGCTCACGCCCGACCCGGGCGCCGACCTGGCCGGGCTGCAGGACCTCGTCGTCGGGGTCGAGTACACCGCCGACCCGGTCTAGCTCACGGCACCACCAGCCGCGCGAGGGGCACGTGGTGCTGGCCCGCGTGCATGTCGCGGTCGCGCAGCGAGCCCTGGCTGACCGGGCGGGGGAAGGAGATCTTGACGACGTTGAGCGACGGGATCCGGAAAATCCGGATCGTGTCCGGATCGACGCGGTACAGCGACGCGATCACCCGCTCGTTCAGGAACGTCTCGTCCGCTGCGATGCGATAGCCGTCGGCGTCGCGCAGGAACAGCTCCATCGTGACCCAGAACGGGCCCGCGTTCTTCGACCGGACTTCGTGGGCCAGGTCCGCCAAAGTGGTCTCAGGCATCGGTGGTCTCCCCGGTCTCGATGCGGAACAGCTCCAGCGGCGCGCAGTCCACGACGTGGTTCAGCACGAACTCGTACGCCGCGCCGCGCTCCACCTCCGCTGGCGACGACGCGAACGCGAAGCTCGGCAGGTAGTCCATCGACGGCGTCGGCAGGTGCAGCATCAGCGGGTTGGCCACCTTCGCCACCGCCGTCGCGGTCGCCTGGTCGGGCGCGTTGACCAGCAGCATCACGCCCACCTCGCGCGGCGGCCCGCTCTCGGGCTCCAGCTCGCCCAGCACCGCGTTGTGGCCGTACAGGCGCAGGTCGAACGCGTATTCGCCGTCGGTGAGGCCGAGGGTCTGGCCGACCCGCTGCGTGATCAGCGTGCGCATCAGCTCCGCCCAGGTGTCGATGTCGGCGAGGACCAGCGGGTCCCGGATCGCCGAGAACGACATCGTTTCGTACCCGGTGATCCGCGCGCCCTCCAGCTTGATCGTGTGCTGGGCGGCGTGGTGGAACTTCGACCCGGTGACGCGGACGATCCGGTCGTCGACGGCGGTGTACTCGGCGTCGCGGACGTCGAGGGTGCCGTCGGGTTCGCGCATCTCAAACGGGTTCGCGGTCTCGTAGAGCATGTGCGCGGCCACCGAGATCGGCGTGCACGCCGACGCCGGGTCGAGCGGCTCGATGGTGAACCCGTCGGCGTCGATCGTGGCCAGTACCCCGCCGGCGCGCGGGTTGCTGGTGCACTGGCCGCCGCATTCGATGATCTTGGCGGCGTGCCAGGTCGGGCCGGCCGGCATGCCCACCATCAGCGGGTAGGCGGCCGCGACCGCCGTGTCGGTCGCGCGGCCGGCGAGCACGACCTGGGCTCCCGCGCGCAGCGCCTCGACGATCGGCTCGTGCCCCATCGCGCCGACGATGTGCGTGCAGCTTTCGAGGGTCTCCGCGTCGAGATTTCCCAAGGGCGGCAACGGGTGGACGCGGTCCAGGTACTCCTTCAGGCCGGTGGCGTCCTGCTCGCTGTAGATCCGCGCCACCTGGAGGTCCAAGCCCTCCTCCGCCAGCACCTCCGCGGCGATCCCGGCGACCCAGTCGACGCCGGCGTCCGTCCCGCTGGTGCCGCACGAGCCCACGATGACCGGGATCCCGGCACCGGCCGCCGCCGTGAACAGGCTGCGCAGGTCGCGCGCCACCGCCTTGGCCGTCGTCTTCGCCGTCGCGGCGCCGAGGTAGTACGGGCCGGAGTCGGTCGAGCCGCCGTCGATGCTGATGACGTCGGCGCCCAGGGCGATGCCGCGTTCGACCGTCGCGTGGTCCCAGCCGGCGCCGAGCATCCCGCTCGGCGCCAGCACGCGAACCTTGTCCATGTCCCTCATCCCTCTGTCCCTCATCCCTCTCCGTTCACGGTGTGCCGGGCCCGGCCTTCGAGGGCCGCGACCAGTTCTTCGGCGCCGCGCAGACCGGCGGCCCGGCGTGCTTCGGCGGTCTGCCCGGCCAGGTGCGAGTAGACGACGATCCCGGCCACCTCCCGCAGCGGGCTGTCCGCGGGCAGCGGCTCTTCGCCCACGACGTCGAGCGCCGCGCCCGCGATCTCCCCGACGCGCACGGCCGCGACGAGCGCGTCCTCGTCGACGATCGCGCCGCGAGCGGTGTTGACCAGCAGGGCCGTCGGCTTCATCTGCTTGAAGGCCACCGCGTCCAGCAGGCCCCGGGTCCGCTCGGTCAGTGCCGTGTGGACGGACACGTAGTCCGAAGTGGACAGTAGTTCGGGCAGCTCGACGAACCGGACACCCGGCCCGCGCAGGCGGGAGGTGCACACGACGGTCATCCCGAAGGCGCGGGCCAGCGGGACGACGGCCCGCGCCGAAGCGCCGTAGCCGATGAGCCCGAGCGTCGACCCGCGCAGCTCGCGCCCTTCCGCACGCGGCCAGCCCCCGGCCGCCACCCCGGTGGCGGACTGCACGAGCCGCCGGGCGCCCGCGAGCAGCAGACCCATCGTGTACTCGGCCACGGCGTTCGCGTTGACGCCGGGCAGGTTGCTCACGCTGATGCCTTGGCGGGCCGCGGCTTCGACGTCGATGGAGTCGTAGCCGACACCGGTCCGGACGATGACCCGCAGCCGCGGCGTGCGGGCGAGCACGCCGGCCGTGAACGGCTCGTTGGCCACCAGCGCGGCGTCGATCCCGGCCAGGGCCGCGACCAGGGCTTCCGGGTCGCGCCGGCCGGTCTTCGGCGAGTACACGGGCTCCAGGCCGGCGGCGCGCAGGTACTCGTCGACCTCGTCCCCGGGACGCAGGTAGTCCGTGGTGATCAGGACGCGCGTCACAGGACACGTCCGTCGGTGCGGCGGCGCTGCAGCACGGCGACGCGGGCGACGAGCAGCACCGCGACCGCGGTGACCACCCCGACGTCGAGCAGCATGTACCGCCACCCGGTGACGTCGACCATGCCGCCGACCAGGGCCGGCCCGGCGAACCCGCCGCCCGACCAGCCGACGGTGTAGAGGCCGGAGTAGGTGCCCAGCACGCGGGCCGACGGGGCGAGGTTCCACAGCACGACCGCGGTGTTGACCATGAACGCCGCCGCGCCCACGGCCGCCACGCACATCGCCACGACGACGCCGGTGGGCGTGGCGATCGCGGTGCCCAGGACCATCGCGGCGGCGAACACCGCCATCCCCGCGAGGATCACCCGCAGCCGCCCGAAGCGCTCGGCGAGCAGGGCGACCGGGTAGGCGGCCACGAGGAAGGCCAGCCCGCTGGGCAGCGTCAGCCCGCCCGCGTCACCGCGGGACAGCCCCAGGGTCTCCATGCCGTAGTTGGTGATCAGCGACCGCGAGGCGAACCACGCGCTGCCGAAGGCGAAGACGGCGGCGATGACCAGCAGCCGGCTGCGATCGGCGTCGCGCACGATGTCGAGCAGGACGTCACGCATCCGCACCCGCGGCGAAGCCTCGCCGGGCTCGGCCCGGTCCTCCTCGAGCGCGGCCCGGTAGGCCGGCGACCGGCTGTCCCGCACCTTCCAGCCGAGCACGGCCACCGAGCCCACCATCAGGACGGCGGGGATCGCGAACGACAGCTTCGGGAAGTCGTCGACGAGGAAGAGGCTGATCAGCGCGGCGACGATCACCGTGATGCTGGAGGCGATCTTGACCGCCGCGTTGGCCCGGCTGCGCCGCTCGGGCGCGATGAAGTCCGGCAGCAGCGATTCCGCGATCGGCTTGAAGGAGTTCGCGACCAGCGCGTAGCCGAACATCGTGAGGACCAGCAGCGGCAGTGACGCCGCGGCGTGCGGGATGAGGACGAACAGCAGCGCCGCCACCGGCATGCCGACGACGAGGTACGGGATGCGCCGGCCCCACGCCGTGCGGGTGCCGTCCGAACGGTTGCCCATCCACGGCTGGACGAAGATGCCGAGCAGGTTGTCCATCCCCATCAGCGCGCCGATGAGCGCGGCGCTGCCGAGGTGCTCGCGCAGCAGCGGCGGCACCTGCGAGTCGTACAGGTTCCACGTCGATTCCTGGGCGAAGACGGCCAGGGCCACGAAGAACGTGATGCGCCCGGTCCGGACGCGCGGGGTGGTCAACGTCATCGTCGGCCCCTTCCGTAGGTCGTGACGGCCACCGTACTTTTGCTATAGCAAGATGGTCAATAGTTGCAAATGAGTTTTGCCGTAGGCTGTGCGGCATGATGGGCGAAGCACTGCAGACCGACACGCTGGCCGACCGCGTGTACCGCGCCCTCCGCGACGCGATCACCACCGGCGAGCTGCGCCCGGGGCAGAAGGTCACCGAGCGCGGGTTCGCCGAGCAGCTGTCGGTCAGCCCGACGCCGGTGCGCGAAGCCATCCGGCGCCTGGAGCAGGACGGCCTCCTCGAACGCGCCGGGCCCCGGACGGTCAAGGTGGCGATGTTCGGCGGCGTCGCCGTCCAGGACCTCGCGGAGGTCGAGGTGGGCCTGCGCGGGATGGTGGCCCGCTTCGCCGCGCGGCACGCGAAGCCCGAGCAGCTGGACCAGCTCGACGCGATCCTCGACGAAGCCGACGACCTGCTGATCCTCATCAAGCAGCGCCACGAGTCCGGCCAGGAGGTGGCCAAGCACGTCGGCCGGCTCTTCGACGCGGTGCAGCGGTTCAACGCGGTGGTCGAGTCGTGCGCGGGCAACCCGGTCCTCGTCCGGCTGCTCGACCAGACACGCGTGTTCTCCTCCCCGGAGCGGCGCTCGCGGGTGCTGGAGCGGGTGAGCGTGGACGAGACGTTCGGCTTGGACCGGTACACGACCCACCGGCAGCTGGTGCACGCGCTCCGGGCGGGCGATTCGGCGGCGGCCGAGGCGCTCGTGCTGGAGGACGCGCGGGGCGGGCTCGGCGACCTGCTGGCCGGCCCCACTCCCCCGGCCGGCTAGCTCGGGGGGGCGCGCTCGGCGAGGTGCTTGGCCACCCGCCGGGCCGGCCAGGCTGGTCCAGCGACATGAATGAGTCATTCATGTCGCTGGACGACGTGAATGACTCATTCATGTCGTCGCGGCCGGGACTGCTCAGGCTGGGCTCTCCCGGCATCGCGACCGGCCGACCCGGCCAGCCGGCCCGGCCGGCTAGGCCCGGCCGGCGATCCGCTCGGCGATCGCCACCCCCAAGCCCTCCGTGGTCCCCTGCCCACCGAGATCCGGGGTCCGCACGTCCGGCCGCTCGTCGAGCACCCCCTCGATCGCGGCCACCACGTCCGCCGCCGCGGTGGGCTCGCCCAGGTGGTCCAGCATCATCGCCCCGCTCCAGATCTGGCCGATCGGGTTGGCGATGCCGCGGCCCGCGATGTCCGGCGCCGACCCGTGGACCGGCTCGAACAGGCTCGGCCACGTGCGGTCCGGGTTGATGTTCGCGCTCGGGGCGATGCCGATCGTGCCGGTGCAGGCCGGGCCGAGGTCGGACAGGATGTCGCCGAAGAGGTTGCTCGCCACCACGACGTCGTACTTCTCCGGACTGAGCACGAACTTCGCGGCCAGGATGTCGATGTGGTCCTTGCCCGCGGTCACGCCGGGGTAGTTCGCCGCCATCGCGGCCGCGCGCTCGTCCCAGTACGGCATCGAGATCGAGATCCCGTTGCTCTTGGTCGCCCACGTCAGGCGCCGGCGCCGGGTGAGCGCCAGCTCGAAGGCGTACTTCAGCACCCGGTCGACGCCGACGCGGGTCATCACCGTCTCCTGCAGCACGGTTTCCCGTTCGGTACCTTCGAAAACGCGGCCGCCGACACTCGAATACTCGCCCTCGGTGTTCTCCCGGACGACCAGGAAGTCGATGTCGCCCGGCTCGTGGTCGCGCAGCGGCGCGCGCACGCCGCGCAGCAGCCGGACCGGCCGGAGGTTGACGTACTGGTCGAAGCCCCGGCGGACCTTGAGCAGGCTGCCCCACAGCGAAACGTGGTCGGGCACCACGTCCGGCCACCCCACCGCGCCGAAGAAGAGCGCGTCGAACCCGGCGAGCTGCTCGCGCCAGTCCGGCGGCAGCATTTCGCCGTGCTCGAGCCAATAGTCGGCGGAGGCGAACCCGAATTCGGTGGTGTCGAGGGCGAAGCCGTGCCGGTCGGCGGCGGCTCGCAGGCAGCGCAGTCCTTCCGGCACGACCTCGCGGCCGATGCCGTCGCCGGGGATGACCGCGATGCGGTAGCGGTGGGTCAACGGAGGCTCCTCGGAGTCGGGAACCTCCACTGTGGCCGGTGCCGCACAGGCCGGGCAAGACCGGCGGCGGCAACCTATCCTTTCCCCCATGGAAAGACTGGACGACCTCGCCTTCTTCCACGTGGTGGCCGGCCGCGAGACGCTCACCGCGGCCGCCCGCGAGCTGGACGTGTCCCTGCCCGTGGTGAGCAAGCGCCTCAAGGCCCTGGAACAACGACTCGACGTCCGCCTGGTGCACCGCGGGACGCGCCGGCTCACGCTGACGTCCGAAGGCGAGCTGTACGCCGCGCGCGTCGCGGAAATCCTCGACCAGGTCCGCGAACTCGACGACCTCGTCAGCCACCGCACCGGCGACCTGCGCGGTTCGATCGTCGTCCAGGCGACCCTCGGGTTCGGCCGCGCCCATGTCGCGCCGCTCGTCGGCGAGTTCACCGCGCTGCACCCGCGGGTGCGCGTCCGGCTTCACACGTCGGCGCTGCCGCTGCGGCCGCACCGGCGCGAGTTCGACCTGGCCGTGCACGTGGGCGTGCCACCGGACTCGACGCTGCGGATGCGGCGGCTGGCGCGCAACCGCCGGGTGCCGTGCGCGGCACCGTCCTATTTGGAGCGCCGCGGTACACCGGAGCGGCTCGAGGACCTGACCGGCCACGACTGCATCGTGCTGCGGGAGAACGAGGGCGACTTCGCGGTGTGGCGGTTCGGCTCCGCGGCCAACCCGCGCCAGGTGCGCGTGCGCGGCAGCCTGTCGAGCAACGACGGCGACGTCGTGACCGCCTGGGCGTTGGCGGGCCACGGCATCGCGATGCGCTCGGAGTGGCAGATCCGGTCCGATTTGGACAGTGGCGCGCTGGTCCGGGTGCTGCCCGGGGTACCGACCCCGCCCGCGGACGTCTACGCCCTCCTCGCCGACGACGTCCACGTACCCCGCCGGGTCGCCGAGCTGATCGACCACCTGGCCGCGCGCCTCCCGGAGCGGCTCCGGGAGATCCCGATCAGCCCGGCGACGAGCACCGCCAGTTCGGCGACGACGACCGCGGCGAAACCGTAGGCCGCGCCGGGACCGGCGGCGAAGTCTCCTCGCCGCAGGACGACCGCGATCGCGATGAGGGTGAGCATGACCGTCTGCACCTCGAGCTGCAGCCGCACCCGCGACGCCCGGCCGTCCATAGCGACGAGCACGTTGGCCAGGCCGAGGGCGTACACCGCGGCCAAGGTGCGCGCGGTCAGCGGCGTGACCGCCCACGGCCACAGCGCGCCCACCTCGGCCGGCCGGGCGAACAGGCCGGCCGCCACCACCAGCTCGGCCAGCCCGGTCACGCCGAGCACGATCCGGACGGCCGACGGCAGCCGGGGATCCGGGGCGACGACCGCGCCGCGGGCCGCCCGGGCGTTCGCGGCCGCGATCACCACCACGAAGACGGGTGCGGCGAAGTACAGCGCGGCCCACGCGACGAACGAGACGTGGCCGTGGGTGAACCGGTCCCAGTGCAGCACCGTCGTGACGCCGAGCAGGGACGCGAACAGCGCCACCGGCGGGAATCCGAGCGCGACCTCCGACCACCGCTTCGCCGCCGCCACGCGGGCGAAGAAGAACGCGCCCCCGAGGTAGACCGCGGCCAGCAGCATCGCGGTGAGCGGCGGCTTGATCCCCCAGGCGAACAGTTCGAGCGTCCGGGTCGGCAGCAGGTAGCAGAGCACGAACGCCGCGATCAGGAACGGCACGATCACGAGGGCGAGCACCCGGGTGGCGGGCCGGACGCGATCGGCGGAAGGGTCTGCAGAGGACTGTCGTGGCGTGGTGGTCATCGGGCGTGCCAATCGCGGAAGGCGTCGAGGACGCTGTCGCGGACCCCGGCCGAAAGGGTTTCGGCCGGGAGCGAGCCGAGTTCCGCGATCGTGGTGCGGAACTGGTCGAGGTAGGTTTCGCACCCCTCGCACAGCGCCAGGTGCTCGACGAAACGGGCTTCGGTCTCCCGATCGAGCGCTCCGTCGAGGAAGGCGGTGACGAGTTCGACGAACTCTTCGCACGTCATGCCGGTTTCCCCTCGGCACCCAGGTATTCCGCGAGCCGCTCGCGGACCACCGCCCGCGCGCGGTGCAGGAGCACCCGCTGGTTGGCCGCGGTGATCTCGAGCAGCGCGCAGACCTCGTCGGCGCTGTGGTCGGCGACGTCGCGGAGGCTGATGACGGCGCGCTGGCGGGCGGGCAGCTCGTCGAGCGCGCCGGCGATCACCTCCCGGACTTCCAGCGCCAGGGCGGTGTTTTCCGGCGACGGCCAGCCGGCGGGGAACTGCCGCCAGCCACCGGGGTAGGGGTCGTCCGGGCCGCGGAACCGGGCCGGGTCGACGGTGGGACCGCGGTCTTCGCCGTCGGGCGCGAGGCTGGCCCAGGGGATGCAGCGGTGTTCGGCGGCGCCGCGTTTCTTGGCCGTGTTGACCAGGATCCGGTAGACCCACGTCTTGAACGCCGAGCGGCCCTCGAACGCGTCGAGGCTCTTGACCACGGCGAGCCACGTGTCCTGGACGACTTCTTCGGCGGACGCGTGGGTGGAGACGAACGAGCGGGCCAGCCGCAGCATCGGCGCCGACCACGCGTCGAGGACGGCGGCGAAGGTGCCGTCGTCCCCGCCGCGCAGCGCGGCGACGAGTTCGGTGTCCGGCGGAAGCGCGCTCACCAGCCGAATATAGCCGCGAAAACGCGCGAAACAGGTGACGGTCATCTTACGGCCACCCGGTCCCGGGACCGCAGCAGCGACAGCGCCCCGGCGGGGAACAGCAGCACCGAAAGCAGGCCGGCGCACACGAGCGCGGCCGCGGTCACCGGGGTCATCAGCCCGGTGAGGACCCCGATCTGGGTGGCGGTGACCAGGAACGGCAGCGACGTCGCCTGCAGCAGCCCGGCCGCGATCGCTTGCCGGGCCCCGAATTCCCGCGCGAACAGCAACGCCGGGACGCCGCGCGCGAGCAGCAGCGCGACCAGGAACAGCGGGACCCGGGCGAGTGCGGCCGCGTCGGCGAGCAGCCCGGACAGGTCGAGCCGCAGACCGCTGGTGACGAAGAAGACCGGCACCAGGAAGCCGTACCCGATGGCGTCGAGCTTGACCCGGAACCGCGGGTGCGACGCCGAGTCGCGGTCGAGCAGGCCGACCACCGCGCCCGCGAGGAAAGCGCCGAGAATGCTTTCCAGGCCGAAAGTTTCGGCCAGCGCGACGAACGCGACCAGCAGCACCACGGCCGCGCGGACCCGGATCTCGGCCGTGGTGTCCTGCAGCAGCAGCAAGGTCGCGCCGAGCCGGCGCGACCGGCCGGCCAGCGCGACCGCGACGGCGGTCACGACGACCAGTCCCGCGAACGCGACGAGCAGCACCAGCCGCGAGCCGGTGCTGCCGCCGGAGGCCGAGAACAGCAACGAGACCAGCAGAACGGCGGCGAAGTCGGCCACCGACGAGGCGGCGATGACCGCCTGCCCCAAGCCGCCTTCGGCCTGCCCGGCGTCCTTGAGCACCGGTACGACCAGGCCGAGCGAGGTCGCCGACAGCGCCACCGCGATCAGCAGCGGGCTCTGCACCCACCCCGCGGCGGCGAAGCCCGCGCCCGCGGCGAGCCCGAGCGCCAGCGTGAGGACGTAGCCCAGCAGCGCCACCCGCAGGGCCCGGCCGCGCAGCCGGTGGACGTCGATCTCCAGTCCCGCCAGGAAAAGCAGGAAGGCGAGCCCGAGCAGGGCGACGATCTGCACCGGCAGGTCCGGCTCGATCCAGCCGAGCCCGGACGGCCCGAGCGCGATCCCGGCCACGATCTCCAGCACCACGGCCGGCACGCGCAGCTTCGGCGCGAGGCCGAGCAGCAGCGGCGCGGCGAGCGCGATGGCCGCGACCGCGAACAGGTTGACGAAGCCGACGCCCGGCATGACTCAGCGGTATTCGGGGTTGGTGAAGTCGAAGCGGCAGCCGGCGTCCCACTCGCTGCGCTGGTTGCCGTGCGCCGGGATGCCGCCCGCGTCCTTCAGCATCCGCGCCAGGTGCAGCAGGTTCCACGTCATGAACGTGGTGTTGCGGTTGGTGAAGTCGTTCTCCGGGCCACCGGAGCCCGGGTCCAGGTAGGACGGTCCCGGGCCCGCCTCGCCGATCCAGCCCGCGTCCGCCTGGGGCGGGATCGTGTACCCGAGGTGCTGGAGGCTGTAGAGGACGTTCATGGCGCAGTGCTTGACGCCGTCTTCGTTGCCGGTGATCAGGCAGCCGCCGACGCGGCCGTAGTAGGCGTACTGGCCGGCGTCGTTGAGCAGGTGCGAGCAGGCGTAGAGCCGCTCGATAACCTGTTTCGTGACGGAACTGTTGTCCCCCAGCCAGATCGGCCCGGCGAGCACCAGGATGTCCGCCGCCATCACCTTTTCGTAGATGGCCGGCCAGGCGTCGGTGGCCCAGCCGTGTTCGGTCATGTCCGGCCAGACGCCGGTGGCGATGTCGTGGTCGATCGCGCGCAGCACCTCGACCCGCACGCCGTTCTTCTCCATGATCCCGCGGCTGACGTCGATCAGGCCGTCGGTGTTGCTGGGCTCGGGCGAGCGCTTGAGGGTGCCGTTGAGGAACAGGGCGCGCAGGTCGTCGTAGCTCGGCATGGTCGTCCCTTTCAGAGGAGTTCGGCGTCCTGTTCGACGCAGAGCAGGGTGGGGCCTTCGGCGGCGAAGAGCGCGGTCATGGCGTCGTCCAGCTGCTCGCGCGCGGTGACGCGGATGCCTTTGGCACCACACAGTTCCGCGTACGCGGCCCAGTCCGGGTTGACCAGCGACGTCTGCCACACCGGGTAGTCCCCGGCGAGCTGCTCCTTGCTGATCTTGCCGAGCGCGTTGTTGTTCAGCAGCACGTGCTTCACCGGGATGCCGTACTTCACGGCCGTGGTCAGCTCGGTCGCGTACTGGCCGAACCCGCCGTCGCCGGTGACGGCCACGACCGGCCGCTCCGGCGCCGCCGCCCAGGCGCCGAGGGCCGCCGGGTAGCCGAAGCCGATCGAACCGAGGTAACCCGACATCAGCACCGGCTGGCCCTTCGACTCCAGGTAGCGGCCCAGCGAGTAGGCGTGGTTGCCGACGTCCACGGCGACCACCGCGTCCTCGGGCAGGTGGCGCGACAACGCGTCGAAGACCGCCGCGGCCGAGACCCCGCGGCCGCGGTCGTCGGCCACCCGGCGGGCCTTCTCCGCACGCCAGATCGCCCAGCGGGCGGCGACGTCGGCCCGCTGGTCTTCGGCCTTCGCCTCCCCCAGTTCGGCCGCGAGCGCGTCGAGGGCGAGCCGGGCGTCGCCGAGCAGCGACGCGGTGACCGCGTCGAACCGGCCGATCGCGCCCGGGTCGTCGTCGAGCTGCAGGATCGGCTTGTAGGCGGCGATGCCGGTGTGGTTGCTGAAGGACGCGCCGACCGCGACGATCAGGTCGGCTTCGTTCATCAGCCAGCTGGCCACCGGCGTCCCGCTGCGGCCCAGCACGCCCGCCCCGAGCGGGTGGGTGTCGGGCACCAGGCCCTTCGCCTTGAACGTGGTGAGCACCGGCGCGCCGAGGCGTTCGGCCAGCGCCGTGACCTCGGCGGCCGCGCCGCGGGCGCCGTGTCCCACGACGAACACCGGCCGGCGAGCGTCCCGCACGAGCGCGGCGGCCACGGTGACGGCGGCGGCGTCCGGTCGCCCGCCCCGGCCCGCGCGCCGGCCCTCCGGGGTGGCCGCCGGCGCGTCGCTCGGCTGCGCCTGGACCTCGTCCGGCAGCACCAGGTGCGCCACGCCCCGCCGGTCGAGCGCGTGCTTGACCGCGAGCGCCGCGAGCTCGGCGTGGTCGCTTCCACTGTGGACGGTCGTGGTGGACACGGCGACGTCGCGGAACACCGTGGAGAGGTCGACGTCCTGGAACGCGCCCCGGCCGAGCACCTTCGACGGCACCTGCCCGGAGATCGCGAGCACCGGCGCGCCGTCGAGCTTGGCGTCGTAGAGGCCGGTGAGCAGGTTCGTCGAGCCCGGCCCGGCGATCGCGAAGCACGCCGCGGGCCGGCCGGTGAGCTTGCCGTACGCGCTCGCCGCGAACGCCGCCGCGCCCTCGTGCCGGATCCCGACGTACGTCAGCTCGCCGCGGGCTTCGGCGCGGCGCAGGGCCTCGGCGAACCCGAGGTTCGAATGCCCGACCATGCCGAACACGTGCCGCACGCCCCAGGCGACGAGTGTCTCGACCAGGACGTCGGCCACCGTCCGCACCGCGGGCGCCGGTTCCGGCAGCCGGACGAAGACGCCGTCCGCGCGTTCCTCGACCGGGTAGGTCGGCACCGCGTCGCCGAACCCACCGGGCGACTCGCCGGTGACCGGGTCGTAGTCGTAGCCGTGCCAGGGGCAGCGCAGCCAGCCCTTCTCGATCGAGCCCTCGCCGAGCGGGCCGCCCTGGTGCGGGCAGTGGTTCTCCAGCGCGCCGAGCCGGGCGCCGCACCGCGACAGCGCGACGCTGCGCCCGGCCACGGTGACGCTGCGGACCCGGCCGTCCGCGGGTACGTCGGCGGGATCCACCCGATGCCACTCCGCCATGTAACGCCTCCTGGGTTCGGGGACACTGCGGTGACGGCAGGCTCAGTGCCCGGAACCCTCCCGGGCGTTACACGAGGAGTTCGGATGGACTGGGAACCGACGCGACGGTCGCTGCACGGCGTGGCCGAGCTGCTGCTCGCGGGCCCGCAGCACCGCGCGACCGGGCGCATCGACCTGGCCGTGGCCGACGGTGGGTTCGCGACGGCCGCCGAACCCGCGTTGCGCGTCGAAGGGGACGAGCTCCTGGCCGGCGGCACCCGCGTGCGGCTCGCCGGGCGCACGTACGCCGATGTGGGGGCGGAGGCGGGGCTCGAGGCGGGTGCACCCGTGGGCGTCTACTCCGGCGGTCCCGGCATCCGGCCGGACGAGACGATCGTCTTCGCCGCCGACGCGCTGAAGCTGCTTCTCCAGGCCTTCGCCGACGGCGACCGCGCGCTGCGCGAGTTCGCGCCCGGGTCGGTGCCGATCCTGTGGCCGGAGCACTTCGACGTCGCGATCGCCCTCGACGAGGTGAACTACGGCGTCTCCCCCGGCGACGGCCACCTCGGCGAGCCCTACGCCTACGTCGGCCCGTTCACGCCGCGGCACGGCGAGTTCTGGAACGCGCCCTTCGGCGCCGCCCGTCCGGTCGCCGACCTCGGCGGCGGTTCCGCGATCGCCGCCTTCTTCGCCGAGGGCCGTGCGCTCACCGCCGACGGGCGCTCAAACCGTCCAGGATGAGGGCGAGCATCGACGCCGACCGGTCCTCCGGGCCCAGGGCGGCCCGCCAGAGGGCACCGGTGAGCTGCAGGAAGTCGCGGGGGTCGGCGTCGGCGCGGATGGTGCCGTCGGCTTTGCCCGCGTCGAGCAGCCGGGTGATGGCGGCGATGACCGGGCCGTAGGTCTGCTCGGTGATCGCCTGGTGCGCGCCGGGGCTGAGCGCGTCGCCGAGGCCGTGCTTCTTCCGCATGGCCGCCACCAGGTCGACCGTCCAGTCCCGCAGCGCCTCCAGCGGCGGCCGCTTCGCGAGCAGCTCCTCGACCGACTCGAGGAGCCGGTCGACTTCGTGCTGGTAGATGGCCAGCACGAGCGCCTCGCGGGTCGGGAAGTTGCGGTAGAGCGTGCCGGGCCCGACACCGGCGAGCTGCGCGATCCGGTTCATCGAGACGTCACCCCCTTCAGTGAACGCCTCGCGCGCGACCTGCAGGATGCGCGCCCGGTTCTCCCGGGCGTCCGAGCGGACCATGGGCCTCCTTGCTATCCGGAGAGGTCTCCATTACTTTATGTGGAGACGTCTCCAGAACCATAGGCGAGCGGCCCGGGCCACGCCAGCTCCTACTCCCGACTTTGCGAGGTTTTCCATGGCTGAAGTACTGGTCACCGGCGGTTCCGGCTACCTCGGCAGCTGGTGCGCGCTGGCGCTCCTGGCCGACGGGCACACGGTCCGCACGACGGTGCGCGACCTGAAGAAGGAGCCCGCGGTGCGGGCGATGCTGCACGCCGGTGGAGCGCCCGCGGACGCGAAACTGACCGTCCTGCAGGCGGAGCTGCGGCAGGACGCCGGCTGGCGCGAGGCCGTCGAAGGGTGCGACTACGTGCTGCACGTCGCCTCGCCGACGCTCACCACCCTCTCCCAGAGCGACGAAGACATGGTCGCGCCCGCCCGCGACGGCGTCCTGCGCGTGCTGCGGGCCACGCGCGAGGCCGGGGTGAAGCGAGTCGTGCTCACGTCGGCGTTCGGCGCGATCGGAATGGGGCACCCGGAGAAGTCCCGGGTCTTCACCGAGGAAGACTGGACCGACGTCGACGCCGGCGTCGCGCCGTACCAGAAGTCCAAGACCCTGGCCGAAAAGGCGGCGTGGCAGTTCGTCGCCGAGCACGGCGGGATCGAGCTGGCCGTCGTGAACCCGGTGGGGGTGCTCGGGCCGGTGCTGGGCCCGGACTACTCGCCGTCGCTCGGACTGGTGAAGCGGATGCTGGACGGGGCGATGCCCGCGCTGCCGAAGTTCGCCATGGGCTACGTGGACGTGCGCGACGTCGCGGACCTGCACCTGCGCGCGATGACCGACCCGGCCGCGGCGGGCGAGCGGTTCCTGGCGATCTCCGGGCACAGCCTGTGGGTGCGCGAGATCGCGGCGATCCTGCGCTCCCGGCTGGGCGATCGGGCGGCGAAGGTCCCGACGCGAGAACTGCCGGTGTGGACCGCGCGGGTCCTCGCGCGCGTCAACCCCGGGCTGCGCGTCCTCGGTCCCCAGCTGGGCCGGAACCACGACGCGTCCGCGGAGAAGGCCCGGCGGGTGCTGGGCTGGTCGCCGCGGCCGATCGCCGACACCATCGCCGAGACCGCGGAAAGCCTCCTGGCGCTCGCGGCCTGAGCTCAGCGAGCCTCGTACAGCCCGGCGTCCAGGATCGTCCGGCGGGGCACGGTGTGGCCGCGGTGCATCTTGACCAGCAGGTCGACGGCGCCCACGGCGAGGCGGTGCGTGTCCTGGACGACGGTGGCCCGCAGCGCGCTGCCGCCGGTGTCGATCAACGTCCGGGCTTCGAGGACGCCGTCGATGCCGACCACGACCGTCTCGCGGGTGGCCGCCGACGGAGTGGCCAGGAGGGCGTCGACCGCGCCCAGCGCCATCTCGTCGTTGGTGCAGAAGATCGCGTCGAGACGCCCGTCCGCGGGCAGCTGCCGGAGGTGGGCCCGGACCGCGTTGTAAGCGCGTGAACGCACGAAGTCGCACCGGTCGTCGACGGTGATCTCGACATCGGCCAGCGCGGCGCGCAGCGCTTTTTCGCAGCGCTGCTGCCGGCTGTCGTGTTCCCGGCTGGCGACGATCAGCACGCGTGGGCCGGGCCTCCCGCGCAGCCGCTTGACCAGCCAGTTCCCGGCCAGCTCCCCGAGTTCGCCGGTGTCGTAGCCGATGAACGCGGTCTTGGCCGGGTATTCGGCTTCACTGGGAAAGGGCTCGAGATCGGCGAAGACGACAGGCAGGCGGGATTCCCGGCAGAACGTCGCCAGGTCCTCACGCAGCCGGAGCACTTCGCCGGCGATGATGATGCCGCCGATGTAGGCGTCCTTCCGGCTGAGGACGCGGCGCAGGTGGTGTGCCTGCGCGCCGGCGTCGTAGTCCAGGTCCGGCACGCGGAGGACGAGGTCGACGTCGTTGCGGTCGAGCGCGCTGTGCACCTGCTGCACCAGATCGGCCACGTAGTACTTCTGGGTGAAGGCCGAGGTCATCATGAACGCCGCGGCGGAGCGCTTCCGGGTGCGCCGCAGCGCGACCCAGAAGATCCCGGCGACGACGGCGGACACCACGGCGGACCACAGCACCGTGGCGCCGGCCGAGATCCCGGCTTGCAGCGCCTTGGTGAGCACGGCCAGGATGACGCCGCTCAGCACGGACGTCGTCACCGCGAACAGCGCCGGGGTGCGGTCGCGATCCAGCCGGGCCATGGTCGGCTCCCCCTCCGTCGGCGGCGCTGTCCCGGAGGGCGATGATACGGCGGCGGGCTAGCCGGTCACCGGAAAAGGGCCGAGGCGGCGCACAGCGCGGCCCACGTCGTGGCGAACGCGGCGACCTTCCGGCGGGCGGACCGGTCGGGCAGGTTCGTCCCGAAGACGACCGCGTCGGCGGCGTCGGACGCCACCCGGGCGGCGAGCGCGACCCGCAGGGGCTTCCCGACGGGGGCGAACACCATCGCGAGGCCGATCGCCGCGTCGCGGGCGCCGATGCCCGCGGTGAGCGTCCGCACGGCGGCGGTGACCTCGCCGGCCGGCGTCGTCAGGCCGCAGGGTTTGGCCAGCACGCGCGGTGCGGCGATGATCGTGACGCTGTAGGCGGCGGTCACCGCTCCGAGAACGCGGGTCAACGCGGGCATCGGCCACTCCTTCGGTCCGTGGGGTTCTCCGCTTACCCGGTCGAACCGCTGCCAAACCGATGCGCGACCGGCTCCGAATGCCGGGGAAACGGGATCAGGAGGGGTGCGCGTGCCGACGTGGACGAGCCGGGTGCTCGACGCCGCCGCCGTCGTACTGCCCGGAATCGGGCGGGTCCGGGCGCAGAAGGAGCCGTTCGCGCGGGCGTGGGAGGAAGCGGGCCGGGCGGCGCTCGCCTCGGACCGGCCGCTGTGGGTGGCGCTCGGCGACTCGATGACGCAGGGCATCGGCGCGGGCACCGTCACGGGGGGCTGGGTCCCGCAGCTGAACGCCCGCCTGGGAGCGCCGTTCGCGGTGCTGAACCTGTCGGCGTCCGGGGCCCGGGTCGCGGACGTCCTCGAGGACCAGCTCCCCCGGCTGCCCGCGCGGGCGGCCTTGGTGACGGTTCTCGTGGGGGCCAACGACATGCTGACGCGGTCCCGGCGCCGCGGGGTCGCGGACGGGTTCGCCCGGCTGCTGGAGGAGCTCCCGCCGGGCCGCTCGGTGGTGGCGACGCTGCCGAGGCGCAACGCGGCGGCCCGGGCGGTCAACGCGCTGATCGACACCGCGGCGGCGGACGGGAAGGTGCGCGTGGCGGACTTGCGAGGGCCGGCGCTGGGCCCGATCCGCGGCACCCTCGCGGACGACTGGTTCCACCCGAACGAGGTCGGCTACGCACGCATCGCGGGCTTGTTCGAAGCCCCGGTCCGCGCGACGGCTCCCCACCACTGCCGAGAGTGACGCGGCGAGGGCGGGCGGGCCGCACGTCGTCCGGCCCGGCGAGCATCCGCCGGACGTACCGCTCGACCGGCCCGTGCCGGCCGCGCACCGGCTCGGGGAACGCGTCGCGCTCGCCGAGCCGGCACCGGACGATCACCGGCCTGGGAAAGAGGGCGGGTTCAGCTGAGCGGGTAGTGGATCAGCTCCACGCCGCCGGAGGCGTAGTTCGGCACGTCGGCGGACACGGCCTTGCCCTCCGGCGAGCCGAGCGCCGCCGCCATGGCCTCGGCCGACTCGAAGTCCGCGTGGAAGACCGCGAAGTACTTGCTCTCACCGGCGAGGGAAGCAACGTCGAAGGAGTACTGCCACGACACCAGCCCCGGGAGCTTCTCGGCCAGCGGCAGGTGCGTCCGGACGTAGTACTCGCGGAAGTGGGCTTCGTCGGCGGGCGGCGGGTAGAGCACGGTGAGGCGGTGCATCGGGGTCCTCTCGGCCGGGTCTGTCTCCCCAGCCTGGCACAGATCACCGGTTCCCGGAGGCCGCGAACGCGTCGGCCACCCAGTCCGCGATGTACGTGCTGACGTGGGGCAGGTGGTCGAGGCCGATGTGCTCGGTCGCGCCCTCCTCCGGGGTGAACACCCGCAGCTCGCGCCGCGGCGAGTTGACCGCCTGCTCGTACGACCGGTGCGCATACTCCAGCGGGATCTGCCGGTCGTGCTCACCGTGGGCGATCAGGAACGGCACCGTGATCTTCTCGACGACGCCGTCGAGGTGGACACCGTCGGCGAACTCGATGAACGCGTCGAGGTCGTCGTGGCCCCACACCCACAGCACGTGCTCCCAGTAGTGCGGCACGGGCCGCTCGCCTTCGCGTTCGAGACGCCGGCGCTGCACCGCGCCCCAGTTGTGGTTCGCGCCCCAGGCGACGCAGAGCGCGAACCGCTTCTCGAACGCCGCCGCGCGGGGCGCGTAGTAGCCGCCGAGCGACCAGCCGGCGATCCCGATCCGGGCGGTGTCCACATCGGACCGCGTCTCGAGCCAGTCCACGGCCGCGCCCGCCCAGGCTTCGGCGTCGATGCGGGCCGTGAGTCCCTGCAGCCGCAACGCTTCCCCGGTGCCGGGCTGGTCGAGCATCAGGCACGAGACGCCGCGGGCGGCCAGCTCCCGCCAGTGGCCCGAGCCGTACATGTGCTCCTTGGTCGAGTCCAGGCCGTTCACCAGCACCACCACCGGCGCCGACGCGCCCGCGGAGCTGAAGTAGGCCGGCAGGGTCGTGCCCTCGTACGGGATCGCCACCCGGGAGACACCGGGATCGCGCAGGGCGAACGACTTCTGGGCGAGGTCGAGGACCCGGCGGTAGGTGGGCAGCCGGTCCGGGTCGGCGTGGGCGAGCATGCGCTCGGCCTGGCAGAGGTAGTTCGTGGCCCGGAAGTACAGTTCGCCGGCGGTGCGGGCGTGGCCGGCCTTCTCGGCTTCTTCGGCTTGGCCGGCGAGCTGGTCGGTCAGCGCGGTCCACGCGCGCAGGAAGTCCGGCGTGCCGGCGTCCGAACCCCGGGCCGCGGCTTCGCGGAGGGGCCGGCAGGCGCGGTCGACCTCGTCGATCAGCCCGCCGCTGTTGAGCGCGGCGACCACGCCGAGGTTCCAGACGTAGTTGCCGGGGAAGTATTCGAACACGGGAAGTCCTTTCGGGTTCGGGCGGCTTCGCTGATCGACTTGACACCGCCGTGCGCGGTCAGGCCGCCGTCGACGGGGATGTCGGCACCGGAGATGAAGGAGGCCGCGTCGCCGATCAGGAACGCGACGAGCGCGGCGACCTCCTCGGCGGTCCCGGTGCGGCCGAGCGGGGTCTCGGCGACGTTCGCGGCCCGGAACCCTGGCGGCGCCGAGGCGGTCATCGGGGTTTCGATGTAGCCGGGGTGCACGGCGTTGACGCGGATGCCGCGGCCGCCCAGTTCGAGGCAAGCCGCTTTGACGAAGCCGCGCAGCGCCCACTTGCTCGCGGTGTAGGCGACCGGGTAGTGCCCGGTCAGCGCGGCGGCCGACCCGGTCACGACGATCGACCCGCCGGCCGGCATCAGCGGCACCACCGCCCGCACCGCGCGCAGCACACCGCCGACGTTGACGTCGTGCACGTGGGCCAGCTCGGCGGCGTCCAGCTCGTCGAGCCGGGCCCGCCAGGTGACGCCCGCGGTCGCGACGAGCCCGTCGACCCGCTCCAGGCTCGCCGCGAGTGCGGCCCAGCCGGCGTCGTCGGTGACGTCGAACCGGTGGTGCTCGACGCCGGGCAGGCCGGGGTCTCCGGCGCGGTCGACGCCGAGCACCCTCGCGCCGTCCGCGGCCAGCCGCCGCGCGGTCGCCGCGCCGATGCCCTGGGCCGCGCCGGTGACGACCACGACCTCGCCGGTCACCGCGACCGCCGTCGCGCCGGGCGGACCGGCGGCAGCTCGACGCCGGGGACGACCGTGTTCCGGATCGTCCCGATGCCCTCGACCGTCATCTCCACGACGTCGCCCGGCCGCAGTGGTGCACGCGTACTGCCACGACTCCACAACTCGGCGAGGCAGCCGCCGTTGCCGCACGTACCGGACCCCAGGACGTCGCCGGGCCGGGTGCGGGTGCCGCGGGCGGCGTAGGCGGCCAGTTCCTCGAACGGCCAGCCCATGGTGGACAGCAGGTCGTGACCGACCTCCTCGCCGTTGACCGAGACCCGCATGTCCAGCCGGAGAAAGCCGTCGGTGTCCCGGTAGGACTCGAGTTCGTCGGCCGTGACGAGCCACGGGCCGAGCGTCGTGGCGGAATCCTTGCCCTTGGCGGGGCCGAGGTTGACCTTCATCTCGCGGCGCTGGAGGTCGCGGGCGGACCAGTCGTTGAGGATCGTGTAGCCGAAGATCCCGTCGGTGCCCAGGACGGCGGCGACCTCCAGCTCGAAGTCGAACCGCCGCGAGCCCGGCGGGATCGGCACGTCGTCGTGCGCGCCGATCAGGGCGGCCGGGTTGGTGAAGTAGAACGTCGGCGCCTCGTACCACTCCGGTGGCACGGACCCGGGCGCGACCATGGCCTCGACGTGCGCCTCGAAGGCGACGAAGTCCCGGACGCTCGGCGGCTCGAGCGGCGGCAGCAGCCGCACCTCGGCCAACGGCACCGCCGGGCCACCGGGGACGGCCGGCCCGCCGCGGACCAGGTCGAGCACGGTCACCCCGGCCGGGAACGCGTGGACGACGTCGCCGGAGACGACGCCCGCGTGCACGGTTCCGCCGTGCTCGTAGGTGGCGAGGCGCATCAGACCGGCGGGGCCGCGAACAGGCCCTGGTCCGGGTCGTTGAACGACCGCCGCGCGACGAACTCGTTCATCGCGTTCGCCGTGCCCCACTGGTCGGACACCTCGGGGTCGCTGAAGTCGTACAGGTGCGGGTGCCAGGTGTCCTCGTCGACGTGCTCCAGCTCGGTGGTGTACTCCACCGTGTTGCCGTGCGGGTCGAGGAAGTAGCTGAAGGTGTTGTTGCCCGCCAGGTGCCGGCCCGGGCCCCAGATCTTCTCGACGCCCGCGCGCAGCAGCCGGCCGGTGCCGCGCAGGTACTCGTCGAGGCCGCGCAGCTCGAACGACACGTGGTGCAGCGACGGGTGCGGGCAGCGCGCGATGGCCATGCTGTGGTGCCACGAGTTCACCCGCAGGAACCACATCATCTCGCCCATCCGCGGGTGCGTCAGGATGTCCGACAGCCGGAACCCCAGGTGCTTCTCGTAGAACGCCCGCGTGGCTTCGGGGTTCGCCGAGTTGATCACCACGTGGGAGAGGCGGACCGGCACGGACTCGCCGGCCTCGATCTTGCGGTGCGCGCGGACCGCGACCTCCGCGCTGATCTCGATGGTCCGGCCTTCGTTGTCGAAGAACCGGAACCCGTAGCCCCCGCCGGGGGTGTGCAGGGCGCGGGGTTCGTGGACGAGGGTGACGCCGCCGGTGGCCAGCCGGGCGGCGAGGGTGTCGACGCCGGCCGCGGTGGCGACGCCGAACGCGATCAGGTCGATGCGCTTGTCGCCGGCCTGGCGCAGCCGCACGACGTACTGCTCGGGCGAGCCCTCGGCGGCGAGGAAGGCGACGCCGGAGTCGGTGTGCTCGGTCTTCAGGCCCCACGCGCCGGTGTAGAAGTCCCGCTGACGGGCGAGGTCCGGCACGGCGAGGTCGACGTGCCGCAGGTGGGTGATCATCTCGGTCTCCTCCGGAAGGGAAGGTCAGGCGGGCTGGGTGACGAGGGCGGCGATCCGGGCCATCAGCCCGGGGACGTCACCGGGCACGCGGTCCACAAGCCACTGTCCCAATTGGACGGACGCGGCGACGACCTCGGCCGCCCGCGCGTACCGGCGCTCGGTGAACGCGGTCCAGAGATCATCGTCGAGGGTGTCCGCCGCGAGCAGCAGCTCGGTCAGCACCGCGGCGTCTTCGAGGGCCTGGGCGCCGCCCTGGGCGAGGGTGGGCGGGCAGGAGTGCGCGGCGTCGCCGATGAGCACGACCCGGCCGCGGTGCCACGGCGGCGGCAGGACGTGCGTCTCGAACCACGTGTAGTTGACCCGGGCCGGGTCGGTCAACGTGGCGCGGATGTCGTCCCACGGCCCGTGGTAGGCCGCCGCGAGTTCGCGCATGGTCGCGAGTTGCTCGCCGGGTGACAGGCCGCTGCGGTCCTGGGCGTCCTCGACGAGGTAGGCGTAGAGGGAATCCGGGCCGGTCGGGCAGAACCCCGCGATGTAGCTCGGGCCGCCGTAACAGATTTCGGTGCGTGTCACCGACTCCGGACGCGGCCCGGACGCCCGCCAGATTCCCATCCCGGTCGGCTGGGGCTCCCGCTCGACGCCCAGCAGGCGCCGGACGGCCGAGCGGACCCCGTCGGCACCGACGACCAGGTCGTAGTGGCCGGTCGAGCCGTCGGAGAAGGTGACGCTCCCGTCCGGGGCGACGGCGGTGACCGTGTACCCCCAGCGCACCTTCACCCCGGCCGAGACGGCGCGCTCGGCGAGGATCCGGGCCAGGTCCGGGCGCGGCATGCCGAGCGCCGCCGGCAGGTCGGCTCCGCCGGTGCGGGCGTCGGGGAACTCCGCGAGCAGGCTGCCGTCCGGGGCACGCAGGCCCACGCTGTCGAAGCCGTATCCCTTCTCCCGGACGCTTTCCCACACGCCGAGCCCGCGGAGTTCCCGCAACGCGTTGCCTTGCAGGGTGATGCCGGAGCCGAGGGCGGTGACGTCCGGCTTGAGCTCGACGAGGTCGACCGCGACGCCGTGGCCGGCGAGGTGGATCGCGGTCGCGGCGCCGGCGAGGCCGCTGCCGACCACGAGGACGGTGTGCACGGCGGGCATGGGGACTCCTCACTTGACGGCGATCGGGGCGACGGGCGCGCCGACCGCGCCGGTCACGGGCAGCGGGTCGGCGGTCAGCCAGAACTCGTAGCGGCCGTCTTCCGCGCAGTCCGCGGCGAGCGCGTCGAGGTCCCACATCTCGCCGAGGAACAGCCCGAGGTGCGGGATCGCGACCTGGTGCAGCGGCTGGAAGGCGTCGTCGAACTCGTTGGGCCGGACCTCGAACCCCCACGTGTCAGTGGCGATCGCGGCGATTTCGGTGCGGTGCAGCCAGTCCGCGGTGGTGAACGACAGGCCCGGGGCGGGCCCGCCGGCGTAGTCGCCCCAGCCGTCGCGCCGAGCCCGGGTGAGCCGGCCGGTCCGCACCAGGAGCAGGTCGCCGCGGCCGACCCGGGCGGTTTCCCCTTGCGCCGCCTGGGTTTCTTCGAGGTGGGCGACGGTGATCGCGAACCCGTCCGGCAGTTCGCCATCGGTGCCGAGCGCACGGCCGACGTCGAGCAGCACACCGCGTCCGGCGATCCGGCCGGCTGTCGTCTCGATCCCGGTGACCTGGTCGCCTTCGCTGGTCACGACGTCCCCGGCGCGCCGGCCGTTCCACGCGACACCGTGGTCGAAGATGTGGCCGAGCCCGTCCCACTGGGTCGAGGCCTGCAGCGGCATGAACACGACGTCGTCCGCGCCGCCGATCCCGTGCGGGAAGCCCTGGGTGCCGCGCTCGGCGTCCAGGCCGGTGTCGAGCATGGTGTGCACCGGGTTGGTGCGGCGGCGCCAGCCTTTCTGCGGCCCGTTCGCGTCGAACCGCTGGGCCAGCGGGAAACTCGCGCCGCGCCGGACGAGCGCGGCCCCTTCGCGGCGCTTGGCGTCGTCGAGGAAGTTCAATGTGCCGAGGACGTCGTCGGCGCCCCAACGGCCCCAGTTGGAACAGCGCTTGGCTGCGGCGGCGATCGCGGCTTCGGGATCGGTGCGGTCCATGCGCCCACCGTCCGGTACCGGGCGACATCAGGGAAGACGAAATACCCTATGCGCGATATCACCGCGATGGATAACCTGAGGTCGTGAACCTGGCGAGCCTGGACCTGAATCTGCTGGTGACGCTCGACGCGTTGCTCGAACACCGCAGCGTGAGCCGGGCCGCCAAGCAGATCGGCCTCAGCCAGCCCGCGGTCTCCGCGCAGCTGGCGAGGCTGCGCCGGCACTTCGGCGACGAACTGCTGGCCCGCCACGGCAACCAGTACCGCCCCACCCCGCTGGCCGTCCAGCTGCGTGGCCGCGTGCAAACGGCGGTGAACGGCGTGGAGCGCGTCTTCGCCGCCGAGCCGGACTTCGACCCGGCGACCACCTCCCGTGAGTTCTCCCTCGCCATGACCGACTACGGCGTCGCGGTCCTCGGCTCCCCGCTGGCCGCCGCCTTGGCCCAGGAGGCACCCGGCGCGCGCGTACGGTTCATCGCCAACACCCCGGCCGTCGTCGACAACGCCCGCCAGGTACTCACCGGCATCGACCTGCTGGTCCTGCCACACGGCTTCCTCGAGGGCCTCCCGCACCAGGACCTCCACCGCGACGACTGGGTCTGCCTGGTCGACGCCGGGCACCCGGCGGTGGCGCACGGGCTGACGGTGGAGCAGCTGCGGGCCATGCCGTGGGTGGTCACCTACCACAGCCCGACCGCGTCGACCCCGGTCGTGCGGCAGATGCGGATGCTCGGCATCGAACCGCACGTCCAGGTCGTCACGGAGAACTTCCTGACCGTCCCGGGCCTCGTCGCCGGCACCGGCCGGGTCGCGCTGCTGCAGCGACGGCTCGCCGAGCGCATCCCGGCCGACACGAACGTGCGGGCGCTGGCCTGTCCCTTCGACGCCGACCCGCTGCTCGAGGCGGTCTGGTGGCACCCGATGTACGAGCACGATCCCGAGCACCGGTACCTCCGCGACCTGCTGACGCGGATCGCCGCCGGCGTCACCGGGCATCCACCGCGCTGATACCGCGCTTCGCCAGAAGTGATTTCCGCTCCCTCACCGCGGAATTCATGCTTTCGGCACCTTCCCTGGACCAACGACGGAATTCAGGTGCCGAAATGTTCGAAAGCCCAGCCGTGAACCTGTCACCGGCCGCCTCGTCCACCGACCGCTCCCCCGGGCTGGTCCAGTTGGTCCTGCTGCTCGCCGGCAGCTGCCTGTCCGTGCTCGGCGCCGTCCTCATCGCGCCGGTGCTGCCGCAGCTGACGCGGGCGTTCGCCGCGACGCCCGGCGCCGAGGTGCTCGTGCCGATCGTGCTGACCGCCCCGGCGCTGCTGATCGGGCTCACGGCGCCGTTCGCCGGCGTCGTCGCCGACCGGATCGACCGGAAACGCCTGCTGCTGCTGGCGATGCTCGCCTACTCCGTGTTCGGCACGGCGCCGCTCTACCTGGGTTCACTCGGCGCGATCCTCGCCAGCCGCGTGCTGGTCGGGCTGTGCGAGGGCGCGATCATGACCTGCTGCACCACGTTGATCGGCGACTACTGGTCCGGCGCGCGCCGGGCGCGGTACCTCGGCCTGCAGACGCTGGTCGCCACCTTGTCGGCGACGGTGTTCCTGGCGCTCGGCGGTGTGCTCGGCGCGTCGGGCTGGCGGACGCCGTTCTGGCTGTACGTCGTCGCCGCGCCCCTGGCGATCCCGATGGCGCTCAAGCTGTGGCAGCCGCGGCGGCGGTCCACGCCCGGGCACCTGGCGAAACTCCCCTGGCGGCAGCTCGCGGCGCCTTGTCTCGTCACGCTTTTCGGCGGGATCGTCTTCTACGCGCTCATCGTCGAACTGTCCTTTGTGCTCACCGGCGTCGGCGTGGCCTCGACCGGCGCGATCGGCGCGGTCTCCGCGATCATGTCGCTGGCCACGGCCGGCGGGGCGATCGCGTTCGGCCGCCTGGCCGGGAAGCCGCCCCGGGTCCTGCTGCCGGTCGAGTTCGGTTTCGCGGCCGCCGGTCTGCTCCTGGTGTTCGCGACGGCGTCGCCGGTCGTCATCACGCTCGGCGCGGTGCTCACCGGGTTCGGCACCGGCATGCTGCTGCCGACCCTGCTGACGTGGGCGGTCAACCGGCTTTCGTTCGACCAGCGCGGCCGCGGCACCGGCCTGTGGACGGGGGCGCTGTTCCTCGGCGAGTTCGCCTGCCCGCTCGCACTGGCCGCGATCAGCGGGGGCGCCGGCGGGCTGCCGGGCGCGCTCGCCGTCCTGGGGATCGCGACCGCGCTCGCCGGCGTGCTGACCGCGCTCACCCCGCGCCGCCACGACCGGCCGCTCGACGCGACCGAGCACTGACGGGAGGAACAGTCCCACCATCCGGCTTTACTGTTGGTTGAACTTTTGCCGGACGACCGATAAGCTGCCGAGCACGCTGGGAGCGCTCCCATGGATCACCACGCTCATCCCGAGAATGGAGGCCCATTCATGCGTATGCGCAGCAGCTCCAGGTCCGGCACCCGCCGGCGGAGCGTCCTCACCCTGATCGTCGGCACCCTCGCCGGACTGCTCGTCTGGGTCCCGGCGGCGTCCGCGCACGGCACCATCGTCGGCCCCGCCACCCGCGCCTACCAGTGCTGGTCGGACTGGGGCAGCCAGCACACGAACCCGGCCATGCAGCAGCAGGACCCCATGTGCTGGCAGGCTTTCCAGGCCAACGCCGACACCATGTGGAACTGGATGAGCGCGCTGCGGGACGGGCTCAAGGGCAACTTCCAGGGCGCGACCCCGGACGGCCAGCTCTGCAGCAACGCCCTTTCCCGCAACAACTCCCTGAACACCCCCGGCTCGTGGCGCACCACCAGCCTCGGCAGCAGTTTCTCGATGCACCTGTACGACCAGGCCAGCCACGGCGCCGACTACCTCCGGGTCTACATCAGCAAGAACGGGTTCGACCCGACCACCCAGCGCCTCGGGTGGGGCAACCTGGACTTCATCACCCAGACCGGCAAGTACGCCCCCGCCAAGGACATCACCTTCAACGTCCAGACGTCCGGCTCGTACCGGGGACACCACGTCGTGTTCACGATCTGGCAGGCTTCGCACCAGGACCAGACCTACATGTGGTGCAGTGACGTGAACTTCGGTTGACGGATCCGGTCCGGCGCCCCGCCTCAGGGGCGCCGGACCGCCAGTCCGTTCACCAGCAGCCGCACGAGGTGGCGCGCGTCGTAGCCCTTCGTGCTGCCCGCGCAGAGGCTTCCCACACCGCGCATCAGTTCGTACGCGTCCTGACCCGGGTTGATCTCCCCCGCCTCGGCGGCCGCCTCGAGCAGCTCGGTGCACACCGGGCCGAGCCGCTCCAGGAAGTACGCGTGCAGCGGGTCGTAGCACGCTTCGTCGGACTGCAGCACCGACGCGAGCCCCTGCTTGGTGATGACGAAGTCGACGAACCGGTCGATCCACTTCGTCAGGGCATCGTGCGGTCCCGGCTCGGCCGCCAGCAACGCCGGGCCGGCTTCGGCCAGGGACTCCACCTGCAGCCGGTACACCGCGAGGATCAGGTCCGCCCGGGTCGGGTAGTGGCGGTAGATGGTCGCCGTGCCCACGCCGGCCCGCGCGGCGATCTCCCGGATCGGCGCCTCGACCCCCGACGTCACGAACACCGCGGCGGCGGCCTCGAGGACGTTCGACGCGTTGCGCCGAGCGTCCGCGCGTTGCGGGGCCGCCGCACGGGAATCCGTCACACCGGCATGCTAACCCGAAGGTCGAGCAGCATCCCGGCGAGCTCGGCGGGCGCGGTGATCATGCAGTCGTGCCCGGTGGCCAGCTCCCGCACGTCCGCGGGCTCGCCGTTCGGCTGCACGGCGGGCACCGGGCGCCGGTCGAAGCCTTCGGGTTTCACCGTGCAGTGGATATGAGTGCGCGGGATCGCGGCGAGCGCGGGGTGGTCCATCGCGACGGGCTCTTCGAGGCAGCGGATCGACTGGTCGGACAGCATGGTGCGCACCCACGCGACGTCGCCGGGATCGGTGACCCCGAACAGCCCGAACGGCGCGGGGAACTCGGGCAGCGGGGGCACCCGCCAGTCCGCTCCGAGCATGGTCCGCGTGGCCGGCATGACGTCGAGCGCGTTCTCGCCGTGGGTGGGCACCATCGCGTCGAGGTAGACCAGCCGCGCGACGCGCTCGGGCACCTGGTTCGCCACCGCGGAGATGACCAGGCCGGCGTAGCTGTGCCCGACCAGCACGACGTCCCGCAGGTCCTCGTCTTCGAGCAGCCGCACGACGTCGGCGGTGTGCGTGCCGAGCCCGACGTCGGGACTCAGCAGGTGCGCGGTCTCGCCGTAGCCGGTCAGCGTCGGGGTGAACACCCGCCGGCCGCTCGCCGCCAGCAGCGGGACGACCCGCGCCCAGGCCTGGCCGGTGTGCCAGGCCCCGTGGACCAGTACGTACGTCACCGTCATGACCGCTCATTTCTTCAAGTGGGACATTGTCCCGGTTAACATACGGGACGATGTCCCACTTAGCCAACACGGGGGGTCTGGCACGCTGGCGAGGGACAGTTGTGAAGGACCGACCCGAGGGAGCGCGCGTGGCAGCCGAAGATCCCGCCGAAATCGAGGCGTTCGACTCCGTGCTCGACGCGATCGGCGGCACCCCGCTGATCCGGCTGGCCCGGATCGCGCCGCCGGGCGGGCCGCGCGTGTACGTCAAGGCCGAGTTCCTGAACCCCGGCGGCAGCGTCAAGGACCGGGCGGCGCTGGCGATGGTGCTCGACGCGGAACGCTCGGGCGCGCTCGCCCCCGGCGGGCTCATCGTCGAAGGCACGTCGGGCAACACCGGCATCGGGCTGGCGATCGTGGCCGCCCAGCTCGGGTACCGGCTGGCCGTCGTGGTGCCCGACAAGACCAGCCGCGAGAAGATCGCGATCCTGCGCGCGTACGGCGCCGAGGTGGTGACCACGCCCGGGACGGTGCCGCGCGAAGACCCGGCGCACGTCCGGCAGCTCGCCCGGCGGATCGCCGAGGAGCGCGGCGGCTGGCTCGCCGACCAGTACGACAACCCGGCCAACCCGGCCGCCCACCGCGAGACGACCGGACCCGAGATCTGGCGCCAGACCGGCGGCCGGCTCACCCATTTCGTCGCCGGGATCGGCACCGGCGGGACGATCAGCGGCGCCGGCGCGTACCTGAAGGAGGTCAGCGGCGGCCGGGTGCGGGTGGTCGGCGCGGATCCCGAGCACTCGGTCTACTCCGGCGGCGACGGCAGCCCGTACCTGGTCGAGAGCATCGGGCACTACCGGCACCCGGACACCGCCGAGGACCTGTGGCCGCGCTCGTACCACCTCGACGTCGTCGACCAGGTCGTGCCGGTCGGCGACCGGGAGTCGATCCTGGTCACCCGGCGGCTGGCGCGGGAAGAGGGGCTGCTGCTGGGCGCTTCGGCCGGGACCGCGGTGGCGGTGGCGCTGCGGGTCGCCGCCGGGCTGTCCCCGGACGACGTGGTCGTCGTCGTGGTCCCGGATTCCGGCCGGTCGTACCTGTCGAAGTACTACGACGACGGGTGGCTGGACCGCCTCGGCCTGCCCGTCGAGCACGCGGGCGAAACGACGGTCGCCGAAGTCGTCGGTCCCCTGCCGGCGGCGGCGCCCGGCCTGCCGGAAACGGCGACGGTCGCGGAAGCGCTCGCTTCGGCCGAGGGGCACGTGGTCCGGCCGGTCGGCCTCAGGCCGTCACCGGAACCGCCGTCGGTCGTGGAGGTGACGGGCGCGGTGGACATCGCCGAACTCCGCCGGGCGGTCGACGCGGGCGTCGCCGGGCCGGACGACCCGATCACCGCGTACGTCAGCGGCACGCTGCCGGCCGTCGGGCTCGGTGAGACCCGGGCCGCGGCCGCGGAGCGCCTCGGTGGGCACGAGGCGGCTTGGCTGCTGTCCGACGGGCGGGTCGTCGGAGCCGTCCACAAAGGACAGCTGGAGCCGTAGCCGGCCGGGAGTGGGGCCGGCTCGTGGCCGGCCCCACCCTGGCCGGCGAACACCCGACGCCGCGGCGTGCCCGGGACGGGGAACCGGAGTGTGCAGCTCGCTCCCTGTTCCGGGCACGCAGTACGACGTCCGGCGCCACGCCGGGTTCCGCGCCAGGGCCGGCTTCCGCACACACAACGGGCGGCCGCGGCGCGGGGACTCAGTTGTCCTGGCTGGTGCCGCCGTCGGCGATGGCCCCGGACGCGCAGTTCTCCGGGTTCTCGCCGCTGGCCTCGCTCCCGCCCGGCGACAGGATCGGCACGCCGATGCCGTTGAGGGAGTTCTGGACCGGGACCTGGACGCCCAGCACGTTGACGTTGTTGTCGCAGATGCCCGGGGTGACGTTCAGGTTGTGCAGCGCGTCGGTGTTGCTCAGGTTCAGCAGGCCGAGCTGGCTGCTGTGGTCGTGGCCGTGGTGACCGTGGTGGTCCGGCGTACCGGCGGCCGCGACGCCGCCGGCCAGGAAAGCGCCAGCGGCCGTGGCGGCCACGACGATACCGAGCTTCTTCAGCATGGGAACTCCTCGAGTAGACGTACGAAACGACCGGGACCGCGACAAGGTGTGTTAGCCGTCCCGGATGGGGGAAACGTACTGAAAAATGCCGTTCGGTTCCGCGCGGAACCACCATCGTGTGCGCCGCGGAAGCCGCTGACCGGGGACCGGGTGCCCCGATGGGTTGATTCCGGCGTGCTCTCCCGGAAACCGGTTCGCACAGTTGTTCAGAAGCCTGCCACCCGGAAACGACGGCGAGTCGGGTGGCACTTTGAAGCGAATCGCCCGCGGCGGTGGTCCGGCACGCAATTTTCCGCCCGGCGGAATTCCCGGGACCGGTTCTTCCGGCAAAAGAGCGAAAACGGATTCGCCTGCCGCGGCGCCACCGGTCGCGTCCGGGCCGCCGGTAGGCCGTCCGGTGGTGGACTGGACCACCCCGTTGACACGGCCGAGAACCCGGACCTACCCTTCCCCCATCCCGATCGCTCCCCCGCGCCACCCTTCTCTCCCGGAAATACAACGTTGTAAAAATCCGCCCGGGTCGTCGACCTGCGGCTCGAGAGTGAGGTCCCCGTGCCCCGCGCCGCCGGTCGAAGCCTGCTCACCGCCCTCCTGCTCGTCCTCGGAACCGTGCTCGGCCCGATCGCCCCCGCGCAGGCCGCCGGCCCGCTGCCGTGCGACATCTACGGATCCGCCGGCACCGCCTGCGTCGCCGCGCACAGCACCACCCGTGCCCTCTACGCGGCCTACGGCGGCGCGCTCTACCGCGTGCAGCGCGCGTCCGACCGGGCCGAAACGGACATCGGGCTGCTCGCGGCGGGCGGGTACGCCAACGCCGCCGCGCAGGACTCCTTCTGCGCGGGGACTTCGTGCACCATCACCGTCATCTACGACCAGTCGCCGCGGCACAACGACCTCACCGTCGAAGGCCCGGGCACCGCCGGCGGGCAGGACGTCGCCGCGAACGCGGCCGCCCTGCCGGTCACCGCCGGCGGGCACAAGGTCTACGGCGTCTACGTCTCCCCCGGCACCGGCTACCGGCACTACGTCGGCGCCGGCGTCGCGCGCGACGGCCAGCCCGAAGGCATGTACATGGTCGCCAGCGGCACGCACGTCAACGGCGGCTGCTGCTTCGACTACGGCAACGTCGAGGCGCAGATCGCCGACACCGGCAACGGCCACATGGACGCGGTGAACCTCGGCACCACCTGCTACTTCCCGCCCTGCACCGGAATCGGGCCGTGGGTCGCGGGCGACCTCGAGAACGGCCTGTTCCAGGGCAACCGCTCCAACACCGCCAACCGCGGCAACGCCACGCCGTTCGTCACCGCGCTGCTGAAGAACAACGGCCAGACCACCTTCGCGCTCAAGGGCGGCAACTCCCAGAGCGGCGGGCTCACCACCTGGTACAACGGCACGCTGCCCTCGGGCGGGTACACGCCGATGCACCAGGAGGGCTCGATCGTGCTCGGCACCGGCGGCGACAACAGCAACGCCTCCATCGGCTCGTTCTTCGAGGGCGTGATGACCGCGGGCTACCCGACCGACGCGGCGGACGACGCCGTCCAGGCCGATGTGGTCTCCGTCGGCTACGCGGGCAGCACCGGGACTCCGCCGTACGCGGCCACGGTTTCCGGGCCCGGCGGCAAGTGCCTCGACGTCAACGGCGACGACACCGGCGGCAACGGCACCGCCGTGCAGCTGTGGGACTGCCAGCCGAACGCGGCCGACCAGCACTGGGCGCACAACGCGGACTCGTCACTGTCCACTGTGGGCCGCTGCCTCGACGTCAACGGCAACGGCACGGCCAACGGCACCCAGGTCGAGCTCTGGGACTGCAACGGCGTCGGCGGCCAGAAGTGGGTGCAGCAGGCCGACGGTTCCCTGCGCAACCCGCAGTCCGGCCGCTGCCTCGACTCCCCCGACGGCGCCACCGCCAACGGCACGCGCCTGCGGATCTGGGACTGCAACGGCTCGGCGGCGCAGAAGTTCTCCGTCACCGGCGGCGGGCCGGTCACCGGCCCCGGCGGGAAGTGCGTCGACGTGGCCGGCGACGACCACGGGGTGAACGGGACCGCGGTGCAGCTGTGGGACTGCCAGTCCTTCGCCGTCGACCAGCACTGGTTCCACCTTTCCGGCGGCGCCCTGCGCACCTTGGGCCGCTGCCTCGACATCAACGGCAACGGGACGGCCAACGGCACCCAGGTCGAGCTGTGGGACTGCAACGGCGTCGGCGGCCAGGGGTGGACGCAGCAGGCCGACGGCTCGCTGCGCAACCCGCAGTCCGGCCGCTGCCTCGACTCCCCCAACGGCGCCACCGCCAACGGCACCCGCCTGCAGATCTGGGACTGCAACGGCTCGGCGGCGCAGAAGTTCGCGTTGCTCTGACCCCGGATGAGGCGGGCCGCCGCGGCGGCCCGCCATATCGTCGGCGTATCGGAAAACGCATACGTGCCGGCAACACCGCCTCGCCTTGACTGGCGGGCATGACCGACACGGCGCTGGGCATCACGATCTACGGCTGCGAGCCGGACGAGGCCGCGTTGTTCCGTGAGCTGGCGCCTCGCTGCGGCGTCGTGCCGACCATCACGGAAGCCGCGGTCTCCGAAGCCAACGTCGAGCTGGCGTGCGGAAACCGGTGCGTCAGCGTCGCGCACAAGACGCCGATCACGAACGCCACCCTGCGTGCGCTCGGCCGGGCCGGCGTGCGGTACGTCTCCACGCGGAGCATCGGTTACAACCACCTCGACGTGGAGTACGCGAAGAGCATCGGCATCGCCGTCGAAAACGTCTCCTACTCGCCGGACAGCGTGGCCGACTACACCGTCATGCTGATGCTGATGGTGGCGCGGGACGTCAAAGCCCTGCTCCGGCGCGCGGACGTGTACGACTACCGGCTGCACGACGTGCGCGGCAAGGAACTGCGCGACCTGACCGTCGGGGTCGTCGGGACCGGGCGCATCGGCGTGGCGGTGATGGACCGGTTGCGCGGCTTCGGCTGCCGCGTGCTGGCCTACGACATCCGGCCGCGCAATTCCGCCGACTACACCTCGCTCGACGAGCTGCTGCAGCTGAGCGACGTCGTCACGCTGCACACGCCGCTGACCGCGGACACCCACCACCTCCTCGACTCCCGGCGCATCGCGCTGCTGAAGCGCGGCGCGGTCGTCGTCAACACCGGACGCGGCCCGCTCCTGGACACCCGGGCCCTGGTCGAGGCGCTGGAAAGCGGCCGGCTGGGCGGCGCGGCGCTGGACGTCCTCGAAGGGGAGGAAGGGATCTTCTACGCCGACCACCGGACCGAGTCGCCGGCGAGCGAACTGCTCGTGCGGCTGCAGAGCATGCCGAACGTGCTGATCAGCCCGCACACCGCGTACTACACCGACCACGCGCTGAGCGACACCGTCGAAAACAGCCTCATCAACTGCCTGACCTTCGAAAGCGAGCTGCGACATGGATAAGGTGAAGGTCGGAATCGTCTTCGGGGGATCCACCGAAGAGCACCCCGTTTCCGTCAAGTCCGCGCAAGAGGTCGCGAAACACCTCGACACCGAAAAGTACGAGCCGTTCTGGATCGGGATCACCCGCGAGGGTGCCTGGTTGCTGTGCGACGGGCCGGACTGGGAAAACGGCCGGCCGGCGGTGCTGTCCCCCGATCGCGGCGTCCACGGCCTGCTCGTCCTGGAGGACGGGAAGTACGAGACGATCCGCCTCGACGTCGTGCTGCCCCTGCTGCACGGGAGGCTCGGGGAGGACGGTGCGACGCAGGGTTTACTGGAACTCGCCGGCGTCCCCTACGCCGGCTGTGACGTCCAGAGTTCCGCCCTGTGCATGGACAAGTCCCTGACCTACCTCGCCGTGAAGAGCGCGGGGATCGCGACGCCGGAGTTCCGGACGGTCACCGCGGACGAGAAGGCCGGTCCCGGTGGGCTCACCTTCCCGGTGTTCGTCAAGCCGGCCCGGTCGGGGTCTTCGTTCGGCGTCAGCAAGGTGTCCCGCGAAGAAGAACTGGCCGGCGCGGTGGAGTCCGCGCGGCAGTACGACTCGAAGGTGCTGATCGAAGAGGCCGTCGCCGGCAGCGAGATCGGCTGCGCCGTCCTGGGCGACGACCCGGACCTGGTCACCGGCGAGCTGGACCGGGTCGCGCTTTCCCACGGCTTCTTCAAGATCCACCAGGAGAGCAACCCGGAAAGCGGTTCCGAGAACTCGACGTTCATCGTGCCGGCCGACATTTCGGAGGAGGCACGTTCGCTCGTCTTGGAGACGGCGAAGGCCGTCTACCGCGCATTGGGTTGCCGGGGACTGTCGCGAGTGGACATGTTCCTGACCGGCGACGGGACCGTGGTCCTCAACGAGGTCAACACGTTGCCCGGCCTGACGTCGTACAGCCGTTACCCGCGGATGATGGCCGCCGCGGGGGTGTCGCTCGGCGAGGTGCTCGACCGGGTGGTGTCGCTGGCCTTGAAGGGGACTTCGCGGTGAACGAGGACTTCGTGTTCGTGGACGGGTGCGCCCCCGGCATCCGCTGGGACGCCAAGTACGCGACCTGGGACAACTTCACCGGCAAACCGGTGGACGGCTACCTGGCGAACCGGGTCGTCGGTACCCGGGCGCTCGGCACGGCGTTGCAGCGGGCGCAGGAGAAGGCGGCCTCGCGCGGGTTCGGCCTGCTGCTCTGGGACGGCTACCGCCCGCAGCGCGCGGTGGACTGCTTCGTGCGCTGGTCCCGGCGGCCGGAGGACGGCCGGACGAAGCCGCGCCACTACCCGAAGATCGACCGGGCCGAGATGTTCGAAAAGGGCTATGTGGCGGCGAAGTCGGGGCACAGCCGGGGCAGCACGGTCGACCTGACGCTGTACCACCTGGACACCGGGGAACTCGCGGCCATGGGCGGCGGCCACGACCTGATGGACGCGATCTCCCACCACGGCGCCCACGGGATCACCGAGGCCGAAGCGCGGAACCGGCAGGTTCTCTGTTCCCTCATGGAGTCCTGCGGGTTCCGGCGGTACGACCGGGAGTGGTGGCACTACACCTTGACCGACGAGCCCTACCCGGACACGTACTTTGACTTCCCCATCGCATAGCCGGGAGATCCGCCCGGTGCGGGCCGCCGACGCCCCGCGTCTCGTCGAGCTGCTGGCCCAGCTCGGGTACCCGAGCGAGCCCGGCACCGTCGGGCGGCGGCTGGCGGGCGTTCTCGGATCGCCGACGCAGCACGTGCTCGTCGCGGACGAGGATGCCCGGCTGGCCGGGTATGCCGGTGTCGAGTGGCGGCCGGCTTTGCTGCACCGCGACGAACACGCCGAGCTCACCGGGCTGGTCGTCGACGCGGCGGCCCGCCGGGCCGGCCTCGGCCGCGCGCTCGTCCGGGCGGCCGAGGAGTGGGCGGCCCGGCACGGCCTGCCGGCGATCGTGGTCCGCTCGAACGTCGTGCGTCCCGAGTCCCACCCGTTCTACGAAGGTCTCGGCTACGTGCGCACGTCGACCTCGCACAGCTACTTCAAGGACCTCACCGCGGGCGGCGGGCGACGCAGATGGGCAGCCGGACCGTGACGTGGAGGCCGCCGCCGGCGCGGGGAGCCAGGGTCAGGGTTCCGCCGTGGGCCTGGGTGATGCTGTGGACGATCGCCAAGCCGAGGCCGACGCCGGTGTGGCCGCTGCGGATGCGCTCGGTGCCCCGCCGGAACGGCTCGACCAGCGTCGACACCAGCCGGGGCGGCAGCGGCTCCCCCGTGTTCTCCACCGTGAGCACGACGCGACCGGGGTCCACGCTGGTCGTGGCCCACACCGTGCCTTCGCCGGGCAGGTTGTGGACGATCGCGTTGTGCACCAGGTTCGTCGTCAGCTGCTGCAGGAGCGCGGGCGACCCGAGCGTCGGGGTCGGTTCGCCGGACGTCTCGATGGTGACGCCGCGTTCTTCCGCGAGGGGCAGCAGCGTCTCGGCGGCCTCTTCCGCCGTCAGCGACAGGTCCACGGTTTCCCGGGCGAACGCCCGCTGGTCGGCCCGGCTGAGCACGAGCAGCGCTTCGGTGAGGTCGATCGCCCGGGTGTTGACCGCGTGCAGGCGCTCGACCAGCTCGCCCGCGTCCCGGGTCGGGTCCTTGCGGGCGACCTCGAGCAGCGTCCGCGTCACGGCCAGCGGCGTGCGGAGCTCGTGGGACGCGTTGGCCGCGAACCGCTGCTGGGCGGTGACGTGGGATTCGAGCTGCTCGAGCATGGTGTCGAAGGCGTCGGCGAGCTCGCGGAACTCGTCCTTGCGGCCGGGGAGCCGGATCCGGTGGGACAGGGAGCCGTCGGCGGCCAGGCGGGTCGCGTCGGTGACGCGGGTCAGCGGGGCGAGCATCCGGCCGGCCAGCACCCAGCCGCCGGCGAGGCCGAACACCAGCAGGAAGATCAGCACCGCGATCGCGGACGGCGCGAAACCGCGGATGAGGACCCGGCCCGGCGGCGACATCACGACCGGCATGGTTTCCAGGCCGAGCCGTTGGTAGTACAGCAGGAACAGGCCCACGGCCGCGAGCAGCAGGGCGCCGGCGACCATGACGAAGCCGGCGTAGCTGAGGGTGAGCTTGAGGCGGACGCTCAGGCCGGGCTTCCTATCCACGGTCGCCTCCCGGGGCTTCGATGCGGTAGCCGACGCCGGCCACCGTGGCGATGAGCCAGGGTTCGCCGAGCCGCTTGCGCAGGGCGGAGACGGTGATGCGGACGGCGTTGGTGAAGGGGTCGGCGTTCTCGTCCCAGGCCCGCTCGAGGAGCTCTTCGGCGCTGACGACCCCGCCTTCGGCGTCCACGAGGACCTCGAGCACGGCGAACTGCTTCCGGGTCAGCGCGACGTACCGGCCGTCCCGGTGGACCTCGCGGCGGAACGGGTCCAGCCGCAGCCCCGCGATCTCCCGCACCGGCGGCCGGCTGTGGGCGCGCCGGCGGTCGAGCGCCCGGAGCCGCAGCACGAGCTCCCGGAGTTCGAACGGCTTGGTGAGGTAGTCGTCGGCGCCGAGCTCGAACCCGGTGACCTTGTCGTCGAGCCGGTCGGCGGCGGTGAGCATGAGGATCGGGATGCCGCTGCCGGAGGCGACGATGCGCTCGGCGATCTCGTCGCCCGACGGCCCGGGGATGTCGCGGTCGAGGACCGCGAGCTCGTAGGCGTTGACGCTCAGCAGCTCCAGCGCGGTGTCGCCGTCCCCGGCGATGTCGGCGGCGATCGCTTCCAGGCGCAGCCCGTCGCGGATCGCCTCGGCCAGGAAGGGTTCGTCCTCGACGACCAGCACACGCATGCCCCCGATGCTACGAGCGGGCCCGTATCGCCGGCTTATCGAAAACCGCATACGGGCCGGCAACGCCCCGCCGCCTCGACTGGGGGCATGGACTTCACCGCGCACGGCGCCGTCCCCCGCCCGGTCCCCGTCTTCGACGACACGACCCCGGCCGTGGTCAACCTGGCCCCGGCCCTGCTCGGCGCCCTGCGCCGGGCCGCCACCGACGCCGGACGCGGGTTCTTCGTCAACGGCGGCTGGCGCTCCCCCGAGTACCAGGAGCACCTGTTCCGCCAGGCGGTCGCGAAGTACGGCTCGGCCGCGGCGGCCGCCCGCTGGGTGGCCACGCCCGGCACGTCGGCGCACGTGTCGGGCGACGCGGTCGACGTCTGGCCGCCGGAGGCCCGGGCGTGGCTGGCCGAGCACGGCGCCGGGTACGGGCTGTGCCAGATCTACCGCAACGAGCCGTGGCACTACGAGCTGCGTCCCGAGGCCATCGACCGGGGGTGCCCGCCGCTCTACCCCGACCCGTCGCACGATCCGCGGCTGCGGCGGTGACCGCGTGTCGAGAACGCGGGGCCGGCTCCGTCCCGGGCACGATCGAGCAGCACCGACGCACCGAGAGGACCGCCACTCGGGCGGCACCGAGGGCCACGAGTCGAACGGCGTCCACACGCTGATCCTGGCCACCACCGGACGGCGGACGGGCGAGCCGCGTCGCACCTGCCTGATCCACGGCAGGTCCGGGGACGACTTCGTCGTCGTCGCCTCCAAAGGCGGCGCGGACGAGGACCCGGCGTGGTTCAAGAACCTGGAGGCCGAGCCGAGCGTCGGCGTCCAGGCCGGCCCCCGCCGGTTCACCGCCCGCGCCCGCGTGGCGTCGCCGGCCGAGCGCGCGGCGCTGTGGCCGCGGATGGTGGAGATCTTCCCGCTGTACGCCGAGTACGCGGAGAAGACCGAGCGCGTGATCCCGGTCGTCCTGCTCACGCCACGGGACTGACGGTCAGCGGTGCTCCTCGTCGATGCCGGTGTAGCGGCCGGGCATCACCAGGCAGGACAGGCCGCCGGTGTCGTTGGTCAGGCAGTAGATCGGCCGGGTCGACTCGGGCCGGCCCGGCTCGCTCTGGTCGCCGAAGTGCTGGAGGGTGATGTGCTGCGGGTCCTTGGGCGGCGCCGGCGCGGCGGGCTTGTCCCAGGGGTGCCAGGCCAGCAGGCCGCCGCCGATCCCGGCGACGACGATCGCGGCGGCCAGCAAGCCGGAGCCACCACGGGCCGGGACGGGCGCGGCGGGCTGCGGTGCGGGGGTGTCGAGGTCGGACATGGCCGCCAGTCAACATGATCGCCGGGCGGCCCCCGGCGTCGACCGCCCGGTTCAGCCGACCCGCAGCACCGCCGCACCGGTCACCCGGTCGGCGGCGAGGTCGGTCAACGCCCGGTCGGCGTCGGCCAGGGCGTAGGGCACCGTGCTCACGCTGAGGTGGTGGGTTCCGGCGAAGCCGAGGAACTCCCGCGCGCCGGCCCGCGTGTTCGCCGTGACGCTGCGGACCTGACGTTCCTGGAACAGGTGCCGCTGGTAGTTCAGCGGCGGCACGTCGGAGAGGTGGATGCCCGCGATGGCCAGGGTGCCGCCGCGGTCGAGGGCTGCCAGCGCCGGCGGGACCAGGGTGCCGACGGGAGCGAACAGGATCGCCGAGTCCAGGGGTTCCGGCGGCGCGTCACCGGCCGACGCGGCCCCCAGCGCCAGGGCGAGTTCGCGGGCTTCGGCACTGCGCGTGACGACGTGGACCGTGGCGCCGCGGGCGATGGCCACCTGGGCGGTCAGGTGCGCGCTGCCGCCGAAGCCGTAGATGCCCAGGCGGCCGTGTTCGGGGACCTCGGCGCGGGTGAGCGCGTGGTACCCGATGAGCCCGGCGCAGAGGAGCGGGGCGAGTTCGTCGTCGGTGTAGCCGGTGGGCAGCGCCAGGGCGTAGGCCGCCGGGACGACCGCGAACTCGGCGTAGCCGCCGTCGGCGTCCCAGCCGGTGTACCGCGACCGCGGGCAGAGGTTTTCCCTTCCCCGCTCGCAGAAGCGGCAGGTGCCGCAGGTGTGCCGCAGCCAGGCGATCCCCACCCGGTCACCGGTTTCGAACCCGGTGACGTCCGCGCCGAGGCCAGCCACCTCGCCGACGACCTCGTGGCCCGGGGTGACACCGGGCCGGTGGACGGGGAGGTCGCCTTCCGCGACGTGCAGGTCGGTCCGGCAGACACCGCAGACGCTGATCCGGACGAGCAGCTCATCGGCGGCGGGTCGAGGTACGGGCACCCGGGCGGTTTCGAGCGGATGGGAAGCCATGGGCCCGGGCCGGGTGACGCGCCAGGCGGTCATGGTGGTCGGCAGGGTCATCGATCCTCCTCGGTCGCCGGACCAGCATGCCGCACGCGCCGGTGCTCAGCCGCCGCAGCCGGGGCCGGCCCTGCGCGAGCCCATGACCGCGACCGGCTCCTCGGTAGCAGCCGCCGCCCGGCCCGCCGCAGACCCATCGCCGCGCCCGATTACCCGGCAGCAGCCGCCCTCCCCCCGCCGGTGCTCAGCCGCCGAAGGGCAATGCCTTGACCGGCTCCCACGGGCCGCCCACGAACCGCCACACCGCCAACCCGGTCGCCGTGCCAGCGCGGGGTCCGAAATCCTCGCGCAGCGCCTCGAGGGTCGCCGCCGCGGTCTGCGGGCTCACCTTGTTCTGCACCGTCACGTGCGGCTTCAGCGGCTGCTTGTCCTGCGGTGTCAGCCATCCGGCCCACCGGCGCCGCACGCGGGCGTGCACCACCGTCAGTTCGGGAGCCCGCACGACGAGCGCGACCCCACGCCCCAGCGACCGGACTCCGTCCACGGCCACCGTGAACGAGTCCGTCGAGCCCGCCACGGCCGCACAATCGGCGACGACCTCGTCCTCGTGACTCCCGGGCAACGCGTGGAACACCGTCACATGCGCCCCGACGAGCAACCGCTCCGGCGGGAACCACCTCCGACGCAGGGCATCCCACGCCGCCTGCGTCTCCTCGTCCACAGTCAACGTGAGAATCACCGGGGCGGTCACGACTCCAAGGCCGCCAGGCAATACCGCAGCAAGCGCTCCGCCTCGCCGGGGCCCGGGCGCGTCCCGGGCAGCACGTGCGCCGGCCGCTCCCGCCGGTCGTGCCAGAACCGCCCCGGCAACGGCCCCGGCCGGGTCGCCGCGAGCCAGACCGCCGTGTCCGCGCCCTCCGCCGCCGTGCGCAGCGCCGGGGCGAGGAGGCGCCGGAACAGCGGGAGCGAACTCGCGAGGCCCGGCGTGTCCGCCCAGCCGGGATGCGTGCTGTGCACGGCGATCCCGTCCGCCCGCCAGCGTTCCGCCAGCAACGGCGTCAGCTCGACCTGCATCCGCTTCGTCCGCGCGTACGCCGTCGCGCCCCGGTACCGGCCTTCGCGGAACTCCGGGTCGTCGGCCGCGAGCCGCTGCGTGTACATCCCGCCGGACGACACGAAGATCACCCGCGCGTCGCGCAACGCCGGTCGCAGTAACTCAGTCAGCAGCAACGGCCCGAGCACGTGCGTGGCGAACGTGATCTCGTGCCCGTCGACGCTCTCCGTCCGCTCCGGCGGCAGCACCCCGGCGTTGTGCACCAGAACGTCCACACGCGACTCCCGGGCCGCGAACTCGCGCACCGAAGCGAAAGACGCGACGTCACACCGGGCCGTCCGGACCTTCGCCTCCGGCACGGCCGTGCGCACGCGGGCGAGTGCACGCTCGCCGCGGTCGAGATCGCGCACCACCAGCACCACTTCCGCGCCCAGCCGGGCCAGGCCGACGGCCGTGGCTTCGCCCAAGCCGGAACTCGCGCCGGTCACCAGGGCGACGCGGCCGCGCAGCGCGTCCGGCGCGGGATCGTCCGCCGCCCACGTACGCCGGCGCAGCGCGTAGCCGAGGCGCGAGTAGCCGACGGCCACTGTGCGGTCGAGCAGCGTGTCGAGCATCAGTTCAGGACGACGATCGCCGCGTTGAGCGCCGTCGCGAAGAGCGTCCACGCCAGGTACGGCAGCTGCAGGGCCGCGGCCGCGGTCGAACGGCGGCGGAACACCAGCGCGGTCGCCGCGATCGCGACGTCCAGCACCACGATCTCCACCAGGGCCAGGGTGTAGGCGCCGGCGGCGAAGAACAACGGCGTCCACGCGGCGTTGAGCACCAAGCCCGCCGCGTACCAGGCGAACTCGCGCCGCGGTGCTCCGGTGCGCCAGAACAGCCAGCCGGACACCGCGATCAGCACGTACAGCACCGTCCACACGGGACCGAACAGCCAGGACGGCGGCGCCCACGGCGGCTGGTCCAGTCCGGAGTAGACGGCACGCGACTGCGTGGCGGCGAGGCTGCCGACCGCGGCGACGACGGCCACCGCGGCGACGAACCCGGCGAGGGCGAGCGGCGGAGCGGGACGGTGCACGGTGGTCATACCGGTTCTCCTGCGGTCGGTCGGGCCGGGACGCCGGCGGTGGCGCCCAGCAGGTGGGCGAGGGCGTCCCGGAGCTCGGGGTGGCGGAATTCGTGCCCGGCGTCGAGCAGCCGCCGCGGATGCACCCGCTGGTCGGCGAGCGCCAGTTCACGGGCGCCCTCGGAGCCGAGCAGCACCCGCGGCCCGAACGACGGCACCGCGAACACCGCCGGACGGTGCAGCACCCGCGCGAGTACCCGCGTGTACTCGGTGTTGCGCACCGGCTCCGGGGCGACGGCGTTGACCGGGCCCGTCAAGATCCGGTCGGTCAGCGCGCGCAGGTAGATGTCGGTCAGGTCGTCGAGGCCGATCCACGGCATCCACTGCCGTCCGCTCCCCAGCGGGCCGCCCAGCCCGGCGGCGAACAGGGGCCGCTGCAACCGCAGCACGCCCCCGCGCGGGCTGAGCACCAGGCCGGTGCGCACGGACACCACCCGGATGCCCGCCGCGGCCGCGGGTCCGGTGGCGGCCTCCCAGTCGTCGACGACGTCGGCGAGGAAGCCCTCGCCGCGGGCACTGTCCTCGGTGAGGACCTCGTCACCGCGGTCCGGCCCGTAGAACCCGACGGCGGACGCCGTGACGACCACCCCGGGCCCGTCCGGGGTGCGGGCGGCGAGCTCGGCGAGCTTGCGGGTCGGGCCGATCCGGCTGTCCCGCACGGCCCGCCGGTGGCGTTCGCCGAACCGCCCGGCCACCGAGGCACCGGCCAGGTGGACCACCGCGTCGATCCCGGCGAGCAGGTCGGCCGACGGCGCCTCGGGGTGCCACGTTCGTTCGTCGGACGTCCGCGCGGGACGGCGCACCAGGCGGACCACGCGGTGGCCGCCGGTGGTGAGCAACGCCGTCAGCGCCGTACCGACCAGGCCGCTCGCCCCGGTCACCGCGACGGTCAGCGGCTCGTGCCAGTACCGCCGTTGCGCGGCCAGGTCCGCCGCCAGCTGCCGGTGGCGGTAGGCGAACATCGAGCGCAGCAGCGCCGCGGGCACCGGCGTCTCCACGCGGTCGGTGACCACGGTGCGGCCCGGGCCGTCCGCCTCGAACCGGTGGGTGTGGCGCCACGGCAGGACGGCCGAGAGCACCGGCGTGGCCAGCCGGTCGACGAACTGGTGCGGCGGCCGGTAGCCGGCGGCCTGGTGCGCCGCGAGCCACTTCGGCCCGCCGGGCAGGACCAGCTCGGCCGTTCCGTCGCGCAGCGACCCGGCCTCGGCGCCGACCCGCACCGGCTGCCACGGCGGGGACAGCCGCGTGATCGCCCCGGGCAGGCCGTGCCAGGCGAACACCTCGTCGACGGGCGCGGCGACGGCGCTCGAATACTCGAAGACCACACGCACCTCCGATGCAGTTTCGACTCATCCCTGCCGCAATCGTAGCCGGACGCCGCGAAATCTGCCGATCTTGCCACCTTCGAAGCGATTCACTTTCGATGCATCGACGTGCATTCCCGGCGCACCGATGTGACGATCGGAGCAACCCACCGAGCGGGAGGGGCCGATGAGTTCACTCACCACGCCGACCAAGGGGTCGAGCCCGGTCGAGAAGGCGCTGGGCGACGCCGCGGACAACGCCGACCAGCGGTACCACCTGGCCAAGGGCCTGCGGCACCAGATGAACAAGGTGTTCCCGACCCACTGGTCGTTCCTGCTGGGCGAGATCGCGCTCTACAGCTTCATCATCCTGCTGCTCACCGGCGTGTACCTGACGTTGTTCTTCGACCCCTCGATGCAGGAGGTCGTCTACCACGGCAGTTTCACGAACATGCAGGGCCTGGAGATGTCGCAGGCCTTCCGGACCACGCTGGACCTCTCGTTCGACGTGCGCGGCGGGTTGTTCATGCGGCAGCTGCACCACTGGGCGGCGCTGATCTTCGTGGCATCGATGGCCGTGCACATGCTGCGGATCTTCTTCACCGGCGCGTTCCGGCGCCCGCGTGAGGCGAACTGGGTGATCGGCGGGCTGCTGCTGATCCTCGGGTGTTTCGAGGGCTTCTTCGGCTACTCGCTGCCGGATGACCTGCTTTCGGGTACCGGGATCCGGGCGACGCTGTCGGGGATCGTGCTGTCGGTGCCGGTGATCGGCACGTGGATCCACTGGGCGCTGTTCGGTGGGGAGTTCCCCGGGGACCAGATCATCCCGCGGTTGTACACGCTGCACATCCTGCTGCTGCCGGGCATCATGCTGGCGCTGGTCGGGGTGCACCTGGCGCTGGTGTGGTACCAGAAGCACACCCAGTTCCCGGGGGTGCGGCGCAAGGAAACCAACGTCGTCGGCGTGCGGATCATGCCGTACTTCGCGCTCAAGGGCGGCGCGTTCTTCACCCTGGTCGTCGGGGTGCTGGCGTTGATGTCGGGGTTGTTCCAGATCAACCCGGTGTGGAACTTCGGGCCCTACAACCCTTCCCAGGTCTCCGCCGGGTCCCAGCCGGACTGGTACATGGGGTGGGCGGACGGGCTGCTGCGCGTGTGGCCGCCGTGGGAGGTGTACCTCGGCGACCACACCGTGCCGCCGGTGTTCTTCGCCGGCGCGATCGGCATCGCCGTGCTGGTCACGCTGCTGCTGAGCTACCCGTTCATCGAGCGGCGGCTCACCGGCGACACCGCGCACCACAACCTGCTGCAGCGGCCGCGTGACGTCCCGGTCCGCACGTCCCTCGGCGCGATGGCGATCACGTTCTTCCTCGTGCTCACCCTGTCCAGCTTCAACGACATCCTCGCCGTCCAGTTCGACGTCTCGCTCAACGCCATGACGTGGGCGGGCCGGATCGGGCTGCTCGTCGGGCCGCCGGTGGCCTACTTCTTCGCCTACCGGCTGTGCGTCGGCCTGCAGCGGGCCGACCGCGAGGTGCTGGAGCACGGCGTCGAGACCGGCATCATCAAGCGGCTGCCGCACGGCGAGTTCGTCGAGGTCCACCAGCCGCTGGCCGCGACGCCGCTCGAATACCAGGGCGCGCCGGTGCCGAAGAAGATGAACAAGCTGGGTTCCGCCGGCCAGGCCATCCCGGGCTCGCTGCTGACCCCGGACCCGGCCGAGGAGACGCGGGCGCTGGACCGGGGGCGGCGATGACGGTCACCGCCCGCTTCGCGGCGGCGTGCGCGGCACTGTTGTCGGCGTTCGCCACCGCGGCCAGTTTCGGCCGGCTGCCGCTGGAGTCGCCGGCGGTGGCGGCGGGCGTGGCGCTGATGGTGCACGGCATGCTGCTGCTGACCATTGTGGACAGCCGGGACCGGCGGCTGCGCGGCCCGGCGGCGGTCGTCGGATCGCTGTTCGCGTGCTTCCTGCTCATCGGTTCACTGTGGACGGCGGCCGGGCTCTTCCCCGGGCAGCCGGGGCCGATCGCCGTGCAGGTCCTGGAGAACACCGCCGGGCCGCTGGCCGTGCTCGCGGTGTTCGCCGCGGACCCGGTCGCGGCCCGCGTCGTCAGCCGGAGAAAGCCGCGAGGGCCGCGGTGAACGACGACGGCACCGGTTCCCCGACGATCGGCAACCCGCGCCAGCCGGGGCCGGCCGGTCGCACCGGCACCCCGTCGGCGTGCAGGGTGCGCAGGATCCGCACGTCCGCCGACTGCGACGTCATCGACCACACCACCACACCCGACGGCGTGAAGCGGTTGGCCACCACGCGCAGGACGTCCAGCGAAACCAAGCCGCCCAGGAACGACGCCGGCGCGCCGTCGTCGTTCAGCGCCGCGCTCAGCACCTTGACCGGCAGCTCGTGGCGTTCCGCCGGGCCGCACACGAACAGCACCGGGGCCCGGCCCGCCCGGGCCGGGGCCGGGTACCGGTCCAGCGCCGCGGACGCCGCCGTCGCCAGCGCCCACTCCGCGGCCATCGCCGTGCGGTCGCCCCGCTGCGCCCACCGCTCCCCGATCGCGCGCAGCACCGGCGCGAGCACCTCGGTCCAGGCCGTCGCGACGCCCAGGCTGCCGAGCGCGTCGTCGACCAGGCCACCCATCGTCGGCAGGTCCAGCGACTCCGCCGCCTCGGCCAGCCGCTGCCGGCGCTGCCCGGCCGTCACCTCGGCGGCCGACCGCGCCAGCACCAGCCGGGCGGCGTCGCGCGCGCTGGTCCCCTGGGCCTGCAGCGCCCGCATCCGGCGCAGCCGCTCGACGTCCTCGGGCGTGTACCGCCGCCGTCCGTTCGCCTCGCGCTCCGCGGCCCCGATCCCGTACCGCTGCTCCCAGGTGCGCAGCGTCACCTGCGACACCCCCAGCGTCCGCGCCACCTCGCTCGAGCTGAGCGGCCGCGGTCCGGCGTTACGGCTCATCCGGCCTCCTCGTGGACGCGTATTGAATCACGAATCGACCGGCCCGGCCGGGTATCGCCACTTCGAAACCCACGGCTGGATCGCATTCGGATCGGAGGTGCACCAGTGGACACCGAACCCGACCACCGGTGGGTGACCACCCAGGTCGGCCGCGTGTGCGCGCGGCTCGCCGAGGTCGCCGAAGGCGTGGTCGACCTCAGGTCCCGGCCGGATCCCGCGGTGATCCGCCGCCGGCTCGCCGACCGGCTGGCGTTCGGCACGGGCCCCACGGCCGCGCTGGGCTACGCGGTGCTCGTCGCCGACGAGCTGGTCACCAACGCCTACCTCCACACCGGCGCACCGGTGCGGCTGCGGTACGCCCGCCACCGCACCGGGCTCCTGCTCGAAGTCACCGACGCGGCTCCGCACCGGGCGCAGGCGCTCGCGGCCATCCGCGACGGCGTCCGCGGATCCGGCACCGGCCTGGCGGTGGTGTCCACAGTGGCCCTCGACTGGGGTGTCCACCACAACGCCGTGGAGAAGACCGTCTGGGCCCTGCTGCGGTGGGTAGGCTGACTCACAGTGACCACCAGCCCCGCCGACGTCGAGCGCGACCGGCTGCTGTCCCCGTCGCGCATCTACTTCGAACGCGCCGCCGCCGAACTGCCCCGCGGCCGGCAGGTGCTGGCCCGGTTCCCCGGCGCCACCCTCGTCGAGGTCGCGAGCCACTGGCAGATCCCCGAACTGCACGGCGACGAGACCAACGTCCGGCGCTGGGTGCGCATCAAGCGCGAGGCCCTCGTCCTGGGGATCAAGAAGTCGCTGACCGCGCGGCCGAACGGGCGGTCCGCCGACTTCATCGCGCCGTCGACGGCCAACGGCTGCGCGATGGCCTGCGCCTACTGCTACGTCCCGCGGCACAAGGGCTACTCGAACCCGATCACGGTCTTCGCCAACATCGACCGGATCACCGGTTACCTGGCCCGCCACATCGCGCGGCAGGGCCCGAAACCCGAGCCCAACCAGTGCGACCCGGCCGCGTGGGTCTACGACATCGGCGAGAACTCCGACTGCTCGGTCGACGCCCTGGTGAGCGACAACGTCGCCGACCTGATCGGGTTGTTCGCCGGGCAGCTCACCGCGAAGGCGAGCTTCGCCACCAAGTACGTCAACCGCGGCCTGCTCGACCTGGCCCCGCGCGGCCGGACGCGGGTCCGGTTCTCGCTCATGCCCGCGCGGGCGGCCAAGCTCCTGGACCTGCGGACCAGCCCGATCCCCGAGCGGCTGCGCGCCCTCGACGACTTCGTCGAGGCGGGGTACGAGGTCCACGTCAACCTCAGCCCCGTCGTCGTCTACCCGGGCTGGCTCGACGACTGGGCCGGACTGCTGACCGACCTCGGCGACGCCACCGGCGAGGCCACCAAGGCACAGCTCGCCGCCGAGGTGATCATGCTGACGCACAACCGCGCGCTGCACGAGGTCAACCTCGGCTGGCACCCGAAGGCCGAGCAGGTGCTGTGGCGGCCCGACCTCCAGGAGACCAAGCGCAGCGAGGGCGGCGGCATCAACGTCCGCTACCGCGCCGGGCGGAAACGGGTGCTCCTCGACGAGCTGCTCGACCTCGTCGCCGAGCGGGCGCCCTACCTCCGGATCCGTTACGCCTTCTGAGGAACCAGCAACTCGACGGCGGTGGTGAACCGGCCGAGGTAGGCGTCGCGGGTATCGACCTGGTGCTTCAGCCCGACCGACGCACTGAGCAACGTCTGCGTGACGCGGGTCGCCGCGGCCCGCCCGGTCACCTCGGCGATCGCGTCGGTCACGAGCGCCTCGAAGCGCGCCGGCGCGGTCTCGACGACGTCGCCGAGCAGGTCCGGGTTCTGCTCGATCACCCCGGTGACGTCCCGGCTGAGCGGCCCGACGTAGCGGCCGGCCCACCGGTCGAACGCGCTCACGACCCGCTCGCGCAACGGCTTGCCCGCGTCCGCGAGGATCCGCCCGGCCTCGGCGAGGTCCTCTTCCAGCGCGCGGGTGACCGCGGCCCGGAACAGCGTCTCCTTCGACTCGAACAGGAAGTAGAGGCCCGGCCGGGAGATCCGGGCCGCGCGCGCCACCTCGTCCATGGACGTCTTCCGGTAGCCGTGCCGGGCGAAGGTCAGCAGGGCCGACTCGAGCACCGCGTCACGACGCTCGGCGGTTTTCGCCGGTTCGGAAACCATGCGACCATCGTAGACGCACTTTACAACTTTGGTCTAGTTCGTATAGTCGATGCCATGTCCTCGCTGATCACCACGCCGTTCACCGCCGCCAGCACCGCGACCGAGGTGCTCGCCGGCGTCGACCTGTCCGGGGTCCGCGCGATCGTGACCGGCGCGTCCTCCGGTCTCGGCGCCGAAACGGCCCGCGTGCTGGCCGCCGCCGGCGCCGAGGTGACGTTCGCCGTCCGGAACCCGGCCGCCGTCGAGGAACCCTCGCGGGTCGCCTGGCTCGACCTCGCCGACCAGGCCTCCGTCCGGCGGTTCACCGCCGCCTGGGCCGGCCCCCTGCACCTGCTCGTCGCCAACGCGGGCATCGTCACCGGCGGCCTGTTCCGCACGCCGGAGGGCTGGGAGCTGCAGTTCGCGACGAACCACCTCGGCCACTTCGCGCTGGCCACCGGCCTGCACGACGCCCTCGCGGCGGGCGCGGCGGACCGCAGCGAGGCGCGGATCGTCTCGGTCAGCTCGACCGCGCACATGCGCGCCGGCGTCGACTTCGCCGACCTGCACTTCACGAAGCGGCCTTACGACCCCCAGATCGCTTACGCCCAGTCGAAAACCGCCAACGCGCTCTTCGCCGTCGAAGCAACGCGCCGCTGGGCGGCCGACGGGATCTTCGCGAACGCCGTGAACCCCGGCGGGGTCGCGACCGGCCTCCAGCGCGACTTCACCGACGCGCAGAAGGCGTCGCTGGCCGCGGCCGAAGCGGCCGGGATCTTCCGGTACAAGACCGTCGGGCAAGGAGCCGCGACGACTGTGGTCGCCGCCGTCGCCCCCGAGTTCGCCCGCACCGGCGGGCACTACCTCGACGACGCGCGGGAGGCCTACACCGTCCCCGACGACGCCGATCTCGCCGACCACCCGCACGGCGTCAAGGAGTGGGCGCTCGACCCGGATCTCGCCCGCCGGCTGTGGTCCGTCTCGGCCGAGCTGACCCGGTTTGCCCGGCGCTAACCCTCCGCTGGCCCGCTGAAAACCCCGCGCCCGGCGTCAAAGACTTCTCACAGGAACCGCCCAAGCGCGGTACAGGTTCATGCCGGACAAAGGGGTCATGACCTCGGTGCATCCCCCTCCTGTCCGGCAGCTCGCGGCGCCGCCCGTCCCGGTCCCGGCGAGGGCGCACCCCGGCGCCGTGCTCGCCGTGATCGCCGCCGGCGCGGTCGGTGTGCTCGGCCTGTGGTGGGCGGACACGCCGTCGGTGCACGGCCTCGGCGACTGGCTGACCGGCGCCGGGCGGATCACCGGCCTGCTCGCCGGGTACGGCTTCGTCGTGCTCGTCGCGTTGATGGCGCGGATCCCGCCCCTGGAACGCGGGGTCGGCGCCGACCGGCTGGCCCGCTGGCACTCCATGGGCGGCCGGTACGTCGTCTCGCTCGTCGTCGCGCACGGGCTGCTCATCACGTGGGGCTACGCCGTTTCCGCGCACGCCGGTCTCCTCGGCCAGGCCACGACGCTGCTGCTGAGCTACCCCGACGTGCTCGCCGCGACCGTCGCCGGGCTGCTGCTCGTCGGCGTCGGGATCAGCTCGGCGCGGGCGGCCCGCCGCCGGTTGCGTTACGAGACTTGGTACTTCCTGCACTTCTACACCTACCTCGCGATGGCGCTGGCCTTCAGCCACCAGTTCGCCACCGGCGCCGAGTTCATGGCGAACCTCGGCGCCCGCATCGCCTGGTCGGCGCTGTACGCCGCGGCCGGGGCCGCGATCCTGTGGTACCGGTTCGTCACGCCGGTGCGGCAGGCGGTGCGCCACCGGATGCGCGTCGAGTCGGTGCGTCCCGAAGCCGACGGCGTCGTGAGCGTCGTCGTCACCGGAGCGCACCTCGACGAGCTGCGGGCCGAGGCCGGGCAGTTCTTCCGCTGGCGCTTCCTGACCCGCGACCTGTGGTGGGTCTCCTCGCCGTACTCGCTCTCGGCTCCCCCGCAGCCCGGCCGGCTGCGGATCACCGTCAAGGCGCTGGGCGGCCACAGCGCGGCCCTCGCCGCCTTGCCGCCGGGCACCCGGGTGGTCACCGAGGGTCCGTACGGGGCGATGACGCCGTCGGCCCGGCGCCACCGGAAGGTCCTGCTGGTCGCCGGCGGCGTCGGGATCACCCCGATCCGGGCGCTGTTCCAAGCCCTGCCGGCCGCGCCGGGCGACCTCACGCTCGTCTACCGCGCCAGCCGCGAAGCCGACGTCGTGTTCCGCGAGGAGCTCGAACAGCTCGCCGCCGACCGGGGTGCGCGGCTGTGGATCCTCACCGGCACCCGCGCCGAGCACGGCGGCGACCCGCTGACCCTGCTGCGCCGGCACGTGCCGGACGTCGCCGGGCACGACGTCTACCTCTGCGGGCCGCCGGGCATGACCGACGCCGTGCACGCCGAGCTGCGCGCCGCGCGGGTCCCCCGCGGCCGGATCCACCACGAGAGCTTCGAGTTCTGAGAAAGGCCTTCCCGATGAAACGGGTCATCTTCGCGTTCGCCGGCACGATCACCGGGCTGGTGCTGCTGCTGTCCTTCAAGACCCAGCCCAGCACGACCGCCGCGGCCACCCCGCCGGCCGCCGTCAGCGGCGCGTCCTCGGGCACCCAGTCCGGTACTGAGGCAGGCACGGTCACCGGGGACGCCGCCGACACGCGGTTCGGGCCGGTCCAGGTCCGGATCACCGTCGAGAACGGCAAGCTCACCTCGGTCACCGCGGTCGAGTACCCGACCGAGAACCCCCGGGACCAGGAGATCAACTCCTACGCCATCCCGCAGCTCAACGACGAGGCCGCGCAGGCGGGTTCCGCGGACATCGACACGGTTTCCGGTGCGACCTACACCTCCGACGGCTACGTCAAGTCGTTGCAGAGCGCCCTCGACAAGGCCGGGATCGCGTGACCCGGACGGTGCACGTCGAGCACTGCATGGGCACGGTCTTCAGCATCGACGTCCGCGACCCCGGTGACTGGGCCGGCCCGATCGCGGAGGTCGTCGCCTGGCTGCACCGGATCGACGCGCTGTTCAGCACCTACCGGCCCGAGAGCGAGCTCAGCCGCATCGGCCGCGGCGAGCTGACGGTCGCCTCGGCCGACCCGCTCGTCGCGGAGGTTTTCGTTCTGTGCGAACGGTTCGAGGGCGAAACCGGCGGCTACTTCACGGCTCGCTGGCGCGGCACGCCCGACCCGACCGGCGTGGTGAAGGGCTGGGCGATCGAGCGGGCCAGTGCGGTGCTGCGCTCGCGTGGAAGTGCGAACCACGCGGTCAACGGCGGTGGTGACGTCCGGGTGGCCGGGGAGTCCGCGCCCGGGAAGCCGTGGCGGATCGGCATCGGCGACCCGGCCGACCGCAAGCGGATCCTCACGGTGGTGACCGGCCGCGACCTCGCGGTGGCGACGTCCGGCACCGCCGAACGCGGGACGCACATCGTCGACCCGGTGACCGCCGCCCCGGCCCGCGGCTGGACGGCGGTCACGGTGACCGGCCCGTGCCTCACCCGCGCCGACGCGTACGCCACCGCCGCCTTCGCCATGGGCGACCGGGTCTTCGGCTGGGCCGACGGGCTGCGGGACCACGGGGTGTACGTCGTCGGCGCGGGTGAGCCGCGGTGGATCACCGGTCAGCGCGCGCAGACGTAGCTCGACGCGCTGTCCGGGTCGCCCGCGCGGTACCGGGGCCACCCCGGGTACGCGCACAACGGCCGGGTTCGCGCGTGCGCCAAGTCGGTCACGACCGGGTTCACCGGCGGCCGTCCGTTGTCGACCCAGCGTTCCAGCGCCGTGAGGGAATCCCACGAGGCGGCGAACGCCGGGGTGCCGAAGTTGGCGTGGTTGGCGCCCGGCACGACGTAGTACCGCAGGAAACCGTCGGTCGTGCGCGGCCCCACCACCGACCGCACCCGCTCGTAGTAGTCGCTTGTCGAGTACGGCGAGACCAGCTCGTCCGCCGCGCCGTGCAGCAGGATCAGCTTGCCGCCGGCCCGGGCGAACGGGCCGAGGTCGGCGTTGTTGCGGTCCTGGATCTTCGACAGCTCGCTGATCCGCCTCAGCCACTTCCCGGGGTCCCGGGGATCGACGTCGAGCGAGCGGTACTGCGGGTCCCGGGTCAGGAAGTACTTGACCCACTGGTCCCAGTACTGCATCCCGTAGCCGCTCGTCACCGGCATGGGGTTCGCCGGGGCGGTGGTCCCGAAGCCGAGGAACGGCGTGCGCATGTCCGCGCCCGAGAGGAACGGGAAGCCCGGGTACTGCGTTTCGCCGCTGGCGATCCGGTACGGCCACCGGAACGGCGTCGACATCGCCTTCACCGCACCGATCTGCGGATCGGACAGGCACGCGGGACCGGTGTCGGCCCCGCCCGGGCACCGCAGCACGCGCGGATCGAAGTGACACGCACCCGGGTTCGAGATGACGTTGTCCTTGACGCCGTCGAGCCCGTCGCACGCGGTGATGACGTTGTCGTACACCAGCTTCTGCTTGTCCGGCGTCGGGAACGCACCAGGCCGCGAGAGAACCTGCGTCAGGTAGCCGAGATCCAGGATCTCGGCCATGTTGTTCCAGGCGGGGAAGGCGGAAATGACGCCGTCGAACGCAGTCGGCCACCGCTGCGCCACGTTCAGCGCTTCGCGGCCGCCGGTCGACCCGCCCGCGAAGAACGTCTCGGCGGGTTTCGTCCCGTAGGCGTGCCGGATGACGAACAGGCTCGCGTCCCGCGTCTTCTTCAGCGCGTCTCCGGCCGCGAAGTTGACCAGGGCTTCGTCGTTCGCGCCGAACGAGCCGTCCAGCGACGGCGGGGACGCCGGGTTCTGCTGGTGCCCCGAGTCGCTCGCGAAGGTCGCGTACCCGCGCGCCAGCGGCACCGGCTGGTCGGCCGGGCCGAACGGCACGTTCGAAGCGACGTCGGGGATGGTGCCGTTGTAGCCGCCACCGCCGAACATCAGCGCCTTGCGGTTCCAGTCGCGGGGCAGCGCGACGCGCAGCTTGATCGACGGCGCGGCCGGGTCGACCGGGAACAGGTCGGCGTCGACCCGGCAGTACTCGCCGCCGGGACCCGTGGCGACCGACGCCGCCGTCACACGGCCGCCGGTGGTCGGCAGGCTCATCGCCGACGCCGGGATCGTCAGCCCGGTGAACTCGGCGCACGCCGTCGTGGCGGCGGGGGCGGGTCCGGCCCCGGCGACCGTGGCCGCACCGGCCACCAGCACCGCGGCGAACAGGGAGAACTTCCGCACTGCGGTCTCCTTCCGGGAGTTCAGCGGTAGAGGTGGGCGCCCGGCACGGCTTCCGGGTCTTCCCGGACCGCCGCGGGGTTCGTCTCGGGGAGGAACCACGCGCTGGCGAAGGTGATCAGCCCCATCAGCGTGATGTAGGCGGCGACCGGCCAGGTGCTGCCGGTCTTCGCGATGAGCGCCGTCATGAGGAACGGTGTCCCGCCGCTGACGATGATCGCCGAGAGCTGGTAGGACAGCGACGCCCCCGAATAGCGGACGGCGGGGGCGAACAGCTCGCCGAGGAAGCTCGCGATCGGGCCGTAGGTGAGACACTGGAAGATGAATCCGACGGCCACGGCGACGAAGATCAGCGGCAGGGACTTGGTGCCGACGAGCCCGAAGTACGGGAACGCCCAAGCGGCGACGCCGAGTCCGCCGACGAGGATCAGCGGCCGGCGGCCGATCTTGTCCGAGAGGTGCCCGGACCACGGGATGGTCAGCAGCATGGCCGCGGAGGCGAGCAGGACGACGGCCAGCAGGGCGTCGCGCTTGAGCCCGAGCGATGCGGTGCCGTAGCTCAGGAGCCCGGAGATGCTGACGTAGAAGAGGCTGTTGGTGGCGGACAGCAGCCCGCAGCCGAGCAGGATCGTCCCCCACTTGCTGCGCAGGACCTGCGCGAGCGGCGCCCGGACCACCACCTCGTCGTCGGACTTCGCCGCTTCCTTCTGCAGCTCCAGGAATTCGGGCGTGTCCTCGACCTTGGCCTGGATGTAGAGGACGACCGCGAACATGAAGACGCTGAGCAGGAACGGGATCCGCCAGCCCCAGGACAGGAACGCGGCGTCCGGCATCAGGCCGCTGGCGGCGACGAAGATGAGGTTGGAGATGATCACGGCGACGGGAACGCTGGTCTGGCCGAAGGTTCCGGCGAAGCCGCGGCGTTTGGGCCCGGCCGATTCGGTGAGCAGCAGGATGATGCCGCCCCACTGGCCGCCGGTCGCGAGTCCCTGGACGAACCGCAGGATGACCAGCAGCGTCGGGGCGAGCGAGCCGACGGCCGCCGCCGTGGGCAGGCAGCCGATCAGGAAGGTCGCCGCGCCCATCACCGCCAGGCAGGCGACGACGACCGGCTTGCGCCCGTACTTGTCGCCGAGGTGCCCGGCGAGCACGCCGCCGATCGGCCGCGCCACGAATCCCGCCCAGAACGTGCTGAAGGCGAGCAGGGTCCCGGTCAGCGCCGAGGAATGCGGGAAGAACACCTTGGGGAACACCAGCGCGGCCGCGGTGCCGTAGAGGAAGAAGTCGTACCACTCGATCGAGCTGCCGACGAGCCCGGCGGCCAGCAGCTTGCGGAAGCCCCGGCGCCGGTCGGGCGGCACTGCGGAGCCGGACTGCCCTTCGGGCTGGGTGAGCGGGATTGCCATGATGCCGCCTTCGTCGTTGAGCGCAGCCTGGTGATGGCGGAGATGCTAGGGCGCCGTTACGCTGCGGATGAGGTGCGGACCACCCACTCCTCACGGCGGGTCGGTGGGCCTTTCGTCCACCTGATCGCGAAGGGGAGGCGTGGTGACCGATGAGGCACCGCTCGCGCGGCGGCAGCGCGAGCTGGCGTCGTTGTATGCGACCGTCAAGTCCCTCACCGCGCTCGGCGGGCTGGACGAGGTCCTGCAGTCGATCGTCCACCACGCCCACGACCTGATCGGCACGGACTTCACCTACCTCTCGCTGGTGGGCGCGGACGGCAGGCTGTCGGCCCGCGCGTCGGACGGCACGATCTCGGCCGAGTTCCTCGCGGCGGCCATCCCGGCCACGGTGGGGCTCGGCGGCAAGGTGCTGGCTTCCCGGAGCCCGCACTGGGTGCGCGACTACGCGTCCTCGACGCTCATCCAGCACGACCCGGACTTCGACCGGCTGGTCGGGACCGAAGACCTGGTGGCGCTCCTCGGGGTGCCGCTGGTCATCCGGGGCGAGGCGGTGGGGGCGCTGTTCGCCGCGTACCGCTCCGAAAGGTCGTTCCAGGCCGACGAAATCGCGCTGCTGAACGCGTTCGCCGACCACGCCGCGGTCGCCCTCGACAACGCCCGGCTCTACGAAGCGAGCCGGACCGCGTTGCAGGAGCTGCAAAGCGCGTACCGGAAGATCGAGCGGGCGCAGGCGATCCACGAGGCGCTGACCGGGGTCGTGCTGGCCGGCGGCACCCCGGACGACGTCGCGCAGCTGCTCGCCGACCAGCTCGGCGGCAGCGTCACGCTCCTCGACCGGGCCGGGGAGATCGAGCTGGCCGACGCCGTCGAAGAAGCCCGGCGCTCGGGTCGCTGCACGGTGGCCGCCGGCCTGAGCGTGGCGGCGATCCAGGCGGGCGACAGCTACCTGGGCGCGTTGGTGTGGCGCCGCGACGGCGTGCCGGACGACACGGATCTGCGCACGGTGGAGCGGGCCACGCACATCCTCGGGCTGCTGATCCTCAAGGAGCGGGCCGTGGCGGAGGCCGGCGAACGGGTGAGCGGCGAGCTGCTGACCGAGCTGATGGTCGGCAGCCCGGGGATCAGCCCGGCCCAGCGCACCCGCGCCCGCGCGCGCGGTATCGACGCCGACCACCTGGAGCTGGTCGTGGTGGCGGACTCCCCCGCGGTGGCGCCGACCGACCTGGCCCGCCACCTGCACGACATCGCCCGCGACCACGCCGGGCTGGCGGGCGAGCACCTGGGCCGGGCCACGATGCTGCTGCCCGGCGCCGACGACGAGGAAACGGTGGCGGAAGTCCACAGCAGACTCCGGCGCACGCTCGGCGGCCCGGTCCTGGTCGTCGGCGAACGGGCGGCCGGCCACGACTGGTCCCGCGCGTTCTCCCTGGCCGGCCGCTGCGGCGCGGTGATGCGCGCGCTCGGGCACACCGACCTCGGCGCGACCACGCGCCGGTATGCGTTGTACGCAATGGTGTTCGACGCCGAGCGCGCCGGCGAGCTGGACCGCTTCCTGGCCGGCTCGCTCGGCGCGTTGCTCGAGTACGACGAGCAGCGCGGCACCGAGCTCGTGGAGACGTTGGCCGCCTACTACGACAACCGCGCGAACGTGGCGGCGACGGCGCGGGCGCTGCACGTGCACGTCAACACGTTGCTCAAGCGGCTCGACCGCGCGGGAAGCGTGCTCGGCTTCGACTGGCGGCAGGGCAACGATCTGGAACTACAGCTCGGCCTCCGCCTGCACGCCCTGCGCGCAACCACCCCCTAAGCGATCCGCTGCGCCTCCCGCAGATCGAGCTTGGAAAGCTTGCCAGTGCCCGTCTTCGGCAACGCGGGCAGGAAGATGAACTCGTCGGGCAGCCACCACTTCGCGACCAGCGGCGTGAGGTGCCGCAGGAGGTCGTCCGCCGTGGTGGCACTTCCCTCGCGCAACGCCACGTACGCGACGGGCCGTTCCATCCACCGCGGGTCCGGGCGGCCGATCACCGCCACCTCGACGACGTCCGGGTGGGCCGAGATGGCGGCCTCCAACTCGACCGAGGAGATCCACTCGCCGCCGGACTTGATCAGGTCCTTGATCCGGTCCACCAGCCGCAGGTAGCCCGCGCCGTCGATGGTGGCCAGGTCGCCGGTGCGCAGCCAGCCGTCGCCGGTGAAGCTGGCGGCCGCGTCCACGCGGAAGTAGCCGCCCGCCACCCACGGGCCCGCGACCTGCAGCTCGCCGACGGCGCGGCCGTCGGGCGGCAGTTCGGCGCCGGTCTCGACGTCGACGATCCGGACGTTCACCAGCGGCAGCGGCTGGCCCTGAGCGGCCCGGACACCCACCTGCTCGGACTCGGCGAGACCGGCGTGCTGGGTGCGCGTGCCGCCGATGACCCCGACCGGGCTGATCTCGGTCATCCCCCAGGAGTGGGTGATGGGGACCCCGATCGCGGCCCGGTAGGTCTCCGACAGCGCGGGGGGAACGGCGGAGCCGCCGCCGAGCAGGAACCGCGTCGCGCTCAGGTCGTGGTCGCGCAGCCCCGGCGCGAGACTCGTCCAGACCGTCGGCACCGCGCCGGCGACCGTCACGCGCTCGGCCGCCATCAACCCCAGCAGGTGCGCCGGGTCCGCCGACGCGCCGGGCAGGACCAGCGCGGCGCCCGCCATCATCGCGCCGTACGGCAGGCCCCACGCGTTGGCGTGGAACATCGGGACGATCGGGAGCACGACGTCGCTCTCGCAGAGGCCGATCAGGCCCGCCGCGAGCGTGCCCAGGCAGTGCAGCACCGTCGACCGGTGGCTGTAGAGCACGCCTTTGGGCGGCCCGGTCGTACCGGAGGTGTAGCAGAGGCCGGCGGCCAGGTTCTCCTCCGCTAGCGTGAAGGCCGCCTCGAACGAGCCCGTGACCGGCTCCGCGTCCGAGACCAGCGAGTCGTAGTCCAAGACGCGCGGATCCGCCGGGATCTCCTCGTCGGTGCCGTCGGGCAGCACCACCCAGTGCCGCACCTTCGGCAGTTTCCCGGCACTCGGCCAGATCCGCGGGAGCAGCCCGCGGTCGACGAAGACCACGTCGTCCTCGGCGTGGTCGACGATGTACTCGAGGTGCTCCGCCGAGAGCCGGATGTTGATCGAGTGCAGCACCCGCTTGGTGGCCGGCACGGCGAGGTAGAGCTCCAGGTGGCGGCGGGTGTTGCTCGCGAACGTCCCGACGCGCGCGCCTTCCGGGACGCCCAGGGCGTCCAGCGCGCCCGCGAGGCGGCGAACGGTGCCCAGCACGTCGGCGTACGTGTGCCGTTCGCCCGGCGTTACGATTTCCTTGTGCGCGAAGAGCCGCTCAGCCCGGTCCAGGATGTGGGCGATGGTGAGCGGCCGCGGCTGCATCAGCCCGTCCATGATCGTCTCTTTCGGTCGTCGGGTCCCCAGCAGGCACGACCTTAAGCGCGGTCACGGGAAGCCGAAGAGGGCGGAAGATCCCACTCATCCGCCCTCTTCGGTGTCAGCTACCTCCACTCAGCCGCACGCCTTCCCGTCGACCGCGAAGGCCGAGGGGTTCGTGTTGGTGCCGGTGTAACTGCCGTTGAAGCCGATCGACGCCGACTGGCCGGGCGCCAGCGAACCGTTCCAGGGCAGGGACGCCGCGGTCACGTTCGCACCCGACTGCGTCCACGTCGCCGACCAGCCCTGCGTCACCTTCTGGGTGCCCGGGAACGCGAAGCCCAGTTTCCAGCTCGTCCACGGTGCCGTGCCGGTGTTCTTCACCGTGACGGCCGCCGTGAAGCCGCCGTTCCACGTGTTCGCGGAGTACGTCACCGCGCAGCCGCCCGCCGGTGTCGCGGGCTGGGTGGTGAACTGCGCCGAGGGTGAGTCCTGGCTCGTCAGGCCCGCGCCGTTGCGGGCCACGACGACCACGGTGTACGCGGTCGACGGCGAGAGGCCCGTGAGCGTCGCCGTCGTGCCGGTGACGCTCGCGAGGACCGTGCGGGCCGAGCCGGCCACCCGGACCACGTCGTAGCCCTTGACGCCGCTTTCGGGGTCCGCGGAAGCCGGCCAGGTCACCGTGGCGCCGCCGCTCGTCACCGCGGACACGGCGGGGGTCCCCGGCGCGGCGGGCGCCGTCGTGTCCACTGTGGACGACGTCTTCTCGGCGACCCAGCCGGAAAGCCAGGCCAGCGCCGAGTTCCAGTTGATCGCGACCTCGTTCACCGAGTACGCCTGGATGTCGTCCACGAAGCAGCGCTGAGGCGCGCACCCGGCGAGCAGCCGCGCCGCGGTCGGGTCCTGCAGGCCGCTGTTGGGCCCGCCGGACAACGCGCCGGGCGGGGCGGTCGGCAGCGACGCGTCCAGCTGGTGCGCCCAGAACCGGTGGTGCACGTTGCGCACCGCCTGGTCGCCGTGCCCGGCGACGTACGAATAGTTCGCGGGGTTGCGGCCGAGCAGGTAGTCCATCGCCGCGAACGCGCCGTCGCGGTACTTGTCCTGCTTGGTGAAGTCGTACGCCAGCGCGAGCACGACGCCGTTGTTGGCCACCAGGCCGTTGGAACCCCATTCGTACGTGCCGTCGGCCGTCCGGTACGGCGCCGGGTAGCCCATGGTCGCCAGCTGCGCCAGGTGGCTGTCGGCGGTCGTGGTGATCGCCGTCCTGATCGCGGCGACGTCCGCCGCGGGCAGATCGGTGGGCACCAGGGCCAGGGTGATGTCGCCGAGCGCGCCCGTCGACGCCCAGTCGAAGCCGTGCGTGGTGAAGCTCTTCCCGCGGTAGAGCGCCGACCCGGTGACGTCGGTGCGGTACGCGCTCTTGCCGGTGGTGGCGAACAATTCCGCGGCGGCCCAGTAGAACTCGTCGGTCACGGTGCCGTCGCTGTAGGTGCCGCCGCCGGTCCCGTCGTTGGGGTCGGCCAGGACGTTCGGGTTGGCCTTCGCCGCCGCGTACGCCTTCTCGGCCGCGGCGAGCAGCTTCGTCGAGTAGGCCGGATCGATCGTCTGCCACAGCCGCGACGCCTGCGCGGCCACCGCGGCCATGTTCAACGTCGCCGCCGTGCTCGGCGCGGACAGCCGGCGCGGCTGGCTGTCCTGGTCGGGCCGGGTGGGCAGGGCCGTCCACTCCGCGTCGTGGATCTTGTGGTGCACCATGCCCGCCTTCGGTTTGCCGTCGGGCACCTGCATCGAGAGCAGGAAGTCGACCTCCCAGCGGGCCTCGTCCAGGATGTCGGGCACGCCGTTGGCGCGTTCCGGGATCGCCAGCTTGCCGTCGCCCAGCGCGCTCGCGTCGCCCAGGCGCACCGCGCGCTCGTACTCGTCGAGCAGCTCCCACGCGGCGATGCCGCCGTTGACGACGTACTTGCCGTGGTCGCCCGCGTCGTACCAGCCGCCGCGCACGTCGAGGGTGTACCCGCAGTTCAGGTCCGACCGGCAGGGGACGTTGCCGTCACCCTGGTTCGGCGCCACGTTGACGTGCCCGGCGGGGCGCGCGTAGCCGGCGCCGACGTACGCGGCGTCGATCGCGATCCCGCTGCGCTGGTGGTAGAAGAACGCCAGCGAGTCGTACCGCAGCTTCTGCGGCCCGGCGGTGGAGATGTCGAACGGGAAGCTGGTCTCGGACCCGACGCTCAGCGTGTAGCCGGCCCCCGCGGTGTCGTAGGCGGAGAAGTCGATTTCGTGCACGTTCTCGCCGGACGCCGCGTCCGCGCCGCGCGGCCGGGTCTGGCCGGTGGCGACGGCGGTGCCGGCGGAGTTCTTCAGCGTCCAGGGCTGCGCGGTGGCCGAGTCGCTGATCAGCGTGGCCCGCTTGGGCAGGCCGGGCGCGTAGCTTTCCTGGTTCACGCGGATGCCGCTGGTCGGCGGCAGGCCACCGGGCGGGACGACGCCGCCGATGAGCGAGATGTTGTCCAGGCACACGGTGTTGGCGGCGGACTGGCCGCCGAACCAGAAGGCCAGCTGCCCGTTGCCCGCGGCCGGAAAGTCCAAAGTGGACGTGAAAGTTACACTGTAGTGCTGCGTCGCCGGGGTGACCGTCAGGTCGGTCCGCGAGATCTGCCGGTACGGCGAAACGGCTTCACCGGCGACGGCGGAGATCTGCTGGGTGGTCGTCGCGTGCGCGTCGAACGTCAGGGTGTACTGCTGCCCCGCCTCGAACGGCACGCCGTTCTGGCCGGCCAGCGCGTCGTACCCGTTGGCCGTGCCGCCGGGGACGTCGGTGCAGAACTCGCCCGCGGTGACGTGGCCGGTCGTGCCCGCCCCGGCTCACCACGGGTCGAGCGTGCCACCGGAAAAAGTACCGTTGAGCAGGCGCTCGTAGTCCGCGGCGGCCGCGGGCGCGGTGCCTCCCGCCAGCCCGAGCGCCACCGCGACCAGCAGGGCCGGACCGGCCCGCAGCTTTCTTGCCCGCATTCGCCATCTCCTCGTCTTCGTCGGCGTGCCGATGGTGATCCCGGACTGAGAGCGCTCCCAGGTGACGGTAACCGCTCCCCCGCGCCGTTGGCAATCGCCGGCGAAACTTTCGAAGCGGTCCGGAAAATTGATCACCGATCAGGTCTTTGCTCACCGGTTCCGGTGTGGTTTCATCGAGAACGGTCCGAGCTGAGAGCGCTCCCAGAAGCGTTCCCCACGACGAAGTGGAGCGGCACGTGAAACTGAAGCACGCCCTGTCCGCGGTAGCACTGTTCACGGCCGGCCTGCTGGCCCCGGTCGTCGGCACGGCGCCGGCCGCCCACGCGGACACCCTGATCTGCGACCAGTACGGCTCGACCACGATCGGCGGCCGGTACGTGGTGATGAACAACCGCTGGGGCAGCAGTGCCCAGCAGTGCATCAACGTCACCGGCAGCGGGTTCCGCATCCAGACCCAGCAGGGCTCGACCAGCGGCGGCGCGCCCCTGTCGTACCCCGCGGTCTACCTCGGGTGCCACTACGGGAACTGCTCCCCCGGCTCGCCCCTGCCGCGGCAGCTGAGCCGGATCGGCAGCGCGTCGTCGTCGATCTCCTACACCTACGTCGGCGGCTCGACCTTCGACGCCTCCTACGACATCTGGATGGACCCGACGGCGAAGACCAACGGGGTCAACCAGATGGAGCTGATGATCTGGTTCAACCGCGTCGGCGGGGTGCAGCCGGTCGGCGGCCGGGTCGGGACCACGACCATCGGCGGCCGGGGCTGGGAAGTGTGGCAGGGCAACAACGGCGGCAACGACGTGGTCTCCTACGTGGCCCAGTCCACGATCTCCGGCTGGTCGTTCAACGTGATGGACTTCGTCAACGACGTCGACAACCGCACCCGCGTGGATCGCTCCTGGTACCTGACCAGCATCCAGGCGGGGTTCGAGCCGTGGAGCGGCGGCGTCGGCCTCGCGGTCAACTCCTTCTCCGCCAACGTGGGTTGAGGCAGCCATGAAACCGATTTCGCGCGCAGCGCTCGCATCCGCGTTCCTGGCGACGTCGCTCGGCGTTTCGCTGGTGCTCGCCACCTCCGCCGGGGCGGCTTCGACGCTCGGCGCGTCGGCCGCCCAGACGGGCCGGTACTTCGGCACCGCCGTCTCGGCCGGGAAGCTCGGCGATTCCACCTACGTCGGCATCCTCGACCGTGAGTTCACCATGGTCACCCCCGAAAACGAGATGAAGTGGGACGCGACCGAGCCCAACCAGGGCCAGTTCTCGTACTCGGGCGGCGACCGCATCCTCAACCAGGCGGTCAGCACCGGCAAACGCGTGCGCGGCCACGCTTTGCTGTGGCACCAGCAGCAGCCGGGCTGGGCCCAGGGGCTCAGCGGGTCCGCCCTGCGGCAGGCCGCGATCAACCACGTCACCCAGGTCGCCACCCACTACAAGGGCAAGATCTACGCGTGGGACGTCGTGAACGAAGCCTTCGCCGACGGCGGTGGCGGCGGACGGCGTGACTCGAACCTCCAGCGCACCGGCAACGACTGGATCGAGGCCGCCTTCCGCGCCGCGCGCGCCGCCGATCCCAGCGCGAAACTCTGCTACAACGACTACAACACCGACGGCGTCAACGCGAAGAGCACCGGCATCTACAACATGGTGCAGGACTTCAAGGCCCGCGGCGTCCCGATCGACTGCGTCGGCTTCCAGTCGCACCTCAGCAACTCCGCTCCCAGCGACTACCAGGCCAACCTGCAGCGGTTCGCCGACCTCGGCGTCGAGGTCCAGATCACCGAGCTGGACATCTCCGGGTCGAACCAGGCCGCGGTGTACGGCACGGTCACCCGGGCCTGCCTGGCCGTTGCCCGGTGCGCCGGCATCACGGTCTGGGGCATCCGCGACACCGACTCATGGCGCACCGGCGAAAACCCGCTGCTGTTCGACGGCAACGGGAACAAGAAGGCCGCTTACACGAGCGTCCTCGACGCGCTGAACGCCGGCGGCACCACGACCACCCCGACGACACCCACGACACCCACGACCCCGACCACACCGACGACTCCGACCACCCCGACGACTCCGGGGCCGGGCGGGTGCACCAGCTCGGTGTCGCTCAACTCGTGGAACGGCGGCTTCGTGGCCACGGTGCGGGTGACGGCCGGGTCGAGCGCCCTCAGCGGCTGGTCGGTGACGACGAACCTGCCGGCGGGCGCGGCCGTCACCAACAGCTGGAGCGCCGGCAACAGCGGCACCAGCGGGGCGGTGACCTGGACCAACGTGAGCTACAACGGCAGCGTCGCGGCCGGTCAGTCCACCGAGTTCGGCTTCCAGGGCACCGGCAGCGCCGACGGCGTCACGTCGACCTGCGCGGCCCGCTGACGTCCACTGTGGACAGAGCGTCGCCCGGGTGTCACGCCGCCCGGGCGACGCTCGACGCCGCCACGGGGTCGCCGGGCGCGCCGAGCTTCTCGCCCTTGCGGTACCCGCCGAAGATCAGCCCGAGCACCACGATGACGACGACGATCACCAGGATCCACAGCCACACGGACTTGCGCACACCGGACACCGTACCGCCGGGCCCGCTTGACCGCGCGCCGGCCTGGGTAATCTTCCGGCATGGGTGCTTGGGGCAAGCGGCTGGTCGCGGCCGGGGTGGCAGTGGTGCTTTTGGCGGTGGCGGTGCTCGTCGCATCGGCGGTGCACCTGTTACCCCAGTTGCGCAACCCGTTCGCGGAGAAGACCGAGGAGCGCTCGGGGCCGGTGCTGCTGCAGTCGATCGTCGAGCTGTCCCGCTACGAGGCGGCGAGCGGGTCGTTCCAGGTGATCGTCGACATCGAGAAGAGTTCGGTCCTGCCGAGCTTCCTGGTGGGCAGCGACACGATGTTCGTCGGCGTGGGCACGGACAACGCGTACGTGGACTTCTCGCGCTTGAAGGGCGAGGCGGTCAAGGTCTCCGACGACCGCCAGTCGGCCACGATCACGCTGGGCCACGCGCAGCTGGAGCCGGCGACCCTGGACGTCAAGGAGTCCTATGTGTACGCGCAGCAGCAAGGTCTGTTCACCCGGATCAACGACTTCCTGAACGGCAACCCGAATTCCCAGCAGGCGCTGTACGAGCTGGCCCAGAAGAAGATCCAGGAGGCGGCCGGCAAGAGCACGCTGGTGGCCGACGCGGAGCGGAACACGAAGACGATGCTGGTCGGGCTGCTGCAGTCGCTCGGGTTCAAGAACATCACGGTGACGTATGCGGACAACGCCGCCGGCTGACCGTTCACGCGATTTGCGACCTGCAATTTGCAGTCCGGCCCCCGGAAAACGAATCCCGGGCCCGCTCACCTTGTGTGAGAAGAATCCACTGGTACCCCGGCAGAAATACCGCCGCGAACCGTGTTCAAGTTGCGCCGAACGGTCGTACGGGAAGCCGTCGCGGACACATAACGTCACATGCCTTCGGAAGCGAAAGGCATCTTCTCCATGAGCATCGAATTGGCGTTGAAAGAAGCGATGTCCATTCCCGGTGCCGTCGGCACGACGCTCGTCGACTACGACAGCGGAATGTCGCTCGGTTCGATGGGCGGTGGCGACTGGCTCGACCTCGACATCGCGGCGGCCGGCAACACCGAGGTCGTCCGGGCGAAGCTGCGGGTGATGGCTTCCCTCGGGCTCGACGATTCCATCGAGGACATCCTCATCACGCTGAGCCGCCAGTACCACCTGATCCGGCCCCTGACGGCCCGAGGCAACTCCACGCTGTTCCTCTACCTCGTGCTGGACCGGGAACGGGCGAACCTCGCGCTCGCGCGGCACAGCCTCAAGCGCATCGAGACCAGTCTCGCCGTATGAAGGCGGCCGACACCTACGGCCAGTACCCCGGTGGACCGCTGCCGATCCGCCGCCCGTCCGCGGACACCGGGCCGCCGCCCGATCCGGCGGTCGCGGGCGCCAAGCCCGACCCCGGCCGGACCCTGGAGGTGCTGCGCCGGATCCGCGAACAGGTCGACCAGGTGGCCGGACTGCTCGTGGCCACGCACGACGGCCTGGTCCTGGCCAACGACAACGAGTCCATCGAAGCCGACAGCGTCGCCGCCATGGCGGCGGCGGCCGTCGGGCTCGCCACGCAGTTCGCCGCCCACGCCAAGATCGGCGAGTCCCGCGGCGCGATGTTCGAAGGCAGCTCGGGCTACGTCGGCGTCTTCCCCGTCGAGTCGACCCTCCTGCTCGTCGTGTTCGGGCGGCCGGACATCACGATGGGGCTGTTCACCCTGGCCGCCAAGCAGGCGCTGACCCTGCTGCGGCAGGCCATGCCGCCGAAGGCGACGCGACGCGCGCAGTGAACTCCGGACGGGGACCCGGGCCGGAGCCCGGGTTCCCCGGCCGAGGTCAGCCGGCCGACATCCGTTCCCGCAGGCTGCGGGGCCGCATGTCGGTCCACACCTCGTCCACGTGGTCCATGCACTCCTGCCGGCTCCCCCGCGTGCCGTCGGGCCGCCAGCCGGCCGGGACCTCCTTGTCCGCCGGCCAGAGGGAGTACTGGCCCTCGTCGTTGAGCAGGACCTGGTAGGTGGTGTTCTCGTCCATCAGGACTCCTTGGTGTTGACGGTTTCGACATCGGACACGGAAGGGAAGCCGCGCAGGGTCCGGCTGAACGTCGTCAGCACGGTGACCGCCGCGATCGCCCCCGCGCAGCTGAGCACGGCGGCCGGATCGGGGAGCAGGTCGACGAGCCAGCCGCCGAGCGCCGGGCCGAGCGCCGCGGCCAGCCCGCCCGTCACGCCCATCACGCCGCCGAGGCGGCCGCGCAGCTCGTCGGGCGTGAAGAGCAGCTGGTAGGTGTTGATGGTCGTGTTCGCCGCCGGGGCCAGGAACGCCATCGCCGCGAACAGCAGGCCCATCAGGTAGCCGTCGTGCACGAACACCGCCAGCGGCGTCAGCAGCGTCAGCCCCCAGAACACGCCGATGATCAGCGCGTACGGGCTGAGTTTGCGGTGCAGGTACGGCGCGGCGAGCGCCCCGGCGATGCCGCCGCCGCCGAGCATCGCGGCCATCACGCCGATCTCGCCGGGCGGCACGCCGCGTTCGTTCGCCAGCACGATGATCACCAGGTAGTACGCCGCGAAGAACAGGTTCAGGACGATCGCGCACACCGCCGTGACGCGCACGCGCGGCTGGCGCCACACCCAGCGCAGCCCCTCGACGATCTCGCGGCCCAGGTGCGCGGGCGGGCGTTCTTCCGCCGGTTCGGGACGCGCGGGCAGGCGGACGAACACCAGCGACACGAACGCGGCCACGTGCGCGACGACGTCGAAGACGAACGGCACGAACCGGCCCAGCGCGAACAGGAACCCGCCGAGCGCCGTGCCCGACAGCTGGCCCGCGCTGGTGCGCGCCGCGTTCAGCGCCACCGCCGACGGGACCTGCTCGGTGCTCACCAGCCGCGGCAGGCTGGCTTCCTCGGCGGGTTCGAACAACGCCCGGCACAGCCCCATCAGGACGGCGACGACGACGAGCTGCGCCACTCCGGCCACGCCCCACCAGAGGGCGAGCACCAAGCTGGCCGCCCCGAGCGCCTGCACGGCCTCGCAGCCGAGCATGATCCGCTTGCGCGACCAGCGGTCCACCAGAGCGCCGGCCGGCAGCCCGGCGACCAGCTGCGCGATCGCGATCGCGCCGAGCACCAGCCCGGACTGCGCGGCCGAGCCCGTGAGCGCCAGCACCAGCAGGGGGAACGCGATCGTCGTGGTGCTGAACCCGGCCTCGGACACGACCTGGCCGGTCCACAGCAGCCGGTAGTCCCGGTTGCGGGACAGCTTCTCCTTGCTCGGCGCGCTCATGCCTCCTCCCCCCGGCAGTCGGCGGCGATGCGCCGCAAGGCTTCGGCGAAGCCGGCAGCGACGGCTTCGACGGTCGTGCGGTCGTGCCGGTCCGGCCGGAAGAACCAGGTGAACTCCAGCCGGCCGTCCCGGACGCCGCCGACCACCTCGAGGAGGTGCGCGGGGACGTTCGCCGGGTCCTGCTCGCGGCCGATCGGCGGGTGCGACGCGCGGAAGAGGCCGTCGCCGCCGCCCGTCCCGTCGCCCTGGCCCAGGTAGTTGAACGCCAGCTGCGGGGTGTTCGTCCCCAGCTCCGGGCACCGGTAGGAACGCAGGACGCCGTGGCCGAAGCCGTTGCCCGGCACCGCGCGCAGCTGCCGCCGCACGGACTTGACCAGCGCGCGCCAGTCCGCGTCCTGGTCGATCGTCAGCCCGACCGGGAACAGCGTGGTGAACCAGCCGACCGTCCGGGACAGGTCGACGCCGTCGAGGACTTCCTCGCGGCCGTGCCCTTCCAGGTCGATCGCGACCGAGTCATGCCCGGTCCACCGGCGGACGGCCCACGCGAGCGCGCTGAGCAGCACGTCGTTGATCCGCGTCCGGTAGGCGCCGGGCGCGAGGTGCAGCAGGGCGTCGGTGTCGCGCTCGCCGACCTCGAGCGGGACGGACTCGACCGTGGCCGGTCCATCGCCGGTGTGGTCGAGCGGGAGCGCGCAGCCCGGCAGTTCGCGCGCCCAGAACTCGCGCTGGTCGTCCAGGCCGCCGCCTTCGGCGAACTCGCGCAGCCGCCGTGCCCAGTCGCGGAACGACGTCGTCTTCGCGCCGAGGTCCGCCTTCTCGCCCGCCTGGATCTGCCCGTAGGCCCGCTCGAGGTCCTCCACGAGGATGCTCCACGACACCGCGTCGACGACCAGGTGGTGCGCCGCCAGGAAGAGCCGGTCCGGCTCGAACAGGACCGCCCGCAGCTGCGGTGGCCGCGCGAGGTCGAAGCTCGCGTGCACTTCGTCGGCGACGGCTTCGGGGTCCGAAGTGGACAGTACCCGCAGCGGGACCGGCGCTTCGGGTGCGTCGTTGTGCTGCCGCCACTGCCCGTCGTCGCGGGTGAACCGCAGGCGCAGGGCGTCGTGGTGGGCGACGACGGCGTCGAGCGCCTGCTGCAGGGCCTCCTCGTTCGGCGGGCCGGCCAGTTCGAGCAGCACGGACTGGTTGAAGTGGGCCGGGTTCGCCGGCTCCGCGTCGAGGAACCACCGCTGGATCGGCGTGAGCGGCACCTCGCCGACGACGGCTTCGTGCTGAGCCCGGTCTTCGTCGGCCGCGGTGACCACGGTCGCCAGCGACGCGACGGTCTGGTGGGCGAACAGGTCCTTCGAGCGCATCCGCAGTCCGGCCAGCCGCGCGCGGTGCACGACCTGGATGCTGAGGATCGAGTCCCCGCCCAGCTCGAAGAAGTTGTCGCGCGCGCCGACACGCTCGCGGCCCAGCACCTCGGCCCAGATCGCGGCCAGCGCCGTCTCGACCGGCCCCGACGGCTCGACGTACCGGTGCTCCTCCGCGTCGGCGTCCGGCAGGGCGGCCCGGTCGAGCTTTCCGTTGCGCGTCACCGGCAACGCGTCCAGCGCGACGATCGCCGAGGGCAGCATGTACTCCGGCAGCGACCGGCCGAGGAACTCGCGCAGGTCCGGTTCGGCGTCCGGGACGACGTAGGCGATCAGCCGCCCGTCGCGGGCGAGCACGGCCGCGTCGGTGACGGCCGGGTGCGCCCGCAGCGCGGCCTCGATCTCGCCGGGTTCGATGCGGTGGCCGCGGATCTTGACCTGCTCGTCGGCGCGGCCGTGGTAGACCAGCTCGCCGTCCGGCCGCCGGGTCACCCGGTCGCCGGAGCGGTACATCCGCTCCCCTGGTGGCCCGAACGGGCAGGCGACGAACCGCGACGCCGTGAGCCCGGGCCGGTCGAGGTAGCCGCGGGCGAGCCCGTCGCCGGCGATGTACAGCTCGCCGGGGATGCCCGGCGGCACCGGGTTCAGCCCGGCGTCGAGCACGTACAGGCGGGTGTTGCGGATCGCGTGCCCGATCGGGACCGGCCCGGCGGGGACGGCGTCCCCGGGTTCGACGCGGTATTCCATGCAGCCGACCGTCGTCTCGGTCGGCCCGTACTCGTTGATCACGGTCGCGGCCGGGTGAGCGTGGCGCCACCGGTCGAGCACGTCGCCGAGCAGCTGCTCGCCACCGACGACGAGGTCCCGTGGATCGCCCGCCAGGACGGGCAGGTGGCTGGGCGTCGCCTTGAGGAACGTGCACGGCACGGGCTCGGCCTCCAGCACGTCGGCGACCCGGATGCGGCCGCCGGCCAGGAGCGGGCCGAACAGCGTCGTGACGGTGAGGTCGAACGAGACCGACGAGTGCAGCACGGCCGTGCCACCCAGGCCCGGGTACGCGTCGACGGCCCAGCGCAGGTAGTTGGCCGCCGCGCGGTGGCTCACGACCACACCCTTGGGCCGGCCGGTCGAGCCGGACGTGTAGATGACGTACGCCGGGCACTCCGGGTCGAGGGCGGCTTCCGGTGCGTGGTCCGGGAAACCGGCCGCATCGACGTCTTCGACCACGCAGACCGGACGCGCGTCTTCGAGCATGTAGGCGATCCGGTCGGCCGGGTAGCCCGGGTCGATCGGGACGTACGCCGCCCCGGTCTTGAGCACCGCCAGCAGCGCCACCAGCAGGTCCGCCGACCGCGGCAGCAGGACCGCGACCCGGGTCTCCGGCCCGGCCCCGGCGGCGATCAGCTTGTGCGCCAGCCGGTTGGCGCGGACGTCGAGTTCGCGGTGGCTGAGCGAAGTCCGGTCGTCGGACACGGCGACGTCGTCGGAGTCGTGACGCAGCAGGGTGGGCAGGGCGACGTCCGGCCGCGGGTCACGCGGGGCCGTGGCCAGGACGTTCTCGCGTTCGCCGGGCAGGAACAGCGAAAGGTCACCGACGGGCCGGTCGGGGTCCGTCGCGGCTTCGGTCAGCAGGACCCGCAACCGCGCGGCCACCCGCTCGATGGTGGCCGTGTCGAACAGGCCGGTGCTGTAGTTGATCGCCCCGCGCAGCGCGCCGTCGTGCTCCTCGAACTGCACGAGCAGGTCGAAGGTCGCGGTCGTCATCGGCAGTGCGACCTCCTCGGCGGCGAGGGTGCCGCCGCCCGGCTCGTCGCCGGTGTTCTGCAGCGCCACCATCACCTGGAACAACGGCGTCCGGCTCGAGTCGCGGACCGGCTGCACCGCGTCCACCACCCGCTCGAACGGCACGTCCTGGTGGGCGAAGGCGTCGAGGACCGTGGTCCGCACGTCGGCGAGGAACTCACGGAAGGGCCGTTTGCCGTCCACAGTGGACCGCAGGACCAGGGTGTTGACGAAGAAGCCGATGAGGCGCTCGAGTTCGGGCCGCTCGCGGCCGGCGGTGACCGTGCCGACCGCGACGTCCTCCTGCCCGGCCCACCGGGCGAGCAGCACCTGGCAGGCGGCGACGAGGGTCATGAACAGCGTGCCGTCGCCTTCGCCCGCCAGCTCCTTGAGCCGCGCGGTGACGTCGGCGGGCACGGTGAACTCGACCCAGTCGCCCTCGGTGGTGCGCACGGGCGGGCGCGGGCGGTCGGTCGGCAGTTCCAGCGGCGCCACGCCGTCGAGGCGCTCGCGCCAGTGGCCGAGCTGTTCGGCCAGCACCGGGCCGTCGAGGGATTCCCGTTGCCAGACGGCGAAATCGGCGTACTGAACGGGCAGTTCGGGCAGGTCCGGTTCGACGCCGCGGGTGAACGCGGTGTAGCAGGCGTCGAGTTCCGACGTGAGCACCCCGGAAGACCAGCCGTCGGTGACGATGTGGTGCAGCGCCAGGAGCAGCACGTGCTCGTCGGGCGCCTGCCGGAACAGGCGCGCCCGCAGCAGCGGCCCGGTGCGCAGGTCGAACGGCTCCCGCAGTGCCCGCGTCAGCGCCTCCTCGGCGAAGTCCTCGACGGGCAGCTCGACGTCGGACGGCTCGTGGACGAGCTGGACGCCCCGGCCGTCGACGGTGGCGAACGTCGTCCGCAGCGACTCGTGCCGGGCGACGACGGCGGTCAGCGCCCGGCGCAGCGCGGGCACGTCCAGCTCGCCGCGCAACCGCAGCGCCGTCGGCGAGAGGTATTCGGTGCTGCCCGGTTCGAACTCGTCCAGGAACCAGAGCCGTTGCTGGGCGAAGGAAAGCGGCAGGGCGCCGTCCCGCGGGACCGCCGGGATCGGCCGCGCGGTGGCCTGTGCCACGGGCAGCGCAGCGGCGAACCGGCCGAGGGTGGGCGCGGCGAACAACGCACGCGGCGAGACCTCGACGCCGAACTCCGCCCGCACGCGGGAGGTGATCCGCATGCTGCTGATCGAGTCGCCACCGAGCTCGAAGAAGCTGTCGGTGCGCCCGACGCGCTCGACGCGCAGCACGTCGGCCCAGATTTCGGCGAGCCGGATCTCGGTCGTCGTTTTCGGAGCGACGTATTCGGCTTCGGCGTCGCGCTCGGGGGCGGGCAGCGCGGCGCGGTCGATCTTCCCGTTGCGGTTCAACGGGATCGCGGTCAGGGCGACGAACGCCGACGGCACGAGGTAGTCCGGCAGGCGGCCGCGCAGCCAGGTCCGCAGGTCTCGGGTTTCGCCGACGACGTAGGCGACGAGCCGGCCGTCGCGGGCGACCACGGTCGTGTCGGTGACCGCCGGGTGCTGCCGGAGCGCGGCCTCGATCTCGCCCGGTTCGACGCGGAAGCCGCGGATCTTGACCTGGTCGTCGACGCGGCCGAGGTAGTCCAGCCGCCCGTCGGCGGCCCGGCGCACGCGGTCGCCGGTCCGGTACATCCGGGTCCCCGGCGGCCCGAAGGGGTCGGCGACGAACCGGTCGGCGGTCAGGCCGGGCCGGTTCAGGTAGCCGCGGGCGAGCTGCGGTCCGGCGAGGAACAGTTCTCCCGCGACGCCGTCGGGCACCGGGTGGCCGGCCGTGTCCAGCACGTAGGCCGCCAGGTTGGCCAGAGGCCGTCCGATCGACGGCCGGTCGCCGGTGACGGGGGCGTGCGTGGCGTCGACGGTCACTTCGGTCGGGCCGTAGTAGTTGTGGGCGGTGACACCGGATTTGGCCAGCTCGCGCCAGAGGGCTTCGCCGGTCGCTTCGCCGCCGACGAGCACGGTGGCGGGCCGGTGGTTTCCGTTCAGGAGCCCGGCGCCGAGGAGCTGCTGCAGGTAGGTCGGGGTGAGGTCGAGCAGGTCGATCCGGTGGTCGCGGACGTACCGGACGGCGGCACGCGGGTCGAGCCGGGTGTCGTCGTCGAGGACGTGCAGCTCGTGGCCCTCGACCAGGGCGAGCAGCGGTTCCCAGGAGGTGTCGAAGGAGAACGACGCCGTGAGCGCGGCCCGGGTGCGAGGGCCGCCGAGGAAGACGCCGCGGTGGTTCGCGAGCATGTTCATCAGTCCGCGGTGCTCGACGAGCACGCCCTTCGGCCGGCCGGTGGAACCGGAGGTGTAGAGGACGTAGGCGGTGTTCGAGGGGCTGGGGCGGGTGGCGACGGCCGCATCCGATGCGACCCGCGGCTCGGTGCCGTCCAGCACCACCACCGGGCGCGCGTCCTCGACCGGCATCCGCACGCGATCTTCGGGCAGCCCCGGATCGATCGGCAAATAAGCCGCCCCGGCCTTGAACGCGGCCAGGATCGCGATGACCGCCTCCGCCGAGCGCGGCAGCCGGATCGCCACCACTCGCTCGGGCCCGGCCCCCGCCGCGACCAACCGGCGGGCCAGCTCGCCGGCGCGAGCGTCGAGTTCGGCGAACGTCAGCCGGGTGTCGCGGAAGACGAGCGCCGTCTCGTGCGGGGTTCGCGCGGCCGTCGCCTCGAAGACGTCCAAGACCGTGCCCGCCGGGACGTCGAGCGCAGCACCCACCCCGGCCTCGACCAGTTCCCGCCGCTCTTCGGGTGTCGACAGGGACAGCTCCCCCACCCGGCGGTCCGGGTCGGCGGCGATCGCCCGGACCAGCTGAGCGAGCTGCCCGGCCAGCCGCCGGACCGTCGGCTCGTCGAACAACCGCGGATCGTAGGACAGCTCGAGGCCGAGCCGGTCGTGCAGGAACGCGGTCAGGTTCAGCGGGTAACTCGTGGTGTCGAGCGAACTGACGTCCAGCACGCGCACGCCGTCCTGCCCGCTGTCTTCGATCGGGTAGTTCTCGAACACCACCACGCTGTCGAACAACGCCGTACCGGCCGGAACCGCGGTGAACGCCTGCAACCGCGACAGCGCGAGGAAGTCGTACCGCCGCGCTTCGGCCTGCGCGCCCTGGATTCCCCGCAGCCACTCCGCCACCGGCAGTCCATTGTGTACGGAGACGCGGGTCGGCACGGTGTTGATGAACATGCCGATCATCGCCTCGACGCCGGGCAGCTCGGCCGGCCGCCCGGAGACCGTGGTGCCGAACAGGACGTCGGACTCGCCGCTGTGCCGGGCCAGCAACACCGCCCACGCGCCCTGGACGACCGAGTTCACCGTCAGCGCCGCCGTCTTCGCCACCTCGCGCAACCGGGCCGACTCCGAAGAGGACAGCTCCACCCGCACCTCGGCGGCCGACTCGGCCCGGTGAGCCTCCTGCGGACGACGGTCGTACGGCAACGGCGTCGGAGCCGCGAAGTCGCCGAGCACCGCGCGCCAGTGCCGTTCGGCTTCGGCGTGGTCCTGCGCCGCCAGCCAGGCGAGGTAGTCGCGGAACGGCCGGCGCGGGGCCAGCTCGGCGGTCCGGCCGCCGGCGATCGCCGCGTACTGCTCGGCCACCTCGCCGAAGACCTGGGCCGTGCTCCAGCCGTCGAGCAGGACGTGGTGCGACGTCCAGACCAGCTGGACCTCGTCGTCGGCGACGCGGGCGATCTCCAGGCGCATCAACGGCGGTGCCGTCAGCTCCATCCCCGCGGCCTGGCCGGCTTGGAGCAGCGAGACCAGCGCCGTCTCCTGCTCGGCCTCGGCCAGGTCGCGCCAGTCGTGCTGCCCGACCGGGACGCGGACCTGCCGGTGGACGCGCTGGAGCGGCTCGTCGACGCCGTCCCAGACCATGCTGCTGCGCAGGATCGGCGTCCGGTCCACCACGCGCTGCCACGCCTCGGCGAGCGCGTGCGGGTCGCGGACGCCGGCCAGCCGCAGGCGGAACTGGTCGAAGTACGCGCTCGAATCGCGGTCGACCAGGCTGTGGAAGACCATCCCGGCCTGCAGCGGGGTGAGCGGGTAGATGTCCTCGACGTCGCGGCCGTCCCCGGCGAGCCGGTCGACGGTGCCCTGGTCGAGCCGGGCCAGCGGGAAGTCCGACGGAGTGCGGCCACCGGCGCCGGCGCAGTGGTCCACCACCTCGGCCAGGGCCTCGACCAGCTCCGAAGCGAGCGCGCGCACGGTGCTCTCGTCGTGCACTTCGTCGGAGTACTCCCACGTGAAGTGCAACTCACCCGCTTCGACGACCCCGACTACGTCGAGCAGGTACGGCCGCGTGCCTTCCGGGTCGCTGTCGTGCCCGAGCGGCTCGCCGCGGCCGGAGTACCAGCCGTCGCCGTCGACATCCCAGCGACCGTGGTAGTTGAAGGAGATCCGCGGGGACGGGTCGTCGCGCAGCGCGGCACCGGGCGCGTCCGGCGGGCTCAGGTAGCGCAGGGCTTCGTAACCGGCGCCCTTGTCCGGCACCGCGCGCAGTTGTTCCTTGACGGCCTTGAGGACGTCGCCCCAACCCCCGTCGGGAACCGTGAGAACCACCGGGAACTGCGCGGTGAACCAGCCGATCGTCCGGGACAGGTCCAGCGGGGCCGCGATTTCCTCGCGGCCGTGGCCTTCCAACGCGACGACGACGCGCGACCGGCCCGTCCACCGGGCGAGCACCCGGCCGAGGGCGCTGAGCAGCACATCGTTGACCTCGGTGCGGTACGCCGCCGGCACATCGTGCAGGAGCGCGGCGGTCTCGGCCCGGCCAAGTGACACCGAGACCGCCCGCGCCGACTTCGCGCGGTTGCGGCCGGAGCGGTCGACCGGGAGTTCCGTCCGCGCACCGCGCAGCGCAGTTTCCCAATACGCGGTGTGCTTGTCGAGGCGTCCCATTTTCACGTGCTCGGCCAGCGATCGGGCCCAGTGGGTGAACGAGCTGCCCACCGGTTCCAGTGCCTCGCCGTGGTAGGCGCGGTCGAGGTCGCCGAGCAGGACGCGCCAGGAGACGCCGTCCATGACGAGGTGGTGGGCGGTCAGGAACAGCTGGGGTGCGCGGTCGGCGAAGGTGAACAGCACCACCCGCCAGACCGGGCCGTTCGCGATGTCCAGGGACGTCTGCGCGCGGACGGCTTCGGCCTGCATCGCGACGTCGACATCGTCCACTTCGGACAGGTCGACGTGCCGGAGGACATCGGCGGTCTCCGCGGCGGCGGGTTCCTGCCACCAGGTCCCGTCCGCCCGGGAGAACCGCATGCGCAGGGCGTCATGGCGTTCGGTCACCGCGGCGACCGCGCGAACGAGCCGCACTCTGTCCACAGCGGACAGGACGACGTGGACGGACATGGTCAGCCGCCACGGCTCGTCGAGGTGCTCGAACAGCCACGACTGGATCGGGCCGAGCGGCGCGGGCCCGGCCTCCTCGACGACCGCGGGGGCCGCATTCGGCGTGGCGACCCGGGCCAGCTCGGCGACGGTCTGGTGCTGGAACAGGTCCTTCGACGAGATCCCCAGGCCCGCCTGCCGGGCGCGGGCGACGACCTGGATGCTGAGGATCGAGTCGCCGCCGAGGCCGAAGAAGTTGTCTTCGACGCTGACCCGGTCGACCCCCAGCACCGCCGACCAGATGCCGGCCAGCACCGTCTCTTCGGGTGTACGCGGGGCCACGTAACGGGTTTCGGTGCGCGCGCCGGGTTCGGGCAGCGCCTTGTGGTCGAGCTTGCCGTTGGCGTTGAGCGGCAGTTCGGCCAGGCCGACGAACACCGCCGGAACCATGTGCGCGGGCAGGGACCGGCCGAGGAACTCGCGCAGCGCGGTGCTCCCGGGCACGGTCCCGGTCAAGTAGGCGACGAGCCGGCGCGTGTCGCCGGTGCCGTGGGCGACGACGGCGGCCCCGGTCACGTCCGGGTGCGCGGTCAGCGCCGCCTCGACCTCGCCCAGCTCGATGCGGAAGCCGCGGATCTTGACCTGGTGGTCGGCACGGCCGCGGTAGGCCAGTTCGCCCCCGGAGGTCCAGCACAGCAGGTCGCCGGTGCGGTACATCCGGGTGCCGGGCGCGTCGAAGGGGTCGGCGACGAACCGGGCCGCCGTCAGCCCCGGCCGGTTGAGGTACCCGCGGGCGAGTCCGGCGCCGGCGACGTACAGCTCGCCGGTGACGCCGGGTGGGACCGGCGCGAGGTCCGCGTCGAGGACGTACGCGCGCAGGTCCGGGATCGGCACGCCGACCGTGGCCGGGCCATCGCCGTCGAGGACGCGGTGGGTGACGTGCACGGTGGTCTCGGTGATGCCGTACATGTCCACCAGCCGCGGGCCGTCCGGGTGCCGGCGGCGCCAGTCCGCCAGCCGCACCGGATCCAGGGCCTCCCCGCCGAAGACGACGTACCGCAGGCTCAGCGGCGGCGACGGCAGCGTGCCGAGCCGGTAGAACGCCGAGGGAGTCTGGTTCAGCACGGTCACGCGCTGCTCGGCCAGCAGCGTCAGGAAGTCTTCGGGAGCGCGGACGACATCCGCCGGGACGACGACGAGCCGGCCGCCGTGCAGCAACGCGCCCCACAGCTCCCACACCGAGAAGTCGAAGGCGTAGGAGTGGAAGAGCGTCCAGACGTCCTGGTCGTCGAAACCGAACCAGTGCGCGGTCGAGGAGAACAGCCGCGTGACGTTGGCGTGCGGGACGAGCACACCCTTCGGCACGCCGGTGGAGCCGGAGGTGTAGATGACGTACGCGGTGTTCTCCGGGTCCACCCGCACCCCGGGGTCGGTGTCCGGCCACTCGTCGGCACGGACGTCGTCCACGACGCGGACCGGGCGGGCGTCGGCGAGCGTCGCCTCGATGCGCGCGGGCGGGTAGTCCGGGTCGATCGGCAGGTAGCCGGCGCCGGACTTGAGCACGCCCAGGACGCCGACGACGAGGTCGGCCGAGCGCGGCAGCCGCAGCGCGACCAGCCGGTCGGGCCCGGCCCCCTCGGCGATCAGCCGGTGGGCCAGGCGGTTCGCGCGCCGGTCCAGTTCGCGGTAGGTCAGCTCGGTGCCCTCGTGCGTGACGGCGACGGCGTCCGGCGTGCGTGCCGCCTGCGCGGCGAACAGCTCGGGCAGCGTCGGCTGTGGCTCGGGCTCGCCCACCGGATTCCATTCGCGCAGCACCAGTTCACGCTCGGCGCCGGTCATCCACGGCAATGTGCTCAGGGGACGCGACGGCGTGGCCGCGATGCCGTCCAGGAGGGTGCGCAGCCGGCCGGTGAACCGCTCGATCGTGGCGGCGTCGAACAGGTCGGTGTTGTAGTTGACGAGCGCGTCGAGCCGGCCGGCCGTCTCCTGGAAGTGGACCATCAGGTCGAAGCCCGCCGTGACGACCGGCGGGGCCAGCTCTTCGACATCGAGGCCGGGCAGCGCGGGCCGGGCGTCCGGGGTGTTGTGCAGCACGACCATCACCTGGCACAGCGGCGTGCGGCTGGTGTCCCGCTCGGGCTGCAGGTCGTCGACGACGCGGTCGAACGGGACGTCCTGGTGGGCGAAGGCGTCCAGCACGGTGTCCCGCACGTCGCCGAGGAAGGCGTCGAACCCGCGACGCAGGTCCACAGTGGACCGCAGGACGAGGGTGTTGACGAAGAACCCGACCAGGCCTTCCAGCTCGGTGCGCTCGCGGCCGGTGACGACCGTGCCGACGGCGATGTCGTCCTGCCCCGACCAGCGGGCGAACAGCAGCTGGCAGGCGGCGAGCAGCGTCATGAACAGCGTGCCGCCGTGCTGCCGGGACAGTTCCTTGAGCCGGGCGGTGGTGCCGGCCGGGACGCGGAACTCGTGCAGGGCGCCGTTCTTGGTGCGGACGGCCGGGCGCGGCCGGTCGGTGGGCAGGTCCAGCACCGGGACGCCGTCGAGGCGGTGCCGCCAGTAGCTCAGCTGGTCGTCGAATTCCGTACGCTCCCGTTGCCAGACCGCGTAGTCGGCGTACTGCAGGGGCAGCGGCGGCAGCGCCGGGTCTTCGCCGCGGGTGAACGCGGCGTAGCACGTGGCCAGCTCGTTCAGGAGCACGCCCGAAGACCAGCCGTCGGTGACGATGTGGTGCAGCACCAGGGTGAGCACGTGGTCGCCGGGGGCGAGCCGGGTCAACGCGGTGCGCAGCAGCGGTCCGGTGCGCAGGTCGACCGGACCGGTGGCGCTGTTCAGCGCGGTGGCGAGGTCGCCGCCGGTCACCGGGACCTCGACCGCGTACGGCGGGTGGATGATCTGGACGCCGCGGCCGTCGACGGTCGCGAACGTCGTACGCAGCGACTCGTGCCGGGCGACCAGCGCGGTGAGCGCCTGGTTCAGCGCCGCGGTGTCGAGTTCGCCGCGCAGGCGCAGGACCGTCGGTGAGACGTACTCCGTGCTGCCCGGCTCGAACTCGTCGAGGAACCACAGCCGTTGCTGCGCAAAGGAAAGCGGCGCTTCGAGGGGTCCGCCGTCGCGCGGCAGGAGCGGGATCGCCGCCTGCGGCGCGGCCGCCTCGGGCAGGTGCGCGGCCAGCTGCGCCGGAGTCGGAGCGGTGAAGACGAGCCGGGCGGGGACGTCGGCGCCGAGTTCGTCCCGGAGCCGGGAGACGACCCGGATGCCGAGCAGCGAGTCGCCGCCGAGGTCGAAGAAGTCGTCGTCGACGCCGACGCGTCCGACGCCGAGCACCTCGGTCCAGACCCGGGTCACCAGCCGCTCGCGGTCGTCCCGCGGGGCCACGTACTCGGTGGCCGCGGCCAGTTCCGGTTCCGGCAGGGCCCGGCGGTCCAGCTTGCCGTGCCGGGTCAGCGGCAGCCGGTCGAGCCGCACGAAGACGGACGGCACGAGGTGGGCCGGCAGCGTCCGGGACAGTTCGGCTTTCAGGTCGGCGGCGTCGCCGACGACGTACGCGACGAGCCGGCCGCCGCGCACGTCCACCGCCGCGTCGGTCACGAACGGCCGCAGCGCCGCCTCGACCTCGCCCGGTTCGATCCGGAACCCGCGCACCTTGACCTGGTCGTCGACCCGGCCCAGGTGTTCCAGCTGCCCGTCCACCCAGCGGACGCGGTCGCCGGTGCGGTACAGCCGCTCTCCCGGGCCGCCGAAGGGGTTGGCGACGAACCGGTCCGCGGTCAGGCCCGGCCGGCCGAGGTAGCCGCGGGCCAGCTGGGCCCCGGCGAGGCAGAGTTCGCCGGGCACACCGGGCGGGACGAGCCGCAGGTGCTCGTCGAGCACGTACGCGCCGACGTTGCCCAGCGGACGGCCGATCAGCGGGCGGTCCCCGGTCACCGGCGCGCAGGTGGCGTCCACAGTGGACTCGGTGGGCCCGTAGTAGTTGTGGGCGGCGGTACCGGAGGCAGCCAGTTCGCGCCACAGATCGCGATCCATGGCTTCCCCGCCGACCATCAGGAACCGCGGGCAGTGCTCGCCGGTCAGGAGCCCGGCGGGCAGCAGCTGCCGCAGGTAGGACGGCGTCACGTCGAGGAAGTCGACGCGCGAGTCGCGGACGTACCGGGTGAGCTCGGCCGGGTCGAGCCGGGTTTCGTCGGTGATCAGGTGCAGTTCGTGGCCGTCGGCCAGCAGCAGCGGGCCTTCCCAGGACGTGTCGAACGACAGCGTCGCGGTGAGCGCCACGCGCATCGGGTCGCGCCCGAACACCGTCCGGTGGTTGGCGAGGAGGTTGACCAGGGCCGCGTGCTCCACGATCACACCCTTGGGCGTGCCGGTCGAACCGGAGGTGTGGATGACGTAGGCGGCGTCGGACGGGCGTGGCCCGGCCGGTCTCGATCTGCCGGTGGGCACGACGGTGCCGGCCAGCACGACCACCGGCCGCGTGTCCTCCAGCAGGACGCGGATGCGTTCCTCGGGCAGCCCGGGATCGATCGACAGGTGCACCGCGCCCGCCTTGAGCACGGCGAACAGGGCGACGATCGCGTCGGCCGAGCGGGGCAGCCGCACGGCCACGACACGGTCCGGGCCGGCACCCCGCGCGGCCAGGTCGGCCGCGAGCGCGTCGGTGCGGGCGGCGAGTTCGGCGAAGGTGAGCCGGAGGTCGCCGCAGACCAGCGCGGTCGCGTCCGGCCGGGTCCGCGCCTGGTGGTCGAGGAGGTCGACGACGGTCGTCGCGGGGACGTCGAGCGTGCTGCTCCCCCACTTCAGCAGCGTGGCTTCTTCGGCTTCGGTCGTCAGCGGCAGGTCGGCGATCCGGCGCGCCGGGTCCGCGGCGATCCCGCCCAGGAGCCGTAGCAGGTGGGTGAGCAGGCGGTCGATCGTCGCGGCCTCGAACAGCTCGGTGCTGTACTCGACGAGCCCGGCCAGCCGCCCGCCCGACTCCTCGAACTCGATCGAGAGGTCGAAGTTCGAGGAATCCCGCGCCACGTCGGCCGGTTCGGCGGTGAGGCCGGGGAACGACGGGCCGCCCCCGGCGCTGTGCAGCAGCACCATGACGTCGAACAGCGGATGGCGGCCGGGGTCACGGCCGGCGTGGACGGCGTCGACGAGTTCCTCGAACGGCACGTCGTCGTGGGCGAAGGCGTCCAGGACCGTCTGCCGCGCGCTGGCCAAGTGGTCGGCGAACGACACCGAAGTGTCCACAGTGGAACGCAAGACGACGGTGTTGACGAAGAACCCGACTACCCGTTCCAGTTCCGGCCGGTCACGGCCCTGCACGACCGTGCCGAGCGCGATGTCGTCCTGCCCGGTGTAGCGCGCGAAGAGGGCCTGGCAGGCGGCGACGAGCACGGTGAACAACGTCGTCTCCGACGCCCGGGCCAGTTCGGCCAGCTGCCGCGCGACGTCGTCGGGGACGGTGAACTCGCGGACCGCACCCGCGGTGCCGCGCGTGGCCGGACGCGGGTGGTCGGCCGCCAAGTCCACGGGGGTGATCCCGGCGAGCTGGTCCTTCCAGTGCTCGAGCCCCGCCGGGCGGGTCGGCCGGTCGTGCTGCCACCGTGCGAAGTCCGCGTACTGCAGGGGTTGCGGCGGCAACTCGGCATCCGAGCCGTCGCGGTAGAGCAGCCCGAGTTCTTCGGTGAGCACGCCCATCGAGGCGCCGTCGGTGGCGATGTGGTGCACGCAGACGAGCAGGACGTGCTCAGCCGGGCCGAGCCGGGCCAGGAGAGCGCGCAGCAGCGGGCCGCGGCCGAGGTCGAACGGCCGGACGTATTCCTCGCGCAGCACAGCGTCGAGGTCGGCCGCGTTGACGTCGACGACGGGCAGCGGCACCTCGTACGGCGGCTGGACCACCTGCACGCCTTCGCCGTCGACCTCGGTGAAGGTGGTGCGCAGCGGCTCGTGCCGGGCGACGAGCAGCCGCAGCGCGGTGCCCAGGGCGGCGACGTCGAGTTCGCCGGTGAGGCGCAGGGCGAACGCGCTGTTGTACTCGGGGTCTCCGGGCCGCAGCCGGCTGAGGAACCAGAGCCGGCGCTGCGCGGACGACAGCGGGATCGGGCGGGAGCGGTCGGCGGCGGCCGGGATCTCCGGCGTGCGCGCCCCCGCTCCCGCCATCCGCCGGCGCAGCGCTTCCTGCAGGTGGGCGGGCAGCGCCGCGATGCGGTCCTGTCGGGACGTGGTCATGGAGCAGTCCTCACGCTTCCTGGTCGAAGGCGAGGCTTTCCAGCTCGCCCAGGATGAGTTCCTCGACGGTCCCGGCCAACCCGGCGACCGTGCGCGCGGTGAGCACATCGGCCGGGGTGAGCCGGACGTCGAACAGCGCGCTGGCCTGTGCGGCGATCTGCAGGCTGCGCAGGGAGTCGCCGCCGAGGGCGTAGAAGCTGTCTTCGGCGCCGACCCGGGTCACGCCGAGCACCTCGGCCCAGATCCCGGCGAGCGCGCGCTCGGTTTCGGTTTCCGGTTCGACGTGCCGGGTTTCCGGCGCGGCGGGGGCGGGCAGCGCGCGGCGGTCGACCTTGCCGTTGGCGCTGACCGGCAGCCGGTCGAGAGCGACGAACGCGGTCGGCACCAGGTAGTCCGGCAGGGTACGAGCCAGGAACTCCCGCAGCGTGGCTTCGTCCACATCGGACACCACGTAGGCAACCAGTTGCTTGGTGCCCGGCTGGTCCTCCCGCACGATGACCGCGGCCTGCGCCACCTCCGGGTGCCGGGCCAGCACGGCCTCGACTTCGCCGGGTTCGACGCGGAACCCTCGCAGCTTGACCTGGTCGTCACGGCGGCCGAGGAACTCGAGAGTGCCTTCGGCGGTCCAGCGGACGAGGTCGCCCGTGCGGTACATCCGCTCCCCCGGCGCACCGAAGGGGTCCGCCACGAACCGGTCCGCGGTGAGGCCGGGCCGGTCCCGGTAGCCGCGCGCCAGGCCCGCGCCGGCGAGGCACAGTTCGCCGGGGACGCCCGGTGGCACCGGCCGCAGGTCCGCGTCGAGGACCCGGGCGTGCACCCCGTCGAGCGGCCGGCCGATCGGGATGCGGTCCGGGACCACGTCGGCCATCGGGTGCGCAGTCGCGAACGTCGTGGTCTCGGTCGGGCCGTAGCCGTCGACGACCCGCAGCCCCGGACACGCGGCCAGCACGCGCCGCACCGAGGTCGCCGGGACGACGTCGCCGCCGGTCCAGACTTCGCGGAGGCCGGAGAAGCAGTCCGGGGTTTCCTGCGCGAGGACGCGGAAGAGCCCGGCGGTGATCCACATCGCGGTCAGGCCGTGCTCGCGCACGAGGTCCCGCAGCGCCGGCGCGTCGACGCCTTCACCGGGGGCGACGACCACCCGGCCGCCGTTCAGCAGCGGCACCCACAGCTCGTACGTCGTGGCGTCGAAGGCCAGCGGCGAGTGCAGCAGAACGCGTTCGTGCTCGCCACCGCGGAACCGCCGGTCGGCGGCCAGCGCGGCGACATCGCGGTGGCGCACCACGACCCCCTTCGGCACCCCGGTGGATCCGGACGTGTACATCACGTACGCCGCCTGGTCGGGATCGACGGCGACCTCGGGGTCCGTGGTGGACTCGTGGTCCACGGAGGACACGAGCACCGTCCGTCCGAGCGGGTACTCCTCGGCCGCGATGACGAACCGGACACCGTCGAGCAGCAGCTTCTGCCGCTCGGCCGGGGCGCGGGTGTCGATCGGCAGGTAGGCGCCGCCCGCCTTGACCACGGCCAGCTCGGCAATCACGGCGTCGGCGCGGCACACCGCGAGCCCGACCGGTTCCTCCGGCCGCAAGCCCAAGCCCACCAGGCGGTTCGCGAGCCGGTTGGCCCGCCGGTTCAGCTCGGCGTAGGTGACCGGGTCACCGTCGAGGACGGCCGCGACGGCGTCCGGCCGGGTGCGGACCTGCTCGGCGAACAGCTCCGGCAGCGACCGGGCCGGGGGCTCGTCGCCGGTCGCCGTCCACTCCGCCAGCAGCCGGGCTTCGGCCGGGGTGGTCATGGTGACCGCGCCGAGGGCCCGATCGCCGTCCGCGGCCAGTTCGCCGAGGACCGTCAGCAGGTGCCCGGCCAGCCGGGACACCGTCGCGGCGTCGAACAGGCCCGGGTCGTAGCCGACGTCGACCGACAGCTCGGCCCCCGGCGACGCCACCACGGTGAGCGGGAAGTTCGTCGTCTCCCGCGCGGACAGGCCGCGCACGGTCAGGCCGTGGCCGGCGGACGCGCCGGTGATCGGGTAGTTCTCGAACACCACCAGGCTGGCGCACAGGTCGACCCCGCCGGGCAGGCCCGCCCAGCCCTGCACTCGCGCGAGGGGCACGTGGCCGTGCCCGCGGGCCTCCGCCTGCGCGGCCTGCAGCCCGGCGAGCCAGTCCGCCACGCGGGCGCGGCGGTCGACGGCGGCCCGGACCGGCAGGGTGTTGATGAAGATGCCGGTGATGTCGTCCACGCCGGGTACCTCGGCAGGCCGGCCCGACGTGGTGGCGCCGAACACGACGTCGTCGCGTCCACTGTAGATCGACAGCAGCAGCGCCCACGCGCCTTGCAGCACGACGTTGTGGGTGAGGCCGTGACGTTTGACGAACGCGTCGAGGCGGGCGGTCGCGGTCTCGTCGAGCTTGACCGGCAGCCATTCGGCCGAGCAGGGCGCGTGGCCCGGGGCCGGCGTCCGGTCGGCGGGCACCGGGGTCGGGCCTTCGATGCCGTCGAGCGCGGTGCGCCAGAAGCGTTCGGCGTCCGCCTGGTCCTGGCGGCCCAGCCACGCGAGGTACTCGCGGAACGGCGGCCGGGCCGGCAGCGGCTGCCCGGCGTAGGCGGTGCAGACGTCCGAGAGCACCTGGAAGACGCTCCAGCCGTCGAGCAGGACGTGGTGGAACGTCCACAGCACCTGGACTTCGGTGGCGGAGAGCCGGGCCAGCGCGACCCGGGCCAGTGGTGCCGTCCCGAGGTCGAGGCCTTCCGCGCGGTCCTCGGCGAGGAGCTTCCGCAGTTCCTCGTCGTGGTCCAGCCCGGTCCAGTCGAGCCGGCGGACCGGCAGGGTGACCCCGTGGTGCACGACCTGGACCGGCTCGGTGACGCCGGCCCAGACGAACGCGGTGCGCAGGATCGGCGTGCGGTCGACGACGAGCTGCCAGGCTTCGGCGAGCCGGTCGAGGTCGGTGACACCGTCGAGCACGAACGTCGCCTGCTCGAAGTACAAGCCCTGGGCCGCTTGGGAAAGCCCGTGGAACACCATGCCGCCCTGCATCGGCGTCACCGGGTAGACGTCCTCGGCGCCCCGGGCGACCAGGTCATCCACTGTGGACTGATCCAGGGACACCAAGGGGAAGTCCGACGGCGTCCGTCCACCCGTGCCGGGTTCGGCGCAGTGCGCAACGATCTCCCGCAGGGCCGTCAGCATCCGCTCGGCGAGGTTTTCGACGGTGCTGCGGTGGTGCACGCCGGCGATGTGCGACCAGGTCAGCTCCAGCTCGCCGCCCACGACCCGGCCGACGACGTCGAGGGCGTGCGTGCGGGGTGCGTCCGGGTCGACGTCGGCGTCGAGCCCGCCGGCGGCGTCGTCGAACCGGCCGAGGTAGTTGAAGCTGACGAGCGGGTCGATCGCGGGCGCCGTGCCGGTCAGGTACCGCAGGGCGCCGTAGCCGATGCCCCGCCGCGGAACCGAGCGCAGCTGCTCCTTGACCGACTTGAGCGCGGTGCCCCAGTCGTCCGGGACGTCCAGGGCGATCGGGAACATCGTGGTGAACCAGCCGACCGTCCGGGAGAGGTCGACGTCGTCGAACAGCTCCTCGCGGCCGTGCCCTTCGAGGTCGACGACCGGGGTGTGCCCGGTCCAGTCCCGCAGCACGCGGCCGAGCGCGGTCAGCAGCACGTCGTTGACCTGCGTCCGGTAGACCTCGGGGACGTCGTGCAGCAGCGCCCGCGTCTCCTCGGCGGTGAGCCGGACGGTGACCTCGCGGCTGTCGGCGATGGTGGCCGGGCCTTCGCCGTCGGCGGGCAGCGGCGGCACCGCGGGCAGCGCGCGCCAGTGGGCCAGTTCGTCGTCGAAGCCGCCGGCCTCCGCGTACTCGGCCAGCTTCCGCGCCCAGGCGAGGAACGACGTCGTCTTCGGCGCGAGGGCCTCACCGCGGTAGGCGGCGTGGAAGTCCTCCAGGAGGATCCGCCACGAGACGCCGTCGACGACCAGGTGGTGCGCGGCCAGCAGCAGCCGCCGTCCGTCGAGGACGGCGTTCAGCAGCGGTCCGCGGCCGAGGTCGAAGGACACCTCGCCGGTGAGCAGTTCGGCGGGCCACACCGGTTCGCCGTGCTGGACCCTGCCCTCGAACCGCAGGCGCAAAGCGTCGTGGTGGGCCCACACCGCTTCGAGCGCACGGCGCACAGCCTGCTCGTCGGCGTCCTCGGCGAACTCGAGGACCACGCGCTGGTCGAACCGCGCGGGCTGGGTCTCGAAGTACCACCGCTGGATCGGCGTCAGCGGTGCTTCGCCGGTGACCGGGCCCTGTTCGGCGCGCGGACCGTGGTCCGCACCCGCGTGCGCCGCGAGCGCGGCCAGGGTCGGGTGGCGGAAGACGTCGTGCGGCAGCAGGGTCAGGCCGGCGCGGCGGGCGCGGGAGACGACCTGGATGCTGAGGATCGAGTCGCCGCCCAGCTCGAAGAAGTTCGTCTCGGCCCCGACGTCCTCGACGCCGAGCACGTCCGTCCAGATCGCGGCCAGTGCCCGCTCGGCCTCGGTCGACGGCGCCCGGTGGGTGCCGGCCGCGGCGAAGTCCGGCGCGGGCAGGGCGTTCCGGTCGAGCTTGCCGTTGACGTTCAAGGGGAAGCGCTCGAGCCGGACGAACGCGGCCGGCACCATGTAGTCCGGCAGCGTCTCCCCGAGGAACTCGGCCAGGTCGCCGGCGTCGCCGGTGAAGTACGCGACCAGGCGCTTGACGCCGTGGTCTTCGCGCGCCACCACCGCGGCCTGGGTGATCCCGGGGTGCGCGGCCAGCGCGGCCTCGATCTCGCCGGGCTCGATCCGGAACCCGCGCACCTTGACCTGCTCGTCGGCGCGGCCGGCGAACTCGAGCGCGCCCTCGCCGGTCCAGCGCGCGAGGTCGCCGGTGCGGTACATCCGCTCCCCCGCCGGCCCGAACGGGTCGGCGAGGAACCGCTCGGCCGTCAGCCCGGGCCGGCCGAGGTACCCGCGTGCCAGCCCTTCCCCGGCGAGGTACAGCTCGCCGGGAGCGCCGGGCGGCACCGGCCGCAGGTCCGGGCCGAGGACGTAGGCACGCATGTTGTCGAGGGGCCGGCCGATCGGGACGACGTCCGGGACCGCGCCGGGCATCGGGTACACGGTCGCGAAGGTCGTGGTTTCGGTGGGGCCGTAGACGTCGGCGACCACGGTGTCCGGGCAGGCTTCCCGGACCCGGCGCAGGGCCGCGGCCGGCACCGCGTCGCCGCCGGTCCACACCTCCCGCATCCCGGCGAACACCGCCGGGGCCTCCTGCGCGACCAGCCGGAACAGCCCGGTCGTGAGGAACGCGCCGGTCACGCCGTGCGTGGTGAGCAGCCGGCCGAGGGTGTCGACGTCGAGGTCGCCCGGCGGCGCGACCACGACCGTGCCGCCGGTGAGCAGCGGCACCCAGAGTTCGTACGTCGAGGCGTCGAACGAGTGCGGCGAGTGCAGCAGCACCCGGTCGTGCGGGCCGAACCGGTGGTCGGCGGCCAGCGCCACGACGTCCCGCCGGCGCACGGCCACGCCCTTCGGCGTGCCGGTCGAACCGGACGTGTACATCACGTACGCGAGGTTGTCCGGGTCCGCGGCGGGCAGCGGCACGTCCGCCGTCCGGTCGTCCGGCCCGACGACGAGTCCATTGTGGATCGCCCGGGCGGTCCAGGCCCAGGTCTCGTCGGCGACGAGGATGGTGACGCCGGCGAGGAGGGTCTTGAGGCGCGGCGCGGGCGCGCGGGTGTCGAGCGGCAGGTAGGCCGCGCCCGCCTTGATGATCGCCAGTTCGGTGACGAGCAGCCGGGACGAGCGTTCCATGAGCACGCCGACCAGGCGTTCGGGCCCGGCGCCGAGCGAGACCAGGTACCGCGCGAGCCGGTCGGCAGCTTCGTCCAGTTCGGCGTAGGTCGTCTCGAAGCCGTCCCCGGTCAGCGCGACGGCGTCCGGGGTGCGCGAGACCTGCGCGGCGAACAACTCCGCCAGATCGCCGTCGGGCAGCGGGTGCGCGGTGGCGTTCCACTCGACCAGCACCTGGTGGCGTTCGGCGTCGCTGAGCAGGTCGACGTCCGCCAAGGGGCGGTTCAGGTCCGCGGCGAAGGCGTCGAGGACGCCGGTCAGCTGCCGGGCGATCCGCTCGGCCGTCTTCGTATCGAACAAGTCCGGGTCGTAGCCGACGTCGAGGGTGATCCGCTCCCCCGGCGAGGCGACCACGCTGAGCGGGTAGTTGGTCGTCTCGGCCGCGTCGACGTCCCGCAACGTCAGGCCGTGCGCGGCCGCGGTGTCGGCCGGGTAGTTCTCGAACACGACGATGCTGTCGAAGAGGCTCCCCGTGCTGCCGCTCCACGCCTGCAGCTTCGTCAGCGGCAGGTGCCCGTACCGGCGCGACTCGACCTGGCGCGCCTGCAGTGCGGCCAGCCAGTCCGCCACCGAGCCGCCCGCGACGGTGACGCGCACGGGCAGGGTGTTGATGAAGATGCCGGTGACGTCGTCGGCGCCGGGCAGCTCGACCGGGCGGCCGGACACCGTGGTGCCGAAGCAGACGTCCGGTTCGCCGCCGAGGCGGGCCAGCAGCAGCGCCCACGCGCCCTGCAGGACGGTGTTCACCGTGAGCCCGGCGCGGCGGGCCGCGTCCCGCAGCCGCTCGGAGTTCTCGAGCGGGATGCGCAGCCACTGCGAGGAACGGGTGGTGTGGGCCTGCGCGGGCACGCGGTCGAAGGGCAGCCGGGCCGGGGCGACGAGGTCGCCGAGTTCCGCTCGCCAGTGCCGTTCGGCCGCCGAGTCGTCCTGGCGGGCCAGCCAGGCCACGTAGTCGCTGAAGGGCGGCCGCTCGGGCAGCTCATCGCCGGCGTAGGCGGCGAAGACATCGGACAGCACGCCGAAGACGCTCCAGCCGTCGAGCAGGACGTGGTGGAACGTCCACAGCACGCGCACTTCGGTGTCGGACAGGCGCGCCAGCACCAGCCGCAGCAACGGCGTTTCGGTGAGGTCGAGGCCGCGGGTGCGGTCGGCGGCGAGGAGGTCCCGCCAGGCCTGGTCCCGCTCGGCCGGGGTGTGGCCGCGCCAGTCGTGGTGGGTGACCGGGACGTCGGTGTGGCGCTGCACGACCTGGACGGGCTCGGGCACGTCCTCCCACACGATCCGCGTCCGCAGCACCGGGGTCCGGTCGACGACCCGCTGCCACGCGCGTTCGAGGGCGGCCGGGTCGCGTACGCCGTCGAGCACGAAGGCGACTTGCTGGAAGTAGACGCGTTCCTCGCTTTGGGACAGCGCGTGGAAGACCATGCCGGACTGCATCGGCGTCAGCGGGTAGACGTCCTCGACCGCGCGCCCGTCGCCGACCAGTTCGTCCAGAGTGGACTGATCGAGCGTCACCAGGGGGAAGTCGGACGGCGTGCGGCCGCCCGCGCCCGGTTCCGCGCAGTGCCGGACGATCTCACGCAGGGCGCCGAGCATCGCGGTGGCGAGCGTGTCCACAGTGGATTTCTGGTGGACACCTTCGGCGTAGTACCAGGTCAGCTCAAGTTCACCGGCTTCGACACGGCCGACGACGTCGAGCAGGTGCGCCCGCGCCGAGCGGGGGCTCTCGTCGGATTCGAGGCGGCCGGAGCCGAACTGCCCGAGGTAGTTGAAGCTCACCTGCGGATCGATCTCCGGGGCCGTGCCGGCCAGGTACCGCAGGGCGCCGTAGCCGATGCCGCGTCGCGGGACCGCGCGCAGCCGCTCCTTGACGGCCTTCAGTGCATCGCCCCAGTCGTCCGGGACGTCCAGGGCCACCGGGAACACGGTGGTGAACCAGCCGACCGTCCTCGACAAGTCGACATCGGCGAACAGGTCTTCGCGGCCGTGGCCTTCGAGGTCGACGACCGGCGTGCGCCCGGTCCAGTCCCGCAGCACGCGGCCGAGCGCGGCCAGCAGCACGTCGTTGACCTGCGTCCGGTAGACGGGCGGAACTTCGCGGAGCAATGCGTTCGTCTCCGGCTCGGGCAGCCGGACGGTGACCGACCGCATCCCGGCGACCGTCGTGTCGCCTTCGCCGTCGACCGGGATCACTGTCGCCTCGGGCAGGCCGCGCCAGTGAGCGAGTTCGTCGTCGAAGCCGCCGGAATCGGCGTGCCCGGTCAAGCGGCCGGCCCACTCGCGGAACGACGTCGTCCGCGGGCCGAGGTCGATCGGCTCACCCCGCAGCGCTTGGTCGTAGGCGCGTTCGAAGTCCTCGATGAGCACGCGCCAGGACACGCCGTCGACCACGAGGTGGTGCACGGCGAGCTTGACGTCGTGTTCGGAGACGTCCAGGCGGACGAGCGGCGTCTCGGCGCCGACCGGGCCGTTCTCCTGGTGCCAGCCGTCTTCGCCGTGGGTGAAGCGCATGCGGAGTGCGTCGTGGTGCGCCAGCAGTGCGTCGACGGCTTGGCGGGCCGCCCGGACGTCCACGGTGTCCGGTCCCAGGTGGACGAACTGGTGGAAGTGGTCCGGCGCGGCGGTCTGCGTCGCGAAGAACCAGCGCTGGATCGGCGTCAACGGCACCGAACCGCTGACCGGGCCGCGCTCGGCGGTTTCGGTGGCGGCACGCGCGGCCGCGGCGAGCGCGGCCGGCGTGCGGTGGGCGAACAGGTCGCCGGGCAGCAGCTCCAGCCCGGCCCGGCGGGCCCGGGACACGACCTGGATGCTGAGGATCGAATCGCCACCGAGGGAGAAGAAGTCGTCGGTCGCGCCGACGCGCTCGACGCCGAGCACCTCGGCCCAGATCTCGGTCACCACGCGCTCGCGGTCGGTGCGTGGGGCCACGTGCTCCCGGCCGCCGAAATCGGGCGCCGGCAACGCGTTCCGGTCGAGCTTGCCGTTGACGTTCACCGGGAACCGGTCCAGCCGGACGAACGCGGCGGGCACCATGTAGTCCGGCAGCGTCCGGCCGAGGAACTCCGCCAGCCCGGCGGTTTCGCCGACGACGTAGGCGACCAGGCGCTTCACGCCGCCGTCCGCGCGAGCCAGCACCGCGGCCTGCACGACGTCCGGGTGCTCGCCCAGCGCCGCCTCGATCTCGCTCGGTTCGACGCGGAAGCCGCGGACCTTCACCTGCTCGTCGACGCGGCCGACGAACTCGAGCGCGCCGTCGCCGGTCCAGCGCACCAGGTCGCCGGTGCGGTACATCCGTTCCCCCGGCGGCCCGAACGGGTCCGCGACGAACCGGTCGGCGGTCAGGCCGGGCCGGCCCAGGTAGCCGCGAGCCAGCCCGGCGCCGGCGATGTGCAGCTCGCCGGGCGCGCCCGGTGGGGCCAGCCGCAGGTCGGCGTCCAGGACGTAGACGCGCGTGTTGTCCAGCGGGGCGCCGATCGGGACGACGTCGGGGATTTCGCCGGGCAGCGGGTGCACGGTCGCGAAGGTCGTGGTCTCGGTGGGGCCGTAGACGTCGGCGACGAGGACGCCGGGGCAGGCGGCCTGGACGCGGCGCAGGGCCGCCGCGGGCACGGCGTCGCCGCCGGTCCAGACCTCGCGCAGCCCGGCGAAGACCTCGGGCGCTTCCTGGGCGACCAGCCGGAACAGCCCGGTGGTGAGGAACGCGCCGGTGACGCCGTGCGTGGTGAGCGCGCGGCCGAGGGTGTGGACGTCGAGGTCGCCGGGCGGGGCGAGGACGACCGTGCCGCCGTTGAGCAGCGGCACCCACAGCTCGTAGGTGGAGGCGTCGAAGGCCTGGGGCGAGTGCAGCAGCACCCGGTCGTGCGCGGCGAACCGCCGGTCCGCGGCCAGCGTGACGACGTCGCGGTGCCGGGCGGCCACGCCCTTGGGCTTGCCCGTCGACCCGGACGTGTAGATGACGTAAGCGAGCTGGTCGGCCTCGACGGCCACGTCCGGCGGCGTTTCCGGCCGGTCGTCCGCACCGGTCACGATGGGTCCACTGTGGACCTCGCGGGCGGTGGCCAGCCAGGTCTCGTCGGTGACCAGCACGTCGGCCTCCGCCTCGGCCAGCAGCAACCGCAGCCGGTCGGCGGGGGCCCGCAGGTCCAGGGGCAGGTACGCGCCACCGGCCTTGAGGATCGCCAGTTCGGCGACGACGAGCGCGGGCGAGCGGTCCATCAGGACGGCGACCCGGTCCTCCGGGCGGACGCCGAGGTCGAGCAGCCGGTGGGCCAGCCGGTTCGCGCGGACGTCGAGTTCGCCGTAGGTGACCGACTCGTCGTCCGTCACCAGCACGACCGCGGCTGGATCGGTGCGAACGCGGGCCTGGAACAGCTCGGGCACGGTCCCCGCCGGCACCGGGACCGCGGTGTCGTTCCGGTCGGCGAGCAGCTGCCGGACCTCGTCGTCCGACAGCATCGGCACGTGCGTCACCGGCTCGTCCGGGGCGGCGACCATGCCCCGGACCAGGGCTTCGAGGTGCGCGGCGAGCCGGGCGGCGACCGCCGGGGCGATGACCGCCGGGTCGTGGGTCAGCACCAGCGACAACCGCCGGCCCGGGTAGGCGACCAGCCCGAGCGGGTAGTTGGTGCGCTCGGCCGCCCGGACGTCCCGCAGCCCGGAGACCTCGTCGACCGGGTAGTTCTCGAACACGACGATGCTGTCGAACAGGCTCCCGCCGCTGCCGCTCCACGTCTGCAGCCGCGGCAGCCCGACGTGCCCGAACCGCCGGGATTCCGCCTGCGCGGCCTGGAGTTCGCGCAGCCAGGCGGCGACGCCGTGGTCCCGGTCGAGCCGGACGCGCACCGGGAGCGTGTTGATGAACAGGCCCGGGATGTCGTCCGCGCCGGGCAGTTCGGCCGGGCGGCCGGACACCGTCGCGCCGAAGCAGACCTCGGGTTCGCCGCTGTAGCGGGACAACAGGGCCGCCCAAGCGCCTTGCACGAGGGTGTTCACGGTCAGCCGGTGGCGGCGGGCGAAGGCGTAGACCGCCGCCGATCCGGCGTCGTCGAGTTCGAGGGGGACGCGGGCGCTCGAGCTGGCCGAGTGGGCGCGTCCCGAGGCACGGTCACCGGGCAGCGAGGTGGGCGTCACGCCGGCGAGTTCGGCGCGCCAGTACGTCTCGGCGAGGGTGTCGTCCTGGCCGGCCAGCCAGGCCGCGTACTCGCGGAACGGCCGTCGCGGAGGCGGTTCCTCGCCGCGCAGCAGCGCGACGACGTCGTTGAGGGTCCCGAAGACGCTCCAGCCGTCGAGCAGGACGTGGTGGAACGTCCAGATCACGCGCACAGTCGTACCGGACAGCCTCGCGATGGCCAGCCGGGCCAGGGGCGCCGTCGTCAGGTCGAGTCCTTCGGCCAGGTCCGCGGCGAGGTACTCGGCTTCGTCGACGACGTAGGCGACCGGGAGTTCGGCGGTGCGCTGGACGATCTGGAGCGGCTCGGGCACGCCGTCCCAGACGATCCGGCTGCGCAGCACCGGCGTCCGGTCGACGATCCGCTGGAACGCTTCGCCGAGCCGGCGCGGGTCGGGGACGTCGTCGAGGGTGAAGGAGATCTGTTCGAAGTAGACGCGTTCGCCGGGCTGGGCCAGGTCGTGGAAGACCATGCCGGCCTGCATCGGCGTGAGCGGGTAGATGTCTTCGACTGCGCGGCCGTCGCCGACCAGTTCGTCCAAAGTGGACTGATCGAGACCCGCGAGGGGGAAGTCGGACGGCGTGCGGCCGCCCGCGCCCGGGTTCGCACAGTGCGCGACGATCGCCCGCAACGCGGCCAGCATGCCCTCCGCCAATCGCTTGACGGTGGCTTCCTCGTGGACGCCTTCGGCGTAGTGCCAGCCGAATTCGAGGGTGTCGCCGTCGACCCGGCCGACGACTTCGAGGAGGTGCGGGCGGCTGTCGCTGGGATCGGCGTCGAGGGACAGCTCGCGGTGCAGCCCGGTGTAGAGGTCGCCGGGCAGGTCGAACTGGCCGAGGTAGTTGAAGCTGATGGGCGGGGTGATCACCGGCGCCGTCCCGGTCAGGTACCGCAGGGCGCCGTAGCCGATGCCGCGCCGCGGAACCGCCCGCAGGTGCTCCTTGGCCGACTTCAGGGCGGCGCCCCAGTCGTCCGGGACGTCGAGCGCGACCGGGAACATGCTGGTGAACCAGCCGACCGTCCGCGAGAGGTCGACGTCGTCGAACAGCTCCTCGCGGCCGTGTCCTTCGAGGTCGATCACCGGAACGTGCCCGGTCCACTCCCCCAGCACGCGGCCGAGGGCGGTCAGCAGCACGTCGTTGACCTGCGTCCGGTAGACCTCGGGCACCTGCCGCAGCAGCGCCCGCGTCTCCTCGGCGGTGAGCCGGACGGTGACCGCGCGGGCCCGGCCGACCGTGTTCGCGCCGTGGCCGTCGACCGGGATCGGGGCCGCCTCGGGCAGGCTCCGCCAGTGGTCCAGTTCGTCGTCGAAGCCGCCCGCTTCGGCGTGCTCGGCGAGCTTCGCGGCCCAGTCGCGGAACGACGTCGTGCGCGGGCCGAGGTCGATCGCTTCGCCGCGGGTGACCTGGTGGTAGGCGCGGTCGAGGTCTTCGAGCAGCAGCCGCCACGACACGCCGTCGACGACCAGGTGGTGCGCGGACAGGTGCAGCACGCGCCGGCCGGGCTCGCCGGACAGCGCCCACCGCAGCATCGAGTGCCCCTCGCCGACGGGGGCGTTGTGCTGCCGCCAGCCGTCGCCGTCAGGTTCGAACCGCAGGCGCAGGGCGTCGTGGTGCTCGGCCAGCGCGGCCAGGGCCGCGGCGAGGGCGACCTCGCCGACGTTCTCCGCGAGCTCGACCGCGATCGCCTGGTCGAACCGGTACGGCACCGCCGCGGTCTCGAAGAACCAGCGCTGGATCGGCGTGAGCGCGACCTCACCGGTCACCGGCCCGCGGTCGGGGCTCGCCGCGGCGTCCCCGATCACCGGGGCGAGCGCCGCGATCGTCTGGTGCCGGAACAGGTCCGCCGTGGTCACGGCGAGACCCGCGCGCCGGGCCCGGGCGCTGACCTGGATGCTGAGGATCGAATCGCCGCCGAGGGCGAAGAAGTTGTCCTCGGCACCGACGCGTTCGACACCGAGCACGTCGGCCCAGATCCCGGCGAGGACGGCTTCCCGCTCGGTGCGCGGCGTCCGGTCCCCGGTGGACTCGAAGCGCGGCTCGGGCAGGGCGCGCCGGTCGACCTTGCCGTTCGGGTTGAGCGGCAACGCGTCCAGGACGACGATCGCCGACGGCACCATGTAGTCCGGCAGCGTGCGACCCACCGCGCGTCGCAGCGTTTCGACATCCACAATGGACTTGTCGACCGGGACGACGTACCCGGCGAGCTGCTTGCGCGCGCCGGTGACCCGGACGGTCACGACAGCCTGTGCGACCCCCGGCTGGGCGGCCAGCACGCGTTCGACCTCGGCGGGTTCGACGCGGAAGCCGCGGATCTTCACCTGGTCGTCGGCGCGGCCGGCGAACTCGAGGGTCCCGTCGGTGCGCCAGCGGCCGCGGTCACCGGTCCGGTACATCCGGTCGCCCGGCGCGCCGAACGGGTCGGCGACGAACCGCTCGGCGGTCGCGCCGGGCCGCGCGAAGTACCCGCGGGCCAGGCCGGCGCCGGCGATGCAGACCTCGCCGAGCGCGCCGCGCGGCACCAGCCGGAGCCGCTCGTCCAAGAGGTAGACACGCATGCCGGCCAGGGGCGTGCCGATCGGGACGGTCTCGGGGACCGCGTCCGCCGACGGCATCGGGAACGACGAGGCGAACGTGGTGGTTTCGGTCGGGCCGTAGCCGTCGACGACCGTGAGCCCCGGGCAGCCGTCGAGCACCCGGCGCGCGGCGGCCGGCGGGACGACGTCGCCGCCGGTCCAGACCTCGCGCAGGCCGGTGAAGCACTCGGGGTCGTCCTCGGCGAAGAGCCGGAAGAGCCCGGCAGTCAGCCACAACGCGGTGATCTTGTGCTCGGCCGTGAGCCGGCGGAGGGTGTCGGCGTCCAGATCGCCGGGTGGCGCGACGACGACGGTGCCGCCGCCCAGCAACGGCACCCACAGCTCGTAGGTCGAGGCGTCGAAGGCGAGCGGCGAGTGCAGCAGCACCCGCTCGTGGGCGCCGCCGGCGAACCGCGGGTCGGCGGCGAGCGCGGCGACGTCCGCATGCCGCACGGCCACACCCTTCGGGACGCCGGTGGACCCGGAGGTGTACTCGACGTAGGCCAGGTTGTGCGGATCGACTGCGATGCCCCTCGCCGTCGTGGGCTCGTCGACGTCCGTGACCACGAACGGGGCCGGGTGGACGTCGGCCGCCGTGTCCTGCCACCGCTCGTCGGTGAGCAGCAACGGGGTGCCGTCGAGGACCAGGCGCATCCGGTCGGCCGGGGCGCGCAGGTCCAGCGGCAGGTAGGCGGCACCGGCCTTGAGGATCGCGAGCACGGCGACGACCTGGGCGGCCGAGCGGTCCATGAGCACGCCGACCCGGTCCTCCGGGCCGACGCCGAGCCGGGCCAGCCGCTGCGCGAGCCGGTCGGCACGGTTCTTCAGTTCGCGGTAGGTCAGCTCTTCGTCGCCGGCCACGGCTGTCGCGTCCGGGTGGCGCGCGGCGCGGCGGTCGAAGAGGTCCGGGACGGTCGCGGTGGCTTCGGTCTCCGCGCTCGGCGGGAGCAGGAAGCGGCGATCCTCGTCGGTGAGCAGCGGGAGGTCGCCCACCGGGCACGCCGGGTCGGCCGCGATGCCGGTCAGCAGCGTCTCCAGGCTGCGCGTGAGGCGTTCGATCGTGGCCGCGTCGAAGAGCGCGGTGGCGTACTCGACGGTGACGCGCAGGCCGTCGGCGTGCGGCCAGAACTCGACGACCAGGTCGAACCGGGCCGACGGGCGCGGCAGGTCGTACTCGCTCACCCGCAGGTCGCCGGCCTCGCGAGGCTGCACGAGCGGGGTCTGCAGGACGACGACGGCCTGCACCAGCGGCGTCCGCGAGGGGTCGCGGTCCGGTTGCACCTCGTCGACGACGCGGTCGAAGGGGACGTCGCCGTGGGCGAACGCCGCCAGTACCGTCTCGCGGAACTCGCCGAGGAAGCCCTCGAACGACCGGTCACCGTCCACAGCGGACCGCAGGACGAGGGTGTTGACGAAGAACCCGGTCAGCGATTCGAGCTCGGCCCGGTCGCGGCCGGCGACCGCGGTGCCGACCGCGATGTCGCGTTGCCCGCTGTAGGCGGCCAGGAGCACCTGCACCGCGGCGGTGAGCGTCATGAAGAGCGTGGCGCCGTGGGAGCGGCCGGCTTCGGCGATCCGGCCGACCAGGTCGGCCGGGAGGTCGTGCCGGTGGACCGCGCCGCCGGTCGTGCGCTGCGGCGGACGCGGCCGGTCCGTCGGCAGGGCGAGTGGTTCGATGCCTTCGAGGGTTTCGCGCCAGTAGCCGAGCTGATCGTCCGAAGTGGACTGGAGCCGCCAGTGCGTGTAGTCGCGGTAGCCCAGGGTCAGCGGCGGCGGGGTCACGCCGCGGTAGAAGTCGAGGAGTTCTTTCGTGAGCACGCCGATCGACCGGCCGTCGGTGACGATGTGGTGCTGGCACAGCAGGAGCAGGTGCTCGCCGGGGCCGAGCGGGAACAGCGTGGCGCGGGTCAGCGGGCCGGCCCGCAGGTCGAACGGCTCGCTCAGCTCGGCTTCGAGTACGTCGTCGTCGGGCGGTTCTTCTTTTGTACGCAGGGGGATCTCGCCGGTGGGCGCGATCTGCTGGACGCCGTCCCCGAACGTCGTCCGGAGTGATTCGTGCCGCGCGCAGAGCGACGACAGTGCGCCGCGCAGGGCGTCGACGTCGAGCGGGCCGGACAGCCGGAGCCCGACGCCGGTGTTGTACTCGGCGCTGCCGCCGGTCAGTTCGTCGAGGAACCACAACCGACGCTGGGCCGGGGACAGCGGGATGACGTCCGATGGTGGGGCGACCGGGATCGCGGCCTCGCCGGGGGCAGCTTTCTCCAGGGTGTTCGCCAATTGGGCCACGGTGGGCGCGTCGAACAGCGTCCGTGCCGACAGAGCGGCACCGAACTCCCGGCGCAGCCGCGAAAGCGCTTGCACCGCCAGGATCGAGTCCCCGCCGAGGGCGAAGAAGTCTTTGTCGACGCCGAGCCGCTCGACGCCCAGCACCTCCGCCAGGACGCCCGCGACGGCACGCTCGGTGTCCGTCCGCGGTTCGATGCCTTCTTCCGGCTCGGCCGACGGCGCGGGCAGGGCCCGTCGGTCGACTTTGCCGTTGCTGCTCAAGGGAAGCGCGTCGAGCACGACGAACGCCGACGGCACCATGTAGTCGGGCAACGCCGCGGCCGCGGCCGCTTCGAGGTCACCCGGCTCCCCCACCACGTAGGCCACCAGGCGCTTGACCCCGGGCCGGTCCTCGCGTGCCACCACGACGACCTCGGCGACGCCGGGAGCGGCGGCGAGCACGGCCTCGATCTCGCCCAGCTCGACGCGGAAGCCGCGGACCTTGACCTGGTCGTCGACCCGGCCCAGGAACTCCAGCTCGCCGTTTTCGGTGCGGCGCACCAGATCGCCGGTGCGGTACATGCGGTCGCCGGGTGCGCCCGCCGGGTCGGCGACGAACTTCTCCGCCGTCGCGCCGGGCCGGGCCCAGTAGCCGCGGGCCAGCCCGGCGCCGGCGAGGTGGAGTTCGCCGGCTTCGCCGTCGGCGACCGGGACGAGGTCGCCGTCCAGGACGTACGCGCGCACGTCGTCGAGCGGCCGGCCGATCGGCACCGCCGCCGGGACCCGGTCCGCCGACGGCAGCCGGTGGGAAGTGGCGAACGTGGTCGTCTCGGTCGGGCCGTAGCCGTCGACGACGGTCAGGCCCGGGCACGCCCGCAGCACGCGCCGCACGGACTCGGCCGGGACGACGTCGCCACCGGTCCAGACCTCGCGCACGCCGCGGAAGCAGTCCGGTGCTTCCTGGGCGACAACGCGGAACAGGCCGGCCGTCAGCCACAGCGCCGTCACGCCGTGTCGCGTGAGGACGGTCCGCAGCGTCTCGACGTCGAGGTCGCCGGGCGGGGCGACCACCACGGTGCCCCCGTTCAGCAGCGGCACCCACAGTTCGTAGGTCGACGCGTCGAAGGCGACCGGCGAGTGCAGCAGCACCCGCTCGTGGGCGCCGCCGGCGAAGCAGCGGTCCGCGGCGAGCGCGACGACGTCCCGGTGCCGGACGGCGACTCCCTTGGGCGTGCCGGTCGAGCCCGACGTGTGCATCAGGTACGCCAGCCGGTCCGGGTCCGCCGGCGACACGACGAATTCCGCGTCCGGCAGCGGTTCCGCCGTGTGCACCGTACGTCCACTGTGGATCGCGGCGGCCCGGTCCGCGTCGTCGGTGACCAGGATCGACACCTCCGCGTCGGCCAGGAGGGTGCGCAGCCGGGTGTCCGGCGCGCGGCCGTCGAGGGGCACGTACGCGCCCCCGGCCGTCACGACGGCCAGCTCGGCGACGACCAGCTCCGCCGACCGGCCGAGCAGGAGCCCGACCCGGTCCTCCGGCCGCAGCCCGAGCCGCACGAGGTGCGCGGCGAGCCGGTCGGCCCGCTCGTGCAGTTCGCCGTAGGTCAGCCGGCTGTTCTCGCCTTCCACGGCGACGGCGCCGGGCGCCGAAAGCGCCCGTGCGGCGAACAGCTCCGCCAGGCCGGCGGTTCTCGGCGCGGTACCGTCCGTTTCGGCCGGCGTGTCTTGCACGGTCATCGTCTTCGCTACCTTCCGGGCACGACAGGGGAACCCGCCGCTGCGGGCGGGGAGGGAGAGGGGTTCGCGTCAGCGGCGCCCGGCGAGGCGGCCGCCGATTTCGACCGCGGCCGAGGCACCGGGCTCGCCGCGGAACCGGCCGCAGGGGGTGACCCGGCCGGTCGCCGGATCGCGGACGGTGAACGTCCGGTCGTCGTGGAGCACCAGCTCGGGGAACACTTCGCCGTCGACGACGAGGCGGTCGGCCGTGATCACGTACTCGATGGATCCGTTGCGGTAGGCGCCGAAGTCGCCCGGCGGCACGGGAACCTCGCGCGTCGAGTCCGCTGCCTGGACCGCGCGGGACGGGACTTCGATGCCGAGGTCGGCGAGCTCGGCGGCCAGCGCGTGCCACAGGTCGGCGCCGGTGGTGCCGTTGGTGGTCAGGGCGACGACGCAGGCGCCGGCCTGGTCGATCCGCAGGTGGCAGGAGGTGCCGTCGGCGGTGCCGTCGTGCCCGAGCCAGCCGTTGTCGGCGTCGCCGAAGTGGGCGATGCCGAGGCCCCAGCCGTCGGCCAGGCCGAACGGCTCGGCGGCCGGGACGCGCCGGTGCATGTCGGCCGCGGTGACGACGTCGAGCAGGCCCGGCTTCCCGAGGTGCACCCGGCCGAGCGAGACGAGGTCGGCGGCGCTCATCGCGAGCGCTCCGGCGGGGTCGAGCATCGGCGGCAGGATCTGGTCGACCGGGCGGTCGCCGGCGTGCCCGGACACGACACCCGGGTCGTCGACGAAGACGGGTTCGATGTCCAGCGGGCGCAGGACGATCGCGTCGGCCGCCTCGCGCCAGCTCATCCCGGTGATCTCCTCGATCACCGCGCCGACCAGCGCATAGCCGAGGTTCGAGTACGAGAAGGCCGTCCCCGGTGGACAGACGGGCGGGGCGCTCCGCACTTCTCTCAGCACCGAGCCGGCGAGGTCGGCCGGGTCGGACGGCAGTCCGCCGGTGTGGCTCAGCAGCCGCCGGGTGGTCAGCCCGGCGGGCAGTCCGGAGACGCCCAGGACGTCGCCGACGGGTTCGTCCAGGTCGAGGTCGTCGTCCGCGACGAGCACCATCGCGAGCGTCGCGGTGACCAGCTTGGTGATCGAGCCCACCGGGACCGCGGAGGCGGGGAGCATCGCGCCCGGTCGGTCGTGGTGCCGGACCCCGGCCTGCACCACAGCGGCTTCGTCACCCTGCCACACCGCGAGCTGCGCCCCCGGCACCCGGTAGCGGCGGGCGAGCCCGGTGAGGAGCGCGTCCAGCCGGGTGGCCGGCACCGGCCGGGTTCCCGCCCGCCGGTCGAGGACATCTCTGTCGGACTGCATATGAGCGAACCTTTCGAGCTTCTTGTGGGCCGTGCCGGGAATTGCGCACGCACCGTTGTCGTCCCCCGTCAGCCTGCGACTCACCGCCCGGCTGGAACACTTACGCTGCCGCGCGCACCGTGATCGTCAGTACCGCCAATAGTGGGATTCGATCGACGCCCGATCCGCATTCGCGAACACGCCCCGTCGCGACATTACGGACACCATTCCGGAAGGTGAACCACCGGCGACCGAACCGCATACCACAATCGAGCAGCACAAAACCCCGCCACGTCAATCGCCGTGCCGACCAGCAGCGCCGCCCGTTCGCCCCTGCTCCCTTCGCCCACTCCGGCCGCCGGCTGGTTGCCCTCTCGGCACCTGCGGCTCCTCCGCCGCCGATGCAGTCTTCCCACCGCTATCGACTCTCAAACGCGCCGATCGGACCCACGTGCCGGCCAACCGGAGCTCATTTCGAAAAAGATCATCACCACATTCTTGGACAGGGCCCGGAACTGCACAGATACGCACTGGGATCCGGCCGTCAAACCGGACCGGCCGACTGCTCGCACGTGCATTCTCGTGTGCATCCAGCACATGTCGACATATGTGTCACCGGGTCCCAGAATGCGAGAATTGCTATTTTTAAGATCACACGATTGACCTGTAACGAAATCCGACCGCGCTTTTTCCCGACTTTCGGCCCTTACCGAGCCCGGCGCGGCGGTGATGTCAGATCGGTGTGATGCGGAGTCAAGTCGTTTCAGCTGCTGGGCAGCCGGGGTCGCGCAAGGAATGCCGGACGCCCGCGACTACGGCCATTTCCGCGCCGAGACAAGCGATTCGCGAGGTGGCGGGACTCCGTTCGAACCAGGGGTCGACAACGGCACCGGGGGAACAATGGCCACTGGTCTCGCGGGGCTGCTTCGCGGCGAGAGCGGGTATCGCCACCTGCGGCGACCCAGGACGACGCGAGGACACCTCTCGCGGCGCCGGCTCACGATTCGCGGGCCGCCCTCCCCCGGGACGCGATTGTTGCGCGCACTGGGAAACTGACCGCATGAGCACAGCACTGATCGTCGGCGACCTCCAGCGGGGCATCACCGAACGCTTCGCGTTCACCCGGCAGGTGGTGGCACCGGTGACCGCGTTGCTGCCCCGCGCGCGGGCCGCCGGTGCGCTGGTGGTGCACGTCCAGACGGCGTTCCGCGCCAACCGCGCGGACCTGCCCCCGGGCGACGCCCTGTTCGAATCCTTCTTCGAGTCAGGAGACGTCTTCCACGAGGGCTCGCCCGGCATCGAGCCCGCCCTGCCGGTGCTCCCGGAGGACGTCGTCGTGCGCAAGCGCCGGGCGAGCGCCTTCGCCGGCACCGACCTGGACCTCGTGCTCCGGGCGCGGGGCGTGGACGCGATCACCATCACCGGGGTGGCCACCAGCGCGATGGTCGCGGCGACGGCGTACGACGCCGCCGACCGCGGCTACCGCGTGACCCTCCTGGCCGACGGCTGCGCCGACGACGATCCGGGCGTCCACGAGTTCTTCATGGACCGGGTTTTCCCGAGCCGGGGTTTCGAAGTCGGTTCCTGCGCCGGCCGGTGGTGAACCGGCGACGGCCTCAGCGTTCCGCCTTCACCGCGGGCAGTCCGGCCGGCTCCGCCAGATCGGCCCGGTTGCTCTCCCGCAGCACCAGCACGCACGCCACCGTCACGAGGCAGCACCCCGCGATCACCGCCGAGATCACGCCCGTGCCCGCGCCGGCGATCGAGGCGAACACCACCGGGCCGAGGCCCGCGCCGAGGCCGGCTATCTGGTAGCCCAGCGAGGCTCCCGTGTAGCGGGTGCGCGTCGAGAACAGCTCGGTGTACAGCGCCGCCAGCGGTCCGTACATCGCCGGGTGCGCCACCGACTGGCCCAGCACCACCGCCAGCGTCAGCAGCGCCGCGTTGCCGGTGTCGATCAGCGGGAACAGCAGGAACCCCACCACGCCGGTGGCCAGCGCGCCCGCGATGACCACCGGGCGGCGCCCGATCCGGTCGGACAGCGCCGAGTAGCCGATGATGCCGATCACCGCGCCGACCGAGGACACCGTGATCGCGTTGAGCACGGTCTGGCGCGAGAATCCCGCGTGCACGGCGTACGACAGCACGTACGTCGTGAGCGTGCCCTGCGCGACGAACGCGCCGAAGCCGACGCCGATCGACAGCAGCAGGTTCTTGGGGTGGCGGCGCAGGACCTCCAGCAGCGGCGCGCCGGAGCGTTCGCGGACCGCGGCGAAGACCGGCGTCTCGTCGACCTTCAGCCGGATGAACAGGCCGATGGCGAGCAGCACGACGCTGAGCAGGAACGGCACGCGCCAGCCCCACGCGAGGAACTGCGCGTCGGTCGTCACCGCGCCCATCAGGGTCAGCAGCAACGTCGAGACCACCATCCCGCTGGGCGCCCCGGCGTTGGTGAAACTCGCCCACAACCCGCGGCGGCTGGTCGCGTGCTCGGCCGACATCAGCACCGCGCCACCCCACTCGCCGCCGACCGCGACGCCCTGCAGCACCCGCAGCACGATCAGCAGGACCGGCGCCCACACCCCGATCTGCGCGTAGGTCGGCAGGACGCCGATCAGCGTGCTCGCGATGCCCATCATCGACATCGTGATCACGAGCATCCGCTTGCGCCCCAAGCGGTCGCCGAAGTGGCCGAAGACGATCCCGCCGATCGGGCGCGCCAGGTAGCCGGTGGTGAACGTGCCGAGGCTGGCGACCGTGCCGAGCACCGGGTCGAGGTTGGAGAAGAAGACTTTGTTGAACACCACCGCCGAGGCCGTGGCGTAGAGCAGGAAGTCGTAGTACTCGATCACGCTGCCGAAGTAGCTGGAGAGCACCGCGCGGCGCAGCTGCGCCCGCGAGCGGAGGTTGTCTGCCATCGCGTCCTGCCTCGTCGCCGAACCCACGTGACCCGCGTCACGCCGCGACGAACGTTAAGCAGTTTGGTGACCACCGTCAAGACACTGCCCAACATCGGCCGGGGGCTTATGCTCGCGCCGTGAGCGATCTGGCCGTCTCCGCCGCCGAGGGCATCGGCGCCGACACCCCGCGTCCGCAGACGCTGCTGCTCACCTTCTTCGGCGGTCACGTCCTCGACCGCGGGATCCACGTCGCCACCGGCAGCGTCCTGGACGTGCTGGAGCGCGTCGGCGTCTCCGAGCACGCCACCCGATCCACGCTGAGCCGGATGGCGCGGCGCGGCCTGCTCCACCGGGTGCGCCGCGGGCGGCACGTCTACGTCGGCCTCACCGACCGGTCGCGGGCGATCCTGCACGACGGCGAGTGGCGCATCTGGCGGGCCGGGGCGGTCAACCGGCAGTGGGACGGCACGTGGACGCTGCTCGGGTTCTCGATGCCCGAGTCGTGGCAGCGCCAGCGGCACGCCCTGCGCTCCCGGCTGCTGTGGGCCGGCTTCGGCAGCCTGCAGGGCGGCCTGTGGATCGCGCCGGGCGAGGTCGACCCGGTCCCGCTGCTCGACGGCCTCGGCGCCGACGGGCACGTCAAGGTCTTCCAGGCCCGCGCGCTGCCGCCGACCGAGGTCGCCGGGATCGTCCGGGAAGCCTGGGACATCGACCGGCTGGCCGGGCACTACCGGGCGTTCCTCGCCCGCTGGCAGGACCCGGCGGCCCAGGCCCCGGACCGCCTCGCCCGCGACCTGCTGCTGGAGTCCGACTGGCTGCAGACCATCCGCACCGATCCGCGGCTGCCGCGGGAACACCTGCCCGCGGACTGGCCGGCCGAACCCGCCCAGGAGCTGTTCTACGCCTTGAGCACCGAGCTGCGGCCCGCCGCCCGCGCCATCGCCGCCGACCTGCTCGACTCGATCACCGACGAGCAGGCTGATCGTCCACAGTAGACAGCACGGGGTTCAGCGCCAGGTCCCGACGCTGTCGAGGAGCCGCTCGATGAGCGCGTCCGGGACCGCGTCCCGCTGCATCGCCGTGCGGTAGACGATCGGCCCGACCAGCAGTGACACGAGGTCCGCCGGGTCGACGTCCGTCTCGAGCTCGTGCCCGGCGACGGCCAGCCGGACCGCCGCGTGCAGCCGCGCGCGGATCGTCTCGTTCGACTCGTCGCGGCGGTGCGCGAGCTGCGGATCCCAGAGCGCCGACTGCATCATGGCGAGCGACAGCCCGGCCACGGCCGGCGGCAGCACCTCGTCGGCCAGCTGCCGCAGCCGGCGCCGCAACCAGGGTCGCACCGGCGCCTCGGGATCCTTGAACAGCGGCAGGTCGGCGCCCTCCATCACGTCGAGCAGCAGCTGCTCGGACCGCGGCCAGTGTCCCCCACCTGGCGTTCAGCTTCGGCACCCACCAGTGCCTCGGGCAGCAGCTGGCCCGGATCGAGCTGAAGGCGGCGCTGCCCGCGCTGCTGCGCCGGTTCCCGGACCTGCGCCTGGCCGTGCCCTTCGAGCGGATCGAGTTCCGGACGCTGTCGCCGGTCCACGGCGTCACGTCGCTGCCGGTGACGTGGTGACCCCCGCCGCTGGTGTTCGATGGCGGGGTGCGAGAACCAGGTGACGACCCACCGACCGCCGTCCTGCCGGACGTGCTCGCCGAGGGGCTGCGGGTCGTGTTCGTCGGCATCAACCCCGGCCTTTCGTCGGCGGCGGCCGGGCACAGCTTTTCCACGCCCGGCAACCGGTTCTGGCCCGCCCTGCACCGCGCCGGGTTCACGCCCCGGCGATTGAGCGCGGAGGAGGAAGGACTGCTGCCGGGCTGGGGGCTGGGCATCACCAGCATCGTGCGCCGCCCCACGGCCCGGGCCGCGCAGCTGTCGCGGGAGGAGCTCGCGGCCGGCGGCCGGGACCTGGCCGAGCGGGTCCGGACGATCCGGCCGGACTGGCTCGCGATGCTGGGCGTCACCGGGTACCGGGCGGCGTTCGGGTCGCCCCGCGCCCGGCTCGGTCCCCAGACCGAGACGATCGGCGGCGCCCGCGTGTGGATCGTGCCCAACCCCAGCGGCCTCAACGCGCACTACCCGCCGGCGGCCCTCGCCGTCGAGTTCGCCCGGCTGCGCGTCGCCGCCGGCGTCCCCGACCGTTCCGGGCTCCTCGGCGACGGCCCGTTCCCGTACGCCGCAATCGACGGCCCCTGACCCCAGGGCTCCGGCGAAAGCCGCCCGACTCACCTGCCCGGCGCCGCGGCCAACGGTCTTGAATGAGTCGTTCAGGACCTCCTACGCCCTGAATGACTCATTCAAGACAACCGCCGGCGAGCCCGCCGGGCCGAAAGGGAGCCGCGCCCTGAGCACAGACGGGATGAGCACGCCCGACTTCGCCGCCCCCAGGTGGTGGACCCCGCGGCGGTCACCGTGCTAGAAGTAGAACGTGTTTCACTTCTGACCGCCTGGAGGTGCGCGGATGAGCGTCCCGACCGTGACCGAGCTCCTCCTGGCCCGCGCCGGCGACGAACGCCCCGGCCTGCGGTTCGAGGACGAAACGATGTCGTGGGCCGAGCACGTCCGAGCCTCGGCGCGCTGCGCTGCCGGCCTCCGGGACACGCTGGACTGGACGAAACCACCGCACGTGGGCGTGCTGGCCGACAACGTCCCGGCGTTCTCCGTCCTGCTCGGCGCCTGCGCGTTCGCCGGGGCGGTGCTGGTCGGGCTCAACCCCACCCGGCGCGGCGAGGCCCTCGCCCGGGACATCCGGCTCGCCGACTGCCAGGTCGTCCTCACCGAGCCGAAGTACGAGCCCCTCCTGACCGGACTGGGCCTCGGCGGGATCCCCGTGCGGGAACTGGGATCGTGGCCACCGGCGGCCGAGCCGATCGACCCCGTCCCCGCGTCGGCCGACGACCTGCTCATGCTGATCTTCACCTCCGGCACCAGCGGCGACCCGAAGGCCGTCCGCTGCACCCACGGCAAGATCGCGTTCCCCGGCGTGATGCTCGCCGACCGCTTCCGGTTGTCCACATCGGACACCGTCTACGTCGCGATGCCGATGTTCCACTCGAACGCCGTCATGGCCGGCTGGGCCGTCGGACTCGCCGCGGGCGCGAGCATCGCCCTGCGGCGCCGGTTCTCCGCGTCCGGCTTCCTGCCCGACGTGCGCAAGTTCGGCGTGACCTACGCCAACTACGTGGGCAAGCCACTGTCCTATGTGGTCGCCACGCCGGCGCGGCCGGACGACGCGGACAACCCCCTGCGCCTCGTCTACGGCAACGAAGGAGCCGCCGCCGACCTGGCCGCGTTCGAGAAGCGCTTCGGCTGCAAGGTCGTCGACGCGTTCGGCTCCACCGAAGGCGGCATCGGGTTCGCGCGCACCGACGACACCCCGCCGGCCTCACTCGGCCGGCCGACGCCCGACGTGGCCATCCTGCACCCGCACACCGGCCGGCCCTGCCCGCCCGCCGAGTTCGACGCCGGCGGCCGGCTGGCCAACGCCGGGGAAGCCGTCGGCGAGCTGGTCAACACCGCCGGCGCCGGCTGGTTCGCCGGGTACTACCGAGACCCCGCGGCCGACGCGGAACGCCTGCGCGACGGCCGGTTCCACACCGGTGACCTCGCCTACGCGGACGCCGACGGCTTCTGCTACTTCGCCGGGCGGCTCGGCGACTGGCTCCGCGTCGACGGGGAGAACCTCGGCACGGCGCCGATCGAGCGGATCCTGCTGCGGCACCCGGCGATCACCGACGCCGCCGTCTACGCGGTGCCCGACCCGGTGACCGGCGACCAGGTGATGGCCGCCGTCGTCACCGACGGCACTCCCCTGGACCCCGCCGGGTTCGGCCGCTTCCTCGCCGGCCAGCCGGATCTCGGGCCCAAGCAGGTCCCCAGGTACGTGCGCACGGTCCGCGAACTGCCGCGGACGTCGACATTCAAGGTCGTCAAGCGGCAGCTTTCCGCGGAGGGCCTGAACTGCCCCGACGTCGTGTGGGAACGCACGGGCCCGGACATCGCCTACACCGCTCTGTCCACTGTGGTCTGACAGGTCAGGCGAAAGCCTGGTCGACGGCGTCCGCGAAGGCGCCCATCGACGGGAACTCCAGGTTGTACGACCAATCGCCGCCCGGCTCCGGCGTCGCACCCCAGCCCGGCCGGTCGTGGCGGCGGTTGATCCACACCGACGGCAGCCCTTCGCGCTTCGCGGGCACGTGGTCGTGGAACAGGCTTTGCGCCACGTGCAGCAGTTCCGCGCGGGCCACCCCCAAGGACGGCAACGTCTCGTCCAGCGCGCGGAAGTGGTTCCCGGCGGGCTTGTAGGCGCCGACGTCCTCAGCCGTGATGATCGCCGCGAACCGGCCGTTCAGCCGCTTGTTGCTGCCCGCGAACCCGTCGCGGTGCACGTTCGAAAGGATGATCAACCGGTAGTGCTCGGCGAGACGTGCGAGCGCGTCGGCCGAGTCCGGGAACGCGGGCCAGTCCGGCACGGACTCGCCCGGCCGGCGGGCCCAGTCATCGCTCACCGCGGCCCCGAGGCCGGCACCCGTGCGGCGGAACGCCTCCGCCAGGACGTCCGGATAAAGCGTGGCCGGCGCTTCCCGCTCGACGGCGGCCTCGTGGCCGGCGTAGGCGACCAGCAGTTCCTCCTCGGGGACTCCGAGGCCACGCTCTTCGGCCCACGGCGACAGGACGGCCGCGATCCCCGTCTCCCAGTCGATCAGGGTGCCGTAGCAGTCGAAGCTCAGCGCCTGGAAGCTCGTCAGGTCCGTCATGTGTATGACAGTATAACAATGGACGTCAGCCGACCAGGCCGTTCAGCGCGTGCTCCAGGTGGTCCCGCATCGCCGCGACCGCCAGTTCTTCGTCCCCCGACTGCACCGCGTCGAGCAGCGTCCGGTGCTCCGCCGCGAGGTCGCCGGCTCGCGGGTAGGAGTCGCTGAGCTGGGCCAGGCAGAGCTGCATCTCCTCCTGCATCGCCGGGTAGACCCGGTCGAGCCGCGGGCTGCCGGCGCAGCCGATCAGCGCGACGTGGAACTTCGTGTGCGCGTCGACCCGATCGCCCCAGCTCGCGCCCGGCGCCAGGGCTTCCATCGCGGCGAGGCCGGCTTCGGCGGCGGCGACCGGACGCCGCTCGATGACGATCCGCCGGACCGCCTCGAGCTCGAGCGGCGTGCGCACGAAGAACAGGTCCCGGACGTCGTCCGCGGTGAACACCGGGACGCGCAGCGAGCGCCCGGTGGACCGTTCGGCGAGGTTGCGGGCCAGGAGCTCCTGCAGAGCCGAGCGCACGGTCGGGCGCGCGACGCCGAACGTGCTCGCGAGGCCGACCTCGGTGAGCGGCTCCCCGGGCTTGAGGTCGCCGCCGAGGATGTGCCGCCGGATCTCCGCGACGAGGGCGTCGCGCGTGCTGATGCCGCGCAGAGGCACGGTCACGCGGTCCCCTTTCCCACAGCCGGGCCGGACGGGCACCAGTCTGGCACGTGCCCGCCGGCCCGGCCGGGGACCGTCAGCAGCTGAGGTACGGGGACAGCCAGTCGCCCCAGTCCCCGGCGGACCCGTCGCTCGCGTCGTCCACGGCGAGCGCCAGCACCTGCACACCCGTCACCGGCACGGCGAGGTGCTGCGCCGCGTCGCCGTGCCGCAGGTCTCCGGTGGCCTCGAGTTCGACGCCGTCGCCGATGACCCGGAACCCGAGTGTCCCGTCCGGACCGCGGTCGTCGACGCCGACGGTCGCGGTGAACTGCTTGCACTTGCCGCCGAGGAAGTACCGCACGACCGAGGGCGCGTGCGTGCCGAGGCCGCCGTGCGCGTCGGTCTTGCCGTTGATCGTGAGCGGGTGGCCGTTGTCGGTGCTGTCGCGCTCGACCGGGCCGAGGCCGTTCTCGGTGGAGATCCACGGCTGCGTGTTGAGCAATCCGTTGGTGTAGGGCGGGTTCGGCGCGAGCATGAGCGGCGCTTCGGCCGACGCGGTCGCGGTCCGCGCGCCGTGCGCGGTCGTGTACGTCACGGTGGCCGGCATCTTGACCGGCTGCGTGGCGGTCGAAACCGGGTGCAGCGTCACCGCGGTTTCCCACGTGGCACCGGGTGCGACGGTCGCGGTGGTCGCTTCGCCGGGGCCGTCCAGCTGCCATTCGGCGGGCGCGGTCACCTGCAGGTGCGCGCCGGTGACCGGCGTCGAACCGGCGTTGGCGAACTTGACCGTGGCGGTCACCGGCTGGGCCGGCGGCACGGAGTCGGGCAGGTCGACGGTCAGCGAGGTCCGCGGCGCGGCGGCCGGGGCGGTGGGCCACACGCGCAGCACGGTGGCGGCGTGCCGTCCGACGGTGCCGCCGAGCGCGCCGGTCGTCTCGGTCTCGTCGCCGGTCCACAGGTCGCGCACGCGGTACCCGGCCGCGGCGGGGAGCCCGGCGTCGGCCACGGACGTCGTGATCGGCGCGGCGAGCTCGCCGCGGTTGAACAGCACCAGCACGGCCGAGCCGTCGGACATCGGTTTCGTCCACACCTCGGTCCAGCCGGTGTCCCGGACCTTGTGCCCGCCGACGCCCGCCCAGTCCCGGTCGACGGCGATGATGTCGGGGTTGCCCATCTCGGCGGCCGGGAGCGTCGTATCGGCCGCGAGCGCCATGTCGGCCACCAAGGGCGCGTTGAGCACGGCCCACAGCCCGAGCTTGGCTTGGCGCTCGGCGGTGTCGAGGTAGCTGAAGGTGAAGGAGCCCGGCATGTTCCAGCCGCCCGGGCCGGGGTAGCCGTCGAGGCCGTACTGCCTGTCGAGGCTGCCGGTCGAGTAGCCGAAGTTGAAGGTCGCGTTCTTGTAGGTGCGCCAGACCTGCGCGCCGGACGCCCGCGCCCACAGCCACGGGCTCTGGTTGCGGTCGAAGTCGTCGACTTCGAGGGTGATCGGCCGGCCGGTCCGCTTGAGGGCGTCGGCCATCTTCTTCACGCGCGCGGGCGCGTCACCGTTGACGCTGTAACAGGTGTCGTAGCGCAGGTAGTCCGCACCCCAGCCGGCGAAGGTCTGCGCGTCGAGGTCTTCGTGGTCGAGCGAGCCGGCCGCCGGGTAGGCGCTGCAGGTCTTGGCGCCGGTGCCGCTGTAGAACCCGATCTTGAGCCCGCGCTCGTGGATGTAGCTGACCAGCGCCGGGATGTCGGCGGAGAAGCTGGGGCGCGGCGTGAGCTTGCCATCGGCATCCCGCTGGGCGGCCTGCCAGCAGTCGCCGAGCATGACGTATTCGTAGCCGGCGTCCCGCAGCCCGGAGGCGACGAGCTGGTCGGCCGCGGCTTTCACGGCGTTCTCGCCGAGCTGGTAGAGGCAGTAGGGATCCCCGGTGGCCCAGGTGATTCCCAGCGGAGGTCTTTCGCCGGGGACCGGATCCGGTGGCGCATCGGCCCACGCGGGGACGGCGGTGACCGTCAGCAAAAGGGCGCAGAGCAGCACGAGGAGTCGACGCATTGGTTCCCCCTCCGGGAAAAGCGGACAAGACTCCCAGGATTGCCCTGCCGCGCGAGGGAGGTCAAGACGGGCAAAACTACCCTGCCCGGGCGACCCCCGCGGCCCGGCCGCCGGGGTGTAACAACGGGCGCTCGCCGACGACTTGATGTTGGTCGACGAAGGAGGCGGTCGGTGCCGGACCTGGCCATGGTGGAACCACTCGAGGAACTGGCGGCGTTGCGAGCGCCCGGAAGCGCTGTGCTGTGCGTGGGCGGCGGTGACCTCGACGTCGAGTCGATCGCGGCTTGGCACGTCAGTCCGACGGGCGACCCGACCGGTGCGTGGATCGTCCCCGCCGCCGAGGCGTTCGGCTCGCCGGACGCCGCGCGACGCCTCCTGACCCTGCTCGAACGGCGGGCGATCGCGGCTGTGCACACCCGGGAACTGCGGAAGTGGCTCGAGCGCCTGACCGCGGCGGCGAAGGTGGACGCCGAAGCCGGCTGGTGGGAGCACCAGCTGTTCTCGCCGGTGGACGCGTTCCGCGAGACGGCCGAGCGACGGCGGCAGTACGACGTCACGGTCGAGACCGCGCGCGAGGGCAGCAAGTCCATCACCTCCTTGGAGTGGACCCACGACCTGCCCGAGGACACCGGGATCGAGGACTTCGCTTCCCTGCAACGCGTTGCGCGCGTTTCGGCCGCGCCCGGATCCCCCGTGGTGTCCGATGTCCTGTCGATCGCCCGGACGCTGAGGTGGCTGGTGTCCGTCTGGGCGGAAACCGAGCAGGTGAAGAACCGCCGCCGCTACGTGCGGGCCGGACACGGGGATCCCGAGCCGTTGCCGCCCCGGTGGCTGGCCGCGGTCCGGTTCGCCGCCGCCACCCGGCTGCCGCTGTGAAGACCGCGCACGGCTACGCCGTCATCGACACCGAAACCACCGGGATCCTGACCGGCTGGCACCACCGCATCGCCGAGATCGCGGTCGTCCACGTCGACGCGTGCGGGACCATCACCGACGAGTGGGTGACGCTCGTCAACCCCGACCGCGACCTCGGCCCGCAGGCCATCCACGGCATCCGGGCGGCCGACGCGCGCCGGGCGCCGCGCTTCGAGCACCTCGCCGGCGACTTCGTCGAGCGCCTGAGCGGCCGGGTGGTGGTGGCGCACAACTGGACGTTCGACGCGATGCACCTGCGTGCCGAGTTCGGCAGGCTGGGCATCGACACACCGTTCGGAGCCGATGCGGGGCTGTGCACGCTGCGAGCCGCCGGCCGGGCGCGGCTGAGCTCGGGACGGTCCCTGATCGACTGCTGTGCGGCCGCGGGGCTGCCCGAGCGGTCCTGGCACACCGCGCTCGACGACGCACGAGGAGCGGGCGAACTGCTCGGCTTCCTCCTGCGGCACGCGCCGGACGCCGTGCGGGTCACCGATGCCCAGCTGAGCGCCGCGAACTGGGCTTGGCCACTGATCGAGCGGCGGCGCACCCCCGTCGTCCGCCGGACGGCGATCGGGCAGGTCGAACCTCACTTCCTCGCCAGGCTGGTCGAGCGGATGCCGCGGGACGGCGAACCGGTGGTCGACGCGTACTACGCGATGCTCGACGACGCATTGCTGGACCGGCAGATCTCCGCCACCGAAGGCGACGCGCTCGTCGAGATCGCCCACGACCTCGGCCTGCACAAGAACGAAGTCGTGGCCCTGCACCTGAGCTACCTGCGCGACCTGGCGCGCGAAGCGTGGGCCGATCAGGTCGTCACCGACGAGGAGCGCACCGACCTGCTCACCGTCGCCACCCTCCTGGCGCTCGATCCGGCGGTCGTCGAAACGATCCTCGACGAGGAACGCGACGCCGCAGGGGAACCGGGTCCGCAGCGCAAGACCGGCGGACTCGTTCTGCGGCCGGGCGACAAGGTGGTCCTCACCGGCGCCATGGAACGCGACCGCGCCGACATCGCGGCCGAGGCCACCGCGGCGGGTGTCCGCGTCACCGGGACGGTGAGCAAGCAGACGCGCGTTCTCGCCGCGGCCGACCCGGACTCCATGTCGGGCAAGGCCAAGCGGGCGCGCGAATGCGGGGTCCCGGTCGTCTCGGAGGACGCGTTCCTGCGGGCGCTCGCGAAGCTGCGGGGCTGAGGAGCAGGCCGATGCGCCGAGGGGGAGGGGCGCACCGGCCTGCACGCAAGACGCTAGCCGGAGCGCGGCGTCTTCGCGCGTTGGCCGCCGGTTCCGGGCGAGATGTGCTGTTTGCCACCTTGTTGGTTAGGTAAGCCTGACCTTATCGTTCTCGCGTGTCCGTCGTCCCCCGCCGCGCCGACAGCGGTGTCCACGCCCGTGAGCTCGACGTCGCCTACGGCAGCGATGTCGTCGTGCGCGCCGCGTCTGTCTCCCTGCTCGCCGGGACCGTCACCGCGCTGATCGGGCCGAACGGCAGCGGGAAGTCGACGCTGCTGCGCGCGCTCGCGCGGCTGCACCCGCCCGTCGCCGGGACGGTCACCTTCGCCGACGGGGCCGACCTGCGGGCACTGTCCGGAAAGGACATCGCCAAGCGGATCACCCTGCTGTCGCAGCAACGGACCGCGCCCGGTGGGGTGAGCGTGCGGGAGCTCGTCGAGTTCGGCAGGCACCCGCACCGGTCCCGCTGGGGCGGCCGCGACCTCGAAGGCCCCGCCGCCGTCGAGCGCGCGCTGGCGCTGACCGGCCTGGCCGCCCTCGCCGACCGGCCGGTGCAGGCCCTCTCCGGCGGGCAGGCGCAGCGGGTGTGGCTCGCGAGCTGCCTGGCCCAGGACACCGCGCTGCTGCTGCTCGACGAGCCCACGACCTTCCTCGACCTGCGCTACCAGGTGGAGATCCTCGACGTCGTCCGCGACCTCGCCGACCGGCACGACGTCGGGGTCGGCGTGGTGCTGCACGACCTCGACCAGGCCGCCGCGGTCGCCGACCGCGTGCTGCTGCTGGAGGACGGCCGGGTCACCGCCGACGGCTCCCCCGCCGACGTGCTCACCTCGGCGAACCTCACGCGGGCCTACGGCATCCGCGTGGACGTCGTGCTCGACCCGGCCGACGGCCGGATCCACACCCGCGCGGTCGGCCGCTTCAACGACACCACGCTCGTCTGACCCATCGAAAACAGGAGAAACATGCGGATCACCCGGATGCTCCTCGGCCTGTCCGCGGCCGCCACGTTCTTCGTGGCCGCCTGCGGCACCACCGAGGAGCCCACCAGCAACGCGGCCGCCACGAGCGGCGCCGGTCCGGTCACGGTCGTCGACTCGCGCGGCAAGGAGGTCAAGCTGCCCCACCCGGCCAAGCGCGTCGCGGCGACCGAGTGGAACGCCGTCGAGCACCTGGTGTCGCTCGGCGTCATGCCGGTCGGCGTGTCCGACATCAAGGGCTACGGCCAGTGGGTGAGCGCCGCCCCGCTCGACGGCACCCCGAAGGACATCGGCACCCGTGGCGAGCCGAGCCTCGACACGCTGGGCTCGCTGGGCCTGGACCTCGTGGTCGTCACCGACAGCGTGACCGAAGGGGCGCTCGAGCAGATCGAGGCGAAGGTGCCGGTGATCGTCATCACCGGCGGCGACGCCAAGGACCCGATCGCCGGGATGTACGCCGGCCTGGACGTCATCGCGAAGGCCACCGGCACCGAAACCCGGGCCGCGCAGCTGAAGTCCGAGTTCGAGCAGAAGCTCACCGCCGGCAAGGCGGAGGTGGAAAAGCTCGGCGCGGCGGGCCGGCAGGTCGCGTTCTCCGACGCCTACGTCACCTCCGGCTCGGTCAGCATCCGCCCCTACACCAAGGGCGCGCTGGTGTCCGCGGTGTTCGGCCGGCTCGGCCTCGACACGGCGTGGACGATGGACGGCGATCCGACCTACGGCCTCGGGCAGGCCGACGTCGAAGGCCTTACGCGGCTGCCCGACGTGCGGTTCTGGTACATCGCCAACAACGCCGACGGCGACCCGTACCAGCAGGAGCTGGCCGGCAACGCGATCTGGCAGAACCTCCCGTTCGTCAAGAGCGGCAAGGTGCACCGCTTCCCGGACTCCCTGTGGATGTTCGGCGGGCCCAAGTCCATGGCGCAGTTCGTCGACGCGGCCGTCGCCGGGCTGAAGGGGTAGTGGTCACCCTGACTGGGCCGCCCGTGGCCGCCGTCCGGCGGCACGGGCGGCTCGCCCTGCTCGGGGCCGGGCTCGCCGCCCTGCTCCTGCTGGGTTCGGCCGTGCACCTCACGCAGGGCACCGCGAACCTGGACGCGCTCGACGTGCTGCGGCTGGTGTTCGGCGGCGCAACCGGCGACACGACCGCCGTCGTCGTCGAGTCGCGGCTGCCGCGGTTGCTCGCGGCGCTGGTCGTCGGGGCCGCGCTCGGCGTGGCCGGCGCGGTGCTGCAGTCGGTGTCCCGCAACGCCTTGGCGTCGCCGGACACCCTGGCCGTCAACGCCGGCGCGCACCTGGCGGTCGTCGCCGTCGCCGCGTTCGGCGTCTCGCTGCCACTGCTCGGCGCGACCGGGGTCGCGTTCGCGGGCGGGCTCGCCGCGGCCGTCGTGGTGCTCGGGCTGGCCGGCGCCGGGGGCACCGGGATCGTGCGGCTGGTGCTGGCCGGCACCGCGATCGCGCTGGCCCTGGTCTCGGTGACCCAGGTCCTGCTGTTGCTGTACGCCCAGGAAACCCGCGGCCTGTTCGCCTGGGGCGAGGGATCGCTGGAGCAGAACGGGCTCGGCGGGGTCCGCACGCTCGGTCCTGTCGTCGGCGTCGCGGTGGCCGCGTTGCTCCTCATGGCCCGGCGGCTCGACCTGATCCACGTCGGCGACGACCACGCCCGGACCCTCGGTGTCCACATCGGACGGACGCGGGTCGCCGCGATCGGGCTGGCCGTGCTGCTCGCCGCGGCGGCGGTGACGCTGGCGGGCCCCATCGGGTTCGTCGGCCTCGCCGCGCCGGCGCTGGCCCGCCTGCTCGCGTCCGCGGTGCCGGGCCTGCACCGGCACGCGGCGCTGCTCCCGGTCTCCGCGGCGCTGGGCGCGGCGCTCCTGCTGGGCGCCGACGTGCTGCTCCGCACGATCATCAGCCCGCAGCGAGCCCTGGAGGTGCCGACGGGCGTCGTGACGACGATCCTCGGCGCACTGTTCCTCGTGGTCCTGGCCCGCGGCGCCCGGATCACGTCGGCGACCGCCGAACCCCCGGCGGCCGGCGCGCGCGGCGGGGTGAGCACGCTCCGGTACGGCGTGGTGCTGGGCGTGCTGGCGCTCGCGACGATCGGCGTCGCCGTGGGCGCGGTCCTGCTCGGGGACGCGAAGCTGCTGCTGGGCGACGTCGTCTACTGGGTCACCGGCCAGGCGGGCCCGCTCGTCACCGGCGTGCTGGACACCCGCGTCCCGCGCGTGGTGGCGGCGCTCCTGGCGGGCGCGGCGCTGGCGCTCGGCGGCGCGCTCACCCAGGCGGTCGCCCGCAACCCGCTGGCCGAACCGGGGATGATCGGGGTCGTCGGCGGGGCGGGCCTCGGCGCGGTCGCCGTGATCACCCTGGTCTCCGGGGTCGGGTTCTGGACGCTGACCGGGTCCGCGGGCCTGGGGGCCGCCCTGGCGATGGCCGTGGTCTTCGCCGTCGCGGCCCGGGGCGGGTTCACGAGCGAACGCCTGGTGCTGATCGGGTTCGGCGTGCACGCGGCGTCGCAGGCGTTGGTGACGGTGCTGATCACGCTGTCCGACCCGTGGAACGAGACGAAGGCGCTGACCTGGCTGGGCGGCTCGACCTACGGCCGCACGTTCACGCACCTGGTGCCGATGGCGCTGGCGGTGCTGCTGGTGGCGCCGGTGCTGGTCCGCCTGCGGCGCGAACTCGACCTGCTGTCCCTGGACGACGAGGCGCCCCGGGTGCTGGGCGTGCCGGTCGCGAGGACGCGGTTGCTGCTGCTGTCGTGCGCGGTGCTGCTGACCGGCGCGGCGGTGGCGGGGATCGGGGTGCTGAGCTTCGTCGGCCTGGTGGCGCCGCACGCGGCCCGCGCGGTCGTGGGCAGCCGGCACGCCCGGTTGCTGCCGGCGGCGGCGCTGCTGGGCGCGATCCTGGTGTGCACGGCGGACACGGCGGGCCGCACGGTGATCGCGCCGGGGCAGCTCCCGGCCGGTTTGCTGACGGCGATCATCGGGGCGCCATACTTCGTGTGGCTGCTGTACCGGCACCGCACGCGAGGCCGCTGACCTGCTTCGGGCGGCGACGTTGCCGCGCCGGACTTCGTGCGGCTCCCCCATCGCCCCGCGCGCGAGGCCGCTGACCCCGCGTTCAGCGGGCGACGACCTCCCGCACGGTGGCCAGCACTTCGTCCGGGTGGTCGAGGTGGACGCTGTGCGTCGCGCCCGGCCAGCTCACCAGCCGGCCACCGAACGCGGCGGCCAGCCTTTCGTGGGCCCGCCTCACCGCGTGACCAGGCTTGCGGTCCGCCGTCACCACGACGGCCGGGATCCGGGGCAGCTCGGACTCGCGCAGGGAGACCTCGGCGAGGCCGTCCACCGCGCGGGCCAGCGTCGGGATGTCGAGGTCCGCCGTCCGCCGGAGCGCGGCCGCGCAGTCCGGGCGCAAGTCGCGCGCGCCACGCAACGCCGCCGCACGGAATCCCTTGGACAGCAAGGTACGCAGCCCCGGCACGGCCGACAGCCGGCCGAGCACGCGCGTCATGCGTTCGATGCGCGCGCAGAGCCGGGCATCGTTGACCGGCGTCGGGTCGAGCAGGACGAGACCCGCGACCAGCTCGGGGTGCGCGCGGGCGAGCAGGACGGCGACCGCGCCGCCGAGGCTCTGCCCGACCACCACGACCGGGCCGACGTCCAGCCGTTCGAGGAACGCCCCGAGGTGCGCCGCGGCGCCGGCCAGTGAACCGTCCTCTGTGGACGTCCCGGTGCCCGGCCGGTCGTGCTGGAGCACGCGCACGCCCGGATCGGCTTCGAGTCCCTCGACCAGGCCCGGGAAGAAGCCGGCACAGCTCTCGGCGCCGCCAGGCAGCAACAGCACGGTCTTCATGCCACATTGTGACACAATCTGAGGCGATCGTGTGTGACAAGAAGGAGGCCACGGTGGCGCCTGCGGCACCCGAGCGGATCGCCGAGGTGGTGCGCGGCGAGCTGCTGGACGGCGTGCACCCCGTCGGCACCCGCTTCCGCGAGGAAGAGCTGGCGGACCGCTTCGACGTGGGCCGGCACACGGTCCGCTCGGCGCTGCGCCTGCTGACCGACCGCGGCCTGGTGGTCCACGAACGCCACCGCGGCGCGGTCGTCGCGCCGCTGAGCCGGGCGCGCATCGACGAGATCTTCGACTACCGCAAGGTCCTCGAGCTCGGCGCGCTGCGGATGGCGCTGGCCCGGGGCGCGGACCTGACCCCGGTGCTCACGGAGGTCGAGCGCCTCGAAGCGCTGGCGGAGCGGACGCCGTCGTGGCGGCAGCTGATGGAGACCCACGGCGCGATCCACCAGGCGATCGTCGCGGCGGCGGGCAACGAGCACCTGCTGGAGAGCTACCGCCGCTGCGAGGACGAGGTCCGGCTGCTGCTGGCGTTCGTCCGGCCGGACTTCGACGCGGCGAGCCTGGCGGCGATCCACCGCCGCCTGGTCACGAAGCTCGGCCTCGGCGGCGAAGCGGCGACGGACGCGTTGACCGAGGACATCGACCACACGGGCCGGGCGGCGTTGCTGACGGCATTGCACCGGGCGGAGGACAGCGCCCACCGGCTCGGCCGCTGACCGCTCCCCGGGGAACGAGCCGCGCGAACCGGCTCGGACGTGGCGGCGCCCACGGCCGGCCGGTTCACCGCGGTGCGCCGAGCCGGTCGGCGGCGGCTCCCGAGTCCGGCACCCCCGCGTAGTCCGGCAGCTCGACGCCGTTGAGCGCGCGCTCGACCAGGGCGGTCAGCGCTTCCACGTCGGGCTCCGGGCTCGGCTCGGCGGCCGGGTCGGCGAGGCCGCGCATTTCCGCGTGCAGCCGGCCGATCTCCTGGTTCGCCTCGACGAACGACCGCATCCGGCGCTCGTAGGCGGCGAACGCGGCGGCCGGGTCCCAGCCGGCGGCGGCCAGCTCGCCGGCCAGCAGGTAGGCGCCGACCAGGGCCAGGCCGGTGCCCTGCCCGGACAGCGGCGACGAGCTGAACGCCGCGTCCCCGAGCAGCGCCACCCGGCCGCTCGACCAGCGGTCCATGACCACCTGGGCGACCTGGTCGAGGTAGAAGTCCGGCGTGTCGGCCAGGTGCTCGAGCAGCTGCGGCGTCAGCCAGCCGAGGCCGGCGACCCGCTCGCGGAGCAGGCGCTTCTGGGCCTCGACGTCCCGGTGGTCGACGTCGAAATCGGGCGAGGCGAAGGAGAACATGGCCATCGCGCGGGTGGCGTCGCCGATCGGCCGCAGCATCGCCGAACGCCCGGGCTCCTGGTGCTCGAGCAGCCAGCGGTCGAGCCCGAACTCGTTGGGCACGCTGTAGAAGGCCAGCACGTGCCCGAGGTGGCGGACGAACTCGTCGTGCGGCCCGAACACCATCGCCCGCAGCGCCGAGTGCAGGCCGTCCGCGCCGACCACCAGGTCGAAGCGCCGCCGGTCGCCGCCCGCGAAGACGACGTCGACGCCGTCCGGGTCCTGGGTGAGTTCGGCGATCCGGTCGCCGAAGACGTACTCGACGCCGTCGCGGGTGTCGTCGTAGAGCACCCGGGACAGGTCGCCGCGGAGGATTTCGATCTCCGAGATGTAGCCGTCGCCGCCGTCGTCCTCCGCGCTGAAGGTCTCCAGGACGGTCCCGTCGGCGGCCACGGTGTGCGCACCGGCGGTCTCGGTGCGGGCCGCGCGCACGGCCTCGTCGAGCCCCATCCGGCGGATGACCTCCCTGGTCACCCCGCGCGCGTCCACCGCCTGCCCGCCGGGACGCAGCCCGGGAGCCCGTTCCACGACGGTCACCTCGGCGCCCCGCCGCCGCAGCCAGTGGGCCAGCGCGGGCCCCGCGATGCTCGCTCCGGCCACCAGCACCTTGATTCCGCTCACTGCGCGCCCCCTGCTCACCGGTCGTCGTCGACGCCCGGATGGTAGCGGGATCGCGGCCCCGGGCGGCGGACCTCGGCCCCGGGCCCTGGCCGCCCGGGGCCCGGGGGTCGACCAGGGTGTCTCCCTGGGGCCACCGGGGCCGGGGCGGAGCACTGTGGACCACAGAGCGGCGAACCCCCGCCGCACCGCCCAAGGAGTTCCGATCATGGACATGAAGCTCGAGGTCGTGGTCCTGCCCGTCACCGACGTCGACCGGACCAAGCACTTCTACAAGACCCTCGGCTGGCGCGAAGACGCCGACATCGACTTCGGCGCCTCCCGCGTCGTGCAGCTCACCCCGCCGGGCTCGGCGGCCTCGGTCCACTTCGGCACCGGCCTGACCGACGCCGCTCCCGGGTCGGTCCGCGGCACCTACCTCGTCGTCGACGACGTCGAAGCCGCCCGCAAGGAGCTCGCCGGCCACGGTGTCGACGTCAGCGAGGTGTTCCACCGCGACGCGACGGGCGCCTTCGCCCCGGGCGCGCACCCCGACCGCGGCACCTACTCGTCGTTCGCCTCCTTCCACGACCCCGACGGCAACACCTGGCTGCTGCAGGAGATCACCACCCGCTTCCCGGGCCGCGTCGACGGTGTGACCTACGGCTCCACCGAAAAGCTCGAGAACGCGCTGCGCGAGGCCGCGGCCGCGCACGGCGAGCACGAGAAGGAAACCGGGAAGTACGACGAGAACTGGCCGGAGTGGTACGCCCGGTACATGGCCGGGCACCAAGCCTGAAACCCCCGCGACACCACCGAGGAGACCGGAAAGATGTCCACGATCCACCTGCGCCAGGCGACCACCGCCACCCCGGAGCAGTTCCTGGCCGCCCTGACCGACTTCGGCCCGGAGCGCGCGAAGCTCTTCGGCCGCAGCGCGACCGACTACCTGCAGGTGCACGGCCAAGGCCCCGGCCACGCCGACGTCACCGAAGGGTCCGGCGGCATCTGGGAGCGGCTGAGCTACGACTGGTCCGATCCGGCCGAGGTCGTCATGCGGACCACCGACTCCAACACCTGGGGCGGCGCGTCCGGCCACACCTACACCTTCAGCCGGCTGCCCGACGGCACCACCCAGGTCGACGCCGTGGTGGTGCGGGAAGGCAAGAACCTCAAGGGCCGGTTGCTCGGCGGCCTGCTCGGGCTGCTGGGCAAGCGCGTGCTCGGCGGCGAACTGGCGAAGACCGCCAAGGCGATCGAAGCGCGGTACGCGGGCGCCCACGACGACGCGTGAGGCGCCGGCCGGCTGCGCTAGGGTTCGGTGACCCGGCGCGGCCGTCGCCGGTCGGTCGTGGGAGGTTCGCATGCCGGGGCGTGGGCCGGCGCTGATCGGGCGGCACGGCGAATGCGCCGCACTCGACCGCCTCCTCGCCAGCGCCCGGTCGGGGCAGGGCCAGGTGCTGGTCCTGCGCGGCGAAGCCGGGATCGGCAAGACCGCGCTCCTGGAGTACGCGCACGCGCAGGCCCCGGGGTTCCGGGTCGCGCGCGCCGCCGGGGTCGAATCCGAGCAGGTGATGGCCTACGCCGGGCTGCACCAGCTGTGCGCGCCGTTCTTCGACCGGCTCGACCGCCTGCCCGAACCCCAGCGCGACGCGCTCGCCACGGCCTTCGGGCTGAGTGCCGGCGCCCGGCCGACCCGCTTCCTGGTCGGGCTGGCGGTGCTGACCCTGCTCGCCGACGTCGCCGAGGACCAGCCGCTGCTCTGCCTGGTCGACGACGCGCAGTGGCTCGACCGGATGTCCGCGCTGGTCCTCGCCTTCGCCGCCCGCCGGCTCCTCGCCGAGCGGATCGCCGTGGTCTTCGCGGTGCGGGAGCCCGGCCGCGAGCCCGACCTGGCCGGGCTGCCGGAGCTCCCGATCGGCGGCCTGGACGAGGCCGAATCGGAGGAGCTGCTGGCCTCGGTGCTCAAGGGACCGGTGGACGGCCGCGTCCGCGCCCGGATCGTCGCCGAAACCCACGGCAACCCGCTGGCGCTGCTGGAACTGCCGCGCACGTGGACCGCCGACGGGCCGGCCGACGGGTTCGCCCGGCCGGAGACGGTACCGCTCGCCGGGCGCATCGAGGAGTGTTTCGTCCGGCAACTGGAACCGCTGCCCGCCGACACGCGGCGGCTCCTGCTCATCGCCGCCGCCGAGCCCCTCGGCGACGCCACCCTGCTGTGGGCCGCGGCGGGCCGGCTCGGGCTCGGCGCCGACCCCGCGGCGGCGGCCGAGGCGACCGGGCTGATCGAATTCGGCCGCCGGATCCGGTTCCGCCACCCGCTGGTGCGGTCGGCGGTCTACCGGTCCGCGCCGGCCCCGGACCGCCAGGACGTCCACCGGGCGCTGGCGGACGTGACCGACCCGGACCGCGACCCCGACCGCCGCGCCTGGCACCGCGGGCAGGCGACGGTCTCCCCCGACGAAGACGTGGCGGCCGGCCTCGAACGCTCGGCCGGACGAGCCCGGGCCCGCGGCGGCCTGGTCGCGGCGGCCGCGTTCCTCGAGCAGGCGGCGCTCCTGACCCCGGAACCCGCCCGGCGGGCGCACCGAGAACTCGCGGCCGCCGCGGTCAAGCGCGACGCCGGCGCGCTCGAAGCGGCGCTCGGCCTCCTCGACTCGGTCGCGGCCGGACCGCCGGACGCCGGGCGCGCCGCCCGGATCGAGCACCTGCGCGGGCAGATCGCGTTCGACCGGCGACGCGGCGGCGACGCGGCCCGGCTGCTGCTCCGCGCGGCCGAGCAGCTGTCCCCGCTCGACGCGAACCGGGCTCGCGAGACGTACCTGGAGGCGTTGGCGGCGGCGCTGTGGGCCGGTGCGGACCAGGACGATCTCGTCGCCGCGGCCGAGGCAACCCGCGCCGCTCCCCCGGCACCCGTGCCGCCACGGGCCGTCGACCTCGTCCTGGACGCGCTGGCCACCCGGCTCACCGACGGCTACCCGGCCGCCGCGCCGCTGCTGTCCCGGGCGGTGGCGGCGGTCCACGCGCTGGACGTCGGCACCGAGGACGCCGGGCGCGTGCTCTGGCTGCTGGGCAACCGGGCCGGCGGCATGATCGCCACCGAAGCGGCGGACTTCGCGGCGGCGCGGGCGTTCGCCACGCGTCAGGTCCAGCTCGCCCGTGACGCGGGTGCGCTCGTGCAGCTGCAGTTCGCGCTCAACTTCCTCGCCGTCAACGAGGTGCTCGCGGGCGAGCTGACCGCCGCGGCGGCCTCGGCCGAGGAGGACCGGGTGATCGCCGGCGCGACCGGCAACGCGCCGGTCGGCTACGGCGCGCTGCTGCTCGCGGCGTTCCGCGGTCAGGAGGCACCGGCGGCCGAGCTGTTCGAGGACACTGCGCGCGACGCGTCGGGACGCGGTCAGCTCCGGCTGGTGACCTTCGCCGACTACGGACGCGCGGTGCTCTACAACGGTCTCGGCCGCCACGACGCCGCGCTGGCCGCCGCCCGCCGGGTGTTCGACCACGACGTCGTGGGGTTCCAGGGGCTCGTCACCGCCGAACTGGCCGAGGCGGCGTCGCGAACCGGGGACGAAGAGCAGCTGCGGGCAGCGGCCGCCCGGTCGGCGGAGCGCGCCTCGGCGGCCCGGACCGCGGAAGCGCTGGGGCTCGACGCCCGCATCCGCGCGCTGGGCAGCACCGGTGCGGACGCCGACCGCCTCCACCGCGAATCGCTCGCGTGCCTCGACGGGACCCCGCTGCGCGTGGACCTCGCCCGCGGCCACCTGCTCTACGGCGAATGGCTGCGCCGCGAGGGCCGCCGCGCGGACGCCCGCGCCCACCTGCACACCGCGCACGAGCAGCTGTCCGCCATGGGGCTGGAGGCGTTCGCCGAGCGGGCCCGGCGCGAGCTGCAGGCCACCGGGGAGACCGCGCGGAAACGCACGGTGGAGACCACCGGCGAGCTCACCGCCCAGGAGTTCCAGATCGCCCGGCTGGCCGCGGAAGGCTATTCCAACCCCGAAATCGGCACCCGGCTGTTCCTCAGCCCCCGCACGGTGGAATGGCACCTGCGCAAGATCTTCGGCAAGCTCGGCATCAGCTCCCGCCGCCAGCTGCGCGACGTCGTCCCGGCCGGTGCCGGCACGTAAGCCGCGCCGGCACACTCCGCGGCGGATCCGCCGACCTCCTGAATGAGTCATTCAGGACCTCCGAAGACCTGAATGACTCATTCAAGACATCCGAAGAGCCGGTCACCGACAGCGGTGTGGCCTGGTGGTGCGACTTTGCCGGGCCCTGTCGCCGAACGAGATGCGACACCAGCCAGCGGCTTCATCCTGCAAGTTGAGTGCACGCCCGTACACTCAATGGGCATGGTCACCTTGGAAGCCGGCGCCGCCCGTCCCGTGCGGGGTGGTGCGTGATGGCCGAAGTGGGGATGCCTCCTCCGGCGTCGCCGCTGCGGCGCCGGGCACTGCGCGCGCTGCGCTGGCTGTTCACGCCCCTGCGGCCCGACGACTACCTCGAACTGATCAACCCGCTGTGGTCGACCCGCGAGCTGCGCGGGCGCGTCGAGCGGGTCGAGCCCGAACGCGGCGGCGCGGCCACCGTGCTGATCCGGCCGGGCTACGACTGGGTCGGGCACCGGCCCGGGCAGTACGTGCGCCTCGGCGTGGTCATCGACGGCGTGCACCACTGGCGCGCGTACTCGCTGACGTCGAGCCCGGACCGCGCCGACGGGCTCATCTCGGTCACGCCGAAGAAGGTCGACGGCGGGGTCGTCTCGCCGTACCTGGTCGAGCGGGCCCGGCCCGGCGAGCTCGTCCGGCTCGGGGAGGTCGAAGGCTCGTTCACCCTGCCCGACCGCCTCGACCGCGGCCTGCTGTTCGTCACGGCCGGCAGCGGCGTCACGCCGGTCATGAGCATGCTGCGGCACCTGGCGCCGGGTCCCGGGCTGCGCGACGTCGTGCACGTCCACTCGGCGCGGGAGACCGGCGGCGTCATCTTCGGCGACGAACTGGCGGAGCTCGAACAGCAGCACGAGGGTTTCCGCCTCGAGCTGCGCATCACGAGCGAGGACGGCCGGTTCACCCCGGCCGAGCTGGACGCGCTGTGCCCGGACTGGCCGGAGCGGGAGACCTACGCCTGCGGGCCCGGCGAACTCCTCGACGCGCTGCGGGAGCACTGGAAGCGCCACGGCGACGTCGACCGGCTGCACCACGAACGGTTCCAGCCGATCGTCGGCGGTGAAGGCGCCGACGGAGACGGCGGGACGGTGCACTTCGCCCACCGCAACGTCGACGCGGAGTGCCCGCCCGGCACCCCGATCCTCGTCGCCGGCGAGGAAGCGGGCGTGGACATGCCCTTCGGCTGCCGGGTCGGGGTCTGCCACACGTGCGTGCTGCCGATCCGGGAGGGCCGGATCCGCGACCTGCGCACGAACGTCGTCAGCGAGAAGCACAACGAGATCGTGCGCACCTGCGTGCACGGCGCCGAAGGCCGGGTCACGGTCGAACTCTGAAGCTCCGGAAGGGAAAACATGACAGCGACGCACCCGTTCGCCCACCTGAGCGCGGACCAGCTCGCCGAACTCGCCCGCGAGTTCGACGGCATCCACGACGACGTGCGCGCCGACCTCGGCGAGCGCGACCGCCGGTACATCAAGGGCGTCATCCGGCTGCACCGGCAGATCGCGGTGGCCGGCCGGGTCCTGCTGCTCGGCTCCCGGTCCAAGGCGGCCTGGGCGGCGGGCACCGGCTGCCTGGCGGTCGCGAAGATCCTGGAGAACATGGAGATCGGGCACAACGTCCTGCACGGCCAGTGGGACTGGATGAACGACCCGTACATCCATTCGTCCACATGGGACTGGGACACGGCCTCGACCGCGGCGGCGTGGAAGCACTCGCACAACTACATCCACCACACGTACACGAACATCCGCGGCAAGGACAAGGATCTCGGCTACGAGATCATGCGGATCGACCCGCACCAGAAGTGGCACCCCGCGTACCTGGCGCAGCCGTTCTACAACCTGCTGCTGATGGCCTTCTTCGAATGGGGCGTCGCGGTCCACGACCTCGACGTCGAAGCCATCCGCGCCGGCGAGAAGCCGCTGAAGGACGTGTGGCACGACATCAAGGGCATCTCGGGCAAGGCCCGCGACCAGATCCTCAAGGACTACGTCGGCTGGCCGCTGGTGAGCGCCCTCGCCGCGACCGCCGTCGGGCGGGTTGTGCGCCCCGAACCCCGGTCACGGCGCCGGGTCCTGGCCGACCGCGCCCGTGGCAAGCGGTTCAAGGGCGCGGTCCGGGCCCAGCTCGCGGCCGTCCGCAAGGAGGGCGGCGGCACGTTCGCCGCGACGTTCTGGGCGGACTTCACCGCGAACATCATCCGCAACGTGTGGGCGCACTCGATCATCTTCTGCGGCCACTTCCCCGACCAGACCTACACGTTCAGCCAGGAGGAAGTCCGCGACGAGACCCGCGGCGGCTGGTACGTCCGCCAGCTCGTCGGCGCGGCCAACATCACCGGGTCGCCGCTGTTCCACCTGATGAGCGGCAACCTCGGCTACCAGGTCGAACACCACCTGTTCCCGGACATGCCCAGCAGCCGCTACGCCGAGATCGCGCCGCGGGTGAAGGACATCTGCCGGCGCTACGGCCTGCCGTACAACACCGGCCCGCTGTCCCGCCAGCTCGGCACGGTGCACCGCACGATCCTGCGCCTGGCGTTCCCGGGCGGCAAGCCCCGTCCCAAGCCCGGCCCCTACCGCGGCGAGGAGCCGGCCCGCGCCGCCTGACCTCAGGGAAGCGCGAGCTCGGCCCAGACGGTCTTGCCGGTGCTGCGCTGCCACTGGCCCCAGGTCACGCTCACCGCGGCGACGGCCCGCAGTCCCCCGCCGCCGGACCGGCGCACGCAAGCCGTGTCGAGGCAGCCGTCGTCGACCTCGACACCCAGCCACCCGGGCCGCCGCAGCAGCCGGACCTGCCGCGGCGGCTCGCCGTGGAGCAGGGCGTTGGTGGCCAGCTCTTCGACGACCCAGACGGCGACGCGCCGCCGTTCGTCGGGCAGGTCGGCCAGGACGCGCTCGGCCCAGGCTCGCACGGTCGCCACTTCGCGGAGATCGTCGGCGATCTCCAGCGCGACGACCCGGAGCTGCTCGTCCGAGCGGGGAAGCTGGTGCGTCGTCATCGGCGGTCGCCTTTCGTCCGGTGGGGTACTACTACCCCGCCGGGAGCCGTCACGAACATGCGTGACGCGGACGTGTGACGCTCACAGCGGCAGCGGCCGGTCGGCCACCACGGACTTCATGACCAGGGTGGAGGTCAGCCGCTGCACCCGGGCAGCGTGGCGCGGACTGGGCGTACGCGATCGCGGCCGGGCTGCGGTGCCGGACCGGGTGGTCAGCCGCGTGTCGGGCGTCGCGCTGATCGGGATCGGCGCGCTGCTGGTGGCCGAGCGGCTCATCCGACGCGCGCCGTTCTGGCGAGGATGTCCGCGGCCACCCGTTCGGGATCTTCGAGGTGCGGGCAGTGGCCGAGGTCGGGGTACTCGACCAGGTCGGCGTCCGGGTCGCGGCTCCGCAGTTCTCGCGCGACCAGGGGTCCGGACACGGGATCGCGCATCCCCCACAGGAACGACAGCGGAACCGGGGTACTGGTGAAAACCGGCTCGAAGCGGTCGCGGTGGGCCGCGCGCTCGGGGATGTAGCGCAGCAGCCGCGCGGTCAGGTCGGGGTCGGCGTCGCCGGCGCGCAACGCGCGGTAGTGCAGTGCGGCCAGGTCGGGGGCCAAGGGGTGCTCGGGAGAGAAGACCCGGGACCAGGACCGGACGAACTGCCGCTCGGTCAGGGAGCGGGCGAGCAGGCTCCCGAGCACCGGCCACAGCGAGGCCCGCTGGATCAGCCGGGGCCGGTACTGGTCGGCGTACAGGCCCGCGTTCAGGAACACGCACCGGTCGATCCCGAACGGCAGATCGCGGGCGAGGAGCTCCGAGGCCACGATGGCGCCGTAGTCGTAAGCCACGAGGGTGACAGCCGTCAGGCCGAGCGACTCGATCAGCGCTTGGGCGAGGTCGGCTTGTTCGAAGACGCTGTAGTGGTGCTTGCGGGGCTTCTCGGACGCGCCATAGCCGAGGAAGTCGAACGTCACGACGGTGTGCCGGCGCGCCGCGAGCCACTCCACCCCCGCCCATTCGAACGACGACGCCGGGAAGCCGTGCAGCAGCACGAGCGGGCTGCCGCTCCCGGTCACCCGGTGGAACACCGCTCGGGGCACACCTCGCACCGGCAGCGTGGTCGTCACGCCCCGGCGGTGCCAGTCCGTCAGCTGGTCGGTCACGGCTTCACCCACTAACCTAGCGATCGTTAGGTTAACGATCGGACGGAGCCGGCCGGATGTCAAGCGAACCGAAGCGGCGGATGCCGGCGGCGAAGCGGCGCGCGGTGATCGTCGAGAGCGCGACCGAGGTCTTCGCCGAACGCGGGTACGACGGGGCGCCGATCGACGAGATCGCCCGGCGCTCGGGGATCTCGGCGCCGGTGCTCTACGACCACTTCCCGTCGAAGCTCGCCCTGTTCCAAGAGGTGCTCGACGCCGAGTACGCCCGGCTGCGCGAAGCCTGGCAGGTCACCTTCGCCGCCCCGGAGCCACTGCGGCAGCGGTTCGCCACCGCGCTCGACGCCTGGTTCGCGCACGTCGAGCGGCGCCGGAAGTCGATCCCCGTCCTGTTCCAGGTCGCCACCGCCGACGAAGGCGCCCGCCGGGCGCAGGTCGACGCCACGCGCGCGAGCCGGTCGGCGTTGACGCCCTTCGTCGGCGGCGTGCTGGCCGCCGGTGAGTCCGATGTGGACGAACTCGACGCCGAGCTGCTGGTCGAGATCATCGCCGCCTCCCTGCGCGCCCTCGCGCTCTGGTGGCACGACCACCCCGGGGTACCGCGCGCCAGGCTGGTGGACGCGGCACTCGACGCCCTGTGGCCGGCCGTCGAACGGCGGACGTCGTGAGGATCACCACGGGGACAACCCTTCCGCGTCGAGGAACCTGCCGGTGGGGTCCGCCGGACCGAACCGCGCGGCCCGCACGATCGGTACCGCACCGGCCTCGACCGGCTGCACGCCCGGGAGCGAGTTCATGCCGGTCGCGGTCGGTCCGGGGTCGACGACGTTGATCCGGAGGCCCGGGTACGCCTTGGCGTACTGGACCGTCAGCATCGAGAGCGCAGCTTTCGATGCCGTGTAAGGGATTTCGACGAGCCGGGACTCCAGCCGGTCCGGGTCGTGGACGCGGCCGAACGACCCGGTGCCGCTCCCGACGTTGACGACGACGCCGTGCCGGGCCTTCTCCAGCAGGGGCAGGAAAGCGTGCATGACCCGGACCACGCCGGCGGTGTTGGTGTCGAAGACCTTCCGCGCGTCGGCGGCGGTCACCTCGGCCACGGGCTTCAGCTCCGGCCGGACGGCGGCGTTGTTCACGAGCACGTCGAGCCGGCCCTGTTCGCGCTCGACGAGCGCGGCCGCCGCGGCCACGGAGTCGTCCTCGGTGACGTCGAGGGCGAGGGCCCGCACGCCCAGCTTCGCCGCCGCTTCGGCGGCTTTGCCTTCGTCGCGAGCGGCGAGGTAGAGGTCGAACCCGGCGGCGGCGAGCTGCTTGGCCGTTTCGAAGCCGAGGCCGCGGTTGGCGCCGGTCACCAGTGCGATGGGCAAGGGATTCCCTTTCGTCGCGCGAAGTTCGGATCAGAACGCGTACGGGCCGAACCGGCCCCACGCCACCACCGCCGCCAGGACCAGCAGCACGCCGCTCGGCACGAGTGCCGGGAATTCGGCCCGGCGCAGGTGCAGCACCACCGCACCGGCCATCACCACGGCGAGGCCGGTCGCGGCGACCGGGACCAGGATCGGCGCGACGCCGGCCGCGGCGGGCAGGATCAGGCCGAGGGCGCCGAGCACCTCCAGCACGCCGATCGTGCGGGGAGCCCAGGGCGGCGCGTCCCTGGCCCAAGCCTGCGCCGCGACGTACTTCTCGTGCGGCAAGGCGAGCTTGTAACCACCGGAAAACAGGAAGCCGGCGGCGACCAGGCCGGCGCTGACCCACAGAACGATATTCACAGTGGATAATCTACTGACTAGACTATCCATTTGCCAACTCGTCCACCTTGCGAGCCATCTCGGCCGCCGCCTACGATCACGGGGTGACCCCCCGAGCCTCCGAGCGCAAGCCCCCGGCCGACGAACCCGTCGTCCTGGACAGCGACCTGGGGTGGGCACTGCGCGTGGTGTCCGGCGCGTTCCGCCGGACCGCAACGAGTTCCGTCGCCGCCCTGCCCGGCGGGCCCCGGGGGTACCTGGTGCTGATGGCGGTCGTGTCGGGACCGCCTCGGTCGCAGCTCGCGCTCGCGCAGCAGCTGACGGTCAACAAGACCGTGATGACCTACCTGCTCGACGACCTCGAAGCCGAGGGGCTGCTCACCCGGCAGCCGGACCCCGCCGACCGCCGGGCGCGCCAGGTGCTCATCACGGAGAAGGGGACTCGGGCGCTGAAGGAGGCGCGGGATCGCCTGGGCGAGGCGGAGGCACGGCTGCTGGCCGACCTGGACCCCGCCGAAGAGCAGCAGCTGCGGACCTTGCTGGAGCGGGTCGCGCGGACCGCCCACCGGAACGAAGGCGATCCCGAAGACTGCCGCCTCCCAGGCTGACTTTCCGTCCCGCGGCGGAAGCTGCCCGGACGAGGGCGAGACCGTCATCTCCCCTTTGACGGCAGCGGGAAACGCGGCAAGTGTGAACGCCGTCTCATCCGGGTACTCCCTGGTGTGTACAAGATCATCGCCGGGCTCGGCACCGCAGTGGTCCTCCTCTGCGGCTGCTCGGCGGCGGACACCTCTTCCGCCCAAGAGGCGGCCCAGCAGTTCGAAGCGGCCCTCGGTGACGGCGGCGCACCCGCGTGCGCGTTCCTGGCTCCCCGGGCCCGGGACGGCCTGGGCCCGGGCGGCTGCGCGCCGGGCTCACCGGTTTCCGCGCTCCCGCGCGCCGCGGTCGGGTCGGTCGTCGTCTGGGGCGACGAAGCGCAGGCCCGGACGGCGGCGGACACCCTGTTCCTGCACGACTTCCCCGACGGCTGGCGGGTGACCGGCGCCGGCTGTCACCCCCGCAACGAACAGGTCTACGACTGCGCGGTGGGTGGCCGGTGAAAGCCCGCGCCGTCTACCTCGGCTACCTCGTCGTCGTCCTCTGTGGACTGGCGTACTTCATCGTGATCGGGGTGCTCGGGCGATGAAGCGGTTCCTTCGCGACAACGGGCTTTCCCTGGCGTTCGGCGCCCTGTTCCTGGTGAGCCTCGTCGGCCAGGCGCTGTCCGGGCTCGCCGATTTCAACGACCAGCAGGTCGCCCACGGCGTCGACACCATCGGGCTGGGCGCCTACCTGACGTCGTCGTCGTTCGCGGTCGACGTCGCGGAGAACTGGCAGTCCGAGTACCTGCAGTTCTTCCTCTACGTCTTCGCGACCGTCTGGCTGGTGCAGCGCGGCTCGCCGGAGTCCAAGCCGCTCGGCCGGATCGGGACCGAAAGCGACAAGGACCAGCTCGTCGGCCGCTACGTCAAGGCGAACTCGCCGCCGTGGGCGAAGGCGGGCGGCTGGCGGACCGCCGTGTTCGCCCGCTCGCTGGCGCTGGTGATGGGCGGGATCTTCCTGCTGTCGTGGCTCGCGCAGTCGGTCGCCGGGGTCGCCGCGTACAACGCGGAGCAGCTGAGCGACTTCGGGGATCCGGTGTCCTGGGCGGACTACCTCGTTTCGGCCGACTTCTGGAACCGCACGCTGCAGAACTGGCAGTCGGAGTTCCTGGCCATCGGCTCGATGGCGGTGTTCAGCGTGTACCTGCGCCGGCGCGGCTCCCCGGAGTCGAAACCGGTCGGCGCCCCGCACGGCGTCACCGACGAATCCGGTTAGTCCACCGGCAAGAGGGCCAGCTCCGGCCAGTCGTTCCCCGGCAGGGTCGTCATCAGCACCCGCGGCGTCCCGACGAGCGCGGCCGGCCACTCGCGTTGGATCTTCGGGATCAACGGCGATCTGAGGTGCTCCTCGACGCTTTCCTCGCGGTGACCTTCCAGCAGGAAGAACACGTTCGGCTCGTCCACGCTGCGAGCCCACCAGAACCAGAGGGTGCCGGCCTCCGCCCGGGTCGCGCGGGTGAACTCGCCGACGAGGTCGAGCCACCGGCCGGCCCACTCTTCGCGCACGGTGAAGCGGATGACGACGACCTGCATCAGGCGGCCCTCCGCCCGGTCCACCGGCCGAGCACCGCGGCCCAGCCGCCGGACCCGGCGTCGCCGGCCCACGCGACGTAGCCGTCCGGGCGCACCAGCAGCCCCGGCCCGCCGTCGGTGCGGTGCACCACCGGCACCGGCGCATGCACCGTCCCGGTGTCCTGGCCCGCCACCAGCACGAACCCGCCGCGGCGCAGGGCGAGCGGCAGCCGTCCCTCCCGCAGCGGGACGTCGCCCGCGGGGGTGCCGACCAGCGGGTGCTCGGCCCGCCCGCGCCGGTAGCGGATCCCGGTCCCGGTGAACATGCCGGCGGCCTTGCGGGCGAACCGGCCGTTGCGCAGCAACGCGCCGATCAAGTGGTTGCGGAGCAGCCGCACCGGCCACGACCGGACCGTCATCAGCCGGATCGTCGCCCCGCTCGAGCGGAGTACCAGCTTGCCGACCGGGTGCCGTTCGGCCTGGTAGGTGTCGAGGACCGCGGCGTCGGCGCCGTCGAGGACGGCGGCCAGCTTCCAGCCGAGGTTGGCCGCGTCCTGGATGCCGGTGTTCATGCCCTGCCCGCCCGCCGGCGAATGGACGTGCGCGGCGTCGCCCGCGAAGAACACGCGCCCCGCGCGGTAAGCACCGATCTGACGTTCGTCGCTGCGGAACTGCGAAATCCAGCGGGTCTCCCCCATGCCGTAGTCGGTGCCCATGGTCCGCTTGAGGATGCCGCGGACCAGCTCCGGTTCCGCGCGGAAGGCCGGATCGCTTTCGTGGCGCCGGTCCCAGGCGATGACGCGGAACCAGCCGTCGCCGAACGGCGCGAGGAACGCGAAGCTGTCCTTGACGGCGTCCACGGTGATGACGGTTTCCGGTGGCTCGGCGAGGTACGCGTCGGCGAGCATGATCGACTTCAGCAGCACCTTGCCCGGGAACTCCGTCCCGGTCAGGCGCCGGACCGTGCTGTGCGCGCCGTCCGCGGCGACCACGTAGGACGCTTTCCACGCGAGCTCGCCGGCGCGGACGACGACGCCGTCCGCCTGCTGTTCCAGCGCGGTGACCTCCCTCCCGCGGATGAGCTGCGCGCCCTGGTCCCGGGCGTACTTCTCCAGCAGCGTGTCCACGTTGCGCTGCGGCGTGACGAGCAGGAAGGGAAACCTCGACGGCAGCCGGGTGAGGTCCAGTCCCGCGCTCTTCCACAGGCTCAGGCGGCCCGCGCGGGTACCGGTGGCGACCAGCTCGTCGGCGAGGCCGCGGGTGTCCAGGACCTCCAGGGTCCGCGCGTGGGTGCCGAACGCGCGGCTGAGCGGCGAGGCTTCCGCGTGCTTCTCGACGACCACGACCGACCGGCCCGCCAGCGCCACCTCCCCGGCGAGCAGGCAGCCGGTCGGGCCGGCTCCGACCACGACGACATCGACGGTGTCCACGACGGACCTCCTAAGTCAACGGTGGGTGACTTAGACGGTACGAGCCCCTCCGGGCGAAGTCAACCGTCGGTGACTTATGCTGACGCCATGCCGGAGACCCGTCGCCGTTCCGCTCCCGCCACCCGCGCCGCGATCCTCGAAGCGGCCCGGGAACGCTTCGGCGCGCAAGGGTTCGACCGCGTGCGGCTGCGCGACGTGGCCGCGGACGTCGGGGTCGACCCGGCGATGGTCATCCGCTACTTCGGGACGAAGGAAGGCCTTTTCGCGGCGGCCGCGGAGTTCGACCTGGACCTGCCCGACCTCACGGGCGTGCGCGCGGCGGACCTCGGGCACGTGCTGATGCCGCGCTTCTTCGGCGTCTGGGAGGACGACGCCGGGTTCCTCTCGCTGCTGCGCGCGAGCACGACCAGCGAAGCGGCCGCGGCGAAGATGCTGGAGCTGTTCACCGGCCAGGTCGCGCCCGCGGTGGCCGCCGTGGTGGCCGGCCACGCCGCCGAACGCGCCGCGCTCCTCGGTTCCCAGATCCTCGGGCTGGCCGTCTCCCGTTACGTGCTGAAGGTGCCGCCGCTGGCGCGGATGTCCCGCGCCGAACTCGAAGCGTGGGTCACCCCGGTCATCCGCCACTACCTGACCGGCCCAGCGCCGGGGTGAGGTCCAGGTGGACGCGGTAGTCGACGACCTGCTCCCCCGCCAGCCACATCACCGTCACGCACGGCAGGGCCAGCGGCTTTCCCGCCGGGGACTCGGTTTCGATCGTGAAGCGGCAGAACAGCTGGTCCTCCCCCACGAGCGCGACCTGGTCGACGACGTGGCGGACCCACGGCAGGGCGCCCGCCGCGCCGGCCGTGGCCGCGGTGATCGCCGCCCGGCCGGTCAGCGGCTCGTTGTTCGCGAACACGTACGTGGCGTCCTCGGCGAACCAGGACGCGAAGGCCGCCGCGTCACCCGCGTCGACCGCCGCGCACATCTCGCGCACCATGCGCTCGTGGTTCACCTCTGCAGCGCCAGGCCGTAGCGGGTCATCACTTCGGCGACCAGCTTCATGTCCCGCCCGGGCGGCAGCTCGGACAGCTCCCGGTAGTAGTTCTCCAGCCCCGGCGGGGAAACCACCGCGATGATGCGCGTCTCCTCGTCGAACGGGTTGCGGAACACGTGCGGCACCCCGCGCGGCATCAGCAGCGAGTCCCCCGGGCCGAGGACGTGCCGGACGCCGTCGAGCTCGACCTCGACGCGCCCCCGGACGCACGTGAACAGCTCGTCTTCGCGGCTGTGGATGTGGGTCGGCGGGCCGCCGAGGCCCGGCGGCACCACGTATTCGAACAGCGAGTACGCGCCGTTCGTGTCGGCGCCGGTGAGCCGGGCGTGGATGCCCAGCCCGATCGCGCCGAGGTTCGTTCCGTCGCCGGGGTGGATCACACCGGTCGTGGTGTCCATTCGGGACTCCTTCCTACAGCGAGGCGGTTTCGGGGGTCTTTTCCAGGCGTGCCAGCACTTTCGGCGTCAGCGACCGGTACGCCGACGGCGCGACCGGGTTCAGCCAGTGCGTGAAGCGGGTGAACCGGCCGAGCTGGACGCCGAGGTCTCCGAGCACTTCGTCGACGTTGTGGATGGAGAACGGGATGATCTTCGTGCCGCGGCAGTGGTGCGCCGCCGTGGCGACGTCCAGGAAGGCGAGCTGCGCGACGACGTCTTCACGCCGCGCGGTCTCGTCCGGCAGGGTCAGCGCGCCGCCGAGGTCGGCCGCGATCCACAGTGCCGCCATCTCGGCGTTGAGCGGGCTGAAGAACGACGAGTTGTAGCCGTTGAAGTACAGCCCGGGCACGCCGATCGGCTGGATCTGCCGGTACAGCAGGAAGTTCCGGCGTTCGTCGAACAGCCGCTCCCGGACGGCCGCGGGCAGGAACGGCACGCCCTGGGTGAACCCGGTCGCGCAGACGACCAGGTCGGCGGGCAGCACGGTGCCGTCGGCCAGCTCGGCTTCCGGTCCGTCGCCGGCGGACAGCCGCTCGATCACCTGGTCGCGGTGGACGCGGATCGAGCCGTCGGCCACGCCTTCGAAGAAGCCTTCGGTGGCCAGGCCGATCGCGTTCTTGACGATGTCCTCCATCCGCCCGCGCGGCACGAGGTCGTGCCGGGCGAGGCCGAACTGCCGCACCGACACCGACCCGATGGAGTTCAGCATCGCCCGCCGCAGCCGGTTTCCGGGACCGTGCAGGAACTTCTCGAAGCCGCGCAGCCACCGGTAGCGGAACAGCGCCTCGCCCAGCCGGGTCAGCAGGAGCATCTTGAAGTTGAGCACGCCGGCGATCTTGCGCGGCACCTTCCACAGCAGCTGCCGGGCGATGACGTCGGTGCTCGCCGCGACGCCGCTGATCGCGACCGTCACGTCGCAGGCGGACTTGCCGTAGCCGACGACGAGCGTGTGCTTCCCCCGCGCGTCCTCGACGTCGTGGAAGTCCGAGCCGGCCAGCAGCCGCCCGCCGGCCGCCTCGAACTCCGCGCGGCCGGGGTAGTCCGGGAGCGCGGGCTCGCAGAACACGCCGTTCGCGACCACCACCCGGTCGAACCCCGCGGCCCCCTGCGCCGCGGTGGTCACCACCCACCGGCCGCCGTCCGGCTCGACCGACGTCACCTCGGTGCCGAGCCGCAGGTGCGACGTGACGCCGTACTCGTCGGCGTAGGCCGCGAGGTACTCCTGGATCTGCGCGCCCGTCGGCCATTCCGGGTAATCGCGCGGCATCGGGAAGTCCGAAAAGGAGTACTGCGCCTTCGGGCTCTGCGTCGTCAGCCCCGGGTAGCGCCGGGTCCGGCTCCACACCCCGCCGACGTCCGGCGCCTTGTCGAACACCTCGACGTCGTGCCCGGCCTGCAGCAGCACCTTGGCCGTCGTCAGCCCGGCGAGCCCGGCCCCGATGATCGCGACGCGCATGCCTGCTCCTCCTCGTCGAGGCCTCCGGGGCGGGTTCCCGGCCCGGCGTGCGCACAGCGTTCACCGGCGGGCCACCGCGGGCCAATCGGGCGTCCTGCTCACTGGGACGGCAGCTCCGGCCGCGGTGCCGCCCACCGCCGCGCGGAGTAGGCGCGGCTCGCCGCGGCGGCCGCCATCCGCACCGCCGGCCCGATCCGGTCGGGCTGCACCGCGGCGCTCGGGCCGGTGACCGACAGCGCGGCCGTGACGCCGCCGGTGAAGTCGAAGATCGGCGCGGCGACGCAGCTGATGCCGGGGTTGCCCTCTTCGCGGTCGTAGGCCCAGCCCTGCTCGTGGACGACGGCGAGCTCGCGTTCCAGCGCGTCCGCGGTGGTGATCGTGCGCGGGGTGCGCCGGGTGAGCCCGGCCGCCACGACCGCGGCCACCGTTTCGGCGTCCGACCAGGCGAGGATGGCGCGGCCGATGCCCGAGCAGTGCGCCGGGATGAAGCCGCCGACCTGGTCGAGCATCGGCAGCCGGCGGTGCCCGCTGATCTTCTCGACCACCAGGACCCGGGTGCCCTCGAGGACGCCGAGCTGCACGGTCGTCTTGGCCGCCGCGTAGAGGTCCTGCAGGTAGGGCAGCACGGCCTCGCGCAGCTCGTGGCGCACCGGCACCAGGCCGGACAGCTCGAACAGGCGCGTCCCGATCCGGTACTTCTCCCCCGGCTTGTCCAGCCAGCCGAGCTCGATCATCCGGGCCGCGGTGCGGTGCACGGTCGAGCGCGGCAGGCCCGAGCGTTCGACGAGCCGGGCGAGGGTGAGCTCGCGGTGGGTCGCGTCGAACGCGTCCAGCAGCGCGGCGGCCCGTTCGAGCGCGCCGGAGTCCCGGGCAGTGGGACTCATCGTTGGTCACCGGGGGTCATAGCCCGAATGTAGGACACATCATGGAGACCAACCAGCCTCATCCGAACCGGCGCCGCGTCGCCCTGGTCGGCGGCGGCGCCGGCGGCATCGGGTCGGCCTGCGCGGCCGCGCTGCACGCGAGCGGCCACCGTGTGGTCCTCGCCGGCCGCACGGCGTCCACCCTCGCCCGGACCGCGGCCGAACTCGGCCCCGGCGCCGGCTACGTCGTCTGCGACCTCGCCGACCCGGCCGCGGCGGCCGGCGCCGCGGACCACGTGCGCGAGCGGCACGGTTCGCTCGACGTCGTGGTGGCCAACGCCGGCGGTCCCGCGCCGGGCACGGTGTTCGACGTGCCGGCCGAGCAGTGGCACCACGACCTCGACCTGCTGGTCCTCGGCCCGCTGGCCGTGCTGCGGGCCGCGCTGCCCGCCATGGCCGAGCGCGGGTTCGGCCGCGTCGTCGTGCTCACCTCGACGGCGGTGCGCCAGCCGCAACCCGGGCTCGCCGCTTCGACCGTGCTGCGCTCGGCGACGACGTCGGCGGCGAAGCTGGCCGCGCTCGAATACGCCGACCGGGGTGTCACCGTCAACTGCGTCGCGGTCGGTGCGACGCTCACCGAGCGGCGCCTCGAAGTGGTGCGCGGCCGGGCCGGCGCGGCCGGGGTCGACGTCGCCACGGCGCTGGCCGAAGACCTCGCCGCCATCCCCGCCGGGCGGGCGGCGGCACCCCGCGAGGTGGCGGCCGCGGTGGCGTTCCTCGCGTCCCCCGAAGCGGGGTACGTCAACGGGACGGTGCTGACGGTCGACGGCGGCCGCACGGAATGCCCAGCCTGAAAGGTGCGCCATGACCACGTCCGGACCCGGCTTCGCCATGACCGACTTCCTCGCGGGCATCGGCCACGCCGTCCGCCCCGGCGAGCAGCGGCCGCTCGTCGTGCACGACGGCGAACTGGAGGAGATCCCGCCCGGCGCCGTACCGAACCCGACGTCGCTGCGGATCGCCGGGCGGCTCCCGACCACGACGTTCGAGCTGTTCCGCCAGGTCATTCCGGCCGGCGAAAGCTCGGACGTGCAGCGCCACCACCACGAGACCGTCCACTTCGTCCTGTCCGGCGACGGGCACAGCGAGATCGAGGACGAGACCGTGTCGTGGACGACCGGCTCGTTCATCTACACCCCGCCCTGGACGTGGCACCGCCACTACAACGACTCGGCCGCGTGGCCGGTCGAGTTCCTGACCATCGAAAATTCGCGGCTGCTGGGCCTGTTCGGGCTCGGGTGCCGCCAAAGCGCGGGCCTGGCGAGCATCGCCGAAGCCCGCGCCGGCCACCGGGAGGACGAATGACGACCACCGAACGCCCCGCGCCGCCGATCCCCGACCACGTCGGGATCTGGGGCGAACTGGGCGAACTCGAGCACACGCTGCGCTACGTCGACGTGCCGTTGGACGGGCGGCCGGTGCGGACGCGGGTGCTGCAGGCCGGCAGCGGCCCGGATCTGGTCCTGCTGCACGGCACCGGCGGGCACCTCGAGGCGTACGCCCGCGACCTGGCCGGGCTGGCGCGCGACTTCCGCGTGACGGCCTACGACATGGTCGGCCACGGCTGGTCGGACCTGCCGGACCGGCCGTACACGATCGACGTCCTCACCGCCCACCTGGTGTCCCTTTTGGACGTTCTCGGCATCGGGCGGGCGCACCTGTCCGGCGAGTCGCTCGGCGGCTGGGTGGTCGCCTGGACCGCCGCGCACCACCCGGACCGCGTCGACCGGCTCGTCCTGAACACCCCGGGGAACATCGCCAACAAGCCCGAGGTGATGACCCGGATGCGCGACAGCACGATGGCGGCGGTGCTCGACCCCGGCGACGAGACGGTCCGCCGCCGCGTCGAGTTCCTGTTCCACCACAAGGAAATGGTCACCGACGAGCTGGTGAACCTGCGCCGCCGGGTGTACTCCCGGCCCGGGTTCGTCCAGGCGATCACGAACACGCTGGTGCTGCAGGACCCCGCGGTGCGCAAGGACTTCGCGTGGGACCCGGCGTGGGTGTCGCGCGTCACCGCGCCGACGTTGCTGCTGTGGACCAGCCACGACCCGACCGGCGGGCTCGACGAGGCCGAACTGCTGCTCGGCTGGCTGCCGGACGCGCGGCTGCACGTCATCGACGACGCCGGCCACTGGCCGCAGTGGGAGAAGGTCGGCGAGTTCCTCGACGTCCACCGCACGTGGCTGCTGACCGGGGAGGACCCGTCCTGATGGCCGAGATCGCCGGGTTCGCCGGGATGTCCCACAGTCCCTTCGCGACACTGCTGCCACCGCCGGCCGAAGGTGGCCCGGGCGCGAAGTTCCTCGCCGACGCCGCCCGCGCGCGCCGCGCGGTGGCAGCGCTGGCGCCGGACGCGATCGTCGTCATCGGGCCCGACCACTTCCACGGCAACTTCTACGACGTGATGCCGCCGTTCGTGCTCGGGGTCGAGCACGCGGCCGGCTTCGGGGACTTCGGCAGCACCGAAGGTCCGCTGCCGGTGGCCGGTCCGCTCGCCTGGTCCGTCCACAACGGACTGACCGACGCGGGTTTCGACGTGTCGCTGTCGTACTCGCTCACCGTCGACCACGGCATCGTGCAGACCTACGAGATGCTGACCGGCGGGACCACGCTGCCGATGGTGCCCCTGGTCGTCAACACCGCGGCGCCGCCGCTGCCATCGCTGCGACGATGTGTTGATTTGGGCCGCGCCTTGGGTTCGGCACTGCGCGCGGCCGGCTTCCCGGGCCGGGTACTGGTGGCGGCGAGCGGCGGGCTGTCGCACTGGCTGCCGTCCAACGACCCGCGCGAGGTGGCGGGCGAGCGGCGCGAGTCGCTGATCCACGGCCGCGCGGACGTCCGCGCCTTCGCGGCGGCCCGCGAACCGCGGGTCCGCGCGATGGGCGGCGACCCCGGCGCCCGGGTGAACACGGAGTGGGACCGGTGGTTCCTCGACCGCCTGACGGCCGGTGACGCGGAGGCGGTGGCCGCCCTCGGCCACGACGCGTTGGAGGAGGCGGCCGGCAGCGGTGGTCATGAGGTGCGTTGCTGGCTGATCGGCCAGGTGGCGGCGGGGGTGCCGTTGGCGTGGACCGGTTACGAGCCCGTCCCCGAGTGGATCACCGGGATGGGGATCGGCACCACGTTCCCCGTCGGCTGAGCGAGCGCGACCGACGGCGAGCGGTCAGTGCGGCCGGGAGAGGTCGCCGGGCTGGAAGCCCCCCACCGTGTCGGTGACGGGCTGGTCGAGCTCCGCCTTGTGGGCGGCCGGGTAAACCCAGCGGAGCCCGGCCGCCGACCCGGCTCCGATGGCCTCGTGCTCGTAGAAGATCCGGCCGTCGCCCTGGAAGCCGGAGATCGTGTAGCCGTTCTTGTCGGCGGAGCGGAACGTCACCCGGCCGCCGTTCCCCTCGACCGACGTGATCACCTCGGCCAGCTTGTCCGCCGGCCGCGTGCTTGCCGAATTGGTTCCCCACACCGTCAGCGTCGCGCCGAGGCCGGCGTCGGTGAACCGCATCCCCTCGCCGTTCTCCGGGACCCACGACGACGCCGTGTAGCCCGGCGGCACCAGCGTCGTGAACCCGAAGCGGGCGTTCGTGTACGTGTTCCCGGCACCGGGCGGCTCCGAAGGCGCCGTCTTCGAGGGCGAGGTCGGCTGCGCCGTCTTTCCCAGCAGCGTCAGGAACTTCGGCAGCAGCAGGTCGTCGAGCTCGTCGTACGGCAGCACCACGGTCTCGTTCCCGGCCGCGGTCGCGCAGCCGAGGTCGTACCACAGCACCTCGAACTCCGCGCCGGCGTCGGTGAACCCGAACGTCGCCGCCGGCACGTGGTCGCCGCCGCCGGTGCTTTCGGCGGCGTCGATGCTGACGCGCCGCTCCGGGTCCCCGGCGACCGTGGGCACGGTGCAGAAGCCGTTCCTCGTGTGCGGGGACAGCCGCTGGGTCAGCGTCCGCATGCCGGCGGCCGTCAGGATCTCGGGCCGGAAGACGTCCTTGGGTCCCAGCACCTGCCCGGTGGCGAGGTCGACGGTGAGCGCTTCGGGGAACCGCCAGGTCGTGTGCGCCAGCACGGCCGAGTCGAGATCGTGGTCGTACCGCACGGAAAGCAGGCCCGGTGCCTGCCGCAGGACGCGCGCGGACGAGTGCACCCGGAGCGTTTCGCCTTCCTGCCGGACCCGCTCGAGCGTGCTCGGTTCGGCGACGCCGTCGTGGATGTACTTCAGCCGCTTGTCGACCGGCGCGCGCAGCGCGTCGTTGATCCGCTGCCGGACCGCGGCGTCGGCACCGCCGGACACCTGGGGGTACTGGAGCTCGTAGCCGATCGGCAGCGCCTGGTCCCGTCCGGACATCGTCTGCAGGGCGACCGACAGCGGCGCGGGCGCGGCGGGCGGGTCGTCCCCCTTCGGGATGAGCAGCACCCCGCCGGCGACGAGCGCGCCGGCGATCGCGACGGCGGCGGCGATCTTGCCTGCCATCGCCGCGGTCAGCCCCGTCCCGGTGCCCGTGGCGGTGGCCGTCGCGCCGGCTCCCGCGGCGGCGAGCGGTGCGGCCGCCGTGCCCGCGGTCGTCAGGAGAGCCAGCGGCGTCAGCGCCGTCAACGCCGCGGCCGAGGTGGCCAGCCGCTTCCAGCCGCGCTTCTCCCAGTTCTTCCCGTAGGCCTTGCGCGCGACGGCTTCCAGCTCGGTGACGAAGACGCCCGCCGTCGCCGGCCGCCACGCCGGGTCCTTCGCCATGCCCCGCGCGATCAGCGGACGCAGCGCTTCGGGCACCGCGTCCATCGGCACGGGTGCTCCGCCGTGCAGGGCGCGCAGCTGCTCGCTCGTGTCCGCGTCGAACGGCCGGTGCCCGGTGACGCACTGGTAGAACACGCAGGTGGCCGCGTAGACGTCGGTGGCGGGCAGGCCCGGCTGCCCGGCCCACTGCTCCGGCGCCATGTAGGACGGGGAGCCGGCGGTCAGTCCGTTGTGTCCGTCCAAAGTGGCCAGCCCGAAGTCGACGAGCTTCGACTCGCCTTCTCGCGACACCAGCACGTTCCCCGGCTTGTAGTCCCGGTGGACGACGCCGGCCGCGTGCGCGTCGGCGAGGCCGAGCAGCGAGCCCTTGAGGATCGCGAGCGCCGCCTCGGGCGCCAGGACGTTCTCCGCCACGAGCAGGGCGCGCAGCGAGACACCGGGCACGGCCTCCATGACGAGCGCGGCACCCTGGGGCGTCTCGACGAAGTCGAAGATCCGGACGACGTGCGGGCTGCGCAGGCCGGACAGCAGCCACGCCTCGTGCCGGAACCCGCCGGCGATCCGCGCGTCGGCGAGGAACTCCGCGCGCAGGTACTTGATCGCCGCCATGGTCCCGGAGGCCTCGTGCTTGGCGAGCACGACCCGCCCGAAGCTCCCGGTGCCGAGCACGTCCACTTCGGCGTACCCGGGCACGCTCCAGGTGTCGTTCATCCCCGCCGCTCCCCCTCGCCCTGTCCTGCGTCGCGGAGGCAGACGATAGCCCGCCGAGGTCGCCGTTCGTGGCAATTCACGCAAAAGTGTCACTTACAGCTGGTCGTGGCCGCCTGATCGGCGCTACCTCCGCCGGCCGGTGGGAAACACCCGCGGCGACCCACCCGCCAACGTCCGCCCGATCCCCCGCGCCGCCGCCATCACCAACGGCGCCAGCGCACCCGGCGCCGCACCACCGGCCCGCACGACCAGCGACACCGCCGCCACCACCGAGCTGAGGCACCCAGGGTGAGAGCGGCGACAGCCCCTGGCCATCGCTCACCTCGGCCGCCGGGAACACCCGCGGCGACCCACCCGCCATCAGCAGAGCCGCCAACGCGCCAGCGATGCGCCACCGATCCGCACGACCAGCGACACGGCCGCCACCCACGGAGCCGGGGCGCCCAAGGCAAGAGCGTCGAGAGAGTCACCTGACCGGCGCTACCTCCGCCGGCCGGTGGGAAACACCCGCGGCGACCCACCCGCCAACGTCCGACCGATCCCCCGCGCCGCCGCCATCACCAACGGCGCCAGCGCACCCGGCGCCGCACCGCCGGCCCGCACGACCAGCGACACCGCCGCCACCACCGAACCGTCCCCGGCGAAAACCGGAGCACCCACGGAGAGAGCGTCGACGGTCACCTGACCGTCACTCACCGAATAGCCGAGCTTGCGGACGTCCGCGAGCATGCGGCGCAGCCGGGCGGGGTCGGCGACCGTCTTGGGCGTGAACGTCCGCAAGGTCCCGCCGAGCACCTCCTCCTGCACGGCCGCCGGCGCGTGGGCCAGCAGGACGAGCCCGACCCCGGTCGCGTGCAGGGCGAACCGGCCGCCGACGCGGGTCCAGACCGGGACCGCGTCGCGGCCGGCGATGCGCTCGACGAACACCACCTCGAGGCCTTCGCGCACCGCCAGCTGGACGTTCTCGTGCGTCACCTCGTACAGGTCCTCGAGGAACGGCATCGCCGCGTCACGCAGGCCCAGCCCGCGCGGCGCGAGCGACGCGACCTCCCACAGCCGCAGCCCGACGTGGTAGCGACCGGCGGCGTCGCGCTCCAGCGCGCCCCACTCCACGAGCTCGGCCGCGCGGCGGTGCGCGGTGGCGAGCGAGACGCCCGAGCGGCGGGCCAGCTCGCTCAGGCTGAGCTCGGTGGCCTCCGGCGTGAACGCCTCGAGCAGCGCCAGCACCTTGCTCGTCACCGAGGTGCCGGCGCCGTGCTCGGCTCGCCGGGTCATCGCCTCACGCTACCCGGCGTGTCACAGGTCCAGCACCAGCCGCGGGCCCGCGCAGCGCGACACGCAGATCATCATCACGTCGCCGGCCTCCTGCTCGGCCGGGGTGAGCACGGCGTCGCGGTGGTCGGGCACGCCCGCCAGGACCCCCGTCTCGCACGTGCCGCACGTGCCCTCGCGGCACGACGACAGGACCGGCACGCCGGACTCCTCCACGACCTCGAGCACCGACCGGTCCGGCGGCACCGACAGGGTGCGCCCCGACTGCGCCAGCTCCACCTCGAACGCGGTTTTCGCCTCGGTGTCCGCTTTCGCCGTGAACCGCTCCACGTGCAGCGTGCCGGGTGCGCAGCGCACCTCCATCGCCGCCAGCAGCGGCTCCGGGCCGCAGCAGTACACGGCCGCGCCCGGCTCGGCGGCCAGTGCCGCGTCGAGGTCGAGCAAGCCGCGCTCGTCCTGCGGGACCAGCTCCACACGGTCGCCGTAGCGGTCCCGCAGCTCGGCCGCGAACGCCATCGACGCGCGCGTGCGGCCGCCGTACAGCAGCCGCCACCGGGCGCCCGCCGCCTCGGCCGTGGCGAGCATCGGCACGAGCGGCGTGATGCCGATCCCGCCCGCGACGAACAGGTAGTGCGGCGCCGGTTCGAGCGCGAAGTGGTTGCGCGGGCCGCGCACGCGCAGGGTCTCGCCGTTCCTCAGCCGCTCGTGGACGTGCGCCGACCCGCCGCGGCCCGCCGGCTCCCGCAGCACGGCCACCTGGAGCACCGACCGGTCGGCCGGGTCGCCGCACAACGAGTACTGCCGCACGAGGTCGGGTCCCAGCACCAGGTCCAGGTGGGCGCCCGGCTCCCACGCGGGCAGCGGGCCGCCGTCCGGGGCGCGCAGGGTCAGCCGCACGACACCTTCGGCGAGGCGTTCCTTGGCCGCCAGGACCACGGTCGGCTCCGAGCTCATCGGTCCCCCGCTTCGTGGCCGTCGGGGTGCGCGAGCAGCCACTCCCACAGCTCCACCGGGTCCTCCGACTCGTGCTCGGCGCCGCAGTGGCACACCCCGGCGAGCACGTCGGTGCCGAGCTTCCAGTGGATGCGGACCACGGTGTCGCCGGACAGCATCGCCACGCGGGCGCTCACGAGGCCGCCAGCTTCGCGAGGATGCGCCGCGCGGCCAGGCCCCCGGTGTCGATGTTGACCGAAAGCTCCTGGTACCCCTCGGGTTCGGTGGCGATGACGCGTTCGAGGATGTCGAGCGCGCGCACGTCCTGCAGCACCACCGTGCGGTTGTTCTCGGCCAGGAAATCGGACACGCCCTGGTCCTCGAGCGCGAAGTCGCGGGCCACGGCCCAGAAGTCGTGCGTGCTGTGCTCGGTCTCCGGGGTGATGGCGTAGACGACCTCGACGTGGAAGCCGTCGGGGTCGCTGCCGTCGTCGTTGGGCAGCACGCCGACGGGGGCGATCCGGCTGTGCAGCAGGTACAGGCACGGCGGGTGGTACTCGATGTCCTGCCAGCGCGTGATCCGGCCTTCGATGCCGGTGGACTTCGCGTAGAACGACGGGCATTCGGCGTCGGCCATGTGCCGGCTGACGTAGATGATGCCGCGGTCCTCGTCGACCTCCGTGGTGATGGGCGTGTTCGCGACCTCCGGCGTCCCGATGTAGCCGCCGTGCAGGTAGGTCTCGTGGGACAGGTCGAGCAGGTTGTCCACGAGCAGCTCGTACCGCGCGGCGAGCGGTTCCATCCCGCTCACGGTGGTGTACGCCGGATCGGCGAGCCACGGCGCGCGCGGGATCGCGGCCGGGTCGGCCAGGTCGCGGTCGCCGATCCAGACCCAGACGAACGAGTCCTGCTCGACCACCGGGTAGGACGGAACCCGCGCGGTGCGGGGAATGCGCGTCTGGCCGGGGACCGACACGCACGAACCGGCGCGGTCGTAGGTGAAGCCGTGGTAGCCGCAGATGATCCGGTCGCCTTCGAGGCGACTCTCCGAGAGCGGGTAGCGGCGGTGCACGCAGCGGTCCGCGAGCGCGGTGACTTCGCCGGATTCGGTGCGGTAGAAGACGATCGACTCACCGAGCACCGTGCGGGCGAAGAGCTCTCGCCCCACCTCGCGGCCGTAAGCGGCGACGTACCACTGGTTTCGGGCGAACGCGGCCATGGCGCCTCAGAGCTCCTTCGGTCGGGACGACCTTCCGAAGCTCTCACCCCCGCCGCCGTGGCGGCCATCCGGCTTTTCACTGGTTGAAAGAACGAAATCACCCCTTCCCAGCAGGCCGTTCGCAGACGTACAGTCGGCGCCGACGTTATTTCGGGTACCGGAACGTACGGGGACCAAAGTGACAACTCGCGACACCGAAACCTTCGACGAGCTGGGGCCGGACGCCTCCCTGGGCGAGGTCCTGCTCGCCCTCGGCGGGCGGCTGACCCGGCTGCAGACGGAACTGCTGGCCGGCCTCGAGCAGCCGCTCACCATCCGGCAGTACCGGATCCTGTCGCGGGTCGGGGCCGGGCACACGTCGCTCACGGCGCTGTGCAAGCTCGCGCACCGCAACCCGTCGACCATGTCCGAAAGCGTCGACAAGCTGGTCACCCAGGGATTCCTGTCCCGGCAGCCGTCGGCCAAGAGCCGGCGCACGATGCAGCTCGAGCTGACCGCCAAAGGGGTGGAGGCGCGGGACGCCGCGCGGCGCGCGCTCGACAAGTTCACCGCCGAGCTGACCGCGGGCCTCACCCCCGAGGTCCGCGCCCAGCTCCTGCCCGCGCTCTCCGGGCTCTACCACCGCGTCCAGGGCAACCTCGACGACCGGTAGCGGGGAAGACCCGAGGGGGGTCCGCAGAGCGCACAACCGCTGGTCCATGCCACAGAGAGGTGGCCCGCCATGCCCCCGTCCCCCACCACCGCGTCCCGCGCGGTGCTCGCCCGGCTCGACGAGTCGGCGTTCACCGCGCGGCACCTGAGAATCTACGTGACCGTCCTCTTGGGACACTTCCTGTGCGGGTTCGTCATCAACCTGACCGGGGTGGTCCTGCCGGGCGTCGTCAAGACGTTCCACCTCACCAGCGAATCGGCCGGGGTGTTCTCCTCGGTCCTGTTCGCCGGCATGCTCGTCGGCGCGGCCGTCGCCGGCACCGTGTCCGACCGGTTCGGCCGGAAGGTGCCGCTGGCCGTCACCATCATGGTCTACGCGCTGTTCTCGCTGGCCGCCGTGTTCGCGACCGGCTTCGGCGCGCTGCTCACCTTCCGGGCGCTGCAGGGCGTCGGGCTCGGCGCGGAGATCGCCGTGGCGCTGCCCTACATCGCGGAGTTCGTGCCGTCCCGCCACCGCGGGCCGCTCGTCACCGCGGCCACGGCCGCCTGGCTGATCGGCCTGCCGACCGCCGCAGCGGTCGGGACCGCCGTGGTGCCGGTGCAGGGCTGGCGGGCGATGTTCGCGATCGCCACCGTGCCGGTGCTCGTCGGCGCCGTCATGCTGGCCACGCTGCCGGAGTCGGTGCGCTACCTGCTGCGCCGCGGCCGGCTCGCCGCCGGTACGGCGATCGTCGACACGCTCTGCCGCGGCACCGGCGCGAGCAACCCCGCCGAACACGCCGAGCCACCCGAGAGCCGGGGCACCGTGCGCACGCTCGTCGCCCGGCGCTACCTGCGCTACACCATCGCTCTCTGGTTCATGGAGGTCTGCGCCGGGGCGTTCCTCTACGGGCTGTCGACCTGGCTGCCCTCGATCCTCGAGAAACAGGGCGTCGGCCTGCTCAAGAGCTTCGGTTACACGGCGATCATCACCACGGCCGGCGTGGTCGGCGCGCTCCTGGCCGGGCAGCTGATCAACCGGATCGGCCGCCGCGTGGTGCTCGGCGCCGGGTTCGTCCTCAGTGGACTGCTGTGCCTGCTCTGGGGCACCACGTCCGCGGCCGGCGCGGTGATCCTGCTCGGCTCGCTCGCGACGTTCTTCGGCAGCGGCCTCGCCGGCAGCACGCTCTTCGCCTACGCCAGTGAGCTCTACCCGACCGCGAGCCGCGCGACCGGGCTCGGCTGGGCCGCGGCGTGGCAGAAGGTCGGCGGGCTCGTCATGCCGGCGCTGGCCGGGTTCGTCCTGGCCATGCACACCTCGCAGTTCCTGTTCTTCCTGCTCTTCGGCGTCATCTCGGTCCTCGCCGGGCTCGCCGCGCTGGTGGCGACCTTCGAGACCCGCGGCCGCACCGTCGAGCAGATCACCCGGGAGATCACCGGGGCACCCGTGGCGCCCGCGCCGACGATGGCCCGCTCCTGACCCACCCCGTGGAGGAAACCATGACGATGTCACCCGACGACGAAGCGGAGCTGCGGCTGCGGCAGCGCAAGATCCGCGCCGCGATGGCCGAGCAGGGCCTCGACGTCGTGCTCGCCTACGGCCCGGCCTGGCGGCGCGAGAACATCCGCTACTTCACCGACGTGACCCCGGCCGGCAGCGCCGCGCTCGTCGTCTTCCCGGCCGAGGGCGACGCCGTCGCCTTCTCGACGCGGCCGTCGGACCTCGCGGCGTTCACCGCGCAGGGCTGGGTCGGCGAAGCCCGCCGCCTCGACCCGGCGAACCCGGCGGAACTGGGCGTGGTCCTGAAGGAGCTGGCGCCGCGGCGCGTCGGGATCGCGCTCCACGAGCTCGTGCCGCTCGTGCTCATGGAGACGATCCGCGCCGCGGCGCCGGGCGCCGAAGTCGTCTCGGCGACGAAGCTGCTCGACACCGCCCGGCTCGTGAAGAGCGAGTGGGAACTGACCCGGATGCGGCGCAGCGCCGTGGTGTGTGCCGCGGGCTGGGAAGCGTTCGTCGACGTACTCGAACCCGGGCTGCCGGAGTACCGGATCGTCGCCGAGGTCGAGGCCCGGCTGAAGAACCTCGGCGCCGAGGACAACTTCATGCTCATCGCCTCGGGCCGCGACGAGGTCCGCGGCATGACCCCACCCGGCGACCGGCGGCTCGAAGCCGGCGACCTGGTGCGCACCGAGCTGACGCCCAAGATGGCCGGTTACTGGCTGCAGATCTGCCGCTCCGCCGTGGTGGGCACGGCCGACGACGGGCAGCACAAGTCGTTCGACCTGTTCAACGAAGCGGTCGAAGCGGGCATTTCCGTGGTGCGGCCGGGCATCACCGCGCACGAGGTCGCGGTGGCGCAGAACGACGTGTTCCGCAAGTACGGCTACGGCGAGTACTGCACGAGCGAGTACACCCGCGTGCGCGGCCACGGCCACGGCCTGCACCTCGACGAGACGCCGATCATCGAGGGCAACCACACCGTGCTGCCCGAGAACTCCGTGTTCATCATCCACCCCAACACCTACACGCCGCTGGCCGGCTACCACGTGCTCGGCGACCCGGTGCGCGTGACCGCCGACGGCTGCGAAGTGCTGATCACGACCGAACGCAAGCTGTTCGAGACAGGAGCCGTGGCGTGAAACGAGGGTTGCACGTACTCGATCCCGCGGAGGTGCCCGACCAGGAGTGGCACGACCGCGTGGCCGCGCTGCAGCGGGCCATGGCCGCGGAAGGCGTCGACGTCGCCCTCGTCTACGCCGACGTGTCGCGCTCGGACGACCTCGCCTACCTGACCAACCTGTGCCTCTACTGGAACGAGGGCGTGCTCGCGATCCCCGCAGAGGGGCCCGTCACGTTCTTGACGAAGCTGTCGCTGCGCGTGCAGAACTGGATGCGGCGCTCGTCGACGGTCACGGAGTTCGGCAGCGGCAAGAACTTCGCCGATCTCGTCGCGAAGTACGTGCAGGGCCGCGAAAACGGGACGATCGGCCTGGTCGACGCCGCGCTGTGGCCCGCCGAGGTGGCCGGCGAGATCGTCGCCGCCGTACCCGACTGGGAGGTCCGCCGCCTCGGCGGGCTGGTGCGCGAGCAGCGGCTGGTGCCGTCGGCGGCCGAGACCGAGCTGCTGCGGGCAGCAGGCCGGATCCTGGACGACGCCGCGGCGAAGGCGACGGTCGCGGGCAGCACCGCGGGCAGCCGCGTCGAGACCGTGGAACGCGCGTTGCGCGGCAGCGGGTTCCTCGACCTGTACCCCCTCTCGCTGTCCACTTCGGACGGTGTGACGTCCTTCGCCGTCACCGGCCAGTACCGGATGAACTGGATCCACGCCAGCCGCGTGCTCGACGACGGCGGCTGGCCTGACGCGCTGAAAGAAGCCCTCGCGAAGGCGATCAGCGCGGCCAAGGCCGGCGCCACCCTCGGCGCCCTCGCCGAGGCCGCGGCGCCCGCGCTGGCGAAGCTGCCCGAAGGCGCGAAGACCGAGGTCCGCTGGGTCAACCAGGCGGACCTGTCCACCGCGGGCGAATTCCGCGCCCAGGACCCCGCCACCGTCCTGGCCGACGGCGAGGCGGGCGCGGTGTCCGTGGCGGTCGCGTTCGCCGACGGCGGCACCGCGGTCGTGGCCGAAACCGTTCGCGTCACCGACGGCGAACCCGAACACCTGACAGGAGCACACCGGTGAGGATCCTTTCCAACGGCGACATCGAGCAGGTGCTCACCGCCGGCGAAACGCTCGACGCGCTCGAAACCGCGTACCAGGAGCTGAACTCCGGCCAGGGCGCCAACCGGCCGCGCAACCACACGTACTTCCCGGTCGAGGACAGCCGCCACCCCGGCTTCCGCTTCCGGTTCAAGTCCCAGGAGGGCGGCAACGTCTCCAGCGGCGTGTGGGCGTTGCGGATCACGTCCGACATCGCCGGCGTCGAGACGCTGCCGAGCGGCGTGCAGCGGCGGCGGCTCATCCCGGCCGCGCCCGGCGGCCGGTACGTCGGGCTCGTCACGCTCTACAGCCTGACCACTCTGGAACCCCTGGCCATCATGCACGACAGCTTCATCCAGAAGATGCGCGTCGGCGCCACTTCCGCGCTCGGCATCCGCGAACTGGCCGATCCGGACGCCACGGTCGCCGGGATGTTCGGCTCCGGCTGGCAGGCCGAGGCACACCTCGAATGCCTGCTCATGGTCCGGCCGGGCATCGAAGAGGTCCGCGTCTACAGCCCGACGGCCGAGCACCGCGAGGAGTTCGCGCGCGTGTGGAGCGAAAAGACGGGCCGCAAGATCGTGGCCGTCGACGAACGGCGTGACGCGGTGGCGGGCTGCCAGATCGTCACGTGCGCCACCGCGGCCATGGAACCGTGCTTCGACGGCGCGTGGATCGATCCCGGCACGCACGTCACGGCGATCACCTCCCCCGACGGCACGGCCACCCGGCGCGAACTCGACGACACGACGTTCGACCGCGCGGCGCGCATCACCGTGCTCTCGCGCGAGCAGGTGCACCACGACAAGCAGTACGACATCCTCGGGCCCGTCGAACGCGGGCTGCTGGCGTGGGACGACATCCGCGAACTGGGCGACCTGCTGCTCGGTGAGGCACCCGGCCGCACCAGTCCCGACGACATCACCGTGTTCGCCAACAACACCGGCATGGGCATCCAGTTCGCGGCGGTCTGCGCCCGGGCGCTCGCGCTGGCCGAGGAGCGCGATCTCGGGAACACCGTGCCGACCGACTGGTTCCTCGAGGAAACCAGCCCCTGACCGGAACTTCGAACGGAGACGCATCCATGGGCAGTGCACACCGCGTCGGGGGCCGGGTCATCACCTTCGGCGAAAACGTGAACACCGACGTCATCATCCCCGGCCGCTACCTCGTCAGCATCGACCCGGCGGAACTCGCCGAGCACGCTTTCGAGCCGCTGGGGCCGGAAACGCAACACCGGCTGCGGGCCAGCGACGTCGTCGTCGCCGGGCGCAACTTCGGCTGCGGCAGCGCGCGGGAGCAGGCGGCCACGTGCCTGATCGGCGCGGGGATCAAGGCGGTCGTCGCGGCCTCCTTTTCCCGCGTGTTCTTCCGCAACGCGATCAACACCGGGCTCGTCGCGGTCGAGTCGCCCGCCGCGGCGGAAGCGGCCGCCGACGGCAGCGAGCTGTGGGTCGACTACGACGCGGGCACGGTCGAAACGGGCGGGCAGACCTTCCCGTTCAGCCCGTACCCACCGGTACTGCGGGAGATCATGGCCGACGGCGGCCTGATCCCGCACCTGATGGCGAGCTTCGCCGCGGGAGGAACGAAATGACCGGCAAGACCTTCGCGCAGAAGGCGATCGAACGGGCGTCCGCGGTCACGGACCTCGTGCCCGGGCAGATCGTCGACGCGTACCCGGACCTCTACATGAGCCACACCGCGAGCTGGCGGTGCATCCGGACGTTGGAGAAGATGGGCGTCGAAAAGCTCTTCGACGTCGACCGCGTGGCGATGGTGATGGACCACCTCTCCCCCGCCATGAACGCGAAGACGGCCGCCGACCACGCGCTGTGCCGCGAGTTCGCGAAGAAGCTGGGCGTGAAGAACTTCTTCGACGTCAACAGCGGGATCGCGCACATCGTCCTGATGGAGCACGGGCTCGTGCGGCCCGGGCAGTTCATCATCGGCACCGACTCGCACTCCACGATCTACGGCGCGCTGGGCGCCTTCGGCACCGGCGTCGGGTTCAGCGAGATCACCGCCGCGTGGGTCACCGGCAAGCTGTGGGTCAAGGTGCCCGAGTCGGTCCGCGTGGTCATCGAGGGCGACCTCGCCCCCGGCGTGTACGCCAAGGACGTGATGCTCAAGCTCATCGGCGACCTCGGCGCCGACGGGCTTACCTACGAGTCGGCCGAGTTCTCCGGCTCCTACGTCGAGGGCATGTCCGTGTCGGAACGCATGACGTTCTGCAACCTGGCCATGGAAATGGGCGCCAAGAACGCCTACGTGGCCCCGGACGCGACCACGCTCGCCTACCTCGACGAGGCCCGGGTGCCGCGCGACGAGCTGGACATCCTGCTGCCCGACGAAGACGCGACCTACCGGACCACGGTCACCCTCGACGGGCCGGCGCTGGCGCCGCAGATCGCCGTGCCGCACACGGTCGACAACGTCGTCGGCGTCGGCGACGTCGCCGGGACCAAGCTCGACCAGGTGTTCATCGGCTCGTGCGCCAACGCCAAGTACGACGACCTCGTGATCGCGGCCGACGTGCTCGCCGGCCACCGGGTCGCGCCGGGCCTGCGGCTCATCGTGACCCCCGCGTCGGCGAAGATCATGGCGAAGGCGGCGGAGAACGGCGTGCTGACGAAGCTCATCGACGCCGGCGCGATGATCACGAACCCGGGTTGCGGCGCGTGCGCGGGCAACGGCGGCGCGATGGCCGACGGCGAGACCACGCTGTCCACCGCCAACCGCAACTTCCAGGGCCGCATGGGCAGTTACGACTCGAAGATCTTCCTGTCGAGCCCGGCGACGGCCGCGGCTTCGGCGATCCGCGGGGTCATCACCGACCCGCGTGAGATCGTGGCGACGGCGGTGGTCGCGTGAACCTCGTCGAAAAGATCCTCGCCCGCGCGAGCGGCCGCGAGTCGGTGGAGCCCGGCGAGATCGTCGTGGCGAAGGTCGACCGGCTGATCATGCACGACCTGTCCGGATACCTGACGTCGCAGGTGTACGAGAAGCGCGTGAACGCGCCCATCCCCGACCCCGAGCGGGCCGTGCTGGTGTTCGACCACCACTTCGCCCCGCCGACCGAGCAGCAGGCCGACGTGCTGCGGCACAACCGGGAGTGGGCGCGCAAGCACGGGCTCACGCTGTACGACTGCGGCAACGGCAACCTGCACCACGCGGTCGTCCGGAATGGACACGTCAAGCCGGGCATGATCGTGGTCGGTTCCGACAGCCACACGCCCGTGCACGGGACGCTGGGCGCGCTCGCCGTGGCGCTGGGCAACGACTCGCACGCCGGTACCGTGCTGCCGTACGGCACCGCCTGGTTCAAGGTGCCCGAGACGAGCCGGGTCCACCTCGACGGCACCCCGAAGCCGGGGGTGACACCGCGCGACGTCGCGCTGTGGCTCGTCGGCCGCATCGGCGAAGGCGAGCTGAACTACCGGGCCGTCGAGTTCGGCGGGCCGTACGTGCGCGGACTGTCCTTTTGGGACCGGTGGCTCTTCCCGCTGCTGTGCGTGGACCTCGGGGCGAAGTGCAGCTTCGTCGAGCCGGACGAGGTGACCGAGGCGTTCGTGCGGACGCTGCCGGGCGACGGGCCGGACCTGCTGGTGCGCGGCGACGGCGGAGAGGCGGCGCAGGTGCTGCGCTTCGACGTCGGCGAGGTGGACCCGCAGGTCGCGTGCCCACCGACCGTGGGCAACGTCAAGCCGGTCACGGAGGTGGCGGGCACGCCGATCCAGTACGCGGAGCTGGGCGGCCACGGCGGCGGCCGGCTCGAGGACTTCCGCGCGGCGGCCGGGGTGCTCGCCGGGCGCCGGGTCCACCCGGACGTCCGGTTCCACCTCGTGCCGTCCAGCCGCGAGGTGTTCGCGGAGGCGGCGCGGGAAGGGCTGGTGCTCGCGCTGCACGAGGCGGGCGCGACGTGGTTCCCGCCGAGCACGGGCTCGAACCAGGCGTACAACATGGGCGCGCTGGCCTCGGACGAGGCGATGATCTCGACGCACGCCCGCAACTTCCCGGGCCGCAACGGGAGTCCCGACGCGTCGATGTACCTGGCGTCGTCGGAGACCGTCGCCGCGTCGGCCGTGGCGGGCGTGATCGCAGGGAGGACCGCGTGAAGTTCGAAGGCCGCTGCTGGCGGTTCGGGGACAACATCCCGACCGACCGGCTCGTGAAGACGCAGTACGTGTTCGAACCGATGGACGTGCTGGTGCAGCACGTCCTGGAGGACCTGAACCCGGAGTTCCCGAAGAAGGTGCAGCCGGGCGACATCGTGTTCGCGGGCAAGCACTTCGGGCAGTCGTCGGGCCGCGCGATCGCCACGAAAGCCCTGCAGGCGACCGGGATCGGCTGTGTGGTGGCGGAGACGTTCGCGCGGACGTTCTACCGCAACTGCTTCGAGATCGGCCTGCCCGCGCTGGAGATCGGCCTCAACCCCGACCTGGCGGCCGACGGCGACCGGGTCCGGGTGGACCTCACCCGCGGCGAGTTCACGAACTTGACGACGGGCACGACCGTCCGCGGGGCGGCGGCCGACCCGTTCCTCGTGGACATGCTCGAGGCGGGCGGGTTGATCAGCTTCGCCAAGAACCGGCCGGAGGTGTTCCGCCAGGACAGTCACCGCTGAGGGATCCCCGCGGGCAGCGACTCCGGTCAGCCGGTCGTCAGGCGCAGCGTGGCGATCCCGCGCATGTCGAGCGTGGCCCCGGAGGGGACTTCGGCGTACCGCAGCAGCACCTGGTCGCAGCCGGGGCACCGCGCGATGTACCCCATCGGGGCGCCGTACACCGCCGCCGCGGCGAGGCGATCGGTCCGGCCGCACCCGGCGCACACCGCCGTCGCGCTCGTGACGTCGGCGGTGAACACGCTGCTCAGGGGCCCGGCCAGGACGTTGCCGTCGATGTGTGCGTCCGTCATTTCACCCTCCGCTCGCTCCGAACCGCTCCGCGCGCACGCGGCCGGGATCGTGCCCGGCGTCGACCAGCAACCCGGTGACCGTCTCGACGAACGGCGTCGGCCCGCACACGTAGCAGGTCGGCGCGTCGTCCGCGGGCAGCCCGTACGCCTTCAGGTCCGCCGCGTCGATCCGGTGGGGCGCGCGTTCGACGCCGTCCGGTGCTTCCCGCGTGTACAGCACGACCGTCTCCGGACCGCTCAGTTCGCCGGCGAAGTACACGTCGGCCGGGGTCCGGACCGAGTAGAGCAACCGGAACGCCGGGCGGGCCCGCACCATCGCCATCAGCGGGGCGACCCCCGAGCCGCCGCCGATCAGCAGCACCGGCTCCGGCTGCTCGGGCCGCCACACGAACCAGCCGCCGAGCGGGCCGAGCACCTCGACGACGTCGCCGACCTCGATGTCGCGCACGAGGTAGGGCGAGACCTCCCCGTCGGGCACCAGCTGGACGGTGATCTCGATGAACTCGCCGTCGGCGGGCGCGGACAGCGAGTAGCTGCGCTGCGCGGTGTAGCCGTCCTCGGCGGTGAGCCGGAGGTCGACGTGCTGCCCGGCGAGGTGGCCCGGCCAGTTCGGCACGGCGAACCGGAGGGTGCGCGCGGTGGCCGTCTCGTCGCGGGTTCCGACGAGCCGGGCGGTCCGGCGGCGGTGGCCTAGTCGCCGTCGTAGCGTTGTTCCTGCCACGGGTCTCCGTAGTTGTGGTAGCCGAGCTGTTCCCAGAAGCCGGGCTCGTCGTCGGGCAGCAGTTGCAGGCCGCTGACCCACTTGGCCGACTTCCAGAAGTACAGGTGCGGCACGAGCAGCCGCGCGGGGCCGCCGTGCACCGGTTCGAGGGGCTCGCCGTCGAACTCGTAGGCGATCCACGCCTTGCCGTCGAGCAGGTCCTCCAGCGGGAGGTTCGTGGTGTAGCCGCCGGAACTGTGCACCAGCGCGTAGTCGGCGGCGGTCTCGACGTCGGCCAGCAGCACGTCGAGCGACACCCCGCGCCAGGTCGTGCCGAGCTTCGACCAGCGGGTCACGCAGTGGATGTCGACGGTCGGCTCCTCGGCGGGCAGCGCCATCAGGCCGGCCCAGCTCCACGACGTCCGCTCCCCGGTTTCCGTGGTGACCGTGAACGACCAGTCGTCGACGGTCACCGGCGGGGTCGGCCCCGCGGACAGGACGGGGAAGTCGTCGGTGAGGTACTGACCCGGCGGAAGGTCGGCGTCGCGCTCGCGCCGCCCCTGGAACCCCCGGCTGAAGACGGCCAAGGCACTCCCCTCTCGTCGGGAGCCACCCTAACCCGCCACGGCGGCCCCGAGGGGGTGTCAGTCTGATTTATAGTCCCCCCGTGGCGAGGCACTCCGCGGTCCACCTGGCGAACCTGGACCTCAACCTGCTCGTCGTCCTGCGGGAGCTGCTCGGCGAGCGGAACGTCACCCGCGCGGCGGCCCGGCTCGGCGTGTCGCAGCCCGCGGCCAGTGCCGCGCTCGGCCGGTTGCGGCGGCACTTCGGCGACGAGCTGCTCGTGCGGTCCGGGAACGGCTACGTCCTTTCCGCGCTCGCCACGCAGCTGGCCGACCAGGTCGAAGCCGTGTGCACCGGCGCGGAACGGCTCTTCGGCACCGGTCACGACTTCGACCCCGGCGCGTCCGCCCGCGAGTTCACGCTCGTCATGGCGGACTACACGATCGAGGTCCTCGGCTCGCGGCTGTCCGCGCTGCTCGCGGCGCGGGCGCCGGACGTCCGGCTGCACGTCCGGCTGGTCCGGGAGGCCTTCGCCAGCGACATCGCCGACACGATCCGGCTGATCGACGGCATGGTCGCGCCCCCGGTCAGCCGGTTCGAGCTGCCCGACGTGCGATCCGTCGAGTTGTTCACCGACCGGTGGGTCTGCGTCGTCGACGCGGCGAACCCGTCGGTGCAGGGCGACGAACTCAGCCTCGAGCAGCTCGCCGCACTGCCGTGGGTCGCGCCGTTCCAGCCGGACCGCGGATTCCCGCCCGCCGCGCCGATGGGCCGGCAGCTCGCGCTCTTCGGCATCCAGCCGCGCATCCGGGTCCGCGTCGAGAGCTACCAGGCCGTGCCCCGCTTCGTCGCGGGCACCGACCGCGTCGCGCTGCTGCAGGAACGCCTCGCGACGCGCGTCGCCGACCGGCTCGGCCTGCGGATCCTGCCGTGTCCCGGCGATCCGGAACCGATCGTCGAACGGTTCTGGTGGCACGCCGGGCACGACGGCGACCCGGCCCACCACTGGCTCCGGACCGTGCTGACCGACCTCGCGCGGCAGCTATAACCCACCCTGATACCTCCGCAGCGCGATTCTCTATTTCCGGGGCCCCGGCAGCCCGACCTAGCGTGTGAGCCATGCCGCACCCCCTCACCGAGCTGAAGGTCCACACCGTCCGCAAGCCCGCCGGTTCCGCCGCCCACCAGGTCTCCGCCGACGTCTGCGTCGTCGGCGCCGGCATCGCCGGGCTGTCCGCGGCCATCGAGTCCGCCCGGCTCGGCCGCGACGTCGTGCTCGTCGACGCGCTGCCGGTGCTCGGCGGCCAGATGGTCAACTCGCTGATCGGGTTGTTCTGCGGGGTCTTCGGCAACGCCCCGGACTACCACCAGCTGACGCACGGGATCTTCGACGACATCTTCCGCGACCTGGGTGCCACGGGCGACCTGTTCCGCCAGCGGCGGCACACGCTCACCGTCGGCTACGACGAGGTGGTGCTCGGCCGGTGGGTCGAAGACACCGTGCGGGAGCACGGCATCCGGGTGATCACCGGCGCGTCGATCACCGGCGTCGTCCGGAGTGGCGACCGCGTCGAGTCGGTCACCTTCGCCACCCGCTACGGCCCGGTGGACGTCGACGCCACCGGGTTCGTCGACGCGAGCGGGGACGCGTCCCTGATCTGGGAGGCGGGCCTGCCCTGCCGCCTGCCGGAGCGCGAGATCTACGGCTCGCAGCAGCTCGTCGTCGAGCACGTCGCCGAGGAGGCCGCGCCGGAGCCGGACGAGCTGGCCGAGCGCGTCGGTGCGAAAGCCGCCCAGTACGGCCTGCGCCGGCACGACGGCCTCGCCTTCCACTTCCCCGGCCGGGGCACCGCGGTGCTCAACATGACGCACATCGAGGCGCCCCTCGAACCGATCGCCGCGGCGCAAGCCCAGCTCGAAGGCAAGGCCCAGGCCGACCGCGTGGTGGCGTTCCTGCGCGCGGAGTTCCCCGAGGCGTTCGGCCGCGCCCGCGTCCGGGCCTACGGGCTGCCCGGCCGGCGGCAGACGCGCTGGGCGCAGGGGCTGCACCAGCTGACCATCGACGAGGTGCGGGCCGGCACCCGCTTCCCCGACGCCGTCGCGCGGACCGCGTGGCCGGTGGAACTGCACGACAGCCCCGAAGGCTACGTCTGGGAGACGTTCGGGCCCGGGCACGTGCACTACGTCCCGCTGCGCTCGATGACACCGCCGGATGTCCACAACGTCCTGGTCGCCGGCCGGTGCGTCGACGGCGACGCGGCCGCGTTGTCGAGCGTGCGCGTGATGGGCCCGTGCGGGGCGATGGGCATGGCCGCCGCGCACGCCCTGGACCTGGCCGGGAAGGACAGCGTGCACGACGTCGACCACGGCGAGCTCGGCGCCCGCCTGGTCCGCAACCTCGAGTCCTGACCGGAGGAAAGCCATGGTCCGCAGCGACTTCCCGCCCGGCACGGTCCGCTGGGCCACCCGGCGCGCCCAGTGGCGCGCCCTCGGGCTCACCGACGAAGACCTCCGCAAGCCGAAGATCGCCGTCGTCAACTCCTCGTCGGACCTGGCGATCTGCTTCAGCCACCTCGACGCGATCGCGGCCCGGGTCAAGAACGGGATCGCCGCCGCCGGCGGGCTGGCGTTCGAGGTGCGCACCACCGCACCGAGCGACTTCATCCACTCGGCCGGGCACGGCGGCGGGTACATCCTGTCGGCGCGCGACCTCATCGTGAACGACATCGAAGTCGGAGTCGAGGGCGCGCAGCTGGACGGCATGGTGTGCCTGGCCAGCTGCGACAAGACCGCGCCGGCCCAGCTGATGGCCGCCGGGCGGCTGGACCTCCCGACGCTGCTCGTGGCCTGCGGCTACCAGCCCAGCGGGTGCTTCCGCGGCGGTCACTGCGACATCGAGGACGTCTTCCTCCACGCCTGCGGGACATCCACTGTGGACGAGCTCGCCGAGATGAGCGACGGCGCCGTCGGCGGCCCGGGCGTGTGCCCGGGCATGGGCACGGCCAACTCGATGCACGTCGTCGCCGAAGCACTCGGCATGACGCTGCCCGGCACCACCCCCGTCGCGGCGAACTCGCCGTCGATGTGGGCCGCGGCCGACGCCGCCGCGGCGCGGATCGTGGAGATGGTGGCGGAGGACCTGCGCCCGCGCCGGATCATGACGGCCGCCGCGTTCGGCAACGCCGTCCGCGTCGCCCTGGCGGTCGGCGCGTCGATCAACACCGTGAAGCACCTCCAAGCGGTGGCTGAAGAGTCCGATGTGGACATCGACGTCCTCGGCCTGTACGCCGAGCTGGGCCGCGACACCCCGGTGGTGTCGGCGATCCGGCCGAACGGGCCGCACCTCATCGAGCAGTTCGAGGCCGCGGGCGGCGCGCGAGCGGTCATGAAGCAGCTCGGCGACCTCATCGACCCGGTGCCGCTGACCGTGAGCGGCGTTTCGGTGGGTGACAACCTGTCCGCGGCCGAAGTCACGGACGCGGAAGTGATCCGCCCGGCCGACCGTCCCTTTGCGACAGAGCCGTTGATCGTGGTCCTGCGCGGATCGCTCACTCCCGACGGCGGCATCGTCAAGCTCGCGGTCGGCGACGCGCGCCCGGCCGCGTTCACCGGCCCGGCCCGCTGCTTCGAAAGCCAGGAAGCCGCGGTCGCCGCCCTGGCGGACGGCGGCATCACCACCGGGGACGTCGTGGTCGTCCGCGGGCTCGGGCCGCGCGGCCGGCCCGGCATGGGGATGGCGTCGCAGATCGTCTTCGCCCTCGACCGCGCCGGGCTCACCGGCGAAGTCGCGGTGGTCACCGACGGCCAGCTGTCCGGGCTCGTCAACCGCGGCATCGTCGTCGGCGAGGTCCGTCCCGAAGCCGCCGACGGCGGGCCGCTGTCCCTCGTCCGCGACGGCGACACCGTCCACATCGACCTGCCCGGGCGGGTGTGCGAACTGCGCGTCGACCCCGCCGACCTCGCCGCGCGGCGCCCGGAACCCGTGGCGGACCACCACGAAACCGGCTGGCTGTCGGTCTACCGGCGCACCGTGCGCCCGCTCGGCCGAGGAGCCGTGCTCCGCCCCTAGCGCTCCCCCAAGATCAGGAGGCCGCAATGACGCCGCCCGAAGTCCCCCCATCCACCGTCATCACCGAGGCCGACGAACGGCGCTCCGCGCGCGGTGGCGCGTTCTCGATGTTCGTCGACAGCTTCGACGTGTACCTCCCGGCGCTCGTGCTGCCGGCCGCCATGGCGTACTTCATGCCCGCGAACCTGTCGCCGGCGATCCGCGCGACGTTCACCACGCTGCTGTTCACGGTCGGGCTGCTCGCGCGGCCGATCGGCAGCGTCATCTTCGGCAACCTGTCCGACCGGATCGGGCGCAAGCCCGTCACCATGATCAGCGGGTGGGGCTTCACGATCGTCACCCTGCTCATCGGGCTGCTGCCCGGCTTCGCGGCGTGGAACTACGGCGCGATCGCCGTGTTCGCCGTGCTGCGGCTGATCGGCGGGATCTTCCTCGCCGGTGGCTACGCCGCCCCGATGCCCCTGGCGCTGGAACAGGCCGAGCCCGCGCGGCGCGGCCGGGTCGGCGGGCTCATCGGCGTCGGCGCGCCCGGCTCGTTCCTGGTGATCAACCTGCTCCTGCTCGGCCTGCTCGACGTGCTGCCCCACGGCGGTTTCCTGGCCTGGGGCTGGCGGATCCCGTTCTTCCTCGGGTTCGTGCTCGGCCTGGTCTACCTGTGGCACTACCGCGGCGTGAAGGAGGACGACTCGGTGTTCCGGCAGCGCCGCACGGGACGGCAGCCGGTGGCGGAGCTGTTCACCACCCACCGCGCGCTGTTCTTCAGCGTCTTCCTGTTCACCTGCGGGTACTGGTTCGCCACCCAGATGTCGGTGTCGTTCCTGCCGACGCTGCTGGTGCAGGTGCTGGACCAGAGCCCGCGGCTGTCGTCCACAGTGGAGATCATCAGCTCGGTCGTCACGATCGTGCTGATCCTGGTGCTCGCCGCGGTCGGCCAGCGGATCGGCAGGCGGACGCTGCTGATGCGCTGGGCGCTCGTGCTCACGTTCGTCGTGGGCGGCGCGTTCGCGGTGCTGGCGGTGGCGGCCCGGGCCGGGGCGCCCGCGTGGCTGATCGGGCTGATCGCCGTGGTGGCGAAGGTCCTGCCGTCCGCGCCGCTCGGCGTCATCCTGGTATACCTCAACGAGCGGTTCCCGGCGTCCGTGCGGGCGAGCGGCTACGGCATCGGCTACATGTTCGGGCTGATCCTGCCCGGGCTCTACACGTTCTGGCTGCTCGCGCTCAGCTCGATCATGCCCTACGAGTTCACGCCGATCGCGTTGATCGTCTTCGGTGGCCTGCTGATGTTCGAGGCCGTGCGGCGGGGCCCGGAGACCAACGACGTCGCCGATCCGGCCCCGGCGGTCTCCCGGCAGGAGGTCGCGCGGTGATCCTGACCGACGACGAGAAGGCGATGCGCGACGGCGCCGACGGGCCGGCCGTGGCGGCGGCCATGGACCTGCTCGTCCGCTACGGCGAGGCGCTGGGCGCGGAACACCTGTGCGACACCCGCAACGTCGCCGGCACGAGCACCCAGCCGTCGCCGGTGAAGGCGAAGCTGGTGGCCGAAGGCGGCTGGAACAAGGCGTTCGCGGTGCTCAACCTCGACTGCGACGACGTCGTCGAGATCCCCGACATGCGGGTGCCGACGTGCCAGCTGCAGCAGGGGTTCGGCCCGGACTCGGTCGGCGTGGTGCCGTACCCGAAGGAGTTCGTCGAGCTGCAGAGCGACGCCGAGGCGTTCTACGGGCGGCGCGGGGTGAACATCCTCGCCACCTGCACGCCGTACCAAGTCGGTAACCTCCCGGTCCGCGGCGAGCACTGCGCGTGGATGGAGTCGTCGGCGGTCGTGTACGCCAACTCCGTGCTCGGTGCCCGGACCAACTGCGAAGGCGGGACGTCGACCGGCGCGGCGTCGCTGACCGGCAAGATCCCGTGCTGGGGCAACCACCTGCCCGAGAACCGGTTCGGCACGCACCTCGTCGAGGTGGACGCGGGCGTCCGCGACTTCATGGACTGGGGCATGCTGGGCTACTTCGCGGGCGGGCTGGTCCAGGACGAACGCCCGGTGGTCACCGGCGCTTACCCGCGTCCCGATCTCGTCGACCTCAAGCACTTCGGGGCGGCCGCCGCGTCTTCCGGCGGGGTCGAGCTGTACCACCTGCCCGGGATCACGCCCGAGGCGCCGACGGTCGAGGCGGCCTTCCGCGGCCGCCCGCCCGTCGCTATCCACTATGGACTCCGGGAGCGGCGTGCGGTCTACGAGACGTTGAACGACCAGGGCCGCTCGACCGACGTCGACTTCGTGCTGCTGGGCTGCCCGCACGCGTCGATCGACCAGATCCGCGCCGCCGCCCGGGCCCTGGACGGCAAGCGGCTGCACTCGGGAACGCAGCTGTGGATCATGGCACCCCGGGCGCTCAAGGCGGTCGCGGACCGCAGCGGCTACACGGCCGTGATCGAGGCCGCGGGTGGGCGGCTGCTCGCCGACTCGTGCCCGGCGATGTCCCGCGTCGCCCCGCCGGGCACCCGCGTGTTCGCCACCGACTCGGCGAAGCAGGCGCACTACCTGCCCGCGATCCTCGGGATCGAGGCGTGGTTCGGTTCGCTGGCGGACTGCGTGGACGCGGCGGTCACCGGACGCTGGCGAGGCGACCTCCGATGACGATCCTGCGCGGCCGGACGATCGTCCCCGGCGTCGTCGAGGGCGAAGCACTGGTGTCCCACGAGACGATCTCGGGCTGGGGCGGCATCGACCCGGCCACGGGAACGATCATCGAGCGCCGCCACGAGCTGCACGGGGTGTGCTTCACGGGGAAGATCCTCGTCTTCCCGAGCGCGAAGGGATCGTCGGGCTGGTCGGGGTTCTTCCAGTCGACCCGCCTGCTCGGCACGGCGCCACTGGGCATGATCTTCACGGTGGTGACGACGAAGGTGGCATTGGGCGCGGTGGTGACCCGGGTACCGGCCCTGAGCGACTTCGACGACGACCCGGTCGAGGTGATCCACACCGGCGACCGGCTCCGCCTCGACGCCGACCACGGGTTCGTCGAGATCACACGGAAATCCCGGCGGGCTCCTGGACCGGGGTGACGCCGCCGCGCCGGGAGCATCGACGCCGGCGATGTCCGGGTGCTCGTGCACGGTGATGCCGAGCCGGTCGAACGCCTTGCGCAGGTGACGCTGGGCCTTCTCGCTCAGCCAGTCGCCGAGGCCGCCGCGGGCGGCGAGCACCGCTTCGCCCGCCGCGAGACCGTGGGTCCTGACCGGTTGCGCTACCGAAATTCGCTACCTCGCGTACGCACCCTTCGGCGGCAAGCCGGGCGCGAACCGGATTGCCGGCGTTCCGGCGCCTCGCGGACGGCCGGGGCCTCACCGGTCGGCAGGTCGTGCTCGCGTGGCCGACATCGCTCGGGGCGATCCCGATCGTCGGCACCGGCCGGCCGGCCGGCCCACATCACGCAGGCGGCGGCGTCCGTCGAGCTGACCCCGGCGGAACCGGAACCGCTCACGGCGACCGCACGCCCGGCACCGCCGTAGCGCGGGAGATCAGCGACTCCCCGGTGGCGACTCGAGGCATGGGACCATGCGTGACACCCGCGGCGGCGTTCTTCACCCCGGGCCGGCGGCTCACCCCGCGCGGACCGGCCCCGGATCGCCGGTCCGGGCCAGTCTCGCCTCGACCTCCAGCGCGGCCTCGTCCAGGTGCTGGGCCCGGTACAGCGCCGCGGCCCGCCGCCAGGCCGCCCGGGCGCGGCCGAGGTCGCCGAGGCGCTGGTGCTCGTCGCCCGTCGCGGTGTGGGTGGCCGCCTGCCGGTAGGTGTTGTCCAGCCGGTGCCAGAGGTCCTGGGCCCGTTCGTAGTGGCGCAGGGCCGCGGCGCTGTCGCCGGTGCGCGCGGCGATCGCGGCGAGGTTGTCCAGGCTGTCCGCCTGGCCGTAGACGTCGCCCTGCTCCCGGCAGCGAGCCAGCGCGGACTCGCAGTACTCGCGCGCCCGGTCGTGGTGGCCCAGCCGGGTGTGGCAGGCGCCCATCATGCTGAGCGCCCGGGTTTCCCACTTCTCGTCGCCGACGTCGCGGTAGAGGTCCCGCGCGCTGGTGATGTGGGTGAGCGCGCGCTCGTCGTCGTCCTGGTGGGTCCAGGCGAGCGCCAGCACGAAGTGGGCACCGGCCTGCCCGAGCGTGTCGCCGACGCGCTCGGACAGCGCGAGCGACCGGTTCAGGTGGCGCAGTGCCTCCTCCTGCCGGCCGAGCGGGGCGTAGACCAGGCCGAGCCGCCGGTGCGCGCGGGCCTGGACCCCGAGGTTCCCCAGCCGTTCGGCCGCGGCCAGGCCCGCGCGCCAGGCGTCGATGTTCTCGTGCAGGTGACCGCGCCGGTAGTGGAAGTTGTCCAGCGTCCAGGCCAGCTGCCAGACCGCCGTGTCCCACTTGGCGTTCCCCGCCGCCACCCGCGCGGCCACCACGCACCGGTGGTGGGTGTCGAACCACGCCATCGCCGCGGCGTCGTCGGGCAACGCGACCGGGACGCACCCCGCGGCCGGCGGCTCGAGGTCGATGGGCGGGTGCTGCTGGTCGAGCAGGCGGCTGGCCGCGTAGGCGGTGTGGAGGTAGAAGTCGACGACCCGGCGCAGGGCCCCGGCCCGGGCGCCCTCCGGTTCCTCGGCGAGCGCGACGTCGCGCGCGTGCCGGCGGACCAGATCGTGGAGCCGGTAGCGGCCGGTGAGCGGCTGCTGCACGAGGTGGTCGTCGACGAGGCTCTCCAGCAGCTCGTTCGCCTCCGCGCGCGTGACGCCGGCGAGGGCGGCCGCGGCCGGGACGTCGATCTCCGGGCCGGGGTGCACCCCGAGCAACCGGAACATCCGCCGCCGCGGCTCGTCGAGCCGTTCGTAGGACAGCGCGAACGCGGCCGCGACGCTGCGGTCCCCCACCGCCAGCTCGGCGAGCGTGGAGCAGGCCTCCCCCAGCCGGTCGGCCAGGTACCGGACGGTCCACGCGGGCCGCGAGCGCAGCCGCGCGGCGGCGATGCGGATCGCCAGCGGCAGGTGGCCGCACCGCTCGACGACGTCGCGGACCGCGCCGGGCTCGGCGGCCGCCCGCTCGTCGCCGACGACGCCGGCGAACAACGCGACCGCGTCGGCCACCGGCAGCACGTCCAGCGACAGGGTGCGCGCGGACTCGAGGTCGACCAGCCGGCGCCGGCTGGTGATCAGCGTCAGGCTCCGCGCGGTGCCGGGGAGCAGCGGCCGGACCTGCGCGGCGTCGGCGGCGTTGTCCAGCAGGACGAGCACCGAGCGCGCCGCCAGCTCCGAGCGCCACGCCGCGGCGCGCGCGTCGAGGTCGGCGGGGATCCGCTCGCCCGGCACGCCCAGCGCCCGCAGCAGCACGTCCAGCGCGGCCGCCGGCGCGATCGGCGGCTGGCCCGGGGTGTGGCCGTGCAGGTCGATGAACAGCTGCGCGTCGGGGTAGCGCTCGGCCAGCCGGTGCGCGGCGTGCACCGCCAAGGTCGTCTTGCCGACGCCCGCCATGCCGTCCAGCGCCTCGATGACCATGGCCAGCGGAGCCGCGTCGAGCCCGCTGACGAGCAACCGGTCCAGCTCGGCACCGCGGCCCGCGAAGTCGGCGATGTCGCCCGGCAGGTCGCTGCGCACCGCCCGGGGCGGCCCGGCGCGGACGGCCACGGGAGCGGCGGGCGCTTCGAGCCGGCGGTCGTTCGCCAGCACCCGCCGGTGCACCTCGACGAGCCGCGGCGACGGGTCCAGGCCGAATCGTTCGACAAGCACGGTGCGTGCCCGGGCGAACGTGTCGAGTGCGTCGGCCTGCCTGCCCGCCCGGTACAGCGCGGTCATCAGCTGGCCCCACAGCCGCTCGTGCCCGGGATGGCGCTCGGTGAGGCCGGTGAGCTCCTCCACCAGGTCCGGGCCCGCGCCGGTGGTGAGCTCGGCGTCGACGCGGTCCTCGATCGCGCCGAGCCGCAGCCCGTGCAGCCGGGTCGCCTCGGCCCGCAGCTGCGGAACTTCGGCGAATTCGGCGTAGGCGTCCCCACGCCACACCGCGAGCGCGGCGGTCAGGTGCCCGGCCGCGACCGCCGGCTCGGCCGGCAGGGCCCGCCTGCCCGCCGCGACCAGCCGCTCGAACCGGGCGGCGTCGACCGCGTCGGGAGGCGGTTGCAGCAGGTACCCTGCCGGGTGGGTGGTGATCAGCTCGTCCGCCGGCACCAGGGAGTGCCGCAGCCGGGACACGTAGCTGCGCACGGTCCGGTGCGCGTCGCGGGGCGCCTCCGCGGCCCACAGCGCGTCGACCAGCGTGGCCACCGAGATCACGTGCCCGGCGTTCGCCGTGAGCAGCGCGAGGAGCGTCCGGATGCGGAACCCGCCGAGCTCCAGAGCCCGGTCGCGCACCCGCAGTTCGAAGGGGCCCAGCACCTGGAACCGCGGCCCGTCCGCGTCGTCGGCGTCCGGTTCGCGCGCAGAATCCGTTCTCACGCCCTACAGGTGAACCGGCCGCCCCGCCAGATACGCCGGAGCAGCTTCGTCAAGCTGTCGACGGTTTGTGGACGAGTTGTCGACCGTCTCGGCAACAGTGGGCCGGGCAACCGAACCGCCCGGGGGAACCATGACCATCGTCCGGCTGAAGTGGGCCGACACCGCCGCGACCGACCTGCACCTGACGCCCGGCCTCTCGTCGCCGGAGCTCGTCCGGCTCCTGCGGGTCGACGACCTCACCGGCGAGACGCTCACGCAGGACCAGCCCTTGCCGGCGAGCGCCACGGTGACGTTCACGCCGCAGCTGAAGGTCGGCGACGACCACGGCATCGAGCTGACCGCCGCCGGGGAGGTCACCGTCAAGACGCTCGCCCTGCGCGGGCATTCCTTCCTCCTCCGGGTCTCGCTCGACCAGGACCCGGCCATCACCACCCGCATCCGGATCCACGTGCACGAAAAGCTTTCCTCGCTGTGGCTCACCCCGTCGAAGCTGACCGTGCGCCAGGGATCCGGCCAGGCGCGGTTCTCCGTGCTCGGCCGGTTCGACCAGGTGCTCGACGGGACCGTGGTCGTCGCCGACGGGGTCATCGGCGACATCACCAACTGGTCGCCGTTCCGGACGCCGGACGCGAACGAGCTCACCTACGTCCGCCTCGCGCACACGACCACCGCCGCACTCACCTGGTCGGCGACCGGCGGCCCGATCACCGCCGACCCCCGGACCGGGGTGCTCACCGCGCCGGCCGAATCGGGTCCCGACACCAAGGTGACCGCCACGGCCGCCGGGCTGCACGCCGACGGCACCGCCGTCAGCGCCCCGTCCTGGTCGACCCACGTGCGGCTCGCGCACCTCGGCGGCCCCGGCGTCAAGCAGGTCGACACCGTGCCGAACATCCTCTTCCTGCCCGACGGCTTCCAGGACACCGAAGCCGACCAGGCGCAGTACAACCGGCTCGTCGGCATCGTCAAGGACCGGCTGGAGAGCCGGCCCCACACCCGGCCGTTCGCCGCCCTCACCGGCCGCGTCAACTACTGGCGGGGCTGGGTGCCCTCGCCCGACGCGGGGGTCACGGTGCTCGACGAGCTCGACCCCAGCCCGGCTCCGGGACAGCTGCCGACGACGGCGTCGCCGCTGCCCCTGCCGAGCGCGGCCCGCCCGGCCGCCGGCTGGTCGCTCGCCGACGTCGTCAACGCCATCGGCCTGCCGAACCCGGACGACTACCCCGTCGGCACCACGGTGGAGAGCAAGATCGGCTTCCTGCAGAGCGCCTACGGCGACTCCATCACCGCGGACCTGCTGCGGCCGCGGTTCACCCAGTGGGTCGGCCTCAACGACCGGTTGCTGCTCAACGAGCGGGACACCGCGTTCCACATGGCGTTCAGCGAGCGGCCGTCGGCCGACGCGAACCTCCTCGAGCAGTACGTCTCGACGAACCCCCGCCGGGTTTCCGACAACGACTTCAACAAGTTCCTCGACGCCCTGCGGGGCGAGGACGACGACGTCCTCCCGGCCGGGCTGTGGACGACCGGCAAGGACCGCAACCGGGTGATCGTGCTCTGCCGGTCCTCCCGGCGCGCCGGGCTCGCCGCGCGCCGCAGGGTGAGCGACACCTCGACCGGGATCACCATCGGCGTGAGCATGGCCGCCCGCCCGTTCCACCAGGTGCGGCCGAACGACCGGGGCGACGGGTTCGACCTGAAGCCGGACGACATCCCGACCGACGTCTTCTACGCCGTCTGGCTGACCGTCGCCCACGAGCTCGGGCACTCCTTCGGCCTCGGCGACGAGTACGGCGGGCGGACCGCCGCGCCGACACCGCTCAAGATCCGCCAGGTGCGCGGCACCCCCAACGTCCAGGACCGCGGCTCGCTCACCGCGGACGGGACCCCCGACGCCCTGATCGACGTCGGCAAGATCAAGTGGGCGGACTGGCCGCGGATCGCCAAGGCCGGCTTGCTGCAGAACGGGCTGACCCCGCCGGTCGGCGGCCGGTTCACCGTCGACCTCGTCGACGTCAGGGCGAGCCGGCTGCGGACCGACGACATCGTCATGTTCCGCCGCCGCCCGCTGGCCACGGCCGGCAAGCCGTCGAACATCTGCAAGGTCCTCGCGGTCGACGTGCCCGCGAACCGGGTGTTCGTCGCGCCGCTGCTGGGCGGCACCGTCGACCCGGCGGCGTTCCCGGCCGGGAGCATCCTGCTCGCCTACGTCCGCGAACCCGACCCGGACTTCGCCCACGACAAGTTCGGCGGCGTGCTGACCCTGGCGGACCCGGCCGTGCTGCAGCGCATCGCCGAAACGCAGAACCCGCTGAACGCCCAGCCGCGACCGGGCGAAGCCGATCCACCGAACGACGCCGAGGGCCGGCCCTGCGCCAACGTCCGGCTGCCGGTGCCGACGTTCGCGACCAACTTCCCGCACCGCGCGGCGCCGAACCCGCCCGCGGCCTCGTACTGGACGATCGGGCTCTACGAGAACGGCAGCGAGCACAACTGCGGGGTCTACCGCCCGACCGGCACCTGCGTGATGAACCGCGAGTTCTTCGTGGACCCGAAGACGAAAACCGTGAAGCTGTCCGACTTCTGCATCATCTGCCGCTATGCGTTCGTCGACAACGCCGACCCGACCCTGCACGGCGCGGTGGAGGCGGACTTCCGCGAGCGCTACGGGAAGCGGGGCGCGCGATGACCGGCCCCACCGGCGATCGCGGCACCCTGGGCCTGCTCGCCCACCACCTCGTCGAGGCCGTCCGGCCCCTCGAGGACGCGTTCTCGGACGCGGCCGCCTTCACGACGCTGATGCGCCAGCTCGGCTGGCAGGTACCCGGCCTGCCGCCGTCCTACCCCGCCGTCGCGGCGGCGGTCACCCGGGCCGTCAACGCGCTGGAACTGCTCGCCGACGGCGCCGGAGCCGAAGAGATCCTCACCGTCGTCGGCAAAGCCGGGGACGTCTACCGGGCGATCTCGGCGCTGACCCAGGCTCCGGCCGGGATCGACCCCGCGGTGTTCCTCCCCGGGCTGGCGCGCCGGCTCTTCGAGTACCTGCTGGGCCGGCAGCTGCTGGCCGAGGCGCCCGGCTGGTACGCCGCGCTCGAGGCGCTCGGGATCATCGCGCCCGAGTTCCAGCCGGCCTCCGCGGGCCGCGCCGACCACGTGCGCGTCCGCTTCGACTGGGACCGGATCCCCGCGCTCCTGTCCGACCCGTCGGCGGTGCCCGCCGCGGTCTACGGCTGGGGCACGCCGGACCTGGCGTTCGGCAAGCTCGCCGAACTGCTCGCCGGGCTCGTCGCGGGCCTCGGCCTGCCGGTGACGCTCGACGAGCTGTCCGACGACGAAATCGCGCCCCTGCACCCCGGCGCGGCCGGGCCACCGGCCGGAAGCGCCGGCCAGGGGCTGACCCTGCAGCTCGGCGAACTCCCCCTGCCCGACGGGACAGTGGCGCCGATCGGGCTCCAGCTCACCGGGCTGCCGGCCGACGGCGGCGCGCTGCCCGGGATGATCCTGCTGCCGCAGGTGCCCGACGGCGTCGACGCGGCCGTGCCGCTCGGCGGCGACTGGACGCTCGTCGTGCGCGCCGGCACCGATCTGGACCAGCAGCTCGCCGTGTTCGCCCGGCCGGGCGACGTCGGCGTGCGCTACCCCGGCGCGCCCGGCCGGCCGCTGCCGAGCGCCGGGTTCGGGGTGTCGCTCGAGTTCGCCCCGGAGACCGCCGTCCGGTTGTTCGGCCAGCCCGGGCAGACCCGCCTCGAACTCACCGGCGCCACCCTCGAAGCGGCCGTCGACGTGCGGGGCGGCGAACCCGAAGTGGGCTTCCGCGCCGCCCTCGACGGCCTGGCGCTCGTCGTCAGCGCCGCCGGGTCGGACGGGTTCCTCGCGACCGTGCTGGGCGACGACGAGCTGCGGGTGGTGATCCCGGCCGAACTCGCGTGGTCGAGCCGCTCCGGCCTGCGGTTCACCACGCGGGCCGGGATCGAAGTGACCGTCAGCCCGAACCTGGACCTCGGGTTCGTGCACGTCGACCGCGTCACCCTGGCGCTGACCGGCGACGCGACGGCCCTGGCGGCCCGCGCGCAAGCGGCGTTCTCGGGCACCTTCGGCCCGTTTTCCTACGTGGTCGACGGGTTCGGGGTCGAGCTGCCGGTCACCTTCGCCGACGGCAACGCCGGCCCGTTCGACGTCGGGCTGGACGTCACGCCGCCGACCGGGGTCGGGCTGGCGGTGGACGCGGGCGCGATCTCCGGCGGCGGGTTCCTCTCCTTCGACGCCGGCCGCGGGGAGTACGCCGGCGCGCTGGAGCTGGAACTGGCGGATTTCCTGGCGGTCAAGGCGATCGGGGTGATCACGACCCGGCAGCCGGACGGGTCCCGCGGGTTCTCGCTGCTGATCGTGCTGACCGCCGAGTTCGGCACCGGCCTGCAGCTGGGGGCGGGCTTCACGCTGCTGGCCGTCGGCGGGCTCGTCGGGCTGAACCGCGGGATGAACCTGGCGGCGCTGGTCGAGGGCGTCCGCACCGGCGCGATCGAGTCGGTCGCCTTCCCGGAGGACGTCATCGCCAACGCGCCGCGGATCCTGTCCGACCTGGCGCGGTTCTTCCCGCCGGAAGAGGGCACGTTCCTGATCGGGCCGATGGCGAAGATCGGCTGGGGCACGCCGACTCTCGTGAGCATCTCCCTCGGGGTGATCATCGAAATCCCCGGCAACATCGCCGTGCTCGGCGTCCTCAAGGCCGCGCTCCCGAACGCCGACAAGCCGCTCCTGGTCGTGCAGGCGCAGTTCGTCGGCGCGCTCGAACTCGACAAGTCCCGGCTGTGGTTCTTCGCGAAGCTCTTCGACAGCCGCATTCTCACCATGACCATCGACGGCGGCATGGGCGTCCTCGTCGCGTGGGGCGACAACCCCGACCTCATCCTCACTGTCGGCGGATTCCACCCCGCCTACCGGCCGCCGCCGCTGCCGTTCCCGATCCCCGACCGGCTCTCGGTCGACATCCTCAACCGCAACAACCAGCTCATCCGGGTTTCCGGGTACTTCGCCGTCACCAGCAACACCGTCCAATTCGGCGCGAAAGCCGAACTACGCCTGGGGTTCAGCGCCTTCCGCGTCGAAGGCCACTTGGGATTCGACGCACTGTTCCAGCTGTCCCCGTTCCGGTTCGCGATCCACATCGGTGCCCACGTGACGTTGCGAGCGTTCGGCGTCGGCGCCTTCGGCATCGACCTCGACTTCCAGCTCGAAGGGCCGGCCCCTTGGCGAGCCCACGGCAAAGGGTCGATCGGCTTCCTCTTCTTCTCCATCTCCGCCAACTTCGACATCACCTGGGGCGAAGACCGCGACACCACCTTGCCGCCCGTCGCTGTCCTTCCGTTGCTGGCCAACGAAATCGGCAAGACCGAAGGCTGGGAGACCCGGCTGCCCTCGGGTGGGAACCGGGTGCTGGTCACCCTCCGGGACCTGCCCGACACGGGCGAACTCGTCCTGCACCCCCTCGGCACGCTGTTCGTCCGGCAACGCGCGCTGCCGCTGAACGTCCGGCTCGACCGCGTCGGCGGGCAGAAAGCCGGGGACGGCAAGCGGTTCACCGTCGCCCCCGTCGACAACACCGGCCTCGAACGGGTCTCGGACACCGGCGACCGGTTCGCGATGGGACAGTTCCAGACCCTCTCCGACGCGGCCGCCCTCTCGCGGCCGTCCTACGAAACCCAGGACTCCGGGCTCGAACTGACCGCCGGCACCGCCCTCGCCACGGCCCGGGTCGTCCGCCGCAGCGCCCGCTACGAACTGCACGTCATCGACAGCGCCGCCACCACCCCGCGCGCGACCCGGCTAGCCGCGCCGCAGAAAAGCTTCCACAGCGTCAGCGGACCGGTCTTCGACGAACTGACCAAGGGCAGCAGCACCAGCCGCGCCGCGCTGTCGGCCCGCCAGGCCGCCCAGAAGCAGCCGTTCGCGGCCGCCGACGCCGTGCGCGTCACCGAACAGCGGTTCGTGGTCGCCTACCGCAAGAGCAACCGGCAGGCCTTCCCACCCGGTTCGCCGGGACGGCGGATGCACGCGGCCACGTTCCGCAGCCGGACCACGGCGGAGGACGCGCTGGCCGGCTTCGTCACCGCGGACCGGACCCTGGACGGCCTGCTCCACGTGATCCCGGTGGCGGAGGCGGCGGTGTCCCCGGCCGCGTCCGGGACGTGGGCCGACGCCGGGCCGCTGCCGGTGCCCGCGGCCGATAGTGACCTGGTCACGCTCGCCGACGGCCGCGTGCTGCTGGCCGGCGGCACCGGCCCGGACGGGACGCCGCTCGCCGCCACGGCGTTGTTCGACCCGACCGCCGACGCGTGGTCGGCCGGGCCGGCCCTGGCGACCGGACGCCGGCGGCACACCACGACCCGGCTCGGCACCGGCCGCGTGCTCGCCCTCGGCGGGCACTCCGGCACCGAGGTGCTCGCCTCGGCCGAGGTCTTCGACCCCGCCGCCGGCGCCTGGGCGTTCGCGCCGGCGATGAGCACGGCCCGTCACGGCCACGCGGCGACCGCGCTGCGCGACGGGCGGATCCTCGTCACCGGCGGCAGCGGGGTCCGGCCCGGGCAGGAGGACGGCGCGCTCGCCTCGGCCGAGCTGTTCCACCCGGCCACCGGGACCTGGACCGCGGCCGCCCCGATGGGCGACGCCCGCACCGGGCACCAGGCGGTCGTCCTCGACGACGGCCGGGTCCTCGTCGTCGGCGGCGCCGTCCCCACCGGCAACGGCCGGGAAGAAGCACTGGCCCACTGCGAGCTGTACGACCCGGACGACGACGAGTGGACCCCCGCCGGAAGCCTTTCCCAGGCGAGAAAAGGCCACCAGGCGACCGTGCTGCCCACCGGGCGGGTGCTCGTCACCGGCGGCGACCCGGTCGTCGCGGCCGACGGCACCGCCGACCCGCACAGCCTGGCCACCGCCGAGCTGTTCGACCTGGGCACGCGCAAGTGGTCCGCCGCGGCGGCCATGCCCGGCGGGCGTGCCCGCCACCGGAGCCTGCTCCTGCGCTCGGAACTCGTCCTCGTGCTCGGCGGGACCGGCGCACCCGAAGCGACGGCCGGCTACCGGTCCGTCCTCGCCTACGACCACCTCGACGACTCATGGTCCACAGTGGACGGTCTGGTCACCGGCCGGTCCGGTTTCGGTGTCGTGGAACTGGCGGACGACCGGGTCCTGGTCGCCGGCGGGGTCGCGAGCGCGGGCGCGGCAGCCGAAAGTCCCGACGCCGGCATCCCGGCCCGACGCAGTGAGGTGCTCATCCCGTGACCCATTCCCAGGATTTCCGCCTGCTGATCGGCCCGGAGCCGTTCGACCCGGTCGACGTGGCCCCCGGCGTGCTCGCGGCCGGCAAGAAGGCGACGGTCGTCCAGTTCACCGCCGCGCTGACCGAGCCCGACGTCGGCCGCCTGAAGAGCGCGTACGGCCTGGTCCTCGACCGGTTCATCCCGAACCTGGCCTACCTCGAACGCCTCGACGACGAGACCGTCGCCCGGGTGCGGGCCGACTTCCTCGTCCGGTCGTGCACCGCGCTGGACCCGGCGCTGAAGCTCGCGCCGTGGATCCCCGCGACCGGCACCCCGCTCCAGCTGATCGTGACGCTGTTCGACGACACGGACCTCCCCGCCGCGCGGACGGCGCTGACCGCGGCCGGCGCCCGGGACGTCCAGGTCCTCGACAACCGGGAGATCGGCGCCCACCCCGTCGCGCGGTGCGCGCTCGACGACCGGACGGCGCTGCCGCTCCTCGCGGCCGTCGACGACGTCGTCTGGGTGGAGCCGGAGCAGGCCGCCGTGAACTTCAACGTGGAAGCGGCGCAGACGATCCAGTCCGGCGGGGTCGGCGTGCACGGCGGCACCATCTGGGACCAGGGCCTGCACGGCGAAGGCCAGGTGATCGGCGTCATCGAGAAGGACGGCACGATCGACCTGAACCACTGCTTCTTCGCCGACACCCCGGTGAACGTGCCCGGCCCGAAGCACCGCAAGGTCCTGCGGCTGTTCAAGAAGGACGGCGCCGAGGTCAGCGAGCACAGCATGTTCGTCGCGGGCATCGCGGTGGGCAACTCGCTCGACAAGGACGGCACCCACGAGCACCGCGGCGGCGCGTGGGCGGCCAAGCTCGTCTTCCGCACCCGCGACAACCACCTGCTGAACATGCTGGAGGACGCGAAGAACGAGGGCGCCACGATCCACAACACCAGCTGGGGCGTCGAACAGCCCTTCTACGACAAGACCGCGCGGGACGCGGACGACTTCAGCTTCCGCAACGAGGACCACGTGGTCGTCGGCGCCTCTTCACCCTTCCACGGCACGAACGAGAACAAGCCGCCCGGGATCGCCAAGAACGCCCTCTGCGTCGCGGCGGCCGAAGCGTTTCCCCTCGAGATGAACTTCGGTGACGGGCAGCCCGGACCGACCGTCCCCGACCGCCGCCGCAAGCCCGATCTCATCGCCGTGGGCGGTGGCATCAGCTCGGCGTTGCTCAACCCCACGCCGAACTCGGGACCCTATTGCCTGACCGGTCCGCCGCAGGTGTTCGGCGCGACCGCCTCGAGCTGGGCGGCGCCGAACGCGGCGGCCGCGGCCGCGCTCGTGCGCCAGTACTTCACCGAGGGCTACTACCCCCGCGGCACGAGGCTGGGCAGCCGGGTGTTCTTCCCGACCGGTGCGCTGATCCGGGCGGTGCTGCTCAACTCCACCGTCGACATGACCGGTACCGGTCTCCCCGGTGCCGGCCTCACCGGCTACCCCACGAACCTCGAGGGCTGGGGACTCATCCGGCTCGACCGCACCCTGTTCTTCCCCGGCAGCCCTCGCAAGCTGTTCGTGAACGACGTGCGGCACGCCGCCGGCCTGACGCAGGGCCGGCAGGTGACCCGGCCGGTGACCGTCGAAAGCCCGGCCGAACCGCTCAAGATCACGCTGGTGTGGACGGACGTCCCGCCGGCCGAGTCCCTGCACACCCTGCCCTCGCGCAACGCCGTCCGGCTGGACGTGGAGGACCCCGCGGGGGTCCGGTACCTCGGCAACGACATCGACCGGGCCACCGGGTTCTCCCGGCCGTTCGCGCCCGCCACGTCCGCCGGGGCGGACCTGCGCAACAACGTCCAGATGGTCATCGTCGAACGGCCGCCGGCCGGCACCTGGCGGATCTCGCTCCACGGCGACCTGGTCTTCGGGCAGCAAGGTTACGCACTCGTCGTGACGGGAGCCCTGAAATGACCGACTTCCGCGTGTGGATCGGCCCGGCCCCGTTCGACCCCGCCGACGTGCGGGTGCCGATGGCCCTCGCGCCGGCCAAGAGGGCGACGCTGGTGCAGTTCCGGGCGTCCCTGAACGAGCCCGACGCCGCCCGGCTGAAAGCCGCGTACGGGCTGCGCCTCGACCGGTTCGTGCCGAACTTCTCGTTCCTCGAACGGCTCGACGACGACACCGCGGCGCGGGTGCGCGCCGACTTCCTGGTGCGCACGTGCGTCCCGCTCGACCCGGCGTTGAAGCTCGCCTCCTGGATCCCGGCCGGCACCACCCCGCTCGCCCTGATCGCGACCCTGTTCGACGACGCGGACCCCGCTGCCGTCACCGCCGCGTTGACCGCACTCGGCGCGCGCGACGTCGTGCTCACCGACAACCGGTCCTTCGGCGGCAGCCGGTACGCCGACTTCACCCTCGACGACCGGGCCGAGCTGCCTCAGGTCGCGGCGGTCGACGACGTGGTCCTGATCGAGCCGGTCCCGGAGCGCGAGGTCACCGACGTCCCCGCGGCCCAGGTCTTCCAGTCCGGCGTCGCCGGCCTGAACGCCACCCCGATCTGGGACCACGGCCTGCACGGCGAAGGCCAGGTCGTCGGGCTCATCGACCAGGGCCACCTCGACCTCAACCACTGCTTCTTCAACGACCCCGCGGAAACCAAGGCCGGCGAAGACCACCGCAAGGTGCTCGGCATGTTCGACCAGAACACCCCGGACGTCAGCGAGCACTTCATGTTCGTCGCGGGCATCCTCGCCGGCAACCCGCTCGACAAGAACGGTACCCACGAGCACCGCGGCGGCGCGTGGGCGGCGAAGCTCGTCTGCCGCAGCATCGACGACCTGTTCCCGCCGATCGGGCTCAAGATGGAGGGCATCCTCCAGCGGGGCAAGGAACTCGGGGCGTTCGTCCACACCAACAGCTGGGCCGGCCTCATCCCGCTGTACAACACCGACGCCGTCGGCGCGGACGCGTTCAGCTTCGGCAACGAGGACCACGTGGTGATCGCCGCCGCGGCGAACACCAACGACCGCGGCGCCGGCAACGGCGCGCCCGGGATCGCGAAGAACGTGCTGTGCGTGGCCGCGTCCCAAGGTCCGCCCGACCAGATGAGCTTCGGCAGCGGGAAGCCGGGGCCGACCACCGACGGGCGCCGCAAACCCGATCTCGTGGCGGTCGGCAACGGCATCCAGTCCGCGTCCCTGAAGCGGAACTCGACCGCGCTCTACTGCGACACCGGGCCCTACTTCAAGAACCCGGACCTGGCGGCCACCAGCTGGGCGACCCCCAACGCGGCGGCCGCGGCCACCCTGGTGCGCCAGTACTTCACCGAGGGGTTCTACCCCCACGGCGAACGACGGGCCGACCGCCGGATCACGCCGACCGGCGCCCTGATCCGGGCGGTGCTGCTCAACTCGACCACCAACCTCACCGGCGTCGCGGGCTACCCGTCCGACCGCGAGGGCTGGGGGCAGATCCAGCTCGACCGCGCCCTCGTCTTCAAGGACGGCCGCCGGCGCCGGCTGCTGGTGAACGACGTCCGCAACAGTGCCGGGCTGTCGCTGAACACGAGCGCCTCGCAGCGCTTCTTCGTCGGCGACGACCACGAGCAGCTCAAGATCACGCTCGTGTGGACGGATCCGCCCGCGGCCGCGCTTTCGACCCAGCCCTCGCGCAACGTCCTCAAGCTGACGGCCCAGGACGCGCTGGGGGTCAAGTACCTGGGCAACGACTTCGACACCGCAGCCGGCGTGTCCCGCGAAGGCGGGACCGGCCCCCAGGACCGGCTCAACAACGTCCAGATGATCGTCGTCGACCGGCCGTTCACCGGACCGTGGACCATCACCGTCAGCGGGACCGTCGTCTTCGCCAAGCAGGGTTACGCCCTGGTCGTGACGGGCGCCTGACATGAACTCCAGCACCGAGCCCGTCGGAGGCACCGGATGGCACTGACCGTCGAAACCCTGCTGCTCGAAGCCGGCCGCGCGTTCGCACCGCTCGAACAACGCTTGCGCGGCGCCGAAATCCCGCTCCTGTTCGCCGAGATCGGGCTGCCCGCGCCCGACGCGGTGCTCGGCGCGCAGGCCGTGCAGAACGCCGTCGGCGGGGCCGCGACCGCGCTGAGCACCCTGCCGCGGGTGGTGGACGACCTGGCCGCGGCGATCGACGCCCGCGACACCGCCCGGATCACCGCGGCGGTGGCCGCCGTGACGCCGATCGTCAAGTCGGTCGCCACGGCCGTCGACGTGGTGTCCACCGCGATCACGGCGGCGGCGCAGACGGCGGGACCGGGCCGGGCCGAGGTCGAAGCGTTCGCCGCCGAACTCGCGCAGCGGCTGTTCGGCTTCGCGCTCATCACCTACCTCGAGGACCGCAAGCCGGTCGCCGGGTACCTGCTGGGCCTGCTCGGGATCCTCGAATCGACCCCGCTGGCCGCGACCCCGGCGGCGCCCGCGCACGTGCGCCGCGTGCTGCGCGTGGACCGGTTGACCGCGCTGCTGCGCGACCCGGTCGGCGTGCTCGCCGACGTCTACGCCTGGGGCAGTCCCGGGTTCGACTGGGACCTGCTGCTGCGACGGCTCTCGATCTTCCTCGTCGCGGTCACGGACTTCGCCTTCGTGCAGACCGGGCCGCCGCCGTTCCTGCGCATCGCCGGGGTCGACGTCGGCGTCACCGACGATCCCGTCCCCGGTGTCGACGCGCAGCTGCGCCTGGCCACCGACCAGTCGCTGGACCTGACCATCCCGATCGGGGACACGGTCGCGTTCGTCGTGACGTCCGACGCGGCCCTGGAAGAAAAAGCCGCCGTCGAACTGCTGCCGCCGGCGCGGATCCGGGTCGTCCCGCCGACGGCCGAAGTGCGCGGCGGGGTGCGGCTGGGCCTGCAGGCGCCGTACGCCGACGGGGCGCCGCCGATCGTCGTCCTGGGCACGGCCGGTGGCTCGCGGATCGAGGCGCGGCGCCTGCGCACGACAGTCGGCGCGGACCTCGTGTGGAACCCCACCGAACGGCGGGCCGACGGCGCGCTGGTGTTCGAAGCCGCCGTCGAGGGCGGCAAGATCGTCCTGGACCTGGCGGACGCGGACGGCTTCATCAGCACGCTGCTGCCCGCCGGCAAGCTCGAGTTCGACGTCGACTTCGTGCTGACGTGGTCTTCGGCCACCGGGTTGCGCTTCAAGGGATCCGGCGGCGCCGAGGTGGACGTGCCGGTCGACCTCAGCGCCGGGCCGGTGACCCTCACCGGGCTGCACCTCGCGCTGCTGCTGGCGGCCGGCGGTGTCAGGTTCGAGGCGTCGGGCTCGATCACCGCCCAGCTCGGCCCGGTCTTCGCCGCGGTCGCGCGGACCGGTGCCGTGCTGCGCCTGGAGCAGCCGCCGAGCGGCGGCGGCCTGGGGCTCGCCGACTTCTCCGTCGGGTTCAAGCCGCCCACCGGGGTCGGCCTGGCGGTCGACGCGGGCGCGATCGCCGGCGGCGGCACCCTCTCGTTCGACCCGGACCGCGGGGAGTACTCCGGCTCCCTCGAATTGGAGTTCGCGGACTTCCTCGCGCTGAAGGCGATCGGGCTGATCACGACGCGCCAGCCGGACGGCTCGCCGGGCTTCTCCCTGCTGATGGTCCTGACCGCCGAGTTCGGCAGCGGGATCCAGCTGGGGTACGGCTTCCGGCTCCTGGCCGTCGGCGGTCTCCTCGGGCTGAACCGCGGGATGAACCTCGCGGCGCTGGTCGAAGGCGTCCGCACCGGCGCGATCGAATCGGTCGCCTTCCCGAAGGACGTGGTCGCCAACGCGCCCCGGATCCTGTCCGACCTGGCGCGGTTCTTCCCGCCCGAGCAAGGCACGTTCCTGATCGGGCCGATGGCCAAGATCGGCTGGGGCACGCCGACCCTGGTCAGCATCTCGCTGGGCGTGATCATCGAAATCCCCAGCAACATCGCCGTTCTGGGCGTCCTCAAGGCCGCGCTGCCCACCGAGGACGACCCGCTGCTGGTCGTGCAGGCCCAGTTCGTCGGCGCCCTCGAACTCGACAAGTCCCGGCTGTGGTTCTTCGCGAAACTGTTCGACAGCCGCATCCTGACGATGACCATCGACGGCGGCATGGGCGTGCTGGTCGCTTGGGGTGACAACCCCGACCTGGTGTTGACGGTCGGCGGGTTCCACCCGGCGTACCGCCCACCGCCGCTGCCGTTCCCGATCCCCGACCGGCTGTCGGTCGACATCCTCAACCGCAACAACCAGCTCATCCGCGTCTCCGGGTACTTCGCCGTCACGAGCAACACGGTCCAGTTCGGCGCGAAAGCCGAGCTGCGGCTCGGGTTCAGCGCGTTCCGCGTCGAGGGCCATCTGGGGTTCGACGCGCTGTTCCAGCTGTCGCCGTTCCGGTTCGCCATCCACATCGGCGCCCACGTGACACTGCGCGCCTTCGGCGTCGGCGCCTTCGGCATCGACCTCGACTTCCAGCTCGAAGGACCGGCACCCTGGCGAGCCCACGGCAAGGGGTCGATCGGCTTCCTGTTCTTCTCCATTTCGGCCGACTTCGACATCACCTGGGGCGAGAACCGCGACACCACACTGCCGCCGGTGGCCGTTCTTCCGTTGCTGGCCAACGAAATCGGCAAGACCGAAGGCTGGGACACCCGGCTGCCGTCCGGGGACAACCGCACGCTCGTCAACCTCCGGCAGTTGCCCGACACCGGCGAGATCGTGCTGCACCCGCTGGGCACGCTGTTCGTCCGGCAGCGCGCGCTGCCCCTCGGCGTCCGGCTGGACCGCGTGGGCGGACAGAAAGCCGGGGACGGCAAGCGGTTCACCGTCGCCCCCGTCGACAACACCGGCCTGAAGCGGGTGTCGTTCACCGGCGACCGGTTCGCGATGGGACAGTTCCAGACCCTCTCCGACGCGGCCGCCCTCTCGCGGCCGTCCTACGAAACCCAGGACGCCGGCCTGGAGCTGACCGCCGACACCGCCCTCGCCACGGCCCGGGTCGTCCGCCGCAGCGCCCGCTACGAACTGCACCTGATCGACAGCGCCACCACCACCTCGCGAGCGGCCCGGCCGGCCGCGCCGCAGAAACGGTTCCACAGCGTCAGCGGACCGGTCTTCGACGAACTGACCAAGGGCAGCAGCACCAGCCGCGCCGCCCTGTCCGCCCGCCAGGCCGCGCAGAAGCAGCCGTTCGCCGCGCAGGACACCGTCCGCGTCACCGAACAGCGGTTCGTCGTCGCCTACCGCAAGAGCAACCGGCAGGCCTTCCCGCCCGGCTCGATCGCCCGCCGGGCCACCGTGACGACTTTCCGCAGCCGGGCGACCGCCGAAGACGCGCTCACCGGCTTCGTCGCCGCGGACCGCGGGCTGGACGGCCTGCTGCACGTGATCCCCGCGGCCGAAGCGGTGGGCGCCCCCGGCGTGCCGGGCACCTGGTCCCCCGCGGGCGTCCTGCCGGCCCCGGTGTCCACTGTGGACGCCGTCCCGCTGACCACCGGCCGCGTGCTGCTCGCCGGCGGGTCCGGCCAGGACGGCGCCGCCGTCGCCACCACCACCCTGTTCGACCCGACCGCCGACTCGTGGGCCACCGGCCCGGCGCTGGGCACCGCCCGCCGCGGGCACACCACCACCCGGCTCGACGACGGCCGGGTGCTCACGGCCGGCGGCCGCGGCGCGGACGCCGTGCTCGCGACGGCCGAGCTGGCCGACCCGGCCGCGAGCGCGTGGACGCCGGCGGCGGACCTGGGTGTCGCCCGGCACGGCCACACGGCGACGAAGCTGATCGGCGGCCGGGTGCTGGTCGCCGGCGGCAGCGGCGTGCGGGCCGGGCAGGCCGACGGCGCCCTCACCGCGTGCGAGGCGTTCGACCCCGGCACCGGCACCTGGACGCCGCTGCCGCCGATGACCGACGCCCGCACCGGCCACCGAGCGGTGCTGCTGGGCACCGGCGACGTCCTCGTCGTCGGCGGCGCCCTCCCGGGCGCGAACGGGCGGCTCGCCTACTGCGAGGTGTTCGACCGGGCGCGGGAGGACTGGGTCGTCACCGGCAGCCTCGCCCAGGCGCGCACCGGCCACCAGGCGACGCTGCTGCCGGACGGCACGGTCCTGGTCACCGGCGGCGACCCGGTCGTCGCGCCCGGCGGCACGCTCGACCCGCACAGCCTCGCCACGGCCGAGCGGTACGACCCGGGGGACGGCACGTGGCACGCGGCCGCACCGATGCCGGGCGGCGGGCGCACCGGGCACCGGGCGCTGCTGCTGAGCTCCGGGGCCGTCCTGGTGACCGGCGGGACCGGCACCCCGGAACGGACGGCCGGCTACCGCGCCGCGCTGCTCTACGACCCGGAGCACGACACCTGGACGACGGTCGCGGGCCTGCTGGGAGGCCGGTCCGCCCACGCCGTCACCGAACTGCCCGACGACCGGGTGCTCGTCGCCGCCGGTGTCGCCGGCCCCGACCCCGCCGGCACCGGCGAGGTGCTCATCCCATGACGTCAACGAAGGAACCCACGATGACCACTCTCACCGCGGCCCTCGGCACCTGGACCGACGCCCACGACCTGCCCACGCCCGCCGCCTGGTACGGCCAGCACGACGGCGCGGTCCCGCTCGGCGACGGCGTCGTCCTGGTGGCGGGCGGCGCGGACGCCGCCGGCACCGCGCTCGGCACCGCCGCGACGCTCGCGCCGTCCGGCGCCTGGACGCCGACCGGCACCATGCGCTCACCCCGGCAGCTGCACACGCTCACCCGGCTGCCGGACGGGACGGTCCTCGCCGCCGGCGGCCTCGGCGGCTCGTCCCCCACCGGGCCGGGCCTCGGCACGGCCGAGCTCTACCACCCGACCGGGCCGGACGCCGGCCAGTGGACCACCACCGGCGCGATGATCACGCCCCGCTGGGGGCACAGCGCGGTGCTGCTGGCCGACGGCTCGGTGCTCGTCGCCGGCGGCAGCGCGGCCCGTCCCGGCGGGAGCGTCACCGCCCTGCGTTCGGCCGAGCGCTACACCCCGAACGACGGGAAGTGGCACGAGGCACCGGCGATGACCGACGCCCGTACCGGGCACACCGCCGTCGCGCTCGACGACGGGATGGTCCTCGTCGTCGGCGGCGTCGTGCCGGTGGGCGTCCCCGACGACCCGGCGCTCGCCTTCTGCGAGCTGTACGACTCGGGCAAGAAGGTCTGGGCGCCGACCGGGGCCCTGCTGCGCGCCCGACGGCACCACCAGGCGACGCGGCTGTCCGGCACCACCGTGCTCGTCACCGGCGGGACCGCGCCGGGCTCGCCGGGCACCGCGCCCTTCGACCCGTTCAGCCAGCGCGCGACCGAGGTGTTCGAGCTGGGCAGCGGGAAGTGGACGGAGAAGACCCCGATGCCGGCCGGGCGGGCGTTCCACCGCGCCGTCCCGGTCGGCCCGGGCCGGGTGCTGGTCGTCGGCGGCGCCGCGAGCGACCGCGACGAAGCCGGCTACCGCAGCGCGTTCGTCTACGACGCCGAGGACGACGACTGGACGGCGGCCGCCGGGCTCCGGACCGGGCGGTGGTCGTTCGCCGCCGCGCCCCTCGACGACGGCGGGGCGGTGGTCGCCGGCGGCGTCGTCCGGTCCGGGCTGGCCGCCGCGGACCCGGCCGTCACCGAGCTGACCCCGGCCGCGGAGCTGTTCGCCGGCGGTGCCGCGTGAGCGCGAACTCCTACACCTTCCTGCCCTGGCTGCGGTCCGGGATCAGCACGCAGGTGAAGACCCCGCCACAGGCCGGCGTGCGGGCGACGGTCAAGGTGCAGCTCATGGTGTCGGGCGATCCGATCACCGGGCACGAAACCCTGACCCAGCCGGTGAACCGCGACGTCCAGCTGTACGGGCCCGGCGACGTCGTCGGCGTCGACCCGCGGGCGATCTCCCGCACCGAGCCGCGGCCCGGCGTGCCCAACGTCGAGCCGAACTACCTGGCGCACATCGAGTTCTCCGAAGAGGACTTCCTCTGGCGCTACAGCCCGGCCGCCGCGGACGGGCACACCGCGCGCCTCACGCCGTGGCTGGCGCTCGTCGTGCTCGCCACGGACGAGTTCGCCGAGATCCCGTCCGCCGGCGGCCCGCTGCCCGCGATCAGCGTCGCGGACCCGGCGGGCACGCTGCCGCCGGCGGACCAGCTCGGGGCGTGGGCGCACGTGCACGTCAACGGCTCCCTGGCCGACCCGGTCGCGACCGACGGCACGACCGCCGCGCTGGCCGCGCTCACCGAAGTGGTGCGCACCAACGCCGACAACGCCTGCTCCCGGCTGATCTGCCCCCGCCACCTGCAACCCGGCACCGCGTACGAGGCGTTCCTGGTGCCGACGTTCGAATCCGGCCGGCTCGCGGGGCTCGGGCTGGACCCGGCGGTGGCGCCTGATGCGCTGTATTCGAGCTGGGGCCCGCACTACGCGAACCGCCCGGCCGAGGGCGTCCTGCCGTACTACCACCGCTGGGCGTTCGCCACCGGCACCGCGGGCGACTTCGAGTTCCTGGTGCGGCTGCTCCGCCCGCAGGCCCCGGACCCGCGGATCGGCCGGCGGGACCTCGACGTCCACGGGCCGTTCGACCTGGACCTGCCACCCATCACCGACCTGGGCGGGGTGCTGCCGCTGCGAGGCGCGCTGAAGGTGCCCGAACGCGCCGGCGACCCGGTCGACCCGGTCGACCCGGCGGACAACTGGGACCACTTCATCGACACCGGGGAAGCGCCGCCCTACCCGCACCCGTTCGAGCAGGCCATGGCGGGCGTGCTCAACCTGGCCGACGACTACCTGCGCCACGAACCGGCGGCGGCCCACGCCGCGAGCCCGGCGGCCACCACCGGCCCGGACCCGGTGATCACGCCGCCGCTGTACGGGCGCTGGCACGCGCTGACCACCCGGCTGCTGAACGACGAGGACGGCCACCCGGTGTCCCCGGAGGTCCTGCGCGGCTGGCTGCACCGGCTCAACCTCGACCCGCGCTTCCGGATCGCGGCCAACCTCGGCACGCAGGTCGTGCGCGCCCACGACGAGGAGCTGATGGCGGCGGCCTGGGCCCAGGTCGGCGACGTCCTGGTGGCGAACGGCCGGATCCGGGCCGCGCAGCTGGCTCGCGAAGTCGGGAACGTGTTGCAGGCCAAGCACATCGACCCGCCGGCGGGGAGCGGGCCCGCGGCGCTCGCCGCCGCTCCGGCTTCGGCGCCGGGCCGGTCGCTGACGCTCACCGCACCGGCGCATTCGCGGGTCACGACGGCGGCGAGCAGCGGCGCCTTCGCCGCCACCCGCGGTTCCGCCGGCCTCGTCACCGATCCCGCGAACCAGGTCGCCGTCGGGTTCCGGGTGGCGAGCAGCCGGGTCGCGACCGCGCCCGTGTCGCCCGCCATGCGCCGCATCATGCGGCCCGGCTCGCGGCTCATGCGGACGCTGCCGTTCTCCGGTCAGGCCGGCGCGCTCCTGTCCCGAATGGACGCTCCGGTCGACCCCGTCGTCGCCGCGCCGGTCAAGGTCACCCCGGGTGCGCTCGTCACGCCCCGGGACCTGGCGGCCACGCTGCACCCGACCCGGCCGCCCGGTGCCGACCCCGTCGGCTCGCTGCCGCTCAGCCCGGACTTCGTGCTGCGCGCCCTCGGCGACCCGGTCGCACCGCACTCCGGGACCTCCGACAGCGCCGAGGCCCAGCGGTTCAAGGCCGCGCTGCGCGAACTCCACCAAGGCTTCGACGCGGGCGTGGCGGTCGGCCGCGTCAAACCCGCGCCGCCGCTGGACCTCGTCGAGACCACCAGCTCGGTGCTCACCGGGCTCAACGCCGACGAGACCGTGCCCCGCGCGCTGCTCGAAGGGTCGGTCAGCCTGCCCGAACGGCTGCGGCCCTTCGCCGCCGAGTTCATCGAAGCCATGGCCTACCCGATCTTCGACGTGCCCACCTACCGGTCGCTGCTGGACGTCTCGGTCGACAGCCTCGTGCCGAACCTGAGCCTGCTGCCGCCGAACTCGATCACGTTGCTGGCGAACAACCGCGAGTTCATCGAGTCCTTCCTCGTCGGCCTCAACCACGAGATGGCCCGCGAACTGCTGTGGCGGGAGTACCCGACCGACCAGCGCGGGACGCCGTTCCGGCAGTTCTGGGACCCGGTCGCGACGCTGCCCGTGCCGAACGAGACCGCCGCGCAGCGCCGGGAGCGGGGCTACGACATCCCGCCGATCCACGAGTGGCCGGTCACGACCCGGTTGGGGGACAACGAAAACCGGCGGCCGGACGACCCGCGCCCCGGTGGCCCGCAGCGCGACGACCTCGTTCTCGTCGTCCGCGGCGAGCTGCTCAAGAAGTACCCCACGGCCGCGATCTACGCGCAGCGCGCGCAGTTCCCCGGCAACGACCCCACCCAGCCCCGCGAACTGGCCGACCTGCCCGCCGACGGGCTCCCGTCGCCCGAGCAGGTCCGGCTGCCCCGGTACGAGGCGAAGGTCGAGCCGGACATCTACCTGCTCGGCTTCGACCTCGACGCCGACGAGGCACTGGGCACGCCGGGCGCCGACCCCGGCTGGTTCTTCGTGCTGAAGGAACGCCCCGGCGACCCGCGCTTCGGCGTCGACGACGGACCGCCCACCCACGTCGAAGTCTGGAACGACCTCACCTGGGACGACGTCGACCCCGGCCGGACCGGGTTCCTCGAGCTGGACCCGGCCGTCCAGGTCGCCCTCGGCGACTTCGACAGCCCCGACGACGACCGCGAGAAGAAGGACCAGCGCGCCGAAGACGAGAACCTGCCGCTCTGGTTCTCGGGCCTCGGTTCGGCCGACCTCGCCTACATCCTTTTCCAGGTCCCCGTCATGGTGGCCGTGCACGCACAGGAGATGTTGCCGCGATGACCGCCTTGAGTGACGACTTCCCGGTGCTGCTCGGCCCGGTCCGCCTCGAAACCCGGTTCACGCCGACCGAGCTGCTCGTCCGCGTGTTCCCCGACGAGTGGTCGGTGGAAAAGTCCGAAACCAAGCCGACGGTGGCCGAGATCGGCGCGGTCGACGCCTACTGGACCGCCCGGTGGGCCGCCGCGCACCGGCCGGTTCCCCTCGCCGCCGCGTGGCAGGAGCTGACCGGCCGGGTGGCCGCGGGGCGCGCCGCCTGGCTGCTGACCACGCGGGTCCCGGCGAACCCCGCCGACGAACCGGCCACCGTGCCCGGCACCACCGTCGTGCTCGTCGTCCGGAGCACCACCGCCGTGGCCACGAACGACAAGGCGCCGACCGTCGCGTACTGGACCGCGGTGTGGCGCGCCCACGGCGACCGGCTGCTGCTGCGGCAGGCCGACGCCGCCCTGCGCGTCGCGGTCAACGGCAACGACACCCGCGCGAACGCGATCCGCGCCCGCCGTCCGTCCGGAGTGGACGGTGCGCCGGTGACCCCGGGCAACGACGTCGCCGTGGCCTTCCTGGTGCTCCCCGCACCGGCGGCGAACAGCACCGCGACGGACTCGTGGACGCAGGCCGCGCGGGCCCGGCTGCTGCCGGACCGCTTCCAGGTGCGCGGGTACCTCGGGAGCCGCCAGGTCGTCTCGGTCACCGGCGCGACCGTGCCGGCGACGCTGCCGGTCAGCCCGGATCCGAACGCCGTCGACCAGATCAGCGTGAACGAGCAGACCGGCGCCCTGCACGTCCCGGACGAGCTGCGCTGGCTGACCGACTTCGACCGCGCGGTCGCGGTCGGGATGGGCGTGCGGATCCCGCTCACCGACGAGATCCGCGGCGGGCTCGACCGGCTCGTCGCGTTCGGGCTGCGTGAGCAGTCCGCGCCCGCCAAGACCGCCACGGACCTCGCCGACCTCATCACCCGGCAGCTGCGCGGCCCGGACGGGTTCGCCCTGCTGCCGCAGGGCACGCCGACGAACAACTCCGACGCGCTGGCCGCCGGGCAGGACGCGGAAGACGAGGCCGCCGCGGCGCTGCGCAGCACCACCGGAGCGGCCGCGGCCGCCGCGCCGGACTGGACGAGCCGGACCGACGGCCGGGTGTTCGCCGACCTGCTCGGCCTCGACCCGGCCGTGCTCACCGGGATGCCGAACGCGGACGGCACCGACCAGCGCGACGCGCGCGCCGCCAACACCGCGCTGTGGCCGGCGACCTGGGGCTACTTCCTGCAGACCGCGCTGAACCCGCTGCTCGGCCCGGCGGCGGTCGCCGCCACCCGCGACTTCTTCCTCAAGTACGTGTCCGGCCGCGGCCCGCTGCCGGCCGTCAAGATCGGGCGCCAGCCCTACGGCATCCTGCCGACGACGGTGTTTTCGAAGCTCGCCTACCCGGACACCGCCACCCATCGGCGTGCGCTGAACAAGGTGCTGACCGCGGCCGGCGTGGACTGGACGGCGGCCGTCGCCCGCGTGCCGCGCCTCGACCCCGACGCGCCCGACCCGCACCAGCGGCTGCTGGACCTCCTGGCGCTGCACCCGACGTCGGCGGAGTACCACCAGCGGTACGCCCAAAGCGTCGAAGACCTGTTCAACCGGGAGAACCTCGGCGGGCTGGGCTCGACCGTGCAGCCGGCGCTCGACGCGCTGGGCCTGCCGGGCCCGGTGCGGGCGCTGCTCGCGCGCTTCGGCGCGGACACCGGCCCCGGCCGCGACCCGGACCTGCTGCGCCGGCTGTTCACCGACTTCCAACAGCCGATCCTGGCCCCGCTCGTCGACGACCGCCCGTTGTCGGAGACCGACCCGATCCGGGAGTACACCCCCGACCACAAGAACTACGTGCGCTGGCTGGCGGACCTGGCCGGCGGCGACCCGGCGGCCACCGACCTCGACGCGATCCGGCTGGAGCTCGGCTTCACCGGCGACACACCGCCGTCGGCGTTGCTCTACCTGTTGCTGCGGCACGCGGTCCTGCTCGGCTGGGACGACGCGGCCCGCGCCCTCGCGAGCGCGGCCGGCGTGCCCGGACTGTCCACAGCGGACTCGCCGTTCGTGCACGTCCGGATCCCGGCGCCCGGCGAGCAGGCGCTCAGCGAGAGCCGGTTCCGGCTGCTGTACTCCCCCGCGCCCGCCGTCACCGGGAACCCGGAGCAGCTGCTCGTCGACTTCATCCCGGGCGTCCTGCACCAGCCGGGGCCGACCGCCGCGCTGGCCGAGCAGGTCACCGCGCTCGGGCTGCTGGCCGGCCTGCCGACGGCCAAGCTGGAGCGGGTGCTCGCCGAGCACCTCGACCTGGCTTCCTACCGGCTCGACGCCTGGCGGCTCGGGCTGGCCACCGAACGGCTGGCCGAGCTGCGGTTCGGGCCCGGCGGCATCGGCACCGCGAAGCCGGGGCTGCACCTCGGCGCGTACGGCTGGCTGGAAGACGTCCGCCCGAGCACCGACCCGCTCACCCCGGTCACCCTCACCGGCCCGCTCGCCACGGTGTTCGCCGGCGGGAAACCGTTGCTGCACGACGAAAGGAACGAAGGGTTCGTGCACACGCCGTCGCCGGGGCACGCCCGGACCGCGGCCGTGCTGCGCGCCGGCTACGCCGCCAACCGCACGCCCGAAAACCCCGGCACGTTCGCGGTGAACCTCGGCTCCGCCCGCGTGCGGGTCGCGCTCGGCATCCTCGCCGGGCTGCGGCAAGGCCAGTCGCTGGGCGCGTTGCTCGGCTACCGGTTCGAGCGCGGGCTGCACGACCGCCACGCCCAAGCCGAGGTCGACGAGTTCATCGCCGGGCTGCGGCTGAAGTTCCCGTTGCGCGCGGGGAAGATCACCGAGACCGCCGCCGAACCGGACAAGATCACGCAGGTCGAGGCCGGGAACGTCGTCGACGGCCTGGCGCTGGTCCGGCACCTCAACGGGGCCGGGGTGGCGCAGATCTACCCGTTCGGCCTCACCGGGCTGCCCGAGGCGAACGCCGGCCAGAAGCAGGCGATCAGCGACGAGGCGGCCCTGCTGCTCGACGCCAACGACGCCGTCGCCGACCTCGCCGTCGCCGAGTCGGCCCACCAGGCGCTCGCCGGCAACGTCGAGCGGGCTTCGGCGACCCTCGACGCCTACGCCAAGGACGGCCTGCCGCCCGAGCCCACGGTGATCGAGACGCCCCGCAGCGGCACGACGCTCACCCACCGGTTCGGCCTGCGGTTGCGGACCGGGCTGAACCCGGGCGGCGGCGACTCGCCCCGCGCCAAGGCCGAACCCGCGGTCGACGACTGGCTGCCCAGCCTGCTGCCCCCGCCGCGGTCGGTCGCCGCCCGGGTCACCTGGACCGACGGGAAAGGGCGCCCGCAGCACCGGGACGTCACCCAGGACGACCTGGACCTGTCGCCGATCGACCTGCTCTGGACCGTGCGCCCGACCGGCGACCCGGCCATGGCCGAGCTCGACGACCGGATCATCGGCGTCGTCGTCGACGACGACCACCCGCCGCGCCCGGACGCCGAGCTGACCATCCGCTACACCGAGCGGATCGACGGCAAGATCACGTTCTTCGAGCTGTCGCCGCTGATCACCGCGCTGCGGACGCTGCTGACGACCGGCCGGGCCCTGCGCCCGACCGACCTCGTCCCCGCGGCCGGGCCCGCCGCGGTGGACCGGAGCCTCGACGACGCCGTCACAGTCGAGAGAAGGCGGCCGGAAGCGGTGCGGGACGCCCTCGACGACCTCGCCGACGACGTGGCCGACTACATCGGGGACGTCACGAGGCTGTACCCGCCGTCGCCCGCGCCGCCGAAGCGCGCCGACGTGCTCGACCGCATCGACTCGCTGCTGACGCGGTACGCCGAGCTGGTCACCACGGCGGCCGGCTTCGGCGTGGTCCGCAGCGGCTGGGGCGAGCTGACGGCGTGGCGGCGCGGGGTCTTCTCGGCCGTGCTGGCCGCGGTGGCCGCCGTCGCCGACCGGATGGCCGGGGCGCTCGCCGCCGCCAACACGCTGCTCACCGCCTACGACGCGCTGCCGAAGTCGACTCCGGACGCCGAGCGCATCCGGGTGCTGCGGCAGGCGGAACGGCTGGTCGTCACGACGCCGGCCCTCGACCCGAAGACACCGGGCGAGTTCCGCACGGCGGTCCGCCACAAGCGGGACCTCTTCGCCGACCGGCTCGAAGACCTCCAGGACGTCGCCGGGACCGACGCGACGAAGCTCGGCGACCTGCTGCACGACGTCGGCCGCCTGCCGGTCACCGACTTCGACCCCACGGGCCTCGACCTGACGCCGTTCCAGGACCGGGTGGTGGAGTTCGGCCGCGAGCTGCTGACCCGGGCCCGCGCGCTGCAGACCGAGGTCGCCGGCCGGCTGGCGGCGGCGACCACCGCGCTCACCGGCTTCGACCAGGCCGTCACCCCGCCGGATCGCACCAAGGCCGCCCTCGAGGCGCTGCAGGCGCTGCTCGGCACCGACGTCCTCGTGGTGCCCGAGTACGCGCTCCCGGACCAGCTGGCCGAGGACCTGCACGACGCCCTCGACGACAGCACGGACCTGGTGGACCACCTGACGAAGGCGCCGATCGGCCGGGACTTCCCGGTGGACGACTGGCTGCACGGCATCGCCCGGGTCCGCGAGATGCCCCGGCTCTGGGAACGCGTCGTCCTGCTCAGCGACGCGTTGCGCGGCGACGACGGCCTGCTCGGCGAGGACGCCGACAAGGACGAGAAAGACCGGACGCGCCTGCAGCCGATCCAGCTGCCGCTGCGATCCGGCGACCACTGGCTCGGCATGGAGTTCGCGGCCGGCGCCGACCTCACCGAAGACCGGCTGCTGTTCACCGCGCACTACGCGACCGAGCCGTCGCGGGGCGCCGACAGCGAGTGCGGCCTGCTCTTCGACGAGTGGACCGAGGTGATCCCCGCCGAGCGGGAGACCACGAGCATCGCCGTCCACGCGGACAGCCCGGATTCCGAGCCGCCGCAGGCGATGCTGCTGGTGACCCCGCCGGTGAAGACCGGGACGTGGGCCGCCGACGACCTCGTCGCCGCCGTCAACGAAACCTTCGACCTGGCCAAGACCCGGCTCGTCGAACCGGTGCACCTGGACGACACCGGGTACGCGCAGCTCCTGCCGGCCACCGTGCTGTCGGCCACCCGGCAGCCGATCACGATCAGCACCGACCTGGCGATCGCCAACACCCGCTGGAAGGCAGACCATGAGTGAGCCCCGCATCGCCGACCTCGCCGGCGCGCTGACCCGCCGCGAAAACCCGACGGTGGGGGTCTGGAACCGCCTGGAAGGCCGGCCGCGCACGACCGACTTCGCCCGGGCGCTGCGGGCCGAGGTCCGGGATCCGTTGTGGCTGCTGGCCCGGCAGTGGCAGCTCGGCGAGTTCCGCGGCAGCGACGCCGGTTCGCCGGTGACCGCCACCTACTCGGTCACCGCGAGCGCGCCGGGCCGGTTCCGGTCCGACACCGGCCCGGACGGCCCGCCGGTCGCGCTGCCGCCGGACCGTCCACTCGAGACGGTCGCGGAGCGGCAGCTGCTGCCGTTCGCGTTCGGCACCGAACCACTTTCGTTCGACCTGCGCCTGGCGCTGGGCCGCCGGTGGCTGCGGCTGCTCGCCCGGACGTCGGGACTGCGGGACACCGCCGGGCAGTTCGTCGCGCGGTACCCGATCGCGCTGCCCGGCCCGGACGACGCCGCGCAGCTCGCCCACCCGGAGGTCTGGGCGGCGACGCAGGCGGTGGCCGGCCGCCGGCTGGACGGCTACCTGCTGTACCGGCACCTCAAGGGGGGCGGGCACGCCTCCGACGGGATCCGGGACCTGTCGCGGCAGCGCCGGACCCAGCTCGACGCGCTCGGCCCGCGGCTGACCGGCTGGTTCGACGACCTCGTCGACCAGCCCGGCGGAGTCACCCCGGACCGGCCCGCGGGCGACTCGGCGTGGGACCCCCGGCGGCTGGAGCACCGCTTTTCCATCGGGGCCGGCGACCAGGTGCTCACCGCACCGGAGTACCCCGGCGGCGAGCTGGACTGGCACGCGTTCTCCGCCGCGCCGGGGTCGCTGGGCAGCACGCCGGCACCGGTCACGCTGAACCGGACCGTGTTCCCCTCCCCCGTGCGTTATTCGGGCATGCCGCTGCCCCGCTGGTGGTCGGTCGAGGACGGCAAGACGAACTTCGCCGCGGTCACCCCGGACAGCACCGACCTGGCCCGGCTGATCTTCCTCGAGTTCGCGCTGGTGTTCAGCAACGACTGGTACCAGCTGCCGTGCGACCTGCCGGCCGGCACGCTCGCGACCGTGGGGGGCCTGTGCGTGACCGACGTGTTCGGCGAGCGCCGCTGGATCACCCCGGCCGGCGACACCGCGCACTGGTCGATGTACACGCTCGGCGGCGGCCCCGGCGTGCTGCTGCCGCCGGGCACGCCGAAGGTGGCGACGGGCCCGGCGCTCGAGGACGTGGCCCTGGTCCGCGACGAGAGCGCCAACCTGGTGTGGGGCATCGAGCAGACGGTCCGCACGACGACGGGCGAAGGCCGCGCGGGCGACGAGATGGCGGCCGAATCGCTGGCGTTCCGCCGCCGCCGGCACCCGGCACCGGCCCCGGACGACCCGCGCGCGCCGATCGCGTACGACGTCATGAGTTCGGTGCCGGAGAACTGGATCCCGTTCATCCCGGTCCACGTCCCGGGCGACAGCCGGGCGGTCCAGCTGCAGCGGGCGGCGATGCCGAGCGAGGTGGACGCGAGCTTGATCCGCCCGAGAACGGCGTTGCTGCGCGAGGGTTTCGACCGCGGGGACTCGTACTTCGTCAACGAGGAGGAGGTGCCGAGATCGGGCACCCGCCTGACGGTGTCGTACAACCGGACCCGCACGAAAACCGGCCGGGTGGCCGTGTGGCTGAGCATCCGCCGCGACGTCGGCCGCGGCGAGCGTTCGAGCGGCTTGTCGTTCGACCTGGCGAAGGGAACGTGAGTGTCCGGGGCCCGTTTCCTTCGCCGACGCTCACGCCGGTTCGCCGCCCGGGGGCGACCGGCGCAGCCCGTCGAGCACCAGGGTGATCACGCCGTCGGCTTCGGCCCGCCACTCCGGGCGGTCGTGCGCCGCGCCGATGCCGTGCAGGGCCATCATGACGGCGCCGGCCCCCACGTCGGCGCGGAGGTGACCGGCCCGCACGCCGGCGGTCACCAGGTCGGTGACGGCCCGCTCCAGCGCCCGGCTGCCTTCGGCGAGGACGTCCGACCCGGCGGTCATGAGCGTGGCCAGCGTCCGGGCGAGGCCGTGGTGGGCGGCGAGGTAGCCGACCATGCCCCGCAGGAAGGTCGCCAGCGCCTCGGCCGCGGGCAGCGTCGCCTGCAGCTCGCGGGCGCGCTCGCAGAGCGTCGCGACTTCGGTGCGGTAGACGGCTTCGGCCAGTGCTTCCCGGGTGGGGAAATGGCGGTACAGCGTGCCGGTGCCCACGCCGGCCAGCCGGGCGAAGTCGTCGAAGCGCAGGTCGTAGAAGCTCCCGGCGGCAAAGATCTCCCGGGCTTTGGCCAGCACCGCCTCACGGTTGCGCCGGGCGTCCGCGCGCAGCGGCTTGCCGGCCCTGCCTTCAGTTGACAACCGGGGTCCGCCTCCCTACGTTGAGAAATGGAGATGACCTCCACTTTCATCATAGCCGACGAGGTGCGCGTGAAGATCCTCATGTTCGGCCGGGGCGTGATCGCCGCGGTGTACGGCTGGGCGCTGGAACAGGCCGGGCACGACGTCGAGTTCTACGTCCGGCCGGGCCGCGCGGCGGCCTACGGCGACGCGATCGAGCTCGACCTGCTCGACGCGCGCAAGTGCATCCGGGGACAGCGCGTCGTGCGGTCGTGGCCGGTGCGCTACCGCGAGGAGCTGGCGCCCGGCCACGATTTCGACCTGATCGTGCTGAGCGTGCAGCACCAGCGCATCCCCGAGGCCGCGGCTTTCCTCGCGCCGCGCATCGGCAACGCGACCGTGCTGGTGTTCGGCAACGTCTGGGCCGAGCCGCTGACCGCGATCGGCGCCCTTCCGGCCGACCGGGTCGCGTGGGGCTTCCCGCAGTCCGGCGGCGGATTCGGCGCGGACGGCGTGCTCCGCGGGATGATGCTGCCCTTGGTCGTCTTCGGGACGCTCGACCGGCCCCCGGCCGAACGCGCGCTGGCCGTGCGCCGGGCGTTTCGCGCGGCCGGGTTCCGGATCCGGGAGCGGGCGGATTTCCGCGGCTGGCTGTGGCTCCACTTCGTGGCGAACGCCGGCCTGCACGCGCAAGGCCTGAAGCGGGGCTCGCTGGCCGACCTGGCCGGCGCGACGGGCGACCTGCGCGAGGCGCTGCTGACCAGCCGCGAGCTGCTGCCCCTGGTCGCGGCGCGCGGAGTCGACCTGCGCCGGCACCGGGGCGCGATGCTGGGCTACCGGGCACCGACCTGGCTGACGGCGCCCGCGTTCGCCTGGCTGACCGCGCACTTCCCGCCCGCCCGCGCGAGCTTCGAGACGCACTGCGACCCGGACGCCGCGGAACCGCGAGACGTCTGCCGCGACACGCTGGCGGAGGCACGGCGGCTGGGCATCGCGGTGCCACGGCTGGAAGCCGCCGAACCGCACTTCGCCACCGCGTGATCGCCATCGGGGCACGCACGCCGTGAGCAGTTCTCCCCCGGGCGCGCACCAAGCGCTTGCTTACAATGGGCACGACCGAAGCCGGCCATCCCGGGCGGTGAGGTCTGGGAGGATCACCGGATGACGATGTCGCTGTCGGCCGAACTCTGGCCGGATGTGCAGCCCGAGACCGCTCGCCGGTTGATGCTGGCCGGCGTGGAGGCCTTCGCCAAGCGGGGCTACCACGCCACCACCACGCGGGACATCGCCGGAGCCGCCGGGATGAGCCCCGCCGCGCTCTACGTGCACTTCCCCTCCAAGGCCGCGCTGCTCTTCGCGATCAGCCGGTACGGCCACGAGCAGACCCTCGCCCTGGTGGAGAACGTCGTCGCGAAGGAGTCCGATCCCGTCGAACGGATCCGGCTGATCGTCGAGGACTTCGTCGCCTGGCACGCGCGGCGCCACACCGTCGCCCGGGTCGTCCAGTACGAGCTGCAGGCCCTGCCCGAGCAGGAGTTCCAGGTGGTCGCCGAGCTGCGGCGGCGCATCGAGCGGATCGTCCGGGAGGTCATCGCCGACGGCGTCGAGGAGGGTGTGTTCACGGTGTCCGACCCGCACACGTCGGCCCGCGCGGTGCTTTCCCTCGGCGTCGACGTCGCCCGCTGGTACACCGAGCGAGCCCGCCAGACCCCGGCCGCGCTCGGCAAGGAGTACGGCGGCCTCGTGCTGCGCATGCTCGGCGCGGCACAGCCCGAGGCACCGGTCACGGGCTGAGCGCCCGTCGTGCGACACGATCACCGACCCTCGCAATAGCGGACACCTCCTGTCCGCTATCTCTGCCACGCTGACCGCATGACCACCGATACCGAACGCGAAGACCTGATCGCCGAGCTGGCCACCGCCCGCGCTGCCCTCCTCACCACCACCGACGGCCTCACCGATGAGCAGGCCGGCGCGACCCCGACCGTCAGCGCCCTCTGCCTCGGCGGCCTCGTCAAGCACGTCGCGTCGATGGAAGGCAACTGGCTGCGCTTCGTCGTCGAAGGCCCGTCGGTCATGCGGTTCGACCTCCCCGACGGCGTCACCTGGGCGGACATCGTCGCCGGGACCGCCCGTGCGTACCCGCAGTGGATGATCGACCACCAGAACGAGTTCGCCATGCGGCCCGGCGACACCCTGGCGACCGTCCGGGCGCGCTACGAACACGTCGCCAAGCGCACCGAGGACGTCATCCGCACGCTGCCCGACCTCTCGGTGACGCACAAGGTGCCCGACGCGCCGTGGGACGACCGGCCCGGGCAGCGGTGGACCGCGCGGCGGGCGATCCTGCACGTCATCTCCGAGACCGTCCAGCACGCCGGCCACGCCGACATCCTCCGCGAGACCCTCGACGGGCAGAAGGCGACGTGACCGTCCTCGACCCCCGGGCGCTCAACCGCGCGACGCTCGCCCGGCAGCTCCTGCTCGACCGCGCCGAGCTGCCCGTGCACGACGCCGTCGCGCACCTCGGCGGCCTGCAGGCGCAGGAACCCCAAGAGCCCTTCACCGGCCTGTGGTCACGCCTGCGCGGCTTCGACCCGGCCACGCTGTCGGACCTGCTCACCGAGCGCCGCGTGGTGCGGACGCACCTGATGCGCCGGACCGTCCACCTGCTCACCGCCGACGACGTCCTCGCCTGGCGGACGCGCTTCGACGCCATGCTGCGCCAGCGCGTCCTCGGCGTCTACCGCCGGGAACTCGACGGCGTCGACCTCGACGAGCTCGAAAAGGCGGGGCTCGCCGTCCTGGCCGACGGGGAGCCGAGGTCGATGGGCGACCTCGCGCGGGCGGTCGCCCACCGGTGGCCGGAAGCCGGGCCGCGGCCGCTCGGCGAAATGCTGGTCGCCGCGCTGATCCCGGTCGCACAGCTGCCGCCGCGGGGACTGTGGCGCGGCAAAGCCGGCGTGCGGAACCTGCCGCTGTCGGCGTGGCTGGGCCGCGACGTCGACCCGCTCGATCCGGCCGACGCGGTCGGGCGGACGCTGGTGCGCCGCTACCTGGCGGCGTACGGCCCGGCGGCGACGGCGGACCTGCGCGCGTGGTCCGGCCTGGCCGGGCTGCCCGCGGCGGTGAAAGCCGTGCGCGAGGAGCTGGTGGTCTTCCGCGACGCACGCGGCCGCGAGCTGCTCGACCTGCCGGACGCGCCGCGCCCCGACCCGGATACGCCCGCCCCCGTGCGGTTCCTGCCCGCGTTCGACAACGCGATCCTCGGCTACGACGACCGGACCCGCGTCATCGACGACGCCCACCGCCTGCTCTCGGTGGCCGGCGAGCGGGTGGTGCTGGTCGACGGCCGGGTCTCGGCGACGTGGACGGTCGAGGGCGACACGGTGAGCGTGCGGCCGCTGCGGAAACTGACCGGGACCGAGCGCCGGGAAGTCACCGGGGAAGGCAGCGAGCTGGCGGCCTTCCTGAGCGACGGCGAAAGCGATTGCGTCCGGCTCGAAGCGGGCTAGCCGACCGCGCGGGCGAAGCGCTCCGCGACCTCCCGCAGCCGCTCGACCAAGCCCGGCGGGGCCTCCTCCACCACGAAGTCGTACCCCCACTGCGCCAGGTAGTACGGCACCGTGTCCAGGGTGTTCGCCCCGGTCCGGACCCGGCAGCTGTGCTCGTCGATCGGCTCCACCGCCCCGGTGGTCGGCGGCACCCGCGCCGCCACCACCGCTGCCGGCGCCGCCACGCGCAGCACGAGCTGGTGCGGGTACGGCGCCGACGAGATCTGCCGCGACACGTACGCCGCCAGGTCCTCGGCCGGCGGCTCACGGGGCGTGAACCGGAAGCTCGGCGCCGGCACGGCGGTGATCCGGTCCACGCGGAACGTACGCCAGCCGGCCCGGTCCAGGTCGTAGGCGACCAGGTACCACCGTCGTCCCGTGTGGACCAGCCGCAGCGGCTCGACCGACCGCTCGGTCTCGGTGCCGGCGCGGTCGCCGTAGGGGAACCGCAGCCGCTCGTGGTCGCGGCAGGCCGCCGCGATCGCCGTCAGCACCGACGCGTCCACCACCGGGCCGCCGCCCGGGAGCGACACCGTCGCCGCGCCCAACGCGCCCACCCGCGGCCGCAGCCGCGCCGGGAGCACCTGCTCCAGCTTCGCCAGCGCGCGCACCGACGTCTCCTCGATGCCGCTGACCGTGCCGTTCGCCGCCGTGCGCAGGCCGACCGCCACCGCGACCGCCTCGTCGTCGTCCAGCAGCAACGGCGGCAGCGCCGCCCCCGCGCCGAGCCGGTAGCCGCCGGCGACGCCGGGCGTCGCGTGCACCGGGTACCCCAGGGACCGCAGGCGCTCGACGTCGCGGCGGATCGTGCGGACGTCGACCTCCAGGCGCGACGCGAGGTCCGCGCCCGGCCAGTCGCGGCGGGCCTGCAGCAGCGACAGCAGCCTGAGCAGGCGTTCCGATGTCCCGTACATGGGACGCAGTGTGCCAGACATCGAGGACAGCTCCGGTCCGCGATCCGCCGGAAGGTGCAGTTGAATCGTCAAACACTTGCCACGGACCGCGTCGGGCGGAAAGAGTGACGCATGCCGATCGACCCGGACGCCCTGCTGGCCGTCGCCCGTGAAGAAGCCGAACTGGGCAAGGCCGAGGGCGGCGTCCCGATCGGGGCCGCGTTGTTCGACACCACGGGCACGCTGCTCGGCCGCGGGCACAACCGGCGGGTGCAGGACGACGACCCGTCGATGCACGCGGAGACCTCGGCCTTCCGCAACGCCGGCCGCCGCCCGCACTACCGCGACACCATCATGGTCACCACGCTTTCGCCGTGCTGGTACTGCTCCGGGCTCGTCCGTCAGTTCGGGATCGGGCGCGTCATCATCGGCGAGGCGACGACGTTCCACGGCGGGCACGACTGGCTCGCCGGGCTCGGCGTGGAGATCACCCTGCTCGACGATCCCGCCTGCACCGCGCTGATGACGGAGTTCATCGCGGCGCGCCCGGACCTGTGGTTCGAAGACATCGGGGTCGAAAAGTCCGAATAGGACAGTGTTAGAGGAGCCGGTATGCCGTCAACCGTTCCGCTCGTGGACCTTTCACCGTGGTTCGCGGGCACGTCCGAGGGCCGGGCCGAGGTGGCGACGCGCATCGACGCCGCGCTGCGGGAGTCCGGGTTCCTGCTGGTCACCGGGCACGGCGTGCCGGACGACCTGCGCCACCGGACGCGTGAGCTGGCGCGGGAGTTCTTCGCGCTGCCCGAGGACGTCAAGCAGCGCTACGCCGTCACCGTCGGCGGCCGCGGCTGGCTGCCGCCGGGCGTCGAGGCCAACGGCTACGCCGAAGGCACCGAGACCCCACCGGACCTGAAGGAGTCGTTCTCCGCGGGCGCGGACCTCGGCGTCGGCGTCGCCGAGGTCGACGGGTTCTGGTTCCAGCCCAACGTCTGGCCGGTCGAGGTCCCGGGCCTCGCCGAGACGGCGACGGAGTACATGCGCCGGATGCGCGCGCTGTCGGACCACCTCCTCGAGATCTGCGCCGCTGCGCTCGGCCTGGCCGAGAACCACTTCACGCGGCACACCGCGCACCCGACGTACACGTTCAACATCAACTGGTACCCGCCGATGACCCGCGTCGGCGCGCCGGAGCCGGAGCAGTTCCGGATCGGGCCGCACACCGACTTCGGCACGGTGACGGTGCTCGACCGCCAGGCCGGCGTCGGTGGCCTGCAGGTCTACACCGCCGACGGCGAATGGGAGGACGCGCCGTTCCACCCGGACGCGTTCACGGTCAACATCGGCGACCTGATGGCGCGCTGGACGGGCGACCGCTGGCGGTCGACGCGCCACCGCGTCCTCCCGCCGGCGGTCGCCGCCCCGGACGAAGACCTGGTGTCGCTGATCTTCTTCTACGAGACCGACCACGACGCGCGGATCACGTCGCTGGCCCCGCCGCTGGGCAGGACGACGTACCCGGAAGTGATCGCTTCGGACTACCTCCGCGAAAAGCTGAACGCGATCACGGTGGCTCAATAACAGATTTGCTTCGCGGTCGCGGCCGGGACCTTTTCGCACAATTCCCCGGTGCCGCCGCCCACCGGAACCCAGTTTCCGTTCCGGTAGGTGAACAGAATGCTGCCCCCGTCGATTTCGTTGGAGAAGTGCGCGAAGGCCCAGGGCGCGACGCATTTGATGCGCTGCAGGCCGGTGCTGTCGACGATCAGCGCGCCGGACACCTTCTCGTCCGCCTTCAGCGCGGCTTCCAGCTTGGCCTTGGTCGCCGAAGCACAAGCACCCACCTTGGTGGGCGCCGGCTTCACCGCCTGCGCGGAGGTCGTGGCCTGCGCGGGTGCGGCGGCCGTGGTCGCGGCCGGCGTCGTCGTCGCGGGCGGCGCGGTCGCGACCTGCCCGCCGGCCGGCGCATCCTGCGGACCGGTGCACGCCGAAAGAACGACCGCGGCCGCCACACCGGTTCCGGCCACGACGACACGACGAACTGAACGCATTGTTTCCCCCTGAAATCCCCCGACGGCCCCTCGCCGCCTTCCTGCCATTCAAGACGCCCGGCGGTATGCCCGGTTGTACGCCTTTCCTAACGGAAGGATCACGACGCCGGTTCAGCGCAGATCGTCCGATTGCGGCCCGCCGCCTTCGCACGCAACACCGCCGCCTCCGCCGCCGACAACGCCTCCGCCAGCTCCGCACCGGGCGCACACACCGCCACCCCGACCGACACCGTCACGCCGACGAACTGCGGGCCGTCGCCGGACGCCTTCAGTGCCACCAGCGTCGAGGCGACCCGCAGCCGGATCCGCTCGGCGATCGCCATCGCGTCGAAGCGGCCGGTGCCCGGCAGCAGCACCGCGAACTCCTCGCCGCCGGACCGGCCCACCAGATCCGCCGCCCGGACCTCGTCGCGCAGGGCGTCGGCGACCGCGCGCAGGACCGCGTCGCCGATGCGGGCGCCGTAGCGGTCGTTGAGCCGGCGGAAGTGGTCCAGGTCGAGCACCAGCACCGCTTGGCCGGGGCCGTGGCGGCCGAGCCGGTCCAGTTCGGCTTCGGCGGCGCCGCGCCACGACGCCGCGGTCAGCACGCCCGTGCCGGGGTCGAGGGTGACGTGGTCGCGGCGGCCGTGGCCGAGCCCGCCGCGGTGCAGCACGACGGTGGCGCCGGCCAGCACCGGGACCAGCAGCGGCGCGGCCTGCACGGCCCAGGCGAGCGGCAGGGCGAACGCCGTCATCGCGGCGTCGAAGGCGTGGCCGGGCAGGGCCGCGCGGAGCCGGCGGGGGCCGTCGGCGGCGGTGACGAGCGCGGCGTTCACCGCCAGGAACACCACGCCGGCGACGGTCAGCAGGACGACGGTGCGGGCGTCCAGGACCTCGCCGAGCGGCCGGACACCGGTCGCGGTGAGGAACGCGCCGGCGACGAGACCGGCCAGCGCCGTCGCCGCAGCGCCGAACACCTGCCGGTACCCGGGTCTTCTGCGGACCCGGAACCACTGGTGCAGCGCGGAGAGCACGACCAGTGCGACGGCGAGGCCCGGCCGGAGCACGAGCACCCCGGCGAAGATCCACGGCGTGTCGACGCCGGGGCCGAGGAGGGTGTCCTCGCGGTGGCGCTCCACGGTCCTGGCGAGCTCGGCCGAGACCAGCATGCCGCCCCCGAGCAGCGCGAACGGCGTGAGCATGGCGGCGAGCGGCGGGAACCGCAGCGCCGCGAGCACGGCGGCGGCGACGGCGAGGACGTCGATCGCGACGAGGTAGAGGACCTGGCCGCGACGCGGCAGCCGCCAGAGCGCCCAACGCCGCGGCACGACGGCGGGCAGGAACCGGCCCGGGCGGCGTCCCCCGCCGGCGGCGACCGAATCCCCCACCATTTCGGCAAAGTAGCCGGAATGGCGGGCGGTGTCACTCCGCCTTCAGGGGAATCTCACCCCCGCCGACGCTCGGCACCCGGGCGCGCACCGTGCGTCATTTTCCGACCGAAGAAGGGTTGACACGCAACATTGGTCTAGTCCACTGTGTGGTGGCACACACCGCTCCTCCCGGGATGATCCCGCCGCCTCAAACCGGAGGTGCTCCACTCGCACATTGGAGGACCCCCATGCAATCAGTGCGCCGTCTGGTGACCCTCGCGCTCGCGGCATCGGCCGCCCTGGCGACGGCGGTCGGTCTCGCCCCGCAGGCCATGGCCGCGGTCGACCCGGTGCTCGCGTCCCCGTACCTGTACCAGTGGGGCGGCCAGACCAGCCCGACCGCGGCGATGTCCGCGACCGGCGTGAAAGCGTTTACCCTCGCGTTCGTCCTGTCGGACGGCACCTGCAACCCGAAGTGGGACGGCAGCCGCTCGCTGACCGGCTCCGACAAGACGATGATCCAGAACATCCGCAACGCGGGCGGGGACGTGATCCCCTCCTTCGGCGGCTGGTCCGGCACGAAGCTGGGCTCCAAGTGCACGTCGGCCTCGGCGCTGGCGGGCGCATACCAGAAGGTGATCGACGCCTACGGCCTCAAGGCGATCGACCTCGACATCGAGAACACCGACGAGTTCCAGAACAACACGGTGCAGGACCGCATCCTCAACGCGGTGAAGCTGACCAAGCAGAAGAACCCGAACCTGAAGGTCGTCATCACCATCGGCACCACCACGACCGGCCCCGACTCGTGGGGCAAGCGCCTGATCAACCAGGCCAAGGCGATCGGCGCCCCGGTCGACGTCTGGTCGGTCATGCCGTTCGACTTCTCCAGCGGCGGCGACATGGCCGCCCTGACGAAGTCCGCGGTCGACGGGCTGAAGAACCAGCTCAAGACCACGTTCGGCTGGAACGACGACACCGCCTACCGGCACAGCGGCCTCTCCTCGATGAACGGCAAGACCGACAACGCGGGCGAGACGGTCACGGTGGCGAACTTCAACTCCATCCGCGGCTACGCGGCGAGCCACCACCTCGCCCGCTTCACGTTCTGGGCCACCAACCGCGACTGCAGCGGCGGCGGCGAGTGCAGCGGCATCACGCAGGACAAGTACGCGTTCACGAAGATCGTCGCCGGGTACGCCGGCTGACGCGAGACCCGTAGTGGGGCTGTCGGAGGCCCTCTCACCGGCATCGGGGCCGGTGAGGGGGCCTTCGCCGGGTCCCGGTCAGCGGCACCCGTTCCGGTGACCGGGATGACGTGAATGACTCATTCATGTCGTCAGGCGACAGGAATGAGTCATTCACGTCGTCGGGAACCCCCGCGGAATCCGTCACACCGCCGAAATCTTCGTCGCCTACCGTCTTCGCATGGCGACCACCGAGCAGCACTCCTACGGCGACAAGGTCGTCGCGGTCGAGCCCGGCGGGGTCGAGCCCGTCGCCGACGCCGACCGGCACGGCACGCCCCGGCAGCTGGCCTGGACCTGGGCCTCCCCCAACCTCGAGTTCGCCACGATCTTCGTCGGCGTCCTCGCCGTCACCGCCTTCGGGCTCTCCTTCACCCAGGCCGCGCTCGCCGCGGTCGTCGGGAACGGGCTCGGCGCCGTCGCCCACGGCGTCCTGAGCGCCCGCGGTCCGCGCTACGGCGTGCCGCAGATGGTGCTCGGGCGGGCCGCTTTCGGCTACCGCGGGAACGTGCTGCCCGCCGCGCTCATGTCGGTCATGGCCGGCGTCGGCTGGTTCGCCGTCAACAGCGTCAGCGGGGCGTTCGCGCTCGCCGGCCTCACCGGGCTCCCGACGCTCGCCTGCCTCGCACTCGTCGTCGCACTGCAGATCGTCGTCGCCTTCTTCGGGCACAACCTCGTTCAGGCGTACGAAAAGTACGTCTTCGCCGTGCTGGCCGTCGTCTTCGCCGCCGCGAGCGTGGTCGTCTTCGGGAAGTCCGGCGCCACCACCAACTCCGGCAGCGTGGGCGGGTTCCTGCTCGCCGTCGGGACGGCGTTCGGCTACACCGCCGGCTGGAACCCCTACGCCGCCGACTACACGCGTTACCTGCCGAAAACCGCGTCACGCCGGGCGATCGGCCTCTACGCCGGCGGCGGGCTCTTCCTGTCGACGACCGTCCTGATGCTCGTCGGCGCCGCCTCGACGACCATCGCGGGCCCGGCCGAGGACAACCCCACGACGGCGTTCACCGGGCACCTGCCCGGTTTCCTCGCCGCCGCGACGCTGCTGGCGATCACGCTCGGCGCCGTCGCCGCGAACGTCCTCAACGTCTACTCGGGCGCGCTCGCCTTCCTCGCGCTCGGCGTCCGGTTGCCGCTGGCCTGGCGCCGCGCCGTCGTCGCGGTGGCGTTCGGCGCGGTCGGGTTCGTGCTGGCGTGGCTCGGGCTCGCCGACGCCGGGCACGCGTACGAGAACTTCCTGCTCGTGATCGCCTACTGGATCGGCCCGTGGCTCGGCGTGCTGCTGGCCGACCACCACCTGCGCCGCGGCACGGAGTTCGGCGACCTGCTCTTCGACAAGGGCCACCGCAACGTCGCCGGGTTCACCGCGTTCCTGGTCGGGCTGGTGGTGTCCGTCGGGCTGTTCGCGAACCAGGCCCTCTACACCGCGCCGATCCCGAAGGCGGTGCCCGGCACCGGCGACCTGACGTTCGCCGCCGGGTTCGTGCTCGCCGCCGGCACGTACCTCCTGCTGCGCCGTCAGCGCACCGGCGTGCCGTCGCGCCGGCAGCCGTAGGGGGTGCAGCGGCTCCAGTCCGCTGTGGACGACGGCAGGGTGACCGTGGTCGTCGGCGACGGCGGCAGCTCGACCGTCACCGTGGGCGTGGGGGTCGGCGTCTTGCGCGCGTGCATCACCACCGGGGACGGCGTGGTCGTCTGCGTGGGCGCCGCGACCGCCGTCGACGTCGGGACGCCGGTCGCCGGCTGCAGCTGCGGGAACTGCGTGGTCCCCGGGACGGGCTCGGGCCGCGACGCCAGGACGACCACCAGCCCGCCCAGCACCACCAGCACCGCCGACGCCAGCGCGAGCCTCCCCGCCGCACCGCGCGGCTCGTCGCCGGGGTCGCGCCGGGCCGCCGTCTCGGCCGACCGCGAGCCGGGCCGCCTCGGGCGCAGCCCGGCCTGCTGCAGCAGTTCGTCGACCGAAACCCGGTCCCGCCGCCTGCGCGCCCTGCGCGTCATGCACGAACCTCCACCCCATCGCCGATCGGGTGGATATTAGGAAGCCGCGCCGGAAATGTAAACGCGCTGATCGCAGCGGTCTCGTTACCGTTTCGAGACATCCGGATCGCGTTTCCGGCCGTAGTCGTCAACGAGAGGCGAACCGCCGCCGGAGACCGGCCACCCGCCGGGTCACCGGGGTGAACTCCGGGAGCTTGAGCAGCGCCAGCAAGCCGAACGGGACGGCCATCCCCAGCAAGGTCTGGACCGGCAGTTTCACCCACGCGCCCGCGATCGGGCCGAGGGAGCCGGGTACGGCGTAGCCGGCCAGCACCGCCGCCCCGACGCCGAGCGCGCTGACCGACAGGGTGATCAGCCCGACCCGCAGGGACCGCTTGCTGCGCAGGTGCCCGAGCCGGACCCACAGCCACACCTGGCCGAGGACGGCGCCGACGACGAACCCGGCGCCGTTGACGAGCATCACGCCGTAGACGACGTGCTCGCCGTCGAGCAGCCCGCGGCACAGCAGCAGCAACGGGATCTTGACCGCGGTCATCACGAGCATGATCAGCGTCGGCGTGCGGGCGTCCTTCATCGCGTAGAACACCCGCAGCTGCAACATGACCAGGGCGAACGGCAGCAGCCCGACGGCGGAGACGGCGAGCGTCTGGCCGAGCCGCTCGGCGTCCTCGAGGGTGCCGCGGCCCCACGTGAAGATCGCGATGCCGACCGGCGTGCCGACGACGGCCAGCACGGCGGAGATCGGCACGAACAGCACCGTCGACATGCGGGAGGCGAGCGAGAGGTCGCCGACGAGCGAGACCGTGTCGCCGTCGGCGGCCGCGCGGCTCATCCGCGGCATCAACGCGGTCAGCAGCGAAACGCCGAGGATCCCGTACGGGAGCTGGAAGAGCAGGGACGCGTAGCTGTAGGCCGTGACGCCACCGCTGCTGCCGTGCGTCAGCACGCGGGTGGTGACGACGAACCCGACGTGGCTGATCACGACGTAGCCGAGGATCCACGCGGCGAGCCCGCCGAACTCCTTGATCCGCGGGTCGAAGCCCCAGCGCCAGCGGAACCGGAACCCGGTGCGCAGCAACGCGGGGATCAGCACGACGGCCTGCACGACGATGCCGAGCGTGGTGCCGAGGCCGAGGACCAGCAGCTTCGGGTCGCTCATCCGGACCGGGTCGAGCGTCAGCTCCCCCGGCACGACGGCGAACACGACGAGCGTGCCGGTGACGACGACGTTGTTCAGCACCGGCGCCCAGGCCGGCGGCCCGAAGACGTTCTGGGCGTTGAGGATCGCCGAAAGCAGCGCGAAGAGGCCGTAGAAGAGGATCTGCGGCAGCAGCAGGTACGCGAGCGCGGTCGTCAGCCCCGGGTTGGCCGTCGGAGACGATTTGTCGACGTAGAGCGTGGTGAACAGCGGCGCGATCGCCACCGCGACCGCCGTGCCGACGGTGAGCAGCACCAGCCCCATCGTGATCAGCCGCTGCGTGTAGGCGCGGCCGCCGTCCGGGTCGTCCTGCGAGCGGACCAGCAGCGGCACGACGACGCTGGCGAGCACGCCGCCGAAGAGCAGTTCGAAGACGATGTTGGGCAGGGTGTTCGCGACGGTGAAGGAGTCGTTGACGACCCCGGTGCCGACGACGGCGGCCAGCAGCAGCTTCGCGACGAACCCGGTGATCCGGCTGACGGTGGAGGCGACCGCCATCCGGCCGCTGGAGCGGGCCAGCGACGAGCCGGCGCCCTCGCCGCGGCCGGCGCTGACGGGCGACGCGGGCGGCCGCGCGACGATCTGGGTGGCGAACTCGTCGTAGGGCCGCCGGGAGACGTCGGGGTCGCGGGTCGGCCAGTGGGCGCCGCGCAGTTCGCTGGGGAGGAAGACCGTCGCCTCGTCGTCGACCGGTGGTGGGGGTTCCGCCATGGCCCAAGCCTGCCAGGTCGGACGGCTTTCGGGGCCTCGTGTGCCGGACTGGTATTCCTATACCGGGGACGTGCTACCGTTCCGGTATAACTATACCGACTCTTGGGGACGCGAGGTTTTCGTGATCGAACTGAAGTCGCCCGCGGAAGTGGACCGCATGCACGTGACCGGCCGCTTCGTCGCCGAGATCCTCACCGAGGTCGGCCGGCTCGCCGACGTGGGCGTCAACCTGATGGACCTCGAGCACCACGCACGCGGGATGATCAAGCGGCGCGGCGCGGAGTCGTGCTACTGGGACTACGCGCCGTCCTTCGGCAAGGGCCCGTTCCGCAACGTGATCTGCCTGTCGGTCAACGACGCCGTCCTCCACGGCCTGCCGCACGACTACGTGCTGCGCGACGGCGACGTGCTCACCGCCGACCTCGCGGTCAGCATCGACGGCTGGGCGGCCGACTCGGCCCGCACGGTCATCGTCGGCACGCCCGCCGAGGAGGACCTGCGGATCATCCGCGCCACCGAGGAAGCCCTGGAGGCGGCGATCGGCGCGGCGCGCGCGGGCAACCGGCTGGGCGACATCTCCGCGGCGATCGGGGCAGTGGCCGCGGAGTACGGCTACCCGGTCAACACCGAGTTCGGCGGGCACGGCATCGGCCGCACGATGCACGAGGACCTGCACGTTCCCAACAAGGGCACCGCCGGCCGCGGAATGAAGCTGCGGCCGGGCCTGACGCTCGCGCTCGAACCCTGGTTCGCCCGCACGACCGACCGGATCGTCTACGACCCCGACGGCTGGACCATCCGGTCGGCCGACGGCTCCCGCACGGCTCACTCCGAGCACACGGTCGCCGTCACCGAAGGCGAGGCCCGGGTGCTCACCCGGCGGGACGGCGAATCGAACACCTGAGCGAACAGCGACGGTGCGTGACGCACGTGCGGAAGCTCAGGCGGCGACGGTGATCTCCAGCGCGGCGCGCCCGGCCTCGGTCAGTTCGGCCGGGACGCGCCCGGTGGCGGCCTCGACGGCGGGACGCAGGTAGCCGCCGTGGGCGAGCGCGTGGGCCGTCATCTGATCGCAGCACGCGAATCCGTCGATGAAGAGGTCGGGCTCGCAGCTGCACGACATCTGCGCACGTCCAGCGGCCACCGCCTTCAGCATCGCCATCGCGCGGTGGGTGAGCTCGACTCCTGAACCGGACACCGGACTGCCTTCCTCTGCGGTCTTGCTACGTATGGTCATTCGCCCGTTGGGCCGATTGTGTTACTTACGACACTATGACGGTTCGGAGCAGATCGAGGTTCCGATGGGTCCCGATCGGTGTCGACGAGCGGTGCGACGGTCGCGGCGAGCGGTCGCTAAACCGCCGGGCGCGTCCGGGCGTGAGGGTGGTGTCATCGACCTCCGGAGGAGCCCCATGCTCAAGCGCACCCTGACGATGTTCACGTTGCTCTGCACGGCCCTCGCCCCCAGTCTGCTGTTCTCCGCGACCGTGGCGCACGCGTCGGCCCCCGGCGCCGCACCGCTCGCGGTCGCCGTGTCGCCGAAGTGCTCGGGCACGCTCTCGCACGGCAAGATCCGCTACCAGGTCTGCTTCCGCTGGAACTGCGACAGCACGAAGTGCAACGTGCTCGGCTACCTCGGGCTGATCAACACGGCCACGAGCGCGCGCACGGTCGAGTGGCAGCTCGACTACAAGATCGACGGCGGCTTTTACTACCACGACAGCAACGGCACGGCGGTGCTGGCCGCAGGCGAGCAGCGGACGATCTATCCCGCGGTGGGCCGGCAGACGCAGCTGTGCGTCCGCAACGAAGAGAACCTCCAGATCAGCTACGACAGCACCGGCCCGAGCATCGCGGCGATCACCAGCGAGTTCGTCGGCTGCCAGTAGGGCGGGCGCACGGCCGGGTGCCGGGCATCGCCTGGGCACCCGGCCGGCGGTCAGCGCCGGCCTTCGAGCTTCAGGTCCCCGCGCATCACCGCCCGGATGTGGTCGCCGGCCAGCAGGTCGTGCGGATAGCCGAGGTCGATCGCACTCGCCTCCTCGAGCCGGGCCAGCTGAGCCTCGCCGAACTCGACCTCCAACGCCCCCAAGTTCCCCTCCAGCTGCTCCGGAGTCCGCGCCCCGATGATCGACGCCGTCACGCCCGGGTTCTGCAGGGTCCAGGCCAATCCGACCTGCGCCGGCGTGTGCCCCAGCTCGTCCGCCACCTCCGTGACGACGTCCGCGATGGCGAGGTTCCGCTCGGTGACCATGCCCAGCCCCGCGTTGAAGCTCTCGCGGGCGCCCGAACCGGCACCGGCACGGTACTTGCCGGTCAGCAGGCCGCCCGCCAGCGGCGAATACGGCGTCACCCCCAGCCCCATCGTCCGCGCCATCGGGATCAGGTCGCGTTCCGCGGCCCGGTTGATCAGGTTGTACTCGACCTGCAGCGCGATCAGCGGTGACCAGCCGCGCAGGTCGGCGATCGCCTGCATGCGCGAGACCTCCCACGCCGGGGCGTTCGAGATCGCCACGTACAGCACCTTGCCGCGGCGGACCAGGTCGTCCAGACCACGCAGGATCTCCTCGACCGGCGTCGTGAAGTCCCACACGTGCAGGAACAGCAGGTCGAGGTAGTCCGTGTCCAGCCGCCGCAGACTGGTGTCCACCGACGCGACCAGGCTCTTGCGGTGGGCACCCGACGAATTCGGGTCGCCGGGCCGGCGCAGCGTCGTGTACTTCGTGGCCAGCACGAGGCTTTCGCGGTGGTCGCGGGCGAACTCACCCAGCTGACGTTCGGCGCTGCCGTCGGTGTAGGTGTTCGCCGTGTCGATGAAGTTGCCGCCGCGCTCGACGTAGGTGTCGAACAGCTTGCGCGCCTCGGCCTTTTCCGCGCCCCAGCCCCATTCGGTGCCGAACGTCGCCGTGCCCAGCGCCAGCGGGGAAACCCGCAGCCCGGACCGGCCCAGCAGCCGGTAGGTGTCCAGTGTCAATGCCATGGGCGGTGAGTCTCCGCTCTCGCCCCGGCGGTGGTAAGGGAAAGGACTTCCTGGGAACACGAGTCCCACCCCGGCTGTTGCAGCGATCATGACGACCCCCACCGCGGAGCTCGCCGCGTTCCTGCGGACCCGGCGGGAACGCCTGGACCCGCGGGACTTCGGCCTGCCGCCCCGCCGGCGGACGCCGGGACTGCGCCGCGAAGACGTCGCCGAGCTGGCCGGGATCAGCGTCGACTACGTCGTCCGGCTGGAACAGGCCCGCGGGCTGCGGCCTTCGGCGGACGTCGTGGAGGCGCTGGCCGGGGCGCTGCGGCTGGCCCCCGACGAACGCGCCTACCTCTTCGACCTGACCCGGCAGCGCCCGCGTGCCGGCGGCGAGCTCGCCACCGCCGCGCCCCCGCCGCTGGCCGGGCTGGTCGCCGACCTGTCCCCGCTGCCGGCCATGCTCCTCAACCACCGCTACGACGTCCTGGCCTGGAACCCCGAGATGGCGCGGCTGCTGGTGGACTTCGCCGCGCTGCCACCTGCGCGGCGCAACGCGATGTGGCTGTGCCTGATGCACCCGCGGGTGCGCGAGTTCTACGTCGACCGGGAAACCGTGGTGCGGGAAGGGATCGCCCACCTGCGCGCCGCCTGGGCCGCGCACCCGGACGACCGGGCGCTGACCGGCCTCATCGAGGAACTGACCATCGAGAACGCGGAGTTCGCGCGGCTGTGGGCCGGCCAGGACGTCAAGGTCAACGGCCGCGGGCGCAAGGTCGTGCGGCACCCCGAGGCCGGCGTCCTCACGCTGCAGTTCGAGACGCTGCGGCCGGTCCAGGACCCGGACCAGCTGCTGGTGATCCACCGCGCCGCCGACGAGCGGAGCCGGGCGGCGCTGGACCGGCTCACCCGAGCCGCAGCTCCAGCGTCCGCGCCCACTCCCTGACGATCTGCTTGCGGCGGCGCGCGTCGTCGGTGAGCAGGTTCGCCAGGCCCAGCCCGCGGCCCAGGTCGAGGGTGGCCTGGACCAGTTCGCGCACGCCCGGCCGGGACTCGTCGACGCCGAGGAGCTCGACCGCCACCCGGTGCGCCTCGCGGCCGACCCGCGCCTCCAAGGGCACGAGCACGTCCCGCAGTGCCTCGTCGGTCGCCGCGACCGCCCACAGCTGCAGGGCCGCCCGGAACAGCGGCCCGGTGTAGAGGTTCAGCACCATCTCGACGACGCGCTCGGTGCGCGACGGCCCGCTCGGCAGGTCGGCGGCCTGCGCGCGCAGCTCGTCGATCTGCGCCTGGCCGAGCAGGTCGACCGCCGCCACGACGAGGTCCTCCCGCGTCGGGAAGTGGTGCTGGGCCGCGCCGCGCGAGACACCGGCGCGTTCGGCGATCCCGGCCACCGTGACGCCGTGCCAGCCGCGCACGGCGAACCCGTCGAGCGCGGCCTCGATCAGCCGCCGCCGCGTGGTGCGGCTGCGTTCCTGCTGGGGTTCGCGGACGCCGGTCAAGCCGGTTCGACCCAGAAGTCGAGCTGCAGGTCGTCCTCCGCGGTGTCGCCGACGCGGTACTTCGCGAAGTCGGTGACGCCTTCGGCCCGCAGCACCTCGTCGTCGAGGAAGAAGTTCCCGGTGACCTCCCGGCTCGGCTTGGTCAGGATCGCGTACGCGGCGTCGGCCATGATCTCCGGCGTCCGGCTGCGCGAGGCCAGTTCCGCCCCGACGACGTTGCGGATCGCCGCGGTGTCGATCGTGGTGCGCGGCCACAGCGAGTTCGCCGCGATGCCGTCCTTCTTGAGTTCGGCGGCGAGCCCGACGGTCACCAGGCTCATCGAGTACTTCGCGATGCTGTAGGCGAGGTGCCCGGCGGTGAACCACTTCTCGTCGAGGCTGATCGGCGGCGACAGCGTCAGGATGTGCGCGTTCGCGGCGTTTCTCAAGTGCGGGATGGCCAGTTTGGACAGCAGGAACGTGCCGCGCGCGTTGATGTCCTGCATCAGGTCGTAGCGCTTCATGCTGACCTGGTCGGTCGGGGTCAGGTCGATCGCGCTGGCGTTGTTCACGACGATGTCGATGCCGCCGAACTGCTCGGCCGTCTTCGCCACCGCGGCGGCGACCCCGTCGTCGTCGCGGACGTCGCCGAGGATCGGCAGCGCGTGCCCGCCCGCCTTCTCGATCGCTTCGGCCGCGGTGTAGATCGTGCCGGGCAGCTTCGGGTGCGGCTCGGCCGTCTTGGCCAGCAGCGCGACGTTCGCCCCGTCGGCGGCCGCCCGCAGCGCGATCGCCTCGCCGATGCCGCGGCTGCCGCCGGACATCAGGATCGTCTTGCCGTCCAATGTAGACATAGCGATCCTCCTAGTAGGACTTGGGGAGGCCGAGGCTGTGCTGGCCGACGAAGTTGAGCACCATTTCGCGGCTGACCGGCGCGATCCGGCCCAGCCGCACCGCCGTGACCAGCGTGCCGAGGCCGTACTCGGTGGCGAGGCCGTTGCCGCCGTGCGTCTGCACGGCCTGGTCGGTCGCGCGGATGGCCACCTCGGCGGCGGCGTACTTGGCCATGTTGGCCGACTCCCCCGCGCCGAAGTCGTCGCCGGAGTCGTAGAGCGACGCGGCCTTCTGCGTCATCAGCTTCGCCAGCTCCAGCTCGATCTTGATCTCCGCGAGGGGGTGGGCGAGGCCTTGGTGGCTGCCGATCGGGGCGCCCCAGACCTGGCGTTCGTTCGCGTAGCCGACGGCCTTCGAGAGCGCGTACCGGGCGATGCCGAGGGAGAACGACGCGCCCATGATGCGTTCGGGGTTGAGGCCCGCGAACAGCTGCGCGATGGCCGCGTCCTCCTCGCCGACCAGCGCTTCGGCCGGGAGCTTGACATCGTCGAGGAACAGCGAGAACTGGTTCTCCGGCGCGACGATGTCCATCGGGATCTTCGTGTACTCGAAGCCCTCGGTGCCGGTCGGCAGGATGAACAGCGCGGGCTTGAGCCGGCCGGTCTTGGAGTCCTCCGTGCGGCCGACGACGAGCACCGCGTCGGCCTCGTCGACGCCGGAGATGTAGACCTTGCGTCCACTGAGGACCCAGCCGTCGCCGTCGCGCTTGGCGGTGGTGGTGATCTTGTGCGAGTTCGACCCGGCGTCCGGCTCGGTGATCGCGAAGACCATCCGCTTGGTGCCGTCGGCGATGCCGGGCAGCCACTGCTTCTTCTGCTCATCGGTGCCGAAGCGGGAGATGACGGTGCCGCAGATCGCCGGCGAGACGACCATGAGCAGCAGCGGCGAGCCCACGGCGGCGAGTTCTTCGAGCACCGCGGCGAGGTCGGCGATGCCCGCGCCCCCGCCGCCGTACTCCTCGGGGATGTTGACGCCGAGGTAGCCCAGCCGGCCGGCCTCGTCCCAGAGTTCGTGCGTCTTCTCGTCCGCGCGGGCCTTCTTCGCGTAGTACTCGTGCCCGTACTTGGCGCCCAACTCGGCGACAGCCTTGCGGAGCGCGATCCGCTCCTCCGGCTCGATGAAGTTCATCGCGTTCATTCTGCTTCTCCCACCACCGCGAGGATCGTGCCCACTTCGACCTGCTGTCCCACTGTCACCGGCAGTTCCGCCACCACGCCGTCGGCGGGGGCGGCGATCCGGTGTTCCATCTTCATCGCTTCGAGCCACAGCAACGGGTCGCCCGCCTTGACCGGGTCCCCGGCCTGGACGGCGAGCCGCACGACGGTGCCCGGCATCGGCGCGACCAGCGACCCCGCCGCGAGGGCGGCGTCCGGGTCGGCGAACCGCGGCTCGGCCTTCAGCGCCACCGAACCGAGCACGGAGTCCACGTAGGACACCCCGTCGTGCCGGGCGACGTCGAACGCGCGCCGCACGCCGCCGACGTCCAGCACGACCCGCCCCGGCTCGGCCGTGACCAGGTCGGCCTCGAAGCCTTCGGCCCGCAAGCCGTCGCGGGTCAGCGAATAGACCACTTCGTACGCGCGATCCGCGACCGTGAAGGCCTTGCGCTGCCCGGCCGAGCGGACGTTGCGCCAGCCACTCGGCAACCGGCCCTGCGTGGTGGCTCGCGCCCGGTTGCCCGCCGCGTCGGCGAGGGCCGCCGCGAGGGCGGACAGCCGTTCGGTGTCGGGCGTGGCCAGCGGCGCGGCGAGGGTGTCGAGGCCGTGGCGGTCGAAGAACGCCGTGTCGGTCTCCCCCGCCAGGAAAGCCTCGTGCCGCAGGATGTTCACCAGCAGGTCGCGGTTGGTGACGACGCCGTGGATCTTCGACGCGGCGAGGGCCTTGGCGAGCCGCCGGGCCGCCTCGGCGCGCGTCGGCGCCCACGTGATGACCTTGGCGAGCATCGGGTCGTAGTGGACACCCACCACCGAGCCGGTCTCGAAGCCGGAGTCGAGCCTGAGGCCGGGTCCGTGTTCGAAGGAACGGTCCACATCGGGCACTTCGAACGTGTGGAGCGTGCCGCTCTGCGGCTGCCACCCGGCCGCCGGGTCTTCGGCGTAGAGCCGGACCTCGATGGAGTGCCCGACGGTCGGCGGCGGGTCGGCCGGGAGCCGCTCGCCCTCGGCGATCCGCAGCTGCAGTGCGACGAGGTCGAGCCCGGTGACGTTCTCGGTGACCGGGTGTTCGACCTGCAGCCGGGTGTTCATCTCGAGGAAGTAGAACCGGCCGTCGGGTCCAGCGAGGAACTCGACCGTGCCCGCCCCGACGTAGTCGATGGCCTTGGCGGCCTTGCGCGCGGCGTCGAACAGCTCCTCGCGCATCGCCGCGTCGACGAACGGTGACGGCGCTTCCTCGACGACTTTCTGGTGGCGACGCTGGATGGAGCACTCCCGCTCCCCCACCGCCCACACCGTGCCGTGGGTGTCGGCGAGCACCTGGACCTCGATGTGGCGGCCGGTCTCCAGGTACCGCTCGCAGAAGACGGTCGGGTCGCCGAACGCGGACCCGGCCTCCGCACTGGCGCCTTCCACCGCCTCGGCCAGCTCGTCGAGGGAGCGGACCACGCGCATCCCACGGCCACCGCCACCCGCGGACGCCTTGACCAGCAACGGAAGGTCGTCTTCGGTCACCGAAGCCGCGTCCAGTTCGGACAGCACCGGGACCCCGGCCGCGGCCATCAGCCGCTTGGACTCCACTTTGGAGCCCATGGTCTCGATGGCCTCCGGCGGCGGCCCGACCCACGTCAGCCCGGCGTCGAGCACGGCGCGGGCGAAAGCGGCGTTCTCGGACAGGAAGCCGTAGCCCGGGTGGACGGCGTCGGCGCCGGTGTCGGCCGCGGCCTTGACCAGCAGCTCGGCCCGGAGGTAGGTCTCCGAAGGCGCGTTGCCGGGCAACCGGACGGCCGCGTCGGCCTCGAGGGTGTGCGGCGCGGCGGCATCGGCGTCGGAGAACACCGCCACCGTGCCGATCCCGGCGTCACGGCAGCTGCGGAAGACGCGGCGGGCGATCTCGCCGCGGTTGGCGACCAGCAGGTTCTGGATCATCGCTCACTCACATCCGGAAGACGCCGAAGCCCTCGGCGCCCTTCACTGGTCCATTGTGGATCGCGGACAGGCTCAGGCCCAGCACGGTGCGGGTGTCGCGCGGGTCGATGATGCCGTCGTCGTAGAGCATGCCGGAGAGGAACATCGGCATCGACTCGGCTTCGATCTGGCCTTCCACCATGGCGCGCATGGCCTTGTCGTGCTCCTCGTTGTACTCCTGGCCCCGGCTTTCGGCCGCCGCGCGGGCCACGATGGACAGCACGCCGGCCAGCTGCGCCGGGCCCATCACCGCGGACTTCGCGCTCGGCCAGGCGAACAGGAAGCGGGGGTCGTAGGCCCGGCCGCACATCCCGTAGTGGCCGGCGCCGTAGGACGCTCCCATGAGGACGGACAGGTGCGGCACCTTCGAGTTCGACACCGCGTTGATCATCATCGCGCCGTGCTTGATGATGCCGCTCTGCTCGTACTCCTTGCCGACCATGTAGCCGGTCGTGTTGTGCAGGAACACCAGCGGCGTGTGGATCTGGTTGGCCAGCTGGATGAACTGCGCGGCCTTCTGCGACTCCTCGCCGAACAGCACGCCCTGGGCGTTGGCGAGGACGCCGACCGGGTAGCCGTGGATGCTCGCCCAGCCCGTGACGAGCGAAGAGCCGTACAGCGGCTTGAACTCGTCGAAGTCGGAGCCGTCGACGACGCGGGCGATGACCTCGCGCGGGTCGAAGGGCACCTTGAGGTCGGTCGGCACGATGCCGAGCAGGTCCTCGGCGTCGTACAGCGGTTCGGCGTAGTCCGGTTTCGGCGTCGGCCCCTGCTTGGTCCAGTTGAGCCGCTTGATGATGTTCCGGCCCAGGCGGATCGCGTCCTGCTCGTCGACGGCCAGGTAGTCGGCCAGACCGGACGTCCGCGCGTGCATTTCGGCGCCGCCGAGCGACTCGTCGTCGGACTCCTCGCCGGTCGCCATCTTGACCAGCGGCGGCCCGCCGAGGAACACCTTTGCACGTTCCTTGACCATCACGACGTAGTCCGACATGCCCGGCAGGTACGCGCCACCGGCGGTGGAGTTGCCGAACACCAGCGCGACCGTCGGGCACCCCGCGGCCGAGGCCCGCGTGATGTCGCGGAAGATCCGCCCGCCGGGGATGAAGATCTCCTTCTGCGTCGGCAGGTCCGCGCCGCCGGACTCGACGAGGTTGATCGACGGCAGCCGGTTCTGCGCGGCGATGTCCGCGGCCCGGAAGCTCTTCTTCGTGGTCCACGGGTTGCTGGCGCCGCCCTTGACCGTCGGGTCGCTGGCGGAGATCAGGCACTCGACGCCCTCGACGACCCCGATGCCGGTCACCAGGCTCGCGCCGACGCGGTAGTCGGTGCCCCAGGCGGCCAACGGCGAGAGCTCCAGGAACGGCGAGTCCTGGTCGAGCAGCAGCTCGATCCGCTCGCGGGCGAGGAGCTTGCCGCGCTTGCGGTGGCGCTCGACGTACTTCTCGCCGCCGCCCGCGACGGCCTTGGCCTGCTCGGCGTCGATCTCGGCGAGCTTCTCCAGCATCGCCTCGCGGTTCGCGCCGAACTCGGCGGCCCGCGTGTCCACTGTGGACCTCAAAGTAGTCACGAGGTGTATCCCAATCGCTTCGCGGCCAGGCCGGTGAGGATCTCGGTGGTGCCGCCGCCGATGCCGAGGATCCGGACGTCGCGGTAGTGGCGCTCCACTTCGGACTCGCGCATGTAGCCGAGCCCGCCGTGCAGCTGGACGGCCTCGTTGACCACCCACTCGGCGGCTTCGACGGCGGTGTTCTTGGCGAAACAGGCTTCGGCGATGACCTCTTCGCCCGAGACGTGCCGGATCGCGGCCTGCCGGGTGTAGGTCCGCGCGACGTCGACCTTGCGCGCCATCTCGGTGAGCTTGTGCTGCACGACCTGCCGCGAGATGAGCGGCCGGCCGAACGTCTCGCGCAGCCGGCACCAGTCCAGCGTCAGGTCGAGGGCCCGCTGGGCGTGCGCGTACGCCTGCACCGCGAGGGAAAGCCGTTCGGTGACGAACTGGGTGGCCACCTGCGCGAAGCCGCTGTTCTCGGCGCCGACCAGGTTCTCGACCGGTACCCGGACGTCCACGTAGGACAGTTCGGCGGTGTCGGAGCAGAGCCAGCCCATCTTCTCCAGCTTGCGGGAGACGGTGAACCCGGGCGTCCCGCGCTCGACGACGATCAGCGAAAGCCCGTGGGCGCCGTCGCCGCCGGTGCGCACGACCGTCGTCACGAAGTCCGCGCGGCAGCCGGAGGTGATGAACGTCTTGGCGCCGTTGACGACGTACTCGTCGCCCTCGCGGACGGCGGTGGTCCGGATCCCGGCGACGTCGGAGCCGCCGTCCGGTTCGGTGACGGCCAGCGAACCGATCTTGTCGCCGGCCAGCGTCGGGCGGACCCAGCGTTCGAGCTGGACCGGGTCGTTCGCCTCGGCGATGTGCGGCACGGCGATGCCGCAGGTGAACAGCGACGCGAAGAGCCCGCCGGAGCCGCCCGCGTAGTGTATCTCCTCGGCGACGACCAGCGCGTCGAGGTAGTTGCCGTCTCCCCCGCCGATCTCCTCGGGGAAGGCCACGCCGAGCAGGCCCAGCTCACCGGCCTTGCGGTGCAGGTCGCGCGGCAGCTCGCCGGCCCGCTCCCAGTCGTCGAGGTGCGGCAGCACCTCCTGCTCGACGAACCTGCGCACGGTCTTGCGCAGCTCGGCGCGCTCGGGCGTCCGGAAGGGGTCGGTCACAGGAGCACCTCGGGAACGTCGATTTCACGGGAGCGCAGCCACTCGCCGAAGGCCTTGGCCTGCGGGTCGAACCGCGCCTGCGACGCGACGCCCTCGCCGAGGATGCCTTCGACGACGAAGTTCATCGCCCACAGGTTGGGCAGCAGGTAGCGCGTCACCGGCAGGTCGGCGGTCTCGGGCAGCAGGAGCTTGAACTCGGCCACGGTCAGCCGGTGCACGAGCCACCGCCAGGCCTCTTCGGACCGCACCCAGACGCCGAGGTTGGCGTTGCCGCCCTTGTCCCCGCTGCGGGCGCCGGCGATCGTGCCCAGGGGGACACGGCGCACCGGCCCGTGGTCCAGGGGTTCGGGCAGCGCGGGCTCGTCCACATCGGACAAGTCCTGAGTGGACGTCGAGGGCGCTATGTCGACCCGCATCCCGTCCGGCAGCACGGCGACGTGCGGCACCTTCTCCGCGGCTACGTAAGCCGCCGTGTAGACGCCGTACGGCGAGGCGTCCGAGGGTGGCGCGGTGACGTGGAAGCCCGGGTAGCTCGCCAGCGCCAGCTCGATGGCGGCGCCGGTGAACGCGCGCCCGGCGACCTTCGGGTCGGCGTCCTTCACGGCGACGTGCAGCAGCGCGCTGGCCGTCTGCTCGGTGTCGGCGTCGGTGTGGTCGGTGCGGGCGAGGGTCCACCGGACGTCGGCGGGCGGCCGGTCCTTCAAGGACGCTTCGAGCTGTTCCTGCACCAGCGCGGCTTTCGCCTCGATGTCGAGTCCGGTGAGGACGAACGTCGTTTCGTTGCGGAACCCGCCGAGCGTGTTCAGCGCGACCTTCAGCGTTGGCGGCGGCGCTTCCCCGCGGACGCCGGAGATGCGGACGCGGTCGGGCCCGTCGTCCGACAACGACAGCGTGTCGAACCGGGTGGTCACATCGGGTCCGGCGTAGCGCGCGCCGGTGATCTCGTACAGCAGCTGCGCCTTGACCGTGCCGGTGTTCACCACTCCCCCGGTGCCCGGGTGCTTGGTGATGACGCTGGAGCCGTCGGCCTCGATCTCGGCGATCGGGAAGCCCGGCACGCCGAGGGAGTGTTCGGTGAAGAACGCGTAGTTGCCGCCGGTTGCCTGGGCGCCGCATTCGATGACGTGCCCGGCCGCGACGGCGCCGGCGAGGGCGTCGAAGTCGTCGCGGGCCCAGCCGTAGTGCGCGGCGGCCGGGCCGACGATCACCGAAGCGTCGGTGACGCGGCCGGTGACGACGACGTCGGCACCCGCGTTCAGGCATTCGACGACGCCCCACGCGCCGAGATAAGCGTTGGCGGTCAACGGTTTCCCGAGGTCCAGCTCGTCGGCGCGCGCGACCAGGTCGTCGCCTTCGACGTGCGCGACCCTGACGTCGATCCCGAGCTTGGCCGCCAGCTCGCGGAGGGCGTCCGCAAGCCCGGCGGGGTTCAGGCCACCCGCGTTGGCGACGATCTTGACACCCTTTTCCCGCGCCAGACCTAGGTTCTCCTCCATCTGGCGCAGGAACGTCTTGGCGTAGCCTCGGTTCGCGTCCTTCATCCGGTCGCGGCCCAGGATGAGCATGGTCAGCTCGGCGAGGTAGTCGCCGGTCAGGACGTCGAGGGGGCCGCCGGTGAGCATCTCGCGGACCGCGGAGAACCGGTCGCCGTAGAACCCCGACGCGTTGCCGATGCGGTACGTCATGCGAACTGCCCCGGCTTCCGGCCTTCCCCCGGAGGCCCGGCGAAGGCCTGCGCGATGGTCAGCCACTCCTCGACGTCGGCGCCGCTCGCGACCAGGTCGGTGTCGGCCGGGTGCCGCCGCTGCGTGACGACCAGGCAGAAGTCCAGCGCGCTGCCGGTCAGCTTCTGCTCGGCGTCTTCCGGGCCGAACGCCCAGGTCGTGCCGTCCGGCGCGGCCAGTTCGACGCGGAACTCCCCGGCCGGCGGCGCGAGCGAGTTCGTCAGGTAGGCGAAGTCACGGGTGCGCGTGCCGAACCGGGCGATGTGCCACAGGCGCGCGGTCGGCTCGCGGGTCAGGCCGAGGGCGTCGAAGACGTCCTGGCCGTGCGCCCAGGTCTCCATCATCCGCGCGGTCGCCATCGAGGCGGCGCTCATCGGCGGGCCGTACCAGGGCAGCTTCTGCCCGGCCGGCACCGCGGCGAGCGCTTCGGCCAGCGCGGCCCGGCCTTCCCGCCACTCCGCGAGGATCTCGCCCGGCGGCCGCTCGGCCCCGGCCGCGGCGCCGTCGTCGACGTAGGTCTCCCCCGCCTTGAGCAGCTCCTCGACCTCGGCCTGCCAGTCCTCCGGGTGGGCCGCCGCGATCAGGGCCTTCCGGTCGGTCCAGGCCAGGTGGGCGATCTGGTGCGCGACCGTCCACCCCTCGGCGGGCGTGGCCCGCGCCCAGTCCGACGCGGGCAGGTCCGCCACCACGTCGTCGATCGTCCGTGTCTCCGCGTCGAGATCCCCGAGGATCACGCCGAGATCCGCCATCGCCCGCCTCCTTGCGTCCTGGCTGCCAGCGTCGCACCGGCCGCCGGAAAAATCAAGCACGCTTGATTGTTTCGTCCCGGACGCTGCGGATCCACTATTGACATCTTGCCAGTAGTGCCGGTCTGCAATAGTTTCCTCGCATGGCCGACTACGCCGAGATCACCTACGCCGTCGCGGACCGGATCGCCACGGTGACGCTGAACCGCCCCGAGGCGCGCAACGGCTACACGATCCGGATGGCCGACGAGCTCGGCGCCGCGATGGACCGCGCGGACCGCGACGAGGACGTCCGCGTGGTCGTGCTGACCGGCGCGGGCAAGGACTTCTGCGTCGGCGCCGACCTGTCCCAGGGCGGTTTCGACTTCGACCCGTCGACCGGGCCGGACGCGGCGTGGCAGGAGCCCGCCGGCCGGTGCTCGAAGCGGATCTTCGCCATGAACAAGCCGGTGATCGCGGCCCTGCACGGCGCGGCGGTCGGCGGCGGCGTCACGATCACGCTGTCGTGCGACTACCGCCTCGCGTCGGAGGACTCCCGGTTCGGGTTCGTGTTCACGCGGCGCGGCATCTACCCCGAAGGCGCGTCGGCGTGGTTCCTCCCCCGGCTCGTCGGCATGGGCACGGCCCTGGACTGGATGATCAGCGGCCGCGTGTTCCCGGCGGCCGAGGCGCTGGAAAAGGGCTTGGTGCACAAAGTTTTCCCGGCCGGCACGGTGCTCGACGAGGCCTACGCGCTGGCTCGCGAGATCGTGTCGACGACGGCGCCGGTGTCGGTCGCGGTGACCCGCCAGCTGCTCTACCGGATGGCAAGCGCCGAGTCGCCGTACCCGGTGCACGAACTCGACTCCCACCTGATCGGCGGCCTCGGCGCGAGCCCGGACGCCGTCGAAGGGGTGCTGTCGTTCCTGCAGAAGCGGCCGCCGGCGTTCGGCATGCGCGTCGACAAGGACCTGCCGTCGTACCTCCCCTGGTTGGACAAATGAGCCTCTACCCACCGCAGCCCTGGCACCTGACCGCCGACGCGCGCGTCTCGATCTGGCGGGTGCCGCCTTCGCGGCTTTCCCTGCCCCCTGGTGTTTCGCCGCTGCTGGTGGCCGGGCACGCGTCGGTGTTCACGGCGTGGATCGACTACACCCCGCCGGGGCAGCTGGCGTACCACGAGCTGCTGGCCGCGGTGTCGATCAAGGCGCGCCGGGTGTCGTGCTCCATCACCGAGATCTGGGTGGACAGCGAGGCGTCGATGGCGGGCGGCCGCGAGCTGTGGGCGATCCCGAAGGACCTGGCCACGCTGGACTTCACGACCGGCGACCGCACGTTCACGGCCACGGCGGCGACGGCCGACGCCTGGATCGCGACGGCGGCGTTCAAGCGCCGGGCCGGTCTGCCGCTGAAGCTCCCGACATCGTTCGAAGTGGTCCAGGAGCGCGACGGCTTGCTTCGGACCCCGGTGGGCGCGAAGATCAGCCCGCGCCCGGCGTCGGCGGACTGGAGCTTCAACCCGGACGGCCCGTTGGGTTACCTCGACGGCCGCCGGCCGGTGGCGAGCCTGGAACTCCCGAAGTCGGAGCTGCGCTTCGGCGCCTGATCCCGGCCTCCGCTCCGAAGCGCGCAACCCGCCCCGGGCCGGCCCGCTCCCATATGTAGTGAATGACTCATTCATGTCGTCTGGTGACAGGGTCCCGGCGAGGTCGGATCGGTGCGGCCGGTCTGGCGGCCGGTGACGTCATGAACGAGTCGTTGATGACCGTCGAAGCTCGGCATCCTGCTGAAGCGCCTTTTCGGTCCGGCGTTCCGCGGGTGGGGTGGGGGCTGCTGTTCTGCCAAAGCCCTTCCGGCACCCCGAAGCTGTCATGGTGACTACGGCCGGCAACACCGCGTCAAGGCGGGAAAGATGCCTTGACCCGGCGCTGCCGGCCGTGTTCTGGCTTCGGATCGGGGTGCGGGGGAGTCTGGGTCCTCGTCGGTGCACGTTCTCGGGGCCTCTCGCCTTTGGCGTCGGCCTTCGTGGCGTGGCGAGGCGGTGGGCAGTCGTTCAGGCGGCGGATGGCATGAACGAGTCGTTGATGACCACCGAAGCTCGGCATCCTGCCGAAGCGCCTCTTCGGCCCGGCGTTCCGCGGGCGGTGGTGCCGGGCGGAACATCGCCCCACCGACCTTGCCGGAGCCCTGACGTCAGACGACATGAATGAGTCATTCACGTCATCGGCCCACCCGCGCACCCGACCGGACCACCGGCACCGGCGGTCCACTCAGGCCGAAGCGGCCTCGAAACCTACCTGCGCAAGCGCGCCCACGCGGCGTGAACTGCACCTCTGGGTGATCACGTAACCCGCCAGGGTGAGCCCCCGACACGCCATCCCTTGGGTCCCGCGCGCAGACCGACCCCTACATGTAGTCTCTGGGAACCGGCAGCCCCCAGCGACGGGGAGACCGCTGCGGAGGGCGGCCGGGCAGCTTTCAAGAAACCGCAGCGCACGGCCTCATGACGCCGTGTGGCGATCGAACGCGCCCGAAAACTTGGAGACACGCATGTCAGTCGAAACCGGTCAGCGGCCCTCCGCCGCGGACACCCCCACCGCGATCCGGGTCATCCGGCGGGACGGCAGCGTGTCGCCGTTCGACGCCGGGAAGATCTCCGTCGCGCTGACCAAGGCGTTCCTCGCGGTCGAGGGCGGCGACGCCGCCGCGTCCTCCCGCGTGCACCACGTCGTCGCCGAGCTGACCCAGCAGGTGGAGACCACCCTGCTGCGCCACGCCGGCCCCGAGACCGCCCTGCACATCGAGCAGATCCAGGACATCGTCGAGCTCGCCCTCATGCGCGGCGAGCACCACAAGGTCGCCCGCGCCTACGTCCTCTACCGCGAGGAGCGCAGCAAGGCCCGCGAGGCCGCCAAGCCGGCCGCGACCGAGGCCGCCCTGAACGTCAAGGGCGCCGACGGCGTCCTGCGCCCGCTCGACTGGGCCCGCGTGTCCCACGTCGTGGGCGAGGCCGTCGCCGGGCTCGAGGACGTCGAAGCCGAGCCGGTGCTGGCCGAGGCCAAGCGCAACCTCTACGACGGCATCAGCGCCGACGAGCTGGCCCTGGCCCAGGTCCTGGCCGCCCGCGTGCTCGTCGAGCAGGAGCCGAACTACTCCTTCGTCTCCGCCCGCCTGCTGCTGGACAAGCTGCGCGGCGAGGCACTGAGCTACCTGGCCGGCAAGCCGCGCCAGGCCAGCCAGGACGAGATGACCAGCGAGTACGCGCCGTACTTCCGCGCCTACCTGCGCCGCGCGATCGAGCTGGAGCTGGTCGACGCCGAGCTGCAGCGCTTCGACCTCGACAAGATCACCGCCGCGATCCGGCCCGAGCGCGACCTCGACTTCGGGTTCCTCGGCCTGCAGACGCTCTACGACCGGTACTTCCAGCACCACGACGGCACCCGCTTCGAGCTGCCGCAGGCGTTCTTCATGCGCGTCGCCATGGGTCTCGCCATCCGGGAAGACGACCGCGAAGCCCGCGCCATCGAGTTTTATGAGCTGCTGTCGAGCTTCCACTTCATGGCGTCCACCCCGACGCTGTTCAACTCGGGCACCACGCGCCCGCAGCTGTCGTCCTGCTTCCTGACCACTGTGGACGACGACCTGGACTCGATCTTCCAGGCCTACAAGAACAACGCGCTGCTGGCCAAGTACTCGGGCGGCCTCGGCAACGACTGGACCCCGGTCCGCGGCCTCGGCGCGCACATCAAGGGCACCAACGGCCAGTCGCAGGGCGTCGTGCCGTTCCTCAAGATCGCCAACGACACCGCCGTCGCGGTCAACCAGGGCGGGAAGCGCAAGGGCGCGGCCTGCGCGTACCTCGAGACCTGGCACGTGGACATCGAGGAGTTCCTCGACCTGCGCAAGAACACCGGCGACGACCGCCGCCGCACCCACGACATGAACACCGCGAACTGGGTGCCCGACGAGTTCCTCCGCCGCGTCGAGGCCAACGCCGAGTGGACGCTGTTCTCGCCGAACGAGACGCCGGACCTGCACGACCTCTACGGCAACGAGTTCGCCGCCCGCTACCGCGAGTACGAGGCGATGGCCGACCGCGGCGAGATCAAGGTGTTCCGCCGGATCCGCGCGGTCGACCTGTGGCGCCGCATGCTGACCATGCTGTTCGAGACCGGTCACCCGTGGATCACGTTCAAGGACCCGTGCAACCTGCGCTCGCCGCAGCAGCACGTCGGCGTCGTGCACTCGTCCAACCTGTGCACCGAGATCACGCTGAACACCACCACCGACGAGGTCGCGGTCTGCAACCTCGGCTCGGTGAACCTGCTCAAGCACGTCACCCCGGCCGGCTTGGACACCGAGCGCCTCGAGAAGACCGTGCGCACGGCCGTCCGCATGCTGGACAACGTGATCGACATCAACTTCTACACGATCCCGGAGGCGCGCCGCTCCAACCTGCGCCACCGCCCGGTCGGCCTGGGCATCATGGGCTTCCAGGACGCGCTGTTCGAGATCGGCGTCCCGTTCGCCTCCGAAGAGGCCGTCAAGTTCGCCGACGTCTCCATGGAGCACCTGTCCTACTACGCGATCTCGGCGTCGACCGACCTCGCCGAGGAGCGCGGGCAGTACCAGTCGTTCGAGGGTTCGCTGTGGAGCAAGGGCATCCTGCCGATCGACTCGCTGCAGCTGCTCATCGACGCCCGCCAGGGTGACGGCCTCGACGTCGACACCTCGTCCACTTTGGACTGGGCGCCGCTGCGCGAGCGCGTCAAGACCGTCGGCATGCGCAACTCCAACGTGATGGCGATCGCGCCGACCGCGACGATCTCCAACATCTCCGGGGTCGGCCAGTCGATCGAGCCGCTGTTCCAGAACCTGTTCGTCAAGTCGAACATGTCCGGCGACTTCACCGTCGTGAACCCGCACCTGGTCAAGAGCCTGAAGGAGCGCGGGCTCTGGGACGAGGTCATGGTCAGCGACCTCAAGTACTTCGACGGCAGCCTCGGCCAGATCGACCGGGTCCCGGACGACCTGAAGGCGCTGTACGCCACGGCGTTCGAGATCGAGTCGAAGTGGATCGTCGACGCCGGTTCGGTGCGCCAGAAGTGGATCGACCAGGCGCAGTCGCTGAACCTCTACATCGCGGCGCCGAGCGGCCGCAAGCTCGACGAGCTGTACCGCTACGCGTGGCACAAGGGCCTCAAGACCACGTACTACCTGCGGGCGCAGTCCGCGACGCACGTGGAGAAGAGCACCCTGCGCGGCACCGACGGCAAGCTGAACGCCGTCTCGGCCACCCCGGCCCCGGTCGCCGCGGCTCCCGCGGCCACGCCGGCACCCGCGCCGGCACCGGCTCCCGCGCCCAAGCCTGCGCCCGACGTCGACTTCGTCGCCACCGAAGGCGCCGCCTGCCGCATCGACGACCCCGACTGCGAAGCCTGCCAGTAAAGGAATCCCTGCACAGATGACGAACTTGGAGACGACCGGCGCGACCGGCCTCGGAGAGATCGAGGTCGGCGCCGCCCGGATCAACGTCGACGACAAGCGCATGATCAACGCGCGCGCCGACGTCAACCAGCTGCTGCCGATGAAGTACACGTGGGCCTGGGAGAAGTACCTGGCCGGCTGCAACAACCACTGGATGCCGACCGAAGTCGCCATGCAGGCCGACATCGCGCTGTGGAAGTCGAAGGACGGCCTCACCGAGGACGAGCGCCAGATGCTCAAGCGCAACCTGGGCTTCTTCGCGACCGCGGAGTCCTTGGTGGCCAACAACATCGTGCTCGCGGTGTACCGGCAGATCACCAACCCCGAGTGCCGCCAGTACCTGCTGCGCCAGGCGTTCGAGGAAGCCGTGCACACGCACACCTTCCAGTACATCTGCGAGAGCCTCGGCCTGGTCGAGGGCGAGCTGTTCAACATGTACCGCGAGGTTCCGTCCATTTCGGACAAGGACGCGTGGGCGCTGAAGTACACGCAGCACCTGGAGGACCCGGACTTCGAGACCGGGACGCCGGAAGCCGACACGGCGTTCCTGCGTGACCTCGTCGCGTTCTACGTGATCTTCGAGGGCATGTGGTTCTACACCGGCTTCGCGCAGATCCTGTCGCTGGGCCGCCGGAACAAGATGGTCGGCATCGCCGAGCAGTACCAGTACATCCTGCGCGACGAGTCGATCCACCTGAACTTCGGCATCGACTGCATCAACCAGATCAAGATCGAGAACCCGCACCTGTGGACGCCGGAGTTCCAGGAAGAGGTCCGCGGAATGCTGAAGGAGGCGTGCGAGCTGGAGGTGGCGTACGCCCGCGACACGATGCCGCGCGGCATGCTCGGCTTGTCGGCGCAGCTGTGCGAGCAGTACATGCACTTCATCACCGACCGCCGCGCGCAGCAGATCGGGCTGACCCCGATCTTCGGCGAGACCGAGAACCCGTTCCCGTGGATGTCCGAGGCGATGGACTTGAAGAAGGAGAAGAACTTCTTCGAGACCCGAGTCATCGAGTACCAGTCGGGCGGCGCCCTCGACTGGGACTGAGGTCCGCTGCCGAGGAGCCCGGCCACGCCTTTCGAGGGGTGGCCGGGCTTTCTCACGGGGCCGGGTCGATGCGGACCGTCGCGGCCCGGGCCTCGGGGCTCGCGACCAGCGCGTCGGACACGGGTCCGTACTTGCCGGCGAAGGCGGCGTCGAGCCCGGCGGGTGGTTCGAGACCGGTCGTGAACGACACTTCGCGGGTGACGCCGGCCAGCTCGATCCGGCCGTGGCCGTGTTCGCTCGCCGCGCGGTACCAGCGCGAGCGGACGCCGCGGTAGGCGCGCACGTACACCCCGCCGTCGACGACCGCCATGCCGATCTCGACGCCGGGCCCGCCACCGTCCCCGGCGGTCAGGACGAGCGAGTAGCTCTCGGCGAGCCGGGCGAGGTCTTCGGGTGTCCAGGTGGTCATGGTTCCAGTGTGGAGCTTCCGCCGCGTCGGGTGCGGGGGCAGGATCCTTCCCAGGCAGGAACCCGCGGCTTTTCCACCCCCCGTCCCGGGGCGAAGGTGGAGACATGACCACGAACGTCACCTTCCCCAGCGCCGGCCTCGACATCGCCGCGCACCTCTACCTCCCCGACACCACGGACACCCCGCGCCCCGCCCTGGTCGTCGGTCATCCCGGGACCGGCGTCAAAGAACAGACCTCCGGCACGTACGCCCGGCTCATGGCCGACCGCGGCTTCGTCACCCTGGCCTTCGACGCCGCCCACCAGGGCGAGTCCGGCGGCCTGCCGCGCGGCCTCGAAGACCCCGCTCAGCGGATCGAAGACTTCAAAGCCGCCGTCTCGTACCTGGCCACCCGGCCCGAGGTCGACGCCGGCCGGATCGGGCTGCTCGGCATCTGCGCCTCCGGTGGCTACTCGCTCGCCGCCGCCGGTGGGGACCACCGGGTCAAGGCCGTGGCGACCGTGTGCACCGCCGAACCCGCCCGTCAGTTCCGCTACGGCGCCGACGGCACCCAGGACCCGGCCGTCTTCCAGGGCCTGCTCGACGCCGCCGCGCAGGCCCGCACCGCCGCCGCCCGCGGCGAGGACCCGGGCGTGCTGACGATGTTCCCCGAAACCGCCGCGGAAGCCGGCGCGCTCGGCGGGCCGCACGGCGTCGAGGGCTGGGAGTACTACTGCGGCGCCCGCGGTTACCACGAGCGCTCGGCGAAGTTCCTGACCTGGGACAGCGTCGACAAGATGGCCACGAGCGACGTCTTCCACGCCGTCCCGCTGATCGGCCCGCGCCCGATGCTGCAGATCCTCGGCGAGCGCGCCGTCACCGCGTGGATGGGCCTGGAGGCCCACCGGCGCGCGACCGGTCCCGCGGAGGTCCACTGGATCCCGGGGGCGAGCCACGTCGACCTCTACGACAAGCGCGAGTACATCGACCTCGCCGTCGCCAAGCTCACCGAATACTTCACCGTCCACCTCGACAAGTGACCTAGACTCGGGCACGCCACTGGTTCCCCGGGACTCCGGTCCCGGGGAGGCAACAGGGAACCCGGTGCGAATCCGGGACTGCCCCGCAGCGGTGAGTGGGAACGAAAGCCGTCAAGAAGCACTGAGTGAGAACTTGGGAAGCGACGGCCGGTAGGCGCGAGCGGTCCGCCCACGAGTCCGAAGACCTGCCCGTGGTGCGCGCGCCGACGGCGTGCGCGAGTCCGGGCCTCGCGGGATGGGCACGACCGAAACGCTCGCCTCCGCGCGCGTCCGGGCTCTTCGGACTAGCTCGCGAGGAGAGAGCTGTGACCATCGGCACCACTGTGCTCGGCTACCCCCGGATCGGCCCGGACCGGGAGCTCAAGCGCGCCCTGGAACGCTATTGGGCGGGCAAGATCGACTCGACGGCCTTGCTCGCCGCCGGCCGGGAACTGCGGCAGCGGACCTGGCTCGAACTGCGGGACGCCGGGCTGGACTCGATCCCGTCCAACACGTTCTCGCACTACGACCACGTGCTGGACACCGCCGAGCTGTTCGGCGTGCTGCCCACCCGGCCGGGGCTTTCGCCGCTCGACACGTACTTCGCCGCCGCGCGGGGCGTCCAGGACGCGCCGGCGTGGGAGATGACGAAGTGGTTCGACACCAATTACCACTACCTCGTCCCCGAACTGGGGCCCGACACCGAGTTCTCCCTCGCCGGGACCAAACCCCTCGACGAGTACCGGGAAGCCCGCACGCTCGGGATCGAGACGCGGCCGGTGCTCGTCGGGCCGGTGACGTTCCTGTTGCTGAGCAAGGGCACCGGCGGGTTCCGCCCGCTGGACCTGCTCGACACGCTCCTCCCCCGCTACGCCGATCTGCTGGCCAAGCTGCACGACGCGGGCGTCGAATGGGTGCAGCTGGACGAGCCCGCCTTCGCCGCCGACCGCACCGAGGCCGAGCTGAACGCGCTGATCCGCGCGTACCACTGGCTCGGCAAGGCGACCGCCCGGCCGAAGCTGCTGGTCGCCGGGTACTTCGGCGGCCTGGGCCGCGGGCTCGGCGTGCTCGCCCGGGCGCCGATCGACGCGCTGGCCGTCGACCTCGTCACCGACGAGTCCTTTGTGGACTCTGTTGCAGCCGAACCGGCGTTGCGGGACAAGGAAGTAGTGGCCGGGGTCGTCGACGGGCGCAACGTCTGGCGGACCGACCCGCGGCGCGCGCTGAGCCGGGCCGCGACGCTGTTCGGGGTCGCGAAGTCCGTCGGCGTGACGACGTCGTGCTCGCTGCTGCACGTGCCCTACGACGTCTCGCGCGAAGACCTGGACCCGCGGCTGAAGGACCGGCTGGCGTTCGCGCGGCAGAAGGTCGACGAGGTCGTGCTGCTCGGACGCGCTCTACGTGGCGAGTCCGTTGACCTGGAGGCGGTCACGGACCGGAGGACCGCGTCGAGCGCTTCCGTTCTGCCGGAAGAGGTTTCCCGGCCGCCGTACGCGCGGCGGGCGGCGGCTCAGCAGGCTGCTTTGCGCTTGCCGCCGTTGCCGACCACGACGATCGGCTCGTTCCCGCAGACGGCCGAAGTGCGCCGGGCGCGGGCGGCGCACCGGGCGGGCACGCTCGACGACGCCGCGTACGAGGCCGCGATGCGCGCGGAGGTCGCGCGGGTCGTCCGGCTGCAGGAGGACCTCGGGCTCGACGTCCTGGTGCACGGCGAGCCGGAGCGCAACGACATGGTGCAGTACTTCGCCGAGCATCTGGCGGGGTTCGCCACGACGGCGCACGGCTGGGTGCAGTCGTACGGTTCGCGGTGCGTCCGGCCGCCGATCCTGCACGGCGACGTCGCGCGGCCGGCGCCGATGACCGTGTCGTGGGCGCGATACGCGCAGAGCCTGACCGGGAAACCGGTCAAGGGCATGCTGACGGGCCCGGTGACGATGCTGGCGTGGTCGTTCGTCCGCGACGACCGGCCCCTGGCCGAGACGGCGCGCCAGGTGGCGCTCGCGATCCGCGCCGAGGTGCACGACCTGGAGGCGGCGGGCATCCGGATCGTCCAGGTCGACGAGCCGGCGTTGCGGGAGCTGCTGCCGCTGCGGGCCTCCGAGCACTCCGCCTACTTCGAGTGGGCGGTGTCGGCGTTCCGGCTGGCGACGTCGGGGATCTCGGACGCGACCCAGATCCACACGCACCTGTGCTACTCGGAGTTCGGCGAGGTGCTGGCGGCGATCGACGCGCTGGACGCGGACGTCACGAGCATCGAGGCGGCGCGGTCGAGGCTGGAGGTGCTGACGGACCTGGGCGGCTTCGGCCGCGGCGTCGGGCCGGGGGTGTACGACATCCACTCGCCGCGGGTGCCGTCGGCGGCCGAAGTGGCGGCCGCGCTGCGAGCGGCGGTGGGTGCGGTGCCGGCTTCGCGGGTGTGGGTGAACCCGGACTGCGGGTTGAAGACGCGGGGCTACGCGGAGGTGGAACCGGCGCTGCGGAACCTCGTGGCGGCGGCGCGGGAGGTGCGCGCCGAGCTGGGGTGACGGGCCGCCGCCCCCGGTTTCCAGTCTAGCCGCGGGGTCCGACAGTTCCCCGCCGGTCAATACGCGTAGCGGCGGACCTCGTCCGGGTGGATCACCAGCCGGACGAGGTCCGTGGCCAGGATTCCGTCGAGGTCCGCCGCGCGGGCCGGGTCGTCGAGGTCCCAGTAGCGCGCGGCCAAGCGCTTCGCCAAGTCGTGGGCGCCGTCCTCTTCCAGCGTGACGCGACCGGCCGCCGAAACCCACCGTTCACGCTCCCCCACCGGCGCCGCCACGACGATCGATGCCCGCGGGTCCCGGCGCACCCGCCGCACCTTCGGCGAGTCCGGTTCCGTGAACAGCTCGATCGTGCCTTCGGCGGTCGCCTCGAACCACACCGGGCGGGGCTCGCCGCCCGCCACCGTCAGGAATCCGTGCAGCGGCCGGCGGAGGAAGTCGAGGTCCTCATCAGTCAACGCGGTCATGACACCCAGTCAACCCGCCCCGCCCGGACGATCCCATGGGCGAAACGCCGGAATACCTACGCGATCGTCTAACGTCAGCGATGTGGACGCCTTCGGTGACCTCTTCCGCGACGTGCGGGCCCACGGCTCGCTCTTCGGCAGCTCGGCCCTGTCCCCGCCCTGGGCGCTGCACTTCGTCGACGGCGCGCCGCTGACCCTGTGCACCGTCCTCGCCGGCGGCGGCTGGATCGTGCCGGACCACGGTGCGCCGGAACCACTGCGCGCCTACGACACGGTCGTCGTGCGCGGGCCCGGGACGTTCACCTTCGTCGACGAACCCGGCACGACCGCCGAACCCGTCGACTGCGGTGAGTTCTGCGCCGAGCCCGAGCAGGGCGGGACCCGGCACCGGCGCGGCTGGCACGACCCCGGCACCGGCACGACGACCCTCATCACCGGCGCCTACCCCGTCCGCGGCGAGATCGGCCGCCGGCTGCTGGACGCCCTGCCCGTCGTGCTGCGCGTGGCCGGCGGCGGCACCGGCGACGCCGTGCTCGACCACCTCGCCGCCGAGGTCGCCGTCGACGCGCCGGGTCAGCAGGTGGTGCTGGACCGGCTGCTGGACTGGATGCTGGTCTGCACGCTGCGCGAGTGGTTCGACCGGCCCGGCGGCGCGCCCCCGGCGTGGTGGACCGCCCAGCGCGACCCGCTCGTCGGCCACGCGCTGCGGCTCCTGCACGCCGAACCGGCGGCGCCGTGGACGGTCGGGACGCTGGCCGCCCGCACCGGCGTGTCGCGCTCGACGCTGGCGAAGCGGTTCGGCGAGCTGGTCGGCGAACCGCCGCTGACGTACTTGACCCGCCACCGCATGACGCTCGCGGCGGACCTCCTGGTCGAGCGGGACACCGCGACCGTCGCGGAGGTCGCCCACGCGGTCGGGTACGCAGACGCGTTCTCGTTCAGCGCCGCCTTCAAGCGGGTGCGCGGCAGCACCCCCTCCGAGGTCCGGCGCGCCGCACCTCGCTGAGCATCGCCCGGGCCCCGCCCGCCGGCAGCGCCCGACGGCGCCGGCCGGACCCCACCGCGCCTTTACCGCCAACGCGGCGACTCGACCCCGGCCCACCTACGACGCGTCCGCGGCCGCACCCCTTCGGACGTCCGGCGCGCCGGCAAGCCACCCGAAAAGAGGCCCGCCCAGGTGTTGTCAGACCGTCAACAAGGGTGCATCGTGGAGGGATAGCCGATCTCAGCGGGGAGATGGTCAGTTTGCCGGGCACCGTCAGCCGAGCCGCCGAAGCACTGCGCGAACGCGTTCCGCCGTTGACGGCGCTCCCCTTGCCGCACAAGGTCGACGAACGCTGGTTGCAGTCGCGCTGGCCGGTCAAGGAACTGGCGACGCCGCCCGCGGGCAGCGGCCTCAAGCCCGTCCTCGGCGACGAAGGCCCGCCGGTCGTCGGGCACATGCTCGAGATGATGCGCTTCGGGCCCGCCTTCGGCCTGCGCCGCTACGAGCTCTACGGCCCCGTGTCGTGGACCGGCGGCTTCGGCCGCCGGATCGTCGCGCTGTCCGGGCCGGAGGCGACGCAGATCGCGCTCGTCAACAAGGACAAGGCCTTCTCGCAGGAAGGCTGGAAGTTCTTCATCGAGAAGTTCTTCGAGCGCGGCCTGATGCTGATGGACTTCGGCGAGCACCACCTGCACCGCCGGATCATGCAGGAGGCGTTCACCCGGTCCCGGCTCACGGGCTACGTCAACGAGATGGGCCCGGCGCTGCGCGAAGGCGTCGCGGGCTGGGGTTCGAACGAGCGCCCGCGGCTGTACTGGGCGCTCAAGCAGCTCACCCTCGACGTCGCGACGCGCGTGTTCATGGGCATGCGCAGCGGCGCCGACGCACACCGGATCAACCGCGCGTTCGTCAGCTCCGTGCGCGCCGGCACCGCGCTGGTGCGCTTCCCGGTGCCCGGCGGGCGCTGGTCGGCGGGCCTGCACGGGCGGAAGGTGCTCGAGCGCTACTTCAGCGAAACCCTGCCCGCCAAACGCAAGTCGGACGGCGACGACCTGTTCACCGCCCTCTGCCACGCCACCACCGAGGACGGCGACCGCTTCACCGACACCGACATCGTCAACCACATGATCTTCCTGATGATGGCCGCGCACGACACGACGACCATCACCAGCAGCGCCATGGCGTACTACCTCGCCAAGCACCCGCAGTGGCAGGAGCGCGCCCGCGAGGAGTCGCTGGCCCTCGGCGACGACGTCCTCGACATCGACGCGATCGACCGGCTGGAGACGCTGGACCTGGTGATGAAGGAGGCGCTGCGGCTCGTCGCGCCGGTGCCGTCGCTGACCCGCCAGACCGTCAAGGACACCGAGGTCCTCGGCCACTACATCCCCGCCGGGACCCTGTGCGGCGTCTCGCCGACGGTCAACCACTTCACGCCCGAGTGCTGGACGAACCCCTTCGAGTTCGACCCTGAGCGCTTCGCCGAGCCGCGGCGCGAGGACAAGTCGCACCGGATGGCGTGGATGCCGTTCGGCGGCGGCGCGCACAAGTGCATCGGGCTCCACTTCGGCGGTCTCGAGGTGAAGTTGCTGATGCACGAAATGCTGCGGGCGTACCGCTGGTCGGTTCCGGAGAGTTACACCGCGAAGTGGGATTACGTGTCCCTGCCGGTCCCCGCCGACGGTCTTCCGGTGCGGCTGACCCGACGCTGACCCGGGCACCGTCCACCACTGCATACGGGGTGTGACAAAAAGTTACCGCATGTGGACATTCGTTCACTCGTTCAGCCGGTAGACACCCCGTTACGCGCATGATGGCGTGGCATCGGTCGCGGCCGAGGGGTACCTAGTGTGGCTTCATGATCCCCGACACCGCGGCTGAACTGGCCTGACCCGTGCATGAAGAGGTGGAGTGTGCCTGAGCCCGGTGCCGCGCCAGGACTGCTGGACGTGGCGCGCAGGTGGGCGGCGACGTTGGCCGACACCAAAGGAGTAACACTTCCCCCGGAGGAGCTGGAGCCACTGCTGCTGGAGATCGCGCACGACGCGGTCGACCACGCCGGCCCGGGCCACGACGGCGCCCTGCACCGGTTCACGGCGCTCTACGCCGCGTCGCCGATGGGGATCGCGCTCGCCGACCCCGGCGGCGAGATCGTCGAGGCCAACCTCGCGCTCGGCCAGCTGCTCGGCTGCTCGCCGGACGAGCTGCGCGGCCGGCACCTCACCGACCTCGGCTCCACCGACCACGACGTCTCGCGGCTCAAGGCCGGCCTCGAGCAGGTGCGGGGCGGGCGTGAGCGCTACCGGGAGCGGATGCTGCTCGACCACACCGAGGACGGGCAGCTCTGGACCGACGTCACCCTCGCCCGGCTGCCCGGCGACCGGCCGGGGTCGGTCTACCCGGTGCTGATGGTGTCCGACGTGAACGAGCTGCACCTGCTGCAGGAACGGCTGCTGCACCAGAACGTGCACGACCCGCTGACCGGTCTGCCCAACGCGTCGTCGTTCACCACCAAGCTCGAAGCGGCGCTCGGCGCCGGCGCGCGCGACGACATCGCGTTGATCTACCTCGACGTCGACGGCTTCAAGGTGGTCAACGACGGCCTCGGTGCCGGCGTCGGCGACCAGGTGCTGCGCGGGGTCGCGGGCAAGCTGTCGGCGGTGTTCACCGGCCACCACGACGGGTTCGTCGCGCGGCTGTCCGGCGACGGTTTCGCCGTGCTGCTGCGCGGGAAGCTCACCGCCGCCGAGGTCGTCGAGCTCGTCGAGCGGGCCCTGGAGGACCTCAACGAGCCGATCTACCTGGGCGGGCACGGCATCGGCGTGAGCGCGAGCGCGGGCATCGTGGTGCGCGCGGCCGTCGAGGGCGGCGCGGCGGAGCTGCTGCGGGCAGCGGAGATCGCGCTGCACCGGGCCAAGGAGGCCGGCAAGGCGCAGTGGATGCTGTTCGACCCCGAGCTGGACGCCCGCGACCGCGGCCGCTACCAGCTGGGCGCGGTGATCGCCGGAGCGCTCGAGAACGGCGAGTTCTCGCTCGTCTACCAGCCGACGGTGCGCCTGGCCGACCCCGGCAGCCTCGCCGCGGTCAACGCGGGCCTGCGCTGGAACCACCCGGAGAAGGGCGAGCTGGACTCGGACGAGTTCTACCCGCTGGCCCAGACGACGGGGATGACGGTGCCGCTGGGGCGCTGGCTGCTGGCGGAGTCCCTGGCGGCGACGGCCCGCTGGCGCGCCCGCTTCGGCGACGCGGCCCCGGACGTGTGCGTCCGGCTGCCGACCCGGCTGGCCATCGACCCGGACCTGGTCCTGCTGGTGAAGGAGCAGCTGGACAAGCACGAGCTGCCGGCCGACGCCCTCCGGCTGTGCACGGACCGCGACTCGGTCCTCGACCCGCGCGGCGAGGTCCTGGACTCGTTCGCGGTGCTGTCCGAGCTGGGCACGCAGCTGGTGCTGACGATCTCGGGTTCGGCGGACCTGGAGCTGATCCCCCAGCACCGGCTGCCGGTCCACCACGTGATCCTGTCCGGCCCGGTGATCGACGCGCTGGACACGGATTCCCCACCGGAGCCGGCGCTGCGGCACTTGACGCAGCTGGTGACCCGGGCACGCGAGCTGAAGCTCCGCGTGGGCGCGGAGGGGGTCCGCACGCACGAGCAGGCGGCCCGGTTGCGTCAGCTGGGTGTGCTGGCGGCCCGCGGCCCGTTCGTGACGGACTCGGCCACGGGCGACGAGGTCGACGAGCTGATCGCCCGCCACCCGGCGCCCTGACCAAGCCGGTGCGGTGCCGGCTCCGAAGGCCAGGCAGGATGGGTTCTGCCGCCGACGAGAAGGGACGTCCATGGACGCCGGAGACCTCGCCCCCGACTTCACGCTGCCCGACGACCAGGGCGCCGAGCGCACGCTGTCGGACTTCCTGGCCACCGGGCCGGTCGTGCTGTTCTTCTACCCCGCCGCGATGACCGGCGGCTGCACCGCCGAGAGCTGTCACTTCCGCGACCTCGCCGCCGAGTTCGCCGAGGTCGGCGCGCACCGGATCGGGATCAGCCCGGACGGCGTCACCAAGCAGCGGCAGTTCTCCGAGGCCAACGGCTTCGACTACCCCCTGCTGTCCGATGTGGAGGGTGAAGTCGCGAAGCAGTTCGGCGTCTGGCGGAAACTGCTGCCCCTGCACGCCAAGCGCGTCACGTTCGTGATCGGCGAAGACCGCAGGGTGCTCGAGAAGATCAAGAGCGAGCTGAACTTCACGGTCCACGCCGACCAGGCGCTCAAGGTGCTGCGGGAACGCGACAAGGTTTCCTAGCGACGCCAACCCCGCGGGGGCCAGCCCGGCGGCCGGCGCACGCCGGCCGCCGGCCAGCCCCGCGGGCGGTCGCGCCGGCGCCGCCGGACGTCGTAGTCGTGCGCCTCGGCGCGGTTCCCGCGCCTCTCGGCCCGGCTCGCGATCGTGCGTCGCTCGCACAGCCACCGGTGCCCTGGTTCCGTCACGTAACCCAAGTTCACGGTCTCTCCAGCCGCCAGACGTGGTTGACACCCGTGCACGACGGGGCGAGCGGCTTCTCGGCCGGCTCTTCGCGCACCTTTTCGAAACCGAGGCGAGCGGGCACCGCTCCACTTCGGACGTTCAGCTCGTCGTGCTTGATCTCGACGTACCCCGCGCCGAGCCGGAACGCCTCCTCGGTGAGCAGCCGTGCCGCGCGGGTCATCAGGCCGCGGCCGGTGTAGTCGGACGCGAGCCAGTAGCCGATCTCGACCCCGCCCTCACGCCTCATCGTGCCGATGCCGCCCGCGACCGCGTCGTCGACGCGGATGGCGAAGTCGTGCGTTTCCCCGCTCTCCCAGTTCTTTCGGGTGCGCTCCAGGAACTCGGCACTGTCCTCGGCGGTGTAGCCGCCGGTGGCCCAGATCAGCCAGGCCCCGAGGTGGCCGAGGGACCCGGCGACCGTCGCAGTCAGCTCCGGTTCGTCGGCGAACTCCCAGCGGGGTCAAGGTGAAGCCGTCGCCGGTGTAGGTCTCCTTCACGGCTTCTCCTTCCGCCACACCTGCTTGACCCCGACGCAGGCCACCGGCCGGACCTCGTCGTCCGCGAGTTCCTTGCGCACCACGGAAAACCCGAGCCGGGCCGGGATCGCTCCACTTCGGACGTTCGCCTCGTCGTGCTTGATCTCGACGTATCCCGCGCCACGCGCGAACGCGTCCGAAACCAGCAGCGAAACCGCACGCGTCACCAGGCCGCGCCCGGTGAACTCCTTCGCGAGCCAATAGCCGATCTCGACCCCGCCCTCGCGGGTCATCACACCGATCGCGCCCGCGAGCGAGCCGGCCACCCGGATCGCCCACTCGTACGCCCGGCCGGTTTCCCAGTTCTCGTGCGTCCGCCGCAGGAACTCCGCCGCGTCGGATTCCGTGTAGCCGCCGACCGCCCACGGGACCCAGTCGGCCAGGTGCGCGCCGGACCCCGAAACCGCGGCCGCGACGGCCGGGCGGTCGCCGGACTGCCAGCGGGTCAGCGAAAACTCGTCACGGGTGAACGACTCGGCCGGGGTCTCCATGGCGTCCATGGTGCCCCGGCCGAATCGAAACCGCGCCCGAATTAATTGACGATGACGCTGTCCGGGATCTCCGTGTCGTTCTTCAGCGCGTCGAACAGCTGCTTCGACTTGGTCTTGTCCCAGTTCTCCGCCGAGCCGTTCGTGACCGGCACCGTCGTGGTCACGACACCGCCCGAGGAGATGCCGCGCATCGCGATCGCCAGGCCGGCCAGGTTGTGCACGTGGTCGCCCGAGTCCATCGTCAGCGCGTCCGGGCCGGAGCCCAGCAGCGGGAAGAAGTGGAACGGGTTGAGCAGCGTGCCCGGGCTCGCGATCTGGCTCACCAGCGCGCCGATGAACTTGCGCTGGTTGGCGACGCGGTCGAGGTCCGACCGCGGCGTCGCGTCGCTGTGGCGCATGCGGACGAAGCCCAGCGCCGAGCGGCCGTCGAGCGACTGGCAGCCGGCCTTGATGCTGATGCCGGTCATCGTGTCGTTCATGTCCTTGTCGATGCACATGTCGACGCCGCCGATCGCGTCGACGATCTTGGCGAACCCGCCGAAGCCGATCTCCGCGTAGTGGTCGATGTGCAGCCCGGTGGCGCCTTCGACGGTCTGCGCCAGCAGCGACGGCCCGCCCAGCGAGAACGCCGCGTTGATCTTGTTCGTGCCGTGGCCCGGGATCTTCACCTGGGAGTCGCGCGGCAGCGACAGCAGCGTCGGCTTGGTGGAGTTGTCGGGGATGTGCGCGACCATGATCGTGTCGGTGCGCTGCCCGCCGCCGGCCGCGGCGACGTCGCCGGTGGCCAGCCGCTCCTCGTCCTCCGCGGTGAGGCCTTCGCGGCTGTCGGAGCCGACGATCAGCCAGTTGGTGCCGGACGCGGCGACCGGGCGGCCCGAGTAGTCGGTGAGCGCGTCGACGCGCTTGATGGAGAACTCCAGGTAGACCCAGATGCCGGCGAGGAACACCACGAACACCAGCAGCAGCGTCAGCAGGATCCGGCCGAAGCCCCAGCGGCGCCGGCGCGGCGGCCGGGACGGCGGGTAGTCGTCGTCGACGGGCCGCCGGGGCGGGTCCTGCCGGGGCGGCGGGGGCGGCGCGTACTGGCGCTCGTCCTCGCGGGTGCCCATCGGGCGGGTGCGCTCGTCGTAGGGGCTCTGGCCGCGCCCGGGCAGCGGCATCATCTGCGCGCGCTGGTGGTCCCGGGGACGCGCGGGAGGCCGGGGCGGCATGCGGCGCCCGCCGTCGTCGCCACGGTACGTCATCTCCATCACCCAATCCCGATCCGGACAAAGCTGTCGTCGTCAGTACACCGCACGTCCTCTACTGGAAGACGTCCGGCATCGGGTCGGGTTGTCCGGCGAGGTTACTTGCCGGTCGCCTCGTAGCCGAACTGGTGGACCTTGAGGTACCCGGAGCGGAACCCGGCCTCCGAATAGGCCAGGTAGAACTCCCACATCCGGCGGAAGACGTCGTCGAACCCGAACCCGGCGATGTCGGCCCAGCGGTGCAGGAACCGTTCGCGCCACAACCGTAACGTGCGCGCGTAGTCTTGGCCGAACTCGCGCATCCCGGCCAGCTTGAGCCTGGTGTTCGCCTTGACGCCCTCCTCGATCGAGCGCACCGACGGGATGATGCCGCCCGGGAAGATGTACTTGTGGATCCAGGTGTAGGCGCGCGAGGCCGCCAGCATCCGGTCGTGGTCCATGGTGATGGCCTGCAGGCCGAACCGCCCGCCGGGGCGCAGCCGCTCCCCGATCGTGGCGTAGAACGCCGGCCAGTAGGACGCGCCGACGGCCTCGATCATCTCGACACTGACCACGGCGTCGTACTGGCCGCTCGACTCGCGGTAGTCGCACAGCTTCACTTCGACGCGGTCGGAGAACCCGGCCGCGGCGATGCGCTCGGTCGCCAGCGCCCGCTGTTCCTCCGAAATGGTCAGTGACGTGACGTGCGCGCCGCGGGCGGCCGCGCGGATGGCGAGTTCACCCCATCCGGTACCGATTTCGAGGACTTCGCTGCCCTGGCGGACGCCGGCGTAGTCGAGCACGCTGTCGATCTTGCGGTGCTGGGCTCCGGTCAGGTCCTCGCCGGGACCGAACAGCGCCGAGGAGTACATCATCGACTCGTCGAGGAAGGCGCCGAAGAGGTCGTTCGACAGGTCGTAGTGCCGGTGGATGTTGGCCCGCGCGCCTTCGAGGGTGTTCTCCTCCGACGGCGGCTGCGTGCGCTCGGCGATCCGCCGGAACTTCTGCAGCACCGGCGGCACCAGGGTGGCCATCCGCTCGGCGAACGGCGTCAGCACCTCGGCCAGGTCGGACGCGGTCCAGTCACCGGCCATGTAGGACTCGCCGAAGCCGATCTTGGCGTCGACGCCGAGGCGGTGGAAGAACGCTTCGGGACGCAAGATGCGCATTTCGGGCGATTCCGGCCCGCCGGCGCCGAGGACGGTGCCGTCCGGGAACACCACCCGCAGGTCGAGCGGGCGGACCGCGCGGCGGAACAGCGCGGCGGCGATCCGCGCCCGCAGCGCGGAGTGCGGCGGGGTGGCCAGGCCCGGCCAGCGGGACTCGTCGGGGATTTCCCGAGCACGGTCAACACTCGAGGTGGTCACGGTTCTCCCTCCGGCCGGCCAAGTGCGCCGGTGATCGATCGTAGTCGCCGCACCCCCGCGGCGCGTTTCGCCGAATGCCCTGTTCGGGGCCCTTTCACACGGGTATTCGGAGCCGCTCGGGCCCCGGCGCGGCCCACGCGCCACGCAGTTCCGCATCGGCGTCCCCAGCGAGCACTTCCAGTGTGAAAGCAATCGTCAGCCGGGTCCACACGGATGACCGGCGAAGCATCGCGTGTCCCTCGTTCGCGATTTCGAACCGGGCGACGCGGGCGGCGACGTCCTCGGCGCGTTCGGCGAAGGCGTGCGACTCGGCCGGGCTGGTCATCCGGTCGCGGGTGCCGTGCACGATGAGCACCGCCCGCCCGGCGACCGCGGCCACCGGCTCGCCGCGCGGCGTCCACGGCGCCAGCGCGCAGACCCCGCGCACGGCACTGTCGTCGGCCACGCGCAGCGCCACCCGGGCACCCATGGAGTGGCCGACCAGCACGACCGGCAGGCCGGGGTGGTCGGCGTGGATGCGCTCGAGGGCCCAGCGGGCGTCGTCGATCGGGTCCATGGCGGGGGCGTTCCAGCCGTAGCGCCGGTTGCGCAGCAGCCGCACCTCGACGCCGTGCCGGCGGCCGGCCCGGTGCAGGGCGCGCGCGATCGGCACCATCCGCAGGAACGCGAGCTTCCAGGGTGGCACGCCGCCGGTGCCGCGCTCGGCGCCGCCGTGCAGCACGAGCACGACCGCTTCGGTCCGCCCGCGCGCCCGCCGCACCGACACGGCCGGTTCCGCTTCGCTCACCCAGTCCTCCTCGCCCGCATTCGGGTCAACCCCGCCCGGCCACCGGGCTATTCCACCGCGCACCACCATCTTCGCGGTAGATTCGGCGCCCGATCCCCTACGGAAGGGTGGGTGTGGTGAGCGCCACGGACATCTCGGGCAGCGTCGCCAAGCAACTGGCGGACGTCGAGCAGGCCAACGCGGAGGCAGTGCGCGAAGCCGCGGATCTGGTGCTGGGGGTGATCCGGGCCGACGCACTGGTCTATACCGCCGGGGCCGGGCACTCGCTGGCGGCCGTCGCCGAGACGTTCTACCGGGCCGGCGGCCTGGCCTGCGTCTACCCGCTGTACCACCCGGACCTGCTGCCGCTGCACGGCGCGGTGAGCAGCACGCAGACCGAGCGGCGCAGCGGCCTGGCCGCCGAAGTCCTTTCCGAGCGCGCGCCGGGACCGGACGACGTGCTGGTGGTCTTCTCGACGTCCGGGTCGAACCCGTACCCGGTCGAGCTGTGCATCGAGGCCCGCAAGCGCGGGGCCGCGGTCATCGCGATCACGTCGCGGGCGTGCGTGGCGGCGGCGCCGAAGCGGTCGTCGAGCAACCTCGTGGAGCAGGGCACGGTGGTGCTGGACTCGCTGGTGATCCCCGGCGACGCGAGCTACCCGCCGGACGCGCCGCGCACCGCGCCGCTGTCCACTGTGGTCAACGCGTTCCTGTGGAACCTCGTGCTCGCCCAGGTCTACGACCGCGGCACCGCCGAGGGGCTCGACGTCCCGCTGTGGCGCAGCTCCAATGTGGAGGGTGGCGACGAGGCCAACAAGGCGCTGCTGGCCAAGTACGGCGAGATCGTGCCGCGACTGCGCTGACTTGGTGGGAAAGCACCGGCCGGGTGCGTCTTGACGGGCGCGCCCGGCCGTTTTAACGTCGACATACCGACTGGTCGGTGTGGACCGGTCGTCCCCGAGGAGGTCCGATGGACAGCGCCACGGCGACGGTGCACGGCGAGTGCGCGCCCGGCTTCGAACCGGTGCGAGCGGCCTTCGAGGAGAACTTCCGCTCCCGCGGCGAGCTGGGCGCGGCGTTCACGGCCATCCGCGACGGCGAAGTCGTGGTGGACCTGTGGGGCGGCTGGTCCGGTCCGGAACGCACCGCCGAGTGGCAGCCGGACACGCTCGCCAACGTGTGGTCGACGACCAAGGGCATGACCGCGATCTGCGCGCACAAGCTGGTCGACGCGGGCGAGCTGGACGTGGACGCGCCGGTCGCGAAATACTGGCCCGAGTTCGGCGCGGCGGGCAAGGCGGAGGTGCCCGTGCGGTGGCTGCTCACCCACCGCTCCGGCGTCCCCGGGATCGGCCTCGACCGGCCCGTGCGGGTCGAGGAGCTGTACGACTGGGACCTCATGACGTCGCTGCTGGCGGCCCAGGAACCGTTGTACGTGCCCGGATCCGCGGGTGGCTACCACGCGCTGGCGTACGGCTGGCTCGTCGGCGAGGTCGTCCGGCGGATCGCCGGGCAGGGCGTCCGCGAGTTCTTCGCCGAGCAGGTCGCCGGGCCGCTGGACGCCGACTTCTCGATCGGCCTGGCGTCGGATGCCGACCTGGACCGCTGCGCGACGCTCGTCGACCCGGTGATGACCGAGGAGATGGCGAACGCGCTGGCCACGGCGTTCGCCGCGGCCGGTCCGGTCGCGCAGGCAGCGCTGACCAATCCCCAGCTCGCGGGTCACCACGCGAACGACCCGGCGTTCCGGCGCGCGGTGATGCCGGCGTTGAACGGCCACGGAACGGCCCGCGCGATCGCCACGATCTACGGGGCACTGGCCACCGGCGATCTTCTGTCGGCGCCGACGCTGGCCCGCGCCCGGGAGAGCCAGGGCAAGGAGATCGACGCGGTGCTCGGCCTGCCGAACGAGTGGGGCCTGGGCTTCTACCTGGGCAGCGACGCCCGGGGCTTCGGCCCGAACCCGGCGGCCTTCGGCCACGACGGCCTGGGCGGCTCGACCGGCGGCGCGGACCCGGAGAACGGCATTTCCTTCGGCTACACGCTCAACCAGCTGGGCCCGCTGATCCGCGACGACCCCCGCAAGATGGCGCTGGTCAACGCGGTGTACGAGAGCTTGGCGGAGCAGACCGCTTGACGGGAACGGCGCGCGGGTTTCCCGCGCGCCGCCTCTCTCCCGCTCACGCCACCGCCGGCTCCTCCTCCGCGAACTGCGTCGCGTGCAAAGTCGCGTACCGGCCCCCCGCGGCCAGCAGTTCCTCGTGCGTTCCGCTCTCGACGATCTCCCCGTGCTCCAGCACCAGGATCTTGTCCGCCGCCCGCACCGTCGACAACCGGTGCGCGATCACCAACGCCGTGCGGCCCGCCAGCGCGTGCGTCAACGCCTCGCCCACCGCCGCCTCGGACTCCGAGTCCAGGTGTGCGGTCGCCTCGTCCAGGATGACCACCTTCGGCTGCGCCAGCAGCAGCCGGGCGATCGTCAGCCGCTGGCGTTCGCCGCCCGACAAGCGGTAGCCGCGCTCGCCCACCGTCGTGTCGAGGCCGTCCGGCAGCGATCGCGCCAGCTCGCCGAGCCGCGCGCGCTCCAGCGCCTCCCAGATCTCGTCGTCCGTCACGCCCGGGCGCGCGTAGGCGAGGTTGGCGCGGATCGTGTCGTGGAAGAGGTGCCCGTCCTGCGTCACGACGCCGACGGTTTCCCGCAGCGAAGCGAAAGTCAGGTCCCGGACGTCCACATCGGACAGCCGCACCGACCCCGAGTCGACGTCGTACAGCCGCGGCAGCAGCGACGCGATCGTCGACTTCCCCGCGCCCGAAGACCCGACCAGCGCGACCATCTGCCCCGGCTCGGCGCGGAACGAGATGCCGTGCAGCACCTCGTCACCACCGCGGTGGTCGAGCGTGGCGACGTCTTCCAGCGACGCCAGCGAATACCGGTCCGCCGCCGGGTACCCGAACCGGACGTCGGAGAACTCCACCGAGACGCCGTCCGAAGCGGGGAGCGCCCGCGCGGCCGGCTTCTCCTTGATCATCGGTTCCAGGTCCAGCACCTCGAAGACCCGCTCGAAGGACACCAGGGCGGTCATGACGTCGACGCGGACGTTGGCCAGCGCGGTCAGCGGCGCGTACAGCCGGGTCAGCAGCAGCGCCAGCGCGACGACCGTGCCCGGCGCGAGCTTGCCGGTCAGCGCGAGGTACCCGCCGAGGCCGTAGACGAGCGCCTGCGCCAGCGCCGAAACCAGGGTCAGGCTGGTCATGAACCAGCGGGTCAGCATCGCCGTCCGGACACCGATGTCACGCACCCGCCCGGCCCGCAGGGCGAAGTCGTCCGCCTCCTGCACCGGCCGGCCGAACAGCTTCACCAGCGTCGCGCCCGGCGCGGAGAAGCGCTCGGTCATCTGCGTCGTCATGCCCGCGTTGAGGTTCGCGGCCTCGCGCTGCAGCCCGGCCATCCGGCGGCCGAGCCGGCGCGCCGGCAGCACGAAGATCGGCAGCAGCACCAGCGCGAGCACGGTGACCTGCCACGACAGCGTCAGCATGACGGCCAGCGACAGCGCCAGCTGGATCGTGTTGGTGACCAGGCCGGACAGCGTCGCGGTGAACGTCCGCTGCGCGCCGATGACGTCGTTGTTCAGCCGGGACACCAGCGCGCCGGTGCGGGTACGGGTGAAGAACGCGATCGGCATCCGCTGCACGTGCTCGAACACCGCGCGGCGCAGGTCGAAGATGATGCCCTCGCCGATGCGCGCGGACTGCCACCGCTCGATGAGCCCGAACCCGGCGTCGGCGATCGCCAGTCCGGCGATGACGACGGCGAGCCAGACGACCAGCGGCAGGTCACGCCCGCCGACGATCGCGTCGACCACCTTGCCCGCCAGCACCGGCGTCGTCACCGCGAGGACCGCCGAAACCACGGTCAGCACGAGGAAGGCCAGCAGCCGCCGCCAGTGCGGCCGCGCGAACCGGGCCACGCGTTTCAGCGTGCCGCGGCTCAGCCCCTTCGGCACGTCGTTGGCGCGCATCGCCGAGCTCAGCAGCGCCCAGGTGTTGTCCATGGGGAACCCCCAGTCTCAAAACCTCTACTATAGCTGAGGTTTTCTCCGGATATGACCTGGACAACGCGGCCGCTGTCCGATTGCTTCCCGCCGCCGTTCACTCCCCGCGAACAACGCGCCCCAACGCGTCGCGGAACTGCTCCGCATCCGCCAGGGGCGCCAGCAACTGTGCCTCAGCCTGCCGGGTGACGTCTTCGCCCGCCGCGCGGACCCGCTCGCCTTCGCCGGTGAGCGTCACGAGGCGCTTGCGGCGGTCGCCCGGCGCGACCTCGCGCCGAACCAGTCCCTTGTCCTCCAGCTCGTCGACGAGCGCGACCATCGTCGTCCGGTCGATGCCCAGGCGCGCCGCGCCGTCCTGTTGCGACAGCGCCGGACCGTCGCCGAACAGCGTGAGCAGCGCGAGCTGGCGGCCGGTGATCCCCAGCGGCGCGTACAACGGCTCGGCCAGCTCGGCGAGCCGCAGCTGGGCGTGCTTGAGCAGGTAACCGAGGCGCCGCGTGACGGCGGGCGGCGCTCCGAGGTCGCTGGACATGCGAGAACTCTACCCTTACGCTGATCGTCAGTTTTACTGATGATTCTTTCAACTGATAATCAGGAGAGCGCTATGACCACCGTCGGACTCAAGCCACCCCAGCAGCACCTCGGCGTCGCCGCGCTCCGCGAGGTCTGGGCCATCGCCGACGACGCCGGGTTCGACGGCTGCTGGGTGTTCGACCACCTCGCCCCGATGGGCCCCGACCGCACCGGCGACATCTTCGACGGCTGGACGCTGCTGGCCGCGATGGCCGAGGCGACGAAGCGGGTGCGCCTCGGATGCCTGGTGTCGGGGAACACCAACCGCCACCCGGGCACGTTCGCGAAGATCGCCACGACGGTCGACCACCTCTCAAGCGGCCGGCTCGACGTCGGCCTCGGCGCGGGCGGCGACGCGCTCACCGACGCGATGATGGGCACGCCCACCCCGCCGGCGGTCGAACGCGTCGAACGGCTCGCCGAGGCCTGCGAAATCCTCCGTCTGCTGTGGACCCGGCCGGCCACGGAGTTCGCCGGGAAGCACTACACGTTGACGGGCGCGATCAGCGATCCGAAGCCGGTGCAGCAGAAACCGCCGCTGTGGCTGGGCAGCAGCGGGGAGAAGCGCGGCCTGCGGGTCGTGGCCGAGCACGCCGACGTCTGGCTCAACGCGGCGTTGCCGGGCACGGAAATCGCCGAGCTGCAACGGCTTTCGCGCGTGCTCGACGAGCACTGCGCGGCGGCCGGCCGCGATCCGGCGACGATCCGCCGGGCGGTGCAGTTCCGGCTGCCGTCCGATGCGGACAGTGCGCTGCGGCTCGCGCAGAGCTACGTCGAAGCGGGCTTCACCGAGCTGGTGCTGATGCCGACCGGGCACGAGGACGTCGTGAAGGCGGCGGAAGCGGCCGCGGAACTGCTCCCCCGCCTGCGCGACGTCGGCTGAACCGGGCACCGGGCCCCTCGGTAGCCTCAAGAGGTGGAAACGGAGGTGGGCCGGGCGCCCGCGTGGCAGCGCACGGCACAGCTCTTCACGGCACCCGCGCGCGAAGCCGGCGTCGCCGCCCTGCGCTGGGACCTGGGGTTTTACCTCGCCTGCCTGGCCTTCGCGCTGCCGACCGCGCTGCTTTCGGAGTTCTACGGCTACCGCGTCTGGGGCAACTTCGCGACCGTCGCGTACGGCTTCGGCGCGCTGCACAGCGGGTGGCTGCTGCTCTCCGCGCGCACCGGCCGTACGCCGCACGGAGTACTCGGCTCGCGCTGGTGCGGCATCGCCGCCGTCGCGTTGTTGGCAATGATCCTTCCGTTGCTGCTTCTGGTGATCCGCCGCCTGACCGGGGTGGACTGGCTGATCACGCCGTTCTCGTGGGCCGCCCAGCCCGAGGTCTGGGTGATCGAGCGGTCCGCGGATCTGCTGCTGCACCACGGAACCCCGTACGTCGACGTCACCGCGCTCGGCCGGGCGCCGGAGGTCAACGACTACACGCCCTACGGCCCGGTCATGGCGGCCTTCGGCCTGCCGCGCGCGCTGTTCGGCGGCACCCCGCTCACCGACGCGCTCACCGACGCCCGCTGGATGTTCGCCCTCGCCGCCTGCGCGTGCGTGCTGGGCACGCTGAAACTGCTGAAGTGGCCGAAGGTGCCGGTCGGCGCCGCGCAGCTCGCGCTGGCCTGCCCGCTGACCGCGCTCACCTGGGCCGTCGCCGGGCCGGACCTGGCGATCGTCGGGTTGCTGGTGCTCGCCTGCGCGCTCGCCGCCACCGGGCGGGTCGCGTGGTCGGGCCTGGTGCTGGCGCTGGTCGTCAGTGCGAAGCTCATCGTCGCGCCCGCGGCCGCGGTGCTGGTGGTGTTCGTGTTCGTGCGCCGCGGGAAGAGCTGGCCCGCGGTCGGGCGGTTCGCCTCAGCGCTGGTGGCGACGACGGCCGCGCTGCACCTGCCCGTCTACCTGGTGGATCCGGCGGCGTTCGTCGAACACGTCTTCCGGTTCCCCCTCGGGATGGGCGCCGTGCGGTCGCCCGCGGCGAGCCCGTTGCCGGGCCACCTGATCGCCGAACTCGGCGTCCTCGGGCGGGTGACGGCGTTCGTGCTCGTCGGCGCCGCGGCCGTGGCCGTGCTGGTCTGGCTGGTGCGCCGGCCCCCCGCGAACGGCTCCGGCGCAGTCCTGCGCATCGCCGTCGGACTCGGCGCGTTGATCCTGCTCACCCCGGCCACCCGCTACGGCTACCTGGTGTACCCGCTGGTCCTGCTCGGGGCCCACCTGGTGTTCCGCGTGGCCGAAGCTCCCGCTGCGCCCCCCGCGCAGCAGTCCTCGGCTACTTCTTCTTGACCCGGGTGGCCCCGCCGCGCCCCCGCAGCTGGACTCCGGACTCCGACAGCACCCGGTGCACGAACCCGTAGGACCTGCCCGTCGACTCCGCGAGGGCCCGGATGCTCGAGCCCTTCTCGTATTTCTTCTTCAGGTCAGCGGCCAGCTTGTCGCGCGTGTTGCCGGTGATCCGCGCGCCTTTCTTGAGATCAGCCACGTCGATCGCCTTCCCGCCGAGAGTGTTCTGGGCCACATATCGGCCCCTGCCGGGGCAATGATCGAACACTGAGCGCCGGATTGCCAGACGACAGCCCTAAAACAGCCGAAATTGCGATCACATTGGGCCATTCCAGTGCCGGGCGGGAGTGATCTTGCACCCGAATGGACGCATCGATCACGCGAGCTGGACAAGTTCCAGGTAGTCCGCCGACCAGTGGTCCTCGGTGCCGTCGGGCAGCAGGATGACCCGCTCGGGCTCGAGCGCCTCGACCGCGCCGGGGTCGTGCGTGACCAGCACGACCGCGCCCGCGAAGCTGCGCAAAGCGTCCAGGACCTGGGCCCGGCTGGCCGGGTCCAGGTTGTTCGTCGGCTCGTCGAGCAGCAACACGTTGGCAGCGCTGGAGACCAGGCCCGCCAGCGCGAGCCGGGTCTTCTCGCCACCGGAAAGCGTCCCGGCCGGCTGGTCGAGTTGTTCGCCGGTGAAGAGGAAGGAGCCGAGCAGGTTCCGCAACTCCTGAGCACCGGTGTCCGGTGAGAGATGTCGGATGTTTTCCCACACCGACGCATCATGATCAAGAGTTTCGTGTTCCTGAGCGTAATAGCCCAAACGCATTCCGTGACCCGGCACGATCTCGCCGGTGTCCGGAGTTTCCATTCCACCGAGGAGGCGGAGCAAAGTCGTCTTTCCCGCGCCGTTCAACCCGAGTACGACGACCTTCGAACCGCGATCGATCGCGAGGTCGACGCCGGTGAAGATTTCCAGTGAGCCGTAGGACTTCGAGAGACCCTCGGCGGTGAGCGGCGTGCGGCCGCAGGGAGCGGGGTCCGGGAACTTGATCCGGGCGACCTTGTCGGCCACCCGGGTCTCGTCCAGCGCGGAGAGCATCTGCTCGGCGCGGCGCGCCATGTTCTTGGCCGCCACGGCCTTCGTGGCCTTCGCGCCGAGCTTCGCGGCCTGCTGCTGCAGGGCCGACGCCTTCTTCTCGGCGTTGGCACGCTCGCGGCGGCGGCGCTTCTCGTCGGTGGCGCGGGCGTCGAGGTAGCGCTGCCAGCCCATGTTGTACAGGTCGAGCTCGCCGCGGGTGGCGTCGAGGAACCACACCTTGTTGACGACGTCGGCCAGCAGGTCGACGTCGTGGCTGATCACGACCAGGCCGCCGTCGTGCTGCTTGAGGAACCCGCGCAGCCAGTTGATGGAGTCGGCGTCGAGGTGGTTGGTCGGCTCGTCGAGCAGCAGGATCGTCTCGGACTTGCCGCCGGCGCCCGCTTCGGCCGCGGCGAACAGGATCCGCGCCAGCTCGACGCGCCGGCGCTGACCACCGGAAAGCGTCTGCAGCGTCTGGGCGAGGATGCGGTCGGCCAGGCCGAGGTTCGAGCAGATCCGCGCGGCTTCGCTCTCCGCGGCGTACCCGCCGAGCGACGCGAAGCGCTCTTCGAGCCGGGCGTAGCGGTTGATGGCCTTGTCGCGCGCGGCTTCGTCGACGAGCTCGGCCATCGAGGCCTGGGCCTTCTCCATGTCGCGCATCAGCTTGTCGAGGCCGCGCGCGGAGAGCACGCGGTCCTTCGCGGTGACCGAAAGATCACCTTCGCGCGGGTCCTGCGGCAGGTAGCCGAGCTCGCCGCTGCGGCGGACCTCGCCCGCGTGCGGCTCGCCTTCGCCGGCGAGGACCTTCAGCGAGGTGGTCTTGCCCGCGCCGTTGCGGCCGACGAGGCCGATGCGGTCGCCGGGCTGGATGCGGACGGTGACGCCGTTGAGCAGGATGCGCGAACCCGCGCGCAGCTCAAGGCCGGTGGCCGTGATCAAGGGGAACTCCCGTGGAAAGGGGGCGTACGGAGGACAGCATCAGGCGGCCGCGAGGGCCGCGGCGTCACTCCAGCTGAATATCCACGGTGTCCAGTGTACGGGCCGGGGTCGAGGAGTTTTTCCGGACGTGTGCGGTCTCACCCGTCGCGCAGGGTGACCTGCACCGACAGCGCCCGCGCGGCGGCGTCCTCGAGCACGGCGTAGCTCGGCTCGCCGACGTCCAGCACGCGCGGTTCCGCACGGGCGAACAGCGGCGCGAGCCGGCGGTCCTCGCGCAGCTCGTCGAGGGCCCGCCGGTCCCCGCCGAGCACGACGGCGTCCACTTCGGACAATCTCGGCAGGAGGACTTCGAAGACGTCCTTGGCCGCGTCCTGGAGCGCGTGCCGCGCCTGGCCCGCGCGCCGGCGGGCGAAGCGCTGCTGCGACCAGCCGCCCGCCGCGGAGCGGCCCTGGACGAGGTGCCGGTCGGTGCGGGAGACCTCGATCCGCCCGTCCCGCGCGATCCCGATGCTGTGGCCGCCACGGCGGACCAGCACGAGGGCGATCGTCCGCGGGCGGAGTGCGTGCGCGACGAGCGCGTCGACGGAGGGTTCTTCGAGGGGTCCGAAAGGGACGGTCGCGGTCGCGGTGGAGTCATCGGCGGCGGTCACGCGGACTTCGCGCGGTGTTCCCGAGGTGGCGACGATCCCGCCGTGCGACGCGGCGAAGCGTTCGAACCAGCCGGCAAGGCGCTCCGGCGGTACCTCGACGGCGCGTCCGCCACCGGAGACCTGCCGCGCTTTCGCCATGGGGAAAACGGTACGGGGCCGCCGCGATCACCGCGACGGCCCCGCAACGAACTACTGCTTACAGCGGGTGCACCGGGCCGTTGTTGGTGTAACCCCGCACGTTCGACGGCGCGCCGGCCGCCGGGGGCTGCACGAACCCGTTGATGTGCAACGCGACCGAGCGGATCGAGCCGACGTCGCCGCCCGCCGCGTCGACCACGGAGAACGTCCACGTGCCGTCGACCGCCGCGGCGGTCAGGCCGCCGGTCAGCGACTGCGTCGGCCGCCACGTGCCGGTGAACGGCGCGTTGGCCGAGGTCACCGTGCTGAACGCGGTCGCCGCGGTGTCGGCGAAGACGACCTGGCACAGGTTCTTGCCGGAGCCGCCGTTGCGCTGGAACACCGTCGCCTTCGCCCCGGAGGGCGCCGTCAGCGAGCCGACCAGGTCACCGACGTAGGTGTGGTCGAGTCCCACGGTGGTCGAGGCGGTGCCGGTGCTGCAGCTGGTGCCGTCGATGGAGAAGCCCACCTTGGACGCACGGCCGACCCCGGTGACCGGGATGGTCACCGACGCCCCGACCGGGCTGTTGTCCGGGATCGCCACCGGCGCGCCGGTGTAGGCGAAGTCCTGCGCGACCGGCGACGGGGTGCCGACCGGGAGCGAGAACGACGTCGTCGTCGGCGAGTGCGCGCCGGCGAAGGTGACGCGGGCGTTCAGCACGACCGGCGCGCCGAGCTGCTGCGTCGCCGGGACGGTGATGGTGAAGTCGTTGACGCCGGTCTGTCCCGGGCTGATGGTGCCGTAGGACTTGGACCGCGGCGCCACCGTGACACCCGGGGTCGGGCTGCTGAGCACGACGCTGGTGGACACGGCGGTGCCGTCGCCTTCGTTGGTCACCGGCAGCGTCACCTTGGCCGTGTCGCCCGGGTCGAGCGCGGAGCCGCCGTCGGCCGGGGTGACCGTCGGCTGCTTCGCCACCGCGAGGGGCTGCGGGCTGGCGCCGGTGTAGGCGAGCACCTTGTCCGCGAGGATGACGCCGGCGCCGGTGAAGTTGTCGTTGCCCGGCTTCTCGATGTCGATCGCGGTGTTGATCAGCGCTTCCCGCACCTCGGACGGCGGCAGCCCGGGGTTGCCGGACAGCACCAGCGAGGCGATGGCGGCCGCGTGCGGCGCGGCGGCCGAGGTGCCGAAGAACGGGTTGAACCCGGTCACGCTGGTCTTGACGCCGTCGGCCGCGGTGATCTCCGGCTTGTTCCGGACCTCGCCGCCGGTCGAGGACACGTTGCCCGGGGTGATGGGCGTGCCGTCGGCTTCGTAGAACACGCGGCGCGGGCCGTCGGAGGTGAACCGCTCGGCCTTGGTGGCACCGCTGAACGCCGCCGGGTACGGGCCCGCCGGGTTGGCCGGGTCGCCCGGTTCGAGCGGCCGGCCGAACGCCGCCGCCGCCGGAGCCGCCGCGACGCTGAAGGCGTCCCGCGCGGCCGAGTGGCCGACCGTGACACCCGGGGTGTTGTAGGCCTTGAGGCCGTCCGCCGAGTCCTTGAACCGGCCGCGCAGCGCGGACAGCGACAGGTAGCGGTTCTGGCCCGAGAACTTCACGACCGCCAGGCGCAGCCCGGTGCCGCCGAAGAGCGGCGTCTGCAGGATCTCGAACGGGTCCTGGGTGCCGTCCTGGACGTTCTGGCTGAAGCTGACCACGGCGCCCGCGGCGTTGAGCAGGTAGAGGTCGTAGTCGTTGGCCGAGTGCCCGATCGGGTCGGACCAGTGCAGCGTCACCGGGACACCGGCCGAGGAGGCGTCGGAGACGGGCTCGTAGATCTGGTTGCCCGCGGCGCCGGCGAAGTTGTGCGCGACACCGGCGAACTTGCCGACCGACTTGCCGGAGTCGACGAAGTCGCCTTCCCAGTGCCCGGCGGTGCCGTCGGCGACGTTGCCCTCGTTGCCCGCCGACGAGAAGTACAGCGCGCCGTCCGCGGTCACGTCGTTCACGGCCTGGGCGATGATCCAGTCCTGGAACGGGGATTCCTTGAAGTAGATGACGTCGTCGACGATGACGTCGCAGTGCGACTCGAAGCGCAGCTTGCGGATGTTGTCCGCGAAGCTGGCGTCGGAGTTGAACGCCGAGGCGAAGCCGAGCTTCGCGTTGGGCGCGAGGTCGTGGATGATCTCGAGCATCGCGGTGCCCTCGTCGCCGTCGCCCTCCTGGCCGGCGATGACGTCGACGTCCGGCGGGAGCTCGCCCCGGGCCTGCGAGGCCGAGAGGGAGTCGACACCGTCGGAGAGCGCGCACGCCTTGACGCCGACGCCGGTGACGCCGAACTGCTGGCGCGCGATGTCCGCGTTGTGGGCGCGGTCGCCCTCGCTGGTCAGGGTGGCGGCCGCGGCGGCGCTGCGCTGCGACTTCGCGGAGACCGCCTTCTGCAGCTCGCCGGCGATGCGGTCGGCCTTCTGCTGCTTGGATTCCGTCTTGGCCGGCGTCGTCGCCGGGGTGGCCAGCTCGCGAGCGGTCATGGCCTGGTCGGCCTGCTCGACGCGCTTCACGTCGCCGCGCGCGGCGATCGCGCCGACCTGGTTCAGCGGGACCTCGGCGCGGACGCTGGCGTAGCGGTCGGACACCGCGCGGATGCCGGCCCCGGCCTTGGTCAGCGAGCCGATGAGGTCCGGGGTGACCTTGCTCGCGCGGATGTCGACCAGGACGGTCCCGGCCGAAGACACCGCGGCCCCCGACTGCAGCGCGGTGAGCTGCTTGGTGACGCCCTTCTGAGCGGCGAGCAGATTGCTGTCCACTTTGGACTCGGCGGCGGTGCGGCCCGCCTTGACGGCCTGCAGGGCGGCGATCTGCTGTTGCGCGGTTTCGGTGAAAGCGTCCGGAGTGGACGCCGAGGCGGCCCCCGCGACCGGCGGGGAAACCAGGCCGAGCGCGGCGAGCAAGGCCGCCGCCCCGGCCGTGAGCACTGTGGATCTCGATCTCGTGGAACGGGTACGACGCACGTGCGCCCTCCGATATCTCCAGGCGCGTGCCCCGACTCACGCTGACCGACGCCGGTGATCACCGGCAAGTTCCAGCTAAGTACTGTGAGTTCCCGGTGAGCAGCGGCCGTTCGAGTGACATCGGATGGAGAATTTCCTGAATGGACCGTAAGTCGTAGGCCGTTCAGCGGAACCGCACAACCGTTACAGGGCGAACGAAACGGACCAGCCGCGTCAAGCGGTTTCACTGCACGGGATCGCCGGATCGGACAAGAACCGGACAGCCGTCGATCAGAGCACGAACGAGTCCGACCACGGCTGCGAGGCCCGGCCCGACAGCGCGTCCAAAAGGGTCACCGCCTGCTTGTCGGTCAGCGAAGCCACGAAGTCCACGACCGCGCGGCCCCGCGCCAGGCCGCGCACGGCGTCCGGCCCGGACACCGGCTCCCCGGTCGCCCCGATGAGCAGCTCCGGGGCCGTGCGCGCCAGCCCCGTGTACTCCGCGTGCGCCAGCTCGACCAGGTCGTGCAACCGCCGCGGCAGCCGCGAAACCTCGTCGCGGTCCGACAGCCACGCGTCGAGCGCGTCGACCAGGCTGGTCACCAGCCCGGCCTGGCCGCGCTGGTGCAGCGCGAGGTCCGGGCGCAGCAGCACGAACCGGCGGTGCACGAACTTGAGCACCTGGACCTCGTGCCACTGCGCGGGCCGCAGCGAGACGTGGCCGGCGCGGGTGGACGGGTCCGCGAGCACGAACACGCCGTCGACCAGGCGGGCGGTCCAGTTCGCGGAGAACGCCGCCGTCGCCTGCTCGGCCTCGATCGAGCCGTCGAACTCCCCGGCGAGCAAGCCGTCGACCAGCTCCGCGCGCACCCGCGCGACGGCCGCGGCGAACGCGTCGTCGTCGACGATCCACGCGTCCTTGACGTGCATGCGGCGGCGGACGCGCTCGAGCGAACGGCCCGGGCGGCGCAGTTCGGCGTGCAGCGTCTCGTCGTCGAGCGTGGCCAGCTCGCCCGCGTGCTCGAGCCACTCCCCCAGCTCCGCCGCCACCGGCGCGTGCTGCAGGACGCCGATGCGGTGGAAGTCCTGCAGGTCGTGGATGGCGTAGGCGATGTCGTCGGCGGTGTCCATCACGGACGCTTCGACCGTCTGTTGCCAGCCTTCGACGCGCCCCGCGAACGCCGCGCGCGCCTGCTCGAAGTCGTCGAGTTCGGTGGCGTAGGCGGAGAACTTGGCCGCGCCGGTGCCGGGCAGGTCCTCGGGCTCGCCGGCCCCGCGCGGCGGGACGGCCATCGCGGACGGGTGCGGCGCCGGGTGGTGCAGCCGCAGCCACGGGTACTTGAGGACGGCGGCGCGCACCGCCGTGGTGAGGTCGAGCCCGATCGCCGACGGCCCGCGCACGTCGGTCGTGGTGATGATGCGGAACGTCTGCGCGTTGCCCTCGAAGCCGTCGGCCAGGCCGAAGCGGTGCCGGGCGATGCGGTCGAGCGTCTGCTCGCCGAGGTGCCCGAACGGCGGGTGCCCGAGGTCGTGCGCGAGCGCGGCGGCCTCGGCGACGTCGGGGTCGCAGCCGCCCAGCTTGTCGGCCAGGCCGGCGTCGGGGCCGGTGGTGATCCGCTCGGCGATGGCGCGGGCGACCTGCGCGACCTTCAGGCTGTGGGTCAGCCGGTTGTGCAGCAGCCCGGCCCCGCCGGCGCTGACCACCTGCGTCACCCCGCCGAGACGGGCGAAGAACGGCGAGGCGGCGATGCGGTCGCGGTCGATCCGGAACGGGCTGGTCGCCAGGTCGGTGAACCCGCCGGCGTTCGCGACGGGATCCCGCCGCACCACCCGCGGGTCGGTCTGCTCACTGCCCTGATCCATGCGCCCGACCTTATCCGGCTTCACCCGAACGGCGGGCAGGCGCGTGGGTACCCCGCAGGCATGTCCCGAGCGATGGTCACCACGCTGGCAGCACTCTCGTTCGTCCTGGTCGCCTGCGGCGGCTCACCGGCCGCGCCCGGCGCGACTTCGGCGCCCGAGCCGTCGGCGACCTCGGCGAAGCTGATCAAGGTCCCGGATGTCTCCGGCATGAACCACCAGGACGCCCAGGACACGATGCAGCGCGCCGGCCTCTACAACCTGCGCGAGGTCGACGGCACCGGCCAGGGCCGGGCGCTGGTGGTCGACCGCAACTGGGTCCAGACGGGCCAGGACCCGGCCGCGGGCACCGAAGTCCCGGCCGACGCGGTGATCACCTTGACGGCGGTCAAGGCCGGCGAGCGTTAACCCTCCGGCTGGGCCGTGTAGGCGGCCAGGCAGCGATCGGCCTGGGCGCGGGCCGTCGCCTGGTCCTCCCCGCCGGCGACGTGGGCCTCGTACCAGGCCTCGTTCGCCGCCGTCACGAACCCGATTCCCTCCGGGGACGCCATCCACGCCATCGCCTCGGCCGGGTCGACCACGTACCCCGGATCGGCGGCCAGGTGGCGGACCAGCGCGGTCAGCGCCATGTCCCAGCCGACGCCGACCGCGCCCGGGCCGAACTGCTCCCAGTGGTCGTCGACGTGGGCCGTGTGCTCCAGCTCGAAGCGCGTGCCCGAGCCCTCGGGGGTGAGCCGGACCTCGATCCAGCTGATCCCGCCGTGCATCTCCCACGTCGCGGTGAAGCTCTTCGGCGGGTCGCAGCGCTCGACCGTGCCGCCCGCGTTGCCCTCCAGCTGGTACTTGCCGCCGAGCTTGAGCTCGCCGGTGACCGGCAGGAACCAGCGCGGGATACGCTCGGCGTTCGTGCAGGCGTCCCACATGTCGTCGACGTCGGTGTCGTAGACCTGGCTGATGGTCATCACGCGCGCCTCCCCCGCTTCGAGCGCGCGGCGGCCGACCGTCCGGCGGACGGCGCTGATCTGGTGGCTGACCTCGATCACGAACCTTCTCCTTCTTCGATGCGTCGCCGGGCGCGTTTGCCGCGGGCGATTTCGGTGGCCAGTGCGTCGAGCGGCGGGGTCCAGTACCGGCGGAACCGGTCCAGCCAGGCGTCGACGTCGCGCAGCGGGTCGTGCCCGACCGCGTACAGCCGCCGCGTGCCGTCCTGGCGGACGACCGCGAAGCCGTTGTCCCGCAACACTTTCAGGTGCTGCGACACCGCCGGTTGCGAGATGCCGAACTCGGCCCGGATCACCTCGGTCACCGAGCCGGCCGCCCGCTCGCCGTCGGCCAGCAGCTCGAGGATCCGGCGGCGGACCGGGTCGCCGAGGACGTCGAACGCGTGCACGTCGTCAAACTACAAGCAGCCACTTATATAAGTCAAGAGTGAACAAGTGGCGGACGTCACGCTGCGTTACTCCGATGTGGGTAACGGTGGTGAACATCAGTCGACATCCGTTTCGTTTCGCGGCCGGACCCGCGACGATCGGGACGTGAAGTCGCCACGCGCGGTCCGCTTCGCCTTCCAGCCGCTGTACAGCCTCCACACGGGGGGCGTCGTGGCTCACGAAGCGCTGGCCAGGCCGGGCCAGGGCACCGTCCCCGAGCTGCTCACCCAGGCGCGCCGCGAAGGCCGCCTCGCCGAGGTCGACCTGGGCCTGGCGATCGCCGCCGTCCGGCAGGACGAGACGGCGCTCCCCCTGCACCTCAACCTCTCCGCGCGCACCCTCGCGGCGCCGGCGGCGATGTACGACGACCTCCTGGCCGAGCTCGGGAACGCCGGGCGCCGCACCCGCGACGTCGTCCTCGAGATCGGGCCGCCGTTCGCGCCGCTGCCCGCCGACCGCGCGCTGGCCGGGATGCGCGCGCTCACCGAGCTCGGCTTCCGGCTCGCGCTCGACGGCCTCGGCCGCGGCGACCTGCCGCTCGGCCTGCTCGTCGACGCGCCCGTCGACCTGGTCAAGCTCGACCGCACGGTGCTGCGCGGACTGCCGGACGACCAGGCGTCGGTCGCCGTCGTCGAGGCGCTGCTGCACTACACCAACCGCACCGGCACGCGGCTGGTCGCGACCGGCGTGGAGACCGACGCGCAGCTCGACGCCGTCCGCGGCCTCGGCGTCCGGATCGCGCAGGGCAACCTGCTGGCCCCGCCGACCGCCGCCGGCCCCGCCCCGGCGCTGCTCACGCGGCCGCAGCAGACCCCGCGCGCGCCGGGTCCGGCGCAGTGCGTCGGCGACTTCCTCCGGCCGGCCACGACGCTGCCGGAGTCCGCGACCTGCGACGAGGTCCGCGAGGTCCTGGCGGCGGCCGACGCGCCCTCGGGCGTCGTCGGCGTCGACGAGCTGAACCGGCCGCGCTGGTCGGTCGACCGGACGCGGTTCCTGGTCGCGGTCACCGGCCCGTACGGGCACGCGCTGCACGCGAAGCGCCCGGCGGCGCGGCTGGCGGACACCCCGCACACGATCGAGGCCCGCGCGGGCGCGATGGAGTTCCTCGAGCTGGTCACCGACGCCGACTGGGGCCGCACCGGCGACGACGTCGTGGTGGTCGACGAGGTCGGCCGCTGCCTCGGCGTGGTGCTGGTGACCGAGGTGGTCCGCGGGGTGGCCGAGGCGAAGGTCGAGGCCGCGGCGGCGCTGAACCCGCTGACCCGGCTGCCGGGCAGCGACACGGTGGCCCGCGACGTCGCCCGCCGGATCACGATCGGCGAGCCGTTCGTGGCGGCGTGGCTGGACATCGACGCGTTCAAGGCGGTCAACGACACGGCGGGCTTCGCGGCGGGCGACGACCTGATCCGCGAACTGGGCGGCGCGCTGACGGCGCTGGCCGGGCAGCTGCGGCGGATGCGGGTGAGCCACGTGGGCGGCGACGACTTCCTGGTGGTCTGCGACGTCGACGAGATCGCGACGGTGGCGGGAGCGCTGCTGGACCGCCACTGGGCGGCGGACGGGATGCCGGTGACGGTGTCCCTGGCGACGCTGGTGTGCGCGAGCGGGTCGATCCGCTCGTACCAGGAGGTTTCCCGGCTGCTGGCGCCGTTGAAGAAGCGCGCGAAGGCGGTGCCGGGGTCGAGCTGGGTACTGAGCCGGCCGGGCGCGGACCGGGTGGAAGTGCTGCGGGGAATAGGAACGCGCGGCCTCCAGGCGGCTGCCGGTTAGCGAGTCTGCCGCAGCTCGGCCTGGATCGCCTCGGTCGCCCACGTCACGTAGTCGTCGTGCGGCCAGCCGCACATCCCGGTCAAGTGGTCGTAAGCCTCGTGCGACGTCAGCAACCCGATCGCGTCGGCCAGCCGGTCGGACGCCGGCACCCCGGCCTCCGTCAACCGCTCCTTGATCTCCGCGCGGCGGGCCACCGCCAGCTCCGCGCGGACCGCCGCCACCGCGGGGTCGGCCATCGCCGCCGTCGTGAACGCGCGCCAGATCGGCAGCGACCGGCGGACGCCCGAAGCCAGCCGCGCGACCATCTCCGGCAGCTCTTCCAGCGTGCCGCGCCCCACCAGCCGGTCCAGGTTCACCGCGTCCGGGTTGCCCGCGAAGCCGTCCCGGAACGCGGCCAGCAGCAGGTCCGCCTTGCGCCCGGTCTGCGTGACCGTCTCCAGGCTCACCCCGGCCGCGGCCGCGATCTGCCGCATGCTCGTGCCGGCGTACCCGCGCTCGGCGAACAGCCGCCCCGCCGTCGTGACCACGTGGGCGCGAGTCTGCCGGGCTCGCTCCGCGCGCACCGGTGACGAGTAGCTCCGTCGTTCGGGTATCGTCATCAATTGGATAGTACAGCGTATCGGTCAATCAAGGGGGAACCATGACCCGCGTACTCGTCTGCGTCCAGCCCGCTCGCGGCCACGTCGGCCCGACCAAGCCGATCGTCGAAGCCCTGCTCGCCGAAGGCCACGACGTCACCGTCGTCACCGGCGAGCGCTACCGGGCGGCCTTCGGGAAAGCCACCGTGCGACTCCTGCCGCCGGAAGCCGACTTCGACGAGACCGACCTCGACGGTTCGATCCCCGGCCGCGCCGGGAAACGCGGGCTGCGGCTCGCCCGGTTCGACCTGGCGAACTTCGTGAGCGCGCTGCCCGCCCAGCTCAGCGTCCTGGACCTCGACGTCGACGTCGTGCTGTGCGACCCGCTCTTCATGGCCGGCCTCGCGCTGGTCCGCCGCGAGCGGCGGCCACGCGTGCTGGTGCTCGGGTTCCTGCCGTTCATGCCCCCGGTGCCGAGCGGCCCGAACAGCGCGTTCCTGAAGGTGCTGGCGCCGTGGGTGCTCGGCCCGGCGCAGCGACGGGCCCGCGAAGTGCTGGGCGAGGACCCCGGCATGCTCTTCGCGAACTGGCCGCTGCACAGCGACGGCGTCCTGCAGATGACCTGCCCGGGCTTCGAATACCCGCGCCCGAACGCGCCCCTGCACTTCATCGGCCCGACGACGGTCAGCGCCGCGAACGAGCACCCGCTGCCGCCGTGGTGGGCCGACCTCGACGGCTCCCGGCCGATCGTGCACGTGACCCAGGGAACGGTGGCGAACGACGACCTGAGCCGGCTCGTCGAACCGGCGATCGACGCGCTGGCCGGCGAAAACGTGCTGGTCGTCGTGACGACGTGCGGCGGCACGCTGCGGCCGGGCCCGCTGCCGGCCAACGTCCGCGTCGCCGGTTTCCTGCCCTACGACGACCTGCTCCCCCGCTGCGCCGCGGTGGTCACGAACGGCGGGTACGGCGGCGTCAACCACGCCCTCCGCTACGGCGTGCCGCTGGTCGTGGTCGGCGCGAGCGAGGACAAGCGCGAGGTCGCCGCCCGGGTCACCTGGTCCGGCGCCGGGATCGGCCGCGCCCGGAGCTCGGCTTCGCCGAAGGTACTGCGGCGGGACGTCCGCGCCGTCTTGGACGACCCGCGCTACCGCGACCGGGCGAAGGAACTGGCCGCCGAGATGGCGGCCGGGCCGTCGATGGCCGAGGTGGTCGAGCTGATCACGACGAGCTGAACCGCTCGTCGACCTCCTCCGCCGTCAACCCGAAGTCCTCCAGGCGGTAGCGGTGCACCGGCTTCCGGTCCCCCGACCGGCTTTCCGAGTGCAACATGGTCATCGCCTCACGAGCGCCGTCCGTCAAGGACAGTCCGAAGTGGTCGTACACAGTGGACACCGTGCCGATCGGGTCGGCGACGAAGTCCTCGTACGCCACGTCGCAGAACTGGGCCTCGTCGTACTTCCCCCGCGCCGCGCGGAACTCCTCCGCGCCGCGCGCCCACAGGTCCAGCTGGGAACGGCCGATGACCTCGCCGCGGAACTTCGTGGACCAGCCCTCGGCCGCCTTCTCCGCAAGGCTGCACATCGAGCCCATGATCGTGCTGGGCGCGCGGTGGGTCTGGATCACCAGCGCGTCCGGGTACGCCGCCATCAGCGCGTCCAGCGCGAACAGGTGGCTCGGGTTCTTGAGCACCCACCGCTTGCCCGCGTCCGGCAGCCCGATGAGCTGCAGGTTGCGCCGGTGCCGGGCGTACGCGTCCGTCCAGTCCTGCTTCGCGAGCCAGCGCGAGTACCGCGGCACGTGCGCCAGGCACTCGAAGGAGATCGACCGCATCGACTGGCGCAGCAGCTGCCAGCACTCCTCCACCTGGTCGGCGGACATGTGGTGCACGCCCATGAACTCCGGGTGCTCGACGTGGTGGCGCTCGTAGCCGGCCTGGATCCCTTGGTAGACCGGGTTGTCCGCCCACGTCTCGCGCGGCGGGCGCGGCTGCGGGACCTCGGCGAGCCACACTTCGAGGCCCTGGTGCCCCGGGTCCTCGGCGAGCAGCCGGTGCAGCGCGGTCGTACCGGTGCGCGGCAGGCCGGTCACGAAGATCGGCCGCTCGATCGCCACCGAAGCCGACTCCGGGTGCTGCTTCCAGCCCGCCTCGCTGAGCAGCCGCGCCACGAGCGCGCCGCGCAGGAACGCCCGGTGCACCTTGTTGCCGTACGGCGTGAGGTCCTCGTCCGCCTCGTACGACTCCAGCAGCACGCGCAGGCCCTCGACGTACTCGTCCGAACCGAAGTCGTCAAGGCCGGTGAGCTTGGTGGCCGACGCGTGCAGGTCCTCGACGGTGCCGACGTCTTCCCGGCCGGGACGCATGAAACCTCCTAGTGGTGGTACTCGCCGGCGTTGACGTCGAGGCACTGCCCGGTGATCGCCCGCGCCATCGGCGAGGCGAGGAACACCACGGCGTCGGCGATCTCGTCCGGTTCCGGCAGCTTGCGCAGGTCTATTGTGGACGCCGTCTCGGCGTACACCTCTTCGGGCGTGATGCCGCGTTCCTTGGCGAGGTAGCTGAAGTACCACTTGAGGTTCGGCGCCCAGATGTAGCCGGGCGCGACGGTGTTGACGCGGATCCCGTCCGGCCCGAGTTCGCTGGCGAGGCTCTGCGAAAGCGACAGCAGCGCCGACTTCGCCATCTTGTACGCGCCGAACGTGCGCCGTGAATGCCGCAGCACCGCCGAGTTGATCATCACCAGCGAGCCCTTGCTCTCCTTGAGCGCGGGCAGGAACAACCGGGTCAGCCGCAGCACCGAGATCCCGGCCGTTTCGAACCCGGCGCGGACGGCGTCGAGGTCCACTGTGGCCAGATCGGTCAGCGGCGGGACGGCGAAGGCGTTGTGCACCACCGCGTCCACCCGGCCGAACGCTTCGAGCGCCTCGTTCACCAGGTTCGCGGCCGAGCCGGCGTCGTCGATGTCGGTCCGGACCGCGACGGCGCGGCGCCCGAGGTCCGTGACCTCCTTCGCGACTTCGGTGAGCCGCGACTCGGTGCGGGCGGCGAGCACGACGTCCGCGCCCGCCTCCGCGCTGCGCACCGCGATCGACCGGCCGAGCCCCGGCCCGATGCCGGAGACGACGACCACCTTGTCCCGCAACAGGTCCGCCACGCTCACCCCAGCATCCGGGCGGCGACGGCGTCCTGCCGGGCCGCGATCCGCGCCGACCACTCGGCCGGCGTCACGCGCGCTTGCTCGTGGAAGGGCAGCCGGTCCGGCAGCTCGTCCACCTTGACGACCTCGACGACCGGGCCGTCGTCCGGGCCGAGGTCCCGCGCGAGCCGCTGCCAGCGGATCTGGACGTACCCGCGGTCGTGGCCCGTGCGCTCCAGCCAGTTCGCCACGCCGGGGTCGCGTTCGCTGATCACGAACCGGATCCTGCCGTCCGGGTCGACGCGGGCCTGGTCGGCGGTGAGGCTCGTCTGGTGGTTGATGTAGTCGAGCGAGACGTACCAGAGGCTGCCGAGCTGGATGCCCTGGTACGGCGCGTCCGCGCACCGCGGCACCGTGACGATCATCGCCTCTTCGTCGTCCAGCTCGTAGTGCCCGGCCGAGGAGAACTGCGTGGTCAGCCCGCCCGGCGTCGACCGCGGCTCGGTCATCGTGTTCACCGGCAGGTTGTCGTAGAACCACTTCGGGAACGCCAGGAAGGTCTTCAGCCGGCTCAGCAGGATCTTGCCGGTGACGCCGTAGCGCTTGGCCAGCGCGGAGCGGTCCGGCACCGGCGGCGCCTGGCCCGCCGTGTCGACGCACCGGATGCGGATTTCGCCGCGCTTCTCGGTCGCCCAGTCGCTGTGGACCTCGCGGACGACGAGCATCGACGAGCCCTCGCCGAGGACGAAGTAGTTCGGCCCCGGGTTCTCGCGAGCCGGGCCGAACCGCAGCTCGAACCGGCCGTCTTCGCCGATTTCGATGGCCCGGTCGTCGAACGCGGCCAGGCTGTCGGGGACCACCACCGGCGAGTAGTCGCCGTTGAGGATCTGGAAGCTCAGGTCGGCGGTGGTCCCGCGGACACCGGTGACGAGGTACTCGCGGTCGGCGCGGATGTTCGCGTTGAAGTAGAGCGTGTCCGGGTTGTCCAGGCCCATCTTCGTGTACGGCCCGGTGGACGCCGTGAAGTACGGGAAGTCGCGCTGGTAGGCCCAGGCCATCTGCAGCGACGCGCGGATGCTCCCGGCGAGGTAGTCGTAGCCCTCCAGCAGGCCCTGCTCGGTCTGCGCCGGCGGCGCTTCGGCGATCAGCTTCTCGGCCTCGGCGATCGCGTCCGCGAACGGCCGGGTCAACGAGAACTCGTTCTCGATCATGCCGGAACGGCCCAGCGGTTCGCGAGCAGCCGGAAGCCGGGGTTGCCCTCCCAGGACAGCATCGACTCGTAGGTCCGGACGTACCCGATGTGCGACATCCGCCAGGCGCCGTCGGCGTCCCGGCGGTAGGTGTCCTCGTAGAAGGCGGCGCCTTCGATGATCACCTTGTGGTCGGGGACGATGACCTTGTCGGTGAACGACCACCGCCCGGTCGCGGTGTCGCCGTCGACCTCGATCTCGGGCTGACCTGCGTGGTGGACGGTGATGATGCCGTTGCCGAGGCTCTTGGTGAGGAACTCGAGGATGGCGTCGCGCCCCTCGAACTTCTTCCCGTCCCCGCCCACGGCGTGCGTCCCGTAGTCGGCCGTGGCGTCGACGGTGAACGTGTCGGCCACCTCGTCCCACAGCTTCAGGTCCACCCCGCGCAGGTACCGGTACTTCAGCCGGCGGATCTCTTCGAGTACGACCAGGTCCATGCTCACAGGGTCCCGCACCGCTTGACCGATGACAAGAACATGTTCTACTTTTTTCCGGTGTCCGTGGCCTATGAGCTGTCCCACCTGGCCGCGCTCGAAGCGGAGGCCGTGCACGTCTTCCGCGAAGTCGCGGCGACCTTCGAACGCCCGGTGCTGCTGTTTTCCGGCGGCAAGGACTCGGTGGTGATGCTGCACGCCGCCGCGAAGGCGTTCTGGCCGGCGCCGCTGCCGTTCCCGGTGCTGCACGTCGACACCGGCCACAACTTCGACGAGGTCATCCGGTTCCGCGACGAGACCGTTGCCTCGCTGAACCTGCGCCTCGAAGTCGCGAGCGTGCAGGACGACATCGACGCCGGGCGCGTCGTCGAGGAGACCGGCCCGGGAGCCAGCCGCAACCGGCTGCAGACCGTCACCCTGCTGCGCGCGATCCGCGAAGGCGGGTTCGACGCCGTGTTCGGCGGCGCCCGCCGCGACGAGGAGAAGGCGCGCGCCAAGGAGCGCGTGTTCAGCTTCCGCGACGAGCACGGCCAGTGGGACCCGCGCGGCCAGCGCCCGGAGCTGTGGAACCTCTACAACGGGCGGCACCGGCGCGGCGAGCACATCCGCGTCTTCCCGCTGTCGAACTGGACCGAGCTGGACATCTGGCAGTACATCCGGGACGAACGGATCGCGCTGCCACCGCTGTACTACGCGCACCGCCGCGAGGTCGTCCAGCGAGACGGGATGCTGCTGGCGGCCACCCGGTTCCTGTCCCTTGTGGGCGGCGAGACACCGTACGAGGCGACCGTGCGCTTCCGGACCGTCGGCGACGCCACCTGCACCGGCTGCGTCGAATCGTCGGCGGCGACACCGTCCGAAGTGGTCGCCGAGGTGGCCGCCACCCGCGTCACCGAACGCGGCGCGACCCGCGCCGACGACCGGATTTCCGAAGCAGGCATGGAAGACCGCAAGCGGGAGGGCTACTTCTGATGCAGCTGCTGCGGATCGCCACGGCGGGGAGCGTGGACGACGGGAAGTCCACGTTGATCGGCCGGCTGCTGTTCGACTCGAAGGCGATCTTCACCGACCAGCTCGCCGCCGTCGAACGCGCCAGCCGCGACCGGGGCGAGGACTACCCGGACCTCGCGCTGCTCACCGACGGCCTGCGCGCCGAGCGCGAGCAGGGCATCACCATCGACGTCGCCCACCGCTACTTCGCCACGCCCAAGCGCAAGTTCATCATCGCGGACACGCCGGGGCACCTGCAGTACACGCGGAACATGGTGACCGGCGCGTCGACGGCCGACCTGGCGCTGGTCCTGGTGGACGCGCGCAAGGGCGTGCTGGAGCAGTCGCGGCGGCACGCGTTCCTCGCGTCGCTGCTCGGCATCGGGCACCTCGTGGTGTGCGTCAACAAGATGGACCTCGTCGGCTGGTCCCAGGACCGGTTCGACGAAATCCGCGAGGACTTCCGCCGGTTCGCGATGAAGCTCGACGTCGCCGACCTGACGTTCGTGCCGGTCTCGGCCCTGCACGGCGACAACGTCGTCCACCGCAGTGCGAGCATGCCCTGGTACGAAGGGACTTCGCTGCTGCACCAGCTGGAAGAAGTGCACGTCGCTTCCGACCGGAACCTGATCGACGCGCGGTTCCCGGTGCAGTACGTGATCCGCGGCGCGGACTTCCGCGGCTACGCGGGCACCATCGCCGGCGGTGTGTTCAAGCCGGGCGACGAGGTCGTGGCGCTGCCGTCGGGCTTCACCTCGCGGGTGCGCACGGTGTGGGGACCGGGCGGGAAACCGCTTTCGGAAGCCTTCACCGGGCAGGCGGTCACGGTCGAGCTGGCCGGCGACCTGGATCTGGGCCGGGGCGCGATGCTGTGCCGCCCGGGCAACCGCGCGGAGTCGGCCCGCGAAGTCGACGCGCTGGTGTGCTGGTTCTCCTCCCGGTCTTCCCTGACTCCGGGTGGTTCCTACGTCGTCCGGCACACGACCACCGAGACGCGGGGGTCGGTGGAGCGCCTGGAGTACCGCCTCGACGTGACGACGCTGCACCGCTCACCCGCGGATTCGCTGTCGTTGAACGACATCGGCCGGATCCGCCTGCGCACGCGCGCGCCGCTGCTGTTCGACCCGTACCGCCGCAACCGCGCCACGGGCGGGTTCCTGCTGGTCGACGAGCACACGGGCGACACGGTCGCGGCGGGCATGATCACCGGGGCGGTCGCGTCCCCGGTCGTCTGGCACACGGCGGCGGTGCGCCGCGAGGACCGCCCGACCCGCGGCGCGACGGTGTGGCTGACCGGGCTGTCGGCGTCGGGCAAGTCGTCGGTGGCGGTGGAACTGGAGCGCCGTCTCGTGGCGGCGGGCCGGCCGGCGTACCTCCTGGACGGCGACAACCTGCGCCACGGGCTGAACAAGGGACTCGGCTTCAGCCCCGCGGACCGCGCCGAGAACGTGCGGCGGGTGGCGGAGGTGGCCCGGCTCTTCGCGGACGCCGGCGTGGTCGCGGTCGCCTCGCTGATCAGCCCTTACGCGTCGGACCGCGCTTCGGCGCGCGCGATCTCCGGGGATCTGCCGTTCGTCGAGGTCTTCGTGGACACACCACTGGAGGTCTGCGAGGCGCGCGACCCGAAGGGGATGTACGCGAAGGCGCGGGCCGGGGAGATCACCGGGTTCACCGGTATCGACGCGCCCTACGAGCGTCCTTCGTCGCCTGATCTGGTGCTGCGCCCGGACGACGGCGACCCGGCGGCGATGGCCGCGGCGATCCAGGCCGTCCTCGACGACCTCGACCGGAACGTGTCCTGAAGCGGCCAATCCGGCGGATTCGGCACACCCTCTCGCCGAGCACGGGTTACTTTGCCTGTGCACTGCCGGTGGCACAGAGGGGTAACGCAGTGAAAAGCGTGGTTTGGTGGTCGGTCGGGCTGCTGTTCGGCCTGGGGTTTATGGCGCTCGGCCTGTTCGGTTCCGGGGAGCCGAGCGGCAAGGTGCTGTGCGGCAGTGAAGAGATGCGGCCGGGGCAGACCTGCGACCGGACGCAGTACGGCCTGACGACCAGCGAGACCTACGAAGAGAAGCGCCAGGAAGCGATCGACGACGCGGCGACGTTCAAGGGCGGCGGCCGGTGGGTCACCTTCGGCATCGGCACGGCGATCGCGGCCGCGTGCGGCTGGCGGCTGGTCGTCGCCGTCCGGCGCCGGGCCGGCCGGGGAGCCGGCCCGGTCGCCCAGGCCGTGCCCGGGTTCGCGCCGCCGCCGGGTTACGCGCCGCAGGGTTTCCCGGCGCAGCAGGGTTTCCCCGCGCAGCAGGGTTTCCCCGCGCAGCAGGACTTCCGGCAGCAGCCGGGATTCCCGCCGTCGCCGCAGGGATTTCCGCCGGGTTACCCACCGCCGCGCGGGCCGCACCAGCAGTAGCCCTAGCCGGCCTCGAGCGCGAAGAACAGGAAGCTCGGGAAGGTGTCGAGCAGGTGGAAGTCGTCCGGGAACAGCTCACGCGCTTCCGGCACCGGGTGCGGTTCGCTGATCACGGAGATCCGGAACCCGGCCGCGGTGAAGGCGTCGGTCATCGCGTGCAGCGGCTTGTGCCAGAACGTCATCCGCGCGGTTCGGCCGTGCAGCTCGAACTCGTCGGTCCAGGTGTAGGACTCGAAGTAGTCGGGCCGGGGCCCGGTCTGGCGGTGGATCAGGTTGTTCATGAAGGGGTGGTTGACGGACGCGATGAGCCGGCCGCCGGTCTTGAGCACCCGGCGGAACTCGGCGAGCGTCGGCTCCCAATCCCGCAGGTAGTGCAACACCAGGGACGCGACGACGTCGTCGAACGCGTCATCGGCGAAGGGCAGCGGGTCGGCCAGGTCGGCGACCCGCAGGTCCGCGTCGGCGCCGAGCCGCCGCCGGGCGTGCTCGACCATCGCGGGACTCTGGTCGAAGCCGGTCACGACGGCACCCCGCTCGCGCAGCGCGGCGAACAGCGGACCCGAGCCGCAGCCGGCGTCGAGGATCCGCCGCCCGGCGACGTCCCCGGCGAGGGCCAGGGTCGCGGGCCGTTCGTAGTAGGCGTTCATCAGGCTTGACTCGTTTTCGGCCGTGTAGGCCTCGGCGAACTCGTCGTACGCGGCAACCGGGGTCATGCGGCCCATAGTGCCCGCGTCAGCCCGCGGGCGCCACGAACCCCGAGTCGTAGGCCCGGATCACCGCCTGGGTCCGGTCGCGTGCGCCGAGCTTCGCCAGTACGTTGCCCACGTGGGTCTTCACCGTCTGGATCCCCAGGTACAGCTCGCCCGCGATCTCCACATTGGACAGTCCACCGGCCATCAGCCGCAGCACTTCGCGTTCGCGCTCGGTCAGGTTGGCCCCCGCCAAGCCGTCGCCGGACGGGGCCCGGTTCGCCGCCAGCCGGCGGATCGCCGCCGGGAACAGCAACGACTCCCCCGCGACCACCGTGCGGATCGCCGCCACGATCTCCTCCGGCCGCGCCCGCTTGAGCAGGAATCCGCTCGCGCCCGCGAGCAGCGCGTCGTACACGTAGTCGTCGTTCTCGAAGGTCGTCACCACGATCACCTCCGGCGGCGCGTCCACAGTGGACATCAGGTGCGCGGTGGCGCGGATCCCGTCCACCGCGGGCATCCGCACGTCCATCAGGACGACGTCCGGGCGCAGCCGCGCCACCAGGCCGGGCACCTCGGCGCCGTCGGCCGCTTCGCCGACCACGGTCAGCCCGGGCTCGCTCTCGACGATCGCCCGCAGCCCGGCGCGGATCAGCGGCTCGTCGTCGACCAGCAGCACGCGCACGCTCAGCTCCCCCACGGCACCCGCACCTCGACCTCCCACCGCTCGTCCACCCGCCCGGCCGACAGCTGACCGCCGAGCACCGCGACCCGCTCGCTCATCCCGCGCACGCCGCGGCCGCCCCCGGCGCTCCCCGCGCCGCTCCCGAGCGGGTTGGCGACCCGGGCGACCAGGCCGTGCGCGGCGACGTCGAGGGCCACCGTCACCGGGACCCTACCGGCGTGCCGGACCGCGTTGGTCAGGCATTCCTGCAGGATCCGGTAGACCTCGCGGGACACCACGGCGGGCACCGCGGCGAGGTCGCCGACGATCGACGCGGTGACGTCGGTGCCGGCCAGCCGGGTCGTGTCGAGGAGGGTCGGCAGCTCGGTCAGCGCCGGCTGCGGGGTCCGGGCCGCCGCCTCGTCGCGCAGCAGCCCGAGGACGTGGTCGAGGTCGTCGAGGGCCGTGCGGGCGGACTCCTCGATGGCGCCGAGCGCGCGTTCGGTGAAGTCCGGATCGGTGCGCAGCGTCCGCCGGGCGGCGCCTGCTTGGAGGGTGACGACGCTCAGCGCGTGCCCGACCGAGTTGTGCAGTTCGCGGGCCAGGCGGTTGCGTTCGGCGAGCTGCCCGGTCCGCCGTTCCAGCTGCGCGATCCGATCGGCGGCGCTGATCCCGAGCAGCCGCGCCGCAACCCGGCGCAGGACACCGCCGACCGCCCAGACGGCGTAACCGAGCAGCACCGAGGCGAGAGCGAAGACGACGGGCAGCCACACCGAGGGCCAGCCGCGCGCCACGGTGACCTCGCCACCGCCGTCGGTCTGGAAGAGGTGCCCGGTGAAGACGGCGTTGACGGAGACCCCGACGGCAACGGGCGCGGCGAGGCTGAAGAAGCTGACGACGAACCCGGCGACGACGTGCAGCACGAACATGCCGGCGGCCCGCCGCCGCCCAGGCCGGCTACGCGGTTTCGCGGGCGCGTCGGGGACGGGATCGTCGAGCAGTTCCCGGACGGCGGTGGATTCCAGGACGTGCACGGCGGGCAGGAAGGCGGTCCCGGCGAGGACGAGCAGGGTGATCGCGCCACCAATGAGGACGGCCTGCTCGGCGGTGGTGACGAAGGGCAGCACGGAAGGCACGGCGACGGCGGAGAAGAGCAGGTAGGGGACGCTGATGGCCCCGCCGAGAACGAGGTAGACCCAGCGACGGTAGGTCGCCTTGCTCGTCAGGGGGCGGAGGATGCGCACGAGCCGATCTTCGCAGGTGGCGGAGTTGGGCGCTTCCCTCTCGAGGTGGAGGCGGCCCCCGCCCTCTCCGGGGGTCCGGCCCCGCTTCCATTGTATCGGCGCCGCCCGACGAAAAGCCGGAAAGCGCGCGACCGGAGCCTGGTTGTCCACAACACGGCCGGGCTGTGGGCAACCAGGCGTCGACCGGCGTCAGCGCTACAACGCGACCTTGCGCGGAGCGGCCTCAGCCCCCGCCAACCCGTTCACCCACAAAGACTGCACCTTCGCCGCCTCGGCGGACGAAGGCTTCGCGTTCGTGCAGGACGTTCCCGGTCCGTGGCCGGACATCAGCTCCGTGCACGGCCCGCTGTAGTGGTCCGGCAACCCCAGGTTGTGGCCCAGCTCGTGCGCCGCGATGCGGGTCGGGTCGTAGCCCTCCGCCACCTGGCTCGTGTCCAGGTAGATGTCGCCGCGGCCGTGGCCGTTCGTGTTCGTGTACGAACCGCCGCTGTGGATCTCGTGGAACTTGATCGTCGCGCCCGTGGTGCGCTTGACCAGCTTCACGTCGGTGACCGCGGCGTTCCAGTTGGCCGCGCCCTGGTCGATCTGCGCGAGGTAGTCCGGCGCTCCCGACGAGCTGTAGTAGAGCGTCGTGACCGCGGCCGCCGATGCGGCGGGCGCGAAACCCAGGCCCAGCGGGGCCACCAGGGCCAGGGCCGCGATCCGGCTGATCACGCGTGCGTCCATCGTGTCTCCTTCGTCCGATTCAGAGAACACTTCACCGTGGTTCGAGCGATCAGGTTAGAAGTCCACCGACAGGCCGGCCACGGCCGAAAGTAGCTCCCTCGCCGGAGGGAGCCCGGTCCCGCCGCCGCGTGAGCCGCCCGGCCCGGCCGCCGTGGTCTGCTCGCCCCATGGACATCCTGCTGGGCCTGCTGACCCTGCCGCTCTACGCGCTCGTGCTGTGGCCGCTCGTGGTCGCCTCCCGGCGCGTACTCGGCGTGCGGATCGGCGCCGTCCGCGCGCTGTGCGGCGCCGCCTTCGGCTGGCTCGTCGCGGGCGGCATCGGCCAGGCGTTCCCGGTTTCCCTGCTGCACAACGGCGGCGCGGCCGTCGGCCTGCTGATCCCGATGGCGGGCAGCGCTTTCCTGGCGACGCTGATCTTCCTCTTCGTCGCCGAGCTGGCCCTGTCGGGCGGGTTCCGGCCGCGGTCGCTGCGCGCCAAGGTCCGGCGCGCCCGCCGGTATTCGCAGATCAGCCGGATCGCGATCAAGCACGGCCTCGGCCGCCACCTCGCCGGCCGCCGCGAAGCCGGCGTCCGGCACGCCAAGCTCGCCCGCTCCCTGCGCCTCGCGCTCGAGGAAGGCGGCGTGACGTTCGTGAAGCTCGGCCAGCTGCTCTCGACGCGCGCGGACCTGCTGCCGCCGGTGTTCGTCGACGAGCTCGCGAAGCTGCAGGACCGGGTCGCGCCCGCGAAGGCCGACGCCGTGTGGGCCGTGCTGACCGAAGAGCTCGGCGGCTCGCCCGACGACGTCTTCGCCGAGTTCGACCCGGAACCCCTGGCCGCCGCGTCGGTCGCGCAGGTCTACCGGGCCCGCCTGCGAAGCGGCGAAGACGTCGTGGTCAAGGTGCAGCGCCCCGGGGTCCGGGAACAAGCCGAACGCGACACCGACATCGTCCGCCGCGTCGCCGCGGCCCTCGAGGAACGCGCGGACTGGGCACGCTCCCTCGGGGTCGCCGAACTCGCCGACGGGTTCGCCGAGGCGCTCACCGAAGAGCTCGACTTCACCATCGAAGCCCGCAACATCGCCGCCGTGGGCGCCACTTCGTGCCCGGACGTCGCGGTACCGACCGTCCACAAAGCACTGTCCACCGAGCGCGTCCTGGTCATGTCCCGATTGGACGGCAAGCCCCTGGAGACGGCTCCGGCGGCCGACCGCAAGCGGCTCGCGCGGGCCCTCCTGCGGTGCCTGCTCGACCAGGTGCTGATCGGCGGTGTCTTCCACGCCGACCCGCACCCGGGCAACCTCATGCTGCTCGCCGACGGCCGCCTGGGTCTGCTCGACTTCGGCTCGGTCGGCCGCCTCGACGCCGGGCTGCGCGGCGGCCTGCAGAACCTCGTGCTGGCCCTCGACCGCGGCGACCCGGCCGCCCTGCGCGACGGACTGCTGGAGATCGTCGACCGCACCGGCGACATCGACGAGCAGCGCCTCGACCGCGCACTCGGCGCGCTCGTCGCCCGGCACTTCGGGCCCGGCCGCTCCCCCGGCCTCGACCTGTTCACCAGCCTGTTCCGGGTCGTCGCGGACTTCCGGCTGAGCGTGCCGCCGCCGATCGCCGCCGTGTTCCGGGCGCTCGCCACCGTCGAAGGGACGCTGTCGGCGCTGGACCCCGCGTTCGACGTCCTGGCCGAATCCCGCGCGTTCGCCGCCGAGCAGGTCGGCGCCCGGCTGCGGCCGGACTCGCTGCGCCACGCCGCGCTCACCGAATTCACGGCGCTGCTGCCGGTCCTGCGCCGCCTCCCGCGCCGCGTCGACCGCGTCGGCGCCGCGCTGGAGGAGGGCAGGCTGTCGGTGAACGTCCGGCTGTTCTCCGACGAGCGCGACCGAGACGTCGTCACGACCCTCGTGCACGAGGTCCTGCTGGCGTTCGTCGGCGCGGCGACCGGGCTGATGGCCGTCCTGCTGCTGGCCGGCGACGGCGGCCCGCGCGTCGTCGCCGACCTGACGCTGCACCAGGTGTTCGGCTACAACCTGCTGGTGATCAGCGCGCTGGTGGGGCTGCGGCTGCTCTTCGTCGTCTTCCGGCGCTCCGGACGGCGGTCACGATCAGCCCGGTGAGGCCGGCGACGAACAGCACGAAGCCGCCGAGGATCCACCACTTCAGGGTGGCCAAGGTGCCGTCGGAGTACGGCGTTCCCGGCAGTCCCGCGTCGGTGAACGCGGTGACCGGCGGCAGCGACCGAGGAGTGACGACCGTGCCGGTGGCGACCACGAATCCGGTGACCCCGGACAGCCGCACGGGGCCGCTGAACCGCGAGTCGTCGGAGTTGCCGCGGTTGTCGCCCTCGACGAAGATCGTGCCCTCGGGAACCTTCGCGGAGAACTCGAAAAGACCCTCGTAGCCGGGGGTGATGTAGGGCTCGGTGATCGGCTTGCCGTTGACCGTGAGGTGCTCGCCGGTGCAGCAGGCGACCGTGTCCCCCGCGACCCCGACCACGCGGACGACGCTGATTCCGGCGCGGCCCGGTTCGGCGTACGCGCTCAGGTCGACGGCGACGAGATCCCCGCGGTGCACCTCGGCGCCGTCGGCCCGGTGCACCACCAGCCGGTCCCCCGGCTGCAAGGTGGGACTCATGTTCCCGCCCTGCAACGCGTAGGCCTCGTACCCCAGCATCAACCGGCCGAAGCCGTACGCACCGGCGCCCACGCCGAGCACCGCGACGGCGATCAGCACCAGCACCGCGCGCAGGTTCGAGCGCGGTTTCGCCGGCTCGGGCGGCGCCGGCGGGAAAGAAGGCTCGGTCACGAAGTGGCGCCTTCCCTGACGAAGAACCAGTAGTCGCGCTCGGTCCGGTACCCGCCGGTGCCGTAGCGGTGCGAAACGGTCAGCGAGTAGTACCCCGGCTCCCGCGGTGTCCACGTCAGCGTCGCCGTGCCGTCCGGACCCGCCGCGACCGTGCCGCTCTCGTCCTCCGACGGGCCCGAGAAGGTGTAGTCGTAGCTCGCCGCCGAGTCCGACGCCGTCGAGAAGCGGAAGGTCCCGGCCACGCCCGGTCCGCCGCCGAACTCCCCTTGGGGGTAGTCGTCGGAGGCGATCACCGGCTGGGTGAACACGTCGAAGTCGTACGTCTGCTGCGTCGACGACGTCCCGGCGGCGTCCCGCGTCCAGGCGGTGAGCCGGTAGTCGTCGTAGCCCGGCGGCGTCCAGTCGAAGGAGGCCCGGCCGTCCGGTCCGACCGGCAGCGTCACTTCGGCGCCGCCCAGCGAATAAACGAACTCGATCGCGCCCGGCTGGTGGGCCACCAGGGTGAACCGGCCCGGGTGCCCGGCCGTGGTGCCGTCCTCCGGGAACTCCGCCGAGGTGATCCCCGGCTCGTCGTGGACGTAGACGGAGCCCCAGCCCGGGTCGGTGGTGATCCCGCTCGTCGTGATCGCCCGGGCTTCGACCGTCTGCCAGCCGCCGGTCGTCGGGGTCCAGGTGACCGTGGCGGTTCCGTCGGCGCGGGCCGCGACGGTGTGCGGGCCGTCGGAGCCGATCGAGTACTGGTACTTCGCGACGCCCGTCAGCTTGCTGCTGAACACCGCCTGGGCCGCCTCCCCGGGGTGGGCGCCGCCGGTCACCGTCACCTTGGGCGCGGCGCCGTCGATGCTCAGGTACACCGACCGCTCGAGGGTCGGCTCGGCCGCGCCGCTGTGGCTGCGGATCCGGAGCTGGATGTAGTCGGTGCGGTCGGGCGTCCAGGTGATGGTCGCCGTGCCGTCCGGACCGGCCGGCACCGACCGGAACCCGGTCGGCGAACCGCCGTTGAGGACGAACGCGTAGTCGTACGACGTGACCCCGGCCGCGCGCGGCGCGAAGGTCATCGTCCGCGGCTCGCCGAGCAGGAGCAGGCCGTCCGCGCCGGTCACCGTCGGCATGTCGTCGACCTGGAAGTGGTACCCCCGCTCCGCCCCGACGTAGCCCGACGCGGTCTTGCTCCGCACGTACACGTCGTGGAACCCGCCGCTGCGCGGGGTGATGGTCGCGGCGCCCTTGTGGTCGTCACCCGCGGGCACGGTCAGGGTCGGGCCGTCGTCGAGCCGGTACTGGTACTCGACGACGTCCTCCAGCGTCATCGGGGAGAAGGTGAAGACGCCCGGGATTCCGACGCCGCCGTCGAGGTTGGTCCACCCCTGCGGGTACTGCACCGACCAGATGTCGGGCCGCGACTCGCGGACGTAGAAGCCGGTCGACAGCGCCTGCGAGCGGTTGCCGGCGCGGTCGATCGTGTAGGCGTAGACGTAGTTCCAGCCGGAGTCCTTGGGCGCCCAGGTGACCGTCACCGGGCCGCCCGGGTGCTCCGGCGCGGCCGTCTTCGGGTCCGTCCAGCCGCCGGTCGAGATCGCGTACTCGTAGCCGACGACGTCGTCGGAACCGTTGGCGGCGAAGGTGAAGTGCCCCGGCAGCCCGACGTCACCCTGCTCGCCGCCCACGTCGGTCCGGTAGACGTCGGAGGTGACGGTGGGCGCGTTCGGCACGACGCGGTCGACGGTGAAGTAGCAGGTGGTGCTCCACGGCGAGACGTCCGTGCCGTCGTCGCCCCGGACGCGCCAGGCGTAGGTGGTGCCTTCGGTGAGTTCCTCGCTCTTCACCAGCACCGAGCCCGAACCGCTTTCCTAGACCGGCGCGTCGAGCTGCCGCTTCGCCGCGGGCTGGTCCGCCGGCCACAGTTCGTAGCGCGCGGTCAGTCCGTCACCCGCGTCGGGGTCGGTGAAGTGCCCGGACATGACGACGGACGCGGTGAAGTCGCGGTAGTTCGGGTTGAGGTAGCGGCCGGGCGCGTCGGGTGTGCAGGCGACGTCGTTGTTTTCCAGCGCCGTGGGCGCGGCGGGCGCGCCGTTGTACCCGACTTGCAGCGCGACGGCGTCGGCGAAGTCCCGGGCGTACCGCGGGTCGAACTCCTGCCCGGCCGGGACCCGCAGCTCGAGCGTCAGCTGGGCGTCACCCCGCGCGGCCGCCGCGCCGAGGGCCGCGGTGACGTCGAACCGCGTGTCCGCGACGACGCAGCCCGACGCCGGCTTTCCCGCCGTGGCCAGGCGTTCCAGCTCCGCGGGCGGTTTCACCCACGACGAGCGCGACGTGAACGGCGCGGTGCGCCACAGTTCGAGCGACCGGTGCGCGCAGTCGGCGGCCCGCGTTTCCTTGGCCGCCACCACGGCCGACACGACGTGCGTCCCCTTGAACCGGGCGACGTCGAAGGTGAAGAACGACCGCGCGGCCTTCGCGCCGCGCGCCGTGGTGCCGACCGGGGCGGTGCCGGTGCCGCCCGGGTGGGCGGCCGTCGGCGTCCCCGCTTCGACGTACCCCCAGGACGCCCGCGCGACGGTGGCCGACGGCACGAACCCGTCCGCGGCCGAAGCCGCGGGAGCCGTGAGGACCGAGATGGACGCGGCGACGAGGACAGCCGGAAGCAGGACAAGTTTGCGCATACGTTCCCCCTGACGATCGCACCGGTCTATCGGCGGCGGCGGGAGAACGTTACGAATCACCCGGACCGGGGTGAATACATGATCACCGCGACCCCGGCCAGGCACAGCAGCGCGCCGAGGACGTCGTAGCGGTCCGGGCGGTAACCGTCCGCGACCATCCCCCAGACCAGCGAACCGGCGACGAACACGCCGCCGTACGCCGCGAGGATGCGGCCGAAGTGGACGTCCGGCTGGAGCGTCGCCACGAAGCCGTACACGCCCAGAGCCAGGATCCCGCCGCCGATCCAGAGCCAGCCGCGGTGTTCGCGGACGCCCTGCCAGACCAGCCACGCGCCGCCGATTTCGCAGACCGCCGCGGCGAGGAACAGGACGATCGAGCGCAGGACCACCCCGGGATACTAGCTCCCGTGCCGTTCACGCTGAGTCATCCGGCCGCCGTGCTCCCGCTGGCCAGGCGTCCCCTGGTCCCGTCCGCGCTCGTGGCCGGGTCGGTGGCGCCGGACGTCTTCTGGTTCGTGCCGCGGCTGCCCGGCATCGGCTTGACGAAGACGCACGAATTCGCGTCGGTCCTCTGGCTCGACCCGCTGCTCGCGCTGGTTCTGCTGGCCGTGTTCCACGTCTTGCTGAAACGGCCGCTGCTGGCGCTGGCACCGTCGCGTTTGGCCGCGCGGCTTCCCCGCGGCTTCAGCTGGCGGCGGCCCGGGTGGATCGCCCTGTCCCTGGTGCTCGGTGCCGCCACCCACGTCGGCTGGGACGCGTTCACGCACGAGAGCGGCGGCTTCCCGTTCCTGCGGGTTCCGCTGGTCACGGGCGTGGACGTCGGCCGGCTGATCCAGCTGGTCAGCACGATCGCCGGCGCCGCGGTCCTCGCGTGGTGGCTCGTGCGCTGGTACCGCGGCGCGCCCGTGCGGCCGGTCCCGCCGGGCACCCGGCACCGCACGGCCGTCACGGCACTCCTGGCGGCCGGCGCGGTCACCGGCGTTCTGGCGCAGGTGCTGCCGTTCCTCGCCCACCACGACCCGATGACCCGCGCGGGCGTGGTCGGCAACGCGACGTACCTGCTGGTCACCGGCGCCTGCAGCGGGTTCTTCGCCGCGCTCGGCCTCTACGCGCTGGCCTGGCACGCGCGGTATAGGGCGTTATACACAAAGCGGGCCACCTCGGAAGGTGACCCGCTCGGTGTGCGAGAAATCAGACGGTGAAGCCGAGGGCGCGCAGCTGCTCGCGGCCGTCCTCGGTGATCTTCTCCGGGCCCCACGGCGGCATCCAGACCCAGTTGATCCGGAAGTCCTTGACCAGGCCGCCGCTGGTGAGCGCGGCGTTCGTCTGGTCCTCGATGACGTCGGTCAGCGGACAGGCCGCCGAGGTCAGGGTCATGTCGAGGGTCGCCGTGTTGTCCGGCTCGACGCGGATGTCGTAGACCAGGCCGAGGTCGACGACATTGATGCCGAGCTCGGGGTCGACGACGTCGCGCATGGCTTCCTCGACGTCCTCGATCTTGGCGAGGTCGAGGTCCTGCTTCGCGGTGGTCTCGGCGTCGAGGTCGGCGGCGGTCCGGCCCTCGCGAGCGTCGGTGGCGGTGTCTTCGGTCATGCCTTTTCAGCTCCACTGGTCGTCCGGGCGACGGCGTCCTTGAAAGCCATCCAGCCGAGGAGGGCGCACTTGACGCGGGCGGGGTACTTGGCGACGCCCGCGAAGGCGACCCCGTCCTCCAGCACGTCCTCGTCCGGCTCGACCTTTCCCTTGCCCTGCATCAGTTCCACGAAGGCGTCCATGGTGGTGAACGCCTCCTCGATCGTGTGGCCGACGACGAGATCCGTCAAGACCGACGTCGAGGCCTGGCTGATCGAACAGCCCTGGCCGTCGTAGGAGACGTCGGCGACTTTCCCGTCGTCGACCTTGACGCGCAGCGTCACCTCGTCGCCGCAGGTCGGGTTGACCTGGAACGACTCGGCGTCGAACGGGTCGCGGAGGCCGCGCCCGTGCGGGTTCTTGTAGTGGTCCAGGATGATCTCCTGGTACATGCTCTCCAGGTTCACTGGGCCACCCCGAAGAACTTCTGCGCCTCGCGGATGCCCGCGACGAGCGCGTCCACTTCGGACAGCTCGTTGTAGAGGTAGAAGGACGCGCGCACGGTCGCCTGCGCGTTGCACGCGCGGTGCAGCGGCCACGCGCAGTGGTGGCCGACGCGGACGGCGATGCCGAGGCTGTCGAGCACCTGGCCGGCGTCGTGCGGGTGCACGCCGTCGATCACGAACGACACGGTCGCGCCGCGGTCCTTCAGGTCGGTCGGCCCGATGATCCGGACGCCGGGGATGGCGGAGATGCCCTCGATGGCCGCCGCGGCGAGCTCGTGCTCGTGCGCCGCGATCCGGTCCATGCCGATGGCCGAGAGGTAGTCGACGGCCGCGCCGAGGCCGATGGCCTGCGACGTCATCGGGACGCCGGCCTCGAACCGCTGCGGCGGCGGCGCGAAGGTCGAGCCCTCCATCCGGACCATCTCGATCATCGACCCGCCGGTGAGGAACGGCGGCATCGCTTCGAGCAGCTCAGTCCGTCCGTAAAGGACGCCGATGCCGGACGGGCCCAGCATCTTGTGCCCGGAGAACGCGGCGAAGTCGACCCCGAGAGCGTGGAAGTTCACCGGGAAGTGCGGCACCGACTGGCAGGCGTCGAGCACGGTGAACGCGCCGACGGCCTTGGCCTTCTCGACGAGCAGCTCGACCGGGTTGACCGTGCCGAGCACGTTCGACTGGTGCGCGAACGCGACGACCTTGGTGCGGGGCGTGATCAGTTCGTCCACATCGGACAGATCAAGGCGGCCCTCGGGCGTCACCTTGAACCACTTCAGCGTCGCGCCGGTGCGCTGGCAGAGCTGCTGCCACGGCACGAGGTTCGCGTGGTGCTCCATCTCGGTGACGACGATCTCGTCGCCCGGCCCGACGACGAAGCGCGCGGCTTCCGGGCCGGCGGTGGCGGCGTTGCCGAAGGAGTAGGCGACCAGGTTGATGCCCTCGGTGGCGTTCTTGGTGAACACCAGCTCCTCGGGGTCGGCGCCGACGAACTCGGCGATCTTCGCCCGGGCGGACTCGTAGGCGTCGGTCGCTTCTTCGGACAGCTGGTGCGCGCCGCGGTGGACGGCGGCGTTCGACGTGACGACGTAGTGCCGTTCGGCGTCGAGCACCGCTTCCGGCCGTTGCGACGTCGCCCCGGAGTCCAGGTACACCAAGGGTTTCCCGTCGCGGACGGTGCGCGACAGGATGGGGAAGTCGGCCCTCAGGGCCGCCACGTCCAGTGGCAAAGAGCTGGCCGAGGTGGTGGTCATCGGGCCGACTCCTCTCATTCTCGGTGTCCTACGGGAAAACGTCAGAGCGCGGCGGGCTCGGGCTTGCCCACGTACTTGACGTAACCGTTCTCCTCCAGCTCGTCGGCGAGCTCCTTGCCGCCCGACTCGACGATCTTGCCGCCGGCGAAGACGTGCACGAAGTCCGGCGTGATGTGGCGGAGGATCCGGGTGTAGTGCGTGATCAGCATGACGCCGACCTCGCTCGAAGCCTTGTACGCGTTGACGCCCTCGGAGACGACGCGCAGGGCGTCGACGTCGAGGCCGGAGTCGGTCTCGTCGAGGATGGCGAACTTCGGCTTGAGCAGCGCCAGCTGCAGGATCTCGTGGCGCTTCTTCTCGCCGCCGGAGAAGCCCTCGTTGACCGAGCGCTCGGCGAACTCCTGCGAGATCTCGAGCTTGCCCATCTCCTCCTTGACCTCCTTGACCCAGTGGCGCAGCTTGGGGGCCTCGCCACGGACCGCGGTGGCCGCGGTGCGGAGGAAGTTGGACATGGACACGCCCGGCACCTCGACCGGGTACTGCATCGCGAGGAACAGGCCCGCGCGGGCGCGCTCGTCGACGCTCATCTCGAGGACGTTCTCGCCGTCGAGGAGCACCTCACCCGAGGTGACTTCGTACTTCGGGTGCCCGGCGATCGCGTAGGACAGCGTGGACTTGCCCGAGCCGTTCGGGCCCATGATCGCGTGCGTCTCGCCCGACTTGATGGTCAGGTTGACGCCCTTGAGGATCTCCTTGGCGCCCTCGTCGGTCGTGACCGAGGCGTGGAGGTCCTTGATTTCCAGGGTAGCCATTTCTTCGTTTCCTAAGTCAGAGAGGGCGGTCAGGCGCCAACGGCTTCGAGTTCGGCTTCGATCGCGGCTTCGAGGCGCTCGCGCACCTCGGGGACGTCGATCTTCACCAGGATCTCGTGGAAGAACCCGCGCACGACCAGGCGCCGCGCGGCTTCTTCGGCGATCCCGCGCGACTGGAGGTAGAACAACTGCTCGTCGTCGAACCTTCCCGTCGCGCTCGCGTGGCCGGCGCCTTCGATCTCGCCGGTCTCGATCTCGAGGTTCGGCACCGAGTCCGCGCGCGCCCCGGGCGTGAGCACCAGGTTGCGGTTGAGCTCGTAGGTGTCGGTGGCCTCGGCCGCGGCGCGGATCAGGACGTCGCCGATCCAGACCGCGTGCGCGTCGTCGCCCTGCAGCGCGCCCTTGTACATCACGCGCGACTTGCAGTTCGGGACCGCGTGGTCGACGAAGAGGCGGTGCTCCTGGTGCTGGCCCTTGTCCGCGAAGTAGACGCCGAGCATCTCGACGTCGCCGCCCTTGTCGGCGAAGGTCGCCGTCGGCGAGACGCGGACCAGGTCACCGCCCAGGGTGATCACGGTGTGCCGCAGCGCGGCGTCGCGGCCCAGCTTCAGGTGCTGCTCGGAGACGTGCACGGCGTCGTCGGCCCAGTCCTGGACGCTGACCACGGTGACCTTGGCGCCGTCGCCGATGACGAACTCGACGTTGTCGGCGTAGGTGCCGGAGCCGACGTGGTCGAGGACGATCACGGCTTCGGCGAACGCCTCGGCGCGGACCTGCAGGTGCCCGTAGGCGACCTGGCCCTCGCCCGGGCCGTGGATCCGCAGCACGGACGGCTTCGACGCCTTCGTCTCCTTCGGCACCGTCACGACGGTGGCCTGCTTGAACGACGAGTACGCCTGCGCGGCGATCCGGTCGCTCGGGACGCCGGCGGCGCCGAGCCGCTCGTCGTCGCGGCCGACGGTCTCGATCTTCAGCTCAGGCGCGGCCTCGGCTTCGAGCGTGATCTCGCCGGTGGCGGTGGCGCTGCCGTCGTGGAGGCCGCGAAGGCGCTTCATCGGCGTGAAGCGCCAGTTCTCCTCACGGCCGCCCGGGACCTCGAAGGCCTCGACGTCGTAGGAGGTGAAGCGCTCCGCGCGGGAGGCGGCCGGGATGACCGCCCCCTCGCGGAGAGCTTCGGAAACGTTGTTCTCGGTAACCGACATGACTAGCCGACGGACCCTTCCATCTGGAGCTCGATCAGGCGGTTCAGCTCGAGCGCGTACTCCATCGGCAGCTCACGGGCGATCGGCTCGACGAAGCCGCGCACGATCATCGCCATCGCCTCGGCCTCGTCGAGACCGCGCGACATCAGGTAGAACAGCTGGTCCTCGCTGACCTTGGACACCGTGGCCTCGTGGCCCATGGACACCTCGTCGTTGCGGATGTCCACGTACGGGTACGTGTCCGAGCGCGAGATCGTGTCCACCAGCAGCGCGTCGCAGACCACGCTGGAGCGCGAGTGGTGGGCCCGCTTCGCCACGCGGACCAGGCCGCGGTAGGAGGTGCGGCCGCCGCCGCGCGCCACCGACTTCGACACGATGGTCGAGGACGTGTACGGCGCGAGGTGCTCCATCTTGGCGCCCGCGTCCTGGTGCTGGCCCTCGCCCGCGAACGCGACCGACAGGACCTCGCCCTTGGCGTGCTCGCCCATGAGGAACACCGACGGGTACTTCATCGTCACCTTGGAACCGATGTTGCCGTCGATCCATTCCATGGTCGCGCCCTCTTCGCACTTGGCGCGCTTGGTGACCAGGTTGTAGACGTTGTTCGACCAGTTCTGGATGGTCGTGTAGCGGCAGCGGGCGCCCTTCTTGACGATGATCTCCACGACCGCCGAGTGCAGCGAGTCGGACTGGTAGATCGGCGCCGTGCAACCCTCGACGTAGTGCACGTACGCACCTTCGTCGACGATGATCAGGGTGCGCTCGAACTGGCCCATGTTCTCGGTGTTGATCCGGAAGTAGGCCTGCAGCGGGATCTCGACGTGCACGCCCTTCGGCACGTAGATGAACGAGCCGCCGGACCACACCGCCGTGTTCAGCGCGGAGAACTTGTTGTCGCCGGCCGGGATGACCGAGCCGAAGTACTCCTGGAACAGCTCCGGGTGCTCCTTGAGCGCGGAGTCGGTGTCCAGGAACAGGACGCCCTGCTCCTCCAGGTCCTCGCGGATCTGGTGGTAGACGACCTCGGACTCGTACTGCGCGGCGACACCGGCGACGAGGCGCTGCTTCTCCGCCTCGGGGATGCCGAGCTTGTCGTACGTGTTCTTGATGTCCTCGGGCAGTTCCTCCCAGGAGGTGGCCTGCTTCTCCGTGGACCGCACGAAGTACTTGATGTTCTCGAAGTCGATCCCGGAGAGGTCCGCACCCCAGTTGGGCATGGGCTTCTTCTCGAAGAGCTTGAGCGCCTTCAGTCGCGCTTCGCGCATCCACTCCGGCTCGGACTTCTTCGAGGAGATGTCGGTGACGACGTCCTCGTTCAGCCCGCGACGGGCGCTGGCGCCCGCCTCGTCGGAGTCGGCCCAGCCGAACGCGTACTTGCCAAGGGACTCGATGGTCTCTTCCTGGCTCAGTGGCGCGGTGGTGGGAGTGCGCTGCTCGGCAGCGGCAGTCATGCGGGTTTCCCTCCATTCGGGATCCGTGCTGTGTGCCCCTCGGGGGACACCGTTCTCACCGGCTCGGGATGGGCCGGCTGACCCGCCGTGGCGGGTACGTGGGTGGTGCACGCGGAGTCACCGCGCGCGATGGTCGCCAGCCGCTGGACGTGGGTGCCCAGCAGCTGCGCGAACGCCTCGGTCTCGGCCTCGCAGAGCTGCGGGAACTCCGCGGCCACGTGGGCGACCGGGCAGTGGTGCTGGCAAAGCTGCGCCCCGACGTTCTGACCGGGTGCCGGGGCAGCGACCTGGCGGGTCGACGCAGCGTAGCCCTCCCTGGTCAACGCGGTCGCCAGGGCCTCCGCGCGCGCCGCGGGATCACTCGATCCGGTGATCGCGGAGCGGTGCGGCCCGACCAGCTTCTCGATGCGGCGCTCGGCGAAGGCGCGGACGGCGTCTTCCCCGGCGTGCTCGGCGAGGAAGCGGATGGCCGAGACGGCCAGGTCGTCGTAGGCGTGCCCGAACCGCGCGCGGCCGGGCTCGGTGAGCAGGAAGAGCTTCGCGGGACGACCCCGGCCCCGGGGTCCGCGGCGGGGTGCGTCGCGGGTCTCGGCCTCGCCGTCGGCGAGCAGCGCGTCGAGGTGCCGGCGGACGGCCGCCGGGCTGATCCCGAGCTGCTCGGCGACCACGACGGCGGTCATGGGACCCTGTTCCAGCAGCAGCCGGGCGACCTCGTGCCGGGTCTTGCCCTCGGCGCTGACCTGCGACGGGACGTGCGGGTGTGCGGCGCGGGGCATGTCGCCGCCCGCCTGGTCACCCGCCTCCGTCTTTTTCACAACACAAGTGTGTCTTATTTCCGGATGACCCGCAAAGGCGGGGTCTCCGGCAGTGACCCGACTCACTCCGGGGCGGACCGATACCCTGCACGCGTGGCTGTGGGCGAACATCCTGCTCAGCAGGAACGGCAAGTGGCGGAGCTGGACACCGGGAGTGCCCATCCCGTCACGCTCTCGCCCGTCCGCCCGCTCGAGCCGCTGCCCCTGGAGGCCGACGAGCGCCGCGGGCTGAACGTCGTCCGCCGCTTCGGCACGGTCGGGTCGCTCTTCCTCGCCCTGGGGTCCCTGGGCGCCGGCGCCGCCCCGGTGATCAACCCGGTGCAGGAGATCCCGGTGCTGCGGCTGTTCACCCGGATCCCGACGGTGTCCCTGGCCATCGCCATCTCCGGGATGGGCATCCTGGTGCTGAGCTGGCTGATGCTCGGCAAGTTCGCCCGCCCCGACCGCACCCGGCTGGCCTCCCAGGGCCAGCTCGCCCGGACCATCGCGCTGTGGGTGCTGCCGCTGCTGGTCATCCCGCCGCTGTTCTCCCGCGACGTCTACAGCTACCTCGCGCAGAGCGAGATCGTGCACCGCGGGATGGACCCGTACGTGCTCGGCCCGGCCCAGGCCCTCGGCGTCGCCGACCCGTTCACCGCGGGCGTGTCGAACATGTGGCGCGAGACGCCGGCGCCGTACGGGCCGCTGGTGCTGCGCCTCGGCGGCTGGCTGGCGCCGATGGCCGGCAACAGCATCGCCGTCGGCGTGCTGCTGCAGCGGCTGCTCGCGCTCGCCGGCGTCGTCCTCATCGTCTGGGCGCTGCCCCGGCTGGCCCGCCGCTTCGGCGTCCAGCCCGCGACGGCGCTCTGGCTCGGCGCGCTGAACCCGCTGCTGATCTTCCACTTCGTCGCCGGCGCCCACAACGACGCGCTCGCCGTCGGCCTGATGCTCGCCGGCCTCGAGGTCGGCATCCGCAAGCTGCCGATCCGGGTGAAGGGCGACACCCCACCGCCGCTCGCGCGCGGAGAGTTGTTGTACATCGGCCTGGGCGTGGCGATCATCACCCTCGGCGTCGCGGTGAAGCTGCCCGCGGTGTTCGCGCTGCCGTTCTTCGCCGTGATGGTCGCGCGGCGCTGGCACGGCCGGCTCAAGGACCTCTTCTACGCCGGCGCGCCGATGGCGGCGTGGTTCGGCCTGGTCCTGGTCGCCGTGTGCTTCGGCACCGGCCTCGGCTTCGGCTGGGTCGGCGCGACGTTCAACACCCCCGGCCTGGTCCGCTCCTGGATCTCCCCCACCGCCGAGCTGGCCAACCTCTCCGGCGTCCTCGGCATCGCGCTCGGGCTCGGCAACCACACCAACGGCCTGGTGCCGATCCTCGGCGCGCTCGGCTACCTCGTGGCCGTGGCGATCACCGTCAAGTTCCTGTGGGACAGCTTCAAGTGGCGCTACCGGCCGATCATCGGCCTCGGCGTGTCGCTGGGCGCGGTGATGATCCTGCAGATCAACCTGCAGCCCTGGTACGTGCTGTGGGCGGTGATCCCGCTGGCCGCGGCGGCCGGGACGTCCCGCTTCCGGGTGGCCGCGGCGGTGCTGTCCGCCGCGCTGCCGTTCCTGCTGCCGCCGACCGGCAGCACCTTCGACGGCCGCCCGTACGTGCTGCCGTTCGCCTACGTCGCGGCGATCGTCGTGTGCGGCGGCGGCATGCTGATCGTGCGGCGCCTCGCTCCCGTCTTGCTCTCCAGGCCGTCCCCGCGGCTGCCCGCGCGGGCCGAGCCCGTATCGTGACCCGATGTGAGTGCCCCCGCCGTCGAGATCACCGGGCTGGTGAAAAGCTACGGCTCCACCCGCGCGGTCGACGGTCTCGACCTGCGGATGGAGCGCGGCAGCCTGCTCGCCCTGCTCGGCCCGAACGGGGCCGGCAAGACCACCACCGTCGAGATCTGCGAGGGCTTCCTCAAGCCTGACGCCGGTTCGGTGCGCGTGCTCGGCCTCGACCCGGTCCGCGAGTCGGCGCAGCTGCGCCCCCGCGTCGGGATCATGCCCCAGGGCGGCGGCGCGTACCCCGGCGTCCGCGCCGACGAGATGCTCAACCTGGTGGCGTCCTGCGCGGCGTCCCCGCTGGATCCGGCGTGGCTGCTGGACGTGCTGGGCCTTTCGAGCGTCCGGCGGACGCCGTTCAAGCGCCTTTCCGGCGGGCAGCAGCAGCGGCTTTCGCTGGCGTGCGCCCTGGTCGGGCGGCCCGAGCTGGTGTTCCTCGACGAGCCGACCGCGGGCATGGACCCCCAGGCCCGCCGGCTGGTGTGGGACCTGTTGTCGGCGTTGCGCCGCGACGGCGTTTCGGTGCTGCTGACCACGCACCTGATGGAGGAGGCCGAGGCACTGGCCGACACGGTGGTGATCGTGGACCACGGCAAGGTCGTCGTCTCGGGTGCCCCGCAGTCGTTGACGGTGGACGACAGCGGCAACGCGGGCCTGCGGTTCAAGGCCCGCACGCGGCTGGACACGGAGTTGCTGACGGCGGCGCTGCCGGAGGGCTACGCGGTGCGCGAGTCGGCACCGGGGACGTACGTCGTCGTGGGGTCGGTCGACCCGCAGGTGGTGTCGACGGTCACGGCGTGGTGCGCGCAGCAGGGCGTCCTGCCGGAGGAGCTGCAGGTCGGCAAGCGGACGCTCGAAGAGGTCTTCCTCGAGCTGACCGGACGGGAGCTGCGGGCGTGACTTTTGCTCCTGGCACTTTCACACCGGCCCCCGGGCGCGGCTCCCTCGGCCGCATGCTGCGGACGCACGCTCGCGTCGAGGCGAGCTTGACCCTGCGCCACGGCGAACAGGTCCTGCTGACGCTGCTGATCCCGCTGGCGTTGCTGATCGGGTTGTCGCTGCTGGACATCCTGCCCGCTTCGTCGCTGGGCTCTGTTCCGCGGGTGGACTGGATCACGCCCCGGATCCTGGCGCTGGCGGTGATGTCGTCGGCGTTCACGGGGCAGGCGATCGCGCTGGGCTTCGACCGCCGGTACGGAGTGCTGAAGCGGTTGTCCGCGACGGCGTTGCCGCGGTGGTTGCTCGTGGCGGGGCGGTTGATCGCGGCGCTGGTGGTGGTCGTGCTGCAGTCGGTGATCATCGGTGTGGTGGCGGCGTTCCTGGGGTGGTCGCCTTCGGCCTCCGGGCTGTTCTCGGCGGTTTTGCTGCTGGTGCTGGGGACGTTGGCTTTCGGTGCTCTCGGCGTTCTTTTGGGTGGCGCTTTGCGGGCCGAGGCCGTGCTGGCGTTGGCGAACATCGTGTGGTTCGTGTTGCTGCTGGCCGGGGGGATCCTGCTGGCGCCGTCGTCGTTGCCTTCGGGGTTGGCCCGCGTCGTGGAGCTGCTGCCGTCGGGGGCGCTGGCGGAGGGGATGCGGGCCGCGTTGGTGGACGGGGCTTTCGCGCCTGGGCCCATGTTGGTTCTGACTGTCTGGGCGGTCGCTGCCGGCGCGTTGGCTTCGCGCACGACCAAGCTCACCTGACCGCTCGTCCACACTGTTTTCGGCGGATTCGTTTTTTGCGCTCGTGGGCCCATCACCCCGCTCGCCGATTGTGACTACGGACGGCAGCACCGCGTCAAGGCGGGAAAGATGCCTTGACCCGGCACTGCCGTCCGTGTTCTGGCTTCGGATCGGGGTGGTGGGCCGGGTCTGGGTGGGGTGCCGGTTCTCTCTTTGGCTGCCGTTCACGTTCATGGGGGCGTGAAGGTGCGCTGTGACTTTGCGAGAGGGTGGTGCCCGGCCTTTCCGTGACCTTGGTCCCTTGCGGCCGCCGCGCATTTCTGGGCGCCGGGACCTGCCGAAAGCCCTTTTTCCGCGCGGTTCTACCATCGATGGGTGCCGTTCACCAGCCTTGTCGCCCGCCTGCCGTTTCCGTCCGCCTCCGTTCAGCGGGCCGTCGGGATCGCCGCCGTTGTCGCGCAGGCGCTGATCGGCGTCACCGGCTCCATCGTGCGTGTCACCGGCTCCGGCCTCGGGTGCCCGACCTGGCCGCAGTGCGTCGCCGGCAGCCTCGTCCCCAAGCACGACTCCGGCATCGACGCGCTCAACCAGTGGATCGAGTTCGGCAACCGGCTGCTGACCGGCGTCGTCATCGTCGTCGCGGCCATTGCCGTCCTCACTGCGTGGCGCGTGCAGATCGACCACCCCTCCCGCAAGCGGCTGGTGAAGCTGGCCTGGACGATGCCCGGCGGTGTCGTGCTGCAGGCCGTCGTCGGCGGGATGACGGTCCTCGCGAAGCTCGAGTGGTGGACCGTCGCGATCCACTTCCTCGCCACCACTCCCCTGGTGTGGCTCGCGGTCCTGCTGCTGCGCGCGTTCCGCGAGGGCGACGAGCCCGCGCGCTCGCTCGTCCCCGCGTCCGGCCGCGGCATCCTGGTGGCGCTGGCCGTGGTGATGTGGCTGGTCCTCGCGGCGGGCACGACGGTGACCGGCGCCGGCCCGCACAGCGGAGACATCAACACCCACCGCCTCGACGCCCCGGTGGAGTCGCTCGCCCAGGTCCACGGCGGCCTGCTGGTGCTCTACTTGCTGCTGCTCGCGGTGTTCGGCCTCCAGCTGATGCGCATCGGCGCGCCGAAGGGCCTCTGGCAGCGCTACGTCGTGGTCTGGGTGGTCGCGGTGGCGCAGGGCGGGCTGGGTTCGCTGCAGTACGCGCTGGGCGTGCCGGAGGCGATGGTGTCGTTCCACGTGCTCGGCGCGATGGCGGTGATCATCGCGACGGCGTCGCTGTGGGTGGGCAGCCGCGACCGCGGCCCGGTGGTCTCCCTGACGGCGGCGCCTAAGGAACTCGCCACCGCCTGAACACACCACCGTAACTCGGTGCGGTTACGGTGCGCCCATGACGACGCGCTCCGCGCCCAAGCCGCTCATCTCCCACCGCCGGGGCACTGGCGAGATGCTGGTGCTGAAGACGTTCCTGCTGGTGCCGTTCGCGGCGCTCCTGATCGCGGTCCCGCTGGTGTGGGGCTGGGGCATGACCTGGATCGACTTGATCCTCGCGGCGGCGTTCTACGTGTTCGCGACGCTCGGCGTGACAGTCGGTTACCACCGCTATTTCACGCATGGGGCGTTCAAGGCGTCCCGTCCGTTGCGCGTGGCGCTGGCGATCGCGGGGAGCATGGCGGTCCAGGGATCGGTGATCTTCTGGGTGGCGAGCCATCGCCGTCACCACGCTTTCGCGGACCGGGAGGGTGACCCGCATTCGCCGTGGCTGTTCGGGACATCGCCGTCGGCGCTGCTGCGCGGGTTCTGGCACGCGCACATGGGGTGGATGTTCTCGCGCGAGGTGACCAACGCGGACCGGTTCGCACCCGACCTGGTGGCGGACCGCGATCTGCGGGTGGTGAACCGGTACTTCTGGCTGTGGATCACGTTGAGCCTGGCGCTGCCGGCTCTTTTGGGCGGCCTGCTTTCGTGGTCCTGGTGGGGCGTGGTGACGGCGTTCTTCTGGGCCGGGTTGGTGCGCATCGCTTTCCTGCACCACGTGTCTTGGTCGGTGAATTCGATTTGCCACCTGATCGGGGAACGCCCGTTCGCCAGTCGTGATCGCGCCGCCAACTTCTGGCCGCTGGCGTTGTTGTCGATGGGCGAGTCTTGGCACAACTCGCACCACGCGGACCCGACCTGTGCGCGACACGGGGTGCTGCGGGGTCAGGTGGATGTTTCGGCGCGGGTGATCCGGACGTTCGAGCAACTCGGGTGGGCGACCGACGTTCGGTGGCCGCGGGCTGACCGGCTGGCCGCCAAGCAGGTAAGCGACCAAGCATAATCCGCCTTCGGCGCCACGAAAGAGAGCTGACTCGCTCGATCGTGGCGCCCGGTTACTCCTACGGTGAGCCAACTTCCCATCACCGAAGGAGACTCATGGACAAGCGCAGCAAGAGCGGAAAACTCCGGCGGATCATCGTCGCCGTCGCTCTGACCATCGCCGTGATCGGGGTGATCGCCCCTGCGTCGAGCGGGCAGGAGCCGGCTGACACCACCACGACCGTCCTCGCGGGCGGCGGCGGTGGCGGCAACACCGGTAACTAGAACACCAAGACGGGAATGATCTCTCGTGACCGATGCGACTCACGTCGGTCACGAGGATTTCCACCTGAAGGCAATACCGTAATCCTCTCGCGGATGGCAGCCTTCGACAAAGGTGTGCCGGACGAAACCGTCGCCGATGTGAAGCAAGTGCGGGTCACCGTCCGGCGGTTGCCGCGTCCGTTCGTATTCCAGCTGTTCCGCGTACCACCAGCACGCCTCAGGCAGGTGTCGCGCGTCGAAGCTCACCTGGATCGTCAGGCCGCCGGGCGCGATGCCGTGGTGGTCGATGTCCACGTTGAGCCACCTGCGTTCCTCTTCGAGCCGCCCGTCGAGCGCCTCGGAGACGAACGTGTAGCGCTCGCCCATCCGCAGTGCCCGGCGAAACTGCAAGCGCGCCTGAATCGGGTCGCCCGGGTGCAGCCAGGGTGACGCGACCACCCGGCACGCCCACAGGGCCGTCACCGGCAGGTCCGCCGGGTCGTGCTCCCAGCCGATCGCCGCGTGCGTGTCGTAGCCGTCGACGCCGTCTTCGCAGGCGACGACGTCGCGTTCGGTGATGCGGCGCCAGATCGTCCGGCGGTACATCACCGCCGTGACCAGCATGCGCTCCACGAACACCGGCTGCGCCCCCACTGACGCCGCCCGTGCCCGCCAGGCGACGCGCTCGTCCGTGACCTCCACCGCCGCTCGGCCGATGTCGATGTAGTCCGGCCAGTACGGCCCGCTCGCCAGCTTCTCCGCCAGCGAGGCCGCCAACGCCGTGAGCGACCACCTCCAGGTCTGGTGCATCGGCGTGGCGGTGGTCGGGGGCGGATCGCCGAAGACGCCCGGGAGCAGCATCAGCTGGCGGAAGCGGTCACCCAAGGTAGCCTTCCACGCGGTTCCACGCGGCGCCGGCGGGACCCGGAATGCTGCCATCAACGTGTTGCGGCGGCGGGAATTCGCGGCCGCGCCGATCTCGTCGACCAGCAGGCCCCACACCGCGAACGCGCGCGACTCGGGCGCCACCGACGCCGCCGGCGCGACCAAGGAGCGGAGCACGACCGCCGGTTCGCCCGCCGGATTTTCGATCGCGTCGCGGAGGAAGCGAAGCGGCTCGCCGTCTTTGCGTTTCGCCAACCAGCGCAGCGCGGCTTCGACTTCCGCGAGCGAAGCCGCATCTCCGACCGGCTCGCTGCCCATCCCGATGGTCATGACGCCCTCCGCTACCCCGACGAAGATCGACAATTGCAAACACGCGCATTGCCTGGGGCGTACTAGTACACCAATAAAGGGGTAGCACAGTGACCGACGAGAGGACAAGCGGGCTCTGCCTGCTCACCGGCTCACTGGCCGTGACCGCGATCGGCGCCATCGTCGCCCTCGCGCTGGCCGCGGTGCGATGACTACGCCAGCTGCTGCCGCACCGCCGAAGCGAAGCGGAGCGCCGCCGAGGCATCCGTCTGGCGGAAGCCCAGCGACGGCTCCGTCAGCTCCAGCTCCAGCAGCAACGGCTTCCCGTCCGCCCCCCGCACCAGGTCCACCCGCGCGTACAGCAACTCCGCCCGCAGGATCCCCAGCAACGCCGACGCCGCATCGAGGACGTCCTCCGCCAACGCCACCGCGTCCGCGGGTGGCGTGGCCGGCGCCAGCTCCTCCGACAGGTACAGGCCCGATGCGTCCATTGTGGAGCCCAGCATCGCGCCCTTCGAGAAGGCGTGCGAGTAGATTCCGCCTATGTACACCAGAGCCAGCTCGCCCGACTCGTCCACACTGGACTGGTACGGCTGGATCAGCGCCGTGTGACCGTCCGTGTGCAACGACGAAACGTGCGCCGAAGCGTCGGCACCCGCGGCGAACCGGGCCGCGCCCCGGGAACCCGCGCCCACCGAGGGCTTCACCACGAAGTCCGACGACGGGAACCGGGCCGCCTCACCCGGCTCGACGAGCGAGGTGGGCACCACCGCCACACCCGCGTCGAGCAGCTCCACCAGGTACGACTTGTCCGTGTTCCACCGGACCACCGCCGCCGAGTTGTACAGCGACGGTACCGACTCGCACCACGAGAGGAACTCGGGCCGACGGTCCGCGTAGTCCCAGGTCGCCCGCAGGATCACCGCATCCGCCGAGGAAAAGTCGACCGACGAGTCCCAGGCTGCCCACGAAACCGAGAAGCCCAGCGACTCCAACGCGGGCACCACGGCGTCGTCGTCGCCGTCTCCCGTGGGGAGCTCCGCACAACCGACCAGGATCGCGCTGAGGGTCACCGGCCCGCCATCTTACGGCGGTGCTCCGGGCCGATCTTCGTCTGCTTGACCGTCTCCGCGTCCCACTCGGCCGGCGAGAGGTCCTCGACCGCCTCGATCAAGGCCGAACCGGTCTCGACGCTGGGCACCACCACGTCGCCGAGTGCGCCGTCGGCGCCGACCAGCACCACGCGTGCGCCCGCCCGGCCGATGTTCTCCACCACCGCGCGGGACGGCTTGCCGTGCGCCTTCACGAACTTGCGGGCCGCGCCCAGCTGCGCGCTGGTCGGCGGAACAGTCTCTTCGGAATCAGACACGTCCCGAACGATAACCAAGAACGCGCCGGAACGCGGAACAGCGTGGCGTCGGCCATAGTTGCTACCGGGAGAACCGACCCGAGGAGGACGCATGCCCACCGCAGTGCAGGTGACGAAGACCGGCGGCCCGGAAGTGCTCGAAACGGCCGAAGTGGACGTCGCGGCCCCGCAGGCCGGCGAACTGCTGGTCGACGTCGCCGCGGCCGGCGTCAACTACATCGACACCTACCAGCGGCAGGGCATCTACCCCATCGACCTGCCGTTCGTCCTCGGCCTCGAGGGCGCGGGCACGGTCGTCGAGGCCGGCGCCGACACGGGCTTCGCGCCCGGTGACCGCGTCGCCTGGCAGGGGTCGCTCGGCAGCTACGCGGCGCGCAAGCTCGTCCCCGCGTCGATGGCCGTCAAGGTCCCCGAGGGCGTCTCCCTGGAAACCGCCGCCGCGACGATGCTGCAGGGCATGACCGCGCACTACCTGGTCGCCTCGACGTTCGAGGTCAAGCCCGGCCACGACGTGCTGGTGCACGCGGCCGCGGGCGGCGTCGGGCTGCTGCTGATCCAGCTGGCCAAGGCGCGCGGCGCCCGCGTGATCGGCACGGTGTCGACCGAGGAGAAGGAGAAGCTCGCCCGCGAAGCCGGCGCCGACGACGTCATCCGCTACGACCGCGACGACTTCGCCAAGCTCACCCGCGAACTGACGAACGGCGAGGGTGTCGACGTGGTCTACGACGGCGTCGGCAAGGACACCGTCGACGGCAGCCTCGCCAGCCTCAAGATCCGCGGCCTGCTCGCGCTGTTCGGCGCGGCCAGCGGCCCGGTGCCGCCGATCGACCCGCAGCGCCTCAACTCGGGCGGCTCGCTGTACCTGACCCGCCCGACGTCGGCGCACTACACGCGCACCCGCGAGGAGATCGACTGGCGGTCGAAGGAGCTGTTCGACGCGGTTCAGGCGGGCGACCTGACCGTCCGGATCGGCGGCAAGTACCCGCTGGCCGACGCCCGCCAGGCCCATGAGGACCTGCAGGGCCGCCGCACCACCGGCAAGCTCCTGCTCATCCCCTGAAACTTGGGAAGGCCACCTCGAGTCGCCCGAGGTGGCCTTCACGAACTACGCGGCGGGGACCGAAACGGCGTCGGTGACGAAAACCAGCGTCTCGTTCGGCTTGATGCCCTGGCCGCCCTGGCCGTACGCCAGGTCCGGCGGGATGATCAGCAACCGGCGGCCGCCCTGCTTGATGCCCGCCAGGCCCTGGTCCCAGCCGGGGATGACCTCGCCCGCGCCGAGGTTGAGGTCGAACGTCTCGCCGCGGTCGTAGGAGTTGTCCAGGACCTTCTTGTCCGACCACGTCACCAGCAGGTAGTTCATCTTCAGCTGCTGGCCGGCCTTCGCCGCGCCGCCGGTGCCCTCGGACAGGTCCTTGGTGATCAGCTTCTTCGGCGGGTCGCAGTCGTCGGGGATGGTGATCGCCGGCTTCTCGCCGAACTTGCCCGTCGTCTTGATGTCGTCCGCGGTGCACTCGCGGCCCTTGCTCTGGGGCGCCTGGGCGGCGTCCGACGACGGCGGCACCGACGGCCCCGCGGGGGCGGCCGTCTGGGTCTGGGCCTTCTGACCGCACGCGGCCAGCGACAGCGCCGCCGCGGCGACGACCACGATCTTCCCGATCTTCTGCATGCGAGGCACCCTAGCCAAGCACGGAGAGTGCCGGGACGTCGTCACCCGTGGCGACCACGCCGAGCCGCCGCGTAGCCCGCGTCAGGGCCACGTACAGGTCGTTGAGCCCGCGCGGCGACCCCGCGACGACCTCGTCCGGCGCGACCAGCACCACCGAATCGAACTCCAGGCCCTTCGACCGCTCGACGGTCAGCACGCTCAGCCGTTCGTCGTGATCGGACAGCCACGACGACACCTCGTCGAACCGCCCGGCGGGCACCAGGACCGCCACCGTCCCACCGTCCACTTCGGACAGCTCGCGCTCGGCCAGGCCGGGCAGCTCCGCGGCCAGGGAAGCCGGCCGCACCGACCACGGCGGCACCCCGGTCTCCCGCACCGAAGACGGCGCCGCCAGCTCCGGGGAAACCTCGGCGAGGACTCGCGCCGCGACCGCCATGATCTCGGCCGGCGTGCGGTAGTTCACGGTCAGCTCTTCGAGGCGCCACCGGTTTTCGACGTACGGCGAGAGCACCTCGTCCCACGACCGCGCGCCCCCGGCCGCGCCGGTCTGGGCGACGTCGCCGACCAGCGTCATCGACCGGTTCGGCGAGCGCCGCATGAGCAGCCGCCAGTCCATCGCCGAAAGCTCCTGGGCCTCGTCGACGATCACGTGCCCGAACGTCCACGTCCGGTCCTGCGCGGCGCGCTGGGCGGCGGTCAGCTCGCTGCGCGCCACCTGGCGTTCGGCGAACAGCTCGGCGTCGAGGACGTCGGAGACGCGCAGCAGCTCCTCGTCGATGATTTCCTCGTCCTGCTCGAGGATGTCGAGCACACCCTCGGCGTACGCGCGGTCCTCGCGCTCACGGCGTTTGCGCTCGACGCGGGCCTCGGTGTCGTCGACGCCGATCAGCTCGGCCAGCTCGTCGAGCAGCGGCACGTCGGCCGGCGTCCAGCGCCCGTCCCGGCCGCTTTCCAGCAGGGCGCGATCTTCGGGGGACAGCAGCTTGCGAGCGGCGCTGGACAGCCGTTCGCGGTCGGCGAACAGGTCGTCGAGCACGCCTTCCGGGGTCAGCACCGGCCACAGCGAGTCGAGCGCGGCGGCGATGTTCTCGTCGGCCGCCAGCTCGGCGCGGATGTCCTGGAGGTCCTGCCCGTCGAGCAGGTCCTCCCCCAGCTTGCGGGCGGCCTGGCGGGTCAGCGCGTCGAGGACGTCGGAGACGAACAGGCGCCGCGCCGGGTTGTGCGGCCGCCGCGAACGGCGGGCGCGGGTCCGGGCGTCGGTGCAGGTCTTGCGGTCCAGCCGCAGCACGTCGTGCTCGTACTCGATCTCCATGACCGGCTCGGGCACGCGCTGGCGGTCGCGCACGGCGTTGGCGAGCACGTCGGCCATCACCAGCCGGCCCTTGACCTCGGTCGTCTCGCGGGGTTCGACGCCGTCGGCGTCCAGGCCCGGGTAGAGCTGCCCGATCGTGGCGAGCAGCACGCCGGTCTCGCCCAGCGACGGCAGCACCTGGCCGATGTAGCGCAGGAACGTGCTGTTCGGCCCGACGACGAGCACGCCGCGGGTCGTGAGCTGCTGGCGGTGCGTGTAGAGCAGGTAGGCCGCGCGGTGCAGCGCGACGGCGGTCTTGCCGGTACCGGGGCCGCCCTGGACGACCATGACGCCGCCGAGCGGGGCGCGGATGATGCGGTCCTGCTCGGCCTGAATGGTGGCGACGATGTCGCTCATCTCACCGGTGCGCCGCTGTTCGAGCGCGGCCAGCAGCGCGGCCTCGCCGGCCAGCCCGAGGTCCTGGCCCTGGTCGGCGGCGGTGAGGTCGAGGATCTCGTCGTCGAAGCCGGTGACCTTGCGGGTCAGCGACCGCAGGTGCCGCCGCCGGCGCACCCCTTCGGGGGAGGCCGCGGTGGCGAGGTAGAAGGGCCGCGCGACGGGCGCCCGCCAGTCGACGAGCAGCGGCTTGTAGTCGTCGTCCTCGTCGAAGAGCCCGAGCCGGCCGATGTAGGTGGTTTCCTCGGCGCTCTCGGGGACGAAGTCGAGCCGCCCGAAGGCGAGGCCCTGCTCGACGGAGCCGAGCTGGGCGAGCCGGTCGGTGTAGAGGGTGGTGGCGACGTCGCGCTCGGTACGGGCCTGCGGGGTGCCGCCGGTCAGCCGCAACGTCTCGTCGAGGCGGCGCTGGGCGTCGACGCGCTCGGCGTCGAGCTTCGCGTAGAGGGTGGTGACGTACGCCTGCTCGCGGGCGAGCTCGGCGGAGAAGTCGTCCGAAGACAAAGATCCTGCTTTCGCCTCAAGGAAAAGAGCCAACCGAGTTTAACGGGGACCGCCGCGCGATCATTCCGCGGCGAGGGCGCAGTACGGGTAGATCTCGGCGCCCGCGCCGGGAAGCACGTGGTCACCCGGCGCGCACGACACGCTCGCCGGCGGCAGCCGGTCGCCGCCGGTCAGGCGGCCGGTGGGGTCGCGGTGGAGGACGGCGGCGCCGCGGCTGGTCAGGGCGCGGCAGTTCGCCGAGTGGTAGCGGATGCCGCCCGGCACGACGGACGCGGTCACCGGGGTGAACCCGCCCAAGGCCTCGGGCGCGAGCCAGGTCACCGCGCCGACCAGGGGCCGGTCGAGGACGACGCCGACCCGCTGTCCGGGCGGGAGCACCGGTACCTCGACGGTCCGGGTGCCGGACGTCACCGGGATCCGGTAGGCGGCCAGGGTGCCGGTGTTCTCCAGCACCGCGACCCCCGGGCCCAGCTCGGCGACGCGGACGGTCCCGCCGTCGGGGGCCGGGCCGGGGACGGCGGTGATCCGCGACGGGATGGCGCAACCGGTGCCGAGCAGTTGCTCCTGGTCGAGCGGCACCTTCCCGCGGCCGAGCAGGACCAGCAGGCCGAGGACGACGACCGCGGCTACCGCGGTCCCGATCCGTCTCAGAACGGCAGGCCGAGGGTCGGCAGGCCGATGGCCGAGTCGACCGCCAGCGCCACGAACACGATCATCAGGTACGTGTTCGACCGGTGGAACAACGCCATCGGCTTGGTCTCTTCGCCGCGCCGGACCGCCGCCTGGAGGCTGTGCGCGTAGAAGAGAAACCAGCCGCCCGCGAGGATCGCGAACGTGCCGTACAGCCAGGACGTCACCGGGAGCAGCAGCAGCGTCCACGCCACCATCACCCACGAGTAGATGACGATCTGGCGGGCGACGTGCTGGGCGGTGGCGACCACCGGCAGCATCGGGACGCCCGCGCGCTCGTAGTCGTCGCGGTACTTCATGCCCAGCGCCCACGTGTGCGGGGGCGTCCAGAAGAAGATGACGCCGAACATCACGAACGCCGGCCACTGCACGGTGCCGGTGACCGCGGCCCAGCCGATGACGACCGGCATGCAGCCCGCCGCGCCGCCCCAGACCACGTTCTGCGACGTCCGCCGCTTCAGGCCGAGCGTGTAGACGAAGATGTAGAAGAGGATCGTCGCGACCGCCAGGATCGCCGACAGCAGGTTGACCGTGAAGTAGAGCACCACGGCCGACGCGACGCCCATCACCAAGCCGAAGATCAGCGCGCCGCGGCGGGGCACCGAGTCCTTCACCAGCGGCCGGCGCTTCGTGCGGTTCATCACCTTGTCGATGTCCGCGTCGATCACGCAGTTGAGCGCGTTCGCGCTGCCCGCGGCCATCGTCCCGCCGACCAGCGTGGCCAGGACCAGCCACGGCGAGGGGATCTGACGGCCGGCGAGGAACATCGCCGGGATGGTGGTCACCAGGAGGAGCTCGATGACCCGCGGCTTCGCGAGCGCCGCGTAGGCGCCGACGACCCGGCGGATGCTTCGCCGGTCACCGTGCGGTCGCTCACCGGTCGGGTGCACGGCGCTGGTGTCCTCACTGCGTCCGTGCGCAGCGTTCACCAACGACATTTCACTCCCTGCGTCAGGTTCGGGCGGGACCAGTCCGGGTAGCCGAAGAAACCAGCCCTACTGAACCCTCGAACGATGTTAGACGTGGTGAATCCCGTGGGTGATCGCGGGTCCTCGACTCCCCGAAGCACTAGGCTGGCCGCGACGGGCCGCGATTGCCCCTGCGCATGGCCGCGAGCAGGAATATCGTCCCTTCGGGATCGATTGAGATAGGTAGCCGCGCGCACGGGTAACCGGAACGAGGAAGACCAGCCGCAACCATCATGACCGGGAGTTGGAGTTCAGTGTCCGAAACCGCCACTACCAGCGAGAACAACCCACTCCTCCGGCGCAACGTGCCCGCCGACTGGACCGACACCGACACCCGCGCCGTGGACACCGTCCGGGTGCTGGCCGCGGACGCGGTCGAAAACTGTGGCAGTGGCCACCCCGGCACCGCGATGAGCCTCGCGCCGCTGGCCTACACGCTCTTCCAGCGCACGCTGCGTCACGACCCGAACGACCAGCACTGGCCCGGGCGTGACCGGTTCGTCCTCTCGGCCGGCCACTCGAGCCTGACGCTCTACATCCAGCTGTTCCTCGCCGGCTACGGCCTCGAGCTCGAGGACCTCAAGCAGCTGCGCAAGTGGGGCTCGAAGACCCCGGGTCACCCGGAGTACCGCCACACCGACGGCGTCGAGACCACCACCGGCCCGCTGGGGCAGGGCCTGGCGAACGCCGTGGGCATGGCTATGGCCGCCCGCCGCGAGCGGGGCCTGCTCGACCCGGACGCCGCGCCCGGCGAGAGCATCTTCGACCACCACATCTACGTGATCGCCTCCGACGGCGACATCGAAGAGGGCGTCACCTCCGAGGCCTCGTCCATCGCGGGCCGCCAGGAGCTGGGGAACCTGATCGTCTTCTACGACGACAACAAGATCTCGATCGAGGACGACACCAACATCGCGCTGTCCGAGGACACCGTGAAGCGCTACGAGGCCTACGGGTGGCACACCCAGGTCGTCGAGGGCGGCGAGGACGTCGTCGCGATCGAGGAGGCCATCAAGGCCGCCAAGGCCGAGACGCAGCGGCCGTCGTTCATCGCGCTGCGCACCGTCATCGGCTACCCGGCGCCGAAGAAGATGGGCACCGGCAAGGCGCACGGCGCCGCGCTGGGCGCCGAAGAGGTCGCCGCGGTCAAGAAGATCCTCGGCTTCGACCTGGAGCAGTCGTTCCAGGTCGAGGACGACGTGCTCAAGCACACCCGCCAGGCGCTGGAGCGCGGCAAGGCCGCGCACGCCGAGTGGCAGGAGAAGTACGAGGCCTGGGGCAAGGCCAACCCGGAGCGCAAGAAGATCGGCGACCGGATGGCCACCCGCACGCTGCCCGAGGGCTTCGCCGACAACCTGCCGAAGTGGGAGCCGGACGCCAAGGGCATCGCGACCCGCAAGGCCTCCGGTGAGGTGCTCAACGCCCTCGCCGAGCCGCTGCCGGAGCTGTGGGGCGGTTCGGCCGACCTGGCCGAGAGCAACAACACGACGATGAAGGGCGCCGACTCGTTCGGCCCCGAGAAGGCCGCCACCGACATGTGGCAGGCCAACCCGTACGGCCGGACGCTGCACTTCGGCGTCCGCGAGCACGCCATGGGCTCGATCCTCAACGGGATCGCGCTGCACGGCGGCACCCGCCCGTACGGCGCGACGTTCCTCATCTTCTCCGACTACATGCGCCCGCCGGTCCGGCTGGCCGCGCTGATGAAGGCGCCGGTCACCTACGTGTGGACGCACGACTCGATCGGCCTCGGCGAGGACGGGCCGACGCACCAGCCGATCGAGCAGCTCTCCGCGCTGCGCGCGATCCCGGGCCTCAACGTCGTCCGCCCGGCGGACGCCAACGAGACCGCGTACGCGTGGAAGGCGGTCCTGGAGGACATCCACCACCCGTCCGGCCTGGCGCTGACCCGCCAGAACGTGCCGGTGCTCGAGGGCACCAGCGCCGAGGGCGTGGCCAAGGGCGGGTACGTCCTGGCCGACTTCGGCAAGGCGGACGACGAGCACGTGGTGCTCATCGCCACCGGCTCCGAGGTCCAGCTCGCCGTCGAGGCCGGCAAGAAGCTGGCCGAAGAGGGCGTCGCCGCCCGGGTGGTCTCGATGCCGTGCGTCGAGTGGTTCGACGCTCAGGACCAGGAGTACCGCGATTCGGTCATCCCGCCGTCGGTGAAGGCCCGCGTGTCCGTCGAGGCGGGGATCGCCCAGTCGTGGCACCGCTTCACCGGTGACGCCGGGGTGAACGTTTCGATCGAGCACTTCGGCGCCTCCGCCGATGCCGCCACACTGTTCCGTGAGTTCGGTTTCACCGCGGAAGCAGTCGTCGAGGCCGCGCGCCGCTCGATCCAGAACACCAAGAATTCCTGAAGGGGATGACGCAGCAAATGAGCAACGACAAGCTCGCGCAGCTGTCCGCGGCCGGTGTTTCGATCTGGCTGGACGACCTTTCGCGTGAACGCCTGAACACCGGCAACCTGGCCGACCTGATCCGCGACAAGCACGTCGTGGGCGTGACGACCAACCCGACGATCTTCGCCAACGCGATGTCGAAGGGCGACGCCTACGACGAGCGGACGCGGGAGCTCGCCGCCCAGGGCGCCGACGTCGAGGCGACCATCCGGGACCTGACCACGACCGACGTGCGCAACGCCGCGGACCTGTTCCGCGACGTCTACACCGCCACGAACGGCGTCGACGGCCGCGTCTCCATCGAGGTCGACCCGCGCCTGGCCAAGGACACCGACAAGACGGTGGTCGAGGCGCAGGACCTGTGGAAGACCGTGGACCGGCCGAACGTGCTGATCAAGATCCCGGCCACCGAAGAGGGCCTGCCGGCCATCACGAAGACCCTGGCCGAGGGCATCAGCGTCAACGTCACGCTGATCTTCTCCGTCGAGCGGTACAAGAAGGTCATCGAGGCCTTCTTCGCCGGCCTGGAGCAGGCGAAGGCCAACGGTCACGACCTGCGCGGCATCCACTCCGTGGCGTCGTTCTTCGTGTCCCGCGTGGACACCGAGATCGACAAGCGCCTGGACGCGATCGGCACCGACGAGGCCAAGGCCCTGCGCGGCAAGGCGGCCGTCGCCAACGCGCGGCTCGCCTACGCGGCCTTCGAGGAGCTGTTCTCCTCGGACCGCTGGAAGGCCCTCGCCGCCGACGGTGCCAACGCGCAGCGCCCGCTGTGGGCCTCGACCGGCGTGAAGAACCCGGACTACTCCCCCACCCTCTACGTCGACCAGCTCGTGGTGAAGGACACCGTCAACACGATGCCGGAGAAGACCCTCGACGAGGTCGCGGAGCACGCGGAGATCACCGGCGACCAGGTCACCGGCCGCGCCGCCGAGGCGCAGGAGGTCTTCGACAAGCTCGAGGCGGTCGGCATCGACATCCGCGACGTGTTCCTCACGCTGGAGAACGAGGGCGTCGAGAAGTTCGAGAAGTCGTGGACCGAGCTTCTGGAGACCGTGAACGGGCAGCTCGAGAAGGCGAAGGGCTGAAGCACGACATGACGACAGGTGAGAAGACCGGCGTCGAGATCGTGGACGCCGCACTGGCGGAGCGTGCCGCACCGCTGGCCGAGCAGCTGGTCAACGACCAAGCGGCTTCGAAGCTGGCGGCGCAGGACGCGACGCTCTGGGGGCCGGACGCCGAATCCGAGGCGTCGATCCGGCTGTCGTGGACGACGCTGCACAAGTCGTCGCGGCCGCTGATCGGCGAGATCGAGGCGCTGCGGACCGAGCTGCGGAGTGAGGGCGTCGACCGCGTCGTGCTGGCCGGCATGGGCGGCTCGTCGCTGGCGCCCGAGGTGATCACCGCGACCGACGGCGTGCCGCTGACCGTCCTCGACACCACCGACCCGGGCCAGGTCGCCGACGCGCTCGCCGGCGACCTCGAGCGCACGGTGATCGTGGTGTCGTCGAAGTCGGGCGGCACCGTCGAGACCGACAGCCACCGGCGGATCTTCGCGAAAGCGTTCACCGACGCGGGCATCGACGCGGCGCGGCGGATCGTGGTCGTCACCGACCCGGGCTCGCCGTTCCAGGAACTGTCCGAAAAGGAGGGTTACCGCAAGACCTTCCTCGCCGACCCGCACGTCGGCGGCCGCTACTCGGCGCTGACCGCGTTCGGGCTCGTCCCGGCCGGTCTCGCCGGCGCGGACGTCGCCCGGCTGCTCGACCAGGCCGCTTCGGTGGCCGACGAGCTGGCCGCGGACACGGCCGGCAACCCGGCGGTCAAGCTGGCCGCCGCCTGGGCCGCCGCGCACGAGGCGGGCGCGGAGAAGGTCGTCCTGGCCGACTCCGGTTCCGGGATCAAGGGCTTTCCCGACTGGGCGGAGCAGCTGATCGCGGAATCCACCGGCAAGCAGGGCACCGGCCTGCTGCCGGTCGCGGTGGAGGGCCCGGAGGCGCCCGGCTTCGCCGACGCCAAGTCCGACGCCACGCCGACCGCGGTCGGCGGCCCGCAGGGTGCGGCGAAGATCTCGGTCACCGGGTCGCTGGGTGCGCAGTTCCTGCTCTGGGAGTTCGCCACGGCGCTCGCCGGGCGGCTGCTCGGGATCAACCCGTTCGACCAGCCCGACGTCGAAGCGGCCAAGAAGGCGGCCCGCGCGCTGCTGGACGACCCGGAGAAGCTGAAGGGCGGCGAGACCGCGTCCAATGTGGACGGACCAGTCGAGATCTTCGGTTCCGAAGGCGTTGCCACCGAAGGAAGCCTGACCGACGTGCTGCGCGCGTTCTTCGCTTCGGCCCCGGACGCGGGCTACATCGCGGTGCAGGCGTACCTCGACCGGCTCGAAGACGCGTCGACGTCGCTGCTGCGCGGCGAAATCGCCAAGCGGACCGGGCTGCAGACGACGTTCGGCTGGGGCCCGCGGTTCCTGCACTCCACCGGCCAGTACCACAAGGGCGGGCACCAGAACGGCGTGTTCCTGCAGCTCACCGGCGCCGTCGAGCACGACCTCGACGTCCCGGAGCGGCCGTACACGCTGGGGCAGCTGCAGCACGCCCAGGCACTGGGTGACGGGCAGGTGCTCGCCGAGCACGGCCGCCCGGTGCTGCGCCTGCACCTGACCGACCGGGCCGCGGGTCTCGCGGCCGTCGTCCGTGCGGTACAGGAGGTTTCCGCATGACGTGGAAGAACCCGCTGCGCGATCCGCGGGACAAGCGGCTCCCGCGGATCGCCGGGCCGTCCAGCCTGGTGATCTTCGGGGTCACCGGCGACCTGGCCCGCAAGAAGCTGATGCCCGCCATCTACGACCTGGCCAACCGCGGGCTGCTGCCCGCCGGCTTCTCGCTCGTCGGGTTCGCCCGGCGCGACTGGGAGCACCAGGACTTCGGCGAGCTCGTGCACGACTCGGTCAAGGAGCACGCGCGGACGCCGTTCAAGGAGTCGGTGTGGAACCGGCTCGCCGAAGGCATCCGGTTCGTCCAGGGCACGTTCGACGACGACGACGCCTTCGACCGGCTCGCGCAGACGGTCAAGGACCTCGACCACGAGCGCGGCACCGGCGGCAACACCGCGTTCTACCTGTCGATCCCGCCCGGCGCGTTCCCGGTGGTGACCAAGCAGCTGGCCCGCTCCGGGCTCGCGAACGCCGACGAGAACACCTGGCGGCGCGTCGTCATCGAGAAGCCCTTCGGCCACGACCTCAAGAGCGCCGAAGAGCTGAACGCAATCGTCAACGACGTCTTCCCCGAGGAGTCGGTGTTCCGCATCGACCACTACCTCGGCAAGGAGACGGTGCAGAACATCCTGGCGCTGCGCTTCGCGAACCAGCTGTTCGAGCCGATCTGGAACGCCAACTTCGTCGACCACGTGCAGATCACCATGGCCGAGGACATCGGCCTCGGTGGGCGCGCGGGGTACTACGACGGCATCGGCGCCGCCCGGGACGTCATCCAGAACCACCTGCTGCAGCTGCTGGCCTTCACCGCGATGGAGGAGCCGCTGTCGTTCGACCCGCGGGCCCTGCGCGCGGAGAAGATCAAGGTGCTCTCGGGCACCAAGCCGCTGGGACCGCTGGACAAGACGACCGCGCGCGGCCAGTACGCGGGCGGCTGGCAGGGCGGCACGAAGGTGCCCGGCCTGCTGCAGGAAGAGGGCTTCGCGAAGGACTCGAAGACCGAGACCTACGCCGCGGTGACCCTCGAGGTGCAGAGCCGCCGCTGGGCCGGGGTGCCGTTCTACCTGCGCACCGGCAAGCGGCTCGGCCGCCGCGTCACCGAGATCGCCGTCGTGTTCAAGCGGGCGCCGCACCTGCCGTTCGACTCGACGTCGACCGAGGAGCTGGGGCAGAACGCCCTGGTCATCCGGGTCCAGCCGGACGAGGGCATCACGCTGCGGTTCGGCTCGAAGGTGCCGGGGACCACGATGGAGGTCCGCGACGTCACGATGGACTTCGGCTACGGGCACGCGTTCACCGAGTCCTCCCCCGAGGCCTACGAACGCCTGATCCTCGACGTCCTGCTGGGTGAGCCGTCGCTGTTCCCGGTGAACGAAGAGGTCGAGCTGTCCTGGAAGATCCTCGACCCGATCCTGGCGCACTGGGCCAAGGAAGGCGCGCCCGAGCAGTACGCGCCGGGCACCTGGGGTCCGCCGTCCGCCGACGAAATGCTGGAGCGCACCGGCCGGAAATGGAGGCGCCCGTGATCATCGACCTGCCGTCCACCACGACTTCGGCACTCAACAAGAAGCTGGTGGAGATCCGCGAACAGGGCGGGCAAGTCGCGCTCGGGCGGGTCCTGACGCTGGTGATCGTGGCCGACGACGACGCCAAGCTCGAAGACGCCATCGAGGCGGCCAACGGCGCGAGCCGCGAGCACCCGTCGCGGGTGATCGTGGTGGCCAAGGGCGCCCGCACCGCGGCCCCGCGCATCGACGGCCAGATCCGGGTCGGCGGCGACGCCGGCGCGAGCGAGGTCATCGTGCTGCGCCTGTACGGCCCGCTGGCCGCGCAGGGCCAGAGCGCGGTGGTGCCGCTGCTGCTGCCGGACGCGCCGATCGTCTGCTGGTGGCCCGGGGCCGGTCCGAAGGACCCGGCGAAGGACCCGCTGGGCGAGCTGGCCCAGCGCCGGATCACCGACTCCGCCGCGGAGAAGAACCCGGTCCGGGCGCTGACCACGCGCGCGAAGGCGTACACGGCCGGCGACACCGACCTGGCGTGGACCCGGCTGACCCGCTGGCGGGCGCAGCTGGTGTCGGCGCTGGACCTGCCGCCGTACGAGAAGGTCACCGGCGCGACGGTGACCGGCGAGGCCGATTCGCCGTCGACCGAGCTGCTGGCCGGCTGGCTGGCCGAGTACCTCAAGGTGCCGGTCAAGCGGGTCAAGAGCACGGGCGCGGCCGGGATCATCTCGGTGACCCTGGAGCGCCGGTCGGGCCCGGTGGAGCTGCACCGGCCGGACGGCCGCGTCGGCACGCTGACCCAGCCGGGCCAGCCGACCCGCCGGATCGCGCTGCAGCGGCGTGACAACCAGGACTGCCTGATCGAGGAGCTGCGGCGGCTCGACCCGGACGAGGTGTACGAGACGTCGCTGCACGGGCTTTCGAAGATCACCTCCGGCACGAACGGCAAGACGGGGGCGCCGCCGAAGGCCGACGTCACTTCGCCTGCCGCGGCGGCGGCCGCTTCCGGTTCGAAGAAATGAGCAAGACGGAAGTAGTCGTCTACGCGAACCAGGACCTCCTGGCGGCCGCGGCTGCGGCCCGGCTGGTCACGCGGCTGGTGGACGTCCAGGCGGCCAAGGGATCGGCCTCACTGGTGCTGACGGGCGGCGGAACGGGCATCGCGGTGCTGTCGGAGCTGCGCGAGTCTTCGGCCCGCGACGCGATCGACTGGTCCCGCTTGGACATCTACTGGGGCGATGAGCGGTTCGTCCCGGCGGATTCCGACGAGCGGAACGAGAAGCAGGCCCGCGAGGCGTTGCTGGACCACGTGCCGCTGGACCCGAAGAGGGTCCACGCGATGGCGCCTTCGGACGGCGAGTTCGGCTCCGACGTGGACGCGGCGGCGTCGGCTTACGCCCGCGTTCTGTCCGACAACGCCGGCCCGGAGGACCACGGCGACGTGCCGTCGTTCGACATCATGCTGCTGGGCCTGGGCGGCGAAGGGCACACGGCTTCGGTGTTCCCGGAGTCGCCGGCGGTGTACGAGACCGAGCGGTCGGTGGTGGCGGTGCGGAACTGTCCCAAGCCGCCGCCCACGCGGATCTCGTTGACGTTGCCGGCCATCCGCCAGGCGCGTGACATCTGGCTGATGACCGCGGGTGAGGCCAAGGCGGACGCGGTGGCATTGGCGCTGTCGGGGGCCGGCGAGGTCCAGTTGCCGGTGGCCGGCGCCCGCGGGCACCGGCGGACGTTGTGGCTGTTGGATCGAGCTGCGGCGGGGAAGCTGACGAAGGTGTATCAGCCGCCCACGGCTTGAGTTCGGTTCGGTGGAGGCCCCCTCGGTTCGCGCCGAGGGGGCCTTCGTCGTTCCTGAGCGTGCCGCCCGCCCCCTCGGGCATCATGGGGTGACGGCGCTCGCACCCTGTGTGGGCGAAAGCCCTGGGGAGGGTGCTCGTGGGGGATCCGGTCTGGCCGGCGCTGGCCGCCGCCGCTGCGGACAACGACGACGGCGCCGTGGGCGCTCTCGTCTTCTTGGCGATCTTGTTCGCCGGAGGGCTCCACCTGGCGCTCAAGTACGACAAACGGCGAGCCGCGGAACGGAACGAGGCCGAAGCGCTGACCGCGGCCTACGACGAAGTGCAAGCGTGGGCGAAGAAGACGCGGTATCCCGGCTTCCGGGGACGCAGGCCGGCGCCGGTCCGGCTGCCGGTTCCGGCAGCCGGGCCGGGCCCGCGGCCGGCGGACCAAGCCCGGCGGGTCGTCCGGGATGCCTTGGCCGGCCTCACGGCGGCCATCGCCGGTGAAGCGCGGGCACACGCGGAGTTCCTGCGCTCCCCGGCCGGCCGCCGTCTCGTACCGGGGAAGTACCGGAATCGGACCGAAACCGGATGGGGACCCGCCGAGGACGGCACCCGGCCCGCGACCGAGGTGTTCCAGCACCTGCACGATGTGCTGGCCTGGTCGGACGCGCGAAGCGCCCTGCTGGCGGACGTGCACCGGGCTGCCGCGCAGCTGATCGTCCGGGCGATCACCCCGCGGAAAGCCGCGTTCGACGCGATCCTGAAGGACAATTCGCGCCCGGGCGACGGCGCGGGAGTCCCGGTGCTCCCCGGCAGCTCGTGGGAGAAGTTCTTCGACGACCTGCACGCCACGCTCACCACGCTCGCGGACGGTCTCGCGGCGGTCCCGCCACCGGAACCACCGGCGGTCCACCGTCCCGACGAAGGCAGGCTCCGCGAGGAAATGTCCGCGGAGGCGGTGTCCGCGCAGCTCGACGAGTTCATCGACGGAACCGTGAAAGAGCGCCGGGCCGCTGCATGGCCCGGCCCGTTCGGCGCGAAGTGGCGGCTCGACGGCGGCGTCCTCGACGGGTTCGTCACCCTGGAGCTGCGCGAGCGGCTCGCGCGGGCGACACCGGGGTTCGCCGGCGTCGCCGCGTGGCGCGCGAAGGACATCGACCCGGGCAGTCACGCCCACATCTACCTGGCCCACGTCGACATCGCACTCGCCTATCTGACGGAGGTACGCGCGAACATGGATTCCTACGCCCAGGGGACCGGTGACCGGATCACCGTCAACGTCGGGCACAACGACGGCAACGTGAACGTGCGGAGCTCGATCGGCACGATCAACACGACCCTCGCGCCGGTCGCCCAGCGGGGCGACACCGAACTGGCGGACGCGATCCGCGCGCTCGGCGAGGCGATCCGCCAGGCCCCGGGCCTCACCGACGCCGCACGGCAGGAAGCGCTCCACCACGTCGAGGACGTCGCGGACGCCGCCGCCGAGCCGGGTGAAGAACGCAAGCGCAGCAGGGCGAAGGCGGCACTGGCGGCGATCACCGAGGCCACCAAGGGGTCCGCGCAGCTGGCCCAGTCCGTGGCCACCTGGCACGAGGTCATCGGCAAGCTGTTCTGAGCACCCGCCCGGTTTGCCTCGCACGCCCCGGCGAGCCTCCCGGTTCCGGCCATCGCGTTCCGCGCTAGTCCACCCGCCAGCCGCGGCCCAGGTTGCCGAAGATCTCCTCCGCCGCCTTTCGCGGGTTCTTCGCGCCGACGATCAGCTCTCGTGACGCCAGCGCGAACCGCGCCAGCGACGCGCACGACACGTCGTCCTCCGGGGCATCCATCTCCTCCGCGATCGCCTTCGCCAGCGCCGTCTCGTGGCGCATCCACATCCGGCGGGCGTAGTCGCGCAGGACCGGGGTGCTCTCGATCAGACCGATGAACTCGTCGCTCGGTCCGCCGTCCGCGCTGTCGCGCAGCATGTGCTCGCGCAGGGCGTCCACGATCGAGTACCCCGGCGGGCGGCCGCGGACCGCCAGGACCAGCCCCGCCTCGATGTCGTCGTCCTGGTCGAACAGCAGCGCTTCCTTGCTCGGGAAGTACTTGAACAACGTCGTCACCGAGACGTCGGCGGCGTCCGCCACCTCCTTCACCCCGACCTCGTCGTAGCCGCGCGCCAGGAACAGCTCCAGCGCCGCGTCGGCCAGCGCCTGCCGGGTCTGCGCCTTCTTGCGCTCGCGGCGCCCGATCACTTCGGTCATGGACGTCAGCCTACGTGATGGTGGACTCACTTCAAAAGTTTAGTCATTGCACTTTTTAAGTCACTATGCTTTTCTGGCTTCAGGCCGCCGGACCAGCCGGCGGCACCGAACTTCCAGGGGGAAGCCATGAACTCCATCGCGATCGTCGGCGCCGGCCTCGGCGGGCTCGCCTGTGCCCGCGTCCTGCAGCTCCACGACATCGACGTCACCGTCTTCGAACAGGAACCCTCGGCCGACTCCCGCCCCCAGGGCGGCACGCTCGACCTCCACGGCGACACGGGCCAGGTCGCCATGCGCACCGCGCAGCTGTACGAACCGTTCCGCACCTTGGCCCGCCCCGAAGGCCAGCAGATGCGGGCAGTCGACCCACGCACCGGCGAGACCGTCTTCGACGAGACCCCCGCCGAAGGCGACGACTTCCGCCCCGAGATCGACCGCGGCCAGCTCCGCGGCCTGCTCCTCGGCTCCCTCTCCCCCGGCACCGTCCAGTGGGGCCGGCCGATCACCGACGTCTCCAAAACCGGGCGCGTGACCTTCGCCGACGGCACGGACCAGGACTTCGACCTGGTCGTCGGCGCGGACGGCGCCTGGTCGCGCGTCCGGCGCGCCCTCACCGGCGTCCGGCCCGAGTACAGCGGCGTCACGTTCGTCGAGTTCGGCCTCGACGACGCCGACCGCCGCCACCCGGGCCTGGCCGCGCTCACCGGCCAGGGCACGCTGATGACGAAGGTCGACGGCAAAGCGCTCGTCGCGCAGCGCACCAGCACCGGCCACATCCGCTGCTACGCGACGTTCTACGCGCCCGAAGACTGGGCGAGGGGGCTCGACTTCGCCGACACGGAGGCCGTGCGCGCGACCCTGCTGGAGCGCTACGCCGGCTGGCACCCGAGCGTGCTCGCGTTCCTGCACGACGTCGACGGCGGCTTCACGCACCGGCCGCTGCAGGTCCTCCCCGTCCCGCACGCGTGGACCCACACCCCCGGGCTCACGCTGCTCGGCGACGCCGCGCACCTGATGCCGCCGCTGGGCGTCGGCGCGAACCTGGCGCTGCTGGACGGCACCGAGCTCGCCACCGCGCTGGCCACGTCGGCGAACGTCGGGGAAGCCGTCCGCACCTACGAGGCCGGGATGCTGCCGCGGTCGATCGAGACGGCGAAGGCGTGCGCCGGCGGCCTGCACGACCTGCTCAGCGACGACCTCCGGTCCATGGCAGCCTGATGACCCCTTGCCGGACGACCACACGTGGGTAACATGATTCCCACGATGTGGTCGTCTCGGTGCACAGTACGGAGCAGTACTCCCACTCTTGGTAGCGCCATCTCGCCGTCATACCCCGGACGGAGTAGTCGACTACGGAATCCGGACGCCGAAACTCCGACAACGGGTGAAACTTACCGTCTTCGTACGCGACCTCGTTAGCATCCGCACATTTGTCCGTCGCTGCGCGTCCCGATCGGGCCCTGAGCACCTCTCACCAACAAGTCCACAAGACGAATGGGGTCGCCAGCGATGAGTACAGAGGGACTCTCGATTCCAGGCATCTCGATCGCCGGCTCGGGGCCATCGGCCGCCGAGCGGGTGCGCAAGCGCGGGTTGAGCGTGTTCGGCTCGGTACCGCGCCCCGCTGTGGTCACGTTCGCCATCGACGCGGCCGCGGTCATCCTGGCCGTGCTCGACGTGTGGCTGGTGATCCCCGAGAAGGCTCAGCCCTATTCCATCTGGCTCTCCGGCGCCGCCTGCCTCGCGGTGGTGTTCCGCCGGAAGTTCCCGTTCCTCGCCGTGCTCGTCGCGGTCCCCGGCTTCCTCGCCGGCTGGGCGCAGCTGGCGTCGATGATCACGCTCGGCATGCTCGCCACCCGCCGTCAGCTGCACTGGCAGGTGTGGGTCGGCGCGGCGCTGGTGTGGTGCTGCCGGTTCGTGCAGTGGCCGTTGGAGGACTTCGCCGAGCTCAGCTGGCGCGAACACATCCTCGACGGGATCTACGGCGTCCTCGTCGCCGGCATGCCGATCGCGATCGGCCTGCTCATCGGGGCGCGGTCGGAGGTGTCGAACAAGCTCGCCGAGCTGGCCACGAGCCGCGACCGCGAGCGCCGCTTCCACGCCGACGCCGTCCGCGCCGAGGAGCGCGCCCGGCTGGCGCGCGAGATGCACGACGTCGTCTCGCACCAGATCACGCTGATCGCGATGCAGGCCGGCGCGCTGCAGGCCCAGTCGACCGACGACCGGGCGCAGGAGACCGCGCAGGTCATCCGGACGCTGTCGAAGCGGACGCTGGAGGAGCTGCGGTCGCTGCTGAGCGTGCTGCGCGCGGGCGCCGACGACGACGGCCCGCGCCCCGGGATCAACGACCTCGACCGGCTGATCCGGACGTCGGAGGTCCCGGTGCACCTGTCGGTGGAGCACCTGCCGGAGGCCCTGCCGAACCAGGTGTCGGCGGCGGCGTACCGGACGGTCCAGGAGTGCTTGACGAACGTCCACAAGCACGCCCCGGGCGCGACGGCGACGATCCGCATCCAGGGTGAGCACGGAGCGCTCAAGATCGAGGTCCGCAACGAGCGCGCCCGCCGGACGGCGGAGTCGCTGCCGTCGGGCGGACACGGGCTGACGGGCCTGGCCGAGCGCGCGCGGCTGCTGGGCGGGAGTTTCGAGACGTCCGGGACGGAGGACGGCGGGTTCCGCGTCCGGGCCAGGTATCCGCTGGACCGCTGAGGCGGGCAACGACCACGAAAGCCACCTCGGTTCGCCGAGGTGGCTTTCTGCTTGTCCGGAGGGCAGGGTGAACGCGCGAAAAGCCACCCCGAGGTGTCCCGGGGTGGCTTTCGGCCGCCGAACTTAGATGATCTCCCGGCGCTGGCGCAGGCGCTCGAGGGCTTCGGCCAGGATGGCCTCGCCGTCGGCGTCGCTGCGTCGCTCCTTCACGTACGCCAGGTGCGTCTTGTACGGCTCGGTCCGCGGTGCGGCCGGCGGGTTCTTCTCGTCCTGCCCGCCCGGGAGCCCGCAGCGAGGGCAGTCCCACTCGTCGGGAATCTCCGCGTCGAGCGCGAACGACGGGCGGGCTTCGTGGCCGTTGGCGCACCAGTAACCTACCCGGCGCCGCGGCGCCGACTCACCTCGCTCGGATTCGCCCGTAGGACCGGCACCCACCCTGGTGCCTCGAATCGCGTTACCGCCAACCATGAATCCTCACACCTAGGAATCGGCGGCGCGCCCCCCAATAGGCACGCCGAATCGCTGCGCCCTGCCGTCGTGACCCGGTCGCGATCGACGGCGGGGCGCCGGACGCCTCACACCTTGAGCAGCAGACCCAGGCCCACGATGCTGATCAGCCACACCGCGCCCAGGAGCAGGGTGATCCGGTCGAGGTTCTTCTCGGCCACGCTCGACCCGGCCAGGCTCGACTGCATCCCGCCGCCGAACAGCGACGACAGGCCACCGCCCCGGCCCCGGTGCAGCAGCACCGCGACCACCAGGAAGACGCTGGTGACGATCAACAGGATTTGCAGGAACAGCTTCATGTCATCCTCTGGGCTCTAGGAGAATGCAGGGGTACGGCATGGTCGTTTCCGACCACCACCGTACCCCTGGACTCGTCCACTGCTGTGTGACGGACCGGATACACAGGTTACCCGGTCGTGGCCTCGATCAGGGCAGCGGCCCGCCCGCGGCGAGTGCGCAGAGTTTCGTGAACTCCTCGCCGTCGAGGCTCGCTCCGCCGACCAGGGCACCGTCGATGTTCTCGCAGCCCACCAGCTCGCTGATGTTGCCCGATTTGACCGATCCCCCGTAGAGCACCCGGACGGACGAAGCGACCTCGTCGCCGTACTTCTCCTGGAGGGTCGCCCGGATGGCTTTGCAGACCTCTTCGGCGTCCGCGGACGACGCGACCTTGCCGGTGCCGATCGCCCAGACCGGCTCGTACGCGACCACCACGTCCTTGACCTGCTCGGCCTTGAGGCCCTTCAGGCCCTCGATCAGCTGCGTCGTGGTGTGGTGGATGTGCTCGCCGGCCTCGCGGACCTCGAGCTTCTCCCCGATGCAGAGGATCGGCGTGATGCCGTGCTTGAGCGCGGCCTTGACCTTCTTGTTGACCAGCTCGTCGGTCTCGGCGTGGTACTCGCGCCGCTCCGAGTGGCCGACGGTGACGAACTTGCAGCCCAGCTTCGCCAGCATCGGGCCCGAGATGTCACCGGTGTAGGCGCCCGAGTCCTGCGGCGCGACGTCCTGCGCGCCGTAGGTGAGCGACAGCTTGTCGCCGTCGACCAGGGTCTGCACGCTGCGGATGTCGGTGAACGGCGGCAGCACCGCCACGTCGACCTTCGCGTAGTACTTCTCCGGCAGCGCGAAGGCGATCTTCTGGACGAGCGCGATCGCCTCGAGGTGGTTCAGGTTCATCTTCCAGTTGCCGGCGATGAACGGCTTGCGTGCCACTAGTTCTTCTCCTCCAGGGCCATCACGCCCGGCAGTTCCTTGCCTTCGAGGTACTCCAGCGAGGCACCGCCGCCGGTGGAGATGTGCGAGAAGCCGTCCTCGGGCAGGCCCAGCTGCCGCACCGCGGCCGCCGAGTCGCCGCCGCCGACGACGGTGAACGCGTCGCTCTTCACGAGCGCCTCCGCGACGGCCCGGGTGCCGCCGGAGAAGGCCTCGAACTCGAACACGCCCATCGGGCCGTTCCAGAACACCGTCTGCGCGTCGGCCAGCTTGCTCGCGAACAGCTCGCGGCTGCGCGGGCCGATGTCGAGGCCCTGGCGGTCGGCCGGGATGGCGGTGGCGTCGACGACCTCGTGCTCGGCGTCGGCCGAGAACTCCGTCGCGGCCAGGACGTCGACCGGCAGGACCAGTTCGACGCCGCGCTTCTCCGCCTCGGCGAGGAAGCCCGACACCTGCTCCAGCTGGTCGGCCTGCAGCAGCGACTGGCCGACCTCGTGGCCCTGGGCCTTGAGGAACGTGTACGCCATGCCGCCGCCGACGAGCAGCCGGTCGACCTTGGTCAGCAGGTTCGCGATGACGCCGAGCTTGTCGGACACCTTCGCGCCGCCGAGCACGACCACGTACGGCCGCTGGACGTCGTCGGTCAGCTTCTTCAGCACGTCCAGCTCGGCCAGCACCAGGCCGCCCGCGTACGCCGGCAGCACCGACGCGACCTCGTAGACCGAGGCCTGCTTGCGGTGGACGACGCCGAAGCCGTCGGAGACGAACGCGCCGCCGGGGACGAGCGCGCCCAGCTCGGCGGCCAGCTCGGAGCGGTCCACGGCGTCCTTGCTGGTCTCCCGCGCGTCGAAGCGCACGTTCTCCAGCAGGACGACGCCGCCGTCGGCCAGGCCGCCGGTCAGCGCCTTCGCGGACTCGCCGACCAGGTCACCGGCCAGCGCGACCTCGGCGCCGAGCAGCTCGGAGAGCCGCTTCGCGACGGGCGCGAGGGTGTACTTCGGGTCCGGCTCGCCCTTCGGACGGCCGAGGTGCGCGGTGACGACGACCTTCGCGCCCGCGTCGGCGAGCTTCTTGATCGTCGGCAGGGCCGCGCGGACCCGCCCGTCGTCGGTGATGCGGTCCCCGTCGAGCGGGACGTTCAGGTCGGACCGCACGAGTACGTACCGGCCCTGAACGCCCTCGCCCAGCAGGTCGTCGAGGTTCTTGACGGTCATCGGGTTCAGGACAGCTTCGAACCGACGAGCTTGATCAGGTCGGCGAGGCGGTTGGAGTAGCCCCACTCGTTGTCGTACCAGCCGACGACCTTGACCTGGTTGCCGATGACCTTGGTCAGCGGCGCGTCGTAGATGCAGGACGCCGGGTCGGTGACGATGTCCGAGGACACGATCGGGTCGTCCGAGTAGCGCAGGATGCCGGCGAGGGGGCCCTCGGCGGCGGCCTTGTAGGCGGCGTTGATCTCCTCGACCGTGGCGGCCTTGGTCAGGGTGACGGTGAGGTCGGTCGCCGAGCCGGTCGGGATCGGGACGCGCAGCGCGTAGCCGTCCAGCTTGCCCTGCAGCTCCGGCAGGACCAGGCCGATGGCCTTGGCGGCACCGGTCGAGGTCGGGACGACGTTCAGGGCGGCGGCGCGGGCGCGGCGCAGGTCCTTGTGCGGGGCGTCCTGCAGGTTCTGGTCCTGGGTGTAGGCGTGGACCGTGGTCATCAGGCCCTGCTCGATGCCGAAGGCGTCGTGCAGCACCTTGGCCAGCGGGCCGAGGCAGTTGGTGGTGCAGGACGCGTTGGAGATGATGACCTGCGAGCCGTCGTACTTGTCGTCGTTGACGCCGAGGACCACGGTCAGGTCCTCGCCCTTGGCGGGCGCGGAGATGATGACCTTCTTGGCCCCGCCGGCGATGTGCGCCTTGGCGGCGTCGGCGTTGGTGAAGAAGCCGGTCGACTCGAGGACGACGTCGACGTTCAGCTCGCCCCACGGCAGGTTGGCCGGGTCGCGCTCGGCGAGGGCCTTGATGGTCTTGCCGTCGACGACGATGCCCTCGTCGCTGACGCTGACCTCACCCGGGAACCGGCCCAGGATGGAGTCGTACTTCAGCAGGTGGGCCATGGTGGCGACGTCGCCGAGGTCGTTGAACGCGACGACCTCGATGTCGTGGCCGCTGGCCTGCACGGCGCGGAAGAAGTTGCGGCCGATGCGGCCGAAGCCGTTGACACCTACGCGAACGGTCACTGCTGCCACTCCTCTGAGGATCGGCCGGGAGGCCCGGCCGTGACTTGCGGGCTCGCGGTCACCCTAGCGTGCGGGCATGCGCGTCCCTGACTGCCCTGACGAGACTTCCACCACTTGGCGAACGGGTCAAGAATCGATTAAGAAGCCGGGGTCCACGACCTGGCCCCGTTCACGTGATCGACACCTGGACCACGACGGCACGGGATCCCACCCGGATCGGCTGTTTCGGCTGGGAGCACCGGGTGCACCGGAGGGCTGAACAGCCACGCGGGCCCGCCGCTGGACCGATTCAGTCGATCTTCCGGACCCGAGCTTCCCGCAGGGGGTTTCCGAGCGGCCCGCGAGCGGGACGTGAGGTCCGTGACTCGACCGATCCAGCCACCGGTTCACCCGGTCAGCTCGCGTTCGAGCGGGGTGCGGAACCGCGGCACGGCCCGGACCTCTCCGTACCAGCCCGCGCACCGGTCCGCCTCCTCCCCGACCCTCTCCGCGACCTCCGTCCCCACGTCCTCCAGCAACCGGTACGCGATTTCGCCCGATGCCCGCTGCCCCCACCCTCCGACGATCCGCCCGGAGGCCCAGATCGTCGGGCCGATGTTGCCGCTGCGGTCGAACAACGCAGGCCGGTGCGGGCCCAGGAACCAGTCGCGCTCCTGCCAGCCCATCGGGGTCGGGTCCAGGGCCGGCAGGAACGCCACCCACGGCGCCGGCTCGGGCACCGGCGCCAGGTCGTCCGCCAGCGCCACGCCCGGTACGCCGGACAGGTCGACCTCCACCGGGGCCACCGCGGAAAGGGCCTTCTTCGTCTGGCCGGCCGTCCAGCCCGTCCACCAGCGCAGGTCCGCGACCGGCGCCGGGCCGTACGCGCGCAGCCAGCGGCGGGCCAGCTCCGCCCGTGCCTCCTCCGCGTCCCACGCCCGCAACCCCGGCACCCAGGCATCCAGTGGATGCCACACGTACTGGCTGCTCAGCCAGCTTCCGCGGGGCCGGCCGCGGGCGATCCGGCCGTCGGCCGCCAGCAGGAAGAGGACCCGGCTCGTCACGTTGCCGATCGCTTCGTACGGCTTCCCCGCCGCCATCAGCAACTGCTGGCGCAGCCGAGGCTCGTCTTCGCTCAGCTGCTGCGCCGTCGCCGACCCTCGGGCGCGCAACGCCGCCTCGACCGACTCCTCGACGTCCGCCAGCCACTTCCCCGGCTCCGGCACGTTCTCCGGATGGCCCTGCTGCCCGAGGTGCTGTTCGAGGAGCTTCCGCTGCTTGACGGCGATGTCCGCCGAGCACCCGGCCTGCACGAGCGCCGCCGTGTCCAGGGTCGTCACGAACACCGTGCGGCGCATGCCGAGCAGCCGCAGCAGCGTCCGGTCGTCGTACAACGCTTGCTCCACCAGGGAAATCCCCGGCTTCGCGAGCCGCGCGGACGCCGACAGGTGCACCGTCGCCGGGTCCGTGGCGTGCAGGGCCACGACCCCGTTCACGGCGTCGGTGACCCTGGCCGCGGGCGCGGCCAGGTGGTGGCGGACCGCGAGGCGGGCCCGGCGCTGTGAGGTGCTGATCGTCGAAGGCACGGAAAATTCCTACCACCCGGCACCGACAAAAACCGCTGGTCGCCAGGTCAGGCCCGGGGATAGCCTCACCGAATGGTCTCCGGTGCGCACTTCGCGGCCTTCGCCGCGCTGACTTTCCTGATGGTCGTCGTCCCCGGGCCGAGCGTGCTGTTCACCATCAGCCGCGCGCTCACGGTCGGGCGGCGCGACGCGCTGCTCACCGTCCTGGGCAACTCGGCGGGCGTCTACACGCAGGTCGTCGCGGTCGCGTTCGGCCTCGGCGCGCTCGTGACGACGTCGGCCGCGGTCTTCACCGCCATCAAGATCGCCGGCGCGCTCTACCTCGTCTACCTCGGCGTGCAGGCCTTCCGGCACCGCCGGAAGCTCACCGACGCCATGGCTGCCAAGGTCCGCACGACGCCCGGCCGGGTCCTGACCGTGCTCCGCGACGGGTTCGTCGTCGGCTTCGCGAACCCGAAGTCGATCGTGTTCCTCGCCGCGCTGCTCCCCCAGTTCGTCGACCCCGCCGCCGGCTCAGTACCGGCACAGATGCTCGTGCTCGGCCTGTGCCTACCGGCGATCGCGCTGGCCACCGACAGTGCGTGGGCGCTCGTGGCGGGCACGGCCCGCGCGTGGTTCGCGCGCTCGCCGAAGCGCCTGGAAATGGTCGGCGGCACCGGCGGCCTCGTGATGATCGGCCTCGGCACCGGCCTCGCCTTCACCGGCCGGGGTGACTGAGCACCAGGTCGAGCAACCCCGGGAACGCCGCGTCGAACTCCGGGCGCCGCAAGCGGTTCAGCCGCCGCGGGCCTTCGTCGCGCTGCTCGATCAGGCCCGCCGCGCGCAGGACGCCGAAGTGGTGGCTGAGCGTCGCCTTCGCCACCGGCAGGTCGAACGTGCCGCACGCCTTCGACCAGTCCGGCACTTCGGCGAGCGAGCGCAGGATGCTGCGGCGCACGGGGTCGGCGACCGCGGCGAGGGCGTCCTGGAGGGACACCTCCGCCGGGACGCCGTGCGTCAGCCCGCGGGCCCGCGCCGAGGTCACCGCACGGCCTCCGCCAGCGCCGGCCACCACTCGCGGGGCAGGTCGGCGGCCGGGACGACGACCTGGTCCGCCCCCGCCGCCCGGTACTCGCGCAGGCGGGCCACGACCGCGTCGAGGTCGCCGCGCACGGTCAGCCCGTCGACCAGGGCGTCCGAGAGGTCCGCGATGTCGGCGTCGGTGAAGCCCATGCGGCGGAAGTTGTTCGCGTAGCCCGGCATCCCGGCCAGGAACCGCAGCGAACCACCGCGGGCGCGCTCGCGAGCCGTCGCGGCGTCGGACTCCGGGACGACGCTCAGCAGCACCACCAGCTGCCGTCCGGCGCCGAGGATCTCGCGCGCCGAAGCGACGTAGTCCGTCGTCACCAGGAACGGGTACGCGCCGGCCGCGCGGTCCCGCGCCAGCTCCAGCATCTTCGGGCCCAGCGCCGACAGGATCCGCGCGGACGCGGGGACGGTGTCGTCGAGCTCGTCGAGGTAGTCGTTCAGCGTGGCCAGCGGACGCGGCCCGTGGGCGCCGCCGAGGCCGACGACGAACCGCCCGGCCGGCAGGTCCGCGTACGCCCGGGCGACGTCGGCCGCGGGCACCCGGTCGACCGGGAGGATGCCGCTGGCCACCGGGATCTTCGCGGTCCCGTGGACCACGTCGGTGATCAGCGGCAGGTTGCTGCCCTGCCCGCCCGGCAGCCACAGCGTGGCGTACCCCAGCTCCTCCAGCTCGGCGGCGGCCGCGACGGTCTCCGGGCCGGTCGTGTTCAGTGTGGCGCCCAGCGCCCCCAGGTTCGTCATGCGCCGGGCAACCACGGAACCGCGGGAGATGTTCCCGTCACGCCGTCTGTTCGTCCTCAGCGGAATCGGCGGGCTCTCCGGACGGCCGCGTGAACATCCGGGTCGCCGAAAGCCGCGCGACGCCGTCGGGGTCGCCGAGGTCGTCGAGGGAGTTGCGGATCGTCGAGTCCACCGACAGGTACTTGCGGCCCGCCCGCAGGTCGGCGTCGTTGCGCAGCCGCACGATCAGCGGGAACTCCGACAGCGCGCCCGCGTCGAACAGGCCGGTCGTGTAGATCAGCTGCACGCCGAGCGCCTCGGCGACCGCCCGCTGCAGCTCCAGCAGGTAGCCCGCGGACGCGCGGCCGATCGGGTTGTCCAGGAACAGCACACCCGAGTGCCGGTTGCGGACCTTGCCGCGGTTGTTGGCCCGCAGCGCCGCCAGCGTGCAGTACAGGATGATCGCCGCGGTCAGCTGCTGGCCGCCGGAGAAGACGTCGCGGATCTCCGAGACGCGCTGGCGTTCGGTCCGCAGCACCGAGTCCGGCTTGAGCATGTCGACCCGGAAGCCCTTGGGCGCCGCGGCCCGGACCCCGCGCAGCACCAGGGAAAGCCCGTCGCGCTTGACGTCCCGGCCGTCGGCGGTCTTGCCGACGGCGGCCTCGTCGACGACCTCGCCGAGCTTCTCGGTCAGCGCGTTGTCCTCCAGCTCGGTGAACCGGATGCGCAGGAACTCCTGCCCGGACCAGTCGCCGAGGCCGTCCGGCAGCCGGGAGACGCGCTGGGCCGAGCGCAACGTCCGGAGCGCGCCGTCGACCATGCCCTGCAGGCGCGTGATGATGCCGCCGCGGTGCCGGTCGATCTGCGCGAGGTCGTCGGTGAGCGACCGCAGCCGCGGCCGCAGCGCCTCGGCCCATTCGGCGGCGTGCGCGGGCAGCTGGTCGCGCTTGACCGAGATGACCTGCTGGCGCACCGGCGTGCTCAGCTTCTCGAACCGCTTCTCGGTCGCGTACTGCGCGAGCTGGTCGGCGGCCGCGCGCACCCGCCGGTCGCCCGCGTCGGCGGCTTCCTGCGCTTGGCCGAGCGTCGCGTTCAGGCGGCTGTGCTGGGCGCGGGCGGTCTCGACGTCGCCGTCGTAGGCCGCCGCGTCGGTGTCGGTGACCAGGTGGGCCATCGATTCCGCGAGCAGCGCGAAGCCCGAGGCCGAATTGCGGGCCGACTCCAGCGTCGCCTCCGCGGCGGCCCGGCGTTCCTGCAGCTCTTCCCACTTGCGCGCGGCCGCCGACGCCTCCAGGCCGGCCGCGTCGATCAGCTCCAGGCCGTGCTCGATATCCCGCGGCTTCTCGCCGGTGACGCCGTTCTGCAGCGGCAGCGCGTCCAGCTCGGCGCGCCGCGTCGAGACGAGCCCGATCGCTTCGGTGCGCTCGTCCTCCAGGCCGTCGACGACCCGGCGGGCGCGCGCCAACGCGGCCGCGCGGGCGGAAGCGTCGGACCCGTCGGGCGTTTCCAGCAGCTCGGCCGCGCGGAGCCGGACCGCTTCGTCCAGGGACTCCACGGCCGAGCCCGCGGCCGCTTCGGCGGACTCGGCCTGCTCCAGCTCGGCCCGCAGGTCGCTGCCGACCTCGACCTTCGCGTACGACTCGGACGCCGACAGGTAGGTCCGTCGCAAGGCGTCGACCGGCTCTGACGGCACCGGGCCGTCCGCCGCCTCGGCCGCGCCGGGCACCTCGGCGAGTTCGGCGCGCGCGGTCGTCGCGGTCCGGCGGTGGCCGTCGGCGGTGCGCTGCTCCTCCCCCGCCTGCTCGCGCAGCCGCGCGGCCTTGCCCGCCGCGTCGGCGGCCTGCAGGTCGGCGCGCTCGGCGACCTCGGTGGCGCGCTCGACGTCTTCGGTCCATTCGGTGATCCGCGCGCTGCGGGCCCCCAGCTCGCCGAGGCGCCGCGCGCGTTCCTCCGCCTCGGCGGCGGCCGCGCGGAGTTCGGGGACGCGTTCGCGCAGCGACGCCGCTTTTTCGCTCAGCCGCGCGAAGTCCGCGTCGGCCTGCTCCAGCGCGGTGCGCGCGGTCTCGCGCGCGGTGCGGGCGGCCTGGGCCTGCTCGGCCAGGGTCGCGACGGCACCGGGCGGGTAGTCCTCGCGCCAGGTGGTGAGCTTCCACGTCAACGCGCCGTCCGCGGACAGCTTGGCGGACAACGCTTCGAGGCGCCGCTGCCGTTCGGTGTGCCGCCGGGCCACGGCTTCCCGCTCGGCGTCGGCGGCTTCTTCGTCGTACATCGCGGGGTTCGGGGGCACGAGGAACTCGACGCCGGGCGCGGCCGGCGCCTCGGCCAGGAGTGCTTCGGTGGTGCCCACGGCGATGGTCGCGCTCGGCAGCAGCCGCCGCTTCGTGAGCACTTCGCGGGCGCGGTCCACGTGCGCGGCGTCGTTGAGCAGCACGCCGGACACCAGCTGCGGCAGGGTCTCCAGCACCTCGGCCCGGCGGGAAGCGTCCAGTTTGGACAGATAGCGCCAGCCGGACCACGCCGTGATCCCGGCTTCTTCCAGCGCGTCGAGGGCGGCCTGGACGTCCTCCGGCGGCGGCAGCAGCCCCCCGGATCCGAGCGCGGCCAGCGCGCGTTCGTCGGCGGACTCCTCCATCCGCAGCGCGGTCTGCTCCTTCTCGACGGCCGCGCTCGCCTCGCGCAGCCGCTCCAGCAGCACCGGCAGGTCGCTCTCCAGGGCGACGTCGTCCGCGCCGAGCAGCTCGATCAGCCGGCCCTCGGCGGCCAGCGCGTCGGTGCGGCGGTGGGCGCGGTCGAGGTCCTCGGTGGCGCGTTCGAAGCGGTCCTGGGTGGTGCCGGCGAGCTGGTGCGCCTCGTTCACGGCCCGTTGCGCCGCTTGGAGGTCCGCCGCGACGCGGTCGAGTTCCTGTTCGCGCCGCGCGAGTTCGGCGGTGGCCGCTTCGGCGGCGCTACGGGCGGCGCGGGACGCTTCGGCGACGTCGGCCCCCGAAGGCAGCAACCCCGCTCGCACGGCGTTCTGGACTTCTTCGCGCAGCTCGGTGATCCGTGCGGTCAGGCCGCGCGCTTCGGCCCGCCGGGCGGCCGCGAGGTTCGCGGCTTCGTCACGCTCGGTCTGCGCCTTCTCGGCTTCGGCCCGCAACGCACCCGCGTGCGCTTCGGCCTTGTCGGCCTGACGCTGGGCGTCCTGTGCCAGCGCGTGCAACCCGCGAGCGAGCGCCGAAGCGGCGTCGTTGCGCGCCTTCAGCGCCGGGCGCGCCTTCTCCTCCCGGCTGCCGACCAGCTCGCGCAGGTCCTTCGCCTTGCGGGCCGCGTTGAGCGAATTGAGCACGGTCGCCGTCTCGCGCCAGGCTTCGGCCTCGGTCTTCGCCTCAGCGAGTTCGCCGTCGACGCGCTTGCGGGCCTCCTGGGCTTCGTCCAGGCGCAGCACCGCGACCAGGCGGCGCAGCTCGGTGACGGCCGCGGCGAGCCGCCGGTGGTCGCCCTCGGCGAGCTTCTCCGCGGACTTGACCTCGGTGACGTGGTCCTCGAGCCCGGACAGCCGCGCGTTCTCGAGCTCGTTGCGCGCGACGACGCGGGCGGCGAGCGCGGCCATGTCGGCCTTCGCGGACTCAGCGATCTTCCGCGACTCCGCGGCGACGCCTTCTTCGGCGGCAAGGGGCCCCAGCAGATCCAGGGCGCCGGCGACGAAATCGCGTTCCGACAGCAGGTCCCCACGCTGCGCCAGGTTGTTCGCGTATGTGGCGACGACTTCGGCGAGGTCCTTCGGTTCTTCTTCGGAGATCACCGCGCGCAGCAGGAACTCGACGAACGCGTCGTCGGTGCCGAAGGCGAACGCGTCGGCCGCTTCACCTTCGCCGGCGTTCATCGCGCGCTGGTAGCGGAACAGCTCGGTGTCGAGGCCGAGGGTGTCGAGGCGGCCGGTCCACTCGTGGTGGCGGCGGGTCCAGGTCAGCTCCAGCTCGGGCTCGGCCAGCTGGGCGGCGGCGAGCTTGTCGTGGAAGCCGGACATGGTGAGCAGCCGGCCGTCCTGGGTCATCGGCAGGGAATCGAGGCCCAGCGCGGCGGTCGGGCGGAAGCAGTACCAGGAGTCGGCGAGGTTCTCGGAGTCGGCGGACACGACGTGCCCGCGCCATTCGGAGACCTTGCCGGTGATGATCCGGTGCCCGCTCTCGACGTGCAGCCACTCCAGCACGACGTGCGAGACGTCCTTGGCGGCGACGAACTTCTCGAGGACCTTGGTGCTGGTGGTGCCGACGACCTGGCGGCGGCCGGGCAGCATGACCGAGAAGATCAGCTTGATGAGGACGGACTTGCCGCCGCCGTTCTCGAGGAACAGCACGCTCGCCGGCGACGGGCGGCGCAGCTCGGCCGGGCCGGTCGCGTGGATGCCGGCGCTGAACAGGGCGTCCTGCTGGGGCGCGGTGATCTTGGCGCCGACGCCGCTGAAGTCGAGCACGACGTCCTGGTAGCGGGCACCCGCCGGGCCCACGGAATGCAGGCGGACCCGCGAAAGCTCGTACATCGATTCCCCTCTACAGCGTGTCCGAAGACGCCGCGCGCAGCGTGCCCCCGGCGTTCGCGACGGCCACGACGTCCAGCGCGAGCAGGTCGTCGAAGGCGGCGTCGGCCGCGAGCTCGCGGACCTGGATCTGGTAGCGCGGCGTGGTCCGGTAGGTGCCGCCCTGCTCGTCGCTCACCGGGACCAGGAAGCCCTGGTCGGCGAGGAAGCGCAGGGCGCGGGAGACCATGCCGCGGGTGGTGTCGGCGGCGAGGCGGCCGTCCTTGGTGGCCGCGGCCGCGGGCCGGCGGGTGTAGGCGCGCCAGGCCTGTTCCAGCTCGGGGGCGTCGGCCAGGGGGTCGTTGTTGGCCTCGGCGGCCGCGGCGCGTTCGTCGAGCATGCGGGCGGCTTCGCGGACCATCGCGTCGACCTGCTCGACGCTGACGCGGCCGATGTAGGTGTCGTTGGCCAGGTCGTCCGGGCGTGGGTAGCCGAGGGCGGCGGTGGCGAGGTGGATGAGGCCGTGCAGGACCTTCTCCGTGTCGCGGCGCTCGCGGATCTTGGCCTGGCGGGCGTAGGAGTCCATCTTGATCTCGAAGACGGACTCGTCGGTGGCGGCGAGGACCGCGCCGGCCTGCTGGTTGACCTCGAGGACCATGAGGCCGAGCCCGGCGGCGACGGCGTGGGTGAGGGCCTTGAACGCGTTGTCCTCGCCGTAGCGGCGGACGAGGTCGCCGTAGACGACGTCACGCGCGGGCAGCTGCTTCGGCCGCATGCCGAAGGCGACCAGCCGGGCCGCGGCCTCGGCGTCCACGCTGCTGTGGGACAGCGCCATTACGCGACTTCCTCTTCTTCATCGGCCCGCTCGACGGCGGCGGTGGACAGGAGCAGGTCGGCGCCGCCGAACTCCGGGTCGTCCAGGAGCGTGCCGTCGTCGACGGCGAGCAGCACCTGGCGGTCGCCTTGGCGGCGGGCCGCGCCGACCCCGGGACTGTAGGCGTGGACGGCGCGCAGCGCGACCAGGGCGGCGAGCCCGGGCTGGCGGCTGCGGCGGGCCTCTTCGAGCAGGCCGGAGAGCCGGCGGGGGACTTCGGGGAGGTCGAGGAGTTCGTCGGCGGCGCGCCAGACGTCGTCGCCGAAGCGGTCGGTGGTCTCGGCGGGCATCAGCTCCGGCTCGGGAATTTCTCCGACGAGCTGGTCGCGTTCGGGGGCCGGGCGCAGGAGCAGCGAGACGAGGGATGACAGCGACGGCACGACCGGTGCGATGATGCCGGCGGCGGCGTGGAAGAAGTGCTCGGCGGGGGCGACGGCGTCGGCCAGCGGCAGCCCGAGCGTCGGGACGAGGAGCTGGCCGAACAGGTCGAGGGTGGCCCGCTGGGGCGGGCCGGAGAACTGCTGGCGGTCCTGCTCGGCGCGGAAGACGGCGCCCGCGTCGGCGAGCCGGGACTGCAGGCGGGTGTGGCGGCGGATGCAGTCGCCGACGATGTCGACGAGCTCGGCGGCACGGCGCTTGCGGTCGAGGTCCTCGGTCTCGTCGCGGGCGGTGGTGATGTTCTTGAGGATGGCGTTCTCGGCGCGGAAGCGGGCCTCGATGTGGCTGAGCGCGCTGTCGAGCAGCTCCGGGACCTCGCGTTCCCAGTCGACCGAGCGGACGTCGCGGCGGGTGGCGTCGAGCTTCGCGCGCAGGGTCTCGCCGTACTGGACGGTCCGGTAGCGGGCCTGCTCGGCGGCCAGCTTGGCGTCGGCGAGCCGGCCGCGGTTGATGAGGTTCTCGAGCTTGACCTCGGCGGCGATCTGCGCGGACTCGACGTCGGTGTCGAGGGCGCCGACGAGGACGTTGATGGCCTCGTCGGTGGCGCGCAGGTAGACCTCGCCGTCCGGAGCGGCCAGCTCGACGAGCAGCTTGAAGTCGAACTGGCGCCGCTGGTAACCGCCGGGCCCGATCGAGCCGTAGACGCGCCGGAAGCCGCGGTCGGTCGTCCCGACGTTGATCAGGTTGTCCAGGACCCACTTGGCGACGCGGACGTGCTCTTCGGGCATCCGCGACGGCGCCTGCTGGGCGATGAAGGGCAGCAGCCGGTCGATGACCTCGTCGTGGCCGGCGCCGGTGTCGAAGTCCATCGCGATGGTGACCTGGTCGATCGTGTGCAGCGCGATCTCGGCCATCTGGTAGATCGTGGCGTCGGCCCAGTCGAGCTTCGCCTTGCGCGCGTCCAGGTCGTGCAGCGGCGCGGTGCAGGCCAGCGCCTTGAGGCGGCGGGTCAGCCCCTCGTCGGCCAGGCCGGCTCCCCCGGTGTCGTGGTCTCGCACAGCAGGCCAGGCTAGTCGGCCACCCTCTGCGCACGCTCGGGTGACTCCATCCATGCCCCCACCACCACCCTCAACGGTGACGCTGACGCGTCGCAGTGCTTGTATTAACGTCCCTCCTATGCGTGAGATGAGCCGCGACGAGTGGTGGAAGTTCGCTTCGGAAGGCACCCGTACGGGCATGCTGGGCCTGGTGAGGGCCAACGGCGCCCCGATCGTGACGCCGATCTGGTTCCTGCTGAACGAGGGCCCCGACGGCGACGAGCTGATCTTCACGACGGGCACCGAGACGCTGAAAGGGAAGGCCATCGCCCGCGACGGCCGCATTTCCCTCGCCGTCGACGACCAGAAACCGCCGTATTCGTACGTCCAGTTCACCGCCGAGGCGCGGCTGACCCACGACTTCGACGACCTGCTCGCATGGGCGACCCGCCTGGGCTCCCGGTACATGGGCGCCGAGCGGGGCGAAGAGTACGGGAAGCGCAATGCCGTCCCGGAGGAGTCGCTGGTCCGGGCGAGGATCACCAAGGTGATCGCGCGGGCCGAAATCGCCGGCTGACCTCGGTTCGCTGGTAACCTCACCGGCGGGGGGTGGGGGTCATGCTTCCGGGTGAGGACGACAGACGTGACGCCGTCAAGGCGATCCTGAGCTCAGGCCAGCGCGAGCTGGTCGCCGAGCTGGAACGGCTGGACGGCGGGGCCCGCTTCGCGCGGGGCCGGGTCCGCCTGCTGGAGGACGGCGACGTCTTCGAGCGGGCCGGGATCTGCGTGACGTCGGCGGACGACAGCGAGTTCTTCACCAGCGGCCTGTCGGTCGTGCTGCACCCGCGCAACCCCTGGGTCCCGGCGTTCCGGGCGGCCTTCCGGTACTGCGAGTCCGGGGACGCGTGGTGGTTCGAAGGCGCCGTGGAACTCCTGCCGTGCTACGGCTTCGCCGAGGACGCCGCCCACTTCCACCGGGTGCTCAAGAACCACTGCGACACGCTCGACCCGGCGTTCCACGCGCAGGCGAAGCGGGCCGCCGACGACCGGTTCCGGCTCCCCCACCGCGCCGAGCCGCACGGGATCGGCGGCATCGCGTTCGACCACCTGAGCCCGTCGGGGGCGCACGGCTGGCGGCGCGGAGCGGCGTTCACGGCGGCGGGCATCGCGACGATCGCGCCCGCGTACCTCCCGATCGTCCGGCGGCGCCGGGACCTCCCGCACGGCGACCGCGAACGGCAGTGGCAGCTGCACCGCCGTGGCCGGTTCGTGGAGTCCGCGCTGTTCCACGCGGCATCGGCCACGCGCGCCGACGCCGAGGCCGTGTTGACGGCCCTGCCGCCGTTGGTGCGGTGGGACGCGGGGTTCACGCCGGAGCCGGGCAGTCCCGAAGCCGAGCTGGCCTCTTTCCTGACGCCGCGCGACTGGGCGGGCGAGACCGCCGCGGTGGTCGGCTGAAATCTCGGGTCCGTCGCCGGGCGTCCGCGCACCGGTGAGCGGGAAACCCTTCTTCACCAAGGGTGAGCGGTCCCGTCGAGTATTGACACGGCCCGCTCGGAGGGTGTGAGATCTGTCCCATAGATAGGAAACTTTCCTAACTATTAGGTCCGATCCCGGTGGTCCGCCGACCAGTTCCGCCCCGGTCACCCCCTGTCCCCCGACCCACGCAGGAGGCTCCCAGTGGCACCCCGTCCACCGTGGCGCGTGGTACTGGCCGGTACCGCCGTCGCGGCGCTCGGCCTCACCGCGCTCAGTCCGGTAAGCGCTTTCGCAGCGGATACCGACTACGAGTCCGAGAACGCCGTGATCTCCCAAGGCGCCGTCGAGTCGAACCACGCCGGCTACTCCGGCACCGGGTTCGTCAACTTCGACAACGTCGTCGGCAGCTACGTCGAATACTCCGTGAACGCCGCGCAGGCGGGCACGCACACCCTGACCTTCCGCTACGCCAACGGAACCGCCGACAACCGCCCGGTGAAGCTCGTCGTCGACGGCGGCGACAAGGGCACGGTCGACTTCCCCGGCACCGGCGCCTGGACGACCTGGAAGACCGCCACCGCGACCGTCCAGCTGACCGCCGGCGTCAACAAGGTCCGCACCACCGCGACCACCGCGAACGGCGGCCCGAACGCCGACAAGCTCACCGACACCTTCGTCGCGCCGGTCGACGGAGAGCCGCCGACTCCGCCGTCGAACCTCAAGGCGAGCAACATCCTCCCGACCGCGGCCACGTTCACCTGGACCGCCGCGACCGACAACGTCGGCGTAGTCCGCTACGAGGTCAACCGCGGCGGCAACGTCCTCAAGACCGTCGACGGCACCACCACCACGGCCACCGTGGACAACCTGACCCCGAACACCGCCTACGACATCTCGGTCGGCGCGTTCGACGCCGCGGGCAACCCGTCGCAGCAGAGCAACGTGGTCACCTTCACCACGCCGCCGAGCGACGACACCACCCCGCCCACCGTGCCGGGCAACCTGCGCTCCACCGGCGTCACCGCGAACAGTGTTTCGCTGGCGTGGAACGCTTCCACCGACAACGGCGGCACCGTCGCCGGCTACGACGTCTACCAGGGCACCGCCAAGGTCGCGACCACGACGTCCCTCGGGACGACCGTCACGAACCTGAACCCGAACACCTCGTACACCTTCACGGTCAAGGCGCGCGACCCCGACGGCAACACCTCCGCGGCCAGCAACGCGGTCACCGTCAAGACGTCCGCTCCGGGCGGCGCAGGGGGCATCCCGGAGTACGACAAGGACATCGCGAAGGTCGACCTCGGCTGGTCGGTGGACTTCCTGCCGAACGGCAACGCGCTGGTGACCGAGCGGGACCGGTTCGAGATCGTGCTGGTGACGCCGTCCGGCCAGAAGACGACGCTGGGCAAGGTGCCGGGCGCGGTCACGACCAGCGGCGAAGGCGGCCTTCTCGGCCTGGCGATCTCGCCGAACTGGACGTCCGACCACGCGATCTACTTGTACCACACGGCTTCCGGGGACAACCGGATCGTGAAGATGACCTACGACGGCAGCACGCTGTCCTCGACGTCGACGCCGGTGCTGACCGGGATCGCGAAGAACCGCTACCACAACGGCGGCCGGATCAAGTTCGGTCCGGACGGCAAGCTCTACGCCACCGTGGGCGACGCGAAGAACAGCGACAACGCGCAGAACAAGAGCTCGCTCAACGGGAAGATCCTGCGGCTCAACCCGGACGGCTCCGCGCCGAGCGACAACCCGTTCTACGCCACCGGCGGCAACGCCCGGTACGTCTGGAGCTACGGCCACCGCAACCCGCAGGGGCTGGCCTGGGACTCGCGCGGCCAGCTGTGGGCGGCGGAGTTCGGGGAGAGCAGCCAGGACGAGCTCAACCTGATCCAGAAGGGCGGCAACTTCGGCTGGCCCAGCTGCGAAGGCACGCAGGGCAGCTGCAGCGGCTTCATCGCCCCGAAGAAGACCTGGTCGACGTCGCAGGCCGGGCCGAGCGGGCTGGAGATCGTCAACGACTGGATCTACATCGCCGGCGTCACCGGCGAGCAGCTGTTCGCCACGCAGATCAACTCCGCGGGCACCGGGGTCGGCACCGTGTCGACGCTGTTCTCCGGCCGCTGGGGCCGGCTGCGCTCGGTCACGAAGACCCCGGACGGCGGGCTGTGGCTGACGTCTACGAACAACGACAAGAACGGCGGCACGCCGTCGGTGCTGGACAACGTGATCGTGCGGCTGAAGTTCCCCGGCGGTTCGACGCCGGGTGACTTCAAGCTGACCAGCTCCGCGTTCGCCGACAACGCGACCATCCCGGACAAGTACACGTGCGCCGGCGACGGCACGGCGGGCCAGGACCCGTCGCCGCCGCTCGCGTGGGGCGCGTCCACCGGCGCGAAGGCGTACGCGATCGTGTTCGCCGACGTCGCCAACAGCGGGAACAAGCTGCACTGGGCGATCTGGGACGTGCCGGCCGCCACGAAGTCGCTGCCGGAAGGCCTCGGCGCGGGCTACACCGTGCCGAACCAGGGCGGCGCCAAGCAGAAGGCGATGGGCAGCGGGGCGAACGCGCAGAAGTTCTTCGGCCCCTGCCCGGGCGGGTCCAGCCACCCGTACACGTTCACCCTCTACGCCCTGAACACCGCGACGGTCCCCGGCCTGAGCTCGTCTTCGACGATGGCCCAGATCGAGACGGCGATCAAGGGCGCGTCGACGGCGAGCGTGGTGCTGCGCGGCAAGTCCAGCGCGGCCGCCTGAAAGCCGCGGCAGGGGTGACCGGAGCGGCGCCGGTCACCCCTGCCGCCCTCACCCCTGTTCGGTGAGCGTGCGCAGGTGCGCGTCGACGTCGAAGCCGTGTTCCTCCAGCCGGCGGCGGGCGAGCAGGAGCTCGTCGGGGGTGAACAGCTCCGAGTACTCCGAGCGGAGCATCGTGGCCTCCGAGCTGCGGCCGAGCTGGTTCTTCTCCCAGAGGACGGTGAACCCGCCGGCGGTGCCGGCGCCGCGCAGCAGGAGCCGGGCCGCTTCGACGCCGCCGTGTTCGCGGACCATGCGCTCGAACTGGGCCGGCCGGTAGCCGTAGTCCTTGGCCAGGACCCGGCAGCCGTCGAGCAGGTCCTCGGTGAACCGCGCGGCGAGGCGGGGATCGGCCGGGACGGGGGCGGCTGGTTCGGGCATGGGACACCTCTCGACGCGATGGCTTCCCTGATTAATCGCGAACGCTACCGGTTTCGCTACGCCGTTCGGGCAAGCGTTCGGCAAACACCACTCTGTGTGGGCAGATTAACGGACAAACCCGGCCAAACGGAAACCGCCGGTGGCGGCTGCCATGCTGACCGGCATGCGAACCGCGGTGCACGGCGACGTTCATGTCCACTATGGACAGATCTACGTCCACAGCGAGGGCGGCGAACCGTTCGAGGGCGACCTTCCCGCGTGCTTCGCCGGGCAGCGCAACGGGCTGTGCGGCGCCGCGGTGCCGGGGACGTTGTTCCTGCTCACCGGGCTGCACACCGGCGACGTCGGGTTCACGGCCGAGGCGCACGAGACCGAGCCGCCCGACGCCGGCGGGGAGGACGTGGTCGAGGCGTCGTTCCGGGCGCAGGGGCCCGCGAGGCTCGTGACCTGGGGTGGAGAGGACTGGTGGGACCTCGGGCTCGCGCCGGGCGACTACCGCGTCCGCTACAGCGCCACCGCGATGGACGCGGGCCGCGAGCAGGCCACCCGCCTCGACGGCGAGCCCGAGGAGGAGCGGTACCTGCTGCAGTTCTGGCCCGCTCCCCCGGCGCCGGACGCGGTCGTCCGGCAGCACAGCGCGGCCGCCGCGTACTGGCACGGCTTCGCGCGGAAGCTCCCGCGGCCGGCGCGGGGGTAGCTCGCCGCGGCGGCGACAGGCCGACGGGCGGCAACCGCCGAAGCCGATCGCCACAGCCGGCGCGCCACCATCCCGGCGCCGCCGAAGCCCGCGCCGAGCTCACCAGCCGAACAGGCCCGCCATGATGCGCGCGCAGCGGGACGTCATCGCGGCCGCGTCCTCGTCCGGGCGGTCGATCCACCAGCTGATCAGCGAGTCCACCACCCCGGTCCACACCTGGGCGATCGCCTCGATGTCCACCGGGTCGGCCAGCCCGCGGGACGTCATCAGCTGCGTCGCCCCCAGCAGCGCGAACGCGTCCAGGCGGTGCCGGTAGTCCGCCGCCGACGCCGCGATGTCGCCCGTCGCCGGGACGGTTTCGTCGCGCAGGAGGCGCCACGCGTAACGGTCGTGGTCGAACGTCGTGAAGATCGCCGAGAGCACCTTCAGCGGCATCTGGTCGGGCTCGCCGCCCGCCGCCATCGTCGTCGCCACGCCTTCGGTCAGCCGGTCGCCCGCTCGGTGCAGGCAGGCCAGGTAGAGCCCGTCCTTCGAGCCGAAGTACTGGTACAGCAACGGCTTCGTGACCCCGACCCGGCGGGCGATCTCGACCATCGACGCGCCCGCGTAGCCCACCCGGCCGAACTCCTCGGTGCCCGCCACCACGAGCTGGGCCTCGCGCTCCTCGCGAGGCATCCCCTTGGTCCCGACCGCCCTTGACTCCGTCACACGCGAGAGCCTACCGTGCGTAAAGTGACCCAAGGGTAAGTTACCGTCAGGTCAGATCAAGGAGGCGACGTGGCCGAGTTCCTGGCGCACCTGCGCGACCCCGTGTTGTTCGCGATTCCGGTGTTCGTGCTGTTCGTGGCGATCGAAATCGTCGCGGTGCACGTGCTCGGCCACGACGACAACGTCGTCGGCTACACCGTCGCCGACACCCGCACTAGCATGCTGATGGGCACCGTCGCGGTCGGGGTCAACGCGCTGTTCCGGCTGGTGATGCTCTTCGTCTTCGCCGCGCTGTTCGAGCTGGCGCCGGTGAAGTTCGACCCGCGCGACTTGTGGACGTGGGTGCTCATGCTGCTCGGCCAGGAGCTGGTCTTCTACGCCTACCACCGCGCCAGCCACCGAGTGCGGCTGCTGTGGGCCGGCCACCAGGTGCACCACTCCAGCGAGCACTACAACTTCTCGACCGCGCTGCGCCAGAAGTGGACGCCGTACTTCCAGCTCCCCTTCTGGTCGGTGCTGGCGCTGTGCGGGATCCCGCCGTGGATGATCCTGACCGGCCTCTCGATCGACCTCGTCTACCAGTTCTTCGTGCACACCGAGAAGGTCGGGAAGCTGCCGCGCTGGTTCGAGTACGTCTTCAACACCCCGTCGCACCACCGCGTCCACCACGGCAGCGACGAGGAGTACCTGGACGCCAACTACGGCGGCATCCTGATCATCTGGGACCGCCTGTTCGGCAGCTTCGTCCCCGAGGGCAAGCGGCCGACGTACGGGCTGACGAAGAACATCGGCACGTACAACCTGCTCAAGGTCGGCTTCCACGAGTACGGCTCGATCCTGCGCGACCTCCGCACGGCCCGAACGTGGCGTGAGCGCGCGGGCTACGTGTTCGGCCCGCCCGGGTGGACGCCCCGCACCACCGCGGGCGCCGGGGCCGACGCGCTGCCCAGAAGCTTCAGCGCGGTCTCCGACGGTGAACCGGGCTCCGCCGTGTAGGCGATCAGGCGCTGGCCCGACGTGCCCGGGATGACGAGGTTCTCGAAGCTGAGCTCCACTTCGCCGACCACCGGGTGCCGCAGGAGCTTCACGCCGGACGTGCACGTGCGGACCGGATGCCGGGCCCACAGCGTCGCGAACTCGTCGGAGTTCATCGTGAGCCCGCCGACGAGCTCGGCGAGCGCGCGGTCGTCGTGGTGGCGGCCGGCGACCAGGCGCAGCGACGCCACCGCCAGCTCCGCCTGCTCGCCCCAGTTCCGGTACAGCGCGCGGTACCGCTCGTCCAGGAACAGCATCCGGGTCAGGTTGGGCCGGGTCGCCGGGTCGTCCGGGCTCTCGGGCGCGAGGTGCGCGGCGAGCAGCGCGTGCCCGAGCTGGTTCCAGGCGAGGACGTCGCCCCGGCGGTCCATGATCACCGCCGGGACGTGGGTCATCGCCCCCAGCAGCTGCCGGGCCGACGCGCTCGCGTGCGCCACTCGCGGCGGCGCCGGGCGCGACGGCGCGGTCGGCCGGGCGAGGTCCTTCAGGTGGGCCGTCTCGTCTTCGGTGAGCCGCAGGGTGCGGGCGATCGCCTCCAGCGTGCTGTCGGACGCGTTGCCGGCGCGGCCCTGCTCGAGGCGGGTGTAGTGGGTGATGCTGACGTTGGCGAGCGTCGCCAGCTCCTCGCGGCGCAGGCCGCTGACGCGGCGGCGGGCCGGGTGCGGCGTGATGCCGACGTCCTCGGGACGCAGCGCGGCGCGGCGCGACTTCAGGAAGTCGCCCAGCTCGGACGGGGCGTCCATGAGTGCCTCCGGTTCGGCCTTGATCGCTACGCCTCCATGATGCCCGCCCGGCCCACCGGCCGGAAGGCGTGAGGGTGGTGCTGTCGTGACCACCCTCGCGCGGACTGGGCAGAACGGGGTTCTGGCTGGCCACCCCGGTGCCGACGATTCTTTTCTTCGATCACGCGTGCCGCGTCGGAGCGCACCGCGTACCCGCAACGTCGAAGGAAAAGGACCTATGTCTGTCACTGATACCGAGGCGGCCGGGACCGTCGCCGGCGCGGCACCGGACCGGCTCACGCCCCGGCTGCGGCTGGTGCTCGTGCTGCTGCTCGCCACGCAGTTCATGCTCGCCGTGGACTTCGCCATCCTGAACGTCGCGCTGCCGGTGATCGGCGGCAACCTCGGCTTCTCGCTGGGGCACCTGCAGTGGATCGCGACGGCGTTCGCGCTGTGCGCCGCGGGGTTCACGCTGTTCTTCGGCCGGGTCGCGGACCTGTTCGGCCGGCGCCGGCTGTTCCTCGGCGGCCTGGTCGTCCTGGGCGCGGCCTCGGTCCTGGGCGGGCTGGCGCAGAACCCGGAGATGCTGATCATCGCCCGCATCTTCCAGGGCCTGGCCACCGCCGCCGTGACCCCGGCCGCGCTGTCGCTGATGACGGTCTCGTTCCCGGAGGGCCCGCTGCGCCAGAAGGCGCTCGGCCTCAACGGCGCGCTGATGTCCAGCGGTTTCACCGCCGGCGCCATCCTCGGCGGCGTGCTGACCGACCTGCTGTCGTGGCGGTGGGCGTTCTTCATCAACGTGCCGGTCGCCATCGCCGTGCTGCTCATCGCCCCGACGGTGATCAAGGAGTCGCGGCCCGACGAGCGTCCGAAGCTCGACGTGCCCGGCGCCATCACCGTGACGCTCGGTCTGCTGGCCGTCATCTTCGGGCTCACGCAGGCGAGCGAGGAGGGCTGGGGCTCGCCGACCGTCCTCGGGTCGCTGGCGGCGGGTGTGGTGCTGCTGCTGGTGTTCTACGCCGTCGAGCGCAAGGTGTCGGCGCCGCTGGTGCCGCTCGCCGTGCTCCGCAAGCGGTCGGTGGCCTGGGGCAACGTCGCGGGCCTGATCGCGTTCCTCACCGAGTGCTCGCTGGTGTTCCCGCTGACGCTCTACCTGCAGGAAGTGCTCGGCTTCTCGCCGCTCGCCGCGGGCCTGTCCTTCGGCGTGCTCGGCCTGGGCACGGTCACCGGCGGCGTCTTCGCCCCGAAGGTCATCGGCAAGGTCGGCAGCAAGCGGACGCTGATCATCGGCGGCATCCTGCAGACGGTGTTCACCGCGGCGCTGCTCGGCCTCGGTGACGACCGCTCGTGGATGGCGCTGATGCTGATCGCCAGCTTCGCCGGCGGCGTCGGCAACATGCTCGTCATCGTCGGGTTCATGGTCACCGCCACCTCGGGGCTGGCCGACCACGAGCAAGGCCTGGCCACCGGCCTCGCCACGATGACCCAGCAGGTCGGCATCACGATGGGCACGCCGATCATGAGCGTCGTGGTCACCTCCGCCGTGGCGGGCACCGGAGCCACGGCCATCCTCGGCGGCCTGAAGGCGGCGATCGCGGTGAACGCCGCCATCGTCCTCCTCGGTCTCCTGACCAGCGCCCTGTTCCTGCGCAGCGACCGGGCACCCGCGCGCTGACGGAAGAGCCGAAGAAGCCCCTCGGGACGGTCCCGAGGGGCTTCTTCGGCGTCGGCTTCAGTCCGCCAGGGGGAACCGGAAGTTCGCGAACAGCGGGGTCTCCTTCGCCCCGGCCCCGCGCATCCGCAGCGCGTAGCTGACCAGGGCGTGGTCGATCATCGAGATCCGATCACCTTCTTCCGCCGCTCCCTCGGAAAGGTGGTCGACGAACCAGGCGATCGCCGACTTGCCTTCGTAGCGGTCGCGCGGGGTGAAGACCAGGTCCGCGGCACCGATCTCGCCGAGGACGTTGAGCACGTAGCTGACCGGGAACGCGCGGTTCTCCCGGTCGAACCGCGTCCGGTTCAGGTCCGGGAACGAATCGGCCATGCGCTCCAGCGCCGCCTCCGGGATCAGGTCCATCCGGCCGGTCATCATCGACAGCTCGATGATGTACGGGTAGGCGTTGCCGCGGGGCGAATAGTTCTCCCCCGGGTCGACGTCGTCGAGCACCGCCGTGACGTCCCGCAGGAAGCCGTCCAGGTCGGGCAGTTCTTGCGCCAGGCGGCCCAGGTTGTGCAGCGCGACCACGTAGTACTGGGACATGTGGACCCGGATGTTCCACGGGATCAGGCGCATCAGCGACCGCGCCTCGGCGAGCGCGTCGATCGGCCGGGTCAGGTACTCCGGCCGCCCGATCAGCGCGACCGCGTTGAGCATCGTCAGCAGCGGGTAGACCTTCATCCACTCGGTCGTCAGGTGGTTGTGGAAGAACGGCCAGTTCCCGACTTCGTCGGCCCGCATCAGGTAGTCGAGGACTTCCGCCAGGTAGTCGCGGTCGCCGTCGCAGATCTGCTCGGTGTGGCCGAGCAGCGCGAGCACCGACATCAGCATCCCGCCCGCGCGCCCGCAGAAGTACGGGATGGGGATGCGCTCCAGCAGGTCCAGCGCTTCGACGACGTGGTTGCGCTCCGCGGTGACCAGGCGGTCGCCCAGCCCGAGCTGCCCGATCGCGAGGAAGACCGTGGAACAGGCGGAAACCCGCTCGTATTCCCCGTGCTTCCCCTGGTTCTCGTCCTCGATCCCGTCCGGCACGATCAGGTCGAGCATGCCGAGCACCTCGGCCGGGAAATCGAGTTCGGCGTCGACCAGCAGCTCGAGGTCCAGCTCCAGCTTGGCGAAGGCGTCCAGCAGGATGCTGCCCGCCGTCGCCCGGTAGTAGGGGTTCGGCACAGCCCGCACGGCGTCGAGCAGCGGCCCGACGGCCGGCGCCACCCAGGCGCGGTCGCGGCCGGGCTCGACGACCTTCAGCGTGAAGTCCGCCAGTTCGCGGCAGAACCGGGTGTAGCCGTCGGCCGGTGACACCTTCGCCGTCAGGCGGTCGAAGGTGTCACGGATGTGCCCGGCGACGGCCGGGTCGTAGGCGATGGGGTACTGGCCGAGGCCGATCCCGCGGAGCATCCGGCTCCACGGGGTCGCGATCATCCGGGACTCGTGGGGCAGGTCGCCCAGTCCGGACACGGGCAGAGCGCGCGTGACGGCGTTCATCGATCTCCTTCGTCGAGGCTCACGAAGTGGCGTGCGGCAACGCGGGCGCGGCGATGCCGAGGAATTCGGTCCGGCTGCCCTCCAGCAGCTCCAGGGCCCAGTTGAGCCACTTGACGCCCTGGCAGTAGATGGCGACCGGACGGCGCTGGGTGCGGTGGCTGTCGACGAGCGTGCCGTCCAGCTCCTTCTGGAAGTGGAACGGCGGCATGGCCGTGAAGTGCTGGCCCATCAGGAACACGAACCGGATCAGCCAGTACGGGTCGTCCCGCAGGTAGGGCGACTCCGGGTCGTCCAGGCGCAGCGCGGCCGTCATGACCGGGGCGAAGAAGTCCTCCATCCCCTGCGGCGCCGAGGGGTCGACGCGGCCGCCGGCCGCGGTCACGTCCCGGACGCGGTACGCCCGCTGGTACGGGTTGCCCGCCACGAACGCGATGTCGACACTGGGCGTCCGGCCCGCACCGGCGTCGACGCTCATCGCGAACTGTTCGAAGTGGATTTCGTCGTAGTGGCCGATCGAGTTGTGCCACGGCTTGTTGTCGTACATCGGGTCGTCGCGGGTTTCCGCGCCGTCGCTCTTGAAGCCGATGGCCCGCGGGTCGAGGAACCGGATCCCCAGCGAGGCGGGGGTGATCGCCGCCAGCGACGCGTCGATTTCCCCTTGCGGCGCACCGGCTTCCACCAGCCGCTGGGCCCGCCGCAGCGGTTCGGTGTGGGTGATCTTGATGTTCTCGGTGTTCGTGTCGCCCATGACCAGGGAGTGGAACGCCGGCTCGAGGACCGCCGAGAACTGCGGAGTCTCGCGGAAGCGCTTCAGCAGCGCCGAGTGGTTGAGGTAGGAGACGCCGTCGAGGACGATCCGCTCGGTGTCGAGCAGGTCCGGGCCGAACGTCCGCGGTGCCGTCCGGCGGCAGAGGTCCAGGCGGTCCTCGATCTTCCGGAAGTAGGAGACGTCGAGGGTCTCGCCCGGCGCCGGCACGCGGCCCACGCTGTGCACCTCGTCGTTGAGCACGCGGATGATCTGCTCGTAGAGCCGGGCGAGGACGACCGGCGGCGGGGTGTGCCTCTCGACGTAGCGGCTGACCTCCTCGCCCGCGACGTAGCTCATCTCGTAGATGACTTCCCGGTCGACCGCGCGGTCGCCGGTCCGCCGGGCGGCCGGCACCGGAACCTCCCGCTCGCACACGGAGAAGACCTCGGGGAAGTAGCCGCGGACCGGGTCGGGCAGTGCCCGCAGGAACTCGGCCTGCTTCCGGGCCTTGGTGAACGGCGGGAGCATGACGCCGTCGCCGTCCGGGTTCCACCGCGCGGTCGTCAGCGCCTCACTGAGGATCTTCCGGACCGTCACGTGCCGCTCCCCGTCCTTGCGGACGAAGACCGTCATGGACTCGCTCCCGCCCTGGCCGAAACCGACGACCGCCTCGTCGCTGCCGAGGTAGGAGTGGACCGTGCTGGGCAGCACCCGGCGGGCGCGGGCGCTGGCCAGCACGCGCTCGTTCTCCTCGGTCAGGCCGAGCAGGCACTTGTACTCGAACTCGTCGAGGGCCGCGTTGAGCCGCTTCCGCCGGGCCTCGACGGGGTCCGCGACCGCGAAGATGTGCGCGGCGTAGGGCCCGGTGTCCACTTCGGTCGCGGCCGGCGCCTCGCCGAGGGCGACGATCTGGCAGTGGCCGTTGAGGTGGACCGGCCGCGGGCCGGTGCCGTAGGCGCCGTCGCGCAGCACCGCGCGGGTGGCGTCCGCCAGCTCCTTGCGGGCGTGGATCGGCACGCCCGCCGGGGAGACGAGCGGGATCCCGGCCGCGGTGAGGCCGTCCAGGATCCGGTCGGCTTCCGGCGTCCCCTCGCCGAGGGCGACGGCGTCGGCCGGCGAAACGGCTCCGGAGGCGGCCAAGGCCGCCAGCCAGCCCGGGACGTCGGCGGCCGCGAGGTAGTGGTCGCTCTGCGCGAAGAGCGCGGGCCGGTGCCGGGCGAGCGCGTCGAACAGCTCGTGCTGCCGGCCGACGCGTTCCGCCGCCGGGAGGCCGGAGTGCCCGCCGAAGTGGAAGACGACGACCTCCGGCCGGCTGGTCGGGACGGTCCGCGCGCGGACACCGCCGGCCAGGTCCCGCACGGTGAGCTCGACGTAGGCCTGCCCCGGCGGCGCGGCGTCCCCGGCGGCAATGCCCTTCTTGATCCGCGCGCGCAGGGCCAGCTCGCCCTGGTCGAGGGCGAGGTGCTCACGGTGGTCGCGGGTGTGCTGGTACAGCTGGAGGAACCGGTGGAACGCGGGCGAACCCGCCCGGTCGGGCCGCAGCATCTCCGCCGTGATGACGCGCTCGAAGACGTGGGAGAAGAAGTCGTCGCGGAAGCCGTTCCCGGCGGCGAGGCCGAACAGCTCGTGCAGGAGGCCGTAGTCCCCGCGGGTCAGCTCCTCACCCGAGAGCGACAGCTCCTCCAGCCGCGACCGCACGGCGCTCGCCACGTCGACGGTGCGCAGGAACGTGTCGACGTCGTCCCGGCTGCCCGAGCAGGCCGTGACGGGTGTGGCGACCGCGTTGTCCCGCACCAGGGTGACGGACTTCTCCCCCAAGCCCAGTTCCAGCACGACGTCCGCGTCGAGGCCGGTCAGGCTCTCGCACGTGTCGCGGGACGCCATGACCCGGTCGGTCATGGCCAGCACGCCTTCGCGGACGGCGGAAGCGGTGGTCAGCAGGGACGCGTCGTGGTTGGACACCACCGGGACGCGCGGGTCGGCGAAGCGGATCCCTTCGGCGTCGATGAACCGGGCGAGGGCGTCGCGGGCCGGCCGCATCCGCGCGGAGTGCGCGAGGAAGACGGTCGGTTCCTTGAGTTCCCAGGCCGACGCGTGGGCGAAGGACGCGACGAGCGCGTCGAACCCGGGCTTGGCCCCGGACCGGACGTAGAGGTTCGCCTGCGTCGGCGCGTACGTCTTGTGCACTTCGACGTCCGTGAGCGGAAAAGCCGCACGGATCGCCGCCAGGACCTCCGCGAGGGCGGCCGGATCCGGCGTCTTCACCGCGACCACGTGGTGCGGTTCCGCGACCAGCGGCACCTGCCGGGCGGATTCGTCCAAATAGGACTCGACGAACCGGGCGAAGTCCTCGTCCACCTCCGGTCCGCCGGCCGCCCGCAGCATGAGCGGCGTGAACACCTGGGCGATCTTGACGCCGTCGAAGACGGAAAGCGCGCCGCTCGCGACCGCGGCCGTCAGGATGCCGAAGCTTTCGCCGGTGTAGGCGGCGAAGCCGGCCGGCACGCCGTTCTTCGCGATCCGGTCGCGCAGGTGGGCGTCCACGGCGAGGCTGTGCACGAGCAGGGCGGCCCCGATGCGGCCCTGGAGTGCCAGCCTGCCCTTCGGCAGGCTCCCGGCTTCGAGGAGGAGCAGTTCCGGCCGTGCCGGGAAACCGAGGGCACGGGCGGCTTCGCGGTAGACGCCGGCGACTTCGGGTACTCCGGAGTCGAGGAACGACCGGGGCAGATCCCGGTAACGGGCCCGGCTGCCGAGGCCGGGGAAGAAGCCCGCCACGCGGATCCGGTCCGCCGCGGGTGCGGGCGGTCCGGACTGGACGGTGGCGGGGACGAGCGACGGGGAGCGGAGCACAGGCATCGCCTCTCGGTGTTTTCGGTGGCGGTGGAGTCGCACGCTCGCCGTTGGGCGTGAGGAAATACTCGATCGCGAGTACAAATCGATTCTTGACGTTCACTCGAACGCGTTTCAACACGGATATGTACAGGCTTCTTCAAGCTTCTGTCGGGAAATGTCAAGGAGTGTGAAGTTCGCGCTCACACCCGCGGAGGTCGCGCCCGCGCGTCGCATCGGATATCATCGATACGGCCATGATCAGCACGGAAGGCCAACGAAGACATGCCCGTGACAGGCGACATCGCGGTCCTGCTCGAGCCCCTCAAGGCGCTCGCCAACCCGGTCAGGTTCGAAGTGCTCCAATGGCTTCGCGAGCCGGAGGAGCACTTCCCCGTCGACCCCGCCGTCGTCGACCCGCGCGAGGTCGGCGTCTGCGTCAGCCACATCCAGGCCAAGGCCGGGCTCGCGCAGTCCACCGTCTCCGCCTACATGGCGGTGCTGGAACGCGCAGGTCTCGTGCGGGCGACGCGCGTCGGGAAATGGACCCACTACCGGCGTGACGAAGAACGCATCGCCTCGTTCCTCGAATCGTTCAAACGGGAACTCGGCGCGTTTTCGGCGGGCTTGGCGTAGCCGGTTTCCGGCTCACCCGTGCCCGATCCGGAAACCGACGCCGCGCACGGTGACTATCCACCGGCTCGAGCCGAGCTTGCTCCGGAGGCTGCTCACGTGCGTGTCGATCGTGCGGCTGCGGCGCGACCACTCGTCGTCCCACACCCGGCTGAGCAGGTGGCGCCGGGAAAGCGTGGTGCCCGGCTGCGAAGCGAGCTGGTAGAGCAGGTCGAACTCCTTGGGCGTGAGGTCCACCCGCCGCCCCTCCTGCAGGACTTCGCGCGCCCCGGCGTCGATCCGGAGTGGACCGTGCGTCACCACGTCCGCCGCCGGTGGCCGGGGATAGGCCCGGCGCAGCACCGCTTCCATCCGCGCGAGGAGTTCCCGCAGGCCGTAGGGCTTGACGATGTAGTCGTCGGCGCCGGCTGCCAGCCCGAGCACGCAGTCGAGTTCGGCGCCGCGCACGGTGATCGAGATGATCGGCACGTCGCCGGCCGCCCGGATCCGGCGGCACACTTCGAGGCCGTCGAGGTCGGAGAGGTCGAGGTCCAGCAGGACCATGTCGAAACCGGCATGGACCTTCAAGGCTTCCGCCGCCGTGGACACGCTCGTCGCCGCGTAGCCGTGCCGGCGCAGTTCCCGCGAAAGGTCTTCCGCGACCGAAGAGTCGTTTTCCACGACCAAAACCCGCAGCGCCTGCGCGCGCACCTCCCGCTCACGTGGTCTCACCAACTCCACGACCTGCCGATTCACTAGACGCTCCTTCCCCCAAAGGACGCAAAACTTCGAACAGTGCGCAGCACACCCCAGGAAAACGCTACCAAGCTGCCCACTTCGACACACCACGATATCACGATATGGACGGCGGTCTCAACGACGTATTCCTTTGCGGACAGCACGAAACAGCCGGGCAGGGACCTCCCCCGCCCGGCTGTTTCCCGGCGCTCGTCAGGCGGCGGACGTCACGCCGTGTTCCGCAGATTGACCGCGTTTTCCGGGCGCACCGCCGCCGGCAGGCTCACCAGCGGCGGGCGCTGCGGGGAAGTCAGGTCGGTCAGCACGAGCTCGCGCTCGACGCCGTTTTCCGAGACCCCGCGCTGGAACTGCGCGAGCAGCGTCGCCGGCGGGATCGCGGTGACCAGGCGGCCGTAGTGCTCCAGGCGGTCGAAGAGCGTCTGCATGATCTGCCCGGACATCCGGCCCAGTGCCTGGGTGCTCTGGTGCCGGTGGGCGCGGTGGCCGAGGTCGACCTGGGCGAGCGCGTCGAGGCCGCGCAGCTCCAGCAGGTCGATGAGGTGCCCGATCTCGACGCCGTAGTTGACGACGAACGGGATGCTCTCCAGCACCTCGCGGCGGCCCGCGTACTCGCCGGCGAGGGGCTGCACGAACCCGGCCAGCTCCGGCCAGAACATGTTGAGCAGCGGCCGGGCGACGAGCTCGGTGACGCGGCCACCGCCTTCCGGCTCGCTGCCCGCCGCGCCGTTCAGCGGGCGATGGTAGAAGCCCTTGACGTAGGCGACCGCCGGGTCGGTGAGCAGCGGGCCGAGCAGCCCGGTGACGTAGTCGGTGGTGAAGTCGTAGAGGTCGCCGTCGACGAAGACGACGAGGTCGCCGCTCGTCGCGGCGACGCCCTTCCACAGCGCCTCGCCTTTGCCCTGCAACCCCTCGAGGGCGGGGAAGACGGCGTCCTGCGCGACGACCCGGGCCCCGGCCGCGGCGGCGACTTCGGCGGTGGCGTCGGTGGAGTGGCTGTCGACGACGAGGATCTCGTCGACCAGGCGGCCGCCGAGCTCCTCGCGGATGGCGGTGACGATCGCGCCGACGGTGGTCTCTTCGTTCCGGGCCGGAATGACGACGGAGACGGTGGTGCCCCTCTTCGCCGCGACGAGCTCGTCGATCGTCCAGTCGCCGGCCTTGCTGCTGCGCCGGGCGAGCCAGGTGCCGACCTCCGGTGTCACCTGCAGGCGTGCGTTACGCATGCTTTCCCCTTCCCTCGTTCGGCGTATCCCTGTCCGAGGTTCGAGGTGCCGCGTTTCGGCGACGGCGCCCGGGTGCTACCGCGGTGTTACGAAGTGGCGGGTCCGGTTAACGCGACGGGCCGAAAACCGGGTGACCACTGTGGCGGCCGCGGCCTAGGCTCGCGGCCGATGAGCCAGAACTTCCGCAATACCGGAAACGTCTCGCGGCGAAGCGCGGCCAGGTCCGGCCGGCTCGCGGAGCCGGTGGCCGGGCACGAAGGCGCGATGCCGGGGTGATCGAGCCGAACCGGCCGTTCCGCTGGGACCTCGTGCGCCCCGACCACCTCGGCTCCCTGCTGGACGGCCTGCCCGAGCCGGACCTGTGGTTCCTCGACGACCTCGTCGAGTGCGCTGCCAAGGTGCTCGCGCGGTCCGAGGACGGCGAGCTGTACTTCATCGGCCGGTCCGCGGACTCCGTGTTCGACCTGCTCGGGGGCGCCCTGCCGGACGCGGGCCGACTGCACCCGCTCCCGCTGTCCACCGGCTCGATCGACAGCTGGCCGTACGGCCGCCTCCACCCGGCCGAAGTGGCGCAGCTGCGCGCCAACCTGGCCGCCCACGGGCTGAGCCCCGCTCTTCTCGCGCACGGATCCCGGCCGATCGTCTTCGCCGAGGCGGTGTCGACGGGCCGGACGCTGAAGCAACTGCTGGACGTCCTGCGCGACTGGGCCGCCGACGACCGCGCGGACTGGCCCGCCGTCCTGCGCCGGATCCGGATCGTCGGCCTGACGCGGCGCACGCACACCAGCCCGAACACCCACCGCTGGCAGCAGCAAGCGGAGTGGGCCCGCGACGTGACGATCCGGAACGTGTCGGTCGAGTCCGCGTTGTTCAGCTACCTGGCCGACCGCCAGCCCAAGCTCACGCGGTCGTTCGGCCGGGACTTGTGGGCTGCCGCGGACGTCCGCGAACCGCCCCGCGACGACCGCACCCGCCGGGCACTGGCCGAGGCGGTCGCGATCGTCGAAGCCGGCCGCTCCCCGGCCGTGCGCGAACGACTGGCCCGCGTGCTCGAGCGCGAGCCGGCCGGTTCCGAGCCGTGGCTGCGGGACCTCGCCCGGTGTCTTCTCCGAGCGCCTCGGGCGTGACCGCGCGGCGCTACGATCCGGGTTTCACGGGGGAACGGGGCCACATGACATCCGCGAACGACGACCAGCACCGGCAGCTCCGCCTGGAGGTCCTCGCCACGCTCGTCCGGCAGGAGCTGGCGGCCGCCGGGTTGCCGGTGATCCCCGGTGACCAGCCCGTCCCGGTCGGCTTGGCCGGCGCCGTCGTGAAGCTCGACGTGCTGGATCCGCGCGGCGTCATGGTCGACTGGCAGGCCCACGCCGTCCTCCTGGACGCGAACCGGGACGCCTGGGCCGAAGACCCGCTCCGCGAAGGCGGCGAGTGCGAGGCGATCGGGACGATGGTGGTCACGATCGACGCGGCGATGGCCGAGGCGATGCGGAAGATCCTCACCGCGGCCGGCCTCGAGGTCACCGGCAGCGGCAACGACTACGCGCCCGACCAGCTGCTGGTCACCCGCTGCCTGACCCCCTCACCCTGGCAGGCCCGCCGCGACGCCAAGTTCGAGCGGCAGCAGGAGGCGATGACCGCGGCCTGGCAAGCGCAGCACGCGGCCGGCTGCCCGAACCACGGCGACGACTGACCGGTCAGGCGTCCTCTTCTTCCAGCATCTCCGGCGTTACCGCGGACTCCGTGTCCGGGATGTTCAGGTCCTTCGCCCGCTTGTCCGCCATCGCCAGCAGCCGGCGGATGCGGCCCGCCACCGCGTCCTTCGTCATCTGCGGGTCGGACAGCTGGCCCAGCTCCTCCAGGGACGCCTGGCGGTTCGACAGCCGGAGCTTGCCCGCCGCCAGGAGGTGGTCCGGGGCCGTGTCGCCGAGGATCTCCAGGGCGCGCTCCACCCGGGCCGCCGCCGCGACCGCCGCGCGGGCCGAGCGGCGCAGGTTCGCGTCGTCGAAGTTCGCCAGGCGGTTGGCCGTCGCGCGGACTTCGCGGCGCATCCGGCGCTCTTCCCACTGCAGGACGCTCGTGTGCGCGCCCAGGCGGGTCAGCAGCGCGCCGATCGCGTCGCCGTCGCGGACCACCACCCGGTCGGCTCCGCGGACCTCGCGCGACTTCGCCTGGATGCCCATCCGGCGTGCGGCACCGACCAGGGCCAGTGCCGCCTCCGGGCCCGGGCACGTCACCTCGAGCGACGACGACCGGCCCGGTTCCGTCAGGGAGCCGTGCGCGAGGAACGCGCCCCGCCACGCCGCCTCCGCGTCCGCCACTCCCCCGGACACCACGGCCGCGGGCAGCCCGCGCACCGGGCGGCCGCGCTGGTCGATCAGCCCGGTCTGGCGGGCCAGGCCCTCACCGTCCTTGACCACGCGCACGACGTACCGGGTGCCCTTGCGCAGCCCGCCGCTGGCGGTGATGACGTGGACGTCCGAATGGTGGCCGTACAGCTCGTGGATCTCCTTGCGCAGCCGTCGCGCGACCGAGCCCGTGTCCAGCTCCGCCTCCACGACCACCCGGCCGGCCACGATGTGCAGCCCGCCGGCGAAGCGGAGCAGTGACGCGACCTCCGCCCGGCGCGGCCCGATCTTCGTGATCTCCAGCCGGCTCAGCTCGTCCTTCACCGCGGCGGTCATCGCCATTGCTGCCCCTCCCTGCCTTTCGCTCCTCCCCCGTGCTCCCCGCCGAGACCGAGAGCCTCCCGCATGCACAACGCGAGCGCATCAGGATCATGCCGTCCCGCCACTTCCGGGTCGCCCACCGCCCCCAGGTGCGCGCGCCCGCCGAGCCGTTCCGCCGCGCGCCGGAGATTCGCCGGGTCGGGGACGGAATCGCGGTCCGCGATCACCGCGTCGACCCGCAGATCGGGCGCGTGCTCGAAGAGTACGTCCAGGTGCCGCTCCGGCGAGAACCCGGCGGTTTCCCCCGGCTGGGGGACAAGGTTGAGCACGAGCACCTTCGTCGCGGCGGTCCGCACGAGCGCGTCGTGCAGGCCCGGCACCAGCAGATGAGGTAAAACGCTCGTGAACCAGGAGCCCGGACCGAGGAAGACGACGTCGGCGTTCAGCACCGCTTCGACGGCTTCCTCGCACGCCAGCGGCGGCCGCCCCGAACCGCCCGGCGCGCGCAGGCTCACGCGCTGCACCTGCCCGGGCGTCGAGGCCACCGCGACCTGGCCGCGGATGGTGCGCAGCGCCGCCGGGTGCTCGCTGTCCAGGCCGCTGACCTGCCCCTCGATCTCCAGTGGCTCCGGCGACATCGGCAGCACGCGGCCCGAGACGCCCATCAGCCGGCACGCCTCGTCGAGCGCGGCGACCGGGTCGCCGAGCACCTCGAAGAGCCCCGCCAGCAGCAGGTTCCCCACCGCGTGGCCGGCCAGCGCGCCGTCGCCGCCGAAGCGGTGCTGGAACACCTCCGCCCACAGCGTGCCGCCGTCCTCCGCGGCGAAGGCGGCGAAGGCCTGCCGGAGGTCGCCCGGCGGCAGCAGCCCCAGCTCGCGCCGCAGCCGGCCGGACGATCCGCCGTCGTCGGCCACGGTCACGATCGCGGTGACGTCGGGGGTCACCCGCCGCACCGCGGACAACGTGGCGTGCAGCCCGTGGCCGCCCCCGAGGGCGACCGCGCGCACGTTATTCACGACCAAGGTCGCGGTGCACCACCTTCACAGCCATACCGTCCTCTTTGGACAGACGCTGGGCGAGCTCGACGGACAGCGCCACGCTGCGGTGCTTGCCGCCGGTGCAGCCGACGGCGAGCGTCAGGTACCGCTTGCCCTCGCGCTTGTAGCCGGCGCCGATCAGCCGCAGCAGCTGGTGGTAGCGGTCCAGGAACTCCTCGGCGCCCTCCTGCGAGAGGACGTAGTTGCGGACCTCGCCGTCGAGGCCCGTGTGTTCGCGCAGCTCCGGGATCCAGAACGGGTTCGGCAGGAACCGGACGTCCATCACCAGGTCGGCGTCCATCGGCAGGCCGTACTTGTAGCCGAAGGACAGCACGGTGACCCGGGTCTGGGTGCTCGCCTCGGAGCCGAACGCGTCCTCGATCTTGGCCCGCAGGTCGTGCACCGACAGCGACGACGTGTCGAGCACCAGGTCGGCCTCTTCGCGCAGCGGCTCCAGCAGCGTCCGCTCGGCCGTGATGCCGTCGGCGAGCCGGCCGTCGCCCTGCATCGGGTGGCCGCGGCGGACGGCCTCGAAGCGCCGAACCAGCACCGCGTCGGTCGCCTCCAGGAACAGCACGCGCGGCTTGTAGCCCCGCGCGTCCAGGTCCTTGATGACCGAGGCGAGGTCGTCGGTGAACGCGCGCGAGCGCACGTCCATGACGACGGCCACCTTCGTGATCGCGCCGCGCGCCTGCGCGCCCAGCTCGACCATCGTCGCGATCAGCTCCGGGGGCAGGTTGTCGACGACGAACCAGCCCAGGTCCTCCAGGCACTTGGCGGCCGTGCTGCGGCCCGCCCCGGACAGCCCGGACACGACCGCGACCTCCATGCCGGACCCGCGGATCTCCTCTTGCGCACTCACTGTCTTTCCCTACTCCCCTGCTTGTGTGCCGTTGCCCGCACCGGACTCCCCGGCCAGCGCGGCGACCACGGCCTCCGCGGTGCGCCTGCCGAAGCCGGGCACCGCCTCGATCTCCTCGACCCTGGCCTGCTTGAGCTTCTTCACCGAGCCGAAGTGCTTGATCAGCGCGGTGCGGCGAGCCTGCCCCAGGCCGGGCACACTGTCCAATTCGGACGTCACCAGCCGCTTGGAGCGCTTCTCGCGGTGGTAGGCGATGGCGAAGCGGTGGGCCTCGTCACGCAGCCGCTGCAGCAGGTACAGCCCCTCCGACGTCCGCGGCAGGATGACCGGGTCGGGGTCGGCGGGCAGCCACACCTCTTCCAGCCGCTTCGCCAGCCCGATGACGGAGATGTCGGTGATGCCGAGCTCGGCCAGCACGTCCGCGGCCGCCGTGGCCTGCGGGCCCGCGCCGTCGACGACCAGCAGGTTCGGCGGGTAGGCGAACTTCTTCGGGCGGCCGGTCTCCGGGTCGAGGCCGGGCTTGCTCGTGTCCTCCGCCGTTTCCTTGAGGTAGCGGTAGAAGCGGCGGCGAACGACCTCGGCGATCGACGCCACATCGCCCTCTTCGGCCGCCTCGCGCAGCGCGAAGCGCCGGTACTCGGACTTGCGCGCGAGCCCGTCCTCGAAGACGACGAGCGACGCCACGACGTCGCTGCCCTGGATGTGGCTGATGTCGATGCACTCGATGCGCAGCGGCGCGGTGTCGAGGGCCAGGAACTCCTGCAGCTCGGTCAGCGCCGCCGAGCGGGCCGTCAGGTCGCCGGCGCGGCGCAGCTTGTGCTGGGTGAACGCCTCCCCCGCGTTGCGCTCCACGGTCTCGGCCAGCGCTTTCTTGTCGCCGCGCTGCGGCACCCGCAGCTGGACCCGCGAACCGCGCAGCCCGCTCAGCCACTCCGCGACCGCGTCGGCGTCCGCCGGCAGCTCCGGCACCAGCACCTCGCGCGGGACGACCGGCCCGGCGTCGACGTCGTCGCGGGCGTCGAGCTCGGCCTCGTCGCCGTAGAACTGGGTGAGGAAGTGGTCGACCAGCGCCGGGACGTCCATCTCCTCGGCCTTGTCGATCACCCAGCCGCGCTGGCCGCGGACCCGGCCGCCGCGCACGTGGAAGACCTGGACGGCGGCTTCGAGCTCGTCGTGCGCGAACGCCACGACGTCGGCGTCCGTGCCGTCGCCGAGCACCACGGCCTGCTTCTCCATGGCGCGGCGCAGCGCGCCGAGGTCGTCGCGCAGCCGGGCCGCGCGCTCGAACTCGAGCTCCTGGGACGCCGCGGCCATCTCGGCTTCCAGCCGCTTGATCATGACGTCGGTCTTGCCGGCGAGGAAGTCGCAGAAGTCCTCGACGATGTCGCGGTGCTCGTCGGCCGAGACGCGGCCGACGCACGGCGCCGAGCACTTGTCGATGTAGCCGAGCAGGCAGGGCCGGCCGATCTGGCCGTGGCGCCGGAACACCCCCGCCGAGCAGGTGCGGGCCGGGAAGACGCGCAGCAGCAGGTCGAGCGTCTCGCGGATGGCCCACGCGTGCGCGTACGGCCCGAAGTACCGGACGCCCTTCTTGCGCGCGCCGCGGTAGACGTGCAGGCGCGGGAACTCCTCGTTCAGCGTCACCGCGAGCACCGGGTAGCTCTTGTCGTCGCGGTAGCGGACGTTGAACCGCGGGTCGAACTCCTTGATCCAGTTGTACTCGAGCTGGAGGGCCTCGACCTCGGTGGTGACGACGGTCCATTCGACGCTCGCCGCCGTCGTCACCATCTGGCGCGTGCGCGGGTGCAGGCCGGAGAGGTCGGCGAAGTAGGAGTTCAGCCTGCTGCGCAGGCTTTTCGCCTTGCCGACGTAGATGACCCGCTTGGTCGCGTCGCGGAACTTGTACACGCCAGGGGCCTCCGGGATGCTTCCCGGAGCGGGTCGGTAGGTGGTCGGGTCAGCCACTCCCCCAGCCTATTTGCCACCACCGACACTTCTCGCACGCCCCCGGCCGCACCGCCGGAAGTAGGGTGTTCCTCCGCTTCCGACCTTCGTCGGTGTCCCCCTGGGTGACGCGGTGGTTACTTTCCGACCGGCCGGTCCGGCCCCCGTCCGAAAGGATCCCCACCGTGAGCTCTCTCCGTCTCCTCGGCGCCGCCTCGGCCGCCGCTGTCGCGCTGACTCTCGCGGGTGGCGCCGTCGCTTCCGCCGGCGTCCAGCCGAACATCGTCGGCGGCACCACCGCCCCCACCGTGTCGTGGGGCGCCCAGGTGTACGTCAACACCCCCGGGCGCGACTACCAGGGCTTCAACTGCTCGGGCACGGTCATCGCGGCGCGCTGGGTGCTGACCGCGGTGCACTGCCTCGACCAGGACGGCTCGGGCATGTACGTCCGGGTCGGCAGCAACACACTGCTGTCGGGCACGAAGATCGCCGTCGACAACGAGTACGAGTCCCCGAACGGCGACATCGCGCTGCTGCACCTGGCGTCGGCGACGAGCGCTTCGCCGATCTCGCTGGGCAGCTCGGACCCGGCGACCGGCAGCACGAACCAGATCTACGGCTGGGGCCGCACGACCCCGACCGGCCCGCCGGCGACGTCGCTGAAGACGGCGAACGTCCAGGTGACCGGCCGGTCCACGGACGCCTACGGCGGCCGCGCGATCCAGAGCGTCGGCGTCAACGGCTCGGCGTGGAAGGGCGACTCGGGCGGCCCCGAGGTGTCGGGCGGCGTCCAGGTCGGCGTCGCGTCGACGGTCCAGAACCAGAGCGGGTCCAACACGCGCGGGACGAACAACTACGCGAGCGTGGCGGCGAGCCGCTCCTGGATCCGGACGACCGCGGGCGTGTGAGTCCCCGGGGCGGCGCTCCGGCGCCGCCCCGGTTTTGTCGGTGGCGTGTGGGATGCTCGCGGGCATGCGGATCGCCACCTGGAACGTGAACTCCATCGTCCCCCGCCTGCCCCGGGTGCTGGGCTTCCTGGAGGAGACGGCGCCGGACGTGCTGTGCCTGCAGGAGCTGAAGACCACGACGGAGAAGTTCCCGCTGGCCGAGATCGAGGCACTGGGCTACGAGGTGGCGGCGTACGGGCTGGGGCGCTGGAACGGCGTCGGGATCGTGTCGCGAGTGGGGTTGTCCGACGTGGTGCGCGGGTTGCCGGGCGAGCCGCAGTTCGAAGGCGCCGCGGAGGCGCGCGCGGTGGGCGCCACGTGCGGCGGGGTGCGGGTGTGGTCGGTGTACGTGCCGAACGGGCGTGAGCCGGACAACCCGCACTACGCGTACAAGCTGGAGTGGCTTTCGTCGCTGCATTCCCTGGTGGCTTCGGAGCTTTCGTCCGGGCCGTACGCGGTGCTGGGCGACTTCAACGTGGCACCGACGGACGCGGACGTCTGGGACATCGCGCTGTTCGCGGAGTCGACGCACGTGACGCCCCCGGAACGCGAAGCCCTGGCACGCCTGCGGAAACTGGGGCTGTCGGACGTGTTCCCGCGGCCGCTGAAGTACGACCACCCGTTCACGTACTGGGATTACCGGGCCGGCAACTTCCCGAACAACAAGGGGATGCGGATCGACCTGGTGTACGGGAACGAGGCGTTCACGTCCGCGGTGACGGATTCCTATGTGGACCGCAACGCGCGGAAGGGGAAGGGGCCGTCCGACCACGCGCCGATCGTGGTGGACCTGGACCTCTGACCCCGGGCCGACCGGACGTTTCGCCGATACTCCCGGGTTCCGGCCACGCCGACCCGACTTCGCCGAGACCCTGTCGCCACATGAAGTGAATGACTCATTCATGTCGCCTGGCGACCTGAATGAGTCATTCACGTCGCCAGAACGCCGGCCGCTCAGCCGCCAGTCGCCGCTCGGTGCAGTTTGCGCAGTGCCCGCACCGCTTCCACCGCCCGGGCCCGATCGACCGCCTGAATCGCCATCACCGCGTGGTACTCGTCATCCGGCAACTCCAGCCGAGCCCACGAAGCGCCGTCCGGAAAGCTCACCGAAAGCACCTCGCTCCACGCGAACCGCCGGGTGACGAGCACGTTCCGGACCTCGATGCCCTCTTCGTCCGCCCGCACCCGGGCGATCGCGAACAGCATCACGCCGCACGCCAGCAGGATGCCGATGCCGATCATCGCCGCCTGGTCGGAGCGCTGGAAGTGGACGCCCGTGTTGCCGTTGCGCAGCAGGACCGCCACCACCACGAACACCGCCAGCAGCGCCACCGCCAGCACGCTGCACATGATCAGCGCGCGCCGCGGGCGGATCACCAGGAGAGTCACACGAAACCCCGCTCGGTCCACGGCTGGCGCAGGCTCTTCAGCACGTGGGCCGTGTCCAGGGCCGCCACCGTCGCCTCGTAGCCCTTGTCCTCCTTGGCGCCCGGGCGGCCCGACCGGTCGACCGCCTGCTCGTGCGTGTCGCACGTCAGGACGCCGTTGCCGACCGGGGTGCTCTCGTCCAGCGCCACCCGGGTCAGGCCCGCCGTCACCGCGTCGCACACGTACTCGAAGTGCGGGGTGCCGCCGCGGATGACCACGCCCAGCGCCACCACCGCGTCGTGGTTGCGGGCCAGCGCCTGCACCACCACCGGGAGCTCGATCGCGCCCGCCACGTGGACGACCGTCGGGTCCTCCTCCAGCTCCGCCTCGCGCGCCGCGACCAGCGCGCGCTCCAGCAGGACGTCGGTGATGTCCGCGTTCCACTTGGTGGCGACGATGCCGAGCTTGAGGGACTTGCAGCCGGTCAGGTCCAGCGAAACGTCGGGACGGCCTTCGCCGCTCACAGTGCTCCTCCGTCGGGGTGCTCGGTGCCGGCGCCGACCTGGTCGTAGTGCTCGAGCTGGGCCAGGTCGTGGCCCATCCGGTCGCGCTTGGTCCGCAGGTAGCGCAGGTTCTCCGGGTTCGGCGAGATCGGCAGCGGCACCCGCCCGGTGACGCGCAGGCCGTAGCCCTCCAGGCCGATCCGCTTGGCCGGGTTGTTCGACAGCAGCCGCATGGTGCGGACGCCGAGGTCGCACAGGATCTGCGCGCCCGTGCCGTAGTCGCGCGCGTCGGCCGGGACGCCCAGCGCGAGGTTCGCGTCGACGGTGTCCGCGCCGTCGTCCTGCAGCTGGTAGGCCTGCAGCTTGTGCAGCAGGCCGATGCCGCGGCCCTCGTGGCCGCGGATGTAGAGCACGACGCCGCGGCCCTCGGCCGCCACCGCTTCCAGGGCCGCTTCCAGCTGGGGGCCGCAGTCGCAGCGCAGCGAGCCGAAGACGTCGCCGGTCAGGCACTCGGAGTGGACGCGGACGAGGATGTCCTGGCCGTCGCCGATCTCGCCGTAGACGAACGCGACGTGCTCGATGCCGTCCAGCAGCGAGTCGTAGCCGACCGCGCGGAACGTGCCCGCGGCCAGCGGGATCCGCGCCTCGGCGACGCGCTCGACCTGCTTCTCGGTGCGACGGCGGTAGGCGATCAGGTCGGCGATGGTGATGATCGCGAGGTCGTGGTCGGCGGCGAAGACCTCGAGCTCGTCGCGGCGCGCCATGTCGCCTTCGTCCTTCTGCGACACGATCTCGCAGAGCACGCCGGCCGGCGCCAGCCCGGCCATCCGGGCCAGGTCGACCGACGCCTCGGTGTGCCCGGGGCGGCGCAGCACGCCGCCCTCCTTGGCCCGCAGCGGCACGACGTGCCCAGGCCGGCGGAAGTCCTTCGCCGTGGACGCGGGGTCGGCCAGCAGCCGGATCGTGTGCGCGCGGTCGGCGGCGGAGATGCCGGTGCTGATGCCCTCGGCGGCGTCGACCGTGACGCTGTACGCGGTCCCGCGCGCGTCCTGGTTCGTGTGGTACATCGGCGGCAGGTCCAGCCGGTCGGCTTCGCCCTCGGTGAGCGCCACGCAGACGTAGCCCGAGGTGTAGCGGACCATGAACGCCAGCAGCTCCGGCGTCGCCTTCTCCGCGGCGAAGATGAGGTCGCCCTCATTTTCGCGGTCTTCGTCGTCGACCACGACGACCGGCCGGCCCGCCGCGACGTCCGCGATCGCCCGCTCGATGGCGTCGGCGTCGAACACCGCCCCGGTGCCGCAGGGGGTCCAGCCCGCTTCGGGCTCTGCCGCGCTCGACTCACTCATGACCGCTCCTCCGTGCCGCCGCCGTCCCGATTCTGCACCTGGTCGCGGATGTGTGCCTCGGCCAGCTTTTCCACGTACTTCGCGACCACGTCGACCTCGAGGTTGACCAGGTCGCCGGCTTCGCGGCCGCCGAGGGTGGTCGCTTCGAGCGTGGTCGGGATCAACGCCACCTTGAACCGGTCGTCGGTGACGGCGGCGACGGTGAGGGAGATCCCGTCGACCGCGATCGAGCCCTTTTCGACGACGTACCGCGCGAGGTGCGCGGGCAGTGAGAACGTCGTGACGCCGTCCTCGTCGCGGCCGAGGAACGTCCCGGTGCCGTCGACGTGGCCCTGCATGATGTGCCCGCCGAGCCGCCCGCCCGCGGGCGTGGCGCGTTCCAGGTTGACCCGGTCGCCGGTCGCGACCTTGGCCAGGCTCGAGCGCTGCAGCGTCTCGTTCACGACGTCGACGGTGAACTCGCCGCCGGAGACCTCGACGACCGTGAGGCACACCCCGCTGACCGCGATCGAGTCGCCGTGCCCGGCGTCGCTGGTGACCAGCGGGCCGCGTACGCGCAGCCGTGCCGCGTTGGTCAGCTGTTCGACCGCGGTGACCTCGCCGATCTCCTCGACTATGCCGGTGAACACGTCCGCTGCCTCCTTGTGAGCCGGTCCTCCCATCCAACACCCGCCGCGGCCCCGGGGCTTCCCCGGTGCCGCCGCGAAGTCAGCCCGCCCGGCCGCGGGCCGCCTGCTCGCGCAGCGCGGCGACCGCCTTGCCCGGGTCGCCGGCGCCGTAGACGGCCGAGCCCGCGACGAAGCAGTCGACGCCCGCCTCGGCGGCCTGTTCGATGGTGTCGGTGTTGATCCCGCCGTCGATCTCGACGACCAGCTTGAGGTGCCCGGTGTCGACCAGGCGCCGCGCGGTGCGGACCTTCTCCAGGACGTCGGCGATGAACGACTGCCCGCCGAAGCCCGGCTCGACGGACATGACCAGCAGCGTGTCGTAGTGCTTGAGGGCGTCCAGCCACGGCCCGAGCGCGGTCCCGGGCTTGAGCGACAGGCCGGCCTTCGCGCCCGCGGCGCGCAGGTTCTTCGCCAGCGCGACCGGGTCCTTCGCGGCCTCGGCGTGCACGGTGACGTTGTAGGCACCGGCCTCGGCGTACCCGATCGCCCAGCGGTCGGGGTCGTCGATCATCAGGTGGCAGTCGATCGGCACGTCGGTGCTCTTGAGCAGCGCCTTGACCACGGGCAGGCCGAGGGTCAGGTTGGGCACGAAGTGCGCGTCCATGACGTCGACGTGGACCCAGTCGGCGCGGGTCTCGCCGCCGCCGGCCACGGCGGCGATCTCCTCGCCGAGCCGGGCGAAGTCCGCGGACAGGATGCTGGGGGCGATCAGGGGTCGGTCTGCCACGTCCTGAGTGTAGGAGGAGCGTGCTAACGCTCACTAACCGGTTGTGACCAGGATCTGGCTCCGCGGAGGGAGGTGTGCGCCACTGCGGCCGCACTACGGTCGCCGCATGTCCGGATTCTTCCGCTCCCTGGCGCGGCTCGGCAGCTACCGCGCCCTTCCGTTCGCCGTCGCGGGTGCCTTCCTGATGGTGCCGGTGTCCCCGTTCGCCTTCGCCGCGGCGGTGTCCGTCGAAGCCGACTCGCGGGTGCGGGCGCTGCTCGCCCTGGTGGCCATCGCGGTGCTCACGGGACTGCTGGGCCTGCTGGGGCCGGTGCGGCGCGCCGGCATCGGGCTGGCGAACCTCCTGCTCGGGACGACCGTCCCGGCCCCGGCCGGGCGCCCCGACACCGGCTCGCGGCTGCGTTCGGGCGTGTGGCTCGCCCTGCACACGCTGCTCAGCGGCGTGCTGCTCACCGCGCTCGCGTTCCTCGGGCTCGGCGTGCTGGTCCCCGCGGTGTGGCTGGCCGGCGGGCAGGACCGGATCAGCCTGTTCTGGGACGACGTCCCGCTCGGCGCGTGGACGGTCCCGTTCGGCGTCGTGCTGCTATTCGGCACGCTCGTGCTGCTCGCGGGTGCCACCCGCGCGTTCCGCACCGGCGCGGAAGCGCTGCTGGGCCCGTCCGACGCCGAACGGGCGGCGCTCGCCGAGCGCCGCGCCGCCGTCCTGGCCCAGCGCAACCGGCTGGCCCGCGAGCTGCACGACTCGATCGGCCACACGCTGACGACGTCGACCATCCAGGCGGCCGCCGCGGCCGAGCTGGTCGAGGCCGACCCGGCCCAGGTGCGGCGCGCGCTCGGCACGATCGAAGAAGCGTCTCGAAGCGCCCTCGAGGACCTCGACCACGTTCTCGGGCTGCTGCGCGAGGAACCCGCGGCGAAGGAGCCGGCCCGCACGCTGACCGAGGTCGACGTCCTCGCCGTGCGCGCCCGCGAAGCCGGGCTCGACGTCCGGCTGACCGTCACCGGACCGGTCGCCGGGCTGCCCGCCGCGGTGTCGCGCGAGGGGTACCGGATCGTCCAGGAAGGCCTGACCAACGCGCTGCGCCACGCCGGCCCGGGCGCGGTCGACGTCCGCGTCGAGGCCGGTCCCGAGCGCCTGGCGATCGCCGTCGTCAACGCGCTGACCGGCGGACAGGTGCGGCCGGGGCGGCGCGGGCTGACCGGGCTCGCCGAGCGCGTCGAAGCCCTGCGCGGCGAGCTCGACGCGGGCCCGGACGGGCCGCGGTGGCGGCTGTCCGCGACGATCCCGCTGCGGACGAGCGCGTGACGCCCACCGTGCTCCTGGCCGACGACGAGCCGCTCGTCCGCACCGGCCTGCGGGCGCTGCTGGAGCAGCAGGGCATCCCCGTGGTCGGCGAGGCGGCCGACGGCGCCGAGGTGCTGCCCGCGGTGCGCCGCGCCCGGCCGGACGTCGTGCTGATGGACGTCCGGATGCCCGGCACCGACGGCATCGAGGCCACCCGGCTGCTGCTCGGCTCGCTCGACGACCCGCCGAAGGTCCTCGTCGTCACGACGTTCGACAACGACGACTACGTGCACGAAGCACTGCTGGCCGGCGCGAGCGGGTTCCTGCTCAAGCGGGCGCGCAAGGAGGAGATCGCGCACGCGGTCCGGACCGTCGCGGCCGGGGAGTCGCTGCTGTTCCCCGAGGCGATCCGGCGCCTGGTGACGGCCCGGCTGCCGGGCGGGGCCTACGCGAAGGCCGCGAAAGCGCTCACCCGGCGCGAGGCCGAGGTGCTCCGGCTGATCGCGCGCGGATCGTCCAACCAGGACATCGCCGCCGAACTGGTGATCAGCCTCGAAACCGTGAAGACCCACGTGGGCAACATCTTCGGCAAGCTCGGCGCGGCCAACCGCAGCCACGCGGTGGTCATAGCGTACGAATCGGGCGTCGTCCGGCCGGGGCACCTCGCCGGTCCTTGACCGACGTGCTCCCGGTCACCCACGGGAAGCCATGAGTTCGGCCAGGGGCCACCCGGCGGTCACCTCGCGTCTCTTCGCACCACACATGCGAGAGGACTAATAGCCCGTGTCCGAAATCCGGGCCTTACCTCCCGAAGTCCCCCAATGAGGAGAAACATGGCTTCGCTGTTCGCCGGCCGCCGACGGTGGCTGGTCGCGGGCGCGCTCGGCGCCGCGCTGGTCGCCGCCGCGCCGGTCGCCCTCGCCACCAACGGCTCCGACTCCGCCGACGCGCGTTCGTCGGCCGGTACCGGTGACCGCACGAACGACGTCCGCGCCGCGGTCCAGGGCGGGCACGCCCGCAACGTGATCCTGTTCATCGGCGACGGCATGGGCCAGTCGGAGATCACCGCCGCCCGCAACTACGAGCGCGGCGCCGCGGGCCGGCTCGCGATGGACGAGCTGCCGCTGACCGGCGACTACACCACGTACGCCGTGGAGCAGAACAACCCGGCGAAGCCGAACTACGTGACCGACTCGGCCGCGTCCGGCACCGGCTGGGCCACCGGCACCAAGACCTACAACGGCGCCATCTCCGTCGACGCGTACGGCAACGACGTCCCGACGATCCTGGAGATCGCCAAGCGCAACGGCCTGCGCACCGGCGACGTGACCACCGCCGAGGTCCAGGACGCGACCCCGGCCGTGCTCGGCTCGCACGTCGTCAACCGCGACTGCAAGGGCCCGGTCGAGACGACCGCGAAGTGCGCGAAGAACGCCAAGGAGAACGGCGGCCTCGGCTCGATCTCCGAGCAGCTGGTGCAGACCCGCCCCGACGTCCTGCTGGGCGGCGGCGCGAAGTACTTCAACCAGCCGGTGACGGCGGGCAAGTTCAAGGGCAAGCCCGTCCTGGACCAGGCCAAGGCGGCCGGCTACACCGTCGTCAACACCGCGGCCGACCTGGCCGCGGTCAAGAAGGGCAAGCCGGTCCTCGGCCTGTTCGCCGACGGCAACATGCCGGTCAACTGGGTCGGCCCCGCGGCCGTCCACGGCGGCACCGCGCCGGCCCGCTGCGCCCCGAACCCGAAGCTGCCGTCGACCCAGCCGAAGCTGGCGGACCAGACCCGCAAGGCCCTCGAGCTGCTCGACGACCGGCGCAGCGACAAGGGTTTCTTCCTCCAGGTCGAGGGCGCGAGCATCGACAAGCAGGACCACGCGGCCGATCCGTGCGGCCAGATCGGCGAGACGGTCGACTTCGACGCGGCGATCGCGGCGGGCACGGCGTTCGCCCGCAGCCACCCGGACACCCTGGTGCTGGTGACGGCCGACCACGGCCACAGCAGCCAGATCGTCGAGCCCACCGCGACCCCGGGTCTGACCGCGACGCTCGTCACCAACGAGGGCGCGAACATGACCCTGGCGTACGGCACGGCGGAGACGGGCGGCTCGCAGTCGCACACCGGCACCCAGGTGCGCATCGCGGGCCTCGGCCCGCAGGCGGCCAACATCGTCGGGCTGACCAACCAGACCGACCTGTTCGGGACCCTGAAGCGGGCGCTTCGCCTGCGTTGACGCGGTAGGGCAGGCCCCCGGAGCGTTCCGGCGGCCTGCCCCATGCCCCCTGGTGCGCGGGCTCCCTAGCGTGGGAGCACCGAGACACCAGGGGGTTCTTCCATGCGGAAATCAGTGCGGATCGTCGCGGCCGGCACGCTGGCCGTGCTGCTGGCGGCGACCACGGCGGCACCGGCGCTCGCGGCCGGTTCGGTGCAGGCGAACTTGGACGTGCTCACCGCCCAGGACGGCGTGCCGGGCGCCGAAGCGGTGATCCAGGACGGCCACCGGACGCGGGTGGTGCGCAGCGGCGCGGGTGACGTCACGACCGGGAAACCGTTCCCGCGCAACGGTTCGTTCCGGGCGGGCAGCGTCACGAAGTCGTTCGTGGCGACCGTCGTGCTGCAACTGGCCGGCGAGGGCCGGGTGAAGCTGGACGCGCCGGTCGAGCGGTACCTGCCGGGGCTGCTGCCCGACCGGCGGATCACCGTGCGGCAGCTGCTGCAGCACACGAGCGGGATTCCCGATTACCTGCAGGAGTTCGACCTGAGCGACCCGGAGGCGTTGCGGCACCGCGGCGCTTCGCCGGAAGAGCTCGTGACGCTGGCGCTGAAGCACCCGGCGCTGTTCCCGCCCGGGACGAGCTGGTCGTATTCGAACACGAACTACATCGTCGCCGGGATGCTCGCCGAGAAGGTGACGGGGCGCGCGCTGGGCGACCTCATCGCCCAGCGGATCACCCGGCCGCTCGGCCTGCGCGACACGTATTTACCGCGCCGGGGCGACGAGAAGCTGCCGGACCCGCACGCGGTCGGCTACACGCCGGACCTGGTGGATTTCAGCGACTTCGACGCGACGATCGCGGGAGCGGCGGGCGGACTGGTCTCGACGCCGGCGGACCTGGACCGGTTCTACGGCGCGCTGCTGGGCGGTCGCCTGCTGCGCCCGGCCGAGCTGGCGGAGATGAAGCGCACGGTCCCGGCCGACCTGGGTGTGCCCGGCGCCCGCTACGGGCTCGGGGTGGGGAGCATTCCGTTGTCCTGCGGGGAGTTCTGGGGGCACGAGGGCGGGATCATCGGCTTCACGAACCTGGCCGGAGTCGGTCCGGGCGGCCGCCGGGTGACGGTGGTGCTGAACCAGAACCCGACGCCGGCCGAAACGAATGCGCACCTGCTGGCCGCGACCGACGCGGCGGTGTGTTCGTAATTCGCCGTTCGCGAGCGGCGCCCACCGGCAGCGTGCGCCGCTCGCGGCCCGGAACTGTCGGTGCCGGCCGGTAACGTGGAAAACGGGGGGCGCCCCCGCGGCCGGGCTCAGGGCAGCAGGTCCAGGGCCTCGGTCCACGGGCGCCCGACATCCAGGCGGTGCAGCTTCACGCCGGCCTCCGCGAGGAGCTCCTCTACACCGCCGGCCTGATCATGAAGCTGCGAGCAGGCAGCTGTCGCTCGCCTGCACGGAGCGATGCAGGAAAACGTCACGCCCGCGACCATCGAGCAGCTGCACGCAGGGCTTTCCCACGCCTCCGAATGGATACGAACGCTCAGGAACCAAGCGGCCAGTGGAGCCTTCCGCCGTGGCGGGCTCAGGGCAGCAGGTCCAGGGCCTCGGTCCACGGCCGCCCGACATCCAGGCGGTGCAGCGTCACCCCGGCCTCCGCGAGGGTGTCGAGGTGGCGCTGCCACGCCGGGTGGAACACCCGCGTGTCCTGGATCTGGTACGCCACCACGATCGTGATCCCCGGCGCGCCCAGGACGTCGCCGAGCACCGTCAGCGCCTGGTTGTCCGCGATTCCCAGCGCCAGCTTGGCCACCGAGTTCGCCGACGCCGGCGCGAACAGGAACACCGCCGGGTCCGGGTGCGGTCGCGGCTCCCCCGGCAACCGGGAAACACTGCGCACCGGCAGGTCGGTCGACAAAGCCACCTCGGCGAGGCCGCCCGTCGACTCCAGCCAGCGGTGGGCCGTCGGCGTCAACGTGATCGCCGGGCGCCAGCCGCGCTCGGCCGCGGGCCGGACCAGCTCGGCGGCGAACCGGGTGTCCAGCCCGCCGCACGAGCCCGCCACCAGCCCGAGGTCCCTCATGGCTTGCGCAGCACGGCGCAGAACATCGCGTCGGTGCCGTGGCGGTGCGGCCACAGCTGGACGTACGGCCCGTCGCCCAGCTCCGGCACGCCCGGGAACAGCTCGCGCGCGTCCAGCACCTCGGCCTTCAGCCGCCGCGCCGTCTCGCCGATCACGCCTTCGGTCTCGGCCAGGTGCGGCGAGCAGACGACGTAGGTGAGCGCCCCGCCCGGCCGCAGCAGCCCGTACGCCGCGGTGATCAGCTCGCCCTGCAGCTTCGTCAGGTCCGCGACGTCCGACGGCTTGCGGCGCCAGCGCGCCTCCGGCCGCCGCCGCAGGGCGCCGAGCCCGCTGCACGGCGCGTCGACCAGGATCCGGTCGTAGCCCGGCTCCAGCCCGGACTCGCGGCCGTCGGCGACGTGCACCTTCACCGGCAGACCGCTCGTGGCCTTCTCGACGAGCTTCGCGCGGTGCGGAGCCTTTTCGACGGCGTCCACGGTCGCCCCGCTCAACGCCGCCAGCGCGCCCAGCAGCGCGGCCTTGCCGCCGGGACCCGCGCACAGGTCGAGCCAACGCTCGTCGGAGCCCTCGACGGGCACCTTCGTCGCGGCGATCGCGCACAGCTGGCTGCCCTCGTCCTGGACGGCGGCCAGCCGCTCGCGGACCGGCTCGACGTCGGCCGGGTCGCCGGCGCCCGCGGGCAGGCGGACGCCGTAGGGCGAGTACGGCGCCGGGTCGCCGCCGGTGATCGCGGCCAGCTCGTCGGCGCTGATCTCGCCGGGCCGGGCGACCAGGTGCACCTCGGGCCGGGCGTCGTCGGCTTCGAGCGCGGCCTTGAGGCCCGCGCCCTTGTCCCCCAGCGCTTCGGCGAACGACCGGGCGACCCAGCGCGGGTGCGCGGTGCGCAGCGCGTAGGCGCCGATCGGGTCGGTGGCCTCGTCCGGCGCGAGCTCGTCCAGCCACGCCGCTTCATCCTTTTCGGACACCTTGCGCATGATCGCGTTGGCGAACCCGGTGGCCCACGAACCGGCTTCCGCGCGGACGAGGTCCACAGTGGACGTCACGGCGGCGTGCTCGGGGATGCGCGTCCGCAGCAGCTGGTAGGCGCCGAGGCGCAGCGCGTCGAGCACCGCCGGGTCGGTCTGCGAGAGCGGGCGCTCGGCGCAGGCCGCGATGACGGCGTCGAGCAGGCCCTGCGCCCGCGACGCGCCGTAGGCGAGTTCGGTGGCCAGTGCCGCGTCGCGCCCGGTGATCCGCCGCTCGCGCAGCAGGTCGGGCAGGACGAGGTTGGCGTAGGCGTCCTTCGTGCGCACGGCCGCGAGGACGTCGAACGCGGCCTGCCGGGCCGGGTCCACCTCCGGCGGGCGGCGCGGCCCTTCCTTGCGCGGCGCGGGGCGGCCCCGCTGCGGCCGTGACGGACGTCGTTCCCTGTGGTCGTTCACCGGAGGCGTTCTCCCTGCTCGATGCGTGATCCGCGAGCCCAGTCGGTGGCCGCCATCCGTTTCTTGCCAGGCGCCTGGACCTCGCCGAGCCGCAACGGCTTCGTCGCCGTCCCGACCAGCACCCGCTTGCGTTCGACCACGATCTCGCCCGGCGGCGGGCCGGGTTCGTCGAGCACCGTGACCGGGCCGAGCTTCAGCCGTTCCCCGCGGAACTCCGCCCACGCGCCCGGGTCCGGGGTGACCGACCGGATCTGCCGGTCGACCGCCGAGGCCGGGTCGGCGAAGGACACGCGCGCGTCCTCGACCGTCACCTTCGGCGCGTAGCTGGTGCCCTCGGCGGGCTGGTCGCGGGCGACCAGGCTGCCGTCGGCCAGACCGTCCATGGTGGACAGCAGGAGCTTGGCCCCGGACTCCGCGAGCCGCCCGAGCAGGCCGCCGGCGGTGTCGGTCGCGCCGATCGCCTCGGTGACGACGCCGTAGACCGGGCCCGCGTCCAGCTCCTTGACGATCCGGAACGTGGACGCGCCGGTGATCTCGTCGCCGGCGCGGATGGCGGCCTGCACCGGCGCCGCGCCCCGCCACGCGGGCAGCAGCGAGAAGTGCAGGTTCACCCAGCCGAGGCGCGGGATGTCGAGGGCGGCCTGCGGCAGCAACGCGCCGTAGGCGACGACCGGGCAGGCGTCCGGCGCCAGTTCGGTCAGACGCGCGAGGAAGGCCGGGTCGCCGGCGCGCGCGGGCGTCAGCACCTCGATGCCATGCTCGTCGGCGAGGGCGCCGACCGGCGAGCGGACGACGCGGCGGCCGCGGCCGGCCTGCGCGTCCGGGCGGGTGACGACGGCGGCGACCTCGTGGCGGCCGGAGTCGAGCAGGGCGCGCAGCGCGGGGACGGCCGGCTCGGGCGTGCCGGCGAAGACGAGCTTCATCGGCCCACCCCCGGTGGGGAGGGTTCAGGTGGCTGGAACATCGGGCCCGAGTCTAGAAGGCCCCCGTGATCGCGGCGCGCCCGCGCCCGCCGGAAAACCCGGGCGACAGCGCGCGCGAGCCCGGTTAGCGTCGCCGGCATGCCCACTCCGACGTGGCGGCCCCTTGCCGTCGAGGACGCCCAGGCCGCCGCTGACCTGCTCAACGCGATGGAGGCGGCCGACGGGATCGGCGAGAGCTACACGGCCGAGGACACCCGCCAGGAGCTGGTCGACCCGTACACCGACCTCGAGCGCGGCAGTCTCGCGGCCTTCGACGGCGACACGATGATCGGCTACATGAAGATCCGGTTCAAGCCGTCCGCAGAAGACGTCCACCGGGTCTTCCTGGACGGCGGGGTCCACCCGGCCCACCGGCGCCGGGGCATCGGCACCCGGCTCGTCGAGGCCGGGGTGGCCGCGGCGAAGGTCCTCCACGAACTGCACCACCCGGGCCGGCGGCTCGCGGTGGACGTCCACCGCCCCGGGCACATCGCCGGCCTGGCCGAGCTGATGCGTTCGCGGGGCTTCGAGCCGGTCCGGTACTTCCGGCGCATGGAACACCCGCTCGGGGACATCGCCCCGGTGGAAGCCCGGATCGAGCCGTGGTCGGCGGAGACCGACGAAGACTTCCGGCGGGTCCGGAACGCGGCGTTCGAGGACGCCTGGGGCGCGGTGCCGATGCCCGCGGACATGTGGCGGAACAAGATCGTCAACCAGACGTTCCGGCCCGAGGTCAGCTTCCTGCACCGCGACGCCGCCGGCGCTCCGGTGGGCCTGCTGGTGACGATGTCCTGGGACGCCGACACCGCGGCCACCGGGATCCGCGACGCGCACTTCATGATCGTCGGGACGCTGCGCGAGCACCGGAAGCGCGGGGTCGCCACCGCCCTGCTGGCACACGCGTTGCGCACCGCGGCGGAGCGCGGTTACGACCGGGCGAGCCTGGTCGTGGACTCGGCGAGCCCGTCCGGCGCCTCCGGGGTGTTCGAGCGGGCCGGGTTCGTCCCGGAGACGCGCTACATCCGCTGGGCGCTCGAACCCTGAGCCGGCGGTCGCCCGCCGGCCCGGAGCCTCCGCGCTACCAGTTGAACGGCCACACCACCTGGGCCGCGCCCTGGCCGCGGCGGACCGGTTCCGCCGCCGCCAGCCAGCGGCCGTCACGCAGCCGCTCCACGCCCGTCGCCGCGCCGATCTCCGCCGGCGCCGTCGAGAAGCCCTGGCCCCTCGCCTTCAGGTCCGCCGTCTCCGGCTGGTCCAGGAACGCCTGCTCGACCTGGGCGGCCGCCGAGTTCCGCTGCGACGCCCGCGGCGCCGCGATCGCGTCCTCCAGGGACAGCCCGCGGTCGAGGCGGCCCAGGATCACCTGCAGCACCGTCGTGATGATCGACGCGCCACCCGGCGAACCCGTCGCGAAGAACGGGCGGCCGTGGTCGAGGACGATCGTCGGCGCCATCGACGAGCGCGGCCGCTTGCCCGGGCCGGGCAGGTTCGGGTCGGGCACGCCCGGCGTCACGGGCGTGAACGAGAAGTCGGTCAGCTCGTTGTTGAGCAGGAACCCGCGGCCCGGCACGACGATCCCGCTGCCGCCCTCCTGCTCGATGGTCAGCGTGTAGGCGACGACGTTGCCCCACTTGTCGGCGACCGTCAGGTGCGTGGTGTTCTCGCCCTCGTACGGCGTCGGCGCGGCGGTGGTGCCCGCCGCGCACGGAGCGGGGTGCTTCGGGTCGGCCGGCGCGACCGGGCTGGTCGCCGCCTTGTCCTTCGAGATCAGGCACGCCCGCGAGTCGGCGAAGCGCTGGCTCAGCAGCTGCTTGGCCGGGACGTCGACGAACGCCGGGTCGCCGATCCAGCGGTTGCGGTCGGCGAAGGCGAACCGCGTCGACTCCAGGAAGTACTGCAGGTAGTCGGCCTTGCTGGCGTGCTTGAGGTCGAAGTTCTCGAGGATGTTGAGCGCCTCGCCGACGGTGAGCCCGCCCGAGGACGGTGCCGGCATGCCGTAGACGTCCAGGCCCTCGTAGGTCGCGTGGGTCGGGGTGCGCTCGATCGCGCGGTAGGCGGCGAGGTCCGCGGTGGTCAGCTTGCCGGGGCGCACGTTCAGCGTCGAGGCCGGGTCCTTCGGCGGCTGCTGGACGGTCTTCGCGATGTCGGCGCCGATCGGGCCGTCGTAGAGCGCGTCGACGCCGTGGCGCTCGAGCTGCGCGTACGTCGCGGCGAGGTCGGGGTTGCGGAAGACGGTCCCGGGCACCGGCGGGGCGCCGCCGGGCAGATACAGCGACCGCGTCGAGGGGAACGCGGAGAACCGCGCGGCGTTGTTCGCGATCTGCGTCTGGAACGTCGAGTCGACGACGAAACCGTTGCGCGCCAAGTCTTCCGCGGGCTTCAGGGACTTCGCCAGCGAGCGCGTCCCCCACTTGCGCAGGGCCTCGGACCACGTCGCGGGCGTGCCGGGCACGCCGACGCCGAGCCCGCTCGTGACGGCGTCGGCGAACGGCAGCGGCCGGCCGTTCTCGACGAAGAGGTTCGCGTCGGCGGTCTTCGGCGCGGTTTCCCGGCCGTCGAGCGTGTGGACGCGGTGCGTCTTGGCGTCGTAGTAGACGAAGAACCCACCGCCGCCGACGCCGGCGGAGAACGGGTCGGTGACGCCGAGGGCGGCGGCGACCGCGACGGCCGCGTCGACGGCGTTGCCGCCGTCGCGCAGGACCTTCGTGCCGATCGCGGTGGCGTCGGCGTCGATGCTGGCCACGGCGCCCCCGAACCCGACGGCGACCGGGGACTTCGGCGTCGGAGTGGCGGCGACGGCGGGCGCGGCTACGCCGGCGGTGAGCGCGGCGGCAGCGGCCAGGACGAGCGTGGTTCGGCTCCAGTGCGCGGGCATGCGGGCGAGTCTGCCCTTCGGATCAAGCGCCTTCAAGACGCCAAAGGGCGCGGATCGGCCGATTCGCCCGGTTTGCCAATGTTTCACATGTTTCCCCAGACTTCGAAATTGCTTCACATGGAGCAGTGACGTTGCGGTGCTCGCTGTAACAGAATCATGCGGCGCGGCCTGCACACCGCGCATCGCGAGGGCAACCCGAAAGGAACAACCGAAGATGACTGCACCACGGAGGTGGCGCCGCCTGCTCGGCGCCGCTGTCGCGGTCTCGGCCTCCCTGCTGGCCGTGACCGCCCCCGCCGCCTCGGCGGCGCCGGACCCGGACAACCACGAGATGGGCGCATCGATCCGCGCCCACGACGGGGTGGCTTCGGGAGGGCTCCTGCCCGCGTCGGTCGACGCGAGCGTCCCCGGCATCGACGTCAGCTCCTACCAGGGCAACGTCAACTGGGCGTCGTACTGGAGCGCGGGCAAGAAGTTCGCCTACGTCAAGGCGACCGAGGGCACGGGTTACCAGAACGCGTACTTCAGCCAGCAGTACACGGGGTCGTACAACGTGGGCATGATCCGCGGGGCCTACCACTACGGCCGCCCGGACACGTCGGGCGGCGCGGCCCAGGCGGACTACTTCGTCGCCCACGGCGGCGGCTGGTCGAAGGACGGCAAAACGCTCCCGGGCACGCTCGACATCGAGTGGGGCCCGAACAACGCGTGCTACGGCAAGACACCGGCCCAGATGGTGGCGTGGATCAAGGCGTTCAGCGACGAGTACCACGCGAAGACGACCCGCTGGCCGGTGATCTACACGGCAACGAGCTGGTGGAGCCAGTGCACCGGCAACACGGGCGACTTCAGTTCGACGAACCCGCTGTGGGTGGCGCGGTACGCGTCGTCGGCGGGGACGCTGCCGTACAACTGGGGGTTCTACACGTTTTGGCAGTACAGCTCTTCGCCCATTGACCAGGACCAGTTCAGCGCGGACATCACGCGGTTGAAGGTGCTGGCGACCGGCTGATCCCGACTTCCGCGGGTTACGTGAGTGGCGCGGTCGGCGGAAGACTCGACCGCGTCACCCACGCCGTGGAGGGAAACCCGTGCGCCTGACCGCCCTGCTCCCCCTGCTCGCCGCCCTTCCGCTCGTCGCCTTCCCCACCGTTGCCGCCGCCACGACCGGCTGCTTCGACTCGACCGTTCCCCTGACCGTCGAGGAACAGCGCCTGACCGCGACCCTGCCCTCCGGTGGCCCCGCCGTCGGGCCCGAACTCGTGCGGCTGGCCGGGCTCGATCCGTTCGTCGCCGAGGTGAAGCACGACCTCTGCGAAGCACGGACCCCGCGCCGGGCCGAGCGCGTTGTCACGCAGGCCGGGGCTCGGCTGTGGCGGACCGCCGTCGATCGCGCGCAGGGGCGCCGGCCGGATCTCGGCACGCTCGACCGGTTCGACGACCGGCCGCTCTACTGGGCGCGGCTGCAGCTCAGCAGCGCCATCCGGCAGCTGAAGTCGTTCCCCTCCGGGCGGAACGCGCTGCTGACCGCGTTCGACCGCGGCTCGCGCGGCCTCGACGACGTCCGGTTCCCGCTCGGGAACACGCGGCGCGTCCTGGTGAGCGGCTTCGACCCGTTCCAGCTCGACGGCTCGGGCATCACCATCTCGAACCCGGCGGGAGCGTCGGCGTTGCAGCTGGACGGACGTGTCCTCGACACCCCGGCCGGCCCGGCCGTCGTGCAGGCGGTGAGCTTCCCGGTCGTGTGGGGCTACTTCGACGAAGGGATCGTGGAAGCGGCCTACGGAACGGCGTTGCGCGACCGCGCCCGGCGGCCGGACGTGGTCATGACGATCAGCCAGGGCCGCCCGGGCCGGTTCGACATCGAGCGCTGGGCGGGTGCGTGGCGCGGCGGTTTCCCGGACAACAACAACGTTTCCGTGACGGGCGGGGTCCCGCCGGCCGCGGGCTGGCCGCAGCCGGACGTCCAGTTCATCGAGACGACGTTGCCGTACCCGCGGATGCTGACGGTGGCCGGCGCGTACCCGGTCAACTTCAACCAGGCGTTCTGCGTGTGGCCCGCGCAACCGGGCGCGGGAACGCCGGTGTGCCGCTCGGACGCCCCGTTGCCGGGCGAACACGCGCAGGCCGGCGGCGGTGGCAACTACCTGTCCAAAGAGACATAGTGACAGTAGAGACTCAGGATTGACCCTCTGAGCTGCGAAAACCTTCCCGAACCTCTCCAGGAAGTTCACCCGGTCAGGCCAACTCGGCGAAGAACCTGCCATGCCAAACTCAGCCGCCCGGGCAGCCTGAAGTGCGGGCTACATCACGCGCCCTTCCTGCACCACCGTCGCCAGTGACCCTCGACTTTGGGATTGGAGGGTCGCAGGTTCAAATCCTGTCATCCCGACTCGATTTGCGGCTTTGAGCAGCGAAAAAAGCGGGATTCCCACGAGTGCAGGAATCCCGCCGTCTCAGTTTTCGTCTCAGTACAAGTCGTTATACGGCGTCCAGATCGCCACGCGCAGCTCAGGCGGGTCGTCGTCATCCGAGCCGCTGCCAGACGCTTTCGGGGTGAGCCGGACCGTGTTCTGGCCGGCGTTGGGCGGGGTGACGGTGATGCGCTCCATGAGCTCCACTCCCGTGGTGTCCTCGGCGGCCTGGTCGCCGCCGTTGGTGGGGGCTGGGTCGACGCCCGGCCAGTAGTCCGCGACCGCGGAGACGTCGATGCCCGGAGCGATGTCCAGCAGGTACTGCGCGGCGATTGCGCCGTCGGGGATCTCCGGTCGGCCGCTGGCGGTGGCGATCCAGTAGAGCGGCGGCTCGACGCCCTGGGCGGAGAACGCGGCCTTGACCTTCGGCCAGGGTCGAGCGGTTGCAGTAGACGACGGGGTATACGAAGCCGGGGCGTCGTCGCATCACGGCCCAGCCGGGCGCCTGCTCAGGGCTCGCGTTCCCGGGCTCGACATCGAGGGCGTGGCCCGCGTTCGTCGACGCCTTATTGACGATCTCGACCTTGCGCGCGCTTGGAAAGCGGCCCAGTCTGCCGCGGACCGGGGTTCGAGCTTAATCTTGTCGCCGCAGCCAGCGACCATCTCGAGCCGAGAATTCGCCCTAGCGATGTGGGCGGCCGTGACGGCGTCGTACATCGTTCGCATGGCAGCCATGCTGCACGCAAGGTGTCACCTCGACCTGTAACACCGCCGTCGTGCGAGTCGACTTAGATTCACCTGGAGAAGGGACTCGACCATGGACGAGAAGAAAAGGTCACAGGCAGAACACGCGAGACTAATTCGCGAAATGCACGACCTAAATAACGCCATCGGCAGCCTGGAAAATATGGTATCCGATTACCATAAGATGGGCATTAGCTCCATATCAGATCTCCTGCCAGAACTCGCCGACACAATCGATCAAATGGCCTCGGTTATAAGATTTGTAGCCAACTTCTTCTCGTCGAGACATGAAGTTAACTACTCGCTGATCGAAAACATAATTCGATCGTCAAGGTTGCAAAATGGGTTCCGTTCCATGTTACCATTACCCGTACACCTATACCAAGAGCGTGGCATGCAGTTCAATCTCAGCAACCCGCCCGGCGCAGAAACTTCCACACTTCAACCTCCGGCAGGGGACGATCGAATTAGCGTCGACGCGTACCTCGACACCGATGACCAAGACACCATAGATAACGTGCTACGCCACTTGGACGATGTCGTTTTGGCGCTCGGATACGGCAAGCCGGAAGGGATTACAGTCGAGCACGGTTCAATATTTCGACGCTCTTTCTCAAAGGCGAAGGAGACTCTTACTTCGGCGGAGATGAAAGAGCGACTCGAAAAGGTAGAGCGAGCAGTTGAAGTACAAGGACTCCTGCTCCCTCAAGCCGAAGTAGACTTCAAGATATCGCAGGCAATTAGCGGAATTATCGCAAACCTGGCAAACACTCCCTCGGCCTGCATCCGCGCAGGATCCATTCTGCTCATCAAGTATCAGACCAATGACGGTCCGGTGATCCTAACAAGAAATTTGTCAGTTCACGAGATCAGAACCCTCGAACGCTTCCCGGGAATAACAAAGGAACCATCGAAGGCACTCGACTTGCTGGCCACGACGATCCAGTCACTCGAAAGCGAAATCTCAGCCCAAGTTGACAGCCCCGACGCCTAGTACATCAACTTGAATCTGCAGCTAGGCCCAGCTCGGGAGGTGACTCCGGTGCTGCAATACCTCGGTCGGCGAGCGTCGCGCGAAGCTGCCAGATGTACATGCGGGCGGCGAGCTGCCAGCCCTGGAGCACGTTCACCTGGCCTTCGAGCGTCTTCATGTGCTCGGTCATCGCCTTGACGTCGTCCGCGGCGCGCTTGCTGCGCGTCAAGGCGAAGGTCGCGATCCCGCCGAAGATGGCGGCGGCGAGTGTGCCGAGCCCGGACAGCACGGCCAGCACGGTCTGTGCGACATCCACGGGTCAGCCGCCGAGTTCGTCGTCGACGGGACCGTCGTGTCCGCGCGCGACGTCACGTTTGGTCGCGCGGCGCGGGTCGGACGTCTCGGTATGCGCCCCGCCGCCGGCGCCGGTCTGCTCGTCGCCTTCGGCCTGCCCGACGCCTTCTCCGGGCTGCTCCAGCACATCGGCGCCCGGGGCGGGAACTTCGACGTAGTCGAGCCGCAGGAGGACGGCCTCCAGCTCGGAGCCGCTGTCGGCGTGGTTCGGGTGCCCGGCGGCGCGCTGCGCGTACCACGGCATGGTGTGTCCTCCAGAAGGTCAGTGTAGGTGAGACCCGGGCCGCGCCACCTTCCCCGGCGTATCCGACCACCACAGCGGACCTCGCGGCCCGGCCTCGGTCTTACTCGGCGAGCTTCGCGTCGATGCGCGCCGTGATCTCCTCGTCGGAGCCGGTCGCGTCGACGCCGAGCTCGGCGGCCTGCGTGAGTAGTGCCCGCCGCTTCTCGACTCGCTCCGTGATCTCCGGGACGGTGCCGGAGTCGTCGACGCCGAGTTCACGCGCCGCGGCCTGGAGCTTTTCCTTGGCCGTCAGCCTCGCGGGCTCCGCGTCCTCGACGTACGGGCTGCCGTCCGCGTTGACGCGCACGAGTGCCTGCCTGTCGTACGCCTTCGCGATGTCGGCGGGGAGCGGGAGCTCGAAGTTCAGCACCCCGCCGCGCTCGCCGCGGAGGTGGACGACCTCGGTCTCGGTCGACTCGGTCACGATCAGACCGCCTTGGGGAGCAGGAACGGCGTGATCGTGCCAGTGTGCCCGGCGGCGAGGTCGACGTTCAGGCTGCCGTCGGAGGTGCCGAAGCGGCCGGACTCGAACGGGCCGAGCCACGCGGTCTCGCCCGCCGCGACGGCGACGACCAGGTCGCCCTGGCCGGCCGCCATCGCGGGCGGGTACGTGCCTGCCTTGACGGTGACGTTCTTCGACGCCCCCGACGTGTTGGTGACGCGCAGGACCGTCCGGTCGAACTGGGCGGAGGCGATCGTGTGCCCGTTGGTCGGTCCACGTTGGTGCCCGCCGGATCGGCGATGCTGCCGTTCCCGACGAACTTGCTGTAGGTCAGCGCGGTACGTGCCATGGCTGGCGGTTCCTCCTATCAGGCCTGCTGCGCGGTGGCGACCGCGAGGCAGTCGGGGCGGATGACCTTGGCGCCGTACACGGCCAGACCCTTGACGGCGTCGGAGAAATCGTCGTGCGGACGAAACCCTCGGTCTTGTTGATCTGCTCGGCGAACGTGATCGCGGCCGCGGTACCCGCCTGCACGACGTTCTGGCTGGCGCCCGGCGAAACGGTGTTGTTCGACGTCAGGATGTCGAACCCTGCCGCACGACCGATCTGGCCGTTGCGCAGGGCCTGACCGCCGTCGCCCGACTCGTTGACCTTGATGAGCCGCGGGTCGAGCAGAAGACGGGACTCCAGCCACGCGGGCAGGATCACGTACCGGCCGACCTTCGGGACGTTGGACTCGTTGAGGCGCTGGCCCAGCGGAACGAGGATCTTGTCGTAGCAGTCGGTCGGGGTGCCGATGGGCACGGTGATCGTGCCGAGGTTGTTCGCCGCGGCGACCTGCGTGTACAGGCTCGCGATGTACTGGTCGACGGTGTCGGCCAGCGCGTACGCCGCTTCGTCCATCGTCGGCTGGATGATGTTGCCCTGCGCCTGACGCTGGTTGATGTCGTCGACGTCGAAGGCGAAGTACTTCTGCTCGGTGATCGTCAGCACGCGCTGGGCGTCCGACAGGTGCTCGCGGACAATCGGCTGACCGGGGACGTAGTCCTTGACGGTGGGCCGGCCCACGGAGTTGATGCGGACGGTGTCGCCCTGCTGGCTGATCTCGCCCTCGTAATCCTTGTTGATCACGTTGGGCTGACCGAAGACGAGGGTCTTGCGCAGCGCCTTGAGCAGCGCCGCCGACCAGACCTCGGGGATCATGCGGTCGTATACCACGGTTTCCTCCTGCGTGGCTCGAAACTGACGAGCCCGCGGAGTTCGGGCGGCTACCTCCGTCCCCGGTGCGCTACTTCCGGGCCTTGGTGCTTGCGCAGTGATGAGGGTGGCCGGGCGGTGTCACCACGCCCGGCCACCCTGGCTCAGCTGATGCGGCCCTCGGCGGCGGCCTGGGCAAGTTCGTCGGCGTGCTTCACCAGGTCGTCCTGCGACAACTTGGCGATCTCGTCGCGGGTCCAGGTCTTCTTGCCGCCCGCGGCCTGGGTGCGGTCTCCGCCGGACGCTGCCGGCGGTGCGTCGGTCTTCCACTCGGGGAACTCCGCGGCCTTGGCGTCGACGGCGGCCTTGATCGCGGCCTTGATCGCGGCCTTGACCGCGGCCGCGTTGTTCTGGTCGACGTCCTTGAGGACACCGGTGAGGTTCGCCAGGCCGATGAACGTCTCGATCCGCTCCGGCTTGATGCCCGCCGCGGCGGCGAGCGCTTCGGCGGTCGCGGTGTTCGCCGTGGTCCGCGCGCTGGTGAGGATGTCCTCGGCGCGCTTGAGGACGTCTTCGGGCTTGACCGCGGGAGCGCCGTCGCCGGTCTGGTCGCCGAACAGGCCGGCCAGCTTGTCCGCGAACGACTTCTCGAACCCGGTCATACGCTTCTGGATGATCGAGTCCAGCTCGGCCTGCGTGAAGGTCTTGCCGGGCGGCGGGCCGGGCTTCGGCGGCGTGCCCTGCTGGCCGTCCTGCGGCTGCGTGCCCGGCTGCGTCGCGCTCGACAGCGTGCCCGCGGTCGTGCCGTTCTGCGGCTGCCCCGCGCCCGGCTGCGTGCCTGCGGGGTCGGTGGTGGCGGTGCCGGCCTGGCCGCCGTCGGCGGGGCCGTTCGTGGGGGAAGGCTGCGTCATGCCGATGAGGGTCGAGCGGCCGTGTCACCACATAGGACGGCCCCGTCCCGCGGAAAGCGGGGCGGGGCCGTCGATCGGTGGGTTGTGATCAGGAGGGCAGGCGGAGCACGGCGGCGGTCATCTGCGTCGCGCTGTCCCAGTTCAGGTACACGCTGCCGTCCGCCTGCCGGTATTCCGGCCCGAACGGGCCCGCGACGTACGTCGTGCCCGCGGGCACGACGACCTGGCGGGAGGTGACGGCGAGGCCGTCCGGCGCGGCGGCCGGGTTGACGGGGATCGTGCACGTGTGGCTGGCGGCGTCGGCGTTCTTGATGACGACGACCTCGCGGCCGTTGGTCGGGAACGAGTTGCCGTTCGGCGACGCGGCGGCGTCGACAGCGCCGAGGATGAGCTCGGCGCCGGCGCGGGTGAGCGCCTGCGGGGTGAGTGCGGTGCGGGCCATGGCGGGTGTGTCCTCCTAGGACGGTGAGATAGCTACTCCTGCCGAGGGTCGCGCCGCGCTGTCACTCGTCAGACGCGCTCCGGCCAGTGCCAGGTGCCGCCCTGGTGCTCGGTCTCGTCGTTCATGCATCCGCCGTCGGCGAGCGACTGGAACGCCTGGCCGGTCGGGTTGGTGATGTGGAGGCCGACATTGAATGGCTCGGCGGCGTCGACTTCGGTCACGGTCGCGGCGCGGCACTGCGAGGTGTACGCCTGCGTTCCGTCCTCGCGCGGCGGGGTGCCGTAGCTGACGTAGTGGACTGCGCGGCCGATGGTCGGGCGCTGAACGGGAGGGACGCCTTCGGTGAGATTCGACATGCGGTCACGATGCAGTTGCTCTGTCACCCAGAACCGACACATTCATGACTCGGTGCAGACACTCTGAGAGTCTTGCGCAACATGCTTAGATAGGGCCATGACAACGCCCGTCAGAGCGACAACGCGCAATCAGGTGCTTCGCCTAGAGATTGATCTTGGGCAGTACCCAACGTGGCGCACATACGAACGAAGAGTTGACGATCTGAGCGTAGTCGTCAATTACACGACACGCGTCGCTGCCACGTTTTTGCCGGACGGCGCGCGAGCTCGTCGCATCGCCAGAGGCGAAACAATCACACTCGTAAGAACAAGTCTCGCAAGTCCGTGGATCACCGTCTTGGCAGACACCGCGCAACGCTCAGCTCCAATCGGATACAGCGTATCCGCCTTATACTGCCTCCACAAGTTACTACGGATGATTATGGAATGGCAGCGACACAGGGTTGAGCTTGAAGAGCGCCGAACCGAGAGCGCACTCCGACTTCTCACCGATTTCACAGAGCAGTGCGAAGGCGAACAAGTAAACCCTCATAAAAGTCGAGCCTCATGGCGACGCGATATTGCCGATGCCATCAAACCTCAACAGGAGGTTGCGCTCGCAAAAAGACTAGAAGATTTTCCCGAAATTAGTTCCGCCGAATTCATTGACGAGGACGACCCTCGGAGTCACGAGTAGTGGCATATTCGAGCTTTACAAGCGGATTGCCCGATTGATAGCCATGGCGCCACATCTTCGCCTGCACTCGCTCGGCGACGTCGTCGCTCGTGCCGCTCCAAGGGTTAGTGTCGGAGCGTTCGCCGCGCTCGGCGGCTGCCCTGCCAGCATGGAGCGCGGCGCGAGCGAGGGCTGCGGGTGTACTCATCGGAGCCAGTCCTCCCCTCCGGTCCGGAATTTCGCGTCGCGTGCGGCTTGCGAGTCGCCGAGCAGGTCGGCGGCATACGCATCGTACGTGATGCGACCGTGGTTGTCCCACCAGAGTTTCAGCTCGTCAGACGCGTATTTCCTTGCGCGGGAGGAGGTTCCGGTGAACAGACTCAGCGGGTCGACGCCGGCGGCCTGGCCCGCGGCGTTGAGCAGGTGACCGCGCGTCTCGTCCTCGGCGGCGAGGTACCGGTCGTACACGAAGTCGCGGAACGCGGCGCGCGCGAGCTCGTCGAAACCGCGGCCGGTGTAGCCGCGGGCCCGTAGCGACTCGATCGCGCGGTCGCGGTTCTGCTGCTCGACCGACCGCCCGTACGCCTCGGCGGCCGCGCTCTCTTCGTCCCAGCCGGCGTCGATCAGCCGCTCGAAGTGCTCCCACTGCTGCTGTTCGCGCTCGTCGGCGGCGCGCTGCCGCTCGGCGTCCTTCTCCGCGGTCTTCGCGGCCGCGGCTTCGCGGAGTTCGAGTTCACCGATGATCGCGTCCATCGCGTCGAAGTCCTCGGCGTTGGTCGCGTGGGTGAGGTAGGCGTCGAGGTCTTCGTCGGACATCGCGCCGAGGTCGACGGCCTTGGCGTTGACGCGCTCGACGGCCTCGCGCGCGGCCTGCCGCGCCTCGTCGCGGTCAAGGCGGAGCCGGGCCGTGGTGGGCGGCTCGGCGGCGGCCGCGGGGGGCCGGAGCGCGGGGGCGGGCTGCCGCTCGGCGACGGGGCGCGTGGTGGTCGGCGCGACCGGACGTTCGCGGTCGCGGCGTCGGTTCTGCCCGGTGGCCTCGGCGTGCTGGCGGATCGCGGCGGAGTTCGCGCGGATGTCGGCGCGGAGCTTGCGGGAGCGCGCGGCGTTCGAGCCGGCGCAACTCCTGCTGCTGCTTGTAGCCCTCGGGGTTCGACTCGGCCGGAAAAACTCGAGATAGGCCCGGGACGAAGGGGTCGGCGCGGTGAGTGCAGTTCGGGTGCCAGAGCCCACCGGCTCGGGCGGCTGCGACGGTCGCGCCGACGTGGTGCCCGTCGAGCTCCTGTCCGACTGACGTGCCGGTGATGGATAGCAACCGGCCTTCCCACGGTCGGCAGAGCTTGCACTCGCGCGGGCTGTCGGAGATCTTCACGACGTCGCGGCCCTCGGCGACCATTTGGTCGAGCTGGCCCTGTACGACCGCCTGGCCGGCGACGGTACGGCCGGCCATGCGCGCGTAGGTGTCGAGGTGCCACTCGCGGCCAGCGGCGTCCGGGAACCGGTCCTTGCCCTGGGCGAGCAGGCGGTCGACGACCTGGGCAACGGCGTCGCGGCGCACGATCGTGCCGGTCTGCATGAGCAGTTCGGCGTCACGCACGACGCGCTGGTAGAGGTCTTCGTGCGCGCGGATCACGGGCAGGTGGGCGCCGGTGAGCTGACCGACGAACCGGCGGGCGAGGGTGTCGACGAGCTCGGGCCGGGACTGGAGCGGGCGGCCGAGGGTGGCGGCGACACGCTGGCCGATGGTGTACGCCTCGGCGAGCGCCTGCTCGGCGAGGTCGGGCGCGGTGATGTCGAGGCGGCCGGTGATGGCGCGGAGCTCGTCGCGGAGGCCGAGGACTTCGCGGGCCTTGCGTTCGGCCCAGCCGTCTTCGGTGATGCCGCGGACGAGGCGCCGCGCCACGGTGATGATCATGCGCTCGGCGGCGACGTCCCAGACGTCGAGGAGGGTCTTGAGCGTCGCGGCGCCGTCGGCCGGGCTCGCGCCGAGCGGAACCGCGGCGGTCACTGGGCCGGCTCGCCGCTACCCGGCGGTTGCTGCTGGCCGTGGTCCGGCGGGCCGAACGGCTCGCCGCCGGTGAGCGGATCCGGCGCGGCCGGCTTTTCGGCCTTGATTCGCTTTACCTCGTCGTCGACGTCGCGCTGTTCCCACTCCGGGTGCGCCATCTTGACCTTGATCTCGGTCGAGACGGCCTCGGCCTGGGCAAGCAGGTTGATCGTCTCGGCCGCTTCCTTCGGGTCCGCCTGGTCGACCGGCCACTCCAGCGCCGGCCGTCCGTCGGGCTTCGGGCCGCCGAACACGTGCGCACGGATCAGCATGAGGGTTTCCGCGGCCCGGCGGGTTCCCGGCTTCCAGTACTGCCGCTTGCGGCCCTGGGTGCTGTTCGAGCGGCGTTCGCGGCGGGACATTGCGGTACCGGAGAGCTGGCCTTCGACGTGGCGGCCGAACGTCTGCGGCGCGTAGCCGGCGCGGGAGACGATGTTGTCGACGAGCTCGTTCGCGGTGTCGGCGTGCTCCTGCACGCGCAGGGCGAACTGGGCGACGGTGATCGGCGACGGCTTGCCGGCGTCGTCGCCCGGCATGCCGGGCAGCGGGGTGAACGCCTCGGCGTCGACGTCGAATCCCTTCTCGCGGCCGCCGCGGACGAGCTTGCCGAAGAGCTGGCGCGCAACACCGCCCGTCGTCGAGACCGGTTCGAGCATTTCGGCGGACGCGAGGATGCGGCCCTTGCCGAGCCGGATGTCGCGGATCCACGAGTCCCAGACCTCGTCGAGCGCGTCGAGGTCGGTCTCCAGCCCTTGGAGGTCCGAGCGGCCGTGCGGGGTGTGCACGAGCGGCTGCGGCAGGTCGTTCGGGACGTAGTCGACGAGCAGTTCGCTACCGCGGATGGCCTTGGTGTTGACCGGCTCGCCGGACAGACCGGCCGTGACGGGGTGCTCGGTGAGGGGCACGGCGCGGCCGACGTTGGTCGAGCTGCCGAGCCACAGTTCGTGCCGGATCTGGCCGGGCTCGTGGTGTTCCAACCAGCGCAGCGTGTTGTGCGGGTCGTCGTTGAGCACGGTCACGAACGTGACCTCGGCAAGCCGGCCGAAGCGGAACACTGGGATCGCGTCGTCGTCACGGACGACGGTCAGGATCGGGCGGTCCGACAGCTTCTGGTCCCACAGCGGGCGCAGGTAGACACCGCCGAGCGCGGCCGCGGTTTCGGCGCCTTCGAGCAGGGTGTTTGTCCAGCCGATCTCGTCGGCCATGGTCTCCCACGCGTCCGTGACGGCGGTCGACTTGTCGCCCCAGTCGAGCCGCGGCGAGTCGCCGAAGATCAGCTCAGCAGAGGTCCGGGCAATGTCCGCGGCCAACGGCATGTGCATCTGCCGGATCTCGCCCTTGCCGGACTTGGCGGCGTGCCGGGCCCAGTAGCCGCCGGGCGCGGTGTGCGCGGCGGTGGTGCGCAGCCGGTGCAGGTCACCCGACCACCACGCCGACCACGACTCCCAGCGGTGACGCATGGTGTCGTAGTAGTTCTGCGGTGGCGGCCACGCGGAGCCCTCGGCGATCAACACCCGGCGAGAGTGGGCCCGCGGTGTCACGGCTGGTCGTAACGCGTGCGTGGGCGCAAGCGACGTAGGCGGAGCACACGCACCACCGAGGGGACCACCATGATCAGCATCCGGGGCAGGCTGGCACTTGCCGCCGTCGCGCTCGCCGGCGTCGGGGTCGCGGGCTGCTCGCCCGGCACGCCGACCGCTGCTCCGCCGGTCACCGTCGTCAGCACGGTGACGGTCACGGCGACGCCATCCTCGCCCGCGCCGACGTCGGCCCCAGCGCCGACCACCGCGGCGGCGGCCGCGGAGTTCCCGAAGTTCGTGCCCAAGTCGAAGATCGACAAGCGGTACGCGTCGAGCATGGCCGGCGACCAGGTCGTTCAGCTCGCGCCCGGTGTCTACGCCGAGGCTGTGCCCGGCGGCGAGCTCGGAACCCTCGACGACTACAGCGGGCTCACCGGCAATTGCGCTGCGATCAAGCGGTACACGGAGGCGCACCCGAAGGCCGGCGGCTCTACCTGCTGGTGACTGCTCACGCGGCCTGGTCGAGCTCGCTGGCCGCGGACAGCTCGGGCAGCCACGCGCGCCAGACCGGCCTGGCGGCCATGATCCCGTAGCGCTCGGCGTCCGGGCCGTGGTCGTCCTGCTTGACCGGCTGCTCTTCCCCGCGGGCAAGCGCGGTGTCGTCCCAGACGTAGCCGCACATCTCGTCCCACAGGTGCGGGCACGCCTTGTGGTCGATGATGAACCGGCCGCCGCTGATCAGCGACGCGGACGCGCGGATGCCGACGTCGACGCGGTTGTCCGCCGAGCGGATCCCGGGCCAGCCGTCCGAGCGCATCTGGACCCGCAGCGACGCGGCCGACGGGTCGAGGATGACGGGCGGTGCCTCGGGCAGGTGCTCGACCAGCGGCGCCGCCCACTCGGCGAGCCGGCGGGAGATCTGCGCGTCGGTGAGCTGCCCGGCGGCGCGGCCGTCGTGGCGCCACTCGGCGACGACGTGCAGGCGCTCGGGGACGGCGATGCGGCCGTCGGCGATCACGGGGGCGGTGAGGACGATCAGCAGCGCATGCGTCGGGTTCGAGGTGCCGTAGTCCAGGGAGATCCAGCCGCGGCGCCAAGTCGACGGGTGCGGCGCGGCCGCGGTGTCCCTGGCCTCGTCGAGCATGTCGTAGATCGCGCCCTCGGCGGCGACCCAGTGGCCGAGGATGAAGCGCTTGTACCAGAGCCCGGTGAACTCGGCGGCGAGCGCGTCCTTGTACTCCTGGGAGAGGCCGGGGTTGTCGTAGAGACCGAAGTGCCACGTGGCGAGGTTCAGCTCGTCGGCGCGGAGCAGGTACTTTTTCCGCAACCAGTGCGCGGGGTTGTCGGGGTTGGTTGTCGCGAACAGCTTCGCGCCGGGCACGGACAGGCGGCCGAGCAGCTGCGTCCAGAACTCCTCGGGGATGACGGTGGCCTCGTCGACGTACGCGCCGGCCAGGGTGAGGCCGCGGAGGACCTTCTCGGCCTTCTTGTCGTTGGCGCCGATGACGTGGATCAGCCGGCCGAGAATCCGGGCCCGGGGCGCGCCGGCTGTGAAGCTGATGGCGCTCGGGGCCATGTCGGCCATGTCGGCGATGACGTCGAGGACGTTGCGGGCGATGGTGTCGCGGGTGCGGCCGATGACGGCGAGCGGGCCGGGCGGCGCGGTCCGGACGTAGGTGAGCCACCGGACGATGGACGCGATGGTCTTTCCGGACCGGATCGAGCCTTCCCAGATGTTCAGGCGCGCGTTCGCGTCGAGGATGCTGTCCTGCTGCTTGATCGACAGGAACGCCCGGGTGTCGGTCACCCGGCGCCGTTCTGCTCGGCGGCCGCGGCGGCTTCGCGGTCGCGGCGCGCGGCGGCGAGCGACTGCTCGAACTGCTCCAGCAGGCCCGACGCCTGGCCGGCGCCGGCGGTCTCGGCGTCGAGGCGGGCGAGGTTTACGGTCTGCTGTGCGGCGGTGCCGATCGCGCCCATGGTGGCGCGCCAGTCGGCCGGGCCTGCGTCCAGGACGGTCTGCTTGACCTCTTCGCCGAAGTGGTCGACCTTGACCACGTGCAGGTGAACGACCTCGCCGAAGAGGCGGCGGCGTAGCTCGGCGATGTCGTCGAGCAGGCCGGCCTGGAGCTCGATTCGCCGCTTGCCGAGGTCGGCGGCGCGGGCGGCGGTGGCGGCTCGGTCTGCTCGCGGCGGTCTTCCCAGGCGTCGGCGAGGTCGTAGTCGGCGGCGACCCGGTACACGGTGGAGACGGACACGCCGAACTCGCGCGCAATGGCGCGCTGTGTCGGGGTGGGGGTCCGGCGGATCGCGTCGGCGATCGCGTCGCGGACCTCGGGGGCAAGGGGCGGGCCGGGCACGGAGTCAAGGTGACTCCCGACTGTCACCTCTGTCCGCACCGGATGTAGTCACGACCAGCCCTTTCCCCGTCCTCGGAAGTCGACAAATACCCCGTCCGGTTGAGATAGCGTGGAGGTGCGCGACAATTGGTACGCCGTGGCGTATTGTGGCGACATCTAGCAGTTCCCCTCACAAGCAGTCATCGGGAGGTAACCCTCTGCGGTCCCGCACACCCTCGGAAGCTCGAGTTCCCCCAGGTCAGAGGCTCTAGAGGACACGAAGCGCAGTACAGATGCGAAGTTTCACCGCGTCCATCGGGATCCGCATAATCGCCAGATACTCAAATACTTAAATCCTCAAATCATCAGATCCGTAAGTTCCACAAGTTACGTGGATTAGAACTCAGGATCTTACGGATTCTACAGAGAAGTAATTAGCGAAGTTCAGACCGAACGAAGAGCGCCCGACTTGCGCTAACAAGCCGGGCGCGATCGAAACAAACTCCATCGATGCCGCTAAACACGGAAGGTAGTTCGCTTCAATGAGTAAGAGTACAGGCCAGAACGGCAGACGTCACGGCGACGACGGCAGACATTCCCGCTGGTCACGAGCCTGGCGACGCGCAGTGGAGATCATCTCGCATCACGTCAGGCCGACCGCGACCGCGGACCCAGGCCGGCTGCCGGACCGGATCGCCGACCTCCTGTCGGACCCTGGGGCAGGCGAGCGCCTACTCCGGTTCACACGGTGGCTCGTCGTCGGCGCAGTGCTCGTCGTCGCGATCATGGGCGCGGTGCTGATCGTGCACCCGGAGGTGCTTACGGCGTTCGCTAGCCGACTCCACTCCGGTAGCTAAATCCTCCCCCGTCGCCGCTACTACCCGTAAGTAAGTTGTAGCAGGTGACGGCAGGCGGGCCGGCGCGCCGAGGGGGAGGGAGCGCGCCGGCCCGCGGGCTCGACGTTACCGAGGCCGGTACCGCTCCGCGCGCTGCTCCAGTCCCATCGCGCGGAACAAGTTGATCGACGCCGCGGTCAGGTTGCTGTCGGCGGTCCCGGTGGACATGCGCCACAGCAGGTCGGCGAGCGAGACGCCGGCGTGCTTGTTCATCGCGGCCAGGTACCGGGCGAGGTTCGGCGCCCACATGCCGTGCAGGGTCGCGACGGGCTGGCCGAGGTCCTTGCCGATGAGGACGAACTCGGGGCCGCTGTCGTCGATCTCCCAGAACGGGAGCGCGGCCGCTGCGCGGCGCCACTCCTCGGCGAGCTCGGCGATCCGGCGACGTGTCTGCCGGTCGCGGTCGTCGCGTGGTGTGGACATCGGTTCTCCCTGGTGATGTGGTGTCGGGCGGGGTCTTCCCCACCCCGCCCGACACCACATCACCGTAGAACACGTGTTCGACTCACGGCAAGTCGGGCTACTCCGCCGACGGATCGACCGGCGTGGGGTCGGTCGCCGGCGGCTGCTCGGCGGCGCCTCCCCCACTCGGCGTCACGGCCGTGACGGTGGCCTCGAACGTGGTGCCGCTCGCGGTCACGGTCACCTGGTCTCCGACGGCGAGCACGGGCCCGGCGGGCGGCTCGGTGCTCGGTGGGGGCCCGCCGAGGGGCCACTCGACCCGCGGCGGCGTGGGCACGTCGCTCGGCGGCCCGGGCTCGTACTCTGTCGGCGGGTCGACGAGGGGCACCGGGGGCGGGCCGCCGGGCACCGACGCCGGCGGCTCGGCGGGCGGCTGGATCATCCGCAGCGACGCGAGAGTCGCGGCGACGTCGGGCAGCAGGACGGCGCTGAGGCGTTCGGCGGTCGGCGACCGGTCGACGAGGGGCATGGGCACCGGCACGGGCTCGGCGGCTGGCTTGGGGGTGTCGGGCACGGGCGGGGTCTCCTGTTCAGGCGGCGAGGTCAAGGTCGGACAGGCGGGTTTCCGCGGCGTGGTGCGGCGGGAGGCCGGGCAGTGGTAGCAGCAGCTGGCCGGGGCCGAGGACGTGCCTGCCGATGCGGACCGGGCGGTCGAGGGCGAGCGGGGAGATCCAGAGGCCGCGGGCTTTCGCCTTGCGGCGCGTGGTGATCCGGCGCTGGGACTCGTAGAGGGTGTGCGCGGCGCGGCAGTCCGCGCACTTGCATCGCCACTTGGCGTAGCGCGAGTTGGTGCCATGCTCGGGCATCACGGCGGGCGTGGGGTAGCCGAGCTCCCGCGCCACGGCCCTTGCGGGTCGAGGCGGTCCAGGCCGCCCCAGATCCCCCACGGCTCGCCACGCTCGAGGGCGTCGGTCGCACACTGGAGCCGGACGGGACAGGCCCGGCAGATCACGCGGCAGGCATCGGCGGCCGGGCCCTTGGCGTCGATGAAGTCGAACTCGGGGAACAGGTTGCGGGCGCCGGACGCGTGCCACTCGGGCACGATGCGCGGGAGCCGAGGCGGCTCGTCGACGACGGTCACGCGGCCACCCCTTCCCGGGCGAGGTCGAGCGCGAGCGCGACCTCGCCCTCGGCGACGATCCGGCCGAGCTCGTCGAGCAAGCGCGCGGCCTCGCCCTTGCCGAGCTCGTTCATGGTCGTGACCCGGGTGCTGAGCAGGTGCGAGATCAGCGCGAGCCGGTCGATGCGGCCGGTGATGCGCTGGCCCGTGATGACGGTGGCCAGCGCGGTCCGCTGCTGCGGGCTGATGAGGTCGCCCTCCCACGACTTCATGGCCGGACCTCGATCTTCAGCCAGAGGCGCCGCTCCCCCGCGCCCGGGTGGATCACCGGCATGTGCATCGTCATGTATCGCGGTGTGTCGTCCGGGACGAGCTCCAGGCCGATCCAGTCCCGGCGGGAGCCGCGCGAGGCATCGCACGCGGCCTTGAGCGTCGGGCCGAGGTTGTCGGCGTCCCAGCGGCGGTTATCTCCGGGCGCGTACTGGAGGGTGACGGTGAGGTGCGAGCCGGCCTAAACGCTGGCGCGGCGGGCGCCGTCGCGGACTCCGAGGCGGATCGCGGCGGTGCGCTGGCTGTGGTGCCAGCGGTCGTTGGCGGAGAGCGGCGGCTCGAGCGGGCCGCCAGCGCGGCGCCGCATCATCGGGACGTCAACGCTGTAGGTCCTCCGGTTCGAGATCGTCACCCTTCGATCACCCTCCCTTCCATGTGTTGCACTACTGCCGGTCGTCGCGATCTACACGACATGACCACGTACGTGACATCGCCGGAGCTATCAGTCCACCTGGCAGTCGACGGCGCGGACGTCGACGCGGTGGCCGCCGAAATCAGCCGCCTCAAAAAAGCCAGCAGCCCGTTGTGCAGATCCGCTCGAAGACTCGCCAGGGAGAGGCCGCTTCTCTCCTGATCAACCTCAGCCAGTTGAAATGGATCTCCGTCGCACCGGAGGATCCGGCCAACTGGGACGACACGAATCGACCGGTCGTCAAGATCGACTGGGTAGACCTCAACGAGTGGTAGGAGGCAAGATGCCGACGTAGTTGCAGATCACGTTGCCGATCTTCACTGCGGTCATCGGCGGCTTCCTCGGCTTAAGCTTCGGTCGGCTCAATAAGGCACTCGACCGCCGTCAGGAGCGCAAAGACGCCGACGCTAAGCGAGCACCGGACTTCCAGATCACTCCCGAGCTCAGTCGCCAACTCCGACTGACGAACGTGGGCACATACGACGCGACCGGCGTCGTTGTGGACTTGGGTGACTTCCCGAAAGGGTTCGTTCGCGACCTTCCGAACGGCATCGATCTCGCTAAGGGTGCGTCGGTTACGTTCCTGGTTATGGGAACGATGGGCGTTAAACCGCCTGACGATGCCCTCGTGAGCTGTGATCAGCTCGCCTCCCCGAGGCCAGTAGCGCTGCCTCGTCCGGCACCTCGTCGGTAACACCGTGTGGTTCATCCGCGTCCTGCAGGGGGGTGTCCCTATGTGGTTGTCAAGCCGCGGCGGGAGCGGGTTCGGGGTGTCGGTAGTGGGTGCCGTTGCGAAGCATGGCGTAGAGGACGTCGCAGCGGCGGCGGGCCAGGCAGATCAGCGCAGCGTGTGTTTCTTGCCCTCGGCCCGCTTGCGGTCGTAGTAGGCCCTGCTGGTCGGGTCAGACAACGCGGCGAAGGCGGCGAGCAAGAACGCCCGTTTGAGCTGGCGGTTGCCCGTCCGAGCGGGATATTCGCCCTTGATGCTGGTGCCGGAGCTGCGGGTGACCGGGGCGATGCCCGCGTAGGCCGCCAGATGCCCCGAGCTGGCAAAGTTCGAGGCGTCGCCGACCTCGAGCAGGATGCGGGCTGCGGTCCTGACCCCGACGCCGGGCATCGAAGTCAGGACCCCGGCAAGAGGGTGCGCATCAAGTATCCCCTCAACCTGCTCAGCGACCTGTTTCCGTTGCTGGAGAACCGTTTTGAGGCTGTCGGCCAGCCGCGGCAGGACCGTGTCCGCGGCGGCGGTGCCCGGGACGGTGACGGTCTCCTCGCCCAGGGCGGTCATGATCGCCTCGACCAGCTTGTCGCCGAGGCGGGGCGCGTGGACTTTGGCGATGGCGGTGAGTTTGCGGCGGCCGGCCTTGGCGATGCCGACCGGGCCGCCGCAGCGGGAGAGGATCTCCAGCACCGCTGGGTGGCTGATCCGCGGGCCGATGGCGTATTCGAGAGCGGGGTGGATGCCGGTGAGCAGCCCACGGATCCGGTTGCTGATCCGGGTGGCTTCACCGGCCAGGTCGTCGTCGAACCCGACCAGCACCTCCAGCTGCGCCAAGGCTTCGTCGCCGACATCGACCGGGCGCAGGGTGTGCGGCAGGGAGCGGGCGGCATCGGCGATGACGAACGCGTCCCGGGCATCGGTCTTCGCGCGACCCGGATAGAGGTCGGCGATGCGGCGCATGGCCAGGCCAGGCAAATACGCCACCTGGTGCCCGGCGGCGCTGGCGACCGCGACCGGCAACGCCCCGATCGTGGCGGGCTGATCGACCACGCCCAGCAGCGGTCCGTGCGCGACGAGCTTGTCGAACAGGGCCTTCAGTTTGGGTTCGGTGTTGGGCAGCGGGCCGTCACGCAACCGCTTGCCGTCCGGGGCGAGGCCGACCGCATGATGGGCTTCCTTGCCGACGTCCAAGCCGAGGAACACCCCGAAGCTGCTGCTCATCCACCAGCCGTTCGTTCGTCGCGTCGTGGTCACCGGGTTGGGCATCGATGGCCGGCACCCACGTTACGACGAGACCTACCTGGTGGTGGCCGTGTCCCTATTCAGCGGTCGGTCGATGCCACCAGGCCCGGTGCCCCCCCCCCCCCCCCCCGGATCATGCGTGCGACTGGGGGCGTTAGTCATGCCGGGCCTGGTGACCACAACTCCCTGGTCGGGAGCCACGAAAAAGGTAACGGGGTTCCGGGCGTGGCACGGGGAGGATGCGTCGATCGAGGTGCGCGATCCGGGTCGTGCTGTGGGGGTGGGTGGCCATGGAGTGCGCGAAGTAGCCGCAGCGTGCACACGGGACGCCGCCGAGCGGCATGCTGATGGTCTGACTCGTCATCTTCTGCCCACCTGGCTACCGTCCCTGCATGGCAATCGCTGCGTTCGCGGTCTCAGTGCTGGCCCTGCTGGTGGCAGCAATATCGGCCTGGTACAGCCGGAAGTCAGCCAACGCCGCAACCAAATCCGCGGCTGCCGCCGTCAATACCGACAAGCGAGGCCAGGTCGAGGCCGACGCCAAGCGCGTCACCTGGGACGTGTCAGGGACCGCCTCACGGCCCGTCCTATCCAACTACGGCACGCACACGGCGTACGAAGTGGTCATTGACCCCGCGCCCGGACCAGAGTTCCTTGTGAACGGCAAGCCGATGGCGACGTTCAACACCTGGTCATCTGGTGAGTCCAAGCCGTTGGACTTGCGCCCTGTACCGGGGTTTCTGAAGATCTCCTGGACAAATAGCCCCGGCGACACTGAACGGCGCCGGAAGGACATCCAACTCCCGCGAGGCTGAGTGACAGTGGCCATGTTTAAGTAGCTGGTCAGCCAGCGTCGCCGAGGATTGCGCCGAGCAGGAAGCGATCACGAGCGTCGTGCGCACCGCGGTGGCGACGACGTCGACGTCGTGCCCGCCATCGTCGGCGTGCTTCGCGACATCGTGTACGGCCCGCCGGACCGCTAACCTGCGGTGCGCGTCGGCGGCGTGACGGCCTCTGCCTCTGCCAGAGCAGGCCAGCGGCGTCGTCGTAGGTGCGGGTGACGGTGCCGGTCTGGCCGCGGTCGGCGACAGTGGTCTGGTTGCCGTCGTCGTAAGTGTAGCCGACCGTGGCGCCGGAGCCCTGGGTTCGCGTGGTCTCCTGTCCGAAGACGTCGTAGACCCAGGTGGTGGTCCCCGTGCCGTCGGTCATCGAAACCTGGCGGCCGGCCGGGTCGTAACTGTACGTCGCCCCGGCGGTGTGGCCACGAGTAGGCGACGGAGGTCGTCCGGCCGGCAGCGTCGTAGCCGAGGGTGGCGACCCGGACGACGTCCGGGTCGGTGGTGGTGAGGACTCGTCCGGCAACCCGAAGGAACGTAGTCCCGTCGTGGGCTGTCATGTCGTCGTGGCGCAGGCGAACGATCGTGGTGATCGGGATGCCGACCAGCACGGTGAGCGCGCCGGCAACACGCAGGTGCACCGGCATCCCGGGCGTCGTAGCGCTGCTGGGGCGTGTCGCCGTCGAGGCTCTGGTGGCGGCGGTTGTTGTAGGTCTGCCGGTAGTGCACGAGCAGGTCCTGCAGCTCGGTGAGGGTGTCCGCGGATGGCCGGGCGGCGAGCCATTTCTGCAAGGTCTGGTGGACGCGTTCGTATTTGCCTAAGGTCTGCGGGTGGTGTGAGGTGGCGGCGATGCTGGTGATGCCGAGTTCGGCGAGGTGGCGTTCGAGGGCGACCATGCGGCCGCGGTGTTTGCCGGTGAAGGCCAGCCCGTTGTCCGAGAGCAGCCGGACTGGCAGGCCGTAGATGACTGCGGCAACCGCAGACCAGCGCAGACATGCCAGTGCCGCCAAATCCATATCCGAAGCCTTCCTTGACTGCGATATGACGCCCACAAGGAGCCAGCGCACTCGAATTCAGCACGCCTGGCACGGCCGGACCGAACACAGTCGCCAAACCATCACTTTTGTCAACATCTTACAACTTCCCACCAAGACTAGGCCAGGACGGTGATCTTTCTACCACCGGCTCGAAACTGGCATACACTGCAACCGGGAGGGGCCAAATCAATGCATTCTGCGGTTCTAGCACCGCAGATCGACCAGAGCAATCTAAATTTATACTCGCAATAGATATTCAAGGTGTACCCCTCTCGTAGCCCAGAGCCAGCGGGGAAATGGAGAAAGCCTTGCAGGAAACCCGCCTTATCCGGAGACGCAGGTCAAGAGTTACTCGCTTCTCTATCGCAGCCACCTTGATTATGGCAACGCTAAGCATCAATTCAGAACCCGCCTCGGCCGCCATTGAAGACAGCGGGCCTGACACTCTCTCAATCATGACAGGCAAGATGCCTGATCGACCAGACACCTGCATACAGAAATCTCGCGAGCTACGCAACGCCGGAAAGCCCGGTAATTTCACATGCACTCGACCACCGAGCACGGAGTTCTCACAAAGCCACTCCGCAAAGACGTCAGCTGCAGGACCTGGCAGCCACCTCTGCCAACTTCTTGGCGACAACATGTTCGGGCAGCTCAAGAAGCGAGAGCAGTGCGTCAAGCTCAATCAGGGCATCCTGATCTTCGAGAAGGATAAACCTGTCGGAGAATATGATTTCCATATCACAATATATTCGGCGACGAATAACACCAGCCTTCGGTCAACCATGAGCTTCTATATCACCCCATACGCCGCCACCGGCACCGCCGCAGCGAAGCTATGGCGCGTAAACGGCTCATCTTCTTGCGAGGGTGACTGCACAACGCAAGGAAGTTTTGGCTACACCACGCTTTTTATGAATCAAACCGCGCAGGGAGATTTTATCGTCGATTCCTTACTGTCGCCGACAGGTGGGCCACAAGTACGCGAAGGCGCTCCTGACGTGAATTACTTTGTCGGATCACTTGGAGAAGCCCCCAATTTCTTCAGCGATGGCCTCGTCATCCCGATTCGCTGCGACAACATCTTGAAAGGTAACATCGGACCCGGGTGCGTATACCGCGGAAATGGCCTCTTGGTTTACCAGCCGACCGAACTACCTGAGCTCGTAGATCATATTCAGTACGCCCAGAGTATCGGAATCGCGGGAAGCCCGGCGGCCGGCCCACTACATCGCGAGACCAACGAGATAAGAAGGCAGCAAAATCGCGATAAGGCATGCCCTACCAGCTTGCCAAGGCCTGCCGGAAAAGACTGTGACGAGTACGCTTTCGCAAGCACTAAAGAAGGTGCCGCAAGCGGCGGCCCTTATGACATCAGAATGATCGACAGTACGCAAAACCAGCTTGGTGGCACCCAGCTAAACTCGATGTACCTGCAGCAACGTATGCTCGACAACGACAACTTCTACGTTGTCTTTCAGGAACCATAGATCAGCATACGAGCGGGGCGGCTTCCATGAGTCTAAGACTGAACGCCGAGGACAACGTACACGTCAGCTACCACCAGCTGCAGATCGTCGACCGCGGAATCGTCGATGATGGCGCAGCGCTCTCGTGGAAAAGTAACGGCCTTATAGATGTTCACCGAATCGGCCTTGCCACGGTCGCTTGCGGCGTGCACACAGGATATGTCTCGGTCCGAGTTGAACTGCACGATGACGAGCCGCCCGTATCGGTCGACGAGTGGGACGACGTCGTGGAAGTCTCTCTAACGGCGCCCCGCGGTCAGCTTCGCATAGTTGGCTTGATGTCGGACATTAGCCACGAGCTGCCGGTGATGAGCCATCGTGGGCCCGGTAATTATCGCCTGCGGGTACACGCTCGCGGCAGAGATGAAGCCGCCTACCCAACGGTCAGCGATGGGTCGTCAGTGCCGCCCGAAATTCTGCTCGTGCAGAGCTGGCCACATGGTGCATCGGCGCAGCACGTGCATAAGACCACAGATCGATATGGAGCCGAGTTGCGCAAATTCGCAAGTTGACCGCCCTTGGGCCGGCTGGCGGACTGAGCAATGCCGGTCCGCCAGCCATGGCACCCGCCGTGACGAACCGCGGCCTGCGGAGACCCACGCTGCTCGACGGCCTTGAACTACAGCTCGCTCAGCCGTCGCTGGGCGGCATCGTGCTCGGTAGCGCGGGCCACCCGGCACTGGTGAGCCATCGTGGCCGCGTGGACCTCTTGCTGATGAACGAGAATGCGCTCGGTGGAACCCTGGCGGCGCCAGGACAGGTACAGCGCGACGCCGCCGCCGCTGCCCACCCCGATGCTCAACCCGATCTTCAGGCCGTCCAGCCGCACGGTCACGTGCGCGGCGCCGGTGAGCGCCGCCCTCGCGCCCAAGCTCGCCGAACTCCGGGCCGCTGTCAGCACCCACCGCAGCATCTGAACCACAGATTCCTCTGCCCGTTCGCATTTCCACGCGGTCATGGACGACAACCTGGTCCACTTATCGTCGCCGTTACCTGAGGCCTCCGCGAGGACCCCGCCCGCTACTTCCGGCTACGCATCAAGCGATGGTCAACGCGACGCGCCCCCATAGAAGACGCCGGCCGCGTTGCTGGAACGCCTTACCCGCTTCCCGGCGCGAGACGCTCGACTTCCCGTGCCCGGTAACGATCGGCGACCAATTCCGCGACAGTTCGTATGGGTGAGGACATCCGTTACCCCCGCTGGTTGCGGCGGATCTACTTGCAGGCGGCAGTCTGACCAGCCCCATAGGCGGCCTGGGCCTTCGTGAAGCCGTCACCCGCCGACGATGACAGCTGCTGCTTCAACCCCGAGCAAGAGAACGACGTGAAGCTCAAGTAGTTCTCCGCCGACTTGACCGCCTGCGCGTTCCAGTCCACCGACAGACTGTCGACGGCCTGCGTCGCCACAATCTTCGGGAACCCGTCGCCGGCCGACGAGGACAGCTGCCGGATCAGCCCGTTGCGCGAGAACGCGGTGAAGCTCAAGTAGCTCTGGGCGGAGGCGCGGGCCTGCTCGACCTGCGGCGGGAACTCGGGTGCTTCGCTCGTAGTGGGTGCCGGCGGCTCGACCGGAGCAGCGGCCGCGGCCGAAGCGGCGGCGTCGTTCAGGTTGGGGCTGGTCGTCTGAATGTGATCGGGCGCGGCGACCGAGCTGGTCAGGGCAGCGGCGGGCATCCCGTTGGCGGCGTCGTTGACCGCCTTGCCGAAGGCCGCGGTCCAGAGCACGCAGATCACCAGCCCGATCGCCGACAGCACCACGGCGGTGATGGCCAGCCCCTTGTTGCTCGCCTGGCCCCGGTTGGCGCGCAGCGTCCCGACGATGCCGAAGATCAGCCCGAGGATCGTCAGCGGCCACGCGACGATCCCGATGATCGGGATGAACGCGAAGATCAACCCGATCAGACCGAGGACGAACCCGGCCGTGCCGAGGCCGTTCCTGGGTTGGTTCGCCACCGGCATCGGCACCGACAGCGGCATGGGGGCATAAGACACGGGGCTGCCTCTTTCAGTCCAGCGGCGACGCAACGGAACGCGTCACGCTCTGTGGCATTCGTCGACATCCGCATCCCGTGCGTAACAGTGCCCGAAAGCCGCTTCCGGTCACGGAAAGGAATCAGCCGACGATGATCCCGATCATTTCCGCTGGTGACCGCAGTGAGCGACTGACTCACTGCTGTTACCTAGGGTAAGAAATTGAAACTTCAAGTTCACTCGTTCGGAGCAGGTGGAGACGTAGGACGACGTCGCGCCGAGCTCAGGTACGACATGAGCGCTCACTGTCACTGGCTGGCGGCGAGCCTGCGAGACGACGACCCACCCTCACCTCCGGAGCTGCGGAAAACGCGAGCGTCGGGAGCGCCGCGGGCTAAATGACACGTTGACTGCGTTGATTGGATGAACCGCTCAGAGCGCGCCGTCATGACCCAACGGCCGCGACATCCGTCCAGCGTGATCCCACCGCACCCGCCCCCGCGTTACGTGACCGCACCACCCGCCGGCACGGCCGACCTGCTGGCGCAGTGGATGAACAGCAAGAAGCCGACAACCACGACTGCCCGCCCCGACCACCGCAGTCAGCGACGTCGCGCTGCTCGACTCCGTGGAAACCCTGTCCCGGCAGGTGTGGGCGGAGAGCTACGTGGAGCGGTTCACCGACGCCGACCGCCACTTCCGGCGCGGCACTACCCTGGCGGAGAGCTCGGCGGTGCGGACAAGGTGTCGCAGTACATCGGCTACACCCCAAGCACGGCACCACCGGCAACGACTGCCTGCCAGCGGTGTACGCGAGCTTCCAAGCGGGATGTCGAGTTAGTAGTTCAGGGCACCGGCGTGAGGCTGACGTGGTCCCACCGCAGCTCGCCTTCGCATTCCCGGGCCGGTTTCGGGTGATCGACCACGACGTCGAAGACGAGCGTGTCGCCCGCGCCGATGGCGGGCAGCTTGCCGGGCAATTGGAGGGCGAACGGGGACGAATCCGACCTCTGCGAGATGCGCGTTTCCCCTACTCGGGCTTCGATGCGGACGGTGCCACAGTTGGTGTTCTGGGAGATCGTTCCGCCCACTGCGAACTTGGCGGTGGGCACGAGGGGGTAGGAATCGATCCGGAGTTCGGTGTGCAACGACCGCACGCCACTCATCAGCCACCACGCCTTCGCGTCGGACTGCTCTGCGCCTGCGAACTGCGAAGGTACGTCGAGCGGAACCCAGGCGTCGGGGTAGGCGAAATGGTCCCCGGACACGTACTTCAGGTGCGGGACGCGCGGTGGTTCCGCAGAGCCGGACGTCGTCGACGGCGCGGATGGGTCACCACTGTGACTGTCCGGCAGGTTCGTGAAGAACACCGCCGCCGCGACAGCGGCCACCGAGACGCCGCCGAACGCCGCGGCGTACCGGCGTCGCCGCCCGGGCGCGACCGGGACGGCTTCAACGGGCGCCGACTTCCGTGCGCTCGGCGGTTCTGGATTCCGGGCAATGTACACATCCCCCGTCAGCTGATCATTCCGCGTCGGCGACTGCGTCGGGGAGACCGCCCGTACTCGCTCGTAGACGTAGGCGTACAGCTCAGCGACGTCGACCAGCCCGTCGCCGTCGAGGTCGGCCTCGCCAGTCCGCAGGCCTTCGGCGATCACCCTCGTGAACACAGACGGCTCCTGTACCCCGGACACCGACCGGGCGGTCCGCGTCTCGTAGGCGTACCCGAGGTGCGTCGAGGCCGTCATCACCGCGCAGCCCCGGCCGGAGCCGGCCAGCTGGTCGAGCACGTCCACCCTCGGGTCGGCCTTCGGCCTGGTGCCCGGCGGGAACGCGCCACCATAGCAGCAGTCCAGCCACAACACGACCCGGCGGGCCGGGCTGCGGTCGATCAACCGCCGAACGAACGCAGCCCCGACACCAGTGGATTCGAGCAGGTCCCGTTCCGTGTCGGCCACCGCCAGGTGCAGGTCACCGCCCTCGTCCTTGACACCGTGACCCGAGAAATACAGGAGGAGCAGGTCGTCGCGGCCCGCGCGGGCAAAGAACCGCTCGATTTCGACGCGCACGTCCCGGACCGACGCGTTTTCGCTGACCGCTACCGCGAAACCACCGATGCGGTCGTCGCCGAGGACCTCGTGCAGCGCCGCGACGTCATGCAACGGGGCCTGCAGTTCACGGAAAGTCGTGTCTACGTAGCTATCGGTGGCAATCAGCAATGCCTTGCGGGATCCGGGCACTGGGGGATCATAAGCGGCCCGGCGCCGACGGCGGGGCGCTATCCTCGCATCGTGCCGACGTATTCCCTCGAAGTGTGCGACGACGATCCGACGGTGCGCGATCACCTCCACCGGCGATTGCGCGAGGAGCTACTCGGCCTCGACGTCGATCAAGTCGGTTTCGCCGCCGACTGCGAGCTGCCGCCGGGTGCCAAGGCGGATCCGGCCGGGATCACCGCGGTCGTCGTTTCCCTGGCCACCTCGCCAGTCCTGTTGCAGCTTGCCGGCGCGCTGCGGGACTGGGCGAAACGTTCGGCCGGGCGCAGGATCATCGTCCGCGACGGCGACCGAGCCCTCGAAATCACCGGCTCCTCCGCCGAGGAGCACCGCCGGATCATCGAGAAATTCTTCGCGGAGAAGCAGCTGGAGGACTGACGGCTCCTGCGACGCCCCAAAGACCAGCCGCCGCAGCCGTGTTCGAACACCATGTACGGCATTCCTGAGGACCAGTCCGCGCCGTTTGAAGTCGGTAACGCCGCTGGCCAGCCGCCGAGCCACGGAGGTCGACCATCCGACTAGCCTGCCGTGACCCAATCTAGACCCGCACCACTTGTTATTCTCATTCCACACTGCGAGTACACGACGTTATACATCGCTCGCCTGGCCTAACGGCGGCCACCCAGGAGGATTACATAAGGGCTGTTATCGGCGCGGCCCAGCTGCCTGGAACCCAACCACCAGCCGCGCTCCCTGGCGCCCGCCAGGGAGCCTGCGGATTAAAAGGGGCGACCATGAACCTGGAGGGCACCGAAGGTGGATGCTGGGGATTCAGCGGCGTGGACGGCGGCGGTCGTGGCCATCGTCGCGGCTGTGCTTTCGACGGGCTCGACGGGCATCGCGATCTGGCAGGCGAAGTCAGCGAAACGAAGCGCTGACATCGCCGAGGAGGACCTTGCCGAGAGCAGGAAACAAACCGCGGCGGCGGAGCAAGCGGCTGCCGCTGCCGAACAGCAGGTCGCTGAAGCACGACGTCAGAACGAGATCACCGAGGAACAACTTCATCTTGCCCGCGAAGAGCTTGAAGCCGGACGTCATCGCGACCGGCAGACACAGGCTGCCAGACACGTCGCAACAGTGCACGAGGTCCGAGTCGCGGCCGAGGCGTTGCAAGACGAACTCCGCAGTGGCGTCGCGGCTGTCATCGAGTACCAAGTCCAGGTCAGACGGCCAGGCCTGGTCCTCGGCATAATACCGCCTCTCCTTCTCGGTCGCGCCGAGTCTGAGTGGGACACTGCGGTGAACAAGATCCGCGTGGATAAGCCTTCGTCGCCGACGCTCATGACCGCGATCGACGCCTTCGACAAGTACGCGAAGAGTGTCAGCAAGGCGATCTGGAATGCTCAGGAGAAAGCTACGGACTACGGGTTGTCCAACGCCGCAGAGGCGGCTTTGGTGCGCCTGGTTGATGGCGCCGGGGACCAGCATGAGGCTTTAAAGCGGGCTTGTGACGAGTTCTTCGCCGCCAACGGCGTCGCCCCGGGCGACCTCACGGCCCCCTAAGCAGGCGTCCCGTCAGCCGCTGGGGTCGCCCTCCTGCGCGCGATGCAGGTAACAGTCACGTCGTCGGGTCCACGACGAGCAAGCTCAGCAGCGGTCAGGTCGGAACAAAGGTTGGTCATGTGCATGGAGTCGCAGACGCCTTGCTCTCATCCGCGAATTCACCCGCGCCCAGGTAAACCTACGCCCGCCGCGCTCGAGAAGCAGCAAGCCCTGGGAAAGCTGCCTGTAGGGTCTCGTCCATGCTTTACCGTCTGCGTCCGCCATCCAACCTCACGTGGTGCAACCTTCCCGGCAACACGATCGAGCTCAGTCGCCGGCATCCGGAGGCCGACTTCGACAGGCTGCCTTGGGCACCGACCGAAGCACGCGTCTTCAGCGAAGACCTTCTGCGAATCGCCGTTCGTCACGGCGTTTCGTCCAACTCAGGCCTAGTTGTGGACGTCCGTTACACCTTGGACCTCGGAAGAGCCGACGAGCTGCGCAGTGGTCAGCTCGCTCTCGACGAAGCGCAGGCGAATCTCCGTACGAGCGCGAGTATGCAGATGATCGAGCAGATGTTCCCTGGACATATTGAGTCAGGAGTCCAGCTCGACGAGGAGGTCCGAGCCAGCACCGAGAAGATCGCCCGAGAGGCCGAAGAGGACCTGGCCGATGTACTAGCAGCGCCCGTGCGCCAGCAACTGGTCGAGCACTGGCAGCGGCTGGGCGGGCACTACCCGGACTGACCCGGCGACCGCGCTAAGCTCCTCAACTTGCGAGCGTTCGCGGCGCGAGCCGAGGCAGGAGCGACCTCCGCGAGCAATGCAGCCAGCGCGGCCGGGTCCACCCCGCCGCCGGCGGCGAAGGTGAACTGGCTCGACTCGCCCAGACGCTGCCAACTACCTCGACCGCCGGTCGGTAGAGTGCCGACAGGGATGCGAATACTGTGGCAGTTCGCGTTGCGTTCGGCGCCGTGACCACCAGTTCGATCCGGTTACGGCGCCGCTCAGAACGCCAGCCAGGATGATGTTGGTTAGGATCGATGTTACGGCTACGACCGTAATCACTAGTGGAACTGCCACGATTACTAGCAGTAAAGCCGTGTTGCGGCTGGCTTCTCTGTTGGTGAGCACCAAACGTGCCAAATTCGACCACGGTCGAGTGTGGTCTGCCTGACGGGTTGGGTGACCACACTGTGAGCAACCGCTGACATCGTCGGTCTCACAATCACGGTAGTTCACAGGGTCCTTCTTCGGCTTGTCGGTATCGGCGCCGAGGGAGCGCGCCCCAGGCCGGCGCCTGACTTGTACCCTTCGGCTACTCTGCATGTTCACGTTGTAGCGAGGTGTGGTGTTGTCCGGCTATCCATCGCGGACAACTGCGCGTCCAGTGGGGTACGGGGGTCGACAGTGGTCGGCAGCGAGCGGAGCAACAAGGGCGGTGCTCGCCCGAAGATCAACGAGCCTGACCTCACTGAGAGGTTCGGCCCAGAAGCGGTCCAGTTGACCGCGCTGTTATACGAGATGCGACATGAAGCAAGCTTGAGCAACGTGGCAGTCGCCCAGCGCTGGGCCGACACGGAACCTGACGAGTGCCGTAAGTTCAGCGTGCTGTCGGGCGCAGGACAAGTAAATCCTAAACGCCTCAGCGAGGTCATGCAGTGGCAGCGAGGAATTCTTCCCGCCGGACTTATCAGGGCATACCTATACCTCTGGCAAGAAAAGCTAGGCAAGACCGACGAGCAAGCTCGAATCCCAGCCGATCGAATGACGTCGCTGTGCGCCACTATTCACCGCACCAAACCTTCAGAGCAGACTCGCAAATCGCGAGGACGGCAAGTCGATGCCACATCGCTATATGAACGCATTGCAGGACTACAGGCAGAACTGTTGCAAACAGAAAGGGCCCGCGCGGCAGCCATTCAGGAGCGAGACGGCTTTCAGAAGATAGTCCTAGTCCTGCTGCACGTAACCGTCGATCTGCAACACAGGCTGGATATCGCCACCTTTGATCACAGCTCTTACATGTTAACCGGAATTGGCCACGAAGGCCGCGCAACTCAGGCAGCAGAACTTGTCGCCTCCTCGAGAGAAGAGCATGCAGCCACAGAAGGTGTTGCCCAACGAATACGGCATCAGATCGACCTCGCACGCAGGAAAGCGATCGAGGCCGAGATGATTGCTAAAGCTCTACGCGAACACAGCGATGATCTAAGAGTACAACTGAAAGAGATCACCAATGATCCCGTTGAGGATATTTCCTCAACCGAAGCTACCCCCGACAACACGCTAGAAGCCCCAGTCGAAAATGGCTCTCCCGATCAGCTGAACGCTTGGCTTGATCAAACCAGTCAACTGCTACAAAACCACACCGATGATCTTGCCGCGATCCGGCGAACGGCCCAGTGGCCGGACGCTGTCGACCGGCATCAGCCCGCCAGCCAGGCACACATGCGGACAGTCATCGAGACCGCGGGTTCCACCAACGAAGCCACAGCGGCAGCCCACGACCAAGTCCGCCCGGATAACTCGGATAACTGGTCATCCAGCGAATTTGACGTCGAGCCCCCCTCCGAATCGACCGGGAAGCAGGTTGAAGAGGACAGTGACCTTCAGGTCGGAGTGCATGAAATCTGGCCGACGTTCTCCGGGCAGCCGATCGCCGGCCAGCCCTACACCGCGTGGGCGCAGCCGCAGACAGCTAAGCTGAACGACAAGTACACCTTCGACACGTTCGTCATCGGCGCGTCCAACCGCTTCGCGCACGCGGCCGCGGTCGCCGTCGCCGAAGCGCCGGCCCGCGGGTACAACCCGCTCTTCATCTGGGGTGAGTCCGGGCTCGGCAAGACGCACCTGCTGCACGCGGTCGGCCACTACGCGCAACGGCTCTTCCCCGGCATGCACGTCCGGTACGTCTCGACTGAAGAGTTCACGAACGACTTCGTCAACTCGCTGCGCGACGACCGCAAGGTCGAGTTCCAGCGCCGCTACCGCAACATCGACATCCTGCTCGTCGACGACATCCAGTTCCTGGAAGGCAGAGAGGGTACGCAGGAAGAGTTCCTCCACACCTTCAACACTCTCCACAACGCGAACAAGCAGATCGTCGTCAGCTCCGACCGCCCGCCGAAGCGCCTCGAGACGCTGGAAGACCGGCTGCGGACGCGGTTCGAGTGGGGCCTCATCACCGACATCCAGCCGCCCGAACTGGAGACGCGCACCGCGATCCTCCGGAAGAAGGCCGCGCAGGACAGGCTGGCGGTGCCCGGCGAGGTACTGGAGTTCCTTGCCGAGATGGTTGGACCCAATATCCGTGAGCTGGAGGGCGCGCTGCTCCGGGTCACCGCATTCGCGGCACTCAACCAGCGGCCGGTAGACGTGCACCTAGCCGAGACCGTCCTAGAAGATCGACAGAAACGGAACTGAGTTGGGCGAGCAGTCCACGACTCGGCCACCAGCATCGACGGCGCAGTGACCGGCTCCGGAACACGTGGCCAGTGGTAGCAGGTCGATCCACACCGGCTCGTCCCACCTGGCCAGGCACTGCAGGCCCCGCCCCGAGGCGATGATGAATCTGAATCTCATCAGGCAGGAAGCAGCGCCGTAGTATTGCCGAGCTGGGCGAAAACGTCGCCGTGGCGCTGGACGCGGTCGAGGACGTCGTCGGCCGTGAACGTCAGCTGCGCTACGTGTGTGCACTGCTCAACTTCGGCCCAGGTGACCGGTGTCGATGCGGTCGGACGGTCGCGGCCGCGCAAGGAGTAGGGGGCGACGGTGGTCTTGGCCGGGTTGTTCTGAGACCAGTCGATGAACACCCGGCCGTTCCTCTGGTTCTTCGCCATGACCGCGGTGACCGACGGCGGCGTCTCGCGAGCCAGTTGCTGAGCGAGTTTCTTGGCGTAGGCTGACGGCGCCGCCGGGTCGTCACTGGTCACCGCGCAGTACAGCTGCATCCCCTTCGACCCGGAGGTCTTGGCGAACGCGGTAAGCCCGTCGGCGTCGAGCAGCTCACGCAGCCGTTCAGCGACCCGGCAGCAGTCCACGATCGACGTCCCGGGACCAGGGTCGAGGTCGAACACCAGCCGATCCGGCGGGCACCGTCCACAGTCGGGATCTACGCGCCATTGCGGGACGTGCAGTTCGAGCGCGGCCATGTTCGCTGCCCACACCAACGCTGGCAGTTCCTCCAGCAGCGCGTACTCGATGACGCCCCCGCCGCGGCCGGAGTGGGTGCCCGTGCTGGGCAGCCGGACCGTGGGCAGCCATGGCGTCGGACTCGGTTTCGGACACGTGCGGGTCGAGATCGGACAGGCCCGGCCGCCGGATGCGCAGGATCACGAACCCGCGTGCGCGCAGCTCCGCCGCCTCGTTCTGGAACCGCACGTCCGGGACGACCACGGGGCCGTGGACCCGGCGGATGCGGTCGGTCAGGGCCGTGATCCACACGTCCGGCCCGAGGGTGTCTCGCGCGCTCACGCCGAGCCGCTGAAGGAACCGGCGGGCCTCGGGGTTGTAGTCCTTCGCCCGCTCCCAGCCGAGCCGGTCGACCGCGTCGGCGAGCCGGTCTCCCTCGTGCAGGATCGGACTCGTGGCGTAGGCCATGGCCTTGAGCGGGTCGGCGAAGGCCAACCGCGTGTACCCGTAGTTCTGGACGAGCACGGTGGCGGCGGTGTCCTTGCCTGATCTCATCCGGCCGACGATGCCGACCGACCTTCGTGTCATCTGCCCCCCTTTTGTCGACTGCTTCTGAGGTGTTCAGTGGCGGTGACGGCCTCCCAGGGGACATCCGGCAACCGTTACCCGTTCGGCCGTATCCGTTACCAACTTGTGACGGTCGTTTGAGCTGGGAGTGAGGATCAAAGGGGGAACCGTCCCGCTCGATGGGGTGAAACTTCCCCGGCCGAATGTCTGAATAAATCACTACGTGTAGGCGTCCGCGCGGCTCGATTAGGCGACTGTGCCCGGCGCTGTCCGGCGACTACGCTTGCCTGCGATAAGGCGCGCGGCGCGGCGCGTTGGTGGGGGCGTCCCCGAAGGAATGCTATTGGAGACGGTCTACGAAATACTGTCAGTTGGCGCAATACTGCTTGGCGCGCTATTTCTTACGTACAAATACGATGCTGAAATGGAGATGAGCTTCAAGACGTGGCTTACCGTCAAGGCGGGACGTAAAACGCCGGGAGTGGACGCGACGCCGAAGGTTACGAAGGAGACTTTGGAACCTGACAAAGAGCCGCCGGAAGAGGCAAACAAGGTTAGTAACGAGTAGCGAAATAGGCCGGTCTGATAATGATTAGAATTGTCAGACCGGCCTATTCTTAGAGCTTCAGAGCCGTGAGCGTGCGCGGACCCGCAATACCGTCGGCGACGAGCCCGGCCCGGCGCTGGAACTCACGCACCACGCTTTCCGTACCGGCCCCGTAGACGCCGTCCGCCGTGAGATGCGGGTCCGGGGCGCCGTTGGGGACGTTCTTCTCGAAGAACTGCTGCTTGCCCTCCCCGACGCCGTCGGGGAAGCGGATGAACGTCAGCGATGTGCGAGTAGTAGTTGATCACCTCGCCCTTCGTGTACCCGTCGGCATAGAGCGGTTTGTCGAGGTTGGACAGGGTCAGACGCCGGTTTCCGGCCTGCACCGTGACTTTCTTCCTCGGGGTGGCCGTCGGTGCTGCGGTCGGCGCGGCAGCCGCCCCGACCGGGGCAGGGGTGCCCGCCAGGTCTGGTGCCGCCGCCGTCTCGGCCGATGCCAGCACAGGACCGGGTGCGACGACCTCGTCGGGGACGCGGTCCTCGCGTAGACCGCGCCAGGCGGTGTGCCGGACGCGGCCGGCGCTGGTGAAGGTGCGGAACACGACTTCGCCGACGAGCTCGGGTTCGACCCAGCGGGCCCGGGCGACGTCCGCTCGGGGCGGCGCGACCGCGAACGGATGCGTCCGTCGCTCCAGGGGCTCAAGGCGGGCTTGCAGACGGGAGCGGTCGGCCTCGCTGAACCCTGTCCCCACGTCTCCGATGTAGACCAGGTCGCCGGTGTCGGGGTCGGGGGCGCCGAGCGCGAGGCCGCCCATCCGGCCGGCGATGCGGCCCTGGCCCGGACGGTAGCCGCAGACGATGACCTCGGTGGTGCGGATCAGCGGGTGCTTACGCCAGCCGTCGCTGCGCCGGCCCGGCTGGTACGTCCCGCTGCGGCGCTTCGCGACCAGGCCCTCATAACCGGCGGCCGACGCATGTTCAAGCAGGTTGGCGGGGGTGCGGCGTTCGGCGTCCAGCTCGGTGAACGTGAACGCCCGTACCACCGACACCCGGTACGGGTCGGGCATCGGCAGCGCGGCCAAGCGGGCGCGGCGCTCGTCGTAGGGCTCGGCGAGCAGGGATTGACCGGCCAGGTGCAGCAGGTCGAACAGGATGAGCCGGACTTCGATGTCGGATGCGAACGGGTCGTCGCGGCGGATGGAGCTGCGGTGGGTCTGGTATCGGCCGCGGCGTTCCTGCATCCGTTCGAAGTCGATCCGGCCGGCCGGGCTGTAGGCCACGACCTCGCCGTCCAGCACGGCGTCCTGCCCGCCCAGCGCGGGAGCAAGGACGGTGGCCAGGTCGGCGAACTCGTCGGTGAAGTCGATGCCGTTGCGGCTGGTCAGCACGGTCGTGCCGTCGGCGGCGATGCGCATGCAGGCGCGGTAGCCGTCCAGCTTGTACTCGTACGCCCACTCCGGCCCCGAGGGGAGCCTGCCGCCGTCGGGTGTCGCGAGCATGGGCTCGATCCAGGCCGGCACCCCGCCGGCCGGGTCGCCTTGTGTCGCCATGACCGCCTCCGTCCCGGCCACCTGCTCCCGATGATTGACAGGCTGTGCGTCGTCGCAGGTCACCACGGTAACCCGGATAGAGCAGCCGCACCCTCGGCTGCCGTAACCGGCCGCGCGACCTTGTCATCCCACCGCCCTTCAGTTCACCAGCGGAAACTGGCGCCAAGCAGTGCTGGGCGCGGTGATCGAGCATCCCCCGACCGGGTGTTCATGATCTGCAATCTCGTCACCGACCACCCTGCTCCCGGTTTCACCGACGTGCGCGGCTGTCGGGGCCGCGCGCGGGGACCGGTGTCCACGACGGCTGGGGAGCCGCCGGACGCCACCAGGGGAAACGGTGTGCCGGGCTCGCGTAGGGGGCGAGCCCGGCACACTCGCCCAGCCTGCCGCCGACGCCGCACTCGCGGCGGCGTTCCTGGTCCGGACCACGGCTCGGGGCTCTCGGCGGCGCGTCGAGTGCGTAACAGCGAGGGACGGCGGGTCGACATGGGCTCTGCGGCATCCGCCGCGGGCCCGGGACCGGCGGCAGCTTCCCTCCCCCGAGACTGCCGCCGACCCCGGCCATTTTCCAGCCCCGCCGCGACTGCACGGCACGCCTCACGTCGCACGACGCCGTGTCTCCCCGAGCAGCCGGACGTTGAGCCCACAGCATCCGGTTCCCTCCGCCCGCCCTAATGCCGCACGCGACCCATGCCACCTCCGAAGGAGAACCTGCTACCGATGATGATCGAAGCGCGATGATCCCGTCGAACGAGCCGGAGGTGGGACACATGAAGGGCGAACGGCTAGTGCGGCTGGTCGCCGCCAGCCGCGAAGTCCATGTCTCTGCCGAGCCAGGCAGCGAAGTCGTGCGCTACTCGGGGATCAGCGTCGTGCGTGTGGACGACGGGCGGGCGGCCGGTGGGCCAGACCTGGGTGCCGCTCGGCGCCTCGCCCAGCTTCGCCGACGACGAGACCGTGATCGCGGCCTTGCGCGAGGCAGTGCAGTGGCGCCTGGCCGGCGCTTCACCACCTCGGCTCAACACGGCGGCGCCAGAGGAACCGGATACCGACCTTCGCAATTCCCGATATAGGCCAGAAAACCCGGACCACTCGACGACCTACACTCCGACGAACTGACTCCAACCACGACCTCACACCGGCAAGCAACGGGGGACGCGTGACCAACTTTCCCGACACGGCAGCTCCCGACGCGTTGCAGCCGCCGTTCAGCGATGGCGGGCACGCGGCAAACCGCCGCAGCCGCCCTCAAGCTGGTCGCGTCCATCGTGGCTCCGGTCCTTCCCGCAGCACCACGCGTTCCTCAGCGCGCTGCCCGAGCCGATCGACCGCGCCGAAGCCGCCCGCCACACCGCGCACGCCAGGACCGCCGAGGGCGCCGAGCAGGCCTTCCTGGCCGCGATGATCTGGGGCTACGGACCGGTCGGGTACGGGCCCTGGCGAACAGCCCGCGTACTGACCGACAACACCCGCGCCGCCGAACGATTGGCCGAGGTGGCACGCATCGCCCAAGACCACGGCGGAGCCGCAGCCTTCCGCGACCTCGCCGACAAGCGGCTGCGCTACCTGGGCGTGGCCTTCGGCACCAAGTACCTGCGGTTCGTCACCGCCGCCGAATTCTCCCAGCACCCCAGCACTCCGATCCTCGACGCCGTCGTCCGCCGCTGGCTGATCACCCACGCACATACGCGCCTGAACATCGACGACTGGCGACCCTCGACATACGACCGCTACCTCGCGCTGCTGACGTCATGGGCGACACAACTCGACCTGACCGCGGACAAGGTGGAGGAACTGATCTTCCGCTCAGCCATCAGCCAGGCCGGGTCCGCCCTGTGGGGCGAGGAATGGTTGAGGGCTGAGCCGGCGCCGCCGCAGCAGGCCGCCAGCCAGGCGCACGCCACGCTCCTCGAACTCGATCGGCTCTTCGAGACCGCCGACCCTCAGTCCGCCGCCGACGCCCGAGCGCACCTGGACGAACTGGCCACCATCATCCGCGACCGCTGGGACGCACCGGCCACCCCGCACGGCACCGGGCAGCTATCTGCCGATCATCCGGAGTGAAGGGCAGGCCGCGGCGGTGACAGCCGAAGCCGGGCAGCACGACAGTGCTGGCACAGCAGTGGACGAGGCGGGCGCGGGGCGGTGGCCGAGGCCACGCATGCAGTGCACCGCCGACCTCGACAACACCGGAGCCCCGCTCCCCCAGCGTCCGCGGGCACGCCCACAACCGTGGCTCGCCGCGACCGCGAACGACGGTGAACGCCGGGCTGGGTGGGATCCGTGGAAGTTCGACGACGATCGCGCCGCGCGCATGCGCTACGGCGACCTCTGCCAGGTCTGCGGCGCACCGCGGACGGACGTCGTGTACGTGCTGGCGCCGGCGAACCAGATCGGCACGTTGGTCGAGATGTACGGCGGCGCCGTGTGCTCGCTCAAGTGCGCGCGCCTGACCGCGGCCGTGTGCCCGCACTACACCACAGCCGGCTCCCCGACCCTCATCTACGCCGTCCCCCGTCACGAACGCGTCGACCTCGTCGGCTGCGACCTGGCCAACGACGACGAATACGACATCGCCGGTCTCACCCCCGCGGCCTCGGTCTCGACCGGCCGCGCGCCGGAGGACGCCACCGGAACTTCGGGGGACGCGGGCACGGCGACAAACGGGTCCGCCGCCACGCCGACCTCGATGGGGCCCGCGGCATTCCGGTGCCGGGACTGCCGCAGCGACCTGGCGCACGACCCCGAACTGCACGACCAGCTCCTCTGCACCAACCCGCAATGCTTCGCCGCAGGATCGCCGGTGGCGCTCTGGCGAGCGCAACGAGCCCGCGTTCGCCGCGGCGAGGACCGCCCCGCCCCCCGGAGCCGGTTGGCCGCGGCCACTTGTCGAGGGTCGTCCGCACCCGTGGGTGACGCCGGTGTCGAACGGGAAGCCCTGGTGGCGGCTGCTGGACGGCGCCCGCCAAGCCCTGGCCCAGGACGCCTCGCTGTGCCAAGTCTGCGGCGAACCGCTGCCCACCAGAGCCCTGGTCGTCCTCGACGGCGCCAGAGTGGTCTCCGACACCGCGTTGCACCCGCGCTGCCTCGCAGTCGCCGATGCGGTGTGCCCGCACCTGGCGCGTTCAGCGACCCGCTACACCTACGCCGAGGTGACCCGCCTCGACCTGCTCGCCGACGGCCGCCCGCTGACGCCGCCGCGTCCCGACGCCGTCGAGGACGACGACGTCCTCTGGGTCGCGACGTGGACCGCGCCGACGCACTGAGCTGAGAACGCGATGCTCTCACCCGACCCGCCCGATCAGCGGTCGCTCCACGGGTACGCGGCGCTGAACTGGTCGAACGCGGTGTTTAGCTCCGTATCGCGGGCGACGTGATCCACGACGATCGAGGATGCGGCGACGACGCCGGCAGCGTCGAGGACTCCGGCGACCGCGTGCACGATCGCCGCGTACCGTCCTGGCGGCACGTCGATCGGCAACCGAACCCGAATCTCGCGCGATTCCACTCGCTCAACAGTGCCTGTCGTCCGCCGGCGACACCAAGCCTCGACCGGGTGATCTCGCGGGTGACGCGCGCTGGCTGTCAGCGAGCTCCAGTACGTCGGCCCCCGTAACAGCACGGCCAGTACCCGGGTCAGAACCGCTTGACCGTGCAGTCCGGACCCGGCATGTCTTCGCTGTACAACTTCGTGTCCGTTCCGACCCATACAGTCACCGGGGATCGGCTGGTCCAGGTGGCTTCTGCCAGCGTGAACGGAGTGCAGTTTTGCGCTGCCTCGTCCGCGACCTGCGCGACTACCGCGGCGCCAGCCTGCCGGGGATCGCGAACTCGCCGCCAGAGCCCACGTGACCTAGCGCGGCGACCCACTGCGATTCGCTGAACCGCGTGGGCGTGTCGGAGCGCGTGTCACAGCTCGAACACGGGTCTACTTGTAGGGCCGACCTGTTCTGCTGCCTCGTACTGCAGTCGAGGGAGCACTCCGAGCCTCGGCTTCATCGAGCTTCCGCTCGATGGTGCTTCGGAGAGGAAAGGAAGGCGGTTGGTCTTGACTTCACGTCGGGATCGACGGCGTGACAGCTGGAAGTGCCGGGTCACCGTCACGATCACGGGTTCCGTGACGGTGCCCGGGTTGGTGGCCGCCTTGGTGCCGGTACTCATAGGCCTCGCGAACCTGTACCCGCGCTAGTCGGTCACCTGGCTGTCCGCGCTCGGCGAAGTTCGCTCATCGAGCGGGCTTCGCCGAGCCTTTGCCCTTTTGACGCGTACGCGTCAATGCCACCATAGACGCCTTCATGATCAACGCCGGTAACTCGATCGGCTCGGCGAGGCGCATGACACAGCGCGGATCGGTCTCCGGCATTCGGGACGATCTCGGCTGACGCTCGTCGCGTTGCTCCAGCGCGTCGAGGACGCTCTGGTGGCGAACTGGAACGTCACCGTCGAGCGCCCGAAGGAGCTGCTGCTCGCGCTCCCGCGCGTCGACACCAGCCCGGCACTGGGCGTCAACGGCGACGGCCAGCTCGCCATCAGCTTCGACGCGACCGGCGGCTGGATGCTCACCGGGCCCGGATCAGCGGGATGGTGCAGGTGGACAACGTGTACGCGCCGTTCGACGCGGCCGGGGCCGCCGAAGTCGCCGAGATCACCGTGCAGGTCAACCGCGACCCCAGGAACCCGTTCCCTCTCCGGTAGACGAAACTGTGCCGATGCCGTCTGAGCATTCTCGCGACGCAGCACGGCGACGACTGCGCCGGGCGAAGCGCAACGTCCAGCAGCTGCTATTGACCGCATTTTTCACCGCCGTCATGGTCGGGGTCGGCCTCGTCGTGAACAGCATGACGACCGGCGGTTCACCCTCCGAATCGCCTCCTGCCTGGATCGCCCTCAGCGGAGTCCTTGCCGTGGCGGCAGGAAGCGGCGCACTGACGTTCTGGAGAGCAGAGGCACGTTCGCGCCGGGAGGAAGGCGAGGTGACGTACCGAGACAGAATCACCGAGGTCAAGGACCACCTCACCCGCACCAGCACACTGCTTCGCGCACTCGAAGACGACCTGGCCACTCGAACGAAGCTGCTCGAACAGGCCGAGGCGGACGCCGACCGGTACGAGAAACTGGCGTCGCTCAACGCGGAGCAAGCGAAGGCTGTCGAAGACCTCGTAGGCAGGCAGTTCCAGCGGCAAGGGCGAGCGAACGCGATCTACTGGTGGGCTGCCCTCGTGATCGCCTTCATCTCCGGCATCGTCGTCAACGCGGTCACGCCCACCGTGCTGTCCTGGTTCTCGTAGCGCCGCCGCGTCACGCGTACCCGGCGTACGGCTCCCGGACGGGGGAGCGGCGGCCGTAGCCGGCGTCGCGGCGGTTTACGGCGGCCCGTTGCCGCCGCTAGTGGCCAAGCACGACCTGGTCCTGGTCGCCGTCCCAGCCCGCCGTGAGGTTCAGCCACGCGCCGAACGCGGCGCCGACGTCCTCCGGAGCAATCGCGCGCGCCTGGACGAAGTGGTCGAAGTCGGGGAAGTCGCCGCTGTGGCACCCCGGGCACACCGTGTCGGCGGCCGGGTCGGGGCTGCTCGGCGTGCTCATGGGCTCGACGGTAACCCGGGCCCCCGCCGGGCAGGCTATGGTGAGCGGGTGACCGCGGCCGCGCACCACGAGCCCGGCGAGCTGGATTCGCCCGGGCGATCTGGGCTGCCCTCCTGCCGGAGGAGCGCGACGCCTTCGACGCCGCGTACCAGGTAGCGCTGGCCGATGCGGGGGAGACTCGCAGCCTGAAGGCCGTCGTCGCGACGCTGGAGAACTGGCGGGCCATCGCCCGGCAGACACAAGCCGACCCGGCCGCGCACCGCGCGATGCTCCAGCAGGCCGAGCGCACCCTCGCTACCGGCGAGGCCCCCGCTGGCGCTGTGTCGCTCGCCGACATGCGGGCGCTGTTCCGCCGGTAGAACCCTGTTGGCGTACCGCATCGAGACGGACCCGCGCGTCCTCGACCAGATCCACGCGCTCCCCGACGACGTCGTGCCCGAGCTGGCCGCCGTGTACGACCTCCTCGAGCTGGTGCCGCTGAGCGGCCCGCCGTACAACCTCGCCAAGCCCAAGAGTCCGATGCGGCAGCTGCCCTTCGCGGATGGCCGCGAACTGGTCACCTACCTGGTGCTGGAGGACCAGGAGCGCGTCGACGTTCTCGACGTCACCTGGCTCGGCTGAGGTCCCAGGGCGTTTCATCGGGCGAGCTGGCAGATTGTGCGCCATGAACAGCGTGCCCGAACCGAGCCTGCTCCAAGACGGCGCCTGGATCGCCACGATCCTCAGCGGCTTGTCCATCGTGGCCGGCGTGATCGTGTGGATCTACAAGCAGTTCCGCGGATGGCAAGAGCATCGGCGGGCCATCCGGCATCGCAACTGGCACGGCTACATCCTCCTGGGCTCGGTGTCGAGCTGGTACGTCCGGACCGCCGATGACCCCAAGACCCCGACCGGCCGGATCGTGCTGGACGTGCTCGACGGTCCTGACGGCACTCCGAACGCCAACCGCGCGCACTCGCTGCGCCTGCAGATCGCGGCGGATGGCATCATCGCCCGAGCGCCAACGCCGGGGGAGGACGCCTTCCTGAGGGCGCTGGGCCGCAAACGCGGCGGAGGCAACGACCCGGAGGGGTTCCCGGTGCGCTGACCGCACCGTCACTCGCTCGGCTGAGTTCCGCGGCTGCCCGATCGGCGACCTCGTCGTCGGCGATCCGCGAAAGTAGCCAGTTTTCGACGGCTTCGGTGGTGTTCGACATCGCGGCGGCCTCCCCTGGCGGTGCTGCGATAGCGAGCCGTTTGGCCGTACCTGCGCGGCCCAACTTGACAGAGAAGTCGAGATCTCTCAATATTCGAACACAAGTTCTATCCGAGCTTCTGGGTCGCCCGTGGCTTCATCCCGCGGGTGTCTCCGGTGCGTGTTCGTGGTGCTGGAGGTGCAGCGTGGCGCTAGCGGAGGCGGTGGCTGGGCTCGCCGCGCTCCCCGGCGTTCGGACTGCCGCGCAGCTAGCCACCCCCAGCTCGGAGACGCCCGACGCGCCCGGCGGGACGCTGCCGGTCTCCCCCGCGCTGGCCGGGCTGCTGCCGGCAGGCGGCCTACGCCGTGGGACCACCGTGACGGTCGCCGGGTCGGCCGCCTTGGTCATCGCGCTGCTAGCCGAGGCGACCCGGGCCGGGTCGTGGGCCGCGATCACCGGCATACCCGACCTCGGTGTCGCCGCCGCCGCAGAACTCGGCGTCGACCTCGACTGCCTCGCCCTGATTCCCGACCCCGGCACCGAGCTCGTCGCCGTCCTCTCCGCCTTGATCGATGGCTTCGACCTGGTCGTGCTCGGCCCCGTCGCCCCCCATGGCGTACAGCCGCAGCTCGCGCGCCGGCTGGCCGGACGCGTCCGCAACCGCGGCGCCGTCCTGTTGAGCACCACACCCTGGCCCGGCGCCGACCTCGAACTGACCGTGTCCCAGCGCCGCTGGCACGGCATCAACGCTGGCGGCTCCGGCTACCTGCACTCCCGCGAACTCGTCGCCACCTGCCGCGGCCGCGGCGCCGCCGCGCGCCCCGGACCGCCGCGCTGCTGCTACCCGGGCCAGGCGGCGGCGTCGCCCCCGGCGAGCCCCGTACCGCGCGGCGGCTGGCCGAGGTGGCCGGGTGAGCGGCGACGCGGTCCGGTTGCTGGTGCTGTGGTGCCCAGACTGGCCGGTCGTCGCCGCCGGCGCCGCTGCCGGGACCCCGCCCCTGGCTCCGGCCGCGGTGTTCTCCGCCAATCGCGTCGTCACCTGCTCCGCGGCGGCGCGCCGCAGCGGGATCGTGCGCGGGATGCGCCGCCGCGATGCCCAGGCCCGGTGCCCGGAGCTGGTGGTGCACCAGCACAACCCGGACCGCGATGCCCGGCTGTTCGAACCCGTCGCCGCCGCCGTCGAGGCCCATGCGGTCGGGGTCGAGGTGGTCCGGCCGGGATCGTCGCGGTCCCGGTCGCCGGCGCGGCGAGTTACTTCGGTGGCGAAGAAGCCCTCGCCGAGCTGCAGCTCACCGAGGTCGAAGCCCACGCCGGCGTCGAGTGCCAGGCCGGGGTCGCCGACGGCCTGTTCGCCGCGACCCTCGCCACCCGTCGCGCCGCCTTCGTCCCGCCCGGAGGCACCGCAGCCTTTCTGGCGCCGTTGTCGGTCGCCGAGCTGGACCAGCCAGGCGACGAGCGCGGTGAGCTGGTCGGGCTGCTGCAGCGCCTCGGGCTGCGCACCCTCGGCGCGTTCGCCGCGCTCACCGAACGCGAGGTCGCCGGCCGCTTCCCCCTGGACGCAATCACCGCGCACCGGATCGCCCGGGGTTTCGCGCAGCGGCCGCCGGTGCGCCGCGCGCTCCCGCCAGACCTAGCGATCACCGAAACGTTCGAGCATCCGCTGGAGCGGGTCGACGAGGCCGCGTTCGTCGCCAAAACCCTCGGCGAGCGGTTCTTCGCCGGACTCGCCCGGCACGGGCTTGCCTGCACCCGGCTGGCGATCACCGCGCTCACCGACGCCGGGGAGGAACGGGTGCGGGTGTGGCGGTGCGCCGAGCCGCTGACCGCCCGCACCACCGCGGACCGGGTCCGGTGGCAGTGCGAGGGCTGGCTCACCGTCCGCGTCCGCGACCGCCCCAGCGCCGGGATCGTGCGACTCACGCTCGATCCCGAGGAGGTCGTCGGCGGGAACGCGCTGCAGCTGCAGCTGGGATCGATGGGCCAGGACGCCGACGCCGCCGAGCGCGCCGACCGGGCGCTGGTCCGGATCCAGGGCCTGCTCGGGCCGGACGCGGTGTACACGCCTTTGCTGGACGGCGGCCGCGGACCGGCCGAGCGCGTCCGGCTCGTCCCGTGGGGCGAACCACGACACCCCACTCTCGAAGACCGGCCGTGGCCGGGACGCCTGCCAACCCCGTCACCGGCGCTCGTACCGTCCTGCCCGGCATCGGTGTCCGTGCTCGACGCAGCAGGCGACGTCGTCCGCTGTAACGAGCGCGGCGAACTCACCCACTCGCCGGCCACGATCGTGATCGGCGACGGGCCTCCGCGCCGGGTCCTCGCGTCGGCCGGGCCGTGGCCGGTTCGAGCCGTTTCACCTAGCCGGAGCAGGCCGGCGATCGTGCGGGTCCAGGTGGTGGTGGAAGGAACCGACGACGACGACGCGTTACTGCTCAGGGCCGACGCCGCCTCGAATCCGCGATGGACAGTAGAAGGCGACTACCAGTAGCTATCCGGACCACGACGCCACCCCGAATACCGTTCACCTCAGTCCGCCCCACGTCGCGTCGCCGCGAAGGTCGCATCCGAAGCTGCGGCAGCATTGAAGTTGGTCTTGACTTCAGCTTGTTGGCGCGCGAGGCGGCGGCATGACCGTATCCCGACGCGAAACGATCTTTGGTTGAGCCAAGAATTTTCGCCGCGTGGCAGGGAACCGAGGGGCGGTCACACCAGCTTTGCGACCAAGACAACGGCGACGATTGCGAGGGTCAGCACGGCCACCCCCAGCGCGGCCCGGATCCATGGGGTCCACGAGTCGCCGGCGATCGTGGGTTGAAAGAACTGCAGCACGGCCACCACGATCGCGGCCAACGCGGTGCCCGTGAAGGCGCCGAGCGTGGTCTGATTCGTCGCTTCCGGGGGTTGAGGCTGGTCGTCACGCGAGGCGTCGCCCGTTGTGCCGGTCATTGGGCACCTCCGGCCTTCGACACGTTCTCGGCCTTCTTCTTCACCGCTTTGCGCGTCTTGCGCTGCAGGCGTTGGCGGTCCCGGGTACCGAATGGCGACCTGAGTGCCCGGTGGTGAATGGTGCGCCGTCCGGCAGGGTGGCGGTGGTCGAGAACCTTCACAGGGCGTTGAATGAGTACTCCCGCCTGGTCGAGTTCGCGGTAGCCGCGCTCCGCGGTGCGCTCGCTGATCCCGTACCACTTGGCCATCCGCTCCAGGGCGACGCTGAAGGTGGGGGTGGTCGGGGTCTGAGTGTCGTGGAGGAGGACCAGGAACATCGCTTTGCCGGGCAAGGTGAGCTTCTCGCTCAGGCCGCTAGTCCAGTATTCGTGGGGGACGACGAAGAAGCCTGGCCCGTCCTCCTCGGAGTCTTCGCCGGCGCGAACCCAGGGGGTTCCATCGCCGGTCTCATTGAGCGGGCTGATGAGGGTTCGGCGCCCGTCCTGCTCCCGGGTCAGCAGGTTCCCCGCAACGATCCTCAGCTGGTGCCGCCGCTACAACCTGTCGGTGCGTCCCGCCGGCCCCAACATGCAGTACAGCGAACTCTGCCCGGCCGGGGCGATTCCACCCGAGCTGCGGCCCGTGCTCACCGGTGGCCGCCCGTGGAAGCGCCTGATCGCGTTCGTCCACCTCCGTGACCATCCCACGCTGCCCGCCGCTGCAGCCGCGCTCGCGATCAATCCGAAGACCCTTGCCAGCTACATCAGGCGACTCGAGCGGGAACTCGGCCAGCAGCTCGTGCACCGCTCCGGTGAGCGGGGCGCGATCACCCCGCTCACCGACAAAGGCCACGCGTTGGCGACCACCATAGCCACCGTTCTCACGCAAGCACCCCGCCTAGCTTCGAAGGCGCTTCCGGAGCTCTGCTAGGGCAGATAGCACGGTCCTGTGAATTCCGCTCCCTGTACTTGTCTTACACCGGAGTTTAGTCGAGGTTGAGGACCACAGCAGTGTTTCCACCGGAAACGGCCCTTCGTGACCTGCGTCGACATCGCGGAGGAAAGCGGGCATCATAAGGGCTATCGTGTCCGTGGCGCTCCTGACCATCGCCCTGGCAGCCAGCGCAGCAGCGCGGGCCGCGGCCGCGGACCCCGCCGGTCGGCGGCCCGGACTTTCTGGCAGTCGTCGAATGGGCCCGGTCGTCGCTGACGGTCGTCAACGACAGGCTCGTGTTGGGCGATGACGACGCCGGGCGAGCAAAGCAGTGGATTTACGCCAATAACCACTACACCCGCACCGCGACCGGGCAGTGCCTGATCACGCCCCAGCGTGATCGACTCAATCCTGGTCGCGCTCTCCGCCTACAACGTCGACGACACCCACCAGCATTGGGCCCGAAAGTCCAGCGACGTCAACCGATATGCATACGCCGCCGCCGGGCGTTACCTGAACGCGGAGGACTTCAGGCGTCGTTGGTGCGGCCAGTGGGCGGGTCTGGCGCATTGAGGCTAAGAGTTACTGCTTCATCGTGGCGGCCGAGAAGATCCAACTGCTGACAAAGATGCGCCAGTTCGCTTCGGTAACGTGCTTCGTATAGCTGTGGATCTTTTTCAGTGCAGGCTCTGTACACCACCACTGCTTCACGTTCGGCGATGAGTGCGCCCTCGATGTCATTTACTTCCCGTCGGTAGATCCCGAGGTTTTTCAAACCCCCGGCAAGGTCGGGGCGATATTGATCAGGCACGAGGTCAGCCAGCCCACGGTAGATCGTGACTGACTCTTCAGTCGCCTCCAGGGCTTCCCTATACCGGCCCACCGCATGCAGGATTATCCCGAGCCCATTCAAAGAGGCGGCGAGGTCGGGGCGATACCGATCAGGCACGATCGCGGCCAGCCCACGGTAGATCGTGACCGACTCTTCAGCGGCCTCCAGGGCTTCCCTATACCGCCCCAGCGCCCACAGGTTGAGCCCGAGCCCCTTTAAAGAGTCGGCGAGGTCGGGGCGATACCGATCAGGCACGATCGCGGCCAGCCCACGGTAGATCGTGACCGACTCTTCAGCGGCCTCCAGGGCTTCCTGATACCGCCCCAGCGCACGCAGGCACCACCCGAGGTTGCTGAGGGAGTTGGCGAGGTCTGCGCGATACCGATCAGGCACGATCTCGGCCAGCCCACGACGGATCGTGACCGACTCTTCAGTCGCCTCCAGGGCTTCCCGATACTGCTGCCCCTCCCACAGGAGGGCCCCGAGGCTGCTGAGGGAGTTGGCGAGGTCTGCGTAATACCGATCAGGCTCGACGTCGACCAGCCCACGACGGATCGTGACGGCCTCTTCAGTCGCCTCCAGGGCTTCCCGATACCGCCCCACCTTCTCCAGACAGGCCTTGAGGTTACTCAGGGAGTGGGCGAGGTCTGCGCAATACCGATCAGGCTCGACGTCGACCAGCCCACGGTAGATCGTGACGGCCTCTTCAGTCG